>NZ_CP084413.1:0-2330000 GCF_020401845.1 Pseudomonas sp. HS-18
GTGTCCGTGGAACTTTGGCAGCAGTGCGTGGAGCTTCTGCGCGACGAGCTGCCGTCCCAGCAATTCAACACCTGGATTCGACCTTTGCAGGTCGAGGCCGAGGGGGAAGAGTTGCGCGTCTACGCACCCAACCGCTTCGTACTCGACTGGGTCAATGAGAAGTACATGGGCCGCCTGCTGGAGCTGCTGGGCGAGCGTGGCAATGGCCAGATCCCGGCGATTTCGCTGCTGATCGGCAGTCGCCGTAGCCGCACGCCAAGGCCTGCCCTGGTGCCGACGCCCCAGGTCAACGTGCAGCCTGTAGCGCAGCCGGCGGTTGCCCCGGCGTCCTCTGCTGCTCCGGCGCCCGTTGCGGTGTCCGTTTCCGAGCCCCAGTCAATCCAGGCTGCGCCGGTGCAGACCATTGCCGATCTGGACGAGTCGAGCCCGGGGATCGATCCGCTGGCGGCGGCGATGCCCGCTGCTACCGTGCGTAGCGAGCGCAACGTGCAGGTAGAAGGTGCGCTCAAGCACACCAGCTACCTCAACCGCACCTTCACCTTCGAGAACTTCGTCGAGGGTAAATCCAACCAGTTGGCCCGCGCGGCAGCCTGGCAGGTGGCGGACAACCTCAAGCACGGCTACAACCCGCTCTTCCTTTATGGGGGCGTCGGCCTGGGTAAAACCCACTTGATGCACGCTGTGGGTAACCACCTGCTGAAGAAGAACCCCAATGCCAAGGTCGTCTACCTGCATTCGGAGCGCTTCGTCGCGGACATGGTGAAAGCGCTGCAGCTGAATGCCATCAACGAGTTCAAGCGTTTCTACCGGTCGGTAGATGCTCTGCTGATCGACGATATCCAGTTCTTCGCCCGCAAAGAGCGTTCCCAGGAAGAGTTTTTCCACACCTTCAACGCCCTCCTCGAAGGCGGCCAGCAGGTCATCCTGACCAGTGACCGTTACCCGAAGGAAATCGAAGGCCTGGAAGAGCGCCTGAAGTCCCGCTTCGGCTGGGGCCTGACGGTGGCCGTGGAGCCGCCGGAACTGGAAACCCGTGTGGCGATCCTGATGAAGAAGGCCGAGCAGGCCAAGGTCGAGTTGCCGCATGACGCTGCATTCTTCATCGCCCAGCGCATTCGCTCCAACGTGCGGGAGCTGGAAGGCGCGCTCAAACGTGTGATCGCGCACTCCCACTTCATGGGCCGGCCGATCACCATCGAGCTGATCCGTGAGTCGCTGAAGGATCTGCTGGCCTTGCAGGACAAGCTGGTCAGCATCGACAACATCCAGCGCACCGTCGCCGAGTACTACAAGATCAAGATCGCCGACCTGCTGTCCAAGCGCCGTTCGCGCTCGGTGGCGCGTCCACGCCAGGTAGCCATGGCACTTTCCAAGGAACTGACCAACCACAGCCTGCCGGAAATCGGCGTGGCCTTCGGCGGTCGGGATCACACCACGGTGCTGCACGCCTGTCGTAAGATCGCTCAACTCAAGGAATCCGACGCGGATATCCGCGAGGACTACAAGAACCTGCTGCGTACTCTGACCACCTGACGCAGCCTCACGAGGCAAGGGACTAGACCATGCATTTCACTATTCAACGCGAAGCTCTGTTGAAACCCCTGCAGCTGGTCGCTGGCGTCGTCGAGCGCCGCCAGACGCTGCCGGTTCTTTCCAACGTCCTGCTGGTCGTCGAAGGTCAGCAACTGTCGCTCACCGGTACCGACCTCGAAGTCGAACTGGTTGGCCGTGTCACGCTGGAAGATGCCGCTGAGCCGGGCGAAATCACCGTGCCGGCGCGCAAGCTGATGGACATCTGCAAGAGCCTTCCCAGCGATGCCGTGATCGATATCCGTGTCGACGAGCAGAAGCTCCTGGTGAAAGCCGGCCGCAGCCGCTTCACCCTCTCCACCCTGCCCGCCAATGACTTCCCCACTGTGGAAGAAGGCCCCGGCTCGTTGACCTTTAGCCTGGTGCAGAGCAAGCTGCGTCGCCTGATCGATCGCACCAGCTTCGCCATGGCGCAGCAGGATGTTCGCTACTACCTCAATGGCATGCTGCTGGAGGTCGGTGGCGGTACCTTGCGCGCCGTGGCTACCGACGGTCACCGCCTGGCCATGTGCTCGCTGAGCAATGGCGTGCCGGAAGCACAGGATCGCCATCAGGTGATCGTGCCGCGTAAAGGCATCCTGGAGCTGGCTCGTCTGCTCACTGAACAGGACGGCGAAGTCTCCATCGTTCTTGGCCAACACCACATCCGTGCGACCACCGGCGAGTTCACCTTCACCTCCAAGCTGGTGGACGGCAAGTTCCCCGACTACGAGCGTGTGCTGCCCAAAGGCGGTGACAAGCTGGTGATCGGTGATCGCCAGGTGCTGCGCGAAGCCTTCAGCCGTACTGCGATTCTTTCCAACGAGAAGTACCGCGGTATCCGTCTGCAGCTTTCCAATGGCCTCCTGAAGATCCAGGCGAACAACCCGGAGCAGGAAGAGGCGGAAGAAGAAGTGCAGGTCGATTACAACGGTGGCAGCCTGGAAATCGGCTTCAACGTCAGCTACCTGCTGGACGTCCTGGGTGTGATGGGTACCGAGCAGGTACGCATGATTCTCTCTGACTCCAACAGCAGTGCGCTGCTGCAGGAAGCGGACAACGACGATTCTGCCTACGTCGTCATGCCGATGCGCCTCTGACGCGTATCGATGTCCCTTACCCGCCTTTCGGTCACCGCGGTGCGCAACCTGCACCCGGTGACCTTCTCCCCCTCCCCCCGCATCAATATCCTCTACGGCGAAAATGGCAGCGGCAAGACCAGCGTGCTGGAAGCCATCCATCTGCTCGGCCTCGCGCGCTCGTTCCGCAGCATGCGTCTGCAACCTGTCATCCAGTACGAAGAACCGGCCTGCACGGTGTTCGGACAGGTACGTCTGGGGAATGGCTTCGATAGCAGCCTGGGTGTTTCACGGGATCGCCAGGGCGAGTTCCAGATTCGTATCGATGGGCAGAATGCACGCAGTGCCGCACAGCTCGCCGAGACCTTGCCGCTGCAGCTGATCAATCCGGACAGTTTCCGTTTGCTGGAAGGTGCGCCGAAGATTCGCCGGCAGTTTCTCGACTGGGGTGTGTTCCACGTGGAACAACGCTTCATGGTCGCCTGGCAAAGACTGCAGAAGGCCCTGCGGCAGCGGAACTCGTGGCTCCGGCATGGTAGACTGGACGGTGCTTCGCAAGCTGCGTGGGACCGGGAATTATGCTCGGCGAGCGACGAAATCGATGCGTATCGCCGGTCCTATATCCAGGCCTTGAAACCCCAGTTCGAGCGCACTCTGGCCGAGCTCATCCAGCTCGACGACCTGACGCTCAGCTATTACCGGGGCTGGGACAAGGAACGCGAATTGAGTGAGGTGCTGTCGTCCAGCCTGCTGCGTGATCAGCAGATGGGCCACACCCAGGCGGGGCCTCAACGGGCGGATCTGCGAATTCGCCTGGGAGGACACAATGCCGCGGAGATCCTGTCCCGCGGTCAACAGAAATTGGTGGTCTGCGCGTTGCGGATCGCCCAGGGGCATTTGATCAACCAGGCGAAACGCGGGCAATGCGTCTACCTGGTGGATGACCTCCCCTCCGAATTGGATGAGAAGCATCGGTTGTCTTTGTGCCGGCTTCTCGAAGATCTGGGTTGCCAGGTATTCATCACCTGCGTCGACCCGCACTTATTGAAAGACGGCTGGCGAATGGAAACGCCGGTGTCGATGTTCCACGTGGAACATGGGCGCGTCTCTCAGGACACTACCATCGGGAGTGAAGAATGAGCGAGAACACCTACGACTCTTCCAGTATCAAGGTACTGAAGGGACTGGACGCCGTACGTAAGCGTCCGGGCATGTACATCGGTGATACCGACGACGGCACTGGCCTGCACCACATGGTCTTCGAGGTCGTGGACAACTCGATCGACGAAGCGCTGGCGGGCTACTGCAGCGAGATCAGCATCACCATTCACACCGATGAATCCATCACCGTGCGCGACAACGGCCGCGGCATTCCGGTGGATATCCACAAGGAAGAAGGGGTCTCCGCGGCAGAGGTCATCATGACCGTCCTTCACGCCGGCGGTAAGTTCGACGACAACAGCTACAAGGTCTCCGGCGGCCTGCACGGCGTAGGTGTGTCGGTGGTGAACGCCCTCTCCCACGAGCTGCGCCTGACCATCCGCCGTGAGGGCAAGGTCTGGGAACAGGTTTATCACCACGGCGTTCCGCAATTCCCGCTGCGCCCGGTGGGCGACACCGAAGGTTCGGGCACTGAGGTTCACTTCAAGCCCTCTCCAGAAACCTTCCACAACATCCACTTCAGCTGGGACATCCTGGCCAAGCGGATCCGCGAACTGTCCTTCCTGAACTCCGGCGTGGGCATCGTCCTGCGCGATGAGCGTGCCGGCAAGGAAGAGCTGTTCAAGTACGAGGGTGGCCTGCGTGCCTTCGTCGAGTACCTGAACACCAACAAGACCGCGGTGAACCAGGTCTTCCACTTCAACTGCCAGCGCGAAGAAGACGGCGTTGGCGTGGAAGTCGCCCTGCAGTGGAACGACAGCTTCAACGAGAACATCCTCTGCTTCACCAACAACATTCCGCAGCGTGACGGCGGTACCCACCTGGCAGGCTTCCGCTCCGCCCTCACCCGCCACCTGAACAACTACATCGAGCAGGAAGGCCTGGCGAAGAAGTTCAAGATCGCCACCACCGGCGACGACGCCCGTGAAGGTCTGACCGCGATCATTTCGGTGAAGGTACCGGATCCTAAGTTCAGCTCGCAGACCAAGGACAAGCTGGTTTCCTCGGAGGTGAAGACCGCCGTCGAGCAGGAGATGGGCAAGTACTTCGCCGACTTCCTGCTGGAGAACCCGAACGAAGCCAAGGCCGTGGTCGGCAAGATGATCGACGCCGCCCGCGCCCGTGAGGCCGCGCGCAAGGCTCGTGAGATGACTCGCCGCAAGGGCGCGCTGGACATCGCCGGCCTGCCGGGAAAACTCGCCGACTGCCAGGAGAAGGACCCCGCCCTCTCCGAACTGTACATCGTGGAGGGTGACTCCGCGGGCGGTTCTGCCAAGCAGGGCCGTAACCGCAAGACCCAGGCGATCCTACCGCTCAAGGGCAAGATCCTCAACGTCGAGAAGGCTCGCTTCGACAAGATGCTGTCGTCCCAGGAGGTCGGCACGCTGATCACTGCACTGGGCTGCGGTATCGGTCGCGAGGAGTACAACATCGACAAGCTGCGTTACCACAACATCATCATCATGACCGATGCTGACGTCGACGGTTCGCACATCCGTACCCTGCTGCTGACCTTCTTCTTCCGTCAGCTGCCGGAGCTGGTCGAGCGCGGCTACATCTATATCGCCCAGCCACCGCTGTACAAGGTCAAGCGCGGCAAGCAGGAGCAGTACATCAAGGACGACGTGGCCATGGAAGAGTACATGACCCAGTCGGCCCTCGAAGAGGCCAGCGTGCACGTCAACGAAAGCGCCCCGGGCCTGTCCGGCGAAGCGCTGGAGAAGCTGGTCAACGAGTACCGCACGGTCATGCGTACGCTGTCCCGCCTGTCCCGTCTCTATCCGCAGGACCTGACCGAGCACTTCGTCTACCTGCCGCGCATCGATGTCGACCAACTGGGCGACCAGGCTGCCATGCAGGGCTGGCTGGACCAGTACCAGGCTCGCCTGAAGGCCGCGGAGAAATCCGGTCTGGTGTACAAGGTCAGCCTGCGGGAAGACCGCGAGCGTCACCTGTGGCTGCCGGAAGTCGAGATGGTTGCCCATGGCTTGTCGAGCTACGTCACCTTCAACCGCGACTTCTTCGCCAGCAATGACTACCGCTCGGTGACCGAGCTGGGCGCCAAGCTGAACAGTCTGTTGGAAGAAGGCGCCTATGTGCAGAAGGGCGAGCGCAAGAAGGCCGTCAGCAGCTTCAAGGAAGCCCTGGAGTGGCTGATGACCGAAGGCACCAAGCGTCACAGCATCCAGCGATACAAAGGACTGGGCGAGATGAACCCGGACCAGCTGTGGGAAACCACCATGGACCCGAACGTGCGCCGCATGCTGAAGGTGACCATCGAGGATGCCATCGCCGCCGACCAGCTGTTCAACACCCTGATGGGCGATGCCGTGGAGCCGCGCCGCGACTTCATCGAGAGCAACGCCCTGGCGGTGTCCAACCTGGACGTCTGATTCGGTGGAGGTCGTTGAAGTTAATCGGCACTTTCTCCAAAGTTAGCCGACATCTGCAAAGTTAACCGACAACGGCTAGCTGATCTGAAACCCCGCAGTCTCTGGGCTTGCGGGGTTTTTATTTGTGTCGATGCGAGTACATCGGTGCAGGTCAAACAGAGAAAAAAGCGGATTTTTGGTGCGCGCGTTTCGGCGCCATTTGCCCTGTTAGCCCTGTTAATATCTCCAGCAATTGGGATGTGCGTGCATCGGCCAAGGACGAACAGGATCAAAGAATGCTCAAGCTCGAAGACATCAAGAAAGACGCACAGGTCAGGGGGATTCAGGCGGATGAGATAGTGCGTGTCGTCACGGTCGAGCCTGTTGGCGACAATGCCATTACCGTCTACTTCAAGGACAGCCAAGGTCGCTTAGGCGAGCAGATGCTGTTCCGCTCGGACGAGGTGCGCCTAGAGCTTGCTCAGGCTGGCAGGCCTTGGTCGTTTGATGCTCCGGGTGCTGACTTTAAGCTTGGATTGGAAGCTTATCGGATCAATCTGGCGCACCTGTTCGATCCGATGATGGCTGTGCACACGTCCAACGTAGATCCTCTCCCCCATCAGATTTCCGCTGTTTATGAGTCCATGCTGCCTCGGCAGCCGCTCCGTTTTGTCCTGGCTGATGATCCGGGTGCAGGCAAAACCATTATGGCCGGGCTGCTGATTCGTGAACTTCTGATGCGCTCGGATGCCAAGCGAATCCTGGTTGTGTCACCTGGTTCTCTGACGGAGCAGTGGCAGGATGAACTGTTGGAAAAGTTCGGCGTGAAGTTCGAGGTCTTCAGCCGTGAGAAGCAGGAGCAATGCGCCTCAGGTAACTACTTCGAGGAGACCAATCTGCTGATCGCACGCCTCGATCAGTTGTCCCGCAGTGAAGAGTTCCAGCAGAAGCTCAAGAACACTGAGTGGGATCTGATCATCGTCGACGAAGCCCACAAGCTCTCCGCCAACTACTTCGGCAGCAAGGTGAATAAGACCAAGCGCTTCGAACTAGGTGAGCTGCTCGGTTCCATCACCCGTCACTTCCTGTTGATGACCGCCACACCGCACAACGGTAAGGAAGAGGATTTTCAGATCTGGCTTTCGCTGCTGGATGGAGACCGCTTCTACGGCAAATTCCGTGAGGGGGCGCATAAGGTCGATGTCTCCGACATGATGCGCCGTATGGTGAAAGAGGAGTTGCTGAAGTTCGATGGCACCCCCCTCTTCCCGGAGCGCCGTGCCTATACGGCCAACTACGAGTTGTCTGACCTTGAGGCCGCGCTGTACCACGAAGTCACCGAGTACGTGCGCAACGAGATGAATCGGGCTGACCAGCTCGATGGGAAGCGCAAGGGCACAGTAGGCTTCGCCCTGACGCAGCTTCAGCGCCGTCTTGCCTCCAGCCCTGAAGCGATCTACCAGTCGCTCCAGCGGCGTCGTAAACGCATGGAAAATCGCCTGGAAGAGACCAAGCTGCTGGCTCGTGGCCAGGGAGTGGCCAGCACGCTGGGCGAATACCATGTGAAGAAGCAGATTGAGCTTCCCGATAGCTTCGACGAGTTAGATGAGGAGCTCAGTGCTGATGAGTACGAGCTGTATTCGGAGCAGGTCGTAGACCAGGCCACTGCTGCGGAAACCATTCCCGAGCTTGAGGCTGAGATCTGGTCACTGAAGGTTCTGGAAGCGAAGGCGCTTTCGGTGGTTCAGTCGGGCAAGGACAAGAAGTGGGAGCAGCTCTCCTGCTTGTTGCAGGACACGCCTGAGATGTTCACCAGCAGTGGCAGCCGCCGCAAGCTGATCATCTTCACCGAGCACCGCGATACCCTGAATTACCTGGTTGCTCGAATTGGGAACATGCTGGGCAAGCCCGAGGCTGTCGTGACCATCCATGGCGGTACTAACCGCGATGAACGGCGCAAGATTCAGGAGGAGTTCCGCAACAACCCCAATGTCCTGGTGCTGATTGCTACCGACGCAGCAGGTGAAGGCGTGAACTTGCAGAACGCCAACCTGATGGTCAATTACGACCTCCCTTGGAACCCGAATCGTCTTGAACAGCGCTTTGGTCGTATCCACCGCATTGGCCAGACAGAGGTCTGCCACTTGTGGAACATCGTTGCCAACGAGACCCGAGAGGGGGAAGTGTTCCAGAAGCTTTTCGAAAAGCTGGAGATCGAGAAGCAAGCCCTAGGTGGCAAAGTCTTCGATGTACTGGGTGAGGCGTTCGACAATATCTCGCTCAAGGATTTGTTGATCGAAGCCATTCGCTACGGTGATGCGCCGGAGACCCGTGCCAAGCTCACTCAGGTCATTGACGGGGCTTTGGATACCGACCACTTGAAGGAAATCTTGCGCCGCAACGCTTTGGTCGAGCAGCACATGAGCCTGGCTGACCTCTACGCAGTGAAGGAGGAAATGGAAAAGGCCGAGGCCCGCAAACTTCAACCCTACTTCATCCGCGCCTTCTTCACTGAGGCTTTCACCTCGCTGGGTGGTGAAATGCGCCCTCGTGAGTCCGGTCGCTATGAGATTCGCCATGTACCGGCAGGCCTACGTGAACGAGATCGTGTGATCGGCGAGAGCCGTACGCCCGTATTGAAGCAGTACGAGCGAATCTGCTTTGAAAAGCAGAATGTAAGGCTGCATGGAAAACCGATGGCCGATCTGATTCACCCTGGCCATCCGTTGATGATGGCCAGCACCGACCTGATCCTCTCGGCACATCGCAGCAAGCTCAAGCAAGGCGCGATTCTCGTTGACCCCAATGACGACGGCATCCAACCCAAGGTGCTATTCATGGTTGACCACAGTGTTCGTGAGAACCTGTCTCAGAGCAGTGCTCAGGCCAAAACTGTCTCCCGCCGTTTGCAGTTTGTCGAGATAGACCAGCAAGGCAACACCATCAACGCTGGCTGGGCACCTCACCTAGACCTGCTTCCCATCGAGAGCGAGGATCGCCAGTTGATTGGTGATGTGTTGTCAGCTCCATGGATTACCCAAAACCTTGAAGCTTTGGCCCTGCACCACGCTTCCGAACATTTGGTTCCGGAGCATTACCAAGAGGTGAAGGTTCGACTTGAGCGCCAGGCGGATAAGATTCTGGGTGCAGTGAATGAGCGCCTGGTGAAGGAGATCAACTACTGGTCGGATCGCTTTATCAAGCTCAGCGAGGATGTCAGCGCGGGTAAACAGCCGCGTATGCAGCCAGAAAATGCCCGTCGCCGTGTAGATGAACTTACCGCTCGCCTCAGCCAGCGCAAGAGTGAGTTGGAGGCGATGAAGAATGTGGTATCGAGCACCCCTGTTGTCCTGGGTGGTGCCTTGGTGATTCCGGCTGGGTTGCTGGCACAGCGTAAAGGAGAAACTACCTTCTGTGCCGACGCCGAAGCCCGTTCGCGCATTGAATGGGCCGCAATGAACGCAGTCATTACTGCCGAGAAGGCCTTGGGCCATGAGATTTTTGATGTGTCGGCACAGAAGTGCGGCTGGGATATCACCGCCCGCCCACCTGTCGGGCCGGACAATGCCCTGCGCGATGATCGTCATATCGAAGTCAAGGGGCGCGTCAAGGGCGCCACTACCGTCACAGTGACCAAGAACGAGATCTTCTCCAGCTTCAACCAGGGCGAGAAATTCATCCTCGCCATCGTGTTGGTGGACGGTGATCAGGTCGATGGCCCCTACTACATCAAGCACCCGTTCAAGACTGAGCCTGAGTTCGGCGTAGCCAGCGTCAACTACGATCTGCAAGAGCTGCTTGGTCGCGCTATTCAACCAGAGGCCAGCCTTTGAGCAGTAGCAATTTTTCCCAGCGAACAAAGATAGACGCTCCAGAGCTTTCGCTACCGGGGCGTCGGGCCAGCGATGTTATCGCTGGCGATAGCGATCTGACTAAACCGATCCAGCAGGTACGCAAGCGCTTCCCGAACAAGCGGTTGATTGTGGTGTTTCCGGCCAATAGCCAATCTGCGCAGCTCAAGAAGGCAGCCAATGGTTACCTCTCCATTGGTGAAGACAAGCTACGTCAAAACCAATTGCCAAATACTGTGATGAATTCCAGTGGCTTTGCCCTGCATCGCCCAACCCACTGGAAATAAGGAATTTTCGATGTATCCCATTAAAACCCCCAAGAAACTGATTGAGGTGGCCCTACCACTGGATGCCATCAATGCGGCTGCGGCACGTGAAAAATCCATCCGGCACGGCCACCCCAGCACTTTGCACCTGTGGTGGGCGCGACGTCCCTTGGCCGCAGCACGAGCGGTGATTTTTGCGCAGATGGTCAATGATCCTGGCTTCGAGCGTCATCTTGGCCGAGGGGTAAACAAGGAAAAAGCCGCAGCTGAACGCGAGCGTCTATTCAAGATCATCGAAGAGTTGGTGCAGTGGGAGAACACCAATAACGAGGAGGTTTTGGAACGAGCACGGGCTGAAATCTGGAAGAGTTGGCGCGAGACTTGTGAGCTCAATAAGGCACATCCGCAGGCTGCGGAGTTGTTTAATCCGGAAAAACTGCCTGGCTTTCATGATCCCTTTGCTGGTGGCGGTGCATTGCCGCTTGAGGCGCAGCGGCTGGGCCTTGAAAGCTACGCGTCCGACCTTAACCCTGTGGCGGTAACCATCAATAAGGCGATGATCGAAATACCGCCGAAGTTTGCTGGTCGTGTGCCGGTCGGGCCGGAAATCGATGCCGACAAGGGCAGTAAGAAGCGCTCAACCCGTGATGCTTTCGAGGACTGGTCAGGTGCCAGGGGCCTTGCTGAGGATGTGCGTCGCTATGGTGCCTGGATGCGTGAAGAAGCGCAGAAGCGCATTGGTCATCTGTATCCGCAAATTGAAGTTACCGCTGAGATGGTTGCCAAACGCCCGGATCTGGCGCAGTACCAGGGCCAAAAGCTCACGGTGATCGCCTGGCTGTGGGCACGTACCGTGAAAAGCCCCAACCCAGCCTTCAGTCATGTGGAGGTGCCACTGGCGTCGACCTTTATTCTGTCCAGCAAAGTAGGCAAGGAAAGCTACGTAGAGCCTGTGATTGAGGGGAACAGCTATCGGTTTACCGTCAAGGTTGGTTCGCCACCTGCTTCGGCTAAGAGCGGCACTAAGCTGTCCAGAGGAGCGAATTTTCAGTGTTTGCTGTCCGATACACCGATTGAGCCTAGCTACATCAAAGCAGAAGGGATGGCGGATCGTATCGGCCAGCGTTTGATGGCAATTGTGGCCGAGGGGGCTCGTGGTCGGGTTTATTTAGAGCCAACTGCTGAGCACGAGGAAATTGCAGGACAAGCACAACCTGAATGGCGGCCAGAAACTAGTCTGCCAGACGATCCACGTAACTTTTGGACGCTTAACTATGGGCTGGGCAAATTCGGTGACCTATTTACTCCCCGCCAACTGGTTGCGTTGAGTACTTTCACCGATCTGGTGCAAGAAGCCATCACTCGCGTGCGCGAGGATGCTCTGGCCGCTGGGATGTCTGACGATGGGGTGGGGCTGGATCAGGGGGGCACGGGCGCTACGGCTTATGCGCAGGCGCTGGGGGTGTATTTGGCGTTTGCTATCAGCAAGGTCAGCAATATTGGTTCGACCGTTGCCTCATGGATGAATGATCGTGGCGCATTCCGAGAAACTTTCGCTCGACAGGCTATCCCTATGGTTTGGGATTTTGCTGAAGCAAACCCGTTCGCAGACGCGGGTGGTAGTTTTGCCACTGCTATTGATAAGGGAGTTATGGCTGTCCGTGATTTGCCTGAAGATGGCAAGGGGCAGGTCTTTCAGCAGGATGCCCAGACGCAAGTGATCAGCCAAAACAAACTGATTTCGACCGACCCGCCTTACTACGACAATATCGGCTACGCCGACCTATCGGATTTCTTCTATGTCTGGTTGCGCCGCTCGCTGCGACCGATCTTTCCCAATCTATACGCGACCTTGGCAGTACCCAAGGCCGAGGAGCTGGTCGCCACCCCCTACCGTCATGGCAGCAAGGACAAAGCCGAGGCTTTCTTCCTCGATGGTATGACCTCTGCCATGCACAATCTCGCCGAGCAGGCCCATCTGGCCTTTCCGGTGACCATTTACTACGCCTTCAAGCAATCAGAAACCAAGGATGACGGTGGCACTTCCAGCACCGGCTGGGAAACTTTCCTTGCCGCAGTACTTAAGGCTGGATTTGCATTGACCGGTACCTGGCCAATGCGTACTGAGGGTGCGGGGCGCTTGATCGGTAAAGGCACTAATGCGCTGGCTTCCAGCATCGTACTGGTCTGTCGCCCGCGCACAGCAGATGCACCTACCATTTCGCGTCGCGACTTTATCCGAGAGCTAAATGCCACCCTGCCAGATGCGCTGGCTGACATGACCCGTGGCGGTATTAACTCGCCGGTTGCTCCTGTGGATCTGTCCCAGGCCATCATTGGCCCTGGCATGGAGGTGTTCAGCAAGTACAGTGCAGTGATTGAAGCCAACGGTAAGCCGATGAGCGTGCGGACGGCGCTGCAACTGATCAACCGCTTTATCGGCGAGGATGACTTCGATCATGACACCCAGTTCTGCCTGGCCTGGTTCGAGCAGTATGGCTGGGCCGAGGGCAAGTATGGCGATGCCGACGTTTTGGCTCGTGCCAAGGGCACCAGCGTTGGTGGTTTGATCGAAGCCGGTGTGGTGGAGAGTGCGGGGGGCGATTTACGGCTACTGAAGTGGGCCGAAATGCCTCGGGATTGGTCTCCGGAGAACGATAGCCGCCTGGCTGTGTGGGAAGGCCTCCATCAGCTGATCCGCGCTCTAAACCAGGATGGCGAATCCGCTGCGGGTGCTCTGCTGGCCCGTATGCCCGATAAGACTGCCAGTCTGAACGCGCTTATGTACCGTCTCTATACCTTGTGCGAGCGTCAGGGCTGGGCCGAAGAGGCCCGCGCTTACAATGAACTCCAAGGTGCTTGGGCAGGCATCGAGCTGGCCTCCCAAGAAATTGGTCATTCGAATACGCAAGTGCAAATGGATATCTGATCAAGGAAGTAACGAATGCAGAACCGGAAGCTGTCGATCCGCAAAATCGTTTCCTATCTGAATGATGCCGAATCTGAGGGTGGTGGCTTCTGGCTGCCCAATATTCAGCGTCCTTTCGTATGGAGCGAGGAACAGATCAGTCGCCTGTTTGACTCCATCATGCGTGAGTACCCGATCAGCACCCTGCTGGTTTGGAAGACCCGTGAAGAGGTCAAGCACCGCAAGTTCATCGACAACTACCACCGCGACATCAAGCTGACCGATTACCGGGTGCCGGACAACACGCGCTCGAAGATGATGGTGCTCGATGGTCAGCAGCGCCTGCAAAGCCTGTTTATCGGCTTGAAAGGCAGCTACAGCGGGCGTGAGTTGTACTTCGATGTGCTCAGCGGGGGTGACATGGCTGCTCCCGAGGACATTCGTTACCGTTTCGCCTTCAAGGAAAAGTGTTCCGCCACTTGGCCCTGGGTGCGCTTCAAGGACATGGTGTTCATCAACAACAAGCTTGATCTCCAGATTGCCCAGGAGCTTGCCTCACTGTCGCCTGAAGAGCTGTCAGCAGACGAGCAAATGACCTTGCAGCTGAACGTGGGACGTGTGCGCAAGGAGTTCGTCAACGACGACAACATCACCTTCCAGGAGCTAGACGGGATTGATAACCCTGAAGCTTATCGGGTGGATGACATTGTCGAAATTTTCATCCGAGCCAACTCAGGCGGCACCAAGCTTGGTAAGTCGGATCTGCTGTTCTCCCTGCTGACCTCCAGCTGGGATGAAGCCGATGGTGAAATCGAAGCATTGCTGGAAGACCTGAACCAGGGCGGCTTTGACTTTGATCGTGACTTCGTCCTCAAGTGCTGCCTGACCGTCCTGAACAAAGGCGCACGGTACGAGGTAGAAAAATTCCGCGATGGTAAGACCAAGGAAGAGATCATTGCCCAATGGCAGCTGATCGCCGATGCCATTAAGGACGTGCGGGACTTGGTGGTCAGCAAGACGTATATCCGCAGCGACAAGGCCCTGCCCTCCTACCTGGCACTCATTCCGCTGATCTATTTCCGTTATCAGTATCCTGCGCAGTTCAAGGCCAAGACAGGTTTGGCTGAGTACTTGTTGCGCTCACTGGTGAGTGGCGCCTTTGGTGGCAACCCTGACCAGTTGATCGACAAGCTCGTTCGCAACATCCAAGAGCACGAAGATTTTGTGGTCAGTGAGATCTTTGGGGTGATTCGTGCCGATGGCCGCAGCCTGGAGATCACACCGGAAGTCATCTTCAACCAGTACTATGGTTCCCGTTCGATCCACCTGTTCTTCAACCTGTGGTATCGCGACTTCAATTACTCGCCGGCTCTGGGCGCCAATGGCCCGCAGGTTGACCATATCTTCCCGCAGAGCCTGCTGAAGTCGGTCAAGGACATCAACCCGGACAGTGGCAAGCGCAATATCCTGCGCTATCGCTCCGAGCATCGGGATCAGATTGCCAACTGCATGCTGCTGACAGCGGATGAAAACGGTTTTGACGGCAAGTGTGCGATTCCGCCGCACGAGTGGTTTGATCGCGGCAGATTCAAAAGCGATGAGGAGCATGAGGAGTACCTGGCTATGCACCTCATCCCTCAGGATCCCGAGCTGTGGAAGCTTGAGAATTTCGAAGCGTTTATTGAGGCGCGTAAGCAGTTAATCCAGGACAAGTTCAGCTACATGCTGCGCACCGCTCAGGGAGACCATGTATGACCCTTAAACCTTGGCGTGAGATCGCCGAGCCCCATGAAGATGTGCGCAAAGGCACGTTCGTTCAGGCTGAATTCGCTGCTGACATCACCCGAGTGCACACCGGTACGGCTTCGCCCGAGTACCAGAACCCGACGCTGTTCTTCGAGCGCACCTTCATCACCGAGGGTATGGCGTTGCTGCTGGACTCTGTGGTTAAGCGCTTGGCGGGCAAAGGTGGCGATCCCGTCATTCAGCTGCAAACCGCATTCGGTGGCGGTAAGACCCACACCATGCTGGCGGTTTATCACTTGGCCAGCGGCAAGGTGCCTGCCAGTGAAATGCCTGGCATCCCCAACATTATCGACAAGGCTGGGGTCAGCGAATTGCCGCGTGCACGTATTGCCGTGCTCGACGGGATCAAGGCTTCGCCAAACCAGCCGGTTCAGCATGGCTCCGTTCAGGTTCATACCCTGTGGGGTGATCTGGCTTGGCAGCTGGGCGGCGAGGAGGGTTATGCACTGGTGGCCAGTGCAGATCAGTCCGGCACCTCTCCAGGTAAAGATGTTCTAGAGCAGGTGCTGAAGCTCCATTCCCCCTGCGTCATACTGGTCGACGAGCTGGTGGCCTACATTCGTCAGTTCGAAGAAGGCAAGGCTCTCAGCGGTGGCACCTTCGATTCCAACTTGAGCTTCATCCAAGCACTAACTGAAGCCCTAAAAGCGGTGCCCACTGCGGTGATGCTGGCTTCGCTGCCGGAGTCAGAAAAAGAGGCGGGCAGCCAGCGTGGTGTTCGTGCTCTGGAGTCGCTGTCCCATTACTTCGGTCGTGTACAGGCCCTGTGGAAGCCGGTTGGTACAGAAGAGGCTTTCGAAATTGTCCGGCGCAGGCTGTTTAGCAACATCTCGGATCGCCTGGCCGCTGAGAAGGTGTGCCGTACGTTCGCCGATTACTACATTGCGAACAGCGCTGAGTTTCCTGCGGAAACTCAGGAAAGCCGTTACTACGAGCGCCTGCTACACGCCTACCCGATCCACCCTGAAGTCTTTGACCGCCTGTACGAGGACTGGTCAACGCTGGAGAACTTCCAGCGTACCCGTGGCGTGCTGAAGATGATGGCCAAGATGATCTTCAGCTTGTGGAAGGACGGTAACAACGATCCGCTGATCATGCCGGGCAGTCTGCCATTGGCCGATCCTGATTCGCGTAACGAGGTCACCTACTACCTGCCGCCTGGTTGGGATCCGGTGATGGAGCGTGATATCGACGGCCCGCGCGCCGAGACCGTTGCTATCGAAAATCACAATGCCCGCCTCGGTAGTGTGCAAGCCTGTCGTCGTACTGCACGTACCATTTTCCTTGGTAGCGCTCCGACTACTTCAGGTCAGGTACTACGTGGTATCGAGCTGATGCGAATCATGCTGGGCACTGTGCAACCAGGCCAGCAGGTTGGTTTGTTCAAAGATGCGCTGCGCAGCCTGCTGGACAAGCTGCATTACCTGAACAACTCCAATAACCACTACTGGTTCGATACGCGCCCGAACCTGCGTCGTGAAATGGAGGAGCGCAAGAAGCGCTACAAGGACAAGGAAGATGTCTTCCCTGCTATTCGCAAGCGGGCCCAGGAGAGCTTTGCCGGCGGACTGTTTGGTGGCATCCATGTGTTTACCGACAGCGTGGATGTACCGGATGACTGGCAGCTGCGTTTGGTGGTGCTGTCGCCGGATGCGGGGTACAGCAAAAGTGGTACAAGCCAAGCCATTGTGAAGGCCGGCGAGATCCTGAAGAACCGTGGCGACCAGCCTCGTGGTAAGCAGAATCGACTGATTTTCTTGGCCGCTGAGCAGGACAACGTCAGCCGACTGAAGGATCAGGTGCGCACCATGTTGGCATGGGAGTCCATCGTCAACGACTACAAGGACAACCGCATCACCCTGGATAACCTGATGGCGAGAAACGCCACAGCCAGCCTCGATCAGGCCAAGGAAGCGCTTAAGCGCATGATCCGCGAAACCTATAAGTGGTTGCTGGCACCCGTCCAGACAGCTGTGGCAGGTCGTGGTTTGTCAGAAATTCAGTGGGAGCATTTCCCCGTCAATCCAGGTGCAGCCAACCTGACTCAGGAAATTGAGCGGGTGCTCAAAGAGAATGAGCTGTTGATCACCGAGTGGGCGCCCTACCACCTCGCCAACATGTTGAAGACTTGGTTCTGGAAGGATGATGTCAAGGAAGTGGTTGCTCAGGAGGTGTGGCAGAAGAGTTGCTGCTACTTGTACCTCCCCCGCCTGCGTGACAGCACTGTATTTCTTAACACCTTGAGTGTTGGCTTGGAGAGCGGTGATTTCTTCGGCGTTGCCCAAGGTAAGGATGGTGATCGCTACCTGGGCTTTGTCTTCGCCAAGTCCGCCCTGGTTACCCTGGATGCTTGCGAGATCATTGAGCCATCAACAGCTGCTTCCTATGCCGAAAAACTTCGGAAGGAGAAGGAAGAGGCTGAGCTGGCCAGACGCAAAACTCAGGAAGAGAGCGACGCGCATAAGCCGGACTCGACGGGAGATGGTGGCGCTGAGCCTGAGCCACAGGGCGGGAGCAGTGGCACAAATGATCCGGTTGAAGAGATCAGCAAAGCCCTGGCCACCCAGTTCTATGCGTCCACCAGCTTAGATCCTGTGAAGGCAAAGATGGACTTTGCGTTGCTTGTTGACGAGGTCGTGCAGCAGTTCACTGCCAAGTTGGGTGTGGATGTGAAGATCTCTGTTGAGATTCAGGCGACCAGCAAGGCTGGCTTCGAGGATGGATTGCAGCGCGCCGTTAAGGAAAACTGCAACGTCTTGAAATTTAGTTCGGCGGAGTTTGAATAGGGCATACCTACTTGAGACTGAAAAAGCCCCGTTTGCGATGAGCAGCGGGGCTTTTTGCATCAGGGATCAGAGCCAGTGTGGAGGAGTTTCGATCTGAAAGTTCTTGGCCACGATGGTCAGCGTACTCATGATCTCAGCATGTCGGGCCTGATCGGCGGGTTGCCAGGCAGCGCGTCGATCCAGCAGCAGCTTCAGTTCACCGAGGTTGTACATTCCTAGCCTGTGGAAATTCCCCCAAGTGGGCATGCCGAACAGGTTGTAGATCACGACGGTTGAGTCGCGCTCACTTGCCAGGCGTTTTTCTCCGGAGATCCGTTCAGCGGCTGCTTCCGCTTCATCGCGGTCGTCGTAGGTGTTGAGCAGTTTCATTCGAATAGCTGTAATGGCGAGTCTGGGGCAGGGCTTATTCTGCTTGCGGTAAACAAAGATCAGCAGCTCCTAGTTTGATGGCTAGGTGCGACTGTCCTCAGCGAAGTGGGCCTCAATAGCCTCAGCCAGCTCTGCTAGCGCATCCTCTAGCCGAGAGTCATGGCGTTGGTCGCCGCTCTGGGGTTTGAATTCTTTGCAGTGGTGCAGGAGTGCTTCTGCGTCGTTCCTGCTGAGATCAAGGGTGATCATTTAATGGTTTCCCGAGGCAGAGAGCCGAGCTTTTAGGTGATTTCGGATGCAGGCCTAGCGGCACTGTGTGGGGCCTATCTCGGTTGAGGTAGGCCCTAGATTCGCAGATCAGCGTTGAAGCCAGCCTTCAACAGCTTCAGCCCCGTACCGCTCTTTCCACTGTTTCAGGATCTTATGGTTGCCGCCCTTGGTTTCGACAACCTCGCCGTTATTGGGGTTGCGATAGACCTTTGTCTGGCGAGCACGGCGACCGCTGGTGGTTACCGATTTAGCCTGGGAGGTGCGAGCTTGCGGATCCAGGATCGCGATGATGTCCTTCAGGGATTTTCCGTATTCGGCCATCAAGCTGCGCAGTTTGTCTTCGAAAGCCATTTCATGCTTCAGGGCTTCGTCGTTCTTCAAGGCATCAAGTTGAGCCAGTTGCTCTTGCAGGGATTTTTCGAGAGCACGGTATTCAGCGAGTTTGGACATAAATTCCTCAGGGCCCTTGAGTCGTCATTCGATGGGCTTAGGTTTCAATAAGTGCCGGAACAGCAATCTGAGTTTCAATTGCATTGTACAGATCGACGTCGGTTTGCTGCGTCTTGATCGATACCACCAAGCTGTATCTGGTGCGATTGTTGACCCGGTTTTCCTTCAGTAAGGTTTTCCACCAGCCCAAGGCGGGATAAACCGCGAGCATACCCAGGCCGGACAAGTCGGCTGCTGTACCTTTCCAGATATCCGAATGCAGTGATCCGCGATGGCGGGAGCGAGTGCCGAGTAGCCAGCGTGTATCAGAGCCGCCCCCCTGGTAAATACCCTCTTCTTCATCCCGAGCGCGCTGATTGATACGTTGGCGGAAATCCGTTTCATCTTCGCCTGGACGACTGACTTCGAAGCGAAGCCCGTGCGATTCGTAGCGATACCGCCCTTTGACACCGCGCTCGGCCACACCTGGGTTCGGCTCAACAAAGTAGGACAAGGTGACGCGCATCTCCACGTCAGTTTCGCCTAGGTCAAGGAGTTCCTGTTTAGGCCATGGCAAAAGATGCAGGTGCATATCTCGTGCTGTAGGGCTCTTCGGGCCCTGCTTCATGAAGGGTTGGAGCTCATCCTCAACAATCAATGTCAGTGAGTCCGCTGCACTCCAGAGCGCTCGCCCCAGGTCGGGTACACCAAAGCCGCAGGTTCTAACCAGCCCGGCATAGTCTGCCTTCTTGGCCCCGGTCAAAAAATCTTGCTGCATACGCTCCGTCCACTCCGCAGAGTGAACCATCAGAGCGCGAATTGTTTCGGGCCATAATTGCGGATAGGCCGCGAGTATCTGGGCCGCCATGCGTGCAGCTAAGGCTGAGGCTGCGCTGGTGGCCCAAGTGGTCGAGAAGAGACTTTTATGAGGCTGGTGGTTGGCGGTCAACAAGCACAGGGATGAATGTGTACATGCCCATTGAGAATCCTTGGCCAGGTTTCCTCCCTCGAACACCACATCAGGTTTGAGTGGCCAGGGTGAGCCTGTCCAATTAAGTGATGTGGTACTGAACGGACTCAGACTGCCGGCAGGTGCCAGTGGTTGATAACCAGGACTGGGAGGATCGATTCTGGCCTTCTGAGTGTATGCACCAACACAAAGGGCATTCCAAGCTTGGCCGGGATCATGAACGGCGTCGGTGAGGTTACTGGCAGGATAATTCAGGTACTCACTTTCATCTGCGTTACCTGCGGAGATGATGATTAAACGAGGGGTGAGCCGCTCGCCCAATACGTCGAACGCTAATGCATCCACTGTCGCAGACCAAGCTGAGGGCCGACCCCGATCACGACCGTCAGTGCTGGTGATGGCCATGCTGAAAATGCGCTTGCGTTCTGGCTGGGCAAATTCGGGCTCAGCTATTGCCTGGATGGTCAGTGCACCAAAGGGCTCATCCTGATTCCCTGCCGCAGCAGGTAGAACCTTGACCGACTCTAATCGATGATTAATCGCCACTGGCCCACTGTCAGTAAGTGGGCCTACGAGGTCACCATACAGAGCTACACCCGCTAGCCCTGTTCCATGCCCGTGATTGTCGTGAGCCCCCCACTCCGTGTTAATGGTGTGGAGGTCTTGTACATCGATGCCTGGTGCGAGCAGGGGATGACCAGCGTTCACTCCTGTATCAAGTAAGCAGATATGCACCGAGACGTTGTCGGCTATGGTCGTGCGCGCGAGCAGCTCATCGACCCACTGGCGCTGCTCATTGGGCTCCAGCGCATCGAAGAACTCAGCCGTTTCCTTGGCCCGGCGAATTTCCGCAACTTCGTTCAGCAGCGCCATCGATTGAGTGATCTGGGCAAGCGTGCCATGAACGTTAATTACTGTGCGTTCAGGGAAGTACAGAACATGCTGGGATATTTTGAAACCGCATGCCTCGGCGGTAGACCGGAAGCGCTGGAGCACAGACTCTCGGTCGTCTCTAACTGGAAGCCAGAACTCCCACCAGAGAGATTGCTCAGCATCTGCTGGTAGTGCGGACTTATCGTCTGTCCACAGCGCTTCAAACGTCGCAACTCGGATCTGTTGAATAGTATTCAACAGCGGGGCATTGCGGGGTTGCCCCTTGCCTGTGTCATTTTCGAGGTACTGAGTAACCAGATTCTCAAAGGTTTTCAGTTGGCCATCGGGGACAAAAACGGTGGCAAATGTAGTCTGTGCTGCCTCGTCATGGCGGACATTGAGCAGTTCGATGTGCTGTCTGCTGCGAGCCAAACTTTCAAAAGCGAGCTCAATACTCGGCTGGCTTTTGAATTCAATTTGAAGCCCTAGACCGGCTTCGATGCCTGCCTGGCGCTGAAGTTGAACAGCTTTCCCGATGTCCTGGCGAATGTGGCCTAACTGTCCGAGTAGCGCGGCACCATGGGATGCTCTGTCTTGCGGTGGTATGCGCTTTTCCCCACCACCAGCTGCGGTAGATTGGAATCGCTCAGCCTTGCCAGTTCCCTGAAAAAGAAAGTGTGGACGCTGTCCTGCGTTCTGGTCTGCCATTGTGTGGCTTCACTGCCTTATGAGCGCTGTCTCCCGTGGAAAGCCTTGCGCTCCTCAAGGTT
The DNA here is from genome assembly GCF_020401845.1 of Pseudomonas sp. HS-18. Classification (NCBI taxonomy): domain Bacteria; kingdom Pseudomonadati; phylum Pseudomonadota; class Gammaproteobacteria; order Pseudomonadales; family Pseudomonadaceae; genus Pseudomonas; species Pseudomonas sp. HS-18. The sequence continues at coordinate 21,480 of NZ_CP084413.1, forward strand.
CTTCACCACGTCATCTGCCGAAATACTGGCGCGATCATGGATGATCGCATCTTTGATGGTGTCGTCAGCTGCTCGCGACAGTTCTGCATAGCTGAGACCTTCAGCAACTTTACACAGACTGTCCCAGCGCTTGATGGGCTTCGCGAAATTAACGAGCCGATTCTTCAATACCGCTTTAATTTGCTCGTGATTGGGAAGCCCATACTCAATGACATCGTCGAACCGTCGGAATAGCGCATAGTCAAGAATTTCCGGGTGATTGGTTGCGGCGATGATCAGGCTATTAGACTGATCCTGCTCAATCATCTGAAGGAAGCTATTGAGTACACGGCGGATTTCACCGACATCGTTGGCCAAACCACGTTGGGAGCCAATGGCATCAAACTCGTCAAAAAAATAGATGCCGCGAGTGTCTCGGATTGCATCGAAAATCTGGCGCAGTTTGGCAGCAGTCTCACCCATGAACTTAGTGATCAAGCTGTCGAGCCTGACTATGTAGAGAGGGATCCCTAACTCACCGGCGAGAGCCGATGCCGTCATGGTCTTACCTGTGCCTGGTGGGCCAACCAGAAGGAGCTTTCGTCTGGGGGAAAGACCGTGAGCTCTGATTTTCTCGAAATTGCGCTGTTCGCTGATGATCCGGGCAAGCCTCTGATGTGTCCCGTCATCAAGGATCATTTCAGAGAAGCGTGTATGGGGAAGGGCAACGGATAGAAGGCTGCTGAGCTCTCCCTTTGGCTGGCCAATCGGAACCGGCTGCCTATTGGGTAGTTGCTTGGAGCGAGATTTCGCAGAGTCAATGAGCGCACGCAGGTCATCCGCGAGCTTCCCATGGCCTTGTTTGGCCTCATGCGCGGCCAGCTGCATAGCGACGGCCAAGAAATGGCTGTCGTCGCCTTTGATATGCGAGCGCAGTAGTGCTTTGAGATGTTCGCCGCTGGCCATGGTTACCTACCTGTTTGTGTTGATAGTGTAACCCGCTTAGGCGATTCGGTTCCTTTTGATGCCATGCCGATCATCCAATGATCCTGTCTTTTAATCTGGTGCGAGCATATCGATGCAGTCTTGGCCGAATGACTATTCCCGCTCAAGGTGCCGCGCATCAGAGCTGACGGACTCCATGATAGAGACAAGCTCCTCCAATAGGTCGGCATGATGACGCTGTAGGTAGCCGGCGATTGCCTCGTTGCGAAGTACCCGAGCCAGATAGCCTTTGGCGACGACCAGGACAAGCATGGTCTCCCCCAGCGTATCCTCGACCTGCTTGTAGTCATGCTGAAGGTTCTCCATTTCCCGTTCCATACGGGCAATGTCGATGCTGCTGGCTTCGTTGGCGGCTTTCTTTTTCTTTTCGACGAGCATTTCCGGCCTGGTGGCGGCCAGTACCATGCGCGCATAGCTCTGGGTGAAGCAGTTGGCCGAGATCATCATCTCGACGGTTTCAATTTGCCTCATGGGCTTCATTTTGCGCAGAACGCGGAAGACATCATGAGCGACCATCCGAACCTTGAGCATTTCCACCACTTCGGGGGCAATGCCATTCAGAAGATTCTGGCGCTCATGAATACGGTCAACGTTGACCCCCAGTACCTGCGCTATCCGAGAGGGCTCGATTCCTTTCTTGATGGCCGCCAGGATCATCTTGTGTTCCTGTACCGGGGTTAGCCGGTTGATCTGTCGGTTGTACGTAAAGCCTTCGTCGTCGGTTGAAATCAGACACAGGGCTTCAGTCCCACCCAGAGCCTTGAGTGCCTCCAAACGTAAATGGCCATCGAGCAGAATGTAGGATGGAACCCCAGAAGCCATGACGGGCTCTGGGTGCACGGCAAGGGGCTCGATCACACCCAGCTCGCGGATTGAGCTCTTGATAGTGCAGAATTTTTTGCTGCCGTGGATTTCCTTATCGAGCTTACGAGTCGGCAGAATTCGATCCAGTGGGATTGAAAGGATTTCTGACTTGAACGCCTGCTTCACCTGGCCCATCAGCTCACCTCTCCATGGATGCGATCTGCCAGCGGCTTGGGCATATCTTGGATGTCTTCAGTACGTAGTAGCGTGCAGAAATAGTCATCAGCGAGTAGTTGGCGCAGAGCGGTCACCATGATGAGCAGGCGTTGTTCATTGATGTCGGCCTTCTTGATCATGACTCGCTGGCGTCGAACCTCCGCTTGATAGGCATTGAGCAGCTTTTGCGGCGTAGTCATCCGTTCAGAATGATGTTGCTGCCCATAACGCTTCCCCATGGCTTTGCGCCGGTCAATCAGCCGACGAATTCGAATCAGCTGATCACCTTTGAGTACGCCGGTTTCGTATGCCTCGACCATGGCCTGTTGGACTTCAGAGTCATTGGCACGAGCAATTTCGGTAGCGACTTTAATTGGTAGCCAGCCCTTCTCGACCGCAGCAATCAGGCGCTCCTCACCCTGACGTAAGAGCATGAGGATGCCATTTATGTACGCCACATCGAGGCTGGTCTTTTCTGCGATTTCTCTTGGTGAATAGCCGCGCTCTGATAGCACCTGAATGGATGACAAGAGGTCTTTGTTCGAATGCTTTCGTCGAGCCAGATTCTCGACCAGGCTGATGAGAAAGCGATCCGCTTCGTTCGCGCTGACGACTATGCAGGGGATACTTTTTTCTCCCAGCGCCTGGAATGCTTCGAATCGGCCCTGACCACAGATAATTTCAAATGCTGCTTCAGACCCACGCGCTGTTGGCGTCACAGTTATCGGGCGCTTCAGACCGAGAGCTGCAATATTCTCCACAAGGCGGGCAAAAACCTGCCTGTTGCGGACGCGTGGATTCAGCACGCGAATCTGTTCCAGTGGAATTCTTTGGACGGTGGATGCTTCAGCGACATGAAGCTCAGTACGCGCATGCCCATGGCGTGGCATCAGGCGGCCCTCCGGTAAGCGGAGCGACGGGATAACTCGGCAAGAATGTCCAGGGTATTGAACCGATAAATCTCCAGGCTGGCCTGGTTGCTCTCGGCCAGTCGAACATGTGGTGAGGACATGTCGACAGTCGGTAGAACGTAGTAGTCCAGGGCTGCCTCTTCACCAGGGGCCATCCGAACTGCAACCGTGATATCTGGGCACAGCCCCAGGTCAAACCGGATCTTCCAGCGTTTTGCGCCAGTGGTTGATAGTTGGCACCGGCACAGCACAAGTGAGACCAGCAGCTCCTGGTTTACCTGTATCAAGTCTGTTGTCGGGTCGACGTCCACCCTGCCCCCAACGTCGGCGATTTTGGTAATGGTCTGCTCCAGCAGCAGTGGGTGCATTTCTCGAAGACGTCGGTTCGCTTCGATGTACTGGTAGTCACGGTCAGGGGTATAGCCGATCAGTGAATAGCAGCGCAGAAGGCTACCAAAGCGATGTTGGTAGGCGCTGCTGGAAGGACAACCCTCGGCTTCATCAATGATCAACCCTGATAAGTAGCCATGACGCTGGTAGATATCTTTGAGCCGCTGAAGCATTTCTTCGTCGGGCAGGCGATACGACCGCGTCTGAATAATTTCTTGGGCTGCTTTAAACAGAAGGGGACTGACAATTGCTTGGAAGGCGCCATCGGCCCGCACCCACTGGTTGGGTTGGTTGCGGGTATGCTCCTGCTTTAGCTTGAATGAGGTGCGGTTCCAGACGTTGTTGCCGATGTATTTTTCGTTGATCAGTACTTGGTGGACAGTGCCGCGAGACCAGGGCCTGGCACGATCAGTGAGGATGCCCCGGCCATTAAGCCAGTCAGCGATTTCGCGCTCAGATCTGCCCTCTTCCACGAAAAGCCGGTAAATCCACTGAACAGCTTCAACTTCATCTTCTGGCCCCGGCACCAAGATTACGCGGTCGGTCTGGATGCTTTTGTGTTCGCCTTGCCCCAGCTGGTTTTTCACCGAGCCTGCGGCATCAATCAGTTGCCGACGAAGGCCAAACCCCGCTGGGCCGCCCTGCCGGAACCCCAGCTCAATCAGGCGTGACTGACCGGCGAATACTTTGACGGACAGCTCGCGGCTGTACTCGCCAGCCATCATCCGTTTCACGCTTTTGATGATGTTGGATACAGGTGAGCCGTCATTGGTGAACTGCTCAGCGCAGTACTGGACAGTTACGCCAGCTTGCCGGCAGCGGACTTCATAGCTGGCACTGACATCAGGGTCTTGAAATCGCCCCCACCGGCTGACGTCGTAGACCAGGATGGTTGAGAAAGTCGCCCGCCCGCTTTCTACATCATCAAACAACTGCTTTAGCGCATCTCGGCCTTCAAGGCGTAGGCCGCTTTTGCCTGCATCGGTATAGGTCTTGATGATTTCGAGCGAATGGGCTGCGGCGTACAGGCGAATGGTGTCGAGTTGGTTTTCAGTGGAGTACTGCTGATGCTCTGTCGACATGCGGACGTATGCCGCCGCTGCTGTGGGGCTAGCCCCGGATTCAGTCTGATATTTCATCAGCAATCGCCCCCGCCTCAGCCAACCTTTACCGAGGCACTTCAGAAATGGTCATCAGCGGCCATACCGTTTGAATAGATAAAGAAAGGTAGAAGACAGGGGGCGGAAAAATGTTCACTAAAACGGGCAGATTTTTTCTGGAGCCGAAGCAATACGCTGCTGGCCTCGCAAAGGCGTTACGTAATGAACTGGGCGACACGCACCAGGCAACGAAGACGCTGATGCGCTGGACGAATGCAAACGAGCGGACAGTGAAAAACTGGTTAGCAGGATCCAGTGGCCCTCGGGGAGAGCACCTTGTGGCTCTGGTCAGGCATTCCGACGCTGCTTTGGCAGCGTTTCTTATGATGGCGGATCGTCAGCACGTAGTGACAACTATCGAGCTGCCGGTGCTCAGGCAAAGACTACAGTCGGCGCTTGAAGGGATTGATGCATACCTCGGACAAGGTGTGCCACCAAGATCTGAATCACCATCGCAGCAAGGCGACACCCCAGGTGAGCGATGAATACAGCGTCCCCTCAGCCCCAGTATCGCCCAAAATGGTATTAACAAATTTGCTGAGAAAGTCTTGAGGTCAAATGGGTATGTACCCACTTTGCGCCATCATTGACGCTGTGCTAGGCGTTTGAACAAACGCTACTGCATGCGTTGAGGTGTCAGGTGAACACCCTGCTCACGCAGTTTAAGAAATTTTTGAAGTGACTGCCGACCGCCGTGTGGGTCGAAGCTGGCAATTACATAGAAGCTTCCACTGAGCGTGCGTAACACCCAAAACGCGCCACGCTGTTCCGCTTGGCGAATGTCCGATGTTCTCACCCTGTGGCCGTCTTGAAATCGTCCTGACGAATCCGCTTTGATATGCCGGTGCATCACGCCAACACCGCAGCAAGAAACAATCCTAGTGTTAGTCAGATAGGCGGTTACCGACTCACCAAATCGATAGTCAAACGCCTGGGACAAGCGACGTTCAGCATATGCAGATAAGGCGATCACCTCGTGAGTATCAAGCTTGGACATTTTAATTCACTATCTTCAGCAAATGCAGACCATGCAAATCCTCATCCCAGAGAAAACCGGCGAGCTTTGAAATGCTGGTGAGCCACTCTCCGCGTTGACCATCAACCAGCAATATGACCCGTCTGTTGCTGACAAAATCTCCATCAAAGCTCATGGAGTAGTCGTCTATCCGAAGCTTTTCACCAGACTCTATCACTGCATCCGCAGCGATACCGTCCGAGAATGCATTTCCAATTGCCCGGTATTCATCGACACCATCGTCTGTACTTGCGTAGGCATACAAAGATCGACTGAGGTAGGTGATTGGCTGCGAGGTTCGATTTAATAGGAAAACAGGTTGCTTGTCAGAGCAGCGGTTGAAGTATGGAATAGCTAGGTAAATTCCTGGCGAAGACTCTTTCTCAAATTCTTGCAGATTGGCCAGAGCAAGCAGATCGGCAATCTGGCTACGTCGTTGCGCGAGAGAGCTGAAGACATCTTCATCAGCGCTTGGGCGACAACCCATGAAAGACTCCAGAGCGTCGCACGCAGCTGATAATCGTGCGTAACGTGCCAGCTCATTAGAATGTTGCTCAGCCACAACTGGATGGCAGGCGTTGGCCATGCGTAGAGCTCTGTTCATGACTTCGTCGTGGATCGGGCGGTGAAGCATCAGAACCTCACTTGATATTTAAACTCAATTCAAGCCTGGAAGTGGGTGAGGTCAGGTCACGACTCGCGAAACCCGCCATCGCGCGCGACTCGGCCAAATGATGGATCATCCACGGGGGCATCTTCGTCAAAGAGTCTGCTGATCCGACGCTCCTGCCGGATGTAGGCCAGCGTGGCAAAAAAGCACTGTTCGCACAGTCGAACGCGGTAGTGGTCACCATCATGGTTCGAACCATAACCCCAGCGTGCCTCTAAGGTGCCGTATTCTTGGCCGTACCCAAGGACACGGGTTGGCTCTCCGCACACCTCGCAGTGAATGTCGGCATCGGTTTGGCTTGGTGAACTCATCAACGTCATGCTCCATGCGGAATGTAGTTAGCGCACTGGATTGATTTTCTTAAAAACTTATTCGTGTTCACCAAACTGTATTTGGCAAACTAGAAAACATGAATAATGGTAGACAGTTGAGCTGACTTGCGGGTTCCTTGGCCGATCAAAACATAAATTGTATTTTGTGTTTCAAATAGGTATCCATCTGAAAGTTTGGCAAGAGGTGTGCTGCGAACCCAGTCGCCTGGGTTGAACCGTCCGGCGCTATCAAAAACAACGCTATGGGCATAAATCATTACTGGTTGAAGCCCATCACTCATGATTTTGGTGCGGACAGCATCGGGCATTTCAAGATCAATCCAAATCCATTTCCTCACAGCACAGAATGGCTTCAGGAGAGATAGGCTATTTACATGTCTGATAGCTTCATCATCAGTCATGTCTCGTCCGAGCATTGGTACGCCTACGCCATGAAGCAGTTCGTTAATCGCTTCGAGGATATCCATGGCTCTCTCCTGATAAGTACTAGATTAAGGAGTAGGTGGTTTCGCTATAAAGTGCGGGGTTGTTTTATAAACGACACGTATCCATTGTCATGTACGGAATTGACAGTTGTGACTTCATCCATAAATTCTTTAAACGAGTCTGTCGGCATATCGGTTATTAGTTCGGTAGTAAATTCGTTGTGCAGTACGGTGAATGTATAGGTTCTCTTGACCAGTGAGTCGTGAACTGGAGTCTTTAGTTCGTTGAGGTAATGGCCGCTCCATGCGAAAGGGTCGGCCCCGTCTTCCAGCACGCGTGACAATGCATGTCGAAGTGACGTCACCTCTCTTAAACTGAATGTTTCGCCGTCACTAATCAGCGTTGATAGGTGGAGCCAACTGCGAAAAAGCTTTTCTTCGTTCGTAAGAAACGCGAGTTCGTGCACGAGTTCTGATGACTCTGGAAAAACAAACCAAACCTTGTCGAAATAGCTACGTGCGGTCTTCGCGAGCTTGAGTAATTCAGCGGCAGCTTTGATGGCTTTGCGTGACGTGTCCCCAAGTCGGCAGAAAATGGCGGTGTTATCTTGGCCATGCCGGTCTTTTATGATGAAGAACTGACCGAGTACATCGGAGCGCTCGACGTGGATGATTTCGCCTTCCTCGATACCGAAGAATGCGGTGCCACAGTTCGTCAATGCCATCACTGCATTGCGTTCATGCTCAAAGACGAGTGACCGGGCTTTTGAGCGTTTCCCTGCATCGCTTTTGGCGATCCGATCAGCGTATTTCTCGATGATGGACTGAAGGGCCTCCAGCGTGACCTTCTTAGAAATCGCCATGCCTACCAGAGACTGAGCCTCTTCAGGTGCAAGCTCATGCAGGCGTTGAATGTACTCAACGTGAGCGTACCCACCACGGACGTCTTCTGGTGAAAGTGGGCCGACGAGACGATCTAAGAATCGCCCGGCTCGGATCATTCTCGATAACACTTTTGGCTCATAGTTGTGTTCAGCCGCAAGCTGCTGAATGAGAAGGTTGATGCTGTCCTTGCCTTCGTAGGCATCCAATGCGGGCTGCACCTGCCTGTAGATCGCATACCAGGGCCCTTTCTTCCGCTTGCTCATCCTATGTTCCTTCAGCCTGATGGGTCTGGGGTGTGGCCCCGATTGGTTCCAGCTTAGCAAATTTGGGGAACAGTTCCAGTATTGACGACAAAGAAAAGGTTGGCTATGGTGCTCAAATCTGGGAGACAGTACCAAAATGAGAGTAGCCCCAACGACGGAAAGGCAGATTGATCCTGCGAAGCGGACGCGCCGAGGGCGGCCAGCGTTCCGGATGTCCTCAGCTGGCAAAGGTGACGTGGTGCTGAAGTGCCAATCACGTCTTGAGTGGCTATTCGCGATGCTCTTTGTGCTTCACCCTGGCATCAGTGAGATCTACTTTCAGCCGCTGATCGTCAATCTGACAAGAAGCAAGGTGTACAGAAAGAAAATAAAGCTAGACCCGCGATGTAAATATTACATTCCGGACTTTTTGATCGTAGTCAATGGCAAGGAATTTATCGTCGAGGTTAAGTCTGCTGCATTGCTAGGGATGACCAACAAAGATTTTGACCAGATCCAAGAGATATTCGAAAAGAATGCAATTGGTTTTTGCAAGCTTACAGAACTTGATTTGGGAGAGGCAGAGAACAATATCCGCATTCTTTATGAATATTGTGTTCATGATGCTGACTCTGTCACGACATGGTCGAATGATCTAAAGAGGTTACTCGAAACTCATCAGGGCATTAATCAAGTTAATGACTTGGCTGGATTGTTGGAGCCAGTCAATTGGTATGTTTGTGCCGGTATTTTGCGTGGCGTAATAAGTTTCGATCTGCTGAATTGGGATTTGATGGGGATGAATTTTCCGGTTGTTCAGGCCTATGGCAGCCTCAAGCATTTGGAGGTAATTAGCTTTGTCTGAGGGCTTGAAGGTCGGAATGGTTACGAAAATTAATGGCGATATATTCGTCATCGATGAAGTGCTGCTGTCTATTAACACCATCCGTTTGGTAGGCAGTGGTGGTGTCAGGCTAGAAGTCGACTGTGATGAGTTTTATGAGAAGTTTTCATCCGGCGAGTATGTTCTTAATGATGAAATTGAAGTTTATGAGTCTAATAGAGAAAGTGACGCCGAGAAGGAAGAAGCTCTGTTCAGGGTTAGGCTAGTTGATCTATACAGTGATCATCTAGATAGGTGCTCAAAAAAATCCGTGATTGAGAGTGCTATTGCAAGATTTTGCTTTAAACAGGGTCATAAGCCTGTACGCCTGCGGACAGTTCGAGAATATTATAAAAAGTACGCTGGTGGAAATTATGCGGCGCTAGTGCCTAATTATCGAGCAAGGGGTGGTAGCGGCTGGTCTACAAAGAAGGATTATGTAGATTTTGTTAAAGAGCAAGCAATAGATGTTTACTTCAGCGATGACAAAGTCAATAAGCGAAATTTTTATAAACAGGTTGATGAGCTTTTAAGGCAAAAGCTTGGAGATCAAGCTCCAGAAATAATCATCAGTGAAAGCACATGTAGCCGGATTATAGAGGGTTTGCCCGTTAGGTCTGCTTTAAACGGTAGGCTTAGCAAAAGGGAGCTGAATCTTGAAGAGCGTAGGGCTATCAAGAAGTACCGCGACTGTAGAGTGTTCGCTGTTGTAGAGCTAGATGCCTGCACCATAGATGTCATGAGTGTGGATGAGCAGGGAAGAAAGCATACAGAGGTTACGCTCTATCTGATGCGCGATGTTAGGACATCGTACCCGCTTGCTGTTTATGTTATGGCCGGCAAGCCAAGCGAAATGGGCCTATATAAGGTTCTGGAGCAGTTCTATAAGCCACGAGACGAAGCGTACTACAAACTTCTTGGGGTGAGCGGGGTAAATATAGTTTCGGCAGCGCATATCGGCGTGCTGGTTATTGATAACGCATCCGAGCACTTTGGGAAGTTGGTCTGGGAAGTTATTCGCAGGCTTGGTGTGGTTGTTAAAAATACACGTCAGTACCGTGGTGATGATAAAGGATATGTTGAGTCCGGGTTTTCCATTTTGAACAAGAGGCTCTTCGGATTCATGCCCGGAGCAAAGAATAGTAACGATAAGCGTGTTAAAAATAGAATGGCGAAAGCTGACGAAGAAGCTTGCTATTCAGTCGAGAAAATTTTTAAAGAAGTTGTTGAATTTTTCTATGGTACATATATCCATGAGCTAAGGCCCGATCTGGGGTTTATCTACAGCCAGCCTATGAGTATTGCTCAGGCCATGGAAAAAGAACTGTCACTATTTAAGCCGCTACCCCCGCCGTCTCTTGATAAATTTAAGAAACTGATTATCACAATGCATTGCGAGGAGCGAAAGTACCAGCACTACGGTGTGGATTTTAGAAACTTTCAGTTCAACTCGGCTGAGCTTGCTAGGTACATGGATAAGTCCGGAGAAAAAGATGTGCTGGTGTATTTTAATCCGGCTGATTGCACGAAGATTTATGTGGCAAAGAAAAGTGATAGAAAGGGTACGCTTATTGAGGCGCAAAATAAAATGCTGGGAATTCCAGAAATCTCATTTGAGGAGGCATCATCGTTACTAGCTGAGTATTCTGGAGACCACATTATGACTGGCAAGGAATTTCAGAGAATATACGCAAGAAAGCTAATAAAATTCACTGAAGACAGTCGGCGTAAACCCAAAGTCAAGGACGTCAATAAGTCTGTAAGAAGTAATACGAAGAAGGAATTTAACCAAGAGGTCGGAAAAGCGCTATCTAAGGATGCGGTAAAACCGAAGCAGGTCACTTTTAGTGAAGCCTCGCATGATGATGATATTACTCCTTCTGAGTGGAGTAGTGGTCATGGTTAATAGGGTAATACATCATCAGCGATTTAATGAGGCTGTTGATGTTGTTTATGACGCATATATTCGTTGTGTGGAAGAAGAGCCTGTTATTCAACCTGTGTTTGGGCTGAGTGGTGTCGGGAAAACATTTTCGATCAAGCTTCTGACAGAGAAAATCAGAGCTGGTGGAGAGCATGAAGTACTGGTGGTCGAATTCCCCCCAATTCGTAGCTACCGAGCCGTTATTGATGAGTGTCTGATGGTTTTTAAGCTGTCTCCACGGGCATATAAAAATGAAGCGCTTGCCCTGGAGGGACTGAGAAAGCAAGTTGAATCTAGAGGCGTCAAGCTCATCATATTTGATGAGGCTCAAAATCTTCTTGAACGCAAAGTAGGAATAGATCCTAAGGCCATGGGGGATACAATAAAGCATATAAGTAATAAATGTGGTGTGAGTATCGCTGTATATGGTCTTCCCGATGCGGAGCGACTATTCAAAGGGGACGATCAACTTGCGCGAAGGTCGATGGCTCCCTTTTATTTTTATCCATATGAATGGGTTGGGGCTGAGTTCAAGTGCTTTCGAAATGCATTAGGTGCATCAATCCAGTATTTGCATTCATTGAATATAGAGACTTTCAAGATTAATGACCTTGATTTTGCTAAGCGTATGTATGTCGCAAGCTCTGGTCGCATAGCTTTTAGCGAAAAGCTTATTAAAGAGGTCGTTCGAATGAAAGTTAAGTCGGCTTTTCTTGAGGAATTTGAAACGGCTTACAAAAGAGCATCATACTCTTTGCTTCTTGGTTCTAATCCATTTGCACCTGACGCTAAGATATCTGATCAAGACATGGCAATGTCGTACACCTCAGCAATGGATCAGGCGCGTGCCCATGTCTAGTCTGTATCCTCACTTTATTAAGCCATACAATGATGAATCGTTTGATGGGTATCTGTGTCGTGCAGCGGCGGATCTAGGTTATTCATCTCCTAGCTGGCTGCTTACTGAGGTTGGTATCAAGGATTCTCGTAATTGTTCGGATGAGGATATTTCTGGTTTTGCTCAGTATTATGGCCTAGATCAAACGCAGTTGTTGCGTATGTACCATTATGGATCTGTTACGGGAGCAAGATGGCGAGGTAATTTCTTTCGGTTCAAAGAGCATTATGTCTGCCCACAGTGTATGAAAGATGCTGTGTACTTGAGGCAGTCATGGTGTCACGTCCTTTGCACCGCTTGCAGTTCCCACGGTGTGCAGTTGGTGCCGTTAAATAATTACGGTGCTAACCTAGGTCTTGGCACAAATTTAAGTTTATTTATGTTTTTTGAGTCAAGCCTAGGTGAGTCTCCAGTAAGCGGCATGGCTGCTTCAGTTGGTCAAATTGAATTGGCCAAAATGCTAGCTGATGCCAATAAAGCAGCTGAAGTATTTTCATTAATCACCGTTGATGGAAAGCTTCCTGAGGATTTCTCTAATTTCTTGATGCTGCTATCTGAGCTCAAGTCAGGGCGTACTTATAATAAGAATAAAAATATTGGGTTTGACCAAGCGATACAGGTTGCATCCGATATAACTGAGCTCCTATTAGATTTCGAGAATTCTTTTGATAAAAATGTTATAGATCGTATTAATTCGGCTAATGCAAGGGTGTCCGGTGGTTTTATTCCTGCTTTGGGCGGATGGTATAAAAGGCTTCATAGAGATTTTACTTCAGCTCCCTATGACCAGCTCCGGGATAGGGTCTCTCGTAAATTAGTTGCTCATGCAGAGGCGCCGTTAAACCGAAAATTGAAACAAATTGGCTCGGCGTTACTGGAAGAGAAGAAGTCACTTACAGGATCTGAAGCGGCCAGAATGCTTAACTCTTCTCTCGACAAGATCGTAGCGATGGTTAAATCAGGCGATCTTAAAGGGCGTATTGTTGAAACCTCTGCTAATGAATTCTGTATGGTTTCAAGGGTTGAGGTTGACCGGTTGCGACAAGAGTCAGAGAAATTTCTTGACGGTAACAAAGTAATGGATCTTTTGGGTATTCCTAAACGTCTGAAGGATCGACTTGTTGAGTGTGAGATTCTGGTTCCAGTTAGCAATGAATCTCGGAGTAAGTTTTCTCGTGGAAAATTTAAAAGAGAATCAGTGTTGCAGCTGATTGAAAATCTCGAAAGTTATTACCAGCCTAAGAAATTTTTATCGGGCTCAACCATGTGCTCGATTAGTCGTAGAAGGTTAAATAAAAGTATCTCGGAAGATATCTATACTGCGATATTTTCCGGAGAAATTCAGTGCGTTCACATTGATCAGTCCAAGCAAGGGATGGATCGTTATATTTTTGATGACGCGGACATTGATTTAATTGTTGATCGCTCAGGCAGAAAAGTTGAAATGTCTGTGGCGGATATGCTCGATTTATTTGGCTACAAGCATGCAGAAGTCAAAGGGTGGATCAATGGTGGTCTGTTGAAGGCGCGTTCTGAGTCACATGGTGAGCACGCTAGGTACTACATATCTCTTCCTGAGTTTAACGAATTCAAGAGTCGCCATATCGTTCTGTCAAAAGCTGCACGCGATATGGGAAAACTGCCTGCACATTTGGCTAATTCACTTAGGGCTCGCGGGTTGCTGACTGAGATTGAGCTTCCAGAAGGGGATGGAAGACGAGGTTTTCTCATCGACGTGCAAAAGCTTCTACTCTACGCTTTGGCGCACTAAAGTGAAGCGCAAGCTAGTTAGTACCAGTCTATCAGTCCAGTCTCGTTACGAGCGGTTACGTAGCTATGATTTGGATTGCATTGTAACGGGCTATCTTCTTGATGTTGAAATCTGTGTTTGCCATGTTGTTGGGAAGGTATATGACTCGCGCCATACTGGCGATGGTTGCCAAATTTTCCCGGCTCAGATCGTTGGTATTCACAAATATCAACGAGGTCTATGGTGCATTGAAACTGATAGTGATTACTACGCTGTTGTTAGCTTTAAACCCAAAGGCCGTGTATCACTAGATTTTTATCTCTCTCTCATTGAATCGGTAAGGCTTTTACCGTCCTCCAATAAGTGCCACTGAGCACCATATTGCTCCAGCAGTTGTGGTGTTGCAATCTGAATTGCATTGACATTTTGTCAATAAGCCATTAACTTCATCAAACCACTTTATGCCAGTTATCAGGCAGGCGCCTCTGTAGGTAATGTGTCGATTTACTTTGACGAAACATAGGTTTTTGCCATTTTACTTTGATTAAGCATGCCGCTTAACTTTGAAGTGACAACGATAGAATCAAGGCTTGCGGGTTGGGGAATGTCGGTTATCTTTGACGACCTCCATTCGGGAAAGCGACAGGCAAAAAGAAAGGGCCCTTCGGGGCCCTTTTCTTTTGTCGGCGTGAGCGTCAGGAGGCTTCGGCAACTGCCTGCGGCGTGGCATCGGCCGGCAGCTCGCCCATCTCGCGCAGGGTCTGCGCAACCCAGTTCTCGGCGCGCTGGTTGAGCTCGGTAATGGCGCGTGCGCCCTCGCCTTCTGCATACATGGCCGGGCCTATCACCACCTGGATGGTGCCGGGGAACTTCGCCCAGCCATTCTTCGGCCAGCAGTGCCCGGCGTTGTGTGCGATCGGCAGAACCGGCAGGTTGGCGTTGACCGCCAGTGCCGCGCCGCCACGGGAGAATTTGCCGATCTGGCCCGTGGGGACGCGGGTGCCTTCCGGGAAGATCAGTACCCAGGCGCCCTGCTTGAGGCGCTCGTCACCCTGTTTGGCGATCTGCTTGAGGGCCAGCTTCGGTTGCTCGCGGTTGATCGCAATGGGCTTGAGCAGCGCCATGGCCCAGCCGAAGAAGGGAACGAACAGCAACTCGCGCTTGAGTACCTGGCTGAGCGGCTCGAAGTAGCCGGTGAGGAAGAAGGTCTCCCAGGTGCTCTGGTGCTTGGCGAGGATCACACAGGGCTGATCCGGGATGTTCTCCGCACCCTTGAGTTCGTAGCGCACGCCGACCATCACGCCGGCGAGCCAGACGGCGAACTTGCACCAGGCCTGCGCGATGAAGCGGTAGCGCGCGCGGAATGGCAGGAAGGGCGCGATGAGCAGGCTGAGGGTGCCCCAGACGAAGGCGCTGGACGACAGCAGCAGGTAGAAGAGAACGGTTCTGATGGCCTGCACTATCGACATGGGAGATGGATCCTCAGGAAAGTAGGTGGTCGGCAACCGCTGCCAGATCGTCGAATACCAGCGTGCCTTCTGGCAACGTCTTGGCCAACGTACGCTCGCCCTTGCCGGTCTTTACCAACACAGGCAGACAATCGACGGCCAGCGCGGCGTCCAGGTCACCCCGGCTGTCACCGACGAACCAGACGCCCGTCAGATCTACGCCGTAGTGCTGGGCTATCTGCCGCAGCATACCGGGTTTCGGCTTGCGGCAGTCGCAGCCGTCGTCGGGACCATGGGGACAGTAGACCACCATCCCGAGTTCACCCCCCTGCTCCGCCACCAATTCCCGCAGGCGCGCGTGCATGCTTTCCAGCGTGGCCAGGTCGTAATAGCCCCGGGCGATGCCGGACTGGTTAGTGGCCACGGCTACGGTCCAGCCGGCTTTGCTGAGGCGCGCGATGGCAGTGATGGCGCTGGGGATCGGAATCCACTCGGCAAGGGATTTGATGTAGTCGTCGGAGTCCTGGTTGATGACGCCGTCACGGTCGAGGATCAGTAGCTTCATGGGGGCTTCGGTAAGTCGGGCGCGTGGAGAAGTCGGAAACGAAAAAGCCGGGAGTCCGTTACGGTGAACCGTTTCGAACTCCCGGCTTCCTCAGGCAGGCATCAGCCCAGCAGCGAGATGTCGGCGACGCCGAGGAACAGCCCGCGAAGCTTGGCCAGCAGTGCGTAGCGGTTGGCCTTCACGGCGCTGTCGTCCGCGTTGACCAGTACTTCCTCGAAGAAGGCATCGACCGGCGCGCGCAGGGCCGCCAGTTGGGCCAGGGCTGCGCGATAATCGCGAGCCGCGGCCAGCGGAGCTACTTCCGCTTCGGCGCTTGCCACGGCGCTGCCAAGGGCCTTCTCGGCGGTCTCGGCGAACAGGCTGGCGTTGACGGTGGCAGGCACCTCGCCTTCTGCCTTGGCCAGGATGTTCGACACGCGCTTGTTGGCAGCGGCCAGGGCTGCGGCTTCTGGCAACTGGCGGAACGCCTGGACGGCCTGCACGCGCTGGTCGAAGTCCAGCGGAGCGGTCGGCTTGAGCGCGCGGACGGCCTGATACACGGCGACGTCCACGCCCTCGTCCTCGTAACGGGCACGCAGGCGATCAAAGACGAAGTCCTGTACCTGCTCGGACAGACCCTCGGCTTTCACCTTGTCGCCGTACTGGGCCACAGCCACGCCGATGGCGTCGACCAGGTCCAGGTCCAGCTGCTTCTCGATGAGGATTCGCAGCACGCCCAGGGCGGCGCGGCGCAGGGCGTAGGGGTCCTTGCTGCCGGTGGGCAGCATGCCGATGCCGAAGATGCCGACCAGGGTGTCGAGCTTGTCGGCCACGGCGACTGCGGCGCCGGTGAGGGTGCCCGGCAATTCCGCGCCAGCGCCGCGCGGCATGTACTGCTCGTTCAGCGCCAGGGCGACATCCTTGGCTTCGCCACCGGCAGTGGCGTAGTAGTAACCGGCGATGCCTTGCATCTCCGGGAACTCGCCGACCATCTCGGTGGCCAGGTCGCACTTGCAGAGGATGCCGGCGCGGGCGGCGTTGGTCGCGTCACCGCCGATGCGCTCGGCGATGTAGGCGGCCAGCTTGGAGACGCGCTCGGCCTTCTCGTACACGGTGCCGAGTTGGGCCTGGAACACCACGTTCTTCAGGCGGGCGTTGAAGGCTTCCAGCGGCTGCTTCTGGTCCTGCTTGAAGAAGAACTCGGCGTCGGTCAGGCGCGGGCGCACCACCTTCTCGTTGCCGGAGACGATGTGCTCCGGTGCCTTGCTCTCGACGTTGGCCACGGTGATGAAGCGCGGCAGCAGCTTGCCGTTGGCGTCCAGCAGGCAGAAGTACTTCTGGTTGTCCTGCATGGTGGTGATCAGTGCTTCCTGCGGCACGGCGAGGAAGCGTTCCTCGAAGGAGCACACCAGCGGGACCGGCCACTCGACCAGCGCGGTCACTTCGTCCAGCAGGTCGGCCGGGACGATGGCGCTGCCCTTCTGCTCGGCGGCCAGCTCGGCGACGCGCTTGGAGATGATCTCGCGGCGCTCGGCGAAGTCGGCCAGCACGTGGGCGCTGCGCAGGTCTTCCAGGTAGTTGGCCGGGGCGCTGATGCGCACGTTGGCCGGATTGTGGAAGCGATGGCCGCGGGATTCGCGACCGGCTTTCTTGGTGAGGATCTCGCAGTCGACGACGTCATCGCCGAACAGCATCACCAGCCACTGGGTCGGACGCACGAACTCTTCGCGACGGGCAGCCCAGCGCATGCGCTTGGGAATCGGCAGCTCGTTCAGCGAGGTTTCGACGATGCCCGGCAGCAGGCCAACGGCCGGCTGGCCGGCGATGGTCTGGCTGAACTTCAGTTTCGGGCCGCTCTTGTCGATCTGCTCCAGGTCCACGCCGCATTTCTTGGCGAAGCCCAGGGCGGCCTGGGTCGGGTTGCCGCTGGCGTCGAAGGCAGCCTGCAGCGGCGGGCCGTCGAGGTTCACGGTACGGTCGGGCTGCTGCACGGCAAGCTGGTCGATCTGCACGGCCAGGCGGCGCGGCGCGGCGTAGCAGCGTGCGGCGGCGTAAGTCAGGCCGGCGGCCTTCAGGCCCTTCTCGATGCCGGCCAGGAAGGCTTCACCGAGGCTCTTCAGCGCCTTGGGTGGCAGCTCTTCGGTGCCCAGTTCGACGAGGAAATCCTTCGCGCTCATTATTCGGCCTCCTTCAGCTTGGCCAGTACTTCGTCACGCAGTTCGGGTGTGGCCATCGGGAAGCCGAGGCGGGCGCGGGCCTGCAGGTAGCTCTGCGCCACGGCGCGGGCCAGGGTGCGCACGCGCAGGATGTAGCGCTGACGCTCGGTCACCGAGATGGCGCGGCGGGCGTCCAGCAGGTTGAAGGTGTGCGAGGCCTTGAGGACCATCTCGTAGGTCGGCAGCGGCAGTTGCAGCTCGATCAGGCGGTTGGCTTCGCTTTCGTAGAAGTCGAACAGCTCGAACAGCTTCTCGACGTTGGCGTGTTCGAAGTTGTAGGTCGACTGCTCCACTTCGTTCTGGTGGAACACGTCGCCGTAGGTGACCTTGCCGAACGGGCCATCGGCCCACACCAGGTCGTATACCGAGTCGACGCCCTGGATGTACATGGCCAGGCGTTCCAGGCCGTAGGTGATCTCACCGGTGACCGGGTAGCACTCGATGCCGCCCACTTGCTGGAAGTAGGTGAACTGGGTGACTTCCATGCCGTTCAGCCAGATTTCCCAGCCCAGTCCCCAGGCGCCGAGGGTCGGCGACTCCCAGTTGTCCTCGACGAAACGGATGTCGTGCACCAGCGGGTCGATGCCGATGGCCTGCAGCGAGCCCAGGTACAGCTCCTGGAAGTTTTCCGGGTTGGGCTTCAGGACTACCTGGAACTGGTAGTAGTGCTGCAGGCGGTTGGGGTTTTCGCCGTAGCGGCCGTCGGTGGGGCGGCGGCTGGGTTGCACGTACGCCGCGTTCCAGGTTTCCGGGCCCACGGCGCGGAGGAAGGTGGCGGTGTGGAAGGTGCCGGCGCCTACTTCCATGTCGTAGGGCTGCAGCACCACACAGCCCTGATCGGCCCAGTATTTTTGCAGGGCGAGGATCAGGTCCTGGAAGGTGGGCACGGCGGGCGTAGTCTGGCTCACGAATTTCACCTGTGCTGGATATGCGACTAAAACCCGGCAGTATACCCCAAGACGCCTGCAGCTTGGGCTTCTCAGCGATTTCCGGCCGCCCGGCGGAAGTTCACGAATCGACCGGAAAATTTGCCGGATGACTGTATTTTCATACAGTGAATTGTCTATAGTCGGGCTTTCCCTGTCAGGACGATCGCCATGCCCCGCTGCTTCTGGTGTAACGACGACCCGCTGTACATCGCCTACCACGATGCCGAATGGGGAGTGCCCCAGCGCGATCCGCGGGCGTTGTTCGAGATGCTCATCCTTGAAGGCGCGCAGGCGGGGCTTTCGTGGATCACCGTGCTGAAGAAGCGCGAGCGCTACCGTGAGGTGCTGTTCGGCTTCGATCCCGAGCGCCTGGCGCGCATGAGCGACGAGGAGATTGAGGAGCGCATGCAGGACCCGGGCATCATCCGCAACTTCGCCAAGCTCAAGGCGGCGCGGCAGAACGCCCGGGCCTGGCTGGAGCTGGATGACCCGGTGACGTTCCTCTGGTCCTTCGTCGGCGGTAAGCCCAAGGTCAATCACTTCAGCGAACGCGGCCAGGTGCCGGCGGTGACGCCCGAGGCCGAGGCGATGAGCAAGGCGCTGCGCAAGGCCGGTTTCAATTTCGTTGGCCCGACCATCTGCTACGCCTTCATGCAGGCCACCGGCATGGTGATGGACCACACCACCGACTGCGACCGCTACAACCAGCTGACCCGCGCCTAAGGCAGCGTCCTGGATGTAGTTGTAGACCTGCAATGTCACGCCGTCGCGCGTGACGACGAAGCAGCGCTGCAAACCTTCTGCTCCCACGCGCTTGCGCAGTTGGATCTGCTCGATGCGGTAGCCGGTTGCGCGGAAGCAGTCTTCTGCCGGGTGCAGCTTGCGCGTCGGCCGCAGCCCACTGGGCCAGGCCGCCAGCGCGGCGAGCAGCAACCACCTCCAGCCGCACAGGCGGCGCGTCATGCCGCCCTTCTCCGCCACCACCACGCACTGAGCCCAGTGAGCCCCAGGCGCCGGGATCGGGTGTGCCCGGCACCGCGCTGCCGATGGCGCTGTTGTTCACGCCTTGGGGCAATGGCAGGGGTTGATCGACGGGCTGGCTCGCCTGCGGATCCTGGCCTTGTTTTCATTCGAGGAGCTGTCGTCGGCAGCCAGCGCCGTCAGGCTGGCGCCCATCGCCAGCAGGCAGCACAGCCGTGCAAGTAAGGTTCGGGGACGCATCGCGGACCTCCGGGCCTGTGGATCGGATGGTCGCAGGTTGCGCGCGCGGTGTGGGCGCCGCGTGTTCGCTCTGTGCTGATCGAGTGGAGGCGGCCGGCGATGCCCGAAATGCCGGCGCGAGCGGCTACAATGGCCGCCATCTGCTTGAAGGAGTTTTCCGTGGAGAAATTCAAGGGCGCACTGGTGGTGGGCTTCCTGCGGTTGTTCGCCATGCTGCCGTGGCGCGCGGTGGGCGCATTGGGCGCGGGTATTGGCTGGCTGATGTGGAAGCTGCCCAACCGCTCCCGCGAGATCGTTCGGATCAACCTGTCGCACTGCTTCCCCGAGCTGTCCGCAGCCGAGCTGGAAAAGCTCGTCGGCCGGAGCCTGATGGACATCGGCCGCACGCTCACCGAGAGCGCCTGCGCCTGGATGTGGTCGCCGCAGAAATCGCTGCAGTACATCCGCGAAGTGGAAGGCATGGAAGTGCTGGAAGAAGCGCTGGCCTCCGGTGACGGCCTGGTCGGCATCACCAGCCACCTGGGCAACTGGGAAGTGCTCAACCACTTCTACTGCTCCTACGCCAAGCCGATCATCTTCTACCGCCCGCCCAAGCTGAAGGCGGTGGACGACCTGCTGAAGAAGCAGCGCGTGCAGCTGGGCAACCGCGTCGCGCCGTCCACGCCCGAAGGCATCAAGAGCGTGATCAAGGAAGTGAAGAATGGCGGCTGCGTCGGCATTCCCTGTGACCCGGAACCGGACCTCGGCTCGGGCCTGTTCGTGCCCTACCTGGGTACCACCGCGCTGACCAGCAAGTTCGTGCCGTCGCTGCTCTCGCGCGGCAAGGCGCGCGGGGTGTTCTTCCACGCCGTGCGCCTGCCCGATGGCAGCGGCTACAAGGTGATCCTCGAAGCGGCGCCGGCGGACATGTACGACAAGGACATGGCAGTGTCGGTGGCAGCCCTCAGCCGTGAGCTGGCCAAGTACGTGCGCGCCTACCCGAGCCAGTACATGTGGACCATGAAACGCTTCAAGAAGCGGCCCGAAGGCGAGGCGAAGTGGTACTGAGCGCGCGTCGCTCAATCGACCCGATAGGCACGGCGCCCCTGGATTATTGAAGCGTGGGGCGTCAGGCTGAACGTCCCACGCTCCAGGAACCCCCCCATGCTCGGCCTGCCGACCACCGCCACTGCGCCGTTCTGTCCCTCGGAAGTCAAAGGCAGCATCCAGGTTGCGGCCAGCGCGCCATTGTGGAAGCGCATCCTGCAGTTCGCCGGCCCCGGCCTGCTGGTCTCCATCGGCTACATGGACCCGGGCAACTGGGCCACCGCCATCGAGGCCGGCTCCGGCTTCGGCTACCAGTTGCTGTTCGTGGTGCTGCTGTCGAGCCTCGCGGGGATGGTCCTGCAGTGCCTGGCCATGCGTCTGGGAATCGTCACTGGCCAGGACCTGGCGCAGCTGTCGCGCAGTCGCTACAGCCTGGGCGGCGCTCGCCTGCAATGGCTGCTGGCGGAACTGTCGATCGTCGCCACGGACCTTGCCGAAGTGCTCGGCTGCGCCCTCGCCTTCCACCTGTTGCTGGGTGTCGACCTGGTCACCGGCGTCATCCTAACCGCCTTCGACACGCTCATCGTGCTCGGCCTCAAGGGCCAGCGCTTCCGCCACCTGGAAGCGATCATGCTCGGCCTGATCATCACCATCAGCGGCTGCTACCTGGTCGAGCTGATTCTCATCAAGCCACACTGGCCGGACGTTGCCGCCGGCTTCCTGCCCAGCTGGGACGCCATCAGCCAACGCGAGCCGCTGTACCTGGCCATCGGTATCCTCGGCGCCACGGTGATGCCGCACAACCTCTACCTGCACTCTTCGATCGTGCAGACGCGCCAGGTCAGCGGCAGCAACGGCAAGGCTGCGGCGATCCGCCTGACGCGCATCGACACCGTGGTCTCGCTGAGCCTCGCGCTACTGATCAACGCCGCCATCCTGATCCTCGCCGCCGCGGCCTTCCACGAGACCGGCCACACCGGCGTCACCGAGATCCAGGACGCCTACCGCCTGCTTGAGCCGCTGGTGGGCATCGGCCTGGCGGCGATTCTCTTCGGCGTTGCGCTGCTCGCTTCGGGGCAGAGTTCCACCTTCACCGGCACCATCGCCGGGCAGGTGATCATGGAAGGCTTCCTGCAGATGAAGATTCCCTGCTGGCAGCGCCGCCTGATCACCCGCGCGCTGGCGCTGATCCCGGCGCTGATCGGCGTTCTGATGCTGGGCGACAAGGCAATCGGCAAGCTGCTGGTGCTCAGCCAGGTGGTGCTCAGCCTGCAACTGCCCTTCGCACTCTGGCCGCTGATCCGCTTCACCAGCGATCGCGCGCTGATGGGCGAGTTCGTCAACAGCCTGCTGACCCGCGTGCTGGCGTGGACCTTGTTCTGCGTCATCAGCGCCGCCAATCTCTGGCTGCTGCTGCAACTGCTGGCTTGACCTGACCCATGGGTTTGAGGCCCATTAATGCGCTGACATTCAGGACGGATGCCATCCATGGCCAACCAAAGGCAGTACCCTCGGACCCCGATGAAGTGCCGGATCAAGATCAGCCACCCCGACTTCGGCGACGTGTTCGGCCACACCCGTGACTTGTCGGACGGCGGCGTCTACGTTCGCCATGAAGTACTCGCCGCACTGCCCGCGGGGACGCGCGTCACCGGCCAGGTGCAGGACATGCCCTTCGATGCACCGATTCTTGAGATGGAAGTGATGCGCACCGACGCCGAGGGCGCCGGCTTCCGCTTCGTCGCTGACGCCTGAAGGCAGCTTTTTGTAGGAACGAGCAAGGGCCAGGCGCCCCCTCGGTCCTACAGGTAAGGCAAAGCCTCCGAATCCATCAGTTCGCCTCGTTCACCGCACTCAGGAACGCCCGCGTCCGCTCGTGCTTCGGGTTGCCGAAGAACTGCTGCGGGCTGCCCTGCTCGAGGATGCTGCCCTGGTGGAAGAAGCACACGCGGTCGGCGAACTCGCGGGCGAAGCCCATCTGGTGGGTGACCATGAGCATCGTCAGGTTGTGCTCGGCGCCCAGCTTGCGCACCACGTTGAGCACTTCACCGCACAGCTCCGGGTCCAGCGCCGAGGTCACCTCGTCGAACAGCATCACCTTGGGCCGCATCGCCAGGGCACGGGCGATGGCCACGCGCTGCTGCTGGCCGCCGGAAAGCTGCGAAGGATAGTGCTCGAGCTTGTTGCCCAGGCCGACCATCTCGAGCAGCTCCATCGCCCGCTCGCGCGCTTCGTCGCGGCGCATGCCGAGCACCTGCACCGGCGCTTCCATCACATTGCGCAGCGCGCTCATGTGCGGGAACAGATTGAAGCTCTGGAACACCATGCCGATCTTGCTGCGCACCTTGCGCACGTGGCTTTCCGGCGCGCGCACCAGGGCGTCGTTGCGCTTGAGGTGGGTCAGCGGTTCGCCGTCCACCTCGATTACACCGCTGTCGATGCTCTCCAGGGTCATCAGCGCGCGCAGCAGGGTCGACTTGCCCGAGCCGCTGGGGCCGATGATGGCGACCTTCTCGTTGGCGCCCACATCCAGGTTGAGGTCCTTGAGCACGCTGAAGCTGCCGTAGCTCTTGCACACGTTGCGGAAGCTGACCATGGGCTGGGCTGCCTCGGCGCGCGCGGTCGGCGAATCCTCGGTGGCGATGCGGGAGGACATGGCTCCGGCAGTTTGCAGGGAGTGAACAGTCATCGGTTTTCCTCCGGAAGAGTCAGTCATGGCAGCGCCGTGCGTTTTTCCACCTGGCGCACGACGCTGGCCAGGCTGATGGAGATGAGCAGGAAGAACACCCCGACCAGGGTGATCGGCTCCAGATAGCGGAAGCTGTCGGAGCCTATGTTCTTCGCCTGCTGCATGATTTCCACCACCGTGATCGCGGAGAGCACCGGGGTGTCCTTGAACATGGCGATCAGGTAGTTGCCCAGCGCCGGCAATACCGGGCGGATGGCCTGGGGCAGGATCACTTCGCGGTAGGCCTTGAAGGGCGAGAAATTCAGCGCGGTAACCGCCTCCCATTGCCCGCGCGGCACCGCTTCCAGACCGGCGCGGTAGACCTCGGCGGTGTAGCAGGCGTAATGCAGGGCGATGCCCAGGGTGCCGGCCACCAGTGCGGTCATGCTCAGCCCGTAGAGCGGCAGCACGTAGAACAGGAAGTACACCTGGATCAGCAGCGGCGTGCTGCGGATGAATTCGATCAGCCAGGCCGCCGGCCACGACAGCCAGGCGTGGCGGCTGCGCCGGGCGATGGCGAAGAGCAGGCCGAACACCACCGCCAGGGCGAAGCCCACCAGGGTGATGGCGATGGTGCGCAGCGAGGCGTGCAGCAGTTGCGGCAGGATCTGCCAGGCGAAGTCCCAGTCGAAGAGTTTCATCACAGGCCTCCGTGGATGCGGCCGTGCCCCAGCCAGCGCTCCAGGCGCCGCATGAGGAAGACGATGAGCTGGGCCATGACGAAGTACAGCACCAGGGTGAGGGCGAAGATCTTCATGGTCTCGAAGGTCGCCTGGTCCAGCTGGCGCGCGCGGAAGGTCAGGTCCGAGAGGGTGATCAGCGACACCAGCGAGGTGTTCTTCAGCAGCTCGATCAGCAGGTTGGTGCCCGGCGGAATCGCGCAGAGCAGCGCCTGCGGCAGAATGATCCGACGAAAGCGCGTGAACGGTGTCATGTTCAGCGCCAGCGCCGCCTCGTACTGTCCCTTGGGTACCGAGCCGATGGCGCCGCGCATGACTTCCGCGCCGTAGGCGCCGATGTGCAGGCCCAGGCCGATGATCGCCACGCTGTAGGCGCTCATCTCCAGGTTGAACGGCGGCAGCGGCAGCACAAAGTACAGCCAGAACAGCTGCACCAGCAGCGATGTGCCGCGGAACAGCTCGATGTAGCCGATCGCCAGCCAGCGTACCGCCGGCCACGGCGCGAGCCGGCCGAGCGCGGCAAGAATGGCGGCGGCCACCGCCAGCAGGGAACCGAAGACAGTCACCTGGACGGTGACCCAGGCGCCCTGCAGCAGCAGAGGAAGTAATTCACCCATGATGCGCATCCTGTAACGACAGGTTCGACTCAATGGCCGGTCGGGCGCGTCCTATGGCAGGCGCGCGCCCGCGACGGTCACTGTTTGCAGAGCTCGGCAGCGGTCTTGTCGGTGACGTTGGACTTGTCGAAGCCGAACGGTTTCACCGTCGCCAGGTGCTCGGCGCCACCCAGCCAGCCCTTGAGCTGCTGGTTCACCGCGTCGCGCAGGTCCTTGTCCTCCGGGCGGAAGGCCAGGGCGCCGTAGCCGATGTGCGAAGGGTCGTCCTTGAAGTCGCTGATGGCTTCCACCGCGTCACCGCCCTTGGCTGCCAGGCCCTTCATGGTCAGCGCGGTGCCGACGCTGGCATCGGCGCGGCCGGCACGCACGGCCTGCAATTGTGCGGTGGTATCCGGCACCTGGACGATCTGCTCTTCCGCCACGCCTTCGGCGCGGGCGTAGCCCATCTCGGCGGTGCCGGACATGATCGCCAGCTTCACGTCCGGATTGTTCTTCACGTCGGTGTAGCTGTGCAGGTTCTTCGGGTTGCCTTTCTTCACCAGCAGGGTGTCGGGAATCTGGTAGTGGGGATCGGTGAAGATCACCTGCTGGCAACGCGGCGGGGTGATGTACATGCCGGCGGCGATCACATCGAAGCGGCCGGCGCGCAGGCCGGGGATCAGCGCGCCCCATTCGGTGAGCACCGGTTCGATCTTCTTCACGCCCATCTTGGTGAAGATCTGCGTGGCGATTTCCGGGGATTCCCCGGTGACCTTGCCGGACGTCTCGGTGTAGGCGAAGGGCGCTTCGTTGGCGTAGCCGATGCGCACGGTGCCGGTGCTCTGGATGCGCTCCAGGGTGGTTTCGGCGTAGCTGCCGGCGCTGGCCAGGGCGCCGGCGGCGAGGGTACAGGCGAGGCTCAGGCGGCGCAGGAAAACAGGGGCGGTACTCATCTTCGGATCTCCTGGACTTCTCTTGCCGAACGCTCATGGCGCGCGGCGATGGATGGCAGGTAGCAATGTCGTACGACTGTTGTTCTTGTAGGTCGGGCCCCGGGTGGGGCCTTCCGAAGTTCTCTCGGCGCTGTCGCAGACGTTGCCGAGAAGCTCGACGCCAGACTAAGGCCGGGCGCCTTGCGGCTCTTCCCGATCGACAGCTGCGCGGCGGGAAAAAGCCACCGTCGCGACGAACGCATCCGAAGGTTTTTTCTGCGCGGGCCTGACAATGCGACCCGGTGTGCCATGCGGTGTCCTGCGCCCGAGCATACGCAAGCCACTTCTTTATCGACATTGCACTAGGACAATTGCCGCCGGTGTGCCGGTCGGTCACTCTGCACCCCTGACCAGACGGAGCGCTGAAGATGGAAGCCTGGCGTCGCGCCCTGGCCGACCTGCGGGTCGGCGAACCCAAGTACAAGACTTTGGTGCAGGCCATTGCCGGCGACATCGAGCAGGGCCGCCTGAGCGACGGCCAGCGCTTGCCGCCGCAGCGCCACGTCGCCGATGGCCTGGGGATCAGCGTGCAGACGGTGACCAATGCCTACAAGGAGCTGGAGCGCCAGGGTCTGGTGCGCTGCGAGGTGGGGCGTGGCAGCTTCGTCTCGCGGCGGATGACCGAGGGCATGGCCCATTACATGGTCGACCACCCCGAGCGCGCACTGGTGGATTTCTCCATCGCCAGCATCGTCCACACGCGCGAGCACGACCGCCTCTGGCAGGACACCTGCCGCGCGCTGGCGCAGGAAACCGACCAGCCCTGGATGCGCGCCTGCCGCCCGGTCGCCGGCTTCGATGCGCACCGCGATGCCGGTGTGCAATGGCTGGCGCAGCTGGGCCTGCAACGCGAGCGCGATGACGTGCTGATCACCAACGGCGCCGCCCACGGCATCTTCCTCGCGCTCGCCTCACTGGCCGGGCCGGATGACGTGGTGCTCTGCGAACAGCTCACCGACCACGGCGTGATCGGCAATTCCCAGGTACTGGGTTTTACCCTGAAGGGCGTGGAGATCGACAAGCAGGGCATCGACCCCGAGCACTTCGAAGACCTCTGCGCGAACGAGCGCATCACCGCACTGGTCTGCACGCCCAACCTGAACAACCCGACCTCCTGCCTGATGCCCGACGCGCGCCGCCGCGAGATCGCCGCCATCGCCCAGCGCTACGGCGTTCACGTGATCGAAGACGACGTCTACGGCCCGCTGCTTGGTGAGCGCCGCCCGCTGCCACTCAGCCACTACCTGCCGGACCTGTCGTTCTACTGCACCAGCTTCACCAAGAGCGTGCTGACCGGCCTGCGCATCGGTTACCTGGCCATGCCGCGGCGGCTGGCACTGCGCACCGAGAGCATCCTGCGGGTGAACAGCTGGATGGCCACGCCGTTGCTGGCGGAAGTCGCCTCGCGGTGGATTCGCAATGGCAACGCCCAGGCGCTGATCGGCCTGCAGCGCCAGGTGCTGGAGAAGCGCCAGGGCTTGGTGCGCGACCATCTTGGCGAGTATCTGCGCGGTTGCGATCCGCATTCCCTCAGCGCCTGGATCGGCATTCCCGAGCATTGGGAGCTGGACAGCCTGGTGCGCGAGCTGCGCCATCGGCACATCGCCGTCACGCCACCCGATCCCTTCATGGTGCGCGGCACGCCCAGGCCTCGCGCGGTGCGTTTGTGCATGGGGGCGGAGTGCAGCGACGAGCGCATGGTGTCCGCGCTGGAGGACATGCGCGAGCTGTTCGGGCAGTACCCGAAGATTCACGATTTCTGACGTGGCTGTTTTGTAGAGGCGAGCTTGCTCGCGAACCCGCCCAGCGCCAGAGCCGCCGGGGAGCCCGGTTCGCGAGCAAGGGCTAGGCGCCCCCCTCGCTCTTACGAAAATCCCTCTGCGAGCGACATCGTCCTAGTACATTCATCGCGACAATTTCCCGCCCCTACACTCGACCCCACTGCATTCCCCGGAGGTCGAGATGGAGCCGATTCCCCTCGTCGAGCTGTACCGAGCACGCCAGCGCATCCAGGGCCTGGTGCGGCAGACGCCGCTGGAGCATTCGCCCAGCCTGTCGCGTCTGCTCGGGGCGCCGGTGTACCTCAAGCTCGAATCCCAGCAGATCACCGGCAGCTTCAAGCTGCGCGGCGCCAGCAACGCGATCGCTCAGCTTCGCGATGAGCAGAAGGCCAAGGGCGTGGTCGCGGCCTCCACCGGCAACCACGGCCGGGCGCTGGCCCACGCCGCGCGCGTGCTCGGCGTGCACGCCAGCATCTGCCTGTCGCAGTTGGTGCCGGCGAACAAGGTGCAGGCCATCCGCGAACTGGGCGCTGAAGTCTGCATTATCGGCAACAGCCAGGACGACGCCCAGGCCGAAGCCGAACGCATTGCCCGTGAGCAGGGCGCGGCGCTGCTGCCGCCCTTCGATCACCCACAGATCATCGCCGGCCAGGGCACCCTGGGCCTGGAAATCCTCGAACAACTGCCGGACGTGCGCCAGGTGCTGGTACCGCTCTCCGGCGGCGGCCTGTTCGGTGGCGTGGCGCTGGCGCTCAAGCAGGCGGACCCGAGCATCCGCGTGCACGGCATCAGCATGCGCCGAGGCGCCGCCATGGCCGCCAGCCTTGCCGCCGGTCACCCGGTGGACGTGGAAGAGTTGCCGACCCTGGCCGACTCCCTCGGCGGCGGTATCGGCCTGGACAACCGCTACACCTTCGCACTCGCCCGCGACTACTGCGACCAGTTGCACCTGCTCGACGAGCCCTCCATTGCCGCCGGTATCCGTCACGCCTACCGCGAGGAGCGGCAGGTGGTCGAAGGCGCCGCCGCCGTCGGCATCGCCGCGCTGCTGGACGGCCTGATCGCGCCGGTCGGCCCGGTGGTGGTGGTGGTCAGCGGCCGCAACATCGCCATCGAACAACACCAACAGATCCTCGAGGAAACTGCCCATGGCTGACGTCACCCTGCTCAGCGAAGCCGACCTGCGCGCCTGCGTGGCGATAGACCGGGAGAGCCTCGACGCCGTCGAACAGGCCTTCCGCCTGCTGGCCACGGCACCGGTGGCGATGCCGCCGATCCTTCGCCTGGACGTGCCCGAGCACAACGGCGAAGTCGACGTGAAGACTGCCTACCTGCCGGGCCTGCCGCGCTTCGCCATCAAGGTCAGCCCCGGCTTCTTCGACAATCCCAAGCTGGGCCTGCCCAGCCTCAACGGCATGATGATGCTGCTGTCCTCGAAAACCGGCCTGCTCGACGCGCTGCTGCTGGATAACGGCTACCTCACCGCCGTGCGTACCGCCTGCGCCGGCGCAGTGGCGGCCAAATGGCTGGCCCGCGAGGATTCGCGCCAGGTCGCGCTGATCGGCGCCGGGGAACAGGCGCGGCTGCAGCTCAAGGCGCTGTGCCTGGTGCGGCCCATCGAAGGCGCCAGCGTCTGGGCGCGGGACATCGCCAAGGCGCGGCAATGTGCGGAAGAGCTGAGCGGCAGCCTGGGCATTGCGGTCACGCCTTGCGCCAGCGTCGACGAAGCGCTGGAAGGCGCCGACATCGCCATCACCACCACGCCCAGCCGCGAACCGCTGATCCAGAAAAAACACTTGCGCCCCGGCCTGCACATCACCGCCATGGGTTCCGACGCCGAGCACAAGAACGAGATCGCCGCCCAAGCGCTGGCCGCCGTCGACCACTACGTCGCCGACCGCCTCAGCCAGACCCTCGTGCTGGGCGAGATGCACCACGCGGTAGCGGCCGGCGAGGTCAGCCTCGACGCCGATTTCGCCGAGCTCGGCCAGGTGATCGCCGGGCTGCGCCAGGGCCGTGAGCGCGCCGAGGACATCACCCTCTGCGACCTCACCGGCACCGGCGCCCAGGACACGGCCATCGCCGGCCTTGCCTTCCAGCGGGCACAGCGGATGGGCAAGGGATTCCGTTTCAGCAGCTGAGAATTTTTCGTCCCGCTTCGCGGGAAGAGCGCCCTCGCCCTAACCCTCTCCCGCAAGCCGGAGAGGGGACCGTCAGGTGCAGGATGAAGCCGCGGCGTCAGCCGGCTCGGACTGCCCCCTCTCCCTCTGGGAGAGGGTTGGGGTGAGGGGAACCAAAAGTCTCGGGCTATCCCGACCAAGCCCGACAACGATTCCCCCAAGAGGATTTCCGCATGTCCGAAATCGTCGTCAACCTCCCCTTCAGCCGGGAGGAGTATGCCCAGCGGATCGCCAAGGTCCGCGCCAGCATGCAACAGCGCGGCATTGAACTGCTGCTGGTTACCGATCCATCGAACATGGCCTGGCTGACCGGCTACGACGGCTGGTCCTTCTACGTGCACCAGTGCGTGCTGCTGGCGCTGGACGGCGAGCCGGTCTGGTTCGGCCGCGGCCAGGACGCCAACGGCGCGCGGCGCACCGTGTTCATGCAGGCGGACAACATCGTCGGCTACCCCGACCACTACGTGCAGTCCACCGAACGCCATCCGATGGATTACCTGTCCCGTGAGGTCATCGCGGCGCGCGGCTGGGCGAACAAGACCATCGGCGTGGAGATGGACAACTACTACTTCAGCGCCGCGGCCTTCCGCTCGCTGCAGGCGAACCTGCCGAACGCCAGGTTCGTCGATGCCACGGCCCTGGTGAACTGGCAGCGCGCGGTGAAGTCGCCGCGCGAGATCGAGTACATGCGCGTCGCCGCGCGCATCGTCGAGAAGATGCACGCGCACATCGTCGAGCGCATCGAACCGGGCATGCGCAAGAATGAGCTGGTCGCCGAGATCTACAGTACCGGCATCCTCGGCGCCGACGGCCACGGCGGCGACTACCCCGCCATCGTCCCGCTGCTGCCCACCGGCGCCGACGCCAGCGCGCCGCACCTGACCTGGGACGACACGCCCTTCGAGCGCGGCGCTGGCACCTTCTTTGAGATCGCCGGCTGCTACAAGCGCTACCACTGCCCGCTGTCGCGCACGGTGTTCCTCGGCAAGCCGCCGCAGCATTTCCTCGATGCGGAAAAAGCCGTGGTCGACGGCATCGCCGCGGGCCTCGACGCAGCGAAGCCGGGCAACACCACCGGCGACATCGCCCGCGCCTTCTTCGGCGTGCTGGAGAAGTTCGGCATCCACAAGGACAGCCGCTGCGGCTATCCCATCGGGATCAGCTATCCGCCGGACTGGGGCGAACGCACCATGAGCCTGCGCCCGAGCGACAACAGCGTGCTGGAACCGGGCATGACCTTCCACTTCATGCCGGGCCTGTGGATGGATGATTGGGGTCTGGAGATCACCGAGAGCATCCTCATCACCGAGCGCGGCGTGGAGACCTTCTGCGACTACCCGCGCCAGCTGTTCGTGAAGGAGTGAGGCGATGACACAGTCCCTCGATAAAGAGCTGCGCGAAAACCCCATCGCCGCCAGCGTCGATTTCCAGCGCGACGGCGTGCAGCACGGCCACCTCAAGCTGCCCTACTCGCGGGACGATTCGGCCTGGGGCGCAGTGATGATCCCGGTCTGCGTGGTGAAGAACGGCGACGGCCCTACCGCGCTGCTCACCGGCGGCAACCATGGCGACGAATACGAAGGCCCGGTGGCGCTCAGCCGCCTGGCCCAGGAGCTGCGTGCCGAGGACGTGCGCGGCCGGGTGATCATCGTGCCGTTCATGAACACCCCGGCGTTCCACGCCGGCAAGCGCACGTCGCCCATCGATGCCGGCAATCTCAACCGCAGCTTTCCCGGCCGCCCGGACGGCACGGTGACGCAGAAGATCGCCGACTACTTCCAGCGCACCCTGTTGCCGCTGGCGGACGTGGTGCTGGACATCCACTCCGGCGGCCGGACCCTGGATTTCCTGCCCTTCGCCGCCTGCCACGTGCTGCCGGACAAGGCCCAGCAGGAAGCCAGCGAGGCGCTGATGCGCGCCTTCGCCGCGCCCTACGCCATGCGCATGCTGGAGCTGGATGCGGTGGGCATGTACGACAGCGCCGCCGAGGAACAGGGCAAGCTGTTCGTCACCACCGAGTTGGGTGGCGGTGGCACCAGCAGCGCGCGCACTGTGGCCATCGCCCGGCGTGGTGTACGCAACCTGCTGGTTGAGGCTGGCATTTTGCGCGGCGAGATCGAGCCGGCGAAATCGGTGATGCTCGACATGCCCGACGGTGACTGTTTCGTCGCCAGCGAGCACGGCGGCCTGCTGGAGATGTGCCGCGACCTGGGCGAGCGTGTCGAGCGTGGCGAAGTGCTGGCGCGGGTGCACGACGTGCTGCGCACCGGCGCCGCGCCGGTGGAGTACCGCGCCAAGCGCAGCGGCATCCTCGCCGCGCGGCATTTCCCCGGCCTGGTGCAGAGTGGCGACACCCTGGCGGTGGTCGCCGAGGTACTGGACTGAACGGGAGCCCGTCATGATCAAGCTCGACCGCTACGACCTGAAGATCCTGCGCATCCTCGCTGGCGACGGGCGCATCACCAAGTCGAGCCTGGCCGAGGCGATCAACCTCTCGGTCAGCCCGGCCTGGGAGCGTGTGCGCAAGCTGGAGGAGGCCGGGTTGATCAAGGGCTACCGCGCGCAGATCGACTGGCCGGTGCTGTTCAAGCAGCAGCAGGTGCTGGTGGAGATCACCCTGGCGCGGCATACCGCGCAGGACATGAGGCGTTTCGAGCAGCGCCTGCAGCAGTCGCCGGAGGTCGGCTTCTGCTACGCCACCGGTGGCGGGGTGGATTACATCGCGATGATCCAGGCGCGCGACATCGACCACTATCAGCGCTTCATCGACCAGCTGTTGCTGGAAGACGTGGGGATCGAGCGCTACTTCACCTATATCGTCACCAAGGTGATCAAGACCCAGGAGGCGGCGATTCCCGCCGAGGCGCTGGAGGCAGGTTCCCTGTAGGAGCGAGCTCGCTCCAGCAAAACCAAAGACCGCTGACCCGCGGGAGAGGGCTGGGGCGAAGAAAGCCCCGTGCAGCTGAATTCATCTGAACAAAAATTGCACAACAAAACCTGACTTTGCGGTCCGGATCGACTACAATGCGCGCCGCTCGGCATGGTGCCGGGCATGGGTTCCCTCACCCCATCGACGAAAAAGGCCCAAGCATGTCGGCATCCCTTCCGGCGGCACGGCGCGGCGCACTCGCCGGCCTGGTCGCGTTCCACATCCTGATCATCATCGCCAGCAACTACCTGGTGCAGCTGCCAATGACCCTCTTTGGCTGGCACACCACCTGGGGCGCGTTCAGCTTCCCGTTCATCTTCCTGGCCACCGACCTCACCGTCCGCCTGCTCGGCAAGCGCCCGGCACGGCTGGTCATCGCGCGGGTGATGATCCCGGCGCTGCTGGCTTCCTACGTCATTTCGGTGATCTTCCAGGAAGGCGCCTTCAGAGGTTTCGCCTCGCTGGGCGAATTCAACACGTTCGTGGCGCGGATCTCCCTGGCCAGCTTCCTGGCCTACGTGTTCGGGCAGATCCTCGACATCCAGGTCTTCGATCGCCTGCGCCGCCTGCGCCAGTGGTGGATCGCCCCGGTGGTCTCGACCCTGTTCGGCAACCTGCTGGACACCTTCACCTTCTTCTCCATCGCCTTCTGGCACAGCGACAACGCCTTCTTGGCCGAGCACTGGGTGGAGATCGCCTGGGTCGACTACGGCGTGAAGCTCGCGGTCATGCTGATGCTCTTCGTGCCGCTCTACGGCATGCTGCTCAGCGCCATCACCCGCAACCTGCGTCGCGCCGCCACGGCCTGACGCCACCCGAAAAAGCCCAACAGCGGCGGCAGAACTGCAAAAAGATTTGCCGCCGCCGTCCCCCGCTTAGGAAAAAACCGCGCGCCCGCGGCCCCTAGGATGGTTCCCATGCCATCCGCCCAGGAGCCGCCGCCATGTCCTACGCCCATCCCCTGCTGTTCAAGTCGCTCTGCTACGTGAACGGCCATTGGCTGCACAGCGCCAGCGGCGCCAGCATCGCCGTCGACAACCCCGCAACCCGCGAAGCCATCGGCCACGTGCCGCTGCTCGACCGCGAACAGATCGTCGGCGCCATTGACGCTGCCGCCGCGGCCTTCCCGGCCTGGCGAGCGCGCAGCCTGGATGAGCGTGGCGCCCTGCTGCGCCGCTGGGCCGAACTGATCCTCCTGCACCGCGACGACCTTGCGCAGATACTCAGCCTGGAACAGGGCAAGCCGCTGGCCGAGGCCCTTGGCGAGATCGACTACGCCGCCAGCTTCATCCCCTGGTTCGCCGAAGAGGCGCGCCGGCTGAACGGCCGCAACATCCCCAGCCACATCCCCAATGCGCACCTGGGCACGGTGGTCGAGCCGGTGGGCGTCGCCGCGCTGCTGACGCCGTGGAACTTTCCCTCGGCGATGATCACCCGCAAGGCCGCCGCCGCCCTCGCCGCCGGCTGCAGCGTGGTGGTCAAGCCGGCCCACGAGACGCCTTATTCCGCGTTCGCTTTGGCACAGCTGGCCGAAGAAGCCGGCTTCCCCGCCGGCGTGTTCAACGTGGTGCTGGGCGAGCCGCAGATGGCCATGGAAACCCTGGTCGGCGACAGCCGCGTGCGCGCCGTGAGCTTCACCGGCTCGACCCGCGTGGGGAAGCTGGTGCTGCAAGCCGCCGCCCGCGACGTGAAGAAAGTTGCCCTGGAGCTGGGCGGCAACGCGCCCTTCATCGTCCTGCCGGACGCCGATCTGGAGCAGGCGGTGAAGTTCGCCCTCGACGCCAAATTCCAGACCTCCGGGCAGGACTGCTGTGCGGCCAACCGCATCCTGGTTGCTCGCGAACTCTATGAGCCCTTCCTGCAGCGTTTCGCCCGCGCCGTACGTGAGCTTCGCGTCGGCCCGGCCAGTGATGCGCGCAGCCAGATCGGCCCGCTGATGCACCAGGGCGCCTTCGACGTCACCTGCGAGCGCGTGCGGGACGCCGTCGACCAGGGCGCGCGCCTGCTCGCCGGCGGCGAACCCCATGTACTCGGTGGCTGGTTCCACCAGCCAACCGTGCTGGCCGACGTCACCCCGCAGATGCGTATCTGGCGCGAGGAAAACTTCGCGCCGATTGCCGGTGTGAGCGCCTACGACGACCTGGACGAAGCCGTCCGGCAGGCCAATGACACCGAGTACGGCCTGGCCGCCTACCTGTGTGGGCAACGCCTGGATCACCTCTGGCCGCTGATGCGGCGCCTGGAGTTCGCCATGGTGGCGGTCAACGGCGCCAAGTTCACCGGCCACCCCATTCCCTTCGGCGGCATGAAGGCCTCTGGCCTGGGCCGCGAAGGCGGCAGCGAGGGCTTCGAGCCCTTCGTCGAAACCAAGTACTTCGCCTTGCACCACGGCGCCATCTGACCGGGAGAACACCGCCATGACCGACTACGCCAAGCTGTTCATCGAGGACCGCGCGCACTTCATGCACCCCTCGACCCACGCCCACGATCACGCCAGCGGCGCGCTGCCGGGGCGAATCATCACGGGTGCCTCCGGCGTGCGCATCCGCGATCACCAGGGGCGCGAGCTGCTCGATGCCTTTGCCGGCCTGTACTGCGTGAACATCGGCTACGGCCGCACCGAAGTCGCCGACGCCATCCATGCACAGGCCACGCAGCTGGCCTACTACCACACCTACGTGGGGCACTCTTCCGAGGCGATCATCGAGCTGTCCGCGCGGATCATCCGCGACTGGGCGCCGTCCGGCATGAAGAAGGTCTACTACGGCCTCTCCGGCTCCGACGCCAACGAAACCCAGGTCAAGCTGGTGCGCTACTACAACAACGTGCTGGGCCGGCCGCAGAAGAAAAAGATCATCTCGCGCCAGCGCGGCTACCACGGCTCGGGCATCGTCACCGGCAGCCTCACGGGGCTGGCGAGCTTCCACCAGCACTTCGACCTGCCGGTGGACGGCGTGAAGCACACGCTGTGCCCGCACTTCTACAAGGCGCCGGCGGGCATGGACGAAGCGAGCTTCGTCCGCCACTGCGCCCAGGAGCTGGAAAACCTGATCCTCGCCGAAGGCCCGGATACGGTGGCCGCCTTCATCGGCGAGCCGGTGATGGGTACCGGCGGCATCATCGTCCCGCCCAAGGGCTACTGGGAGGCGATCCAGGCGGTGCTGGCGAAGTACGACGTGCTGTTGATCGCCGACGAAGTGGTCTGCGCCTTCGGTCGCGTCGGCGACAAGATGGGCAGCCAGCGCTACGGCATGCGCCCGGACCTGATCACCACGGCCAAGGGCCTGACCAGCGCCTATGCGCCGCTGTCGGCGGTGATCGCCGGCGAGAAGGTCTGGGACGTGATCGATAGCGCGTCCAGCCGCGAAGGCGCCATGGGCCACGGCTGGACCTACTCCGGCCACCCGATCTGCGCCGCGGCGGCGCTGGCCAACCTGAACATCCTCGAACGGGAGAACATCACCGCCAACGCCGCGGAGATCGGCGGCTACCTGAATCAGCAGCTGCGCCAGACCTTCGAAGGCCATCCGCTGGTGGGCGAAGTGCGTGGCGACGGTATGCTGGCGGCGCTGGAATTCATGGCTGACCGCGAGGCGCGCACGCCCTTCGACCCGGCGCTGAAGGTCGGCCCGAAGGTGTCCGCCGCGTGCCTGGAACGCGGCATGATCGCCCGCGCCATGCCCCATGGCGATATCCTCGGCTTCGCTCCGCCGCTGGTGCTCACTCGCGCCGAGGCGGACGAGATCGTCGGCATCGCCAGGTCGGCAGTGGATGCGGTGGCTGCCGAGGTGCTGTAGAGACTTTGCGTAGGAGCATTGCTCTTTGTAGGAGCGAGCTTGCTCGCGAACGGGCTTGGTACCCTAGCCGCCGGGAGGTCCGTTCGCGAGCAGGGGCTAGGCGCTCCCCTCGGTCCTGCAGGTATCCCGCACCAGATTGCGTGGCGGCACCGAACAGGGCGCTTAGGCGCCCTTTGCCTTGTCCAGCTTGCGCAGGAACACAGTCATTTCCTTCTCTGCCTGCTTATCGCCATGGGCCTGGGCGGCAGCCAGCCCGTCGGTCCAGGCGGTGCGGGCGCCGTCCAGGTCTCCCTCGGCCTGCAGCGCCTTGCCCAGCAGCTTCCAGGCGGCGGAGTACTTCGGGTCCTGCTCCACGCAGCGGCGCAGGTGCTCGGCGGCCTTCGCCGCGTCGCCGGCATCCAGGTAGCCCTTGCCCAGGCCGAAGCGCAGCAGCGAGTTGTCCACGCCCTTGGCGAGCATCTTTTCCAGTGAATCGATCATGGCGGGCCTCCGTCAGCAGGTCGCCATTCTGCCCCAAGATCAGTGCCTCATGTGCGCCAGAAGGCGGGCGTCAGCAGGATCAGCAGCGAGAATACCTCCAGCCGCCCCAGTACCATCGCCAGGCTCAGCACCAGCTTGGCGCTGCCCGGCAGATGGCCGTAATGCACGGCCGCTTCGCCCAGCGCCGGGCCCAGATTGTTCAGGCAGGAGGCGAGCGTGGAGAACGCCGTGAGCTGGTCCACGCCCAGGGCCAGCAGCACCAGCATCAGGGTCACGAAGGTCAGCAGGTAGATGGAGAAGAACGCCCACACCGACTCCACCACCCGGTCGGAGACCGTGCGCCGCCCCAGCTTGACCAGGAACACCCCGTTGGGATGCAGCAGGCGCAGGAATTCGCGCATGCCCTGGCGGTACACCAGCAGCATGCGCATCACTTTCATGCCGCCGCCGGTGGAGCCGGCGCAGGCGCCGATGAAGGTGCTGTAGAGCAGCAGATACGGCAGCAGGGTCGGCCAGCTGCTGAAGTCGGCGAGACCGAAGCCGGTGGTGGTCGCCACCGAAATCACCATGAACGCCGCGTAGCGGATCGCCTGCAAGGGCGAGTCGTAGTGGTGTTTGAGGATCAGCGTTGCCGCGGTGATCAGGAACAGCACCAGCAGGATGCCCAGGTAGGCCCGGCATTCCGGGTCCTTCAGGTAGTGGCTGACCTTGCGCTGGCGCCAGGCGAGGAAGTGCAGGCTGAAGTTGATCCCGGAAACCACCAGGAAGGTCATGCAGATCAGCTCGATCAGCGGACTGTCGAAGTAGCCGATGCTCGCATCGTGGGTGGAGAAGCCACCGATGGCGATGGTGGAGAAGCTGTGGCCGACGGCGTCGAACAGGTTCATTCCCGCAGCCCAGTAGGCCAGAGCGCAGGCGAGGGTCAGGCCGCAGTAGATCAGCCAGAGGGTCTTGGCGGTATCGGCGATACGCGGCGAGAGCTTGTGGTCCTTGAGCGGCCCGGGCATCTCCGCGCGGTACAACTGCATGCCGCCGATTCCGAGCATCGGCATCACCGCCACCGCCAGCACCACGATGCCCATGCCGCCCAGCCACTGCAGCTGCTGACGGTAGTAGAGGATGGCGTGGGGCAATGCATCGAGGCCGGTGAGCACGGTTGCGCCGGTGGTGGAGAGGCCTGAGAAGGACTCGAACAGCGAGTCGATCAGGCCCATGTGCGGTGCGTCGGACAACGCGAAGGGCAAGGCGCCGAACGACCCCAGGACGATCCAGAACAGCGCCGTAACCAGGTAGCCATCGCGGATGCGCAGGTCCTGCTTATGCTGGCGGCATGGCCACCAGAGGGTGAAGCCGGTCAGCAGGGTGACCAGGAAGGACAGCGCGAAGGGCTGCCAGGAGCGCTCGGCGTAGTGCAGGTCCACGAGCAGTGGCGGCAGGTGCGTAACGCTGAACAGCATCAGCAGTACGCCGAGGATTCGACCGATGGAGGAGTAGCGCATGACCCGAGGCAGACAAGCAGGAACAGGCCGCGCAGGGTGACAAGGGAGGCTGGCTGGCGCAGTAGGACCTGTCTGAAAGAGCCTCGGAATTAGCTGGCAGGGCCGCCTTGTGGCGGCCCCGGGTCGATCAGAAGAAGGTCAGGCCGGCCTGGAACAGCCGCTCGACGTCGCGGATGCGCTTCTTGTCCACCACGAAGAGGATCACGTGGTCGCCGGACTCGATCTTCGTCTCGCCGTGGGCGATCAGCACGTCGTCGTCGCGGATCACCGCGCCGATGGTGGTGCCCGGCGGCAGCTGCACTTCGTTGATCCTGCGGCCGATCACCTTGCTCGACTTGGCGTCGCCATGGGCGACCACCTCGATGGCCTCGGCGGCGCCACGGCGCAGGGAGTGCACGCTCTCGATGTCGCCGCGGCGCACGTGGGTCAGCAGGGTGCCGATGGTGGCCAGTTGCGGGCTGATGGCGATGTCGATCTCGCCGCCCTGCACCAGGTCCACGTAGGCGGGGTTGTTGATCAGCGTCATCACCTTGCGCGCGCCCAGGCGCTTGGCCAGCAGCGAGGACATGATGTTGGCCTCGTCGTCGTTGGTCAGGGCGAGGAACAGGTCGGTATCGCCGATGTTCTCTTCCAGCAGCAGGTCGCGGTCGGAGGCGCTGCCCTGGAGCACGATGGCGCTGTCGAGGTTGTCCGAGAGGTGTCGGCAGCGTGCCGGGTTCATCTCGATGATCTTCACCTGGTAACGGCTCTCGATGGCCTCGGCCAGGCGCTCGCCGATGTTGCCGCCACCGGCGATGATGATCCGCTTGTAGCTGTCCTCCAGGCGGCGCATCTCGCCCATCACCGCGCGGATATGGGCTTTGGCGGCGATGAAGAACACCTCGTCGTCGGCCTCGATCACGGTGTCGCCCTGGGGGATGATCGGCCGGTTGCGCCGGTATATCGCCGCCACGCGGGTATCGGCATTGGGCATGTGCTCGCGCAGCTGGCGCAGCTCCTGGCCCACCAGCGGGCCGCCGTAATAGGCACGGATACCCACCAGCTGTGCCTTGCCCTCGGCGAAGTCGATCACCTGCAGGGCGCCGGGGTATTCCACCAGGCGCTTGATGTAGTTGGTCACCACCTGTTCGGGGCTGATCAGCACATCGACCGGGATTGCTTCGTTGTCGAACAGCCCCGCGCGGGTCAGGTAGGCCGCCTCGCGCACGCGGGCAATCCGCGTCGGGGTGTTGAACAGGGTGTAGGCGACCTGGCAGGCGACCATGTTCACCTCGTCGCTGTTGGTCACCGCCACCAGCATGTCGGCGTCGTCGGCGCCGGCCTGGCGCAGCACGGTGGGGAACGAGGCCTTGCCCTGGACGGTGCGGATGTCCAGGCGATCGTTGAGGTCACGCAGGCGTTCGCCGTCGGTGTCGACCACGGTGATGTCGTTGGCTTCGCTGGCCAGATGCTCGGCCAGAGTGCCGCCGACCTGGCCGGCACCGAGGATGATGATCTTCATGGAGCGGGGTGCTTTCCGTTTCGATCCGTTGGGAGTCGGCGCCTGTTACTTGGCCGAAATCTTGATCAGCTTGGCATAGTAGAACCCGTCATGCCCGCCTTGCTGCGGCAGCAACTGGCGGCCATGGGGCTGCTTCAGGCCCCACGGCCCGGACAGGTCCAGCTCGCGGGCACCGGGGGTGCGACCAAGGAACGCGGCGATCTGCTCGCTGTTTTCCTGTGGCATCACCGAGCAGGTCGCGTAAACCATCACGCCGCCGACTTCGAGGGTCGCCCACAGCGCGTCGAGCAGTTCGCCCTGCAATTGCGCCAGCGCCTCGATGTCCTCGGCGGTGCGGGTCAGCTTGATGTCCGGATGGCGGCGAATCACCCCGGTGGCGGAGCAGGGTGCATCCAGCAGGATGCGCTGGAACGGCTTGCCGTCCCACCATTTGGCCGTGTCGCGGGCGTCGGCGGCGAACAGCTGGGCATCGAGTTGCAGGCGTGCAAGGTTCTCGCGCACGCGCACCAGGCGGCTTTCTTCCAGGTCCACGGCGACCACGCCAGCCAGTGCGGGCTCGGCCTCCATCAGGTGGCAGGTCTTGCCGCCGGGAGCGCAGCAGGCGTCCAGCACGCGCTGGTTCGGCGCCAGCTCGAGCAGGTCGGCGGCCAGCTGTGCGGCTTCGTCCTGCACGCTGACGCGGCCTTCGGCGAAGCCGGGCAGTTCGCGGACGTCGCAGGGCTGCACGAGGTTGATGCCGTCACGGCTGAACTCGCAGGCGGTCGCTTCGAAGCCGACGCGGTTCAACTCTTCCAGGTAGGCATCGCGGCTGCCGTGGCGGCGGTTCACCCGCAGGGTCATCGGCGGGTGGGCGTTGTTCGCGGCGCAGATGGCCTCGTACTGCTCCGGCCAGGATTTCTTCAGCGCTTTCTGCAGCCAGCGCGGATGCGCCAGGCGTGCAGCCGGGTCCTTGTCGACCTCGGCCAGCAGGGCTTCGCTCTCGCGCTGGGCGCGGCGCAGCACGGCGTTGAGCAGGCCCTTGGCCCAGGGCTTCTTCAGCTTGTCCGCGCAGCCGACGGTCTCGCCAATGGCCGCGTGCGGTGGAATGCGGGTGTAGAGCAGCTGGTACAGGCCGACCAGCAGCAGCGCCTCGACGTCACGGTCGCCGGCCTTGAACGGCTTCTGCAGCAGGCGTGCGGCGAGGGTGGACAGGCGCGGCTGCCAGCGGGCGCTGCCGAAGGCCAGCTCCTGCACCAGGCCGCGGTCGCGCGGCTCGACGTTCTCCAGTTGGGTCGGCAGCGAACTGCCCAGCGAGGCGCGGCCGGCAAGCACGGCGGCCAGCGCGCGGGCCGCCGCCAGGCGAGGATTGGTACTCATGCGTCCGGCCCTTGCTGGCCAAGCGTCTGGCCAGCGGCAAACTGTTCGCGGCGGCTGTTGAACAGGTCGGCGAAGGCCAGCGGCTTGCCGCCAGGCAATTGCAGGCGGGTCAGCAGCAGCGCGCCTTCCCCGCAGGCGACCAGCAGGCCGTCGCGGCTGGCGTCGAGGATCTTGCCCGGTTCGCCCTTGCCTGGCGCGGGCTTGGCGCCAAGTACTTTCAGCGCGGCGTCACCGAGCGTGGTGTGGCAAACCGGCCACGGCGTGAAGGCACGGATGCGGCGCTCCAGCTCGTCGGCCGGGCGCGACCAGTCGATGCGTGCCTCTTCCTTGTTCAACTTGTGTGCGTAGGTGGCCAGGGTATCGTCCTGCACCTCGCCCCTGAGCGTACCGGCGGCGAGGCCGGCGATGGCCTCGACCACCGCCTTCGGGCCCAGCTCGGCGAGGCGGTCGTGCAGGCTGCCGCCAGTATCCTCGGCTGAAATCGGCGTGCCGACCTTGAGCAGCATCGGCCCGGTGTCCAGGCCGGCTTCCATCTGCATCACGGTGACGCCGCTCTCGGCGTCGCCGGCTTCCACCGCGCGCTGGATCGGCGCGGCGCCGCGCCAGCGCGGCAGCAGCGAGGCGTGGCTGTTGATGCAGCCCAGGCGCGGGATATCCAGCACCGCCTGCGGCAGGATCAGCCCGTAGGCAACCACCACCATCAGGTCCGGCTTGAGCGCGGCTAGCTCCGCCTGGGCGGCTGGGTCGCGCAGGGTCGGCGGCTGCAGAACCGGCAGGCAATGGTCCACGGCAAGCTGCTTGACCGGGCTGGGCATCAGCTTCTGGCCGCGGCCGGCCGGGCGGTCCGGCTGGGTGTAGACGGCGACGATCTCGTGCGGCGTATCCAGCAGGGCCTTGAGGTGCTCGGCGGCGAATTCCGGGGTGCCGGCGAAGACGATGCGCAGTGCTTGGCTCATATCGGGCTCTTCAAAAAGAAAAGGCTTGCCGGGGCAAGCCTTTGGGAGATGGGGTCACGCCTGTTGCCGGTGCTGCTTTTCCAGCTTCTTGCGGATGCGGTCGCGCTTGAGGTTGGACAGGTAGTCGACGAACAGCTTGCCGTTCAGGTGATCGCATTCGTGCTGGATGCACACGGCGAGCAGGCCCTCGGCCTCTTCCTCGAACGAATTGCCGTCGCGGTCCTGGGCCTTGATCCGCACCTTCTGCGGGCGGTCTACATTTTCGTAGAAGCCGGGCACCGACAGGCAACCTTCCTGGTACTGGTCCATTTCCTCGGTGAGGTAGTCGAACTCGGGGTTGATGTAGACCCGGGGCTCGGACTTGTCTTCGGACAGGTCCATCACCACGACACGCTTGTGCACGTTGACCTGCGTCGCCGCCAGACCGATGCCGGGCGCTTCGTACATGGTCTCGAACATATCGTCGATCAGCGTGCGCAGGGCGTCATCGAAGACCGTGACCGGCTTGGCGATGGTCCGCAGGCGCGGATCGGGGAATTCGAGAATGTTCAGAATGGCCATATGCGTTTGTGATGCACTTGTGGAATAAAGTCAAAATCGGCTGCTAATATGCTGAGCAGCATCGAAAAACGGCTGGAAAGCGCGGTAGGGGCGGCTTCCAGGCGTTTCATGTGTACACATAATAAAGGGATTCACCGCATGAGGAAAACACTACTCGCCCTGCTGCTGCTCGCCGCAGGCGGGGTGGCGCAGGCTGCCGTGCAGCTCAAGGACGGCCATCCGGATCGTTATACCGTAGTGAAGGGCGACACCCTCTGGGACATCTCCGGCAAGTTCCTCAGCAAGCCGTGGAAGTGGCCGGAAATCTGGCAGGTGAATCCGCAGATTCAGAACCCGCACCTGATCTACCCGGGTGACGTGCTGAGCCTGGTGTACATCGATGGCCAGCCGCGCCTGATGCTCAATCGCGGCGAGTCGCGCGGGACCATCAAGCTGTCGCCGCGGGTGCGCAGCACCCCGATCGCCGAGGCGATCCCGACCATCCCGCTGGACAAGATCAACGCCTTCCTGCTTTCCAACCGCATCGTCGATAGCGACGCCGACTTCTCCAACGCCCCCTACGTGGTCGCTGGCGACCAGGAGAGCGTGATCAGCGGCGCCGGCGACCGTGCCTACGCTCGCGGTAACTCGCTGTCGGAAGAGAACAGCTATGGCATCTTCCGCCAGGCCAAGGTCTACACCGACCCGGAGACCAACGAAGTCCTGGGCATCGACGCCATGGACGTAGGCGGTGCCAACGTCACGGCCAAGGAAGGCGACGTCGCCACCCTGATGCTGACCCGCACCACCCAGGAAGTCCGTTCGGGCGATCGACTGTTCCCCACCGAGGAGCGCGCGATCACCTCCACCTTCATGCCCAGCGAGCCGAGCACCCCGATCAAGGGCACCATCATCGATGTGCCGCGCGGCGTGACCCAGATCGGCAAGTACGATGTGGTGACCATCGACAAGGGCACCCGCGACGGCCTGGCCGAAGGCAACGTGCTGGCCATCTACAAGCTGGGCGAGACCGTCCGCGATCGTGTCACCGACGAAATGGTGAAGATCCCGGACGAGCGCTCGGGCCTGGTGATGGTCTTCCGCACCTACAACCGCCTGAGCTACGGGCTGGTGCTGACCGCTACCCGCTCGCTGGAAGTCAACGACCGCGTCCTGAACCCCTGATGCGCAAGTGACTTGAAGAAACCCCGCTCCGGCGGGGTTTTTTGTTGGGCGTGATCCGGAAGGGTCCGACAGCGAAGGCCCAGGCCGGCGCGGCATAGTCCGGG
This sequence comes from Pseudomonas sp. HS-18, assembly GCF_020401845.1. NCBI lineage: Bacteria > Pseudomonadati > Pseudomonadota > Gammaproteobacteria > Pseudomonadales > Pseudomonadaceae > Pseudomonas > Pseudomonas sp. HS-18. The sequence continues at coordinate 65,657 of NZ_CP084413.1, forward strand.
GGTCTTCCGCACGCCAAGGATTGCGCCATGCCCGTTGCCCCGACCCTTTCACCCGCCGAGCTCGAAGCGCGGCTGCGCCTGCACGCCCTGCCCGAGCTGGGACCGCGTCGTTTTCATCGTCTGCTGGAGGCCTTCGGTTCGGCGTCCGCTGCCCTCAGTGCGCCGGCGGCCGCCTGGCGTTCGCTCGGGTTGCCGGCCGCCTGCGCCGAACCGCGCCGCGATGCGTCCATCCGCGAGCAGGCAGCAGAGGTGCTGCACTGGCTGGAGGCCGCCGAGCATCATCTGGTCATGTGGGATGCACCCGGCTACCCCGCCCTGCTCGCCGAGCTGGGCGATGCGCCGCCGCTGCTGTTCCTGGCCGGCGAGCCGAACCTGCTGGAGCGGCCGCAACTGGCGATGGTCGGGAGCCGCCGGGCCAGCAAACCGGGGCTGGATACGGCGCGAGCCTTCGCTCGCAGCCTGGCCGGCGGCGGTTTCGTGATCACCAGTGGGCTGGCCCTGGGGATCGATGGTGCAGCCCATGAAGGTGCGCTGGAGGCCGGCGGAAAGACCGTTGCCGTACTGGGTACAGGCCTTGAGCGCCTCTATCCGCGTCGTCATCTCGGGCTGGCGAAACGCATCGTCGAGCAAGGCGGCGCCGTGATTTCCGAGCTGCCGTTGAACAGCGCGCCCCAGGCTTCGAACTTCCCCCGGCGCAACCGGATCATCAGTGGCCTGTCGTTGGGCACCCTGGTGGTGGAGGCCAGCCCGTCCAGCGGTTCCCTGATCACGGCGCGCCTGGCCGCTGAGCAGGGCCGCGAGGTGTATGCGATTCCCGGCTCGATCCATCATCCCGGCGCCCGTGGCTGCCACGAACTGATCCGCCAGGGCGCGACGCTGGTGGAGACAGTCGAGGACATCCTCGACGGCCTGCAGGGTTGGACACGCAGCGCGTCGGCGCTGGAGCGCGCGCCGGCTCTGCCGCCCCACCCGCTGGTCGACCTGCTCCGCGCCGCGCCACACAGCAGCGAGCAGTTGGCATTGCGCAGCGGCCTGGCGTTGCCTGACGTACTGGTGGCGTTGACCGAACTGGAGCTGGACGGACGGGTTACCTGCGAAGCCGGGGTCTGGGTGCATCGCGCTCCCTGAGCACGTAAACTGCCGCGCATCGCAGATCCGAGGAGTTCCCGATGTACAGCAACTGGCGTACCCAGCGCATGGCTCAGGTCGTGCGCGATGGCGGTGTGATCGCTTATCCGACCGAAGCCGTCTGGGGCCTGGGCTGCGACCCGTGGAACGCCGACGCCGTGTACCGCCTGCTGGCGATCAAGGCGCGGCCGGTGGAAAAAGGCATGATCGTGGTGGCCGGCGATATCCGCCAGTTCGACTTCCTCCTCGACGACTTGCCCGGACCCTGGCAGGACAAGCTCGCCGCCAGTTGGCCCGGCCCCAACACCTGGCTGGTGCCGCACCAGGGGCGCCTGCCCGAGTGGGTGACCGGCGAGCACGAGACCGTTGCCCTGCGCGTCACCGATCATCCGCTGGTGCGCGAACTGTGCCGCTACACCGGCCCGCTGATCTCCACATCGGCCAACCCCGCCGGCCGCCCCGCCGCGCGCAGCCGCCTGCGCGTCGAGCAGTACTTCCGGGGCGAATTGGACGGCGTGCTCGGCGGCGCCCTGGGCGGGCGCCGCAATCCCAGCCTGATCCGCGACCTGCGCACCGGCGAGACCGTTCGCCCGTCGTAAGCCGGTCACCACGACGCGACCCGGTTCGCGAGCAAGCTCGCTCCTACAAAAAGCGATACCGCCGCACCCTGTAGGACCGAGGGGGCGCCTAGCCCTTGCTCGCGAGCGCTGTTCCGGTCAGGGCAGCAGAATGGTCGAGCCGGTGGTACGCCGCGCCGCCAGCTCCGTCTGCGCCTTGGCCGCCTCGGCCAGACTGAAGCGCTGGTTGATCTCCACCTTCACCTTGCCGCTGGTGATCATGTCGAACAGGTCGTCCGCCATGGCTTGCAGGCGTTCCGGCGTGCTGGCGTAGCCGAACAGCGTCGGGCGGGTGACGTAGAGCGAGCCCTTCTGCGAGAGGATGCCCAGGTTCACCCCGTCCACCGGGCCGGAGGCGTTGCCAAAGCTCACTACCAGGCCGCGCGGCGCGGTGCAGTCCAGCGAAGTCAGCCAGGTATCCTTGCCCACCGAGTCGTAGACCACCGGGCACTTCTTGCCATCGGTCAGCGCCAGCACGCGCTCGACCACGTTCTCGTGGCTGTAGTCGATGGTCTGCCAGGCACCGTGGGATTTCGCCAGCGCCGCCTTGGCCGCCGAGCTGACGGTGCCGATCAGGTGTGCGCCGATGGCCTTGGCCCACTGGCAGGCGATCAGCCCGACGCCGCCGGCGGCCGCGTGCCAGAGGATGGTCTGGCCCGGCTGCACGTTGTAGGTCTGGCGCAGCAGGTACTGCACGGTCAGGCCCTTGAGCATGACGGCGGCGGCCTGCTCGAAGGTGATCGCATCGGGCAGCTTCACCACGCTGGCGGCCGGCAGCGTGTGCTGCTCGCTGTAGGCGCCCAGCGGGCCGGTGGCGTAGCCGACGCGGTCGCCGACCTTCACGTTGGTCACCGCGCTGCCCACCGCCTCCACCTCGCCGGCGCCTTCGGTGCCAACCCCGGACGGCATCGCCGGTGCGGGATACAGGCCGCTACGGTAGTAGGTATCGATGAAATTCAGGCCGATGGCGCGGTTGCGCACCCGCACCTCGTTGGGACCGGGCTCGGCGGGGGTGTAGTCGACGATTTCGAGGACTTCCGGACCGCCGGTCTTGGCGAATTGAACACGCATGGCCATGTCGCTCTCCTGATGGCGCGAGGCTCTGCCTCGCCGGGGAAAAGACTTTCATCCAAGCCGCCAGCTTGACGGCCGTCAAGACCAGCTTTGCCGGCGGCGATGGTATGCTTGCGCCCGTTTTCGCTCTTAAATCCCGCTCCGGCCCGCGCCACGCGTGGCTTTCCCGCTCCAAGGTGATTCTCGTGACCGACCGCATCGAGGCCGTGAAGGCCTACCTGCTCGACCTGCAAGACCGCATCTGCGCCGCACTCGAAGCCGAGGACGGCAGCGCACGCTTCGTCGAAGACGCCTGGCAGCGTCCGGCCGGCGGCGGCGGTCGTACGCGGGTGATCGGCGACGGTGCCCTGATCGAGAAAGGCGGGGTGAATTTCTCCCATGTATTCGGCAGCGGTTTGCCGCCCTCCGCCAGCGCACACCGTCCGGAACTGGCCGGCCGTGGCTTCCAGGCGCTGGGCGTGTCGCTGGTGATTCACCCGACCAACCCCCACGTGCCGACCTCCCACGCCAATGTGCGCTTCTTCATTGCCGAGAAGGAAGGCGAAGAGGCTGTGTGGTGGTTCGGCGGCGGTTTCGACCTGACGCCCTACTACGCCCACGAAGAAGACTGCGTGCTCTGGCACCAGGTCGCCCGCGACGCCTGCGCACCCTTCGGCGAGGACGTCTACCCGCGCTACAAGGAGTGGTGCGACCGCTACTTCCACATCAAGCACCGCAACGAGCCGCGCGGTGTCGGCGGTCTGTTCTTCGACGATCTGAACCAGTGGGATTTCGACACCAGCTTCGCCTTCCTGCGGGCCATCGGCGATGCCTACATCGATGCTTATCTGCCTATCGTGCGCAAGCGCAAGGACACCCCGTACACCGAGCAGCAGCGCGAGTTCCAGGCCTTCCGCCGCGGCCGCTACGTCGAGTTCAACCTGGTCTATGACCGCGGCACCCTGTTCGGCCTGCAGTCGGGTGGGCGTACCGAGTCGATCCTCATGTCCCTGCCGCCGCAGGTACGTTGGGGCTACGACTGGAAGCCGGAACCGGGCAGCGAGGAAGCGCGCCTGACCGAGTACTTCCTCACGGATCGGGACTGGTTGGCGCAGGCCTGACCGTCATCTTTCGGGGCGTTCGCGAGCAGGCTCGCTCCTACAAGAGCGGCTTCGGAGCTGCCAGTAGGAACGAGCTTGCTCGCGAACCTGGTCTGGCACCCCGATAGAAAACCCGGCAAGCTCCTGACCTTTCCAATCTTCTCGCTCCAGGACTTCCCATGGACCGCTACTGCGTCTTCGGCAACCCCATCGGCCACAGCAAGTCGCCGCAGATTCACCGCCTGTTCGCCGAGCAGACCGGCCAGGTGCTGAGCTATGACGCGCGCTTGGCGCCGCTGAATGACTTCGCCGGGAACGCCCGCGAGTTCTTCGTTGAGGGCCTGGGCGGCAACGTCACCGTGCCGTTCAAGGAAGACGCCTACCGCCTGGCCACCGAGCTGAGCGAACGCGCGCGCCGGGCCGGTGCGGTGAATACCCTGAAGAAGCTGGAAGGCGGCGGCCTGCTGGGTGACAACACCGATGGCGCCGGGCTGACCCGCGACCTGACAGTGAATCACGGGGTCGTACTGCGCGGCGCGCGCATCCTGGTGCTGGGCGCCGGCGGCGCGGTACGCGGCATTCTCGAACCCTTCCTCGCCGAGCAGCCGGCCTGCATCGTCATTGCCAACCGCACCGCGTTCAAGGCTGAGCAACTGGCCGAGGAGTTCAAGGACCTGGGTAATGTGCGCGGCGGCGGATTCGATCTGCGCGCCGAGCCCTTCGACCTGATCGTCAACGGCACCTCGGCTTCCCTTGCCGGCGAGCTGCCGCCCATTGCTCCCGCTTTGATCGAGCCGGGCCACACCGTCTGCTACGACATGATGTACGGCAAGGACGTGACCGCCTTCAACCGCTGGGCTGCCGAACACGGTGCGGCGCGCTGCATCGACGGGCTGGGCATGCTGGTGGAACAGGCGGCGGAAGCCTTCCTGCTGTGGCGCGGCGTACGGCCGGATTCGGCGCCGGTGCTGGATGAGCTGAGGGCGCAGCTCAAGGGCTGAACACCGATTTGGGAGTGGGCTCCGACAGTGGCTGCCGGCTCTATTCCTCGACCTGCAACACTGCGCCCTTCCCCATCTGCCTTTCCAGCTCCGCGCGCACCCGTGGCCGGGCGTTGCGCAGTACCAGACAGCGGCCTTCGCTCGCGAGGCGCCGAGCCTCCTGCTGAAGCATCTGCGCGCCGGCGAAATCGATGAAGTTGACGTGGTGGGCGTCCAGCACGAGGCGTTCGCTGCGGCTGTGCTGCATCCGTTTCTGCAGGTAGTCGCAGGCGCCGAAGAAGATCGAGCCTTCGATGCGCAGCACCTCCTCGTCCTCGCGCTCCCAGTGCTGCACGCGCGGCTGCGAGGTGCGCTTGAGGTAGAAGAACAGCGAGGCCAGCACGCCCGCGTAGATGGCATTCTGCAGCGGCAGCAGCAGCGTGGCGCCGAGGGTCAGCAGCATCACCAGGGATTCCGCGCGGCTGCCTTTCCACAAGGCGCGCAAAGCCGGGCGATCAACCAGATTCCAGCAGATCAGCAGGATGCCGGCGGCCATGGCCGGCAACGGAATGTGCGTGATCAATCCAGCGCCCGCCACCGCCAGCAGCGCCACCCACAGTGCCGAGAAGACCCCGGCCAGCGGCGTGCGCGCGCCGGCATCCTGGTTCAGCCCGGAGCGGGTGAAGGAGCCAGCGGACAGCGTGCCGGACAGCCACGGCCCGATCAGGTTGGACAACCCCTGTGCACGCACCTCCTGATTGGCATCCAGCGGCTGATGCGAGCGGGTCGCCAGTGCGCGGGCAATCGATAGGCTGGTCACCAGCCCGAGCATGCCGCAGGCCACGGCGGCGGGGAGCAACTGGGCAATCGCCGACAGGTCGAACGGCAACGGGCTGAATGGCGGCAGTGCGCTGCGGAAGGCGGCGACCCTGGCGACACCGGCAAAGGTCGCCGGCATCGTCCAGACCAGTGTGCTGGCGCCGATCAGGCCGACCAGCAGCGCTGGCCCGCGCCGCCACAGGCGTTTCACCATCAGACTCAGCGCCAGGCTAAACAGGCCGACCAGCAACGAAGGCCCGTGGAAATCCGCCAGCTTCCACCACAGCGCGGCGGCACTGGTCAACGCCGTGCCCTGCCCGCTCGTGGTGATCCCGAGCAGATAGGGCAACTGGCCAATGACGATCACCAGCGCGGCGCCGCAGGTAAAGCCCAGCAGCACCGAGTGCGAGACGAAGTTCACCAGCACGCCGAATCGCAGCATGCCCAGCAGCCATTGGAACAGCCCGGCGAGGAAGGTCAGCAGTAGCGCGTACTGGATGAACTGCGCGCTGCCCGGCGGCGCCAGCGGGGCGATGGCGGTGAACAGCACCACCGAAATCGCCGCCGTCGGCCCGCCGACCATGTGCTTCGACGAGCCCCACAGGCAGGCGATCAGCACCGGCAGCATCGCTGCGTACAAGCCGTACTCCGCCGGCAGCCCGGCGATCAGCGCATAGGCCATGGACTGCGGCAGGGCGAGCACTGCACCGGAAAGGCCGACGCCCAGGTCACGGCGCACATCGCGCCCCGTGACCTGCGGCAGCCAGGCAATGAAGGGCAGCAGGCGGATCAGACGTTCCATCGAAGGCCTACAGCTTGGCCTTCACGGCGGCCAGCGCGTCACCGCCGTCGCGGGTCTTCACGCCTTCAAGCCAGGTGTCGAGGCTCTGCGGATTGGCCTTGATCCAGGCCTTCACCGCGTCGGGGTTCTTCATATTCTTCTCCAGCACCTCGGCCATGATGGCGTTCTCCATCTTCAGGTCGAAGGACAGGTTCGCCAGCAGCTTGCCGCTGTTCGGGCACTGCTCGGCGTAGCCGTTGCGCGTCACGGTGAACACGCTGCCGGTGCTGCCGAAGTACTTCTCGCCGCCGCTGAGGTACTTCATGTCGACCTTCACGTTCATCGGGTGCGGCGTCCAACCGAGGAAGACGATCCAGCGCTCGCGCTTCACCGCGCGGCCCACCTCGGCGAGCATCGCCTGCTCGCTGGACTCCACCAGCTTCCAGTCGGCCAGGCCGAATTCGTCGCCGCTGATCATCTTCCGGATCGACTGGTTGGCCGGCGCGCCGGAGCCGATGCCGTAGACCTTCCTGTTGAACTGGTCGGCATGCTGGTCCAGATCGGCGAAGGTCTTCACCCCGGCGTCCCACACGTAGGTCGGCACGGCCAGGGTGAACTCGGTGCCCTGCAGGTTCTTCGCCAGCTGGGTGACCTGCTTGCTGGCGATGAACTGGTCGTGGAACCCCTGCTGCGCCGGCATCCAGTTGCCGAGGAAGGCGTCTACCTGGCCGTCGCGCAGGCCGCCGTAGGTGATGGGCACCGAGAGGGTGTCGATTTTCACCTGGTAGCCCAGGCCTTCGAGGAGGAAGGCGGCGATGCCGTTGGTGACGGCGATGTCGGTCCAGCCCGGATCGGCCAGTTTCACCGTACTGCAGGCTTCATCTTCGGCCCGGGCCAGCGGGCCGCCCAGCGCGAGTGCGCCGGCCAGCAACAGCGTCGATGCTCTTCGTACGGTGTTCTTCATGCTCCCTTCCCCTTCGGCGTGTTGTGGTTGTTATTTCGGTTGCGGATAGCGCGCGCGGCGCTCCAGATCGTCGAGGTCGATGTGGTTGCGCATGTACTGCTGGCTGGCGTCGACCATGGGTTGGTGGTCCCAGCTTTTCAGCGTGCCATGGGTCAGCGCGTCGGCCACCAGCCGGCGACGGCGTTGGCTGGCCAGCACTTGCCGGGTGATGGCCGGCACGTCCCAGCGCGCGCGGGCTTCACCCAGCAGGTCGCGTACCCGATTGGCGTGGGCCGGCGAATCCATGAGGTTTTCCAGTTCGCGTGGGTCGTTCTTCACGTCGAACAGCAGGCACGGGTCCTGCTCGGAGTAGATGAACTTGAAGTCGCCGCGGCGGATCATCATCAGCGGGCTGACGGTGCCTTCGGCGGTGTATTCGCCGATCACCTCGTCGTGGCCGCCAACGCCTTGCAGGTGTGGCAGCAGCGAGCGGCCGTCGAGGTCGACGCCGGGCTCGACCTGCCCGCCGGCCAGCTCGACGAGGGTTGGCAGCAGGTCGACGGTGGACACTGATTCGCCGACCCGGCGTGGCGCGAAACGCCTGGGCGCGTGCACCAGCAGCGGCACACGGGCGGCCATCTCGAACCAGTGCATTTTGTACCAGAGGCCGCGCTCGCCCAGCATGTCGCCGTGGTCGCCGGAGAACACGATCAGCGTGTCATCGCTCAGGTTGCAATCCTCCAGGGTGCGCAGCAGCGCGCCGATCTGCGCATCGACATAGCTGCACGCGCCGAAGTAGGCGCGGCGGGCGGCGCGTACCTTCTCCTCGGGCATCTTCTGGCCCCACAGGTCGATCACCTTGAGCAGCCGCTGCGAGTGCGGGTCCTGCTCGCCCTGGGCGATCTCTACCGAGGGCAGCGGGATGTCCTCGTCGCGGTACAGGTCCCAGTACTCGCGCGGGATGGTGTAGGGGTCGTGCGGGTGGGTCATGGACACGGTGAGGCAGAACGGCTGCTCGGGGTGTTCGCGCACATGGTCGTAGAGGTACTGGCGCGCCTTGAACACCACTTCCTCGTCGAAGTCGAGCTGGTTGGTGCGCACGCACGGGCCGGCCTGTAGCACCGAGGACATGTTGTGGTACCAGCTCGGGCGCACGTCCGGCTCGTCCCAGTTCACCGCCCAGCCATAGTCGGCGGGGTAGATGTCGCTGGTCAGGCGTTCTTCGTAGCCGTGCAACTGGTCCGGGCCGCAGAAATGCATCTTGCCCGACAGCGCGGTGCGGTAGCCCAGGCGGCGCAGGTAGTGCGCGTAGGTGGGGATGTCGGCGGCAAAATCGGCGGCGTTGTCCCAGGCGCCGATTTTGGTCGGCAACTGGCCGCTGACCAGGGTGAAGCGCGAGGGCGCGCAGAGCGGGCTGTTGCAGTAGGCCGAGTCGAACACCACGCCTTCACCGGCGAGGCGCGAGAGGTGAGGCAGCTTGATCGGCGACTGGGCGTCGTAGAAGGGCAGGAGCGGCGCGGCCATCTGGTCGGCCATGATGAAGAGAATGTTCGGGCGCTTCATGGCGTTGGGCTTATCCTGTTGGCGCTGTTATGGGATGCTGTTGGTCATGAGTCTGTTTCCTGCTGAATACGGGGTAAAGCGCATGGCACGGCATGCTTCGGATAACGTCCACTTATGCGTGAGCCAGTCTTGAGCGTGCCGCTGGAACTGCTGCGCGTGTTCGAGTCCGCGGCCCGGCTGCTGAGCTTCACCGCCGCCGCCGGTGAGCTGGGCACCACCCAGCCGGCGGTCAGCCAGCAGATCAAGCGCCTGGAGAAGCTGCTGGCAGTGCGCCTGTTCGACCGCATCCACCGCGGCATCGCCTTGACCGAAAGTGGGCAGGTGCTGCAGCAGCACGTTCAGGCGGGGTTGGAGAGCATCGACGCCGGCATCGCTGCGGTGACCGCGAAAAACCCCCACGAAGTGCTGCAGGTCGCCACCGACTTCGCCTTCGCCGCCTACTGGCTGATGCCGCGCCTGCCGCGCTTCCGCCAGGCACACCCGGAGCTGGATGTCGGTTTGATCAGCAGTGATCGCAGCCCGATTTCCCTGCGCAGCGACATCGATGTCGCCATTGCCTTCGGTGACGGGCGCTTCAAGCATGGCGAAGCGCTGCGGCTGTTCAGCGAGGAAGTATTCCCGGTGTGCAGCCCGCGCCTGGTGGCAGGCCGCGAACTGCCGCTGTCGCCCCAGGCGCTCACGGCCTTGCCGACGCTGCACCTGAAACCCGAAGCCTCCAGTCGGTGGTTCGACTGGACTGGCGTTTATCGCGAACTGGCCATCGACTCGGCGCCGGGCCCGGCCGGGTTGCGCTTCGACAACTACACCCTGCTGATCCAGGCGGCCATCGCCGGGCAGGGCGTGGCCATCGGCTGGCGGCACCTGGTCGACGAACTGCTGGAACAGGGGTTACTGTGCCGGCCCATCGCCGGGTCGCTGCAATCGCGATTCGGCTATTACGCCGTGCTGCCGGAACGCAAACGGCGCATGCGCCTGGTGCAGCGCTTCGTCGACTGGCTGCAGGCGGAACTGGAGCAGGACCGATGAACGACACCCCGATCAAGGATTTCCACGCCCACGTCTATTTCGACGCGAGCAGCCTCGCGCGTGCCCGCGCCCTGTGCGAAGAGGCGGCCAGCCGCTTCGGCGCGAAGATGGGCCGGGTGCACGAGCGCCCGGTGGGGCCGCATCCGGACTGGAGCTGCCAGCTGGCCTTCGACAACGCCACCTTCGCCACCCTGGTGCCGTGGCTGGCGCTGAATCGCGATGGCCTGGTGATCTTCGTCCACCCCAACACGGGCGATGACCTGCGCGATCACCGCGATCACGGTCTATGGATGGGCGAAGTACGTCCGCTGGACCTCTCGCCGTTCACGAGCTGACACGTTTTTGCATTCGATAATAATTCTCGATTCGGTGTATGCTGCCGTCCCTTCGCATCGGTCGGACAGACGTTGGCCGGTTTTTCGGGGTATTTCGGCCATCATGCGGCGCTTCGCCTCCTCCTCCCTGCTGCAGAGCTTCCAGGCGCATTACGCGGACCTGATGCGCTTCCTTGCGCGGCGGTTGGGCGATAACCAGCGCGCGGCAGACGTGGCCCAGGACACCTGGTTGCGCCTGGCCGACCACCCTGCCGAAGCCGAGGTGCAGGACCCGCGCGCCTACCTGTTCCGCGTCGCCGGCAACATCGCCATCGACAGCCTGCGCCGCGAGGGCCGGCTGGCCGAGCTGCATGTCGATGAAGCCGTCGCGGATGACCTCAGCGATCCCGCGTCCGGGCTGGAGCACCGCCTGCTCGCCCATGAGGCGCTGGAGCACCTCGACGCCGCCCTCGACCAATTGCCCGCCAATGCCCGCCAGGCGTTGCTGATGAACCGCCTCGACGGCCTCACCCACGCGCAGATCGCCCAGCGCCTGGGCGTTTCCGAGAGCATGGTGGGCAAGTACATCGTCCAGGCCATGCGCCATTGCCGTGACTGGGCGCAGCGCCAGGGAGACGCGCCATGAGCCGCGTCGAACAGAACCTGCTGGGCGATGAAGCCATCGAGCGCCTGGTGCAGCTGCATGCGGGCAGCGCCGGTGCTGGCGAGCGCATGGAGTTCCTGCGCTGGCGCGGGCAGAGCCCGGAACACGAGCGTGCCGCTCGCGAGGCCGAGGCGCTGTGGGGGGCCTTGCCGGAAACCCGCCACGCCGAGGATTACCGCCGCCGCGCCCGGCGCCCGCGTCGCTGGCTGGCGCTGGCCGCTGCCGCCTGTGTCGCGGCAATCGCCGTCACCATCGCACTGCCCGAGCCGCTGGCCGGGCTGTATTCCGACTACGCGACCCGCACGGGTGAACGGCGGATGCTGCAGCTGGCCGATGGCAGCCGAGTGTGGCTGAACAGTGACAGCGCCTTGTCCGTCGACTTCAGCCCGCAGCAGCGGCGCCTGCGCCTGCACACCGGCGAAGCCTTGTTCGAGGTGGCGAAGGATGCCGCGCGGCCCTTCATCGTCGAGGCCAGGGGCGGCGAGGTGCGCGCCGTGGGTACGCGCTTCGATGTGGACAGCCGTGGGCCGCAGGTGCGCGTCGACGTGACCGAAGGCGTGGTGCAGGTGAACAGCGCCGGCAGCGCGCCGGTGCGGCTGTCCGCCGGCGAGCGCCTGAGTTACCGCGAGCGCGCCGCGCCCGAGCCGGCGCAGCCGCTGGACCTGTCCAGTGCCAGCGCCTGGCAGCGCGGCAAGCTGATCTTCAACCAGCGCCCGCTGGGCGAGGTGCTGGACGAGCTGGAGCGCTACGTGCCGGGCCGCATCGTGCTGACCGATAGCGCGCTGCGCCAGCACAAGGTCAGCGGCGTGTTCGACCTCAAGGACCCGGATGCCTTGCTCAAGACCCTGGAGCGCCTGCAGCCGGTGAAGGTCACCCATATGCCCTGGCTGGTGCTGATCCGCCCCGCCCGAAAAACCTGACCGTTCTTCGTGTAGGAGCGAGCTTGCTCGCGAACGGATTTCCCGGCGACTCCGAGGCAGGGCGGTTCGCGAGCAAGCTCGCTCCTACAGGTGAAGTCTCGTTCTGCGCCAAGAAAATGAAAATATTTTTCATTCAGCACTGCAAGGTTTGCAGGACCGTTTCGTCGTAGGCAGGAACGCGAAAAATTCTCAATACGCGACCCTGCCCACACAAGAACGGATTTCACCCGCATGCATTACCGTCCTTCCCCGCTGCACCGCGCGATCCTGCTCGCTTCCCTGCTTGGCGCCGCCGCGCCCGTCGTCCATGCCGCGAACGCTGCCGCCGTCGAGCTGCATATCGCCCCGCGCAGCCTGGACAGTGCGCTGACCCAGTTCGCCGACCAGGCCGGGCTGCACCTGCTGTTCAATTCCGAGGACATCCAGGGCCTGCAGAGCGAAGGGCTGGACGGCACCTACACCCCCGAGGAAGCGCTCAACCAACTGCTTTCCGGCAGCGGTGTGAGCTGGCGCTTCACCGACGAGCGCACCGTGCTGCTCAAGCGCGAGAAGGACGACTCCGCCGCCCTGAGCCTGGCGCCGATGCAGATCAGCGTGGCGGCGCGCACGCCCACCGATATCAGCTCGATCCCCGGCACCGTCTGGGTGGTCGACCAGACCCAGCTGCGCGAACAGCTCGATACCGGCGTCAGCCTGAAGGAGGCCGTGGGAAAGCTGGTTCCCGGCCTTGACCTGGCGCCCGAGGGCCGCACCAACTACGGCCAGAACATGCGCGGGCGCAACGTGCTGGTGATGATCGACGGCGTCAGCCAGAACAGCTCGCGCGGCCTGTCGCGCCAGTTCGACAGCATCTCGCCGTTCAACGTCGAGCGCATCGAGGTGCTCTCCGGCGCCAGCGCGATCTACGGCGGCGGCGCCACCGGCGGCATCATCAACATCATCACCAAGAAGGGCGCGGCCGGTGATGCGCGCTTCGAGACGCAACTGGGCGCCACCAGCGGCTTCAACAACAGCGATGACCTGTCCACTCGCGCCGCGCAGTCCGTCAGCGGCGGCAATGACCGCGTGGCCGGCCGCCTGGGGATTTCAGCGGAGAAGAACGAAGCCTTCTACGACGGCGGCGGCAACCAGATCTTCATCGACAACACCCAGACCGACCTGCAGTACAACCGCACCGTCGACGTGATGGGCAACCTCACCGCGCAATTCACCGACGAGCAGAGCCTCGACCTGCTGGCGCAGTACTACGATTCGGGCAACGACGGCAGCACCGGCATCTACTTTCCCAACCTGAAGTACCAGGGCCCGTCGAACCTGGAAGATGCGGAAATCCGCAGCGGCCTGGACACCGACCTGGAGCCGCGCTCGCGCCGCGTGCTGCTCAACGCCAACTACCACCACAGCAACCTGCTGGAGCAGGACTTCTACCTGCAGGCGTACTACCGCAAGGAAGACGACAACTTCTATCCGTTCCCCTACTACAACACCGGCAAGCCGACCGGCTCCAAGGGTGTGTACTTCGCCGGCTCGCAGCAGAACTTCGAGGTCAGCGGCCTGAAGGGCCTGTTCAGCAAGCAGTGGGATGCGTTGAAGTTCACCTACGGCGTGGACCTCGACCACGAGCGCTTCAACGCCGAGCAGAAGGTCTTCGACCAGCGTCTGTCCTCCGAGAGCGGCGGCCTGGACCTGGAAACCGCCAGCAGCGCACCGCGCTATCCGAGCTACGTCGTCGATGGCCTGTCCTTCTACGGCCAGCTGGACTGGAAGGCCACCGACAACCTGACCCTCTCCGGCGGCGCGCGCCACCAGAAGATGGACGTCGAGGTGGATGACTTCAAAGGCGTGCCCGGCGGCAGCAACGACTACCAGGTCAACCTGTTCAACCTCGGCGCGATCTACGACTTCAAGAACGGCCATCAGGTCTGGACCAACTACAGCGAAGGCTTCGACCTGCCCGACCCGGCCAAGTACTACGGCAAGGCCGGTCTGTCGGTGGACGACAACCCACTGGCTGGCATCAAGAGCCGCCAGGTCGAGACCGGCTGGCGCTACAGCGACATGCAGTGGCAGGCCCAGGCGGCGGTCTACTACATCTGGTCGGACAAGATCATCACCACCGACGCGGCGACCCTGACCATCGACGTGGAAGACCAGAAGAGCCGCGACTTCGGCTTCGAGGGCGCGGTCACCCGTTACTTCGACAACGGCTGGCAGGGTGGTACCACGCTGCACCTGGTGCGTTCGGAAGAAGAGGATGCCGATGGCGACTGGATCAAGCGTGATGCGCGCTACGCGTCGCTGTCCAAGTCCACCGCGTTCGTCGGCTGGGGCGATGGTGAGCGCAGTGCCCGCCTGCAGGCCCAGCACGCGTTCAACCTGAAGGACGATGCGGACCACGAGATCGACGGCTACACCACCTTCGACCTGATGGGCGAGCAGAAGACCGGCTTCGGCACCTTCAGCGCCGGTATCCAGAACCTGCTGGACAAGCAGTACAGCACCGTCTGGGGCCAGCGCGCCGCACTGTTCTATTCGCCGACTTACGGGCCGGCCTATCTCTATGACTACCAGGGCCGTGGCCGCACGTTCACCCTGGGCTGGAGCCTGGAGTACTGAAGGGCCTGAAAGCTCTCTACCTGCAAGCTCTCTACCTAAAAAGACTCAGGCCACCTTTCCGGTGGCCTGATCGAGGGTTTCCACTATGCCGCCGCTGAGACTTCGGCAGTGGCACAAGAGCACCTCGCCGAGCAGCTGCAATGAGGGCGTGGCGAAGTAGTCCAGCAGGGCGTCTTCGTCTTGCCAGCTGCCTTGCAGCAGCCACGGCTGGCCGTTCTCACGGGCGACCAACTGGCAGCGCAGGCACCCCGGTGCGCGGCGGGCGCCGTCGACCAGGTTGTCGATCAGGGCGCCGAGTTCCGCCTCGTGTCCCGTCCGGGGGTGGATCTGCAATTCGTGTTCGATGGGGGTTTGCCAGTGCATGTCCTGTCCTCCGCGTTACAGGAAGAAGTCCGAAGTGGCTCCTCGGACGACTGACAGCAAGAGTACGGCCCCGCCAGCCCCGGGCGTTATCCGGATGCTGTCGGCTTCTTGCCTGATCCTGCGGCAGGTTTGCCAACCTCTGTAACCGGTCGTTTCCAGGCCATGCACCGCCGCGGTGCGTGCGTGAATGCAGCTGTGGCTTGTCCATTCCTGCCGATTGCTTGCCTGATCCTCCAGCGGCTGCCTTACTGTCACACTCGCGCACGCGGCGCGGGCGTAAGCTTCGAGCGCCGCCACTGGAGGTCCTGTGCATGTCCCAGTCCGTTCCCGCCTACGATCCCATTGCCGCCGGCCGCCAGGAGCTGGCCGACATCATCCAGCGCCATTGCCAGGGTGAAGGCGTCTTCGAGACCGCCATCGATTCCCTGCTGGTCGGCCGCAGCGACTGCCCCCACGAGGGCCGCATGCCGACCCTCTATCGCCCCGCCCTGTGCGTGATCGCCCAGGGCTGCAAGGAAGTGCGCCTGGGCAGCGAGGTGTATCGCTACGACGAACTCAACCTGCTGGTGGTATCGGTGACGCTGCCAGTTTCCGGCCAGGTGATCGAGGCCTCGCCGGAGAAGCCCTACCTGTCGATCCGACTGGACATCGACCCCGGCGAGCTGACCCGGCTGATCGCCGAGGCCGGCCTTGCCGGCAGTGCGCCGCGCCCGGCCAGCCGGGGCATCTACCTGCAACGCCTGGACTGCACCGTGCTTGACGCGCTGCTGCGCCTGATGCGCCTGCTGGATACCCCGCGCGACATCGAGATGCTGGCGCCGCTGTTCGTCCGCGAAATCCTCTACCGCCTGCTGCGGGGCCCGCAGGGCCACCTGCTGCACGACCTGGCGATGACCGACAGCCAGACCCACCGCGTCACTCGCGCCATCGAGTGGCTCAACCGCAACTACGACAAGTCCCTGCGTATCGAGGACCTGGCCCGCGAGGTGAACCTCAGCGTGTCCACCCTGCACCACCGCTTCAAGGAAGTGACCGCCCTGAGCCCGTTGCAGTACCAGAAGCAGCTGCGCTTGCAGGAAGCGCGGCGGCTGTTGTTGTCGGAAGGGCTGGAAGTGGCAGTGGCCGGGCATCGCGTCGGCTACGAGAGCCCGTCGCAGTTCAGCCGCGAATACAGCCGCCTGTTCGGCGCGCCGCCGCTGCGCGACCTGGCGAGCCTGCGCGGGGCGTTGGACAGCGAGGCCGTGCCGGCCTGAGCCGATTCAGGGGCACTTTCGTAGGATGGGTGGAGCGCAGCGATACCCATGCTGTAGGCGAACCGAATTGATGGGTATCGCTCCACGCCATCCTACAAAGGCGTTGGCCGGAGGCATCAGCGCTCGTAAAGCTCCAGCGGCAAGTCATCCGGATCGGTGAAGAAGGTGAAGCGCTTGCCGGTCAGCTCGTCCTCGCGGATCGGCTCGCAGGCCACGCCGTGGCTCTGCAGATGGGCCACCGCGCCCTCCAGGTCATCCACGGCGAACGCCAGGTGGCGCAGCCCCTGCGCCTCGGGGTAGGACGGCCGCGCTGGTGCGCCGGGGAAGGAGAACAGCTCCAGCCGCGCATCGCCCAGCTCCAGGTCGAGCTTCCAGGAGTCACGCGCCGTGCGGTAGGTCTCGGCGACCACCTTCAGGCCCAGCACCTGGGTGTAGAAGTGCTTTGAGCGCGGGTAGTCCGAGCAGATCAGGGCAACGTGGTGGAGGCTGTGCAGCAGGGTCATGGCGTGGGCTTCCCGGACGGTCTGAGCGCTCTATCCTGACAGCCGTCCCCTGCGGGTCAATGCTGGCGCTGTGAAGTCGGTCGCCAACGGCGCTGGAGTGATGGCAGTGCGCCTGCTAGCATCCCGCCGCCACCCCCAAAATCACGGTCGACAGGACGTCCCCCGTACGGCCGCACTTGAAAGGAATCAGCATGAAGAAGACCGCCCTGGCCATCGCCATCCCCGTTGCCATCGTCGGCGCTGCCGTTGCCGGCGCCTGGTACACCGGCAGCCGTGTCGAGCAGGAAGTGAACCGCGGCATCACCGAAGCCAACCAACTGTTCGAGCAGGAAGCCCCTGGCCTGGGCGCCCACCTGACCCTGGTGGACATCCAGCGCGGCCTGTTCTCCAGCACCGCGCGCTACAACCTGTCCTTCACCGGCAAGGAGGGCGAAGCGCCGCAGATCCTCGTCTTCACCGATCGCCTCGAACACGGCCCCTTCCCGGCCTCGCGCCTGGCGGCGGGCAAGCTGGCGCCGGTCATGGCGCAGAGCCATTTCGCCCTGGAGCAGAACGAACTCACCGCTCCGCTGTTCACCGCCGCTGGCGGCAAGGCTCCGCTGTTCGGCGAGCTGACCATCCATTACGACCAGAAGCAGGAAGGCGCCGTCGAGACCGCCGCCCTGGAATTCGCCAAGGACAGCGACAAGCTGCGCCTTTCCCCGGCCAAGATCACCTTCAACGTCTCCGGCGACAAGAAGGACGTCAGCGCCGTGGGCAACCTCGCCGAGGTCGACCTGGACTTCACCGACGAGAACAGCGGCCAGCCGGCGCGCGTACAGCTGCGCGACCTGGGCATGCAGGGTGACAAGAAGGAAAACGCCAACGGCTTTGCCCTCGGCCCCAGCTCCGCCACCATCAAGAGCCTGAACATCAAGTCGCCGGGCGCGCCGGAAGTCGAGTTGCGCGACGCCGTGGTCGAAGAGACCCTCAAGCAGGGCGGCAAGGGCCTCGACCAGAGCGTTTCCTACCGCGTCGGCAAGGTCGTGGTGCAGGGCCAGGAAATCGGCGGCGTGAAGCTGGACCTGAGCCTGCGCAACCTCGACGAGGGCGTGCTCAAGACCTTCAAGGAGTCCTACAACAAGATGGCCCTGGACAGCCTGGAAAGCACCGAGCTGACCCCGGCGCAGGAAGAGGAACTCAAGCGCCTGGGCCTGGCCCTGCTGGAAGGCTCGCCGGTGCTGTCGCTGGACGAACTGTCCCTGCAGACCAGCCACGGCGTAGCCAAGGCTTCGCTGTCGGTCGACCTGCGCAAGCCCAACGCTGCCGCCGCTACGCCGGACGAGATGGCGCGCAGCATCCTCGCCGCGCTCAAGGCTGACCTGAAGGTGGACAAGGCGGTGATCGGCGACATCGTCGCGCTGCAGGGCTCGCTGGGTGGCGAGGCTGCCGGCAGCGTCGATCCGGTTGCGCTCAAGCAGCAATCCGACGCCATGACTGACCTGTTCAGTGGCATGGCCCTGAACTCGCAGTGGGCCGTGCTCGACGGCAACGCCCTGTCCAGCTCGCTGGCCTACGCCAACGACCAGGTAAAGTTCAACGGCAAGGACATGAGCGTGCCGGAGTTCATGGCCTTCGCCATGGGCTCCGCGCAGGGTCTTGGTCTGGGCGGCGGCGCTGCCGGCGGGGAAGAAGAGCCGCAGGCAGAAAGCGTGGAATAACCCGCGCCTGAAACGAAAAAGCCCGGCACGCGCCGGGCTTTTTCATGCTCCTACAAAAGAGCAATCCTCAGCGAGCGTTGCGCACGCCTTCGGCCAGTTGCCGGCACAGGCCGAGCACGCCCTGCACCGCGTCAGCGGAACTGCTCGCCTCGGCGATCTTGTCGATCAGCGCCGAACCCACCACCACACCGTCGGCCAGGCGCGCGATGCTCGCGGCGTGTTCGGCGGTGCGGATGCCGAAACCGATGGAGACCGGCAGGTCGGTGTGGCGGCGCAGGCGCGCCACGGCTTCCTCGACATGTTCCAGGGTCGCCGCGCCGGCGCCGGTCACGCCGGCCACCGAGACGTAATAGACGAAGCCGGAGCTGCCCTCGAGCACGGTGGGCAGGCGCTTGTCGTCGGTGGTCGGAGTGGTCAGGCGGATGAAGTCGATGCCCGCCGCTTGCGCCGGGTGGCACAGGTCTTCGTTGTGCTCCGGCGGCAGGTCCACGACGATCAGGCCGTCGACGCCGGCTTCCTTCGCGTCGGCGATGAACTTGTCCACGCCGTAGTAGTGGATCGGGTTGAAGTAGCCCATCAGCACCAGCGGGGTGGTGTCGTTGCCGGCGCGAAATTCGCGGACCATCTTCAGCGTCTTGGCCAGGTTCTGGCCGTTGCCCAGGGCGCGGATGTTCGCCAGCTGGATCGCCGGGCCATCGGCCATCGGGTCGGTGAACGGCATGCCCAGCTCGATCACGTCGGCACCGGCTTCGGGCAGGCCCTTGAGGATGTCCAGCGAGGTCGAGTAGCCCGGGTCGCCGGCGGTGATGAAGGTCACCAGGGCAGCGCGGTTCTGCTGTTTCAGTTCGGCGAAGCGGGTCTGCAGGCGGCTCATGCTTGCGGCTCCTGTTGCATGTGGTGCATGACGGTCTGCATGTCCTTGTCGCCACGACCGGACAGGTTCACCACCATGATGTGGTCCTTGGGCAGGTTCGGCGCGCGCTTGAAGACTTCGGCCAGCGCGTGGGAGGACTCCAGCGCCGGGATGATGCCTTCCAGGCGGCAGCACTGGTGGAATGCGTCGAGGGCTTCGTGATCGGTGATCGAGGTGTACTCGACACGGCCGATGTCGTGCAGCCAGGCGTGCTCCGGGCCGATGCCGGGGTAGTCCAGGCCGGCGGAAATGGAGTGCGCGTCGATGATCTGGCCGTCTTCGTCCTGCAGCAGGAAGGTCCGGTTGCCGTGCAGCACGCCCGGTACGCCGCCGTTCAGGCTGGCCGCGTGCTTGCCGGTCTCGATGCCGTGGCCGGCTGCTTCCACGCCGATGATCTTGACGCTGGTGTCATCGAGGAACGGGTGGAACAGTCCCATGGCGTTGGAGCCGCCGCCGATGCAGGCGACCAGCGAATCGGGCAGACGCCCTTCCTTCTCGGCCAGTTGCTCGCGGGTTTCCTTGCCGATCACCGCCTGGAAGTCGCGGACCATCGCCGGGTACGGGTGCGGGCCGGCCACGGTGCCGATCAGGTAGAAGGTGCTGTCGACGTTGGTCACCCAGTCGCGCAGCGCTTCGTTCATCGCATCCTTCAGGGTGCCGGTGCCGGCGGTGACCGGGATCACCTCGGCGCCCAGCAGCTTCATGCGGAACACGTTGGCCTGCTGGCGATCGATGTCGGTGGTGCCCATGTAGATCACGCATTGCAGGCCGAAACGCGCGGCCACGGTGGCGGTGGCCACGCCGTGCATGCCGGCGCCGGTCTCGGCGATGATGCGCTGCTTGCCCATGCGCTTGGCCAGCAGGATCTGGCCGATGCAGTTGTTGATCTTGTGCGCGCCGGTGTGGTTCAGCTCTTCGCGCTTCAAGTAGATCTTCGCGCCGCCGCAGTGCTCGGTCAGGCGCTCAGCGAAGTACAGCGGGCTCGGACGGCCGACGTAGTCGCGCTGGAAGTAGGCCAGTTCCTTGAGGAATTCCGGATCGTCCTTGGCCTTCTCGTACTCGCGGGCCAGGTCGTGGATCAGCGGCATCAGGGTCTCGGCGACGTACTGGCCGCCGAAGCTGCCGAACAGGCCCTTGGCGTCTGGACCGGTGCGCAGTGTGGACATGGGAAGGCTCCTCTGGGGTCGTGAAGTAGGGTGCCCGCCGGGCGCTATCGCGGACAGAGTCCGCTCCTACGAATGGTGCTCAGGATACGGCTGTGTGATGACGGGGAAAAGCGATAAGATCGCCATGACATGTCAGAAAAACTCACAGGTTGAATGCCATGAGCCGCGACCTTCCGCCCCTCAATGCCCTGCGCGCCTTCGAAGCCGCTGCCCGCCTGCGCGGCCTGAGCGCGGCGGCGGATGAGCTGAGTGTCACCCATGGGGCGATCAGCCGGCAGATCCGCCTGCTGGAGGAAGAATTGGGCGTCGCCCTTTTCGTCAAGGAAGGGCGCGGCGTAAAACTCACCGATGCCGGCGTGCGCCTGAGCGAAGTGGCCAGCGATTCGTTCGAGCGCCTGCGCAGCGTTTGCGCCGAGCTACGCAGGCAGGCTGGCGGTGACGCGCCGTTCGTTCTCGGCTGTCCCGGCAGCCTGCTTGCCCGCTGGTTCATCCCGCGCCTGGATCGCCTGAACCGCGACCTGCCGGACCTGCGCCTGCAACTATCGGCCAGCGATGGCGACCTCGATCCGCGCCGTGGCGGCCTCGACGCCACCCTGTGCTTCGCCGCGCCGCCGTGGCCGGCAGACATGCGCGTGCTGGAACTGGCGGTGGAAAGCATCGGCCCGGTGCTCAGTCCGCGTTCACCGCGCTTCGAGCAGTTGAGCGCGGCGCCTGCCGAGGCGTTGCTGGGCGAATCGCTGCTGCACACCGTCTCGCGCCCGCAAGCCTGGCCGGAATGGGCCGCGCGCCATGGCCTGGAGCCGGCGCGGCTGAAGCTCGGCCAGGGCTTCGAACACCTCTACTACCTGCTGGAAGCCGCGGTGGCCGGGCTGGGCGTGGCCATCGCGCCACAGCAACTGGTGGCCGACGACCTTGCCGCCGGCCGCCTGGCCGCCCCCTGGGGCTTCGTCGAAACCACCGCGCGGCTGGCACTGTGGGTCCCGCAGCGGCGCGCCGATCCGCGTGCCGAGCGCCTGGCGCGTTGGCTCCAGGGGGAGTTGAAGGGCGTCGCATAAAGACTGAACCGGGCCGTTTGCCCTGGGTCCACCCCTCTACTACTGTCCTTTAAGTGCGCTGGCAATCTGCCGGCGTTGCTCGGCGAATGAGGAGAGGCACCATGTCCAATCACCACACCTACAAGAAGATCGAGCTGGTCGGCTCCTCGCGCACCAGCATCGAGGACGCGATCAACAATGCCCTGGCGGAAGCGGCCAAGAGCATCGACTTCCTGGAGTGGTTCGAGGTGGTGGATACCCGTGGGCATATCGAGAACGGCGCGGTCGGTCACTACCAGGTGACGATCAAGGTCGGTTTCAGGATTGCCAACAGCTAGGTCTTTTTTGTCACGCGGCTTTTTTGTCACGCGCCTGGGCCATGCTGGCGCGGCGCGTGGATGTGCGCACCGGGGTATCCCGGTTTTCCGGCCCGCTCGGGCCTTTTCCTGTGAACGACGAGGGAGCGTTACCGATGAAGAAGTTCCTGTTGGCTGTGGGGATCTTCGCCCTGGCGGGCCATGCGATGGCTGCCGGCAAGCCGTGCGAAGAGCTGAAATCGGAGATCGAGGCGAAGATCAAGGCCAAAGGCGTCGCCTCGTTCAACCTGGAGGTCGTCGACAAGGGCAGCGCGGGCGGCAAGCAAGTCGTCGGCTCCTGTGAAGGCGGCACCAAGGAAATCGTCTATTCGAAGTGATTCCCGGCGAACGCCGGCAGGCCGGGCACCCGCGAGGGGCCCGGCCTTTTTCATGCACCGGCGTTCCCCTCGATCCTGCGAAGAGCCTTTTAGAAAAGCTGAACCCCTGCCCTCGCGCCGGCCTCGAACGTCCTGACTGCAACCCGAACGGAGGAAGCGACATGAAAAAATCGGCATCGGCTCACTGGCAGGGCGGCCTGAAGGACGGCAAGGGCACGATTTCCACGCAGAGTGGCGCGCTGAAGGAACAGCCGTACGGCTTCAACACGCGCTTCGAGGACAAGCCGGGCACCAACCCCGAGGAGCTGATCGGCGCGGCTCACGCCGGCTGCTTCTCCATGGCGCTGTCGATGATGCTGGGCGAGGAAGGCCTGACCGCCGAAAGCATCGACACCCGGGCCGAAGTCAGCCTGGAGAAACTTACCGATGGCTTCACCATCACCGCCGTGCACCTGACCCTGAAGGCGAAAGTGCCGGGTACCGATGCGCAGACCTTCCAGGCCATCGCCGACAAGGCCAAGGCCGGTTGCCCGGTCTCGCGGGTGCTCAACGCGCGCATCACCCTCGACGCCAGCCTCGAATGAGCCTGCCGGGCACTCTGTCCGGCGGTGGCGGTCCACCGTTAGGATAGGGTGCCCCGCCGTGGGGCTTTGACGAGGGAATGTGATGACGACGATGAAGTGGGCCGTGGCGACCGGTGCGGCGCTGTTGCTGGCGAGCGGCGCGAGCTGGGCGGCAGTGAAGCCCTGCGAGGAACTCAAGGCCGAGATCGAGACCAAGATCCAGGCCGCCGGGGTGACCTCCTACACCCTGGAGATCGTGGACAAGGCCGAGGTGAAGGACCCGAACATGGTGGTCGGCACCTGCGACAACGGTAAACGACGGATCATCTATCAGAAGAACGACGGCTGAGTTTCCCCTCCACGCCGGGACGACGTCCGCCGCCATGAGATGCCTCTGCGCTTGGGGCGGCCCTCACCCTAACCCTCTCCCAGGGGGAGAGGGGACTGTTCGGGGCAGGATGAAACTTCGGCGTCAACCGGCATGTGCGGCCCCTGCTCTCTCAGGTGCGGGGCGCGTAGTCAGGTGCGGGGTGAGGGGGACGCATCGGTACGGGCTTCCCGAGAAAGACCGTTGCGCCCACGAAGCCTGCTATTCCGCTAGAACGGCCCGCAACTCACCGGCCCCTGGAAATCCGTTTTCGCCACCAATTGCCCACTGGCATCGGTCAGCAATGCCAGGGCGCTGCGCAATTGCGGGCGCAGCTCCAGCCGGTAGCGCTGGCCGGCGGCGAAATCGTCGTAGGTCACCTTGACCCGGCAGGTCAGCTCCGAAGGGTCGCTCATCGCGCCCATGCCGCCACCGCTGGGGATTTCGTACTGGAAGCGCACCAGCAGTTCGTGGCGGCCCGGCGTCACCTGGTAGTAGCGCCCGTCGTTCACCGACTTGCCGTCCAGGCGCTCGGCCATCAGGGTCCTGCCGGCCGCGGTGTAGAGATCGATCCAGGCCAGCTGCGGGTCGTGGGCGGGCAGCGGGCTGGCGCAGCCGGCGAGCAGGGCGAGGCTCAGCGGGACGAAGGCAGGCAGGAAGCGCGGGCGCATGGAGAGTTACCGTGGGCTGTAGTCAGTCCACAGCATACCCCGCTCAGGCCTTCGCGCAGCCCCGTTCGCGACCACGGGCGATCTCGCCGCCCTGGGCGTCGTAGAGCTTGGCCCAGGGGCGGAAGCCGATGCTGCCGGTCTCCAGGCGGTAGCGCTGGCCGGCGCTGAAGTCCTTGTATTGCACCGTCATCTCGCAATCGCGCCACAGTGATTCGGCGACCGGGCCGATATCCACCGGCTCGACCTGGAACTGGAAGCGCACGCGCAACTCGTGGGAGCCGGGGTCGACCTCGAAGTAACGCGTGCTGGACCACTCCTTGCTGTCCACCTCCATGGCGGCCAGGTCGCTCTGGCTGTTGGTGTCCAGGTCGACCCAGGCGCGGTTCGGGTCCGGCTGGGGCATCAGCATCGAACAGCCGCTCAGGGCGAGCAGTCCGGCGGGAATGAGGAGGGTGCGCATCGGGGTGGCTCCTGGTCAGAAAGGGGCGGCAGCGAGCGGACCAGGCGCTGTGCTATGTTCCGCGCATGCCCTTCCGCCTTCTTATCCCGACACTCGACCGCCGCCTGTGCCGCTGGGTTCCCTGCCTGGCGATCTGGGCGCTGAGCGGTTGTTCCACGGTGAGCTACTACGGCCAGTTGGCGGACGGCCAGTTGCGCCTGCTCGCCGCCCGTGAGCCGGTGGCCGAGGTGGTCGCCGACCCGAGCCGTGACCCCGCGCTGCGCCAGCGCCTGGAGCTGTCCCAGGAGGCGCGCGCCTTCGCCAGCGCCGAGCTGGGGTTGCCGGACAACCAGAGCTATCGCCTCTACGCCGACATCCACCGGCCCAATGTGGTGTGGAACGTCTTCGCCACGCCCGAGCTGTCGCTGCAGCCGCTGACCCACTGCTTCCCCATCGCCGGTTGTGTGGCCTATCGCGGCTACTACGGCGCCGAGGGCGCACAGGCCGAGGCAAAGCGCCTGAAGGGCGAGGGGCTGGACGTCTATGTCGGCGGCGTAGAGGCCTATTCGACCCTGGGCTGGTTCAACGACCCGATCCTCAGCAGCATGCTGCGCTGGGGCGACCAGCGCCTGGCGGAAACCATCTTCCACGAGCTGGCGCACCAGAAGTTCTATCTGCCCGGTGACACCGCCTTCAACGAGTCCTACGCCTCCTTCGTCGAGGAAGAAGGCGGCCGCCGCTGGCGCGCCGCGCGCAACCTGGCGGATGAATCGCCCCTGCTGGACGAGCAGCGCAAGCGCTTCACGCAGCTGGTGCTCGATACCCGCGAGCGCTTGCAGGCGCTGTACGCCAGCCCGCGCAGCGACGCGGAAAAGCGCGCCGGCAAGGCCGCCGAGTTCGAGCGCCTGCGCCACGACTACGCACAGCTGCGCGATCGCGACTGGGGCGGCAAGGCGCCGTTCGATGCCTGGGTCAACGGCCCGATGAACAATGCCAAGCTGCTGCCCTTCGGGCTGTATGACCAGTGGGTGCCGGCGTTTGCCGCGTTGTTCAGGCAGGTGGGCGGCAACTGGCCGGCGTTCTATGCGCGGGTGGAGAAGCTCGGGGCGCTGCCGGCGGATCAACGCAAGGCGGCGCTCGAACGCCTCGCTGCCGGGGAGCGCGTCACCTTTCGTTGAGCTCTGGCGTGGGACGGGTTCGCGAGCAAGCTCGCTCCTACAGGCAAAGCGCCGATTCAACCTGTAGGAGCGAGGAGGACGCCCAGTCCTTGCTCGCGAACCAATGCAGGACGCTGGCGGCTTGCGTCATACCCGCTCCACCCCCGGCATCTTCCACTCCCCGCCCACAACGGCCGGCTCCGGCCCGTAGATGCGCAGGATGACGTTGAACGGCCCCTGCCGGGTCGACGGCAACCAGTTCGCCTCCAGGGCCTGGCCGGGCGAATCCGCCTGGAGATACAGCGTCACTCCGCCGTCCGCGTCGCGCACGAGGTGATCGCGGCTGCTCAGGCAGTAGCGCTGGATCGGGTTGGCTACCAGTTGCCGGTCCGGCAGGTCGTAGAGGGTGATCGACCAGAACTCCTTCGCCGGCGGCAGCGCGTCGACCGGGAAGTGCAGCCGGTAGCGCTGGCCGCCCACCAGCGGTTGCTGGCTGCTGTCGCTGCGCGTGCCGAAGTAGATCGCCTCTTCCACGCTGTTGCCGTAGATGCCGCTGGCCGCCGCGGCGGCGCGGCTGAGGTAGTCGTTGTGCATCGCCGAGCGGGTGCCGAACAGACCAGCGGAGGAACGCAGCGTCGCCACCTTCGCCTTCAGTTCCGCCACGCCCTGCTGGATGCCGGCGCCCAGCGCCGTGCGCTGCGCGGGCGAGAGGGCGGCTGGATTGAAGGCCAGCCCGGCGCCGATGCCGACCTGGGCAAAGCGCTTGCGCAGTTCGACTTCGCTCGGGTCCACCGGGCAGAAGGCGAGGATCTGGTTCAGGTGCGGGATGAAGCCCGGCCCCAGGTCGCGGGGAAATTCCCACGGCAGCCAGTTCACCGCCGGAGGGATCGCTGGCGCCGTGCTGCCGGCAAACTCGTGCAGCGGTCGCAGACGGTACTGCTGCTGCAATGCGCGCACGGCCGGCAAGTCGTTGGCATCGCGCAGGCCGGTGCGGCCCAGGACCATGGCGATCTGCGTTTCGCTGCGCAGCACCTGGCGGATGCCGCTGGGCGTCTCGCCTTTCCAGTCCGGCCCGGCGATCAGGTAGTCACCGGCTTCGCGGCCGGTGCTGAGCACGCCCACATAGCCGAAGTTGAAGGTGTACTGGTCCACCAGCTGGTGCACGTAGTAGCGGTCCTCGGCCACCGCCGGCACGCTGAGCACCCAGGGCTCGGCGCGCAGGTCGAGCCAGGCCCAGGAGTAGGGCGTGTCGTTGTTCGGCGTGACGATGTCGCGGTTGTTCGGCGTGAACAGTTCGCTGTAGTGGCGGAACACGCCGAAGCCGCCGACGTACTCCGGCGATTTCGCATCGAGCGCCTGCTTCTGCATCGTCTGGTAGTGCATCAGCATCGGGTAGGCATAGAGCCACGCCTGGCGGACGGTTTCCTGGTCAGTGGATGTCTCGGGCATGGCCGGATCACTCGTCTGGGAAGAGGCCGCGAGCAGCCAGTCGGGAAGCGTCAGGCCGAAGCCGAGCGCACCGCTGGCGCCGATGAGACGGCGGCGGGTCAGGATCGGGTTCATGGCTACTCCTTGCTGGTGGTCGCGTTGCTGGCGATGGGCTGGACGGCCGGCGGCTGGTATTCGCCCTTGAGCGCCTTTGCCTGCGGCAGGTACATGCGCAGGATCAGGTTGAACGGCCCCGGCGGTGCCGGCAGCCAGTTGTCGGTGCTGGCCGGCCGGGCATGCTGGATGGTCAGGGTCAGGCCGCCATCGGCGTCCTTCTTCAGGTCGCTGGCGCTGTTGATGGCATAGCGGTTGAGCGGGTTCGCCGCGAGCATCTGGGTCTTGCCGTCGTAGAGCGTGACGGACCAGAAGGCATCCACCGGCGGCAGCTGGCCAGGGGCGAAGTGCAGGGTGTAGGCGCGGCTGCCATCCAGTGCCTGCCCGGCAGCGTCGACGCGGGTCAGTGGGTACATCGCCTCGGCCGGGTCGTTGGCGTAGATGTACTTCCAGGCGACCGCCGCGCGTGTCAGGTCGTCGTTGCCGTAGTGGCCGATATTGATCGGCGAATTCTGCCAGCCGTTCACCGGCGCGGCGAAGCGCTCGGTGGCGGCACGGATCTTCTCGCGGCCGTCCTCGGCGCCCTGCTCCACCGCCTGGGCGATGTCTGCCGGTAGCTGCTTGGCGTCGAAGGGCTTGCCGGTGCCTACGCCGATCGGCGCGAACTGTTTCAGCCGCGCCTGTTCTTCCGGCGTCCAGGCGTGCCAGGCCGACAGGCCGTTGAAGTCGATGAAGGCGTTTTCCGCCGGGCCTTCCTTGGTCGGCAGGTATTCCGGCACGTCCATCTTGTGCGGCAGCAGCGTCGGCTTGGTGCTGCGCAGCTTGTAGCCGTCCATCACGGCCTTGGCGGCGTCGAGGTCGGCTTCGCCATCGACCGCGGTGCGGCCGAGCAGGAAGACGATGCGGCTGGGTGAGCGGATCACCTGGCCCTTGAAGTCCTCGGGCGCCTGGCCATCCCAGTCGGGGCCGGCGATCAGGAAACTGCCCGCCGCGCGCCCGGTGGCGCGGGTGCCGATGTAGTCGAGGTTGTTGGTGCGCATGTCGATCAGCTGGAAGCTGTAGTAGCGCTGCGGCACGGCCGGCACGTCAAGGACCACCGGGTGCTCGCGCAGGTCGAGCAGTGCATAGGAGTAGAGCGTGTCGTTGTTCGGCGAGACCACGGTGCGGTCTTCCGGGCCGAGCAGCGCGGTCTTGTTGTACAGGTAATTGACCGGCAGCTTGGCGGCGATGGCCTGCAGGGTCTTGCCGTGCTCGGCGGTGGCGAAGGCGAACAGATAGGCCTGCGAGGCCAGTTCGCGGGCCTCCTGTGGCGTTGGCCCGGCGGCCCAGGCGTGGCCGGCGAGCAGGGGCAGAAGGGCGGCGAGTGCGGGCAGCCATTGGCGCATGACGTGTTCCTCGTTGTTATTGTTCTCGCCCGGCCCCGCCGCGCGCGCCGGCGCCAGGCATCGCCGCAGAGTGCGCCACGCCGAGCCGCCGGCCGTAAGCGCCAGCGGACAGAAAACGATCATCGCTGGCGGTGGAACTACTCCGCCCGATCCGGGCTGTGCAGCGGCAAGTCTAGTTGCACGCGGCGGCGCAGCCAGGGGCTGGGCCGGTAGCGCGCCTCGCCGTAGCAGGCCTGCAGGCCCTGGAGGATGGTGAGGATACGTGCCGCGCCATAGTGTTCGCCGAAGGCCAGCGGGCCGAACGGATAACCCAGCGCCAATTGCACTGCGCGGTCCAGCGTCACCGGTGTGGCGATGCCGCGCTGGGCGATCTCGCAGCCGAGGTTGACGATGCCGGCGATCACCCGCTGGCAGATGAAGCCGGGCGAGTCGTTGATCACTTCCACCGGCACGCCGTCGCTGCCCAGGGCCTGGCGGGCCTGAGCCTCCAGCGCCGGGTCGAGCGCCGGCTGGCGCATCAGCACGCGGCGGCGGTCCAGTTCGGTGAAGGTTTCCAGCGCCAGGCTGCGATCAGGCGGCAGGCCGAGGGCGTCGATGCGAGTGCTGGCATCCACGCCCAGCGGCGTGACCAGGCAGATGGCGCGGGACGACGGCCCCTCGCCGGTCTCCAGCACCACGCCGCCGAGGGTGAGGATCGCGGCGACGCGGTGGCGCAGTTCGGGGTCCTGGCTGTCGAGCCAGTACGGGCGATTGAGCAGTACGCTGTCGTGCTGTTCTTCGGCTTCACGCACGGGCTGGCCGTCGCGGTAGCGATAGAAGCCCTCGCCGCTCTTGCGCCCGAGCAGGCCGCCGGCAACACGTTGCGCGGCCAGCGGCGACGGGGTGTAGCGCGGGTCGTGGTAGAACTGCTGGTAGAGCGATTCCATGACCGCGTGGGAGACGTCCAGGCCAGTCAGGTCGAGCAGTTCGAAGGGCCCCATGCGGAAGCCCACGCCGTCGCGCAGGATGCGGTCGATCTGCGCCGGGCTGGCGATGCCTTCGCCGAGGATGCGCAACGCTTCGGTGCTGAAGGCGCGGCCGGCGTGATTGACGATGAAGCCGGGGCTGTCCGGCGACACCGCCGGGAAGTGCCCGGCCTGCTCCGCCAGCCGACTCAGGCGGCGCACTACCGACGCGTCGGTGCGCTGGCCGCGCACCACTTCGACGATG
This sequence comes from Pseudomonas sp. HS-18, assembly GCF_020401845.1. Lineage (NCBI taxonomy): Bacteria > Pseudomonadati > Pseudomonadota > Gammaproteobacteria > Pseudomonadales > Pseudomonadaceae > Pseudomonas > Pseudomonas sp. HS-18. The sequence continues at coordinate 95,140 of NZ_CP084413.1, forward strand.
CGCATCAGCGTCACCGGGTTGAAGAAATGGAAGCCCGCGACCCGCTCCGGGTGCCGGCAGCGCGCGGCGATGCGGGTGACCGACAGCGACGAGGTGTTGCTGGCGAGCACGGCGTCCGGCGCCACGCGTTTTTCCAGCTCGGCGAGCAACGCCTGCTTGGCGCCGAGGTCCTCGATGATCGCCTCGATCAGCAGGTCGCAGTCGGCCAGCTCGTCAAGGCTGTGGGTTGGCAACAGGCGCTGCATCGTCGCCGCCAGCGCTTCCGGGCTGAGCTTGCCCTTGGCCACCGCGCGTTCCAGCAGCTCGCGATTGAAGGCCAGCGCCTGCTCCACGGTCTGCGGGTTGCTGTCGTACAGGCGCACCGGCAGGCCGGCGCTGGCGAATAGCTGGGCGATGCCTCGGCCCATGGCGCCGGCGCCGATGACGCCGATACGGTGGAAGGACTCGGTCATGCGGCGGGTCTCGTCGTGCGAACCTGCTTCAACCATAGACGCTGCGCTCACGCGGTGGTCCTTTTCGCCAGCTCCAGGTCGCGCAACTGACGGCGCAGCAACTTGCCGACGCTGGTCTTGGGCAGCTCGTCGAGCACCTCGACGAAGCTCGGCACCTTGTAGCCGGTGAGGTGCTCGCGGCAGTGGGCGATGATCTGCGCCGGCGCCAGCGACTCATCCTTGAGGCTGACGAACAGCTTCACCGACTCGCCCTTGCGTTCGTCCGGCACGCCGATGGCCACGCACTCGCGCACGCCGGGGTGGCGCATCACGGCGTCTTCCACCTCGTTGGGGAACACGTTGAAGCCGGAGACCAGGATCATGTCCTTCTTGCGGTCGACGATCTTCAGCATGCCGTTGGCGTCCAGTTCGGCGATGTCGCCGGTCTTCAGCCAACCGTCCGCGGTCAGCACCTGGGCGCTTTCCTCCGGGCGCTGCCAGTAGCCCTGCATCACCTGCGGGCCACGCAGCCACAGCTCGCCGGGCTGGTCGGGGCTGGTGTCGTTGCCCTCCTCGTCCACGGTGCGCAGCTCGGTATCCACCAGCGCCTGGCCAACGTAGCCCTCGCGATACGGGCTGTGCAGCGTGCCGGTGGAGACCACGGGCGACGCCTCGGTGAGCCCGAAGCCTTCGCGCACCGGAGCGCCGGTGGCGGCCTCCCAGCGCCGGCCCACTTCGCGGTTCAGCGGTGCCCCGCCGGAGGTCACCCACTTCAGGTGGCTGAAGTCGACGGCGGGGAAATCCGGGTGGTTCATCAGGCCGACGAACAGGGTGTTGATCCCGCTCATCAGGGTGAAGGGATAGCGGCGCATGGCGCCGATGATCTCGTCGAGATTGCGGCCGTCGCGGATGAACACCGTGTGCAGGCCCATGCCCACCGAGCTCAGCAGGTTCGTCGAGAACGCCATGATGTGGTACAGCGGCAGCGGCGCGATGCGCACGTCGGTGGCGGGGTCCAGCAGGCCGGGGCGCAGGAACAGTTCCAGGGTCTGCACGACGTTGGCGACCAGGCTGCGGTGGCTGAGCATCGCGCCCTTGGAGACACCCGTGGTGCCGCCGGTGTATTGCAGCAGCGCGAGGCGATCCAGCCCCGGCTCGATGGGCACCGGCGGCGCCTCGGCGCCCAGGCGCAGGGCCTGCTGGAAGCGCGTGCAGTCGGCTTCGTCGCTGTCGAGCCGGGGGCGCTCCATGTCATCGATCGAGGTCAGCAGGATGTGCCGCACCTCGCTGTGCGCCTGCACGCTGCGCAGCAATGGCAGCAGGCGGTCGAGCAGCAATACGGCGTTGGCGCCGGAGTCGGCCAGCTGGTGGCGCAACTCGCTGGCGGTGTATTGCGGGTTGGTGTTCACCAGCACCACGCCAGCCTTCAGCGCGCCGAAGGTGGCGATGGGGTACTGCAGGGAGTTGGGCAGCATCAGCGCCAGGCGGTCGCCGGGTTGCAGGCCTGCGTGGTGGCGCAGGTAGCGGGCGAAGGCGTCGGCCTGGCGGTCCAGTTCGGCGAAGGTGAGATGGCTGTCGCCGCAGGAGAACGCGTGGCGTTCGGGGAACTCGCGGGAGGCGCGTTGCAGCAGGTCGTACAGGTTCTGGTAACCGTGGCGGGCGATCTCGCTGGCCACGTATCCGGTCGCAATGGCAGGCATCGACTTCTCCGTACTTTTTCTCTGAGCTTCGAATTATTGTTCTGCACAGTGAAACAGCGTGTCGAAATTGATGGTATGCGATAGGCTTGCCTGGCGCAACGAGCAGGCCCGGACCGCTGCGGGGAATGGGGTCGATCTGCTATCGTTCGCCCGCGCCGCGCGCGGCGCTCGTCCACCCGAATACCCCGCCGAGGCCCCATGAGCGACGACGTCGAAGACAGCAGCAACCCCAAGGACCGCAAGTACGTCGAGGCGCTCGCCCGCGGACTGGACGTGCTGCGCGCCTTCACCCACGGCTCGGTGGTGCTCGGCAACCAGGAAATCTCGCGGATCACCGGCCTGCCCAAGGCCACGGTGTCGCGCATGACCTACACCCTGACCCAGCTGGGCTACCTCTGCTACTCGCAGCAGCACGAGAAGTACCAGCTCGATTCAGGCGTGCTGGCGCTGGGTTACGCCTACGTCTCCAACCTGCGCGTGCGCCAGTTGGCCAAGCCGTACATGGACGCCTTCGCCCGCCGCACCAACACCACGGTGGGCCTGACCTGCCGTGATTGGCTGTCGATGATCTACGTGGAAAACTGCCGCCCGCCGGAAGCGACGTCCCTGCGCATGGACGCCGGCGTGCGCCTGCCGCTGGCCACCACCGCCGCCGGCCGCGCCTACCTCGCCGCCACGCCGCAGCAGGAGCGCGAGCACCTGCTGTCGGCGCTGCAGGAGCGCCACGAAGGCGACTGGTCGGTGATGCGCGCTTCGCTCGATGCGTCCTTCGAGGAGTATTACGAGCATGGCTTCTGCCTGTCGCTGGGCGACTGGGACCGCAACGTGCGCGCTGCCGGCGTACCGCTGCGCCTGGCCGACGGCGGGCTGATGGCGCTGACCTGCGGGGCGCCGTCGTTCCAGCTCAGCGAGGAGACGCTGCGCGGGTCGCTGGCCCATGAGCTGGAGATTCTGGCGCGGGATATCGAGAGCCTCGGAGCCTGATTCTCTTCCGTTCAGTTCCTCTGCCATTCCGTCCCCTCACCCCAGCCCTCTCCCCGAGGAGAGGGAGCCGTCCGGTGCCGGTGGAAGCAATGGAGCCTGCCGGCGAGCGCCTGACTTTCCGCGTGCTCCGGCCTGTCCCCTCTCCCTTTGGGAGAGGGTTAGGGTGAGGGGTAATCCCCGTGCCGAAGCCGGATCGGATCACCCCATATTCTCACGCCACCTCCATCAACCCCGCATACACCTTCAGGTGATGATCATCGTCACCCAACTGGTGGCTGAGCATCACCAGCCGCTTGGCGTGGTGCGCGAGGACGTATTCCCAGGTCATGCCGATGCCGCCGTGCAGCTGGATCGCCTGCTCGGCGACGTAGCGCGCGGCGCGGGTGACGATGAACTTGGCCGCCGCCAGGGTGCGGCTGCGCTCGGCGCTGTCGGGTTGATCGGCCACGCAGGCGGCGAGGATGGCCATGCTGGTGGCCTGTTCCAGTTCGCTGCGCATGTCCACCATGCGGTGCTGCAGCACCTGGAACTTGCCGATGGGGATGCCGAACTGCTTGCGCGTCTTCAGGTAGTCCAGGGTCAGCGCGCAGGCTTCCTGCAGGCTGCCGAGGGCGTCGGCGCATTGCCCGGCGATGGCGCGGCCCTGCTGGTAACGCAGCGCCGCTAGCGCGTCACCCGGCGTGCCGAGGGCTTCGCCGAGGGCGCCGTCGAGGAACAGCTCGCAGGCGCGCTGGCCATCCACGGTTGGGTACTCGCGGCGGCTGACGCCGGCCTGCTGCGGATCGACCAGGAACAGGCTGATGCCCGCCTCGTCCCGCGCATTGCCGGACACCCGCGCCGAGACGAGGATCGCCGTGGCGCTCTGCCCGCCGACCACCACCGCCTTGCGGCCGCTCAGTTTCCAGCTATCGTCGGCCTGTTCCGCGCGGGTCTGCACGTCGTGCAGCTGGTAATGGCTTTGCGGCTCTTCCAGCGCTACAGCCAATTGCGCCTCTGCGCTGGCGATGCGCGGCAGCCAATGGTCCTTCTGCGCGTCATTGCCCAACTGGGCGATCAGGCCGCCGGCATGCACCACCGATTGCAGGTACGGCTCCAGGCACAGGCCGCGCCCCAGTTCGGTGAGCACCAGCATGCTCTCCACACCGCCGCCGAAGCCGCCGTGGCTTTCCGGCAGCGACACCGAGGTCAGCCCCAGCTCGCCGAGCTGGCGCCAGAACTCGACGCTGTAGCCCCGCTCGCTCTGGCTGAAACCCTCGCGCTTGTCGAACGGATAGGCGTCGCGCACCAGGCGCGCCGCGGTGTCCTGCAGCATCTGCTGCTCTTCGCTCAGTTTGAAGTCCATGCTCGGTGCCTCACAGTTCGAGAATCATCTTGGAGACGATGTTCTTCTGGATTTCGTTGGAGCCGCCGAAGATCGACAGCTTGCGCAGGTTGAAGTACTGGCTGGCGGGCGCGGCCGAATAGTCCGCGTGCAGCGGCTCGGCGCCCAGCTCGAATTCGTCTTCGATGAAGGGCAGCGCGTAGGGGCCGAGCACCTTGCGCAGCAGGTGGCTGATCGCCTGGCGGATCTCGGTGCCCTTCACTTTCAGGATCGAACTTTCCGCCCCCGGCACGCCGCCTTCGCGGGCGGCGGCGAGGATGCGCAGGGTGCTCATCTCGATGGCCATCAGCTGCATTTCCACCTCCGCCACCTGGGCGCGGAACAGCGGGTCTTCGAGCATCGGCTTGCCGTCGCACAGCTCGCGGCTGGCCACGCGCTTGAGGTGCGCGAGCACCGCCTTGGACGCGCCGATGCCGGCGAGCCCGGTGCGCTCGTAGGTGAGCAGGTACTTGGCGCAGGTCCAGCCTTCGTTCTCGCGGCCGACGAGGTTTTCCACCGGCACGCGCACGTTGTCGAAGAAGACCTCGTTGACCTCGTGCTCGCCGTCCAGGGTGATGATCGGCCGCACGGTGATGCCCGGTGTCTGCATGTCGATCAGCAGGAAGCTGATGCCGCGCTGCTGCTGCGCCTCGGGGTCGGTGCGCACCAGGCAGAAGATCCAGTCGGCGTGCTGGCCGAGGGTGGTCCAGGTCTTCTGGCCGTTCACCACGTAGTGATCGCCGTCGCGCACCGCGCGGGTCTTCAGCGAGGCGAGGTCGGAGCCAGCGCCCGGTTCGGAGTAGCCCTGGCACCACCAGTCGGTGCCGTCGAGGATGCGCGGCAGGTAGTGCGCCTGTTGCTCGGGCGTGCCGAACCTGATGATCACCGGGGCGACCATGTTGACGCCGAACGGCACGGTGCGCGGTGCACCGAAGGCGGCGCATTCTTCTTCGAAGATATGCTTCTGCACGGCGTTCCAGCCGGTGCCGCCGTACTCCTCGGGCCAGTGCGTGGCGTACCAGCCCTGCTCGGTCAGCACGCGCTGCCAGCGCTGGTGGTCGCCCTTGTTCAGGTGCTTGCCCAGGCGCACCTTGGTGGCGATGTCCTTGGGCAATTTGGTTTCGAGGAAGGCGCGGACTTCGTCGCGGAAGGCCAGTTCGTCGGGGGTGAAATGGATGTCCATGGCGGGTCCTCAGAGATCGGCGAAGCGGCGGCCTTCGGCCACCAGGCGTTCGAGTAGCGGCGCGGGTTGCCACCAGGCGCCAAGGCGCTGGTGGAACTCGCGGATTCGTTCGAGCACGTGGGCAAGGCCGACGCTGTCGGCATGGAACAGCGGGCCGCCACGCCAGGCGGGGAAGCCGTAGCCGTTGAGGAAGATCACGTCGACGTCGCTGGCGCGCTGGGCGATGCCTTCGTCGAGGATGTTCGCCGCCTCGTTGATCAGCGCGTAGAGGCAGCGCTCGACGATTTCCTCGTCGCTCACCGGCCCACGGCTGATGCCACGGTCGGCCGCGGCCTGCTCCAGCATGGCCGGCAACGCCGGGTTGTCCTGCGGGGGGCGGCCGCCCTCGCCGTACTGGTAGAAGCCGGTGCCGGTCTTCTGCCCGAGCATGCCGGCGGCGATCAGGTGGTCGAGTACGGTGGGCAGGGTCTGGCCGGGTTTCAGGTTCGGTCGCTGGCGCGAGCGGATCGCGTGGCTGATGTCCAGGCCGGACAGATCGCGCACCGCCAGCGGCCCCATGGCCATGCCGAAGGTGCGCAGCGCACGGTCCACCTGCGCGGGTGTGGCGCCCTCCTCCAGCAGGAACTCGGCCTGGCGGCCGTACTGGAAGATCATGCGGTTGCCGACGAAGCCGTCGCACACGCCGACCACCACCGAGACCTTCTTCAGGCGCTTGCCCAGCTGCATGGCGGTGGCCAGCACGGCGTCCGAGGTCGCCTTGCCGCGTACCACTTCGAGTAGGCGCATGACGTTGGCCGGGCTGAAGAAGTGCAGGCCGACCACGTCCTGCGGCCGCTTGGTGAAGGCGGCGATTTCGTCGAGGTCCAGCGAGGAGGTATTGCTGGCGAGGATCGCGCCGGGTTTGCACACGGTGTCCAGTTGCTCGAAGACCTGGCGCTTCACGTCCAGGCTTTCGAATACGGCTTCGACCACCAGGTCCACGTCACCCAGCGCGGCGTAATCGAGTACGCCACTGATCAGGCCCATGCGCCGCTCCATCTCCTCGGCGCCCAGGCTGCCGCGCGCCACGCTGGCGGCGTACAGGCTGCGGGCGCGGTCGAGGCCGCGTTGCAGGGCTTCGTCGTTCACTTCCAGCAGCTGCACCGGGATGCCGGCGTTGGCGAAGCACAGGACGATGCCCACGCCCATGGTGCCGCCGCCGATCACGGCGGCGCGGCGTACCTCGCGCGGTTGAGCCTCGGGCGCGAGGCCTTCGACCTTGGCCGCTTCGCGCTCGGCGAAGAAGGCATGGATCTGCGCGGCGCGCTGTGGCGACTCCATGCATTGCTGGAACAGCGCGCGCTCGCGGGCGAGACCTTCGCGCAGCGGTAATTGGGTGGCGGCTTCGACGGCGTCGATGCAGCGCTGCGGGGAAAACTGGCCGGGCAGGCGCTTCTGCACCTCGCCGCGCTTGTGGGCGATCAGCTCGGCGAGGCCGCTTTCCTGCACGCGCTCGTTGCGCTCGCCGGTGCGGCGCGGGCCCTTGCCGTCCGCCAGCAGGCGCTGGGCGAAGGCGAGGCCGGCTTCGACCAGGTCGCCGTCAATGAGCTCGTCGACGACATTGAATTCGAGGGCTTCCGCTGCGCGGATCGGCGCGCCGCTGACGATCATGTCGAGGGCCTTTTCCACGCCGGCCAGGCGCGGCAGGCGCTGGGTGCCGCCGGCGCCGGGGAGCAGGCCGAGCTTCACTTCCGGCAGGCCGACCTGGGCATCGCGGCGGGCGATGCGGTAATGGCAGGACAGCGCCACTTCCAGGCCGCCGCCCAGGGCGGTGCCGTGGATCACGGCGACGCTGGGCTTGGTCGAGCCTTCGATGACCTCGACCACTTCCGGCAGCGAAGGCGCCTGCGGCGGTTTGCCGAACTCGCGGATATCGGCGCCGGCCATGAAGGTGCGCCCGGAACAGACCAGCACCACCGCACGCACCTGCGGATCGGCCTCGGCCTGCTGGAAGGCGGTGAGCAGCCCGGCGCGGACGGCGTGTCCGAGGGCGTTCACCGGTGGGTTGTCGACCGTCACCAGGGCGATGTCACCCCGGCGTTCGAGCTGTACCGCTTCTGACATGCTGTGCTCCGTCTTGCTTTTGTTTTACGGAATCATGTTTCGCTGTGCAGAATACGATGCTGATTTTTACTTGTCGATAGGAAGGGAGTCCGGTTCGCTTGTAGGAGCGAGGGCGCCTAGCCCTTGCTCGCGAACTGCCTGTGCCAAGGGTGCCCAGTGAGGTTCGCTTCGGGTTGGTGCTGTAGGAAGGCCAGAAGCCCCCTCACCCCAGCCCTCTCCCCCGGGAGAGGGGGCCGTTCGGCGCTTTGGGGATGTTGCTGAGTCAGCCGGCGAGCGCGGGACTTCCAGGTTGCGCAGGACAGTCCCCTCTCCCCTGGCAGAGGGTTAGGGTGAGGGAATGCACTTGCGCCGGGCAGCCCAGCAGCATCCTGCCGAAAAGCAAAAACGCCCTCTCCGTAATCCGGAGAGGGCGCAACAGTCCCGGCTACGCCCAGCCGGGATAAGGGAGCGCAGGTCTTACTTCGCCCAGCGGCGCAGGTCCGATGGCGTGTAGTCGCTCATCGTCGCCGTCTGCCCGGTCTTCAGCCCGCTGTTCTCCTCGTTCATCAGGCCATTGACGAAGTAGCGCCCGCTGATCAGGTCGAAGGCTCCCGCCAGCGCCTCGTAGGTGAACTGCTGGTCGTAGTACGGCATGGCGTGGGACTGGTAGTTGCGCCACAGCTCGCCACGGCTGTCGTAGAACTCGCCGAGGACGATGTTCCAGCTGTCCTCGTCGAGGTAATAGCGGCGCTTGCTGTAGATGTGCCGCGCGCCGGGCTTGAGGGCGGCTTCGACGACCCACACGCGGTGTTTCTCGAAGCGCGCCAGGTCCGGGTTGAGGTGGTTGGTCTTGAGGATGTCGGCGTACTTCACCGAGCGGTCGTACAGGCGGAAGCTGTTGTAGGGCACGAACAGTTCCTGCTTGCCCACCAGCTTCCAGTCGTAGCGATCCGGTGCGCCGTTGAAGCCGTCGAGGCTGTCGGCGGTGATCATGCCGTCGCTGTAGCGCGCGCTGTTGTCGTAGGCGATCAGCGGGGCGCGACGCACGCGGCGCTGGCCGGGAATGTACTGCCAGGCGGCGCGCGGTTCGGCGACCTGGTCCATCGGCTCGTGGGACAGCACGGCTTCGCCGGACAACCGCGCCGGTTCCAGCACGCGGGTCTTGAACAGGTAGAGGATGTTGGCGTCGGCCGGCAGGTCGGAAATCGTCTGGGCGTAGTTCATCTCGGTCTGCGAGCGCACCAGGCTGTAGACGCCGTTCTCCTTCACGTTGGCCGAGCTGAAGGTGCGCTCGATGCTGCCGCCGCGGTAGCGGGTGATGTGGTTCCAGATCGCCTCGACGCCCTCCCTGGGCAGCGGGAACGGGACGCCCCGGTGGTAATTCAGCACGCCGTTGCCGCCATCGGCGAGCTTGCTCTGCTCGGCGTTCCGGCGGGTTTCGGCGTTGATCTCGTCAGGCAGCCGGGCGCTGCGGTGGCTCGGGTAGACGTTGATCCTGTAGGTGTTGGGGTAGCGCTTGAGCATCGCCTGCTCGCCGGGGCTGAGCCACTGGCTGTACTGCGCGGCGTTGGCCGGAGTGATGGTGAACAGCGGCTTCTCGGCAGCGTAGGGGTTGGCGTAGCCGCCCTTGGCGTCGACCTGCCCGGCGTTGGGTGCCAGGCCGCCGTCCCAGGCGGGGATGCTGCCGTCGGCGTTGGCGGCCTTCTCGGCGCCCACCGGGGTGAGTTTGCCGCCCAGGTCGGCAACGGTGTCGGCGTGGGCGCCAACGGCCAGGCCCATGGCCAGCGCCAGGGCGGTGATTCGCATGAGTTGCATCGGCAGGTTCCTCAGAAGTCGACCTTGGCGCTGACGCTGTAGAAGTCGCGGTCGTCGAGCGTGCTGTACTGGTTGTTGCCGAAGAAGGCGTTGTAGCCGAACTCCAGGCTGTAATCGTTGAGGTAGTTGAAGGCCAGGGAGAGGCCGGCCGCCATCTGCCCTTCCTGGAACGGGCCGCCCGGATCGTAGGAGTAGCCCTCCACGTCATGGCGGAAGTTCAGGCTGGGCAGCATGTTCACGCCCGGCAGCACATCGCTGTACTCCAGGCCGGCGCGCAGGCGGTAGCCCCAGGACCAGGGCGTGGTAAAGCCGTCGTCGGTGCAGTAGCGGTTGGTCACGCCGGTGCTCGGCGCGTTGCAGGCGGCGCCGTCCAGGCGCGCGCTGCGGCCGAAGGCGGCGTTGCGCCCCAGGCGTTCGTCGCCCAGGTCGCCGACATGCACCACGCCGGCCTCGCCCAGCAGGGTCAGGCGCGTGGCGCCGAGCACGTTGTCGATGATCTGGGTGGCCGAGGCCGTCATCTGCCACACCGGCTTGCGCACCCAGCCGTCCAGGCTCTGGCCGCTGGTGGTTGCGCTGGCCGGAATACCTTCGATGGCCGAACTGCCGGATGGCCCGGTGATCATCGCCACGTTCATGTCCGGGCCGTTCATGGCCACCGGCATGTTCGGCCGATAGCTCAGTTCCGCCCCCAGCGAGGTGCCCCAGCCGGGCAGCGCGCCGTTGATGCTCAGGCCATAGAGATGGATGTTCTCCGGGAACGCAGCGGCGTACACCGGGCCCTGCACGCGGCCGATGGGGAAGTTGCCGGGCTTGCTGGCATCGCGCGCGGTCAGCTCCAGGTACGGCAGGCGGGCGTGGTAGTTGACGTAGTAGAAGGCTGCCTCGGCGTCGTTCAGCGAGCTGATCAGCGTGCGCAGCGCGACACCCCACTGGCCCTGGTCGGAAGGGGCCTGGTCGTCGCCGTGGGCGGCGTACAGGCCGGCAGCCTGCATCTGCGCGTCGGTCTGCGTCTGGCTCAGGTACAGCGGCCCGCAGCCGGGCTGGATGGCGTCGCTGGTGGCGAAGAAGGTGCCGCAACCGTCCAGCACGCTGGGTCGCCAGTTGTACTGGTAGAAGCCTTCTAGGTTGACCTTGTCGGTCAGGCCGAGGTTGAACGAGAGCATCTCCACCGGCAGTTGGCCTTCCTTGATGTCCACGCCGGGCTTGTTGAAGGCGCTGTAGTCCAGCGGGTTGATCACGTTGATGCCGTTCTGGATCAGGATCGCCTCGCCCCAGGACAGCACCTGCTTGCCGAGCTTGAGGTTCAGCGGATGCTCGTCGACGTCGAAGTCCTTCCACACGTAGGCATCGAGGGTATCGAAGCCGTGGTAGCGCGCCAGGGTCGGCCAGCCGCTGTCGTCGAAGTCCTTGAAGCGCCCGTCGCCGGTTTCGTAGGCGTTGTCGTACCAGTACTTGAAGCGGATGAACGCGCCCTGCCCCTGGCCATCCAGGCTGAAGTCGGTGAGGCCCTTGAACATCTGCGAGATCGGGTCGCCCTTCTTGAAGTTCAGGCGGTTGTCGTCGGCGCTGACGCTGGTGCCGTCGGCGTTATTGATGTGCTGCGCCTGCACCGCGTTGGCGTGGGTCATCAGGTGCCGGTCCGGGGCCTGCGCCGACCAGCTGGCGCCCAGGCTCAAGGTGGTCTTGGTGGACAGGCTCCAGTCGTCGTTCAGCTCGAAGGTGGTGGCCTGCGCGTGGCTGGCGCTGGTCACTGCGAGGCTCAGCAGGAGAGGTTGGGCAAAGCTGCGTGGGCGCCGCCCCCGGCAGACGGGGGGAACGGCGGCCGGATGGATTCTTGTCATTATGGGCTCCGGGTATGAGGTACCGCGGGAGCACCATGACGGCGGCGGCCCTTTCCGCCACAAGCCGGGAGCGACAAATTTCGATCATGCGCCGATCGACTGGCCCAGACGGAACTGCTTGGGCGTGATGCCGAAGCGCTTGCGGAAGGCGCGGATGAAGTTGCCGCTCTGGCGGTAGCCGATGCGTTCGGCGATGCGTTCGATGGGCTGGTCGGACGAACGCAGCCAGATGCGCGCCAGGCTCAGGCCATCGCCCTCCCCGGTCTGCGCGGTGCCGCACCATTGGCGGCGCAGGCTCTGGTAGAGGAACTCGTTGGCGCCCGGCAGCGGCGTGTCCAGCAGCGCAGTGGGCAGTTGCAGGAATGGCGTCGGCGTGACCTGCCACGGCACATTCCAGAGCGTCAGCATTTCCTCGCAGCGCTGCCGCGGGCCGATACCCACGGCGTTGAACACGCCCTGTGGCGAGCGGCCGATCCGCCGCGAGATATTGCGGATCAAGGTGAGCACGGCGGCGTCGAGGCCGAAGTGGTGCAGGTTCTGGGTGACCGGATCGAGGACCAGGCGAGTGTTCTCGCCATCGAACTCCAACCGTGCGTCCACGCAATTGGTCACCGACGGCACGTGCTCGCAGAACGCGCGCAGGCTGGTGCCCAGGTCCGGCGCGGAATCCAGCAGGATATTCAGCCCCTGCAGGCAATGGGTCGCCATGCCGTTGACCAGCTCGCAGCCGAAGTGCGGATTACCGCTGGCCCGCTCGCACTCGCGCCACAGCTGCTCCACCTGCAGCGCTGGAATGCGCCCGCGGTGGTCTTCCAGCAAAGCTTCGGCAATACCGGCGCGCAGGCGCAGGTCGACGGCGCTGAGCCCGAGGCGGGCGGCGTGCAGCAGGATGGTGCTGGCGAAGGTACTGGAGGCGAAGAGCAGGGGCGACATGGCGGGGTACCGGTTCAGCGACCGGTTTACTAGATCAGCTCGCTCTGTTATCCATCAAATTCATTCGACTCAACACTTTGATGCGCAGGATGCATGATGGAACTCCGACAGCTTCGCCACCTGGCCGCCCTCGCCGACTTCCAGAACTTCCAGCGCGCCGCCGATGCCATCGGCCTCAGCCAGTCGGCGCTGAGCCGCAGCATCCAGACCCTGGAGCGTGATCTCGACTGCGAGCTGGTGGACCGCCAGAGTCGCGACTTCCGCCTCACCGGCCAGGGTCAGCTGGTGCTGCAGCACGCCCGTCGCCTGCTCAGTGGCACCCGTTCGCTGCGCAACGAACTGGAGCAGTACAACGGCCTCAATGCCGGCGAACTGCGCTTCGGCTGCGGTCCCTACCCCGCCCAGTTGCTGGTGCCGGAGGCGATGGCGGATTTCATCCGCGCACACCCGGCCATCGACGTCGGCTTCCTGATGGGCGACTGGGAGCAGATGGCCCAGTTGCTCAAGGAAGAGCAGGTGGAATTCTTCATCGGCGATGCGCGCAATTTCGCCGGCGACCCCGACTACCAGGTGCGCTGGATGGACCTGCGCCCGGGGCGCTTCTTCTGCCGGCCGGGGCACCCGCTGACCGAGCAGGGCACGCTGCGCCTGGCCGCCCTGCTCGATTACCCGCGCGTCGGTACGCGTATCCCGCCGCCGCTGCGCAAGGTGTTGGCCGAGGTGCTCGGCGAGCGTGACTTCCACATGAACGTCGAGTGCGCGCAGTTCGCCGCGATCCTGCATATCGTCGCGCGTTCCGATGCGGTGGGCCTCGCCGCGGTGGAGGCCCTGCACGATCCGGTGCAGCGCGGCGAGGTGGCGATCCTGCAGATCGTCGACGTGCCCCAGGACCGCCCCGAGCTGCGCCTGCACTACGGCATCGTCAGCCGCGCGGGCTACGGCTTGTCGCCGGCGGCGCAGGCGATGATCGAGGCGATCTTCGCGGCCGATCGGCGCTTGCCGCGCGGAAGTCATGCGGGTTGATGGGGCGCAGCGGCGCCGGCCTCTGCTGAAACCTCAGGGATGTTGCGTGGTGCCGGCCACCAGCAGGTCGCCATGCTGCTCGCAGAAACACTCGTCATGCCAGCCGTAATGTGGATCGCGGCAGATCGAATGCTTCACCGGGCCGGTCAACTCGCCCAGGGGAACGCGGAGGCTGTCGCGCAATGCGGCGTAGATCGAACCGGGCTGCGGCCAGTCGGTGCGTACCGGCCCTTCGCCCAATTGGTTGCCGGCATTCAGCTCCGCGCGAAGGATCGCGTCGAGTTCGGGGCACAGGCTGGCGGTAGGGATTCGCTTCATGGGGTTCCCGCTGTCGATGGCATCCGTTGGCCACAAGCTTATCCACCGGTCGCATGCCTGGGAACGCTCGCCTAGCGCTCCAGGGCGATGCGTTGCCGTGGCGGTTTCCGCAGGCCGGCGAACGCCTGCTGGACACAGGTCAGGGCTCGCTCCATCGCTTGCTCGAAGCGGTAGCGGCTTTCCACATAGAGACACAACTCCAGGCACAGCGGCTGCTCCAGCGGCAGCGGGCTCTGCTGCAGCCCCAACAGCTCGGCGACGCGGCTGGGCAGGGTCAGGCCGAAGGGCTGGCGGTCGGCGATGAGGCGTGCGGCCAGTGCGCTCTGCACGCTCACGGCGATGCTCCGGCGCTGGCCACGCAGGCCCAGCTCCAGGTCCACCGGCGCAAGCCCATCGCGGCGCTGCGACACCTGGATCTGCGGTACCCGCAGGTATTCCTCCAGCGTACGCGGCGCCTGCTGCAAGGCCGCGCCATGGGCGAACACATAGTGGTCGCTGAGCAGAGGCAGCTTGCGCAGGCCGCTCTGCTGGGAAATCGGCTGGTCGACGTCGATCAGCAGGTCGAGTTTGCCGGTGGCCAACTCGTGCAACGCTTCGCGGCGGCGGCTCTGGTAGTAGCGCACCTGCCAGTCCTGCTCCGGCTGCTCGCACAGCGCATCGAGCAGCAGCGGCTGGAAAGTGTCCGGGCAGCTCAGGCGCAGGCTGCGCGTGGGCGTCGTGGCCAGTGCTGCGGGTGTGTGGTGCAGGGCGTCACGCAGGCTGTCGAGGGCGTCGCGGACGTGCCCGGAAAGCCGGTGCGCCACCAGCGTCGGCGCCACGCCCAGGTGCGTCTTGACGAACAGCGGGTCCGCGCAGAGCAGGCGCAGGCGGCGCAGCGCGTTGCTCATCGCCGGCTGGGTGAGGTTCATCACCTCGGCGGCGCGGGTGATGCTGCGCTGGTGGTAGATGGCGTCGAAGGCCAGCAGCAGGTTGAGGTCCAGTTGGCGTAGGTCGAGCATGGCGGGTACCGCGTTGGGCGCGAAAGCGAGCGGTGGATGCTAGTGAGCGCCCTGCCCCGCGCCGCCAGCGCTACAGGACAATTTCCGATCATCCGTGTGCTGCACCGATGAACGCGGTGCCGGCATTCGGCCGATGAATGCGCTTCGGCGATGTGCGCGGGACTTGGCATAGTGGTTCTCCCTGTGTCATCACCTTCCGCGGGAGCCCGGCCATGAACGAGTTCGAACACCAGCTGCTGGCGGTCAACGGCATCCAGCTCAGCCTCTACAGCTGCGGCCCGCCGAGTGGCAAGCCGGTCTGGCTGCTGCATGGCTTCCCCGAGTGCTGGCACTCCTGGCAGCACCAGATGCGCGCGCTCGCTGCCGCCGGCTACCGCGTGTTCGTGCCGGAGATGCGCGGCTACGGCCAGACCAGCGCGCCCGACGCGGTGGATGCCTATGACGTGCTGACCCTGTGCGCGGATATCCAGGGAGCGATGGATGCCCTGGGCCACGAGCGCGTAGCGATGGTCGGCCACGACTGGGGCGCCCCGGTGGCCTGGCACCTGGCGCTGCTGGAGCCGCAGCGCGTCGAGGTGCTGGCCACGCTGTCGGTTCCCTTCGCCGGCCGCGCCAAGCGCCCCGCCGTAGAGATCATGCACGAGGTGTTCGCCGGCAAGTTCTTCTACATCCTCTACTTCCAGCAGCCGGGGCGCGCCGAGGCCGAGCTGGACGCGGACGTCGCCATCAGCCTGCGGCACTTCCTCGGTGACAACGTGCGCCTGGCGCCCGACCAGTCCCCCGATGGCCGCCTGTTCGACGGCCTGCCGACCCCGCCGCAGCACCCGAGCTGGTGCAGCGCCGAGGACTTCCAGTACTACGTGCGAACCTTCCAGGGCCGCGGCTTCCACGGCGCGCTGAACTGGTACCGCAACTTCGAGCGCAGCTGGCAGCGCACCGAGTCGCTGGTCGGGCGCCAGGTACAGCAGCCGACGCTGTTCCTGATCGGCGACCGCGACCCGGTCGGGCGCTTCGAGGCGTACACCCTGCAGCGCATGCCCGAGCATGTGCCGAACCTCGAGCAGCATGTGCTGGGGGACTGCGGGCACTGGATCCAGAACCAGCAGCCGCAAAAGGTGAATGCCTACCTGCTGGACTTCTTCACGCGCCATTACCCGGCCTGAATTCGTTGGCGCTTGTGGGCATCGGGCGCAATGCGTAAGGTCGGTCGCGCCGCCATCCCGAGCTGCCGAGCCCATGAGCCCCCGTCCCGCCGACCTGTCCAACGCCTTCTACGCGCCGACCCTGCTGCCGGCCATCGAGGAGCTGTTGGCGCGCGGTGTGCCGGGCGATGAGCTGGAAGCGAGCTTCCGCCGCACGCTGCTGGAGCTGCGCACGCCGCTGGTGCGGGTGCCTCTGTTCCTCTCGCGGCGCTTCTGGGACCAGGCCGAAGCGGCCAGCGGCGAATCGGCCATCGGCCTGCTGGCGGGCAAGCGCTTCGCCTCGACCCTGACCAACGGCCTGACCTACCTGTTCGACGTGGCGCCGACCCTGGAGTCGGCCTGCGCCTACTTCTGCGAGTACTTCCCGTATTTCAACGGTTCGTTGCGCGCCGAGTTGCGCGAGGACCGCGGGCAGATCGCCCTGGTACTCAGCGAACAGGGTGCGCTGCTGTCGGGGCGGCAGAGCAGCGAATACACCGTGGTGGGTATCTGCAGCCTGTTGCGGCGCAAGCTGTCGGCCAGCGGCATTCCACTCGATCCCCTGCTGGCCATCGACTTGCCCGGCGTCGAACCGGCCAGTCCGCATGTCTACCAGCAGGCGCTGCGCGTGCCTCTGCGCTGGCGCTCGGAGGCGGTGGTGCTGCACCTGTGGCCGGAGCTGTACCGCCGCCCTCTGTCGCCGCCCAACGCCGAGCTGGAGGCCACCCTGGTCGGCCTGCTCGACCAGGCGCGCAGCCAGACCCAGCGTACCCTGCTGGACGAGGCCGCCGACTACATTGCCCGCGAACTGCCCCAGGGCGCGAGCTTCCAGGCATTCTGCGAGCTCCGCCATCTGACCGAGCGCACCGCCGCGCGGCGATTGCTCAGCCACGGCTGGCGCTACAGCGAACTGCTGGACGAGCAACGGCGCTTCCGCGCGCTGGACTTGCTGGAGGATCCGCAGCTGTCTCTGGCACAGATCACCGACCAACTCGGCTACGGTGACTTGCAGAGCTTTTCCCGCGCCTTCAGCCGTTGGTACGGCACCAGCCCCGGTGCCTGGCGCGACGGCCTGCCCCGCTGAGTCAGGCGGTGCGGCGCATGCCGATGTGCGGGATGTCGTCTTCCAGATAGACCTCGGTCACCGGCGCGAAGCCGTAGCGACCGTAGTAGCCCTGCAAGTGCGCCTGGGCCGAGAGGTAGATCGGCAGGCCGGCCCAGCGCTGGGCAATGGCTTGCAGCGCCTGCTCCATCAGCTGGTGGCCAAGACCGCTGCCGCGCCCGGCCGGCGCAATCACCACGCGCCCGATCACCACGTCGCCGTCATGGCGTTGCGGATCGAGCAGGCGCAGGTAGCCGATCAGTTGGCCATCCTGCTCCACCATCAGGTGGCAGGTGTCGCCGACCAGGTCAAGGCCGTCGACTTCCTGGTACGGGCATTTCTGCTCCACCACGAAGACTTCGGTGCGCAGTTGCAGGATGGCGTAGAGCTCTTCCTTGGTCAGGTCGCGGTGGTGCTTGCAGGTCCAGTTCAGGGCCATGTTCTGTTCACTCCGGTCATCGAGAAGGCCATGGTAACGCGGCTCACACCGGCGCGTGGAAGCGCAGTGTCGCGGACCCGCCCAGGTGCCGGCGCAGCGCTTCGATGGCGACCTTGACCTTGGCCGGCTGGGCGTCGCGGCGCGGAGTGACGGCGTAGATGCCGAATGGCGGCAATGACCACTCCGGCAGCAGGCGCACCAGCCTGCCCTCCTCCAGTGCCTCGCGCACTTCGGGTTCCGGTTGGCAGGACACGCCGAGGCCATCGAGGGTGAACTGGCGCAGGGCGATCATGCTGTTGGCGGCGACGCGCGCCTCCAGGCGCAGCTTGCAGGTTTCTCCGCCCGGCCCGCTGAAGGTCAGGTAGGCCTGGTGCGCCACGGTGTTCAGCGCCAGCCAGTCCACGTTCTGCAATTGCTGGGGATGGTCGATGGCGGCGATGCGCCGAAGGTAGGTGGGTGCTGCGCAGATGACGTTGTTCCATTCCGCCAGATGGCGCGCCACCAGGCTGGAATCGGAGAGGCTGCCGACACGGATGGCGAGGTCGATGCGCTGTTCGATCAGGTCGATCTGCTCGTCATGGAAGAACAGCTGCAAGCGCAGTTGCCGGTGGTTCTCCAGCAGCGGTCGCAGCGCTTCGGTGATCAACTTGCCGGAAAAGCCCACCGGTGCCGCCAGCCGCAGCTCGCCCACCGGCGCTTCACGCCACTCGCCCAGGCGCTGCTCGGCTTCCTCGGCAATCGCCAGCATCTGCGCGCAGCTGCGGTAGAAGGCCTCGCCGGCTTCGGTCAGCGTCAGCTTGCGGGTGGTGCGGTGCAGCAGCGTGACCTGGGCGTGGGCTTCGAGCTTGCGAATCTGCTGGCTGACCGCCGAGGGCGTCATGCCGAGGGCCTCGGCCGCGGCGGCCATGGAGCCGCGCGAAACCACGGTGGCGAACACCGCCATGCCGCGAAGATTGTCCATTGTGAAGCTCCGCTAAAGAGTGAAAGGCAAAATAGCGGGTTTTTCCCTTGATTGCCGGCGCCTAGGATGTCATCTCCCAAAATGGAGAAGAGAAACGATGCCTTCGAGCCGTGCCACCGTCCCTACCCCCGATGCCGCGCGCTACCTCAAGCGCCTGTGCAACCACTTCGCCCACAAGCTGCCGGTCGAACTGACCGAAGACCGGGGCGTCCTGACCTTCGATTTCGGCACCTGCCGCCTGCACGCCACCGCGCAAGCCCTGCTGATGGAAGCCGAGTCCGCTGATGCCGAAGGCCTTGAGCGCCTGCAGAACGTGGTAGTCAGCCACCTCGACCGTTTCGCCTGGAAAGAAGGCCAACTGCCGGTGAACTGGCAAGCCGCCTGAAATCACCCGGCGGAAAAGCGCAAAAACTGAAAAACCCGGCCAAGGCCGGGTTTTTTGTTGCCTGGAAAACGCCAGACGTCGCTCAGGAATTTTGACTGAACACTACCGATTGGTCACAAAATATTCGTTCTTATCCCTGAATGCTGCTGATTGACCAAGTAATACGCCTTTGCTCTATTGATCGATTTATGATCAATAAGAAAAGTCAATGCCTTGAAACATCTTGTAACCGTGTGGCCACTTTTACCCCGGGTTATCCACACGGTCGATGCGCAAAATCTGTACAGAACGGCCCTTTACCCGGAAAGCGGCCTGGTACGGCCAGCGCTCGACACTCAGTTCGCGCACGCCGGGGACTTCGCTCGGCACGCCGCTGCTGCTCAGGTCCAGGTTCGCCAGCGGGCTGACCTGCTCGACGATGTCCTGGATCGCCCTTAATGCCTTCTCCGGGCCGATCAGCACGACGTAGTGGTCATAGATGGCGTCCAGGTCGGCTGCGGCCTTGTGCGTCCACTGCAGGCTCATGCCAGCCCCCACTTGCCTTCGATGGCGGCGTGCTCCAGCAGGTGGCCGGCATCGGCGTCCGCCACGCCTTCATCGATGGCCGCCACGTGCCAGCTCTGGCGCTCCAGGTACTGCGCCAGGGCCTGGCGCAGGTGATACGGCCGGTCCCGGTGGGTGGCGCGGGCCAGTTGGTCCAGCGCCGCCACGAGGCTGTCATCGGCGCGGAACGAAACAACGGTGGTCACTTTTTGAACAGCTCCGTTTACGCTGTATACAGTGTTTACAACGATAACATACGTATACGAATCAAGCACTTGGCTTGAGCAGGTTTTTCTTCGGCAGACGCGGCCAGGGCGCGCCAGGCGCGGGACAGGCCGCCACTTTCGCGCCGGCGAAAGTTGGCTTCCGGCATTGGGGATTTGTTGGCGAGGCGGGGCGCATCAGGCTTGCCGGGCGGCCCACACAACAACAACAGGAGCCCCGCGATGCTGCTCGATTACCTGATCATGCTGGTCTACGCCCTGGGCATGCTTGCCCTGGGCTGGTACGGAATGCGCAAGGCGCGCAACCAGAACGACTTCCTCGTCGCCGGGCGCCGGCTCGGCCCGGGCCTGTACCTGGGCACCATGGCTGCCGTGGTGCTTGGCGGCGCGTCCACCATTGGTACGGTGAAGCTCGGCTATCTCTACGGGCTGTCCGGCCTGTGGCTGGTGTTCATGCTGGGCCTGGGGATCATCGTCCTCAGCCTGGTGTTCTCGCGGCAGATCGCCAGGCTCAAGGTCTACACCGTCACGCAGATCCTCGAGCAGCGCTATCAGGCGTCGTCGCGGCTGATCGGCGGCATCGTGATGGTCGCCTACGACCTGATGGTGGCGGTCACCGCGACCATCGCCATCGGCTCGGTGACCGAGGTGGTCTTCGATGTGCCGCGCATCCCGGCTATCCTCTGCGGCGGCGGCATCGTCATCTTCTATTCGGTGATCGGCGGCATGTGGTCGCTGACCCTCACCGACATCATCCAGTTCGTGATCAAGACCCTCGGCATCTTCGCCGTGCTGCTGCCCATGTCGATCCACGAGGCGGGCGGCCTGTCGCGGATGCAGGAGGTGCTGCCGGCGGGCTTCTTCGACCTTGGCCACATCGGCCTCGACACCATCCTCACCTACTTCCTGCTGTACTTCTTCGGCGCGCTGATCGGCCAGGACATCTGGCAGCGTGTGTTCACCGCGCGCAGCGAGAAGGTGGTGCGCTACGCCGGCCTCGGCGCCGGTATCTACTGCATGCTCTACGGCCTGGCCTGCGCGCTGATCGGCGCGGCCGCCCACGTGTTGATCCCCAACCTGGCGGTGCCGGAGAACGCCTACGCCGAGGTTACCCGGCAGGTACTGGAGCCGGGCGTGCGCGGGCTGGTGGTAGCGGCAGCGCTGTCGGCCATCATGTCCACCGCCTCCGGCTGCCTGCTCGCCGCCGCCACTGTGCTGCAGGAGGATGTCTATGCGCGCTTCCTGCGCCCCGGTGCGCCCAACGGCCTGCGCGAGAGTCGCCTGTTCACCCTGCTGATGGGCGTGGTGATGCTGGTCCTGGCATGCCTGGTAAACGACGTCATCGGCGCCCTGAGCATTGCCTACAACCTGCTGGTGGGCGGCCTGCTGGTGCCGATCCTCGGCGCGCTGCTGTGGCGCCGCGCATCGGCCCGCGGGGCGATCGCCAGCATCGTCGTCGGCAGCCTGGTGGTGGTCCTGTTCATGGCCATCGACGGCATCCTCGCCAATACCCCCATCGCCTACGGCCTGCTCGCCAGCCTGGTCACCTTCGTGGTGGTCAGCCTCGCCGGCAAGCCTGCCATCGGCCTGCAGCCGCAGGCCGACTGAATCCCTTTCGCAGCCAGGAGACGAACCGTGACCCACGACTTCCCCCAACCGTTGGACGCCGCCGAAATTCCCCGCTTCGCCGGCATTCCCAGTTTCATGCGCCTGCCCATCTTCGAAGACCCGGCGCAGGTGGACATCGCGCTGCTCGGCGTGCCCTGGGACGGCGGCACCACCAACCGCGCCGGCGCCCGCCACGGCCCGCGCGAGGTGCGCAACCAGTCCAGCCTGATGCGCAAGGTGCACCACGTCAGCCACATCGCCCCCTACGATCTGGTGCGCGTCGGTGACATCGGCGATGCGCCGGTGAACCCCATCGACCTGCTCGATTCGCTCAAGCGCATCGAGGGCTTCTACCGGCGCATTCACGCCGCTGGCGCCATCCCGCTGTCGGTGGGCGGCGACCACCTGGTGACGTTGCCGATCTTTCGCGCGCTGGCCGCCGAGCGGCCCGTCGGCATGGTCCACTTCGACGCCCATTCCGACACCAACGACCGTTACTTTGGCGACAACCCGTACACCCATGGCACGCCGTTCCGCCGCGCCATCGAAGAAGGGCTGCTCGATCCGAAGCGTACGGTACAGATCGGCATCCGCGGTTCGATCTACGACGCAGACGATGAAGCCTTTGCCCAGGAGTGCGGCATCCGGGTGATCCACATGGAAGAGTTCGCCGACCTCGGCGTCGAGGCGACGCTGGCGGAGGTGCGTCGCGTGGTGGGGCAGGAGCCGACCTACGTGACCTTCGACGTCGATGTGCTCGACCCGGCCTTCGCGCCCGGCACCGGCACGCCGGAGATCGGCGGCATGACCACGCTGCAGGCGCAGCACCTGATCCGCGGCCTGCAGGGCCTGAACCTGATCGGCGCGGACGTGGTGGAGGTGTCGCCACCGTTCGACCAGGGCGGGGCGACCGCGCTCGTGGGCGCGACCATGATGTTCGAGCTGCTCTGCGTGCTCGCCGATTCACTGGCCGCTCGCCGCTGAGCGTCGTGGGGGTTCACGCGGCGGCGTCCTCGGCGCTATAACGAAAGGCCTGCGCCCGCCGCCGCGAGAACTCCCATGCTGGGCAATCTTTCCGATATCGACCTGCGTCTGCTGCGCACCTTCTGCACCATTGTCGAGGCAGGCGGCTTCACCTCCGCCCAGGTGCGCCTGAATACCAGCCTGTCGCGCCTGAGCGTGCTGGTGCGGGATCTGGAGCTGCGTCTGGGCTATTCGCTCTGCCGGCGCGGCAGCAGCGGCTTCCAGCTCACCGATGAGGGCCAGGAGCTCTACGACGCGGCGCTCGGCCTGTTCACCGACATCGAGCGCTTCCGTGAGCAGGTCACCGGCCTGGGTGGGCGCAACCGCGAGATCCTTCAATTGGGTTGCGTGGATGGCGTGCTTGGCCAGCACTGCTGGCCGCTGCCGCTGGCGATCCAGCTGTTCCGCCGGGACAACCCGCGGGTGCGCCTGAACCTGCATACGCAGCGCCCGGACGAGCTGGAGAACGCGGTTCTGGAAGAGCGCCTGCAACTGGCCATTGGCGCTTTTCACCATCGCTTGTCCGGCCTGCGCTATCAGCCCCTGTTCCGCGAGGAGCAGAACCTCTACTGCGCCCGCGAACATCCATTCTTCGCCCGCCAGGACGACGAGCCGACGCTGGAACAGATCTGCGCTGCCGAGTATGTCGGGCGCGGCTACATGGCCGAGAGCCGGCGGCCCCACGGCCTGGTGTTCAGCCGCGCGACCAACGCCTACAGCATGGAGGCCATCGCCAACCTGGTGTTCAGCGGCACCTTCATCGGCTACCTGCCGAGCCACTATGCCGGCGAGTGGGTGGCCGATGGCCGGTTGCGCGCGATCCGTCCGGCGCAGCTGGCCTACGTCTCGGAATTCCACTGCGTCACGCGTCAGGGCGCGGAGCCCGGCGAATCGCTGGCGGCCTTCCTTGATGCGCTGGAGCGTGCCCAGGCGCGGCTGGGCAGCGGCGTGGCGCCGGTGTGAACGCGCTGCGTGCCCTGCACGAGGACGGCTTCGTCCTGTTGCGCGGCCTGCTGGACGCGGCACAGGTCGCCGAGGTGCGCACGCTGATCGACGGCCTGCGGCCGCTGCACTGGGATTACGAAGGGCTGGTGGACCACTACAAGTGTGTGTTCAACCGGTCGCCGCGCTGGCTGCCGTACCTCGATCCGCCCGGGCTGATCGAGCTGGCCGAGGCGGCGCTGGGCGGTGACTGCCATGTCATCGGCCAGACCGCCTGGCGTTGCCATCCGGGGTTCATCGGTGCGGAAATGCACCAGGATTACCTGCCTGTCGCGCTGCCCGCCGTCGACGTGCCGATGTTCATCTGTACCGCGCAGATCTACCTCGACGACATCGACGAGGCGCTGTGCCCGACCTGGGTGATTCCCGGCAGCCACCGTGCCGGCCGCGCGCCGGGCCCGGACGAGTGCGCGTGGCAGGGCCGGGCCACCGAACCGGTGCTGTGCCGCGCCGGTGACTGCCTGCTGCTTCGCAGCGACCTGTGGCACGCCGGCAGCCGCAACACGAGTCAGCGCACGCGCTACCTTTTGCAGGTGCACTACGGCCGGCGCATGGTCGCGCAGAAGTTCTCGCCCTACCTGGACTGGACCTTCAACCCTGAGGTGCTCGCCGCCTGCACACCGCGGCAACGCCGGCTGCTGGGCGACCACGACGCGGCCGAGTACGACTGACTGGGAGGATCAACGATGAGTGCTGTACATGCCGGCGGCTGCCATTGCGGCCAGCTGCGCTACGAGTGCGACGCCGAGCTGAAGGACGTCGCCCACTGCCATTGCTCGATCTGCCGGCGCACCACCGGCGGCATCGTCACCACCTGGGTCACGGTGCCGTTGAAGAGCTTTCGCTGGACTCACGGCAAGCCTGCCGAATACCGCTCTTCGCCGCCGTGCGTGCGCTACTTCTGCCGCAACTGTGGTGCCCAGCTGGCCCTGTTCACCGACCAGGCGCCGGATACGCTGGATATCACCACGGCGACGCTGGAGGAGGTTGCCACTGTGGTGCCGGATCGACATATCTGGGTGAACAGCCGGCTGCCGTGGATTCATCTGGACGAGCAGCTGGAGGAGGAGTGGGAGGAGAAGCTTTAGTGCTCGGAGATGGCGTCAAGGTGAAGCCTTCGTAGGATGGGCGGAGTCTCAGGGCAACTCCAGCCCGCCCGCTGCCTTGTGCAGTTCGCGCAGGTGCGCGCCGATCTGCTTGGCGTTGGCTTCCAGCGCCGCGAGCTCGTCGCGGCGCTCCGGGGTGAGCAGGGCGCGCACTTCGCGATCGAGGTTGTCGCTGAGCTGGCGCAGGCGTTGCTGGCGCTGCTGGGTCTGCTTCTCCAGGGTCGCCGTTTCCGGCGCCTGGGGCAGGCCGTAGCCGCCGTCGAGGAGTTCGGCAGGGCGGCTGAGGAAGCCGCTGTCGTCGAGGATCTGCTGCAGCGTCTTGCCGGCGGCGGCGAGGTCGGGCTTGCTCTTCATGGCCTCCGGGTTGCTCAGGTACAAGCGCTTCAACTCGTCCTGGGCCAGCAGCAGCTGGCGGCGCAGTGACGCCTGTTCGAGCAGCAGCAGGGCGGCGCTGGAGCGCAAGTCGGCCTTGTCGAACCACGGGCGGCGCTCGACAGCGGGGAGGGCGAGCCAGTCTTCGACCTTCTCCTGTGGCACCTTCATGCGCGTCTTCAGCACATCGAACATGGCCTGGTAGCGATCGCGGAAGGAGTCGAAGCGATAGCCCAGGCGCAGCGCTTCCTTGGGGTTGTCCAGCACGCTGGCGTCGGCGATGCCCTTGTTCTCCAGCAGGCCGAGGACGCCATAGGGCGTGATGCTGTCCATGGTCTGCAGGCTCTGGCGCTGGATGCCGCTGCGCAATAGCTTCAGCGTCTCCACCGCGCAGTTGTTGGACAGGAAGTAATAGTTGCCGTCGTAGCTCCAGTGGCTCTGCGCGGAGCGCTCCACCAGGCTGTTGACCTCGTCGCGGCTGAGCCTGAGCGGGATCGAGGCGAGGCTGCGCAGCTCGACCTTGGTGTACTCCTCGATCACTTGCGACAGTGGCAACACGAACAGGCGCGAGGGGTAGGCGCCGGTCAGGCCGTCCCAGCTGGACAGCTGCAGGTCGCCGACGAAGGCGCGGTAGGACAGCACCAGGTGCTGGTCCAGGTCCAGGCGGCACGCCGGGCCGCGCGGGCGGCCCGGCGCACAGACCACCAGGCGCAGCATGGTGTGGCCCCAGCGGCTGGCAATCTCGTTGTTGGCCTCGGCGATCAGGTAGTCGACCTCGTAGACCCGTTCCGGGTCGAGATAGCCCAGCGGCTGGCGGCCGAAGTCGCGGCCGGCGTTCAGGTAGGCGTACTGGGTCGAGCACTCGTCATGCGGGCGCTCGCCGAAGCGCTCTGCGTAGTAACGATAGAGCGTCGGGCGGCGGCAGGCGAAGCTGCGGTCGAGGAGGAAGTACTCCATGTTCACCGCGACGTACTCGCGCGGGTTGGTCAGCTCGTATTTGTCCGGGCTGCGCAGCAGGAAGCGATTGTGCTGCTCGCGCTCGCCATGTTTGCCGGCGTACTGCGGCCAACCGGCAAGGTCGAGCAGGCGCGGGTCGTCCGAGAGGGTGAAGCGGCGGCCGGTCTGGCCACGGCATTCATCCGGCGCGCCAACGCGGCCGAGGCTCTTGTCGCGCATCGTGCAGCGGCGGATCACCCGGCCTTCGTCGGTTTCCCAGAGGCGGGCGCGGTCGTAGAGGTGGGTCAGCTCATGGAGCAGCGTGGCCAGCAGTTCCCGGCGCAGGGTGCCATGGGTGCGGCCGGTCTGCTCGGTGGCGGCGGTGCCGTCGGTGAGCGGGCCAAGGTAGCGGGTATTCAGGGCGATGGCGCCGGGGCGCAAGGTGCGACCCATGCCGTTGCTGGGCAGGTCGTCGCGCCACTGCACCTGGACCTTGCGATCCAGGCGTGCGACGAAACTGTCCGGCAGGGTGTGCAGGGCCTCGTCGAGCAGCTGCTGGCTGGCCTGGCGCTGCGCAGCGTTCAGGCCTTCCTCATCCAGCTCCAGGCGGAGCGCGGCGTGGCTGCTGGCGGCGACGGTGAGTGCCAGGGCCGCCAGCCAGCGGCCAGCCCGGAGTCTCACAGAGCGAGGATGGCTTCAGCCAGGTCCTGGTCGGAGGCTTCGCGCGCCTGCGGCACCTGCTCGCGCAGCACCTTGAAGGCGGCTTCAAGCTGGGCGCCACGGATCGCGCCATCGCTGCCGACATAGCTGGCGGCATCGTCGCGGGCTTCGCGGACGACCTTCATGTCGCGCACGGACGTGGTGGTGTCCGAGGTGAAATCGATGCTGCGGGCGAAGGCGTTGGTGGTGATGTTGAACACGCGGACCACCGACTGGGCCTGGGCGGTGGACGCGCAGGCGGCGAACAGCAGACCGAGGATCAGAGGGCTCTTGGACAGCGAACTGAGGCGCATGGATGTCTCCGAAAGGGCAGCGAGGGCTGCTCACAACTTATTTGGCAAGAATGGCTTCGGCCAGTTCCCGATCATTCGCCGCCAGCCCGGGGTGTTCCCGTCGCAGCCAGTGCAGGGCCGCTTCCAGGCGCGCACCGCGCAGGGCGCCGTCGGAGGCAACGAACAGCGCCGCGTCATCGCGGGCGCCGCGCAGCAGCTTGTTGTCGAAGGGCGCGCTGGTGACCTGGCTGGTGGCGTAACTGGTCCCCACCGGAAACTGGGTCGTCTGGTCGAATGCCTGGGCAGGCAGGGAACAGGCAAGCAGCGGCAGCAGGAAGAACAGGGTACGCATGGGCTCGGACGATCGGAAAAGCACGGCCGACAAGGCTAACGGAATGCGCTGTGGAGAGCCAGCGCAGAGCGCCGGGCGGAGCGCCCGGCGCGGCAGGGGGCGAGCGGTGGATCAGATGGTCAGGATGGCCTGGGCCAGCTGCTGGTCGTTGGCGGCCAGGGTCGGCAGCTTGCTGCGGATGTGGGCGAGGGCGGCTTCCAGGTGCGCACCGCGAATCTGACCCTGGCTGGCGACGAAGGTGGCGGCGTCGTCACGGGCTTCAAGGACGATCTTGTCGTCCTTGAAGGAGTTGCTGATATCCGAGGTGCCGTCGGAAGTGGCGCCAGTGGCACGTACCGACAGGTCGGTGGTGTAGACGAAACTGGTGGCGAAGGCGCCGGTGGTGCAACCGATCAGGGCGGCGGCGGCAATCAGGCGAAGGCTGTTCTTCATGGAGTGGCTCCGGATAAGACCAAACAGAGGTGGCCGGGGCGGCCACTCTAACTGTGGTCAGACTAGCCAAGACTGATCGGCGTCACCAGCATTCAGCGCCAGAACGGTTTCGAGATTTCTCTCACGCGCTCGCTGGGGCTGATGCCCAGGTCGGCCAGTTGCAGGCTGCTCAGCTCGGCGAGCTGGCGGCGGGTGCGGGCGTTCTGGTGCCATTGGCGCAGCAGGTGGCGCAAGCCCGGACGCGGTGTGTCGGGTTTGGGATGAGCAGTGGAGACGAAACTTTGCATGGCGGGTTCCTCCCGGTCCGTTCCTGTGGAATTAGGATGGGCTCGGTGAGGGCGCGCGGGCAGGCACAGGGAGGCGAAATTGTATTAGAGCAGTCCAGGTCTGCCGGCAACTGTATCGCTGCGAAGGACGCACGATTGTTCTGCTGCGGGCTAGCTCAGCGCTGCGCGGTAGGCGCTCATCGTCAGTTCCGCGGTTCGCTCCCAGGAGAATTCGCCTGCGCGCTTGAGTCCCGCCAGCTGCAAGGTTGCCCACAAGGCGTCGTCTTCATGAAGGCGCAGGATTGCCTCGGCCAGCTGTTCCGGCTGTGTCGGATCGATATATACCGCGGCTTCTCCGCCGACCTCCGGCATGGAGGAACAGTTGGAGGTGATCACCGGGGTGCCGCTGGCCATCGCCTCGAGAATGGGCAGGCCGAAACCCTCATACAGGGAAGGGAACAGCAGCGTGCGTGCCGAGCCCATCAGCAGATGCAATGGCTCGCGCTCCAGATAGCCGGTGCGGATCAGGTGTCCTTTGCGCTCCAGTTGCGCCAGTGAGAGTGGGATTTCTCCCCAGCCGCGAGCGCCGGCAAGCACCAGCGGGCAGTGCTCGAGGAAGGAGGAGGGCAGGTGCTGAACGGCCTGGAACACCAGTTCGAGGTTCTTGCGTGGTTCGAGGGTGCCAACGCAGAGCAGGAATTTACGATGGCGCAGGCCGAGGGGCTGCAGTGTCGGCAAGGATTGATCCGCGCTGCATGGCCGGAAATGCGCTGAGACGCCCAGGGGTGTGACACACAGGCGCTCACGGTTCAGGCCGTAGTGCTGCATGGCTTGCTGGGCAGTGGACTCGGAGACGCAGAGAATTCTGCGCGCATTGCCCAGGGCGTGGTCCAGGCTTTTTTCGATGGCGCGCAGCCGATCCGCTGGCTGTGTCTGCGGATAATGAACGTGGGTCAGGTCATGCAGGGTGAACACCATCGGGCGATCGACACGCTGCGGCCACAGCGAAGGCTCGTGGTACAGGTCGGCATTCTGCTCGTCGAGGGCGCGCCTGAGGGTGCGGCGCTCCACCCAGCGCTTGGCCTGGTAAGGCGACGGCAGCAGGCGTTTCGCCAGATCGCGCAGCAGCGAGTAGTGGCTCAGCCCCTGGGCAGGCAACTGCGGACCATGGTGCAGACCGTAGGTGAACGAGAGGTGAACGTCGGTTCGCTGCTGCAGGGCGCGGCTCAGCTCACCGACATACCGGCCGATGCCGGCTTGCGGGGCAAGCAGGATGCTGGCATTGAGCACGACCCGCGGCACGGACCTCATGCACCGACCTTCTCTACTTGCGCTCGGGCGCCCAGCCAGGTCGAGCCGACGAAGTCTTCCTTGCCCTGGTTGAGGACGTGGAAAATGAGGCTGTGATCGCGCCATTCATAATTCTTGTCCAGGTGCGAGTCGTAGGCGGAGAGGGCGATGGCCACGGAGTAGTGGCCCTTGCCCAGCGTGGCTTCGAAGGCAAAGCGGAAGCGCGCCCGCTCACCGGCCTGGAGGTCCTCCAGCGCCATGTCGAGGCGGTGCGTGTTGATGCCGTAGATGGGCTGGCCATGCTGGTCCTTGATCATGAAGCCGAGGATCAGCCGAGGAATCGCCTTCTCCACCGAGACTTCCACTTCAAGGGTCACGGCCTGGCCAATGGCGATTGCTTCCACGGCGCTGCCTTTGGTGTCGCGCAATATCACCGAGACAATTCGAGCCTCGCCCGTGCCCGATGAGGTCTGTACGCGGCCGTCGGCCAGTGTCTCCTGCCGGATCAGGGCTTCCTCGCGGTTCGCCAGTGCCGCGTTGTAGTAGTCGAATACCGTTTCGGGCTTTCCTTCCAGCGCAAGCCGCCCGGCCTCCAGCAACAGCGCGCGGTCGCAGATCGACTGAATGGCATGGCGGTCGTGGGAGACCAGCAGCAGCGTGGTGCCCGCTTTGCGGAACTGGCGTATGCGCTCGAAGCTCTTGTGCTGGAAGTAGGCGTCGCCGACCGACAGGGCTTCGTCGACGATCAGGATGTCAGGGCGCTGGGCCGTGGCGACGCTGAACGCCAGGCGCATCTGCATGCCGCTGGAGTAAGTGCGCACCGGTTGTTCGATGGCCTCGCCGATTTCGGCGAAGGCTTCGATCTCGGGCATGAGCCGGTCTATCTCGCCGATGCTCATGCCCAGTAGCTGACCGGCCATGTAGACGTTCTGCCGGCCACTGAAATCCGGGTGGAAGCCCATGCCCAGTTCCAGCAGGGCGGCGACCCGGCCCTGCATGCGGATGTTCCCTTCGCTGGGCTGGCTAGTGCCGGTGATCATCTTCAGCAGGGTGCTCTTGCCGGCGCCATTGACGCCGATGATGCCCACCGCTTCGCCGGGTTCGATGCGGAAACTCACGTCTCGAAGGACCCAGTGCAACTGATGGCGGAGCTGCCGGCCGGGAGTGATCCACTCGGCCAGTCGTGCCCACTTGCTGGGATACTGGCGGTAGGCCTTGCCCAGTTTCTCTACGACGATCGTGCCCATCAGAGTTCGTCCACCATTTCACCCGAGCGAGCGCGGAACAGCAGCAGGCCCACCCCGCAGAGCAGGATCGAAATCAGCAGCGGTGACCACAGGGAGGCCCAGTCCGGCCAGCGCTGGTACACCAGCACCGTCTGGAACGCCCCCACCAGCGGTGTCATCGGGTTGATTTCCACCAGCGGCCGGATGTAGGAGGGCAGGATCGCGATCGGGTAGACGATAGGGGTCAGCCAGAACCAGAACTGCACCACGATGCCAAACAGCTGGCCGACATCGCGGAAGAACACGTTCAGCACCCCCAGCAGCATGCCCAGGCCTGCCGCGAACGCGAGCATGATCGCCAGCAGGGGTAGCAGAGCGAGCAGCGCGGGTCCGGGGAAAGCTCCGGCTGCGCTGATGATCAGCAGGAACAGGACGAAGGTGATGGCGAAGTTGACCAGCGCGGTGCCGATGACCACGGTCGGCAGGCAGATCCGCGGGAAGCTCAGTTTCTTGATCAGGTTGGCGTTGTCGAGAAACATCGATTGGCTGCGCCCGGTGATCTCGGTGAACAGGCCCCAGACCAGGAAACCGGCGCACAGGTAGAAACCGTAGGCCAGGTGATTGTCCACGCCTGGCAGGCGCGAGCGCATCAACTGCGAGAACACCAGCGTGTAGACCAGGATCATCGCCAGCGGGTTGAGCACGGTCCACAGCGCCCCCAGCAGGGAGTTGCGGTAGCGTGCCTGGAACTCGCGGCGGATGCTGCTGATGACGAAGCCTCGAAAGGCCCAGAGACTGCCTAGCATCTGAATCCCCGAAGTGCGGAAATAGCGGGTTTGCGGATTGGATCAAGGCGAGCTGATCTCGCGTACTCACTTTCGCCTGAGCAGGGCGTACTGGCTGTCACCAACGTCCCTGATGTCGCTGCTGCTCACCTGATACTGATTGGCAAACCAATCGACTTTCTCTGGGCGGATGTAGCTGAACTGTCCCCAGTGGAGTACGGCCAGTCCATTGGAGTCGAGGGCGGAGAGGAAAGAATCCTTGCTGAATTTGCGCACGGGAATACCGAAGGACTGTTGGCCTGGGTTGGCGGCATAGTCGTCGAACTCCTGGCGTGTCTGGTGTTTGGGGCTGATCTGGAAGGTGAACAGCTCCTTGCAATTCTGAGTCGTTGAGACGAGAGCGACGCCGTCAGGAGATAGCAGTTCGCGAATGTCCTGGAGAATTTCATCGCAAATGCCGGTAGAGACGTGCTGTAGCACCATGGAGTTCAGAATCAGGTCGAATCGAGCAGCAGGTTGAGTTTTCCGCAACTCTCTGCTGGTGATGTTGAGGATCTCGATGTTGTCCTTGCCCCGATATCGCTTCTTGCAGTCAGAAAAACGATCCTGGTCCGGCTCTAGTCCGATTATCGCATTGCGCCCGGTGTCCAGCAGTTCGATCATCCGTCCCAGGCCACAGCCGATTTCCAACCATGGGGTTGTCGGCTTCAACTGAGCGACCAGCTTGACGTACGTCAGAAACTCTTCCTCTGGGTCGCCCGAGCCATCACCAATTCGACTTGTGAAGTTCTTCTGCCACAAGCTGATGGCGTCATCGTTGGCGTTGTACTTGTAATTATTCTGTGTCGTCATTGTCCGATCGCTTGTTCACATAGAAAGAAGGGGCTACGCCTGCTCTGTCGGTTTGCGCGCCACGATGATGCGGGATTTCGGTAGGAAGCTATCAAGCTCTTGCTTGATGGGGACTGCATCCGGCAGCTGCAGGAACTTCAGCCAGGTATCGGCCCAACTATTCAATACCGGCGGATAGGGCGGCGTGATCTTGTCGAGCGTTGCACCGTCGTAAGGTTCCCCGCTTGCCTTTTGGCAAACCCAGAAGAAGCACATCCAGATGACCCAGTAGAAGCCAGTCGTCTGCCGGCCCTCGACGACCAGGCCTGCCTCCACAACTAATTGTTCCAATTCGGAACTGGTGAAGATCCGGACATGGTTCGGTTCTTCGAAGTGCGCAGGATCGGCGAATTTCTTCTGCAGCAGTTCTCCTTTCGCATCCGGCACACTGATGAGGTAGAGGGCGCCTGGTCGCCCCACCCGAACTAGTTCTTTCATCACGCCAGCGGGATCTTGTACGTGTTCGAGCATCTCCATGGCGATAACCTTGCTGGCCATGCCATCCTCGAGCGGCAGCGGTGCGCAGTCGCTGACTATGCCGATGCAACTGCCGCTGCCGACCTGCGATAGCCGCTCTTTGGCTTCAGCGACCTTTTCCGCATCGAGATCTAGGAAGTGTACGGTTGCGCCCTGCCGTGCGCAGAACAGGCTGGCACCACCCGTCCCGCAACCGACATCAATCACTACGTCATCAGGGGCGATGGCGAATCCGGGGACCAGTTCCCCCGTCTCCGAATTGAACCAGCCGCTTAGGTTTGCATCGTGGAGGCCGGTCAGGCGAGAAAGGTCAGGAAGTTCGACCATTTCCTGGCGGGGAGCGGCGGGGACCATGCTTTGGCGGAGTCCGAGGAACTCACCGAGGTTCTGCGTTGCGCTGGCATGGGATGCATGCAGGAACAGGCGGGCGATCGAATTGTTCGCCATTTCCATATAGCGCTGCGGTTGCTCCGTCGCGACCTTGTAGCTGGACAGGAATGCATCGCGCAGCGAGGCCCAGTCGACTCGATGCTTATGGGCGCGGAAGATGATGCGCGGGTCATGTGGCCAACAGGACGGCTCTTCGCTGGAGTTGACCAGGAAGGCAACCTGTTCGTCGATGTAATCAATCATCGCAGTGTGCCGCGGAGCAATAGCGGGTTTTCCGCAGGACATGAATTCCATCAGAGGCAGGCATTGCCCTTCACCTACCGAGCTGTTTACGGTGTAGGTCGAAGTGGCGATCAACTGCTCGTAGGAGTCGTCCTCGAGGTAGCCATGGATGCCTACGACTCGACATTTGAACGAAGGGACGCGACGCAAGGCATCGCTGAGCATCGAGAAGGCCCAATCGCTGTTCAGGTAGGTGAATTTGAAAACCAGGGTTGCTTCGGGCACCTCGGCAAATGCCTCACAGAAGGCTGTCACCATGTCACCCCAGTTCTTGCGGCCATCGCAGGGGTTCAGCACTGTGGTGTAAATGACGCCATCCAGTGTGATCGATTGCACTTGCGGCGCCTGGGCGCCTAAACGGGCCTGGGCCCGTTGCTGGCGGCGCCAGTTGGCCCGACGCAGAAACTGCGAGAACAGATTGGCCACGCGCCCAGGAAGCAGATCGCGAACAGCATCGCGATACCATTCGATGGCATGGCGCTTGGTTGCCCCGAGGCGATAGCGCATGGACTTTCGAAAAACTGGTAGCTCTGTATCCGGGCTGGCTGGCGCAGCCAGGGACAGTCGGGCGCTATCGAGAATGCTCCCCCGCACGCTCAGGGTCACCGGATTGCGGATGGCGGTCGGTGGGTACTTTACTCGCAGCTTTTCAAAGCGATCCCAGAGTGGGGATGGAAGCGAAATGACCGGGAAGTCGTCACCCATTGCCTTGCGAATGGTCGCGACGGTGTGCTCCGAGTGGGTGATCGCCTTACCCAAGCGAGCTAGTACATGGGTCCAATCGTTGTTGGGATCGTTATCCCAAGCCTCGTCCGGCAGCGTGTCGAACTCCCAGGCGAACACCGGAATGGTGGGGCAGCGCAGGGTGGTCAGAGTCTTGTTGGGGGGAGAGAAGGAGAGAAAGACGCAATCCTCGCCGCTGGCGAGGCAGCTGTCGTAGATCGCGTCGACCTCTGTCTCCGGCGATTTGACGACCTGCACCCGGCCGAGCTTCTCGAGCATCGGGCGGAATTCCTTCAGGACGAAATAGTAGCTGTATTCGGGAAGGCCAAGGCTGCTCTCGATACTGCTGGAGTCGGTCGCAGAGTAGATCAGGAAAAGCATCTAAGACGGTCCTGCTTATTATTTGTTATTAGGCACTTACCGAAGGGTATTCGGTATTCCATCTGAATGACTGGTCGGTCACTGTGCCGGCCCGAGCTATTTCTCCATCTTCCGCTAGAAAATAGCTTTTTTCTGAGATGGTTTTTACCTGATCCAAACGCACCGCCGCAAAGAAAATTTGCAGAGGACGGCACATAACAATATTCGTGGACACGGATCTGCGAGCTCAGGAGGTAGTCATGACGGCGCATGCCGCCATGCCTTGTGCATGCCAATCACCTTGTTCCTTTCGTGTTTCGGGGAACAGTCGTCGCCTTGAGGTTACCGCTGCTCACGCTGCCCATCTTCGCAATCCGCCTGTGGTGGCCTGGTCGCGCCAGGCGTCTGAGAAACCCGATTTGACGGTGGGTGGTGGCGAAGTGGTGGCGTTGCTGTGGCCTGCCTCCGATGAACATGCCGCGATGTCGTTCCAGTCGACAGTTGCCTCGGTGGCGCTGGAGCGTCCCGCTGGAGTTCGCTTCGCGGTGCAAGTTTTATTGTCAGGAAGTTTGCCTGGGTATCTGGAATAGGATAGGTCGGGGATTACGCTGTTGAAAATGGATGTTGTCCTTGTCGTATATATTCCGGTGCGTCTCGTAATATAGGGGCGACGGCCAAGCAGCATGTAGGGCTTATAATAATATGAGTGCTCAGGATGCGGATGAAATTGCTGTAAGGAAGTTGCCGGCTCCAGGGAAAAGGCCAACTTCTGAAACTATCACTGCCATGGAAATCATGCCTGCCAGACTGAAGGTTCTGCACTTCTTCAAGGTATATCTGCCCGAGTCGGTCGGCGGTGTGGAGCAGGTCATCTATCAGCTGTGCGAAAGTAGCGGGCGGTTTGGTGTCGAGGGCGAGGTGCTGGCCTTGTCCTCAAGTACCGTCGAGCAGCCGCAGCGCGTGGGTGGGCACCTTGTACACCAGGTGCGTCGCAATTTCAGTCTCGCCTCCACGGGAGTGTCCTGGCAGGCCATCGGCAAGCTGCGCGAGCTCGCTGAGCAGGCCGATGTGATCCACTATCACTTTCCTTGGCCGTTCATGGATGTGGCGCATTATCTGGCAGGTATTCGCAAGCCGAATGTCGTTACCTACCATTCGGATATCATTCGGCAAAAGCACCTGTTGCGCGTATATCGTCCGCTCATGCGCCGATTCCTGGGGCAGACGAATCGGATAATTGTCACCTCGCCGAATTACTTCGCTACAAGCTCGATACTTGGCGATTTCAAGGATAAGGTTTCGGTGATCCCGATCGGGCTGGACCGGGCTTCGTATCCGGGTGCAAACAAGGAAACGTTGAGCCGCTGGACCGAACGACTGGGCGACGAACGCTTCTTCCTCTTCATAGGGGTTATGCGGTATTACAAAGGTCTGCATATTCTTCTGAAAGCATTGCAGGGGACATCGCTGAAAGTCGTGATCGTTGGTGCCGGACCGTTGGAGCGGGAGTTGCGCCGACAGGCGGAAGCCTTGTGTGTCGATCAGAACCTTGTGTTCCTCGGCCGCGTGGAAGAAGACGACAAGATCGCGCTGCTCGAACTCTGCTACGGCGTCGTTTTTCCCTCCCATCTTCGCTCCGAAGCCTTCGGCATTTCCCTGCTCGAGGGCGCCATGTTCGGCAAGCCGCTGATCTCTAGCGAAATTGGCACCGGCACCAGCTACATCAATATCCATGGCGAAACCGGTCTGGTCGTTCCCCCCAACGATCCCGAGGCCTTTCGTTCCGCTATGCAGCGACTCTGGGATGATCCGGCGCTCGCAGCGCAAATGGGCTCGATGGCTGTCGAGCGTTTCCAGCAACTGTTCACCGCCGAAAGCATGGCCCGCCGCCATTCCGAACTGTACCGGGAAGTCCTGGCGGAGCACCTGTGGGGGGAGAACAGCCAACTTGCCGTCGAGAATGCGGAGCGCCTCATCTAGGGCGGCGGCCGGAGCTGCCATTCTCCTCCCATTCGAGGGGCCTGATCCCCGATCTTCAGTAGTGGTCCATCCAAGAACATCGTTCAGTAGCGCATCCTGATCCGGGCGGGCGTCGTGCCCCGTGCCCCACAGGGGTGCAGAAATGACGGCCCCAGGGGCCGGCAAGGAGTTGAACATGCTGATTCCCGTCATTCTTTCGGGCGGAGCCGGAACCCGTCTCTGGCCGGTCTCCCGTGAAGGGCAACCCAAGCCCTTCATGACCCTTCCCGATGGACAGTCTCTGCTGCACAAGACCTACAGCCGGGCGGCCAGCCTGCTGGGCAATGGTGGAGAGATTGTCACGGTCACCAACCGCGACTACTACTTCCAGAGCAAGGACCATTACCAGGCCGCGCGATTGGTGCAGCGCGGGCATTTCATCCTGGAACCTTCCGGTCGCAATACGGCGCCGGCAATCGCCCTGGCGGCACTTGCCCTGCGTGCCCGCCACGGCGATGAGGCGGTGATGGTGGTGATGCCGGCAGACCATCTGATCCGTGACCTGGAAGCTTTCGAACGAGCAGTCGGGCACGCGGCATCCCTGGCGGAAACGGGTCACCTGGTGACTTTCGGTGTAGTCCCCACGACGCCCGAAACCGGGTTTGGCTACATCGAGGTCGGCGACGAACTGGATGACCGTGGTGGCGCGCTGGTCCGGCGGTTCGTGGAGAAACCCGACCTGGATACCGCTACGCACTTCCTGCAGAGCGGGAACTTCCTGTGGAATTCCGGCATGTTCTGTTTCTCGGTGGGAACGCTGCTCGGCGAACTGGAGCAGCACGCTCCGGAGCTTCTGGCGGGGGCGATTGCCTGTTTCGAGGCGAGTCCGGTCAGCGAAGCTGGTGCCATGCTCCAGCAGGAACTGAACGGCGAGTACTTCGGTGGGTTGCCTGACATTTCCCTCGACTATGCCCTGATGGAGCACTCCAAGCGGGTTGCTGTCATCCCGGCACACTTCGACTGGAGCGATATAGGCTCCTGGAGCGCGCTGAGTTCACTGGTTGCGCCGGACAGTCAGAATAACCGGGCAGCGGGCCACGCCATTTTCGTCGACACCCAGGGGACCTACGTACAGAGCGAGGGGCGCCTGGTAGCGACTGTCGGTGTCTCCGACCTGATAGTCATCGATACCGCCGATGCCATCCTGGTTGCTCACGCCGACCGCGCGCAGGACGTGCGCAAAGTGGTGAAGCAATTGAAGGACAGCGAGCACGAGGCGTACAGATTGCACCGCACCGTCGCCCGGCCATGGGGTACCTATACGGTCCTGGAAGAAGGTGCACGCTTCAAAATCAAGCGGATCGTGGTCAAGCCGGGAGCGTCGCTGTCACTGCAGATGCACCACCATCGCAGTGAACACTGGGTAGTGGTATGCGGGATGGCCAAGGTCACCAATGGCGAGTCAGTGCGTCTGGTGAACAGTAACGAGTCGACCTACATCCCCGCTGGCCATCGGCACCGTCTGGAGAATCCGGGGGTGATCGATCTGGTGATGATCGAGGTACAAAGCGGCGAGTACCTGGGGGAGGACGATATCGTGCGTTTCGAGGATATCTACGGGCGTACCCAGTAAGTTTTCTCCCACAAAAGCAAAAGGCCGCTAAGAGCGGCCTTTTTGCTTTCTTTCCGGTACAGTTTTTCTGTGCTGGAAACTGCCTTCGACTGTTATGTCGAGAGGACTGCTTAGCGCCAGAACGGCTTGTTCAGTTCGGCGTAACGCTGGGCTTCGCTGATGCCGGCGTCAGCCAGCAGGCGGGAGTCCAGGCGGGCCAGCTGACGGCGGCTTTCCATGCGGCGTTGCCACAGGCGAACAGTGCCGACGAGGCCACGGTGGGCGCTGGAGGTGCTACGGGGGGTGCTCAGAGCTGCGGAACCGAGGGTACGTTCCATGGTGGTCATCCTTCTCGCTTGTGGCGAGTAGTCAGTTGCTGAATGGATTGAGCATATGATCTGACTTTTCAGTCAGAGATGACAGGTACAGTTGTACTGTATTGCGGTTGGTCAGCCGATTGTAATTTTGAACTGTAATGGTCTTTTTCGGGGCGAACTGTACCGTTACGCTCCATTCTGGTGCGCAATCGGTGGGCGTCTGTGGCTTTTTGCGTCTGCCGGCCAGGTTGGCGGCGGGGGAAACTGAACAGTTGGAGCGGGATAAAAATCTGTTCAATAGTGTTTTTACGTGGTTTTTTTCCGGCTGTAAACCCTGGCGGGCCATTCATTGCTGAATGACCCGCGGAAGGCTCCGGATCAGCTCGCTGCCAGCATGTGACCGCGTTCTTCCAGATTGATATGCCACTCCAGGGCCTCGCGCAGGATGTGCGGGGTATGCCCGCCGCGCTCGCAGGCGGCATCGAAGTAACTGTTGAGGGCGTCGCGGTAGGACGGGTGCACGCAGTTGTCGATGATCACCCGGGCGCGCTCGCGCGGCGCCAGGCCGCGCAGGTCGGCGAGACCCACTTCGGTGACCAGGATGTCCACATCGTGCTCGGTGTGGTCGACGTGGCTGACCATCGGCACCACGCTGGAGATGTTGCCGCCCTTGGCGATGGACTTGGTGACGAAGATGGCCAGGTGCGCGTTGCGGGCGAAGTCGCCCGAGCCGCCGATGCCGTTCATCATTTTGGTGCCGCCCACGTGGGTGGAGTTGACGTTGCCGTAGATGTCGAACTCCAGCGCGGTGTTGATGCCGATGATGCCGAGGCGACGCACCACTTCGGGGTGGTTGGAGATCTCCTGCGGACGCAGGACCAGCTTGTCCTTGTAGCGCTCCAGGTTGCCGAACACGTCGGCGTTGCGGCGGCTCGACAGGGTGATGGAGCTGCCCGAGGCGAAGCGCAGCTTGCCAGCGTCGATCAGGTCGAAGGTCGAGTCCTGCAGCACTTCGGAGTACATGGTCAGGTTCTCGAAGGGCGACTCGATCAGCCCGCACATCACCGCGTTGGCGATACTGCCGATGCCGGCCTGCAGCGGGCCGAGGCTGTTGCTCATGCGCCCGGCGTCCACTTCACGCTTGAAGAAGTCGATCAGGTGGTTGGCGATGCCCTGAGTCTCGTCGTCCGGCGGCAGCACGGTGGACGGCGAGTCCGGCTGGTCGTTGACGACGATGGCGACGATCTTTTCCGCCGGGATCGGGATGGCGGTGCTACCGATGCGGTCGTCGACCTTGGTCAGTGGGATCGGCGTACGGGTTGGGCGGTAGGTTGGAATGTAGATGTCGTGCAGGCCTTCCAGGTTGGTGTTGTGCGCGACGTTGATCTCGACGATCACCTGCTTGGCGAAGATCGCGAAGCTGGCCGAGTTGCCCACCGAGGTGGTCGGCACGATATGGCCTTCCTCGGTGATGGCGACGGCTTCGATGACGGCGATGTCCGGCAGCTTGAGCTGGTGATTGCGCAGTTGCTCGACGGTTTCCGACAGGTGCTGGTCGATGAACATCACCTCGCCGGCGTTGATTGCCTTGCGCAGGGTGCTGTCGACCTGGAAGGGCATGCGGCGGGCCAGTACACCGGCCTCGGTGAGCTGCTTGTCGAGGTCGTTGCCCAGGCTGGCGCCGGTCATCAGGCTGATGCGCAGCGGCTCCTGCTTGGCGCGCTCGGCGAGGGCCTTGGGTACGGCTTTGGCTTCGCCGGCGCGGGTGAAACCGCTCATGCCGACGGTCATGCCGTCCTTGATAAGGGCCGCGGCCTGGTCGGCAGTCATCACCTTGTCCAACAGGGAGGACATACGCACGCGATCACGGAACATGGGAAAACCTCGGGCAGTAGGAAGTGCGAGGCCGCCAGTCTAGGGACTCGGCGATTTTTGGCTCTTATACCAAGGTCGAAAAATCGCCCGGCCGGTTGCCTTCTTACTACCAAAGTTCAGGAGTTTTCCCTTTGCCGGAAAGCAAGACACCGGCGCGAGGCCGGTGTCTTGTGGATCAGCGGTCGTCTTATTCGACGGCCTTGACCATGTCTTCGATGACTTTCTTGGCGTCGCCGAAGACCATCATGGTCTTGTCCAGGTAGAACAGTTCGTTGTCCAGGCCGGCGTAGCCGCTGGCCATCGAGCGCTTGTTGACGATCACGGTCTTGGCTTTGTAAGCCTCGAGGATCGGCATGCCGGCGATCGGCGACTTCGGATCGTTCTTCGCCGCTGGGTTCACCACATCGTTGGCGCCAAGGACCAGCACCACGTCGGTCTGGCCGAACTCGGAGTTGATGTCTTCCATCTCGAACACCTGCTCGTAAGGCACTTCGGCCTCGGCCAGCAGGACGTTCATGTGGCCCGGCATACGGCCAGCAACCGGGTGGATGGCGAACTTCACGTTGACGCCGCGGTGGGTCAGCTTCTCGGCCAGTTCCATCAGTGCATGCTGGGCGCGGGCCACTGCCAGGCCGTAGCCGGGAACGATGATCACGCTGTCGGCGTTGGTCAGCAGGAACGAGGCGTCGTCGGCCGAACCGGACTTCACCGGGCGGGCTTCTTTCGCACCGGCCGGGCCGCCAGCGTCCGCTTCGGCGCCAAAGCCGCCGAGGATGACGTTGAAGAACGAGCGGTTCATCGCCTTGCACATGATGTAGGAGAGGATCGCGCCCGAGGAGCCCACCAGGGAGCCGGCGATGATCAGCATCGAGTTGTTCAGCGAGAAGCCGATACCTGCCGCGGCCCAGCCGGAGTAGGAGTTCAGCATCGACACCACGACCGGCATGTCCGCGCCGCCGATCGGGATGATGATCAGCACGCCGAGGACGAAGGCCAGGGCCAGCATCACCACGAAGGCGGTCAGGTTGCCGGTGAACATGAACAGCAGGCCCAAGCCCAGAGTGGTCAGGCCCAGCACCAGGTTGAGCAGGTGTTGGCCGCTGAACTGAACCGGGGCGCCCTGGAACAGGCGGAACTTGTACTTGCCCGACAGCTTGCCGAAGGCGATCACCGATCCGGAGAAAGTGATGGCGCCGATGGCCGCGCCAAGGAACAGCTCCAGGCGGTTACCGGTGGGGATGGTATCGCCCAGGTTCTGCACGATGCCCAGCGACTGCGGCTCAACCACGGCGGCGATGGCGATGAACACGGCGGCCAGGCCGATCATGCTGTGCATGAAGGCGACCAGTTCCGGCATCTTGGTCATTTCAACGCGCTTGGCCATGATCGAACCGGCGGTGCCGCCGACCAGCAGGCCGACGATCACGTAGACGATGCCGGTGGTGGCGATTTCGCTGCTGATCTTGAACACCAGGGCGACGGTGGTCAGCGCGGCGATGGCCATGCCGATCATGCCGAACAGGTTGCCGCGGCGCGAGGTGGTCGGGTGCGACAGGCCTTTGAGGGCCTGGATGAAGCAGACCGAGGCGATGAGGTAGAGGAGGGTGACGAGGTTCATGCTCATGTCAGTGCTTCTCCGCCTTCGGCGCTTTCTTCTTGAACATTTCCAGCATGCGGCGGGTGACCAGGAAGCCGCCGAACACATTCACGGCAGCCAGGGCCACGGCCAGGGTGCCCATGGCCTTGCCCAGCGGGGTGACGGTCAGAGCGGCGGCCAGCATGGCGCCGACGATCACGATTGCGGAAATGGCGTTGGTCACTGCCATCAGCGGGGTGTGCAGCGCGGGGGTGACGTTCCAGACCACGTGGTAGCCGACGTAGATCGCCAGCACGAAGATGATCAGGTTGTAGATGCCGTGGGAGATCAGCATGTCTTCCATAGTTTCTCACCGGTCTTGAGGCCGGGCTCGCGCCCGGCGTTCATATATAAGAAGGGCGTTGTGCGTCAGCCGTTCTTGCGCACGATCTGCCCGTCGCGGCACATCAGGCAGGCGGCGACGATGTCGTCTTCCAGGTTCACCGTGAAGCCTTCGGCGGTCAGGGTGAGCTTGAGGAAGTCGAGCAGGTTGCGTGCGTAGAGTGCGGAGGCATCCGCCGGTACCAGCGCGGCCAGGTTGCTCAGGCCAACGATGGTCACGCCGTTCTTGACCACCACCTGGTCGGCTTCGGTCAGCGGGCAGTTGCCGCCTTGCGAGGCCGCGAGGTCGATGACTACCGAGCCTGGCTTCATTTCCGCGACGGTCGCTTCGTGCAGCAGGGTCGGTGCCTTGCGGCCCGGAATCAGTGCGGTGGTGATGACGATGTCCGACTGCTTGGCGCGTTCGTGCACGGCCTTGGCCTGGCGTTCCATCCACGAGGCGGGCATCGGGCGGGCGTAACCGCCGACGCCTTCGGCGCACTCGCGCTCTTCATCGGTCTCGTAGGGGACGTCGACGAACTTGGCACCCAGGGACTCGATCTGCTCCTTCACCGCCGGACGAACGTCCGAGGCCTCGATCACCGCACCCAGGCGCTTGGCCGTG
Source organism: Pseudomonas sp. HS-18 (assembly GCF_020401845.1). Lineage (NCBI taxonomy): Bacteria > Pseudomonadati > Pseudomonadota > Gammaproteobacteria > Pseudomonadales > Pseudomonadaceae > Pseudomonas > Pseudomonas sp. HS-18. Next base: position 137,501 of record NZ_CP084413.1, read on the forward strand.
GCGATGGCCTGCAGACCGGCAACGCCGGCGCCGAGGATCAGCACGCGGGCAGCCTTAACGGTGCCGGCGGCGGTCATCAGCATGGGCATGAAGCGCGGATAGTGGTGGGCGGCGAGCAACACGGCCTTGTAGCCGGCGATGTTGGCCTGGGAGGAGAGCACGTCCAGGCTCTGCGCGCGGGAAGTACGCGGCGCGGCTTCCAGGGCGAAGGCGGTGATACCGCGCTCGGCCATGCGGGCGATGTTCTCGTTGTTGAACGGATTGAGCATGCCGAGCAGCACGGCGCCAGATTTCATCTGCGCCAGCTCGCTTTCGCTGGGCGCGACAACCTTCAGCACCAGTTCCGCGCCGAGCGCATCGGCGGCAGTGCCGATCTTCGCGCCGACAGCTTCGTAGGCGGCATCCGGCTGGCTGGCGCTGACGCCCGCACCGCTCTGGATGACCACCTGATGGCCTTGCCCGATCAGTTTCTTGACCGTCTCCGGCGTTGCTGCGACCCGCGTCTCACCGGCTTGGGTCTCGAGGGGTACACCGATCTGCACTCGCAAATCTCCTGCGTGATCCTGGGATTGTCCGGGCTACTACGTTGGCGACCCGGGTTATCGAACTGGCAACGGTCTAGTTCTTATTGTGGGACCGGGCTGTGACCCGGTGGCCGCGGCATTGTGCAATCTAACCTGGAGGGCATCAATAAGTTCTGGAGTGGTACGAAGCGATAACTACAAGTCACGTTTGGACCCGTGGTTTTCCGGTCGCCACCGAGGCCGCGTGGACCCTGGTGTTTAGCCTAATTGCCTATTGTGACCGGACGGAAATGTCATCCTCGCCGTGAATGACCACCCATCAGAGACTCCCCACGCCCACCGAAAGGCCCGGTAATCCTGCAACAGGCTCAGGCATAGGTGTTAATTAATGTTTCTAATATGGAGTATGAGTCATTCCTGATGCCTGACTTTGTGTAGCAGATTTTTTACATTGACTACGGGGTCAGGAAAATCACCCGAAAGCTTCAAGACCGCGTATTACACCGCGCCAGAGCCATGAGATGAGGTTTAGCAGAAAGTTCGCGTTTGCCTGGTATCGAGACGAATGACGCAGAAAAAACAACGGCCACCTGTATCGGGTGGCCGTCGGGGGTGAGACACGGTGTCGCGGGACTCAGTTGGCGGGGCTGATCACGCTGGGGAGCTGGGCGACCAGCTTGTCGTTGTGCAGCGGGGCGCGGATGAAGCCGTGTTGAGTGCCGCCCGGGCCGATCAGCACCAGGTTGCCGCTGTGGTCGACGGTGTAGTTGGGCTTGCTGGTGTCGGCCGGGATGTAGGGAATGCTCATGGCATTCGCCAGTTTCTGCACATTCTCTTCCGAGCCGGTGATGCCCTTGAAGCCGGCATTGAAGAAGCCGAGGTATTCCTTGATGCGCGGCGCGGTATCGCGGTGCGGGTCTACGCTGACGAACACCACCTGCAGGTTCTTCGCCACTTCCGGCGGCAGCTTGGTCTGCAGCTCGCGCAGTTGCGCCAGGGTAGTCGGGCAGACGTCCGGGCAGAAGGTGTAGCCGAAGAACAGCAGGGACCACTTGTCCTTCAGGCTGGCGGTCTGGAACGGCTGGCCGTCCTGGTCGGTGAAGGCGAGGTCGGGGACGCTGCGGGTCTGCGGCAGGATCACGATGCCGGCGTCGAGCAGCACGGTCGGGTCGAGTTGGTGGCGCTGGTTGAGCACCTTCTGGACAGTGAGGCCGAGGATCACGGCGACGATGGCGACGAGGATGAAGACGGTCTTGTTGACTCGGGTCATGGGGTACTCGTGGGTCGGGACGTCTGGGCGAGCGCTGGACTTGCGGGCCCGCCCTTCGGAGCGAACCCGCGAACCGGCCTCAGTAGTTCAGGTGCAGCGGCAGGTAGTGGTCCACCAGCAGCGCGATGAACAGCAGGAACAGGTAGGCGATAGAGTACTTGAAGGTCTTGATCGCCGCATGGGGTCGGCTGCCGCAGTAGAGCGCCCAGGCCCAGTCGAGGAAGCGCGCGCCCAGGGCCAGCGCGGCGAACAGGTAGACCAGGCCGGCCATGTGGATGGCGAAGGGCATCAGCGTCACGGCGAACAGCACCAGGGTGTAGAGCAGGATGTGCAGCTTGGTGTAGTGCTCGCCATGGGTCACCGGCAGCATCGGGATGTCGGCCTTGGCGTATTCGTCCTTGCGGTGCAGGCACAGGGCCCAGAAGTGCGGCGGTGTCCAGGCGAAGATGATCAGCACCAGCAGCAGCGGTTCGGCCGAGACCTGCCCGGTCACCGCGACCCAGCCCAGCAGCGGCGGGGCGGCGCCGGCGAGGCCGCCGATGACGATGTTCTGCGGCGTGGCGCGCTTGAGGAAGCCGGTGTAAAGCGCCGCGTAGCCCAGCAGCGAAGCCAGCGTCAGCCAGGCCGTCAGCTGGTTGGTGAACACCAGCAGGACTGCCATCCCGGCGATCGACAGCAGCATGGCGAAGCCCAGCGCGATGGGTGGCGAGACGCGTCCTTCGGCCAAAGGGCGCTTGTGGGTACGCGCCATGATCGAGTCGATGCGCCTGTCCACCACGTGGTTCACCGCCGCCGCGCCGCCGGCGCACAGGCCGATGCCGAGGTTGCCGAAGACCAGCACCTGCCAGGGCACGCCGGCCTTGGTGGCGAGCAGCATGCCGATCAGAGAGGTGATCAGCATGAGCAGGACCACCTTGGGTTTGGTCAGTTCGAGCAGGTCGCGCCAGCTGGCTTGGCTGGAAGTGCTGATGACGCTGGCCATGGGTATTTCTCCATCGGGTGAATGGGGGCCGGCGCGCTTTGGCGCCGGCCGGCCGTCGTGCTCAACTGTGCAATCTCATCCTTGCGAGGGATAGGCCACCGGGCGCTCCAGGGCGTCCAGGGCGATCGGGCCGCCGGCGGGCAGCTCGACGCGTTTCGTTGCGGGCGCGCGCACCCGGTAGTTCACCAGCACCAGCATCAGCAGCAGGAAGGCGCCGCCGCCGTTGTGCGCCACTGCGACGGGCAGCGGCAGGTGCAGCAGGACGTTGCTGATGCCCAGGCCGATCTGGAACGACAGCCCCAGCAGCATCAGTGCGGTAATGCCGATCAGGCCGTGGCGCTGGAGGTTCCAGGCCAGCAGCAGGATCACTGCGGTCACGCACAGCGCACCCATGCGGTGGGTCATGTGGATGGCCGTGCGGGCGTCGCTGTCGAGCTGGCCGCCGAGGTAGTTGGGGCCGATGTGCTGGGTGAGGTGGAAGCCGTTGGCGAAGTCCATGTTCGGCCACCACTCGCCGTGGCACATCGGCAGGTCGATGCAGGCCACCGCGGCGTAGTTGCTGCTGACCCAGCCACCGAGGGCGATCTGCCCGATCACCATCAGCAGGGCGAGGGCTGCCAGTGCACGCAACTTCGACGGCAGTTGCAGCGGGGCGAAGGCGCCGGACAGGCGCAGGCTGAGCAGGAACAGCAGCGACAGCGTGGTGAAGCCGCCCAGCAGGTGTGCAGTGACCACCTGCGGCCAGAGCTTGAGGGTGACCGTCCACATGCCGAATGCAGCCTGGGCGATCACCACGGCGAGCAGTATCAGCGGCAGGCGCATCGGTTGGCCGTCACGGCCGCGACGCACCAGTGCGTGGACCGCCAGCCCTAGGATCAGTAGGCCGAGGCTACCGGCGAAGTAGCGGTGGATCATCTCGTTCCAGCCCTTCTGCGCCTCCACCGGTGAGTCTGGGAAGTGCATTTCGGCGTGGGCCAATTGCGCATCGTTCAGCGGCACGTGGACGAAGCCGTAGCAGCCGGGCCAGTCCGGGCAGCCGAGGCCGGCGTGGGTCAGGCGCGTATAGGCGCCCAGCAGGATGACCACGAAGGCCAGCGCCGTGGCCAGCACGGCGAGGTAGAAGGCGGGTTTGCGTCTTGCCTGGATCATGCGTCGCTCCCGATCTTGTTGTTGTCTGGGGCTGGCGAGCTCTTAACCGATGTTGGACAGCTTCAGCAGCAGCTGCAGGTCCTTGAGGATCGACTTGCCGTTGGCCTTGGCGTCGTAGCGCAGCACCAGGTTGCCGTGGGGGTCGACGATCCACAGTTGCGGCTGGGCGCCGGTGTGCTGGTTGGGCGTCAGGCCCAGGCGCTGAAGGCGCGGGTAGTCCTTGTCGAGCAGGCCGGTGAACTCGGCCGGCAGCGGCTTGGCAAAGGCCAGCGCGTGTTCGGCGCGGCTGGCTTCGCGGCCCAGGCCGATATTGATCTGGCGCGCCAGGTAGACCAGTTGTTGGCAGTCGCTGGCGCAGGTTTCCGGTGCGGTGACCAGCAGTTGCCACTGGTCGCTGGCCTTGTCGTCCTGCACGCCGAGATCGGCCGGGGTCTGCCCGGTGGCGATCAGGTCACCGTGGTAGCTGCGGCCTTCCGGCACCCAGAACTGCAGCTTGTACATGGCGGTGGCGAGCAGCATTGGCCCCAGCACCATGCCGAGGATCAGCAGCAGTTGCACGCGCCCGCGGCGGCGGGCGGAGGAGTCAGACAGAGTCATGGCGGTCATGGTCGAAGGTCTCCCGTGCGCGACGGATGCCGAGGTAGAGGTAAAGGGCGGAGAGTGCGATGGCCAGGGCGAACCACTGCACGGCGTAGCCGACGTGGCGCTCCGGGGGCATGGCGACGATCGGCCAGTCGGTGTCGAAGGCGGCGTCGCCCGGCTCCAGGCGAATTTCCATGGCTTGGCCTTCGCGGCCAAGCTGGTCCCAGAGGAAGGGCGCGTCGACCTGGGTGATCAGGCGCGGCCAACCGGCGACCGGAGCGGTTGGCGCGGCGGGCAGCGGGACGTAGGTCCAGGCATCCAGCAGCAGGTCGTGGCTGGGGGTATCGATCTTCGGCGGCACACGGCGGTCGGGCCAGGGCACCCAGCCGCGATTGACCAGCAGCCACTGGTGGCCGACGCGGTCGAAGAAGGGTTGCAGCACCTCGACGCCGGCCTTGCCGTTGCGGGTGCGGTTGTCGAGCAGGGCGGTGTGCTCGGCGTCAAGCTGGCCCTGCAGGCGCACGCGAACATAGCTGCGCGGCGGTTGGCGTTCGAGCTCGGCGATGCTGATCGGGTCCTGCTGGCGTCGCACTTCGGCAGCGGCGAGAAGGGTGCGTTTTTCGGCGGCGCGGGAGAGTTGCCAGAAACCCAGGCCGATCAGCACCGGCAACAGCGCGAGGACCACCAGGGTCGGCGCGATGCCGGGCCGGAAGGCGCGCGTGGTACGGCCCTGTCGGTGCTCGGTAGCGTGCTGGCTATACTGCAAGACATCCCCCTCAACCCCAGTCCCCTGCGGACAGGAGGCCGGTAGTGCTCAAAGCTGCGATCGTTCTGTTGTTGCTGGCGACCGTCGTCAGCCTGTTCAGTGGCCTGTTCTTCCTGGTCAAGGACGAGGGCCACGGTTCGCGGGTGGTCAATGCGCTGACTGTGCGTGTCACCCTCACCGCCCTGACTCTCGCTCTGATCGCCTGGGGCTTCTTCAGCGGCCAACTCGGCAGCTCTGCGCCCTGGCATTTCTAGTTCCGTCTTGCTCTGGGTTGGAGCAATTGTCTTCCTCTGAAGCCTTGTGCCTGCGTTCCCCTCACCCCAGCCCTCTCCCTCAGGGAGAGGGGGCTGTCCGTGCCGGCTGACGCCACGGTTTCATCCTGCGCCGAACGGTCCCCTCTCCCTTTGGGAGAGGGTTAGGGTGAGGGGCTTTTGAGCTTGTCGCGGGCGGAGCGTCCTCACAGCACGTAAACGAAGATGAACAGCCCGATCCACACCACGTCGACGAAGTGCCAGTACCAGCTGGCCGCCTCGAAGCCGAAGTGTTTGTCGGCATCGAAGTGCCCGCGGATGATGCGGATCAGCATGATGCTCAGCATGATCGCGCCGATGGTCACGTGGGCGCCGTGGAAGCCGGTGAGCATGAAGAAGGTCGCGCCGTAGATGCCCGAACCCAGGGTCAGGCCCAGCTCGCTGTAAGCCTCGTGGTACTCGTAAGCCTGCAGTACCAGGAAGCACGCACCCAGCGCCACGGTCGCCGCCAGCCACATCTTCAGCGGGCCGCGATGGTTCTTCTTCAGGGCGTGGTGGGCGAAGGTCACGGTGAAGCTGGAGGTGACCAGCAGCAGGGTGTTGATCAGCGGCAGCTTCCACGGATCGATCACTTCCTTGGGCGGCGGGAAGAGCTTGTTGTCCGGGTTGCTCAGCTGCGGCCAGCCGGTCTCGAACTGCGGCCAGAGCATGTGCGAGATGCCGTGGTGCCCTTCGCCGCCCAGCCACGGGTTGACGAAGTGGCGCACGTAGAACAGTGCGCCGAAGAAGGCGGCGAAGAACATCACCTCGGAGAAGATGAACCAGCTCATGCCCCAGCGGAACGAGCGATCCATCTGCGGGCTGTAGAGCCCGCCGCGGCTTTCCTGGATGACGTTGCCGAACCAGCCGAACAGCATGTACGCCAGGATCAGCCCGCCGGCGAAGAAGATCCACGGGCCGTGGGAGTGCTCCTTGCCGGCGCTCATGTCGTTCATCCAGGTGCCGACGCCGAACATCGTCACCAGCATGCCGATGGTGGCGATGATCGGCCACTTGCTCTGCGCGGGGACGTAATAGGGATCGTGGGTTGCCATTGTTCTTGTTCTCCTTGCCCAGAAGTCGGTTGCTGATCTACTGCGCGTCGGTGAGGCTGCGTTGGAGCCGGCCTCGGAGTCCTCATTTACAACTCGTAAACTCCGGCTCCTCGGCCGGTCCCGCCTTGCCTCACTCTAGCTCGCACGATCATCCACCGACTTCTCAGCGCTCGTTACTGGCCACGGGTGGCTTGCGGGCAGTGATGTCGAACAGCGTGTAAGCAAGCGTCAGGTGACGCACATCCTTGGGCAGGTCGCGGTCGACGATGAAACGCACCGGCATTTCGATGCGCTCGCCCGGCTGCAGGACCTGCTGGGTGAAGCAGAAGCATTCGGTCTTGTGGAAGTAGGTGGCCGCCACTGACGGCGCGATGCTCGGGATCGCCTGGGCGGTCATCGGCTTGTCGGTGGGGTTGCGCGCCACGAACAGCATCTGGTTCACCGCACCCGGGTGCACCACCAGTTGCTCCGACTCGGGGTGGAATTCCCAGACCATGTCGATGTTGTTGTTGGCGACGAACTGGATCTTCACCTCGCGCGACTGATCGACCACCTGGCCGTCGCCCTGGTAGGCGGTGCCGGAGGTCTTGCCGTTGATGCCCAGCGCCTTGCACATCACGTCGTACAGTGGCACCAGGGCGAAGCCGAAGGCGAACATGGCGACCACGGCAATGACCAGCCGGGTCACCAGCTTGCGCGTTTCGATGTTGCCGTCGCTCATGAGTCGATTCCTCTCTTGTAGGAGCGTGGGGGGCGCCTAGCCCTTGCTCGCGAACCGGGAGAAAGCGTTCGCGAGCAAGCTCGCTCCTACAGGAACATCGTTATTTCACTTCCGGAGGCGTGGTGAAGGTGTGGTACGGCGCGGGCGACGGAATCGTCCACTCCAGGCCTTCCGCGCCATCCCAGGGTTTGGCCGGCGCTGCCGGGCCGCCACGAATGCACTTGATGACGATGAACAGGAACAGCAACTGCGTGGTACCGAACATGAAGGCGCCGATGGACGAGACCATGTTGAAATCGGCGAACTGCAGGTTGTAGTCCGGAATCCGTCGCGGCATGCCGGCCAGGCCGACGAAGTGCATCGGGAAGAACGCCAGGTTCATGCCGATGAAGCTCATCCAGAAGTGCAGCTTGCCCAGGGTCTCGTCGTACATGTGGCCGGTCCATTTCGGCAGCCAGTAGTAGGCCGAGGCGAAGATGCCGAAGATCGCGCCGGGCACCAGCACGTAGTGGAAGTGCGCCACCACGAAGTAGGTGTCCTGGTACTGGAAGTCCGCCGGGGCGATGGCCAGCATCAGCCCGGAGAAGCCGCCGATGGTGAACAGGATGACGAAGGCCACGGCGAACAGCATCGGCGTCTCGAAGGTCAGCGAGCCCTGCCACATGGTCGACGCCCAGTTGAACACCTTCACCCCGGTGGGCACGGCGATCAGCATGGTCGCGTACATGAAGAACAGCTCGCCCACCAGCGGGATGCCGACCACGAACATGTGGTGCGCCCACACGACGAAGGACAGGAAGGCGATCGAGGCGGTGGCGTAGACCATCGAGGTGTAGCCGAACAGCGGCTTGCGGCTGAAGGCCGGGATGATCGAGCTGACGGCGCCGAACGCCGGCAGGATCATGATGTACACCTCGGGGTGGCCGAAGAACCAGAACACGTGCTGGAACAGCACCGGGTCGCCGCCGCCGGCCGCGCTGAAGAAGCTGGTGCCGAAGTGGATGTCCATCAGCATCATGGTCACGCAACCCGCCAGCACCGGCATCACCGCGATCAGCAGGAACGCGGTGATCAGCCAGGTCCAGACGAACAGCGGCATCTTCATCAGCGTCATGCCCGGTGCGCGCAGGTTGAGGATGGTGGCGATCACGTTGATCGCGCCCATGATCGAACTCATGCCCATCAGGTGGATGGCGAAGATGAAGAAGGTCACGCTGTGCGGCGCGAAGGTCGTCGACAGCGGCGCGTAGAAGGTCCAGCCGAAGTTCGGGCCGCCGCCGGGCATGAACAGGGTGCTCACCAGCAGGCCGAAGGCCGCCGGCAGCAGCCAGAAGCTGAAGTTGTTCATCCGTGGCAGGGCCATGTCCGGCGCGCCGATCATCAGCGGCACCATCCAGTTGGCCAGGCCGACGAAGGCCGGCATCACCGCGCCGAAGACCATCACCAGGCCGTGCATGGTGGTCATCTGGTTGAAGAACGCCGGCTCGACGATCTGCAGGCCCGGCTGGAACAGCTCGGCACGGATCACCATGGCGAAGGAGCCGCCGAGCAGGAAGGCGCAGAAGCTGAACCACAGGTACAGCGTGCCGATGTCCTTGTGGTTGGTGGTCAGAACCCAGCGCATCAGGCCCTTGGCGGGGCCGTGGTGGTGGTCGCCGGCGTGAGAATGGTCGGGGTGATCGATCACTGTACTCATCGCGGCCTCCTTATTGTTGTTTCTGCTTGTAGGCGACCACGTCCTGCGGGGTCACCATGTCGCCGTCGTTGTTGCCCCAGGCGTTGCGCTCGTAAGTGATCACCGCGGCGATGTCGACTTCCGAGAGCTGCTTGCCGAAGGCCGCCATCGCGGTGCCGGGTACGCCGTTGAACACGGTTTCCAGATGGTGCTCCTTGGGTCCGGTGACGATCTTCGAACCCTTGAGCGCCGGGAACATCGGCGGCATGCCCTGGCCTTCAGGCTGGTGACAGGCGGCGCAGATGGTGTGGTAGACCTTGTCGCCACGCTCGACCAGCTCTTCCTTCGTCCATTCCTTGCTGGTCAGCTCCTTGAGCTTGACCGCCTCTTCCTTGCGCTCGGCCAGCCACTTGTCGAAGTCGGGCTTGGACTTCACGTCGACGACGATGGGCATGAAACCGTGGTCCTTGCCGCACAGCTCGGCGCACTGGCCGCGGTAGACGCCGGGCTGGTCGACCTTGGTCCAGGCCTCGTTGACGAAGCCGGGAATGGCGTCGCGCTTGACCGCGAAGGCCGGCACCCACCAGGAGTGGATCACGTCGCTGGAGGTGACCAGGAAGCGCACCTTGACCCCGGCCGGCAGCACCAGCGGGTTGTCCACTTCGAGCAGGTAGTGCTCGTCCTTGTCGGCCTTGTTGTGGATCTGGTCCTGGGGCGTGGCGAGGTTGGAGAAGAACTCCACATCCTGGCCCAGGTACTTGTACTGCCACTTCCACTGGTAGCCGGTGACCTGCACGTCCAGCTCGGGCTCCGAGGTGTCGTACATGTGGATCAGCGTCTTGGTGGCCGGGACGGCCATCACCACCAGGATCAGGAAGGGAATGACGGTCCAGAGGATTTCCACCGTGGTGCTCTCGTGGAAATGCGCGGGCTGCTGCCCGGTGGATCGGCGGTGGACGATCATCGACCAGAACATCGCGCCAAAGACGACGATGCCGATGACGACGCAGATCCAGAAGATCGTCATGTGCAGATCGAAGACGTTACGACTGACTTCCGTCGCACCGGGGGCCATGTTGACCGTCCAGGCGGCGTTTGCCTGACTGAAAGCCAAGAGCAAAAGGAAGCCCATCCAGACTCGTGGATGTCGCAGCATTCGGGTTCCCCTTATCGTTGTTTTTATCCCGCCGGCAAAGCGCCCTGGCTGCGATCCCCATTGCAGAGGGGTCGAGCCTGAACAAGCCAACGGCCAAGGGAGTGACCGCCAAGACAACTTACTTTGACGTCTTACCTCGGCAGCACGCAGGGCAGGCCGGGTCCATCAGGTTTTCGGTGTGTCGAAGCGGAGTATAGCCACGGGTTGCGACATAACAACGCAGAGTAAAAACTGTGTTTGAAAGACCGAAGTGCGATCTCAAAGCCACGGGCGGCGCGGCTTTGGAGTACCATGCTGGCCGTCTGATATGCCGCGTCGGCATAACCAGTTCATGAATATGACAATCGCGTCTTAGCTACGCCCGGGGTGCGGCTAAGGTCTTTCTTCACTTTCCAAACCCGTTGTCTTGGAGTTGTCATGAACACCGCTGCACTGCGTGAGCTGATCCGGAATGCCCATCTGCTCGAATCCCGCCATGGGCATCTCGCCCGCCTGATCCAGAGCCAACTGCAAAGCCTGCACCCGAGCATCGCCCTGGCCGGCGAGGACCCCAGCGGTACGCTGACGCGCTTCGTGCATGCCTATATCGAGCAGGTGCCGGATTTCCTCGATGCCGCCAACGCCGTGGCGCGAGCGGCCGGCATCGAGGACCGCATCAAGCCGGTGCTCAAGCTCGCCGAACAGTTCTTCCTCACCCCGCCGGCGCTGCTCGACGGCCACGACGGCCTGGATGCGCTGCTGGACGAGTCCTACCTCGCCCACCGCCTGGTGGAGGAAGTGAACGACCGCTACATCGCCCACTTCAACCAGCCGCTGATCCCGCTGGATACCACCGTGGCCAACCTGGTGGCGCACCAGCTGATCGGCGAGCCCTTCGCCAACCAGCTGGATGAAGCGGTGCACCATGCGGTCAACGGCATGCTCGACGACAGCACCTTCAGCGCCGAATCCGCTATCAGCTACCGCGCCCGCCTCAACGACCCGCAGGTCGTGATGGCCTGGCAGCAGTGGCCATGCCTGTCGCGGCAGTTCGGCGTCGAGCTCGAGCTGGGCCGCGACTGAGGCTCAGCCTGCGCTCTGCAGCGCGCGCACCCGGCCCTCCACGCGGCGACGCAGGCCGTTGCCTTCTATGGACAGTCGGCAGTCGCTGGCCGCGGCGCTGCGGCCCCAGTCTTCGAGCAACTCCATGCACGCGTGGTCGATGTAGCTCAGGTGCTGCAACGGTACGCGCAGGTGCGTTCCCGGCTTCACCGACTGCAGCGCCTGGGACAGCGCCGGCACCTTGAGGAAGGTCGCTGCGCCCACCAGCCGCAGTTCGGCGCCATTGCCTTCATCGTCGTAGCGCAGGTTGATCTTCAGCCGCGCGGCCTTGAACACCAGCTTCAGTACCGTCAGCGCGAAGCCCAGCAGCACGCCGGTCAGCAGGTCGGTGGCGACAATTGCCAGCGCGGTCACCGCATGCACCAGCACCGGCATGCGCCCATAGCGCCCCAGCGAGCGCAGCGCCTTGAGGTCCACCAGCTTGATGCCGGTGTAGACCAGCACACCCGCCAGGCTGGCAATGGGTATCTGTCGCAGTAGCCCGCCCAGCAGCACGACGAAACCCAGCAGCCAAAGCCCGTGGAAGATCGCCGAGGCGCGGCTGCGCGCGCCCGCCTGCACGTTGGCCGAGCTGCGCACGATCACACCGGTCATCGGTAATGCGCCAACCAGCCCGCAGAGCATGTTGCCCACGCCCTGGGCGCTCAGCTCGCGGTCCATGTCCGAGCGAGGGCCGCTGTGCATGCGGTCCACGGCAGCGGCAGAGAGCAGCGTCTCGGCGCTGGCAATGAAGGCGACCACCACGGCGGCCAATAGAATAGTCGGGTCGAGCAGGGCGCCGAGATCGTCGGGGCGCAGCCAGTCGATGGCATCGCCAAGGTTCTGCGGAACGCTCACGCGCAGCACGTTGAGTTCCAGGACGATGCTTGCCAACGTCGCCAGGCTCACGCCGATCAGGGCTCCGGGCAGCATACGCAGCCGGCCCGGTTTGAAGCGATCCCACAACGCCATGCACATCATGGTACCCAGCCCGAGCAGCGCAGCATCGAAACCGCTGGCCTCGGACAAAAGCGCGGAGGGGAAGGCCAGTAGGTTATCCAGCCCGGATGCCTGGGGCTTGAGGTCGAGCATCACGTGGACCTGCGACAGCACGATGAGGATGCCGATGCCGGCGAGCATTCCATAGACCACCGCCGGCGAGGTCACGCGGAACCAGCAGCCCAGGCGCAGCCTTCCCGCCAGTAGCTGCAACGCGCCGGCCAGCAGCAGGATGGGCCCGAGCATGGCCATGCCATGAGCGCGCACCAGTTCGAAGACCAGCACGGCGAGCCCCGCCGCCGGTCCGCTGACCTGCAGCGGCGAGCCGGCCAGAAAGCCGACGACCAGGCCGCCGATGATGCCGGTTACCAGCCCCTTGGCCGGCGGCATGCCCGAGGCGATGGCGATGCCCATGCACAACGGCAGGGCGACGAGGAAAACCACCACCGAGGCGAGCAGATCGCGTGGCAGCACTTGGCGCAGCTGGGAAAATCCGCTTGGAACAGAGTGGGGAACCGACATGGCGCTGTTCTCCTGAGCATTTTTCGGGCGCGCGAAAGCCCACGACACCGGTCTCGACCGCATCGACACGCGCAATTCAAAGGGACGGCGTACGCGGTGGAAGCGTGCGCCTCAGGCAGGGAGCAAATCAGAGAAGGGGCGCGGCGTTTGTTCTGCTGGGCCGCCGCGCCCGGGCATTACGGAAGCTGAACGCTTATTGGGGCGAGTAACGCGGGCGCGGCGTCGCGCTCGGGGTCGGGCCCTCACCGTCGAGCGCACGGAAGCGGCCTTCCTGGGCGTCGTAGGCCTTGATGGCGCTGGTTTCGATGTCGTACACCCAGCCATGGATGAACAGTTGGCCGGACGCCAGGCGCGCGGCCACGGACGGGTGCGTCTTCAGGTGATCCAGCTGGGCGACCACGTTCTCTTCGGTCAGCACACCCAGATGCTCCTGGGTCGCGCAACCGCAGGTCTGCGCGACCACGGTGCGGGCTACTTCGGCGTGGCGCAGCCAGGCTTTTACCGTCGGCATGCCTTCCAGCGTCTGCGGCGCCAGCACTGCTTTCATCGCGCCGCAGTCGGAGTGGCCGCAAACGATGATGTGCTGCACGCCGAGGGCCATGACCGCGAACTCGATGGCGGTGGACACGCCACCGTTCATCTGGCCGTAGGGCGGCACCACGTTGCCGACGTTGCGGGTAACGAACAGGTCACCCGGCGAGCTCTGGGTGATCAGCTCCGGAACGATGCGCGAATCGGCGCAGGTGATGAACATGGCGCGCGGGTTCTGCGCATGGGCCAGCTTCTTGAACAGCTCTTCCTGTTGCGGGAAGACATCATGGCGGAACTGGCGGAATCCTTCGACGATATGGCGCAGCGCCTCGTCAGCAGATTCGTGGGCGTGATCCTCACCGTGCGTTTTGTCGTTCATGTATCAGCCTCGAAGAATGACGAAGAATTTTCCCACGTCAGCCGACGCTCTCCCCAGGGAGAAAAGACACAGGCGTGGGAAAAAAACTGGCGTGACCGGTTAGTCACTTTGTGCTCAAACCCTAGACAACGAAGATTAAACCAAAATTAAAAAAACGCTCTGGAATGAGCTTTTTCATGATGTTTCGACGAAATTTAAAGATGATATCGGCAAGCTATCATGGCATTGCGATGTTGCCGTGATGTCGTTGCGCTTGTCGAATTTTCCGCTAGAGCGTCAGAACAAGCTCATCTGGCTGCGCGGTGGGGCGAACGCCGTGCAGTCCAGGTTGAAGCTGCCGCGCCGGCCCAATCCCAGGCGGCGCATGGCAACCTCGAAGCGCTTGGCCAACAGGTCGGCGAACGGGCCTTCGCCGCGAAAACGGTGGCCGAAGCGGCTGTCATAGATTTCCCCGCCGCGCAGTTGGCGGATCAGGCTCATCACGTGGTTGGCGCGCTGCGGGTAGTGCGCCGCCAGCCATTCCTCGAACAACGGGCCGACCTCGCGCGGTAGGCGCAGCATCATGTAGCTGGCGCTCTGGGCGCCGGCCTCGTGGGCCGCTTCGAGCAAGGCTTCCAGCTCGCGGTCGTTGATCATCGGGATCATCGGCGAACACAGTACGCCCACCGGAATGCCTTGCTCGCGCAGCACGCGGATCGCCCGCAGGCGGGCGGAGGGTGCAGCGGCGCGGGGCTCGAGGATGCGCTTGAGCTCATCGTCCAGCGTGGTGAGGCTGATCATCACGGCGACCAGATTCTGTCTCGCCAGCTCCGCCAGCAGGTCGAGGTCGCGCAGGATCAGCGAGCCCTTGGTGACGATGGTCACCGGGTGGCGGAAGCGCAGCAACACTTCAAGGATTTGCCGGGTCAGGCGCTGCTGGCGCTCGATGGGCTGGTAGGGGTCTGTGTTGGCGCCCAGGTTGATCGGCGCGCAGACATAGCCCTTGCGGCTCAGTTCTTCTTCCAGCACCTCGGCGGCGTTGGTCTTGGCGATCAGCTTCGTCTCGAAATCCAGCCCTGGCGACAGGTCCCAGTACGCATGGCTGGGCCGCGCGTAGCAGTAGATGCAGCCATGCTCGCAGCCGCGATAGGGATTGATCGAACGGTCGAAGGGCAAGTCCGGCGACTGGTTGCGCGAGATCACCGTCTTCGCCCGCTCGGTGCGGATTTCGGTCACCTGGGGCTTGGGCACTTCGTCATACCAATCGTTATCCACAGGCACCGAGGTGGTCGGCGCGAAGCGGTTGTGCGGATTGCTGGCGGTGCCCCGGCCGCGGGGTGGGAGGGAAGTGGACATGTGGGAAAGCTCTGAAGAATTACTGTATATGAATACAGTAATCCACGGAGTTTTCCACAGCCAGTGATAACTGCCGGGCGGTGGCTAAAGTACCTGGGTGAATAACCAGTACAACCCTGCCGCCAGGCCGATGGCGGCGGGCAGCGTCAGCACCCAGGCCAGCAGCATGTTGCGGATGGTCGGCCATTGCAGGCCGCTGCCGTTGGCCGCCATGGTCCCCGCCACTCCCGAGGAGAGCACTTGCGTGGTCGACACCGGCAGGCCGAAGCCATCCGCCGCGCCGATGGTGAGCATGGCCACCAGTTGTGCCGAGGCGCCCTGTGCATAAGTCAGCGGGGTCTTGCCGATGCCTTCGCCCACCGTGGTGACGATGCGCCTCCAGCCAACCAGCGTACCCAGCCCCAGCGCCAGGGCGACCGCGACCTTCACCCATACGGGAATGAAGCGGATGGTGCGGTCGGCCTCATGGCGCAGCGCCTGCAGGCTGCTCCAGGTTTCCAGATCGAAGCGCTGGCCGCTGCGGTCCAGCAGGCGGATGGTTTCCAGGCTCAGGTAGAGGTCGTTGCGCAGGTCCTGCACCGCTTCGGCGGGCACCTTGTCCAACTGTCCGTGGCGCTGCAGCCGTGTACCGATGTCACCGATCACGCTGCCCAGCGATGGCAGCAGTTCGGGACGCACCACTTCGTCTTCCTGATAGCTCAAGAGGGCCTGGCGTGGGTCCGCCGCAGGCGTGCCGCCGCTGCGGTGCAATTGCTCCTGGCTGGTCTGGATGAGGACGAGCAACTGGCGGGATTGCTCCGGGGAATGGGCGCGATCCACCGCGAATGCCAGGGGAACGGTGGCAATCAGGATCAGCATGATCAGGCCGATGCCCTTCTGCCCGTCGTTGGAGCCGTGGGCGAAAGACACACCGGTACAGGTGAGGATGAGGATCGCGCGAATCCATCGGGGTGGCGGCGTGCGGCCTTCCGGTGCATGGAACAGCGCGCGGTTGCGGATGGTGGAACTCATCACGCGCAGCAGCACGAACGCGGCGAAGAAGCCCACCACCGGCGACAGAAAGAGTGCGTAACCCACTGTCGTCAGCTGCGACCAGGCGTTGCCCGATATGCCGATGTGCCCGGCCATGGCGCCGTGGGCCAGGCCGATGCCGACGATGGAACCGATCAGCGTGTGCGACGAGGACACCGGCAACCCCAGCCACCAGGTGCCGAGGTTCCACAGGATCGAGGCGATCAGCAGCGCGAAGATCATCGCCAACCCGGCGCTGCTATCGACCTTCAGCAGCAGGTCCAGCGGCAGCAGCGAGACGATGGCGAAGGCCACCGCACCGCTGGAAAAGAGCACCCCGAGAAAATTCCACAATCCCGACCAGGCCACCGCGAATCGGGGTGGCAGTGCATTGGTATAGATGACCGTGGCCACCGCGTTGGCCGTGTCGTGGAAGCCGTTGATGAACTCGAAGCCCAGGGCGATCAGCAACGCGACCACCAGTACCAGCACTGACCAGCCAGGCTCCAGGTGGGTGCCGCTGGCGCGGATGTCATGGCCGAGCGCGGCGAAGGTGAAGACCAGCGCGCCAGCCAGCAGCAGGAAGAAGGTCAGGCGCCCCTTGAAGCCATGGGTTTCGCGCAGCACGGGGCTGATCGGGAACTGCGTCAGGCGCGAGGCGCGCATCACCTCCAGCATGCCAAAGCGGTCAAGCACGTGAGGGCTTCCTTCGGGTCGGTGGGGACGTCTGGGTCACGGCGGACTCCTTGCGGCGATGCCCTACAGACTAGCCGGACATGGCGATCATGGGCTGGCCGGTAAAGCGGGATCGGCGCTCATGCTATGACGGGGCAGCAGCCATGTTCCTTGATGCCGGTGCTGGCGCGCTGCGCTTTGGGTGCTATGAAAAGAAATGCCCCGGCAAGCCGGGGCATTTTCCATGACTCAGTCGAGCCTTATTCCTGCGGTTTCTTCAGCTTCGGATTAGGGAAGAACTGAACCCCCTGCACCTTCGGGTCCTTGGGCTTTTCCAGCGCGCTGGTGTTGACGCGGGTGGACAGCTCTTTCGGCACCGACTGGCCCTGGGCGTTGAGGGTATCGGCGTAGCCACAGGCCACGCATTCGCGGTGCGGCACCCCGTCGACATCCCACATGACGATCTTGTCCTGCTCGCTGCACGCCGGGCAGACGGCCCCGGCGATGAAGCGTTTCTTCACCTCGCTCATCACGCCGCCTCCTCGGAGAGGCCCGAGTGGCGCAGCAGGGCGTCGATGGACGGTTCGCGGCCGCGGAAGGCGACGAACAGCGCCATCGGCTCCTGGGAGCCGCCCTTGGCCAGGATCGCGTCGCGGAAGGCCGCGCCGGTCGCCGGGTTGAGCACGCCTTCTTCCTCGAAGCGCGAGAAGGCGTCGGCGGACAGCACTTCGGCCCACTTGTAGCTGTAGTAACCGGCCGCGTAACCGCCAGCGAAGATGTGCGCGAAGCTGTTGGCGAAACGGTTGTACGCCGGCGGGCGCATCACCGCGACTTCAGCGCGGATCGCCTCGATCACGTCGAGCACGCTGCGGCCGTCGCCATGGGTGGCGTGCAGCTCGAAGTCGAACAGGGAGAACTCCAGCTGGCGGACCATCATCAGGCCGGACTGGAAGTTCTTCGCGGCGAGCATTTTCTCCAGCAGGTCCTGCGGCAGCGGCGCTCCGGTCTCGTAGTGGCCGGAGATCAGCGCCAGGCCTTCGGGCTCCCAGCACCAGTTCTCCATGAACTGGCTGGGCAGCTCCACGGCGTCCCAGGCCACGCCGTTGATGCCGGAAGCACCGGCATGCTCGACGCGGGTCAGCAGGTGGTGCAGGCCATGGCCGAACTCGTGGAACAGGGTGGTGACTTCATCGTGGGTCAGCAGCGCCGGCTTGCCGCCGACCGCGGGGGTGAAGTTGCACACCAGGTAGGCCACCGGCGCCTGCAGGTCGCCACCGGCGGTGCGGCGACGGTCGCGGGCGCCGTCCATCCAGGCGCCGCCACGCTTGTTGGCGCGGGCGTAGAGGTCGAAGTAGAAGCGGCCGACGTGCTGGCCGTTTTCCTCGATCTCGAACAGGCGCACGTCCGGGTGCCAGCGCTCGAAGTCGTTCAGTTCGCGAATCTGGATGCCGTAGAGCTTCTGCACGATGGCGAACAGGCCGCCAAGCACCTTGTCGATCGGGAAGTATTCGCGCAGGGCTTCCTGGGACACGCTGTAGCGCGCCTCGCGCAGCTTCTCGCCGAAGTAGCTGGCGTCCCAGCTCGACAGGTTCGCGCAACCCTGCTCGGCGGCGTAGGCCTTGAGCTGCTCGAGGTCCTGGGCGGCGAAGGGCTTGCTGCGCACGGCCAGGTCGCGGAGGAAGTTCAGCACCTGCTCGGGCGTCTCGGCCATCTTGGTGGCCAGCGACAGCTCGGCGAAGTTCTTGAAGCCCAGCAGGTGCGAAAGCTCCTGGCGCAGGTCGAGGATTTCCTCCATCACCGGGCCGTTGTCGTTATGCCCGGCATTCGGGCCCTGATCGGAGGCGCGGGTGCAGTACGCGGCGTAGACCTCTTCGCGCAGGGCGCGGTCTTCGGCGTAGGTCATGACCGCGTAGTAGCTGGGGAATTCCAGGCTGATCAGCCAGCCGTCGAGTTCCTTGGCCTGCGCGGCGGCCTGCATCTGCGCCTTGGCCGAGTCGGTCAGGCCGGCGAGGGCGGCTTCGTCCGTGACGTGCTTGGTCCAGGCCTGGGTGGCGTCCAGCAACTGGTTGGAGAAGCGGCTGCCCAGCTCGGACAGGCGCGTCTGGATCTCGGCGTAGCGCTGCTGCTGGTCGGCCGGCAGGTCGATACCCGACAGACGGAAGTCGCGCAGGGCGTGTTCGAGGATGGTCTTCTGGGCGACGTCGTAACCCTTCGACTCGGGGCTGCTGGCGAGAGCCTCGTAGGCCTTGAACAGCTCGGAGTTCTGGCCCAGTTCGGTCCAGTAGGCGGACAACAGCGGCAGGCAGCCTTCATAGGCGTCGCGCAACTCGGCGCTGTTGCACACCGCGTTGAGGTGGCTGACCGGGCTCCAGGCCTTGCCCAGGCGGTCATGCAGTTCGTCCATGGCCAGCACCAGGCCGGCCCAGGTCGGGGTGCCGTTCTGCTGGGCGAGGATACGCGCGATGGCCGCGCGGTTGTCGGCGAGGATCTGCTCGATGGCCGGCTTCACGTGTTCGGGGCGAATGGACGAGAAGGGCGGCAGGTCGTAGCTCTGCAGAAGAGGATTCGCGCTCACGGTGGCACCTTGGCTGAAGAAACACTCGGCCATCTTAAATACAATCGGGCCTATTCGCAGCCAGAGAGACTCTATCGTGACTATTCGTTCGTATCAGGGCAAAACGCCATCTCTCGGCGAGCGCGTCTTCGTCGACGCCAGCGCCGTGGTCATCGGTGACGTGGAGATCGGCGCCGACAGCTCGGTCTGGCCGCTGGTGGTGATCCGCGGCGACATGCACCGCATCCGCATCGGCGCGCGCACCAGCGTGCAGGATGGCAGCGTGCTGCACATCACCCACGCCGGCCCGTTCAACCCGGACGGCTTCCCGCTGACCATCGGCGACGAAGTGACCATCGGGCACAAGGTGCTGCTGCATGGCTGCACCATCGGCAGCCGCATCCTGGTGGGCATGGGGTCCATCGTGATGGACGGTGCGGTGATCAAGGACGAGGTGATCCTCGGCGCCGGCAGCCTGGTGCCGCCGGGCAAGGTGCTGGAGAGCGGCTTCCTCTATGTCGGCAGCCCGGTGAAGAAGGCCCGCCCGCTGACGGACAAGGAGCGCGCGTTCTTCAGCTATACCGCCGGCAACTACGTGAAGCTGAAGGATCAGCATATTGCCGAGGGGTTTGCCGGATGATCGCACCTGCGCCCATGTTCTGATCGTGCTCATTCGGTTGGGCGGTTCGCGAGCAAGCCCCGGCCAAACCGCCAGACGGCCCGCCGCGCCAGACCTCGCGCCCTATACTGAGCCAAGGTGACCGGACGCCAGGGCGTGCCCGGCCGAAGTCAGTAGCGGGCGGCGCCGGGGATGCCGCCGAGCCGGCGGGCGGCCATGAACAGTCTGTGTTCCTTCTGCTCCACCGTTTCGCCCTGGCGGCGTGGCGGTGTCGTTGCGCTGCTTCTGCTGGCGCTGGGCGGCTGTGCCCATCACCCCGCCACACCCACCGCTCCGCTCACCGAAGCCACCCGGCGCCAGGTCGATGCCGACATCGGTGCCGCCTCCCTGGCCGCCACTTCCCAGGCCCGTGCCTACGCCGAAGAAGCGATGCAGCAATGGATGGACCTGGTTTACCAGCGCACCGACGAGAAATTCATCCCCTGGTTCTCCAGCTACTGGACCCAGCAATGGCTGGGCATGAAGGTCGCCTGGTACAAGATGGGCTCCCACGGCGACCTCGACCCCACCGTCGACAAACTCGCCGCCTACCTGCAGGAGCAGTACCGCAAGCAGGTGCTCGTCCCAGTGGCTAAACAGGTCGATCCCGACTCGGTAATGGAGAAGGCCACGCGGCATTACATCGAACTGCTGAGTGTGGCGGTGAAGGAAATTCCCCAGCGCCGCGGCATCCCGCAGAAGGCCTTCGATGAACACCTGATGGGCGTTCCGGCCATCGGCCTCGGCCCGCCCTCCAGTCGCGATGCCTCGCTGTATGACGTGGTGAACGCCAAGGACATCGGCAAGCTGCCCGCCTTCGCCGCACTGATGCAGGAGATTCGCAGCGCCTCCGGCAAGGCCGGCGCCGGCACCAAGGTCAGCGGCGTCTCGCCGGTGGCGCAGCGCACCAGCGCCAAGCTGGTCAATGAACTGAAGAACCGCAGCATCGCCGGCGTGGTGGCTGGCGCAGCGGGCAAGGTCGCCGGTTCGGTCATCTCGGTGGCCTTCACCCTGTTCAGCATGGCCGGCAACGACAAGGAACGGCCCGAGGTGGAGACCCAGCTGCGCAAGGAGATCAACGCTGCCTTCGACGAACAATGGCTGGCGCTGATGCGTGATCCGGAGGGCGGGGTGATGTCCGGCGTCGATCACCTGGGCGCCCGCGTCCAGGCCAGCCTGACCGGCCGCCTGGCACAACCCGAGGACGAGCCAGACGATGACTCAAGCGTGCAGACCTATGGTGCCGGGGAGGCCGAGCCGGTGAGCGTCAGCGGTGGCTTCCGGGTGCTCAGGCAGGGCCAGGGCTCGGCGCCCTGAGGTGTCGTTCGGCGCTCCGCGCTTCGCGCAGGCGGCCATGCACAGTATCCTTCCCGCCCGACTTTCGCGGCCGGACGCTGATCCCATGCATTACCAGAACATCCTCTTCGACCTCGACGGCACCCTCACCGACCCGCGCGAGGGCATCACCCGCTCGATCCAGTACGCGCTCGCCCAACTGGGCATCGATGAGCCGGACCTGCGCCAGCTCGAACATTTCATCGGCCCGCCGCTGCTGCAGTGCTTCATGAGCACCTACGACTTCGACGAGGCGCGTGCCTGGGAGGCGGTGAACCACTACCGCGTGCGCTTCAAGGACACCGGGCTGTACGAGAACAAGGTGTTCGACGGCGTCGGCGAGCTCCTGCAACTGCTCGCTGGCCAGGGCCGTGCGCTATACATCTGCACCAGCAAGCCGACCGTGTTCGCGGCGGAAATCGCCCGCCACTTCGACTTCGCCAAACACTTCAAAGTGATCTACGGCAGCGAGCTGGACGGCACGCGGACCAACAAGGTGGAGCTGATCGAGCATCTGCTGGCTATCGAGAAGCTGAACCTGGCGCAGACGCTGATGATCGGCGACCGCAAGCACGACCTGATCGGCGCCCATCGTAATGGCCTGTCCGCTGCCGGTGTCGGCTATGGCTTTGGCAGCCGCGAGGAACTGATGGCGGAAAGCCCGGCGCACTACTTCGCGAGCATGGACGAGCTGCGCGCGGCGTTTGCCTGATATTCCTGTGCCGGGACTGTTCGCGAGCAAGCTCGCTCCCACGAAGAGCAATTGCTCCCTGTAGGAGCGAGCTTGCTCGCGAACCGACGTGACAGCCCGTACCGTGGTATGCCCCCGTGCGTTCCCAACCAGATGTGCGGCCGGCTCAGCGTGAGGGGTTTGGCTGTTGTAGGAGCAACCGTCTTCTCTGGATAGTCCGTCGCTGCATCTTCCCCCCTCACCCCAACCCTGGCTGCGCGCCCCGCTCCTCAGGGAGAGGGGGCAGTCCGAGCCGACTGACGCAAAGGTTTCATCCTGCACCGAACGGTCCCCTCTCCCCTTGGGAGAGGGCTAGGGTGAGGGATGGCCCAAGTGCGGAGGTATCTCGTAGGAGCGGATTCATCCGCGATCGATTCCCGGCCGCTCCAAGCAAGCCGGTTGCACATCGCGGACGCAGTCCGCTCCTACGAAAACGGTTAGACCGCGCGGTGCTTCAGGCGCGCAACCACTCCGCCAGCCGCCCCATCATCTCGTCGCACCTGGCCAACTGCTCCAGGCTGACGAATTCGTCCGGCTTGTGGCCCTGGTCCATGCTGCCCGGACCGCAGACCACGGTGGGAATGCCGGCCTGGTCGAACAGCCCACCCTCGGTGCCGTAGGCGACGGTGGTGAAGTCGCGCGAACCGCTCAGCAGCGCGATCAGCTCGGCGGCCTGGGCCTGCTGGTCGGTGACCAGGGCGGGATAGGCCGAGAGTTCGCTGAAGCGGATATCCGTCTCGGCCTTCACCGCGCGCATCTTCGGCAGCAGCTCGGCCTCGGCGAAGGCGCGCAGGTCATCGGCGACCTGTTGCGGATCATCGCTGGGCAGCGCGCGCACTTCGAAATCGAACTGGCACTCGGCGGGCACGATGTTCAGCGCGCGGCCGCCGCTGATCACGCCGGTCTGCACGGTGGAATAGGGCGGATCGAAGCGCGGGTCGTGGCGCGCAGGCTCCGCTAGGCGGGTGCCGATCTCGCCGAGGCGGCCGATCAGCTTCGCCGCGTATTCGATGGCATTCACGCCCTGCGGCGCATAGGCCGAGTGGCAGGGCGCGCCGTGTACCTGGCAGCGCATGGCGAGCTTGCCCTTGTGGCCGAGCACCGGCTTGAGTTCGGTGGGCTCGCCGATGATGCACAGCATCGGCTTGTGCTCGCGGTGTTCCAGCGCGGCGAGCAGCGAGCGCACGCCCAGGCAGCCGACTTCCTCGTCGTAGGAGAAGGCCAGGTGCACCGGCAGGCGCAGCGGTTGGGCGAGGAACGCCGGCACCGCCGCCAGCACGCAGGCGATATAGCCCTTCATGTCCGCCGTGCCGCGTCCGTAAAGACGGCCATCGCGCTCGGTCAGCTCGAACGGCGGGACCGTCCACGGCTGGCCGTCGGTGGGCACTACGTCGGTGTGGCCTGACAGGCACACGCCGCCGCGATCCTGCGGTCCCAGCGTGGCGTAGAGGTTGGCCTTGCCACCTTCGGCATCGTGAAACAGCTCGCAGGCGATGCCGTGGCTTGCGAGGTAGTCGCGGATGTAGTGGATCAGCGCCAGGTTGGAGTTGCGGCTGACGGTGTCGAAGGCGATCAGGTCGGCGAGGATTTCACGGCTGGAAGGCATGGTCGGGTCCTGCTTTTTGGCTCTTCGTAGGAGCGAGCTTGCTCGCGAACCCGCCCCGCTGCGGAGGCTGTTCGCGAGCAAGCTCGCTCCTACAGGGGGCATGGCGTTACTCGTCGCCCGGCACACCGTAGCTCGGTGCCTTGGTCGGGTCGAGGGCGCGCACAAGGTAGTCCTCCAGCTGCGGCTTGTAGGCCACCCAGAGTTTTTCCAGCTCATCGATGGGCGCTTCATCCGCCCAGTCCACACGCAGGTCGACGATCGGCCAGACCAGGTCGCCGACGACTTTGAGCGCGGCCGAGTGCACCGGACCGGCTTCGCCACCGGCGGCCATCGCGGCCTGCATCGCGGCGAGCAGGCGCTCGGCCAGGCAGCCGTTGGCGCCTTCGAAGGCCTGGGTCATGGCTTCGATCACTGCGGGGGAGGACAGCAGGTTGCCCGCCGCCACGCAGTTTTCCCCGGCCACGGCGTTGTACACGCCCAGCGCTTCGCTACCGGTGAACAGCGCGACCTTGCCGTGCTGGTCGATCACCGTCACCTGGCGGTACTGGCTATAGCCGTTGCTGGAGAGCGCCTTGTCCAGCGCCGCGCCGGGTTCGAGGCCGGCTTCGAGCTGGTCGAGGATCTGCGGGCCGAGGGCCGGCAGGGTGATGTTCTGCGTGGCCACCGCGCCGACGCCGGCGCGTACCCAGGGGCAGCGGGCGCCCACGGCAATGCTCGAGGAGCTGATGGCGATACCCAATTGTCCGGTTTCGGCGCAGCGGCCGACGATGGAGAAGGTCATGGTGGCTCCTTGCTTGTTCTACTAGCTAAAACGACAAAGGGCGATGCGGAAAATCCGCATCGCCTGCACGCTTGAAAGCGTTACGAGCGACGGCCCCGCCTTGACTGGCCTAGCGCAGTCGCTTTCAGTCCGGAATGACCGCGATGACGTCGATTTCCATCAGCCACTGCGGCTGACCGAGGGCCGAGACCACCAGGCCGGTGGAGATCGGGAACACGCCCTTCAGCCACTTGCCGACTTCCTGGTACACCGGCTCGCGGTAGCGCGGGTCGATCAGGTAGGTGGTGGTCTTGACGATGTGCGACAGGTCGCTGCCGGCTTCTTCCAGCAGTTGCTTGACGTTCTTCATCGCCTGTTCGGCCTGGGCACGCGGATCGCCCAGCCCTACCAGGTTGCCCTCGAAGTCGGTACCGACCTGGCCGCGCACGTACACGGTGTTGCCGGCACGCACGGCCTGGCAGAGGTCGTTGTCCAGGGTCTGGTTCGGGTAGGTGTCCTTGGTGTTGAACATGCGGATGCGAGTATGGGTAGGCATCTCTTACTCCCAGGATGCGGCTTTCTGAACGGAGGAGCCTTCGCGCTGCGAGGCGTCCTGATATTCGACGTAACGGCGCTGGGTGGCGATGTGGCCGGCCACATGCTTGGCGTCGTGCCACACGCCCCAGATGAAGGTGGAACCGCGACGGGACAGCCACGGCAGGCCGACGAAGTACACGCCCGGCTCGCGGGAGACGCCGCGCTGGTGCTTGGGCTTGCCCTTGTCGTCGAAGGCATTCACCTGCAGCCAGTTGAAGTCCACGGCGTAGCCGGTGGCCCAGATGATCGCGGTGATACCGGCGTCGGCGAGGTTCAGCTCCTGGATCGGATGGCGAATGCACTCGGCGTCCGCGTAGACCTTGCGGGCCTCCGGCTCCAGCGGCAGGTCGAGGCCGTTGCGCTCGATGTAGGCGTCGGCGGCGTCGAGCAGGCCGAGGTAGTTGTCATCGCCGGCCTTCAGGTTGGCCACCAGGTCGTCCTGGAAGCTCACCTTGCCGTCGGCGAAGGCCTTGGTCAGGCCGGTCAGGGTGATGCCCTCGTTGGCCAGGCGACGGAAGTCGATGGTCTCGCCACCACGGGCACCGCTCACGGCGATGGTCACGTGCTCGCGGCCCGGCTGCACTTCCTCGGCGTCCCACAGGCCGAGCACGCCCAGCCACCAGACGAAGTCGCGGTTGCGGTAGGAGCGCGGCGGGCGGTCATGGGCGCCCACCGACAGGAAGACCTTCTTGCCGGCGCGGTTCAGCTCGTCGGCGATCTGCACGCCGGAAGAGCCGGCGCCGATCACCAGCACGGCGCCTTCGGGCAGCTGCTGCGGGTTGTAGTACTTGGCCGAGTGGATCTGGTACAGGCCTTCGTCCTTCGGCGCGATGGCCGGTATCACCGGGCGCTGGAACGGGCCGGTGGCGGAGACGACGCGCAGGGCCTGGATCGTGCCTTCGGAGGTTTCCACGGTGAAGCCGGGGCGGCCTTCGTTGCGGGTGACCTTCTTCACTTCCACGCCGGTGCGGATCGGCGCGTTGAACTGCTTGGCGTAAGCGACGAAGTAATCCGCCACCTGCTCCTTGTGCGGGAAGTCGTCCGGGCCGACCGGGAATTCCATGTTCGGGAAGCGGTCGTGCCAGGCCGGGCCGTTGGCGACCAGCGAGTCCCAGCGTCCGGTGCGCCAGGCTTCGGCGATGCGGCTCTTTTCCAGCACGATGTGCGGCACGCCCTGTTGGGTCAGGTGCTCGCTCATGGCCACGCCGGCTTGTCCGGCGCCAACGACCAGCGTGTCGATTTCCAGGTTATCAAGCGACTTCTTGCCGAAGGCGCCTGGATTCAGGTCGGTCATGGCTTGCTTCCTCAGACTCTGATCACGTTTGTTCTTGTTGCGGCTAGGGAGGAGGTGTTGGCCGCATTCTGTTCAGAGGCTGGGAATAGCGAAATTATGTTTTTTGTAGTCGCAGGCTAGGGAAAAGCTGCACCCACGCAAACCCCGCGGCCCGCGGGCTGCAGGGGAGGGGGTATAGGATTTTTGGTGGCTGGGGCGACAAATTGGATAGGCAGGAGGTGCCTTGTGCGTGCCCTGCCTGTTCCGATCAAGTCAAAAACACCCTCACCCCAGCCCTCTCCCAGAGGGAGCCGATCGTGCCGGCGGACACCGTGGATTCATCCTGCGCCGATCAGTCCCCTCTCCCTCCGGGAGAGGGTTAGGGTGAGGGGCCGCAGGCCTGCCGTGCCCCTGAAAGTGTCAGGCTCAGCGACTCTGCGCCACCGCCTCGAGAAACCGCTCCAGCACCAGGTTCGGCCGGCGGCCCTTGCGGGTCACCACGGTCAGCGGGATGTCGTAGTGGAAGCGCTCCGGCCGCAGCGCGCGCAGGCGGCCCTGGGCGACCCAGTCGGCGGCGTAATGGTCGGGCAGGTAGCCGATGTAGCTGCCGGTGAGGATCAGGAAGGCCATGCCCTCGCGGTCCGAGGCCGTGGCGCTGCCGGAGAGTTCCTGGTGGCGCTCCTGCGCCTCGGCCGGGATGCGGTAACTTGGCGCCACTGCGTCGCAGGCGTGGATTTCCTGCACGGTGATGCCCGCATCGTCGCGCTCGAACAGCGGGTGCTCCTGGCTGCAGAACAGCAGCGAACGCTCCTCGTATAAAGAGGAGTATTCCAGCCCCGACAGCGGACTGATGAGCGGCACCACGCCGACATGCAACCGCCCGTCGAGAACTCCCAGCTCGATCTCGTTGGGCGTGGTCATGCCGATATTGATCCGCACCCCCGGCCCGCTGGCCTTCAGCGCGCGCAGGGCATGGGTGATGCGCATCTGTGGCAGGGTCACCAGGTTGTTGATGATGCCGATGTTCAGCTCGCCGCGCAGGTGCTGGTGCAGCTCGTTGACCTCGGCGCGGAAGCCCTCCAGCGCCGCCAACAGCGATTGCGTGGCGCGGTAGACCTCGCGGCCCTCGTCGGTCAGTGCGAAACCTGCCCGGCCGCGCTGGCACAGGCGCATGCCCAGGCGCTTTTCCAGGTCGCCCATGTGCAGGCTGATCGCCGAGCGGCTGATGCCCAGCGTGCTCTCGGCGGCCGAGAAGCTGCCGCACTCGACTATGGTTTTGAAGATGCGCAGCAGGCGGATCTCGAAATCGCTGACCTGGCCCAGGGAAGGCGCCCGTTGTTTCGCCATTTTAGTTTTACCAATCCGAAACTGAACGTAAGAAGAATAAGCTTTAACTCACGTTAAGTCAGGCCCAATCTACTGTCATCGCGCCAGGCCCGCCGCGGCCTGCGCGCCCAACAAGACTGTCTTCGAGGACAAGCTGCATGAACCAGCAAGTGAACGTCACCCCGTCGGTGGCCAGCGAACTGAACCTGAAGGCCCACTGGATGCCCTTCAGCGCCAACCGCAACTTCCACAAAGACCCGCGCATCATCGTCGCCGCGGAAGGCAGCTGGCTGGTGGACGACAAGGGCCGCAAGATCTATGACAGCCTGTCGGGCCTGTGGACCTGCGGCGCCGGTCACTCGCGCAAGGAAATCGCCGACGCGGTGGCCAAGCAGCTGACCACCCTCGACTACTCCCCGGCCTTCCAGTACGGCCACCCGCTGTCCTTCAAGCTGGCCGAGAAGATCACCCAGCTGACCCCGGCCGGCCTCGACCACGTGTTCTTCACCGGCTCGGGCTCCGAGTGCGCCGACACCTCGATCAAGATGGCCCGCGCCTACTGGCGCCTGAAAGGCCAGGCGCAGAAGACCAAGCTGATCGGCCGCGCCCGTGGCTACCACGGTGTGAACGTCGCCGGCACCGCCCTGGGCGGCATCGGCGGCAACCGCAAGATGTTCGGCCAGCTGATGGACGTCGACCACCTGCCGCACACCCTGCAACCGGGCCTGGCCTTCACCAAGGGCATGGCCGAGACGGGCGGCGTCGAGCTGGCCAACGAACTGCTCAAGCTGATCGAGCTGCATGACGCCTCCAACATCGCCGCCGTCATCGTCGAGCCGATGTCCGGTTCCGCTGGCGTGCTGGTGCCGCCGAAGGGCTACCTGCAACGCCTGCGCGAAATCTGCGACCAGCACAACATCCTGCTGATCTTCGACGAAGTGATCACCGCCTTCGGCCGCATGGGCAAGGCCACCGGCGCCGAGTTCTTCGGCGTGAAGCCGGACATCATGAACGTCGCCAAGCAGGTCACCAACGGCGCCATCCCCATGGGCGCGGTGATTGCCAGCAGCGAAATCTACGACACCTTCATGGGCCAGAACCTGCCGGAGTATGCCGTCGAGTTCGGCCATGGCTACACCTACTCCGCGCACCCGGTCGCCTGTGCCGCCGGTCTCGCCGCGCTGGACCTGCTGGAAAAAGAAAACCTGATCCAGCAGTCCCTGGAACTGGCTCCGCACTTCGAGAAGGCCCTGCACGGCCTGAAAGGCGCGAAGAACGTCGTCGACATCCGCAACTGCGGCCTGGCCGGCGCCATCCAGATCGGCGCCCGTGACGGCGACGCCATCGTGCGTCCGTTCGAAGCCAGCATGAAGCTGTGGAAAGAAGGCTTCTACGTGCGCTTTGGCGGCGACACCCTGCAGTTCGGCCCGACCTTCAACGCCAAGCCCGAGGATCTGGACCGCCTGTTCAGCGCCGTCGGCGACGCCCTCAATGGTGTAGCGTAAGTGAGCGAGCGTCCGAAGGCCGTCCCGACGGTACAGATCGACAACGACAAGGTCCTGGTCACCGAGTGGCGTTTCGCTCCCGGTGCCGAGACCGGCTGGCACCGTCACGGCATGGAGTACGTCGTGGTCCCGGTGACCAACGGCGAGCTGCTGCTGGAAACCCCCGAGGGCGAGCGGCGCGCGCCGCTGGTCCTGGGCCAGAGCTACACCCGCCAGATCGGTACGGAGCACAACGTGATCAACCCGTGCGATCACGAAGTGGCCTTCATCGAGATCGAGCTCAAGGACGGTCAGCCGCACGCCCACTGAGCGCGCGGGCACGCGAGAAGGCATGCCGCGACGAGTCACCTTAGAGTGACTGCCGGCGTGCCTTGCAGCCCACGCTTCATACCGAACAATCCCCTCTCCCTTCAGGGAGAGGGCTAGGGAGAGGGGCTCCTCGCGAGCCCTGCCCCAATACTTTCAGCGAGAAGAGACTTCCCATGACCACCGTCAAGCACCTGATCGGCGGCGAAATGATCGCCGACACCGGCCGCACCGCCGACGTCTTCAACCCGTCCACCGGCGAAGCCATCCGCAAGGTTCCGCTGGCCAGCCGCGAAACCGTTCAGCAGGCCATCGACGCCGCCAAGGCCGCCTTCCCGGCCTGGCGCAACACCCCGCCGGCCAAGCGCGCCCAGGTGCTGTTCCGCTTCAAGCAACTGCTCGAAGCCAACGAGGCGCGCATCAGCCAGCTGATCAGCGAAGAACACGGCAAGACCCTGGAAGACGCCGCCGGTGAACTCAAGCGCGGCATCGAGAACGTCGAGTACGCCAGCGCCGCCCCGGAAATCCTCAAGGGCGAATACAGCCGCAACGTCGGCCCGAACATCGACGCCTGGAGCGACTTCCAGCCGATCGGCGTGGTCGCCGGCATCACCCCGTTCAACTTCCCGGCCATGGTGCCGCTGTGGATGTACCCGCTGGCCATCGCCTGCGGCAACACCTTCATCCTCAAGCCGTCCGAGCGTGACCCGAGCTCCACCCTGCTGATCGCCGAACTGTTCGAAGAAGCCGGCCTGCCCAAGGGCGTGCTGAACGTGGTGCACGGCGACAAGACCGCCGTGGACGCGCTGATCGAGGCCTCGGAAGTCAAAGCCCTGAGCTTCGTCGGTTCGACCCCGATCGCCGAGTACATCTATTCCGAAGGCACCAAGCGCGGCAAGCGCGTACAGGCCCTGGGCGGCGCCAAGAACCACGCCGTGCTGATGCCAGACTGCGACCTGGACAACGCCGTCAGCGCCCTGATGGGGGCGGCCTACGGCTCCTGCGGCGAGCGCTGCATGGCCATCTCTGTGGCCGTGTGCGTGGGCGACCAGATCGGCGACGCGCTGGTCGAGAAGATCGTTCCGCAGATCAAGGCCCTGAAAATCGGCGCCGGCACCTCCTGCGGCCTGGACATGGGCCCGCTGGTTACCGGCGCTGCCCAGCAGAAAGTCACCGGCTACATCGACGCCGGTGTCGAGCAGGGCGCCCAGCTGCTGGTCGACGGCCGCAACTACAAGGTCGCCGGTCATGAGAACGGCTTCTTCGTCGGCGGCACCCTGTTCGACAAGGTGACCCCGGACATGACCATCTACCAGGAAGAAATCTTCGGCCCGGTGCTGTGCATCGTGCGCGTGAACAGCCTGGAAGAAGCCATGCAACTGATCAACGACCACGAATACGGCAACGGCACCTGCATCTTCACCCGCGACGGTGAAGCGGCGCGCCTGTTCTGCGACGAGATCGAAGTCGGCATGGTCGGCGTCAACGTACCGCTGCCGGTACCGGTGGCCTACCACAGCTTCGGCGGCTGGAAGCGCTCCCTGTTCGGCGACCTGCACGCCTACGGCCCGGATGGCGTACGCTTCTATACCAAGCGCAAGGCCATCACCCAGCGCTGGCCGCAGCGCAAGTCGCACGAAGCGGCGCAGTTCGCCTTCCCCAGCAATGGCTGATGGTGAATAAGCGGTAAGAGAAAGGCCGGTCAGTTGACCGGCCTTTTTTATTTTCAGCGGAGCGCTGGTGCGGTGTGCGAATGGTCTCGCCTACGCAGAACCCGGCGATCAGCCCAGGTGTTTCTTCAGGTAGATGCGCTGATGCCCCGGCGGGCAATCCTCGAGCACGCCCATGCGCTCGAAGCCCTGTTTCTCGTAGAAGCCGGGGGCCTGGAAGCTGTAGGTGTAGAGGAACAGGCCGACGCAGCCGCGGCGACGGGCTTCGTCTTCGGCCAGGGCGATGAGCTGGCTGCCCAGGCCGCTGCCGCGCTGGTCGTCCTGCAGCCAGAGGTAGTCGATGTAGAGCCAGCCCATGCCGGATTGGCCGAACATGCCGCCGACCACTTCGCCATCCGGGTCGCGGGCGTAGAGTTCGAAGTCGTCGTAGGTGTTGCTGCGGCCCATCTGCCCGAGGTTGTAGGCGAGCAGGCCCTTGACCACGACGTCGCGCGCCTGCGGGTCGATGCCGAGGGTGAAGTTGAAGGTGGTTTGCATGGTGCCCTCCGGATTGGCGAAGGCGACCAGTCTAGGGAGATGCCGCCGCCATGGGTAGGCGTCTTTGGTAGCGGCGGGCGTGCTGGGACGAGTGGCGCGGGAAGCTCAGAGTAGCTCCTTGCGCGACATGTTGATCGACAGCAGCTTGGTATCGCGGAAGAACAGGTAACGGTAGGCCCCGCCGCTGGGGCCGTACATCCAGGTTTCCAGCTGGGCTTCGCCAGGAATGAGCTTACCGGTCGAGTCGCGCCGAGGAGGCCTGGGAGGGACGATCACGCGTTTGGCAGGCTCGCCGCACTTGGCGAGGACTTCGTCCATCGGATCGCCTTCGTTGATCAGGCTGGTGCCGCAGCGCAATGTGCCGGCATGGGCGCCGCTCGCAGCGAGCAGGGCCTGCAGGGGGATCAGCAGGAAGCGCATGGGATTGCTCCGCAGAGGTGCTCACGCCCGACTTTAACCGTCAGGCGTGGCGTGTTCGTTGAGCGGGGGCAGTGCAGGGCGATGTTCTCAGCGCGCGGTGCCCACGTTGCGCACATACAGGTCCTTGCCGCCGCTACCGCCGCCGCGTGCCTGCAGCTCGAAGCGCTTGGGGTGGCCCTTGATCAGGTCGCTGAGCTTCTTGAAGCCATACAGGCGCGGGTCGAACGCGGGTTGCAGCTTGCCGATGTTCTGCCCCAGAGCGCCCAGCTGGACCCAGTCGTCATCGTCGCCGTCGATGTCGTCGAGCACCTTGGCGATGAAGTCCAGCGGGACCTTTTGCGATTTGCGCTTGGCCGCGGGTTTGGGCGTGTCGTTGGCGCTCGGGGCGGCCGTCTTGTCGGTGACGGGCACCGGCTCGACGGGGGCTTCGGGCGTGGCGCGGAGGATTTCGGTGTAGATGAACTTGTCGCAGGCGGAGACGAACGGCTTGGGCGTCTTCTCCTCGCCGAAGCCGTAGACCGTCAGCCCTTCCTCGCGCAGGCGTGCGGCCAGGCGGGTGAAGTCGCTGTCGCTGGAGACCAGGCAGAAGCCGTCGAAGCGGCGGGTGTAGAGCAGGTCCATGGCGTCGATGATCAGCGCGCTGTCGGTGGCGTTCTTGCCGCTGGTGTAGGCGAACTGCTGCATGGGCTGGATGGAGTGGTCCAGCAGCACCTGCTTCCACTTGCCCAGGTTGGGCTTGGTCCAGTCGCCATAGATGCGCTTGACGCTGGCGACGCCGTACTTGGCGATTTCCTCGAACAGGCCCTCGACAATGGCGGCGGGGGCGTTGTCGGCGTCGATCAGGACGGCGAGGTGCGTCTGCTGGCGCGGGGTGGGGGATCTGGTGGCCATGTTGCATCCTTTCCTTGCGGTCCTTGGACCTTAATCGGATTGGGCTGCGGATACCACCTGCGTGAACGCGTGCTCGCGTCGGCGTTCGTTCAATCGGTGGCGAACTCGCATTTGTCCCGCCCGCTGCGCTTGGCGTCCAGCAGGGCGGCGTCGGCCCGGCTCAGGGTCTGGGAATAGCTTTCGCCCGGATGATGCTCGGCGACGCCGAAGCTGGCGGTCACGGACAGGGCATTGGTGCCCACGCGCACGGCGAGGCAGCGGATGTCGTTGCGCACGCGCTCGATGATCGCGGCGGCGTCGGTGAGGCGAGTATCCGGCAGGATCAGCAGGAACTCCTCGCCGCCCCAGCGGCCGCAGAGGTCGTACTGGCGCAGGGCGGACTCCATGGCGCGGCCGATTTCCACCAGCACGCGGTCGCCGACTTCGTGGCCCCAGGTGTCATTGACCTGCTTGAAGCGATCGACGTCGAGCATGGCCAGCACGTAGGACTCGCCGTGGCGCTGGGCGCGCTCGCTTTCCTCGCGCAGGCGCTCCATCAGCAGTCGGCGGTTGGCGATGCCGGTGAGGGTGTCGTGGGTCGAGGCTTCCTTCAGCGCGACGTTGAGGTCGCGCATCATGTCCTGGTAGCGGTCGGAGATGCGCGCGACCTTTTCCAGCTGGCGCAGTTGCTTGTGGTAGCGCTCGGACAGTGTGCTGTTCTGCTGCCGGGCCATGGACTGGAAGCCGTCGGAAATCCGCGCGATGCGCTCCAGGCGCGCGAGCTGGTCGAGGGACTGCTGGTGCTTCTGGTACAGGGCCTCGCGCAGGGGGTGCCCTTCGTACTGTGGGTCGGCCAGCAGGTCTTCGATCAGCAGGTCCAGCTCGCGCTCGCTAGTCATGGCACTTACTCGTCGTAGGCTTGGATGACGAACGGGAAGGTACAGTCCTCGCGGAATTCCTCGGCCAGTTCGGCGACGCGTTCGTTGCGTCGGTCATAGTGCCATGCCACGCGGGTGGTGCGGCCCTGGCCGTGGGCTTCTTCGAGCAGGTCGAAGATGTCCATCATGGCCTTGATCGAGCTGGTGTTGAGGTACAGCAGGCGCAGGTCGAGTTCCAGCGGGCGCTGTTCCTGGGTGAGGAAGCGCTCGACCCATTCGATGACCTGGCCGAACAGCTCATAGGAGTTCTCCGGGTAGGAGTCGCCCTGCATCGCGAGGATGCCGGCCTGCCAGTCGCCGTGGATCTGTGGGGTGGATTGGGTGCCGTTGACGTGGAGATCGCTCATATCGGGTCTTCCTGAATTTCGCAGATCAGATCACGGCGCGCAGGCTGAAGAAGGCGCGGCCGTCGGGTTGTTCGGTGAGTGAGGTCTTCAGTGGCGCGCTGGACTTGCGGGCAATGTCCAGCAGGCCCAGGCCGGCGCCGGTGGAGGCTTCGGCGTCGCGCGGGCGGCGCAGCTGTTCCTTGTAGGCGGCCTTGAGCTGGGCCTTGTCCAGCCCGGCGATGGCCTCGATGCTGCGTACCAGGCCCTGGCCGTCGGCCAGCTCCACCAGGTTGCCGGCGGAGACCACGTAGTGGCCTTCGTCGTCGCGGGCAATGGCCACGGTGGCCGAGGCTTCCTGGTCGTTGTAGCCGCGCAGGGAGGCGTAGTGGCGGATGTTCTGGGTCATCTCGATGTAGACGGCGAACACGTCCATCGCTTCGCTGGGGTGGGCCTGCTCGGCCTGCATGTAGTTGCGCAGCGCGTGGCCGATCTCCTCGATCAGGCTGCGCGAGATGGGCCCGTTGAAGCAGAGCAATATGCGTTGCCGGGTGTAGCTCTCGCGCATGGCCAACAGATCTAGCGATTCCATGGATTAACCCCTAGTCGAAGCGGAAAGAGAGAATGGTGATGTCGTCGCGCTGCGGCTGCTCGCCTTGATACTGGGCGAGGGTAGCGGCGAATACGTCGGCCTGCTCTGCCAATGGTCGGCGGGCGTGGTTGCGCAGCAGGGCGGCGAAGCGGCTGTTGCCGAAGCCGAAGCCGTGCTCGCCGCCGGCCTGGTCGAGGAAGCCGTCGGTGCACAGGTAATAGGTCCAGCCGGCTTCCATCGGGATTTCCACGTCCTGATAGTCGCCCTGGCGCTTGTCGCCGATGGCTCGGCGCGCGCCCTTGTATTCGCGCACGTCGTTGCCGTCGCTGGCGAACAGGGAAATCTTCGCCCCGGAGAAATGCAGCAGTTTGCTCTGGTGGTCGACACGCACCAGGCCTGCGTCCATGTTGGTGGCCAGCGAGTGAGTGAACTCCTCCTGCCCGAGCATGCCGCGCATCACGTGGTCGGTTTCATGCAGGATGGCGGCCGGATCGTGGCTTTTTACGCTGTCGATGGCGTGGTCGATGGCGGCCAGGGCGAGCATGGTCATCAGCGCGCCGGGCACGCCGTGGCCAGCGCAGTCCACCACGCCGATCAGGCTGTCCACTGGGCCTTCGCGATAGATGTAGAAGTCGCCACCGACCACGTCGCGCGGCTTCCACAGGACGAAGTGGTGCTCGCCCAGGGACGCCTTCAGCTGGCGGTCGGGGAGGATGGCGCGCTGGATCAGGCTGGCGTAGTCGATGGAGTCGCCGATCTTCTTCTGTGCGGCGGCCATCTCGCGGTTAGCCTTTTCCAGCGCCTGGGTGCGCTGCTGGACCTTGTCTTCCAGCTCCTCGGTGTGCCGGCGGACCTGGTCGGCCATGCTGGCGAAGGCGCTGGAAAGCTCGCCGATCTCGTCCGGGCGGGTGCGCGGCAGCGGGCTGTCGTACTGCCCGGCGGCAATCGCCTTGGCCGACTGCTTGAGGCCGCGCAGCGGGCGCAGCACCAGCAGGTCGACGGTGTAGGCGAAGCCGATCAGCAGGATCGCCAGCAACCCGGCGAGGGTGCCTACCAGCGGCCAGATCCAGCGGCTGTCGAGCACCTGGGCGGCGTGCAGGTCGATGGCGCTGAGCACGTGCCAGCGCAGCTGCGGGATGTAGGCGGTGGCGATCAGCTGTTCCTTGCCGTCGATGGTGCCCCACATGGTTTCCACTTCGCCGGGGTTGGCCTCGGCCTGGCGCAGGGTCTGGCGCAGGGCGGTGCGCTCCTGGTCATTGCCCAGCAGGTCGAACACGTGGTGCTTGGCCTGGCCACTGGAGCCGGAGGAATAGGCGATCAGCCTGGTGTCCGGGTGCGCCTGGATGGCGCCGTCCGGGTCGACGATCATGGGTGTTACCCCGGCCTCGCGGCGGGAGATGAACTGGTCGAGGAATTCGGTAAGGTCCAGGCCGCCACCGGCCAGGCCGACCTTCTCGTTGCCGGCGCGTACGACCATGTTGAACCAGACCTTGGTGACCTTCAGCTTGGCGTCGTAGTTGACGTTGATGTTGTAGGTCTCGTCGCGGGCGAGGGTATCGAAGTACCAGCGGTCCTGCGGGTCGGTGTCGCTCAGGGTGTAGCGCGGGGAGTTGGAGAGCGGCGAGCTGGAGTCGTTGAAGTAGTAGTGCCGCGAGGAGTCCACCACGACGAAATAGGAATAGTTGTGCTGGTCGGCGCGGAAGCCTTCGGCCTCGCGGAAGAACAGCGAGCGGCGCGCCGGGTCGTTTTCGGCCAGCAGCCAGTCCTGGGTCACCACCGATTCGGCCAGGCGCCGCGACAGCGCCAGTTCGCGGATTACCGGTGCGATGATCTTCTGCTGGTTGAGCAGCGTGAAGTTTCTCGCGAAGGCGAGGCCGAAATGCGTGCGGATGTCTTCCATGGCCTTCCAGCCCAGCATCACCGCCGGTACCAGCGCCAGGAGACAGGCGATGAGCAATGCCACCACCGATTTGCCGCGCAACCCCCATCTTGCCGCCATGGCTATCTCATATCCCCGTGTCGCCCGCCGTGTGCCGGTCTTTTGGCGAAAGCTCAATTGTGCATTTTGTATACGGGCACAATCAAACCAAATTGATATCGGATCGCCATATAATTGGCGCCGGTCAATTGGCCCGAGTCTAGACCCTGTATGAAAAGTCGCTCAGCTGTACCGGATGATTCCCTCATAACTAGACGCGGTTCCCACTTCCGCTCTGTCGCGCCTGTTGTAGGAGAGACCCGGCGATGCGCTCCAGCGGCAGGACTTCCTTGGCGGCGCCCAGTTCCACTGCCTCGCGGGGCATGCCGTAGACCACGCAGGTGGCCTCGTCCTGGGCGACGGTGTGGCCGCCGGCTTGGCGGATCGCCTGCAGGCCGCGGGCCCCATCCTTGCCCATGCCGGTGAGCAGGGCAGCGATGAGGTTGCGCCCGGCACAGCGGGCGAGGGAATTGAACATTACATCCACCGCCGGCCGGTGGCCGTTCACCGCCGCCTCGCGGTGCAGGCGCACCACGTAGTTGGCACCGCTGCGCTGCACTTCCATGTGGTAATCGCCAGGGGCGAGCAGCACGTGGCCGGGGAGGATGCGGTCGCCATCGCGGGCCTCGCGCACGGACAAGCGCGTCTGACGGTCCAGTCGCTCGGCGTAGGACTTGGTGAAGCCTGGTGGCATGTGCAGGGTCACGACGGTGCCGGGGCAGTCCGGCGGCAAGCCGAGCAGGACTTCCTTGATGGCCTCGGTACCGCCGGTGGAGGCGCCGATGGCAAAAATCTTCTCGGTGCTCAGCAGCGGCGCGCTGCTCGTTGCCGGTGCAC
This sequence comes from Pseudomonas sp. HS-18, assembly GCF_020401845.1. NCBI lineage: Bacteria > Pseudomonadati > Pseudomonadota > Gammaproteobacteria > Pseudomonadales > Pseudomonadaceae > Pseudomonas > Pseudomonas sp. HS-18. Next base: position 175,018 of record NZ_CP084413.1, read on the forward strand.
CCGCGACGGTGGCGGGGCGGGCGCGGGGCAGCCGGGCGCGGGCGGCGGCCTTGAGCTTGGCGCAGATTTCCTCGGCATAGGCCTGCATGCCTTCGGCGATGCCCAGGCGCGGCTTGGCGATGAAGTCGATGGCGCCCAACTCCAGGGCGCGCAGGGTGGCTTCGGAACCCTTCTCGGTCAGCGAGGAGATCATCAGCACCGGCGTCGGTCGGCCTTTCATCAGCTTGTCGAGGAAAGTCAGGCCGTCCATGCGCGGCATTTCCACGTCGAGGGTGATGACGTCCGGCGCGTGCTGCTTGATCAGGTCGCGGGCAACGAAGGCGTCGGGCGCGGCGCCCACCAACTGCAGTTCCGGGTCGTTCTGGATGATGTCCTTGAGCAGGCTGCGAATCAGCGCCGAGTCGTCGACGATCAGCACCTTGACGGTCATCGGGCGTCCCTCCGTTCAGAACAGATCAATGCTCCCGCCGCGCTCCCGGCGGGACAGTTGCTGGCAGTACTGCCGCTCGCGTTGCAGCACCGTATCGTTGGCCAGGGTGCGCAGCTTGCGCACCAGCACCCGGCCGCTGCCGGGAAAGAAGTAGACCTTGCGCGGGTGCACGTCGAGCAAGTCCTGGGCGGCCAGCGGGATGCCTTCGTTGTCCAGGTAGTCGAGGACGAATTCGACGTTGCGCTGGCCGACGTCGGCACTGAGATTCTTCAACACCGAGCCACCGCCGAACACCTTGGCCTCGAAGTGCCGGCGCTGGCCGCCGCGACGCATCAGGCCGTTGATCAGCAGGTCCATGGCGTGCACGCCGTAGCGCCCGGAGTTGGACAGCAGGCCCTGCACGCCGGTGTCGCCGGGCAGCATGAAGTGGTTCATGCCGCCCAGCCCGCTGCTGCGGTCGCGCAGGCAGACCGAGACACAGGAGCCGAGCACGGTGACCAGCATCAGCGGCTCGGCGGTGACGTAGCACTCGCCGGGCAGCAGCTTCACCGCTTCCATGCCGAAGCGCGGGTCGTAGTAGCGATTGGGTTGGTCGAGGGCGGCGCCCATCAATGGCTCCCCACCGCCTGGTAGGTTGTGCGCCCTACCGAACGGACAAGGTGGCTGGCGTGGACGAAGTTTTCCGAGTGCCCGGCGAAGAACAGCCCGCCCGGCCGCAGCAGGCGCACCATGCGTTCGAGCAGGCGGGTCTGGGTCGGCTTGTCGAAATAGATCATCACGTTGCGGCAGAAGATTGCGTCCAGGTTGCCGGGGATACCCCAGTCGCGGTCCAGCAGATTGATCTGCCGGTAATCGATCATCTGCCGCAGCTCGCGCACCACCCGCGCCTTGCCGGCGTTGCCGCCGGTGCCGCGGAGGAAGAAGCGCTTTTTCTGCGCAGGACTCAGCGCCTCGATGCGCTCCAGCGGATAGATGCCCTGGCGCGCCTGGCCGAGTACGCCGGTATCGATGTCCGAGGCGATCAGCTCGATGGGCGGGGCGAAGCTGCCCAGTGCGTCCACCAGGGTCATGGCCATGGAGTAGGGCTCCTCGCCGGTGCTCGAGGCGGTGGACCAGAAGCGCAGCGGCTGGTGGTCGCCCAGCTGCTCGGCGGCGAAGCGCCCCAGGTGGTCGAAATGATGCTTCTCGCGGAAGAAGGCGGTGAGGTTGGTGGTCAGTGCGTTAACGAACTGCTGCCACTCTTCCTCATGGCTTTCCAGGTAGGCGAAGTACTCGGCGAAGCTGCCCAGGCGCAGGCTGCGCAGGCGTCGCGAGAGGCGGCTGTAGACCAGCTGCTGCTTGTTCTCCGAGAGGCTGATGCCGGCGTGCCGGTACAAGCGCTCGCGCACCTGCTGGAAGTCCCGGCGGGTGTAGTGGAATTCGTGCTCGGGGGCGGGCAGGTGGATGGGCATTGGTGGGTCTCACTGCGTGGACGGATTGCCGAGGCGCATGACCCGGAATGGGTGATTGGCCGCGATGGCGGATAACGCCTTTGGCGTTATCCGCCCTGCTTCGTTGGATCGGGAAGGTTCTGTGCTGGACGTTTCCCTCACCCCAGCCCTCTCCCAGGGGGAGAGGGGGCCGTTCGGTGTCTCCGGGTGTCGCGGTACTTCCAGCCATGCCTATCAGTCCCCTCTCCCTTTGGGAGAGGGTTAGGGTGAGGGGCTTTTGGCACCCACACCAGCAACCATCGCCTGACCATCCCTGGCCCGCGCGCGGCAGCCGACCCTCCCATTGCTCCGGCCGCCGCCATCCTTCAGCCCCGCCCGATCAGAACTCTTCCCAGTCGTCTTCCTTGCCCTTGGCGCGTACCGCCTTGGCCACGCCGCGAGCGGCGCGCGAGGCGTGCGCCACCGGCTCGGCGCGGGCCGGGCGGGCGGAGGCCAGCGGCACCACGGTGGCCGCGATGGATTCGAGCTTGAACACCCCGACCTGCTGGTTGAGCATGCCGGCCTGCTCCTGCAGGGCCTCGGCCGAGGCGGCGGCTTCTTCCACCAGCGCGGCGTTCTGCTGGGTCATTTCGTCCATCTGCGACACGGCGCCGTTCACCTCCTCGATGCCGCTGCTCTGCTCAGCGCTGGCGGCGGCGATCTCCGCCATGATGTCGGTGACGCGCTTGATCGCCACCACGATGTCGCTCATGGTCTGGCCGGCCTGGGCGACCAGGGTGTTGCCGCTCTCGACCTTGTCCACCGAGTCGTTGATCAGCGTCTTGATCTCCTTGGCGGCGGCGGCGGAGCGCTGCGCCAGGGTGCGCACTTCACCGGCCACCACGGCGAAGCCGCGGCCCTGCTCGCCGGCGCGGGCGGCTTCCACCGCGGCGTTGAGCGCGAGGATGTTGGTCTGGAAGGCGATGCCGTCGATCACCCCGATGATGTCGGCGATCTTGCGCGCCGAGTCGTTGATGGCCGACATGGTGCCCACCACCTTCTGCACCACGCTGCCGCCCTCGGTGGCGACTTCGGAAGCGTTCACCGCCAGCGAATTGGCCTGGCGCGCGTTCTCGGCGTTGAGCTTCACCGTGCTGGTCAGCTCTTCCATGCTCGAGGCGGTCTCTTCCAGGCTGGAGGCCTGCTGCTCGGTGCGGGTGGAGAGTTCGGCGTTGCCGCTGGCGATCTCGCTGGCGGCGGTGTGGATGGTGTCGGCGGCTTCGCGGATCTGCCCGAGCATGCGCGACAGGCTCTGCGCGGTCTCGTTGGCGTAGTCCTTGAGCTCGCCGAAGGTGCCCTGGTAATCGGCGTCGATGCGCTGGGTCAGGTCGCCCTGGGCCAGGGCGCCGAGCACCCGGGTGACATCGCGCAGGCCCTTGTCGGCGGTGTCCACCAGGCTGTTCAGACCGGTGGCGATCTTCAGGAAGAAGCCCTCTTTGTTGGAGGCCTCGATGCGCTTGCTGAAGTCGCCGGCGACGGCGGCGTCCACCAGTTGCGAGACTTCCTGCTCGGCGCGGAACTCCTCGGTGCGGTCGGTCCATTGCACCGCCGAACCCAGGCGCTCGCCGGCATCGTTGAACACCGGCACCACGTCCAGGGCGAAGCGGCGGCCGCCCAGGCTCAGCTCGGCCTTATGCCGCGCGGTGAGGTGCGCGAGCATGCCGCGCTGGTGCGCCGGGTTCTTGTGGAACATGTCGATGTTCGCGCCCATCAGGCGGCTGGCGTTGAAGTTCGGCAGTTGCTTGCGGATGTCGGCCTCGGCATTGCCGAGCATCTCGGTGACGGTGCGGTTCATGTAGATGATGTCGAGATCGTTGTTGGCGATCATCACGTTGGCCGAGACGTTATCCAGCGCACTCTTGATCCGCGCGTTGTACTCGGCGGCATCGGCGTTGGCCTTGAGGCTGTCGCGCACGCCGTCGATGGCCTCGGTGATGATGGCTTTCTTGCCCGGCAGGCGGTCCATCTCCACCGAGTAGTCCCCCTTGCCGTAGGCGGTCACGGTAGCAACCACCTTCATCTTCACCGCGATGTGCGCGGCGACCAGGTCGTTGATGCCCTTGGCGATGCGCGCCGGGCGGCCGGCGAACTTGTCCACCGGGATCACCTCGTCGATCCAGCCCAGCTCGTGCTGGCGCGTCATCTCCACCAGCCCGGCCTCCAGGGCTTCGGCCTGGGCCAGTTCAGTGCGCTGCTCGCGCAGGCTGCGCTGGACATTGCGCAGCCCGTCGTACAGGCGCTCGTAGCCGGCGGCCGGGGCTTCGCCGATGGCGACGTCGAGGTTGCCGTCGACCAGGCTGTGGAGGATGGCGGTGATGCGGTCGGCGCGTTGCTGCGCCACGGCGTGTGCGTTGAACAGACCCATGTTGTTTGTCCTCGGTCGCTATCAGGCGGCGGTTTCGTCGACCAGCGCCATCTCACGGCTGGTCATGAGTTTTTCGATGTCCACCAGGATGAGCATCCGCTCACCCGCGGTGGCCAGGCCCAGCAGGTACTCGGTGTCGAAGCTGGCGGCGAATTCCGGGCGCGGCTTGATTTCCTCGCCGGCCAGGGCGATCACGTCGGAGACCGAATCCACCACCGCGCCAACGATGCGCCGGCCGACGTTGAGGATGATCACCACGGTGAACTGGTCGTAGCTGATGTCGGCCAGGTTGAACTTGATGCGCAGGTCGACGATGGGAACGATGGCGCCGCGCAGGTTGATCACGCCCTTGATGAAGGCAGGGGCGTTGGCGATCGCCGTGACCTGGTCGTAGCCACGGATCTCCTGCACCCGCAGGATATCGATGGCGTATTCCTCGCGGCCCAGGGTGAAGGTCAGGTACTCCTGCACCGGGCTGCTTGCTGCGCTGGCTTCAGCTGCGCTCATGGGTGGGCTCTCCTTGTGCCGCCAGACGTGGCAGGGCATCGACATCGAGGATCAGGGCGACGCTGCCGTCACCCATGATGGTGGCGCCGGCGATCCCGTCGATCCGGCGGAAGTTCTGTTCCAGGCTCTTGATCACCACCTGCTGCTGGCCGACCAGTTCGTCCACCTGCAGGGCAAAGCTCTTGCCCTCGGATTCGAGGATCACCACGATCCCCTGCTCCGCCGGCATGGGCTCGGCGCCGATGCGCAGCAACTGGTTGAGGGAGAACAGCGGCAGGTATTCGCCGCGCACGCGGATCACCGTCGACTCCTCGCCGGCGAGGCCGCGCACATCGTCGGCGCGGGCCTGCAGCGATTCGACGATGTAGGTCAGCGGTACCACGTAGTTGACCTGCTCCACCGCGACGATCAGACCATCGAGGATGGCCAGGGTCAGCGGCAGACGGATGCTCATGCGGGTGCCCATGCCGGGCGCGGAGTCGATGTCGATCCGCCCGCCCATGGCCTGGATGTTGCGCCGCACCACGTCCATGCCCACGCCCCTGCCGGATAGCTCGGTGACCGCTTCGGCGGTGGAGAACCCCGGCATGAAGATCAATTGCCAGACGTCCGCGTCGCTCATCCCGTCGTGCACCGGCAGGCCCTTCTCGCGGGCCTTGGCGAGGATGCGTTCGCGGGACAGACCGCGGCCGTCATCGGAGATTTCCACCACCACGCTGCCGCCCTGGTGGCTGGCGGCGAGTTTCACCGAGCCCTGCGCCGGCTTGCCGGCCGCCAGGCGTTCGGCGGGCGTTTCGATGCCGTGGTCGATGCTGTTGCGCACGATGTGGGTGAGCGGGTCGCTGAGCTTTTCGATGACGCTCTTGTCCAGCTCGGTGTGCTCGCCCTGGAGGATCAGTTCGACCTGCTTGCCCAGGCGCGCGGAGGTGTCGTGCACCAGGCGGGGGAAGCGGCTGAAGATGAAGCTGATCGGCAGCATGCGGATCGACATCACCGATTCCTGCAGGTCGCGGGTGTTGTGTTCCAGCTGCGCCAGGGCCTGCTGCAGGCGCTCGAAGTGCGTCGGGTCGAGGTCTTCGCTGAGCTGGCTGAGCATGGCCTGGGTGATCACCAGCTCGCCCACCAGGTTGATCAGGCTGTCGATCTTCTCGACGCTGACGCGGATGGAGCTGGATTCACTGTCGGTGCGCGGCGCGGCGGCTGCTTTCGCCACGGTCGGTGCGGCTTTCGGCGCTTCGCTGGCGGCGGCTGGAGCTGCGGCGGGGGCGCCCGGTGCCTTGTCGAAGATGCCGTAGGGCTCGCCGGGGCTGGCGCCTGGCGCGCCGGGGGCGTCGTCGAAGAAACCGAAATCGTCGTCGCTGCTGGCGACCGCTGCGCTGGCGCCGGGCGTGCCGGGCGCATCGTCGAAGAAGCCGAAGTCCTCGTCGCTGGCGCCGGCTTCTGCCGCGACAAGGGCGTCTTCGAACAGGCCGGAGTGGTCATCGGCGGTGGCTGCAGCCGGTGCTGCCAGCCAGGCGCGCAGGCGCTCCACGGTGGCGGCGACGGGCACGTCCGGATCGGGTACCTGGCTGCGGTGTGCGTCGAGCAGGCGCTGCAATACGTCGCGGGCTTCGAGAAAGGCGCCGATCATGTCCACGTGCAGGGCAGTCTGCCCGCAACGGATGCGGTCGAGCAGCGTCTCCAGTTCGTGGGTCACGGCGGTCAGGTCGTCGAAGCCGAACATGCCGCTGGAGCCCTTGATCGAGTGCGCCGCACGGAAGATGCCATTGAGCGTCTCGGCGTCCGGCTGATCGAGGTCGAGCCCGATCAGCAGGAGTTCGAGCGTCGCCAGGTGTTCGTCGGTTTCCTCGAAGAAGACCTGGAGGAATTGCTCCATACCGGTAGCCATTCAGGGTTCCCCTAGGGCAGGACCTTGCGGGTCACTTCCAGCAGTTTCGGCGGGTCAAACGGCTTGACCAGCCAGCCGGTGGCGCCGGCGCTCTTGCCCTGCTGTTTCATGGCGTCGCTGGACTCGGTGGTGAGCATCAGGATCGGCGTGCTGCGGTAGCCGGCCATGTCGCGCAGGCTGCGGATCAGCGACAGGCCGTCCATGTTCGGCATGTTCTGGTCGGTGAAGACCAGTTGGTAGGACTTGCGCTGGGCCTTGCCCAGGCCGTCCTTGCCGTCCACGGCCTCGTCCACCTCGTAGCCGGCGGACTTGAGCGTGAAGCTCAGCATTTGCCGGATGGAGGCCGAGTCATCGACGATCAGAATCTGTTTTCCCATTGCGTTGATTCTCCTTGGGTGCAATGCGTTGCTTGTCGCCAGGCGCGCGGAACTCGCGCCATCCCGGCGCGCGGAAAGGGTGTGGGGCTCAGCCGATCAGGGCGAGGTTGGCCAGCCAGTGTTCGTTAAAGTGGGCAATGACGGACTGCAACATGGCGATGCCTCCTGGGCTCGGATCACGTCAAAACAGTTCCACTTCGCCAGCGCTGAGACTGGTCTGGGCGACCGGGTTGCTCAGGGGGCGACCGAGTTCGGCGACTTCGCCACGCAGGCGCTCGCCCCACTCGCCGGGTTCGCGACCATCCAGCGCGCCGAGGCCGACGGCGAGGGCGCCGAGGCGCGCGCTGTGCTTGCCGACCTGGCCGAGCAGTTGGCTGCTCATGTCCTGGAACTGCAGGGCGGTGACCGCGGCGTTGACGCCGTCGCCCACTTCCAGGGAGATGCGGTCCAGCTCCTGCACTACCTTCACGGTGTGCTGATTCATGGCGTCGAGATCGTCGAGCATGTGCTGGATCTTCTGGCGTGAATCCAGGGCGAAGGTCATGTCCTTGTCGGCCAACTGGCTGATGGCGCCCTCGGCGTCCTTGATCTCGTGGTAGACCACGTCGACGTGCTCGCGGATGGCCTGGGAGAAGTGCGTGGAACGGGTGGACAACGCGCGTACCTCGTCGGCTACCACGGCGAAACCGCGGCCGCTTTCGCCGGCGCGGGCGGCTTCGATGGCGGCGTTGAGGGCCAGCAGGTTGGTCTGCTTGGCGATGGCGTCCATGTCCTGGGTGGATTGCAGGATCTCGGCGATCTTGTGCGTCACGCGGTCCATGCGCTCCACCAGTTGCTGTGAGGTGCGGCTGGTCTCCAGGGTGGCTTCGACGAACAGCCCGAGGGTTTCCTGGGTGGCGTGGATGAAACGCTGGAAATCGATGTCGCCGTCCATGTGGCCGCGGCCGTCGTAGCGCTCGATCAGCGAGTGGGACAGGCCACGCTGGGTGTCGATGCGATCGGCGAGGGCGTGGAAGCTGTCGGTCAGTTGCCGGATCGCCTGGTGCAGGAGGCTGTCGATCTGGTGGGTATGGCCGTTGAGCTGGGCCAGGTGGCCTTCCACGGCTTCCTGCAGCGGGCGCCACTGAGGCAACTCGTCGCCTTGCAGCTTGACTGCCTGCGCCTCGGCGGCGGCCTTGCCGGTGCCGCACAGCAGGCTGCTCAGCACCAGGCTGGAGATCCAGCCCACCGGCAGCATCCACCAGAACGGCACGCCGACCGCGCAGAGCACGGCGACCACCGCCCAGGGCAGGGTCTGGATGATGAGGCGCCGCGGCCAATCCTGGCCGGCTCCTTGAACCGCCAGAGGGTCCAACTGTGAATCGCGCATTGACGTGCACTCCATTGCCGGGCGCCGGTGACCGGGCCAAACGGCTGCTGACAACCTCTTGAGCAGGAATTCGGCCCGGCGATTTAAAACTAGAGTGCCAATGGGTGATGTCAAACTGACGGCATATTCCCGTCGCAAGGGATAGACCCTTGATCTAGAGGGGTTTTCACTGAATGACCGCTTATCGCGGCTGTTTGGATGGCGACGGGCGGTAGTGCGCAGCCCTTGTGTGGCGCGGGTTGTAGCGATTTTTCGATGACAAAACGTGCCGGCTGGAATGGCATCCGGAGCCACGTGATGGTCTTCGGTCAGGAAGCTTGTCGGCAGGCTGGGTAGAGCGGATTACAGGCGAGCCGATATTCGCTCGGGGCTTGCCCTCACCCCAACCCTCTCCCATAGGGAGAGGGGGCAGATTGTGCCGGCTGACGCTGGAGGTTCTCCCTGCACCGAACGGTCCCCTCTCCCGCTTGCGGGAGAGGGTTAGGGTGAGGGGCTCCGCTCGTATGGGCGCGGAAGGTATTTACAGCGTACCGAGCAGCTTGCGCGCCGCCTGGGTGTGGTCGGCGATCAGGCGCTTGAGGTCGAGGCCTTCGACCTCACCGTCGACGACGCGCCAGGTGCCGCCGATCATGATCCGGTCGGCCTTGTCGGCGCCGCACAGCAGTAGCGCGGAGAGCGGGTCGTGGCTGCCGGAGAAGCGCAGTTCGTCGAGCTTGAACAGCGCCAGGTCGGCCTGTTTGCCCACGGCCAGTTCGCCGATGTCGCTGCGACCGATCAGCTTGGCCGAGCCCTTGGTCGCCCAGCCCAGCGCGCGCTCCGGGGTGATCTGCTCGGCGCCATAACGCAGGCGCTGGATGTACAGGGCCTGGCGGGCTTCGAGGATCATGTTGGAGGCGTCGTTGGAGGCCGAGCCGTCCACGCCGATGCCCACCGGCGCGCCGGCGGTTTCCAGCGCCACGGTCGGGCAGATGCCCGAGGCCAGGCGCATGTTCGAGCTGGGGCAGTGGCAGACGCCGGTGCCGGCGGCGCCCAGGCGCTGGATTTCCTCATCGTTGAAGTGGATGCCGTGGGCCAGCCAGGTGCGCGGGCCGAGCCAGCCGACGCTGTCCAGGTAATCCACGGTGCGCTGGCCGAAGCGCTGCAGGCAGAAGTCCTCTTCGTCCAGGGTTTCGGCGAGGTGGGTGTGCAGGCGCACGTCTTCGCGCTCGGCCAGTTCGGCGCTGGCGCGCATGATTTCCGGGGTGACCGAGAAGGGCGAGCAGGGTGCCAGGGCGATCTGCACCTGGGCGCCTTCGCCGCGCTGGTGGTACTCGCGGATCAGCCGCTGGCTGTCGTCGAGGATGGCCTCGGCGCTCTGCACGGTCTGTTGCGGCGGCAGGCCGCCGTCGGCTTCGCCCAGGCTCATGGAGCCGCGGGTGAGCATGGCGCGCATGCCCAGTTCCTGGACCACGCCGGCCTGCACGTCGATGGCCTGCTCGAGGCCGTCGGGGAACAGGTAGTGGTGGTCGGCGGCGGTGGTGCAGCCCGAGAGCAGCAGTTCGGCCAGGGCGACCTTGGTGGCCACGCCGAGCTGGTCAGGGGTCAGGCGCGCCCATAGCGGGTAGAGCGTCTTCAGCCAGGGGAACAGCGGCTGGTTCACCACCGGCGCCCAGGCGCGGGTAAGGGTCTGGTAGAAGTGGTGGTGGGTGTTGATCAGGCCGGGCGTCAGCACGTGCTGGCTGGCGTCGAAGGTCTGCTGGATGGGGGCCGAAGGCTGCTGGCCGGCAGCGACCAGTTCGACGATGCGGCCGTCCTGGACGACGATGCCGCCACGGGCGTCCTGATCATTAGCGGTGAAGATGGCCAGCGGGTTGCGCAGCCAGAGACGCGGGGAAGACATGGATGAATTCTCCAAACGGACGGAGCCGTTCGTTCGAGCCGGCTCCATGGGTTCATGGGAAGCCAGCTCAGTGTTCACCCTGTCTGCTGATCCAGGTTCCCTCGCACCCTAGCGGTTCGCTGCGCGTCGGCCATGCGGCGTTGGCGATTGTCGAGAAATACTCATTGACTGGAGTCAACTGCGCTTTCTCGCCAACCGCCGCCTTGCCTGGCTCTAGCTCGCAGAACCTGACATGGGGGTCAAGAGAACGCTCATAGTAACGGGCTCGAATGCCGTCGTCACCAGTCGATCGTCGTTCCCTGGTAGTCCAGGTAGAACTGGCCGCCACGGCCGGCGTGGCCTTCGACCTGGTCGGCAAGGCCTTTCACGCTGGTCTGCACGTCCAGCGGCGCGGACTCGCCGCCCATGTCGGTGCGCACCCAGCCCGGATGCAGGTTGAGCACGGTGATGCCGGTTTCGCCCAGTTCGGCGACGAAGCTGCGGGTCAGCGAATTGAGCGCCGCCTTGCTCGCGCGGTACAGCGCCATGCCGCCGGATTCATTGCCGGCGACGCTGCCCAGTTCGGAGGTCATGAAGGCCAGCACGCCGTTGTCGCCGTCCAGGCGCGGCAGCAGGCGTTCGGCCAGGCGCAGCGGGGCGATGGCGTTGACCATGAACAGCTGGCCGACATCGGCGAGATTGGCGTCGATGGCCGACTGGTGCGGCGGGCCGTAGATGCCGGCGTTGATGTAGATGAGATCGAAGCGTGTGCCGGCCAGGGCTTCGGCGAGGCGGTCCTGGGAGTGCACGTCGTCCAGCAGCAGCGACTCGACGCGCACCGGCAGTGCGGCCAGTTCGCCGGGATGGGCGGCGTCGCGCACGGTGGCGGTGACGTCCCAGCCACGGTCCAGCAGCTCGCGCACCAGGCCCAGGCCCAGGCCGCGCGAGGCGCCGATGATCAAGGCGGATTTCGGGGTGGTCATGGCAGGCTCCTGTGGCGGGGGAAGGTTGCCCAGCATACGCCAGCGCCGCTCAATCGTCGGCACGCAGGCGATCCAGGCGCAGGCGCTCGCGCGGGTCGGTGAGCCGCCACAGCGACAGGTAGACCGCGCCCAGCGCGGCGATGAATCCGGCGCCGGCGAGCAGGAACATCAGCAGGATCTGGTAGCGCGCGGCGTCCAGTGGGTCCATGCCGGCGAGTATCTGACCGGTCATGATGCCCGGAAGGGTGATGATACCGGCGGCAGCCATCTGGTTCAGGGTGGGAATCAGCCCGGTGTAGAGCGCGCGGCGAATCAATCCGCTGAGCGCGGTATGGCGGTCGGCGCCCAGGGCCAGGCGCGCTTCGATGGCCGCCCGCTCGCGGGTGACACTGGCGAACACCTGGTTCAGCGCCAGGCTGGCGGCGTTCATCGCCGTGCCGAGGATGATACCCACCAGCGGAATGGCGTGGCGCGCGTCGTACCAGGGCGTCGGGCGCAGGCTGCCGGCGAGGGCGAACAGGGCGGTGCCCAGGGTGGCGATACCGACCGCGCCGCCGCCGATGCCCAGGTGCCAGAAGCCGGTCAGTCGCCGCCGCTGCCGCGAGCCGACCTCGAAGGTCGCCGCGCCCAGCATGACGGCGACCACCAGCGCCGTCAGCCAGGGCGAAGACAGCGCAAATACCTGGCGCAGGAACAGACCGACCAGTACCAACTGCACCACCAGGCGTGCAGCGGAAACCAGCAGCGTGCGTTGCAGGCCCAGGCGCAGCGCCCAGGACAGCGCCGCCGCCGCAAGGATCAGCAGCGCCGCCAGGGCCAGTTCCGGCACGCTCAATTGCAGCGGTGTCATGGGTGTCGCTCCGTCAGTCCGTCGTGGTCCAGGTGCAGTTGCCGCTCGCCGAGACGTTGCGCCTGGTCGGCATCGTGGGTCACCACCAGCAGGCCCATGCCTTGCGCCTTGACCGCCAGCAACAGGCGTTCGACCTGTTCGCGATTGTCCGGGTCCAGCGCGGCGGTGGGTTCGTCCAGCAGCAGGAAGTGCGGGCGTTGCACCAGTGCGCGCAATAGCGCCAGGCGCTGTCGCTCGCCGGTGGACAGGTGCGCCACCTGGGCCTGCAGCCTCGCGGGATCGAGATTGAGCTGCGGGAGCAGCCGGCGGGCGCCGTCGAGATCGGTGAAGTGCGCGGCGACGTCGTCTTCCCACCAGCCGGATTCGGCCGGTACGTAGGTCACCCACCGCCGCCAGACATGGGCCGGCTGGCTCTCGCGGTTCACCCCGCCGAGGCTGATCGCGCCCTGGTTCGGGTCGAGATCGGCGAGCATGCGCAGCAGCAGGCTCTTGCCGATGCCCGACGGGCCGCTGAGGACCGTGCAGTGGCCGGGTTCCAGGTCGAGATCGAAGGGCCCGCTGAGCGCGCCGCGCAGGCCGCGGGCGCTCAACGTGCCGACAGGAAAGGGAGAGAGGTTCATGGAAATGCCTACGCGATCGTGACGCTGGCGAGGATAGCGCAGCGTCGCGGGTCACCGCAGAAACGACAAGGCCCGGCGTATGCCGGGCCTTGTGGATGAAAAACCCCGGAGAGTGCACCGGGGCCAGGGCAGGCAGCCCAATCAGTCGGTGGTGATCTTCGAGTGCTTCTGGGTGTCCTTCATGGTCACGTAGACCAGCAGCGAACAGGCGATGCACGCGGTGACGTACCAGTAGAAGCCGCTCTCCATGCCGATGCTCTTGAACCACAGCGCCACGTACTCGGCGGTGCCGCCGAAGATGGACACGGTCAGCGCGTACGGCAGGCCCACGCCCAGGGCGCGGATCTCGGTGGGGAACAGCTCGGCCTTCACCACGGCGTTGATCGAGGTGTAGCCGCTGACGATGACCAGCGCGGCCATGATCAGGAAGAACGCGCCCCACCAGGTGTCGATGGTGTGCAGGGTGCTGAGGATCGGGTAGGTGAACACGGTGCCCAGCACGCCGAAGGCGATCAGGATCGGGCGACGGCCGATCTTGTCCGACAGCGCGCCGACGATGGGCTGCAGCAGCATGAACAGGAACAGCGTGGCCGCCGAGATCATGGTCGAGTCGTTCTTGCTCATGCCCACGGTGTTCACCAGGTACTTCTGCATGTACGTGGTGTAGGTGTAGAAGGCCAGCGTACCGCCCATGGTCAGGCCGACCACGGTCAGGACTTCCTTGGGATGGCGGAACAGGGTGCGGATCAGGCTTTCCTTGGGCTCGTCCTTCTTGGTGCTGAAGGATTCGGTCTCTTCCATGCCGCGACGCAGGAACATGGCTACGACCGCGCACAGTGCGCCGATGAAGAACGGAATACGCCAGCCCCAGCTTTCCAGCTGCTCGACGGTCAGGGTCTGCTGCAGCACGATCAGTACCGCCAGGGCGATGAGCTGGCCGGAGATCAGGGTCACGTACTGGAAGCTGGAGAAGAAGCCGCGCTGCTCCTTGTTGGCCATTTCGCTCAGGTAGGTTGCGGAAGTGCCGTATTCGCCGCCGACCGACAGGCCCTGCAGCAGGCGCGCGAGCACCAGCAGGATCGGTGCGCCGACGCCGATGGTTTCATAGCTGGGGGTCAGGGCGATGATCAGCGAGCCGAAGCACATCAGCAGGACCGAGGCCAGCAGGGCGGCCTTGCGGCCCTTGCGGTCGGCATAGATACCCATCAGCCAGCCGCCGATCGGGCGCATCAGGAAGCCCACGGCGAAGATCGCGGCGGTGTTCAGCAACTGGGCGGTCATGTCGCCCTGGGGGAAGAATGCCTTGGCGAAGTACAGCGAGAAGGCGGCGTAGACGTACCAGTCGTACCACTCGACCAGATTGCCGACCGAGCCACTGAAGATCGACTTGATGCGCTGGGAAGTCGTGCGGGGTGCGGCAGAAGCGGAGACGGCGCTTGCGCTATCCATGGGTATTCCTCTTGTCGTTGTTGTCGTCAGGCGTGCGGACTACGGGTTACGTCACGCCGGCGCGCCGCGAGGGCGGCGCAGTGCCGAGGGCGATAGCAGGCACCGTGCCAAGGCCAGAAAGCCGCGTGGCACTAGGGTCTTGTCTATTTATGGGGTGGCGGCGGCAGGCGAAGCGGCGCCGATTGGCGGGGATGTTGAGCGGAAATCCGCCGATAGGTGGGCGCCTGTAGAAGGGCGCTTCAGCTTCGTCTGGGGGGCTCAGCCAATCGCGGACGGACTCCGCTCCCACGCGGGGTCAGGCTTTGGGCGGGAGCGGACTTCGTCCGCAATCGGTACCCGCCGGCACGGTCACCGCTGGCGGAACAAATCCCCCGGCGTAAAGCCGAACAACCCCTTGAACGAGGCGATATAGGCCGAGGTGGAGTCGTAGCCGCAATCCAGCGCCGCCGCCGTGACGCTGTCGCCCGCCTCCAGCGAGCCGAGGGAGGCGAGCAGACGCTGGCGCTGGCGCCACAGGCGGAAGGTCATGCCGGTCTCGCGCTGGAACAGCCGCGACAAGGTCTTCTCCGACGTACCGATGCGCTGCGCCCAGTCACCCAGGGTATGGCTGTCGGTGGGGTGGTCGATCAGCGTCTGGCACAACTGCAGCAGCCGTCCCTCCTGTGGCATCGGCAGGGAGAAGGCGACCTCCGGCAGGTGGCGCAGCTGGTCCAGGAGCACTTCCACCAGCCGCGATTCGGCACTGTCGCCCTGTGGATAATCCACCGGCAGCTCGCAGAAGCTCTTGACCAGCTCGCGCGCCAGCGGCGTCACCTCCAGCACCCGGCAGCGGTCCGGCGCCCAACGGCAGGCGTCGTCGCGGATGTACAGGCTGCGCATTTCCGCCTGGGTCGAGGTCACCACCTCATGGTCAAGGAAGGCCGGAATCCAGATGGCCCGCTGCGGCGGGGCAAAGAAGCTGCCTTCGGCCGTGTGTACACCCAGTACGCCGGTGATGGCATAGGACAGCTGCACCCACGCATGGTGGTGCCGGCTGGTCCAGGAGCCCGCGCGTAGCCGCTCGGCACGCGCGTAGACTGGCCGCGGCAGGCGGTCGAGCACCGGAATCAGGCGTTGTAGCTCGGGGGGTTGTCCTTTCATCGGTACATCTTTGGAAAGTGTCGCTGATGGCCAAAGTCTGGCAGGCCAGCCCTGGAGCCTCAAGCACGGCGCCTGGCTGTGCCGGGAAACCGCAGTGTCCAGTGCCCTCGGCGGCGGCGCAAAGCGAGACCGCCCGGCGGCCCGAGTCAACCTGACAGGTGTAGTCGATGCTCTTGTCTGGCATCATCCGCGCCCGGAAAAACGCGTGGTGTGCACCGAGGGCTGTTGGGTAGATTTCCCACAAGAGACTTGTATACATAATTTGTGTTGATTCGTTTCAACACAGGTTTCCCATGTATCCAATCTACCGGTTAGTAGTTGCCATTCCTGTGCTTGCCGATGGCGCGATGCCCTTGAATCAGGCGAAGTTGTCCTGTGGGTCAAGAAATGGCCCGGCCCGTGCACCTGCGTCTTCTCTGCCAAAGGAGCGGATCCCGAGGGGTTCGTCATAAAAATGGAACATCTGGTCAGGATTGGCTCCAATCTTGCTTTTCCTCGCCAGGCCTGACCGACCGGACAGGTTCCACCGACAATTAAAAAACGCAACACGACTGCACTGATTAGGAGCAACGCATGACTCGCACTCTCGCATCCCTGCTGCTCGCCGGCGGGCTGCTCGCGGCCGGGCAGGCCATGGCTGGCGGTGAAGACCTGACCCCGGCTCCGGCATCCAATGACGGCCCGCTGATCTGGCACAACGAAAGCCTGACCTACCTGTGGGGCAAGAACTTCAAGGTAGACCCGCCGATCCAGCAGACCTTCACCTTCGAGAGCGCGAGCGCCTGGACCTGGGGTGACATCTGGTTCTTCGTCGACCAGATCAACTACAACGGCAAGGAAAGCGCCACCAACGGCAAGAACACCTACTACGGCGAGTTCAGCCCGCGCCTGTCGTTCGGCAAGATCACCGGCACCGACCTGTCCTTCGGCCCGATCAAGGACGTGCTGCTGGCCAGCACCTACGAGTTCGGCGAAGGCGACGTCGAGTCCTACCTGCTCGGCCCGGGCTTCGACCTGGCGCTGCCGGGCTTCGATTACTTCCAGCTGAACTTCTACTACCGCAAGCCCGACGGCAACCGCGTGCCGTCCGGCGCCTGGCAGATCACCCCGGCCTGGGCCATCACCTTCCCGGTGGGCAACTCCGACATCCTGTTCGACGGCTTCATGGACTGGGTCGTGAACAACAAGGACGCCAGCTCCAGCCGCCGCAACCAGTCGGATTACCACGCCAACCTGCACTTCAACCCGCAGGTGAAGTACGACCTGGGCAAGGCCATGGGTTACGAGGCCAAGCACCTGTACGTCGGTATCGAGTACGACTACTGGTCCGACAAGTACGGCATCAAGGACTCGCAGTTCTTCACCACCGACCAGAACACCGTCAGCGCACTGGTCAAGTACCACTTCTGATGTCACGACTCACCCCGCCGCCTGGCGGGGTGGTTCTTTCTGATGTCGCCGCTGCACCTTTCGTAGATTGTCCCGCAAAAACTTCGGAAATTGCCGACATTCCGAACAGCTGCGCCCCAATTGGTCGAGGCGCTGCGCTGCTCTAGCTTTGTCTCTCTTTAGCTTCACCAAGGAGATGTGAGCCATGAAGAAACTGTTGATCGCGACCATCGTCGCGAGCATATGCACCCCCGTGCTAGCAGCGCCACTCGGGCATCCGAGCATTCCTCCCACTGAGCTCCACGACAGGACGCACGCGGGCGGCTTCTACCAGGACGTGGTAACGCACACGCAGCCAGCAGCTCCCGAGGAGCCAGCGCGGGAAGAAAAGGCTGTGGTCGCCACGACCGAATGCCAACCGTTGTGGGGCGGCGGCAAGCAGGATGACCAGGCGGCGGCTGAGCAGGCGCGCCAGGATGATCAGGATGCCAGGCAGCGCGGTGTCGCGGTTGTGCCGGTTCCGGACGGTTGCGCGGGGCTGGGTCTTGCTCGTCCGCTCTACGGCAATATGTCGGTAGGTGCTGCCGTCGGTATCGGCGCCGCCATCGTCGCCGTCGGTGCTGCCATCGGCAACCATGGTGGCGGCGGGCACCACAGCTCTTCCGGCACCACTGGCACAACCCGCTAACCACAGTGCCTCCGGTCTGTGCCGGGGGCATTGCTGTCTCAAGGCTGGAACCGGCCGCTGCCCGCAGGCCGGTTCCCAGCTTTTTCCTTGTTGCGCTTGAATCCCGCTACCCGCCTGGGTTATCCATGCAGCGCCACCGCTCAATGCACGGATATCCCGCATGACCCTCCAGGTACCCGCCCATACCGCACCCAACGGCGAAAAGCCCGCCGGCCGCATTCGCCAGAAGAACGAGGAAGCCATCCTCGCCGCCGCCGAGGAGGAGTTCGCTCGCCACGGCTTCAAGGGCACCAGCATGAACACCATCGCCCAGCGCGTCGGCCTGCCCAAGGCCAACCTGCACTACTACTTCAGCAACAAGCTGGGGCTGTACGTAGCGGTGCTGAGCAACATCCTCGAACTGTGGGACAGCACCTTCAACCACCTCACCGTGGATGATGACCCCGCGGTGGCCCTGGCCACCTATATCCGCGCCAAGATGGAATTCTCCCGCCGCTACCCGCAGGCCTCGCGGGTCTTCGCCATGGAGATCATCAGTGGTGGCGAATGCCTCTCCGAACACTTCAGCCAGGACTACCGCACCTGGTTCGCCGGCCGCGCCGCCGTGTTCCAGGCCTGGATCGAGGCCGGCAAGATGGACACCGTGGACCCGGTGCACCTGATCTTCCTGATCTGGAGCAGCACCCAGCACTACGCCGACTTCGCTACCCAGATCGGTTTCGTCACCGGTCGCAAGCGCATGTCCAGGCAGGACTTCAGCGACGCCAGCGACAACCTCATCCGCATCATCCTCAAGGGTTGCGGGCTGACGCCGCCGACCTCCGCATGAGTTTCACCCTGGCCGGCCTCGCCCGCTACGAAGAAGACATCCGCAAGAGCCGCTTCCAGTGCGTGGCCGCACCTATTGCCAGCGAGGCCGAGGCCCAGGCCTTCCTCGCCGCGCACCGGGACGCCAGTGCCGGGCACAACTGCTGGGCGTGGAAGCTGGGCAACCAGTACCGCTTCAGCGATGACGGCGAGCCCGGCGGCACCGCCGGCCGGCCCATGCTGGTGGCCATCGAAGGGCAGGACATGGACCGCGTGGTCGTCGTGGTCAGCCGCTGGTTCGGCGGTATCAAGCTCGGTACCGGCGGCCTGGCCCGCGCCTATGGGGGTTGCGCGGCGAAATGCCTGCAGGACGCCGAGCGGGTCGAACTGGTGCCCAGCAGCCGGCTGGCCTTCGATTGCACCTTCGCCGAGCATGCGTTGTTCAAGGCGCGAGTCCTTGCGCTCGGTGCCAGCATCGAGGACGAAACCTTCGGTGGGGAGGGCGTGCAGGTGACGGCGGTCCTGCCGACCACCCGGATCGAGCCGTTGCAGAAGCTGCTCGGTGACCTCAGCCGCGGTCGTATCCGGGCGCGCTTGCTGGACGCCTGATTCTTCTCCCCAAATCCCGTGGAACCACCTGTGGATAACCTGTGGCAGGTCGGCTCCTGCCTGCGCCGTCCGGAGGCTGCAGGGCATCGCTCATTTTCTGAGCAATTCGTCGCCGGCCTGTTGAGCAAAATATGAACAAGCTGTGGAAAAGTTGTGGATGAATTGCGCCGGAAACGCCGCTCGGGATCACTCCTGACCATTCGGTAAATTATTCACTGGATTGATGCAGGGCTTGCGGGGCCTGGGTCCGGGCTTTTGGCTGGATGGGCGGACGGCACCCGACAGGTTGGGGGCAACTCTCTGGACAATCTGTGGGCAACGTGTGGGCAAGGTGTCTCGTCGTTGAGACACATCGTGAGTTTATCGGCCGTCATCCACCGCCAGCCTTGGCGAAAAGCCTGCCGCTTCGCTTTGAAAATCTGTGGGTAACTCTGGGGAAAAGGCGCCGGCGCATGGCCGGCGCCAGTGCCTTCAAAGACGGAATTGCGCCATCTGCCGCGCCAGGTCGTCGGCCAGGGTTCGCAGCTCGCGGCATTGCTCGCGGCCATGCTGCACTTCGCGGGTGGTGGCGTGGGCGAGATCGGCGATGCCCTGCACGTTGCGGTTGATCTCCTCGGTCACCGCCGACTGCTCCTCGGTGGCCGTGGCGACCTGGTGGTTGATGTCGCTGATGCGCTCCACCTGGTCGGCGATGGCGCCCAGGGAAGCGCCGGCCTGTTCGCTGGCCGCCAGGCTCTGCCCGGTGGTCTGCTGGCTGGATTGCATCGAGCGCACTGCGGCCTCCGCGCCGCCCTTCAGGCGCTGGATGATCGTGAGGATTTCGTCGGTGGAGCCCTGGGTGCGGCTGGCCAGCGTGCGTACCTCATCGGCGACCACGGCGAAGCCACGGCCCAGTTCGCCGGCGCGCGCCGCCTCGATGGCGGCGTTGAGGGCAAGCAGGTTGGTCTGCTCGGAGACGCCGCGGATCACTGCCAGCACCTGGTCGATGCTCGCCACCTGCCCGGCCAGTTCGCCGACCGCGCCGGCCGCCTCGCCGATCTCCCCGGACATGCGCTGGCCGACCTGCAGCGAGCCGCCGACCACCCGCCGCGCTTCGCCGGCTTCGTCGCGCGCCTGCTGCGATGCGCTGGCCGCCTGCTCGGCGTTGCGGGCGATTTCCTGCACCGTGCTGCCCATCTCGTTCACTGCCGTGGCGACCATGTCGGTCATTTCCTGCTGGCGGCCGGCACGGTCGGCGGTGTTGTCCACCACCTGCGCCACTTCGCCGACGGTGCGCAGCAGTTGCTGGCTGGTGCCAAGCACGGCACTGATCAGCGCGCGCTGGCCTTCGAGGAAGCGGTTGAAGCCGCGCGCCAGGTCGCCCAGTTCGTCCGCGCGGCTGTCGTCCAGGCGGCGGGTGAGGTCACCCCCGCCACCGCCGATCTCCAGCAGCGCACTGGTCACCTGGCGGATCGGCCTGGCGAGGCTGCGCGCCATGAGTACCACCAGCGCCAGGCAGAGCAGGGCGACCACTGCTCCGGCGAGGCCGGAGAAGGCCAGCGCCTCGCGGGCGTCGGCATAGATTTCCGCCTCCGGCACTTCGCTCACCAGGGTCCAGCCCAGGTCATGCAGCGGCAGGCTGGCGGCGAGGTAGGTCTCGCCGTTGCGTTCGAAGCGAGCGCTGTGGAAACCCTGCTGGCCGAGCAGTGCGCCCGCCGCGCCGGGCCCGATCAGGTCGCCCAGGCTGCGCCCTTTGGGCAGCGTGGCATCGGGATGAATCTGCACCTGGCCGTCGTTCTTCACCAGATACACGCGCCCGGACTGGCCGAAGCGGAAGTCGCTGATCAGCGTCGACAGTTCGCGCATCTCCAGGCCCAGGCCGGCGATGCCGAGCAGCTTGCCGTCGCGCTCCACACGCTGGTCGATGAACAGCGCCAGTTCGCCGGTGCTGCCGTCGGTGTCGATGTTCCACATGCGCGGCTTGCCGCTGTCGATGAACTGGAAGTACCAGCTGTCCTTCGGCTCGCTGCGGCTCAGCGTGCGTTCCTTGCCCTTGTCGCTGTAGTAGGCGCCGCTGGCGTTGGAGGTGATCAGCGCGGAGAAGGCCTTCTGCGAGGCGCGGATGCCGCCCAGATAGCGGGTGAACTCGGCCAGTTGCGCGGGGCTTTCGCCGGCGGCCAGCCAGTCCTGCACCAGGGTGTTGTCGGCGATGCCGGCCGCTGCGGTGATGGGGCCGGTGAGGCGCTTCTCGAAGTCATTGGCAATCGCCTGGATGCTCGCGGGCAGCGCCTGTTCGAGCAGGTAGCGCTCGCTCAGGCGGTTGACCAGCACGGCATAGAGGCCCAGGACGATGAGCAGGCTGATGAGCAGGGCGGCGCCCATGCTGAGGATGAGCTGGGTCTGGATACTTCGCAGGCGCATTTTCTTGTTTTCCTCCGGACGCACAACGAAACGCCCGCCGGGCGGCGGGCGAAGAGACGGGGTCGTTGAGTGTATCGGCGGCAGCGGGAAAAACTGTTGTCCCACTGGTCAGGTTTTTGCGTCCGCTGGCGTGTCGCCGCACGCACCTTCGCTACATAGCGCGGCCCATTCCACGCCTTCGCGCGTCTGCCGGGCAGGGGCGTCCTGGTGATAACGGGCGATGACCTGGGCGGCGACCGAGATGGCCACTTCCAGCGGGCGTTTGCCGGGCACTTCGCCAAGACCGATGGGGCAATGCATCTGCTCGATCACCTGCGGTGGATAACCGTGCTGCTCCAGCCTCATCTGGAAGCGCCGCGCCTTGGTGCGCGAGCCGATCATGCCGAGAAAGCCGGCGTCGCCGCGCTTGAGCACGGCTTCGGCAATGGCGTAATCCAGTGGATGGTTGTGGGTCATGACCAGGAAGTAGCTGCCCGGCGGCGCTTCGTGCACGGCGTCCTCGGGTTCCTCCAGCAGGCGCGTGCGCACGCCGTCAGGGACGGCCTTGGGAAGTTCCGCCGCGCGGCTGTCCACCCATTCCAGGCGCAACGGCAAACCTGCCAGCAATGGCGCGAGGGCGCGGCCGACGTGCCCCGCGCCGAACAGCACGACCTGGGGCCCACGCGCGGCAAAACACTCGAACAGCAGGCTGGCGCGCCCACCGCAGCACTGGCCCAGCCGCGCGCCGAGGGGGAAGTGTTCCAGCGCCTGGCGATCCTTGCCGGCCAGCAGCAACTGGCGGGCGTGCTCGATGGCAGCGAACTCCAGGTGACCGCCGCCGATGGTGTCGAAGATTTCCCCGGCGGTGACCAGCATCTTGCTGCCGGACTCGCGGGGCGTGGAGCCCTGCACGCCGATCACCGTGATCAGCACGTAGCCCTCGGCGCTGTCGCGCAGGCCGGCGACGGCGTCCATCCAGGTTCGGGTCATGCTCGGTTCTCCTGGCGCATCGCCTCGCAGGCCCAGAGTACCCGCTCTGGTGTCGCCGGTGTATCCAGGTCGGCGCTCAGGCGGTAATCCGCGAGGCTGGCGATGGCGTCGCGCAGTGCCGACCACACCGAGATCGCCAGCATGAACGGCGGCTCGCCCACGGCCTTGGACAAGTACACGCTGTCCTCCTCGTTGGGGCGCTCGAACAGTGCCACGCGGAAGTCTTCCGGCGTGTCGCTCACCGCCGGAATCTTGTAGGTCGCCGGCCCCACCGTGAGCAGCTTGCCCGCATCGTCCCAGCGCAGTTCCTCGGTGGTCAGCCAGCCCATGCCCTGGATGAAGCCACCCTCGATCTGGCCGATGTCGATGGCCGGGTTAACGCTGCGGCCGACGTCATGGAGGATGTCCACGCGCAGTACGCGGTACTCGCCGGTCAGCGTGTCCACTTCCACCTCGGACACCGCCGCGCCGTAGGCGAAGTAGAAGAACGGATGGCCCTGGCCCTTCTCGCGGTCGTAGAAGATTTTCGGCGTGCGGTAGAAACCGGTGGCGGAAAGCTGGATGCGCGCGAAGTAGGCAGCCTGGATGGCCTCGACGAAGTCGAGGTGCCGGGTTCCCACCGTTATGCCGCCGTGTTCGAAACGTACTTCCTGCGGCTTCACCTCGTCGCGTTCGGCAAGGAAGTCCACCAGCCGTTTCTTCAGCGTCCGCGCCGCATCGCGGGCAGCCATGCCATTGAGATCGGTGCCGCTGGAAGCGGCAGTGGGCGAGGTGTTGGGCACCTTGTCGGTGCGCGTGGCGGTGATCACCACGCGCTCCAGCGGTACCTGGAATTCCTCGGCGACAATCTGCGCGACCTTGGTGTTCAGGCCCTGGCCCATCTCGGTGCCGCCGTGGTTCAGCTGGATGCTGCCGTCGGTGTAGAGGTGGATCAGCGCGCCGGCCTGGTTCAGGTGCTGCGCGGTGAAGGAGATGCCGAATTTCACCGGTGTCAGGGCGAGGCCTTTCTTCAGCACTGGGCTCCGCGTGTTGAAGTCATGGATCGCCAAGCGGCGCGCGGCGTAGTCGCTGCTCGTTTCCAGGCGCGCGATCAGCTCGCCCAGCAGGTTGTGCTCGACCTTCTGGTGGTAGGGCGTCAGCTCGCGCCCCGTTCCTCCGTAGAGGTTGAGCTTGCGCACATCGAGCGGGTCCTTGCCCACCGCGCGGGCGATGTCGTCCATGGCGCGCTCGATGACCATCATCCCCTGCGGCCCGCCGAAGCCGCGGAAGGCGGTGTGCGAGACGATGTTGGTGAAGCTGCGGTAGCCGGAGATGGCCACGTCGGGGATGAAGTAGGCGTTGTCGGCGTGGAACATCGCGCGGTCGACGATGGCGTCGGAGAGGTCCGGCGAATGGCCGCAGTCGCCCACCACTTCCAGCTGCGCGGCGAGCAACCGGCCTTCTTCGTCGAAGCCGACGCGGTAGCGGTTGTGAAAGGGGTGGCGCTTGCCGGTCAGGCGCATGTCGTCGGCGCGTGGCAGGCGCAGCTTCACGGCTTGCCCGGTCTTGCGGGCGAGCAGCGCGGCGAGGCAGGCGAAGGGCGCGGCCTGGGTTTCCTTGCCGCCGAAGCCGCCGCCCATGCGGCGCACTTCCACGGTGACCTTGGCCAACGGGATCGCCAGCACTTCGGCCACCAGTTTCTGCACTTCGCTGGGGTGCTGGCTGGAGGTGTGCACCAGCATGCCGCCGTCGTCGCCGGGCAGCGCCAGCGAGGCCTGGCCTTCGAGGTAGAAATGCTCCTGGCCGCCGATGAACTGGCGGGCTTCCAGCAGGTGCGGGGCTTTCTCCAGCGCCGTTTGCGCATCGCCCCGGCGCATGTGGTGCGGTGGGCGTACGAAGCGTTCCTCGGCCTTTGCCTTGAGCGGATCGATCAGCGGGTCTTCCTGCGCGTATTCGACCTTCGCCAGGCGTACCGCCCGGCGTGCCTGGATCAGGCTGTGCGCCGCGACGGCGAACAGTGCTTGCCCGTGGTACTTCACCCGCTCGCCGGCCAGCAACGGGTCGCCGGGGAACACCGGGCCGATGTCGGTGTGGCCGGGCACGTCGTCCAGGGTCAGCACGGCCACTACGCCGGGGGCGCTTCGCACCGCGTCGAGGTCGAGGGAAAGAACGGCGCCGCAGGCAATTTCCGTGACGCCGACGGCGGCGTGCAGCAGGTCGCGCGGCTCCTTCAGGTCGTCCACGTAGCGCGCGGCGCCGCTGACGTGCAGCGCTGCGCTGTCGTGTTCGCGGGGCTGGCCCGCACTGTGGATGGCGACCGCGACGCCATTGCTGGCCAGCGGTGGCAGGCTACGCATGGCGCACCTCCGCGGCATTGTCGGACCATTCCAGTAGTGCGCGCTGCAGCAGGTTCTGCGCCACCTTCAGGCGATAGGCGGCGCTGGCGCGCAGGTCGTCGATGGGCTGGAAATCCTCCGGGATCGCGGCCTGCGCCGCAACGACGGCCGCCGCGTCGAATGGCTTGCCGCGCAGCGCCGCTTCGGTCCGCAGGCCGCGCAGGGGCGTGGCCGCCATGCCGCCGCAGGCGAGGCGCACGTCGGTGACGATGGCGTTGTCATCGAGGTCCAGTCGCAGCGCCATGCACACGGCGGAAATGTCGTCGTCGCGGCGTTTGGACACCTTGTCGACACGGAACCGCTGGTGGCTGCCCAGGCGCGGGATCAACACCGCTTCGATGTACTCGCCGGGCTGCAGGACGGTCTTGCGATAGCCGGTGAAGAATCCATCGACAGGCACCTCGCGCACGGCTCCCGACTGGCGCAGGCGCAACGTCGCATCCAGGGCCAGCAATACCGGCGGCATGTCGCCGATGGGCGAGGCGTTGGCGATGTTGCCGCCCAGGGTGCCGCGCTGGCGGATCTGCAGGGAGCCGAGGCGTTCCAGCAAGGCGCTCACGCCGGGGAATTCGTCCAGTGCAGCGAGGCAGTCGGCATAGGGGCGCGCGGCACCGATCAGCAGGTGGTCGGCATGGCGTTCCAGGCGTTGCAGCTCGTCGACGCGGTCGAGGTGGATGAGCGCCGTGAACGCTTTGAGGTTCTGCGTCGCTTCAAGCGCCAGGTCGGTGCCGCCGGCGATCAGCCGCGCCTGCGGATGGCGCT
Organism: Pseudomonas sp. HS-18; assembly: GCF_020401845.1. Lineage (NCBI taxonomy): Bacteria > Pseudomonadati > Pseudomonadota > Gammaproteobacteria > Pseudomonadales > Pseudomonadaceae > Pseudomonas > Pseudomonas sp. HS-18. The sequence continues at coordinate 200,322 of NZ_CP084413.1, forward strand.
GAAGCAAGTCGTCCAATTCGTCCAGCGAACCGGGCAACCAGGCCTGCGCCGTGCCTTCGCAAAGGGCGCCGGCTGTGGAGATGTCCCGCAGGCGGGCGACCGTCAGGGCACTGTTCTGCTCGAAGCTGTCCAGGCACGGCTGTCCGGCGATCTGCGCGGCGGCATCGAGGATCGGCCGGTAGCCGGTGCAGCGGCACAGGTTGCCCGAAAGTGCCGTCAGCGCCGTCTCGCGGCTATGTGGCGGCGGTGAATGGTGCCAGGCGAACAGCGACATGACGATGCCGGGTGTGCAGAAGCCGCACTGCGAGCCGTGGCAATCGACCATGGCCTGCTGGACCGGGTGCAGCGCGCCGGGTTCGCCCAGGTGCTCAACGGTCAGCACCTGGCGTCCGTGGACCGCCCCAAGCAATGTGATGCAGGCGTTCACCGCACGGTAGCGCAAGGCTTCGCCCTCGGGCTCGGCGAGCACCACGGTACAGGCGCCGCAGTCGCCCGAGGCGCAGCCCTCCTTGGTGCCGGTGCCGGCGCGGTGGATGCGCAGGTAGTCGAGCAGGCTGGTCTCGGGCGCGAACCCGTCGGCCTGGACTGCTTCTTCGCCGAGCAGGAACTGGATCATCGGGAGTCCTCGTCGTCATGCGTGCGGCGTGCCGCTTCGCGAAGGCTGACCGGAACGGGCGAGAACCCTGCGTTAGCGGCCCACGCAAACAAGCATAGGCGCGTGGGCGGGCAGGGCAAAAAAGCAGGGGCTGGCAAGGCAGGGCGAGGCACCGTACGTCGCGTTTGCCGTTGCCCTCGAGCGGCTTTCGCGCCAAGGTGTGAAGACCGGTGCAAGCCGCCGGACTCGGGGGGAGGGCTTGAAGCCGCCAGGCAGAGCCCTTGAAGCGGGAATTCAGGTGTAGGATCCCGCGTTTCGCTTGATAGGAAACTTCTTCCTTTTATAGCCACCCTCATAGAAATACTCAATATTCCTAATGCCCTAAATCAATGGGCCTTTTTTGTCATCAGACGATAATCTTCTACCTGTCGAATTTCTAACGATCGACCCACTCGATTAAACGACAACTCTCTACGAGGAATTGCCTAATGAACCTGATCAACACCCAAGTCCAACCGTTCAAGGTCAACGCTTTCCACAATGGCAAGTTCATCGAAGTCACCGAGCAGTCCCTGAAGGGCAAGTGGTCGGTACTGATCTTCATGCCGGCAGCCTTCACCTTCAACTGCCCGACCGAGATCGAAGACGCCGCCAACAACTACGCTGCGTTCCGTGACGCTGGTACCGAGGTTTACATCGTGACCACCGACACCCACTTCTCCCACAAGGTGTGGCACGAAACCTCCCCGGCTGTTGGCAAGGCTCAGTTCCCGCTGATCGGCGACCCGACCCACCAGCTGACCAACGCTTTCGGCGTGCACATCCCGGAAGAAGGCCTGGCCCTGCGCGGCACCTTCGTGATCAACCCGGAAGGCGTGATCAAGACCGTCGAAATCCACTCCAACGAGATCGCTCGTGACGTCGGCGAGACCCTGCGCAAGCTGAAAGCTGCCCAGTACACCGCCGCTCACCCGGGCGAAGTCTGCCCGGCCAAGTGGAAAGAAGGCGAGAAGACCCTGGCTCCGTCCCTGGACCTGGTCGGCAAGATCTAAGAACGGCCGGGAAGCGGTTGCGCGGCAGCTCCTGCCGCGCAACCACCGGGCGCCCGCCCACAGCGCTTCCCCCACCGTTTTGCAGTACCCCGAGGATGCCTACCGGCATCCTCCCTACCTAAAGCCAAAAGCGTGCGTAGGGTGGGCCAGAAGGCTCGCCGGGGAACCCCTTTGCTCAAATTCCGAGGATCTGGATCATGTTGGACGCCACTCTTAAAACCCAGTTGAAGGCCTACCTGGAAAAGGTTCAGCAGCCGTTCGAGATCGTCGCTTCCCTCGATGACAGCGACAAATCCCGCGAACTGAGCGAACTGCTGCACGACATCGTCGGCCTGACCGACAAGATCACCCTGCGAGAAGATGGCAGCGATGCCCGCAAGCCGTCGTTCTCGCTGAACCGCCCGGGGGCGAACATCGGCCTGACTTTCGCCGGTATCCCCATGGGCCACGAATTCACTTCCCTGGTGCTGGCGCTGCTGCAGGTCGGCGGCCACCCGTCCAAGCTCGAGGCCGACGTGATCGAGCAGGTCAAGGGCGTGCAGGGCACGTTCGAGTTCGAAACCTACTTCTCGCTGTCCTGCCAGAACTGCCCGGACGTGGTGCAGGCGCTGAACCTGATGGCCGTGCTCAACCCGAACATCCGCCACGTCGCCATCGACGGCGCGCTGTTCCAGGATGAAGTCGAGCAGCGCCAGATCATGTCGGTGCCGAGCATCTACCTGAACGGCGAAGTGTTCAGCCAGGGCCGCATGGGCGTGGAAGAAATCCTCGCCAAGATCGACACCGGCGCCGCTGCCCGCGAAGCCGAGAAGCTGTCGGCCAAGGAAGAGTTCGACGTCCTGGTCGTCGGCGGTGGCCCGGCCGGCGCTGCGGCTGCGATCTACGCCGCCCGCAAGGGCATCCGCACCGGCGTTGCCGCCGAGCGTTTCGGCGGCCAGGTGCTGGACACCATGGCCATCGAGAACTTCATCTCGGTGACCGAGACCGAAGGCCCGAAACTGGCGCGCCAGCTCGAAGAGCACGTCAAGCACTACGAAGTCGACATCATGAACCTTCAGCGCGCCAGCGCGCTGATTCCGGCCAAGAGCGTCGGCGGCCTGCACGAAGTGCAGTTCGAGGGCGGCGGCAGCCTGAAGGCCAAGTCCGTGATCCTGGCCACCGGCGCCCGCTGGCGCGAAATGGGCGTGCCGGGCGAGAAGGAGTACAAGGCCAAGGGCGTGTGCTTCTGCCCGCACTGCGACGGCCCGCTGTTCAAGGGCAAGCGCGTGGCGGTGATCGGCGGCGGCAACTCCGGCGTCGAAGCGGCCATCGACCTGGCCGGTATCGTCTCCCATGTGACCCTGCTGGAGTTCGACAGCAAGCTGCGCGCCGACGCCGTGCTGCAACGCAAGCTGTTCAGCCTGCCGAACGTGGACGTGATCACCAGCGCGCTGACCAGCGAAGTGAAAGGCGATGGCCAGAAGGTCACCGGCCTGGTCTACAAGGACCGCAACTCGGAAGAGTTCAAGTCCATCGACCTGGAAGGCATTTTCGTGCAGATCGGCCTGCTGCCCAACAGCGAATGGCTCAAAGGCACCATTGAGCTGAGCCCGCGTGGCGAGATCATCGTCGACGCCCGTGGTGAAACCTCGCTGCCCGGCATCTTCGCCGCCGGCGACGTGACCACCGTACCGTACAAGCAGATCGTGATCGCGGTCGGCGAAGGCGCCAAGGCGTCGCTTTCCGCCTTCGATCACCTGATCCGCTCCTCCGCGCCAGCCTGATGACCTCGCGCTAGAGAAAGAAACGCCCGGCTCACGAGAGTGAGTCGGGCGTTTTCTTTTGTGCGGAATTTGCCGGACTCTCAGAGAATCGGCGACACCAGCCGCGCCACCCGCATCCCCAGTTGCTGCAGCCGGTGCACGCGCCTGCGGTCGTCCAGGGTCATCTCCACCGACTGGGCGAAGTCCTCTTCCAGCATGGCTTCCACGTCGCGGGCGAAGCCTTCGTCGACGGTGATCACCATGATCTCGAAGTTCAGGCGGAAGGAGCGGTTGTCCAGGTTGGCGCTGCCCACCGCGGCGCTGTCGTGGTCGATCAGCACCACCTTCTGGTGCAGAAACCCCGGCTGGTAGCGGAACACCCGCACGCCAGCACGCACGGCCTCCAGGGCGTAGAGGCTGGAGGCGGCGTACACCGTCTTGTGGTCCGGCCGCGAGGGCAACAGGATGCGCACATCCACGCCGCGCAGCACCGCCAGGCGCAAGGCAGCAGCGACGGCTTCGTCCGGGACGAAGTAGGGCGTGGTGATCCACACCCGCTCAACCGCCGCGTTGATCGATTCGACGAAGAACAGCGAGCAGGTTTCCTGGGGGTCCGCCGGGCCGCTGGGGACGACCTGGCAAAGCATCCCGGCATCGTCGTAGCCATCGGGCAGGATCAGCGTCGGCAGGGTATGGGTGGCCCAGAACCAGTCCTCGGCGAAACATTCCTGCAGGCACGCCACCGCCGGCCCGCGCAGTTCGATGTGAGTATCGCGCCAGGGCGCCAGCGGCGGCTTCCCGCCCAGGTATTCGACGCCGACGTTGTGCCCGCCGACGAAGCCGCGCAGGCCATCGACGACCACTATCTTGCGATGGTTGCGGAAGTTCACCTGGAAGCGATTGATCATCCCGCTGCCGGTGCTGAACGCATGCACCTGCACGCCGCCCTGGCGCAGCTTGTCGATATAGCGGCGCGGCAGCGCGTGGCTACCGATGCCGTCGTACAGCAGGAACACGTCGACGCCATTCGCCGCGCGCTCCAGCAGCAGCTGCGCCAGGCGCTGGCCGAGGGCGTCGTCGCGGATGATGAAGAACTGCACCAGCACGACTTTCTTCGCCGCCGAGATGGCTTCGAACATCGCATCGAAGGACGCCTTGCCGTTCGCCAGCAGGCGCACCTCGTTGTTCGCCAGCGTCGGCATGCGCGCCAGCCCGACCATCGCCTTGAGCGCCTTGTAGCCATCGTACTGGCGGGCGGCGAGCGCTTCTTCCACCCAGGGGCGCCAGTCCAGCTCGGCGGCGGCCACGTGCATCTCCTCGTTGGCTTGCCGGCGCGCGCCGATGTAGGCGTCGAAGCGGCTGCGGCCGAAGACCAGGTAGGGCACCAGGGTCAGCAGCGGCATGAATACCAGCGAGGTCGCCCAGGCAATGGCGCCCTGCGCGGTGCGCACGCTGAGCACGGCATGGACCGCAGCGATGATCCCGAGCAACTGGACCACCACCAGGAAGTGGGCGATGTAGGCGGAGTAATGCATGGGCGCGCGATCGGTTCCTTGTGGTCGGCGATTGGGCTGAGCTTAGCTGGCTGCCGGATACTGCGGCCAACGGTGGATGGGGCCGCGCCAGTGTTCGTAGGCCTTGCCCAGGCGCAGCACCTCGATGTCGGCGAAGCGCGGGCCGACGATCTGCAGGCCGATGGGCATGCCGTCGGCGGTGAAGCCGCAGTTGATTGAGAGTGCCGGTTGCTCGGACATGTTCCACGGCACGGTGAAGCCGATGTGCTCAAAGGGCTGCGCCGGGTCGTTGGTCGGTGATGCCCATTCGGCCGGGAAAGCGGCGACCTGGTTGGTCGGCGAGAGCAGGAAGTCGATCTCCTGGAACTGCTCGGCGGCCCGGCGGCGCATCTCGAACGTCTGGTTGAAGCCGCGCACTGCTTCGGCACCGCTTACCGCCGCGCCGCCCTCGGCCCACTGGAAGATGTAGGGCAGCACCTTGGCCTGGCGCTCCACCGGCAGGTTCTCCAGCTCGGCCCACAGGCGCGCGCGCCAGAACCTGTCCAGGCCCTCGAGCAGCTCGCGGTCGAGGATCGGCCGAACCTCGATGATTTCCGCGCCGGCATCGGCGAACTGTCTTGCGGCGGCTTCCACCGCAGCGCACACCTCGGGCTCGGGGCGCAGGCCGCAGCCGGGGTCCAGCTGCAGTCCGATGCGCAGGCCGCGCACCTCGGCGTAGTCGATGTGCCAGTCGAGATCGGCCGGCGGCAGGGCCGTAGCGTCACGCCAGTCGGGGCGCGCCAGGTGCCTCATCATCAGCGCCGCGTCGTCCAGTGTGCGGGTCATGGGGCCGGCGCAGCGCCCTGTGAAGTAGGGATCGATGGGGATTCGCCCCAGGCTCGGCTTGAAGCCGACCAGCCCGCACCAGCCCGCCGGCAGGCGCACCGAGCCGCCGATGTCGGTGCCGATGTGCAGCGGCCCGTAGCCGGCCGCTGCCGCCGAGGCTGCACCGGCGCTGGAGCCGCCCGGGTTCATGCGCAGGTCCCAGGGGTTGCGGGCCAGCTTGTGGAAGCTGGACAGCCCGGAGGAGAGCATGCCGAAGTCCGGCACCGTGGTCTTGCCCAGCAGGATGGCGCCGGCCTCGTTCATCCGCGCGGCGGGCGGAGCGTTGCCGGTCGCCGGTTGCAGGAGGGTGGCGGCGCTGCCCTGCGGAATCGGGTCGCCGGTGGTGGCGATCAGTTCCTTGATGGTCACCGGTACGCCGTCCAGCTCGCCGCAGGGAGCGCAGCGGATCCAGCGCGCCTCGGAGCGCCGCGCCTGCTCGATCGCGCGCTGCGGGTCGAAGGCATAGAGGGCGCAGAGCTGCGGTTCCCAGCGTTCGATATGGGCGATCAGATGGTCGAGGTACTCGACCGGGGAAAGCTGGTGCGAGCGGTAGAGGGCGAGCAGTTCGACGGCGGACAGATCGTGCAACGGTGGCATGGCGGTCTCCGGCGGGGGCTGTGCCTCACCCTAACCGAATCCGCGCGCCGAGGGGATGGGGTGCGGCACTCATGCCGCACCCGCTTGCGTGGCTCAGGCGCGCTGACGCGACTGCTGGTCGATCAGGTACTGCAGGCGATACAGATGACGGTAGCCCGCTTCCCAGGCGCCGTGGCCGGATTTCACGTTGATGTGCCCGGCGGAGGGCAGGATCACGGTTTCGGCACCCCAGATGCGACCCAGCGCCATGGCGCGCTGCGGGCTGCAGGCGGCGTCGTTGTCCGAACCTACCAGCACCGTCGGGAACGGCAGCGTCTGGGCGGCAATGGGGGCAAAGTTGCGCAGCGCGTCGTGGCAGGTTTCCCGTTCCACATCCGCTGGCGCAACCAGCAGGGCGCCGGATACCTGGGCCAGCGCACGACGATCGGCGCGGGCCGCCCAGGCGGCGACGGTGACGCAGCCCAGGCTGTGGGCGATCAGCACCACGCGGCCGGGCTCGCGGCGGATTTCGCGGTCGAGTTCGGCGACCCAGTCGGCACGCTGCGGGGTGATCCAGTCCTGCTGCTGCACCCGCGCGGCGTTTGGCAGGGCGCGCTGCCAGTGGCTCTGCCAATGGGCGTCGTCGGATCCGTGCCAGCCCGGCACGATCAGGTAGCGGATGCGGTCGTTGCGCATGGGGCGGCCCTCTCGAATCGTCATGAGAAGGCATTCTAGGGAGGGTTTTAATATTCGTTAAGGAATAAGAAATTCTTTGCTTATGCAGTATTTAAGCTAAACGAATGGCTATAAGCGGTTATTCCTGCGCCCGGCGCAACGGGCAGCAGCGCGCCAGGATGCCTTCCAGGTTGAGGTCGGGCATGGCGTATTCTCGCAGTGCGCGGGCGGTCTGCTCGACGTAGTCGCGGGTGGTACCGAAGTGGCCCTGGGCGCTGGCCAGCACGTGCTCGACGATATTGTCGGGCAGGGAGCCGGCGTAGCTGGGCAGATGGCGTTCGAGGACGAAGCCCAGGGCGCGCACGCGCGTGCCGTCGTCGAGGCGGCAGTTGAGCCATTCCGGGCGATAGGAGGCGTAGGGCATCTCCCTTTCCCAAAGCGCGTAGAGGTTGGCGTCGAGGTGATCTTCCGGCAGGCGGAAGGCGAAGCCTGAGCAGGAGCCGCCGCGATCCAGGCCGAGTACCAGGCCGGGTGCTTCCGGGGTGCCGCGGTGGGTCAGGGACCACAGGTAGAGCCCGCGATGGTAGCCGTGCACCCGCGCGCGGCGCGCTTCGGCCACCGGGAACTCCGGGCGCCAGATCAGCGAGCCGTAGGCGAACAGCCACACCGGACCGGCGCCATGTTCGCTCATGGTGATGTCGAGCGAGGCGCGCAGCTGTTGTGGTGTGAAGCGTTCCGGCACCCCCAGTGTCGGCGGATAAAACGGGCCTTCCGAAGCGGGAGACGATGTCATGCGGTACCCCTCAGGTCTCCGAACTGTCATCAACTTAGTGGAAGAGCGGCGGCCACGGAAGAGCCTGAAAGGCATAGGTTTATTGCCGAGGCGGGGATGACGACGAACGGCGGAGGCGAGGTTGTGGATGTTAGCGCCAAAGCCCCGCTCCCCCGCCCTCTCCCTTAAGGGAGAGGGAGCCGATCGGCGTTGCCGGGAGGTACGGGGTTCCGCTTGATGCCATTCAGTCCCCTCTCCCTTCGGAGCGGGGCGCGCAGCCAGGGTTCGGGAGAGGGTGCTACCGGCTGCTCGGTCCCTGGGAATCGCGAATAAAAAAAGGCCGCTCACCCCTGCCTGAGTATTGGGAGAGCGGCCTTGAAGCTCGGTACGTTGTGGAGGTCCCTTTCTACACCCGCTCTGTTTCAGGCGTCTTACAGGTTCCTCAGCGCGCGGTGATGACCGCCAGTTTGGTGATGCCGGCCTTCTCGATGGAGGCCATGGCCTTGGCCACCTGGCCATAGTTCACGGTTTCATCGGCCTGCAGCTGCACGCGGACTTCGGCGTCCTTGGCCTTGGCCGCCGCCAGATTGCTTTGCAGCAGGTCCGGCTGGATCTCGTCCTTGTTGATGAACCACTTGCCGGCGCCGTCGATGCTCACCACCAGCGGGTCCTTCTGCTCCGGCGGGGCGACCGCCTCGGTCTTGGGCAGGTTGATCGGGATGGCGTTGGTCAGCAGCGGCGCGGTGACGATGAACACCACCAGCAACACCAGCATCACGTCCACCAGCGGGGTGACGTTGATCTCGGAGAGAACCTCGTCGCTGTCCTGGGTCGAGAAGGCCATGTCAGCTCGCCTCCTTCACGCTGGCGCCGGCAGCCGGTTTGCGCGCGGCGGTGGGCAGGGCGACGACGCGGAAGGCACTCTTCTGCGCGAGGCTGTAGAAGTCGTGGGCGAAGTCGTCGAGGTCGGCCGCAGTGAGCTTCAGGCGACGGAGGAAGTAGTTGTAGACCAGCACCGCCGGCACGGCGACGGCGATTCCCACGCCGGTGGCGATCAGTGCGCTGCCGATGGGGCCGGCGACAGTTTCAAGGCTGGCGGAGCCGGCTGCGCTGATGCCCTTGAGCGCTTCCATGATGCCCCACACGGTGCCGAACAGACCGATGAAGGGCGAGGTGGAACCGATCGAGGCGAGCACCGCCAGGCCGGATTCCAGGGAGCGGCGCTCACGCTGGATCTGCTGGCGCAGGGCGCGCTCGAGGCGGTCCTGGTGGTTGATCGACTGGGCCAGGTCCGGCTGGCCGTTGTCCTGCACCTGGATGGCGGCGAAACCGGCCTGGGCCACGCGGGCGCCGGCGCCGGGCTTGCCGGCGGCCTGGTCACCGGCCGATTCGAGGCTGGTGGCGCTCCAGAACTGCTTCTGGAAGCGCTTGTCCTGGGACTTCTGGCGGGTGAACTGGACGCCTTTCACCAGGGCCAGCGCCCAGGTGACGACGGAGAAGCCGACCAGCAGCCAGATGACTGCGCCTTCGACGGATTCCAGGGGGTTCAGGGGCAGACTCATGGGTGTTCTCCTTCCGCGTTTCTCGTGCGGCTGATCTGGGCAAGTTGAATCAATGCAATTTGAAGTCGATGGGTACGCTGACCCAGCCGTCCTGGGCCACATCACCGCGCTTGGCGGGGACGAAGCTCCAGCGTTTCACTGCGCGCACCGCGGCGTCGTCCAGGGCGTCGCGGCCGCTGCTCTTCTGCACCTGGATCTCGCTCGGGCTACCGCTGGCAAGTACGTGCACACGTAGCAGGACGGTGCCTTCCCAACCGCGACGCTGGGCCAGTGGCGGGTATTCCGGCGCCGGGTTCTTCAGATAACCGGCGCTGGCCGAGGGCGGCGTCAGCGGGGCTGGAGCCGGCGCTGGCGGAGCAGGTGGCGCCGGTTGCGGCGGCGGAGTTTCAGCCTTGGGCGGCGCTGGTTGCTCGACCGGTTTGGGCACGGGCTTGGGAACCGGTTTCGGCTTGGGTTTGGGGATCGGCTTGGGCGGCGGCGGTTTCACCGCGTTTTCGTCCACCACCGGAGGTGGCGGCTCCTGCACCACTGGCTCGGGGATCGGCTCGGGCGGCGGCGGTTCCACCACCGGCGGCGTCGGCGCGGTGAATTCGATGGTCATCGGCGGCACCTGTGGCGGTACCTCCGGCAGTTTGGGCGTGGGCTGCTGGCTCAGCCAGTAGATCACCGCGCCGTGCAATGTCAGGGCGAACAGGCCGAGCAGCACGCCTTCGCGGCGGCTCAGCGCGCGGGCTTTCGCCGGCACGTGGCGGCCCAGCTCCAGCGCGTGGCGCAGCGGGCGGCCGAGATCGACCAGGTCGCCGCCGGGCACGTGGCGCAGGAAAGCATCCGGCGCGAGGGCATGCTGGGGTTGAGCCATGAACGATCTCCTTGCAGGTCTGCGCGGCTCTACGACGCGCTTGAAACGGACCTGCATGATTGGCGGAGCGTCTTAGCTCTTGAAGTGATTATTTTCGTTATTGAAATAACTTTCTGGACTATACGGTTTTGCTGGGTCGCTGCAGGCCGCGCCATTCGTGCCTTTGAGCGAAATCGTAAAAAACCGATGCCTTTGCGGCATGGAAAATATGCAGGGAAGGTTGGCGAAAAAATGCTCAAACCCTTGCGGCAGAGCCTTCCTGTAGGAGCGAGCTTGCTCGCGTACGGTGCTCGCCGATGGCAGCGGAGCTGGGTAGGTTCGCGAGCAAGAACCAGGCATCCCCTTCGCTCCTACAAAAAACCAAAAGCCGGAAACGAAAAAGCCCGGTCATTCGACCGGGCTTTTCAGAAGGTGAAGCTGCGTCGGCGATCAGAACGCCGGAACGACGGCACCCTTGTACTTCTCGAGGATGAACTGCTTCACCTCGGGGCTGTGCAGGGCGGCGGCCAGCTTCTGCATGGCGGCGCTGTCCTTGTTGTCCGGGCGGGCAACCAGGATGTTCACATAGGGCGAGTCGGCGCCTTCGATGGCGAGCGCGTCCTTGGTGGGGTTCAGCTTGGCTTCCAGGGCGTAGTTGGTGTTGATCAGGGCGAGGTCGACCTGGGTCAGCACGCGCGGCAGGGTGGCCGCTTCCAGCTCACGCACCTTGATGTTCTTCGGGTTCTCGACGATGTCTTTCGGGGTCGCGGTGATGGACTTGTTGTCCTTGAGCTTGATCACGCCGGCCTTGTCCAGCAGCAGCAGGGCGCGGCCGCCGTTGGTAGCGTCGTTGGGGATCACCACGGTGGCGCCCGAGGGCAGCTCTTCGAGCTTCTTGAACTTGGTGGAGTAAGCGCCCAGCGGCTCGATGTGCACGCCGGTGACGGCGATCAGGCTGGTGCCCTTGGTCTTGTTGAACTCATCCAGGTACGGCTGGTGCTGGAAGAAGTTGGCGTCCAGGCGCTTCTCGGCGACCTGGGTGTTGGGCTGCACGTAGTCGGTGAACTCCTTCACCTTCAGTTCGACCCCTTCCTTGGCCAGGATGGGTTTGACGAAATTGAGGATCTCGGCGTGCGGCACCGGAGTGGCGGCGACGGTCAGGCTGTCGGCAGCCTGGGCCAGCGGGGCGGCAATCACGGCGGCGGCAGCGAACGCGGCGAACAGTTTCTTCATGGTTGGCTCCTTGGCGGCCCGCATCCGGCGGGCCTTGTGGTTATTTGCGGGAATAGTGGACCACCAGCTTGTCGCCGACGGTCTGCAGGATCTGGACGAGTACCACCAGCATCACCACGGTGAGCAGCATCACGTCGTCCTGGAAGCGTTGGTAGCCGTAGCGGATCGCCAGGTCGCCGAGGCCGCCGGCGCCGACCACGCCGGCCATCGCGGTGTAGGACACCAGGGTGATGGCGGTGACCGTGATGGCGGCGATGATGCCTGGGCGGGCTTCGGGCAGCAGGGCGTTCCAGATGATCTGCCGGGTGCTGGCGCCCATCGCCTGGGTGGCTTCGATGATGCCCTTGTCCACCTCGCGCAGGGCGGTTTCCACCAGGCGCGCGAAGAATGGCGTGGCACCCACCACCAGCGGCGGGATGGCCCCGGCGACGCCTAGCGAGGTGCCGACCAGGATCACCGTGAGCGGGATCAGCACGATCAGCAGGATGATGAACGGCAGCGAGCGCAGCACGTTGACGATGAACGCCAGCACGCCGTAGATGCCGCGGTTGGCGAACATCTGTTTGGGCCCGGTGAGGAACAGCAGCACGCCCAGCGGCAGGCCGAGGATGACGGTGAACAGCAGCGAGCCGCCGAGCATCCAGAAGGTGTCGAGGCTGGCCTGGAGAATCTCGGACCAGTCGATATTCACGAAGAAGTCGCTCATGCGCGTAGCACCTCCACGTGAACTTCGGCGGCATTCAGTTGCGTCATCGCGGCCTCGATGTCACCGCCCACCAGGGACAGGGTGAGCTGGCCGTAGGGCTGGTCCTTGATGCGGTCGATGCGGCCGGCGAGGATGCTGTAGTCCACGCCGGTCTGGCGCGCGACGGTGCCCAGCAGCGGCGCGTAGGTCGCCTCGCCACGGAAGGTCAGGCGCAGGATGCGGCCCGGCACGTGGGCGAAGTCATCGTGCTGCTCGTTCTCGTCCACACGCTCGGCCTCGAAGACGAAGCGGCGGGTGGTTTCGTGCTGCGGGTGGAGGAACACGTCGGCGACGTCGCCCTGTTCAACGATGCGCCCGGCATCCATCACGGCGACCTGGTCGCAGACCCGGCGGATCACGTCCATCTCGTGGGTGATCAGGACGATGGTCAGCTTCAGCTCGCGGTTGATCTCCGCCAGCAGTTGCAGGACCTGGCCGGTGGTCTGCGGGTCGAGGGCGCTGGTGGCTTCGTCGCAGAGCAGGATGGTGGGCCGGCAAGCCAGGGCGCGGGCGATGCCGACGCGCTGCTTCTGGCCGCCGGACAGCTGTGCCGGGTACTTGCGGGCGTGATCCTGGAGGCCGACGCGCTCGAGCAGTTCGTCCACCCGCGCGGTGATCTCGGCGGCGCTGAAGGTGCCGGCGAGCTTCATCGGCATGGCGATGTTGTCGGCGACGGTCTTGGAGGCCAGCAGGTTGAAGTGCTGGAAGATCATCCCGACGCGCTGGCGGAAGCGGCGCAGGCCGTCGGCGTCTAGGGCGGTGATGTCTTCGCCGTCGATGACGATGCGCCCGCCGCTGGGTTCTTCCAGGCGGTTGATCAGGCGCAGCAGGGTGCTTTTACCGGCGCCGGAATGGCCGATCAGGCCGAACACCTGGCCGCCCTCGATGGACAGGCGGGTCGGCTGCAGGGCCGGGATATCGCGTCCGGCGACGCGATAGGTCTTGTGGACGTCGTGGAATTCGATCACGTAGCAAACCTTGTGGGTACGGCGTGTGGGAACCTGTTCATGGCGTGCTGCGCGTCGGCATTACTGCGTTGAAAACAGGCGAGAAATGCTCATTTACGCGTGAGTAGACTCCGCTTTCTCGCCTGTTTTCGCCTTGTACTGCTCTAGCTCGCAAGCCCTAAACAGATTCGGGACCTACTAAGTTGTCGAGGGATAAACGACAAACGTAGGCGGTCAGCCAAAACCGCGCATTTTAACCTGCTTTTTTATGGCTGATTAATCTTTGTTCAACTAACTGCGGAACAAAAGGGCATAACGGGCACCGCGAACGGGTGCCCATGGGCTTACGGCGTGCAGGTTGGCTGAGCGCCGGGTGCGGCGGGCTTCTGCAGGCCGCTGACATCGGCGGCGACGCCGGGGGCGCGGGGCATCAGCGAGCGGGCGCGGGTCAGGGCGGTGGTGGCGCCGTTGACGTCGCCCTTGGCCAGGGCCTCGCGGCTGCGCTCCAGGTAGGCGTCGGCCAGGCGCTTGCGCCGCTCGGCGAGCTGGGTGGTGTCTTCCTGCTCGGAACCCAGCGCGAGCTGCGCGGATTCCAGACGGCCGGCGGCCAGTTCGGTCTCGAAGGCGCTGCTGCTGGTTGGGGTGGTCGCGGTGCTCTGGCAGGCTGCCAGGGCAAGCGCCATGGCCATCAGCGCGAACAGGCGGATGACGAACGACTTCATGCGTCAGGGTCTCTTTTGATCAAAAAATCGCCAAATTCTACACCGTCCGGCGCGGCAGGACAAAGCTCAGCAGGAACAGGGCCGCCGCGCTGACCACGATGGAGGGGCCGGCAGGAGTGTCCTTGAACCAGGACAGCGAGAGGCCGGCGCACACTGCCACCAGGCCGATCAGGCTGGCGCCGAAGGCCATCTGCTCAGGGCTGCGCGCGTGCCGTTGGGCAGCGGCGGCGGGGATGATCAGCAGCGAGGTGATCAGCAGCACGCCGACAATCTTCATGGCCACGGCGATGACGATGGCGATCAACAGCATCAGCGCCAGACGGATGGCGGTGACCGGCAGGCCTTCGACCCGCGCCAGTTCCTCGTGCACGGTGATCGCCAGCAGCGGCCGCCACAGACAGCAGATCAGCCCCAGCACCAGGGCGCTGCCGGCGACTATCCACAAGAGGTCGGTCTGGCTGACGGCGAGCAGGTCGCCGAACAGGTAGGCCATCAGGTCGACGCGCACTTCCTTCATGAAGCTCAGCGTCACCAGGCCCAGCGACAGCGTGCTGTGCGCGAGGATGCCGAGCAGGGTGTCGGCGGCCAGCGGCTGGCGCTGCTGCAGGGTGACCAGCAGCACGGCGAGCAGCACGCAGCCGACGGTCACTGCCAGGGTCGGGCTGACGTCCAGCAGGAAGCCGAGGGCGACGCCGAGCAGGGCGGCGTGGGACAGGGTGTCGCCGAAATAGGCCATGCGTCGCCAGACGACGAACGAACCGAGGGGCCCGGCAACCACCGCCAGGGCCAGCCCGGCGAGGAGGGCGTTGAGCAGGAAATCAGCCATGGTTGCAGTCGGGGCCGTGCTGGTGGACCGGAGTGAAGCGCGTGCCGGCGGGGAAGGCGGGTTTCACCACCTCGCCGTGCAGGTCGTGGGAATGGTCGTGGTGGTGGTGATAGACCGCCAGGCTGCGGGCGTCCTGGCCGAACAGCTCGACGAAGGCGGGGTCGCCGCTGACCTGTTCCGGATGCCCGGAGCAGCAGACGTGGCGGTTCAGGCAGACCACCTTGTCGGTGGCGCTCATCACCAGGTGCAGGTCGTGGGAAACCATCAGCACGCCGCAGCCGAGGCGGTCGCGCAGGCGGCCGATCAGGCGGTACAGCTCGGCCTGGCCGGCGACGTCGACGCCCTGCACGGGTTCGTCGAGCACCAGCAGTTCCGGCTTGCGCAGCAGCGCGCGGGCCAGCAGCACGCGCTGCAGTTCGCCGCCGGAGACACTCTGCAGCGGCTTGTCGAGCACATGGGCGGCACCGACTTCCTTCAGCGCGTCGAGCGCCTGGGGGCGCTGTACGCCCGGCACCAGGCGGAGGAAGCGGAAGACCGTCAGCGGCAGGGTCGGATCGACGTGGAGTTTCTGCGGCATGTAGCCGATGGACAGCTTCGGCGCGCGCCAGACGCTGCCGGTATCGGGCTTGAGCAGGCCGAGCACGCTGCGCACCAGGGTCGTCTTGCCGGCGCCGTTGGGGCCGATCAGGGTGACGATCTCGCCGGGGGCGATGGTCAGGTCGACGTTCTGCAGCACCGCCTGGCCGCCATAGCTGACGCCGACGCCTTGCAGGCGGATCAGGGCGTCGCTCATCACGCCTCCCGCTGGCCGGGCGCGCAGGCGCCGCAGAGGCCGACGATCTCGACGGTCTGGCTTTCCACGGCGAAGCCGACACCCTTGGCGCCGGCAACGATGGCCTCGCTGATGGCCGGTTGTTCCAGCTCGATGGCGGTGTGGCAGGCGCGGCAGATCAGGAACTGGCCTTCGTGGGCGTGTTCCGGGTGCGCGCAGCCGATGAAGGCGTTGAGCGAGGCGATGCGGTGTACCAGGCCGTTTTCCAGGAGGAAGTCCAGCGCGCGGTAGACCGTCGGCGGCGCCGCCTTGCGGCCGTCTTCCTCGCTCAGCACGGCGAGGATGTCGTAGGCGCCCAGCGGCTTGTGACTGGCCCAGACCAGCTCCAGCACGCGCCGGCGCAGCTCGGTCAGGCGCACGCCCTGGCGCGCGCACAGCGCGTCGGCGTCGGCCAGGGCGCTGGCCACGCAGTTGGCGTGGTCGTGCGGGCGGCAGGCGAGGGGAGTCTTGGGGGCGATCTTGTACATGCGCGGCGACGCTCGGGTTCAGAGACGTTATTATATTACTCTTTCATGTCTCCCCTGTGTGAGTGCCGCCGTGTCCTTCCGTCCCGTCGCCCTGCTGACCGCCTGCTGCGCGCTGCTGCTCAGCCTCCCCGTGCGTGCCGAGGTCAGCGTGCTGACCAGCATCAAGCCGCTGCAACTGATCGCCGCTGCCATCCAGGACGGTGAAGGGACGCCGGACGTGCTGCTGCCGCCGGGCGCCTCGCCGCACAGCTACTCGTTGCGCCCCTCGGACATCCGCCGCGTGCGCGATGCGCAGCTGTTCTACTGGGTCGGCCCGGACCTGGAGAACTTCCTGCCCAAGGTGCTGGACAGCCGCAAGGGCCCGAGCGTGGCCGTGCAGGACCAGGCCGGCATGCATCTGCGCAAGTTTGCCGATTTCAGTGAGTCGAACCACCCGGACCACGACGACCACGATCATGACGACCTTGGCCATGATCACGACCACCGTCCCGGCATGATCGACGCCCACCTCTGGCTGCTGCCGGCCAACGCCCAGGTGATCGCCGCGCGCATGGCCGAAGACCTGGCCATCGCCGACCCGACCAATGCCAGCCGCTACCAGGCCAACCTGAAAGCCTTCGACGAACGCATGGAGACACTGAATACGCGCTTGAAGCAGCGCATGGATCCACTCAAGGGCAAGCCGTTCTTCGTTTTCCACGAGGCCTTCGATTACTTCGAGGAGGCCTACGGCCTGCGACACGCCGGTGTCTTTGCGGTGTCTGCCGACGTTCAGCCGGGCGCCCGCCATGTCGCGGCCATGCGCGCGCAGCTGCAGAAGGCCGGCCCGGCCTGCATCTTCAGCGAACCGCCGATCCGCCCGCGCCTGGCCGATACCCTGAGCCAGGGCCTGCCGGTGCGGCTGGCCGAGCTGGATGACCTGGGCGTGGGGGTGAAGGTGGATGCGCAGGGTTACGAACATCTGCTGGGCAATCTGGCGGATGAGTTCGCGGGGTGCCTGGAGAAGCTCTGAGTCTGGCTTGCCGGGGCTCTTACTCGGGGCTACTCCAGGCCTGCCCCGAGAGCAGGAGCGGACTCCGTCCGCGATAGGTTCGCCTCGCGCTTGACAGCATGGTGGCTGCGTCCGCTAGCCGGGGCCAGCTATCGGGCAATCCAGAGAAGACATAGCGAGAGCGTCACCAGCGAACCCAGGGTGGACAGCAGAATGCTCCGCGACACCACCGCCGCCTCGCGCTGGTAGTACTCGGCGAGCATGAACGGCCCGGTGCCAGTGGGCAGTGCGCTGAGCAGCAGCGCCGAATCGGCCCACAGCGGCGGCAGGTCGAAGACCTTGTAGGCGAGGAAGCCGGTGAGCAGAGGTTGGCCGATCAGCTTGATCGCCACCAGCGGCCAGGCGCCGACCTGCTCGCCTTCCTGGCGCTGGGCCAGGAACAGGCCCAGGGACACGAGCGCGCAGGGCGTGGTCGCGGCAGCCAGCATGTCGAGGAAATGCAGCAGCGGCGCCGGTAGGCCGATGTCGGTCAGCGCCCACAGCCCACCGATGATCGGCGATACCACCAGCGGGTTCTTGCCCAGCGCCTTGGTCACTACCCACACGGCGCGGCCAATGTGTTTCTCCTCTTGCAGGCCGACCTCGATGCACACCACCGAGATGGCGAACAGCACGCAGACGACCAGCAACGAGGCGATCAGCGCCGGCTCCAGGCCATCCTGGCCGAACACCAGCAGGCACAACGGGATGCCCATGTAGCCGGTGTTGGCGTAGGACGCGCTGAGCCCGTCGATGCTCGCCGCCGGCAACGGCCGGCCCTGCAGCAGGCGCCAGGCCAGCGTGGCGAAGAAAACCAGCAGGCAGCCGCCGGTAAAGGCGGCAAGGAAGCCCGGTTGCCAGATTTCCGCCCAGGTCGTGGTGGCGGTGACCTTGAACAGCAGTGCCGGCAGGCACAGCCAGACCACCAGCTTATTCACCTCCGACGCGGCCTGCGGGCCGAGGCGGTTGCTGCGTCGGCACAGCCAGCCCACCAGGATCAGCGCGAAGATCGGCAGGACGACGGCGAAGACGGTGTGCATGGCAGGGAAACCTGGAGAAGCGGGGGCGGCACGCGAGCATAGGGTTGCCAATCGATACCGTCCAATGCTTACTAGGGCGCCCATCCATACCATTCCCGTATCGATGATCGACTTCCGCCAGCTGCGCTATTTCCTCTCCCTCGCCGAGCACCTGCACTTCGGCCGTGCCGCCGAGGCGCTGCACATCACCCAGCCGCCGCTGAGCCGGCAGATTGCCGCGCTGGAGGAAGAGCTGGGCACTCCGCTGTTCGCCCGGCATTCCCGCTCGGTGGAACTGACCGCCGCCGGCCGCGATTTCCAGCAGCACGCCCGCGCCTTGCTCTCGGGCCTGGATCTCGCGGTGCGCGCTGCCCGTGCCACCGCGCGCGGGGAGCGTGGCGAATTGCGGATCGGCTTCACCATGCTCGCCGCCTGGACGCTGCTGCCGCGCCTGCTGAAGGCCTTCGCCGATGGCCACCCGGAAGTGAAACTGGTGCTCAACGAGGTTCTGCCCCGCGACCTCGGCCCGGCGCTGGACAACGGCGAAGTGGACGTCGCCCTGACCTTCCCCGAGCGCGAGCCGGGCCAGCGCCTTTACCGCACCCTGCAACGCGAGCCGCTGTGCGCGGTGCTACCGACGGTTCATCCGCAGGCGCAGACCGCCGAGCTGGACCTGGCGAAGCTGGCCGGCGAGCCCTTCATCACTTTCCCGCCCGCCACGGCGCCGGCGCTGCACGAGTCGGTGATGGATTGCTGTCGCCAGCATGGGTTCGCCCCGTCCGTACGCATGGAAACGCACCTGCAGCAGACCATCGTCAACCTCGTCGCCGAGGGGCTGGGCGTCTCGCTGGTGCCCGACTCGATGCGGCGCATGCAACTGCCCGGCGTGGCCTTCCGTTCCATCGCGGACTCGCCGCAGGTGGAGTACGGCGCGGCCTGGAGCCCGCACAACGACAACCCGTGCCTGGCGGCGTTTCTGCGCAGCGCGGGTGCGGTCTAGACAACTTCAGGAGCGCGCCACACGCGCGATTGCAGGCATGGCGATCCTGCGCTCAGGCCATCCCTCACCCTAACCCTCTCCCAAAGGGAGAGGGGACCACTCGGTGAAGGACGAAAGCTTGGCGTCAGCCGGCACGGACAGCACCCTCTCCTTGGGGAGAGGGCTGGGGTGAGGGGGAAACGCAGGCACAAATATTCCAGAAAATGACACAGGGGTGTCCGCTCACACCCGCCCGGTCACCGGAATGCATGCGCCGGTGATCGCCGCCGCATCATCGGAGGCGAGGAACAGCAGGGTCGCCGCCAGTTGCTCCGGCCGCACCCAGCGGTCGAACTCGGCATCGGGCATGTCGGCCCGGTTCTGCGGGGTGTCGATGATGCTCGGCATCAGCGCGTTGACGGTGATCCGTGCGTCCTTCAGCTCTTCCGCCAGCGCTTCGGTCAGGCGCATGACACCGGCCTTGGACGCCGCATAGGCGCCCATGCCCAACGCCGCGCGGTTGGCCGCTGCTGCGGCGATATTGAGGATGCGCCCGCGCCCGCGCGTCTTCAGGTGGCCCAGGGCGGCCTGGCTGGAGACCACTGCGGTGCGCAGGTTGATGCGGTACATCAGGTCCCAGGTGTCGACGTCGCCGTCGGCCAGGGTTTCCCAGTGGAAGCCGCCGGCCACGTTGATCAGCGCATCGAGGCCGCCGAAGTGCTCGTTGACTTGCTCCAGCGCCGCGCGGGCGGCGGCAGGACCGGTGAGGTCGATACCGCCGATGGACAGCGCCCCGGCCTGTGGATAACGCGGGCCGACGGCACGGTCGAGCAGGGCGACCTGCCAGCCGGCATCGGCAAACGCCTGGCCGACCACGCTGCCCAGATGGCCGAAGCCGCCGGTGATGGCGACGATCCTGTTCATGTGGTGCTTCCTCGCGAAGAAGTGGGAGGCGCACTTATAGGGTTAGCAGGCCCGGCGTGAAAGGTCGCGGGCGCCAGATGAGGGGACGGATCGGGACGGGGGATTTCCGGGCAGGTTCGCGCTAGGCACAGCCCTCACCCTGACCCTGGCTGCGCGCCCCGCTCAGAGGTAAAGGGGACTGTCTGCAGCGAAGTGGCAGCACGGTGTCAGCCGGCACAATCGACGCCCTCTCCCTCCGGGAGAGGGCTGGGGTGAGGGTTGGCCCCGCAGCGGGGCCAACCCTCAAACGCCTACTTCACCAACCGCGCATCCAGGCTGTTCTGCGCCAACCGCTGCGCCTGCTCCTGGGTCATCCCCAGATGCTCATGCAGGGCCTGGAAGTTCTCGGTGACGTAGCCGCCGAAGTAGGCCGGGTCGTCCGAGTTCACCGTCACCTTCACGCCACGTTCGAGCATGTCGAGGATGTTGTGCTCGCGCATGTGGTCGAACACGCACAGCTTGGTGTTGGACAGCGGGCAGACGGTCAGCGGGATCTGTTCGTCGATGATGCGCTGCATCAGCCGTTCGTCCTCGATGGCGCGCACGCCGTGGTCGATGCGCTCGATCTTGAGCAGGTCCAGGGCTTCCCAGATGTACTCCGGCGGCCCTTCTTCGCCGGCGTGGGCAACGGTCAGGAAGCCTTCGCTGCGGGCGCGGTCGAACACACGCTGGAACTTGCTCGGCGGGTGGCCGACTTCGGAGCTGTCCAGGCCGACAGCGATAAAGGCGTCGCGGAACGGCATGGCCTGGTCGAGGGTCTTGAACGCCTCTTCCTCGGACAGGTGACGCAGGAAGCTGAGGATCAGGCCATGGCGGATGCCAAGTTTTTTCTCACCCTCCTTGAGCGCGCCCTGGATGCCGCGCAGCACCACCTCGAAGGGCACGCCACGGTCGGTATGGGTCTGCGGGTCGAAGAACGGCTCGACGTGGATGACGTTCTGCGCCTTGCACTTCTCCAGATACGCCCAGGTCAGGTCGTAGAAGTCCTGTTCGGTGCGCAGCACATCGGCGCCGGCGTAGTAGAGATCGAGGAACTCCTGCAGGTTGTTGAACGCATAGGCCTTGCGCAGGCTCTCGACGTCGCCCCAGGGCAGGGCGACCTTGTTGCGCTCGGCCAGGGCGAACAGCAGCTCGGGCTCCAGCGAACCCTCCAGGTGCAGGTGCAGTTCGGCCTTGGGCAGGGCATTGAGCCAGTCGTACATGGGGGAGGTCTCGTTATGGGTGGATCAGGCGCCAACATTGGCACACAGGCTGATCCGGCAAGCAATTGGCAGCGGGGCAACAGGCCCCGGCATGCGTGGACAGAGATAATTCTGACGCAAAAGACAGATATCCGCGAAATCTTCCGACCGGTCCCCTTTCTAGAATCGCAGCACCTCCCCCACAGCAGCCCGTTCCATGAACAAGACCCTGCTGGCCGTACTGGCTCTGCTGCCCTTAGCCCTGGCCGCCTGCGACGCCTCGTCTTCCTCCGACTTTAGGTACAACGAGGTGGTGACCCCCGCTTTCCTGCATAACGTGCAGCGCATCGATCGGGACATGAGAAGACTGAGCAAAGGCGATTTCGACTCCGGCGGTGCCGTCGCCGCGACGCGAGCGGTGGAAAGCCCGGCTGGCCACATCGTCGAACTCGAACATGATCTCAACCAGGTGCAGCAACTGCCGCACGGTGAGGATGCCGGCCGCTACGCCAGCAGCCTGTCGCGCTACTACGAACGGCAGATCGGTTACTACCAGCAACTCAGGCGCTATGCGGAATCCAGCGACAAGGCAAGGAAAGAGGCGCTCGCGCAGGAACTCGACGACGCGTACCAGGCGTTGCGCGTATTGCCCGACCAGGTCCTGGCGGCGCAGAAGCAATTCGTCGAGCGCGCCGACCTGCCCCACTGAGCTAACGAGTCGGCGACGGCGATCGGCAGGTCGCTGGTGCGCCTCCGGTCCATTGCCTAAGATGGCGCTCTCGCTTTCTTACGGAATGGACATCCCCCTCGATGCTGCGCGCGCTCAAAGAAGAAAAATTCCTCCTCCTCGCCCTGCTGGTGGCGATTGCGGTCTACCCGCTGGAGCACAGCCTGCTGGGTGGCGGCAAGATGCTCGCGGGGCTCACCGCGGCCGCGCTGCTGGCGGTAATCATCAGCGTCTCGCTGCGCGTGGCGCACCACGCCGAAATCCTCGCGGAAAAGGTCGGCGAGCCCTACGGCACCATGATCCTGACACTGGCGGCGGTGCTGGTGGAGGTGGTGATCCTGGCGATCATGATGGGCCACAACCATTCCCCGACCCTGGCTCGCGACACCATCTACGCCGCAGTGATGCTCGACATGAACGGCATCCTCGGCCTGGCCGCGCTGCTCGGCGGGTTGAAGCACGGTGAGCAGTCGTACAACGACGACTCGGGCAAGACCTACGTGACCATGATCCTCACCGCCGTGGGCATCTCCATGGTGGTGCCGGAGCTGATACCGGCCGAGCAGTGGAAGCTCTACTCCTTCTTCACCATCGGCTGCATGGTCATGCTCTACGCGCTGTTCCTGCGCATGCAGACCGGCCAGCACAGCTACTTCTTCAGCTACAACTACGCCACCCATGGCGAGCAGGGCGAAGGCCACGAGGCGGCCGGCAACAGCAAGCAGTCCATGGCGCTGCTGGTGGTCGGTGTAGTACTGATCGGCGCGTTGGCGGAGGTGATGTCCAAGGCCCTGGACGTCGGCCTGGAAGGCAGCGGCGTGCCGCCCATCGTGCCGGCGCTGCTGGTGGCGGCGATCTCCGCCAGCCCGGAAATTCTCACCGCACTGCGCGCCGCCATGGCCAACCGCATGCAGCCGGTGGTCAATATCGCCCTGGGCGCGTCGCTGTCGACCGTGATCCTCACCGTGCCGGTGATCGAGGCCCTGGCGTTGTTCAAGGGCCAGCCGATCCAGATGGCCATGACCCCGTTGCAGACCGGCATGATGTTCATCACCCTGATGGTTGCCGGCTACAACCTGCATGACGGCAAGACCAACGCCATCGAGGGCATGACCCACTTCGTGCTGTTCGCCACCTTCCTGATGCTGTCGTTCATGGGACTCTGAGCATGCTCAAGCTGTACCTCGCCGGCCCCGACGTGTTCCGCCCCGACGCCGTCGAGCAGGGCGAGCGGCTCAAGGCACTGTGCACCGAGTTCGGCGTGCAGGGACTCTATCCGCTGGATCATTCGGTGCCCGAGGGCATCGTCGAGCCGGTTGAGCAGGCCCGCTGGATCTACCAGGCCAACCTCGAGCTGATCCACCAGGCCGACGCGGTGCTGGCCAATCTCAACCCATTCCGCGGCGCCGAACCGGACAGCGGCACCGCCTTCGAACTGGGCTACGCCGCTGCGCTGGGCAAGCCGTTGTTCGGCTACATCGATGAAGGCGGCAGTTGCACCGAGCGCCTGCCTTGCGAATGGAAGGGTGACCAGCCGGGTCGCGATCGCGACGGCAATCAGATCGAGGGGTTCGGCCTGCCGCTGAACCTGATGCTCGGCGTGCCGGCGAAGATCGCCGTGGGAGGGGCGCGGGAAGCGTTGGAGTTGCTGCGGGAAGAGTTGCTTTCGTAGCAGTGGACTCGGTTTGCGATAGGTCCGCATCGCGTTGGATGCCCTTGCGGGCGGGGGCCGCTCTTGTGCCTCGTCATGGCACAGCGAATTGCCGGCAACAAAAAACGCGCCCAGGGGCGCGTTTTTGTTGGGCTCGCAATGATAGTCAGCGACGTTTTTCGAGCTTGAAGAAGAACACCTTGGTCGCCTGGCGGGCGACGATGCGGCCTCCACTGACGCGGGGCTCGAAGCGCCACTTGTCCATGGCGTCGCGCACGGCATTGTCGAACATGCGCGGCGGCGAGGACTCCAGCACCTGGATATCGGCGATGCGGCCATCGCTGGTGATGGTGAACAGCACCTTCACCCGGCCTTCGATGCCACGGTTCAGCGCCATGCGCGGATAGACCGGCGGGTCCATGCGCAGTGGCTTGATGTCGCTGTCGTTCAGGCTGCCGGTGGGCAGGCCGGCGGGGCCCTGCGAACCGGTCGGCGCGGCCTGGGCACCCTGGGTGAACTGGCCAACGGTGGGCGCGGCGGGCGGCGGCGGGGCGGCCGGAGTCGGCGGCGCGGCGGTTTCCTCGGCCGGTTCCGGGTCAGGCTCGGGCTTGGGTTTCGGCTTGGGCTTGGGCGACACCTTGGGCACGGCCTTCTCGACCGGCTTGGGTTTGGGCTTGGGCTTTTCCACCGGCTTGGGCGGCTCGATGGGCTTGGGCGGCTCGGGTTCCGGCGGCGGCGGAGTCGGCGCGGCAGCAGGCGGCTGCTGCACTTCCGGCTTGGGCGGCAGGGTGACGACACTCACCTGCATCGCCTTGGGCATCTCGCCGGCGCCCAGATTCAGTTCCGCCGGAGTCGGCATCACCCAGACCAGCGCGGCGACGATGGCCAGGTGCATGGCGATCGCCAGGCCCGAGGACTTCCACCAGCCGCCGAGGGGCGGGGGCTGCTCGCCGTCTTCCACGCCTTCGACCGGCGCCGCGTAGGGGATCAGGACCTCTTCGGTAACCACGTCCTCGTCGCGGCGGGGGCCGGCACAACTGACGAGTCGCAGGGTGGCCTCATTGACGCGCTGGGCATTCACGCTGGGCAAATGGGCGCCGTCATCCGCCGTGGCGGAAGTGAACAGCTGTTCCTCAGCGTCTGCGGCTGGACTGGCGTCCGCCGCCTTGCGCGGTTGGGGTAACGACATGAGAAAGCCTGCGGGAAGAGTTCACGAAGCAGTATCTGCTGATAATTATTATCATTCACTAGTTGCGCGAGGGCAACCTTATCCGTCAGATCGGTGCGATGGCGCAGCGTAAAAGGCCGTCCTGCAGGGCCTGCGGATCGGCTTCGGCGGCCAGGATCAGCTCTATCCGACTGTCCTTGCGCCACGCGTTGGGCGTCCAGGGCGCCGGACCGACGGTGCGGTTGCAGGCCAGCCAGGCGGTTTCGCCATGCAGCACGGCCTTGGCCCGCAGCAGGCCGGAAATCCCGCCCAGCCAGGCATCCAGTTCGTCCGTGCGGAAGCGCCAGTCTCGGTGGAAGCGCCAGCCGACCGACTGTCGGCCGTCGTCCACTCGCACCTGGCGCAGAGGGGCTTCACGGCGCAACAGGATCGCAGGTTCACCAGGCGAGGCACCCTGCGGCAAATCAGCGCCCGCCGGTTCAGTTGGCGTCGTTGGCAGCTCGCCCAGCGACAGACGCCCCTGGATCGTCCAGCACAACGGCACGTCCGGCAGCTGCGCGGCCAGAGCCGCACGCGCCGCGCCATCCAGGGCTTCGGACTTGTTCATCACCAGCAGCGCCGCCTCGCCCAGCGCCTGCTGCTGCGCTTCGGGCAGGGGCTGGCCGACCGCCAGTGCGGCAGCATCGAGCACCATCACCATCGGTTGCACCGCCAGCACGCCCTGCCAGGGCGCCGCACGCAGTTGCGCCAGCAGTTGCGCAGGATGGCCGAGGCCGGACGGCTCGATGAACAGTCGCTGCGGCCGCGCCTTGCGCAGCAGCCGGCCAAGGCCGACCTGAAACGGCGCGCCATTCACGCAGCACAGGCAGCCACCGGCGACCTCGCCCAGGGCGATGCCGTCCTCGTCGCGGGACAGCAGCGCGGCGTCGAGCCCCACCTGGCCGAATTCGTTGACCAGCACCGCCCAGCTTTCGCCTGCGGGACGTTGCGCCAGCAAGGACTGCAGCAGGCTGGTCTTGCCGGCCCCGAGGGGGCCGGCGATGAGATGAGTCGGGATCTGCTTCAACATTCGCCCATGGTGCCGCCTGACGCTCGCCGGGAAAAGCGCTAGAGTCGCGGCTTCCCCTCGCCACCCCGGATCGATCATGCGCCTGTTGCTGCCTTTTGCTCTCGCCTGCCTGCCCCTGTTCGCCCACGGCGAGGCCTGCGTGGTGCATACCCAGGGCAAGCAGGTCGACGTGAAGGTCTGCCAGCAGAACCGCACCATCCCGGAAAAACTCTTCCGCGAGGGTTTCTGCCAGCCGCAGCTGAAGGACCAGAAGGTCGAGGTGACCTACGCCGAAAACTGCCCCAGCGGCGCCTTCGGCGTCTGCGAGAACGCCCAGACCCAGGGCGTGCCCTATCGTCAGGACATCCACTACTACGGCGTGGCCAGCGATGCGCGCATTCTCCAGCCGTTCTGCGAGCAGCAGAGCAACGGCCACTGGCGCAAACCCCAGTAACGGTCATCGCCCTGTCACACGCTTCGGGCCTACTGTCCCCGGGTACCTCACACCCTCCCGGCGCCCCACGCCGGACATGATCTTGGTGAATTGGGCCGCTCTCCCCGGGCGGCCTATTTTTTTGCCCGGGCGACAGCTCAACCCAGCCAGTCGAGCGTGAGCAGCAGGCGGCGCTCGCCGGGTGCCGGCAACGGCGAGCGGTGGATGATGCCGGAGCCAAGATTGCCGGCCCATTTCTCACCCTTGAACAGGCCTACGTCACCCGCCGCCATCTGGCGGATCTCCGCCCGGCTGGCCGGTTCGGCCGCCGCGTCGCCCAGCCGCGCGCGGGCCATGGCCCACTCCTCCAGCCACTGGCTGGCGGGCCCCGCATAGGTGGTGACCAGACGCAGCGGTACGTGATCGACGTGGAAGCGCGGGCACATGGCCTTGTCCAGGCTGCGCAGGCGCAGGCCGATACGCTGCGCGCCGGTCAGGCAGGCGAAGGCTTCGGCCAGCCATTGCAGGTCGCTGCGAAACAGCGTGCAACCCTCAAGCATGGCGTACTGGCGCAGCAGGTCGCCCAGTTCGACGCGCTCCTCGAGCACATCCAGGCTCTGCGTCAGGTCCAGCGGCTGGGCGCTCAACCAACCGGCAAAGGTGCTGATCTCCGGGTACAGCGTGCGTTGCCAGACAGCCAGATTGACGTCTTCCTTGAGCACTTCGGCGAGCACCTGCGGATCGCCGCCAAGCACCTGCCGCGGCCAGGCCGGGGTTTCGAGGGCGAGCATCAGGCGCCGGCCTCCCAGGGTTCGAAGGGATCGGGCAGGCGTTTCCAGGCGGTGGTGCCGGCGGCCATTTCCTCGTCATCCAGCAGGCAATGGTCCAGTTCGCCGAACAGCCGCTGGAAGTCCAGGTTCTGCCCGATGAATACCAGCTCCTGGCGGCAATCGCCGCTGTCCTCGCGCCAGTGGCGCAGGACGCTCTGCAGCTCGGTGGTGTCCTGTGGCCAGTGTTCGCGCGGGACAAAGCGCCACCAGCGTCCGGCCAGGCCGTGGCGCATCAGGCCACCGGCCTGGGACCAGCTGCCCGCCTCGCGGTAGCGGCTGGCGAGCCAGAAGAAGCCCTTGGAGCGCAACAACCGGCCGTTGCTCCAGGGCCGGGCGAGAAAGTCATGAAAGCGCTGCGGGTGGAAGGGCCTGCGCGCCCGGTAGACGCTGGAGGAAATGCCGTAGGCTTCCGTCTCCGGCAGGTGCTCGCCGCGCAGCTCCTTGAGCCAGCCCGGCGCTCGCTCGGCGCGCTGGAAGTCGAAGCGGCCGGTGTCGAGGATGCGCGCCAGCGGCACCTGGCCCATGACCATGGGCTGGATATCGGCGTCGGGATTGAGCCTGCGCAGGATCGCCAGCAGCTCGTCGCGCTCGGCGCTGCCGATCAGGTCGATCTTGCTCACCAGGATCACGTCGGCGAACTCCACCTGCTCCACCAGCAGGTCGCTGAGCGAGCGCTCGTCGTCCTCGCCCAGGGTTTCACCCCGTTCGGCGAGGCTGTCGGCGCCCTGGTAGTCGGCGAGGAAGTTCAGCCCGTCGACCACCGTGACCAGCGTGTCCAGCCGAGCCAGGTCCGACAGGCTGCGGCCCTGCTCGTCGCGGAAGGTGAAGGTCTCGGCCACTGGCAGCGGCTCGGAGATGCCGGTGGACTCGATCAGCAGATAGTCGAAGCGGCCTTCGCCGGCGAGGCGGCTGACCTCTTCCAGCAGGTCTTCGCGCAAGGTGCAGCAGATGCAGCCGTTGCTCATCTCCACCAGGCGTTCCTGGCCGCGGTTGAGGCTGACGTCGCGCTGCACCTCGCGGCCGTCAATGTTGATTTCGCTCATGTCGTTGACGATGACCGCGACCTTGAGATTCTCGCGGTTCTTCAGGACGTGGTTGAGCAGCGTGCTCTTGCCGGCGCCAAGGAAGCCGGACAGCACAGTTACGGGAAGTGGCGCATTCATCACGGTGGGACTCCAGGGAAATCAGGCTTCGCGGACGTGCAGTTCGCGCCGTTCCTGGCGCTCCTTGGCCTCGATGCATAATGAGGCGGTGGGGCGCAGCAGCAGGCGGCGCAGGCCGATCGGTTCGCCGGTTTCCTCGCACCAGCCGTAGTCGCCCCGGGCCAGGCGCTCCAGCGCCTGGTCGATCTTGTCGAGCAGCTTCTTCTCGCGCTCCAGCAGACGCAGTTGCCACTGGCGTGCCTCCTCGCGGCTGGCGACATCGGCCTCATCGCTGGCCCGCTCGGTGTCCTGCAACGCCTGGAATTCCTCGTCGATGCGCCCCTGCAACTCGTCACGCTGGTCCAGCAGCAGCGCGCGGAAATAGCCCTGTTGCGCCTCGCTCATGTAGGCCTCGCCGGGCTGGGCAAGCAGTTCCTGTTCGGTCATGACCGTCTCCGGAAGGGCGTGATCTTTATGTTATATTATAACGATGCATTGCCCGCAATCGGGAATCGACAGCCGCCCGACGACGTGCGATACCGATGTTCCGCTCCACCCGCCCGCCGAGACCTTCGATGCTGCGCCGCGCCCTGCTGCTCTGCCTGTTCGCTCCCTTCGCCCACGCCAGCGGTTCCGCGCCACTGCCTTTTCCCGGCGAGGAACCGGCGCGCTGCGCCTGGTCGGCTTCGGTGCTGGCCTGCATGGACGGTTCGGGGAATCTCTACAGCGTCGCCACCCAGGGCCACGACACCTACCTGCGCGGCTTCGAGGCGAGCAGCGGCCGGCGCTGGGCGCAGACCGGCACGCGCTACGGCAGCCTGACCTTCTTCAGCGGAGTGGCCAGCGACGGCCAGGTATGGGTCGGTACCAGCCGCGGCATCGGCTGGACCAACGTCAGCCGCTTCAGCAGCTCGTCAGGCGACAGCGCCCGGCTGACCTGCGGGCGCGTGAGCGGCTGCAAGCAGCAGGAGCGCTGAAGAACCCATTGCGGGATCGCCGGGAAGCAAATACGTTATATTATAACAATTGCCAGCCGTGACCCGCCCATGACCACCCTGCTTCCCGACATCGCCTGCCAATCCACCCGCCTGCCCATCCCGCTCGACTGGGTCGGCATGCAGGGCATCGCCGTGCCGCTGCGTATTGCCAGCGAGCGAGTCGCCGCATACGCCGACGCCGGTGTCAGCCTCGACGAAGCCGATGCGCGCGGCATCCACATGTCGCGGCTGTATCTGGCGCTGGAAGCACTGGCAGAAACCGAGCTTTCGCCGATGCTGCTACGTGACCTGCTCAGACAGTTCCTGCGCAGCCACGCGCAGCTGTCCCGACGCTCCAGCCTGGCACTGCGTTTCGACCTGATGCTGCGGCGCCCGGCGCTGGTCAGCCCGCTGAGCGGTTGGAAGCGCTACCCCTGCGAGATCCACGCGCAACTGGAAGACGACGCGATGCAACTGGAGCTGCGCTTGACCCTGCCTTACTCCTCGACCTGCCCCTGCTCGGCGGCGCTGGCGCGCCAACTGATCCAGGAGCGTTTCGACGCCGACTTCGCCGGCCGCCCGCTGAAAGCCAGCGAGGTACGTGCCTGGCTCGGCAGCCCGCAGGGCATAGTCGCCACGCCGCACAGCCAGCGCAGCGAGGCCCGGCTGCACCTGCGACTCGCCCCAGCCGCGACGGCATTCGCTTTCAGCGAGCTGATCGATCACGCCGAAGACGCCCTTGGCACCGCCGTGCAGACGGCGGTGAAGCGTGCCGACGAGCAGGCCTTCGCCCTGGCCAACGGGCAGAACCTGATGTTCTGCGAGGACGCCGCACGCCGGCTGCACCGGGCGCTGGTGCCGCGAGAAGAGGTGTCGGGCTTCGAGGTGCGTGTGGTGCATGCGGAAAGCCTGCACGCCCACGATGCGGTGGCGGTGAGTCGCTGGGAACGCGACTAGTCGGCGAGGTCCAGCGCCAGGCGGATCTGGTCGCGGCACTGGATGCCGCTTTCGAAGATCGGTTCGGGGTAATGCCGCACGAAGTAATCCGGATCGATACCGACGATGCGGAAGCCGACCCGCTGGTACAGGCCGAGCTGCGCCAGGCTGGAGTTGCCGGTGGCAATGGTCAGGCGCTGCAGCCCGGCGTCGCGCGCCTGCTCGATGGCGGCCAGCAGCAGGCGACGGCCCAGGCCACGCTCCTGCCATTCATCTTCCACCGCGAGGCTGGTGATCTCGGCGACGCCGGGTTCGCGCGGCGTCAGCGTGAGGACGCCGCGCACGGAGTCCGCCTCGTTCAGCGCCAGCAGGCGGGAGTCGTACAGATAGCTCTCGATCTGATCGCGACTGGGGTCGGCCTTGAGCAGCAAGGACCAGGGCGCCTGTGCGGGCGACAATTCGACGAGGGATAGGTCCGGGAAGAAGTTCACCATGATTCATCTACCAAAGAGCCAGTGGGGACAGGGGGTTTAGCTCCCCGTGCTCCTCGATGCAAGCTTTTTGCCCCGCGCCAGAAACGCATCGAGCCCGCCGAAGCGGGCCCGATGCAGGGGCAGAAAAGACTCAGGAGTAGATGTCGCGCCGGCTCCAGGGGACCTCCTGGCCGCCATCCGCATAGGGCTTGCTGGCGAGAATCTGGTGCAGGTTGATCCAGCCCTTCTTGAAGCCATAGGCGCAACCGGCCAGGTACAGGCGCCAGATGCGCAGGGCCTGGTCGGGCACCAGCTTTGCCGCCTCGGCCAGCTTCGCTTCGAGGTTGGCGCTCCAGAAGTCCAGGGTGCGCGCGTAGTGCAGGCGCAGGCCTTCGACGTCGACCACTTCCAGTCCCGCCTCGCTCATGCGCGCCACGGCCAGTGACAGGTGCGGCAGCTCGCCATGGGGGAACACGTAGCGGTCGATGAAATCCCCGGCGCCGCGCCCCACCGGACGGCCGTCGGTATGGCTGGAGGTGATGCCGTGGTTCATCACCAGCCCACCCGGGCGCACCGCATCATACAGTTGCTGGAAGTAGAGCCCGAGGTTGGCGTGGCCGACGTGCTCGAACATGCCGACGCTCACCACCTTGTCGTAGCGGCCGTCACGCGGCAGGTCGCGGTAGTCGAGCAGCTCCAGCGTCACCTGGTGTTCCAGGCCCTCGGCCTTGACCCGCTCGCGACCGAGCTTGAGCTGCTCCTCGCTGAGGGTAATGCCGTGCACCTGCACGCCAAATTCTCGCGCGGCCAGGCGCGCCAGCCCGCCCCAGCCGCAGCCGACATCGAGCAACTTCTCGCCCGGCTTCAGCCGCAGCTTGCGGCACAGGTGGCGCAGCTTGGCCAACTGGGCCGTGGCCAGGTCCTCGGTGCCGGTCTCGTAGTAGGCGCACGAGTACACCATCTCCGGGTCGAGCCAGAGCTGGTAGAACGCATTGGACAGGTCGTAGTGGTAATGGATGGCCTCGGCGTCGGTGGCCTTGTCGTGGCTTTCGCGAACGTAGTGGGCATCGCCGTCGTCGTCGTCGCCCAGCGCGCTGCTCAAGGCATCGGCAGTGGCGATCACTTCACCGATCGGCCCCTCGATGTCCATACGCTTCTCGACGTAGGCGCGACCGAGGATATCGAGACTGGGATGGGTGATCTCAGCCAGCAGGGTCGGATCGCGAACGACGAGCGTCACCTGCGGATCGGGCCCAAGGTCGAAAGCCTGGGCCTCGCCGATGCGGATACGCAGCGGCAACTGCAGGGACAGCAACTCAGAGGGCAGGTTGGCGTTCATGCATACCTCCTGGTCACAGGGCTGAAAAACTATAGACCAGCGTACCCATAGTCTTCCCCTATGGCCTGGCCCGCATAAAAACTATCGTGGCGCCGGCCACCGCGGGACGTGCCGGTTCCTTTGCATTGGAGCCCATTGCGAAGGTGTGCGTTCCCGGAAAATCCGCAGGCTGCAATGGAAGAATAGTTCGCTACGCAAGCGTAGCAGCGGATTCGGGAAGCATCCTTGCCAGCACCGAGATAGAGCCTTTACTGCCCCGCAACGATGACGCTGCTGTGACAGATGGCCGTTGCATTGCACTACACTGGGGGCCCTCCGCCCGCCTCCCGGACGGAGATCCTCTGAAGTGAAGGGGGCTGTCTTGACTACCTTTTCCGAGCCGCGACCGGCAGTCCGCACCGTGCTGGTGGGGCTGATGCTGGCGATCTTCCTCGGTGCGCTCGACCAGACCATCGTCGCCGTGTCCCTGCCGGCGATCTCCGCCGGCTTCGGCGACTTCGACCTGCTGGCCTGGGTCATCTCCGGCTACATGGTGGCGATGACCATCTCCATGCCGATCTACGGCAAGCTCGGCGACCTCTACGGCCGCCGCGTGCTGATGCTCTTCGCCATCGCCCTGTTCACCCTCGCTTCGCTGCTCTGCGGCGCCGCCCAGAGCATGGAGCAACTGGTCATCGCGCGAGTCCTGCAGGGCATCGGTGCCGGTGGCATGATGTCGGTGAGCCAGGCGATCATCGGCGACATCGTCCCGCCCCGCGAACGCGGCCGCTACCAGGGCTACTTCAGCAGCATGTACGCGGTGGCGAGCATCGCCGGCCCTGTGCTGGGTGGGCTGCTCACCGAATACCTGTCGTGGCGCTGGGTGTTCCTGATCAATCTGCCGGTGGGACTGGTCGCCCTCGCGGTATCCCGCCGGTCCCTGCGCGGATTGCCGGTGCCGGGGCGCAAGCCGGTGATCGACTACCTCGGCACCATGCTGATGATCGCCGGCCTGGGCAGCCTGCTGCTGGCGATCACCGAGGTCGGCCAGGGCGCACGCTGGAACGATCCGCAGATGCTGGCGCTATTCGCCGCCGCACTGGTGCTGGTCGCGCTCTTCGTCGTGCAGGAACGCCGAGCGCCGGAGCCGCTGGTGCCGATGCACCTGTTTGGTAT
Organism: Pseudomonas sp. HS-18; assembly: GCF_020401845.1. Lineage (NCBI taxonomy): Bacteria > Pseudomonadati > Pseudomonadota > Gammaproteobacteria > Pseudomonadales > Pseudomonadaceae > Pseudomonas > Pseudomonas sp. HS-18. The sequence continues at coordinate 233,335 of NZ_CP084413.1, forward strand.
TCGCGCGGCCACCCTGAGCTGGCTGATCAGCTTCTTCGCCAGCTTCCAGGTCATCTCGCTGTCGGTGCTGGTGCCGCTGCGCTTCCAGTCGGTGACCGGCGCGGGCGCCGACAGCGCCGCGCTGCACCTGCTGCCGCTGGCCATGGGCGTGCCCATCGGCGCGTATTGCTGCGGCCGTCTCACGGCGATCATCGGCCGCTACAAGCCGCAGATCGTCGGCGGCGGACTGTTGATGCCGCTGGCGATTGCCGGCCTGGCGCTGACGCCGCCGAGCGCATACTTCCTTTCAGGGGTCTGCATGCTGCTCACCGGCATTGCCGCCGGCACGCAATTCCCCACCAGCCTGGTGGCGGCGCAGAGCGCGGTCGAGACCAAGCACCTGGGCGTGGCGACCAGCAACATCACGCTGTTCCGCTCACTGGGCGGTGCGGTGGGAATCGCACTGATGTCGGCCCTGCTGCTGGCGATGCTGCAACCGCTGGCAGGCGACGCCGGCCATGGCCTGTCGGCCAGCGCCCTGCTGGCCAGCCTGAGCGGCGACGGCCATGAAGCGCAGCGGCTGGTGCTGGATGGGGTATTCGGGCACCTGTTCCTGATCAACGCCGGGTTCGGCGCCCTGGCCCTGTTGATCGCCCTGTCGCTGCCCGACCACGCACTGCGCGGCCGGAGCAACGATTAGCGAATGGCGCGGGTCAGTCCTCGTCGTTGAGGTAGCTGACCTTGCGCAGGTCCGGCAGCAGCAGGCAGACCAGCAGCGCCACGCCGCACATGACCGAGACATAGATGTAGAACACGTCCTCCATGCCGATGCTCTTCAGTCCCAGCGCAGCGTACTCGGCGGAGCCACCGAAGATGGCGTTACCCACCGCGTAGGAAAGGCCCACGCCCAGGGCGCGGATCTGCGGCGGGAACATCTCCGCCTTGATCAGGCCGCTGATCGAGGTGTACAGGCTAACGATGGCCATGGCCAGGATGATCAGGCCGAACGCCGCATAGGGGCTGCTGACAGTCTTCAGCGCCGCGAGGATCGGCCAGGTGCAGAGCATGCCGAGCGCGCCGAACCAGAGCATGGACGTCTTGCGGCCGATGCGGTCGGACAGAGCCCCAAACAGCGGCTGCATGCACATGTAGCAGAACAGCGCGAAAGTCATCACGCCGCTGGCCACCTTGGCGTCCATCCCGGCGGTGTTCACCAGGTACTTCTGCATGTAGGTGGTGAAGGTATAGAAGATCAGCGAGCCGCCGGCGGTGAAGCCGAGCACGGTGAAGAAGGCGCGCTTGTGGTGGGTGAAGAGCTCGGTGAGGGTGCCCGACTCCTTGCGCTTGAGGTTGGCTTCCTTGGCTGTCTCGTTCAGCGAGCGGCGCAGGTAGAAGGCGATCACCGCGGTGATGGCGCCGACCACGAAGGGAATCCGCCAGCCCCATTCCTTCAGCTCGTCGGTAGTCAGCAACTGCTGCAGGATCACCACCACCAGCACGGCCAGCAACTGGCCGCCGATCAGGGTCACGTACTGGAAGGAGGCGAAGAAGCCGCGCTGCCCCTTGAGCGCCACTTCGCTCATGTAGGTCGCGCTGGTGCCGTACTCGCCGCCCACCGACAGCCCCTGGAACAGCCGCGCGAGCAACAGCAGCGCCGGCGCCGCGACGCCGATGGTGGCGTAGGTCGGCATCACCGCGATGGCCAGCGAGCCGCCGCACATCATCAGCACCGAGATCATCATCGCGGTCTTGCGGCCCTTCTTGTCGGCGATGCGGCCGAACAGCCAGCCGCCGATGGGGCGCATCAGGAAGCCGGCGGCGAAAACCCCGGCGGTGTTGAGCAACTGCACCGTCGGATCGTCCGAGGGGAAGAAGGCGTGGGCGAAGTACAGGGCGGTGAAGGCGTAGACGTAGAAGTCGAACCACTCCACCAGGTTGCCCGACGAGGCGCCGACGATGGCGAGGATGCGCGAGCGGCGCTCGTGGGCGGAATACTGCGGTGCGGCAGGTGCGTTCATGGGGATTCTCTTGTCGGTTTAACTGCATCCCGGACGTGAGGACGGAACTCCCTCGCCGCCCTTGCCAGCGAATTGCCGCCAGGCATTTTTCACTGACACAATCAGAAACAGTATAGACGCTTCCGATAGCCGGCTAACGAAGTTCGCGGCCTGGACCGGGCCTTTCGGTTCGAATATCGGACACTCACAAACGCGCGTTTGTCGTTTCCGATTGACCGGCCAGTAGCCAGCTTCTATCGTTGGCCCGCTCCCCACCCTGCGGGAGACTTGTCAGGTACCCCTCGCAGGGCCGGAGCCCGACCTTGTCCACAAGACAAGGTCGATTTCCATTCCCCTCGTGTAGCGGCTCAAGCCGCCTGGCCTCGGTGCCCCGTCCACACCCCCGGACGTGCAGGCACCGGGGGAATGTTGATCTTCCCCCACACTCCCTTCTCGAATTCCAGCACCCTGAAACGAAAAAAGGCCCCCGAAGGGACCTTTCTCCTGGCGCCTGCGCGCTTATTCCACCGTCACGGATTTGGCCAGGTTGCGCGGCTGGTCGACGTCGGTGCCCTTGAGCACGGCGACGTAGTAGGACAGCAACTGTAGCGGCACTGTGTAGAGGATCGGTGCCAGGCAGTCGTGGATCGCCGGCATGCCCACCACGTGGGTACCCTCGCCGTCGCTGATGCCGCTGCCACCTTCGGCAAAGACCACCAGCTCACCGCCGCGGGCGCGCACTTCCTGCAGGTTGGATTTGAGCTTCTCCAGCAGCTCGTTGTTCGGCGCCACGGTCACCACCGGCATGTCGGCGTCCACCAGGGCCAGGGGGCCGTGCTTCAGCTCGCCGGCCGGGTAGGCCTCCGCGTGGATGTAGGAGATCTCCTTGAGCTTCAGCGCGCCTTCCATTGCCACCGGGTACTGGGCGCCACGACCGAGGAACAGCGTGTGGTGCTTCTCGGCGAACAGCTCACTGATCTTCTCCACCACCTTGTCCATGGACAGGGCTTCTTCCAGATGGGTCGGCAGGCGGCGCAGCTCGTTCACCAGCTCGGCCTCGACGCCGTCGTTCAGGCGCTTCTGCACCTGGCCGATGCCGAGGGTCAGCAGCAGCAGGGCGACCAGTTGGGTAGTGAAGGCCTTGGTGGAGGCGACGCCGATTTCCGGGCCAGCATTGGTCAGCAGGGTCATGTCCGACTCGCGCACCAGCGAGCTGGTGGCGACGTTGCAGATCGCCAGGCTTGCGAGGAAGCCCAGCTCCTTGGCATAGCGCAGCGCGGCCAGGGTATCGGCCGTTTCGCCGGACTGGGAGATGGTGACGAACAGGGAGTCCGGGTGCACCGCGACCTTGCGGTAGCGGAATTCGCTGGCCACTTCGACCTGGCAGGGAATGCCGGTCAGGCTTTCCAGCCAGTAACGGGCGACCATACCGGCGTGATAGCTGGTGCCGCAGGCGACGATCTGTACGGTGCGCACCTTGGCCAGCAGCTCGCGGGCCTGCGGGCCGAAGTTGTCCACCAGCACCTGCCCACTGCCCAGGCGGCCTTCCAGGGTGCGCTGCACCACGGCCGGCTGCTCGTGGATTTCCTTGAGCATGAAGTGGCGGTAGCCGCCCTTGTCGGCCGCCTCGGCGCCCTCGTGGTAGCGCACTTCCTCGCGCTGCACCGGGTTGCCGTTCACATCCCACAGCTGCAGGCCGTCGCGACGAATCTCGGCGATATCGCCCTCTTCCAGGTAGATGAAGCGGTCGGTCACCTGACGCAGCGCCAGCTGGTCGGAGGCGAGGAAGTTCTCGCCGTGGCCCAGGCCCGCCACCAGCGGGCTGCCGCTGCGGGCGGCCAGGATGCGGTCCGGCTGTTTGCTGCTGATCACCGCCAGGCCGTAGGCTCCGTGCAGTTCCTTGACGACGGCCTTGAGCGCGACGGTCAGGTCACCCAGCTCGCCCAGGCGCAGGTGCAACAGGTGGGCGATGACCTCGGTGTCGGTCTGCGAGGTGAACTCGTAGCCACGCGCCTTGAGCATTTCGCGCAGGGGCTCGAAGTTCTCGATGATGCCGTTGTGCACCACGGCCACTTCACCACGGGAGAAGTGCGGGTGGGCGTTGGCCTCGGTCGGCGCGCCGTGGGTGGCCCAGCGAACGTGGGCGATCCCCAAACGACCGAGCAGCGGCTGCTCTTCGAGGGCCTGCTCAAGGCTGGAAACCTTGCCTGCGCGACGGCGGCGGTCCAGCGCACCGTCAGCCTGGATCACCGCCACGCCGGCGCTGTCGTAGCCACGGTATTCCAGGCGCTTGAGGCCTTCGACGAGGATCGGGGTGATATTGCGCTCGGCGATGGCGCCTACGATTCCACACATGGTTTGGTCTCCTTAGTCTTCGCAGCGCGCGCGGATCACTTTCACCCCGCGCGCCTGGATCAGTTCGAACGCTTCATCGCTCAGGCGTTCGTCGGTAATCAGGGTCTGGACGCTGCTCCAGGGCAGCTCCAGGTTGGGAATACGCCGGCCCAGCTTGTCGGCCTCGGCCATGACGATCACCTCGCGGGCGACCTCGGCCATGACCCGGCTCAGGCCCAGCAGTTCGTTGAAGGTCGTGGTGCCGCGCTCGATGTCCAGGCCGGTGGCGCCGATGAACAGCTGATCGAAATCGTAGGAGCGCAACACCTGTTCGGCCACCTGGCCCTGGAACGATTCGGAATGCGGGTCCCAGGTGCCGCCGGTCATCAGCAGCACCGGTTCGCGCTCCAGCTCGCGCAGGGCATTGGCCACGCTCAGGGAGTTGGTCATCACCACCAGGCCGGGCTTGCGGCCCAGTTCCGGGATCAGCGCGGCCGTCGTGCTGCCACAGTCGATGATGATCCGCGCGTGCTCGCGGATGCAGGCGGCTGCTGCCCGGCCGATGGCCTGCTTGTAGCGCGACAGCGGCTGGCTCGGCTCGGCGATCAGCTCATGGGGCATCGGCACCGCGCCGCCGTAGCGGCGCAGCAGCAGGCCGTTGCCTTCCAGGGCGGCCAGGTCCTTGCGGATGGTCACCTCGGAGGTGGCGAAGCGGCGCGCGAGGTCGTCCACGCTGACCTCGCCCTGGTCGGCGAGCAGCGCCAGGATGTCGTGGCGGCGTTGGGGGGTATTGCGTTTCGACATGAACGATTAAGTTTCGATTCGAAAGATAAGTGTGCGAATCAAAACCTATGTTGTTTCGTTCGTCAAGATTTTCTGGCACGAACGGAAGCGATCTTCTGTAGGAGCGAGCCCCGTTCGCGATACTCACCGGCGGTGCCGGGGTTCGCGAGCAAGCTCGCTCCTGCAGGAAACGCAGTGTGCTCAGTCGACTTCGAGACGGTTACGCCCGCCGCGCTTGGCACGGTACAGCGCCTGGTCGGCTCGCTCGAATACCGTTTCGGCGCGCTCGCCTTCGCGGAAGGCCGTGAGGCCCGCCGAGCAGGTGATGCTCAATCGTTCCCCCTTGAAGTGGAACGGGCAGGCTTCGATGGCGCCGCGCAGCACGTCGAGCAGTTGCTGTCCGCCTTCCAGCGGCGTGGCGGGCAGCAGCACGACGAACTCCTCGCCGCCGAAGCGGGCGATGAAGTCGGTCTTGCGCACGCGCTTGGCCAGTTCGTTGGCGATGATCTTCAGCACCTTGTCGCCGGCGAGGTGGCCGAAGTCGTCGTTGATCCGCTTGAAATGATCGACGTCCAGCACCGCCAGCAGCAGGTCGCCGCCGTAGCGCTGCCAGCGCGCCACTTCCAGGTCCAACCGCTCGGTGAGCGCGGCGCGGTTTGGCAGGCCGGTCAGGGCGTCGGTCATGGCCTTCTGGCGCTGGTCCTCGATGTTCGCCTGGAAGGTGCGGGCCTCCTCTTCCATGCTGGCGACACGGGTCACCAGTGACTGGATGCGCTCGCTTACTTCGCGCTCACGGACCTCGCGCTCCTCGCGGAAGCGGTCCATGGTGCCGACCAGGCCTTGCAGGCGTGACTCGACATGGCGCTTGAGACCCTCCAGGTCAGTGGCCTCCAGCACGCTTTCCTGCAGCCCGCTGACCTGCTCGCGCAGGCTATCGTCCAGATCGCGGGCGCTGGAGCTGGAGCCGCTGTGGTTCTCCTGGACGGCCTGCAGGCCGTCGAGGAAAGCCCCCAGGCGTTCGTTGAGCTGGTGCAGGTAGCCTTCGAACTCGTGCTGGCCGCTGTCGTTGAGCGAGAGTACGAGGACGCCCAGGTCATCCAGCACCGGCACCAGTTCGTACCAGTTGAGGCTGCCGTGGATCCGCGAACGCAGCGCCTCGGCCTGGACCTGCTGGGCGGCCGGCAGGTGCATCTCGTCCAGCAGGCGTAGCAGGCTCGCCTCGATATGCGGCGCCACCGCGCTGTAGCCGGGCTCCGGACGAGGCGGCAAGGCGTAGGGGTCATTGGCCTGGCGCGCGTCTTCGGGCGTGCCGAACAACCCCGGCGGTACCGGCAGGCTGTCGAGCAGGCTGGAATCATCGTGGCGGGCTGACTCTACTGCAGTCGGCCTGTCGATGACCTGCGCAGCGGCGGCAGGCTCCGATCGCACGACCGGCGAAGGCGCGGCGGCAGGTTCCGGCGTTACCACCCGGGGAGCCATTTCGACTTGCGCCACGACGTGCTCGGCCGCCGTTGCAACGACGGCCGCCTCGGCAGATGCAGGTGCAGGTGCAGCAGATGGAATTTCGTTGGCCGGTGGAAGAACCACCGCCGCTTCCGTCACCGGCGTTCTGTCTGCAGGGGTGGCTGGTGTGCTGGATGCCGAGTTCGGCTCCTCCACCTCATCGCCGTCACGGCTGCCGAACAGCCGCTGCAGGAAACCGGGGCGCTGCTCCCCGCCACCGTTGCCGAAATGATCCAGCACCTGGCGCTGCAGACGACTCAGTTCGCCCAGCAGCGCGGGAAGCTCGCGGGAGGAACTGCCACGGCTGGGAATGTCCTTGGACAGGCGCTTGAGCGGCTTGCGCACGTCACCCGGCATGTCCAGGGACAGCAGTTGCTGCGACAGCTGGCTGAGCGCAGCGACATTCTGCTCGATGCGCTGCTGGCGGCGCTGCTCGGAGTCGAGCACGGCCTTTTCCAGCTGCGGGATCAGGCGCGACAGGCCGGCGTCCATGTCGTCGCGGCGCAGCACTTCGCGCAGCTCCTTCATGCAGGCGTCCACCGCCTTGTCGCTGCCTTCGGCCGCCAGGCTGCTGCGCACCAGGCCGCGACGCAGCAGGTCGAGGCGAGCATCCCAACGGCGCTCGAGCTTCTCCTGCTGTTCGAGGTTATCCAGGTACTTCTGTTTCCAGCGCTGGTCGTCGTCGCGACTCATTCAGGGGCCTCGCCGCGCAAGGCGAGCGACGAGGACGAACGCAGGGCATCCGGCAGGCGGATTTCCACGGCCACGGGCAGGTGGTCGGAAATCGGGTGCGGGAGGACACTGACGCGTTCCAGCGCCAGCTCGGAACTGAGCAGGATGTGGTCCAGGCAGCGCTGCGGACGCCAGCTGGGGAAGGTGGCCTCGACCTGCGGGGCGATGAGCTGGAGGTCGCGCAATGGCGAGCTTTCCAGCAGGTCGGTGGCATGGGTGTTCATGTCGCCCATCAGCACGTGGTGGCGATAGTCCTGCAGCAACTCGCGGATATAGGCGAGCTGGCGGGTGCGGGTCCGCGCGCCGAGGGCCAGGTGCATCATCACCACGGCCAGCGCGTCCTTGCCTTCGCCGAAACGCATGAGGATCGCGCCGCGGCCGGGCGGGCCGGGCAGCGGGTGGTCTTCCAGCGCAGTGGGCTGCAGGCGGCTGAGCAGGCCGTTGCTGTGCTGGGCGATGCGCCCGAGATTGCGGTTGAGCTGCTGGTACCAGTAGGGGAAGGCACCGAGCTGTGCCAGGTGCTCGACCTGGTTGATGTTGCCGGAACGGATGCTGCCGCCGTCGGCTTCCTGCAGGGCGACCACGTCGTAGTCGGAGAGCAGTTCGCCGATGCGCTGCAGGTTGGTAGCGCGACCGGCGGCGGGCAGCAGGTGCTGCCAGCCGCGGGTCAGGTAGTGACGGTACCTTTCGGTACTGATGCCGACCTGGATGTTGAAGCTGAGCAGGCGCAGCCGGCCGTCGTCGGGCAGGCCGGCGGAAGTCCCCTGGGCCGTATTCACCCGAGGGACGCAGGCTCCCGCGACACGCTCACGAGTCCGCCGGCGCAGCATCGTCATCGGCCCTTACTGAGCGGCCTTGGCGCTGGCGCGTTCCTTGGCGATCAGCTGGTCAGCCAGCTGCAGCGCCTCGTCCGGGCCACCGGCCGAGCCGATGTCGAAGCGGTATTTGCCATTGACCACCAGGGTCGGCACGCCGCTGATCTGATAGGCCATCGCCAGTTTCTTGGCTTTCTCGATCTGGCCCTTGATGGCGAACGAGTTGTAGGTGCTGAGGAACTTGTCCTTGTCCACGCCCTGCTCGGCGACGAAGTCAGCCATTTCTTCCGGAGTGGTCAGGGCCTTGGGATTGTTGTGCAGCTTCTCGAAGATGGCGTGGTGCACCTTCTTCTCCACACCCATGGATTCCAGGGTCAGGAACAGTTGGCCGTGGATGTTCCACAGGCCGCCGAACATGGCCGGGATACGCACGAAGTGAACGTCGGCCGGCAGCTTCTCGACCCACGGGTTGATGGTCGGTTCGAACGCATAGCAGTGCGGGCAGCCGTACCAGAACAGCTCCACCACCTCGATCTTGCCGGGCTGGGAGACCGGGACGGCCTGGTTCAGCTCGGTGTAGTTCTTGCCCGCTTCGAAGTCGGCGGCGTTCGCGTTGACGGCGAACAGGCCGGCGAAGGCAAGAGCGGCGGTGAAAATCAGGTTACGCATGGTTCACTCCTTGGCTGAGCGGAACCGCCGCGCTGCCGCGCGGCGGGATGAAGCGGTTTGACCGGAAGGGCCAGACACGGTTCCAGCATTGTAGTGGCGGAGGATGCAAAAAAGGGTGGCCGAGGCCACCCTTTTTTTCGAAGCAGTTTTTCGATCCGGCGTTGGAGCCGGCCGGCTGCTTAGTGCAGGCCTTCGATGTAGCTGGAGATCGCAGCGATGTCCTTGTTGGACAGCTTGGCGGCGATGCTGCGCATGATCATGGCGTCGCCATCGTTGGTGCGCTCGCCTTCGCGGAAGGCGGTCAGCTGCTTGGCGGTGTAGGCCGCGTGCTGGCCACCCAGGTGCGGGAAGCCGGCTTCGGCGTTGCCCTGGCCAGCCGGGTTGTGGCAACCGGTGCAGGCCGGCATGCCTTCGGCGAGCTTGCCGCCGCGGAACAGGGCTTCACCCTGGGCGACCAGCTTGGGATCGGCGGCACCGACGCTGCCGTTCTGGCTGGAGAAGTAGGCGGCGATGTCGGCCAGGTCCTGATCGCTCAGGTTGGTCAGCAGGCCGGTCATTTCCAGCACGGTGCGCTTGCCGTCCTTGATGTCGTGCATCTGCTTGAGCAGGTAACGCTCACCCTGCCCGGCCAGTTTCGGGAAGTTGGGCGCCATGCTGTTGCCATCGGCGCCGTGGCAGGCACCACAGACAGCAGCTTTCGCCTGACCGGCCTTGGCATCGCCAGCGGCGTGCGCCACACCGACAAGACCCAGGGTCAACAGCAGACTCACGATCAATTTGTTCATCAGCTAATCCAATAACGGCTAAGGGTGAAAGAGTAAGGCCTGAGAAGTTACTTCGACATCCACTGGATAATTGTCTGGTAATCCTCGGCGCTGCAGTCGGTGCACAGGCCGCGAGGCGGCATCGCGTTGAAACCGTTGGTCACATGTTGCACCAGCGTGTCCATGCCCTTGTCCAGGCGCGGCTTCCAAGCGGTGGCGTCGCCCTTCTTCGGCGCCATTGGCAACTGACCATTGTGGCAGGCGCCACAGGCTCTGTTGAAAACGGCTTCCGGATCCTGGGCCGCCAGGGCGCTGGACGCCAGCGCTGCAACGATGGCTGCGAACAGCAGTTTCTTCATGATTATCCTCATCGCAGGGAACATCCGCGTTCTTGATTGCGCGGACTCCAACGTTCCCGTGTGGCTCGACCCTGGGGGATAAAGCGCACACAAAATCCGCGGCATTATATACTTCAGATGCCCAAACGGAAACGAAACCGCCCCCCGCGACACCGCGTCGCACCCGCCGCGAAGTTACCCATGTCCTCGAATAACGCTACGAAAAACCCGATTCTCGGCCTCTGCCAACAGGCCACTTTCCTCATTTCCGCCGCCAAGGTGAACCAGTGCCCGGAAGACTCCGGCCTGGAAGTCGCCTTCGCCGGCCGCTCCAACGCGGGCAAGTCCAGCGCGTTGAATGCGCTGACCCACGCGAACCTGGCGCGCACCTCCAAGACCCCCGGCCGCACCCAGTTGCTGAACTTCTTCCGCCTGGATGACCAGCGCCGCCTGGTCGACCTGCCCGGCTACGGCTACGCCAAGGTGCCGATTCCGCTGAAGCTGCACTGGCAGCAGCACCTGGAAGCTTATCTCTCCAGCCGCAATGCGCTAGCCGGCGTGGTGCTGATGATGGATATCCGTCATCCGCTGACCGATTTCGACCGCCTGATGCTCGACTGGGCCCAGGCCAGCCAGCTGCCGATCCACGTGCTGCTGACCAAGGCCGACAAGCTGGCCTACGGCGCGGCGAAGAACGCACTGCTCAAGACCCGCAAGGAAATCCTCGACGGCTGGGGTGATGTCGCGACCCTGCAACTGTTCTCGGCGCCCAAGCGCCAGGGTGTGGAAGAGGCGCAATTGGTCCTGGCCGGCTGGCTGGGGCTGCTGGATGAGGAAGAAGAGGAGGCCGGCGAGGAGGCCTGAGGCCGAATCGCAGGCAAAAAAAACCCCGAGCTTCGTATGGGGAGGGGGAAGTTCGGGGTTTAAGTCCGGACCGCTAGGGCGGGGTCCAGTAATCTGCCAACACTAAACACTGCAAAGGAGCATCGAAGGGCTTCACCAGCCATTCACGAGTTCTGACTCAGCTCTTTGTGGGAAAGTTCAGCAGGTCACAAAAGATTTTTTCCGGCAGGCCCGAAAGCGCTCGGCAAATCGAGCCGGAAAGCCCGGCTGGCGTGCTTTCCGACCGCTCGTCCAGCCGATCAGTGGGCCTCGTCCCAGTTCGCTCCCACACCTGCTTCGACGACCAGCGGTACGTCCAGTTCCGCCGCACCACTCATAAGTGGCCGAATGCCATCGCGAACCTGGTCGACCAGGTCCTCGCGCACTTCCAGCACCAGTTCGTCGTGAACCTGAAGGATGACGCGGGCATCGATGGCGCTTTCCTGCAGCCAGTTATCCACAGCCACCATGGCGCGTTTCATGATGTCCGCCGCCGTGCCCTGCATCGGCGCGTTGATCGCGGTGCGCTCGGCGGCCTTGCGCATGGCGCCGTTCTTCGAGGCGATTTCCGGCAGGTACAGGCGACGGCCGAACAGGGTCTCGACGAAGCCCTGCTCGGCGGCCTGGGCGCGGGTACGCTCCATATAGGCCAGCACGCCCGGATAGCGAGCGAAATAGCGGTCGATGTAGGCCTGGGCTTCCTTGCGTTCGACGCCGATCTGCTTGGCCAGGCCGAAGGCGCTCATGCCGTAGATCAGGCCGAAGTTGATCGCCTTGGCGCTGCGGCGCTGGTCGGAGGTCACGTCCTCCAGCGGCACGCCGAAGACTTCGGCGGCGGTGGCGCGGTGCACATCGCGATCATGGCGGAAGGCGTCCAGCAGGCCCTCGTCCTTGGCCAGGTGAGCCATGATGCGCAGCTCGATCTGCGAGTAGTCCGCCGCCAGCAGCTTGTAACCCTGGGGCGCGACGAAGGCCTGGCGGATGCGCCGGCCCTCGGCGGTTCGAATCGGGATGTTCTGCAGGTTCGGGTCGCTGGAGGACAGCCGGCCGGTGGCCGCCACCGCCTGGTGGTAACTGGTGTGGATGCGCCCGGTGCGCGGGTTGATCTGGTCTGGCAGCTTGTCGGTGTAGGTGCTCTTGAGCTTGCTCAGGGAGCGGTACTGCATGATCACCTTGGGCAGTTCGTAATCCTGCTCGGCCAGTTCCGCGAGGACGTTCTCGGCGGTGGACGGCTGGCCGGTGGCGGTCTTCGACAGCACCGGCAGGCCCAGCTTTTCATAAAGGATGGCGCCCAGCTGCTTGGGCGAGCCGAGGTTGAACTCTTCGCCTGCCAGGTCGAAGGACTGGCGCTGCAGCTCGACCATCTTCTCGCCCAGCTCGACGCTCTGCTTGCCCAGCAGGTTGGCATCGACCAGCGCACCGTTGCGCTCGATACGCGCCAGCACCGGCACCAGCGGCATCTCGATCTCGGTCAGGACCTTGGCCAGCGAGGGGATGGCCTCCAGTTTCTGCCACAGGGTCTGGTGCAGGCGCAGGGTGACGTCGGCGTCTTCCGCGGCGTAGGGGCCGGCCTGTTCCAGGGCGATCTGGTCGAAGGTCAGCTGCTTGGCGCCCTTGCCGGCGATGTCCTCGAAGCGGATGGTGCTGTGGTCGAGGTACTTCAGCGCCAGGCTGTCCATATCGTGACGGGTCGCGGTGGAGTCCAGCACGTAGGATTCGAGCATGGTGTCGAAGGCGATGCCCTGCACGGCGATGGGCGTCGAGGCGTTGGCCAGGACGTTCATGTCGTACTTGGCGTGCTGGCCGACCTTGCGCTTCTTCGGATCCTCCAGCAGCGGCTTGAGCGCCTTGAGCACGTCATCGCGGTCCAGCTGGGCCGGCACCCCCATGTAGCTGTGCGCCAGCGGTACGTAGGCGGCTTCACCCTCCGTGACCGCGAAGGACACGCCCACCACCTGCGCCTGCTGCGGGTCGAGGCTGGTGGTCTCGGTGTCGAAGGCGATCAGGTCGGCAGCTTCCAGCTTCTTCAGCCAGGCATCGAACTGGCTCTGCTCCAGGACAGTCTCGTAACGCTTCTCCGCCGTCGCAGCCGGGGCCTCTTCCAGCGCCAGTTGCGGACTTCCGGCCTTGGCCGCCTGGCGCTGCAGGTCATCCAGCCCGGTCTTGAACTCCAGGGTACGGTACAGCTCGGTCAGCGCCTCACGGTCCGGCTCGCCGGGGTGAAGGGCATCGATCTCGATGTTCAGTTCGACATCGCACTTGATGGTTGCGAGCTTGTAGGACAGATAGGCCATGTCCTTGTGCTCTTCGAGCTTGGCCGGCAGGCCCTTGGCGCCGCGGATCGGCAGCTCGGGCACCTTGTTCAGGCTGGCGTAGAGCACATCCAGGCCGCCACCCACGCCGGTGAGCAGGCCGAGGGCGGTCTTTTCGCCGACGCCGGGCACGCCGGGAATGTTGTCGACCTTGTCGCCCATCAGCGCCAGGTAATCGATGATCAGCTCAGGACCGACACCGAATTTCTCCTTCACGCCATCCACGTCGAGCACGCTACCGGTCATGGTGTTGACCAGCGTAATGTGCCCGTCGACCAGCTGCGCCATGTCCTTGTCGCCGGTGGAGATCACCACCGCCCGACCGCCAGCCGCGCTCTGCCGGGCGAGGGTGCCGATCACGTCATCCGCTTCCACGCCTTCCACGCAGAGCAGGGGCAGGCCGAGGGCGCGCACCGTGGCGTGCAACGGCTCCACCTGCACCCGCAGGTCGTCCGGCATCGACGGGCGGTTGGCCTTGTATTCGGCGAACATCTCGTCGCGGAAGGTCCCGCCCTTGGCATCGAAGACCACCGCGAAAGGGCTGTCCGGGTACTGCTTGCGCAGGCTCTTGAGCATGTTCAGCACGCCCTTCACCGCACCCGTGGGCATGCCGGTGGAGGTCATCAGCGGCGGCAGGGCATGGAAGGCGCGATACAGGTAGGACGAGCCGTCCACGAGGACGAGGGGTGCTTGGCTCATGAGGGGAATCAACCTTTTCAGAAGGGCTCGGGCTAAAATGTCCGTAGCCAATTCGACAAAGGGACAAGGTTATCATGCGTACGTTGAACCGCCTGTTGCTCGCCGCTCTACTGGGTCTTGGCGCGACTTCCGTCATGGCGGCGGACGATGCCCCGACGCCGGAACCGGATGTGACCATCCGCCAGGAGGGCGACAAGACCATCCAGGAATACCGCGTGAACGGCTTCCTCTACGCCATCAAGGTCGTGCCCAAGCACGGCAAGCCGTACTTCCTGGTGCGCCAGGACGGCAGCGACGGCAACTTCATCCGCTCGGACCAGCCCGACAAGCTGATTCCGCAGTGGCAGATCTTCAGCTGGTAAACCCTTCCCACCACGACGCTCCAGAGGATTGAGCATGTCGGTATTCACGCCTCTGGAACGTCCGGTTCTCGAAGACTTCCTCGCTCCTTACGGCCTCGGCCGCCTGCGCGACTTTCGTGGAATCGCGGAAGGATCGGAGAACAGCAACTTCTTCGTCAGCCTGGAACAGGGCGAATTCGTCCTGACCCTGGTGGAGCGCGGCCCGGTGCAGGAGATGCCGTTCTTCATCGAACTGCTCGACGTGCTGCACGAAGCCGACCTGCCGGTGCCCTATGCACTGCGCACGAAGGACGGCGAAGCCCTGCGCCAGCTCGAAGGCAAACCGGCGCTGCTGCAACCGCGCCTGGCCGGCCGCCACGAGCGCTCGCCGAACAACCATCACTGCCAGGAAGTCGGCGACCTGCTGGCGCGCCTGCATCTGGCGACCCGCGAGCGGATCATCGAGCGCCCCAGCGACCGTGGCCTGAGCTGGATGCTGCACGAGGGCGAGGCGATGCAGTCGCACCTCTCCGGTGCTGCGGCCACGCTGTTGGGCGATGCACTCGAAGAGATTGCCCGCCTGCTTGCCGAACAACCGGCACTGCCGCGCGCCAACCTGCACGCCGACCTGTTCCGCGACAACGTGCTGTTCGATGGCCCGCACCTGGCGGGGGTGATTGACTTCTACAACGCCAGCTCCGGCTGGATGCTTTACGACCTGGCGATCACCGTGAACGACTGGTGTTCCAACGACGACGGCGCCCTTGACGGTCCGCGCGCTCGCGCGCTGCTGGCAGCCTACGCGGCGAAGCGGCCGTTCACTGCGCTGGAAGCCGAGTTGTGGCCGGAGACGCTGCGCGTGGCGTGCGTGCGCTTCTGGCTGTCGCGGCTCATTGCCGCCGAGGCATTCGCCGGGCAGGACGTGCTGATTCACGACCCGAGCGAGTTCGAGCGACGCCTGGTGCAACGGCAGAAGGTGGCTATTCATTTGCCATTTGCGCTGTAAACGCTCCGACGGCTCGCTCCTACAAAAGAACAACCCGGCGTGAATCGGGTGGCGTAAAGATCTAGCTCGTAGCTGGCATCCCTGCCAATGTTCCTCTGCTCAAGGTCAGCCCCGGCCCGGCCATCCATGGCCGGTCGTTCGCCGGGCGACGAGTGCGGGCGTCGTAAAGATCTAATTCGGAGCTGGCATCCTTGCCGTTGCTCCTCTGCTCGAGTTCAACCCCAGCCTGGCCATCCATGGGCAGGCGTTCGCCGGCGCGACGTATACGTCGCGTCGCTCCGTCTCACCCACACTTCGAATGCCCGCAGTTCAGGCAGGTGGCGCAGCCGTCCATCTGCACCACCGCCATGGTGTTGCACTTGCCGCAAAGCTGAGCGCCGGCGGGGAAGCCTTCGCCGGGTTCGGCCTTGTTAGTGCCTTGGGCGGCTTCGTAGGCGGCGCGCTTTTCGGCGAGGTACAGGCGCTGTTCCTCGTCCAGCTGCGGGCCTTCCATCAGGCCGATGGCAACCATGTGGCGCTCGATGACCGCGCCGATTTCGGCGACGATCGACGGCATATAGATGCCGCCGCGCTTCAGGTAGCCGCCGCGTGGGTCGAACACGGCTTTCATTTCTTCGACCAGGAAGGTGCAGTCGCCGCCCTTGCGGAACACCGCGGACATGATCCGGGTGAGCGCGACGATCCACTGGAAGTGGTCCATGTTCTTCGAGTTGATAAAGATCTCGAAGGGCCGGCGCTGCTCATACGGCGTATCCGGGTTGAGCACCACGTCGTTGATGGTCACGTACAGCGCGTGCTCGAACAGCGGTGACTTGATCTTGTAAGTGGCGCCCACCAGCAGCTCGGGGCGCTGCAGGGTTTCGTCCATCTTCACCACGGCGGCGGCCGCGGCGGCTTCCACACGGGCCTTTTCCTCGGCCACGTCCACCACCTGGAAGCCTTTGATCTTCTGGTTGATCTTGACGCTCATAGCATTCTCCAGGGGTATCAGTACTTGCCGTAATAGCCTTCTTTCAGGGCGTCGAAGAGGTTGGCGGCGGTATGGATCTCACCGTCGTACTCCACTTCCTCGTTGCCCTTGAGCTCCACCACGCTGCCATCTTCCAGCTCGAAGCGGTACACCGTCTTCTCCAGGTCCGACTCCTTGACCAGCACGCCCTGGAAGGCCGCCGGGTTGAAGCGGAAGGTGGTGCAGCCCTTCAGGCCCTGGCGCCAGGCGTAGAGGTAGATGTCCTTGAAGTCTTCGAACGGATAGTCGGTGGGGACGTTGGCGGTCTTGGAGATCGACGAATCGATCCACTTCTGCGCGGCGGCCTGGATGTCCACGTGCTGCTGCGGGGTGATGTCGTCGGCGGTGATGAAGTAGTCCGGCAGGCGGTGCTTCTCCTCCTCCGCGCCCGGCACGGCGTGGTGGTCGATCTGGTCGCGGTAGGCCAGCAGCTCGTAGCTGAAGACCGAGATCTTCTCCTTGGTCTTGCGGCCCGGGCGGATCACATTGCGCGAGTAATGGTGCGCAAAGCTCGGCTCGATACCGTTGGAGGCATTGTTGGCGAGGCTCAGGCTGATGGTGCCGGTGGGCGCGATGGAGCTGTGGTGGGTGAAGCGCGCACCATGCTGGGCCAGTTCCTCGATCAGCTGCGGCGCATGCTCGGCGACACGCTGCATGTAGCGCGAGTACTTGGCGTGGAGCACGCGTCCTGCGACCTTGTCGCCGACCTTGAAGCCATCGGCCTTCATTTCCGGCCGCTTGCGCAGCATCTCGGCGGTGACTTCGTATTCCTTGACCAGCGCCGGCGCCGGGCCTTTCTCGCGGGACAACTCCAGCGCCACTTCCCAGCCGACCAGGGCCATCTCGCGCGCCACTTCCTCGGTGAACACGCAGGCTTCCGGGCTGCCGTAGCGCAGCTTGAGCAGGGTCAGCGCCGAGCCCAGGCCGAGGAAGCCCATGCCGTGGCGACGCTTGCCGAGGATTTCCGCACGTTGCTGTTCCAACGGCAGGCCGTTGATCTCCACCACGTTGTCGAGCATGCGGGTGAAGACGCGGACCACTTCGCGGTAGCGCTCCCAGTCAAAGCGCGCGTTGCCGCCGAAGGCATCCACCACGAAGGTGGTCAGGTTCACCGAGCCCAGCAGGCAGGAGCCGTAGGGCGGCAGCGGCTGCTCGCCGCACGGATTGGTGGCGCGGATCGCCTCGCACCACCAATTGTTGTTCATCTCGTTGACCCGGTCGATGAGGATGAAGCCGGGCTCGGCGTAGTCGTAGGTGGACACCATGATCATGTCCCACAGGTGCCGCGCCTTGACCCGGCCGTAGACCTTGCACGCCACGCGGCCGTCGTCTCCGACCAGGTAGTTGTCGTGCACCGGCCAATCGCGCCAGACGACTTCGTCCGGGGCCTTGAGGTCGACCTCGTCGCGCTCCTTCTCGTGGATCGGGAAGATCAGCGGCCAGTCCTCGTCGTTCTCCACCGCCGCCATGAAGCCGTCGGTGATCAGCAGGCTGAGGTTGAACTGGCGCAGGCGGCCGTCTTCACGCTTGGCGCGGATGAACTCGCGTACATCCGGATGGCTGACGTCGAAGGTGCCCATCTGCGCGCCGCGGCGGCCGCCGGCGGAGCTGACGGTGAAGCACATCTTGTCGTAGATATCCATGAACGACAGCGGCCCGCTGGTGTGCGCGCCTGCACCGGAAACGTAGGCGCCACGCGGGCGCAGGGTGCTGAATTCGTAGCCGATGCCGCAGCCGGCCTTGAGGGTCAGGCCGGCCTCGTGGACCTTCTCCAGGATGTCGTCCATGGAGTCGCGGATGATTCCGGACACGGTGCAGTTGATGGTCGAGGTGGCCGGCTTGTGTCCCTGGGCGCCGGCGTTGGAGATGATCCGCCCGGCAGGGATCGCGCCATTGCGCAATGCCCAGAGGAAGCGCTCGTACCAGTGCTCGCGCAGGGCCTTGTTCGCCTCGACGTCGGCCAGGGCACGGGCGACCCGCTGCCAGGTCTCGTCGACGCTGCCGTCGATGGGTTTCCCGCTCTTGTGCTTGAGGCGGTACTTGCTGTCCCAGATGTCCTGCGAGGCAGGTTGCAGGGCGAGAACTCCTTGGTCGGCGCCGCGGGGGCGCGCATCGGTCTTGGCCATCCGAGAAATAACCTCCTGTCGGTTGGGTGGCAGGCGCAAAGGAGCGCGAGTAGACCCAATATGTAGACACAGAAGACTGACCGGCATCAATATCTTGTGCCTGGCTCGCACCATTACACACGATAGACGGTTGATCGGAAGACGCTGAAAAAGATGCACGAAAGCGACGATTGGCGGGGCGTCGGCCGCAAATCACGTGGGGAAATTTCAGGCAGGAATGGTGCGACGATCAGGCGCGGCGAAGACGCAGCACAGCATCATCGGTTCCGAGCTGGCCGGTGGAACAGCCCGGACGGAGTCCGCTCCTGCAAAAGTGTTTTACCTCGCCCATAAAAAAACGGACCGGCCATCGCGGGGATGGAGGGTCCGTTGCGCAAACGCGGGGGAGCGTCACCGGGGAAAGGTGGCGCTCCAGACGCAGCCCCTCAGGCGTATGGCCCGAATTGCGTCAACGTTGCGATCAAGCCGGTTCGGTCAGCGCGCCCGCAGCGCGCACGGATGGTTGGCGGCGGGAAATCCGGTGGGCGTCGCCCGCTGGCGCAGTGCCCTTGTCGTAGGGCTTGGCCAGCAGCATGTAGAGCAGGCCGGCGCCGAGCACGATCACCGTGGTGAGGATCATCGAGTAGTTCATGTACCAGGGCGCGTCCGGGGTGCGCGGCCAGACCATGTTGGTGATCGCCGCCACGCCATAGATCAGCGCAGCGACGTTCACCGGCACGCCCCACTTGCCCAGGGTGAACTGGCCACCCGGTGCCCAGCCCTTGGCGCGGGCGATCAGCGCGGCGACGACGATCAGCTGGAACGCGATGTAGATGCCGATCGCGGCGAAGCCGACGATGGTGGCCACGGCGTCGGCCATGAACAGGCCCAGGCAGACGATGGCTGCCGGCATCACGCCCGCCACCATCAGCGCGACCGCCGGTACGTGGTTGCTGTTGAGCTTCGACAGGGCCTTGCTGCCGACGATCATCTCGTCGCGGGCATAGGCGAACAGCAGGCGGCTGGCGGCGGCCTGCAGGCTCAGCACGCAGGAGACGAACGACACCATCACCACCGCCATCACCAGCTTCGAACCTACCGGGCCGAAGGCGTTGGCGAGGATGGTGGTCACCGGATCGGTGTCTTCGCCGTTGATCACGCGCTGGATATCCGGCACCGAGAGGATCAGCGCCAGGCAGGCGAACATCGCCGCCGCACCACCGATGTAGATGGTCATGCGCATGGTCTTGGGGATCATCCTGCCGGGGTTCGGGGTCTCCTCGGCGACGTCACCGCAGGCTTCGAAGCCGTAGTACTGGAACAGGCCCGCCAGCGATGCGGCGAGGAAGGCCGGCCAGTAGCTGCCGTCGACCTTGATGTCGAAGGTGTTGAACAGCACGCTGAAGTCGTTGTGGCGTTCGAAGATCAGCAGGTAGCCGCCCACCAGCAGTGCACCGCCCAGCTCGCAGATGAAGCCGAACATGGCGACGCGGGCGAGCAGCTTGGTGCCGGACAGGTTGAGCACGGTGGACAGGGCGATCAGGCCGAGGGCGATGCCGATGGCGGCGTTGCCGTGCATGTCGAAACCGAGCATGGCGGCCATGTACGGGCTGGCACCCACGGCGATGCCGGCAATGGAGGTACACAACGCCCAGGCATACACCCAGCCGACCATCCACGCCCAGCGCTTGCCCACCAGGCGACGGGCCCAGGGGTAGACGCCCCCGGAGATGGGGAATTGCGAGACCACTTCGCAGAACACCAGGCACACCAGCAACTGGCCCAGGCCGATCAGCAGGTAGGTCCAGAACATCGGCGGACCGCCTGCGGCCAGGCACAGGCCGAACAGGGTGTAGACGCCGACGACCGGCGACAGGTAGGTGAAGCCCAGGGAGAAGTTCTCCCACAGGCCCATGCTGCGTTCGAAGTTGGAGCTGTAGCCGAGGGCAGCGAGCTGCTCGGCGTCTTGATCGGTAACGCCAGCGGCACGCTTGGCAGGGGACCCACTCATCGTTGTTTCCTCTCAGGGGTTGATGGGCAGAAGGCATTCGTCCGGCGGGCCTCACGACGCCCGCCGGTTCCCTTTTCGGGGTTGTAGTTGTGTGTGCTGCGCGACCGTTATTGGCCGTCGTCGAACTGCGAGAGCCACTCCACCGCCTGCTGGTGGTAGCGGGTGAAGCCCTTGTAGTCGACCAGTTCCTGGTTGAGGGACTTGAGCACGCGGTGCATGCGCTTGGCCCACGCCGGGTTGGTGGCGATGTCTTCCAGGCTCAGCAGGTAGGTGCGGATCGGGAACACGATGGCATTGCTGCGCGGCAGACGGTGCAGCGGCTGCAGCTCGATGCGCAAGTAGACCTTTTTCCCGGCGTTCTCGGCGGTCACCGTGGTGCGGTCCGGCGCCCACTCGGGCAGGGACTCGGCGGACACGTCCAGGCGCGGGTTGACGGTCAGCGACCAGTTCAGGCGGCGCACCGGGTGGCCGTTGCGCAGACGCAGGAGGAACTTCAACGCGCGGTCGAGCATGCCGGTTTCCTTCACCAGCGGCACCGGGCCGTGGAACTCGTGCCAGGCCATGCCCAGGTTGAAACGCAGCGAGTAGTCGGCGCGCTGGGTGGCGATGCCCGCGCCCCAGTACAGGGTGCCGTCGCGTTCTTCCTGCAATACCCAGTCGCCCTGGGCCTGGCGGGTGACGTACTCCATCGGCTCGTAGGGCAGGGTCGCCGGATCACCGAAGGTGAAGGTGTCGTCGATGTTCAGCAGCTTGTTGGTCCAGTGCCAGCGGGTGCCGTCCTTCTCCAGGGAGAAGTACTCCGGGTAGTCCTTGGCATAGGACTCCATGATCAGCTCGAGCAGGTCCCACTGCGCCTCCATCATGTGTGGCGCGGAGACGTAGTGCATACCCGGGTCCTTCTCCAGGGTGATCGCACGGTCGCGGCACTCGCTGATGTAGTGCTCGTCGATGTCGAACACCGCGCGGAAGGCATCGTTGCCCACGCTGACGTGCGGCTCCAGGTTCATCGAGTACATGTACTCGTCGTCCGGGAAGGGCCAGGGCGCGCGGTCGATGCAGGCCTGGCTGTTGGCGTAGGTGTAATCGTCGCGGTAGGTTTCGTCGGGGCGGAATTGGATGGTCATGGTCGTTCTCCGGCTCAGCAGTCGATGACCAGCCGCGAGCACTTGGCACGCGACACGCAGGGCATGATTTTCTTGTTGGCGGCCTTGTCCTCGTCGGACAGCCAGTCGTCGGTGTGGAGGATTTCGCCCTCCAGTTCGAGGACGTTGGTCTCGCACATGCCGCAGGCGCCGCCGCGGCACAGGTACGGGATGTCGTGGCCGGCAGCCTCGACGGCCTCCAGCAGGCTCTGGTCGGGCGACACGTTGATGGTCGCGCCGCTGCGCGCCAGGGTGACCTGGAACGCCTCGCCGACGCTGCCCTGTTCGAGGAAGCGCTCGTAGTGGATGTGGCTGTCGGTCCAGCCGTGGGCGTGGGCGGCGTCGATCGTCGCCTGGATCATGCCCTCGGGGCCGCAGACGTAGACGTCGCTGCCCAGCGGCCGGTCGGCCAGCACGGCGGAAATGTCCAGGCGCTCGCCACGGTCGTCGCGGTACAGGCGCACGGCATCGCCGTATTCCTGCAGCAGTTCTTCGCCCAGGCGCGCATGGGCATCGCCGCGCACCGCCAGGTGCACTTCGAAGGGCGTGCCGCGCAGGCGCAGTTCGGCCAGTTGCGAGCACACCGGGGTGATGCCCACGCCGCCGGCGATGAACAGGTGCAGGCGCGCGTGCTTGCTCAGCGGGAACAGGTTCACCGGGCGGAGGATTTCCAGCTCGTCGCCTTCCTTCACCACGTCGTGCATGTGTTTCGAGCCGCCACGGCCTTCTTCCACGCGGCGCACGGCGATCTGGTAGGCGCTGGCGTCGTAGGGCGAACTCATCAGCGAGTAGGCGTTGCGGTAGGTGCCGGCCGCGTGGGGCATCAGCACCACGACGTTGCTGCCGCCGGAGAATGGGGTCAGGTGCGCGCCGTCGGTGGAGGCCAGGGTGAAGCGCTTGATCTCCGGGGTCACCTGCTCGATATGGGTAACGCGGACATTCAGGGTTCCGTTGGACTGGCTCATGTGTCGAGCTCCTCGGCTTCCGGCAGTTCGCCGGGGACTTCGGCGTCAGCCTTCACGGCCTGGAAGGCGGCGAGGCGGCGGGAGTAGTGGTCGCGGACCACCAGGGTGCGGGCGCAATGCGGGCAGTCGAAGACGCGCTGGGTGACGTTCTCGGTGTAGCCGTCGCAATGCACGCACCAGACGCGACGGACGAAGGAGCCGGCGTGCTCGCGCAGCACTTCGTCCTTGTTCAGGTTGATCGCGTCGGCGGCCTGCATGGCGGTGCCGATGAAGCTCTCGGAGCCGGCCAGGTACAGGCGGGTGCCCATGCGCGACTGGCCCAGCAGGGCGTGCAGGTCGTCGACCAGCGCGCGGTTGCTCGGGTAGATCGAAAGCTCGACGTCAGTGATGTCGCGCAGGGCGGCGAGGTGATCCTGGCCGGAGAAGGATTCGCTGGAATACAGCACGCGGATGGGCGCGGTGCGCGGCATTTCGGCGAGCAGACGGAGCATGGCGCTGCCGCCGCTGCCCTGGCCGGCGATGATGTGGTGGTTGCCACCGGCGAGCGGGCGCAACTGGTCGTAGACCGGCCGGCTCTTGATACCTGTGATGAGCATTATTCTTGTGCCTCCAGAACTGCCGGCTCTCTCGGTCAGGAGCGCCAGCGCGATTCGAGGACCCGCGCACGGTCACGGGTCGAAGGAGACAGGGCACAGACTGTGCCAAATAGTTAAGTAATTGAAATTTAAAGGAAAAGTAAAAATACGAGATCAGAGGTGTAAGCAGAAATGACAACGGCTGTAGGCAGGGATGCAGCGGTGGATTGTCGCAGGGGCATTTGTGCTGGATGCGTAAAAGCCGCGTGACCGGGTAGTCCCGCGGATGCATGGATGGTGGGCTTTTGCAGGAGAGAAGGGAGTGCTTAGTCCTTGTTCGCGAACCTTGTCGTACCTCGGTGCCTGCGGCTGCCCTCACCCAGCCCTCTCCCAGAGGGAGAGGGGGCCGTCTGGAGCGCTCTGAAAGCTGGGGGTAGCCGGCGAGCTCGTTAGGTGAAGCTTGCGCCGATCAGTCCCCTCTCCCTCTGGGAGAGGGTTAGGGTGAGGGGCTTCGGTACAAGGCGCGCTGTGTCAGGCGGCGCTCAGTCGTCCCGCTGCAACTTGCGGATCAGCGTGCCGACGTCGATGCCCAGGTGGATCGCCGCCTTGCGCTTGCTACCGCACAGGCGCACCGCGCGCAGGATGACCTGGCGTTCGTAGCGCTGCACCTGGGCCTTGAGCGGCTGGTCGTCGATGGCCGCAGCCGGTTCGTCGAGCGCGACGGGGCTGCCGGCCGGCGGTGCGCCGAGCAGCTCCGGCGGCAGGTGCAGTTCATCGGCGACATCGTCGGCCAGTACCGCCAGGCGTTCGAAGATGTTCACCAGCTCACGGATGTTGCCAGGGTAGTCATAGCCCAGCAGGCGTTCGCGGCATGCCGAGGACAACCGCAGCGGCGGCTGGCGGTCGCGGTTGATCCGTGCCAGGAGGATGTCCATCAGCACTGGCAGGTCGTCGCGGTGGGCGCGCAGCGGCGGGATTTCCACCGGCAGCACGGCCAGGCGGTAGTAGAGGTCGGCGCGGAATTCGCCGGCCGCGACCTGGGCGCGCAGGTCCTTGTTGGTGGCGGCGATCACCTGCACCTGGACCTGTTTCGACAGCGGTGAACCCACCGGCTGGATGGTGCCGTCTTCCAGGAACTTGAGCAGCTTGGCCTGTACCTGCAGCGGGATCTCGCCGATTTCGTCGAGGAACAGCGTGCCGCCCGAGGCGCTCTCGATATAGCCGCGCTTGCCCGATTGCAATGCGCCGGTGAAGGCGCCGCGCTCGTAGCCGAACATTTCCGACTCGAACAGGGTTTCCGGGATGCTCGCGCAGTTCACGTCGATGAAGGGCCGGTCGCCCCAGCCGGCGGCGCGGTGGATGTGCCGGGCGATGGCGGTCTTGCCGACGCCGGGCTCGCCGAGCAGCAGCAGGCGCGCGCGGCGGCGGAAGGCGCGAACGCCCATGTCGGCGATGGAGGAGAGCAGCGGCGACATGTGCAGCGCATTGTCCTGCGGGTCGCCCAGGCCCTGCAGGTCCGTGGTCGAGGCGCGCCCGGAGGGGCTGCGCAGGCTGCCGGCGGTGCCCGGCTCGTATTCGCGCTGGATCAGCAGGTTGTAGGGCTTCTCGTAGGCACCGGTGGGCACGGCCTGGGCGCGGGTGAGGAACACCCGGCCATCGCGGGAGCGGGTCAGTGCACTCTTGCCGCCACGGCGCAGAGCCTGCTGGAAATCGTCGAACTGCAGCGCCGAGCGCTGGAAGAAGTCCACGTCGGGCAGGCCCAGCACATCGACGCGGGTGACGCGGTTGACCCGCTCCGCCGCCAGGTTGATGAAGCGCACCCGCGAGTCGCCGTCGCAGACGATCAGCGCCTCGCTGAAGCTGTCGAGCAGGGCATGCAACGCCGGCGTCTCCAGCAGCGCGGAGAGCATCTCCCCGGACGCGCTGACCGAGGAGCGCATGCCCATCCGTAGCGGCGCGAAGAAGCCTTCTTCGCTCATGCTTCTTTGCTCATGGATGTAGCTCCGTCGCCTTGTTCGCCAAGCGCAGCACGAAGACGCGCCAGGCCACGCCCTCGCGGATGAGGATGCGCGAGCAGTGGCTGTTGAAGGACTGGTAGTTGCCGAACTGGTCCGGCAGGTCGAGCACCTGCCAGGTGCGTTCGGGCAGCGGCATGCGGTTCAGTGTCGAGGCCAGGCCGGCGGCGCGGGTGATGCCGAAGGTCTGCTCGAAGGCCGCGTTGCGCCATTGCGGCTGGGCCGCCTCGTCGATCACCAGCACCGCGTCGGGCACCGCGTCGAACACCCGGCGCAGTGCTTCGATACGCTGCTCGGCGTCGTGCTGCATGCGCAGCTCCTGGCTGACGTCGCGCAGGCTGCCCCACATGCGCAGCAGGCGGCCGTTGTGGATGCTGGCGCGCACGTCGTTCTCCACGTAGGCCGGCGAGCCGTCATGACGGCGGTCCACCGACAGCGCGCCATCGACGTGGAATTCCGCCTCGATCAGGCGCCGCACGAACTCCTCGTTGGCCGGGCTGCGCGGCCAGTACAGGCGCACCGGCTGTTCGCTGAAATCGACGTCGGCGGGCATCTCGTAGATGTTGGCCATGGCGCGGTTGCACATGCGCCAGTAGGAGCGGTTCTCGAACACCTGGCGGACAATCTCGTCGGGCGTCTCGCGCACGTCCACCGACTCCGCGAACTCGATGCACCAGTAGGCCACTCGCGCGCTGAAGAGCATCTGGCTCATCACTTCATTGGCGCTCTGCAGCTCGCCCAGGCGACGACTGACCGGCCCCAGCGGCATCTTCACCAGATGCAGGCGCGCCGGCTCGCCGTCGCGCCATTGCAGCACGCCGCTGGCGAGCACCGGCAGCAGGCCGCCGCTGTGGCGGATCAGGGTCAACTCGAGGTCCTGCACGCGCTCATCGGCCGGCGGGTTGGCAAACAGCTGCATCAGCGCGTTCAGCGAGTCGGCGGTGTAGATCAGTTCGGCACCCTGGCCGTCCAGCGAGCCAGGCGGGTACCCGAGCTGGTCGGTCTGCTCGGCGGAGACTTCGATGAAGCGTCCCTGGGACGTCAGGCTGTCGGACAGCAACAGGCCTCTGTCCAGCAGCAGTTTTAGCGGGTCCATTTCTCCCTCCAAGGCAGATCTCCAATGCAGATTCCCTACACGACGGTGCGGCCACTCGGCGGCCCGCAGGGAGAGCAAGGCATGTTGCATGCCAGCCTGAAACGCCCGTGCGCCGCGGGGGTGCTGAAGGGGTGTGTGCAAAATCGCAGCACTCCATGCAAGCGTGCAGCGCAGTTTGCAGAATATCCGTTGCATTGCTGCAGCGGCGCGCGCGGCGATGGAAGGCGAGTGGGATCTGCCGCAAATACTGGCCAGTTGATAGCTTTTGAGTTCGTTTGAGCGACTGGCGCTGCTAGGATGCGCGCGCGTTTTTCTTCCCCGTCCGTCCCAGAGCCCGATCCCTACAAGAGGCCAGCATGCGCAAGCACCGTCGATTGACCTTCCGCCACATCGGCCAGATCAACGTGACCAACCGCCTGAGCGGCGATGCCATGGGGACGGTACTCGATGTCTCGATGGGCGGGTTGCGGCTGGTGACGGAGGAACCGCTGGCGCCGGGCAGTTGCTACGACATGCGCCTGGAGATTCCGGTGCGTGAGGATCACACCCGTTCGGTGGATATCACTGCGATCTGCCAGTGGTCGAAGAAGGATGCCAAGAACGCGCGCTTCGAGCAGGGGTTCAAGCTGGATCGGCCGAGTGCGGCGTTTACCGAGCTGGTGACGTCGATGTCGGTGAGCTTCAACCGCAGTCTGTTGGGGCGGGCGCGGTTATCGTGATGGATCTTCGGGAGGGGTAGTTCGGCGCTCGGGCGGGCCCTCACCCCAGCCCTCTCCCAGGGGAAGAGGGGGCCGATCGGTGTGTTGTGGCTATTCCGGAGTCAGTCGGCGAGCGTGGAAATATCAGCCCGCTGCAGACAGTCCCCTCTCCCATTGGGAGAGGGTTAGGGTGAGGGGGAGACCCCGCGGCGAACGCTCAGAAAAGCACCCGCTCCGCCAGACCCCATCACCCCAGCGTCCCCAGTATCTGCACCCCCACCCGCTCCGGAATCTCGTTCTGCGACAGCACGTGCAGCCCCGGGCTGAACACCCGCGCATAGCGCGCCAGCAGCGGCCGCAATTGCGGCATCACGGTGAGGATCGGCGGGTGGCCTTCCTTGCGCAGTTTTTCCTTCACCACCGGCATGCTGTGCTGCAGCTGGTTGAGCAGGCTGGGCTCCACCGGGATGTTGTCCAGGCTCACCGGGCCGGCCTGCTGGGCGATGCTCAGGGCGCCGAGCAGGGTGTTTTCCAGGGCGTTCTCCAGGACGAACACGGTCAGCTCCGGACGGTCGCCGGCGATCGACGAGACGATGCTGCGACGCAGCGCATAGCGCACGTCGGAGGCCAGCAGCACCGGGTCCTTGGTGGTCTCGCTGCCTTCGAGCAGGGCGCTGGCGATGGTGACGATGTCCTTGAGCGGCACTTCCTCCTGCAGCAGCTGGCGGAACACCCGGTGCTGCTGCGAGTAGCTCAACTGTGCCTTCAGCGCTTCGGCGAGCTTGGGCGCCTGCAGGGTCAGGCGCTGCATCAGGTGTTCGACGTCGTCGTGCTTGAAGATGTCCGGCAGGTGCTCGCGCACCACCTTGTTCAGGTGCGTGGCAACCACGCTGGCGCAGTCGATCACCTGGTAGCCCAGGTTCAGCGCGCGGGATTTGTCGGCCGGCAGAATCCACACCACCTGCATGCGGTACGCCGGGTCGACGCCGAGGATGCCGTCGATCTCGCCGTACAGCTCCGGCGAGGGAATCGCCATCAGCCGGTCGGCGTGGATTTCCGCGCCGTCGATGCGCTCGCCGTTGATGTGGATGGCGTACTGCGAGGCCTTCAGGCGCAGGCTGTCGCGGATCTGCACTTCCGGCAGGAGGAAGCCGAGGTTCTCCGAGAGCGTCTGGCGCACGCCGCGAATCCGCTGCGGCAGCGGCGCGCCGCTGGCCTCGTTGACCAGGCTGACCAGCTTGTAGCCCAGCGAGATCGACAGCCGCTCCACCAGCGGAATGTCTTCCCAGGCCAGCTGTTGCGCCTTTTCCTGGTCCATCGCGTGCGTCAGGGCCTGGGTCTGCTCCAGCGTCTGCGCCTCGATGGGCGGGCCGGCCAGCGACAGCCGCCAGGCGATGAACGCCACCAGCGCGGCGAAGGCGAAGAAGGCGGTGTGCGGCATGCCCGGCACCAGGCCGAGCACCACGAGGATGCCGGCGACGGTGTACAGCAGCGACGGCGAGGCGAGCATCTGCCGGCGCACCAGGCTGGTGATTTCCGCGGACTCGTTGACCCGCGTGACGATGATCGCCGCGGCGGTGGACAGCAGCAGTGCCGGGATCTGCGCCACCAGGCCGTCGCCGATGGTCAGCAGGGCGTAGCGCTGGAAGGCTGCGCCGGCGGGCAGGTCGTAGACGAACACGCCGATGGCGAGGCCGCCGAACAGGTTGATCAGCAGGATCAGGATGCCGGCGATGGCGTCGCCACGGACGAACTTCGAGGCGCCGTCCATCGCACCGTAGAAGTCGGCTTCCTTGGCCACTTCCGAGCGGCGGCGCTTGGCTTCGTTCTGGTCGATCAGGCCGGCATTGAGGTCGGCGTCGATGGCCATCTGCTTGCCGGGCAGGGCGTCCAGGGTGAAGCGCGCGGTGACCTCGGAGATACGCTCGCCGCCCTTGGTGATGACCATGAAGTTGATGATCATCAGGATCACGAAGACGATCAGGCCGACGATGAAGTTGCCGCCGATCACCACGTGGCCGAAGGCCTCGATCACCTTGCCCGCTGCGCCCGTGCCGGTGTGGCCGTCGAGCAGCACCACGCGGGTGGAGGCGACGTTGAGGGTCAGGCGCAGCAGCGTGGTGACCAGGATCACGGTGGGCAGCAGCGAGAAGTCCAGCGGGCTCTTCGACGACACGCTGACCAGCAGCACCAGGATGGCGACCACTATGTTGAAGGTGAACAGGGCGTCCAGCACCAGCGGCGGCAGCGGCAGGATGATCATCGAGAGGATCGAAAGGATGATCAGCGGGATGCCGATGCGGCCGCTCTGGAAGGTCGGCAATAGTGACTGCAGTAGGCGCATGGTCAGACTCTGTTCAGCAGTTCTTCGGGAATGGGGACGTTCTGGATCAGCTCCGGGCGTTCACGGCGACCGGAGCGCCAGGCCTTGAGCTGGAGGATGTAGGTGAGTACGTGGGCGACGGCCTTGTACAGCTGCGCAGGAATCTGCTGGTTCACCTGGGTGGTGGCGTAGATCGCACGGGCCAGCGGCGGCAGTTCGAGCACTTCCAGGTCGTGGGCCTTGGCCATCTTGCGGATGTACAGCGCGGTCTCGTCGAGGCCCTTGGCGACCACGTAGGGCGCCTGGGCCTTCTTCGGGTCGTAGCGCAGCGCCACGGCGAAGTGCACCGGGTTGACGATCACCACGTCGGCGGTCTTGATCGTCTTGCTGATCTGCCGGTGCACCAGCTGGCGCTGCAACTGGCGGATGCGCGCCTTCACTTCCGGGCGGCCTTCCTGGTTCTTGTGCTCTTCCTTGCGCTCCTGCTTGGTCATGCGCAGCTTCTTCTTGAAGAAGAAGTACTGGATCGGGATGTCGATGACCGAGAACAGGATGAACACCACCAGCAGTGACAGGGTGATGTCGTAGAAGGTGCCGAAGGCCGTGGCGATGGCCGTGCGCACGTCGCCGCGCTGCAAGGCGAGCAGGCCGGGCAGGGCACCGTGCAGCTGGTAGAGGGCGACGGCGATCAGCACGGCGATCTTCAGCAGCGACTTGGCCAGCTCGGTCCAGTTCTGCAGCGAGAAGATGCGTCCGAGCCCGGTAATGGGATTGAGCTTGGACAGCTTGGGCATGAAGTTCTTGCTGGAGAAGATCCAGCCGCCGGGGATCATCGAGAACAGCACCACCAGCAGCGGCGTGACCAGCAGCGGCAGCAGCGTGGTGATGAACAGCACCAGGTGGTGGCCAAGCACCAGCGGCAGGTCGTCGAGGCCGATCTCGCTGTTCCTCAGGTCGATGAAGGACAGCGCGAAGCCCTGCTTCAGGCCGTCGTAGAAATGCTCCACGCAGAACTTCAGGGCGATCAGCGTGGCCAGCAGCGAGAGCGTGGTGGAGAGGTCCTTGGAGCGGCTGACCTGGCCGTCCTCGCGGCTCTTCCTGAGCTTCTGCTGGGAGGCCTCTTCGGTCTTTTCCTGGGCGCTGTGCTGCTCAGCCATGGCCGCCCTCGCGGAAGATCACGCCGATGGCGTCGAGCAGCTGGCGGGTGAGCTTCAGGTAGTTCTCGGGGATGTCCGGCAGGGTCAGCCAGATGCACGCAAGGCCCGCCAGGATCGCCATGGGAAAACCCAGGGAGAACAGGTTCAGCGCCGGCGAGATGCGGTTGAGCAGGCCGAAGCAGAACTGCACCAGGGTCATGCAGAACACCACCGGCAGGGTGATCAGCACCGCGGCGGCGAACACCCAGGCCAGGCTGCCGGCCACCGACTCCAGCCCCAGGTAATGCAGGCCGCTGCCCACCGGCCAGTAGACGAAGCTCTGGTAGAGGATGCTCACCACCAGCAGGTGGCCGTCGATGGAGAGGAACAGGAACACCAGCAGGATGAAGTACAGCTGGTAGAGGATCGAGGACGACGACACGCCGTTCATGGGGTCGTTGTACACCGCCATGCTCAGGCCGAGCTGGGTGGAAATCACGTCGCCCACCAGGGTGAACACGGTGAACACCAGCATCAGCGAAAGCCCCAGCATCAGGCCGAAGGCGATCTGCTCCAGCGCTACCAGCAGGCCCTGGGCGGACAGCGGATCGATGGCCGGCGGGCGCGGCAGCGCGGCACCGAGGGCGACGGTCAGCGCCAGGCCGAGGAGAATGCGCAGGCGCATGGGGATCGCCTTGTGGCTGAAGATCGGCGTCAGGGCGAACACCGCCATGATCCGGCAGAAGGGCCACCACCAGGCCTGCAGGAGTTGCAGGGTGTCGAACGCCTGCAGAATGGATGCACCTTGCTGCATGGCATCAGCCGACCAGGCGGCCTGCCTGATGGAACGACTCGATGAACAGTTCGGAGAGGGTGCGCAGGATCCAATGCCCGGCGAATACCAGCATCCCCAGGGTGATCAGCAGGCGCGGCAGGAAGCTGAGCATCTGTTCGTTGATCTGCGTGGCGGCCTGGAAAATGCTGACCAGCAGGCCGCCGAGCAGGCTCGGCACGATCAGCACGCAGACGATCAGCGCGGTGATGTGCACGGCATTGGAGACGATATCGACGGCGCTTTCCGGGGTGAGCATGGCGTTCTCCGCAAGGCCGCTAGAACGGCTGCACGCTGCTGGTCAACGTGCCCATCATCAGGGCCCAGCCGTCCACCAGCACAAAGATCATCAGCTTGAACGGCAGCGATATCATCATTGGCGAGAGCATCATCATGCCCATCGCCATCAGCACGCTGGCCACCACCAGGTCGATCACCAGGAACGGGATGAAGATCATGAAGCCCAGCTGGAACGCGGTCTTCAGCTCGCTGAGCACGAAGGACGGCAGCAGCAGGGAGAAGTCCAGGTCATCCAGTTTCTCCGGCAGGGTTTCGCCGGCCAGCGAGACCATGGTTTCCAGCGAGGTACGGTTGGTCTGCGCCAGCATGAAGCGGCTCAGCGTCTGCTTGGCGCGACCGAGGCCGTCTTCCAGGCTGATCTGGTCGGCCTCGAAGGGCTGGTAGGCGTTGGCGTAGATGTCCTGCCACACCGGGCGCATCACCAGCAGCGTCATGATCAGGGCGATGCCCACCAGCACGTTGTTCGGCGGGCTCTGCTGCAGGCCGATGGCCTGGCGGAGGATCGCCAGCACGATGACGAAGCGGGTGAAGCAGGTCATCAGCATGAGCATCGCCGGGAGGAAGCCCAGCAGCGTCATGACGATGAGGATCTGCAGCTTGACGCTGAAGGCCTGGCCGTCCGCCGTGTCGTGCAGGTTGAACAGCGTGACCTCGCCGCCGGCTGCCTGCGCGTAGAGCGGGCAGAGTGCGGCGATGAGCAGGCCCAGCGTGGCCAGCGATCTGCCTGTCAGGGAGCGGCGCCGCATCATCAGGCAGTCAGGGCGTCGAGGCTGGCGCCGCACAGTTCGAGCACGCGCAGGCCGTAGTTGCCGTTCATCACCACCACTTCGGCCTTGGCGAACAGCGCGCCGTTGACCTTCACGTCCAGCGGCTCGCCGGCGAGCTTGTCGAGGATGATCACGCTGTTGGCGTCCACATCCATCAGCTCCTTCAGGGAAATCTCCACCGAGGCGACTTCCAGGGTGACGTTCACCGGAATCTTGCCGAAGAAGCTCAGGTCCTGTTGCGGCAGCGAAGCGCGCACGGGCTCGGCGGGAATGTCGGCGGCATCCTGGGTCAGGTCGAGGTCGCCATCGTTGATCAGCGACTCGAACTCGGAGTCGGAGAGAGAACCGGTCATGGGTTTTTCACGCTTTCCAGGGAGGAGAGGAAGAGGGTGCCGTCGTCTTCGAAGATGGCGCCGCGGAACAGCTTCTGCTGGTTCACGCGGACCTCGACGCGGTCCAGCGGGCGGATCGTCAGCACATCGCCAGGCTCCAGGCCGAGCACCTGCGAGAGCGGCATCCTGGCGGCGGCGACCACGCAATCCAGGCGCAGCGGCAGGTGCTTGATGTGCTCGACCGGGTTGCCGGTCACTCGCGGCGGTGGCGGGCCGGCGAGGCGGCGGGTCAGTTCGTCCGCCAGCGGATTGTCCAGGTAGAGGTAGAGCGAGGAGCGTTCGCCAGTCAGGTGGCTGACGTAGCTGAACTCGGCCACATACTCCCACTGCACCTCTTCGTAGGTGGGGTCGATCTGCTGCAGGCGGCCCACCGACTCACCCATCAGCAGGGCGCGGCCGAACAGGTCGACCACGTCCAGGCCGAGGCGGTCGAGCATGCGTTGCTCGGAGCTGCTGATCGGCGGCGTGTCGCGATTGGCGACCAGGGTGCCGCCGTAGTAACACTCGATGACTTCGGTCAGCAGGGCGCGGTCCATGGCGAAACCGAACTTGCCCAGGGGCGAATCGAAGAGGCATTCCAGTTCACGGGGAAGTTCCTCGTGAATGCGCAGGTTATCCAGTTCGAGATTGATTCGATAATGCCGCAGGAAATAGTCGCTGATGATCCGCGGATACTTTCCGGAGATCTCTTTGATGTACTGCGGAATCTTGTGATAATGCCGGCCGAGTTTCTGCGGTTTCAGTCGGATCAGACTGTCGGCGGGCACACCATGGTGGACTTTTGATTTGCCAGTCATGCTCAGCGTCGTACTTCCAGGTTCGATCTGCCATCTGCCCAAGGACACGGGAAGTGTCGTGACCGCCGGGGTCGGCTGATCGTTGCTCGCGGCATGCTCTGTCTGCCAGGGCCTGAAATTGCTGCATCACAGGCTGCTGACGTGGCGCAATGATAGCGATCTGAGGTCGCCCGATTAAATCAATAGATATCAAATGCTGTTTTTGACGGAACTTTTTGTCTATTGATCTTAATTAATCGGCGGGAAGCTATGGCGTAGTGCTGGCACTTGTTAGTGTGGGTGGGTTAGTTACAGGTTGCAGTAACTTCATGTGTGACGAAGTTGTTGCAATGCCACCCGTGAGATAGCCATTTCGTTAAAAGGTTTCGCAGTCGCCGAGAATTTGATCGGCAGACGCTGGCGATTGACCAACGAAAGGCTTTTCGAACGCACTAGCGAATGGAAAGTTGCGGTGAACAGTGTAAGCCAGTCGATCGATCAATTATGTGAAACGCTGCTCGTAGAGCGGCCAGCGCAGAAAAAAGTTGCGATCATCGGGCCGTCCTCGGACGCCGCTCACGCCCTCCTTTTGCAGACGCTGCTGGCCGAAGGCTGCCGTGTCGAACGCTTTTCCGGCTTCGCCGAACTGGCCCGTGCGCGCAGCGACGCTGCGCTGCTGTTCATCCTCGCCGGCGCTTTCCCCGCTCCCGACCTCTATGCGCAGGTTGGCGCGCTGCTCAGCGATGGCCGCGAGCGCGACGTGGTGCCCATCGTCGGTTATGAAGAGCAGGACAAGGCCGCCATCCTGCTCGACCTCGGTTGCGTCGACTACCTGCTGTCACCCTTTGGCGCCGGCCAGCTGGCCGCGCTGCTGCGTCGCCAGGAAGCCTCCAGCGCCGCCCAGGAACTGTTCGTCTCGCGCTCCCAGGCCGGCCGCCGCCTGCTGGCGATGGCGCAACGCGTAGCGCAGACCCGCGCGCCGATCCTGATCACCGGCGAGACCGGCACCGGCAAGGAACTGCTGGCCCGCTACATACACGGCATCGCCAACCCGGACGCGCCCTTCATCGCAGTGAACTGTGCGGCGATCCCCGAGGCGATGCTCGAATCCATCCTCTTCGGCCACGAACGCGGCGCCTTCACCGGCGCGGTGAATGCCCAGCCGGGCAAGTTCGAACTGGCCAACGGCGGCACCCTGCTGCTGGATGAGATTGGCGAACTGCCGCTGGCCCTGCAGGCCAAGCTGCTGCGCGTGCTGCAGGAGCAGCGCGTGGAGCGCCTGGGCGGGCGCCGCGAGATCGAACTGGACGTGCGCATCATCGCCGCCACCAACCGCGACCTGCAGGCCGAGGTCAACGAAGGGCGCTTCCGCGCCGACCTGATGTTCCGCCTCGACGTGTTGCCCCTGCACATCTCGCCCCTGCGCGAGCGCAAGGAAGATGTGCTGCCGCTGGCGCGGCGCTTCATCCGCCAGTACGCCCCGCAGGACGCCGAGCACGACCTGCTCACCGAGTCCGCCAGCCGCGCGCTGTTGCAGCACGACTGGCCGGGCAACGTGCGCGAGCTGGAGAACACCCTGCAACGCGCCCTGGTGCTGCGCAACGGCCTGTTCATCCAGCCCCGCGACCTCGGCCTGGCCGCGCCGGAAGCGCCCATGGCCAGCGTTGCCGCGGTGATCCCGCTGGCGGCCGAGGGCGGCCGCGCCGCGCTGCGCGCCAGCGGCAAGCTCGCCGAGTACCAGCACGTGATCGACACCATCCGCCGTTTCGGCGGGCACAAGACCAAGGCCGCCGAGAGCCTGGGCATGACCACCCGCGCATTGCGCTACCGGCTCAACGCGATGCGTGAGCAGGGCGTGCAGGTGCACTTCTGATTTCGTCTTCCGGGGGAGACCTTCCATGAGTTCGATCATGCAGGTGCAGCAGGACATGCTGGACCGGATGAACCGCTACGCCGACCTGGCCAGCGGGCCAGCCGTGCGGCCCGCCGCGCAGTTCGCCACGCAACTCGACGAGAGTGCGCCGGTACAGGGCATCGGCGCCAGCTTCGAGCAGGCGCTGCGCTCGGTGGATGCCGAGCAGCACCGGTCCAGCGCCGCCATGGCTGCGGTGGACAGCGGCCGGAGCGACGACCTGGTCGGCGCCATGATCCAGAGCCAGAAGGCCAGCGTGTCGTTCTCCGCGCTGCTGCAGGTGCGCAACAAGCTCACCGGCGCCTTCGACGAAATCATCCGCATGCCGCTGTAAGGACTGACAGTGCTGCAGAAACTCAAAGGGCGCCTGCCGCTCGACAAACTCAAGCTCGACCCGCGCCTGGGGCTGCTCGGCATTGCCCTGGGCGCCGCGCTGCTGGCCGCCGCCGTGGTCTTCTACCTGTGGCGCGACCAGGGGGCCTATCGCCCGCTGTACGGCGCCGGCGAAGCCTACCCGGCCGCCGACGTGATGCAGGTGCTCGACGCCGAAGCCTTCGACTATCGCCTGCACCCGCAGAGCGGCCAGGTGCTGGTGCGCGAGGAAGACCTGGCCCGCGCGCGCATGCTGCTGGCGGCCAAGGGCGTGAAGGTATCGGTGCCGGCCGGCTACGAGCTGTTCGACAAGGACGAGCCGCTGGGCACCAGCCATTTCCTCCAGGATGTGCGCCTCAAGCGCAGCCTGGAAGGCGAGCTGGCGCGGACCATCATGGGCCTGAAGGGCATCGAGCA
The DNA here is from genome assembly GCF_020401845.1 of Pseudomonas sp. HS-18. NCBI lineage: Bacteria > Pseudomonadati > Pseudomonadota > Gammaproteobacteria > Pseudomonadales > Pseudomonadaceae > Pseudomonas > Pseudomonas sp. HS-18. The sequence goes on from NZ_CP084413.1 coordinate 269,332, forward strand.
GGCGCGTGTGCACGTCGCCCGCGAGGACAGCAATTCCTTCGTCGTGGGCCGTCGCGATCCGGCCAAGGCCTCGGTGCTGCTGCAACTCGCGCCCGGCCAGCGGTTGAGCCCGGAGCAGGTCGGCGCCATCGTCAACCTGGTGGCCGGCAGCGTGCCGCAGCTCAAGCCCGAGGACGTCAGCGTGGTGGACCAGAACGGCGTGCTGCTGTCGCGCGGCATCAACGGTGCCGGCGGCCCGTCGCAGAACTGGCAGGCGGTGGACGAGTACCAGCGCAAGGCGGTGGGCAATGTCGAGGAAGTGCTGGCGCCGGTGCTGGGCCTGGGCAATTACCGCATCAGCGTTTCCGCCGACATCGACTTCAGCCAGAAGGAAGAAACCCTGCAGGCCTACGGCGAGGCGCCGCGCCTGCGCAGTGAATCGCTGCGCAACGAGACCACCCTCGACCAGTTGGCCCTCGGCGTACCCGGCTCGCTGAGCAACCGTCCGCCGGAGCCGCCGCCGCAGGCGCAGCAGGGCCAGGCGCAGAACGCCAACGCCCCGGCCGGCAACGGCAAGACCGCCGGCACCGACAACAAGGCCGCGACCTCGACCCGCAACGAGACCACCCGGCAGAACGATTTCGACCAGAGCGTCACGCACATCAAGTACCCGGCCTTTGCCCTGCGCCAGCAGAGCGTGGCGGTGGTGATCAACGCCAGCACGGCGCCCGAAGGCGGCTGGACCGACAAGGCCCGCGCCGACCTGGAGGCCATGGTGAAGAGCGCCGTGGGCTTCAACGCCCAGCGCGGCGACCTGATCACCGTCAGCGTGTTCCCGTTCGCCGCCACCGCGGTGGAAGAGTCCGCGGAGAGCTGGTGGGAAAGCAGCGCCCTGCAATCCCTGGTGCGCTACAGCGTGCTCGGCCTGATCGCGCTGCTGTTTCTGCTGTTCGGCGTGCGCCCGGCAGTGCGCAGCCTGACCCAGCGCGCGCAGCCGGCGGCTACCGCCGCGCTACCCGAAGGCGCTGGCGACTACCCGCTGGCCCTGGATGCCGAGCGCCGCCTGGCGCTTTCCAACGAAACCGTCGGCGGCCTCAACGTTCTCGGCGAGCTGAACCCGCTCTCGGAGATCCGCCTGCCGGCGCCGGGGTCGGGGCTGGAACACCAGATCGAGCATCTGCAGATGCTGGCGAAGAACGACCCGGAACGGGTCTCGGAAGTGATCAAGCACTGGATTGGCCGCAATGACCGACACGAGCCTGCCTGAAGAACCGAAAAAGCGCGGCCCGCAGATGCGCGCCGTGAGCTCGCTGGAACAGGCGGCGATCCTCATGCTGAGCATGGGTGACGAAGCCTCCGCGGGCATCCTGCGCAATTTCAGCCGCGAGGAGATTGTCAGCATCAGCCAGGCAATGGCGCGGCTGTCCAACGTCAAGCAGAACACCGTCTCCGACGTCATCGGGCGCTTCTTCGACGACTACAAGCTGCAGTCCAGCATCAAGGGCGCGTCGCGCTCCTACCTCGCCGGCATGCTCGGCAAGGCGCTGGGCAGCGACATCACGCGCAACCTGCTGGACAGCATCTACGGCGAGGAAATCCGCGCCAAGATGGCGCGCATGGAGTGGATCGACCCCAAGCAGTTCGCCGCGCTGATCGCCAAGGAACACGCGCAGATGCAGGCGGTGTTCCTCGCCTTCCTGCCGCCGGGCATGGCCACCGACGTGCTCGAAGCCATGCCGGCCGAGCGCCAGGACGAGCTGCTGTTCCGCATCGCCAACCTCAGCGAAGTGAACAGCGACGTCATCGCCGAGCTGGAGCAGCTGATCGACCGCAGCCTGCGCGTGCTCTCCACCCAGGGTTCGCAGGTGCGCGGGGTCAAGCAGGCGGCGGACATCATGAACCGCTTCAAGGGCGACCGGAACCAGATGTTCGAGCTGCTGCGCGCCCACAACGACAGCCTGGTCGGCAGGATCGAGGATGAGATGTACGACTTCTTCATCCTCTCCCGGCAGAACCAGGAAGTGCTGCAGACCCTGCTGGAAGTCATCCCGCTGGACGAGTGGGTGGTCGCGTTGAAAGGCGCCGAACCCGAGCTGGTGCGCGCCATCCAGGGCGCCATGCCGAAGCGCCAGATGCAGCAGATGGAATCGATCAACCGCCGCCAGGGCCCGGTGCCGCTGAGCCGCGTGGAGCAGGTGCGAAAGGAGATCATGGGCGTTGTGCGCGATCTCGCCGCCGAGGGCGACCTGCAGGTGCAGCTGTTCCGCGAGCAGACGGTGGAGTAACCGCGCATGGCGATCAAAGTCATCAAGGCCGACAGCCGCGCCTGGCGCCCGTACCGCTTCCCGCCGCGCTGCGCGACCGCCAGCGCCGACAACCACGGCTGGGACAGCGACCCGGCCGCGCGCCAGCGCGCCATCTCCGAAGGCTTCCAGGAAGGCCTGGAGAAGGGCTACCAGGACGGCGTCGGCGAAGGCCGCGAGGCAGGCCTGCGCGAAGGCTTCGAAGCCGGTCGCCAGGACGGCCTGCGCAAGGGCCGCGAGGAAGGTCGAGCCGCTGGCCGGCAAGTGTTCGACGAAGCCAGTGCGCCATTGCAGGCCGCCGTCGCGGCCTTCACCGACTATCACCAGGCCTTCCAGCACGCGCGGCAGAAAGAGCTGCTGGAGTTGGTGCAGAAAGTCGCCAGGCAGGTCATCCGCGTCGAACTCACGCTCAATCCCACGCAGTTGCTGACGCTGGCCGAGGAAGCCCTCGCCGCCATGCCGGGCGAGCAGGGCGAGGTGCAGATCCTGCTCAACCCGGAAGAGTGCGCGCGCATCCGCGAGCTGAACCCCGAGCGCGCCGCCAGGTGGCGCCTGGTGCCGGACGAGCGCCTGGCGCTGGGCGAGTGCCGTGTGGTCACCGCCCAGGCGGAAGCCGATATCGGTTGCCAGCAGCGCCTGGACAGCTGCATGGAAGCGCTGAGCGCGCACCTGCAGGACGAAGACTGACGTGGCCCTGGGCGACGGCTTCAAGCTGGAGGAAGCGCTGCGCTCGCTGGATTCGGTCCAGCTGGCGCGGGTCAGCGGTCGCCTGGTGCGGGTCTCCGGCCTGCTGCTGGAAAGCCTCGGCTGCCGGCGCATGACCGGCCAGCGCTGCTACGTGGAAGTCGCCGACGGCGAGCGCCTGGAGGCGCAGGTGGTCGGCTTCAACCGTGACATCACCTACCTCATGCCCTTCAAGAAGCCCGTCGGCCTGACCTCCGGCTCGCGGGTCTTCCCGGCGCCGGACGAAGCCGTGCTGCATATCGATCATTCCTGGCTGGGGCGCGTGGTCAACGGCCTTGGCGAGCCTCTGGACGGCCTCGGCAAGCTCGCCGGCCGACATCCCCTGCCCACCGAGCTGCCGCAGGTGAACCCGCTGCGCCGACGCCCGGTGTCCGAGCCACTGGACGTTGGCGTGCGCGCCATCAACGGCCTGCTGACCCTGGGCAAGGGCCAGCGCGTCGGCCTGTTCGCCGGCAGCGGCGTGGGCAAGAGCGTGCTGCTGGGCATGATCACCCGGCAGACCAAGGCCGATGTGGTGGTCGTCGGGCTGATCGGCGAACGCGGCCGCGAGGTGCAGGAGTTCATCCTGCACTCCCTCGGCCCGGAAGGCTTGCAGAAGGCCGTGGTGGTAGTGGCGCCGGCCAATGAATCGCCACTGATGCGCCTGAAGGCCACCGAGCTGTGCCACAGCATCGCCGCCTACTTCCGCGACCAGGGCAAGGACGTGCTGCTGCTGGTGGATTCGCTGACCCGCTACGCCATGGCCCAGCGCGAGATCGCCCTGGCCCTGGGCGAGCCGCCGGCGACCAAGGGCTACCCGCCGTCGGTGTTCGGCATGCTCCCGGAACTGGTGGAGAGCGCCGGCAACGGCGAAGGCGAGATGGGCAGCCTGAGCGCCATCTACACCGTGCTGGCGGAGGGCGACGACCACCAGGACCCGATCGTCGACTGCGCCCGTGCGATCCTCGACGGGCACATCGTGCTCTCGCGGCGTCTGGCGGATGTCGGGCATTACCCGGCCATCGACATCGGCGCCTCGGTCAGCCGCTGCATGAGCCAGGTCGCCGACCCGGTGCATCTCTCTGCGGCGCGCCAGTTCAAGGAATTCAGCGGCACCTACGAGCGCATCAAGGAGCTTATCCCGCTGGGTGGCTACACGCCGGGCATGGACGTGAAGACTGACCGCGCGGTGCAACTGGCTCCCATGCTCGAGCGTTACCTGCGCCAGGAGACGGCCGACGGCGCCGAGCTGGGCAACAGCGTCGCCACCCTGCAAAGCATCGTCGGGGGACGCTGATGAAGGCGCAGATCGACATGCTCGGGCGCCTGGCCGACGTGCGCGGCGGCAAGGTTCGCGAGCTGCTGGGTCGCGTGAATTACCAGCAGAATCTTTGCCAGCGCTACCGCAACAACATCACCGGGCTGGATCGCCTGTGCGGCTTCAGCGTGGCCACCAGCACGCCGCTGCAGCGGCACAACCAGCAGCAGTACAAGGCGACCCTGCACAAGATGCTGCAGTTGCAGCGCTGCGAGCTGGAGGTCGCCGAGCAGACTCTGGCGCGCATCCAGGGCGAACTGATGGCGGCCATGCGCAGCGAGAAGGTGCTGGCCCAGGTAATCGAGGCCAAGGTCGGTCAATGGCAGCTGCAACTTGCGCAGCAGGAGCAGAAAATCCAGGATGGCCTCGCCGCGCAGTCCTGGTGGCGGGCCAGGGCTTGAGTGTGGCCTGCGGAAATGGCGGATAACGCGTTCCGCGTTATGCGCCCTACGCCGGAGCTTCAATCCGTAGGGCGGATAACCGCTTGCGGTTATCCGCCGGCTGTCTGGTGAACTTGCAACACGGCATTTAAGTTTTCCTCCGGGGCGGTCGCCCTCTGAGGGAAAGCCCAAAAATATTCGGATACCCACCATGGAAATCACCCGGCAACTGACCAGCGTCGCGCTGGCCACCAGCGAGTCCGCCAAGAGCGCACGCAGCGAGCGCGCCGCTCCCGTGGCAGAGGCCGGCGCCAGCGCGCCGGTCAGCGATTCACTGCGCCTGGACGAGATGCAGGAAACCCTGCGCGCCATGCCTGACGTGGACCAGGACCGGGTTGCCGAAATCCGCCGCGCCCTGATGAATGGCGACCTGGCCAACGACACCCGCCTGCTCGCCACCAGCATTCTTTCCTACCATCGCGGCAGCGACGCATGACCCAGCGCGCGCGGTTGCTGCAGGTGATCGAGCAGGACATCCAGCAGGATGGCCGCGATTGCCTGGCGCTGCGCGAGCGCCTGCAGGAGCTGTATCGCCACCTGCTGGCGCGGGACAGTGCGCAGATCGAAGTGCTGAATCCCGATATCCAGGCGCTGCTCGATGCCGTCGCCGGCCGTGCGCAGCGCCGTAGCCGCGTGCTGCGCGCCTTCCAGCTGCCGATGGATGCTGAAGGCATGCGTACGCTGCTGTCCAGCTACCAGCCGCCGCGCCGCGAGGAGCTCCAGCAGGAGTGGCAGCAGCTGGGCCAGCTCACCGCCCAGTGCAAGCGCCTCAACGAGCGCAACGGCAAGCTGCTGGCGATGCACCACGACATTCTCAGCCAACTGATGGGCGATCCGCGCGAGCAGCCGGTGTATTCGCGGCAGTTGTACTGACCGAATCCGTAGGAGCGGACTCCTGTGCCTCTGTGCAGCGCACAAAGCCCCTCACCCTAGCCCTCTCCCGCAAGCGGGAGAGGGGACCGTACGGCATCAAGCGGAACTCCGTGCCTCTCGGCCACGCCGATCGGCGCCCTCTCCCCTTCAGGGAGAGGGCGGGGGAGAGGGCAGCCCCCGCGCAGGATTCCCTCGAAAAACAACCTGCCGAAATGGCTTAACGAATCCCTCCCCACGGTCGCCCTTCCTCTGCATCAGGGCGCGCGCCCGGTAGGCGGAAATGCCGCTTCCCGCTGCGCGCCAAACCACGCCGGGCGGAAGTTCGCCTTCTCCCCGGAAAGCCTGCAAAGCCTTGAACGGCGGGCCTTACGGCATTGGCATCGTAATTGCTCCTGACCTTATGCAGAGGGGGCACAAAGAGGTGGATTCAGATGGCGACCATAGATTCCGATTACGTCAAAAGCATGGCTCAGCAGCTGGCCACGTACGAAGTGCAGAACGGCCTGAACAAGGCTGATCGCAACAAGTCGTCGTACCAGTCCCAGCTGACCGCGGTGACTTCCCTGGAGTCGGCGCTCAAGACCTTCTCCTCGGCAGTGAAGAGCCTGCAGGGCGTGACCGGCAGCAACACCAGCATGCTGGTCAACAGCGCCACCACCAGCAAGGACGGCTACCTGAGCGCCAAGGTGGACAAGAACGCCGTGCCCGGCAGCTACGACTTCTTCGTCGAGCAGCTCGCCACCAGCCACCAGCTGTCGTTCTCCGGCCTGCAGGCCGGCGACATCGATACCCAGGGCACCCTGACCCTCAGCCAGAACGGCAAGTCGTTCGACATCGACCTGAGCAAGATCGACACCGACGGCGACGGCGCCAACTCGCTGGACGAACTGGCCGCCGCAATCAACAAGGCCACCGACAATACCGGCGTCAAGGCCACCCTGGTGCGCAGCAACGGCCAGGTCTCGCTGGTGCTGGGCGCGGAGAAGTCCGGCGCGGCGAATGCCATCAGCCTGTCGCTGAGCGGCACCGACAGCGCCAACAGCGCTTTCGAGAACGCCATCGGCAACCCGCAGGAGCTGTCCAAGGCCCAGGACGCCCGAGTCCGCCTGGGTGGCGAGAACGGCATGCTGCTGACCAACGCCAGCAACACCTTCGACAACATCATCGATGGTGTCAGCGCAACCTTCACCCAGGCGCAGAAGTCCGGCGAACAGCCGATCCGCCTGACCGTCGCCCAGGACCAGAGCGAAACCAAGAAGAAGGTGCAGACCTTCATCGACGCCTTCAACGCCCTGGCCAGCACCATCGACAGCCTGACCGCCGCCGGCGACCAGAACGGCAACGCCCGCGGCGCCCTGGCCGGCGACTCCAGCGTGCGTGCCATCGAGAACGCGCTGAACCAGATGGTCCGTACCAGCTTCGGCGGCGCCAACCTGATCACCCTGGGCATCAGCGCCGACCGCAGCGGCAAGCTGACCCTCGACGCCACTCGTTTCGAGAAAGCCATCGCCAGCGAACCCGAGGCCCTGGACAAGCTGTTCATGGGCAAGGGCAACCTGCTCGACAGCCTGGACAAGGGTGTCGCCGTCTACACCAACAGCACCAATGGCGTCATGAAGAACCGCAAGGACGCCCTGAACAACAGCCTGCGCCGCGTCGACGATGACTACGACAACCTGCAGAAGCAGTACGACACCTACTACGCGCGCTACCTCAAGCAATACACCTCGATGATGCAAACCATGCAGTCGATGGACCAGACCAGCGGGATGTTCGGATGACCGCCTACGGCATGAACGAAAGCTACGACAGCTACCGGATGATCGACCTGGAATCCAAGGCCGCCTCGTCCTCGCCTTACGAACTGGTGCTGGTGCTGTTCGACGGCCTGCTCGACGAACTGGCCCGCGCCCGCGGGCATATCGAGCACAAGCGCTACCAGCAGAAGGGCCGCTCCCTGGAGAAGTGCCTGAACATCCTCAACGGCCTCAACGGCGCACTCGACTACGAGAACGGCGGCGAGACCGTGCAGGGCCTGGCGCGCCTGTATGACTACTGCATCTACCGGCTCTCCGACGTCAGTGTGTCGCTGGAAGTTGCCGGGATCGATGAGGTCGTGCGCCTGCTGGGCATCCTGCGTGAAGGCTGGGAGGGCGTGAGTGCCGCCCGTGGATGATCGCCGGCGCCTGCTCGAGCTGTACGAACGGCTCGGCGCGGCGCTGCAGCGCAAGGACTGGAAAGCCATGGGGCAGGTCGACCTGGCGATCCGCGCGCAACTGGTGGCGATGTCATCGCAGACCGGGCTGGCCGCCGACGTGCTGCTGGCCAAGAAGCACCTGAAACGTCTGCACGAGCAGGCGTCACAGGCCTGTGCCGAAGAGTGCGAGCGCCTGCGCCGCCTGCTGCTCTCGCACCTGGAATACGCCGAGGGTCGCTCGGCGTACATGCAGGTGGATACGTACCAGGAGGGTCGATAGACCGTGATCCAGTTGCCGACCCAAGCGCTGCCGACCACCGACCGTGCTACACGCCCGGTGGCCGAGGCGCGTTCGCAGGACTCGCGCCGCGACGGCGGCGACACTGCTGCTGTGGCGGGATTCCGTGCGCAGCCGCCGGCGCAGTCGAATGCCGGCGAGCGAACCATCAGCGTGCAGTCGTTCCTCGCCCAGTTCGATACCGCGCAGGCCGAGGAGCCGGTGCAGCAAGCCGAGGCTGCGCTGCCGCCGGAGGCGTTGCCCGTCGATACCCGCGACGACGATACGCAGGGCCGGGCAAGCGAAGAAGCATCGCCCTCCGGCGCGGAAAACTGGCTCGCCGGCATGCTTGGCCAGGCTGGGCTGGTGGTGCAGGCGCGGGATAACCCGGCGGTCCGGACCCACGCCCAGGTGGCCGGTTTCGCCACCCAGGCGGTGGATGGCCAGGCGCAGCCGGCGCCCGCCGCAGTGAAGCCCGAAGACGTGCTGCTGCCGCCCGCCGACCTGCCCGAAGAGCCGGCCGTACCCACGCAGCCGGCACCGCGCGAGGCGACCCAGAGCCAGGCGCAGACGTTGCTGCAACAGCACCTGGCTGCTGCCGCACAGACCCCGGACTCCGCCGTACCGACGTTGCCCGCCGGCGCGCTCGACGCGCGTCTTCCGGTGACCGACAGCAGCACGCCCGCCTCGTCTACTGCACCGGCGTCGCCGCTGTTCGACAAGCCGCTGCACCTCAAGGGCAGCAACGAGGCCCACTGGGGCGAGCAGATGGTCAGCGCCCTGCGCGACAACGTCGAGCTGCAACTCGGCCAGCGCGTGCAGAACGCCACGATCCGCCTTGATCCGCCAGAGCTGGGCGCCATGGAAATCCTCGTGCGCCATGAGGCCGGGCAGCTCAACGTGCAGATTTCCGCGTCCAGCGGCGACGTCGTGCGCCTGCTGCAGAACACCAGTGAGCGCCTGCGCCAGGAACTGGTCGGGCAGAACTTCCTGCAGGTCAACGTGCAGGTTTCGTCCGATTCGCAGTCCGGCCAGCAGGGCCAGCAGAACCGCCAGCGCTTTGCCGAAGAACCGCTCGCGGTCGCCGCCAACCCGCGTGATGCGCAGGTGGGCGAGCGCTCCGCGCCGCGTGGCGACAGCGACGTACTGATTACCGTGTAGGCCGCCCGCGGCCCGTACCCCCACAGGATTTTTCGAGAAACCCCATGTCCACGCCGCGTCTCGTTCTACTGATGCTCATCGTGAATATCGCCGTCGTGCTGGGCGGCGTGTTCGTCAATTACAAGATGATCAAGTCCGCCAGCCTCGCCCCGGCCGCCGCCGCTTCCGACAAGGAGGCAGCCAAGGAAGATGCAACGGAGGAGGAGCAGGAGAGCGCCGAATACCTCTTCGTGCCGGTGGAGAAGATCATCGTCAGTTCCCGCGGCGAAGACCGCGAGCACTACTTCGTGATCGACCTGGTGCTGCAGGCCAGGGCCGAGCAGGAGCGCAAGAAGCTGGAGAGCGTCGCGCCCATGGTGCGCAGCTCGGTGGTCGCCAACCTGACGCCGGAGAAGTTCGAAGTGCTGCGCGCCATGCCCATCGGCGAGGTGCAGACGCGCCTGGAGAAGGCGGTGATCGACGACTTCGCCGCGCGCAAGGTGGTGGTGCCCTTCGAGCACGTGCTGCTCAGCAAGATGATCGTCCAGTAGGCCGCCATGCACGCCCTTCGCGATCCTGCTCACGGCTATGCCAGTGGCGTCGGCGGCTACGACAGCCCCGAAGGCGGCCATGCGCGCCTGTCGCCGGCGGCCGAGCAGCGCTGGATGATGCAGTACCTGCCGCTGGTGCGGCGCATCGTCAGCCAGCTGTCGCTGCAGGCCAACCAGGTGCTGGACCGCGAGGACATGGAGCAGATCGGCCTGATGGGCCTGCTCGAAGGCCTGCGTCGCTACGGCGAGCCGGACGAGCAGTTCGGCCGCTTCGCCGCGCTGCGCATCCGCGGCGCCATTCTCGACGAACTGCGCCGCCAGGACTGGCGCCCCCGCCAGGTGCGGCAGCAGGCGCACAAGGTGCGCGATGCGATCCGCGCGCTGGCGCGCCAACTCGGCCGCGTGCCGAGCGACGAGGAAGTGCTGGCCGCCACCGGCCTCGACGAGGCGGGCTACCAGGATTACCTGCGCGCCGAGTCCTCCGAGGCCATCGAGAGCTTCGACGCGTTGCTGCAGAGCGGCCACGACGGCGTGCAGGCAAGCGGCGATGCGCTGGAAGAGCGCGTGCTCAAGGAACGCCTGCTGGCCCAGGCGCTGGAGCGCCTGAATGAGCGCGAGCGGCTGATCCTCAACCTGTATTACCAGCACGAACTGAACCTCAAGGAAATCGCCCTGGTGCTGGAGCTGACCGATGCGCGCATCTGCCAGCTGATGAAGCAGGCGATCGGCAAGTGCAGCCGTTTCCTCAACACCCCCGACACTCCCTGAAGAATCCCAAACCATGCAGAAAATCATCGGCGCCCTGATCATCATCGCCTGCGTGCTCGGCGGCTACGCCATGGCCCACGGCGAATTGCGCGCGCTCTGGCAGCCGGCGGAGATGATCATCATCCTCGGCGCGGGCCTGGGCACCCTGGTCGTCGCCAACCCCCGCGAAGTGCTGCTGGAGATGTGCTCGCAGATCAAGGGCGTGTTCGTCTTCAAGCGCCGCGGCGAGGAATTCCAGCGCCAGCTGCTGATGCTGCTTTACGAGCTGCTGGAGATGGTCGACGTCGGCGGCCTGAAGGTGCTCGATGCGCACATCGAGGAGCCGGACCAGAGCGAGCTGTTCGCCCGCTACCCGCTGATCCTCCAGGAAAAGAACCTGATGGCGTTCATCGCCGACAACTTCCGCCTGATGGCCATGGGCAAGATCAGCGCCCACGAGCTGGAAGGTTTCCTCGAACAGGAACTGGACGCCATGGAGCACGCCCTGCTGCAGCCTTCCAAGTCGCTGCACAAGGTCGGCGAGGCGATGCCCGGCTTCGGCATTCTCGCGGCGATCCTGGGGATCATCATCACCATGGGCAACATCGGCGGCTCGGTGGCCGAGATCGGCGCCCACGTGGCCGCCGCGCTGGTGGGCACCTTCTTCGGCATCTTCGTCTGCTACTGCCTGATGGACCCGCTGTCCAACGCCATGGCGCAGCGGGTGAAGACCGAGCTCTCGGCGCTTGAATGCGTGCGCACCACCCTGGTCGCCCACGTCGCCGGCAAGCCCACGCTGCTGGCGGTGGACGCCGGCCGCAAGCTGATCGAGCAGGACGTCAAGCCGGCCTTCAAGCAGCTGGAGACCTGGGTCACCCGCTTCGAGGAAGAGCGGGACGCAGCATGAAGAAACGTGCCGACAAGCACAGCGAAGTCATCATCAAGCGCCGCAGCAAGAAGGGCCACGATGACGAGCACGGCGGCGCCTGGAAGGTCGCCTTCGCCGACTTCACCCTGGCGATGATGGCGCTGTTCATGGTGCTGTGGATCGTTCACCCGCAGACCGAGCCGCAACCGGTGGCGGTGGGCGACCAGGATGCCAACCCGGTGGTGGATGGCGGCGCCGGCGTGTTCGATGGCGCCAGCCGCACGCCCATCGAGCTCGACGGCATGCCGCAACCGATCAAGACGCCGGAGAAACCGGCGCCGCAACTCGCCCTGGACGCCGGCAAGCAGGGCAAGGCCGGCGAGCAGGCGAAGGACGCCAGCACGCAGCAGGACGGCCGCCAGTACGACAGCAACGAGGACCTGCGCGAGCTGGCCGAGCTGATCCGCGAGGTGTCCGGCAAGGTCGATGCGCTGGCCAACATCGAGGTGACGGTGGTGCCGCAGGGGCTGCGCATCCTGATCAAGGACGACCAGCAGCGCTTCATGTTCGCCCGTGGCCAGGCGACCCTCGATCCGCATTTCCAGACGCTGCTCGGTGCGCTGTCCGGCGTGCTGTCCAAGGTGCAGAACAAGTTGATCCTCAGCGGCCACACCGATGCGGTGCAGTACCGCCGGCCCGATGGCTACAACAACTGGAACCTCTCCGGCGACCGCGCCTTGCGCGCGCGCAACGTGATGGTCGACAGCGGCCTGCCTGCCGCGCATGTGCTGCAGGTGGCGGCCCAGGCCGACGTCATGCCGCTACGTCCGGAGGACCCGGAGAGCGGCGCCAACCGGCGCATCGAGATCCTCCTGCTGACCCACAGGGCGGAGAGCCTCTACCGGGAAATCTTCGGCGAGAGTTACGCACAGGTGCATTACTCGGCCTCCGGCGCGAAGCTGGTCGAGCCGCAGCCAGCACAGCCGGAGAAGATCGAGGCGCCGGCTTCGGCGGCCGTCGAGGCGTCGACACCCGCGGCAGCGGCCAAACCGGCGTTGCGGTTGTGAGCGGGTCAGCGATCGCGCGGGTGACGCGGACAGAATACCTGGCGCGTTTCCACGCCGTAGAGGCATTCGCCCAGGGGTTCGAGGGTGATGCGTGCGCCGCGCTGGCGCCCGTAGAGCAGGTTGAAGATCAGTTCGCTGTCCAGGCCGCTGTCGGCCTGCAGGTTGCTGATGCTGTTCTCTTCCACCTGCAACTGGTAGCGCCCGCCGAGGTCGCTGCCGACGTTGCCCGAGACCTCGAGGATGTTGGCGTCCTGCTGGATCATCGAGTAGAAGCGCCCTTCGTGGAACATGGTGGTCTGGGCGATTTCCAGCACCTTGCCGCTGCCCAGTAGCACCTGCCCGGAGGACGCGTAGCGGCCGTCGATAGCCGAGGTGCTGCGCGCGTGCTTCCACAGCATGCCCAGCGCCAGCGCCAGGCAGGCGATACCGAACAGCGAGATCACCAGGCAGCGGCGGGCCACGCCGGCCTGGCGGCGTAGGTTCAGTTTAGGCACTTGCGCAACTGCTCCTGGGGAATCCGGGCGACCTGGCTCTCGTGGATCAGCAACCAGTTGGAGTGGCCTTCGGGTTGCACGCAGACCAGTTCGTAGAAGCCCGAGGTCATGTGCAGCATGAGGCCGATGGGGCGGGTGGCGAGGTCGGCCAGTTGGTGCGCCAGCGGCCGGGTGTTGCGGATCAGGCGTTGCAGGTCCTGTTCGTTGTCTTCGACGTAGGTGATCTGCAGCGAGCCCAGGTTCTGTTCGGTGGTGAGGACCGGGCTGCGCAACTGGGTGTAGTAGAAGGCGCCGCAGAGGACCAGCAGGCCGAGGATGCAGAGGCTGGCCGCGGCGAATTTCAGGCGCCGTAGATTCGGCGCTCGCGGCGCGGCTGCGGGGCTCCTCAGCGGAATCACTTCCGGCGTGGCATCGACCATTTCTGCTTCCACTTCCGGCTCGCTCGCCTGGCCCACCAGATACTGCGGGTTGAACATGTAGCCGCGGCGCGGCAGCGTCTGGATGATCTGCCGCTGCTTCTCGTCCGCCAGCACCTGGCGCAGGGTGTAGATCTGCTGGTTGAGGCTGCCCTGGCCGACGACGCGGTCGGACCAGGCGTGGGTCAGCAGCTCGTCGCGTGCGACCACGTCTCCTGGGCTTTGCAACAGGCGTTCGAGTACCCGGCTGCCGGAGAAACCCAGGTCGATCCGCTCCACCTGGCCGTCACGGTCGAGGTCGAGTTGATAGAGCGCGGGATAGAACTGCGCGATGCAATCGGAACGGCCAGTCCGGAGCTTCAGGCAGGCGATCGGCCGTCCGTCCGGTAGCGGTGAAATGAGTGTGTTCATCGAGCCCTTGCCAGCCGCGCTCTTGACGGTCGCGGGGAAACTCCATTTGTCCATGGAGGCAGAGGCATTATTTTGACGTCAGAAAAATGTGGGTGCAAGTTCTGAATTTTGCACACTCGTGCTTGCAATTTTCACACGAGTCTCGAAACCGCTGGCGCAGGCGGGTTGCGCCGCGACCGCACGTCGTAACACCGCTTGTCAGCGTACCCGCAGACAGCAGAACGCCCCGCCGAGGCGGGGCGCTGCAGAATCAGGGCGCGCGAGGCGGGGGCCTCGCGCTGGCCGGGCCTTAGCCCAGCAGGCCCATGATCATGCTGGGCATCTGGCCAGCTTGCTTGAGCATGGAGATGCCGGACTGCATGAGCATGGAGTTCTTGCTCATGTTGGCGCTTTCGACGGCGAAGTCGGCGTCCATGATGCGGCCCTTGGACAGGTCGGTGTTGTCCTTCATGTTGGCCAGGTTATTGGAGGTGTGCTGCAGGCGGTTGATGTTCGCACCGAACTGCGCGCGCAGGGCGCCGATGGCGTCCAGGGCATCGTTGGCCTTGTCGATGGAGCCGTTGGCGCCAGTGATGGTTTCCAGCTCGGTACCGTCGGCGCTGGTGGCCTGGAACTGAGTGGTCAACGCGCCGAAGGCATCGGTCACGGCCTTTAGCTGGGTGGTGACGTCGACGGTCAGGGTCTCGGCCTTGTCCGAACCGATCTGGAAGGTCACGCCGCCGGTGGTGCCGAACTTGCCGCTGGCGCCATCGACGCCGAACAGCGCGTCACCACCGAACTTGGTGTTGGCGATGATGTTCTTCAGTTCCTTGCCCAGCTCGTTGAACTCGGCGGACAGCGCCTTGCCGTCGTCGGTGGAGTTGGTGCCGTTGGCGGCCTGGGTGGCCAGGTCCTTCATGCGCTGGGTGATGTCGGTCAGTTCGCTGAAGGAACCGTCGGCGGTCTGCATCAGGGAGATGGCGTCGCTGGTGTTGCGCATGGCCACGTCCATGCCGCGGGACTGGGCGTTCAGGCGAGTGGCGATCTGCAGGCCGGCGGCGTCGTCGGCAGCGGAGTTGATCCGCAGGCCGGTGCCCAGGCGCTGCTGGTTGGTGGCCAGCAGGTTGTTGGTCTTGCCCAGGTTGCTCTGGGTGATCAGGGAGGAGTAGTTGGTTTGAATCGACAAGGCCATGGTGGACTTCCTGTATGAGCTGAATGAAGCCGGCGTTGTGCCTGCTGAAGGGGTAAGGCGACAGCTCGCGGGGAAGGATTAAGGGTGTTGGAAAATTTTTTGGCGCGGGGATTCCGACGCTACCGGCAGTCACGCTGCCGACATCGTCGTACACGGTCATGTGTCCTTTTGCCAGGGATCGATCATCTATCTTGTTGAGACATGTCTGACAGCCCCGACGCCGAGGTGCAGCTAAGCTCCCCAGGTCCACAAGGCTGTGGATAGTTCGTGTGAACCGCTCAGTGCGAACCCCGAGAAAGGAACCTCATGATCTCCGTCTACCAGCTCAAGTCCCGTTTCCAGAACCTGCTTCGCCCCCAGGTCACCCGTCTCCACGAGCGCGGCGTCACCGCCAACCAGGTGACGCTGGCCGCCTGCGGCCTGTCGCTGCTGGTGGCGCTCAGCGTCGCGCTGCTCGCCAGCCACGCCTGGATATTCCTGCTGATTCCCCTGTGGATGTTCCTGCGCATGGCGCTCAACGCCATGGACGGCATGCTCGCCCGCGAATTCGGCCAGCAGTCGAAGCTGGGCGCCTACCTCAATGAACTGACCGACGTGATCGCCGACAGCGCGCTGTACCTGCCGTTCGCCCTGCTGCCGGGCGTGACCCCGGCGCTGGTGGTGCTGGTGGTACTGCTGGCGATGATCAGCGAATACGCCGGGGTGCTGGGCGTGATGGTCGGCGCCTCGCGGCGTTATGACGGGCCGATGGGCAAGAGCGACCGCGCACTGTGCTTCGGCGTCTTCGGTGCAGGCGTGGCCAGTGGACTGCTGCCGCTGTCCTGGCTCGACCCGCTGCTGGTGCTGCTGGCGCTGCTGCTGGTGCTGACTATCGTCAACCGGGTGCGCCAGGGGCTGGCTGAACAGAAGGAACAACAGGCCGGCTGAACAAGGGCCTGTCGTGTCAGGAAGGGGACAGGACTGCCCCGCAAGCCATCGAAACAGAGGAAGTTATGCGCGAGTCTTCGAATCACCATTTCATCACCCACGACGGCGTCGAGCTGTTCTATCGCCACTGGCCGGCGGTGCCCGCCGACGATGAGCCGCGCCGCGCGGTCGTGCTGTTCCACCGGGGCCACGAACACTCCGGCCGCATCGGCCACCTGGCCGACGAGCTCGACCTGCCCGGCTTCGATGTTTTCGCCTGGGACGCCCGCGGCCATGGCCAGTCGCCGGGAGCGCGCGGCGATAGTCCAAGCTTCGGTACCAGCGTTCGTGATGTACAAACCTTCGTCGAGCACATCGCTGCTACCCACGGCATCGCCATCAGCGACATGGCCGTCGTGGCGCAGAGTGTCGGCGCGGTGGTCGCCTCCACCTGGGTCCACGACTACGCCCCGCCGATCCGCAGCCTGGTGCTCGCTTCGCCGGCGTTCAAGGTCAAGCTCTACGTGCCTTTCGCCCGGCCGGGCCTGAAGCTGGCAAGGGCGTGGCGCGGCAACTTCTTCGTCAACAGCTACGTGAAGGCGAAATTCCTCACCCACGATCCCGAGCGGATCGCCTCCTATGACAGCGACCCGCTGATCGCCAAGGCGATCTCGGTGAACGTGCTGCTGGGCCTCTACGAAGCGGCTGATCGGGTGGTCGCCGACGCCCAGGCGATCCAGGTGCCAACCCAGCTGCTGATCTCCGGTTCGGACTTCGTGGTGCACCGCAAGCCGCAGCAACGTTTCTTCGACAACCTCGGCACGGCGCGCAAGGAACTGCACATCCTGCCCGGCTTCTTCCATGACACCCTCGGCGAGCTGAACCGCGAGCAGGCGGTGACCCGTGCCCGGCGCTTCATTCTCGAATGCTTTGCCCGCGCGCCGGAGCGCCCGGACCTGCGCGACGCCGATCGCTTCGGCTACACCTGCGCCGAAGCAGAAGCCCTGGCGACCCCACTGCCCAGCTGGTCGATCCGCGACCTCTACTGGCGCGCGACCCGCGCCAACATGCGCCTCGGCCGGTTGCTGTCGGACGGCATCAACCTCGGTTTCCAGACCGGCTTCGATTCCGGCAGCACGCTGGATTACGTCTACCGCAACCAGCCCGCCGGCGCGGGGCCCGTGGGGCGGATGATCGACCGCACCTACCTGGAGTCCGCCGGCTGGCGCGGCATCCGCCAGCGCAAGGTGCATATCGAGGAACTGCTGCGCCTGGCCATGGCCAGCCTGCGCGAGCAGGGCCGCGAGGTGCGCATCCTCGATATCGCCGCGGGCCACGGACGCTACATTCTCGAAGCGCTGCAGGGCGTCGAGCCGCTGCCGGAAAGCGTGCTGCTGCGCGACTACAGCGAACTGAACGTGCGCGAAGGCTCTGCGCTGATCGAGCGCCTGGGGTTGAAGGAGCATGCGCGCTTCGTCCAGGGCGATGCCTTCGATGGCGCTGACCTGGCCGCTGTAGAGCCGAAACCGAGCCTGGCGGTGGTGTCCGGTCTCTACGAGCTGTTCGCCGACAACGCCATGGTCAGCGGCTCGCTGGCAGGCCTTGGCGCAGCGGTGGAAGAGGGCGGCTACCTGATCTACACCGGCCAGCCCTGGCACCCGCAGCTGGAGCTGATCGCCCGCGCCCTGACCAGCCACCGCGCCGGGCAGGCCTGGGTGATGCGCCGCCGCACGCAACTGGAGATGGACCAACTGGTCGAGGCGGCGGGCTTCCGCAAGCTGGCCCAGCGCATCGACGAGGACGGCATCTTCAGCGTGTCGCTGGCGCGCCGGGAGCGCCGTTGATGGGTGCAGCAATGCCGCCGCGCGACCCCGGCGTGTTTCGCCGGGCGGTGATCTGGCTGCTGTGCCTCGCGCCGTTCTTCTTCGCCAGCTACGGCTTCGCCAACTGGGTGACGGGGCAGCGCGAGACGGTCGGCGTGCTGGTGTTCGACTGGGAACGCGGCATGCCGCTGTGGCCATGGACGATCATTCCGTACTGGTCGATCGACCTGCTCTACGGCTTGTCCTTCCTGCTGCCACGCACCCGCCGCGAACTGGACAGCCACGGCTTGCGGCTGCTCATGGCGCAGGTGATCGCGGTCAGCTGTTTCCTGCTGTTCCCGCTGCGCTTCAGCTTCGAGCGCCCGGCGCTGGACGGCCTGTTCGGCTGGCTGTTCGATGTGCTGATGGGCTTCGACAAGCCGTTCAACCAGGCGCCCTCGCTGCATATCGCGTTGCTGGTGGTGCTCTGGGCGGCCTACGGGCGCTACGCCAGCGGAGTCTGGCGCTGGCTGCTGCATGGCTGGTTCGCGCTCATCGGGCTGTCGGTACTGACCACCTGGCAGCACCACTTCATCGATGTGCCGACGGGTGCCCTGGCCGGTTTCTTCTGCCTCTGGCTGTGGCCGCGGGAAGGGCGTTCGCCGCTGGCCGCCTGGACGCTGAGCAGCGATCCGCGACGACTTCGACTAGCCGTCTTCTACGCCATCGGCGCGGCGCTTTGCGGGATGTTGGCCCTGAGCGGAGGTGGCATCTGGCTCTGGTTGTGCTGGCCGGCGGTATCGCTGGCGCTGGTTGCGCTGTGCTACCTGGGCATCGGCGCGGAGGGCTACCAGAAGCGCGCGGAGGGCCGCCACTCGCTGGCTGCCTGTTGGCTGCTGGCGCCTTATCGGCTGGCCGCCGGGATCAATTCCCGCGCCTGGACACGCCAGCACCCGCAGCCCGATGAGGTACTGCCCGGGCTCTGGCTGGGGCGCCTGCCCGGCGCGGCGGAGCGCAAGGCGCGGCCCGAGCTGGGAGTGCTCGACCTGTGCGCGGAGCTTCCCTGCACTGCGCATGACGATCGTTACGCGAGCCTGCCGCTGCTCGACCTGATTGCGCCCAGCGTCGATCAGTGTCGACTGGGCGCCGCCTTGATCGACGAACTTCGCGCGCCTGGCCCGTTGCTGGTCTGCTGCGCCCTGGGTTATTCGCGCAGTGCGACGGTCCTGGCCGCGTGGCTGCTGTTATCCGGCCAGGCGGCCACGGTCGAGGACGCGGTGGCGCAGATTCGCCGCGCGCGTCCACGCATCGTGCTCAAGGCCGAACAACTGGCGGTGCTGGCGCAGGTCGCCGGTCAGCCGCAACTATCACGGGAGGTGAGTCATGTCGGTTGATCCGGGCCTGATCCTGGTGGCCAGCCTGCTGCGCCGCGGCAGCAGTCTCAATGGGTTGTCTTCGGCGCTGACGGTGCTCGCACTGGCGCTGGGCTTCTACGGCGCGCTGATGGCCAGCGCCACGCTGGCGTTCAGCCTGAGCATGGCGCTGCTGGTGCTGCTCGGCCTGGTGCAGAAGTTCTACGCCATGCGGGTGGCGCTGGACGCCGATCTGTTCGAGGCCATGGCCAACGCCGGAGAGGCGCTGCCGGAGAAAACCCGGCAACTGGACGACGCCCTCGCCACCCATGTCGGTGTGCCCGCGGAAATGTCCGGCCGCACCTGGAGCGAGCGCAGCCGTGGCGCACTGAAACTCCTGCGTCGGCAGGTGACGCTGTGTGCGGTGCAGTGGCTGGTTGCGCTGCTGTGCCTGATCGCCCTGACTTTCCAATCCTGAGGAACGCCCCCGCAATGCTGGAACGACTGTTCGCCTACGCCATCATCGCCGGTGCCCGCGCGGTGACCGGCCTGCGCAGCCTGTGGATCGGCACCACGCCGATCCCGGCGCAGCGCATCTACTACGCCAACCACAGCAGCCACGGCGACTTCGTGCTGCTCTGGGCCTCGCTGCCGCCCGAACTGCGCGCGCGTACGCGTCCGGTCGCCGGGATGGACTACTGGGGCAAGGGCGGCCTGCGTGGCTTCATCATCAACCGCGTGTTCCACGGCGTGCTGATCGAACGCACGCGCGGCGCAGAAGGCGGCAATCCGCTGGAGCCGGTGGAGCAGGCACTGGCCGACGGCGACTCGCTGATCCTCTTCCCCGAGGGCACGCGCAACCTCGACGAGGAGGTGCGCCTGTTGCCCTTCAAGAGCGGCATCTATCACCTGTCCAAGGCGCATCCGCAGGTCGAGCTGGTGCCGGTATGGCTGGACAACCTCAGCCGCGTGATGCCCAAGGGCCGCGCACTGCCGTTGCCGCTGCTGTGCACCCTGAGCTTCGGTGCGCCGCTGGCGGTGCAGGAGGGCGAGGCCAAGGACGCCTTCCTCGAACGCGCCCGCGAGGCGCTGTTGAAACTCGCCGCGCCGGAGGGTCGCTGAGATGAACCAGACCTGGCTGCTGTTCGCCGGTATCGGCGGCATCCTCGTTCTCGCCTCGCTGGTCGGCGCGGTGCTGCGCTGGCGCGCGCCGGCGGGACCGCACGCGGTGATCGACAACCTCAACGCGCGGATCAATGCCTGGTGGGTGATGGTCGCGGTGATCGGCTGCGCCTTCGCCCTCGGTTACTGGGCGGTGATCCT
The DNA here is from genome assembly GCF_020401845.1 of Pseudomonas sp. HS-18. Lineage (NCBI taxonomy): Bacteria > Pseudomonadati > Pseudomonadota > Gammaproteobacteria > Pseudomonadales > Pseudomonadaceae > Pseudomonas > Pseudomonas sp. HS-18. The sequence goes on from NZ_CP084413.1 coordinate 289,690, forward strand.
GCTGTTCTATGGCGTGTCGTTCTACGCCCTGCGCGAGTTCCTCACGCTGATGCCGACCCGGCGCAGCGACTACCCGGCGCTGGTCGCGGCCTTCTACTTCGTGCTGCCGATGCAGTACCTGCTGATCGGCATCCAGTGGTACGGACTGTTCTCCATCTTCATTCCGGTCTACGTGTTCCTGCTGCTGCCGATCCTCGCTTCGCTGGGCGGCGACTCCAAGCACTTCCTCGAACGCGCCTCGAAGGTGCAGTGGGCGCTGATGCTGGCGGTGTTCTGCATCTCCTACGTGCCGGCGCTGCTGACCCTGAACATCGATGGTTACGAGGGCCGCAACCTGCTGCTGATCGCCTTCCTGGTGATCGTCGTGCAGTTGTCGGACGTGCTGCAGTACGTCTGCGGCAAGCTCTTCGGCAAGCGCAAGATCGCCCCCAACCTGTCGCCGTCCAAGACCCTGGAAGGCTTCGTCGGAGGCGTGGCGCTGGCCACGCTGATCGGTGGCGCGCTGTGGTGGATCACCCCGTTCGCCTTCTGGCAGGCGTTGCTGATCGCGCTGATGATCAACATCCTCGGCTTCTTCGGCGGGCTGGTGATGTCGGCGATCAAGCGCGACCGCGGGGTGAAGGACTGGGGGCACATGATCGAAGGCCACGGCGGCATGCTCGACCGCCTGGATTCGGTGTGCTTCGCCGCGCCGGTGTTCTTCCACTTCGTGCGGTATTGGTGGACCTGAGGCGGGTATTACCTTCGTAGGACCGTAGGGCGGATAACCTGGAACAGGTTATCCGCCAGCGACTCTGCGGCGGATAACGCTGGCGCGTTATGCGCCCTACGGTCTGCCGTGCGGTTAGCCACCGTCACGCAGGGCTCATCCAACGTAAAACGGTCCGCGGCACTCAGAAGATGCTACTCACCTCTCCCGAGGCCAGCACCTTCGCGTCGATGACCTTCTGGCTGCGCAGGTTCTTCACCCGGATCACCTCGTCCTGCTTGCCGTTGGCCAGCGCCTCGCCGGCGGCGCTGGCCTGGATGCCGTCCTGGCTGGCGACGATCTTCACCTGCTGGCCGCGGCGCACCAGCAGCGCGCCGTCGAGCAGCGCCGGGCTCAGCGGCTGGTCGGCGCGGATGCGCCGGCGGGCGGTCTTGCCGGTGACCTCATCGATGCGGGTGAAGTAGCCCCGCGCGCTCTTGCCGATCTCCAGCGGTGCCAGTTTCAGCTGCCCCGGCTCCAGCGTCTGGCCGCGCTCGATCTCGCCGCTGGCGACCACGGCCGGCAGGAACACCGCGGGCTGGCTGGTGAAGTAGACCGGCCAGCCGGGTTGCCCCACGCAATCGGCCTCCAGCCGGCGCCGGGCGGTGGCCGAGGCGGGTGCTTCGCTCTCGCGCAATTGCGGCTCGTTCGGGCAGGCCGGCAGCTTGGCCAGGCTGTTGGGCAGGTTGTTGGCGACCCTGAAGGTCATGCCGTTCCAGCCCTGTTTTTTCGCTTCGCTCTTCAGTTCGCTGGCGATCAGTCGCTGTGCGGCGGCGTCGAGTTGCGCGCGGGCATCCTGCGCTTGCGCAAGAGCGGGAAGGAGGACGAGGAAGCAGGCGGAAAGCGCTTTTCCGCATCCCCCGCTGTGGCGCGCGAAAAGCGGAAACGACGCGTTGCGCCCGCGTTTTTTGGTTTCAATAAACGCCTTGTAAATCAACGACATGAAGCGACCTTCAGGGGTCGGCATGCTTTGTGCTGAATGGCCACGCACGCCGAACGATGAGAATGGGTTGCGGGAATGAGTATACGGTTTGACGAGACCCTGGGTCTCCACGAGAGAGCCCTCTCGCTGCACATGCAGCGCAGCGAAATCCTGGCCTCCAACCTGGCCAACGAAGACACCCCCGGCTTCAAGGCGCGGGACATCGATTTCGCCGCCGAGATGCAGCGCCAGGGCAATCCGTCGGCAGTGCTGGCCAGCGCAGGCCCGCAATCGATGGAGCTGAAGTACCGCATTCCCAACCAGCCTTCCCAGGACGGCAACAGCGTCGAACTGGCCACCGAGCAGGCGGAATTCTCGCGCAACGCGATGGATTTCCAGACCAGCCTGACCTTCCTGACCATGAAATTCCGCGGCCTCAAGCAGGCCATCGAGGGACGCTGACGCCATGGCATTCGATTCCATCTACCGCATCGCCGGCTCGTCGATGAACGCGCAGACCGTGCGCCTGAACACCGTGGCCAGCAACCTGGCCAACGCCGACTCCGCGGCCGCCAGGCCCGACGACGTGTACCAGGCGCGCAAGCCGATGTTCGCCGCCGTCTACGACAACGACCAGCTCACCCGCAGCGCCGGCATGGGCGGCGCCCACGTGCAGGTGCTCGACGTGGTCACCTCCGGCCGCGCCCCGCAGCGCCGCTACGAGCCGGGCAGCCCGCTGGCCGACGCCACCGGCTACGTCTACTACCCCGACGTCAACGAGATCGAAGAGATGACCGACATGATGTCCGCCACCCGCAGCTTCGAGACCGGTGTGGAAGTGCTCAACCGGGTGAAGAGCATGCAGTCCAGCCTGCTGAAACTGGGAGACGCCTGATGAGCACGGTGAACAACGACACCAGCGGTACCAGCACCAACGGCACGTCGTCCGGCACGCCCAAGCAGGCGGTGAATCTCGGCGAGATGGGCGACATGGAGAACAGCTTCATCACCCTGCTGGTCGCCCAGGTGCAGTACCAGGACCCGACCAAGCCGGTGGACAGCACCGAGTTCATCAACCAGTACTCGGCCATGGCGCAGGTGAAGAGCATGCAGAACATGACCACCCTGCAGCAGAACAACCTGGTGCTGATGGACAACCTGCAGACCCTCACCGCCGCCGGCCTGGTCGGCCAGGAAGTGAAGGTCAGCGCCGACAGCCTGCAACTGGACGGCGACAAGGTCAGCGGGCAGATCAACCTGGAACACGCCTCTGCCACCACCGTGCTGCAGCTCACCGATGCCAACGGCGTGCGCACCGACATCACCCTCGGCCCGCAGGAGCCGGGCGCCGTGCCTTTCACCGTGGACCCCGAAGCGCTCGGCCTGAAGCCGGGCAAGTACAGCCTCGCAGTGAAGACCGAGAGCGGCGAGACGCCGGGCATCGAAGTGTCCGGGTTGGTCCATAACGTCCGCGTCAGCGCCGACGGCCCGGTCCTGGAAGTCGCGGGCGCCGGTTCCGTGCCCTTCTACAAGATCGTCGAATTCAGTCAGGGCCAGGCCGCCTGAGCGCCTGTTCCCCCCACTTAGGATGAGCTAACGCCATGAGCTTCAACATCGCCCTGACCGGCCTGAACGCGGTGACCCAGCAGCTGGACACCATCAGCAACAACATCGCCAACTCCGGCACCGTCGGCTTCAAGTCCTCGCGCACCGAGTTCGGCAGCGTCTACGCCGACACCAAGGGCATGGGCGTGGAAGTCACCGGCACCACCCAGAGCATCAGCCAGGGCGGCTCGCTGGTGTCGACCAACCGCAACCTCGACCTGGCCATTTCCGGCGGCGGCTTCTTCGTCGTCAAGAGCGGCAACGGCGACACCCAGTACACCCGCGCCGGGGTGTTCAGCCAGGACAACGCCAACTACCTGATCAACGCCACCGGCCAGCGCCTGCAGGGCTACCCGACCGACGCGGCCGGCAACCTGCTGGTGGGCACCGTGTCCGACCTGCAGGTGAAGACCGCCAACCTGCCGGCCAAGGCCACCGACAGGCTGGAGTTCGTCGCCAACCTCGACTCCAACGAGAAAGTGCCGACCGTTGCGCCGTTCGACCCGCAGAACGTGGCGACCTACAACTCCACCTACACCAGCAAGATCTACGACTCCCAGGGCAAGGAACACACCCTGACCCAGTACTTCGTGCTGACCGGCAGCAACACCTGGGACGCGCATTACGCAGTGGATGGCAATGCCGTGGGCGCGACCCAGTCGCTGACCTTCGCCCCGGACGGCTCGCTGTCCACGCCGATCGCCGCGGTGCCGGTGAGCTTCAACCTGCCGGGCGTCAACCCGATGAACATCGCCCTCGACTACACCGGCACCAGCCAGTACGGCTCGGACTTCGTCGTCACCACCAACCGCACCACCGGCTACGCGGCCGGCGAGCAGACCGGCATCGCGGTGGAGAACGACGGCAAGGTCTACGTCAACTACAGCAACGGCCAGCGCATGCTGCAGGGCCAGGTCGCGTTGGCCAACTTCGTCAACAGCGGCGGCCTGCAGAACCAGAGCGGCACCGCCTGGACCGAGACCTCCGCCTCCGGCGCACCGCTGATCGGCGTGCCCGGCATCGGCCAGTTCGGCTCGCTCTCGGCCGGCAACCTGGAAGGCTCCAACGTCGACATCACCCAGCAGCTGGTGGGCCTGATGGAAGGCCAGCGCAACTACCAGGCGAACACCAAGGTGATGACCACCGACAAGGAACTCACCCAAGTGCTGTTCTCGGCCATCTAAGGAAATCCCATGGATCGTCTCGGCTACACCGCGATGACGGCGGCCAGCCGCAGCATGTCTGCGCTGGACATCCGCGCCAACAACCTGGCCAACGTCAACACCCCCGGCTTTCGCGCCGACCTGGAGCACGCCACCGCCGTGGACGTGAGCGGCGCCGGCTACGACAGCCGCCACCTGGCGCGCATCGAGAGCAGCGGCGTCGACATGAGCGCCGGGACCCTGATGGCCACCGGGCGCGACCTCGACGTCGCCATCCAGGGCCAGGGCCTGCTCGCCGTGCAGAGCGGCAACGGCGAGGCATACACGCGCCAAGGCAACCTGGAAATCGACGCCGACCGCCAGCTGATGATCAACGGCCGCGCCGTGCTCGGCGAGGGCGGCCCGATCACCCTGCCGGAGTACGACGCCATCGCCATCGGCAGCGACGGCACCATCTCGGTGATGCCGCGCGGCGATTTCATGATGACCGACGTCGACCGCCTCAAATTGGTGGACGCACCGGCCGCGTCGCTGGTGAAGAACGCCCAGGGCCTGCTCGTCAGCAAGGACGGCCAGAACGTCGCCGCCAGCGACGACGTGCGCCTGGTCTCCGGGCACCTGGAGCAGAGCAACGTCTCGGCCATCGACCAGCTGGTGGGCACCATGAGCCTGAACCGGCGGTTCGAGACCCAGGTGAAGATGATGAAGGCCGCCTCGGATCTTGCCGAGGCCGGCGACCGCATGATCCGTGGCGGCTAACGCGCGGCGCGCAGACAGGAGCACAGCATGAGTTCGGCACTTTGGGTCAGCAAGACCGGCCTGGCGGCACAGGACACCGCGATGTCCACCGTGGCCAACAACCTGGCCAACGTCAACACCGTCGGCTTCAAGAGCGACCGCGCGGTGTTCGAGGACCTGTTCTACCAGGTGCAGCTGCAACCCGGCGCCCAGGCTGACCAGGTCAACACCGTGCCGTCCGGCATCCAGCTGGGCAGCGGCGTGCGCGTCGTCGGCACGCAGAAGGTGTTCACCGAAGGCAGCATGCAGACCACCGGGCAACCGATGGACCTGGCCATCGTCGGCAGCGGCTTCTTCCAGGTCGAGGCGCCCAACGGCGACACCTACTACACCGAGAACGGCCAGCTGCAGCTGAACAACGAAGGCATGGTGGTCAACGCCCAGGGCCTGCCGCTGACGCCGAATATCGAAGTGCCGGCCGGCGCCAGCCGCTTCACCGTCGGCAGCGACGGCATCGTCACCGCCATCCTTCCCGGCGAGACGCTGCCTACCGAGCTGGGCCAGATCACCCTCGTCAGCTTCACCAACCCGGCCGGTCTGGAAGCCCTCGGTGGTAACCTCTACAAGGAAACCGCTGCCAGCGGCGAGCCGCAGGAAGGCACGCCGGGCGAGGAGGGGCTGGGCACGCTCAAGCAGGGCGTTCTGGAAGGCTCCAACGTGCAGGTGGTGGAAGCGATGGTGAACATGATCGCCATCCAGCGCGCCTACGAGGCCAACGCCAAGGTGCTCGACGCCGCGTCGGGCATGCAGCAGTTCCTCAACCAGACGGTCTGACCATGACGCGCCTTGCCCTGCTGCTCGCCCTGGCGCTGCTCGCCGGCTGCCAGAGCTTCAACGAGATGCTGCCGGACGAGGATTCCTCGCTCTACCAGCCGCCGGAGCTGGACTACAGCCTGCCGCCCACCACCAGCGGCGGGCTGTTCCGCTCCGGCTACGGCGGCTCGCTGCTGCGCGACAAGCGCGCCATCGGCGTCGGCGACATCGTCACCGTGGTGCTCAGCGAGTCCACCCAGTCGAGCAAGAGCGCGGGCACCAGCTTCGGCAAGAAATCCAGCCTGGACGTGCCGGTGCCGACCATCCTGACCAAGGAGTACGGCGGCCTGGAAACCTCCGCCACGGCCAACCGCGATTTCAATGGCTCGGCGAAAAGCTCGCAGCAGAACACCCTCACCGGCTCCATCGCGGTGACCGTGCACAAGGTGCTGCCCGGCGGCGTGCTGCTGGTGAAGGGCGAGAAATCCCTGCGCCTGAACCAGGGCGACGAGTTCATCCGCCTCACCGGCCTGGTGCGCCTGGACGACATCAACCGCGCCAACCAGGTGTCTTCGCAGAACGTCGCCAACGCCAAGATTTCCTACGCCGGGCGCGGCGTGCTCAACGACAGCAACTCGGCCGGCTGGCTGACGCGCTTCTTCACCCATCCGCTGTTCCCGATGTAAGCAGGCGAGCACTCCATGCGTAGAAATCTTTCCCGCCTGATGGCACTGCTCTGCCTGTTCTGGCAGGCCGAGGCGCTGGCCATCCCGCTGCTCGACCTGGTCGACATCGAGGGCGTGCGCGAGAACCAGCTGATCGGCTACGGCCTGGTGGTCGGCCTGGACGGTACCGGCGACAAGAACCAGGTGAAGTTCACCAACCAGTCGGTGGCCAACATGCTCAAGCAGTTCGGCGTGAACCTGCCGCCGAACGTCGACCCGAAACTGAAGAACGTCGCCGCCGTGAGCGTCACCGCCAGCGTGCCACCGTCCTACAGCGCCGGGCAGACCATCGACGTCACCGTGTCCTCGCTGGGCGATGCCAAGAGCCTGCGCGGCGGCCTGCTGCTGATGACGCCGCTGCAGGGTGTGGACGGCGAAGTCTATGCGCTGGCCCAGGGCAATCTCGTGGTCGGCGGCCTGCACGCGCAGGGGCAGAGCGGCTCCAGCGTGTCGATCAACAGCGCCAACAGCGGCCTGATCCCCAACGGCGCGACCATCGAGCGGATGATTCCCAGCGACTTCACCCAGCGCCCGGACGTGATGCTCAGCGTGCGCAAGCCCAGTTTCCAGACCGCCACCCAGGTGATGAACGCGGTGAACGAGCGCTTCGGCTCCGGCACTGCCACTGCGCTGGACGGCACCAGGGTGTCGGTGCGCGCGCCGGTCAGCAGCGCCCAGCGCACCAGCTTCATGGCCATGCTCGAAGGCATGGAGGTGCAGGAAGGCCGCACCCGGCCCAAGGTCGTCTTCAACAGCCGCACCGGCACCGTGGTGGTGGGCCAGGGCGTGCGCGTGAAGGCCGCCGCCGTGGCCCACGGCACGCTTACCGTGACCATCAGCGAGAACCCCCAGGTCAGCCAGCCGGGGCCCTTCTCCAACGGCACCACGGCGGTCACGCCGCAGTCGGACGTGTCGGTCAGCCAGGACAAGAAGCCGATGTTCAAGTGGCCTGAAGGCACCAGCCTGGAAAGCATCATCAACACGGTGAACAGCCTGGGCGCGACGCCGGACGACGTGATGAGCATCCTCCAGGCGCTGGAGCAGGCCGGCGCCCTGAACGCCGAGCTGGTGGTCATCTGATGAGCATCACCTCGCTCAACCGTCCAATCGTGCCGACCGGCCAGCCCGGCGAGTCGCCCGAGGCGATCCGCCGCGAGCAGCTACAGGCGGCCTCCGAGCAGTTCGAGGCGATGTTCCTGCAACAGATCCTCAAGCAGATGCGCAAGGCCGGCGACGTGCTCTCCGCCGGCAGCCCGCTGCGCAGCCGCGACCTCGATACGATGCGCGATTTCTACGACGAGGCGCTGGCCGAGCACCTGGCCTCGCGCAAGCAGACCGGCATCGCCGACCTGCTGGTGCGCCAGCTTTCCGCCGAGCCGACCGATAGCGCCGAGCCCGTCGCGCTTGCCGATGGCGGCGAGGCGCTGCGCCGGCCTTCGGTGTCCAGCCGCAACCCGCTGGTGGATACCTGGCAGCGCGGGGTGGACCGTCTCGCCCACGCCTGGCAGCAGGGCAGCGCCGGTTTCCGCACGCTGGTGGACAGCGTGATCGGCCAGGAGTCCGGCGGCGACGCTGCCGCCGTCTCGCCCAAGGGCGCGCGCGGCCTGATGCAGCTGATGCCCGACACCGCCCGCGAAGTCGCCGGCGAACTCGGCCTGCCCTACGACGAGCAGCGCCTGACCAGCGACCCGGCCTACAACAAGGCGCTGGGCAGCGCCTACCTGGGCAAGATGCTCGACCGCTACGACGGCCAGCACGTGCTCGCCCTGGCCGCCTACAACGCCGGCCCCGGCAAGGTGGACGAGTGGCTGAAGAGCAACGGCGACCCGCGCAGCGGGCAGATTGGCATGGCCGACTGGGTGCGCAGCATTCCCTACGACGAAACCCGCAACTACACCCTCGGCGTACTCCGCCGCGTGCGTGAGGCCCAGGCGCCGGCGCGTATCCCCGGCAGCGGCCTGTCGCCGGAGAGCGGCCTGAAGCACGCGCCGCAGGAAGGATTTAAGCGCCACGCCGATTCCGTCGCCTATCAGGGGCAACAGCCTGAATTTGTTTCCCGACCGGCCTCGGCAGCGTTCGCCCAGCCGATCCGCATCGAGTCGAAGGAGAGTGCGTCTTGAGTATGTTGAGCCAGATCGGCTACAGCGGCCTGCGTGCGGCGCAGATTGCCCTGGCCACCTCCGGGCAGAACGTGGCCAACGCCAACACCCCCGGCTTCAGCCGGCTGAGCCCGATCCTTGCCTCGTTGGCCGGTGAAGGCGGCCTGAACGTCGGCGGCGGTGTGGTGGTGACCAGCATCCGCCGCATGGCCAACGACTTCCAGAACCAGCAGCTGTGGCGCGCCACCACCGAGCAGAGCTACTACGACAGCGGCCAGCAGTACCTGTCCGCGCTGGAAGGACTGATGGGCGGCGAGGGTTCGAGCATCAGCGTCGGCCTCGACAACTTCTTCGCCGCGCTCAGCGAGGCTACCGCCACGCCCGGCTCGGTTGCCCTGCGCCAGCAGATCATCAACGAGACCAAGAACCTCGCCCAGCGCTTCAACGGCCTGTCCGGCAACATCGACAGCCAGCTGCGCGCCCTGCAGGAACAGCGCGGCGCCATGGTCGGGGAGATCAACGGGCTGACCGCCAACCTGGCGGCGCTGAACAAGCAGATCGTCGAGGTCGGCTCCTCCGGCGGCGACACCACCGCGCTGCGCGACCACCGCGAGAGCCTGGTGGCGGACCTGTCCAAGTACGCCTCGATCCGCGTCAACGAAGTGGCCGACGGCTCGCTCACCGTGTCGCTCGCCAATGGCCAGCCGCTGGTGGCCGGCAACTCCGCCGGCCAGCTGGCGATCAGCCGCACCGCCAGCGGCGAGCAGGAAATCGCCCTGACCTTCGCCGGCACCAGTTTCCCGCTGGCCCAGGACGGCATGGGCGGCTCACTCGGCGCCTTGTACGACACCGAGTACGACTCGCTGCGCCCGAACCAGACCGCCCTGCACGAGATGGCCGGCCAGTTCGCCCAGCTGGTCAACGACACCCTGGCGGGCGGCTTCGACCTCGACGGCAACCCCGGCCAGGCGTTGCTGACCTACAACGTCGGCAGCACCACGGCGATGCTCTCGCTCAACGATCTCAAGCCCGAGCAGCTGGCGCTGTCCGACACCGCTGGCGAGTCCGGCAACAACGTCAACCTGCTCAAGCTGCTCGACCTCAAGGGCCGGAACATCACCCTCTCCGGCAGCCAGGTGACGCTCAACGATGCCTTCGCCGGGCTGCTCGGCAAGGTCGCCAGCGCCAGCCGGCAGAACCAGGCCGACCAGAAGACCGCCACCACCGTGGCGGCCCAGGCGCAAGCCAGCCGCGATAGCGTCAGCGCGGTCAGCCTGGATGAAGAGGCGGTCAACCTGATCACCTACCAGCAGGCCTACCAGGCCAACATGAAAGTCATCAGCACCGCCAAGGAGCTGTTCGACTCGATGCTCGCGGCCTTCTAAGACCTTTTTTACGATCTCGCGAGCTAGAGCAGAACAAGGCAAAAACAGGCTAAAAAAGCGGAGTTTACGCGGTGTAAATGAGCATTTTTTAGCCTGTTTTTAACGCAGTTATGCCGACGCGCAGCAGGTCGTAAACAGGTCTTAAGGGCCTTTGTGAAGGAAAGCAGTATGCGCATTACCAACGCACAGATCACCGCGCTGATGGGCGGCTCGATGAACAGCAACTCGGCGGCCCTGGGCAAGCTGATGCAGCAGATGTCCAGCGGCCAGCGCATCCTCCAGCCGTCCGACGACCCCATCGCCAGCGTGCGCATGCTGCGCATCCAGCGCGAGGAGGCGAGCCTGGCGCAGTACCGCACCAACATCGGCAACGTCTCGGGCAACCTGTCGACCCAGGAAACCAATCTGCAGGCCACCTCCGACGCGATGCTCAACGTGCGCGACCTGCTGCTCTGGGCGGCCAACGGCTCCAACACCGGCGGCGACCTCAACGCCATGGCCGGCGAGTTGGAGAATATCGAGAAGACCATCGTCAGCTTCGTCAACGTGCGCGACGAAGAGGGCCGCTACCTGTTCTCCGGCACGCTCAGCGACACCGCCGCCGCGACCTACGAACCGCTGACCGACAGCTACGTCGCCACCGGCAACGACAAGTCGCGCCAGGCCGCCGTGGCCAACGGCGTACAGGTGGAAGAGAACGTCACCGCGCTCGGGGTGTTCGGCAGCAACATGGACTTCCTCAACCAGCTGCACGCCACGGTGAAGATGCTCAAGGACCCGGCGCTGGATGTCACCGACCCGACGGTGCACGCGCAGATCACCGCGACCATCGACAGCCTCGATAGCGCCCACGATGGCGTACTCGGCGCGATTACCGAACTGGGCGGTCGGCAGAACACCCTGACCATGCTCAATTCGAGCAACGAGGAAGTCTCGCTGGTGAACCAGAAGATCAATGGCGAGCTGTCGCAGCTGGACTACGCCGGCGCCAGCATCGACCTGAACACCTACCAGCTCGCGCTGCAGGCCACGCAGAAGACCTACCTGAAGCTCAACGACCTGTCGCTGTTCAGCCGCCTGTAAGTTTCTTCGTAGGGGCTCCGCACGGAGGTCTGGACGCCAATCGGCGGATCGCCCCTACTTTTTATCCCGCCACCGCCCGGCCCTTGCGCCGGGCGGAGGCACATCGGTGCAGAGGTCACCATGAAGGTCATCAAACAACTGCCGGCCGCCGCCGTCTTCGACCCGAGCGCCCGCCGTGACGTCATCCTGCCGGCTGCCGGCGAGCGGCAGAATGCCCTGCGCAAGGGTGAGGACAAGGGTGAGAGCGCCGCGCAGATGGCTCGCGGTGCGCAGAAGAGCGGCAGCTTCAACCTGCAGCTCAACCAGCAGTTGTCGTCCATGCAGTCCGCCGACAGCTACCTGGGCGACCTGCAGGACCGCCTCGGCGGCCTCAAGCTCAACCTCAGCCGCGAACTCAGCGCGCCGCAATCCCAGGACCGTGAAGGCGTGCGCCAGGCTACCCGGCAGGTCAACGAGCTGCTGGAGCAGCGCGCCCAGCGCTCGGACGGCAGCCTCGACGCCAACTTCCGCCTGCGCCTCAACGAACCGGTGCGCAGCCGTTTCAGCCTGGAGGGGCTGGAATCGGTGGATGCGATCCAGCGTTCCGGCAAGGAAACCCTGCTGTTCAGTGCTGGCCGCCAACTCGCCGAACCGGCGGCGGTGGTCCTGGACGATGGCATGAGCACGGAACAGGTGCTGCGCCGCTTCAACGCGACACTCGGCCAGGCCGGCATCCGCGCCGAACTCGATAGCGACGGCGCGCTGAAATTCTCCGCGCCCGAGGCCGACTGGCAACAGCTCAAGGGCCAGTTGGCGGTGCAGGGCGAGGGCAAGCTGTTCGCCAAGGGCAAGAACACCCGGCTGAAAAGCCAGGAAGAAGGGCTGCTGGCATTCCCCACCGAGATCAGGACCGATGCCTTCCGTGAGCAGCGCCAGTTGCTCGATTCGGTGGTTTCGGCGCTGGATCGTATCGGCGGCCTGCGCGATCAGTTGCGCCACCGCCAGGACGACATCCGCGACTTCCTCGACCGCCACGCCAGCGAGGATGAGCGCGAATGGGCGCACACCTTCGCCGCCTCGATGCTCGATCGCATGGGCCGCAGTGCCACCCACTACAGCGCAGCGGCGCAGACGGTGGTGGCTCAGGCGAATCTCAGTCGCTTCGCAGTGGTGAGCCTGCTGGCGTGATTCGCGTGGGGCTTTCGTAGGGCGGATAACGCGCCAGCGTTATCCGCCGCGAACATGCCGGCGGATAACCTGTTCCAGGTTATGCGCCCTACGATCCTGATACGCCGGCGCAAGGGCTGTTCGCGCGCAAGAACTAGGCGTCCCCCTCGATCCTACAAGGGGCATCCACTCCGTCAGGATTTCTGTAGGAGCGAGCTTGCTCGCGAACCGCACGGCACCTTCCTCAAGACAACAAAAAAGGCGGAGCCCAGCTCCGCCTTTTTCATTTCACATTCGATGATCACGCCAGCTTCAGCAAGCCCATGCCCAGCACCAGCATCGCCAGGCCGACCCAGCCGCGCCACACCAGGCGCTGGCCGAAAAGCGCCCAACCCATGGCGACGGTGGCGAGAATGCCGAAGCCGCCCCAGATGGCATAGGCCACCGACAGTTCGATGCCGCGTACCGCCTGCGCCAGCGCGGTGAACGCGCCCAGTACGCAGAGGATCGAGGCCGCGCCGATCAGGCGCTTGCGGAAGCCGTCGGAGTACTTCAGCAGCAGGTTGGCAATCACTTCCAGGACGATGGCCAGGCCCAGCCAGGCCATGGGAATCAGGTCATGGTTCAGCATGTCACCACCTCCAGGTTCTTCTCACGCGGGGTGGTGCGGGTGCCGGATTTCACCAGCAGGATACCGGCGATCATCACGGCCAGGCCCAGGGCCTTGTCCAGGCTCAGGTGCTCGCCGAGGAAGAAGGCGCTGACCAGGGTGATCAGTACGATGCCGATGCCTTCCCACAGGGCGTAGGCCACGCCGACCGGCACATGCTTGATGGCCAGCGACAGGAAGTAGTACGACAGGCCGATCATCACGTACATCAGCAGCAGACCCGCGACCGGGTACAGCGCATGGGTGAATTTCATCGAGGTGGTGCCAACGACTTCAAAGCCGATGGCGGCAAACAGATAGATCCAGGAACGCATGGTGGAGCCCTCCCACGGGCAGCCGCGCGCAGTCTCGCTAAGAGCATCCTTGCGGCGGTTTCGGTTCGGGTTTCGTGGCGCCGACTCGGGCGGCAATCACCTATGAGTGTTCGCCGCGCTTGGCACCACCAACAGGTAGCAGCCGAAGGGAGGAGCTAGAGGTCACCGGTCCAGTGGCGCTCGCGCGACACCAGGCGGGAAGTGGGGAGAGGTAGAGCCTTGATGTTCAACATAATGAACAAATTGTGCCAAATTTCAGGTCGCCTGGCAAATCGACGGCCTCTATTTCGCGGTGAAACGCCCATGTTCCGGCATTTCAAAAGCCTGCTGGAAGCAGCGCGCCGTCAGGGTTGTGCAATATTTTGTTCACCTTGTTTTGCCTGCGACAGCGCGCCACAGTCATGACCTGCGCCAGGCCGTTTTCCGCTCCGGCCTGTTAGCATCCAGCATCGATATCCCGTCGGAGACTGTGATGATCGCCCTGCGAGAAGCCTGGAAGGCCGGACTCTTCGGCCGTGAGCATTGGACGCGCAACCTGGTGGCGGGCGTCATCGTCGGGGTGGTCGCCCTGCCGCTGGCCATGGCCTTCGCCATCGCCAGCGGGGTGAAGCCGGAGCAAGGCATCTACACGGCGATCTTCGCCGGCGCCCTGGTCTCGCTGCTGGGCGGCAGCCGGGTGCAGATCGCCGGGCCGACCGGCGCCTTCATCGTCATCCTCGCCGGGGTCACCGCCAAGTACGGCGTCGACGGCCTGCAGATCGCCACGCTGATGGCCGGCGCGATCCTCGTGCTGCTGGGCGTCAGTCGCCTGGGCAGCATCATCCGCTTCATCCCCGCGCCGGTGATCGTCGGCTTCACCGCCGGTATCGGCGTGATCATCTGGGTCGGCCAGTGGAAGGATTTCTTCGGCTTGCCTGCGGTGACCGGCGAACACTTCCACCAGAAGCTCTGGCACCTGATCCAGGCCCTACCGCAACTGCACATCGCGACGACCCTGTTGGCGCTGCTGAGCCTGGCTCTGGTGCTGTTCACCCCGCGCATCGCCGCGTTGCGCCGGGTCCCTGGCCCGCTGGTGGCGATGGTGGTGGTGACGGCGATCCAGTCGCTGTTCCATTTCGACGGCGTGGCCACCATCGGCAGCGCTTTCGGCGGCATTCCCCAGGGCTTGCCCAGCTTCAGCCTGCCGGAAGTGACGCTGCCGCGCGTGCTCGAGCTGATCGGCCCGGCTTTCGCCATCGCCATGCTCGGCGCCATCGAATCGTTGCTCTCGGCGGTGGTTGCCGACGGCATGGCCGGCACCCGTCACGACTCCAACCAGGAGCTGATCGGCCAGGGCATCGCCAACCTGGTTACCCCGCTGTTCGGCGGCATCGCTGCCACCGGCGCCATCGCGCGCACCGCGACCAACATCCGCAACGGCGGCAACAGCCCGCTGGCCGGGATCACCCATGCGGCCACGCTGGTGCTGATCCTGCTGTTTCTCGCGCCGCTGGCCTCGAACATCCCGCTCTGCGCGCTGGCGGCGATCCTCTTCGTGGTGGCCTGGAACATGAGCGAGGCACGGCATTTCCTGTTCATGCTCAAGCGCGCGCCGCGCGCGGACGTGGCCATCCTGCTGGTGACCTTCCTGCTCACGGTGTTCAGCGACCTGGTGATCGCGGTGAACATCGGCGTGATCCTCGCCATGCTGCATTTCCTGCGGCGCATGGCGTCCTCGGTGGAAGTCCACGCCGACGACGGCCCCGAGCTGGACGTGGAGCTGCGCGGCCGTGGCCTTGGCGACCTGCCGCCGGGGGTGCTGGTGTACAGCATCGAGGGGCCGCTGTTCTTCGGCGCGGCGGAGACCTTCGAGCGCGCGCTGGCCAAGACCCATACCGACCCGAAGGTGCTGATCATCCGCCTGCGCCATGTGCCGTTCATGGACATCACCGGCCTGCAGACCCTGCAGGAAGTGATCGAGCAGCTGCAGCGCCGTGGTATCGAAGTGCGGCTGTGCGAAGCCAATGCGCGGGTGCTGGGCAAGCTGCGCAAGGCCGGGGTGCTGGAGGAGATTGGCACCGGGTATCACCCGGATTTCCCGGCGGCGTTGGCGGCGGGTGTGGATCAGTAACGGGAGGATTGGGTGCGTTGGTTTGGCACCCTCTCCCCAGCCCTCTCCCTGAAGGGAGAGGGAGCAGATCGGCGTTACCGGCGTGCTCGGAGTTTCGCTTGAAGCCGAACAGCCCCCTCTCCCTTCGGAGCGGGGCGCGCAGCCAGGGTTAGGGAGAGGGCAAGCCATCGCTGCGAGCTGACAGATCGCGTAGGAGCGGACTCCGTCCGCGAATCCGGCGCGATGCGGACCGATCGCGGACGGAGTCCGCTCCTACGCGAAGATCAGCCCTGCATCAGTTCGGCCAGCAACTCTTCCTTCAACTTCGTCAGCACCGGCTCTCCACGCTCGCGTGGGTGCGGCAGGTCGACCCGCACCTCATGGCGAATCCGCCCCGGCCGCGCGTCCATCACTACCACCCGGTCGCCCAGGTACAGCGCTTCCTCCACATCATGAGTAACCATGATCATGGTGCTGCGCTGCTGCACCCAGATGCGTTGCAGTTCGTGTTGCAGGCGCACGCGGGTGAGGGCGTCGAGGGCGCCGAAGGGTTCGTCGAGCAGCAGCACCTTGGGTTGGGTGATCAGCGCGCGGGCGATGGCCGCGCGTTGCGCCATGCCGCCGGAAAGCTGGTGCGGATAGGCCTGCTCGAAGCCGGTCAGGCCGACCAGCTCCAGGTGCTCGGCGACCCGCTCGCGCTTTTCGGCGCGGCCGAGCTTCTGGTTCTTCAGCGCCAGGGCGACGTTGTCTTCCACGGTCTTCCAGGGGAACAGCCGGTGGTCCTGGAACACGATGCCGCGCTCCAGGCTGGTGCCGGCAACGGCCTTCCCGTCGAGCAGGATGCGCCCGCTGTAGTCGTTCTCCAGCCCGACGATCAGCCGCAGCAGCGAGGATTTGCCGCAGCCGCTGGCGCCGACGATGCTGACGAACTCGCCGGGGCGCACGGTGAGGTCGATGTTCTCCAGCACCGGCAGGCTGCGGCCATCGATGGAATAGGCCTTGCTCAGGCCCTGGATGGCCAGCGCGCCCGATTGCGCCTGCTGGGCAGGAAGGATGGCGGGGTCAAGGATCGCGTTCATGATCGAGGCACTCATGGCAATAGGGTCAGCGCAGGTTGCGCCAGCGCAGCAGGTGGCGGCTGAGGCGGGCGAACAGCTGGTTCATGGCGTAGCCGAGCAGGCCGATGCTGAGCACGCCGATCACTACGATCTCCATGCGCGAGCCGGTCTCGGCGTTCATCATCAGGTTGCCCAGGCCCATGCCGGTGGAGAGGAACAGCTCGCAACCCACCGAGCTGACCCAGGCGAAGGCCAGCGCGTGCAGTACGCCGTTGCTCAGGCTGGGCAGCGCGCCGGGCAGCAGCACTTCGCGGAACTGCTGCCAGGGGCCGAAGGCATACAGTCGGCCGACCTCGCGGTAGCGCTTTTCCACGTCGCGGAAGCCCTCGAAGGCGTTCAGCGTCATCGGGTAGAACGCGGCGAGGCTGACGATCAGCACCTTGGACGGCTCGCCACTGCCGAACCACAGGGCGATCAGCGGGATCAGGCCGAGGATCGGCACCTGGCGGATCGTGTGGTACAGCGGTGCGAACAGCCGCTCCACGGGTCGCGACAAGGCCATCCCGGCGCCCAGTGCGAAACCGGCGAGCGCGCCGATCAGCAGGCCGAGGCAGGTGCGTTGCAGGCTGGCGGCGACACTCAGCCACAGCTCGCCGGTGCGGATCAGCTCGGCAAAACCGGCGCCGATGCGCTCCAGCGGCACGAAGGCATAGGCGGCGCTGGCGCCCTGTTGCGATTGCCAGTGCCAGGCGGCGATCAGCAGCGCCGGCAGCACCAGGCCACGCAGTGATTTGAGCGTGCGGGTCATGGCGTCGGTCTCCAGCGCAGCAGGTGCCTCTCCAGCAGGCGGAAGGCGAAATCGAGCATGAAACCGATGGCGCCGGTGACGATCACCCCGACCATCACGATGTCGATGCGCAGCATCTGCCGGCTCAGCTCGATCATCTGTCCCAGGCCGCTGTCGGCGGCGAGCAGCTCGGCGGCCACCAGTACCATCCAGGCGCGGCTCAGGCTGATGCGCAGGCCGGTGACGATGGGTGGCGCGGCGGCGGGGAAGGCGACGTCGCGCAGCAGGCTCCACAGCGGCAGGCGGTACACGCTGGCGACCTCGAAGTAGCCGCGCGGGATGCCCTTCACCCCCTCGCTGGCGGCCAGCGCCACGGGGAAGAAGGCGGCCTTGGTGACGATCAGGATCTTGAAGGTTTCTTCCACGCCGAAGAACAGGATGAACATCGGGATCAGCGCGATCGACGGCACCTGGCGCAGCGTGTGGAACAACGGTGCGCAGTAGGCTTCAACGGTTTTCGACAGCGCCATGGCGGTGCCGAAGACCAGGCCGCCCAGCGCGCCGATGGTGAAGCCGATGGCCAGGCGCGACAGGCTGTTGACCACGTGCTCGCGCAGCTCGCCGCTGGCCAGCAGGACCTTGAAGCTGGCCCAGACTTCCGCCGGCGGCACCAGCAGTTGCGGGGGGAACCAGCCCGCGCGCGCGGCCATGAACCAGGCGAGCAGCAGGAGCAGCGGCGAGACAAACCAGCTCAGGCGATCCAGGGTACGCGTGGCCATTCAGCCCTCCTGGCCGAGCAGCGGCTCGGTGGTTTGCCGGCGCAGCTTGCGTTGCCAGCAGAACAGCGCAGCCAGCAGCACCAGGGGAATCCAGCAGAGGAACAGGTTGCCCAGCCCGACGAAGTGGCTGATCGCCCCGCCCAGCAGCGCGCCGGAAAAGCTGCCGGACATCGAGGCGAGGTTGAACAGGCCGGAAATCTTGCTCTTGTCCATGGCGTGCTCGCCCAACTGGGCCATGTTCACCAGGTGGATGAGCGCCGCCGCGGCGCTGAGCAGCACGCCGCCCAGGGCCAGCAGCCAATAGTTGTGCGCGCTGCCGAGCAGCAGCAGGGCGAGCAGTGCCGCACTGAGGCTGCCGATGTAGGCAAGGCGCCGGCCGCTGCGCTCGATCAGGTAGCCGAAGCCGAACAGGCCGAGCACCGAGGCCAGGCCCTGGATCATCACCAGGCTCACGGCCTGGCCTTGCGAGAGACCAGCGACGTCCATCGCCAGCAGCAGGATGAAGGTGCCGAACAGCGCGCTGGTGGCGGCGCTGAGCAGTTCGATCAGGCAGCTCTCGGCGATCTCGACATTGGCCAGCATGGCGCCGACCTGTTGCGGCAAGCCGCCGGTGGCGGCCGCGACGGGCACGTCTTCGCTGGGGGCTTCGCCTTCCCAGAAGCCGAGGCTGTAGAAGGCCATCAGGCCGAAGCACAGGCCGATGGCGGCGAAGCCCCAGCTGAAGCTCGTCGCGCCGCTCAGCCAGTTGCCCAGCAGCGGGCCGAGCAGGCCCATGCCCAGGGTCAGCGAACCGCGGTACCAGCCGGCCTTGTCGTTGCCGATGCGCTTGAGCTGGCGCAGGAAGGCACTGTTCATGGCGACGATGCGGAACGGGATGCACAGGCCGATCAGCAGCCGCGCGAAGGCCAGCCACAGCCAGCCGCCGAACAGCGGAATGGCCAGGTTCAGCAGCATCGGCCCGAGGCTGGCGAGGAAGTACACCCGGCGCGCACCGAAGCGTGCGATGACGAAGCCGGCCGGCAGGGTGAGGATCACCATGCCGAGGGCTTCCATGGCCGAGATGATGCCGATCTGCATGGCGTTGGCGCCGATGCTGATGGCGTAGAGCGTGGTGACGATCTTCGCCATGCCGATGGTCGCGCCGCTGAAGGCCGCCAGCAGCATGAAGTTGAGCAGGAAGGCCCCGGGCTTCCCATGCGGGTCAGATGGCGACATCGATCTTCCCCAGCAGGGCTTCCAGCGGGCGCGGGTCGATCCAGTCGTCCACGGAGAAGTCGCGGGCGATGAAATCCCAGCGTTGCAGGAAGCCGGTGAGATCGCGCAGCGAGTTGATCGAGCGCTCGGCGAGGTTGGTCTGCAGGCGCAGGTGGGCGTCCTCGCCATAGGCGCTGGCCACCCAGAATTCGCTGGTGTTCAGCTCGCGAGCGAGGAAGCGGCGGGTCTCCTCCGGGTGCGCCCAGGCCCATTGTTCGGCGCGCAGGATGGTGTCGAGCACCCGCACGGCGGCGTCGAAATGCTCGTCCAGCAACCGTTGGTCGACGGTCAGGGTGCGTGGCGTGCCGATGTTCGAGCGTACCAGCGGCTCGGGGTGCGAGCCGACATCCAGCACCACGTGCAGGCCGAACTCATGGGCCAGCTGCAGGCCATGCGCACCCTTGAGGAAGATGGCATCGATGTCGCCGCGCAGCAGGCCGATCAGCTCGTTGTTGCGCTGCACCACACGGTTGCCCTTGAGCGCCACCTGGGCGCCGAACACATGGCGCACCGGGTCGTCGCTGTAGGTGCCGCCGTAGGGGTAGTCCACCAACTCGACGTCGCGCACTTCCAGGCCTTCCAGACGCAGGGCGTTTTCCAGGCCGCGCAGGGACTGGGCACGGGTGAAGTCGATCTGCACGTTGGCCCACTTCGGCAGGCCGAAGCGCCGGTGGCGCAGGTCGCGGATGCTGCGTACGCCGCTGTCCGGCGCGCTGACGATGAGCTGCACCTCGTCGCTCCACGACAGCCCGATCACCCGCGTGCTCGCGCCGCTGGCGCGAGCCCAGATGGCCGGGATGTTGCCGCCCTGGCGTACCGAGTAGGGCAGGTGGTGATCGAAATGCGCCTCGCGCACCTCACGCTCGGAGGATTCGCGCAGCGACTGGATGCGTGTGCCGAACGGGCGGAAGGCCTGGGCCAGACGCCCGGATTCGACGGCGATGCCGAGTCCCGTGGGAACGGGGCTGTGGGTGTACCAGAGGGTTTCCAGCGGTGTGCTCATGGGTGTCCGTCGGGGTAAGAAAGCCCCCGCGCCGTCGCGCGGGGACCCAGGTCGAGAAACGGAGGGAGTCGCCCTCGTGACGTTGATCAGCCGGTCTTCTGTGCCAGGCGACTGCGCAGGGCTTCGAGCGGGCGAGGGTCGATCCACGCGCGCACGTCGACGCTTGCCGGGATGAAGTTCCAGCGTTGCAGGAAGTCGGTGAAGTCCTGCAGGGCGAGGATCGAGCCTTCGTCCAGGTTGGTGCGCAGGCGCAGGTGGGCGTCCTCGCCGTAGGCGGTGGCGACCCAGAATTCGCTGCTGTTGGTTTCTCGCGCCAGGTAGCGGCGGGTGTCATCCGGGTGCTGGTGGGCCCAGTCCTCGGCGCGCAGCACCGAGGCGAGGATCGCGGTGGCGGCGTCGGGGTGTTGCTCCAGCAGGTTGAGGTCGACGCTCAGGGTGCGCGGCGTGCCGTTGTTGGAGCGGATCAGCGGCTCCGGATGCGCGCCGGTGTCGATCACCGTGTGCAGGCCGAACTGCTGCGCCAGCTGCACGGCATGGGCGCCCTTGAGGAAGATCGCGTCGACTTCGCCACGCAGCAGGCCGACCAGTTCCGGGTTCTGGCTGCGCCGACGGCTGCCGCCATGGCCGGTGATGCCGACGATGTTGCTCGGCGCCTCGTCGCTGAAGGTGCCCTTCAGGCCGAAGTCCACCAGCTCCAGGTCACGCACTTCCAGGCCTTCCAGGCGCAAGGCGTTTTCCAGGCCGCGGATTGCCTGGGCGCGGGTGAAGTCGATTTGCGCGCCGCTCCAGTCGGGCAGGCCGAAGCGCCGGCCCTTGAGGTCGCGCACGGTACGGATGCCGCTCTCGGCGGTGGTCAGGATCAGCTGCGCTTCATCGGCCCAGGACAGGCCGATCACTCGGGTCTCGCGGCCGCTGGCGCGGGCCCAGATGGCCGGGATGTTGCCGCCATGGCGTACCGAGTTCTGCAGCGTGTGGTCGAAGTGCGACTCTCGCACTGCCTGGTCGGCGGACTCGCGCAGCGACTTGATCTGCGTGCCCTGCTCGGCAAGGGCTTCTTCCAGCCAGCCTTTCTGCACGGCGATGCCAAGGCCGGTGGGCACCGGGCAACGGGTGTACCAGAGGGTATCGAGGGGACGGGACATGTGCAGCTCCTTGTGGGTCAGGCGCGGGCCTTGAGTTCGTGGACGTCGGCCCGTTTGCCCTGCACCAGCGGCAGCACTTCCTGGCCGATGCGCAGGGCTTCTTCGAGGTGCGGATTGCCGGCGAGGATGAAGGTGGAGAAACCGGCGTCGCGGTATTCGGCGAGACGCTCGGCGACGTTCTCGTGGCTGCCCACCAGGCCGATGGTCGGCCCCGGCTTGGCCTTGCCGAAGCCGGCCCAGAGGTTGGGGCCCAGGATCAGGTCGTCGAAGCGCTCGACGTTCTGGTGGTAGGCGGTCTGCCGCGCGGCGCCGACGGAATCCGAGCCGGTGGCGAAGTTCTTGATGAAGGCGCTGGTGCGCGCGTCGATGCGCTCGTACTGGCGGCGCAGCTCGCTCCAGGCGGCCTCTTCGGTTTCGCGGGCGAACAGGTCGATGCGGATGCCGAAGCGGATTTCACGGCCCTGCTTGTCGGCCAGCTCGCGCACGCGCTCCAGGTGCGGCTTGAGCTTGTCGATGGGTTCGGCCCAGTTCAGGTAGACGTCGGCGTGCTTCGCCGCGACATCCAGTGCCGGGTCGGAGAAGCCGGAGAAGTACACGCCCGGTTTGCGCACGTTGCGCAGCGCGATGGGCAGTGATCCGTTCTCCAGCTGGTAGATATCGCCCTGGTAGGAGAACTGCTCGTTCTTCCACAGGCCGTCGATGATGTCGAGGAACTCGCCGGTGCGCTGGTAGCGCTTGTCGTGCTCGAGGAAGTCGCCGTTGGCGCGCTGGCTGGCGGGGTTGCCGCCGGTGATGATGTTCCACTCCAGGCGGTCGCGGGACAGGTGCTGGAGGATCGCGGCCTGCTGCGCAGCGTAGGCCGGCAAGGTCCAGGCGGCCTGGAAGGCAATGAGGAACTTGATTCGGCGGGTCTCGCGGGCCAGCGCGGCGGCAGCGATCCACGGCTCCGGTCCGGTGGGCAACAGCGCCCCTTCGAAGCCGGCGATCTCGGCGGCCTTGGCGACCTGGGCGATGTAGTCGATGTAGGTGAAACCGTCCGGTTCGCCGTTGGGCAGGCGGCCCGGGGCGATGTTGCCGGGGCGATCGATGTGGCTGCCGCGGTTGTTCTTGTCCGAGGCGAGATAGGGACCGTCGCTGCCCAGCGGCAGTCGCCAGAAGAATTCGGTGCTCATGGCCTTGCTCCTTTACGTTGCGGGGGCAGCGTCGTGCTGCTCGTGCAAGGTCTTCAGCAAGGGCTGTGCCCAAAGGCTGCAGGCCAGGCAGGGCGAGGCTTTCAGGGTGGTGTGCTGCTACGGCAGCAGGGCGTTTGTCTGTACAGCAGCAGTGGGTCAGCAGGGGATGCTGGGGGGGCAGCAATTTCGCCCGCTCAGCCGTGGCTAGTGTGCTGGTGTGATCGAATTTATTTCTTAACTACCTGATTAATATGGATATTTTTATGTGGCACAAGTCCTGCTCAGTCTCTGCAACACCGCCACGCGGTTCATCCATCCCCGACTGCCAGGAGGCATTCCATGTCCACTCTCGATCCGCAACTCGCCAGCCAGCTCGAACAGGTCCGCCGCGACTTCGCCAAGGCCTTCCGCGTGCTCAAGGAGAGCCGCACCCTCACCGCCACCAACACCTACCAGGCCTATGTGCGCGTGCCGGACAGCGATCAGGTGATCGCCGTCCACGCGCCGACCCCCTGGGCCGACGACCAGGAAATCCGCGCGGTGGTTGCGACCTATGACGGCGAAGTGATCCTCGACGAAAGCATCCCCGGCGCGACTCCGCTCAGTGGCCGTGGTGCTGGTGGCAACGGCAAACGCTATGCGGCGATCTTTCAGGCACGCCCGGAAATCAATGTGGTGATCCACGTCCACACGCCGTACCTCGGCGGCTGGGCCAGCGCCCATCGCGTGCTGCCGATCCGCTACGCCGCTTCCCAGCGTGTGACCCTGGCCCGCGAGCTGCCGATCTACATCGACCGCCGCCAGCCCGAACCACTGTTCATCCTCGACCGTATCGCCGAGAACCCGCACACCCCGGCCATCCTCGAAGCCAACGGCGGCGCGACCTTCTGGAGCGACGACCTGATCAAGGCGTCCAAGCTGATCCTGCTGATCGAGGAAGGCGCCTACTTCCAGGGCCTCGCCGAAGGCCTCGGCGGCTCCCAGGAATTCGGCCCCGGCGTGCTGGAGCAGCAATGGAAAATGACCGGCCTCTGGGAGCAGGGCCAGAAGCTGCTGGGCGCGGCGGCCTGAGTATTCGCCTGAACTGAAAAAGCCCTCTTGCGAGGGCTTTTCTTTTGGCCTGGATTCTTCCGGGTGCTGCGCGCATTGCGCGTCTTTTGTAGGAGCGAGCTCACATTCGCGGCTTTCCGGCGCGCCTTTGTAGGATGGCGTGGAGCGAAGCGATACCCATCGCGTTCGCCCGACCATGGCTGGTGGGTATCGCAAGCTCCACCCATCCTACGGAAAGCGCGAGAGGAAGCGTCCTGTCGATGTCGACTCGGTCAGGCGGCTACCGGCGGTTCCGCAGCGCGCCAACGCAGCCCCAGCGGGAGCAGGAAAAGCGGCAGCAGGCTGGCGACGATCAGCACGGCGAAGAACGGCAGGCGCGAGGGCAGGCTGAACAGCGGGAACAGCAGCACCGGGCCGAGGAACATCGACAGGTACAGCGCCTGCTCGGCCACGCCGCCGGCGCCCATCACGTCGCCGCCACGGCTCATGCGCGGGATGCTGGTGAACACCCAGGCGACGACGAAGCTGCCAACGAAGCCCTGGACGATCTTCGCCACGATGGCGGTGGATGCCGCGATGCCGGGGATGAACACCAGCACCTCCAGCACCACCCCGATCAACGCGCCGCCGACCACGGCCAGCGGGCCGAAGAAGCGCAGGTTGAGCACGAAGCCGGCGAGCAGCCCGGCCAGCACGCTGGAGAGGATGCCGATGGTGGAGATCACGCCGATGGTCGACGGCGCAACGCCCAGGCTGTGGATGAAATAGTCGGGGGTGATGGTCACCAGGCCCAGCGCCACGGTCAGCGGTGCGCCCACGGCCAGCGCAAGGCGCAGCACGGACGGGTCGGCGTAGAGGCGGAAGGTCTGGCGCAGGGAGTGGCGCTCACTGCGGGTCGCCAGGTTCACCGATGGCAGCAGCGGCGTCGCCAGCAGCAGGACCAGCAACACCAGTGCGTGGCCGCTGAAGGCGTTGCGCCATTCGCCATGCTGGCCGCCGACATAGGGTGCCACGGCGAAGATGGCGATGGCGCCGCCCAGGGGCGAGGCTACCGACCAGAACGCCAGCGCGGTGGTGCGGCGATGGCCTTCGGTGGTGTGCACCAGCAGGGCGAGTGCGGCGAGCACCACGCTGATGTAGCCGGCGCCTTCGATGACACGCAGGGTGATCAGCGTGGTGAAATCTTCAGTGTGGCTCGCCAGGTAGCTGCACGCCGCCGCCAGCAACAGGCCGAAGACGATGGCACGGCGTTCGCCGACCCGCGCCACGATCCAGTTGACCAGCGGCGAGGCGAGGGCGGCGACCACCGCCACCGCCGACACGACCCAGCTGGCCCGCGAGGGGCTGACCGAGAAGGCGTTGGCGATGTCGGCGACCAGCAGGATGGTCTTGCCGTGGCACGCCGCGATGATCACGGCGAAGGCCAGGGTGAGCAGGATCGAGGGCCAGCTTCCGGCACGCATCGGGGAATCCTCTTTGAGAGTTGGGTTGGAATGGCTGTCTGTTTTCCGGGAAAGCCTGTGCCGGCGCTTTCCCCCTCACCCCAGCCCTCTCCCTCAAGAAGAGGGGGTGGTCCGCGCCGGCTGATGCGGTGGTTCCATCCGGCGCCGAACGGTGCCCTTTCCCGCTTGAGGAGCGGGGCGCGTAGCCAGGGGGCAGGGTGAGGAGGCTTTGATCTGGATAAGCCGCGCCTCAGCGCCGCGAAATGTTCAGCACCTGCAGCTCGCTGAAGGCCTCATAGCCGCGCTGCCCGCCTTCGTAGCCGAGCCCGCTCCACTTGTGCCCGCCCTTGGGCGCGCCGGGCTGGATGTGGCCGTGCTGGTTGACCCAGGCCAGGCCCGCCTCCAGCCGCCCGGCGATGGCTTCGCCGCGCGCCAGGTCCCGGGTCCACACCGAGGCGCCGAGGCCGTAGTGGCTGGCGTTGGCCTGGGTAATGGCGTCCTCTTCGTTGCGGAAGGAGATCACCGGCAACACCGGGCCGAACTGTTCCTCGTCCACCAGCGCGGCGCCGGCCGCCACGCCGCTGACCAGGGTCGGCGGGTAGAAGTAGCCGGGACCGTCGGGCCGTACGCCGCCGCTGCGGATGCGTGCTCCGTGAGCCTTGGCGTCTTCCACCAGGGCGATGACCCGTTCCAGTTGCTGTGCGTTGGTCAGCGGCCCCAGTTCCGTCTGCGGGTCGAGCCCATGACCGAGGCGGGTGCGCTGGGCGCGCTCGGCGAGTTTCGCCAGTAGCGGTTCGAACAGGCTGTCATGCACGTACAGGCGCTTGATCGCAAAGCACACCTGGCCGCTGTTCCAGAAGGCGCCCCAGAACAGCGGTTCGACGATGGCGTCGAGGTCGGCGTCTTCCAGTACCAGCGCGGCGTCGTTGCCGCCCAGTTCCAGGGTAAGACGCTTGAGGTCGTCCCCCGCGCCGGCATACAGGCGCTTGCCGGTGGCGACGCTGCCGGTGAAGGTCACGTGGCGCACTCGCGGATGACGTACCAGGTGTTCGCCAACCTCGCCCGCACCGGCAACCACGTTGAACACGCCAGCGGGGAACACATCGCCCAGCAGTCGCGCCAGCAGCAGGGTAGACAGCGGCGTGTGCTCCGAGGGCTTGGCCACCACGGTGTTGCCGGCGTGCAGGGCAGGCGCGATCTTCAATACCAGCAGGATCAGCGGGACGTTCCACGGGGTGATCGCGGCGACCACCCCCAGCGGTTTGCGGGTGATGCGCACCAGGCGCTCGCCGTCGTCGCGCAACTGGGTGTCGGCGGGTAGCTCCAGCTGCGCGTGGTGCTCGAAAGTGGCGGCGACGCCAGCCACTTCCTCCAGGGTCGAGCGCAGTGGGCGACCCTGTTCGCGGGTGATCAGCTCGGCCAGCGCCTGGGCATTCTCGCGTACTCGTTCGGCGGCTCGGGCCAGGCTCTGGCGGCGGACGTCGAGATCGCTGGCCCAGGCAGGGAAGGCGCGGTGTGCGGCATCCACCGCCGCGTCGACCTGCTCCAGGCTGGCGCGGGCGGCTTCGCCAACGATTTCTTCGCTGGCCGGGTCGATCACCTGGTCGTAGTGCTCGGCCGCCTGCAGGCGACCATCGATCAGCAGTTCATAGCGTGACATGGCGAGTTCCTCAGGCACCGCCCAGGATGGCGTCGGCGATTTTCTCGGCGAGCATCAGGGTCGGCAGGTTGGTGTTGGCGGTGGGGATCACCGGGATGATCGAGGCGTCGGCGACACGCAGGCCTTCCACGCCATGGACGCGACCGGCGCTGTCGACCACGGCCTGCGGGTCATCGGCGGTGCCGATGCGGCAGGTACCGCTGGGGTGCCAGACGCCGCCTATGTGCTGCCGCAGGTAGGCTTCCAGCGCCGTGTCGTCGGCCAGCAGGGTTTCCAGCTTCGGCCCGCCCGGTTGCGGCACGGCGAAGGGGGTAAGCGCCAATTGCAGTTCGTAGCGCGCCAGGACCGGGTGCTTGAACAGGCGCTGGATGGTGCGCAGCGCCACACGTGCGCGTTGCAGATCGCGAGGGTCGGAGAGCAGGTTGAAATCGACGTGCGGCGGGCTTGCCGGGTCGCGATCGCGCAAGGTCAGGCGGCCACTGGAGCTGGGTTTGTTGATCCAGAACAGCGCGTGGGCCACGCCGCGCTCGGCGTCCGCGCCGATGGCCAGGTAGAGGTCCGAGGGCGTGTCCGGATCGACGCCCGAGGACACCCGGATACCCAGTTGATGCGAGGTGCCGGGCCGTGCCAGCACGGCGTCCGAGCGGGCGGCATCGCCCAGGGTGGCGAGGGTGCCCAGCGAGCTGTGCTCCCACAGGTTGCCGCCGACGCCGGGGCGGTCGGCGATCACCTCGATGCCCATCTCCTGCAACTGGCTGGCCGGGCCGATGCCGCTACGCAGCAGGAAGGCCGGCGATTGCAGCGCTCCGGCGGCGAGGATGACTTCGCCAGCCCCCACGGTGACGTGCTCACCGTTACGTTGCAGTTCGACGCCGGTGATGCGCGTGCCCTCGCGTTGCAGGCCGAGTACCTGGCTGTCGGTCCACAGCGTCAGGTTGGGCCGTGCGCGCACTGCTTCATCGAGGTAGCCGCGGGCGGCGGACACGCGCTGGCCATGCTCCAAGTTTACCGCGGGGGCGAAGTAGCCGTCGTCGAACACGCCGTTCTGGTCGCCGATGTCGCGCAGGCCTTCGGCTTGCAGTGCCGAGACCACGGAGCGGGTGAAGGGCGTCCAGTCGCGGGTGGAGACGCGGCTGATCGGGATCGGCCCGTCATGCCCGTGCAGCGGGCCGGCGTAGTCGGTGTCGCGTTCGAGCTTGCGGAAGTACGGCAGCACGTCGTCCCAGCCCCAGCCTTCGGCACCCAGCGCTGCCCACTGGTCGTAGTCGCGCGGCAGACCACGGTTGGCCACCAGCACGTTGACGCTGGAGCCGCCGCCGAGCACGCGGGCCTGCTCGAGATAGCGCTCGGGGCGCTCGATGCCTTCGGGCTGCGCACCGTGGCGGACGCTCAGGTCCGGCCAGAAATAGCGATCGCGCAGTTCCAGGCGCAGGCGGAAGGGGTTGTGGCCGTCGAGGATTTCCGCCGGCGTGGCGTGGGGTGGGGTGTCCGGGCCGGCTTCGATGAGCAGGACGTGGCGTTGCGGGTCGGCGCTGAGGCGGCTGGCAAGCACGCTGCCGGCGCTGCCGCCGCCGACGATGATGTGGTCGTAGCGAGGAGTGGTCATGTCGCCTCCCGGCCCGGCGCTCCCGCACCGGGCGCGTGCAGGGTGATCAGAAGCCGACGGAGATGCCGGCGACCAGAGCGCGCGGGGCGCCCTTGTAGTACTTCGGCGCGCCATAGAAGTCGCCGTCGGCCGGGTCGGCGGAGACCGTCCCCGAGTTCACGCCCGACAGGTAGTGCTTGTCGAAGACGTTGTTGAGGTTGAGCGTCAGGGTGGTTTCCTTCAGCGCGCTGCCCAGGTCCTTGAGGCGGTAGCCCAGGTTGGCGTCGAACACGGTGTAGCCGCCGATCTTCTCGTTGTTCGCCAGGTCGCCGTAGAAGCTGCCGGTGTGGCGACCGAGGAAGTTGGCGTAGAAGGTCTGGTTGTCGTAGCCGATGCCGGCGCTGAACAGGTTGCGCGGGGTGTCGTAGAGCTGGTTGCCCTGGGTGTCGAGGCTGGCGCCGCCGGCGCTGTAGTCGTCGTCCTGGGTCGAGCGCAGGTAGGTCCAGGAGGCGAAGTAGTTGAAGTTCGCCGGCAGCAGGCCGTTGAGCGACAGCTCCAGGCCCTTGGTGGTGACGTCGCCGGCGTTGAAGTAGGAGGTGACGCCGGAGACTTCCTCGAACGCCGCCTGGCGATCCTTGAACTTGTCGTAGAACAGTGCGGCGCTGAGCAGTACGTCGTCGGTGCTGTAGCGCCAGCCGATCTCCTGGTTCCAGGTGACTTCCGGTTTCTGCTTGTCGCCGCCGTTAGCCTGGCCGTACACCGCCGCCACCGCCGGGGTGCGCATGTTCGAGGTGGTGTTGTAGTAGAGCTGCTGCTGCGGGTCGAGCTGGTAGCTCAGGCTCAGGCTGGGCAGGAAGCGGTTGTAGTCGGCGCTGTCGCTGAAGCCGCTGAGGCGGTTGTCGCCCTTGTTCTGCGTGTGTTGCCAGGCCAGGCCGCCGGTGAGGACGAGCTGCGAGGTGATGTCCCAGGTGTCCTGCACCCAGAGCTTCTGCGTGGTGATCTCGTTGCGCTGGTCGGTGAAGTAGATGGCATTGCCATTGCCGTCACGCAGCTTGTGGCTGCCGTCGATGCCGGCGGGTTTGCCGTTACCCTTGATCTCGACCACCGGGAACTGGTTGCGCGCGTGGGTGTAGTCGGTCCACAGGCCCAGTTGCAGGGTGTGATCGTCGTTGACCAGGAAGTCCAGGGTGTTGGTGGAGCCGATGCGGTACTGCGTCGGGTAGACGCTCAGCGCGCCGGTCACCAGGGGATCGATGCGGTCGCCGTCGCCGTTGAGATCGGCGTTGACCTTGTTCTCATTGACCGGCACCACAGCCACGGCGGCGGTGCCGTCGGTGACGCGGACGAAGTACGGGTCGACCTTCAGCTGGACCTTGTCGGAGAGGTTGAACAGGCCATTGAGCGCATACGTCTGGATCTTGAAGTCCGCGCGCGAGGCCGCCGCGCTCTGGCCCGGCACGGTGACGTCGGGCACGCCGTTGGTGCCGTTGCCCTTGGTGGGGTAGATGTCGCGCGGGTAGCCCTGGTCGTACTTGTTGGCGCGGTACTCGGCGAGCGTCGGGTGGTTGTAGCTGTTGGTGCGCATCAGGAAGCTGGAGAAGATGCCGTTGATGCGGTTGCCGTCCCACTCGTACTGCAGGTTGCCTTCGTAACGGTTGGAGGACAGCTCGCCGCCGCTGTTGTCCCACAGGTCGGCGGTGGTGCGCGAGGCCGAGAGCCAGGCGGAGAAGCCGTTCACCTCGCCGGTATTGACCCGCGCGAAGGTGCGGAACAGGCTGTCGCTGCCGACGTTCTGCTTCACCAGCAAACCGCTTTCCCTGGTCGGCGCGACGGACTTGATCAGCACGCTGCCGCCACTGGCGGTAAGGGTCGGGGCGTTGATCGAGGAGGAGCCGTAAAGCACCGACACCGACTCGTAGTTTTCCGGGTCGCCCATGAAATCGGCGTGGGGCGTGAGGAACTGCGGGTCGTTGAGCGGGATGCCGTCGCGGACGAAACCGATCTGGTCCTGGGAGAAGCCGCGGATGTTCAATCCGCCTTCGGTGATGCCGCTGTTGTCACCGCCGCTGACGTGCACGCCGGGCAGGTATTTGAGGGCGCCGGTGACGGCGCTGTCGAGGCCGACGAACTTTTCCAGCTGGGATTTGGTGAGGGTGCCCTTGGAGACTGGGGCGACTTCCTTGCGGGCATCGCCGACCTGGGTTTCCTGGCTTTGTCCCTGGACGGTCACGGTACTCAATGTGACGCCTTCCGGGGATTTCGAATTATCGGAAAGTGCAACTTCCGCGTTTAATAAAAGAGCGCTGGATAATGTTATGGCCAGCGGTTTGAAACGGAAATCTCTTGCATGCTTCATGGCGGTCGCTCGGGGATTTAAATACGTTGTGAGCAATCTTGAGCAAGCTCTGTGCCATGCGTTTTAGAGGGGTTCAAGCCAGTTTCTGGGTGTTTTTCTGCTGTTGCTGCAGCAACTGCGTATAACGTGGTGCTGGAGCAACTACTTGTTATGAACAGTTGTTCCTGGAAGTTTTCGACAAAACAATAAGGCCCCGATAACGGGGCCTTATTGTTTGGAGTGGCTTCAGGAATATCAGGGCTGGCTGGCGACGGTTTTTGCCTGCTCTTTCCAGAATCCCTCGAGCTGCTGATTCTTCAAACCCTGCTCGACGAACTTCGGTTCCAGCAGGTCATCCACCTTCACCTCGTTGCGGATCAGTTTTGCCTTGAGGCTATAGGCGATGCCGTCGGTGTAATGCTGGCGCAAGGCGTCGTCGTACAGTGGCGAGAAATGCGCGGGCCAGGGTTCGCCGGAGACCTCGCGCTGCAGCACGCTCAGCGGCACGCCGGAGCGCGACTGCGCTTCCTGGTAGGCCGCCTGGTTGGCGTCCTGGGAGACCCACCAGGCAGCTTTCAGGTAGGCGTCCACCACCAGTTGGGTGAGGTCGGGATGATCCTTGACGAAGTCCCGTGCGCCCCAGACTTCGGCGCGCATCTTCCAGTCGGCCGGGGCCTCCTTGCTCGACCAGATGATGTGGCCGACCTGCTTGTCTTCCAGCAGGAAGGCATCGCTGAGGGTGAAGAAGGC
Source organism: Pseudomonas sp. HS-18 (assembly GCF_020401845.1). Classification (NCBI taxonomy): domain Bacteria; kingdom Pseudomonadati; phylum Pseudomonadota; class Gammaproteobacteria; order Pseudomonadales; family Pseudomonadaceae; genus Pseudomonas; species Pseudomonas sp. HS-18. Next base: position 321,207 of record NZ_CP084413.1, read on the forward strand.
ATCCACCCGCCCGGCGCTCAGCGCGGCGGCGCCAGCCTGCGGGTTGAGGTTGAAGATGCGGAAGTCCTCGAAGCCCAGGTGGTTGGCCTCCAGCAGCTTGGCGAACGACAGCTCCCACGGCCGGCCCCGGTGCAGGGCGATGCGCTTGCCTTTGAGGTCGGCGATGGATTTCGCGGTGGAGCCCGGCGGCACCACGAGGTAGACGTTGTTGCCGATGCCGCCGGGGACGATCAGTTGGGTCCGTACGCCCGAGGCGTTGGCGATGATCGACGGCAGGTCGCCATAGAAGGCGAAGTCGATGCGCTTGTTGGCAAACTCTTCGTTGACGAAGGTACCCACCGAGCCGGTGGTCGCGGGCACCCACTCGAGCTTGATGTTGCGCTGGGCCAGTTGCTGTTCCAGCCACTTGTCGCGGTCGATGACGGCGGCCGGGCCGTTGAAGGTGATTTGCCCGGCGTTGGCGTAGGCCACGGTGGCGATGCGCAGGGTAGTGGGCTGCTCGACGGCCAGGGCGTAGCCTGCGAGCAGCACGGTGGCGGCCGGCAGCAGCCGGCGCAGCGCGCGATGCAGAAGGTTCATGGTCTTGTCCTCACTCAGAAGTCGGTGGTGACCGAGACGCCAAAGGTGCGCGGATCACCGAACATGACTGCGGCGGTCTGGTAGCCGGTGGGCAGGGTGTGGTTGCGGTACTCCTTGTCGGTGAGGTTGTTCACGTAGGCGGTGACGCGGGTGGTCTCGCCTGGCAGTTCGTAGGTCACCCGCGCGTTGCCCAGGGTGTAGCCACCGGTGCGCATGTTCTGGCTCTGGTCGTTGGTGAAGAAGTACTGGCGGCTGCGGGTGTTCCAGTCGGTGCCCAGTACCACCGCGCCGCCGACGTTGAGCGGGATGCGGTAGTCGGCGCCGATGACTGCAGAAACGTTCGGTGCGCGGACGAAGTGGTTGCCGGAGTAATCGTTCGGGCCGGAGGTGTAGTCGGTGAACTCGGTGTGCAGCAGGCCCAGGCCGAAGTTGACGTGCAGGTTCTGCACCGGGATGGCTTCGAGCTCGAACTCGGCGCCGTAGGCCTCGCCCTGGGCGCCGTTGGCCAGGCGCGAGACGGTCTGGTTGTTCACCGCGGTGACGATGTTGAGCTGGATGTCCTTGTAGTCGTAGTAGAAGACGCTGGCGTTGGCGTTGAGGCGGCCGTCGAACCATTCCGACTTCAAGCCCAGCTCGTAGGAGGTGAGGTATTCCGGATCGACCTTGGCCACGGTGGCCTGGCTGGTGACGCCAGCGTTGTAGCCGCCGGAACGGAAGCCACGGGCATAGCGGAAGTAGGCGCGGGCGTTGTCGGAGATCCGGTATTCCGGCGTCAGGTCCCAGCTGTAGTCGCTCCAGGTGTTGCTCTCGTCCTGGGTGGCGTTGACGATCAGCGGCGAGTCGACGTTGCCCGGCTGCCACCAGTGGCCATCGCCGAAGCTCGCCGCGCCGCGGTTGACCAGGCGCTCGAGGTCGATGTCCTTGGTTTCACGGGTCCAGCGCAGGCCGGCGGTGAGGCTGAAGTCGTCGGTGAAGTTGTAGGTGGTGCTGCCGAAGATGGCGTAGCTCTCGGTCTTCTGGTCGTAGCTGACGTTGTTGTAGTAACTGGGCACGTAGACGTTGGGCAGCGCCGCGTTGGCGTTCTTCGACTCCAGGTCCTCGTTGAAGTAGTGGAAGCCCAGCACCCAGTTCAGCCGGTCGCTGCGCGGCGAGGCCAGGCGCAGTTCCTGTGACCATTGCTGGCTGTCGGCATAGCTGTAGCTGCGTTGCAGTTCCAGCGGGGTGTTGTCGCTGTCGGTCCAGCCGTCGCGGGTGAAGTGTTCGAAGGCGGTGATGGAGGTCAGCTCCAGCTCGCCCAGCTGCCAGACGAGATTGAGGTTGCTGCCGGCCTGGTCGATTTCGGCCTGGTACTTGGCGTTGAAGTTGGCCTTGCCCAGTTTCGGGTCGATGGAGTAGCCGAACTGGTTGGTGCCGTCCGGACGGGTGCCGTAGCTCACGGTGTTGTAGCTGGCGGTGTCGTGGTAGTGGCGGGCGTGGACGTTGAGGTTGGCGTCCAGGTTGTCATTGACCCGCGCGGCCAGTTGCAGGCGCACGGCGTCGTCTTCCAGCGCACCCTGGTCGTTGCCGTCGTTCTTGTTCTCGGTGTAGCCGTCGCGGCCCTGGTGGTGGAAGGACACGCGCCCTGCGAGCTTGTCATCCACCAGCGCATCGCTCACCGCACCTTCGACAATGCGGTTGGCGTAATTGCCCATGTCGACCTTGAAGTAGCCCTCGGGGCTGAAGGTCGGCTTGCGCGAGATGAAGTTGATCGCGCCGCCGGTGGTGTTCTTGCCCCACAGCGTGCCCTGCGGGCCGCGCAGCACTTCCACGCGTTCCTGGTCGAACAGCGGGAAACCGGTGGCGCTGATGTTGGCGATGTAGACGTCGTCGACGTAGATGCCGATCGGACTCACCGTGTTAGCGCCCTGGTCGCCGGTGCCCAGGCCGCGAATCCACCAGCGCGGGCGGCCGTGGCCGTCGGTGGTGCCGGCGGAGGCGTTGGGGGTATAGCGGGTGACTTCGTTGGCCGATTGCAGCGACGAATCGCGGATCTTTTCGCCGCTCAGCACGGTGATCGGCGCCGGCACTTCCTGTACCGACTCCTCGCGTTTCTGTGCAGTCACCACCACCTTGCCGAGGGTCGTTGCGGCGCCGCTGTCTTCTTTGTTCTGCGTATCGCCGTCGGCAGCCTGCACGGTGATGCTGGCGAGGCTCGCCAGGATGGCGAGGGAAAGGGTATTGCGTTTGAACATGGTGTCCCCAGGAGGGCGGCGAAAGGACGGCTGGCTCTGTGGTGCTCGGTCGTCGCCGCAAGGCATGAAGCTGTTATTGCGTTGCTCTTGTGCTGGCTCACGCGTGATGAAGGCCGGAAGGCTGCTGGGGACATCGCAACATCCGTACCGCTTTCTGATTGAATATTAAGGTACTGATATATAAGTATTTTTATAGATCGTTGCGGCGGCTGTGCTGCTGTGGCAGCAGTGCATGCTGGGCCGCCGCTGCCTGGGCAACAGCGAGTCAGCAGGCGCTTGAGGCTTTCGTCGAACGATATCGGGAACGCCATTTGCAGCTGATAAGCTGGTCTCTCGAAAGCCCTGGAGTTGGCAATGAACACGCATTTGCCGGAGCAGCCTCTGCAACGCTTCCCGCGTAACCAGCTGGGGCGCGATTTCGTGGTGGGGGATGTGCACGGCCATTTCGAACTGCTGCAGCGTTTGCTCGACCGGGTCGGATTCGATCCATCCGCCGACCGCCTGTTTGCCGCCGGCGACCTGGTGGACCGCGGTCCCTATTCGCCGCAGGTGCTCGACTGGCTGGCCAAGCCCTGGTTCGCCTCGGTACGCGGCAACCACGAACAACTGGTGATCGACGTGGTGCTGGCTGGCGAGGACCGCGACCTGCATTTCCGTAACGGTGGCGCCTGGCTGTACAAGCTCACGCCGGTGACCCGTGAGCGCATCGCCCGGCGTCTGTTGCAATTGCCACTGGTGATCGAGGTCGAGCTGGACGAAGGCCAGCGTATCGGCATTGTCCACGCGGAGGCGCCGGTTTCGCCGGCCTTCCCGGATTGGAGCAGCGGCGTTGCCGCGCTGGCCGGCGAACTGGGCGACAGCGCCCGGCGCAACGCCGTTGGCCTGGCAATGTGGGCGCGTACGCGGATCGAGAAAGAGGACGCGACTGCCATCGCCGGGCTGGAGCGCCTGTACGTCGGCCATACCGCGCAAAGTGCCGTGCGCTCGCTGGGCAACACCCACTACATCGACACGGGCAGCGGCTATACCGACGGGTGCCTGAGCATCGTCGACATGCGCAGTGGTGACGTGGAAACGGCGGCCGCACGCTGAGCGACCGCCGGGCGATCACTCGCCGCGGATGTACTGTTCCAGTTGCTGGATCAGCTCGGCCTGTTCCGCGATGGCGGCCTTCACCAGGTCGCCGATGGACAGCAGCCCGAGCAGTTCGCCGTTCTCGACCACCGGCAGGTGGCGCAGGTGGCGCTCGGTCATGATGCCCATGCACTTGTCGACGTTCAGGTGGGTGTCCACGGTGATCACCGGCGCGGTCATTACTGCGCTGATCGGCGTGTCTTCCGAGTTGCGCCCCTTGAGTGCCAGGCGGCGGGCGTAGTCGCGCTCGCTGAAGAAGCCGACCAGCTGGTTGGCCTCCACCACCGGCAGGCCGCCGAGGTTCTTCTCCGCCATCAGGCGCAACGCGTCGACCACCATCGCGTCCGGGGCGATGGTGTAAACCTGCTGGTCCGCCTTGGCGTTCAACAGCTGAGCCACAGTCTTCATTCCTACCCCCTGTTCGTCGTTCACGGCGCGATGCCCGTGGTTCATAGAGAATCGTGGACGAATCGCGATCCGGCAAGGCCGCAAAGCGGCGTCCGCCGTCACGACAGCGTCATCCGCCCGCGACGCGACTTATACTGTGATTCCCTTCCCCGTTTCCCCCCACGAAAGACCGGCCATGACTGACGACGATCTCGACCTCCACGAGCCCGAACACGACCATCTTCTGGACCTCGACGACGACCTCGACGGCCTGCTGGAGGAGGACGCGGCGTTCTTCGAGGATCAGCCCGACGATCATGAGGACGGCGACGAGGAAGCGGACGAGTATCAGTCGGGCCTGGATGACGAGGACTGGTAGAGGACCGACCTCCGGACGATATCCGGGCGTCATGATTGGCTGGCAGAATGCCGGCCAGACAATAAAGAGAAAGCACCATGCGCTACGTCACGCTCGCCCTGGCCGTCTCCCTGCTTTGCGGATGTTCCTCGGACGTCCGCCGGGATGACCGCACCGCGCCCATCTCCCTCTATCGAGACACCCGCCATGTGATGGTGGTGAATTTCCAGCCCGACGCCACGGTAGCGGCCAACCCGCGCTGGGGAGCGCTGAAAGCCAGTTGGCGCGAGGCGCTGCGTGACGAGGCGGATTCGGCGGACTACCAGCTCACCGAGCAGGATGGCGAACCGCGCGCCACCGATACCCTGTCCACCCTGGTGGTGATCGAAGTGGGCGCCGGTCATAGCGCCAACAACCGCACGAGCAGCGACGGTGAGGAGTGGATCACCTCCACCGTGCGTTATCACGATGGCCTGACCGGCCAGTTGCTCGCCTCGCGGCGCTACGAAAGCGAAGCCGATGGTGATCTGTTCCGTTCCATGAGTTCGTCCGAAGTCGGCGCCGTGTCCGAGCAGATAGTCGAAGAGATCACCGGAGCCCTGCTGGTCGCCCGCCCGTCGCGCAGCCTGCCTGCCCGCACGCCGGCGCAGCCGCCGGAGGCCGTGCCGCAGCCGGTTTCGCCCACCGCGGCGGAAACGGTCGCCCATGTCTCCCAGCCATTGACCAAGGAGCAGCGCCTGATGGAGCTGCAGCGGCGCAACCTGCCATACGAGGAATACCGCGACGAATATCAGCGGATCATGGGGCGCTGAGCGCCCCTGCACCGTCGCGCGAACATTCGGGGTTGCTAGAACCAGCCGCTGTTCGACAGTTCCTGTTCACAGCTCTTGTACTGGGCGCCGTATAGCGAGGCGCGAGCCTGGACCTTCTGTGACGTCGCCTTCAGCCATGGCTTGGCATCGTAGCTGCGTTGCCGATAGCCGCCCCAACCCTCGTGGTAGTTCAGGTACTGGGCATAGGCGTCCCACTTGGAGACCCGGTTCACGCTGTAGGTCTTGTTCATGTACCAGCCCATGAAGTCCAGCGCATCGGCGAAGTCGTCGCGGTCGGCGCCCCAGCCTCCCGCTTCCTTCTTGTAGTCCGCCCAGGTCTCGTCCTTGGCCTGGGCGTAGCCGTAGGCGGAACTGACCCGGCCCCAGGGAATGAAGCCGAGGAAGTAATAGCGCGGTGGCAGGGCGTCGTGCCTGAAGGAAGACTCCTGGTACATCATCGCCATCGGCACCTGGATCGTCCCGCCCCAGCGCTTCTGCACCTTCAGCGCCGCTTCGTGCCATTTCGGCTTTTCGCGAAAGATCTCGCAGAGGTTCTCGGGGTGCGCCGGAGGTTGGGTGGCGCACCCGGAAAGGGCCAGGAGGAGGGCTGGCAGCAGAAGCCGGAGCATGGGGCGGTTTGTCCTTTTCGCGCGCGATGGCGCAAGGCTTATACAACCTTGGGTGGCGAAGAGGAATCGTCGGGCGCCGAGGATAACCCTCGCCTCCGGGCCTGCCGGGATGCCCGGTTCGCACAGTGGGGCGCCGGCAAGCGGCGCAAGGCTTTACAGGCAGAAACGAAAAAGCCCGCTAAGAGCGGGCCTTTCAGGCGGTTTCGCAGATTGCCGGAGGCAACTCGAAACAAGGCAGATGGCGCACCAGGCGGGATTCGAACCCACGACCCCTGCCTTCGGAGGGCAGTACTCTATCCAGCTGAGCTACTGGTGCGTATGCCGCGGCTGGCGCGGCAGGCGGCAATCATACGCATCTCCTTCGCGGGCGTCCAATGCGGGTACGCTCGTTCATGATATCGAACGAAAACAGCCGCTTGTCGGTAGAGGTACCTCGAAAACCCGCTTCAATCTGATACCTTCGTTGGTTTTGTCGAACGAGCTATTGCCCTTTGCAGTCGGGGGCCCTAGGATTCGTTTGAGATTTCAAACGCCTCCCCATCACAACAACAGGAGACCGGAGCATTGGCATCACACCAGCCGGCCATCAGCCTGCGGGATGACAGTCTTCCGTTGCACCCACCGCATGTCCCTTGTGGCAGGTCTCCGTGCGGCTTCCGTCGATCAGCGTACCGGAAGGTTGTAGGGCAGTCGTACTCCTGGGCCGAGCCTGGGAACCTGTGCGTGAACGAGTTCAACCAGACCGGGCAATGACCCCGGCCTGCGTTTTTTCGTGTCCGCATGCCGAGCGAACTAAGAGCCGTTCGCCTGGCGTCGCCCCGTTCGCAGGGCGACATTCGCATCTGGCGGCGATAATGCTCGGCCGGGGCGAATGAACGGCAGAGACTGCGGTCTCTCCTATCCAGACAACAAGGCAGGCGGGACTCCAGGTAGACCCGCCGTCCACAGGCTTTCCTCGAAAGGAGACAGGTCATGCAACTCAATGATCCCAAGCTGTTCCGCCAACAGGCTTACATTGACGGTTCCTGGGTCGATGCCGACAACGGCAAGACCATCAGCGTGAACAACCCGGCCACCAACGAGATCATCGGCACCGTGCCGAAGATGGGTGCCGACGAAACCCGTCGCGCCATCGAAGCCGCCGACAAGGCCCTGCCGGCCTGGCGTGCGCTGACCGCCAAGGAGCGCGCCAACAAGCTGCGCAAGTGGTTCGACCTGATGATCGCCAACCAGGACGACCTGGCTCGCCTGATGACCATCGAGCAGGGCAAGCCGCTGGCTGAAGCCAAGGGCGAAATCGCCTACGCCGCCTCCTTCCTCGAGTGGTTCGGCGAAGAAGCCAAGCGCATCTACGGCGACACCATTCCGGGTCACCAGCCCGACAAACGCATCATCGTGATCAAGCAGCCGATCGGCGTGACCGCGGCTATCACCCCGTGGAACTTCCCGTCCGCGATGATCACCCGTAAAGCCGGCCCGGCCCTGGCCGCTGGCTGCACCATGGTACTCAAGCCTGCTTCGCAGACTCCGTACTCCGCCCTGGCCCTGGCCGAGCTGGCCGAGCGCGCCGGCATTCCGAAAGGCGTGTTCAGCGTGGTTACCGGCAGCGCCGGCGAAGTCGGCGGCGAGCTGACCAGCAACCCGATCGTGCGCAAGCTGACCTTCACCGGTTCCACCGAGATCGGCCGCCAGCTGATGGCCGAATGCGCCAAGGACATCAAGAAAGTGTCCCTGGAGCTGGGCGGCAACGCTCCGTTCATCGTGTTCGACGATGCCGACCTGGACGCCGCCGTCGAAGGCGCGCTGATCTCCAAGTACCGCAACAACGGCCAGACCTGCGTCTGCGCCAACCGCCTGTACGTACAGGACGGCGTGTACGACGCCTTCGTCGAGAAGCTGAAGGTCGCCGTGGCCAAGCTGAACATCGGCAACGGCCTGGAGCAGGGCGTCACCACCGGCCCGCTGATCGACTCCAAGGCTGTTGCCAAGGTCGAAGAGCACATCGCCGACGCCGTTTCCAAGGGCGCCAAAGTCCTCACTGGCGGCAAGCCGCACAGCCTGGGCGGCACCTTCTTCGAGCCGACCATCCTGGTCGACGTACCGAAGTCCGCTCTGGTCTCCAAGGACGAAACCTTCGGCCCGCTGGCGCCGGTGTTCCGCTTCAAGGACGAGGCAGAAGTCATCGCCATGTCCAACGACACCGAGTTCGGCCTGGCTTCGTACTTCTACGCCCGCGACCTGGCCCGCGTGTTCCGCGTTGCCGAGCAGCTGGAATACGGCATGGTGGGTATCAACACCGGCCTGATCTCCAACGAAGTGGCGCCGTTCGGCGGCATCAAGGCCTCCGGCCTGGGTCGCGAAGGTTCGAAGTACGGCATCGAGGACTACCTCGAAGTCAAATACCTCTGCCTCGGCGGTATCTGATCCGTTTTTTCCGTGGGCGCGAGGTGGCAGGCAAGAGCTGACAGCCACCTTCGCGTCGGCGTTTTCCGGTGGTAGCACCGGACAACCCGTCTGGCGGGCCGCAAGTTCCACGACAGTCGATCATCGTATGCTGTCGCGTGAGGCTTCTCCCCCGCTTTCATCCTTTGATCCGGTCGCCCGATGAGCGGCCACTGAGGAAGCTATGAGCAAAACCAACGAATCCCTGCTGCAACGTCGTCAGGCCGCCGTACCGCGTGGTGTAGGCCAGATCCACCCGGTCGTCGCCGAGCGCGCCGAGAACTCCACCGTGTGGGACGTCGAAGGTCGTGAATACATCGACTTCGCCGGCGGCATTGCCGTACTGAACACCGGTCACCTGCACCCGAAAGTGATCGCTGCCGTTCAGGAGCAACTGACCAAGCTGTCCCACACCTGCTTCCAGGTGCTGGCGTACGAGCCCTACATCGAGCTGGCTGAAGAAATCGCCAAGCGCGTTCCGGGCAACTTCCCGAAGAAGACCCTGCTGGTCACCTCCGGCTCCGAAGCCGTTGAGAACGCCGTCAAGATCGCCCGTGCCGCCACCGGCCGCGCTGGCGTGATCGCCTTCACCGGTGCCTACCACGGCCGTACCATGATGACCCTGGGCCTGACCGGCAAGGTCGTTCCGTACTCCGCGGGCATGGGCCTGATGCCGGGCGGCATCTTCCGCGCCCTGGCTCCGTGCGAACTGCACGGCGTGAGCGAAGACGAGTCGATCGCCAGCATCGAGCGCATCTTCAAGAACGACGCTCAGCCGCGCGACATCGCTGCCATCATCATCGAGCCGGTTCAGGGCGAGGGTGGCTTCTACGTCAACTCCAAGGCCTTCATGCAGCGCCTGCGCGCCCTGTGCGACGAGCACGGCATCCTGCTGATCGCTGACGAAGTGCAGACCGGCGCTGGCCGTACCGGCACCTTCTTCGCCACCGAGCAACTGGGCATCGTCCCGGACCTGACCACCTTCGCCAAATCCGTTGGCGGCGGCTTCCCGATCTCCGGCGTTGCTGGCAAGGCCGAGATCATGGACGCCATCGCTCCGGGCGGCCTGGGCGGCACCTACGCCGGTAGCCCGATCGCTTGCGCCGCGGCCCTGGCCGTGCTGAAAGTGTTCGACGAAGAGAAGCTGCTGGACCGTTCGCAAGCCGTTGGCGAGCGCCTGAAGACTGGCCTGCGCGACATCCAGGCCAAGCACAAGGTGATCGGCGACGTTCGTGGCCTGGGTTCGATGATCGCCATCGAGCTGTTCGAAGGCGGCGATCACAACAAGCCGGCCGCTGAACTGGTCAGCAAGATCGTGGTTCGTGCCCGTGAGAAAGGTCTGATCCTGCTCTCCTGCGGTACCTACTACAACGTGATCCGCTTCCTGATGCCCGTCACCATCCCGGACGCGCAGCTGGACAAAGGCCTGGCCATCCTGGCCGAGTGCTTCGACGAACTGGCCTGAGCTTCATCGCCCTAGCCGTTCAGGAGAAAGGCCCGCGCAAGCGGGCCTTTCTTTTTGTGCGCTTTTTTTTGTGAGAATTGTCCTCCGAAGTTGATGGCGCGCATGGGAAGCCTGAGGGCTTTGGACTACGCTGCGCAGTATCCGTAGGCCGCTGGCCGGCGGCATCCGAAGGACCGGGCACTCGGCAGGGAAGGCTCTGGATCGGTTGTTTCCGCCCGCGACGGCATTCGTCCCGAATGAGGTGTGATCCATGAGCGTTTCTCCCGGCGTGCTGGTGGCTGCCAGCGATCCCTGGAGCCGCGAGCTGCTTGGCCAGCTGGTGCTGAGCGTACGCTGCGACGCGAGCGTCGAATTCTGCGAAGACGGCGATACCGCCATCGAGGCCTGTCGCCGTCATCCCTTTGCCCTGATCCTGGCCGAGCGCGAGCTGCCCGGCAGCGACGGCCTGGAGTTGCTGCGCCATGTGCGCATGCGCCGTCGCGGGCCGGTTGCCCAGCCTTTCATCCTGATCAGCTCCAAGGCCGATGCCGCCAGCGTGCGTGCTGCCTTGCCGTTGGCGCCTACGGCCTACCTGGTCAAACCTTTCAACGCCGAGAACCTGCGCGAGCGGCTGCGCTCGCTGCTGCTGGCGCCGGGCGAGAATGTCGTCTGCGAGCTGCCCACGCTGGAGCAGAGCCTGTCGCTGGAGCGCTTCCTGCAAACCGAACGCGACGCCACCGAGGGCGCTCCGCTGATGGGCGAGGTCGGTGCAGCGGTGAATCGCTGCATGGAAGCCAGTGACATCAACCTGGAAATGCTCGAACAGGAGTTCGGCCATGATCCGCAGATCACCGCGTGCCTGATCTCTGCCGCCAACAGCGCTGCACGGCATGTCGGAATGCCCTGCCAGACGCTGATGCAGGCACTGTCGCGCCTGGGTGTGGCGCAGGCGTTGAACCTGATGCTGGCGGTCGCGTTGCAGCGCGCCGCGACACTGGCCGACCCGTTGCTGAAAGAGCGCGCCGAGCGCTTCTGGGAGTTGTCGCGGCACACTGCCGATGGCGCCTTCGCCCTGGCCGAGTCCCTGGGGGCCGATGCCGACCGCTGCTTCACCGCCGGGCTGTTGCATTGCCTGGGGGACCTCGCGCTGCTGCGCAGCCTGCAGGATTGGCACAGCGCCGGTGGCGCGCTGAGCGAGGCGGAGGTGGAGAAGTCTCTGAAGGAGCACGGCGCGAGCTTTGGCTCCGCCCTGCGCACCCGCTGGCGCCTGCCATTGGAACTGCGCAACCTGATCGCCGCGGCCTACGCCATCGACAACGGCGTGTTCAGCCGCGAGGCGCTGATCGTCAACCTGGCTTCCAGCGCAGCGCGCTTGCCAGAGGATGAATTGCCGACGCTGACCGAACACAAGGCGGCGCGGATGTTGCGGCTGACGCCGGCGCAGCTGGGCTTTCTAGGCAGAAGCTGAAACGAAAAAGGCCGCGTCGATTGACGCGGCCTTTGCTTCTGGCGAGTAGCGCGATCAGCGCGAAGCCAGCAGTTCCTTGCCGCGCACGACAGCGGCGCGGACCTGGTTCGGCGCGGTGCCGCCGATGTGATCGCGGGCATTCACCGAACCTTCCAGGGTCAGCACGGCGAACACGTCGTCGTCGATCTGGTCACTGAACTGGCGCAGCTCGTCCAGGCTCATCTCGGCGAGGTCCTTGCCGCTGTCCACGCCGTATTTCACGGCGTGGCCGACGATCTCGTGGCAGTCACGGAACGGCAGGCCGCGGCGTACCAGGTAGTCGGCGAGGTCGGTGGCGGTGGAGAAGCCACGGCGGGCCGCTTCACGCATGATCTCGCGCTTGGGCTTGATCGCCGGAACCATGTCGGCGAAGGCGCGCAGGCTGTCGCGCAGGGTGTCGGCAGCGTCGAACAGCGGCTCCTTGTCTTCCTGGTTGTCCTTGTTGTACGCCAGCGGCTGGCCCTTCATCAGGGTCAGCAGGCCGGCGAGGTGGCCGAACACGCGGCCGGATTTGCCGCGCACCAGCTCCGGTACGTCCGGGTTCTTCTTCTGCGGCATGATCGAGGAGCCGGTGCAGAAGCGGTCGGGCAGGTCGATGAACTGGAACTGGGCACTGGTCCAGAGCACCAGTTCTTCGGAGAAGCGCGACAGGTGCATCATCGCCACAGCAGCGGCGGCGCAGAACTCGATGGCGAAGTCACGGTCGGACACGCCGTCCAGCGAGTTGCCGGAGATCGCTTCGAATCCCAGCAGTTCGCAGGTGATGGTCCGGTCGATCGGGTAGGTGGTGCCGGCCAGCGCGGCGCTGCCCAGGGGCATGCGGTTGGCGCGCTTGCGGCAGTCAACCAGGCGCTCGTAGTCGCGGCTGAGCATTTCGAACCAGGCCAGCAGGTGGTGGCCAAAGGTCACCGGCTGCGCGGTCTGCAGGTGGGTGAAGCCGGGCATGATGGTGTCCGCTTCGGCGTCTGCAAGGCCCAGCAGGCCCTGCTGCAGGCGGGTGATTTCGGCGAGGATCAGGTCGATCTCGTCGCGCAGCCACAGGCGGATGTCGGTGGCCACCTGGTCGTTGCGCGAACGGCCGGTGTGCAGTTTCTTGCCGGTGATGCCGATGCGGTCGGTCAGGCGCGCTTCGATGTTCATGTGCACGTCTTCCAGGTCGACGCGCCAGTCGAAGGTGCCGGCCTCGATTTCGCTCTGGATCTGCTTGAGGCCATCGATGATGGTGTCGCGCTCGGCGTCGGTCAGCACGCCGACCTTGGCCAGCATGGTGGCGTGGGCCATGGAGCCCATGATGTCGTGGCGATAGAGGCGCTTGTCGAAGTCGACGGAAGCGGTGAAGCGGGCGACAAAGGCATCGACGGGTTCGCTGAAGCGGCCGCCCCAGGACTGGTTGGTCTTCTCTACGCTCATGAATCTCTCTCGCTGAAACGGGCAGGCGCGGCGCGCGGCCTGCATGAAGGGCAAAGTGCGACGATAATAGCAGGCTGAGGGACAAAACCGGCGGCGCTTTGGCGGGTTGCGGCAGGCTAGCGGCGGCGAATCGCCGCGGGGGCGGTCGCCGATCCTTGCGCTGGCCGACAATTCCAGGCTTTTGGTCGCATGCGGTGCTTGCCGCCGCGCAGGCGCTTACGGAAACTGCGTCGATGCCCAGACTGACGAAGACCGGCGCCCAGCCGGCGCCCAACGAAGACTTCTTCATCCCCGAACTCTGTCAGCCCGAAGCGCTGTTCAGCCTCGTGCTGCTCGCCGAGCTGCTGGTACTCGTGCTGGTGCTCGCCGAGCCGATGACCCCCAGCTTCAACTGGGTGCGCCTGGCGCTGTCCTCGCTGTTCGTGCAGTGGATCGTGCTGCTCTCGGCCGGCCTGCTGTGCCAGTTGCGCCCGTTGATGGCGCGCTGGCCGGCGTGGTTCTCCGGGTTGCTCAGCTGCGTCCTGGTGGTCCTGCTGACGCTGGGCTGCACGGCGGTGGCGGATTATTTCTCCCTCGGCGGCCCCATGTCGCGCACCGGCGAAGTCAACCTCTACCTGCGCCACGCGTTGATTGCGCTCATCATGTCCACGCTCTTGCTACGCTACTTTTATCTCCAGAGCCAGTGGCGGCGGCAGGAACAGGCCGAATTGCGGGCGCGGATCGAGTCGCTGCAGGCGCGCATCCGTCCGCACTTCCTGTTCAACAGCCTGAACAGCATCGCCAGCCTGATCGAGATCGATCCGGGCAAGGCCGAGCTGGCGGTGCTGAATCTTTCGGATCTTTTTCGCGCCAGCCTGGCCAAACCTGGAACATTAATTTCATGGGGAGAGGAACTTGAGCTGGCCAGACGCTATCTTTCCATTGAGCAGTTCCGTCTTGGCGACCGGCTGCAAATGGACTGGCAGGTGAGCGGTGTGCCCGACGGCGTGCCGATTCCCCAGCTGACGCTGCAGCCATTGCTCGAGAACTCATTGATTTATGGCATCCAGCCGCGCATCGAAGGCGGGCTGGTGAAAGTTGAGGCGGACTACCGTGACGGTGTGTTCCAGCTCTGCGTGAGCAACCCGTACGACGAATCGACCGAGACGCTGCCCACGAAGGGGACCAAGCAGGCCCTGCAAAATATTGCAGCGCGACTTGCGGCACTTTTCGGGCCAAAAGCTAGTCTCAGCGTCGAGCGCCGTGACGGACGGCACTTCACCTGTCTACGCTATCCATGTGCGCGTCTCATGCAGGAAGCCTGATCTTATGAATGTCCTGATCGTCGATGACGAACCCCTGGCGCGAGAGCGCCTGGCCCGGCTGGTGGGGCAACTGGACGGCTATCGTGTCCTCGAGCCCTCCGCCAGCAACGGTGAAGAAGCGCTGACGCTGATCGACAGCCTGAAGCCGGATATTGTCCTGCTGGATATCCGCATGCCCGGCCTGGACGGGCTTCAGGTCGCCGCCAAGCTGTGCGAGCGCGAAGCCCCGCCGGCGGTGATCTTCTGCACCGCCCATGATGAATTCGCCTTGGAGGCGTTCCAGGTCAGTGCGGTCGGCTACCTGGTCAAGCCGGTCCGCAGCGAGGACCTGGCCGAGGCCCTGAAGAAGGCCTCGCGGCCCAATCGCGTGCAATTGGCGGCGCTGACCAAGCCCCCGGCGGCCGGCGGCCCCGCCCCGCGCAGCCATATCAGCGCGCGGACCCGCAAGGGCATCGAGCTGATTCCGCTGGAAGACGTGATCTTCTTCATCGCCGACCACAAGTACGTGACCCTGCGCCACGCTGGCGGCGAAGTGCTGCTGGACGAGCCGCTGAAAGCCTTGGAAGACGAGTTCGGTGATCGCTTCGTGCGCATCCACCGCAACGCGCTGGTTTCCCGCGAACGTATCGAGCGCCTGCAGCGCACCCCGCTGGGGCACTTCCAGCTGTACCTGAAAGGACTCAACGGCGATGCGCTGACTGTCAGCCGCCGTCATGTCGCCGGTGTCCGGCGGCTCATGCACAACCTGTAGCGACACAGTGCCGCAGCGCCTGAAGCCCGGGGGGCGGCCCCCGGGCTTTTCGTTTGCGTGAGCTGTTATCATGCGGGCACTTTCTTGCACGCTTCCTTTGCCTGGAAATGCCCATGTCTCGCGAAATCCGTATCGCCACGCGCCAGAGCGCCCTGGCACTCTGGCAGGCCGAATACGTCAAGGCCCGCCTGGAGCAGGCCCACCCCGGCCTGACCGTGACCCTCCTGCCGATGACCAGCCGCGGCGACAAGCTGCTGGATGCGCCACTGGCGAAAATCGGTGGCAAGGGCCTGTTCGTCAAGGAGCTGGAAACCGCCCTGCTGGAGAACGACGCGGACATCGCCGTGCACTCCATGAAGGACGTGCCGATGGATTTCCCCGAAGGCCTGGGCCTGTACTGCATCTGCGAACGTGAAGACCCGCGCGACGCCTTCGTCTCCAACACCTATGCCAGCCTCGACGACCTGCCCGCCGGCAGCGTGGTCGGCACCTCCAGCCTGCGCCGCCAGGCCCAACTGCTGGCCAGCCGCCCGGACCTGCAGATCCGCTTCCTGCGCGGCAACGTCAATACCCGACTGGCCAAGCTCGATGCCGGCGAATACGACGCCATCATCCTTGCCGCCGCAGGTCTGATCCGCCTCGGTTTCGAAGACCGCATCCGCTCCTCCATCAGCGTCGAAGCCAGCCTGCCGGCCGGCGGCCAGGGTGCGGTGGGCATCGAGTGCCGCGCTGCCGACGCGGAAATACACGCCCTGCTGCAGCCGCTGCATCACCGCGAGACGGCCTTGCGCGTCACTGCCGAGCGCGCGCTGAACAAGCGCCTGAACGGTGGTTGCCAGGTGCCTATCGCCTGCTACGCCATCCTCGAAGGCGAGCAACTGTGGCTGCGCGGCCTGGTCGGCCAGCCCGACGGCAGCCAGTTGCTGCGCGCCGAAGCTCGCGCCCCGCTGGCCGAAGCCGAAACCCTCGGCGTGAAGGTCGCGGAAGACCTGCTGGGCCAGGGCGCCGAGGAAATCCTCACCGCAGTCTACGGCGAGGCCGGTCACCCGTGAGCCGCTGGCGGCTGCTGCTGACCCGTCCCGAAGAGGACTGCGCGGCACTCGCCGCGACCCTCGCCGAGTACGGTATCCACGGCGACTGCCTGCCCTTGCTGACGATCACGCCTCGCGAAGAGACACCCGCCGAACGCAGCCTGATCCTTGACCTGGACCGCTACTGCGCGGTTATCGTGGTCAGCAAGCCCGCGGCGCGCCTGGGCCTGGAGCGGCTCGACCGCTACTGGCCGCAACCGCCGCTGACCCAGCGCTGGTTTACCGTGGGCGCGGCCACGGCGGCTATCCTGGAAGACTACGGTCTGGATGTGGTCTGCCCGCAGGGCGGTGACGACAGTGAAGCCCTGCTGGCCCTGCCAGCGTTCGAGCAGGCCCTGCAGGTGCATGATCCGAAGGTATTGATCATGCGCGGCGAGAGTGGCCGAGAATTTCTTGCCGAGCGCCTGCGCGGCCAAGGCGTGGCGGTGGACTATCTGGAACTCTACCGGCGCGAAATGCCGTGCTACCCCGAAGGCGAATTGCTGCGGCGAATTCAGCGGGAGCGTTTGAATGCCATCGCGGTCAGTAGTGGGCAGGGGCTGGAACATCTGCAGCTGCTCGCCGCACAGGATTGGCCGCAGGTGAGTGCGATGCCGTTGTTCGTGCCCAGCCCGCGTGTGGCTGAGCAGGCGCGGGAGATGGGGGCGCAGCGAGTGATCGATTGTCGGGGCGCCAGCGCTGTGGCACTGATGGAGGCGCTGAGAAGCGCCGAATAGAATAATTTCTGAGCGAAGGATGGATCTGTGAGCGAAGCCGTCACTCCCCAAGAGACTTCACCAACATCGCCCAGTCCGGCCCCCGCGCCGGCCCCGCGCAAGGGTGGCACGGGTATCGCGCTGCTGGCCCTGCTGGCCCTGCTGGTCGGCGCCGCTGGCCTCGTCGCAGGCGGCTGGGGCATCTGGCAGGTCCAGCAGCTCAAAGGCGCCGAGCAGCAGCGCGCTGCGCAACTGGAAGATGCCCGCGCCCAGGCGCAGGGTGTGCAGAGTGCCAACGCGGACCTGAGCAAGCGCCTGGACACCCTGCCCAACGCCGATGAGCTGGAAGCCCGTCGCCGCCTGGTGGTGGAGCTGCAGGGCGACCAGCAGCAGTTGGCCAAGCAGGTCAAGCAGGTGCTGGGGCAAAGCCGCCAGCAGTGGCGACTGGCCGAATCGGAGCACCTGTTGCGTCTGGCCGCGCTGCGCCTCTCCGCGCTGCAGGACATCGACAGCGCGACCGAACTGGTCCAGGGCGCGGACGACATTCTTCGCGTGAACAATGATCCGGGCGCCTTCGCCGCTCGTGCGCAACTGGCCAAGAGCCTCGAAGCGCTGCGCGCCCTGCCGCGCCCGGACCGCACCGGGCTGTTCCTGCAACTGGGCGCGCTGCGTGACCAGGCTGCCCAGCTGCAACCACTGAACCCGGCGTTCAAGCCCTCCGAGGGCGGCACCGGCCCGAGCACCGCCTGGGGTGATGGCAGCAGCACCTGGGACCAGTGGTGGGAACGCATCTCTCGCTATGTGCGCATCGATTTCAACGCCGGCCAGGACATCCGCCCGCTGCTCTCCGGCCAGCAACTGGACCGTGTGCGCCTGGCTCTGAGCCTCGCCCTGGAACAGGCGCAGTGGGCCGCTTTGAATGGCAAGCAGGACGTCTACGAGCAGGCACTGAAGCAGGCCAAGCAGATCGTCGGCGACTTCTTCAACGCTGACCTCGCCGACAGCCGTGCGCTGATTGCGCGCCTGGATGAGCTCAGCGGCCAGGCCGTCACCGTGCAGACGCCGGACCTCGGCCCGGCCCTGAGTTCGCTGCAGGCCTACCTGTCGCGCCGCGAAAGCGCGGTGCAGCAGCAGGAGGCGGTGGCGCCGGACGCGGGGACCCAGCCATGAGCCGCGTCTATGTCCTGATCCTCGCCGTGGTCCTGGCGGCCACCTTGGTCGGGTTGGCTATCGCCGAGCAGTCGGGTTACGTGCTGATCGCCTACAAGAGCTTCCGCTACGAATCCAGCCTGTGGACCTTCCTCGCGCTGCTGGTGGTGCTCTGGGTGATCTATCTCGCCGTGCGCCTGGTACTGCGCTTGCTGGGCGTGTCCGGGCGGGTGGTGAATCCCTGGTCGCGCTTCAATCGCCGCCGCCGCTCGCAGCTGGCCGAGGAGCATGGCCAGCGTGATCTCGCTGAAGGCCACTGGGCGCAGGCGCTGCGTCACCTGCGTCGTGCCGCGGAGCTGAGCGATCGCCCACTGCCGCATTACCTGGGCGCCGCCCGCGCGGCCAACGAGCTGGGCAAGACCGAAGAATGCGACGAATTGCTGGACCGCGCGCAGGAGCGCGAGCCCGGCACCGAGCTCGCCGTGGGCTTGACCCGCGCGCAGCTGCTGATCAACCGGGGCGATTTCGCCCGCGCCCGCGTGGTGCTGGACAAGCTGCACCAGGATCACCCGCGTCACCCGACTGTGCTGCGCCTGCTCCAGCAGTTGTACGTCAGCCTCCACGAGTGGCAGGCGCTGTGCGTGTTGCTGCCCGAGCTGCGCAAGGAGCGCGTGCTGCAGAACGCCGAGTTGGCCGATCTGGAGCGCCGTACCTGGATGGCCGCGCTGGGGGAGGCGGGCGAGCAGGGCGTTGGCCAGGGCGAAGGCAGCCTGCAGCCGCTGACCCAGCGCTGGCAGAACGTGCCGACCAACCTTCGTGCGCAACCGCCGCTGGTGGCCGCATACGCCGATCAGTTGCTGCGCCTGGGGGCGCCGGAAGAGGCCGAGGAAGTACTGCGCAAGGCGCTCAAGGAGGGCTACGACAGCCGTCTGGTGCACCTCTATGGCCGTGCCCGTGGCCGTGATGGTGCCCACCAGCTGAAGACCGCCGAAGGCTGGCTGAAGCAGCACGGCGACGATCCGGAGCTGCTGCTCACCCTTGGTCGCCTGTGCCTGCAGAACAAGTTGTGGGGCAAGGCGCGCGAATACCTGGAAGCCAGCCTGGACCGCCAGCGCAGCGCGGAAACCTGCGCCGAACTGGCGCGCCTGTTGGCGCAGCTTGGTGAAGTAGAGCGCAGCAACCAGCTGTTCCAGGAAGGCCTGGGGTTGCTGGCCTCGCCGACTTCGTCGGCGCTGGCGGTGCGTGCCTGATCCCGCCGCCAGCGGTGAAAACGGCGCCCGAGGGCGCCGTTTTCGTTTTCAGGGGTTGCCGTAGCGAATGCGGTATATCGCGCCATTCTGATCGTCGCTGACCAGCAGCGAGCCGTCCGGCGCTACCAAGACGTCCGCCGGCCGCCCGTGCACCTCGCCGTCCTTGTCGAGCCATCCTTCGGCGAAGACGCCCTGGCGCTTCAGCGTGCCGTCTTCGTTGAGTTCGACCCGCGCCACGCGGTAGCCGATCTTCTGCGTGCGGTTCCACGAGCCGTGTTCGGCGATGAACAGGTTGTTGCGGTACTCGGCCGGGAACTGTTCGCCGGTGTAGAAACGCAGCCCCAGCGCGGCCACGTGCGGGCCGAGTCTGGCCACTGGCGGGGTGAAGGCGGAGCAGGGTTTCCTGCCTTCCTCCGGGTCGGCGATGTCGCCCTGGTGACAGTCGGGATAGCCGAAATCCTCGCCCATCGTGCTGACCTTGTTCAACTCGTCGTCGGGCTTGTCATCGCCCAGCAGGTCGCGCCCATTGTCGGTGAACCACAGCTGCTTCGTCTGCGGGTGCCAGGTGAAACCGACGGTGTTGCGAATGCCGTAGGCGACCACCTCCCGCGCGCTGCCATCGGCGTTCATGCGTTGCAGGTTGGCGTACTGCTCGCGATCCGGGCGGCAGATGTTGCACGGCGCACCGACCGGCACATAGAGCTTGTCGTCCGGGCCGAAGGCGATGAACTTCCAGCCGTGCGCAGTCTCTTTCGGAAACTGTGCGCGCAGCTCCTCAGCCTTTGGGGGAGCATCGAGATGTGCCTCGATATCGCGCAGCACGACGATGCGGCTGAGCGAGGACACGTACAGGTCGCCCTTATGGAAGGTCACGCCTACGGGCATCTGCAGGCCATCGGCGAGCACCTTCACCTGGCCGTCGGGCTTCACCGCGTAGACCTTGTCGGAGGAGCGACTGCCCACGAACAGCGTGCCCTTGTCACCCCAGGCCATGGCGCGCGCGCCGGGAACCTGGTCAGTCAGCAGGCTGATATGGAAGCCCTCAGGCAAGCGGATGTGGCTGAGGTCTGTGGCGGCGATGGCTGGAACTGTTGTCAGGGAAAGCAGCGAGCAAAGCAGGAAATGACGACGCATGGCATGGATTCCCGGATGAGTGCCACGGCCAGTCTAGACACTTACCTTGAACTGATCGCGGTGTTTCCTCTACCGTAGCGGCCTTTCCTGCAACAGCGCTTTTCAGCGGAGCCGCCATGAATCTGGCCAGCCCTCGGTCCCTGTTCTTCCTCGCTTTCCTCGCTTGCGTCGCCATGCTCGGCACGGGCTTCTACCTGCAATACATGATCGGGCTGGAGCCCTGCCCGCTGTGCATTCTGCAGCGCATCTTCTTTGCCGGCTGCGGGTTGTTCTCGCTGATCGCCGCGCTGCATGGCCGTGCTCCGCGGCTGTACTCGGTGCTGATCCTGCTCTGCGCCCTGGGTGGCGCCGGTACCGCAGGCCGTCAGGTCTGGCTGCAGACTCTGCCGCCGGACCAGTTGCCGTCCTGCCTGCCGCCGCTGGAATACATGATGGAGAGCATGCCCTACGCCGACATCATCTGGACCATGTTCCACGGTTCGGCCGACTGCGCCGAAGTCTCCTGGACCCTGCTCGGCATGAGCATCCCGGAGTGGAGCCTGCTGGCCTTCATCGGCTTCGCCCTGTTCGCCATCGTGCAGTTCTTCCGCCGCCGCGGCTGAGCGTCGCATCTCAAATCGCCATGGCCTGCGCCGCATCGGCGCAGGCCAGAGGCGTCGGGGCCTGTCGATTAAACGCTCGTATGAATTTTCCCGTTACCGGTGTCTTGAAGGCGATAACGGGGGGGCATACTCTGGATTTCCACTCCGTCGGAAAGCCGCCGCCGAACAAGCTTCACACATCGCGGATGTCGAGATTCGACAGAATATTGTCCCGGGGCGGACTTTGCCGGGACGGCGAAAAGGGAAGTGAGGACAACATGCTCGAGAGCTGCCGTAATGCCCAGGAACGTTGGGGAGGCGTACACCAGCTGATCGACCGCTGGTTGCGGGATCGACATGAGTTGGTCCGGGCATTCGATTCCCTGGACGGTGTCCAGGCGCCGAAGACCAACGCCGAGAATCTCCAGAACTTCTGTCAGCTCCTGCTCGACTACGTGTCGGCGGGCCACTTCGAAGTCTACGAGCAGCTGATGAACGAGGCGCAGGCCTTCGGCGATACGCGGGGCCTGGAACTGGCCAAGCAGATCTACCCGCGCCTGGAAACCATCACCGCCAACGCGCTGAACTTCAATGATCGTTGCGACAATGGCGACTGCCGCGAAGGCACCTGCCTGACCAGCGAACTGAAGAGTCTGCGCCAGCAACTGCACGAACGCTTCGAACTGGAAGACTGCCTGATCGAAGTACTGCACAACGCCCACGAGCAGAAAGCCGTCCTGGCCTGAGCGAAGGGAAGTCCGACAACGGCGCGAGTGCTTCAGGCACTGGCGCCGTTTTCGTTTGGGTGATGGGCTCGCGCGGCTCCGGGCAATCGCGAACGGAGCTGCTTCCACGCGGTGCTTGTCTCTCCTGCAAGGGCGGTTTCTGCCAGCGATGTTCTCGAGCTTCAGGCTGTGATTCGGAGTGCGCGCACCTCAACGAAAACTCCTGCCGTCCGGCGGCTCCCGAAGAGGGTGATGCATGGTTTTTTGGGGGTGAAGTCGACGCTCGCGCTGGCTGGTTTCCGCCGGCGTGCAAGGAGGGAGCGAACACCGATTCGCTGCTTCACGCGCGATCATCTGGCGCTGCATCGTGGCCGGTGATGCGACTTTTCGAGCGAGCCTGGCTGTCTTCTGCGTGGTAGCGTGGGAGGCTCTGCAATGGGCTTTTGCAGCGTGTGCAGAAAATATTTTTTCTGCACTCAAGCTCAAGCGCCATGCGGCTTTGCGCGCAGCGAAGCACGCACTCCAGGGAACCAAGTGTAAGTTGCAGCGTCACTGGGTGAGTGAGAAAACGCGCCTTCGCGCACTGCTGAAAACCTCTGAAGCCGATGCCCGCTGCGGCCTGCAGCACAATCGGGACATTGGCGAGAGGCCATCAGCGGGGCTAGTATGGGCGCAACCACGTCCGCCAGGAGGCACGTCATGTCGGCCAACAAGAAACCCGTCACCACTCCGTTGCATCTGCTGCACCAGTTGTCCAACAGTCTGATCGAACACCTCGAAGGTGCCTGCAAGCAGGCGCTGGTCGATTCCGAAAAGCTGCTCGCCAAGCTCGAGAAACAACGCGGCAAGGCACAGGAGAAGCTGCACAAGGCTCGCGCCAAACTGCAGGACGCGACCAAGGCCGGCAAGGCGAAGGCGCAGGCAAAAGCCAAGTCGACCATCGCCGATATCGACGGCGCCTTGGATGTCCTGAAGACCCGTCAGACCGAAACCCGTGCCTACATCGCCAATCTCAAGCGTGATGTGCAGGAGAGCCTGAAGCTCGCCCAGGGCGTGACCAAGGTGAAGGAAGCCGCTGGCAAGTCCCTCGCTACCCGCAAGCCGGTCGCTGCCGCTGCCAAGCCGGTTGCCAAGGCCGCCGCCCGACCGGCCTCTAAAGCCGCTGCCAAATCCGCCGCCAAGCCTGCCGTGAAAGCCGCTGCCAAGCCTGCTGCGAAACCGGCTGCCAAGGTTGCCGCTGCCAAGCCTGTTGCTGCCAAAGCCGCTGCCAAGCCTGCTGCGAAACCCGCCGCCAAGCCTGCCGCTAAAACCGCTGCCAAACCGGCTGCGAAAACTGCCGCTGCAAAACCCGCTGCTGCCAAGCCGGCTGCCAAAGCTGCCGCGAAGCCAGCCGCCAAGCCTGCTGCGAAAGCTGTCGCCAAGCCGGCAGCCAAACCCGCTGCTAAGCCTGCCGCTGCTGCCGCCAAGCCTGCTGCCAAACCAGCCGCGAAACCGGCTGCCAAGCCTGCTGCGAAAGCCGCTGCCAAACCAGCCGCCAAGCCCGCCGCGAAAGCCGCTGCCAAGCCTGCTGCCGCCAAGCCCGCTGCTGCCAAACCTGCCGCGAAGCCCGCCGCGAAACCGGCTGCCAAGCCTGCCGCCGCTGCCAAGCCCGCCGCGAAATCGGCTGCCAAACCCGCGGTGAAGGCCGCTGCCAAGCCTGCCGCAAAACCGGCCGCCAAGCCTGCTGCGCCCAAGCCCGCCACCGCTGCCAAACCGGCCGCTCCGGCTGCTCCGAGCGCACCGGCTGCCCAGCCGAGCACTCCGGCCGCTGCTCCGGTTTCCAGCGCTACTGCGGCGCCGGCGACTCCGGCCAGCAGCACCTCCTCCAGCGCTTCCTGAGGCTCAGGAGAGGCTCGCCGCGATGCGCAGGGTTTCCTGCGCATCGCGGCGCAAGCCGCCCGCTTCACCGACCGCAGCTTCCAGCCAGTACACCAGTTCCTGTGCTTCACCTCGTGGCCAACCCTCTGCCACCGCCTCCAGTCTTCCCAGCAGCACCTTTTCCGCTTCCTGCTCAAGCTGCTTGATCCGCTCTCGCAGCGGCGTCAGCTCCGCGTCCTGCTTCGCCGATTCGCGCCAGCGCTGACGCAGCGAGCGCAGCGGCACTATCACCTCTGTTCGCCATTCCCGCGCAGCACATTCCAGCGCGCTCATCCGCGATGGCGAGAAGGTCACGCCAGTGCTTCCCAGCCAGGCCGAAGCGAGCAGCAGGCAGACATCCGCACCGCCTTCCTGCAGGGCCAGGCAAGCCGGCTCAACCCCAGGGCAGGCGTAGAGTTTCAGCGCATACGACCAGACATCATCAGACATAGAGCACCCACAGCGATTGCCAGGCGAAGCTGATAAACTCCGCCGCCATGATTCGACTACAAAATCTTACGCTACAGCGTGGCCCCCAGCGCTTGCTGGAAGGTGCCGAACTCACCCTGCACGCCGGACAGAAAGTCGGCCTGATCGGCGCCAACGGCGCCGGCAAGTCGAGCCTGTTCGCCCTGCTGCGCGGCCAGCTCGGCCAGGACGCCGGCGACTGCTACCTGCCTGCGGACTGGCGCATCGCGCATATGCGCCAGGAGGTCGATACCCTCGACCGCCTCGCCGTCGACTACGTGCTCGACGGCGACGTGCACCTGCGCAAGATCCAGGCGGATCTGGCCGCGGCGGAAGACGCCCACGACGGCACTGCCCTGGCGCGCCTGCACAGCGAACTGGACAGCGCTGACGGATACACCGCGGACGCCCGCGCGCGCAAGCTGCTGGCCGGCCTGGGCTTCACGCCCGAGCAGATGGACCGCCGCGTCGGCGACTTCTCCGGTGGCTGGCGGATGCGCCTGAACCTGGCGCAGGCGCTGATGTGCCCGTCCGAACTGCTGCTGCTCGACGAACCGACCAACCACCTGGACCTCGACGCCATCCTCTGGCTGGAAGAGTGGCTCAAGGGCTATCCGGGCACGTTGCTGCTGATCTCCCACGACCGTGATTTCCTCGATGCCGTGGTGGACAACATCGCCCACCTCGAACAGCGCAAGCTGACCCTGTACCGCGGCGGCTACTCGGCCTTCGAGCGTACCCGCGCCGAACGCCTTGCCCAGCAGCAACAGGCGTACGAGAAGCAGCAGGCGCAGCGCGCGCACATGGAAAAGTACATTGCCCGCTTCCGCGCCCAGGCCACCAAGGCTCGCCAGGCGCAGAGCCGGATCAAGGCGCTGGAACGCCTGGAAGAGCTGGCGCCGGCCCACGTCGATTCGCCGTTCGACTTCGCCTTCCGCGAGTCCGACAAGATCTCCAGCCCGCTGCTCAACCTCTCCGAGGCCCGCCTGGGCTACGGCGACAAGACCGTGCTGGAGAAGGTCAAGCTGCAACTGGTGCCCGGCGCGCGCATCGGCCTGCTCGGCCCCAACGGCGCTGGCAAGTCCACGCTGATCAAGACCCTCTCCGGCAACCTGTCGCTGCTGTCCGGCGAGCTCGCCCGTGGCGAGAACCTCGCCATCGGCTACTTCGCCCAGCATCAGCTCGACTCGCTGGACCCCAAGGCCAGCCCGCTGCTGCACCTGGCGCGCATCGCGCCGGCCGAGCGTGAGCAGACCCTGCGCGACTTCCTCGGTGGCTTCGATTTCCGCGGCGAGCGTTGCGACGAACCGGTGCTGAACTTCTCCGGTGGCGAGAAGGCGCGCCTGGCGCTGGCGCTGATCGCCTGGCAGAAGCCCAACCTGCTGCTGCTCGATGAACCGACCAACCACCTCGACCTGGAAATGCGCCTGGCGCTGACCCTGGCGCTGCAGGAGTTCTCCGGCGCCGTGGTGGTGGTGTCGCACGATCGTCACCTGCTCAAGAGCACCACCGATGAGTTCCTGCTGGTGGCCGACGGGCGCATCCGCGAGTTCGATGGCGACCTCGACGATTACGCGCGCTGGCTGGTGGACTTCCGCGCCCGCCAGACGCCGTCCTCACCCGCGGCTCCCGCCGGCGACAAGACCGACAAGCGCGCTCAGCGCCAGGCGGCCGCTGCGCTGCGCCAGCAACTCGCCCCGCACAAGCGCGAAGCCGACAAGCTGGAAAAAGAGCTGGGCAAGGTCCACGAGCAGCTCGCCGAGCTGGAGGAGCGCCTGGGCGACAGCGCCCTCTACGAAGCTGCGCGCAAGGACGAACTGCGTGACCTGCTGGCTCGCCAGGCAACTCTAAAGACCCGCGAAAGCGAGCTGGAAGAATCCTGGCTGATGGCCCTGGAAACCCTCGAAGAACTGCAGCGCCAGCTTGAGGCCAGTGAGTGATGGGTGACGTGAACCTGCTGGTGGCGTGGAGCGAACCACTGCTGCGTGGCGGGCAGATCATCCTCATCCTGCTGCTGGCCTGGGTGGTGCAGCGCATCGTGACGCGCGCCATCAGCCGCCTCGGCGAGCGCTATCCGATGCCGCCGGAACTGCTGCTGCCCCTGCGCGGCGGCCTGCGCTGGCTGATCATGGGCTCGGCGGTAATGCTGGTGCTGGAGCGCCTGGGTGTGTCTGCGGACGTGCTGTGGGCTGCGCTGACCGGCTTTGCGGCCGTCGCCGCCGTGGCCTTCTTCGCCATCTGGAGCGTGCTCTCCAACCTGTTCTGCGCCCTGATGATCTTCACCATGGGGCCCTTCCGCCTGGGCGACCGCGTGGAAGTCATCGAGTCCGCCGACAAGCCCGGTGTGAAAGGCCGGGTGGTGGCAATCAACCTGCTCTACACCACGCTGGAAGAAGTTGCCGAGGACGGCGCGCCCGGCGCACTGCTGCAAGTACCGAACAATCTGTTCTTCCAGAAGGCCATTCGCCGTTGGCGCGGGCCGAACTTTCCCACCACCCCCTGACGGACGTCTCCCACTATGGAATGGCTCACAAGCCCTGAGATCTGGGTTGCCTTTCTGACCCTGACTGCCCTGGAAATCGTACTGGGCATCGATAACATCATCTTCATCTCGATCCTGGTCGGCCGCCTGCCGCCCGAGCAGCAACCCAAGGCGCGCTTCTTTGGCCTGGCCCTGGCGATGGGCACGCGGATCCTGCTGCTGCTCTCGATCACCTGGGTGATGCGCCTCACCGCGGACCTGTTCACCGTGTTCGACCACGGTATTTCCGGGCGCGACCTGATCCTGTTCTTCGGCGGCCTGTTCCTGTTGTTCAAGAGCACCATGGAAATCTTCCACAGCCTCGAAGGCGCGGAGGAGGGCGGCCAGCAGGGCGGCAAGTCCCGCGGCTTCATGGGCATCATCATCCAGATCGCGATCATCGACATCGTCTTCTCCCTGGACTCGGTGATCACCGCCGTGGGTCTGGTGCAGCACGTGCCGGTGATGGTTGCGGCCATCGTCATCTCGGTGGGTGTGATGATGCTGTCGGCCGGCACCATCAGTGCCTTCATCGAGAAGCACCCGTCGCTGAAGATGCTGGCGCTGTCGTTCCTCATCGTGGTCGGCACCGTGCTGATCGCCGAAGCCTTCGAGATCCACGTGCCCAAGGGCTATGTGTACTTCGCCATGGCCTTCTCGCTGGCGGTGGAGGCGATCAACATCCGCCTGCGCGGCGCCCTGGCGCGCAAGCGTGGCGAGGAGCCGGTGAAGCTGCGCAGGGACATCCCGAGCTGATCACTCGATTCG
Organism: Pseudomonas sp. HS-18; assembly: GCF_020401845.1. Taxonomy (NCBI): domain Bacteria; kingdom Pseudomonadati; phylum Pseudomonadota; class Gammaproteobacteria; order Pseudomonadales; family Pseudomonadaceae; genus Pseudomonas; species Pseudomonas sp. HS-18. Next base: position 348,473 of record NZ_CP084413.1, read on the forward strand.
GATGAAGAAAGCCCGGCCTCGTGCCGGGCTTTCTTCTGGCTCTTCGCCGGAGCCAGCTCGCTCGCGAATCGCCTCTTCGCTGGAGCCCCTGGAGGCTCTGTTTGCGATCCAGCTCGCTTCTTCAGGGCTCCCTCGACCTTCGTCGGCAACGCTGGGCGGCGCAGCCTGACTGAGGCACACTGGGCCTCCGTAACAAGTTATTGCGCCTGCCTGGGCGCCGTGAGGTCCGCAATGCTCGCCAGTACCTGGTTCGCCTTCTTCATCGCCTGCTGGGTGATCAGCCTGTCGCCCGGCGCAGGGGCCATCGCCTCGATGTCCTGTGGGCTGCAATACGGCTTCTGGCGCGGCTACTGGAATGCCCTGGGCCTGCAGATCGGCCTCGCCCTGCAGATCGCCATCGTCGCCGCAGGCGTCGGCGCGCTGCTCTCGGCTTCGGCGGTGGCCTTCAGCGCGATCAAGTGGTTCGGTGTGGTCTACCTGGTCTATCTCGCCTATCGCCAGTGGACCGCTGCCCCGCAGGTGATGGCGGCGAGCGGCGAGCGCCCTATCGGCCGGCCGCTGACCCTGGTGCTACGCGGCTTTCTGGTCAACGCCAGCAACCCCAAGGCGGTGATCTTCATGCTCGCGGTACTGCCGCAGTTCGTCGACCCGCACCAGCCGATGGCGATCCAGTACGTGATCATGGGGGCGACCATGATCACCGTGGACCTGATTGTCATGGCCGGCTACACCGGCCTGGCCGCCCGTGTGTTGCGCGCCCTGCGTTCGCAGCGTCAGCAGAAGATCATGAATCGAACTTTCGCGACTCTGTTCGTGGGCGCCGCCGCGCTGCTCGCCACGGTCCGCCGCGCCCCGGTCTGAGGGCGTTTGCGCGGATTTCGACGGCGTCCCGAAGTGGCCGTGGGGCCACTGTGGATGTAACTGTGCGAGACATTGTCCTTGCATAGACGGAAACCTGAGGTGACAATTTAATCTCTTTCATTCTCATTTAACTTCCCGTATGCGCCCCTCCAAACTTTTCGTCTGGCTATTGCCGCTGGCCGGCATCTTCAGCCTTGGAGCTCAAGCCGACACGGTTGTCGACCCTGCTCAAGCCCTTCACCTGCTCAGCTACCTCGCCGCTGACTACCCCGCCACCGTGACCGACGGCAAGGTGATCAACGACAGCGAATACAAGGAGCAGCTCGAGTTCGTCGGCAATCTCCACTCGCTGATCCTGACCCTGCCGGCGCGCCCCGAGCGTGCGGACCTGGAAAAAGACGCCGCCAGCCTCAAGCAGGCCATCGAGCAGCGCCAGCCGGGCAGGCAGGTGGCCCAGCAGGCTCGCCACCTGGAGGTGCGTGTCGCCGATATCTACCAGGTGGTGCAGACTCCCGCGATCACCCCGGATCCGGCCCGTGGCGCCGAGGTCTACGCTCAGCAGTGCTCGATCTGCCACGGTGACGCCGGCAAGGGTGACGGACCTGCAGGCATCGGCCTGGAGCCGCCGCCGGCCAACCTGACCGACCGCGCGCGCCTTGACCAGCTCAGCCTTTACGATCTGCGCAATGTCATTGGCCTGGGCGTTGCCGGCACCGACATGCCGGCCTTCGCCGACCAGCTCGACGAGCGTCAGCGCTGGGACCTTGCCTCCTATGTGGCCAGCCTCAGTGCCGGTCAGGCCAAGCCCGACCCGGCCCACGCCTACCCGCTGGCAACCCTGTCGACCCAGACGCCTGCCGATGTCGCCGAACATGACGGCGAAGCTGCGGCCGAGAGCTTCCGTGCCCTGCGTGCGCACCCGCCGCTGGAGCATCGTGGCCCGGCGCAGCAGATCGACTACACCACCGCGACCCTGGACAAGAGCTTCGTTGTGTACCGCTCCGGCGATCACGACCAGGCTTACGACCTGTCCGTCGCCGCGTACCTGGAGGGCTTCGAGTTGGTGGAGTCCTCGCTGGACAACGTCGATGCCGATTTGCGCAAGGCGACCGAGAAGCAGCTGATGGCCTACCGTCAGGCCCTGCGTGACGGCTTGCCGGAAACCGCAGTTGCCCAGCAGCTGGAACTGGCCAAGGCCAAGCTGGCGGACGCCGCCAAGGCCCTGAGCGGCGACTCGCTGAGCTTCTCCATCAGCTTCATCTCCGCCCTGCTGATCCTTCTGCGCGAAGGCGTGGAGGCGATCCTTGTGCTGGCGGCCATCCTCGCCTTCCTGCGCAATACCGGGCAGGAGAAGGCTGTGCGTGGCGTGCACATCGGCTGGGGCCTGGCCTTCGTCGCCGGCTTCGCCACCTGGGCGGTGGCGGCCTACGTCATCGACATCGGCGGCGCCCAGCGCGAGCTGATGGAGGGCTTTACCTCGCTGTTCGCCTGCGTGATGGTCCTCTGGCTCGGCGTGTGGATGCACGACCGCCGCCACGCCGCCGCCTGGCAGGACTACATCCGCAGCAGCCTGGTGGGTGGCGGGGGCCGCTTCGGCTTCGCCGTGCTGGCCTTCTTCTCGGTCTACCGCGAACTGTTCGAAGTCATCCTGTTCTACGAGACGCTCTGGCTGCAGGCAGGTCCTGCCGGCCACAACGCGGTGATCGCCGGTGCGGGCACCGCGGTGGTGATCCTGATCGCCATTGCCTTCGTGATCCTGCGTGGCTCGGCGAAGCTGCCGCTGAAGCTGTTCTTCACCGTCAACGCCGCGCTGCTCTGCGCCCTGTCGGTGGTCTTCGCCGGCCACGGCGTGGTCGCCCTGCAGGAAGCCGGCGTGATCGGCACCCGCCCGGTGCCCTTCTTCGACTTCGACTGGCTCGGCATCAAGGCCGACGCCTACTCGCTGTCGGCCCAGGCGGTGGCGCTGCTGGCGGTGGCCGTGCTCTACGGACGCAGCTACTTCTCCGAACGGCGCAAGGCCGCTGCGGTCGCCGCGTCGTCCTGAGGCAATAGCCAAGCGATACACGACGGCCAGTGCGATACTGGCCGTCGTGCTTTTCGAAGGAAGGTTTTCCCCCGATGCGTATCTGGATCGATGCCGACGCCTGCCCGCGCGCGGCCAAGGAGCTGGTGGCGAAGTTCGCCTTGAAGCGCAAGCTGGATGTGGTGATGGTCGCCGGCCAGCCCGTGGCCAAGCCGCCATTCGCCTGCGTCAGCCTGATTGTCGTGCCCAGCGGGATGGACGCCGCCGACGATTACCTGGTGGAGCAGGCTGAGCCGGGCGACCTGGTGATCTGCAGCGACGTGCCGCTGGCTGACCGGCTGGTGAAGAAGGGCGTCGATGCGCTGGACCCGCGCGGCCGCGAATTCGACGAGAAGAACATGGGCGAGCGCCTGGCGGTGCGCAACCTGTTCACCGACCTGCGCGAGCAGGGGCAGGTCGGAGGAGGGCAAGCACCCTACGGCGACAAGGATCGCCAGGCCTTCGCCAACAGCCTGGATCGGCTGCTGACGCGGTTGATGCGCGAGGAGCAGAGCCGCAAGGCCTGACACGAAAACGCCCGGCACTGCCGGGCGTTTTCGTTTTCACCGAGGATGGGCAGGGCGTAGGAAACTCTATGTCTACAGGTTCACGCCAGCTCCAGCACCCGATCGACCGCCTTGTTGATGCCGCTGGCGGCTTCGGCGATGGATTGCGCGAGCATGTAGGCAGGAGTGGTGACCAGCTTGTGGTCCTTGTCCTCGACTATGTCTTCCACGGCGCAGTCGATGTGCTTGGCACCCATGCTGGTCAGTGCCTGGGCCGTACCCTCGTCGGTACCGATGGTACATTCCACGCCTTCGCCATAGATACGCGCGGCCAGGGCCGGGGCGATGCAGAGCAGGCCGACCGGCTTCTTCGCCGCGGCGAAGGCCTTGGCCAGGGCCAGCACGTCCGGCTGCACTTCGCACTGGTCGCCCTTGAAGGCGAAGTCGCTGAGGTTCTTCGCCGCGCCGAAGCCGCCGGGCACGATCAGCGCGTCGAAGTCCTCGACCTTGGCTTCACGCACATCCTTCACCTCGCCGCGGGCGATCCGTGCGGACTCCACCAGCACATTGCGTCTCTCGGCCATTTCCTCTCCGGTGAGGTGGTTCAGCACATGGTGCTGGGCGATGTTCGGGGCGAAGCACTGCACCTTGGCGCCGCGCTGGGAGAGGCGCAGCAGGGTGATCACGCTTTCATGGATTTCCGCGCCGTCGTAGACGCCACAACCGGAAAGGATAACGGCAACTTTCTTCATGGACTGCTCCTGTTCGAGGGGGTCGGGGCTGTCGCGATATGCCGCCCGGACTGTCGCCGACGGCCGTGGCCGGCGGCGGGCAAGGGACTAGGATCCTTCCTCATAAGCATAACGATTCGGTCGTGCCATGAACTACATCCTCTTCGCCGTGCCCTTCTTTTTCCTGCTGATTGCGATCGAACTGCTCGCCGACCGCTGGCGCGGCCTGCGCACCTATCGCCTGAGCGACGCGCTGAACAGCCTCAGCGCGGGGGTCCTGTCGACCACCAGCGGCCTGCTGACCAAGGGGCTGGCGTTGGTGACCTACACCATCGCCTGGCAGCACCTCGCGCTGTTCGAGCTGTCGGCTAAGAGCCTGTGGGTCTGGGCGTTCGCCTTCGTCTTCTACGACTTCTGCTACTACTGGAACCACCGCCTCGGCCATGAGCGCAATGTGCTCTGGGCCGCGCATTCGGTGCACCACCAGAGCGAGGATTACAACCTCTCCACCGCGCTGCGGCAGACCAGCACCGGCTTCATCTTCGGCTGGATCTTCTACCTGCCAATGGCCATCGCCGGGGTGCCGCCGCTGGTGTTCCTCACTGTCGGCGCACTGAACCTGCTCTATCAGTTCTGGGTTCATACCCGGCACATTCCCAAGCTGGGCTGGTTCGAATGGATATTCATCACTCCCTCCAACCATCGCGTGCACCACGCGCAGAACCCTGTCTATATGGATCGCAACTACGGGGGCGTGTTCATTCTCTGGGACCGCCTGTTCGGCACCTTCCAGGAAGAGCTGGACGAAGAGCCGGTGGTGTTCGGCGTGACCGTCCCCCTGGCCAGCTGGAACCCGCTGTGGGCCAACCTGCAGGTCTATGCGCACCTGTGGAACGATGCGCGCCGTGCCGGCAGCCTGTGGGACAAGCTGCGCATCTGGTTCATGCGCACCGGCTGGCGCCCCGCGGACGTCGCCCAGCGCTATCCCATGGCCAAGCCTGACCTGGCGGCCTTCCGCAAGTTCGAGGTGCCGCTGACGCGCGGCCGGCAGTGGTACGCCGGTCTGCAGTTCGCCATCTACGTGATAATCGGCACCTGGTTGCTGGGCGTCGGGGAGGGCTGGCAAGTGCTGCCGCTGGTGATTGGCTGGGCCTGGATGGCTTTCGGTCTCTACGCCATCGGATGCTGGCTGGAGAACCGCGCCTGGGCGCTGCGCCTGGAACTGCTGCGATTGGCGCTGAACGTACCGGCAGTGGCGGCGCTGGTACTGTGGGGAGGCATCGGGTTGCCGCAGTGGGCGCCCTGGGCGCTGGCGGTCTACTCGCTGCTCAGCCTGATCGGGCTGCTGGGCCTGCGGCGCGCCGAACGGCTGCCGCAAGCGGCCTGATCAGTCGGCCTTGGATGCCTTGAAACGGCGGCGCAGCCAGAACAGCAGGCCGATCACCACGAGGCCGCCGAGGACCATGAGTTCGTACTTCTTGATGTTGCCCAGCACGCCTTCGAGCACGCTGCCGAAGTAGAAGGCAGCGCTGCCCAGGACCGAAGCCCAGACGATGGCGCCGATACCGTTGAGCAGCAGGTAGCGCGCCGGCGGGTAGCCGGACAGGCCGATGGCCACCGGCATCACGGTGCGCAGGCCGTAGACGAAGCGGAAGCTCAGCACCCACAGGTCGGGATGCTTGCGCACGTGCTCCAGCGCCTTGTCGCCCATCTTCTGCCAGCGCGGCTTGCGCGCGAGCAGCTTGCGACCGTGGCGACGGCCGAGGAAATACCAGAGCTGATCACCCGCGTAACTGCCGAAGAACGCCACCGCGATGACGTACTCCAGCTGCATGTAGCCGCGGAATGCCAGGAAGCCGGCCAGGACCAGAATGGTCTCACCCTCGAAGAACGTGCCGAGAAACAGCGCGAAGTAGCCGAAATCCTGCAGGAATTGTTGGAGCATTATCGAGGCAACGCAGCGAAATGAACGCGAAGCCTAACCCGGTTGTCGCCCGCAGGGAAGGCACCCCGGTCCGCACAACTGACCTGGAACAAGTCTGCGGCGGTGCAGAGCGGCGGTATGCCGCTGCGGCAGGATGCCGCGACCAAGGGTCACTGTTACCGGTTGTTACCAATCGGTCATAATTCACGGCTATAACTGTCAGACTGTGCCTGCTGTATCAGGCCCTGGAGTACGCCGTGAGCTTCATTCCCGCCGATCGTGCCTTCCCCTTCACCCGCCTGCGTCGTAACCGTCGTGACGAATTTTCCCGCCGTCTGGTGCGCGAAAACGTCCTGACCGCCAACGATCTGATCCTTCCGGTGTTCGTCCTCGACGGCAAGAATCAGCGTGAAGCGGTGCCCTCGATGCCGGGCGTGGAGCGCATGTCCATCGACCTGCTGCTCAAGGAAGCCGAAGAGCTGGTGGAACTGGGTATCCCGGCCCTGGCACTGTTCCCGGTGACGCCGGTGGAAAAGAAATCCCTCGATGGCGCCGAAGCCTTCAACCCCGACGGCATTGCCCAGCGCGCCACCCGCGCCCTGCGCGAGCGCTTCCCGGAGCTGGGGATCATCACCGACGTGGCGCTGGACCCGTTCACCAGCCACGGCCAGGACGGCATCCTCGACGAAGACGGCTACGTCCTGAACGATATTTCCGTCGATGTGCTGGTCAAGCAGGCGCTGTCCCACGCCGAAGCCGGCGCCCAGGTCGTGGCTCCCTCGGACATGATGGACGGCCGCATCGGCGCCATCCGCGAGGCCCTGGAGTCCACCGGCCACATCAACACCCGCATCATGGCCTACTCGGCCAAGTACGCCAGCGCCTACTACGGCCCGTTCCGCGACGCCGTCGGCTCGGCTGCCAACCTGGGCAAGGGCAACAAGGCCACCTACCAGATGGACCCGGCCAACAGCGACGAAGCGCTGCACGAGATCTACGCTGACCTCGCCGAAGGCGCCGACATGATCATGGTCAAGCCGGGCATGCCCTACCTGGACATCGTGCGCCGCGCCAAGGACGAATTCCGTGCGCCGACCTTTGTCTACCAGGTCAGCGGCGAGTACGCGATGCACATGGCTGCGATCAACAATGGCTGGCTCAGCGAGGCGGTAATCCTCGAATCGCTGCTGGCCTTCAAACGCGCGGGCGCAGATGGCATCCTGACCTACTTCGCCAAGCGCGCGGCACAACAATTGAAAATGAAAAGCGGGGGCTGACCCCGTCGATGAGACGAGCGATGAATACCGAAGGCATTAGCGAAACCGAAGTTATCGAAGCTGACACCAGCGCTGAAATCACCGAAGTCGTCGTGGCGGAAGCCGCCGAGGCGGCTCCGGCGCCCGTGGAGCCCGCGGCTCCGGCGATCAACGTGGACGACAGTGCCCTCTACATTCATCGCGAGCTCTCGCAGCTGCAGTTCAACATCCGCGTGCTGGAACAGGCGCTGGATGAGTCCTACCCGCTGCTGGAACGTCTGAAGTTCCTGCTGATCTTCTCCAGCAACCTCGACGAATTCTTCGAGATCCGCGTCGCCGGGCTGAAGAAGCAGATCACCTTTGCCCGCGAACAGGCCGGCGCCGACGGCCTGCTGCCGCACCAGGCGCTGGCGCGCATCAGCGAACAGGTGCACGAACAGGTTGCCCGCCAGTACAGCATCCTCAACGACATTCTGTTGCCGGAGCTGGCCAAGCACGACATCCGTTTCATCCGCCGCCGTTACTGGACGCCGAAGATCAAGGCCTGGGTCCGTCGCTTCTTCCGCGACGAGATCGCACCCATCGTCACCCCGATCGGCCTCGACCCGACCCACCCGTTCCCGCTGCTGGTGAACAAGAGCCTGAACTTCATGGTCGAGCTCGAAGGCCTGGACGCCTTCGGTCGCGACTCGGGCTTGGCGATCATCCCGGCGCCGCGCTCGCTGCCGCGGATCATCCGCCTGCCCGAAGAAGTCGCCGGCCCCGGCGACAACTACGTGTTCCTCTCGTCGATGATCCACGCCCACGCCGACGACCTGTTCCACGGCATGAAGGTGAAGGGCTGCTACCAGTTCCGCCTGACCCGTAACGCCGACCTCTCGGTGGACGCCGAGGACGTCGAGGACCTGGCCCGCGCGCTGCGTGGCGAGCTGTTCTCGCGCCGTTACGGCGACGCCGTGCGCCTGGAAGTGGTGGACACCTGCCCGGTGCCCCTGTCCAACTACCTGCTCAAGCAGTTCGGCCTGTCTGAAACCGAGCTGTACCGCGTCAGCGGCCCGGTCAACCTGACCCGCCTGTTCAGCGTCACCGGTCTCGCCAGCCATCCTGAGCTGCAGTCGCCGCCGTTCACCCCGGCGATCCCCAAGCTGCTGCAGAAGAAGGAAAACCTGTTCAACGTCCTGGGCAAGCTCGACGTGCTGCTGATGCACCCGTTCGAGTCCTTCACCCCGGTGGTCGACCTGCTGCGCCAGGCCGCCAAGGACCCCAGCGTGCTGGCGATCAAGCAGACGCTGTACCGCTCCGGCGCCAACTCCGAGATCGTCGACGCGCTGGTGGAAGCCGCGCGTAACGGCAAGGAAGTGACCGTGGTGATCGAGCTACGGGCGCGCTTCGACGAAGAATCCAACCTGCAACTGGCCAGCCGCTTGCAGCAGGCCGGTGCGGTGGTGATCTACGGCGTAGTCGGCTTCAAGACCCACGCCAAGATGATGCTGATCCTGCGTCGCGAGGACGGTGAACTGCGCCGCTACGCGCACCTGGGCACCGGCAACTACCACGCCGGCAACGCTCGCCTGTATACCGACTACAGCCTGCTGACCGCCGACGTGGCGCTCTGCGAGGACCTGCACAAGCTGTTCAACCAGCTGATCGGCATGGGCAAGACGCTGCGCATGAAGAAGCTCCTGCACGCGCCCTTCACCCTGAAGAAGAACCTGCTGGAGATGATCAACCGCGAGGCGGCCCAGGCCGCCGAGGGCAAGCCGGCGCACATCATGGCCAAGGTCAACTCGCTGACCGACGCCAAGGTCATCCGTGCGCTGTACAAGGCCAGCCAGGCCGGCGTGAAGATCGACCTGGTAGTGCGCGGCATGTGCTGTCTGCGTCCGGGCGTGCCGGGGGTGTCGCACAACATCCAGGTGCGCTCGATCATCGGCCGCTTCCTGGAGCACAGCCGGATCTACTACTTCCTCAACGGCGGCGAGGAGAAGCTCTATCTCTCCAGCGCCGACTGGATGGAGCGCAACCTCGACATGCGCGTGGAGACCTGCTTCCCGGTGGAAGGCAAGAAACTCGTGCTGCGGGTGAAGAAGGAGCTGGAATCCTACCTGAGCGACAACACCCAGGCCTGGGTGCTGCAGTCCGACGGCAGCTACGTGCGGCAGAGCCCCAGCGGTAACCAGAACGCCCGCAACGCCCAGGCGACGCTGCTGGAGCGCCTGTGCACGCCGGTGATCAGCGTTCGCTGATCCCTCCAGTGATATCGAAAGCCCTGCTTCGGCAGGGCTTTTTCTTGGGCTTTTCGTAGGAGCAGGCTCGCTCCTAAAGGTCAGGGTGACGCTGGAAATGAAAAGGCCCCGGCGTTTGCGCGCCGGGGCCTTTGCCTGTGGCGGGGCACTCAGCTGACGCTGAGTGAATAACCCACGCGCTTGAGCCATTCGGCTTCCTGCTCGAAGTCCGCCTGGGTCAGCGGGTTGGCCGCCAGCCAGCCGTCCGGGAAGCGGATGTCCAGCGACTTGCCGGACGCCTTCAGGGCCACCGCCGGCATTTCCTGGGTGCCACGAATGTGGTGGAAGAGGATGGCGAAGCGCAGCACGATGCACAGGCGGATCAGCTTGTCGCCCTCGTCGCCCAGCTCGTTGAACTTGTCCACCGGGATGTTGCGGCGGTGGCCGCGCACCAGCAGCGCCAGGGTCAGCTGGTCCAAGCGCGAGAAGCCGGCCAGGTCCGAGTGCTCCAGCAGGTAGGCGCCGTGCTTGTGGTAGTGGTAGTGGGCGATGTCCAGGCCCAGCTCATGCACGCGCGCGGCCCACATCAGCAGCTCGCGGTGGCCTTCGTCGTTCAGGTTCCAGGCCTTGGCCACCTGGTCCAGCGATTCCAGCGCCTTGGCTTCGACGCGAGCGGCCTGTTCCGGATCGACGTGGTAGCGTTCCATGAGGGCGCCGATGGTGCGTTCGCGGACGTCCTCGTGGTGGTGGCGGCCCAGCAGGTCATAGAGCACGCCCTCGCGCAGGGCGCCTTCGGAATGGGTCATGCGCGTCAGCTCGAGGGCGTCGAACAGCGCCTCGAGGATCGCCATGCCGGCCGGGAAGATCGGTCGGCGGTCCGGCTTGATGCCGTCGATGTCGAGCTTCTCGACCTCGCCCAGCTTGAACATCTTGCGCTTGAGCCAGGCCAGGCCTTCGGGGTTGATCTCGCCGTTGCCGTGGCCGCCGGCCTGGATCGCCAGGCAGATGGCGCGGATGGTGCCGGAGGCGCCGACCGCCTCGTCCCATCCCAGGCGGCGCAGGCTGTTCTCGATGCTCATCAGCTCCAGGCGCGCCGAAGTGTAGGCCTGGGCATAGCGCGCCGGGGTGATCTTTCCGTCCTTGAAATAGCGCTGGGTGAAGCTCACGCAGCCCATCTGCAGGCTTTCGCGCAATTGCGATTCGAACTGCTGGCCAATGATGAATTCGGTGCTGCCGCCACCGATATCGACCACCAGGCGCTTGCCGGGGTTGTCCTGCAACGTGTGCGAGACGCCCAGGTAGATGAGGCGTGCCTCTTCGCGGCCGGAGATGACTTCCACCGGGTGGCCGAGGATCTGATCAGCAACGCGGATGAACTCGGCGCGGTTGCGCGCTTCGCGCAGGGCGTTGGTGCCCACGACGCGCACCGAGCCTGGCGGCATGCCGTTGATGAACTGCGCGAACTGCTTCAGGCAGTCGTAGCCGCGCTGCATGGAGTCGGCGGTGAGCAGGCGGTCATCGCCTATGCCGGCGGCCAACTGGACCTTCTCGCCTAGGCGCTCAAGAATGCGGATCTCGCCGTGATCGGCCTTCGCCAGGACCATGTGGAAACTGTTCGAGCCAAGGTCAATGGCCGCGATCATCGGGAAGGTCTTGGCAGGGGTATGGGGCATGGGGTGAGGTCCGGGTAAATACGGAAGACATCCTGCCATTTTAGGCGGGGAGTGCCAATGAAGGGGTTGTCACCGATCAGAAGTCGCCGCGACAGCGATAGATACACTCAATCGGCTGCGCCTTTCGGTGCGGGCCGAGGCGGGATATGATGGCGGACACTTTTTCGCATCCGATTGACGGAGAGAATACATGAGCGAACATATCGTCAATGTTACCGATGCCAGCTTCGAGCAGGACGTACTGAAGTCCGACGGTCCCGTGCTGGTCGACTACTGGGCCGAATGGTGCGGCCCGTGCAAGATGATTGCTCCGGTACTCGACGAGATCGCCAAGGACTATCAGGGCAAGCTGAAAGTCTGCAAGCTGAACATCGACGAGAACCAGGACACCCCGCCGAAGTATGGCGTGCGTGGCATCCCGACCCTGATGCTGTTCAAGGGTGGCAACGTTGAAGCCACCAAGGTCGGCGCGCTGTCCAAGTCGCAGTTGGCGGCCTTCCTCGACAGCAACATCTAAGGTCGAGAATGTGTGAAAAGCCCTGCCATCGAGCAGGGCTTTTTTCTTTTTGCCCCTAGACGCTCTGAAACTCGGGTGTTAAATTCGGGCCACAACGAGTTTTTCGTTGTCCCCTGCAAGCCGTCGCCGACGCACTTCCTATTCGAATTCCAAGCGATCCTGTCCGTCATCTACGGCGCGGCTCTTCAAGCATCACGCTTGTTCCCTTTTCCCCTTTCAGCGTATTTACGTCCCTTCTATGAATCTGACCGAACTCAAGCAAAAGCCGATTGCCGAATTGCTGGAAATGTCCGATGCCATGGGCCTGGAAAACATGGCTCGTTCGCGCAAGCAGGACATCATCTTCGCGCTGCTGAAGAAGCACGCGAAAAGCGGCGAGGAAATCTCCGGTGACGGCGTGCTGGAGATTCTCCAGGATGGCTTCGGCTTCCTGCGCTCCGCCGATTCCTCGTACCTGGCCGGCCCGGACGACATCTACGTCTCGCCCAGCCAGATCCGTCGCTTCAACCTGCGCACGGGCGACACCATCATCGGCAAGATTCGTCCGCCGAAGGAAGGCGAGCGTTACTTCGCCCTGCTGAAAGTCGACTCGATCAACTTCGATCGTCCGGAGAACGCGAAGAACAAGATTCTCTTCGAGAACCTGACGCCGCTGTTCCCGACCAAGCGCCTGACCATGGAAGCCGGCAACGGCTCCACCGAGGACCTCACCGGCCGTGTGATCGACCTCTGCTCGCCGATCGGCAAGGGCCAGCGCGGCCTGATCGTCGCCCCGCCGAAAGCGGGCAAGACGATCATGCTGCAGAACATCGCCTCGAACATCACCCGCAACAACCCCGAGTGCCACCTGATCGTCCTGCTGATCGACGAGCGCCCGGAAGAAGTGACCGAGATGCAGCGCACCGTGCGCGGCGAAGTGGTCGCGTCCACCTTCGACGAACCGCCGACCCGCCACGTGCAGGTCGCCGAGATGGTGATCGAGAAGGCCAAGCGCCTGGTCGAGCACAAGAAGGACGTGATCATCCTGCTCGACTCCATCACCCGTCTGGCCCGTGCCTACAACACCGTGATCCCCAGCTCCGGCAAGGTGCTCACCGGTGGTGTCGACGCCCACGCCCTGGAAAAGCCCAAGCGCTTCTTCGGCGCCGCGCGCAACATCGAGGAAGGCGGTTCGCTGACCATCCTCGCCACCGCGCTGATCGAAACCGGCTCGAAGATGGACGAAGTGATCTACGAGGAATTCAAGGGGACCGGTAACTCGGAACTCATCCTCGACCGTCGCATCTCGGAAAAGCGCGTGTTCCCGGCAATCAACATCAATCGCTCCGGCACCCGTCGCGAAGAGCTGCTCACCGGTGAGGAAGAGCTGCAGCGCATGTGGATCCTGCGCAAGATCCTCCACCCGATGGACGAGATCGCCGCCGTGGAATTCCTGCTGGACAAGCTGCGCCAGACGAAGACCAACGACGAGTTCTTCGATTCGATGAAGCGCAGCAAGTAAGCGCCTCTCGAACCACGCAAGGCCGGGGAAACCCGGCCTTCGTGTTTCTGCAAGGCGCTGATAGGCGGTAGACTGTCGCATCATCCTGCCGCCATCGAGACCCTCATGCAGTATCGCGACCTGCGCGAGTTCATCGCTGCCCTGGAGCAGCGCGGACAGCTCAAGCGCATCCAGGCGCCGGTATCCCCGGTGCTGGAAATGACCGAGGTGTGCGACCGCACCCTGCGCGCCAAGGGCCCGGCCCTGCTGTTCGAAAAGCCCACCGGCTATGACATACCCGTACTCGGCAACCTGTTCGGCACGCCCGAGCGCGTCGCCTTAGGGATGGGCGCCGAGGACGTCTCCGAACTGCGCGAGATCGGCAAGCTGCTGGCCTTCCTCAAGGAGCCCGAGCCGCCCAAGGGGCTGAAGGACGCCTGGTCCAAGCTGCCGATCTTCAAGAAGGTCATCAACATGGCGCCCAAGGTCCTCAAGGACGCGCCGTGCCAGGAAGTGATCGAAGAGGGCGACGACGTCGACCTGTCGAAACTGCCGGTGCAAACCTGCTGGCCCGGCGACGTGGCGCCGCTGATCACCTGGGGCCTGACCGTCACCCGCGGGCCGAACAAGGAGCGGCAGAACCTGGGCATCTACCGCCAGCAGGTGATTGGCCGCAACAAGGTCATCATGCGCTGGCTCAGCCACCGTGGCGGTGCGCTGGATTTTCGCGAGTGGTGCCAGAAGCACCCCGGCCAGCCCTATCCGGTGGCCGTGGCCCTGGGGGCGGACCCGGCGACCATCCTCGGCGCCGTGACGCCGGTGCCGGATAACCTCTCCGAATATGCTTTCGCCGGCCTGTTGCGCGGGCACAAGACCGAGCTGGTCAAGTGCATCGGCAACGACCTGCAGGTGCCGGCCAGCGCCGAGATCGTCCTCGAAGGCGTGATCCATCCCGGCGAGATGGCCGATGAAGGCCCCTACGGCGACCACACCGGCTACTACAACGAAGTGGACCGCTTCCCGGTGTTCACCGTCGAGCGCATCACCCGCCGGCAGAAACCGATCTACCACAGCACCTACACTGGCCGCCCGCCGGACGAGCCGGCGATCCTCGGCGTGGCGCTGAACGAAGTCTTCGTGCCGATCCTGCAGAAGCAGTTCCCCGAGATCACCGACTTCTACCTGCCGCCCGAAGGCTGCTCCTACCGCATGGCGGTGGTGACCATGAAGAAGCAATACCCCGGCCACGCCAAGCGCGTGATGCTGGGTGTCTGGTCGTTCCTGCGACAGTTCATGTACACCAAGTTCGTTATCGTCACCGACGACGACATCAACGCCCGCGACTGGAACGACGTGATCTGGGCCATCACCACGCGCATGGATCCCAAGCGCGACACGGTGATGATCGACAACACGCCGATCGACTACCTGGACTTCGCTTCGCCGATCTCGGGTCTCGGCTCGAAGATGGGCCTGGACGCCACCCACAAGTGGCCGGGCGAGACCAGTCGCGAGTGGGGTCGGGTGATCGAGAAGGACCCGGCGGTGACCCGCCGCGTCGACGAAATCTGGGCGAGCCTGGGCATCGACTGACGGGCCGTCGAACACCAAGGGCGGCCATGCGCCAGAGGCCGTCCGCCTAGAAGAACGAGAACAGCGCTTGAAAGTGACCTTGCAACCCTCCGGTGCTCAGCTCGAGCTGAAACCCGGGGAACGTATCCTCGACGGTGCGCGGCGCCAGGGCTACGACTGCCCGCAGAGCTGCCGCAACGGCAACTGCCATATCTGCGCGGCGCTGCTGGTGGAAGGCCGTGTATGCCAGGATGGCGAGGTGCGCGACCACGGCGAACTCTTCACCTGCCTGGCCGAACCGCTGGAAGATTGCGTGCTGCACTGGGATGGCGTGCTGGCGCCTGGCGAGCTGCCGGTGCGCAAACTCTCCTGCCAGGTGACGCTCTGCGAGCCAGTGGGCGGTGATGTTTGGCGTGTGCGCCTGCGCGCCCCGGCCGGCAAGCCGCCGCGCTACCACGCTGGGCAGTACCTGCTGATCGAGCGCGACGGCAGCGACCCGGCGGCTTTCTCGCTGGCCTCCGCGCCGCAGGAAGGGCGTGACCTGGAACTGCACATCCTGGCCCGCGAGAACAGCGCCATCGACCTGCTGACCCAGTTGCAGCGCGACCGCTTCGCCCGCGTGCAGATGCCCTTCGGCGACGCGCACCTCGCCGACCTGCCGGACGGCCCGCTGGTGCTGATCGCCGCCGGCACCGGCATGGCGCAGATGCACAGCCTGATCGAGTTCTGCCGCGCCGCCGGCTTTGCCCATCCGGTGCACCTGTACTGGGGCGTGCGCCGCCCGGAAGACTTCTACGAGCTGCCGCACTGGGAGCAGTGGGAAAGCGTGCCCAACCTGCACCTGCACAAGATCGTCAGCGACCTTTGTGGTTGGCAGGGGCGCTGCGGCCTGTTGCACGAAGCGGTGTGCGAAGACTTCGCCGAGCTGGCCGGCCTGCGCGTCTACGCCAGCGGCTCGCCGGCGATGGTCTATGGCACGTTGGATGCGCTGGTGGCGGCGGGCATGGACCCGCATCAAATGCGCGCCGACGTCTTCGCCTACGCCCCGCGGGGCTGATTCGACCGCCTGGCGTCGTTGGAGCGCCTCGTCGTACTAAGTCGCACTGTCTTCGGCGCTCCGCCTAGCCATGCAGCCGACTCAGCCCCGCGGCCCCGGTGGAATACTCCCCTGCAGTTTCGTGGCGAGTTGTGCGTCCGACTATTCAGTCGAATCAGTCATGTGGGCCGCGGGTGGCGAGAACTCTTCCTGCAGCGCCGCACGAATCCAGTCCTCGAACCAGGCGACGTCGGCGCTTACCGCGCCGGTGGGCAGCAGCAACTGGTAGCTTTCCAGCGGCACTTCCTCGGGCAGCGGCCGCACCAGCGTGCCGGCGGCCAACTGGTGCTTTACCAGCACCAGGTTGGCCAGGGCGATACCGTGGCCGGCCTCGGCCATGGACAGCGCGTGGTCGTTGCTGACGTAGAGCACGTCGGAGTTCACCCGCAGGTCGAGGCCGATGGTGGACAACCAGAGGTTCCACCATTCGCCGTCGTCGACATGGATCAGCTTGTGCTGCGCCAGCTCGTGCACGCTGCTCAGCGGGCCGTGTTCCTCGAGATAGGCAGGCGAACACACCGGGAACACCGCCGGCCGCACCAGCGTGCTGTGGCACTGCGGATAGACGCCGGGAAGCCCGTAGACAATCCCCAGATCAGCGCTTTTACCGTCCACTTCGCTGAAAGTCGGGTTCGGCTCCACCGCCACCTTCAGACCGGGGCGCTGCTGCCGCAGGGTCTCCAGGCGAGGCATCAGCCAGCGCTTGGCGAAGGCCGGCACCACAAGGATCTTCAGCCAGCGCGCGGTGCCGCCGGGGACCAGTTCATGGCCGGCATCGGCGATCTGCTGCAGGGCTGTGGATATCTTTGCGTAGTAGCGTTGCCCGGCGGGCGTCAGGCTGACTCCGCGCGGGGTGCGCTCGAACAACTGCACGCCCAGCCAATCCTCCAGCAGCTTGACGTGTCGGCCGATGGCCGGCTGCGTCACATGCAGGTCTTTCGAGGCGGCGACGTAGCTGCCCAGGCGTGCGGCGGCCTCGAAGGCGCGGACGGCATTGAGCGGCGGAAGACGCTGGATGGACATGGCTGGACCTCGAAGGCGGGCTGAGCTGTTAAACTTCAGCTGTTAAATTATTTAATATCGAATGTAAGAAAATTGAGCTTTTCGCTCAACCACCTTTCTTCGAATATCCGCTCCAGCAGCATCACCACAATATCGAGCCGAACCCACGGCCAGCGCTGCATCCAGCGTTTACTCCAGCCCTGCCAGAACAACTACAAGATCCCCCGAACGCCAGCGTGCGGCGGACGGGAAGGATGCGGAGGTTTCACCATGAATGCCCTGCACAGCCTGCAGACGGCGGCGGTTTCGATCCGCTCCGTGCGCAAGGTCTACGGCGATCCGGCCAGCGGTCCCGTCGCGCTCAAATGCGTCGACCTGGACATCCGCGACAACGAATTCTTCACCCTGCTCGGCCCTTCGGGCTGCGGCAAGACCACCCTGCTGCGGATGATCGCCGGCTTCGAATTCCCCACCGCCGGGGAAATCCAGCTGTACGGCGAGAACATCGCCGACCGCCCGCCGTTCGAGCGCCCGGTCAACACCGTCTTCCAGCACTACGCACTGTTCCCGCACATGACCATCGCCGAGAACCTCGCCTTCGGCCTGGAATCCCACCCGATGGGCCAGCGCATGAGCAAGGTGCAGGTCGCCGAGCGTGTCCGCGAGATGCTCGCCCTGGTGCAGATGGAACGCTTCGCCCAGCGCAAGCCGACCCAGCTTTCCGGCGGCCAGCAGCAACGCGTCGCCCTGGCCCGCGCTTTGGCACCGCATCCCAAGGTGCTGCTGCTCGACGAGCCGCTTTCCGCCCTCGACCTCAAGCTGCGCCAGGCCATGCGTGAAGAGCTCAAGGCGATCCAGGCCAAGACTGGCATCACCTTCATCTTCGTCACCCACGACCAGGAAGAAGCGCTGACCATGTCCGACCGCATCGCCGTGCTCTCCGAGGGCGAAGTGCAGCAGGTCGGCCGCCCGGACGACATCTACGAGCATCCGCGCAACCGCTTCGTCGCCGATTTCATCGGCGAGACCAACTTCCTCCCGGCCCGCGTCGAGAACTTCGACGGCGACCGCGCTTACTACCGCATCGGCGGTGAGCAGTTGATCGAGGCCGGCTCCCGCGAGGGCCTGAAGGTCGGCGCCGAGGTCACCCTGTCGATCCGCCCCGAGCGCCTGCAACTGGTGGCCGAGGACACGTCGTCCGCCGCGCCCTGCACCGTCGTCCAGCAGATCTACCTGGGCACCGACCTGCAGTACCAGGTCGAGCTCAAGGACGGCAGCAAGCTGACCGTCCGTGCGCCCAACAGCGCCGGCCAGCGTCAGCGCCTGGTGGCTGGGCAGCGTGCCGGCCTGCTGTTCGAAAAAGGCAGCGCCAGCGTCCTGGTGGACTGAGCGGAGGTGAGCATGAACCGGTTATCCGCAACCTGCGGCAATGCGCTGGAGCGGCGCCAGGCGCTGCGCAGCTTCCTTGGCGTGTCGCCCGCGCTGGTGTCCATCGGCCTGTTCCTGATCGTGCCGATCTTCATCGTCGTCGGTTACTCGCTGATGCAGGCCAACCCCTACGGTGGGGTGAACCCGCACTTCAGCGTCGACGCCTACGTCTCGCTGCTGTTCGAGCGCCAGCTCGACGACAGCCTGGCCTTCGCCGACTCGTACATGGTGATCGCCCTGCGTTCCATCGGTATCGCCGCGGCGACCACGGTGATCACCCTGCTGGTCGGCTTCCCGGTGGCGGTGTGGCTGGCCATGCAGCCGGCGCACCGTCGCGGCCTGCTGATCTTCCTGATCACTGTGCCGTTCTGGGCCAACCTGCTGATCCGCACCTACGCCTGGATCCTGCTGCTGCGCGGCACCGGCGTGGTCAACGGCACGCTGATGAGCCTGGGGGTGATCAACCAGCCGCTGAACCTGCTCTACACCGACGGCGCCGTGCTGCTGGGCCTGGTCTACACCTACGCGCCCTTCGTCGTGCTGCCGATCTACGCCACCCTCGAGAAGATGGACATGCGCCTGCTCGAAGCGGCCCAGGACCTTTACGCCGGGCGCATCCGCACCCTGCGCAAGGTGGTCCTGCCGATTGCCCGTCCGGGCATCCTGGCCGGCGCCATCCTCACCTTCGTGCCCTGCCTGGGCGCAATGATCGCCCCTGAGCTGCTCGGCGGCGGCACCAAGATGATGCTCGGCAACCTGATCTTCCGGCAGTTCAGCGACTCGCGGAACTGGCCCTTCGGCGCGGCGCTGTCGCTGGTGCTGATGGCCGCGGTGATGCTGGTGCTGATGTTCTACGCGATGCGCGCCGAGCGCCTGCGTATCGCTCGGGGAGGTGAATGATGCTCTCGCTGCTGACCAAGCGCCGTCTGGGCGTACAGGACTTCCGTGGCTTCGGCGTCCTGAGTTTCCTGTTCTATCTCTACCTCTACGCGCCCATCGTGGTGCTGGTGGTGCTGTCGTTCAACGCCAACCAGTCCGCCACCGTGTGGACCGGCTTCAGCCTCGACTGGTACCGCGCCGCGTTCGCCAACCAGGCGCTGCGCCAGGCCGCCGGCAACAGCCTGCTGATCGCCGTGTGCGCCAGCGTGATCGCCACGGCGATCGCCACGCTGGCTGCGCTGGGCACCTCGCGCGGGGCCAAGTTCAAGGGCCTGCGCCTGTCCATGGGAGCGATCATGCTGCCGCTGGTGCTGCCCGAGATCGTGGTCGGCGTCGCCACCCTGGCGCTGTTCTCCACGCTTGGCCTATCGCTGGGCTACGGCAACCTGATCATCGCCCACACGGTGTTCTGCATCCCGTTCGCCTACCTGCCGATCCGTGCTCGCCTGAACGACATGGACCTGTCCCTGGAACAGGCCGCCGCCGACCTCTACGCCGGGCCCTGGCGGACCTTCCGCAAGGTCACCCTGCCGCTGCTGATGCCGGGGATCTTCTCCGGGGTGATGCTGGCCTTCATCGTCTCGCTGGATAACTTCGTGATCTCGATGATGGTCTCCCAGGCCGGCACCACCACCTTGCCGATCTTCATCTTCGGCCTGCTGCGCATGGGCGTGACGCCCGATGTGAACGCGGTGTCGACCCTGATCCTCGGCGTTTCCGTGCTGTTCGTAACCCTGTCCTTCCTGCTTGGCAAGAAGAAAGCCTGAGAGCCCGCCCAATGCCTGTCCGAGCTTGCCCATGCGTCGTTGGAAACAGCCTCGAAATGCTCATTTACAGCCGTAAACTGCGCTTTCTCACCTGTTCCCGCCTCGTCTGGGCAGCGCTCGACCAGCCCTTGAACGGACTCTCCGCCCACATACCGGAGTAGAAGATGAGCAAACTGATCGCTGCTGTAGGGGCCACGCTGACGCTGGCCATGGCCGTCCACGCACAAGCCGCCGAGCAACTGAACGTGGTGAGCTGGAGTGGCTATTTTACCCCGCAGATCCTGGAGAAGTTCGAGAAGGAAACCGGCATCAAGGTGACCGTGGATTCCTACGACTCCAACGAAACCCTGCTGGCCAAGCTCAAACAGGGCGGCGCCGGCTACGACGTGGCGATTCCCTCCCACGCCTTCGTACCGATCCTGATCCAGGAGAAACTGCTGGAGCGCTTCGACCCGGCCGGCCAGCCGTACTACGCCAACGTCGAGGACAACCTGAAGAAGCCCGCCTGGGACCCGGAAGGCGCCTACGCCGTGCCCTTCATCTGGGGCACCACCAGCGTGGTGCTGGACAGCGCGAAATACAGCGGCCCAGCCGACAGCTACTCGGTGCTGTTCACCCCGCCGAAGGAGCTGCAGGGCAAGATCAACATGTTCGACTCGGCCAGCGAAGTCATCGATACCGCCAGCCTCTACCTGGGCATCCCGCTGTGCAGCGAGGACCCCAAGCAGATGCAGCAGGTGCTGACCCTGCTGAAGACCCAGAAGCCCTTCGTGAAGACCTACAGCTCCAAGGCCGGCTCGATCCGCGAGAACCTGGCCTCGGGCGAAGTCGACATGTCGATGTTCTGGGGCGGCTCGTCGATGCGGGCGCGTGAGATGAAATCCAGCCTGAAGTACCTCTACCCGAAAGAGGGCGTGATGGCCTGGGTGGACAACCTGGTGATCCCGGCCGGCGCCAAGCACCCGGAGAACGCGAAGAAATTCATCGCTTTCCTCAGCCAGCCGGAAAACTCGGCGATGACCCAGAACTTCCTCAAGCACCAGAGCCCGATCAAGGGCGTGGAACCCTTCCTCGATGCCAGCCTCAAGGATGCGCCGGAACTGCACATCCCCGAGGGCACCAAGGTGGTGTTCAGCAAGACCTGCGGCGAAGGCGCGATCCGCCTGGCCGACCGCATCTGGACCAACCTGATGCGCTGATCCCGCCAGACGGGAATACGGCACAGCGATGCACGCGTGCGCCAGCTCGGCGCAGCGGCATCGCTCGGCCTGAAGAACGCAACAAGCCTCGCCTGCCGGCGGGGTTGCTGAACCCGACATAGGCTTCCCATCTGCCGGAAGCTCCCGATGAAAGAAGGCCGCGCTCCATGAGCCAGTACAAGCACAACAACGAACTCGTCCAGCTCCAGGCCCATGAACTGGCCCAGCGCATCCGCCTGCGCCAGGTGTCCTGCCGCGAAGTCATGCAGGCACACCTGGCGCAGATCGAGCGCTACAACCCGGCGGTCAACGCCATCGTCAGCCTGCAGCCCGAAGAGCAACTGCTCGCCGAAGCCGACCAGCGCGACGCCGAGCTGGCCCGCGGCGAATACCGTGGCTGGATGCACGGTCTGCCCCATGCGGTGAAGGACCTCTCGCTGACCCAGGGCATCCGCACCACCCTAGGCTCGCCGCTGTTCCGCGACTACGTGCCCGAGCGCGACGGCATCATGGTCGAGCGCATCCGCGCGGCCGGCGCCGTGCTGATTGGCAAGACCAACACCCCGGAATTCGGCCTCGGCTCGCACAGCTACAACCCGATCTTCGGCGCGACCGGCTGCGCCTACGCGCCCGACCGCACTGCCGGCGGCAGCAGCGGTGGCGCGGCGGCCGCGCTGGCGCTACAGATGGTCCCGGTGGCCGATGGCAGCGACATGATGGGTTCGCTGCGCAACCCGGCGGCGTTCAACAACATCGTCGGCTTCCGTCCGTCCCAGGGCCGCGTGCCCTTCGACGACAGCGCCGACCTGTTCATCGACCAGCTCGGCTACGAAGGCCCGATGGGCCGCAGCGTGCGTGACGTGGCGCTGCTGCTGTCGGTGCAGGCCGGCGGCGATGCCCGTGCCCCGCTGTCCATTTCCGAGAGTGGCGAGCAGTTCGCCGGCAGGCTGGAGCGCGACTTCAAGGGCGCGCTCCTGGGCTGGCTGGGCGACCTGGGCGGCCACCTGCCGATGGAGCGGGGTGTGCTGGAGCTGTGTCGTAAATCCTTCGCCGACTTCGAAGCCATTGGCTGCCACATCGAAGACACTGCCATGGGCTTCTCCGCCGAGCGTCTTTGGGACACCTGGCGCACCCTGCGTCACTGGATGGTCGCCGGCTCCCTCGGCGCGGCCTATACCGATCCTGCCAAGCGCGAACTGCTCAAGCCCGAGGCCATCTGGGAAGTGGAGAACGGCCTGAAGCTGTCCGCCATGGACGTGTTCCGCGCCTCCGCCGCGCGCAGCGACTGGTACCGCGCCATCAGCCAGCTGTTCGAGCGCTACGACTACCTGCTGCTGCCCAGCGCGCAACTGTTCCCGTTCGACAAGAGCTGGGACTGGCCGAAGGAAGTCGCCGGCAAGGCCATGGACACCTACCACCGCTGGATGGAGGTGGTGATTCCGGCCACCCTGTCCGGATGCCCGGTGGCCAACGTGCCGGTAGGCTTCAATGAACTGGGCTTGCCCATGGGCATCCAGATCATCGGCAAGCACCAGGCCGATATGGCCGTGCTGCAACTGGCCCACGCCTACGAGCAGGCTTCGCGCTGGTACCAGCGCTGCCCGCCGCCGATGCTGAAAGGCGACTGATTTATCCACAAGCGAGGGGGACGCATGAACATCAGCTTCTTCCAGGAACTGCTGCAGAGCATCAGCGAGCGCGGCCGGCAATTGCTGGAGTCGCGCGAGCCGGCGCCGGGCAATGCCCAGGCGCTGGCGCAGGCCTGCCGCAAACTGATCTCCGGCCACGGCGAGGCTTCCGGCGTGGCGCTGGCGCGGCAGGTGCTGTGCGCCTACCGCGACTGTCCGGAGGAGCAGCAGAAGGCTTTCTTCGACACGCTGCTCATGGACTTCGCGCCGCCTCATGACGCGCTGGCCGAAGCCTGCCAGCGCTATCTCGACGATCCTTCGTCGGCCAACACCACCCAGCTGTTCGAGGCCAGCGAACCACCGCGCCAGGAACTGTTCCGCCGCCTCAACCAGGCGCCGGGCGGCACCGCCGAGCTGATCGCCATGCGCCGCCGGTTGCTGGGGGAACTCAAGGGTAAACCCGAGTTGGCGGCCGTGGACCACGACCTGCAACACCTGCTGGCGTCCTGGTTCAACCGCGGCTTCCTGGTGCTGCGGCGCATCGACTGGTCGACCCCGGCGTCGATCCTGGAAAAGATCATCAAGTACGAGGCCGTCCACGCCATCAAGGACTGGGACGACCTGCGCAGCCGCCTGCAGCCGGCCGACCGCCGCTGCTTCGCCTTCTTCCACCCGGCGCTGGCGGAAGAACCGCTGATCTTCGTCGAGGTGGCGCTGACCCGCGCGATGCCGGGCGCGATTGCAGACATTCTCGAGCCGGCGACAGACGTTCAGCCGGCAGAGGAACCCGATACGGCGGTGTTCTATTCCATCAGCAACTGCCAGGACGGCCTGCGCGGCATTTCCTTCGGCAACTTCCTGATCAAACAGGTGGTGGAGGAGCTGGCGCGGGAGATTCCCGGCCTGCGCCAGTACGTCACCCTGTCGCCGGTACCCGGCTTCCGTCGCTGGCTCGACGGCCTGGGCGACGACCCGCAACTGGGCGCGGCCGCCGCCGACCTGCTCAAGGCGCTCAAGCCCGACGCGCCGCCACCGCCGCGCACCGAGCAGCCGCTGCTGGCGCTGGCCGCCGAATATTTCCTGCACGCCAAGAATGGCGCCGGGCTGCCGCTGGACCCGGTGGCGCGCTTCCACCTCGGCAACGGTGCCCGCCTGGAGCGTCTGAACTGGCGTGGCGACCTCTCCGCCAGCGGCCTGCGCCAGGCAGCCGGGCTGATGGTCAATTACCGCTACGAACTGCGTCAGATCGAAAAGAACCACGAAGCCTACGCCAACCAGGGCGCGGTCGCGGCCTCACCCGAGGTGCGCAAGCTCGCGACGCTGTCGGCGAAAACAAAACGCTAGGACCTCACCATGAACCAGAGTCTTTTCGCCGAAGTCGGCAAACACCTGCCCAGCGACCTGTCCAAGCCCTTCATCCGCACCCCATTGGGTGGCGGCTACAGCTATGCCGACATGCTGCGCAGCACTTCGCAGTTCGCCCATGCGCTGGTGGAACTCGGCGTGCAGCCGGGCGACCGCGTTGCCGTGCAGGTCGACAAGAGCCCCGAGACGGTGATGCTCTACCTCGCCGTACTGCGCGTCGGCGCGGTCTACCTGCCGCTCAACAGCGGCTACACCGGCGACGAGCTGCGCTACTTCCTCGACGACGCCGAGCCTTCGCTGTTCGTCTGCGCGCCGGCCTTTGAAGCCCAGGCCCGTGAACTGGCCGAAGCCAGCGGTGTGGCTCGTGTGGCGACCCTGGGCGACCAGGTCGACGGCTCGCTGATGGACGCCGTGCATGGCAAGCCGGGGCGCTTCGTCGACGTGCCGCGCGCCTCCAGCGACCTCGCCGCGATCCTCTATACCTCCGGCACCACCGGGCGTTCCAAGGGGGCGATGATCAGCCACGGCAACCTCGTCTCCAACGCCCGCGCACTGGTGGATGCCTGGCAGATTACCGGCGAGGACTGGCTGCTCCATGCCCTGCCTATCTTCCATATCCACGGCCTCTTTGTGGCCTGCAACAGCCTGCTGATGGCGGGCGGTTCGATGCTCTTCCTCAGCAAGTTCGACGCCGCGCAGATGCTCCGCCTGCTGCCTCAGGTGAACCTGCTGATGGGTGTTCCGACTTTCTACACCCGCCTGCTCGACCAGCCCGGCCTGACCCGCGAGGCGGTGGCGCACATGCGCCTGTTCATTTCCGGCTCCGCGCCGCTCACCGCCGAGACCCACAAGGCGTTCTCCGAGCGCACCGGCATGGCGATCCTCGAGCGCTACGGCATGACCGAGACGGGCATGAACACCTCCAACCCGCTGGATGGCGAGCGCATCGCCGGCACCGTCGGCTTCCCGCTGCCGGGCGTCGAGCTGCGCATCACCGATCCTTCGCAGTCCGGGCCGGCCCCGCTGCCCCAGGGTGAGCCGGGGATGATCGAGGTGCGTGGGCCGAACGTGTTCCAGGGCTACTGGCGCATGCCGGAGAAGAGCGCCGAGGAGCTGCGCGCAGACGGCTACTTCATGACCGGCGATATCGGTTTCATCGACGACAAGGGCTATGTGCAGATCGTCGGCCGCAACAAGGACATGATCATCAGCGGCGGCTTCAACGTTTATCCCAAGGAGCTGGAGGAAATCCTCGACACCCTGCCGGGCGTGGTCGAGTCGGCGGTGATCGGCGTGCCGCACCCGGACTTCGGCGAGGGCGTCACCGCCGTACTGGTGGCCACCCAGGGCCAGGCGCCGAGCGAGGCCCAGGTACTCGCCGCGCTGGATGGCAAGCTGGCGCGCTTCAAGCAGCCCAAGCGGGTGATGGTGGTCGATGCGCTGCCGCGCAATGTGATGGGCAAGGTGCAGAAGAACGTACTGCGCGAGCAGTTCAAGGCGCTGTATTCCTGAACCCGGAGTCTCCCTGTAGGAGCGGGCTGCGCCCGCGATCGCGCGCATGGCACGCTCCTACAGGTTTTGCTCCGACGTGAAAAAGCCCCGCTGATGCGGGGCTTTTTCATGTCGCGGGCAGCGGTCAGCGAACGGTCACCACCACCTTGCCCACCGCCTTGCGCTGGCCCAGGTGATTGATGGCATCGGCGGCCTTGTCCAGCGGATAGGTCTGCGACACCAGCGGCTTGATCCTGCCTTCGGCGAACCAGGCGAACAGCTGCTGGAAGTTCGCCGCGTTGTCCTGCGGCTGGCGCTGGGCGAAGGAGCCCCAGAACACGCCGACCAGGGACGCGCCTTTGAGCAGGGTCAGGTTGGCCGGCAGCGACGGAATGGTGCCGCTGGCAAAGCCGACCACCAGCATGCGGCCGTTCCAGGCGATGGAGCGGAAGGCTTCCTCGAACAGGTCGCCGCCGACCGGGTCGTAGATCACGTCCACGCCCTGGCCGCCGGTGATTTCCTTGAGCTTGTCCTTCAGGCTGCCTTCGCTGTAGTTGATCAGCACGTCGGCACCGGCGGCCTTGGCCACTTCCAGCTTGGCTTCGCTGCTGGCGGCGGCGATCACCTTGGCGCCCATCGCCTTGCCGATTTCCACGGCAGCCAGGCCCACGCCACCGGAGGCGCCGAGCACCAGCAGGGTCTCGCCCGGCTGCAGGTTGGCGCGTTGCTTGAGTGCGTGCATGGAGGTGCCGTAGGTCATGCCGAAGGCAGCGGCGCTGGCGAAGTCCATGCCGTCGGGGATCGGCATCACGCTGTAGCCGGGCACCGCGACTTCCTCGGCAAAGCTGCCCCAGCCGGTCAGCGCCATCACGCGGTCGCCGGGCTTCACATGGGTGACTTTCTCGCCGACCGCGCCGACTACGCCGGCAGCCTCGCCACCCGGGGAGAACGGGAAGGGCGGTTTGAACTGGTATTTGCCCTCGATGATCAGCGTATCGGGGAAGTTAACCCCGGCGGCATGCACCTGCAGCAGGACTTCGTTCTTCTTCGGCTCGGGGCTGGCGATGTCTTCCAGCACCAGGGTTTCGGCGGGGCCGAAGGCTTTGCACAGCACGGCTTTCATTCGAAGTACTCCGTTGGCGGGTTCTTGTTTCCGAGTGGGGCAGTGTAGGAGTGCAGTGGCAGGGGGCAAATCACCATGGTCTGGGCTTATGCCCCGATATAGCTTGGGCGGCGGCGCGACTGTGGCTATCCTTTGCCCATCGAATCCGGAGACATCGCCTTGAGAGCTTTCCTCGCCCTGTTGCTGGTCCTTTCCTTCAGCCCCTTCGTCATCGCCTCCGAGTCCGAAGAGGCCAAGCCGGAAGACGCCAACAAGCCGGTCTTCGTCGACCTGACGCCGGCCCTGGTGGGTAACTACGGCAGCGGTCCGCGGCTGAAGTACTTCAAGGCCGACATCGCCCTGAAGGTCATCGGCAAGGAAGCGTCGGAGAAGGTCGAGCACCACGAGCCGCTGATCCGCAACCAACTGGTGATGCTGTTTGCCCAGCAAACGGATGAATCCCTCGGCAGCGTCGACGGCAAGGAAAAACTGCGTCAGGAAGCGTTGAAACAGGTGCAGACCGTGCTGCAGCAGGAAGAGGGCAAGCCACTGGTCGACGACCTGCTGTTCAACAATCTGATCGTCCAGCCCTGAGCGCTTCCAGGGGCGTCTGCATGAGCGCAACTCATCTGCGCACCGCAGGCGCTTCCGTTTTCCGGCTGCGGCCACTCGCCGCAATGCCGGTCTGAAAGTCCCGCCGTGCAAGGCGCATAGGAAATTTCCTCTGCGTGCCTGACCTGAATCAAACCCCATGTGCCGCCGGTCGCCGAACATCCCCTCATGATTCGCTCGAATTCGAGCGCCTGGACAAGGGGAAATCGGATGACAGGAAACGCAAAAAGCTGGCGCACCCGCGGTCTCGCGGTGCTGGTGGCGGCCGTGCTCGCCGCGCTGGCCTGGCAGACGTTCAAGCCGACCGGGCTGGGCCAAGGTTTTGCCAGCGGCAACGGGCGCATCGAGGCCACCGAGGTGGACGTCGCGACCAAGCTCGCCGGGCGGGTGGCGGAAATCCTCGTGGACGAAGGCGACTTCGTGAAGACCGGCCAGGTCGTCGCGCGCATGGATACCCAGGTGCTCAAGGCCCAGCTGGCACAGGCCGAGGCCGAGGTGCGGCGGGCGCAGAACGCCAAGCTCACCGCCGAGTCCCTGGTGGCCCAGCGGCACAGCGAGAAGGCCACCGCCGAAGCCATGGTCGCCCAGCGCCAGGCCGAGCTCACCGCTGCGCAGAAGCGCTTCACCCGCACCGAGCAGCTGGTCAAGCGCAACGCCCTGCCGCAACAGCAACTCGACGATGATCGCGCTGCCCTGCAGAGCTCCCAGGCGGCGCTGGCCGCTTCGCGCTCCCAGGTCATCTCGGCTCAGGCCAGCATCGCTGCTGCCAGCTCCCAGGTGATCGAGGCGCAGTCGGCCATCGAGGCCGCCACTGCGAGCACCGTGCGCCTGCAGGCCGACATCGACGACAGCGACCTCAAGGCCCCGCGCAACGGCCGCGTGCAGTACCGCGTGGCGCAGCCGGGCGAGGTCCTGCCGGCCGGCGGCAAGCTGCTCAACATGGTCGACCTGGCCGATGTCTACATGACCTTCTTCCTGCCGTCCGGCCAGGCCGGCAAGGTCGAGCTGGGACAGGAAGTGCACCTGGTGATCGATGCGGTGCCGGAGTACGTGATCCCGGCCAAGGTGTCCTACGTCGCCAGCGTCGCGCAGTTCACGCCCAAGACCGTGGAGACTGCCAACGAGCGCGAGAAGCTGATGTTCCGCGTCAAGGCGCGCCTCGATCCGGGCCTGCTGGAGAAGTACATCACCTACGTGAAGACCGGCGTGCCGGGCATGGCCTATCTGCGCCTCGACCCGCAGGTGGAATGGCCGGCTGACCTGCAGATCAAGGTCCCGCAATGAGCGGCGCCGGCTGCGTGGCGCATCTCACCGGCGTCTCGCTGCGCTACGGCGAGACCCGCGCGGTGGACGACGTCAGCCTGGCAATCCCGGCCAACCGCATGGTCGGCCTGATCGGCCCGGATGGCGTCGGCAAGTCCAGCCTGCTGGCGCTGCTGGCCGGCGCGCGGAAGATGCAGGACGGCGAGATCCAGGTGCTCGGCGGCGACATGCGCGATGTGCGCCATCGCCGCGCCGTGTGCCCGCGCATCGCCTACATGCCGCAAGGCCTGGGCAAGAACCTCTACCCGACGCTCTCGGTGTTCGAAAACGTCGATTTCTTCGGTCGCCTGTTCGGCCACGACAAGGCCGAGCGCGAGCGGCGCATCGCCGATCTGCTGCAGAGCACCGGGCTGGCGCCTTTCGCCGAGCGGCCGGCGGGCAAGCTGTCCGGTGGCATGAAGCAGAAGCTCGGGCTGTGCTGCGCGCTGATCCATGACCCCGACCTGCTGATCCTCGACGAACCCACCACCGGTGTCGACCCGTTGTCGCGCAACCAGTTCTGGGAATTGATCGGCCGTATCCGCGCCGGTCGCGAAGGCATGAGCGTGCTGGTGGCCACCGCCTACATGGAGGAGGCCGAGCGCTTCGACTGGCTGATGGCGATGGACGAGGGCAAGGTGCTCGCCACCGGGACGCCCGCCGAATTGCGCGAGCAGACATCGACGCAGAACCTCGAGGAGGCGTTCATTGCGCTGCTGCCCGAGAGCAAGCGAGCCGGCCACCACAAGCTGGTGATTCCCCCGCGTCCGCAGAATGACGGTGCAGCGCAGATCGCCATCGAAGCCGAGGGGCTGACCTGTCGCTTCGGCGATTTCGTCGCGGTGGACCATGTGAGCTTCCGCATCGAGCGCGGGGAAATCTTCGGCTTCCTCGGTTCCAACGGCTGTGGCAAGTCCACCACCATGAAGATGCTTACCGGCCTGTTGCCGGCCAGCGAAGGCACCTGCGCGCTGTTCGGCCAGCCGGTCAACGCCAACGATATGGAGACTCGCCGCCGTGTGGGCTACATGTCCCAGGCGTTCTCGCTGTACGCCGAGCTGACGGTGCTGCAGAACCTCGAACTGCACGCGAAACTCTTCCACCTTCCGGCCGACGAGATCGGCCCGCGCGTCGAGGAAATGCTCCAGCGCTTCGACCTCGGCAAGGTCCGCAACGAACTGCCCGACAGCCTGCCGCTGGGCATCCGCCAGCGCCTGTCGCTGGCCGTGGCGGTGATCCACAAACCGGAAATCCTGATCCTCGACGAGCCCACCTCGGGCGTCGACCCGGTAGCCCGCGACGGCTTCTGGGAGCTGATGGTGGAGCTGTCGCGCAACGATGGCGTGACCATCTTCATTTCCACCCACTTCATGAACGAGGCCGAGCGCTGCGACCGCATCTCGCTGATGCACGCCGGCAAGGTGCTCGACAGCGACACCCCGCAGGGGTTGATCGACAAGCGCGGCCTGCCCACGTTGGAAGCCACCTTCATCGCTTATCTGGAAGAAGCCGCCGGCAGCGCGCCAGTGCCGGAAACGGCACCTGCTCCAGAGCCGACCACTGAATCCACGCGCTACAAGGGTAGCGATCGGTTCAGCTGGCTGCGCCTGTTCAGCTATGCGCGGCGCGAGGCCATGGAGCTGCGCCGCGACCCGATCCGCCTGACCCTGGCGCTGGTCGGCACGGCGCTGCTGATGTTCATCATCGGCTACGGCATCAACATGGACGTCGAGGATCTCACCTACGCGGTGCTCGACCGCGACCAGACCACCACCAGCCAGGCCTACGCGCTGAACATCGCCGGCTCGCGCTACTTCATCGAGAAGCAGGCGATCCAGGACCCGGACGACCTGGAGCGGCGCTTGCGCAGCGGCGAAATCAGCCTGGCGGTGGAGATCCCGCCGAACTTCGGCCGCGACCTCAAGCGTGGCGCCGACCCGGCCATCGGCGTGTGGATCGACGGCGCCATGCCGACCCGCGCCAACACTGTGCTCGGCTACGTGCAGGGGCTGCATGCCAGTTACCTCGCCGACAGGCAAAACGGCAACGCTGCTTCTACCGGTGCGGCGGCCAGCACCGAGGTGCGCTACCGCTACAACCCGGACGTGGAGAGCCTGAAAGCCATGGTGCCGGCGGTGATCCCGCTGCTGCTGATCATGATCCCGGCGATGCTCACCGCCCTGGGCGTGGTGCGCGAGAAGGAGCTGGGCTCGATCACCAACCTCTATGTCACGCCGGTCACGCGCCTGGAGTTCCTGCTGGGCAAGCAGCTGCCCTACATCGGCATGGGTATGATCAACTTCGTGCTGATGCTGGCGATGGCCGTGCTGCTGTTCCAGGTGCCGCTCAAGGGCAGCTTCCTCGCACTGCTGGTCGGCGCGTTCCTCTACGTGGTGACCAGCACGGGGCTGGGGCTGCTGCTCTCGACCTTCATGAAGAGTCAGATCGCCGCGGTATTCGGTACGGCCATCGCCACCATGATCCCGGCGATCCAGTTCTCCGGGCTGATCCACCCGGTGTCGTCGCTGGAAGGCGCGGCGGCCTTCGTTGGCCAGCTCTACCCGACCTCGCACTTCCTCGTCATCAGCCGGGGGGCCTTCTCCAAGGCACTGGGCTTCCCCGATCTGTGGGTCTACTACCTGCCGCTGGCAGCGATGATCGTGGTGCTGACGCTACTCAGCGTGGCCTGCCTGAAGAAGCAGGAGGACTGAGCCATGAAGAAGCTGTCGAACATCTTCAATCTCGGTATCAAGGAATTCCGCAGCCTGGGCCGCGACTACGCGATGCTGATCCTGATCGCCTGGGCCTTCACCCTGGGCGTCTACAGCTCCGCGACCGGCGTACCGGAAACCTTGCACCATGCGCCCATCGCCATCGTCGACGAGGACCAGTCGCAGCTCTCCTCGCGCATCGTCAACGCCTTCCAGCCGCCGTATTTCCGCACGCCGGAGATGATCGGCCACGCGGAGATGGACCGGGGCATGGACGTCGGCCTGTACACCTTCACCCTGGACATCCCGCCGGACTTCCAGCGCGACGTGCTGGCCGGGCGGCAGCCGGCGATCCAGGTCAACGTCGATGCGACGCAGACCGGCCAGGCCTTCTCCGGCGCCGGCTACATCCAGAACATCGTCGGTACCGAGGTGCGCGAATTCGTCAGCCGCTACCGCGCCGAGGCGGCGATGCCGGCGGAGCTGGCGGTGCGCATGGAGTTCAACCCGAACCTGACCCAGGCCTGGTTTGGCGCGGTGATGGAGGTGATCAACCAGATCACCATGCTGTCGATCATCCTCACCGGCGCCGCGCTGATCCGCGAGCGCGAGCACGGCACCGTCGAGCACCTGCTGGTGATGCCGCTGACCGCCTTCGAGATCATGATGGCCAAGGTCTGGTCCATGGGTACCGTGGTGCTGGTGGCGGCGGCCATTTCGCTGCAACTGGTGGTGCGCGGCTGGCTGGACGTGCCGATCAGCGGTTCGGTGGGACTGTTCCTGCTGGGCGCGGCGTTGCACCTGTTCGCCACCACGTCCATGGGCATCTTCCTCGGCACCGTGGCTCGCTCGATGCCGCAGCTGGGGCTGCTGGTGATCCTCACCTTGATGCCGTTGCAGATCCTCTCCGGCGGCACCACGCCACGCGAGAGCATGCCGGAGCTGGTGCAGACCATCATGCTGGCGGCGCCGACCACGCACTTCGTCAGTCTGGCCCAGGCGATTCTTTATCGTGGGGCCGACCTGTCCATCGTCTGGCCACAGCTGCTGGCCATCGTCGGTATCGGCGCGGCGTTCTTCGCGGGCGCCTTGTGGCGCTTCCGCCGGACCATCGGGCAGATGGCCTGACGGAGTCACAGAGCCGGCTTTCTCTGTAGCGGCTGGTCTCCCTCAGGGAGAGGCAGCCGTACGCTACGGCTGATGCAAAGGGGTCATCCTGCGCCGAACGGTCCCCTCTCCCTGAGCGAGAGGGGCAGGGCGAGGGGCTCTTCCAGCGGCCAAACGCACGTCTGATTCCGCCCCTTGTGCTTGGCCGCATACAACGCCTGGTCGGCCTGCGCGATCAACTGGTCCGGCTCGGTGTCCTGCCCCGGCGTGGCGATGGCCAGGCCGATACTCATCGTCAGTCGCCCCAGCTCTGCGGCGGGGTGTGCGATGCCCATCTCGGCGACCCGCCGATGAATGCGCGCAGCGACGTGGCTGGCGCCTTCCAGGCCGGTGTCGGTAAGAATGATGACGAACTCCTCGCCGCCGTAACGGCAGGCCACGTCGCCCTCGCGCTGCAAACATTCCTGCAGGCAACTGGCGAGGCGCCGCAATGCGTCGTCGCCGGCCAGGTGGCCGAGGCAGTCGTTGAAGCGCTTGAAGTGGTCAACGTCGAGCATCAGCACCGCCAGCGGCGCATCGGCCCGGCGCAGGCGGCGCCATTCGCTCTGCAACTGACGGTCGAAGTAGCGGCGGTTGTACAACCCGGTCAGCCCGTCCTGCTGCGACAGCTTCTGCAACTGTGCCTCGAGCTGCAGGCGCTCGCTGTTATCGCGGGCCACGGCGATCAGGTAGTCGCGGTCGCCCTGGTGGATCAGCTGG
Source organism: Pseudomonas sp. HS-18 (assembly GCF_020401845.1). Taxonomy (NCBI): domain Bacteria; kingdom Pseudomonadati; phylum Pseudomonadota; class Gammaproteobacteria; order Pseudomonadales; family Pseudomonadaceae; genus Pseudomonas; species Pseudomonas sp. HS-18. The sequence goes on from NZ_CP084413.1 coordinate 381,788, forward strand.
GTATTGATCTCCGCCGGCTGCAGGCTGCCGTCGCGGCGCTGCATCTCGCGCTGGAAGATCATCGACAGATTCAGTCGGTGTGCCTGCTGTACCAGCTGGATCCAGGCGTGGAAACCGGGGATCAGCCGTTCGGGGTCATCGCGCAGCAGGTGGCGGAACTCATCGGCGCTGTAGCCCAGAGCATTGTAGGTAGCGCGGTTCATGTGCAGCAGCTCGCGGTGCTGCAGATCGAAGATGAATAGCGCGTCGCGACTGGAGTCGGTGAGGTCCAGCGCCAGCTGCAGGCGTTCGCGGCTCTCGTGCAGGGTGGCCTCGACGGACTGGCGCTGTTCCGCCTCCTGGTTGAGCAGCTGGTTGCTGGCGCTCAGGGCGGTGGCGCGGCGGGCGTTCTCTCGAGCGAGGAACAGCGCTGCCACCAGCAGGAGGCTGATCGCGACGCCGCCGCCAAAAACCACCAGCGGCAACGGCGAGGACAGTGACCTGACCAGTTGCGCCGTCGGGCTGAGTTCCAGTTCGAAGCTGCGGTTGTTGAGCAGGCGCAGCGGTACGCGCAGGGTCTGCTCGGCATCGCTGTCGGGCTGCTCGCGCACGTAGAGCGGGCGGCCATGCTCCAGCAGACGGACGGAAAAAAGCTGGTTGTCGAGTTGTTGCAGCAGGTTGTCCATGAGGTTGCCGACGCGAAATACACCCTGCATGAACCCGTCGAATTGCAGCTCATTGTCCGCGCCACGGATGAATACCGGCGTATACAGTACGAAGCCGCGGCCGCCCTGGAGCAGCTCCACGCTGTCGCTCAGGCGCGGCTTGCCGCTGTTGCGGGCAGCGATGGCGGTGTCGTAGTTGGGGTGACGGTCGGTGAGGTGGAAGCCCAGCGCCGCCTCGTTGCCTTGCAAGGGTTCCAGCCAGCGGATGCGCAGGTCCGGCCCTGACCACTGGATCGACTGGTAGCCCGGGAAGCTGCGCACGTAGAAGCGTGCATCCAACTCCCATTCGGCACGGGGCATGCGGCCGTGGTGGGTCCACAGTTGGGCAAGCAGGTCCAGGCCTTGGACCTGCTCGTGAAGGTTGGCTTCCAGCTGGTGCGCCAGGCTGCGCCCCTGGTAGACCAGGCGCTCCTGCACGCGTTGGCGTTCGCTGCTCGCCAACTCCTTGCCCAGCCAGGCGCTGGCGAGCAGGAGCACGCAGAGCAGACCGCCAAGCCCGAGATAGGTAGCGAGAGAGGACTGAAGGCGGCGCATACGGCGAATTCCGGGGGCTTCAGTAACCTAATAGCACAATGCCTCTACTTGCGCGCCAGGCCGACGACGATCGCCCACTGTTCGGCGGTGACCGGCATCACCGACAGGCGGCTGCCCTTCTGCACCAGGGGCATTTCTTCCAGTCCCGCCTGGGCTTTCAGGGTGCCCAGTGGCAAGACCGACGCGAAGGCCTCGACAAAGCCTACGTCGCGAGCTGTCCACGGATTCTTCTGCTCGCTGGCCTTGGGGTCGTGGTAGTGGCTTTTCGGGTCCAGTGCGGTCGGGTCCGGGTAGGCCTCGCCTTGAATCTCAGCAATGCCGGCAATGCCCGGCTCCGGGCAACTGGAGTGGTAGAAGAAGAACAGATCGCCCGGCTGCATGCTGCGCATGAAGTTGCGTGCCTGGTAGTTGCGCACGCCGTCCCAGCGCGCGGACTTCAGGCGCTGGAGGTCGTGGATCGAAAGTTCGTCGGGCTCGGATTTCATCAGCCAGTAAGCGCGTGCCATCCGCGAGGGTCTCCTTGTGCGTGGCGGGTCGTGATCGCTTTTTATTAAAGATAGGTGTTTCCCTGCGACAAGCTGCCGGCTCGCCGGAAACAAAATGTAGGAAGAATATGTAGGAATATCGGCATGAACATTGCCTGAAAGTGCCGGGAGTTTCGGGGGTGGCCGATCCTCCGACGACCGGTTGGCGCCAGAATTGCGAGACGCCCTGCATTGTCGGAAAATGCCGCCGTTTTTAGCTTGGCCTGCCGGACGGACCAAAAACCACCGCCGGCCGTCATGAACAATTGCCTGGAAGGGGGAGGCAATCGATGAAGCGCAAGCCTGATCTTTTGTGGGTGTTGGTAATACTTTTCGGTCTGGGTGTCGTCACGACCGGTTACACCCAGAGCCTGTGGGAACAACGCCAGGGCAACGCCCCGGTGCAGGTCACCCAGCAGCCCTGATTTGTCGGGGCGCTATCGAGACGGCTATCGCAAGGACCGCGATGCCGTAGCGAGATGGCCATACCAGCCGCCATCCGTCACAATGCCCATCAGCGGCACATCCCAGCTCGCCAGCTCCAGCTTATCGACCTTCTGGCATTCATGCGCCAGGCCCAAAAGCGTCGGTTTCTGCCAATTTTTGCGCATTCCCAGGTAGGCCAGGGTCCGGTCGTAGAACCCCTTGCCCATGCCCAGCCGGCCGCCCTGGGGATCGAAGCCCACCAGTGGCAGCAACAGCAGGTCCAGCGCCCAGGCCGGGCGTTGGCGCCGACGGTCGGCCTGCGGTTCGGCGATGTCGAAGCGATTGCGTACCCAGCGCTCACCAATGCCGACCTGCTGGAAGGTCATGTGCGTGCGTGGCCAGTCCGAGAGCACTGGCAGGTAGGTCGCCTTGCCACGCTGCTGCGCAGCCTTCATCAGGGGACGCGGGTCGATCTCGCCGTCAGCCGGCAGATACAACGCAATGTGCTTGGCCCGGCGAAACAGCGGATGTTGCGCAAGCTGGCGGTACAGGGCCTGGGCGGCGAGGCGTTGCTGAAGGGGCGTGAGTGCGCGTCTGGCCTGGCGCAGCTGGCGGCGCAGGGCAGGGCGGGAAAGACCATCAGAAGGGATCATGGAAGGGTAAAGCTCCCCGGACATGCCGCTGTCGGGTTAGCCCTTGAACCCGAGAGTTCAAGGTGGTGGTTGCAGTAGGCTTTAAGGCTTTCCGTCGTGCGGACATGCACACCAGCCCAACTGGCAACCCCCGTTGTTGCAATTATCGGCTCAGGGACATCACCGACTGGCCAACACACCAGGGAGCGAGACGGATTATACCCCAAGGAAATTTCCGGGGTCAGACTTCACCCTGCTCTTTATCGGTGGTAAGGGGGTCGGTCGTCAGTGCACGGTCCACGCGTTCGAGCAGTTCACGCACGCGCTCGCGGGTGGAACCGCTGTCCTGCTCGACGCGCTCCTGCTTGTGCAGCAGGTCGTGGGTGATGTTCAGGGCGGCCATCACCGCGACGCGGTCGGCACCGATCACCTTGCCGCTGGAGCGGATCTCGCGCATCTTGCTGTCCAGATAGCGCGCGGCGCTTTCCAGGTTGACGCGCTCGTCCGGAGGGCAGGCGATGCAGTACTCCTTGTCGAGGATTTGGACGTTCAGGGTATTCGACTGGCTCATGAGTCCTGCTCCAGGGCTTTAAGACGCAAAATCATCGCTTCGACCTTCTGCCGAGCCAAATCGTTCTTCTCGATCAGATGGGCGCGTTCTTCCCGCCAGCTTTTCTCGTTCGCCCGCAGCAGCCGGTTCTCGGCCTTGAGCTGTTCCAGGCGCTGGAGCAGCAGGTCGAACTTGGCGATCAGCGCGTGCAGGTCGGCGTCTTCCATGGGCTCTCGCTTGGGAGTTGCTTAAGTAATCGAGAACTATATAGGACTGCCGTGGGGGTGGGTCAACGCACGGCGGCCCGACGAGTCGTCACATGGTCTTGCGGTGTGCGCCGGTGCTAGGATAACGGACCCTATTCTATGCGCGGCGCCTGATGGCGCCTAGCCGTCACCCGGGTTCGATCATGTCCACTTCCAGCTCCGCCTACACCGCTTTCGCCGCCCTGCTTGCCGAGGCTGCCCTGCCCATTTCCCCTGCCGAACTGCACGGCCACCTGCTCGGTCGCGTCTGCGCCGGCAGTGGCTTCGACCAGGCAGAATGGCTGCAGGCCGCCAGCGACCTGCTCGGCGGCGAGCCGGGCGAACGCCTGAGCGCGGCCCTCGGCGGCCTGCTGGGCATGGTCCAGCAGGACTTCAGCCAGGGCGAGATGGCCGTGGTGCTGATGCTGCCCAACGACGACGCGCCGCTGGCCGAGCGCGCCGTGGCCCTGGGCCAGTGGTGCCAGGGCTTCCTCGCGGGCTTCGGCCTGGCGCTGCGTGCCCCCAGCCTGTCGGACGAAGCCGACGAAGTGCTGCAGGACATCGCCGCCATCGCCCAGGTCGGCGGCCAGCTGGAAGAATCCGAAGATGGCGAGGCCGACTACATGGAAGTGCAGGAATACCTGCGCGTGGCCCCGCTGCTGCTGTTCTCCGAATTCGGCAAGGTGCCGGCACCGGCCGAGAAACCCTCCCTGCATTGAGGTCGCGCATGATCCGTATCGCCAAGTCGGAATACGCCCGTCGTCGCAAGGCGCTGATGGCGCAGATGGAACCCAACAGCATCGCCATTCTCCCGGCGGCGCCGATGTACATCCGCAACCGCGACGTCGAGCACGTCTACCGCCAGGACAGCGACTTCCAGTACCTCACCGGCTTCCCCGAGCCGGAAGCGGTGCTGGCGCTGATTCCCGGTCGCGAGCACGGCGAGTACGTGCTGTTCTGCCGCGAGCGCGATCCGGAGCGTGAACTCTGGGATGGCCTGCGCGCCGGCCAGGACGGTGCCATCGGCACCTTCGGCGCCGACGATGCCTTCCCCATCGGCGATATCGACGACATCCTGCCGGGCCTGATCGAAGGCCGCGACCGCGTGTATTACGCGCTGGGCGCCAACCAGGAGTTCGACCGTCGTCTGATGGACTGGATCAACGTGATCCGCTCCAAGGCGCGCCAGGGTGCGCAGCCGCCGAACGAGTTCGTCGCCCTCGACCACCTGCTGCACGACCAGCGCCTGTACAAGAGCGCCGGTGAGGTGAAGGTGATGCGCTACGCCGCGGAAGTCTCCGCCGGCGCCCATATCCGCGCCATGCAGGCCTGCCGTCCGGGACTTTACGAGTACCACCTGGAAGCCGAGCTGGAATACGCCTTCCGCCTGGGCGGCGCGAAGATGCCGGCCTACGGCTCCATCGTCGCCGCCGGCCGCAACGCCTGCATCCTGCATTACCGGGAGAACGACGCACAGATCAAGGATGGCGACCTGATCCTGATCGACGCCGGGTGCGAGATCGACTGCTACGCCAGCGACATCACCCGCACCTTCCCCGCCAGCGGCGTGTTCAGTCCCGAGCAGAAGGCCATCTACCAACTGGTGCTGGACGCGAACATGGCCGCGTTCGACTACATCGCCCCCGGCCGCCACTGGAACGAAGCCCACGAGGCCACCGTGCGGGTCATCACCGCCGGACTGGTGGAACTGGGCCTGCTCAAGGGCGACGTCGACGAGCTGATCGAGCGCGAAGCCTACAAGGCCTTCTACATGCACCGTGCCGGCCACTGGCTGGGCATGGACGTGCACGACGTCGGCGAATACCGCGTCGGCGGCGAATGGCGCGTGCTCGAACCGGGCATGGCGATGACCGTCGAACCGGGTATCTACATCGCCCCGGACAACACCGACGTGCCGAAGAAGTGGCGCGGCATCGGCGTGCGCATCGAGGACGACGTGGTGGTGACCAAGACCGGCTGCGAAGTGCTGACCAACGGCGTGCCGAAAACCGTTGCCGAGATCGAAGCGCTGATGGCCGAAGCCAAGGCCCAGGCCGCCTGACATGCAACGTACGCAACTGGCCATCATCGGTGGCGGACTCGTCGGCGCGAGCCTTGCGCTGATTCTCCAGGCCGGCGCCCGCGCGCGCGGCTGGCAGATCGTGCTGGTCGAGCCCTTCGCCCCTGGCGACGCCTACCAGCCGAGCTATGACGCGCGCTCCTCGGCGCTGTCCTTCGGCAGCCGGCAGATCTACGAGCGCCTGGGGCTCTGGCAGCAGATATCCCAGCGCGCCGAACCCATCACCCAGATCCATGTGTCCGACCGCGGCCGCTTCGGCGCCGCGCGCCTGACCGCGGTGGAAGAGGGCGTTCCGGCGCTGGGCTACGTGGTCGAGAACGCCTGGCTCGGCCAATGCCTGTGGCATGCGCTGGACCCGGAAGTGGTGAGCTGGCGCTGCCCGGCCGAAGTACGCCGGATGGACGCCCTGGGCGATGGCTACCGCCTGACCCTGGACGACGACTCGCAGCTGGATTGCGACCTCGCCGTGCTGGCCGATGGCGGCCGCTCCGGCCTGCGCGAGCAACTGGGCATCAACGTGCGTTCCTCGTCCTATGGGCAGACCGCGCTGATCGCCAACGTCAGCCCGTCCGAGGCCCATCGCGGCCAAGCCTTCGAACGCTTCACCGAAAACGGCCCGCTGGCCCTGCTGCCGCTGCCGGAAAACCGCTGCGCGCTGGTCTGGACCCGCAATGGCCGTGACGCCGAGCGCCTGCGCGAGCTACCCGACGCGGCCTTTCTCGCCGAATTGCAGGACGCCTTCGGCTACCGCCTGGGCACCCTGCGCCAGGTTGGCGTGCGCCATGGCTACCCGCTGAGCCTGACCGAGGCCGACGAACAGATTCGCCCGCACCTCGTGGTGCTGGGCAACGCTGCCCACAGCCTGCATCCCATTGCCGGGCAGGGTTTCAACCTGTCGCTGCGCGATGCCAAGGCACTGGGCGACCGCCTGCTGCAGGAAGACGCTGCGCCGGGCGATTTCTCCGTACTGCAGCGTTACCTGGACGGCCAGCGTCTCGACCAGCAGATGACCGTCGGCTTCTCCGACCGCGTCACCCGCCTGTTCTCCAACGACCAGCCGTTGCTGGCCACCGGCCGCAACATCGGCCTGCTCGGCCTTGACCTGCTGCCGCCGGCCAAACGCTGGTTCGCCCGCCAGGCCATGGGCCTGGGCGCCCGGCCGGTCTGATTCGATGGATTCTCGCAAAAGCGCCCGCCGCGCCCGTCTGCTGCGTTTCGGCCTGAATCTCTACCCGCCCTATCTCGGCGCTGGCGTGCGCGTGCGCCATATCAGCGCGGACTTTCGCGAGGTGCGGGTGAAGATGGGCCTGAACCTGTTCAACCGCAATTACGTTGGAACCCAGTTCGGCGGCAGCCTGTACAGCATGACTGACCCCTTCTTCATGCTGATGCTGATGGAGAACCTGGGGCGCGAGTACATCGTCTGGGACAAGGCTGCCAACATCGAATTCGTCAGCCCCGGTAAGGGGCCGGTGTACGCCGAGTTCCGCATCGACCAGCACCTGCTCGACGAAATCCGCGCGCAGACCGCTGGGGGTGAGAAGTACCTGCCGCGCCTGCATGCTGAAGTGCGTGACGGCGAAGGCACCCTGGTGGCGCGGGTGCAGAAGACCCTCTACGTCCGGCTCAAGCCGCGCGCGCGGCAGGCCGCTTGAATTTCGATGCCCGTGCCCTTGCTGCGCGGGCCGCTGAAGAAGGAACGCACATGCACGCGGATCTGGTAATCGTCGGGGCGGGAATGGTCGGCAGTGCGCTGGCCCTGGCCCTGGAAGGCAGCGGGCTGGATATCCTGCTGCTGGACGGCTCGCCGCTGAGCGTCAAACCGTTCGACCGCGAAGCGCCCTTCGAGCCGCGCGTCAGTGCGCTGTCCGAGGCCAGCCGGCGGATTCTCCAGCGCCTGCACGCCTGGGACGGCATCGCCGCGCGCCGCGCCGAACCTTACCGCGAGATGCAGGTGTGGGACGGCTCCGGCACCGGGCAGATCCACTTCAGCGCCGCCAGCGTGCATGCCGAGATGCTTGGCCATATCGTCGAGAACCGCGTGGTGCAGGACGCCCTGCTGGAGCGCCTGCACGAGTCCGCACTCGGCTTGCTGCCTAACGCGCGCCTGGAGCAACTGCGCCATTCCGGCGACGACTGGCTGCTGACCCTCGCCGATGGCCGCGAGATCCGCACGCCGCTGGTGGTCGCCGCCGACGGCGCGAATTCCGCCGTGCGCCGCCTGGCCGGCTGCGCCACCCGCGAGTGGGATTACCTGCATCACGCCATCGTCACCAGCGTACGTTGCGAGAATCCGCACGAGGCCACCGCCTGGCAGCGCTTCACCGACGACGGCCCGCTGGCCTTCCTGCCGCTGGCGAAGGAGGGCGACGCGCACTGGTGTTCGATTGTCTGGTCGACGACCCCCGAGCAGGCCGAGAAGCTCATGGCGCTGGATGACGAAGGCTTCTGCAAGGCGCTCGGGCTCGCCTTCGAGCACCGCCTGGGCGCCATCGAACACGCCGATCGCCGGCTGTGCATCCCGCTGCGCCAGCGCCACGCGAAACGCTATGTGGAGCCGGGGCTGGCGCTGATCGGCGATGCCGCGCACACCATCCACCCGCTCGCCGGGCAGGGCGTGAACCTGGGCTTCCTGGATGCCGCGGTGCTCGCCGAGGTGATCGAGCATGCCCACGCCCGTGGCGAGAACATCGCCGAGGAACGCGTGCTGAGCCGCTTCGAACGTCGTCGTATGCCGCACAACCTGGCCATGATGGCGGCGATGGAAGGCTTCCAGCGCCTGTTCCAGGCCGACCCGCTGGCGGTACGCTGGCTGCGCAACGCCGGGTTGCGGCTGGTGGACAAGCACCATGAGGCGAAAGGTGTGTTTGTGCGGCGGGCGCTGGGGCTGTCGGGGGATTTGCCGGGCTTGGCGCGGGTTTAATCACGGCGACCTGCGGTCCCCCTCACCTTAACCCTCTCCCGGAGGGAGAGGGGACTGATCGGCGTGCGCTGATCGTTCAGAGATCGCCGGCTGACTCCGTGATATTCAGATACGCCGAACGGCTCCCTCTCCCTTTGGGAGAGGGCTGGGGTGAGGGGCTCTTGCCTTGCGCCCCGATCGCCCCGCGACCCCAAACCACACCCTCCCGAAACACCCCGACACAAACGCGCCCCTCAGTAGCAAATGAGGTTCCTTATCATTTGCGGGATTTCTTCTCCGCAAAGGACACGCTCATGCTCGCGCGCAAAGGTCTTATCGCCACCCTCCTGCTGGCTGCCCTCGGTAGCACCGCCCAGGCCGCCGACGAAGTGGTGGTCTATTCCTCGCGCATCGACGAGCTGATCAAACCGGTGTTCGACGCCTATACCGAAAAGACCGGGGTGAAGATCAAGTTCATCACCGACAAGGAAGCGCCACTGATGGCGCGGATCAAGGCCGAAGGCGCCAACACCCCGGCCGACCTGCTGCTCACCGTGGATGCCGGCAACCTCTGGCAGGCCGAGAAGATGGGCATCCTGCAGCCCTTCGATTCGCCGACCCTGGACGCGAACATCCCGCCGCAGTACCGCTCCGGCACCGACAGCTGGACCGGCCTGTCGCTGCGCGCGCGGACCATCGCCTATTCCACCCAACGGGTGAAGCCCGAGGAACTGTCGACCTACGAGGAGTTGGCCGATGCGAAGTGGGAAGGCCGCCTGTGCCTGCGCACCGCGAAAAAGGTCTACAACCAGTCGCTGACCGCGACCTTGATCGAGACCCATGGCGCCGAGAAGACCGAGGAAATCCTCAAGGGCTGGGTGAACAACCTGGCCACCGACGTATTCTCCGATGACAACGCGCTGCTGCAGGCCATCGCCGCTGGCCAGTGCGACGTCGGCATCGTCAACACCTACTACTACGGCCGCATGCACAAGGACAACCCGCAGCTGCCGGTGAAGCTGTTCTGGCCGAACCAGGGCGACCGGGGCGTGCACGTCAACCTGTCGGGCATCGGCCTGACCAAGTACGCGCCGCACCCGGAAGAAGCCAAGAAGCTGGTGGAATGGATGACCGGCGCGGAAGCCCAGTCGCTGTTCGCCGGCATCAACCAGGAGTTCCCGGCCAACCCGAAGGTCGCGCCGTCGCAGGAAGTGGCCGCCTGGGGTGAGTTCAAGGCCGACAGCATTCCGGTGGAGATCGCCGGCAAGCGCCAGGCCGAAGCGATCAAGCTGATGGACCGTGCCGGCTGGAACTGATGGAAGCGCTGGCGCCTTACTGGCTGTCGGCGTCGCCCTTGTGATCCACTGAAAGCGCCTTGCCGTTCTCCGCCAGCAGGCAGATGAACTGGCCGTCCGACTGGTCGCCGCGGCGCAGTTGGGCGGTCAGGCGCTTTCTGGCGTGCTGCCCGTCCACCTCGCCGTCGTAGGCCTCTTCGCGGATCGACGAGGGCTCCACCCAGGTCTGCTGCCAGCGCTCCTGTACTTGCGGATTCTCGGCCAGGAGCGTCATTGCCATTTGCAGGCAGGCCTCCATGGGAGTGGGCTCGTCGGCCTGAACGGCGCCGCACAGTGTCAGAAGCAGCAGTCCGCAGAGAGAGCGAGGGGAGGACATGGGCTTTTTCCTTGGCAGGTTGGAATGGCAAAGTGGCGGATTCGACCGCACTAGCTTGAGCTTTATCCCTGTCGCATGAGGATCAGGCGAATTCGATACCAATGAGGGAAGTTTCCGTCAGTTCTTCGGTGACATTTCCTGCGAACACCGGCTGATCTCCTGGAATAACGCAACGCATGCGCACCCACCGCTGGACCTCCATCACCTTTGTCGTCGCCGCCCTGGTTTTGCTGCCCATCAGCGTCCTGCTGCTGAGCTGGGCGGAAATCGACCGCGAAATCTGGTCGCACCTGTGGGAAACCCAGATGACGCGCCTGCTGGGCAATACCCTGGTGCTGGTGGCCGGCGTAGGCGTGGGCGTGACCGTGCTCGGCGTCAGCCTTGCCTGGCTCACCAGTCTCTGCGAATTCCCCGGCCGACGCTGGCTGGACTGGGCGCTGATGCTGCCCTTCGCGGTGCCGGCCTATGTGCTGGCGTTCGTCTTCGTCGGCCTGCTGGATTTCTCCGGCCCCGTGCAGACGCTGCTGCGCGAGTGGTTCGGCAGCGGCCTGCGGCTGCCGCGCGTGCGCTCCACCGGCGGCGTGATCACCGTGCTGGTGTTGGTCTTCTACCCCTACGTCTATCTGCTCGCGCGCACCGCCTTCCTCGCCCAGGGGCGCGGCCTGACGGAGGCGGCGCGGGTGCTTGGCCTGTCGCCCCTGGCCGCCTTCTGGCGCGTCGCCCTGCCCATGGCGCGGCCGGCCATCGGCGCCGGGCTGGCGCTGGCGATCATGGAAACCCTGGCGGATTTCGGTACCGTGTCGGTGTTCAACTTCGACACCTTCACCACCGCCGTCTACAAGACCTGGTACGGCTTCTACAGCCTCTCCAGCGCCACCCAGCTGGCCAGCCTGCTGTTGCTGTTCGTCATGCTGGTGCTGCTGGGCGAGCGCTACAGCCGCGGCCGCAGCGGTGTGCCCAACGAGCGACCGCGTGGTGCGGCGCTGTATCGGCTGCGTGGCTGGAAGGCCCTCGCCGCCAGCGCCTGGTGCCTGCTGGTATTCGCCTGCGCCTTCGTCATCCCGGTGCTGCAACTGGTGGTGTGGGTCTGGCAGAAAGGGCGTTTCGACCTCGACGAGCGCTACTGGGGGTTGATCCTCCACAGCCTGTACCTGGGTGGTTTCGCTGCACTGATCACGGTGGCCGTCGCGCTGTTGCTGGCCTTCGCCCGGCGGCTGTCGCCAACGCCCGCGGTGCGCTCGGCAATCGGCATCTCCAATCTGGGCTATGCGCTGCCCGGCTCGGTGCTGGCGGTGGCGATCATGCTGGCGTTCAGCTGGCTGGATAACCATGCGGTAATTCCGCTGTCCAGCGCCCTGGGCGGCGCCGGCAAGCCCTTGCTGCTGGGCAGTCTCGGCGCGCTGCTGGTGGCCTACCTGATCCGTTTCATGGCAGTGGCCTACAGCCCGCTGGAAGGTGCGCTGGCGCGAATTCGACCGTCATTGCCGGAAGCCTCCCGCAGCCTGGGCGTCGGCGGAACGGGGTTGTTCTTCCGCGTCTATCTGCCGCTACTGGTGCCGGGAGCCTTGAGCGCCGCGCTGCTGGTGTTCGTCGACGTGCTCAAGGAAATGCCCGCGACCCTGCTGATGCGTCCGTTCGGCTGGGACACCCTGGCCGTGCGCGTCTTCGAGATGACCAGCGAAGGCGAGTGGGCGCGCGCCGCGCTGCCGGCGCTGACGCTGGTGCTGGTGGGACTGTTCCCGGTGATCGGGCTGATCCGTCGCTCGGCGCGACCGACCGGTTCTGTGCGGCCCTGAGAATCGGCCGTCGGACAAGCTGTCCAGAGTCCGGTCATGCGACTACAATGCGCGCGTTTCGTGCGGGCCGTACTCGCGCTCCGCACCCGCCTCGCCCGGAAGGAGAACACCCATGGGACAGCGCACGCCGCTCTATGATTTGCACGTCGCCCTCGGCGCCAAGATCGTCGATTTCGGCGGTTGGGACATGCCGTTGCACTACGGTTCGCAAGTCGAAGAGCACCACCAGGTACGTCGCGATTGCGGCGTGTTCGACGTTTCCCACATGACCGTGGTCGACGTCACCGGTCCGCAGGCCAAGGAATACCTGCAGCGACTCCTGGCCAACGATGTCGAACGACTGCAGGTTCCGGGCAAGGCGCTGTACAGCGGCATGCTCAACGAGCGTGGCGGCGTGGTCGACGACCTGATCGTCTACCTCGGCGTGTACGGCTACCGCGTGGTGGTCAACGCCTCGACCCGCGACAAGGACATGGCCTGGATGCAGGCGCATACCGAGGGCTTCGACGTCACCCTGACCGAACGTCCCGATCTCGCGATGCTGGCCGTCCAGGGCCCCAACGCCCGCGAGAAGACTGCCGAGCTGGTCACTCCCGCCCGCGCCGCGCTGATCCGCGAGCTCAAGCCCTTCCAGGGCAAGGCCGACGGTGACTGGTTCATCGCCCGCACCGGCTACACCGGCGAGGACGGCCTGGAAATCATGCTGCCGGCCCTTGAAGCGCCGGGCTTCCTGAATGACCTGGTCGGTGCCGGTATTTCCCCGGCGGGCCTGGGCGCGCGCGATACCTTGCGCCTGGAAGCCGGGATGAACCTCTACGGCCAGGACATGGACGAAGACGTCACCCCTCTGGCCGCCAACATGGGCTGGACCATCGCCTGGGAACCCGAAGGCCGCGACTTCATCGGCCGCAAGGCCCTGGAAGCGCAGAAAGCCGCCGGCGATGCGCCCAAGCTGGTTGGCCTGGTGCTGGAAGAGCGCGGCGTGCTGCGCGCCCACCAGGTGGTCCGCGTCGCCGGCGTCGGCGAAGGCGAGATCACCAGCGGCAGCTTCTCCCCGACGCTCGGCAAATCCATCGCCCTGGCCCGTGTGCCGGCGGCCACCGGCGATCGCGCCGAGGTGGAGATCCGTGGTAAGTGGTACCCGGTTCGCGTCGTTCAGCCGAATTTCGTGCGTCATGGCAAAGCCCTGATCTAAATTGCATAGGGCGGCATTGCCGCCCGTCGCCCAGTCCTCGAGGAACAACAAGATGAGCAATATCCCCGCCGACCTGCGTTACGCCGCCAGCCACGAGTGGGCGCGCCTGGAAGCCGACGGTACCGTCACCGTGGGCATCTCCGACCACGCCCAGGAAGCCCTGGGCGACGTGGTCTTCGTCGAACTGCCGGAAGTGGGCAAGACCCTCGCCGCCGGCCAGGAAGCCGGTGTGGTCGAGTCGGTGAAGGCCGCCTCGGACATCTACGCCCCGGTAAGCGGTGAAGTCATCGCCGTCAACGACGTGCTGGCCGACACCCCCGAAGAAGTGAACAACGATCCGTACGGTTCCTGGTTCTTCAAGCTCAAGCCGAGCAACCCGGCCGAGCTGGACAAGCTGCTCGACGCCGCCGGCTACCGCGCTGCCAGCGACGCCGACGCGTAAGACACTGCTGTACACACAGGCCTCGATTCGTCGGGGCCTGTTCTTTTCAGGGAACGCCCTTTCGAGACCGTGGCCATGTCGAACACCCCTTCGCTTTCCCAGCTGCACCAGCCTGATGCCTTCCTCGCCCGCCACCTGGGCCCCGATGCCGCCGAGCAGCAAGCCATGCTCGACACCCTGGGACTGAAAAGTCGCGACGACCTGATCGTGCAGACGGTCCCGCCGGCCATCCGCCTGAACCGGCCGCTGGACCTGCCGACCGCCCTCGACGAGCAGGGTGCACTGGCCAAGCTGAAGGGCTACGCGCTGAAGAACGAGCTGTGGACCAGCCTGATCGGCACCGGCTACTACGGCACCCTGACGCCGACCGTGATCCTGCGCAACGTGCTGGAGAACCCAGGCTGGTACACCGCCTACACCCCATACCAGCCGGAGATCGCCCAGGGCCGTCTCGAATCCCTGCTGAACTTCCAGCAGATGACCATCGACCTCACCGGCCTCGATCTCGCCAGCGCCTCGCTGCTGGACGAAGCCACCGCCGCCGCCGAGGCCATGGCGCTGGCCAAGCGCGTGGCCAAGGCGAAGAGCAACCTGTTCTTCGTCGACAGCCACTGCCACCCGCAGACCATCTCCGTGGTGCAGACCCGCGCCGAAGCCTTCGGCTTCGACGTGGTGGTCGACGAGGTGGACAACCTCGGTCAGCACCCGGTGTTCGGCGCGCTGCTGCAGTACCCGGATACCCGTGGCGAGGTGCGTGACCTGCGCCCGCTGATCGACGCGCTGCACGCCCAGCAGGCGATCGCCTGCGTCGCCAGCGACCTGCTCGCGCTGCTGCTGCTCACCCCGCCGGGCGAGCTGGGTGCCGACGTGGTCCTGGGCAGCGCCCAGCGCTTCGGCGTGCCGATGGGCTACGGCGGCCCGCACGCAGCCTTCTTCGCCTGCCGCGACGAGTACAAGCGCGCCATGCCGGGCCGGATCATCGGCGTGTCCAAGGACGCCCGTGGCAACACCGCGCTGCGCATGGCGTTGCAGACCCGCGAACAGCACATCCGCCGCGAGAAGGCCAACTCCAACGTCTGCACCTCGCAGGTGCTGTTGGCCAACATCGCCAGCCTCTACGCCGTGTACCACGGCCCGCAGGGCCTCAAGCGCATCGCCCAGCGCGTGCACCGCCTGACTTCCGTGCTGGCCGCCGGCCTCGCTGCCAAGGGCCTGAAGCCGGTCAATCAGCACTTCTTCGATACCCTGACCTTCGATGTCGGCGCGCAGCAGCAGGCCATCGTCGAGCGCGCCCGCGCCGCCCGCGTGAACCTGCGCATCGTCGGCGAGGACCGCCTGGGCGTGAGCCTGGACGAAACCACCAGCGCCGAGACCCTCGCCAGCCTGTTCGATATCTTCCTGGGCGCCGGCCATGGCCTGGATGTGGCGCAGCTCGACGCCGGCCAGGTCGCTGACGGCATTCCCGCCGCGCTGCAACGCAGCAGCGACTACCTGACCCACCCCGTCTTCAACCGCCACCACAGCGAAACCGAGATGCTGCGCTACCTGCGCCAGCTCGAGGGCAAGGACCTGGCGCTGAACCAGGCGATGATCCCGCTGGGCTCCTGCACCATGAAGCTCAACGCCACCAGCGAGATGATCCCGATCACCTGGCCGGAATTCGCCACGCTGCACCCCTTCGTGCCACGCGAGCAAGCCGAGGGCTACCGCCTGATGATCGAGGAGCTGGAAAGCTGGCTCTGCGCGATTACCGGCTTCGACGCCATCTGCATGCAGCCCAACTCCGGCGCCCAGGGCGAGTACGCCGGCCTGCTGGCGATCCGCAAGTACCACGAAAGCCGTGGCGATGCGCACCGCAATATCTGCTTGATCCCGTCTTCGGCCCACGGCACCAACCCGGCCTCGGCGATCATGGCGAGCATGCGCGTGGTTATCGTCGAGTGCGACAAGGGCGGCAACGTCGACATGGAGGACCTCAAGCGCAAGGCGGCCGAAGCCGGCGAGCAGCTGTCCTGCCTGATGATCACCTACCCGTCCACCCACGGGGTGTACGAGGAAGGCATCCGCGAAATCTGCGAGGTCATCCACGGCCACGGCGGCCAGGTCTACATGGACGGCGCCAACCTCAACGCCCAGGTCGGCCTGGCGCGTCCGGCGGACATCGGTGCCGACGTGTCGCACATGAACCTGCACAAGACCTTCTGCATTCCCCACGGTGGTGGCGGCCCGGGCATGGGCCCGATCGGCGTGAAGAAGCACCTCGCGCCCTTTGTCGCCAACCACCCGGTGATCCGCATCGAAGGCCCGAACCCGCTCAACGGCGCGGTCAGCGCCGCGCCCTGGGGCAGCGCCAGCATCCTGCCGATCAGCTGGATGTACATCGCCATGATGGGCCCGCAACTGGCCGACGCCACCGAGGTGGCGATCCTCAACGCCAACTACCTGGCCCAGCAGCTCGATGGCGCCTTCCCGGTGCTCTACCGTGGCCGCAACGAGCGCGTTGCCCACGAGTGCATCCTCGACCTGCGTCCGCTCAAGGCGCAGACCGGGATCAGCGAGGAGGACGTGGCCAAGCGCCTGATGGACTACGGCTTCCACGCCCCGACCATGTCCTTCCCGGTGCCGGGCACGCTGATGATCGAGCCTACCGAGAGCGAGTCCAAGCACGAGCTGGACCGCTTCATCGAGGCAATGCTGTCGATCCGCGCAGAGATCGCCAAGGTCGAGACCGGCGAATGGCCGGCCGAAGCCAACCCGCTCAAGGGCGCGCCGCACACCCTGGCGGATGTGACCGGGCTGTGGGATCGCCCCTATCAGATCGCCGAAGCGGTGACCCCCACCGAGCACACCCGTGCCTTCAAGTACTGGCCGGCAGTGAACCGCGTGGACAACGTCTACGGCGACCGCAACCTGTTCTGCGCCTGCGTGCCGGTGGACGATTACCGCGAATGAGCGGTGCGTTGAATTGAAAAAGCCGCCTTCGGGCGGCTTTTTTGTTTTTCGTACGGGTTCGTTAGGGCGTGGGACCGAGCTGGTCCGGCAGGAGGGCCTCAGGGCTTCAGCTGCAACCGGCCGATCAGGCGGATCAGCAGCGCAAACAGCACGATCATCAGCACATTGCTGAGCATGCCGATCAGGTTGTAGACGGCGGACGGCAGCAGCGTATAGATCTCCAGGCCGACCACGCTGAGCAGGCGGCTGAGCAGCCAGAAGCCTTCACTGACGATCAGCAGGATCAGGGTGATCTTCAGCGGCTGGATGGGATCGTTCATGGGACACTCCGTGTCGGAATTGGAGTGTCAGTAGAACACAGCCGCGCCCCGCCGGCTTGGCCCGCGGCGAGCGCCACGGGCCGCGCCGGTGGGTATCACTGGGCGGGTGCGTCATCTCGGCGGACGAGGATGGCGTTGGCCAGTTCCATGTCGCTGCGATCCTGCAGCGCGGCGTCGTCGCTGCGCAGGCGGGTGAGGGCCGCCTCCAGGTACGGGCCGCGGATCGCACCGTCACTGGCGACGAACGCGCTCGCATCGTCCTGGGCGGCGACGATCAGCTTGTCGTGCTTGAAGGTCAGGTAGGTCGACGCGGTTGTGGCGCCGGATGAGATGACGTCGCGCCAGAAGTCGCCGTCGGCCATGGCCGAGGCAACGGGCAGGGCGAGCAGGGCAAAGGCAGTGGCCAGTTTCGCGGTACGCATCGGTTCCACCTCCGGAAGGTCCGTGTACAGGTGAGAGGCGCAGCGGCTGGTGGGAGTTCCAAGATTATCCGCGCGAGGTGCGCGAGCGGTTGCCCGCGCGCCTCGCGTGGGTCAGCGCTGGACGGCCAGGATTGCCGAGGCGAGCTCCGCGTCGCTGGCTTGCGCCAGGGCCGGGTCGGCACTGCGCATCTGCTGCAGCGTGGCCTCCAGGTAGGGGCCGCGGATGGCGCCATCGGTGGCGATGAAGCTGGCGGCGTCGTCCTGGGCCGGGCCGATCAGCTTGTGATCGTCACGGCTGGTCAGGTAGCTCGAGGCGGTGGTGGCGCCGGAGGTGAGGACGCCGCGCCAGAAGCTGCGGTCCTCGGCCATGGCCGAGGCGAGGGGGAGAAGGGTAAGGGCTACGACGACAGGGGCGAAACGGCGACGCATGGTGTCTCCTTGGATGATTGCGCGCCAATCAGAGCCTTGGAAGTTTCAGCGGTTCCGGCCTGTCGTCGGAATTTTCACTCTCGTTTTAGCGCCGGATCGTCCGGATTCTGCTGCTCCAGTTCCGCAGTGAACTGCTGCACCTTCTGGAATTGCCCGGTTTCGCGCAGGTAGTCGATCAGCGCCAGGCGCGCCGTCCGGTTGGCAGGGTGGCGCTGCAGCAGTTGTTCCAGCTCGTGGCAGGCGCCGTCGCTGTCGCCGGTGTCATGCAGGGCGATGGCCAGGACGAAGCGGAACTGGTCGTCGTCCGGGCTCAGGCGCACCGCTTCGCGCAGTTCCTTGAGCGCCTGCGTACGTTGCCCCTGGCGCACCAGGCCGAGGCCATTGACGTGGTGCAGCAGGCCGGAAGCGGGGAACAGGCGCAAGCCTTCATCCAGCGCTTGCCTGGCTTCGGCTGCCCGGCCATTGCCCTCCAGCCACTGGATCAGCGTGACCCGCGCGGGCAGGAAGTCGGGGTTGCGCTGAATGGCGGCGCGCAGCGCCGGCTCCACCTGATCGCCCCGATCGGTCTGCTGGTAGAGCATGGCGAGGTTGAGATTGGCCTCGGCACGCTCGGCGAGGGCGTGCTGGACCTGTTCGTACTCTTCGAGACCCTTGCCCAGGGCCGCTCCGATGCTGGCGCGAACCGGTGGCGGGAGCTGGGCCAGTTGCCAGGCCGCGGCGATGCGTACGGCGCGGATCGGGTCATTGAGCAACGGCGCCAGCAGCATGGCCTGCTGTGGGGCGCCCGCGAGGGCCGGCAGAGCCTCGATGGCGGCGTTGCGTACCAGCGGGTCGGCGTCCTTCAGGCCCAGGGCCACCAGCTCCAGCGAACGCTGGCTGGGGTAGCTGGGCAGTTCGGCAAGCAGGGTCGCCCGGCGGATCGCCGGCAGGTCGGTCGTCGCCAGCAGCAGGTGCAGCGCGCGGGAGGCGCCGGGCTTGCCGTTGCGCGCCTTCCACAGGGTGTCGTCATAGCGCGGCGCTGGGTTGCTGGAGGCATTGGGTTTGGCCGGCAGCTCGCTGGAGAACCACTCGCGGAACTTCGCGCCGAGCTGCTTGCCGGGCATGTCGCGGTGGCAGGCCTGGCAGGCATCCGGCGCGCTGATGCGACGGGCATGGGCGGGGTCCGGCAGGGTGAAACCATGGTCGTGGCGGTAGTCATTGACCATGTAGTAACGCCCCGGCATGTGGCAGGCGGTGCATTGCGCGCCCGGTGTACCGGGTTGGTGATGTGTGTGCTCGGGCGAGTCGTAGTTCTTCGCCTGCAGGCCCTTGCCGTCGATCTGCGGGCGCACCGGCTTGCCCGCCGTGTTGTGGCATTGCAGGCAGACGCCATTGCCCGGTGCCTTCAGCTCGCCGCTGTGGGGGTTGTGGCAATCGGTGCACTGGACCCCTTTGGCGAACATCTTGCTCTGGGTGAAGGAACCCCATTCGAAGACTTCGTCCTTGATCTTGCCGTCGATCTCGTACAGCTCGCGGGTCAGCGTGCTGGGCAGGTAGTCGTCCATGAAACGATGCTTGTTCTGGAAGCCGTCGGCCAGCGGTGCGCGGCGCGCGTGGCAGCGTGCGCAGGTCTCGACGATGGTCGCCTGGCTGGCGTTCTGCAGCGGCACTTCGAACCCCTTGTCCGTGCTGCGGTCGGGCTTGCGCGCCCATTCAAGGTGCCGGGATGCCGGGCCATGGCAGGCCTGGCAGCCGACGCCGAGGCTGTTCCAGTGGCTGGCGAAGCTGTCGGTGGTGGCGGTGTAATTGCGCTTGAAACCGGTGGTATGGCATTCGATGCACATGAAGTTGGCGTTCTGCGCCGGGCGGGTCCAGTGCAGCTCGTCCTTGTGGTCGATACCCTGGCCGGGCATCAGCTGGAACCACTGGTGCTTGCGGCTATCCCAGGCCACGCCGAGGGCTTGCAGGCGACCGCCCGGATACTCGAGGAGATACTGCTGCAGCGGTTCGAAGCCGAAGGTGTAGGCCACCTTGAAGTCCGCCGGCTTGCCGTCGGCACCGGGAGTATTGACCCAGTACTCGCCTTCCTTGCGGAAAAAGCGAGTGGTCTCGGTCTCGCCCTTGAAGGTGACGTTGGCGAAGTCCCCCAGCACATTGCCCTCGGCAGCTGGCTTCATCGCCTGCTGGTGGTGGGAACCCTGCCAGCTCTTGAACTGTGCCAGGTGGCAGCCCTGGCATTGCACTTCGTCGACCATTGTCGTGGTGGGTGCCGGTGTAACTGCCAATGGCGCGGGAGTCGATGCCGGGGCTTTGGCGGGCGCACTGGCAGACACCGGCAGCGCCGGGTTGCTGTTCTGCACCCACCACCACAGACCGAGGGTGGCAACCAGCAGCAGGCCGGCACAGGCGGCCAGCAGCCATCCGCGATAGGGTTTGCGCGGCGGGCTCTCCGGGCGTGGAGCAGGCTTCTTCGGCTTGGGCATTCGACTTCCATTGTTCTGCAGGACAACTCCACGAATCGGCGCAGCTTCGACGAGGGGGCGCCGGCCTGTCAACGCGAATCAGGCCGGCCCGTGATCCCTTCTGCGCAGGGCGCCAGCCCCGCTCAAGGCTGGCGGATTTCGGCGACCCGCGCGCTGTCGACCTTTACCTCCGGATTGCCGAACTGTGCCGTGAGATAGTTCACCAGCGTGGCGATCTGTTCGTCATTGAGCGTGCCGGCGAAGCCCGGCATGAACATCTCCTCGTCGCCTACCTTGCGGTGCACGCCGCCCAGTACCACCTGCACCAGGTTGTCCGGCTGCAGGGCGCCCACAGCGCTGTTCTTCAGCAGCATCGGGTAGTAGCCGTCCTTCACCCCTTCGCCGCTCCAGGAGTGGCAGCTGGCGCAATTGCCCAGGTACAGGCGCGCACCATCGTCATGCTTTTGTGCGGCGAAGTCCTGGCCGCGCAAGGTGACCACATCGTCCGCCGGCTCGCCCCAGGCAAAGCGTGCCTTGCGTTCGCCATCGCTGACCTCCGGCACGCTGCGCAGGTAGCTGGCGATGGCCAGCAGGTCGGCGTCGGTCATGTACTGGAAACTGTGCTGCACCGCCTCGGCCATGGGCCCGGCCGCCTGCGCCTTGCCCGGCACGCGGCCGGTCTTCAGGTACTGGGCGATCTCCGCGTCGCTCCAGCCGCCGATGCCGCTGTGGGTGTCGGGAGTGATGTTGAAGGCATACCAGCCACCCAGCGCGGCGCCGGAGAGGAAGCCGGTAGTGCGTTCGTCCGCGGCCTTCTCCTGGAAGGCCATGCCGCGCGGCGTGTGGCAGGTGCCGCAATGCGCCAGGCCCTGGACCAGGTAGCCGCCGCGGTTCCAGGCCGGGCTCTGCTTCGGGTTGGGCTGGTAGACCGAATCCTGGTGAAACAGCAGGTTCCAGATCGCCAGCGGCCAGCGCATGTTCAGCGGCCAGGCGATATCGGAATCCTGGTTGGGCTGCGCGACGGCCTGCACGCCGCCTTCGAGGAACCAGGCGTAGAGCGCCTTCATATCCTCGTCGGTGATCTTCGCGTAGGCGGTGTAGGGCATTGCCGGGTAGAGGCGGGTGCCGCCCTTGGCCACGCCGTCGCGCAGGGCGCGGGCGAAGTCGTCGTAGCTGTAGCTGCCGATGCCGGTCTTCGGGTCGGGGGTGATATTGGTGGAATACACCGCGCCCAGCGGTGTGGCCAGTGGCAGGCCGCCGGCGAAGGGCTTGCCGCCCGGCGCGGTGTGGCAGGCGGCGCAGTCGCCGGCGCGGGCCAGGTATTCGCCGCGCTGCAGCAGCTTCTGCGGGGCGGGATCGAGGGCCTTGGCGGCGTGCGAGGCCAGGGGAGCGGCGAGCAGGGCAAGCAGGATCAGACGCTTCATGCCTTGGCCTCCCGCTTCAGCTGTTCGGCCAGGCGCAGGGCCAGGGCGGCGATGGTCAGGGTGCAGTTCACCGAGCCGACGGTGGGCATCACGCCACTGCTGGCGATGAACAGGTTGGGATGGTCGTGGCAGCGGCACTGGGCATCCACCACCGAATCCTTCGGGTCGTCACCCATCAGCACGGTGCCGGTGATGTGGTTGTTGTTGGCGAAGCTGTCGTCGAACTTCACCTCCTCGCCACCCAGCAGCTTGGCTGCGTGGGCGTAGACCTCGCGGGTGTGCACCGCGCTCTTGCGCACGTACTCGTCCATGGCATAGGTGAATTCGGGCTTGGGGATGCCGGCGGCGTCGCGCTCGGTGGCGCTGGGGACGATGCGGTTCTCCGGGTGCGGGAGGATTTCGTGGAAGCTGTCGAAGCGCACGAAGCGCGCGGCGCGGTCGCGGATCTTCGCTTCCAGGTCGTGGCCCAGCAGCAGCGGCCCGTGGCGGATCAGTTCGGCGGCCACCTGGTCGGTGCGCGAGAGGTTGGACAGGTGGATCTTCTTCGACGCGTACTCGCTGCGGAACGCGCCGTCGCGGAAGCCCACCATGGAGGTCATTTCCTGCGGCCCGCGGCCCGGCCAGAGTTTCTCATCGGCATAGAACTGCACGGCGGTGCCGGGATGGTCCATCAGGTTGCGGCCGACCATGTCGGAGCTGTTGCCGACGTCGGACATCAGCATCAGCTTGGGCGTCTCGATGCCATTGGCAGCGAGGATGAAGGTGTCGCCCTCGACGCGCACCTCGTTGCCTTGCGGGTCCCTGTACAGCGCCGCGACTATCTTGCCGCCGTCGCCCTTTTCCAGCTTGAACACCACGGCGTTCTCGATCAGCCGGGCGCCGGCGGCCTCGGCCTTCTCGACGTGGACGATGCCGTTGTACATGGCGCCGATGGGGCAGATGGGCATGCAGTTGTTGTTGCCGCAGCAGGTCGGCCGGCCATCGTAGGGCCGGCTGTTGCGCGCCACCGGCTCGGTGACCACGCGGTAGCCGTTGGCGTTGAGCAGGGTCTTGATGCGCTGCTCGTTCCACGACAACGGCAACGGCGGCATCGGGTAGGGCTGGCTGCGCGGCGAATCGAGCTCTTCGTCACCCGGTCCCCAGACGCCCAGTTCCTCTTCGGCGCGCTGGTACCAGGGCTCCAGTTCGGCGTACTCGATGGGCCAGTCGCGGCCCACGCCGTAGAGGCTGAGCAGCTTGAAATCATTGGGCAGGAAGCGCCAGGCCGACGCCGCCCAGTGCCAGGTGGTCCCGCCCACGGCGCGAATGTACTGCACGTCGTAGGGGTGTTCGCCTTTCTGGATCAGGTAATGGTTGTCCGGCTTGAACTGCGGATGCGGCGCGTACGGGCTGGACGGGTAGGGCGCCTGATTGTCGGACTTGTCCGCCTGGTTGCGGAAGCGCTCGACGATCTCCCAGCGCCCCATGCGCGGGCCGGCTTCGAGGATCAGCACATCCTTGCCGGCCAGCGCCAGTTGATGGGCGACCAGCGCGCCGGCGACGCCGGAGCCGACCACCACGAAATCGGCGCGTTGCGTATCGGCCATGCTCAGGCCCCCCGCTCGGTCGGTTGCGCCGCCCAGAAGCCGGGCTTGTTCGGGCAATAGCTGCGGATCACCAGCACGTCGTCCACGGCGCGGAACATCAGCGCCTGTTCGTAGGTGACCACCGTGGCGCTGGTGTCATCGCCGATCTGGCCCAGGTACCAGCCGCCGAGAATCTGCCGGGCCAGCCACTGCTGGCGCTCGGTCCAGGTGGCCGGCGCGTCGCCCAGGCGATCCAGCAGTTCCGCGAGACTCTGCCGCAGCGCCGTGTCGCGCTGGGCCAGGACGCCGAACAGGCGTTCGCCGATGCGCGGGTCGAGGTTGCTGCGGCCGGTCAGGCGCTGGGACAGGGTCATGAACTCGTCCAGCTCCGTCGCTGCCTGGGGCGTCAGCGCGGCCCAGGTGCGTGCGGCCGGGCTGAGCAATACACCGCCCAGAGCGGCACTGGCGCACGCCACTGCCAGCAGGCGACGGCGCGAAAAAGGAAAGGCGGGCAGCTGTGCCTCGGACATGTCGACCTCTCTTGCAACAGACGAACGGTTGGGGAGCGCGGTCTGGCGCCGCTTGAATCGGGTGTTGGTCGGCCAGGGTGGCGAGACCGGGCCCAGGCCCTTAGTATTGCCGCTTGTTCAGATTCTGCCGGGCGAATCGTTCTGCCGGCGGCCCACCCCGGAGCCGCGCCGCAGAGCCGCACCGACCGGCTTTTGGGTGATACCTTCGCGATGAAACAGTACCTCGAACTCATGCGCCACGTGCGCGAACACGGCACCTTCAAGAGCGACCGCACCGGCACCGGCACCTACAGTGTGTTCGGCCACCAGATGCGCTTCGACCTCGCCGAAGGCTTCCCGCTGGTGACCACCAAGAAGTGCCACCTCAAATCGATCGTCCATGAACTGCTGTGGTTCCTCAAAGGTTCGACCAACATCGCCTACCTGAAGGAAAACGGCGTCTCGATCTGGGACGAATGGGCCGACGAGAACGGCGACCTCGGCCCGGTCTACGGCTACCAGTGGCGCTCCTGGCCGGCGCCGGACGGCCGCCATATCGACCAGATCGCCAACCTGATGGAGATGCTGAAGAAGAACCCGGACTCGCGCCGGCTGATCGTCTCCGCGTGGAACCCCGCGCTGATCGACGAAATGGCCCTGCCGCCGTGCCACGCGCTGTTCCAGTTCTATGTCGCCGACGGCAAGCTCAGCTGCCAGCTGTACCAGCGCTCGGCCGACATCTTCCTCGGCGTGCCCTTCAACATCGCCAGCTACGCGCTGCTGACCCTGATGGTCGCGCAGGTCGCGGGCCTGCAGCCGGGCGAGTTCATCTGGACTGGCGGCGACTGCCACCTGTACGCCAACCACCTGGAGCAGACCGACCTGCAGTTGACCCGCCAGCCGCTGCCGCTGCCCACCATGAAGATCAACCCCGAGGTGAAGGACCTGTTCGACTTCCGCTTCGAGGACTTCGAACTGGTCGGCTACGAAGCCCACCCGCACATCAAGGCGCCGGTCGCTGTCTGACCTGCCCTCGATGAAGAAGAGGCCGGCGCAATGCCGGCCTTTTTCGTTTCTGCGAGGCTGATCCCGTGGGAGCGGGCTCCGTCCGCGATGTGCTACCGGCCTGCTCGGAGCCGCCGGAAATCGATCGCGGATGAATTTACTCCCATGTTCCCTGCGCGCCGTGGCTTCCCATTCATCTGGTGAATGAGCGTTTCGCCTGGCGGTACAGGGTTTCAGGGGGTGTGTTGCGTTGCTATGCTCCCCGGGCTGGCCACTGAGCGGTGGCCTACGGATTTTCCGCACTACAACGACAAGACCGGGGACCGTCATGCAGCCTTTCAGCTTCGCCACCACCGCGCAGATCCTCTGCGAGAGTGGCTCCGCCGCCCGCCTGGGTGAACTCTGCCGCGAGCGCGGCGCCCAGCGCGTGCTTATCGTCACCGATCCCGGCATCACCCGCCTGAACATGCTCGACGGCGTGCTGCCCGGCTTCGCCAAGGCTGGCGTGGCGGTGGACGTCTTCGATCAGGTGGTGGCCGACCCGCCGGAAAGCGTCGTGCTGGCAGCCGCCGAGCAGGCTCGCAAGATGGCTGCGCAACTGGTGGTCGGCTATGGCGGCGGCAGCTCGATGGACGTCGCCAAGCTGGTGGCGCTGCTGGCGCATCCGTCGGCATCCCAGGGGCTGAAGGACATCTTCGGCGTTGGCAACGCTCGCGGCCCACGCCTGCCGCTGATCCAGGTGCCGACCACCGCGGGTACCGGTTCGGAAGTGACACCCATCGCCATCGTCACCACCGGCGAGACCACCAAGATGGGTGTGGTCAGCCCGCACCTGCTGCCGGACCTGGCCGTGCTCGACGCCGACCTCACCCTCGGCCTGCCGCCGGCGGTCACCGCCGCCACCGGCATCGACGCCATGGTGCACGCCATCGAGGCCTACACCAGCAAGCTGAAGAAGAACCCGCTGTCCGACCTGCTCGCCCGCGAAGCGCTGCGCCTGCTGGCGTTGAACCTCGACGAAGCCGTGCACAACGGCGGCAACCGCGAGGCGCGCCAGGCCATGCTGCTGGGCGCCTGCCTGGCCGGCCAGGCCTTCGCCAACGCCCCGGTGGCCGCCGTGCACGCGCTGGCCTATCCGCTGGGCGGGCACTTCCACATTCCCCACGGCCTGAGCAATGCGCTGGTGCTGCCCGAGGTGATCCGCTTCAATGCGCCCAATGCCGCGCCGCTCTACGCCGAGCTCGCGCCACTGCTGCTGGGCGAGCGCCTGCGCAGCGATGCCGACCGCACCGAGCAGTTCATCGCCGAGCTGGCCGACCTCAGCCCGCGCAGCGGCCTGCCGTCGCGCCTGCGCGATGCCGGCGTACCGGAGGCCAGCCTGCCGCGCCTGGCCGCCGATGCGATGTTGCAGCAGCGCCTGCTGGTGAATAATCCCCGCGAAGTCAGCGAGAGCGACGCGCTGGCCATCTACCGAGCCGCCTTCTGAGAACCCGATGAGCGAACAGCACCCCAGCCGCACCGACTACGCGCACTTCCAGCCGATCACCACCCGCTGGCACGACAACGATATCTACGGCCACGTGAACAACGTGACCTACTACGGCTTCTTCGACACAGCGGTGAACACCTACCTGATCGAGCGCGGTGGCCTGGATATCCACGGCGGCGAGGTGGTGGGCTTCGTGGTCAGCTCCAGCTGTGATTATTTCGCGCCGGTGGCCTTCCCCGAGCGCATCGAGGTCGGCCTGCGGGTCGGCAAGCTGGGCAACAGCTCGGTGCAGTACGAACTGGCGATCTTCCGCGAGGGCGATGAACTGGCCTGTGCGGCGGGCAAGTTCGTGCATGTGTTCGTTGACCGCGCGAGCAGCCGGCCGGTATCGATTCCTCCTGCGTTGCGGGAGGCGATGGAGGCGCTGGTACGCGTTTGACGGGCTCTTTGCGGGAGCGAGCCTGCTCGCGAACACGTCGCGCATCGGCGATGCCAGCAATTCCGTTCGCAAGCAAGCTCGCTCCTGCGACGATTACCTACCACCCCATCGGATAATGCTCGATCCGGCACGGCCGGCTGTTGCCGTCTCCCTTGCAGATGCCGTCCAGGTACTGGTAGCGCATCCACACCCGCTGTCCTGGCGCTGGCCAGTGCTTACGCGGGATCATGCTTTGCCAGTCGGCGCTTTCCGGCTCGAAGGCGATCAGCGCGCCCCGATTCGGGCAATCCGCGCCGGCGGCCCGTGGCTTGACCGACTCCACGCGGCCTTCCAGGCCCCGTACGGGCAGTTTGAGCGCCCCGATGATCTCCACTTCCATCTGGCAGACCTGCCAGTCCCCGGCGTGCGCGGTCTGCACGGCGCCAAGCGACAGCAGCAGACCGGCGGCAGCAAGCGCTTTCACGAATGACTCCTTGTGGCCAGTGATCCCTTCCCGACAAGCCTATACGAGGCTGGCCGGATGACATGGGGCTTGTCCCGGGTGGCGCGCCCGGCCTATGCTGGCCGCCGGTCGGCAGTTCACCCAGGCGTCGCCGCCTCCGTATGGAGAGCGCTAAACCTGCCACGCGGTTCCCCGCACCTTTGACGATCCGACACACTTTCCCAGTGCCGCATCGGAAGCCGGCGACCCCCGATCACCTCCTGCACGAGGTCTTGGCACGCAACGAGGATTGCACTGTGTCCAGGCAACGCTTGCCCTACCACGCCCCCGATATGTCGGTGCTGGCGAAATTCCTGACGCGACAATTGGACGAATCGCCCGAACGTCCCGGTCATGTGGAGATGCTCAACCTGCTGGCCCGCGCGGTTGGCTTCCGCAACTACCAGGCGCTGCGCGCCAGCCACCAGGCTGAGGCGCGCTTGGCCCGCGAAATAGAGCCCGAAGCCGTGGTGGATTTTCGCCGCGTCGAGCAGTGGCGGCGCTACTTCGATGAGGCCGGCTGCCTGCAACGCTGGCCGAAGAAACACAGCCACCGTGAGGCCTGCCTCTGGGTGCTGTGGTCGCGCTTGCCGGCGCGGCAAACGTGGAGTGAAAAGGACATCAACGGCCGCCTGCGTGCTCAGGAACGCCTGGGTGACCACCTGCTGCTTCGGCGCGCCCTGGTCGATGGCGGATGGCTGCAGCGCACCGACGATGGCGGTGAATACCGTCGCGTTGAGCGCCGACCGCCAGCTGAGCTGAGTGCGCTGTTGTCCTGCTTGCCCGCCTGCGCCTAATCGGTCGGTCATGAACAAAAAAGCCCGCCAATCGGCGGGCTTTTTCACACGGGCATCGGTCAGTCGTCGTGATGCTTGTGTTTGTGCTTGTAGTGGCCTTTGCCCTTGTGGCGGTCGCTCTTGTGACCACTGCTGTGGTGGTCATCGTTGTCGTCGGCCAGGTGGTTGCCCAGCGCGCCGCCCGCCGCGCCGCCCAGGCCCGCGCCAATGGCGCCACCGGTGGAGCCACCGACCTTGTTGCCGATGACCGAGCCGCCTGCCGCACCCAGGCCGCCGCCAATGGCTGCCTCGGTCTTGTTGCCGTTCTTGGCACCCATCGCGCCGCCAGCTGCACCGCCTACGCCAGCACCGATGGCCGCGCCGGTGGAGCCACCCAGGGCGCCCCCCACCACGTTGCCCAGTGCGCCCCCGACACCGCCGCCAATGGCGGATTTGGTGTCGTCGGCGACGGCGTGGCTGGCCAGCAGGGCCAGTGCCAGAACAGAAAGAGTCTTACGCATGTTGCGAACCTGAAAGTAGAAAAGGAATGGGGAAATTGTCCCGCATAGAAAACAGCCGGGCAATGAGGCCCGGCTGTCAGTCGTCGTTTCCGTGGACTGATCGCGGTTAGCTATGCCGCGGATCAATCCCAGTCGCGATGGTGCTTGTGTTTGTGCTTGTACCAGCCGCGGTGACGACCGTTATCGTGCCAGTGGCGGTCGTAGCGACGATCGTCATAGCGCGCATGGCGGTAGCCGCGGCGACCATCGTAGTCGTCGTCATCGTCGCGGTTGCTGTCGGCGTAGTGGTTACCCAGTGCGCCACCGGCGCCACCACCCAGGGCCGCGCCGATCAGGCCGCCCGTGGTGCCGCCCATCTTGTTGCCCAGCACCTGGCCGCCCGCGGCGCCCAGGCCACCGCCGATGGCGGCTTCTGTTTTGTTGCCATGGCGTGCGCCCATGGCGCCGCCTGCTGCACCGCCAAGGCCACCACCAATGGCGGCGCCGGTGCTGCCGCCGACCGCCTGGCCGACCGCAGTGCCCAATACCCCGCCCAGGGCGCCACCGACGCCGGCACGGGTGTCGCCGTCCGCGAAGGCGGTGCCACCAACCAGCGCAAGAGACAACAGGAGCATCGAGGAGTACTTCATAGAGAGGATCTCTCTGTGGGGATGTTGGGGGTGATCCTCGGTTTGGGCGAAGGCTCTGGCAAGGGGGTTCCGACGAGTAACACGACTTTCATCAAATAATGCAAGTATTTGATTTTAGGTCAGAACTTTTTCGATTTTGGGCGGTCTGAGCGTTATTCCAGGGTTTCGCTTTTGATGTGTTTTTATCACAGAATGCCATTGAAATGATGGCTTTTCACGGAAAGCGTCCTTTTCCCTCCGAGTTTACCCTTCGGCCTTTTCCTACTTGATGCGCGTCTAGCGGATTTTTCGCAAGACGAGGCAAGGGTGCGTCCGAGAAAAGCTTCGCGAGCAAGCTCGCTCCTACTAAAGAGCAGCGGCTTTTCTGTAGGAGCTGGCTTGTTCGCGAACGGCGGTTGGATGGCGCTCCGGTGGGAGCGCCGTGAAGGGCATCACGCGATGCGCTGGCTCGGTCGCGCTTTCTCGAAGCGGATGGCGACGAACTTGGAGGTTGGCGTGTGGCTGCCGACCCCGTGGCTGTCCAGCGGCACCAGCGGGTTGGTCTCCGGGTAGTACGCCGCCGCCTGGCCGGCGGGAATGTCGTAGGCCAGCAGGGTGAAGCCGCTGACGCGGCGGTCCACGCCATCGGACCAGAGTGACACCATGTCCACTTTCTCGCCCGGCTCGAAGCCCAGGCGGCGGATGTCTGCCTCGTTGGCGAACACTACCTCGCGATGGCCGCGGACGCCGCGGTAGCGGTCGTCCAGGCCATAGATGGTGGTGTTGTACTGGTCGTGGGAGCGCAACGTCTGCAGGATCAGGTGGGGCTCCTGGCCGGTCTCGCGGATCTTCGTGTGGACCAGGTCCGCTGGCAGCGGGTGGTGGTGGAAGTTGGCCTTGCCGCTGGCGGTGTTCCAGCGCCGCGAGCCCGCCGAGTTGCCCAGGTGGAAGCCGCCGGGGTTGGCCACGCGGCGATTGAAGTCGTTGAAGCCGGGGATGGTGTCGGCGATCAGGTCGCGGATGCGGTCGTAGTTGGCGATCATCGCGTCCCAGTCCACCGGGTGGTTGCCCAGGGTGGCCTTGGCGATGCCGGCGATGATGGCCGGCTCCGAGCGCATCTGTTTTGACGACGGCTCCAGCTGCCCGAAGGATGCGTGGATCATGCTGAAGGAGTCTTCCACGGTCACTGCCTGCGGGCCTTCAGCCTGACGGTCGATGTCGGTGCGCCCCAGGCACGGCAGGATCAGCGCGTCGCCGCCCACGGTGAGGTGGCTGCGGTTGAGCTTGGTGCTGATCTGCACGGTCAGCGCGCAATTGCGCAAGGATTGATGAGTGCGCGGGCTGTCCGGGGTCGCCTGGGCGAAGTTGCCGCCAAGGCCGATGAAGACCCTGGCCCGCCCGTCGAGCATGGCGTTGATCGCCTCGACGGTGTTGTGGCCGTTCGCACGCGGCACCTTGAACTGGAAGCGCCGTTCGATGGCATCGAGCAGAGCGGCCGGCGGTCGGTCGTTGATGCCCATGCTGCGGTCGCCCTGCACATTACTGTGGCCGCGTACTGGGCACAGGCCGGCGCCGGGACGGCCGACGTTGCCACGCAGAAGTTGCAGGCTGACCAGTTCCTGGATGGTGGGCACCGAGTGATGGTGCTGGGTGATGCCCATGGCCCAGCAGACGATCACACGCTCGGCACGGCGGTACATGATCGCCGCCTGCTCGATTTCCTCGAGGCTCAGGCCCGACTGCTGGACGATGTGCTCCCAACTGGTGTCGTCCACCACGGCCAGGTAGGCATCGACGCCCTGGGTATGCTCGGCGATGAAGGCGTGGTCGAACACTGCCGGCTCGCCCTTGGCCTGGGCTTCGCGTTCCCATTGCAGGAGGAACTTGGCGATGCCGCGCACGGCGGCCATGTCGCCACCCAGTGCCGGGCGGAAGAAGGCCGTGTTCAGCGGCTCAGAGCCATTGGTGAGCATTTCCAGCGCGTGCTGCGGGTGCTGGAAGCGCTCCAGGCCGCGCTCCTTGAGCGGGTTGAAGGCGACCACCTGGGCGCCGCGCTTCACCGCCTCGCGCAGCGGTTCGAGCATGCGCGGGTGGTTGGTGCCGGGGTTCTGGCCGAAGACGAAGATCGCATCGGCGTGCTCGAAGTCATCGAAGGTCACGGTGCCCTTGCCGATGCCGACGCTCTGGCCCAGGGCTACGCCGCTGGCCTCGTGGCACATGTTCGAGCAGTCGGGGAAGTTGTTGGTGCCGAAGGCGCGGACGAACAGCTGGTAGAGGAAGGCCGCCTCGTTGCTGGCCCGACCGGAGGTGTAGAACTCGGCCTGGTCGGGGCTTTGCAGCGCATTCAGGTGCCGGGCGATCAGGGCGAAGGCGTCGTCCCAGGCGATTGGCTGGTAGCGGTCGGTGGTGGGGTCGTAGCGCATCGGCTCGGTCAGGCGGCCCTGGTATTCGAGCCAGTAGTCGCTCTGCTCGCGCAGCGAAGTAACGCTGTGACGGGCGAAGAAGGCTGGGTCCACGCGGCGCTTGGTGGCCTCCCAGTTCACTGCCTTGGCGCCGTTCTCGCAGAACTTCACCCGCCCGTCTTCGGGGGAGTCGCCCCAGGCGCAGCCAGGGCAGTCGAAGCCACCGTTCTGGTTGGTCTTGAGCAGGGCGCGCAGGTTCTTGAACGGCTGTTTGCTGTCCAGCCAGAAGCGCGTGACGCTGATCAGCGCGCCCCAGCCGGCGGCGGCGCCCTTGTAGGGTTGGTAGCGGGGGTTTTCTTGCTGCAGGCTCATGGAATCTCTTTCGTTCAGGCGGCTGGTGGCGCCGGGCTGTAGACCCGGGGCGGGCTGCGATGGGGCAGGTGGATCAGGTTCAGGTTGTGCTCGCGGGCCCACTGCACGGTGAGCGAGGTGGGAGCGGACAGGCTGACCAGGGTGGGGAGCCCGGCGCGCACGGCCTTGTGGATAAGTTCCAGGCTGCAGCGGCTGGTCACCACGGCGAAGCCGCCGGCCAGCTCCAGGCGCTGGCGCTTGAGCGCGCCGACCAGTTTGTCGAGGGCGTTGTGGCGGCCGATATCCTCGCGGCACAGGCGAATCTCGCCGGCGGCATCGACGAACAGCGCCGCATGCAGAGCGCCGCTGCGCCTGCCGATCTCCTGCACGGCATTGACCCGCTCGCGCAGGTGGTCGAAATGGACGGCGGGTGGCAGGGGAGCGCGCGGCAATACCGGCAGGCCGGGCAGCGCCTGGTCCAGGGCCTCGACGCCGCACAGGCCGCAGCCGGTGTTGCCGGCCAGTTGCCGGCGCTGGTCCTTGAGGGCCCAGAAGGCGCGATTGCTGACCTGCACCTCGGCGGTAATGGCCTCGCCATGTGCGGTCAGGCTCACGTCATAGATGTCGTCGATGGACTCGATGAGGCCGGCACCGAGGCTGAAACCGTGGACGAAGTCTTCCAGGTCGTTCGGCGAGACCATCATCACGGCCTGGCTGAGGCCGTTGTAGGCGATGGCCAGGGCGGTTTCCCCGGCCAATGCGGCGCGGCCCCCGGCTCCTTGCGGGGTGAGTTCGACGTAGCTGTAGCCGTCGGCAGGCACGACGGCATCCCGGACCGCGGCGCTGGCCGGGCGGGTGATCAGGCAAGGCATGGGCTGAGCCCTGTGGTTCTAGTAATGCAACCAGCCTATGCCGATGCAGGGGCAGCGTCTAATGGCTGCTGTCGATGTTGTGATAGATGCGGTTTATCGGTCGGGCGAGTCGCTGCCCAGCAGGACCGCCGCTTCGCGGAAGCAGGCTTCGGCCAGCGCGGAGCGTGGTTCGCTGCGGCGCAGGATCAGCCCGAGTGGCGACAGGGTGCGCGCGTCGTCGATCGGGGTCAGCACGAAGTGCTCACCCTGGGCGTCCAGCCCGCTGCCCAGCGGCATGATCGCGCAGCACAGCCCGCGCTCGACGGCTTGCACCAACTGATGCACGGCGTCGGTTTCCAGGCGTGCCCGAGGCGCCAGGCCGCGGCTGCGGAAGCCGTGGTCGATGGACTGGCGGAAGTGCATGCCGGACGAGAGCAGGCCCAGCGGCAGCTCCGCCAGTGCGTCCCAGCTCAGGCTCGGACCGTCGATCTGGAAGTGCCGGCGGTCGTGCAGCAGGCCCATGCGGGTAGCGGCCAGTTCGAGGCTTTCGAAATGTTCGCGGTCGAGGCGGTCGAGGTACGACAGGCCAAGGTCCAGCTGGTTGCGGCCGAGGCCTTCGAGGATGTTCTCCGAACTCAGGGCGAACAGCTGGAAGCGCAGTTCCGGGTGGCGCTGGGCGAACAGCTCGATCAGCTGCATGGGGTCGAAGCCTGCCAGCGGCACCACGCCCAGGCGCAGGGTGCCGACCAGTTGGCCGCGGCAGGCCGCCGCTTCTGCGTAGAGCCCGTCATGCGCAGCCAGCAGGCTCCGGGCCCAGGCGAGTACGCGCTCGCCGGCCTCGGTGAAACCCTCGAAGCGCTGCCCACGGCGCACCAGTTCAAGGCCCAGTTCCTCCTCCAGGCTGCGTACCCGCATCGACAGCGTTGGCTGAGTGACGTGGCAGCGTGCCGCCGCCTGGCCGAAGTGCCGTGTCTCGTCCAGCGCGCAGAGGAATTTCAGCTGCTTGATGTCCATCGGCGGGAAGGCTCCGGGGCGTTCTGTCGGGTTAAGGCGGGATTAGGAGTATTCCGTCAGGCACTGCGGAAGTCGGCGACTAGACTCCAGGGGCGCGCGGTCTGCCCAATGCCGGCCGCCTGTCACTGTAACCGTAGGGAGGTTGGAAATGGGCATTTTTGCGTTCGTGAAGGAAGCCGGCGAAAAGCTGTGGGAAAGCATCGTGGGCCAGGAGGCGCAGGCCGCCGAATCGCTCAAGGACCACATCGCCAAGGTGGGCCTGGGCAACCCGAACATCCAGGTCAGCGTCGAAGGTGACAAGGTGATCGCCACCGGTGAAGTGGCCAGCCAGGAAGAGAAGGAGAAGATCCTGCTGGCGCTGGGCAACGTCGCGGGCGTGTCGGGCGTGGAAGACCACATCACCGTCGCTACGCCGGCTGCCGAGGCGCGTTTCGTCACCGTGAAGAAGGGCGATACGCTCAGCGCCATCGCCAAGGCGGAGTACGGCAACGCCAACCTCTACAACAAGATTTTCGAGGCGAACAAGCCGATGCTCAGTCATCCGGACAAGATCTATCCCGGCCAGGTGCTGCGGATTCCGGAGTGATGTCCCCGAGCCCGGCCCAGTGCCGGGCTCGTTGTTTCTGCGCCCCTCACAAGCCTTCGAGCAGTGCCCGGTAGTCTTCCTGGGCAGCGAATTCCTCGGTGTCCTTCGGCCCCTGGCGGCTGTCGGGCTGGCGTACTGCAAGCAGATGGCCGATGCCGAAGGTCCGCGCCGCGCGCAGGATCGGCAGGCTGTCGTCGATGAAAAGGCTGCGCGCCGGGTCGAAGTCGACGTCCGCACGCAGTGCCTGCCAGAACTGCTGGTCTTCCTTGGGGAAGCCGTAGTCATGGGAGCTGATCAACCGATCGAGCCAGGGCGCCAGCTCCACTCGTTGCATCTTCAGCGACAGCGAATCGCGGTGCGCATTGGTGATCAGCACCGCGCGCCTGCCGTGCTCGCGCAGTTGCGCAAGGAAGAAATCGGCGTCCGGACGCAGTGCGATCAGGTGGGCGACCTCGCGCTTGAGGTCCATGATCGACAGCTTGAGCTCGCGGCTCCAGAAGTCCAGGCAATACCAGTTGAGCAGCCCGGCGTTGTCACGGAACAGCGGCAGCAGTTCGGCATCGGCCTGGGCGCGGCTGATGCCGTGGTGCTCGGCGTACCGTTGCGGCAGGTGTTCGAGCCAGAAGTGGTTGTCGAAATGCAGATCGAGCAGGGTGCCGTCCATGTCGAGCAGGACGGTGTCGATCCGGTTCCAGGGCAGGCGTGGCATGCTGGGCTTTCGCAAAAGGGTGTCGCAATTGCGCCGCCGATGGACGGAATCGGCGCGATATCTGACACGGAGAATCGGAAAAGGCGGGTTATCATAGCCGACCCGGCCACCCCCAGGAGTCGCCCCATGCGTCAGAAACCCACGGTCCTCGCTCGAGAGATCGTTGCCAGAAGCCGGCTTTTCGCCGTCGAGGAGCTGCAGTTGCGCTTCTCCAATGGCGTCGAACGGACCTACGAGCGCCTGGTTGGCAAGGGGCAGGGCTACGGTGCTGTGATGGTGATCGCCATGCTCGACGGCGAGCACGCCGTGCTGGTGGAGGAGTATTGCGCCGGGGTCGACGAATACCAGCTTTCGTTGCCCAAGGGCCTGGTGGAGCCGGGTGAGGACATCCTCGACGCCGCCAACCGCGAGCTGAAGGAAGAAGCCGGTTACGGCGCCCGTCAGCTGGAATACATCACCGAGCTGTCTCTGTCGCCCGGCTACATGAGTCAGCGCATCCAGGTGGTGCTCGCCCGTGACCTCTACGAAGAATCGCTGCCCGGCGACGAACCCGAGCCCATGGGCGTGGACAGGATCAGCCTGCGCGAGCTCTCCAGCCTCGCGCAGAATGCCCAGTTCAGTGAAGGGCGTGCCCTGGCCGCGCTCTACCTGGTGCGCGACCTGTTGACCCAACGAGGGGAGTTCCAACCGTGATGAATGCCTTCCTACCTGCCGTGATCGACCTGGTGCATAAGGCGGGCGATGTGATCCTGCCGTTCTGGCAGGGCGACCTGGATGTCCAGAGCAAGTCCGACGAATCGCCGGTGACCGCCGCCGACCTGGCCGCCCACCGCCTGCTGGCCGACGGCCTGCGCGCGCTGGCGCCGGATGTGCCGGTGTTGTCCGAGGAGGATTGCGACATTCCCCTGGAGCAACGGGCCCAGTGGAGCCGCTGGTGGCTGGTGGACCCGCTGGACGGCACCAAGGAGTTCATTTCCGGCAGTGACGAATTCACCGTCAACGTCGCGCTCATCGAGCACGGGCGCGTGATCTTCGGCGTAGTCGGTATCCCCGCCAGCGGCCGCTGCTACTACGGTGGTACCGGCCTTGGCGCCTGGCGCGAAGAGCGTGGCGGCGAGCCCGAGGCCATCGAGGTACGCAGCAGCCCGGAAGATGTCTTTACCGTGGTGGCCAGCAAGCGCCATTCCAGCCCGCAGCAGGAAAGCCTGCTGTCCGGCCTCGCGCAGCGCTTTGGCGACCTGAACCTGGCCAACATCGGCAGTTCGCTGAAGTTCTGCCTGCTCGCCGAAGGCTCGGCGGACTGCTACCCGCGCCTGGCGCCAACCAGCCAGTGGGACACGGCAGCCGCCCAGGGTGTGCTGGAAGGCGCCGGCGGCGAGGTGCTGGATACCAAGGGCGAGCCTTTTACCTACGAGGCGCGGGAAGGTTTTCTCAACGAGTCCTTCCTGGCGCTGCCCAAGGCGGCCGAATGGCGCGACGATCTGATCCAGCTGGCCCGCGCGCTGGACTGAACCTACAGAAAAGCTCCTACGCAGTAGTGATCCATGCCCGAATTACCTGAAGTCGAAACCACCCGCCGGGGCATAGCGCCCCATCTCGAAGGCCAGCGCGTCAGCCGCGTGGTCGTCCGTGAGCGTCGTTTGCGCTGGCCGATTCCCGAGGACCTCGACGTACGTCTGTCCGGGCAGCGCATCGTGCAGGTGGAGCGGCGTGCCAAGTACCTCTTGCTCAATGCCGAAGTGGGCACGCTGATCAGCCACCTGGGTATGTCCGGCAGCCTGCGCCTGGTGGAGTGCGGCACGCCGGCAGCGCGCCACGAGCATGTGGATATCGAGCTGGAATCAGGCATGGCGCTGCGCTACACCGACCCGCGCCGCTTCGGTGCGCTGCTCTGGAGTCTGACGCCGCTGGAACATGAACTGCTGCGCCACCTGGGCCCGGAGCCGCTGACCGACGCCTTCGAAGGCGAGCGACTGTTCCAGCTGTCGCGCAACCGCAGCATGGCGGTGAAGCCCTTCATCATGGACAACGCTGTGGTGGTCGGGGTGGGCAACATCTACGCCACCGAGGCGCTGTTCGCCGCCGGCATCGACCCGCGCCGCGAGGCGGGGACCATCTCGCGGGCGCGCTACGTGAAGCTTGCCCAGGAGATCAAGCGAATCCTTGCCATTGCCATTGAGCGCGGCGGTACCACGCTGCGCGATTTCGTCGGCGGCGACGGCCAGCCCGGCTACTTCCAGCAGGAACTCTTCGCCTACGGGCGCGGTGGCGAACCCTGCAAGGTCTGCGGCTCGACCCTGCGCGAAGTGCGCCTCGGCCAGCGCGCCAGCGTCTACTGTCCGCGCTGCCAACGCTGAGGCCGCGGGGCTGCCGTTAAGCTGCCGCCCCGATCTGCCACTCCACCTTCTGCCATAACAACAATGGCCCCCGACGAAGGGGCTACAGGTGATTCATGTCCGGTAACTATCTGCCCCGCAACCCATTCGCCGAGGCACTCGGCCACAGTATGCTGCGCGTGGCCGGCTGGCGTATCGAAGGCGCGTTGCCGCCACTCGACAAGTTCGTGGTGATCGGCGCGCACCACACCTCCAACTGGGATTTCGTGTTGTTTCTCGCGGTCAAGTTCGTGCTGCGGCTGAACGCCCGCTGGTTCGGTAAGCACACCCTCTTCCGCGCGCCCTTCGGCGCTCTGATGCGCCGCTGGGGCGGCATCCCGATCCAGCGGCACCTCAAGCTGAATACGGTGGACCAGGCAATCCAGGCCTTCCGCGACAACCGCGAGATGATGCTGATCCTCTCCCCGGAGGGTACGCGCCGTAAGGTCGAGCGCTGGAAAATGGGCTTCTACCACATCGCCCGTGGCGCGGGTGTCCCCATCGTCCTGGCGGCGCTGGATTATCCCGGCCGGCGCATCGTGATCGGCGAACCTTTCTGGCCCACCGGCGACGAGTCAGGGGACCTTCGGCGGATGCAGGCCTTTTACCGGCCATTCGTACCGAAAAAGCCGGAATACGCATTCTTCGGCGATTGAAGGCTGTCACGCGACAAGTCATGGAGCGCTGTTATAGTTATGGCAGTCTGCCTGCCCAACTAAACAAAAAAGGACTTCCTTCCATGAACCTGTTCCGCACCACCGCCACTGCAATGGCACTGACCTGCGCATTCTCGGTGCTGCCGGCCGTTGCTCAGGACGCGGTGAGCAACGTCAGTGGCGACCCGACCTACACCGTAGAGGCCCCGCCGGCCTACGCGATGATGGGCGACCTGATTTTCGCTCGTCCGCTGCTGATCGCCGCCACCGTGGTGGGCACCGCTGCTTTCGTGGTGACCCTGCCATTCAGCGCGGCCGGCGGCAATATCAAGGAAGCTGGCCAGGCGCTGGTCGTCGATCCGGGCAAGGCCGCCTTCGTGCGCTGCCTGGGCTGCACCACCAGCGGCTACAAGAAAGACTGATCCGTCGTCCCGTTCCGGGGCGGCTTGGCCGCCTCGCCGGCCCGGCTTGCCGGGTGAGTCCTGTGGGTAGACCATGAACCTGAGCGGCCTGAAGAAGCACCTGCGTCCGCTGCTTCTGCTGCTGGTCGCTATAGTCCTGGGCTACACCTTCTGGTCCAGTGCCGGCCTGCTGCAGTTGGGAGCGGGCCTGGCGCTGTTCCTGTTCGGCATGCAGTGCCTGGAAGAAGGGCTGCGCGATCTTGCCGGCAGCCAACTCGAACGCTGGCTGGAAAAGAGCACCGCGACGCGTGGCAAGAGCCTGCTGTTCGGCCTCTTCGGCACCTTCCTGCTGCAATCCTCGACACTGGTTTCGCTGCTCACCATCGCCTTCATCAGCACCGGGCTGATCCAGCTGGCGGGGGGAA
Organism: Pseudomonas sp. HS-18; assembly: GCF_020401845.1. Classification (NCBI taxonomy): domain Bacteria; kingdom Pseudomonadati; phylum Pseudomonadota; class Gammaproteobacteria; order Pseudomonadales; family Pseudomonadaceae; genus Pseudomonas; species Pseudomonas sp. HS-18. Next base: position 420,640 of record NZ_CP084413.1, read on the forward strand.
TCGCGATCCTGTTCGGCGCCAACCTGGGCGCCACCAGCGGTATCTGGCTGCTGGCACTGGCCGGGCAGAATCTCAGCCTGAGTCCGCTGGCGCTGCCATTGCTGGTGTTCGGCATCCTGCTGGGTTTCAACGGCGCCAAGAGCAAGGCCGCCGGGCGCATCCTGCTGGGGATCGCCTTCATCTTCCTGGGCATCGACCAGATCAAGGAAGGCTTCCAGAGCTTCGGCGATGCCATGGACATGAGCGAGCTGCGTGCCGAAGGCATGCTCGGCGCACTGCTGTTCGTGACCTTCGGCCTGCTCATCACCGTGGTCCTGCAATCCAGCCACGCCACGCTGATGCTGACCCTGGCAGCCCTGGCCGGCGGGCAACTGGAGCTGGGCCAGAGCCTGGCCATCGCCATCGGCTCGAACGTCGGCAGCAGCGTCACCACGGCCTTCGTCGGCTCCCTGGGCGGCAATCGCAGCGGGCAGCGGCTGGCGCTGGCCCATGTACTGTTCAATGTCGTGACCGGGGTGCTGGCCTTCCTGCTGTTGTCGCCGTTGACCTGGCTGGTGCACTGGCTGGTGACGCCGCTGGGCCTGGCGGACAACCCGATGATCCAGCTGGCGCTGTTCCATACGCTGTTCAATGGCATGGGCGTGGCGTTGTTCTGGCCATTGCAGGGCGCGTTGGCCAATGCCCTGGTGCGCTGGTTGCCGGAAGTGGAGGAGCCGGCCGTGCTGATCACCGACATGGCGCCGGCCATGCCGAGCATCGAGCGCACCCATGCGCGCTACCTCAACGAGCGCGCGCTGGATTCCGCCGATGCCGCTGCCAGCGCGGTACTCCAGGAGTTGCGACACCTCGGTCGGTTGAGCATCGAGGTGATCTGCCACGCGCTCTACCTGCCGGTGGACATGCTCAGCCAGCCGCGCATCGACGAGAACGAACTGCGCGCGGCGCCCGACCGCCATGCGCTGGGCGCGGAAGTGCTCTACCAGCGCCATATCAAGGGAGTTTATGGCGATCTGCTGAGCTTCATGGGGCGCCTCGAAGTCCCTCTGGACGAGGAACACCAGCGCTTCTGGCTGTCCTGCCAGGTGGTGGCGCTACAGCTGGTGGATGCCGTGAAGGACGCCAAGCATCTGCAGAAGAACCTGGGGCAGGCTCTGCAGGGCGAGCCTTCGGTGCTGCGCGATACCTATGTCGAGCTGCGCCGGCATCTGATCTCGATGCTGCGGGAAGTACGTGCGCTGGGTTCGCTGATTGGCGGCGATCTACCGCAAGAGGCGCTGGCGGCACGCCTGCAGCTGCTCGACGAAAGCGCCGCCGAATTCGACGGTGCCTTCCGCCAGCGTCTGTTCGCTGCGGTGCGCCGGCACGAGCTGGATGGCCTGCAGATGAGCTCGCTGATGAACGATCTGGGCTACGTCAGCCGCATCATCCAGAGCCTGCGCAATGTGCTGCAACTGGGCACCGAACATGGCCTGTTCGAGCCGGGCGAGGCCGAAGCGCCCGGCCTCATCCTGCCCTGAGGAATCCCTGGTCAGCGCAGCGGTGCCGCCAGTTCGGTGGCCAGGCCGATGCCGCGCGGATCGCTGGCGGACTGCACCTCGCCGGACTTCTTGTTCCACAGCAGGACCTGCTGGTTGCCATAGGCGCGACCCACATCCTTGAGCGTGTAGCCACGGCGCTGCAGGTCGGCCGCTTCGGCAGCGCTGAAGGCGCGTGGTTCGTGCTCGATCACGTCCGGTAGGAACTGGTGGTGGTAGCGCGGCGAAGACACCCAGCGCTGCACCGGCTTGCCGTCCAGGTAATCGAGCATCGCCAGCAACACCATGCTGGGAATTCGGCTGCCGCCGGGCGTGCCGAAGGCGGCCAGCTCGGTGGGGCTTTCGATGAAGCTCGGGCTCATGCTCGACAGCGGGCGCTTGCCGGCGGCCACCGCGTTGGCCTGGCTGCCGGCCAACTGGTAGGCGTTGGCGCCGCTGACGTCGGTGGCGAAGTCGTCCATCTCGTCATTGAGCAGCACGCCGGTGCCGGGCACGGTGAAGGCCGCGCCGAAGGGCAGGTTGACCGACAGCGTGGCAGCAACGGCGTTGCCGTCGGCGTCCATTACCACGAAGTGGGTGGTGTGATCGCCCTCGCGCCAGGCGGGCGCGGGTGGCAGCGAAGAGCTGGGCGTGGCGCGTTGCGGATCGATGCCGGCGGCCAGGCGCTTCAGGTAATCCGGTGCGAGCAGTTGGTTGACCGGGTTGGCGACGCGGTCCGGGTCGCCCAGCAGGCCACGGTCGCGGTAGGCGCGGCGCAGGGCTTCGACGACGTAGTGGACGCGCTGCACGGGTTCGGCCTTCTGCCAGGGCAGCTGCTGCAGCATGCCCAGGCTCTGCGCGAGGGCGACGCCACCGGCGGAGGGCGGCGGGGCGCTGATCAGTTCCTTGCCGTCGGCCAGCGGGTAGCGCAGCGCCTGGCGCTCGACGGTGCGGTAGCTGGCGAGGTCCTCCAGGCTCCACACGCCACCGGCGGCGCGCACGCCTTCCACCAGCTTCTGCGCGGTCTCGCCTTCGTAGAAGCCGATGCGACCATAGCGCGCGAGTTTCTCCAGGGTGTTGGCCAGTTGCGGCTGGCGCATCAGGCTGTATTCCTCGGGCAGGTTGCCCTGGTCGAGGAAAATGCGTGCGGTCTCACGGTCCTGGCGCATCGCGTCGAGACGCCAGGAGGCGCGGTCGATGTAGACACGGTCGATGGACACGCCATCGGTGGCCAGGCGGATCGCCGGCACCAGGTTGTTCGCCAGGGTCTTGCGGCCGTAGCGGCTGGTGATGTCCGCCAGGGCGGCGGGCAGGCCGGGGATGCCGGCGGCCAGAGGGCCGTTGAGCGACAGCTGCGGATCGACCTTGCCGTTGCGCTCGTACATCCGCGCGTGAGCGGCCAGCGGGGCGCGCTCGCGGGCGTCGATGAAATGGTAGGTCGGCGGGCTGCCGGCCTTGCGCAGCAGGAAGAAACCGCCGCCGCCCAGGCCTGAGCCGTAGGGTTCGGCCACCGCCAGCGCGGCGGCGATGGCCACGGCGGCGTCGAAGGCGTTGCCGCCGTCGGCGAGTGTTTCAAGGCCCGCGACAGTGGCGGACGGATGCGCCGTGGCGACGCTGGCCTGGGCCGGGTGTTCCGCGGCGTGCAGCGCGAAGCTGAGCAGCAGCAGGCTGCAGAAGCTGAGCAGGGAGGCGCGGGAGCGGGAGTTCAACGAGGACATGGCATCTCACGAACCGCCGGCATTGCCGGCTGGAAAACCAAATGGGGCGAAGGTGGAGGATAGACAATCCACGGCGCCGCAGGTTTGTGAGAACTCAATGAAAAAGTGTCGAATCGCGCGAAGTCAGGCCTTGCCGGTGAGCTTCTTGTACTTCTCCATCAGCTCTTCCTTGCTCTCGACATGGGTTTCGTCGAGGGGAATGCAGTCGACCGGGCAGACCTGCTGGCACTGCGGCTCGTCATAGTGGCCGACGCATTCGGTGCACAGGTTCGGGTCGATGACGTAGATCTCCTCGCCCTGGGAGATCGCGGCATTGGGGCACTCGGGTTCGCAGACGTCGCAGTTGATGCAATCGTCAGTGATTTTCAGGGACATCGATACAACTCCAACCAGGGCGGCTGCCATGGCGATCGGTAGCAACAAGGATGAAATTGTGCCGTATCGGCGCGCGCAGTGCACGCAGTCAGGGAGTCAACTGACGGAAACCGCCATCCTTGGCGGCGTGCGGATCAGCGCTTGAAGCGCTCGGCCAGGGCGCTGGCCACCGCGGGATGGACGAATTTGGTGATGTCGCCGCCCAGGGCCGCGATCTCGCGCACCAGGGTGGAGGAGATGAAGGAATACTTCTCCGACGGCGTGAGGAACATGCTTTCCAGGTCGGGTGCGAGCTGGCGGTTCATGTTGGCCAGCTGGAACTCGTACTCGAAATCCGACACCGCGCGCAGGCCGCGCAGCAGGATGTTCGCATTCTGCTCCTTGGCGAAATGCGCGAGCAGCGTGGAGAAGCCGACGACTTCTACATTGGGCAGGTGCGAGGTGACCTGGCGGGCCAGCTCGACGCGCTGTTCCAGCGGGAACAGGGGATTCTTCTTGGGGCTGGCGGCGACGGCAATGATCACCTGGTCGAACAGTCGCGAGGCGCGTTCGACCAGATCGGCATGGCCTTTGGTGATGGGGTCGAAGGTACCCGGGTACAACACTCGATTCATCGCGGCGTCCTGGTCGGCTCTTGTTGGCAGGCGGGTGCAATAGCGGGCGGATGGTAACGCAGCATGTCCGTGGGGCCAAGCGACCTTGGTAGTGCTTCCGTGAGCGGACTACCTGAGATTGGCGGCGAGAGACCCATGAGTCACGCACAAGCCCCGTGCCAGAGCCCGTGCGCGGATTCTTGCGCGGCAAACCAGGTAGGAGCGAGCTAGCTCGCTCCTACGAAGAGCAATTGCGCAGGGAGCGTCAACCCAGCCGCTTGGCCAGGGCGTCGGCCAGTTGCGCGGTGAGGCCGTAGACCGAGAGCTGCGGGTTGGCGCCGATGCTGGTGGGGAACAGCGAGCCATCGTGGATCGACAGGTTCTCCAGCTGGTGGTGGCGGCCGAGGCTGTCGCACACCGACTGCGTCGGGTCCTCGCCCATGGCGCAGCCGCCCATCACGTGGGCACTGCCCAGGCGGGTGCGGTACAGCTCCAGGCTCAGGCTGTCGATCAGCTCGTGTGCTTCCTTGGCAGTCTTCACGTAGCCGGCGTCGGCGTGCAGCGGCAGCACGGCCTTGGCGCCAGCGGCAAACTGGATGTCGGCCATGGTGTGGAAGGCGCGGCGGATACCGTCCCAGGTGTAATCGGTCATCTGGTAGTCGAGCACCGGGGTATCGTCACCGCGCAGGCTGACGGAGCCCACTGCGCTGTCCGGATGGAAGCCGTCGCGCATCAGCGCGAGGATCACGTTGGTGTGCGGCAACTGCTCCATGCGCAGCGCATTGTCTTCGCCGAAGCGGCCGAGCAAGGTGGCGCTGAGCGCCGGTTGCAGCGGCGGTACTTCCAGCTTGTAGGACATGCGTCCGGTGGCGCCGTCGTCCCATTGGAAGTGGTCGGAATAGATCGACTGCGGTGCGCCGTAGAACGGGTTGATCACTTCGTCGAACAGGGCGGCGCTGAAGTTCACCGTGTGCAGGAAGGTGCGCTGGCCGACGCGGCCGTTCGGGTCCGGCGCCTTGGAGCGCAGGAGGATCGCCGGGGTATTGATGCCGCCGCCGGAGAGCACGTAGTGACGCGCCTTGATGGTGATCTTGCGGCCGGTGGGGGCGACGCAGCGCTCGTCCATGGCCGAGCATTCCAGGCCGCTGACCTTGTTGCCGTCGAGCAGCAGGCGGTCGGCGCGGGCGAGGAACAGCAGTTCGCCGCCTTTCTCCAGGGTGGCCGGAATGGTGGTGACCAGCATCGATTGCTTGGCGTTGGTCGGGCAGCCCATGCCGCAGTAGCCGATGTTCCAGCAGCCACGGACGTTGCGCGGGATGACCTTCCAGTGCAGGCCGAGCTTCTCGCAGCCGTTGCGGATCACGTCGTTGTTGGCGTTGGGCGGCATGATCCAGGGCGCGACGCCCAGGCGCTGTTCCATCTTCTCGAACCAGGGCGCCATTTCGGCGACGCTGTGGCCCTTCACGCCGTGTTCCTTGGCCCAGTGTTCCAGGGTCGGCTCGGGGGTGCGGAAGCTGGAGGTCCAGTTGACCAGGGTGGTGCCGCCCACGGCGCGGCCCTGGAGAATGGTGATGGCGCCGTCCTTGCTCATCCGGCCGATGCCTTCCTGGTACAGGTTCGGGTAGGCGTCGGCTTCCTGCATCTTGAAGTCGCTGCTGGTCTTGAGCGGGCCTTCTTCCACCAGCAGCACCTTGTAGCCGGCGGCGCTGAGGGTTTCGGCAGTGGTGCCGCCGCCGGCGCCGGTGCCGACGATCACCACGTCGGCCTCCAGGGTCAGGTCCTTGTCCAGGCGCGAGCCATTGTGGACTTTCCAGCCGCGGGCCAGGCCCTCGGCGAACAGATCGGGTACGGGCATCGGAAATCTCTCAGGCGAATTCTTGTTGTTCTGGCGAAATCAGATTTTCGGCGGGCCGGGGTAGCCGCAGTGGCCCCAGGATTCCGGGCGGCTGTACCAGGCCATCATCACCAGTTGCAGCAGCGAGCTGTGGCCCATCTTCAGCAGGGAGATGAAGCTGTTCTGCCAGCGGTTCAGGAAGTTCTGCACATCCTGCGCGCTGGCGTTGTCCCAGCTGCCCCAGATGCCGGTGAGCGGCCCGCGGGTGATCGGCAGGGCGAGCACGTCGAACAGTTGCACGGTGAGCTTGAGCATTTCCGGGGAGAGGTGGTTGAGGCTGTTGTCCAGGCTCTGGAGGGTGCCTTTGACCGCCTCGGCCATGCGCTCGGCGGGCAAGGCGCCGGCCAGCATCACCGGGATCAGCGCGCGCAGGAACGGCAGGTCGGAATCGCGCAGCACGGCAAAGCCATTGGCCGGAGTGCTGGCGGAGCAGCCGCTGAGGCTGGCGGTAACGCCCGCCGTGGCGAGGAAGGCCCCGCCCAGCAGGCCGATCTTGAGCACGCCGCGCCGGGAGAGTCCCGGCGCGCTCAGGGAGGTGTCTGTCATTCTTGTTTTTCCGCCTGTGTCTTGGAGGGTGCCGGTCAGCGAATGAACAGCTTGTAGACCAGCTTCTGCAGCGATTTACCGTAGGGTGGGTAGATCACCCGCGCAGCGTTGAAGCGCGGCTTGCTGAATACGCCCTTGGCCTTGGAGAAGGTCAGGAAGCCTTCGTGGCCGTGGTAGTGGCCCATGCCGGAGGGGCCGACGCCGCCGAAGGGCATGTCGTCCTGGGCGACGTGCAGCAGGGTGTCGTTGAGGCACACGCCGCCGGAGTGGGTCTGCGCCAGTACGTGGTCCTGCTCGCGCTTGTCATAGCCGAAGAAATACAGGGCCAGCGGCCGATCGCGCTCGTTGACGTAGCTGAGCGCCTGGTCGAGGGTCTGGTAGGGGATCACCGGCAGCAGCGGGCCGAAGATCTCTTCCTGCATGATCTTCATCTCGTCGGTCACGTTCAGCACCAGCGCCTGCGGCAGGCGGCGGCCCTGGGCCTGCGGGAACAACGGGATGACGGTGGCGCCGCGGGCCTGGGCGTCGGCGAGGTAGCCGTTCAGGCGCGACAGCTGGCGCTCGTTGATGATCGCGGTGTAGTCCGGGTTGTTTTCCAGTGTCGGGAAGAAGCCCTGGACCACCTGGCGGTAGCTCTCGACGAACTCGTTGACGCGGTTCTGCGGCACCAGCACGTAGTCCGGTGCCACGCAGGTCTGCCCGGCGTTGAGCGACTTGCCGAAGGCGATGCGCTCGGCGGCGTCCTTCATCGGCACGCTGGCCGAGACGATGGCCGGCGACTTGCCGCCCAGTTCCAGGGTCACCGGGGTGAGATTCTCGGCGGCGGCGCGCATCACGTGCTTGCCGACGCTGGTGGCACCGGTGAACAGCAGGTGGTCGAAAGGCAGCTTGGAGAAGGCGACGCCGACATCCACTTCGCCCTGCACCACGGCGACCAGGTCCTCGGGGAAGACCTTGGCCAGCAGATCCTTCAGCACGCGGGCGGATTCCGGGGTGGATTCGCTCATCTTGATCATCACCCGGTTGCCGGCGGCCAGCGCCCCGGTCAGCGGGCCGATGGCGAGGAACAGCGGGTAGTTCCACGGCACGATCACGCCCACTACGCCCAGCGGCTGGTAGATGACCTTGGCCGAGGCCGGCATGAACTGCATGCCCACGCTGCGGCGCGAGGGCTTCATCCACTTTCTCACGCGTTTGGTGGCGTAGTGCACGCCGTGCAGGCTGGGCAGCACTTCGGCGAGCAGGGTTTCGTCGGCAGAACGGTTGCTGAAGTCGGCGTTGATGGCGTCGATGATCGCCTTCTGTTCGGTCACCAGCAGGTTGGCGAGGCTCTTCAGCCACTGGATGCGCTGGCCGGCGTCCGGCATCGGGTTCGCGCGATAGGCCTGGCGCTGGCGTTCGAGAAGGGTTTCCAGCTGGCTGATCTGCTGCTGGGTCTGCTGCAGGTAGGCGATATCGGCAACCATGACGGGCTCCTGGGCGGAAGCGGGTGGGGAAGCTTTCCGGGGATTCACACAGGAATCTCGGATGCTTCGCGTTTTTATACTGTCGCTGGTTTTTTAGAGCAATTGCTCTAGAGTGTCAATCAGCATGCCGTTTTCGCGCCATCAGACCCAGCCAACGAAAAGTTGGGCGGGCCGCCTTGGGTGTTACGCGGTAGCAATCGGTGTACCTTTGGCGTCCACCGCACCGGGCAAAACGACCCTGCAATCCGCTTCGATGAGTTTCGCGAATGGCACCACGCATCAATACCCGTGACCGCATCGCCCAGGCCAGCCTGGAGCTGTTCAACGCCCAGGGCGAGCGTAGCGTCACCACCAACCACATCGCCGCGCACCTGGGCATCTCGCCGGGCAACCTTTACTACCACTACCGCAACAAGCAGGTGATCATCGCCCAGCTGTTCGCCGAGTACGAACGCCACGTCGACCAGTTCCTGCATCTGCCCGAGGGCCGCGCGCTGACGGTGGAGGACAAGACCTTCTACCTCGAGGCGCTGCTCGCCGCGATGTGGCACTACCGCTTCCTGCACCGCGACCTGGAGCACCTGCTGGACTCCGACCCGGAGCTGGCCGCTGCCTACCGCACCTTCGCTCGTCGCGCCATGGACAACGCCAAGGCGATCTACCGCGGCTTCGTCGATGCCGGCATCCTGCAGATGGACGAACCGCAGCTCGAAGCGCTGACCCTGAACGCCTGGATCATCCTCACCTCCTGGGTGCGCTACCTGTGCACCACCCGCGAGGTGGCCAGCGACCTCAGCGAAGCGCTGATGCGTCGCGGCATCTACCAGGTGCTGGCGCTGGAAAGCGGCCACATCTCGCCGGCGTTCCGCGAGGCGGTGGCGGCGGTGTTCGACCGGTTGTACGTGCCTCTGGAAGACTGAGTTTCGTTCAGGCGTCGATCTTGCGCGGCCCCGGTACCCGAGGTCGCCGCAGGGCGATGCCATGGCGCAGGAAGAACTCTTCCACACCCTCGGTGGCGTCCGTGTAGAGCGTGCGGTTCGGGTGGTCGGCGAGGAAGCGCGCCATCAGCGCCAGGCCTATCCCGCGCGACTGGAAGCCTGGCAGCACGGCGATCTCCGCCAGCCAGGTGGTCTGCGCCGTCTCGCTTTCCGCACGCAGCAGACCGAGGACCTGGTCGCCGTCCAGGGCCAGCAGGAAGTAGCTGGAGAATTCATAGAGATCGCGCAGTTCCGCGGTGCTGCCGGGGGAGCCCCAGCCCACGGCGCGGTACAGCGAGGCAATACCGGCGCACTGGGCGTCGCTCAGTGCCGGGTTGTGCAGGATCGTCAGCGGCGTGTCGTGCATGGCGGCGCTCCTTTCTGGCGTTTCCTTCCTGGTGCAATTTCAGTCTGCCTCATTCCCGTTCTGCTGGGCTGATCCAGCGCAGTCAGGCTTCGCGTCGTTCGCGCAGCCACTGCGGGATGCGGCGCTCCAGGTAATAGTCCGGGCGCGCGGGGGAGCCGCCGATGAAGCCGACGTGGCCGCCGTGGGCCAGCAGCTCCAGTTGCGTCGACGCGGAAAGCTCGTCCGGCTGCGGCACGCTGTCGGCATGGATGAACGGGTCGTCGCTGGACTGGATGACCAGCGTCGGCACCCGGATGCCGCCCAGGTAATAGCGGCTGGAGGCGCGCCGGTAGTAATCGTGTACATCGGCGAAACCGTGCAGCGGCGCGGTCACCCGGTCGTCGAAGTCCCAGAAGGTGCGCATGCCGTCCAGCGGGCCGAGGCGCTCGAGCGCAGCGAGGTTTTCCGCGTGGCCGCCGGCGGCGAAGGCCTGGCGCTTGGTCTGCACGTAGGCCACCAGTTCGCGCATGAAGTGCGCCTGGTAGACCTTGGAGAAGCCGATGCCGATGCGATCCGCACACTGGTCGAGGCGGAACGGCACCGACACCGCGACCGCGCCTTTCAGCGGGCAGCTATCCGAGGATTCGCCCAGGTACTTGAGCAGCACATTGCCGCCCAGCGAGTAACCCACCGCATAGAGCGGCGCCATCGGCCGCTTGGCACGAACATGGGCGACTACCGAGGCGAGATCCTCGCTGACGCCGGAGTGATAACCACGCGGCAACAGGTTCGATTCCCCCGAGCAGCCGCGCCAGTTCAGCGCCACGCTGGCCCAGCCCTGCGCGGCGAGTTGCTGCTGCAGGCCGAGGATGTAATGCGAGGACGACGAGCCGGTCAGCCCATGCAGCGCCAGCACCAGCGGCGCATCCGCCTCGTGCGGGCCGTGCCAGTCGAGGTCGATGAAGTCGCCGTCTTCCAGCCACAGGCGCTCGCGGGTGCGCTGGAGGCTGGGCAACTGGCGCAGGAGCGAGCCATACAGGGTCTGCAGGTGCGGGCCGGGTAGCCACCAGGCGGGTTTGAACGGGGAGAGTATGGTCATCATTGAGCAATGGGGGCGGACAAGCTGCGATAGTAACGCCAAGTCAGCCCCGCGATGGATGTCTTGCACTCCCTCGGCGCGGCGCACCCATGAAAAGGAGGGGAGGCATGTGGAAGAAAATCGCGGCGCTGAGCCTGGCGTTTTGGCTGGTGGCCTGTGGCGAGCCGGTGCCTCAGGATCACAAGTCGTACGTCGGGGATTGGCGCTCGGCGCAAATGAGCTTGCTCATCACGGCGGATGGGCGTGTTGCCTACAAGCGCCTTTCGGGTGGCGGCTCGCGCTCCATCGAGGCGCCGATCAAGAGCTATGACGCCGATGGGTTTACCGTGGGTGTCGGGTTCCTCGATACCCATTTCAAGGTGTCGAAGCCGCCTCATCGGGATGGCAGCCAGTGGAAAATGGTGGTGGATGGCGTGGAGCTGACCCGCGTCAGCTCCGTCGACATCGGCAAATCCATCTGACCGGTTCAGTCCTCCCGTTGCCACAGCGCGTAATGCACCGAGCCGGCTGTCTTTTCCCGATGCAGCCGCCAGTTGCCCGGTAGGCCGAGGCTGGAGGGCACGGCTTCGCTTTCGGTGTAGATCCACGCGTCCTTGGCCAGCCAGCCGCGCTCTTCCAGCAGGCGGCAGGCGTTCTGCAGCAGGTCCTGGTGGAAGGGCGGGTCGAGGAAGACCAGGTCGAAGGCTTGCGAAGCCGGGGCATCGAGGTAGCGCAGCGAGTCGGTCATCAACAGTTGGCCGTTGCCGCACTTGAGCGTGTCGAGCGTGCTGCGCAGCGCGGCCACGGCGTCGCCGTTGGTATCCAGCGCAAGGCCTGCGCTGGCGCCGCGCGATAGCGCTTCGAGGAACAGCGCACCGCTGCCGGCGAAGGGGTCGAGCACACGGGCGCCGGGGACATAGGCGGCGAGCCAGTTGAACAGCGTCTCGCGCACCCGGTCCGGCGTCGGGCGCAGGCCCGGGCCGTCGGGGAAGGCGAAGCGCCGGCTGCGCCATTCGCCGCCGATGATGCGCAGCTGGCCCTGGCCGCCGTGAGGCTTCTGTGCGGCGCGCGGGGCGCCGCCGGGTCGTTTGCTCATCAGTGCTCCGGTACGCCGGCGGGTTGCGCGGCGGGTTTGTCGGTGGGCGGCGGCAGCGGTTGCTGCGGCACGGTGGGGCCGGCGGTGACGATGACGAAGGCGTCCGGGTCGAGGTGGCGGCGCATCGCTTCCTTCACCTGCTCCACGCTCAGGCCCTGGACTTGGCTGAGGAAGGTTTCCAGGTAATCCAGCGGCAGGTTGTAGAAGCCGATGGCGCCCAGTTGGCCGACGATGTCGGCGTTGCTCGCGGTGGACAGCGGGAAGCTGCCGGCCAGCTCGCGCTTGGCGTCGTCCAGTTCCTTCTGCGTCGGGCCCTTGTCGAGGTAGTCGCGGACGATGTCCTGCACCAGCTTGAGGGTACCTTCGCTCATTTCGGCGCGGGTCTGCAGGCCGATGGTGAACGGCCCGCGCGACTGCATGCCGGTGAAGCCGGAGTACACGCCGTAGGTCAGGCCGCGCTTCTCGCGCACCTGGTCCATCAGTCGCGTGCCGAAGCCGCCGCCACCGAGGATCTGGTTGCCCAGGTAGAGCGCGGCGTAGTCCGGATCGTTACGGGTGATGCCCAGCTGCGCCAGCATCAGCTGGGTCTGCTTGGAGGGGAACTCGATGTGGGTGACGCCGGCCTTGGGCGTCTGCGGCTCGCCCGGCGCGGGCAGGGCGGGACCCTTGGGCAGTGACTTGGAGACGCTGCCGGCGATGGCTTCGGCCTGCTCGCGGGTCAGGTCGCCGACCAGCGCAATGACCACGTTGCCGGCGGCGTAGGCTTTCTGGTGGAAGGCGCGCAGCTGGGCGACGCTGATCTTGGGCACCGACTTTTCGTTGCCGTCGCTGGAATGGGCGTACGGATGATCGCCATAGAGCCGCTTGAACAGTTCCAGGCCCGCCAGCTTGCCGGGGTTCTGTTTCTGGTATTCGAAGCCGGCCATGACCTGGTTCTTGATGCGCGCCAGGGCGTCTTCGGGGAAGGTCGGTTGGCCGATCACCTGGTCGAACAGTGCCAGCGCTGCGTCGCGCTTGGCCGGCTCGCTCAGGCTGCGCAGGCTGGCCACCGCCATGTCGCGGTAGGAGCCGTTGCCGAAGTTGGCGCCCAGGTCGTCGAACCCGGCGGCAATCGCGCTGGTGTCCTTGCCGGGCACGCCTTCGTTGAGCATGGCGTTGGTCAGCATGGCCAGGCCGTAGGTGTCGCCGTCCTGGCTGCTGCCGGCGGCGAAGGTCAGGCGCAGGTCGAACATCGGCAGTTCATGGGCTTCGACGAAGAGCACGCGGGCGCCTTCGGCGGTCTGCCATTGCTGGATGTTCAGCTTGCGGTGGCTGGGCGCCTTGCCGGCGGCTTCGGCCAGCGATTGCAGGCCGGTGGGCGCGGCGTTTTCGGCGGCAGCTGGTTGTGCAGGGGCGGGCGCCGGCGCGGTCGCTTCGGGCTCGGCGGCGGGACGGGAAACGAACAGCACCAGTCCGGCGATCAGCGCGATGACGATCAGCCCGACCAGGCCGTAGCGCAGGCCATTGCGTTCACTCATGGCGCGGCTCCTTGTCGGTGGCGACTTCCGGCAGGACCTGGGCAAGGGTCAGGCGGGAGCGGGTGAAGTAGGTGCGGGCGGCTTTCTGGATGTCGTCGGCGGTGACGGCCTGGATGGCTTCCAGGTCCTTGTCCGCCAGTTGCCAGCCGAGGCCGACGCTTTCCAGTTCGCCGATGGTGCTGGCCTGCCCGGCGATGGAGTCGCGCTCGTAGACCAGCCCGGCGATGACCTGGGCGCGGACGCGCTCCAGTTCTTCCTTGCTCGGCGGGTTCTGCTTGAGGTCTTCCAGCTGATTCCACAGCGCGGCTTCGACCTGGTCGAGGGTCTTGCCGGTCTGCACATTGGGCGTCGCGGAAAGGAAGAACAGACCGTCGCCGCGGGGGAAGGCGTCGTAGGAGGCCGAGGCGCCGGCGACGATTTCCTCGCCGCGCTCCAGTCGCGAAGCCAGGCGGGCGCTGTAGCCGCCGTCGAGGATCGCCGAGATCAGGCGCAGGGCGTTGATCTGCCGGGAGTCGTCACTGCTGCCCAGGGTCGGCACGTTGAAGCCCATGATCAGGCTGGGCAGCTGGGTGCGCACATGCAGCTTCAGGCGGCGCTCGCCCGGCTCGGCCAGCTCCAGCGGCTTGCGCGCGGCGGGCAGGTCGCGTTTTGGAATCTCGCCGAAGTACTTCTGCGCGAGCGCTTTGACTTCATCGCCGGTCACGTCGCCGACCACCACCAGGGTGGCGTTGTTCGGCGCGTACCAGGCCTGGTACCAGTGGCGCAGGTCGTCGATGGTCATGCGCTGCAGGTCGGCCATCCAGCCGATGGTCGGCGTGCGGTAGCCGCTGGCGGGATAGGCGGCGGCCTTGAAGCGCTCGAAGGCCAGCGCGCTGGGCTTGTCCTCGGTGCGCAGGCGGCGTTCTTCCTTGATCACCTCGATCTCGCTCTTGAACTGGTCGGCCGGCAGGGCGAGGTGCGCCATGCGGTCGGCTTCCAGCTCCAGCGCTACCGGCAGGCGGTCGCGGGCCAGCACCTGGTAATAAGCGGTGTAGTCGTCGGTGGTGAAGGCGTTCTCTTCGGCGCCGAGGTCGCGCAACACCAGCGATGCCTGGCCGGGGCCGAGCTTGCGGCTGCCCTTGAACATCATGTGCTCCAGGGCGTGGGAGAGGCCGGTGAGGCCGGGCGTCTCGTAGCTGGAACCGACCTTGTACCAGAGTTGGGAGACCACCACGGGCGCGCGGTGGTCCTCGCGGACGACGACCTTCAGGCCGTTGTCCAGGGTGTATTCGTGGGTGGGCTGTGGTTCGGCGGCAACGGCCATCAGCGGCAGCAACAGGGAACCGAGCAGCAGGCCGGCGTGGCGGCGTGCAAGGGTTTTCATCGTGGACTGAACCTTTCGGGCTGTCCGCGGGGTCTATGCAGGCTGGCGGCCAGCCTCTTAACCCCGGCGGGCGAGGAGATGCTAGGATACCCATCCGTTTTCCGGGCGGCCACGTTCAGGGCTTCGCAAAGCTGTTTCGAGGCTTTTTGCTGCCTGTCTTTCGTGGCGTCCCCTAGAGATTCGATCCCTACATGTTTGGTTCCAACGACGACAAGAAGGCCCCGCCAGCCGGGGAGAAGAAGGGTCTGTTCGGCTGGCTGCGCAAGAAGCCGCAGGCCGCGGAGCAACCTGCCGCCGAAACCGAGCAGCCGGTAGAACAACCGGTTGTCGCCGAGCCTGCTCCTGCCGCCGAACCAGCGCCCGCCGCCCAGGCCGAGCCGCTTGCGCCGAGCGTCGAGCCGACCCCCGAGCCGGTGCTCGACGTGGTGCCGGCCAGCGTTCCGGTGGAGCCACTGGTCCAGCCTGCGCCGCCAGCCGAGCCGCCGGTGATTGCCGAGGCGCCGCAGCCGGCCGTGCAGCCGGTCGAGCCAGAACCGGCTCCGCAGCTGGTCGAGCCTGCGCCCGCCGCCGCTCCCGCCGAACCGCAGCCGGTCGCCGAAGCGCCCCTCGTGGTTGCCCAGCCGGAGCCCGAACCTGCCCCGCAGCCCGAGCCGCAACCCAGGCCTGCCGCTGCAGAAACTTCCAAGCTTGGCTTCTTTGCCCGCCTCAAACAGGGCCTGTCGAAGACCAGCGCCAGCCTCGGCGAGGGCATGGCCAGCCTGTTCCTGGGCAAGAAGGTCATCGACGACGACCTGCTGGACGAAATCGAAACCCGCCTGCTGACCGCCGACGTCGGCGTCGAGGCCACCACCGCCATCGTGCAGAACCTGACCAAGCGCGTCGCGCGCAAGGAACTGGCCGACAGCGAGGCGCTGTACAAGGCCCTGCAGGAAGAGCTGGCCACCCTGCTGCGCCCGGTCGAGCAGCCGCTGACCATCAAGGCGGACAAGCAGCCCTACGTGATCCTGGTCGTAGGCGTCAATGGCGTGGGCAAGACCACCACCATCGGCAAGCTGGCCAAGAAGCTGCAGCAGGACGGCAAGAAAGTCATGCTCGCCGCCGGCGACACCTTCCGCGCCGCCGCCGTCGAGCAGCTGCAGGTCTGGGGCGAACGCAACAACATCGCGGTGATCGCCCAGCACACCGGCGCGGACTCCGCCTCGGTAATCTTCGACGCCGTGCAGGCCGCCAAGGCCCGTGGCGTGGACGTGCTGATCGCCGACACCGCCGGCCGCCTGCACACCAAGGACAACCTGATGGAAGAGCTGAAGAAGGTGCGCCGCGTGATCGGCAAGCTGGACCAGACGGCCCCCCACGAAGTCCTGCTGGTGCTGGATGCCGGCACCGGGCAGAACGCCATCAACCAGGCCAAGCAGTTCAACAACGCCGTTGAGCTGACCGGCCTGGCCCTGACCAAGCTGGACGGCACCGCCAAGGGCGGGGTGATCTTCGCCCTGGCCAAGCAGTTCGAGCTGCCGATCCGCTACATCGGTGTCGGCGAAGGGATCGACGATCTTCGAACCTTCGAAGCCGATGCTTTCGTCCGTGCACTCTTCGAGACCCGGGAAATCGCATGATCCGTTTCGAGCAGGTTGGCAAGCGCTACCCCAACGGCCATGTCGGCCTGCACGAGATTTCGTTCCGCGTGCCGCGCGGCGAGATCATGTTCGTCACCGGCCACTCCGGCGCCGGCAAGAGCACCCTGCTGCGCCTGATCCTGGCGATGGAACGGCCCACCTCGGGCAAGCTGCTGCTCGGCGGGCAGGACGTCTCGCGCATCTCCACCGCGCAGATTCCCTTCCTGCGCCGGCAGATCGGCGTGGTGTTCCAGAACCATCAGCTGCTGGACGACCGCAGCGTGTTCGAGAACGTTGCCCTGCCGATGCAGATCCTCGGCCTGCCCAAGGCGGACATCGCCTACCGCGTAGAAGCGGCGCTGGACCGGGTAAATCTGAAGGAGAAGGCCGAGGACCGTCCGTCCGACCTTTCCACCGGCCAGCAGCAGCGCGTCGGCATCGCCCGCGCTGTGGTGCACCGCCCGGCGCTGCTGCTCGCGGATGAGCCGACCGGTAACCTCGACCCGCGCCTGGCCTCGGAAATCATGTCCGTGTTCGAAGATATCAACCGCCTGGGCACCACCGTGCTGATCGCCAGCCACGACCTGGCGCTGATCGCGCGCATGCGCCACCGGATGATCACCCTGCAGCGCGGCCGCATCATCGCCGACCGTGAGGAGAACGCCTGATGAGCGCCAATGACCTGCCCCGCGGCGACGAAGAAGGCACCCCGACGCGCAACACGCGCGAGCGCCCGGACGACAACGAGCACCAGGACCACAGCGCCTCCCTCTCGGCCTACGCGGAAAACCACCGCGCCAGCCTGATGGACAGCCTGCACCGCCTGGTCAGCCACCCCTTCGGCAGCTTCTTCACCTGCCTGGTGATGGGCATTACCCTGAGCCTGCCCATGGGCCTGTCGCTGCTGCTCAACAACGTCGAGCGCCTCGGCGGCTCCTGGCAGCGCGCCGCACAGATCTCCCTGTTCCTCGACCTGAAGGCCAGCGAGGCCCAGGGTCAGGACCTACGCGAGCAGATCGAGAAGATGCCCGATGTGATCGAGGCACAGCTGATCAGCCGTGACGATGCGCTGAAAGAGCTGCAGGAGCAGTCCGGGCTTGGCGAGGCGCTCAAGGAGCTGCCGGACAACCCGCTGCCGGCGGTCATCTCGGTGACGCCCAAGCAGATCGACAAGGCCCAGCTGGATGCCTTGCGTCAACGGTTGTCGGAGTTGCCCGGTGTACAACAGGCGCAGTTGGACCTGGTCTGGGTTGAGCGGCTGTCGGCGATCCTCAAGCTGGGTGATCGCTTCGTCTTCGGCCTGACCATCCTGCTGGTGCTGACGCTGTTGCTGGTGATCGGCAACACCATCCGCCTGCACATCGAAAATCGCCGTAACGAAATCGAAGTCATCAAGCTGGTCGGCGGGACGGACGGCTATGTGCGCCGCCCCTTCCTTTATATGGGCGCGCTGTATGGCCTGGGCGCGGGCATCCTGTCCTGGGCCCTGCTGGCCTTCGGGCTGGACTGGCTGAACAGCTCGGTGGTCAACCTGGCCGGGCTGTACGGCAGCGATTTCGGCCTGGCCGGCGTTCCGGTCGACGATGGCCTGTCGCTGACCGTGGGCGCGGTGCTGCTGGGCTGGATCGGCGCCTGGCTGGCCGTGGCGCGCCACCTGCGCGAGCTGGCGCCGCGCTGAAACCCCTGATTTTGCTGGGGTTAAGCGGGTGTAAAGGAACTTTTACAGCCGCTTGCAGTCAGATTTCGCAGTGCTACACTGCGCGAGTTTCGTGAATCGGAGGATTCGCATGACCACTTCTCTGCAACCTGTCTATGCCCTGGCTCCCGGTGCGAACCTGGAAGCCTACGTGCACTCGGTGAACAGCATTCCGCTGCTGACGCCGGAGCAGGAGCGCGAACTGGCCGAACGCCTCTTCTACCAGCAAGATCTGGAAGCGGCACGGCAAATGGTTCTGGCGCACCTGCGCTTTGTTGTGCACATCGCCCGGAGTTATTCCGGGTACGGCCTGGCCCAGGCCGATCTGATCCAGGAAGGCAACGTCGGCCTGATGAAGGCCGTGAAGCGCTTCAACCCGGAAATGGGTGTGCGCCTGGTGTCGTTCGCCGTGCACTGGATCAAGGCGGAAATCCACGAGTTCATCCTGCGCAACTGGCGGATCGTGAAAGTCGCGACCACCAAGGCGCAGCGCAAGCTGTTCTTCAACCTGCGCAGCCAGAAGAAGAAACTGGCCTGGCTGAGCAATGACGAAGTGCACCGCGTCGCGGAAACCCTCGGTGTCGAGGCCCGCGAAGTCCGCGAGATGGAAAGCCGTCTCACCGGGCAGGACATGGCCTTCGACCCGGCGGCGGACGCCGACGACGAGAGTGCCTACCAGTCCCCGGCGCATTATCTGGAAGACCATCGCTACGATCCGGCGCGCCAGCTGGAAGAAGCGGACTGGAGCGACAGCTCCACCGCCAGCCTGCACGAGGCGCTGGAAGGCCTGGACGAGCGCAGCCGCGACATTCTCTACCAGCGCTGGCTGGCCGAGGAGAAGGCGACGCTGCACGATCTGGCGGCCAAGTACAACGTGTCCGCCGAGCGGATTCGTCAGTTGGAAAAGAACGCGATGAACAAACTCAAGGGCCGCATCGAAGCCTGACCGGCTTCGATGCGCTCCCGTTGAGACCGAGAACCGCACCCTGGTGCGGTTTTTTTCTGTCCGGTCATTCTCTGTCCAGAGTCTGGAGAGTCCCATGCCGCGCCTGCGTCCCGTCCACGGGATGTTTTTCCTGGTCATCGCCCTGCTGGCTTTCGGCCTGGGCACCTGGGTCGCCCGCACGTCGGCACCGCCCAAGCCGCCGCAGTGGTTCAATGACTGGAAGGAAAAAGTCTTCGAGCCACTGGCTGAAGACCACCTGAGCCTGAGTGATCTGCAGGGCCTGCAGCCCGGCGAGCTGTGGCTGACTGCCAGCCAGGACGGCCCGCAACTGCATTACCGTGGCCGCCTGGTGACGGACGAAGGGCCCTGGCATGTCGAGGCGGAGCTGGCGTTGAGCGAGGCCGAGCATGCCAGCCTGGCCAAGGCCACCGGCATGCAGCCGACCAGCAAGGACCAGCCGCTGAGCGCCGAGCTGATGAGTCAGCTGGGCAACAAGCCGGTCTCCGAACTGGCGCTGGCGCCCCAGGAAGACCTGGCAGTCGGGCGCCTGGCGGTGAGCCTGGGCGACCCGCGCCTGCGCCTGCAGGTGGAGGGTGGCGAGGCCTGGGTCTATCCGGAGAAGGGCATGACGCTGCTGCATCGCGATGGCACGCTGCAATGGATCCGCGTGGTCCCGCGCAACACCCTCAAGGTGTCGGAGACGACGCCTTAAAGGCGCCCGAGATACTCGCTACCGCCCAACTGCCACATCTGCTGGCGAATCCACGAGGCGCGCTGGCGCACGTAGGGGCCGGGCTTGCCGGCGCTCCACTTGCGCGGGTTGGGCAGCACGGCAGCCAGCAGGCTGGCCTGCTGTTGCGACAGGCGCTTGGCGTCCACGCCGAAGTGGTGCTGGGCGGCGGCCTGGGCGCCGAACACGCCGGCATCCCATTCCACGCTGTTGAGGTAGACCTCGAGAATCCGCTGCTTGGACCAGAAGGTCTCGATCAGCAGGGTGAACCAGGCCTCGAAGCCCTTGCGCACCCAGCTGCGGCCGGTCCAGAGGAAGACGTTCTTCGCCACCTGCTGGCTGATGGTGCTGCCGCCGCGGACCTTGCCGCCCTGCTCGTTGTGCGCCAGCGCCTTCTGGATCGCCGGCAGGTCGAAGCCGTGGTGCTCGGCGAACTTCTGGTCCTCGCCGGCGATCACCGCGAGCTTGAGGCTGTCGGGCAGTTCGTCCCAGGAGCGCCAGCTGCGCTGCAGGTCGATGGGCTTGCCGTTGAACCAGGACTCGACCTTGCGCTCGACCATCACCATGGTCCCCGGCGGCGGCACCCAGCGCAGGACGATGACCAGCGCCACGCTGATGGCGACGAACCAGAGCGCGATCTTTGACAGGCGGCGGAGGGCGTT
Source organism: Pseudomonas sp. HS-18 (assembly GCF_020401845.1). Taxonomy (NCBI): domain Bacteria; kingdom Pseudomonadati; phylum Pseudomonadota; class Gammaproteobacteria; order Pseudomonadales; family Pseudomonadaceae; genus Pseudomonas; species Pseudomonas sp. HS-18. Next base: position 440,773 of record NZ_CP084413.1, read on the forward strand.
GCGCATGCGGAGGCTTTGCCTGGGCGGATGAGCGGGCCATTATAGCGATACTCACCTGTCTGGAGCTGTCCCATGCTGCGCACTTTCCTGATGCTCGCCGCGTTCTTCGGTTTCACCGGGGTCGCCCTTGGCGCCTTCGCCGCCCACGGCCTGAAGAACAAGCTTACGCCCGAGTACCTGGCGGTGTTCCAGACCGGCGTGCACTACCAGATGCTGCACGCCCTGGCGCTGTTCGGCGTGGCGCTGCTCACCGCGCACATCGGCGGCACCCTCATCAGCCTTGCCGGCTGGGCATTCACCGTCGGCATCCTGCTGTTCTCCGGGAGCCTCTACCTGTTGACCCTGGCGGGCCTGAGCGTGGGCATCATTACGCCGATCGGCGGACTGTTCTTCCTCATCGGCTGGGCGCTGCTGCTGGTGGCGGCCTTCCAGCTGGGTTGACCCGGATGTCAGAAAAGCCCGAGTGCGACGCCCGGATACCTTGGTCATCCGCCGCGATCGGGCTAGAATGCGACCCCCTCCAGCAACGACCGTCCCGCCCATGCGTATTCAGTTGAATGGCGAACCCTTCGAGCTGCCCGCCGGCCAGACCGTCGCCAACCTGCTCGAGCGTCTCGACCTCACCGGCAAGCGTGTCGCGGTCGAGCTCAACCAGGACATCGTGCCGCGCAGCCAGCACGCCGCCACCGCCCTGAGCGAAGGCGACCAGGTGGAAGTGGTGCATGCCATCGGCGGCGGCTAGAGCCCGTCGCTACATCTTTCAGGCCCCGCAAAGCTTTCACATTTCCTGAGGAGTGATCCGATGAGCCAAGCTTCCTCCAACCTGCCGGTCGACAAGCCCTTCACCCTGGCTGGCCGTACCTACCATTCGCGCCTGCTGGTCGGCACCGGCAAGTACAAGGACCTCGAAGAGACCCGAGTGGCCATCGAGGCCTCGGGCGCCGAGATCGTCACCGTAGCGGTGCGCCGTACCAATATCGGCCAGAACCCGGGCGAGCCCAACCTGCTGGACGTGATCCCGCCGGATCGCTACACCATCCTGCCGAACACCGCCGGCTGCTACGACGCCGTCGAGGCCGTGCGCACCTGCCGCCTGGCCCGTGAGCTGCTGGATGGCCACAGCCTGGTCAAGCTGGAAGTCCTGGCCGACCAGAAGACCCTCTTCCCCAACGTCGTCGAAACCCTCAAGGCCGCCGAGGTGCTGGTCAAGGACGGCTTCGACGTCATGGTGTACACCAGCGACGACCCGATCATCGCCCGCCAGCTGGCCGAGATCGGCTGCATCGCGGTGATGCCGCTGGCCGGCCTGATCGGCTCGGGCCTGGGCATCTGCAACCCGTACAACCTGCGCATCATCCTCGAAGAAGCCACCGTTCCGGTGCTGGTGGATGCCGGCGTGGGCACTGCGTCGGATGCCACCATCGCCATGGAGCTGGGCTGCGAGGCCGTGCTGATGAACACCGCCATCGCCCACGCGCAGAACCCGGTAATGATGGCCGAGGCCATGAAGCACGCCATCGTCGCCGGCCGCCTGGCCTACCTGGCCGGCCGCATGCCGCGCAAGCTGTACGCGAGCGCGTCGTCGCCGATGACGGGCCTGATCAACTAACGATCTGCTGCGCGTCGGCGGAACGTCGTTGAAAAGTGGTTCGGGATGCTCATTTACTGCGTGTAAACTCCGCTCCCGCCCCACTTTTCGCCTAGTTCCGCTCTAGCTCGCGAGATCGTTGGCAGGCATTTAATAGACACCGACGCGCGGGCCGGTTTGCCAGAAGCAACCGGCCCGCGTGTGCATTTACCCGCAAGGTCCGAGTCATGAGTGACATTCCCGAAAATCAGCCCGAGAACCAGCCCGACGCCGACAACCGGCCGATGCGCGCCATCAAGAGCTTCGTGATGCGTGCCGGCCGCATGACCGAGGGCCAGCAGCGTGGCCTCGACCAGGGCTGGCCGAAGTTCGGCCTGGAGCTGGCCGACGGTGCGCGGGACTTCGATGAAGTGTTCGGGCGCCAGGCGCCGCGCACCTTCGAGATCGGCTTCGGCATGGGCCACGCTACCCTGGAGATGGCCGCTGCCGCGCCGGAGCAGGATTTCATCGGCGTGGAAGTGCACCGGCCGGGCGTCGGTGCGCTGCTCAACGGCATGCTGACCCAGGACCTGACCAATATCCGCGTCTACAGCTGCGACGCCATCGAGGTGCTGCGCGACTGCGTTGCCGATGCCAGCCTCGATCGCCTGCTGCTGTTCTTCCCGGACCCGTGGCACAAGTCGCGCCACCACAAGCGTCGCATCGTGCAGCCGGCCTGGGCTGAGCTGGTGCGGCAGAAGCTGAAGGTCGGCGGCGTGCTGCACATGGCCACCGACTGGGAACAATACGCCGAGCACATGCTGGAAGTGATGAATGCCGCACCCGGCTACCGCAACCTTTCGGCCGATAATACCTACGTGCCGCGCCCGGAAGAGCGCCCGGTCACCAAGTTCGAACGTCGCGGGGAGCGACTCGGCCATGGCGTCTGGGACCTGAAGTTCGAGCGCGTCGACTGATCCGCCCGAAAAGGCCTGCCCAGCAGGCCTTTTTCACGCGAAAAGCACCTTCTAGACCGGGACCACCCGGCAGGCCGAAAAAGGCCATCCTCACCTCCTGAATAAAAAGCGGCATCCGCCGCGGACGAAAATAAGAGTGACGGACAGGAGTCCGTCGCAAAGGAGTCTGCTGTGTTGAAGAAACTTGCTGTACTGCTGATGGCAGGGGCGTGGGCCCTGCCGGCGCAGGCGAAAGTCGATGCCACCGAGGCAGCTCGACTGGGCCGCGACCTGACGCCGATGGGCGCGGAAATGGCCGGCAACGCCAGTGGCACCATCCCCGCCTGGACCGGCGGCATCACCACCGCGCCGGCGGGCTACCAGCCCGGCGGCCATCACCTCGATCCGTACGCTGGCGACGCCGTGCAGTACAAGATCGACAGCAAGAACCTGGCGCAGTACCAGGCGCTGCTCACGCCCGGCACCCAGGCGCTGCTGCAGGAGAACCCGGACTACTACCTGCGGGTCTTCCCCAGCCGCCGCAGCGCATCCTTGCCCCAGCGCATCTATGACGCCACCCGCTTCAACGCCGAGAACGCCGAGCTGATCGCCGACGGCAACGGTGTGCAGGGCGCCGCCGCCGGTGTGCCGTTCCCGATGCCGAAGACCGGCCTGGAAGCGATCTGGAACCACATCATGCGCTACCGCGGCGAGCAGATTCACATGGTGACCAATCAGGCCGCCGTGCTCGCCAGCGGCAGCTACAACCTGCTCAAGCTCGACCGCTACGTGTACTTCAACTACGGCCGCGAGGGCATGACCCCGCAGGACCTGAACAACACGCTGTTCTACTACAAGTACAACATCGTCGCCCCGGCCAAGCTGGCGGGTTCCGCGCTGGTGGTGCAGGAGACCATCGACCAGGTGCTGTCGATCCGCAAGGCCTGGCGCTTCAACAGCGGCGAGCGCCGCGTGCGCCGCCTGCCGAGCCTGGCCTACGACACCCTGCAGCCGGACACCAACGGCCTGGCTACTGCCGACACCGTGGACGTCTACAACGGCGCGCCGGATCACTACGAGTGGCAACTGCTGGGCAAGCGCGAGATGCTGGTGCCATACAACAGCTATGCCGTGCATCAGAAGGGCATTCCCTACGCCGACATCCTCAAGACCAAGACCCTCAACCCCGAGCTGCTCCGCTACGAGCCGCACCGCGTCTGGGTGGTCGAGGCGACCCTGCGCAAGGGTATGGGCCATCCGTTCGCCAAGCGCCGCTTCTACCTGGATGAGGACAGCTGGCAGATCCTCGCCTCGGACATCTACAACGCCGACGGCAAGCTGATCCGCGCCCAGGAAGTGCACCCGATCAACTACTACGACGTGCCCATGGTGCTCAGCACCCTGGAGGCGCTGTACGACTTCGAAGGCAAGCGCTATTTCGTCGACGGCCTGGACAACAACGAGCCGATGTACGACTTCAAGGTCCCGCTCGGGCCGCGCGACTTCACCCCGCAGGCGTTGCGCCGCGAGGGTAACTGAGTCCAGCAGAGGCCGCCGCGAGGCGGCCTTTGTCTATCTGCGCAAATGGACCTGTAGGAGCGAGCTTGCTCGCGAGCCGCCACGGCGCCGGTGCGCCAGGACAGAGCGTTCGCGAGCAAGGGCTAGGCGCCCACCTCGGTTCTGCAAAAGCCTCCACCGATACCGGGGTGTGCGTTATTCGATCAGTTCGGCGCCCAGCACCGTGGTCTCCGGCATGCGCATGGGCGCCGGGCTGATCTGCAGGTACTTGATGCTGGTGCGCGGGATGATCAGCAGGTCGCCGTCCACCTCGATGCTGATGACCGGCGACTCCATCTGCTTGCGGATGCCGCGCGCCACTTCGGCGGGGTCGTCGCTCTGTTGCGGGAAGCGCAGCGCCAGGCGCTGGCCATCGGAGAAGTGCAGGTAGAGATGCTTGATCGGCTTCATGTGTCCTCCGGCAGTGGTGGCCAACCGCCGGAGGCCCGCAGGTCAGCTGCGGTCGGCGATCATGCCAATCACGAAGAACACTAGCAGCAGCACGGGCGCCAGGGTGTAGTTGTTGAAATAACCCAGACCCTTGGCCAGCCACGGGGTGACGAAGACCATCGCCAGGCCGTAGCCCACGGCGCAGATCAGTACGAACAGCAGGGTGCGGAAGACGAAGTTCAGGCTGCCGATGCGCTGCTGTACCCAGGCGTTGATCGCCGGGCCGAACAGCACCAGTACGGTGGCCATGATCGCCAGGGCGATGTCGGACAGGTGGCCGCGGCACCAGCGGGAGACGTTGGCAATCAGGTCGAGCGCGAAGTCCATTGGGGCTCCTTGGGATCGAGTGTCGCGGGGGAGTGTACTTGAGTGCGCCGCCTTGGGTCAGTCGGGCTTGCGCAGCATGAGCCTCAAGGTCGTCAGGGCAATCGCCTTGTCGCGGAACAGCAGCAACTGCTTGATCAGGCGAAGCGGCAAGTGTCGCCGGTAGCTGGGGAAAAGGTCGGTATGATAACGGCTGTAGTAGCGGTACTCCGACTCGTAGATGCTCTCGTAGCGCGACCTGGACACCCGGTTGCGCTCGCTGATCGAGAGGTTCTGGTGGACTTCGCTGGCCATTACGTAGAGCTGCCGGCCCTGGTTTCTCGCATGGTGGAAAGCCCAGTGATCCAGATAATCCAGGGGGAACTCCGGATTGAATCCGCCAGAGGCGGCCAGCCAGGAAACTCGCCAGCAGGCGCCGGAATTGATCGCCGTGATCGGATCGCTGGTGCTGCCGGAGCGGTTGTACGCCTGGGCCCTGACCTTGCTGCAGTCCATGGGGGAGATCTGCCGCTGCCCATCGCTGACCCGTGGCACCAGGCAGACGCAGGAGGCATCCAGGTCCGTTGTCGCTTGCGTCAGCTCGGCAAAGTAGTTCGCCTCCAGGCGGGTATCCTGATCCAGAAGCAGCAGCCAGTCGCTGCCGCGTTCGCAGGCCGAGTGCAGCGCGAGGTTATAGGCGGTGGCAAGCCCCGGGTTGCTGGCATCGTGGTGGTAGCGAACTGCAAGGCCCTCACCCAACGACGGCCATGGCTGGGGGGCCGGGCTGTTGTCGTGGAGGATCAGCTCGACGTCCTGGTTGGCCAGCCACGCCAGGTTGTCCTGCAGGCTGCGAAAGCTCTCGGAGTCGGCCAGGGATTGCTTGTAGATCACCAGAACGATGGTCGCCCGCATCTTCGTCATCGGCATCATTCGGGCAAGAAGCGCTGCAGCAGGTCGTTGAGGAACAGCTGGCCACGTTCGGTGGGGGCCAGCCGGTTCGGATCGTCCAGCAATAGGCCGTCCTTGCGCGCCTGCCGGCAGGCTTCCTCGATGGCGGCCAGCGGCAGGCCAGTGCGCTCGGCGAAGGTTGCCGCCGGTACACCTTCGGTCAGGCGCAGGGCGTTCATCATGAACTCGAAGGGCAGGTCATCCGCTTCCAGGTCGCGTTCGCCGGCCTGGAAGGGCTTCTCCGGATTCAGGTAGTCCTTCGGCAGGCGGGTCTTCCAGGTGCGCAGGATGCGCCCTGCCGGGGTGCTCAGCTTGGCGTGGGCGCCGGCGCCGATGCCGAGGAAATCGCCGAAGGTCCAGTAGTTCAGGTTGTGCCGCGCGCGCTTGCCGTCACGGGCATAGGCGGAGGTTTCGTACTGCAGGTAGCCCGCCTGGGCGAGCAGCGCCTGGCCGGCCTCCTGGATTTCCCACAGCTGGTCGTCCTCGGGCAGCTCCGGCGGCTGGCTCCAGAACACCGTGTTCGGCTCCATGGTCAGCTGGTACCAGGACAGGTGCGTCGGCGCGAGGGCAATGGCCTGCTGCAGGTCGCTCAGCGCGTCGGCGACGCTCTGCTCCGGCAGGCCGTGCATCAGGTCCAGATTGAAGTTGTCGAAGCCGGCGCGGCGGGCCATCTCGGCCGCGCGCACGGCTTCGTCGCCGTCATGGATGCGACCCAGCGCCTTGAGCTTTTCGGCCTGGAAGCTCTGGATGCCGATGGACAGCCGATTGATCCCCAGCTGGCGGTAGTCGGCGAACTTGGCCTGCTCGAAGGTGCCCGGGTTGGCTTCCAGGGTGATCTCGATATCGCTTTCGAAACCGACCTGCCTTTCCAGCCCTTCGAGGATGCGGCCCAGCGCCTTGGCGGAAAACAGGCTGGGCGTGCCGCCGCCGAAGAAGATCGAGGTCAACTTGCGGCCGTGGACGTACCCGCGGTCGGCGGCCAGGTCAGCCAGCAGCGCCTCGACGTAGGCGTCTTCCGGCAGCTCCGGCCCGGCAGCGTGGGAATTGAAGTCGCAATAGGGGCATTTGCGCACGCACCAGGGGATGTGGACGTACGCGGACAGCACGGGAAGTTGAAAGACTGAATCGTTGGGCACGGTGAATGGCTTGAATCTTTGGGGGAGACTATCGTGGCATGACTTCGCCAAAGTACCAGCGCTGGCAGATGAAGCGTCCATCGGGCTGGTCGGGATCTGCGTAGTCAATGTAAACGCCGAGTTCGGAACTTCCTGATACCAACTGAAGCTTCCACTCTTCGGCGAGGCTGGAGGTCAAGTGGCGGCATGTGCTATCTGGACCGTCGCTTTCTCGCGTATGGCTGAGGAAATAACCTTCCTCCTTGTAGATGCAAACTTCGCTGGTGAAAAAGTCCGGAATGCAAATGACGGCAGTGACTCGCCAATCCTTTGCGAGCTCGGGCTTGCTGTGTATCAGATGTTGGCAGGCGTCGATCAGGGCTTGCGCACACTGAGCCTGAATTTCCGGCGTTGTATAGCGACCCTGCACAAGGCTGCATGCAACTGGAATCTTCCAGTTCCAATAACGCTCGGAGGGCGGTATGTCTGCCGGGAAATGGCCTTGGAAGCTATCGGACCACTTTTTAAGGGCGCGCAAGCGGCGCGTCACTCCGCGAAGTTTTTTCTCGCTGAAGATTAGGCGCCTCCCCAACTAGAGTCCCAGCCGTTGCTTCAGCAAGGCCATGGCGCGGGCGCGGTGGCTGAGCTGGTTCTTCTGCTCGGGCGGCAGTTCGGCGCTGGAGCAGTTGGCTTCCGGCACCCAGAACAGCGGGTCGTAGCCGAAGCCGTGCTCGCCGCGGGCTTCGCGCAGGATGCTGCCGTGCCAGAGGCCCTCGCAGAGGATCGGCAGCGGGTCGTCAGCGTGGCGGACCAGGGCCAGCACGCTGACGAACTGGGCGCCACGCGCCTCGTCCGGCACGTCCTTCATGGCATCGAGCAGCTTGGCGTTGTTCGCCGCGTCACCCTTACCGTCGGCGTAGCGGGCGGAATAGATGCCCGGCGCTCCGCCGAGGAAGTCCACCGCCAGGCCGGAGTCGTCGGCCAGCGCCGGCAGGCCGGAGATGCGCGCGGCATTGCGGGCCTTGAGGATGGCGTTCTCGACGAAGGACAGGCCGGTCTCTTCCGGCTCCACGTCGCTGAACTCGCCGATGGAACGCACCTTCACGTGGGCTCCGAGCATGGCCTGGAGTTCCTTGAGCTTGCCGGCGTTGTGACTGGCCAGCACCAGTTGTTCGAGCTTGATCATTCGTCGGGGAAGATTTCCTGCATGAAGTCGAAGCTTTGCGGCGCTTCGCTTCCGGACTGGACCTGGATGGAGAAGGTCAGGGTCTCGCGGCCTTCGATGGGGAACTGTGCCAGGTTGTACACGGCGCCTTCCTCGACCACGCGCTTGAAGGTCAGGGGAATGGTCTGGCCCATCAGGTTCTTGGCGGAGCCGGCGACGGTGGCGTTGGCCGGTTTGCCGCTGGCGTCCAGCGGCACGATGTTGATCACGCCCTGGGCCTTGCTGCGCACCACGCCCACGGCTTGCGCGACGTTGGGCTGGAGGAAGCTGGAGTTGAACACGCTGTAGTGCACCTGCAGGTCACCCAGGCGCTTCACCTGTTCGGCGAAGGCGGGGACGGCGAGGACCAGGCAGGCGAGGAAGGTAAGCAGGCGGCGCATGATGTTTCTCCCGGGCTCTATCAGATAGCCGCGATCAGACGGCGATGCGGTGGTCTTGCACGCCAGCGCCGCTGATCCGGTAGATGCCGATCTCACCCAACAGATTAGGCCAGATTCGCGAGGCCCAGCCATGCTGGTGCTCGTGGTCCACCGCCAGACGGTCCAGCACCCTTGCGTGTTGCTCGTGGCAGAGCGCCTCGAAATCGCGGAAGGTGCAGAAGTGGATGTTCGGCGTGTTGTACCAAGTGTACGGAAGGAAGTCCGACACCGGCATGCGGCCATTGCGCGCGAGGTACCAGCGGCAGCGCCAGTGGCCGAAGTTGGGGAAGGTGATGATGCAGGTTCTGCCCACGCGCAGCATCTCCGCCAGCACCTTGTCCGGGTAGCGCAGGGCCTGCAGCGACTGGGTCATCACGACCACGTCGAAACTGTTGCTGGCAAAGTTGCCCAGTCCCTTGTCGAGGTCCTGTTCAATGACGTTGACGCCACGTTCGATGCATTTGGCGATCTTGTCGGGGTCGATCTCCAGGCCGTAGCCGCCCACCTGCTTGTGGTCGCGCAGCCAGGCGAGCAGCTCGCCGTCGCCGCAGCCCAGGTCGAGCACGCGGCTGCCGGCGGGGATCCAGTCTTGGATGATTTCCAGGTCGGCGCGCATGGGTGTCCTTTTATACGCTGATGCGGTGCATGTAACCGCTGAAAGCTTGCAGGTAGCGCGGAATCGGCATCAGGAAGGCGTCATGGCCTTGCGGGGCGTCGATTTCCAGGTAGCTGACGTTCTTCTTCGCCGCCAGCAGGGCGTCGACGATCTCCCGCGAGCGGGCCGGGGAGAAGCGCCAGTCGGTGGTGAAGGACATCAGGCAGAAGTCCGCTTTCACCCCGGCGAGGGTACGCGCCAGGTCGTCGCCGTAGGCGGCGGCCGGGTCGAAGTAGTCCAGCGCCTTGGTCATCAGCAGGTAGGTATTGGCGTCGAAGCGGGTGGAGAACTCCTCGCCCTGGTAGCGCAGGTAGCTTTCCACCTGGAACTCGACGCTGTGCAGGTCGTAGTTGAGCTTCTCCGATTTCATGTCGCGGCCGAACTTGGCGCCCATGGCGTCATCGGAGAGGTAGGTGATGTGGCCGACCATCCGCGCCAGGCGCAGGCCGCGCTTGGGTATCACGTCGTGTTCCTGGAAGTGGCCGCCGAAGAACTCCGGGTCCGAGAGGATCGCCTGGCGCGCCACTTCGTTGAAGGCGATGTTCTGCGCCGACAGCTTCGGCGCACTGGCGATGCACAGGCAGTGGCGCACGCGCTCGGGATAGCTGATGGTCCACTGCAGCGCCTGCATGCCGCCCAGGCTCCCGCCGACGATGGCGGCCCAGCTCTGGATGCCGAGGCGATCGGCCAGTCGGGCCTGGCTGTGCACCCAGTCTTCCACGGTGACGACCGGGAAGTCCGCGCCGTAGGTCCTGCCGGTGGCGGGGTTGAGGCTGGTTGGCCCGGTGGAGCCGTTGCAGCCGCCGAGGTTGTTCAGCGCGACGACGAAGAACTTGCGGGTGTCGATGGGCTTGCCCGGGCCGATGCAGCTGTCCCACCAGCCTGGCTTGCGCTCGTCCTCGCTGTGGTAGCCGGCGGCGTGGTGATGGCCGGAGAGCGCGTGGCAGATCAGCACGGCGTTGCTCGCCGTGGCGTTCAGCTCGCCGTAGGTCTCGATCACCAGTTGGTATTCGGGCAGCGTCTTGCCGCAGGCCAGGGGCAGCGGTTCATTGAACTGCAGTGTCTGGGGGGTGACCAGACCGACGGAATCTTCGGGGAAGACTGTTGGCATCGACCCAGCTCATGCATAAAAAGGACGGCCAGTCTAAAGAGCACCGCACCCTGCGGCAAGCGCCGGGAGCGGGCATCGCGCGGGTGTGGCGCGGGTTTCAGGCGCGCTGGGAGGTGGGCAGGGTGACGACCTTGGCCTGGCGCTGCAGCGGAGCCGGGCGGCGCAGCTGGCGAAGAATGTCGGTGGCCTCGACCAGTTGCTGCTCCAACTCCTCGGTATAGCGCCCCAGCAGCAGCGAGCGCTGACGCGCCTGCTGGGTTTCCTGGGCCAGGGCCTTGAGGCGCAGCATGTGGGTTTCCAGCATCTGCTTGTGTTCCAGGCTGTACTGCATCAGCGGCATCAGGGCGTCGGCGGCCCATTGCTCGGCCTCTTCGCGCAGGCGCTGGTGCAGGCCGATGACTTCCTGGGCGACGGTGGCGAAGAAGCGCCGGGTCAGCAGGCGCTGCTCGGTGAGCAGGGTCTTGAGGTGCAGGCGGAAGCGGTCGGCTTTCTCCTGCAGCTTGGCGAGATCGCGCAGGTAGCGCTGGACGCGGAGTTGCGGGGCATCCAGGGCGTTGAGCGGGTTTTCCTGGTTATGCCGCTGGTAGATGGCCGCGACCATGCGGTTGGCCGTCTCCGCCTCGTGCATCAGGCCGACCAGGTCGGTCTCCACGGTGCGGAAGAACTGCAGGATGGCCTGGTGGATGCCGACCGTGGTCCAGCTGCCGCGCAGCTTCTCGTGGACCTTCTTCAGATGCTGCTCGAGCCTTTCCGGACGCACCGCGTCGCGCAGCTGTTCGCCCTGGTGGCGCAGCAGCCGCTGGTTGGTCTTCAGGCTGAGCAGGCGCTTGTGGTGCAGGTTGTGGTCGTCCTTGGTCCGCGCAGTCAGCTCGAACAGCAGCTGGCCGCTGTCCTGTTGCTGGTCGTTGAGCAGCGCCTGCTGCTCCTTCACCTTGTCCAGGCGCACGCGCAGGCTGTGCTGGCTGTTGTTGACCAGCGCCAGTACCTGGCCGACCACGGCGTCCTCCAGCAGGCGCTCCTTCTGCGCGACGATGCGCTCGCAGAGCAGCTCCTCCAGGGATTCCATCTGGCTGCGCACGAGCAGGTCGCGGTCGCCGCGCACCTTGGCCAGCAGCGCCTGCTTGGCCGACAGCGGCAGCACGTCTTCGCGGGCGATGCCCAGCTGGCGCGCGGTGGCGTCCTGGATATGGTGGATGGCGTTCTGCACGAAGACTTCGCCGGCCAGGTCGTCCCAGAGCACGTCGATCTTGTTCAGCACCGCGTAGAGGCTGGTGTGGCCGTCCTCGCCGAGCTGGCGCACGTGGTCCCGCCAGATGGCCATGTCGGAGGCGGTCACGCCGGTATCGGCCGCCAGCAGGAAGAGGATCGATTGTGCGCTGGGCAGCATCGACAGGGTCAGTTCCGGCTCGCTGCCCAGGGCGTTCAGGCCGGGCGTGTCGAGAATGCGCAGGCCCTGGCGCAGCAGCGGGTGGTCGAAGTTGACCAGCGCATGGCGCCACGCCGGCACCAGGACGATGCCGGGCTTGTCCGTGGCTTCGAGCATGTCCGGGTGGAAGCCCAGCTGGATCGCCTGCTCCACCGGCAGCGGCTTGGTCTTGGCGACCTGGGCGAAGGCCTCGGCCATGTTCGCCGGGTCCGAGGTATCCAGCGGGATGTTCACCCAGTGCCGCGGGATACGCTTGAACTGCGCGACGCTGGCATCGGCGACGCGGGTCTCGATGGGCAGCAGGCGGATGTAGGGACGCTCCGAGCGCGGGTCGAAGAATAGCTCGGTCGGGCACATGGTGGTGCGGCCGGCCTGGGATGGCAGCATGCGGCGGCCGAATCCGGCGAAGAACAGGCTGTTGATCAGCTCGGTCTTGCCGCGCGAGTACTCGCCGACGAAGGCCAGGGTGATGTGGTCGACGCGCAGCAGGCGCAGGGTGCGTTCGAGGCGGTTCTCGATTTCCGGGGTATTCAGCCGGGCGCGCTCCAGCCAGCTGCGATAGCGGGTGATCTCACGGACCAGCTCGCGCTTCCAGGTGACATAGGCATCGATCTGCTGACTGAGACGTTCCATGCTCATCCGGGCGTTCCTTGGGCTGGCGCGTCCTGCGCGGGGAATGGATGGCGTGGATTATGCGACGGAGTGTAGGAATAGCAATTGGCCTACAGCACATTCCTACACGTAAGGTCGGCCAAGGTTACCGAGCGGCTATCCCGAGTTCTGCCGGAAATTTCGTCGGGCGGGGAATACGCACGCGCTTCTGGCGATTCAGTTCGCCGCTTTCCAGCTTCACCGCGCTTTTCGGCACGCCGAAGGCCTTGCCGAGGAATGCCAGCAGATGGGCATTGGCCTTGCCTTCCACCGGCGGCGCGGTCAGGCGGATCTTCAGGCGTTCGCCGTGCAGCCCGGCGAACTCGTCGCGGCTCGCCTTGGGTTGCAGGTGGCAGTCGAGGATCAGGTCCTCGCCGTCCCAGAAATAGAAGCTCATTCGTCTTGCGGACTGTCGGAGCTCGCCGCGCGGGCGAGCTCCCTGGTCAGTTACATGAAGGGGCTGAGGATCTGCGGCATCCCGGTCATCGCGGCCAGGTTGCCGATCACCAGCATGTCGATCAGCTTCAGCGCGATGAAGGCGAAGATCGGCGAGATATCCAGGCCGCCGAGGTTCGGCAGGAGCTTGCGGAAGGGCGCCAGGAACGGTTCGCAGATCTGGTTCACCAGCTGGGCGCCGGGGTTGTAGCTGCCCGGGGCGACCCAGGAGAGAATCACGCTGATGATCAGGGCAAAGAAGAAGATCTTCAGGAACAGCGAGGTCACCGCGATGATCGACCACACCAGCAGCTGCAGGATGTAGCCGCCGACGCCATAGCCCATCAGGGTCAGGGTGATGACCATCAGCAGCAGCTGGACCAGGATGGCCAGTACCAGCGAGGCGAAGTCGATACCGCCGAAGCCGGGGATGACGCGGCGCAGCGGGTTCAGCAGCGGCTTGGTGGCGCGCACGATGAACTGGCTGAGCGGGTTGTAGAAGTCGGCGCGGACCAGTTGCAGGATGAAGCGCAGCAGGACGATCAGCAGGTACAGGCTGCCCAGCGTCTGGATGACGTAAATGGCAGCGGTGGAAATTCCGGTCATTGAGGGCTCCTCGTCATTGACCCAGTTGTTCGGCCAGCTCGGCGGAACGGTGGTCGGCGGCGCCTACCGCCTTCTCCACCAGCGCCTCGAAACCGTTGGCCTGGAAAGTGGTGATGGCCGCTTCGGTAGTGCCCTTGGGCGAGGTCACGCGGCGGCGCAGTTCGGCGGGATCGACATCGCTGGTGGTGGCCATCTGCGCGGCGCCCAGGGCGGTCTGGCGGGCCAGCTGGCCGGCGACTTCGCGGGACAGGCCGAGCTTCTCGCCGGCGGCGGTCATGGCTTCCATCAGCAGGAAGAAGTAGGCCGGGCCGCTGCCGGAGACGGCGGTGACCGCGTCGATCTGCCGCTCCTCGTCCAGCCACAGGGCGATGCCCACGGCGCTCAGCAGTTGCTGCGCCTGCTCGCGCTGGGTGGCACTGACGCTCGAATTGGGGTACAGGCCGCTGGCGCCCAGGCCGACCAGGGCCGGGGTGTTGGGCATGCAGCGGACGATGGCGCGCGGCTGGCCGTTCACGGCGCCCAGCCAGCGTTCGAGGCTGGCGCAGGGGATGCCGGCGGCGATGGAGACGATCAGTGCGCTATCGGACAGGGACGGCGCCAGCGCCAGGCAGACGTCCTTCATGACCTGCGGTTTGACCGCCAGGACCACCACGTCGGCGCCGGCCACGGCGCTGGCGTTGTCGCCGACCACGTCGATGCCGTGCTCGGCAGCGATCTTCGCGCGCTGCTCGGCACCCGGGTCGCTGGCACGGATGCGGCTGGCTTCGACGCCCTTGGCGCGCAGGCCGCCGATGAGACTGGCGGCCATGTTGCCGGCGCCGATGAAGGCAATGCGGGTGCTCATTACGTCTCTTCCTTTATTCAGTGCGAGGCGCCGTAGTCGCGGGCGCCGAACAGGGCGGTACCGATCCGTACCCAGGTGGCGCCTTCGCCGATGGCGGCTTCGAGGTCGTGGCTCATGCCCATGGACAGGGTGTCCAGGCCGAGGTTCAGGGCGTGCATCAGCTCGCGCAGGCGGGCAAATGCAGCGTGCTGTGCGGCAACGTCTTCGGTTGGCTCAGGTATGGCCATCAGACCGCGCAGTTTCAAGTGGGGCAGTTGCGAAATTGCCTGGGCAAGGGCAGGCAGTTCTTCGGGGGAACAGCCGGATTTGCTGTCTTCGCCGCTGACATTCACCTGCAGCAGCACGTTCAGCGGCGGCAGGTTCGCCGGGCGCTGTTCGGAAAGGCGCTGGGCGATCTTCAGGCGGTCCACCGAATGCACCCAGTGGAAGTGCTCGGCGATGGGCCGGGTCTTGTTCGACTGGATAGGGCCGATGAAGTGCCAGGTCAGCGGCAGGTCGGCCAGCTCGACCTGCTTGAGCAGCGCTTCCTGCAGGTAGTTTTCGCCGAAATCGGCCAGGCCTTCGGCATACGCTTCGCGGATGGCGGCGGCGGGTTTGGTCTTGCTCACGGCGAGCAACTGCACCGAGCCAGGCGTGCGATTTTTCGCTTGTTCCGCCTCACGGATTCGTACGCGAACCTTTGCAATATTCTCTGCTATCGTGGACATTACCGTCGCTTTTCCGCCCGGCTGCTGCGAGTTCTGCGGCATTCTACCTGCTTGCTCTTGATTGGGGAGTCCCATGGATATTACCGAGCTGCTCGCCTTCAGCGCCAAGCAGGGCGCTTCGGACCTGCACCTCTCGGCCGGCCTGCCGCCGATGATCCGCGTCGACGGCGATGTGCGCCGCATCAACCTGCCGCCGCTCGAGCACAAGCAGGTTCACGCGCTGATCTACGACATCATGAACGACAAGCAGCGCAAGGATTACGAAGAGTTCCTGGAAACCGACTTTTCCTTCGAAGTGCCGGGCGTGGCGCGCTTCCGGGTCAACGCCTTCAACCAGAACCGCGGCGCCGGCGCCGTGTTCCGGACCATTCCCTCCAAGGTACTCACGATGGAGGACCTGGGAATGGGAGAAGTGTTCAAACGTGTTTCAGACGTGCCGCGCGGCCTGGTGCTGGTCACCGGCCCGACCGGTTCGGGCAAGTCCACCTCGCTGGCGGCGATGCTCGACTACCTGAACAACACCAAGTACAGCCATATTCTCACTGTCGAAGACCCGATCGAATTCGTCCACGAGTCGAAGAAGTGCCTGGTCAACCAGCGTGAGGTGCACCGCGACACCCTGGGCTTCAACGAGGCACTGCGCTCGGCCCTGCGTGAGGACCCGGACATCATCCTGGTGGGCGAGATGCGTGACCTGGAGACCATCCGCCTGGCGCTGACCGCGGCGGAAACCGGCCACCTGGTCTTCGGCACCCTGCACACCACCTCCGCGGCCAAGACCATCGACCGTATCGTCGACGTGTTCCCCGCCGAGGAGAAGTCCATGGTCCGCTCCATGCTCTCCGAATCCCTGCAGGCGGTGATCTCCCAGACCCTGCTGAAGAAGATCGGTGGCGGCCGTGTCGCGGCCCACGAGATCATGATCGGCACCCCGGCGATCCGTAACCTGATCCGTGAGGACAAGGTCGCGCAGATGTACTCCGCCATCCAGACCGGCGGCGCGCTCGGCATGCAGACCCTGGACATGTGCCTGAAAGGCCTGGTCGCCAAGGGCCTGGTCACCCGCGATTCGGCGAAAGAAAAAGCCAAGATCCCGGAAAACTTCTAATCCCACCGGGCCGTTCCCGGCCCGGCGCACGGAGCGCGCCACACGCACCCGCTTCGTGATCCGACAGCCCCGTCGTAGTCAGCGTGAACCTGGCGAGAAAGATCATGGAATTCGAGAAGCTGTTGCGCCTGATGGTGGAAAAGGGAGCCTCCGACCTGTTCATCACAGCGGGCGTACCACCGTCGATGAAGGTCAACGGCAAGGTGTTGCCGGTGACCAAGACCGCGCTGTCGCCGGAGCAGACCCGCGAAACCGTGCTGTCGGTGATGAACGAGCAGCAGCGTCGCGACTTCGCCGAGAACCACGAGTGCAACTTCGCCATCAGCGCCCGCGGCGTCGGCCGTTTCCGCGTCAGCGCCTTCTACCAGCGCAACCTGGTGGGCATGGTGCTGCGTCGCATCGAGACCAACATCCCGACCATCGATGACCTGAAACTGCCGGAAATCCTCAAGAAGCTGGCGATGACCAAGCGCGGCCTGGTGATCTTCGTCGGCGCCACCGGTACCGGCAAGTCGACCTCGCTGGCGGCCATGATCGGCTACCGCAACAAGAACTCCACCGGCCACATCATCTCCATCGAAGATCCCATCGAGTACATCCACCAGCACCAGGGCTGCATCGTCACCCAGCGCGAAGTGGGCCTGGATACCGATACCTTCGAAGTCGCCCTGAAGAACACCCTGCGCCAGGCGCCGGACGTGATCATGATCGGCGAGGTGCGCTCGCGCGAGACCATGGACCACGCCGTGGCTTTCGCCGAAACCGGCCACCTGTGCCTGGCGACCCTGCACGCCAACAACGCCAACCAGGCGCTGGAGCGGATCATCCACTTCTTCCCCGCTGACCGTCATGGCCAGGTGTGGATGGACCTGTCGCTCAACCTCAAGGCCATCGTCGCCCAGCAACTGGTGCCGACCCCGGACGGCAAGGGCCGTCGCGCGGTGATCGAGGTGCTGCTGAACACCCCGCTGGCCGCCGACCTGATCCGCAAGGGCGAGGTCCACGAACTCAAGCCGCTGATGAAGCGCTCCACCGAGCAGGGCATGCAGACCTTCGACCAGGCGCTGTACCAGCTCTATACCCAGGGCGAGATCACCTACGAAGATGCGCTGGCCTACGCCGACTCGGCGAACGACCTGCGCCTGATGATCAAGCTGGGATCGGAAACCGATGCCGACCACCTGACCACCATGACCCAGGGCCTGACCCTGGAGATGAGCGACGACGATCCCAATCGCCGCTTCCGCTGACCTGAAGAGCCCGCCTAGTGCGGGCTTTTCGTTTATTCTGGCTGCCACGCAACGCAACGGGAGAAAGGCATGTCCGCCAACCCTGATACTCACAGCAAGGTCATCGGCTATCTGCTGTGGATTTTCGGCTTCACCGGCTCGCACCGCTTCTACTATGGCCGGCCGATCACCGGCACCATCTGGTTCTTCACCCTCGGCCTGTTCTTCATCGGCTGGATCATCGACCTGTTCCTCATCCCCTCCATGGATGATGCGGCGGACCAGCGCTACCGCGCTGGCGGCATCGACTACAACGTCGCCTGGATCCTGCTGACCTTCCTCGGCGTGTTCGGCGTGCACCGCATGTACATGGGCAAGTGGATCACCGGGATCATCTACCTGTTCACCGGCGGCCTGTTCCTGGTCGGCGTGCTGTACGACTTCTGGACGCTGAACAGCCAGATTTCCGAGCGCAACGGGCCGCAGCGCATCTGATCCTTCTTTTATGTAGGAGCGAGCTTGCCCGCGAACCGCCCCAGCCTCGGCGCTCGGGATGTTCGCGAGCAAGGACTGGGCGTTCCCCCCCGCTCCTACGAAAAGCCAATGCCGCTCTCTTTCGTCGCGCCGCCTGGCGCGAGCTTTGCCATCCGCCTAAGGTCAGGAGGACAGTAGCAGGCGCTGCCGGGCGATCCCCGTGGCGCCCAGAAGGAGTGGCTGCCATGAGCAACGAATCCCGCCCCGCCGTACTCGATCTGATCGGCAACACCCCCATGGTCCGCGTCACGCGCTTCGATACCGGACCCTGCACCCTGTTCCTCAAGCTCGAATCGCAGAATCCCGGCGGTTCCATCAAGGACCGCATCGGCGTCGCCATGATCGAGGCCGCCGAACGCGATGGCCGGCTCAAGCCCGGTGGCGTGATAGTCGAAGCCACCGCCGGCAACACCGGCCTGGGCCTGGCACTGGTGGGCCGCGCCAAGGGCTACCGGGTAGTGCTGGTGGTGCCGGACAAGATGTCCACCGAGAAGGTCCTGCACCTGCGCGCCATGGGCGCCGAGGTGCACATCACTCGCTCCGACGTCGGCAAGGGCCACCCCGAGTACTACCAGGACGTTGCCGCGCGCCTGGCGAAAGACCTGCCGAACGCCTTCTTCGCCGACCAGTTCAACAACCCCGCCAACCCGCTGGCCCACGAGACCGGCACCGGCCCTGAAATATGGGCACAGACCGGCCATGACCTCGACGCTGTGGTGGTCGGCGTCGGCTCCGCCGGCACCCTGACCGGCCTCACGCGCTTCTTCCAGAAGGTCCAGCCGGAACTGGAAATGGTCCTGGCCGACCCGGTGGGCTCGATCATGGCCGAGTACTCGCGCTCCGGGGCCATCGGCACGCCCGGTTCCTGGGCGGTGGAAGGCATAGGCGAAGACTTCGTGCCTTCGATCGCCGACCTCTCCAGCGTGCGCCACGCCTACTCCATCAGCGACGAGGAAAGCTTCAGCACTGCCCGCGAGCTGCTGCGCAATGAGGGTATTGCCGCCGGTTCGTCCACTGGCACCCTGCTGGCCGCCGCGCTGCGCTTCTGCCGCGAGCAGAAGGAACCCAAGCGCGTGGTCAGCCTGGTCTGCGACACCGGCACGCGTTACCTGTCGAAGGTCTACAACGACCAGTGGATGACCGACCAGGGCCTGTTGCAGCGCAAGCGCTACGGCGACCTGCGCGACATCGTCGCGCGGCGCTTCGAGGAGGGCAGGGTGGTCGCCGTCGGCCCGGGCGACACCCTGCTTACCGCCTTCCAGCGCATGCGCCTGGCGGATATCTCACAGCTCCCCGTGCTCGACGGCCAGCGGCTGGTCGGTGTCATCGACGAGTCCGACATCCTGCTGGGTGTGCATGACGACCCGGCGCATTTCCGCAGCGATGTCGCCAGCGCCATGAGCACCGCCCCGGAAACCCTCGCGCCCGGCGCCAGCCTCAAGGAGCTCGAAGCCGTGCTGGCACGCGGGCTGGTGGCGATCATCGCCGACGCCTCGGGTTTCCACGGCCTGATCACCCGATTCGACCTGCTCAACCATCTACGGAGAACCCTCCCATGAGCCAGCACGACGACCGCCTCGGTTTCGCCACCCGCGTGATCCACGCCGGGCAGGAGCCGGACCCTTCCACCGGGGCGATCATGCCGCCGATCTACGCCAACTCCACCTACCGCCAGGACAGCCCCGGCGTGCACAAGGGCCTCGACTATGGCCGCTCGCACAACCCCACGCGCTGGGCGCTGGAGCGCTGCGTGGCGGACCTGGAAGGGGGCAGCAAGGCGTTCGCCTTCGCCTCGGGTCTGGCGGCCATCTCGGCGGTGCTGGAGTTGCTCGACGCCGGCTCGCACATCGTCTCCGGCAACGACCTCTATGGCGGCACTTTCCGCCTGTTCGAGCGGGTACGGCGGCGCAGCGCCGGGCACGATTTCCACTTCGCCGACCTGTCCCAGCCCGGCGCGCTGGAGGCGGCAATCACCGACAAGACGCGCATGGTCTGGGTGGAAACCCCGAGCAACCCGCTGCTGCGCCTGACCGACCTGGCCGCCATCGCCCGCACCTGCCGCGAGCGCGGCATCCTCTGCGTGGCCGACAACACCTTTGCCAGCCCGTGGATCCAGCGGCCGCTGGAGCTGGGCTTTGACATCGTGGTGCACTCCACCACCAAGTACCTCAATGGCCATTCGGACGTCATCGGCGGCATCGCCATCGTCGGCGACAACCCCGACCTAGCCGAGCGGGTGGGCTTCCTGCAGAACTCGGTGGGCGCCATCGCCGGGCCGTTCGACGCCTTCCTCACCCTGCGCGGGGTGAAGACCCTGGCCCTGCGCATGGAGCGGCACTGCGCCAATGCCCTCGACCTGGCGAGGTGGCTGGAACAGCAGCCCCAGGTGAAGCGCGTCTACTACCCCGGCCTGCCGTCGCATCCGCAGCACGAGCTGGCGCGCACGCAGATGAAGGGCTTTGGCGGGATGATCTCGCTGGACCTGGACACCGACCTGGCCGGCTCGCGGCGCTTCCTGGAGAACGTCCAGCTGTTCGCCCTGGCAGAAAGCCTGGGCGGCGTGGAAAGCCTGATCGAGCACCCGGCGATCATGACCCACGCCAGCATCCCGCCGGAGAACCGCGCGGCGCTGGGGATCGGTGATTCGCTGATCCGGCTATCGGTGGGTGTGGAAGACGTGGAAGACCTGCGTACTGACCTCGCCAAGGCGCTGGCAATGATCTAATCCTTTCTGAGATATCCGGCTGCCTGTGAATCCCTATCCGCGCCGAACTGTCCCCTCTCCCTTCAGGGGGAGGGCTAGGGAGGGGGCCCAGGTCAGCGATTGAGCTGTATGGCAGTTCTACCCTCTCCCTGAAGGGAGAGGGAGCTGCTTCTCTGCTCATGGCGGACTGTTGCATCATGAAAAAGCCCGCCAATCGGCGGGCTTTTTCATGATGCGGTGAGGCGTCAGACCGCGTGGACGATATGCCCGTCCACCAGGGTGCAGCGCACCACGCCCGGCAGGCAGTGGCCGAGGAACGGGCAGTTCTGGCCACGGGAGTGCCAGGTCTCGCCCGCCAGGGTCTGGCCGTCGGCTTCGAACAGCACCACGTCGGCGGCCGCGCCGATCGCCAGCTTGCCGGCCGGCAGGCGCAGGGCGGCAGCCGGGCCGGACGACAGGCGTGCGAGCAGGGTCGGCAGGTCGAGCAGGCCGTCCTGCACCAGGGTCATCGCCAGCGGCAGTAGCAGTTCGACGCTGCTGATGCCCGGATCGGTGGCGGCGAACGGGGCGTTCTTCGCGTCTGCCTCGTGGGGCTGGTGGTGGCTGGCGATGGCCTGGATCACGCCGCTCTTCACCGCTTCGCGCAGGGCTTCGCGGTCCTTCTGCGAGCGCAGCGGCGGCTGCACGTGGTAGAGGCTGGAGAAGTCCGCCAGTGCTTCGTCGGTCAGGATCAACTGGTACAGCGCTACGTCGGCGGTCACCGGCAGGCCGCGGGCCTGGGCCTGGGCGATCAGCTCGACGCCGCGGGCGCTGGTCAGCTGGCTGAAGTGCGCACGCACGCCGGACTGTTCGACCAGCAGCAGGTTGCGCGCCAGGGCCACGGTCTCGGCGGTTTCCGGGATGCCGGCCAGGCCGCGGAAGCTGGCGGTCGGGCCTTCGTGGGCGATGCCGCCTTCGGCCAGGTCGTGGTCCTGGGAGGTGAAGATCACGGTGAGGTCGAAGGTCGCCGCGTACTCCAGCGAGCGCAGCAGCACGCGGTTGCTCGCCATCGGCGCCAGGCCGTTGGTGAAGGCCACGCAGCCGGCATCGCGCAGCGCGACCAGTTCGGACAACTGCTCGCCGGCGAGGCCTTTGGTCAGTGCGCCGATGGGGAAGACCTTGGCGTTGCCGGCTTCGCGGGCGCGGTCGAGGATCAGCTCGGCGACGGCGGAAGTGTCCAGCACCGGCTTGGTCTGCGGCGGGAAGCACAGGCTGGTGACGCCCCCGGCGGCGGCGGCGCGGGTTTCGCTTTCGATGCTGCCCTTGCGGCTGTAGCCCGGCTCGCGCAGGGCGACGCTCAGGTCTACCAGGCCGGGCGCGGCGATCAGGCCGGCGGCGTCGATTTCCTGGGCGGCGTGGAAGCCTTCGGGGGCGTCGCCGATGGCGATGATGCGGCCGGCCTCGATGTGCAGGTCGCAGACCTTGTCCAGGCCGCTGGCCGGGTCGATCAGGTGGGCGCCACGAATACTGACGGTCATTGCGCGTCCTCCTGTTCCAGCTGGCGTTGGGCGTTCTGGCCGCTCATGGCCATGGACAGCACGGCCATGCGGATGGCGATGCCGTAGGTGACCTGGTTGAGGATCACCGACTGTTCACCGTCGGCCACGGCGGAGTCGATCTCCACGCCGCGGTTGATCGGGCCGGGGTGCATGACGATGGCATCGGGCTTGGCCAGCTTCAGGCGCTTCTGGGTCAGGCCGTAGAGTTTGAAGAACTCGCCTTCGCTGGGCAGCAGGCCGCCGGCCATGCGCTCGCGCTGCAGGCGCAGCATGATCACCACGTCGACGTCCTTCAGGCCTTCGTCGGCGTTGTTGAAGACCTTCACCCCGTACTGCTCTTCCAGGCCCACCGGCAGCAGGGTGCGCGGGGCGATCACACGGATGTCCGGGCAGCCGAGGGTCTTCAGCGCCAGCATGTCGGAGCGCGCCACCCGCGAGTGCAGGATGTCACCGACGATGGCCACCGAGAGGTTCTCGAAGTCTCCCTTGTGGCGGCGGATGGTGAGCATGTCGAGCATGCCCTGGGTCGGGTGGCCGTGGCGGCCGTCGCCACCGTTGATCACGGCGACGTTGGGGCTGACGTGCTCGGCGATGAAATGTGCGGCGCCCGAGTCGCTGTGGCGCACGACGAACATGTCGGCGGCCATGGCCTCGAGGTTGCGCAGGGTGTCGGTGAGCGTCTCGCCCTTGCTGGTCGATGAGGTCGACACGTTCAGCGAGATGACGTCGGCGGACAGGCGCTGGGCGGCCAGTTCGAAGGTGGTGCGGGTGCGCGTGGAATTCTCGAAGAACACGTTGCACACGGTCTTGCCGCGCAGCAGCGGGACCTTCTTCACTGCACGGGCGCCGACTTCGAGGAAGGAGTCGGCGGTATCGAGGATTTCAGTCAGCAGTTCGCGGGACAACCCGTCGAGCGAGAGGAAGTGGCGCAGCTGGCCCAGGTCGTTGAGCTGCAGCGGGCGCTTGGCGTCGGTCGGCATGTGGCAGGCCCTGAAAGTTGGGGGTGGAGGTCCGGGCGCGCGGGGTTACAGCGCGGGGCTGAGAAGCGTGCGCTCGAGGACGAGTGGTGCGGGACCGCGCAATTTTACCCGCTCGTTGGGTGCCAATGACAGGGTTTCGCCGACGACATCCGGGCGAATCGGCAGTTCGCGCTTGTTCAGATCCACCAGGGTGACCAGGGTCACGCTGGCCGGGCGGCCGTAGTCGAACAGCTCGTTCAGCGCGGCGCGGATGGTCCGGCCGCTCATCAGCACGTCGTCCACCAGGATCAGGTGCTGGCCGTCGATCTCGAAGGGCAGTTCCGACGGACGGACCTGCGGGTGCAGGCCGCTGCGGGTGAAGTCGTCGCGGTAGAAGGAGACGTCGAGGATGCCGAGGATCTCGTCGCTGCCCAGTGCCTTGAGCAGTTCCTGGGCGACCCAGATGCCGCCGGTGTGGATGCCGACGAAGCGTGGCGAGTCGA
This sequence comes from Pseudomonas sp. HS-18, assembly GCF_020401845.1. Lineage (NCBI taxonomy): Bacteria > Pseudomonadati > Pseudomonadota > Gammaproteobacteria > Pseudomonadales > Pseudomonadaceae > Pseudomonas > Pseudomonas sp. HS-18. Next base: position 464,323 of record NZ_CP084413.1, read on the forward strand.
TGCCGCGCTGCGCGAGGTAGTTGCGCAGGTCGGTGGCCATGCGGGGGATGAGTTCGGCGGGGCTGGGCAGGGTCATGACGTCTCCGGTTCGGTTGGCGAGGCCACCCGGCACGGGCGGCCATCGGGGCGGACCGTTCCGGGAAGGAGTGGTCCGGCAAGCTTAGCGGCTTTGGCCCAAGGGGCTCTGCCGCAGGTCAAGCAGGGGTGTTCTCCGCCAGCCAGCCCTCCAGCAGCAGGGCGGCGGCCAGGGCGTCCACCGGGCGCTCGCGGTAGCCGCCCGTCTGGCCCTGGGCCAGGCGTTCGCCCTTGGCGGCGTAAGTGGTCAGGCGTTCGTCATGGGTGTGCACCGGCAGGTTGTAGCGGCCGTTCAGGCGGCGGGCGAACTTTTCGGCGCGTTCGCTCATCTCGCTGGGGGTGCCATCCATGTTCAGCGGCAGGCCGACGACGATGGCGTCGGGTTGCCATTCCTTGATCAGGGCTTCCACGCGGTTCCAGTCCGGCACGCCGTTCTGTGCCTTGAGCACGCAGAGCTCGCGGGCCTGGCCGGTGATGGCCTGGCCGACGGCGACGCCGATCTGCTTGGTGCCGTAGTCGAAGCCCAGGAGCAGGCGCAGGGGTTTGCTGCTCATCAGGCGTGCCCGGCCTGGGCGGTGAGCAGGCTGAGGTTGATCCCCAGGCGCTCGGCGGCCGCCGACAGGCGCTGTTCGGCCGGCACCTCGAAGAGCACCGCAGGGTCGGCCGGGCAGGTCAGCCAGGCGTTGTCGGCCAGTTCGGCTTCCAGCTGGCCGGCTTCCCAGCCCGCGTAACCGAGGGTGATCAGGTGCTGGGCCGGGCCGCTGCCGTCGGCGATGGCGAACAGCACGTCCTGGGAAGTGGACAGCGACAGCTCGCCCAGCTCCAGGGTGGCCTGGTAGCTGCGTCCGGCGGGGTGCAGGACGAAGCCGCGGTCGGTCTGCACCGGCCCGCCGCTGTAGATGGTCATGCCCTGGCAGCGTACCGGCGGCAATTCGTCCGGGCGCAGCTGTTCGAGCACATCGGCGAGGTTCAGGCCGCTGGGGCGATTGATGACCAGGCCCATGGCGCCCTGCTCGTTGTGTTCCACGAGGTAGGTGACCGTCTGGGCGAAGTTGGAGTCCGCCATGTGCGGCATGGCGATGAGGAAATGGTGCTTGAGGTAGCTGGCGCCTGTGCTTTTCATGCCGGCTAGTTTCAGGCCTGGGGGCCAAAGGGACAAGACTTGAAAGCGCCGGCAGAGGTCGGCGGGGGCGTCGGATCAGTTGCTGGACAGGCGATCGCCGCGCTCGAAGCGCCAGGTACGGATGATTTCCAGGCGGTCGATGTCGTTCAGGTCGCCGGAGAAGGGCGCGAAGGGTGCGGCCAGGCGCACGATGCGCTGGGCGGCCTGGTCCAGGGTGGGCTGGCCGGAGGACTCGAGCACCTGGACTTCATACAGGGAGCCGTCGCGGTTGATCGACACCAGCAGGCGCAGGCTGCCGTAGATGCGCTGGCGGCGGGCTTCGTCCGGGTAGTTGAGGTTGCCGATGCGCTCGATCTTCTTGCGCCATTCCTCTTTATACCAGGCGCCCTTGTCGCGCATGGTCGAGGCGGCGCTCAGGCGGTGGATGCGCGGGCGCTTGGCGTAGGCCTGCTGCTCGCGGGCAAGGTCGGCTTCGAGGCTGGAGATTTCCGCCGAGAGCTGGCTGGAGTCGAACTGCGGCGCCGGCTTGGCGACGGTCTCGGCCTTGGGCGTCTGCTGTTTGGTCTGCACCTTGTCCGGGCGCGGGGTGCGGGTGGCGACGGCGGCCTTGGGCGCTTCCGGGCTTTTGGCCTGGCGCGGAGTGGCCGGCGGGGCGACCTTCTTGACTTCGGTGTCCTGGAACGGCGCCTGCTCGGTGGTCTTGGGGACCGCCTTGTGTTCCAGGGTACCGCTGCCCTGCTGGTTCATCTGGGCAAGGTAGTCGGCTTTCTCCGGCGCCTTGTCGCTCTTGAAGCTGGCCAGGGTGATTTCCAGCGTCTTGCTCAGCTGGCTGGGCATGGGCATGGTGAAGCCCACGCCCAGCAGCACGGCCACGTGCAGGATGGCCGCAACGAACAGGGTGAAACCCAGCCGGTCCGCCGGACGGACGCCGGAGGACACGGGGAAGTCTTGGTGGGTTGCAGCGTTCATTGCGGGTCGCGTAGGCCAGGGTGGGGCGGAAGTCTGCCGACGAGGCTTATAAAAGTCTATGACGCACTGCGCGCCTTGAGCTTTTCGTCGATGACTGCCATCAGTCTCTCACCGATGCGCGTGTCGTAGGCCGCATCGATCTCGCGGATGCAGGTCGGGCTGGTGACGTTGATCTCGGTGAGGTTCTCGCCGATGACGTCCAAACCGACGAACAGCAGGCCGCGTTTGCGCAGCTCCGGGCCGACCTGGGCGGCGATCCAGCGGTCGCGCTCGGTCAGCGGCTGGGCCACGCCACGGCCACCGGCGGCAAGGTTGCCGCGGGTCTCGCCCTGCGCCGGGATGCGCGCCAGGCAGTACTCCACCGGCTCGCCGTCGATCATCAGGATGCGCTTGTCGCCATCCTTGATGGCCGGCAAATAGCGTTGCGCCATGACCTGCTCCTGGCCGTGGCGAGTCAGGGTCTCGAGGATCACCGAGAGGTTCGGGTCGCCTTCGCGGTGGCGGAAGATCATCGATCCACCCATGCCATCCAGGGGTTTGAGAATGATGTCACGATGCTCCGCCGCGAACTCGCGCAGAATATCGGACCGGCGGCTCACCACTGTCGGTGGCGCACACTGCGGGAAGAGCGTGGCAAAGTACTTCTCGTTGCAATCACGCAGGCTCTGCGGCTTGTTGACGATGAGCGTGCCGGCGGCTTCGGCCTGTTCCAGCAGGTAGGTGGAGTAGACGAACTCGTTGTCGAAGGGCGGGTCCTTGCGCATCAGGATCACGTCCAGTTCCGACAGCGGCTGGTCGACTTCCTCTTCCAGTTCGAACCAGTGGGCCGGATCGTAGAACACCTTGAGCGGGCGCATGCGACCGCGGGCGACGTTCTCTTTCTGGTAAAGATCCTGCTGTTCCATATAGAACAGCTGCCAACCACGGGCCTGGGCTGCCAGCAGCATGGCCAGCGAGCTGTCCTTCTTGAAACTGATCTGCGCGATGGGGTCCATCACGATCCCGAGGCGTACGCTCATGGGATGTCCTCCTGGGGGAGTCTGTTGGGCTTGGGGCTGCGACGCAGAGCCGCGCCGAAAAGGCTGAAAATGGACGCTCAGGGTGGCGCTGGATGTGCGCTCGGTCAAGGAAAAAGCCTGCGTGTTCCGGGTCTTATGGCCTGAATTTGCTGGGCGTGGTAAAGATTCTGACGATTGTGGTAAAAGGTTCCCACGATTGGGTCGCAGCCCGACGGTGGCAGGGCGCTTGCGCACTGAAATAAAAAGCGGAAAAACGACTCACCGAAGATGGTAAGGGCGAACATGGAACAGCATTCCGACGGTTTGAAAGTAATGGTGATCGACGATTCCAAGACGATTCGTCGCACGGCTGAAACCCTGCTGAAGAAGGTTGGCTGCGATGTCATTACAGCCATCGACGGCTTCGACGCGCTGGCCAAGATCGCCGATACCCATCCCAGCATCATCTTCGTCGACATCATGATGCCGCGCCTGGATGGCTATCAGACCTGCGCCCTGATCAAGAACAATAGTGCCTTCAAATCCACGCCGGTGATCATGCTGTCCTCCAAGGACGGCCTGTTCGACAAGGCCAAGGGTCGCATCGTCGGTTCCGATCAGTACCTCACCAAGCCCTTCAGCAAGGAAGAACTGCTCGGCGCGATCAAGACCCATGTGCCCGACTTCACCCCGGTGGAGCACGCTTCCTGAAGTCCGGCGCGAGCGCCGGTGACGCCTATTCCGTATGGGGACCACAATGGCTCGAATTCTGATTGTTGATGACTCGCCGACCGAGATGTACAAGCTGACCGCGATGCTGGAAAAGCACTCGCACCAGGTACTCAAGGCCGAAAACGGCGCCGACGGCGTGGCCCTGGCTCGCCAGGAAAAGCCGGACGTCGTCCTGATGGACATCGTCATGCCCGGCCTGAACGGCTTCCAGGCGACCCGTCAGCTGTCCAAGGACCCGGAAACCAGCGCCATTCCGGTGATCATCGTCACCACCAAGGACCAGGAAACCGACAAGGTCTGGGGCAAGCGCCAGGGCGCTCGCGACTACCTGACCAAGCCGGTGGACGAAGAAACACTGCTCAAGACCATCAATTCGGTGCTGGCCGGCTGATACAGCCGTACCTGCACGTACCGAACATAATTATTAGAGAAGGCCAGGGCCGGCATGGCGGAAGTCCAGAGTCCTTTCGAGGTTCTCGTCCAGATCGATCAGCGCTGTCGGCAGCTGGCTGCGGGCCTGCCCGCCCAGCGCGAGGTGGTGCAGAGCTGGAACGGCATCGGCTTTCGCATGGCTGGGCGCCTGTTCGTAGCGCCCATGGGGGAGGTCGGCGAGGTTCTTCATGAGCCGCGCTACACACTGCTGCCCGGTGTCCGTGACTGGGTGAAGGGGGTCGCCAACGTGCGCGGCCGCCTGCTGCCGATCATGGACCTGTGCGGCTTCCTCGGCGCGGAGCTGTCGCCTCTGCGCAAGCAGCGGCGCGTGCTCGTCGTGGAACACCAGGAAGTCTTCGCCGGCCTCATCGTCGATGAGGTGTTCGGCATGCAGCACTTCCCGGTGGATACCTTCTCCGAGCAGTTGCCGCCCCTCGAAGCGGTCCTGCAGCCCTTTATTCATGGCGTCTTCCATCGGGAGCAACCCTGGCTCGTGTTCAGCCCGCATGCGCTGGCTCAGCACCCGGGGTTCCTGGATGTCGCCAGCTAGAGTTTGACCGGTTGGGCCGGCATTGCCGGCCCTTGTTGTGACATGGAAACCGTAATCGTGGTGGGTCCAGGCGGGGGCCGAATATGAAAAATATAAAGGCAGGCAGTCTTTTCTCGGGGGCGCGTAGCAGCTCGCTGATCCTCGGACTCTTCGTGGTCCTGATCGTGGCGATCGTCTTGCTGTTCGCCAACTTCGCTTACCTGAACAAGCAGGCGGACCACGACAAGCAGTACATCGGCCATGCCGGCGAACTGCGCGTGCTGTCCCAGCGTATCGCCAAGAACGCCACGGAAGCCGCGGCGGGCAAGGGCGAGGCGTTCAAGCTGCTCAAGGAAGCGCGCAACGACTTCGAGAAGCGCTGGAACATCCTTTCCAAGGGTGACGAAAGCACCGGCCTGCCGCCGAGCCCGGATTCGGTACAACCGCAGATGGCGGATGTGCAGAAGGACTGGGACACCCTGCGCAAGAACACCGACTCCATCCTCGCCAGCGAACAGACCGTACTGTCCCTGCACCAGGTGGCCGCGACCCTCGCCGAAACCATCCCGCAGCTGCAGGTGGAGTACGAAGAGGTCGTCGACATCCTGCTGGAGAACGGCGCCCCGGCCGACCAGGTCGCGGTAGCCCAGCGCCAGTCGCTGCTGGCCGAACGTATTCTCGGCTCGGTGAACAAGGTGCTCGCCGGTGACGAGAACTCCGTGCAGGCCGCCGACAGCTTCGGCCGTGACGCCAGCCTCTTCGGTCGCGTACTCAAGGGCATGAAGGAAGGCAACGCGGCGATGAGCATCTCCAAGGTGACCAACGCCGAGGCCGTTGACCGCCTCAACGAGATTGCCGAGCTGTTCGAATTCGTTTCCGGCTCGGTGGACGAGATCCTCGAGACCTCCCCGGAACTGTTCCAGGTCCGTGAGGCCGCCAACACCATCTTCGGCGGTTCGCAGACCCTGCTCGACAAGGCCTCCAACCTCGCCAACGGCTTCGAGAACCTGGCCGAAGGCCGTGTGTTCAACCAGGTCGCCAGCGTGGCGCTGGGCATCCTCGCCCTCGGCGCGATCATCCTCATCGGCCTGGTGATGGTGCGTGAAACCAACCGCCGACTGGCCGAGACCGCCGAGAAGAACGAACGTAACCAGGCGGCGATTCTGCGGCTGCTCGACGAAATCGCCGACCTCGCCGACGGTGACCTGACGGTGGCGGCGACCGTGACCGAGGACTTCACCGGTGCGATCGCGGACTCCATCAACTACTCCATCGACCAGCTCCGCGAGCTGGTGGAAACCATCAACCTGACCGCCGTGCAGGTGGCCGCCGCCGCCCAGGAAACCCAGGCCACCGCCATGCACCTGGCCGAGGCTTCCGAGCACCAGGCCCAGGAAATCGCCGGCGCCTCCGCCGCGATCAACGAAATGGCCGTGTCCATTGACCAGGTGTCGGCGAACGCCTCCGAGTCCTCGGCGGTAGCGGAACGTTCCGTAGCCATCGCCAACAAGGGCAACGAAGTGGTGCACAACACCATCACCGGCATGGACAACATCCGTGAGCAGATCCAGGACACCTCGAAGCGGATCAAGCGCCTGGGTGAATCGTCCCAGGAGATCGGTGACATCGTAAGCCTGATCAACGACATTGCCGACCAGACCAACATCCTCGCACTGAACGCCGCGATCCAGGCGTCCATGGCGGGCGACGCGGGCCGCGGCTTCGCCGTGGTAGCGGACGAAGTACAGCGACTGGCGGAACGTTCCTCCGCGGCGACCAAGCAGATCGAAGCGCTGGTGAAGACCATTCAGACCGACACCAACGAAGCGGTGATCTCGATGGAACAGACCACCTCCGAGGTGGTACGCGGTGCCCGCCTGGCGCAGGACGCCGGTGTGTCTCTGGAAGAGATCGAGAAGGTATCCAAGACCCTGGCAGCGTTGATCCAGAACATTTCCAACGCCGCCCGTCAGCAGGCCTCCTCCGCCGGCCACATTTCCAACACCATGAACGTGATCCAGGAGATCACCTCGCAGACCTCCGCCGGTACCACCGCCACCGCGCGCAGCATTGGCAACCTGGCCAAGATGGCCGGCGAGATGCGTCACTCCGTATCCGGCTTCAAACTGCCGGACATCGCCGAACAGGCCTGAGCAGAGGAGGTGCGCTGCTCTTCACCGGGTAGCGCATGACAGTCTTGAGCGAGGGGCGCGACATGCAGGCAAGTGGCGTCTGGTCGTTGCAGCCGTTGGCCGACATGTCGGCCGCGGACTTCCGCGACTGGCAGGCACTGTTGGAAGACCGGACCGGTGTCGTCGTCAACGAACAACGCCGTGCCTTCCTGCAGACCAGCCTGGGCGCGCGGATGCGCGAACTGGGCATCGCCGACTACGGCACCTACTACCGACAGGTCACCGATGGCCCGCGCGGCGCCGTCGAGTGGTCGAACCTGCTGGACCGCCTCACCGTTCAGGAAACCCGTTTCTTTCGTCACAAGGCTTCATTCGAAGTGCTGGAAGGCTTCCTCCGTCAGCGCCTCGAACAGGTCGGCCCGAGCCGGCCGCTGGCCTTGTGGAGCGTCGGCTGTTCCAGTGGCGAGGAGCCGTATTCCCTCGCCATGGTGGCCGCCAAGGTACTCGAAGATGCAGGTCTGGCGCCGCTGTTCGGCGTGACCGGCACCGACATCAGCCTCAATGCCCTGACCCGGGCGCGCGAGGCGCGCTACGCGGCACGCAAGCTGGAGGAGATCGACCCGGAACTGGCCACGCGCTACTTCAGCGCGCAGGATGACGGTCGATACGCAGTGATACCCGACCTCGCCGAGCGCGTCTGTTGCGCCCGGCTGAATGTGCTGGAACTGGCCAAGGCGCCAATGTCCGGCATGGACGTGATTTTTTGCCAGAACCTGCTGATCTATTTCCGCCGCTGGCGGCGGCGGGACATCCTCAATCGCCTGGCCGAGCGGCTGGCGCCTGGGGGACTGCTGGTGATCGGAGTGGGTGAGGTGGCCGATTGGCACCACCCGCTGCTCGAACCGGTCGCCGATGAGCGCGTTCTGGCCTTTACCCGGAAGGGATGACACAGACACATGAGTGGAGTGGCTATGGGTGATCGGCACGATTATGTCGCCCTGGAATGGGTAAAAGGCGAGATTGCCGAAACGCTCAAGCAGGCGCGGCAAGCCCTCGAATCCTACGTCGAGAACCCCCAGGACCCGACGCGGATGGGCTTTTGCCTGGCCTACATCCACCAGGTGCGTGGCACCCTGCAGATGGTGGAGTTCTACGGCGCGGCCCTGCTCGCCGAGGAAATGGAGTACCTGACCCAGGCGCTGATCGACGGCAAGGTCTCCAGCCAGAGCGAAGCGCTGGAAGTGCTGATGCAGGCCATCCTGCAGCTGCCGGCGTACCTGGAGCGCATCCAGAGCGCCCGCCGCGACCTGCCGCTGGTCGTGCTGCCGTTGCTCAACGACCTGCGCACCGCTCGCGGCGAAAAGCTGCTGTCGGAAACCAGCCTGTTCTCCCCCGACCTTTCCCAGTCCTCGCCGGTGCTGCCGGTGGACGCCCTGGCGCGCCTGCGCACCGCCGAACTGCCGGCGCTGCTGCGCAAGCTGCGGCAGATGCTGCAGGTCGCCCTGGTCGGCGTCATCCGCAACCAGGACCTGCCGACCAACCTGGGCTACCTGGCGCGCGTGTTCGCCCGCCTGGAATCGCTGTGCAAGGACGCCCCGCTGGGCCGCCTGTGGGTGATCGCCTCGGCGATGATCGAAGGCCTGGCCAACGGCAGCATCGCCAACGGCACCTCGGTACGTAACCTGCTGCGCCAGGTCGACCGCGAATTCAAGCGCCTGGTCGACCAGGGCGCCGACGCCATGAACCAGGCGGCGCCGGAAGAACTGATCAAGAACCTGCTGTTCTACGTCGCCAAGGCCTCCGACCAGTCGCCGCGCGTGCGTGCGGTGAAGGACGAGTACCGCCTCGACGACGCCCTGCCGGGCGCAGCCCTGGTGGACGAGGAACGCGCCCGTCTCGCCGGCCCTGACCGCGACGCCATGCGCTCGGTGGTTGGCGCACTGTGCGAGGAGCTGGTGCGGGTCAAGGACAGCCTCGACCTCTTCGTGCGCAGCGACCGCAGCGGCGTGAACGAACTGGGTAGCCTGCTGGCGCCACTCAAGCAGATCGCCGACACCCTCGCCGTGCTGGGCTTCGGCCAGCCGCGCAAGGTCATCCTCGACCAGATCGAGGTGGTCAGCGCGCTCGCCCACGGCCAGCGCCAGCCCAACGACGCCACCCTGATGGATGTCGCCGGTGCGCTGCTGTATGTCGAAGCGACCCTGGCCGGCATGGTCGGCCCGAGCGAAGAGCCGGGCAGCGAAGAAAACGTCCTGCCGACCACCGATGTCGAGCAGATCCACCAGGTGGTGATCAAGGAAGCGCGCAATGGCCTGGAACTGGCCAAGGACGCGATCATCGAGTTCATCGCCTCGCAATGGAACCACGAGCACCTGGCCCGCGTGCCGGAGCTGCTGACCCAGGTTCGCGGCGGACTGGCGATGATCTCCCAGGAACGCGCTGCGAAACTGCTGGAAAACTGCAACCGCTACATCCAGGAACAACTGCTGGTGCGCCAGGCCGTGCCGGACTGGCACAGCCTCGACACCCTGGCCGACGCCATCACCAGCGTCGAGTACTACTTAGAGCGCCTGTCGGAAGACCACAACACCCAGGGCGACATGATCCTCGACGTGGCCGAGGAGAGCCTGGACAGCCTGGGCTATTCGCTCAAGCCGCGCCCGTCGATCCTCGACGCCGAGCCGAGCGCCCACGTCCCTGCGCCCCTGGACAACCCGCTCGACGAGATCGACGTACTGGCGGCGCAGCCGCTGGCCGAGCCGAGCGAAGCGGTCCCGGTGGAAGACGTCCCCGAGTTGGCCGCGCCGGTGGAAATCGCCGACAGCTTCGAGCCCGCGAGCCTCGATATCACCCCGACCGAGGAGCTGGCGTTCGAACAGCCTGCCGAGCTTGCCCCGACAGAAGAGCTGGCTCCGGTGGACGAACCGGTCCTGGACCTTGCCGACCTCGATACGCCCCAACCTGTTGCGGACACTGAAGAGAGCTTCACCTTCGAATCGCTGGAGCCCGTTGTCGAGCCTGTCGCCGGGGAGCAGCCCGCACTGCCGGCCGACTTCGGCCTCCCGACCGAACTCGACGCCCAGCCTGCTGGCGAAGCCGAAGCGAGCTTCACCTTCGAACCCCTGGAGCTGGACTCCGGCCTGCCCGCTGCCGAGCCCAGCGCCGAACCGGGCGCCTGGACTCTCGACGAGGCCACGCCGCTGGCTGCCTCGGCTGAACTGCCCGGTGCGACCCTGGAGCCGGAAAGCCTCAGCTGGGATATCGAACTGGAGCCGGCCGCACCGATCACCGACACCACCCTGGCCGATGAAGGCTGGTCGCTGGACGACAGCCACAGGGCCGACAGCATCGAGTTCACTCTCGAAACGCTGGAAGAGGCGCCCGCGCAACCGCTGGCCGATGAGCTGAGCTGGAGCCTGGACGATGCCCTCCCGCTGGCCGAGACGCCGCGATTCGACGAGCCCGCGCAGGCGGAGCCGGCAACGACCGAACAATCCTGGGAATCGCCGGACCTGTCCGGCACCCCAAGCGAAGCCCCGGCCACTCCGGAACTGCTCGACGACTTCGCCAGCCTGCCGACGCTGGAGGCCACTCCGGCCCCGGTGGAGGAGCTGACCTGGGACATGCAGTCGCTGACCCCGGCCGGCGACAAGCCCGCCGAGGAAGACTGGTTCAGCATCGACCTGAGCCAGCCGACTGCCGAGTCGCCCGCACCGTCGCTGGAGCTGGACGAAAGCTTCGCCAGCCTGGAAACGGTCGAACCCGCACCGCTGGCAGCCCTGGACGACCTGAGCTTCGCCGCCCAGCCTGCCAGCGATGAACCGTCCAGCGCCGAAACCTCGCTGGTCAGCGATGACAACTGGACCCTGGGTGAGCTGAGCGAACCGACCGCGCTGGACGCTGGCGTCGACTTCAGCCTCGACGCGCCACTTGAGCTGGAAGCGCTGGAACCGCTGGTCGAGCCCCAGGCGCCCGCCGCCCAGGCCGAAGCCTGGAGCGACGAGAACATCGCCGAGCTGGACCTGCCGGAAGTCGAGCTGCCCAGCCCGCCGGCCGAGCCCGAAGTCGTCGCCGAGGCACCGGCCAAGCCGCTGTCCCTGGCCGAAGTCATGGCCGCCCCGGTATCGGCGATCAACCCGCCGGCCCAGGACGTACCGCCCAGCCTGCTGCCGCCGCCCGCCGATGAAGAACCCATCGACGAAGAGCTGCGCGAAGTCTTCATCGAAGAAGCCGGCGAAGTGCTGGAAACCATCGGCGAGCACCTGCCGACCTGGCTGGCCAACACCGACGACCGCGACTCGCTGACCGAGATTCGCCGTGCCTTCCATACCCTCAAGGGCAGTGGCCGGATGGTCCGCGCGCTGGTGATCGGCGAGCTGGCCTGGTCCATCGAGAACCTGCTCAACCGCGTGCTCGACCGCAGCATTGCCGCCTCGCCTGCCGTGCTGCAGGTGGTCCAGGATGTGGTCGCGCTGATGCCTGAACTGGTCGAGGAGTACGCTGCCAGCGCCCAGCGCCAGCGCGACGACGTCGACCGCCTGGCCGCTACCGCCCATGCCCTGGCCAAGGGGCAGCCGGTGCCGCCGCCCGGTGGCGGGCTGCCGGAGTCGGCGCCGCAGGTCGAGGACATCACCCCCGAGCTGGCAGAGGTCGAGGAGATCGCTGCCCAGGCTGCCAACGAAGGGCTCGACGAGAGCCTCGATCCGCAGTTGCTGGAGATCTTCCGCAACGAAGCCGAAGCTCACCTGGAAACCCTGGTCGGCTTCCTCGCCGATTGCGCGCAGCAGCTGCCGCAACCGGTGACCGACGACCTGCAACGCGCCCTGCACACCCTCAAGGGCAGCGCGCACATGGCCGGCATCCTGCCGATCGCCGAAATCGCCACGCCGCTGGAGCGGCTGGTGAAGGAATTCAAGACCAACCTGCTGCAGGTCGACCTGCGCGAGGCGGAACTGCTGCACGCCGCCGAAGGTCTGTTCCGCGTCGGCCTCGACCAGCTCGTCGAAGGTCGCCCGCTGGCGCCCATCGAAGGCAGCCCGGAACTCCTGGCGCGCATCGCGCAGGTTCACCAGGAGCGCCTGGAGGCTGCCGAGGCCAAGCGCCGCGGTGAAAGTGGCGAGGGCAGCGGCAACGATCCGCAGTTGATCGGCATGTTCCTCGCCGAGGGCATGGACATCCTGCTCGACGCCGAGGATCTGCTGCGCCGCTGGCGCGAGCACCCGCAGGAGCGCCACGAACTGGGCGCCCTCTACGACGAGCTGGAAACCCTCAGCCGTGGTGCGCAGATGGCCGAGCTGCCGCAGATGGCGGAACTCGCCGATGCGCTGCTGGCAGTCTATGGCGCCGTGCGCCAGGGTCGCCTGGAAACCGGCGACGCCTTCTTCTCCGCCGCCGAAACCGCCCACGAGGCGCTGATCGGCATGATGGACCAGGTGGCTGCAGCGCTGCAGGTCAGTGCCCGCCCGGAACAGGTCGAAGCGCTGCACCGCCTGCTGGATGCACCGGTGCCCGCCGTCCAGGACGAGCCATCGGAAGACGCCCCGGATGTCGAGTTCGTCGACCTGGAAAGCCTGACCGCCGATGACTTCCCCGCCGAAGATGAGGAATTCCTTCTCGACAGCCGCCCGGTGGACGACGACAACCTGCCCGACGGCCTGAGCTGGTCGCCGCGCAGCGATAACGACGGTGCCCCGCGTGGTGCCGCCGACGACGATGACGATGACGTCATCACCGCCGAAACCCCGCACGCCCATCCCGCCCCGCAGCAACCGCCGCGTGCGCTGGACGAGGAAATGGTGGCGATCTTCCTCGAAGAGGCGGTCGACATCCTCGACAACGCCGGCCAGGCGCTGGACCAATGGCTGGCTTCGCCCGAGGGCCTCGCTGCGCTTTCGACCCTGCAACGCGACCTGCACACCCTCAAGGGTGGTGCGCGCATGGCGGAAATCCGCGAGATAGGCGATCTGTCCCACGAACTCGAATCACTCTACGAAGGCCTGCTGGACCATCGCTTCCAGCACAGCCAGCCGCTGGGCGACCTGCTGCGCACCTGCCACGACCGCCTGGCGACCCAGCTCGATCAGCTGCAGGCCGGCCAGGCGCTGACCGATCCGGCCGACCTGGTGCAGACCATCCGCACCTTCCGCCAGAATCCGGCCGCCGGGCTGGACGCACCGCAGGCGCTGGCTGCGCAGCCGCAGCTGGACGCTGCGGCGGATGAGAGCGAGGCCGAGGAGCTACTGGAAACTGCTGCCCCGAACGATGCCGATATCGAGCTGGAACTGCCCGCCGAGGCCGAGCCGTTGGCCGCTAGCGCCGAGCTTCAAGCGACCGATCTCGAAAGCACCGAACTTGAGAGCATCGATCTCGAAGGCACCGAGCTGCAATCCGAAGCCGAGCCGGAATCGGCCGCTGCGCCCGAAGAGATCGACCTGCAGAGCTTCCTCGAAGAGGCCGAAGCCGAGCCCGCCGAGGAGCCGGCTGCCATCGAGCCTGTCACCGCTGCCGCGGCGCCTGCCCCCGAGGCGACAGGCGTGCAGGACAGCGAGTACGAGCTTGACCCGGACCGCGACCAGGAACTGGTGGAAATCTTCCTCGAGGAAGGCTTCGACATCCTCGAAAGCTCCTCCGGCGCACTGACGCGCTGGATGGCCAACCCCGACAACAGCGTCGAGCTGGAAGCGCTGCAACGCGACCTGCACACCCTCAAGGGCGGCGCGCGGATGGCCGAGATTCGCCCCATCGGCGACCTCGCCCACGAACTGGAATTCCTCTACGAGGGCCTCTGCGGCGGGCGCCTGCGCGCCAGCCCGACGCTCTTCGAATTGCTGCAGCGTTGCCACGACCGGCTCGCCGAAATGCTCGAGGCCGTCCAACAGCACCGCCGGGTGCCGGGAGGTGAATCGCTGATTGACGCGATCCACCGATTTCGTGCCAACCCCGAAGAGCAGCTGAGCATCCCCAGCAGCGTCAGCCTGCACGCGATCAGCTCCCAGCCCGCCGCGCCCGAAGGCCCGGAAGCCGACATCCTGGATATCTTCCTGGAAGAGGCCGACGACCTGCTCGAAGGCATGGAGCAGGCACTGGGCCGCTGGGACGCCGAGCGCGAGAACGGCGCGCTGGATGAGCTGCTGCGCATTCTGCATACCCTCAAGGGTGGTGCGCGCCTGGCCGGCCAGACCAGCCTCGGCGACCTGGCCCACGACCTCGAACAGCACCTGGGCGAAGCCCAGCAGCAGGGCGCGCCCTGGCCGGAAAGCCTGTTGCTGGACGTGCAGTCCGGCTTCGAAGGCCTGCAGGCCGAGGTCGACCAGTTGCGCCTGCACCTGGGTGAAGTCGAGAGCGCCGAAAGCCAGTTCGAGGAATCCATCGACGAAGAACCGGTCGCCGAACAGCCGGCTCCGGTGAACCTGCCGGTGCTGCCGGAAGCCATCATGGCCGCTGCCGTACCGCAGCGCCTCGATGCGCCGGTGGTGCTGCCCTTCGTTCGCCGTGCCCAGGAAGCCGCCCAGGAAGCCGCTGCGCGCCGTGCGCCGCAGGAACTGGTGAAGGTACCCGCGCAACTGCTCGAAGGGCTGGTCAACCTCGCCGGTGAAACCTCCATCTTCCGTGGCCGCGTCGAGCAGCAGGTGAGCGACGTCGGTTCGACCCTGGGCGAGATGGACGCGACCATCGAGCGGGTGCGCGACCAGTTGCGGCGTCTGGATACCGAAACCCAGGCGCAGATCCTCTCGCGCCACCAGGCCGACGCCGAGCGCGCCGGCTACGAAGATTTCGACCCGCTGGAAATGGACCGCTACTCGCAGCTGCAACAGCTCTCCCGTGCGTTGTTCGAGTCCGCTTCCGACCTGTTCGACCTCAAGGAAACCCTGGCCGCGAAGAACCGCGACGCCGAGACCCTGCTGCTGCAACAGGCGCGGGTCAACACGGAGTTGCAGGAAGGCCTGATGCGCACCCGCATGGTGCCGTTCGACCGCCTGGTGCCGCGCCTGCGGCGGATCGTCCGCCAGGTGGCGAGCGAGCTGGGCAAGCAGGTCGAGTTCGTGGTCAGCAACGCCGAAGGCGAGATGGACCGCAGCGTGCTCGAACGCATCGTCGCGCCGCTGGAGCACATGCTGCGCAACGCGGTCGACCACGGCATCGAGTCCGGCGAGGCGCGCCGCATCGCCGGCAAGCCGGAGCAGGGCACCATCCGCCTGACCCTGGGCCGCGAGGGTGGCGACATCCTCCTGACCCTCGCCGACGATGGCGCCGGCATCCGCCTGGAAGCGGTGCGCCGCAAGGCCATCGAGCGCGGCCTGATGACCGATGACAGCGAGCTGAACGACCACGAGGTGCTGCAGTTCATCCTCGAGGCCGGCTTCAGCACCGCCGAGAAGGTCACGCAGATTTCCGGCCGCGGCGTGGGCATGGACGTGGTGAACTCCGAGGTGAAGCAACTCGGCGGCTCCATGAGCATCCAGTCCAGCGTTGGCGAGGGGACGAAGTTCGACATCCGCCTGCCGTTCACCGTGTCGGTGAACCGCGCGCTGATGGTGCTTTCCGGCGAGGACCTCTACGCCCTGCCGCTGAACACCATCGAAGGCATCGTGCGGGTCTCCCCGTACGAGCTGGAGGCACTCTACGAACAGGCCGCCGCCGACGAGTCCGGCGCCGCGCCGAGCTTCGAATACGCCGGCCAGAGCTATGAACTGAAATACCTCGGCGACCTGCTCAACAACGGCCAGCATCCCAAGCTGGTCGGTCAGTCGCTGCCGCTGCCGGTGATCCTGGTGCGCTCGGCGGACCACGCCGTGGCAGTGCAGGTGGACGCCCTGGCCGGCTCGCGCGAGATCGTGGTGAAGAGCCTCGGTGCGCAGTTCGCCGGCGTCAGCGGCATCTCCGGTGCGACCATCCTCGGTGACGGTCGCGTGGTGGTGATTCTCGACCTGCTGGCGACCATCCGCGTGCTCCACGCCCAGCTCATCCAGCACGCGCCGCGCCGCCAGCTGGCGGGCCCGAGCGTGGCGGAAATCGAGCACCAGCGCCCGACCCTGGTCATGGTGGTGGACGACTCGGTCACCGTGCGCAAGGTCACCAGCCGCCTGCTGGAACGCAATGGCATGAACGTGCTCACCGCCAAGGACGGGGTGGACGCCATCGCCCAGCTGCAGGACCACAAGCCCGACATCATGCTGCTGGACATCGAGATGCCGCGCATGGACGGCTTCGAGGTGGCCACCCTGGTGCGCCACGATGAACAGCTGAAGGACTTGCCGATCATCATGATTACCTCCCGTACCGGCGAGAAGCACCGCGACCGTGCCCTGGCCATCGGCGTCAACCAGTACCTGGGCAAGCCGTACCAGGAGTCCGAGCTGCTGGAGAATATCCACAAGCTGGTGAAGGCCCATGTCTGAGCAGAGCACGCCGCGCATTGCGGTGATCGCCGATACTTCGCTGCAGCGCCACGTGCTGGCACAGGCGTTGGCCGGCCACGGTTACCAGGTGGTGCTCAACGCCGATCCGGCGCGCCTTGAGAGCGACCAGCTGGACGCCTGCGAGACCGACCTGTGGCTGGTGGACCTGGCGCAGCAGGAAGACTCGCCCCTGGTGGACAACCTGCTGGAACAGTCACGCGTGCCCGTGCTGTTCGGCGAAGGCCACGCGCCGGAGCGGCATTCCGAACATTACCCGCGCTGGGAACGTCGGCTGGTGTCCAAGTTGCGCAAGCTGGTGGGTGACCCCAGCGCCGGCGTGGGCCGCAGTCTCGCGGCGCTGCTCGACGAAGCGCAGCGGCCCAGCCGCGTGACGCTGCCCGATGACCTCGCCGCTTCGCCGCTCAAGGCTGGTGAGCCCGCCGCGCAGGTCTGGCTGCTCGCCGCCTCGCTGGGCGGCCCGGCCGCGGTGAAGACCTTCCTCGACGCGCTGCCCGGCGGCCTGCCGGTGGGCTTCCTGTATGCCCAGCACATCGATGCCTCGTTCGAGGCGAACCTGCCCCAAGCCGTCGGCCGCCACAGTCAGTGGCACGTCAACAGCGTGCGCGACGGCGATCCGGTGCGCTGCGGCGAAGTGGTGGTGGTGCCGATTTCCCGCGAGCTGGGCTTCGACGATTCGGCGCGCATGCACGTGCAGGACCGCAGCTGGCCGGAACCCTACAGCCCGTCCATCGACCAGATGATGCTCAATCTCGCGCAGCAATACGGTGAGCGCTGCGGCGTGATCGTGTTCAGCGGCATGTGCAGCGACGGCAGCGCCGCCGCGGCCTACGTGCGCCGCCAGGGCGCGCCGATCTGGACCCAGCGCGCCGACAGCTGCGCCTGCTCCAGCATGCCCGACAGCCTGCGCGAAGGCGGCTACAGCACCCTCTCCGGCGACCCGCGCGAACTCGCGGCGGCGCTGGTCAATCACCTCGCCGAGCAATGCGTCGGCGCAGTCACGCAGTGAGATAAGGCCCGATGAGTGATCTCCCCGTCGCCAATGCCGGCGTTGCCAATGCCGCCCCCAGCAGCCTGACCGGCCTGCTGGTGCCGCTGGCCGACCGCAACCTGCTGCTGCCCAACGTGGCCGTGGCCGAGCTGATCACCTACCGCGCCCCGCACCCGGTGGACGGCCTGCCGTCCTGGTACCTGGGCCAGGTGGCCTGGCGCGACCTGCGTCTGCCGCTGCTGTCCTTCGAGGCGGCCTCCGACGGTCAGGCCGAAGTCGGTTCCGGCGCGCGGGTGATCGTGGTCAACGCCCTGGGCGGCCGAGCCAATGTGAAGTTCTTCGCGCTGCTGGTGCAGGGCATCCCGCGTTCGCTGAAGGTCGGCAGCGACCTCAAGCGACTCGACGTGCCGCTGGCTCCGCTGGAGCTGGACGCCGTTGACCTGGGCGACGCCCAGGCGCGCATCCCCGACCTGGTCGCGCTGGAGCAGAAGCTGGCCGACTCCGGCCTGATCTGAGCCGGCCATGAGCGGTGGCCTGCGCCTTGCCCAGCTGGGGGATCAACCCGGCTTCGAGGTCGCCGGCGCCACCCTTGGCGGGCACCGTTTCGAGCGCCACAGCCACGACGAATTCGTCATCAGCGCCAACCTGCGCGGCGAGGAAAGCGTCTGGCTGGATGGCCGCACCTTTGACGCCGGCCCCGGTTGCATCACCTGCTACAACCCTGGCCAGATCCAGGGCGGCGGCGTTGCCCAAGGCCAGCCCTGGCAATTCGTCAGCCTCTATGTGGCCCCCGATCAGCTGGCGGCGATGCTCGGCCTGCAGCGCCTGGAGTTCGAGCGCCCCACCGGGCGCCTGCCGGCCCTTGCCGGCACCATGGCCGATGCGGTGACACGTGCGCTGGGCGACGACACCTTCGTTCGCCAGCGCGGCGAGGAACGCCTGACGCTGCTGCTCGCCGAGATCGCCCGTGCCATGGGCGTGCGCCTGCCGCAGCCTGCTGTCGAGAGCGGTGGGCGGATCGCGGACCTGCAGGGCTGGCTGGCGGCCGACCTGGCGCGGCAACCCAGCCTTGACGAGATGGCGACCTACCTCGGCCTGTCGCGTTTCCACTTGCTGCGCAGCTTCCAGAAGCAGGTGGGCCTGAGCCCCCGGCAGTGGGCAATGCAACTGCGCACTCGCCGGGCCCAGGCATTGTTGCGCGCTGGCCTGCCGGCCACCGAAGTGGCCCACGCGCTGGGCTTTGCCGACCAGAGCCACCTGAACCGGCATTTTCGCGCGGCCTACGGTGTGTCGCCGGGCAGCTTCCAGCGCGCCCTGCGCTGAGCAATCCGGTTCAAGTGCGAGGGCCGGTGCCCAGGCAAACTTGCCTCAACGTCACCCTGTTCGAGAGCTGATCCATGACCCTGTTCTTCGCCGCGTTGCTGTTCGGCATCGTCTTCTGCCTGTCTCCCGGCGCCGTGCTCGCCGAAACCCTGCGCCGTGGCCTGAAGGGCGGCTTTCGGCCTGCACTGCTGGTGCAGTTCGGCTCGCTGATCGGTGATGCGGTGTGGGCGCTGATCGGCCTGACCGGGCTGGCGCTGTTGTTCGGCCATGAAACCTTGCGCCTGCCGCTGACCCTGGCCAGCGCCGCGTACCTGGCCTGGCTGGGTGTGCAGAGCCTGCGCGATGCACGCGAGGTCGGCGTGGTGGAAGAGGGCGATACCGGCGAGCACAACGCCGGGGCTTTCGCGTCCGGGGCCATGCTGTCGCTGTCCAACCCGAAGAACATCGTCTACTGGGGCGCCCTCGGCGGCGCCATGGCCGGATTGGTCGATGGCGTGCCGTCTCTGGCGGATTCGCTGGTGTTCTTCGCCGGCTTCATGACTGCCTCGGTGCTCTGCTGCTTCCTCTGCGCCGGCCTGGTCGACTGGTTGCGGCGCAACGCCTCGCCGCGCTGGCACCGGGTGAGCCATGCGCTTTGTGGTGTGGTGTTGCTGGTGCTGGCGGGATTGGCGTTGCGGGGAATCTGAGTCGCCGGGCGCCTGGGCTCTTCGCGAGCAAGCTCGCTCCTGCGAAGAGCGCACCCTGCTTACCGGCACCTGTAGCAGCGAGCTTGCTCGCGAACCCACATGGCATCGGAGTTGCCGGCTTACCCTCTCTCTTCGAGAGCGGGCCGGCGCGAAGCCTCGACCTAGAAGTCGCCCCACAGCTGCTGCGCCACGCTCAGCGCCACCACGGGCGCCGTCTCGGTCCGCAGCACGCGCGGCCCCAGTCGCGCGGCATGGAATCCAGCCGATTTCGCCTGTTCCACCTCCGCATCGCTCAACCCACCTTCTGGGCCGATCAGGAAGGCCAGGCTCGACGGCCGGTCATGGCTGGTCAGCGGTTCGGCCACCGGGTGCAGCACCAGCTTGAGCTGCGCTTCGCAGCTCTCCAGCCATTCGGCGAGGGTGACCGGTGCATTGAGCACCGGCAGCACCGAGCGGCCGCACTGCTCGCTGGCGCTGATCGCCACCTGGCGCCAGTGGGCCATGCGCTTGTCAGCGCGTTCGTCCTTCAGGCGCACTTCGCAGCGCTCGCTGACGATCGGGGTGATCTCACTGGCGCCCAGTTCGGTGGCCTTCTGGATCGCCCAGTCCATGCGCTCGCCACGGGACAGGCCCTGGCCGAGGTGCACGCGTAGCGGCGACTCGGCCTGGCCGGCGAAGGCTTCGCGCAGCTCCACGCGGACGTTCTTCTTGCCCACTTCGATCAACTCGCCCAGGTATTCCTGGCCGGAGCCGTCGAACAGCTGCACGGCATCGCCGACACTGTGGCGCAGCACGCGACCGATGTAATGGGCCTGGGCTTCGGGCAGCTCGTGCTGGCCGAGGGAGAGCGGGGCGTCGATGAAGAAGCGGGAGAGGCGCATGGCGATATCGGGCAGATAAAGGGGGAAGCGGCAAGCTTAAAGCTTTCGGCCTGCCGCTTGTAGCCGATCAGCCCGGATCGCGGTGATCGGGGAAGCGTTCGCTGACCGCCACGCTCACGCTGTCGCGGGTGGCGATGTCGATGCCTTCGCTGGCGACCTCGGCAAGGAAGTCGATCTGCTCGGGGGTGATGATGTACGGCGGCAGGAAGTACACCACGCTGCCCAGCGGGCGCAGCAGTGCGCCGCGTTCCAGGCCGTGCTGGAAGACCTGCAGGCCGCGGCGCTCCTGCCAGGGATAGGCGGTTTTCGTCGCCTTGTCCTGGACCATCTCGATGGCGAGGATCATGCCGGTCTGGCGGATTTCCGAAACGTGCGGGTGGTCGGCCAGGTGCGCGGTGGCGCTGGCCATCTTCGCCGCCAGGGCCTTGTTGGCCTCGATGACGTTGTCCTGCTCGAAGATGTCCAGGGTCGCCAGGGCGGCGGCGCAGGCCAGCGGGTTGCCGGTATAGGTGTGCGAGTGGAGGAAGGCGCGCAGGGTGCTGTAGTCGTCGTAGAACGCCTGGTAGACCTTGTCGGTGGTCAGCACCGCGCTCATTGCCAGATAACCGCCGGTCAGCGCCTTGGAGAGGACGAGGAAATCCGGGGTGATACCAGCCTGTTGGCAGGCGAACATGGTGCCGGTGCGGCCGAAGCCGACGGCGATTTCATCGTGGATCAGGTGCACGCCGTAGCGGTCGCAGGCCTCGCGCAGCAGCTTGAGGTAGACCGGATGGTACATGCGCATGCCACCGGCGCCCTGCACCAGCGGCTCGACGATCACCGCCGCGACTTCCTTGTGGTGTTGCTCCAGCGCCTGCTCCATCGCGGCAAACATCGTCCGCGAGTGCTCTTCCCAGCTCACGCCCTCGGAGCGCAGGTAGCAGTCGGGAGTCGGCACCTTGATGGTGTCCATCAGCAGCGACTTGTAGGTCTCGGTGAACAGCGCCACGTCGCCTACCGACATCGCCGCCACCGTTTCGCCGTGGTAGCTGTTGGTCAGGGTGATGAAGCGCTTTTTCTCCGGCTGGCCGAGGTTCTGCCAGTAGTGGTAGCTCATCTTCAGCGCCACTTCGATGCCGGCCGAGCCGCTGTCGGCATAGAACACCCGGGAGAAGCCGGCCGGCGCCAGGCGTAGCAGGCGCTCGGAGAGTTCGATGACGGGCTGGTGGCTGAAGCCGGCGAGGATCACGTGCTCCAGCTGGTCGACCTGGTCCTTGATGCGCTGGTTGATGCGCGGGTTGGCGTGGCCGAAGACGTTGACCCACCAGGAGCTGACCGCGTCGAGATAGCGCTTGCCTTCGAAGTCCTCCAGCCAGATGCCTTCGCCGCGGCGGATCGGGATGACCGGCAGGCGCTCGTGGTCTTTCATCTGGGTGCAGGGGTGCCA
Organism: Pseudomonas sp. HS-18; assembly: GCF_020401845.1. Taxonomy (NCBI): domain Bacteria; kingdom Pseudomonadati; phylum Pseudomonadota; class Gammaproteobacteria; order Pseudomonadales; family Pseudomonadaceae; genus Pseudomonas; species Pseudomonas sp. HS-18. Next base: position 486,036 of record NZ_CP084413.1, read on the forward strand.
CAGCACCTCGAGATCGCGCTGCATCCACTCGGCATTCAGGCCCATGGCCGGCTCCTTAAATTGATGGCTCTTCTGACGGTCGGCTCGCTCTGGTCGGCAAGCCTATTCAATGCTCCTGAGATGAACAAGGACACGTCCTACGACACATGTTGTAGGCAGCCGACCAAGACAGCTATTCGGCTTTCGGGCGCTGACGTATGCTTCGCGCCTTTGCACCAATTCGGGGAAGTCTGGCGATGAAAATGGGATGGCTGCGCGCTGCCGCGCTGCTCGCTCTGGGCGTGTTCAGCGTAGTGGCGCTGGGCAAGGACAAACAACCGACCGCCATCGTGGTCGGCGGCGGACTCGCCGGCCTCTCCGCGGCCTACGAGCTGCAGCAGGCGGGCTGGCAGGTGACCCTGCTGGAAGCCAAGCCGCAGGTGGGTGGCCGCTCGGGCCTGGCCACCAGCGAGTGGATCGGCAACAAGAAGGCCCAGCCGACCCTCAACGGCTACCTGGACACCCTGAAAGTGAACTCGGTGCCGGCGCCGGAATTCGTCCGTACCCCGAGCTACCTGATCGACGGCCTCTACTACAGCAGCGCCGACCTGAAGACCAAGATGCCGGCCGTCGCCGCGGACCTCGAGCGCTTCGAGAAGTCGCTGAACGATCTGTCCGCCTCGATCGACGACCCGCTCAACCCGCTGGCGAACAAGACTCTGTTCGCCCTCGATCAGCTCACCGCCGCACGCTGGCTGGACAAGCTGAACCTGTCGCCGACCGCGCGCCTGCTGGTCAACCAGCGCATCCGTTCGCATTACGACGAACCGTCGCGCCTGTCGCTGCTCTACCTCGCCCAGCAGGGCCGTGTGTACCGCGGCGTCGACGACCGTGATCTGCGCGCGGCACGCCTGCCCGGCGGCAGCCAGGTGCTGGCCCAGGCCTTCGTCAAGCAGATCAAGACCATCAAGACCAACGCCAAGGTCACCGCGATCAGCCAGGACAAGGACGGCGTGACCGTCAAGGTCGGCCCCACCGGCTACAGCGCCGACTACCTGGTACTGGCCGTACCGCTGCGCGCCCTGGGCAATATCACCCTGACCCCGGGCCTGAACGAGAAGCAGCTGGCGGCGCTCAAGGGCACCAACTACGGCTGGCGCGACCAGATCCTGATGAAGTTCAAGCGCCCGGTGTGGGACGACAAGTCGCGCCTGTCCGGCGAGATCTACAGCGACCAGGGCCTGGGCATGATCTGGGTCGAGCCCGCGACCAAGGGCGGCGCCAACGTGCTGATCAACCTGTCCGGCGACAATGCCCGCGTGATGCAGGCCTTCGGTGACCGCCAGCTGTCGGAGCAGGTGCTGATCCGCATGAACAAGTACTACCCGAAGATGCGCGGCGCATACGACGGCTATGAAATGCGCCGCTACAGCACCGACGTCGGAACCGGCGGCTCCTACCTGGCCTATGGTCCGGGCCAGATCAGCCGCTTCTGGCGCGTCTGGGAAACCCCGGTTTCCCGCGTCGCCTTCGCCGGCGAGCACACCGACGCGCTCTATCCGGGCACCATCGAAGGCGCCCTGCGCAGCGGCAAGCGCGCCGCCAGCCAGGTCCGCGACCTGTACGCCGGCAAGACTCCGGTGCTCGAAGGTGCGGCACTGGTTGCCGACAACAAGCCGGCGGCCAGCGACAAGCCGGCCGAGAAAGGCGAGAAGAAGGGCATCATGTCCTGGCTGCCGTTCTGATCCAGCGCGCTCCATCCACAATGCCGGCGAAAGCCGGCATTGTCGTTTCTGGCTCTGGCACGGCCGTTTCAGGAGATGACCTATCTTGTCAGTCGATGTTTCAAAGCAGATTTTTCTGCTTTTCTTCGATGGATTAGCCGCTAGTCTTGAATTCCCGTTTTCAAGGATGTGTATCGATGCAATGGCGTAATTCCCCCGCACGCTACGGACTGGTCAGCCTGTTCCTGCACTGGGGCAGCGCGCTGGTGGTCTTCGGCCTGTTCGGCCTGGGCCTGTGGATGCGTGAGCTGGACTACTACGACACCTGGTACCACCGCGCCCCGGAAATCCACAAAAGCATCGGCATCCTGCTGGCCATCGCCCTGATCGTGCGTGTGCTCTGGCGCTTCATCAGCCCGTCGCCGCCGACCCCGGCCAACCACGGCAATCTCACCCGCCTGGCCACCAAGCTCGGCCACCTGGCGCTCTACGCGCTGCTGTTCGCCGTGATCATCGCCGGCTACCTGATCTCCACCGCCGAAGGCAAACCCATCAGCGTGTTCGGCTGGTTCGACGTGCCCGCCACCCTGAGCGGCATCACCGACCAGGCCGACATCGCCGGTGCGATCCACCTGTACCTGGCCTGGGCCCTGGTCGTCCTGGCCGTGCTGCACGCCCTGGCGGCGTTCAAACACCATTTCCTCGACCGCGATGCCACGCTGGTGCGCATGCTCGGTCGTGCCGCGAAATAACACCTCACCTCAAAGGGAGATTGCTTCAATGCTGAAGAAGACGTTCGCCGCGCTGGCGCTGGGTACCGCACTGTTCTCCGCTGGCCAGGCCATGGCCGCGGACTACAAGATCGACAAGGAAGGCCAGCATGCCTTCATCGAATTCCGCATCAAGCACCTGGGTTACAGCTGGCTGTACGGCCGCTTCGACGATTTCGACGGTGCCTTCACCTTCGACGAGAAGAACCCGTCCGCCGACAAGGTCAAGGTGACCATCAACACCAACAGCGTGAACTCCAACCACGCCGAGCGTGACAAGCACCTGCGCAGCCCGGACTTCCTCAACGTCTCGAAGAACCCGACTGCAACCTTCGAATCCACCGCCGTGAAGGCTGATGGCAAGAATGCCGAGATCACCGGCAACTTGACCCTCAATGGCGTGACCAAGCCGGTCACCATCAAGGCTGAACTGATCGGCCAGGGCGATGATCCGTGGGGCGGCTACCGCGCCGGCTTCCTCGGCACCACCACCCTCAAGCTGAAGGACTTCAATATCCAGCGCGACCTCGGCCCGGCTTCCCAGGAAGTCGAGCTGACCCTGTCGGTCGAAGGGGTGCGTCAGTAAGACGCAGGACTGCGAAAACGCCGGCGAATGCCGGCGTTTTCGTTTGTGGCCCTAGTCTCCCCGGCCTTGCAGGCATTGCCGCAGCAGCTGGGTGAGGGTGCGCTGTTCTTCGTCGTCCAGCGGCGCGAACAGACTGTCATGGGTTCGTGCGAGGATGGCCTGGGTGCGCTCGTCGATGCGGCTCCCGGCCTCGGTGAGGAACAGCTGGAAGCTGCGCTGATCGTCCGGGTTGCGCTCGCGGCGAACCAGGCCGAGCGTCTCCATTTCACGGATCTTGCGGGTCACCAGCGCCTTGTCGCGGCACATCTTGCGCCCCAGGCTCTGCAGGCTCTGGCCCGCATCGGCGCCGATCAGCTCGAGCAGGCGGATGTCCGGCGGGGTGAGGTCGATGCCCTCGGCGCACAGTTCGTCCTGGAGGCTCTCACGCAAATGATCGAGCACCTTCATCAGGGTCTGTGGCAGGTCGGGATTCAGGGTATGGGTCATCGGCTCGGTCACGGTAAACCTTGTGTAAATCAGGTTGATCAGCTCAACCATTTTTTCGTATTTTAGTTGATGTTATCAACTTTGTTCGTCGCCGCGACTGCCTTGCGGGAAACCTACTGCGATATCGGCCTTTGGCTAAAACGTTTCAGTAGTTTTCCCTCAGGGCTTTCGGACGTTTACAAACACAGCTGAATGTAAGTATTTTTGCCAGCTTTTCCGGACCGGCAAGCCCACAGCCAAACCGGATGCTTTGCTCACGAGGACAACGATATGCAACGAAAGCCAGCCATGCGCGCCCTGGTCCCGGCCCTGCTCGTCGCCATGGCCACTCTTGCCGGCTGCGACAAAGCCCAGGCCCCGCAGGAGAAGCAGATCCCCGAAGTCGGTGTGGTAACCCTGCAGCCGCAGGAAGTGACCCTGAGCACCGAACTGCCGGGTCGCACCACTGCGTATCGCATCGCCGAAGTTCGCCCGCAGGTGAACGGCATCATCCTCAAGCGCCTGTTCAAGGAAGGCAGCGACGTCAAGGAAGGCCAGCAGCTGTACCAGATCGACCCGGCCACCTATGACGCGACCCTGCAGAGCGCCCAGGCCAACCTGGTGTCCACCCAGCAGCAGGCCGAGCGCTACAAGGAACTGGTGAAAGACGAGGCGGTGAGCAAGCAGCAATACGCCGACGCCCAGGCCGCCTATCTGCAGGCCAAGGCCACCGTCGACACCGCCAAGATCAACGTGCGCTACACCAAGGTGTATTCGCCGATTTCCGGCCGCATCGGCCGCTCCAGCGTGACCGAGGGCGCCCTGGTGCAGAACGGTCAGGCCACCGCGCTGGCTACCGTGCAGCAACTGGACCCGATCTACGTCGACGTCACGCAGTCTTCCACCGCGCTGATCCGCCTGCGCCGCGAGATGGCCGCCGGGCAACTGGAGAAGGCCGGCGACAATGCCGCCAAGGTCAAGCTGTACCTGGAAGACGGCTCCGAATACCCCATCGAGGGCAAGCTGGAGTTCTCCGAGGTTTCGGTCGACCAGGGCACCGGCTCGGTGACCGTGCGCGCCATCTTCCCCAACCCGAAGAAGGAACTGCTGCCGGGCATGTTCGTCCATGCGCAGCTGGAGGAGGGCATCAAGAAGCAGGCCATCCTCGCGCCGCAGCAGGGCGTCACCCGTGACTTCCGTGGCATGGCGACTGCCCTGGTGCTCAATGGCGAAGACAAGGTCGAGCTGCGCACCATCAAGGCCGAGCGCACCGTTGGCGCCTACTGGCTGGTCAGCGATGGCCTCAAGCCCGGCGACCGCCTGATCACCGAAGGCCTGCAGTACGTCCAGCCGGGCGCCCAGGCCAAGGCCGTACCCGCGAAGAACGTGGCGCCCACCGCTGGTGCCGCCGACAAGCCCGCCGCCGCTGAACCGGCCAAGCAGGGTTAATCAAGGGGATTCGTCATGTCGAAGTTTTTCATTGACCGGCCCATTTTCGCCTGGGTAATCGCCCTGGTGATCATGCTGGCGGGCGGTCTGTCGATCCTCAAGTTGCCGGTGAACCAGTACCCGGCTATCGCCCCGCCGGCCATCGCCATCCAGGTGAGCTACCCGGGCGCTTCCGCCGAGACGGTGCAGGACACCGTGGTGCAGGTGATCGAGCAGCAGATGAACGGTCTCGACCATCTGCGCTACATCTCCTCGGAGTCCAACTCCGACGGCAGCATGACCATCACCGTGACCTTCGACCAGGGCACCAGCCCTGACATCGCCCAGGTCCAGGTGCAGAACAAGTTGCAGCTGGCCACCCCGCTCCTGCCGCAGGAAGTACAGCAGCAGGGCATCCGCGTGACCAAGGCGGTGAAGAACTTCCTGATGGTGGTCGGCGTCGTCTCCGAAGACGGCAGCATGACCAAGGAAGACCTGTCGAACTACATCGTCTCCAACATCCAGGACCCGCTGTCGCGGACTGCCGGTGTGGGCGACTTCCAGGTGTTCGGTTCGCAGTACGCCATGCGTATCTGGCTGGACCCGGCGAAGCTCAACAGCTTCCAGATGACTCCGGGCGACGTGAAGACGGCGATCCAGGCGCAGAACGTGCAGATTTCCTCCGGCCAGCTGGGCGGCCTGCCCGCGGTCAAGGGCCAGCAGCTCAACGCCACGATCATCGGCAAGACCCGCCTGCAGAGCGCCGAGCAGTTCAAGGAAATCCTCCTCAAGGTCAACGCCGACGGTTCCCAGGTTCGCCTGAAGGACGTTGCCGACGTGGCCCTGGGCGGCCAGGACTACAGCATCAACGCCCAGTTCAACGGCAAGCCGGCCTCCGGTATCGCGATCAAGCTGGCCACCGGCGCCAACGCGCTGGACACCGCCAAGTCGATCCGCGCCACCCTGGCCACGCTGGAGCCGTTCTTCCCGCAGGGCATGAAGATCGTCTACCCCTACGACACCACCCCGGTGGTCTCCGCCTCCATCCATGAGGTGGTGAAGACCCTGGGCGAAGCGATCCTGCTGGTGTTCCTGGTGATGTACCTGTTCCTGCAGAACTTCCGCGCCACGCTGATCCCGACGATCGCCGTGCCGGTGGTGCTGCTGGGCACCTTCGGCGTACTTGCCGCCTTCGGCTTCTCGATCAACACCCTGACCATGTTCGGCATGGTGCTGGCGATCGGCCTGTTGGTGGACGACGCCATCGTGGTGGTGGAAAACGTCGAGCGGGTGATGGCCGAGGAAGGTCTGTCGCCCCGCGAGGCGGCGCGCAAGTCCATGGGCCAGATCCAGGGCGCGCTGGTCGGTATCGCCATGGTGCTGTCGGCGGTATTCCTGCCGATGGCCTTCTTCGGCGGCTCCACCGGGGTGATCTACCGGCAGTTCTCCATCACCATCGTCTCGGCCATGGCCCTGTCGGTGATCGTGGCGCTGATCCTCACCCCGGCGCTCTGCGCCACCATGCTCAAGCCCATCGAGAAGGGCGACCATGGCGAGCACAAGCGCGGCTTCTTCGGCTGGTTCAACCGCAAGTTCCTCGCCACCACCCATGGCTACGAGCGCGGCGTCACCTCGATCCTCAATCACCGCATGCCGTACCTGCTGATGTACGTGCTGATCCTCGGTGGCATGGTCTACCTGTTCACCCGCATTCCCACGGCGTTCCTCCCCGACGAGGACCAGGGCGTGCTGTTCGCCCAGGTGCAGACCCCGGCCGGTTCGTCCGCCGAGCGCACCCAGGTGGTGGTGGACTCGATGCGCGAGTACCTGCTGGAGAAGGAAAGCAGCTCGGTGGCCTCGGTGTTCACCGTGACCGGCTTCAACTTCGCCGGCCGTGGCCAGAGCTCGGGCATGGCGTTCATCATGCTCAAGCCCTGGGAAGAGCGTCCGGGCGCGGAGAACAGCGTGTTCGCGCTGGCCCAGCGTGCGCAGATGCACTTCTTCAGCTTCAAGGATGCGATGGTGTTCGCCTTCGCCCCGCCGGCGGTACTCGAACTGGGTAACGCCGTGGGCTTCGACATCTTCCTCCAGGACCAAGCTGGCGTCGGCCATGAAGTGCTGATGCAGGCGCGCAACCAGTTCCTCGGCATGGCCTCGCAGAACCCTGCTCTGCAGCGCGTGCGCCCCAACGGCCTGAACGACGAGCCGCAGTACAAGCTGCTGATCGACGACGAGAAGGCCAGTGCGCTGGGCGTCTCGTTGGCGGACATCAACACCACCGTGTCGATTGCCTGGGGCTCGAACTACGTCAACGACTTCATCGACCGCGGTCGGGTGAAGAAGGTCTACCTGCAAGGCCGCCCGAATTCGCGGATGAGCCCGGAAGACCTGGACAAGTGGTACGTGCGCAACAGCTCCGGGGAGATGGTGCCGTTCAGCGCCTTCGCCACCGGCGAATGGAGCTATGGCTCGCCGAAACTGGCGCGCTACAACGGCGTCCCGGCCATGGAAGTCCTCGGTGAGCCGGCCCCGGGCCGCTCCACTGGTGAGGCGATGGCCGCGGTCGAGGAGATGGTCAAGCAGTTGCCCAAGGGCGTCGGCTACTCCTGGACCGGTCTGTCCTACGAGGAACGCCTGTCCGGCTCGCAGGCTCCGGCGCTCTATGCCCTGTCGCTGATCGTGGTGTTCCTCTGCCTGGCGGCACTGTATGAAAGCTGGTCGATCCCGTTCTCGGTGATGCTGGTGGTGCCGCTGGGCGTCATCGGTGCGCTGCTGGCGACGTCCATGCGCGGCCTGTCCAACGACGTGTTCTTCCAGGTGGGCCTGTTGACGACCATCGGCCTGTCGGCAAAGAACGCGATCCTCATCGTGGAATTCGCCAAGGAGCTGCACGAGCGCGAGGGCAAGCCCATCGTCGCGGCCGCCATCGAGGCGTGCCGGATGCGTCTGCGCCCGATCGTCATGACCTCCCTGGCGTTCGTCCTCGGCGTGTTGCCGCTGGCGATCTCCACCGGTGCAGGCTCCGGCAGCCAGCACGCGATCGGTACCGGCGTGATCGGCGGCATGATCACCGCGACCATCCTCGCGATCTTCTGGGTACCGCTGTTCTATGTGGTGGTCAGTACCCTGTTCAAGGACAAGCTGTCCAAGGAACAGGAAGCCACCGAGAAGGGGCATTGATATGAGAAAGTCCTTACTGTCCCTTGCGATAGCAGCCGGTGTGTTGTCCGGCTGCTCGCTGATCCCCGATTACGAGCGCCCCGAGGCGCCCGTGGCCGCGGCTTACCCGCAGGGCGATGCCTACGATGCGGCGCAACCGGCCAACGCCGGCGCCGACATCGGCTGGCGCGAGTTCTTCAAGGACCCGCAACTGCAGCGACTGGTCGAAGTGTCGCTGGAAAACAACCGCGACCTGCGCGTCGCCGCGCTGAACATCGAAGCTTACCGGGCGCAGTACCGCATCCAGCGGGCCGACCTGTTCCCGGCGGTGGATGCCAGCTTCGACGGCTCGCGCCAGCGCCTGCCGGCGGACCTGTCGCAGACCGGCAGTTCGATGATCAGCAGCCAGTACGGTGCGACCTTGGGCATCACGTCCTGGGAAATCGACCTGTTCGGCCGCCTGCGCGCCCTGCGTGATCAGGCGCTGGAGCAGTACTTCGCCACCGAAGAGGCGCGTCGCAGCACCCAGACCAGCCTGGTGGCCAACGTCGCCAACGCCTACCTGACGCTGCGCGCCGACCAGGCCCAGTTGCAGCTGACCCGCGACACCCTCGGCACCTATCAGAAGAGCTACGACCTGACCAAGCGCAGCTACGACGTCGGTGTCGCCTCGGCGCTGGACCTGCGCCAGGCGCAGACCTCGGTGGAAAGCGCACGGGCGACTCTGGCGCAATACACCCGCCTGGTGGCGCAGGACCAGAATGCCCTGGTGCTGCTGCTCGGTTCCGGCCTGCCGGCGGACCTGCCGCAAGGCCGTGGCCTGGGTGATGAACTGCTGGCCACCGTGCCGGCGGGCCTGCCCTCCGACCTGCTGCAGCGCCGCCCGGACATCCTCCAGGCGGAGCACCAGCTCAAGGCGGCCAACGCCAACATCGGCGCGGCGCGCGCGGCGTTCTTCCCGAACGTCAGCCTGACCGCCAACGCCGGCACCATCAGCCCGGACCTCGGTGGCCTGTTCGACGGCGGTTCCGGTACCTGGCTGTTCAAGCCGTCGATCAGCCTGCCGATCTTCAACGCCGGCAGCCTGCGCGCGAGCCTGGACCTGGCCAAGGTGCAGAAGGACATCAACGTCGCGCAGTACGAGAAAGCCATTCAGACTGCGTTCTCCGAGGTGGCGGATGGTCTTGCCGCCCGTGGCACCTTCAACGAGCAACTGCAGGCGCAGCGCGCGCTGGTGGACGCCAGCAGCGAGTACTACCGCCTGGCCGACAAGCGCTACCGCACCGGTGTGGACAACTACCTCACCCTGCTCGATGCGCAACGCTCGCTGTTCAGTGCCCAGCAACAGCTGATCTCCGACCGCCTCAATCAGCTGACCAGCGAGGTCAACCTGTACAAGGCCCTCGGCGGCGGCTGGCAGGCCACGGCAGCTCAGGCCAAGCCGATCTCCAGCGAGGCCCCCGAAGGCCGGTTGTTCTGATCGAGAACAGAAACGCCGCCCCTTGGGGCGGCGTTTCTGTTTGGGCGGCGGGGCATGGTCCGCTGCGTGGGCGTGGCCGATCACGGACGAAGCCCGCTCCTAGTCAACCGGCCAAAGGTTGCTTGCCATGGGAGCGAGCTTGCTCGCGAACCCGCGGGCTACAGCATCGCGCCTTGAGCGGCCGGCTGGATCTGGTTGTCTGCCAGCCAATCCAGCGCGCACTCGCGCAGTCGCTCACCCTGGTAGACATACCAGGCCTGCAGCAGCTCGGGATAACCCATCAGCACATGACGGAAAGCCTTGAACGGCTTGCGCCCCTCGATGGCGTTGGCCAGGGCGGAATAGGCGTGCGGCTGTGGCACTTCGCGGAGGAACTCGCGCATCAGCTCCAGCGACTGGCCGCTGCTCAGCGGTTCGATGGGCAGCAGGCGTTCCGGCTCGCGGTGCAGCAATTCGGCCAGTTCGGGATCGGGGTCTTCTTCGGGAATCAGCAGCACCTGGCCGCTGAACAGGTCGAGGTAGTGATCGATACCCTGGGTGTCGAGCGCGAAGGCGAGTTCGTCGAGGTCGATGGTCAGCGGGCGCATGGTCACTCTCCCTATATGGCGAGTGACCGATCCTACGCCATGCGCATGACAATTGTCCCGCTGGCCGGTGCGGACGCACCGGCCAGCCGAGGCCTCACAGGCGGAAGCGCCCTACCTGCAGCTGCAGCTCGTTGCCCAGGCGCGCCAATTCGGTGCTGGAACTGGCAGTCTGTTCGCTGGCGGCAGCCGACTGGTCGGCGATCTCGCGCACCTGCACCACGCTGCGGTTGATCTCCTCGGCGACGCTGCTCTGCTCCTCGGCGGCGGAGGCGATCTGCAGGTTCATGCCCTGGATGTCGGCCACGGTGCGGGCGATCACGCCCAACGCCTCGCCGGCGCGGCGGGTCAGTTCCACCGAACTGCCGGTCAGGCGGCGGCTGTCGTCCATGCGCGTCACCGCTTCCTGGGCGCCGCGTTGCAGGCCGGCGATCAGGCCTTCGATCTCGGCGGTGGAGGACTGGGTGCGCTGGGCCAGGCCGCGCACCTCGTCGGCGACCACGGCGAATCCACGCCCGGCCTCGCCGGCACGGGCGGCCTCGATGGCGGCGTTGAGCGCCAGCAGGTTGGTCTGCTCGGCAACCGACTTGATCACATCCAGCACGCTGCCGATCTTTTCGCTTTCCTTGCGCAGCAGCTCCATGGCCTCGGCGGAGCGATCCACTTCGATGGCCAGGCGGTCGATCTGGTTCACCGCATCCTGTACCACCTGGTCGCCCTGGCGCGCTTGCTGGTCGGCCTGTTGTGCAGCGGCGGAGGCCTGCTCGGCGTTGCGCGCGACTTCCTGCACGGTAGCGGCCATTTCGTGGATGGCGCTGGCGACCTGCTCGGTTTCCACGCGCTGGCTGTTCACCCCGGCGCGGGTCTGCTCGGTGACGGCGGAGAGTTCGTCAGCGGCGGTGGCCAGTTGGCTGACGCTGCCGCCGATGTGGCCGAGCAGCTGCGACAGGCTTTCGCGCATGCGCATCATCACGCGCTGCAATTGGCCCAGCTCGTCGCTGCGCTGCAGGTTGAGGTCACGGGAAAGGCCCTGGGACAGGTTGCCCTGGGCAATGCGCTCGGCCAGCTCCAGCGCCTCATGCAGCGGGCGGACGATCTGGCGGTTGATGGCCCAGCCCGACAGCATGCCGAAGGCGAGCGCCAGGATGGCGATGAGAATCTGCCGGGTCCTGGCGGCGGCGGTCTCGGCGTCGTTGCGCGCGAGGGTGTCGTCGTAAAGGTGGGTGGCGGCTGCGAGCAGCGCTTCGCTGGCGCCGTTCAGGCCCTTGCGTGCTTGCAGCGTGGCGTTGACGCCGTCGCGGAAGTGTTCGATGCCGCTGCGGTAGTTCTGCAGGTCTTTCAGGGCCGTACTCAGACCGTCGGCGGCGATGGCTGGTAACTGGTTCTGCAGCGCGGAGCCGGTGTCGCGCAGCTTGTCGAAGGCGGCGAAGGCGGCCTGTTCGGCATTGGCGGACTGCTCGAAGACGTAGCCGCGCACCTGGTAGCGCACCACCAGCAGTTGCTGGTGCAGTTGGCCGACGGCCTGGGCGCTGTGCAGCAACTGGCTATCGCCGGGTTGCTCGGCGAGCAGGTCGAAGAGCTGCTTGTCCAGTGCCTCGAAGGCCTGCAGGGCGCTCTGCGCACTGCCTACCAGCGTGCTGCGGGCCTGAGTGCGCTGGTCCACGGCGCGGGTCAGGGCGCTGAAAGCTTCGCGGTATTCGCTCACCGCCTGGCGTGCGGCGCTCAGTTGTCTGGCATCGATATCGCTGCCTTTCAGGCGCTGCTCGATCAGCTCCAGCATCTTCGTGCTGTGCTGCTCGACGCGCTCGGCCTGGCTGCGGTCGCCGCCCAGTTCGAACTGCAGGCGGGCGAGGTTGGCCTGCTGGCTGAGGTCGTTGAGTTCGGTGATGGTCGCCATCTGCTGGCCGCGCTTGGCCTGGTTGCTCAGGCTGTGCAGGCCGCTGAGCAGCACCAGCAGGGTGAGGAAGAGGAGGATGCCGAAGCCCACCACCAGCTTGAGGCTGACGTTGAGACGTCCCAGCTCTACTACTAGCCAATCGTACATGTCGAATACTCCAGGCAGGCGTCGCCACGGGATCGACGGCCCGTGGCAGGCAACAACAAAAGATCGGAGGCGAGGTGGAATTGTCGGGACGCATCTTCGTGCGTCAGAGGCTATCGGCGGGAGCTACAGAAACTGAAGGCGCGAATTCGTCGCGGGGTTTCTCGCGTGGCGCGAGAGCTCTTGTAGGGGCGAGCTTGCTCGCGAACCGATCCCGGAGCGGGGTTTGTTCGCGAGCAAGCTCGCTCCTATAGGTGGAATCCGTGCATTGGAATGCCCTCACCCTAATCCTCTCCCAAAGGGAGAGGGGACCGTACGGTGAAGGGTGAAACCGTTGCATCAGCCGGCACGGATGGCTCCCTCTCCCTCTGGGAGAGGGCTGGGGTGAGGGGGAAGTACCAGTGCCGATGTCCGGTCTGGAGAAACAAAAAGGCCCGCATTGCGCGGGCCTTTCCATCACGGAAGGATCAGACGCGGAAGCGGCTGACCAGCACTTGCAGCTCGTTGCCCAGCCGCGCCAGCTCGACGCTGGAGGCGGCGGTTTCCTCGCTGGCGGCGGCGGTCTGCTCGGAGATGTCGCGCACGTTCATCACGCTGCGGTTGATCTCCTCGGCCACCGCACTCTGTTGCTCGGAAGCGGCGGCGATCTGCTGGTTCATCGACTGGATGGTCGACACGGTGCGGGTGATGGCGCCCAGGCGCTCGCCAGCGCGGCGGGTCAGGTCGACGGTGCTGACGGTCAGGTCGCGGCTGGTTTCCATCATCTGCACGGCCTGCTGGGTGCCGCTCTGCAGGCCGGCGATCAGCTCCTCGATCTCCTCGGTGGAGGACTGGGTACGCTGCGCGAGACCACGCACCTCGTCGGCCACCACGGCGAAACCACGCCCGGCGTCGCCGGCGCGGGCGGCTTCGATGGCGGCGTTGAGCGCCAGCAGGTTGGTCTGTTCGGCCACCGCCTTGATCACGTCCAGTACGCTGCCGATCTTTTCGCTTTCGCGCTTGAGCTTGAGCACCGACTCGTTGGTGCGGCCGACTTCGCCGGCCAGGCGGTCCATCTGGTTCACCGCTTCGTTCACCGCGCCTTCGCCGTCGCGGGCCTGGCGGTCGGCGGCGGAGGCAGCCTCGGAAGCCTCCTCGGCGTTGCGCGCGACTTCCTGCACGGTGGCGGCCATTTCGTTCATGGCGGTGGCGACCTGGTCGGTCTCGGTCTTCTGGTTGTTCACCCCGGCGCTGGTCTGCTCGGTCACCGCGGATAGTTCCTCGGCGGCGCTGGCAATTTGCGTCACGCCGTCATGGATATGGCTGATCAGCTCGCGCAGGGACAGGTTCATGCGCTGCATGCTCTTCTGCAGTTGGCCCAGTTCGTCGTGGCGGGTGGTGGGGATGTCACGGCTGAGGTCGCCGTCGGCGATGCGCTCAGCGTGGCCCAGCACGTCGCGCAGCGGATTGACGATCTGCCCGGTGATGATCCAGGCGGCGATGCTGCCCAGCACCAGGGCGATCAGCGCAGCCAGGCCGAGCAGGGTCTTGGCCTGGGTGACGCCTGCGTCGCGCTTGGCGGTCTGGGTGGCGGTCAGCTCGTTGCTCAGCTTCTCGATCTGCTGGCCGGAATCGCGCATGCGATCGCGGGCGGCCTGGCTGTCGTTCACTTCGTTGCGGTAGTTGGTCAGCGCGTTGCGGTAGGTTTCCAGCGCATCGAGGGTGGCGCGGAAATCGCCGTTCAGCTCGGCCGGCGAGGTGCTCATGTCGCTCTTCACGGCGTCGATCAACTGCTGCAGCGCGGTGAAGGCGGGTTGTTCGAGGTTCTGTGCGTCGGTGCTGGTGTAGGCCATCACCTGCAGGCGCGCCTGCATCACGGCACGACCCAGGCCGGAGAGGTCCTGCAGGTGCTGCAGACCTTCGGCGCTGCCGGTGCCGACCAGCTTCTGCTCGGCCTTCTGCAGGCCTTCGCTGACGGCGCCGGCGGACTTGATCAGCACCTGCTTGGCGGCGTCGCGTTCCTCGAAGGACTTCAGCAACTGGGCGTAGAGCTTGCGGTACTCCACGCTCAGCTCATGCTGCTGGTCAATGACGCGACGGTCCTCGGCCTCGGTGAACTTCTCGTTCAGCGAACGATGGCGCTGATCCAGCTTGTCCAGCGTATCGAGTACCAGCTTGGCGTCTTCCGGCGCGCGGGTGGACTGGAATTTCAGGCGGGCGATGCGCAGGTCCTTGGCGATCGCGATTAGCTCGGAGATCTCGCCGAGCTTGTCGCCACGGCTGATCACATTGCCCAGGTTGATCCAGCCGGTAAGGGCGATCAGCAGGGTGAGCAGCAGCACCAGGCCGAAGCCCGATGCCAGTTTGAGTTTGACACTGAGGTTGTTGAACCAGCGAAACATGAAGGCGGCGCTCCAGGGGTTGTACGAGGCCGGTACGCATGGCTGAGCGGGAAATGCGCAGAGTGGGGGACGACCGGTAGCCCAGATATCGGCTTCGCTGCCTGGAACTGAAGTGTTTCGAGTTATTTTTCTGACTGGTGGTTCACGCTGGAGGCCGCGTCGTTACTGGCTTTGCGCCAGTTCGACTTAGAACAGTCGTGCCAGAAGAGCGGTCACGGCGGTCTCGACGCGCAGGATGCGTTCGCCCAGTTGCACGGGGTTCAGGCCGGCCTCGCGCAGCTTGTCGACCTCGTAGGGAATCCAGCCGCCTTCCGGGCCGATGGCCAGGGTCACCGGTTCGCTCAGTGCCCGCGGGCATTCCGGCCAGGGGCCCGGGTGGCCGATCAGGCCGAGACTGCCGGCAGCGAGGGCGGGCAGGCGATCCTCGACGAAGGGCTTGAAGCGCTTCTCGATGATCACTTCGGGCAGCACGGTGTCGCGTGCCTGTTCGAGGCCGAGGATCAGTTGCTCCCGCACTGCTTCGGGTTCGAGGAAGGGCGTCTGCCAGAAGCTCTTTTCCACCCGGTAGCTGTTGAGCAGCACCAGGCGCGGCACGCCCATGGCGGCGACGGTCTGCAGCACACGGCGGAGCATCTTCGGGCGGGGCAGGGCGAGCAGCAGGGTGAGCGGCAGTTTGGACGGCGGAGCCTGATCGAAGCTGACCTGCAACTCCGCTTCGTTGGCTTCCAGGCGCAGCAGGCGACCTTCGCCCATCAGGCCACCGAGGCGGCCGACGCGCAGGCGGTCGCCGCTTTCGGCGCGGTGGACTTCCTGCAGGTGGGTCAGGCGGCGGTCGCGCAGGATCACGCGATCCGCCGCGACGAAGTCGGCATCGTCGAGCAGCAGCAGATTCACTGGCGGGTGGCCGGCGGCTGGTCGCCCTTGGATTCGTCTTCTTCGGTTTCCGGTCCGCGCTTGCGGATCAGGTGGCTGAACAGCACGCCGGCCTCGAACAGCATCCACATCGGCACCGCCAGCAGGGTTTGCGATAGCGGGTCTGGCGGAGTGAGGATCATGCCGACGACGAAACAGCCGATGATCACGTAGGGGCGGATCTTCTTCAGGTAGGCCACGTCGACTACGCCGATCCACACCAGCAGCACGGTGGCGACAGGAATCTCGAAGGCCACGCCGAAGGCGAAGAGCAGGGTGAGGAAATCCAGGTAGCTGTTGATGTCGGTCATCGGCGTCACGCCTTCCGGGGCCTGGCCGAGGAAGAAGTGGAACATCAACGGGAACACCAGGAAGTAGGCGAAGGCCATGCCGGCGTAGAACAGCACGATGCTGGAGGCCAGCAGCGGCAAGGCGACGCGCTTCTCGTGCTTGTACAGGCCGGGCGCGATGAAGCCCCAGACCTGGCCTAGGATCACCGGCATGGCGATCAGTACGGCGACGATCATGGTCAGCTTCAGCGGTGCGAGGAAGGCCGACGCCGGGTCGATGGCGATCATGGTCGCGCCTTCGGGCAGGAAGCGCCGCAGCGGCTCGGAGGCCAGCGCATAGATCTTCTGCGAGAAGTACAGCAGGCCGATGAAGATCACGAAAATCGCGACCACGCAGCGCAACAGGCGCGTACGCAGTTCGGTCAGGTGCGAGACCAGGGGCATTTCCTGGTCTTGTTCGGGCTGGTCGGGTTTTTCGGCGCTCATGGGGTACGCGGCGTCTCGGAAGAAGCGGGCGGTTGGCTTGCGGCAGTCGGTTGGCTCGGCTGGTCGGCTTGCGTTGCCTGCGGCCCAGCAGGCGCCGGCTGCGTAGCGGCAGGCGGGGCAATACCCGCGCCCGGCAGGCTGTTCAGCCGGCTATTGGGCGCGATGGTCGGCGCCGCGGGCGGTTCAGCGGGCGCGTCCTGGCCTTCGGGCTGGGCCGGCTGCTGCGGATTGAAGGCTTCCCGGGCCTGGTCTTGCAGGTCGGTCAGCGGCGCCATCAGCTTCTTGGCTTCCTGTTCCATCTGCAGGATGTGCTCGTTGTGCAGCTGGCGGCGGATTTCATCCGCGCCCAGCTCGCGCTCCACTTCCGTCTTGATGGCGTTGAAGCTGCGCTTGAGCCGTCCGATCCACAGGCCGGCCGTGCGCGCGGCGCCCGGCAGGCGGTCGGGGCCGAGCACCAGCAGGGCGACGAGCCCTACCAGCAGCAGTTCGCTGAAGCTGATACCGAACATGAATCAGTCCTTGCGCGCTGGTTCTTCGACCTTGTGCGCCTGGGCGTCGATGGTGTGCGGCTGGTTCAGCGGCGGAGTGCCGGCAGCGGCGTTCGGGTCTTTCTTCTCGTCTTCCTCGGTGTTCATCGCCTTCTTGAAGCCCTTGATGGCTTCGCCGACGTCCGAGCCGAGGTTCTTCAGGCGCTTGGTGCCGAAGACCAGGACCACGACGATCAGGATGACGACCCAGTGTTTCCAGTCAAAGATGCCCATCTTGTTCTCCTCGAATTGTTCGTATCAGGCCGACGGTTGGCGCGAGGCTTTTTCGTCATGCCCGGAAAGACCGAAGCGGCGGTCCAGCTCGTCCAGTACTGCCTGCGGGTGCTGGCCAAGGGCGGCGAGCATCACCAGGGAGTGGAACCAGAGGTCGGCCGTTTCGTAGATCAGGTCCGTGCAGTCACCGCTGGTGGCGGCGTCCTTGGCGGCGAGAATGGTTTCCACCGACTCTTCGCCCACCTTCTCCAGGATCTTGTTCAGGCCCTTGTGATACAGGCTGGCCACGTAGGAGCTGTCCGGTGCGGCATTCTTGCGCGCTTCGAGGACTTCCGCCAGACGGGCGAGGGTATCAGTGCTCATGGGGTTTTCCTGTACCTACGTGGGAGTAGATGGCATCCGGGTCCTTGAGGACCGGGTCGACGGTCTGCCAGGTGCCGTTCTCGAACACCCGGTAGAAGCAGCTCTCGCGGCCGGTGTGGCAGGCGATGCCGCCCAGTTGCTCGACCATCAGGATCACCACGTCGGCGTCGCAGTCCAGGCGCAGCTCGTGCAGTTTCTGCACGTGCCCGGAGTCCTCGCCCTTGCGCCAGAGCTTGCCGCGCGAGCGCGACCAGTAGATGGCGCGGTTCTCGGCGGCGGTGAGGGCCAGGGCCTCACGGTTCATCCAGGCCATCATCAGCACGCGGCCGGTGCGATGGTCCTGGGCGATCGCCGGCACCAGTCCATCGGCATTCCACTTGATTTCGTCCAGCCAGTCTTTCATCTCGGGTTCCGTACAGCGGGCACGCTCTGTGCCCGGAGCCACTGTATACAACGCTTAAGTGTGCCAGTCAGTGGGGCGACTGGCTATCGGCGCAGAATCAGATACAGACCGCCGGCCAGCATCGCCCAGGCTGGCCAGGCGGCGAGGCTGTGGGTGGCGAGGCCGGTTTCGGCGGCGCCGGCGACCAGCACCGCGCCGATCAGCCGCGCCGGCCAGGCGGCCGCGCCGGGGCCGCGGGTTTCGACGACCAGGCGCTTGTCCGGGTCGGGATCGTGGGACAGCCGCTCCAACGTCTCGCGGGTCATCTGCGCCAGGTGCGGCAACTGCTCGATATGTTGCTGGGCGTTGCGCAACAGGGTGCCGGGGCTCATGCGCTCGCGCATCCAGCGTTCCAGGTAGGGCTGCGCGGTGGTCCACAGGTCCAGCTCCGGGTAGAGCTGGCGGCCCAGGCCTTCGATGTTCAGCAGGGTCTTCTGCAGCAGTACCAGCTGCGGCTGCACTTCCATGTTGAAGCGCCGCGCGGTCTGGAACAGGCGCAGCAGCACCTGGCCGAAGGAGATGTCCTTGAGCGGCTTCTCGAAGATCGGCTCGCACACGGTGCGGATCGCCGCCTCGAAATCGTTGACTTTGGTTTCCGCCGGCACCCAGCCCGAGTCGATGTGCAACTGGGCGACCTTGCGGTAGTCGCGCTTGAAGAAGGCGATCAGGTTGCGCGCCAGGTAGTCCTGATCCTCGTCGGTGAGGCTGCCGACTATACCGCAGTCCACCGCAATGTACTGTGGGCTCCAGGGCGTGCGGGTGCTGACGAAGATGTTGCCGGGGTGCATGTCGGCGTGGAAGAAGCTGTCGCGGAACACCTGGGTGAAGAAGATCTCCACACCGCGCTCTGCCAGCGCCTTGAAGTCGGTGCGCTGGTCGCGCAGGGTTTCCAGGTCGGTCACCGGAATGCCGTAGATGCGCTCCATCACCAGCACCTTGGGGCGGCACCAGTCCCAGTAGACCTGGGGCACGTAGAGCAGCGGCGAACCTTCGAAGTTGCGCCGCAGCTGCGAGGAGTTGGCCGCTTCACGCAGCAGGTCCAACTCGTCGTAGATGGTCTTCTCGTAGTCGCTGACCACTTCGGCCGGGTGCAGGCGGCGGGCGTCGGCGGAGATGCGCTCGGCGGTGCGGGCGAGGATGTGCAGCCAGGCGATGTCGGAGCGGATCACCGGCTCGAGGTTCGGGCGGATGACCTTCACCACCACGTCCTCGCCGCTCTTCAGCTGCGCGGTGTGCACCTGCGCCACCGAGGCGGAGGCCAGCGGTTCGCGCTCGAAGCGGGAGAACACCTGCTCGATCTTCGCGCCGAGCTGCTGTTCGATGAGTGCCACTGCCTGTTCCGGCGGGAAGGGCGGCACCTTGTCCTGGAGGAAGGCCAGCTCCAGGGCGATGTCGTCGGGCAACAGGTCGCGGCGGGTAGAGAGTATCTGGCCGAACTTGATGAAGATCGGCCCGAGGTCTTCCAGCGCCAGCCGGATGCGCGCGCCCCGGCTGAGCTCCAGCGGTTTGCGCGGCAGCCAGCGCCAGGGCAGCAAACCGCCCAGCAGGCGCAGCCACCACGGCAGGAAGGGCAGTTCGAGGACCATGTCGTCCAGGCGGTAGCGGATGGCTACGCGCTGGATGCGCAGCAGGCGGCGGAAGGCGAGCAGCTTCATGCGTCGGGTTTGATCTTCTGGGTCAGGCGGGTGATCCGCGCGTCGAGGCGGTCGAGGGACATCTTCAACTGGTCCAGCTCGGCGAAGCGTGCTTCGGCTTCGTGCTGGCCGACCAGGCTGCGGCTCTCCTCGGCGAGGTAGTCGGCGAGGCTCAGGCGCAGGCTTTCCAGGCTGTCGCCGGCCCAGGCCATGCCGCCGCGCAGGCGCGCGCCGAGCAGGTGCGCGGGCACCGGGCCGAGCCAGCGGGAGACTTCATACTCCCAGTCCAGCTCCAGGCTCTGGAGGATATCGGCCAGCTCCAGCAGCATCGCGCTGTCGCCGCCCATGGCCACTTCAGGGCTGTGCAGGACACGGGTCTTGTCCTTGGCCAGCGCCAGTTGCAGCAGGCTGCCGGCCGGCGCGACGAGGGTGCAGTCGGCCTGCGCCTCGTGGTGCGCGGCGAGGTGCAGGCCGTCGGCGTCGGGCAGGATGAACAGCCTGAGCGCGGGCGCCTGGCAGTCCACTTCCAGCACCTTGCCGGCGAGCCGGCCAAGGCGCTTCAGCGCCACGCCATCGAGCCGCAGCACGCGGTTGACGGTGGCTTCGGCGCTGGCCAGGGCGGCCTGCAGGAGCAGGGTCATCAGGGCTTGATGCCGCGGTGCAGGGCGACCACGCCGCCGGTCATGTTGTGGTAGGTGACGCGGTCGAAGCCGGCCTCCACCATCATCGACTTCAGCGTTTCCTGGTCGGGGTGCATGCGGATCGATTCGGCCAGGTAGCGGTAGCTCTCGGCATCGTTGGTCACCAGCTTGCCCATCAGCGGCAGCAGGGTGAAGGAGTACGCGTCGTACGCCTTGGACAGCAGGCTGCTGGTGGGCTTGGAGAACTCCAGCACGAGCAGGCGGCCGCCGGGCTTGAGCACCCGCAGCATGGAGCGGATGGCTTCGTCCTTGTGGGTGACGTTGCGCAGGCCGAAGGCGATGGTTACCGCGTCGAAATAATTGTCGGGGAACGGCAGCTTCTCGGCGTCGGCCTGAACGAAGCTGACGTTGCCGGCGACGCCGCTGTCGAGCAGCTTGTCGCGGCCGACCTTGAGCATCGAGGCGTTGATGTCGGCCAGCACTACTTCGCCGGTCGGGCCGACCAGGCGGGAGAACTGGCGGGTCAGGTCGCCGGTGCCGCCGGCGATGTCCAGCACCCGGTTGCCGGCGCGCACGCCGGACAGCTCGATGGTGAAGCGCTTCCACAGACGGTGGACGCCGCCGGACATCAGGTCGTTCATCAGGTCGTACTTGGCGGCGACCGAGTGGAACACCTCGGCGACCTTCTCGGCCTTCTCGCTCTCGCGCACGGTCTTGTAGCCGAAGTGCGTGGTGGGATCGGCGCTGTCCTGGCCGGCTTGGGGCTTGCGCGGTTCGCTCATGGCGTTTCTACCCTGGAAGTCAGTGGCGGGCATTCTAACAGGATGCGAAGAAAACGCCGCCCCGCTCGCCGCCGCAAGAGGGATGCCGGGGTGCGGCGATACGGCGCGGCGCGTATCATCTGGATAGTCAGTCACTCGCGGAGTTCCAGCATGTCCCGTATCCACGTCGAACGTTCCCACTCCCTCGGCCTCGAAGCCGCCCGCGCCAAGGCGGAGAAGCTCGCCGACAAGCTCGGCCGCGAGCACGGCGTGAGCAGCGAGTGGCAGGGCGACACCCTGCTGTTCAAGCGCAGTGGCGTGGACGGGCGCATCGAAGTGGGCGCGGACAAGGTCGCGGTCGACGTGAAGCTGGGCCTGATGCTCTCGGCCATGGGCGGCCTGCTCAAGGGCGAGATCGAGCGCGCGCTGGACAAGGCGCTGGCCTGATACCTTGCGGCCCCGCTCCCTGCGGGGCCAGGCCGCTTTCGGGCGGCGCCGGCTTTCCTACAAAGCCTGGTATGTGTTTTCTAATTTTCCCCGATACCTTGGCCCACAGTCCCGCCTTTCGCGGGCAGCTGTTCGACATCATCGAATCAGAACCCTGTGAGGTGCCACCATGGCCAAGGCTGTCAGCAAGAAGAAAGTCGTAGAACTCGAATCCTCCCTCTACTCCGATGCCAAGCACTACGCGCGGCAGATCTGGCTCGCGGGCCTGGGCACCTACGCCAAGGTGGGCCAGGAAGGCAGCGAGTACTTCAAGGAACTGGTCAAGTCGGGCGAGTCCGTGGAGAAGAAAGGCCGTGACCTGGTGAACACCCAGATCGACGCCGCCAACGACAGCGTCAAGGGTCGCCTGCACAGCGTCAAAGCCAAGCTCAACTTCGACAGGATCGAGGAAGCGTTCGATGCGCGTGTCGCCTCCGCCCTCAATCGAATCGGAATTCCCTCCAGGCGTGATGTGGAGGCGCTCTCTGCTAAGCTGGATGAGCTGAGCGCAGTGCTCGAGCGTGTCGCGAGAACCCAATAAGGAGAGCAGGATGGCTGGCAAAAAAACTACCGATAAAAAAGAGTCCAGTTGGATCGGCGAGATCGAGAAATACTCGCGGCAGATCTGGCTGGCTGGCTTGGGGGCCTACTCGAAGGTCAGCAAGGACGGCAGCAAGGTGTTCGAGACCCTGGTCAAGGACGGCGAGAAGGCTGAGAAACTGGCCAAGACCGAAGTCGAGGGTGCGGTGAAGACTTCCACCCGTTCCGCGAAGGCGCGCGTCGATGCCGTCAAGGGCGCCGCGATCGGCAAGTGGGGCGAGCTGGAAGAGGCCTTCGACAAGCGCCTGAACAGCGCGATTTCGCGCCTGGGCGTACCGAGCAGCCGTGAAGTGAAGGATCTGCACAGCAAGGTCGACAGCCTCACCAAGCAGATCGAGAAACTCACCGGCGTCAGCGTCAAGACCGCCAAACCGGCCGCCAAGGCCGCCGCCAAACCCGCAGCGAAAGCAGCCGCGAAACCCGCTGTGAAGACCGCAGCGTCCAAGCCGGCGGCCAAGACCGCTGCGAAGCCTGCTGCCAAACCGGCTGCCAAGCCCGCCGCGAAAACCGCTGCGAAGCCGGCTGCCAAGGCTGCTGCGAAACCTGCTGCCAAGCCTGCCGCGAAACCGGCTGCCAAGGCCGCGGCCAAGCCTGCTGCCAAACCGGCCGCCAAGCCCGCTGCTGCGAAAGCCGCTGCGAAGCCGGCAGCCAAGCCTGCGGCGAAACCGGCTGCTGCCGCCAAGCCTGCCGCTGCGAAACCTGCAGCCAAGCCGGCCGCGGCGAAGAAGCCCGCCGTGAAGAAACCCGCTGCACCCAAGGCCGCCGCCAAGCCGGCTGCTCCGAAGCCGGCAACCGCTCCGGCCGCCACCCCGGCACCGTCGGCCCCTGCCGCCGCGCCGGCCGTGACGCCGTCCGCTGCCGCTCCGGCAACGCCGTCGTCCCAGGCCTGACCGGTCTGTTGCAACACCCACGCCCGGCCTCGTGCCGGGCGTTTTCATTCTCCCAAGGGAAAAGCTTGCGGGGAAAAGTCAGGGGGCGAGGTAGCGCTTGGCGAGGCGCTCGGCGATCAGCTGCGAGTCGGGGCGCAGGTGCGGCGCCACCAGCATCATCACCTGGAACACCACGTGGCGGACGTCGCCCTCGTGGCCGAGGATGCGCTGGTAATCCAGCGAGAACAGCAGGGTCAGGGTGATCTGCTCGACCAGTTGGCCGAGGGCCTCGGTATCGCTGAGCAGTTCGTCCTGCGCCTTGAGTTGCGCCAGCAGGGTGGCCAGCGTGCGCTTGAGCTGGTTGAGCCAGGCGCGCATGCCGCGGGCCAGTTTGGGCAGCTTTCCGGAGAGGTTGGAGAGGTCCTGGAAGAGGAAGCGGTAGTGCGCCAGGCGCTCGACGATCAGGTGCAGGAACAGCCAGTAGTCTTCGGCGCCCAGCCGCACGTCCTCGGGCGGGTCGAGCAGTGGCGCGAGTTCGTCCTGGAAGCGCTCGAACAGCGCGAGCACCAGCGGCTCCTTGCCGTGGAAGTGGTAATAGAGATTGCCCGGGCTGATGCCCAGTTCGGTGGCGATCTCCAGGGTTGAAACGTTGGGCTCGCCCTGCTCGTTGAACAGCTGCAGGGCGCATTCGAGAATCCGGTCGCGCGTTTTCATCCGTGTTCTTGTTCCAGCCGCGGTGGAGCCGACGATAGCCGTGGGGAGGGTGGCTGCCAATGGCTGCGCGGCAAACTTCTGCACGGAGCGTTCTTTGCGCTGCGTCCCCCCATCCTGCAAGAGCCTTTACGGTGCCAGCTGTGGAGGTGGGGCGGGCAACCCGTATCGGGTTGCCGCGCTCAGCGCACGTGCACGTACGTTCCCGGCGCGGCCTCTTTCGGTGGATGCTCGGCGTTGCCCAGCTCGAAGCTCACCGGGCGGCGCTCGCCCGAGCGCTGCTGGATCCACTCCAGCCACAGCGGCCACCAGCTGCCTTCCTGGCGTTTGGTGTCGTAATACCAGGCGCGCGGGTCGGAGCTAATCTTGCCGTTCTCGAAATAGCAGGCCTTGGGGTTGCCCGGCGGGTTGAGGATGCTCTGGATATGCCCGCTGTTGGACAGCACGAAACGGCTGTCGCCACCCAGCAGTTGAGCCGAGCGATACACCGCGTCCCACGGGGTGATGTGGTCGGTGATGCCGGCGACGTGGAAGTTGTCCACGGCCACCTTCTTCAGGTCGATGGCGCTGCCGTTGACCTCCATGGCGCCGGGGCGGGCCAGCGGGTTGTGCTTGAAGAAGTCGAGGAAGTCGCCGTGCAGCGCGGCGGGCAGGCGGGTGTTGTCGTTGTTCCAGTAGAGGATGTCGAAGGCAGGCGGCTGCTTGCCCAGCAGGTAGTTGTTGACCCAGTAGTTCCAGATCAGGTCGTTGGGGCGCATCCAGGCGAACACCTTGGCCATGTCACGGCCGTCGAGAACGCCGTGCTGGTAGGAGCGGCGCTTGCTGCTCTCCAGGGTCTGCTCGTCGGCGAACAGCGCGGCGGGAGTTTCCACCTGGCTGTCCAGCAGGCTGACCAGGTAGGTCGCGCTGGCGATCTTGCGCAGCTGCCGGCGCGCCTGCAGGTGGCCCTGCAGGGCTGCGATGGTCAGCCCGCCGGAGCAGGCGCCCATCAGGTTGACGCTGCGGCTGCCGCTGATGGAGCGGCACGCCTCGATGGCTTCATCCAGCGCCGTGACGTAGGTCGACAGCCCCCATTCGCGATGACGCGCGTCGGGGTTGCGCCAGCTGACCATGAATACCTGCAGGTTATTCTTCAGGGCGTACTGGACGAAGCTCTTCTCCGGCGACAGGTCGAAGATGTAGAACTTGTTGATCTGCGGCGGGACGATCAGCAGCGGCTTGGCATGCAGGTGTTCGCCCATCGGCTTGTACTGGATCAGCTCCAGTACCTCGTTGCGGAACACCACGGCACCGTGCGTGGTGGCCAGGTTCTGGCCGATCTCGAAGGCGCTGCGGTTGACCTGGCTGGGCATGCCGCCGTTGTGCATCAGGTCGTCGAGCAGATGCTGCACGCCCTTGAGGACGCTCTGTCCGCCGGTATTGAACAGCTCTTTCACCGCCAGGGGGTTGAGCAGCGTGTTGGACGGCGAGGCGGCGTCGGAGAGGATCGACAGCAGGAACCGCGCGCGGGCGCGGTCGTCGGGCTTCAGATCGCTCTCGTCGACCCACGCCAGCAACTGCTTCTGCCAGGCCAGGTAGGCCTGCACGGTACGCCGGTACAGCGGGTTCAGCCGCCAGGACGGGTCCTGGAAGCGCGCGTCCTGCGGGTTGGGTTGCAGCGGCGAGTCGCCGATCAGCACCTTGCCCACCTGCTTGCCGAACGCCGCCAGGTGCTTCGCCGAATGCATCGGCTGGCGCACGCCCTGCAGCGCCAGCATGCGCAGGGTGGACAGCATGTCCTTGCCGCGCAGGCCGACTATCGCACTCTGCGCATTCATGTATTGGGTGGGAACGGGGACGCTACCAGGCTCAGCTTTCTCTCGCATGAACAGCACTCCGTAAAGGGTCCGACCTGCCAAAGGCGAAGCAAGGGCTGTACCGGACTCGCGAGGAGCCCGTTCCAGACGCTTGTCGCCGGTTCGAGGGATGTGCACGGGTATCGACGCGAGAGGAAACTGCCCGAAAACAGGGCAGCGGATCAGCAGCCGGGTTGCCCTGCGGACACCGGTGAGGGTGGCCGCAGCGCTGTCCCGATTCAGGCGCTACGTGTCGATACCCGTGAACACGCCTGTTTGTTGTTCGGCTCTTTAAAAAAAGTGCCTGCGCAGCGATCGGTCAAGGCAGGATGACCTCGAACTGTGACGAAGCCGTGATCCGTCAGCTGGCCTTGGGAGTGAATGGCCGGGGGTGGATGACAGCGCGCTGCCGTTCCTCCTGGAGGAACTTCATGATGATCGGCGCCACGGTTTCGGCACGGGTCACCAGGAACAGGTGGCCGTCGTCGATCACGTGGAGCTCGGCGTTGGGGATGCGCCAGGCCAGCATGCGCATGTTGATCAACGGGATGATCGGGTCGTCGTCGCCGGCGAGGATCAGCGTCGGCTGACGGATCTTGTGCAGCCAGTGGATGCTGGTCCAGCCGAGGCCGGCGAACAGCTGCCAGTAGTAGCCCATCTTGCCGGACGAGCGGACCTTGCTGGCGAATGCCATGGCCAGCTTGGGATCGCGGCGGAAGGCGCCGCCGTAGATGTCCGGCGCGATGTGCACACCGTAGGACGGCTGGATGTAGCGCCGCGGGCTGGCCATGCGCCAGAGCACCTTGGGCTTGCCCGGCACCATCACCGCGCCAGCGGCAGTGGCGGCGAGGATCAGCTTCTTGCAGCGCTCGGGATAGTCATGGGCGAACTGCTGCGCCAGGGCACCGCCCCAGGACACGCCGATGGCGGTCACCTGGCCGTAGTCCAGGTAATCGAGCATCCGCGCGGCCAGCTTGGCCAGGCCGGGGAAGCGGTACGGCGTGCTGGGTGTGGACGAGCCGCCGACGCCGGGAACGTCGAAGGCGATCACCTCCAGGTCCGGGTCGAGCGCGGCGACGAAGGGGAACACCAGTTCGAGGTTGGCGCCGATGCCGTTGAAGATCAGCAGCGGCGTCATGTGCTTCTTGCCCGGGCGCACGGCGGTGCGGATGGTCTGCCCGTCGAGTTCGATGGTGCGGAACTCGAAGGGTTGCGCCGCCGGCGCCTTGCTCGGCAGGATCTCCTCGCCGCTGCGTTTGCTGCGTGCGCGCCGGCTCGTCGGCGCGGCCACTTCCACGGCCGTCGACGATTCTGGGGAGTTGGCGTCGTCCACGGCGCCGGCTTGCGGGAGGAGTTCTGTTTTCATCGTTCGTGTACGTAGGTTCCGGGGGAGGCTTCGCCAGCCGGGTGGGCCTTGTTGCCCAGGACGGTCGGTGCCTTTTTCAGCTTGCCTGCGCGCTCGGCCAGCCATTGTTGCCAGTGCAGCCACCAGGAGTCGGCGTGCTTGCTGGAGTTTTCCTGCCAGGTCTTGGAGTCGACGGAGAGGTCGGGGCCGGTCATGAAGCGTGCCTTGGGGTTGCCCGGCGGGTTGAGGATGCTCTGGATGTGCCCGCTGTTGGACAGGATGAATTCGCACTTGCCGCCCAGCAGGCGGGCGGAGCGGTAGCAGGCTTCCCACGGCGTGATGTGGTCGGACAGGCCGGCCACGCAGTAGAAATCGCAGGTGACCTGCTTGAGGTCGATCGGCGTGCCGGAGACTTCCAGCGCGCCGGGGCGGGTCAGCGGGTTGGTCTTGAACATCTCCACCAGCTCGCCGTGCAGCGCGGCCGGCAGGCGCGTGGTGTCGTTGTTCCAGAACAGGATGTCGAAGGCCGGCGGCTCGTTGCCCAGCAGGTAGTTGTTGACCCAGTAGTTCCAGATCAGGTCGTTGGGACGCATCCAGGCGAACACCTTGGCCATGTCCTTGCCTTCCAGCACGCCGGACTGGTACGAGCGGCGCTTGGCGGCTTCCAGGGTCTTCTCGTCGGCGAACAGGGCGACCTGGGTGTCCAGTTCGAAGTCGAGCACGCTGACCATCTGGGTAAAGGCGTGCACCTTGTTCTCGCCCAGCGCCGCGTAGTGGCCCAGCAGGGTGACGGTGGTGATGCCGCCGGAGCAGGCCCCGAGCATGTTCAGGTCCTTGCTGCCGGTGATCTTCAGGACCACGTCGATGGCTTCCTTGAGCGCCTCGATGTAGGTGGTCAGGCCCCACTCGCGCTGCGCCTTGGTCGGGTTGCGCCAGCTGACGATGAAGGTCTGGATCTGGTTGCGCAGGCTGAAGCGCGCCAGGCTCTTCTCCGGCGACAGGTCGAAGACGTAGAACTTGTTGATCTGCGGCGGCACTACCAGCAGGGGGCGCTCGTGCACGCTCTCGGTGATCGGCTTGTACTGGATCAGCTCCAGCACGTCGTTGCGGAACACCACGGCGCCTTCGGTCACGGCCAGGTTCTTGCCGACCTCGAAGGCGTCCATGTTCACCTGGCTGGGCATGCCGCCATTGTTCACCAGGTCCTTGGCCAGGTGGGTGAGACCGTCGAGCAGGCTCTTGCCGCCAGTCTCGAAGAAGCGCTTGACCGCTGCCGGGTTGGACAGCGTGTTGGTCGGTGCCATGGCCTCGGTCATCAGATTGATGACGAACTGGCCGCGGCTGATGTCCTGGGGCGACAGGTCGCTCTCGCCCATCCAGGTGTGCAGCTCCTTGCGCCAGGCCAGGTAGGTCTGCAGGTAGCGGCGATAGAGCGGGTTCTGGCTCCAGGCCGGGTCGTTGAAACGGCGGTCGTCGTCCGACGGCTTCAGTTCGGACTTGCCGAGCAGCACGTTCTTCAGCTCGAGGCCGAAGTGGGTCACATGCTTGGCGCTGTGGAAGGGCTGCTTGATCGCTTGCAGCAGCACCATGCGGGCAGAGGTGAGCAGATCCTTGCCGCGAATCCCGATCACCGGGTTCAGGGCAAGTGTGTTTTCCGCGGCTTGCTGGGGTAGATCGCTGTTGTTCTTCTGGGTCATCGGCGACGCTCCATTGTCCTGAGACGCATACTGGCGGGGCTCACCTTCGTGACATGAGGCCAAGTACTGCTCGGGGTTGCGGAACGTGGAGACAGCTCCACGCGATTCATCTACTTGGCGGCATCACTGGAAGTTCAGGAGACCACGCTCTGTGCACTGTAACTCCGTACATTGCACTGCCTTGGTTACCCGAGTTTCCTTCGCCGCGCAAGCTGGTGCAGCGTGGGCCTTCTCCTCGGAGTATGTCGGGAAAAGTTAGAAAACGCGCCCTAGAGCGGGGGCATCTCGCCAACTCCCTGACGGCGGCCACGCGAACAGCAGTCTGCCGGAGGAATGTTGCAAATGGCGTGCCCTGGGCGATTGCCCGACGAAGGTTGGTGCGAAGAATGGAGTGGGAGCGGGGCGAACGACCTATCGGAGCGAGCTTGCTCGCGAACCGATTCAGCAGCGGGGCTATTCGCGAACGAGGACTGGGCGTTCCCCTTCCTGCAGAAGAGCAGTGGCGCGGGGAGGCTCAGAGCATCAGCTTGACCACGGACTCCGACGGGTCTCGCGACTTGCCGGCTTTCTCCAGCTGCGCGAGGTAGTCGGCCCACATCTCGTCGTGGCGCACGCACAGCTCATAGAGGTAGTCCCAGGTGAACAGTCCGCTGTCGTGGCCGTCGTCGAAAGTCAGCTTGAGCGCGTACTGACCGGCCGGCTCCAGGTTGCTCAGGCCGACATTCAGCTTGCCCACCTGCAGCACCGGGTTGCCGTGGCCCTGGACTTCCGCCGATGGCGAATGCACGCGCAGGAACTCGGCGGGCAGATCGTAGGACTGGTCGCCATAGGTCAGCGAAAGCTTCTTCGAGGCCTTGTGCAGCTTGATGGCGGAAGGAATGCGCATGGACGGCTCCTGAACGGCGATCCCGGCATTGTAGCGCCGGCTGAAAATAAACGGGGCGCCCTGAGGCGCCCCGTCGCTGTGGCGTCGATCCGCTTACAGGATGTAGCGCGACAGGTCCTCGTCCTGGGCCAGTTCGCCCAGGTGGCCGTTGACGTAGGCCGCGTCGATCACGATGGCCTTGCCGCTGTGCTCGCTGGCCAGGTCCGCGGCGTCGAACGACACCTCTTCGAGCAGGCGCTCGAGCAGGGTGTGCAGGCGCCGGGCACCGATATTCTCGGTCTTCTCGTTGACCTGGAAGGCGATCTCCGCGAGGCGTTTGATGCCGTCGGCGGCGAACTCGATGTCCAGCCCTTCGGTCTTCAGCAGCGCGGTGTACTGCTCGGTCAGCGACGCATGCGGCTCGCTGAGGATACGCTCGAAGTCGCTCGGGCTCAGGGCTTTGAGCTCGACGCGGATCGGCAGGCGGCCCTGCAGTTCCGGCACCAGGTCGCTAGGCTTGGACAGGTGGAAGGCGCCCGAGGCGATGAACAGGATGTGGTCGGTCTTCACCATGCCCAGCTTGGTGTTCACGGTGCAACCCTCGATCAGCGGCAGCAGGTCACGCTGCACGCCCTCGCGGGACACGTCGGCGCCGCCGACATTGCCGCGCTTGGCGATCTTGTCGATCTCGTCGATGAAGACGATGCCGTTCTGCTCCACCGCTTCCAGGGCGCGGGCCTTGAGGTCTTCTTCATTGACCAGGCGCTGCGCTTCCTCGTCGCGGATCAGCTTCATGGCCTCGGCGACCTTCAGCTTGCGGCTCTTGCGCTTGCCCTTGCCCATGTTGGAGAACAGGCTCTGCAGCTGGTTGGTCATCTCCTCCATGCCGGGCGGGGCCATGATTTCCACGCCCGAAGGAATGTCGGCGACCTCGATGTCGATTTCCTTGTCGTCCAGCTGGCCTTCGCGCAGGCGCTTGCGGAACAGCTGGCGGGTGTTGGAGTCCTCGCGGGCCGGCTCGTCACCGAAACCGGCGGTACGCGCCGGCGGCAGCAGGGCGTCGAGGATGCGCTCTTCGGCGGCGTCTTCGGCGCGGTACTTGACCTTCTGCACTTCCTGCTCGCGGAGCATCTTGATCGCGGCATCGGCGAGGTCGCGGATGATCGACTCGACGTCACGGCCGACGTAGCCGACCTCGGTGAACTTGGTCGCTTCCACCTTGATGAACGGCGCGTTGGCCAGCTTGGCCAGGCGACGGGCGATCTCGGTCTTGCCGACGCCGGTCGGGCCGATCATCAGGATGTTCTTCGGCGTCACCTCGGCGCGCAGTTCGGTCGGCAGCTGCATGCGCCGCCAGCGGTTGCGCAGGGCGATGGCGACGGCGCGCTTGGCGTCGTCCTGGCCGATGATGTGGCGGTTGAGTTCGTGGACGATCTCGCGGGGAGTCATGGACATTTGACGGGTTACTCCGGAGCGACAACGCCTCAGAGGGCGCTGTCGAGCTCCTCGATGGTCAGGTTCTGGTTGGTGAACACGCAGATCGAGCCGGCGATGCTCAGCGCGGTCTCGGCGATTTCGCGGGCGCTCATCTCGTCGTTGGCTTTCTGCAGCAGCGCCATGGCGGCCGCCTGGGCGAAGCCACCGCCCGAACCCATGGCGATCAGGCCGTGCTCGGGTTCGACCACGTCGCCGTTGCCGGTGATGATCAGCGAGGCATCCTTGTTGGCCACCGCCAGCATGGCCTCCAGGCGGCTCAGGGAACGGTCGGTACGCCAGTCCTTGGCCAGCTCGACGGCAGCGCGCACCAGGTGGCCCTGGTGTTTTTCCAGCTGTTGCTCGAAGCGTTCGAAGAGGGTGAAGGCATCGGCGGTGGCGCCGGCGAAGCCGGCCAGTACTTCACCGTGGTACAGGCGGCGGACTTTCTTCGCGTTGCCTTTCATCACGGTGTTGCCCAGGGAAACCTGGCCGTCGCCGCCCATGACGACTTTGCCATTGCGGCGGACAGATACGATGGTGGTCAAGGGTCTTACTCCACACTAGCGGGGCGATGTGCCCGAATGCAGAGTCAGATGGGGACTCGGTCGGCGGGGTTCAAGTCCTGCACCGGACGAGCAGTGCGCATTTCACGCGCCACTCGTCGGTGCGGGCCTTGGAATCAGCGGGTCTGGCGCTGCTGTAACAGCAGGTTGCTGAAGCCGTTGCCGGCCAGTTGCTTCTGCGCGGCGGAGGCCTTGGCGCGGTCGCCGTAGGGGCCGACCATGACGCGGTACCAGGTTTCGTCGCGCACCGTGCCGGACTCCACGCGGGCGTTCTGGCCCATCATGATGATCTGCGCGCGCAGGTGGTCGGCGTCGGTCTGCTTACGGAACGAGCCGGCCTGCAGGTAGTACTGCGTGGCCGCTACGGCCGGCGGCGGTGTCGGCTTGGCTGGCGTGGTATCGCTGGCCGGAGCCTGCGGCAGCGCCTGCTTCTGCGCGGTCGCGACCTGGGTCGCTGGCGGCGTGGTGGGCGTTGCCGGCTTGACCACTGCGGGCGGTGGCGGAGTCTGGCCGCTCAGGGCGGTCAGGGCGCGCTGGGTGTCGATCTTCTCGGCTTCTTCCTTGGTGGCGACCACGGTCGGCGGCGTCTGCGGTTTTGCAGGCTGGGTGGGCGGCGGTACGGCCTCCGGCGGCACGGCGACTTCCGAGCCCGGCAGCAGGGTGTAGAAGTCGTACTTGGGCTTCACCCCGGTGGGCGCGGCCGGCTGTTGCGGCTGCACGGTGCCGGAGGGCTTGTTGGAGCCGACTACGGCCTTGGGCGCCTCCGCCTTCTCGCGTTTGACGTCGTTGCGACCCGGCTCCAGCTTCATCAGGAACATGATGAAGCCGCCGATGGCCAGGCCAGCCACCAGCCAAACCCAGCCGGGGACCGAACTCTTCTTGGCCGGGGCCTGGTAGCGGCTGGCGCCGCGCTTGGGAGCGGGTTTCTTCTTCGCCATGGGTGCTTACATGCGCTCCAGGGTTTCCAGGCCCAGCAACTCCAGGCCCTGCTTGAGGGTACGGCCGGTCAGCGCGGCAAGGCGCAGGCGGCTTTCCTGTTGCGCCGGGTCTTCGGCGGTGAGGATCGGGCAGTGCTCGTAGAAGCTGGAGAACAGGCCGGCCAGCTCGTACAGGTAGGCGCAGAGGATGTGCGGCACACCCTTGATCGCCACGTTGTTGAGCAGGTCGGTGAATTGCGCCAGCTGAGCGGCCAGGGCGATTTCCTGCGGTTGTTGCAGGACGATCTTGCCGCCGACTTCGTCATAACCCTTGCCCAGCTTGCGGAAGATGCTCGCCACGCGGGTGTACGCATACAGCAGGTACGGCGCGGTGTTGCCTTCGAAGCTCAGCATCAGGTCGAAGTTGAAGCTGTAGTCGCTGGTGCGGTGCTTGGACAGGTCGGCGTATTTCACCGCGCCGATGCCAACGGCGTGGGCGATCTGGCGCAGGTCCTGCTCGCTGAAGTCGGGGTTCTTGGCCTTAACCAGGGTGTAGGCGCGCTCCTCGGCTTCGATCAGCAGGTCGATCAGCTTCACGGTGCCGCCGTCGCGGGTCTTGAACGGCTTGCCGTCGGCGCCGTTCATGGTACCGAAACCCATGTGCTCCAGGTCCATGCTGGCCGGGACGAAGCCGGCGCGGCGGGCGACTTCGAACACCTGCTGGAAGTGCAGGGCCTGGCGCTGGTCGACGAAGTACAGCACGCGGTCGGCGTGCAGCACCTTGTGGCGGTAGCGCATGGCGGCGAGGTCGGTGGTGGCATAGAGGTAGCCGCCGCCGGCCTTCTGCACGATCACCGGCAGCGGCTCGCCTTCGGCGTTCTTGAACTCGTCGAGGAACACGCACAGGGCGCCGTCGCTCTCGACCAGCAGGCCCTTGGCGGTCAGGTCGGCGACCACTTGCGCGAGGTCGTCGTTGTAGGCGCTTTCGCCCTTCACGTCGGCCATGGTCAGCTTCACGCCCAGCAGGTCGTAGACCTTCTGGCAGTGCGACAGGGAAATGTCGTTGAAGCGGGTCCACAGGGCCATGCATTTGGGATCGTTGGCCTGCAGTTTCACCACCAGCTCGCGGGCGCGGTTGGCGAACTCGGGGGACTCGTCGAAGCGTTGCTTGGCCGCGCGGTAGAACACCTCCAGGTCGTGCAGTTCGGCCTGGGCGTCCACCGGTTGTTCTTCCAGGTAGGCCAGCAGCATGCCGAACTGGGTGCCCCAGTCGCCCACGTGGTTCTGGCGGATCACGGTGTCGCCAAGGAACTCCAGCACGCGGCTGACGCCGTCGCCGATGATGGTCGAGCGCAGGTGGCCGACGTGCATTTCCTTCGCCAGGTTCGGCGAGGACAGGTCCACCACCACGCGCTGCGCGGGGCCGGCCTTGCGCACACCGATGCGTTCGTCGGCCAGGGCCTTGTCGAGGCTGGCGGCGAGCCAGGCCTGGTCCTGGAAGAAGTTCAGGAAGCCGGGGCCGGCGATCTCGACCTTGGCCACTTCCGGGCTCTGCGGCAGCGCCTCGACCAGCTTGGTGGCCAGGTCGCGCGGCTTCATGCCGGCGGGCTTGGCCAGCATCATGGCGATGTTGCTGGCGAAGTCACCGTGGGTTCGGTCCTTGGTGTTCTCCACCTGGATGTCGGGCGTCAGGCCGGCCGGCAGGGTGCCGTCTTCGGTGAGGCTGACAAGGGCTTGCTGGATCAGGTGGCGAATCGTGTCTTTCATGGTTTTCTCCGTGCTCGCGTGCATCCGGCGCGCGCGACCGGTTATCGGGCTCAGAACCGCGCATTATCCGTGGCTGGGCATGGCTTGCCAACCGCGGAGCGCTCCGAGTTCAGTCTCGCCGCTGTGCCATCCGTCGCGGCTGATGGAAGTCAATGTAGGACGGTTCCGGCACGGCGGACGGGTTCTTGGGAATAAAAGAGGGCCGTCAGAACAGATCGATCGGGTCGACATCCAGCGACCAGCGTACCTGGCGCCCGCTGGGCATGCCCTCTAGCGTCTGCAGCCAGGGGGTGAGAAGACGGTGCAGCGGTGCTCGGGCCGTGCTCATCAGCAGCAACTGCGCGCGATAGCGGCCGGCGCGACGCTCCATGGGCGCCGGCACCGGGCCGAGGAGTTCCACGTCGTGGCCCAGGGTGGCCTGCAGACGCTCGGCCTCGGCGCAGGCCTCGTCGAGGAAACCTTCGGCCTGCCCTGGCTTGTGCGCCTCGGCGCGTAGCAGCGCCAGGTGCGAGAAGGGCGGCAGGCCGGCGGAGCGGCGCTCGGTGAGGGCCTGCTCGGCGAAGGCGAAGTAACCCTGCTCGGTGAGTTGTACCAGCAGCGGGTGGTCGGCCAGATGGGTCTGGATCAGCACGCGGCCCGGCTCCTCGGCGCGCCCGGCGCGGCCGGCGACCTGGACGATCTGCTGGGCCATGCGCTCGCTGGCGCGGAAGTCGGCGGAGAACAGCCCGCCATCGGCATCGAGGATCGCCACCAGGGTGACCCGCGGGAAGTGGTGCCCCTTGGCGAGCATCTGCGTGCCGACCAGGATGCACGGCTCGCCCTTGTTGATGGTGGCGAACAGGTCGCGCATGGCGTGCTTGCGCGAGGTGCTGTCGCGGTCGATGCGCAGCACCGGGTAGTCCGGGAAGAGAATGCGCAGGCGCTCTTCGGCGCGCTCGGTGCCGGCGCCGACCGGGCGCAGGTCCACGGTGCCGCATTTCGGGCAGTTGCGCGGCGGCCGCTCGCGGTGGTCGCAGTGGTGGCAGCGCAGTTCGCCACTGCCCTGGTGCACGGTCATCCGCGCATCGCAGCGCGGGCACTGGCTGATCCAGCCGCAGTCGTGGCACAGCAGGGTTGGGGCGAAGCCGCGGCGGTTCAGGTAGACCAGCACCTGCTGGCCGGCGGCCAGGGTTTCCTTGATCGAGCGCTGCAACGGCATGGAGATGCCGGAATCCAGCGGCAGGCTCTTCACGTCCAGGCGGTGGAACTTCGGCTGGTGCGCGCCGCCGGCCCGCTGGGTCAGGCGTAGCAGGCCGTAGCGGCCGCTCTGGGCGTTGTGCAGGCTTTCCAGCGCCGGCGTGGCGGAGCCCAGCAGTATCGGCACGTTCTCCAGACGCGCGCGCACCACGGCGAGGTCGCGGGCGTGGTAGCGCAGGCCTTCCTGCTGTTTATAGGAAGCGTCGTGTTCCTCGTCGATGATGATCAGCCCCGGATTCTTCAGCGGGGTGAACAGTGCCGAGCGGGTGCCGATGATGATGTCCGCCTCGCCGTCGCGAGCCGCCAGCCAGGCGTCCAGCCGCTCCCGGTCGGTCAGCGCCGAATGCAGCAGGGCGATTCGCGCGTTGAAGCGGCGCTCGAAGCGGCTCAGGGTCTGCGGGCCGAGGTTGATCTCGGGGATCAGCACCAGTGCCTGTTTGCCGGCCTCCAGGGTTTCGCGGATCAGTTGCAGGTAGACCTCGGTCTTGCCGCTGCCGGTGACGCCTGCCAGGAGGAAGCTGTGGAAGCTGCCGAAGCCGGCGCGCACGGCTTCGAAGGCGGCACGTTGCTCGGCGTTGAGTGGCAGTTCCGCCTGCGCCAGCCACGGGCCATGGTGCGGTGGCACGCTGTGCTCGCGCACTTCCAGGGTGACCAGGCCTTTTTCCTGCAGCAGGTCGAGGCTGTCCTTGTTGATCTGCAACTGGCTGAGCAGGTCGTGGGCGACACCATGGGGGTGCTGCTTGAGGATCTTCAGCGTCTCGCGCTGGCGCGGCGCGCGGGCCAGGCGCGGGTCTTCCTCGCGGGCACCGGGTTCGGCGTGCCAGAAGCGCTGCTGGCGCGCCTCGGCCGGGTCGCCCTGGCGCAGCAGGTTGGGCAGCGCCCAGGAGAAGGTGTCGCCCAGGCTGTGCTGGTAGTACTGCGCCGTCCAGCGGCACAACTCCAGCAGGTGCGCCGGCATCGGCGGCTCGCGGTCGAGCACCGCCAGGGCCGGGCGCAGCTTGTCCGCCGGCACGTCGGAGGTTTCCACCTGCTCCACCAGCACACCGACCATCTCCCGCCGGCCGAACGGCACGCGCAGGCGCACGCCCGGCTGCAGGCGCGTCACGTCGACCCCGCGCGGAGGCAGGTAGTCGAACAGGCGGCGCAGCGGCGAGGGCAGGGCGAGACGCAGGATGGCGGGTGTGGGCACGCGACGGATTCCGGGGCGGCTGGGAGCGCTGGATGGTAGCATGGGCAATGCGACGGTCGGTCATGCCTGATCTTGCGTTGAAAGCGTTCTCTGGTATGATCCACGCCCTTAATTTCCGTGCGGTGCCCGGTAAAAGATCCCGCCCGCGGTCCTTGATGACCGTGGCTCGGCTTCTGCCAGAGACTGGGTGGCGGCACACCACTGAGAGGAAGAGACCATGAAACCGGAAATCCATCCCGCGTACGAAGACATCGAAGCCACCTGCAGCTGCGGCAACGTGATCAAAACTCGTTCGACCCTGTGCAAAGGCATCCACCTGGACGTCTGCTCCGAATGCCACCCGTTCTACACTGGCAAGCAGAAAGTCCTGGACACCGGCGGCCGTATCGATCGCTTCAACCAGCGCTTCGCCATGTTCGGCGGCAAGAAGTAAGATCGATTTCCGGAAAGAACCTTCATGGTTTTTTACGGCATCTCGAAAAAGGCGTCCCTCGTGGGCGCCTTTTTTATGGCTGTCCTTTTTTCCCTGGACGCCAGCGCCGCCGCCTGCCCGAAGCCTTCGTCAGCGGAAACGGTACGCGTGGCACGGGTGGTGGACGGTGACACGCTGAAGCTGGCCGACGGCCGCAGCGTCCGCCTGATCGGTGTGAACGCCCCGGAACTGGCCCATCACGGCCGCTCCGAAGAACCCTTTGCCGTTGCCGCCCAGCGTCGCCTGCAGGAGCTGGTGGCGGCCAATGATGGCGAGGTCGGCCTGGTTACCGGCCAGCAGGGCAAGGACAAGTATGGCCGCACGCTGGCCCACGCCTATGACGCCCGCGGCAACAACCTCGAATCCCGCCTGCTCGCCGAAGGCCTGGGCTACCTTGTAGCTATCGCCCCCAATACGGATCTCACCGCCTGCCAGCGCGCCGCCGAGCGCGAGGCGCGCAGCGCCCAGCGGGGGTTGTGGAGAAAATCTCCGGTGCAGGTGGCGGAACAGCTTCACGAAAGCGGCTTTGCGGTGGTGCGTGGACGGGTGGAACAGGTACAACGCAATCGCGGTGGTCTGTGGATCGATCTCGACGGCCCGTTGGTGCTACGCATTGAGCCCCGACTCCTGAGGCAGTTCGACGATGCAACCCTGCGTGAGCTGAAGGGTCGACAAATAGAAGCGCGCGGCTGGGTCATCGACCGTGCCGAGCGCGGTGGAGTGAAAACCGGACAGGCGCGCTGGATGCTGCCTGTAACCGACCCGGCGATGATGGAGGTATTGCCATGAGCGTGCGCTCGTTCGGAATCCTGGTGTTGCTGGCGCTGCTGAGCGTCCTCGGCGGTTGCGCCACCAACCCGGCCACCGGCAAGTCTGACTTCGTGATGATGAGCGAGCAGAGCGAGCTGGAGATGGGCCAGAAGTACAGCCAGGAAATCGCCAAGCAGTACCCGCGCTATGAGGATGCCAAGCTGCAGGCCTACGTCCAGCAGGTTGGCGAGCGGGTCGCCCGCGCCGGCGACCGGCCGCAGCTGCAGTATCACTTCACGGTCATCGACACCCCCGACATCAACGCCTTCGCCCTGCCCGGCGGCTACATCTATATCCACCGCGGGCTGATGGCATATCTGGGCTCGGAGGCGGAGCTGGCCGCCGTGCTCGGCCACGAGGTCGGCCACGTGACCGCGCGGCATAGCGTCAAGCAGCAGAGCCAGTCGAGCGCCTGGAGCATCCTCGGCCAGGCCGTGGCCCTTGGCACCGGTGTCGGCGCTGCCGCCGACCTCACCAACGTGCTCGGCACCGCCTTCGTGCGCGGCTATGGCCGCGACATGGAGCTGGAGGCCGACGGCCTGGGCGCCAAGTACCTGGCCCGCGCCGGCTACGACCCGACCGCCATGATCCAGGTGGTGCGGGTGCTGAAGAACCAGGAAGACTTCGCCCGCGATGAGGCGGCGCGCAAGGGCCAGGCGGCCCAGCCGGTCGGCTACCACGGGCTGTTCGACACCCACCCGGACAACGATGAGCGCCTCAAGCAGGTCCTCGGCCCGGCCCAGGCCCTGGCCGGCAGTGGCCAGCGCGAAGTCGCTGCCGAGCGCTACCTGAAAGCCATCGACGGCATGCCCTTCGGCGATTCCGCCGCCAGCGGCGTGCGCCGCGGGCAGAGCTTCTACCACTCGGAACTGGACTTCACCCTGACCTACCCGGCCGGCTGGGGCATCCTCAACCAGCCGACCGCGCTGGTGGGCTACACCGCCGACCAGCAGGCCTACATCGGCATGAAGCTGGTACCGCGCGATGGCCAGCTGACTCCGGCGGAATACCTGCGCAAGGGGGCTGGCGGGCGGTTATCGAACGAAGAAAGCTTCCAGCAGAACGGCCTCGACGTTGCCACTGGCGTGGTTCCCGGCAATCCGGCCCGTCGCGCGGCCGTGGTCTACCAGAAGGACCACGCCTACCTGTTCATCGGTGTGGTCAAAGGTCGCGCCTCGCTGGAGAGCGAGGACGATCACTTCATGCAGGTCATCCGCAGCTTCCGACCCATGCGTGCCGACGAGCAGAAACTCGCGCAACCGCGCCGGATCGCCGTCGTTCAGGTCAAATCCGGGCAGACTGTCGAGCAGTTCGCGAAGGCAGAATCCGGTCCGGAATCTGACTCGATAAATCGTATACGTTTATTGAATGACTTGTATCCAACTGGTCAGCCAAAACCGGGCGACTGGCTGAAAGTCGTACGCTAGAGGTCTTGACAGCTGGGGCCTGGGCTACCTTGGCAGGTGCGGCCTTTCTGCGTATGCTCGGTCCCCCGTCTGTCCAACAAGCAACAAAAGCGGAAGTGCCCAAATGTCTGATCTCAAGACCGCTGCCCTCGAATATCACGCCCAACCCCGCCCCGGAAAACTGAGCGTCGAGCTGACCAAGCCGACCGTGACCGCCCGCGACCTGTCGCTGGCGTACAGCCCGGGTGTCGCCGAGCCGGTCCGCGAAATCGCGCGTGACCCCGAGCTTGCCTTCAAGTACACCGGCAAGGGCAACCTGGTCGCGGTCATTTCCGACGGCACCGCCATCCTCGGCCTGGGCAACCTCGGCCCGCTGGCCTCCAAGCCGGTCATGGAAGGCAAGGGCGTCCTGTTCAAGCGCTTCGCCGGTGTCGACGTATTCGACATCGAAGTCGACGCCGAGAGCCCGCAGGCCTTCATCGATACCGTCAAGCGCATCTCCATCACCTTCGGCGGCATCAACCTGGAAGACATCAAGGCACCCGAGTGCTTCGAGATCGAGCGCGCCCTGATCGAACAGTGCGACATCCCGGTGTTCCACGATGACCAGCACGGCACCGCCATCGTGACCGCCGCCGGCATGCTCAACGCCCTGGAAATCGCCGGCAAGAAGCTGGAAACCGCGAAGATCGTCTGCCTCGGTGCCGGCGCTGCCGCCATCTCCTGCATGAAGCTGCTGGTGAGCATGGGCGCCAAGGTCGAGAACATCTACATGATCGACCGCCAGGGCGTGATCCACGCCGGCCGTAACGACCTGAACCAGTACAAGGCGGTGTTCGCCACCGAGACCGACAAACGCACCCTGTCCGACGCCCTGGAAGGCGCCGACGTGTTCGTTGGCCTGTCCGGCGCCAACCTGCTCAGCGCCGAAGACCTCCAGCGCATGGCGCCGAACCCGATCGTCTTCGCCTGCTCGAACCCGGACCCGGAGATCAAACCGGAACTGGCCCACGCCACCCGCAACGACGTGATCATGGCCACCGGCCGTTCGGACTATCCGAACCAGGTCAACAATGTGCTCGGCTTCCCCTTCATCTTCCGCGGTGCCCTGGACGTGCGCGCCACTCGCATCAACGAAGAAATGAAGATCGCTGCTGCCCTGGCCCTGCGTGACCTGGCCAAGCTGCCGGTACCCAAGGACGTGTGCGACGCCTACGGCGTGACCGCCCTGGAATTCGGCCGCGAGTACATCATTCCGAAGCCGATGGACAAGCGCCTGATCACCATCGTTTCCGATGCCGTGGCCAAGGCCGCCATCGAGACCGGCGTGGCGACCCTGCCGTATCCGAAGCACTACCCGCTGCAGTCGGTGGAAGACGTCTTCAAAGGCTGATTCCGTCTGACCTGGAGAACCCCGCCTCGGCGGGGTTTTTCTTTTTCCGATGAGTGAAACGAAGAGTTACCCATTAATGACTGAAGGCAGGGGCCTTCAGGATCATCCCGACTATCCTTCCCTGCTCATGCATTGACGCGTCCGCTGCCCTGGAGCGGGCCGGGCGCATGGGGGAACATCATGAATCGGACTTTGCTGGCAGTCGCCACCCTGGCGGCCAGCGCCGCGCTCATCGGTTGCGCAGGGGCACCGCAGATGAGCTGGGACCGGGTGGGGGATTCGGCGCAGCGTGCAGTCACCAGCGCCGACGTCTGGGCGCCGGTGGCTGGCGCGGCGGTGATCGCCGCAGGCAATTGGGACCACAAGTGGCAGAAATCGGCGAGCAACCACGACTGGTTCTTCGGCGGCGACGCCAACCAGGCCGCCGACCGCATGCTCAACCTCGCCACCGGCCTGAGCGTCGTCACTGCTTTGGTGGCGTCGCCCAAGGACGTGAGTACCGAGGAGAAATGGAGCTGGCGCGGGCGCAACCTGACCTTGCTGGCGGCGGACCGCTACGCGGTGACCGGTTTCGTCGAGGAGGCCAAGGAATGGTCCGGGCGCGAGCGGCCGGACGGAATCCCCGACGACTCCTTCCCGTCCAAGCACACCGCCGTGACGGCCGTGCACAACAGCTTCACCCGCCGCAACCTGGA
The DNA here is from genome assembly GCF_020401845.1 of Pseudomonas sp. HS-18. Classification (NCBI taxonomy): domain Bacteria; kingdom Pseudomonadati; phylum Pseudomonadota; class Gammaproteobacteria; order Pseudomonadales; family Pseudomonadaceae; genus Pseudomonas; species Pseudomonas sp. HS-18. The sequence goes on from NZ_CP084413.1 coordinate 527,255, forward strand.
CTACATCGACATGAATCCGACCTGGCGCTACACCGCCAAGGCCGGGCTCTACACCCTCGACGGGCTGACCGCGCTGTCGCGTGTGGAGGGAGACAAGCATTACCCCACCGACGTTCTGGTCGGGATGGCGGTGGGCAACTTCTTCGCCAACTTCACCTACAACCTGTTCCTCGAAGGGCCGGAAAGTCAGCGCTACAACGTGGCGGTGGTGCCGGAAACCGGCGGTGGCATGAGCCTGCGCGCGGCGATGCTGTTCTGAGGTTGGCGCGCCGCGCTGGGCAGCGTCTAGTCTTGCCGGAGCTTCTCCCTGGACGACGTCCCCGATGCCGCTGCGCCTGTTGCTGACCCTGCTGTTCCTGTGCGTTTCCTGCGCGGCGCAAGCCGACGAAGTGCTGCGCATCGCAGCGGATCGCTGGCCGCCCTATGCGGACCGCCAGTTGCCCGGCAATGGCGTGGCGGTGCATCTGGTACAGGCGGCGCTCAAGCGCGCCGGCTATGCCAGTGAATACATCGAAGTGCCCTGGCCGCGCGTGCTGCACGGTGTGGCGAACGGCGAGTACGACCTGGTGGCGGACGCCTGGTATACGCCGGAGCGGGAGTCCTTCGGCGTGTATTCCGAGCCCTACCTGGTCAACCGCGTGCGCCTGATCAAGCGCCAGGGTTCGCCGATTGCCTATGGCAAGCTGGCCGACCTGTATCCGTACCGCATCGCCATGGTGCGTGGCTACGCGTACTCCGAGGCCTTCGACAACGACCCGAAACTGCAGCGGGTGCCGGTGTTCAGCTTCGTCAACGCGGCGCTGATGCTGCAGGCCGGGCGGGTGGACCTGACGCTGGAAGACGAGATCACCGCGCGCGTGCATTTCAACGGCGACCTCGCCGAACTCAAGGGGCAGCTGGAGTTCCTCCCGGTGCCGCTGGCCGAGAACGGCCTGCACATTCTTGTCGGCCGGCATAACCCGCACCATGCCGAGATAATCGAGGCCTTCAACAAGGCGATCCGCGAGATGCGTGCGGATGGCAGCTACGACCAACTGATGCGCGAGTACGGTCTCTGACAGGGCTTGGGGCTCTCTATAGGAGCGAGCTTGCTCACGAGCCCCGTTTCACGCCTGACCATCCGGTGCAATGCGTTCGCGAGCAAGAACTGGGCGTCCCCCTCGCTCCTACAAAAGCGTCAGGCGGCTTCGGTCTGCTCCGCGCCGATGTCTTTCTTCAGCAGGTGCGCCGCCAGAGTGCGCAATGGCGTGAGCTGTCGGCAGATGAGCGCCAGTTGGGTCTGCACCAGGCGGTGGGCGTCATCCTGTTCATCGGGCAGCTCTTCCAGGCGCTTGGCCAGCGTGTCTTCCTCGTCGCTGTAGATGGCCACCGGGCGCCGCTCGTTGAGGCGCGCGGCGATGTCGTCGAGGCTGGCGGTGAGGCGCTCGGCGGCCTCGGCGATGAGGTCGTCGTTGACGTCCGGCGGCAGCTGGTTGCGGTGCGCGCCGAGGGCGGAAAGGTAGCTGAGCAGGGTGTGGGACAGCACCAGGAAGCGGAAGCCGATTTCCGCGTCCTTCCGGAAGTGGCCGGGCTCGAGCAGCATGTTCGACAGTGTGGTGGAGAGCGTCGCGTCGGCGTTGTGCGCGTTGCGCCGGGCAGTACGGTAGGCGAGGTCGTCGCGCTTGCCGTTGGCGTACTGCTGCATGATTTCCCGCAGGTAGCGGCTGTTGCACGCCAGGGTGCCGCCGACCAGCCGGTGCAGGCTGCGCCCGTGCCAGTCGGGCAGCACCAGGAACACCGCGATGCCGGCGATCAGCGCGCCGAGCAGGGTATCGAACAGGCGCGGCAGGATCAGCCCGTAGCCGTCACCCACCTGGTTGAAGCAGAACAGCACCAGCAGGGTGATCGCCGCCGTCGCCAGGGTGTAGCGGGTACTCCGCGTGGCGAAGAAGGCGACCCCGGCCACTACCGCCAGCAGCGACTGGATCAGTGGGTTGGGGAACAGGTCGATCAGCGCCCAGCCGGCGACCAGGCCGACCAGCGTGCCGAGTATCCGCTGCACCAGGCGGATGCGCGTGGCGCCGTAGTTCGGCTGGCAGACGAACACCGTGGTGAGCATGATCCAGTAACCCTGGGTCGGGTGGATCAGGTGCAGCACGCCGTAGCCGGCAGCCAGCGCCAGTGACAGGCGCAGGGCGTGGCGGAACAGCAGCGAGGTCGGCGAAATCTGCAGGCGGATGCGCTCCAGGGCATCCTTGAACGAGCGCGGCGAGCGGTCCAGCAGGGTGCTGTCCTGTTCGTCGTCCAGCGCATCGGGATTGCTCGCGCCGCTGAGCTTGCGGTCCAGCGTGGTGAGGTTGGCCGCCAGGGCGCCGAGGGAGCGCAGCAGGCCGCGCCAGGCCGGGTTACCCTGCTGGCGCAGGTGTTCCAGCGAGGCGTTGAGGTCGGCCAGGGCCAGTTCGCTGTCGTTGTAGTCGAACGGCTGGCGCAGCTGGATCGCCTTCGCCAGTGCCTTGCACGCCTTGCCCTGCTGGTTGAGCAGACGCTGGCAACGGAACAGCACATCGCTATGGAAGAACGCCTCGGCCAACTGGTTGTACGGATAGTGCGAGGAACTGGCGCGCTCGTGGACGTCCTGGGCGATGAAGTAGAGCTTCAGGTAGCGGCTGATCTTCGGGCTCGGCCTGCCGTGGGAGAGGCGCGCCAGGATGGTTTCCTTGGCCTGGTTCAGCGCCACCACCACGCGGCCGTTCTGCCGCGCCAGGGCCAGGCGCTGGGCCTCGACATCCAGGTGGCGCAGCGGCTCCAGCAGGGTCGACTTTATCTTCAGGTACTCGCCCAGTTCGAGGAACAGCTTCGCCAGGCTCTGTTGCACCGGTTGATTGGCGAACAGCGCGTTCCACAGTACCGAGAGCAGCCCGTACCAGCCGGCGCCGGCCACCAGCAGCAGGGGCTCGCGCCAGAAGTCGGCGGGCGTGCCGCCGCGCTGGTCGACGCCGATCATGGTGTAGATCGACAGGATCAGGGTCGCCGAGGCGATGGCCGCGTAGCGCTCGCCCAGGGCTCCGAGCAGCGTCATCGCGAAGGTCGAGAGCGCCAGCCCGGCGACAAAAAGGGGCGGGTAGGGGAACAGCAGTTCCACCGCCAGCGAGGCGATGCTGAAACAGGCCAGCGTCACCAGCAGCGCCTGCAGGCGGCCGAGCCAGTGATCGTCGGTTTCCGCCAGGGCGCTGGCGATGACCCCGAGGAACAGCGGGATCACCAGCTCCGGTCGGCCCTGCAGCCAGCACGTGAGCATGACTCCGCTGAGGGCAACGAATACCCGCAGGCTGTAGGCGAACTTGTCCAGCGCCCAGAGGCGCTGCAGAGACTGGAGCAGTGGAGAGGAGAGCATGCGCGTGCGGACTTCCGAATGTCTGCTGCTCAGACTAGCGGAACGTCTGCCGCGCTGCTATCGCGAGCGCGACACGCTGCTGCGCCTGCTTACCAACCGTGGCGCGATGCTCTTTGCAGGAGCGAGCTTGCTCGCGAACAATGGTTTGCCGGCGATACCGTACGGTTCGCGAGCAAGCTCGCTCCTACAGAAAGCAGGCAGAGCTAGAGAATCCGCGCCTTGAACGAACGGCCCTTGATCTTGCCTTCGTTGAAGTGCTTCAGCGCCTGCCTGGCGACGTCACGTTCCACGGCGACGAACGCCTGGAAGTCGAAGATGGCGATCTTGCCGACCTGCGTGCCCTTGAGTCCCGCGTCGCCGGTCAGCCCGCCGAGGATATCGCCGGGGCGCAGCTTGTCCTTGCGCCCGCCGGCGATGGCCAGGGTGGTCATCGGCGGCAGCAGCGGGGCGTCGTTGGCCTTGAGGAAGTCGATGCGCTCCCAGTTCAGTGGCGCACCCTGCAGGTCTTCGATGGCCTGGGCGCGGCTGGCTTCGGCCGGCGTCACCAGCGACAGCGCCAGGCCCTTCTCGCCGGCGCGGCCGCTGCGCCCGATGCGGTGCACATGGACCTGCGCATCGCGCGACAGCTCGACGTTGATCACCGCTTCCAGCGCGGCGATGTCCAGCCCGCGGGCGGCCACGTCGGTGGCCACCAGCACGCTGCAGCTGCGGTTGGCGAACATGGTCAGCACCTGGTCGCGCTCGCGCTGCTCGAGGTCACCGTGCAGGGCCAGGGCGGAGATCTTGCGTGCGTTGAGCTGCTCCACCACTTCCATGCACTGCTGGCGGGTATGGCAGAAGGCGACACAGGATTGCGGGCGGAAATGCTGGAGCAGGCGCACGACGGCATCGAGGCGCTGCTTGGGATCGATCTCGTAGAAGTGCTGTTCGATCTGGCTGTCGTCGTGCAGTGCTTCCACTTCCACGCGCTCGGGGTTCTTCAGGAACTTCGCCGCCAGTTGGCCGATGCCGTCGGGGTAGGTAGCGGAGAACAGCAGGGTCTGCCGGCGCGCCGGAGCCTGGTCGATGATGTCGGCGATGCTGTCGTAGAAGCCCATGTCGAGCATGCGGTCAGCTTCGTCCAGTACCAGGGTGTTCAGGCCGTCGAGCTTGAGGGTGCCGCGGCGCAGGTGTTCCTGAATGCGCCCCGGCGTACCGACCACCACGTGGGCGCCGTGCTCCAGCGATCCGATCTGCGGGCCGAAGGGCGTACCGCCGCAGAGGGTCAGCACCTTGATGTTGTCGGCGGCGCGGGCGAGGCGGCGGATCTCCTTGGCGACCTGGTCGGCCAGCTCGCGAGTCGGGCACAGCACCAGTGCCTGGCAGCCGAAATAACGCGGATTCAGCGGGCTGAGCAGGCCGATGCCGAAGGCGGCGGTCTTGCCGCTACCGGTCTTGGCCTGGGCGATCAGGTCGCGGCCCTTGAGGATCGCCGGCAGGGCGGCGGCCTGGATCGGCGTCATCTCGCGATAACCGAGAGAATCGAGGTTGGCCAGCAGGTCGGCCGACAGCGCGAGGGTGGAAAATGCAGAGGTGGTCACGAAGGGAGCCCGGGTGAATCCATATGGCCGCGCAGTGTAGCAGGAGAGCCCCTCAAAAGGGCTGAGAAGCCTGTATGGCAAGGGTTTGAGGCCACTCGTCAGAATTTCTCCAAGTAGCGATGAACGGTTTTTTCAAGAGATTCGCTTTCCGCAGATTTTTATCGTAGAGTTTCCGGACTGTGTTTGCATGGGTCGCCGTCGATCGTGACCTGATGCGGTCGGTTATTCCACCCCGTCCTGCTCGACTCCTTGTAACTCCTTGCAACTCAGTTCCTGGCCATTCGTGGCTAATTTCAAAAATACGTTCCAAGGAGAACACCATGTCGAATCGTCAGAACGGCACCGTCAAGTGGTTCAACGAGACCAAAGGCTACGGCTTCATTACCCCGGAAAGCGGCCCGGACGTGTTCGTACACTTCCGCGCTATCGAAGGTAACGGCTTCAAGACTCTGGCCGAAGGCCAGAAGGTCAGCTTCGAAGTCGTGCAGGGCCAGAAAGGCATGCAGGCCGAGCGCGTGCAGGTGATCTAAGATCCCCTGGCGTCAGCCGAAAAAGAACCCCGGGTGGAAACATCCGGGGTTTTTTATTGCCTATGTCCTTGTCGCCTATAGTGCTGCCATCGATTTTCCGGAGCTGCCATCCATGCCATCGCCCGCCTTCCGCCTGCTGCTCGCCGGCCTGCTCGTTTCGGGCGGCGCCCTTGCCGCCGACGCGCCCGCCCAGCCCACCTGGGGGTGGGTGGAGACGCTCATGCTGATGCCCGAACAGGCCCCCCTCAAGGCGAAGCTGGATACCGGCGCGCAGACCTCGGTGATGGACGCGCGCAACATCACGCGCATCAAGAAGAACGACGAGCGCTGGGTACAGTACGACGTGATGCTGACTGACCCGGCGACCGGCAAGGAAGAGCGCCTGCCTTTCGAGCGGCGTGTCGAGCGCGTGCTCAAGTTCAAGACCGCCAGCGGCGTCGAGCGCGCTCCGGTGGTGCTGATGGACGTCTGCCTGGGCGGCAAGGTCTACCGTGAGCAGTTCACCCTGCGCGACCGCCAGACCCTGGATTACCCGGTGCTGCTGGGGCGTCGCACCCTGGAACACCTGGGGCCGGTGGACGCCTCGAAGACGCAAACCGCCGCGCCGACCTGCAAGCCCTGATCAATGCTCGTCGACACCATGCTCGGGTTCGACCCGGCGTGGTGTGGTGCGGCCGTCTTCGGCGTTGAGCTGGAAGAAGATTGCGGCCGCCAGCATCGAGAGGATGCCGACGCTGAAGTAGGTCGCGTGGAAGGCCGACAGCACATCGCCCTGCACGCTTTCCTGATCGCCCGTGAACCCGCCCAGCAGCGCTGCCGCACAGGCGATGCCCATGCCGATGGATAGCTGCATGACCACCGAGAGCAGGCTGTTGCCGGCGCTGGCGTTGTCGTCGCGCAGATCGATCAGGGTCAGGGTGTTCATCGCAGTGAACTGCAGCGAGTTGATCCCGCCCAGCACTGCCAACTGCACCAGCAGCAGCGCGTAAGGGGTGTCCTGGTCGACCAGGCCGAGGCTGGCGATCATCGCGCCCAGCAGCAACGTGTTGCTGACCAGCAATTTGCGATAGCCGAACAGGTCCAGCAGCGGTCGCGCCAGCGACTTGATGACCATGGCCGCCAGGGCCATCGGGATCATGGTCATGCCCGCCCGCGATGGCGAGAAGCCCAGGCCGATCTGCAGCAGCAGCGGGGTGAGGAAGGGCAGGGAGCCGCTGCCCAGGCGCGCGAACAGGTTGCCCAGTACGCCCACGGCGAAGGTGCGCGTGGCGAACAGCGACGGTGGGAACAGCGGTGCTTCGATGCGCAGCGCACGCAGCCAGTAAGCCGCCAGCAGTACCAGCCCGCCCACCAGCAACAGGACCACGCGCACGTGGGGCATGTGCAGTTCGCCCAGGCCTTCGAGAGCGATGGTGATCAGCACCATGGCGCCACCGAACAGCAGGAAACCGATCGAGTCGAAACGCGTCGCGCGAACACCGTGCAGGTCGGGCATCAGGCGCAGGGCGACGATGAAGCCCACCAGCCCGACCGGCAGGTTGATCAGGAAGATCCAGTGCCAGCTGGCGTACTCCACCAGCCAGCCACCCAGCGTGGGGCCGGCCAGCGGCCCGAGCAGGCCGGGAATGGTGACGAAGCTGAGGATGCGCACCAGCTCCGTGCGCGGGTACACGCGCAGGATCACCAGGCGCCCTACCGGCATCATCAGCGCGCCGCCGATACCCTGCACCACGCGGGCGCCGACCAGGGTGCCGAGGCTGGGCGAGAGCGCGCAGAGCAGCGAGCCGAAGCTGAACAGGAAGATCGCGAAGAGGAACACCCGACGGGTGCCGAAACGGTCGGAGATCCAGCCGGAAGAGGGGATCAGCAGCGCCACGGTGAGCAGGTAGGCGATCACCACGCCCTGCATGCGCAGCGGGTCCTCGTCCAGCGAGCGGGCCATGCTCGGCAGCGCGGTGTTGAGGATGGTGCCGTCCAGGGCCTGCATGAAGAAGGCGATGGCCACCAGCCAGGGCAGCAGGCGAGCCACGCGGGGCGTGAGAATGAAGGGGTCGCTCATGGTCGGTCCGTCAGGCGGGAATGGCTCTAGCTTAGGGAATCTTTGGCGGTCGCGGGGGAAATTGCCGCGAGCTGGGTACAACCATGTTCGCGCGGATCGCTCCGCAGTGATTGTACGAATGGCCGCCCGTGGACATCGGTGAACAGCGAAAAAGTTCCCGGCCACAGCTCTGCAATCGCAGCGGTCGGCGAAGTTGTGAGCGAGCCGTGCCATTGCCCGACCGCGCTGGCCGGGGTGGAACAACGGCCGCGGCGCCCGGTCGATATGGCGTCCGGTATTCCCTTGGAGTCAGCAATGTCCGTCAAACCCCGCGTTACCCTCGCACTGGCCGCCCTGCTGGCGGCTTCCTCGGCATTTGCCTTCAACCTGGGCGATGCCGCCAAGGCGGTATCCGGCGCGACCGGCGCCGATACCTCGCGGGTCGCCTCCACCCCGCAGACCAGCGGCCTGCTCAACGCCCTGACCGGCCAGCTCGGCGTCAGCGACGAACAGGCCCTCGGCGGTACCGGCGCCCTGCTGGGCCTGGCGAAGAACAAGCTCAGCACCGCCGACTATTCGCAGCTGGCGAAGACCGTCCCCGGCCTCGACAAACTCACCGGCAGCAACGCCCTGGGTGGCCTGGGCGGGCAGCTCGGCAATCTTGGCGGCGGCGCTTCCAGCGGCCTGTTGGGCAACGTCAGCAGCATGGGCGATGTGAGCAAGGCCTTCGGTGCGCTGGGCATGGACCAGGACATGACTGGCAAATTCTCCAGCGTGCTGCTGGATTACCTTGGCAAGCAGGGCGCCAACAGCAACCTGCTCGGCACCCTGGGCAGTCTCTGGGGCACCGGCGCCTGATATCCGCCGGCCGGCGCGGAACCGCCGCGCCGGGCACCGGTCCTATCGACGATCCGGCCCCGACCTGGGGTCGGACAGCCGTTCTCCGGAGCCGTCGATGCCCACCCGTTCCGCCGTCTTCCTGGCCGCCGCCTGGCTGGTCGCGTCCCCTGTGTTCGCCGCTACCTTCACCGACACCAGCGAGCCCGCCGCTGAAACCCAGGGCGTGCCGCCGGCCGCCAATGCACTGCTGGGCAACCTTACCCGGCAACTGGGCGTCAGCGAGCAGCAGGCCATTGGTGGCACGGGTGCCCTGCTGGGGCTGGCGATGAACAGCCTGAAGGAAACCGACACGGCGCAATTGCAGAAATCCCTGCCGAACCTCGACCAGCTCGCCGGCAACAGTTCGCTGGGTGACCTGGGTGGGGCGCTGAGTGGTTTCGGCGGGTTGGGCAACGCCGCGGCGCTGCTGGGTGGAATCAACAACCTGCAGGATGTCGACCAGATATTCGGCGTGCTGGGCATGGACCAGTCCATGATCGGCCGCTTCGCCGGGGTGATCCTCGACTACTTCACCGAACAGGGCCTCAGCAGCCAACTGCTCGGTACGCTCGGCGGACTCTGGGGCACTCCGCTGACGCCGGCTACGCCGGTCGCCGGGCGGGGTGCGTAGGGAGCCTCAGAACTCCTCGCGCAACTGCTCGATGCGCTGGTCCTTCTGTTCCCACAACTGCGACACCCAGTTCTGCACGTACTGGCGGAATTGCGCATCGTTCTCGTAATCGCCCTGCCACAGCGCGGGGTCGATCTCGCGTGCCTGGATGTCGACGATGACACGCGGCACGCGGCCGCATAGCAGATCCCAGAAGCCCGGTCGCGGGCCCTTCGGGTAGACCAGGGTGACGTCCAGCAGCGTATCGAGCTGCTCGCCCAGGGCTGCCAGCACGAAGGCCACGCCGCCGGCTTTGGGCTTCAGCAGGTTCTGGTAGGGCGATTGTTGCTGGGCCTGCTTGGCCGGGGTGAAGCGCGTGCCTTCGAGGTAGTTCACCACGGTCACCGGCATGCGCTTGAACTTCTCGCAGGCGGCCTTGGTGATCTCCAGGTCCTTGCCCTTGAGCTCCGGGTGCTTTTCCAGGAAGGCCTTGCTGTAGCGCTTCATGAAGGGATAGTCGAGCGCCCAGAAGGCCAGGCCGAGGAAGGGCACCCAGATCAGTTCCTTCTTGAGGAAGAACTTGAAGTAGGGCGTCTTGCGGTTGAAGGCCTGCACCAGCGCCGGGATGTCGACCCAGGACTGGTGGTTGCTGATCACCAGGTAGGACGTGTCGCCGCGCAACTGGGCGGAGCCACGGATGTCCCACACGGTCGGGGTCAGCAGGGCGAAGATGGCCTTGTCGATCTCCGCCCAGGTCTCGGCGATCCACATCACCCCGCGCGAGCAGGCATCCTTCGCTGCTTGTCCGGGAACGATGAGCTTGAGCAGGGCGATCAGCAGCATCGGGCCGATCAGGATCAGGGTATTGAGCAGCAACAGGAGGCTGGCGAAGACGCCGGTCAGTGCCTGCATGGGGTCCTTTCCTTTTGCGACGGTGGCTGGAGCATGATACGCAGCCGACGTAGGGTTCCCAAGCGCCCCTCCCGCTGCAGTGGCCGGAAGACTATGCTCTGGGGGTCATACTCCGAGGCCTGCCATGTCCGACTCGCCGTACCTGCGCATTCCCGTCGAAGCCGTCACTTTAGGGATGTATGTGCACGAGCTGTGCGGATCGTGGGTGAACCATCCGTTCTGGCGCGCGCGCTTCCTGCTGGAAGATCCCGAAGATTTGCGACGCCTGAAGCACAGTGCGGTGCGCGAGGTGCTGATCGACCCCCGCCGCGGTTGTCTGCCGGTGTCACCGACATCTGCGCAGACTGGCGCGGCAGCCGCCGAGCAGACGCGGGAAGCGGCCGCGCCCCTCGCCCCGCCGATTGCCCGGCGCAGCCTGGAGGACGAGCTGCAAGTCGCCCGCCAACTGTGCATCCGCTCCAAGGAAATGGTCCTGGCCATGTTCCAGGATGCCCGCATGGGGCGCGTGGTCGATGCCGAGGGCGCGCACCAGTTGGTGGGTGACATCGCCGCTTCCATGCAACGACATCCCGACGCAGTCATCAGCCTTGCAAGGCTGAAAACCGCCGACGAGTACACCTACCTGCATTCGGTCGCCGTTTGTGCCTTGATGATCGCCCTGGCGCGGGAGCTCGGCCTGGATGAAAACCTGGTGCGTGAAGCCGGCCTTGCCGGGCTGCTCCACGACATCGGCAAGATGACGGTGCCGATGGCGGTGCTGAACAAGCCTGGTCGCCTCGACGAGAGCGAGTTCGCCAGTGTGCGCGAGCACCCCTGGCGCGGTGGCGAGATTCTCCGCGAGGGCCGCCATGTCAGCGCGCTGGTGCTGGATGTGTGCCTGCACCACCACGAGAAACTCGACGGCACCGGCTACCCGCACCGCCTCGCCGGCGAGCAGATCAGCCTGTTCGCGCGCATGGGCGCGGTCTGCGACATCTACGATGCGATCACCTCCGACCGCCCCTACAAGGCCGGCTGGGACCCGGCCGAATCACTGCAACGCATGTCGCAATGGTGCGGTGGGCACCTCGACCAGCAGGTATTCCGCGCCTTCGTCCGGTGCCTGGGCATCTACCCCATCGGCGCGCTGGTGCGCCTGGAAAGCGAGCGCCTGGCAGTGGTGGTGGAACAGGGCGCGGAACTGCTGCTGCCGGTGGTGAAGGTCTTCTACTCGACGCGCACCCGTGCGGCGATTCCCTTCGAGGTGCTCGACCTGTCGCGGTGCAAGGGCCGCGAGCGCATTGTCAGCCGCGAGTCGCCGGACAAATGGGGCTTCCGCAACCTGGAGGCGCTGTGGAGTGGGCTGGACCGCCGGCGCGGCTCGTTGTTCGACGCGTGAAGCGGGTGTGCTGGCGAACCTATGGCGGGCGTGATAGTCCTATGCGCTACACCCGCCCAACCCGGAGTTCCCGCGTGAAACGCGCCCTCGCCCTGCTATCCCTTTTTGCCTTGCCCGGCCTCGCCCTGGCCGCCGAGACCAAACTCTACGGCCGCTACGAGTGGGTCAGCCTGCCTGAGCTCGATCAGACCCTGCAGGCCAAGATGGACACCGGCGCCTACACCTCCTCGCTGTCGGCCAAGGATATCCAGATCTTCCAGCGCGACGGCGAGGACTGGGTGCGCTTCAAACTGGCCACCAAGGATGGCGGCGACTCGGTGTACGAACACAAGCTGGCGCGCATCTCCAAGATCAAGAACCGCTCGGACGGCGCCGGCGAGGATGAAGAGGAAGAGTCCAGCCCCGGCCTCAGCCAGCGCCCGGTGATCGAACTGCCGGTGTGCCTGGGCGGCGACCAGCGCACCATCGAGGTCAACCTCACCGACCGCAGCCACTTCAACTACCCCTTCCTGATGGGCGCCAAGGGCCTGCGCAAGTTCCACGTCGCGGTGGACGCGGGCGAGCGCTTCGTCGCCGGCAAGCCGGACTGCTCCTGATCCTCGATTGACGCGGCGCGGGGCTTGGTGGACCCTTCCGGGACCTTCCCGGGAATCGGAATCCCATGCCCCACATCCTCATCGTCGAAGATGAAGCCGCCATCGCCGACACGCTGCTCTATGCCCTGCAGGCCGAAGGTTTCGAAACGACCTGGCTGAACCTCGCCGGCCCCGCCCTCGAGCGCCTGCAGCGCGAGGCCTTCGACCTGGTCATCCTCGACGTCGGGCTGCCGGATATCAGCGGCTTCGAAGCCTGCAAGCAACTGCGTCGCTTCTCCGAGGTGCCGGTGATCTTCCTCACCGCGCGCAACGCCGAGATCGACCGTGTGGTCGGCCTGGAAATCGGTGCCGACGACTACGTCGTCAAACCCTTCAGCCCGCGCGAAGTCGCCGCGCGGGTGAAGGCCATCCTCAAGCGCACCGCACCGCGTGAAGCGCCTGCCCCCGCGGTGATCGGCAATGGCCCGTTCGAGGTGGACGAGGAGCGTTTCCAGATCCGCTACCGCGGCCAGCCGCTGAGCCTGACCCGCCACGAATTCCGCCTGCTGCAGACGCTGCTGGCGCGCCCCGAGCGGGTGTTCAGCCGCGAACAGTTGCTCGATGCCCTGGGCGTCGCTGCCGACGCCGGCTACGAGCGCAACGTCGACAGCCACATCAAGAGCCTGCGCGCCAAGCTGCGCCAGGTCGCCCCCGCCGCCGAACCGATCCAGACCCACCGCGGCCTGGGCTACAGCTACGCGCCGGACAAGAGCTGATGCGCCTGTCGCTGCGGATCTTCCTGGTCTACTTCTTCTTCGTCGGGCTGACCGGCTGGTTCGTATTGCGCACGGTGATGGACGAGATTCGCCCCGGCGTGCGCCAGTCCAGCGAAGAGACCCTGGTGGATACCGCCAACCTGCTGGCCGAGATTCTGCAGGCCGACGTGAAGCGCGGCACCCTCGACCAGAGCCGCCTGCCCGAGATGCTTCGCGCCTATGGCGCGCGCAGCCCGCAGGCGGACATCTGGGGCGTGAACAAGACCGCGGTGAACCACCGCATCTACGTGACCGACGCGCGCGGCATCGTCCTGCTGGATTCCCTCGGCCAGGCCGTGGGCCAGGACTACTCGCGCTGGAACGACGTCTACCTGACCCTGCGCGGCCAGTACGGCGCGCGCTCCAGCCGCGAGTCGGCGGACGACCCGGAATCCTCGGTGATGTATGTCGCCGCGCCGATCCGCGATGGCGAGAAGATCATCGGCGTGGTTTCGGTCTCCAAACCCAACCGCACGTTGCAGCCCTATATCGACCGTTCGCAACGGCGCCTCGCGTGGCTCGGTGCGGGGCTGATCGTGCTCGGCCTGCTGGTCGGCGCGGGGCTGTCCTGGTGGCTGAGCCGCTCGCTGGATCGCCTGACCCGCTACGCCCAGGCGGTGAGCGAAGGGCGCCGCGCGGAACTGCCGCGCTATCGCGGGGGCGAGATGGCGCAGCTGGCCGGCGCCGTGGAGCGCATGCGTGTGCAACTGGAGGGCAAGGATTACGTCGAGCGCTACGTGCACACCCTGACCCATGAACTGAAGAGCCCGCTGGCGGCGATCCGTGGCGCCGCAGAGTTGCTCGAAGGCGAGATGCCCGCCGAGCAGCGTGCGCGCTTCGTCGGCAACATCGCGGGAGAAAGCGAGCGCCTGCAGCAGCTGATCGAACGCTTGCTGAATCTGGCCCAGGTGGAGCAGCGCCAGGGACTGGAGGAGTGCGTGCCGGTGGCCTTGCATGAACTGGCCAGCGAGCTGGTCGATGAGCGCATGGCGCGGGTGCAGGGCGTGCAGTTGGAGAACGCCATCCCGCCGCAGGCGACGGTACTCGGCGAGCGCTTCCTGCTGCGCCAGGCATTGGGCAACCTGCTGGACAACGCACTGGATTTCACGCCGGCGGGTGGTGTCATTCGTTTCGATGCGCAGCCCGATGGCGAGGGCTGGCGCGTCGAACTGTTCAACCAGGGCGAAGCCATTCCGGAGTTCGCCCTGCCGCGCCTGACCGAGCGCTTCTACTCCCTGCCGCGCCCGGCGAGTGGCCGCAAGAGCACCGGGCTGGGGCTCAACTTCGTCGCGGAAGTGGCGACCTTGCATGGCGGTGAGTTGAGCGTGGAGAACGTCGACGGCGGCGTCCGCGCGACTCTGTTCCTGCCCTTGTAGGACTGAGGGGGACGCCCAGTCCTGGCTCGCGAACATGCTCCGCTGTGGGGGGCAGGTTCGCGAGCAAGCTCGCTCCTACGAAAAGCCATAGCCACACAATCCCCACAGACTCTCCACATTCCGCCCCGAGCGCCACCACGCGCGAACCCCAAGCTCACTCCGTCGTCCACCCACGGAGAAAGCCTTCGATGAACCGCCAACTCGGCATCAAGCTCGGCGCCATCGCGCTGTTGATCGTCCTCCTGCTGATACCCCTGCTGATGATCGACGGCCTGGTCGACGAGCGTCAGAACTACCGCGACGAGGTCCTGCAGGACATCGCCCGCAGCGCCAGCTACAGCCAGCAGCTCACCGGCCCGCTGGTGGTCGTGCCCTACACCCGCACCATTCGCGCCTGGCGCCTGGACAAGGCCAGCCAGCAGCGCGTATTGCAGGAGCGCGAGGTGCGCGGGCGGCTGTACTTCCTGCCGGAAGTCTTCAACCTCGATGGGCAGATGCGCACCGAACTGCGCCATCGTGGCATCTACGAGGCGCGCCTGTTCCATGCCGACAGCCAGGTCAGCGGCAGCTTCGTCCTGCCGGCCAACTACGGCATCAGCAGCGACCTGGGCAGTTACCGTTTCGACGACCCGTTGCTGGCGGTGGGCATCAGCGATGTGCGCGGCATCGAGAACGCGCCGAAGCTGAAGGTCGGCGACGAGCTGCGCGACTTCCAGCCCGGCACCCAGAGCCAGTTCCTCGGCAACGGCGTGCATGCCGTGCTGCCGTTCAAGGCCAGCGACCGCGAGCAGCGCTTCGACTATTCCTTCGAGCTGTCGCTGCTGGGCAGCAGCCGCCTGGACATCACCCCGGTGGGCCGCGACAGCCAGGTCAAGCTGGTCTCGGACTGGCCGCATCCCAGCTTCGGCGGCGAGTTCCTGCCCACCGAGCGCAGCGTCAGCAACCAGGGTTTCAGCGCACGCTGGCGCACCAGTTTCTTCGCCACCAACCTGGAGGATCAACTGCGTGCATGCACCGCGCCGGCCCAGGTCGACGTGGCTCGGGCGGTCGGTGCGGACGATCCGGATATCTCCCGCGCCAGCACCGCCGAGTGCAGTCAGTTCGGTGAGCATCGCTTCGGCGTGGCGCTGGTGGACCCGGTGGACCAGTACCTGAAGACCGACCGCGCGGTGAAGTACGCGCTGCTGTTCATCGTCCTCACCTTCGCCGGCTTCTTCCTCTTCGAAGTACTCAAGCGCCTGTCGGTGCACCCGATCCAGTACGCGCTGGTGGGCATGGCGCTGGCGCTGTTCTACCTGCTCCTGCTGTCGCTCTCCGAGCATCTCGGCTTCGAGCTGGCCTACCTGTTGTCCGCTGGCGCCTGTGTCGGGCTGATCGGTTTCTACCTCTGCCACGTGTTGCACAGCCTGTGGCGCGGCGCCGGTTTCAGCCTGGGGCTCGCCGGGCTCTACGGGATGCTCTACGCGCTGCTCAGCGCCGAAGACTACGCCTTGCTGATGGGCTCGCTGCTGCTGTTCGGTGTGCTCGGTGGCGTGATGGTGCTGACTCGCCGGCTGGACTGGTATGGCATCGGCAAGCCCCGTGGCGATGACCTGGAATTTTCCCTGGACGATGTGCGCGTACAGCGCTGAGGAGAGTCGTGATGACCAACGTGATGCGCTTTTCCCTGTGCCTGTTCGCCGGCCTGCTGATCAGTGGTCTGTGCCTGCCAGTGCTGATGCTCATCGGCCGCTTCGACTGGATCGCCCTGCTGGTGGCCAGCGGCAAACCGCTGGCCCACATTGCCCTGCTGCTGCCGGGCGATTGGTGGGAGTTGCTCACCGGCGTCGAGGATGCGGCGAACAATCCCCATGTGCGCTCCTTCCTGGAGATGTGTGTGGGAGTCGCCCAGCTCGGCCTGCTGCTGGCGCTGCCGATCTATCGCTTCGGCCGCCAGGAGCAGCCGTCATGAGTGCGTGGGCCGGGCTGCGCGAGGAGCACGAGGTGGGGCGACGGCTGGCGCGGCGTATCGCCGGGTTGTTCGAGCAGGGGATGGGGCGGAGGGCGATGCGTGATGAGCGTTTTCAGCGGCGGGTGGTGCGGCACAGCCAGCCGATGATGAAGGCCTGGCGCAGCCGGCTTCCCCTCACCCCGACCCTCTCCCGAGGGGAGAGGGGGCTGGGCGGTGCGGGCTGGCAGGTCTGGAGCATGCCGGCCCGCTCTCTGAGCTGCGCACCCTAGGATGGGGGGCGTGCAGCGATGCCCATCGTCAGTCAGGCCGGCACGGTCGCCTGCATCGACGGCCGCTGGCTGACCTCGGCGAACCACGTCGCCAATTGCGGATAGGCCGCGCGCCAGTCCCAGTGCGGCTGGCGGAAGTCCAGGTAGCCCAGCGCGCAGGCGACGCCGATCGCGGCAATGTCGAAGCGCTCGGCCAGCTCGGGGTGGGCCGGGCCGTCGAAATAGGCGAGGGTGCGGACGATCTTCAGCTGTTGGTTGTCGAGCCATTTGTCCCAGTGTTTCTCCTGGGGGCGCATGGCGGTTTCGTAGCGAATCAGCACGGCGGCATCCAGTACCGCGTCGGCCAATGAGGCGAGGGTCAGGCGGCGCCAGCGTGCCGCGCCGTCGCGGGGAATCAGCGGCTCGCCGGCGTGCTGCTGGTCGAGGTATTCGAGGATCACCCGGCTGTCATGCAGGGTCTGGCCGTCGGCCAGGCGCAGGGCGGGAATCTTCCCGGCGGGATTGTCCTGCAGCACGCCGGCGTCCGGCGCGATGGGTGTGTGGGCGGCGGCGTACAGCTCCACGGAGTCGGCCTGGCCGGTCTCGTGCAGCAGGACCATGACCTTGCGCACGAAGGGCGAAGCGGCGGCGTGGAACAGGACGGGACGGGTACTCATCAACGACTCCTCGGTGGGTTCAATCTTGCAGGACGACCAGGCGATCGGTGCCGGATTCGGCGCCCCACACCTCGCCGGGCCGGCCGAGCAGCTGGCGCACGTTGGCGTGTTCGTGGTCGCTCGGGTAGGCCGTGAATTTCTCGCTTTGCGGATCGAAGCGCAGCAGGGCATTGGCGGCGAAATCGCTCAGCCAGACCTGGTCCATGGCATCGACGTAGACCGCATAGGGCTGCGGATGATCGCCCGGCAGCTTCCAGGTTTTCCACTGGTTGTCGCTGGGGTCGAAGCGCGCCAGGCTTCCGGCGCTCCACTGGCTGATCCACAGCCGCCCCACGGAGTCGGCCCACAGGCGACGCGGGCCGCTGTCGTTGCCGGGGGCGTCGAAGGTGGTGGCGTTATCGGCGATATCGTCGACCTGGCCGATGTAGTTGCCCGCGAGGGACGCGTACCAGACGCCTCCATCCGGAGTCACGGCGATGCCGTAGGGGCCCTTGCCGCGCGGCGCCGGCCAGACCTTCAGGTCGCGGCTGTCCGGGTCGAGCCGACCGTAGAAGCCATTCTGCCCGGTGAACCACAGCACGCCGTCGTCATCGAATACCGCAGTGTTGAGATTGGCGTCGGCCGCTTCCTTGGGCAGCGGGATGACTTCCACGCCCAGACGCTGTGCGTCCACGTGGACGATGGCGTTGAGGCCACTGTCGGTGATCCAGGCGTCGCCGTTGGCGTCGGCGATCACGCCGTGGGGGCTGGAGCCCTTGCCGAGGCTGATCTGCTCGCTCTGCCCGGTCTGCGGATCGAGCCGGCCGAGCACGCCGAGCTTCTGCGCGGTGTACCAGACCTTGCCGTCCTCGGTGGGTGCCACGTCGTGCGGGCCGGAACCCTTGGGCAGGTCGAAGTACTTCACTTGCGTGGCGTGGGCGCCGCTGGCCAGCAACAGGCCGGCGAGAATCAGCGGCAGAACGCGAAGCATGGGGCTCTCCTTGGCAGAGTCCGGATGGTGATGAGACTGTACGCCGGTCAGTGTGGCCGACGAAACGAAGGAGAGCGGTTGTGACGACGATTTCCGTATTGGGGGCGGCGTGCCGCCAGGGCTCGCCGGTGAACGACGATGCCATCGGCTACACCGCGCAGGCGGCCTGGGTGCTGGATGGCGCGACCAGCCTCGGACAGGGGCTGGTCGGCGGCGAGAGCGACGCGCGCTGGCTGGCGCAGAGCGCCAATGCTCATCTTCAGCGCCTGCTGGAGGAGCAGCCGTACAGGCCGACTCAAGACCTGCTGGCACAATTGCAGGCGGGCATCGCTGCGGATTTCCAGCGCGATTCCGGCGTGGCCGTGAGCCTTGATCTGAACCTGCCCACCGCTTGCCTGAGCCTGCTGCGGGTGCTGGGCGATGGCTCGCTGGAGCTGCTCAACCTCTGCGACACCTGCATTCACCTGGCCTGGGATGATGGCCACGTCGAGAGTTTCGGCGACACGCCGCTGGAAGAGATCGACCGCCAGTCGGTGCAGCGCCTGCTGGCGCTGCGCGAGGCAAATCCGGATTGGTCCCACGCACAGTTGTGGCAGGCCAGCCGCGAGTGGGTGCGGCGCAACCGGGCGCTGGCGAACACTCCGCAGGGGTATTGGTGTCTCGATCCGAGCGAGCGCTGGATTGCGCATGTGCAGCGCCGGGTGCTCGATCCTTCAGGATTGAAGGCGTTCATGCTGGTGACCGATGGATTCGACCGGTTACTGGATTTCCGTCGCTACGACCTGGATTCGCTGTTCGCGGCGCTGCCTGAACGTGGCGTCGAAGTGCTGATCGACGAATTGCGCGCGCTGGAAAGCGCCGATGGCCAAGCGCTGGACTATCCACGCCTGAAGATCCACGACGATGCGAGTGTGGTGTGGGGAGTTGTGCGCGGCTGAGGCCCCGACAATTCCGAGGATGGCATTGCGTAGAAAGCAAAAAGCCCCGCTCTTTCGGAGCGGGGCTTTCAGTGCGCAGGATCCTAGGGCGAGTAACCTGGAACAGGTTATCCGCCGGCTTTTGCCCGGCAAATAGCGCTGCGTGTTATGCGCCCTACGAGTGCCCGCGGCTTCGTGGAGGCGTCAGAACTTGTAGTTGACGCTGGCCACCACGTTGCGGCGGTCGCCGTAGTAGCAGTAGAAGCCGTCGCAGGTGGAGATGTATTCCTTGTCGAATACGTTGTTGGCATTCAGCGCGACGTTCAGGCCGTTGAGGCTGTTGTCCAGGCGGCCGAGGTCGTAGTGCACCGCGGCGTCGTAGACAGTGTAGGAACCAGTGTCGCCATCCGACTTGTCGCGCACGTAGCCCATGCTGCCGATGGCGATGTTATGGGTCTCGCCGACGTAGCGGGTGCCGAAGCCCAGGCCGAAGCCATCGAGCAGGCCGTCATGCCAGGTGTAGTCGGCCCACAGCGAGGCCTGGTTTTCCGGGGTGAGCGGTAGCGGGCGGTTCTTGTCCAGCGGGTTGGCGACCTTGGTCATCTTGCTGTTGGCGTAGGTGTAGGCGGCGGTCACCTTGAGGTTCTCGGTGACGTTGCCTACGGCCTCCAGCTCGAAGCCACGGACCTGCGCTTCGCCCACCGGGCGGCTGATGAAGTCGCTGCCGGTAAGGACGATGTTCTTGCGGGTCAGGTCGTAGACGGCCGCGCTGAGCATCAGGTCGGTGCCCACCGGCTGGTACTTCACGCCCAGCTCGTACTGCTTGCCGGTGCTCGGCTCGAAGGCCGCGCCAGCGGCGCCGCCTGCTTCGGTCTGGAACGACTCGGCATAGGACACGTAGGGCGCCACGCCATTCTCGAACACGTAGCTGAGCGCCGCGTTGCCGCTGAACTGGCTGTCGCGACGGGTATCGGTGGCGCCGCCGGCGTTGTAGAACTTCGAGCCGGTGTGGGCCCAGTCCTGACGACCACCGAGGGTCAGGCGCCAGTTGTCGAGGGCGATCTGGTCCTGCGCGTAGAGGCCGGTGTCGCGCATCTTCTGGTTGTAATCGTTGTACGCGGTGAAGGCGACGTTGCTGAAGTCCTGGCCATAGATCGGCTTGGTGATGTTGCTGGTCGGCGCCGCGCCATACAGCCATTTGTAGTTGGTGTTGGCGCGCTGGTGATCTAGGCCCAGCAGCAGGGTGTGCTTGAGCGGGCCGGTGGAGAAGTCCGCCTGCAGGTTGTTGTCGATGGCGAACTGGCTGATGTCTTCATCCACCACGTTGGCGCCACGGGCCAGGGTGCCGTCGTCGCTGACCGAGGTTGCGCTGCCGCCAGCGGTGATGCCCTGGAACGACAGGTCGCTCTTGGTGTAGCGCAGGTTCTGGCGGAACTGCCAGACGTCGTTGATGCGGTGCTCGAACGCATAACCCAGGGCGTAGTAGGTCTTGTCGTAGAACTCCCACTCGGGGTCGCCCAGGTTCTTGTGGTACTTCACCTCGCCCGCCGGGGTGGACAGCTTGGTGCCCTGCAGCGGCAGGAACTGGCTGGTGATGCCGGTATCGTCGCGGTTGAACTGCGAGAGGAAGGTCAGCTTGGTGTCTTCGTCGAAGTTCCAGGTCAGGCTCGGCGCGATGTTGTAGCGCTTGTTGTCGACGTGCTCGATCTGCGTGTTGCTGTCGCGCACGACACCGCTGACGCGGTACAGCAGGTTGCCGGCGTCGTCGACCTTGCCGGTGCTGTCGAAGGAAATCTGCTTGTGCTCATAGCTGCCGACCTGCAACTGCACTTCATGGCTGCTTTCAGCTTCCGGACGGCGGCTGGTCATGTCCAGCAGGCCGCCGGGCGGGGTCTGGCCGTACAGCGAGGAAGCCGGGCCGCGTAGCAGTGCGACGCGTTCCAGGTCCCAGGTTTCCAGCTTGGGCATCACGTAGGAGCCCTTGGGCAGCGGCAGGCCGTCGAGGAACTGGGTCGGCTCGAAGCCGCGTACCTTCAGCCATTCGGCGCGGGTGTCGTTGCCGTAGCTGCTGGCGATCACGCCGGGCATGTAGCGCACCGCGTCATCCAGGCTCTGCACGTTGCGGTCCTGCATCTGCTCGCGGGTGGCGACGGAGATGGAGCGCGGGGCTTCCAGCAGCGGGGTGTCGGTCTTGGTGCCGGCGCGGGTGCGGGTGGCCAGGTAGCCCACGGCCGGGCCGTCCGGGTCTTCCTGGTTGCCGCTGACGGTGGTGGCGGACATCGACAGGGTGTCGCTCGGCGCCGGGCGCAGGCTGTAGCTGCCCGATTCGCTTTCCACCAGCTCCAGGCCGGTGCCCTGCAGCGCCTGGCGCAGTGCGCTGGCGGCATCGAAGCGGCCCTGC
Organism: Pseudomonas sp. HS-18; assembly: GCF_020401845.1. Classification (NCBI taxonomy): domain Bacteria; kingdom Pseudomonadati; phylum Pseudomonadota; class Gammaproteobacteria; order Pseudomonadales; family Pseudomonadaceae; genus Pseudomonas; species Pseudomonas sp. HS-18. The sequence continues at coordinate 548,485 of NZ_CP084413.1, forward strand.
ACGGCATGCGCGCTGCGGCCCTGGGCCAGCGCCGGGTCGAGGCTCAGGCTCAGGCCGCCTTCTGCGGCGATGCGGTTGAGGGTGCTGGCCAGCGGGCCGGCGGGCAGTTGGTAATCACGCACGGCGTCGGCAGCGAGGGCCGAGGAGGTAGCCAGCAGAATGGCGGTGGCCAGCAGGCAGGGGCGAAGCGAAAGCTCGAACGGGCGGCGCATTGAAAACGACTCCTGAATGAAAACGTTTCTCGATGCCTCCTTGCCGGACGAGAATCAAAAAGTGATAGGTCTGGGTGAAAAATATTTTTCCGGATGGCTTTTCGCAGGAGCGAGCTTGCTCGCGAACCCCTTGATGCCGTGGTAACCGGGGGGAATCCGTTCGCGAGCAAGCCCGCTCCTGCACAAGAACCTTCAGCCGCGCGGTACCACGCGCGACCACCAGGGGCCGTGCTTCTCGATACGCACCGGCAGCGTCGGCTCCAGCGAGCCGAGCGCCAGGTCGATGTTCTTCAGCGGGAAGCTGCCGGTGATGCGCAGGTCCGCCAGCGCCGGGTCCACCGCCAGGTAGCCGGGGCTGTAGCGAGCCAGTTGGTCGATCAGCTCGCCCAGGCGCACGTTGTCCACCACCAACATGCCGTGGGTCCAGGCATCGGCGGTGGCGCTGTTGGCCTCCACGCTGCCGAAGCCATCGGCGCGCAAGCGCACCTGCTGGCCCTGGTTGATCACGCGCTCGTCCGGCAGTTGTTCGGGGCGCGCGGCCACGGCGGATTGCAGGACGCTGAGCAAGGTGCTGTCGCCTTCGTCGCGCTCCACCAGGAAGCGCGTGCCGAGGGCACGCAGGCGGCCCTCGTCGGTTTCGACGATGAAGGGGCGGCTGTCGCCGTGGGCGGTCTCTACCAGGATCTCGCCGCTGAGCAGCACGATGCGGCGCTGCTGGGCGTCGAAGCGCACGTCGACGGCGGTGCGGCTGTTGAGCTTGAGCAGGGTGTTGTCTGGCAGGCGCAGTTCGCGCTGCTCGCCGGTGGCGGTTACCAGGTCGGAGAAGACGTAGCGTACCGGCGTATAGCGATTGCCGACGCCCAGCGCGAGCGCGCCGACCAGCAGCAGCGACAGCCCGGTGCCGGCCAGCCGGCGGGCCTTGCGCCGCGACTCGCCGGGCGAGCGCAGCAAGGCATTGCGTGCGGCCTTGGGGGCGGCGCCGGCAAGGCTGCGGTCGAGCATGCCCAACTGGCTCCAGGCGCGGGCATGTTCGCTGTGGGCGGAGTGCCAGCGAGCGAAGGCGGCCTCATCGTCCGGGCGCGATTCACCGGAGCCCAGGCGCAGCTGCCAGCTGATCGCCTCGTCCAGCACCTGCAGGGAAACCGGTCCCTTCACGTCGGCTCGCCGTACAGGGCGATGTAGCACTGGCGCAGGCCTTGGGCGATGTACTGGCGTACCCGCGGCACGGAAACGCCCAACTGCTCGGCGATCTCGGCGTGGCCCAGGCCATCCAGGCGGTTGAGCAGGAAGGCGCTGCGCGCGCGGGTGGACAGCTTGCCCAGCAGACGGTCGATCTCGCGCAGGTCGGCGAGGATCAGGCAGTGTTCCTCGGCCGACGGCTGCACGGCTTCTGGCAGGAACTTCAGCTCTTCGAGGTAGGCCTGTTCCAGCGCCACGCGGCGCCAGTGATCCACCAGCAGGCCCTTGGCGACGGTGACCAGGAAGGCGCGCGGTTCGCGCAGGGAAGGCAGCTCGCGACGGCCAAGCACGCGGACGAAGGTATCCTGGCTCAGGTCTTCGGCGCGCTGCGGACAGCCCAGGCTGCGGTTCAGCCAGGCAGTCAGCCAGTCGCGGTGAGCGCGATACAAGGCGCCAACGAGTTCGCCGCTACCCATCTGGATGGCCGACAAGCTACTCTCCCAATGATCCCGAATGGGATCAAGTTCAAAAACGATAACTATTCGCAAATGATCGCAAAGTGCAGTCACGCGCGCAATTGGCGCCCGTCGGCTTTTGTCTGCCGTTCGCGGCACCATCTACAATCGGGCGCCCATTCCTATAAGAAAAACAGCCATGTCCGACCCCGTACTCATCATCGGCTCCTACCTGTCCCCCTATGTGCGCAAAGCGCTGGTCCTGCTGGAGATGAAGGGCGTGGACTACCGCATCGATTCCGTCGTGCCCTTTTACGGCAACGCCGAGTTCGAGCGCCTCAGCCCGCTGCGCCAGGTGCCGGTGCTGGTGGATGGCGAGCTGGTGCTCAACGACTCCTCGGTGATCTGCCAGTACCTCGAAGAACGTTATCCACAGCCCGCGCTGTATCCGGCGGATATCGCCGATCGCGCCCGCGCGCGCTGGATCGAGGAGTTCGCCGACAGCCGAATGGGCCAGGTGGTGATCTGGCAGCTGTTCGACCAACTGGTGATCGGCCGTGGCGTCTGGGGCCGCGAACCGGACGCGGCGGTGTTGGAAAAGACCTTTCAGCAGGATCTGCCGTCGATCTTCGACTACCTGGAAGCACAGTTGCCGGCGACCGGCTGGCTGTTCGGCGAGCTGTCCATCGCTGACATCAGCGTTGCCTGCTTCATGCGCAACGCGCAGTTCGCTCGCTATCAGCTCGACGCCCAGTGCTGGCCCAAACTGGCGGCCATGCTGGAAGCGGCCTTCGCCCTGCCGGCATTCGAAAAGCTCCATCCGTTCGAGCGCGCCATTGCCCGCACGCCGATCCTGCAACAGCGCGAGGCATTGATCGCAGCGGGCGCGCCGATCAGCGAGGTCAGCCACCTGCGCGAGCAGCCAGTGCGCGGGCCGATGAGTCGCAGCTGATCAGCTCGCCTGCAGGAAGCTCCAGAGCCGTTGCGCGACCGGGCCGTGGGCACGGTCGCGGCGGCGCGCGGCGACCAGTTCCTCGCGGCGGCCGGGCAACTGTGCTCCGCTGAGATCGCGCAGGCGGCCGTCGGCTAGCTCCTCTTCTATCAGGTGACGCGGCAGGTGCCCCCAGGCCAGGCCGTACAGCACCAGCTCTTTCTTCATCGCCTGGTCCGGCACGCTGCATTGCGGCGCGCCATCCAGTGTGAAGAACTCCACTGGTGGCGAGTGCCGGGCGCTGTCGCGCATGACGCACTGGGTGAGCGGGCGCAGGTGTTCCGGGCCAGGGCTCGCCATTTCCGGCAGGAGCGCCGGGGCGATGACCGGGATGAAATCCACGGCGCCCAGGTCCAGCCATTCCAGGCGCGGATCGGCCTTGTCGACGCGGTGCAGGATCAGGTCCGCTTCATCATCCAGTAGCCGCTCCAGCGGGCCGCTGACGCTTTCGAAGTACAGCTGCAGGCGCGTCTGCGGTTCACCGGCGAAGAAACGCGCCAATCGCTCCAGCAGGGCAGGGCGCGGGCAGAAGTCGCCGAGCACCACGCGCAGTTCGCTTTCCTCTCCGGCGGCCAGGTGCGTGGCGTGGTCGCGCAGGCTGCCCAGCTCGCGCAGCAAGCCCTGGGCGCGGCGATGGAAGGATTGGCCGGAGACGGTCAGGGTGACGCGGTAGCCGCTGCGATCCAGCAGCGTTAGACCGAGCTGCCGCTCCAGCCGGGCGACGGCGGCGAACACCGCCGGGTGCGAGCGGTGCAGGTGCTGTGCTGCCGCCTGGAAGCCGCCCGCCGTGGCTACGGCATCGAAGCATTGCAGGTCGTGCAGGGTGAAATCGTGCATGTCAGCTTTCCTGACAGTCTTGGTCAGCTCTTTGTAATTTCTTCGGAATGCCGCGGCAACTACCTTCGTCTGCACCTTTACCGACGGAGACGCTCCCATGAGTCCGCTGCATTACCTGACGACCCGCGACAACGCGCGTATCGCCTACCGCCTGGATGGCGCCGATGGCCTGCCGCTGCTGGTTCTGTCCAACTCCATCGGCACCGACCTGCACATGTGGGACGGCCAGATTGCCGCGCTGAGCGAGCACTTCCGCGTGCTGCGTTACGACGCTCGCGGCCATGGCGCTTCCAGCGTGCCGCCGGGGCCGTACTCGCTGGCGCGGCTGGGCGAAGACGTCATCGAATTGCTGGATGCACTGGGCGTGCAACGTGCGCATTTTCTCGGCTTGTCGCTCGGTGGCTTCGTCGGGCAATGGCTGGCGCTGAATGCGCCGCAGCGTATCGAGCGACTGCTGCTGGCGAATACCTCTGCCTGGCTGGGGCCGCGGGACCAGTGGGATGCGCGCATTGCCGAAGTGTTGGAGGCGAACGATATGCGGGGCACCGCCGCGACCTTCCTCGGCAACTGGTTCCCGGCGACCTGGTTGGCGCAAGAGCGCCCGGAGGTGGAACCGTTCCGCGCGACGCTGCTGGCGACCAACCGACACGGGCTGGCCGGTTCCTTCGCCGCCGTGCAGGAAACCGATCTGCGCACCGCCTTGCGGGACGTCCGCCTGCCCACACTGGTGATCGCTGGCCAGTTCGACACCGTCACCGCCGCCAGCCACAGCGAGCTGATCGCCGAAGCGATCCCCGGCGCTCGTCTGCTCAGGCTGCCGGCCGTGCATTTGTCGAACATCGAGTTTCCCCGTGAGTTCGAAGGCGCGGTGCTGGACTTCCTGCAGGCTCGCTGAATGAACAAGGCCGCCCGGAGGCGGCCTTGTCGTTTATCCACAACCTCAATGATGCGCAGCGTCCACCGCGATGGATTCGCCGCAGACGTCCACATGGCTGCGCTTGCGATCGGCGAGGGCGAAGTGGATCAGCGCGCCGAGCCCGGCGCCGAAGAACCAGGAGAAATGCGACAGCGTTTCGAACGCCGGCACCAGCGCGAGGACGATGGCGATCAGCGCAGCGGGGACGAAGGCCGCCACTGCGCGCAGGTTGACCCCGCCGCTGAAGTGATAGGCCGCCTCGCGGCTTTCGCTGTAGAGCTCCGGCAGGTTCACCCGGCCACGGCGCACCAGGTAGTAGTCGGTGACCATGATCCCGTATAGCGGGCCGAGCAAAGCGCCCAGGCCGCCGAGGAAATACACGATCACTGCCGGGCTGTTGTACAGGTGCCACGGCAGGATCAGTACGGCGATGGTGGCGCTGAGCAGGCCGGCGCGGCGGAAGTTCAGCAGGTTCGGCGCGAGGTTGGTCAGCACGTACGCGGGGGCGACGAAGTTGGCCATGATGTTCACCGCCACGGTGACGATCAGGAAGGCCAGGCAGGCCAGCACGAGGCCGAAGGTGTTGGGGATGGCGGCGACGATCTCGGTGGGGTTCTGCACCAGCTTGCCGTCGATGCTGAACTGCGCGCCGGCCAGCACCACGGCGATCAGCGCGAAGCCCAGCATGTTCACCGGCAGGCCCCAGAAGTTGCCGACGCTGATGCTGCGGCGGTCCGGGCAATTGCGGGTGAAGTCGCAGAAGTTGAGGATCATGGTGCCGTACAGCGAGACCCACAGTGCGGCGGCGCCCAACACCTTCAGCCACATGGTCGAGCCGGTCGGCGGGTTGCCGCTGGACCAGGCAATCGATAGCCCGGCGCGCCAGTACATCCAGCCGGCGAGGCTGGCGAAGGCGACGAGGATGATCGGGCCGGCGAAGGATTCGTAGCGGCGCACCATCTCCATGCCGTAGGCGAAGATCACCAGTTGCACGCACCAGATGCCGAGGAAGGTGATCCAGCCGAGGCTCGACAGGCCGAGGATCGAGTCCTGGTCGTAGGCCGTAAGACTCGGTGCAATGGCGGTGAGCAGCACCCGTAGCACGACCGAGGCGAGGTAGGTCTGGATGCCGAACCAGGCGATGGCAATCACTGCGCGGATCAGTGCCGGCACCTGGGCGCCGTGGATGCCGAAACTGATGCGGCACATCACCGGGTAGGGCAGGCCAGTCTTCTGGCCCATGTAGCCGGAGAGGTTCATCAGCCCGTAGATGACCAGCGCGCCGAGGGCGAAGGCAGCGAGGATCTGCGCGCCGCTCATGCCCAGCGCGAACAGGCCGATGGCGAACGAGTAGTTGGCGATGTTGTGCACATCGTTGGTCCATAGCGCGAACAGGCTGTAGCGCCCCCAGCTGCGGCCGGTGGCCTTGGTCGGTGCCAGGTCGGCGCTGTACAGGCGCGGGCTCAGGGTTGGCGCGGCCGGCCGGGCGGCGGCCGCGCTATCGACAGATTGGAGGGGGGTAACGCCGGACAGGTGGGTAGGACTGCGGGTCATGGGCTACTCGGCTTTGTATGCACGGCTTTTTATGGTTTGTGTGCAAAAGCCAATTCCGTGCCAGCCCGGTTCTCCTTGCAGTTCCGGTGGATTTTCCACTTCCTTTCGAATCGAGCAGAGCCCTTGTTTGGTGCGGCTTTGCCAGGTATCCAGGGGGGCGTGAAATAATTTTCCATAGCAATCATTGACTTGAGAGTCAGCTCTTGCCTGTGTGGAAAACAAGTGGATTGGGGATTTTGTACACAAAAATTGTGCACAGACGTTACTTATGGGCTCCCAAGTGGCCCTGGGACAGTCGCGGAAAGAGTCCGCTCCTGCACGGAAGCTATCCGTGTGCGTAGGAGCGGGTGCTGTCTGCGATCGGGTAGGAGCGGCGCCAATCCCAACCGATAGCCATAAAAAAACCGCCCCGGAGGGCGGTTCTTTCAACGCTAGGCGAAGCGCTTACAGACCGTTCTTCGCTTTGAATTCACGACGACGGCGATGCAGGACCGGCTCGGTGTAGCCGTTGGGCTGCTGGGTGCCTTCGATGACCAGTTCCAGTGCGGCCTGGAAGGCCACGTTGTCGTCGAAGTTCGGCGCCATCGGGCGGTACTGGGCGTCACCGGCGTTCTGGCGATCCACTACCGAGGCCATGCGCTTGAGGCTTTCCAGCACCTGCTCTTCGGTCACTACGCCGTGGCGCAGCCAGTTGGCCAGCAGCTGGCTGGAGATGCGCAGGGTGGCGCGGTCTTCCATCAGGCCGACGTCGTTGATGTCCGGCACTTTGGAGCAGCCAACGCCCTGGTCGATCCAGCGCACTACATAGCCGAGGATGCCCTGGGAGTTGTTGTCCAGCTCGTTCTTGATCTCTTCCGCGCTCCAGTTGGTGTTCGGGGCGAGCGGAATGGTCAGGATGTCGTCCACCGAAGCCGGTGCGCGCTTGGCCAGCTCGGCCTGACGGGCGAACACGTCGACCTTGTGGTAGTGCAGCGCGTGCAGGGTGGCGGCGGTCGGCGACGGAACCCAGGCGGTGTTGGCGCCAGCCAGCGGGTGAGCGATCTTCTGCTCGAGCATGGCGGCCATCAGGTCGGGCATGGCCCACATGCCCTTGCCGATCTGGGCCTTGCCCTGCAGGCCGGTAGCCAGGCCGACGTCGACGTTGTTGTTTTCGTAGGAGCCGATCCACTTTTCGGTCTTCATGGCGCCCTTGCGCACCATGGCGCCGGCTTCCATGGAGGTGTGGATCTCGTCACCGGTGCGATCGAGGAAGCCGGTGTTGATGAACACCACGCGCTCGGCGGCGGCCTTGATGCAGGCCTTGAGGTTGACGGTGGTGCGGCGCTCTTCGTCCATGATGCCGACTTTCAGCGTGTTGCGCGGCAGGCCCAGCAGGTCCTCGACGCGGCTGAAGATCTCGGCGGCGAAGGCGACTTCTTCCGGGCCATGCATCTTCGGCTTGACGATGTAGACGCTGCCGGTGCGGCTGTTCTTGCGGGTGGCGCTGCCGTTCAGGTTGTGAATGGCGATCAGGCTGGTGAACAGGCCGTCCTGGATGCCTTCGGGCACTTCGTTGCCCTGGGCGTCGAGGATCGCCGGGTTGGTCATCAGGTGGCCAACGTTACGCACGAACAGCAGGGAGCGGCCATGCAGGCTCAGCTCGGAACCATCGGCCTTGGTGTAGACGCGGTCCGGGTTCATGGTGCGGGTGAAGGTGCTGCCGCCCTTGGAGACCTGCTCGGCGAGGTCGCCTTTCATCAGGCCCAGCCAGTTGCGGTAGACCACGACCTTGTCGTCGGCATCGACGGCGGCCACGGAGTCTTCGCAGTCCATGATGGTGGTCAGCGCGGACTCCATCAGGACGTCCTTCACGCCAGCGGCATCGGTCTGGCCGATCGGGCTGGTCGGGTCGATCTGGATTTCGAAGTGCAGGCCGTTGTGCTTGAGCAGCACGGCTTTCGGCTTGGCGGCTTCGCCCTGGAAGGCGAGGAACTGAGCGGCGTTCTTCAGGCCGGTCTCGCTGCCATTCTTCAGGGTCACGGCCAGTGCGCCGTTCTTCACGACATAGGCGGTGGCGTCGACGTGGGAGCCGGATTCCAGCGCGGCGGCTTCGTCGAGGAAGGCGCGGGCGAAGGCGATGACCTTGTCACCACGGACCTTGTTGTAGCCCTTGCCCTTCTCGGCGCCGTTCTCTTCGCTGATTGCGTCGGTGCCGTAGAGTGCATCGTACAGCGAGCCCCAGCGGGCGTTCGCGGCGTTCAGGGCGAAGCGCGCGTTCATCACCGGCACGACCAGCTGCGGGCCGGCCATGCGGGCGATTTCTTCGTCGACGTTCTGGGTGCTGGCCTGGAAGTCGGCCGGCTCGGGCAGCAGGTAACCGATTTCCTGCAGGAAGGCCTTGTAGGCGGCCGCGTCATGCGGCTGGCCGGCGCGGGCCTGGTGCCAGCCATCGACCTTCGCCTGGATCTCGTCGCGCTTGGCGAGCAGAGCCTTGTTCTTGGGGGCCAGGTCGTTGATTACGGTTTCGACACCTGCCCAGAACTTGCCGGCGTCGATGCCGGTGCCGGGAATGGCTTCGTTGTTTACGAAGTCGAACAGGACTTTGGCGACCTGCAGGCCACCGACTTGAACGCGTTCAGTCATTGCTTGCCTCACTCTGCTCAGGACCAGCTCTGGACACAGGCAAAACGCCTTGTAGTCCGAGCCGCGGAATACTACATGATGCCGTGGGAAAAATCAGTGGGCTAGCGTCGCGGTTAGACCAAAGTACGCATATCAGTCACGTAGCAGGTCATATGTTCGCAAAAATCTTCTGGATTGTTCCAGATAAATCTTAAAACTGTACACGCATAACATCTTCGGGTACCTGTGGCAGCCCGTCGCAGCCGGCTAACCTCGCCGAGCCTATACTGCTTTTTCCCTTCTGGAGAATCCCGCATGTCCGTGACGCTTGCCACCCCCTCCGATCTGGATGACCTGGTTCTGCTGTTTTCCGGCTACCTCGATTTCTACGAGGTGCCTGCGCCCCACGCAAAGATTCGCGAGTTTCTCGAGGCGCGCATCGGCAGCGGGCAGTCCACGGTCTTCATCGCGCGCAGCATCGATGGGCTGGCGGTCGGCTTCGTGCAGCTGTACCCCTTCTTCGCTTCCCTGGCGTTGCAGGCATCCTGGCTGGTCAGCGACCTCTACGTGCTGCCTGCCGCGCGTCGCGACGGTTATGGCGAAGCGCTGATGAACGCCGCCCGTGCCCACGGCGAGAGCACCGGTGCCTGCGGCCTGATGCTGGAGACGGCGAAGACCAACCACGCGGGCCAGTCGTTGTATGAGCGCCTGGGCTACAAGCGGGACGACAAGTTCTACACCTATTGGCTGGACCTCACGGCCTAGCCCTTCGCGGAGACTGCTCATGGACCACCTCGTATTGACCGTCATCGCCCAGGACCAGCCCGGCCTGGTGGAGCGCGTGGCCAAATGCATCGCTGCCCACGGCGGCAACTGGCTGGAAAGCCGCATGTCGCGCATGGCTGGGCAGTTCGCCGGAATCCTTCGCGTGGCGGTGCCCGCCGAGGGTTATGACGAGCTGGTCGAAGGCCTGCAGGAGCTCAGCGAGCACGGTATCCGCGTGCTGCTGGCGGAGAGCGGTATCGAGCCAGCCTGCAACTGGAAACCGATCCACCTCGACCTGGTGGGCAATGACCGCCCCGGCATCGTCCGCGACATCACCCAGTTGCTGGCCGAACACGGCGTGAACCTGGAGAGCCTGACCACGGAGGTGCTACCGGCGCCCATGAGCAGCGAACCGCTGTTTCACGCCGAGGCCTTGCTGGCCGTGCCGCTGACCTTGCCGCTGGAAACCTTGCAAGGAAAGCTGGAAGAACTGGCGGACGACCTGATGGTGGAGCTGAATTTCCACAGCGGGGAGTAACAGCTCTGCTCCGATCCTCCGTCTTGTGGAAAAACCTGTGGGCTCTCTGTTGATGAATTGACAGAGGGCCCATTTTATTTGGGCCTGGCGCCAATCTGTTTATCCACTTCCTGCCTTGGAGCTGTGCACAGATCGCGGGGATTGCGCCGTGGGCATTCTGTTGATAACTGTCTGCGGTGCACTGTTTTCGGGGGGTTGATGGTGCTGCTTGCTTTTTGTACAGCAGCGTCTCAGGGGAAGCAGCGCTTCGAACCTTCCAGACACTGTGCACAAATCCACTGGAAGAGTCTGTGGAGAAGCCGTTCATGGAACGCTGCAGATAGCGCCGCTTCTGACGTCCAGAGAGTTGTCCACTTTCTGATCGGGCGGCGTTCGCTCATCCACACGAAGCGGGGATCAGCCTGTGGAAAAGCCGGTGGAATGTTCTTGCAGGCCAGACGACGCGGGGATTCTAGGGGGTTGATCAGATATTGATCGGTCGGCATTCTGCTGCCGCGGAAATAGGCAGTGAGAGGAGCGGGCCGGGGAAGGTTGTGGAGGAAACGAGCGTTATCCCCGCAATCGCGGGATAGAGCTGTGGACAATCTGCGGGTGACTTCCTGCAAGCCACAGCTGGTGTGGCTTGCAGGCGGTGGATCAATTAATGATCAGTCACCGCGGGAGAGGCGATACCAGATGTCCACGCTGTACACGACCAGCCCCGCCCAGATGCAGCACAAGGAAATCAGGCGCGTCGTGTCCAGGTGCTCGCCGAACAGCAGGATCGCCTGCAGCAGCACCAGGGTCGGCGCCAGGTACTGCAGGAAGCCAAGGGTGGCGTAGGGCAGGTGGCGTGCGGCGGCGTTGAAGCACACCAGTGGCACCAGGGTGATCGGGCCGGCGGCGGCGAGCCAGAAGGCGTCCTTGGTGGTCCAGAAATCGAGATGCGCACTGGGGCCCTCGGCGAACAGCACGAGGTAGCCGATCGCCAGCGGCAGCAGGATCCAGGTCTCCACCACCAGCCCCGGCAGCGCGGCCACCGGCGCCTGCTTGCGGATCAGCCCGTAGAAGCCGAAGGTCAGCGCCAGCGCGAGTGATACCCAGGGCAGGCTGCCCAGCTGCCACAGCTGTTGGGCCACACCCAGCGCGGCGAGGCCGACCGCGATCCACTGCAGCGGGCGCAGGCGTTCGCGCAGGATAACCAGGCCCAGCAGTACGTTGATCAGCGGGTTGATGTAGTAACCCAGGCTGGCCTCGATCATGTGGCCGTTGTTCACCGCCCAGACGTAGACCAGCCAGTTGCTGGCAATGAGCAGCCCGCTGGCGGTGAGCACGGCGATGCGCTTGGGATTCTCGCGCAGTTCGCGCCACCAGCCGGGATGCTTCCACACCAGCAGGAGTAGCGCGCCGAACACCGCCGACCAGATGGCACGATGGGTAATGATCTCCAGGGCGGGAATGCGTTCGAGCAGCTTGAAGTAGATCGGGAAGAGCCCCCAGATGACATAGGCAGTCAAGCCCAGGGCGTAGCCCCGGCGGGGATTGGCGGTGGCCATGGAACATCCTTGGTTAGGCAGCTAATGAGTGGCTGCACAATTCTAGGGCGTGCCACGGGGCTTGTCTGTGCCGCTGCGGTGGAAGTGGCGAGGGCGCCGATGATTGTGCGTAACGTTGGTTTTACGGGGAGGATGTGTGCGAAGGGAAGCCATCGCGGACGGAGTCCGCTCATACGAAGCCTGACGCCGCGTAGCAGGGGACTCTGTGCGCGATCCGGCCGCCGGGCCGGTAAGAGTCAGAACAACCACAACGGCTCCTCATCCAGCGCTGCCAATTGCTCGCGCAGCACCAGTACCTGCTCGCCCCAGTAACGCTCGCTGCCGAACCAGGGGAAGCTCGGCGGGAACGCCGGGTCGTCCCAGCGGCGCGCCAGCCACGCGCTGTAGTGCATCAGGCGCAGGGAGCGCAGGCCTTCGATCAGCGGCAGCTCGCGCGGGTCGAAATCGTGGAATTCCTGGTAGCCGTCGACCAGTTCGGAAAGTTGCCCCAGGCGCTCGTGGCGCTCGCCGGCGAGCATCATCCACAGGTCCTGCACGGCCGGGCCCATGCGGCAGTCGTCGAGGTCGACGACGTGGAAGGTGTCGTCGCGGCACAGCAGGTTGCCGGGGTGGCAATCCCCGTGCATGCGGATGGGGGTGTATTTCACGCGGGCGTACAGGTCATCGACTTTTTTCAGCAGGTCGCGGGCCACGGATTCATAGGCCGGCAGCAGGCTTTTCGGGATGAAGTTGCCGTCCAGCAGGGTGGCCAGGGACTCGTGCCCGAAGTTCCGCGGCGTGAGTGCCTCGCGGTGCTCGAAGGGGCGATTGGCACCTACGGCGTGCAGGCGACCGAGCAGTTGGCCGAGGCGATAGAGCTGATCGAGGTTGCCCGGCTCCGGCGCGCGGCCGCCACGGCGGGGGAACAGGGTGAAGCGGAAGCCGGCGTGCTCGAAAAGGGTCTGCCCTTCATGCACCAGCGGCGCCACTACCGGGACTTCGCACTCGGCCAGTTCGGCGGAGAAGGTGTGCTCCTCGAGGATCGCTTCGCTGGTCCAGCGCCCGGGGCGGTAGAACTTGGCGATCAGCGGCTCGCTGTCCTCGATGCCCACCTGGTAGACGCGGTTCTCGTAGCTGTTGAGCGCAAGAACACGGGCGTCGCTGAGAAAACCGATGCTTTCCACGGCATCCAGTACCAGATCGGGCGTGAGGTCGGAAAAAGGATGAGACATGGCGACGATCCGGCAGTGGTAAAGCTGCCTAGTGTACCCAGTCCACCGTCAATGGGTGGGAAGTCGCCTCAGTGGTCGGCGCAGTGCTTGCTCAGGTAGTCGACGAAGTCCGTAGCCAGTGCACGGCGCTCGCCTTTCACCAGGGTGAGTTTCTGCATCGAACGGGCTTTGCACGTGACTGCTTGGGACGGCTTGGCCGTGTTGTGCAGCGGCGTCAGCAGCAGGTCGTAGGGGGTGCCCTGGCGGGCCTGTTCGGCGAGTTCATCCTCGTTGCCGCCGATCAGCAGGACCTTGTTGCGGGTTTGGATCTGGTACTGGTCCACCAGCGGCTCCAGTATCGGCATCAGCTCGGTACTGGCGCCAACACGCAGCACGTCGGGGCCGGCGTGGCTGGCAAAGGGCAGGAACAGGAGGGCGAGAAGCAGTAACGGGCGGCGCATGGTGGGAGCTCCGGGTGGCCGGGGTCCCGCCCGGCATGAGCGGGACTCTGGCTGCTATTGGAGCGCGGCGCGTCGTCGCGGGGGTTGATATGAGGCAGGGAATCTCATGTGCCTGGGAGGCTACAGCGGTGTGCCGAGGATCACCTGGGCCGGGGAGAACTGTGCGCGCACCGGCGAGCCGGCTTTCAGGCCGAGGATCTCGATGCGCTCCGGGTCGGTCAGGGCGCAGAGCATCTGCCCGCTGGGCAACTGGATGCGCACTTCGCTGGGCCCGTCGTCGGCTTCGCGGATGTCGTCGATGTGCCCTGCCAGGGCGTTCAGCCCTTCCGGGCAAGGGATGTGCGGGAGGTCGACATAGAGCCAGCCGGCCTTCATCAGGGCGACCACCGGAATGCCGTCGGCCAGTTCCAGCTTCTCGGTGCTTTCGCGGGTGACCCGCGCCTGAATGCGCGAGCCGCCGGGCAGCTCGATGCTGATCAGGTCATTCAGCCCGGACGCCTCCACCGCGCAAACGTGCCCGTGCAACTGGTTGCGCGCGCTGGTGCGCATCATCAGGCGGCCGATCAGTTCCAGGTCGGCCTGGTGTTCGACGTGCTCGACGATGTGTTCGCGCAGCGCTTCCAGGCGCTGGTAGAGCGCCAGCAGGCGCTCGCCTTCGACCGTCAGGCGTGCACCGCCGCCGCCCTTGCCGCCGACGCTGCGTTCCACCAGCGGGCGGTCGGAGAGGTTGTTCAGTTCGTCGATGGCGTCCCAGGCGGTCTTGTAGCTCATCCCGGCGGCCTTGGCGGCGTGGGTGATCGAACCGAGCTGGGCGATCTGCGCCAGCAGGGCGATGCGCTGCGGGCGACGGGTAACGTGTTGGGTCAACAGGCTGAGGGTGGTCATGGTTCCGCGGGTACTTATTGGTATGCGGGGAGGCTCCGTTGCTGGCGGGCAAAACGCAAGGGGCAGCTGCCAGGAATGTGGCTGAACGGTCGTCTATTCCGGGGCCGGCGTGCGCGCCAGGCAGTAGACATCCACCCGCCTGGCTCCCGCGCGACGCAGCAGGCGGGCGATGCGTTCGGCGGTGGCGCCGGTGGTGAGCACGTCATCCACCAGCGCCAGGTGCAGGCCATCGACCATGGCTCCGTCGGCCAGGACGAAGGCATTGCGCAGGTTGCGCTTGCGGGTGGCGGCATCGAGGCCTTGCTGTGCCGGGGTGTCCTGCGCGCGCAGCACCAGGCGGTTATCTACCGGCACACCGAGCGGCCCGGCGATCCAGTCGGCCAGCAGGGCGGCCTGGTTGAAGCCGCGCTGGCGCTCACGCCGACGGGAGAGGGGAACGGGGATCAGCCGCTCCGGTCGCGCCAGACCCTCGTCGAAGACGTGCAGCAGATGGCGCGCCAGTAGCTGGCCGAGCAGTCGACCCAGCGGGGCGTTGGCCTGGTGCTTGAAGCGGGTAATCAGCGCATCGACGGGGAAGCCGTAGCGCAACGGCGTTTCCACTTTCTGGAAAGCGGGTGCTCGACGCAGGCATTGGCCGCAGGCGAGATCGAGGGTCGGCAGGGGCAGCGCGCAGATCACGCAGTGGCCGGCGAGCCAGGGCAGGTCGTCGTCACAACCGGCGCACAGCGGCAGCACCGCCTGTTCCGCCGTTCCAGCGCAAAGCAGGCATTGCACGCGTGGGCGCCACCAGACGGGGCGCCAGTGAAGCAATCGCATTCCGCCCTCCGCAGGGCGGCGCCGTCAGTGGATCAGCCAGCTCAGGACCACCAGGCCCAGCACCGTCCAGATCAGCCCGCCGAAGATCGAGCGCCGCAGGAAGGCGCGGATGCCACTGTAGAGCAGCAGCAGGCCGATAAAGAGCAGGACGAAGCTGAAGATCGAGACGTCGATTCCCACAGCGCGTGCCAGGCCGTGGAAGAAGTCGTCCATGGCGCGCCAGAGGCCGCCGAGTACGCCCGACAGCAGATCGACGATGAAGCGGATGGCCTTGCCGGCCATCTGGCCAAGGCCGTCGAAGAATCCTTCTGTTCCCATCTGGGTAATGACTCCTGAGTGTGCTGTCTGGTTGGAGCGGCAAATGGCCGGATCGGTTCAGAAACAGCAGCCACCGGCTGTTTGCTTGTGATCAATAAGTGATCACTTGTCGACCTGTGTCGTGAGAGTGGTTGACAGCGTCACAGCTCCACATATGATGCCTTGAGCCTGATTTCCCCGGTGGTGCGCCGCCGGGGCACCTTAGACAAGAGGCGCGCCCCCAAGCGTCGAAGGACTTTGCCGATGAGTGCCACCGCAGCCCAAGTAACCCGCCACGACTGGACCCTTGCCGAAGTCCGCGCCCTGTTCGAACAGCCGTTCAACGACCTGCTGTTCCAGGCACAGACCATGCACCGCGCGCATTTCGATCCGAATCGCGTGCAAGTTTCCACGCTGCTGTCGATCAAGACCGGTGCCTGCCCGGAGGACTGCAAGTATTGCCCGCAGTCCGGCCACTACAACACCGGCCTGGACAAGGAAAAGCTGATGGAAGTGCAGAAGGTGCTGCAGGCCGCTGCCGAGGCCAAGGCCATCGGCTCGACCCGCTTCTGCATGGGCGCCGCCTGGAAGCACCCGTCCGCCAAGGACATGCCCTACGTGCTGGAAATGGTGAAGGGCGTGAAAAAGCTCGGCCTGGAAACCTGCATGACCCTGGGCAAGCTGACCCAGGAACAGACCCAGTCCCTGGCCGAAGCGGGCCTGGACTACTACAACCACAACCTCGATACCTCGCCGGAGTTCTACGGCAACATCATCACTACCCGCACCTACAGCGAGCGCCTGCAAACCCTGGCGTACGTACGTGAGGCGGGGATGAAGATCTGCTCCGGCGGCATCCTCGGCATGGGCGAGTCGGTGGACGACCGCGCCGGCCTGCTGATCCAGCTGGCCAACCTGCCCGAGCACCCGGAATCGGTGCCGATCAACATGCTGGTGAAGGTCAAGGGCACCCCGCTGGCCGAGGAGAAGGACGTCGATCCGTTCGACTTCATCCGCACCCTGGCAGTCGCCCGGATCATGATGCCGAAATCCCACGTGCGCCTGTCCGCCGGCCGCGAGCAGATGAACGAGCAGATGCAGGCCCTGGCGTTCATGGCCGGCGCCAACTCGATCTTCTACGGCGAGAAGTTGCTGACCACCACCAACCCGCAGGCCGAGAAGGACATGCAGCTGTTCGCGCGACTGGGCATCAAGCCCGAGGAGCGCGAGGAGCACGCCGACGAGGTGCACCAGGCTGCCATCGAGCAGGCGCTGGTGGAACAACGCGACTCCCAGCTGTTCTATAACGCGGCTTCGGCCTGACCTGCTTTTCGTAGGAGCGAGCAAGCTCGCTCCTACGGGCTCGGCCTTCAGCCGGAAGCCTGAATTGCAGCTAAGGGGTTGCGTATGCCTTTCGATCTCGCCGCCCGCCTGGCCCAGCGCCAGGCGGAGGACCTCTACCGCCGCCGCCCGCTGCTGGAATCGCCGCAGGGCCCGGAGGTGGTCATTGACGGCCAGCCGATGCTGGCCTTCTGTTCCAACGATTACCTGGGGCTGGCCAATCACCCCGAGGTGATTGCCGCGCTGCGCGCCGGCGCCGAACGCTGGGGCGTCGGTGGTGGCGCCTCGCACCTGGTCAACGGCCACTGCGGCCCGCACCACGAACTGGAGCTGGCACTCGCCGAGTTCGCCGGTCGCCCGCGCGCGCTGCTCTTTTCTACCGGCTACATGGCCAACCTGGGCACCGTCACCGCGCTCGTCGGCAAGGGCGACAGCGTGCTGGAGGACCGCCTCAACCACGCCTCGCTGCTGGATGCCGGATTGCTTTCCGGTGCGCGCTTTTCGCGCTATCTGCACAACGATGCCGCCAGCCTCGCCTCGCGCCTGGAGAAGGCCGAAGGCAACACGCTGGTCGTTACCGACGGCGTGTTCAGCATGGACGGCGACCTGGCCGACCTGCCCAGCCTTTGCGCGACGGCTAGACAGCAGAATGCCTGGGTGATGGTCGACGACGCCCACGGCTTCGGCCCGCTGGGCGCAATGGGCGGCGGTATCGTCGAACACTTCGGCTTGAGCATGGAGGACGTGCCTGTACTGGTCGGTACCCTCGGCAAGGCCTTCGGCACCGCCGGCGCCTTCGTCGCCGGTAGCGAGGAACTGATCGAGACGCTGATCCAGTTCGCCCGCCCCTACATCTACACCACCAGCCAGCCGCCCGCCGTGGCCTGCGCCACGCTGAAAAGCCTGGAACTGCTGCGCGCCGAGAGCTGGCGCCGTGATCACCTGAATGCGCTGATCGCGCGTTTCCGCACCGGCGCCACGGCCATCGGCCTGCGCCTGATGGACAGCCCGACGCCGATCCAGCCGATTCTCATCGGCGGCAGCGCCCAGGCCATGGCGTTGTCCGCGGAGCTGCGCCAGCGCGGCATTCTGGTCGGGGCGATCCGCCCGCCCACCGTACCCGCCGGCACCGCGCGCCTGCGCGTGACCCTGTCCGCCTCGCACACCGAGGCACAGGTCGACCGCCTGCTGGTGGCGCTGGCCGAAAGCTGGCAGCGCGTGTCGTCTAGCCTTCTGGCAGAGATCGATGCCGAGGAGGGCGATGATGCGTGACCAACTGATCCTGCTGCCGGGCTGGGGCCTGGGCAGCGCACCGCTGGAACCGTTGCGCGATGCGCTGCTGGAGCAGGCGCCACATTTGAACGTACAGATCGAGCCGCTGCCCGACGACGCCGACCCGAACGTGTGGCTCGACGAGCTGGACGACAACGTCGCCCACGACGCCTGGATCGCCGGCTGGTCGCTGGGCGGCATGCTCGGCGCCGAACTGGCCGCGCGCCGGGGCGAGTCCTGCCGCGGCCTGATCACGCTGGCCAGCAACCCCTGTTTCCGCCGCCGCGAGGACTGGCCGGAGTCGATGGCCAATGAGGTGTTCGAGGACTTCTTCGAAGCCTTCCTGCTGGAGCCGCACCTGGTGCGCAAGCGCTTCACGATGCTGGTCAGCCAGGGAGCCCGCGACGCTCGCACCCTCGCTCGCCAGCTGCAGGTGGCGCTGCCGCAGATGAATGTCGAAGGGCTCACCGCCGGCCTGCAACTGCTGGGGCAACTGGATACCCGCGCCGCATTGGGCCGCTATCCCGGACCGCAGTTGCACCTGTTCGCTGCCAACGATGCGCTGGTCCCGGCGAGCGCCGCGAATGCCTTGCTGGAATGGCTGCCGGATGTCGAGGTCAACCTGCTGCCCGGAACCAGCCACGGGCTGCCACTGGAGCAGCCGGACGAAGTGGCCGGCGCCATCCTGCGTTTCATCCACGAGGGCGACGATGCCTGATTGCAGTAGTACCGGCTTGCCCGACAAACGCCAGGTGGCCGCTTCCTTCTCCCGCGCCGCATCGACCTACGACGCGGTAGCCGAACTGCAGCGTGCCGTCGGCAACCGTCTGCTGGAGTCTTTGCCAGCCGAGGGCGTGCCGCAGCGCTGGATCGACCTGGGGAGCGGTACCGGTTATTTCACCCGCGCCCTGGCGGCGCGTTATCCACATTCGCAGGGGCTGTCCGTCGACATCGCCGAGGGCATGCTGCGCCACGCCCGCGAGCAGGGCGGCGCGCACTACTTTGTCGGCGGAGACGCCGAGTGCCTGCCGCTGCGCGACGGCGCGGTTGATCTGCTGTTCTCCAGCCTGGCCCTGCAGTGGTGCGCCGATCTTCCGGCCGTGCTCGCAGAAGCGCGCCGAGTGCTGCGCCCCGGTGGCGTGCTGGCCTTCAGCAGCCTGTGCATCGGCACCCTGGGCGAGTTGCGGCAGAGCTGGGAGGCGGTGGACGGTTTCGTCCACGTGAACCGCTTCCGCGCCTTCGAGCAGTACCAACGGCTTTGCGCCGATAGCGGCCTGGATCTGCTGGAGCTGCGTACCGAGGGTCGCGTCCTGCACTTCCCCGATCTGCGCAGCCTGACCCATGAGCTCAAGGCCCTCGGCGCGCACAACCTCAATCCCGGTCGGCCCGACGGCCTCACCGGGCGCGAGCGGGTGCGCGCGCTGATCGCCGCCTACGAGCGCTTCCGCCAGCCCGAGGGGCTGCCGGCGACCTATCGGGTGGTCTACGCCGTCCTGCGCAAACCTTCTTCCCTGTAGGAGCGAGGGGGACGCCATCGTTATTGCTCGCGAACCCGCCCAGCTCAAGTGCTGCCGGTGAATCCCGTTCGCGAGCACGTTCGCTCCTACATCAAAGAGCCAAGAGGAAGCCATGTCCCACGCCTACTTCGTCACCGGCACCGACACCGAGATCGGCAAGACCACCATCGCTGCCGGCCTGCTCCATGCGGCGCGGCAGGCGGGCTTGTCCACCGCGGCTGCCAAGCCCGTGGCCTCCGGCTGCGAGCGCAGCCCCGAGGGCCTGCGCAACTCCGACGCGCTGGCGCTGCTGGGCGAGTGCAGCGTGCCGCTGGCCTACGAGCAGGTGAATCCCTTCGCCTTCGAGCCGGCCATTGCGCCGCACCTTGCCGCCCGCGAGCAGGGCGTGAAGCTGACGGTCGAAGCGCTCAAGGGCCCGGTGCGTTCGGTGCTGGAACTGGGCGCCGACTTCACCCTGGTGGAAGGCGCCGGTGGCTGGCGCGTGCCGTTGGCGGGGGAAGAGAACCTGTCGGACCTCGCCGTCGCCCTCGGGCTGCCGGTAATCCTGGTGGTCGGGGTGCGCCTGGGTTGCATCAATCATGCGGTACTCAGCGCCGAGGCCATCCAGCGCGATGGCCTGGTGCTGGCCGGCTGGGTGGCGAACATCGTCGATCCGCAGACCTCCCGTCTGGAAGAAAACCTTGCCACCCTCGCCGAGCGACTGCCCGCGCCCTGCCTCGGGCGCGTGCCGCGCCTGGCCTCGGCGACTCCAGCGGCGGTGTCTGCGCATCTGGACCTGGGCATCCTGGATTTGTAACCGAGCCTTGGCCTGGGGCGGTCTGTCTGCTTGAATAGTGGCCACTTGCTGCTTTTGTTGTGGAGGCGTGACGATGGAAATTTCCGGTAATGCTTTCTCTGCGGGCCTGTATGGCGTGCAGAACGGCCAGCGCCGCGTCGACCGCGCCAGCACCGACATCGCCACCGCCGGCACCGCGCCCAGCGAAGTGCTCAACGACCGCCTGGTGGACCTGCGCCGCGGCGAGCACGAAGTGAAGGCCAACGCCAAGGTCATTCAGGCAGCCGACGAAACGCTCGGCACCTTGATCGATATCCGCGCCTGATCGCGTCTCTTCCCACTCCCTGATTTCCCTGTAGCGGCCGGCTGTCCTCGAGACACGCCGGCCGCTCTGCCATGGGCTTTAATTATCCTCA
Organism: Pseudomonas sp. HS-18; assembly: GCF_020401845.1. Classification (NCBI taxonomy): domain Bacteria; kingdom Pseudomonadati; phylum Pseudomonadota; class Gammaproteobacteria; order Pseudomonadales; family Pseudomonadaceae; genus Pseudomonas; species Pseudomonas sp. HS-18. The sequence goes on from NZ_CP084413.1 coordinate 569,038, forward strand.
GGACGTCGCTGCGAATGCGTCGCTCGGACAGCGCCGCAGGCGTGACCGGATGGTCGGTTTGCATGCTTGACAAGGGTATGGCGTAAACGTATGTTTCAAACGCCTGTTTGACTGTCCGGATGCGTGCGCGCACCGACTGGGCGGCCGGGAATGCTCCCGCACTGCGACCGCAGCAACCGGTCGCCCATTAACCAGAACCCTTCGTAGAGGTTTACCGCTATGCCTGATTACAAGGCCCCCTTGCGTGATATCCGTTTCGTTCGCGACGAGCTGCTGGGCTACGAAGCGCACTACCAGAACCTGCCGGGCGCCGAAGACGCCACCCCGGACATGGTGAATGCCATCCTCGAAGAGGGTGCGAAGTTCTGCGAACAGGTAATCGCTCCGCTGAACCGCACTGGCGACCTGGAAGGCTGCAAATGGAGCCCGGAAGGCGTCAAGACCCCGACCGGTTTCAAAGAGGCCTACCAGCAGTTCGTCGAAGGCGGCTGGCCGAGCCTGGCCCATGACGTCGAGCACGGCGGTCAGGGCCTGCCCGAATCCCTTGGCCTTGCGATCAGCGAAATGGTCGGCCAGGCCAACTGGTCCTGGGGCATGTACCCGGGCCTGTCCCACGGCGCCATGAACACCCTGCACGCCCACGGTACCTCCGAGCAGCAGCAAACCTACCTGACCAAGCTGGTGTCCGGCGAGTGGACCGGCACCATGTGCCTGACCGAGCCGCATTGCGGCACCGACCTGGGCATGCTGCGCACCAAGGCCGAGCCGCAGGCTGATGGCACCTATAAGATCACCGGCACCAAGATCTTCATCTCCGCCGGCGAACACGACATGGCCGATAACATCGTCCACATCGTACTGGCCCGCCTGCCCGACGCCCCGCAGGGCACCAAGGGCATCTCGCTGTTCATCGTGCCGAAGTTCCTGCCCAACGCCGAAGGTAACGTGGGCGAGCGCAACGCCGTTTCCTGTGGCTCGATCGAACACAAGATGGGGATCCACGGCAACGCCACCTGCGTGATGAACTTCGACGCCGCCACCGGCTTCCTGATCGGCCCGCCGAACAAGGGCCTGAACTGCATGTTCACCTTCATGAATACCGCTCGCCTGGGCACCGCGCTGCAAGGCCTGGCCCACGCCGAAATCGGTTTCCAGGGTGGCATCGCTTACGCTCGTGAACGTCTGCAGATGCGTTCGCTGACTGGCCCGAAAGCCCCGGAGAAGCCCGCTGACCCGATCATCGTGCACCCGGACGTACGTCGCATGCTGCTGACCGCCAAGGCATTCGCCGAAGGCAACCGCGCCATGCTGTACTTCGCCGCCAAGCAGGTCGACATCGTCCAGCGCAGCCAGGACGAAGAAGAGAAGAAAGCCGCTGACTCGATGCTGGCCTTCCTCACCCCGATCGCCAAGGCGTTCATGACCGAAGTGGGCTTCGAAGCCGCCAACCACGGCGTGCAGATCTATGGCGGCCACGGCTTCATCGCCGAGCACGGCATGGAACAGAACGTCCGCGACAGCCGCATCTCCATGCTGTACGAAGGCACCACCGGCGTTCAGGCGCTGGACCTGCTGGGCCGCAAGATCCTCATGACCCAGGGCGAAGCGCTCAAGGGCTTCACCAAGATCGTGCACAAGTTCTGCCAGGCCAACGAAGCCAACGAAGCGGTCAAAGAGTTCGTTGCACCGCTGGCGGCGCTGAACAAGGAGTGGGGCGACCTGACCATGAAGGTCGGCATGGCCGCCATGAAGGACCGCGAGGAAGTCGGCGCCGCATCGGTCGACTACCTGATGTTCTCCGGCTACGCGTGCCTGGCCTACTTCTGGGCCGACATGGCTCGCCTGGCGGCCGAGAAGCTGGCAGCCGGTACCAGCGAAGAGGCCTTCTACCAGGCCAAGCTGAAGACCGCGCGCTTCTACTTCCAGCGCATCCTGCCGCGCACCCGCGCGCACGTCGGCGCCATGCTGTCGGGTGCCAACAACCTGATGGACCTGGCCGAGGAAGATTTCGCCCTCGGTTACTGATCAGTGCCTCCTGCGGACGGTTCGCCGTCCGTCTGCTGAACAGGAAAGAGCCCGCCGCAAGGCGGGCTTTTTCGTATCCGCGGGCACACAAAGCGCTGCAGAAGATGCCATCATTACGCCACTTGTCGGCCGACTGATCCCGAGTCCGACACCTACTCTGCGGAACCCCCTGTGCGACCCACGGCCCCCTACCGGCTCAGCCATTTCCTCACGCCCCTGTTGCTGATCCCGGCCGGCATTGCCGCCGGCTCCCTGGCCGAACTGTCCGACTTCTTCACTTCCCTGTTCAACGTCCTGCCGACCCTGTTGCTGCTGCTGGGCGGCGCCCTGTGCCTCGTCTATGGCCGCCAGCGCCAGCTGTTCATGCTGGCCGTGGTCTATATCGCGTATTTCCTGCTCGATACCCAGGTCGACTACTTCCAGGCGCACCGCGTGGTGATGCCGGAGGCCGCTCTGGTGTTCCACCTGTGCTGTGTGCTGCTGCCGCTGCTCTATGGCATGTACGGCATCTGGCAGGAGCGTATGCACCTGCTGCAGGACCTTCTGGCCCGCAGCGCCGCGCTGATTGCCGTAGCCGGAGTCGCGACGGCCCTGGCCAGGCGTTTCCCGCAGGGCCTGGCGGAACTGCTCAGCGCCACCTACTGGCCGGCCTTGCACGGCCAATGGATGAACCTGGCGCAGTTGTCCTACTTCGGCTTCCTCATGGCCTTCGTCGCCCTGGTCGCCGCCTACGTGCGCCAGCCGCGGCCGCTGCACGCGGCGCAACTGGTTGGCTTGCTTGGCCTGTTATGGATGCTGCCCAAGGTATTCATCCTGCCCCATGCGCTCACCGTGATGACCAGCCTGGTCATGCTCACCCTCGCCGGTGCGGTGGCGCACGAGGCTTACCAGATGGCCTTCCGCGACGAGCTCACCGGCCTGCCTGGCCGTCGCGCGCTGAACGAGCGCTTCCAGCGCCTGGGCCAGCAGTACGTGCTGGCGATGATCGACGTCGACCACTTCAAGAAATTCAACGACAGCCACGGCCACGACGTCGGCGACCAGGTGCTGCGCATGGTTGCCAGCCAGCTGCGTCGCACGGGCGGCGGCGGCAAGGCGTACCGTTATGGCGGCGAGGAATTCACGCTGGTGTTCGCCGGCAAGACGGTGGAACAGTGCCTGCCGTACCTCGACGGCGTTCGCCAGGCCATCGAGAGCTACGCGATGCACCTGCGCGACCGCGGCAACCGTCCCAAGGACGATCGACAGGGCCGCAACAGACGTGCGGGCAAGGAAGCGCAAACCGTCTCGGTGACCATCAGCGTCGGCGTCGCCGAGCGCGATGGCGAGCGGCGCAGCCCGGAGGAGGTCATCAAGGGTGCCGACGAGGCGCTTTACTCGGCCAAGAGCGGCGGGCGCAACCGTGTGGCCGTGCATGGGCAATCCCGTCGCGGAGCGGTGCGTACTGCCTGACCCGGCCGGGTTATGACCACGCATTCAGCGCGTGCAGCGTGATTGTCCGCGCGGTCACGCCCCGTTAGGTTCGAGGTTTCCGCGCCATGCTGGCGCCCAGAACCGAACGGAGATTCGCGATGCCCGAGTACAAGGCCCCCCTGCGCGACGTGCGCTTCCTCACCGACGAAGTCTTCGACTTCACCGGTCGCTATGAAGCCCTCGGCGCCACCGACGCCACCCCGGACATGTTCGCCGCCATCCTCGAGGAAGGCGCGAAGTTCTGCGAACAGGTCATCGCCCCGCTGAACCGCTCCGGCGACGAGGAAGGCTGCCACTTCGACAATGGCGTGGTGACCACGCCCAAGGGCTTCAAGGAAGCCTTTGCACAGTACGTCGAGGCCGGCTGGAACGGCGTTTCCAGCGACCCGGAATATGGCGGTCAGGGGCTGCCGCCGTCCCTCGGCCTGCTGGTCAGCGAGATGATCGGCGCCTCCAACTGCTCCTGGGGCATGTACCCCGGCCTGACCAAGGGTGCCATGGCCGCCATCCACGCCCACGGCAGCGAAGAGCAGAAGAACACCTATCTGCCGCGCATGACCAGCGCGGTCTGGACCGGCACCATGTGCCTGACCGAGCCGCACTGCGGCACCGACCTGGGCATCATCAAGACCCGCGCCGTGCCCAATGCCGACGGCAGCTACGCGATTACCGGCACCAAGATCTTCATCTCCGCCGGTGAGCACGACCTCTCCGAGAACATCATCCACCTGGTGCTGGCCAAGTTGCCCGACGCGCCGGCCGGCACCAAGGGCATCTCGCTGTTCATCGTGCCGAAATTCAACCTCGATGCGAACGGCGACGTCGGCGAGCGCAATGCCGTGGCCTGCGGCTCCATCGAACACAAGATGGGCATCAAGGCCTCCGCCACCTGCGTAATGAACTTCGACGGTGCCAGGGGCTTCCTGATCGGCGAAGCCAACAAGGGCCTGGCCTGCATGTTCACCATGATGAACCACGCGCGCCTGGGCACCGGCATGCAGGGCCTCTGCCTCGGCGAGACCAGCTACCAGGGCGCCGTGCGCTACGCCCAGGACCGCCTGCAGATGCGTTCGCTGACCGGCCCGAAGGCGCCGGATAAACCCGCCGACCCGATCATCGTCCACCCGGACGTGCGCCGCATGCTGCTGACCATGAAGGCGTTCAACGAGGGCAACCGCGCGCTGGCCTACTTCACCGCACAACTCCTGGACATCGAGCATCTTTCCCAGGACGCCGAGGAGCGCGAGCGCGCCGGCAACCTGCTGGCCTTCCTCACGCCGATCTGCAAGGCCTTCATGACCGAGACCGGCCTGGAAGTGACCAACCACGGCATGCAGGTGTTCGGCGGCCACGGCTTCATCCGCGAATGGGGCATGGAGCAGCTTGTCCGGGATTGTCGCATCGCGCCGATCTACGAGGGCACCAACGGCATCCAGGCGCTGGACCTGCTGGGCCGCAAGGTCCTCGGTAGCCAGGGCAAGCTGCTGATGGGCTTCACCAGGCTGGTCCACCAGCTCTGCCAGCAGCACGCCGAGCACCCGCAGCTCAAGGCCCAGGTCGCCCAGTTGGCGGCGTTGAACAAGCAATGGGGTGAGCTGACCCAGAAACTCGGCCTGGCCGCCATGAAGAACCCGGACGAAGTCGGTGCCGCCTCGGTGGATTACCTGATGTACTCCGGCTACATCACCCTTGGCTACTTCTGGCTGCGCATGGCGCTGGTCGCCCAGCAGAAGCTGGAAGAGGGCGCTGGCGAGAAGGCCTTCTACGAAACCAAGCTGGCCACCGCCGAGTTCTACTTCAGCCGCCTGCTGCCTCGCGCGCTGTCCCATGTGGCGGCAGCGGAGGCGGGTTCCGAGGTGCTGATGCGCCTGTCGGCCGAGCAATTCGCCCTGTAAGCCCCGAGCCAGACGAGGAGGCCCGCCCAGCGCGGGCCTCCTCGTTTTTCGCTACATATTGTGACCAATCTATAGTTGTGCGGTCACAACATGACGCTTAAAGTCTGAAAAGTTGTTGGAGTAAACTCCGGCGGCGTACCTTCGTGTACCTCCTATTCTGATACCGCTGGCTGCCTGATCAGCCGTCGTTTTCGTTCGAGGATCCATCATGGCTGACTACAAAGCTCCCCTGCGCGACATGCAATTCGTCCTCAATGAAGTCTTCGAGGTTGCCAGGCTCTGGGGCGAACTGCCCGTACTGGCCGAGACCGTCGATGCCGAGACCGCCTCGGCGATCCTCGAAGAGGCCGGTAAAGTCACCGGCGGCGTGATCGCCCCGCTGAACCGCAGCGGCGACGAAGAAGGCTGCAGCTGGAGCGCCGAGGGTGTGAAGACCCCGGCCGGCTTCCCCGAGGCCTACCGCACCTACGCCGAAGGCGGCTGGGTGGGCGTGGGCGGCGCGCCGGAATTCGGCGGCATGGGCATGCCCAAGGTGATCGGCGCCCAGGTCGAGGAAATGGTCAACTCGGCCAACCTGTCCTTCGGCCTGTACCCGATGCTGACCGCCGGCGCCTGCCTGTCGCTGCTCAACCACGCCAGCGAAGAACTCAAGGCCAAGTACCTGCCGAACATGTACGCCGGCACCTGGGCCGGCTCCATGTGCCTGACCGAGCCGCACGCCGGCACCGACCTGGGCATCATCCGCACCAAGGCCGAGCCGCAGGCTGACGGCAGCTTCAAGATTTCCGGCACCAAGATCTTCATCACCGGCGGCGAGCACGACCTGACCGAGAACATCATCCACCTGGTGCTGGCCAAGCTCCCCGACGCGCCGGCCGGTTCCAAGGGCATCTCGCTGTTCCTGGTGCCGAAGGTGATGGTCAACGCCGACGGCTCCCTGGCCGAGCGCAACGCCGTGTCCTGTGGCTCCATCGAGCACAAGATGGGCATCAAGGGTTCCGCCACCTGCGTGATGAACTTCGACGGCGCCACCGGCTGGATCGTCGATGCCCCGAACAAGGGCCTGGCCGCCATGTTCACCATGATGAACTACGAGCGCCTGGGCGTTGGCATCCAGGGCCTGGCCACTGGCGAGCGCTCCTACCAGAGCGCCGTGGAATACGCTCGCGAGCGTATCCAGAGCCGCGCGCCGACCGGCCCCGTGGCCAAGGACAAGGCCGCCGACCCGATCATCGTCCACCCGGACGTGCGTCGCATGCTGCTGACCATGAAAGCGCTGAACGAGGGCGGCCGTGCCTTCTCCAGCTACGTTGCCATGCAGCTGGATACCGCCAAGTACAGCGAAGAGCCGACCACCCGCAAGCGCGCCGAGGAACTGGTCGCACTGCTGACTCCGGTGGCCAAGGCCTTCCTCACCGACATGGGTCTGGAAACCACCATCCATGGCCAGCAGATCTTCGGCGGCCACGGCTTCATCCGTGAGTGGGGCCAGGAACAGTTGGTGCGCGATTGCCGCATCACCCAGATCTACGAAGGCACCAACGGCATCCAGGCGCTGGACCTGATGGGCCGCAAGATCGTCGGCAGCGGCGGCGCCTACGCCAAGCTGTTCACCGACGAGATTCGTGCCTTCACAGCCTCGGCTTCCGCTGAGCTGGCTGAGTTCACCGGTCCGCTGAACGCTGCCGTGCAGAACCTCGACGAGCTGACCGCCTGGGTCCTGGACCGTGCCAAGGGCAATCCGAACGAGATCGGCGCCGCCTCGGTCGAGTACCTGCACGCCTTCGGCTACACCGCCTACGCCTATATGTGGGCGCTGATGGCGCGCGCTGCGCTGGGCAAGGAAGGCCAGGACGAGTTCTATGCCAGCAAGCTCGGCACAGCGCGCTTCTACTTCGCCCGCCTGCTGCCGCGCATCCACTCCCTGAGCGCCTCGGTGAAGGCTGGCAGCGAGTCGCTGTACCTGCTGGACGCCGCGCAGTTCTAAGCGATCACGTGTGAAAAAGCCCCGCCTCGGCGGGGCTTTTTCATTGTGATATTTCTTTTGAGAAGAAGGGTATTTCGAATCTTTGTAAGCCATGGCTTACAAACAGCGGTGGTGATCGGCGTCTTTCTGGCAACGGCCTACAGCGGTAACCTTTCTCTCAGTCAGGACATTGCGCAGGAAGCGCCAACGACAATACGGAAACAAGGGAATCCACCAAGGACGGTGGCTAGCACGGACGTCAGGATATCGGTCTGCAAAACCCCGCCTCGAAAGAGGCGGGGTTTTTTCTTGCTCGCGATTTCGCGAGTGCGTCGCTCCGCGATGGGGTTACTTGTAGGAGCGAGCTTGCCCGCGAACAAATCCCCTAGCGGGGCCGGGTTCGCCAGCAAGAACCAGGTGTCCCCTCGATCCTGCGAAAAGCGGTTGTCATCAGACCGCGCCGTCGAGCAACGAGCGCAACAGCTCCACCGTTGGCTGCTGCCGCTGGGCATCGCGATAGACCAGCCCCACGCTCAGCGGAATGCGCGGTTCGCTCAGGGGTTTCCAGAGCAAGTCCTTGTGCGCATGCATCTGCCGCGCGCGGCCCGGCAGCACAGTGGCGAAGCGGCTCTGCGGCAGGCTGTCGAGGATGCCGCCCATATGATTGAGCTCCGCCTGCACCCGCGGCCGCCGGCCAATGGCCGCCAGTTGCTCCTGCCAGATCTGCCGGGCGCGGAATTCTTCGCCGAGCAGCAGCATCGGCAATTCAGCGGCCTGAGCCAGCGACACCTTCTTGAAGTCCTTCAGCGGGTGGTCCGCCGGAATTACCAGCTGCAATTCGTCCGGGTACAGTTCCACGCCGTGCAGCGCCGGCTGGCGCGGCGGCAGGAAGCCGATGCCGATATCCAGCTGACCGATCAACAGTCGGCGCTCGATCTCCACGCCGGAGAGCTCGTAGATACGCACCTGCACGTGAGGCTGCGCCGCATGCAGGCGTTCCACCAGATGCGGAACCAGGCTCGCGTTGACCGTCTGCAGCACACCAATGGCCAAACTGCGTGCGCTCTGCCCGCGGAAGCCGCGCAGAGCCTCGCGGGCCCGCTCCAGGCCTTCGAGCAGCGGCACAGCGTGGTTGTACAGCGTGTGCGCGGCGGCGGTCGGCAGCAGGCGCTTGCCGCTGCGCTGGAACAGCGCCACGTCGAGGTTCTGCTCCAGCTGGCGAATCTGTTGCGACAGCGCCGGCTGGGAAATCGCCAGGCGTTCGGCGGCGCGCCCGACATGGCCTTCCTCGTAAAGCGCGACGAAATAGCGGAGCTGGCGGAAATCCATAAGGTCTTCTTATCAACGAAACTGGAAAATCGAAATGGAGTGTCACCCATCCAGGCCACTACTCTAGCGCTTGTCCGCTGTCTCAGATGGGTAGACAAAGGTGGAAAGCATCGTCATCCAGGGCGTTTTCATAGGAAAAGTCGAAGAAAGCTGGGGAGGTCTACTCAGCGATATCGACAAGCTGGAAACGCATCAGGAAGTCTGGCTCGGCGCCGAAGGGCTGCCGGGCGACGCACGGGCCGACCTGCGCCGCGACGGTGGCCTGGACCGCGCCCTGCACCACTACCCGGCCGAGCACTACCGCCACTGGCGCAAGCAGCACCCGCAGACGCGCTGGCGACAGCCGGCTTTCGGCGAGAACCTGTCGACCTTCGGGCTCAATGAACAGGAGGTCTGCATTGGCGACCTGTTTCGCTGGGGCGAGGCGCTGATCGAAGTGAGCCAGCCGCGCTCGCCCAGCTACCGCCTTGCGCGGCGTTGGAATCTCCCTGGTCTGCCGCTGGAAGTGCAGGAGCAGGGGCGTTGCGGCTGGTTCTACCGGGTGCGCCGTTCCGGCATGGTCGCACCCGACGCACCGCTGGAACTGGTGCAGCGGCACTACCCGCAGCTCAGCGTAGCGAGCCTGCTGGATTGGTACTTCGGCCACCCGCTGGACCGTACCGGCCTGCGCCTGATGATGGCCTGCGATGCTTTATCCCTGCGCTGGCGCAAGACCGCCGCGCAACGCCTCACCAGTGGCGTGCTGGAAGACTGGACGGCCCGCCTGGCGGGCCCCGAATGTTCGGAGCAGGGCGGCCTGCAAGCCTGAGCCGCGCTGTTTCGCAAATGCCCTCGCGCCCGCCCCCGGACGTCGTCTTGGTCCTGCGGGGCGGCTTTTATTCCCGCCGCCGAGCCTGTCACAGGGCTCGGCGGCGTTGTCATGTCGTCGTAACACCGCATTCCTAACCTTCCGCCGACAGCTTCTACTGACAACCCGAGCCGTCAGAAAGACGGCCGCGCGGAAGGAACCTCTGATGAGCGAGCATTTCCAGGATTTCCACGACCGGCTGGCCGCCTTCGACGACCAGGCGATCAACCCTTCCGGCAACGTGCCGATGAGCGAGCTCATCGACGCCTCGCGCCGCCGCCTGCTGAAGAACAGCCTGGTGCTGGGCGCCGTCGGTTTCCTCGGCGGCGGCCTGTTCCCCGGCCGTTCACTATTCGCCGCCGATGCGCCGGTACCGACCACGCTGCTGGGCTTCAGGGGCGTGGCGGTGCAGCAGGACCCGAAGTTCGATCGCGTGATAGTCGCCGAGGGCTACAGCGCGCGACCGTTCTTCTCCTGGGGCGACGCCGTGGTGAGCGGCTCGCCGGTCTGGAAAGGCGACGCCAGCGAGGATTGGAAGGCCCAGGAACTGCAGGCCGGCGACAACCATGACGGCATGCACTACTTCCCCTTCCCCGATGCGCCGGACAGCCACGGCCTGCTGGTGGTCAACCACGAGTACATCAACCCGACGCTGCACCCCAAGGGCCAGACTTTCGAGGACCGCCCCGATGGCACCCGTGGCCGTCCGGAAGGCGAGGTGCGCAAGGAAATCGCCGCCCACGGCCTGAGCGTGATCGAGGTGAAGAAGGACGCCAGCGGCCAGTGGCAGCGCGTCGAAGGCTCCAGCTACAACCGCCGCATCACTGGCAGCTCGCCGCTGGACCTGTCCGGCCCGCTGGCCGGCCACGACCTGCTGCGCACCGCCAGCGATCCGGAGGCGAAACAGGTGCTCGGCACCCTGAACAACTGCTCCATGGGCGTCACGCCGTGGGGCACCTACCTGGCGTGCGAGGAAAACTGGCACCAGTACTTCGTCAACCGCGACAAGGCCGACTATGCCAAGCGCGTCTCGCACAAGCGCTATGGGCTGTCCAACGGCCAGTTCAGCAACTACTACGCCTGGGAGGCGGTTGATCAGCGCTTCGACGCCACGCCCAAAGCCGACCAGCCCCACGGCGGCCATGTCAACGAACCGAACCGCTTCGGCTGGGTAGTGGAGATCGATCCGTTCGACCCGACCTCGACGCCGAAGAAGCGCACCGCCGTGGGCCGCTTCTGCCGCGAGTGCTCGACCCTTTCGCTGGGCGCCGACAACCGCATGGCCTTCTACTACGGCGACGACACCAAGGGCGAGTACATCTACAAGTTCGTCCCGGCGGGCCAGTATGAGCCGAACAACCGTGCGGCAAACGTCAACCTGCTGGACGAAGGCACCCTCTACGTCGCGCGCTTCAACGCCGATGGCAGCGGCCAGTGGCTGCCGCTGGTGCATGGGCAGAATGGCCTCACCGCCGAGAACGGTTTCGCCAGCCAGGCCGAGGTACTGGTCAACGCCCGTGCCGCCGCCGACCTGCTGGGCGCCACGCCGATGGATCGTCCCGAGTGGGTCGCGGTGCAGCAGACCACCCGTGAGGTCTACGTCAGCCTCACCAACAACGATGCGCGCGGCAAGAAGCAGGCGGTGGACGCCGCCAACCCGCGCAAGGACAACCTGCACGGGCAGATCCTGCGCTGGAACGAAGCCGGCGGTGACCCAACCGCCACCACCTTCGAGTGGGAAATCTTCCTGCTCGCTGGCGAGCACAAGGGCTCCACTGCGCCGAAGAACCTGATCGGCACCATCAACGGCGATATCTTTTCCTCGCCGGATGGACTGTATTTCGACACCACCGGCCGCCTGTGGATCGAGACCGACTACGACGATGCCGAGGCGCCGATGCAGGTCATGGGTTGCAACCAGCTGCTCTGCGCCGACCCGCACAGCCGCGAGGTGCGCCGCTTCCTGGTCGGCCCGCGTGGCTGCGAGCTGACGGGGATTACCCAGAGCCCTGATGGCAGGACGATGTGGGTGAACATTCAGCACCCGTCCCTCAGCTTCCCGGCCAGCGACGGCCAGAGCATTCCGCGTTCCACGACGATGGTGATCACCAAGGACGATGGGGGTGTGATCGGGACTTGATGGGCAGAGAGGCGAGGGGGAGGGGCTTTAGGGAAACTCGCCGCTCGGGCGGTCCGCTGGAACCTTAAAGCTCGACCTCCCCCCCGGCCAACGCGCACAACTCGGTGAAATCGACGATCTCCGTCTCCCGCCCGTCCACCCGTACCAGCCCGTGCTTCTGCAGGCGGGTAAAGCTGCGCGACACCGTTTCCACCGCCAGCCCCAGGTAGTCACCGATCTCGTTGCGCGACATGCTCAGGCGGAAGCGCGTGGCAGAGAAACCACGCTCGCGGAAATGCGCGGAGATGTTCAGCAGGAAAGCAGCGATGCGCGAGTCCGAGTTCAGCCGCGAGAGCAGCAGCTTCATCTGCTGATCCTCACGGATCTTGCGGCTCATCATCAGCATGATCTGGTGCGACAGGCCGGGAATCTGCAGCGACAGCTCCTCCAGCTGGCTGAACGGAATCTCGCTGCACAGCGTGCTTTCCAGTGCCTGCGCCGACACCGGATAGCTGCCTTCGCCCATGCCGGAGAAACCGAAGATCTCGGTGGCGAAATAGAACCCGGTGATCTTCTCCAGCCCCTGCTCGTTGGTGGTGAAGGTCTTGATCGAACCGGAACGCACCAGGAACACGCTGTGGAAGGGATCGCCCTGGCGGAACACGAAGTCGCCCTTATGCAGCAGGTGCCCCGGCTTGATGATCGCCTCCAGCTCCTCGACCTTCTCGTCGCTAAGAGTGGGCGGCGCCAGCCGGCAGTTCTTGCAGTACGGTTGCGGTTTGATCATCTGATTCATCCATATCCCCATGCGCCGGCCAATCGCGCGCAATTCAGCGTTCCTCGGGCGTATCGCCCCCTCATGGAACCATAGCAACTGACAGCCATCTGTCATCCGTCGGATCACTGGTCGGGAAGCAGGCCAATGGATTTTTCATACCCGCTTGACCCTTTCTTCACTGCGCCGACTTCAGTCTCCACGCCCATGCACCGGGGTCATTGGGGGAGACCACAGGAACTCCGGGGTGCCGTGACGCGACCCGCGCGTCGATCCCGCTCATTTTCCGGAGATATGTCGTGAATAAACTGCCACAGATCACCCTGGCCTTCTGGGTGATGAAAATCTGCGCCACCACCCTGGGGGAAACCGCCGGCGACCTGTTGTCGATGACCCTGAACGTCGGCTATGCGATCAGCTCGCTGATCCTCATCAGCGTCTTCCTCGTCACCCTGGTCGGCCAGCTCGCCAGCAAGCGCTACGTGCCCTGGCTGTACTGGCTGGTGATCCTCTCCACCAGCACCGCCGGCACCACCATGTCCGATTTCATGGACCGCACCCTGGGCCTGGGCTACGCCAGCGGCTCGGCGATCCTGGTCAGCATCCTGGTGGCGATCTTCGCGGCCTGGCGCTTCAGCGGTACCTCGCTGTCGGTGGACAACATCCGCAGCTTCAAGGGCGAGATGTTCTACTGGGTCGCCATCCTCTTCTCCAACACCCTGGGCACCGCACTGGGCGACTTCCTCGCCGACGACTCCGGCCTGGGCTTCGCCGGCGGCGCGCTGCTGATCGGCAGCCTGATCGCCGTGGTCGTGCTGCTGCATTACTTCACCAAGCTTTCCTCGGTGCTGCTGTTCTGGGTGGCCTTCGTGCTGACCCGGCCGTTCGGCGCGACCCTGGGCGACGTGCTGACCAAGTCCCACGAGAAGGGTGGGCTGGACTTCGGCACCATCGGCTCCTCGGCCATCCTCGCCGGTATCCTGGTGGCGCTGGTGGTCATGGTCAGCATGCGGCAGAAGCGCGAAGGGCAGGACAGCGCAGCAGTGCTGTCTTCCTGACGAGTTGAAGCGGAGTCCGCCGGACGAAAAGACCGGCGGACTAGCCTTGTGAAATTTGTTCTGTTATTTTTCATGAAAAATAAACAGAACAATTTCACGAGGTCGCGATGTTCCTGCGCTCCGCCGAGCCGGTCGGCACCTACTACGCCGGTACCAACCCCGAGCTGATCCAGCCGCGCGATGTGCTGCGCGAGCCGCTGGAATGCGAAGTCCTGGTGATCGGTGCCGGGTTCAGTGGCCTGCACACGGCGCTGCAACTGGTGGAAGGCGGCCGTCAGGTCTGCATGATCGAAGCCAGCCGCATTGCCTGGGCTGCCTCCGGACGCAACGGCGGGCAAGCATTGCCGGGCTGGTCCAGCGACCTCGGTCCCATCGAGGACGACCTCGGCCATGAAGGCGCGCTGCGCCTGTGGCAGGGCATGTTGTGGGCCGCCCACGAACTGCGCGACCTGCCGCAACGCCACGGCTTCGACTGCGATTACCGCATCGGCCACCTGTGGACCGCCGTGCTGCAACGCCGCGTTGGCTCGCTCTACGACTGGCAGGCCGAAGCCAATCGTCGCTGGGGCTACGAAGGCCTGCAATTCATCCCCCGTGAAGACCTGCCGCAGTGGATCGCCAGCGACCGCTACCAGGCCGGCCTGTACGATCCCAACTCTGCGCACCTGAATCCGCTCAAGCTGGCCTACGGCCTTGCCGGGGCCATCGAGCGCGCTGGCGGCCGCATCTTCGAGCAGACCCGCGCGCTGAGCTTCCGCGAGAGCGGCAACGGCTACGAGGTGACAACCGAGCATGGCAGCGTGCGCTGCGCCTCCCTGGTGCTGGCCTGCAACGCCTATATCGACGGGCTGGACCGCGACGTCTCCGAGCGCATCCTGCCGGTGGGCACCTACCAGGTCGCCACCGCGCCGCTGGGCGAGGAGCTGGCTCGTTCACTGCTGCCGAGGAACTGCTGCGTCACCGACAACCAGTTCGTCCTCGACTACTTCCGCCTGACCCCCGATCATCGCCTGCTGTTCGGCGGCGGCTGCACCTACCTGGGCGGCATGCCTTCGGACATCCGCGCCGCTACGCGCCCCTATGTCGAGCGGGTATTCCCGCAGCTCAAGGGCGTGGAACTGGAGTACGCCTGGGGCGGGCACATCGACTGCAGCATGCGGCGCACCCCGGACATCGGCCGGCGCGGCGATCTCTACTGGCTGCAGGGCTATTCCGGCCACGGCGTACTGCCCAGCCTGGCCGCTGCCCATGCGGTGAGCGAGGCGATGCAGGGGCGCAGTGACGAGCTTGACCTCTATCAACGCATCCGCAATCCCGGGTTCCCCGGCGGCCAGCGCTTCGCCGCGCCACTGGAAGCCGTCGGCAAGGCCTGGTATCGATTGCGGGACTTTGTCTAATTCGGAACCTGCCATGACCCAGACGGCCACCAACGAACACCTTGCCACGCTGATCCGCGACCTGCGCAAGCACAAGAACCTCACCCTGGGTGAGCTGGCCGAACAGATCGGCCGCTCGGTGGGTTTCCTGTCCCAGGTCGAGCGCGGCCTGTCGCAACCCACCGTGGCCGACCTCACCGCCATCAGCGAAGCCCTGGGCGTGCCGACTACCTACTTCTACGCCGGCGACACCCGCCGCGAGCGCGACTGGGTCACCCGGCCGAACGATCGCCGCACCCTGTACTACGCCGGCGGCGTCACCGACATCCTCGCCTCGCCGAACATGTCCGGCGGCTTCTCCATGCTCGACAGCATCCTCGCCCCCGGCGCCACCAGCGGCGAAGGCCACCTGGACGACAGCTCGGAGCAGGGCGGCTTCGTCCTCGAAGGCGAGCTGACCATCTGGTACGAGGACGACACCGTCACCCTCTATCCCAACGACAGTTTCCAGCTGCCGCCGCACAGCCAGTTCCGCTACGGCAACCTCACCGATAAACCAACAAGGGTGCTGTGGATCTTCACCTGATTTCCCAAGCCAGCCCGCGAGGGTTGGCTTGGGAAAACGATCCGGCCGCCCCCGCACAAAGGCCCCAGAGAACATCATGAACCGCCCGATGCATCCCGACCTGCTCAGCGAAGTCCGCGCCTTCCGCCAGCAATACCCGGACATCCGCTACGTCGACCTGATCTGCCTGGACATTCCCGGCCACTTCTACGGCAAGCGCTACCCTGTGGACATGCTCGAGAAAGTCGCCGCCGGCAGCCCGCTGAAACTGCCGCAGAACTGCGTGCTGCTCGGCGTACAGGGCGGCCTGCACCCCATCGGCGACTACTGCTTCAACGACGGCGACCCGGACGCGCCGCGCCGCCTGATCCCCGGTTCGCTCAAGCCGGTGCGCTGGGAGAACCAGCCGCTGGGGCAGATGCTGATCAGTTCCGACGGCACCGAGGCGCCCATCGAATTCGAACCGCGCGAAGTGCTCGCCCGCGTCATGCAGCGCCTGGAGTCCAAGGGCATCCGCCCGGTGGTGGCCTTCGAGCTGGAGTTCTACCTGTTCGACAAGAAGCTCGACAACGGCCTGCCGCAATACCCGCGCGACCCGCTGTGCGACGACGAGGACGACCAGCCGAACATGCACATCGAACGCCTGTCGCGCTTCTCCGGTGTGCTCCACGAGATCGTCGAAGCCTCCCGCGAGCAGGGCGTGGACGCCAACGTGATCACCGCCGAGATCGGCCCCGGCCAGTTCGAGATCAACTTCGCCCACTGCGACGACGGCCTGCACGCCGCCGACCAGGCCGCGCTGTTCACCCGCGCCACCCGAGGCGTGGCGCTCAAGCATGGGCACCGCGCCAGCTTCATGAGCAAGCCCTACCTGCATGCGCCGGGCAGTGGCATGCATGTGCACGTCAGTCTCTACGACCGCGACGGCAACAACCTGCTCGACCGCGACAACCAGCAGGCCCTGCGCCACGCCGTGGCCGGCTGCCTGGAGTTGCTGCCGCACTGCATGCCGATCTTCGCCGCCAACCACAACGCCTACCGCCGCTACGGCTCCCGCGTGAACGCCGCGAGCAAGGCCAGTTGGGGCTTCGAGGACCGCGATGCGTGCATCCGTATCCCCGAATCCGATGGCAGGAACCTGCGCATCGAACACCGTCTGGCCGGCGCCGACGCCAACCCTTACCTGGTGCTCGCGGCGATCCTCACCGGCATGGAGCACGGCCTGGAAACCCGCCAGGAACCCATCCCGCCGCTCAACGAAGACCGCTCCAGCGGCATCGACTTCCCCCGCGACATGCTCGGCGCCGTCGCCGAGATGGAAGACCATCCGGTGGTGAAGGATGGCCTGGGCAGCGAGTTCGTCTTCGTCTACTGCGAGAACAAGCGCCACGACCACCTGGACTTCATGAACGAAGTCAGCGCGCGGGAGTACCGCTGGTTCCTGTAACCCCGGATGAACCCTGTAGGAGCGCCCCATGGACGCGATCGCGGGCATGGCCCGCTCCTACGCGAAAGTTCTGCGCTCGGGTCGGCCCTCACCCTAACCCTCTCCCAGGGGGAGAGGGGACAGTTCGGTGCAGGATGAAGCCATGGTGTCAGCCGGCACAATCTGCTCCCTCTCCCTCTGGGAGAGGGCAGGGGTGAGGGGAATTCCGTGGCACAGAGTGACCGATGAAGACAGTTGCTCCTACAGGTCAGCATCATAGCCAGCAAGATTCTCTGAACCCGCTTCGCTTTCCTGCGGTCAATTCCATGCACAAGGCAATCTCACAAGGAGCCACCGCATGGACCTCATCCGCATTCTGATCGCCATCCTTCTGCCGCCGCTGGGCGTGTTCCTCCAGGTCGGTTTCGGCGGTGCGTTCTGGCTCAATATCCTGCTGACGCTGCTCGGCTACATCCCCGGTATCGTCCACGCCGTGTACATCATCGCCAAGCGCTAACCCGCCCGGCTGCCCTCCCAGAAATGCTCCGCCAGCATCCGCAACTCCGCCGACAGTTCCGCCATGCGCGCGGCGCTGCGCTGGCAGGTGCCGACCTTTTGCGCATTGCTGTCGGCTGAGCTGCGAATGGCGTGCAGGCTGCGCTGCACGTCTTCGCTGGCGACGCCCTGTTCCTCGATGGCCTCGGCGATTTCCAGGCTCATGCGCTGGATCGCCGAGACCTGCTCGCTGATCTGTTCCAGCGTGCCCGCCGCATGCCCGGCCTGCTCCAGGCTGGCGACCGCCCGCTCGCAGCAATGCCATAGCGCGCGCACCGAATCCTCGGCGCCCTGCTGGAGATTACCGACCAACGACTGGATGTCGCGCGCGGAATTCTCCGTGCGCGAAGCCAGCGCCCGCACCTCATCGGCGACCACCGCGAAACCACGCCCGCTTTCCCCGGCGCGTGCCGCTTCGATGGCGGCGTTCAACGCCAGCAGGTTGGTCTGCCCGGCGACATCGCGGATTACTTCGAGCATCCGCGAGATAGCCTCGCTGTGCTCCTTCTGCTGTTCGACCGCGACGCTCGCGGCGCGCACGCCAGCTTCCAGCGCGGCGAGTTGCCCGCGCGTGGCGTGCACATCCTGATGCCCGGACTGGGTGATGCGCTCGCTGCACTGCGCCGCCACCGCGCTGTGCTGCGCGTGGCGGGCGACTTCCTGGACGCTCTGCGCGAGCTGCTGCATGGCGCTGGCCACCTGTTCGGTCTCGCGCTGCTGCAGCTGCGAAGCGGCGCTGCCGCCGGCCATGGCGTCGGCCAGTGCCGCGGAATGCTCGGCCAACTGATGCGAGGCGTCCGCCATGCGCCCGACCACCGCGGCGGTTTCCGCCTCCAGCATGTGGAAGGCGAACTCCAGCTCGCCGAATTCGTCGCTCCGGCCCGTATACAGCTGTTGGCTGAGCGGGTTGTCGGCGATCTTCCGCGCTCGCCCGAGCAGCGCGCCCAGCGGTTGCAGGCGTAGCACCAGCCAGGCGCCCGAGGCGCCCAGCGCCAGCAGGAATGCCAGCACCGTCAGCTTGGGCAGCAGCAGCGCCAGCAGGGCACCGCCGGCCTGCGCCAGCACCAGTCCGATCAGCAGTTGCAACGGCAGTGGCAGGCGTGGGCGGGCCAGCTTCGCTCCCCCCCGCATCCCCGCGTAAAGGCGCTCCGCCGCATCGACCTGCTCGGCGCCGGGACGGGTGCGCACCGACTGGTACTCCACGACTTTTCCGCCATGGCGAATCGGTGTGACGAAGGCGCTGACCCAGTAGTGGTCGCCGTTCTTGCAGCGATTCTTCACCAGGCCCATCCAGCTGCGCCCGGCCTGCAGCGTCTGCCAGAGGTGGGCGAAGGCGGCGGGCGGCATGTCCGGGTGACGCACGCGGTTGTGGTTGAAACCCACCAGCTCCTCGGCCTGGAAGCCGCTGACCTGGATGAAGTCCGGGTTCACATGGGTGACCGCGCCCTTGAGGTCGGTGGTGGAGAGAATGTTGGCGTTGACCGGCACATCCACCTGGCGCCCGGTGATCGGCAGGTTCTGCTTCATCGCTGGTGCTCCACGCGGGTCTGGAAGAGTTGTTCCGGCGCCAGCGGCTTGCTGAACAGGAAGCCCTGGGCGTGGCGACAGCCTTCGGCGCGCAGGAAGTCGAGGTGTTCCTGGCGTTCGACGCCCTCGGCCACCACTTCCAGGCCCAGGCTGTGGCCCAGGCCGATGATGGCGCGGCAGATGGCACTGAGTTCCGGGTCGTCCGGCACGCGGGTGATGAAGCTGCGGTCGACCTTGAGGATGTGCAGCGGGTAGCGCTTGAGATACCCCAGCGAGGAGTAGCCGGTGCCGAAGTCGTCCAGCGCCAGGCGCACACCCTCGGCGGCCAGTTCGCGGAGGCAGGCGAGGGTTTCCGCGCCGTCCTGCATCAGCAGGCTTTCAGTGATCTCCAGTACCAGGCTGCGCGGCGACAGGCCGCTCTCCGCCAGAATCTGCTGTACCCGCGCGGCGAAGCCCGGTTGCTGCAGCTGCCGGCTCGACAGGTTGACCGAACAGTAGAGGTCGCGGTACCCCTGGCTCTGCCAGAGCGCCGTCTGCCGGCAGGCCTGACGCAGTACCCAGTCGCCGACCGGGACGATCTCGCCGGATTCCTCCAGCGCCGGGATGAAGTCCAGCGGCGAGACGGATTGGCCGTCGTGCTTCCAGCGCAGCAGCACCTCCACCGCCTCCCAGTGCGGCGAATCGCTGTCCAGGCGGACGATGGGCTGGTAGTGCAGGCTGAACTCCTCGCGCCGCAGCGCCTGCGCCAGCGCGCTTTCCAGGTCCAGGCGGCGCTGCGCCTCGGCCTGTAGCTCGAGGCTGAAGCGCGCGTACTGCGCCTTGCCGGCTTCCTTGGCGCGGTACAGCGCGAGGTCGGCGGCCTGCAGCGTGTCGATGGCCTGGCCGTCGGTCATCAGCCCGGTGATGCCGATGCTGGCGCTGACCACCAGCGTGCGGCCGTCCACATGCAGCGGCTGGCGCAGGCAGTCGAGCATGCGTTGTGCGACCTGTTCGGCGTCCACCAGGCTGGCGAGGTCGTCCAGCAGCACGACGAACTCGTCGCCGCCGAAGCGCGCCAGGTGATCGCCCGGCCGCAGGCAGCGCAGCAAGCGCTGGGAGACTTCCACCAGCACGCGGTCGCCCACTGCGTGGCCGAGGCTGTCGTTGATCAGCTTGAAGCGGTCCAGGTCGATGAACAGCAGGCCGGACTCGCGCGCGCCGGGGCGGCGCTGGCGCATCAGGGCCTGCTGCAGCAGCTCGTCCAGGCGCAGGCGGTTGCCCAGGCCGGTGAGCGGGTCGTGCCGCGCCGCGTGGCTGAGCTGGTGTTCGCTGGCCTTGTGTTGGCTGATGTCGGTTTGCGAGCCGGCCATGCGCCCATCGGTGACCACGCCGCGCGCCAGCACCCAGAGGTAGTTGCCGTCGCGCTGGCGGATGCGGTACTCGTGGCTGAGCAGCGCGCTGCTGCCGCGCAGGTGCGCATCGATGGCCTTGCGCAGGCCGGGCAGGTCGTCCGGATGCACGCGGGCGAACCAGCTGGTGCTGCCTTCGCCGAGGTTGTCGCGGGTCAGGCCGAGCATGCGCGCCCAGCGCTCGGAGACGTAGAGGCGGTCGTTGCCCAGGTCCCAGTCCCAGATGCCGTCGTTGGCGCCGCGCAGGGCGCGGGCGAAGCGCGCCTCGCTGTCCTCCAGCGCCTGGCGCTGGGCGGCGCCGTAGGTATCGATGGCCAGCGACATGTCGAAGAACACCCGCTTGAGCAGGCTGGCGTAGGTCTGGGCTTCCGGGGCGTCGCCCATCAGGTCGGCGAGCATCTGGTCCAGGTACAGGCGATAGGCGCCCAGGTACCACTTCAGCTCGACGCCGACCTGCTGGTGCACGAGCCCGATACGCAGGCGGTCGCGCACGTAGTCGGCGTCCTGCGGGGCGTCCCACAACTGGCGGTAGTATTCGAACTGGCTGCATTTCAGGCGAGCCAGCGTTGCCGGCTCGGAGAGAATCGCGCCCAGGGGCGGATAATGGCGCAGGTGATCGTAGAGTTGTTCGATGAAGCGCTGGTGGCAGCCCTCCAGTTCGGCGGCGCGGCCATGCAGATGGCGGCCATCCTCCTCGCGCCACTCCAGGTAACTCAGGCGCTGATCGACTTCCATCGTCGACAGGCCGATGCGCTCGAGCACGCTATCGAGCTTCGGTCCCAGGCCCATGTTTGGCTCCTTGCGGGTCTGCTGTTTTTGTCGGGCATGAAAAAAGCGCCGGCTCGTCGCCACGTCGAAATCGACGGCGACCAACTCGGCGCTTTGTCTTGCAGGCCCACAAGTCCTGCCCGGCAAAGCCAGCTTCCGCAACGCGGAACGCGGGGTGGAAGTCTTTTACACCAGCGGGCGCGGCCCCGACAACTCCTGCAGTGCGCCACTCAGGCGCTGGCGCAACTCGCCCAGTTCGCGGGAGCGGAAGGCATGGCGGGTTCGCTCCAACACACCGATGGCGTCGGCCAGCAGCGCGAGCATCCGCGCCGAATCGCTCAAGGGCGCGTCCTTGAACCATCGGCACAGCGGCGCCTGCTCGCAATTGCGTGGTCCTTCCATCACCGCGCAGGGCAGCTCGTAGGCCGCCAGCAGCGCACGAACCTGGCGCGCCAACGCCGGATCCTGGGAAGTGACCAGCAACTGGACCGGATACCGGTGGAGAGTCATGACGGATTCGCTCATATCAGGGAGATGCCAATTTAATGGCTAATGGCTATCTGATATTGACGCCTGTCATGTTGGCGCAGCGCCTGCGTCAGATGGTCGACGGCAGGTGTGAAGTGGCTCGCATTGCGGGGCCAGGAAACCGTCGTTTTTTTGCCATGGAGCGTAGGAACTGATGCCGTCCGCGATGGTTTTCCGCTGTACGAACAGGATTGCGCAAAGCTTTCAGCCCCATCGAGACAGTTCCCTCTCCCTTCAGGGAGAGGGTTAGGAAGAGGGCATTCGAGGAAGTCAACGTAACGGCCGTACCTGATCTTCCCTAATCCGCGCGCATCGCTCCTGCGCACCGAGAGCTTGCCTGCCAGTCCATCAGGCTCCTCAGGTGGCCTTTCACCTGCTCCCTTCGCCGTTGCGGCGAATGTCGACTCCCGAAATGCGATAGCTCGGCTTAGCTGGCCTCTTCGTCGAAGTAGTCCGTGTCCAACTTGGGGATACGCACGGTCTGGGACGACACGCCGACTTCGTGGTCCATCATCAGGTGCACCAGGCGCAGGCCATCCACCAGCACGATGCCCTCCACCGAGCGGGCGAAATCGATGGCCTGCTGGGTGTAGCTGGAGGTGGTGATGAACACGCCGCGCTTGGCTTTCTGCCCGGCCAGCGCACCGTAGAAGGCCTGCAACTCGGGCCGTCCCACCGTGCCTTGCCAGCGCTTGGCCTGCACGTAGACCTTCTCCAGCCCCAGCTTGTCCAGCGAGATCACCCCGTCGATGCCGCCATCGCCGGAACCGCCAACCCGCTGCAGATCAGTGCGGCTGGCGCCGTAACCGAGGCGGTGCAGCACATCCAGCACGATCACCTCGAAGCGGCCCGGCGACACCTGCTTGAGGTTAGCGGCTTCGGCGGCCATATCGCCGAGTTCCTTGATGTCGTAGATCTGCGCCAGCGTCTGGTTCTGTTCCAGCGGCATGTCGTGGAAGGCTTCCACTGCCTGGTCCCCGAGGGCGCTGCGGTCGACCAGGAAGAGGATGCGCTTGAAGCGCTCGGCCTTCAGGAAGCGGTAGAGCAGGCCGATGATGGTGCGCGTCTTGCCGGTACCGGTCGCCATGGCGAGCAGGCATTCGCGCTGGTTGTTGGCGATGGCCAGTTCGACCGCGCGGATGGCCTTTTCCTGATAATCACGCAGCTTCAGGTAGGCAAAACCCTCCTGCTTCAGTTTGGCCTCCGCTTCTTCGCGGCTGAGCTTGAGCAGGTTCAGCAGGCCATCCGGGGTATAGAAGTCCTGAAGCGGGCGGCGCAGGTTGGCGGGGCTGCGCAGATCGCGGAACCAGGTGCCCGATTGCTCGGCCAATTGCTTGATGTAGGGACGACCATTGCAGGAAAAAGCGAATGGAATGCGATAAAGGCCGCCCTTGCCATTGCCCCAGGGCTGGCTGCTTCCCGCCAGCAGCCAGGCGGGTTGGTGCTCGGACTGCAGCGGGAAGGCCTCGGCGTAACGTTCTGCCTGGGTGACCCGGTCGGCGACATTGATGCGCTTGCGTTTGGCTTCGACGATGGCGATGGGCACCAGACCCGCGAACAGTACGTAGTCCGCTCGGGCCAGCGTGCTGCTGGTAGGCCATTCGGCAATTGCCAGGTTGCGGCCCTTCTCCGGGCGGATGCCCTTGGCGTAGGTGAGGTCCAGGGAATCCGCTTCCCATCCGGCGTCGATCAATTGCTGGTCGATGATGATCCGGGTGAGGTCTTCATCCAGGTCGAAGGGGCTTGCGGCCTGCTGGGTCTTGAGCTGCACCTGCTGGCTGGATTGCGGCTTGGCGGCAAGCTCCTGCTGCAGTGCCTTGATGCTGCGCTCATGCTCGGCGCGCAGTTGTTCCAGCGCCGTCTCGTGTGCGGCGGCCTGTTTCTGATAGAGGCGTGACTCGGCGTCCATCTGCTCGGCGAGTACCGCGTACTCCGTGGATTCGCGCTGGAGCAGTTCGGTCAGTTGCTGGTTGCTTTCCAGCTTCTCGCTGGAGGCGTGCAACTGGCTCCTGAGCTGATCGATCTCCTGCTGCAACTCGCGTAACGGCTCGCTTGGGTCGCTTGGCTTGGTGAAGGCGCCGGGCGTGAAGGCACTGCCGTTCTTGCCGAACGCCTGGTGATACCAGACGCACAGTCCGCGTGCGACTTTCAGGCCGTCCAGCGCTTCACGGTGCTGGGTGCGGAATTGGTGAGTCGCCTTGTTGCCTTCGATGCGCAGGGTATGGAACAGACTGACGATGCTGCGATCAAGCTGGATCTCGCGACTCAGCTTGAAGAGCAGATCGGCCTGGTTCGTTCTCTCGTCAAACTCGATGCCGGCGCGCCCGGCCAGGTCCTGCGCCAGCGCCTCGCCCAGCTGGCGCAGCTTGATCAGCGTCGTATTCGGATCGCTGGCGAAGACCTGTTCGGCAGTCGTCGCGAGTTGCAGGAAAACCGGGTCGTGTTCCTTGAGGAAAGCGAAGTTGCAGCTTTCAGCCATGGTTCCTTCCTTGCAGTTGAGCCGCGCGGGCAGCGCGATCAAAGGTCGGACCTATGCTAACAGCTTGGAGTGGAGAGGGTTGTCAGACGTTGGTGGCTGAATGGTGGCTCGTGCCTGGGAGAAGAACAGTGTCGATTGATTGTCGATTTCCAATAGAAAGGCGCCCGCGCAGAGTGCTGGAAGGAGAGCGGGTGCTGTTGCCCGAATGGATGATCAGAAAAGCAGATGAGCGTTATCTGGGGATTCGGTTGGTCCTGGAGCGGCGGCTCTTCGGCATGGGTTACCAGCAACTGGACTCTCGTTACTTCAATAGCATGCCAAGAGATAGCGGAGTGATGATCAGAGGACTTGTCCCGATCGACGCTATTTGCCCAGGTCAGACTTTTCCCGGCGATATCGATTTGTTGGTCATTCCGTTCGAGAAGGATGAACTTGTTGCATCCAGAGCTTTGGCCATCGAGTCGAAGGCAGTCAGGGCATCATATGCACGCCAGCATCGCTCGCCGAACTCCTTCGGTTTCTCGCAGGCGTCGGCCCTGCTGGCTTTGGGGTTCCCGCTGGTTGGTGTAGCTCACCTGATTGTGTCCGATAGAAGTCCTGAGTCTGCATGGAGAAAAATGGCAATGACCACTTTGCTGGATGCGGAGACAGGGCTTGTCGATGAGTTTCGTGAGGTCTATGTCGATATGCTTCCATCAGATCTCATCGAGCGTTGTGTAGGGCGCCTGCGCGGAAATTGTCCTGATCAGCGTATAGGCTTGCTTTCCTCATTCATTGGCGGTGAGGGGCATTGGATCCCCTCAGGGCGGTCTGCCGAATACAACGAAGAAGCTTCCCTCGGGGTAATCAATTCGATCGCGCGATATTACGAGCAGAACGCCGAAAGCTTTTTCGAGACGCTGCGCTATCCGCCGGAGAAATGAAAAAGCCGCGCATCTGCGCGGCTTTTGCTGAAAGGGTGGTGGGCCCACACGGACTTGAACCGTGGACCAAAGGATTATGAGTCCTCTGCTCTAACCAACTGAGCTATAGGCCCCCAGAAGGCGGGCGGATTATACCGGCGTGTTATGCGTCGCGCCAATCGGATGCAGCGGAACCAGGAAGCGGTTGGCAAAGGCGTCGGCCGGCAACGGGGCGCTCAGGGCGTAGCCCTGGATCTGGTCGCAACCTTCGGCTTCGAGGAAGCGTTCCTGGGCTTCGTGCTCCACGCCTTCGGCGATCACGGTGAGGTTCATGCTGCGGCCCAGGGCGATGATGGCCCGGGCGATAGCCGCGTCGTGGGGGTCGTCCGGCAGGCCGTGGACGAAGGACTGGTCGATCTTCAGCGTATCCAGCGGCAGTTGCTTCAGGTAGCTGAGGGAGGAGTAGCCGGTGCCGAAGTCGTCGATGGCCAGTTGTACGCCCAGGTGCTTGAGGCTGTGCAGGATCGACAGGGCTTCCTCGGTCTGGTGCATGAGGAAGCTTTCGGTGATCTCCAACTGCAGGCGCGAGGGCTGCAGGTTGTAGTGCGCCAGTAGTTCACGGATGCGTTCGACCAGGTTGGTCTGGCGCAGTTGGGCGCCAGCGAGGTTGACCGAGAGCGGGCCGAACGCGGCATGGCTGTCCTGCCAGCGGCTCATCTGCCGACAGGCTTGGCGCAGGACCCAGTCACCCAATGGCAGGATCAGGCCATTTTCCTCAGCCAGGGGGATGAAGCGATCGGGCGAAATGGTGCCGAATTGAGGATGCTTCCAGCGGATCAGGGCTTCGGCACCGACCAACTGGCCGGTGCTGAGGGAAAGCTTGGGCTGGTAGTAAAGCTGCAGCTGGTCGCTTTCCAGCGCGCGGCGCAATTCATGTTCCAAGGCCATGCGCTCGGTGGCCTGGAAGGTCAGTTCGCGGGTGTAGAACTCTACGCGGTTGCGGCCCTGGGCCTTGGCCCGGTACATGGCGGCGTCGGCATTCTTCACCAGGGTGGCGACATCCGAGCCATCGCTGGGGTAGAGGCAGATGCCGATGCTGGCGCTGACGAAGAACTCCTGTTCGCCGGCGATGAACGGCATTTCGAAGCAGAGCAGCAGCTTGTTGGCGACGTGTTCGGCGTCCAGTGCGTGGTGCAGGCCGGGCAGCAGGATGATGAATTCATCGCCGCCCTGGCGCGCTACCGTGTCGACGTCGCGCAGCTGCTCGCGCAGGCGGGTGGCAATGGACTTGAGCAGCAGGTCGCCGACCGGGTGGCCGAGGCTGTCGTTGATGTGCTTGAAACGGTCGAGGTCGAGAAACAGCACGGCGCCCTGATGATCGTCTTCCTGGGCCTCCTTGAGAGAGGCGTTCAGGCGGCTTTCGAACAGCAGGCGGTTGGGCAGGCCGGTGAGTGGATCGTGGTGGGCCTGGTAGTCCAGCCGTGCCTGGGCGTACTTGAGGGTGGAGATGTCGGCGAACACGCCGACATAGTGCGACAACTCGCCGTCGGCATTGCGCACGGCGCTGACCGTAAGCCACTCCGGGTAGAGCTCCTGGTTCTTCCGGCGGTTCCAGATTTCGCCCTGCCAGTGGCCCTCGGCGTTGAGCTGGTGCCAGAGGGCGACGTAGAAGCTGCTGTCGTGCTGGCCGGAAGCGAGCAGGCGCGGTGAGTTGCCGAGGGCTTCCTGTTCGCTGTAGCCGGTGATCTCGGTGAAGGCGCGGTTGACGGCGACTATCTGCTGGCGCGCGTCGGTGATCATCACGCCTTCGGCGGTGCTTTCGAACACCGTGGCGGCCAGCTGCAGCTTTTCCTGCATCTGCTGGCGCTCGGTAATGTCGCGCGCGATGGTCAGCATGCAGTCGTCGCTGCCGATGGTGATGCGGTGGGCGGACAGTTCGCACAGGCGCAGGCTGCCGTCGCGAGTGCGAATTTGCGCGGTGAAGTCCGGGGCGCTGGCGGCGCTGTCGAGGATGCCCAGCAGTTTGCTGCGGTCGGCCGGGTTGGCCCACAGGCGCAGATCGAGGGTGGAGCGCTCGGCGGCTTCCTCGCGGCTGTAGCCGGTGATGCGGGTAAAGCCCTGGTTCACTTCCACCAGCCGGCCGTCGCTGATACGCGAGATGAGCATGCCGTCGGGCGAGGCGTGGAAGGCTTTGGCGAATTTCTCCTCGGAGACGCGCAGTTGTTCCTGGGTTTCCTTGACCTGGGAGATGTTGCGCACCACGACGACCAGCGCCGGCGTGTCGTCGAGGATGATGTGCTGCGCTGACAGCAGGGCGGTGAAGTGGCTGCCGTCGCGGCGATTGAGCGGGATCTCGACGTTGTTCAGCGGTTCGCCCTGCAGGCGCTGCAGCATGGCCGGGCCCATGCCGGGCGCGCCCCAGATTCCCAGGTCGGTCGAGGTCTTGCCCAGGGCTTCGCTGGCGGGGATGCCGATCTGTTGTTCGAAGGTGCTGTTCACCGCCAGCAATACGCCGTCTATTCGGCGGGCGAGGACGATGATGTCGGGGCAGTGATGGAAGACCGAGGCGAACTTCTGCTCGGACAGACGCAGGGCCTGTTCGGTGTGCTTGGCTTCGGTGATGTCGATCATCAGCCCGCGCAGGATCAGGTCGTCGCCATGCTGGATCAGCGTGACGATGTCGCGGATCCAGACGATTCGCCCATCGGCGGCGAGCATGCGGTAATCGAAGCTGTGATTGCGCCCGGCATGGCTCTCGCTCATGCAGAAGTGGATCGCGTGCTCGGCGTCTTCCGGATGCAGGGTGCGCTGCCAGAAGCCGGGTTCCAGCCAGTCGGTCAGCGGGTAACCGAGCAGCCGCTGGGCGTGGGGCGAGACGTAGGTGAAGCGGTTCTCCGCCAGGCGCATTTCCCAGGCGATGGCGGTGAGGCTTTCCACCAGGCCGCGGTAGTGCTGTTCGCTGTCGCGCAGGGCCTGCTCGAGTTTCTCCCGGCGCTGCATCTCGCCGCGCAGGCGCCGGTTCATGGTGAACAGGACCAGCAGGGTGAGGGTGGTCAGGAACGCGATGGGCACGACCACGCGGAATACATCGGGCCACACGCTGCGGTGGTCCACCAGGCCGCCGACCCAGGGGGCCTGCAGTGCGTCGATCTGCTCCACGGTCAGGTCCGCCAGCACCTTGTCGAGAATGCCGGCGAAAATCGCCTGGTCCTTCGGCACGCCCATGGCCAGTTGGTAACGGTAGGGGGTCTCGCCGCTGATCTGCAGGCCCTCGAGCTTGAGCTGGCGAAGGTTCCAGACACTGGAGGCGAGGTCGCCGACGAACGCGTCCACCTGGCCGACCGCCAGCGCCTGCAGTCCAGCGGCGACACTGGGCAGCGGTTGCAGGTTGAGGTCGGGGTGCCTGGCGACCAGCAGTTCATGCGGAGCGTAGTGGGCGACCACGCCGACCTTGAGGCCGTAGAGCTCCTTCACGCTGGCTGGCGCGGGGCCGTTCTTGCGGGCCAGGATGATGATCGGGAAGTCGAGGTAGGGGCGGGTGAAGGTCAGGTACTCGAGGCGTTCCGGCGTGGCCATGATGCCGGGGAGCAGGTCGAGATGGCTGTCCCGCGCCTGTTGCAGGACTTCGCTCCAGCTTGCCGGTTCGACCGGTTGTAGCTCGACCTTGAGCTTGTCGCTGATGACTTTGACGTAGCTGGCAGCCAGGCCCTGGTAGACGCCGTCGCTGTCACGGAACTCGAAGGGGGGCCAGGAGGCGTCCACACCCAGGCGTAGGGTGGGGTGTGCCTGCAGCCATTGCTGTTCGTCGGGCGTGAGGCTCAGGGCGAATGCCTGTCCCGCCCAGAATGCGAGGCACCACAGTAGAACTGCCTGCAGACGCGGCATGAAGGGCCTCATTCCAGGGGGGACTACGCCGAAGTGTAGACGTGGCACTTTGCCCAGTGGAAGACCCAAAGAAAAACCCCCGGTTTTCGGCCGGGGGTTTGTTCATCACTCGTCGAGGAAGGAGCGCAGATGCTCGCTTCGCGACGGGTGGCGCAGCTTGCGCAACGCCTTGGCTTCGATCTGGCGGATACGCTCACGGGTCACATCGAACTGCTTGCCGACTTCCTCGAGGGTGTGGTCGGTATTCATGTCGATGCCGAAGCGCATGCGCAGGACCTTGGCTTCGCGAGCGGTGAGGCCGGCGAGGACTTCGCGGGTGGCTTCCTTGAGGCTCTCGCTGGTCGCCACTTCGATCGGCGACTGCATGGTGGAGTCCTCGATGAAGTCGCCCAGGTGCGAATCTTCGTCGTCACCGATCGGCGTTTCCATGGAGATCGGTTCCTTGGCGATCTTCAGGACCTTGCGGATCTTGTCTTCCGGCATGTCCATGCGTTCGCCCAGCTCTTCCGGGGTCGGTTCGCGACCCATCTCCTGCAGCATCTGGCGGGAAATACGGTTGAGCTTGTTGATCGTCTCGATCATGTGCACCGGAATACGGATGGTGCGGGCCTGGTCGGCGATCGAGCGGGTGATCGCCTGGCGGATCCACCAGGTGGCATAGGTCGAGAACTTGTAGCCGCGACGGTATTCGAACTTGTCCACCGCCTTCATCAGGCCGATGTTGCCTTCCTGGATCAGGTCGAGGAACTGCAGGCCGCGGTTGGTGTACTTCTTGGCGATGGAGATCACCAGACGCAGGTTCGCCTCGACCATCTCCTTCTTCGCACGACGGGCTTTCGCCTCGCCGATGGACATGGAGCGGTTGACGTCCTTGATCTCGGCAACGGTCAGCTGCGAGCTGGTTTCCAGGTCGACCAGCTTCTGCTGGTTGCGCAGGATGTCGTCACGCAGACGCTCGATGGCCTCGGCGTACTTGGGCTTGCCCTTGAGTATGGAGTCGACCCAGGCGGTGTCGGTTTCGTGGCCGGGGAACTGGCGCAGGAAGTCGGCACGCGGCATACGGGCATCACGCACGCACAGCTGCATGATGGCGCGTTCCTGGCGGCGCACGCTGTCCAGCGCATCGCGGACCTTGGCGACCAGCACGTCGAACTGCTTGGGCACCAGCTTGATCGGCATGAACAGCTCGGCCAGGGCGACCAGTTCTTCGGTGGCCTGCTTGCTGCCACGACCGTGCTTCTTCAGGGCCTTCTTGGCCTTTTCCAGTTGCTCGGAAACGGCGCCGAAACGACGAGCGGCTTCTTCCGGATCCGGACCGCCATCGCCTTCTTCTTCCTCGCTGTCGCCGTCGGACTCTTCGTCCTCTTCGTCCTTGTCCTTATCCTTGGCTTCGGCGTCGTCCTTCAGGCCGACCGGCTCGACTTCCTCGGCCGGCAGGGTGCCGTCATCCGGGTCGATGTAGCCGCTGAGAACGTCCGACAGGCGGCCGCCTTCGGCAACGATGCGGTTGTACTCTTCGAGAATGCCGTCCACCGCGCCCGGGAACTGGGCGATGGCGCTCATGACCTCGCGGATGCCTTCCTCGATGCGTTTGGCGATTTCGATCTCGCCTTCGCGGGTCAGCAGTTCCACGGTACCCATTTCACGCATGTACATGCGCACCGGGTCGGTCGTGCGGCCAACGTCGCTCTCTACCGCGGCAAGGGCGGCAGCAGCTTCTTCGGCGGCAGCTTCATCGGTATCGGTTTCCGCCAGCAACAGGGCATCCGCATCCGGGGCTGTCTCGAATACGTTGATCCCCATGTCGTTGATCATGCGGATGATGTCTTCTACCTGTTCCGGATCAGAGATATCCTCCGGCAGGTGGTCGTTGACCTCCGCGTAAGTCAGGTAACCCTGCTCACGACCACGGGTGATCAACTCTTTGAGACGAGATTGCTGTTGCGCTTTTCCGGACATAACACCCTATCCACTGAAGGTCTTGGCGGGCTGAAATAAGCCGAGGATTATACCAGATTCGAGGCTTCAGGCGCCAGTTCAGCTCTGGCTGCCTGTTGAAGAGGGGGTGCTGTAGTGCTCCCGCAGTAACGCTTTCTCTTCGTCGGTCAGTTCACTGGGGTTCTTTCGCAGCACGCTGTGCAAGCGGGCTTCACGGCTGCTGAGCAGCTGGTTGTGTGCAAGTGTAGTAATGGTGTCGACGAACTGCTTTTCAAGATTGCCGTCGTCGATCAGCCATTCTTTCCCCGCCAGCACCTGTAGCAGGCGCCCTTGGGGCGTTCCGTGCCAGCGCGCGATGAGGTGCATCGAGCTCTGTTTCGGATTCTTCTGCAACGCTTCGACCAGTGCGGCGAGCAGTTGCGAATAGGTCTGTCCCTCGTTGGAGAAGTGGCTCGCATCCTCGACGCTCTGCGCCAGTTGGGGATGGTGCAGCAGGGTGCGCAGCGCGGTCAGGGTCGGCGATTCGACGCTGATCTCGGTGCGCGGCTGGCGTGGCGTGAAGTCGCCTTTCCGGCCTTTGCCATCCCATTTGCGATCGCCCTTCCAGGGCTTCTTGGCCTTGGCTCCGCCGTTGCCGGGGGAAAATTCCATCGGCGCTTCGAAGTAACTCGAAGCGTCCTGGTAATGACCGTCGCCGTGGCCGGCGAACTGGCCCATGTCGTAGTCGGCGTACTCGTGGGCGTGTTGCTCCGAGCCAGGTGCCTGCGCTGTTGCAGGGGGGGGATTCGGTTTTGCCTGGCCGGTGAGGCCCGGGCGCGGCGCGCTGATCTGGCTGAGCGCTTCGGCGGACAGGCCGGTGATCTCGCCCAGGCGCTGGCGCATCAGCAAGCGCAGCGTGTTGCCGGGGATCTTCTCCAACAGCGGTCCGGCCAGGGTCGCCAGGTGCGCCTTGCCTTCCAGCGTGCTGGGGTCGGCTTCCTCGGTCAGTTGCTGGAAGAAGTAGTCCGCCAGCGGCTGGGCCTGGTGGGCGAGGCGGGCGCGGAAGGCATCCGGGCCTTCGGCGCGCACCAGGCTGTCCGGGTCTTCACCTTCGGGCAGGAACAGAAAGCGCACCTTGCGCCCATCCTGCAGGTTGCTCAGCGCCGACTCCAGTGCGCGCCAGGCGGCATTACGGCCGGCCTGGTCGCCGTCGAAGCAGAAGAGGATGTTCGGCACGATGCGGAACAGCCGCTTGATGTGTTCTTCGCTGGTGGCCGTGCCCAGGGTGGCGACCGCGTTGCGGATGCCCTGCTGCGCCAGTGCGATGACGTCCATGTAGCCTTCGACCACCATGATCTCGTCGAGATCCCGGTTGTTCTTCCGCGCCTCGAACAGGCCGTAGAGCTCCTGTCCTTTATGGAAGACCGGGGTTTCCGGCGAGTTCAGGTATTTCGGCTTGTCGTCGCCCAATACGCGGCCGCCGAAGGCGATCACCCGGCCGCGGCTGTCGCGGATGGGGAAGATCACCCGGTCGCGGAAGCGGTCGTAGCGCTTGCCGCTGTCGGGGTTTTCCACCAGCAGGCCGGCGTCGAGCATGGCCTTGAGCTGCAGGTTGTCGCCGCCCAGGTTCTTCAGCAGGTTGTCCCAGCCCGGCGGGGCGAAGCCCAGGCCGAAGTCGCGGGCGATTTCGCCGGTCAGGCCGCGGCCCTTGAGGTATTCCACGGCGGCCTTGCGGGCCGGGTGGCTCTTGAGTGCCTGGCGGTAGAACTCGGCGGCGCCGGCCAGCAGCGGGTACAGCGGCGAGTCGACCGGTTGGCGGGGCTTGTTGCCGCGCCGACCTTCCTCGCGGGGGATGTCCATCCCGGCGCGCTTGGCCAGGTCCTCGACCGCCTGGACGAAGTCCAGCTGGTCGTGGTCCATGATGAAGCCGAGCGCGTTGCCGCCGGCGCCGCAGCCGAAGCAGTAGTAGAACTGCTTGTCCGGGCTGACGGTGAAGGAGGGTGTCTTCTCCTTGTGGAACGGGCAGCAGGCGCTGTAGTTCTTGCCGGTCTTCTTCAGCTGGATGCGCGAACTCACCACATCGAGAATATCGGTGCGGTTGAGCAGGTCATCGATGAAGGATTGTGGAATCAGGCCGGCCATAGACTCATCGGGACGCAGGGTGGACCCAAGCATAGCGCGGGGCGATGACGCCGCGAGCGGGGCTTGAGACTAAGCATGGGGCTTGAAAAGCAAAAACTCCGAAGTCCGCGAATGCGAATCGGAGTCGGGTGCCTTGTTTCAGGCACTCGCCCGGCGAGTGGGCCGGGCGATGCGGAAAGCGTGCGACGAAGCGCTGTAACTCAGTACAGGCGCTCGCGGCGGCGCTGTTCGCGCTGCACTTTCTTGGCGTGACGCTTAACAGCGGCAGCGGCCTTGCGCTTACGCTCGGCGGTCGGCTTTTCGTAGAACTCGCGGCTACGGACTTCAGCCAGTACGCCTGCTTTTTCGCAGGAGCGCTTGAAACGACGCAGAGCTACGTCGAAGGGTTCGTTCTCTTTAACTTTGACGGCGGGCATCCAGGTCGTACCTTCAATGATTACCGGAGGATTTATCGCGCTCCTGACGGTTGTTCGGAGTCGGCGGTTTTCAAGGGTTGCGGATATTAAACGTTCGGAAGGAGGAATGCAAAGCCTCCGATCGAAAAGCACTGGTCCGAAGCCCAGCCGGCGATTATGATGCGCGGCTTCAATTTTGCCCAGAGTAAAGGCTCAAGCCCATGCTAGTGCTGGGGTTGGAAACCTCCTGCGACGAGACCGGCGTCGCCCTGTACGACAGTGAAAAAGGCCTGCTGGCCGACGCGCTGTTCAGCCAGATCGATCTGCACCGCGTATACGGCGGCGTGGTTCCCGAGCTGGCCTCCCGTGATCACGTCAAGCGCATGCTGCCGCTGATTCGCCAGGTGCTGGACGAGTCCGGCCGCACCGCCGAAGACATCGACGCCATCGCCTACACCGCCGGCCCCGGCCTGGTGGGCGCGCTGCTGGTCGGCGCATCCTGCGCCCAGGCCATGGCGTTCGCCTGGGGCATACCGGCCGTCGGCGTGCACCATATGGAGGGCCATCTGCTGGCTCCCATGCTGGAAGAGCAGCCGCCGAAGTTTCCGTTCGTCGCCTTGCTGGTGTCCGGCGGCCATACGCAACTGGTTCGAGTGGATGGCATTGGTCGTTACCAGGTACTGGGCGAGTCGGTGGACGACGCTGCCGGCGAGGCTTTCGATAAGACCGCCAAGCTGCTCGGTCTGGCCTATCCCGGTGGCCCGGAGATCGCTCGCCTGGCTGAGCGCGGCACCGCGGGTCGCTTCGTCTTTCCGCGGCCGATGACCGATCGTCCGGGGCTGGATTTCAGCTTCAGCGGCCTCAAGACTTTCGCGCTGAACACCTGGCAGCGCTGCGTGGCCGAGGGTGACGACAGCGAGCAGACCCGCAGCGATATCGCCCTGGCGTTCCAGACTGCCGTGGTCGAGACCCTGACCATCAAGTGCAAGCGCGCGCTCAAGCAGACTCACCTCAAGAGCCTGGTGATCGCCGGTGGCGTCAGTGCCAACCAGGCCTTGCGTCAGCATCTGGAAAAGATGCTCGGCGAAATGAAGGGCCAGGTGTTCTACGCCCGCCCGCGCTTCTGCACCGATAACGGCGCGATGATCGCCTATGCTGGCTGCCAGCGTTTGGTGGCGGGGCAGCAGGACGGCCCGTCGATCGGCGTCCATGCGCGTTGGCCAATGGAGTCGCTGCCAGCGATCTGAATAATGAAGCTGCAAACGACGCGGCGCATGCTCTGAGCGGCATGGGCCGTTTTTTCGCTTGCAGCGTGGTACGCGGGTCGGGAAGCTCGCGGCTCTAGAAGTGACGCTCGCGTCCGGCGATGAGATCGCGCAGATTGCTGCGGTGACGCCAGACGATCAGACCGGTGAGCACGGTCATCGGCAGCAGCGCCGACGGCTCCTGCCAGGCCAGCAGCGGCAGGGTCAGCGGCGTGGCGACCAGGGATGCGAGCGAGCTGGTGCGCGACAGTTTGAAAGTCACCAGCCAGGCGACTGCCGCGAGCAGCGCGGCTGGAGGGTAAAGCGCCAGCAGCATGCCGGCGGCGGTGGCAACGCCCTTGCCGCCACGGAAGTTGAAGTACAGCGGGTAGAGGTGGCCGATTACCGCTGCCAGCCCGACCCAGGCCTGCTGCATGTCGGACAGGCCGAGCAGGCGGGCGATGAGTACGGGCAGCAGCCCCTTGGCGAGATCGCCGAGCAGGGTGAGGATGGCGATCTTCTTGCCGGCCAGGCGCAGCATGTTGGTGGCGCCGGGATTGCCCGAGCCGCTGGCGCGCGGGTCGGCAGTGCCGAACAGGCGACTGAGGAGTACCGCGAAGGACAGTGATCCGAGCAGGTAGGCGAGGATCGCCAAGAACCAGAACATGGTTTCCACCGGAGACGAGGTCGTTTCCGATTCTAACGGGGCGTCGGCCGCTTGTCGTGTCGCCTTGGAGCATGCAGTCAGTGGACAGAGTTTTCATCGAGGGGCTGGAAGTGGACACCGTGATCGGCGTCTACGACTGGGAACGGGGTATCCGGCAGTGCCTGCGCCTGGACCTGACGCTGGGCTGGGACAACCGCCCGGCGGCGGCCGACGACGATATCGCCAAGGCCCTGGACTACGCCGTGCTCTCCGAGCGGGTCATGGCCTTCGCCCGTGACGCGCATTTTCAACTGGTGGAGACCTTCGCCGAACGCCTCGCCGAGTTGCTGATGGCCGAGTTCGGTATCCAGTGGCTGCGCCTGAAGGTCACCAAGCCCGGTGCCGTTGCGGCCGCCATCGGCGTAGGTGTGGAGATCGAACGCGGATGCCGCTGACGACGGTGTACCTCGGGCTGGGCAGCAACTTCGACCGGGAGCAACACCTGCTCGCGGGGCTGGAGGCGTTGGACGAGTTCCTCGAGGATATCCGCTGTTCGCCGGTGTTCGAGAGCGAGCCGGTGGGTATTCGCAGCGGCCCCTTCTACAACTTCGTGATCGTGGCGCGCACCGACCTGCCGCTGGCGGAGTTGAGCCTGCGGCTCAAGCACATCGAGGCGGACAACGGCCGCTATGCGCCGGAGCGCAAGGGCCTGCCGCTGGATATCGACGTGTTGCTGTACGGCGACCTGCATGGCGAGTTCGATGGCCTGACGCTGCCGCGCGCAGAAGTGCTGAAGAACGCCTTCGTGCTCTGGCCGCTGGCGTTGCTGGCTCCCGAGGTGAAGCATCCGGGGGCTCAACGTTCGTTCGCCGAGCTCTGGTCGGACGCGCAGATCGCCCAAAAGCTCTGGCCGGTGCCCTTCCAGTGGCGGGGCGCTGAGCTGACGCCGGCGGCGCTGATCGGGGCGCACTCGGCGCCCTGATGGCTTTTCTGTAGGAACGCGTTTGCTCGCGAGCGATGTATCCGGCGGCACCAGCGCTGGGGGGCGCGAGCAAGAACTAGCCGTCCCACTCGTTCCTACAAGGCACCCCCCTGGTATCACGCGGTGTAACTTTCCTTGTAGGCCTTCAGGGCATTCAGACGCTCACGCTTGAGCGCTTCGCCCAGCTCCGCCCCCTTGTATCCCTTCTCCAGCAGCGGCTGCACAGCGACCGCGCGTGCGGCTTGCGCTGCGCCGCGCAAGTATTCCGCCTGCGGGTAGTCGCGATCTTCCAGCCCATGGCGACCGCGGGCGTCCATCTCGCTGGCGGCGAGAAACTCCTCGAAGCGTTGCGGGCGGCGATACACATCGAAGGACTGCAGCAATTCCAGAACGGTGGTCGGCCGCAGCTCCAGCGCACGGTGGCAGTGGGTGTGGTACTCGCCGACCAGTCGCGCCAGCTCCTGACAATCCCGGGGCACCTTGAAGCGCGCATTGAGCGCGTCGATCAACGGCAGGCCCAGGTGTTCGTGGGCGTGGTGTTTGGGCCAGTCTTCCTTGCGGGTTTCGCCCTTGCCGACGTCGTGGACCAGGCAGGCCCAGCGCACACTCAGCGGCTGGTCGTATTGGGCGCACTCGCGCAATACGGCCAGCACGTGTTCGCCGGTATCCACTTCCGGGTGGTGCTGCGGCGGTTGCGGCACGCCGAACAGGGCGTCCACTTCCGGCATCAGCACGGCGAGGGCGCCGCAGTCGCGCAGGACCTGGATGAACACGTCCGGGCGCGATTCCATCAGGGCACGGGAGATTTCCTTCCAGCTGCGTTCTGCAGTCAGTGCTTCCAGTTCGCCGGATTCCGACAGTTCACGCATCAGTGCCAGGGTTTCCGGCGCCACGCTGAAACCCAGGGGGGCGTAGCGCGCGGCAAAGCGGGCGACGCGCAGCACGCGCAGCGGGTCTTCGGCGAAGGCCGGGGAAACGTGGCGAAGCAGGCGGGCTTCGAGGTCCTCCTGGCCGTGGTACGGGTCGATGACCTTGCCGTCATTGTCCTCGGCCATAGCGTTGATGGTCAGGTCGCGGCGGATCAGGTCGTCTTCGAGGGTGACGTCGGGGCTGGCGTAGAAGGTGAAGCCACCGTAGCCGCGCCCGCTTTTGCGTTCGGTGCGGGCGAGGGCATATTCCTCGCCGGTTTTCGGGTGGAGGAACACCGGGAAGTCGGCGCCCACCGGCCGATAGCCCTGGGCGAGCATCTCGTCGGCGCTGGCGCCGACCACTACCCAGTCGGTGTCGCTGAAGGGGATGCCGAGCAGGCGATCGCGCACGGCGCCGCCCACCTTGTAGATCTGCATGAAGCTGTCTCCTGTTCTGGGGGATAGCTTCGGGGTTTGCGGCGGGTGGGGCAAGCTCGGTGGCTTCTGGGGATTGAGGCGGTTCGCCAGCAAGCTCGCTCCGACAGGTTGCGCACGCCCCGGCTCTTGTAGGAGCGAGCTTGCTCGCGAAAGGGGGCGACGCGCACCTAGGGCGTGGCGGCGGGAATCTGTTGAACGAGGGCGCCGATGGCGTCCTGCAGGAGTGTTGCGCTGGCGTGGGCGGGACTGAGGCCGGTTCTGACGGTGCCTTCCCACAGGGTCTGCTCCTGCGCATCGGTCAGACGCAGGCGCAGGGTACCGGTCTCGTCGCGCAGGCGATGGATGGCGAGATAGGGGCCCAACGGATTGGGCGGCGGGGTATCGACCTTGAATTCCAGCGGCGCATCCTGCAGCGCCAGCCAGTAGTAGACGCGGATCTGCGGGCCCGCGCTCTCGCGGTAGCCGCGCTCGATCAGGCCCTGGCGCACTTGCGCATTGATCAGGGGGTAGCGACTGCGGTAGGGCAGGGCGTCGACGGCGTTTTCCGGTGGCATCAGCTGGAAGTCGCGCAGCCCGGCCAGGCGCGCATCGGCGGGATGCGCGACCTGGGCGTGGGGGGCGGGGTTGCTGCAGGTCGCGACAGCGAGGCAGAGCAGGAGAATGGCGAACAGGCGCATGGCGGTCTCCAGCGGGGTTGCCGCCATGCTTGTCACGCCTGCTGCTCCGGTCAACCGATCAAATGGGTGGGATGATCAGGTCGAGCCGGGGGTAACCCTCCTCGCTGTCGCGTTCACCCTTTGGGGGCATGTGGAAGGTGTTGACGATGTTCTCGCCCTGCAGGGTTTCCAGATGGATATCGAAGCCCCAAAGGCGGTGCAGGTGCTTGAGCACGTCGTCGGTGGATTCGCCCAGCGGTTTGCGGTCGTGCTGCTGGTGGCGCAGGGTCAGCGAGCGGTCACCGCGGCGGTCGACATCCCAGATCTGGATGTTCGGTTCACGATTGCCGAGGTTGTACTGCGCAGCCAGGGTTTCGCGGATCTTGCGATAGCCGTCGTCGTCGTGGATGGCGTCGACCAGCATGTCGTCCTTCTGGTCGTCGTCGAGGATGCTGAACAGCTTGAACTCGCGGATGACCTTGGGTGAGAGGAACTGCAGGACGAAGCTCTCGTCCTTGAAGCTCTTCATGGCGAACTTGATGGTGGCCAGCCAGTCGCTGCCGGCGATGTCCGGGAACCAGCGCTTGTCTTCCTCGGTGGGGTGTTCGCAGATGCGACGGATGTCGCGGTACATGGCGAAGCCCAGCGCGTAGGGGTTGATGCCGCTGTAGTAGGGGCTGTCGAAGCCCGGCTGGTAGACCACGCTGGTGTGGTACTGGAGGAACTCCATCATGAAGCCGTCGCTGACCAGCCCTTCGTCGTAGAGGTCGTTGATCAGGGTGTAGTGCCAGAAGGTCGCCCAGCCTTCGTTCATCACCTGGGTCTGGCGCTGCGGGTAGAAGTACTGCGCCACCTTGCGCACGATGCGCACGATTTCGCGCTGCCAGGGCTCCAGCAGCGGGGCGTTCTTCTCGATGAAGTAGAGGATGTTTTCCTGCGGCTCGCTGGGGTAGCGGGCCAGCCCCTGTTCCTTGTCCTTGCCGGTGGCCTTGGGGATGGTCCGCCAGAGGTCGTTGACCTGGCGCTGGATCTGCTCCTCGCGCTCCTTCTGGCGCTGCTTCTCTTCCTCGGCGGAGATCGGGTAGGGTCGCTTGTAGCGGTCTACGCCGTAGTTCATCAGGGCGTGGCAGGAGTCCAGCAGGTCTTCCACGGCGTCGATGCCGTAACGCTCCTCGCACTTGTTGATGTAGGACTTGGCGAACACCAGGTAGTCGATGATCGAAGTGGCGTCGGTCCAGGTGCGGAACAGGTAGTTGCCCTTGAAGAAGCTGTTGTGCCCGTAGCAGGCGTGGGCGATCACCAGCGCCTGCATGCACTGGGTATTTTCCTCCATCAGGTAGGCGATGCACGGGTCGGAGTTGATCACGATCTCGTAGGCCAGGCCCATCTGACCGCGCTTGTAGTTCTTTTCCGTGCTGAGGAAGTGCTTGCCGTAGGACCAATGGTTGTAACCGATGGGCATGCCGACGGAGGCGTAGGCATCCATCATCTGCTCGGCGGTGATGACCTCGATCTGGTTGGGGTAGGTGTCCAGCGCATAACGCTCGGCGAGACGACTGATCTCGCGGTCGTACTGCTGGATCAGCTCGAAGGTCCACTCCGAGCCGGTGGCGATCGGCTGGCGCTTGCTCATGCGACGAGCCTCCTCTGGAACAACTCGCGGAACACCGGGTAGATGTCCGAGGCGGAGACGATCTGCTGCTGGGCGAAGCTGTCTTCGAAGGTGTCGCGGATCTTCTCGTACTCGAACCACAGCGCCTGGTGCTCGCGCGGGGTGATCTCGACGTAGGTGTAGTACTGGACGAACGGCATGATCTGCTTCATCAGAATGTCGCGGCAGACCGGCGAGTCGTCGTTCCAGTTATCGCCGTCCGAGGCCTGGGCGGCGTAGATGTTCCATTCGTTGGTGGGATAGCGCTCAGCCATCACTTCCTGCATCAGCCTGAGCGCGCTGGAAACGATGGTGCCGCCAGTCTCGCGGGAATAGAAGAACTCTTCCTCGTCTACTTCGCGGGCGCTGGTGTGGTGGCGGATGAACACCACTTCGATCTTCTCGTAGTTCCGCTTGAGGAACAGGTAGAGAAGGATAAAGAAACGCTTGGCAATGTCCTTGGTGGCCTGGGTCATGGAGCCCGAGACGTCCATCAGACAGAACATCACGGCCTTGGAGGTCGGGTTGGGCTGCTTCACCAGCAGGTTGTACTTGAGGTCGAAGGTATCCAGGAACGGCACCTTGTCGATGCGTGCGCGCATGCCGGCGATCTTCTGCTCCAGTTCCTGGATGTCGCCGAGGTTGTCCGGTTCCTCGCGCTTGAGCCGGTCCAGTTCGGCCAGCGCCGCGCGGAGCTTGCCGCGGGTGGAGCCGGAGAGGGCGATACGCCGGGCGTGCGCCGAGCGCAGGGTACGCACGATGTTGATCCGCGAGGGATTGCCCTCGTTGCTGATGCCGGCGCGCACGGTCTTGAAGGTGTCGCTGCCAGTGAGGTGGCGCTTGACCAGGTTGGGCAGCTCCAGGTCCTCGAACATGAAGTCGAGAAATTCCTCCTGGGTGATCTGGAAGACGAAGTCGTCCATCCCATCGCCCTGGTTGCTTGCCTTGCCGGCACCACGGCCACCGCCGCCCCCCTGGGGACGCGGGATGTGCTCACCGGTGGTGAATTCCTTGTTGCCGGGATGGACGACGGTCTGCTTGCCGCCGCGCCCGTGGTGCAGGACAGGTTCGTCGATATCGCGGCCGGGAATACTGATCTGCTCGCCATGTTCCATATCGGTGATGGAGCGGCGGCTGACGGCTTCTTCTACCGCCTTCTTGATGTGCTCACGGTAACGCCGCAAAAAGCGCTGGCGGTTCACCGTGCTCTTGTTCTTGCCGTTCAGACGCCGGTCGATGACGTAGCTCATGAATGCTCCTCAGGGCCTGCTGCGAGGCGGCGTAGAGCCGCTCCGGACAGGTCCGAATGCGACGGCGACCGGCGCGGCGGAAACCGCCGCGCCGATGGCAGACTACTGCGACTTGCGAACCCGCAGATACCATTCCGACAGCAGGCGCACCTGCTTCTCGGTGTAGCCGCGCTCGACCATGCGTTTGACGAAGTCGTTGTGCTTCTGCTGATCCTCCTTGCTCGCCTTGGCGTTGAAGCTGATGACCGGCAGCAGGTCCTCGGTGTTGGAGAACATTTTCTTCTCGATCACCACGCGCAGCTTCTCGTACGACAGCCAGCTGGGGTTCTTGCCGTTGTTGCCGGCGCGGGCGCGCAGGACGAAGTTGACGATCTCGTTGCGGAAGTCCTTCGGATTGCTGATGCCGGCCGGCTTCTCGATCTTCTCCAGTTCCTCGTTGAGGGCGGCGCGGTTGAGGATCTCGCCGGTTTCCGGGTCGCGGTATTCCTGGTCCTGGATCCAGAAGTCGGCGTACAGCACGTAGCGGTCGAAGATGTTCTGACCATACTCGCTGTAGGATTCCAGGTACGCGGTCTGGATTTCCTTGCCGATGAACTCGACGTAGCGCGGCGCCAGGTATTCCTTGAGGAAGCGCAGGTAGCGTTCGCGGGTTTCCGGCGGGAACTGCTCCTGCTCGATCTGCTGTTCCAGCACGTAGAGCAGGTGCACCGGGTTGGCGGCCACTTCATGCGGGTCGAAGTTGAACACCTTGGACAGGATCTTGAAGGCGAAACGGGTCGAAAGCCCGGCCATGCCTTCGTCGACGCCCGCCGTGTCGCGGTATTCCTGGATGGACTTGGCCTTGGGGTCGGTGTCCTTGAGGTTCTCGCCGTCGTAGACGCGCATCTTCGAGTAGATGTTGGAGTTTTCCGGCTCCTTCAGGCGCGACAGCACGGAGAACTGCGAAAGCATCTTCAGGGTGTCCGGCGCGCAGTGGGCGTGCGCCAGGGAGCTGTTGATCAGCAGCTTGTCGTAGATCTTGATCTCGTCGGAGACGCGCAGGCAGTACGGCACCTTGACGATGTAGATGCGGTCGATGAAGGCTTCGTTGTTCTTGTTGTTGCGGAAGCTGTGCCACTCCGATTCGTTGGAGTGGGCGAGGATGATGCCGCTGTAGGGCAGGGAACCGAGGCCTTCGGTGCTGTTGTAGTTGCCTTCCTGGGTCGCAGTGAGCAAGGGGTGCAGGACCTTGATCGGCGCCTTGAACATCTCGACGAATTCCATCAGGCCCTGGTTGGCCCGGCACAGCGCGCCCGAGTAGCTGTAGGCGTCGGCGTCGTTCTGCGGGAATTCTTCCAGCTTGCGGATATCCACCTTGCCGACCAGCGCGGAGATGTCCTGGTTGTTCTCATCCCCAGGTTCGGTCTTGGCGATGGCGATCTGGTTGAGGATCGAAGGGTGCAGCTTGACCACGCGGAACTGGCTGATGTCGCCGCCGAATTCGTTGAGGCGCTTGGTCGCCCACGGCGACATCACCGAGCGCAGGTAGCGACGCGGGATGCCGTAGTCTTCCTCGAGGATGGCGCCATCTTCGTCGGGATTGAACAGCCCCAGGGGCGACTCGAACACCGGCGAGCCCTTGATCGCATAGAAGGGCACGTGCTCCATCAGTTGCTTGAGCTTTTCGGCGAGGGAGGATTTGCCGCCGCCGACCGGGCCCAGGAGATAGAGGATCTGTTTCTTCTCTTCCAGGCCTTGGGCGGCGTGGCGGAAGAAGGAGACGATCTGGTCGATGCACTCTTCCATGCCATGGAAGTCGGCAAAGGCCGGATAACGGCGGATCACCTTGTTGGAGAAGATTCGCGACAGGCGGGAATCGACGGATGTGTCGAGTAGTTCAGGCTCGCCGATGGCCATCAGCATCCGCTCGGCGGCGGTGGCATAGGCGATCTTGTCCTGCTTGCAGATGTCCAGGTACTCCTGGAGGGAGTACTCCTCTTGACGGGTCGCTTCGAAGCGTTCCTGGAAGTGACTGAAAATGCTCATGACGTCTCCTCGCTCGATGCATGGAGCCGGCGCCGGATCGGTCTGTGCGGGTGCGGTCGGGCTGCCAGTGGTACCGGCGAGAATCCCCCAGAACTCCAACGGAACCTGGCGACTGCCCTGATCCGCCCCAATGGTCACTGCCGATTAACCGGAAGCCGGTGTGCCGGCTCTCCCTTTTTTGGATGGCCTGAGGGAAAGGATAGTTCGTTCTTAGATGTGTAAAGGACGAAAGCGCGAGAAGTTACAGATTTTTTGAAGGGGCTAATCCGCCTCTTTCGTAGGGGCTTTCAGTCGGAGCCGCCTGCGCTGGT
The DNA here is from genome assembly GCF_020401845.1 of Pseudomonas sp. HS-18. NCBI lineage: Bacteria > Pseudomonadati > Pseudomonadota > Gammaproteobacteria > Pseudomonadales > Pseudomonadaceae > Pseudomonas > Pseudomonas sp. HS-18. The sequence goes on from NZ_CP084413.1 coordinate 612,489, forward strand.
ATCCGCGGGATAGACGCTGCGCCACAGCTCGAAGCCACCGTCGAGGCTGTAGACCTCGGAGAAGCCCTGCTGGACGAAATAGGCCGCCGCGCTCTGGCTGGAATTGCCGTGATAGCAGACCACGACCAGCGGTGCGTCCATGTCGGCCTCGCGGATGAAGTCGGCTACCGAGTAGTTGTCGATGTGCCGCGAACCGCTGATATGGCCCATCGCATAGCTCTGCGGGTCGCGAATGTCGACGACCTGGGCGCCGTTTTCGCGCAGCTGCTGGGCCAGGTCGGGGGCGATGCGCTTGAAGTCGCTCATGGGTAGTACCTCGCAAGGCGCGGGGCCTGTGGCCCCGCTGCAATCATTCTGGTTTATCGGCGCAGCTGCACTGGATGCGCTCGAAGGTATCGACGTTCATCAGCGTCATGCTGCCGCCCCACACACAGCCGGTGTCCAGGGCAAACAGGCCGGGGACGTCGCACTGGCCTTCCAGCGCGGCCCAGTGGCCGAAGATGATCTTGCGCCCGGCGGCCTTGCGCTCGGCATAGCTGAACCAGGGCGCGTAGCCGGGCGGCGCGGTGTCCAGGCCTTCCTTGGACTTCAGGTCGAGCTTGCCGTCCGGGGTGCAGAAGCGCATGCGCGTGAAATAGTTGGTGATCACCCGCAGTCGCGCTATGCCGTTGAGCTTCTTGTCCCACTTGGCCGGCTCGTTGCCGTACATGCCATCGAGGAACATCGGCAACTGAGTGTCGTCGCGCAGAGCGGCTTCGACTTCGGCGGCGCGCTGCAGGGCCTTGTCGATGTCCCACTGCGGCGGGATGCCGGCGTGTACGAGGGTGATGTCGCGAACGGCGTCGTGATGGACCAACGGCATCTGCCGCAGCCATTCGATCAGTTGTGCGCAATCCGGCGCCTCGACGATCTCGCGCAGGGTGTCGTTCTTCTTCAGGCGCTCGGCGTTGTAGGCCACGGCGATCAGGTGCAGGTCATGGTTGCCCAGCACGCAGACCAGCGATTCGCGCATGCCATGGAGGAAGCGCAGGGTTTCCAGCGACGCCGGACCGCGGTTGACCAGGTCGCCCACCAGCCAGAGCTTGTCCTGGGCCGGGTCGAACCTCACCTGCTCCAGCAGGCACTTGAGCGGCTCCAGGCAGCCTTGCAGGTCGCCTACGGCGTAGGTGGCCATCAGTGCAGCGCCCCGGGGACGGCGAGGCGGAACGCCGGGATCTCGGCATCGAAGTGGTGGCCGTCGGTGGCGACCATCTGGTAGCTGCCGTGCATGCTGCCGACCTTGGTCGCCATCACGGTGCCGCTGGTGTAGGTGTGGCTGGCCCCCGGGTCGATCAGCGGCTTTTCGCCAACGACGCCGGCGCCGCGGACTTCCTGCACGTGGCCATCGCCGTCGGTGATGATCCAGTGGCGGGTCAGCAGCTTGGCGGCCAACTCGCCGTGGTTGTGGATGGTCACGGTATAGGCGAACACGTAGCGCTGCTGCTCCGGCTGCGATTGCTCGGGCAGGTGGCGGGTGGTGACGCTGACGCTGACCTGGTAGCGGGGATCGCTCATGCGCTCGGTCCTTGCTCGGCTTCCGGGTTGGTTTCGCTGTAACGGTTAGCCAGGCTGACGAAGTCGGCGACGCTCAGTTGCTCCGGACGCAGGGTCGGGTCGACGCCGGCGGCTTCGATGTCCTCGACGCTCATGAGCGTACGCAGGGTGTTGCGCAGGGTCTTGCGGCGCTGGTTGAAGGCTTCGCGGACGATGCGTTCCAGCACGCGGTGATCCTTGGCCGGATGGGGCGGTTCAGCGTAGGGCACCAGCCGGACGATGGCCGACTCGACCTTGGGCGGCGGGTTGAACGCGCCGGGGCCGACGGTGAACAGGTAATCCACCCGGCAGAAGTACTGCACCATGATCGACAGGCGGCCCCAGTCGCCGTTGCCCGGCTCGGCGGCCAGGCGCTCCACCACTTCCTTCTGCAGCATGAAGTGCATGTCCTGGATCAGCGAGGCATGGTCCAGGAGATGGAAGATCAATGGGGTGGAGATGTTGTAGGGCAGGTTGCCGACCACGCGCAACTTGTCCTCGGGGGAGGCGATCAGGCTGGAGAAGTCGAACTTCATCGCATCGCCCTGGTGCAGGCTGAAGTTGGGCTTCAGACCGAAGCGCCATTTCAGGTGCGGGATCAGGTCCAGGTCCAGCTCGATCACATCGAGCTTCGCGCCGCTGTCCACCAGGCCTTCGGTCAGGGCGCCCTGGCCTGGGCCGATTTCCAGCAGGTGCTGGCCTTCCTTGGCGGCGATGGCGCGGAGGATCTTGTGGATCACCCCGGCGTCGTGCAGGAAGTTCTGCCCAAAGCGTTTACGGGCGCGGTGCTGGAAGAGTTCGGACATCGAAGGCTCCGGAGAGCAGCCGGACGCCTGAGGCGGCCAGCTGGAGGCGGAAAAACCATCAGTTTACCAGTCCGCGACGGCCAGCACGAAACGCTGGCCGAACGGAATGCTGGTGATCAGCCTTTCGCGGCGCCGGCTTCGGCCATCTGGTAGGCGGTTTCCAGGGCAACCTGCAGGCTGCCGCTGTCGATCCGACCGGTGCCGGCAAGGTCCAGCGCGGTGCCGTGGTCCACTGAGGTGCGGATGATGGGCAGGCCCAGCGTGACGTTCACTGCCGCGCCGAACCCCTTGTACTTGAGCACCGGCAGGCCCTGGTCGTGGTACATCGCCAGCACGGCGTCGCAGTGCTCGAGGTGCTTGGGGGTGAACAGGGTGTCGGCCGGCAGCGGGCCGATCAGCTGCATGCCCTCGGTGCGCAGGCGCTCCAGCGTTGGCTCGATTACGTCGATCTCTTCGCAGCCGAGGTGGCCGCCTTCGCCTGCGTGGGGGTTCAGGCCGCAGACCAGGATGCGCGGGTTGGCCAGGCCGAACTTGTCGCGCAGGTCGGCGTACAGGATGCGGGTGACGCGCTCCAGGCGATCCGGGGTGATGGCATCGGCGATCTGCCGCAGCGGCAGGTGGGTGGTCACCAGGGCAACGCGCAGGCCGCGGGTGGCGAGCATCATCACTACCTGGGCGGTGTGGGTGAGATCGGCGAGGAACTCGGTATGGCCGGAGAAGGCGATGCCGGCTTCGTTGATGACGCCCTTGTGCACGGGGGCGGTGATCATCCCGGCGAAATGCCCGTCCAGGCAGCCCTGGCCGGCGCGGGTGAGGGTTTCCAGCACATAGGCGGCGTTGGCCTGGTTCAGCATGCCCGGTTCGACCGGCGCTGCCAGCGGGGTGTCCCAGACATAAAGGCTGCCGGCCGGAGCAGCGACATCGGGCCAGTTGCCGGGGCCGACTTCCTGCAGGTCGATGTTCAGTCCCAGCAGCGCGGCACGCTCTGCCAGCAGTTCACGACTGGCGACGGCAACCAGCGGATGCGGTTGAGTTTCGCGGGCCAGCAGCAGGCAGAGGTCGGGACCGATGCCGGCGGGCTCGCCGGGAGTGAGGGCGAAAAGGTGGGAAGTGCTCATGGATGACTCTCGAATCAGGATTTACCGCGGATGTTCCTACTCTACGACGAAGCTTCCTGCAGGCAAAAAGAAACCCGGCCATGGCCGGGTTTCTTCGTAGCGACGCGCTGCTTACTGCTTGATCTCGACGTAGGCTTCGTCGCGGATCTGGCGCAGCCAGGCCTGCAGTTCCTCGTCGTACTTGCGTGCGCGCAGGGTCTGGGCGGCTTGTTGCTCGCGGAACTTGTCGCTGCTGTCGGTAGCGCGGCGGCCGAGGACTTCCAGCACGTGCCAGCCGAACGGCGAGCGGAACGGCTTGGTGACCTGGCCTTGCGGCGCATTGTTCATCACGTCGCGGAATTCCGGTACCAGGGATTCCGGGTCGACCCAGTTGAGGTCGCCGCCGTTGAGCTTGGAGCCCGGGTCTTCGGAGAATTTCTTCGCCAGGTCGCTGAAGCTCTCGCCGGCCTGGATGCGCTCGTAGAGCTTCTCGGCCAGACGCTGGGTTTCTTCTTCGCTGCGAATCTCGCTGGGCTTGAGCAGGATATGGCGGACGTGGACTTCGTCACGCAGCATCTTGCTGCCACCGCGCTTCTCTTCCAGCTTGATGATGATGAAACCGCCCGGGGTGCGGACCGGCTCGGTCACGTCGCCCACGGCCAAGGTGCCAACCATGCTGTCGAACGGCGAGGGCAGCTGGGCGGCCTTGCGCCAACCGATCTCGCCGCCTTCCAGGGCGTTGTCGCCGGCCGAGCGGGAGACCGCCAGTTGGCCGAAGTCCGCGCCCTGCTTGAGCTGCTGGTACATCTCCTGGGCCTGGCGAGCTGCAGCCTGCACGGTTTCCGGCGAAGCGCTGTCGGGTACCGGGATCAGGATATTGGCCAGGCGGTATTCTTCCGAGAGCTGGATCTTGCCCAGGTCGGAGGCCAGGAAGTTCTGTACTTCCTGCTCGCTGACCTGGATGCGCTCGGCCACACGGCGCTGGCGCACACGGCTGATGATCATCTCGCGACGCACCTGCTCGCGGGCCTCGTCGTAGGACAGGCCGTCGTGGGCGAGGGCGGCACGGAACTGGTCCAGGCTCATGTTGTTGCGCTGGGCAATGGTGCCCATCGCCTGGTTCAGTTCTTCATCGGTAATGCGCACACCGGAGCGGTCACCGATCTGCAGCTGGATGTTTTCGATGATCAGACGCTCGAGCACCTGCTGGGTCAGCACGTGCTCGGGCGGCAGCGGCGCGCCGCGTTTCTGGATGGTTGCACGGACTTCGCGCAGGCGCTGGTCCAGCTGGCTCTGCATCACCACGTCGTTGTCGACGATGGCGACCACACGGTCCAGCGGGACTACTTCGGCGTGCACGACGGAACTTGCCAACAGCGCGCCCAGCATCAGCGGGCGCAGGGCCTTACATAGCATTGTCTTCACGTTGACGATAACCCTGGATACCTTGGTCGAGGAAGCCTTCCACCTGGTTGCCAACCACGCCGCCAAGGCCTTTCAAGATGATTTGAAGGAATACACCGCGGTCGGCCTTGGACGTGGAGGTCACGAATTCCTCGTCGTCATAGTCGACCCAGTAGCGATTGATCAGGCGCAGCTTCCAGCAGCAGCTGTCGTACTCGAAGCCGCCGAAGGCTTCCAGTGTGCGGCTCTGGTTGTAGTCGAACTGCCAGCGGCCGATGGCGGCCCACTGCGGCAGGACCGGCCAGATGAACGAGAGATCATGCTGTTCGATCTTGTACTCGTCGCTGCCGTACTCGAACTGACCGGTGTTCGGGTTGAAGCGCTTGCTGTCCGCACGGTAGCGGTAGCCGGCGTTCAGCACCTTGCGAGGATCGGCTTCGGGCTGATAGTGGAACATCAGGTTGCCGTTGTCGGTGTGGTGCGTGTTCGGGTTCCAGTTGAAGTCCGAGCTGGCGAACCAGTCATGGTTGAAGCGATAGATGCCGGTGAGCGCGTAGGGCGAGCGCCAGGTATCGGCGTCCGGGTTCTTCGCACCGCTGGCGGCCAGGTCGTCTTCGGTCAGGCCTGGCAGCTGTACGCGGCGGTCGCTGAAGTAGTAGATCTGGCCGGCGGCGATGTAGGCGCGCTCGAAGCCGTTGTCTTCGATGAAGCGCGAACCCAGGCCGAGGGACAGCTGGTTGGCGTCGCCGATGCGGTCGCGGCCGGTGAAGCGGTTCTCACGCCACAGCGAGTCGTAGCTGAAGGTGAACTCGCCGGTATCGAAGGTCGGCAGGTTGTCCTGGTTCTTGTACGGGACGTACAGGTACATCGCCCGCGGTTCCAGGGTCTGGCGGAACTTGGTGCCGGCGAAGGTCGTGTCGCGGTCGAAGTACAGGCCGCTGTCCAGCTTGGCCAGGCCCAGGGAACGGTCCGGACTGCTGTCGTAATCGATGTACGACGGCAGCGTGGCTTTGCCTTTCCCGTCCAGGTCCAGGTCGTACTTGGTGTACAGCGCCTTGACCGTCGGGGTCATGAAGCCCCAGCTGCGGTTCATCGGCAGGCTGACGCCCGGTTCAGCGTGGAAACGATCGCCGGTAGCCCGTGCCAGGCCCAGGATGTTGGTGTCCGGTCGCGGGTATAGCGTCGGGTTGTCGACATCAATCCGGTAATAGCCTTCATCCAGGTCACGATCGAAGCGTACGGCCTCGGTGCTGTAGGTGAAGTTCAGGCCACCCGGGTTGAACGGCAGTCGGCCGTCCAGGGTGAGCTGCGGCAGGCGATCGTACGGGGTGACGTCGGTCACGGTCGCCAACTGGTAGGACTGCGCGTTCAGTTTGGCGGTGTAGCTGTCGCCGCGGTAGGTCAGGATGCCCTGCTGGTTGACGTAGGTCGGCGAACCGATACCCAGCGAGGTATCCAGATCCTGGAAGTAGTAGGGGTCGCTGATGCGGGTGTAGTCGACCTGCGCCATCAGGCGCGAATCCAGGCCGCTGACGTTCTTCCAGCCGTACAGCCAACGGGTGTCGGTATACTGCGGGAAGTCCTTGCGGTCGTCGTTCTTATCGTTCAGGTAAGCGGCGTTGACCTGGCCTTCGCTGCTGTGGGTCAGGTAGCGGAACTCGCCTTCCATCAGCAGGCCGCGCTTGACCATGTAGTGCGGGTACAAAGTGGCGTCGTAGTTGGGCGCCAGGTTGAAGTAGTACGGCGTGGTCAGGGTGAAACCGGTGTCGGTCGAGCTGGCGAAGGAAGGCGCCAGGAAGCCGGACTGACGACGGTTGTCGATGGGGAAATAGATGTACGGGGTGTAGAAGACCGGAATGTCCTTCACCCGCAGGGTCGCGTTGGTCGCAGTGCCGAAACCGGTGGCCGGGTTCAGCTTGATGTTGTTGCCCTTGACGACCCAGGCGTTGCTGCCCGGTTCGCAGCGGGTGTAGGTACCGTCCTTGAGCTGGATGATCGCGTCTTCCTGGCGCTTGGCGTATAGCGCGCTGCCGCGGATCTGCGCCTGGTGCATGACGTACTCGGCGTTGTCGATCTTCGCCGCGCCGTTGTCCAGCTGCAGTTCGGCATGGTCGCCGACGATCAGCGCGCCGTTGTCGCGTAGCTTGACGTTGCCGACCAGTTCACCGCGATTCTCGGCCTGGTGCAGGTTGGCCTCGTCGGCCTCCACCTGCATGCTGCCCTGGCGCAGGACCACGTTACCCGCGAGGGTGGCGACCTGCTTTTCCTGCTCGTAGCGGGAAACCTTCGCCGAAACGTAGGTCGGGGCCTCGTCGTTCGGCGTCTTGTCGTTCATGCCTGGACGTACCGGCTCGACATAGGCGCCGCTGCAGTACGGGCCCATTTCGGCCTGTTGGGCAGCGGTGAGCTTGTCGCGGGGGATCCAGTCGAGGTGGCTGTAGTCGCTGCTGCGCGACTTCAGGCCGCGGCCGCCGGACTCGGTGACCAGTTGTTTCGGCTCTTCGCCAGCGGCGCTGCTCGAGCTGCCCGAGGACTTCGAGCTGCTCGCGGCCGTGCCGCCAGCGCTGACGGAGGTGGCCCCATGCTGTGGGCGCGGTACTGTGCTGGCGCTGTTCTGCGAGGAGCAGTCCCAGGCGCCGGATGCGGAGGGCTGGCAGGCGAACTGCTCGCCGGGCGCCGCGGTCACAGTGGCGAGCGGTTGGATAGCCAGCAGGCCACCGGTCACCAGTAAGGGGAATTTTCTACGGAACACGGGGAAATTCACTGCCATCTTGTTAATCCGGGCTTCCTGCGAGCCTTCAGCCCAAAACGGGCCGCACGCCTATCGATGGGCTCAAAAAGATGCTGGATAATAAAGCATGACCCGCGCAACGGCTAGCGCCGTGGAGAACCCCGAAAAATGACCGAGGATGCTCGTTACCAGCAGATGATCCGCTGGTTGGACTTGAGTTTGCCCGCAGTGTTCAACGTGCAAGGCTGGGGGCAGGTGCCCGAGGCCAGCCTCACTGCGGCCAGCAGCGACGCCAGTTTCCGCCGTTATTTTCGCTGGCAGGGCGCCGGCCGCAGCCTGATCGTGATGGACGCGCCACCGCCCCAGGAAGACTGCCGGCCCTTCATCAAGGTCGCCGGCCTGCTGGCCGAGGCCGGCGTGCACGTTCCGAAGATTCTGGCCGAGGATGTCGAGCAGGGATTCCTGCTGCTCGATGATCTCGGGCGTCAGACTTACCTGGATGTGCTCACTGCGCAGAATGCCGAGGAACTGTTCGAGAACGCCCTGGATGCCCTGGTGGCCTTCCAGCAGGTCGATGTCGCCCAGCGCCTGCCTGCCTACGACGAAGCCCTGTTGCGCCGCGAGCTGCAGTTGTTCCCCGACTGGTACCTGCAGCGCCATCTGGGCGTGACCCTGGAGGGCGAGCAACTCGCTCGCTGGGAGCGCACCTGCGACCTGCTGGTCCGCAGCGCCCTGGCGCAGCCGCGCGTACTGGTGCACCGCGACTACATGCCGCGCAACCTGATGCTCAGCGAGCCGAACCCCGGCATCCTCGATTTCCAGGATGCGGTCTACGGTCCGGTGACCTACGACGTGACCTGCCTTTATAAGGACGCCTTCCTCAGTTGGCCGGAACCGCGCGTCCACGACGGCCTCTCGCGCTACTGGCGCAAGGCCCAGGCAGCCGGTATTCCGCTGCCGGAGAACTTCGAGACCTTCTTCCGCGCCAGCGACCTGATGGGTGCCCAGCGTCATCTGAAGGTGATCGGCATCTTCGCGCGCATCTGCCATCGCGATGGCAAGCCTCGCTACCTGGGCGATGTGCCACGCTTCTTCCGCTACCTGGAAAGCGTCATCGCGCGCCGGCCGGAGTTGGGCGACCTCGCCGCGCTGCTGGCCAGCCTGCCCAAAGACGAGACCCACCCCGCATGAAGGCCATGATCCTCGCCGCGGGCAAGGGCGAGCGCCTGCGCCCGCTGACCCTGCACACACCCAAGCCGCTGGTGCGCGCTGGCGGCGTGCCGCTGATCGAGTACCAGTTGCGGGCGTTGCGCCAGGCCGGCTTCGATCAGCTGGTGATCAACCACGCCTGGCTCGGCCAGCAGATCGAAGACCACCTGGGTGATGGCGCGCCCTTTGGCGTGAGCATCCGCTACTCGTCCGAAGGCGAGCCGCTGGAAACTGGCGGCGGCATCGTCAAGGCGCTGCCTCTGCTGGGCGACGACGCCTTCGTCATCGCCAACGGTGACATCTGGACCGACTTCGATTACGCAAGCCTGCACGGTGCGCTGGCCGAGGGCGACCTGGCGCACCTGGTGCTGGTGGACAATCCCGGCCACCACGCTCGGGGTGATTTCTGCCTGCATGACGGTCGCGTCAGTGACTACCGCGAAGGCCAGCCGAGCCTGACCTACAGCGGCATCGCCATTCTACGTCCGCAGCTGTTCGACGGCTGCCAGCCCGGCGCGTTCAAGCTGGCGCCGCTGCTGCGCCAGGCGATGGAAGCAGGGCGCGTGAGTGGCGTGCACCATCGTGGCCGCTGGATCGATGTCGGCACCCACGAGCGCCTGGCAGATGTCGAACGCCAGTTGGCGGAGGGCTGAGGTGTTCTGGCCGGGGACCCTGGTGGGCGTCATCGCCGGATGGGCATTGGCGAGCATTCCGGGCGCCATGCTCGGTGCGTTGCTGGGCCAGGTGCTCGACCGGCGCCTGAAGCAGCGCACCTGGCGGGGGCTGCTGGAGCAGTTGCGCGGTGGTCCTCGGGTCGGTGACCAGGAGTTGCTCTTCCTGCTGCTCGGCCGTCTGGCCAAGAGCCGCGGTCGCGTGGTCGATGCGCACATCCAGCAGGCGCGTTCTGAAATGCAGCGTCTGCAACTGGATGACAAGGCCCGTCGCCAGGCCATCGATGCCTTCGGTCGCGGCAAGCTGGGGGGAGAGTTGCTCGACGTCGGCTTGCGCCAGCGGCAGGGCCAGGAGGCCACTGCCGAAGGGCTGATACAGGCGTGTTGGCGCATGGTCTGGGCGGGCGGCGCGCCGAACGCTGCGCAGAAGAACCTGCTGCTGCAGTGGGGCGATTCACTGGGGCTTTCTCGCTCCAGGGTGTTGGCGATGTCGTCCGGTGCCGAGCCGCCCAAGCCGCCGGCTACTCCGCGCGAATCCTATACCGGAGCGCTGCGACTGCTGGGCGTGACGGCAGAGAGCGAGCCGGAGGAGATCAAGCGCGCCTACCGCAAGCTGATCAGCCAGAACCACCCGGACAAGCTCGAAGGCATGGGTGCCAGCCCCGAGCGGATTGCTGCGGCGACCAACAAGACCCGCGAGATCCAGGCGGCCTACCTGCTGGTGCGCCAGCGTCGCGGCTTCCGCTGACTCAGGGCTGCTCGATGGGCTCCAGGTGCATCGACAGCCAGCCGCGGATGCGCCGGTAAAGTTGCTCCTGCTCGGTGCCTAGGTCGGCTGGCAGGGCGCTCATGCCGATCTGCACATAGTTGGGGGCTTTCTGCCGCTTGCTCGCTTGCAGGCGCAGTTTGGCTGCCGCTACATCGGTTGACTTGTCCTTGTAGTAGAAATCGCCGGTGGCGAGGTTCAGCAAGGGGACGGTCTCGTCCAGCGACGGTTTGAAGTCGCGCGGCATCTCCGGCGCCACCAGCAGCAGGTTCTTGATGTCCGCCGGTGCGCGCTCGCCCAGGTAGCGAGTGGCCCAATAGGCGCCCGTACCGTGACCAAGCAGGACGATGGTCCTGGGTTTGTGCTGCTGCGCCAGCTCGACCGCTGCCTGGACGCGGGACAGCACCCGTTCGGCGTGGGCCTTGCGCAGTTCCACCGGGTCGGTGGGCGGTGGCGGGGCTTCCGGGCTGGCCTGGGCGGGTTCTGCACTGCCGGTCTCGGCGGTGCTTTCCGGAGTAGGCGTCGCGCTGCCTTGGCTACCTTTCACTTCCGGCTTGCTGGCGCTGTCGGCGGCGGAGGCGTCGGTATCGGCGCTGGCCTTGTCGGGCGATTCCTTCGGGCGTGGAATTGGCGCGGTGCTCTGCGGGTCGGGCAGCGTGATGGCCAGAGTCTGCCAGCCGGCATCGGGCAGCTTGCGCCGTAACGGACTGATCGCTACCGGCCAGTCGGCACTTTCGCCATCGCCGGGGATGAGGATCACAGCGCCTTGCGCGTCGGCGGTATTGGCGGGAAGCCAGAGGGCAAGGAAGGTTTCGTCACCGGCCTTGAGTTCCTGCCGCTCACTTTCTGGGAGTTGGCGCACCAGACCGTTGGCTTCATCCTGGCTGCGCTCGTTCACTGCCTGGCGCACCACCGGTGCCGTGGCCGGTTTTTCGTCGGTGGCTTGCTTGGCATCTTCGGCCCGACTGATGCCCAGCGGCGACAGGCCGAGGGTCAGGCAAAGGGCGAGAAGCGTCGGTCGAGACAAATGCGGCATCGGTGATATCCCTGTCTGGCGGGCAGCACGCGGCGGGGCGCGAGTGCGGCCAGCCTAGCGGCTTGTATTAGCTTTGTCAGGCGCAGGCGTGCCGGGTTCAACCGGGGTTGCGGTAAGGTATGCCGGCCCTTTGCTTTGACCCGAGTGAAACCCATGGTGTTGTCGGCATGAGTCGTGTGTTCTGGAAAGCCTGCCTGGCGTGGTTCCTGTGCCTGCCGCTGCTGGCCGTGGCGGAAACCGCCGTGCCGCCACTGGCGCTGGACGAAGCGCAGCGCGCCTGGCTTGCCGAGCATCCGCAACTGCGCGTGGGCGCCGTACTGGAGGCGCCCTATGTGCAACAGGATCGCCGGCTGCAGCAGCTCTCCGGGGCCAACGTGGAATTGCTGGAATGGCTGGCCAAGGCCATGGGGGTCAGCCTCGAGTGGCACACCTACCCGGACCAGGCCGCGTTGGAGCGAGCCGTGCACAGCGGCGAAATCGACCTGGCACCCGGCGTCAGCCAGACGCCCTCGACCCTTCGCGACTGGCTGTTCTCCGATCCCTATCTGCGCGTACCGCGGCTGGTGGTGGGCGACCGCCGCAGCGGTACGTCCGTGGAGCTGGACAACCTGCGCGAGGGCGAATCGGTCTCTGTGCGGGGGCCCGGCCCGGTGGTGGAGTACCTGCGCAGTACCTATTCGGGCTTGACCCTGCAGATCGTCGACAGCGACCGCGAAGTGCTGCGCAAGGTGCTGGGCCGCGAGGCCAATTACGCGGTGATCGATGAGGCGCAGCTGGCGCGGCTGACCCGCGAAACCGAATTCACCGGCCTCTGGGTGGTGGCCGACATCGGCTATCCGCAATTGCTGCGCGTGGCGACGCGGCGCGGCTTGCCGGAATTGGCCGGGATCATCGACGCGGCCCTGCGCGCGGTGCCGGCCAAGGACCTCGACCAGCTCCACGAACGCTGGCTGCAACCGACCTACCCGCGTCTGGGCTCCTCGCCCGGCTTCTGGCAGAACCTCTGCATCCTGCTCGGCCTGCTGCTTTTGTTCGCCGTTGCTGCGCTGCTCTGGCTGCGTCGGCAGCACCGTGCATTGGAGTCGCGCCTGCTGGCGGCACGCCGCGACATCGAACTGCGCCAGGCCGCCGAGCAGGCATTGCGCCTGACCCAGTTCGCCATCGACAGCAGCACCGTCGGCATCCTCTGGGTCAACTGGGACAGCCATGTGCGCTACGCCAACCGCGCCGCCGAGGAGCTGCTCGGTTATGCCGCGGGCGCCGTGGTGGATCGGCCGCTGGCAGACTTCGAGCCGACGCTAAACATGGACCGCTGGCTCAACCTCTGGCGCCGTGCGCGCAACGCCGACGAAGCTCCGCTGAGCTTCGAAACCCGCTGCCTGCGCGCCGACGGCCAATGGCTGCCGGCCGACGTCTCGCTGAGCTTCCTGCGCTTCGGTGATTCGGAGTACCTGCTGGTCTTCCTCAGCGACGTCACCGAGCGCCGCCGCGCCCGCGCTGCGCTGGAAGAGAGCGAGGCCCGCCTGCAGGGCATCGCCGCCAACGTGCCGGGGCTGGTGTTCCGCCTGGAGCCCAATGCGCCGGACGATGACTCCGATTTCGCCTACATCAGCTTCATCACTGGCGGCAGCGAAACCTCGCTGGGTTACTCGCCCGGTTACCTGCGCGAAAGCGGCCTGGGCATCATGGGCCTGGTGCACCCGTCCGAGCGCGAAGGCTATCTCGCCAGCCAGCTCGAGGCAGTAGAGGGCCGGCGCAACTGGCTGTGGCAGGGCCGCATCCTCACCCGCAGCAACGAGCCACGTTGGGTCGACATCAAGGCGACGGTGCGGACCCTGGACGACGGTCGTTCGGCCTGGGACGGCGTGGTCTGGGACATCACCGAGCATAAGCAGATTGAACTCGAACTGCAGGATTCCCGCGCGCAACTGCGCGAGCTCTCGGCGCATCTGGAGAGCGTGCGGGAGGAGGAGAAAGCACGCATCGCCCGCGAGGTGCACGATGAACTGGGCCAGGTGCTTACCGTGCTGAAGCTGGAAACCTCGATGTGCGAACTGGCCTATGGCGAACTGGACGCGGGCCTGCGCGAGCGCCTGGATAACATGAAGCGTCTTATCGCCCAGTTGTTCCAGCTGGTGCGCGATGTGGCCACTGCGCTGCGCCCGCCGATCCTTGATGCCGGCATCGGTTCGGCGGTGGAGTGGCAGGCGCGCCGCTTCGAATCGCGCACGCAGATTCCCTGCCTGGTGGAGGTGCCGGAGAACCCGCCGGAGCTGTCGGACGCCAAGGCCATCGGACTGTTCCGCATCCTCCAGGAGGCGCTGACCAATGTGATGCGCCATGCCCAGGCGCATACTGTGGAACTGCAGCTGAGCGTCGAGGGCAGCGAGCTGTGCCTGCGTATCGCCGATGACGGCGTGGGCTTCGATCCGCAGGCCACGCGCCAGGGTGTTTCCTTCGGCCTGGTGGGTATGCGCGAGCGGGTGCTGATGTTCGGCGGCACCCTGCAGATCGACAGCCAGCCTGGGGAGGGCACCACGCTGTGGATCCGGGTGCCGCTGCGCTCCCGAAGCGCCTAACCGGGGACAACGGCATCGGCATCGATAACGACAATGACAATGACAAGTGCGAAGCGGGAGGAAGGGCAGTGATTCGAGTGCTGGTGGCGGAAGACCATACGATCGTGCGCGAGGGCATCAAGCAACTGATCGGCATGGCCAAGGACCTGCAGGTGGTCGGCGAGGCCACCAATGGTGAGCAACTGCTCGAGAACCTGCGCCAGACCCCCTGCGAAGTGGTCCTGCTGGATATCTCGATGCCCGGCGTCAACGGCCTTGAGGCCATCCCGCGTATCCGCGCGTTGAACAATCCGCCGGCGATCCTGATGTTGTCGATGCACGACGAGGTGCAGATGGTCGCCCGCGCGCTGAAGGTCGGCGCCGCTGGCTACGCCACCAAGGACAGCGACCCGGCGCTGCTGCTCACGGCGATCCGCAAGGTCGCCAGCGGTGGCCGCTACATCGACCCGGACCTCGCCGACCGCATGGTCTTCGAAGTCGGCCTCACCGATTCGCGGCCGCCCCATGCGCTGCTTTCCGAGCGCGAGTTCTCGGTGTTCGAGCGCCTGGTGCACGGCGAGGGCGTCAACGAGATCGCCCAGCAACTGGCGGTCAGCAGCAAGACCATCAGTACCCACAAGGCGCGGCTGATGCAGAAACTCAATGCCAACTCGGTGGCCGATCTGGTGCGCTACGCCATGGAGCACAAGCTCGTCTGACCGACCCGTGCCGCCGGTTTGATCTGCGGCAGATGGCTCGCTGAATTTTCCCTTCACTCTGTGCGACGTGTCCGATTTCTGTAACAAACCGTCTATCTAGCGGGCGTGAGGCAGGGAATCATTGCCCGCTTCATGCGGTACGTCGTGATAACAAGGAGAAGAAGATGTTGCGAGCGGTAAGGGGAGGGCTGCTGTTCGGCCTGCTGGGGAGCGCTGCGATGCCGGCGCTGGCGGACTACGTTACGGTGATTTCCTTCGGTGGCGCGAACAAGGAAGCCCAGGAGGCGGCCTTCTACAAACCGTTCAAGGAAGTGACCGGCAACGCCGTCGTCCACGGCTCCTACAACGGCGACCTGGCCAAGCTCAAGCGCATGGTGGAAATCAGCCACGTGTCCTGGGACGTGGTGGAAGTCGAGGCCCCCGAACTCGCGCGCGGCTGCGAGGAAGGGCTGTTCATGAAGCTTGACCCCAAGACCCTGGGCAACACCGCCGATTTCGTTCCCGGCGCAGTGCAGCCATGCGGCGTCGGCATCTTCGTCTGGACCACGCTGCTGGCCTACAACCAGAACAAGCTGCAGGGCACGCCCAGCAGTTGGGCGGATTTCTGGGACACGAAGAAATTCCCCGGCAAGCGCGGCCTGCGCTGGGGCGCGAAGTACAGCCTGGAATTCGCCCTGATGGCCGATGGTGTCTCGCCCAGGGACGTCTACAAGGTGCTCGCGACCAATGACGGAGTGGATCGCGCCTTCCGCAAGCTCGACGAACTGAAGCCGAACATCAACTGGTGGAAATCCGGGCAGGACCCGGTCCGTGATCTCGCCGACGGCACCGTGGTGATGAGCTCCGCCTACAACGGCCGGATTGCCGCCGCGCAGGGCGAGCAGAAGGGCTTCCGCATGGTCTGGGCCGGCGGTATCTACGACTTCGATTTCTGGGCGCTGCCCTCGGGCGTGTTCAAGAAGGAACTGGCCGAGCAATTCGTCAACTTCGCCGGCCAGCCGCAACAGCAGAAGGCCTTCGCCGAAAACATTTCCTACGGCCCGACCAACCGCAAGGCGGTGGAGCTGCTGGCGCCGGACGTGGCTGCCAACCTGCCGACCGCGCCGCAGAACATCGCCAATGCCGTCGGCATGGACGTGGCGTTCTGGGCCGAGCACGGCGATGCGCTGGAGAAGCGCTTCCAGGCCTGGGCCAAGCGCTGATCCGCAGACTGCCGACCAATAGCTGGTCGGCAGTTGGTTTCCCTGATTTTTGTAGGGCGATCCCTACAAAGCATCCTCTCTAAGCCTTATAGCAATCTCTCATACCGCCCGATTTGCGCGCGGGTCCAGCTTCTCTAGGCTTGAGATCAACGGCATTTACAAAAAAACAAAGGTGCGGTGATGGCCGAGAATCAGGCAAACGATGTGCTGGTGAGTTTCCGTGGCGTGCAGAAGAGCTACGACGGCGAATCCCTCATCGTGAAGGACCTCAATCTGGACATTCGCAAAGGCGAATTCCTGACACTGCTGGGGCCGTCCGGTTCCGGCAAGACCACCAGCCTGATGATGCTGGCCGGTTTCGAAACTCCTACCGCCGGTGAAATCCAGCTCGCCGGCCGCGCCATCAACAACGTCCCCCCGCACAAGCGCGACATCGGCATGGTGTTCCAGAACTATGCGCTGTTCCCGCACATGACGGTGGCCGAGAACCTGGCCTTCCCGCTCTCCGTGCGTGGCATGAGCAAGACCGACGTCAGCGAGCGCGTGAAGCGTGCGCTGTCGATGGTCCAGCTCGACACCTTCGCCGGCCGTTATCCCGCCCAGCTTTCCGGTGGCCAGCAGCAACGTGTGGCCCTGGCCCGCGCGCTGGTCTTCGAGCCGCAACTGGTGCTGATGGACGAACCCCTGGGTGCGCTGGATAAACAGCTGCGTGAACACATGCAGATGGAGATCAAGCACATCCACCAGCGCCTGGGCGTGACCGTGGTCTACGTGACCCACGACCAGGGCGAAGCCCTGACCATGTCCGACCGCGTGGCCGTGTTCCACCAGGGCGAGATCCAGCAGATCGCCCCGCCGGCCGAGCTCTACGAGCACCCGCGCAACTCCTTCGTCGCCAACTTCATTGGCGAGAACAACCGCATCGCCGGCCAGCTCCAGGCCCGCGATGGCGACCGCTGCACCGTTGGCCTGGCCCGTGGCGAGAAGGTCGAGGCGCTGGCGGTCAACGTCGGCAATGTCGGCGACACCGTCAGCCTGTCGATCCGCCCAGAGCGCGTGCGCCTCAACGGCCACAGTGAAAACTGCGTGAACCGCTTCTCCGGCCGTGTCGCCGAATTCATCTACCTGGGCGACCACGTGCGCATTCGCCTGGAGGTCTGCGGCCGTACCGATTTCTTCGTCAAACAGCCGATCGCCGAGCTCGATCCCGCGCTCAGTGTTGGCGACGTGGTTCCGCTGGGCTGGGAAGTCGAGCACGTCCGCGCGCTCGACCCTCTGTCCGCGGCGTAACGAAAGCGGACCGGCCACTCCCGGACGCATCCAAGAAAAACAAACTGCACACTGTGGAGACAACAATAATGTCGAAGTCCTTGAAAGCATCGGGGCTCAAACTCGCAGCGCTGACTCTGGGCGTGGCCTTTGCGGCCCAGTCCATGGCCGCCACCGACCTGACCGTGGTGTCCTTCGGCGGTGCCAACAAGAACGCCCAGGTGAAGGCGTTCTACGAGCCCTACGAAAAATCCACCGGCAACAAGATCGTCGCCGGCGAATACAACGGCGAGATGGCCAAGGTGAAGGCCATGGTCGACACCAACAGCGTCTCCTGGGACCTGGTGGAAGTCGAATCGCCGGAACTGGCCCGCGGCTGTGACGAAGGCCTGTTCGAAGAAATCGACCCGGCCATCCTCGGCAAGGCCGAAGACTATGTGCCGGGCGCCGTCAGCAACTGCGGCGTCGGCTTCTTCGTCTGGTCCACCGTGCTGGCCTACAACGCCGACAAACTGAAGAGCGCGCCGACCAGTTGGGCCGATTTCTGGGACACCCAGAAATTCCCGGGCAAGCGCGGCCTGCGCAAGGGCGCCAAGTACACCCTGGAATTCGCCCTGATGGCCGACGGTGTCGCGCCCAAGGACGTCTACAAGGTGCTGGCCACCAAAGAAGGCCAGGACCGCGCCTTCAAGAAACTCGACCAGATCAAGCCGAACATCCAGTGGTGGGAAGCCGGCGCCCAGCCGCCGCAGTACCTCGCCTCCGGTGACGTGGTCATGAGCTCTGCCTACAACGGCCGCATCGCCGCCGTGCAGAAAGAGAGCAACCTGAAGATCGTCTGGAACGGCGGCATCTACGACTTCGACGCCTGGGCCATCCCCAAAGGCGCCAAGAAGAAGGACGAGAGCCTGAAGTTCATCGCCTTCTCGGTCCAGCCCGAGCAGCAGAAGACCTACTCCGAGAACATCGCCTACGGCCCGGTCAACAAGAACGCCGTACCGCTGCTGAGTAAGGACCTGCTGAAAGACATGCCGACCACCCCGGAAAACATGCAGGGCCAGGTGGGCATGGACGTGACCTTCTGGGCTGACTACGGCGAGCAGCTGGAGCAGCGCTTCAACGCCTGGGCTGCCAAGTAAGAGTCGCCGGCAAAACTGTTCTGGCGTTGTTGCCTGGCCGGGTACTGTCTGCAGCCAGGCGCCTAGCCAGAACCGCTTCGCTCAGTTTTGTCGACGACTCGCGTAACGTCCTAACCGTCGCGGCTGCCCGAGCCGCGACGGACCGGAGCCGCCGTTCCCCCTCGCGGCGGCTCCTCCTGACACCACACCTTGGCCGCTCCTAAGGCGGCCTGTTTTACCGGAGTTCGCTATGGCCACCGCTGTGTCTCTGAACGAGGTCGCCGGCCCCACCCTCAAGCAGCGCCTGGCGCGCGCGGAGCGGATGAACCGTCTGAAGTCCCAGGCGCTGGTGCTGCCCCTGCTGGTCTTCCTGCTGCTGACCTTCCTGGTGCCCATTGCGGCGCTGCTCTACAAGAGCGTGAACAACCCCGAGGTCGTCGGCGCGATGCCGCTGACGGTCAATGCCATCGCTGAATGGGACGGCAAATCGCTGCCCTCGGACGCGGTGTACAAGGCGCTGAGCGAAGACCTGGTCGCTGCGCGCAAGAACCAGACCATCGGTGACCTGTCCAAGCGCCTGAACATGGAGCTGGCCGGTTACCGCAGCCTGCTGTCCAAGACTGCCCGCGCGCTGCCGTTCAAGGAGCAGCCGGCGTCGTACAAGGACGCCATGGAAGCCCTCGACGAGCGCTGGGGCGACCCGGCCTACTGGCAGGCGATCCGCCGCAACGCCAGCTCCGTCACGCCCTATTACCTGCTGGCGGCGCTCGATCACCGCATCGACGACCTGGGCGAGATTGCCCGCGCCACGCCTGACCAGTCGATCTACCTGGACATCTTCGCCCGCACCTTCTGGATGGGCGCGGTGATCACCCTGATCTGCCTGGCGCTGGCCTACCCGCTGGCCTACCTGCTGGCGATCCTGCCGACGCGCAAGTCCAACCTGCTGATGATCATGGTGCTGCTGCCGTTCTGGACCTCGATCCTGGTGCGCGTCGCTGCGTGGATCGTGCTGCTGCAGTCGGGCGGCCTGATCAACGGCGCGCTGCTGAAGATGGGCCTGATCGACCAGCCGCTGCAGCTCGTGTTCAACCGCACCGGCGTGTACATCTCCATGGTGCACATCATGCTGCCGTTCATGATCCTGCCGATCTACAGCGTGATGAAGGGCATTTCCCCCAGCTACATGCGCGCCGCGATTTCCCTGGGCTGCCACCCGTTCGCCAGCTTCTGGAAGGTGTACTTCCCGCAGACCGTGGCCGGTGTCGGCGCCGGTTGCCTGCTGGTGTTCATCCTGTCGATCGGCTACTACATCACCCCGGCGCTGCTGGGCAGCCCGAACGACCAGATGGTCAGCTACTTCGTCGCCTTCTACACCAACACCACCATCAACTGGGGCATGGCCACGGCCCTGGGCGGCCTGCTGCTGTTCGCCACCCTGGTGCTCTATGTGATCTATGGCTGGCTGGTGGGCGCGAGCCGCCTGCGCCTGGGCTGATGAGGAGAAGAAGATGCTGAGCCCCTACATGTCCCCGATCGAGCGCGTGTGGTTCTACACCCTGCGCATCCTCTGCGGCCTGATCCTGCTGTTCCTGGTGCTGCCGGTACTGGTCATCGTGCCGCTGTCGTTCAACTCCGGCACCTTCCTGGTCTACCCGCTGCAGGGCTTCTCCCTGCGCTGGTACGCCGACTTCTTCAACTCTGCCGAGTGGATGCGCGCGCTGACCAACAGCATCATCGTCGCCCCGGCGGCCACCGTGCTGGCGATGGTCTTCGGCACCCTGGCGTCAATTGGCCTGACCCGCGGCGACTTCCGCGGCAAGGCGCTGATCATGAGCCTGGTGATCTCGCCGATGGTCGTGCCGGTGGTGATCATCGGCGTGGCCAGCTACCTGTTCTTCGCGCCGCTGGGCCTGGGCAACAGCTATATCTCGTTGATCATCGTCCACGCGGTGCTCGGTGTGCCCTTCGTCATCATCACCGTGTCGGCGACCCTGCAGGGCTTCAACTACAACCTGGTGCGCGCCGCCGCCAGCCTGGGCGCGCCGCCGGTGCTGACCTTCTTCAAGGTCACCCTGCCGCTGATCGCTCCCGGCGTGATTTCCGGTGCGCTGTTCGCCTTCGCCACGTCCTTCGATGAAGTCGTGGTGACCCTGTTCCTTGCCGGCCCCGAGCAGGCCACCCTGCCGCGTCAGATGTTCAGCGGCATCCGCGAGAACCTCAGCCCGACCATCGCCGCCGCGGCGACCCTGCTGATCGGTTTCTCCGTCCTGCTCCTGCTGACCCTCGAGTGGCTGCGCGGCCGCAGCGAGAAACTGCGTACCGCCCCGACTTCCTGAGTTCACAGTGTTTCGCGGACGTTCCCGTCGCCGTGCTCACCCACGGCGGCGGGACCGGTCCGCGATTTTTTTTTGCCTGAATTTCCGCCTGGGCTTGCCCCGCTCGGCATCGACTATCGGCCCAGTCCCCTTCCAGCCGTCCGAGCGGCTACAATGCGCGCCATCCGTGATTTCCGCCCACAGAGGTGTGCCATGCAACCCTACGCCATCGCTCCGTCGATCCTGTCCGCCGATTTCGCCCGTCTGGGCGAGGACGTCGACAAGGTGCTCGCCGCCGGCGCCGACATCGTCCACTTCGATGTGATGGACAACCACTACGTGCCGAACCTGACCATCGGCCCGATGGTCTGTACGGCCCTGCGCAAGTACGGCGTCACCGCGCCTATCGACGTGCACCTGATGGTTTCCCCGGTGGATCGCATCATCGGCGACTTCATCGAAGCCGGCGCCACCTACATCACCTTCCACCCCGAAGCCACCCAGCACATCGACCGCTCCCTGCAACTGATCAAGGACGGTGGCTGCAAGGCCGGGCTGGTATTCAACCCGGCCACCCCGCTGGACGCGCTGAAGTACGTGATGGACAAGATCGACATGGTCCTGCTGATGAGCGTGAACCCCGGCTTCGGCGGGCAGAAGTTCATCCCCGGCACCCTCGACAAGCTGCGTGAAGCCCGCGCGCTGATCGACGCTTCCGGACGCGATATCCGCCTGGAAATCGACGGCGGGGTGAACGTTAAGAACATCCGCGAGATCGCCGCTGCTGGCGCCGACACCTTCGTCGCCGGTTCCGCCATCTTCAACGCACCGGACTACGCCGAGGTCATTCGCGCCATGCATGCCGAGCTGGCGCAGGCGCGCCAGTGATGAGCGCTGCACAACTGCCGTTCGCCGGGCTGCCGCGTCTGGTGATGTTCGACCTGGACGGCACCCTGGTGGACTCGGTCCCCGACCTCGCCGCGGCGGTGGACAAGATGCTGCTGGCGCTCGGGCGCCAGCCGGCCGGCCTGGACGCCGTGCGTCACTGGGTCGGCAACGGCGCGCGCGTGCTGGTGCGCCGCGCCCTGGCGGGCGACATCGAGCATGAAAGTGTCAGCGAGGAAGACACCGAGCGCGCGCTGGAACTCTTCATGGACGCCTACGCCGACAGCCACGCGTTGACCGTGGTCTACCCCGGCGTCATCGAGACGCTGAAGTGGCTGAAGAAGCGCGGCGTCGAGCTGGCGCTGATCACCAACAAGCCCGAGCGCTTCGTCGGCCCGCTGCTGGACGAGATGAAGCTGGGCAAGTTCTTCCGCTGGATCATCGGCGGCGACACCCTGCCGCAGCAGAAGCCCGACCCGGCCGCGCTGCTGTTCGTAATGAAGATGGCCGGTGTATCGGCAGAGCAGGCGCTGTTCGTCGGCGACTCGCGCAACGACATCCTTGCGGCCAAGGCCGCCGGCGTGCGCAGCGTTGGCCTGAGCTACGGCTACAACCACGGCCGCCCCATTGCCGAAGAAACCCCGACGCTGGTGCTCGACGACCTGCGCCATCTGCTGCCTTGCTTCGACTCGGGCAAAGCGATAGTGTTGCCCGACTCCGCTTCAAAACCCGCTCAGCGAGACAGCACCGTGGAAACGGCTCCCCACACACTCTGGATGAAAGTCATCAAGGCCCTGGCCCGCTGGCGCTGGCGCGCCTGACATCCTTTGGCCGGTACGACCGGCGTGTGTGCACCCAAGTCCGTTTCCCCCTCAGAGCCCGTTTACTATCTGCTGCGCGTCGGCGGCACTGCGTTGAAATCGCTTTCGAGATGCTCATTTACTGCGTGTAAACTCCGCTCTCTCAAGCGATTTCGCCTTGTTCCGCTCTAGCTCGCGAGATCCTAAACAGGCTCTTATTCCACGAGGCTGATCATGACCCGCGAAGAATTCCAGCGCCTGGCCGCCGAAGGCTACAACCGCATTCCTCTGACCTGCGAAACCCTTGCCGACTTCGACACACCGCTGTCGATCTACCTCAAGCTCGCCGACGGTCCGAACACCTACCTGCTCGAATCCGTGCAGGGCGGCGAGAAGTGGGGTCGCTACTCGATCATCGGCCTGCCCAGCCGCACCGTGCTGCGCGTCTACGGCCACCAGGCGAGCATCAAGGTCGACGGCGTCGAGACCGAGAGCTTCGAATGTGCCGACCCGCTGGCCTTCGTCGAAGCGTTCAAGGATCGCTACCGCGTGCCGACCATCGCCGGCCTGCCGCGCTTCAACGGCGGCCTGGTGGGTTACTTCGGCTATGACTGCGTGCGCTATGTCGAGCAGCGCCTGGCGCAGTGCCCGAATCCCGATCCGCTGAACAATCCGGACATCCTGCTGATGGTCTCCGACGCGGTGGTGGTGTTCGACAACCTCGCCGGCAAGATGCACCCGATCGTCCTCGCTGACCCGGCCCAGGCCGATGCCTACGACAAGGGCCTGGCGCAACTGGACGAGCTGCTGGAGCGCCTGCGCCAGCCGATCACTCCGCGCCGCGGCCTGGACTTCAGCGCCGTCAACGCCCCGGAGCCGCAATTCCGCGCCAGCTTCACCCGCGAGGACTACGAGCGGGCGGTGGATACCGTGAAGGAATACATCCTCGCCGGTGACTGCATGCAGGTCGTACCGTCGCAGCGCATGTCCATCGACTTCAGCGCTGCGCCCATCGACCTTTACCGCGCGCTGCGCTGCTTCAACCCGACGCCGTACATGTACTTCTTCAACTTCGGCGACTTCCATGTCGTCGGCAGCTCGCCGGAAGTCTTGGTGCGCGTCGAAGATGGCGAAGTCACCGTTCGCCCGATCGCCGGCACCCGCCCGCGTGGCGCGACCGAAGAGGCCGACCGCGCGCTGGAAGAAGACCTGCTGTCCGACGCCAAGGAAATCGCCGAGCACCTGATGCTCATCGACCTGGGCCGCAACGACGTCGGTCGCGTGTCGCAGACCGGCAGCGTGAAGGTCACCGAGCAGATGGTGATCGAGCGCTACTCCAACGTCATGCATATCGTGTCCAACGTGAACGGCCAGCTCAAGCCGGAGCTCTCGGCAATGGACGCCCTGCGCGCCATCCTGCCGGCCGGCACCCTGTCCGGCGCACCGAAAATCCGCGCCATGGAAATCATCGACGAGCTGGAGCCGGTCAAGCGTGGCGTCTACGGCGGCGCCGTGGGCTATCTCGCGTGGAACGGCAACATGGATACCGCCATCGCCATTCGCACCGCGGTGATCAAGAACGGCGAACTCCACGTGCAGGCCGGCGGCGGTATCGTCGCCGACTCGGTGCCGGCGGCAGAGTGGGAAGAAACCATCAACAAGCGCCGCGCCATGTTCCGCGCCGTCGCGCTGGCCGAGCACACTGCCAAGGCGCATGGTCGCGATTGAGTTGCTGATTGACTGAAAAAGCCCCGCTTCGGCGGGGCTTTTACTT
Organism: Pseudomonas sp. HS-18; assembly: GCF_020401845.1. Classification (NCBI taxonomy): domain Bacteria; kingdom Pseudomonadati; phylum Pseudomonadota; class Gammaproteobacteria; order Pseudomonadales; family Pseudomonadaceae; genus Pseudomonas; species Pseudomonas sp. HS-18. The sequence goes on from NZ_CP084413.1 coordinate 636,424, forward strand.
TTGTGATTGCCGCTTGCCTAAGTGACTTACTGTCGACTCCAGACTGCCACTCTCCCTTGAGGAGAGGGCTGATCCCCGCGCCGAAGCGCCCTAATGGCACAGCAGATGATGCATCGCACGCTGGGACTTAACCTGCCTGCCGCGCCTCCACCACCTGCAAGCCCGCCTTGCGCTGGGCCAACGCGGCATCGGCCTTCTGCGAGCGCTCTTCCACATAAGCCGCCAGATGATCCACCGCGACGTACTGCATCGCCTTGTGGCTGTCATCCAGCGTGGTCACCGGCAGGGCGATGCGCCCGCAGGACAATGCCTTGCTGAAATTCTCCCGGTTCAGGTTGCGGAACCAGCGCTCGCGCACCTGCTCCAGCGGCACCAGGACGTCCCCGAAGATCTGATAGACCAGGCTCACCGTCTCCGGGCGCGGGGCGGGGCGAATATCGGTGGTCGACTGCATGGGACTCTCCTGTTCCGATGGTGGTGGCGACAGGAGAAAATATAGCAAAGGTTGTATTTATTTTCAATCGCCGCGCAGAGAAAACCCCGCCGAAGCGGGGTTCATGACCGGCAGGCGACGCTCAGCGAACCAGGGTCGGTGCGCGGCGATGGCGTACCGTCGACCACCAGAACACCCAGCCGATCATGCGGATCTGCCCGCCGTCGAACTGCTCCGCCGGGTACTCCTCGTCAGGGTATTCATCGCGGTTGAAGCTGCGCAGGCGGATGCCGCCGCCAGGCAGGCGATAGACGAACTTCACCCGCAGCATACCCTCGTGTTCCAGGGCGTAGATCTCACCGTCGGTGATGTGCGTGGTGGCCGTGTCGATGCCGATGGTGGAGCCATCCATGATCAGCGGCTCCATGCTGTTGCCGGTGAGCTGGGCGCAGATCGCCGCCGCCGGGTCGACCCCCGCAGCGCGCAAGGTGGCGTACGAGAAACGCAGCTTGCGCCCCTCTATCTCGCGCACCGCGGTGCGGCCGGCGCCAGCCGCCAGTTCCACTTCCTTGTACAGGCGTAGTTCCACTTCGTCCTCGTCCAACGGTGTGTCGCTATCCCATGGGTGCAGCGGTTCCAGCCGCAGCGGGCTGCCATCGGCCGGGCGCACTACCGGCGCGCTGGTGGTGGCCGCCGGCGAGCCTTCTCCGGTCGCCAGCCAGGTCGGCGAGACGCCCAGGGCGCTGGCGATCTCGATCAGCTTGCGCGTGCTCTGCGCCTTGCCCGAGGTCAGCTTGTGGATGGTGTTCTGCGAAACCCCGGCGGCTTCGGCCAGGGTTTCCTGTTTCAGGTTACGCGAGGCCATCGCCTGTTTGAGGCGGTCTGCCAGCGTCGATGAGGGTGAGTTTTCCATGGGGGCACTCTACCTCCTGGGTTGTAGGCTGTAAATAGCTTTGGTGTTGACTAAATATAGCCATGGTTGTAATCATAAAGCCAGCAGCCGACCGAAGCGATGAATACCGGTTCGGCTGAAGGGAGGCGAACGGCTTCCCCCTCTCCGCGGCAAGGGCGCCGCGGGTTGCCTGCGAAGCGCGATGCGCCGGGCAGGCTGGAGGGCGCGGGCAGGCCAGGGAGGTGCTGCCCGCGCACCGGCAAGGGACGCCGCCACGATGGTCAGGCGTCCGCGACGAACAGATCGCGACTGACCACCACAGGCCGACCGAAGGCTCGGCGACCACGGAGGGCAGGTCGCCAGGAGGACCTTCATGAATCAACACCTGCAACACGCCAGGCATTGCGCACCCGCCGTCGATACGGAGGTGCGTCGTGGCTGATATCGCTGACTACGCCAACGATCTGGTGCTCGACCGGATCGAAGACCTGCTGCACAGCCGCCGTTCCCGCCTGGCGGTCAGCTCCTCCGAGTATTGCGAAGACTGCGGCGACGATATTCCACCCGCACGTCGACTGGCCGCGCCGGGCTGTACGCGCTGCATCGACTGCCAGGCAATGGACGAACTGGAGCGGCGGCACTGAGCCGCCAGGGAGCAATGCCGTGATCAAGCCAATCGATGAAATGCTCAAGCTCTGGGCCGAGGAAATGCACAATCCGGGTAGCGCCGGCGGTGGTTACGCGGGGGGCAACCTGCTGGCGATGATGATTGCCAACAGGGGCGAAATGATCCGCGGTACCCGGGGCAGCAAGGTGATCCTCGATCGCGTCGCCGAACTGGACCTGATCATCAACCAGTTGCCGGACGAGCAGAAGGACGTCGTCACCGAGCACTACCTCAACCGCGACAGCGAAGCCGCACAGAAGTACCGGCACTGCCGCTGCAGCCGCAACACCTTCTACCTGCGCCTGCATGTGGCGCACCAGAGCATCCAGTCGCGGCTGATGCGCCGCGCTGCCTGAATCCTTCCTGCCCTTCCGAAGCCCGGCCCTGCGCCGGGCTTCGTGCTTTTCCTGGGGTGCCTTGAGCTATGCTCGCGCCCCATGAAAACGCCTATTCTTCTCCGCCGCGCTGAACCGTCCGACACCGATGCCATCCTGCGCATCCTCGGCGAAACCTATGAAGCCACCTGGAAGCCCGCGCTCAGTGCCCAAGCCATCGCGCGCTTCGAGTCTTCCGCACATACCGTCGCCTATGTGCGCGAGCGCCTGCCGCATTTCCAGGTCGCCTGCATCGATGGCGAGATCGTCGGCCTGCTCGATTGGCGCGACGACTTCATCGATGCCCTGCACGTCTCACCCGGCCAGCAGCGCCGTGGCATTGGTGCTGTGTTGCTGGATCACGCGGAGCGGAATATCCGCGCAGCAGGTTTCGCCCGGGCCCGGCTGGAGACCGACACCTTCAACCAGCAGGCGCGCGCTTTCTATGGCAAGCAGGGCTATGCGGAGGTCGATTTCTACCCGGATGAGGAGTGGCACAGCGGCTTTACCACCGTGCTGATGAGCAAGGTGCTCTGAAATTTCAGACGCTGGATTTCGGCGTTTCGGCAGCACATTACGGTGTGTCATCTGCGTATTGCAGCGCATTCCCTAAGAAGCCTTGTTCCGGCGGGAATCGGGGGGTAAAAAGTAGTCATTCTTGTAAAGGTGCGTCCCCAGGGAGCACAACGCGAAACCCCGAAAAGCCCGGTCTCAGCGCCGGGCTTTTTCATGCCCGCGTTTTTTGAACCGCCGATTCGGCGGGCGGCCGGCGAGCTTGCCGGCAGTGATCCCCGGCCGGCTGATAGCCGCCGGTTTCGCCCGTTCGCGGGCGTCTTTATCCAAGGTGAGCCAATGGGCAACGAACCTCAGACCCTGGCCGACGTGCCTTTGTGGGGGCTGATCCTGCTTGCGGTTGCGGGCGGCATCAGCGGTGAAATGTGGCGCGCCGACAAGGCGGGCCTGGGCGGCTGGCGATTGCTGCGACGCCTGGCGCTGCGTTCCGGCGCTTCCATCGTCTGCGGCATGGCGGTGATGTTCCTGGCCATGGCCTGCGGCGCCTCGCTGACCCTCGCTGCGGCCATCGGCAGCCTGACCGCGGCGGCCGGTGCGGAGATCGCCGTCGGCCTTTATGAACGCTGGGCGGCGAAGCGCCTGGGCGTCTGCGAACTGCCGCCGAGCGAACGCGGACAAGAGTGATGCTTCAAGGAGACGACATGTCCGAACAACCTTTGACCCTCGCCCTGCTGCTCGACACGGTGGAGCAGGCGCTATCCACGCGACTGACCGAGATCGGCGCCTTTCTGCGTGGCCCACTCAAGCAAGCGCCGGCGACACTTCCTGCGCTGGCGCTGGAGTACGCCGGCCTGCTACCCGGCCGTGATCCCGGCAATGGGCAGACCGCACTGGTCTGCCGACTCCAGGCGCGCATTCTGGTAGCAAGGGATGACGCGCAAGCCGAGGCCTTTGCACTGCGCAACGTCGCCGCGCTGGCCATGCTATTGCGCGCCCAGAACTGGGGGCTGGAACTGGAGCCGGTCAGCTTCATCCAGGCCCAGCCGGACAGCGAAAGTCCTGCGCTGGCGACGTGCCGGGCGTGGCTGGTCGAGTGGCAGCAACCGGTATTGCTCGGTGAAACGGAATGGCCGTGGGAAGACCAGCCGCCGGGCAGCCTGGTGCTGGGGTTCGAACCCGAGACCGGTCCCGGCCATGAGGACGACTACTTCGATCCTGGAGCGCTGCAATGAACCAGGACTACGTGAGTGCCGAGCACGACCGCATGCTGGCTGCGCTGGTCATGCCATGCGAGGTGGTAGCGGTGGACCTGGCGGCGGCGCGGGTACGCGTGCGGTCCGGCGAGTGGACCAGCGCCTGGGTGCGCTGGCACGCACAGGCCGCTGGTGCCGCTCGGCACTGGCGCGCGCCGAGCCTGGGCGAGCAGGGCGTATTGCTGAGCCCGTCAGGCATGGCCGCGATGGGCACCTTCGTGCCCGGCTTGTTCGGGGCGGCAGCGGCTGCACCGAACAATCGCGGTGAGGTGGAGAGCTGGCATTTCCCCGATGGCGCGGTGCTGAGCTACGACTGGCAGGCACATCGCTACGACCTGCAACTGCCTGCCGGCAGTGCAACGGTGAAGGTCGGTGGCACCCAGGTGGTGATCGATCCGGGTGCGGTGACCGTCTCTGCCGCGAGCATCCAGCTGACCGGGCCGGTGAACATCAAGGGCGCGCTGACGGTGAACGGCAATATCAGCAGCACCGGCTCGATCATGGACACCGCCGGCAACAGCAATCACCACACCCACTGACGACAGTCGATCATCAACCCGGGCCCGCCATGTGCGGGCCTTTGCATTTCTGGAGACCTGCCATGGGCAAAGAATCCTGTGCGCACCCTGAGTGGCGGAGGGCGCGGCCATGATCGGCATGGATCGGCGCAACGGTCAGCCGCTCAGTGGGCTGGCACACCTGAAACAATCCATCGAGGACATCCTCGGTACGCCGCTGGGCAGTCGACGCATGCGCCCCGAGTACGGCAGTCGCCTGCGGCGCATGGTCGACCTGCCGGTGACCGAGGGCTGGAAGGGCGCGGTGCAGGCGGAAGTGGCCCGCGCCATCGGCCGCTGGGAGCCGCGCCTGCGCCTGAGTTCCGTGCAGGTGACGGCGGTGATGGGCGGCCGCGTTTCGCTGCGCTTGCGCGGCATCTATCTGGGGGACGAAGTCGGTCTGGAGGTGGCGGCATGAGCCTCATCGACCTGTCCCAGTTGCCCGCCCCGGAAGTGGTGGAAAACCTCGACTACGAGAGCCTCTATGACGAGCTGCTGGCGGATTTCCGCGGTGCCATGGGGGAGGCCTGGAGCGCCGCGCTGGAGTCCGATCCGGTGGTCAAGCTGCTGGAGTTGGCGGCCTACCGGGAGCTGCTGCTGCGCGCCCGGATCAACGACGCCGCCCGTGCCGTGATGCTCGGCTACGCGACCCAGGGCGACCTCGATCAACTGGCCGCCGGTTACAACGTCAAGCGCCTGGTGATCCAGCAGGCGGACGCCACCACCTCGCCGCCGACACCGGCCGTGCTGGAGGGCGACGACTCGCTGCGCAACCGCACCCAGTTGGCCTTCGATCAGCTTTCGGTGGCCGGCCCGCGCAACGCCTATGTGGCCTTCGCGCTCGGCGCCGACGGGCGTATCGCCGATGTCTCGGCGGTCAGCCCGCAGCCGTGCGAAGCACTGGTCAGCGTGCTGTCTTCCGAGGGCAACGGCGCTGCCTCGGAAGAGCTGCTCCAGGCGGTGCGCACGGCTCTGAACGATGAGGATGTGCGCCCGGTAGGCGACCGCCTCACGGTGCAGTCCGCCGCCATCGTGCCTTACCAGGTCGATGCCGTGCTCTACATCTACCCGGGGCCGGAGGCCGAGCTGATCCAGCAGGCTGCCGAGGCTTCGCTGCAGAGCTACATCGCTACCCAGCGCCGCATCGGCCGGGATATCCGTCGTAGCGCGCTGTTTGCCGCCCTGCATGTGGAAGGCGTGCAGCGTGTCGAACTGGCGAAGCCGGCAGCCGACGTGGTGCTCGACTCCACCCAGGCGGCCTATTGCAGCGGCTACCAGATCCGCGTCGGTGGCTCCGATGAGTAGCCGCCTGCTGCCGATCAACTCGACGCCGCTGGAGCGTGCGCTGGCCGATGTGCAGGTCGGCGACCTGCCGGTGCCGCTGCGCGAGCTGATGGACCCGCAACGCTGCCCGGTCGCGCTGCTGCCGTATCTCGCCTGGGCCTGGTCGGTGGATCGCTGGGATCCGGCCTGGAACGAGGCGGTGAAGCGCAAGGCGGTGGCCGCTGCGTTCCGCATCCATCAGCACAAGGGAACCATCGCCGCGCTCCGGCGGGTGATCGAGCCGCTGGGTTACCTGATCGAGATCATCGAGTGGTGGCAGGGCTCGCCCATGGGCGAGCCGGGCACCTTCCGCCTGCGCATCGGCGTACTCGACAGCGGTATCAGCGAAGAAATGTACCAGGAGGTGGAGCGTCTGATCGAGGACGCCAAGCCGCTCACGCGGCACCTCATCGGGCTGGATATCAGCCTGGAATCCCAGGGGCGGATCACCGTCGGCTCCGGGCAATACGACGGCGACATCGTCACCGTCTACCCCTACCTCCCGGATGTGATCGAAGCGATCGGCAGCCACGGCTTGCCGGGCCGGGAGCACACCATCGATAGCTTGAGTGTCTACCCATGGCAGTAACCTACTACGCACTACTCACCACGATCGGTGCCGGCAAGCTGGCGAATGCCACTGCGCTGGGCACCTCCCTGAAAATCACCCAGCTCGCCGTCGGCGACGGCGGCGGCAACGTACCGACGCCCGATGCCAGCCGCACGACTCTGGTCAACGAAGTCCGTCGTGCGCCGCTGAACCGGCTGAGTGTCGACCCGGCGAACAGCTCGCAGATCATCGCCGAACAGGTCATCCCCGAGGACGTGGGTGGCTGGTGGATCCGCGAGATGGGCCTGTACGACGAAGCCGGCGCGCTGATCGCCTACGCCAACTGCGCGCCCTCCTATAAACCGCAACTGGCCGAAGGCAGCGGCCGCACCCAGACCGTGCGCATCGTACTGATCGTCAGCAACGCCGCGTCGGTGGAGCTGAAGATCGATCCGAGTGTGGTGTTGGCGACGCGGGAGTATGTGGATAATTCCATTGTCACGGCGCTGAATCGGTTGGACTACAAGCAGTCCGTGCGGGCGGCCACTACCGCGAGTATTACGCTGAGCGGATTGCAGACGGTGGATGGCATCGCGCTGGCAGTCGGTGACCGAGTGTTGGTGAAGAACCAGAGCAATGCAGCCGACAATGGTATCTATGTCGTTGTCGTCGGAACCTGGAAACGAGCGACGGATGCTGACGACATCAGTGAAGTGACGCCCGGCCTTACAGTGACGGTGGAGAGCGGTGTCGCACAGGCTGACAGCGTTTGGCAGTTGGTGAGCGATGGCGTCATTGTACTTGGCACTACTGCGCTGACGTTTCAGAACATTACCAACGGGTTGGCTCGGCTGGCTTCACCTGTATTTACGGGCAATCCATCGGCACCGACACCACCCCAGTTCGATAAAGACACCAGCCTCTCGACAACTGAGTTCGTGCAGCGTGCGATTGGCAACTATTCCAATCAGGTTAGTGTCAACACGACCCGCGTCCTGACGCTTGATTTGGCTGGCCAAATTATCAACTGCGGAAACACTATCAGTGTAACTCTGCCAATTGGCACCTCCGAGGCGGTAGGGGCTACGTTCCAGATCAATAATGCGGGTAATGGGGTCGTGACTGTGCAGGCATCTGCCGGACAGAGTTTGTACGGCGTAGGTAACGGTACGGCCCGCACGTTCGTCCTGGGCGGCGGTGACACTATTACAGTTGCTTATGTCGGCGGGACCTCCTGGTATGCGTGGGGCGGTATACAGCTTGGTAGCTCTGCAGCCTTCGGATCGCTTCTTCAAGCCAACGGCTATCAGAAGCTCCCCAGCGGCCTGATCGTTCAGTGGGGCAATGCTGCAATTGCCCAAGGGGCATCGTCTGGCAACTTCCCATTCACACTCCCGTTTCCCTCCACCTGTTTCCAGGTTATCGCGTGTGATGCAGGAAACAGCTGTATTCCGGTAGGAGCGTCCCCCATAACCAACTCCCAGTTCGTCGTCTACAGAGCAGGCAAGGTGTATATGAACTCGGGAGACTTGGTTGTGCCAGGAATTGTGACTTTCCGTTGGTTCGCAGTGGGCATCTAGTTACAGGTCTCACCGGAGCGTTGTCTTCATTGATCCAATCTTGGCGCGATGAGGACTCACAAAATCATCCATTACTTGTTCGAAAAACCGCCCTCACCTTCGTTGAATGGGCAAACCACCCAACCGCCTCCCGGCGGTTTTTTTATGTCTGGAGAAAACCCTATGAGCTTCTTTCACGGCGTCACCGTGACCAATGTCGACGTCGGTGCGCGCACCATTGCGCTGCCGTCGTCCTCGATCATCGGCCTGGTGGATACCTTCACCCCCGATGCCAAGCTGACTGCCCAGGCGGACATGCCCGTGCTGCTCACCAACCTGCGTGAAGCGGCCGCCGCCTTCGGTACCGCATCGGCCATCTACAAGTCCTGCACCGCCATCTTCACCCAGTCCGCCGCGGTGGTCGTGGCGGTGGGCGTGGCGAAAGTCGAGGATGCCGCACAGCTGACTTCCGCGATCATCGGCAGCGTCACCGAAGCCGGCCAGCGTACCGGCCTGCAGGCGCTGCTCGATGGCAAGTCGCGCTTCAACGCCCAGCCGCGCCTGCTGATCGCGCCGAAGCATTCCGCCACCCAGGCGGTCGGCACCGCCATGGGCGCGCTGGCCGAGAAGCTGCGCGCCATCGCCATCGTCGACGGCCCCAACACCACCGACGAGGCGGCGATCGCCTACGCCGAAGAGTTCGGCAGCAAGCGCATCTACCTGGTCGATCCGGGCGTGCAGTACTGGGACACCGCCAGCAGCGCCACCGTTGACGCACCGGCATCCGCCAACGCCGCCGCGCTGTTCGCCTGGACCGACAGCCAGTACGGCTTCTGGTCCTCGCCGTCGAACAAGGAACTGCTCGGCATCACCGGCACCGGCCGCCCCATCGAGTTCCTCGACGGCGACGAGACCTGCCGCGCCAACCTGCTCAACAACGCCAACATCACCACCATCATCCGCGACGACGGCTACCGCCTGTGGGGCAACCGCACCCTCTCCAGCGACGCCAAGTGGGCCTTCGTGACCCGCGTGCGGACCATGGACATGGTGATGGACGCGATCCTCGCCGGGCACAAGTGGGCGGTCGACCGCGGCATCACCAAGACCTACGTGAAGGACGTCACCGAGGGCCTGCAGGCCTTCATGCGCGACCTGAAGAACCAGGGCGCGGTGATCGACTTCGAGGTCTATGCCGACCCGGAACTCAACACCGCCAGCCAACTGGCCCAGGGCAAGGTGTACTGGAACATCCGCTTCACCGATGTACCGCCTGCCGAGAACCCCAACTTCCGCGTCGAGGTGACCGATCAGTGGCTCACCGAAGTCCTGGACGCAGCTTAAGGAGAACCCCAGATGATTCCGCAGATCCTCACCAACACCAACCTCTTCGTCGACGGCGTCAGCTTTGCCGGTGACGTGCCCTCCCTGACCCTGCCGACCCTCAAGGTGAAGACCCAGGAGTACCGTGCCGGAGGCATGGACGCTCCGGTCCTGCTCGACGTCGGCCTGGAGGCCATGGAGGCAAAGTTCACCACCAACGGAGCGCGCCGCGAGGCCATGAAGTTTTTCGGCCTGAGCGACCAGGGAGCATTCAACGGCACCTTCCGCGGCTCCTTCAAGACCCAGAAGGGCGGCACCGTTCCGGTGGTCGCCACCGTCCGAGGCCTGCTCAAGGAGATCAACCCGGGCGACTGGAAAGCCGGCGACCTGGCCGCCTGTACCTACAGCGTGGCGGTCACCTACTACAAGCTGGAAGTCGAGGGCCGCGAGATGTTCGAGATCGACCCGGCCAACTCGGTGCGCAAGATCGACGGCGTCGACCAGCTCGCCGCCATGCGTAACGACCTGGGCGTCTGAGGAGAGCCGTGATGCAAGACTCTGTCAAACAGCCCGCGTGGCTGAGCCTTTCCGAGGACGCGGCGGTGGTGAAGCTGTCCCGTCCGACCTCCTGCAACGGCGTCGATGTGGACGTCCTCACCCTGCGTGCGCCGACCGTGCGTGACATCCGCCTGGCCAGCAAGGTGGCCAGTGATGACGAGGAGCGCGAGCTGCAACTGTTCGCCTCGCTGGTGCAGGTCAGCCGTCAGGACCTGGAGGGGCTCAAGCTCAGCGATTACCAGCGCCTGCAACACGCCTACTTTCGCCTGGTGCGAGAGGACGACGATGAGCTTCGCGCTGATGCGCCAGCTGGCGCGGCGACTGGCGACTGAGTCGGGCTTCACGGCCGGCGAACTGGAGTGCATGACCCTCAGCGACCTGCGTTGGTGGCTGGGGGACGAGGCGGGCTAGTTCGCCCTCGCGGAGCGTCGGGTGACCGGCGCTCCCTTGTCGTTGAAGTGACGAATGTCGTCAGAGGGCGAGTGAAATGGAAATGAGTGAAAAGCCGGACGTGCTGGTGGCGGCTGTCGTCGGTCTGGGCAGCACGCTCGGCCGGGTGATAACGGACTCCGCCGTGCGCCTGGGAACCCTCGTTGGAAAACTGGATGCAAGTCTGCCCATGCGCACGCTGGTGGATGGCATCGATGCCGTTCTGGACAATCAGGATATCCGCCATCGCGCCAGTGAGCGCAACGCGGGGGAAACCAGGCTGGCGCTGCGACGGATCATCGATCTGCTGGGGCTGCGGCCGGCAGAGGTTCGCTTGCCGAAAATCACCGTCGGTGTAGCGCCAGCGGCGAGCGCACCGGCGAACGATTGGCAGCGAATGGAAACGGCGACAAAGTCGTTGTCCGAGCTGAACTCTGTCGGTGATGTCGCGCGATCTTCCCTGAGCGCGAGCCTCGCGTTTCGTGGGCGTCTGATGCAGGTTCGCGAAGCGGCAGGGCAACCCTACGACCCGGTCGCCGAGGCGGCATTGGGCAAGCGCGTTGTGATGGCGGCGGATGCTGCTGCGATGCCCCGCGAAAAGGTGCTGGACCTGGCGCAGGCGATGGCCGAGAGCGAGGTGCCGCTCCGCGATATGGACACGATGTTGCCGGTGGCGGCCAGGTTCGCCCAGGGGCAGGGCGTGTCGATGCAAACGACGGCACAGCTGATCAGCGCCCTGCAGCAGAAGGGGGGCATCAACAATGCCGCCGATCTGGAGCGTGCGTTGAGTGCAGTGGCGTGGCGTGGTCAGAAGGAAGCGCCGTCGGTCGAGCTGTTCAGCCGCGATCTGCTTGGCAGACTGGCCTCGTTGCGGCCAGGAGCCTCGCAGAAGGCTGAGGCCTTGTTGCAGACCAGGCAGTCCCTGGCTGCTGCCCCGGCCGACCTGTTGCAGCAGGGCGTCAAGCAACATCAGGAATCTCCGCTGGGGCAGTTGGAGGCCAGCGAGCAGAAGATTTCCGGCGCCATGCTGGGAATGGGTGATGCCATGCTCAGCCATCAGGGCGCCCTGGAGTTTGTCGGCGGTGGTCTGCTGGCGCTGAAGTCCCTGATCGATGCAAAGAAATTCGTCGAGGACGCCAATGATGCAATGCCCTGGAACTGGGGCAAGCGCGAGGTCCAGGATGTCTTCGTCACCAACTGGCCGGCCTGCGTGTGCGACGGTCTCCTCGAGGGCAGGCCGAAAGGCAAGGGCAAAGGCAAGGGCGGCGGAAAATCGAAAACCGGCGGCTCGGGCAGTGCGGCGCGTGGCGGTATCTTCCAGCGCGCCCGGTCCACCCTGGGACGCGCCGCGGGAGCCGCCTCCGGATGGCTCGGCCGGGCGGCACAAACCGTGCGCTCTTCGCGTGTCGGTCGCGCCGCTGGTGGCATCCTGCGTCGTGGCGCAGGCCTGGCACGCCGCGTGGGTGCTTCCGGCATCGGAAGGGCGGCGGGCGGATTGGTACGGAAAGCTGGAGCGGGCTTGCGACGTTTCGGGCCGGTCAATGCCGCGTTGGCGATCGCCGATGTTGCCTCGGTCTATGCCAGTGACCAGTCGCCTGCGCAGAAGGCCGTCGGCTACGGCAAGGCCGGAGGCTCGGCCATTGGTGCGGCAGCAGGTGCTGCGCTAGGCACGCTGATTCCGATTCCCGTCGTGGGGACGCTGGTGGGCGGCGCCATCGGCGCGACCGTCGGCGAATGGATAGGTGGCAGGGTCGGCGCGCTGTTCGGTCCGTCGGACGAAGCAGCGAAATCGCAGTCTGCCGCGCCGGCCCCGGCAGCTCCGGTCGCCGCAGCTATGGCCGCCAACGCTCCAGCCAGCTGGACCTTTTCGCCGCAGGTGAGCATCAACGTGGCGGGCAATATCGTCAATCCGCAGCAACTGCTGGATGAGCTGGTCCCGGCAATGCGCCGGCTGATCGCTGAGGCCCAGCAGGAAAGGCAGCGCAATGCGCTGTTCGACACCGTCGTCATGTAGGGAGGCCCCATGACCTATCTGGAACAGTTCAATACCGGCCTCGGGATGATTGCGGGCGCTGCCACGGCCGCCCGGCGCGACCTGGAGCAGGTCGCCGCACCGGTGGACAAGGCAATGCTGCACATTCGCAGCGGCGTCGCAGCGCTCGAAGGCCTGCCCGGCGTCACGCCCGAGGCGGCCGCCAAGCTCAAGCGCGTCACCGATGGCATCGTTCGTGCCCAGGGCAAGTTGCAGGACGGGGTGAAGAAAGCCCAGGCCGAGCAGGAAAAGCTGCAGAAGAACCTCGACAAGGCCAGGCAAGTGGCGGCCGAGGTCAACGAGCACGTGGAGAAGCTGGGAGAAGAGATCAGCAATGCCGGCCAGGCGGTGAACAAGGTGCTGGGCAAGATCGATCCGCGCCTGAAGGACATCCTGCCAAGCTCGGTGCTGGCACCCAGGCTCGACCCTTCCGAGCAGATGTGCAAGGTGCCGCAGCACCTGTTGATCATGACCCCGTTGAAGTCGACCGAGCAGACTTACTACTTCAACGTCGACACCACCGGCTTCCAGCGGCTGACCCGCACCAGCAGCTATGCCTGGAAGGACCAGGCACGGCTTGGTCGGCGCAGCGCGCAGCAGAGCGTCGGCCTGGGCCCGGAAACGCTCACGCTCAATGGCGTGGTCATGCCGCTGTTCATCCGTGCCGGCGACGCCTCGCAGCGCGTCGGCTGGAACCAGCCGCGGATGCTGCGCGACATCGCCGCGCTGAGCGAGCCGGTCCATCTCGGTACCGGCCGCGGCGATGACCTGGGCAACTGGTGCCTGACCAAGATCACCGAGACGCAGGAGGCGTTGTTCGCCAATGGCGTGCCGCGTCAGCAAACCCTCGACCTGGAGTTCACCCGCTATGGCGACGACGATAGTCAGAAGCGCTGACGGCGATCTGCTGGACCGCCTCTGCTACCAGCGCTACGGGCATCTCAATGGCTGCGTGGAAGCCGTGCTGGATGCCAATCCCGGACTGGCCGATGAGGCTCAACCGTTACGGGGCGGCGTGATCATCCGCCTGCCGGAACTGCTCGTGCCGGCAGACCAGAGCGTGCGCTTGTGGGAGTGACCACCGGCATTCGCTTCAGTAACCAGGCCCCGCTCAGGCGGGGCCATTTCATTCAGGGTGGCTTATGAAACCTGCCTTCCGCATCAGCGCCGACGGCGCGGACATTACTGCGCTGATCAGCGACCGGTTGATCGAACTGCAACTGACCGACAAGCCTGGCCTGGAGTCCGACACCTTCCAGATCACCATCGATGACCGCGATGGCGCCGTCACGCTGCCCCGGCGCGGCGCGGCGCTGGAGGTCTTCCTCGGCTACGACGGCGCCCCGCTTACGCGCATGGGCCGCTATGTGGTGGATACGCTGACCTACAGCGGCATGCCGGACAACCTGGTGATCAAGGGCAAGAGCGGGGATATGCGCGGCCAGGGCAAGGCCGCCCGCAGTGGCAGTTGGGAAGGCATGAGCCTGGCGAACGTGGTGGCGGATATCGCGGCGCGCAATGGCTGGCGCGCGGCGTGCAATGTCGAGACAGTGATCGCGCGCATCGACCAGATTCGAGAGTCGGACTTCAACTTCATCACCCGGCTGGCCCGGCAGTACGACTGCACCGCTAAGCTGGCCAACAACTGCCTGCTGGTGCAGCCGCGCCAGTCTGGCCGCAGCGCCAGTGGGCAGGCGCTGGAGATACCGGTGCTGGGACGCGGGGACGTGGGTTCGTTCCGCTTTACCCTGGATGACCGCAAGGTCGTGGCAGCGGTGAAGGTGCCCTATCGCGGCGCCGACGGCGTGCAGAAGCAGGTTCGTGTGACCAACCCGGACGCACCCTCACAAATCGCCGCGGAGCATTGCGACCGCCACCCGCAGCCGGACGAGGCAGCCGCCCGGCGCGTCGCTGCGGCACGGTTGGCCGAGTTCAATCGCAACAGCGCTGAAGTGCAGCTGGACTTGCCCGGTCGCGCCGATCTGTTCGCCGAACTGACCATTGTTCTGCAGGGCTTCAAGGCTGGTCTCGACGGCCGCTACCTGATCGACTCGGTCACCCAGCATTATTCCGCGGGTGGCTGGACCACCACGGTGCAGTGCAACGGCGGGGCGCAGGGGAAGGGCAAGGCTGGGGAGGGCGGCTGATATGCAAATCGACGAACGCCAGCTGCTGCTGATCCTGCCCAACGCCCGCCCTGTCGCGGGCGTTTTTCTTCCGGCACTCGACGCCGCCATGGGGGAATTCAGAATCGACACGCCGCCGCGTGTTGCTGCCTTCATCGCCCAGGTCGGCCATGAAAGTGCCCATCTGACCCGCTGCGTGGAAAGCCTGACTTACAGCGCCCAGCGTCTGGCCGCCGTCTGGCCCCGGCGCTTCCGCAGCGCCGACGGCTCGCCCACGGCGCTGGCGCGAGAGGTGGCGTACCAGCCGGAGCGCATTGCCAACCTCGTCTACGCCGGGCGCAACGGAAACGGTGACGAAGCCTCTGGCGACGGCTGGCGTTTTCGTGGACGCGGCCTGCTGCAGGTGACGGGACGGAGCAACTACCGCTCGGTTGGCGAAGGGTTCGCACAGCCCTTTGTCGCCCGCCCGCAACTGCTGGCGGAGCCACGCTGGGCGTGTCGATCCGCCGCCTGGTGGTGGCAGCGCAACGGACTTGGCGAGCTGGCGGACGCCGGGCGCTTCGAGGACATTACCCGGCGCATCAATGGCGGGCTCAATGGCCTGGAGGAGCGCTTGCTGCTCTGGCGGCGTGCGCAGGAGGTGCTGGGATGAGCCGTTTCTGGCTGGCGCTGGGGATGGCCGGCTTCCTGCTGGGTGGCCTGTTCGGCGGTTGGCTGGCGTCGCGCTTCTATGGCGGGCAGTTGCAGGGCCTGCAGCTCGAGCAGGCGCGCTGCAGCGAAGCCGGCAAGGCGCTGGAATCCCGGCTGGTGCTGCAGAACGAGCGACTCGACGCGTTGGCTGAAAGCTCCCGCCAGCGTGCGGAGGCCGCCGAGCGAGCCCTGGCCCAGGCCCGTGACCTGGCGCAAAGCCATGAAGATGCCGCAAACCGACTGTTGCTGGAGCGCAGCGAGGGCGAAGAGTGCGCGGTGGTTCGTCAACTGATCGACCGTGAGCTGCTGCCATGAAAGTGCTCATGCTGATCTTCCCGCTGTTGATCGCCGGTTGCGCCGCGACTTCACCCAAGCCCGTGGAAATCCGTATTCCCATCCCGGTGCCGTGCCAGACACCGGCCATCGAAGCTCCCCGATTCGCCACCACCGCCCTGCGCCCGGCGGACGACCTGCAAACCAAGGTTCGTGCGCTGCTGGCCGAACGTCAGCAACACCTGGCCTACGAAACCCGCCTGCGTGCTGCCCTCCAGGCGTGCCAGTGAAACGTCCTACCTTCGTCGGCAGGGGCGCCGCGCGTATTGCGCTGGCGCCCGGCCTTGGGCTACTGTTCGGCCATCGCTAGGCGAGACCGCAACCGTGATCCACCGCACCCGCATCATCACCTCCCTCCTCAAGGCATTCGCCCGTTGGCGCTGGCGCGCCTGATTCCTTCTTTCCCGGCATAGCGCCGGTCTCTTCTTACGCGTCCATTTCTCCCATCCGCTGGCATAATTGCCAGATTCGCGCAGCCTACGAGGCCGCAACGGGTGTCGACGATGGCGCGATCCGAAAGCAGTGCAATCATGAGGTTCGAGCAGACATGCTGCTGATGATCGATAACTACGATTCCTTCACCTACAACCTGGTGCAGTACTTCGCCGAGTTGAAGGCCGACATCCACGTCATTCGCAACGATGAGTTGAGCGTCGACCAGATCGCCGCGCTCAATCCCGAGCGCATCGTCCTGTCCCCCGGTCCGTGCACCCCGAACGAAGCGGGTGTTTCCCTGGAAGTGATCGAACGCTTCGCCGGCAAGCTGCCACTGCTGGGCGTGTGCCTGGGCCACCAGTCCATCGGCCAGGCCTTCGGTGGTGACGTGGTGCGGGCGCGCCAGGTCATGCACGGCAAGGTCAGCCCGGTGTTCCACAAGGACCAGGGTGTATTCGCCGGCCTGAACAACCCGCTGACGCAGACCCGCTATCACTCCCTGGTGGTCAAGCGCGAGACGCTGCCCGACTGCCTGGAGATCACCGCCTGGACGGCGCTGGAAGACGGCTCGGTCGACGAGATCATGGGCCTGCGCCACAAGGCGCTGAACGTCGAGGGCGTGCAGTTCCACCCCGAGTCGATCCTCTCCGAACAGGGCCACGAGATGCTGGCCAACTTCCTCAAGCAGACCGGCGGGGTGCGCGCATGAATATCAAGGAAGCCCTCAACCGCGTGGTCAACCAGTTGGACCTGTCCACCGAGGAAATGCAGGACGTCATGCGCGAGATCATGACCGGGCAGTGCACCGACGCGCAGATCGGCGCGTTCCTCATGGGCATGCGCATGAAGAGCGAGACCATCGACGAGATCGTCGGCGCCGTCGCGGTGATGCGCGAGCTGGCTGACCAGGTCGAACTGGACAGCCTCAAGCACGTGGTCGACGTGGTCGGCACCGGCGGTGACGGCGCGAACATCTTCAACGTGTCCTCGGCGGCGGCCTTCGTCGTCGCCGCGGCGGGCGGCAAAGTCGCCAAGCACGGCAACCGTGCGGTCTCCGGCAAGAGCGGCAGCGCCGACCTGCTGGAAGCGGCCGGCATCTACCTGGACCTCAAGCCCGTCCAGGTGAAGCGCTGCATCGAGACCGTCGGTGTCGGCTTCATGTTCGCCCAGGTCCACCACAAGGCCATGAAGCATGCTGCTGGCCCGCGCCGCGAGCTGGGCCTGCGTACCCTGTTCAACATGCTCGGCCCGCTGACCAACCCGGCCGGTGTGAAACACCAGGTGGTCGGCGTGTTCAGCCAGGCGCTGTGCCGTCCGCTGGCCGAGGTACTCAAGCGCCTGGGCAGCGAGCACATCCTGGTGGTGCATTCGCGCGATGGCCTGGACGAGTTCAGCCTCGCCGCACCGACCCATGTGGCCGAACTGAAGGACGGCGTGGTCACCGAGTACGAAGTGCAGCCGGAAGACTTCGGCATCAAGAGCCAGAGCCTGATCGGCCTGACCGTGGACAGCCCGCAGCAGTCGCTGGAGCTGATCCGTGATGCCCTTGGCCGGCGCAAGACCGAGGCCGGGCAGAAGGCCGCCGAGCTGATCGTGCTCAATGCCGGCGCCGCGCTCTATGCGGCGGACCTGGCCACCAGCCTGCACGAAGGCATGCAATTGGCCCACGACGCCCTGCACACGGGGCTGGCGCGGGAGAAGATGGAAGAGCTGGCGGCCTTCACCGCCGTTTACCGAGAGGAGAACGCACAGTGAGTGTGCCGACGGTTCTGCAGAAGATCCTGGCCCGCAAGGCCGAAGAAGTCGCCGACCGCCGCAGTCGTGTGAGCATCGCCGAGCTGGAGCAACTGGCGCGTGCCGCGGATGCCCCGCGTGGTTTCGCCAATGCCCTGCTGGAGCGTGCCAAGCGCCGTGAGCCGGCGGTGATCGCCGAGGTGAAGAAGGCTTCCCCGAGCAAGGGTATCCTGCGCGAGAACTTCGACCCCGCCGGCATTGCCCGCAGTTACGAGGAGGGCGGCGCCGCCTGCCTCTCCGTGCTGACCGACATCGATTTCTTCCTCGGCAGCGACGCCTACCTCAAGGAAGCCCGCGCGGCCTGCACGCTGCCGGTGATCCGCAAGGACTTCCTGATCGACCCGTATCAGGTGGTGGAAGCCCGCGCCATCGGCGCCGACTGCATCCTGCTGATCGTCTCGGCGCTGGATGACGTGCGCATGGCCGAGCTAGCTTCGGTGGCCAAGGACGTCGGCCTCGACGTGCTGGTGGAAGTGCACGACGCCCCGGAACTGGAGCGCGCGCTGAAGACCCTGGACACTCCGTTGGTCGGCATCAACAACCGCAACCTGCACACTTTCGAAGTCAGCCTGGAGACCACTCTGGACCTGCTGCCGGAAATCCCGCGCGAGCGCATGGTGATCACCGAAAGCGGCATCCTCAACCGCGCCGATGTGGAGCTGATGGAAGTCAGTGACGTGTTCGGCTTCCTGGTCGGCGAAGCCTTCATGCGTGCCGACGAGCCGGGCACCGAGCTCAAGCGCCTGTTCTTCCCCGAGCGCAGCAAGGTCAAGCTGGGCGCCGATCCGGACTGACAGCTCCTACAGAGTCAGGACAACAAAAAAGCCGGCGATTGCCGGCTTTTTTGCGTTCTGGGGATGCTTCAGCGGGTGCCGAAGACCACCATGGTCTTGCCTTTCACATGCACCAGGCCCTGTTCCTCCAGGCTCTTGAGCACGCGGCCGACCATCTCGCGGGAGCAGCCGACGATGCGGCCGATCTCCTGGCGGGTGATCTTGATCTGCATGCCGTCCGGGTGGGTCATGGCGTCGGGCTGCTGGCACAGGTCCAGCAGGGTGCGGGCGACGCGGCCGGTGACATCGAGGAAGGCCAGGTCGCCGACCTTGCGCGTGGTCTTGCGCAGGCGATCGGCCATCTGGCTGCCCAGGGTGAAGAGAATCTCCGGATCCTGCTGGCTCAGTTCGCGGAATTTCGCGTAGCTGATCTCGGCGACTTCGCATTCGGTCTTGGCGCGGATCCAGGCGCTGCGCTCCTGGCCGGTGCTGCCTTCCTTCTCGAAGAGCCCCATCTCCCCGAAGAAATCGCCGGTGTTGAGGTACCCGATGATCATCTCGCGGCCATCGTCGTCCTCGATCAGGACAGTGACCGACCCTTTGATGATGAAGAACAGGCTCTCGCAGCGGTCCCCGGCGTAGATGATGGTGCTCTTGGCGGTGAAGCGGCGGCGATGACAATGCGCGAGCAACTTGTCGAGGTTCTTGATTTTGGGTGTGAGGGTAATAGCTACCATGCCCGAGTCCCGGAAAGAATAAAGAGTGGCCTTTGCACAACAGGCGCTAATGATTTTTTATGACCAGCTGTAGTGCCGTGCGTCCCTGGCTCGATCCCCCTCGATCCGCAGGGCGGCAGATTGCCTTGCTGAGCATTCTTGCGCGTACGTAAATCCGCAAGAGCTTAACAGACGACGTGTTACCAACAATCGGAAAGCTGGAACATTCGTGCGGGCAATTTCCTAGAGTGTGCCAGTAAACCGGCGCCAGCTTAAGTGATAAATGCATACTCGCCGTGTGGAAATGAGACCTGGGTAACAGCCGCAGGCCCCGGTGGGCGTGCTAGAGGGCTGTGTTAAGCTAACGCCCCTTTTTTCCGGCGGAGTTCTTTGCAATGAAAGCGCGAATCCAGTGGGCGGGCGAGGCCATGTTCCTCGGTGAATCCGGCAGCGGCCACGTGGTGGTAATGGACGGCCCGCCGGACGCCGGCGGCCGCAACCTGGGTGTGCGTCCGATGGAAATGCTGTTGCTCGGCCTCGGTGGCTGCACCAACTTCGATGTGGTCAGCATCCTGAAGAAAGGCCGTCAGCCGGTGGAGAGCTGTGAGGCCTTCCTCGAAGCCGAGCGCGCCGACGAAGACCCGAAGGTGTTCACCAAGATCCACGTGCATTTCGTGGTCAAGGGCCGTGGTCTGAAGGAAGCGCAGGTCAAGCGTGCGGTCGAACTGTCGGCCGAGAAATACTGCTCCGCCTCGATCATGCTCGGCCGCGCCGGCGTGGAGATCACCCACGATTACGAAATCGTGGAACTGGGCTGACAGCTTCCTTCATCCTTTCATCATCAAGGGTGCGCAAATTCTGGCAGAGGTCGCCTGACCTCTGCATAATGCGCCACCTTTTTTCAGGGCCTTCCGCCCGAAACCAGAAACCACAATCGCCATCGCGAAGAGGTGTAAACCGTCCTACGCAGGTGCGCCGTACGCATCTGACGGGCATGCTCAACCACGCGGCAGAGCCGCATTTGATGAGAGTTCTCCCACGGTGAAAAGCAAACTCAAGCTCCACGGGTTCAACAACCTGACGAAGACCTTGAGCTTCAACATCTATGACATCTGCTACGCCGAGACGCCTGAAGACCAGCAGGCCTACGTGCAGTACATCGACGAAGAGTACGATGCCGAGCGTCTCACGCAGATCCTCACCGATGTTGTCGACATCATTGGCGCAAACATCCTGAACATCGCCCGTCAGGATTACGATCCGCAAGGCGCCAGCGTAACCATCCTGATCTCCGAGCAGCCGGTCACCCCGACCGACAGCCAGATCGAGGAATCCCCGGGGCCGCTACCGGAAACCATCCTGGCGCACCTCGACAAGAGCCATATCACCGTGCACACCTATCCGGAGATTCATCCGGTGGAAGGCATCGCGACCTTCCGTGTGGATATCGATGTGTCGACCTGCGGCGTCATCTCGCCGCTCAAGGCGCTCAACTACCTCATCCACCAGTTCGACTCGGACATCGTCACCGTGGATTACCGCGTGCGCGGTTTCACCCGTGACGTGGAAGGCAGGAAGCACTTCATCGACCACGAGATCAACTCGATCCAGAACTACCTCTCCGACGACACGTACGAGGCCTATCAGATGACCGACGTGAACGTGTACCAGGAGAACCTGTTCCACACCAAGATGCTGCTCAAGGAGTTCGACCTGGACAACTACCTGTTCGGCGATGCCACGAGCAATCTCTCGCCCGAGCAGCGCAAGCAGGTGGAAGAGCGTGTTCGGCACGAGATGCTGGAGATCTTCTACGCGCGCAACATGCCGCGCTGATCGAGCTACTGCGCTGGGAGATACGGCATTGAAAGGCCGGGCTGAAATGCTCATTTGCTCAAGCAGACTCCGCTTTCATCCCGACTTTCCGCCTTGTCTCCCCTGCGCTCGTAACGCTCGATAGTAGAAACGAAAAAGGGGCGCCCAGTGGGCGCCCCTTTTTCCTTGCCGGCCGGATCAGATCCGGTAGGTGGACTTGGTCATCACCTTGGACAACAGCGTCATGCCGAACTTCACCGGCGCCGGGAAGCGCAGGCCGCCAGCCTCGATGGCGCTGGTGGCGTGGTGCTCCTCGTCCTCGCGCATCTGCTCGAGGATGGCGCGGGACTTCTGGTCCTCGGCGGGGATTTCCGCCAGGTGTTCGTCCAGATGCTTGCACACCTGGTCTTCGGTGGCGGCGACGAAGCCCAGGCTGACGCGGTCGCTGATCAGCCCGGCGGCGGCGCCGACGCCGAAGGACAGCCCGTAGAAGAGCGGGTTGAGCACACTCGGACGACTGCCCAGTTCACGGATGCGCTGCTCACACCAGGCAAGATGGTCGACCTCTTCGTCGGCCGCTTCCTCCATGGCCTTGCGTACCTTCGGCAGCTTGGCGGTCAGCGCCTGGCCCTGGTACAGCGCCTGGGCGCAGACTTCGCCGGTGTGGTTGATGCGCATCAGGCCGGCCACGTGGCGGGCATCAGTCTCGCTGAGCTCGGCGTCGGGCTGGACGATGGCAGGGGACGGGCGCCCCGGATGGCCGCTGAACGGCAGCAGGGTGCGCAGTGCAGCATCGGCCTGCAGCAGGAAGCGGTCGGCGGGAGAGTAGTGACGGTCGGCGGACATGGCGCACCTCCGAGTAGGAACATTCGCCCGGCAGTTTACCGGATGGCGGATGACAGGTCTTGCCGAGGTGCGCGCAGCTTCCTTTTATCGACGGGGCGCCGATCAACCCGGCGGCCAGTGCATCTGGCGCTGACCCAGCACATGCATGTGGATGTGGTGCACGGTCTGGCCGCCCAGGTCGTTGCAGTTCATCACCACGCGGAAGCCCTCGTCGCAACCCTGCTCCTTTGCCAGCCGCTGGGCGGTGAAAAGGATGTGCCCGGCCAACGGCTTGTCTGCCTCGGTCAGGTCATTGAGGGTGGAGACGTGCTTCTTCGGGATCACCAGGAAATGCACGGGCGCCTGCGGGCCGATGTCGTGGAAGGCGATGACCTGGTCATCCTCATAGAGCTTGCGCGCGGGAATTTCCCCGGCGACGATCTTGCAGAACAGACAGTCCACGAAATGCACCTCCAGTCATATGGGCAGGAGCAGCAGTTTAGCGGCCGTCGACCGCCGCGCCCAGTTCCGGGCCGGCCAGCGCAAGGAGCGAGCGTGCAGAACGATATCCATGACCTGGGCCTGGTGCTCGACTCCAGGGTCAAACTGATCGTGATCGAATCCTGGGACGAGCCCAGGGTCCTGGAAACCCTGACCGGCCTGGCGGTACGGCGCGGGCTCAACTTGCAATTCTGGTCGGCGACCGAAGGCTTGCAGCGCCTGGGGTTCGGCGGCGAGCCCTTGGGCGAGGACGACAGCCGTGAGGCGGAGAATGCCCTGCGGCTGATCAAGGCCGATCCGCAGCCGAACCTCTATGTGCTCTGCGATCTGCATCCCTATCTGGCGGACAACCCGCGTGCCGTGCGCCTGCTCAAGGAGATCGCCATGGCCGAGGGGAATTTCCGCCCCACGGTGGTGCTGGTTTCCCATGCACTGAAGCTGCCCGCTGAGGTCCAGCGCTTCGCGGCGCGCTTTGCCCTATCGTTGCCGTCCGAGGATGAACTGGTGGGGCTGGTCCGCGAGGAAGCGACCCGCTGGAGCGAGCGTAACCGGGGCGCGCGGGTACGTACGGACAACCGCACGCTGCGCCAGGTGGTGAAGAACCTTCGCGGACTCACTCACGGTGAGGCGCGGCTGCTGGCGCGCAGCGTGATCTGCAATGACGGGGCGATCACCCAGGAAGACCTGCCGGAGCTCAACCGCACCAAGTTCGAGCTGCTCAACCTCGATGGCGTGCTCAGCTTCGAGCACGATACCGCGCGTTTCGCTGAAGTGGGCGGGCTGGCCAGCCTCAAGCGCTGGCTGGGCGAGCGGCAGAGCGCGTTCACCGAGGGCAAGGACAAGGACCTGCCCAAGGGCGTGCTGCTGGTGGGGGTGCAGGGTGGCGGCAAGAGCCTGGCGGCCAAGGCAATCGCCGGCCTTTGGGGCCTGCCACTGCTGCGCCTGGACTTCGGCAGCCTCTACAACAAGTACTTCGGTGAGACCGAGCGTAACCTGCGCGAGGCGTTGCGCCTCGCGGACAGCATGGCGCCCTGCGTGCTCTGGGCGGATGAAATCGAAAAAGGCGTGGCTACCGGAGATCAGGATAATGGCGTCAGCCAGCGCGTTCTGGCCACGCTGTTGACCTGGATGGCCGAGCGCAAGGCGCCGGTATTCATGGTCGCCACCGCCAACGCCATCGAGCGCCTGCCGCCGGAACTGGTGCGCAAGGGGCGCTTCGACGAGCTGTTCTTCGTCGACCTGCCGGACGACGAGGTACGCCAGGATATCTTCCGCATCCATCTGCAGCGTCGTGAATTGGACGCCGCCCAGTTCGAACTGGGCGAGCTGGCCGCTGCCACCGAGGGGTTCTCCGGTGCGGAGATCGAGCAGGCAGTCGTCGGCGCGTTCTATGCCGCGCAGGCTCGGCAGAAGTCCGTGGACCAGGCGTTGCTGCTGGAGGAAATCCGCCGCACAGCGCCGCTGTCGGTGGTGATGGCCGAGGAGTTGGCAGCCCTGCGCGCGTGGGCCGATGGCCGCACGGTGCGCGCGGACTGAACCTGGCTAGCCGGCCAGGGCCAGGCGATTGACCCGGCCGGCCAGCTTGCGCAGGGCCCAGCGCGGCAGCAGGCGCACCGCGCAGGCGAAGAGTCGGTTGCGCCAGCCGGGGATGATGATCGCCGGTGCGCGGCGCAGTGCCTTCACCGCGAGGAAGGCGACTTCCTCGGGCGACATGATCCGCTTGCCATTGTCGAGCTTGCCCAGGTGCATGTCGGCGTTGCGGTAGAACGCCGTGCGGGTTGGGCCTGGGCAGAGCACGGAAACCTTGATGCCACGGCTTTTGAGCTCCTCGCGCAACCCCTCGGAGAAGTGCAGCACGAACGCCTTGCTGGCGTAGTAGCTGCTCATCCAGGGGCCGGGCAGGAGGCTCGCCATGGAGGCGACGTTGAGAATCCGCCCGCCGCCGCTGCGCTCCATCATCGCTCCGATGCCGTGGCACAGGCGCGCCAGGGCCAGCACATTGAGCTCCAGCAGTTCCTGCTCGCGGGACCAGTCCTGGTCGATGAAGGTGCCGGAGGTGCCGACACCGGCGTTGTTCACCAGCAGTTCGATCTGCCGCCCGCTCTGTTCCAACTCGTGGAGCAGTCCGGATATCTGCAGCGGTTCGGAGAGGTCGCAGACGCGGAATAGCACCTCCACCCCGAAACGCTGGGACAGTTCGCAGGCGATGCTGTCCAGCGCGTCGCGCTTGCGCGCCACCAGGATCAGCGCCTGGCCGCGACGTGCGAGGGCTTCGGCCAGGGCCAGGCCGATACCGCTGGAGGCGCCGGTGATGAGGGCAAAACGAGGCATTCAGGAGTCTCTGTGGCGGGGTGGCGTTCGACCACGCCCGCCACGGGTTGTTGCATTACTGATCCGAGTCGCCGCCTTCGGTGTCGCCACTGCTGAAGTCGCCGTCGGAGGGCTCCGCGGTGGCTGCCGGGTCGGCAGCTTCGTCGCCCTGCTGGGACTGCGCCTGCGCAGCCTGGGCGCGCTCGATGTAGCTCTGGTAGGCCGGGATCGCGATGGCGGCGAGGATACCGCCAAACACCGGGAACAGCAGCCAGGAGAAGGCCAGGACCTTGACGCCGGTGCTGTTGGGCGGCGGCGGCGGACCGAAGCGGTTGGCGGACTGCTCGCCGGGCATGAACAGCAGCAGCAGGCTGAGGACCACGTTGACGAAGGGCACCAGCAGCGCGAGCCAGAGCCAGCCGGACCAGCCCAAGTCATGCAGGCGCTGCACGCCGATCGGCACGCTGAAGACCATGGCGGCAATGACCACCGCGGCAATGGCGGCTACGCCCAGGGGCAGCGAAACGGCCATCAGCAGGCTGGCGACCAGGTAGGCGCCGAAAACGATGAAGGACAGTGCCGCTGACCAGCCAAGGTAGCGCACGCGGCCGATCCGGCCGGACAGGCTACGGACTTTCAGCTCGCCGAATTCTGGCAGGTCGTCGCCAACCTGTGCCTGGGGCGGCGCATAGGGCGATGTTGCGGTGTTCGGAGTGGGGGGCGCCGCGGTGGGGGCCGGGTTGGCTGCGAGCTCAGCCTGGCGCGCCAGGTATTTCTCGATGACGATGCCGCAGGCACTGCACTCGATGGCGCTGGCTTGCTCATGCCCGCACTTGGGGCAGGTCATCCGCTCATTGCTGGCCGCTTCACCGGCCGCGCGGGCGGCCAGGGTCGCTTCGCTGGGGTGGTCATCGGTTTCCACCAGGCTGAGGCCCGCGACGCCTTCGGCTTCCTTGCGGGCGTTGGCACCAGCGCCATGGAGCGCGCGCAAGTACTTGTCGGCCTCGTCGCCGGACAGGTCGCGCTTGAGCACGACCGGCTGGCCGCTGAACAGCGCTTCGATCTTCGCGGCATCGCTCTTGAACAGGCGGGCGAGGTTTTCCTTGGCGGTCTCCAGTGGCGTCTGGGGCATCAGCGCGCCGTCGAACACGATCTTGAAGCGGGATTGGTCCATAGGGGCATCCTTGTCTTCTGGCTATGTTGGAATCGCTACAGCGTAATCGGGCCGCCGAAGGCCAACAAGCGGCCTCGGCGGATATCTCGTGAGCGGTGCCGCAGCTCAGACCAGCAGTTGGTTGGACAGGCCGGCGCTGCGGGTCAGGGCCTGGCGGTATTCATGGTCCAGGCGCGCGATCAGCTCGCCCACGGCCGGCAGGTCGCGGATATCGCCGACGCCCTGGCCGGCGGACCACACGGTCTTCCAGGCCTTGGCCTCGTCGCTCACCGGCTTGAGTTTCTCGCCGTAGTTGAGCGCGCCCTTGTCATTCAGCCGCTGCATGTCGAAGCCGGCAGCCTCCAGACTCTGGCGCATGAAGCTGGCCGGTACGCCGGAAACGGCAGGGGTGTGGATGATATCGGCGGCGCGGGCGTCGAGCAGCATGTGCTTGTAGGCCTCCGAGGCCGCGCTTTCGCGGGTGGCGATGAAGCGGGTGCCGAGGTAGGCGAGGTCGGCGCCCAGCACCTGGGCGGCAAGGATCTCGTGGCCATGGTTGATGCAGCCGGCCAGCAGCAGGGTCTTGTCGAAGAACTGGCGAATCTCCGCGACCAGCGCGAAGGGGCTCCAGGTACCGGCATGGCCGCCGGCACCTGCGGCCACCGCGATCAAGCCGTCGACCCCAGCTTCCGCCGCCTTCTCGGCGTGGCGACGGGTGGTGACGTCATGGAACACCAGGCCGCCATAGCTGTGCACGGCGTCGACCACCTCGCGCACCGCGCCCAGGCTGGTGATCACGATGGGCACCTTGTGCTCGACGCACAGTTTCAGGTCGGCCTGCAGCCGCGGATTGGTGTTGTGGACGATCAGGTTGACCGCATAGGGCGCTGCCTGCGGGTCGGCTGCCAGCCCGGCTTCGATCTCTTCCAGCCAGGCCTTGAAACCGCTGCTCTCGCGCTGGTTCAGTGCGGGGAAACTGCCGACGATGCCGCTCTTGCAGCACGCCAGCACCAGTTGCGGGGTGGAGACCAGGAACATCGGTGCCGCCACCAGGGGAATGCGCAGGCGGCGGTCGAGCAGGGCGGGCAGGGACATGACAGTCTCCTTGTCGGGGTCAGAAGGGTTTGACGACCACCAGGATCACGATGGCGATCAGGAACAGTACCGGCACTTCGTTGAACCAGCGGTAGAACACATGGCTGCGCCCGTTCTCGCCACGCGCGAAGCGCTTGAGCATGGCGCCGCAGGCGTGGTGGTAGCCGATCAGCAGCACCACCAGCGTGAGCTTGGCGTGCATCCAGCCCTGGGTCAGCCAGGCGGGGTTGAGATAGAGCATCCAGGCACCGAGGACGATGCTGAGGATCATCGACGGGCCCATGATGCCGCGGTACAGCTTGCGCTCCATGACGCAGAAGCGTTCGCGGCTGGCGGCGTCCTCGCTCATGGCGTGGTAGACGAACAGGCGCGGGAGATAGAAGAGGCCGGCGAACCAGCAGACTACGGCAATGATGTGAAAGGCTTTCAACCACAGGTAAAGCATCGGGACGTCCTCGGATCACGGTTGAGCCGATAGTAGTGGCGCCGTGCAATGCCGTCATCCCTGTGGCGGCTGCAGTGTGGGAAAGTTCGTTCGACTGCGGCAATCGGTATCGCCAGGCGCCGATCAGGCCCGTGATCGGAAAGCGGAAACTCTTGCGCCGCGTACCCTCAATTCAGGCGGATTCGCTCTGTTCAGCGGGGGCGGTGGCTCATATCATGACTGCCCCTGAATTTGGCCCCATAGGTGGAGTGACAGGCAGATGATCAAGGTCGGTATCGTAGGCGGTACGGGTTATACGGGCGTGGAACTGCTGCGCCTGCTGGCACAGCATCCCCAGGCGCGCGTCGAGGTGATCACCTCGCGCTCCGAGGAGGGCGTGAAAGTCGCCGACATGTACCCGAACCTGCGAGGCCACTACGACGGCCTGGCCTTCAGCGTGCCGGATGTGAAACGTCTGGGCGAGTGCGACGTGGTGTTCTTCGCTACTCCCCATGGCGTGGCCCACGCGCTGGCCGGCGAACTGCTGGCCACCGGTACCCGGGTGATCGACCTGTCCGCGGACTTCCGCCTGCAGGACGCCGAGGAGTGGGCCAAGTGGTACGGCCAGCCGCACGGCGCGCCGGAGCTGCTGCCCGAGGCCGTCTACGGCTTGCCGGAAGTGAATCGTGAGGCCATCAAGTCCGCACGCCTGATCGCCGTTCCCGGCTGCTACCCGACCGCCACTCAACTCGGCTTCATTCCGCTGCTGGAGAATGGCCTGGCCGACGCCAGCCAGCTGATCGCCGACTGCAAGTCCGGTGTCAGCGGCGCCGGTCGTGGCGCCAAGGTCGGCTCGCTGTTCTGCGAGGCCGGCGAAAGCATGATGGCGTACTCGGTGAAAGGTCACCGGCACTTGCCGGAAATCAGCCAGGGCCTGCGTCGCGCGGCCAAGGGCGATGTCGGCCTGACCTTCGTGCCGCACCTGACCCCGATGATCCGCGGCATCCATGCGACGCTTTACGCACGCGTCGCTGACCGTGGTGTCGATCTGCAGAAGCTCTATGAAGAGCGTTACGCCAATGAGCCGTTCGTCGACGTGATGCCCGCTGGCAGCCATCCGGAAACCCGCAGCGTGCGTGGCGCCAACGTCTGCCGCATCGCGGTGCACCGTCCCCAGGGTGGCGACCTGGTGGTGATCCTGTCGGTCATCGACAACCTGGTGAAGGGCGCGTCCGGCCAGGCGATCCAGAACATGAACATCCTCTTCGGTCTGGACGAGCACCTGGGCCTGTCCAACGTCGCGCTGCTGCCGTAAGGAAAGATTGCCCTGGAAGGCGGTCGATTGATCTGGACCAATGGATGAGTCGGATTAGTTGACCGTTTTTCTGGGGTAAGCGGATAATAGTCCGCAATGTTGTAACGTACGGCTTCGGCCGGGAGAGTTGTCACCATGACCATCGAAACCTTCACCCCCACTCCGCTGATGTTCTCGCAAGGCGCTGCGAACAAGGTGAAGAACCTGATCGACGAAGAAGGCAATCCGCGCCTCAAGCTGCGGGTTTTCGTCACGGGCGGTGGCTGTTCGGGCTTCCAGTACGGGTTCACCTTCGATGAAGACACCGCGGAGGACGACACCATCGTCGAGCGCGACGGCGTCAACCTCGTGGTCGATCCGATGAGCTTCCAGTATCTCGCCGGTGCGGAAGTGGACTACCAGGAAGGTCTCGAAGGTTCGCGGTTCGTCATCAAGAACCCGAACGCAGCGACCACCTGCGGCTGCGGTCAGTCCTTCTCGATCTGATGCCGTAAAAGCGAAAACGCCGCGCCGATGCGCGGCGTTTTTGTTTGTGGATGGGTTCAGGCGGGGTAGAGCGCGCCTAGGATTCGAGGACCTTGTGCGGCCGTGACTTCCGGGCAGTTGCCAGGCTCACGCTCCAGGAAGCGGTGGGCCAGCCAGGCGAACGCCATGGCCTCCATCCACTCTGGCGGCACGCCGCGGTCGATGCTGCTGATCACGCTGGCGCCGGGCATATGGGCGGCCAGACGCTGCATCAACGTGACGTTGAAGGCGCCCCCGCCGCAAACCACTACTTCCTCGCAGCCGGGCTGCGCTTCCAGCAGCGCTGTGGCGATGCTTTGCGCGGTCAGCTCCAGCAGGGTCGCCTGCACATCTTCGTCCTTGACCGGGTCGTGCTTGGCCAGGACCGCGTTCAGCCAATTCAGGTTGAAGCGTTCGCGTCCGGTGCTCTTCGGGCCTTTCGCGGCAAAGAACTCATCGGACAGCATCTTCTGCAGTAGCGCCTGATCGATGCTGCCGCTGGCAGCCCAGGCGCCGTCCCGGTCATAGGTTTCGCCGCGCTGCTCCTGAATCCAGGCATCCAGCAGCACGTTGCCGGGGCCGCAGTCGAATCCGCGAACCGGTTCGCCGGGGCTCAGCAGCGAAACGTTGCTGAAGCCGCCCACGTTTAGGATGGCGCACTCGCGGCCATCGCTGCCGAACAGCGCGCGGTGGAAAGCGGGCACCAGCGGTGCGCCCTGGCCGCCGGCGGCGACGTCACGACGACGGAAGTCGGCCACCACATCGATGCCGCTCAGCTCGGCGAGCAGCGCCGGGTTGCCGATCTGCACGGTGAAGCCCAGGTGCGGTTCATGGCGAATGGTCTGGCCGTGGCTGCCAATCGCGCGAACGGCGCTTGCGGCCAGATTCTCGCGAGCCAAGAGGTCGTTGATGCCTTGTGCGGCGAGACGCACCCAGCGGTTTTCCGCGAGAGCGCTGCGGGCGATTTCGTCAGGGCCGGGAGAGCAGAGTGCCAGGAGATCGGCACGCAGCGCCGCAGGCATGGGAAGGTAGTGGGAGGCGAGCAGAGTGGTCTGCGCGCCTTGCTCGATCAGGGCGATGTCCAGTCCATCGAGACTGGTCCCGGACATTACCCCCAGATAGAGCGGCATCGATCAGCGCTTGTTCAGGGCCAGGAAGGTTGCCTTCTCCTGGTCCATGCGCGCGATCAGCGGTTGCGCCTGAGCCATGAAGCGCTTGCGCTCCGGACCGGTCAGCGGGTCGGCGGTCGGCAGCTTGGCACTCAGCGGATCGACGTGCTGGCCGTTGACCTGGAACTCGTAATGCAGGTGCGGGCCGGTGGCCAGCCCGGTCATGCCGACGTAACCGATAATCTGGCCCTGCTTCACTGCCACGCCGGAGCGGATGCCCTTGGCGAAGCGGCTCATGTGGCCGTAAACGGTGCGATAGCGCTGGCCGTGCTGGATCACCACGGCGTTACCGTAGCCACCCTTGCGGCCGGCTTCGAGGATCTTGCCGTCGCCGGTCGCCTTGATCGGGGTGCCGATCGGCGCTGCGTAGTCCACGCCCTTGTGTGCTCGAATCTTGTTCAGGATGGGATGGAAGCGCCCAATAGAGAAGCGCGAACTGATACGGGCGAAGTCCACCGGGGTGCGGATGAACGCCTTGCGCATGCTGCTGCCATCCGCGCGCAGGTAGCTGGTGTTGCCCTGCTTGTTGGTGTAGCGCACCGCGGTGTATTCCTTGCCGCGGTTGACGAAGCGCACCGCGAGGATACTGCCGGTGCCGACCTGCTTGCCCTTCACCTGCTGGGATTCGTAGATCACGTCGAACTCGTCACCCTGGCGAATATCCTGGGCGAAGTCGATGTCGTAGCCCAGGACGTTGGCCATCGACATGATCAGGTCGTGAGACAGCCCGGCGTTGCGGCCTGCGACGAACAGCGAGCTGTCGATGCGGCCGTGGGCATAGTTGGCGTGGACTGAAGGTTTGACCAGGTCGCGCTTGAAGTCATAGCCCTTGGCAGACTTCGCCAGGCTGATGGTCTCCAGATCGCTGCGCTTGACCTTGAGGCCCTGCAACTCGCCCTTGGAATCGATAAGGAAGTCCACGTCCTGGCCGACATCAAGACGGGTGAACTGCTTGGCGTCCTTGTTGGCGGCAAGCATGTCGTGCACGGCGTTCGCCGGCAGGCCGGCCTTCGCGAACACGTTGGAAAGAGTGTCGCCCTTGCCCACGGTCACGCTTTTCCACGCAGGTTCTGCGGAAGCGGAGGGGGAGGGTTGCTGGTTCGAATCGGCGAGATCGTTCTTCTTTTCTGCGTCTTTTCCGGCGCTGTTCTGGTTGTCGGGCTGCCCTTCTATCTGCGCGAAAGGGGAGGAGCTGCCGTCTTCCGTGACCGGAGCGGGTCGAAGGTCGTCTTTTTCCTGGAGAATCTGCTCGGTGCCGTTTTCCAGCTCGAGATTGAGCGTGGTCTTCTTCGCCTCGACCTCGGCCGAGGGGAACACCAGCAGAGCCAGGCTGAGGAGCGCTGCTACACCGCTTGCGGCCAGCAGATGGCTCTTCGGGTAGTACGGCGCTTTCTGATCGGATTGCGTCATGGCGTGAGTGGTGTTTTTGGAATGTGAAATAACTGCCTAAAATATAACCAAATTCCCTCTGAAGCAACCCTGATGTCGGGCTTCTGACGTCCTGTCCTCTGGCGCTGGGCAAAACTTGTTTTTAGTGCCTGTTCTTGTATCGTTGGTTCCCTTTCGCAATTCGCAACGTACAGGAAACTGCAATGAAGTCGGTCGAAGAGCAGCTGGCGCTGATCAAGCGCGGAGCAGACGAAATTCTCGTGGAGGCCGAGCTGATCGAAAAGCTCAAGCGCGGCCAGCCCCTGCGTATCAAGGCCGGCTTCGACCCGACCGCTCCTGACCTGCACCTGGGGCATACCGTCCTTATTAATAAGCTGCGCCAATTCCAGGAGCTGGGCCATCAGGTGATCTTCCTGATCGGCGACTTCACTGGGATGATCGGTGACCCGAGCGGTAAGAGTGTTACCCGTCCACCCCTCACTCGCGAGCAGGTTCTCGACAACGCCGAGACGTACAAAGCCCAGGTCTTCAAGATTCTCGACCCCGCGAAGACCGAGGTGGCGTTCAATTCCACCTGGATGGACCAGCTTTCCCCCGCTGATTTCATTCGTCTGGCTTCCCAGTACACCGTTGCTCGTATGCTGGAACGCGATGACTTTAGCAAACGCTATGCCAGCAACCAGTCCATCGCCATTCACGAGTTCCTTTACCCGCTGGTTCAGGGCTACGACTCGGTAGCGCTGCGGGCGGACGTCGAGCTCGGCGGCACCGATCAGAAATTCAACCTGCTGATGGGGCGCGAGCTCCAGCGTGCCTATGAGCAGGAGCCGCAGTGCATCCTGACCATGCCGCTGCTTGAAGGTCTGGATGGCGTGAAGAAGATGTCCAAGTCCCTGGGCAACTACATCGGTATCCAGGAAGCGCCGGGTGTCATGTACAGCAAGCTGGTCTCCATTCCTGACACCTTGATGTGGCGTTACTTCGAGCTGCTCAGCTTCCGCTCCATGGAGGAGATCGATGGTTTCCGCAAGGATGTAGAGGCTGGCGCCAACCCGCGTGACATCAAGATCAAGCTGGCCGAAGAGATCGTCGCTCGCTTCCATGGCGAAGAAGCTGCTGCTTCGGCGCACAAGTCCGCTGGTAACCGTCTTAAGGAAGGCGAGTTGCCGGAAGATCTGCCGGAAGTGGAAGTGGCGGCGGCAGAAGACCTGCCCATCGGTGCCGTCCTTAATAAGGCAGGGCTGGTGAAGAACTCTGCAGTCGCTCGCGACCTGCTGTCTTCTGGTGGCGTGCGTGTGGATGGCGACGTGGTGGATCGCAGCTTTGTCTTCAAAGTCGGCGCTACTCACGTGCTGCAGGCCGGCAAGAAGGCCTTCGCTCGTGTTTCCCTGGTCGCTGAGTGAAGAAAGTTTAAATTAGTCGTTGACGACCAATTTAAACTCCCTATAATGCGCACCACTCCCAGCGACGAAGCGCTGAAAGAACTTGAAAATCAAGTACTTACAGAGATTAGAGGTTGGGGGTGGCGATCAGGCAGGTGATTCACTTGTCGCTCTTCATTAGCTGCTCCGGCAGCGAGCTGAAAAGAAGGTTGCCGAGGTGCTTGACAGCGAGTTTGATTGCTGTAGAATGCGCGTCCCGCTGATGAGAGGTTTGACTTCTCGGAAGCCCAAGCGATTGAGTAGAAAAGAAATTTTCGAAAAATAAAGCTTGACGAAAGATGAGGTTAGCGTAGAATGCGCGCCTCGGTTGAGACGAAAGCCTTAACCAACTGCTCTTTAACAAGTTGAATCAAGCAATTCGTGTGGGTGCTTGTGATGTAAGACTGGTGATCGACTGATTATCAGCAACGCAAGTAACACTCGTGAATTCGAGAGTTTTAGCTCATTAAGTTGAGCATGCGATTGCTGAGCCAAGTTTAGGGTTTTCTCAAAACCCAAGCAGTATTGAACTGAAGAGTTTGATCATGGCTCAGATTGAACGCTGGCGGCAGGCCTAACACATGCAAGTCGAGCGGATGATGGGAGCTTGCTCCCGGATTCAGCGGCGGACGGGTGAGTAATGCCTAGGAATCTGCCTGGTAGTGGGGGACAACGTTTCGAAAGGAACGCTAATACCGCATACGTCCTACGGGAGAAAGCAGGGGACCTTCGGGCCTTGCGCTATCAGATGAGCCTAGGTCGGATTAGCTAGTTGGTGGGGTAAAGGCCTACCAAGGCGACGATCCGTAACTGGTCTGAGAGGATGATCAGTCACACTGGAACTGAGACACGGTCCAGACTCCTACGGGAGGCAGCAGTGGGGAATATTGGACAATGGGCGAAAGCCTGATCCAGCCATGCCGCGTGTGTGAAGAAGGTCTTCGGATTGTAAAGCACTTTAAGTTGGGAGGAAGGGCAGTAAGTTAATACCTTGCTGTTTTGACGTTACCAACAGAATAAGCACCGGCTAACTTCGTGCCAGCAGCCGCGGTAATACGAAGGGTGCAAGCGTTAATCGGAATTACTGGGCGTAAAGCGCGCGTAGGTGGTTTGGTAAGATGGATGTGAAATCCCCGGGCTCAACCTGGGAACTGCATCCATAACTGCCTGACTAGAGTACGGTAGAGGGTGGTGGAATTTCCTGTGTAGCGGTGAAATGCGTAGATATAGGAAGGAACACCAGTGGCGAAGGCGACCACCTGGACTGATACTGACACTGAGGTGCGAAAGCGTGGGGAGCAAACAGGATTAGATACCCTGGTAGTCCACGCCGTAAACGATGTCGACTAGCCGTTGGGATCCTTGAGATCTTAGTGGCGCAGCTAACGCGATAAGTCGACCGCCTGGGGAGTACGGCCGCAAGGTTAAAACTCAAATGAATTGACGGGGGCCCGCACAAGCGGTGGAGCATGTGGTTTAATTCGAAGCAACGCGAAGAACCTTACCTGGCCTTGACATGTCCGGAACCTTGCAGAGATGCGAGGGTGCCTTCGGGAATCGGAACACAGGTGCTGCATGGCTGTCGTCAGCTCGTGTCGTGAGATGTTGGGTTAAGTCCCGTAACGAGCGCAACCCTTGTCCTTAGTTACCAGCACGTTATGGTGGGCACTCTAAGGAGACTGCCGGTGACAAACCGGAGGAAGGTGGGGATGACGTCAAGTCATCATGGCCCTTACGGCCAGGGCTACACACGTGCTACAATGGTCGGTACAGAGGGTTGCCAAGCCGCGAGGTGGAGCTAATCCCATAAAACCGATCGTAGTCCGGATCGCAGTCTGCAACTCGACTGCGTGAAGTCGGAATCGCTAGTAATCGTGAATCAGAATGTCACGGTGAATACGTTCCCGGGCCTTGTACACACCGCCCGTCACACCATGGGAGTGGGTTGCTCCAGAAGTAGCTAGTCTAACCGCAAGGGGGACGGTTACCACGGAGTGATTCATGACTGGGGTGAAGTCGTAACAAGGTAGCCGTAGGGGAACCTGCGGCTGGATCACCTCCTTAATCGAAGATCTCAGCTTCTTCATAAGCTCCCACACGAATTGCTTGATTCACTGGTTAGACGATTGGGTCTGTAGCTCAGTTGGTTAGAGCGCACCCCTGATAAGGGTGAGGTCGGCAGTTCGAATCTGCCCAGACCCACCAATTGTTGTGGTGTGCTGCTGATCCGATAAGGGGCCATAGCTCAGCTGGGAGAGCGCCTGCTTTGCACGCAGGAGGTCAGGAGTTCGATCCTCCTTGGCTCCACCATTAATCGTCGAAAGCTCAGACATGAATGTTCAAGTTGAACGAACATTGATGTCTGGTCTTTGTGCCAGAACCGTTCTTTAAAAATTTGGGTATGTGATAGAAGTAGACTGAATAATCTCTTTCACTGGTGATTATTCAAGTCAAGGTAAAATTTGCGAGTTCAAGCGCGAATTTTCGGCGAATGTCGTCTTCACGTTAGAGACAATAACCAGATTGCTTGGGGTTATATGGTCAAGTGAAGAAGCGCATACGGTGGATGCCTTGGCAGTCAGAGGCGATGAAAGACGTGGTAGCCTGCGATAAGCTTCGGGGAGTCGGCAAACAGACTTTGATCCGGAGATCTCTGAATGGGGAAACCCACTTGGCATAAGCCAGGTATCTTGCACTGAATACATAGGTGTAAGAGGCGAACCAGGGGAACTGAAACATCTAAGTACCCTGAGGAAAAGAAATCAACCGAGATTCCCTTAGTAGTGGCGAGCGAACGGGGACTAGCCCTTAAGCTTCTTTGAATCTAACAGAACGCTCTGGAAAGTGCGGCCATAGTGGGTGATAGCCCCGTATGTGAAAGGTTCTTTGAAGTGAAATCGAGTAGGACGGAGCACGAGAAACTTTGTCTGAATATGGGGGGACCATCCTCCAAGGCTAAATACTACTGACTGACCGATAGTGAACCAGTACCGTGAGGGAAAGGCGAAAAGAACCCCGGAGAGGGGAGTGAAATAGAACCTGAAACCGTATGCGTACAAGCAGTGGGAGCCTACTTTGTTAGGTGACTGCGTACCTTTTGTATAATGGGTCAGCGACTTATATTCAGTGGCGAGCTTAACCGAATAGGGAAGGCGTAGCGAAAGCGAGTCTTAATAGGGCGTTTTAGTCGCTGGGTATAGACCCGAAACCGGGCGATCTATCCATGAGCAGGTTGAAGGTTAGGTAACACTGACTGGAGGACCGAACCCACTCCCGTTGAAAAGGTAGGGGATGACTTGTGGATCGGAGTGAAAGGCTAATCAAGCTCGGAGATAGCTGGTTCTCCTCGAAAGCTATTTAGGTAGCGCCTCACGTATCACTCCAGGGGGTAGAGCACTGTTTCGGCTAGGGGGTCATCCCGACTTACCAAACCGATGCAAACTCCGAATACCTGGAAGTGTCAGCGTGGGAGACA
This sequence comes from Pseudomonas sp. HS-18, assembly GCF_020401845.1. Classification (NCBI taxonomy): domain Bacteria; kingdom Pseudomonadati; phylum Pseudomonadota; class Gammaproteobacteria; order Pseudomonadales; family Pseudomonadaceae; genus Pseudomonas; species Pseudomonas sp. HS-18. The sequence continues at coordinate 673,150 of NZ_CP084413.1, forward strand.
CACGGCGGGTGCTAACGTCCGTCGTGAAAAGGGAAACAACCCAGACCGTCAGCTAAGGTCCCAAAGTTATGGTTAAGTGGTAAACGATGTGGGAAGGCTTAGACAGCTAGGAGGTTGGCTTAGAAGCAGCCACCCTTTAAAGAAAGCGTAATAGCTCACTAGTCGAGTCGGCCTGCGCGGAAGATGTAACGGGGCTCAAACCATACACCGAAGCTACGGGTGCATCGCAAGATGCGCGGTAGAGGAGCGTTCTGTAAGCCTGTGAAGGTGAGTTGAGAAGCTTGCTGGAGGTATCAGAAGTGCGAATGCTGACATGAGTAACGACAATGGGAGTGAAAAACTCCCACGCCGAAAGACCAAGGGTTCCTGCGCAACGTTAATCGACGCAGGGTTAGTCGGTCCCTAAGGCGAGGCTGAAGAGCGTAGTCGATGGGAAACAGGTTAATATTCCTGTACTTCTAGTTACTGCGATGGAGGGACGGAGAAGGCTAGGCCAGCTTGGCGTTGGTTGTCCAAGTTTAAGGTGGTAGGCAGAGATCTTAGGTAAATCCGGGGTCTTAATGCCGAGAGCTGATGACGAGTCATCTTTCAGATGATGAAGTGGTTGATGCCATGCTTCCAGGAAAAGCTTCTAAGCTTCAGGTAACTAGGAACCGTACCCCAAACCGACACAGGTGGTTGGGTAGAGAATACCAAGGCGCTTGAGAGAACTCGGGTGAAGGAACTAGGCAAAATGGCACCGTAACTTCGGGAGAAGGTGCGCCGGCGAGGGTGAAGTATTTACTGCGTAAGCCCATGCCGGTCGAAGATACCAGGCCGCTGCGACTGTTTATTAAAAACACAGCACTCTGCAAACACGAAAGTGGACGTATAGGGTGTGACGCCTGCCCGGTGCCGGAAGGTTAATTGATGGGGTTAGCGAAAGCGAAGCTCTTGATCGAAGCCCCGGTAAACGGCGGCCGTAACTATAACGGTCCTAAGGTAGCGAAATTCCTTGTCGGGTAAGTTCCGACCTGCACGAATGGCGTAACGATGGCGGCGCTGTCTCCACCCGAGACTCAGTGAAATTGAAATCGCTGTGAAGATGCAGTGTATCCGCGGCTAGACGGAAAGACCCCGTGAACCTTTACTGTAGCTTTGCACTGGACTTTGAGCCTGCTTGTGTAGGATAGGTGGGAGGCTTTGAAGCGTGGACGCCAGTCTGCGTGGAGCCATCCTTGAAATACCACCCTGGCATGCTTGAGGTTCTAACTCTGGTCCGTTATCCGGATCGAGGACAGTGTATGGTGGGCAGTTTGACTGGGGCGGTCTCCTCCTAAAGAGTAACGGAGGAGTACGAAGGTGCGCTCAGACCGGTCGGAAATCGGTCGTAGAGTATAAAGGCAAAAGCGCGCTTGACTGCGAGACAGACACGTCGAGCAGGTACGAAAGTAGGTCTTAGTGATCCGGTGGTTCTGTATGGAAGGGCCATCGCTCAACGGATAAAAGGTACTCCGGGGATAACAGGCTGATACCGCCCAAGAGTTCATATCGACGGCGGTGTTTGGCACCTCGATGTCGGCTCATCACATCCTGGGGCTGAAGCCGGTCCCAAGGGTATGGCTGTTCGCCATTTAAAGTGGTACGCGAGCTGGGTTTAGAACGTCGTGAGACAGTTCGGTCCCTATCTGCCGTGGACGTTTGAGATTTGAGAGGGGCTGCTCCTAGTACGAGAGGACCGGAGTGGACGAACCTCTGGTGTTCCGGTTGTCACGCCAGTGGCATTGCCGGGTAGCTATGTTCGGAATAGATAACCGCTGAAAGCATCTAAGCGGGAAACTAGCCTCAAGATGAGATCTCACTGGGAACTTGATTCCCCTGAAGGGCCGTCGAAGACTACGACGTTGATAGGTCGGGTGTGTAAGCGCTGTGAGGCGTTGAGCTAACCGATACTAATTGCCCGTGAGGCTTGACCATATAACACCCAAACAATTTGCGTGTTGTACGGTGAAGACGTAACGAACCGAAAGTTCGTGTGAACCGCAAATACCTGTCACATACCCGAATCTGGATGAGCGTGTGCAAGTGCCACGAGCGTCCATAAAGAATTGCTTGACGACCATAGAGCGTTGGAACCACCTGATCCCATCCCGAACTCAGTAGTGAAACGACGCATCGCCGATGGTAGTGTGGAGTTTCTCCATGTGAGAGTAGGTCATCGTCAAGCTCCTATACCAAGACCCCTGGTCAGCTGAAGCTGGCCGGGGGTTTTGCTTTTGCGCGCGGGAAAGTCGGGCCATTGCTGCGTAGGCAATTCAGGCATGCCTCTATATGATGCGTGCCTGACTGTTGCGGGGGTGATATGCAGACCTTGCTGAAATTGCTGAGCGATGGCCGCTTTCATTCCGGAGAAGAGCTGGGTGCTCTCCTCGGAGTAAGTCGCAGCGCCGTCTGGAAGCGCCTTGAAGGCTTTGAGCGTGACTACGGTATGGTCGTGCAGCGAGTGCGCGGCCGTGGTTACCGCCTGGAAGAGCCGCTGAGCATTATCTCGCCCAGGGCCGACTTCGGCCTGTGGCCTCTCGATGTCCTGTTTTCGATCGACTCCACCAATGCCGAAGTGCTGCGGCGCCTTTCTGCCGGCGCTGCGGCGCCGTTTGCCATCCTGGGTGAGCGGCAGACCGCTGGGCGTGGCAGGCGAGGGCGGCAGTGGGAAAGTCCCTTTGGTGCCAACCTTTATTACACCCTGGGTATCACTGTACGTGGTGGTGCGCAGGAGTTGGAGGGGTTGAGTCTGGTGGTCGGCCTTGCGGTGGCAAGAGCGATCCAGTCTCTGGGCGTGAAAGATGTAGGCCTCAAGTGGCCCAATGACGTTCTGGTGGGTGGCAAAAAGATTGCCGGCATCCTGCTTGAGCTCACGGGAGATCCTGCTGACATCTGTAGTGTTGCGATTGGCGTCGGCATCAATGTGAACATGCGCAAGGCAGAGGCGATCGATCAGCCCTGGACTTCGATGCGCGAGGCGCTGGGTAGGCTGGTTGACCGTAACGAGTTGCTGCAGGCGCTGGAGTCTCAGCTTGCGGATGTTCTATCCCGTCATCGTGAGTATGGCTTCGCTGCCAGTCGCGAAGAGTGGGAGTCCCTTCATCTATGGCAGGGGCGGCAGGTCACGCTGTCCACTGCTGCCAATAATATCGTTGGGCGCGCGCTTGGCATCGATGAGCGGGGCGCGCTTCGCCTTCTGGTCGATGGCAAGGAGCACAGCTACAGCGGAGGCGAGTTGAGTCTGAGGTTGTCGGATGATTCTTGAGTTGGATTGTGGAAATAGCCTGATCAAGTGGCGAGTGGTCAGAAGGCATGACCTGGTGACTGTCGCCGGTGGCGTGGCGGACTCGGATCAAGCCTTGCTCGCGCAGCTGCAGGGCAGTGAGGCGGTGGATATCCGCTATTGCCGCATGGTCAGTGTTCGCAGTGAGCAGGAAACCGACGCGCTTCGTGTGAGCCTGGAGAGTGCTTTCCCTATTGCGGTGCAGATTGCTGCTCCGGCAATCGAGCTCAGCGGTGTGGTCAACGGCTACCGGGAGTACCAGCGCCTGGGAATGGACCGCTGGCTGGCCCTGGTGGCTGGTCACTGTCTGGCGGGGCGCGGATGCCTGGTGCTCGACCTTGGAACTGCTGTGACCTCGGATCTGGTCGATGCCGCGGGCAAGCATCTGGGAGGCTATATCGCACCCGGCATGCCGCTGATGCGAAGCCAGTTGCGTACTCACACTCGGCGGATTCGTTATGACGACGAGGCGGCCCATGAGGCGCTACAGAATCTACTGCCGGGGCAGGAAACTTCCGAGGCGGTGGAGCGCGGTTGCGTGCTGATGTTGCGCGGGTTCGTACGGGAGCAGATCGAGCTTGCCAACAAGCTGCTGGGTGATGACAGTGCTGTTTACCTGACCGGCGGAGATGCTGAGCTCGTCAAGGATGAGTCTGCTCGCGCGGTTGTGCTTCCGGACCTGGTATTTCTCGGGCTGGCACTAGCCTGTCCGATCGAGTGAGTCTGATTGATGCGCTGGTTCTTTCTTTTCCTGCTTGCCCTCAACGTCTTCTACTACGTCTGGCATCAACAGCAGGCGCCTCTCCGCCCCAAGGAGATTGCCCCGCTCAGCCTGTTTCACAGTGAGCAGAAGAATATTCGGCTGCTCAGCGAGTCTGCAGAAACACCTCAACGTCGCCAGGCTGAAGAAAAGGTGGCGACCGCTCCCGCATCTGCTTGCGTCTACCTGGGCAGCTTCCCGGTCGACGATCGCGCCCGGCAATTGGTGCAGCGTCTGTTGAGTCTGGATGTGCAGGCTTCCGTGCAAACAGTGGACGCTGCTGCTGGTGTCGACTTCTGGGTTTATCTGCCACCGTTGGCGTCGCGCCAGGCATCACTCTGGCAGCTGCGGGAGTTGCAGGCTCGAAAGATTGACAGCTACATCATTACGGAAGGGGATCTGACTGACGGGATCTCTCTTGGCATCTTTCAGCGCAAGGACTCCGCCGACAGCGTGGTGGAGCGGCTGAAGACCGCTGGCTACGACGCTTTGGTGCGTGAGCTGGCTCGTTCGCAGCATGATTACTGGGCGCAGATCACACCGGAAAGCGGGCGCCTGGTTGACGACTCCCTGGTGCGTCAACTGGCGCCGGATTTCCCCGAACTGCAGAAACAAACAATGCCGTGCAAAAACGTTGCAAGCGCTCAATAGTTTGAATAGAATGGCGCCCGCTTCACAGGGGTGACCTGAAAAGGTTGAGCACTGGAAGCCGTTGTCGAAGAGCTAAGCTCAAGTTTTTTAAAGAAAAACAGTTGACAACGTGGTGGCAGGCTGTAGAATGCCGCCTCACTCGGAGGGGTTCCCGAGCGGCCAAAGGGATCAGACTGTAAATCTGACGTCTCAGACTTCGAAGGTTCGAATCCTTCCCCCTCCACCAGTTTCAAGCGTGAGCTGCAAGCTCCGCGGGTATAGTTCAGTGGTAGAACCTCAGCCTTCCAAGCTGATGATGCGGGTTCGATTCCCGCTACCCGCTCCAAGTTTGTTGCTGATGTCTTGCTCATGTAGCTCAGCTGGTAGAGCACACCCTTGGTAAGGGTGAGGTCAGCGGTTCAAATCCGCTCATGAGCTCCATCTCGCAAAGGCAGATATGAAAATATCTGCCTTTGTTTTAATGGTGACGTGACTTTCTCAATTCCTTACGGGAGGCGGTCAAGATGGCTAAAGAAAAATTTGAGCGTAACAAGCCGCACGTAAATGTCGGCACCATCGGTCACGTTGACCACGGCAAAACCACTCTGACCGCTGCTCTGACCAAGGTCTGCTCCGAGACCTGGGGCGGTTCCGCTCGCGCTTTCGACCAGATCGACAACGCGCCGGAAGAGAAGGCTCGTGGTATCACCATCAACACCTCTCACGTTGAATACGACTCGCCGGTACGCCACTACGCTCACGTAGACTGCCCGGGCCACGCCGACTACGTGAAGAACATGATCACCGGTGCTGCCCAGATGGACGGCGCGATCCTGGTTTGCTCGGCTGCTGACGGCCCCATGCCGCAGACCCGCGAGCACATCCTGCTGTCCCGTCAGGTAGGCGTTCCTTACATCGTCGTGTTCCTGAACAAGGCCGACATGGTTGACGACGCCGAGCTGCTGGAACTGGTCGAAATGGAAGTTCGCGATCTGCTGAACACCTACGACTTCCCGGGCGACGACACTCCGATCGTGATCGGTTCCGCTCTGATGGCTCTGAACGGCCAGGACGACAACGAGATGGGCGTTTCCGCCGTGCGCAAGCTGGTAGAAACCCTGGACTCCTACATCCCTGAGCCGGTTCGTGCAATCGACCAGCCGTTCCTGATGCCGATCGAAGACGTGTTCTCGATCTCCGGTCGTGGCACCGTGGTAACTGGCCGTGTTGAGCGTGGCATCGTCAAGGTCCAGGAAGAAGTGGAAATCGTCGGCATCAAGGCGACCACCAAGACCACCTGCACCGGCGTTGAAATGTTCCGCAAGCTGCTCGACGAAGGTCGTGCTGGTGAGAACGTCGGCGTCCTGCTGCGCGGCACCAAGCGTGAAGACGTAGAGCGTGGTCAGGTTCTGGCCAAGCCGGGCACCATCAAGCCGCACACCAAGTTCGAATGCGAAGTGTACGTGCTGTCCAAGGAAGAAGGTGGTCGTCACACCCCGTTCTTCAAGGGCTACCGTCCGCAGTTCTACTTCCGTACCACCGACGTAACCGGCAACTGCGAACTGCCGGAAGGCGTTGAGATGGTAATGCCGGGCGACAACGTGAAAATGGTTGTCACCCTGATCGCTCCGATCGCCATGGAAGATGGCCTGCGCTTCGCGATTCGCGAAGGCGGTCGTACCGTTGGCGCCGGCGTGGTTGCCAAGATCATCGAATAATCGATTGATCTTTCCCTATCAGGCCGGCATAATGGTCGGCCTGACTTTGTTCTAGGCCAGTAGCTCAATTGGCAGAGCGGCGGTCTCCAAAACCGCAGGTTGGGGGTTCGATTCCCTCCTGGCCTGCCAGATTCCTCAAGATCTGGCACTTCTTTAAACGGGATTCCTAGCAGATGAATGCGAAGGTAGAAGCCAAAGAGTCGCGTCTTGATCTCTTGAAGTGGCTTGTGGTTGCGGTGCTGGTGGTGGTGGCTGTGGTTGCCAACCAGTATTACTCCACGCAACCGATCTTCTATCGCGTTCTCGGTATCCTCGTGATGGCGGCTGTTGCAGGTTTCATTGCGCTGCAGACCGTCAAGGGGCGTGCGTTCTTTACTTTGGCTAAAGAGGCTCGCGCCGAGATTCGCAAGGTTGTATGGCCGTCTCGTCAAGAGACAACTCAGACCACGCTGATCGTAGTGGCAGTAGTGCTGGTAATGGCGCTGGTGCTTTGGGGGCTCGACTCCCTGCTGGGTTGGCTGGTTTCCATGATCGTAGGTTAAGGGTGTTCCGTGGCTAAGCGTTGGTACGTTGTGCATGCCTACTCGGGTTACGAGAAGCATGTCATGCGCTCGCTGATCGAGCGGGTCAAACTGGCCGGCATGGAAGACGGGTTTGGTGAGATTCTGGTCCCTACCGAAGAAGTGGTAGAGATGCGGAACGGCCAGAAGCGCAAGAGTGAGCGCAAATTCTTCCCGGGTTATGTCCTGGTGCAGATGGAGATGAACGAGGGTACCTGGCACTTGGTCAAGGACACTCCTCGCGTCATGGGCTTCATTGGTGGTACTGCCGACAAGCCGGCGCCTATCACTGATAAAGAAGCTGATGCCATTCTGCGCCGCGTTGCCGATAGCGGCGACAAGCCCAAGCCGAAGACCCTGTTCGAGCCGGGCGAGACTGTTCGTGTGATCGATGGTCCGTTCGCCGACTTCAATGGTGTCGTCGAAGAAGTTAACTACGAAAAGAGCCGCATCCAGGTCGCCGTGCTCATTTTCGGTCGCTCTACTCCGGTAGAGCTGGAGTTCAGTCAGGTAGAGAAAGTCTAACTGGCACAATGAATCCCACACCCCGCAGCCCTAGGCTGCGGGGTTTTGTCGTCATTGGGATAAACGCGATAGCAACCGGGGAGCCCGTCAGGGCGCTTGACCCGCATTTGGAGTAGCAAATGGCTAAGAAAATCACGGCTTACATCAAGCTGCAAGTTAAGGCCGGCCAGGCCAACCCGTCGCCGCCCGTAGGCCCCGCTCTGGGTCAGCATGGCGTGAACATCATGGAATTCTGCAAGGCGTTCAACGCCAAGACTCAAGGCCAAGAGCCGGGTCTGCCGACTCCTGTGATCATCACTGTATACAGCGACCGTAGCTTCACCTTCGAAACCAAGAGCACCCCGGCTGCCGTCCTGCTGAAAAAAGCAGCTGGCATCACCAGCGGTTCCGCTCGTCCGAACTCTCAGAAAGTCGGCACTGTTACCCGTGCCCAGCTGGAAGAGATCGCCAAGGCCAAGCAGGCTGACCTGACCGCTGCTGACCTGGACGCTGCCGTACGCACCATTGCTGGCTCCGCGCGCAGCATGGGCCTGAACGTGGAGGGTGTGTAATGGCTAAGCTGACCAAGCGTCAAAAGGCTATCGCCGAGAAGGTTGAAGCGGGCAAGCAATACGGCTTCGAAGATGCCGCCAAGCTGCTGGCCGAACTGTCGACCATCAAGTTCAAGGAGTCCGTGGACATCGCCATCAATCTGGGCGTTGATCCGCGTAAATCCGACCAGGTCGTGCGTGGTGCCACTGTTCTGCCGAACGGCACCGGCAAATCCGTACGCGTTGCCGTCTTCACCCAGGGTCCTGGTGTTGAAGCTGCCCTGGCTGCTGGTGCAGACAAGGTTGGCATGGACGAACTGGCTGCCGAAATGAAAGCCGGCGACCTGAACTACGACGTCGTCATCGCCTCCCCGGACGCGATGCGTGTTGTTGGCCAGCTGGGCCAGGTTCTCGGCCCGCGCGGTCTGATGCCGAACCCGAAAGTCGGCACCGTGACCCCGGACGTCGCCACCGCTGTCAAGAACGCCAAAGCCGGTCAGGTACGTTTCCGTACCGACAAGAACGGCATCATCCACGCTTCCGTTGGCAAGATCGACTTCGAGCCGGTCAAGCTGAAGCAGAACGTGGAAGCGCTGCTGAGCGATCTGAAGCGTCTGAAGCCGTCCTCCTCGAAGGGCGTGTACGTTCAGCGCGTAACCCTGAGCACCACCATGGGCCCAGGTCTGCAGATCGATCAGGCTTCGCTGGAAGGCTGATGAACTAAGTCGAGCAGTGGGTTCGCCCACTGTTCGCAGGTATTGGGGTCCCTGCCTGGCGGGGGCTATCCAAGACCGTAGGCGGCGCAAGCCTTAAACCCGGGAGGCGATCCTCTCAAGCCTACGCAGATGGTGCTCCCGATTCGTTTACCGAATCAGACACCAAAACGCCGCCCGGCTCTGGCTGGGCGAATCGGTAACATCCAGGAGTAAACCCGTGGCAATTAAACTCGAAGACAAGAAGGCCATCGTCGCTGAAGTCAACGAGGCTGCCAAAGCCGGTCTGTCCGCTGTCGTGGTTGATGCACGCGGCGTGACTGTCGGCGCTATGACCGGACTCCGTAAAGAGGCCCGCGCAGCTGGTGTGTACGTGAAAGTCGTACGTAACACCCTGCTCAAGCGCGCCGTTGAAGGCACTCAGTTTGAAGTGCTCAACGACACGTTCAAGGGCCCGACCCTGATTGCTTTCTCCAACGAACATCCGGGCGCTGCCGCTCGTATCTTCAAGGAGTTTGCCAAGGGTCAGGACAAGTTCGAGATCAAGGCGGCCGCGTTCGAGGGTCAGTTCCTCGCAGCCAATCAGATCGACGTGCTGGCGACCCTGCCGACCTACAACGAAGCTGTTGCACAGCTGATGAGCGTGATCCAAGGCGCTACCAGCAAGCTGGCTCGTACTCTGGCGGCAATTCGCGATCAGAAAGAAGCGACCGCAGCCTAAGGCTCGACAGCTGCTTTCAACCTTTTTTGTTTAATTCGATGGCCTTAGGCCGTCACCCAATACAGGAATTAGAGTCATGGCTCTGACCAACGAAGACATCATCTCCGCCGTATCCGAAATGTCCGTCATGCAGATCGTTGAACTGATCAAGGCGATGGAAGAGAAGTTCGGCGTTACCGCTGCTGCCGCTACCGTTGCTGCTGCCGGCCCGGCTGCTGCCGCTGCTGAAGAGCAGACCGAGTTCACCATCGTCCTGGCCGAAGCTGGCGACAAGAAAGTGAACGTGATCAAGGTCGTTCGTGAACTGACCGGCCTGGGCCTGAAAGAAGCCAAGGCTGTCGTTGACGGCGCCCCGGGCGTGGTCAAGGAAGGCGCTTCGAAAGAAGAAGCCGAAGCTGCCAAGAAAGCCCTGGAAGAAGCAGGCGCCAAGGTCGAGCTCAAGTAAGTTCGTACCTTGCGTCGACAGCCCGAGCGTTAAGCGACAGGCTGATGGCTGGTGGCAAATGCCACCGGCCTTTTTCCGTTATGGGTGGGGTGCCGTGAGTGCCCCTCCATGACGTGAAAATCCCGCCACGACTGGCGGCGCAAACCAAGGGTTTGCACGATTTTGGGCTGCTCCCCGCGCGGGAGAGGCCAATCAAGCAGGTGACCAAGCTGGGGAACGCTGATGGCTTACTCATACACTGAGAAAAAACGTATCCGCAAGGACTTTAGCAAGTTGCCGGACGTCATGGATGTGCCGTATTTGCTGGCCATCCAGCTGGATTCCTATCGCGAATTCCTGCAGGCCGGTGCGAGCAAGGACCAGGTTCGAGACATCGGCCTGCATGCGGCCTTCAAGTCCGTCTTCCCGATTATCAGCTATTCCGGCAATGCTGCCCTGGAATACGTCGGCTACCGCCTCGGTGAGCCGGCATTCGATGTCAAGGAATGCGTGCTGCGCGGTGTGACCTTCGCGGTCCCGCTGCGTGTGAAAGTGCGCCTGATCATTTTCGACAAAGAATCGTCGAACAAAGCGATCAAGGACATCAAGGAACAAGAAGTCTACATGGGGGAAATCCCCCTGATGACCGAGAACGGTACCTTCATCATCAACGGTACCGAGCGCGTCATCGTTTCCCAGCTGCACCGTTCCCCGGGTGTGTTCTTCGACCACGACCGTGGCAAGACCCACAGCTCCGGCAAGCTGCTGTACTCCGCTCGTATCATTCCTTACCGCGGTTCGTGGCTCGACTTCGAGTTCGATCCGAAGGACTGCGTGTTCGTTCGTATCGACCGTCGCCGCAAACTGCCGGCTTCCGTCCTGCTGCGCGCGCTGAACTACAGCACCGAGGAAATCCTCAACGCGTTCTATGACACCAACGTCTACCAGATCAAGGGCGAGACCCTGAACCTGGAATTGGTGCCGTCGCGTCTGCGTGGCGAGATCGCCAGCTTCGACATCAAGGATGCCAGCGGCAAGGTCATCGTCGAGGCGGGCCGTCGTATCACTGCGCGCCACATCAACCAGCTCGAGAAGGCTGGCATCACCCAGCTGGAAGTGCCGTTCGACTACTTGATTGGCCGTACCGTGGCCAAGGCTGTCGTGCACCCGGCTACCGGCGAGATCATCGCCGAGTGCAACACCGAGCTGACCGTCGATGCCCTGGCGAAGATCGCCAAGGCCCAGGTTGCGCGCCTGGAAACTCTGTACACCAACGATATCGACTGTGGTCCGTTCATCTCCGACACGCTGAAGATCGACTCCACCAGCAACCAACTGGAAGCGCTGGTCGAGATCTATCGCATGATGCGTCCCGGTGAGCCGCCGACCAAGGAAGCCGCCGAAACCCTGTTCGGCAACCTGTTCTTCAGCGCCGAGCGTTACGACCTGTCGGCAGTCGGCCGTATGAAGTTCAACCGCCGCATCGGTCGTACCGAGATCGAAGGCGCGGGTGTCCTCAGCAAGGAAGACATCGTCGAGGTCCTCAAGACCCTGGTTGCCATCCGTAACGGTAAAGGCATCGTCGACGACATCGACCACCTGGGTAACCGTCGCGTTCGTTGCGTCGGCGAGATGGCCGAGAACCAGTTCCGCGTTGGCCTGGTGCGTGTCGAGCGCGCGGTCAAGGAACGTCTGTCGATGGCCGAAAGCGAAGGCCTGATGCCGCAGGACCTGATCAACGCCAAGCCGGTGGCTGCCGCGATCAAGGAGTTCTTCGGTTCCAGCCAGCTGTCGCAGTTCATGGACCAGAACAACCCGCTCTCCGAGATCACTCACAAACGCCGTGTCTCCGCACTCGGCCCGGGTGGTCTGACCCGTGAGCGCGCGGGCTTCGAGGTTCGTGACGTACACCCGACCCACTACGGCCGCGTGTGCCCGATCGAAACCCCTGAAGGTCCGAACATCGGTCTGATCAACTCCCTGGCCACCTACGCTCGCACCAACAAGTACGGCTTCCTGGAAAGCCCGTACCGCGTGGTGAAGGAAGGTCTGGTCAGCGACGACATCGTCTTCCTGTCCGCGATCGAAGAGGCCGATCATGTGATCGCCCAGGCCTCGGCGACCCTGAACGAAAAGGGTCAGTTGATCGACGAACTGGTAGCCGTCCGTCACCTGAACGAATTCACCGTGAAGGCACCGGAAGACGTCACCCTCATGGACGTATCGCCGAAGCAGGTCGTTTCCGTCGCTGCCTCGCTGATTCCGTTCCTCGAGCACGACGACGCCAACCGTGCACTCATGGGTTCGAACATGCAGCGTCAGGCTGTACCGACCCTGCGCGCCGACAAGCCGCTGGTCGGTACCGGCATGGAGCGCAACGTTGCCCGTGACTCCGGCGTCTGCGTGGTGGCTCGTCGTGGCGGCGTGATCGACTCGGTCGACGCCAGCCGTATCGTGGTCCGCGTGAACGATGATGAAGTCGAGACTGGCGAAGCCGGCGTCGACATCTACAACCTGACCAAGTACACCCGTTCCAACCAGAACACCTGCATCAACCAGCGTCCGCTGGTGCAGAAGGGTGATCAGGTTTCGCGCAGCGACATCCTGGCCGACGGTCCGTCCACCGACATGGGTGAACTGGCTCTGGGTCAGAACATGCGCGTTGCGTTCATGCCCTGGAACGGCTTCAACTTCGAAGACTCCATCTGCCTGTCCGAGCGCGTGGTCCAGGAAGATCGTTTCACCACGATCCACATCCAGGAACTGACCTGCGTTGCCCGTGACACCAAGCTCGGCCCAGAGGAAATCACCGCGGACATCCCGAACGTGGGTGAGGCTGCGCTGAACAAGCTGGACGAAGCAGGCATCGTCTACGTCGGCGCCGAAGTACAGGCCGGCGACATCCTGGTCGGCAAGGTCACCCCGAAAGGCGAGACCCAGCTGACTCCGGAAGAGAAGCTGCTGCGCGCGATCTTCGGTGAGAAGGCGTCCGACGTGAAGGACACCTCCCTGCGTGTGCCGACCGGCACCAAGGGCACCGTCATCGACGTACAGGTCTTCACCCGTGATGGCGTGGAGCGCGACAGCCGTGCCCTGTCCATCGAGAAGATGCAGCTGGACGAGATCCGCAAGGACCTGAACGAAGAGTTCCGCATCGTCGAAGGTGCAACCTTCGAGCGTCTGCGTTCCGCTCTGGTCGGTGCCAAGGCCGATGGCGGTCCTGCCCTGAAGAAAGGCGCAGAGATCACCGACGAGTACCTGGACGGCCTCGAGCGCGGCCAGTGGTTCAAGCTGCGCATGGCGGAAGACGCTCTGAACGAGCAGCTGGAGAAGGCCCAGGCCTACATCAGCGACCGTCGCCAGATGCTCGACGACAAGTTCGAAGACAAGAAGCGCAAGCTGCAGCAGGGCGACGACCTGGCGCCGGGCGTACTGAAGATCGTCAAGGTCTACCTCGCCATCAAGCGCCGCATCCAGCCGGGCGACAAGATGGCGGGCCGCCACGGTAACAAGGGTGTGGTCTCGGTGATCATGCCGGTCGAAGACATGCCGCACGATGCCAACGGTACTCCGGTGGATATCGTTCTGAACCCGCTGGGCGTACCGTCGCGTATGAACGTCGGTCAGATCCTCGAAACCCACCTGGGCCTCGCGGCCAAGGGCCTGGGCGAGAAGATCAACCGCATGCTCGAAGAGCAGCGCAAGATCGCCGAGCTGCGTGTCTTCCTGAACGAGATCTACAACGAGATCGGCGGCCGCCAGGAGAGCCTGGACGAGCTGAACGATAACGAGATCCTCGCTCTGGCCAACAACCTCAAGGGCGGCGTGCCCATGGCTACCCCGGTGTTCGACGGTGCCAAGGAGCGCGAGATCAAGGCCATGCTGAAGCTGGCTGATCTGCCGGAGAGCGGTCAGATGCGTCTGTATGACGGCCGCACCGGCAACCAGTTCGAGCGTACGACCACTGTGGGTTACATGTACATGCTCAAGCTGAACCACCTGGTCGATGACAAGATGCACGCACGTTCCACCGGCTCCTACAGCCTGGTTACCCAGCAGCCGCTGGGTGGTAAGGCGCAGTTCGGTGGCCAGCGTTTCGGGGAGATGGAGGTCTGGGCGCTGGAAGCCTACGGTGCCGCCTACACCCTGCAGGAAATGCTGACCGTGAAGTCGGACGACGTGAACGGCCGTACCAAGATGTACAAGAACATCGTGGACGGGGATCACCGCATGGAGGCCGGCATGCCCGAGTCCTTCAATGTGTTGATCAAAGAGATCCGCTCGCTCGGCATCGATATCGAACTGGAAACCGAATAACACGTGACATCAGACGGTGCGGCTGGTCAAGGCCGGTCGCACCGGGTCCGTGAGGAGGAAAGGCCTTGAAAGACTTGCTTAATCTGTTGAAAAACCAGGGTCAGATCGAAGAGTTCGATGCCATCCGTATTGGTCTGGCCTCGCCCGAGATGATCCGTTCCTGGTCCTTCGGTGAAGTCAAGAAGCCGGAGACCATCAACTACCGCACCTTCAAGCCGGAGCGCGATGGCCTGTTCTGCGCCAAGATCTTTGGCCCGGTGAAGGACTACGAGTGCCTGTGCGGTAAGTACAAGCGCCTCAAGCATCGCGGTGTGATCTGCGAGAAGTGCGGCGTCGAAGTCGCGCTGGCCAAAGTGCGCCGTGAGCGCATGGGCCACATCGAGCTGGCTTCGCCGGTCGCCCACATCTGGTTCCTGAAGTCCCTGCCGTCCCGTATCGGCCTGCTGCTGGACATGACCCTGCGTGACATCGAGCGCGTGCTCTATTTCGAGAGCTACGTGGTGATCGATCCGGGCATGACCACCCTCGAGAAGGGCCAGCTGCTGAACGACGAGCAGTACTTCGAAGCCCTCGAAGAGTTCGGTGACGACTTCGACGCCCGCATGGGTGCGGAAGCCGTTCGCGAGCTGCTCAATGCTATCGACCTGGAGCACGAGATTGGCCGCCTGCGCGAAGAGATTCCGCAGACCAACTCGGAAACCAAGATCAAGAAGCTGTCCAAGCGCCTGAAGCTGATGGAAGCCTTCCAGGGCTCCGGCAACCATCCCGAGTGGATGGTGCTGACCGTCCTGCCGGTGCTGCCGCCGGACCTGCGTCCGCTGGTTCCGCTGGATGGCGGCCGCTTCGCGACCTCGGATCTGAACGATCTGTATCGCCGCGTGATCAACCGTAACAACCGTCTGAAGCGCCTGCTCGACCTGGCCGCTCCCGACATCATCGTGCGCAACGAAAAGCGCATGCTGCAGGAAGCCGTCGACGCCCTGTTGGACAACGGTCGTCGCGGCCGTGCCATCACCGGCTCGAACAAGCGCCCGCTGAAGTCCCTGGCCGACATGATCAAGGGCAAGCAAGGTCGTTTCCGTCAGAACCTGCTCGGCAAGCGCGTGGACTACTCCGGCCGTTCGGTCATTACCGTAGGTCCGACCCTGCGTCTGCACCAGTGCGGTCTGCCGAAGAAAATGGCCCTGGAGCTGTTCAAGCCGTTCATCTTCGGCAAGCTGGAAGGTCGTGGCATGGCCACCACCATCAAGGCCGCCAAGAAGATGGTCGAGCGCGAGCTGCCGGAAGTGTGGGACGTTCTCGCCGAAGTCATCCGCGAACACCCCGTACTGCTGAACCGTGCGCCGACCCTGCACCGTCTGGGCATCCAGGCGTTCGAGCCGGTACTGATCGAAGGTAAAGCCATCCAGCTGCACCCGCTGGTCTGCGCCGCGTACAACGCCGACTTCGACGGTGACCAGATGGCCGTGCACGTTCCGCTGACCCTCGAGGCTCAGCTGGAAGCGCGCGCGCTGATGATGTCCACCAACAACATTCTGTCGCCCGCCAACGGCGAGCCGATCATCGTTCCGTCGCAGGACGTGGTCATGGGTCTGTACTACATGACCCGTGAAGCGATCAACGCGAAGGGCGAGGGCATGGCTTTCGCAGACCTGCAGGAAGTTGACCGCGCGTACCGCAGCGGCCAGGTGTCCCTGCACGCCCGCGTAAAAGTGCGCATCAACGAGAAGATCAAGAACGAAGACGGCTCCCTGACCGCGAACACCCGTATCGTCGACTCCACCGTCGGCCGTGCGCTGCTGTTCCAGGTTGTCCCGGCCGGCCTGCCCTTCGACGTGGTCAACCAGTCGATGAAGAAGAAGGCGATCTCCAAGCTGATCAACCACTGCTACCGCGTGGTCGGTCTGAAGGACACCGTCATCTTCGCTGACCAGCTGATGTACACCGGCTTCGCCTACTCGACCATCTCCGGTGTGTCGATCGGCGTGAACGACTTCGTCATCCCGGACGAGAAGGCCCGCATCATCGATGCCGCCACCGAGGAAGTGAAGGAGATCGAGAGCCAGTACGCCTCCGGCCTGGTAACCCAGGGCGAGAAGTACAACAAGGTGATCGACCTCTGGTCCAAGGCCAACGACGAAGTGTCCAAGGCGATGATGGCCAACCTCTCGAAAGAGAAGGTGACCGATCGCGAGGGCAAGCAGGTCGACCAGGAGTCCTTCAACTCCATGTACATGATGGCGGACTCCGGTGCGCGGGGTTCTGCGGCCCAGATCCGTCAGCTGGCCGGTATGCGTGGCCTGATGGCCAAGCCGGACGGCTCCATCATCGAGACCCCGATCACCGCGAACTTCCGTGAAGGCCTGAACGTACTCCAGTACTTCATCTCCACTCACGGTGCTCGTAAAGGTCTGGCGGATACCGCACTGAAGACCGCGAACTCCGGTTACCTGACCCGTCGTCTCGTCGACGTGGCCCAGGATCTGGTGGTGACCGAGATCGATTGCGGCACCGAGCATGGCCTGGTCATGTCCCCGCACATCGAAGGCGGCGACGTGGTTGAACCGCTGGGTGAGCGTGTACTCGGTCGTGTGATTGCGCGCGACGTGTTCAAGCCGGGCAGCGACGACGTCATCGTTGAAGCTGGCACCCTGATCGACGAGAAGTGGGTTGATTTCCTCGAGCAGATGAGCGTCGACGAAGTCGTTGTGCGTTCGCCGATCACCTGCGAAACCCGTCACGGCATTTGCGCCATGTGCTACGGCCGCGATCTGGCCCGTGGTCACCGCGTGAACATCGGCGAGGCTGTCGGCGTTATCGCTGCCCAGTCGATCGGTGAGCCGGGTACCCAGCTGACCATGCGTACCTTCCACATCGGTGGTGCGGCCAGCCGTACTTCTGCCGTGGACAACGTTCAGGTCAAGAACGGCGGCACCATTCGCCTGCACAACCTGAAGCACGTAGAGCGTGCCGACGGCGCCCTGGTAGCGGTTTCCCGTTCCGGTGAACTGGCGGTAGCCGACGACTTCGGTCGTGAGCGCGAGCGCTACAAGCTGCCGTACGGTGCGGTAATTTCCGTGAAGGAAGGTGACAAGGTCGACCCGGGCGCCATCGTCGCCAAGTGGGACCCGCACACCCACCCGATCGTCACCGAGATGGACGGCACCGTGGCCTTCGTGGGCATGGAAGAGGGCATCACCATCAAGCGCCAGACCGACGAACTGACCGGTCTGACCAACATCGAAGTGATGGATCCGAAGGATCGTCCGGCTGCCGGCAAGGACATCCGTCCGGCCGTGAAGCTGATCGACGCCGCAGGCAAGGATCTGCTGCTGCCGGGTACCGACGTACCGGCTCAGTACTTCCTGCCGGCGAACGCCCTGGTCAACCTCAACGATGGCGCGAAAGTGCGTATCGGTGACGTTATCGCGCGTATCCCGCAGGAAACCTCGAAGACCCGCGACATCACCGGTGGTCTGCCGCGCGTTGCCGACCTGTTCGAAGCTCGTCGTCCGAAAGAGCCTTCGATCCTGGCGGAAATCAGCGGCACCATCTCCTTCGGCAAGGAAACCAAGGGCAAGCGCCGTCTGGTCATCACTCCCACCGACGGTAGCGATCCGTACGAGGAGCTGATTCCGAAGTGGCGTCACCTGAACGTGTTCGAAGGTGAGCAAGTCAGCCGTGGTGAAGTGATCTCCGACGGCCCGAGCAACCCGCACGACATCCTCCGTCTGCTGGGTGTGAGCTCGCTGGCCAAGTACATCGTCAACGAGATCCAGGACGTTTACCGTCTGCAGGGCGTGAAGATCAACGACAAGCACATCGAGACCATCCTGCGCCAGATGCTGCGCAAGGTCGAAGTGGCCGAGTCGGGCGATTCGTCCTTCATCAAGGGCGACCAGGTCGAACTGGTCCACGTGCTGGAAGAGAACGAAGTACTGGGTACCCAGGACAAGTTCCCGGCCAAGTACGAGCGCGTTCTGTTGGGTATCACCAAGGCCTCGCTGTCCACCGAGTCGTTCATCTCGGCGGCATCCTTCCAGGAGACCACCCGCGTCCTCACCGAGGCGGCGGTCACCGGCAAGCGCGACTTCCTGCGCGGCCTGAAGGAAAACGTGGTCGTGGGTCGACTGATCCCGGCAGGTACCGGTCTGGCTTACCACAGCGAGCGCAAGCGTCAGCGCGAACTCGGCAAACCGCAGCGCGTGAGCGCGAGCGAGGCTGAAGCAGCATTGGCCGAAGCGCTCAATCTGAGCGGTAACTAAGCCTCAAACAAAGCCCCGGTTGTCTTGACAACCGGGGCTTTGTCTTGACTGGAATCCGTAAGCTCTTTAGTATCTTGTACCCCGAAAATTGGCAGGGCGCTTGCTCTGCCCATTTTCGTTTTTAAGTGTCGTAAGACAATCAGTGGAGCTATAGATGGCAACTATCAACCAGCTGGTGCGCAAGCCGCGCAAGCGCCTGGTAGACAAGAGCGGCGTTCCTGCCCTGCAGAACTGCCCTCAGCGTCGCGGCGTATGCACCCGCGTCTACACCACCACCCCGAAGAAGCCGAACTCCGCACTGCGTAAAGTGTGCCGTGTTCGTCTGACCAACGGTTTCGAGGTTTCCTCGTACATCGGCGGTGAAGGTCACAACCTGCAAGAGCACAGCGTAGTGCTGATCCGTGGCGGTCGTGTAAAAGACCTTCCGGGTGTTCGCTACCACACCGTGCGCGGTTCGCTGGACACCTCCGGTGTCAAAGACCGTAAGCAGGGTCGCTCGAAGTACGGCGCGAAGCGTCCGAAGTAATTTTGTTTTCCTATTTGCTGAGTCGATAAGAGTAAGGTCGGGCATCGAGTCCCGGATTACCTGAAGACCGTTTGAGGGCTTATCAATGCCAAGACGTCGTGTAGCGGCCAAACGTGAGATCCTGGCCGATCCGAAATACGGAAGCCAGATTCTGGCCAAGTTCATGAACCACGTGATGGAAAGCGGCAAGAAAGCCGTTGCCGAGCGTATCGTTTACGGTGCTCTGGACAAGGTCAAAGAGCGCGGTAAAGGCGACCCCCTGGAAATCTTCGAAAAAGCACTCGACGCCATCGCTCCGCTGGTCGAAGTGAAGTCCCGCCGTGTCGGCGGTGCTACCTACCAGGTTCCGGTTGAAGTACGTCCGTCCCGTCGTAATGCACTGGCTATGCGTTGGCTGGTGGACTTCGCCCGCAAGCGTGGCGAGAAGTCCATGGCTCTGCGCCTGGCTGGCGAGCTGCTGGATGCCGCTGAAGGCAAAGGCGCTGCCGTCAAGAAGCGTGAAGACGTGCACCGTATGGCCGAGGCCAACAAAGCGTTCTCGCACTACCGCTTCTAATTACGGCATCAACACTTCTGCGAGGGCTTTATGGCTCGTAACACAGCAATCAACCGCTACCGGAACATTGGTATCTGTGCCCACGTTGACGCGGGCAAGACCACCACTACCGAGCGGATCCTGTTCTACACAGGTCTCAGCCACAAGATGGGTGAGGTGCACGACGGCGCTGCTACCACCGACTGGATGGTGCAGGAGCAGGAGCGTGGTATCACCATCACCTCCGCTGCGATCACGACCTTCTGGGAAGGTTCGCGCGGCCAGTACGACAAGTACCGCGTAAACGTCATCGACACCCCCGGCCACGTAGACTTCACCATTGAAGTTGAGCGCTCCCTGCGCGTACTGGACGGCGCCGTCGTTGTGTTCTGCGGCACCTCCGGCGTTGAGCCGCAGTCCGAAACCGTATGGCGTCAAGCCAACAAGTACGGCGTTCCGCGTATCGTTTACGTGAACAAGATGGACCGCGCCGGCGCCAACTTCCTGCGCGTCGTCGGTCAGATCAAGAACCGCCTGGGTCACACCCCGGTTCCGGTTCAGCTGGCCATCGGTGCAGAAGATGACTTCCAGGGTCAGGTTGACCTGCTGAAGATGAAGGCCATCTACTGGAACGAAGACGACAAAGGCACTTCCTATCGCGAGGAAGAAATTCCCGCCGATATGGTCGAGCTGGCCACCGAGTGGCGCAACAACATGGTCGAGGCTGCTGCCGAAGCCAACGAAGAGCTGATGAACAAGTACCTGGAAGAGGGTGAGCTGTCGATCGAAGAGATCAAGGCTGGCCTGCGTCTGCGTACCATCGCTTGCGAAATCGTACCGGCTGTCTGCGGCTCCTCGTTCAAGAACAAGGGCGTGCCCCTGGTTCTCGATGCCGTCATCGACTTCCTGCCTGCTCCGACCGAGATTCCGGCGATCCAGGGTATTCACCCGGATCACATTGACGACGGCGACGACGCTCCGAAAGACGAGCGCCCGGCTGACGACAATGCTCCGTTCTCGGCTCTGGCATTCAAGATCGCCACCGACCCGTTCGTAGGTACTCTGACCTTCGTTCGCGTCTACTCGGGCGTTCTGGAGTCCGGTAACTCGGTTATCAACTCCGTGAAAGGCAAGAAAGAGCGCGTTGGTCGTATGGTGCAGATGCACGCCAACCAGCGTGACGAGATCAAAGAAGTACGCGCTGGCGACATCGCTGCTCTGATCGGCATGAAGGACGTCACCACCGGTGACACCCTGTGCGACATCGAGAAGCCGATCATCCTTGAGCGTATGGACTTCCCGGAGCCTGTGATCTCGGTAGCTGTTGAGCCGAAGACCAAGGCTGACCAGGAGAAGATGGGCATCGCCCTCGGCAAGCTGGCTCAGGAAGACCCGTCGTTCCGCGTCAAGACCGACGAAGAAACCGGCCAGACCATCATCTCCGGTATGGGTGAGTTGCACCTGGACATCCTCGTCGACCGCATGAAGCGTGAATTCGGCGTGGAAGCGAACATCGGCAAGCCGCAGGTTTCCTACCGCGAAACCATCTCGAAGGACAACATCGAGATCGAAGGCAAGTTCGTTCGCCAGTCCGGCGGCCGTGGCCAGTTCGGTCACTGCTGGATCCGCTTCTCCGCTCCCGATGTGGACGAGAAGGGCAACATCACTGAAGGCCTGGTCTTCACCAACGAAGTCGTGGGCGGTGTGGTTCCGAAGGAATACATCCCGGCCATCCAGAAAGGCATCGAAGAGCAGATGAAGAACGGCGTTGTCGCCGGCTATCCGCTGATCGGCCTGAAGGCGACCGTCTTCGATGGTTCCTACCACGACGTCGACTCCAACGAGATGGCGTTCAAGATCGCTGCTTCCATGGCGACCAAGCAGCTGGCCCAGAAGGGCGGCGGCAAGGTTCTGGAGCCGATCATGAAGGTGGAAGTGGTGACTCCTGAGGACTACATGGGTGACGTGATGGGTGACCTGAACCGTCGTCGTGGTCTGATTCAGGGGATGGAAGACTCGGTTTCCGGTAAGGTGATCCGTGCCGAGGTTCCGCTGGGCGAGATGTTCGGTTATGCAACCGACGTGCGTTCCATGTCCCAGGGTCGCGCTAGCTACTCCATGGAATTCTCCAAGTATGCTGAAGCTCCGGCGAACGTCGTCGAAGCTCTGGCCAAAAAACAAGCTTGATTCAGCTCTTTTAGTAAGAGGTTACTCTCGTGGCTAAAGAAAAATTTGAACGTAACAAACCGCACGTCAACGTCGGCACCATCGGTCACGTTGACCACGGCAAAACCACTCTGACCGCTGCTCTGACCAAGGTCTGCTCCGAGACCTGGGGCGGTTCCGCTCGCGCTTTCGACCAGATCGACAACGCGCCGGAAGAGAAGGCTCGTGGTATCACCATCAACACCTCTCACGTTGAATACGACTCGCCGGTACGCCACTACGCTCACGTAGACTGCCCGGGCCACGCCGACTACGTGAAGAACATGATCACCGGTGCTGCCCAGATGGACGGCGCGATCCTGGTTTGCTCGGCTGCTGACGGCCCCATGCCGCAGACCCGCGAGCACATCCTGCTGTCCCGTCAGGTAGGCGTTCCTTACATCGTCGTGTTCCTGAACAAGGCCGACATGGTTGACGACGCCGAGCTGCTGGAACTGGTCGAAATGGAAGTTCGCGATCTGCTGAACACCTACGACTTCCCGGGCGACGACACTCCGATCGTGATCGGTTCCGCTCTGATGGCTCTGAACGGCCAGGACGACAACGAGATGGGCGTTTCCGCCGTGCGCAAGCTGGTAGAAACCCTGGACTCCTACATCCCTGAGCCGGTTCGTGCAATCGACCAGCCGTTCCTGATGCCGATCGAAGACGTGTTCTCGATCTCCGGTCGTGGCACCGTGGTAACTGGCCGTGTTGAGCGTGGCATCGTCAAGGTCCAGGAAGAAGTGGAAATCGTCGGCATCAAGGCGACCACCAAGACCACCTGCACCGGCGTTGAAATGTTCCGCAAGCTGCTCGACGAAGGTCGTGCTGGTGAGAACGTCGGCGTCCTGCTGCGCGGCACCAAGCGTGAAGACGTAGAGCGTGGTCAGGTTCTGGCCAAGCCGGGCACCATCAAGCCGCACACCAAGTTCGAATGCGAAGTGTACGTGCTGTCCAAGGAAGAAGGTGGTCGTCACACCCCGTTCTTCAAGGGCTACCGTCCGCAGTTCTACTTCCGTACCACCGACGTAACCGGCAACTGCGAACTGCCGGAAGGTGTTGAGATGGTAATGCCGGGCGACAACGTGAAAATGGTTGTCACCCTGATCGCTCCGATCGCCATGGAAGATGGCCTGCGCTTCGCGATTCGCGAAGGCGGCCGTACCGTTGGCGCCGGCGTGGTTGCCAAGATCATCGAGTAATCGCTGATCCGCTGCAGAAAAAGGGACCCTTCGGGGTCCCTTTTTCGTTGAGTTGGTTAAATATTGACACCCCCCAGGCGCATCCGTACAATTGCGCCTCCTTTTAACGGGCGGAGTCCGTCCGTTGGGAATGGCAACTTGGAGTCTGAGGTCAAATGCAAAATCAACAAATCCGTATTCGGTTGAAGGCTTTTGATCATCGCCTGATCGACCAATCTACCCAGGAAATCGTGGAAACCGCGAAACGTACTGGCGCTCAGGTGCGTGGTCCGATTCCTCTGCCGACCCGCAAGGAACGTTACACCGTGCTGATTTCCCCGCACGTCAACAAGGACGCTCGTGACCAGTACGAAATTCGTACCCACAAGCGTGTTCTCGACATCGTTCAGCCGACCGACAAAACCGTCGACGCGCTGATGAAGCTCGACCTTGCTGCTGGCGTCGAAGTACAGATCAGCCTCGGCTAATGCCTTCGGCATTGGTCGTGTAACGCTCTGAAATGGGCGGCCATAGCGGGTGAAAGCCCCGTACACTAAAGAGGTTCTAAAGATGACAATTGGTGTTGTCGGTCGTAAGTGCGGCATGACCCGCATCTTCACCGAAGATGGTGTCTCCATTCCGGTCACGGTCATTGAGGTCGAGCCGAATCGCGTCACCCAGTTCAAAAACGAAGAAAGCGATGGCTATCGCGCTGTGCAGGTCACTGCTGGCGAGCGCCGTGCTTCTCGCGTGACCAAGGCGCAAGCCGGTCACTTTGCCAAGGCGAATGTCGCCGCCGGTCGCGGCGTGTGGGAATTCCGTCTGGGCGAAGAGGAGTTCAAGGCAGGAGATTCCATCTCTGTCGATCTGTTCCAGGCAGGCCAGCTGGTAGACGTTACCGGCGAGTCCAAGGGTAAAGGCTTTGCCGGTACCATCAAGCGCTGGAACTTCCGTGGTCAAGATAACACCCACGGTAACTCCGTTTCCCACCGCGTCCCGGGTTCCATCGGCCAGTGCCAGACTCCTGGTCGAGTGTTCAAGGGCAAAAAAATGTCGGGCCACATGGGTGCTGAGCGTGTAACCGTTCAATCCCTTGAGGTCGTGCGTGTCGATGCAGAGCGCAATCTGCTGCTGGTCAAAGGTGCCGTTCCCGGCGCTACCGGTGGTGATGTGCTGGTGCGTCCGGCAGCCAAGGCTCGCGGTTAAGAGAGGAAGCTGAGATGCAACTGAATGTAAATGGCGCTCAGGCGATCGAGGTTTCCGAGCGTACTTTTGGTAGCGAATTCAACGAGACCCTGGTTCACCAGGCAGTCGTCGCCTACATGGCTGGCGGTCGTCAGGGCACCAAGGCTCAGAAGACTCGTTCCGAAGTCTCCGGTGGCGGCAAGAAGCCGTGGCGTCAGAAGGGCACTGGTCGTGCTCGTGCTGGCACCATCCGTAGCCCCATCTGGCGTGGCGGCGGCGCGACTTTCGCAGCCAAGCCCCAGGATCACTCCCAGAAGCTCAACAAGAAGATGTACCGCGCTGCTCTGCGCTCCATCCTCTCTGAGCTGGTTCGTCTGGATCGTCTGGTTGTCGTTGCCGACTTCGCTGTCGACGCACCGAAGACCAAAGGTCTGGTCAGCAAGCTGGAAGGCCTGGGCCTGAAAGATGTACTGATCGTCACCGAAGGCGTCGATGAGAACCTGTACCTGGCAGCTCGCAACCTGGCCCACGTCGATGTACGTGACGTTCAGGCTTCCGATCCGGTCAGCCTCATCGCCTACGACAAGGTGCTGGTCACCGTGTCTGCCGTGAAGAAGTTCGAGGAGCTGCTGGCATGAACCAGGAACGCGTATTCAAAGTGCTGCTGGGCCCGCATATCTCCGAGAAGGCCACCGGCCTGGCGGACGGCAACAGCCAATTCGTTTTCAAGGTTGCCACTGATGCAACCAAGCTGGAAATCAAGAAGGCCGTAGAAAGCCTGTTCGGCGTGAAAGTACGTCGCGTCACCACCCTGAACGTTCAGGGCAAGACCAAGCGTACCGTTCGCGGCCTGGGCAAGCGTAACGACTGGAAAAAAGCGTACATCGCTCTCCAGCCGGGCCAGGATCTCGATTTCGCAGCTGGCGCTGAGTAAAGGGGTGCATCATGGCAATCGTTAAATGCAAACCGACTTCCGCTGGTCGTCGTTTCGTCGTCAAGGTAGTGAACCAGGACCTGCACAAAGGTGCTCCGTTCGCTCCCCTGCTCGAGAAGAAGTCCAAGTCGGGCGGCCGTAACAACAACGGTCGTATCACCACCCGTCATATCGGTGGTGGCCACAAGCAGCACTATCGTCTGGTCGACTTCCGTCGCAACAAGGATGGCATTCCTGCCATCGTTGAACGCGTCGAATACGATCCGAACCGTACTGCTCACATCGCTCTGCTGAAATACGCGGACGGCGAGCGTCGTTACATCATCGCCCCCAAAGGCGTGGTGGCTGGCGATCAACTGATCTCCGGTATCGGCGCTCCGATCAAGGCCGGCAACAACATGCCGCTGCGCAACATCCCGGTGGGTAGCACCATCCACGGTATCGAACTGAAGCCTGGCAAAGGCGCTCAGATCGCTCGCTCCGCTGGCGCTTCGGCTCAGCTGGTTGCCCGTGAAGGTGCCTACGTAACCGTGCGTCTGCGTTCCGGTGAAATGCGCAAAGTCCTGGCTGACTGCCGTGCGACCCTGGGCGAAGTCTCGAACTCCGAGCACAGCCTGCGTTCGCTGGGTAAAGCCGGTGCCAAACGCTGGCGTGGCGTTCGCCCGACCGTTCGTGGTGTTGCCATGAACCCGGTCGACCACCCGCATGGTGGTGGTGAAGGTCGTACCTCTGCTGGTCGTCATCCGGTATCGCCGTGGGGTCTTCAGACCAAGGGTAAGAAGACTCGCGCGAACAAGCGTACCGACAACATGATCGTCCGTCGCCGCAAGTAAATAGAGGGATACGACAGTGCCACGTTCTCTGAAAAAAGGTCCTTTTATCGATCTTCACCTGCTGAAGAAGATCGAAGTGGCGGTGGAAAAGAACGACCGCAAGCCGATCAAGACCTGGTCGCGCCGTTCGATGATTCTGCCGCACATGGTTGGTCTGACCATCGCTGTCCACAACGGCCGTCAACACGTGCCGGTCCTGGTCAACGAAGACATGGTCGGTCACAAACTCGGCGAGTTCGCTGCTACCCGCACTTATCGTGGGCACGCTGCGGACAAGAAAGCCAAGCGTTAAGGGGTAAGGAAGATGGAAGTAGCCGCTAAGCTCTCGGGCGCTCGTATCTCCGCCCAGAAAGCCCGCTTGGTCGCCGACCAGATCCGCGGGAAGAAGGTGGGCGATGCGCTCAACCTCCTGGCTTTCAGCAACAAGAAAGCCGCCGAGATCATGAAGAAAGTGCTGGAGTCGGCCGTTGCCAACGCCGAGCACAACGAAGGCGCCGATGTGGACGATCTCAAAGTCTCCACCGTCTTCGTCAACGAAGGTCGTTCGCTCAAGCGCATCATGCCGCGTGCCAAAGGCCGTGCTGATCGCATCGTCAAGCGGTCTTGCCATATCACTGTCAAGGTTGCGGACAAGTAACGGAGTCGATCAGATGGGTCAGAAAGTACATCCCAATGGCATCCGCCTGGGTATCGTCAAGGAGCACACCTCCGTTTGGTACGCAGATAAGCGCACTTACGCCGATTATCTGTTCGCCGACCTGAAGGTACGTGAGTATCTCCAAGACAAACTAAAAAGCGCGTCCGTAAGCCGTATCGATATCCATCGTCCGGCTCAAACCGCACGCATCACCATCCACAC
Source organism: Pseudomonas sp. HS-18 (assembly GCF_020401845.1). NCBI lineage: Bacteria > Pseudomonadati > Pseudomonadota > Gammaproteobacteria > Pseudomonadales > Pseudomonadaceae > Pseudomonas > Pseudomonas sp. HS-18. The sequence continues at coordinate 699,878 of NZ_CP084413.1, forward strand.
CGCTCGTCCCGGCATCGTGATCGGCAAGAAAGGTGAAGATGTTGAGAAGCTGCGTCAGGACCTGACCAAGCAAATGGGTGTGCCGGTGCACATCAACATCGAAGAGATCCGCAAGCCGGAACTCGACGGTATGCTGGTTGCGCAAAGCGTAGCTCAGCAGCTGGAGCGTCGCGTTATGTTCCGTCGCGCCATGAAGCGCGCCGTACAGAACGCCATGCGCATTGGTGCCAAAGGCATCAAGATCCAGGTAAGCGGTCGTCTGGGCGGCGCTGAAATCGCTCGTACCGAGTGGTATCGCGAAGGTCGTGTGCCCCTGCACACCCTGCGTGCCGACATCGACTACGCAACCTACGAAGCGCACACCACCTACGGTGTGATCGGTGTGAAGGTTTGGATCTTCAAAGGCGAGGTCATTGGTGGCCGCCAGGAAGAGCTGAAGCCCCAAGCGCCCGCTCCTCGTAAAAAAGCTGCTAAGTAAGGAGTACGCAAATGCTGCAACCCAAGCGTACGAAGTTCCGCAAGCAAATGACCGGTCACAACCGTGGCCTGGCTCATCGCGGTTCTAAAGTCAGCTTCGGCGAGTTCGCCCTCAAGGCAACCAGCCGTGGCCGTCTCACCGCGCGTCAGATCGAGTCCGCACGTCGTGCGCTGACCCGTCACGTAAAACGTGGCGGCAAGATCTGGATCCGCGTATTCCCCGACAAGCCTGTTACCAAGAAGCCCCTGGAAGTACGTATGGGTAAAGGTAAGGGTGGCGTCGAGTACTGGGTAGCCCAGATTCAACCGGGCAAGGTCCTGTACGAGATCGAGGGTGTATCCGAAGAGCTGGCGCGTGAGGCATTCGCCCTGGCTGCTGCAAAGCTGCCGCTCGCCACCTCCTTTGTTAAGCGGACGGTGATGTGATGAAAGCGAATGAACTTCGTGAAAAATCCGTTGAGCAGCTGAACGAGCAACTGCTCGGCCTGCTGCGCGACCAGTTCAATCTGCGCATGCAGAAAGCAACTGGCCAGTTGGGGCAGTCTCACCTGCTCTCGCAGGTTAAGCGCGATATCGCTCGCGTGAAAACTGTGCTCAACCAGCAAGCAGGTAAGTAATCATGGCTGAAGCTCAGAAAACCGTCCGTACGCTGACTGGCCGCGTCGTCAGCGACAAGATGGACAAGACCGTTACCGTTCTGATCGAGCGTCGCGTCAAGCACCCGATCTACGGCAAATACGTGAAGCGTTCGACCAAACTGCACGCCCACGACGAAACCAATCAGTGCCGCATTGGTGACCTGGTCACCATTCGCGAAACTCGTCCGCTGGCCAAGACCAAGGCCTGGACCCTGGTTGATGTCGTCGAGCGCGCGGTTGAAGTCTAAGGGTCGGAGATAGAAGATGATTCAGACTCAATCCATGCTCGAAGTCGCTGATAACAGCGGCGCGCGTCGCGTAATGTGCATCAAGGTACTCGGCGGTTCGCACCGCCGTTACGCCGGCATTGGCGACATCATCAAGGTCACCGTCAAGGAAGCGATTCCGCGTGGCAAGGTGAAGAAGGGCCAGGTAATGACTGCCGTGGTCGTTCGCACCAAGCACGGCGTACGTCGTACCGACGGTTCCATCATTCGCTTCGACGGCAACGCCGCCGTCCTGCTGAATAACAAGCAGGAGCCGATCGGCACCCGTATCTTCGGGCCGGTGACTCGTGAACTTCGTACCGAGAAGTTCATGAAGATCGTCTCGCTTGCCCCTGAAGTGCTGTAAGGAGTAGCCGTCATGCAAAAAATTCGTCGTGACGACGAAGTCATCGTCATTGCCGGCAAGGACAAGGGCAAGCGTGGCAAGGTGCTCAAGGTTCTGGCTGACGACCGTCTGGTCGTTGGCGGTGTGAACCTGGTCAAGCGCCACACCAAGCCCAACCCCATGCTCAACCAGCAAGGCGGGATCGTCGAGAAGGAGGCGCCTCTGCACGTCTCCAACGTCGCCATCTTCAACGCTGAAACCAACAAGGCTGACCGCGTTGGTTTCAAAGTCGAAGACGGTAAGAAGATTCGTGTCTTCAAGTCGACCCAGAAACCGGTTCAGGCTTGAGGGAGCTAGGTAGATCACCATGGCACGATTGAAAGAAATTTATCGGAAGGAAATCGCTCCCAAGCTGAAGCAAGAGCTTCAGCTGGCGAACGTGATGGAAGTTCCGCGCGTTACCAAAATCACCCTGAACATGGGTCTTGGCGAAGCTGTCGGCGACAAGAAAGTCATCGAGAGCGCCGTAGCCGATCTGGAAAAGATCGCGGGTCAGAAGCCGGTCGTGACTTACGCTCGTAAGTCCATCGCTGGCTTCAAGATTCGTGAAGGCTGGCCGATCGGTGTGAAAGTCACCCTGCGTGGCGATCGCATGTACGAGTTCCTGGACCGTCTGCTGTCGATCTCTCTGCCGCGCGTGCGTGACTTCCGCGGTCTGAATGCCAAGTCCTTCGACGGCCGTGGCAACTACAGCATGGGCGTCAAAGAGCAGATCATCTTCCCGGAAATCGATTACGACAAGATCGATGCCCTCCGCGGTATGGATATCACTCTGACCACTACCGCGCGTTCGGATGATGAAGGTCGTGCCCTGCTGCGCGCCTTCAAATTCCCGTTCCGCAACTGATTGGAGTAGGACCATGGCTAAAGAGAGCATGAAGAACCGTGAGCTGAAGCGTCAGCGCACGGTAGCCAAGTACGCTAAAAAGCGTGCCGAGCTGAAAGCGATCATCGTTAATCCGAGCACCACTGCGGAAGATCGTTGGAATGCCCAGGTCGCCCTGCAGAAGCAACCGCGTGACGCGAGCGCCAGCCGCCTGCGTAACCGTTGCCGTCTGACCGGTCGTCCGCACGGTTACTACCGCAAGTTCGGCTTGAGCCGTAACAAGCTGCGTGAAGCAGCAATGCGCGGTGACGTACCGGGCCTGGTGAAAGCCAGCTGGTAAGTGCTAGACGGAGTCGGCAACGGCTCCGTTGATCGCTTTGCGAAGCAAGCCCCCTCGTGGGGCTTGATTCGTTTTTGAGCGATCTCTAGAATACCCGGCTCCCCTGAGCCCGGGTTTAGATCGTCCGGTGTTTTGAGGGCGAGTTATGAAGTTGAAGGCTTATCTTTTGTATCAGGAGCATTAAGCCCATGAGTATGCAGGACCCGTTAGCAGACATGCTAACTCGCATCCGTAATGCCCAGATGGCTGAGAAGACCGTCGTGAGCATGCCGTCTTCCAAGCTGAAAGCGGCAGTCGCCAAAGTCCTCAAGGACGAAGGTTACATTGCGGATTTCCAAGTCACCGCCGAGGCCAAGCCTCTGCTGTCGATCGAGCTGAAGTACTTCGAAGGCAAGCCTGTCATCGAGGAAGTGAAGCGAATCAGCCGTCCTGGCCTGCGCCAGTACAAATCCGTAGACCAGCTGCCGAAAGTTCGCGGCGGCCTGGGCGTTTCGATCGTCTCCACCAACAAAGGTGTGATGACTGACCGTGCTGCCCGTGCCGCTGGCGTCGGTGGCGAAGTGCTCTGCACTGTGTTCTAAGGGGAATCAGCATGTCTCGCGTTGCTAAGAACCCCGTCATTCTGCCTGCCGGCGTTGAAATCAAGCTGGCTGGTCAGGAACTTTCGATCAAGGGCGCCAAAGGTGCTCTGGAGCTGAAAGTACATCCGTCCGTCGAAGTCATTCAGGACAACGGTGAGCTGCGTTTCGCTGCGCGTAACGGCGACCAGCAGACCCGTGCCATGGCCGGTACCACCCGCGCTCTGGTCAACAACATGGTGATCGGCGTCAGCCAAGGCTTCGAGCGCAAGCTCCAGCTGGTTGGTGTTGGTTACAAAGCGCAGGCCAAAGGCCAAGTGCTGTCCCTGGCTCTCGGCTTCTCCCACCCGGTTGATTACGAACTGCCTGCCGGCATCGTCGCGGAAACCCCCAGCCAGACCGACATCCTGATCAAGGGTATCGACAAGCAGCTGGTTGGCCAGGTTGCCGCGGAAATCCGCGACTTCCGTCCGCCGGAGCCGTACAAAGGCAAGGGCGTGCGTTACGCCGACGAAGTCGTCCTTCGTAAAGAAGCCAAGAAGAAGTAGGGCATAGCAAATGAGCGTCAAGAAAGAAACCCGTCTGCGCCGCGCTCGCAAGGCTCGCCTGAAGATGCGCGAACTGGAAGCCGTACGCCTCTGCGTGTACCGCTCCTCCCAGCACATCTACGCCCAGGTCATTGCAGCCGACGGCGGCAAGGTCCTGGCCAGCGCCTCGACCCTGGACAAGGAACTGCGCGAAGCTGCCACCGGCAACGTCGACGCAGCCAAGAAAGTTGGTCAACTGGTCGCGGAACGCGCCAAGGCTGCCGGCGTCACTCAGGTGGCGTTCGACCGTTCTGGCTTCAAGTACCACGGTCGTATCAAGGCCCTGGCTGATGCCGCTCGTGAAGGCGGTCTGGAGTTCTAAGTTATGGCAAACAACGATCAAAAGCGCGACGAAGGCTACATCGAGAAGCTGGTTCAAGTGAACCGCGTCGCCAAAACCGTAAAAGGTGGCCGTATCTTCGCCTTCACCGCGCTGACCGTGGTTGGCGATGGCAAGGGCCGTGTTGGCTTCGGTCGTGGCAAGGCGCGTGAAGTGCCGGCCGCTATCCAGAAGGCAATGGAAGCTGCTCGCCGCAACATGATCCAGGTTGATCTGAACGGCACCACCCTGCAGTACCCGACCAAGTCCGCCCATGGCGCCTCCAAGGTGTACATGCAGCCGGCTTCCGAAGGTACCGGCATCATCGCCGGCGGCGCCATGCGTGCTGTCCTGGAAGTGGCTGGTGTGCAGAACGTTCTGGCGAAGTGCTACGGCTCCACCAATCCGGTGAACGTGGTCTACGCAACCTTCAAGGGCCTGAAGAACATGCAGTCCCCTGAGTCGGTAGCGGCCAAGCGTGGCAAGAGCGTCGAGGAGATTCTCTAACCATGGCAACTGTCAAAGTTACCCTGATCAAGAGCCTGAACGGCCGTCTGGCCAATCACAAGGCTTGCGTCAAAGGCCTCGGCCTGCGTCGCATTAATCACACTGTCGAAGTTCAGGACACTCCTGAAAACCGCGGCATGATTAACAAGGCTTACTACCTGCTGCGTGTGGAGGGTTAATCCATGCAACTGAACGATCTGCGTTCCGCGCCGGGTGCCCGTCGCGAAAAGCACCGTCCGGGCCGTGGCATCGGTAGCGGTCTGGGCAAGACCGGTGGCCGTGGTCACAAAGGTCAAACCTCCCGCTCCGGTGGCTCCATCGCTCCGGGCTTCGAGGGTGGTCAGCAACCGCTGCACCGTCGTCTGCCGAAGTTCGGCTTCAACTCGCTGAAAGCCATGGATCGCGCAGAAGTGCGCACTTCCGAACTGGCCAAGGTCGAGGGTGATGTCGTTACCGTGCAGGCCCTGAAGGATGCCAACGTGATTAACCAGAACGTACAGCGTGTGAAAGTCATGCTGTCGGGCGACGTTACTCGCGCGGTCACTCTGAAAGGCATCGGCGCCACCAAGGGCGCTCGTGCGGCTATCGAAGCAGCTGGCGGCAAAATCGAGGACTAAATGGCTAAGCAAGGTGCTCTCTCTGCGCTGAGCAACGGTGGTGGTTTGTCCGAGCTCTGGGCACGTCTGCGTTTCCTGTTCCTGGCGATCATCGTCTATCGGATCGGCGCGCACATCCCAGTCCCGGGCATCAACCCCGATCGCTTGGCGGCACTGTTCCGGCAGAACGAGGGGACCATTCTTAGCCTCTTCAACATGTTTTCCGGCGGCGCGCTGGAGCGCATGAGTATTTTTGCACTGGGGATCATGCCGTACATCTCGGCGTCGATCATCATGCAGCTCATGACCGCTATCAGCCCGCAGCTGGAGCAGTTGAAGAAAGAGGGTGAGTCTGGGCGTCGCAAGATCAGCCAGTACACCCGCTACGCGACTCTCGTCCTGGCACTCGTCCAGGCCATTGGCATGTCCATTGGTCTGGGTAGCCAGGGCGTGGCCTTCTCCAACGACTTCGGCTTCTACTTCGTGTCGGTCACCACCTTCGTGGCGGGTGCACTCTTCATGATGTGGCTGGGTGAGCAGATCACCGAGCGGGGTGTCGGCAACGGCATCTCCATGTTGATCTTCTCCGGTATCGTCGCAGGTCTGCCCCGAGCAATCGGTCAGTCCTTCGAGTCCGCGCGTCAAGGTGACATCAACATCTTCGCCCTGATCGCCATCGGCCTGCTGGCCGTGGCCATCATCGCGTTCGTGGTGTTCATCGAGCGGGGTCAGCGTCGTATCGCCGTGCATTACGCCAAGCGCCAGCAAGGTCGCAAGGTGTTTGCCGCCCAGACCAGCCATTTGCCGCTGAAAGTGAACATGGCGGGTGTAATCCCTGCGATTTTCGCCAGCAGCATCCTGCTGTTCCCGGCATCCCTGGGTGCCTGGTTCGGTCAGTCGGAAGGCCTGGGTTGGCTGCAGGACGTCGCGCAAGCGATCGCGCCTGGTCAGCCGCTGAACATTCTGCTGTTTAGTGCAGGGATCGTCTTCTTCTGCTTCTTCTACACAGCGCTGATGTTCAACCCGAAGGACGTGGCGGAAAACCTCAAGAAGTCCGGTGCATTTATTCCGGGTATTCGTCCGGGTGAACAGTCTGCTCGCTACATCGATGGCGTGCTGACCCGTTTGACCATGTTCGGTGCCCTGTACATGACGGCTGTGTGCCTGCTGCCCCAGTTCCTGGTCGTAGCTGCCCACGTTCCGTTCTACCTTGGCGGGACCTCGTTGCTGATCGTGGTCGTGGTTGTGATGGACTTTATGGCCCAAGTACAATCTCACCTCGTTTCTCACCAGTACGAATCCCTCATGAAGAAAGCCAACCTGAAGGGCTATGGCAGCGGTCTGCTGCGCTGACCCGTAAGGTTCGAGGAGTCACTGATGAAAGTTCGTGCATCGGTTAAGAAGCTGTGCCGCAACTGCAAGATCGTCCGTCGCGAAGGCGTCGTTCGTGTGATCTGCAGCGCGGAGCCGCGTCACAAACAGCGCCAAGGCTGAGTGTGATTTACGCGTGATAGCCCGGCAGCTAGTGTGCTGCCGGGTTGATTATTTGTTTTTACAGCGCTAATATCCGCGCCCTTTCTTGGCTCCCTGGGCGCCGGGTAGCTGTCAATTGGAGTTTTTCTGAATGGCCCGTATTGCAGGCGTAAACATTCCGGATAACAAGCACACTGTTATCTCGCTGACCTACATCTATGGTGTTGGTCGCACTACCGCACAGAGCATCTGTGCAGCCACCGGCATCAGCCCGGCTGTAAAGATCAAAGAGCTGAGCGAAGAGCAGATCGATTCGCTGCGTACCGAAGTGGCCAAGCTGACCACTGAAGGTGACCTGCGTCGCGAAATCAACATGAATATCAAGCGTCTGATGGACCTCGGTTGCTACCGCGGTCTGCGTCATCGTCGTGGTCTGCCGGTTCGCGGTCAGCGTACCAAGACCAACGCGCGCACCCGTAAGGGCCCGCGTAAGCCGATCCGCAAGTAATCGCTTAGGAATATAGTCATGGCAAAACCTGCTGCTCGTCCTCGCAAGAAAGTCAAAAAGACGGTGGTTGATGGGATCGCGCACATCCACGCGTCCTTCAACAACACCATCGTTACCATCACTGATCGTCAGGGCAACGCCCTGTCCTGGGCCACTTCCGGTGGTTCGGGTTTCCGTGGCTCGCGTAAGAGCACTCCGTTCGCTGCCCAGGTAGCGGCCGAGCGTGCCGGCCAGGCTGCTCTGGAATACGGTCTGAAGAACCTTGACGTCAACGTCAAAGGCCCGGGCCCGGGTCGCGAGTCGGCTGTTCGTGCGCTGAATGCCTGCGGTTACAAGATCGCCAGCATCACCGACGTAACCCCGATCCCGCATAACGGCTGCCGTCCGCCGAAAAAGCGTCGCGTGTAATAGGAGACAGTGAGAAATGGCTCGTTACATTGGTCCCAAGTGCAAACTGTCCCGCCGCGAAGGCACTGATCTCTTCCTGAAGAGCGGCGTTCGTGCCCTCGACTCGAAGTGCAAGGCAGAACAAGTTCCCGGCCAGCATGGCCAGCGTCGTGGTCGTCTGTCCGACTACGGTCTGCAGCTGCGCGAGAAACAAAAAGTTCGCCGCATCTACGGCGTTCTGGAACGTCAATTCCGTGGCTACTATCAGGAAGCGTCCCGCCGCAAGGGCTCCACGGGTGAAAACCTGCTGCAGCTGCTTGAGTGCCGTCTGGACAACGTCGTCTACCGTATGGGCTTCGGTTCCACTCGCTCCGAATCCCGTCAGCTGGTGTCCCACAAGACCATCAGCGTCAACGGTCAGACCGTAAACGTGCCGTCCTACCAGGTCAAAGCCGGTGATGTCGTTGCTGTTCGCGAGAAATCGAAGAACCAGCTGCGTATCGCCCAAGCTCTGGACCTGTGCGCCCAGCGCGGTCGCGTTGAGTGGGTCGAAGTGGACACCGACAAGAAAGCCGGCACCTTCAAAAGTGTCCCGGCTCGTGCCGATCTGTCCGCCGACATCAACGAAAACCTGATTGTCGAGCTCTACTCCAAGTAAGGGCTAGAAAATAGGTGCATCCATGCAGAGTTCGGTAAATGAGTTCCTGACCCCCCGCCACATCGATGTGCAGGTGGTCAGCCAAACCCGCGCCAAGATCACTCTCGAGCCTCTCGAGCGTGGTTTCGGCCATACCCTGGGCAACGCGCTGCGTCGCATCCTGTTGTCCTCCATGCCTGGCTGTGCGGTAGTCGAGGCCGAGATCGACGGCGTACTCCACGAGTACTCCGCCATCGAAGGTGTGCAGGAAGATGTCATCGAGATCCTGCTCAACCTGAAAGGCCTGGCCATCAAGCTGCACGGCCGTGACGAAGTGACGCTGACCCTGGCGAAAAAGGGCTCGGGTGTGGTGACCGCTGCCGATATTCAGCTGGATCATGATGTCGAGATCGTCAACGGTGACCATGTTATCGCCCACCTGGCCGATAACGGCGCGCTGAACATGAAGCTGAAAGTCGCTCGTGGCCGTGGCTACGAGCCGGCTGATGCCCGCACCAGCGATGAAGACGAAAGCCGCAGCATTGGCCGTCTTCAGCTCGATGCCTCGTTCAGCCCCGTACGTCGTGTTGCCTACGTGGTCGAGAACGCCCGTGTCGAACAGCGTACCAACCTGGACAAGCTGGTCCTCGATCTGGAAACCAACGGCACCCTGGACCCTGAAGAGGCTATCCGTCGCGCCGCTACCATCCTGCAACAGCAGCTGGCAGCGTTCGTGGACCTCAAAGGCGACAGCGAGCCCGTCGTTGAAGAGCAGGAAGACGAGATCGATCCGATCCTGCTGCGTCCGGTCGATGACCTTGAGCTGACCGTCCGTTCGGCCAACTGCCTGAAGGCAGAGAACATCTACTACATCGGTGACCTGATTCAGCGCACCGAAGTAGAGCTGCTCAAAACGCCGAACCTGGGCAAGAAGTCCCTGACCGAAATCAAGGACGTTCTGGCCTCTCGCGGTCTGTCCCTCGGTATGCGCCTCGATAACTGGCCGCCGGCAAGTCTCAAGAAAGACGACAAGGCTACTGCCTGATCGTCGTAGCTACCGAACGTAAAGTTTGGAAAGGAATTGAACCATGCGCCATCGTAAAAGTGGTCGTCACCTGAGCCGCACCAGCGCGCACCGCAAGGCTATGTTCCAGAACATGGCTGTGTCGCTCTTCGAACACGAACTGATCAAAACCACCCTGCCCAAGGCCAAGGAACTGCGTCGCGTTGCCGAGCCGCTGATCACCCTGGCTAAAGTGGATAGCGTTGCCAACCGTCGTCTCGCTTTCGACCGTACCCGTTCGAAAGAAGCCGTAGGCAAGCTGTTCAACGAACTGGGCAAGCGCTACGCCAACCGTCCGGGCGGCTACCTGCGCATCCTGAAGTGCGGCTTCCGCGCCGGCGACAATGCCCCCATGGCATACGTCGAACTGATTGACCGCGCTGTTGGCGGCCAAGCAGTAGAAGCTGCAGAGTAAGGTTTACGCCTTATAAGAAACCGGGCCTTGTGCCCGGTTTTTTATTGCCTGGAGAAAAGTTTTTATCTATTGATAGGCTCTAATCAATAAATTGGCTTATCAAGTCCCTTGTCACCGATCCTTAACGCCGTCGACTTCTACTGCTTGCTGAGCTGGATCAACAGCCGCAATGCCGTTGGAGGCGCTTAATTGTCCGATTGGGATGTCGGGCCGAGCCTTCTGCCTCCGCAGTTTGCCGGCATACAGGCACCCCGCCGTTGAGGAGAGTAACGATGAGTGACAACACCCGTCTGACGACTGCAGCTGGAGCGCCGGTCGCCGATAACCAGAACGTCCAGACCGCCGGCCCGCGGGGCCCGATGCTGCTGCAGGATGTCTGGTTCCTGGAAAAACTGGCGCACTTCGACCGCGAAGTAATCCCTGAGCGTCGCATGCATGCCAAGGGTTCTGCGGCCTACGGTACCTTCACCGTCACCCAGGACATCACCCGCTATACCCGCGCCAAGCTGTTCTCCCAGGTCGGCAAGCAGACTCCCCTGTTCCTGCGCTTTTCCACCGTAGCGGGCGAGCGTGGCGCAGCAGACGCCGAGCGCGATATCCGTGGCTTCGCCCTGAAGTTCTACACCGAGGAAGGCAACTGGGACCTGGTCGGCAACAACACCCCGGTCTTCTACTTCCGCGATCCGCTGAAATTCCCCGACCTGAACCACGTGGTGAAGCGCGATCCGCGCACCAACCTGCGCAACGCCACGCTGAAGTGGGACTTCTTCTCGCACCTGCCCGAAGCCCTGCACCAGTTGACCATCGACTTCAGCGACCGTGGCCTGCCGCGCAGCTACCGTCACGTCCATGGCTTTGGTAGCCACACGTTCAGCTTCATCAATGCCAGCAACGAACGTTTCTGGGTCAAGTTCCACTTCAAGACCCAGCAGGGCATCGAGAACCTGAGCAATGAGGAAGCGGCGAAACTGGTCGGCGCCGACCGCGAGAGCTCCCAGCGCGACCTGTATGACGCCATCGAGCGCGGCGACTTCCCGCGCTGGAAAATGTACGTACAGGTGATGCCGGAGAAGGACGCGGCGACCTACCGCTACAACCCGTTCGACCTGACCAAGGTCTGGCCGCACGGCGACTACCCGCTGATCGAGGTGGGTTACTTCGAGCTCAACCGCAACCCGGCGAACTACTTCGCCGAAGTCGAGCAGTCGGCATTCTCTCCGGCAAACATCGTTCCTGGCATCGGTTTCTCGCCGGACAAGATGCTCCAGGGTCGCCTGTTCTCCTACGGCGATGCACACCGCTATCGCCTGGGCGTGAACCACCACCAGATCCCGGTGAACGCTGCGCGTAACAACCCGCGCATCTATCACCGCGACGGCGCCATGCGGGTGGACGGCAATAACGGTGACATGACCGTCACCTACGAGCCGAACAGCTTCAGCCAATGGCAGGAGCAACCGGATTACTCCGAGCCGCCGCTGACCCTGGAAGGCAGCGCCGACCACTGGAACCACCGTGTGGACGACGATTACTACAGTCAGCCGGCCGCACTGTTCCGTCTGTTTGACGAAGCACAGCGGCAGCGCCTGTACGAGAACATTGCCGGGGACATGGCAGGCGTACCGGAAGCGATCCAGCGTCGTCAGCTCGCGCTGTTCTTCAAGATCGACCCGGCCTACGGCGAAGGCGTCGCCAAGGCGCTGGGCCTGAAGCTCGACTAAGCTGAAACCGTTCTACCAGCCGCCCTCTTCGGAGGGCGGTTGCGTTTGTGGGGCATCGCGGACTTGACCCCGGTCATGGCCAGTCGCGACCATAGCGCCGTTTAATTCGCTGTCACGTCCCAGGGAGAAGGCTGATGCAAGGCCACGCCGAGGTTATCGATTATCTCAACACGCTGCTGACCGGTGAGCTGGCCGCTCGCGACCAGTATTTCATCCACTCGCGCATGTACGAGGATTGGGGCTTCAGCAAGCTCTACGAGCGCCTCAACCACGAGATGGAAGAGGAAACTCAGCACGCCGATGCGTTGCTGCGTCGCATCCTCCTGCTCGAAGGCACCCCGCGCATGCGCCCGGACGACATTCACCCGGGCAAGACTGTGCCGGAAATGCTGGAAGCCGACCTGAAGCTGGAGCGCCATGTGCGCGCTGCGCTGGCTAAGGGCATTGCACTGTGCGAGAAGCACAAGGACTTCGTCACCCGCGATATCCTGCGCGTGCAGTTGACCGATACCGAGGAAGATCACGCCTACTGGCTGGAGCAGCAACTCGGCCTGATCGCCAAGATGGGCCTGGAGAACTACCTGCAGTCGCAGCTCTGATTCAGGCGCGCGGGTAACATCCGCGCCCGCAATGGCCCAAGAAAAAGCCCCTGCGCCGATTGGCGACAGGGGCTTTTTTCATGTCGGTGCGGATCAGGCCCGATCACGCTCCAGCAGCGGCTTGAGGAAGTGCCCGGTGTGCGAGACCGCCAGCTCCGCAACCTGCTCCGGCGTGCCGGTGGCGATGATCTGGCCGCCCTTGGAGCCGCCCTCGGGGCCGAGGTCGACCAGCCAGTCGGCGGTCTTGATCACGTCCAGGTTGTGCTCGATCACCACCACGGTGTTGCCGTGGTCGCGCAGGCGATGCAGCACGTCCAGCAGTTGCTGGATATCCGCGAAGTGCAGGCCGGTGGTCGGCTCGTCGAGTATGTACAGCGTCTTGCCGGTATCGCGTTTAGACAGCTCGCGGGACAGCTTGACCCGCTGTGCCTCGCCGCCGGACAAGGTGGTCGCACTCTGCCCCAGCTTGATGTACGACAGGCCGACGTCCATCAGCGTCTGCAGCTTGCGGGCGATGGCGGGGACGGCGTCGAAGAACGCGCGGGCGTCCTCGATGGTCATGTCCAGCACCTCGGTGATGCTCTTGCCCTTGTAGCGGACTTCCAGCGTCTCGCGGTTGTAGCGCTTGCCCTTGCAGACGTCGCAGGGGACGTAGATATCGGGCAGGAAGTGCATCTCCACCTTGATCACGCCGTCGCCCTGGCAGGCCTCGCAGCGGCCCCCTTTGACGTTGAACGAGAAACGCCCCGGCCCATAGCCGCGCGAGCGGGCTTCCGGCACGCCGGCGAACAGCTCGCGGATCGGCGTGAACAGCCCGGTGTAGGTCGCCGGGTTGGAGCGCGGGGTGCGGCCGATCGGGCTCTGGTCGATGTCCACCACCTTGTCCAGGTGCTGCAGACCGTCGAACGAGTCGTAGGGCGCCACTTCCAGGGTGGTGGCGCCGTTGAGCGCGGTGGCGGTGATCGGGAACAGGGTGTTGTTGATCAGCGTCGACTTGCCCGAGCCGGAAACGCCGGTGATGCAGGTGAACAGGCCGACCGGGATTTCCAGGTTGACGTTCTGCAGGTTGTTGCCGCGCGCGCCCTTGAGCTTGAGCAACTGCTTCTTGTTGCGCGGGGTGCGTTCTGCGGGCACGACGATCTTGGTGCGGCCGGACAGATAGGCGCCGGTGACGGAGTCCGGATGGTCCATGACCTGCTGCGGTGTGCCCTCGGCGACGATCTGCCCGCCGTGTACGCCGGCACCCGGGCCGATGTCCACGACATAGTCGGCGAGGCGGATGGCGTCCTCGTCGTGCTCGACCACGATCACCGTGTTGCCCAGGTTGCGCAGGTGGGTGAGGGTGCCCAGCAGGCGCTCGTTGTCGCGCTGGTGCAGGCCGATGGAAGGTTCGTCGAGGATGTACATGACGCCCACCAGGCCGGCGCCGATCTGGCTGGCCAGGCGGATGCGCTGGGCCTCGCCGCCGGAGAGGGTGTCGGCGCTGCGGTCCAGGGTCAGGTAGTCGAGGCCGACGTTGACCAGGAACTGCAGGCGCTCGCGGATCTCCTTGAGAATCTTCGAGGCAATCTCGCCACGGCGACCGGTCAGGGTCAGGCTCTCTGCGTATTCACAGGCGGTGCCCACCGGCATCGAGGTGATCGCTGGCAGCGTCTTGTCGCCGACCCACACGTGGCGTGCTTCGCGGCGCAGGCGAGTGCCGTGGCAGTCCGGGCAGGGCTGGGTGCTGAGGAACTTGGCCAGTTCCTCGCGCACGGTGGCCGACTCGGTCTCGCGGTAGCGACGTTCCAGGTTCGGCAGGATGCCTTCGAATGGGTGCGCGCGCTTGACGATGTCGCCGCGGTCGTTGAGGTAGCGGAATTCGACGTTCTCGCGGCCCGAACCATTGAGGATGAACTTCTGGTGGTCCGGGTCGAGATCCTGGAAGGGCTCTTCCAGGCTGAAACCGAAGTGCCCGGCCAGGGAACCGAGCATCTGGAAGTAGTAGACGTTGCGCCGGTCCCAGCCGCGGATCGCGCCTTCGGCCAGGGTCAGTTCACCATTGACCACACGCCGCGCGTCGAAGAACTGCTTCACGCCCAGGCCATCGCAGGTCGGGCAGGCGCCGGCCGGGTTGTTGAAGGAGAACAGCTTGGGTTCCAGCTCGCTGATGGAGTGGCCGCAGATCGGGCAGGCGAAGCGGGCGGAGAAGATCATCTCTTCGCCTTCTTCATCATCCATCGGTGCGACTAGCGCGATGCCATCGGCCAGGTTGATCGCCGTCTCGAAGGACTCGGCCAGGCGCTGCTGCAAATCACCGCGTACCTTGAAGCGGTCGACCACGATGTCGATGGAGTGCTTGAGCTTCTTGTCCAGCTTCGGCACTTCGTCCAGCTCGTAGAGCTTGCCGTCGACGCGGGCGCGGACGAAACCCTGGGCACGCATCTCGTCGAACACCGCCAGGTGCTCGCCCTTGCGTTCGCGGATCACCGGTGCCAGCAACATCAGCTTGCGGCCTTCGGGCAGCGCCAGTACCTGGTCGACCATCTGGCTGACGGTCTGCGCTTCCAGCGGAATGTCATGGTCCGGGCAGCGCGGAATACCCACGCGCGCATAGAGCAGGCGCAGGTAGTCGTAGATCTCGGTGATGGTGCCGACGGTGGAGCGCGGGTTGTGGGAGGTGGACTTCTGCTCGATGGAGATCGCCGGCGACAGGCCTTCGATGGTGTCGACGTCGGGCTTTTCCATCATCGAGAGGAACTGCCGGGCATAGGCAGACAGGGATTCCACGTAACGGCGCTGGCCCTCGGCGTAGAGCGTGTCGAAAGCCAGGGAAGACTTGCCGGAACCGGACAGGCCGGTGATCACGATCAACTTGTCGCGCGGCAGGGTCAGGTCGATGTTCTTCAGGTTGTGGGTACGTGCCCCACGGATGAGGATCTTGTCCACTACGGCCTCGCTTGGCGGGCGAAAACAAATGAGTATACGGGGCGGGGTCGGCACGCGGCAAAGTGGCGCGTGTGTTCGCTTGGACTCCGGGGCTGCTAGAATGCGCGGCTATTTTTCGGCGTTGGCGACAACCGGCCCTGCAAGGCCTGGGTGGCGCGGCGCCACGGGGGCAATTCAGCGCACTCCCGTTTTTCGTCTTTCCATGAGGGGCCTATGCACGATTCCCACACTGAGCGCATGAGTGGCACCGAAACCCGCGCGGCCGCCGGCCTGTCCCTGGTCTTCGCGTTCCGCATGCTCGGCATGTTCATGGTCCTGCCGGTGCTCGCCACCTATGGCCAGGACCTGGCCGGCGCCACCCCGGCACTGATCGGCCTGGCCATCGGCGCCTACGGCCTGACCCAGGCGATCCTGCAGATCCCGCTGGGCACCTTGTCCGACCGCATCGGCCGCCGGCCGATCATCATCGTCGGCCTGCTGGTGTTCGCCGCCGGCGCCGCGCTGGCGGCCAACGCCGATTCCATCTGGGGCATCATCGCCGGCCGCGTCCTGCAGGGTGCCGGGGCGATTTCCGCGGCGGTGATGGCGATGCTTTCCGACCTCACCCGCGAGCAGCACCGCACCAAGGCCATGGCCATGATCGGCATGAGCATCGGCGTGTCCTTCGCCGTGGCGATGGTTGCCGGCCCCGTGCTGACCCACTGGTTCGGCCTGCACGGGCTGTTCTGGTTCACCGCCGGCATGGCCCTGGTGGGCATGCTGATCATCCTGTTCTTCGTGCCAACGCCTGACCACCGCATGCAGCATCGCGAGTCGAGCGTGGCCAAGCAGTCGCTGCTGCCGACCCTGAAGAACGGCGAACTGCTGCGCCTGGACGCCGGCATCCTGGTGCTGCACGCGATCCTCATGGCCAGCTTCGTCGCGCTGCCGCTGGCACTGGTCGAGCGCGCCGGACTGCCCAAGGAAGAACACTGGTGGGTCTACCTGACCGCGCTGCTGGTGGGCTTCTTCGGCATGGTGCCGTTCATCATCTACGCCGAGAAGAAGCGCCAGATGAAGCGCGTACTGGCCGGCGCCGTGGCAACCCTGATGCTCTGCGAACTGTTCTTCTGGGAGTTCGGCAACAGCCTCAAGGAACTGGTGTTCGGCATCATCGTCTACTTCACCGCGTTCAACCTGCTGGAGGCCTCGCTGCCCTCGCTGGTGAGCAAGGTGTCGCCGGCCGGTGGCAAGGGCACGGCGATGGGCGTGTACTCCACCAGCCAGTTCCTCGGCGCCGCCGTGGGCGGCATCCTCGGCGGCTGGATGTACCAGCACGGCGGGCTCGACGGGGTGTTCATCGGCTGCGCGGTGCTGGCTGCCCTCTGGCTGGCGATTGCTGTTACCATGCGCGAACCGCCTTATGTAACGAGTATTCGCCTGCCTTTGTCCGACGAGGCCCTGCGCGATGCTTCGTTGGCTGAGCGTTTCAAGGCATTGCCCGGTGTGAGCGATGTGATGGTGGTCGCTGAAGAAGCGGCCGCTTATGTCAAAGTGGATTCCCAACAAGTGGATCGCACGTCCCTCGAGCGCCTCGCCGGTGCCGAGCAGGCGACGTGCTGAAGCCTTTAGGAGAGCGTCATGGCCCGTGGGGTTAACAAAGTCATTCTGGTAGGTAACGTCGGTGGCGATCCGGAAACCCGTTACATGCCCAACGGCAACGCGGTGACCAACGTCACCCTGGCCACCAGCGAGAGCTGGAAGGACAAGCAGACCGGCCAGCAGCAGGAGCGTACCGAGTGGCACCGCGTGGTGTTCTTCGGTCGCCTGGCGGAGATCGTCGCCGAGTACGTGCGCAAGGGCTCGCAGATCTACGTCGAAGGCAGCCTGCGCACTCGCAAGTGGCAGGGCCAGGACGGTCAGGACAAGTACACCACCGAGATCGTGGTCGACATCAACGGCAACATGCAGCTGCTCGGCGGCCGTCCGGGCGCCGGTGGTGACGATGCTCCGCGCGCTCCCCGCGAGCCGCAGCAGCGTCCGCAGCAGGCCCAGCGTCCTGCGCCGCAGCAGCAGTCCCAGCCCGCGCCGCAACCGGCTCCGGACTACGACAGCTTCGACGACGATATTCCGTTCTGATCCGAACGATTCGTCTCCCAAGAGCGCAGCCTTCGAGCTGCGCTTTTGCGTTTCTGGGACGCTCGTTTTGGCGAATGTTCGTAAAAGTCTTTCTCGGTGGCGACTATTTAATTAGCTAGCTAACTGAATGATTCTGGAGCTGCCTTGATGTACGGCAAAACCGGAGAAGAAAAGACATGAGCATTACAGTGACCGAGCGTGACGACGACCATAAATCCCGCGAGTTCCGCGCCCATGGAGGGCGTTGCTGGGATGTGTACCAGGAAGGCCTGCTGGTCGGCATCTTCCACAGCGAGAGCGAGGCGCAAGCCTATCGCGTCGCCCTGGAGTTGGAGACGCGCTACCGCCACGCGGCAGAGTTCTAGAAAGCAAAAAGCCCCGTGGCGACGGCCGCGCCACGGGGCGTGTGAGTCCTGAATCCCTACAAAAAACATCCGCGTGCGCAGGCAATGCGGAGGTTCTGGGGAAACCGCCCGGCGAACCGGGCGGCAGGCGATCAGAACTGGTAGTTCACCGTCGCGGTGACGTTGCGCTTCTCGCCGAAGTAGCAGAAGTCCAGGCTGTAGCAGGACGCGACGTAATCCTTGTCCAGCAGGTTGTTGGCGTTGAGGCTGACATCCAGGCCCTTCAGGCCGACGCGGGAAAGGTCGTAGCCGATGCGCGCATCCAGCAGGGTGTAGTCCGGCACGCGCAGGGTGTTTTCCTTGTCCGCCCAGGTCTCGCCGACGTAGCGGGCGCCGCCGCCGAGGCTCAGGCCATCCAGCGGGCCGGCGTTGAAGCCGTAGTCGGCCCACAGCGAGGCCATGTGCTTGGGCGCCTGGTTCGGGGTGTGGCCCTGGTTGCCGTCCAGCGACTTGGTGTAGGTGATGTCGGTGTAGGTGTAGCTGCCGAGCAGCTTGAGGTTGTCGGTGACCTGGGTGTGGGCTTCCAGCTCGAAGCCCTGGGAACGCACTTCGCCCACGGAGGTGTAGAAGTTGTCCTGCGGCTCCTTCGACGCGACGTTCTCCTGGGTGATGTGGAAGACCGATGCGGTGTACAGGCTGCGGCTGCCCTCGGGCTGGAACTTCAGGCCGGCTTCCCACTGCTTGCCCTCGGTCGGTTCCAGCGGTGTACCGGACTGGTCGGAGTAGGCGTTGGGGTTGAACGACTCGGAGTAGCTGATGTACGGCGCGATACCGTTGTCGAACAGGTACAGCGCGCCGAGGCGGCCGGTGAACTTCTTCCAGTCGTCGTCGGCCTTGCTGCCGGTGCTGCGATTCTTGTCCTCGACGGTCACCCAGTCCTCCCGCATGCCCAGCGAGAAGCGCCAGTTGTCGATGTCGATCAGGTCCTGCAGGTAGACGCCGGTCTGCTCGAGGCGACGGGTATGGTTGTCGTCGGGGTAGTAGCTGATGGCGTCGTTGCCGTAGTGCGGGTGGAAGGCGTCCAGCGGTTGCGCCGAGCCCGAGCGCCAGTCCACGGTGGTGCGACGCTTCTGGTAGTCCAGGCCCATCAGCAGGGTGTGCTTGGCGGCGCCGGTGTTGAACTCGGCCTGGGCCATGTTATCGATGATGTACGCCTGCAGGTGCTCGCTGGCGCCGGAGAAGTAGCGGTTCAGGGTGTTCTCGTCAGGCGCTGTCCAGCCGTACGCATAGACCTGGGAGAGGTCGACGTCGGAGTCCAGGTAGCGGAAGTTCTGCCGCGCGGTCCAGACGTCGTCGAAGCGGTGCTCCAGCTGGTAGCCGAACATGCGCTGCGTGCGGTCGAAGTCGTCCTTGCTCGGCTCGCCGTCGAAGAATTCGCGGGAGATCTTCTGGCCATTGTGGTGGAACAGCGCGCCATCCGCCGGCACGCCGCCGTGGTAGCCGCCGTTCGGGTCGTGCTGCAGGTAGCCCTGCAGGGTCAGCGTGGTGGCGTCGGTGAAGTCGATGGCCAGGGTCGGGGCGATGGCATAGCGCTCTTCCTTGACGTGGTCGAACTGGGTGTCCGAACCCTTGCCCAGGCCGACCAGGCGGTAGGCGATGCGCTTCTCCTCATCCAGCGGGCCGCTGAAGTCGAAGCCCATTTCCTTCTGGCCCATGTTGCCGACGGTGCCGGTGATCTGGTGGTAATCCTCGTACAGCGGCTTCTTGCTGGTCAGCGCCACCAGCCCGCCCGGAAGACTGCGGCCGTAAAGCACCGAGGACGGGCCCTTGAGCACATCGATGCGCTCAAGGAAGTACGGGTCGATCTGCATCGAGCTGAAGGTGCCGCTGTCGCCCATGGCCTTCAGGCCGTCGAGGTAGATGTTGTCGACGCTGTTGTCGGCGAAGCCGCGCATGACGATGTAGTCGTAGCGGTTCGAGGCGCCGACCTGGCCGGTGAAGATACCGGGGGTGTAGCGGATCGCCTGCTGCACGGTCTTCGACGCGGTGTCGTCGATCTGCTCGCGGGTGATCACCGAGACGCTCTGGCTGGTTTCCAGCAGGGACTTGGAGGTCTTGGTAGCGATCTGGCTGTGGGTCGCCAGGTAGCCGTCTTCCTCGCCCAGTGCGTTGCCCAGGGCGAATACGTCGCTGGACGGCATGGCCAGCACGTCGGTCGGTGCGGCCGGGCGCAGCACGTAGTTGCCGTTGCCCTGGTCCACGGCCTCCAGCGGAGTGTCCGCCAGCAGGCGCCCGAGGCCCTGGTCCACCGAGTAGGTGCCGTTCAGCCCCGCCGAATTCAGCCCGCGTGTCTGCTCCGGGGTTGCCGACAGGGTGATCCGCGCTTCGCGGGCGAAGGCGTTCAGTACCTCGCCCAGCGGGCCGGCCGGGATGGCATAGGCGCGGCTGCTGGTGATGGCGGCGCCGTCCGCGGCGAAGGCGGTCAGCGGCAGGCTGGCGCCGAGACTGGCGCACAGCAGCGCGCCACGCACGGCATGGGCCAGGCGGCTGGCGCGGGGCAGGGCGGGGGAGGAGGTCGGGGCGTGGACGGCTCGCATGGAGGGGCTTCCGTGGACAGGGGAATGATCGGGTTATTCCTCCTTGCCGACCGAGGCGGCGAAACCCGACAAAAATAATTCTCGATTGCGAAGAAATATTATTTTGCGGCGACCTTATCGGTGGCTTGGTTTGAGGCTCGGGCAAGGTCCCCTCTTCCTGAAGGGAGAGGGGACTGATTGGAGTGGGGTGATACGCCTTTGCTCGCCGGTGGGCGCAGTTCTTTCCGTTCGCACGGATAACTCCCTCTCCCTTCAGGGAGAGGGCGGGGGAGAGAGTGTTGGGCCGAGCGCCGATCTTCTCATTCAGCCCCGCGCACTCACCGTCACCCACCAGTCCGTGCGCTTCTCCACCCGCACCGGCAGCGTCTGCGGCAGCAGGGCCAGCAGTTGATTGGTATCGTCCAGGCGGAATACGCCGGAGAGCCGCAAGTCGGCCACGCTTTCGTCGCAGTGCAGGTGGCCATGGCGATAGCGGCCGATCTCGGCGAGGAAGTCGGCCAGGCGCATGTCGCGGGTAACGATCAGCCCATCGGCCCAGGCGGCGCTGTCCATGTTGCTGCGTTCGGCCAGGAGGGCGCTGTCGCCGTTGATCTCGAAGGTCTGTCCGGGCCCGGCGATGGCAGTGGTCTGACCGCGCACGCGCGGAGCGATGGCCACCGAGCCTGCCTCGACGCTCAGGCGTGTGCTGCGCTCGTCCTGGCGCAGGACAAACCGCGTACCCAGCGCCTCGAACAGACCATCCCGGTTGCTCAACCGCAGTGGGCGTGAGGCGTCCTTGGCCGTGCTCAGCAGGATCTCGCCACGCTCCAGAAGCAGCAGGCGCTGGTTCGTATCGAAGCGCACATTCACCGCGCTGTCGGTGTTCAGTTGCAGCACGCTGCCATCGGCCAGGGTGAAGCGCTGGCGCTCGCCGACGGTTGTGCTGAAGTCCGCCATCCAGCGTTGCCAGGGCGCGACCTCGCGGGCCAGCCACAGCGCGGAGGCGCCGACGGCGAAGGTCGACAGCAGCTTGAGCGCCTGGCGCCGCTGCAGTCGCTGAGTGGAGCTTTCCAGGGTTTCCAGCGCCACCCGAGCACCGGGCACTGCCTGGTAGCTGGCCGCCAGTTCACTGTTCAGCGCCTGCACACGCAGCCAAGCGGTTTCGTGTTCGGGATTGGCCTGGCGCCAGTGTTCGCAGGCGTTGCGCAGTTCGGCATCGGCATTTCCGTTCAGCCGCAGGGTCCACTGGATCGCCTGCTTCACCACCCGTGGATCGGGTGTGGCGCCATTCATTCGGCGTACCGCAGTTGGTAGCAGTGGAACAGCGCCTCGGCGACGTAGCGCTCCACCGAGCGCACGGAAACGCCCAGTTCCTCGGCGATCTGCGCATGCGGCATGCCTTCGCACTGGGCCAGCAGGAAGGCGCTGCGCACCTTGGGCTTGAGCCCATCGAGCAGGCGGGCGATGTTTTCCAGCAGTTGCAGGATGCTGTGCTGGGCCTCCGCCGAGGGGACTTGTGCCTCGGGCAGGTGCGCGACTGATTCGAGGTAGGCGCGCGCCAGTTCCTCGCGGCGCCAGTGATCGATCACCAGGCCTCGGGCCACGGTCCGAAGGAAGGCGCGCGGAGTGCGCAGCTCACTGCGCTCGGGCCGCAACAGCACGCGCACGAAGGTGTCCTGCGCCAGGTCAGCGGCATCGGCGGCATTGCCCAGCCGGCCGCGCAACCAGTTGTGCAGCCAGCCGTGATGGTCGCTGTAGAGCGACTGGACGTCGTAGGTGGAAGACATGGGCGCGCAAAACTGCAAATGATAATTTATCGCATTTTCAACAAGGCGATGGCCATTTGCAAGATATGTCTGAGGCTCCGGTGTTTCCTGTAGGAGCGAGCTTGCTCGCGAACTGCTCGGCACCGGAGCTGCCGGGAAATCTGTTCGCGAGCAAGCTCGCTCCTACAAATAGGCCTCGTGCCTTTCCTCAGCGATACCAGCGCGGCGTGTACACCCAGTCACCACCGCCGGCACGGGAGAAGCGTCGGGTCAGCGACGAGCCGATGATCACCAGGGTGCGCATGTCCACCATCTCCGGCTCGAGCTCGCCCAGGGTGACGACGCGCAGGGCTTCCGCCGGGCGACCGATATCGCGGCCGAGCACCACCAGGGTTTCCGGCGTGCGGTGGCGGCGGACGATGTCCAGCGCGCGCCCCAACTGCCACGGTCGCGCCTTGGAGATCGGATTGTAGAAGGCCATGGCCAGGTCGGCGGCGCCGGCATGGTCGAGGCGCTTCTCGATGGTTTCCCAGGGCTTGAGGTTGTCCGACAGGGAAATCAGACAGAAATCGTGCCCCAGCGGCGCCCCGGCCTTGGCGGCGGCGGCCAGAGCGGCGGATACGCCCGGCAGCACCTCCAGCTCCACGCCATGCCAGTGCGGGTCTTCGCTCTCGTGCAGGGCTTCCATCACGGCGGCGGCCATGGCGAATACGCCGGGGTCGCCAGAGGAAATGACGACAACCCGGCGCCCGCTGGCGGCCAGCTCGAAAGCGTGGCGGGCGCGCTGCATTTCCTCGCGGTTGTCGGTGCAGTGGCGCACCTGGTCCTCGCGCAGCGGCTCGGCCATCTTCACGTAGGTTTCGTAGCCGAGCAGGTCCTGGGCTTCGTCCAGGGCGCGGCGCACGGCGGGGATCATGAAGTCGCTGGCGCCGGGGCCGAGGCCGATCACGCTGAGCTTGCCGCGTGGCTGGCCGATGCCGTGGGCTTCGACCGGCGTCGCGGCGCGGTGCAGGTGGAAGGAGTCGCCGTGCAGCACGGGCGGCGGCAGCTCGCTGTCGTTGCCGATGAAGCGCAGCGGCACGCCCAGCTCGCTGGCGGCCTCTGCCAGGGCCGGATCGGCCATGCGGCAGCGCGGGGCGATGACCGCCGCCAGCGATGCCTTTGCCAATCCGGCTTGCGCCAGGCCCTGGTGGATGCGCTCAGGCAGATGCGAATCCACCAGCGTGACATGAGCCAGCACGACGCGCGGGTGGATGCGCAGTTCGTTGTGTGCGATGCCAGCGGCGCCCGCATCGATGCGCAAGGTATGCGCGGCGTCTTCGGCCAGCGGCAGGTCCAGCTTGTCCAGCCAGGGAGCGTCGCCTTCGATGCGCAGCGTGTCGCCGCCCAGCAGGTCGGAGACGAAGCGTTTGCCCTGTTCGATGTCCGCCAGCGCGTAGCCCTGCGGCGGATCGAGCAGGCAGGCGCCGAATCGCAGCTCGCCGCTGGTGGTGATGGCTGGCGCCACTTCCAGTGCGGTGGCGATTTCGCGGGCGATGCGATTCACCCCGCCGAGCCCGCCGAGCAGCGGCACCACGGCGCTGCCGTCTTCAGCGACGGACAGCACCGGCGGTTCGGCGCCCTTCTCCACGAGCAGCGGGGCAAGGGTACGGATGACGATGCCGGCAGCGCACAGGGCGATGATCGGGGTGTCGTCGCGGTAGAGCTGGCGCAGGGTATCGCCGAAGTTCGCGTAGGACTCGTCGGCGCCTTCAACTCGGTCCTTCAGGCCCATCACGCGCGCCTGTGGATAAACCTTCTGCAGGCGCCGGGCAGTGGCCAGTGCGCCCTGGCCGAGAATGACGATAGCGGTGCGCATCAGCCGTTCCACCGCTGGCCGGGGATGACGATCATCGAGAAGTAGGGCGACGCCATCGGGTCCACGGCATCCAGCGCGACGATGCGCTGCTCGCGCATGGTCGCGCGTTCGACGTAGTGCGCGCCGCCGTCGCGGCCCAGCTCGCGCAGCACGCGGCGGACCTTGTCGAAATTGCGGCCGAGCTTCATCACCACGGCCGCGTCCGCGTCGGCCAGGCGCCGCTTGAGTTCGTCTTCCGGCAACACGCCGGAGAGCACCGAGAGGCTCTGGTTGCGGTACACCAGTGGCACGCCGAGCACGGCCGCACTGCCGAGCATCGAGCAGACGCCGGGTACGACTTCGGTGTCATACCGATCCGAAAGGCGGTCGTGCAGGTACATGTACGAGCCGTAGAAAAAGGGATCGCCCTCGCAGATCACCGCGACGTCACGGCCGGCGTCCAGATGCTCGGCCACCTGGGCGGCAGCGGTGTCGTAGAAGTCGCTGATCACGCCTTCGTAGGTCAGCGGCGGTTCGAGCTTTTCGGTGGTCACCGGGTACACCAGCGGCAGACGCTGCTGAGTTTCCAGCAGGTGCTCCTCGATGATGGCGAAGGCATTGCCGCCCTGGCCTGCGTGGTGCTTGGCCTTGGCCACGAAGTAGCCGATCACCGGGGACGCGCGCAGCAGGCGCAGCGCCTTGAGGGTCAGCAGTTCCGGGTCGCCCGGGCCGACGCCCAGGCCGATCAGGCGGCCGGCCATCACTCCACCTCCGTGGCGAGTGCGTTCACCGCCGCGGCCGCCATCGCGCTGCCGCCACGACGACCGCGGACGATCACGTAGGGTACGCCACGGCTGTCGGCGGCCAGTGCATCCTTGGACTCCATGGCGCCGACGAAGCCCACCGGGAAGCCGAGGATCAGTGCCGGTTTCGGTGCGCCGGCGTCGAGCATTTCCAGCAGGTAGAAGAGGGCGGTCGGCGCGTTGCCGATCACCACCACGGCGCCTTCGAGGTGCTCGCGCCAGTGCTCCAGGGCCACCGCCGAGCGGGTGTTGCCCAGCTCGCGGGCGAGCGTCGGGACGTTCGGATCGTTGAGGGTGCAGATCACCTCGTTGTGTGCCGACAGGCGCGCGCGGGTGATGCCCTCGGCGACCATCCGCGCATCGCAGAGGATCGGCGCGCCCGCGGCCAGCGCCGCGCGGCCGATGGCACCGGCGCCTGCGGAGAAGCGCAGGTCCTGCACCACGTCGACCATGCCGCAGGCGTGGATCACGCGCACGGCCAGTTTCTCCAGGTCGGCCGGGATGCCGGTGAGGTCGGCTTCGGCGCGGATGGTGGCGAAGGATTGGCGATAGATCGCCTGGCCGTCGCGAATGTAATCAAGCATCGATGGAGTCTCCAGGTGCGGCCAGCAGGTCGCCGGCGGCATCGAGGGAAAGGTTGCGCGCCAGCGGCTGGCCGAAGCCGGCCACGCCATCGGCGCGACGGAACAGGTCATAGCGGCCGTCGGCGACGGCCAGCAGGGTGTAGGGGGCGACGTGGGCGGCGGCGCAGGAGCGTGGGCAGCCGCACAGATGCACGCCGGCTGGTGGCGCGTGGCGCAGGCGTTCGGCGAGGCGCAAGGCATCGGCCTTGGTATCGGCCAGCCCGCGCGCACAGCCGCTGGAGCCACTGCACGCGACGATGCGCGACAGCGGCTGCGCAGCGTCGATCACCAGGCCGAGGCCGCCCAGTGCGCCGAGTGCAACGGCGGCATCCACCTGGGCCACCTCCGGCAGGATCAGGCTTTGCCAGGGTGTCAGCCGCAGCTGCCCGCCACTGAAGCGCTCGGCGAGATCGGCGAGGCCGAACAGTGTGGCGCTGTCGAGGCGGCCGAGGACGAATCCCGCGCCGACCATGGTGCTTTCTGGCTGGCGCTGAGGCTGAATCCCGAGATGGCCGAAAGCCTGCGCTGCAGGGCGCCGCCAGTTATCCACAGCGGGTCCGAGTTGCAGCGCAAAGGGCAGGCGTTGCTGCAGGCGCTCCAGCAGCACTTCGTCGCCGAGCATTTCGCGCAGGTGGCGCATGCGCGTCTGGCCGTCGCCGGCGAGGTCGAGGAACAGCTGCAGCAAGGTTTCCACCAGCAGCGGCACCTGCTCGGCACTGACGGCGGCAAGGGCGGGGCGATCCGTCTCGTTGCGTGGCGGACAACCGGCCAGGCCGAAGGCGAACAACGGTGCTGCGTCGTCAGACATCGCCGACAGCCAGAGATCGTTGGGGTGCTCCAGCATTGCCAGGGCTTCGCCCCCGTCGAGCTGGATGCCGAACTTGGGCGACAGGCCATGGAAGCGCGGGGTGCGCTCCAGCAGGTCGAGCAGTTGGCGGGCCAGCGGAGCAGCGTCGAAAGCCGTGGCGGCGTCGAGGCCGAGCGCCGGGCTGACCAGCAGATTGCGCACATCATCCGACGCCAATTCACGCGGGCCGAGACCGGCGCTCAACAATTCATGGCTCAGCGCATTTTCAGCGCCAGCATGCACGCCGCGAATCTGCAGATTGGCGCGGTTGGTCGCTTCCAGCACGCCATCGGCATGGCGCTCGGCGGCCTGGGCAATGGCTCGCGCAGCGTGGGCGTCGAGCTGCCCACAGGGCAGCTTGATGCGGCAGATGCCGCCATCGCGGGAGGCCACGATGCGCAGCAGGCCGGGGCAGGCATGCGGGCGGACGGGCAGAGCGGATGTGTCTTGCACTGAGGTCACCAGGGCTGGGTCGCGGTGACCTGCGAATCCCCACAGGGGACTTCACGACACCGATACACCCCGCTCGATGTCTGCACACGCGACTGGTTTCGTCGGCAGGTCTCCTGGCTGGCAGGTCCTCATCCAGCGCGGCCTTCCCGGTTGCCCAGTGGCCTGGCCGGCGGCACGGAACGTTGTCCCGTGGCGCCGCATTGCGCGGACTCGCTGCTTACAGTTGCGGGGGCAGCCACGGCTTAACCGTGTTCCCTCTTCGGCTCCCGGAAACCTCACCGATAGGGGCGAAGCGTCCTACGAGCACCGACGAAGCGGGTATTATGCCTGCTTTGCCCGAAGGCAGGAAAAGCCTGCCCGTCGGATCGATCGTCGCACTCTCGAGGAATTTTCATGACGCCCTGGCTGACCATCGTCGGCATCGGCGAGGACGGTTACGCCGGCCTCGGCAAGGCCGCGCGCCGTGCCCTGCTCGCCGCCAGCGAAGTGATCGGCGCGCCGCGCCAGCTGGAGCTGCTGCCGCACTGCCTGCGCGCCAACCGCCAGGCCTGGCCGAGCCCGTTCAGCCTGGAGCCGGTGCTGCGCCGGCGCGGCGAGCCGACCTGCGTGCTGGCCAGCGGCGACCCGATGTGGTTCGGCGTCGGCGCAAGCCTGGCCCGCCAGGTTCCGGCCGAGGAAATGCGCGTGCTTTGCGCTCCGTCCTCCGCCTCGCTGGCTGCCGCACGGATGGGCTGGGCATTGCAGGACTGCACGTTGCTGTCGCTGGTGGCGCGGCCATTGGCGGCGCTCAATGCGCAGATTCACGACGGTGTGAAGCTGTTGATCCTCAGCAATGACGGCGACAGTCCTGCGGCCGTTGCTGCGCTGTTGCGCGAGCGGGGGTTTGCTGCGAGCCGGCTCAGCGTGCTGGAGCACCTGGGCGGCGACCACGAACGACGCATCGATGGTCTGGCGAATGACTGGTCGCTGGCGCAGGCGGCTGCGCTGAATCTGCTGGCGGTGCAGTGCATCGCCGGTGAACACGCGCAGCGCCTGCCGCTCACTGTCGGCCTGCGCGACGATGACTATCGCCACGACGGTCAGTTGACCAAGCGCGATGTACGCGCCGTGACCCTGGCGCGGCTGGCGCCGAAACCGGGCGAGTTGCTCTGGGATGTCGGCGCCGGTTGCGGCTCCATCGGCATCGAATGGATGCGCGCACATCCGAGCTGCCGCACGCTGGCCATCGAAGCCAACGAAGGGCGCCAGGAGCACATCCGCTTCAATCGCGATGCCCTCGGCGTACCGGCGCTGCAACTGGTCTGCGGCGCCGCGCCGGAAGCACTGCAGGGGCTGGAGCGTCCGGATGCGATCTTCATCGGCGGCGGCGTGACCCTGCCCGGCGTATTCGACCAGTGCTGGGAGCAGCTCAAACCCGGCGGCCGCCTGGTGGCCAATGCCGTCACCCTGCAGAGCGAATCCATGCTGCTGAGCTGGCGCGCGCGCATCGGTGGCGAGCTGACCCGCCTGTCGGTGTCCCAGGCCCAGCCGCTGGGTGGCTTCGACACCTGGCGCGCGGCGCTGCCGATCACTTTGCTGGAAGTCTGGAAGCCGCTGGCCGAGTGAGCATGCGCGAAGAAACCCCGGAGCAGCCACGCCCGCTGCGCAGCGGCTACACCACCGGCAGTTGTGCTACGGCCACCAGCCTCGCGGCAGCACGCCTGCTGCTCACCGGTGAAGCGCTGGATGCCGCGCAGATCGCCCTGCCCAAGGCGCGTTGCGCGACCCTGCGCCTGGAGTTCTGCCGGCTTACTGCTGAAGGTGCCGAAGCCGGCACGCTGAAGGACGCCGGCGACGACCCGGACGTGACCCATGGCGCGCTGGTATTTGCCCGTGTCGTGCTGAGCGATGAGCCGGGTGTGCGTTTTCATGCCGGGGACGGTGTCGGCACGGTGACCAAACCCGGGCTGGTACTGCCGGTGGGCGAGCCGGCGATCAACCCGGTGCCGCGTCAGATGATGCGTGACAACCTCGCCGCGCTGGCGGCCGAGTGTGGCTATGCCGGCGGCTTCGAGGTGACGATCCATATCGAGGGCGGCGCCGAGCTGGCGCAGAAGACCATGAACCCGCGCCTGGGCATTCTCGGCGGCTTGTCGATTCTCGGCACCACCGGCATCGTCCGGCCGTTCTCCTGCTCGGCCTACATCGCCTCGATCCAGCAGGGTATCGACGTCGCCCGCGCCAACGGCTTCCGCCATCTTGCCGCCTGCACCGGCAACGCCAGCGAGGACGCCATGCGCCGCCGCTACGGTTTCGACGACACCGCGCTGATCGAGATGGGCGACTTCGCCGGCGCCGCGCTCAAGCACCTGCGCAAGGTGCCGGTGGAGCGCTTCAGCGTCTGCGGCGGCTTCGGCAAGATCAGCAAGCTCGCCGCCGGCCACATGGACCTGCACAGCCGCCACTCCAGCATCGACCTGCCGCAACTGGCCGAGTGGGGCGCCGGGATCTGGGCTTCGGCAGACCTGCAGCAACGCATGCGCGAGGCCAACACCAGCCAGCAGGCGCTGGCGCTGTGCCGTGCCGAGGGCATCGCCCTGGGCGATGCGGTGTGCGCCCGCGCGCTGGCCTTCGCCCGGCGTATCGTGCCCCTTGAAGTAACGCTGGAAGTCTTCGCCATCGACCGCCAGGGCAACCTGGTGGGCGAGGCGCTGGAGGTGCGATGAAACGGGTGCTGCTGCTGGGCGGAATCGGTGAGGCGCTGGCTATCGCGCGACGGCTGGGCCCGCAGCATCTCTACAGCCTGGCCGGCCTCGGCAAGGTGCCGGACGACCTCACCTGCGAAGTGCGCGTGGGTGGCTACGGTGGCGCCGAAGGCCTGGCCGGATTCATCCGCGAACAGGGCTTCGACCTCCTGCTCGATGCGACCCATCCCTATGCTGCGCAGATCAGCGCCAACGCCGCCCGTGCTGCGGGGCTGGCCGGTGTGCCGTGCTGGGCGCTGCGGCGGCCCGGCTGGCAGTCGGGTGCTGGCGATGATTGGCGCGAGGTCGCCGATTGGCCTGGGTTGATCAGCGCACTGAAGGATTTTCGCCGTCCGCTGTTCACCCTGGGGCGTGAGCCGCTGGAGCACCTCGATGAAATTCCCGCCCACCAGCACTGGACGGTGCGCTGTCTGCAAAACCTCCCAGGTAATCCGCGCGCCGAAGTACTGGGCGCCCGCGGGCCGTTCACCCTGGAGGGCGAGCGCGAGCTATTCGCGCGGTTGGGTACCGACGTGCTGATCAGCAAGAACAGCGGCAGCCAGGCCACCGAGCCGAAGCTGCAAGTCGCTCGCGAGCGGGGCGTGCCGGTACTGATTCTGGCGCGCCCGGCGTTGCCGCTCGTGGCGCGGGAGTTCGACAGCGTTGAGTCGCTGTGGGCGGCGCTGGAACGCCTGCTGGCGGAATGAGGGAACGCATCGAACGAGGAGCGTTCACAGCGTCGTCATGGTTCGCGAGCAGGCTCGCTCCTGCAGAACCGTCATGAAGCTTCTCCGGTGGCCGGCGCACCTCTATGCTGGGCCTCGGTTTTCACAGGGAGTGACACCATGCTGCGAATTCTCGGCCGCGCTTCATCGATCAATGTGCGCAAGGTGCTCTGGACCTGCGCCGAACTGAACCTGCCGTACGAACGGGAGGACTGGGGCTCGGGCTTTCGCTCCACGGCTTCGGCTGAGTTCATCGCACTCAACCCCAATGCCATGGTGCCGGTGCTTGTCGACGGCGACTTCGTGCTCTGGGAGTCCAACGCCATCTGCAGCTATCTCGCCAGCCAGTATCCGCTCGATGAACTGCTGCCCAACTCGCCCCGCGAGCGCGCGCTGGTGGAGCAATGGATGGGGTGGCAGGCCACCGAACTGAACAATGCCTGGCGCTATGTATTCATGGCCCGTGTGCGCAACAGCCCCAGCCATACCGACGAATCCGCCATCGCCCTGAGCGAGGCGCAGTGGAACCATTGCATGTCCCTGCTGGACCGGCAACTGGAGCGCACCGGTGCCTTCGTCACCGGCGCCTGCTTCAGCCTTGCCGACGTCGTCCTTGGCCTGTCGGTGAACCGCTGGTACCTGACGCCCATGCAGCGCCCGGAACTGCCCGCAGTTGCCGCCTACTACGAGCGGCTGAGCGAGCGGCCGGGGTTCCTGTTGCATGGGCGCAATGGGGAACCTTGAGATCAGCGGAAAATCGGTGCCAGGGGACGACCCTCACCCTAGCCCTCTCCCTCTGGAAGAGGGCTGGGGTGAGGGGCTCTCGGTAGCTCACGCAGGGAGTTCACCAATAGGCCGATACTCCGCGCCCAGCTCCTGCGCCAGTATTTCTGCGCGACCAAGTCGCACCGCGCCACCCTCGATATCCACCAGCACAGTCGGACAGCTCATCGGCTGCAGCGCCGGCCAGTCGCGCAATCGGCCATCGGTCAGCACCAACAGGCGCTGATGTTCACCCGGCTTCTGTCTCTGGCGCTTGTCCAGCCATTCGCGGGCTTGCTCAAGCGCTTCGATCAGCGGGGTGCCGCCGCCGGCTCCAAGTTGCTCCAGCCACACCTGAAGCTGACTCGATGCCTTCTGGCCCTGCCACAACCAGCGCGGCTGTGCGCCGGTGGCATGCAGCACGGCGAGACGCGCGCGTTGGCGATAGGCCTGTTCGAAGGTGTCGGCGAGCAACCCCTTGGCCTGGGCGAGGGCGCCGTGGCGACGGGTGCTGGCTGAGGCGTCGACTATCACCAGCCAGAGTTCGCTGGGCTTGCGGCTGCGGGCGCGCAGCACCAGGTCGGCGCGGCGTTGCGGGCGGCCATTGCGCAGGGTCGCGGGCCAGTCGATGCGGCCGTGCGCGCCCGGCTGACGGGCGCCGCCGCGGCCGCCCGCAAGTTGGCCGGGTCGGGGGTTGGCATCCGCGCCTGGGGCCTGGCGCGGGCGGATGCTCAGGGCTTTTTTGGCCAGCCCGGCAACTGTCGGCGCTCGCCCATCGTGACGTTCTGGGCGGGGAGTTCACCCCATTGGCCTTCGCCGTTGGAGGCGTTGGACGTTGCTTGCGCCTGCCTGGACGAAGGTTGCTGCGGCGTTGCCGATTGCGCTGGTGCAGGGCGGCGACGATGGGCGAGGGCGAAGTGTTCCACCGCCTCGATGTCCTGCGCCTCGATGGCGTTGGCGCCGCGCCAGGCGGCGTGGGCACGGGCTGCGCGCAACCAGACCAGATCGGCGCGCAGGCCATCGACGCCAGCGGAGTGGCAGCGCTCGGCGATCTCGTTCAATGCAGCATCATCCAGCGCAATCGCGGCAAGGCCTTGCCGGGCATCGACACAGCGCTGTTGCAGCGCTTGCTGTGCGCCTTGCCACTGAATGAGGAAGGCCTGCGGATCGGCATCGAAGGCCAGCCGGCGGCGAACGATCTCGGCGCGCTCGGTCGGCGCCGGGGTGCCGTGCAGTTGTACCTTGAGGCCGAAGCGATCCAGCAGTTGCGGGCGCAACTCGCCTTCCTCGGGGTTCATGGTGCCGATCAGCACGAAGCGCGCCGGGTGACTATGGGACAGGCCGTCGCGCTCGATCAGGTTGACCCCGCTGGCGGCCACGTCGAGCAGCAGGTCGACGAGGTGGTCGGGCAGCAGGTTCACTTCATCCACATAGAGCACGCCGCCGTGGGCGTGGGCCAGCACGCCAGGGGAGAACTGCGCGCGACCTTCGCCCAGCGCCGCGTCCAGGTCGAGGGTGCCGACAATGCGTTCCTCGCTGGCGCCCAGCGGCAGGGTGACGAAGCGCCCGCCGTCCAGCAGATCGGCGACGCCGCGCGCCAGGGTGGACTTGGCCATCCCGCGTGGCCCTTCGATCAGCACGCCACCGATGGCGGGGTCGATGGCTGCCAGGCACAGGGCCAGCTTCAGCTCATCGGCGCCGACGACGGCGGCCAGGGGGAAGTGGGGAAGGGCGCTCATGGGGGATTCCTGCGGATTTCGTCCGTGCATGGTAGCGAACCGGGCGTAGGAGGTGCGACCAATGTCCATCAGAACGATAGAGCCAAGTCATTGATCGGCACGCCGCGATGCAGTAACTTGGCGCTACTTCCACGGAGAACATTATGCCGTCCAGCTTGCCCGTCCAGTCCCTCGCCCGCCTCGGTGCCATTGGCTCCGTGGTTGCTCGCGCGCAGGTCCTGGCCGCTGCTGCCGGTTATTTCTTCTATGGGTATTGGTTTAGCCAAAGGCGCGCCTGATACCCCACAGGCGCCCTAGCAAGCAGGGTCGCCAACCAGACAGTTTCCCAAAACCCCGGTCGGCAACCCGACCGGGGTTTTTGTTTTTCAAAGCCCACAAGGCCCAACGCATTGAAACGAGCGAAAACGCTCAGACAGAGGATCGAGACATGACCGCCTACACCACCGACTACCGCTATTACCGCAACTCCGACTGGCGATTTAGCAGCGCGCTGCGTGCCACCCAACGAGCCTTGCCACGAACACTTAGATAGAGCGCCGAGCGCGGAACGACCACCGCGCCGGCCAAGGATGCCAGTCAGATGAACGCTTCCACCTCCACCCTGATCCGCCAAGCACACGCAGCCACCGCCGAAGTCCTCGACCTGCCGCTGCCCTCCGCTCGCCGCCGCGAACAGCCGCTGCCGAGCCCCGCCGAACTGCGCCAGCACCTGCCGCTGTCCGCCGCCATGGCCCACCGTGTCCGCGAAGGCCGCGACGCGATCCGCGCCGTACTCGATGGCCGCGACCCACGCCTGCTGGTAGTGATCGGCCCGTGCTCGCTGCACGACCCTGTCTCCGCCCTCGAATACGCCGACCGCCTCGCCGAACTCGCCCCGCAAGTGAGCGACCAGTTGCTGCTGGTGATGCGCGCCTACGTCGAGAAACCGCGCACCACCATCGGCTGGAAAGGCCTGGTCTACGACCCGCAGCTGGACGGCAGCGGCGACATGGCCGGCGGCCTGGAACTGTCGCGCCGGCTGATGCTGGGCATGCTCGAACGCGGCCTGCCGGTCGCCACCGAACTGCTGCAACCGCTGGTGGCCGGCTACTTCGACGACCTGCTGGGCTGGGCCGCCATTGGCGCGCGCACCAGCGAATCGCAGGTGCACCGCGAGATGGTCAGTGGTCTCGATCTGCCGGTGGGCTTCAAGAACGGCACCGACGGCAGCATCGGCATCGCCACCGACGCCATGCGTTCGGCCGCGCACCCGCACCAGCACTTCGGCATCGATGCGCTGGGCCGGCCTTCGCTGGTACAGACCCAGGGCAACCCGGACACCCATCTGGTCCTGCGCGGCGGCCACGCCGGGCCGAACTTCGATGCGGCCAGCGTGCAGCAGATCCGCCAGGGGCTGGAAAAGCTCGGCCTCGATCCGCGCATCATGGTCGATTGCAGCCACGCCAACAGCGGCAAGGACCCGCTGCGCCAGCCGGCGGTGCTGGACAGCGTGCTTGACCAGCGCCTGGCCGGCGACGGCTCGCTGCGTGGTGTGATGCTGGAGAGTCACCTGTTCGACGGCTGCCAGCCGCTGTCCGGCGAGCTGCGTTACGGCGTGTCGATCACTGATGGCTGCCTGGGCTGGAGCGGCACCGAGGCGTTGTTGCTGAACGCGGCGCAGCGCCTGCGTCGCGGTTGAGGCTTTCCTGCAGGAGCGAGCTTGCTCGCGAACGAGTTTCCCGGCCGCTTCGAAGCTGGGCGGGTTCGCGAGCAAGCTCGCTCCTACAGGTCAATGCGCCACTCCGCACTTGTGTAGGAGGGGACTTCGTCCGCGATGGTATCCGGCGCGCGGCAATCCTATCGCGGACGGAGTCCGTCCCTACGCCAGCTGGGAATCCCTCACTGCTCTTCACTATCCACCAGCAGATTCTCCAGCGTCTCGCGGTACTCCCCCGGCTCTTCCCACAACCCGCGCTGCTGTGCCTCCACCAGGCGCTCGGCGATGTCGCGCAGGGCTTCGGGGTTGTGCTGGCGGATGAACTCGCGGGTGTCGTCGTCCAGCAGGTAGGCGTCGGCCAGCAGGCGGTACTGGTGGTCGTCGACCAGTTCGCTGGTGGCGTCGAAGGCGAACAGGTAGTCCACCGTCGCGGCCAGTTCGAAGGCGCCCTTGTAGCCGTGGCGCTTCATCCCGGCGATCCATTTCGGGTTCACCGCCCGGGAACGCACCACGCGGCCGAGTTCTTCCTTGAGGGTACGGATGCGCGGGTTGTCCGGCTGGCTGTGGTCGCCGTGGTAGCTGGAAAGTGATTGCCCCTGGATGACCTCGGCGGCGGCGAGCATGCCGCCCTGGAACTGGTAGTAATCGTTGGAATCGAGGATGTCGTGCTCGCGGTTGTCCTGATTGTGCAGCACCGCCTGCAGGCCGGACAGGCGCTGGGCGAAGCGCTCGCGTGCCGGGGTGCCGTCGTCGCCGGCTCCGTAGGCGTAGCCGCCCCAATTCAGGTAGGCCTCGGCGAGGTCGGCGCGGCTGTCCCACTGGCGCGACTCGATCACGCCCTGCACGCCGGCACCGTACGCGCCGGGTTGCGCACCGAAGATGCGCCAGCCGGCCTGGCGGCGGGCTTCGTCGCTTTCCAGGCCCTCGCTCAGCAGGCGTGCCTGATCGGCACGCACACGGGCGGCCAGCGGGTTCAGGTCGTCCGGCTCGTCCAGCGCGGCGACCGCCTGCACGGCGGCGTCGAACAGGCGGATCAGGTTGGCGAAGGCATCGCGGAAGAAGCCGGATACCCGCAGCGTCACGTCCACCCGTGGGCGGTCGAGCAGGCTGATCGGCAGGATCTCGAAATCCTCCACGCGCTGGCTGCCGGCCTGCCACACCGGGCGCACGCCGAGCAGCGCGAGCGCCTGGGCGATATCGTCGCCGCCGGTGCGCATGGTCGCCGTGCCCCACACCGACAGGCCGAGCTGGCGCAGGTGGTCGCCGTGGTCCTGCAGGTGGCGTTCGAGCAGGCGGCTGGCCGACTGGAAGCCGAGGCGGAAGGCGGTGGGCGTGGGCAGGTTGCGCACGTCCACGGTGAAGAAGTTGCGCCCGGTGGGCAGCACGTCGACCCGCCCACGGCTGGGCGCGCCGCTGGGGCCGGGCGGGACGAAGCGGCCGGCAAGGCCGGCGAGCAGATGGCCGATCTCGCTGGCGCCGCAGGCGTCGAGGGTTGGCGCGATCTGCTGGTGCAGTTGCGCGAGGACCGCCGTGCTCGAGCTTCCGGGAGCGCTGGCGGAACCATCGATCAGGCGCAGGGCGAACAGCTCCAGGCGCTCGCGGGTGTCGCCGTTGCTGCGCCAGGGTTCGTCGCTGACGGCGGTCAGCACATCAGGGCGCGGACCTTCCCACGGCTCGGCGAAAGCTTCGTCCAGCGGATCGCGGCCAAGCTTCAGGTCTTCGCTCAGCGCCCGCAGCAGGCTGGCGTTGCCGCCGCGTCCGTCGCCCCGTGGAATGCGCACCAGCGACAGCAGTGTGTCACGGCGCAGTTCGCCCACCGGCGATTCGCCGAACACATGCAGGCCATCGCGAATCTGTGATTCCTTGAGGTCGCACAGGTAGGCGTCCAACTGCGGCAACCAGCTTTCCGGGTCGTCGCTCAACTGCAAGCCCAGCTCGCGGTCCAGCGCGGTGTCGCGTACCAGCGTGAGGATGTCGCCACGCAGTTCGCTGGCGCGGCGCGGGTCGAGCAGGGAGGCGTCGTAGTACTCGTCGGCCAGGCGTTCGAGGTCGCGCAGGGGGCCGTAGTTTTCCGCTCGGGTCAGCGGCGGCATCAGGTGGTCGATGATCACCGCCTGGGCGCGGCGCTTGGCCTGCGCGCCTTCGCCGGGGTCGTTGACGATGAACGGATAGAGATTGGGCAGCGGGCCGAGGATCGCGTCCGGCCAGCACTCCTCCGAGAGCCCGACGCCCTTGCCGGGCAGCCATTCGAGGTTGCCGTGCTTGCCGACGTGGACCAGCGCGTCGGCGCCGAACACGTCGCGCAGCCAGAAGTAGAAGGCGAGGTAGCCGTGGGGCGGCACCAGTGACGGATCGTGGTAGATCGCTGCTGCGTCGAGCTGGTAGCCGCGCGCCGGCTGGATGCCGACGAAGCCCAGCCCCAAGCGCAGGCCGGCGACCATCATCCGGCCGCTGCGGAACATCGGGTCCTGCTGCGGCTCGCCCCAGCGCTCGCGCACGGCTTGCTGGTTGGCCTCGGGCAGGCGCGCGAAGCAGGCGAGGTAGTCGTCCAGTGCCAGGCTCTGCGCGCAGGGACGCAGGTCGAGGCTGTCCAGGTCGTTGCTGACGCCGCCGAGCAGTTGCTGGATCAGCGCCGTGCCGGAATCGGGCAGGCCGGCGATCGGATAACCCTGGCCCTCCAGCGCACGCAGAATGTTCAGAGCGGCGGCGGGCGTGTCGAGGCCCACGCCATTGCCGATGCGCCCGTCGCGGGTTGGATAGTTGGCCAGGACAAGCGCCACGCGCTTGTCAGCGTTTGCCTTGCGCGCCAGAAGCATCCAGCGCCGCGCCAGTTCGGCGACGAAATCCATGCCCGGCCGGTGCGGCAGGTAGCAGACCACGTCGCTCTGGCTGCGCTCGCTGCGCCAGGCCAGGCCCTTGAAGCTGATCGGCCGGGTGATGAGGCGGCCATCCAGCTCCGGCAGAGCGATGTGCATGGCCAGGTCGCGCGGGCCTAGACCCTGCGGGTTGGCGCGCCAGAGGTCGAGGTTGTCCAGTGAGCAGATGGCTTGCAGCACCGGCACGTCGCGGCGGAACGGCCGGTCGTGCGGCGCTTCCGGGTTCGACTGGGCGAAGCCCGTGGTATTGATGATCAGTTCGGCGTCGGCGCTATCGAGCAGGTTTTCCACCGCTTCCAGGCACGCAGCTTCCTTGAGGCTGGCGACGGCGATGGGTAGCGGATTGATGCCGTGGGCCTGCAGGTGCTCGCAGAAGGTATCGATGAAGCCGGTATTCGCCGCCTGCAGGTGCGTGCGATAGAACAGCAAGGCGGCCACCGGGCACTCCGGGTACCAGTCGGCCTGCCAGCGGGCGAGGTCGCAACTGCCGGTCTGCGGGTGATACAGCGCGACGCGCGGCAGCGTCTGCGGCTCGCTCCACGGGTAGTCGCGTTGCAGATGGCGCGTGGCGAGGCAGGCGAAGAACTGCCGGGCATTGTCCAGGCCGCCCTGGCGCAGGTACTGCCAGAGGCGCTCGGCGTCCTGCGGCGCAACGCTGCAGAGCGCGGCCAATTCGGGGTCGGGCTTGTCGTCGCCGGGTACCGCGATCAGCGTGACGCCGCGTTCGGCCAAGGCCGCCAGTTGCTCCATGCCGTAGCGCCAGTAGCCGACGCCGCCGTGTACCGAGATCAGGATGACCTTCGCGTGCTGCAGCACCACGTCGACGTAGAGGTCCACCGAGGCGTGGTTCTGCAGTTGCATGGGGTTGGCCAGGCGCAGGCTCGGGTAATCCTCCGGCAGCTCGCGGGCGGCCTCGGCGAGCAGCGCCAGGTGCGAATCGCCGCTGCAGAGAATCACCAGCTCGGCGGGCGTCTGGGCCAGGTCGGCGATGCCGTCGTCGGGGACGAAGCCGCCGGGTTGGGTGCGCAGCAGGTGCATGGGCTTGCTCGATAGATTGCTTTTGTAGGACCGAGGGGGACGCCTAGTCCTTGCTCGTGAACCATGCCCCGCTGCGGAGGTTTGTTCGCGAGCAAGCTCGCTTCTACATGATCAAGAGAGGGCGGTCCGCAGCTCGTTGGCGATGGTCGCCTGGTCCAGCTCCTGGCCGATCACCACCAGGCGCGTGCTACGGGTTTCATCGCTGCGCCAGGCGCGGTCGAAGTGCTTGTCGAAGCGCTTGCCGACGCCTTGCACCAGCAGGCGCATGGGCTTGCCGGGGATGGCGACGAAGCCCTTGATGCGCAGCACGGCGTGACGTTCGACCAGTGCGTTCAGTGCATCGAGCAGGGCGCGCTCTTCCACTTCCGGCAGATCGACGTGGAAGGAGTCGAACTCGTCGTGGTCATGATCTTCATGGCCCTCGTGGTCATGATGCGTCGGGCGGCTGTCGATGTGCAGCTCGGCCTCGGCATTCAGCCCGAGCAGGACGGAGAGCGGCAGCTGGCCGGAGTTGGCTTCGACGATCTTCACCGCTGGCGGCAGCTCCTCGGCGACTTCGGCGCGCACACGGGCGAGCGCGTCCGCGTCCAGCAGGTCGGCCTTGTTCAGCACCACCAGGTCGGCGCTGGCCAGCTGATCTTCGAAGAGTTCGTGCAGCGGCGATTCGTGGTCCAGGTTCGGGTCCTGCTTGCGCTGCTCGTCCACCTGCTCGGGATGGGCTGCGAAGGTGCCGGCGGCCACGGCCGGGCTGTCGACCACGGTGATCACCGCGTCAACGGTGCAGGCGTTGCGGATTTCCGGCCACTGGAAGGCTTGCACCAGCGGCTTGGGCAGGGCCAGGCCGGAGGTCTCGATGAGGATCTGGTCGAGGTCGCCACGGCGTGCCACCAGCTCGCGCATCACCGGGAAGAATTCTTCCTGCACGGTGCAGCACAGGCAGCCGTTGGCCAGCTCGAAGACGCGGCCGACCGCTTCTTCTTCGCTGCAACCGATGGAGCACTGCTTGAGGATTTCGCCGTCGATGCCCAGCTCGCCGAATTCGTTGACGATCACCGCGATGCGGCGACCTTCGGCGTTATCCAGCATGTGGCGGAGCAGGGTGGTCTTCCCGGCGCCAAGGAAGCCGGTGACGATGGTGACGGGGAGTTTGGCCAGGGTTTTCATGCGCGCCTCGCAAGCGGAAGTTGAAGGCGGATGAAGGGCGCGCGCGCGGGTTCGCCGCGCAACGAAGGTCGCCACCGGATCACCCCGCCCGGTTGTCTGTTGATAACGAACCGGTTCCAGATCTCGCGAGCCAGGGCCAGGCAAGGCGGAGGATCGCCGGGGACGCGGAGTTGACTGTAGTCAAAGAGCAGTCCACGGCGATCCTCCAACGCAGCATGGTCGACGCGCAGCAAATCGAAAACCAGTTACGAGGCAGGTCTCCTGGCTCACAGCCCTCTGGTATCTCTTCGCCTTCCCGCCCGAATCGGCAGTGGCGCGTGAAGAGACAGGCTGTTCACAGTTGCGGGGGCAGCCGTGGCGCATCCGAAGATTTCCACGTTCCCTCTTAGCTCCGGCCAGTGCCGGAGAACCTCGAAGGGAGGAAGGCTACGCAGCGATGGCGGGGCGGTCAATCGCCGGGGATCGGTTGACGCTTGCGGGGCTTCGTGGTCAGCTAGCGCGGTTTCAGGTGTCTCGCGCCACGCGCGCGAGGTGAAACGGGAAGCCGGTGCGTCCGCAAGGACCAGTCCGGCGCTGCCCCCGCAACGGTAAGCGATCGTAGGGTCATCAGTAGCCACTGTGCTCCGGCATGGGAAGGTTGACCCGCTTGGCCACTGGCTGACATCGCAAGCCCGGAGACCGGCCTGGAAACTTTCGTTTTTTGGCAAACCCGCGGTGGGCGGGCGCAGGCCGTGGCGCGACCGTTCCGGCGCGTTCGAATGCGTTCAACCTCTGCGTTCTCTTACTTTGATCTTCAGAGGGAACGTTCATGTCCAGCAGCACCCTGACGCACGCGTCGAGCACTTCCATCCCCCTTTCCAAGCGCATCAGCCTGGCCGTTGGCGCCAGCCTGCTCGGTGCGCTGCTGGTGTACTTCGCTGGCTTCTCGCACATCGATGCGGTGCACAACGCCGCCCACGATACTCGTCACAGTGCGGGCTTCCCCTGCCATTAATGCCTGCCGTCGCGCCTGGCGCGACGGATTCGAGGCGCTCCAGCACGCTCGCTCACAGTGTTCGAGGCCTCGTCTCGCCTGGAGAATTGCAATGATCAAACGTATCGCCCAGACCGCCGGTTTCGCCGGTCTGATCGCGGCGCTGGTACTCACCGTGGCCCAGCTGCTTTGGGTGTCCCCGCTGATCCTCAAGGCGGAAACCTACGAGAAAGCCGAACCGGCTGCCGCGCTGGTCGAAGAAAACCACGAGCACGCCCATGAACACGCTGCTGGTGCAGTGGCTGCCCACGAGCACGACGCGCAAGCCTGGGAGCCGGAAGACGGCTGGCAGCGCATCCTCTCCACCACGGGCGGCAACCTGGTGGTCGCGGTGGGCTTCGCCCTTATGCTGGCTGGCCTGTTCACCTTGCGTGCGCCTGGCAAGACCTCCGAAGGCCTGCTCTGGGGCCTGGCCGGTTTCGCCGTGTTCACCCTGGCGCCGTCCCTTGGCCTGCCGCCGGAGGTGCCCGGCACCGCCGCCGCCGACCTGACCCTGCGCCAGACCTGGTGGATCGGCACCGCCGCGGCCTCCGCTGGCGGCCTTGCGCTGCTGGTGTTCGGCCGCAACTGGGCGCTGCGTGGCATCGGTATCGCCCTGCTGGTGGTACCGCATGTGATCGGCGCGCCGCAGCCGGAAGTGCATTCCAGCCTCGCGCCGGAAAGCATCGCCCACGAGTTCATCGTCGCCTCGCTGATTACCAACGCGGTGTTCTGGGCGGCCCTGGGCCTTGGCGCCGCCTGGTTGTTCCGTCGCTTCGCACCGTCGGTCTGATCCAGGCGTTATGCTCGACCCCGCAGACGGCCTGGCCGTCTGCGGGGTTTTGTTTTGGGGAGATTGCTGATGACGCTGGTTGCCGGCCTCGGTTGCCGCCGCGGCTGCACGCTCGATGAACTGCGCGCCTTGCTGGCGCAGACGCTGGCCGAGGCCGGTCTCGATGAGTCGAACCTCACCGCGCTGGCCAGCGCCACGCTGAAGGCCGACGAGGAAGGACTGACAGCACTGGCCGCCGCCCTCGACCTGCCGCTGGCGCTGTTCACGCCGCAACAACTGACCGCGTGCGAACCGCGCCTGGACCGGACATCCGAAACGGTCCGCACAGCCATCGGCGCTGCCAGCGTGGCCGAAGCCGCGGCACTGCTGCAGGCCGAAGCCCAG
The DNA here is from genome assembly GCF_020401845.1 of Pseudomonas sp. HS-18. Taxonomy (NCBI): domain Bacteria; kingdom Pseudomonadati; phylum Pseudomonadota; class Gammaproteobacteria; order Pseudomonadales; family Pseudomonadaceae; genus Pseudomonas; species Pseudomonas sp. HS-18. Next base: position 741,428 of record NZ_CP084413.1, read on the forward strand.
GCCGGTGCGCCGGCGCGACTGCTGGTGGGCAAGCGCCGCAGCGACCAGGCCACTTGCGCGCTGGCCTTCATCCCCGTCGAATCCGAACAGGAGCAGCCATGACGGTCCATTTCATCGGCGCCGGCCCGGGCGACCCCGAACTCATCACGGTCAAGGGCCAGCGGTTGATCCGTTCCTGCCCGGTGATCCTCTACGCCGGCTCGCTGGTACCGCCAGCGGTTTTGGAAGGACACAGCGCCGAGCGCGTGGTGAATACCGCCGAGCTGAACCTGGACGAGATCGTTGCACTGCTGGCGCAGGCCCACGGCGAAGGCAAGGACGTTGCCCGCGTGCACTCCGGCGACCCTTCACTGTACGGCGCCATCGGCGAGCAGATTCGCCACCTGCGTGAACTGGGCATTCCCTACGAGATCGTTCCCGGCGTCACGGCCACTTCTGCCTGTGCGGCGATACTCGGCTGCGAGCTGACCCTGCCGGACATCTCGCAGACGCTGATCCTCACCCGTTACGCCCACAAGACACGCATGCCCGAAGGCGAGTCCCTTGCCGAACTGGCGCAGCACCGCGCGACCCTGGCGATCCATCTCGGTGTGGGGCAGTTGCCGAACATCATCGCTGAGCTGCTGCCGCACTATGGCGCCGATTGCCCCATTGCGGTGATCCACCGCGCCAGCTGGCCGGACCAGGACCAGGTCACCGGTACGCTGGGCGATATTCTGGCAAAGGCCGCGGCAAAGGATTTCAAGCGCACGGCGCTGATCCTGGTGGGCAGGGTGCTGGGGGCGGAAGGCTTCGCCGACTCATCGCTCTATAGCGCAGGGCATGCGCACCTGTATCGCCCGTAGTCGCTCTTCGTCGGAGCGAGCTTGCTCGCGAACGGCCTGACGCTGGCTTCATCGCAAAGGTCTGTTGGTGAGCAGGAGCCAGGCGTCCCCTTCGTTCCTACAGGGGATCGTCCAGAGGCTCCAGTTCACTGCTGAACTGCTCATCGATCATCGCCTTCAGCTGCTCCGCTGCCAGCGGCTTGTGCAGCAGCGGCCAGCCATGGGCGGAAGCCTGGGCGAGCAGCTGTGGGTCGGTGTCGCCGGTGACCAGCACGGCGGCGATCCAGTCGTCTTCGTAGTGCCCGTGCAGGCGGGCGATGGCGTCGATGCCGGTCTGGTGGTCGCGCAGGCGGTAGTCACTGATGATCAGGTCCGGCTTCTGCGCGGCAGCGGTCGGGTCGGCCAGCAGGTCGGCGACGTCGGCGACGATGACATGCCGGTATTCCCAGCTCTGGAACAGCAGGCGCAGGCCTTCGCGGTTCTCCGCATCGTCCTCGATCACGTAGATCAGCTTGTCGCTGCCCACCACCGTGCGCGGCGGCTGGATTTCCGCTTGGCGCGGCTGCACGGCGGTGGCGCGGGGCAGGCTGATCATGAAGGCGCTGCCGTGGCCTTCGCGCGAGTGCAGCGCCAGCGGATGGTCGAGCAACCTGGCGGTGCGCTGGACGATGGCCAGCCCCAGGCCAAGGCCTTTGCTGCGGTCACGCTCGGGGTTGTTGAGCTGGTGGAATTCCCAGAACACCTTCTGCTGCTCGCGCTCGGGAATACCCGGGCCGCTGTCCCAGACTTCCACGCGCACCTGGCGGCCACGGCGGCGCCAGCCGATCAGCACGCCGCCGTGGTCGGTGTAGCGGATGGCGTTTTCCACCAGGTTGCGCAGGATGCGTTCGAACAGCGCCGGGTCCGACTTCACGAACGGTGCGCCGGGGCGTACGCGCAGGTTCAGGCCCTTGTCCGCGGCTTGCACGCTGCATTCCTGCAGGATGCGTTCGAGCAGTTCGGCGAGGGAGAAAACCTGCAGGCTGGGCTGGACGATGCCGGCGTCCAGGCGCGAGATGTTCAGCAGCGCGTCGAACAGCGAGCCCTGCGCGGCGAGCGCGCGGGAAATGTGGTCGACGAGGCTTTCGCTGGCCTCGTTCAGCGGCTGTTTCTTCAGTGCGCCCAGGTACAGGCCCAGCGCGTAGGTCGGCTGGCGCAGGTCGTGGCTGGCGCTGGCGAGGAAGCGGGTCTTGGCCTGGTCGCTGCGTTCGGCGGCCTCTTTCTCGATGCTGAGCTTGCGCAGCAGCTCGCTGTTCTCGAAGCGCAGCAGCAGCGAGTCCACGAGGGTGGCGTGGAAGCGGTAGGCGAAGGCAAAGATGGTGACGGCGTAGACCAGCGCTGCCGCGCCGAGCGTCTTGCTCAGGGCGTCCGGCAGCAGCACCAGCAGGGCGGCGAAAGGCAGGGTGAAGGCCGGTACGATGAACAGGTAGAACAGCGGCAGGACGATGCTGTAGGCATTCATCACGCCGGTGCCCAGGCCCAGCAGGACGACCACCACGTACATCTGCATCGAGGGTGGCAGCACGGTCATCCAGTACGCGGCGGGCAGGCCCCAGAGCAGGCCCGAGAGGCCGGTGGTGATCATCACCTGGATCAGCCAGCTGCGCCGGGGGCCGGCGCCGCTGTCGCGCAGCTGATCGTAGCGCCGCAGCAGCCACAGGCGGGCGCCGCCCAGCAGGGTCTGCGCGGCGAACCAGGCCAGCAGCGACTCCAGCGGCAGCGCGCCGTTGAGCACCCAGGTGGTGAGGCCGGCGACCAGGTAGGCGGCAATGATGGAGAAGGGCGAGTTGCGCCGCAGCACGTCGAACTGTTCGGCGCGGACCCGTTCGGCATAGGGGGAATGGCTGAGGTCGCGCTGCCAGAGATTCATTGTGCCGTCCGTGGAGGGTCAGTGGGCGCTGTCTGTATAGCAACGTCCGCCGGGCAATCCCAGAAAATTCAGGCCAGCCAGTGTTCTCCGCGTGGCAGCATCCCGCGCTGCAGGTACCAACGCACCCCGAGGTGCACGCCGAACGCGGCGCCCACCGTGAGCAAGATCATCAGGCCTTCCGCGTCCATGGCAGCGTCCCTTGTCTGGTTTTCCCGCCTGACAGGGTATTCCTGCGACAACTTGACGCACAGATACAGATCGTTTCCGAATGTGCGGATCAGTCCTGCAGTCCGAACCTTCAGCCCTGCAGCGAGTGGATGATCCGTCCCAGGGTCTCCATCGCCTGTTCGCTGGTGGCGGTCCATGGATGCCCGTAGTTCAGGCGCAGGCAGTGGCCGAAGCGCCGCGTCGCCGAGAAGATCGGCCCGGGTGCGAGGCTGATGCCCTGGGCGTGGGCGAGCTGGAACAGCTTGAGCGCGTCGATCTGCTCGGGCAGTTCCAGCCAGAGGAAGTAGCCGCCGCTGGGGCGGGTGACGCGGGTGGCGGCGGGGAAGTGCCGGGCCACGGCGGCGAGCATCGCGTGCTGCTGGCTTTCCAGCGCGTGGCGGAGCTTGCGCAAGTGGCGGTCGTAGCCGCCGTGTTGCAGGTAGTCGGCGATGGCAGCCTGCGCTGGCACGGAGGCCGACAGGCTGGTCATCAGCTTGAGCCGCTCGATCTGCTCGGCGTAGCGCCCGCCGGCCACCCAGCCCACGCGGTAACCGGGCGCCAGGCTCTTGGAAAAGGAGCTGCAATGCATGAACAGGCCCTCGGTGTCGAAGGCCTTCACCGGCTTGGGTGCCTGGGCGGCGAAGTACAACTCGGCGTAGACGTCGTCCTCGATCAGCGGCACCTGGTGCCGGGTCAGCAGGGCGGCGAGGGCGCGTTTCTTCTCCTCGCTCATGCTGGCGCCCAGCGGGTTCTGGAAGTTGCTCATGAACCAGCAGGCCTTGATCGGCAGGCGCGCCAGGCTGTCGGCGAGCACGTCGAGGTCGATGCCTTCGCGCGGGTGCACGGGGATCTCAACCGCTTTCAGTTTCAGCCGTTCCAGCACCTGCAGGCTGGCGTAGAAGGCCGGGGCTTCGATGGCCACGAGGTCGCCGGGTTGGGTCACCACCTGCAGGCACAGGTTGAGCGCTTCCAGCGCGCCGTTGGTGACCACCAGTTCCTCCACCGGCAGCGGCATGCCGCCGACCATGTAACGCAGGGCGATCTGCCGGCGCAGGGCGTGGCTGCCGGGGGCGAGGTCAGCCACCACCGAACGCGGGTCCATGTCGCGCACAGCGTGTGCCATGGAGCGCGCCAGGCGCGGCAGGGGGAACAACTCCGGCGCCGGGAAGGCCGAGCCGAACGGCACGGTGTCCGGGTCCTTGATCGAGCTGAGCACCGAGAACACCAGTTCGCTGACGTCCACCTCGGTGGTCTGCGCGTCGTGGCGGGCGATTTCCGGCTCGGCCAGGGCGCGCTGCACGTGCTCGCGGACGAAGTAGCCGGAGCGCGCGCGGGCGACGATCAGGCCTCGGTCCTCCAGCAGGTAATACGCCTGGAACACCGTCGAAGCGCTGACCCCGTAGGTGCGGCTGGCGTGCCGCACCGAGGGGACTTTCTGGCCGGGGGCGAGTACGCCGCTGCGGATCAGGCCGGCGATCTCGTCGGCGAATTTCTCGTAGCGCTTCATCTTGTCCTGCGGGGCGCCCTGGGCGGTGGTGGAATCCGCCCACTGTAGGCGTTGCGCCGAGGTCACGCCAAGCTCCCGTGTCATGCTCAGCGCCTCGGCGAGACGAAGGTACTGGCGGCGTCGATGGCTTCATGGCCGTCGCTGATCCTGAAGTGCAGCGGCAGCGAACCACCGGCGCTGCTCTGCGCTTCGCTGGCGACCGAGACGGCGAAGTCGCGGATCTCGCCCGGCTGCAGCATCAGTTCCGGCACGCCTTGCAGGCGGTAGCCGGCTCCATCGGCGAGGCTCAGCTGGTAGTGCTGCGGTTGCTGGGTCTTGTTGATCAGCTTGAGGTTGTAGATGTTCTCAATCTCGCCGGCGGCGTTCTCGCGGAACAGGCCACGGTCGCGGGCGACGTCGAGGTTGATCAGCGGCCGGGCTTCCAGCGCCCAGATGAATGCGCCGATCATCACCAGCAGCACCGCCGCGTAGCCGATCAGGCGCGGGCGCAGCAGGTGGGTCTTGCCGCCCTCCAGCGCGCGCTCGGAGGTGTAGCGCACCAGGCCGCGGTCATAGCCCATCTTGTCCATCACCGAGTCGCAGGCGTCGATGCAGGCGGCGCAGCCGATGCAGGCTATCTGCAGGCCGTCGCGGATGTCGATGCCAGTGGGGCAGACCTGTACGCACTGGTGGCAGTCGATGCAGTCGCCCAGGCCGAGGGCCTTGGGATCGGCGTCCTTCTTGCGCGCGCCACGGGACTCGCCGCGCGCCGCGTCGTAGGAAATGATCAGGGTGTCCTTGTCGAACATCACGCTCTGGAAGCGCGAGTACGGGCACATGTGGATGCACACCTGTTCGCGCAGCCAGCCGGCGTTGGCGTAGGTGGCGGCGGCGAAGAAGGCCACCCAGAAGGTGCTTTCCAGGTCGAGTTTGAAAGTGAGCAGATCCATCACCAGCGGGCGCACCGGCGTGAAGTAGCCGATGAAGGTGATCGCCGTGGCCAGGCTGACCAGCAGCCAGAGGCCGTGCTTGGCGCTTTTGCGCAGGACTTTCTCCGTGCTGACCGGGCCCGCGTCCCGCTTCATGCGCTGGTTGCGGTCGCCTTCGGTGACCTGCTCGGCCCACATGAAGATCCAGGTCCACACGCTCTGCGGACAGGTGTAGCCGCACCAGACGCGGCCGGCGAACACGGTGATGAAGAACAGGCCGAAGGCGGCGATGATCAGGATAGCCGAGAGCAGGATGAAGTCCTGCGGCCAGAAGGTCGCGCCGAAGATGTAGAACTTGCGCTCGGGCAGGTCCCAGAGCACCGCCTGGCGGCCGTTCCACTGCAGCCACAGGGTGCCGAAGAAAAGCAGGAACAACAGCGCACCGCCTAGGCGGCGGAGATCGCGGAAACGTCCGGCGAAGCGCTTGGTGTAGACCGTCGGGGTGACCGCCGACAGTGGTTTCGGCGGCGGGGTGAAGCGTTGCGGTGCGTCGATCTCGATGACCTTCGCGGGGATTCTTTCGCTCATTATCGTGGCCCATCAGGCAGAAGAGGCGCCGCGACTGTACGAACCGGTCTGCACCCGAAACAGATTCAGGTTCGCCGGAAAAAACCATATCAGATGGTGAAATTCGCTCCGCACCGCGCCGTTGCAGGGTTGGTGCCACGCGCCATGAGACGGCTGATCGGGCCTGTTGCGGCAACCGGTCGCAGGCCCGCCGGGGGAGGCCTCTCCCGCATCTGATCCGGTTTTTCCCGTGTTATCTGCCGCTGTTTTGCACAACAGCCGCCGGCCATAGTTCGGTCAACCGCAATGTGGCGCGCCCGACGACAGAAGCAGGCTGCCACGCAACGATCCGAAGGTGGCCTGGCGATGTACCGATACGACGATTACGACCGCGCCCTGGTGCGTGAACGGGTGGCGCAGTTCCGCGACCAGGTGCAGCGGCGCCTGAGCGATGAGCTGAGCGAAGAGGAATTCCTGCCGCTGCGCCTGCAGAACGGCCTGTACCTGCAGAAGCACGCCTACATGCTGCGGGTGGCGATTCCCTACGGCACCCTGTCCAGCGAGCAGATGCGCACCCTGGCCTGGATCGCCCGCGAGCACGACCGCGGCTACGGCCACTTCACCACGCGGCAGAACATCCAGTTCAACTGGGTGGAACTGGAGCGCGTGCCGGACATACTCGAACGCCTCGCCGAGGTCGAGATGCACGCCATCCAGACCTCCGGCAACTGCGTGCGCAATATCACCACCGAGGCCTTCGCCGGGGTCGCCGCCGACGAGTTCCTCGACCCGCGCCCACTGGCGGAAATCCTTCGCCAGTGGTCCACGGTGAACCCCGAATTCCTCTTCCTGCCGCGCAAGTTCAAGATCGCCCTCTGCGCTGCCGAGGAAGACCGCGCGGCGGTGATGATGCACGACATCGGCCTCTACCTGCGCCGCGCTGAAGATGGCGAGCTGCGGCTGAAGGTGCTGGTGGGAGGCGGGCTGGGGCGCACGCCGATGCTGGGCCAGGTGATCCGCGACGACCTGCCCTGGTGGCACCTGCTGTCCTACGTCGAGGCCATCCTGCGCGTGTACAACCGCCACGGCCGGCGCGACAACAAATACAAGGCGCGGATCAAGATCCTGGTGAAGGCGCTGGGTATCGAGGCGTTTTCCCGCGAAGTGGAAGAAGAGTGGCAGCACCTGCGCGATGGCGAGGCGCAGTTGACGCTCGATGAGTACCAACGCGTCGCAGCGGCATTCGATCCGCCGTTCTACGCGCCTTCCGACGAGCTTGCTTACGGCTCTGCGCTGGCTGCCGACGCGGCGTTCGCTCGTTGGGTCTCGCGTAACGTGCGCCCGCACCGCGTGGCGGGGTACGCCAGCGTAGTGCTGTCCACCAAGCCGGGTGCCGAGGCGCCGCCAGGCGATGCCACTGCTGAACAGATGGAGCGGGTAGCCGACTGGGCCGAGCGCTACGGCTTCGGCGAAATCCGTGTCGCCCACGAACAGAACCTGGTGCTGCCGGACGTTCGCAAGGCCGATCTCCACGCCCTGTGGCAGGAGGCTTGTGCCGCTGGGCTGGGTACACCGAACCAGGGCCTGCTGACCGACATCATCGCCTGCCCCGGTGGCGATTTCTGCGCGTTGGCCAACGCCAAGTCGATCCCCATCGCCCAGGGCATCCAGCAACGCTTCGAGGACCTGGACTACCTGCACGACCTGGGCGACCTCAGCCTGAACATCTCCGGCTGCATGAACGCCTGCGGCCACCACCACATCGGCAACATCGGCATCCTTGGCGTGGATAAGAACGGCAGCGAGTGGTACCAGATCACCCTGGGGGGCGCGCAGGGCGTGAAGAGTGCGCTGGGCAAGGTGATCGGCCCATCGTTCAGTGCCGCCGAGGTGCCGGATGTGATCGAGGCGCTGGTGCAGACCTACGTGGAGCAGCGCGGCGCTGGCGAGCGCTTCGTCGAGACGGTCGAGCGCATCGGCCTGGAGCCTTTCAAGGCGCGGGTCTACCGCCAGGCGGAGGAACCGGCATGAAGAACCTGATTCGCCTGCGCGATGGTGTGGCCGAGCTGGCGCCGAATGATCCCTGGACCTTGCTGCGCGAGGTGCCGGAGGAACTGTCCGAAGGCCGACTGATCCTGCCGTTGAAGAGCTGGCTGGCGCTGGAGTCCGGTGACGGTTACGGCGTCTGGCTGGCGCCGGACGAAGACCCCGAGGAGTTGATCTGGCGGCTGAAGGAGCCGGCGCTGATCGCCATCGATTTCCCCAGCTTCCGCGACGGCCGCGGCTACAGCCTGGCCTACCTGCTGCGCAGCCGCCTGGGCTGGCGCGGCGAGTTGCGCGCGGTGGGCGATGTGTTGCGCGACCAGCTGGCGCACCTGCGCCAGTGCGGTTTCGACACCTTTGCCGTGCGCGAGGACAAGTCCGTGGAAGACGCCTTGAAGGGGCTCGCAGGGCTCAGCGTACTCTACGGGCGCTCGGTCATCGAGCCGCGCCCGCTGTTCCGGCGACGCTCCTAGGACGTCACTATCGCGCACGGCCAGGGCTGCAGTGGGTCGGCCAAGCTTGACGCTGTGCCGGGGGGCAGGAAAAATGCGGGCATCATCCACGGCGCCCCGCGCGCCGCTGGTAACCCACGTATTCGAGTGACCCCCAGAATATGCGCATGCGCCTGATGCTGTTGGGTGGCGGTAATGCCCTTGGACAGGCGCTGATCCGCCTGGGCGCCGAGGAAGACATCGGCTTCCTCGCCCCCCGACCGCCCGACCAGGGATGGGACGCCGCCAGCCTCACCGTGCTGCTGGACGAGACCCGTCCCGACGCGGTGATCAACCTTGCCTACTACTTCGACTGGTTCCAGGCCGAGGCTGTCGAGGCCGCCCGCCTGGCCAGCCAGGAGCGCGCGGTGGAGCGTCTGGCCGAACTCTGCCAGCACCACGAAATCCTGCTGATCCAGCCCTCCAGCTACCGCATATTCGATGGCGCCCGCGCCACTGCCTATAGCGAGAAGGACGAGCCGCTGCCGCTCGGCCCGCGTGGCCAGGCGCTGTGGCGCATGGAACAGTGGGTGCGGGCGACCTGCCCGCGCCACGTGCTGCTGCGTTTCGGCTGGCTGCTCGATGACAGCGCCAATGGCGTGCTCGGCCGCTTCCTCGAACGGGCGGAAAAGGAGCAGGTGCTGTTCCTCGCCGACGATCGGCGCGGCAACCCGACCCCGGTGGACGATGCCGCCCGGGTGATCCTCTCGGTACTCAAACAGCTCGACTGCCAGGCGCCGCTCTGGGGCACCTACCATTACGGCGGCCTGGAAGCGACCACCACCCTGTCCCTGGGCCAGGTGGTGCTCGGCGAGGCGCGCGCCTTCCGTGCGCTGGCCGTCCAGGAACCGAGCCCGCAGGCCCATGCCGCGCGCCCCGATGCCGGTGACGAACCGCAGCACGCGGTGCTCGCCTGCAAGAAGATCCTCCACACCTTCGGTATCAAGCCGCGCGCCTGGCGCGCCGGCCTGCCCGCCCTGCTGGACCGTTACTACCGCCATGTCTGATCGCCTCATTCCTTCCGCGCAGCCCATCCTCATCACCGGCGGCGCGGGGTTCATCGGTTCCCATCTGGCGGATGCCTTGCTGGCGCAAGGGTTTGCCGTGCGCGTGCTGGATGACCTGTCCACCGGCAAGCGCGCGAACCTCGATCCGCGCGTCGAGTTGATCGTCGGTGATGTCGCCGATGAAGCCGCGCTGCGCGGTGCGGTGAGCGGTTGTCAGGGCGTCGTGCACCTGGCGGCGATCGCTTCGGTGCAGGCCTCGGTGGAAGACCCGGTGGGCACCCACCGCGCCAACTTCATCGGCACCCTGAACCTCTGCGAGGCCATGCGCCAGGAAGGCATCCATCGGGTGCTGTTTGCTTCCAGCGCGGCGGTCTACGGACAGAACGGCGAAGGCAGCGCCATCGACGAGGACGTGGTCAAGGCGCCACTGACGCCCTACGCCTCGGACAAGCTGGCCAGCGAGTACTACCTGGACTTTTATCGCCGCGAGCACGCGCTGGAGCCGGCGATCTTCCGCTTCTTCAACGTCTACGGTCCGCGCCAGGATCCGTCTTCGCCGTATTCCGGGGTGATCAGCATCTTTGCCCAGCGCGCCGAGCAGGGCTTGCCGATCACCGTGTTCGGCGACGGCGAGCAGACCCGCGATTTCATCTACGTCGGTGATCTGGTGAAGCTGCTGATGACCGCGCTACTGGCGGACGAGGTGGCCGAGTCTGCGATCAACGTCGGCCTGGACCAGTCCACCAGCCTGAACCAGCTGCTGGCCGAGATTGGCAAACTCACCGGCGGCCTGCCGCCGGTCACCTACCAGCCGGCGCGCCACGGCGATATCCGCCATTCCCGCGCCGACAACCGCCGCCTGCTGGCGCGCTATCGCCTGGATGAGCCGACGCCGCTGGCCGAAGGCCTGGCCCAGCTGATCACCACCAGGGTTTGTTGATTGCCAGGAAGAAAACGCCTGCCAGCGAATTCAGGGCGAGCACGCTGAAGACTGCCTTGGGTGCCCGCGAGGTACTGCGCAGGGCGAAGGCTGCGAGCAGGATATAGAGCACCAGCAGGCCGATCTTCACCTGCAGCCAGACCGGCAGCGGCCAGGGCATCGCCAGGTGCACCAGGCCCAGGGCGCTGAGCAGCAGCAGGGTGTCGATCAGGTGAGGCAGGCCGCGCTGCCAGCCCGAGGGCCGTTTGCCCCACCAGCTCAGTCCCAGTCGCAACAGGAAAAGGGCGGTGCTGATGATGGCGAGGCTGACGTGCAGTGCTTTGAGTTCGAGATACATACCGGTTCCCTGAAAATGAAAAAGGCGCCCTTGGGCGCCTTTTCATGTTTGCTCCGTTAGAAACGGTAGCCGAAACCGACCATGTAAACCCAGGGGTCGACGTCGACATCGACCTTGGTTTTCTGGATGCCCAGTGCGGACGGGCCGTCGACACTGGCCTTGGTGTCGATGTCCATATACCAGACTGCGGCGTTGACGAAGGCGTGCTCGTTGAGCATGTAGTCCATGCCCAGTTCAGCGGCCAGGCCCCAGGAGTCCTGCAGCTTCAGGTTGCTGAAGCCCTGGTCCTTGCGAGCACCGGTGAGGTCTTCGTCGAAGAAGGTGGTGTAGTTGACGCCGAGTCCGCCGTAAGGCTGGAAGGCCGAGTTGGTACCACCCATGGGGTAGTACTGCAGGAGCACGGTCGGCGGCAGCTGCTTGATGTCGGCGAGCTTGCCATCGAGACCGCCGCCCAGGCCTTTTACATCGACCTGATGCTTGAACGGAGTAGCGGCGACCAGCTCCACGCCGATCTTGTCGGTGAGCAGGTAGGCGAAGGTCAGACCCAACTGGGTGTCGCTATCGACGGTGGCCTTGGTGCCGCTGGCTTTTACGCCATCGAACTTGAGGGCGCTGCTGCTATCGTCCGGCGCAACGGTGGCGATACCGCCGCGGACGAGGAAGTCGCCAGCCTGGTGGCCACGGATGTCGGCGGCCTGGGCTGCGATCGGTGCTGCGACGGCGAGTGAGAGAAGCGAGGCGGTGAGCCAGGACTTACGCATGATGAGCTCCAATATCTCTTTGGTATAAGTGTTGGTGCTCAGAATAGTAGAGAGCGCTAAAAGCGCTCTTTTGATTTGGCTCAATAAAGACCCCAAGCTTCCCATGGCAAAGGCGTGCGGCAAGATGCCGCATGGTCGTCACTGCCCGGTGTATTCGTAGGGTTCGATGCTGCTGGCCTGCATCTGGTAGCCGGCCTCGGCGAGGTCGCTCTCCACCGCTTTCACGCTCAGCGTGCCGATGATCCAGAACGGCTGGTAAAGCTCGTCGACTTTTACACCCTTGCCGCCTCGAACATAGACGATCTGGTTGGACGGCGGCGGTGGCACGTGGATGCACGCGCCGTAGTAGGGCACCAGCAGGAAGTCGCGGACGGTCTGGCCGTCTTCCTCGACTTCCAGCGGCACGATGTAGCCCGGCATCTTCACCTGCTGGCCATCCAGCGCCTTGACCACCGGGGCGTCGGGTGTCTGTTGCTTCACCGCCGGGCCGCTCTCGGCGTTGAGCACGTCGGAGAGCTTGGACATGTCATGCAGCGGCACGGGCGGTGGAGGCGGCGGCGCGCCCTCGGGGATCAGCTCGGGCCAGGTCAGCTCGCGCGGCGCCGCCCAGACGGCGGCGCTGGTGAGCATCAGCAGCAGGAACAGCAGACGGCGCATGGGACTTCTCTGTAAGGGGCTGGCTCAGAGGCGGATCGACAGGCCATCGGCCAGCGATTGCCGATAGGCACGCCACGCCGGCACACAGCCGATCAGCAGCGCGGCCAGAAGTATGCCGCCCAGCAGCGACCATTCATAGGCGCTGGGCAGCGCCAGTGGCAGGAAGATGCCGTAGTTCGCCTGCACGTAGGCCTGGCTGCCGGCGACGCCGGCATACAGCAGCCCGACGCCCAGCGTTACGCCGGCCAGCGCCAGGGCAAAGGCTTCGGCCACCAGCAGGCTGAAGATGTGCCAGGGGCGTGCGCCCACCGAGCGCAGGATGGCCATTTCCCGGCGGCGCTCGTTGAGGCTGGTGAGAATGGCCGTGAGCATGCCGATCAGGCCTGTCAGTACGACGAACAGCGAGACCACGAACAGTGCCTTCTCCGCCGTGCCCATCAACCCCCAGAGTTCCTGCAACGCCACGCCGGGGAGAATCGCCATCAGCGGCTCGCCGTCGTATTCGTTGATCTGCCGCTGCAGGGTGAAGGTGGCGACCTTGCTCTTGAGGCCCAGCAGGAAAGCGGTGATGGCCTTGGGCTGCAGGTCCATCGTCCGCGCCTGGTCCTCGCTGATACGCCCGGCGCCACGGGCCGGTACGCCGTTCTTCCAGTCGACGTGCAACGCTTCCATGCCCTGCAGGGAAATGTGCAGGGTGCGGTCCACCGGAGTGCCGGTGCGCTTGAGGATGCCGACCACGGTGAACGGCTTGTCGTCGTGCTGCACCAGGCTGATGGTGCTGACGCCGTGGGCCAGGACGATCTTGTCACCCAGCTTGTAGTGCAACGCTTGGGCCACTTCGGCACCGAGCACCACATCGAACAGGTCCTGGCCGAACGGCCGGCCTTCGGACAGTTCCAGCATCTGCCCGCGGCCGAAGCGGTAGTGCTCGAAATAGCCGGTGTCGGTCCCCATGACGCGGTAGCCGCGGTGCGAGTCGCCCAGGGAAATCGGGATCGCCCACTTCACCAGGGGGCTGTGGGTGACGGTTTCGTAGCTTTCCCAACGGATGTTGTTGGTGGCATTGCCGATGCGGAACACCGAGTAGAGCAGCAGGTTCACCGAGCCCGAGCGCGCGCCGACGATCAGGTCGGTGCCGGAGATGGTGCTGGCGAAGCTGGCCTTGGCCTCGGTGCGTACGCGCTCCACCGCCAGCAGCAGGCAGGCGGAGAGGGCGATGGCGAAGATGGTCAGCAGCGCGGTGAAGCGGCGGTTGGAGAGGCTGGCGAGCGCCAGGCGCAACAGGTACATGCTCAGATTCCCGGGGCGCGGGCGGCGCGGTTGAGGTCGGCGAGCGAGACGCTGCGGTCGAACAGCGGCGCCAGGCTCTGGTCATGGCTGACGAACAGCAGGCTGGCGCCGGCCTCGCGGCATTCGGCGAACAGCAACTGGAGGAAGGCTTCGCGGGCGTCGGCGTCCAGTGCCGAGGTGGGCTCGTCGGCGATCACCAGTTCCGGCTGGCCGATCAGCGCTCGGGCAGCGGCGACGCGCTGCTGCTGGCCGATGGACAGGCTGTCGGCGCGGCGCTCGATCAGCGTCGCCTCGCCCAGCCCCAGGTGCTTGAGCAGTGCCTCGGCAGCCTTGGTCACGCTGCCATGGCGCAAGGTGGCCCGTTCGGCGCGGCTGTGGGAGAAATGACAGGGCAGTTCGACGTTCTCGCGGACCGAGAGAAATGGCAGCAGGTTGAACTGCTGGAAGATGTAGCCGGTGTGGTCGACGCGGAAATGATCGCGGCGCGCCGACTTCATCTGCGCGATGTCCTCGCCCAGCAGCTTCACGCTGCCGCGCTGCGGGCGCTGCACACCGCCGAGCAGGCCGAGCAGGGTGGTCTTGCCGCTGCCGGAGGGCCCCTTGAGGAACAGGGTTTCGCCGCGGGCCAGGGTGAAGGCGGGAATGTCCAGCAGCTCCGCCTGGCCGGGCCAGGCGAAGCCGAGGTTGTCGAGTGCGAGCAATGCGGTCATTTCAGCGCGTCGTGATCAGAAGTTCAGGGTCGGGTTGGCGGCGGTCAATTCTGCACCTTGCTGGCCGCTCGGGCCGATCAGTTGTACCTGAATCTTCTGGGTCGCCGGGAAGCGCTTGAACAGCGGCGCGAAGTCGAGAGTGGCCAGGTCCTGCGGTTGGGCGCAGGTCAGCTGGTAGTGGGCGTCGATATCGGCGTGGTGGTGGCCTTCGTGTTCGTCATGGTCGCCGTCGTCATGGTCATGCTCTTCTGCCTTGGGCGCATCGCCGAACAGCGGGCTGGAAAGCTCCACCGACTGCACGCTGCACTTGGCCGAGGCGGGCAGGGCAAGCAGTTGCAGCGGTTGCTTGAGCTGGGCCTGCACGGTGGCGACCGTGGCCTTGTCGGCGTCGCTGGTGGCGGCATGCTCGAAGCCGACGAAGTTCATCGCCGGGCTGTCCACCTGCAGTTCCAAGGTCTTGCCGTCGAGGGCAACGTTGAGCTGGGCGACGCCATGCTCGTGCTTGCCGAGGCTGCCGTGTTCATGTTCGTCGTGGGCTTGGGCCGCGAGGGGCAGCAGGGCGACAGCGAGGAGCAGGGGGCGCATGGGAGACTCCGGTCTGATGAATGATTTTGTTACGTTATAACAGATGAAAAATTAAGGCCAGCTTAGCGTGCGTTTGGCGTGGCGCCGATGCCGTGGGAGCATGCGCGAAACCGCGTGAGGAGAAGGGCGATGCTGAGAATCAAGGGCACCATCGGCGACTGGCCGGTGGACCTGACTGTGGAGATGGATGACGCCGACTGGACCCGGCTGGCGCAGAGCCTGCCGGTCGCGGCCGTTGTGCCGTCCGCGCCGGCTACCGCTCAGCCAGCCGCTGCTGGCCCGGCGGACAAGCTATGGCTGGCCGCGCAGGACCTGTTGCGCCGCAGCGGCAGCACGGAAGGGCCGGAGTTGATGGATGAGCTGGAAGCGCTGGCGGGCAGCACGGGAGCGGCGAAGGGATTGCTAGTGCGCCTGCGGCACAGCCCGCAGGTGAAGATCGAGGTGCGCGATGGCGTGCAGGTCTTCACCTGGGCAGATGAGTAGCCGGGAGACTACAGAAAGAAAAGGCGCCTCGCGGCGCCCTTTTCATCAATACAGCAGATTCGCCAGCTTGCGGCGGTAGGCGATCACCAGCGGGTGATCGTTGCCCAGCAGGTCGAACACCTGGACCAGCGTCTTGCGCGGCAGGTCCTCGCCGTAGCCGCGGTTGCGCGCGAAGAGCTTGAGCAGGGCATCCAGTGCCGCCTCGTACTGCTGGCGCGCCAGTTGCTGCACGGCCAGCTGGTAGGTGGCTTCGTCGTCGTTGGCGTCAGCGGCCAGGCGGGTCTTCAGGGTAGCGGCGTCGGGCAGGTCGGCAGCCTGGCGCAAAAAGGTCAGCTGGGCCTTGGCGGCGGCCAGCGCCTGCTTGTGGTCGTCGCTCTTCACCGCGTCGAGCACGGTTTCGGCTTCACCCAACTCACCGCGCTCGGCGAGGCAGCGGGCGTAGAGGATCAGCGCCGCAGCGTTGCTGTTGTCTTCGCCCAACAGGACTTTGAGCTGCGCTTCGGCCTCGGCGAAACGACCTTCGTTGAAGGCTGCCTGCGCCAGCTCCAGCGGGTTGCCGGCGGCCGGGGCGGGCGGCTGGACGTGCTGCTCCAGCATCTGGCGGATCGCCGATTCCGGCTGCGCACCGGCGAAGCCGTCCACCGGCTGGCCGTCCTTGAACAGCACCACGGTGGGCAGGCTGCGGATGCCGAAGCGCATCACGATGTCCTGCTCGACGTCGCAGTTGACCTTGGCCAGCAGCAGCTCGCCCTGGTACGACTCGGTGATCTGCGCCAGCAGCGGCATCAGCGCCTTGCACGGGGCGCACCAGTCGGCCCAGAAGTCGACCAGCACCGGCTTGTGGAAGGAGTTCTCGATGACGACCTGATCGAAGTTGGCGATGCTGGCGTCGAAGATGTAGGGCGTATCGCTCATGGGAAATCTCGAATCGAGTGGGGCGATGAAGGTGGTTGCCACTATAAGTGGGGGCGCTGCCTGACGGAAACAACCCGCCCGGTCGGGCAGCGTAATTCCCATCAGGAGCAATATGGGACGGTGATACGGCCGGGAAGGCCCCAGCGTGCCGATGTCACCCGCGGCGTGCGTGATACAGGCTTACATGGCGGAATTCGGCCGGCTCGGCCAGGTCCGGCCAGGTGCAACCGTCGAGTATGCCCAGGCGCTGGTACAGCGGATGGCTGAAGTCGCGGACCCGCGAATCCGCCACCAGGGCTTCGCGGCCGCGGCTGAGGAACTCGTCCAGCAGCGGCAGGTTGGCGCGGTCGTAGAGCACGTCGGCGACGATGATCAGATCAAAGCGGTCCTCTTCCTGGAAGAAGTCCGCCGAGTAGGTCAGCTCCACGCCATTGAGCTCGGCGTTGGCGCGGCAGGCGTCCAGCGCCAGCGGGTCGAGGTCGCAGGCCACTACCTCGGCGGCACCGGCCTTGGCGGCGGCGATGGCGGCGATGCCCGAGCCCGCGCCGAAGTCCAGCACGCGCTTGCCGCGCACCCATTCGGGTTTGTCGGCCAACCAGTGTGCCAGCACCAGGCCGCTGGCCCAGCAGAAGCACCAGTAGGGCGGCTCTTCGAGGATGCGCCGGGTCTCGTCGGGGCTGAACTCGCGGTCCATGTTGTTCGCATCGATCAGCCACAGGTCGATGTCGGTACCCGGCAGGCGTTCTGCGCACAGGCGTGCGTCGCCGAGCAGTTCGCCCAGGGCCTGTTGCAGGGAAAACGGTGGCGTCACGGTGCGCGCTCCAGCCGCAGTTCGCCCAGAGCGCGGGTTTCCGGTTGGGTGATGCGCACCGGCGGCAGGCGCCAGGCCAGTTGGCCGGACTGCGAGACGCGGCCATGCAGTTCCACGCGGGCATTGGCCGGGAAGGACTGCGGATTGAAGATCAGCCGGAAGGGCAGCGCCTGGCCGTTGGCGATGAGCTTCTCGCTGGAAAGCAGTTGTTGCGGACGGTCGCGCTCGTCGATCACCAGCAGCGCGACTTCCACTTCACTACCCGCCGGCAGGTAGCCCTGGGAGCTGCTGAGCTGGCCGGAGAGGGCACGCATGTGCGCCGGCACCGGTTCCAGTGCGGCAGGCGCCGAGTTCTTCGGTGCGGGCGCCGGCGCAGCGGCGGGCACGGGTTTTTCGCTGGCGCAGGCGGCCAGCAGGGCGGTGAGGGACAAGCAGAGCAGGCGGGTGTACATGGCGGGCTCCATCGCGGCAGATTCCAGGCGGGCGCTTATATAGCGTAATGCCTGCGGCTTGTCTGCGGGGAGCAGGGTTTCTTCGGCCAGGCGATGCGCTACCATGGCCCCTTACCTCTTCCTCCGACAAGACTGCCCAAGACTCGCCATGCATTGTCCTTTCTGCGGCGCTCACGACACCAAAGTCATCGATTCGCGCCTGGTCGCCGAGGGCGACCAGGTCCGCCGGCGCCGCGAGTGCCTGGCCTGCGGCGAGCGTTTCACCACCTTCGAGACCGCCGAGCTGGTCATGCCGCGCCTGATCAAACAGGACGGCAGCCGCCAACCTTTCGACGAGGACAAGCTGCGCGCCGGCATGCAGCGCGCGCTGGAGAAGCGCCCGGTGAGCATCGAGCGGCTGGAAGAGGCGCTGGCGCACATCAAGCACAAGCTGCGCGCCACCGGCGAGCGCGAGATCAAGTCGCGGGTGCTGGGCGAGCTGGTGATGGCCGAGCTGCAGAAGCTCGATGAAGTCGCCTACATCCGCTTCGCCTCGGTCTACCGCCGCTTCCAGGACCTCAACGAGTTCCGCGAGGAAATCGAGCGCCTGGCCCGGGAGCCGGCGAAAGAATGAGCGGCGTCGATTCCGTGAACTGCCCGGATGAAGCCTGGATGGCCCGCGCCATCGAGCTGGCCCGCAAGGGCTGGTACACGACCCATCCCAACCCTCGCGTCGGCTGCGTCATCGTCCGCGATGGCGAAATCGTCGGCGAAGGCTGGCATGTGCGCGCCGGCGAGCCTCACGCCGAGGTCCACGCCCTGCGCCAGGCCGGCGACAAGGCCCGTGGCGCCACCGCCTACGTCACCCTGGAACCCTGCAGCCACTTCGGTCGTACGCCGCCCTGCGCCGACGCCTTGATCGGCGCCGGCCTCGCCCGCGTGGTCGCGGCCATGCAGGACCCGAACCCGCAGGTCGCGGGCAGCGGCATGCGGCGCCTTGCCGAAGCCGGTATCGAGGTGCGCTCCGGCGTGCTGGAAAACGAAGCCCGCGCCCTCAACCAGGGCTTCCTCAAGCGCATGGAGACCGGCCTGCCCTTCGTCCGCGTGAAGCTGGCGATGAGCCTGGACG
This sequence comes from Pseudomonas sp. HS-18, assembly GCF_020401845.1. NCBI lineage: Bacteria > Pseudomonadati > Pseudomonadota > Gammaproteobacteria > Pseudomonadales > Pseudomonadaceae > Pseudomonas > Pseudomonas sp. HS-18. Next base: position 759,940 of record NZ_CP084413.1, read on the forward strand.
GCCGCACCGCCATGGCCAGCGGCGAGAGCCAGTGGATCACCGGCCCGGCCGCGCGCCGCGCCGTGCAGCGCCTGCGCGCGCAGGCCAGCGTAGTGCTCTCCGGCGCCGATACCGTGCTGACCGACGACGCCCGTCTGACCGTACGCCCGGATGAGTTGGGCCTGGACGCCGAGCAGACCGAGCTGGCCTCGCAGCGCCAGCCGCTGCGCGTGCTGATCGACGGGCGCCTGCGGGTGCCGCTGACCGCTACTTTCTTCCAGGCCGGTCCGGCGCTGGTGGTGAGCACCCAGGACGACCCGAACTACGCGGTGGTCGGCCACGAACTGCTCAACCTTGCCGGCCTCGACGGCCAGGTCGACCTGCTGGCACTGCTGAGCGAACTCGGCCGCCGTGGGGTCAACGAAGTGCTGGTGGAAGCCGGCCCGCGCCTGGCCGGCGCCTTTGCCCGCCTCGGACTGGTGGACGAATACAGCATCTTCATGGCGCCCAAGCTGCTCGGTTCCTCCGCGCGGCCGCTGCTGGAGCTGCCGCTGGAGCGCATGAGCGAATCCCGCGAGCTGAAGATCGTCGACATCCGCGCCGTGGGTGACGACTGGCTGGTCACCGCCAGACCGCTGTGATGGCGCGCCGGCGTAGCCCTCGCCGGCCAGTCGGCGGACGCGCAGTGATCAATAGGAAGCTTCCGACTTGCGCCGGCCTGTGGTAAAACGCCACACGCGGTCGACGCTGTAACGACCGCGATTGACGTTCTCAGGGCGGGGTGCAAGTCCCCACCGGCGGTAATGACGCGCAATGCGTCTAGCCCGCGAGCGCCTGTCCAGACCGGTTCGCCGGATGGCCAGGGTCAGCAGACCCGGTGTGATTCCGGGGCCGACGGTCATAGTCCGGATGAAGAGAGAACGGGATAGCCATCGGGGCGTGCCTGCGCGCGTCCGAGAAGTCCCTTCGATCCGATACGCCCTGTTTTCTAACGAAAAACAGGAGTTCGCCTCATGCAATACCTTTCCCTGTTGGCTTCGCGGGCCTGTCGGCCGGCTGCCTTCTCCGTGTGGGAGGCAACATGTTCACCGGCATAATCGAATCCATCGGAACCATCGCATCCATCACCCCGAAAGGCGGTGACGTGCGCCTGTACGTGAAGACCGGCAAGCTCGACCTCGGCGACGTCAAGCTGGGCGACAGCATCGCCGTCAACGGCATCTGCCTGACTGCGGTCGAGCTGCCCGGCGACGGCTTCTGGGCCGACGTCAGCCGCGAGACCCTGGCGCGCACCGCGTTCGCGCAGCTCAAGATCGGCAGCCGGGTGAACCTGGAAAAGGCCCTGACCCCGACCACCCGCCTGGGCGGCCACCTGGTCAGCGGCCACGTCGACGGCGTCGGCGAGATCGTCAAGCGCGAGGAAAACGCCCGCGCCATCCAGTTCACCGTGCGCGCACCGCGCGAGCTGGCCAAGTACATCGCGCTCAAGGGCTCGATCACCGTGGACGGCACCAGCCTGACGGTGAACGCGGTCAACGGCGCCGAGTTCGAACTGACCATCGTCCCGCACACCGTGCAGGAGACGATCATGGCCGACTACCGCGGTGGCCGCCTGGTCAACCTCGAAGTGGACCTGCTGGCGCGCTACCTGGAGCGCCTGCTGCTCGGCGACAAGGCGGCTGAACCCAGCGCCGGCGCCGGCGGCATCACCGAAGCATTCCTGGCCGACAACGGCTTCCTGAAACACTGAAAAGGCTCGTCCCCGTATGGCACTCAACAGCATTGAAGAACTGCTCGACGACATGCGTCAGGGCAAGATGGTCATCCTCATGGATGACGAGGACCGCGAGAACGAGGGCGACCTGATCATCGCCTCCGAGTGTGTCCGCACCGAAGACATCAACTTCATGGCCCGCTTTGCCCGCGGCCTGATCTGCATGCCGATGACCCGCGAGCGCTGCGAGCGCTTGGGGCTCCCGCTGATGGTGCAGCGCAACGGTTCCGGCTTCGGCACCAAGTTCACCGTCTCCATCGAGGCCGCCGAAGGCGTCACCACCGGCATCTCCGCCGCCGACCGCGCCCGCACCGTGCAGGCTGCCGCGGCGAAGAACGCCGTCGCTGCCGACATCGTCAGCCCCGGCCACATCTTCCCGCTGATGTCCCAGCCCGGTGGCGTGCTGGCTCGCGCCGGCCACACCGAAGCCGCCTGCGACCTGGCGCGCATGGCCGGCTTCGAGCCGTCCGGGGTGATCTGCGAGATCATGAACGACGACGGCACCATGGCCCGTCGCCCGGAACTGGAAGAGTTCGCCCAGCAGCACGGCATCAAGATCGGCACCATCGCCGACCTGATCCACTACCGCCTGATCCACGAGCGCACCGTCGAGCGCCTCGCCGAGCAGCCGCTGGATACCGAGCTGGGCCAGTTCAACCTGATCACCTACCGCGACTCCGTGGAAGGCGACGTGCACCTGGCGCTGACCCTGGGCAAGGTCTGCGCGGAAGAGCCGACCCTGGTACGCGTGCACAACCCCGACCCGCTGCGCGACCTGCTGATGGTCAACCAGGCGGGTCGCTGGAGCCTGCGTGCGGCCATGGCCAAGGTAGCCGAGGCCGGCACCGGCGTGGTCCTGCTGCTGGGCCACCAGGTTGGCGGCGATGACCTGCTGGCGCACGTCCGCGAGATCACCAATACCCCGGCGCCCGCGCAGAAGCCGACCACCACCTACAGCACCGTGGGTGCCGGTTCGCAGATCCTGCGCGACCTGGGCGTGCGCAAGATGCGCCTGATGTCGGCACCGATGCGCTTCAATGCGATATCCGGCTTCGACCTGGAAGTAGTAGAATATCTGCCCGCTGACGGGCAGCCCTGATCGCTGCTGCGCTTGGTCAGGCCGCGTTGGAAGCCGCCTCAAAATGCTCATTTACTTCAGTAAACTGCGCTTTTTCGGCGACTTCCGCCTTGCCGGACCTGCGCTCGCGACGCGCTCAGGACTACCCGAATGAACCTCGCCGCCGTGCCCTGGCACGGCGGTGCCGTTCTTCTACCCTATTTGCGGAGCGTCACGCTGACGCTCCGGCTCTTTAACAGTGAGACTTGTCCATGACCCTGAAGACCATCGAAGGTACCTTCATCGCCCCCAAAGGCCGCTTCGCCCTGGTGGTTGGCCGCTTCAACAGCTTCGTGGTGGAAAGCCTGGTGGAAGGCGCCATTGACGCGCTGGTGCGCCACGGCGTTGCCCAGAGCGACATCACCGTGATCCGTGCTCCGGGCGCCTTCGAAATCCCGCTGGTGACGCAGAAAGTCGCCCAGCGCGGCGAGTTCGACGCCATCATCGCCCTCGGTGCGGTGATCCGTGGCGGTACCCCGCACTTTGAATACGTTGCCGGTGAGTGCACCAAGGGCCTGGCGCAGGTTTCCCTGCAGTTCGGCGTGCCGGTCGCCTTCGGCGTCCTGACTGTCGACTCCATCGAACAAGCCATCGAGCGCTCCGGCACCAAGGCCGGCAACAAAGGCGCCGAGGCAGCCCTGTCCGCCCTGGAAATGGTGAGCCTGCTGTCGCAGCTGGAGGCCAAGTGAGCACCCAGGACGGCAACACCCCGGCCAAGCCCGCCAAGCCGAACAAGATCGCCATGCGTCGCAAGGCCCGCAGCCTCGCGGTGCAGGCCCTGTATTCCTGGCAGATGGCAGGCCAGCCGCTCAACGAGATCGAGGCGACCTTCCGTACCGACAACGATTTCAGCGATGTCGACGGCGCCTACTTCCACGAGATCCTGCACGGCGTGCCGCGCCTGAAGACCGATCTGGACGAGGAATTCACGCCCTGCCTGGACCGTGCGCTGGAAGAGATCGACCCGGTGGAGCTGGCCATCCTGCGCCTGGCCACCTACGAGCTGCGCAATCGCCTGGACGTGCCGTACAAGGTCGTCATCAACGAAGGCATCGAGCTGGCCAAGACCTTCGGCGCCACGGACGGACACAAGTTCGTCAACGGCGTGCTGGACAAGCTCGCTCCGCGCCTGCGCGCCGCCGAACTTCGGGGCGCCAAGCGCTGAGAGCCTGCCCATGATCCTACTGCGAGACCGTGATCGGAGCTCATGCGCTGCTCGGAAGCCTCATCTATGGCTCATAAACTCCGGTTCCTGCGCTGCTCTTCGCTCCGCTGACGGCCTCTCGCTACAGATCCTGAACAGGTTCTGAGCATGGGTGAGTTCGAGCTGATCCGTCGCTACTTCGCCTCGGCCGCCTGTGCGGCCGGCGGCGAGGCAGTGGCTCTGGGGATCGGCGACGACTGCGCGCTCCTGGCGCCCCGGGCCGGCGAACAGCTGGCGATTTCCACCGACACGCTCGTGGTCGGTGTGCATTTTCCCACCGTCTGCGATCCCTTCCTGCTCGGCCAGCGTGCCCTGGCGGTGTCTGCCAGCGACCTGGCGGCCATGGGCGCTTCGCCCATCGGCTTCACCCTCGCCCTGACCCTGCCCGAGGCCGATCCGGCCTGGCTGGAGGGCTTTGCCCGTGGTTTGAACCAGAAGGCGCAGGAGTGCTCGCTGGCACTGATCGGCGGCGATACCACCCGCGGGCCGCTGGCGATGACCGTCACCGTGTTCGGCGGCGTGCCCGCCGGGCAGGCGCTGACCCGCTCCGGTGCGCGTCCCGGTGACCTGCTCTGTGTCGGCGGCCCGCTGGGCGAGGCGGGCGGAGCATTGCCGCTGGTGCTCGGCGAGATGACCGCCGAGCCGTCCGTCGCCGAGCCGCTGCTGGCGCGCTACTGGTCGCCGCAACCGCAGCTGGACTTCGGCCAGGCGTTGCGTGGCAAGGCGTCGGCGGCGCTGGATATTTCCGATGGGCTGCTGGCCGACTGCGGGCATATCGCCCGTGCTTCGGGCGTAGCGCTGGTCGTCGAGGCTGAAAAGCTGCCGCCCAGCCCCGCGCTGGAAGCCCTGCTGGGCGCCGAGCGGGCATTGCAGCTCAAACTGGGCGCTGGCGACGACTATGTCCTGGCCTTCACGCTGCCGCCTGAGCACCTGTCGGCGCTTTCGGCGAACTGGCCGCTGCTGTGCGTGGTCGGTAGGGTGGAAGCCGGTTCGGGCGTGTGCGTGCTCGACGGCAACGGTGCCGATATCACGCCGCGTCAGGGCGGCTACCTGCATTTCATGGAGTGACCGTGACAGAACACCCCAACCAGGCCCCGGCCCAACCCGTGCCCCATTCGGTATGGCGCAATCCCTGGCATTTCCTGGCCTTCGGCTTCGGCTCGGGCACCCTGCCGAAGGCGCCGGGCACCTGGGGTTCGCTGGTTGCGCTACCCTTCATACCACTCTGGCAGATGCTGCCGGACTGGGGTTACTGGCTGATGCTGGGCGTCACCATGCTGTTCGGCTTCTGGCTGTGCGGCAAGGTCGCCGACGACCTGCGCGTGCACGATCACGAAGGCATCGTCTGGGACGAGATGGTCGGCATGTGGATCACCCTCTGGCTGGTGCCGGAAGGCTGGTGGTGGCTGCTGGTCGGCTTCGCGGTGTTCCGCATCATCGACATCGCCAAGCCCTGGCCGATCAGCTGGATCGACCGCAACGTCCATGGCGGTGTCGGCATCATGCTGGACGATGTGCTGGCCGGCGTTTTCGCCTGGCTGGTGATGCAAGGCCTGACATGGGGTTGGGCCCACTGGCTGATCTGAGGACGTTCGATGCGCCGACTGCTGTGCCTGCTCCTGTGCCTGTGCTGGCTGCCGGCGATGGCCGTGCCCGCGGCCGCGGCTGCTGACAAGCCCGCCCGGACGCTTGCGGGTGTTCCCGGGGAAATCCAGGTGGTCAGCGAGGTCTGGGTCAACTACACCCAGGCTGACGGTCGTGGCCTGGCCTGGGACCTGTTGCGGGCCATCTACGAGCCAGAAGGCGTACGCCTGAAACTGCGCAGCGAGCCCTACGTCCGCTCGGTCGGGCTGGTGCAGCGCGCCGAGGCGGATGCCTGGGTAGGTTCCTACCGCCACGAAATCGACAACATCATCTATCCGCACTGGCCTTATGACGTCGACCCCATCGGTGCGCTGGGCCTGAACACTTCTCCCCAACCGACGCTCGCCACGCTGGATAGCTACCGCCTGGCCTGGATGCGCGGCTACGCCTTCGACCGCTATCTCGATCACCTGAAGCAGCGCAATGAATTGCAGCGGCGCAGCTCGGCGCTGCCGATGCTCGATGGCCACCGCATCGACTACTTCATCGATGCCCGCCCCGAGCTGGAAGAGATGATCGAGGCCAAGGGTGTCGACGCCAGCGTCTACCACATCACCGATGTCGGCTCGATTCCGCTGTATCTTGGCTTCGCCAACAACGACCGCGGGCGGGCGCTGGCGAAGCTCTACGATTCGCGCATGCAGGCGCTTTACCGCAGCGGCGAGCTGGAGCGCATCTTTGCTCGCTGGCACTGGCCCTACGCCCCGCTGAAACCACTGCTGCCGCCCAAGGAGTGATCGAATGCGCCTGTCCGCCCTGATCTGCCTGTCCCTGTGTTCCATCGCTGCCGTGGCAGCCCCGCAGGTGCAGGTGGTCGGTCTGTTCCCCGGTGCTGCGGTGCTCAATATCGACGGCCAGCGCAAGCTGGTGAAAGTCGGCCAGAGCGGCCCGGAAGGCGTACAGGTGGTCAGCGCCGACAGCCACAAGGCGGTACTGCGTATCGGCGGGGTCGAGCAGACCTATGAGCTGAGCCGCGAGTACAACAGCGGCGGCTATGCCGCGCCCTCCGCCCGCACCGAGATGAGTATCGCCCGCGGCACCGGCGGCCACTATTGGGTGGCGGGCACCATCAACAACCAGAACGCGCAGTTCCTGGTGGATACCGGCGCCACCTCTATCGCCATGAACGAAGGCGAGGCCCGGCGCCTGGGGATCGATTACCGCGCCAGCGGTACGCCGATGATGGTCTCCACGGCCAGCGGCACCGTCAGGAGCTGGCGGGTGATGCTCAACAGCGTGAAGCTGGGCGGTATCGAGTTGCTGGGCGTCGAGGCGGCGGTGGTCGAAGGCGATTACCCCACCGAGATTCTCCTGGGTATGAGCTTCCTCAACCGCGTCGGCTGGCGGGAGGAACAGGGCATGATGTACATCCAGGCCAAGCACTGACGGCAGGGCTTCTATCAACCGCATCGATGCTTATCTTGCAGAATTCGCAATGACGGTGCGGCTGGCGCTGCTGCTACAATGCCGGTCCTCCTTCCTTAGATAAATCTTTCAGGAGTTTCCGGTGTCTGTCGTTTTCGTCGCCGCCTCCAAGCTGCCCACCCCCTTCGGCGAATTCACCATGCATGGCTTCCTCGACGAGGAAACCGGCAAGGAACACGTCGCCCTGACCATGGGCAAGCTCGATGACGGCCAGCCGGTGCTGGGGCGTCTGCATTCCGAATGCCTCACCGGCGATGCGCTGTTCAGCCTGCGCTGCGACTGCGGTTTCCAGCTCGAGGGCGCACTGTCGGCCATCGCCAAGGAAGGCCGCGGCGTGCTGCTGTACCTGCGTCAGGAAGGCCGTGGCATCGGCCTGATCAACAAGATCCGCGCTTATGCTCTGCAGGATGAGGGCGCCGATACCGTGGAGGCCAACCTGGCCCTGGGCTTCGGCGCCGACCAGCGCGACTACGCCATGTGCCTGCCGATGCTCAAGCACCTGGGCGTCTGCTCGCTGAAGCTGATGACCAACAATCCGCGCAAGGTCAAGGCGCTGGAAGGCTATGGCCTGACCGTCGCCGAGCGGGTGCCGCTGCACAAGGGCCTGAACCCGCACAACAAGCGCTACCTGCAGACCAAGGCAGGCAAGCTGGGCCATATGCTGGGCAATATGCATCAGGGCGAAGCCGAGGCCGAGGTCTCCGCGTCGTGAATCGCGCCGCTGCCCGGCGCCGGCTGAATCTGATCTGGTGGCTGCTGCTGGCGCTCGCACTGGCACCGCAGCACCTGATGCTGGCGCTGGTGGGCGATGCGCCGTTCTCGGACAAGCTGGCCACGCCGGTGTTCGTCGTCGGCCTGGTGTCGATGTTCCTCACCCTGCCGTTGTTCCGTCGCTACAAGCACGCACTGATCGCTACCGGTAAGGCTCGCGCTGGCGCGGACGAGCCTGCGGCCTGGCAGGCACTGGGTGCCGCGCAGCGCCGTGGTGCGCTGGTGGGCAGTATCCCGGCCTGGATCGGCGCCCTGGCGGTGCTGGTCGACCTGCATGGTGTGCCGGTCCTGCTGCTGGGCTTCGCCAGCCTGGTCATCCTCTGGCTGTATCGCCTGCCGCGCCAACTGGCCTGATGCGCCGCTTCCTGTGCCTGCTCCTGCTGATCGCCGGTTTGCCGGTGGCGGCGGCAGAGCGGGTGATCAGCCTGGCGCCCTCGCTCACCGACATGGTCCTCGAACTGGGCGCCGCCGACCGGCTGGCCGGCCTGCTCGACGGCGGGCCACGTCCCGAGCCCCTGAAAGGCCTGCCGTCCGTCGGACGTTACGGTCAGGTCAATCTCGAACAGATTCTCGCCTTGCAGCCCGACCTGTTGCTGGTCTGGCCTGGCGCGGTGCCTGATGCGCAGTTGCGGCGCCTGAAGGCCGTGGGTATTCCGCTCTACGTAGCCGATCCGCACCGTCTGGACGATATCTCCCGGCAATTCCGCGAATTGGGCGAGCGCCTGGGGCAAGCGGAGAAGGGCCGCGCGTTGGCGCAAGCCTTCGATGTGCAAATGGCGCAGTTGCGTGCGCAATACCGGCGCGAGCAGCCACTCAGGGTGTTCTACCAGGTGTGGGACCGCCCGCTCTACACCGTCGGCGGTCGACAGATCATCAGCGAGGCGCTGGAAGTCTGCGGTGGCCGCAACCTGTTCGCCGATCTTGACCTGCCGGCGCCACAGGTGGGGCAGGAGGCCGTACTGGCCCGTGATCCGCAAGTGATCCTGGCGGCCAGCGACGAGCAACTGAGCAGTTGGACCGGCATGCGGCAACTCAGCGCTACGCGGCTCAAGCAGCTCTGGGTAGTGCCGGATCGCAACCTGGAGAAGCCGAGCTTCGCGATGCTCGATGCCACCGGGAAGCTTTGCCGGTTGCTCGCGGGTGCCAAGGCCGACGACTGAGTCGGCCGGGTTCGCGAGCAAGCTCGCTCCTACAGGTAACCGGAAGCACCAGTGCGCTCTTTGTAGGATCGAAGGGGACGCCTAGTTCTTGCTCGCGAACCTCCGTATCCGGCGACAAGGAGCAGACCGCAGGGCGGAAAACCCCGAACGGGTTATCCGCCCTGCGTCCACGCCCCTCGGGGCCTGAGGTCAGAACCCCTCCAGTACGATCTTGCCCTTGGCCGTGTTGCTCTCCAGCAGTGCGTGGGCCCGGCGCAGGTTGGCGGCGTCGATCTTGCCGAAGTGCTCGCCCAGGGTGGTTTTCAGCACGCCGCTGTCGATCAGCCCGGCCACTCGCTGCAGCAACTTGTGCTGTTCGATCATGTCGTCGGTCTGGAACATCGAGCGGGTGTACATGAACTCCCAGTGCAGCGACAGGCTCTTCTGCTTGAGCAGCCGCACGTCGAGGTTCTCCGGGTCGTCGATCAGCGCCAGGCGGCCCTGCGGGCGCAGGCTGGCGACGATTTCGGGCAGGTGCTGCTCGGTCTGGTTCAGGCTGGCCACGTGGGTGACTTCGCCGATGCCGATGCGCTTGAGTTCTTCGCTCAGCGGCTTGCGGTGGTCGATCACGTGGTGCGCGCCGAGGTTGCGCACCCATTCCTGGGTTTCCGGGCGCGAGGCGGTGCCGATCACGGTCATGCCGGTGAGCTGGCGCGCCAACTGGGTAAGGATCGAACCGACGCCGCCGGCCGCGCCGACGATCAACAGGCTCTGGCCTTTGCTGGCGCTGCCCTCGGCCACCTGCAGGCGGTCGAACAGCAGTTCCCAGGCGGTGATGGTGGTCAGTGGCAGGGCGGCGGCGTGGGCGAAGTCCAGGCTCTGCGGCATGGCGCCGACGATGCGCTCGTCGACCAGTTGCAGCTCGGCATTGCTGCCGGGGCGGGTCAGGTCGCCGGCATACCAGACCTTGTCGCCCGGTTTGAACAGGCTGACCTCGCTGCCCACGGCGCGGACCACGCCGCTGGCGTCCCAGCCGAGCACCTTGTACTGGCCGTCGGCGGGCTGTGCGCGCTGGCGCACCTTGGTGTCCACCGGGTTGACGGAGACGGCGCGCACCTCCACCAGCAGGTCGCGCGGGCCGGGCGTGGGTTCGGGCAGCTGGATGTCGAGCAGCGAGTTGGCGTCGCTGCTGGGCAGGCTCTGGGTGTAACCGATGGCTTTCATGGGAATTCCTATTCGCTTTGAACGGTCAGTCGATGCGGTTCATCAGGCGGATATCGAGTTCCGCCAGGTCAGGTTCGGCGGCCTTCACGAAGGCCTGGAAGTGTGGGCTGGCCTCGTGCTCGGCCAGGGCATCCTCGTCGCGCCACTGCTCGATCATGTAGATCAGCTCGGCGTCCTTGATATCGCGGTGCAGGTCGTACTGCAGGCAGCCGGCCTCGGCGCGGGACGGCGCGAGCATGCCGTGCAGGCGCTCCTGCAGACTGTCGGCGCGGCCGGGCTTGGCGCGAATGATGGCGATCAGGGTCAGGCTCATCCGGGTATCTCCAGTTGGGCGGGGAAGGTGAGGGCATGCTGCTCTCTTTCGTCGGGAAGAAAAACCGCGTAAGTAGAGAGTCTCTTTCAAAGGATTTTTGAAAATGCTGCGCTTCGACGACCTGCAGATATTCGTCCGCACCGCTGAGCGCGGCAGTCTCTCTGCTGCCGCCCGAGAGCTGGAGCTGTCGCCAGCCGTGGCCAGCGCCGCGCTCAAACGCCTGGAAAGCGAGCTGGACGTGCGCCTGTTCGCCCGCTCGACCCGCAGCCTGCGCCTGACCGGCGAGGGTGAGCTGTACCTGGCCCACGCCCGCGCTGCGTTGCAAAGCCTGGATGACGGTCGTCAGTTGCTGGCGGGCGGCAAGAGCGAGATCGCCGGCAACTTCCAGGTATCGGCGCCCTCGGATTTCGGCCGCAACGTGCTGTTGCCCTGGCTGGACGAATTCCAGGCACTGCACCCGCGCATGAACCTGCGCCTGCTGATCAGTGACCGTCAGGCCGATCTCTACCGGCAACCGGTGGACGTGGCTTTCCGCCTGGGGTTGCCGGGGGACTCGAACCTTGTCGCGCTTCCGCTGGCGCCGGACAACCGTCGGGTGCTCTGCGCCGCGCCCGAGTACTTCGCTCGCCACGGCAAGCCGCAGCACCCGGACGAGCTGCAAAAGCACAACTGCCTGCTGTACATGCTGGGCGGCCGAGCCCACGAGCGCTGGCGTTTCAGCGACAGCCGCAAGCAACACGAGGTGACGGTGCGCGGCGATCGTCTCTGTGACGACGCCGACGTGGTGCGGCGCTGGGCCGTGGCGGGGCAGGGGCTGGTCTACAAGTCCTGGCTGGACGTGGCGGCCGATGTGCGTGCCGGCCGGCTGGAGGTGGCGCTGGCGGATTACCTGGGCGAAGCCACGCCGATGAACCTGTTCTGCACCCACCGCGCGCAGCTCAGCCGGGCGGTGACCCAGCTGCGCGAGTTCGTCCAGTTGCGCTGCGCCGAACTGATGCGCGAGCGCCCCTGGGCCTGAAGCCGGGTCAGAGCGGTGTGTAGCGGTGAATGGCCGACGACAGCCCCCAGGCGCTGGCTACCGCCAGCAGCACCATGGCGGTCGGCAGCAGGCTCCACCAGATGCGCTGCGCCAGGGCCGGCAGCTCGCTGCGGCGCTGGCTTATCCACAGGCTGGCGGCGCACACCGCCGCGCCGAGCAGGGCGCCGGCGATGATGTCGCTGGGCCAGTGGGCGCCCAGATAGACGCGGGACAGCGCAATGCTCGCCGCCGGAATCACCGCCAGCAGCATCCAGGTCAGGCGCACCCGCGGGGATTTCTCCCGGCTGGCCAGCACCCCGAGTACCAGGAAGAAGGCGAAGGACGCCGAACTGTGGCCGCTGGGCATGCTGAAGGCGGACAGCGGATCGGCGATCACCTCGGGCCGGGCGCGGCCGAAGAGATGCTTGAGCGCGGTGTTGAGCAGCGCGGTGCCGACCATGGTGCCAGCCGCGAAGAAGGCATGGCGCCAAAGTCGCAGGGCGGCCAGCAGCGCCGCCAGCAGCGCACCGGCGATGAACTGGGTGCGGAAGTCGCCGACGCGGGTGACGGCCACCATCACATGGTCCAGCCACGCGTGGCGGTGTTCCTGCACCAGCGCCATCAGGCCCTTGTCCAGGGCGTCCAGGTGCGGCCAGCCGATCAGCATGGCGAACAACAATACGAAGCAGCCGACGGCGCCGATCAGCGGAGCATTGCGCTCCTTGCGCAGCTCGGCGTGGATCACCAGGGCGAACACCACTGCGATGCACGCGGCAACCACACCGGCCTCCGGCCAGAAGCCTTCGGGCAGCGGCAGGCGCATGGCCGCACCGGTGGCCCAGCCAGGCACCAGGTAGGCGATGGACCAGCCGGCGGCGGCGATGATGGAAACGCTGACGAAGCGGCCGAACGGCATGTCCAGCATGCCCGCAACCATCGGCAGGAACGGCCGCAGCGCGCCGATGAAGCGGCCCACCAGCAGGCTCGCCACGCCATAGCGGTGGAAGAACCCTTCCGCGCTGGCCATCCATTCCGGATGGTGGCGCAGTACTGGCAGGCGGCGGATGTCCTGGTGGAAGTGGCGGCCGATCCAGTAGGACGACAGGTCACCGAGCAGGCCGCCGAGGAACGCCAATGCCAGGGTTTCCCCCAGCCCCAGGGCGCCGCTGCCGGCCAGCACGGCGATGGCGAAGAGCATCACCACGCCGGGCAGGATGATGCCGATGATGGCGGCGCATTCGAGGAAGGCGACCAGGAACAGGACCAGGGCGAGCCATTGCGGATGGGTGGCCATCCAGGTGTTGAAGGCGGCGAGATCGATCATCGGAAGGTGGCGTCCTGGGTTCCGAGCAGGTGGTAGTCATGGCCTTCGACCTGGCCGCGGCGCAGTGGGTTGCGCGTGCAGAAGGGCGCGAAGGCGGCATCGACGAAGCGGTACTGCAGGTGTTCGTCGCGGCCATGGGGAATGCCCAGGCGCGCGGCCTGGATAACGTGCGCGGGCGTTTCGCCAAGGTCGTCGACGAACAGGCGCTGCGGGTCGAAGCGCTGGGCGTCCCACTCCGGCACTTTCAGGCCCATGGAGCGGCAGAGCAGGGTCTGGCCGTTGCACAGCTTGCCCAGCGGGCGCTCGCTGCCGTCGGCGGCGGGGTTGAGCCGACGCATGGCGGCCAGTGATTCGTCACCGGAGATGCGATCCATCCAGGGGTGCCCGGACTTGATCAGTACCGCATTGCCGGCGCCGCCGGCGCTGAAGTTCAGCGAGTCGCCGCCACGCGCGTAATACATGTAGATGTGCCCGCCATCGAGGAACAGCGCCTTGCGCTTCTCGGTGTAACCGAGCGATGCGTGGCTGCCTTTCTCGGCCAGGTAATAGGCCTCGGTCTCGATGATCCGCGCGGAGAGCCACAGGTCGCCGACCCGATGGCGGATCACCTTGCCCAGCAGTTCGCGGGCGACGGTGAGGGCATCGCGATTGAAGAAGGCGTCCGGCAGGGGATTGGCCCCTGGCCAGGGCAAACTTAGGTTGGGTTCGGCGGGCATCGGATTGTCGCGGTTCTCGGGCCGGTCTTAGGCTGGGGAATCATAACAACAAGATTCTTAAGCATGGCTGAACGGATCCGGGCCGACAGCGCCCACATTACCCCCAGCGCGCACTACACCGGTTACGTCTGGTATCGCCACCAGCTTGCCGATCCGGCCTTCGCCACGGCGTTCGGCCGCTGGGTGCACGGTTGCGTGGCGCCGATCAACTGGGGCGCGCGGGTCGGCTTCGGACTGAATATCGAAGACTTCCTGTTACAACGTCACCTGCTGATCGATGCCCGGCTGACCCAGGCCATCGAGTCGCGCGGCGTTTCCCAGGTGGTCGAGATAGCCTGTGGTTTGTCGCCCCGGGGCCGGCGTTTCCGTCAGCGCTATCCCCAGCTGACCTACCTGGAAGCCGACCTGCCGCCCATGGCCGCGCGCAAGTCGGCGTTGCTGCAGGAGCAGGGCTGGCTGGACGGCAAACATCGCGTGCGTGCTGTGGATATCCTTGCTGAAGACGGCGAGCAGAGCCTCGCCGCGTTGCTCTCCGGACTGGACCCTGAGCGCCCCGTGGTGGTGATTACCGAGGGGCTGGTGAATTACTTCCAGCGCCCGGTGATCGAGGGCTTCTGGCGTCGATTGGCCGTGGCCCTGCGGCGTTTCCCCGAGGCGACCTACCTGACCGAACTCTATCCCGACCTGCGCGAACACCCGCGCTACCGGCAGATTCGCTGGGGCGTCGGGCTGATCGGCAAGCTGACGCGGGGTGGCTATCCGCTGCATTACCGCAGCGCGGCGGAAATCGAGCAGGCGTTCGTTGGTTGCGGGTTTGGCCGGGTGGGCGTGCTCGATCCGCAGGTGGACGGTGTGGGGCTGGGCTTGCCGAAAGGGCGGATGCCGAGTCTGGTGCGGGTGATCGAGGCGCGGCTTTAGGTTCGGGACTGTTCGGGGCTGGGCGGTTCGCGAGCAAGAACTAGGCGTCCCCCTCGGTCCTACGAAGAGCAGCCGCGGCTTATTCGGGGGGCATGCAGGGGCGAGCTTGCTCGCGAACAATATCAATGCAGGACGCTTGTGCCCGCGCTTCCCCCTCACCCCAGCCCTCTTCCAGGGGGAGAAGGAGTCATTCGGTGCAGGCCTGCGCAGCTGACGTTTCGCATGATGCCGTTCCAGTCCCCTCACCCTTCTGGGAGAGGGAAGAGCCCGGCCTCCGAAATCGCCACATTCAAACCATCAAGCCGCACACGCCCCCTGCTGCATCGGCACCACCATCGCCGCCAGCGCTGCGCTGGCCTGCGGGTCGCCGTGGGCGAAGATGAACGCCAGGCCGTCGCCGCTGTAGCGCAGCGGCAGGATATCCAGTTCCGGCAGCCCGGCGGCGGCGAGCTTCCAGCCGCGCGCAGGGCGATCCGCCGGCAGCTCGACGCGGATCAGGCCACCGAAATAGCCCAGCTCCGCCAGCTCGCAGCGCCATTCGCCGCCCTCGCCGTTGCGCAGTACGGCGCGCCGATCGGCCGGCGCCAGGCGCGCTTCGAAGCGGCGCTCCAGGTGCAGCAGTTGCTGGCGCTGGAAGCGCGTGCTGCCGGCGGCGCTGCGTGGCAGAGGCTCGCCGAGCAGGAACGGGTTGTAGAGCCGCGCACAGGCATCGCGGCGTTCGAACTGGGCCAGGTGGTCGGCGTCGTGGATCAACGCAAACTCGGCATCGGCGCACGCGTGGGCGAACTCGGCGTGTTCCCACGGCTGGGTGAAATGGTCGTACTCGCCGGCCAGCACCAGGGTTGGGCATTGCGGGTGACGTTCGAAGCCGCCGAAGGCCAGCAGGCGCTGGCTGTTCTGCCGGTAGCGTTCGATTTCCGCTGGTGTCAGGCGCTGCAGCTGGCGCAACAGGGCCTTGCGGAACACCGGGGATACACCGGTATCGCCCAGGCGCAATGGGTTGATCAGGCCGGTCAGCACGCCATGGGCGAAGGGCTCCTGCTCGCCCAGTTCCAGGCGCGCCAGGGCTTCGACCAGCAGGGCGCGGGCGCCGGGTCGGCCGAAGGCGGTGATGCCGGCCAGCAGCAGGCGACCACAGCGCGCCGGGTGGCGGGCGGCGAACAGCGCTGCCAGCGCCGAGCCGTACGACAACCCGATCGGCATCAGGGGCGGCAATTGCAGGGTTTCGGCGAAAGCGGCGATGAGGTCGGCCAGGTCTTCCAGGCTCAGCTGGGGCGCCAGTTGCAGGTTGCCGCCCTGGCTGGGCAGGTCGAGGAGGATCACCGGGTGCCCGGCGAGCAGCTCGGAAACCTCGCTGGCGAAGGAGCGGAAGCTCTGGAAGGCACCGCCCAGCAGCAGGACCGGCGGGCGGGTGTCATCTTCCCTGGAGGAAAAGGCCTGGTAGTGCAGTTGCCAACCGTCCAGTTCCAGCACCGCCGGGGCGGCGGTCAGGGCCTGGGCGCTGTAATCGGTGCGATAGCGCATGGCAGTTCTCCGGCGGTGGGCCGCCTCTTGTTGTTCTTCCCTGGCGTGCCTCCCTGGCTATGCGATCGCAACGGGGGCAATGAGCCATGCTTGCAAGGTAACCAGCCGATACGAATTTGGTTACCCAACCTTCGGGCGGCAGAAGCGGGCGGGGGATGGGCGGATGTCACCGTTTGGCCGATGGGGCGTGGCGTGGGAGGGGGTTGGCGTTACGTGCGGTGCGCCGCTGACCGGCCGGCTGCTGTGGCTGGCCGCTGAGGGGGCGCTCCCGCTATACTTGCGCATTTCCCTCACGCAGACGCGTTTGATCATGACCGAGTCCGTTCTCGACTATATGAGCCGCCTGGGCCGCGCCGCCCGTGAAGCGTCGCGCGTCGTCGCGCGCGCCACGACCGCGCAGAAGAACCAAGCCCTGCTGGCCGCTGCCGATGCCCTGGATGCCGCCCGCGCCCAACTGACCGAAGCCAACGAGCAGGATCTGGCCAATGGCCGTGCCAATGGTCTGGAGCCAGCCATGTTGGACCGCCTGGCCCTGACTCCGGCACGCATCGATGACATGATCGAGGGCCTGCGCCAGGTCGCCACGCTGCCGGACCCGATCGGCGAGATCCGCGACATGCGCTATGTGCCGTCCGGTATTCAGCTGGGCAAGATGCGCGTGCCGTTGGGCGTGGTGGGGATCATCTACGAGTCCCGTCCGAACGTGACCATCGACGCCGCCAGCCTGTGCCTGAAGTCGGGCAACGCCACCATCCTGCGCGGCGGCTCCGAGGCGATCCATTCCAACCAGGCGATTGCCGCGTGCATCCAGACGGGCCTGGCCAAGGCCGGCCTGCCGGCCAGCGTCGTACAGGTGGTGGAAACCACCGACCGCGCCGCCGTGGGCGCGCTGATCACCATGCCCGAGTACGTGGACGTCATCGTTCCGCGCGGCGGCAAGGGCCTGATCGAGCGCATCAGCCGCGATGCCAAGGTGCCGGTGATCAAGCACCTGGACGGCATCTGCCACGTCTACATCGACGTCGCCGCCGATCTGGACAAGGCCATCCGCGTCGCCGACAACGCCAAGACCCAGCGCTATGCGCCGTGCAACACCATGGAGACGCTGCTGGTGCACGCCGGCATTGCCGACCGCGTGCTGCCGCCGCTGGCCGCCATCTACCGCGACAAGGGCGTTGAACTGCGTGGCGACGCCGCCACCCGCGCGCTGCTGGGCGCCGACGTGCTGGAAGCCACCGAGGAAGACTGGCGCACCGAGTACAACGCGCCGATCCTGTCGATCCGCATCGTCGACAACCTCGATGCGGCCATCGAGCACATCAACACCTACGGCTCGCAACACACCGACGCGATCATCACCGAGAACTTCACCGATGCCCGCCGCTTCCTCACCGAAGTGGACTCGGCCTCGGTCATGGTCAACGCCTCGACCCGCTTTGCCGATGGCTTCGAGTACGGCCTGGGCGCGGAGATCGGCATTTCCACCGACAAGCTGCACGCCCGCGGTCCGGTCGGCCTGGAAGGGCTGACCAGCGAGAAGTACGTGGTGTTCGGCGACGGGCACGTGCGGACCTGATGAACAAGGCGCGTTCCCGGCGTGTCGGTCTGTTCGGCGGCACCTTCGATCCGGTGCACATCGGCCACCTGCGCAGTGCGCTGGAGATGGCGGAGCAGCTCGAATTCGACGAGCTGCGCCTGATCCCCAACTTCCGCCCGCCGCATCGCGACACCCCCCAGGTGCTACCTGCGCAGCGGCTGGCGATGGTCGAGCTGGCGGTTGCCGGCGTAGACCCGCTGGTGGTCGATGACCGCGAGCTGAAGCGTGACAAACCCTCCTACACCATCGACACCCTGGAGTCGCTGCGTGGGGAGCTGGATGAGCAGGACCAGTTGTTCCTGCTGGTCGGCTGGGACGCATTCTGCGGCCTGCCGACCTGGCATCGCTGGGAAGAGTTGCTGGAGCACAGTCATATCGTCGTGCTGCAGCGCCCGGATGCCGACAGCGAGCCGCCGGAAGACCTGCGCGACCTGCTGGCGGCGCGCAGTGTTGCCGACCCGAAGGCGATGATCGGCCCCGCCGGGCAGATCACCTTCGTCTGGCAGACGCCGCTTGCAGTTTCCGCCACGCAGATCCGCCAACTCCTGTCGCAGGGGCGCTCGGTGCGCTACCTGGTGCCGGATGCGGTATTGAACTATATCGAGGCGCACGGCCTGTACCAGGCGCCCCACTGAACAAGTCAGAGAGTCATACATGCAAACCGAACAACTGGTCGAACTGACCATCGCCGCCCTGGAAGATCTCAAGGCGCAGGACATCACCGTCATCGACGTGCGCGAGAAGACCAGCATCACCGACGTCATGGTCATCGCCACCGGCGCCTCCAGCCGTCAGGTCAAGTCGCTGGCCGACAACGTGCTGGAAAAGGTCAAGGAACAGGGCGTGCGCCCGATCGGCAGCGAAGGCCAGGAAGGTGGCGAGTGGGTCCTGATCGACCTCGCCAACGTCGTGGTCCATGTCATGCAGCCGGCCACCCGCCAGTTCTACGACCTGGAGCGTCTGTGGCAGGGCGCCGAGCAGAGCCGCGCGTCCCACAGCGCCGAGTAAGCGTGCCGTGCGCCTGCGTCTGATCGCGGTTGGCTCGCGCATGCCGCGCTGGGTGGAAGAGGGCTGGGCGGAGTACGTCAAGCGCCTGCCCTCGGAGCTGTCCCTGGAACTGGTGGAAATCCCGTTGAACACGCGCGGCAAGAATGCCGACGTGGCACGGCTGATCCGCCAGGAAGGCGAGGCCATGCTGAGCAAGGTCCAGCCCGGGGAACGCATCGTCACCCTGGAAGTCGAAGGCAAGCCCTGGAGCACCCCCCAGCTGGCGCAGGAACTCGACCGCTGGCGCCTGGACGCGCGCACCGTCAACCTCATGGTCGGCGGGCCGGAAGGCTTGGCGCCGGAGGTCTGCGCGCGCAGCGAGCAGCGCTGGTCGCTGTCACCGCTGACCCTGCCGCACCCGCTGGTGCGCATCCTGGTCGGCGAGCAGATCTACCGCGCCTGGACAGTGCTGTCCGGGCACCCCTACCACAAGTAGTCGTAGCCGTTTTCGATGCCGCAGCCGATACAGCTCAAGGACCACGAGAAGGACGCCCGCCTGGTCCGCGCCCGCGTCATCGTCGGCGGGGTGGCGATCTTCCTGCTCGCCCTTGTGCTGGTGGCGCGTATGTATCACCTGCAGGTGACGCAGTACGACTACCACTCGACGCTGTCGGAGAACAACCGCGTCCACGTGCAGCCGATTCCGCCCAATCGTGGGCTGATCTTCGACCGCAACGGGGTGATCATCGCCGACAACCGTCCCAGCTTCAGCCTGACGATTACCCGTGAACGTACGGAGAACCTGCAGGATACGTTGAAGAACCTCGTCGAAATCCTCGGATTGACCGAGGAAGACAAGGCCATCTTCGAGAAGCGCATGAAGCAGGGGCGGCGGCCGTTCGAGCCGGTGCCGATCATGTTCGAGCTGTCCGAGGAGCAGATCGCCCGCATCGCGGTGAACCAGTACCGCCTGAACGGCGTCGACGTGGCCGCGCAATTCGTCCGCCATTACCCGCTGGGCGAGCACTTCGCCCACTCGGTCGGCTATGTCGGGCGGATCAACGAGGCGGAACTGAAGAAGCTCGACCCGGTGGCCTATTCGGGCACCCACCACATCGGCAAGACCGGCGTGGAAAAATTCTACGAGGATGCGCTGCACGGCACGGTTGGCTACGAGGAAGTCGAGACCAACGCCCGCGGTCGCGTCCTGCGCGTGCTCAAACGTACCGAGCCGGTCTCCGGCCGTGACATCGTGCTGAGCATCGACAGCAAGCTGCAGGCTGCCGCGGAAACCGCACTGGCCGGCCGCCGCGGCGCCATCGTGGCGATCCAGCCGTCCACTGGCGAGGTGTTGGCGATGGTCAGCCAGCCGGCCTACGACCCCAACCTGTTCGTCACCGGCATCAGTTTCAAGGATTACGCGGCGTTGCGTGACTCCGAAGATCGCCCTCTGTACAACCGCGTGCTGCGCGGCCTGTACCCGCCGGGCTCGACGGTGAAACCGGCGGTGGCCATTGCGGGGCTCGACGCGGGTGTGGTGACGCCCACCAGCCGTGTGTTCGACCCCGGCTTCTACCAATTGCCCAACTACGACCACAAGTACCGCAACTGGAACCGCACCGGCGACGGCTGGGTCACCCTGGAAACCGCGATCATGCGGTCCAACGACACCTACTTCTACGATCTTGCCCACAAGCTGGGGATCGATCGGCTGCACGACTACATGAGCCGGTTCGGCTTCGGCCAGCGCGTGGCCCTGGACATGTATGGCGAAGCTGACGGCCTGATGCCGTCCCGCCAGTGGAAGCGTGCCCTGCGCCGGCAGGCCTGGTTCCCGGGGGAAACCCTGATTCTGGGCATCGGCCAAGGCTACATGCAGTCCACCCCGCTGCAACTGGCGCAGATGACCGCGCTGCTGGCGAACAAGGGCAAGTGGATTCGCCCGCACCTGGCCAAGACCATCGACGGCAAGCCGCCGGTGGACGAAGACCCGATGCCGGACATCCAGCTCAAGGATCCGAACAACTGGAACCTGGTGGACTACGGCATGCAGCAGGTGGTCCACGGCGCCCGTGGTACCGCCCACAAGGTCGGCGCCACGTCCGTCTACCGCATTGCCGGCAAGTCCGGTACCGCGCAGGTCGTGGCGATCAAGCAGGGTGAGAAGTACAACCGCTCCAAGCTGCTGGAGCGCCATCGTGACCACGCGTTGTTCGTCGGCTTCGCCCCGGCGGACAATCCGCAGATCGCCGTGGCGGTGATGGTGGAGAACGGCGAGTCCGGCTCCGGCGTCGCCGCCCCGGTGCTCAAGGCCGTGACCGATGCCTGGCTGCTGGACGAGACCGGCAAGCTCAAACCCGAATACGCACCTCAGGCCACGGCGGAGGCGCCCAAACCATGACCAAGAACGGAAACTTCGACCGCACGCTGTCCAGCGAAGATGTGATGAAGCGGCGCTCCAGTCTGCTGCAGCGCCTGCATATCGACGGCCTGCTGCTGCTGTTGCTGGTGACCCTCGGCTCGGTCGGCCTGTTCGTCCTCTACTCTGCCAGCGGCAAGAGCTGGGACCTGCTGATCAAGCAGGCGTCTTCCTTCGGCCTGGGCCTGGGCGCGATGTTCGTGCTGGCACAGATCGAGCCGCGCTTCCTCGCTCGCTGGGTGCCGCTGGGCTACCTGATCGGCGTGGCCCTGCTGGTGGTGGTGGACGTGATGGGCCACAACGCCATGGGCGCGACCCGCTGGATCAACATTCCCGGGGTGATCCGCTTCCAGCCGGCGGAATTCATGAAGCTGCTGATGCCCATGACCATCGCCTGGTACCTGTCCAAGCGCGCCCTGCCGCCGGGCTTCAAGCACAGTGTGATCGGCCTGGCGCTGATCGTCGTGCCCTTCGTGCTGATCCTCAAGCAGCCGGACCTGGGTACCGCCATGCTGGTGCTGGCCTCCGGTTCCTTCGTGCTGTTCGTCGGCGGCCTGCGCTGGCGCTGGATCATCACCGCCGTCTCGGCAGCGGTGCCGGTCGCGGTGGGCATGTGGTACTTCGTCATGCACGACTACCAGAAACAGCGCGTGCTGACCTTCCTCGACCCGGAAAGCGACCCGCTGGGCACCGGCTGGAACATCATCCAGTCCAAGGCAGCCATCGGTTCGGGTGGCGTCTTCGGCAAGGGCTGGCTGCTGGGTACGCAATCCCATCTGGATTTTTTGCCCGAAAGCCATACGGACTTTATCATTGCCGTGCTCGGCGAAGAGTTCGGCCTGGTCGGGGTGTGCCTCCTGCTGGTGCTGTACCTGCTGGTGATCTACCGGGGGCTGGTGATCACGGCGCAGGCGCAGACGCTGTTCGGCAAGTTGCTCGCCGGCAGTATCACCATGACCTTCTTCGTGTATGTGTTCGTCAACATTGGTATGGTCAGCGGGTTGTTGCCAGTGGTGGGGGTACCGCTGCCCTTCATTAGTTACGGCGGAACTTCGCTGGTGACCCTGATGTCAGGGTTCGGCGTTTTGATGTCGATCCATACCCATCGGAAGTGGATCACCCAGGTTTGATGACAAGAGTGAAGAACGGAATGCAAGTACTGCGCGCCTGGGCTGCCAGGGGGGTACATTGGGTCGGAATCGCGGGGGCGATCGGCGTGTCCGGCGTTGCTGCCGCGGGCGACTACGATGGTTCGCCCCAGGTCGCCGAGTTCGTCAGCGAGATGACCCGTGACTACGGCTTCGCCGGCGAGCAGCTCATGGGCCTCTTCCACGATGTGGAACGCAAGCAGTCCATCCTCGACGCCATCTCCCGCCCTGCCGAACGGGTGAAGACCTGGAAGGAATACCGTCCGATCTTCGTCACCGACGCGCGCATCAACCGCGGCGTGGACTTCTGGAACCAGAATGCCGAAGCCCTGGCCCGCGCGGAGCAGGAATACGGCGTACCGGCCCAGTACATCGTCGCCATCATTGGCGTCGAGACCTTCTTCGGCCGCAACACCGGCAACTTCAAGGTGATGGACGCGCTGTCCACCCTGGGCTTCGACTACCCGCCGCGTGCCGAGTTCTTCCGCAAGGAGCTCAAGCAGTTCCTGCTGCTGGCCCGCGAACAGCAGGTCGACCCGCTCAGCCTGACCGGCTCCTACGCCGGCGCAATGGGCCTGCCGCAATTCATGCCGAGCAGCTTCCGTGCCTATGCCGTGGACTTCGACGGCGACGGCCACATCAATATCTGGAGCGACCCCACCGATGCCATCGGCAGCGTCGCCAACTACTTCAAGCAGCACGGCTGGCACACCGGCGAGCCGGTGGTATCGCAGGCGGAAATCGGTACCTCCACTGCCGAGGACGCGCTCACCCAGGGGCTCGAGCCGCAAATGAACCTCGGCCAGCTACGCTCTCAGGGCTGGCGTACCCATGACGTGATCCGCGATGACCTGATGGTCACCGCCATGCGCCTGGAAGGCGCGCAGGGCACCGAGTACTGGGTCGGCCTGCCGAACTTCTATGTGATCACCCGTTACAACCGCAGCGCCATGTACGCCATGGCGGTCCATCAGCTGGCCGGCGAGATCGCCAAGGCACGAGGTGTCCATTGAGCAAGCGAATCGCAAGTCCCGGCCTCTGGTCGTTGGCCGCCTGCGTTGGCCTGAGCACTGTGTTCCTCGCCAGTTGCACCGGCAACCGCGCGCCTCAACCGCAGCCGCAGGTGAACAACGGCATTTCCGGCCCCTATGACTACAACCGTCCGCACCGCGACGGCGCGCCCTGGTGGGACGTCGACGTCTCGCGCATCCCGGACGCCGTGCCGATGCCGCACAACGGGCCGTTCAAGAACAACCCCTACACCGTGCTGGGCAAGACCTACTACCCGCTCAATAACGCCAGTGCCTATAGCGTGACCGGCACGGCGTCCTGGTATGGCACCAAGTTCCATGGCCAGGCCACCGCCAATGGCGAGCAGTACGACCTGTACGGCATGACCGCCGCGCACAAGACCCTGCCGCTGCCCAGCTACGTGCGCGTCACCAACCTGGACAACGGCAAGAGCGTCATCGTCCGCGTCAACGACCGCGGCCCGTTCTACTCCGACCGGGTGATCGACCTGTCCTTCGCCGCCGCCAAGAAACTCGGCTACGCCGAAACCGGCACCGCGCATGTCAAGGTCGAGGGTATCGACCCCGACCGCTGGTGGGCTTCCCAGGGCAAGCAGCCGCCGATGATCATGGCCTTGCCGAAGATGGCCTCGCAGCCCGCCGCCGCGCAGCCACAAGCGGTCGCCATGGCCCAGCCCATCGAGACCTACACCCCGCCGCCGGCGCAACACGCCGTACCGGTGGCGCCGGTCCAGATCGACTCAAAAAAAAACGCTTCATTACCAGCCGATGGCCTGTATCTCCAGGTGGGTGCCTTCGCCAACCCGGACGCTGCGGAGCTGCTCAAGGAGAAAGTCGGCGGCCTGACGGGGGCGAAATCCTTTATCAGCTCGGTCGTGGTCAACCAGCAGACCTTGTACCGGGTGCGCCTGGGGCCGATCGGAACGCAGGATGAAGCAAGCCGGATGCAGGACAGCATCCGCGTGGCCAACCTTGGCCAACCCAAGCTCGTGCGCCTGGACTGAGATTCCACCGTACGTGCGATAGCGGCACATAGAGGCCGCCTCACGAGATCCCCCGCGGGGGATTGTTTGACCATTAGTGAACCCCCAGAGAGACGGATGAACATCTTCAACTTCGCCAAACGCCTGTCCTTGCTCGTGCTGTTCAGCGCCCCCGTGGCCAGCTGGGCAGCTGAAGTCGTTCCCGCCGCCCCGCAACTCGCGGCCAAGGCCTGGGTGCTGATGGACGGCGCCAGCGGCAACATCCTGGTCGAGAACGCCGGCGACGAGCGCCTGCCGCCCGCCAGCCTGACCAAGCTGATGACCGCCTATATCGCCACCAAGGAAATCGAAGGCGGCCGCATCGCCGAATCCGACCTGGTCACCGTCAGCGAACATGCCTGGCGCACCGGCGGTTCGCGCATGTTCATCAAGGTCGGCTCCCAGGTCTCGGTGAGCGACCTGCTGCACGGCATCATCATCCAGTCCGGCAACGACGCCTCGGTCGCCCTGGCCGAGCACATCGCCGGCAGCGAAGACGCCTTCGCCGACATGATGAACACCACCGCGCAGAAGCTGGGCATGACCAATTCCCACTTCATGGACGCCACCGGCCTGCCCAACCCGGACCATTACTCGTCCGCCAAGGACATGGCTGTACTGGCCCGCGCCATCATCTACGGCGAGCCGACCCACTACGCCATCTACGCGCAGAAAGAGTTCTTCTGGAACAACATCAAGCAGCCCAACCGCAACCTGCTGCTGTGGCGTGACAAGACCGTCGACGGCCTGAAGACCGGCCACACCGACGAAGCCGGCTATTGCCTGGTGGCTTCCGCCGTGCGCGACGGCCAGCGCATGATCGCCGTGGTGTTCGGCACCAACAGCGAACAGGCCCGCGCCGCCGAGACCCAGAAGCTGCTGACCTACGGCTTCCGCTTCTTCGAATCGCAGACCTTCTACAAGAAGGGCGCCGAGCTGACCAAGGCCATGGTCTGGAAAGGCTCCGACCACGAAGTGAAGGCCGGCCTGTCCGAAGACCTGACCATGACCGTACCGCGCGGCCAGCTCAAGCAGCTGCAGGCCAACATGGTTGTCGAACCGAACCTGATGGCGCCGATCCAGCAGGGCCAGGTGATCGGCAAGGTCGAGGTCAAGTTGGGTGACAAGGTCGTCCGCACCTCTGATCTGGTCGCCCTGAACGCCGTGGAAGAAGGCGGTTTCTTCCGCCGTATCTGGGACAGCATCCGCCTGTTCTTCTTCGGTCTGT
Organism: Pseudomonas sp. HS-18; assembly: GCF_020401845.1. Lineage (NCBI taxonomy): Bacteria > Pseudomonadati > Pseudomonadota > Gammaproteobacteria > Pseudomonadales > Pseudomonadaceae > Pseudomonas > Pseudomonas sp. HS-18. The sequence goes on from NZ_CP084413.1 coordinate 785,462, forward strand.
TCAACTGACCGCCTGTCCCGGCCTTGCACTTTTGTATACAAGGCCGGGATTGACCCGCCCGCGCAGTCGCAAACTCGGGTAAAATGCCCGCCTGCGACTGCCTGGTCCCCCCGTGGTCCGGCAGTTGCCGTCCGATCCACCCGGAGCGCCCCACCCGGACGCTCATGCGGAGGCGGGCCATCCGCCCGCGACAGCCATGACTGATACCCCTGATACCGCTGACACCCCAGAACAGCCTGCACCGAAGATCGAGTTCCCTTGCGAACGCTATCCGATCAAGGTCATCGGTGATGCCGGGGAAGGCTTCCCGGACCTGGTCGTCGAAGTCATCCAGCGCCACGCGCCGGATCTCGACATCACCACCCTGGTCACCCGTGACAGCCGCAACGGCCGCTTCCTGTCCGTGCAGGTGCTGATCACTGCCACCGGCGTCGACCAACTGCAGAACATCCATAAAGACCTGCGCGCCACCGGCCGCGTCCACATGGTGCTCTGATGGGCGAAACGCTGGGCTTTCGTGAGCTGGGCATCCTGCCTTACGAGCCGACCTGGCACGCCATGCAGCGCTTCACCGCCGAGCGCGAACCTGTCACGCCCGATGAAGTCTGGCTGCTCGAGCACGAGCGCGTATTCACCCAGGGGCAGGCCGGCAAGGCCGAACACGTGCTGTTTCCCGGCGACATCCCGGTCGTCCAGGTCGACCGCGGCGGTCAGGTGACCTACCACGGCCCCGGCCAGTTGGTCGCCTACCTGATGCTCGACGTGCGCCGCTCCGGCATCGGTGTGCGCGACCTCGTCTCGCGCATCGAACAGAGCCTTATCGGCCTGCTGGACAGCTACGGTGTTACCGCTGTGTCCAAACCCGATGCTCCGGGCGTCTATGTGGACGGCGCGAAGATCGCATCCCTCGGCCTGCGCATCCGCAATGGCCGCTCCTTCCATGGTCTGGCCTTGAACGTGGACATGGACCTGGAACCCTTTCGACGCATCAATCCCTGCGGTTACGCAGGCATGGCCATGACCCAGCTCAGTCAGCTGGCTGGCCCCATCGCATTGGCCGATGTGCGCGAGCGCCTGCGTGGCGAACTCGTCGAACGCCTTGGCTACGCGGCACAGAAGACCCTAACGGGCGGGATCTAACCTAGATGAGCACTGTTGTGGAGAACTCCGGTCAGGCCGCCCCGGCTGCCAAGCCCGGCAAGGTGGAAGTTGGCGTCAAGCTGCGCGGCGCAGAAAAGGTCGCGCGCATTCCGGTGAAGATCATCCCCACCGACGAACTGCCGAAGAAGCCCGACTGGATTCGCGTGCGCATCCCCGTTTCCCCCGAGGTCGACCGCATCAAGCAACTGCTGCGCAAGCACAAGCTGCACAGTGTCTGCGAGGAAGCCTCCTGCCCGAACCTGGGCGAGTGCTTCTCCGGTGGCACCGCGACGTTCATGATCATGGGCGACATCTGCACCCGTCGCTGCCCGTTCTGCGACGTCGGCCATGGACGTCCGAAGCCGCTGGATGTCGACGAGCCGACCAACCTCGCCATCGCCATCGCCGACCTGCGCCTGAAGTACGTGGTGATCACCTCGGTGGACCGCGACGACCTGCGTGACGGCGGCGCTCAGCACTTCGCTGACTGTCTGCGCGAGATCCGCAAGCTGTCCCCTGGCGTCCAGCTGGAAACCCTGGTGCCGGACTATCGCGGCCGCATGGACATCGCCCTGGAAATCACCGCCAACGAGCCGCCGGACGTGTTCAACCACAACCTGGAAACCGTCCCGCGCCTGTACAAGTCGTCCCGTCCGGGCTCCGACTTCGAGTGGTCGCTGGACCTGCTGCAGAAGTTCAAGCAGATGGTGCCGCACGTACCGACCAAGTCCGGCCTGATGCTCGGCCTGGGCGAGACCGACGAGGAAGTCATCGAAGTCATGCACCGCATGCGCGAGCACGACATCGACATGCTGACCCTCGGCCAGTACCTGCAACCCTCGCGCAACCACCTGCCGGTGCAGCGCTTCGTCCACCCGGACACCTTTGCCTGGTTCGCCGAGGAAGGCGAGAAGATGGGCTTCAAGAATGTCGCTTCCGGCCCGCTGGTACGTTCCTCGTACCATGCCGACCAGCAGGCGCACGGCACCAAGATCGGCTGAGCCGTCGGTTCTGCTTGGAAAAAGGCGCCCTTGGGCGCCTTTTTCGTTCAGCTCTTTTGCCGGAGCTGTCCGAGTAGCGCCGGGGTCGGATAGCCGTCCGCCGGCGAGCCGATCGACTGCTGGTAGGCCCGGATTGCCTTGCGGGTATTGGCGCCAATGATGCCGTCGGCAGTTCCCGGCTGGTAGCCGCGCTGCACCAGCAGTTGCTGCAGTTCGATACGCTCCGAGCGGCTCAGCGGCGTGTCCTCCAGCGGCCAGCTCCCCGCCAGTTGTCCGCCGCCCCTGAAACTGTCGGCCAGGAGGCCCACAGCGAGCGCGTAGGAGGTCGAATTGTTGTACTTGAGGATGGCGCGGAAGTTATCCGTCACCAGGAAGGCCGGGCCGCGATAGCCGGCGGGCAACAGCAGTGAAACACTGGCTTGCGGGTCGCTCGGCAGGTTCCCGCTGGCTACCCTGATGCCCTGGCGCAGCCACTCGTTCATCGGTTTGCGGATGTCCATGTCGGCCTGGGCATAGTCGAAGCCCTGCGGCAGGCGCACTTCGAAACCCCAGCTCTGGCCTTGCTGCCAGCCGGAACTCTTCAGGTAGTTGGCGGTGGAGGCCAGGGCGTCGGGGGACGAGCCCCAGATATCGCGGCGACCGTCGCCATCGAAGTCCACGGCGTAGCGGTTGTACGTGGTCGGGATGAACTGCGTCTGCCCCATGGCGCCGGCCCAGGAGCCGATCATGTTGCTGGCGGGCACGTCGCCGTGCTGGAGGATCTGCAGCGCGGCGATCAACTGGTCGCGGCCGAAGTCCGGGCGACGGCCCTCGTAGGCCAGGGTGGCGAGGGAGCGGATGACGTTCTTGCTGCCCATCAGCTGGCCGAAGTTGCTTTCCATGCCCCAGATCGCCACGACGGCCTCCCGCTCTACGCCGTAGGTTGCGTCGATGCGCTGCAGTACCTCGGCGTTCTCTTGCAGGCGGTCCTGTCCGTTGTGTACTCGCGCGGATGACACCGCGCTTTCCAGGTATTGCCAGACGGGACGGCTGAACTCGGGTTGGCTGCGGTCGGCAGTGACAACCGATTCATCCGGCTCGATGCCTTCGAATGCGCTGTCGAAGGTTGACGCGCTGATGCCTGCGGCGAGTGCCTGTGCGCGGAAGCCGTCGCGCCATTGGGCGAAGCTCTGCGTGGGTTGCGCGCGCTCGGTGGCGGCGGCTTTGGGCGGTGGCTCGGTGCAGGAGGTCAGCAGGCCGAAGCTGGCCAGGGACAGGGCGGCGACGAGCAGGCAGCGTTGGCCGACAACGGGTGAAACAGGCTTGCGCATTGCTCTCCTCGGGTACTGGCAGGCGAGGGGCCACCTTAACATGGCCATTGTGACGCGTCTGCGCTGGGCAGAGGCGACGGATACGCAAGGTTCGACGGCCGCCGCGGTGGAAAATTCCCGCCACCGGGCGGCCGAGCCCGCGGGTGAACCGTCAAGGCATTCCTGCCAGCGTGATCCTGGTTATTGCTTGGGGCTGGCGCCGGTTTCCTTGTCGACCTTCGGGGCGCTCTGGTCGAGTTCCTTGAGCATGTCGTCGTAGGCGGCACAGTCGTCCGGGCGCTGTTCGCTGGAACGGGACTTCTTCATTTCCGCGAGTTTTTCGTTGAGTTTCTGCGCGCGCTGGGGATCGCTGCGGGTGACTTCGGTGACCTTGGCGGCGACTTGCTTGCCTTTGGCTTCGGCTTCCTGGTCGGAGCAGAACGCGTGGGCGGAGAGGCTGAAGGGAAGAGCGAGGATGGCGGCTATCAGGGGCGTTTTCATGGTCGGACCTCCAGGTGCGTGGCTGTCCGGTTGAAAGCGAAAGGGCAGGGGTGGTTCAGGTTTTCTGCTGTTTCAGGCCGCCAGAAGCGAAGAAGCCTCCCAGTTACGGGAGGCTTCGCGGCGGTAGCTGCCTTTGCCTTTGGCCGGCTGTTCCTGGCGGCTGCGGAACAGGGGCTGTGCGATCAGGGACTTGGCCTTGTTCGGCCGTTTGGATTTCTTCGCCATGGGACTTTCCTCGTTGAGGCCGGCGCCGTTGCCGGCGCGCGAATGTTCCGCCTATCTGGCACGCCTGTCCAATGCCTTTGGTCAGCCGGCGCTCGGGCCAAGGCCGCGGAAGGTCATTCGGGACTACGCTGGCTGCGGCGCACCTTCCTGGCGCATCGGACAGCTACGAGGACCAGAGCGATGAAGTTTCTCTGCATGATCTATTTCGACGAACACAAGGCGGCAGGGCTGCCGGAGGCCGAACTGCGCGGCATCGTCGATGAGTGCATGACCTACAGCGAGCAACTGCGCCGCAGCGGCAACTACATTGCCGCCAACGCGCTCCTGCCCACCGCCACGGGGCGCACGCTGCGCGGCCAGGGTGAGAGGCTGGCAGTGACGGACGGGCCATTCGCCGAGACGCGGGAGCAACTGGGCGGTTTCTACCTGATCGAGGCCCAGAGCATGGAGGAGGCCGAGCGTATCGCCGCGAAGATTCCGCCGGGGCGGTTGGGGTGTGTGGAGGTGCGCCAGGTGCGCGAGTGGGAGTGAGGTCGTTGGGGTAAGTCAGGTCCTGCAGGTTGCGAGGTGACTGCGGCGCTTTGTCGCAAAATTTGTAACAGACCTTTTCAGTCGGACGGCTGTGGCGCGTACTGGAGCTCGGCTAGCTTAATAGCTGGCTAACTATCGCTCTGGCGTGCAGGGACCGCGGCGCCGCCGGCTGGAGATACGTCATGCAGCAATGGTCCCCGACCCAGCGCAATGTGGTGATCGCTTCGGTGCTCGCCTGGACGCTGGATGCCTTCGACTTCTTCCTTCTGGTCTTCGTCCTCACCGATATCGCCCAGACCTTCCACGTCGATCTGCCCCAGGTATCGCTGGCGATCCTGCTGACCCTGGCCGTGCGACCCATCGGCGCGCTGCTGTTCGGTCGCGCGGCCGAGCGCTACGGGCGTCGGCCGGTGCTGATGATCAACATCCTGATCTACTCGCTGCTGGAGCTGGCCTCGGCGTTCTCGCCGAACCTGGCGACCTTCCTGATCCTGCGGGTGGTCTACGGTGTGGCCATGGGCGGAATCTGGGGCGTGGCCTCGTCGCTGGCGATGGAGACCATTCCCGAACGTTCGCGCGGAATGGTGTCCGGGCTGTTCCAGGCCGGTTATCCCGCGGGCTACCTGATCGCCTCGATCATCTACGGCCTGTTCTTCGAAGTGCTGGGTTGGCGCGGGATGTTCATCGTCGGTTGCCTGCCGGTGGTGCTGGTGGCGTTCATCTGGTTCAAGGTCCCGGAATCGCCGATCTGGCAGGCGGCACGCGAACGCAAGGAGTCGACACCGCTATGGCCGGTGCTGCGCAGTCAGTGGAAGTTGTGCCTGTATGCCGTGCTGCTGATGGCCTGCTTCAACTTCTTCAGCCATGGCACGCAGGACCTGTACCCGACCTTCCTGAAGCTGCAGCACGGGTTCGATACGCACACGGTAAGCCTGATCGCGGTGGCCTACAACATCGCGGCGATCCTGGGCGGCATTCTTTTCGGCAGCCTGTCCGAGCGCATCGGGCGGAAGAAGGCGATCATCTGCGCTTCGCTGCTGGCGTTGCCGGTGCTGCCGCTGTGGGCCTTCAGCCATGGCGCGGTGGCGCTGGGCGTCGGTGCCTTCCTCATGCAGTTCATGGTCCAGGGCGCCTGGGGTGTGATTCCGGCTTATCTCAACGAGCTGGCGCCGGTGGGAACCCGTGCGGTGTTGCCGGGGTTCGTCTACCAGTTGGGCAACCTGATCGCTTCGGTGAACGCGCCGCTGCAGGCGGAAATTGCCAAGAGCTACAGCTATGGCACGGCGATGGCCATCGTGGCCGGGACGGTGGCGATCCTCATCTGCGTGTTGATCAGCACCGGCCGCGATACGCGTGGTGTGGCGCTGGACCGCGCGGAAGGACAGGCGCACCGGGCAGTGCCGTCGCGGTCCTGAAGCTCCGGGCGCTGGGCAGGAGAAAGGGCAGGCGCGCTCCTACTGAGAGCCTCGGAGGCTGCGTTACTTGGGGGCGGGCTTCTCTCAGCCACTCCCGCGGGCGGGGCATGAAACGCGGTAATCAGGCCGAAGGCAGGCTGATGCGCTGGCCGGCCACCAGCAGGGCGAGGCGGGCGAGGCTGTTCCAGACGTTGCCGGGAGCCTGGCCCTTGATCTGTGCATCGATCAGCTGAGCGTCCTGCAGCATCTGGTTCCAGCGTTGCGTGGTGTGCCGTTGCAGGGCCTTGCTCATCAGCGGGCGGCGCTTATCCCAGATCGGCGGGCGACACTGGCTGAAGGCCTTGTCCAGCGGCACGCCCTGGCCGAACTGCTGGGCGAGGCTGGCCAGCACGCGAACTTCCCGCGCCAGCGCCCAGAGGATCACCGGCGGCTCCACGCCTTCGCCGCGCAGGCCTTCGAGCATGCGCAGGCAATGGGCGGCTTCGCCGTTCAGGGCGGCATCGATCAGGCCGAAGACATCGAAGCGCGCACTGTCGGCCACGGCGGCCTGGACGGTATCGACGTCGATCTGCTGGCCTTCGGCGAGCAGCTTGAGCTTTTCGATTTCCTGCGCGGCAGCCAGCAGATTGCCTTCCACGCGCGCGGCGATCAGGTCGACCGCTTCCTGGCTGGCAGCGAGGCCAGCCTGGGACAGGCGCTGGCGAATCCACTGCGGCAACTGGTGCGCGTCGATGGGCCAGACCTGGATGAACTGGGCAGCATCGCCGTCGATCAGTGCCTTGGCCCATTTGGTCTTCTGCGTGTTGCCGTCGAGCTTGGGCAGGCTGACCAGCAGGACGGTGTCTTCCGGCGGCCGCTGCAGGTATTCCTGGAGAATGGCCGCGCCCTTGTCGCCGGGCTTGCCGGAGGGCAGGCGCAGCTCGATCAGGCGCTTTTCGGCGAACAGCGAGAGGCTGGCGCCGGCTTCGATCAGCTGGCCCCAGTCGAAGTTGGCTTCGGCGTTGAACACCTGGCGCTCGCCGAAATCACGCTGGCGACAGGCGGCGCGGATGGCATCGCAGGCTTCCTGGCAGAGCAGGGGCTCGTCGCCGCTGACCACGTAGACAGGCGCGAGGTTGCCTTGCAGGTGCTTGGCGAGTTGTCCAGGATTGAGCTTCATAATGAGAAAGGGGCCGGTTGGCCGGCCCCTTGTCGCTTACTGCGCTTTCGGGAATTCGATCGGCGATTGCTGCGGCTGAGACTTGGCAGCCTCGTCCGCAGCCTTCATCGCGTCCGCTTCGGCCTTGGCCTTGGCTTCCGCCTTGGCCTGCAGGTCGTCGAGCTGCGCCGGGGTGATCAGCTGCAGGCGGGTGACCATCTGCTGGACCAGATCACGACGCATTTCGGCACGAATCTGCTGGGCTTCCTGGTCGGAGCCGATCAGGTTGTTCTCATCCTGCACGTAGACCTTGCGGACCTGGACCTGGTTGGCGAGCAGCAGCAGGTTGTCGGTGCCACGAATCTCGTAGCTCAGGGTGTTGGTCAGTTCGTTTTCCGCGCTACGGGCGGAACTGGTGTAACTGACGCTGCGCTGGGTTACGTCCTCGCGGGCCAGGATCAGGTGGTAGGGCGCGCGTGAGACGACTTTCACGCCGCTGCCTTCAAGCACCTGCTTGAGCTGCGTGACGGTCTCGCCATAGGCGTTGCGCGCACTCACGTCGATTTCCTTGAGCGCAAAGTTCGTATCGCCCAGGCCGCGCAGTTGGAAACCGCAGGCGCTCAGCACGCTGGCCAGGCCGATCAGCGCGAGGCTGGTCAGGATACGTTTCATCAAGCTTCCTCACTCCTGTTGATCCGATATGCCCGTGGCGAAGGTGCCACGGGCGAATGGGTCTTTTCCAGCGTTGCTTTTAGTTGGCGACGATATTGACCAGCTTGCCGGGCACCACGATGACCTTGCGAATGGTCAGGCCGTCGGTGAAGCGCAGCACGTTTTCGTTGGCGCGGGCGGCCGCCTCGACCTCCTCGCGGCTGGCGCTGGCGGGCATTTCAATGTGGCCGCGCAGCTTGCCGTTGACCTGTACCACCAGTTGCAGGCTGTCCTGCACCAGCGCGGCTTCGTCGACCTGCGGCCAGCTGGCGTCGATCACGGCGCCTTGCTTGCCCAGTTCTTCCCAGATCACATGGCAGATGTGCGGGGTGATCGGGGCCAGCAGCAGGGTGACGGTTTCCAGGCCTTCCTGCAGCAGGGCACGGTCGGCGGCGGATTCGGCCGGGGCCTTTTCCAGCACGTTCATCAGGGTCATCACGGCGGCGATGGCAGTGTTGAACTTGTGGTGCTGGCCGACGTCCTGGCTGGCCTGGCGGATGGCCAGGTGGATGGCGCGGTGAATGGCCTTCTGCGCATCGTCCAGGGCGGATTTGTCCACGGCGCCGGCCGGGCCTGCGTTGACGTGGGCCTGGGCCAGGCGCCAGACGCGGCGCAGGAAGCGGTTGGCGCCTTCGATGCCGGAGTCGGACCATTCGCAGCTCATGTCCGGCGGCGAGGCGAACATCATGAACAGGCGGCACGTGTCGGCGCCGTAGGCGTCGATCATGGCCTGGGGGTCCACGCCGTTGTTCTTGGACTTGGACATCTTCTCGGTACCGCCGATTTCCACCGGCAGGCCGTCGGTCTTCAGGCGCGCGCCGATGACCTTGGCCTTGGCGTCACGCTCGACTTCCACGTCTGCCGGGTTGAACCACTCCTTGCCACCGTTGGCGGCGACGCGGTAGTAGGTCTCGGCGACCACCATGCCCTGGGTCAGCAGGTTCTTGAACGGCTCGTCGGAGTCGATCAGGCCTTCGTCGCGCATCAGCTTGTGGAAGAAGCGCGCGTAGAGCAGGTGGAGAATGGCGTGCTCGATACCGCCGATGTACTGGTCGACCGGCAGCCAGTAGTTGGCGGCCTTCTTGTCCAGCATGCCGTCTTCGAACTGCGGGCAGGCGTAGCGGGCGAAGTACCAGGAGGACTCGACGAAGGTGTCCATGGTGTCGGTTTCGCGCTTGGCCGGCTGGCCGCATTTCGGGCAGCTGCACTCGTAGAACGACGGCAGTTTGGCCAGCGGCGAACCGGCGCCATCCGGCACCACGTCCTCGGGCAGGACGACCGGCAGTTGGTCGGCCGGGACCGGCACGTCGCCGCAGCTGTCGCAATGGATGATCGGGATCGGGCAGCCCCAGTAGCGCTGGCGACTGATGCCCCAGTCGCGCAGGCGGAACTGGGTACGCTGCTGGCCGAGGCCCTTGGCGGCGAGGTCGGCGCCGATGGCATCGAAGGCGGCTTGGTAGCTCAGGCCGTCGTACTTGCCGGAATTGACGGTGATGACGCTCTCGTCCTTCAGGCCGTACCACTCTTTCCAGGTGCCGGCCTCGAAGTCGTTGTCGCCGGAGGCCTGTGCGATGACCTGGACGATGGGCAGGCCGTACTTGTTGGAGAATTCGAAGTCGCGCTCGTCGTGGCCCGGAACGGCCATCACGGCGCCTTCGCCGTAGGTCATCAGGACGTAGTTGGCGATCCATACCGGCAGCTTGTCGCCGGTCAGCGGATGCTCGACGAACAGGGAAGTGGCGACGCCTTTCTTCTCCTGGGTGGCGATATCGGCTTCGGCGACGCCGCCGCGCTTGCACTCGTCGATGAACGCCTGCAGCGACGGATCACGCTGGGCAGCCAGGGTGGCCAGCGGGTGCTCGGCGGCCACGGCGACGTACGTAGCACCCATCAGGGTGTCCGGACGGGTGGTGAAGACCTTCAGTTGGCCGGCTTCGCCGATGGAGGCCTGGTCATAGGGGAAGGCGATCTCCATGCCGCGGGACTTGCCGATCCAGTTGCGCTGCATGGTCTTGACCTGTTCCGGCCAGCCCGGCAGGTCGTCGAGACTGGAGAGCAGCTCTTCGGCGTAGGCGGTGATCTTGAAGTAGTACATCGGGATTTCGCGCTTCTCGATCAGCGCGCCCGAACGCCAGCCACGGCCGTCGATGACCTGCTCGTTGGCCAGTACGGTCTGGTCCGCCGGGTCCCAGTTCACGGTGCCGTTCTTGCGGTAGATCACGCCCTTCTCGAACAGGCGGGTGAACAACCACTGTTCCCAGCGGTAGTAGTCCGGCTTGCAGGTGGTGACTTCGCGGGACCAGTCGATGGCCAGGCCCAGGCTGTTGAGCTGGGACTTCATGTAGGCGATGTTGTCGTAGGTCCAGGCCGCCGGCGCGACGTTGTTCTTCATCGCGGCGTTTTCCGCCGGCATGCCGAAGGCGTCCCAGCCCATCGGCTGCAGGACGTTCTTGCCCTGCATGCGGTGGTAGCGGCTGATCACGTCACCGATGGTGTAGTTGCGCACATGCCCCATGTGTAGCTTGCCGCTCGGATACGGGAACATCGACAGGCAGTAGAACTTCTCCTTGCCGGCGACTTCGTCGACGCGGAAGGAATTGTGTTCGTTCCAGAATTTCTGGGCCTGGGATTCGATCTCGAGGGGCTGATATTGCTCGTGCATGGCGCGATTTGAACCTGTACGGAAAAGAAATGTGCAGCCGGGGAGGTCGAGTGGCCCTCCGCTTCGCCGACCCCCGAGAAAACACGGGTCAGGCGGCTACAGAAAGCCTCGTAGCATACATGACCCCCACCCGAGCCGGTAGCCCGCGCCGTTTGTCGCACGCTCGGTCTGGCGCGGGGTAGGCCGCTAAGCTTTGCCTGAAGGCGGGAGGTTTCCGCCTGTCTTGAGGTGACTGATGGCTGAGCTGCATCGTGCAAGTGCTTCGGGTTCCGGTCTGTATGAACGGTTGTTGCAACGGCTCGCACTGGCCCTGGATGAGGCCGATACCGCTGAGCGGCTACGTGACGAATGCCCGATGGAGCTGGAGTTGCGCGGCTTGAGCAGTGCCGAGATGGAGTTGATCCGGGCCTATCTGGATCAGGATGTGAATTGGCTGCGCGGTTGGCATGCCGCAGCGGAAGAGCTGGCGCTGCTGGAGCATTCCCCGGCCCGCGCGCCGCGCCCTGTGCGCCACGCTGTGCCTCCGAGTCGTCCGCGCCTGGTGCCGCGCCCGCAGCAGCTGCAATGCGCGCTGTGTGGCTCGCCGGTCGCCTGGAGCCGCAGCCAGGGTGTGTTGCCTTGTACGTCCTGCGGCTCGCAGTTGTTCCGCAACGCGAAAGCGCGCTGATACCCTATCGATCCGTTAGGCTTGGTGCCTCGACAAGGAGTCGCCAATGCCGATCCGCTTCATCCTCAAACAGCTCTTCATGCCGCCGGGACTGCTGCTTCTGTTGTTGCTCCTGGGCTTCGTGCTACGCCGCCGCTTTCCGCGCTTCTCCATGCTCTGTTTCCTTTCCGGCTTCCTGGGCCTGCTGGTGATGAGCCTGCCGGTGACCGTGGACTGGGGGGCTCGCCAGTTGGAGCCGCAGCAAGCGCTGAGGCAGGCGCAATGGCCAGGGCTGGCGCAGCGTGCCGACGCCATTGTGGTGCTGGGCGCCGGGCGGGTACGCGGCGACCGCGCCTGGGACGAAGACCAGCCCGGCCTGATGGCCCGCGAGCGTATTCGCTACGCGGCCCGCCTGGCCAAGGCCAGCGGCCTGCCGGTACTGACCTCCGGCGGCCTGCACTACGGCACGCCACCTTCCGAGGCGCGGATCATGGCGCAAAGCCTGCTGGACGATTACGGCGTGCCGGTGCGCTGGGAAGAGGGTCGCAGCCGCACGACCTGGGAGAATGCGCGGTTCAGCGCCGAGATGCTGCGCGAGGCGGGTATCCGGCGGGTAATCCTGGTCACCAGCGCCATTCATATGCCACGTTCGATCTGGAGCTTCGAGAAGGCCGGGCTGGAAGTGGTGCCGGCGCCTTCGGGGTATATCGGGACGGACGATGCCGTGCCCATGGGTGGCTGGTTGCCGGAGGGGCGGGCGATCTGGCAGAGCGGGCAACTGCTGAACGAGGCGATCGGGCTGGTCGGGTATCGGTTGTTCTACCGCTAGCCTTCGCCATGAAAAAGGGCCTCGCAATGAGGCCCTTTTCGCTTGAGTCAGCCGAACAGCCGACGCTCTTCCGGGTGTGTGCGACGGCGCACCAGCGCCCAGACCAGCAGTACGGCGCTGAGAGTCGCCAACGGCCAGACGCGCCACTTCAGGTAGGGGGTCAGGCCCTGCATCGGCACGACTTCGCCCTGCAGGACGCCTTGCTGGAATTGCGGGATCTGCACCGCCAGTCTGCCGAACGGGTCGATCAGCGCGGTCACGCCGTTGTTGGTGCCGCGCACCATCCAGCGGCCGGCCTCCAGCGCGCGCATCTGCGCCATCTGCAGGTGCTGCAGTGGGCCGATGGAGGTGCCGAACCAGGCATCGTTGCTGATGGTCAGCAACAGCTGGCTGTGTGCCGCGAGCTCGGCGGCGAACTCCGGGTAGACCACTTCGTAGCAGATGTACGGCGCCACGGAATAACCCTTGGCCTTGAGCAGCGGCTGGTCGGCCGGGCCGCGCGCGAAGTCGGACATGGGCAGGTCGAAGAAGGCGATCAGCCCGCGCAGCACGTCCTGCAGCGGAACGTATTCGCCGAAGGGCACCAGCTTCTGCTTGAGGTAGTTGCCGCTGCCTTCGCCGACCACGGTAATGCCGTTGTAGTAACGGATGCCGTCCGCGGTCTTCTCGCGCACCGGCACGCCGGTGATAAGCGCGGCCTTCTTGGCGGTGGCGACGCCGTTGATCATTTCCAGGTAGCCGGTGGCCTGGTCCTTGAGCACGGGCACGGCGGTTTCCGGCCAGACGATCAGGTCGACGCCGTTCTGCTCGGCGGTCAGGTCGCGGTAAAGCTCGAGCTGGTGGGTGATGGCCTTGGGATCCCACTTCATTTCCTGGGCGATGTTGCCCTGCAGTGCGGCGACCTTCAGCGGTGCGTCGGCTGGGACGGTCCAGGCGTGGCCCTTGTAAGCCAGGCCGACGGCCCAGGGGGCCATCAGCAGGACTAGGCCGGCGGCCAGGCGCGCCGGGCGCCGGGTCAGGGCCGGGATGTTGATGATCAGCGCGCCGGTCAGGGCGATGGCGAAGGACACCAGCCACACGCCGCCCAGCGGGGCGAGGCCGGCCAGCGGTCCTTCCAGCTGGCTGTAGCCGGCGTAGAGCCAGGGGAAGCCGGTGAGGAACCAACTGCGGAACAGCTCCAGCACCATCCACAGCGCGGCGAAGGCCAGTGCGTCGCTCACCGGGGCATTGTTGCGGCGGAAGAAGCGCGCCCAGACCCAGGCGGGGAGGGCGAAGAAGAACGCGACACCGGCACTGAAGCCCGCTACCAGGAAGCCGGCCAACGGTCCGGAGGCGCCACCGAAGTTGTGGATGCTGAAGTAGATCCAGCTCGTCCCGGCGATGAAGGCGCCGAAGCCGTACCACCAGCCGCGCCACAGCGCCGAGCCGGCGGTGGTGCCGCGCAGGCCGAGGTAGAACAGGGCCAGCGACAGCACCGCCAGCGGCCAGTAGCCGAATGGTGCCAGGAACAGCGGAGTGAGCGCGCCGGCGGCCAGGGCGAGCAGGTGGCCTGGCAGGCCGGGGCGGGTGATCCAGCGCATCGGAAATCCTTGTTGCGGTTAAGCGATGCGCAAGAGTAATGGAGAGACGAACGGTAGGCTATGGGGATGAGGGCCAAAAGCCATGAGCTGAGTGCGGCGGTGTGTTGCAGGAAAGGTCGGAACTTATTGTAGGAGCGAGCTTGCTCGCGAGCTGCCCTCGCAGCGGAGTTGGTTCGGGAGCAAGCTCGCTCCTACAGGTGTCTGCCTCTTAATCCTGCAGCGGGGTCAGACGCAGCAGGTGCAGGCGGCGGCTGTCCGCGTTGAGCACGCGGAAACGGAAGCCGCCCAGTTCGGTGGTTTCGTTGCGCTTGGGCAGGTGGCCGAAGGCGCTCATCACGACGCCGCCGACGGTGTCGAATTCTTCGTCAGAGAATTCCGCGCCGAAGAAATCGTTGAAGGCTTCTACCGGGGTCAGTGCCTTGACGATGAAATCGCCGCTGGGCAATGGCTTGATGTAGCTGTCTTCCTCGACGTCGTGCTCGTCCTCGATATCGCCGACGATCTGCTCCAGCACGTCCTCGATGGTCACCAGTCCCGCCACGCCGCCGTACTCGTCGATGACGATGGCCATGTGGTTGTGGTTCGCACGGAATTCGCGCAGCAGCACGTTCAGGCGCTTGGACTCCGGCACGAAGGTGGCCGGCCGCAGCAGGTCCTTGATATTGAAGGAGTGGGCGTTGTCGTGAAGGATCAGCGGCAGCAGGTCCTTGGCCAGCAGCACACCCATGACGTCGTCCAGGCTCTCGCCCACCACGGGGTAGCGCGAGTGCGCCGCGTCGATGATCGCCGGCAGGAACTCGCGCGGGGTCTGGGTGGCCTTGATGCTGATCATCTGCGAGCGCGGCACCATGATGTCGCGGACTTGGAGGTCCGCTACCTGGATTGCGCCTTCGACGATGGACAACGCTTCGCTGTCGAGCAGCTTGTTGTCGTGGGCTTCGCGCAGCAGCTCCAGCAGCTCCTGGCGGTTTCTCGGCTCATGGGCAAAAGCCTGGGTGATCTTGTCCAACCACGACTTGTGCCCATTGCTCGATCGGTCTTCGCTCATCATTCCTGCTCAGTGGCTTTTATTCTTCATCGGCCGCATAGGGGGCCGGGTGACCCAGTTCAGCCAGCAATTCCCGTTCCAGGCCTTCCATTTCCTCTGCTTCCACATCGTCGATGTGATCGTAGCCGAGCAGATGGAGGCAGCCGTGGATGACGAGGTGGGCCCAGTGGGCCTGCACGGACTTGCCCTGTTCGGCGGCCTCGCGGATAACCACGGGGGCGCAGATCACCAGGTCGCCCAGCAGCGGGATATCCAGAAGCTCATCGGGAACATCGGCGGGGAAGGACAGTACGTTGGTGGCGTAGTCCTTGTGCCGCCAGGTCTTGTTCAGTTCGCGCCCTTCGGCTTCGTCCACCAGGCGGATGGTGAGTTCAGAATCATTCTGGCGCTGGCGCAGGGCCAGTTCGCACCAGGTTCTGAACTCGGCTTCGCTTGGCAGGCCGGCCGCGTCGGAGGCGACCTGCAGGTCCAGTTCAAGCATTCTTGTTGCCCTGGCCTTCTACGCCGGTCAGGCGGTTCTCATAGGCGTCGTAGGCATCGACGATGCGCTGCACCAGTGGGTGGCGCACGACGTCCTTGGACTTGAAGTGGGTGAAGCTGATGCCGGGGACGTCGCGCAGCACTTCCATCACGTGCTTGAGGCCCGAGCGGGTGCCTTTGGGCAGGTCGACCTGGGTGACGTCGCCGGTGATCACCGCGGTGGAGCCGAAGCCGATCCGGGTGAGGAACATCTTCATCTGTTCCATCGTGGTGTTCTGGCTTTCGTCGAGGATGATGAAGCTGTTGCTCAGCGTGCGGCCGCGCATGTAGGCGAGCGGCGCGACCTCGATGACCTGGCGTTCGATCAGCTTGGCCACGGTCTCGAAACCGAGCATCTCGTAGAGCGCGTCATACAGCGGGCGCAGGTAGGGGTCGATCTTCTGCGACAGGTCGCCGGGCAGGAAGCCGAGCTTCTCGCCGGCTTCCACCGCCGGGCGCACCAGCAGGATGCGGCGGATCTGCTCGCGCTCCAGGGCGTCCACGGCGCAGGCGACGGCGAGGTAGGTCTTGCCGGTGCCGGCCGGACCGATGCCGAAGTTGATGTCGTGGTCGAGGATAGCCTTGACGTAGCGCTGCTGGTTCGCGCCGCGAGGGCGAATGTGTGCCTGGCGGGTCTTGAGCGTCACCAGCGGGACCACGGGCTCCACGGAGAGTTCTTCCAGGCCGGATTCCTGCAGGAACAGGTGAACCAGGTCGGGCGTCATCTCGGTGCCGTTCTGCACTTCGCGGTAGAGGCGTTGCAGGAGGTTTTCGGCTGCCTGGGTGCGCTCGGGGTCGCCGACCAGTTCGAACTGGTTGCCGCGGTTGCGGATCTCGATGCCGAGGCGCTTCTCGATCTGGTGCAGGTGTTCGTCGAACTGGCCGCACAGGTTGGCGAAGCTGCGGGCCTCGAAGGGCTCGAGCATGAAACGATGGATGTCCAGGGGGGCGTTCAAGGGCTGTCTAGGTCGCCGTGCTGCAAAGGGAGATGGTCGAAGAATAACCCCCGGCGAGCGAGTACGAAAGTTCAGTCGCCAACGGGGGATTCAACGGTCGAGGTTCAGTGACGTGCTTCCACCAGGGTCGCGCGCAGGGAATTGGGCAGTGCCTCGTAGATTTCCACGTCGACGAACTGGCCGATCAGGCGCGGATTGTCGCAGCGGAAGTTGACCACGCGGTTGTTCTCGGTGCGGCCCTGGAGCTGGCCCGGGTCGCGCTTGGCGTAGTCGGTGACGAGGATGCGTTGGATGGTCCCGACCATCCGTCGGCTGATCTCGAAGCCTTGCTGGTTCAGGCGGCTGTTGAGGATCAGCAGGCGCTGCTTCTTCACTTCGTCGGGGGTATCGTCCACCAGGTCGGCAGCCGGGGTGCCCGGACGCGAGCTGTAGATGAAGGAGAAGGAGAAGTCGAAACCGACGTCCTCCACCAGCTTCAGGGTCTGCTCGAAGTCCTTCTCGGTCTCGCCGGGGAAGCCGATGATGAAATCCGAACTGATGCAGATATCCGGCACCGCCGCCTTCAGCTTGCGGATGCGCGACTTGTATTCCAGCGCGGTGTGGTTGCGCTTCATCGCCGCCAGGATGCGGTCCGAACCGGCCTGCACCGGCAGGTGGACGAACTTCACCAGTTCCGGCACCTCGGCGTGGGCGGCGATCAGCGAGTCGGAGAACTCCAGCGGATGCGAAGTGGTGTAGCGGATGCGCTCGATGCCATCGACTTCGGCGACCACGCGGATCAGTTCGGCGAAGTCGGCCAGGCGGCCGTCGTGGGTCTGGCCGCGGTAGCCGTTGACGTTCTGGCCCAGCAAAGTGACTTCCTTCACACCGTTCTCGGCCAGGTGGATGACCTCGGCGAGTACGTCATCGAACGGGCGGCTGACTTCCTCGCCGCGGGTGTAGGGCACCACGCAGAAGGTGCAGTACTTGCTGCAGCCTTCCATGACCGAGACGAAGGCGGTAGGGCCGTTGACCTGTGGCTCGGGCAGGCGGTCGAACTTCTCGATCTCCGGGAAGGACACGTCTACCTGGGGTTTGCGGGTAGCGCGGGCAGCGTCGATCATCTCCGGCAGGCGATGCAGGGTCTGTGGGCCGAACACCACGTCCACGTACGGCGCACGCTCGCGGATCGCCGCGCCTTCCTGGCTGGCCACGCAGCCGCCGACGCCGATCACCAGGTCCGGGTTCTGCTGTTTGAGCACGCGCCAGGCGCCCAGTTCGGAAAACACCTTCTCCTGCGCCTTCTCGCGGATCGAGCAGGTATTGAGCAGAATGACGTCGGCTTCTTCGGCCTTTTCGGTGATTTCCAGGGCCTGGTGTTCACCCAGCAGATCGGCCATGCGCGAGCTGTCGTACTCGTTCATCTGGCAGCCGTGGGTCTGGATGAAAAGCTTCTTGGCCATGGAACCTGTCTTGGTCTGGTTAAAAAATGACCGCGCATTATATGCCTCGCCGCTTGTGTCTACCAGCGGCGGCGCGTGGGGGATGGTTGCCTGTGTTATGCTGCGTGCCCTTTTTGCAAAGCTGTCATCCTTCGTTCATGAGCAAGCGCGAGAACCCGATCTACAAGGTGGTCTTCCTCAACCAGGGCCAGGTGTACGAGATGTACGCCAAGCAGATCTACCAGAGCGATCTGTGGGGTTTCCTGGAGATCGAGGAGTTCGTCTTCGGCGAGCGCACCCAGGTGGTGGTGGACCCCAGCGAGGAAAAGCTCAAGGCGCAGTTCGACGGCGTCATCCGCAGCTTCGTGCCGCTGCATTCGATCATCCGTATCGATGAAGTCGAGCGTCTGGGCACCGCGAAGATCAGCGATGCCAAGATCACCGGCAACGTGATGCCGTTCCCCATGCCGATGCCGGGCAAGGACAGCTGATTCATCAGCGCATTTTGTCCTTCGTAGGAGTTCGCTCGCGAACTGCCCAACGCCGAAGTCAGCCCAATAGTCCTGTTCGCGAGCAAGCTCGCTCCTGCAGGGAGTGGCGTCTGGGTCAGGGCAGCGGCGAGAACGGCGAGTTGCCGGCGGTCTGCAGTTCGATCAGGTAATTGCGGAAGATCTGCCCGAGCACCTTGGTGGCGATGTCCAGTTCGTCCTTGTTCATCTGCTCGGCGACCAGGTCGGCGCTGTCCATGGCGTCTTCGGCGCCGTTGACCGCAGCCATCTTCAGCACGATGTAGGCCTGTACGTTGTTGGCCTTCACGCCTTCGCCGCGGAAGAACATGGTGCCCAGGCGCAGTTGTGCGTCGGCGTGGCCCTGCAGCGAAGCCTTCTCATACCAGTGCAGGGCGGCCTGGAAGTCGCGCGGGGCGCGTTCGCCGGTGTAGAAGAACTCCCCCAGCTCGAACTGTGCCTGTGCGTCGCCGGCATTGGCGGCCTGCTGGCAGCTGGCCAGGGCCTGTTGCAGCTGTTCGGGCACGGTGTTGAGGGTGCAGCGTCCGGTGGCTGGAATCAGCAGCGAGTTGCCGCCCGCCTGAGTGAACAGGGGCAGTGCAAGCAACAGGCAACCCAGCAGGGTGCGACCGGAACGGTACATGGGGAGAAACGGCCTCCAGAATCGGGGCGGGCAAAACCCGGCCAGCGAAATGCGCCAGCCTTCACATTATGAAATAAGCGGGCGCTTCCTTACAAAGTCTTTACCTTCTTTTCTGTTTTTTTACTGGAAATGCCAGCGGCGGCAGGGTTGGCGTAGCGCCGGCGTAACGCTGTGAAAGCCTCGGTCCAGAGCGGAAGGCGCCCGCCTGGGCGCCTTCGCGGGAGGGCTTACTTGAGGGCGGCGAAAGCGCGCTCGGCAGCGTCCAGGGTCAGCTTCAGCTCGGTTTCACCGTGGGCGATGGAGGTGAAGCCAGCCTCGAAGGCACTCGGAGCCAGGTACACGCCAGCGTCCAGCATCAGGTGGAAGAAGCGCTTGAAGCGTTCCGCGTCGCTGGTCATCACATCGTCGAAGGTGACGATGTCGTCGGCGCCGGTGAAGTACAGGCCGAACATTGCGGCACCCGCCTGGGTGGTCACTAAGGGGATGCCGGCAGCGTCGGCACGCTCCTGCAGGCCCTGCAGCATGCGGGTGGTGTAGGTGGTCAGCTCGTCGTGGAAGCCGGGGCGGCTGATCAGGCGCAGGGTGGTCAGGCCGGCGGCCATGGCCAGCGGGTTACCCGACAGGGTGCCGGCCTGGTAGACCGGGCCCAGCGGGGAGATCTGCTCCATGATCTCGCGCTTGCCGCCGAAGGCGCCTACCGGCATGCCGCCACCGATGATCTTGCCGAAGGTCGACAGGTCCGGGGTGATGCCGTAGTGCGCCTGGGCGCCGCCCAGGGCGACGCGGAAGCCGGTCATCACTTCGTCGAAGATCAGCACCACGCCGTGCTGGTCGCACAGGCGGCGCAGGCCTTCGAGGAAGCCGGGGGCCGGCGGCACGCAGTTCATGTTGCCGGCGACCGGCTCGACGATGATGCACGCCACTTCCTTGCCGACTTCGCCCAGGGTCTTCTCGACGGCGGCAATGTCGTTGAAGGGCAGGGTCAGGGTGTGCTTGGCGAAGGCCGCCGGTACGCCGGGGGAGTTCGGTACGCCGAAGGTCAGGGCGCCGGAGCCGGCTTTCACCAGCAGGCTGTCGGAGTGGCCGTGGTAGCAGCCTTCGAACTTGATGATGCTGTCGCGGCCGGTGTAGCCGCGGGCAAGGCGGATGGCGCTCATGGTGGCTTCGGTGCCGGAGCTGACCATGCGCACCATGTCCATGGACGGGACCAGCGAGCAGACCAGATCGGCCATTTCCACTTCCAGCGCGGTCGGTGCGCCGTAGGACAGGCCGTGGTCGAGTTGCTTGCGCACGGCGTCGAGCACGTCCGGGTGGCTGTGGCCGAGGATCATCGGGCCCCAGGAGCCGACGTAGTCGACGTAGCGCTTGTCATCCTCGTCCACCACGTAGGCGCCTTCCGCATGCTTGAAGAACAGCGGGGTGCCGCCGACGCTCTTGAACGCGCGCACCGGCGAGTTCACGCCACCGGGGATGTGTTTCTGGGCATTGGCGAAAAGCGTTTCGGAACGGGACATGGTGTACCTCGCGAAGCTGTGAAGGGCCGGGCGCGTGGGCGCTCAGCGGGTTTCGAAGAGTTGGCTGAAGGCGCGCGCGCGTTGTTCGACTTCGGCCGGGGAGTCGGCGGCGAACAGCGCGTGGATCACGGCGATCATGTCGGCGCCGCGGGCGATCAGCTCCGGCGCGTTTTCCAGGGTCACGCCGCCGATGGCCACCAGCGGCACGTTGAAGCGCGCCTTGGCCTGTTCCAGCAATTCGAGGCTGGCGGCGGACGCGCCCGGTTTGGTCTGGGACGTGAAGAAGCGACCGAAGGCGACGTAGCTGGCGCCTTCGGCAATGGCCTTCTCGGCCAGGTCGAGGCTGGCGTGGCAGGTGCCGCCGATGACGGCATTGCGGCCGAGCAGAGCGCGGGCCGCGGCCAGCGAGCCATCGGTCTGGCCCAGGTGCACGCTGACACCCAAGCGCGCGGCCAGTTCGGCGTCGTCGTTGATCAGCAGCGTAGCGCCGTAGCGCGCGCAGAGATCGCGCAGCGCCTCGGCTTCACGCAGGCGGCGCGAGGCGTCGTCGGACTTGTCGCGGTACTGCAGCAGCTTGGCGCCGCCTTTCAGGGCGGCTTCGACGTAGGGCAGCAGGCGGCCGCCGTCGAGCAGCTGGCTGTCGGTGATGGCGTAGAGTCCGCGCAGTTTCATCGGTGCCTCGATCTTCGTACGGTTGATCCGTGAATCAGTTGCAATAGTCCAGTGGCAGGCGGCGCGGCACGTACTGGCCGTGGCCGGGTGCTTCCGCGTCACGCAGGGTGCGCCAGGTGTAGTCCAGGGCGCTGCGCACCGCGCTGACCAGTTCCTCGCCCAAGGCCAGGCGGCCGGCGAGGGTACTCGCCAGGGTGCAGCCCGAGCCGTGGTAGCTGCCGGGCAGGCGCTGGCAGGTGAAGGTGTGGCGCTGGCCGTCGCGGGTGTACAGGCGATTGTGCACTTCGGACTCGTCGCCGTGGCCGCCGGTGATCAGCAGGGTCTGGATATAAGGCAACAGCTTGTCGGCGCATTGGTCCGCGGTGCCTTCGGGCAGCTCGGCGAGAATGCGCGCTTCCGGCAGGTTCGGCGTGGCGACTGCGGCAATCGGCAGCAGGCGCTCGCGCATGGCGTAGCCGACGTCGTCCTTGCCCAGCGAGCCGCCGCCGCCGGCGCGCAGCACCGGGTCGCAGACCAGCGGGATGCCGGGCAGCGATTGCATGATCTCGACGACGGTGTCGACCATCTGCACCGAGCCGAGCATGCCCAGCTTGACCGCCGCCACCGGCAGGTCGGCGATCACCGCGTTGGCCTGGGCCAGCACCCACTCGCGGTCGAGCACGCGGAAGTCGGAAACGTTGACGGTATCCTGAACGGTCAGCGCGGTGACGGTGGGCGCCGCGTGGCAGCCTTGGGCGATCAGGGCTTCGATATCGGCCTGCAGACCGGCGCCGCCACTGGGGTCGTGGCCGGACAGGCAGAGCACTACGGGACGGGAGGCAGGTGTTTTCATGGCGCGGGAGCTTATCACCAAAATGCGCTGCTGAGCTGACCGAACGGTCCATTGCGCATCGCCCGGCCGCGCCCTGTCCGGATGGTCGAATGCCACGGGGCACAAGGCCTGTGCTAGAGTTCGCCGATTCCAACACAACGCCTCCACGGCGCGCCAAAGCGGGAGATGGGGATCTCCGGCGCGGCTGTCGGTGGCACTGCGGGGCACCATGCGGCACTGGCTGATCTTCCTGATCCTTCTCATCCTCTCGCCAGTGGCGAGCGCCATCAGCTTCGACGAGCACGTGGGGCAACTGCTGCTCGGGCGGGCGATGGATGTCTTCGAGGACGTGCGCGGCACCGCCGATATCGCCGAGATCAGCTCGCCGGCGCTGGCCGCCAGCTTCCGCCCCCATGAGCGCGACGTGCTCAATGCCGGCTATTCGCGCTCGGTGTTCTGGCTGCGCCTGGACCTGGACTACCAGCCGCAGGCCTCGCGCGACCCGGCCAACTGGCTGCTGGAGCTGGCTTACCCGCCGCTGGACAAGCTCGATCTCTACCTGCCCGATGGCAATGGCGGCTTCAAGCTCGCCCAGCGCACTGGCGATACCTTGCCGTTCGACAGCCGGCCGATCCGCCAGAACAACTACCTGTTCGATCTCAAGCTGGAGCCGGGCAAGCCGCTGCGCGCCTACCTGCGTCTGGAGAGTCAGGGCTCGATCCAGGCGCCGCTGACGCTGTGGTCGCCCAAGGCCTATCTGGAAGAACAACCGCAGCGCATCTACGTGCTGGGCATCATTTATGGCGTGCTGCTGGTGATGCTGATCTACAACCTGTTCATCTTCCTCAGCGTGCGCGACACCAGCTACCTCTATTACATCCTCTATATCGCCTCGTTCGGCTTCTATCAGATCTCGGTCAACGGCGCCGGCATCGAATACTTCTGGCCGAACAATCCCTGGTGGGCCAATGCTTCCACGCCGTTCCTGATCGGTTCGGCCGGGCTGTTCGGCTGTCAGTTCGCCCGCAGCTTCCTGCATACCCGCGAGCACAGCCTGTGGATCGACCGCATCCTGCGCGTCTTGATGGGCGTCGGCGCACTGGTGATGGTGCTGGCGCTCACCGTCAGCTACGCCATTGCCCTGCGCCTGGCCACCTACCTGGCGCTGGCGTTTACCGTGGTGATCTTCACCGCCGGCATCGTCGCCTGGTTGCGCGGCATGCGTGTGGCGCGTTACTTCATCTTCGCCTGGAGCGCCTTCCTGCTCGGCGGGGTGATCAACACGTTGATGGTGTTGGGCTTGCTGCCCAATGTATTCCTGACTATGTACGCCAGCCAGATCGGCTCGGCGCTGGAGGTCGGCCTGCTGTCCCTGGCGCTGGCCGACCGCATCAACGCCATGAAGGAAGAGCGCACGCGTATCCTCCAGGAAACCAGCCGCAAGCTGGAGCAGCTGAACCTGGAGCTGGCCAGCAGCAACCGCCTGAAGGACGAGTTCCTCGCCACCGTCACCCATGAATTGCGCACGCCCATGAGCGGGGTGATCGGTTCGCTGGAACTGATGCAGACGGTGCCCATGGACATCGAGCTGACCCAGTACCACAAGACCGCCACCGGCTCGGCGCGCGACATGATGCGCATGGTCAACGACATTCTTGCGCTGATCGAGTTGCAGGCCGGCAAGCTCTACCCGCGCCGCGAGCCTTTCAGCCTGCGCGGCCTGTGCGATGGCCTGCGCGCGCAGTACGCGCCGCGCGCCGAGGAGCGCGGGCTGCGCTTCGTGCTGCAACTGGATGAGAGCCTGCCCGACACCCTCGAAGGCGACGCCGGCAAGCTGGCCCAGGCGCTGGGCTACCTGATCGACAACGCCATCAAGTTCACGCACCAGGGTGGGGTGAATCTGCGCGTAGCCGGTGTGCCGAACAGTGAAGGGCTGGCGCTGCGCATCGAGGTGCAGGACAGCGGAATTGGCTTCTCCACGCCGCCGGACGGCGTGCTGTACCAGCGCTTCTTCCAGATCGACGGCTCGCTCACCCGCGAGTACGGCGGCCTGGGGATTGGCCTGGCGCTGTGCCGCAAATTGGTGGCGCTGCTGGGCGGTGAGTTGGTGCATGAATCCGTGCCGGGGCAGGGCAGCCGCTTCAGCCTGGAGTTGCAGGTCGGCCAGCCGGTGCAGAGCATCGCGCCGCCGCCACGCCGTGCCGGCGGCCAGGTGCTGCGCAGCCCCGACCAGTGCACCGTGCTGGTGGTGGAAGACAACGCCATCAATCAACTGGTAATTCGCGGCATGCTGCTCAAGCTCGGTTATCGCGTGCGCACGGCCGACAATGGCGCCGAGGCCATCGAGCTCCTGCGTCGGGAGGCGATCGATACGGTGTTGCTGGATTGCCAGATGCCGGTGATGGACGGCTTCGCCACCTGCCGGGCGATTCGCACCCTGCCGGGTTGCGCCGATCTTCCCGTGCTGGCGATTACCGCCCACAGCCATAGCGGCGACCGCGAGCGCTGCCTGGCCGCTGGAATGAGCGACTACATGGCCAAGCCGGTGAAGTTCGAGGAGCTGCAGGCTTTGCTGCATGACTGGCTGCTGTGCCAGCCGGCGCTGCCCAGCCCGGCCTGAGGTTCGAGCCTGTGCGGGGGCGGGCTTCGTCTGCGGTAGCCTCGTGCCTTTCGGTTCGCTGCGAAGAGCGCGCCGGAGCGGGCTTGTAGGAGCGAGCTTGCTCGCGAACGGTCCGTGGAGCGATGACTCTTGCGCACAACCGAATGAAAAACGCCGCGATGCCTCTCGGCATCGCGGCGTTTCTGTTTCAGCGAGCTGTCAGGTTCAGACCTTGACGACCCAGCCTTCCGGACCTTCCACGTCACCCTTCTGGATGCCGGTCAGCTCTTCGTAGAGGCGGCGGGTCACCGGGCCGACGTCTTCGCGGCTGAAGAACACGTGCAGGTTGTCCTTGTACTGGATGCCGCCGATCGGGGTGATCACCGCGGCGGTACCGCAGGCGCCGGCTTCCTTGAAGCGCGCCAGGTCGTCGATCTGCACGTCGCCTTCGACCACTTTCAGGCCCAGGCGCTGTTCGGCCAGTTGCATCAGCGACAGACGGGTGATGCCCGGCAGCACCGAGCTGGAGCGCGGGGTGACGAACTCGTTGTCGTGGGTGATGGCGAAGAAGTTGGCCGAGCCCACTTCCTCAATGCGGCTGTGGGTGGCCGGGTCGAGGTAGATGCAGTCGGCGAAGCCGTCTTTCTTGGCCTGGGCGCCCGGCATCAGGCTGGCGGCGTAGTTGCCACCGACCTTGGCGGCGCCGGTGCCGTTGGGCGCGGCGCGGTCGTAGGTGGAGATCACGAAGTCATGGGGCCTCATGCCGCCCTTGAAGTAGGCGCCGACCGGGATGCAGAACACCGAGAAGATGAATTCCGGAGCCGGGCGCACGCCGATGTTGTCGCCCACGCCGATCACGAACGGGCGCAGGTACAGCGCGCCGCCGGAGCCGTACGGGGGAATGAAGCGCTCGTTGGCGCGGACCACCTGGCGGCAGGCGTCGATGAACTGCTGTTCGGAAACCTGCGGCATCAGTACGCGGGCGCAACTGCGGGCCATGCGTGCGGCGTTCTGGTCCGGGCGGAACAGGTTGATCGAGCCGTCCTTGCAGCGGTAGGCCTTCAGGCCTTCGAAGCACTGCTGGCCGTAATGCAGGGCCGAGGAGCCTTCGCTGATGTGCAGGGTGTTGTCTTCGGTCAGCTTGCCGTCGTCCCAGAGGCCATCGCGCCAGTGGGAGATGTAGCGGAAGTCGGTCTTGATGTAATCGAATCCGAGCGCGCCCCAGTCGATGTCTTTCTGTTCCATGGTTGCCTCATTCAATGGGATTGCCTGCGGCCATTCGTCTGCCAGGGCATGGCGGACGAGCATCCGCATGGTGATTTCGGGACCCTGACGGCGGGCGCTGCCTGAATCACCAGGATTCCGCTACGCGGGGGGAGCGACGTCCCCCGCTTGATGGTACCGCCAGGACTCCACCAGGACTTGCCATGATACCGGCGATATTCGCGGCTGTGGGGGCCTGCCTGCGAATATCGCTGCCATCAGTCGCATCGGGAACCGAGCGACCCCGGCGCAGGGTCGCGGGCGGCAATGCCCTGCCCGAAGACGGATTTTGCTGATCGTCTGTTGGCTTCGGGTCATGCATTCAGCTGAAAAAAGACATTTATATGAATGTCATTTCTCATGCTGAATGAAATTTCCGTCATTCCGACTGGCTGGAATTCCCCTGGGGGAATAGCGAGCGGCTGATGAAGCGGGCTGTCTCGTGCAGGCTGGCGCCGATCTGCTCGAGCTTCTCGCGCTCATGCTGGGCGCTGATGCCGATGCCGGAAATGATGAAGCGTGGCTGGCGGTCGTGGTCGATGATCGCGCTGGCGACCATGCTGACGCCGCGGTAGAGGTGGTCCTGGTCGATGGCCCAGCCGCGCTCCAGGGTGGCGGCGGCATCGCTGCGGTATTCCTCGAAGCTTGGCGGGTTCTCCCAGCGCACACGGGTCAGGCGGCGGCGCAGTTCGTCGTCCGGCAGGTTGCGCAGGCCGGCGATGCAGCGGCCTGCGGCGCCGACCAGTTCCGGCAGGCGCGAGCCGACGGCGACGTTGACGTGCGCCACGGTTGGCGCGGAGACGGCGATCACGCGGATGTGGGCGTCGTCGGTGACCTGCCAGAGGGTGATCAGGATGTTGTGGCTGGTGCTCAGGCGTTCCAGTTCCGGCTGGATAAGGTCGGCGTAGCTGCGGCCGATGAAGCTCACTGCCAGTTCCGACAGACCCAGCCCCAGGCGGTAGGTCTTGGTGTCGTTGTCGAATGAGGTCAGTTGCTCGTTGGTCAGGGTGCGCAGGATGTTGAAGGTGGTGCTCGGGCTGACTCCCGTGGCGCGGGCGATGGCGGTCGCGCCCTCGGGGCCTTCGGCATTGGCCAGGTGGCGAAGGATCTGGATGGCGTTCACCACTGCGCCGACATCCTTGGCGCTGCTGGTGCGTTTGCTGCTGGCTTCTTCGACGGTCTTTTCAGTTATCATATTCTGTATTCTGATTGACATTCAGTATTGTGAATGTATTCTGACCCTGCGACGCCTGCAACGGCTTCCTGGAAGCTGGCTTGGCATGGGCGGTAACGCACTTTGCAACAAAGGCAGAACAAGAACAAAGGAGAAACCTCAATGGTGGATTTCCCCGACCGCAGCATGCCAGGGCCCGAGGCGCAGTACCTCGCGTTTCTCGCCCAGGGCCGCTTCATGTTGCAGCGCAGCGCCTCCACCGGCCGGCATGTGTTCTACCCGCGCACCCAGGTGCCCGGCAGCGGCGAAACGGACCTGGAATGGGTCCCCGCCAGTGGCCTGGGCACTCTTTATGCCTTGACCGTCAACCGCGCCCGCAGCGGTGACTACAACATCGCCCTGGTCGACCTGGATGAAGGCGTGCGCATGATGTCGCGCATCGAAGGCCATCTCAGCCTGCCCATCGGTACTCGCGTGAAAGCGCGCATCGCCCAGCAGGACAGCGGCCCTGTCGTCGTCTTCGAGCCCCTGGCGGAGGTGCAGCCATGAGCCAGGTCCTGCGCGGCAAGACCGCCATCGTCGGCATCGGCAGCGCCGGTATCGGCGAAGCCCATGGCTACAGCGCCATGGAGCTGCTCGGCCAGGCCTCGATGAAAGCCATCGCCGATGCAGGGCTTGCGCTCTCGGACATCGACGCGGTGTTCTCGGCCACCAGCTCCCACGCCTTCCCGACCCTCTCGGTCTGCGAATACCTGGGCATCAAGCCGAAGTTCGTCGATGGCACCAATGTCGGCGGCTCCAGCTTCGAGCTGCATCTTCTGCAGGCAACCCTGGCCCTGGAGGCCGGCCTGTGTGACGCGGCGCTGATCTGCTATGGCTCCAACCAGCGCACCGCCGGCGGCAAGCTGGTATCGATGAGCGAGCCGCAGTGGCACGAAACGCCCTACCAGCCGCGCCACCCGATCACCGCCTACGCGCTGGCTGCCAGCCGGCACATGCATCAATACGGCACCACCCGCGAGCACCTGGCCGAAGTGGCCGTGGCCGCACGGGGCTGGGCCAACCTCAATCCCGAGGCCTTCGCCCGTGGCCCGCTGAGCATCGATGAGGTGCTCGCTGCGCGGATGGTCAGCGACCCGCTGAGCAAGGCCGACTGCTGCCTGGTCACCGACGGCGGTGGCGCCTGTGTGATGGTGCGCGCCGACCGCGCGCGGGACCTGCCCAGGGCGCCGATCTACTTCCTCGGCGCGGCCGGCGCACAGTGGCACCGCTCCATCGTTGCCATGCCCGACCTCACCGTCACTGCCGCTTCCGAGAGTGGCCCGCGCGCCATGCAGATGGCCGGTGTGAAGCACGCGGACATCGACCTGGTGATGGTCTACGACGCCTTCACCATCAATACGATCCTGTTCCTCGAAGACCTCGGCTTCTGCCCGAAGGGCGAGGGCGGTCGCTTCGTCCAGGGCGGACGCATCGCTCCTGGCGGCGAGCTGGCGGTGAACACCAACGGCGGCGGGCTGTCCTGTGTGCATCCGGGCATGTACGGCATGTTCCTGATCATCGAGGCGGTTACGCAGTTGCGCCGACAGGCCGGTGAACGCCAGTTGAAGAAGGCCGATATCGCCCTGCTGCACGGCAACGGCGGCACCTTGTCCAGCCAGGTCACCGCGCTGCTCGGCACCCAGAACGTGCTCTGAAATCCGGGCAGGACGCCCTCCCGGTGGCCACCTGCGATAAGCGGGCGGCCCGCCGTGGACGCGTTCGCCCTCGCGCCGGGACGACCTAGTCCGGCACCCGTCATCTGTTCAGGTGGAACGTCATGTCAGTGAGTCACTTGCAACGCACAGGCTTCGCCAGCCTTACCCCGCTGATCCAGCCACGCTCGGTCGCCGTGGTCGGCGCTTCCAGCGACCCGCACCGCATCGGTGGCCGCCCCATCGCCTACATGCTGCGCAACGGCTTCACCGGCCGCATCCTGCCGGTCAACCCCAATCGCACCGAAATCCAGGGCCTGCCGGCCTACGCCAGTGTCGACGCACTGCCTGAGGCGCCGGACGTGGCGATCATCGCGGTGCCGGCGCCGCAGGTGCTGGAGACCGTCCAGGCACTGGGCCGCAAGGGCGCGCGCAGCGCCATCGTGTTCTCCTCCGGCTTCAGCGAAGTCGGCGAGGAAGGCGTGGCCATGCAGGACGCCATCGTCGAGGCCGCCCGCGCGGCGAACATGCGCCTGCTGGGGCCGAACGCCCTGGGCGTGTTCAACGCCAACCTGGGCTACTACGCCTTCTTCTCCACCAGCCTGGAGCGCGGCATCCCGCTGGCCGGGCGCGTCGGCATCGCCACCCAGTCCGGCGCCTACGGCGCACACCTGCTGGGTCTGTCGCGGCAGCGCGGGCTGGGTACGCCGATCTGCGTCGCCACCGGCAACGAAGCCGACGTCACCCTGGGCGACGCCATCGGCTGGCTGGTGGAATCGCCGGAGGTCGACGTGGTGATGGCCTACGCCGAATCCATCCGCAATGTCGACAGCTTCCTCGCCGCCCTCGAAGCGGCCCATCGCGCCGGCAAGCCGGTGATCCTGCACAAGGTCGGGCGCAGCGAGCTGGGTGGCCGCGCGGCCATGTCACACACCGCCTCCCTGGCTGGCGACGACAAGGTGCTCGATGCGGTGCTGGCCGACTACGCGGTGGTCCGCGCGCGCACCACCGAAGAGCTGGTGGACATCGCCTACCTCGCCACCCAGCGCATCTACCCGGTGAACAACAGCCTGGGGATGATCACCGTCAGCGGTGGCGCCGGGATCATTGTCAGCGACGCTGCCGAGGACGTTGGGCTGCCCATGCCGCCGATGCCGGAAGAGGCTCAGGCGCGACTGAAACAGCGCCTGCACTATGCCTCGCCGCTGAACCCGGTGGACTGCACGGCCCAGGCGCTCAACGACCTGAGCCTGGTGCACGATTTCACCGAGTCCATGGTGGTGGACGGCGGCTATCGTTCGCTGATCGCCTTCTTCACCCAGGCCGGCACCGCCGCCTCCATCGGCCCGCGCCTGGCCGAGCAATTCGCGCGGATCAAGGCCGACCATCCGGACCGCCTGTTCGTGGTCTCGGTGATGGGCGAGGGCGAGGAGCTGGCGCCTTACCAGAAGGCCGGCTTCGCCCTGTTCGAGGACCCGACCCGCGCCGTGCGCGCCATCCAGGCCATGGGCCAGTTGGGCGAAGCGTTCGCCCGGCCGCTGCGCAGCATTCCTGTGCCCGGTGGCGTCGAGCTGCCGGCCAGCACGCCCGGTGAGGCCGAAGCCAAGCAATTGCTGGCGCGCGCCGGCATCGAATCGGCGCCCGAACGTGTGCTGAAAAGCGCTGCGGAAGCCGCCGCGTTTGCCGAACAGATCGGCTTCCCGGTGGTGCTGAAAATCGCCTCGGCGGACATCCTGCACAAGTCGGAAATCGGCGGCGTGCTGCTCAACGTCGGCAGCGCCCAGGCCGTACGCGAAGGGTATGCATTGCTGCTCGAACGCGCCGCCGAGCATGCGCCGCACGCCCGCCTCGATGGCGTGCTGGTGGCGCGCCAGCTGCAGGGCGGCGTCGAGTGCTTCATGGGCATCCAGCGCGACCCGCAGTTCGGTCCGGTGGCGGTGTTCGGCCTTGGCGGCATCTTCGTCGAGGTGCTCAAGGACGTAGTGTTCCGCCGCTGCCCGTTCGGTGTCGGCGAAGCCGAGCAGATGATCCGCAGCATCAAGGGCGCGCCGCTGCTGCTGGGCGCCCGTGGTCGCCCGGTGACCGATATCAAGGCCCTGTCGCGCGTTCTCTCGCAGCTCTCGCAATTCGCTGCAGAGGCCGGCCCGCGCCTGCGTTCGGTGGACCTCAACCCGGTCTTCGCCATGCCCGAAGGGCAGGGCGCCTGGGCCGCCGACGCGGTGCTGGAAGTGCAGGAGGTGGCCCATGGCGCTGAATCCTGAGCACCTGCTGAATTACCCGATCCCGGAAGTACGCCAGCGTTTCAGCCGCCACGACAGCGCCTTCTATGCGCTGTCGGTCGGCCTCGGCGCGGACCCGATGGACGAGCACCAGCTGACCTTCGTCGACGCCAATCGTGAGCTGCAAGCGCTGCCCTGCATGGCGGTGGTGCTCGGTCACCCCGGCTTCTGGCTGGGCAACCCGGACACAGGCGTCGATGCCCTGCGCCTGGTCCACGGCGAGCAGAGCATCGAATGGCTCAAGCCGCTGCCGGTGGAAGGCGAAGTGATCGGCCGCACCCGCGTCACCGGGCTGGTCGACAAGGGCGCCGGCAAGGGCGCGCTGCTCTATAGCGAGAAGGTCGTCAGCGATGCGCAGAGCGGCGAGGTGCTGGCGATTGCCCGCGGCACCACCTTCCTGCGCGGTGACGGCGGCTTCGGTGGCGCCAGCCAGTCGCTGAGCCTGCCGCACCGCCTGCCCGAGCAGGCGCCGGACCTGGTCATCGACCTGCCGACTCGCCCCGAGCAGGCGCTGCACTACCGCCTGAACGGCGACGATAACCCGATCCACGCCAGCCCCGCAGCGGCGGCGCGCGGTGGTTTCCCCAGGCCGATCCTGCACGGCCTGTGCACCCTGGGGGTGGCCTTCCACGCGCTGCTGCGCGGCTTGGCCGACTACCGCGCGGAGCGTTTCGCCCACCTGCAGGTGCGCTTCTCCGCACCGGTTTTCCCCGGCGAAACCCTGCGTACCGAAATCTGGAATGACGGCTCCTTCCGCACCCGCGTCGTCGAGCGCGACGTGGTGGTGCTGGACAACGGCCGCGTGCGCCTGACCCCGGAGATGGGAGAACACGCCGGGCGGGCATAGCGCGACGACCTCAACCAACCTGCGAGAACAACAACAATGAACGCACCCGACAGCTTGGCCCAGGCCACCGCGATGCCGCGGCGGACCCTGGTGATCGCCTTCCTCTTCTGCTTCCTGGGTCTGCTCGCCGATGGCGCGGACCTGATGTTCCTCGCCTACAGCCTGAACAGCCTGAAGGCCGAGTTCGGCCTCTCCAACTTCGAGGCCGGTTCGCTGGGCAGCATCACCCTGG
This sequence comes from Pseudomonas sp. HS-18, assembly GCF_020401845.1. NCBI lineage: Bacteria > Pseudomonadati > Pseudomonadota > Gammaproteobacteria > Pseudomonadales > Pseudomonadaceae > Pseudomonas > Pseudomonas sp. HS-18. The sequence goes on from NZ_CP084413.1 coordinate 817,308, forward strand.
CCGGCATGGCCATCGGCGGCATCTACGGCGGCTGGGCGTGCGACCGCTTTGGCCGAGTGCGGGTGGTGACGTGGACCATCCTGGTGTTCTCCGTGGGCACCGCGCTGCTCGGGCTGGCGCACAACTTCTGGGCCTTTGCGCTGATCCGCTTCGTCTCCTCGCTGGGCCTGGGCTCGCTGTTCGTCGCCTGCAACATCCTGATGTCCGAGTTCGTCACCGCGAAGTACCGCACCACCATCCTGGCGACCATGCAGGCTGGTTGGACGGTCGGCTACCTGGTGGCGACGGTGCTCGCGGGGCAGATCATCCCCGACTACGGCTGGCGCGCGCTGTTCTTCACCGCGATCGGCGCGGCGCTGATCTGCCTGGCGCTGCGGCCCTGGGTGCCGGAGTCGCCGTCCTGGCTGGCAGCCCGCGCGCAACGGCTGCAGCAGGCCGCCAGCAACCGCCAGCAGAGCGCGCCCAGCGGCGGCATGCGCCAACTGCTGGTCGATCCGTCCACCCGGCGCATGTTCCTGCTGTGGAGCCTCACCTCGTGCTTCCTGCTGTTCGGCTACTACGGCACCAACAACTGGATGCCCTCGTACCTGGAAAGCGAGCTGGGCATGAACTTCAAGTCCATGACCGGCTACATGGTCGGAACCTACACCGCGATGATCCTCGGCAAGGTACTGGCCGGGATCGCCTCGGACCGCTTCGGCCGCCGCGCCACCTTCGCCGCCGGCGCCATCGGCACCGCGATCTTCATGCCGGTGATCGTGTTCTGGCACACCCCGGACAACATCGTCTGGATCCTCGCGCTGTTCGGCTTCATCTACGGCGTACCGGTGGGCGTGCTGGCCACCTACATGACCGAGAGCTTCTCCACCCAGGTACGCGGCGCCGCCGTCGGCACCTCCTACAACCTCGGCCGCATCGGCGCGGCGGTGGCCCCGGCGGCCATCGGCCTGCTGGCCTCCCATGTGTCCATCGGCGCGGGCTTCCTGGTGATGGGCATCACCTACGTGATCACCGGCCTGATCCCGGCGCTGCTGATCCCCAACCGCCTGTATGACCCGAATCGCGAAGGGCGCACGGCGCAGCCCGCTACACCCGCACGTGCGCCTGCGCCTGCGCACAGCGCTGCCCGCCCGCTGGGCCAACCCGTCACGGAGGAAAGCCTGCGATGACCGATCTCACCTGCGCCGCCCATGCGCCCGGGCCGGACATGTTCCCCCGCGATCGATACACCTTCCAGGAGTTCCTCGGCCTGGAGCGCTGGGTCGATGGCGAAGTGGTGCGGGTACGCCTGCGCCACCGCCCGGAGCTGATGAACTACATCGACAGCTTCCACGGCGGCGTGCTGATGAGCGTGCTCGACGCTGCCATGGCCGGCGCGATCCGTGCGCAGATGCCGGGTTGCTCGATGGTCACCATCGACATGGCCACCCACTTCATGGGCAGCACCCGCGGCGAGATCAACGCCGTCGGCCGGGTGCTCAAGCGCACCCGCACGCTGTGCTTCTGCGCGGCGGAAATTTTCGATGAAGCCGGCGAGCTGATCGCCAGCGCCACCGGCAGTTTCAAGTACCGGCCCGCGGCGGCCGGAGCTGTTCAACCGACACGGGAATGATGAAATGACCGACCACACCGCGATGGCCGAGGAGCGCGAAGAGCGCCTGCGGCTGATCCGTGACAGCGCCGCCTCCCTGGTCCCGCGCGGCGGCGACTTGGGCCGGGTGCGCCGTCTGCGCTTCCAGCAGACGGGCGTCGACCGCGACGCCTGGGGCGAAGTCTGCGCCATGGGCTGGCCGGGCCTGCGCCTGGCGGAAGAACGGGGCGGCAGCGGGCTGGGCATGGCCGAGTACGCGGCGCTGCTGGAAGAGCTGGGCCGTGGCCTGCTGCCCGAGCCGCTGATCGAGGCGAGCCTGGTCGCTCCGCTACTGCCGGCGGACGAGCGTGACGCGCTGCTGGCCGGCGAGCGGCTGATCCTCCCGGCCGGCATCGGTTATGAAGCAGATGCGGCATTGCCGGTGCTGCGCGACGGCCAGTTGCGCGGCGAGATTGCCCACGTAGCGCTCGGTGCTGCGGCCGATGCCTGGCTGGTCGCCTGCAACGCCGGCCTTGCTCTGGTGCAGCGCAACGCCGAAGGGCTCAGCCTGCATCAGGAAGCGACCCAGGACGGCGGCCACCTGGCGCGCCTGCGCTTCGACGGCACGCCGGCACAACTCGTCGAGTCCACGCCCGCCGCCCTCGACGAAGCGGCGCTGGCCTGCTCAGCCTATCTGGTCGGGCTGATGGATGCCGCCTTCGAACAGACTCGCGACTACCTCGGCGTGCGCCGCCAGTTCGGCCGCGAGATCGGCAGCTTCCAGTCGCTGCAGCACCGCATGGTCGACCTGAAGCTGCAGATCGAGCTGGCCCGCGCCATCGTCGGCGAAGCGGCCAGCGCCCTGGATGACGGTGCGCCGACTGCCCTGGTACAGCGCCTGGTGTCCACCGCCAAGGTGCGTGCCGCCGAAGCGGCCATGCTGGTCACCCGCCAGGCGATCCAGTTGCACGGCGGCATCGGCTACACCGACGAGGCCGACATCGGCCTGTTCCTGCGCCGCGCCATGGTGCTGCTCAACAGCCAGGGCTCGCTGGCCTTCCATCGGGCGCGCTACATCGCCCTGCTGCATGCGGAGGTGGCGTGATGAGCGAGATGCTGCTGCAGGAAACTCATGGTTCGGTGCGCCTGCTGCGTTTCAACAATCCGGCGCGGCGCAATGCGCTGTCCCCCGCATTGCGCGCCGAGTTGCTCGACGCACTGCGTGAAGCGGACGCCGATCCCTCCGTGCGCAGCGTGGTGCTCACCGGTTCGGCGGAAGTCTTCAGCGCTGGCGGCGACCTCAGCGACATGCACGTCACCGACCTCAACGCCGGCCGCATGCGCATGCAGAAGAACGCCGACCTGATCCGCCAGATGCTGCGCATGGGCAAGCCCATCATCGCCGCCGTCGAAGGCTGGGCGGTGGGCGCCGGGCTTTCGGTGGCGCTGGCCTGCGACAGCCTGGTTTGCGGCGGCACGGCGCGCTTCGCGGCGGGCTTCGGCAAGGTCGGACTGATCGCCGATCTTGGCCAGTTGCACACCTTGCCTGCGCGCATCGGCAACGGTCGGGCGCGGCAAGTGCTGATGTTCGGCCAGGTGATCGAGGCCGAGGAAGCATTGCGCATCGGCCTGGTGGACCAGCTCTGTGCACCGGGTGCCGCGCTGGATGCGGCGCTGGCACTGGCCGCGAAGGTCGAGCAGCAGGCGCCGCTGGCACTGTCGCTGACCAAGGCGCTGCTGGCCGATGGCCTGGAGCTGCTGCTCGAACGCGAAGGCGATTTCCAGAGCCAGCTGTTCCTCAGTGCCGACCACGCTGAAGGCAAAGCGGCCTTCCTCGAAAAACGTTCCCCGGATTTCCGGGGCCAGTAATCAGGAGAACCGTGACATGACCGATTACAACGCCCTCGACGACGGCGAATTCCGTCGGCTGGTGCGCGAGTGGGTCGCCGCCAACTACCCGCAACGCATCCGCAACCCGGCCCACCGCCTGGGTCGCGACGACACCTGGGAGTGGTACCAGGCACTGTCGCAGCAGGGCTGGCTGTGCCCCGGCTGGCCGGTGCAACACGGCGGCATGGGCCTGTCCGCCGGCAAGCAGTTGATCATGATCGAGGAGATGGAAAACTACGGCTGCGCGCGACTGCCCGACAGCGGCATCACCATGCTCGGCCCGCTGCTGATCCGCTACGGCACCGACGCCCAGCGTGAGCGCTTCCTGCCGCGCATCTTGAGCGGCGAGGACATCTGGTGCCAGGGCTACAGCGAGCCCAATGCCGGCTCCGACCTCGCCAGCCTGCGTACCGAAGCGGTGCTGCGCGACGGCGAGTGGGTGATCAACGGCCAGAAGACCTGGACCACCATGGGCACCGAGGCCAACTGGATCTTCGTGCTGGCGCGCACCGAGCGCAGTGCCAAGGCGCAGCAGGGCATCAGCTTCCTGCTCGTGCCGATGGACAGCCCCGGCGTCGAGGTACGGCCGATCCTCAACCTCGAACTGCAGGGCGAGTTCTGCGAGGTGTTCTTCAACGACGTGCGCGTGCCGGAGGAAAACCTCGTCGGCGCGGTCAACCACGGCTGGGGCATGGCCAAGGCGCTGCTCGGCTTCGAGCGCATCTTCCTCGGCTCGCCCAAGCAGGCCACCTTCGCCCTCGAGCGCCTGGTGCGCCTGGCCCGTCACCAGGGCCTGTGGGACGACCCGGTGTTCGCCCAGCGCTTCGCCGCGCTGAGCATGGACCTGGACTGCCACAAGGCGCTCTACGAGCGCTTCGCCGAACGCCTGCGGCGCGGCGAGGAACTGGGCCCGGATGTTTCCCTGCTGAAGATCCACCAGTCCGAGCTGTACCAGCGCATCAGCGAGCTCGGGCTGGAGATCGCCGGCGCGGATTCGGCGCTGCTCAACCCCTTCAGCGACGACCCCGAACTGCACCCGGCGGGCATCTTCATCCAGTCGCGGCCCACCACCATCTACGGCGGTACCAACGAGATCCAGCGCAACATCCTGGCCAAGACCGTGCTCGGCCTGCCGAGCTGATCGTGCGCACAACGAACCTCAAACACGAATTGATGTAAGGAACGAGCAATGACCCAACGACTCAACGAAGGCAAGGTAGCGATCGTCACCGGCGCCGGTGGCGGCATCGGCCGCGAGATTGCCCTGGCCCTGGCCGACAGCGGCGCGCGGGTACTGATCAACGATATCGGCGTGTCCCTGCAGGGCGAGGGCGGCTCGGCTTCCCCGGCCGAGGAAACCCTCGGGCTGATCCGCCAGCGCGGCGGCGACGGCGCGATCAACACCGACAGCGTGTCGGACTGGGACAGCGCCCGGCGCATCGTCGCCAGCGCCATCGACGCCTTCGGCCGCGTCGACATCGTGGTCAACAATGCCGGCATCCTGCGCGACACCATCTTCCACAAGATGAGCGCCGAGGACTGGCTGTCGGTGATCAACGTGCACCTCAACGGCAGCTTCTTCGTCAGCCGCGCCGCCGCCGAGCATTTCCGCGCGCAGAACAGCGGCGCCTTCGTGCACATGACCAGCACCTCGGGGCTGATCGGCAACTTCGGCCAGGCCAACTACTCGGCGGCCAAGCTGGGCATCGTCGCCCTGAGCAAATCCATCGCCCTCGACATGCAGCGCTACAACGTGCGCTCCAACTGCATCGCGCCCTTCGCCTGGAGCCGCATGACCGACTCCATTCCGGCCGAGACCCCGGAGCAGAAAGCGCGGGTGGAAAACCTGCAGCGCATGACCCCGGACAAGAACGCGCCGCTGGCCGTGTACCTCGCCTCCGATGCCGCCAGCGCGGTCAACGGCCAGGTGTTCGCCGCACGCAACCACGAGATCTTCCTGATGAGCCAGAGCCGCCCGCTGCGCAGCGTGCACAGCGACAACGGCTGGACCCCGCAGAGCATCGCCGAGTACGGCATGCCGGCGCTGCGCGGGAGCTTCATGGACCTGGCGCGCAGCCCGGACGTGTTCTCCTGGGACCCGATCTGACCCTTCGGAGGACAGGCGCATGTTCAAGACCCGATTCACCGAAACCTTCGGCGTCGAACACCCGATCATGCAGGGCGGCATGCAGTGGGTGGGGCGCGCCGAGATGGCGGCGGCGGTGGCCAACGCCGGTGGCCTGGCGACGCTCTCGGCGCTGACCCAGCCGACGCCGCAGGCGCTGGCCGACGAGATCGCGCGCTGCCGCGAGCTCACCGGCAAGCCCTTCGGCGTCAACCTGACGCTGTTGCCGACACAGAAACCGATCCCCTACGCCGAGTACCGCGCGGTGATCATCGAGAGTGGCATTCGCGTCGTCGAAACCGCCGGGAACAATCCCGGCGAGCACATCGCCGAGTTCCGCCAGCATGGCATCAAGGTGATCCACAAATGCACGGCGGTGCGCCATGCGCTCAAGGCCGAGCAACTGGGGGTCGACGCGGTGTCCATCGACGGCTTCGAATGCGCCGGCCATCCGGGCGAGGATGACATTCCCGGCCTGGTATTGCTGCCGGCGGCGGCCAACCGGCTGCGTGTGCCGATCATCGCTTCCGGTGGTTTCGCCGACGGGCGCGGGCTGGTGGCGGCGCTGGCGCTGGGGGCCGATGCGATCAACATGGGCACGCGCTTCCTCAGCACCCGCGAATGCCCGATCCACCCGCAGGTCAAGGCGGCCATCCGCGCCGCCGACGAGCGCTCCACGGACGTGATCATGCGTTCGCTGCGCAACAGCGCGCGGGTCGCGCGCAACGCTATCAGCCAGGAAGTGCTGGCCATCGAGGCGCGCGGCAACGCCACCTATGCCGACATCGCCACGCTGGTCAGCGGCCTGCGCGGGCGCACGGTCTACGAACAGGGCGACACCGACCTGGGCATCTGGTCGGCGGGCATGGTCCAGGGCCTGATCGATGACGAACCGAGCTGCGAGGAACTGCTGCGCGGCATCGTCGAGCAGGCGCGCGAGCTGATCCGCGAGCGACTGGAGGGTTTGCTTATCCAGTGATTTCCATCGGGCGGCGCGGGAGCAAGCGTTTCCTGGGGCCATGTGTGGGGCCTCCCTCTCCCTGGACGATGGGGCTGGGGAAGGGGCTCTGGCACGGAACTTCAGGCAGCGGCGCCGCCTTCACCTCACCTGACGAAGAGACAACAACAATGAAAAATCTTCCCGTACGGGCGCTCGTTTCGAGCTTCGCCTGCCTGCCCCTGTTCGCCCACGCGGACTTCATCGCGGACAGCAAGGCCAGCCTGGAACTGCGCAATTTCTACTTCAACCGCGACTACCGTCAGAGCGGCGCCGCACAGTCGAAATCCGAGGAGTGGGCACAGGGTTTCCTGCTGCGCTTCGAGTCGGGCTACACCGAGGGCACGGTCGGCGTGGGCGTCGATGCGCTCGGCCTGCTCGGGATCAAACTGGACTCCAGCCCCGACCGCACCGGTTCCGGCCTGCTGCCATACTCGGCCAGCGACAAGCGCGCCGCGGACGACTACAGCGACCTGGGCGTGACTGCCAAGCTGCGCGCGTCGAAAAGCACCCTGAAGGTCGGCACGCTGCTGCCGAAGATGCCGGTGGTGCAATACAACGACACCCGCCTGCACCCGCAGACCTTCCAGGGCGGCCTCGCCGAGATCAACGAGATCGACGGCCTCACCGCGCAACTGGGCCAACTGCGCCAGGTGAAACAGCGTGACTCGACCAACGACGAAGACCTGTCGATGACCCGTGGCAACAAGCGCAACATCGTGCTCGGCAGCCATACCAGCAGCGACCGCTTCAACCTCGCCGGCGGCACCTACCGCTGGACCGACAACCTCAGCACCAGCTACCACTATGGTGGCCTGGAAAACTTCTACCGCCAGCACTACCTGAGCGTGGTCCACACGCTGCCCATCGCCGAGGGCCAGTCGCTGAAGTCCGACATCCGCTGGGCGCGTTCCACCGACGATGGCGGCAGCAACGTCGACAACCGCGCGCTCAACGCCTTGTTCACCTACCGCATCGGTGGCAGCGGCTTCGGCGTGGGCTACCAGCGCATGTCCGGCGACACCGGCTTCGCCTACCTGTCCGGCACCGACCCGTACCTGACCAACTTCGTGCAGATCGGCGACTTTGCCAACAAGGACGAGCGCTCCTGGCAGGCGCGCTACGACTATGACTTCGCCGGCCTCGGCCTGCCCGGCCTGACCTTCATGACGCGCTACCTGCAGGGCGACCACATCGACCTGCTCAACGGCTCGGGGCGCGGCAAGGAATGGGAGCGCGACACCGACATCGGCTATGTGGTGCAGAACGGCCCGTTCAAGAACCTTGGTTTCAAGGTGCGCAACGGCGCCTTCCGCAGCGATTTCGGCAACGACATCGACGAAACGCGGGTCATCGTCAGCTATCAGATGCCGCTCTGGTAATAGTCGCTACGGGCGGTGGCGGTTTGGCCAGAATCGCCCTTCCCGTGGCGGGAATGTCCCTTTCAGCCAAAGTCTGAACCATGATTCACTGCTTTCAATGCAATGAATCAGGGTTCAGACCATGGCCTACCGGCAAACCGAGGCACGGCTGCAAAAGGACGGCGAACAGCGCCAGCGCATCCTCGAGTTGGCGCTGGCGCGGGTTGCCGACGGCGGCTTCGCCGCGCTGACCATGCAGAGCCTGGCCGATGACGCTGGCATCGCTACCGGCAGCCTCTATCGGCATTTCAGCGGCAAGGGCGAACTGGCCGCCGAAGTCTTCGCCCGCGCCAGCCAGCGCGAGGTCGATGCCTTGGGCGTGCTGCTGAAGGATTCGGGCAGCGCCGCCGAGCGCCTGAGCCGCGGCCTCCACCAATTCGCCGCGCGTGCCTGGGGCAGTCGTCAGCTGGCCTTTGCGCTGATCGCCGAACCGGTCGACCCGGAGGTCGACGAGCAGCGCCTGGTCTACCGCGACGCCTACGCTGCCCTGTTCATCACCCTGCTGGAGCAGGGCATCGCCACCGGCGAATTCCAGCCCCAGCCGGTGCAGATCACTGCCGCCTGCCTGGTCGGCGCCATCGCCGAAGCGTTGATCGGTCCGCTCTCGCCACCGGCCCGCGCCGCGCGGGATGCCGGTGAATCCAAGGTTTCCCTGGAGGACGTCAGCGACGCCCTCGTGAACTTCTGCCTGCGCGCCGTCGGTGCGTTCCCTGCTGCTTTGCCAAACCTGCCAGGCCCACGCCTGTGATGGAGGACCAGTCATGATCCCGCACCAGTACGCCGAAACCCACGAAGTGACCAACCAGGTGCCGCCGCTGGATGGCGCCAACCTCTATCGCGTCGACGTACCGCTGCAGGAGTGGGTGCGTCGCTACGGCGGTGGCTTCGCCGAGCAGAAACTCGACGCCTATGGCGCGCTGGCCGGTGGTCCGCTGATGGCGGCGGGCTTCCTGGCCAACGAGAACAAGCCGGTGTTCAAGTCCCATGACCGCTACGGCCATCGCGTCGACCTGATCGAGTTCCACCCGGCCTACCACGAGCTGATGCGCGCCTCCATCGAGGCCGGCATCCCGTCCATGCCCTGGACCGACCCGCGTGCCGGCGCCCAGGTTGCCCGCGCCGGCCTCAGTTACCTGCACAGCCAGGCCGAAGCCGGCACCGGCTGCCCGCTGACCATGACCTTCGCCAGCGTGCCGGCCATCCGCCTGCAGCCGGACATCGCCGAGAAGTGGCTGCCGAAGATCCTTTCCACCCAATACGACCCGCGCAACCTGCCCATCGAGCAGAAGGCCGGCGCCACCATCGGCATGGCCATGACCGAGAAACAGGGCGGTACCGACGTGCGCGCCAATACCACCCGCGCCTACCCGGTGGGCATTCCCGGCCCGGGGCAGGCCTACGAGCTGGTCGGCCACAAGTGGTTCTGCTCGGCGCCGATGTGCGACGCCTTCCTCACCCTGGCCTACACCGACAAGGGCCTGACCTGCTTCCTGCTGCCGCGCCACCGCCCGGACGGCAGCCGCAACGAGTTCTACATCCAGCGCCTGAAGAACAAGCTGGGCAACTGGTCCAACGCCTCCAGCGAAGTGGAATACCGCGGCGCGCTGGCCTGGATGGTCGGCGAGGAAGGCCGCGGCGTGCCGACCATCATCGAGATGGTCGCCATGACCCGCTTCGACTGCATGATCGGTTCCAGCTCGCTGATGCGCCAGGCGCTGACCCAGGCCGCGCACCACTGCGCCTACCGCCAGGTCGGCGGCCGCGTGCTGGCCGAGCAACCGCTGATGCAGAACGTGCTGGCCGACCTCGCCCTGGAAAGCGAAGCCGCGCTGGCGCTGACCCTGCGCATGGGCCGCGCCCTGGACCACCAGCACGACGAACAGGAAGACAAGTTCGCCCGCCTGGTCACCGCCGTGGGCAAGTACTGGATCTGCAAGCGCGCCCCCGCGATGATCAACGAGGCCGCCGAATGCCTGGGCGGCGCCGGCTACGTCGAGGACACCATCCTCCCGCGCCTGTACCGCGAAGCACCGGTCAACTCCACCTGGGAAGGCTCGGGCAACGTGCAGTGCCTGGACGTGCTGCGCGCCCTGTCCAAGGAGCCCGGCGTGCTCGACGCGCTGTTCGCCGAGCTGGGAGACGGCCATGGTGACGCGCGCCTGGCCTCGTTCATCGGCAACCTCAAGGCGTCCTTCGCCGATACCCAGGACATCCAGTACCGCGCCCGCCAGCTCACCGAGAACGTCGCCGTCGCCCTGCAGGCCAAGCTGCTGCTGGAAGCGGGTAACTCGGTGGTCTCCGACGCCTTCATCGCCAGCCGCCTGGACGACGGCGGCCGCGTCTACGGCACCCTGCCGCGCGGCGTGGATGTGGAAGCGCTGGTGGCGCGGGCGACACCGCACCTGGCGTGATGCAACGTTGCCAGTTGCCCTCCATGGGCAGCTGGCCTGGTCCTGTCACTGATCGTCTCTGTTGAATCTGTCATCCCTTTCCGCAACGGAAGCAGGCAAGATGGAGCTGATCGTTCAGACAGGATGCCCACCATGAGTCTTACGACTGGCGACGAGTTCTTCGTCGCACAGACCGCCGAAGAGGCCGTCGATCAACTGGCCGTGCTTCATGAGCGCGCCACCGGCGCCCTGAACCAGGCGCTCAAGCGTTACCTGAAGGACCGCGAAGTCCCCGACGCGCAGCAGCGCGAACAATTCCGCTACCCGCTGCTGCGGGTGACCTACCTGTGCCAGGGCGAAGTGCCATCCACCACCCGCGCCTACGCCAAGGTCCAGGTGCCCGGGACCTACGCGGTGACCATCACCCAGCCCAAGGCCTTCCGCAAATACCTGCTCGAGCAACTGCGTCCGCTGATGGAAGACTTCACCGTACGGGTGGAAGTCGGTGTCAGCCAGCAGAACATCCCTTACCCCTACGTGGTGGAAGGCGGCGATGAACTGGGTGGTTCGGGCGTGACCGCCGCCGAGTTGGCGCGGGTGTTCCCCAGCACCGACCTGTCGGCCACTTCCGATGGCGTGGCGGACGGCCTGTACGAATGGGAGAACGCCGACCCGATGCCGCTGGCGCTGTTCGACGCGGCGCGCACTGACTTTTCCCTGCGCCGCATGGTGCATTACACCGGCAGCGACTGGCGCCATGTGCAGCCGTGGATCCTGCTGACCAACTACCACCGCTACGTCGACCAGTTCATCCACCTGGGCCTGGAGCGCCTGCGCGACGATCCGCGCTTCGTGCGCATGGTCCTGCCGGGCAATGTGGTCATCGAGCGCGGTACCGACGAAGGTGAGGCCAACGCCATCGTCGCCAGTGTCGAATGGCACCGCTTCCAGATGCCGGCCTATCACCTGATCGCCGAGGATGGCGACGGCGTGACGCTGGTGAATATCGGCGTCGGCCCGTCCAACGCGAAGAACATCACCGATCACCTCGCCGTGCTGCGCCCGCACTGCTGGCTGATGGTCGGCCACTGCGGCGGCCTGCGACAGTCGCAGACCATCGGCGACTATGTGCTGGCCCACGCCTACATGCGCCGCGACGGCATTCTCGACCGTGTGCTGCCGCCGCATATCCCGATCCCGGCGCTGGCCGAGGTGCAACTGGCGTTGCAGGAAGCCGCCGCGGTGGTGACCGGAGAGCGCGGCGACCAGCTCAAGCGCCGCCTGCGTACCGGCACCGTGCTCACCTACGACGATCGCAACTGGGAGCTGCACTGGGCCCAGGAACGCCCGCTGATCAACCTGGCGCGGGCGATTGCGGTGGACATGGAGAGCGGCACCATCGCCGCCCAGGGCTACCGCCTGCGGGTGCCCTACGGCACGCTGCTGTGCGTCTCGGACAAGCCGCTGCACAGCGAGATCAAGCTGCCCGGCGCCGCTACGGCGTTCTACCAGCGCGCGGTGAGCCAGCACCTGTCCATCGGCATCGCCGCCGTCGATCTGCTGCGCACCCAGCTCAACTCGCTGCACTCGCGCAAGCTGCGCAGCTTCGACGAGCCGCCGTTCCGCTGATCTGCGACAGGGCACGGGGCGACCAGCAGGGTGATGGTGGTCGCCCTGGCTGCATGAAGAAAGCCGATGGAGAGCGTTGCCGATGACCGATCCTCGCAAGACCCCGGCGGGCCGCGCGCTCGCCCTGCTGGACCTGACCTCCCTGAATGATCGCGACGACCTGCAAAGCACCGTCGAACTCTGTCGCCGTGCGCTGACGCCCTACGGCGATGTGGCCGCGGTGTGCGTCTGGCCGAGACTGGTGCATATCGCCCGGCGAACACTCAATACCCTGGGCGGGCGCTCGGTGAAGGTCGCCAGCGTGTGCAACTTTCCCGCGGGCAACGCCCCGCTGGCGGACGTGGTGGAGGAGGTGCGCAAGACCCTTGCCGAAGGCGCGGACGAGATCGACCTGGTCTACCCCTGGCGCAAGCTCAAGGCCGGCGAGCCAACCGGCGCAGTGGAGCTGATCCGTACCTGCAAGACGCTGTGCGGGCCTTACCACCGTCTCAAGGTGATCCTGGAAACCGGCGAGCTGGCCGCCCCCGAATTGATCCGCGCGGCCTGCCGGGAAGCCATCGCCGGCGGCGCCGACTTCCTCAAGACCAGCACCGGCAAGGCGGCGGTGAATGCCACGCCCGAGGCGGTGCGGGTGATGCTCGAAACCATCGAGGAGGAGGGCGGCAAGGTGGGGCTCAAGGTATCCGGCGGGCTGCGCACGCTGGCCGATGCGCAGGGCTACCGGGCGCTGGTGGAGGAACGTTTCGGCGCTGGCTGGGTCACCCCGGAGCATCTGCGTTTCGGCGCGTCGTCATTGCTTGACGATCTGCTGCGCGAGTTGGGCGCCGAAGCCAAGCCCATCTCCACGCGCAGCTACTGAACCGCTCGCGTTGACGCAGCCTGGGGCGGGCCTAGAATGCTCGCCTCCCGCGCCACGGGGAACCGTGGCGCGCTCCTCCGGTCGGACCTTCGCCGACCTCCTCCGCTGGTGATTGCATGCCCTTCCGCGCCCCCTCGCACCTGACCAACCCCTTGCGCCGCTTCTCCCGCCGCCTGGTGGAAAACGGCACGCCTGAAGTCGCCGCGCCGCTTCCCTTGCCTGACAGCATCGCCGGCGAACCCTGGTTCTCCGTGGGCAAGGCGGTGGAGGGCCTGGGCGGTGAGCGGGTGGATGGCTGGTGCCTGGAGGAGTGGCCGGGCCTGGCCCTGCGTGCCCGCTTCAGCGCCTGCTGGCGCGACGCTCAGGGCCGACTGTGGAACGTGCTGCCAGGCGGCGAGCCCATCGCCTTCCTGCCCGACCCGAAGCGCCGTTACGAGGGCGTGCCTCTTGCCGAGCAACTGCATGCGCTGGAGCGTGACGAGCTGCTGGAGGACTACCTCTGGCTCAGCCGCGAGTTGGGCAAACCGCAGATGGATGATGAGCGCCGGGAAGTCCGCGAGTCCATGCGCCAACGGCTGGAAAGCTGGCTGGAGCTGGGCGGCCGCGGCGACAAGCCGTGCCCGTGCAACAGCGGCAAGCGCTACCGCAATTGTTGCAGCAAGCGAGTGCGCGAGAACTAGGCCGAGGCGGGCCGGCGCCTTCACCGGTCCAGAGGCGCGGCGTGCGGACTCCTGGTCAGGTGCCGCCGCCAGGCCAGGGGAGCTGTTCCGTACCAGTGGCGGAACGCGCGGCTGAACGCACTCTGTTCGGAGAAACCAAGTCGTGCGGCAATCTCGCCAAGTGGGAGAGCAGCATCGCTGAGATAACGCTCAGCCAACTGGCGGCGGGTGTCGTCCAGGAGTTGCTGGAAGCTGCTGCCCTCGGCCTGCAGATGACGTTGCAGGGTGCGTGGCGATCGGTTCAATTGCCCGGCCAGGTCGGCGATGTTGCCGCGTCCCTCGGGCAGCAGGCGGGCCAGTGCCTGTTGGCAGCTGTGCAGGAGCGCGGAGTGTCCTCGTTGGCGGAGAAAGCCTTCGGCCTGTTCGTCGAGCAACTCCAGAAGCGCCGGATCGGCTTGTTGCAGTGGCAGTTGTAGATAGGCCAAAGGCAGGCTCAGGCGTGTCGCGGGTTGGCCGAAGCGCACCGGGCAGCCGAAAAAGTCCAGATAGGCGCCGATGTCCGCTGGCGACGGGTTGACGAAATGCACCTCGGACGGCAGCAGAGCTTGATCGCAGATGCGACGGGCTAGCTGAACCAGGGCAGCCACGCCGGTCTCGTCGACCAGTTGGCCCGGCCTGCCGCGCTCGGTGCCCCATTCCAGCAGCAGGAGGTTGCCTTCTGCGCGCACTCTGACCGGATTCACGTCATAGACCAGCCCCTGGTAACGCTCCAGGCGCTGCAGGGCATCGGCGAGTGTCGCGCACGTGCGCCCGGCATAGCCCACCACACCGAAGTGCTGCGGTCCGATCCCTTCGGCGATGCGCAGGCCGATGGCGGGCTCGCCCAGCCGGGAATCCGCGCGCTGCAGCAATACCTGCCATTGGGCCAGGGGAATCAAGCCGCTCGCGGGGGCCGGCAAGGGGCCGAGCAAAGCCTGTGCGTCGACCCCGCGGGTGGCGAGGAACTCGTAGAGCAGCCGGGCGTAGCTGCTGGCGATGTGCTGTTGGGCCATGGGCAGGTCTGCCGATTGACGCGATAGGTCAAGAAGTTAGCGGGGCTGGTCAATCCGGTCAGCCCAACTTTCGACAAGCTCTACGCAGGACATACCTTGCAGGAGCCTCGCCATGCCTGATCTGCCCACTGGTTTGACGTCCTGGGTCGCCGCTATCGATCCACTGCGCGACTTGCTGCTGATCCTGACGCCGCTGTTCATCGCCACATTACTCGTCGAGTGGCTGGCGCTACGTCGGCGCGGGGTCTTTCGGCTCGGTGACTCGCTGGCCAGCCTGGGGCTGGGATGCCTCTATCTGGTGGTGGATGCCGTGCTGGTGGCGATCCTGGTGTTGCCGGTCTATCGGCTGCTTTTCGCACATCGCCTGCTGCAGTTCGAGATGACTCCGCTGGCTTTTGTCCTGCTGTTCTTCCTGCTGGAGTTCTGCTTTTTCCTCTTTCACTGGGCCAGCCACCGTATTCGCTGGTTCTGGGCCGCCCACGTGGTGCATCACTCCTCGCGGCACATGAATTTCACGACGGCCATGCGCCAGAGCCTGTTCTATGGCTTCGCCGGAAACTGGCTGTTCTATTTGCCATTGGTCTGGCTGGGATTCGCCCCGGAGTGGGTTCTGTTCATGCTTTCGGTGAGCCTGGCCTATCAGTACTTCCTGCACACCCAGGGGGTCGGCAAGTTGCCCGGAGCCATCGAGTGGCTGTTCAACACCCCTTCCCACCACCGTGCCCACCATGGGCGCAATCCGCAGTACATCGACCGCAACTACGGTGGCGTGCTCATCATCTACGACCGACTGTTCGGCACCTTCGTCGAGGAACGCGAAACGCCGGAGTACGGCATCGTGCGCCAGGTGGAGAGCTACAACCCGTTGTGGCTGAACCTGCACGAGTGGGTCGACATGTTCCGTGACCTGGCCCGGCCGGGCCCGTTGCGGCTGCGCCTCAAGCACCTGTGGGCGCCGCCGGAGTGGCAGCGTCCGCCGGGCACGCCGAGCTCTAACGAAGCGGAGGTATCCGCCATTGCTCCCCCGGCTTCGGAGCCCGGAAACGCCCCGCTGGCACACCGCGCTGCTGGAGCGCCACGGCCAGATCGCTGAGCGGCGTGAACTGTCCTTCGTCGCTCAGGCGGAAGGTGCCGAAGTGGATCGCCATGCTGCATTGCGAGTCGAGATGCTGGTGCGCCTGTACGGCGTCGTCCGGGTTCATGTGGTGGTGACGCATGAACCAGCGCGGCTCATAGGCGCCGATGGGCAGGGCGGCAAAGCGCATCGGACCGAAGCGCTCGTGCATCAGCCGAAATTCCTCGCCCAGCCCGGTATCGCCAGGGAACAACAGCGGGCCGTCCGGCGACTCCAGCACGAAACCCATCCACAGCGTGCGGTTGGTGTCGCGCCGCGAGCGCGCCGACCAGTGTTGCGCCGGCACGCCGGTGAGCAGCATGCCCTCGGGCATCGGCAGGCTCTGCCACCAGTCCAGTTCGACGATGTCAGTGAAGCCGCAGGCGCGGATCAACTCGCCGTTGCCCAGGCCGGTCACCACTTTCGCTGACGGGAAGCGCCGGGCCAGCTCGCGCAGGCTGTGGATATCCAGGTGGTCGTAGTGGTTGTGGCTGACCAGGATCAGGTTGATCGGCGGCAACTCGTCCAGCGCCAGGCCCGGCGGGTGCACGCGCTTGGGGCCGACGAAGCTGAACGGGCTGGTGCGCTCGCACCAGAGCGGGTCGGTGAGGATGTTCAGGCCGCGGTGCTGGATCAGCAGGGTCGCGTGGTTGATGTAGGTCACGCGCAGTTCGTCGCCTTCCACGCGGGCCGGCGTCTCCGTGCGGACGTCGGGGCCGGGCTGGGCAATCCATTCCTGCTGGCGGCCGCGTTCGCGCTGCCACTTGAGGAAGGCGCGCAGGCCGTTGTGCGGTTGGCGGTCAAGATTGTGAAAGCGGGTACCGTCGAAGTGCGCCGTCTGCGGGCCGCGATAGCGGGCGCCGAGGCGCCCGCTGAGGTTCTGCAAGGTGATCAGCCAGGTGGGGTGGCTCATGGGCATGCTCGTGCGTGCTCTTGCGAGGAGGACTCGGCACAACCTAGCATGCCGGGCATTCGCCGTACCCCCAACCTCGGTTACCAGTCTTTTCGCCATGCCCCGTCCTCCGCGTCCCGCCAATCGCCGTCCTGCCGTCCGTCCCACGTCTCGCCGGGTGGCCAAGGCGCCGCCGGCACAACCCAGGCTGATCCTGCTGAACAAGCCGTTCGACGTGCTGACGCAGTTCAACGACAGCGATGGCCGCGCAACGCTGAAGGATTTTGTCGATATGCCGGGCGTCTATCCGGCCGGGCGGCTGGACCGCGACAGCGAAGGCCTGTTGCTGCTGACCAACGACGGCCGCCTGCAGGCGCGGATTGCCGATCCCAGGCACAAGCTGCCGAAGACGTATTGGGTGCAGGTGGAAGGCGAGCCGAGCGACGAACAGCTCGCCCTGCTGCGCAAGGGCGTGCAGCTCAACGACGGCCCGACTTTGCCGGCCGAGGCCCGGCGGCTGGAAGAACCGCAGTTGTGGGAGCGCGACCCGCCGGTGCGCTTCCGCAAGTCGGTGCCTACGGCCTGGCTGGAGCTGGTGATCCGCGAGGGGCGCAATCGCCAGGTCCGGCGGATGACGGCGGCAGTCGGCCTGCCCACGCTGCGCCTGGTGCGCGTGCGCATCGGGCCGTGGCAGCTGGATGGGCTGCAGCCGGGGGAATGGCGGGAAGTCAGCCCCGAACTCTGAGGGGCCGGGGCGAGGCGGGGGTCAGAATCCGCCTTCGAGTCCGGCGACGACCACCGACTTGATCAAGAAGCCGAGCACGCCCAGGCCCAGTGCGAAGAACAACACCATGGTGCCCATGCGGCCGGCCTTGGACTTCTTGGCAAGGTCCCAGACGATGAAGGCCATGAACAGGATCAGGCCGGTTACCAGGCCATACATCATCCAGTCTTCGAAACTTTCGTTCATTGCTGCTCCTGCCCGGTACGGATGTGTCTCGTGGGGCGCCGGGACTGAGGGTGGTGGTGGAGAAGGCGCGCATTATACGCATGCGGCGCTTTGTCGTTCAGAGCCGTTCATAAATTGAGCAGTTCCTCCTGAGCGACGCACGCAATGCCGCGAAAATTCCCGCCGCAGCCCGGCTGGCGGGGAAATTTCCGGTATCGATTTCGTTCGGCGGGAGGCAGGGTGCGGTGCTGTGTCGCAGGTCTGGCCGCTCCTGCAAAAACTGATCAGACGCGCAGGTGGTCCAGCGGCAACTCGGTGCTGGCCAGAACGTTGCGCAGCACGAAGCTCGACCGCACGCTGGTAACGCCTTCGATGCGCGTGACGGTGCCGAGCAGGAAGTGCTGGTAGTGCTCCATGTCCGGCACCATCACCTTGAGCTGGTAGTCCGCGTCCATCCCGGTCACCAGGCTGCATTCCAGCACCTCGGGGCACTTGCCGATGATCTGCTGGAAATGCTCGAAGCGTTCCGGGGTGTGCCGGTCCATGCCGATCAGCACGAAGGCGGTGAGGCTCAGGCCGAGCTTCTTGCTGTCCAGCAGGGCGACCTGGCGGACGATGTAGCCATCGTCTTCGAGCTGCTTGACCCGCCGCGAGCAGGGGGAGGGCGACAGGCCGATGCGTTCGGCCAGCTCCTGATTGGAGATGCGCGCGTCGCGTTGCAGTTCGGCAAGAATTCGCAGGTCGTAGCGGTCCAGCTTGTCCATGAAAGCCTCGGAGTTTAATTGAATTGCGCTTTTGGCGTAATTTTTGGCTGTTTGTTGCTCATGTGGTGCCTTTATGAGCAATCTTAGCAATCATTTATCCGCTCTGTCGCCGTACTATTTCTTCCAGATTCACAGCCCGGACATCACGTCCCCCTGCGATCCGCCCAATCAGGCGCTTCGCGGCCCGCCGACCCCACAGGATCGCGCCGGCCACCGGGCTGCGCACTGCCCAGAAGGCGGAGCGAGGTGAGCCGGCGCCAACAGCGACGAGCAGGACGAGATTCCACAAAGGGAGGCTGACGAGCCTCCCTTTTTTCTTGCCCGCGATCTGCCCCCCCATCTTTACCCTGACTTTACCCAACACCTTGCAATGCGGGCGTTGCGCCGTGGTCTATGGCATTGTCACATCACTGTTTTCGGCCGTCGCCGAAGTGAGGAATTCATGAAGTCGGGCATTGGGCGGTTCGCCTCCTTCGCTGTGCTTTCGCTGGCGCTGGCCGTGCAGACCGCCACGGCTGCCGGTTTTGGCGGCGCGGATATGCAGGGCGGCCAGGGCCAGCCGCCGAGCCAGGGCGGTGGCCAGGGACGTCCTTCCGGCGGTTCGGGCAACGCTGGCGGTGGCAAGTTCGGTTCCCACGAAGTCCCGAACGGTTCCGGCGGTGGCTGGCAGGGGCGCCCGCCCAGCGGTGGAAACAATGGCCCGTGGCAGGGCCGCCCTCCGGGCAATGGCGGTAATAACAACGGCCAATGGCAAGGGCATCCGCCAAACGGCGCCGGTAACGGCCATGACAATGGCCAGTGGCACGGCCGCCCTCCGGGCCAGAATGGCAATCAGTGGCAGGGCGGTCAGGGTCGCCCGCCGGGCTATGGCGATAGTCAATGGCAGAACCGTCCGCCGGCCAACAATGGCAACGCGGGCAAGTTCGGTTCCCATGAAGTGCGCCCACCATCCGGCAACTGGCAGGGGCGGCCGCCGTCCCACGGCAACTGGGGGCCACATCCGTCCTACTGGCGGCCGGGCTATGTGGTGAATGCCATGCCGAGCGGGCACTACCGCGTGCCTTATCGTGGCAATGACTACTACTTCAACGACGGCTACTGGTACCGTCCCTACGGATCTCGTTACGTGGTAGTGACGCCGCCCTACGGCGTGCGCGTGCGCTACCTGCCCTCCTATGCCGAGCAGGTGTGGGTCGGCAGCATCGGCTACTTCCTGGCTGCCGGCACCTACTACCTGTGGCAGGCCAGTTCGCAGGACTACGAAGTCGTGGCACCGCCCCAGCAGCAACCGGTGGCCGTGGCACAGACCGGCTATGACGTGATCGCCTATCCGCTGTACAACCAGGGGCCGGACCAGCAGGCCCGTGACCGCTACGAATGCCATGGCTGGGCCGTGCAACAAAGTGGCTTCGATCCGGCATCGGCCAGCTACGCGCCGCCGGCGTACGTCGCCGACAACTACCGCCGCGCCCTGGGCGCCTGCCTGAGCGGGCGCGGCTACAGCGTCAACTGATGCTCTCTAGCTGATCGTCTCTTTGCCCACCACTTCCTGCGGGTCGGCGTGCACCAGCACCTCGGCCCGCGGGAATTCCTTGTGGATCGCCAGCACCGCCTCGTCGCACAGGTGATGCGCCTTGGACAGCGACAGCTCGCCGGGCAGCTCCAGGTGCAGCTGAACGAACCAGTGCGTGCCGGAAATCCGCGTGCGCAGGTCATGGGCGCCGAGCACGCCGGGTACTTCGCGCACCAGTTCGAGCATGCGCGTGCTGACGTCGGGCGGTAGTTCCTCGTCCATCAGCACCGCGATGGATTCGCGGGCGATCTGGAAGGAGCTCCAGAGGATGTACAGGGCGATGCCCAGGCCGAAGAGGGCGTCCATCTGTTGCCAGCCGAAGTTCGCCAGCACCAGGGCGACCAGGATGCTGCTGTTGAGCAACAGGTCCGAGCGGTAGTGCAGGGAGTCGGCGCGGATGGCATTGGAACCGGTGATCTTCACCACGTAGCCCTGTACCGTCAGCAGGCCGGCGGTGAGTACCAGCGACAGGATCATCACCGCAATGCCCCAGCCGACGGCTTCCACCGGCTCGGGATGTTGCAGCCGGTCGATGGCCTGGGTGCCTACCAGTACGGCGCTGACCGCGATGAACAGCGCTTGCGCCAGCCCGGACAGTGATTCCGCCTTGCCGTGGCCGTAGCGATGGTCGTCGTCCGCGGGGCGGATGGCGTAGTGCACCGCCAGCAGGTTGAGGAAGGAAGCGGCGCCGTCGAGCAGCGAATCGGTGAGACCGGCCAGCAGGCTGACCGAGCCACTGAGCCACCAGGCGATGGCCTTGGCGACGATCAGGGTGGTGGCGACGCCGAGCGACGCGAAGGTCGCCAGCCGCATGAGGTGGGAGTGGCTGGCGTGCTTGAGCATCAGGTGTCCAGGCGGTTGGGCAGGAAGTAGATGTAGTCCAGCAGCGGCGCCTTCTGGTCCAGCGCAGTGAGCGCGGCGCTCATTTGCCCGCGATGGTGGGTGCCGTGGTTGACCAGGTGCTGGACGATGTTCGCCAGGCTCTGGCGGTGTTCCTGCCCGGCCATGTTGCGGTAGTCCAGCTGGGTGCCGAGGGTGGCATCGCTCTGCTTGCTCAGCCATAGGCGCCAGGCGCCGACACCGTCATTGAGGAAGTCGGCGAGGCCGGCGCGATCAGGCGCCGCCTCGGCGTCGAGGCGTTCGAACTGCCAGGGCTCTCGCTGCACTCGGGCGAACCAGATGCGATCGACCACCGCGAGGTGGTTGAGGGTGCCGTGAAGGCTGCCGAAGAACAGCCCGCGCGGCGCGCGGTAGGTCTCTTCATCCAGGGGCGCTATGGCCTCCAGGATGCGTTCGTAGGCCCACTGGTGGTACGCCAGGAGTTGCTGAAGGTGTGAAGCGAGAGCGCCGTGCATATCAGGCCTCCGGGCGCAGGCCCAGGCTGGCGAGTTGTTGGAGGCTGCCGCTGCGCTGGATCAGACGCGGGTCGTCCAGGGGCAGGCTGCGGCCGGTTTCACGCTCGAGGATCGCCTTGAGTTTAGCCTTGTCCACGGTGCCGTCTTCACCCACGGCATCCTTGAGCTTTTCCGGCGCGACCGAGTACTTCGCATCGGGCAGGTAGATCGCGCCGGTGGCGAAGTCTACGCCGAAGGCAATCAGGCCCGGGATGACGTAGAACAACAGTCCGATGGCGTCGAAGGCGACGATGGCGGGGTCGATACGGCCGTCGATCTGGCCGCGGCGATCGGGGTAGAACAGGGTGCCGCAGGCGGTCAGCTGGCTGAACAGGGCGGCGCTCAGAACGGCGCAGGACACACGGGTGGCAAGACGCATGGAAGACCTCCGGGAGGATGATGCGGACAACTATATCAACGAGCTCGCTGTCGCTGCTGGCAGATTCGCACTATGCGGCGTTCTCGTTGCTTCTATGACTGCCGAGTTGGCATCGTGGTTCGCCCGCTATAATCGCCGGCCCCCGCGCAATCGGGGTTACTGCCCCATGAAATTCCAGGAGCCGGCATGAACGCCCTTCCCATCGACAGCGTCCTTCCCGTCCTGCGCCAGGCCCTGGCCGAGCGCCATGAGGTGGTACTGGAAGCGCCGCCCGGCGCCGGCAAGACCACCCGCGTGCCGCTGGCGCTGCTGGGCGAGGCGTGGCTGGCCGGGCAGTCGATCCTGATGCTGGAACCACGCCGCCTGGCTGCCCGCGCTGCCGCCGAGCGCCTGTCCAGTGAGCTGGGCGAGACAGTCGGCGAGACCGTTGGTTACCGCATCCGCCTGGATAGCAGGGTCGGCCCGAAGACGCGCATCGAGGTGGTTACCGAAGGCATCCTCGCGCGCCGCCTCCAGGATGACCCGGCGCTGGAAGGCGTGGGCCTGGTGATCTTCGACGAATTCCACGAGCGCTCCCTTGACGCTGATCTGGCCCTGGCGCTGACCCTCAACGGCCGCGCGCTGCTGCGCGACGAGCCGCCGCTCAAGGTGCTGGTGATGTCCGCGACCCTGGAGGGCGAGCGCCTCTCCACGTTGCTGGACGATGCCCCGGTGGTACGCAGCGAGGGCCGC
Organism: Pseudomonas sp. HS-18; assembly: GCF_020401845.1. Lineage (NCBI taxonomy): Bacteria > Pseudomonadati > Pseudomonadota > Gammaproteobacteria > Pseudomonadales > Pseudomonadaceae > Pseudomonas > Pseudomonas sp. HS-18. Next base: position 839,697 of record NZ_CP084413.1, read on the forward strand.
ATGTTCCCGGTGGGCATCCGCTGGGGCCGCCCCTGGCAGGCCGGCGAATTCATCGAGCCGCGCGTGGTGCAGACCGTGCAGCAGGCGCTGGCGGATGAACCCGGCAGCCTGCTGGTGTTCCTGCCCGGCCAGGCGGAGATTCGCCGCGTCGCCGAACAGCTGGGCGACACACTGGCTGGTCGGCCTGAAGTACTCATCTGCCCGCTGCACGGCGAGCTTGATCTGGACGCCCAGCGCGCTGCCATTGAGCCCGCGCCGGCGGGTAAGCGCAAGGTGGTGCTGGCCACGAATATTGCCGAGACCAGCCTGACCATCGATGGCGTGCGCGTCGTGGTGGATGCCGGGCTGGCGCGGGTGCCGCGCTTCGATCCGGGCAGCGGCATGACCCGCCTGGATACCCAGCGCATCTCCCGCGCCTCCGCCACCCAGCGCGCCGGCCGTGCCGGGCGCCTGGAACCCGGCGCCTGCTACTGCCTGTGGTCCGAGGCGCAGCACGATCAACTGCCGGCCTATGGCGCGGCGGAAATTCTCCAGGCCGACCTCGCCGGCCTCGCGCTGCAACTGGCGCGCTGGGGCGTGGCCCCGCAGGAGCTGGCCTGGCTCGACCTGCCGCCCGCCGCCGCTTATGCACAGGCCCAGGACCTGCTGGAGCGTCTCGGCGCGCTGGCCTCCCGCGCCGGCGGCGGCAGTCTCACGCCCCACGGCCAGGCCATGGCCGAGGTGCCGGCGCACCCGCGAATCGCCCACCTGCTGCTGCGCGGCCACGCGTTGGGGCTGGGACAATTGGCCTGTGATCTGGCCGCCCTGCTGGGCGAGCGCGACATCCTGCGCGGTAACGACGCCGACCTGCATCACCGCATCGCCCTGCTGGCCGGCGAGCAGAATGGCCCGCGCGCCAGCCGCGGCGCGGTGCAGCGCGTTCGCCAGCTGGCGCGGCAGTTCAAGGGCTACCTGCGTGGCCCGGCACGCGAACCGGTGAGCGATCCGGATCATCCGCGCTGGCTCGGCGGCCTGCTGGCCTTTGCCTACCCGGACCGTATCGCCCGCCAGCGCCGCGCCGGTGGCGGCGAATACCGCCTGGCCAACGGTCGCGCCGCGCTGTTCGGCGAGCCGGATGCGCTGATGAAGGAAGCCTGGCTGGTGATCGCCGACCTCGGCAGCCGCCAGGGCCAGCGCGAGGAGCGCATCTACCTGGCGGCGGCGCTGGAGCCGGCGCTGTTCGAGTCGATTCTCGCCGAGCAGGTCAGCGTCCACGACGAACTGGACTGGGACGAGCGCGAAGGCGTATTGTGCGCCGAGCGACAGCGCAAGGTCGGCGAGCTGGTGCTGTCCACCGAGGCGCTGCCCAATCTGGACGCCGAAGCCCGCAGCCGCGCGCTGCTCGGGCTGGTGCGCCGCAAGGGCCTGGAGTTGTTACCCTGGACGCCGGAGCTGCGCCAGTGGCAGGCACGCATCGCGCTGTTGCGGCGGCTGGACCTGGAGGGCAAGGGCGAGAGCGAGTGGCCGGACGTCAGCGACGCCGCCTTGCTGGGCTCGCTGGAGAACTGGCTGCTGCCTTACCTGGGCAAGGTTTCGCGGCTCTCGCATTTCGGCAACCTGGACTTGAGCGGAATTCTCCATGCGCAGCTGCCCTGGCCATTGCCGCAACGCCTGGACGAACTGGCGCCGCGCACGTTGCAGGTGCCGTCCGGCTCGAACATCCGCCTGGACTACAGCGAGTTCCCGCCGGTCCTCGCTGTGCGCCTGCAGGAGCTGTTCGGCCTCGCCGATACGCCGCGCATCGCCCAGGGCCGGGTGGCGGTCAAGTTGCACCTGCTCTCTCCGGCGCAGCGGCCGGTACAGGTGACCCAGGACCTGGCCAACTTCTGGCGCAGTACCTATGCCGAAGTGAAGAAGGACCTCAAGGGGCGCTACCCGAAGCTATTCAATAAGCTTGATCCTTGGGTTGAATCTCTTAACGCTAAAATATTGACAGGTAAGGACGACAAGCGTTGATTTCTATCTTCTAACGTGTAGGATTGACGCCATTTCATCTGAGGGCAAAATGATGGCGCAATCCGAAGAGTTGGTTCAGGGGAGTAGGCTTGTGGTCATTCCCCGACTTGCTGATGCATTTGCCGAGTTATACGTCTCTGAATGCCCAGAGGGTGGGGTTGAGAGCAGTATTGCGCTTTCTGACCCAAAGATGACTGTCTACCAGCTGAATGAGCCCGGCTCAGAGGACGGGAGAGGTGATATATACAACTTCCCCATGCTTTTCCATGCTGATGGACTGCCCTGGCAGGAGGCGAATTCTTATCTGCTCAGCCTAGTGGCTAACAAAGTGGCAAGAACAAGGCCTACTGACGATGTGAGGCGTAAAGCCAGTAAGCTCTTAGACTACCTATTGTTCTGTGAGTCAGAGAATATCGACTGGACCGACTTCTCAGGCAAGCGACCGTCCCTGCGGCCTACTTACAGGTATTACAGGCATCTTCTCGAAAAAGGAGGCAAAGGAGGCCAGGTAGTCAATCAATACACTGGGATTGTGTATGATTTCTATAAGTTCGTAGCTCGCTTTTGGCACCCAATTGATATCAATAGGGTGGATACCGTAAAGAAGCTAAAGCTCATGGTTCAAGGGGCGCGGGGGAACATCAGTCTCGATGTTGAGAAAAGAAGCCAAACACGTCCCACGGCTCCTGCAAGTCCAGTCCCCATCGGTTACGTGCGGGATGATGGTGAGGATCTTCGGCCTCTTACAAATACTCAATTGAGCCAACTGCTGGAATCTATATACCTCCCGAGTTGGTCTGCCCAAGAGCGGCTGATCGTCCTTACAGCCCTTATGACAGGTGCCAGGAAGCAAACCGTGCTCACCCTCAGGCTACGCCACCTGGATAGCTTCTCAGATGAAAATCTGAGGCCCGACGGGACTTACCTAATCAAGGCTGGGCCGGGGACAGGAATCGACACGAAGTTCGACAAGGAGCAGAGAGTCTATTTTCCGCGTCAGTTGGCCGATGACCTTAAGGTCTGGGCCAGTTCTCCATTAGCGTTAAGGCGTAGGAAGGCATTTCTTGAGAAAATGCGAGATCTTGAGCCCGGCATAACCTTTGATGAGCAAGATGTCTACGTTTTCTTGTCTGATCAAGGTAATTGCTACTATATGGCTGAAGATGATCCTCGGTATGAGTTCGTCAAATCTCGGCCTACGGGGCAGGTAACTGAGAACCTGAAACAAAAATTGCTGCGAACTGTCGGAAGCAATTTTCCAACTAGCTTTAGTTATCACTGGCTGCGAGCGACATTCGCTTTTCAGTTGTATCAAAAGCTACTACCCTTATTGAAAAAGGGGCGGCTGCAATATGGTGAAGAAATTTCGATTATTCAACATCGGTTGCACCACAAGAATCGAGAAACTACCGAGAACTATTTGAAGCTTTTCTTGATGTATTCAGAAAAAATGGTCGCCCAAGAGCGCTACGAAGACTGGCTTATTAGCTTTGGTAGTTACAGTGACTTGAGCTTGGAGGAATTGAGTGCTTAGCCACGTACTCACTCTTCGTGATACTGATGTTTTTGATGTCAAGGATCTTGGCAGAGAATTTCTATACCCTGAGCGGGTACGGATTCAACTCCATGAGGATGCACGTAAAGCTCCGTTTGATATTGGGAGTATTGCTTACTCGCGTCGAAATTTTGAATCGGATCATGTTTTGGCTGCGTATCCGATAGCTGTAGATCTTTCCAGTCTGGTGCCTGGGCGTAGAGAACTGATCAGAGATATCATTGATGGTATCTACTCAGGCGGGTTGCGCCACAAAAGCATCCTTGCATTTTTGAAAAAGATTAAAGTTGTAATGGATTGGTGCGATCAGAATGGTCATAGCCAGTGGCATGAAAGCCTAGAGCAAGCAGGGAGCGCTTATGTTGCGCTGTCTGATCACCTTAAGCATCTAATCCTTGTAGATAGAAAACTATCGCCTACGACCTGTGGTCACCGTCAGCAGACGTTGCAGACACTTATAGAACTTAAATTCCCAGGTGATGCCGCTCACGTCACCAGCCTCGCGCCTGCTTTCAGAATTGCGCGTAACCCAGCTACTCCTCCAAGTGAGGACTTGGTTCAGCAATACGTTTCAACCTGCATCGATATTGCTAGGAAGCTAACTGATTTTGTTTTGAAAGAAGAAAATTTCCCATTTCGCATTACCGTTGCCAATAATGAGGTTGCCGTGTTCCCCAGCATGGTGGGATGGCTGACACCTTTAACTTTGGAGGAGGGCTCTTCGCCTGTGTACAACGCAGGCGAATTAAGGATTTCCTCCGTTGAGGAGTACCAGGAGCTTACAGGGTACAATCGAAGCGTCTCAATTCGCGCCCTAGAAGAAGCGCAGCAGAATATCGACGCCGCGAATAGCGATAAGCGCCATCAGCAACGGATTAGATTGGCGTCGATGGCTGCCAGTGCTTATGCGTGTCTGTTCGTGCTGATCACTGCTGCTAATCCGAGTGAGTTTATTGAATTTGACTATCTTGAAGCTGTTGAGGTAGAGAAATCAGTAGTTAAAAAAGAGCTTACCTCGGTCAAATTCAGAGCTGGTGGGCGCATTACACGCTATGCAGTTGGTCGTAGGACAGGTTTGCCGCTACTACGAGAGTACCTTAAGCTTCGGGAGTGGATTTTAAACGGCGCCGAATGTCAGTACCTATTTTTCAAAATGAAACGCACAGGATTTTATACTGGACAGTTCTCAAAGCTAAATGAGGCTTTTTCCAGTACATTTTTCAAACGGCTTCAAGGAGTTTTCCTCCCGGCTGACTGTAAGAATATTCCAGGTTCGCTAGCTAGAAAGCTCAAGAGCTTGATTTTACATGAGCTGCGCGTGTCCCCATCTATCGTTGCTGAGGTGATGAATCACAGTCAGAAAACGAATGCTGCAAGCTATTCAGAGACGAGACTGGATAGGATGAAAACGGAGTATGGGGACTTCTGGAACTCTGTCCGGAAAGCAGCCGAGATGGTCAAATCTCGTGCTGATGGAGACTCAAAAAAAATTGCATCAGGCCACTGTGATGATTTTGAGAGGCCTGTGAAAATCCTTGAGTCTGTGCCAATAACGCCCGATTGTCGTTCCCAGTACGGATGCCTCTTCTGTGCCAACTATCTCTGTCATGCCGATGAAGAAGACATCCACAAACTTCTAAGTCTACAGTTTGTGGTTAACGCTGTTAGGCTTGGCTCGCCAGATATAGGGCACGCAGAGCAGATGTTTCAGGAGCTTTCGGTGCGTATTGAGTTCATCCTAGATGCGATAGCTAAGCGCTCAGAAAACGCCAATCGATTGGTTGAGTCAGTAAAGTACAGGGTACATGAGCTGGGTGAGCTTACGCACTTTTGGGAAAAGCGATTGCAACGCTACGAGCAGGTGGGGGTTGTGTTTTGAGTGCGGAATTCTACAGTGCTCTATATTCGGGTGAGGCAACGCCAGTTTTCGAGCCGCTACCAAGCAACTATGGTGGTCTAGCGCCTGCTCCAGATTTTGTATTGTGCAGATCATCGAGCGGTGTCGCTACAGCGATTTATGGTCAAGATCGCTGGGATTTCAATCCCCTGCGGCTCAGCGCCAAGACAGTGCCGGTTATGGATTTTAGTCGGGGTTTGGAAAGCCCTGATGGTAGGTTCGATAACCTTAAAAATGAGGCGAAATTTCTGGTGTTCTGCCTCGTTTACTTTTCGTCAGCTGGGCGCATGGGAGCACTAAGCGTTGCCACACTTCGCAATAGTCACTACATCCTCATGTCGTTGGCTAAATATTGCGCTGCTCAAGAAAGCAAACCGCTTATAGGTTTGCTTAGCTTGAGGCAGATGCTAACCACGCCTGTCTATTTAGCTGCGTTTATGAGGGACAACCAGTTAGGGGTCGCAAGGAAGAAAATTTTACGCGCTCTTCTGGTCCAGCTTGTGGGTGTGGGGGAGGACCGTCTCGGTTATCGAGTTCAGGGGTTGGAACTAGAATATGGGAGATTCGAATTCAAGCAGCATCCTGTTATTCCTACCTCAATTTATCTTAACACCATTAATTACCTGGCTGATCAGGTGGATCATGTACATAAGTATATGGATCGCCTGGAGCCATTTATTGTCCGGTTTATCGATAAGGAATACGGCGGGTACTCTCGCTTGAAGGCGACAAGGCAGAGGCTTGAGGAGCATGGGCTAACGAACTTCGCAGCTACTGTTGAAGAGTATGGTCTACAAGACTTTTTTGTAGGTGATTTTGCCTGTGAGGAAAGGCGAGGTTTGGGTAGGATTTTGTCAAATATCCAGTATTTGGTCAAAACCGTTATCCACTGCTATACAGGTATGCGTGATCAGGAAGTTTTACGTTTGCCTTACAATTGTATTTCTCAAGCAGAGATAACTCCTGCGCTGGTGGATACGGATGGGATTGTCCGAAATAAGGCAGTTCTAGTTGACTTGATATCGACCACAACAAAATTCACGGGCTATAAGGCCGAAGCATCCTGGCTGGCAGCTTCTGAAGTCGTAAAGGCTATTGATGTAGCAAGAGCAGTATGTCGGTCTCTCTCTCGTTTCTATGACGTATCTCTGGATGTTGCGCCCTTACTCATTAGTCCCACAGTCCTTATCAGGAGGGATCACAAGGAACTGGCGAGTCAGGGCCTCGGTAATATGAGATTGGAGTCGCTGGCAAAAGCCACCAAAATTTCTCCAAGCGATCTAGTCGAACTGGAGGCTTCGGCTCCTGAAAGGTCTTTTGATACCGAGGCCAGTTTCAAAGTCGGAGCGCCGTGGCCATTTACCAGTCACCAATTCCGACGTTCTCTAGCCTTCTATGGTAGCAGTAGTGGTTTTATTTCACTGCCAAGCCTCAAGAAACAATTCAAGCACTTGACCATCCAGATGTCACGTTACTACGCGAATAACTTTGACCAGTTGAAAACTGTTTTTGGATACTACGATCCAAAAACAGGTGAGTATGTACTCCCCAATAACCATATGGCATACGATTTTCAGACAGGTGTGCCGATCAGTGTTGCATACGACTTGCTGACCGAAGTGCTTGGGTCTGATACGAGGCTTTTTGGCGGGGTTGGGTCATACGTCGAAAAGCAGAGGCAACGATTAGACGATGGCGAAGTGCTCATTGAGGACGTTCGAGAGGAGACGCTCAAGCGGGTTGAGCAGGGGCATATTTCTTATCGGAAAACATTCTTAGGTGCCTGCATGAAAACTGGCCCCTGTGAGGCTTTCATGCTGGGGAACTACATAACCTGCCTAAGCTGTCCAGGCAGTCTGATCAAGCCGGACAGGCTTGACCAAGCAATTGGTGAGGCAAAAGCAGACCTAGAGGTTTACGACCTTAACTCAGGTGAGTATCAGGTCGTTAAGAAAGATCTTGACGATCTCGTATCTTACCGAGAGCGGCACATCCAAGCTAAGGAGGTTATATGAGTAGGCCTGATCATTTGATGGACGGCGTGGCCCGGTGCGAAGAGGCATTTGAGCGTCTTAAGACGGGTAAGCCCGTTGTCGCTGCACATGTTGATATTGATAGATCCAAAATAACAGCCGGTATAGTGAGTGTTGAGGCTGGATTTGATAGAGGTTATCTCAAAAAGGCAAGGCCAAGCCATGCGCCACTGATCGCGCTTATTGAGTCATATAGAAAAGGGATGACGAGCACATCCATCACAAGTCAAACCCAGATTCGTAGAGCTAAGCAAAAAATTGAGCAGACCTCTAGCGAATTGGAAGCAGTAAAATTTCATCTCTTCCGAGTGCTAACCCAGAACATACAGCTGGTGGAAAGGGTGAGAATCCTTGAGCAGCAGTTGAAAAGCACAAAAGTGGTGCCAATTAGGAATTGATTTATCTTATAGAGTGTCAATGATTGACAGCCTATCGCAGAATAGGCGTCCGATGCAGCTGTCAATCCTTGCCTTAATTAACATATTTATTGTCAATCACTGCAACATGGATTGACTAGATTTGGATTGACAGTTTTTGCTCTCTAGGCCTAGTGCTCATTGGGATTTTTTGTTGTCAATGTTCAGACAGCAAGGTGATAAAGTTTACTACTGGCCGGACGACCCGCTGATCGCCGAGCCGACGGCGCGGGCCAAGCCGCGCAAAACCTGAAATTCGCGCAAGGGCTCCTGCTCTTGTAGGAGCAACTGTCTTCTTCAGGTAAGTCCGTGCCAGTGCCTTCCCTCACCGCAGCCCTCTCCCAGAGGGAGAGGGAGCCGCCCGTGCCGGCGGGCACCAAGGTTTCATCCTGCACCGAACGGTCCCCTCTCCCTCTGGGAGAGGGTGAGGGCTGATCCGAGTACAGGACTGTCGGGTAGGAGCGGATTCATCCGCGATGTTTCTGTGCGAAGCGGAGCCGATCGCGGACGGAGTCCGCTTGTGTCTGCGGACCTACGCGATAGCGGTCTTCCCGGTCAGGGCAACTTCATCTCGTAACCTGCCGCCTGCAATTCGTCGTAGGCATGGTCCAGCTGTGCGCGCAGCCCTTCGGCGTCGGGCGCGTGGCGCGAGACGATCAGCTTGGTCGGCACGCTGTACAGGTTGTCGAAGGCCAGTGGCGCCATGTTGAGCTCCTGGCGCGCCTGCTCTACCGGCGTCTGGTAGTCGATCAGGTAGTCGCCGCGACCGCGTTCGAGCATCTGCAGCGCTGCGGTGTGGGTGCTGGTGCGGTGCAGCTCCAGCTTCAGCGCCGGGTCGGCGAGCAGGTCGGTGATCGGCCGCCAGTAGCTGTAGCCGCTGATGAGGATGACCCGGCTGCCGGTCAGGCCCTCGGGCACTTCGGGCGAGGGCCGCGAGGGCAGGCGGTAGAGGTTCAGCTCGACGTGGCCCAGCACGCGCTCGCACTCCAGCGTGCTGCCCGCCAGTTCCTGCTTGCCGGGTGCGCCGGCCCAGAGCTGCACGCTGCCGTCCTGCAGGCCCAGGTACAGGCGGGCGCTGGGCAGTGGGCGGAAGTCGGCGCGGTAGCCGGCCTTGAGCAGGATGCGCCGGACCATTTCGGCACCGCTGCCGCGGGTGCTGCCATCCGGGGCGGTATAGGTATAGGGCGGGAATTCGTAGTAGCCCACCGTCAGCGCCGGCAGTGGGCGCGGCAGGCGGTCGGCCAGCGTGGGTCGGTCGACGGCCAGGGCGTTGAGGCAGAGGAGGGCGAGGATCAGCCCGGCGAGACGGCGCAAATGCATGGATGGCCTGGGTGCTCGTTATCGTTTTTGTTCGAAGCGGGCCGAGCATGCGACCGCCGCCTCGCACTTGTCCAGCTTCCTCCGGCGGCGTTGTGCCGAAGCGCTCAGTGGGGCAGCAGGAAACGTGCGGAAAGCGGCAGGTGATTGGAGATGCGCAGGGTGTCGTGGGCGCGTACGCCGGCCTCCAGACGGTTCAGGCTGGGGCTGTGGAACAGGTAGTCGAGGGTGCGGTCGGGTTTGTGCACGCGCGGATCGTTGGGGAAATGCGTGTACCAGTTCTCCTGGTCGGCGCCACTGGACTCTTCCACCGCCGGGATCACCGGGAAGCGCGCTGCCAGCAGGTTCAGTTCACTGTTGGCGCGATAGGGCGCGCGCAGCACTTCCGGCAGGTAGGGATACTGGCCAAGCGGCAGCAGGCCGAGATCGCCACCCAGCAGCCAGGGGCGGCCCGCGGCCTGCAGGGAGTTCAGCTGGGCCTCGACGGCTTCCACCTGGCGCTGCGGGGTGTCGTCGCCGTTGGGGCGTTCCAGGCGCGTGTTGATCACGCTGAGCTGGCCGCCACCGCGGATCGGCAGGTCGCTCTGCAACAGCGCCGGTTGCGGGGCGAACAGATGCAGCAGCGGGATGGATGAACGCTGCGGCAGGGCGATGCGCTCGCTGCTGGCGATCTGGAAGCGGCTGAAGGTCACCAGCTTGCGCCCGGCGCTACCGAACACATGGGGATTGGGATCGAAGCGTGCCTTCCAGTCGAAGGCGGCGCTGGAGCAGGGATAAAGGTCGGCCAGGCGGTCGCCGATCAGCGCCTGCTGGTCCTGCTTGCCGGTGGCGGCGGCGCCGTCGTCCACTTCCTGCAGCAGGACGATGTCCGGAGCCTCGTCGCGGATCACCCGTACCACCTCGTCGAGGCTGTAGGCGATGTCTTCGGGGCTGGGGCTGTCGTCCGGGCCGGTGGTGTCGGGCAGGTCGTCCCAGAAGATGTAGCGCTTGCCGGCCAGGTACTGGACGTTCCAGGTCATCACCTTCAGTGCCTGGCCCGGCTGCAGTTGCGGCGCGGGCGCGCGGCACTGGGCGGCGACGCTTTCGCGCTCGGCGGGGTGCCAGGCCAGCAGCCAGGCGGCGGCGGAGAGGGCGAGCAGCAGGACGATGAACAGCAGGAACAGGGCGCGACGGCGAAGCGAGAGGCTCATGGGTGACCAGGGGCTATGCTTGTTGGGACCAGAGGATAGTGGCTGTGACTTCGTATTTCATCTCTGTGTTTAGTGTGGGAATAATCCTGAAACCTTGTGAGACGTAGTTCGCAGGATGCTGTTTCGCACCCGCGCGCTCCGGGAGGCTGCCATGTCGAGCAAGCTCTTCTCCCATCCCGTCTACCGACGCAAGGTTGTGCTGGTCAGCGGCGGCTGCTCCGGCATCGGCCGCGCCCTGGTGCTGCGCTTCGCCCGGGCCGGGGCCCATCCGGTGATCCTCGACCTTGACCAGGCGGCGCTGGACAGCCTGGTGCAGCACCTGCGCGAACACCTGAACGTCGAGGCCCTTGGCCTGCGCTGCGACATCGCCGATGCCGAGGCGGTGCAGCGCTCGGTGGCACTGGCGGTCGAGCGCTTCGGCGGTATCGACGTGCTGGTGAACAACGCCGGCATCACCCACCGCAGCCTGTTCATCGAGACCGAGCTGGCAGTCTTCCGCCGGGTGATGGCGGTGAATTTCTATGGCGCGCTGCACTGCACCCAGGCGGCCTTGCCCAGCCTGCTGGCGCGGCGTGGGCAGATCGTCGTGCTCAGTTCGTTGACCGGCTTCGCGCCGCTGCTCTACCGCAGCGCCTACAACGCCAGCAAGCATGCGCTGCACGGCCTGTTCGACACGTTGCGCATGGAGCTGGACGGCACCGGTGTGGCAATCACCCTGGCATGCCCCGGCTTCACTGCCACCGACCTGCGCAAGAACGCGCTGGTGGGCGACGGCTCGGTGATCCGGCAGCCGGCGCTGGTGCTGGGCGCGGAGGTCGCCTCGCCGCGCGACGTGGCCGAGGCAATCTACCAGGGCGCATTGCGCCGCCGGCGGTTGCTGGTGCTGTCCAACGTCAACTGGCGGGCGAGGCTGCTGGCGCGCTTCTTCCCGCGGCTGTTCGAGAAGCTGCTGGTACCGAAGATGTCGGGGCTCAGGCCGGGAAACTGAATGTCCGGGGGCTCTTGCTCCCTCTCCCTTCGGAGCGGAGCGCGCAGCCAGGGTTGGGGAGAGGGCACTCCCCGTGGAACTGCATCGCCGGGCGTGAGCCCGTCCCCTCCCTAACCCTCCCCCGCAAGCGGGAGAGGGGACCATTGGGCAGAACGATGAACACAGCGGCCAGCCGGAAATGCCCTTGACGAAGATCGGTTCAGATCAATGCGAGTGCGTGTCGAAACCACCGCCTGCCAGCGCCATGTCCCAGAACGACGCCTCGATCTTGTGCCCGTCCAGGTCGCGGATGAAGCAGCCGTAGTACGGATCGCCATAGAGCGGGCGCGGGCCGGGGGCGCCCTCGTCGGTGGCGCCGGCGGCTATCGCGGCGCGATAGAACGCGTCCACTTCCTCGCGGGAATTGGCCATGAAGCCGAAGTGCGTGCCGTTGCCGACGCTGGCGGGGCGCCCGTCGATGGGCGTCTGCAGCCAGAACTCCGGGAAGGCGCGGCCATAGGCCACCGCGCCGGGGTGCTCCATGATCTGTTGGCAGCCCAGGGTGGGCAGCACGGCGTCGTAAAACGCCTTGGCGCGCGGGTAGTCGTTGGTGCCGATGGAAATGTGCGAGAGGCAGCTGGGCGGGAAGTCGCTCACGGCGAGTCTCCATACTCGGGGAAAGGAGACTCCAGCGTAGAACCCCGGCGCTCGACGTGCCGGGGGATTTGTTGCGACTTGCTGCCGCTCAGGCGGCCTCGCGGCCAAGCAGGATGAAGATGCGGTAGGCGGCCACCGTCAGCAGCAGCTGGAAGAACCCGCTCAGCGAGTGCAGCGCGACGCTGAGTACCGGCGCGTCCTGGCCGGCCTCGGTGATCCAGCCTTCGGCGATCCACACCGGCGCGAGGATGGCCAGGGAGGTGATCAGCAGCAGGAAGAAATGCCCGGTGGTCAGGCTGAAGCTCTCGCGCATCGCGTCGATGGGCGCGCGGCCGCGCTGCACCAGGAGGAATTCGGCGAAGGCCAGCTTGATCATCACGAAGATGCCCGGCAGCACCATCAGGTACAGGCCGATCACGATCAGCAGCGAGGTGATCGCCGAGAGCAGGGCGAAAGCCGGCCACAGGCGCAACGCTGCGCTCCACAGTTCGCGCACGCTGCGCTCGATACCTTCGCCCGCGTCGATCATGTAGAGGATCAGGCTGGCGGTGTAGATCGGGTAGAACACCAGGCCCGCAGCCATGCCCCAGGGCGCGATGTTCTGCGAGCCGGCGGCGACGTTGATTTGCTGCTGCACCAGTGTCTCGATGACGATCCACGGCAGGCACAGCGGCACCAGGGTGCCCAGATGACGGGAGAAGAAGAACCAGGTGTCGCGGAGGATGGAAAGGGGATTCATCAGTAACCCGATACTGTCCGAGGGCTTCGACTCTAACTTAAGCAAACCCTCAGATAGAAGGCGCAAGAATTCTGTGACCGGAACTTGTTTTTTTCCGACCCGATCCAATGTTTCGCTTCAGCGATCCGTTTTGATTCACCCGCTCACTCGAGGCCTGTCATGAATTCCGAAGAGCAATCCCTGATCGATGGTCTGTTCACCCGCCTGCGTGACGCCGAGTCGCAGACCGCGCCCCGTGACGCCGACGCCGAGGCACAGATCAACAGGCACCTGGTGCAGCAGCCGGCCGCGCCCTACTACATGGCCCAGGCGATGCTGATCCAGGAAGCGGCGATCAAACGCCTGGACCAGCGCGTCAAGGAACTCGAAGCGCAGCAGGCCAGGGCTCAGGAGCAGCGCCCGAGCAGCGGCGGCTTCCTCGCCGGGCTGTTCGGCGGCGGTCAGAGCCAGGAGCAGCGCCCGGCGCAACCGCAGCAGCGCCCGGACGGCTGGGGCCAGACGCGTTTCTCGCAGCCCGGCGGCAATGCGGCGTACGCCAACAATCCTGCGGCCGGCAATCCCAACGACTTCCGCCCCGCACAGCCGGCGCAAGCCGCACCGCAGGGCGGTGGCTTCATGCGCGGTGCGCTGCAGACCGCCGCGGGCGTGGCCGGCGGGGTGATGGTGGCGGACCTGCTGACCAGCATGTTCCACCACAACCAGCCGCAGGAAATCGTCGAAGTGATCCAGGAACAGCCGGTGCAGCCGGAACCTTCGAGCTTCGACGACTCGCGGACGGACGACTCCTTTGGCGGCGGCGACCGCTATGCCGACAGCAACTTCAGTGACGCCAACTACGACGACGGTGGCAGCTTGGGCGACGACTCCGGCTTCTTCGGCGGCGACGACGGCGACATGTTCAGCTGAGCCGCCCGCCCGCCGGGACTGGCGGGGGCGCGCCGCTGTGCCGATAATGCGCCCCCGCTGTTCGAGTCCCGGAGTCACCGTTGAAGACCATCGCCCTGTTCGCCGACGTGCAGAACCTCTACTACACCGTGCGTCAGGCCTACGGCTGCCACTTCAACTACGCCGCCCTATGGGCCGAGCTGAGCGCCCAGGGCAACATCGTCCAGGCCTACGCCTATGCCATCGACCGGGGTGACGCGAAGCAGCAGCAGTTCCAGCAGATCCTGCGCAAGCTCGGCTTCACCGTGAAGCTCAAGCCCTACATCCAGCGCGCCGACGGCTCGGCCAAGGGCGACTGGGACGTGGGCATCACCATCGACATCCTCGACGCCGCGCCGAATGTGGACGAAGTCGTGCTGGCTTCCGGCGACGGTGACTTCGACCTGCTCCTGGACCGCGTCCGCGCCGGCGGCACCGATGCCACCGCCTACGGCGTGCCGGGCCTCACCGCCCAGGCACTGATCCGCGCGGCCAGCCGCTACGTGCCCATCGAAGGCGCACTGCTGCTGCGTTCCTGACCCTTGCGGCTACAATGCCGCCCATTCTGATTCGTTTCTGCGAGCGCTCCATGACCTTCGCCACCCTCGGCCTGATCGATCCTCTCCTGCGCGCCCTCGACGGGCTCGGCTACCAGAACCCGACGGCGGTGCAGGCCCAGGCCATCCCGGCCGTGCTCAAGGGGCGTGATCTGCTCGCCGCCGCGCAGACCGGTACCGGCAAGACCGCCGGTTTCGCCTTGCCGCTGTTGCAGAAACTGTTGCAGGAAGGCCCGCAGGTGGCGGCCAATTCCATTCGCGCACTGGTGCTGGTGCCGACCCGCGAGCTGGCCGAGCAGGTCCACGAGAGCTTCCGCGCCTACGGCCAGCACGTGCCGCTGCGTACCGCCGTGGCATACGGCGGGGTCAGCATCAACCCGCAGATGATGAAGCTGCGCAAGGGTGTCGACGTGCTGGTGGCCACGCCCGGTCGCCTGCTCGATCTGTATCGGCAGAACGCCCTGAAGTTCACCCAGCTGCAGGCGCTGGTGCTCGACGAAGCCGACCGCATGCTCGACCTGGGCTTCGCCCGCGAGCTGGACGAAGTCTTCGCCGCGCTGCCCCGGCGTCGGCAGACTCTGCTGTTCTCCGCGACCTTCTCCGATGCCATCCGCCAGATGGCCCGCGAGTTGCTGCGCGACCCGCTGACCATCGACGTGGCGCCGCGCAATACGGCGGCGAAAACGGTGAAGCAGCACCTGCTCACCGTGGACAAGAAACGCAAGGCCGAGCTGTTCCTGCACCTGATGCGGGAGCAGGGTTGGCGCCAGGCCTTGGTGTTCGCCAAGACCCGCAAGGGCGTCGATGAGCTGGTTGGCCTGTTGCAGAAAGCAGGCATCCGCGCCGACTCGATCCACGGCGACAAGCCGCAGCCATCGCGCCTGCGCGCGCTGGCGCGGTTCAAGGCCGGCGAAGTGGACTTCCTGATTGCCACCGACGTTGCTGCCCGCGGCCTGGATATCGAGGAAATGCCGCTGGTGGTCAACTTCGACCTGCCCATCGTCCCCGAAGACTACGTGCACCGCATCGGCCGTACCGGTCGCGCCGGCGCCAGCGGGCAGGCGATCTCGCTGGTCTGCGCCGACGAAGTGCAGCAGCTGGCGGCCATCGAGACGCTGATCGGCCAGACTTTGCAGCGCCAGGAAGAAGATGGCTTCGAGGCGGAACACCGGGTGCCCGTCACCGCCCCCGGCGGCCAGATAACCAAAAAGCCGAAGAAGCCCAAGCAATCCAAGGTGCCCGAAGGCAAACCGGGCAAGGTCCACCTGGGCTCGCTGCTGGACGACAAGCCGCAGGTCAAGGCGGTGCGCAAGGCGCCGGGGTTCGGCCTTGGCGGCAAACCGGCAGGTGGCAAGCCGTCTTCTGGAAAACTCTCTTCTGGAAAGCCGGCCGGCAAGGGCGGTCGCCGCCCCTGAGCCGTTAAGGCGCGCGCCTGCTTCATCGCGGTGCGCCGCCGAGGGCTGAGTCGGGGCTTTCCCCAGGCGTGGCGGGGTCTTGTGGGGTGTGGCGCAAAAGCTGCATTTCCGTGTGGAATCCCGAACGCCTATAGTGTGCCCATCGCGCACACAACAAGAACGACAGCCCATGCGCCACAAGGAACTCAAAGCCTGGACCGGCGGAGTCGCCCATCTGCTCCCGCTGGCCGCCGGTCGTCCGCGCCTGCTCGGCCTCAGCCAGTGGCTGCAGCAGGTCTGTGCGGTGGATAACTTCGTGCTCTTCGTCTACGAAGGCAACCACCGCCCACTGGACCTGTTCGACACCTTCCCGGCCGACATTCGCCACGTCTACGTCGAGGACTACCAGGTCGGCCCCTACCTGCTCGATCCCTTCTACCTCGCCTGCACCCGCCACCAGGCGCCGGGGCTGTGGCGCCTGCGGCAGTTCGCGCCGGACCACTTCTACGTGGGCGAGTACTACCAGACCTACTACCAGCAGACCGGCCTGACCGAGGAGATCGCCTTCTTCGTCGACCTGGCCGACGGCGCCACCGCTGTGCTCTCGCTGATGCGCAAGACATCGAGCCCCGCCTACAGCCGCGACGAGATGCAGCTGCTCGAATGTGCGCGGCCGGTGGTCGAGCAGGTGGTGCGCGAAGCCTGGGAACTGCGCCGCGCGCAGCCGCGTCCGGCGCAGGACCTGGACTACCAGATCCGCGAGGCCTTCGACCAGTTCGGCGCCCAGCTGCTCACGCCCCGCGAGCAGGAGATCGTCCAGCTGCTGCTGCGCGGGCACTCCAGCGCCTCGGTAGCGGAGCAGCTGGATATCAGCCCAGGCACGGTGAAGATCCACCGCAAGAACATCTACGCCAAGCTCGGCATCGGCAGCCAGTCGGAGCTGCTCGGGCTGTTCATCCGCGAGTTGGCCGGACGCGATGTGGCGGGTGGGATGCGCGCAGTCGGCTGAACCGGGTAGCTCTTTTGTAGGAGCGAGCTTGCTCGCGAACGGGCTCCCCGATAACTCCGGCGCTGGGCGATTCGCGAGCAAGGGCCGGGCGCCCCCTCGGTCCTGCAGGGGATTCCTGTCCCGCGATCGCGCGCCGAGAGAACCAATCCCGCCATCTATCCCCCGAGGGATATATACACCCCGAAAGCCCCATTGCTAGCGTGACCACCAACAAGAACAAGGTGGGAGCGCGGTGATGGAAAGCGGTCAGGATGTCGATATCGAGTTCCGTAACGTGGTCAAGCGCTATGGCAGCGTGCCGGCGGTCAACGGGCTGAGCTTCAAGGTCAAGCGCGGCGCTTTCCATTCCTTCCTCGGCAGCTCCGGCTGCGGCAAGACCACCACCCTGCGGATGATCGCCGGCTTCGAGCAGCCCAGCGAAGGCGAGGTCCTGCTGGCCGGCCAGGCAGTGGCAGGGGTGCCGGCGCACCAGCGTGCAGTGAACATGGTGTTCCAGCACTACGCGCTGTTCCCGCACCTGACGGTGGCCGAGAACATCGCCTACGGCCTGCGCTATCGCACGCCGCGCCCGGACCGCGCGCAGCAGCGTCGCATGGCTGACGAGGCGCTGGAGATGGTGCGCCTGTCCGGCTTCGGCACACGCAAGCCCCACGAGCTTTCCGGCGGCCAGCAGCAGCGCGTGGCGCTGGCCCGCGCGCTGGTGAACAAGCCCACCGTGCTGCTGCTCGACGAGCCGCTGGCGGCGCTGGACCGCAAGCTGCGCAAGGAGATGCAGTCGGAACTGCTGCGCCTGCAGCGCGAGGTCGGCATCACCTTCGTGCTGGTCACCCACGACCAGGAAGAGGCGCTGTCGATGAGCGACAGCATCAGCATCATGAAGGACGGCCTGATCATCCAGACCGCCACCCCCGAAGCACTCTACGAGACCCCGGCGAGCCGCTACGTGGCGGACTTTATCGGTGAGTCCAACCTGTTCGCCGGCACCGTCCGCCGCCTCGATTCCGGCCGTGTGGTGCTGGGCACGCCGGCCGGGCTGGAACTGAGCAGCCCGCCGACACCCACCGGTCCCTCGCTCTCGCCCCAGGCCGAAGGCTGCATCGCCGTGCGCCCCGAACTGGTCGGCATCGCCGCCGCCGATTCGGAGCTGCAGCGCGAAGTGCGCCTGAAGGGCCGCGTCGAAGACCGCATCTACCTGGGCAACCTCACCGAATACCGCGTGCGCACCGACGCCTTCGGCATTGTTTGCGTGCGCGTGCCGCGCAAGGCCGGCGGCGAGGCGGAAGCCTTCGAGCACGGCGCGCCGGTGCAGGTCGGCTGGAACCAGGCCAGCGGCCTGGCCATGGCGCTCTGAAAACGATCCAACCCTAACCAGAAAAATCAGCAGACAGGCGGGGAGTGACGATGGACAAGAAGAACTTCATCAAGACGATGCGCAGCTGGGAAAACGGCTCCATCACGCGGCGCGATTTCCTCGGCAAGACCGGCCTCGGCCTGGCGATGGCGGTGGTCGCCGCCAACACTCCCGGTCTGCTGACCGGCAAGGCCTACGCGACCGAGGGCAGCAATATCGGCGACCGTCTGGCCCTGGCCACCTGGCCGAACTACCACAGCCAGGAGAACTTCGACGCCTTCGCCAAGGCCACTGGCGCCCGCGTACAGATGAACGTGTTCGGCTCCAACGAGGAGATGCTCGCCAAGCTGCAGGCCGGCGGCAGCGGCTGGGACGTCTTCGTGCCGACCAACTACACCATCAGTACCTACGTGCAGCTCGGGCTGATCGAGCCGCTGGACCTCTCGCGCATCCCCAACTTCGACCCCAAGGCCTTCGAGGAACGCTTCATGGCCCAGGGCACGGTGGACGGCAAGGTCTACGCGGTGCCGAAGAACTGGGGTACCACCGGCATCGTCTACGACGCCAGCCGCGTGAAGGGCAGCCCGGATTCCTGGAAACAGTTCTGGGACCTCACCCTGACCAGCGCCTCGGGCCGCACCATCGTCCACGACTACCAGCTCACCGCTATCGGCAACGCGCTCAAGTACTACGGCTACAGCTTCAACTCGCTGGACCCGAAGGAGCTGGCCGAGGCCGAGAAGCTGCTGATCCAGGCCAAGCCGCACCTGTTCGCGATCAACTCCGACATCCAGCCCTCGCTGCGCAACGGCGATGCCTGGATGGCCATGGCCTGGACCGGCGATGCTTCCCAACTGCACCGCGACAACCCGGACATGACCTTCGTGCTGGGCAAGGAGGGCGGCGAGATCTGGAGCGACTTCTTCGCCATCCCCAAGAGTGCCGAGCACAAGGATGCCGCCTACGCCTTCATCAACTATCTGCTCGACCCGCCGCACAACAAGCTGGAGGTGCTCTCCCACGGCTACCCGAGCGGCGACAAGCGCGTCGACGCGCTGCTCTCCAAGGAAATGCTCGACGACCCGATCATGTACCCGGCGGCCGAGCGTCTGTCGCCGCTGGAGTTCGGCGCCGCGGCGACCCTTACCAGCCCGGTGCGCGCCGAACTGATGGCGCGGTTCAAGGCCGCCTGAGGAAGGTCTCCCTGTAGGAGCGAGCTTGCTCGCGAATCGCCCAGCTCCCGAGCTGCCGGTGAATTCTTTCGCGAGCAAGGGCTAGGCGCCCCCCTCGCTCCTACAGGGGAACTGCGTAACTCCATGCGTAGGGAATCGAACATGAACATCGCTGTCAGCGCCCCGTTGCCGCAGACCCAGGCGACGCCCGCGGTTTCGCGCGCGAAAAGCCTCGGCCGGCGCGTCACGCTCCTGCTGCTCCTGCCGTCCACCCTGTGGTTCCTGCTACTGCTGCTGATGCCGCTGGTGATCATCCTGGTCTTCAGCTTCGGCGAACGCAGCGCCGTGGGTGGTTATGGCGGCGGGCTGACGCTGGAGAACTACCTGAACCTCGGTTCCCGCGCCCAGGCCTTCTGGAACACCCTGACCCTGGCGCCGCTGGGCACCCTGGCCTGCCTGCTGGCGGCCTACCCGCTGGCTTACTTCCTGGCGGTGAAGGTGCGACGCAACAAGTCGCTGCTGCTCACGCTGGTCATCGTGCCGTTCTGGACCAGCTTCCTGATCCGCACCTATGCCTGGATCTTCATCCTCAGCGGTCGCGGCATTCCCGCGCTGCTGGAGAGCTTCGGCATTGCCGACGTGCGGCTGATCAACACGCCCTACGCGGTGCTGATCGGCATCGTCTACGGCTACCTGCCGCTGATGGTGTTCCCCATCTACGTGACCCTGGAGAAGCTCGACAAACGCCTGCTGGAAGCCTCCGGCGACCTCGGCGCCAGCGCCTTCGAGACCTTCCGCCGGGTGACCCTGCCGCTCTCCGCGCCGGGGGTGATCACCGGGGTGATGCTGGTGTTCATCCTGCTCATGGGCGAGTTCCTGATCCCGGCGATTCTCGGCGGCGGCAAGGTGTTCTTTGTCGGCAACGCGCTGGTCGACCTGTTCCTGCAATCGCGCAACTGGCCGTTCGGCAGCGCGGTGGCAATGACCCTGGTGGCGATGATGCTGGTGATCATCGGCGTTTATCTGAAACTCGTGGCGCGCTACGGCGGCTCACGCAACGACGGGGTGCTCTGACATGTGGCTGCGCAGTTACTCCACCTCGGTCTACCTGTTCCTCTATGCGCCCATCGCGCTGATCATGCTCTTCGCCTTCAACGCCGGGCGCAGCGGGCTGAGCTTCCAGTGCTGCTCGGTGCAGTGGTTCGGCCGCGCCTTCGGCAACCCGTTCATCATGGAAGCCCTGGGCAACAGCGCGCTGATCGCCTTCTGCTCGGCGCTGATCGCCACGCTGTTTGGCACCCTCGCGGTGTTCGGCCTGCAGCGGGTCGGCAAGCGCGTGCGCCTGCTGTTCGACGCGCTGACCTACTGCGCGATCATCGTGCCGGGCATCGTCATCGGCATCGCCACGCTGATTGCCTTCATCACCCTGTTCGACGTGGTGAATCCGCTGCTGGCGCTACTGGATATCGGCCTGCCGAAACTCAACATGGGCTTCGGCACCGTGGTGGCAGCGCACTCGCTGTTCACCATGGCGCTGGTGATGGTGATCGTCCGCACCCGCGTCGAGGCGATGGACAAGTCGCTGCTGGAAGCCTCCGCCGATCTCTACGCGCCGCCGCTGGACACCTTCTGGCGCGTGACCTTGCCGCAGATCGCCCCGGCAATCCTCGCCGGCTTCCTGCTGGCGTTCACCTTCAGCTTCGACGACTTCATCATCGCCTTCTTCGTCGCCGGCTCGGAAACCACGCTGCCGATCTACATCTTCTCGTCGATCCGCCGCGGCATCACGCCGGAGATCAACGCCATCTCCACGGTGATCATCTGCGCCTCGCTGGCGCTGCTGTTCACCTCCCGCTACCTGCAGAACCGCCGCACCGGCGTTCAGGCCGCCTGAGGGCCGACTTCAAGGAGACTCGAGGATGCGCGACCAGCTCTACATCAACGGGCAGTGGGTCAGGCCGGACCTTGGCGGCCGCTTCACCAGCTACGACCCCGCCACCGGCCAGCCGCTGCGTGAAGTGCCGGCGGCCACCGAGGAAGACGTCGACCACGCGGTGCGCGCGGCGCGTACAGCGTTCAATCGTGGCTGGGGGCAGAGCCGCGGCAGCGAGCGCGCCGAATGGCTGGAAGCGCTGGCCGGCGAGCTGGAACGCAACCAGGACTCGTTGGCCGAACTGGAAGTGCGCGACAACGGCAAGCCGCTGCCCGAGGCGCAGTGGGATGTGGCCGACGCCATCGGCTGCTTCCGCTACTACGCCGAGCTGGCGCGGGAGCTGGACGAGCGCCAGGACCAGATTCTGGCGCTGCCCGACGAACGCTTTCGCTGCCGCATCCGCCAGGAACCGGTGGGCGTGGCCGGGCAGATCATCCCCTGGAACTACCCGCTGCTGATGGCGGCATGGAAGGTCGCGCCGGCGTTGGCGGCGGGCGCCACCTGTGTGCTCAAGCCGTCCGAGCTGACGCCGCTGAGCGCCCTGGAATTGGCCGCCGCGGCGGACGCCATCGGCTTGCCGGCCGGCGTGCTGAATGTGCTGCCGGGGCTGGGTGCGGAGGCCGGCGGGCCGCTGAGCCAGCATCCGGGCGTGGACAAGCTGGCCTTCACCGGCAGCGTGCCGACCGGCTCGCGGATCATGTCGGCGGCGGCCCAGGACATCAAGAACGTCAGCCTGGAGCTGGGCGGCAAGTCGGCCTTCATCGTCTTCGATGACAGCGATGTCGAGGCGGCGGTGGAGTGGATCCTGTTCGGCATCTTCTGGAACCAGGGCCAGGTATGCAGCGCCACCTCGCGCCTGCTGGTGCAGGAGGGCATCGCTCCGCGCCTGATCGAGCGTCTGGTGGAAGCGACCCGCGCCATCAGCATCGGCAACGGCATGGAGCCGGGCGTGCTGCTCGGCCCGCTGGTCAGCCAGGGGCAGCACGAGAAGGTGCTCAGTTTCGTCGACAAGGGCCGCGCCGGCGGTGCCCGCCTGCTCACCGGCGGCAAGCGTCCCGCGGGGCTGGAGCAGGGCTGGTTCATGGAGCCTGCGATCTTCGACGAACCGGCCGAGGACGCGCTGATCTGGCGCGAGGAAATCTTCGGCCCGGTGCTCTGCGTGAAGCGCTTCAAGACCGAGGCCGAGGCCCTGCGCCTGGCCAACGACAGCCGCTTCGGCCTGGCCGGCGCGGTGATGTCCGGCGATCCGCAGCGCGCCGCGCGGGTGGCGGACGGGCTGCGTGCGGGGATCGTCTGGGTCAACTGCTCGCAACCCACCTTCACCCAGGCGCCCTGGGGTGGCATGAAGCACAGCGGTATCGGCCGCGAGCTGGGCGTGTGGGGGCTGGAGAACTACCTGGAGGTGAAGCAGGTGACCGAGTACATCTCCGACCAGCCCTGGGGCTGGTACCTGAAGTAGGGGCATCACTGTTGGAGCGAGCTTGCTCGCGAATGGATACTCTCGGTCATTCGGGTGTTTCGGCCGGGCTTCGCCCCTCTCCCCAGCCCTCTCCCTTCAGGGAGAGGGGATGGTGTGAATCCGGCACTCAATCGAGGTTGTGCCCGATCCGCCAGAGCACGCCGCTCGGGTCGTGCAGGGTGAAGTCGCGCATCTTCCACAGCTGGTCTTCCGGCGCGCCAAGGCGCACGCCGTAGCGCTCGGCGAGGCCGGCGTCGCGCACCTTGGCGTACCAGGCGTCGGCGTCCTCCACCAGCAGGTGCAGCATCAGGTTCTCGGCGAATTCCTTGACGTAGTAGTTCTGCAGCAGGAAGGCGCAGTGGTCGCCGTGGTGGAAGTAGGCGAGCTCCTCGGAGCTCCACGGCGAGTTGAAGCCCAGGTCCTTGTAGAACTGCTGGGAGAGTGCGAAATCGCGGGCGGGGACGAAGACTTTCAGTTCAACGCTGGCAGTGCTCATGGGCAACCTTCCTGGTTCATGCGTGAGCAGGCTTCTCGACGGTGTTTTCTATGGGCCGGGCCGCCTCTGGCGGGCGGCTGGCTGCGAGTCTAACTCAGAGCTTGCGCTGCATGTAGCGATGGCTGGAGACGCCCGGCAGCGTCGAGACGCGCTCCACCTGCACCTCGAAGCCGAAACGTTCATAGAGCGCCTGTGCCTTGGGATTGGCTACCGAGACGTCCAGCGCCGCCATGGGCAGGCCATTGCTGCGGCCGATCTGCAGGAAGTGCTCGATCAGCTGGCTGCCCAGCCCCTCGCCACGAAGGTCCGGCGTGACGCCCAGGTGCGCGAGGTACAGCGTCCTGCGCGGCGGCGGGCAGATGATCCTTTCCAGTTGCAGGCCGCGGCGGATGACGCCGGGCGCGGCCAGGTCGAAATAGCCGAGAATCTGCCGCGTGGCCGCAAGCATGTAGCCCAGCGTCACCTCGCCGCCGAACACCGTGCCGGCGGTAACGACTTTACCGTCCTGTTCGCCGACCCAGTGCTGGCGCCAGCCGAACTGCCCGCCGCCCTGGACGAAGGCGTAGCGCAGGAAGTCCTGCGCGCTATTGCGGCCGGGGCGGGCGAAGGCATAGTCGAAGGCGTCGGGGCCGGAGCTGTAGATCAGCGGGATGGCGGCGTCGACATCATCGGGGCGGGCGCGGCGGAAGGTCAGCGGCATGCAGGCGACTCCTGGGTAGGAGTCGAGAATCTAGCACCATGGTTCCATAAAGTGCAGCGCTCAGCCTTGTGCTTCGAGCCAGTGCAGTGCGCCAAGCCCGGCCGCGCGGCCGCTGGCAAAGCAGGCGGTAAGCAGGTAGCCGCCGGTGGGCGCTTCCCAGTCGAGCATTTCGCCGGCACAGAACACGCCCGGCAGCGCCTTGAGCATCAGGCAGTCGTCCAGCGCCTCAAAGGTCACGCCACCGGCGCTGCTGATGGCTTCGTCCAGCGGGCGGGTGCGCACCACGGTCAGCGGCAGCGCCTTGATCAGGGCGGCGAGGCGCTGCGGGGCGGCATAGTCGGCGGCTGTGGACAACTCGCGCAACAGCCCGGCACGCACGCCGTCCAGCCCCAGGCGGCCGCGCAGATGGTTGGCCATGGACTTGGAGCCGCGCGGCTGCGCCACGGCCTTGGCGACCTGCTCCAGGCTGCGGCTGGGCAGCAGGTCCAGGTGCACCGTGGCTCTGCCGGACTGCTCGATGCGCTCGCGGATAGCGGAAGACAGGGCATAGACCAGGCTGCCCTCGATGCCGCCGGCGGTGACCACGAACTCGCCCTGGCGCGGCGTGCCGCCGGGCAGCGAGAGGGCCACCGGCTTGACCGGTGCGCCAGCGAACTTGTCGCGGAAGAATTCGCTCCAGCCAGACACCTCGAAACCGCAGTTGGCCGGGCGCAGCGGCGAGATATCCACAGCGCGCTCGGCCAGCAGCGGTACCCAGGCACCGTCCGAGCCCAGGCGCTGCCAGCTGCCGCCGCCGAGGGCGAGTACGGTGGCATCGGCCGTCACGCTGCGTTGGCCTTCCGGCCCTTCGATCAGCAGCGCGCCGTTGACGTTCCAGCCCAGCCAGCGGTGGCGGGTGTGGATGACCACGCCGGCTTCGCGCAGGCGCTTGAGCCAGGCCCGCAGCAGTGGTGCGGCCTTCATGTCGGTGGGGAATACGCGGCCGGAGGTGCCGACGAAGGTCTCGATGCCCAGGCCATGGATCCACGCGCACAGCGCCTTGTTGTCGAAGGCGTCGATCAGCGGCGCCAGGGTTTGCGCACGCTTTCCGTAGCGCGACAGGAACGGCTCGCGGGGCTCGGAATGGGTGATGTTCATACCGCCGACGCCGGCCAGCAGGAATTTGCGTCCGACCGAGGGCATGGCATCGAACAGTTCCACCTTCACCCCGGCGCCGGCCAGGACTTCGGCCGCCATCAGGCCAGTGGGGCCGCCGCCGATGACGATGGCGGTACGGGAGGCGAGCGGGCGGGAATCGGTCATGCAGAAGGCCAGGCGGAGAGTGCGGGAAAAGGCGCAATTCTAGCGCAGCAGCACTGCGCGCCGGTTGCTCATTTTTTGCCCAGTTTTCCCGGGGCCTGCGCAGGCGAGGGCGTCGAGTGCTTTCCCGCAGGTTATCCACAGGCCGTTCCACAGCCATGGTGGAAAACGTTGGCCGCGGCATATTCCAAGGAGGTGGTCAGTATCGTACAGCGCGCCCTGATCCCCAGAGGGTAGGGGTTACGATAATTCTGACAGCGGATCGAGATTCCGCCGATGTTGGCGCTTTTGTGAATCCGTCAGCATGCGGGCCTCTTGCAACCTTGGTCCGATGCTCGATGAAAGTTCGTGATTACCTTCGCTCTCATGAGGCTCACCTTTGGGTGGAGGGCAGTGACACCCGCGTGCGCGTGAATGGCCTCGACATCGTTATTCGCGCGCTCCCCAGCGAGGAAATTCGCACTCTGCTCAACGAGGCGGTGGCCCATATGGTGGTGCGCCTGAATAAAAACCTGCAGGGTTCGAAAGTGAAGTTCGAGCAGCGTGTGCTCGAGTTGCTGTCGATACAGGTCGCATTGCACAACCTCTACGTGTTCACCAACTGGAGCCGCCTGTTGCCGCGCTACCTGCAGTTCGCGGGGCCGCTGCGCGCCCAGGAGCTGCTGCAGCACCATGTACCCGAACAGGTGATGCGCTTCTGCGAGAAGCACTACGGTGAGGATTGCCGTTTGCGTGCCGGTGCGTTGCTGGGCTTTTCGGCCCAAGAGCTGGCGCGTTGGGAGCAGCAGCGCCTGCCCTCGCGCATGGACACCAACAACTCGCGCTACCGGGCCAACTGAAGCTCGCGCGCTACCCGCGCCGCGCTGTGGTGCAGGATGCCATGGCGTCGGGCCAGCGCGTGGCGGTCCTTGTCGTAGCCCCCGCCGATCACGCCGACCACCGGAATATCGCTGGCCAGGCAGCGGCGGATGACATGCTCGTCCCGCGCTGCCAATCCCGCATCGGTGAGCTGCAGATAGCCCAGGGCATCGTCCTTGTGCACGTCCACGCCGGCGTCGTAGAGCACGATGTCCGGCTGGTACAGCGGCAGCAGATAGTCCAGCGCCTCCTCTACCACCTTCAGGTAGTCCGCATCGCCCAGGTGCAGCGGCAGGGGAATGTCCCAGTCGCTCTGCGCCTTGCGCGCGGGGAAGTTCTTCTCGCAGTGCAGTGACACGGTCACCGCGTCCGGCACGTTCTCCAGGATGCGTGCAGTGCCATCGCCCTGGTGCACATCGCAGTCGAAGATCAGCACGCGGTTGGCCTTGCCGCTTTCCAGCAGGTAGAGGCTGATCACGGCAAGATCGTTGAAGATGCAGAAGCCCGAGGCGTGGTCATGGTGCGCGTGGTGCGTGCCGCCGGCCAGATGGCAGGCCAGGCCATGTTCGAGCGCCAGGTCGGCCGCCAGCAGCGAGCCGCCGACCGCACGCACGGTGCGCCGGGCCAGCGCTTCGCTCCAGGGCAGGCCGAGGCGGCGCAGTTCTTCGCGGCTCATCTCGCCGCTGCAATAGCGCTCGATGTAATCGCGGTCGTGGGCCAGGGCGAGGATATCCACAGGGCAGAGTTCCGGACGCAGCAGCTCGGCGTCGCTCACCAGGGCGCTGTCCACCAAGTGGTCGCGCAGCAGGCGGAACTTCTCCATGGGGAAGCGGTGATTGTCCGGGAAGGGCGGACTGTAGTCGTCGTGGTAGACCAGGGGCAGCGGCATGGCGACAAGGGTACGCCGAGCTTGTGCACGGACGAAAGGGCCGGCATGGCGCCGGCCCTTCTGGATCAGCCTTCGTTGGAGAGGGCGGTGTTGCGTTGCGCGCTTCGGCTGGTGACCACCGAGACCGACCACAGCACGAAGCCGCCGATGGCCAGCAGGCTGCCGACCCAGCCCGGCGAGGTCCAGCCGTAGCCGGCCGCCAGGGCCAGGCCGCCGAGGTATGGGCCCAGGGCGTTGGCGAAGTTGAACGCCGAATGGTTCAGCGCCGCGGCCAGGCCCTGGGCGTCTTCGGCGACGTCCATCAGGCGGGTCTGTAGCACGGTGCCCAGGGCGCCGCCGAAGCCGACGAAGAACACGCAGATCGAGATGGTCCAGATGTTCCCGGCGGTGAACGGGAAGATCGCCAGCACCACCGCACTCCACACCAGCAGGCCACCGGCGGTGGGCATCACGGCGCGGTCGGCGAGTACCGGGATGAACAGGTTGCCCAGGGTCATACCGATGCCGAACACCGCCATCACCAGCGGCACGATGCTCGGCGAGACGTGGGTGACGGCGCCAAGGATGTCGGCCAGGTAGGTGTACACCGCGAACAGGCCGCCGAAGCCGATGGCGCCGATACCCAGGGTCAGCCAGACCTGGCCGCGCTTCAGCGCGCCCAGCTCGCGCAGCGGGCTGGAGTCCGGTTCGGCGGGCGAGTAGGGCGCGAGCAGGCGCACGCAGATCATGGTCAGCACGCCCAGTGCCGCGACCAGGGCGAAGCTCCAGCGCCAGCCCACGGCCTGGCTCAGCCAGTTGGCCAGCGGCACGCCGATGATGGTGGCGACGGTGAGGCCGAGGAACATCCGCCCGACCGCCACCGTGCGCCGGTGCGGCGGCACCACGGAGGCAGCGACCAGCGCGGCAATGCCGAAGTAGGCGCCGTGGGGCAGGCCGCTGATGAAGCGGAACAGCAGCATCCAGTGGTAGGTCGGCGCCAGGGCGCTGAGGCCGTTGCCGACGGCGAACAGCGCCATCAGCAGCACCAGCAGGGTACGACGCGGCAGGCGCGCGCCGAGCACCGCCAGCAGTGGCGCGCCGACCACCACGCCCAGGGCGTAGGCGCTGATCACGTGGCCGGCGGTGGGGGCATCGATGCCCAGCGCCGGGGCGAAATAGGGCAGCAGGCTCATGGTGGCGAATTCGGTGGTGCCGATGGCGAAGCCGCCGACGGCAAGGGCGAAAAGCACCAGGGCCGTACTGCGTTGCAGTCCGGTGGTGGAGGTCGTCATGGGGTTTCCTTGGTCTTCTTGAGGTGCGCCGTGGCAGCGCGGCTGTCTGCGAGAGCACGGTCAAGGCAGTGACCGACAGCGAAGGTAGGAGAAAAATACCAGATGATGGCGCTCGTTGCTGAATCGATTGCGCCTGGTCTGACGGATTGCCGCCTACAGGTCCGTGGGCGGGTATCATGGTCACCTTTGCCGACGCGTGATGCCGACCATGGATATCCCGAGCCTGACTACCGAGCGCCTGCTGCTGCGGCCCTGGCGCACCGAGGACCTTGCGCCCTTCGCCGCGTTGAACGCCGACGCACAGGTGATGCGCCACTTCCCCGCCTGCATGAGCCGCGAGGAGAGCGACCTGCTGGCCGCGCGCATCCTCCAGCATTTCGACGAGCATGGCTTCGGCCAGTGGATAGTCGAGCGCCGCGAGGATGGCGCGTTCCTCGGCGTGCTCGGGCTGGCGCGGGTGTCCTTCGAGGCGGCCTTCACGCCCGCAGTGGAGATCGGCTGGCGCTTCAACGTCGCCCACTGGCGCCAGGGCTATGCCTTGGAAGCGGCCCGCGCCGCGCTGGATTTCGCTTTCGAGCAGTTGCAGCTGGAGGAAGTGGTGGCCTTCACCGTGCCGGCCAACCTGCCGTCCCAGGGCTTGATGCAGCGCCTGGGGATGATTCGCGATGAAGCCGGCGACTTCGAGCACCCGCGCCTGCCGGAAGGCCACGCCTTGCGCCCCCATGTGTTGTACCGGATTCGCCGCCCATGAAGCCGGAAGACGGCGTGCGCGCCTACCACGAACTGAGCAGCCATCGTCCGGAGCGCTTCGCCCCCGGCCCCGGCCAGCTCGACTGGGCGACCCAGCCGGCCGCCTTCCGCCGCTACGCGGGGGCGCGCTGTGTCGAACTGCTGCACCGGCCGCAGGAAGAGTCGCCGGGGTATGACGACGCCTTCGCCGGCCCCATCGGCCCACCGGCGCCACTGAGCCTCGCCAGCGTTTCGCAGCTGCTCTACGACAGCCTGGCGATCTCGGCGTGGAAGGAGGCCGGCGGCAACCGCTGGGCGCTGCGGGTCAACCCGTCCAGCGGCAATCTGCACCCGACCGAAGCCTATCTGCTGCTGCCCCCCGGCGCTGTGGATAACGCTGCGCTGCTGGTGCACTACAGCGCCGACGAACACGTGCTGGAAGTGCGCGCCGAGCTGCCCGCGCCGCTGGCCGAACCCTTGAACGATGCGCTGCCGGCGGGTGGTTTCCTGCTGGCGCTGGCGAGCATTCCCTGGCGCGAGGCCTGGAAGTACGGCGAGCGCGCCTACCGCTACTGCAATCATGACCTGGGCCACGCGCTGGCCTGTCTGGGCATCGCCGCGGCGATCCAGGGTTGGGAGGTGCGCCTGTTGCGCGGCATTGTCGAATCACGGCTGGATGCGCTGATCGGTCTCGACCGCGAAGGCTTCAGCGAGCATGAGTTCGCCGACGCACTGCTATGGATCGGCCCGGCGCAGCCGGCCGAATTCCCATTGCCCGACTCCCTGCTCAAGGGCCTTGCCGAGTTGCCGCTGGACGGCACGCCCAATCGCCTGTCCCGCGACTATCGCCGCTGGCCGGAGCTGGAGCGCGTGCACCATTTGTGCCGCGCGCCCGCGTTGCCCGCCGGCCAATGGATCGCCGCGAATGCCGATCCCGCTGTGGATAACCCCGGCCTGCCGTTGCGCCCGATCCTGCATCGTCGGCGCAGCGCGCAGTCCATGGATGGCCGCAGCGGCATTCGCGCCGAACTGCTGTATGCCTGGCTGCAGCGGTTGATGCCGGAGCGCTCGCCCGTGCCGTTCGCCTGCACCGGCGAGCCGGCGCGTGTCGACCTGCTGCTGTTCGTCCACCGCGTCCAGGGCCTGGAGCCGGGCCTGTACTGGCTGGGCCGCAGTGGTCGCGAGGCGGGAGGGTTGCGCGAGGACTACCTGTGGCAGCCGGTCGAGGAGAGCGGTGTGCCGCTGTACCGCCTGTTGTCCGGTGATGCACGCGGGCTGTCGGCGTTCCTGTCCTGTGGGCAGGACATCGCCAGCGACGGTTGCGTCGCCTTTGCCATGCTCGCCGACCTCGACGCCGCGCTGACCGAGGGCGCCTGGACTTATCCGCGCCTGTACTGGGAAGCCGGGCAGATCGGCCAACTGCTCTACCTGGAAGCCGAAGCGGCGGGCCTGTCGGGCACCGGCATCGGCTGCTATTTCGATCCGGCAGTACACCAACTGCTGGAAGGGGGGCCGGACTGCCCGGTCAGCCTCTATCATTTCACCATTGGCCGCGCGGTCTGGGATGAACGGCTCACCAGCCTTCCCGCCTATCCGTCGCCACGCCGACTCCCACTTCAGCAAGACCGCAATTGAGGAAACAACGCGCATGACCCAGATCCTGGACAACCTGGTGGCTCTGCTGAGCCTGGAACAGATCGAAGAGAACCTGTTCCGCGGCACGAGCCAGGACCTCGGGTTCCGCCAGCTCTACGGCGGGCAGGTACTCGGCCAGGCGCTGTCGGCGGCCAGCCAGACCGTCGACCCGGAGCGCCACGTGCACTCGATGCACGGCTACTTCCTGCGTCCGGGCGACGCCAGCAAGCCGGTCGTCTACCAGGTCGACCGCGTGCGCGACGGCGGCACCTTCAGCACCCGCCGCGTCACCGCGATCCAGAAGGGCCAGCCGATCTTCGCCCTGAGCACCTCGTTCCAGACCGACGAGGAAGGCTTCGAGCACCAGATCAGCATGCCCGACGTGGTCGGCCCGGAGAACCTGCCGACCGATCAGGAACTCAAGAAGCGCAGCGCCGCGCAGTTCCCCGAGCGCATTCGCGACAAGCTGCTCTACCCCAAGCCCATCGAAATCCGCCCGGTGACCGAGAACGACCCGTACGACCCGGAGGTCGGCGAGCCGATCAAGTACCTCTGGCTGCGCGCCGACGGCAAGCTGCCGGACATCCCGGCGCTGCACAAGTACATCCTCGCCTACGCCTCGGACTTCGGCTTCCTCACCACCTCGCTGCTGCCCCATGGCCGCTCGGTGTGGCAGAAGGACATGCAGGTCGCCACCATCGACCATTCCGTGTGGTTCCACCGCGACCTGCGCGCGGACGAGTGGCTGCTCTACGCCATCGACAGCCCCTGGGCCGGCAATGGCCGCGGCTTCGTGCGCGGCAGTATCTTCAACCGTGAAGGCCAACTGGTCGCTTCCTCGACCCAGGAAGGCCTGATCCGTCGCCGCGAGGACTGGGCATGACGCTCGCCCTGCCGCTGGGAGAGATTCGCCACTGGGTGTTCGACATGGACGGCACCCTGACCCTGGCCGTGCACGACTTCCCGGCGATCAAGCGGGCCCTGGGGATTCCCCAGGAGCACGACATCCTCACCCACCTGGCCGCGCTGCCGGAAGATGAGGCGGCGGCCAAGCACGCCTGGCTGCTGGAGCACGAGCGCGAGCTGGCGGTGGCGTCCAAAGCGGCGCCGGGCGCGGTGGATCTGGTGCGTGCGCTGCATGCTGCGGGCTACCGCCTGGGCATCCTGACGCGCAATGCCCACGAGCTGGCGCTGATCACGCTGGCGGCCATCGGCGTTGGCGATTGCTTCCTGACCGAGGATGTTCTCGGGCGTGGCGAGGCCGACCCCAAGCCGAGCCCGGATGGCCTGCTGCGTCTGGCCGCACGCTGGGACGTGGCGCCGCAGACCATGCTGATGGTCGGCGACTACCGCTTCGACCTCGACTGCGCGCGTGCGGCTGGGGCACACAGTGCGCTGGTGAATCTTGCTGAGAATCCCTGGCCCGAGCTGACCGACTGGCATGCGCAGGATTGCGCGGAACTGGGGCGGATGGCGGGGGTACTGGTTTAATCCGCTGCTTGCGAGCGGGCTCCTGCACCGGGCCGCCGTGGATGTCTGCCCGTGCGCGATTGGGCATCGCGGATGAATCCGCTCCTATGGTGGCCTGATTGGCATCGGTGCTGGGGCTCCTCCCCTCACCCCAGCCCTCTCCCAACGGGAGAGGGGGCCGTTCGGCGTTGCCCGGGGGCACGGCGTTCGCCGGACGCCAGGTCAGTTCCCTCTCCCTCCGGGAGAGGGTTAGGGTGAGGGGCCGCCAGGCCGCTTTTCTTACAGCTCCGGCGTCCAGGTTACCGCCAGCAGTGCGGTACGGCCTGGTTCGCGGTAGGGGCGGGCCTCGCCCATGTAGTCGCTCGGGCTGGTCGGGCGCAGGTAGTCGCCGAGGGTGTAGTCGCGGTCCAGGACGTTATCCAGCTTCAGGTCGAAGCGGACTTCGTTGCTGGCCAGCCAGCTGGTGCGCAGGTCGAGAACGCCGTAGCCGGAGAGTTCGCGGGTGTTGGCCGCGTCGTCGTAGCGCTGGCTGACCGCGCGCCAGGTGCTGCCGACGCCAAAGGTGCCGAACTGGCGATCCAGGTCCAGGCTCAGGGTGCGGCGCGCGCGGTAGGGCAGGGTGTGGCCGGTGTCGCGGTCGCGCGGGTCGATCAGGCTCAGGCCGAGAGCGGCCTGCCAGCCCAGTACTTCGCGGGCAACGCTGGCCTCGAAGCCATTGATGCGTGCCTTGTTGATGTTCTCCGGCTGGTTGCTGGTGCTGTCCCAGGCGATCAGGTCGTCGACCTCGGTGCGGTACAGCGCGGCTTCCAGGTGCGTGCCGGAAAAGTCGCCGCGCCATTGCAGCTCGTAGGTCTTCGAGGTCTCGGCCTTCAGGTCCGGGTTGCTCGCGCCGGGGTAGTAGAGGTCGCTGAAAGTCGGTGCGCGGAAGCCTTCGCCGTAGCTGGCGATCCAGGTCTGGTTGTCGCCGACCGGCAGGTTGAAGGCGGCGTTCCAGCTGTTCTGGCTGCCGTAGGCCTGGTTGTTGTCGTGGCGGATGCCCAGCTCGGTGCCGAAGTCGTCGCCCTTGAAGCTGTGCTGGGCGAAGAAGGCGCGGTTGCTGCGCTGGTCCTCGGCGAAGTCGGTGCTGCCGTCGACCTTGTCCTCGTACCAGTCGGCGCCCAGGGCCAGCTGATTGGCCTCGTCCAGTTGCAGGCGGTTGATCCAGCTCGCCGAGTGGCGGGTGGTTTCCAGCGTGCCGTTGTTCCAGCTGTCGGCCGCGCCCACGGCCTTGTTGCGGTCGAAGCTGCGGCCCAGTTCCAGGCGGCTGTTCCACATGCTGGTGATCTGGCCGTCGAGGTAGGCGCTGTAGCTGCTGACGCGGAATTCGTCGCGGGGCGAGCCCGGCTCGAAGTTGTAGGCGTCGTCGTATTCGTTTTTGCCGCGCTGGTCGTTGAGGTTCAGGCCGGCCTTCCAGTCCTCGCTGAAGCGATGGTCCAGGTTCAGGTGCACGGCCTTGTTGCGCTGGGCGTCGTGGTCGTTGTCGGCGCCGACGTTGTCGCTGGTGCGGTCCCAGCCCTGGCTTTCGTCCAGGCTGCCGCCGAGATTGTAGCGGGTCTGCTCGTCGCCGCCGGAGAGGCTCAGGCTGCGCTCGAAGGTGCCGTGGCTGCCGGCGGCCAGGCGCACTTCCGGGTGCAGGCCGGCTTCGCCGCGGCGGGTGAAGATCTGGATGACGCCGCCGATGGCGTCGGCGCCGTACAGCGCGGAACGCGGGCCACGGGTCACTTCGACGCGCTCGATGCTGTCGATGCTCAGGTAGTCCAGGCGGGCAATGCCGCTGCTGGCCGAGGCGATGCGCTGGCCGTCCACCAGCACCAGGGTCTGCGCGGTGCTGGTGCCGCGCACGGAGTAGGAGACCACGCCACCGGAGCTACCCATCTGCACGCCGGGCACACGGGCGAGCAGGTCAGGGACGCTGCGT
The DNA here is from genome assembly GCF_020401845.1 of Pseudomonas sp. HS-18. Lineage (NCBI taxonomy): Bacteria > Pseudomonadati > Pseudomonadota > Gammaproteobacteria > Pseudomonadales > Pseudomonadaceae > Pseudomonas > Pseudomonas sp. HS-18. The sequence continues at coordinate 873,566 of NZ_CP084413.1, forward strand.
ACCTGCAGGCGCTCGATGTCGGCGCGGGTGAACACGCTGTTGGCCGAGGTGGCTTCGGCGCGCGGCTGGGCCTGGCGCGCGGAGGTGATCACCTGGTCGGAGAGCCGGTAGATGTCGTCGGCGGCGAAGGCCAGGCCGGGCAGCAGGCTGGTGGCCAGGGCGAGTCGGGTCAGTTTCATGGAGCGTCCTCAAAAGCGGGCGGATGACTTTCGAGGAGGGCGTGGCAAGGGCGGCAGGCCGCACTTGACGGTGCGGCCCTCCGCAACACCTGTCGGGGCGTGTCGAGGGCGGTCTCCGGGCTGCCGACGTCACATCGCCGCCTTCCCACAATCTGCAGTGGCCATGGCGATGCTACGAATCGAACCGGCCCTGATCTGCTGCGCGTCGGCATAACGGCGTTGAAAGCAGAAGCGAAATGCTCATTTGCTGTAGCAAACTCCGCTTCCACTTCTGCTTTCGCCTTGTTCTGCTCTAGCTCGCGAGATCAGGATCCGGTTCGGGAACGTGTCGGTTACCGTTGCGGGGGCAGCGCAGGTCTTTCACCTGCTTCCCGTTACCTCGAACGAAAACGGGCGCACCTTAGTAGGTGCGCCCGTGGCTGGCAATACTCAGGACGAGGGATGTGCTCAGCGGTCGCCGAGGACGTGCAGGCGCGCACGTACCGCGGCTTCGATGCCGGCGGCGTCCAGACCGCACTCCGCCAGCATCTGCGCAGGCTTGGCATGCTCGACATAGTAGTCCGGCAGGCCCAGGTGCAGGATCGGCTGCTGGATATTCTCGCGGGCGAGGAATTCGCTGACGGCGGCGCCGGCGCCGCCCATCACCGAGTTCTCCTCGATGGTCACCAGCAGCTCGTGGCTGGCGGCCAGCTGGCGCACCAGTTCCTCGTCCAGCGGCTTGACGAAGCGCATGTCGGCGACCGTGGCGTCGAACTGCTCGGCGACTTTCAGTGCCTCGGCCAGTTGCACGCCGAATACCAGGAAGGCGACCTTGCCGGCCTTGCCTTCACGGCGCACCACGCCCTTGCCGATTTCCACCGGAGCCAGCTCGGCTTCGATGGCGGCATTCGGGCCGGTGCCGCGCGGGTAGCGTACCGCCGCCGGGCCTTCGAAGTGATGGCCGGTGGTGAGCAGCTTGCGCAGTTCGTTCTCGTCGCTGGGGGTCATCACCAGCATGCCGGGGATGCAGCGCAGGTAGGAGAGGTCGAAGCTGCCGGCGTGGGTCGGGCCGTCTTCGCCCACCAGGCCGGCACGGTCGATGGCGAACAGCACGTCGAGGTTCTGCACCGCGACGTCGTGGATCAGCTGGTCGTAGCCGCGCTGCAGGAAGGTGGAGTAGATCGCCACCACCGGCTTGGCGCCGTCGCAGGCCATGCCGGCCGCCAGGGTCACGGCGTGCTGTTCGGCGATGGCGACGTCGAAGTAGCGATCCGGGAACTTGTCGGCGAAGGCCACCAGGTCGGAGCCTTCCTTCATCGCCGGGGTGATGCCGACCAGGCGCGGGTCCTGGGCAGCCATGTCGCACAGCCACTGGCCGAACACGCTGGAGTACTTCGGCCCGCCGGCCTTCTTCGGCACGGCGTGGGCGGGGGCGCCCTCGGGTTCGAGCTTGGTGATGGCGTGGTAGCCGATCGGGTCGATCTCGGCCGGGCCGAAGCCCTTGCCCTTCTTGGTCACCACGTGGAGGAACTGCGGGCCCTTGAGGTCGCGCATGTTGCGCAGGGTGGCGATCAGGGTCGGCAGGTCGTGGCCGTCGATGGGGCCGATGTAGTTCCAGCCCAGCTCCTCGAAGAGCGTGCCGGGGACCAGCATGCCCTTGGCGTATTCCTCGGTGCGGCGGGCGATCTCCCAGGCGCCGGGCAGGCGCGAGAGCACCTTCTTGCTGCCTTCGCGCATGCTGCTGTAGGTGCGGCTGGAGAGGATCTTGGCCAGGTAGTTGGACAGGCCGCCGACATTGTTGGAGATCGACATGTCGTTGTCGTTGAGGATCACCAGCATGTCGGCCTTCACTTCCGACGCGTGGTTGAGCGCCTCGAAGGCCATGCCGGCGGTCAGCGCGCCGTCACCGATTACCGCCACCGACTTGCGGTTGGAGCCCTGCATGCGCGCGGCGATGGCCATGCCTAAGGCGGCGCTGATGGAGGTGCTGGAGTGGCCGACGCCGAAGGTGTCGTACTCGCTCTCCGAGCGGCGCGGGAAGGCGGCCAGGCCGTCCTTCTGGCGCAGGCTGCCCATGCGCTCGCGGCGACCGGTGAGGATCTTGTGCGGGTAGGCCTGGTGGCCGACGTCCCACACCAGGCGGTCGTCCGGGGTGTCGAAGACGTAGTGCAGGGCGACCGTCAGCTCGATGACGCCCAGGCCAGCGCCGAAATGGCCGCCGGTCTGGCCGACGCTGTACAGCAGGTACTGGCGCAGTTCGTCAGCGAGGGTCAGCAGCTCCGCTTCCCCCAGCCGGCGCAGCTCGACCGGCGTGCTGGCGCGGTCGAGCAGAGGCGTGGCGGGGCGCTCGCGGGGAATCTCGTGGAACGTCGTGGGCATCAGGCTGATCGTTATGAGAGGCAAAGATGCGGAAGTTTACCCGAAGCTCCGGATTGGCCCAAGCAACGTGGGGCCAATCCTTAGGACGACCGGATGGTCGGGATTCGGCCGCCGGCTGTGCCGAAATCGTCGTCGCCCCTGCCGATTGCAGGCAAGCCAGCCCCGGCGCCAGGCGCCACTGTAGGCACGATGACCGACCGGCGGCGGTTTGCCGCAGCCTTTTGTAGCAATCGAGGAGCATGGCGTGACCCGACTGAGTCTGGAAGAACTGCGCGAATTGTCCGAGGCGATCCTGCGTCGCCATGGCTTCAGCGAGCCCCATGTGCAGGGCGTGACCGAGACTGTGCTGGCCGGCGAGCGTGATGGCTGTACGTCCCACGGTGTTTGGCGCCTGCTCGGTTGCATCCATACGGCGCGCGCCGGCAAGGTCTCGCTCGATGCCGTGCCGGAGCTGTCGGAACCGGCCCCGGCGCTGGTGCGGGTGGACGCCAAGGGTGGCTTCTCGCAGTGCGCCTTCGATCTGGGGCTGCCGAAACTGGTGGAGAAGGCGCGCAGCCAGGGTATCGCCGCGATGGCGGTGAACCACTGCGTGCACTTTTCGGCGCTGTGGGTGGAGATCGAGCGGATCGTCGCCCACGGCCTCGTGGCCCTGGCCGTTACGCCGGCCCAGGCTTACGTGGCGCCGGCCGGCGGGAAGAGGCCATTGTTCGGCACCAATCCCATCGCCTTCGGCTGGCCGCGCGCCGGGCAGAACCCCTATGTCTTCGACTTCGCCACCACGGTCGTGGCTCGGGGGGAAATCCAGCTGCACGAGCGCGAGGGCAAGTCGATTCCGCTGGGCTGGGGGATCGATGCGCAGGGCAACCCCAGCACTGACGCAAGCGCCGTGCTCGACGGCGCCATGCTCACCTTTGGCGGGCACAAGGGCTCGGCGCTGGCGACCATGGTCGAGCTGATCGCCGGCCCGCTGATCGGCGACCTGACCAGTGCCGAGTCCACGGTGTTCGACGAAGGGACGAAGTCCTCGCCGTACCACGGCGAATTGCTGATCGCCATCGACCCGGCGCGCTTCCTCGGCGCCGAAGCGCCGCAGCACCTGGCGCGGGCCGAGACGCTGTTCGAGTCCATCGTCGACATGGGCGCGCGCCTGCCGTCGCAGCGGCGCTTTGCAGCGCGCGAACGCAGCCTGAAAGAGGGCGTAGAGATCAGCGATTCGCTGTATGCCGACTTGCGCAAGCTGCTGGAGTAACGGCACTTCCCTGTAGGCGCGCATAAAAAAGCCCCGGCGCAAGGCCGGGGCTGAGCATCGGTGCGGGACTGGCCGACAGTTCACTCCCGCGCCGACGAACCCTCAGCGAGTCACGGCGTTGCGTGTCGTCTCGCCATCCACCAGCCGCGCGATGCCCAGCGGGTTGGCGTCCTTCAATGCGTCTGGCAGCAGCGCATCCGGGTAGTTCTGGTAGCACACCGGGCGCAGGAAGCGGTCGATGGCAAGGCTGCCGACTGATGTGCCGCGCGCGTCGGAGGTCGCCGGATATGGCCCGCCATGGACCATCGCGTCGCAGACTTCCACACCGGTCGGGTAGCCATTGATCAGCAGGCGCCCGGCCTTGCGCTCCAGCACCGGCACCAGGGCGGCGAAGTGTGTGAGGTCGCCCGGCTCGGCGATCAGCGTGGCGGTGAGCTGGCCGTGCAGGCCGTCCAGCGCGAGGCGCAGTTCGGCCTCGTCAGCCACTTCGACAACGAGGGTGGTCGGGCCGAAGACTTCTTCCTGCAGCAGCTCTTCACCTTCCAGCAGCAGGCTGGCCTTGGCCTGGAACAGTTGCGGGAACGCCTGCCGGCCCTCCTGCGGGTGCCCGGCGAGGTGGCGCAGGCCGGGGTGGGTGAGCAGCTTGGCGATGCCCTTCTCGTAGCTTTTCAGAGTGCCGGCGTTGAGCATGGTCTGCGCTGGGCGCTGGCCGATCTCGGCGATCAGGTTGGCGGTGAACAGGCTGAACGCCGGCGAGGCGATGCCGATCACCAGGCCGGGATTAGTGCAGAACTGGCCGCAGCCCATGACTACTGAGTCCACCAGTTCGCGGGCGATTTTCTCGCCGCGCGCTTCCAGGGCGGCGGGCAGCACGAGGACCGGGTTGATGCTACTCATCTCGGCGAATACCGGGATCGGCTGCGGGCGCGCGGCGGCCAGGTCGCACAGTGCGCGGCCGCCCTTGAGCGAGCCGGTGAAGCCGACCGCCTGGATCGCCGGGTGCTTGACCAGCGGCTCGCCGACGCCGGCGCCGTAGATCATGTTGAATACGCCGGCCGGCATGCCGGTGGATTCGGCTGCGCGGGTGATCGCCTCGCCGACCCATTCGGCAGTGGCCATGTGGCCGCTGTGGGCTTTCACCACGACAGGGCAGCCAGCAGCCAGCGCGGCAGCGGTGTCGCCACCGGCGGTGGAGAAGGCCAGCGGGAAGTTGCTGGCGCCGAACACGGCCACCGGGCCGACGCCGGTGCGGTACTGGCGCAGGTCCGGGCGTGGCAGCGGCTTGCGCTCCGGCAGGGCGCGGTCGATGCGCGCGCCGAGGAAGTCGCCCCGACGCAACACCTTGGCGAACAGGCGCATCTGGTTGGCGGTGCGGCCCCGTTCGCCCTGGATGCGCGCGGCGGGCAGGGCCGTCTCGCGGCAGATGATGGCGATGAAGTCGTCGCCGAGGGCTTCCAGTTCGCTGGCGATGGCGTCGAGGAACTGCGCGCGGCGCTCCGCCGGCAGCGCGTTGTAGGCCGGGAAGGCGGCTTCGGCGGCGCGGGCGGCGGCGTCGACTTCGGCCTCGGTGGCCTGGAGGAATTCGCGCGGTAGTGCTTCGCCGGTGCTGGCGTCAAGGCTCTGCAGGCGGATGCTGCCGGTGCCGATGCGTTGGCCGGCGATGAAGTTCTGGGCGGTCATGGGCGGGCTCTCTGGTGGAAAAGTGCAGGCGAGGAACGAAAGCCCCTCACCCCAGCCCTCTCCCGAAGGGAGAGGGGGCAGATCGTGCGACCGGTGACGCTGGAGTTGGCCGGCTGGCACGGTGCTCGGAAACCGTGAGCGTACCGGCGAACACGGGAGTTCTAGCGGGTACGCACGGTCCCCTCTCCCCTTGGGAGAGGGTTAGGGTGAGGGTGGTTCAATCTCCACTCAGAGTCCGACATCCGGCAACTTCGGCCGATTCGCCAGTGCCTTGGCCATGATTGTCTCCACGTGCTCGCGGTCCGCGCCTTGCAGCGCCAGGCGCGGCGGGCGGGTGAGGGCGGTGCCGCGGCCGGCGATTTCTTCGCAGAGCTTGATGCACTGCACCAGATCCGGGCGGGCGTCGAGGTGGAGGATCGGCATCAGCCATTCGTAGATCGGCATGGCCTCTTCGTAACGACCGGCCTTGCACAGGCGGAAGATCGTTTCGCCTTCCTGCGGGAAGACGTTGGACATGCCGGAAATCCAGCCTTCGGCGCCCACCGCGATGCTTTCCAGCACCACGTCGTCGAGCCCGGCGAACAGGATGAAGCGGTTGCCCACTTCGTTGCGCACGTCGATGAAGCGGCGGGTGTCTCCGGAGCTGTCCTTGAAGCAGACGATGTTCTCGCAGTCGGCCAGGGAGATGAGGATGTCCGGGGTGACGTCGTTCTTGTAGATCGGCGGGTTGTTGTAGACCATCACCGGCAGGTCGGTGCTGGTGGCCACGCTGCGGAAGTGCGCGGCGGTTTCATGGGGCTTGGAGGAGTAGACCAGCGCGGGCATCACCATGATGCCGTCGACGCCGACCTTCTGCACCGCCTTGGCCACCTGCGAGGCACCGTGGCTGGTGAACTCGGCGATGCCGCAGATCACCGGTACGCGGCCGCCGGAGGCGTCCTTGGCGACTTCGGTGACGGCCATCTTCTCCTCGATGGTCAGCGAGGTGTTCTCGCCCACGCTGCCGCACACCACCAGGCCCGAGACGCCGTCGCGCACCAGGTTGGAGATCACCTTGTGGGTGGCTTCCAGGTTGACCGAGAAATCATCGTTGAACTGAGTGGTCACCGCGGGGAACACGCCACTCCAATTGACCTTCTTGCTCATGTTGCTCTCCAATTGTCGTATTTCGTATACGAAACGTCTGAAGGAAATCCCGCAGCATTTCGTCGTCGGGTGCCGCTACGCGGCGAATCAGGGTTGAAAGGGGAAATCAGTAACCGTTGGGCCAGGTATCCGAGAGCCGATAGCCTTCGGGCCAGGGATCGCTCGGGTCGAGCAGGTGCTGGTGGGTGCCGGTGATCCAGGCGCGGCCGGAAATGCACGGGTGGATCGCCGGTTTGCCGCCGACGCTGGTGAGGCCGTCGATGCGGCAGTGGAACTTGGAATCGATGATCGAATGGCCGACGAAGCGCTCGCCGTCCTTCAACTGGCCCTTGGCATGCAGCACCGCCATGCGTGCCGAGCAGCCAGTGCCGCAGGGTGAGCGGTCGATCTTGCCGGGGCGGATGACCACGGCGTTACGGCCGTGCAGCACGCCGTCGATGCGCTCCACCGGCGCGGTCAGCTGGCAGAAGGAGATGTGCGCCCAGTCGTGGTTTTCCGGGTGCTTGAAGCCCAGTTGCTGGTTTGCCGCCTGGGTGATCTTCAGGCCGGTGGCAACCAGGTCGGCGGCCTCCGAGGCGTGCAGGGTGAAGCCCAGCGCGTGCGCGTCGGCCAGTACGAAGCTGTCGCCGCCGTAGGCGGTATCCACCTGCAGCGAACCGAGGCCTTCCACTTCGATCCAGGCATCGAGCTGGTCGGCGAAGGAGGGCAGGTTGCGCACTTCCACGCGCTGCACCTTGCCGTCCTTGCAGTCGGCCACGGCTTCGATCAGGCCGCCCGGCGCTTCCAGGGTCAGGCGCGTCTGCGGTTCCTGCATCGGCAGGATGCCGCTGTCCAGCAGCACGGTGCTGACGCACAGCGAGTTGGAGCCGGACATGGGCGGCACGTCCGCCGGCTCCATGATGATCCAGGCCATCTGCGCCCGCGGGTCCTTCGGCGGGACCAGCAGGTTCACGTGACGGAACACGCCGCCGCGCGGTTCGTTGAGGACGAAGTTGCGCAGGGTGTTGTCGCTGGCGATGAAGCGCGACTGTGCCCACACGGTATCGCCCGGCGGCGGGGCGACGCCGCCGACGATGACGTCGCCGACCTCGCCTTCGGCGTGGCAGCTGACGACGTGGATGATCTTGCTCGAACGCATTGTCTTTCTCCCTACGTTGTGGAGCCCGGCCTCCCTCACCCCAGCCCTCTCCCAGAGGGAGAGGGGGCAGGCCGTGCCGGCTGATGCTGTGGTTTCATCCTGCACCGATCAGTCCCCTCTCCCGCTTGAGGAGCGGGGCGCGCAGCCAGGGTCAGGGTGAGGGGCTCTTGTCAGTTCACCGAACGGAGGAACTCCGCCGTCTCCGCCCGCTGCGGATTGCCGATCACCTGCTCCGGCGTGCCGATCTCATGTACCAGCCCCTCGCGGAAGAACGCCACGCGGTCGGACACATCGCGGGCGAAGCGGATCTCATGGGTCACCAGCACCATGGTCATGCCCTCTTCGGCGAGCAGGCGCATGGTGTCGAGCACCTCGCCCACCAGTTGCGGGTCGAGTGCCGAGGTGGCTTCGTCGAACAGCATGTAGTCGGGCGACATGGCCAGCGCGCGGGCGATCGCCATGCGCTGCTGCTGCCCGCCCGAGAGCTTCTGCGGGAACACCTTGAGCTTGTCGCCCAGGCCGACGTGCTTGAGCTGCTTCACCGCCATCGCCTCGGCCTCTTCCTTGGACAGGCCGAGCACCTTGCGCGGGGCGAGCATGACGTTCTCCAGCACGGTCAGATGCGGGAAGGCGTTCCACTGCTGGAAGACGATGCCGATCTTCTGCCGCAGCTTGTTCAGGTCGGTGGTCTTGGCGTGGACCTCGATGCCGTCGACGCGGATCTTGCCGCGCTGGATCGGCTCCAGGCCGTTGATGCACATCAGCAGGGTGGACTTGCCCGAACCCGAGCCGCCGATGATCGAGACCACCTCGCCTTTCTTCACGGTCAGGCTGACGCCCTTGACCACTTCCAGATCGCCGTAGGCTTTGTGCACGTTGTCGATTTCAATCATTTTCCTGCCACCTTTGTTCCAGCCGGGCGCCGAGGCGCGCCACGACCCAACTCATGAGGTAATAGATGACCCCGGCGATGCACAGCACCAGCAGGGGTTCCTGGATGCGCGTCACGATGGTCTGCGAGGCGCGGAGCAGTTCGACGATGCCGATCCACATGACCAGCGCGGTGTCCTTCATCACCCCCAGCACCAGGTTCAGCCAGCCGGGGAAGGCCACCCGCGCGGCCAGCGGCAGCACGATGTAGCGCAGGTCCTGCCAGTAGCTGAGGCCCAGCGAGCGGCTGGCGCGGCGGATGTTCGGGCCGACGGCGAGGATGCCGCTGCGGATGATCTCGGTGCAGAACGCCGCCGCGTACACGCCCAGCACCAGGCAGCCGACGGTGAAGGCGCTCCAGTTCAGGCCGACGATGCTTTTCAGCGAGTTGAACAGCACGAACTGGATCAGCAGCGGCACGCTGCGGAAGATGTCGAGGAACCAGCCGACCGGCATCGTGGCGCGCGGCAGGGTGGCGCGCAGCCAGCCCAGCACGACGCCAGCGAGGGTGCCGATGAGCATGGCGCCGACGGTCAGCTTGACGGTGACCCAGGCCCCTTGCAGCAGGAACATCAGGTCATTGACGGTGAAGCTCGTGGAAAACATGCGTGCTTCTCCTAGTAGCGGAACAGTCGCCAGCTCAGCAGGCGGGCGACCACCACGATGACCTTGGCGATGAGGTAATAGAGCACCGCGGCCAGGGCGAAGTACTCGAAGGTGCGGAAGGTGCGCACGTTGAAGTCCTGGGTCACGCCGGTGAGGTCGTTGTTCAGGCCCACCACCACGCCCAGCGACGTCATCAGCACCGCCCAGACCATCTGGTTCGTCAGCGGGTAATAGACGATGCGCAGCAGCTGCGGAACGATGATCATCCGGTACGCCTGGAAGGCGCTCATGCCCAGCGAGCGTGCGGCGCGCATCTGGGTGTCCGGCACGGCCTTGAGGCCGCCGCGGAAGTTCTCCGCGAGGTAGCCGGCGTTGTTGAAGGTGATCCCCGCCAGCAGCGCCACCCAGGAGCTGACGTGCAGGCCGAAGGAGCCCAGGCCGAAGTACAGGATGTAGATCTGGAACAGCGACGGGGTGTTGCGCGCGATCGATACCCAGGTGTCGGCGAAGCCCTTGATCAGTGGGTTCTTCATCTGCCGCATGACGGTCAGCAGCAGCGCGATGAGCACGCCGAGGATCATCGACAACGCGGCGGTTTCGAGGGTTACCCAGGCGCCGCCGAGCATGTCCGGCAGGGCCTTGAAGGCGGAGCGCCAGTGGAAGCTGTAGTTGAACATCAGCGCACCCCCTCGCTCAGCCAGCTCGGGACGCCACCGTCACCGCGCCCGCTGCAGGCTGCCTCGACGCAGGCGGCAAGGCTGCCGAAATGCACCTGGCGCCCGGCCAGGCCCGGACCGTAGTGGGCGTATTTCGCCGAATTGGTGATCAGCGTGGTGCAGGACGGCGGAATCACCGGCTCGCCGATCATGCACCAGCAGGTGTCGTTGAGCAGTTGCGCGCCGAAGTCTTCCAGCACCTTCACGTCGCCGGCGGCGCGGGCCTTTTCCTGCACGACGCGGCCGAGGGCGACGACCAGCGCGACGCCCGGATGCTTGCGGCGCCCGGCGACCAGCCTGGCCAGCTCGGCACACTCGCTGGCGGAGAAGTGTGGGTTGCCCAGCGACACCAGTTGCACGCTGGGTTCTGCCGCGTGGTCCAGCTCGCGCCAGGAGGCGATCAGATCCGCCGGCGTGACGCGCAGGTGTTGCAGCGGGGCTTTGCCGCCCAGTGCGGTGGTGACGTCCGGCGCTTCCGGCGTAACGCCGGCGATGTGGAACATCGGTGCGGCGGAGGTAGTGGCGAAGGCTGCGCCGAAGGCTTTCAGCGCATCGCTGTCCGGCGCCAGCGGCTGCAGGCCGTCGACCACCGGGATGCGCGTGCCGCACAGCTCGCCGATGTGATAGCCGAGCAGCGGGAAGATCGATTCGTCGTGGTCGGCCGGCAGCTCGACGTCGATCCGCAGGGTCGCCAGCCGACCCTCGTCGCGGTGGCTGCCGACGTTCGGCGCACGGCCGGTGAGGGCGATGCAGATGTCGAGGTAATCCGGGTATTTCAGGGTGCGCGCGCCGAGCACGCTGTTGGCGTAGACCACGGCGTTGGACTCGGCCCACACGACCTGTTCGCCGAGGCTCGGCTTGCTGTCCAGCAGGTAGGGCGCGCAGGTGTAGCTCATCTGCGCGCCCATCTCCATGTAGGCATCGCCCAGCGCGGCGGCGGGCTCGCCGAAGGCCTTGTCGACGCCCAGCTCGCGCCAGCGGCGGTGATCCACGGAGATGGAGTTCAGGGTGGTCGGCACCTTCACCTTGCCGCCCCAGTCCGCCAGTTGGCGGGCGAAGCGCAGGCTGGCGGGGCCGGTATAGATGCAGCCGTCGATGTGCGCCTGGGCGACGTCGAGCAGGTCTTTCGCGCCTTGCAGCGCGGCCATGCGCAGGACGATCTGCATGGCGGCCTGGGCGGCCTTGCCGTGCAGGCCATCGAGCAGTTCATGGTCGCCGGCGGTGAGCGCCAGGCCTTCCGGCAAGGGGCCGGCATCGCTGGCCATCACGCCCTGCCAGCTATCGGCAGGGCGCTCGGCGGTGAGTGTTACCTGTCCGTCTTCGATACGGGCCCAGCCGCCCGTGGACAACTGCTCGAAAGCCTCGTGGCCCAGGCACAGCACCGGTATGGAGCGGCCGAACAACGCCTGCGCCACCAGCACGCCGAGGGTGAGGATCTCGTCCGGCTCGGCCAGCAGCAGGGCTGCCGGCGCATGGCCGTTGAGCAGTATTTCCAGCATCACGCTGCTGCCGGTACAGGAGCCGCGTCCGCTGGGAATCGCCAGCACCCGCCCGGGCAGGAAGCTGCCGGAGAGCGGATGGTGGCGGTCGATGACCTCGCCCGTGAAAGGCTCGACGCCTCCCCAGAAGCTCAGCCCGGTGTCGGCATGGAGTAGCGCCCCTTCGGCGCTACCCCCCATCAGGACCCGCCCTGTTAGGCGTAAGTCCCGCACCCTTGAAGCCTGAATCGAAGACATGTTGCGCCCGCCGTCAGTAGTACACGTGGGGAACGGTGAGGTCGACCGGGGTGCCGCCGACCCACTTCTCGTACAGCTCGGCGTAACGGCCGGTGCGGACCTGCTGGTTGACGAAGAGGTTGAGGTAGTGGATCAGGCCGTACTCGTTGCGCGCGGCGGCCAGCGACACGTAGTCGATCACGTAGGGCGCGTTGCCGACGACCTTCAGGCCCTTGTACTTGCCGGATTTCAGGGTGGAGGCGGCGACGGTGTTGGTCACCACGGTGGCGTCGATGTGACCCTGAGCGACGGCGAGGATGGTGTCGTTCTGGCTCTGGTAGGCGCGGAAGGAGCCCTTGCCGCCCCATTTCTTCACGTCCTTCTCCAGAGCGATGGCTTCATAGGTACCGCTGGTGTTGCCCACCGGGCGGTCCTTGATGTCCTCGTACTGGGTGATGCCGGTGTCCTCGCGGGTCAGCACCACCATCTGGAAGGCGAAGTAGGGGATGGTCATGGCGACCGTCTTGGCGCGCTCCAGGGTGTCGGAGGTGGAAGCGACGATCACGTCGGCGCGGCCGGATACCAGCGCGGGGATACGATCCGGGAAGGGCGTCTCGACGACTTCGGCGGTAACACCGAGGACTTTCGCCAGGTCGTTGCAGTAGTCCACGTCGAAGCCGACCGGGTTGTTCTGCGCATCGCGCGAACCCATCGGCGGGAAGTCCAGGGTGACGGCGCAGCGCAGCTTGCCGGATTCAATGATGTCGTCGAGCTTGTCGGCCTGGGCCTGGCCGACGAGAAACACAGCGGTGAGGGCTAGCGCAATTCGGGAGAATTTCATGGGGGCCTCTCTGAGTCAGTGTTGTGCAGCGATTTTGTATTATGGATTTCGTATACGATATTTCTTAGAGCAAGGCATGTGCCAGAAATGGCCCGGGCATGACCGATCAGTCGCGAGGCCTGTTATTGGTGGGATCAGGGCTACAGGGTGCTTCGAATTGGCTGTAGGTGCGTTCCGAGCGCTGTTACCAAATGAAGCAGGAGCGTGTTTCGCTGCCCCGTATGGGAGCACTCGGGAAGCTGTGCGCGTTGATGTTCGTTGTGGGAGCAACTGTCTTCTGCGGGAAAGTTCGTGCCTGCTTTCCCCTCTCCCCAGCCCTGGCTACGCGCCCCGCTCCTGAGGGAGAGGGGGCAGATCGTGCCGGCTGACGCTGGGGTCTCATGCTGCTCAGAACGGTCCCCTCTCCTGCTTGCGGGAGAGGGTTAGGGTGAGGGGGCACTTGTAGAGGAGGAGCCCCTCAGCCCATGCCAGCGATGGCGCGCATGGGGCACTACAGGTTTCGTCAGTTGGGCGCGACCTGCGACTCGCGATATTGCGTCGGCGACAGCCCGGTCAGTGCGCGGAACTGCCGGCTGAAGGCGCTGTGGTCTGTGTAGCCGCAACGCAGGGCGATCTCGGTGATCGGCAGGTCCTCGCCGAGCAGGCGCGTGGCGGCACCCAGGCGCGCCTTGTGGATCATCTGCCGTGGCGTGAGCTGGAAGATGCGCTTGCAGTGGCGCTCCAGCTGGGCGACGGAGAGGCCGGCCAGCTCGGTCAGCTCGGCAAGGTTGATCGGCTTGTCGAAGTGTTCGCGGATATAGGCGTCCACTGCCGCCAGGCGCTGGTAAGCGGGATGCGTGGATTGCGCCGCCTGCAGGTCGCTGGAAATTCCCGCCATGCCGATCACGGCGCCTTGCGCATCGCGCAGCGCCAGCTTGTGGGTCAGGCACCAGCCTGGCAGCCGGCCGGGGTAGAGGTGCAGCTCCAGCTGATCGCTGAGCTGGCCGCCGGTTTCCAGTACGCGGCGATCCTGCTCGGTGTAGATCGGGCCGAAGCGCGACGGGAAGACCTCCTCGGCGGTGCGCCCGAGCAGCTCGCGGGCATCCTTCACACCGCAGCGCCGCGCCAGGGTCTGGTTGACCAGCACGTAGCGCGCCGCGGTGTCCTTGATGAAGAACACCACGCCGGGCATGGCATCGAGCAGCGGGGAAATCTGCGCAAGGGTCTGCAGCAGGCTATCCAGGTCGCGGGCGCCCTGGGGAATCAGGTCGTGCATCGGGAGGCGAGTCGGCTGTCGGAACATGGCGGAAGGTACGCTGCAAGGTGGCGAGATGGCGGGACGCTGTCAACTCGTAGGGCGAATAACGCCTCGGGCGTTATCCGCCGGCCGCCACGTACGCAGGTGGGCGTGGCGGATAAAGCGTGCCGCTTTATCCGCCCTACGAGTGATCCGGTTGGAGCTCAGTCTTCGGCGAGCTGCAGCAAGGTTTCCACCCGCGTCGGGCTGAAGGGAGGACGCGGCGCCGGCGGTTGCCAGCCGAACAGCTGTTTGGCTGCCGCACCGCACACACGGCCTTGGCAGGCGCCCATGCCGCAGCGGCTGGCGAGCTTGGCGGCGGTCCAGTCCGGTTTGCCCGCCAGTGCCGAGTAGGGCACGTCTTCGCAGCGGCAGACCAGGGTGTCCGGTTGGGCGAGCTGGTTCAGGCGCGGGTCGAGGGCAAAGTCCTTCTTCAGTGCGGCGGCGAAGCCCTGCCAACGCTGGCGCTGCGACCAGAGCTCGCGGGCTCGGTCGTGTTCACCCGCGGCGGCGTGGCCGGCGATGCTGCCCTCCACCAGGGCCTTCTCCGAGCCGCCGAAGCCGGTGCATTCGCCCGCGGCGTAGATGCCGTCGCGACTGCTCGCCTGCCAGGCGTCGACGTGGATCGCACCGTCGTCCACCGCGCAGCCCAGCGCCTGACCGAGCTGCACATTGGGGATAAGGCCGAAGCCGCAGGCCAGCCGGTCGCATTCGATTTCCTTCAGCTTGCCACCCTGGCTGATTCGCACGCCTTCCAGGTGATCTGTCCCCAGTGCGGCGACGATATGGCTGTCGGCACGGTAGGCCGGGTCGTACAGGCCGAACGACTGCAGCAGCTTGTTCGGCCAGCGTGGCAGCTTCAGGGCGAAGCTGGCCAACGCAGACCACGAGGCCTGTTCGGCGATGCGCTGGATCTTCGCGCCGTTGGCGCGGGCGGTCGCGGCGCTGGCGAGCAGCAGCGGGCCGCTGCCGGCGATCACTACGCGCTGGCCGTCCACCGGTACGCCGCCTTTCACCAGTGCCTGCAGTCCGCCTGCACCGGTGACGCCGGGCAGCGTCCAGCCGGGGAAGGGCAGCAGCAGTTCGCGGGCACCGGTGCAGAGGATCAGCTTGCGGTAATCCAGCCGCCAGCCACGTTGGAAGTCTTCCAGCAGCAGGCCGCGTTCGCCGGCCAGGGCCACCACGCGGGTGGCGCTGTGAATCCTGATGTTGGCGCAGGCGGCGACTTTTTCGCGCAGCTGCAGAGCGGCGCGCGGCAGGTGCGCATTGGGCCCGTCGCGCCAGATCTGCCCGCCAGGCAGCGGGTTGTCGTCGAGGATGACGGTGCTCGCGCCGCTGGGGGCGGCGGCGAGAGCGGCGGACAGGCCCGCCGGCCCGGCACCGATGATGAGGATATCGACGGACTCGCTCATGGGCGCGTCTCCACCTGCATGCCCTCGCGGCACAGGGTCTGGCAGGCCAGGCGGCGCTGGCCGTCGATGATGACCCGGCACTCCTGGCAGATGCCCATGCCGCATAGCGGCGCACGGCGCTGGCCGCTGACCGAGGTGCGTGTGGTGCCGTCGCCGCCCAGGGCAAGCGCGGCGGCCACCGTGGTGCCGGCGACGACACGCAGTGGGCGGCCGTCAAGAGTCAGGTCAGGCATGGGTGGTGGCTCCGAGGAAGCGGCGCGGGGAATAGGGTTCGGTCGGCAGCGGCAACGGTTCGCCGCACAGCTGCGCGGCGAGCAGGTCGGCGGTGCCCGGCGCTGTGGTTACGCCCAGGCCTTCGTGGCCGACAGCGAGCCACAGGCCGGGGCGCTGCGGATGTTCGCCCACCAGCGGCATGCCGTCCGGGCTGGCGGCGCGGAAGCCGGCCCAGCTGCGGATCACGTTGAGGTTGGCCAGGCCGGGCATGTAGTCCACAGCGCGGCGCAGCATCTTCGCCAGCATCCAGCCTTCCACCTGCGGGTCGGTGGTGCCGAACTGCCGCGAGGCGCCGATGAACAACTGGCCGGTCGGGCGCGGCTGGATGTTGCAGGCCACCGATGGGCCACTGGCGTTGTGCGCGCTGGTCACGTAGCCCAGCTCCACCAGCGTGCGGCGCACCTTGCCGGGGTAGCGGTCGGTGATCAGCAGATGACCTTTTTTCGGCTCGATGGGCAGGTCGGCGCAGAGCTGCGTGGCCTGGATGCCATTGGCCAGGACGATGGCCTTGGCGCTCAGCCACTGGCCGTCGTCCAGGCGCACGCGGGGTTCGTCGATTTCCACCACCTTGGCCTGGCGCTGGCGGATCGGTTTCAGCGCCGACTCCAGCAGCCACGCGGCGGCGCGCGGCGCGTAGAGAATGCCGTCACCGGTGATCTCCAGCCCGCCGTGCAGGTCGCTGCGCAGCTCGGGTTCTTCCTGCTGCAGCTCCGCGCTGTTCAGCAGTCTTGCGGCGATGCCGTGCTCGCGCAGCACGGCGAACTTGCGTTCGGCTTCGGCCATCTCTTCGTCATTGGCCGCCAGCCACATCGTGCCGTTGCTGCGGTACGCGCATTCGGCGGGCATGTCGTGGCCCCACTCGCGCCAGCGCTGCAGCGAGTAGTTGCTCAGCGCCAGTTCGGCGGCATTGTCGTCGAGCACCAGCAGGTGGCCCATGCCGACGGCGGTGGCGCCGGGCAGGCGCGCATCCAGCACCAGCACGTCCAGGCCGCGGCGGGCGAGGGCGTGGGCGCAGGCGGCGCCGACGATGCCGGCGCCGATGACGATGATGTCCGCATCGCTCACGAACGGATGCCCCAGGCGAACGGGTCGTCTTCTTCCAGCAGCAGGGTGGCTTCCGCGCTGATGTTGGCGCGCCCGCGGATGGTCGGGATGATGCGCCCCTCGGCAGGCTCACCGACCCACTCGAAGCGGCCCTCGAACTGGCTGCCGATCACGCTGGCCTGGCGCCAGGCGTCGCCGGCGGCGAGCTTGCCGTCAGCGGCCAGGCACGCCAGCTTGGCGCTGGTGCCGGTGCCGCAGGGCGAGCGGTCGTAGGCCTTGCCGGGGCAGAGCACGTAGTTGCGGCTGTCCGCATCGGGATCGTCGGCGAACAGCTCGATGTGATCGATCAGGCCACCGTCTTCGCCGCGGATGCCCTGGTCTTCCAGCGCCTTCTGCACGGCGACGGTGTAGGCAGTCAGTTCGTCCAGGTTGTCGCCGGCGACGCGCAGGCCGTGATCGGCGATCAGGAAGAACCAGTTGCCGCCCCAGGCGATGTCGCCGTGCACCAGGCCATGGCCGGGCACTTGCACCGGCACTTGCTTGCGGTAGCGATAGGAAGGGACGTTGCGCACGCTCACCGAGCGGTCGTCGTGCAGGGTTGCTTCGACGGTGCCCACCGGCGTCTCGATCTTGTGCGTGCCGGGGCCGATACGCCCCAGGTGCGCCAGCGAGACGACCAGGCCGATGGTGCCGTGGCCGCACATGCCCAGGTAACCGGTGTTGTTGAAGAAGATCACCCCGGCGCAGGCGCTCGGGTCCACCGGCTCGCAGAGCAGTGCGCCGACCAGCACATCGCTGCCGCGCGGCTCCAGCACGGTCGCGGCGCGCCAGCTGTCGTGCTCCCTGGCCAGCAGCGCACGGCGTTCGGCCATGCTGCCCTTGCCCAGTTCGGGAAAGCCGTCGAGCACCAGGCGCGTGGGTTCGCCGCCGGTGTGGGAATCGAGAACCTGGATGCGTTTCATGCTGCCCCCTGAGGTGGTCTTGTGGTTGACCCTAGGGTGGCGCGGAGCGGGGATGGGAGCTTGAGGGTTTTCCGCCGGGCCGATGATGAAATCGGCACAGCGGGTCTTTTCGATCAGCTCGGTGTCGGCCGATTCGGCAGGTGCTCGTAGAGCGTGCGGCAGACACCGTTGATGTGTTCTTCCAGCAGGCGCGCGGCCAGCTCGCCATCGCCGGCGCGGCAGGCGTCGAGGATGTCGTGGTGCTCGTGATCCGCGCGATCCTTGCCGGAGGACAGGCTCATCTGCATGCGCAGGTAGCGTTCGAGCTTGTCATGGATGGAGCGGATCAGGCCAACCAGGTAGGGCCGCTGTGCCGGTTCATAGAGACAGGCATGCAGCTCCCAGTTCAGTTCCGCCCAGCGGCCGACATCGTCCTCGCCGACGAACTCGGCACAGATGCGCTCGGCGCGCTCGAAGGTCTCGGCGGTCATGTTCGGCACCGCCAGGCGGATCGCCTGGGCTTCGAGAACGACCCGTACCTCGAACATCTGCGCCAGTTCCGGCTCGGATATCTTCGTCACCAGCGCCCCCTTGTTGCGCTGGAACTCCACCAGCCCCTCGGCCTCCAGGCGCTTGAGCGCCTCGCGCACGGGAATCTTGCTGACGTTGAAGATCTGCGCGATATCGTCCTGGCGGATCGGCTCGTGCTCTGCCATCTGGCCGGAAATGATCGCCTCGCGCAGGTGCTTGGCGATGGTCTCCGAGGCGGAGGGGACGATACCCAGGTTGGGGGCGTTGCGTAGCGGCACGATGCAGTCCGGTCAGGTGGCTGTTGTCGGATATGGTATACGAAATCCCTGTAATGCAGTGAAGCACCGGCGAGCGGTCATCGCAATGGATGAATCAGGGGATTTGCACACGCAATGCGCGTGCCGGGGAATCAGTTGCGGCGTTCGACGATATAGCGGGCGAGGGCGCGCAGCGGTTCGGCGCTATCGCCAAAGCCTTCCAGCGCCGCCAGCGCCTGGTCGCGCAGGGCGAGGGCGTAGGCCTTCGCTTCGTCGAGGCCGAGCAGCGCGGGGTAGGTCGGCTTGTGGTGGGCCTGGTCCTTGCCCTGGGTCTTGCCGAGGGTGGCGGTGTCGCTTTCCACGTCGAGGATGTCGTCCTGCACCTGGAACGCCAGGCCCACCGCCTCGGCGTAGCGGCGCAGGGCTTGCAGCGCATCGGTGTTGGCGCGGCCGCTGGCGAGGGCGCCGAGCTGCACGCTGGCCTCGATCAGCGCGCCGGTCTTGTGCCGGTGCATGGTTTCCAGTGCGGCCTGGTCGATCTTGCGGCCCACGGACTCCAGGTCGATCGCCTGCCCGCCAACCATCCCGGCCGAACCGGCGGCGCGGGCGAGGATCGTCAGCATGTCCAAGCGGGTCTGGGCATCCTGCGGATTGAGCTGTGCGTTACCGATCACCTCGAATGCCAGTGCCTGCAGGCCGTCACCGGCGAGAATCGCGCAGGCCTCGTCGTAGGCAATGTGGGTGGTCGGCTGGCCGCGACGCAGGTCGTCGTCGTCCATCGCCGGCAGATCGTCGTGCACCAGGGAATAGGCGTGGATCAGCTCCACTGCGCAAGCAGCGCCGTCCGCCCGCTCGGCGTCGCCGCCCAGTGCTTCGCAGGCCGCGTAGGCCAACAGCGGGCGCACGCGCTTGCCACCGTTGACCACGCTGTAGCGCATGGCGGCGTAGATGCGGGTGAGTTCTTCACGGGGGGCGACGAAGAGTTTTTCCAGCGCAGCGTCGACACGCGCCGTACAGCGCGCCTGGTACCCGGCGATCATGCGTCTTCGCCTTCCGGATCGAAGGGCGCTTCGCTCAGTTCGCCATCGCGTTCCAGCAGGATCTGCACCTTCTGCTCCGCCTGGGTCAGCGCCGCCTGGCAGTCGCGCGTCAGGCGGATGCCCTGCTCGAAGGCCCCCAGCGAGTCCTCCAGCGACAACTCGCCGCTTTCCAGGCGCTCCACCAGCGTTTGCAGCTCGGCGAGGGACTGTTCGAAGTCGAGGGAAGCTTTCTTGCGGGCCATGCGGACATCTCGGCGGGGGTATTCGGAAACCTCGCGACACTAGCAGAGACGGGCTTTGCGGGCAAATCTTCGGTCAGGCCGCCGGCGACTGCACAACCGTTGCCGGCGGCGCTTTCGGACCGGTTTCTAATAGCCGCCGTCGCGGACGCCCTGATGCTCCGCCACCACCCTGAGCATGCGCAGCGACTCGAATGGAGCATCGACCACGAACTGGTTCGCCAGCCAGGACGGCACGCTGCCGCCGGGTTCGCCGCGCATTTCGTAGGTGACTTCGGTGAGCTTCGGGCCCTTGGGGACCATCTGCCAGGTGCCGGAAACATTGGGTACGCGTATGCGGTCCTTCACCGGAGGAAGATAGTCCGGCGCAGCCTGCAGGTGGCGGATCATGCCGCCGTCCGCGGTTTCCTCGGTGCTCACCTTCAGCACCAGGTCCCGCGGGGCGGCGGGCCACGGGAGCTTGGTGTCGAGGTAGACCCAGATCGCCTCGTCACTGTACTTGAGCAGGCGCATCTGCGCGCAGGCGTAGAGCCAGGCGCAGGAGACGCGCAGGTTCTCCTGCAGGTGGCCGAGGGTGGCGACGTCGGATTTCACCAGGGTCACCCCGCGGAAACTCTTGTAGCGGGAGCCGGGCACGTCGCGAAGGTAAACCTGCACGCCATCTTCGTTCCTCGCCAGTTTCCAGTCTTGCGCCTGCGCCCAGGCCGGGTTGCATGTCAGCAGTGGCGCTGCCATGAGCAAGGCAACGTAAAGTGGCGAGAGGCGTGTCATGTCGGTGCAACCGGCGAGGGGATAGCTTGATCTTATGCCTGCCTGGTGACAGCGGCGCATTGGCTGGCGAGCGGTCTGACATGGGCTGAGGCTTTTTCGCAGGCATTAAAAAAGCCGGCTTGTGGCCGGCTTTCAGGGGGTGGTCCAACCTTACTTCTGGTAGGGCGGGCCGCCTTGATTCTGTGGCAACGCAGGGGACTGCGTGCGGGGCGCGCATGGTAGCAAAGTCGGGACGAAAAGCCTAATCCCGGTCACAAAAAAGCCCCGCAGTGGCGGGGCTTCTTCGCGGCGGGGGCTACCCCGCGACCATCACTTGGCCTGGAAGGCGGCGACGGCCTTGGTGATGTAGTCGTGGGCCTGGGCGGCGTCGCCCCAGCCTTCGACCTTCACCCACTTGCCCTTCTCGAGATCCTTGTAGTTCTCGAAGAAGTGCTTGATCTGCTCCAGCAGCAGGGCCGGCAGGTCGGTGTATTCCTTCACGTCCTTGTACAGGACGGTCAGCTTGTCGTGCGGTACGGCGATCAGCTTGGCGTCGCCGCCGGCTTCGTCGCTCATGTTCAGCACGCCAACCGGACGGGCGCGGATCACGGAGCCCGGAGCGACCGGATACGGGGTCACGACCAGCACGTCCAGCGGGTCACCGTCGTCGGCCAGGGTGTTCGGGATGAAGCCGTAGTTGGCCGGGTAGAACATCGGGGTGGCCATGAAACGGTCGACGAACAGGCAGTCGGTGTCCTTGTCGATCTCGTACTTGATCGGCGCGTGGTTGGCCGGGATCTCGATGGCGACGTAAATGTCGTTCGGCAGGTCTTTGCCAGCCGGGATGCTGCTGTAGCTCATGGACGACTCCAGATAGTGGTCGGGCCGAAAAAGTGCGGCGGATTATAGGCAGATTGCCGTGTCCAAGCCACAGACATCGCCTAGTGCGCCCGAGTTTCCTGATATTCGGGGTGCTCGGCTTGCAGCCGGTGCAGGCGCGAGAGCGGATCTTGCCGGTAGAACAGCGAAAGCTGCTCATAGACTTTGGGATAGGCCGCCTGAAGGAGGTCCGGAGCGGTAAAGAAGTACTCGCTGGTGACGGCGAAGAACTCGGCAGGATTCTCGGCCGCGTAAGGGTCGATGGCGGTGTGCGCCTGCGGATCGCGGTCGAGCTTGCGGTTCATGTCGTCGTAGGCGGCCTGCATGGCGGCAGCCCAGTCGGTGACGCGCATGTCGCGGTGCAGTGGCGGCAGGCCGTTGGCGTCGCCGTTGAGCATATCGAGCTTGTGCGCCAGCTCGTGGATCACCAGGTTGTAGGCGTCCCAGCCACCGCCGCTCTCCACGCCGGGCCAGGCAAGGATCACCGGGCCTTGCAGGGAGGTTTCGCCGGCGCGCTCGTCGTCGAATTCGTGCATGACGCCAGCGGGGTCGCGGTGTTTCTGCGGGCTGACGAAGTCGTCGGGGTAGAGCACCAGCTCATGGAAGCCGCTGTACCAGTTCAGGTCCGGCAGGTGCAGCAGCGGCAGCTCGGCCTGGGTGGCGAGCAGCAGGCGGCGGTAGTCGTCCAGTTCGATGCCGGGCAGCGGCGAGAGGCGCTTGTCGCGCAGGAACAGCAGCGCCCGCTCGCCGAGCCGGCGCAGTTCCTCTTCGCTCAGGCCGTCGAGGATCGGCAGCTGCCGCCGCACCTGCTCCCAGAGCTGGGCGTCGAGCGGATAGCGGGCGAGGAAGCGCCGGCGGCGCCAGGCGCTGAACGACCACATGGGCGGATCAGTGCTCGCCTGGCTGGGCCTTGGCCGATGGGCGCATCTTGTGGCGGATGAAGCCGATCAGCATGGGTACCAGGGAGAAGGCGATGATGGCGATGATCATCACCGAGAGGTTCTGCTTGATGAAGGGCACGTTGCCGAAGAAGTAGCCCAGGGTCACCAGGCCGCCGACCCAGGCGATGCTGCCGGCCACGCTGAAGAACAGGAAGCGCGCGTAGGGCATGTAGGCCATGCCGGCGACGAAGGGCGCGAAGGTGCGCACGATGGGCAGGAAGCGCGCCAGGGTCACGGTCTTGCCGCCGTGGCGCTCGTAGAAGGCGTGGGTCTGGTCCAGGTAGTCGCGGCGGAAGACCTTCGAGTTCGGGTTGCTGAACAGGCGCTTGCCCAGGGTTCGGCCGATCACGTAGTTGGTACTGTCGCCGCTGATCGCCGCGAGCAGCAGCAGGCCGCCGAGCAGCCAGGGGTCCATGCCGCCGGCGGCGCAGATGGCACCGGCGATGAAGAGCAGCGAGTCGCCCGGCAGGAAGGGCGTCACCACCAGGCCGGTCTCGCAGAAGATCACCAGGAAGAGGATGGCGTAGATCCATGTGCCATAGTTGGCTACCGCCAGCGACAGGTAGCTGTCGAGGTGGAGAATCAGGTCGATCGGGTTGAATTCCATGAGAAGCCTGTTTGACAACGAGGTGAACGGCCGGGCCGACCATTATAAGGCGCGACCTGACTGCCGGGGGCGCTCTCCGTCGAATCCTGCGACGGAGAGCCGCGGGAGGATATTACAGCTTCTGCGTGAAAATCCTGTCGCTGCAAGCGCGGCAACGCCTTGTGACAAAAACCGCAGAAGCGCTGGACGCTGCGTCAGAGCAGGCTCGCCTGCCAGCTCAACAGGGCGGGCGCCACCTTGGGTGCCGATGCCGCACCGTGCTGCTCGCCGGCGGCTGGCAATTGTTCGGCCAGCGGGTGTGCGGCGACTTCACGGGTATTCATCGCGGTTTCCAGGCGTGCCTCGGCAATCAGCTGCTGCAGTCGGCCGCTGCGGCGCAGAGTGCGCAGGCCGCGGTCGAGGCTGGCGGCGAGGGCTTCGCCTTCGGCGCGCTTCTTCGGCACCAGCACGTAGAGCGGCTTGACCTCCAGCGGCGGGTCGACGAACTCCAGCTGCTCGCGCAGCGCCGGGGCGTTCTGGCTGAGCAACTGGTAGCCGGTGTAACGGTCCACCACGGCCAGGTCGATGCGCCCGCGCAGGAGTTTTTCCAGGTTCTGCCAGTCGCTGCTGACCACGTCCTTGTTGAGGAAGTCGGCGCTGTCGAAGCGCTCCTGGTTGACGTAGCCGCGCACCACGCCGATGCGGTAGGGGCGCAGGGTATCGAGGTCGCGGGGGTTGATCGGCAGGGCGCGGTCGCGACGGCGGAAGAAGCCGAGCTGGGAGTCCAGCAGCGGCATCGAGGTGTAGAAATCCTGGCGGCGGTCGGGCGACAGGTACGCCGGCATCAGCGCGTCGAAGCGGCCCTCGCGGGTTTCGTTGAGCGCCCGCTGCCAGGGCAGGAACACCAGTTCGGCCTTGTCGCCATTGAGCGCCAGGGCTTCGTTGAGGATGCGGCTGGCCAGCCCGTTGCCCGGCAGGTCGCTACCGACGTAGGGCGCCCATTCCAGGGTGGCGACACGCAACGTCTGGGCCTGGGCGATGGCGCCCGCAAGGCCCAGGCAGAAGCAGGCGGTGCGCAGGACGAGCAGGGAAATACGCATGGGATCCCTTCATGCGGAGGCCGCGGCAATTCCGATGATGGCACTTTAGTGTGCCCGGCCCGCCGCCGCCAGCGGGCCGTTGCGTGCCTCAGTTGAGGTCGTCGCTGATCGGCAGGATGTAGTTCTTGAACTCGCTGTCCTCGCGGAAGCCGATGGACTCGTAGACCTTCTGCGCCACTTCGTTGTTGACGCTGGTGGACACGCGCATGCGCACGGCCTGGGTCTCGCGGGCCATCTGTCGGGCGGTCTGCAGCAGGTGGTCGGCGACCAGTTGGCGGCGGGCTTCTTCGGCGACGTAGATGTCGTTGAGGATCCACACGCGCTTGAGCGAGAGCGAGGAGAAGCTCGGGTAGAGCTGGCAGAAGCCCAGCAGCTTGTTGTCGTCGTCGTCCGGCAGGGCCAGGTAGATCACCGACTCCTTGCGGCGCAGGCGCTTCTCGAGGAATTTCCGCGAGGACTCGGGGTAGGGGAGCATCCCGTAGAACTCGCGATATTTGACGAACAACGGAGCGAGCAGATCGAGGTGGTCGAGCGTGGCTTGCACGATGCGCATAAGCGGGCCTCGGCGGGAGGTGGGTGGGCTGGTATGGCAATGCAGGGGCTATGCCAGCGAATAGCCATT
Organism: Pseudomonas sp. HS-18; assembly: GCF_020401845.1. Lineage (NCBI taxonomy): Bacteria > Pseudomonadati > Pseudomonadota > Gammaproteobacteria > Pseudomonadales > Pseudomonadaceae > Pseudomonas > Pseudomonas sp. HS-18. The sequence goes on from NZ_CP084413.1 coordinate 898,015, forward strand.
GGTCCGATGCTGCACCAGAATTTGTGGAAAGCGCAATCCAAGCGAGCGTTTGATCAGCGCCAGCAGCTATCCACGCTGCCGGCGCTGGTGCCGCGCTGGCCCTGGTGGTCGAGGGTGAAGTCGCCGCATTCGCTGTCGCCGGCCTGGGCGCCCCGGCGCAGGGCGGTCAGGCGGTAGCTGCGGGTGTTGCCGCCGATGAACTCGGCCTGCAGTTCATAAAGCTGGTGCGGCGACAGGCGTTTGCCATCGACCAGCGGGTAACCGAAGGCCAGCCGGGTCGCGGCATCGGTGTACTTGCTGTATTGCGCCAGGTAGCGCTCCTGCTGCGCCGCGGCGTCGCGCAGCAGTGTCTGGGCCTCGCTGCGATTGGCGCGCAGGACGTACTGGCGATAGCTGGGGATGGCGATGCCGGCCAGCAGCGCGAGGATGCAGACCACTACCATCAGCTCGATCAGCGTGAAGCCTTGCACCTGGCTCGCGGGCATACGGATGGACATCAGGGGTACCCCGTGGGCAGGTTGAAATTCAGGATCTGCCAGTTGAAGCGGCCCTGGTTGACCGGGTCGAAGGGCTGCACGGGCAGGCGGCTGCCGTCGGGGGTATAGAGGTTGCCGCCGATGCGTGTCACCGGGCCTTCGATCTGGATGCCGCTGGCGCGTTCACTGAAGGAGCCGTCTCCTGCCAGGTCGAAGACGTTGAAGTTCAGCGCCCCTCCGGTCTTCGGGTTGACGGCGAGCAGCCAGTAGGTGATCCCGGCACTGCAGGGGTCGGCGTTGGGCTTGCTGACGGTGACGAAAAGAACGTCGCCGAGCATGAAGGGCTGGTCGAGGATCATCTCGCTGTCGGCCAGATCGAAGTACCAGCCTCGGATGCCGACGCCACGCTTGCCGCTGCTGTCCCAGCTCACGCTGGCGCTGCTCAGTTGCCGGACCAGGGTGCTGCCGCCGCTGTGGCTGACGGTTTCCTCGGTGAGCGTCTGCTTCTGCAGGTCGTCCAGTCTGGTCAGGGTGGCGGGATCGCCGGCGCCATCGACGTGGGCGAGGTAGTCGGTCTGGTCCCAGAACCCATAGAGCGATTGCGCGGTGGCCGGGCCTTCCTTGTCGCTGCCTTCGAAGTACTTGCCCGTGCCGGCCAGCACCAGTTGCCCGCCGCGCGGATGCTGGGTGACTTCCGGTGCCGCGCTCACGGCCTGGCCCCGTGCGCTGGCGAGGCTGGCCAGCAGGCTTGCCTTGGCATCGATGCCGCCTTGGCGATACAGGTTGCCCTGAAGGCTGCCGTAATAGCGCTGGGCGAGTTCCCCGGGGCTGGCGGCCTGGGTCCAGGCGACCGTGCTGGCGACGTCACCGTCGCCGCCGGTGGCGTGGCTGGCGGCATCGATCCGGCCGTCGGCCAGGCGGATCGACAGCGAATAGCCCTTGCCCGCGTCGTAGCCATTGCCAGTGAGGATGTAGGGCTCGCCATCGAAGGAGGTGATGACCGGGCGCTCCAGCAGGTAGCCGAAGTCGATGGTCTTGCCGTCGCGGCTGGTTGCGCGGGCGGTGTGCTCCCAGAGCAGCGCGGGCGAGTCCGGATCGGTGATGTCCAGGGCGAACAGCCCGCGCCCGCCGCGTCCCGGCGCCATCACCAGGACAGTGCGCCAGGCACCGTCGAAATAGACATCCTGGGTGACGGCAGTGCCGTCGACGAAGAAGCGGTGCAGGTTGTTGGTGTTCTCCTCCTCCGAGCGCCCCGCGTAGTTTTTCGCCGGCAGGTAGTTGAGCTTGTCGACCACGGCGGCAGGGATGAAGGCCCAGCGTTCTCGGCCCGTTTCGTCGAAGGCATGCAGCATGCCGTCGTTGGCACCGACGTAAATGCGCCGTTCGCGGTCCGCGTGGTCCTGGCGGAAGGTTTCGTAGCCCGTGGTGCGGGCGGCTTTCTCCAGGTAGTAGGTGACGCTGGAGGGGGCACCGACTACGACCGGCGAGGAGTAGATGATGTCGCCGAGCAGATGGTTGCGCGCACGGAACGTGGCGTCTTCGTCACTGCGGTCGCCACGCAGCCAGGCAAGGCGACGCTGGCCGAGATGGTCGCGAGTCTGGGTGCCGGGCGCCTTGTCGAGCAGGTCCTGCTGTGAGGTCGCGAGGTTGTCCCAGGCGAAGGCCTGGAGGCTCCCACTTGGACGGTCGGGGCGTGAGTTGAAGTAGAGGTTGCGGCTCCCAGGCGAGCGCTGGTCGAGCTGGTTGCGGAAGGACAGCGCGGTATTGGCCTGGGCGTTGCCGTCGGCATCGAGGCGGTATTGCAGGATGTCGCCGCTCCAGTCGTTGGGCTGGTAGCTGGCGCGGTAGAGGTAGGTGTCGGTGCTCAGCGAGGTCGAGCTGGCGCCTGCCGCGGCGACCGCCAGCTGGTTGGTGGAAATGCTGCTGACGATGGCCTGGAAGGCCTGTACCAGTTCGCTGGTGGAGTCGGCGCTGAAGAACTCGCCACGGGCGTTCAGCGCACCATGCCAGAGCGCCGCCACCTTGCCTTCGTTGGCGGTTACCGTCATGCCGTCCAGCACCGTGCTGCCGCTGGGGTTGGGCCAGCTCTTGCTGCCGTCGAGCAGTTGCGGGTAGGAACCCGAGTAGGTGTCACCTCCCCACTGCAGGTACTTCAGTGTCGGGCCGAGGCCCAATCCCACGGTGTAGGTGGTGACGTGCTGCCAGGTGGCCGGATCGTTCTTCGGATTCCAGTAGTCGTTGCCGTCGCGGTAGCGCGGCGGGACCTTGTTCTCCAGATCGGCGCGCGCATCGGTCGCCCAACCGAGGAAGATGTTGTCGGCCAGGGTATTGGACCACTTGTCGTAGAAAGGCGCGCTGGCGGCGAAGGCCTTTCCGTCGGGCAGGGTGCGCGTGGTGCCGTCGGCATTGTTGCCACCGGAGCCGTCACCGAAGCCATCGGTCATCAGCAGGTGGTAGGTGGGGCGGCAGGCGTACTCGGTCTTCACGTCGCGCGTGGCGCCCGGCGCGCGAGCATAGGGGTTGTACGCGGACGTGCTGGAGAGGTAGCTGTTGACCCGGTTCTGCGCGGCGCCCAGCGGGGTACCGCCACTGGCGACCAGGCGGCTGGTGAAGGTGAAGAAGTCAGCCTTGTGCTGGTCGGCGAAGGCCGCCAGGGTCTGGTTGCCGCAGGTTGTGGAGGACAGGTTGAAGTTGGTGTTGTAGCAGCTGTTCAGCCCCTGCCAGGTCACGCGGATATGATCGGGCAGCTCGAACAATGCCAGGTTGGCGGCGGTGCGCGTCGCGAGCTGGCGAGTACGGTAGAAGGAAAACCAGTTGGCGTAGTTCTGTTTTTCCTCTGCCGTCGTGACCCAGCGAGGCGCGAAGCAGCTCTTGGTGCAGGCGTTTGCATTGGTGTACGAGTAGTCGGTTGCGCAGTTCTGTACGGCGCTGAGCGCATTGGTGGCAACGTTGCGGGCATGCGGACAGGCGGCGTCGAACTGGTAGTAGTGGGCGTATTGCTTGTAGCTGTCGGTGGTGTTGACAGTCTGGATCGAGTTCTGCCCGTAGCCGTTGCCGGTGTACCTGTTCAGGTCCAACGTCCCGGTCTGGAGGGTGAGGAAGCCGTCGTAGTACGCCTTGTCGAACTGGGTGGTGTAGCGCTCGCTGATGAGGCGCCCACCGCTGAAGGTGACCTTCCACGGCGCTTCGTAGGTGATCGCCGGGTTGTAGTACATCGGGTTGTACGACGCGGAGCGGTTGGCGATGGTGTAGGAACTCATGCCGTCGGGCGTGTAGGCGCTGGTCATGCTGCCGGAGTCGTCGAGGGTGACGATCAGGTTCGGCGAGACGCCCTCGACCAGGAACAGCGGCGCCTGGCTCGGCGTGGCGGCCGCAGCGTTGCCGCCGGCGAGCACAGCGGCTCCCAGCAGTGCGCCACGCAGGAGGGTTTCAGCGTTGCACACGGGCGTACTCCTGCAGGCGTACCTGGGCCTGGTCGGTGATGCCGGTGGCAAGGGCGTTCACCTGCAGCAGCAGGGTGCCGCTGCCGGCCAGGCAGTCGGCCATGGCGCTGGAGGAGCGGCTTTCGCACTGGGCGGCCACATACCAGCGTGGCGCGCGGCTGAGTTCGTCCAGCTCGCCCGGACTGGCGAGGTCGTTGCCGCGGTAGGTGCGCGCTTTCGTGATGAGGGCGCTGCTGGCCGGGTCGGAAGGGTTCAGCCAGAGACGGTCGCAGAGCAGCACCTGCTGCTGGTCCTGCGCGGTATCGATGCAGTCGTCGACGGTGCCCACCGCCATGCTCGGGCTATGTCGACTGCGGTACAGCGCCTCGTTGATGGCCGAGGTGGCGCCGCCCAGCGCCGCCTGATAGTCGCGGGCGTCGGCGAGGCTGTTGTCCAGTAGCAGGCCGTTGCGCAGATTGCCCAGGGTCAGGATGCTCAAGCCGAGCAGCAGGATCAGGGCGATCAGCAGGGTCTGGCCGCGTTGCCGGGTCATGGCTGGTTCCTCAGGTAGAGCGTCTGCGCGAAGGCGCCGCACAGCCCGCGCGTACCGGTGTCCTTCTGCTGGTCGCCGAGCGGGTCGGGATAGGTGCAGTTCTCCGGCAGCAGCGGGCGGGTCGAAGTCAGCACCAGGCCGACGCGGACCTGGTTGACCGAGGCGGCGAGGAAACGCAGGTCGTGGATGCCCGTGGCGAGCACCGCCTCGCCGGCGGAAGCGCTGTTGTTGGTCTTGCAGCGCAGCTCGCCGTTCGAGAAGTACAGGTGGCTTACCAGTACCAGCGGCGTGCCGCTGTCGGTATCGCTGTAGAGGGCGCCGCCACTGCAGTCCTGCTGGAACTGTGCGTCGACCCGCTGCGAACGCTGGTAGCGCAGACACAGGCCCTTGCCGTTGGCGTCGACGGAACTGACCTTGCCAGCGCCAAAGCTGCAGCCGGTACGGCTGTCGGTCAGCGAAGGGAAGGGGCCGTCGCGGTCGAGGATGAAGTCGAATTGCGTGGCGTCCTGGGCCACGGCATGGCGTTGCCAGGCGACGTAACCGGCATGCCCGGCCTCGTTCTGCAGCAGGTCGAGGAGGAAGCGCGCGCGGCTTTGGTTCTGTTGCTGGGCATTGTTGAAGGCAGCGTGGTCGCTGCCCGACAGGTAGATCTGCAGCACGGTGAACAGCACCAGGGTGCCGAGCGCCAGCGCGACCATGAGCTCGATCAGTGACAGGCCTTTCTGTGTGCTGGCGTTCATGGTTGGAAACTCAGTCGATAGCGCTCGACGCCACCGTCAGCGTCCGCGCTCAGGCAGGCGGAGTCGGCGTCCTCGGCAACGGTCGGGCTGCCGTTGCGGCAGTTGCGGCTGTGCCAGGCCAGCTGGATCAGCAGCAGGGGCTGTTTCGAACCGCTGGCGCAGGATTTACCGTCGCGGGTGGCGCAGATGAAGGTGGAGTCCTTGAGCAGTTCGTCGTCGGTGACGAGTCGGCGCTGCACCTGCGCCGTCCAGCAGGCCAGCTCGCGACGGATCCTGTCGCTCGCGCCGAGCCCGCTGGTGACGCAGGACGCACCGCTGCCCAGGCTGGGGAACGCGCTGCCCTTGGCCACCAGGAATGCCGCATCGTCCCTGAGCTTGCCCTCACGGACCAGCCCCTCGCGGTTGGCCTGCATGCTGCGGGCGAGATCGGCCGCCAGAAGGATCGCGTTCTGCCGCTGCTGGCTGTCGTGTGCGTAGCTGATGCTGCGCGCCTGCAGGGCCAGCATGCCCAGCAGCCCAACGCTGGTGAGCATCACCGCGACCATGACCTCGATCAGGTAGAAGCCCCGCTCGCTGGGCATCGGCCTCATTCGCATACCCATGCCGCTCCGCTGCGTTGCAGGCAGACCTGGCTGCTGTAGCTGCCGGACACGAGGGTGAAGACCAGCGGGTAGTCGAGGCCGGATTCGGCGATACCGTTGCCGTCGAAGACTACCCTTGCGGCGCTGGTGCTGGTCTGGACCTGCACCTTGGCCGAGTCGTCCAGCTGGGTGCGGCGCAGTTCGATGGCCTGGCTGCCAGCCAGGTCGCCGCCACGCCGCTGGGACACCACTAGCATCGAAGCCCAGTCACCGGATGCCTGCGGTGTGACACTGATTTCCTGGTGGCTGATCTGCGCCTGCGCGCGGGCATATTGCAGCAGGCCGATCAGTTGCTTGCCGCCGCTCTGGGCGCGGTTGCGGTTGATCAGCAGGTCGAAGGAGGGCACTGCGATACCCAGCAGGATCGCCAGGATCGCGATGGTCACCAGGGTCTCGACCAGGGTGATGCCGCGTTGGCTCGCAAGCCGGGTGAAGGTAGCGCTAGGGGGTGAATCCATGTTCTCGCCATCGACTGGGGTGCGCCGGGCGGCGCAGCCTTCCGTGCCAGTGCACGGTCCTTGATGGCGAGGTTTTTATCGCGATGAGCGGGAGGGGCGATTTAAGACGATTCTTAAAGACGGCGATCACCTGCGCGGCATGTGGTCGCGTTCACGGCAGGGCCTTCCTGCTCAGCCACCGAGCAGGAAATTACCCCGTGACGGCCCGTCGTCTCCTTCCAGCGCGGGTAGCTGCGCCTCGTCCTTCAGGTTCACTCCCGACAGCTGCCGGCGGCACGCCTCGCGCATCAGGTAGAGCAGGCGGTGCGTGGCCAGGCCGTAGCTCAAACCCTCCAGGCGCACGTTGGAGATGCAGTTGCGGTAGGCGTCGTTCAGGCCGACCTTCGGCGCCCAGGTGAAGTACAGGCCGAGGCTGTCCGGTGATGACAGGCCGGGGCGCTCGCCGATCAGGATCACCACCATCTTCGCCCGCAGCAACTCGGCCACTTCATCGGCGACGGCGACCCGGCCCTGTTGCACCAGGGCGACCGGCGACAGGCTCCAGCCTTCGTTGCGCGCCTGTTCTTCCATGCGTTCGAGGAAGGGCAGGCTGTGGCGCTGCACGGCCAGCGAGGAAAGCCCGTCGGCGATCACCACGGCGAGGTCGTAGCCTTGTGGATGGCGCTCGGCATGGCGGCGCAGGATCGCTGCCGAATCTTCGTTCAGGCGGCGGCCGAGATCGGGGCGTTGCAGATAGGTGTCGCGGTCGGCGGCGGCGCTGTGCAGCAGCAACGTCTCGCGACCGCGTTCAGACAGTTGCGCGGCGAGCCCGTCGCGGTCGAACGGCAGGTGCACGGCGTCGCGCGCCTGGGCATGGGCGAACTGGAAATCCAGCTGCGCACTGGTCGGCAGGCTGGTGCCGGCGCGGCCCAGGGCGATGCGCGCGGAGGTCAGCCGGCGCAGCTCCTGCCAGGGATTGGGGGTGAAGCTGTCGCTCATCGAAGACTCCTCAAGCGATGTCCTCAGGACAGTTGCGCGAGCGCATGGCGGAAGGCGCCGGGAAGCTGGCTGGCCATGTGCACGCGGCCGTCCTGCTGGCGGAGGATTTCCATGCGCGCAAGCCACGCCTCGAACTCCGGCGCCGGCCGCAGGCCCAGCGTCTGGCGCGCGTAGAGTGCGTCGTGGAAGGAGGTGGTCTGGTAGTTGAGCATCACGTCGTCGGAGCCGGGGATGCCCATGATGAAGTTGATGCCGGCCACGCCCAGCAGGGTCAGGAGCATATCCATGTCGTCCTGGTCGGCCTCGGCGTGGTTGGTGTAGCAGATGTCGCAACCCATGGGCACGCCGAGCAGCTTGGCGCAGAAGTGATCCTCCAACCCGGCGCGGATGATCTGCTTGCCGTTGTACAGGTATTCCGGGCCGATGAAGCCGACCACGGTGTTCACCAGGAACGGCTTGAAGTGCCGCGCCACCGCGTAGGCGCGGGTCTCGCAGGTCTGCTGGTCGACGCCGTGGTGGGCGTTGGCCGACAGCGCGCTGCCCTGGCCGGTCTCGAAGTACATCAGGTTGTCGCCCAGGGTGCCGCGCTTCTGCGACAGCCCGGCCTCGTAGCCTTCCTGGAGGATCGACAGGCTCACGCCGAAGCTGGCGTTGGCCGCTTCGGTACCGGCGATGGACTGGAACACCAGGTCCAGCGGCGCGCCACGGTTGATCGCCTCGATGGAACTGGTGACGTGGGTGAGCACGCAGGACTGGGTGGGAATCTCGTAGCGCTGGATGATCGCGTCGAGCATCTCCAGCAGCGTGCAGATCGACTGCAGGCTGTCGGTGGCCGGGTTGATGCCGAGCATGGCATCGCCATTGCCGTAGAGCAGGCCGTCGAGCACGCTGGCGGCGATGCCCGCCGGGTCATCCGTGGGGTGGTTGGGTTGCAGCCGCGTCGACATGCGCCCGCGCAGCCCCATGGTGTTGCGGAAACGGGTGACCACGCGGATTTTTTGCGCCACCAGCACCAGATCCTGCACGCGCATGATCTTCGATACCGCGGCTGCCATTTCCGGCGTCAGCCCCGGCGCCAGGGCGCGCAGGCTGGTTTCGTCGGCGGCATCGCCGAGCAGCCAGTCGCGCAGGCCGCCCACCGTGAGGTGGCTGACCGGCGCGAAGGCTTCGCGATCATGGCTGTCGATGATCAGCCGGGTGACTTCGTCGCTCTCGTAGGGGATCAGCGCCTCGTCGAGGAAGTGCTTGAGCGGGATATCGGCCAGCGCCATCTGCGCGGCCACGCGCTCGGCGTCGCTGCCGGCGGCGACCCCGGCGAGGCGGTCGCCGGAGCGCGCCGGGCTGGCCTTGGCCATCACCTCGCGCAGGCTGTCGAAGCGCCAGGTCTGGCCACCGATGCTGTGGGCGAATCCGGACATGCTGACCTCTCTCAGCCCTGGCTGGCGAAGGATGCTTCGGTGCCGCGGTTGAGGCTGATGACGATGCTGCAGCAGGAGCAGCCGCCGATCATCAGCACCAGGAACACTGAGGCGATGACGCTATTGAACCATAGCATCGCGGCCAGGCAGACCAGCGCCAGCACCAGGGCGATGGCCGGGACCACCGGGTAGCCCGGCGCGCGGAAGCTGCGCTCCAGGTCCGGCTCGCTGCGGCGCAGCTTGAACAGGCTGAACATGCTCATGATGTACATGACGATGGCGCCGAACACGCTCATGGTGATCATCGCCGCGGTCAGGGTCATGCCCTGCAGGCTGATCAGGCTGTCGCTGAAGATCGCTGCGATACCCACGACGCCGCCAGCGAGGATGGCGCGGTGCGGGGTCTGGAAGCGCGAGAGTTTGGCCAGACTACGTGGCAGGAAGCCCGCGCGAGCCAGGGCGAAGAACTGCCGCGAGTAACCGAGGATGATGCCGTGGAAGCTCGCCACCAGGCCGAACAGGCCGATCCACACCAGCATGTGCATCCAGGTGGAGTTGTTGCCGACCACGGCCTTCATCGCCTGCGGCAGCGGGTCGTTGATGTTCGACAGCGCGCGCCAGTCGCCCACGCCGCCGGCGAAGATCATCACGCCGATGGCCAGCGTCACCAGGGTCAGGATGCCGGCGATGTAGGCGCGCGGGATGGTGCGTTTCGGGTCTTTCGCCTCTTCGGCAGCCATGGCCGCACCCTCGATGGCGAGGAAGAACCAGATCGCGAAGGGAATCGCCGCGAAGATGCCGGCCATGGCCGGGGCGCCGAACACGTCCGAGCCGGCCCAGCCGTTGAGCACGAAGTTGCTGAAGCTGAAGCCCGGCGCCACCACGCCCATGAACACCAGCAGCTCGGCCACTGCCAGCACTGTCACCACCAGTTCGAAGGTGGCGGCGATGCTCACGCCGAGGATGTTCAGGGTCATGAAGATCACGTAGGCGCCGGTCGCCGCCCACTTCGGATCGAGGCCGGGGAACTGCACGTTGAGGTAGGCACCGATGGCCATGGCGATGGCCGGCGGAGCGAAGACGAATTCGATCAGGGTGGCGATGCCGGCGATCATTCCGCCAGTCTTGCCGAACGCCCGCAGGCTGTAGGCGAACGGCCCGCCAGCGTGGGGGATGGCGGTGGTCAGCTCGGTGTAGCTGAAGATGAAGCAGGTGTACATCACCGCGACCATCAGCGTGGTGACGAGGAAGCCCAGGGTGCCGGCGGCGGCCCAGCCGTAGCTCCAGCCGAAGTATTCGCCGGAGATCACCAGGCCCACGGCGAGCCCCCAGAGGTGCAGGGTGCCCAGCGTTGGTTTGAGTTGTGATGCGCTCATTGTTGTTCCTCTCTCCGCAAGGGGTAGGCCGCAGATGGCGGGCCGCAGGGGCGTGGACGGATACCTGAGCCTCGATGGTAGTGGCGCACTGCCGCGCAAGACTTGACCGCTGGAATCGGCTTTCGCCGCGCAGGGTCAACTGGCTGTTACCCATTGCCCCACACGGCGCCCGGTGCCCGTTTCTGGTGCCCAATTCCTCGCATCTGCCCTCTGCGGTGGCAGCTGCAGGCCAGGCGTGGCGCCGTGTCCGGCTGATCGGTAATGCATGGCGAGGCACGGGAATTGCTTTGTTTATTCGTTCCCTACTTTCCGGGAGACATGTGCCTTGCGCGTCTCAAAACAAGATCGGTAACCGACATGAGCCAGCCTCTGTTTTCTCCGTCCGGCCTTAGCCTGCCCCTGGCCAGCAATATCGGCGTGCTGTCCGCCGCCGCCAGCGGCCTGGGCCGCTTCATCGGCGACCAGGGCGGTGATATCGACCGCGTCTTCGGCCGCGCCGGCATTGACCCGGAACGCCTGCTGCATCCCACCCTGAGCCTGGCGCTGACCAACTATTGCCAGGTGCTGGAAGAAGCCGCGCGACAGTCGGGCTGTGACAACTTCGGGCTGCGCTACGGCGAGCAGTTCCGCCCGCGCGAACTGGGCCTGCTGGGCTACGTCGGGCTGTGTTCCGAGACGCTGGAAGACGCGCTGAAGAACTTCGCCGCCGCTTTTCCCTATCACCAGCACGACACGCTGATCCGCCTGGTGGATTGCGGCGAGTGCTACCGCTTCGACTACCAGGTCCGCCACGGCGCGATTCTCGACCGCCGCCAGGACGCCGAGCTGACCCTGGGCATGGCGCTGAACCTGATGCGCCATGCGCTCGGCCCCGAGTGGGCGCCCCGCGCGGTGAGCTTCGAGCATGCACGGCCCGAAGGCTGGCAGGAACATGGCCGGGTGTTCGACGCGCCGGTGCTGTTCCAGCGCGGCTGCAACTCGATGCTGATTCCCAAGCGCGATCTTTACGGCCAGCAGATGCCCGAGCGCGATGCCAACTTGTTGTTCCTGGTGCAGGACGTGATTCGTCGTCTGGGCGAACAAAGTGGCGCGCCCAACCTGGTCGAGGACGCCGGCACGCAGATTCGCCTGGCGCTGGCCGATGGCGAGCCTTCGCTGGAACTGATCGCCGAGCAACTGGAACTCACCAGCGCCGGCCTGCAGCGCCGCCTGCGCGAGGCTGGGCTGAGCTTCAGCCAACTGGTGGAAAACACCCGCCGCGAATTGGCACTGCATTACCTTCGTCAGCCGCAGCGACCGATTTCCGAGTTGGCGCCGTTGCTGGGTTATTCCGAGACCAGTGCCTTCTCCCGCGCCTTTCGCCGCTGGTTCGGCGTGAGTCCTCGGCAGTGGCGGAGTGATGTGGGCTGATATTCCCCGCTCTAGAGGTGAAATCTGCGCTCGGGATTACCCTCTCCCAGGGGGAGAGGGGACCGTTCGGAGCAGGATGAAACCATAGCGTCAGTCGACTCGAGCTGCCCCCTCTCCCTGAGGGAGAGGGTTGGGGTGAGGGGGAGGTGTTCACTCGGACTAACCAGAAGGAGATCGTTGTTCTTGCAGGTTCAGCATCCTGCTCTGGAGCGGGCACCGTCTGCGATGATCAGCCACAGATTTCCCTCAGGAATAAAAAAGCGCGGCTCGAAAGCCGCGCAAAGATCGATTCGGGGGAGACCGCCCGGCGAGCCGGGCGGGGTCAATCAGCAGCGCGCAATCAGAAGAAGCCCAGCGGGTTGATGTCGTAGCTGACCAGCAGGTTCTTGGTCTGCTGATAGTGGTCGAGCATCATCTTGTGGGTCTCGCGGCCCACGCCGGATTTCTTGTAGCCACCGAAGGCGGCGTGCGCCGGGTACAGGTGGTAGCAGTTGGTCCACACACGGCCAGCCTTGATGCCACGGCCCATGCGGTACGCGCGGTTGATGTCGCGGGTCCACACGCCGGCGCCCAGGCCGTACTCGGTGTCGTTGGCAATCGCCAGCGCTTCGGCCTCGTCCTTGAAGGTGGTGACGCCTACCACCGGCCCGAAGATTTCCTCCTGGAACACGCGCATCTGGTTGCTGCCCTTGAGCAGCGTCGGCTGGATGTAATAGCCGGTGGAGAGACTGCCTTCGAGCTTCTCGACCTTGCCGCCAGTGAGGATCTGCGCGCCTTCCTGCTGGGCGATGTCGAGGTAGGAGAGGATCTTCTCGTACTGCTGCTGCGAGGCCTGGGCGCCGACCATGGTGTCGGTGTCCAGCGGGTCGCCGCGCTTGATGGCCTTCACCTTCTTCATCACCACGTCCATGAACTGCGGGTAGATGGACTCCTGCACCAGCGCGCGGGACGGGCAGGTGCACACCTCGCCCTGGTTGAAGAAGGCCAGCACCAGGCCCTCGGCAGCCTTCTCGATGAAGGTCGGCTCGGCCTGCATGATGTCTTCGAAGTAGATGTTCGGGCTCTTGCCGCCCAGCTCCACGGTGGACGGAATGATGTTCTCGGCGGCGCACTTGAGGATGTGCGAGCCCACCGGGGTCGAGCCGGTGAAGGCGATCTTGGCGATGCGCTTGCTGGTGGCCAGCGCTTCACCGGCCTCCTTGCCGAAGCCCTGGACGACGTTGAGCACGCCCTTGGGCAGCAGGTCGCCGATCAGCTCCATCAGCACGCAGATGCCCAGCGGGGTCTGCTCGGCCGGCTTGAGCACGATGCAGTTGCCGGCAGCCAGGGCCGGGGCGAGCTTCCAGGCGGCCATCAGCAGCGGGAAGTTCCACGGGATGATCTGCCCGACCACGCCCAGCGGTTCGTGGATGTGGTAGGCCACGGTGGTGTCGTTGATCTCGGCGGCGCTGCCTTCCTGCGCACGGATGCAACCGGCGAAGTAGCGGAAGTGGTCGGCGGCCAGCGGGATGTCGGCGTTGAGGGTTTCGCGGACCGGCTTGCCGTTGTCCCAGGTCTCGGTGACAGCCAGCAGTTCCAGGTTCTGTTCGATGCGGTCGGCGATCTTCAGCAGCACCAGCGAGCGGTCCTGCACCGAGGTGCGGCCCCAGGCGTCGGCGGCGGCATGGGCGGCGTCCAGCGCCTTGTCGATATCCTCGGCGGTGGAGCGGGGGAATTCGGCGATGGGCTGGCCATTCACCGGCGAGGTGTTGGTGAAGTACTGACCCTTCACCGGCGGGACGAATTCGCCGCCGATGTAGTTGCCGTAGCGCGCCTTGAACGAAACGATGGCGCCTTCGCTACCGGGATGGGCATAACGCATGGTCGGATCTCCTGGGTCTTGTGCTTGTTGGGGAGGACGTTGATCAAGCGTAGAGCAAGGGCCGGGCCATGCCAGTGAAAGCCCCGCGCCGCTTGGGTTGCGGCGAATAGAGCCGGGCGCCGGAAATCGCCCTGTAACGCCCCTGGCACACGGCTGGGTGACACTTTGTCCCGTATTCGTGACAGTCGTGACCTGACGGTCGGACAGGCGTTGCATTGGTTTGACGCGTGGGGGATGCTGTTCTGCGTTCCGCCGAATTGTCTGACAAACAGTCGCTGGAATCCGGGGCTGCCTCCCCGTCCCCCAAGCGGAGAACAACAAGAATGCGCGCCAACGATTTGAGCCGCCACGCCCGCCAGGTCATGACCGTGGCCGAGGGCAAGGCCCGCGCCGGAGCGCCCGGTGCGGACCCGTCCATCGCCCGCTCCTGGATGCGCTGCCTGGAGCAGTACCACCTCGACCCGGCGCAACCCATGGCGCCGACGGTGCTGGAACATGCGCGCATGCTCGAAGTCCGCGAGCACCATCGCCAGGTGCTGGAAATCGCCAGCGGCGAGATGAACAGCCTGCACCAGCAGCTCTCCGGCGCCGGCCATGCGGTGCTGCTCACCGATTCCCGTGGCGTCATTCTCAATTGCGTGAGCGAAGCCGCCGAGCGCCGCACGTTCGAGCAGGCCGGGCTGTGGCTCGGCGCCGACTGGAGCGAAGCGCGCGAGGGCACCAACGGTATCGGGACCTGCCTGGTAGAGCGTCAGGCGCTGACCATTCACCAGGACGAACATTTCCGCAGCCGCCACACCGGGCTGACCTGCTCGGCCAGCCCGGTGTTCGACCCGCAGGGCGAGCTGCTGGCGGTTCTCGACGTTTCCTCCGCGCGCCGCGACGTGTCGCGGCAGAGCCAGTTCCACACCATGGCGCTGGTCAACCTGTCGGCCAAGGCCATCGAGAGCTGCTACTTCCTGCGGCATTTCGAGGACCAGTGGCTGCTGCGCTTCCACCTGCAGCCGGACGGCCTCGGCCTGTTCAGCGAAGGCCTGCTGGCTTTCGGCGCTGACGGGCGAATCCGCGCGGCGAACCAGAGCGCGATCAACCTGCTCGGCAGCCGCCGGGACAGCCTGATCGGCCGCTCGCTGGAACAGTTCTTCGATTGCCGGCTGGACGACCTGTTCAGCCGCGCCGACCCGCAGCCCAATGCCAGTTGGCCGTTGCGCACCCACGCCGGGCGCACTCTCTATGCGCTGCTGCGCGGCCGGCGCCCCATCGCCGCCGCGCCGGTGCTGCCGCGTGCGCCGCTGGCGAAAGGGCTGTGCATCGACGATCCGCAACTGGCCCATGATTTCCGCCGGGCGCTGAAGGTCTACGCCCACGACGTGCCGCTGTTACTGCAGGGCGAGACCGGCACCGGCAAGGAAGCTTTCGCCCGCGCCGTGCACCTGGGTGGCGAACGTGCCGGCAAGGCTTTCGTCGCGCTGAACTGCGCGGCGATCCCCGAGACCCTGATCGAGAGCGAGCTGTTCGGCTACCGCGGCGGCAGCTTCACCGGCGCGCGCAAGGAAGGCATGCGCGGCAAGTTGCAGCAGGCCGACGGCGGCACGCTGTTCCTCGACGAGATCGGTGACATGCCGCTGGCGTTGCAGACGCGCCTGCTGCGCGTGCTGGAGGAGCGCCAGGTAGTGCCCATCGGCGGCGAGCCACAGGACGTCGACATCCGCCTGATCAGCGCCAGCCACCGTGACCTGGAAGCGCTGGTGGCCGCCGGGCAGTTCCGTGAAGACCTCTACTATCGCCTCAATGGTTTGGTCGTCGCATTGCCGCCGCTGCGCGAGCGCGAAGACCGTGGTGCGTTGCTCGATCACCTGCTGGCCGAGGAGAGCAAGGGCCGCTCGGTGCGACTGGACGACGACGTGCGCCGACACCTGCTCGATTTCCCCTGGCCGGGCAACGTGCGCCAGCTGCGCAACGTGCTGCGCACGCTCTGTGCGCTGTGCGAGGGCGGACGCATCCATATGACCGACTTGCCGGCGGACCTGCGACGTACTTCGGCTCCCGTTCTTGTTGCGGTACCGGTGAGCGAGGAGGGCGGCGACACCCTCGGCGCCGCCGAGCGCGACGCACTGCTGGCAGTGCTGGAAGCGCAGCGCTGGCACGTCAGCCGCGCCGCGCAGCAGCTGGGCATCAGCCGTAACACGCTGTACCGCAAGCTCAATCGCCACGGCCTGAACCGGAGAACTCTTTCGTAGGATGGCGTGAAGCGCAGCGATACCCATCAAGGCAGCGCGGCCGAAACAGCATGGGTATCGCTTCGCTCCACCCATCCTGCGGTCCTCGCCTGTGACGGCTTTCGCTGCTCACCGGGAACCGCCTCCCCACCTCGTCGTCTGATGCCCCGGCGGCGGGCCGCGCGGGGGCGCGCTGTGCTACTCTGCCGCCCATTCGAAGCGCCTGGAAAGGCTTGATTGCAGGAGTCTGCATGCATATCCACATCCTCGGCATCTGCGGCACCTTCATGGGCTCGCTGGCCGTCCTGGCCAAGGAGCTGGGCCACCGCGTGACCGGTTCCGACGCCAACGTCTACCCGCCCATGAGCACCCAGCTGCAAGCCCAGGGCATCGAGCTGATGCAGGGCTACGACCCCGCGCACCTGGAGCCGGCTCCGGACCTGGTGGTGGTCGGCAACGCGCTGTCGCGCGGCAACCCCGCCGTAGAATACGTGCTGAACAAGGGCCTGCCCTACGTCTCCGGCCCGCAGTGGCTGGCCGACCACGTGCTGCAGGGCCGCTGGGTCCTGGCCGCCGCCGGCACTCACGGCAAGACCACCACCAGCAGCATGCTGGCCTGGGTGCTGGAACATGCGGGCATGAGCCCGGGCTTCCTGATCGGCGGTGTGCCGCAGAACTTCGGCGTCTCCGCGCGCCTGGGCGGCACGCCGTTCTTCGTGGTCGAGGCCGACGAGTACGACAGCGCCTTCTTCGACAAGCGCTCGAAGTTCGTCCACTACCACCCGCGCACGGCGATCCTGAACAACCTGGAATTCGACCACGCGGACATCTTCCCCGACCTCGCCGCCATCGAGCGGCAGTTCCACCACCTGGTGCGGACCATTCCCGGTGAAGGCCTGGTCATCCACCCCACCTCCGAAACCGCGCTCAAGCGGGTGATCGACATGGGTTGCTGGACGCCGGTGCAGACCACCGGCGAAGGCGGCCAGTGGCAGGCGCGCCTGCTCAGCGAAGACGGCTCGCACTTCGAAGTCCTGTTCGACGGCAAACCCCAGGGCACCGTGGACTGGGAACTGACCGGCCAGCACAACGTCGCCAACGCGCTGGCCTGCCTCGCGGCGGCCCGTCATGTCGGTGTGGTGCCGGAGCTGGGCTGTGCTGCGCTGTCGGCCTTCAAGAGCGTCAAGCGGCGCATGGAGAAGGTCGCCGAGGTCAACGGCGTGACTATCTACGACGACTTCGCCCACCACCCGACTGCCATCGCCACCACCCTCGATGGCCTGCGCAAGCGCGTCGGTGATGCCAAGGTCATTGCCGTGGTCGAGCCGCGCTCCAATTCCATGAAGCTCGGCGCCCACCGCGACGGCCTGCCGGAGTCCGTGGTGCAGGCCGACAACGTGTTCTGGTACGCCCCGCCGAACCTCGGCTGGGACCTGGCCGGCACCGTCGCCGGCTCCACCGTGCCCACCCAAGTGTGCGATTCGCTGGAGGCCATCATCGAGGGCGTGAAGGCCATCGCCACGCCGGGCACCCAGGTGGTGGTCATGAGCAACGGCGGTTTCGGCGGCCTGCACGGCAAGCTGGCCCAGGCGCTGGAGGGCTGAGCATGGGGGGAGCCGAACGCGTCACTCTTGCCATGACCGGTGCCTCCGGTGCCCAGTACGGCCTGCGCCTGCTCGACTGCCTGGTGCAGGAAGACCGCGAGGTGCACTTCCTCATCTCCAAGGCCGCGCAACTGGTGGTGGCCACCGAGACCGACGTGACCCTGCCGAGCAAGCCGCAGGCGATACAGGCCTTTCTCAGCGAGTACACCGGCGCCGCGCCGGGGCAGATTCGCGTCTACGGCAAGGAAGACTGGATGGCCCCGGTGGCTTCCGGCTCCGGCGCGCCCAGCGCGATGGTGGTGGTGCCCTGCTCGACGGGGACGCTCTCGGCCATCGCCACCGGCGCCTGCAACAACCTGATCGAACGCGCCGCCGACGTGGCACTGAAGGAGCGCCGCCAGCTGATCCTGGTGCCGCGTGAGGCACCGTTCTCCAGCATCCACCTGGAGAACATGCTCAAGCTGTCCAATATGGGCGCGGTGATCCTGCCGGCCGCTCCGGGCTTCTATCACCAGCCGCAGACGGTGGACGACCTGATCGACTTCGTCGTCGCGCGCATCCTCAATCAACTGGGCATCCCCCAGGACATGCTGCCGCGCTGGGGCGAACACCATCTTGTCAGTGACGAATAAGCTCCTCGCCGCCCTGCTGCTGCTGCAACTGGGCGGTTGCGCCACAGTGAAGACCCTCAACGACAGCCGCCCCGGCGATCCGCTGATCTACGCCGGCACCCGGCTGGACTGGTATTCGCTGAATGGCGGCTGCTGCCCGAAGGATCATTTCGGCACCGACGCGCCGGCCTATCCCGGCCTCGACCTGCCCGGCAGCGCGCTGCTCGACACCTTGCTGCTGCCTCTGTCGATCGCCGCGGAACTGGGGGTTGGCCTGCAGGTATGGGGCGGGAACTGAGCCCGATCCTGTAGGAGCGAGCTTGCTCGCGAACGGGGTTTGGTGCGGTGGCCGGCCCTCACCCTAACCCTCTCCCAAAGGGAGAGGGGACTGATCGGTGCTGTCCGGGCAGCGCATCGCTCCCTGAAACATCAGGAGAACTGTGGCCGTTACTTGTCGCGGAGGACTGCTCCCTCTCCCATTGGGAGAGGGTTGGGGTGAGGGGAAGGCCTGGGCATCGTTTTTCCAGAAGAAGACCATTGCCCTACCGGCCAGGAAGGTCACTTGCCCAGCTTGCGCAACTCGTCCGATTCGACGACGCGGCTACCCTTGCCGGTTTCCAGCGCCAGGCGCCAGAGCGCGCGGGCCAGGGCGATGGCTTCGATGCCGTGCAGCTTGCCCGGCAGGATGCGCGAGAAGGGCGCGGCGAGCAGTTCGGCGAGGCGGATTTCCTCACGCTGACCCAGTAGCAGCGATGGCCGTGCGATGGTCAGCTGCGGCCAGCCTTGCTGGCGCAGGGCATCCTCCAACTCGCCCTTGACCCGGCTGTAGAAGATCGACGACTTGCTGTCCGCGCCCAGTGCGCTGACCACGATATAGTGCCGCGCGCCGAGTGCCAGGCCACGCTCGCCTAGGGCCAGCGGCAGGTCGAAGTCGACACTGCGGAAGGCCTCCTCGGAGCCGGCTTCCTTGAGCGTGGTGCCCAGGCAGCAGAACACCGTGTCCACCGGCTGGACCAGGTGCGGGATGAGCTCGGCCAGCGGGCCGATGGGGTTTTCCAGGCGTGGGTGCTCCGCCAGCTTCCTTCGGGCCGGAGCGATGACGCGCTTGACCGTGGGCTCGTTGAGCATGCGGTCGAGCAGATGTTCACCGGTCAGGCCGGTGGCGCCCGCTAGCAGGATATTCGTCGGTTTCGAGTACATCTGTGTTTCCCCTCTGACACACTTTCCAGCTTAGTTGCCACCCTGTCGTTTTGCCTGCGCATCGGTATTGCCGAGCGCCAGCTCTCCGTGCGACTGCTGCGCGCGCAGGGCCTG
This sequence comes from Pseudomonas sp. HS-18, assembly GCF_020401845.1. Lineage (NCBI taxonomy): Bacteria > Pseudomonadati > Pseudomonadota > Gammaproteobacteria > Pseudomonadales > Pseudomonadaceae > Pseudomonas > Pseudomonas sp. HS-18. The sequence goes on from NZ_CP084413.1 coordinate 917,096, forward strand.
CCAGCGAGTAATGACCGCCTTCGGCGCCCAGAGTTGCGGCTCCGATGGTTCGAACTCTTCCTCCTTCTCGCGCTTGGCCACGGTAGCGCTGGCCAGCGTGAAGGCTTGCTTGAGGTCGTCGGTCTGCCGGAGGGCCTTGGCAAAGAGCGCATCGCCGAAGTAGGTGAAGTCGGCCTCCTCGGAGCAGCCGAAGGACACCCGGTCGCTGCGTGCGGCGGTCATGATCAGGGTCTTGTCGTCCTTGAGCGCGGGGATGAAGCCACCGCTGTAGCAGGCGGAAATCACCAGCACCTTGTCGCGGTCCTTGAGCGGGGCGAGCAGGCTGGCCAGTTCGCTGGCCGGCAGGTCGTCGAGCTTGAGCCCCGGCATGTCCAGCACCAGCTGGTGGTCATGGGAGCCATGGCTGGTCAGGTAGATGAACACCAGGTCTTCCGGGCCGCTGCGTTCGGCGATGGTGCGCAGGGTGCGGGCCAGGGTTTCTCGGGTGGCCATGGGGCGGTCGGCAAGGTGGTCGCGATGGTTCACCAGACGTACCACGCCGCGCGCGCCGAAGCGTTCGCCGAGCAGGTTGGCGACGTAGTCGGCCTCGCGCAGGAACACGCTCTGCTTGCCGTCGCCGCCGAGGCTGACGCCATAGAGTTCGATCGCCGGAGTGGATGGCGGGATGGCGGCCAGTTCCTTCTCCAGCAACGCGCCCTGTTCCAGCAAGCCGACTTCCAGTGGATTGGGCAGCCGCTTGCCGGTGGCATCCTGGCGCAGTTGCCCAGCATTCCAGACGCCTTTCTGCAGACTGCCGTCGCTGCGGGTGAGGGTGCCTTCGCCCGAGTATTCGCCGCGGGCGAAGCCGCCGCTGTAGACCTGGCCATCGGAGCGCGTCAGCGTGCCCTTGCCGTCGAAGCGCCAGAAGCGGAACTCGCCCTGGTAGCGGCTGCCGTCGGTGCCGATGAACTCGCCCGGCCCGCTCATCGCGCCAGCCTTGAAGCGGCCGAACCAGACATCGCCGTCGGCATTCTGGAAGCGCCCGGTCCCCTCGAACTGGTCGTTGCGGAACTCGCCGCTGTACTGGTCGCCCGCGTCGTCGCGGAAGATGCCCTTGCCCTCCAGCACGCCGTTCCTGAAGGTGCCGCTGTACTGGTTGCCCAGGCTGTCCCGACGGGCGCCTTCGCCGTTGGCCTCGCCCTTGGCGAAGGCACCCTGGTGGCGGGTGCCGTCGGGCTGTTCGAGGCTGCCCAGGCCTTCGTAGCGACCCTTGCGGAAACCGCCGCTGTAGGTAGTGCCGCCCTGCGCAAGGCGGCCTTCGCCGTCGAACTCGCCGCGCTTGAACTGGCCTTCGTAGACGCTGCCGTCGGCATATTGCAGGCGGCCGCGCCCTTCGAATATTCCGTTGCGGAACTCACCTTCGTAGCTTGTACCGTTGCCGTCGTTCCATTTGCCCTGGCCGCTCTGCAGGCCCTTGTCGAAGCCGCCCTCGTACCAGGCGCCGTTGCTGTAATCGAGCCGCCCCGGCCCCTGCAGTTGACCGTTCACCAGCTCGCCGCGGTAGCGCGCGCCGTCGGGCAGGCGGGCGTCCGGTGGCGTCAGTGGTTCGCCCTCGCCGCAGGCAGCGAGGAACAGGACGAGGCTCAGGGGAAGTAGGTGGCGTGGCATCGGGAGGCTCGAATCGGCGGAGGGGCGCACTGGCAGTGTGACGCAAAAAAGCCCGCGGTCGCGGGCTTTTTTCTCATCGCTGCGAGCGGGCCGTCAGACGAAGCACAGGCTCAGGGATTCGGCGATGTAGGCCGGCTTGGGCAGGCCTTCGATCTCCAGGGTGCAGCGCGCCTTGATCAACCACTGGCCGGGGTTCTTCTCGGTGATGTCGGTGATGGTCACCTGCAGGCGCACGCGCGAATCCACCGGTACCGGCTGGATGAAACGCACGCTGTCCAGGCCGTAGTTGACCACCATCTTTGGGTTTTCCGGCAGGACCAGCAGGCCCTCGCAGAGTTTCGGGATCAGCGACAGCGACAGGAAGCCATGGGCGATGGTGCCGCCGAAGGGCGTCTTCTTCGCCTTTTCCGGGTCGACGTGGATGAACTGGTGGTCCTCGGTGCACTCGGCGAACTGGTTGATGCGCTGTTGATCGATGGTGATCCACTGCGAATGGCCCAGGTCCTTGCCGATGTAGTCCTTCAGTGCGCTTACGGGTACGAATGCCATGTTTCCTCCGGGGAATGCGTTGTTCTTCTAGTACGGCCTACGTGAAATCCGCCTGTAGATCAGCATGGCGCCCAGGAGCGGTCAAGCATTCATGCTTTGGGCGAATGCCGCGCCATAGCGGGCGCTGGGCGGGCATAATGTCGGCATATTGCGCTGGAGATCTTTCTGATGTTGCTACGCGGCCTGACCTGGCTGGTGCTGTTCCAACTGCTCGGCACGGGCCTGAATGCTCTCATCCTGCACATGATCCCCGGCCCGATCATTGGGCTGGTGCTGCTGTTCGCCTTCCTGGTGTGGAACGGCGAGGTGAGCAAGCCGGTCAACGAGGCGGCTGCCTCGCTGCTGCGCTACCTGCCGCTGTTGCTGGTGCCGGCGGCGGTCGGTGTTATGGCCTACGCGAAGCAGATCGCCGCGGACTTCTGGGCGATCGCCGGCGCACTGGCGTTGTCGCTGCTGGTGTCCTTCGTGTTCGCCGGCTGGCTGATGCAGAAGCTCATCGACCGCCAGCGCAAGCAGAAGGAGAACGCCTGATGTTCGACTGGCAAGGCGCGGTGGACTCCGTTATCCACCATCCGCTGTTCTGCGTTGGCGTCACCCTGGGCGCTTATCAGTTGGCGCTGGCCGCCTATGAGCGTACACGCTGGGTATTCCTGCAGCCGGTGCTGGTGTCGATGCTGATCGTTATCGCGGTGCTGCTGGCGTGCGGCATCGACTACAGCGAGTACAGCAACAGTGCCAAGGTGCTGACCATCCTCCTCGGCCCCGCGACCGTCGCCCTCGCCGTGCCGCTGTTCCTCAACCTCAAGCGCATCCGCCAACTGTTCTGGCCGACGCTGATTACCCTGCTGGTCGGCGGCCTGTTCGCCACCGCGCTGGGCATCGGCCTGGGCTGGCTGTTCGGCGTCGACCACGAATTGCTGATGAGCCTGGCGCCCAAGTCGGTGACCTCGCCCATCGCCATGCTGGTGGCCAGCCAGATCGGCGGCGTGGCGGCGCTGGCGGCGGTGTTCGTGCTGATTACCGGCGTGCTCGGCGCCATCCTCGGCCCGGAACTGCTGCGCCGCTTCGGCGTCCACCATCCGGCTGCGCAAGGCATGGCGCTGGGCATGACCGCCCATGCCGTGGGCACCTCCCGCGCCTTGCAGGAGGGCGAGGAATGCGGCGCCTTCGCCGCCCTGGCGATGAGCCTGATGGGCGTGGCCACCGCTGTGCTGCTACCGTTGGCGGTAGCGCTGATCGCCTGAGAGCCTGTTGACGATCTGCTGCGCGTCGGCTGTAGGGCGTTGGCAAACGCCCTCAGATGCTCATTTACAGCAGTAAACTCCGCTCTTCAGGCGCTTGCCGCCTACTACGGCTCTAGATCGCACGATCGTTAACAGGCTCTGATCGAAAATGGGAGTACCCATGAGTTTTCCGCTCTTCCCCCTCAATACCGTGCTGTTCCCCGGGTGCCGCCTCGACCTGCAGATCTTCGAGGCGCGCTACCTGGACATGATCGGCCGCTGCATGAAGCAGAACGGCGGATTCGGCGTGGTGGCCATCGTCGAGGGCGAGGAAGTCGGCGATGCACCGGAGCGCTACAGCCTGGTCGGCTGCGAAGCGCATATCAAGGACTGGAAGCAGCAGTCCAACGGCTTGCTGGGCATCCGTGTTGAGGGGGGCCGGCGCTTCCGCGTGCTCTCCGCCAACGTGCAGACGGACCAGCTGACGGTGGCTGAGGTGGAGTGGCTGGACGAGCAGCCGAACCAGCCGCTGACCAAGGAACACGACGATCTCGCCGCGCTGCTCGAAGCGCTGTCCATGCACCCCATGGTGTCGGCGCTGGAGATGGGCGGCGAGGTCAATGGCCAGCAGGAACTGGCCTGCCAGCTCGCCTATCTGCTGCCTTTCGAGCGAGACCAGAAGCAGGTGCTGCTGGAGATGAGCGATCCCACCGTGCGCCTGGCGCGTATCCAGGTATTGCTGGAACAACTCCAGGGCGATTTCGTCGCGTAGTCATTTCAGTTCTTGTGCAGCCTGCAGAACAGGAAGTGCTTTCGCCTGATCGGCCAGGCGATTTTTAATGACAAGCGAGCGGTGTGGCTTCGTGGCGTCGAGGGCCAGGCCCAGGCAGCAGAACAGGGCAAGCGCCGCCAGCAATGTGGCGGCTGGAAGCGTCCAGAGGTGTCGCTCATGTCCGATGTCGAGTTGCAACGGGGAAGAGCCTACGGACCCTGCGGAGCGCTGGCTGGCAGTGCCAGGCAGGTAAATATCGCCCCGCCGTTTCAAGGCCAGATCGGCGGCGAACTCGGCCACCGATTGCGGACGATCCTGCCGGTGCAGGGACAGCACCCGATCTATCGCGGCAAGAGTGCGAGCCGAGTACGCCGCCAGCCCCATTGAACTGAGAGGGACCAATGTGTCCTGCACACTGCGCGCCAGTGACGACGGAGGTGTCCTGCGGGCGATCAGGCAATACATGACTGCACCCAGGGCATACAGATCGCTCCAGGCTCCGTGGTCATGGCCCTCCCCGACATACTGCTCGAGTGGGGAGTAGCCAGGCTTGGTCGGTAGTGCGCCAGGGCCGGTGGTCCTTTCCCTGTGCTGCCGAGCGCCGCTAAAGTCGAGCAGCACTGGCAGACCCTTGGCATCGAGGATGATGTTGTCCGGGGAAATGTCCCGGTGCTGGTAGCCCCGGCGGTGGAGCGACTCCAGGGCTCCCAGTAGGCGACCCAGGGTAGGTTCTAGCCACGTAGCGTCCAGCTGACGCCTGGGGTCTTCGGCAAGCTGTTGCAGGGTCACTCCGGCGTAGCAGGGCATGCTGAAGTAGGCGGTGCCGTTTTGTTGCCACACGCGTTCGACAGGTAACAGTGCTGGGTGCCGCAGGTCAGCGAGAACGCGCGCATCGTCCAGGAAATGCTGCAAACCTATCCGGAAGCACTCCCCGGCGGCCGCCGTTTGCGGGCAGAGCTGCCCATGGCCGCCGCGTACTACGTGCTGGCGGGGCAGGTATTCCTTGATCGCCACCGTCCGGCGCGAGGCGAGTTCGACAGCGGCATAGACGTTGCCGAAGCCACCGTAACCGATAGTCCCGAGGATGTCGAAGCCGTCCAGCCGATAGCCGACTGGCAGGGCCTGCCCGTGGAGTCGCGAGCCTGAGGCATGCATGGATCAGCTTTCGCCGTAACGGCCGTCGAACAGGTGATTGAACAGCAGGTTGTTTAGCGGCCCATGGTGGACATGGCGACGCATCGGGCCGCCGGAAGCAGGGTTGGTCCACCAGTAGCTGCTCGTCTCGGCGCTGTTCGCGTAAAGGGCGAGTTCGGGCCAGAAGGGAGGATAAGGCAGGGGATCGAGAGGGCAGGCCTCGGCCAGGACCTGGTCAAGGGCTTCCGGCGAGAAGCTTCGACGAATGCCCTCGAGGATGCGGTAGCCCAGATAGGTCAGCTCCTGGGTTGCGCTGCACAGCACCTCGGGCTCGATAATGCCCGTGGTGTCTATTGGCAGCAGCAGACACAGCGGGTAGTAGCGCCCGACCCGGTCGCAACTCGGGGCAATGCAGCCCAACTGCAATCCGGGGAGCTCCGTCGAGCCTGGGACTATGAAGTTCCACAGCGGTGCTCGTACGTAGCGTTGTTGCCAGCCAGCGTAGCGCTCGTTCTGAGATTGCAGGCTGCGTTGCAACCAGTTGGCCCACCAGCGGACCACTTCCGGGCTCAGGCGACGGGAAGCGAAGTCTCCCGTGCCGGGCAACTTGCCATACCAGCCAGGGGGCTGCCGTAGATCGTTCATAGAGTGGCGCTCAGGCCCGGGCAACGGAAGTCACGCAAGGCGGCAAGCTTGAACGGATTGTCAATACTGCTGGTGCGTACTTCCAGGGCCAGATCGTGGCCGTCGAGAGTGTAGTGTGCGACGAATACGTCGGGCGAACTGCCGGGGGTTATGCGGGCCACATCGAATAGCCGGTGCAGTGCCCACAGACCTTGTCTGGTCAGGTTCGCGCTATGGCCATCGCGAGTATCGATGCTGAGCTGTACGTGGTCGTTTCCTTGTGGGGTTGGCCAACTCACGCTTAGCGGGAGTTGTGGGCCGTGCATGTATTCCAGGGTCCTTCCGCCAGCATCGAAACTCAGCCGTGATATTTCCGGGTCCATGCTTAGAACGCGCACGCGCAGGTCGATCGACAGATTGTTGCCGCTGGCAAAAAATACCGAGCGCAGCATGCTCGCGCGCTCGAAGGCGCGCAGGTCGCCAGCCTGCCCGGAGAACCCTGGGTTGAAGCTCCACGGCGAAGTGGCCATGTTCACTTTGCTGGCGAGGTTGCTCTGGAAGAAACTGTCGAACAGACCATTGGGAGCGAACAGGCGGGAGAAGTCGCCGACCGCTACCTCCTGTGCTGCGTTGGCTCGGAAGGGATAGCGCCCTTGCACTGCGCGCCGACAGAACACTCCTATCGACCCACCCATGTCGCGTTGCAGCTTGTTGCGCTCGACTGCTTTGGTTTGCTTCTGGGTGACCTCGGACAAGGAGCCGAGCATCTCGCCAATGTTGAGCGGCGAACGTCCGGCGTCAGCCTGCAGCTTGCTGAGGATGTCGGAGGCTGGCGGTGGATTGCCGGTTCGCAAGGCTGACTCGGTCGCGGTCAAGTAGACGTACAGTTCATTGAGTAACTGCTGCAGGTTCTGCAGCGGTCCGACTTGTCCTGGCGCCGTTTGCTGGGTCATCAGGCGCAGAGGCAGGAAGTGGTCGTCGACGATGTGCTCGGGGGCTTCCGGTTTGGCCTGGGCCTTTGGCTTGTCGTCCGGGTCGAGTGTGCCAACCAGTCGTTGCAGGCGCGAGCGGGTACTGGCAAGGCTGCTGTCAGCTCGCGCGACGAGGGTTTTGGTGTGCTTGTCCAGCGGCCGCAGCAAGGTGGTTTCCTGCGCTGCCGCGCGGATGAAACGCTCCAGCGGTGAGTCTGCTGCTGACAGTGCACGCGAGACTTGTGCTGCCTGAATCAGCGAGCCGAGCGGTACCAGAGTGAGATCGTTCAGGTAGCTGTCCCAAACCTGCACGTACTCATTGAGGTAGAGCACCTGGACCTGGCGGAACAGGCCTGCCTGGTTGCCAGGCAGTAGTTCGTTCGCCTGCAGCGGCAGGTTCAGCACCCAGGCATCATCGCTCTGCAACTGTACCAGCAGCGTCAGGGCATTCGGCATGAACAACTGGTGATAACCGACATAGGTGAACAGCGTGGGAATGCCGTCAGTCAATGGCAAGCCGCTTTTGCGGCGCAACGACTGGACTGCCTCTGGTCCTGCTGCCGAGGCAATGGTGAAGGCGTTGGCGGGTTCGTCCAGCAGCAACTGATAGCGCACGCGCTGGTAGGCGCGCTGCACCAGGGGCAGGCGCGCCAGCTCCAGTCGGGTGCGCGCGACCAGGTCGTCGTCGATCGGGTAGGGCGAGCGCACTGGGCCGTGCTCCAGCAGGCTTTGCAGGTGATGTTCAAGGCGCTCGCCTTCGGCTTCGGTGAAGCCGTCGGGCAATTCATGTTTGAGGTTGATGTACAGCCAGTCGCGCAGGAACGCACCGTCGTAATGCGTTGGCTCGTAGAGCATCAGGTAAGCCTTCAGCGCTTCATAGGTGTAGTTGTTGTTCAGAGCGTCACGCCGCAGGCGCTGCTGGATATAGTTGGCGACCTGCGGCAACAGCATATCGCGCAGGCCGTGCTGGTAGAGCAGATTGGCGCTCTGCTGAACGATTCGCCCCTGGTATAGCCCCAGGCGATAGCGCCAAGGCGGGTCGAGAACATCGAAGCGCGCGCTGCTTGGCAGTACGTCCAGGCTGTCGAGCCAGGGGAGTACCTGCAGAATATCTCCTGCCTCGCTCTGGATGGTCTGGCCGTTCAGCTGCAGTTGCGGCAGTTTTTCGCTGACTTCGACGAGGTAGTTGCGGTTCAGCTCATAGGCGTTCCAGAGCGCCCAACCACCCAGGGCCAGCAACAGGACCAACGCTATGCCAGCCCCACTCCGGAGCCAGCGGCGACGGCGATCCCAGACCAGGTTGCGGCCAGCCAGGCTGGTCTCGCGAAAGATCACGCTCTGCATCAGATCCTTGAGGAAGAACCCACGCCCCCCTCCTTCATTGCTTTGCGAGGTTTGCGGGATGTCCGGCAGACCGAGATTGCGCTTGATCGCGCCCATCACCCGGTCGAACACCGTGCCTTCCTGGGTACCGCTGCTGAAATACAGGCCGCGCAGCAAGACCGGGAATTCGAACTTCGAGGTGTTGAACACTTCCAGCAGGAAGCGCCGTAGGGGTTCTTCGAGGACAGCAAACTCCTGCGGAAGCAAATAGGCCCTGGCGTTGTCTTCGAGGATACGGCTTTCTGCCAGTCGCGCCGGTGTGGCGAGGCGCAACTGGTGGTACAGCAGGCCGTACTCCCGGGTCAGCTGGCCGGCGAGGTCCGGGTTTCTGCCGCTTTGCTCCGCCAAGGGCAGGGTGAAGCCCCAGACCTGGCTGCGCTCCTGGCGGCTGAGCGATGCGAAGTACTGGTTGAAGCCTGCCAACAGGTCAAGCTTGGTGACCAGCACGTAGACAGGGAAGGTAATCCCCAGTTGCCGGTTCAACTCCTGCAAGCGCTTGCGCAGCTCGCGGGCGTGGCGTGCCTGTTCCTGGGCACTGCTGTCGAGCAGGTCGGCGACCGACAAGGTGAGGATGACACCATTGATGGGTTGCCGTGGCCGGTACTTCTTCAGCAAGCCGAGGAAGCTGTTCCACTCGGCGCTGTCGACGGCCTGGTCGCTGTCCTGGGTGCTGTAGCGGCCGGCGGTATCGATCAGCACCGCTTCATTGGTGAACCACCAGTCGCATTGACGGGTGCCTCCGACGCCTTCGACGGCAGCCTTGCCGAGGCTGCCGGCAAGCGGAAACTCAAGGTCGGAGTTGAGCAGTGCGGTGGTTTTACCGGAGCCGGGTGCACCGACGAAAATGTACCAAGGCAACTGGTAGAGATACTGACGCGACAGGCGCTGCAGCGAACCGCTCAAGCCACCCTTGTCAAAGCGTGCCTGCTTGAGGGTTTCGATGGCGGCGTCGAAGCGCTCCGCCAGCTGTGCATCAGCGAGGCTGCCGTTCTTGTTGCGTCTGCGCAGATGTTCGAGCAGTTGGCTATTGGTGTACGCCGTACGGAGACGTCGCCATCCGAAGAGCAGGAGGTACAGCGCGAACAGCAGGCTGATCAGGACGATCCGCGAAGTCTCGCTGTACAGTGGTCGATGACGGCCGATAGCCACTTCCGGACCTACCAGCCAGATCAGCAAGGACAGGGCGATCAGCCCCAGCAGGGCCCACGTCAGTGGGCTCCACAACCAACGGAACCACCGGCTCATCGGGTTCTCTCCTGGGATATTCCCGGCTTGTACAGAACAATTTCGACTCGACGATTGAGCGCTCGGCCTTCGGCGGTGTCGTTGCTGGTGAGGGGATGGTCTTCACCCATGCCTTTGAAGCCGACGCGGTTCGCCCCGAGGTCTTCGCTCAGCAGATCGCGTACAGCCGAGGCGCGAGTGGCGGAAAGTTCGAGGTTGGAGCGGAGACCGAGGTTGATGCGGATCGGCTGGTTGTCGGTGTAACCGAGCACCTCCACGCGCCCCTTGCGGCTCTGCAGGGCCATGCCGATGCGCTTGATCACCGACAGATAGGAGGGTTTTACCTGACTGGCGCCCGAGGCAAAGACGCCGTTGCCTCGGATCACGATGACGCTGCGGTCGTTCTCCTCGCGCACCGACAAAAGGTGCTGGGAAATTTCCGGAGCGAGAAAGTCGGCCAGCGGAGTGACACTGGGCATATTGAAGTCCAGCTTCGCCAGACGCACTCCGCCGATGGCTAGCGCCAGGCGATCGACCGGGCCCTGTAGTGCCAGCAGCAGGCCGCTGAAGAACAGTGCGAGAAGTAACACGCCTAGCGAGGCGTAGACCCAGAACGGAATAGATTGGCGAAGGCTGCCAGTGTTCTCCACCTCACTGCGCCAGTGGGGCGATAGCAGGTCGCCTGCTCCTCCTTTGCCGCTGAGTATTGCCAGCAGCCGTTGCTTGAGTAGCTCGAGCGCACTCCGGCCGTTCTCCATGATGCGGTACTGGCCTTCAAAACCCAGGCTCAGGCAGTAGTACTGCAGCTCCAGCAGGTTGCTGTGCTGTTGCGGCGAAGCTGCCAGTCGCGACAGCAGCACGAAGAATTTTTCACCGCCCCAGGCTTCATTGTGGAAAGTCACCAGCAGGCTACGGGTGGCCCAGGTACCTCCTCCCCAGGGAGTCAGCGCAGCCGCTTCGTCGAGCACCGTGCACAGGCAATAACGCGCGGCGATGATCGTCTCGTTGGGAATCCTGAGTAATTGCGCCTGGCGTTCGAAACGGCGAATTTCCTCTACCAGATGCCGATGCAGTGCATCGGGGTCCTTGTGTTGCGTCAGGGTGCGGATCTGCGGCGCCAGGTTGAGCAGCGGATTGGCGGCGGCGAGCAGGACATTACCTGCCGTGCCCTGGTTGAGTTCGGCTTGCAGCGCGGCCTGGCTGCCATGCTGTGGCTCGGGGCTGGCAGTAATGCGGGGCTCGTTTGGATTGCCGAATGGGTTTCGCGAGAGGCTCAGCTCCATGCGCTGCCTCTCTTGTCCGTGCTATTGCAATGCATGGGACTACTCCTGGATATCAGCCGCGCACGGCCCAGAGTTCTATTTCAAGACCGGGGAATTCCCCCGCGAGGTGCAGGGCCAATACGCCGGTTCGCTGCAACTGCTGCCACATCTCGCCTCGCTTCTCGATCTCGAAGTAGAGATAGCCGGCGTTGTAGGGAATCTGGCGGGGCACCAACGGCAGGGCGTGAACACCGATGCCGGGCAATTGCAGTTGCACTAGGTCGCGGATGCGATCCACGGTGCCGAGCTTGACCTGCGCCGGGAAGCGCGTGCGGACCACTTCACCAGGCAGCTCGGCGTGTACGGCGAGGATGAAGCCTGCCTCGCGCAGCAGGTCCGGGCTGGGAATAGCACCCACCCGCACACCGTGTCCGCGATCCTGCAGGGCGATGGAGATGGCACTTTGCTCCAGTACGGTGGATAGGGCCTGGCGCAGGTTCTTCATCAACGGCTCGAAACTCTGCTGAAGATCGTCGTGGACATAGCGAGGCCATAGCGGCGGCTGGCGGTTGGCAGCGGTGAACGTGGCCAGGTCGAAGGCCAGCTTCAGCCAGTCGTGGAATAGCTCGCCGGGGTGACGTTGCAGTTCCTGTTGGGCCATCCAGGTGCTGGCCAGGGAGCGGTTCGCCAGCTCCAGCAGCATGAAGTCGGCAACTTCGCCCACGCCGCCTCGCCCAGGCTGCGAGAGGCGTTGGCCAAGAGCATGGGAGCGCTGTTGAAGCAGGCTGTGAACTTCCTTGACGAATCCGCTGAGTGTGTTGTGTGCCATGCAATCCAGCAGCGGTGGAATGTAGTTCTCATCCAGCCGCAGACGCTGGTCAGCACCTCGCTCGGCTACGCGCACCACGCCAATGGCCTGGTAGGCGTCGCTCAGATCCTCCCGCAGCGCCAGGCGAAATCTTGGGCGGGCCAGTTGCAGTTGTGCCGGCCCCAGGGCAATCGCATTGGAGTCAGCCATCTCGGCTTCCGCTGCGCAGTAGCGAGCGGGCGAACCTTCGATGTCCTCGAACAGCACCTCTTCGCTGCCGGGGCGTCGCAGTGGCAACCCGAGCACTACCTCGGCCCCCTTTGCGGTAGGAGGGAAGTCCAACGCTTGCGGGCAGTCGCCGGGGGTGCTGAAGGTGAACGGTGTACCGTCGGGCATCACCCCGCGGGCGCGATGGAGCGCCACCTTGCCCAGCTCGAGCATCTGCGAATCCAGCTCCAGCTCGAGGAAGCCCCAGAACGCTCCTCCGAGACCGCGGCAACGGCGCTCCAGATAGTGCTCCATGTAGCGTTCCCACTGCTGGAAGTGTTGTGGGCGCAAGTACATGCCCTCGGTCCACAGTGGGCCCAGGGTATGAGCCTGAGCGCTGGATAACGAATCGGATCTGCTCATGCGTCTGTCCTTAGTCATTCCTGCTGGGTGGGCGTCAGGACGTGCAGTCCGTCCTGGCTGATCACCACGTCAATACTGATGTCGTGGTCCGGCGATTGCGCCTTGTCCGTGGCCGTGTCGTCGCTCTCGACGGATTTGGCCGGCACAGCGGAGGAAATGGGGATCAGGACGCGCCATGTGCGCCCCTCCAGTTGCTGGTATCCGGCGACCACTCCAAGCAATGCAGGTGGCGAGGAGCTGGAGTACTTGCGCTGGTCACTGGTACCCGGCCAGACCATCAGTTGATCGCTACGCAGCAGGTCCTGGCCCAGGCGCATCTGAGCGTTGTTACGCAGATCGAAGTAGTCGGTCATCTCGAAGTTTCCCGGGCTGCGCAGCTCGAAGATGTTGAGCAGCACGGGCATTGCCCGGCCGGATCCATCGCGATTGATGTCCTCGTCGGCCTTGAGCGAAAGTGTGTAGTGGAAGTCCTTAAGCATCTCTGCAGACGGAGGGCTGGGCTGGTCACTCCTCCACAGCGAGCAGCCGGAGATGACAGTGGACAAACCGGCCAGCAAGCAGCAACTAAACAGTTTGGGGCCCTTTGAGGATCGCCTTTTTCCGGAAACTGCAGGGCAAAGGACTCTACGGCTGAGGTTCACACCGATATCTCCGTTTGGCGGCTGTTGGCCGTTGAGCAACGATCAATCTCATCCTCATAGGCGCGGCGGAAGGTTTCACCAAACAGGCGGTAGAAATCTTCGTTTTCCAACTGGGCCAGCACTGCCTGGTAGTGTTCGTGGTAATGCCGCCAGCGGCGAGCCTCCATGCGAGAGGGAAGCAGCCGGTCGAGCAGGCCGCGCGGACCGTTGTTTATTTCGCTGCGTTCTGGATTGAGTTCACTGATCAACTCGAACAAGGCTGTGCGGGTCCCCGCCAGAACGCCCAACTGGTGGTGCTGCAGATTGGCCAGCGCTTCATCGATTGCCTGTTCAGGTGGAAGGAAACCGGGCAGGTGCTGGCCGAACATCTGAATCAGTACGGCTTGCCCCGAGGGCAGAATCTTGAATGGGTTGTTCGCCGACTCCATGACCCGAGTGAGCTCTGCGTGGACTTCGTGCTTGATCAGCGTGCGGGAGGACATCAGGCGTACGGTGCCGTCGGTAAACAGTTTGAGCAGTCGACCCAGCTGCGCCATGCGCTCTTCCAGTGGCATGGCCGAGGGTTTGGCCTGTTCTATGCCAGCAGCTTTCATGAAGCTTGCGATGGCGCGCGCACCTTCCAACTGCATCTCGTCCTGCCGGGCCGGCGCCATTTCGGGGGACGAGTCGTCTGGAGAAGTCTTTGGCTCCTGGAGTGGGGCCAGCTGCGGTGCGACCAGGGACCTACTGCCAACCACGCTGAACTCGGTCTTGCCGGCGTCGTCCTGCGGATCTGCCTGGGCGGGTTCGCTATGCGTGGGCAACCGCAGTCTCCCGGACGGATCTGCAGGAGTGCTGCGCGTCCTGGTTGTTGGCTCGTCGAGGGGTCTGCGTGATGCCGGCGGCATTGTCGCCGCTCTGGCTCGGCCGGGTCCGGAGGTGTAGAGCTGTCCCGTCTGAGCCCGATGGAACAGTTCGCCGATGTCACTGCGGGTGATTGCCTTTACCTGCAGCTCGTTTACCGGCGCAGAAGGGATGGGCTCCAGTGGCTCGGCGAGAGGGAGTGCTCCGGGGTTGTCCAGCAGGTCGGTGAATCCCGGCATTATCGCGTCGCTTGGCGGGTAGCTGGCCGGAGCATCTATGAGCTCTGTCAGCGGGGGGGAGGTGTCCGGTTTAATAGGCTTAGGCTCGGGAACCTGGCCCAGTCGCAGAGAGATCCGACCGATATCGGCCCTGTCCATGGTCGTGCCCTGGTTGAACACCTCGCGCGGGGATTCGAATGTCACGGTCGGTGTCTGCGCGTAATTGGCGAGGACGGACGGCCCAAGGTTCTCCAGCAAGTCGACGGGGTGTGCTGGCTGTTCGAACAGCGCCAACGGATCGAGCGAAGAATCGCGAAGAGGATCCGGCACGACGGAAGGTGGCTCGCCAGGAAAGACCGACGCCTGGGTGCTGAGCAGAGAGTTGTCGTGCTCTGGCATCTGACCGAAGAGCGACGGCGCGGCCCACGGCCGCTCCAGGCTCGCAGCACTTGGATTCCGTAGATCGAAAGGCGACACATCTACCTGAGGAGATGGCGGTAACGAGACAGTGTCGAGCAGATCGGCAAATGGATTCGTCCTGTCAGGCTCTTTGGTTTCACTGGCCGCGTCGGATGAGGGCGGTGATAAGAGATGGTTAAGACTTGTGGGTTCCACGGCATGGGGGCGATCAGGGAACGGCATGTCGTTGTTGGCCTCGCTGCGTAGTAGGTAGGGGCCGATCCGCAGGTGCTCGCCACCCAGCAATTGGCACTCCTGGTTGAGCTCAAGGCGTTGCTGATTGACCTCGATCACTGTCGTTGGGCTGGTGTTGCGCAGATACCAGCAGTCGTGGCGATGACTGACTACCGCCTGCAAACGCGAAATGCGCCGGTCGGGATCGCTCAACACGAGGTGGCACCCGGTGCTGCGACCGACAATCCCGCCTGGGGCATGGAACTGCGCCGATAGGCTCTGAGCTAGAGGCTCGCCGGCGTATTCGGTGACGGTGAGTTTCATCGTTCGGTTACTTCGTCTGCGCCGGGCTCAATGGCAGTTGCTGGGTCGCGGGATCACGCGGAAAGCACCACAACCTTGCTCTGGCTTGGCTCGGTGCGCGAACCGCTGGCATTGCCGGAGTTCTGTTTGGAGGTGCTGGTCATTCGGGTGACCGGCATGCCTTGCAGGATGACGGTATTGGCGCCGGTGACATGGCGCGATGACGACATCACGGTGCCGGAGCCGACACCACCGACGACACCGGGACCATCGCCGCTGGTCTGGGGGACGACGGTGCCCATGTTGTGCGCCGGGCCGCCGCAGAGCAGTACGTTCTGAACATTGGGAATCGCTCTATTGCCCGCTGCGGAGTTGGTGTAGGCGATGGCTGCTGGCAGTGGTGGCGTGAGGCAGACGTCCGGGCTGGCGACATCGGTACCGCCTACTTGAGAGTTAGCGAACATGGCGATCTCCTCATCCGATGTGGATCTGACGTGCGTCCAGCTTGCTCAACTGGTCGGCGCTGATCAGCGTGTTTTTGCCATGCAGGCGCAGGCTCTGTGTCGCTTCGCAGTCCAACTCGCCAGCGCGAACGCATTCCAGCTGTTCGCTGATGCGGAAACTCTGCTTGCTGATCTGTACCCACTTGTCGGCGAGCAGTTCGAGGGTCCGTCCGACCAGCTTTCCGATGCCGATGAAACCACGGGCTTCACCGCAGCTGTAGGTCAGGGTGGCGGCCTGGCAATCCAGTTCTCTAGCGCGCAGGCGCAGGGTTTCCGGTGCCAGCTCGACTGCTGTGCCGGTGATGCGCACTTTTGCGCCGCTTTCGATATCCAGGCCGTAGGGCAGGCGCAATGTGGGGCGCTCGGTGCCAGGGCGTTCGAGCACGCTGAGGATGAAGGTGTCGCCGTCGACATCGGCGAGCAGCACCCGATCACCAGCGTTGGGCCGCACGAGGCAACCGAATGCCTGGGTACAGATCTGCCGTAATTGACCACGGGCGACCAGAAAACCACGTTCACCGGCAGTTTCGATGATCCGGCCGGTAGGCTCGTAAGTAGGCGGTAGCGGCTTTTTCAGAAGAGTTCGCGAGGTATTCATGGTGTGTCTCCTTGCTCCGGAAGGACCTGTTGTAATGCCTGACGGAAAGCCCGGCTCTGCTGCTTGCTCTCGGCTGACCAGCGTTCGGCTGCGGT
Source organism: Pseudomonas sp. HS-18 (assembly GCF_020401845.1). Lineage (NCBI taxonomy): Bacteria > Pseudomonadati > Pseudomonadota > Gammaproteobacteria > Pseudomonadales > Pseudomonadaceae > Pseudomonas > Pseudomonas sp. HS-18. The sequence continues at coordinate 933,157 of NZ_CP084413.1, forward strand.
GAGTTCTGGATCCTCGAACAACACTCCGGCCTGATTACCCCAGTGCACGTCCTCGAGTTGGGCGGCGTGGAACTGGCTGTGCTGAAAGTGCGCGTCGCGAAAATCGGTGCTCTGCAGGTTGGCGTAGGTGAAGTCGGCGTAATGCAATTGACAACGGCGGAAACTGCTCGAGTGGATTCGGGCGCGTTGGAAAATTGCCTGATTGAGTTTGCTGTCTTCGAAATTGACCTGGGTGAGCTGCGCTTCCACCCACAGTGAGCTGGAAAGCTCCGCTTGCGTGCACGAGGCCCCGCTCAGGTCGGCTCGCAGGAAAATTGCCAGGGGAGCTTGGACACTATCCAGTCGAGCACCTTGCAGAGTGGCGTTGCTGAAGTTGCATTGGCGCAACTGGGCATTCTGCAAGTCGATGTTCTGCATCTGGCAGTCGACGAACTGGCAACCTTCGATGTCCAGATTCCGCAGTACCTGTCCCTGTAGATCGCAGGCAAGGAATACCGCCTTGTGCAGGCGTGCTCCGGCCAGCCTGAACTGCTTGAGGTCCAACTCGTGGAAGACTGTGCTCTGCATCTGGGTCGCAGAGAAGTCAGCTTGCGCCAGTGGCGCGTCGAACAGTGTCTGCTCTATCTGGGCCGCGACGAAGCTGGCTTTCTCCAGCGTGCCTCCGACAAAGCGGCTTTCGGTCGTGTGAGTAGCGTCGAAGCGGCATTCGCTGAGGTTGCAGTTAAGAAAACTGGTACCGTCCAGACGGGTGCGTCGAAGGCTGGCGGCGCTCAGCGAGCACTCGATGAAGTGTGCGCGGGAGAGGTCGCTGCCGCTCAGCTCGGCGTGGCTCAACTGGCAGTTGATGAATACACAGTCGGCCAGATTGGCACCGGGTAGCCAGGCACTCTCCAGCGCGACGTTGTCGAACATTTGTCCCGCCCAGGATGCGTTCTCCTCGCGTAGACCGCTGCAGTCCAGATTTCTAAGCTCTTCGCCGTGTTCCAGGCGCCGGCGGAATTCGGCGATGCTCATGCTTGCCCCTCAGCGAAGTCCGGGAGGCGGCGGGGCAACCATTTGATCCGCTCCTGATAGCAGCCCTCGAGCCGGGTAGTGCTGTCCAGCAATACTTCGCCAAAATCGGCGCGGAACAGGTTGCTGTTGGACAGATCGGCCTCTGCCAGCAAGGCGCCCTGGAGGATGCTCGATACCAGACTGGCGTTGCGTATGCTGGCGCCGCGAAGGTCGCTGCGAATCAACAGGTTGCCATCCAGATCGGCATGGTCCAGCCGGCTGCTACGCAAGTCGGTATCGCTGAGATCGGTCTGGCGCAAATGGCTGAAGGTGAAGTCGGCGCCTTCCAGCCTTGTATTGCGCAGGCAGACTTCCTCCATCTCGCAGGCCGAAAAATCCGCAAATGAAAGGTTGCTGGCACCGATGAAACTGGACTTCCTGATCTGCGCCGCCTGAAAACTGATGCCGTGGCTGGCATCGGTCTCGATGAGCGTCAGCCCTCGAATATGGGCCTGGCTGAAATCGACATCGCGCAGCGTGCAACCATAGAACGCCAGGTTGTCTATCTGTGCCTGGTGCAGGCACAGTTGCTCAAGCTCAGCCCCCTCCAGGAAAAGATTCTCGACCTTGGCCTGGGTAAGATTGAGGTTGATGAGCTTGGCGTCCTTCAAGCGCACATCGCGCAGCGTCGTCTTGCTCAGATCGCAATCGCTCAGATTGCTCTGCTCCAGGCAAACGCGGCTAAGGTCCGCGCCGCGCAACGAGGCTTGGCGGGCTTGTGCCAGGCCCAGGTTGGCATCGGCGAGCTTGCACTCCTCGAGGTTGGCATGCGTCAGGTTGGCTCGCGTCAACAAGGTACCTTGCAGATTGGCTGCCGCCAGGTTGCAAGCGGTCAGGTTGGCCGAGTCCAGGTCCGCACCGGAGAGGTCGGCTCCGCGTAGATCCATACCGGCGAGATTGGCGCCGGCCAGCTCCAGCGCCGCCAGCGGCAACCCTTGTCGCAGGTAGTCTTGAATCAGCTGGCGCAGGTTCTGCGACGTCAATGCGTCGAGCTGTGGCTGGGCGTCCAGCAAATGGCCTGCGAGGGTGAGAGTGCTCTGCAGCTGTGCGCCTCCGCTGTCGAGGACGGCCTCCATCTGCTGACGCTGTTCGGCTGGAATGCGTTGGCTGGCGCGCTCATCGCGCAACTCTTGACGTAGCTTCTCCACCACTTGTCTGGGTTTTCGTGGGTTGGGCTTGGCACTTTCGTCGATTTGCGGAGGGTTGAGTGCCTTTGCTTTGGCCTCTCGAACACGAAGGTCGTCTATCGCCGTCTGTAGCCTGGTTTCGGCGTCCTTGCGGATTTGTTCGTGGGCCTTGATGAAAGTCGAGATGTTCTCCGGCGCAGGAGGTGCGGTAGCCGTCAGTACGACGGGCTCGGGTAGCTGCACGACTGGCGTAGCGGCGGTCTTTGGGAGCGTTGCCAAGTGGGCGATGAGCTTTTCGCGCTCGGCTGCGGCACGTAGGTTCAGGCGCTCCATCAGCGCATTGCTGGGTAAGTTTTGCGGGGCGAATGCCTCGAGGCCCGAGCCAATCAGTGGGGCAGGGATGAGCTCTGCATCGTTCAGGGCGTTTTCGACGCTGTACTGTGGCTCCAGGCGTCGTTCGAGTACTCCGTGGAAATACTCCATGTCGCGCGGCGCTTCGAGATCATCGGCGGCCAGTAGCAGGCAGGCGATATCATTGCCGTCGAAGCTGCTACAGGGAACGCTTCCATTGAAGATCAGGATCGCCCGTTCGCAGTGGGGAATGAACCAGACGGTGGTCAGGCGTAATGGCACTTCCTCGGTATTCCGGTTGTCCAGCATGTTGCGACGCAGGAAGCATCGAGCCCGCACCGCCGGCAGATGACCACTCAGGTCGGCATGTTCTGGATGCAGGTTCTGAAGCCGATAGTGTGCTCCGCCCGGGAACTCGTTGAGCCCTTCGAACCATTGGTCCGGTTGCGCGCCGTTGAAGTAGTGCCAGTCGATGTTTCGCGAGAATCCTGGGTAGTCCTCCTCCAGCCAGCGCTGGTCGTAGTCGTCGGCCAGCCGGTAACGCTGAGGCCAGTTGCTGTCGACCATACCCAGGTTGATTGGCACGCCCGGCTCGTCAGGCGTGCGCAGACACTGATCGAGTGGCTCCAGATTGGGCAGAGGCTGGGTTTCGTCCGCGCGCGCGATACCCTTGCCCAACGGATTCTCAGCAAACTCTGCACCTCCGTATGTCTGCGCCCAGTCGAGTGACAGCTCCTCGAAGGGTTGTGCTGCCGTGGGAGCATTACCGCTCCAGTACCGATTGCCAGTGACGCGAAGGCGCTTTTCGAGCCCGCCGACACTGACTGCCACCTCGCACACCGCCTTTCCCGACGCACAGTAATGTCCGTAGGCATTGCCGCTGACGAGGAACTCCGGGCATGCTTTGGGAATCGCTGCGTCAAGCGTGACACCTGGTAGTTGCTCCTCTGCCAGCTTCCACAGTTCCATCTCGGTGAGCAGGCAGGCCTGGCCCCGCAGAGGCACCAGGGCCAGCGCGGCGATACCCATGTGATAGCGGCGATCTCGGCGATAGACCTGATGCAGCAGGCTCATGCGCAGTGGCTTGATCAGTTTCATGACGTGGGCCCCTTAGCAAGTCACCTTGTATTTGCAGGTTTTCACCTGGGTCGAGTAGTTGTTGAGCGCGAAGCCGGCAATGCTGATCAGTGCGCCATAGGTGTTGATGCCGGCGCCGATGTTTTGGATCTTGGCGCCGTGATTGCCGATATGGCAGCCGGTGCCGTGCAGCCTCATCAGCGTTGCTCCGGCGTGGAGCCCGGTGCACTCGAGCTCCGCGCCGGTCAGTGCGATGCTTGCGCCGGTCAGGCTTATGTGCGCGCCGACCATGCTGAATAGTTGGCCGAGCAGCTCGTTTAGGCTGGGGCTGGTCTGGTTCATCTCTTCGCAGGCTTCCATGCACAGCTTCTTCAGCGCTTCCATGTTGATGCACTGGTGGGAGCGGGTGTTGATGTTGCCGTGCACCTCGCGATGCTGGTGGCCGCCGATGGTGCTGGCTTCGTTGCCTTGGACGTGCTTGGTGCGGTGCTTGTTGACCTTATGGGTCTCGTCGTTCTCCACGGAGGTGTCGAGGTTGCGTTCGGCGTGCAGCCTGACCTGCTCGGCGCCGCGCTTGTCGTCGAAACGCAGCATGCTGGCGTTCTCCGTCGTGCCCTGCTGCAGGGAACGGGTGACGATGCCGCTCTGGGTGCTGGCCGCGGGCAGGTTGAAGGGCGGCATCTGGTCGGCGTTGTAGACGCAGCCGACGATCAGCGGACGATCGGGCATGCCGTTGATGAAGTTCACCACGACTTCCTGGCCGATACGGGGGATCTGCAAGCCACCGAAGTTCGAGCCGGCCCAACTGCTGGACACCCGCACCCAGCACGAGCTGTTCTCGTTGCTCTGGCCATAGCGGTCCCAGTGGAACTGCACCTTTACCCGGCCGTACTGGTCGGTCCAGATTTCTTCGCCGGCCGGGCCTACCACCCTGGCAGTCTGCGGGCCATGGGTAAGCGGCAGGGGTGTGAGGCGTGGCGCCCGGTAGGGTTGCGTGGTGGGCTGAACGATGAAACGGGTGTCGTAGCGCGCCTCCTCGCTGCCGGAGGCATAACCCGCTTCATGGAAGTCGTAGTCGGCACTCACCACCAGGTAGTCGCGGTTTTCGCTGTTGCGCGGGTGGCCATCCAGGGTAAAGGTGAAGCCGGGCATGATGGCGGGCAGTTGGCTCTGCGCGCGGGTCTGCTCGCGCAGGGCCTGGGCCTCTTCGAGGCGAATGCGCGAGTAGCTTTCGGCATGCGCCTGGTCGATGAAGCCGCCCATCCAGTCGTACATCTCGAACTGGTCGTTGCTGTGCTGCTGCGGATTGATCTGCAGCTGGCGCATGTCGGCCTTGGGCTTGGAAAAGTCGTAGTCGCCGACCATGTAGCTGCCCGGGCGTACCTCCTCGCTGACCTGCCAGTGGGTGACGCCGACTTCGCTGGTGTTAACCAGACGATCGGGCGGCAGGTACGCCAGCTCGGCATATCCGGGCATTGGTGTCAGGGTGCTGATGTCGTCGGCCAGCACCAGGGTTTCACCGGCTTCGTTGTGTTCGAAGAAGTAGTAGATGCCTTCTTGTTCCATCAGGCGGCTGACGAAGTTGAAGTCGGTCTCCTGATACTGGACGCAATACTCCCACTGACGGTAGGTCGAGGTCAGGCGCTTCTCCACGGGATAGTCGTAGTCGCTGAAGACCTCGTCGAGGATCTCCACCACGCTCTTCTTCTGGAAGATCTTGCAGTCCGAGGTACAGGTCAGGAACCACAGCCAGGGACGTACGCTGAGGCGATAGACGTAGTCGCGAGAGGTGTTGCTTTCGCGCCCGATCAGCTCCATGCGGCTGACCTGTCCGGCGAGTTGACGTGGGGTGCCTTTGTCCAGGGCGATGGAGAGGCTCAACGGCTTGCCTAGGGTCTGCTTGATGTCCAGGCTGTAGTTGGCGCTCAGGACTTCCAGTTCGAACTCATAGAGCGCGGACAGCGACTCCTTGCCGCGCAGAGAGCGGAAACGCACATCGCTGTCGCTGAATGTGCCTTGAAGCGTGACGATACGGTTCATATCGATACCTCTGATGGAATCAATTCATCGGATTCCATGGCGTAAGGCTGCTTCGGTATTCCGAGGCCGAAATGAAAATTTCCGGCCTCGGCGGTGAGGTGGATGGTTCGCTGTCTTTCGTCCGCTTTGCTGGTCAGCACGAGCTGGCTGAGTTCAGGCAGCACGTCATGGCTGAGGATTGCCTCGATCATCCGGCCCCCTGCTTCGAGGCGCGTGCAGCGCTGGGCGATCAGCTCGATGCAGGCTTCGGTGTAGTCGAACTCCAGGCCGTGCTGCTGTTGCAGGCGCTTGCCGATGCGCGCCAGTTGCAGGCGGATGATCCGCCCAAGGCTCGCGCCGTCGAGCGGCAGGTAAGGCACCAGAACCAGGCGGCCAAGCAACTCAGCAGGGAAGACCTTGCGCAGGTCCGGGTAGATGGCATTGGCCAGTGCCTCGGTGGCGGGTGTCAGCTCGGGGTCTTCGCAGAGGCCGACGATGCGCTCGCTGCCGACGTTGGTGGTGAGCAGGATGATGGTGCTCTTGAAGTCGATATACCGACCTTCGCCGTCTTCCATCCAGCCTTTGTCGAAGACCTGCAGGAACAGCTCGTGAACGTCGTTATGGGCTTTCTCGATTTCATCGAGCAGCACCACGCTGTACGGGCGCCGGCGCACCGCCTCGGTCAGCACGCCGCCCTCGCCGTAGCCGACGTAGCCGGGTGGCGAACCCTTCAGCGTGGAGACTGTATGGGATTCCTGAAACTCACTCATGTTCAGGGTGATCAGGTTCTGCTCGCCACCATACAAGGACTCGGCCAGCGCCAATGCCGTCTCGGTCTTGCCGACGCCGGAAGGACCGCAGAGGAGGAATACGCCGATCGGTTTGTTCGGATCGTCCAGACGTGCGCGTGCGGTGCGTACGCGCCGGCTGATGGCTTCGAGGCCGGCGTCCTGGCCGATGATGCGTCGGCGCAGAGTGTCCGACAGGGTCAGGACGGCTTCGGCTTCGTCCTGGACCATGTTGCCCAGGGGGATGCCGGTCCAGTCGGAGATCACCGTAGCTACTGTCTGTGGGTCGACCTGGGAACGCAGCAGGACTGGCTCGTTGCGGTGCTCTGCGGCTTGCAGGCTGGTCAACTCGAATTGTCGATCGGCGCGCTCGCCTGGCTCGATATCGGACGTGCTCAGAACTTCGCGCAATTGGAGAATTCGCTGTACGCGGAGCCGCTCCTCTGCGCAGCGCTGTTGCAGGACGTCGGCTTTCAGGCGCAGTTCAGCGAGTCGCTCGGAGATCTGCGAGGGGCGCTGAGTGTCGCCCAGGCACAAGTTCGCTTCACGTTCGGCAATCTGCCGCTCCATCTCCAAGAGTTCGAGCTGGCGCAGGCAGTGCTCCAACTCTACCGGATCGCTGGCCAGGGTCATGGCAATCCGCGCGCAGGCGGTATCCAGAAGGCTGACTGCTTTATCCGGCAATTGCCGGGCCGGGATATAGCGGTGCGATAGACGTACGGCAGCCTGCAGCGCGGCGTCCTCAATCAGTACGCCGTGGTGACTTTCCAGCGCCGGGACCAGGCTGCGCAACATTTCGATGGCAGAGTCTTCTTCGGGCTCCGCGACCTGGATGGCCTGGAAGCGACGCGACAGTGCTGGATCCTTCTCGATGTACTTCTTGTACTCGCTCCAGGTTGTCGCGCCGATGGTGCGCAAGCGCCCACGGGCCAGCGCCGGCTTGAGCATATTGGCGGCATCGCCGGTGCCTGCAGTGCCACCGGCACCGACAAGGGTGTGTACCTCGTCGATGAACAGAATGATCGGGGTGGAACTGTTCTCTACTTCGTCGATTACCTGCTTCAGGCGTTGCTCAAATTCGCCTTTTACACCGGCCCCGGCCTGCAGCAATACCGGGTCGAGTACCTGCAGGCGCACCCCTTGAAGTTTTTTCGGTGCGTCCCCCCGGGCCAGTCGTATGGCCAGGCCTTCGACGATGGCCGTCTTGCCGACACCGGCCTCCCCTGTGAGCAAGGGATTGTTCTGTCGCCGGCGCATGAGGATGTCGATCATCTGCCGGACTTCTTCATCACGTCCGTAAACAGGGTCCAGTTCGCCGCGTCGAGCACGCTCGGTCAGGTCGACGGCAAAACGTTGCAGGGCACTTCCAGCCTCGGTGCCGGACGGCACTTGCGGCAGATCATCCGGGGCCGGCTGCTCTGGCGAGTTGGCGAAGATCGAGTCATGTGACTGGATAAGCAGGTCCGGAAGGATCTTGCCGAATTGCCCGGAGATGCCCAGCAGCACCGAACGCAGGCTACTCTGGCGAAGGCAGGCGAGCAGCAGGTGGCTGCTGCGCACACGCGGAGCCTCGAAGAGCAGACTGCAATAGACCCAGCTTCGCTCGACGCTCAGGTCGATCATTTCGGCAAAGTCGGAAACCGAACTGGCGCCTCGGGGCAGGGCATCCAGCGCGTGCTGCAGGTCTAGACGCAGACGCCCTTCGTCGAGGTCGAAGTGGGTGATAGCGCAGCGCAGATCGCTACCGGGCTCTTCCAGCACTTGCTGCAACCAGTGTGACAACTCCACATAGGGGTTGCCCCTTAGCTTGCAGAAGGCCGTAGCACCTTCCAGCGAGCGATACAGTAGTGGGCTCAGGCGGCCGAATAGGGAAAGACGACTGATGTCGCTCATTGAGGGCTCTCCGGATAATGGGCAGTAGTGTCCTGAGCACGCCAATAGCGTTCGGGGTCGTAGAGCAGGTCGGCGGCGTCTTCGGAGCTGGGCCTTTGGCCCAGCCAGGAGCCGTAGCCAATCTGGCTTTGGCCGGCCAGGCGTACACTGGGGATCGCGTCCCGCTGGAGGAGCACTTGCAGATCCCAGTCGTATTCGAACCCTACGTATTGCCGGACCCAGTCGCGTAGCTGGCGACTGGCGATAGCGCCAGGAAGAAAGTCGCGGTAACGCGCCCAGGGCAGAGGTCCCAGGATGATCCGAAATCGGGTTTGCGCATCACGTGCTCCGCGCCCTAGCAACTGGCCAGCACCCAGTTGGCTGGCGTGGCGGCCGATACGCATCTGGCTGTGTTCGTCCAATCTGGACCAGACTTCGACGTTTTCCCGCAGAGCGACCGGAATCCCGAAATATCCCCGCAGGATCTGTACGAGCCCTTCTGCATTGCGCGTCTGCCGCAGCAGGTGTCCGGCCACCGCGAGCTTGGCGTGGCCTGCCAACGAGTCACGCTTGTGCAGGGGCTTGCCGCCAAGCTGCAACAGGCACGCCAGATAATGCGCGAAGCTGTTTTCCCCGCGGTCGAGCCCGACCACCGCCTGTGCTTGAGCCCAGGAACGGTAGAACAACAAAGTCAGCCGATGATGGAATAGGTCGGCGAAGGCGGTGAAGGTCGCGTCCTTGTGGTGGTACTTGCGTTCGCGGGCATACTCGGTGAGGTGCAGTGGCAGCGGCCCATTCGGACCGAACAGGCCGAAGCTGAGGATCGATAGGCGCGGACGTTCGCCATCGGCATGGGCGTCGACGATCTCGCCCGGAGCGAACGCCAGGCTCGGTTCCTGGCCGATGCGTAGAGGTTCTTCTCGCGGGCGGGCAGCGCTGCCTAACGGGGCTTCGTCGCTCAGGGCATCGACCCGGCGTAGCAGTTGAAACAGGTCATGCTTCTGCGGTGCGGCCTCGAGCTCTCGCCAGAGGCGAGCGCTGCGCTCATGCAGGGTGTTGCTCGCTGGCTGGCTCATACCGTCGGCCTCCTGCCGATACGTGGTTGCCAGGTGGCGATGTCGCCTCGCTGCAGGCTGCACAAGGCTAGTTCGATGAAGCTGTTGATACCGACGTGGCGGGCAAGGAATTGTTCGAGCAGGGCGCCGAAAACGAACGGGCTGGCACCGGAGAAAGCGGCCTCATCGACGGTCAGCTGCACCTGCAGACCACGGCCGTAAACGATTGGACCGCTTTGCGGCAGGCGCCTGTAAATGGGCGACAGTGCCGAGCTGCGTAACCCCTGAGTCTGCCGAGCCACGAGCGGGTCGCCCAATTCGCCGTAGATCGACAGCAGCTCACGTAGAGCGGCGGCCCCCTGCTCGTTGTCGCAGTCGGTCAGGTGCAGGTAGTTCATTCCCAGGTGATTGATCAGCCGCCAGGCAGAGTCTTCTTCCGCCAGTGCTGGATAAGGGCGGGATGGGCCAACGAGCATGCGTGTGGTCTTCACTGGCGCGGAGACCTTCAGCGAAAAGTCGCTCTCGACGTTCTGCGCCATCAGCAGGGGCAGATCGCGGTTGCTGCAGAGTGTGTCGACGCTGAGTTGCTGCAGGTCATCGGCGAATGGCGCCTGCCGCTGGTCCACTAATGACAGGAACACTTCGCTGCCGTGGTAGTTGGTGCGTTTGCCATGGCGTTGTGCCGTGCTGGACAGCAGGCGAGGTTCACGGCGCTGAGTGAAGTACGCGCCGAAGTTTCCGGCGGTGTCGCTGCTGTAGGAGCAGAACAACGGGCGGAATTCCTGGGGCTCCCCGTTGGAGCTGAGGTGCCCTTGCACTCGCTCGATGGCGTAAACCTCGTAATCCAGATGCCGGGTGCGATCCAGCACGACGTGATACTCGTGGCTGCCCGGTGAGACCGGTACGCGATCAGCGCGCTTGGGAAACAGGTTGATGGCGGGAGTACAGAACAGTTTGAGGCTATTGCGGTCGACCAGAGCTTCCAACTGCGGAGTATGGCGATCCAGTAGCACAATGATATCCAGCACGTCACCGCTGACCTTCGGCAGAATCTTGGCCAGGCCGCCAATGCTGAAGAAGTGGAAACGTGCGGGCAGGGCGAAGTACTCGTGCAACAGTCGATGCCCCTGGAATGCTCGTGGTCCGTAGGGCAACAGGGCCTGCTCGGGGGCGAAGCCTTCATGACGCAGGGGCGTACCGGTGAGCGTATGGCCAGCAAGCGTTGGTTGATGGGGGTCGAGGCATACCACGCTGCTATTGCCGGCCAGGAGCAGCTCCAGTAGCCGCGTGGATTGCACGAGATCGCCGCCAACGAAGAACTCCAGACGGTCCAGTGGCAGATTGGCGAACCTCGCGCCTCCGCAGGCTTGCAGACGGATGCGCAAAGAGGCTTGCACGCGCTGTTGTGTCGGTACGGCGAGGGGCAGATCGGGCATACCGGCGCTGAGCTCGGTTTCGATAATGCGTAGTGGCCACAGGTTGCAATCATGGCCGGTGCGAAATTCGCACGCAGTCTGCTCGTTGCGGATCAAGTGTGAGCGCAAGGCGGTGCCGGCGGGCAAGCGGAAGCCGGAAAGCAGGCTACCTTCGGTGTAGTTGGGTTCGAACTGCACCACCGTCATGGCGGGCAGGGGTGCCATGTAATTCGGACAGACTGCATCCAGCAACTGCTGGGTGAAGCGCGGAAACTGCGCTTGAATCTTCAGTTGGATACGCGCTGAAAGGAAACTGAAGCCTTCCAGCAGGCGCTCGACGTAGGGGTCAGTGACCTCGTTGTCCTGAAGTCCCAGGCGACCCGCAACCTTGGGATAGTTACGGGCGAACTCAGCACCCAACTCGCGTAGATAGTTCAGCTCGAGGTTGTAGAGCTCCAGCAGCTTGTCCATCACGAGCCCTCGGGCAGCAAGTTAACCTGCCCGCTTTCGAGGTCTATTTCACTGCGCAGGAGGAATTCCAGTGGATAGGGGGCCGACCAGAGCAATCCGCGAATCTGCAGGGCCAGGCGGTTGTGATGGGCTAGAGCGTCATTGCCGTGCACACAGCGTACTTCCAGGCTGTTGGCGATGATTCGTGGTTCAAAAAGGCTGATCGCCCGGCGGATTTCGTGCTCCAGGCTGTGCCACTCGATCTCCGACATGCGCCGGCCCGCCATCGGTTGAATGCCATAGTTGAGCACGGAGCTCTGCAGAGCCCGCATTCGATTGCCGCTGGGCAGCGGCGCGGTGCTGCTGGTATTGAACAACCAGCGCAGATCACGTAGCACCGAGTCTCGGTACAGGCGCTCGTTGGCCAGAAATTGTCCCGCCGCTTCCCAGCGCTGTTCCGGAGCCTCGTCAGTCAGGCGATCCAGCAGAGCAGGCCTTAACCGCTCGCGTGCTGGAGCATTCACGCCGGTATCGACCTGGCTGATGTCGCGGGGGCCCAGGAGGATCATTTGGCGTTTCCGAACAACCGGATGGCCCGAACGTCGAGCAATGCGTACTCGCCGGATTCGGTAATCCACATGCGCTGTCCTTCCCCTCCGAAGAGCTGCAGCGTTTCGTCCCCCAGGGCGAACCAGCTGGTTGCTCGGCCCAATAAGAGGGCAGTGGATTGTGTTCCATAGTCGCCGGCGTAACGCACCGGGATCGTTGCGCGCAACCGATCGCCGCTGTTGCGGGTAATGGCGACGCGTGCCCAAAGTCGATCACAGCCACTTTGAGGCGCGGAAATCTCGACCTCACGCATGTCGGTCAATGGCATTCGGTAGTAGCCATGCTGACCAATCAGTTCCAGCATTGGACCGAGTCGACAATCACCGTCGGCTATCCACTGGAAGGCTTCGGTGCGTAGTTGCTGCTTGCCTTCCACGGCAATGTCAATTTCGCCTCGTAATGCGGGCGCTTCGGCGAGGCTTTGCGCCAGACGTTCAGGGGCATCGATGAGCGCGCTATCCGCTGCCAGGCGCTGCGCCCATTCCTCATGGGAAGGGTTATCCAACTTCACCGGTTGTTCGCCTTTCCAGTTCCGGGCGCGCTGTAGTTCCGCCTCGACGATAAGCTGGTAGCTGCGAATCATCGGTAGCAGTGAGGCGTCATAGTCCAGCGCATGCCGTAATTGCCGGTCGGCACTGTTCCAGTCGCCAAGTAGTGACATCACCTGGAATAAACGAAAGCGCTCGGTGGCTGCAGTAGGAGCCCGACGCACGCGCTCTTGCTGTTCCGCCAGGAGATTTTCCAGACTGTTGATGTTGGCGAATTGAAAATGCATGGACTGATTGCTCTTTAAAGTACTGGATGGCGATAGATTTGGCCGGTCACCCGGAACTTTTTGCATGTCAAATAAGCTTCAAGTGACCAGCCTGGCTATTACGCCTCCCGATTTTCTTTTATGTTCCAGGCGACCAGGTTTTCGGCCCCTTTTCCACCTTGGGCGGTCTGCTCCCAGTACTGCTGCTTGACTTTTCCTGCCTGGAACGAATAGTTCACCAGCAGAGCGTCACCGTCTTGCGCAGCGGTATAACTAACCGATGTCACCAATACATCTTCGAGGGTGAACTTGGAGTACTCCATCTGCGTGCCGCCGGCCTTGCAGACGGAAATTTCGACCGTGCCAATATGCTTTCCGCTGGCGCAGTACTTCATGATGGCTGGTGCGGCTTTGTCGAGGCGTGCCACGACGTTGAGGTCATTGAAACTGACTTTGCCGATACCACCGCCGCCTCCGGTGGTCATGCTACCGGGCTGGGACGCTCCCCAATCCAACGATATGAGATCGCTCCACTCCTTGTGGTTGGCATCCTTGGACTCGCCAACAGCGCCATCAACCTTCAGATACATATCTACAGACATGATAAACTCCTGTTTAGTCTTTAAATGTGCTGCTTCTACGCTGCGGTCAACATCCCACGAACTCCATTAGTTGGGCGTGGATAACCGTCTTCTTGATTTCGCTCGACACACTCCTGGTGCGGGGCGAAATTGATTTTTAATATCGTAAGAGTAAAGCCATCCATGGAGACTTGTTGAAAGTCCCTGTTAGTCTTTTTTGAGTTTTCTATTTTTGCGTTTTTTCAGTTTTTTCGGTTAGCCTTCATCTTGCTTCAACGACGGAAGCTTCGAGACCAAGCGCAAGGATACGGTCAATCCTTCCAGTTGATAGTGCGGGCGTAGGAAGAACTTGGCAGTGTAATAACCTGGGTTGTCCTCAATTTCTTCGACTTGCACTTCGGCAGCTGCCAGAGGTTTCTTCGCCTTAGTTTCCTGGGAAGAATTGAGTGGGTCACCATCGACGTAGCTCAGGATCCAGCTGTTGAGCCATCTCTCCATTTCATCGCGCTCGCGGAATGAGCCGATCTTGTCTCGAACAATGCACTTGAGGTAATGCGCAAAGCGGCAGCACGCAAACATGTATGGCAAACGTGCAGCAAGGTTGGCATTGGCCGTGGCATCGGCGTTGTAGTAAGCCGCCGGTTGTTGCAGGGATTGAGCACCAATGAACGCCGCGAAGTCAGAATTCTTGCGATGCACCAAAGGCATCAGGCCGTTCTTGGCGAGTTCTGCCTCACGACGATCACTGATGGCGATTTCCGTTGGGCACTTCAAATCGACGCCACCATCATCGGTGGGGAAGGTGTGGCAGAACAGGTTTTCCACCGCGCCACCGGACTCCACGCCGCGAATCGAGGTACACCAGCCGAACTGCTTGAACGAACGGTTGATGTTCACTGCCATTGCATACGCGGAGTTACACCAAGTGTAGCGTTCGTGGGCACTACCGGCGGTATCTTCCTCAAAGGCGAAATCATCCACGGGGCTGGTGGCGGCGCCATAGGGAAGCCTGGCCAGGAAGCGCGGCATGGCCAGACCGAGATAGCGTGCATCCTCCGACTCCCTCAGGCTGCGCCAGGCGGCATATTCGGTGTTCTGGAATATCTTGGTGAGGTCGCGTGGATTGGCCAGCTCCTGCCAGGACTCCATCTGCATTACTGACGGAGCCACGGCCGCAATAAAGGGCGAGTGCGCGGCTGCGGCAATCTTGGCCATTTCACGCAGTGTTTCCACATCCTGTGGGCTGTGGTCGAAGTAGTAGTCGCCGACCAGGCAGCCTAGCGGCTCACCGCCGAACTGACCGTACTCTTCTTCGTAGATTTTCTTGAAAATCGCGCTCTGATCGAAGCCGGCGCCTTTGTGGCGCTTCAGCTCGCGATTGAGTTCTTTCTTCGACAAGGGCATGAAACGGATCTTCAGCATCTCGTCGGTTTCGGTATTGTTCACCAGATAGTGGAGGCCGCGCCAAGCGCTTTCCAGCTCCTGAAAGTCGGCGTGATGGATGATCTGATTTATTTGCTCGGACAACTTGCGGTCGATCTCGGCAATGATGGCCTGGATCGAGCGATAGGAGTCGCCGGAGACGACTACGGCATTTTCCAGTGCCTGCTCTGCCAGAGTTTTCACCGCATGTTCGACTGCCTCGCGCGCTTGGTCGGTCTTGGGTTTGAACTCCTTGGTCAACAGCGAGGCGAACATGTCCCGGTCGAGGACCTGTTGCTCGGTACTGGCTGTCTGAACTTGATTGGCCGCGCTCATCATTGTTCTCCGCTAGGCAATGGGATCAGTCCGCGTCCGCGGCGGGTTTGCTCGACGCCACGAGGGACTTGAGTAGGGCGGGATTCTCCAGCGCTTTAGCCAGTAGTTCCTCTACCCCGCTCTTGCCGTCCATGTAGGAGAGCAGGTTGGAGAGCTCGGTGCGTGCCTGCAGCAATTGGTTGAGTGGTTCGACTTTGCGAGCTAGCGCGCCAGGCTCGAAGTCGTCGATGCTCTGGAACGTGAGGTCGACACTGAGCCGACTGCCGTCGGCATTCAGGGTGTTCTCTACCTGAAAGGCTGCGCGCGGCTTGAGCGACTTCATTCGTTCGTCGAAATTGTCGATATCGATCTCGAGGAAACGCCGATCAGCCAGCGCCGTGGGCGCTTCCAGGGGCTTGCCCAGCAGATCCGCCATGACCCCCATAACGAAAGGCAGCTGGATTTTCTTCTCCGAACCGTAGATTTCGACGTCGTACTCGATCTGCACTCGCGGAGCCCTGTTGCGTGCCACGAACTTCTGGCCGCTTTGTTGAGCTGGTCTAGCCATAACTACCTCTGCCGATTCGATAGTCTTTTGTGCTCGCCGTCGGCGATCACCCTTTGCCTTTGATTCTTTACTCGCTGTTCGAGGCCGCATTGCAGCCGACGATGTGTTCGAATGTCTGGCCGCTCTCTGGAGCCAGATCCTGAATGATCTCCATGAAATTCAGCGGCATCAGCCGTTGCGCTCGGCGTATGAGCAGCGCGGCTGGATGCCCGGGTTCGTAGCGTTCGAAGTAGCGGCATATGCTTTCCATTTGTTGCATCGCCTGCTCCCGTCGCTCCAGAGTCGTGCCGGAGGCCTGCGGAGCTGGAGCCGATTGCTCGGTGGGATACTCGGAGGCTGTTGCTGGGGACTCTGAAATAGCATGAGTCCCACTCAACTCATCCAGTGCGCGGACTATCTGCTCGAATGGTTTGGTCATCCCTGAGAAATCCGGCGTCCAAGAGGTGCCAAGATGACTTTCGATCAGATGTGTCAATGCGAGTGCGGTTGTATTGATACGTCGGACCGCGTTTATTTCAGGGGTGTCGCCGCTGATGAGTTTCTGGCGTAGCTGGGCATCGCCAGGAATTCCTGATAGGTATGAGTTTTTGTCGAGGTAGAGCTCGACTTCGCGCAAGCTGATGCGCCCGAAGTCGCCTTGGGCCAGAGGTGCGCGGCGCAAGGCACGGCCAACACCTTCTATTTCCATCAAGGAGGAGATCGCGTTGATGCGTGGAAGAGGATCTTCCTCACCATCGATCTGAATGCGCGGATAAAGCTCTTTCCAATAGAGCTCGAGCCAGCGCAGCGCCAACTCCAGCACATTGGCATAGCCCGGCAGCCCGTCGATTTCTGCACTCGCGCGCGCGACATAAGCCAGTACGCGCAGATCCTTGGTTCTGCGCAGTAGGTCGCCAGCGCGTTGGGCGACGTCACTCCAGTTTGGCTGTTGTGCCGGGATGATAGTGGTGCCGAACTGTTGCTCAACTTTTTCCGCAGCGGCCACCTGGAGCTCGATATATTCGGGGTCGTATTCGATTTCTGCACCGCAAGCCGAGGTGTACTCGAGGGGGGACAGTAGCGCCTGAACCTGTTCAGCCAACATGAGAGTTCCCCATGTGGATGTTGCTATCCAGTTGTGTTCCGATTTTTTGTCCCGACAACCAATAATTGAGTTCATCCGCCAGAATTAAGCTGTTCTCCAAGGCAGGATGAAGATTGTTCTGATGGTTGAAGGAGGGTTCGGAATTCAATTTATTTTCTCGGTTTGGAATGCTTTATCTTGCGTTGGGGGTGTTTCTTTTAAGAGTGGGTCTTTCCTTGTGGAACTCTATTGGGCGGCTTTGAAACTATTTCCTCTAAATAAAGAGGGGCTTCAGGCGGCTATACTCCTGATGGCGCGCCGTGTGCGTGCAAGTCTACGGTGGATTTTTCCAAAGTTTTTAGTGTCTCTGTCAGATTTCCTGGATTTCGTTTGGTTCTGGCTATTCCGCCCTGTATGAATGGTATAGGAAGATCGGCAGGGGTTGGTTTTGGTTTGCGGAAAATTTCTCCTTGTATTTAGTAAGTGCTGATCGGGATTGCGAGTTTATATGAATTTTCTTATGTATTTTTGAGTTGTTTCTTGTCTTGCATGGTCATTTGCTGTTCGCTTTAATTTTTAACGCTACGTGTTGTTCTGAGATGCCTGTTTGATTCGATTTTTTTCTTGCCTATGGAGGGCTCGGAGTAGGTTTCCAGTACAAGGCTTGTTAATAAAGAGTAGGGGTTCTGAGTTGTGGTGAGTTTATTCCCCCGAAATGGCAATGATAAGCCGGTCGAGGTTCAAAGGAGATTTTCGCTGTGAGCATGAATCCGACGATGATGTTGCTGGAAGAAATGGTGATATTTGTCAGGGTGGTGGAGAGTGGGAGCTTTTCTGAAGCCGCTAGACGCTTGGGAATATCGCCCTCTGCGGCGAGCCGTGGTGTGTCACGGCTGGAGAAGGGGCTGTCGGTGCAGCTGTTGCAACGCACCACACGCAAGCTGCGACTAAGTGAGAGTGGTGAGGAAATCTACAAGTGCTGCCGCAGCATGGTGAGCTCGGCGAAAACCGTGTTGGGCATGAGCGCGAAGTACTCCCACGAGCCTGAAGGGCTGGTGCGCATCAGTGCGCCGAAGGCGTTGGGCCGCTTCGTCATCCACCCACTGATCCCCGAATTTCTCCGGCTTTACCCTAAGGTCGATGTGCAATTGCTGTTGGGCGATCACCATGGCGACCTGATCGACAGCAATCTGGATCTGGCGGTGCAGGTTACCGACCATCCGGCACCTGGCCTGGTGGGGCGTTGCTTGTTTCCAATCAAGCAGATTCTCTGTGCGTCGCCTGACTACCTGGCCGAGCACGGTGTACCCATGCATCCATTGGAGCTGGAGCGGCACTTTTGCATCAGTGAGGGCGATCTGTCTCAGGGCAGTCGATGGCAACTCAAGCGGGGCGCGGAGTTGCTCAAGGTTCAGGTGCCTAGCCGGTACTCCATCAATCTCTCGGAAGGACGACTGGATGCAGTGATGCAGAATGCCTGCATCACCTACCTGCCTTTATTCATTGCGCAGGCTGAACTCGAGCGTAAGCGCATTGCGCATTTACTGCCGGACTGGGAGTTCATCGGTACTCATAGCCACGGCAGCGCGTGGCTGCTCTACCAGCCCACGCATTATCTGCCGTTGAAGGTCAGGGCGGTGGTCGACTATCTGGTGGAAAAGGTGCGCGGTGATCCCAGTCTGCGCGCTGCCAGCTTGCCGCCTTGTGATGACGTCCCGGTTATCAATGATGCCGGTGAGCCGGGGCACGTTCACTGATCGGAATTGTCAAAGAAGACCACATCGGGGAACCCCGGCTTCCCTAAAAGCAATCCAAGCAGCAAGACTAGCTCCTGCTGCTTAGCTGGCTGTTCTCGTCATAGCTGTATGGTGCTTCGAAGACACAACAGAAAAGGGCCTCGGAAGAGGCCCTTTTCTGTTGCTAAGAGCGGATATCAGAACGAATCCCCCGGCACCCGCACCCAGCCTTCCATGAGGATGCGCGAGCTGCGGCTCATGATGGCCTTGGTCACGGTCCACTCGCCGTTCACCTGCTTCGCCTCGGCGCCCACGCGCAGGGTGCCGGAGGGGTGGCCGAAGCGCACGGCGCTGCGTTCGCCACCGCCGGCGGCGAGGTTCACCAGGGTGCCGGGGATGGCGGCGGCAGTGCCGATGGCCACGGCGGCGGTGCCCATCATGGCGTGGTGCAGCTTGCCCATGGACAGCGCGCGCACCAGCAGGTCGATGTCGCCGGCCTGCACTTGCTTGCCGCTGGAGGTGACGTAGTCCTTGGCTGGCGCGACGAAGGCGATCTTCGGTGTGTGCTGGCGGGTGGCGGCTTCTTCGGCGGTCTTGATCAGGCCCATGCGCAGGGCGCCGGCGATGCGGAATTTCTCGAAGCGCGCCAGTTGCTCGGGGTCGCCATTGATCGCTTCGCGCAGCTCGGCGCCGGTGTAGCCGATGTCCTGGGCGTTGACGAAGATGGTCGGGATGCCGGCGGTGATCATGGTCGCCTTGAAGGTGCCGATGCCGGGGACCTCCAGGTCGTCCACCAGGTTGCCGGTGGGGAACATTGAGCCGCCTTCGTCGCCATCGTCGGACGGGTCGAGGAACTCCAGCATGATCTCGGCGGCGGGGAAGGTCACGCCGTCCAGTTCGAAGTCACCGGTTTCCTGGACCTGGCCGTTGGTGATCGGCACGTGGGCGATGATGGTCTTCTGGATGTTCGCCTGCCAGATGCGCACCACGCAGGTGCCGTTGTCCGGGATGCGCGTCGGATCGACCAGGCCGGCGTGGATGGCGAAGGATCCGGCGGCGGTGGAGAGGTTGCCGCAGTTGCCGCTCCAGTCGACGAAGGCCTTGTCGATGGAGATTTGCCCGTAGAGGTAGTCGACGTCGTGGTCGGGCTGGGTGCTTTTCGACAGGATCACGCACTTGCTGGTGCTGGAGGTCGCGCCGCCCATGCCGTCGATGTGTGCGCTGTAGGGATCGGGGCTGCCGATCACGCGCATGAACAGCTGGTCGCGGGCCGCGCCGGGCACCTGGCAACGCTCGGGCAGGTCCTGCAGGCGGAAGAACACGCCCTTGCTGGTGCCGCCGCGGATGTAGGTGGCGGGGATCTTCACTTGGGGTACGTGGGGCATGGGACTCGATCCTGTTTGCTTTTCGTAGGAGCGAGCTTGCTCGCGAACGGCCTCGCTGCGGGCTTTGGTTCGCGAGCAAGCTCGCTCCTACAGGATTAGTGCCGACCCGCCGTGCAGGCGGGTCGGCTGTTACATCACGCTACCGCGCCTTCCAGGAAGTCCTTGGCGAAGCGCTGTAGCACGCCGCCGGCGTTGTACACCTTCACTTCGGCGGCGGTGTCCAGGCGGCAGGTGACCGGGACTTCGACGACTTCGCCGTTGCGGCGATTGACCACCAGGGTCAGGTCGCAGCGCGGCGAGACGTCGCCCCTGATGTCGTAGGTCTCGGTGCCGTCCAGTCCCAGGGTCAGCCGCGTGGTGCCTGTCTTGAACTCCACCGGCAGCACGCCCATGCCCACCAGGTTGGTGCGGTGGATGCGCTCGAAGCCTTCGGCGACTATCACTTCCACGCCCGCCAGGCGAACGCCTTTGGCCGCCCAGTCACGGGATGAGCCCTGGCCGTAGTCGGCGCCGGCGACGATGATCAGGTTCTGCTTGCGGTTCATGTAGGTTTCGATGGCTTCCCACATGCGCATCACCTTGCCTTCGGGCTCTACGCGGGCCAGCGAACCTTTCTTCACTTCACCGTTGACCACGGCCATTTCGTTGATCAGTTGCGGGTTGGCGAAGGTGGCGCGCTGGGCGGTCAGGTGGTCGCCGCGGTGGGTGGCGTAGGAGTTGAAGTCCTCCTCCGGCAGGCCCATTTTTGCCAGGTATTCGCCGGCCGCGCTGTCCAGCAGGATGGCGTTGGATGGCGACAGGTGATCGGTGGTGATGTTGTCCGGCAGGATCGCCAGCGGCAGCATGCCCTTGAGCGTGCGCTCGCCGGCCAGTGCGCCTTCCCAGTACGGCGGGCGGCGGATGTAGGTGGACATCGGGCGCCAGTCGTACAGCGGGCTCTCGGCTTCCTGCACACTGCCCAGGTCGAACATCGGGATGTAGACCTGCTTGAACTGCTCGGGCTTGACGCTGGCGGCGACGATGGCGTCGATCTCTTCATCGGACGGCCAGAGGTCCTTCAGGGTGACCGGGTTGCCTTGACTGTCGGTGCCCAGCGGGTCCTGCTCGATGTCGAAGCGCACGGTGCCGGCGATGGCGTAGGCGACCACCAGCGGCGGCGAGGCGAGGAAGGCCTGTTTGGCGTAGGGGTGGATACGACCGTCGAAGTTGCGGTTGCCCGAGAGCACGGCGGTGGCGTACAGGTCGCGGTCGATGATCTCTTTCTGGATCGCCGGGTCCAGCGCGCCGGACATGCCGTTGCAGGTGGTGCAGGCATAGGCGACGATGCCGAAGCCGAGCTTCTCCAATTCCGGCAGCAGGCCGGCTTCTTCCAGGTACAGCTTGGCGACTTTCGAGCCGGGCGCGAACGACGTCTTCACCCACGGCTTGCGGACCATGCCCAGCGCGTTGGCCTTCTTCGCCACCAGGCCGGCGGCGATGACGTTGCGCGGGTTGGAGGTGTTGGTGCAACTGGTGATGGCGGCGATGATCACCGCGCCATCGGGCATCAGACCTTCGGCTTCCTCGACGCGGCCGGACGCAAGCTTGGCTTCGTCGGCGATGCCGCGCTCGGCCAGTGCCGAGGTCGGCAGGCGGCGGTGCGGGTTGGACGGGCCGGCCATGTTGCGTACCACGCTGCCCAGGTCGAACTCCAGCACGCGCTCGTACTCGGCGGTTTCCAGCGCGGTGCTCCACAGGCCGAGGGTCTTCGCGTAGTTCTCCACCAATTCCACCTGCTCGGGCTCGCGGCCGGTGAGCTTGAGGTAGTCGATGGTCTGGCCGTCGATGTAGAACATCGAGGCGGTGGCGCCGTATTCCGGGCACATGTTGGAGATGGTCGCGCGGTCGCCGATGGACAGGCTGTCCGCCCCCTCGCCGAAGAACTCGACGTAGGCGCCGACCACGCGCTCCTTGCGCAGGAACTCGGTAATCGCCAGCACGATGTCGGTGGCGGTGATACCCGGCTTGCGCTTGCCGGTCAGCTTCACGCCGACGATGTCGGGCAGGCGCATCATCGACGGGTGGCCGAGCATCACGGTCTCGGCTTCGAGGCCGCCGACGCCGATGGCGATCACGCCCAGGGCATCCACGTGCGGGGTGTGCGAGTCGGTGCCGACGCAGGTGTCGGGGAACGCGATGCCGCCGCGTGCCTGGATCACCGGGCTCATTTTCTCCAGGTTGATCTGGTGCATGATGCCGTTGCCGGCCGGGATCACATCGACGTTCTTGAACGCGGTCTTGGTCCAGTCGATGAAGTGGAAGCGATCCTCGTTGCGGCGGTCCTCGATGGCGCGGTTCTTCTCGAACGCGTCCGGGTCGAAGCCGGCGGCTTCCACGGCCAGCGAGTGGTCGACGATCAGTTGGGTCGGCACCACCGGGTTGACCTTGGACGGGTCGCCGCCTTTCTCGGCGATGGCGTCACGCAGGCCGGCGAGGTCGACCAGCGCGGTCTGGCCGAGGATGTCGTGGCAGACCACGCGCGCCGGGTACCAGGGGAAGTCGAGGTCGCGCTTGCGGTAGACCAGCTGCTCCAGCGAAGCCGTCAGGTCCTGTGGGTCGCAGCGGCGCACCAGTTGTTCGGCCAGTACGCGGGAGGTGTAGGGGAGTTTGTCCCAGGCGCCGGCCTGGATCGCCTCGACTGCCTCGCGGGCGTCGAAGTAATCCAGCGCGGTGCCGGGCAGGCGCTTGCGGTATTGGCTGTTCACGGTAGTAGTCATGGTTATTTGCGGTCCTTGAGCGGCACGAACTTCAGGTCTTCAGGGCCTGTGTAGTTGGCGCTCGGGCGGATGATCTTGCCGTCGATGCGTTGCTCGATGACGTGGGCGGACCAGCCGGCGGTGCGGGCGATGACGAACAGCGGGGTGAACATCGCGGTGGGCACGCCCATCATGTGGTAGCTCACGGCGCTGAACCAATCGAGGTTGGGGAACATCTTCTTGATGTCCCACATGATGGTTTCCAGGCGCTCGGCGATGTCGTACATCTTGGTGTTGGACTGCTCGTTCGACAGCTGGTGGGCGACTTCCTTGATCACCTTGTTGCGCGGGTCGGACACGGTATAGACCGGGTGGCCGAAGCCGATCACCACTTCCTTGCGCTCGACGCGGGCACGGATGTCCGCCTCGGCTTCGTCCGGGTTGTCGTAGCGCTTCTGGATCTCGAAGGCCACCTCGTTGGCGCCGCCGTGTTTCGGACCGCGCAGCGCGCCGATGGCGCCGGCGATGCAGGAGTAGATGTCCGAGCCGGTGCCGGCGATCACCCGGGAGGTGAAGGTGGAGGCGTTGAACTCGTGCTCGGCGTACAGGTTCAGCGAGGTGTGCATGGCGCGCACCCAGGACTCGCGTGGTTTCTGCCCGTGCAGCAGGTGCAGGAAGTGGCCGCCGATGGAGTCGTCATCGGTCTCGACCTCGATACGCTTGCCGTTATGGCTGAAGTGGTACCAGTAGAGCAGGGCGGAACCGAGCGAAGCCATCAGCTTGTCGGCGATGTCGCGGGCGCCGGGGTGGTTGTGGTCGTCCTTCTCCGGCGACAGGCAGCCGAGCACGGACACGGCGGTGCGCATCACGTCCATCGGGTGGGCCGACGGCGGCAGGGTTTCCAGGGCGGCTTTCACGCCGGCCGGCAAGCCGCGCAGGGCTTTGAGCTTGGCCTTGTAGCCGGCCAGTTCGGCGACGTTGGGCAGCTTGCCGTGGACCAGCAGGTGGGCGATTTCCTCGAA
This sequence comes from Pseudomonas sp. HS-18, assembly GCF_020401845.1. Lineage (NCBI taxonomy): Bacteria > Pseudomonadati > Pseudomonadota > Gammaproteobacteria > Pseudomonadales > Pseudomonadaceae > Pseudomonas > Pseudomonas sp. HS-18. The sequence goes on from NZ_CP084413.1 coordinate 956,554, forward strand.
GTCGCAGCGGTTGGCGAAATCCAGTACGTCATAGCCACGGTAGTGCAGGTCGTTGCCGGTACGGCCGACGGTGCACAGGGCGGTGTTGCCAGCGGCGGTGCCACTCAGGGCCACGGACTTCTTCGGCTTGAAGCCGGTGGTGGTTTCTGCGGTAGCGCTCATCGCGTGTCTCCTCATCAAATCCGGTTGCTTGTTCTTGTCCCCCGGCGCGGGCCGGGATTTCGGTTCGAATCTGGTCGGCGGATAACGCCTGTGGCGTTATGCGCCCTACGGTGTATCAGGTCTGGCGTAGAGCGAATAACGCGAAGCGTTATCCGCCGCTTTCGCCTCAGGTCACTTCTTGCCGGCAGCGAACAGCGCGTCGAGCTTCTGCTCGAAGGCGTGGTAGCCGATGCGGTCGTACAGCTCGGCGCGGGTCTGCATCAGCTCGATCACGTTCTGCTGGTGGCCTTCCTGGCGGATCGCGGTGTACACGGCTTCAGCGGCCTTGTTGGCGGCGCGGAAGGCGGACAGCGGATACAGCTGGATGGCCACGCCGACCGAGGCCAGCTCGTCGCGGGTGAACAGCGGGGTGGCGCCGAACTCGGTGATGTTGGCCAGGATCGGCACGTTCAGCGCATCGACGAAGCGCTTGTAGGTCGGCAGGTCGTAGGCGGCTTCGGCGAAGATCGCATCGGCGCCGGCCTCGACGTAGCGCTGGCAGCGCTCGATGGCGGCGTCCACGCCTTCGGCCTGGATGGCGTCGGTGCGGGCGATCAGGAAGAAGTTCGGGTCGGTCTTGGCATTGGCGGCCGACTTCACGCGGTCGACCATCTCCTGGGTGGAGACGATTTCCTTGCCTGGACGGTGACCGCAGCGTTTGGCGCCGACCTGGTCCTCGATGTGGGCGGCGGCGGCGCCGGCCTTGATCAGGCTCTTCACGGTGCGCTCGATGTTGAAGGCGCTGGGGCCGAAGCCGGTGTCGATGTCCACCAGCAGTGGCAGGTCGCAGACGTCGGTGATACGGCGCACGTCGGTGAGTACGTCATCCAGGGTGTTGATGCCCAGGTCCGGCAGGCCGAGGGAACCCGCCGCCACGCCGCCACCGGAGAGGTAGATGGCCTTGAAGCCGGCGCGCTTGGCCAGCAGCGCGTGGTTGGCGTTGATCGCGCCGATCACCTGCAGCGGCTTTTCTTCGGCAAGGGCTTCGCGGAAACGTTGGCCGGCGGTCTTGTAGCTCATTGTTCACCTCGTTCGTTGGCTGTCTTGGCGTGGGCGTCCAGGTAATGGCGCTCCATATTGCGTTTCGACGCGCCGATGTGACGGCGCATCAGCAACTCGGCCAGTTCGCCGTCACGGTCGGCGATGGCATCGAGAATCCGGTGGTGCTCGGCGAAGGCCTGGCGCGGGCGGTTAGGCGTCGCCGAGAACTGCAGGCGGTACATGCGCACCAGTTGGTACAGCTCGCCGCAGAGCATGCGGGTGAGGGTGCGGTTGCCGCTGCCCTGAATGATCCGGTAGTGGAAGTCGTAGTCGCCTTCCTGCTGGTAGTAGCCACGGCCGGCCTGGAAGGCTTCGTCGCGCTCGTGGGTGTCGAGCACCCGGCGCAGTTCGTCGATCTCGGCCGGCGTCATGCGCTCGGCGGCCAGGCGGCAGGCCATGCCTTCGAGGGATTCGCGGATCTCGTAGAGCTCCAGCAACTCCTCATGGCTGAGCGAGACCACGCGCGCGCCGACGTGCGGTACGCGTACCAGCAGCTTCTGACCTTCCAGGCGGTGGATCGCCTCCCGCAGCGGCCCACGGCTGATGCCATAGGTACGCGCCAGTTCCGGCTCGGAAATCTTGCTGCCGGGGGCGATCTCGCCCTTGACGATGGCCGACTGGATCTTGCGGAACACGTGTTCCGACAGGGTCTCGCTGTCGTCGCTGGCGGGAGTGGGCAGAATCAGGCTATCGCTCATGGTGTCGACAATCTTCTGGGTGTGCGGCGAAAGCTACCCCTGTAAACCCTATGGGTCAATCGAGATCTGATGAATTGTCGACAATCGTCTAGTGGGAGGCTGATATTTGCCGTGCGGTTGTCTCTGCCGCGAACCCAGCCGGACGTGAGAGGATGTCGCCTGGCGCATCAGGGAGAAGGACGTGATATTGAAAGGACGAACAGGCCCGGCAGCGGCCAGCATGACTGGGTTTCTGCTGCTGGGCTGGGGCCAGGCGTCATGGGGGCTGAATTCCTACCGGGACACCCTGCCGGCCGATATGCGCGATGTCGGCCTGACGGGCGAGATGTTGCCGCTGCTGCTGGTCTGGGTGCCGCTCATCGCGGTGCTGGCCAGGGCCCGCTGGATTGCCCCGACCTGGCGTGCGTCATTGTCGTCCCTTGCATCCCTTGCGTCCCTGGCGGGCTGGTTCTGGGTAGACCTGTGCCTTTATGAAAGCCGCGTGGCCGGCTGGAGTACCTACACTCTGGCGGAGCTGGTGATGGAAGTGGCGGTGGTATGTGCCTGGCCTCTGTCGCTGGCGACCTTGCTGAACCTGCTGGCCTGGAGCCTGCCAAGCCTGAGGACGCGACATGATCCGAACCTTGTATGACCGCCATGCTCTGCCCCGCTTGATCGATTTCGCCTGCGGCATGGGCGATGTGATGAAGCAGCGCTCGCTGCTGGTGCCCCGCGCCCGCGGCCGCGTGCTGGAGATCGGCATGGGCACCGGGCTGAACCTGTCGTTCTACGATCCGGCGAAAGTGTCGACAATCGTCGGCGTCGACCCCGCGGCGCAAATGCAGAAGCTCGCCGGCAGCCGTGCCGAAGCGATTCAAATTCCGGTGGAAATGGTGGCGCTGGAACTCGGGCAGATCCGCGCCGACGCAGGCAGCTTCGACAGCATCGTCTGCACGTTCACCCTGTGCAGCATCCCCGATGCGCTGGCCGCACTGCGGGAGATGCGCCGGGTTCTCAAGCCCGGCGGCGAGTTCCTCTTCTGCGAACATGGCCTGGCGCCGGATGCCGGTGTCCGCGCCTGGCAGCACCGGTTGACGCCGGTCTGGAGGCCGCTGGCCGGAGGCTGTCACCTGGATCGCGACATGCCGGCGCTGATCGAGTCCGGCGGCTTCCAGCTACGCGAACTGAGCCAGGATTACCTTCCGGGGCCGCGGCCGATGACCTACGTCTATCGAGGCATGGCCGACTGATAGCGCGGCAGACGCTCGAGCAGCTCGATGCTCAGGATGTAGGCGCTGCGCAGGAACAGGTCTTCCGTATGCTGCACCAGCCCCGAGTCGGACTGGCAGTCGTTCAGCCGCACCACGGTGGGGGCGTGGCCATCACACAGGGCGATATAGTCGCCTTGGCTGATCCAGCCCTGGAGCACTGAGGATTCGCGGTTGTGCGCGCGAACCACGACTTCGACCTTGAGATGTTCGTTCATTGCCACGGCGCTCGAAGGAAGGTGAAAAGAGGTGGCGAACCATAGCGTTCGCTCCGCGCTGCCTCTGTCAGGTTCTTCTGATTGAGCGGTGCGACTGTCCCTCGTCGTTCAGGCCACCCGTTCGGCCGGGGTGACATTGAGGATGTGCGAGCCGCTGAGGAACAGGTCCTGCACCGGGCCGGTCGGGCAGTGACGGCTCTGGCAGTCGCCCAGGCGTACCTCCAAGGGCGCGCGACCGTTGCGCAGGGCCAGGTAATCCTCGCGGCTGATGCGGCCGTGAAGGATGCGTTGCGGGTGGTAGGGAGACCAGGTCTGCACATCGACCCAGAGACTGTCGGGAGCGTGGTTCATGGCGGTGGTCCGGCCGTTTGCAAATGGGCGAGTACTCTAGACAGCGGACCAGCGCCAAATTCATCAGGGTCTTCCGAGATATTTGTAGGAAATTATGTTGCTCTGACCGAAGGCATCGCCTCAGGGCAAGGCCCGGTAAGCTTTGGCCCAGGCCTGGGCGAAGTCCTCGAAGCGGGTCGCCGTCGTATTGGCCGGCGAGCGTGCTTCCTGCGCCCGTACCCGTCCGCTGCTGATCGCCTCGCCCAGTTCGGCGTAGCACGCGGCGACGCTGGGGGAATAGCCGGCCTCCTGCAGGGCGCCGCTCAGTTCCTGCGGCGACACCGCTACGTAGGGCAGCTCCGGACGGCCGATGGCTGCCCCCAGCAGGCGGGTCGCCTCGGCGTAGCTGATATCGCGCTGGCCGAGTACTTCGCGGGTCAGCACCCCCTGCCAACTGCGGTCCAGCAGGGCATGGCTGGCGGCATCGGCGACATCCTGCGTGGCGACCATCGGGACTGGCACATCCGCTGCCACCGCGTCGCTGTAGCAGTCGTAGGCGCGGACGATTTCCAGCGCGCCGTACAGGTTCTCGAACAGCGCGCCGGAGCGCAGCATCAGTACATTCACTTGCCGGGGCAACTGGCGCAGGCGCTGCTCCTGGTCGTGCATGCTGATGATCGGCCCGGTACCGGAAGCCACCTCGGCACCCACGCTGCTGAGGAAGACCACCCGGCGCACAGCGCTGGAGCGAATGGCCTGGAGTATCGCTTCCCCCTGGGCAGCCTGCTGGTGGCGGTAGTCCTCGGTGTCGGGCCCGTAGGCGAGCAGGGTGTAGACCGCGTCGGCGCCGTGGAAGGCCTTGGTGAGAAAGGCGGCGTCATGCGGCTCGCCCACGGCAATCCGGGCCCCGGCGGCGGCCATTGCCTCCAGGCGTTCGGCGTTGCGGCCGAGGGCAAGAACCGGCACGCCGGCATCCAGCAGGTTCTGGCAGATTCTCGAACCGGTGCGGCCGGTGGCTCCCATTACGGTGATCATGGCAGTGTCCTCGCTTTGGCCGTCCCGCGGCGCCCGCCGTGGGATCGTTGGCCTGGGTTCAGTCTCTCGCTGAATTGCTGGACGGTTAATGCCTGAAAATCGACGCTTCATGCTCATTCGTCCAGACCTGCTGGACGCCGCCCAACTGCCGTAGCAGTCTCACGGCCATGAACGCTCCTACCGCCATACCGGACCTCACCGACGCCTGGGCCTCCACCGATCCCCTGGGCGAGGCTCTGCATTTCCTGCGCATGAGCGGCACCTTCTATTGCCGCTCGGAGTTCACTGCGCCCTGGGGGCTGGATCTGCCGGCGATGCCGCAGTGCCTGATGTTCCATGTGCTGACCGTCGGCGAATGCTGGCTGGAAGCCGAGGGAGATGAGCCACGTTGTCTGGCGCCGGGCGACCTGGTGCTGGTGCCCCACGGTGAGGGCCACCGGTTGGTGAGCGCGCCGGGTGAGCCTGCGGCGGGGTTGTTCGACCTGACACGCGCCTACGCCAGTGACCGTTACGAAGTGCTGCGCCAGGGCGGCGGTGGCGAGCCGACCGCGATGATCTGTGGCGCGGTGCGCTTCGACCACCCCGCTGCGTTGCAGCTGGTGCGCCTGCTGCCGCGCGTGCTGGAAGCGCAGGTGCGTGACCCCGGCCAGCGCGACTGGCTGATGAGCACCCTGCAGTTGATGGAGAACGAGGCTCGGGCCATGCGCCCCGGCGGCGAGACGGTGATCACCCGCCTGGCTGACATCCTGGTGATCCAGGCCATTCGCGCCTGGATCGAGCAGGACCCCGCCGCCCAGTCCGGCTGGCTCGGCGCCCTGCAGGATCGCCAATTAGGCCGCGCACTGAGCCTGATCCACCGCGAGCCGGCGCGGGACTGGAACCTGCCGGCGCTGGCGGATGCGGCGGCCATGTCGCGCTCCGCCTTTGCCGCACGCTTTGCCGAGCGGGTCGGCATGCCGCCCATGCAGTACGTCACCCGCTGGCGCATGCATGTGGCGCTGAGCTGGCTGCAGGAGCGCGAGATCGCGGTGGCGGAATTGGCCGAGCGCCTGGGTTACCAGTCCGAAGCGGCGTTCAGCCGGGCGTTCAAGCGCTGCATCGGGATTGCTCCCGGCAGTGTGAGGCGTGCTGCTTCGCGAGCCTTATGAAGGCAGCCGTCTGACGGACGAATGTCTCCGCGCGACCGGACGCGTCGTTTTCCGTTCTGCTCCCTGATTCGGGTGGTCACTACCCGTTTGCGGCACCCGTACGGTGATTCGGTCCGTCGGCGCTCGCTCTCCCGAAGTGATCCATGGCGCCGCTCATTCGCAGGAGTCCGTCGATGTCCCGTCGTTGCATGCCTTCCCTTCGTCTGCTTCCGTTTTCCGTTGCGCTCGCCCTGTGCGGCGGGCTGGCCCACGCCGCCGAGCCGGCGTGGCCCGCGCAGAATCCGTACCTCGCCCAGTCCTACAACAACCAGACGCACTGGAACGATGGCGCCACCGACAGCGTCGGCTTCCCGGTGGCCCGCGGTGCGTACGACGTTACCCCTGAGTCGGTGCAGTTCCTGCCCGGCGAAGGCGTGGGCCTGCCGATCTTCTCCGACACCGTGGACGGCAAGCCGGTGTATTTCTGGTGGTCGGGCTTTGCGTTGCGCAAGGTCAGCCTGGAGGGCGGCAAGCTCACCGAGCTGGCGCGTGCCGATATTCCGGTCAAGCTGCCCAACTACACGCCCGTTACTGCCCAGCAGCGCGTCGAGCAGTCCAGGGCGGTGCAGAAGTTCCTCGATGCGAAGGACGAGAAGGGCCTGCTCGACTACATGAAGGCGCAGCCGAACCGCATGCTCACCGCTGCCTCGGACCAGGCGCTCAACGGCTCTGTTTATGCGCTGCTGACCCGGGAAGATGCCTTCGTCGGCTGCAACGGCCGGCAGATATTCCGCATCGACCAGGCCGACCCCAAGCGGGCCGATTCGGTGATGAAGCTAGGCAAGGTCAGCGCGATTCCGGTAGGCCTGTTCGACAACGAGAAGGTCAAGCGCGGTACCCGCTTCCCCGGCGACATGCTGTTCGGCATGAGCATGAGCTACAACGGCTTCGTCGTGGTCAACACCCTGGGCGGCAAGATCATCACGCTCAACCGCGACACGCTGGAGGTGATCGACAGCTACACCGTCGCCGGCGATGACGAACTCTTCCTCAACAGTTTCGCCACTGGCCCGGAAGCGAACGGAGGCGCCATCTATGTCGCCTCGAACACCACCATGTACCGACTGGTGGTGGACAAGGATGGCAAGATCCACGACGACGAAGCCAGCGGCGCCTGGAAGGCCGGGTACGAGCGCGGCATCCGCATGCCGGCGCCCAAGCTGGCCGATGGCACCGGCGCCACGCCGACGCTGATGGGCTTCGGGCCCGATGAAGACAAGCTGGTGGTGATCACCGACGGCGCGAAGAACATGAGCATGGTCGCCTTCTGGCGCGACCAGATTCCCGCCGGCTGGAAGCAGAAGCCGGGCACCGCCAGCCCGCGTATCGCCGACCAGCGCAAGGTGGAAATCCCCGGTACCGACACGGTGCAGTCAGAGCAGTCGGTGGCGGTCTACGGCGACTACGCCTTCGTGGTGAACAACATCCGCAGCGCCGACGAGAAGACCCTCGATCCGAGCCCCTACTACGTCAGCACCCTGCTCGGCGCGACGCGCCCGGGACCGTTGGGTGCAGCGAGCTTCCGCTGGAACAGCCAGACCCATGAGTGGAAGCAACTGTGGGGACGCAACGACGTATCGTCGATTTCCGTGGTGCCGATGATTTCCGGCGAAGGCCACATGGCCCTTGTCGATGGGTACTTCAACAACGCCTGGAACGATCGCCATCACATCGGCATGGACCTGGACACCGGCAAGACCGTGCTGACCATCCGCGAGGGTAGCGATCCGATCTACAACGGCATGTACGCACCGATCAAGGTCGATACCAAGGGCAACATCTTCTACGGCACCGCGTTCGGCCTGCTGCACCTGGACACCAGCAAGATGAAGCAGGACCAGCTGTCGGTTAATTGATAGCGTTCCGCGCGCCAATAAAAAGCCCGTTCGATTGAACGGGCTTTTTCATTTCCGGGCGTGAAGGGGGTGCGCGTCAGAGCTGGATATCGTCGCGGATCAGCACGCAGGTGCAGCCGTCCTCGTCTTCGCGCCAGTCGTGGAGGAAGTACATCTGGATCTTGCCGGCGTCCATCACCGCCAGGTAGTCGCCCACTTCTGGAACGAAGAATCCCGAGGTGCCCGGCTCGGCTTCGCACTCGATGCGGACGCTGAAGAACAGCGCCGGGTCGGCGTCGTCGAAGAAGCCCTCGCGCTCGGCGGCGTCCCACTCGGTGGGCGCCTCGAAGGGGCCGATGAACAGCACCTTGGCGTCGCCCATGTCCAGTTCTTCGGCGTCAGGGTCGTTGTCGTCAGGACGGTAGACGGTGGCGTCCAGCGCGTTGCTGTCGGCGAGGATGGCGCGACGCGCGGCCATGCGCTGCTGCGGGTCGACGCCGGCGTCGGCGCAGAGCTGGTTCCAGAGGGTTTCGGCTTGGGTGGACATGGTGGCTCCCGCTCGTGCGGCCGGTTCAAAGGGTGATAGTTTCGGGGAGCCGGCGAGGGAGATCAATGGGACAGGTCTTCATTGACCGTGGCTGCCGATGCTAACGACCGGAGTGGCAGGGGGCATTAATCGGGAGGTTGACTCAAGGACTTGGGGCGAGCCAGCAGATAAGTCGACGGGCGTCCCGGACCACCATCGTTTTTCACCGCACTGGCTGTAGGTGATCTCCGAGTCGCTGCCGCTGCGCCGCTGCCTGACCAGGCAGGCGACGCTCGCGGCCACGGCGATGCCGAACAGATAGAGCGCCTGCGGGCCGGCATGCTCCATCAGCAGCCCGGCGAGCAGCGGGCCGAGCGTGGCGCCGATGCCGAAGGTGGCCAGCAGCACGCCCGAGACCGAGACGCGCAGTTGCGGCTCCAGGCTGTGGTTGGCATGGGCAATGCCCAGCGGGTAGAGACAGAACTGCAGGAAGCCGATGAGCGCTCCGGCGAGCAGCACGACGCTGTGCGCGGGCGTCTTCAGCAAGGCCAGCGGCAGGAAGACCACCACCAGCAAGAGGGCGATCAGGCGTACCAGGGTGACGCGGGAAACCCGGTCCGACAGTTTGCCCAGCGGCAGTTGGGCGAGCAGCCCGGCGGCGATGGTCAGCGCCATGAACTGGCCGACCTGGGCGGGCGTGAAGCCCAGGTGCGCGGCGAAGATCGGCGTCAGGCCGTAGAAGCAGCCATTGAGCAGGCCCGAGGCGAATACCGTGCCGAGCGCCTGCGGCAGGCGCCGCAGGTAGAGCAGCGGCGAGACCCTGGCCTGTTGCAGGGCGCTGGGCTGCGCGCCGCGATGCAGGGCCATCGGCAGCAGCCCGATGGCGAAGGCGATGGCCACGCCACTCAAGGTCCGTGCATCGAGCCCGTCGCCGAGGCTGAGCAGCAGTTGCCCCAGCATCATCCCGACATAGCTGGCCACCATGTACAGCGAGAGGGCGCCGCCCCGGCGCTCGCCGGGGGCGCAGCCATTGAGCCAGCTTTCGATGACCATCAACTGGCACATCATCGCCGCGCCGACGATGAAGCGCAGCAGCAGCCACAGCGGCAGCCAGTCGCTGAGCTGGTGGCAGAGCGCGGCGCTGACGATCACCCCGGCGCCGGCCACGAATGCCCGGACATGGGCGACGCGGCCAATCAGCCAGTAACCGACACGACCACCCAGGACCATTCCCAGCGCATTGGCGGCCATCAGCGCGCCACCCCAGCGCGCGGCGACACCGCCGGCATCCAGGTGCAGGGCCAAGTAGGTCATCAGCAGGCTGGAGCCCAGTTGCATCAGCAAGGTCGCCAGGTAGAGCGTACCGAAGGTTCGGGTGAGTGTGAGCAAGGGAGGGCTCCAGGTTGATCGACGCGCGCGTTCTTCAGTCGAGACCGTGGCGCTGCTTCCAGTCGCCGGGGTGGACGACGTAGCCGAACAGTGCATGGCCGCCGTAGACCAGCTCGGTGCCCTCGGGAATCCACAGCAGTTGCCCGGGCTGCACCCGGTACAACTCGCCGTTCGCGCGCAGCTCGAAGCAGCCCTCGATGACGAAGATCACTTCGTCGTAGAGCAGGCTCCAGGCGACCTCCGCGCCTTCCCAGCGGGCGAAGCCGATGCCCAGGTTCGGCGACACCTCGTTGCTGATGGCGCGGGCCACGCTGGCGGCACCGGGAGGGCCGCCGCGCGGGGTGAATGCCAGATCGCGGTGATCGACCAATAGCACCGGCCCGCGCCCGCTGGTTGCCTGGCTCATAGTTCGCTCCGGCTGTTCCACGCCGCCCAGCGGATGCGCGTGCGCACGCCCAGGCCGAGGAACGGCTCCGGCGGGTTCAGCGAGGGCATGCCGGTGACCGCGCGAATGTCGTCGAGCTGAGTGGACTGCACGCCCGCCGCCAGGTCGGCCAGCAGCGTGCCGGAGATGGTGCCCCAGGCGGCGCCGACGCCGTTGTCGCAGGCAGTGGCGAAGAGCCCGTCGTCCAGTTGGCCGAAGAAGTTGGTGAAGTTGCGCGAGATGGCATAGACCCCGCCCCAGGTGTGGGTGAAGGGCACCTGGGCGAGTTGCGGGTAACGCGCCAGGAAGGCCTTGCGGTGGTCCGCGCGGATTTTTTCGCGGGTGCCGTCGCCAATGCTGCGGCCGTAGCGCGGCACGTGCTTGTAGGTGTTGCGGATGATCAGCCGGCGGTCCTGGGTCATCCGTACCGTGGTGCCGGCGTGGTCGGCGGGGGTCAGGCCCCAGTCGGCCTGGATACCGCTGCTGGCCATTTCGGCGTCGCTCAGCGGGCGTGTCCAACTGGCGAAGGTCATCACCGGCAGCAGGCGATTGCGCAGGAAGCCGAACTCCTGGGTGAAGATGCTGGTGCCCAGCAATACCTGCGGCGTGCGGATCAGCCCGGTGTCGCCGTGCAGTAGCCAGCGTCCGCTGGCGTCGCGCTCCAGGCGGCGGATGGGTGATTCTTCCAGCAACTCGACGTTGCCCGGCAGTGAACTGCCCAGGCCGCGTACCAGTGCCGCCGGCTGCATAAGGTAGCAGCCGGGGGTGAAGATGGCGCGGCTGTAGTACGGGCTGCCCAGCACGCCGGCCAGTTCGTCACGTTCCACCAGGCGATAGGGCTCGCCCAGTTCGCTCATCAGCTTCTGGAAATGCTCGAGATAGGCAAGCCCGCGCGCGCCTACCGCGCCCTGGTACTTGCCGGCGTGGGACCACTGGCAGTCGATGCCGTGGCGGCCAATCAGGGTTTGCAGTTGCGCGATGGCGGCGCGGTTGAGGCCCAGCAGGCGTTGCTTGTGTTGGGGATCGGGATGTTCCAGGGCGAACTTGTGCGGCAGGTCGATGACGAAGCCGGAGTTGCGCCCGGAGGCGCCGTAGCCGACGCGCTGGGCATCCACCAGCAGGATGCGCGACTGCGGCTGGAGCTCGGCCAGGCGCCGTGCGGCGGCCAGCCCGGCGAAGCCGGCGCCGATCACCACCGCGTCGGCGTTCTGCTCGCCGCTCAGGCGTTGGCAGGGCAGGGGAGCGGGCAAGGCGGCGTACCAGCCGCAACTCTGATCATCGTGGGGCAGGTTGACGAAACTGTTCATGGGTCGGCTCTCACGCCACGTGCTGTTGGGTGGCCTGGCAGTTCTGCAGCCAGGCATTTCGGTTCAATTGCGCCTGGCGCCCGAGGAGGACGAAGCCGCGCAGCGCGCCCGCGCTGTCGTGGAAGGCCGCGCTCAGGCCATCGCCGGTGCTCTCGCAGTGCCAGTCGCCGGGGCAATCCGGTGCGGGCGGCAACAGGCACAGCGGCGCCGCCGGGGTCTTCACCGTCACCGGCATCAGCGGGTAGCTGACCGGTGTGGGCTGGCCCAGCAGGGTCCTGGCCAGGGCGCGGATGCCCTCGTTGATCGGCGCGAGGTAAGGCAGCAGTTGACCGTCGATTTCGATGCAGTCGCCCAGGGCGAAGATGCCCGGCTGCGAACTGCGCAGATGGGCGTCGACCTTGATTCCGCGGCCGCAGTCGAGGCCAGCGGTTTGTGCCAGTTCCAGGTTGGGGCGCAGGCCCACCGCCGACAGCACCAGGTCGGCCTCGACGCTCTGGCCATCGGCCAGGTTCAATCGATAGCCGTTGGCGGTGGTCTCGATGCGCTGCAAGGTCGTGCGCAAGTGCCACTGCACGCCCAGTTCGGCGAGTGCCTGCTGGAGGTGCCGACCCGCCGTTTCGGGCAGCAGGCGTTCCATCGGCCAGGCGCCGAGGCCGATCACCCGCACGGCATACCCGTTGCTCGCCAGGTCATTGGCGAACTCGCAGCCGATCAATCCGTCGCCGAGGATCGCGATGCGCTGCGCGCCGCGGTCCAGGCGTGCGCGGAAGGTCTGGTAGTCGCGCAGGCTGTTGACGCTCAGCAGTGCCTCGGCACAGCCCTCGATGGGCAGGCGCAGCGGCGAGGCGCCGGTGGCCAGCACCAATTGGCCGTAGTCGATGTCACCGAGGCTGGTGTGCAGGCGACGGGCCTGGGCGTCGATGCGCTCGACCCGGCAGTGCGGGTAGATGCGGATGCCCAGGCGGCGCTCCAGCGCCAGCGGGCTTTCCGTCGCCAGGGCGGCCGCGTCGCGTTGTTGCGCCAGCGCGATGGACAGCGCCGGCTTGGCGTACAGGTGCCCGGACTCCTCGGTCAGCACGCGGATGTCCAGGTGCGGATCGGCCTTGCGCAGCGCCTGGGCCAGGCCGTAACCGGCATGCCCGCTGCCGATGATGACGATGGGCTGAGCGGTCGGTTGCGTGGTCGGTGTGGCCTTCGACGGCTGCGTGCTAATGACCGCTGAAGCAGCCACGGCCTTCACCGGCTCACTGATCTCGATCATCTCGAAATCGGCCTTGCCGACCTTGCACTCGGGGCACAGCCAATCCTCGGGCACGTCCTCCCAGCGGGTGCCGGCGACGATGCCGTCGTCCGGCCAGCCCAGGGCCTCGTCGTAGATCAGGCCACAGATAACACAGAGCCATTTCTTCATCGCGGCATCTCCTCACTCGCCCTGGATGCGCACGGCCAGGTTCTTGGTCCGCACGTAGCTGTAGAGCGCTTCCTGGCCTTTCTCCCGGCCGAAACCGGAGAGCCCGACGCCGCCGAAAGGCGTTTCGATGCCGCCGGCGTACCATTCGTTGACGAACACCTGGCCGGCGCGCAGGCGCCGCGCGCAGCGCAACGCCCGGTTCAGGTCCTGGGTGAAGACCCCGGCGACCAGGCCGAAGTCGGTGCCGTTGGCGATGGCGAGGGCTTCCTCCTCGGTATCGAACGGCATGACCGCGAGCACCGGGCCGAACACCTCGGTCTGGGCGATTTCCATCTCCGGGCGCACGTCGCGCAACACCGTCGGCGCCATGTAGTGCCCGCGCCGGCCACTGAGCGCCTCGCCGCCGGTGGCGACCACCGCCCCCTGTTCCTGGGCGCGTCGGCACAGGGCCTGGATGCCCTGCAACTGACTCGCCGAGATCACCGGCGTGTGGTCGGGATTGTCCTGGCCCAGGCCGACGCTCAGGCCTTCGGCCATGGCCACCACGTCCGCGATGACCTCCTCGTACACCGAGCGCTGCACCAGCAAGCGCGACATGGCTGAGCACACCTGGCCGGCATTGAAGAAGATGCCGTTGCGCACACTGCTCAGCAGTTGCGCGCGGTCGGCATCGGCGAACACCAGCGCGGCCGATTTGCCGCCCAATTCCATGACGCTGGGAATGGCCCGCTCGGCGGCGCCACGGAGGATGCTCTGGCCCGTGGGGACCGAGCCGGTGAAGACGATCTGGTCGACGTCGCGATGCCCCGCCAGGTATGCGCCGATTTCCCGCCCACGACCGCACAGCAGGTTGACCGCGCCGTGCGGCAGACCGGCGCGTTCGATGGCTTGCAGCAGCACGCAGAGGCCCAGCGGCGACAACTCCGGCGACTTGATCACTACCGCGTTGCCGGCCGCCAGGGCCGGTGCCAGCGAGCGGGCGCAGATCGACACCGGGAAGTTCCACGGCACGATCTGCAACGACACGCCCATCGGTTCGTAGACGGTGAAGTCCATGTAGCCGTTGCCCAGCGGAATCGAGGTGCCCTCGATCTTGTCGGCCATGCCGGCGTAGTACTCGAAGTAGCGCGCCGCCTCGATGAACTCGTCGCGCGCATCGCGCAGGGCCTTGCCGTTCTCCTGGCACAGCACCCAGGCGCCGTCGTCGATCACCGCGCGAATCTGCGCGGCGATTGCCAGCAGCCAGGCGACCCGTTGCGCCGGACGCGGGCGGGTCAACTCGCCGCTGTCGACGCAGCGCCGCGCCGATTGCAGCGCGCGCTGGGCATCGGCCACGCCGGCCTGGGCGATGCTGGCCACCGGCTCGCCGGTGCCGGGGTTGTTGACGACCAGGCGCTGCTCACTGTCGCACCACTGGCCGTCGATGAAGTTCAGCCAGTGCGGGGGGATCTTCTGCATGGCGAGCCCCTCAGGCTTTCTGCGCGTAATCGAGCAACTGGCGCGCGGCCCACTGGTGGAAGTAGTGCGTGGGCAGGTCCATCTCCGGGGAGAAGGCGCCGCCGCTGTAGCCAGGGGAATGGCGACCCTGCTGCATGCCCTCGACCGAGGCGATGTCTTCGGCGAACACCACGCGCCAGGATTCCAGGACCGCGTTGCGCGCGGTTTCGTAGCTGTCGTCGAGCGCCTCGTCGCCGACATAGAACACCCGCAGGTGCTCGACGGTCTTACCGGGTGCGACCGGCTCCAGCATCATGGCGAAGGCGTGGTCGGCCTGAATGCCCAGCAGCACGTTGGGGAAGAACGCCACGTATTCGGCGGTGCGCAGACGGTCCTTCGGCCAGGACGGGAACATCGGCAGGTGGGTGCCGGCGACGTCGGACAGGTTGTAGGCATGGCTGCCCTGGCCGGCGAACTGGTCGAACAGGATGTTGTAGTGGTCTTCCAGGCGCGAGTAGCTGTTCAGGCTCGGGTGCACCCACGGCAGGTGATAGGCCTCGCAGTAGTTCTCCACCGCCAGCTTCCAGTTGCACGCCACGTTGATGTTCAGGGCGCCGCTGTTCGCTTCGCGACGCAGCAGCGACAGGCCGTCGTTGCCGAGGAATTGCGTCCAGCGCTCGGTCAGCGGGGCGAGCTGTTCTTCCAGCGCCGGGGCATCGCCGGACAGGTTGACGAACACCATGTCCATCCAGATCGCGCTGCGCAGCGCCTTCAGGCCGTGCTTCTCGCAGGCGAAGCGCTCGTCCTTGTGCTGGTTGATGCCGCCAATGTGCGGCGTGCCTTTCAGGCCGCCGTTCAGGTCGTAGGTCCAGGAGTGGTAGGGGCAGCGGATCACCCCCTGCACGTCACCGGCTTCCTGCACCAGCTTTACGCCGCGGTGGCTGCACACGTTGTGGAACACCTGCACCAGGCCTTCGCGGTTGCGCATCAGCAGCAACGGCAGGCCCATGAAGTCCACCGGTTTCACGTAGCTGTTGTTCGGCAGGTCGCTGGCAAAACCCACGCAGGCCCAGTTGCGCCCGAGCAGTTGATCGCGCTCCAGTTCGAAGTGGCGTTGTTCGGTGTAGTACTCGTTGGTCAGGCCGTGGGCTTGATGAATGGGCGCCAGTACGGTTTCCAGGTTATGGGTGGCAATCAGGCAAGGGGCGGTTGTCGTCGTCATTGTTGTTTTCTCTTGCTGGCACGGAAAGGAAGGGCTCGGTGGGTGTTCCCACGGCCTGGCGGCGAGTGTCGGCAAGAGATGACGCGGCGGACAAACGATTTTTTCGCCTCTATTTATTAGTTTTTATCATTAATTTGTTGATCGGAAGCGAAGGGATGAGCGCGAAGCAAGAGGCGTTGGCAGAGAAAGCCGGGTTTCTCGATTGATGCGTTCAGGTAATGAGTCGATGAGGATAAATGAGTTGTCCGAACGACCTGCCTCCACCATGGTGTAGTCACGTTCTCCGGCCGCGACAGGCTGGCGATCATCTTGTGGCAGGCGTGCCGTAATGGCTGCCAGGAGCGGATACCTGAGCCGCGAACCCGCCGCGAGATCCTCAACCCTTGAACAAAAATAATAGGGGATAACCATGCGTGCAGAGTCGGGCCTGCTCAAAGGCCTCAATCCGAGTGTCACCCTGACGTCCATCGCCACCGTGATCCTGTTCGTGCTGTTCTGCGCGATCCAGAACGAACAGGCGGCGAAGACGTTCGAATCAGCCTCCACCTTCATCCTCGACAACTTCAAGTGGTATTACCTGGCGCTGGTGAGCGGTGCACTGTGCCTGCTGCTCTACGTCAGCATCAGCCGCTTCGGCGCGCTGAAACTGGGGGCGGAACACGACCAGCCCGAATTCAGCTTCGCCGCCTGGATCGCCATGCTGTTCAGCGCTGGCATGGGTATCGGCCTGATCTTCTGGTCGGTGGCCGAGCCGATGCTGCATTACGCCGGCAATCCCTTCTCGGCGGGCCTGAGCGACGAAGCGGCGACCGTGGCCATGCGGATCACCCTCTATCACTGGGGTCTGCATCCCTGGGCGATCTTCAGCCTGATCGGCCTGTGCCTGGCCTATTTCGCCTACCGCAAAGGCTTGCCGCTGGCGCTGCGCTCGCTGCTCTACCCGCTGATCGGCGAGCGCATCTACGGCTGGATCGGCCATGTGGTGGACATCCTCGGCGTGGCCATCACCGCCTTCGGTGTCTCGCAATCCCTGGGCCTGGGCGTCGCACAGATCAATACCGGGCTGCATCAGGTATTCGGGCTGCCCATCAGTGTCGGCTTCCAGCTCGCCATCATCCTGGCGGTGACCATCATCGCCTGCGTGTCGCTGCTCGCCGGCCTCTCCAGGGGCATGAAGCGGCTCTCGACACTCAACATGTACCTGTCGTTCGCGCTGATGCTGATCGTGCTGGCCATCGGGCCGACCCGCTACATCCTCAACCTGATGTTCGAGTCCACCGGTGACTACCTGCAGAACCTGGTCGGCCTGAGCCTGTGGATGGATACCCAGAAGGACAGCGGCTGGCAGAATTGGTGGACCGCCTTCTACTGGCCCTGGTGGATGACCTGGGGACCGTTCGTGGGCCTGTTCATCGCGCGCATTTCCAAGGGCCGGACCATTCGTGAGCTGGTGATCGGTGCGTTGGTGGTGCCTACCATGGTGACCATCCTGTGGATGTCGGTGTTCGGCGGCGCGGCGTTGAAGAGCGAACTGACCGCGCGCCAGCAGTTCCAGCCGCCGGTCGCCAGTGCCGAGCAAGTCCGCGAGCCGGTGAAATTCGAAGGCGGCAGCGTGCTGCAAGCGACCCAGAAGGAAACCACGGCGGCCACCTTCACCCTGCTCGGTTCGCTGAAGGGGCCGACCGTCGGCGCCCTGCTTTGCGTGCTGGTCTGCCTGCTGCTGGCGGTGCACTTCGTCACCACGGCGGATGCCGGCACCCAGGTGCTGTGCACCTTGAACGCCATGGGCAGCATCACCCCGCCCAACTGGATCAGGCTGCTCTGGTGCATCCTGGAAGGGGCGGTGGCCGCGGGGCTGCTGCTGGCGGGCGGACTCAAGGCGATCCAGATGGCGAGCATCGTCGTCGGCCTGCCGATCGCACTCCTGATGACCGCGATGAGCTACACCCTGATCCGCAGCCTGCGCCAGGAGTCGCTCGACGGTGCGCCCCGGTCACCCCGGGACGACCGTGCGCCCGCCCAGGAGTATTCCCAGCAGGGTGCCTCGCCGAGTCGCGAGCCGGTACTGGGCGGGATGGCCAGGGGGCTGGTGCCCGCCGTGTGACGTCCGCTGGCATTGGCCATCGCGCCACCTGACAGCACCGAAGCCGACCGTCACAAGCGGTCGGCTTCGGTCGTTTCAGGGTTTAATCCGCCACGGACAACTGGGTCATCAACCAGTCGCGGAACAGCCGCACACTGTGCCGTGGTCCGCGTCCATCCACGGCTTCGAGCAGGCAGAACTTCGCGTCGGTCTGCAACATCGTGTCGTTAGGTCTGACCAGCGCGCCACTGGCCAGCGGGGCATCGACCAGATTGTTCCAGGCCAGCGCCACGCCCTGCCCGGCGACGGCCGACTGAATCAGCATGCTGTAGCTGTTGATGTTGATCCGATGCTTCGGGATCAAGGGCGGGTGGCCCACCCGAGCGAACCATTCGGGCCAGCCGATCCAGTCGCGTTGCGAGTCCTCCAGCCACAGCCAGGTGCAGGAAGAAAGTCCGTCGAGCGAGGCCAGCTGCGGATGCTTCGCCAGGTAGGCCGGGCTGCAGACCAGGAAGATTTCCTCGGAAAACAACGGCGTCACGTCCATACCCTTGGGCGGCGTGCTGCAGTAGTACAACGCCAGGTCGCTCTCCAGACGCGAAAAGTCCTTCACGTGGTCATGGGCGATGATGCGCAGGTCGATGTCCTCGTGCAGGCTCTGGAACTCCGCCACCCGTGGCAGCAACCAGAGCGACGCCATCGCGGTGCTGGTGGCCACCGTCACCTGCTGGTCGCCGCGCCATTGGCGAACCTCGCCGGTGGCGCGGGCGAGATGCTGCAGACAGTCGCGAACCGTCTCGTGGTACTGGACGCCGGCCGGGGTCAGGTTGATGGTGCGCGTGGTCCGCTGGAACAGCGTCTTGCCCAGGTAGTCCTCCAGCAAGCGCACCTGACGGCTGATCGCCCCCTGGGTGACGTTCAGCTCCTTGGCGGCAAGGGTGAAGCTCAGATGGCGTGCGGCCGCCTCGAAGGCGAGCAGGCTATTGAGCGGAGGAAGCGGCTGAATTTTCATGGCGGACTGCAAGCGACCGATGGACGGCTCCGAGGCCACAATACTAGTGGCCTGCGCGTCGCTTGGGTACCGGCTCGGGTGTGCGATGAAGCACAACGGGAACCGGCGTGGGATTGTGGTGCGCGCGCCGTATCACTCGCCCTTGAGGCCGTACTTCTTCACCTTGTCGAACAGCGTGGTCTTGGCCATCCCCAATGCATGCGCCGCCTGGCTGAGGTTGCCGGCGTGGCGTTCCAGGGCGGTGGACAGCAGGCTCTTCTCGAAGGCTTCCACGGCTTCGGCGAAGCGCGGCTCGCCGGCGTCCGGGCCGAGGTTGCCGCCGGCCAGCACCGGCAGGCCAAGGGCGAAGCGTTCGGCGACGTTGCGCAGTTCGCGCACGTTGCCCGGCCAGTCGTGGGCCATCAGGGTGGCGGCGGTTGCGTTGTCGATGGCCGGCGCGGGGCGGTCGAAGCGCAGCGAGGATTGCTGCAGGAAGTGCTCGAAGAGCATCAGGATGTCTTCGCGGCGTTCGCGCAACGGCGGCAGGTTCAGGGTGATGACGTTGAGGCGGTAGTAGAGGTCGCTGCGGAAAGTGCCTTCACGGCCCATGGCGGCGAGGTCGGACTTAGTCGCGGCGATCACCCGGCAATCCACGCGGATCAGTTCGTTGGAGCCCAGGCGTTCCAGCTGCTGTTCCTGCAGCACGCGCAGCAGCTTGATCTGCAGGTTCAGCGGCATACTCTCGATCTCGTCGAGGAACAGGCTGCCGCCGTCGGCGTGCTCGATCTTGCCGATCCGCCGCTTGCCGGCGCCGGTGAAGGCGTGGGCCTCGTGGCCGAAGATTTCGCTGTCGATCAGGCTTTCCGGCAGGCCGCCGCAGTTGAGCGCGACAAAGGGTTTGGGCTGGCGCCGGCTGGAGTCGTGCAGGCAGCGTGCGACCAGTTCCTTGCCGGTGCCGGTCTCGCCTTCGATGAGCACGTTGGCGGAGGTGTCGGCGACGTTGGCGATCAGCTCGCGCAGCGCCTGCATGGCCGGCGAGCGGCCGATCAGCCGGCTTTCCAGGGCCTGCTTGCCGGCGAGCTGGCGGCGCAGTTGGCTGACTTCGCGGGTCAGGGCGCGCTGGGCCAGGGCACGGCGCGCGGTGTCCACCAGCTTCTCGGGGGAGAAGGGCTTTTCCATGAAGTCGTAGGCGCCGTCGCGCATGGCCTTGACCGCCATGGCGATGTCGCCATGGCCGGTGATCAGCACCACCGGCAGGCTGGGGTCGCGTTCCTTGAGCTTCTCCAGCAATTGCAGGCCGTCCATGCCGGGCATGCGAATGTCGCTGACGACGATGCCGGGGAAGTCGGCGCCGACTTTCTTCAGCGCTTCCTCGGCGCTGCCCACGCTGTCGGTCTCGATGTCCTCCAGGGCCAGCGCCTGCTGGCAGCCGAGCCGTACGTGCGGGTCGTCCTCGACGATCAGGACGCGCAGGGATGGATCGCTCATGCGGGTGTCTCCAGGGCGGGCAGCAGCGGCAGGTGCAGCTCGAACGCGGTGCCGCCGGTTTCCGGGTAGGCCACGCCCAGGGAACCGCCGGCGGCGGTGGCGAGGCTGGCGGAAAGGGTCAGGCCCAGGCCCAGGCCGAGTTCGCCGGGCTTGGTGGTGAAGAAGGGCTCGAACAGGTGCACGCGGGCGTCCGGCGGAATGCCGGGACCGTTGTCGCGCACCACGAGGCGGTAGTGGTTGTCACCTTCGATACGCCCTTCCAGCCAGAGCTGGCGGTCGCTCTGGCCGCTCATGGCGTCGAGGGCGTTGGCGATCAGGTTGACCAGTATCTGTTCCAGGCGCGTCTGGTCGATGGCCAGGTGCGCATCGGGGTAATCGCGGTGCAGGGTTACCGGCACTTCGGAAAGCCGCCCCTGCAGCACCATCACGGCGGCGTCCACCGCCTTGCTCAAGGTCGCCTGGCCGTGGTCGTCGGCGCGCCGGGCGAAGGCGCGCAGGCTGGCGGTGATGCGGCCCATGCGGTCGACCATCTCGGCGATGGCTTCGAGGTTGCTGCTGGCGACGTCCAGCTTGCCGCGTTCGAGGAAGCGCACGCTGTTGCTCGACAGAGTGCGCAGTGCTGCCAGCGGCTGGTTGAGTTCATGGGCGATGCTGGTGGACATCTGCCCGATCACCGCCAGCTTGCCGGCCTGTACGAGGCGGTCCTGGGCCTTGCGCAAGGTGTCCTCGGCCTGGCGGCGCTCGCGGATCTGTTCGCGCAGGTGCTGGTTGCTGGCGCGCAGGTCGGCGGTACGCTCGGCGATGCGGCGCTCCAGCGCATTGTTGGCCTGCTCCAGCGCTTCGCGGGCGGCGAGGCGGGTGGCGATGACCTTGCGCCGCTCGTTCCAGGCAATCAGCAGGAAGGCGAACAGGGCGAAGCCGGCGGCGGCGAGCATGCCGTGGATCATCGCCTCGCGGCGCAGGTCGGCCAGCGGGGTGAGCAGGGTGAAGTTCCACGGCGTGTCGCTGAGCTGGCGCGTCTGCATCAGGTAGCTGAGCGGCTTGTGGCTGTCGGCGTGCTCGCCCGGCGCGAAGCTGATTTCCTCGACGCCTTCGCCCAGCGGTCGGCGCGCCAGCGGCTGCCATTCATTGAGCGCCCACCAGTAGTACTGCAGGCTGCGGGCCAGGCGTTCCTTGTCCGCATCGCTGAGCGGGCGCACGGCCTTCAGGCGCAGGGTCGGGTCGCTGGAAAGGATGATGATGCCGTTCTCGTCGCTGACGAAGGCCTGTAGTCGAGCCTTCTCCCAGCGCTCTTCCAGGGATTCCATCTTCACCTTGACCACCGCCACGCCGACGATCCTGCCGCCGTGGATCAGGCCGTGGGCGAGGTAGTAGCCGGGTTCGCCGGTGGTGCTGCCAATGCCGTAGAAGCGGCCGGGGCGGCCCTGTACGGCTTCCTGGAAATAGGCGCGGAAGGACAGGTCCTCCCCCAGGTAGCTGTCGACGTCCTGCCAGTTGCTGGTGGCCAGCACGCGGCCGGAGGTGTCCAGCAGGTAGACGGCGCGGCTGCCGGCGCGGCGGTTGAGGCCTTCCAGGTAATGATTGACGCGGTCGCGGTGCAGCGGCGTGGGGTCCACCAGCAGGCGGCTGACGCTGCCTTCGAGTTCCAGCAGGCTGGGCAGGTAGGTGTAGCGGCTGATCTCGCTTTCCACGCCACGGGCGTGCAGTTCCAGCTGGCGCTCGCCGGACTCGATCAGGCTGCGGGTGCCGGCGCCTTCGCTGATCAGGTAGCCGCCGTAGCCGAAGCCCAGGGTGAGCAGGAGCAGCAGGAAGGGCAGCAGGTAGTTGCGCACGAGGCGTGGCTTCACGGTGAGCGGCGGCGGCAATGGGCTGGAAGCGCATTGCAGCACAGTCGCCGGGGCCGAGCCAGCCCAACGCCGGGGGGCGGCGATGGACTGGCTCGGGTACCACACGGTGCGTCTGCCGGGGCTTAGGGTTTGACCACCATCCCGACGCCGCGGCCGCGCGGATCGGAGGCGGTTTCCAGTGCCTTGCCGTTCACACGGATGGCCTGGATGTCACCCATGTTCCAGCCCTGGTCTTCCAGGGTGTAGCCCATGGCCTTGAGCTCATCGGCGACCTTGCCGGTGAGCGGTGCGTACGCGTCGTAATAGATGGTGTCTTTCGGCAGCAGTTGGTGATGCACACGCTGCGCGGCCACGGCCTTCTCCAGGGGCAGGTGGAAGTCGTAGACGTTGTTCAGCACCTGGAAGATCGAGGTGAAGATCCGCGAACCGCCGGGCGTGCCCAGCACCAGGCTGACGTGGCCGTCGCGGGTGACGATGCTCGGGCTCATGGAGGAGAGCATGCGCTTGCCCGGCTCGATGGCGTTGGCGTCGCTGCCCACGACGCCGAAGGCGTTGGCCACGCCCGGCTTGGAGCTGAAGTCATCCATCTCGTCGTTGAGCAGGAAGCCGGCGCCCTTGACCACCACGCCGCTGCCGAAGTCCCAGTTGAGGGTGTAGGTGTTGCTGACGGCGTTGCCGTCCTTGTCGACGATGGAGAAGTGCGTGGTCTGGTGCGGTTCGAGGCCGGGGCGGACTTTCTCGGTGGCCGAGATGGCGTCCGGGTTCACTTCCTTCGCGCGCTTGGCGATGTACTTGGGATCGGTGAGTTGCTGCACCGGGACCTTGGAGAACGCCGGGTCGCCCAGGTAGTCGGCGCGGTCGGCGAACACGCGCTTCTCGATCTCCGAGAGCAGGTGGATGTACTTCGCGGAGTTCAGCTCCACGCCCTTGAAGTCGGCGGCGCGCTGTTCCTTGATGCCGATCAGCTGGGCCAGGGCGATGCCGCCGGAGCTGGGCAGCGGTGCGGTGTAGAGGGTGTTGCCCTGCCAGTCGATGCGCATCGGCTCGCGCCACTTGGCCTTGTAGTCGACCAGGTCGTCGGAAGTGATCAGGCCGCCATCCTGCTTCATCTGCGCGATGAGCAGCTTGGCTGTCTCGCCCTTGTAGAAATCGTCCGGGCCCTTGTCGGCGATGCGCTCCAGGGTCTTGGCCAGTTCCGGCTGCTTGAACACTTCGCCCGGTTTCATGGTGCCGAAGTAGTCGCCGAAATTGGTCTTGCCGTTGAACAGCGCGATGGCGTCCTGGCGGTACTGGTACTGCTGGTCGGCGACCTTGAAGCCGGTCTGCGCGTAGCCGATGGCCGGGGTCAGCAGCTCGCTCCACTTCAGCTTGCCGAAGCGCTGGTGCGCTTCCCACAGGCCCATCACGGTACCCGGCACGCCGGCGGCCTTGGCGCCGACCAGGCTGAGGTTCTCGATCACCTCGCCTTTCTCGTTCAGGTACATGGTCTTGGTCGCGGCCTTCGGCGCGATCTCGCGGTAGTCGAGGAAGTACGGCTTGCCGTCGACGTAGAGGGTCATGAAACCACCGCCGCCGATGTTGCCGGCTTCGGGGTAGGTGACTGCGAGGGTGAAGGCGGTGGCGACCGCGGCGTCGACGGCGTTGCCGCCCTTCTTGAGGATCTCGGCGGCGACTTTCGCGCCGTACTGATCCGGCGCTGCGACCGCGCCGCCGTCGAGGGTGACGGCGAAGACCGACGAACTCGCCGCGAGGATCGCGACGCCCAGGGGCAGCTTGCTGAAGTGGAACACGCGCATGGGACTTCCTTATTTATTCTTGTGCTTGCGGTGAGGTTGAGTGCCCAGGCGAGCCAGGGCACTCGGGTAGAACAACAGCGGGATCAGTGCGGCAGGATCTTGGCGAGGAACTGCTGGGTGCGCTCGGCGCGGTTCTGCAGGTCGCCGAAGAATTCTTCCTTCGGGCAGTCCTCGACGATCTGCCCGCGGTCCATGAAGATCACCCGGTCGGCGACCTTGCGGGCGAAGCCCATCTCGTGGGTCACGCACATCATGGTCATGCCTTCGTGGGCGAGCTGGACCATCACGTCGAGCACCTCGTTGACCATCTCCGGGTCGAGCGCCGAGGTCGGCTCGTCGAACAGCATGACGATCGGGTCCATGGCCAGCGCGCGGGCGATCGCCACGCGCTGCTGCTGGCCGCCGGAGAGCTGGCCGGGGTGCTTGTGCGCATGGGCCTTGAGGCCGACGCGGTCGAGCAGCGCCAGGCCCTTGTCCATCGCCTCTTCCTTGCTCCGTCCCAGCACCTTGCGCTGGGCGATGGTGAGGTTTTCGGTGATGGTCAGGTGCGGGAACAGCTCGAAGTGCTGGAACACCATGCCGACCCGGGAGCGCAGTTTCGGCAGGTCGGTCTTGGGGTTGGCGATGGAGGTGCCGTCGACGGTGATGTCGCCCTTCTGGAAGGGTTCCAGCGCATTGACGCACTTGATCAGGGTCGACTTGCCCGAGCCGGACGGCCCGCAGACCACCACCACTTCACCCTTGGCGACCTTGGTGTTGCAGTCGGTGAGAACCTGGAAGTCGCCGTACCACTTGCTGACGTTATCGATGGAGATCATACGGTTAACCTTTTCTGCAGGCGCTTCACGCAGAGGGACGCGGCGAAGCTGATGACGAAGTAGACGAGACCGGCGAAGATCAGGAACTCATGGGGCTGGCCGATGATGTCGCCACGCGAGCGGGCGGCGTTGAGGAAGTCCATCAGGCCCACCGAGTACACCAGCGAGGTGTCCTGGAACAGGATGATGCTCTGCTGCAGCAGCAGCGGGGTCATCTTGCGGAACGCCTGCGGGAGGATGATCAGGCGCATGGACTGGCCGTAGGTCATGCCCAGTGCGTAGGACGCGCCAATCTGGCCCTTCGGAATGGCCTGGATGCCGGCGCGGACGATCTCGCAGTAGTACGCCGCCTCGAACATCATGAAGGCCACCAGGCACGAGGTGAACGCGCCCACGGGGGTGTCCTGGCCGGTGATCCAGCGCAGGATGAACGGAACCGCGAAGTAGAACCAGGTGATCACCAGCAGCAGCGGGATCGAGCGGAAGTAGTTCACGTAGAAGCCGGCGATGTTCGACAGCAGCTTGCTGTTGGACAGCCGCATCAGCGCGAGAATGGTGCCCAGCACCACGCCGCCCAGCACACCCAGCACCATCAGCTGCAGGGTGGTGAGCATGCCTTCCCAGAGGCCGGGGAGGGCGGGGACGATCTGGCTGAAGTCCATCATTTACCTCCCACGGAGATCAGGCCCGGCACGGCGACCTTCTTCTCGACCATGCGCATGATCAGCATCAGGCTCATGTTCAGGGTGAAGTAGATCGCGGTGGCGAGGGTGAAGGCCTCGAACAGGTTGGCGCTGAATTCGGCGGTCTGCTTGGTCTGCGCCAGCAGCTCCATCAGGCCGATCAGCGAGGCCACCGAGGAGTTCTTGAAGACGTTGAGGAATTCCGAGGTCAGCGGCGGAATGATGATCCGGAAGGCCTGCGGCAGCAGCACGTGGCGGTAGATCGCCGGCAGGCGGAAGCCCACGGCACTGGCGGCGGCGAGCTGGCCCTTGGGCAGCGCCTGGATGCCGGTGCGCACCTGCTCGCAGACCCGCGCGGCGGTGAACAGGCCCAGGCACACGACGACGCTGATGAAGGCCGAGGTTTCCGGGGCGATGCCCAGCTTGAACCAGTCCTGGATCGGCTGCGGCAGGTAGTCCGGCACCAGGAAATACCAGATGAACAACTGCACCAGCAGCGGCACGTTGCGGAACAGCTCCACGTAGGCGGTGGCGATGCCCGACAACCAGCGGTTGGGCAGGGTGCGCATCACGCCCAGCAGCGAGCCGAGCGCCAGGGCGATGACCCAGGCCGCGAGCGAGACGGCGATGGTCCAGCCCAGGCCGGTGATGTACCAGTCCAGGTAGCGCTCGTCGCCAATCCCGGTGGACTTGAAGAACACGCCCCAGTCCCAGTTGTAATCCATGACGGGTTTCCCCTCGATTGCGTTTCACGGTGGCTTTGTACGGCACGGGGCCGGACGCGGGCGCAAGGCCGCCCGCCACCCGCGGGTAGCGGGTGTTCCGGCATCGTCATCAGGAAAGGTGGGCCGGGAGCGCATGGCGTGCGCTCCCGATCCCCCGCCGGGTGCCGCCTTGTGGGCAGCACCCGGCGCGACCGTTACATCTGCTCGGCAGACTTGTCGGTCGGATTGGCGATCAGCTTCTTGAGCTCATCACTCATCGGGAAGTTGAGGTTCAGGTTCTTCGGCGGAATGGGCTGCATGAACCACTTGTCGTAGATCTTGTTGACCTCACCCGAGGCGAAGGTGTCGGAGATGGCCTTGTCGACCACTTGCTTGAACGGTGCGTCGCCCTTGCGGACCATGCACGCATAGATCTCGTAAGACTGCGGCTTGCCGACCACGTGCCAGTCGTCGGGCTTCTTGGCCTTGGCCATTTCACCATAGAGCAGCGCGTCGTCCATCATGAAGGCCACGGCGCGGCCGGATTCGAGCATCAGGAAGGACTCGCCGTGGTCCTTGGCCGAGATGATGTTCATGCCCATCTTCTGATCGGCGTTCATCTGCTTGAGCAGGCGCTCCGAAGTGGTGCCGGCGGTGGTCACCACGTTCTTGCCCTTCAGATCCGGGAAGTCGTTGATGCCCGAGCTGGTCTTGGTCAGCAGGCGGGTGCCGACCTCGAAGATGCCGACGGAGAAGTCGACCTGCTTCTGGCGCTCGAGGTTGTTGGTGGTGGAGCCGCACTCGATGTCCACGGTGCCGTTCTGCACCAGCGGGATACGGGTCTGGGAGGTCACCAGGTTGTAGCGAACCTTCAGGTCGGGAGCATTCAGCTCTTTCTTCAGGGCCTCGACGACCTTGATCTGCAGGTCGTGGGAATAACCTTCCGGCTGACGCGGATCGCTGCCGAGGTAGGAGAAGGGGATGGAGGCGTCACGGTGGCCGAGGACGATGGTGCCGGAGTCCTTGATCTTCTTCAGGGTACCGGTCAGTTCTTCGGCGACGACGGGAGTGGCGAGCAGGGCCGCGACAATGGCGACGCCCAACGCACGGGGTGCGAAACGCATGGAGACTACCTCGACTGGTTGTGTTTGTTATTCAGTCCTGCGCCGGCGAGGCTCACTCCAGGCCGGTCGCATGTTCGAGGAGGAGCAGAGCAGGCTCCGTGCCAAGGCTGTATTTTTTATTTAACTATTTGAATTTAAACAGTTATTTTTCGAATGGCGGTGATCGAAAAGTCCCCCGTCATTCGGATATCCGGATTTTTCCGGAATCCTCGTTCGGAAAACCGAACGACAAACAGGGTCAGACGTCCGGCTGACCGCCCCATTGCCCGCGCTGGAACGGCTGATCGCGATCGGCCAGGTGCGCGGCGATGCGCTCGAGCAATTGGTGCGTCGGAGCGCGTACGCCAGTGACGGTCTGCCCGAGAGCCAGCGCGAGTATCAGCAGCAGGGCGGCCGGATGGAAGGCCGGCAACTGCGCACGGGTGGCGGCGAGGAAGGCCGCGCTGGTGCCCAGGCCCAACGCCAGGCCGGCGTAGACCTCGGAGGGCGAGTGAACATTGATCGCCAGCCGCGAGAGACCGACCAGCACGGCGATCACTGCCGCCAGCGCGGCGGCGGCCAGGCCGGCACGGCGCGTGGTGAAGAGCTGCGCGGCCAGCGTCGGCAGCACGGCACCAGCCAGCATGCTGTGCCCGGAGAAGCCGGTGAAGTTCAGGTTCGGAATTCCGATTCCCCAGCCCATGAACGCCAGCTTCGAACCCACCACCAGCGCGGTCGAGAATCCGAACAGCAGCAGCCAAAGCCCGGCCTTTGCGGTCTGGCGGCGATACAGCAGCCAGCAGAAGACGAGCACGGCGGCCGGCGCCAGCAGGGAGCTGTCGCCGAGGCGGGTAATCATTGGCCAGAAGGACATGGGCATGGGAAGGCGGGGCTGAGGCGGGCAACGTTAGCACAGCCCGGTGCCGTCCCCGAGAGCCGTGCGACGGGATGCGAGCCTGTGCGCATGCGCCAGCTTGGCCCCGGCGCCAGCCCTGGCCCACAATGGCGCCTTCAGTTCAAAGGAATGTTCGCCATGGAAATGGAAAATCCCTACCGCGCCCCCGAAGCCCCATTGGTCGAGACGCATGCTGGCGCCGAACAGGCCAGCCGGTTCTTCGTCATCTCCATTACCAAGATGGTCGTGCTGTATGTGGCGACGCTGGGACTGTTCAACCTCTACTGGATGTACAAGCACTGGTCGATCCAGAAGCCGCACATGCCGCGCAAGATCAACCCGCCGCTGCGCAGCCTGTTCATGATCTTCTATATCCATTCCCTCGCCCGACGCGTGCACGAAGCGCTGCCGGAGGAACAGCGCAGGGCCTGGCGTTATGGCAGCGACGCCACCTGGGCGGTGGTGCTGCTGATCCTCTCCAATGTCGCCGACAAGCTCACCAGCCGGATTCCCGAACTCAGCCACTACAGCCTGCCGTTCCTCATCCTCGGTCTGGTGCCACTCATTCCGCTGACGAACATCCAGCGCCGCGCCAACGAGGCCAGCGGCGATCCGCTGGGCCAGGGCAACGCCTCGCTGACCCGCTACAACGTGCCCTTCCTGATCCTCGGCGGCCTACTCTGGGTGCTGATCCTGATCGGCTCGGTGGCGGAGTTCGCCGGCGTCGCCTGAGCCGCCCTCGCGTCGCAGCAGTTCGCGCTTGCGCGGCAAGCCCCAGCGATAGCCGCCTTCGCCGGTGCCGCCGACCACGCGATGACACGGCACCAGCAGGCCGACGTTGTTGCTGGCGCAGGCGCGGGCGATGGCGCGCGGATGCGTGCCCAGCTCCTCGGCCAGCTCGCCGTAACGCCGCGTCTCGCCGCTGGGAATGCGCGTGAGGGCGCGCCAGACGCGCAGCTGGAAGGCGCTGCCGTGCAGGTCCAGCGGCAGGTGGGCGGCCTGTTCGGGCTCTTCCAGCTGGATGATCACCTCGCGCAGCCAGTCGCCCAGCCCCGTGTCGTCGCGGGTTCGCTCGGCGGCGGCGAAGCGATCGGCCAACTGGCGTTCCAGCTCGCTGGCGTTGTCGGCGAAGAGCAGGGCGCAGACGCCCTTGTCGGTGGCCGCCAGCAGCACCAGCCCGAGCGGGCAGGGCGCGATGGCATAGCGCAGTCGTTCACCCGCGCCTTTCTGCCGGCGTTGTGCCGGGCTCAGTGGCGTGGCGCTTTCGTACAGGGCACGGGTGCCGGAGTAGCCGGCCTCCAGCGCGGCGTCGAGCACCGAGCGCGATTGCGGCAGGGCGGCAGCCAGGCGCTGCTCGCGGCGGGATTCCGCCCAGGCTCGGGGCGTGAGGCCGGTGCGGGCCTTGAAGGCGCGGGCCAGGTGCGAGGCGGAGAGACCGATACGGCTGGCCAGTTCGTCCAGGGTCGGGGGCTTATCGGCCTTGTCGAGCAGCTCGCAGGCCGCAGCAACCAGCGCATCGAGTTGCTCGCGCGGGCTCGGGCCGCGCGGCGAGCAGCGCTTGCAGGGGCGGAAACCGGCAGCTTCGGCCGCCTCGGCGGCGCTATAGAAGGCCACGTTCTCCCGTGATGGCCGGCGTGCCGGGCAGTTCGGCCGGCAGTAGACGCCGGTGGAGCGCACGCTGAAGACGAAACGTCCCTCGTAACGCGCATCGCGCTCGCAGACCGCCTGCCAGCAGCGCTCGGGGTCAAGTCGGGTGGTCGTCATGGCTGTCTCCGGGGCAATGGCCGTTGGGGCGATTCTCCGTCGGGCCTGGCGGAGCAGCAATCCGCATCGCGTTTTCAAACTCGTTGTCGCCGGCCGGGCTACGCTTGCAGGGTATTCCCAGAGAGACCTCCATGCCCTTGCGCCGATTCTGCCTGTGCTGCCTTCTGCTGCTCGTTGCGCTGTGCGCCCAGGCCCGAGCAGCAAGCCTGGCGCTGTCCGATGAGGAGCGTGCCTTCGTCACGGCCCATGAGCCGATCCGTGTCGGCCTGTTCCGCGCCGGCTGGCCGCCGTTCGAGGTGATCGACGAGTTCGACCAGTTCCATGGCATCAGCGCCGACTACCTGCAGCTGATCTCCGAGCGCCTGGGCATGACGGTCCAGCCGGTGCTGTACAACACCTGGGAAGAGGTGCTGGCCGCGGTGAAGGCAGGCGAGGTGGACCTGCTGCCGTCCATGGCGGCCACCGACGAGCGCCAGCGCTTCCTGAGCTTTACCCAGCCCTACGTCACCACCAGCAGCCTGATCTTCGCCCGGCGCGACAGCACCATCCGCACGCTGGACGACCTGTCCGGCCGCCGGGTCGCGGTGGAGCAGGGCTATGCCGTCCATGAGCTGCTGGCCAAGGCGGTGCCGGGGATCGACTTCGTGCTGGCGGAGGATTCGCCCAGCGCGCTCAAGGCCGTCTCCATCGGGCGTGCCGATGCCTATGTGGGCAACCTCATCACCTCGACCTTCCTGATCGAGCAGCTCGGCCTGTCCAACATGGAAGTGCGCGGCGATAGCGGGCTGGGCAATAGCCAGGTGCGCTTCGCCACGCGCAAGGAGCTGGAGCCGCTGGTGCCGCTGCTGGACCGCGCACTGAACAACATCACCCGCAATGAGCAGGAGGCGATCCAGACGCGCTGGTTGCCGTCGCTGGACGTCTTCGACTGGATGCACCTGCTGCAGATCGCCTGGCCCTGGGTTGTGGGCGTGCTGGCCCTGCTGACCTTTGTGCTGGTGTGGAACCGCCGGCTGTCGATCCAGGTGGCCGAGCGCGCGCGCGCCGAAGCAGAGGAGCGGCGCCAGCGCAGCACTCTGCTGGCGCTGATCAACTCGATCCCCGACCCGATCTGGTTCAAGGACACCCAGGGCCGTTACCTGGGGGTCAACCAGGCCTTCGCCGACTGCCTGGGGCGCGCGCCGGAGGACATCGTCGGGCGCAGCGACCAGCAGATGTTCAGCCGCGCGGCCGGCGCCGGCCGGCAGGAGCGCGACCGCCAGGCGCTCAACGAGAGCGAGCCCTATGCCAGCGAAGGCTGGGTGGTCTATCCGGATGGCCGGCGGGTGCTCTTCGATACCCTGCGCAGTGCCTTCCACGACGACCACGGGCGGCTGCTCGGCCTGGTCGGCGTCAGCCGCGACGTCACCGCGCGCAAGGCCACCGAACTGGCGCTGGCCGAGGCCCGCGACCTGGCGGAAGAGGCGGCGCAGCTCAAGAGTGACTTCCTGGCCAACATGAGCCATGAGATACGCACGCCGCTGAACATCATCATCGGCCTGGCGCACCTGCTCCAGGAGACCACCCTGGACCCGCAACAGGTGGACTACCTGGGCAAGATCCAGGGCTCGGGCCAGTACCTGCTGGAGCTGATCAGCGACATCCTCGACCTGTCGCGCGTGGAAGCGGGCAAGCTGGAGTTCGAGCACATCCCCTTCGACCTGGAGCGTCTGCTCGGCGAGCTGTTCGACCTGTTCAACATCCGCGCCGCGAGCAAGGGCCTGGCGGTGCGCTGCGAGATCGACCCGCGGGTGCCCGCCCAGGTGGTGGGGGATTCGTTGCGCCTGCGGCAGATCCTGATGAACTACGGCAACAACGCACTGAAATTCACCGAGCAGGGCGAGGTGGTGCTGATCGTCCGCCTGGAGGACGAGGACGAAGACAGCCTGCAGCTCTACTTCGCCTTCCGCGATACCGGCATCGGCATCTCCGAGCCGCAGCAGGAGCGCCTGTTCGAATCCTTCCAGCAGGCGGACAGCTCGATCACCCGCCGTTACGGCGGCTCCGGCCTGGGCCTGGCGATCTGCAGGAAACTGGCAGAGGCGATGGGCGGCAGCGTCGGCGTGGAGAGCGAGCCGAACCGTGGCAGCCTGTTCTGGTGCCGGCTGCCCATGGGGCGGGTCGACGACTCGGCCAGCCTGAGTCTGCAGAACATCAGCCACGAACCGCTGCCGGTGCCCATGCTGCCGGCCGCGGCGGCGGCGCCTGCGCTGCTGGAGAGCGGCAACGACGCCGAGGTCGAACAGGTCTGCCGGCGCCTGGCGCACCTGCTGGCCGCCGACGACCCGCGCGCAGGGAGGTTGCTCGGCGAACGTGCAAGCCTGCTGCGCAGCGTCTTCAATGAGGGCTATGAGGGCATCGCCACGAGCGTGCGGCGCTTCGAGTTCGAGCGGGCCCTGGAGAGTCTGGTGAATCTCGCGAGGGAGCGCGATATCCGTATATGAAGTGGCAGATAGAGAAATGCGGGACAGGAACACGCGGACAGGGCGGTGGTCCGATCCCCCATGGCATGTCACGAATCTGACCGATGCGAGGAGTTGCGATGGATAGCATGCTGGACCGGCCGGAGCAGGAGATGATCCTGGTGGTGGATGATCAGCCGGACAATCTGATGCTCATGAGCGAACTGCTGATGGACCGCTACCAGGTGCGCGTCGCCGCCAGCGGGCCGAAGGCGCTGCGCCTGATGCAGAGCGATCCGCGCCCGGACCTGGTGTTGCTCGACATCATGATGCCGGAGATGGACGGCTACGAAGTCTGCCGCCAGCTCAAGGCCGACCCGCTGACCCGCGACATCCCGGTGATCTTCCTTACCGGCATGGTCAGCCCCGCCGACGAGCAGAAGGGCCTGGACCTGGGGGCGGTGGACTACCTGACCAAGCCGATCAGCCCGCCGGTGACCCTGGCGCGCATCCGCGCGCACCTGAATCTGAAAGCCAATTCCGATTTCCTGCGCGACAAGAGCGAGTACCTGGAACTCGAGGTGCGTCGCCGCGCCCGCGAACTGCAGGCCATCCAGGACGCCACCCTGGAAGCCATGGCGACCCTCTGCGACCTGCGCGACAACCCCCACAGCAACCACCTGGTGCGCATCGAGCACTACATGCGCCTGCTGGGCAGCGCGCTGTCGCTGCACAGCGAGTTCGCCGCCGAGCTGTCAGTGGAGAACATCGAGTTGCTGGTGCGCTCGGCGCAGCTGCACGACATCGGCAAGGTCGCCGTGCCCGACCGAATCCTGCACAGCCCCGGCCAGTTGGAAGAGGCCGACCGGTTGATTCTCGAAAGCCACACCACCGTTGGTCGAGATGCCCTGGCGGCGGCCGAGCGCAAGCTGGGCTCCCCGGCGGATTTCCTGCGTTTCGCCAAGGAAATCGCCTACAGCCACCACGAGCACTGGGATGGCAGCGGCTTCCCGGCGGGCCTGGCTGGCGAGCAGATTCCCCTGGGCGCGCGGATGCTCTCGCTGATCGATTGCTATGACGAATTCACTTGCCGCCATGCCTATCGCACCTCGCTGACCCCGGACGAAGCCGCCGAGCGCATCAAGGCCGGCGCCGGCAGCCAGTTCGACCCGCGCGTGGTGGAGGCTTTCGGGGAAGTCGCCGAAGGCTTTGCCAACATTGCCCAGCGTTACGCCGACAGTGATGAAGCGCTGGGGCTGGAACTGCAGCGCCTGGAAGATGCCGTGACCGAAAGTATCGAGTTGACGCCGCCTGAGCCCTGATCGTACTGGGCGGTTGTCGATGATTGCCGTATAAGGAGCGCAGCGCCCCAGAGAGGTACGCCAGGAAGCCCGATGAAGACCCCGAAACGCCTAGAGCCGTTGATCGAAGACGGCCTGATCGACGAAGTATTGCGGCCGCTGATGAGCGGCAAGGAAGCAGCGGTCTATGTAGTGCGCTGCGGTGAAGAGCTGCGCTGCGCCAAGGTCTACAAGGAAGCGAACAAGCGCAGCTTCCGCCAGGCCGCCGAGTACCAGGAAGGCCGCAAGGTGCGCAACAGCCGCCAGGCGCGCGCCATGGCCAAGGGCACCAAGTATGGTCGCAAGGAGCAGGAAGACGCCTGGCAGAACGCCGAGGTGGCTGCGCTGTTCCGCCTGGCCAACGCCGGAGTGCGGGTGCCCAAGCCCTACGACTTCCTTGACGGCGTACTGCTGATGGAGATGGTTGCCGACGAAGACGGTGACGCCGCGCCGCGTCTGAACGACGTGGTGATGGAGCCGGAGCTGGCCCGCGACTTCCACGAATTCCTCATCCGCCAGATCGTCATGATGCTCTGCGCGGGCCTGGTGCACGGCGACCTGTCGGAGTTCAACGTACTGGTCGGCCCGGATGGCCCGGTGATCATCGACCTGCCGCAGGCCGTCGATGCCGCCGGCAACAACCACGCCTTCCGTATGCTGGAGCGCGACGTGGGCAACATGGCTGCCTACTTCGGCCGCTTCGCCCCGGAGCTCAGGTACACGCACTACGCCAAGGAAATGTGGGCGCTCTACGAGGACGGCAAGTTGCTGCCGGATACCGAGTTGACCGGGCATTTCGACGACCCGGAAGACGAGGCGGATGTGGACTCCGTGCTGCGGGAGATCGCCGACGCCATGCGCGAGCAGGAACGTCGCGAAGCTGGCCGCGCTGCCCAGGATTCCCCGCAGAAGAACGACGAGCCACCGCCCCCGCCTTGGGAGCAGGCCTGATGCCACCGCCCGGCGAGAGGGAGCTTCTCGCGCTGATCGCCGGGCAACCTGAACGCATGCACCTGCTGCGCGTCGTGCGGGATCACGGCCCCGCGGGCGCCTGGATTGCGGCGGGCTTCGTGCGCAACGCGGTGTGGGACGCCTTGCATGGCTATGGCGAACCCACGCCGTTGAGCGATATCGATGTGCTGTATTTCTCTGCCGACTGCCTGGAGCCCGAAGCGGATTACGCCTGGGAGCGTCGTCTGCTGGGCGTCTGCACGGATGTACCCTGGTCCGTGCGTAACCAGGCGCGGATGCATCTGCGCAACGGCGACTCGCCCTACCGAGATTGCGCCGACGCCATGATCCATTGGCCGGAAGTCTGCACCGTTGTGGCCGTTCGGCTGAGCGACGAGTCCCTGCAGCTACTGGCGCCGCTGGGCATCGATGACATCTGGGAACTGCGCGTCAGGCCCACCGAGCACTTCCGCGGCAAGCCGGACATCTACCGCGCACGCCTCGCCGCCAAGAACTGGCCGGCGCGCTGGCCGAAACTACGTATCGAGCCCTTGTAGGAGCGGGCTTGCTCGCGAGCTCTGGCGTTCCGGTGCGCGTGGCGGGATGAAAGATCCCACGAAGATCATCTCGGAAAACTGTAAGGCCGCAACTGTATCCATACATTTCAGGCGTGGGCTGGTAGTTTTCCTTTATCCCACCCCGAGCGCTCTGCCATGCCCCTTCGCCACGTTCTCCTCGCCTTGCTGGTCACCTTGATCTGGGGCGTCAACTTCGTCGTGATCAAGGTCGGCCTGCATGACTTCCCGCCTCTGCTGTTCTGCGCCCTGCGCTTCGCCCTGGCGGCGTTGCCGCTGATCTTCCTGCGCGGTCCGCTGCCGGCACCGTTCTGGCGCATCGTGCAGATCGGTGTGCTGCTCGGCGTGGTCAAGTTCGGCCTGCTGTTCGTCGGCATGCATATCGGTATGCCGGCGGGCCTGTCGTCGCTGGTGCTGCAGAGCCAGGTGTTCTTCACCGTGCTGATCGCCGCCGCCTTCCTCGGCGAGCGTCCCAGCGCGCGCGCTCTGATCGGCCTGGCGCTGGCCGCCGGCGGCCTGCTGCTGATTGGCCTGGAGCGTCCCATGGGCGACAGCCTGGTGGCCTTCCTGCTGGTGATCGCCGCCGCACTTGCCTGGGCCTTCTCCAACATCGCCACCAAGCGCTCCGGCGCCAGCGACATGCTGCGCCTGATCAGTTGGGTGAGCCTGATCCCGCCGCTGCCACTGCTGGTGCTGTCGTGGATCTTCGAAGGCCCCGAGGCCATCGAGCACGCCGTCGTGAACATCAGCTTGAACGGGGTAGGTGCGCTGCTCTACATCGCCTTTCTCGCCACTACCGTCGGCTTCGGCCTGTGGAGCTTCCTGCTGCGCCGCTACCCGGCCAGCCAGGTCACGCCCTTTGCGCTGGCCGTGCCGGTGTCCGGGCTGTTGTCGGGCTGGCTGTTCCTGGGTGAAGACCTCACCGCCCAGGACTGGATGGCCTGCGTGCTGGTCTTCATCGGCCTCGCCGTGACGGTGCTGCCGGCATCGATCTGGCGTCGCCGGGCGGTGGCCAGCGCGTAAGCGGAGCGGTTGAATTGCCGGGGGCGAGCGCCTGGTACACACTCGCGACTTGATCTTCTGGAAGGGATATCTGGATATGCGTTCGAAATTCGCCGCGGCGGCTTGGCTCCTCTCATTGCTGCCGTTGGCCGCGCATGCCGCACCAGGTGACAGCGACCTGGCGCAGGCGCGCGAGTTACTGGCCCTGTCGCAGAGTTCGATCAAGGACTACGACCTCCTGACGATGCAGGGAGGGACGGATCCGGCCTTGCAGACCCAGTTCGTCAACTATGTGACTTTCGCCAGGGAAGCGTTGCCTGCATTGCGACGCTCTGCTGACGCGGGCAATGCGGCTGGCCAGTACTTGCTGGCGATGACGCTCAGGATTCCCTCGGTGGGGCCGTCGGAGAAGCAGGAAGCTGTCTGCGATCTACTGATGCGCAGCGCGAAGCAGAATTTCCTGCCAGCGGCCTTGGTTGGCCCGAGTATCTGCCAGGAACAGATGGCGCCGCAGGATATGCAGGGGGGCCTGAAGCAAGCCATTGAGCAGGCACCGCGCCACGCTGCGTATTATCCGATGCAATCTCCTGCCTACCGCCTTTGTGTGCACAATCAGCGTGCTGCCTTCCCACTCCCCGAACTGACCCAAGCGGAATTCGAAGCGGAGGCCTACTTTGAGCTAGCGCGTCGCACAAAGGCCGTAAGTCGCAGAGGGCAGGAGGAGCGGTTGCGTTACCTGCGATTGGCTATGGAGCGAGATTGCGAAGGTGCAAAAAGTGCCGTTGCGGCACTCGAGGCTCGTTTGAAATCATAGTCAGTGACAGCACGCTCCCGACTCCAGGTCCTTGAGGATCGGGCAGTCCGGGCGATGGTCGCCCTGGCAGTGGTCGCTCAGCTCCTGCAACGTATCGCGCAGGCTGCTCAGCTCGGCGATCTTGCGGTTCAGCTCATCGATGTGCCGGGCGGCCAGGGCCTTGACGTCAGCGCTGGCGCGCTGGCGGTCCTGCCAGAGGGCGAGCAGTTGGCCGACCTCCTCCAGGGAGAAGCCAAAGTCCCGCGAGCGGCGGATGAAGGCCAGGGTGTGCAGGTCCTGCTCGCTGTAGTGCCGGTAGCCGCTGGCGCTGCGGCCGGCGGGGGCGAGCAGGCCGGTGGATTCGTAGTAGCGGATCATCTTCGCGGTCAGGCCGCTCTTCTTCGCCGCTTCGCCGATGTTCATGCCGATTCCTCTTGAACGGCCGCCCCCGATGGTTCGGGGGCGGCAAGGTCATTTCTGATCCTGTGGTTTCCAGCGCTTGAGCAGCAGAGCGTTGCTCACCACGCTGACGCTGGAGGCGGCCATCGCCGCGCCGGCGACCATGGGGTTGAGCAGGCCGAAGGCGGCCAGCGGGATGCCCACCAGGTTGTAGATGAAGGCCCAGAACAGGTTCTGGCGGATCTTCGCGTAGGTACGCCGGGAGATGTCCAGCGCCGCCGGGACCAGGCGCGGGTCGCCGCGCATCAGGGTGATGCCGGCGGCATGCATGGCCACGTCGGTGCCGCCGCCCATGGCGATGCCGACGTCCGCCGCGGCCAGTGCCGGGGCGTCGTTGATGCCGTCGCCGACCATCGCCACGACTTTCCCTTCCTTGCGCAGCGCGCCGACCACGGCAGCCTTGTCGCCGGGCAGTACTTCGGCGTGCACATCGTCCAGGCCCAGGGCGTCGGCGACGACCTTGGCGCTGCCACGGTTGTCGCCGGTGATCAGGTGGCTGTCGATACCGCGTTCGCGCAGGGCATCGATGGCGGTTTTGGCGCCTTCCTTGAGGCTGTCGCCGAAGGCGAACAGGGCAAGCACGCGGGCTTGCGGCTCGCGCTCGATCAGCCAGGACAAGGTGCGGCCCTCTGCTTCCCATTGCGCGGCGGAGTCGGCCTGCGCGCCGGGTGGCAACTGCGCTTCGTCGAGCATCCGCCGGTTGCCCAGGGCGAGCAGGCGGTCTCCCACTCGTCCCTGGATGCCGCGCCCGGTGAGCGCCTGGGCAGCCTCGGCAGCAGCGGGGTTGAGCCCGCGCTCGGCACACTCATCCAGCACGGCCTTGGCCAGCGGATGCTCGCTGCCGCGTTGCAGGGCGCCCGCGAGGGCCAGGGCTTCGGCTTCGTCGCCTGGCGCCGCGAGATTGGTGATGCGCGGCTGACCTGAGGTGAGAGTACCGGTCTTGTCGAAGGCCACGGCAGTCACCGCGTGGGCGACCTCCAGGGCCTCGGCATCCTTGATCAGGATGCCGTGCTTGGCCGCCACGCCGGTGCCGGCCATGATCGCGGTCGGTGTGGCAAGGCCGAGGGCACAGGGGCAGGCGATGACCAGCACGGCCACGGCGTTGATCAGTGCGTGTTCCCAGCCGGCGCCGGCGATCAGCCAGCCGACCAGGGTGACCAGCGCAATGCCGATCACCACCGGGACGAACACGTTGCTGACCTTGTCCACCAGCTTCTGGATCGGCGCCTTGGCGGCCTGGGCGTCCTCCACCAGGCGGATGATCCGCGCGAGCACGGTTTCGCCGCCCAGTGCGGTGGTCTTCACGCGCAGCACGCCTTCGCCGTTGATGGCGCCGCCGGTGACCGGGTCGCCGATGTCCTTGGGCACCGGCAGGCTCTCGCCGGTGATCAAGGCTTCATCCGCATGGCTCTGGCCGGCGAGGACTTCGCCGTCCACCGGGAAGCGCTCACCGGGGCGTACCAGCACTTCGTCGCCCAGGCGCAGCTCGGCGATGGCGACGTCTTCTTCCATGCCGTCTCGCACACGGGTCGCACGCTCGGGGCGCAGGGCTTCCAGTGCTCGGATAGCGGCGGCGGTCTGGCGCTTGGCGCGGCTTTCCAGGTACTTGCCGAGCAGGATCAGGGTGATCACCACGGCGCTGGCTTCGAAGTACAGGTGCGGCATCTGCCCCGGAGCGGCGGCGTACCAGAGGTACAGGCTCAGGCCGTAGCCGGCGCTGGTGCCGAGGGCGACCAGCAGGTCCATGTTGCCGCTGCGGGCGCGCACTGCCTTGTAGGCCGAGACATAAAAGCGCGCGCCGATGAGGAACTGCACGGGTGTGGCGAGGAGGAATTGCGCCCAGGCGGGGAGCATCCAGTGCTGGCCGAACCAGTCGCCCACCATCGGCAGCACCAGCGGCAGCGACAACAGGATGGCCGCGGCCAGCCACCAGCGCTCGCGCGCCAGGCGGGCTATGGCGGGGTCCACAGCAGGCTGGTCGGGTTCGATCGGACGGGCCTTGTAGCCGGCCTTGTCGACGGCGCTGATCAGGGTGGCGGTATCCACGGCGCCGAGCAACTCGACGTGGGCGCGTTCGCTGGCCAGGTTGACGCTGGCCGAGCGCACGCCAGGAACCTTGTTCAACGCACGTTCGACACGACCGACGCAACTGGCGCAGGTCATGCCCTCGATAGCCAACTCCAGTCCGTGGGACGGCACCTGATAACCGGCCTGCTCGACCGCGGCGACCAGCGCCGGCAGTGTTGCATCGCTGGACGGCGAGGCCAGTTGGACGCGGGCCTGTTCGCTGGCGAGATTGACGCTGGCTTCCTGCACGCCGGGTACTTTGCGCAGGGCGCGCTCGACCCGACCGGCGCAGCTGGCGCAGGTCATCCCGGAGACGGGCAGGTCGAGTTCGATGGGGTTGGCGCTGCTCATGGGGCTTTCTCCCTGAAGTTCCCCGATAGCATCAACCTTGACACGAGGGTAAGGTCAACCCTCGTTCGCTGTCATCTTGCCGCAGGTCAAATCCGCGGCCGCATTTCAGCTGCCCCTTTATCAACTGCCGCTGGAGACCGGCATCAGGTAAAGGCCACTTTCGCTGTTGGCGATGCGGAACTTGCGCACTTCGCCGGCATGCAGTTGGACGGATTGTGCGCGCAGCGGCTGGATGCCGCTGCGGCAGAGGCCGGAGTTGGCTGTCTGCAGGCGCAGGGAGACTTCGCCCGGTGGCAGGTTGAGGGCGACTTCGCCTTCAGGCTGCAGGCGCGAGACCTTTTCGTCCTGCACGTAGAGGTCGATGTCGCAGGCGGTACCGGTATCCAGCCGTTCACGGCTGACGATCAGCACGGCGTAGGCCACCGGCTGGGCGTCGGGTACCGGCCAGGAGCCGGGCGTGCTCGCTGGCGGAGCCGAGGGTGTTGCGGGCGCGGCGGGTTCGTCGGGCATGCCATCGGCGCAGGCGAACC
Source organism: Pseudomonas sp. HS-18 (assembly GCF_020401845.1). Taxonomy (NCBI): domain Bacteria; kingdom Pseudomonadati; phylum Pseudomonadota; class Gammaproteobacteria; order Pseudomonadales; family Pseudomonadaceae; genus Pseudomonas; species Pseudomonas sp. HS-18. The sequence continues at coordinate 996,743 of NZ_CP084413.1, forward strand.
AGGGCAGGGTGGCGACGAAAGCGGTTGCGAGCAGAAGGGAACGGCGCATGGGCGTTCTCCGATGTGTCAGCTTTTTCCGCAGCTTGGCTTAGAGCCTGACGTAGGACAAGTACAAGACGACGTCGACGAGAAAGGCTTGACCTTGCCACCGTGGCAAGGTCGAGACTGCATCCAGTGCTTCAACCCATCAGAGGAGACATTCCATGCATACCTTCACTGTCAAAGGCATGAGCTGCGGTCACTGCGTCAGGGCTATCACCCAGGCGGTACAGGCGCTGGACGCTGCGGCGGACGTGCAGGTCGACCTGGGCGCCGGCGAGGTTCGGGTGGCCAGCCGGCTGGACGATAGCGCGATCCTCGCGGCGATCCGCGAGGAGGGCTACGAGGCCGAGGCGGCCTGAGTCTTTATCCTTTCCGGGCCGGCGTCCTGCCGGCCCTTATGCCAGCGCCGGGTGCCAGTCGCGCACCAGGCCACGGAACACGGCGTCGAACAGTTCGCGGGTTTCCTGCAGTGGGTCGAACAGGGCTGGGTCGCGCAGCCAATCGCTGAGCAGGCCGAAGATCATGGCGTGCACCGCGCGCGAGGCTATCTTGGGCGTCACGCCCGACATCAGCCGCGTGCGGCAATCCTCGCGGCTGAACAGTTGCTCGCAGAGTTCGATGAACTGGCGAACGAAATGATTGTGGCGCTCTTCCGCGTCGCGCAGCTCGTCGGTGAACTCGCAGCGTTGCAGGAGGATGGTGAGGATACGCCGACGCTGCTCGTCGCGGGCGAGGTTCTCGACGACCTCCACGCTGAGCTGGAACAACGACTCGATCGGATCGTGGCCATCGCAACCGGACAACCGCTGGGCGAGTTGCTCCGGTGGCAGGCGAACCTGGTTGAGCATGTCGTTGAACAGATGCGCCTTGTTCTGGAAATGCCAGTACACCGCTCCGCGGGTAGCTCCGGCGGCGCGAGCGATCTCTTCCAGGCTGGTATTGGAGACGCCTTTCTCGAAAAAAAGGCCCTCAGCCGAGTCAAGAATCGTCTGGCGTGTACGTTCCGAATCTTCTTTAGTTCTTCTCATGGCGCTTGTTGGTATACAGGCTAGGATCACTGAGTGACGGGCAGTTTACTGATTTTATAGCGCGAACAGTGCTTTACAGACACTGGCGTAGGTAAACGTCGTGCAATCGTCGATCTTCTGAGTTCCGCCGTCAGTCAATTCCATGGAGAGGTTACATGCCGTTTGCCCGCCGTTTGCCCGTCGCGCTTGTTGTCGTTGGGTTGCCAGTCCTGTTCGCCAGCGGAGTACGGGCGGACGACAAGCCCGCAGCAGCGGCACCACCCCCTCCCGCGGTGACCATCGAAGTGGCGAAGAGCGCGCCGGTGCCGATGACATTGGAATATTCGGCACGTACCGCCGGCTATCGCGAGGTGGAAGTGCGGGCGCAGGTCAGCGGCATCCTGCAGCGGCGTACCTACGAGGAAGGTCGGCCGGTGAAGGCGGGGCAAGTACTGTTCCGTATCGATCCACGCCCATACCAGGCGGCGCTCGGCCAGGCCCAGGGCTCGCTGGCCCAGGCCCAGGCGCGTTACCGCCAGACCGACCGCGACCTGCGGCGCATCCGTGAATTGCAGAAGAAGGGCTTCGCCAGCGAGAGCGAACTGGATCGCTACATCTCCAACTTCGAGCAGGCCAAGGCCGATGTCGAAGCCGCCCGCGCCAACGTGCAGGCCAAGCAGATCGACCTCAACTACACCACCGTGACCGCGCCGATCTCCGGCATGGCGAGCAAGGAAGTGCGCTCCGAAGGCAGCCTGGTGGCCGCCGCCGACCCCAATTCCAGCCTGCTGACCAAGCTCACCCAGCTCGATCCGGTCTATGTCAACTTCGCCTACCCGGACACCGAGGCCGCGCGCCTGCGCGACGGGGTGCAGAGCGGCAAGCTGACTCTGCCGAGTGGGGGCAAGCTGGCGGCTGAGCTGCGCTTCGGCGACGGCAGCAAATACCCCATCGACGGCGTGGTCGACTTCACCGATAGCTTCGTCAACACCGGCACCGGCACGGTAAATGCCCGCGCCGTGGTGCCCAATCCGGATAACCAGCTGATTCCCGGCCAGTTCGTCCGCGTGCTGATCAAGGGCATCACCCGCAAGGCCGCCGTGACCGTTCCCGAGCGCGCCCTGGCCCAGGGGCCACGCGGCACCTTCGTCTATGTCGTGGACAAGGACGGCTTCGCCCGTGTGCGCCAGGTGACCACCAACCAGACCGTGAACGGTCGCTGGATCATCGATGCCGGCGTGGATGACGGTGACCACGTCATCGTCGAGGGCATTCCGAAAGTGCGGCCCGACCAGCCGGTCAAGGCCAGCGAGGCAGCACCGCAGGCACCCGCGCCGCAACCCGCCCAGGCACAGTCCTAAGGAGCGCTCATCGTGATCTCGCGCTTCTTCATTGAACGTCCCGTGTTCGCGATGGTGATTTCCATCGTGATCCTGCTCGCCGGCCTTGTCGCCATGCGCGCATTGCCCATCGCCCAGTACCCGGAAATCGTGCCACCGCAGGTCTCGGTGACCGCGGCCTATCCCGGCGCCAGCTCCCAGGTAATCGCCGAAACCGTGGCCGCGCCGCTGGAGCAGGAAATCAACGGCGTGGAAGGCATGATCTACCAGCTGTCGAACTCCGACAGCAGCGGCGCCATGAGTCTGACCGTGTACTTCGAGGTCGGCACCGATCCCGACCAGGCCACCATCGACGTCAACAACAAGGTGCAGGCCGCGCTGGCCAAGCTGCCCGAGGAAGTGCGCCGGCAGGGCGTGCAGGTGGAGAAGAAGTCCTCCGACATCCTGCAGGTGGTGACCCTGTATTCGCCGGACAACTCCCGCGACCCGATCTTCATCAGCAACTACGCGCTGATCAACGTCATCGACGACCTCAAGCGGATCCCCGGCGTCGGCGATGTCAGCCAGTTTGGCTCCAAGGACTACTCCATGCGCATCTGGCTGCGGCCGGACAAGCTGGCGCAGTACAATATGACGCCCACGGATGTAGTGAATGCGATCCGCGAGCAGAACTCGCAGTTCGCCGCCGGCAGCTTCGGCCAGCAGCCGATGAAGGAGCCGCAGGACTTCACCTACATGGCCACGGCCCAGGGGCGTTTCACCGACCCCAAGGAGTTCGAGAACGTCATCCTGCGCAGCGACCAGACCGGCGCCAGCCTGTTGCTCAAGGACGTGGCGAGGGTGGAGCTGGGGGCGCAGGACTACTCCCTGGTGACCTCGCTCAATGGTCAGCAGAACGCTGCCTTCGGCATCTACCTGCAACCGGGCGCCAACGCGCTGGACACCGCCCAGGCCGTGCGTGATCACATGGCGGCGCTGGCCAAGCGCTTTCCCGAGGGCATCACCTTCAAGATTCCCTACGACACCACTACCTTCGTGAAGGTCTCCATCGAGGAAGTGATCCACACCTTCATCGAAGCGCTGATCCTCGTGATGATCGTCGTCTACGTGTTCCTGCAGAGCTTCCGCGCCACACTGATCCCGGTGCTGGCGATTCCCGTGTCCCTGATCGGCACCTTCGCCGGCATGTACCTGCTGGGCTTCTCCATCAACCTGCTGTCGTTGTTCGGCATGGTGCTGGCCATCGGCATCGTGGTGGACGATGCCATCGTGGTGCTGGAGAACGTCGAGCGGGTCATGCGCACCGAGAAGCTCGGACCTAAGGAGGCGGCGATCAAGGCGATGGAGGAAGTGACCGGACCGATCGTCGCCATCGTGCTGGTGCTCTGTGCGGTATTCATTCCTGTCGGCTTCCTCGGCGGTCTGGCCGGACAGATGTACCAGCAGTTCGCGATCACCATCGCGGTTTCCGTGGTGATTTCCGGCATCGTCGCTCTGACGCTGTCGCCCGCGCTCTGCGCGCTGATCCTCAAGCCGGAGCACAAGGAGCCTGCCGCGCCGTTCCGCTGGTTCAACCGGGTGTTCGAGCGGGCCACCAACGGTTACGGTGCGGGCGTGCAGTTCTTCCTCAAGCGCGCCATCCTCGGCCTGGTACTGTTCGCCGGAATGGTGGCGTTGCTGGTGGTCCTTTTCGGCCGCGTACCGGGCTCGCTCGTCCCCGATGAAGACCAGGGCTACGTGATCAACGCCTACTTCCTGCCGCCGGCCGCCTCGCTGAGCCGCACCGAGAAGCTCACCGGCGACGTGACCCAGCAACTGATGAAGAATCCTGCGGTGCAGGACGTGGTGACCTTCGCTGGTTTCGACATCCTGACCTTCGGCACCCGCAGCAACGCCGGGGTCTCTTTCGTTCCGCTCAAGGACTGGAAAGAGCGCACCACGCCGGAAACCGACGCGCGCAACCTGACCCATGAATTCATGAAGATGGGGGCTTCGCAGGAAGACGGCGTCGTCATGTCGTTCAACCCGCCGCCCATCACTGGCATGAGCACCACCGGCGGCTTCGAGGCCTACATCCAGGACCGCAGCGGCGGCACCTCCGAGCAGCTCGAGGAGGTGACCATGAAGTTCCTCGCCGCCGCGGCCAAGCGCCCGGAGCTGGCGGGGGTCAATACCACCTTCAACGCCAACGTGCCGCAGTACTACATCGATCTGGACCGCACCAAGGCGCGTTCGCTGGGCGTGGCGATCAACGACGTGTTCACCGCCATGCAGTCCACCTTCGGCAGCTATTACGTCAACGACTTCACCCTCTACGGGCGGACCTGGCAGGTCACCCTGGAGTCGGAGCCGGAGTTCCGCCGTAAGCCGGAGGACCTGAGCCAGGTCTTCGTGCGTGCCTCCACCGGCGATCTGGTGCCGCTGTCGACGCTGGTCTCGGTCAAGCGCGTCCTTGGTCCTGATTCCTACGCGCGCTTCAACGTGTTCCCGGCGGCCAAGCTGCTTGGCGGCCCGGCGCCGGGCTACAGCTCGGGCCAGGCGCTGGCGGCGATGCAGGAGGTGGCGGACCAGGTGCTGGGCGAGGACTACTCGCTGGCGTGGATCGGCTCGGCCTACCAGGAGCTGGCGACCCAGGGCTCGGGCAGTACCGCGTTCATCTTCGGCCTGATCCTGGTGTTCCTCATCCTGGCGGCGCAATACGAGCGCTGGACCCTGCCGCTGGCAGTGGTCACCGCGGTGCCCTTCGCGGTATTCGGGGCGATCCTGGCGATCTGGATCCGTGGTCTGGACAACGACGTGTACTTCCAGGTCGGCCTGGTAACCCTGATCGGCCTGGCGGCGAAGAACGCCATCCTGATCATCGAGTTCGCCGTGCTGTGCCGCGAAGAGCAGGGCATGGGCCCGATGGAAGCGGCACTGGAGGCGGCCAAGCTGCGCTTCCGCCCGATCGTCATGACCTCGCTGGCGTTCATCCTCGGTTGCGTGCCGCTGGCCATCAGCACCGGGGCCGGTTCGGCCAGCCGCCACTCCATCGGTACCGGGGTGATCGGCGGAATGCTGGCCGCGACCCTGCTGGCCACCTTCCTCATCCCGATGTTCTACATGCTGGTGGAGTCGGCTGCCGACAAACTCAGCGGCCGCAAGAACAAGGCCAAGCCCGCCGCAGAGGGGGCGCACGAGGCCTGAGGTGCCGACAGGTCCGGCTGCGCCAGCCGGGCCTGTCCCTCCCTTTGTTTCGGGAGTTGCTTAGGGAGCTTGCTAATTTTCCGGCGCTCGCCACAATGCATGGCTTCGCTGTGCCATCCGTGCGCGCCAACCCGTTATCCACACCGAACTGCCCGCGCTGCGCAGCGCCATTCGGCGACCCGGCGTGATCAGGTGATCCATGAACCTCCGCATCCTGCTGATCCTCGGCGCCCTGAGCGCCTTCGGGCCCATGGCCATCGACTTCTACCTGCCCAGTTTCCCCACGCTGGCGCAGGCTTTCGGTACCGACGTCGAGCATGTGCAGTTGAGCCTGTCCGCCTACTTCGCCGGCCTCGCCATCGGCCAATTGCTCTACGGCCCGCTGGCCGACCGCGTCGGCCGGCGCATCCCGCTGCTGCTGGGGGTGAGCATCTTTACCCTGGCGTCCGTTGCCTGCGCCGTCGCGCCGAATCTGGAATGGCTGATCGGCGCGCGCTTCGTCCAGGCACTGGGCGGCTGCGCGGGGATGGTGATCTCGCGGGCGGTGGTGCGTGACCTGTGCGACCCGGTCGCCGCCGCCAAGGCCTTCTCGCAACTGATGCTGGTGATGGGGCTGGCGCCGATCCTGGCGCCATTGGGAGGCGGATTGCTGCTCAGCTTGTCCGGTTGGCAATCGATCTTCCTGACGCTCACGCTGTTCAGCGCCCTCGCTGGTGGCGCCATCGCGCTGTGGCTGCCGGAGACGATTCCGGCCGGGCCGCGCGCTCCGTTGCGGGGCGCGCTGGGGCAGTATCGGGCGCTGTTCCGCGACCGTTCCTTCATTACCTACGCACTCACCGGCGGGGTGGCCATCGCTGGGATGTTCTCCTACATCGCCGGGTCGCCTTTCATCTTCATCCAACTCTACGGCGTGCCGGCCGAGCACTATGGCTGGATCTTCGGCAGCAATGCCGCCGGCTTCATCCTGATGGCACAGGTCAACGCACGGCTGCTGCGCTATCGCGGGCCGGGATTCTGGCTGCGCCGGGCGGTGTGGGTGTACTTCGGTTGCGGGGCCGCACTGCTGGTGATCACCCTGTTCCGGCCCGAGCACCTGTGGCCGTTGCTGATTCCGCTCTTCGGCGCCATTGCCAGCCTGGGCTTCCTGATGCCCAACTCCTCGGCCTGCGCCATGGCCAGCCAGGGCCGCCACGCGGGCAGCGCCTCGGCGCTGATGGGCAGCCTGCAGTTCACCGTAGCGGCCGGCGCCTCGGCGCTGGTCGGTGCGCTGCACGACGGCACCGCGCTGCCCATGGCGGTCGTCATCACCACCTGCAGCCTGGTGGCTGCGGTGCTGGGGTGGCTGAGCGGGCAGATCAGCGAGCGCGCCGCCTGATCAACTGGCGCGTTGCACCAACTCGGGCAACTGGTGCGGCGCCTTCAGGCGCGCCTCGAGGGTAGCGACGAAACTTCGCGCCTCGAGCTCGCTGCGGAAGCGTACCGCCTGCTGGTCGAGGCAGACTTCCCACGGCTGGTCTTTGCGGAGGCTGGACGGACGGACGAGGATGTTCATGGTGCTCACCCCTGTGCAGTCAGGTGAAAAGGGACCCTCAGTGTAGTCCTGTCATATGGCGGTAGCAGATGCGACCTGTGGTCGCCGACATGCGGTGGCGCCGTGCCCGATTCTTCCTTCAGCCCCGTGGTAGACAGCCTCGGCCGCCGACGTGCCGTTTCGCTGAAAAATCCTGAAAAGCAATGGCGCCGGATCTGCTACCAGGGCGACGACGGAACTACGACCAAAGGTTGATGGTGGGGCCGCGATCCCCGTCCATACTCGTTGTTCGACCTCGATAACAACAATAAGAGGCAGTGACGATGAGTTACCGGCAGTCCCATGACCGTTCCATCGCGGATCCCTCCGCCTTCTGGGCCGAGCAGGCCGGCCGCGTGGCCTGGTACCGCGCGCCGCGGGATACCCTGCAAGCCCTGCCCGACGGCAGCCACCGCTGGTTCGCCGATGGCCGCCTGAACACCTGCTACCTCGCCCTCGATCGGCAGATCGAACTGGGCCGCGGCCACCAGGCCGCGCTGATCTACGACTCCCCTGTGACCCAGACCCAGCAGCGCTTCAGCTACCTGGAGTTGCGCGATGAGGTCGCACGCCTGGCCGGCGCCTTGCGCGCGCTCGGCGTGGAGAAAGGCGACGGGGTGATCATCTACATGCCGATGGTGCCCCAGGCGGCCATGGCGATGTTGGCCTGCGCCCGGCTGGGCGCTGTGCATTCGGTGGTATTCGGTGGCTTCGCGCCGCACGAACTGGCGCTGCGTATCGATGACGCGAGGCCCAAGCTGGTGCTCACCGCCTCCTGCGGGCTGGAGTTCGAGCGGGTCATCGAATACAAGCCACTGGTGGACAAAGCGCTGGAGCTGGCCACCCATCAACCGGCGCACGTGCTGGTGCTGCAGCGTCCGCAGGCGATGGCCGAGCTGCGCGCCGGCCGAGACCTGGACTGGCGCGAGACACTGGTCCACGCGCAGCCGGCTGACCCGGTGGAAGTGGCCAGCGGCGACCCGCTGTACATCATGTACACCTCCGGCACCACGGGAAAACCCAAGGGCATCGTGCGTGACAACGGCGGCCACGCCGTGGCGCTGAGCTATGCGCTGCCGACCATCTTCGGTCTGCAGCCGGGGGATGTCTGGTGGGGCGTTTCCGACGTCGGCTGGGTGGTCGGCCACTCGCTGATCGTCTACGGCCCCTTGATGAACGGCTGCACCACGGTGTTCTACGAGGGCAAACCGGTACGCACGCCGGACGCCGGCAGCTACTGGTGGGTGATCGAGGAGCACAAGGTCAACAGCCTGTTCTGCGCGCCCACGGCGATCCGCGCGATCCGCAAGGAAGACCCGCAGGGCGAGCTGCTCAAGCGCCATGACCTGAGCTCGCTGCGGCACCTGTTCCTAGCCGGCGAGAAGCTCGACAGCACCACCCAGCACTGGCTCGAGGAGCTGACCGGCAAACCGGTGCACGACCACTGGTGGCAGACCGAGACCGGCTGGCCGGTGACCGCGCCTTGCACGGGCCATGGCGACCACGACCTGCGCGCCGGCTCCACCAACCGCGCGGTGCCCGGCTACGACGTGAAGGTCGTGGACGACGAAGGCCGACTGCTGGGACCGAACGAACAGGGCTCCATCGTCATCGCCCTGCCGTTGCCCCCCGGTTGCGCGCAGACGCTTTGGAACGATCATCCGCGCTACCTGCAGGCCTACCTGAAGACCTATCCCGGCTACTACCACACCGGCGACGGTGGCTACGTGGACGAGGAAGGTTTCGTCTACATCATGGGGCGCACCGACGACGTGATTAACGTCTCCGGTCACCGCCTGTCCACCGGTGAGATGGAGGAGTTGCTGGCGCTGCACGATGCTGTCGCCGAGTGCGCGGTGATCGCCGTGCAGGACGACCTCAAGGGCCATGTACCGGTGGGACTGGTGGTGCTCAAGGACGGCGCACAGGTCACCGAGGGCCACCTGCAGCGTGAGCTGGTGGCGCTGGTGCGCGAGCGCCTCGGCGCACTGGCCTGCTTCCAGCGTGCGGTGGTGGTGAAGCGGCTGCCGAAGACCCGCTCGGGCAAGATCCTCCGTGCCGTACTGCGCAAGATCGCCGACGGCGAAAGCTACGTGCCGCCTTCGACCATCGATGATCCAGCCATCCTCGGCGAGATCGCCGAGCGCCTGGGCCAGGCAGGCTTGGCGAAGGCCGGCTGAAATCCCACGACGCCGGCATGACCGGCGTATTTCCAGGGCCGCACGCGTTGCGGCCCTTTTTTTGTCCGCCCGGCTTGCCCATACATCGCCCCAACCTTGGTCCGGCAGGAATAAAGACGTGTTGCCATCTAAGATAATGGCACCGTGCCTCTACTGGTCGTATCGCGCCATGATCAACCGCCATTCACTCGATGATGACGAACTCGAAGCGCTGCGCGATATCGCCTCCGTGGCACCGCGCAAGCCGGTGATCCTGGTGGTGGACAATGATCGCGCCGCGCTGGCCCGGCTTCGCCGGCTGGTGGAGGGCGCTGGAATGCGCTGCGTGACGGCCAGCAGTGCAGCGGAGGCATTGCGCCGCATTCTCCGCGATGAGTCGGCCCTCGACCTGCTGGTCAGCGGCCTGGGCCTGGAGCCCGATGGCCCCGGACTTGCGTTCATTCGCGAACTGAACCGGAGCGGCAGCTTTCTGCCCATCATCGTCCTGTCCGCGCCGATGCCGCTCGGTGAATCGCGCTTGGAGCCGCCCCTGAACGTGCTGGACTTCCTGCCTAAACCTGTGGATCCAGTGCTGTTCGTGAGCGCGTTAAGCCGCAGTTTCTAGGCGCAGACTCCAAGCCGATACGTCTCGGTGCCTTACAGCGTCTGCGCCTTGAAGGTATCGCACTTGCCCGGCGAGCCGCTTTCGAAGCCGAGCTTGAACCAGCGAACACGCTGCGCGGACGAACCGTGGGTGAAGGAGTCGGGCATCACTGTGCCGCGCGCCTGGCGTTGCAGGTGGTCGTCGCCGATGGCATTGGCAGCATTCAGCGCTTCTTCCACGTCGCCCGGCTCCAGCCAGTTCAGGCGCTGCTGGGCATGGTTGGCCCAGACGCCGGCAAAGCAGTCGGCCTGCAACTCCTGGCGCACCGAGAGGCCGTTGGCTCCCTCCATGCGCGCGCCGCGTTGGCGTGCGGCGTTGATCTTGGCGGAGATACCCAGCAGGTTCTGCACGTGGTGCCCGACTTCGTGGGCGATCACGTAGGCTTGGGCGAAGTCGCCGGCGGCGGAGAACTTCTGCTCCATCTCGCGGAAGAATCCGAGGTCGAGGTAAACCCGGTGGTCGCCGGGGCAGTAGAAGGGGCCGACCGCCGAGGAAGCGAAGCCGCAGGCCGAGTTCACCCCGCCGTTGAACAGGATCAGCTTGGGTTGCTCGTACTGCTGGTTGCTGCGGGCAAAGATCTCGCCCCAGGTGTCTTCGGTATCGCCGAGGATCGACTGGACGAATTCCACCTGCGGGTCGGCGCCGGTGGCCGGCTTGCCCTGCACTGGGCGGCTCGGTGCCTGTCGCTGGGAAACATCCATCTGACCGAGCAGCGAGCCGAGGATGGTCATCGGGTCCTGTCCGGAGAGCAGGCCGATCACCACGACGATAGCCACGCCGCCCAGACTCAGTCCACGCCCGCCGATGCGCATGCCTCCGCCACCGCCCATGCCTCCGCCGGTTTCATCGCGGGCATCCACTACGTTGTCGCTGCGTCGTCCTTTGCGCCAGAGCATGGCGGCATCTCCATCGAATAAGTGGGTTGAGTGTTGTCTTGGGAGGCGTTTGCCGCCAGCCCGATCGTCAGGCGAGGCGTTGGACTGAGCTCAGGATGCACTGATATCGCTCAGTCGTGTGGCCGATGCCAAGTCTGCGCGATTCGCCTGAGCCCGATCTGCCCTGCGGCACTCCAGTCGGCTCTGTGTTCAGGGAAGTCGGGCGGATGCACTGAACAGGCTGAGTAACGGGGCGGTCATGGCAGTGGTCAGAATCGCCATCACCAACAACATGGTGAACATCTCGGGGCCGATCAGGCCTGCGTCGAGCCCAACTTTCATGACGATCAGTTCCATCAGGCCACGGGCGTTCATCAACGAGCCAACTGCAAAGCTGTCCCGCCAGGCGAGTCCGCCAGCGCGAGCTCCCGCAGCGCCACCCAGTACCTTGCCGGCGACTGCAACCAGGATAACCAGTATCAGGGCTCCGATATGAGTCGGGGTGAATGCGTCGGTGGTGGTGCTGAGTCCGGCAATCGCGAAGAACACGGGCATCAACAGGACCAGCGCAGGAAACTCCAGGCGTTCGACCAGCGTTTTCAGCAGGCGATCATCCCGCGGCAGGCAGGCCCCGAACAGGAAGGCGCCGAACACAGCGTGGACGCCCAGCCACTGGGTCAAAGCGGCGCAGCCTATCGCACCGCCGGCCAGGACCGAAAGCATCATCAATCCAGGGCAACCGTCCTTCACGTAGGTCCGCAGCAGCCATGCGCACAATGGCTTGAACAGGATAAAGATGACGGCCACGAGAACGACCAGGCCGAGTGTCGTCTTTACGATGGCGGTAGAGCCATCGATTCCGGTCAGTGCGACGACCGCGGCGAGCATGATCCAGGCAAGCACGTCAGCGATAGCCGCCGATGCCATCGACAGGCGCCCCATGGGTGTCTGGGTCATGCCGCGCTCTTTCAGGATGCGCGCCATGACAGGAAAGGCGGTAATCGACATGGCTGCCGCCATGAACAGCGCGAAGGGCCAGAAACCTACTCCGGTCGGGGCCAGGGAGGAATGGAGCAGGGCGGACGCGAAAAAGCCGAGAACCATTGGTACCAGGACGCTGAGGATACCCACCAGGCTGGCTGACTTGAGTTGGGCACGTGCACCATCGGGCGTGCGCAGTTCGGCGCCGACGACGAACATGAACAGTACCAGCCCCAGTTGTGACAGGGAGGACAGCGCCGAAAGCGAATGGGGCTCGAACAACTCGGCGTGCTGCGCCGGGAACAGCGCACCGAACACGATCGGCCCCAGCACTATTCCAGCGGCCATTTCACCGATCACGATGGGTTGTTTCAGCATCCCTAACAACAGGCCGCACAAGCGGGAAACGGCCAGTATGACTAGCAGTTGGAGAAGAAATGGCGAATGAGGCATTGCGCTCGATCTCAGGCATTGCTGGGGTGGCGTGAGCGGGCAGGTGATCGCTCAGTACGTTGGACGTCCCTGCAAGACAGGCAACGTCCAACGTTCTGGTGCTGGCGAGTGTGGCGTCCGTCCGGCTTAGTTGGAGGCGCCGCTCTCTGCCTTCATGCGGCTTTCCACCTTGGTGAGGAAGCTGCCCAGGCGCTGTCGCTTTTCCTGCGACAGGGAGCGCAGATCCAAGGCCGTCGCTTCGCGGGACAAAATGCCCAGCGGAGCTGCCACCGACATCCAGTTGGGCACGCCGAACATACGGAACGGGCCACCCTGGTATTGCTCCATATCCATCAGCCGGGGCGGGCGATGGGCAAGGGTTCGCTTGAGCTCTTTGTATGTGCTGGGTGCCGCTGCATTGCTCGCCGCACGCCAGAACTCGGTGTCGTTGCGCGTGGTGTCATAGTGCAGGAACAGGAAGTCTCGAATGCCATCCCAGTAGCGTCCGATCTCATGATTGAACTGGTCGATCAGTTGTTGCGGAATGATGCCGTCGCAGGCGACGATCAATTCGCCGAAGCGCGCGAGCTGGTCCAGTGTCTGTCCAATTGAGGTTGCCTCCAGCGGCTCGACGAATCCGGAGGAGAGGCCGACGGCCATGACATTGCCCAGCCACACCTGTTCGTAGTGTCCGGGCTCAAAGGCGAAGTCGTTGGCCGGCTCGATGTCCATCCCCCAGTAGTCCTGGACTTCTTTTATTGCCGCCTCCCTGTCGGTATACCGGTCGCAATACACGTAACCCACCCCCAGGCGCTCAAGGGTTGGAATACACCACATCCAGCCATGTCTCATGGCGATAGCGCGGGTGACCAGCGGTGGGTGTTCCGTCTGTGAGGGGATAAAGAAGGGGAGGGCCCGGTTCAACAGCAAATGGTCTGCATAGGACTGCCAGGACGCATTCAGCGTCTTGCCGATGATCAGTCGATGCAGACCAGAGGCATCGAAGACGAAATCGACTTCGATCTCGCGATCAGGCAATACCAGTGCGGTGACATGCCTTTTTTCGTCAAGGCGCACACTTTCGACGGTTGCGTTGATGTGCTGTACCCCTCGCTTGATCGCGATATCTCGCAGATAGGAGGCCAGCTTGCGGGCGTCGAAGTGGTAGGCCATGGGCGTCTTGGCGGGGAGACTCTGGAGAAAGGCCTCCGCGGTGGCCTGACTGGCTCCTTCTTGCCACATCTTCCAGGTGGCCGGGTAGTGCTGTAGCTGGTAGCCCTGGTTGATCAGTATCGAGGCCAGGGGGTAGCTGCCGTTGGGCTCGACCCATGACGTCAGGTCGACACCGTCATGGCTGTAGGAAAACTGATGCAGGAAAACGTCATCTGGAGCGCCGCTGCGCCAGCCTTCCAAGGCCAGTCCCAACTTGTGCGTGGAGTGGGTTTCGCGCATGAATTCGGTACGGTCGAGCCCGTAATGTTCCAGCGCGCGGTTGAAATTAGGCAGGCTGCCTTCGCCGGCACCAATGATGCCCAGCGATTCTGCCTCAACCAGGACGACTTCCACTTTGTGGAGAAAGAGCTTCCTTAGTTCGAGTGCGGCGAACCACCCGGCGCTTCCTCCGCCCACTACGGCGACTCGGCGGCAGTTGGATAAATTCAACATCATTGGCTTCCTGGAGTGCTACTGGATGGAGTGCGGTGCGGCACTCCGGGTACCCCGCAATCATCCGTATTCGACGCGGAAATGAAGAGAGCAGGGCGCTTACAGTGCGTGTAGGACTTTCCGGAATTTAAGTGATGAAAAGCTCTTGATATTTATAGGAATTAATTCGGGACAATGTGTACGTGTCGTGCTGCCCGAAGTTGCTTGCGAGTGGACGGAGAACTAGTCCGGTTTAGCTAGTTCGTCGGCGGGGAGTGCGACGCTCCGGTTCGGCGTGCCGAAGCGGTTGCATGCTGTCTCCAGTCGTTTGGCAAGGTGCCGCGTTATCCACAAAAGGTGCCTGGGAGAGATACATATTGGCCATGGCATGGGCTCCGATCTGTCAGCCGGATCAAGACGTGCTCCGGTGCGCTGCCGGAAGCAATTTCCCTGTCGATATTGAGTGGCGTGGGATTCTGCGCGCGCGCGGCTCGGTAGTTCCGGCATGAATCAGCGTGGGGCGTGGATTTCTCATAAGAGCGCCGCAAGAAGTGCAAAGATAATTCGCGCTGCCACTCTGCGACGGCACAGCAGAGTGGCTCGGCGGCTCCATGCTAATCCTGGAGGAGCCGGTATCGCGGGGCTGGTCCTTAGATCGACATGGCAGCTTCCGCGGTCATGCGCGGCTCTACCTTGGCGAGGAACTCACCGATGTTCCATCGTTGCTCCTTCGACAGTGGCACCAGGTCCGCAGCTGTTGCCTTTCGGGTCAGAACGCCTAGTGGCGCAGCCACAGACATCCAGCTGGTAGGTCCGAAAAGGCTGAAGGTACCGCCGCGATAGGGCTCGAGATCCACGTCGCGAGGTGGACGAAGAGCGAACGTCCGCTTGAGCTCTGCGTAGGTGGAAGGGGGCGTCGCACTGCTTGCCGCCTGCCAGAACTCGGTATCCTGGCGTGGCGTGTCGTAATGGAGGAAAAGGAAATCGCGAATGCCGTCCCAGTGGCGGGTGATGTCACGGTTGAATTGATCAATCAGCTGCTGCGGAATGAGGCCATCGCAGGCGCTGACCACTTGGTTGAACCGGGCAAGCTGGACGAGTGTCTGGCCGATGGACGTGGCTTCCAGGGGCTCGACAAAGCCGGAGGATAGTCCGACGGCCATGACGTTGCCGATCCATACCTCCTTGAAGTGGCCCGCTGAGAAGGCGAAGTGGTTGACTGGCTCGATCTCCGTCCCCCAGTACGCCTGGGCTTCGCGCAGGGCGCCTTCCTTGTCGGTGTGCTGGTTGCTGTAGACATAGCCGACGCCAAGTCGGTCCTGGGTCGGGATGCACCACATCCAGCCATTCTTCATCGCAATTGCGCGAGTGACCAGCGAAGGGTGCGCGCCTTGTGCGGGGATGAAGAAAGGCAATGCCTGGTTCAGCAGCAGGTGATCGGAGTAGGACTCCCAGGGCGAGTGCAGGGCCTTGTCGATGATCAAGCGGTGCAGGCCGGAGGCGTCGATGACGAAGTCGACCTCGAACTCCCCATTCTCCAGAATCAGGTGGGTTACATGCCGACGCTCGTTCAGGCGCACTGACTCCACCCGCGCGTTAACCCTCTTCACCCCGCGCTTGAGGGCAACCTCACGCAAGTATTCCGCCAGTTTCCGCGCGTCGAAATGGAAGGCCATCGGTGGCACGGCATAGAGCTTCAGTTGCTCCTGCAGATAAGCTTCGGCCTGCTGCTGACTGGCCCCTTCACGGTAGAGGCGCCACGCATCGGGGAAGTGATGAAGCTGCAGGTCCTGGTTGAGGAGGATGGAGGCCAGTGGATAACTGCCGTTTGGCTCGATCCAGGCATTCAGGTCCACGCCATCGCTGTGGAACGAGAAAGGGTGGAAGAAGATGTCGTCCTTTTTCCCGGTACGCCAGCCTTCCAGCGTCAGTCCCAGCTTGTAGGTCGAACGGGTCTCGCGCATGAACTCGGCACGGTCGATCTCATAGCGATCGAGTGCGCGATTGAAATTGGGCAGGCTGCCCTCGCCTGCACCGATGATGCCCAGTGTCTCGGACTCGACCAGGACAACCTCGACCTGATCGAGAAAGAGTTTCCTGAGCTCGAGCGCGGCGAACCATCCAGCGCTTCCTCCGCCAACAACGGCGACGCGGCGGTAATTGGAAAGATTCAACATGAAAGGCGTCCTGAAAATCTGCTGGAAGGTGCGCCGCGAGGCGCTCCGAAATAGTCAGCGCGATTATCCGGACCTGATCGGACTCTTAGAGGAAGGCGATTCCTCAATATTGATCAGACGATTCCTGGGATGATGTTCCAGGTTTGTCTCTCTGTACTGCCGATCTATCCAGTGGTCAGGCGAATCGATGCAGCAGTTCGGCGCGGGCAAGCAACTGGACATCACCGCCGACGCGGACTTCGTCGTCCTGGCCGACCTGCACGTCGAGACGGCTGGGGCGGCCCACGAAGCGGCCCTGGGACAGCTGGAACAACTCGCCGCGGCGCGCCTTGCCCAGCTCCACCAGGTAGGCCGCGACAGGGCCGGCAGCACTGCCGGTGGCAACGTCCTCGATGATCCCGGCGCCGTCCCAGGTGCGGCCCTCGCGATTATCCACATCCAGTACGAAGACGAAGGCGGCGTTGAGTTTTGCCAGCTCGGCCGTCAGATCCGTGCGCTGGCGCACGCGGCCCATTGCTTCGCTGCGCACCGGCAGCAGCAGGTAGGGCAGGCCGGTGCTGACCACGGCCGCCGGATAGTCGGCCAGGTCCGCGGCGTTCAGCGAGAAGGCTTCGGCGAACCAGCGGCGCGCCTCGTCATCCAGCACGGTGCCGAAATCAGCCGCGCCCTGGTTCATCTCGGCGTGGAAGCCTGTGCCCCGGCGGCGGGTGGCAACCTTCACGGCTTTCGCCGGCAGCTCCAGCGTCCAGTGTTCTTCCTCTCCGCGCTGGTGCAGGTGGTGAAGCAGAGCAGCGGCTCCCAGGACCGGGTGGCCAGCAAACGGCAGTTCCTCGTCGACGGTGAAGATGCGCGCCGAATAGGTGTCCAGCGTGGCCGAGGGGAACAGGAATATCGACTCGAACTGGCGCAGTTCCTGGGTCAGCGCCAGCAGGGTCTGGGCGGGTATGCCGCGGGCGTCGGGGAACACCACCAGGCCGTTGCCGGTGAGCGGTTGGTCGGCGAAGACGTCGAGCTGCCAGTACTGTTGCGCGGACATGGGCCTCCAGATGCCGCTCTTGAGCGGCGTAAAGAAAAACTCGACAGCCAGCCTAGCGAGCTATATGTTCGCCGACAAGAAAGCGCAGGTCACAGCGCCGCGCTTTCCAGGCCACCGCAGTGGCCGGCGTCGCTCGGACGGTTCCGGGCGCCTACGTTAATCAGAGGACACCATGACTGAACCCCGTTCAGCTCGTCGCTTTGTGCGCATCGATCGCCTGCCCCCCTACGTCTTCAACATCACCGCCGAACTGAAGATGGCCGCCCGCCGCCGTGGCGAGGACATCATCGACCTGTCCATGGGCAACCCGGACGGGGCCACGCCGCCGCACATCGTCGAGAAACTCTGCCAGGTCGCCCAGCGCGAAGACACCCACGGCTACTCCACTTCCCGTGGCATTCCGCGCCTGCGCCGCGCCATCTCGCACTGGTACCGCGACCGCTACGAGGTCGAGATCGACCCGGAAACCGAAGCCATCGTCACCATCGGCTCCAAGGAAGGCCTGGCGCACCTGATGCTCGCCACCCTGGACCACGGCGATACCATTCTTGTGCCCAACCCCAGCTATCCGATCCACATCTACGGCGCGGTGATTGCCGGCGCGCAGGTGCGTTCGGTGCCGCTGGTGCCGGGGATCGACTTCTTCAACGAGCTGGAGCGGGCGATCCGCGAATCGATCCCCAAGCCGAAGATGATGATCCTCGGCTTCCCCTCCAACCCCACCGCGCAGTGCGTGGAGCTGGATTTCTTCGAGCGCGTGGTGGACCTCGCCAAGCGCTACGACGTGCTGGTGGTGCATGACCTGGCTTACGCAGATATCACTTTCGATGGCTGGAAGGCGCCGTCGATCATGCAGGTGCCGGGCGCCAAGGACATCGCGGTGGAGTTCTTCACCCTGTCCAAGAGCTACAACATGGCGGGCTGGCGCATCGGCTTCATGGTCGGCAACCCGGAGCTGGTCTCGGCCCTGGCGCGGATCAAGAGCTACCACGACTACGGCACCTTCACCCCGCTGCAGGTGGCGGCCATCGCTGCGCTGGAAGGCGACCAGCAGTGCGTGCGCGACATCGCCGACCAGTACCAGAAGCGCCGCGATGTGCTGGTGAAAGGTCTGCACGAAGCCGGTTGGATGGTGGAGAACCCCAAGGCCTCCATGTACATCTGGGCGAAGATCCCCGAGCCCTATGCGCACCTGGGCTCGCTGGAGTTCGCCAAGAAGCTGCTCAAGGACGCCAAGGTCTCCGTATCGCCCGGCATCGGCTTCGGCGACTACGGCGATGACCATGTGCGCTTCGCCCTGATCGAGAACCGTGATCGCCTGCGTCAGGCCGTGCGGGGGATCAAGGCGATGTTCCGTGCCGACGGGCTGTTGCCGGCCAAAGCCGAATGACGAGTGAATGAAAAAAGGGCGACCCAATGGTCGCCCTTTTTGTTTGGAGTCCCCCACCCCATCCTGCTCGCGGAGCATTGCCGCGCGGGAACCTGGAGAGTGCCCCGCGCGCCGGAAGCCCCATCCCACCTCCGCCAGCGCTCAGGGGTGAGGGATAGCCCTGGCGTCAGTGTGTCGGGTAGTCGGCGATCACTTCGCGCTGACCGCTCCTGGTCAGCCCGACCACCTGGTAAGCGTCGTGGCGATCACCCATTTCCATGCCCGGCGAGCCCATCGGCATGCCCGGCACGGCGGCACCGATCAGGTCGGCACGCTCACGCAGCTTCAGCACATCGGCTGCCGGCACGTGGCCCTCGACGAATTTGCCGTCGATCACGCCGGTGTGGCACGAGCCCATGCTGTGCGGGACGCCGAGTTTGGTCTTCACTGCACTCATGTCCGCCTCGACGTGGTCGTTGACGGTGAAGCCGTTGCTTTCCAGGTGCTTGATCCAGTCCTTGCAGCAGCCGCAGTTGGCATCGCGGTGCACGTCGATGGACAGCGGCTCGGCAGCCTGGGCGGCGCCGGCGACGAGGGCGGTTAGCAGAAGCAGGGTGCGCATGGTTGGAACCTCGAAATTCGAACGCGATTGAGCATACTCCCCAGTGTACCCGGCCCCCACCCGGTGTTTGTTTCCCCATATGACGCGCTTGCCCGAACTTGCCGCGCCGTGCGGGGTCTTTAGCTGATCGGTGGTGCGTCCGCGACTCCCGGTCGCAGGTCTGGACGCTCGGCAATGGCTGCATGGCCAAGGAGAAATCGGATGCTCTTCGCCCGTCTCGTCCTGCTGGTCCAGGCTCTGGTCTGGGGTGGCCTGGGATTGCTCTACTGGATTCGTCCCTATGAGATGGCCAACCTCAGCGGCATGTTGCTGATGGAGCCGTCGTCGGTGAGCGACGCTCGCGTGTTCTATGGCGGCCATCAGTTCGCCCTCGCGCTGTTCCTTGTCTTTGCCCTGCGTCGCCGCCTGCTGGTGCGGCCGGCGCTGATCCTGGTGATCCTGGTGCAACTGACCCTGACATTGTCGCGCCTGCTGATCGCCTGGACCGAAGGGGGCATGGAGTGGGACGCACAGCTGGCCGGCGTGGTCTACCGCGGAGTGATTTCGGCGCTGGCGATCTTCGCTCTCTACTGGTTGGAGCGGCAGTCGCGTAATCGCCAGGTGGTGGTGCGCGAAGAGCCGGAGCCCGAGGAGCGCAAGGCCGACTTCGAGGGGTTGTGAGTTCGGATGAGTGGCGTCGCCAGCAAGCAGCGGCGCTGCCGGGCCGACCCCGCTCCGTGCTATCGTATTGATTTTGCGGTAGTAGCAGCGGAGCCAGCATGAAGTTCGTCCATCAACGTGAACACCTCAACGAAGGCGATCTGGTCGTCATCGAGTGTTCCATGACCTGCAACATCCGCCTGATGACCGATGCGAACTTCCGCAGCTTCAAGAACGGTGGCCGCCATTCGTACCACGGCGGCGCCTTCGACCGGTTCCCGGCCAAGATCAAGGTGCCCAGCACCGGCAACTGGAACATCACCATCGACACCGTCACCCGCCGCGCCATCAGCGTCACGCGCAAGGCCGACTTCAAGTACAGCATCAAGTTCGTGCGCAAGTCGCCGTCGAACTTCAGCTGATCCTCAGTTCCCCGCCTGTGCGGGGAAATCCTTCAGCAGGCGGGCGATGCCTTCGTCCACGGCCTGCTGGGTGATCTTCGGGTCGTGCAGCTGGCGCGCCACTTGTGCCTGGTACAGCACCTGCCCGGTAGCCTCGTCGAGAATCCTCAGCGCCAGGCGCGCCTGTTCCTGATCGGTGAACTGGGTCTGGGTCATCACGCCCGCGCTGGTCGCCACCGGTCGCTGGACGATACCGGTCTGGCTGTCCAGGCCGACGGCATAGATCACCCGTAGCTCTCCCGAGCCTTCCTTGAATTCATAGCCCTTGGCTTCCAGCGCGCGGCGTACGGCGAGATCGAAGCGATCCTCCAGATCCTCGCGGTGGCCTTGCGCGCGCACGGCCTGGATGAAGAAGGTGCTTTGTCGGCCATTGGCGGCGGGGGAGACGCTGATATCGGCGGGGTCGCTGCCGGCACAGGCGCTCAGCAGCAGGAACAGCAAGGGAAGGATCAGGCGGGACATGGGCGTGCCTCTTGTCGTTGTTCCGCAAGACTAGCTGCAGAACCCGGAGGCGCCGCCCAACCCTAGGTTGGGCGGCCCGTCGTGGTAGCGGGGGCTCAGCGGCGGGTCAGCAGCACGCCGGCTTCCATGTGGTGCGTGTAGGGGAACTGGTCGAACAGGGCGCAGCGGCTGACCTGGTGGGTGTCGTGCAGCTGGGCGATGTTCTGCGCCAGGGTCTCCGGGTTGCAGGAGATATAGAGGATGTTGTCGAAGCGGCGGGTCAGCTCGCAGGTGTCCGGGTCCATGCCGGCACGCGGCGGGTCGACGAACACGCTGCCGAACTCGTAGGACTTCAGGTCGACGTCAGCCAGGCGGCGGAACGGGCGAACCTCGTTGAGCGCCTGGGTCAGCTCCTCGGCGGAGAGGCGCACCAGGGTGACATTGTCCACGGCGTTGTCGGCCAGGTTGGCCAGTGCGGCGTGCACCGATGTCTTGCTGATCTCGGTGGCCAGCACCTTGCGCACGCGGGTGGCGAGCGGCAGGGTGAAGTTGCCGTTGCCGCAGTACAGCTCCAGCAGGTCGTCGTCGCGCTGGCCCAGGGCTTCGTACGCCCAGTTGAGCATCTTCTGGCACACCTCGCCGTTGGGCTGGGTGAAGGCGCCCTCCGGCTGGCGGTAACGGAAGGTGCGGCCGGCAACGGTCAGCTCCTCGCTGACGTAATCACGTCCCACCACCAGACGCTTGCCGCGCGAGCGGCCAACGATGCTCACGCCCAGTTCGGCGGCCAGCTTCTCGGCGGCGGCCTGCCAGGCGGCGTCCACCGGACGGTGGTAGCAGAGGGTGATCAGCGCGTCGCCCGCCAGGGTGGTGAGGAACTCCACCTGGAACAGCTTGTGGCCCAGCGTCGGCTCGGCCCAGGCGGCCTTCAGGCGCGGCATCAGCTCGTTGATGCGCTGGCTGGCGATGGGGAATTCCTCGATCAGGATCGGCGTGTGCTTGTCGCCCTGCTCGAACATCGCGTAGTGGCGGGCCTCGCCCTCGCGCCACAGGCGGAACTCGGCGCGCAGGCGGTAATGCTCACGGGGCGAGTCGAACACCTCCGGCTCCGGCGCGGCGAAGGGAGCCAGCAGCTCGCGCAGGCGTGCGGCCTTATCGGCCAGTTGGCTGTCGTAGTGGGAGGGATCGAAACGCGGACTGCTCATGGGGAACGCTCTTCAAGGGGCCCGGACTCGCTGGGCCGCTTTTCATTAAGGACAACTCGAAACTGTCGGGGCTCGCGAGCTAGGTCAGACAAGGCGCCAGGCCGATTCGGAAGCGGAGTTTACGGCTGTAAATGAGCATTCCGGATTGACCTGGCAACGCAGTATGGCCGACGCGCAGCAGCCCCCTTCACTCAAGCGTTGAACCAGCCCAGCTTGATCACGAAGAGAATCGACAGGATCACCAGCGCCGGGTTCAGTTCGCGGAAGCGGCCGGACAGCAGCTTGCAGGCGGTCCAGGTGATGAAGCCGAAGGCAATGCCGTTGGCAATGGAGAAGGTCAGCGGCATGGCCAGGGCGGTCACTACCACGGGGGCGGCGACGGTCAGGTCGTCCCAGTCGATCTCGGCCAGGCCGGAGGCCATCAGCACGGCGACGAAGAACAGCGCAGGCGCGGTGGCGAAGGCCGGCACATTGCCCGCCAGCGGAGCGAAGAACAGCGCCAGCAGGAACAGCACGGCGACCACGATGGCGGTCAGGCCGGTGCGGCCACCGGCGGAAACGCCCGCCGCCGACTCGATGTAGCTGGTGGTGGTGGAGGTGCCCAGCAGCGAGCCGACCATGGCGGCGGAGCTGTCGGCGATCAGCGCGCGGCCCATCTTCGGCATGTGCCCGTCCTTGCCCATCAGGCCGGCGCGCTTGGCCACGCCGATCAGGGTGCCGGAGTTGTCGAACAGGTCGACGAAGAGGAAGGCGAAGATCACGCTGAACAGGCCGATGTCCAGCGCGCCCTTGATATCCAACTGGAGGAAGGTCGGCGCCAGCGACGGCGGCATCGATACCACGCCGCCGAACTGGGAGACGCCGATGGCGATGGAGATGAAGGTGACGACCAGGATGCCGATCATCACCGCGCCGGTCACGCGGCGCGCTTCCAGGGCGACGATCAGGATGAAGCCGAGGATTGCCAGCAGCGGTGCGGGCTTGGCGAGATCACCCATGCCCACCAGGGTGGCCTGGTTGGCGACGACGATGCCCGATTCCTTCAGCGCGATCAGCGCGAGGAACAGGCCGATGCCGGCGGCGATGGCCGAGCGCAGGGCCAGCGGGATGCTGTTGATGATCCACTCGCGGATGCGGAAGATCGAAATGATGAAGAACATGCACGCGGAGAGGAACACCGCACCGAGCGCCACTTGCCAGGTGTGGCCCATGTGCAGGACCACGGTGTAGGTGAAGAAGGCGTTCAGGCCCATGCCGGGAGCCAGGGCGATCGGGTAGTTGGCGATCAGGCCCATCACCGCCGAGCCGATGGCGGCGGCGAGGCAGGTGGCGACGAAGATCGCGCCCTTGTCCATGCCCGTCTCGCCGAGGATGCTCGGGTTGACGAAAAGGATGTAGGCCATGGTCAGGAAGGTAGTGATACCCGCCAGGATCTCGGTGCGCACATTGGTGTTGTGTGCCTTGAGTTGGAACAGCTTTTCCAGCATGTTTGGCTCCCCGTGACGCTCTCGCGCCGTTATCGTTCTGGCCGGGAAAAGCAAGGTACATGCCCAAGTGGGCCCTGCGCCTTTTCTTGTGGCCGGCAAAAGGCGCGCATGATACCAGCTTGCCCTGAGCCGGAGAATTTCTGACCGGACCGCCAGCATCCGTTCGTCTGCAAGCTTAGTCGCGGGTGCCGACCAAGGGAGTGCAACTTGTGCGCTGACGGTGGTCTGATCCTTCATAACCCTGGCCCGACCGGGCCGCTCGGTCCGATTCGCAGTCGATGAAACGCTCTATTCCGATCCTCCTCGCCTCATTGTTGGGCGCCTGCGCCGGTGCACCGCCGTCGGCGCCGCAGCACACCTTCGATGTCCACGCCCTGGCCGAGAAGCCCACGGCCAGTACCCGCACCCTGGCCGACCCGCAGGGCAAGGCGGTGCTGCTGGAAACCCATCCGGTGTTGACCCAGCACGATGTGCAGCGCGCCGAGCTGGCCAGCGTGGCTGACGGCAAGCCGGCGGTGCGGGTGCTGTTCACCCCCGGGGCCAGCCTGCGCTTGGCCAGGCTGACCGAGGATGAGCAGGGCAAGGCCCTGGCGGTGGTGATCGACGGGCAGCTGCGACTGCTACCCCAGGTGACGCGGGTGGTGACGGACGGCCAGGTGATGCTCAAGGGGTTTGCCAGCCAGGCGGAGGCGGAGACGCTGGTGCGGCGACTCAACGACTTGCGGGATGTGCCGGTGCAGCCGGAGCAGAAATCAGGTGGGCAGCCCTAGCCCATCCTTTATGGGGCGTATCCCTGAGTGGGACGAATAACCTGGAACTGGTTATTCGCCGGCTGCGTGGAGGCGGATAACGCTGGCGCGTTATGCGCCCTACGAAGCTTTATTACTGTTACCGGCGCGTAGTGGATTTTTCGTAGGAGCGAGCCTGAGCCCTGTGAGCGACAGACATGAAAAAGCCCGGCATCTGCTGGGCTTTTTCGTCGTGCGGTTCGCGGGTTCGGCTTAGGCGCCGTAGACCGGGAACTTGGCGCAGATGGCCTTGACCTTCTCGCGCACGCCGTCCACCACGGACTCGTCGCCCATGTTGGTGAGGATGTCGCAGATCCAGCCAGCCAGCTCGCGGCACTCGGCTTCCTTGAAACCACGAGTGGTGACAGCGGGGGTGCCGATGCGCAGGCCGGAGG
Organism: Pseudomonas sp. HS-18; assembly: GCF_020401845.1. NCBI lineage: Bacteria > Pseudomonadati > Pseudomonadota > Gammaproteobacteria > Pseudomonadales > Pseudomonadaceae > Pseudomonas > Pseudomonas sp. HS-18. The sequence goes on from NZ_CP084413.1 coordinate 1,021,260, forward strand.
TGACGAACGGGGAACGTGGGTCGTTCGGCACGCTGTTCTTGTTCACGGTGATGAAGGCGCGACCCAGGGCGGCGTCGGCGTCCTTACCGGTGATGTCCTGCTTGATCAGGGACAGCAGGAACAGGTGGTTCTGGGTGCCGCCGGAAACCACGTCGAAGCCGCGCTCGATGAACACGCTGGCCATGGTCTGGGCGTTCTTCAGGACCTGTTGCTGGTAGGCCTTGAACTCGGGCTGCAGGGCTTCCTTGAAGCACACGGCCTTGGCGGCGATCACGTGCTCCAGCGGGCCACCCTGGGCGCCCGGGAAGACAGCGGAGTTCAGCTTCTTCTCGATCTCTTCGTTCTTGCGAGCGAGGATCAGGCCGCCGCGCGGGCCGCGCAGGGTCTTGTGGGTGGTGGTGGTGACCACGTCGGCGAACGGCACCGGGTTCGGGTAGACGCCAGCGGCGACCAGACCGGCCACGTGGGCCATGTCGACGAACAGGTAGGCACCGACCTTGTCGGCGATGGCGCGGAAGCGGGCGAAGTCCAGCACCTGGGAGTAGGCGGAGAAGCCGGCGACGATCATCTTCGGCTTGTGCTCGACGGCCAGGCGCTCGACTTCGTCGTAGTCGATCAGGCCGGCGTCGGTGATGCCGTACTGCACGGCGTTGTACAGCTTGCCGGACGAGGAAACGCTTGCGCCGTGGGTCAGGTGACCACCGTGGGCCAGGCTCATGCCTAGGATGGTGTCACCGGCCGACAGCAGGGCCAGGTAGACGGCCGCATTGGCCTGGGAACCGGCGTGCGGCTGGACGTTGGCGTAGTCGGCGCCGAACAGCTCCTTGGCGCGGTCGATGGCCAGCTGCTCGACGACGTCGACGTACTCGCAACCACCGTAGTAGCGCTTGCCCGGGTAGCCTTCGGCGTACTTGTTGGTCAGCACCGAACCCTGGGCTTCCATCACCGCCGGGCTGGTGTAGTTCTCGGAGGCGATGAGCTCGATGTGCTCTTCCTGGCGCTGGGCTTCCTGCTCCATCGCGGCGAAGAGTTCGGCATCGTAGCGGGCGAGGGTCAAATCACGGCTGAACATGGCGGTCCTCTTAAGGATCGGGTGCTGGGGAAAGGCGCGCATTCTAACCCAAGGCGCCGGTGCTGGCACATGAAAGGCGGTCATGTGGCTGACAAGCGGGGTTCAAGGCCAGGATCGCGGGAGAGACGAGCGGCAGAGTGGGGTGGATAGCCGCTTGTCGAAGGTGCAGGATGAATACGCCATCCTACAAGGGCGCTCGCCTGCTGCGCCGTGCGGTCAGCCGAGCAGGAACAATGCGTTGCTGGCGAACAGCGCGGCGAACTGGTCCGCCGGCACCGGGCGGCCGAAGAGGAAGCCCTGCACCTCGTCGCAGCCGTGTTCGCGCAGGAACTCCAGTTGCTCATGGCTCTCCACGCCCTCGGCGATCACCATCAGGTTCAGGCTGTGGGCCATGGCGATGATGGCGCGGGCGATCTGCGCGTCCTGTTCGCCGTGGGGAAGGCCGTCGACGAAGCTGCGGTCGATCTTCAGTACGTCGATGGGGAACTGCTTGAGGTAATTGAGCGAGGAGTAACCGGTGCCGAAATCGTCGACCGCGATCGCCAGGCCCAGACGTTTCAGGCCCTGAAGTATCTGCATCGCCTGGGAAACATCGCTCATCAGGATGCTTTCAGTCAGCTCCAGCTCCAGGCAGGCCGGGGCGATGCCGGTGTCGGCGAGGATGCTGGCGATGCGTTCGCCCAACTGGCCGTCGGCGAACTGCCGGGCCGAGAGGTTCACGGAAATCTTCGGCACCCGCACCTTGTCGCGGTGCCAGGCTCGCAGTTGCAGGCACGCCTGCTCCAGCAGCCAGTCGCCGACCTGGGCAACCAGGCCCAGCTCTTCCAGCACCGGGATGAACTCCGTCGGCGGAATCAGCCCGCGCTTGGGATGCTGCCAGCGCAGTAGCGCCTCGGCGCCGGTCAGGCGGCGGCCGTCGCCGGTGAACTGTGGCTGGTAGTGGAGAATGAATTCTTCCTGCTCGATGGCCCGGCGCAGGTCGCTTTCCAGTTCCAGGCGCTCCAGGGCGCGGGCGTTCATCTCGGCCTGGTAGAACTGGAAGTTGTTCTTGCCCATCTCCTTGGCGTGGTACATCGCGGTGTCGGCGTTCTTCATCAACTGGCTGAGCTCGGCGCCGTCCTGCGGCGAGAGCGCCACGCCGATGCTGGCGGTGACGAAGAACTCGCGGCCTTCCAGGGTGAAGGGGCGGGCAAGGCTGGAAAGAATCTGCTCGGCCACCTGGATCGCCTGCCGGAGCGCCTTCTCGCGGTCCTTCTGGCCGGGCAACAGCAAGGTGAACTCGTCGCCGCCCATGCGCGCCACGGTGTCGTCGTCGCTGACGCAATGGCTCAGGCGCTCGGCCACTTCCTTGAGCATGCGGTCGCCCGCGGCGTGGCCGAGGGAGTCGTTGATCGGCTTGAAGCGGTCCAGGTCGAGGAACATCAGCACGACCCACTGCTGGTGCCGTTCGGCCTGCAGCAGGGCGGTGTGCAGGCGGTCCTGGAACAGCGTGCGGTTGGGCAGGTGGGTCAGGGCGTCGTAGTACGCCAGGCGGTGGATGCGCCGCTCGCTGGCCTTGCGCTCGCTGATGTCGCTGAAGAAGCAGACGAAGCTGACCAGATCGCCCTCATCGTCGTGCACGGCGGTGATGCCGACCCAGCTCGGGTACAGCTCGCCGCTCTTGCGCTTCTGCAGGATTTCGCCTTCCCAGCTGCCGCTCTTGCGCAGGCTTTCCAGCACGTGCTTGAGCTGGTTGGCCTCCTGACGGTCGGCGGTGAGCAGGCGCGGCAACTGGTCCAGCACCTCTTCGGCGGAATAGCCGGTAAGGCGGCTGAAGGAGTCGTTGATCTGCACGATGTAGCCGGCGGGGTCGGTGACCATGATCGCCGCGGTGGAGTGCTCGAATACCGTGGCCGCCATGCGCATCTCGCGCTCGGCGCGGCGCTGCTGGCTGACGTCGCGGGCGACGCCGAGCAGCCCCTCGAAGCGGCCATGGTCGTCCCACATCAGGGCGATGCGAAGTTCCACCGGGATCTTGTGGCCGTCGGCGTGCAGGCAGTCGAGGCTGAACAGCTGCGGTTCGGCGCTTTCGCGTAATTCGGCCAGGCGCTTGGGCTCGCCGATGGCGCCCTGTACGCGGTGCAGCAGCTCCTCCAGGCGCTCCAGCTGCGCCGGGTTGGCGGCCACCTGCTGGAAGCCGTTGGCCAGCACCCATTCCGGGCTGTAGCCGAACACCTGCTGGATCGATGGGCTGATGTAGTTGAGCTTCACCTGGGCGTCGGTGGAGAGGATGACGTCGCTGATGCTCTCGGCGAGCATGCGGTAGCGGCGCCCGCTCTCACGAAGGGAGTTGTGTGCTTCGACGGTATCGGTGATGTCCTTGGCCACGCCGATCAGGCGGGCCACGCGGCCGGTGTCGTCGCGGGTCAGGGCCTGCTCACGGATGTCGAACCAGTGCCAGGAACCGTCGCGGTGGCGCCAGCGCAGCTGGCTGTCCAGCAGCAGGCCATCGCCCACCACCTGCTGCAGGTTGCGCACGCGCCAGTAGTACTCGACATCGTCCGGGTGCAGCACTTTTTCCCAGAAGCGCTCGCCCATGTCGCGCAGCTCGTCGCCGCTGTAGCCCAACTGGTAACCGAGGTTGTGGTTGGTGAAGATCACCCGGCGGGCGGCGATGTCGTGGATGTACAGGGTGTCGGGCACCGCGCGCACGGCATCGGACCAGAACTTTTCGCGCTCGATCAGCGACAGCTCGACCTGCTTGCGGCTGGTGATGTCCGACAGGCTCAGGGTGACGGCGTGGAAGTCCTGGATCATCTCCGGAACGCGCAGTTGCAGCCACAGATGGCGCTGCTCGCCCTGGCGGGTGGTGATGCAGGCTTCCAGTTCGACCATGCCCTGGCCGTGCAGCACGGCTTCGAGCACTTTACTGCGCACGCCGTCCGGGCGCATCCCGGCGCTGCCGATCAACACCTGCCAGGCCTGTTCGGTGTTGGTGACGCGCATCAGGCGTTTGGCGACATTGTTGATCTCGGTGATGCGCACTTGGCGCAGCAGCCAGGGCAGGCGTTCGGGCTGCGAGGCGATCCAGTCGCGCAGGTCGCTCTGCCGGCGCAGGTTGAGATCCACCAGGCTCTGGCGCAGGGCGGAAAGGTCGAGCACGCAGAGGGCGACGCCGACGCCGTCGAAGATGTCCTGGTAGCGTCGGCGGGTTTCCTCGAGGATGTGCAGCGCCTGCTGTTCCTCGGTGACGTCGCGCAGTACCCAGACCTGTCCGCCCTGGGGCAGGTTGCCACGCAGGACCCAGGTCTGCTCCGCGGCCAGCGGGCTGTCGTCCAGCGAGTGATGGCTGACGGCGAACAGGCGTGCCTGGCCGGCATCATTGACGCGAACCAGCTCGGAGCCGTTGTCCGCCGAGGTGTCGCTGCTGGCCAGCAGGCCGCCAAGACCGGGTAGCAGTTCCAGCAGGTGGTGCTCGCCGGCTTTGCCGGCGGCGATGCCGAACAGTTGCTCGGCCTGTGGATTGAGGTAGGCAAGGCGACCGTCGGCGCGGGTCACCAGCACCCGCTCGTCGATGGCGCCAAGGGCCTGTGCGGCCTGGCGCAGGCTCTGTTGCGACTCTACGGTCAGCGCTCGCAGGTTCTGTTGTTCGCGTTGCAGGCGCAGCAGGGCGGCGCCGGCGATGCCGGCCAGCACCAGCAGCAGCGCCAGCTCTCCCCCCAGGCGCGGCAGCAGGGTGGTGCGCATCTGCCGTTCGTCGAACTGCGGGCGCAGTTGCCAGTCGGTGTTCTGGATCTCCAGGCCGTCCAGGCTCTGCGCCTGCTCCAGCGGCGAGGCGGCGGACAGCGGGCCGGGACGGTAGCCGCTGGAGCGGCCGAGGACCTTCTGCTGGACGCTGTCAACCAGTATCCAGTCCGGCGGCTCGGGGCGGATCTGTGCCGCCCAGCCGCGCCGGGCGATTTTTTCGTCGAGGCGGATGACGCTGTCTTCTTCACCGGGCTCGGTGGCCTTCAGCCAGACATAGAAATGCCCGCCGTTCTCCTCGCTGAATGCATAGTGATAAGGCTGCTGTGCACTGCGCTGACGCAGGGCTTCGATGAATGCCGTGTCCTTGATGCTGCTGGCGGAGTCGCTCAGGGGGGCGCCACCGGCATCCAGCCTCACCAGGCTGTGGAAGGACGGATAGATGTGTTTGAGTCCGGTGATCAGCGTGGCACGGATGTCGCCGTGGTCGCGGGAGAGCTCCTGCTGCAGCAGGGCCTGGGCCGCCACTGCCTTGAGCTCCAGGGTCAGGGAGATCCGCTGGGCCATCTGTTCGCCGTGCAATACCACCCGCTCGCGCTCGAAGCGCTCCTGGCTGCGGAGCTCCTGGTGCAACTGCCAGCCCAGCAGACCGAGCATGAACAGCACCAGCAGCACCAGGGCTGTCCGGGTCGCCACGCGGCCAGGCCTGACCAATGCGTCCGGAAGGGTACGGGGAGAAATAGACACGGACTGAGGGACCTGGGGCGATACGGCTGAATTCGGCGCAGGCTAGGATGCCCGGAAAGGCGGCTAAGTGCCAGTATGGCCGACGAGCGTCGTTTGCCCTTCCCGACTCATTCCGGTAGCTTTGCCGCACGCGCGCGTGATGTACGGCCAGAGTTCGGGGCATAAAGTACATCCCCGCAGAGTCCCGCGCGAAGGGCCGTCCATCGGCCGTTCGCGCCCTCCGGTGGCCCACGGTGCCACCGTTCCGGCGCGAAGTGCCGGCGCTGCCGTCGTCCGTTCCGGCCATCCCGATCGTCAATTCATCCCAGAAGTCAGGTATCCATGGCTCAATACGTCTACACCATGCACCGGGTCGGCAAGGTCGTGCCGCCCAAGCGTGAAATCCTCAAGGACATCTCCCTGTCGTTCTTCCCCGGCGCCAAGATCGGCGTGCTCGGCCTGAACGGCGCGGGTAAATCCACCCTGCTGCGCATCATGGCCGGCGTCGACACCGAGATCGAAGGCGAAGCCCGCCCGATGCCGGGCATCAATGTCGGCTACCTGCCGCAGGAGCCCAAGCTCGACCCGCAGGCCACCGTGCGCGAGATCGTCGAGGAGGCCGTCGGCCAGATCAAGGCCGCCCAGGCTCGCCTGGACGAGGTCTACGCCGCCTACGCCGAGCCGGATGCCGACTTCGACGCCCTGGCCGCCGAGCAGGCCAAGCTGGAAGCCATTCTCCAGGCTTCCGACGGCCACAACCTGGAGCGCCAGCTGGAAGTCGCCGCCGACGCCCTGCGCCTGCCGCCGTGGGACGCCAAGATCGAACACCTCTCCGGTGGTGAGAAGCGCCGCGTGGCGCTATGCCGCCTGCTGCTGTCCGCGCCGGACATGCTGCTGCTGGACGAACCGACCAACCACCTGGACGCCGACTCTGTCGCCTGGCTGGAACACTTCCTCCACGACTTCCCCGGCACCGTGGTGGCGATCACCCACGACCGCTACTTCCTCGACAACGTCGCCGGCTGGATCCTCGAACTGGACCGTGGCCACGGCATTCCATTCGAAGGCAACTACTCCGGCTGGCTGGAATCCAAGGCCAACCGCCTGGCCCAGGAAGCCAAGCAGGAAGCCTCCCACGCCAAGGCCATGAAGGCCGAACTGGAATGGGTGCGCCAGGGCGCCAAGGGCCGCCAGGCCAAGTCCAAGGCCCGCCTGCAACGCTTCGAGGAACTGCAGTCGCAGGAATTCCAGAAGCGCAGCGAGACCAACGAGATCTACATCCCGGCCGGTCCGCGCCTGGGCGACAAGGTCATCGAACTGCACAACGTCACCAAGGGCTACGGCGAGCGCGTGCTGATCGACAACCTGTCGCTGAGCATCCCCAAGGGTGCCATCGTCGGCGTGATCGGCGGCAACGGCGCGGGCAAATCCACCCTGTTCCGCATGCTGACCGGCAAGGAGCAACCGGACTCGGGCACCATCGAGATCGGCGAGACCGTGCAGATCGCCAGCGTCGACCAGAGCCGTGAAATCCTCGAAGGCAACAAGACCGTATGGGAACAGGTGTCCGACGGCTTCGAGCAGATCAAGATCGGCAACTACGAAGTCCCGTCGCGCAGCTACGTCGGCCGCTTCAACTTCAAGGGCGGCGACCAGCAGAAGTTCGTCAAGGACCTCTCCGGTGGTGAGCGTGGCCGTCTGCACCTGGCCCTGACCCTGAAGCAGGGCGGCAACGTGTTGCTGCTCGACGAACCGTCCAACGACCTCGACGTGGAAACCCTGCGTGCGCTGGAAGAAGCGCTGCTGGACTTCCCCGGCGCCGCCATCGTGATTTCCCACGATCGCTGGTTCCTGGACCGCATCGCGACCCACATTCTCTCCTACGAGGACGACGGCAAGGTGACCTTCTTCGAAGGCAACTACACCGAGTTCGAAGCCGATCGCAAGAAGCGCCTGGGCGACGCAGCCTCGCAGCCGCACCGCGTGCGCTACAAGAAGCTGGCGTAAGCCACTTCGCCATGAAAACGGGGCCTTCGGGCCCCGTTTTCATTTCTGTGCCTTATTCAGCGATTGCGCTTGAGATCGTCCAGGGTGCGCCGTTGCTCCTCCAACTGGCGCTGCAGTGTGTCGATTTGCCGCGCCTGGTCCTGCATTGTGCGCTGCTGCTCCTCCAACTGCCGCGACATGCGTTGCAGGTCGTCGGTGCTGAAGTTCGACTTGTGGATCACTTCGCTATCGAATGTATCCGCTACCACCAGGGCGCCGGACTCGGTGAAGTTGCCCAGTTTCATGGCCGCCTGGGCGGGCAGGGCGAAGGCACAGGTGAGAGCGGCGAGGAGCGCGAAGGGGCGTGCGTGCATCGGAATCATCCTGGAGGGGTTGCGTTGTTTGAGTGCAAATGCTTATTGATTTTGTATACAAAAATCTGGTTTTCTGCTGGTCCGGCAGAAGTGGGATTTATATTTTTGCACCATAAAGATTCATAAAGGCGTCACGCTGCACTATCTGAGTGCGGCGTGGGTTGTTAGAGTCTGCCGGCAAAAAGCATCACATAACCAGAAAAGTACCGGTGTAGACATGACGCAATCCGTTGACTCGTTCCTCGAGCGCCTCAAGCGGCGCGACCCCGATCAGCCCGAGTTCCACCAGGCGGTGGAAGAGGTGCTGCGCTCCCTCTGGCCCTTCCTCGAAGCCAACCCGCATTACCTGCAGGCCGGCATCGTCGAACGCATCGTCGAGCCCGAACGCGCGATCCTGTTCCGCGTGCCGTGGGTGGACGACGCCGGGCGAGTGCGGGTCAACCGCGGTTTCCGCATCCAGATGAGCAGCGCCATCGGCCCATACAAGGGCGGCCTGCGCTTCCACCCTTCGGTCAACCTTGGCGTACTGAAGTTCCTGGCCTTCGAGCAGGTCTTCAAGAACTCCCTGACCTCGCTGCCCATGGGCGGCGGCAAGGGCGGCTCGGACTTCGATCCGAAGGGCAAGAGCGACGCCGAAGTCATGCGCTTCTGCCAGTCGTTCATGAGCGAGCTGTTCCGTCACGTTGGCGCGGACCTCGACGTACCGGCCGGTGACATCGGCGTCGGCGCCCGCGAGATCGGCTACCTGTTCGGCCAGTACAAGCGCCTGTCCAACGAGTTCACCTCGGTGTTGACCGGCAAGGGTATGTCCTACGGCGGCAGCCTGATCCGCCCGGAAGCCACCGGCTACGGCTGCGTGTACTTCGCCCAGGAAATGCTCAAGGCCCGCGAGAGCGGCTTCGACGGCCAGCGCGTGGCCATCTCCGGTTCCGGCAACGTGGCCCAGTACGCCGCGCAGAAGGTCATGGAGCTGGGCGGCAAGGTGATCTCGCTGTCCGATTCCGAAGGCACGCTGTTCTTTGAAGCTGGCCTGACCCTGGAGCAGTGGGAAGAAGTCATGGAGCTGAAGAACGTCCGTCGCGGCCGCCTCAGCGAGATGACCGGCCCCGGCTTGCGCTTCATTGCCGGTGAACGTCCGTGGTCGCTCGCTTGCGACATCGCGCTGCCCTGCGCCACCCAGAACGAGCTGGACGCCAACGACGCGCGCACGCTGCTAGCCAACGGCTGCATCTGCGTGGCCGAAGGCGCGAACATGCCGTCCACCCTGGAGGCTGTGGATATCTTCCTCGAGGCCGGCATCCTCTACGCGCCGGGCAAGGCTTCCAACGCCGGCGGCGTCGCCACCAGCGGCCTGGAGATGAGCCAGAACGCCATGCGCCTGGCCTGGACCGCCGGTGAGGTGGACCAGCGCCTGCACGGCATCATGCAGAACATCCACCATGCCTGCGTCGCCTACGGCGAGGAGAATGGCCGGATCAACTACGTGAAGGGCGCCAACATCGCCGGCTTCGTCAAGGTGGCCGACGCGATGCTGGCCCAGGGCGTCGTCTGACCGCTCAACCAGCAGGAAGAACGGGCCCTATGGGCCCGTTTTTCTTTTCGGTCTCATGGTGGCCGAAGATGAGCTCCGTGCCTATGCATCACCCTCACCCCGGTCATCTCCTTCAGGGTGAGGGGCCGTTGGTCTCAAGGAGGTCTTGACGCTCGCGCTCAATCCTCTGGCTTCGGGGTAGTTGCCGTGCTTGTCGGTAGCAGTGGGTATTCCACCTTCGGCTGTTTGCCGGTGGCGGTCTTGAGGAAGGCGACGATGTCGCCGATTTCTTCCGCGTTGAGCTGCTTGCCGAGCTGAGCGGTGCCCATGATCGCTACAGCTTCCTCCAGGTCCCAGACCTGCCCGCTGTGGAAGTACGGCGCGGTCAGGGCGATGTTACGCAGCGGCGCAGCGCGGAATACGTACTGGTCATTCTGCGTCTTGGTCACCTCGAAGCGACCCAGGTCGCCGGTGGGCAGGATCTTGCCGTCGGGCTTCTTCACCAGCCCGAATGGGAAGTACGCCTGACCGCCCAGGTTCACGCCGTTATGGCAGCTGATGCAGCCGGCGCTCATGAAGGTCTGCAGGCCTTTCTTCTCCTTCGCGTCGAGGGCGGTTTCGTCGCCCTTGAGATAGAGATCGAAGCGCGAGTCCGGGGTGATCAGGGTCGACTCGAAGGCCTGCAGCGCGCGGGCCATGTTGTCGAAGCTGACCGCCTGCTTCTCGCCAGGGAAGGCTTTTTCGAAGGAGGCGACGTACTCCGGCATGCTGCGTAGCGTGGCCTCGACATTTTTCGGCGAGTTGTGCATTTCCACCGGGTTCTGCACCGGGCCCTTGGCCTGTTCTTCCAGGTCCTTGGCGCGACCATCCCAGAACTGCGCGACGTTGAAGACCGCATTGAATACGGTGGGCGAGTTGCGTGCGCCCTTTTGCCAGGCATGGCCTTTGGAGGTGGGCACGTTGTCGGCGCCACCGGTACCGATGTTGTGGCAGGTGTTGCAGCTGATCACATGGCTGGCGGACAGCCGCGGCTCGAAGAACAACTGCCGGCCCAGCTCGACCTGGTTCGGGTCGAGCTTGTCGCTGGGCTGTTCGGGGATCGGTTTGAAGATGCTGTTGGCCTGGTCGCGCAGGGGGTCGGCATCGGCATGGGCTGCCGCCGTGCTTACCGCCAGCAGCAGGCTGCCCAGGGTCAGTTTGATGGGCTGCATGTGGAGTCTCCTTTTCTCAGGCTTCGGTGTTTTCCGAGTCCAAGGAGAGGTCAGCGCGCCAGCCGCCGGCTTGACCGAAATCAAACGGGCGTTCATGCCGTCTGTGGAATGTTGCCGCAGTCTCAGTTTTCCCGCAGGGCTCGGCCGAGCGCGCGGTCCTTCTGTTGCTCCCAATCGCGGTCCCGGTCGCTGTTGCGCTGTTCTTCGTACTGCTGGCGTTCCTGGCTCATGCGCATGGCCTGGCATTGCTGGAAGCCGTCGTTCCAGCCCAGCGCGTATTTGGGTTCGTCCAGGTAGCGCGGCACGTTCTTGCGGTACTCACCAGTAATCGCCCCAGCCGCCTGGCGACCGCTGCCGCAGCCGTCGTCATAGCCGTCGGCGTAGGCGGGCGGATAGCCCTGGGCGATAAGGGTTTCGTGGGTGGTTTCGCAGCCGGCAAGCAGGCCGACGCAGAGCAAAACGAGGGCGGCGCGTTGTGCCATGGCAACTCCCGTGTGCCGAGAGGGGCGGGCACACGCACCGGATTGGATGATTGGGCGGCACTCTATCCGGCGTTTAGTCAGGAAAGCGTCAAGCCGGCGTGATGCGGATGTGCTGGCCGCCGGCCTTTCGTGCTTCGCAGTCGATGCGCACCGGTAGGAACACCTCCATCACCGCGCGATTGCTCAGCAGGTGATCGCTCAGCAGCGGCGTGGTGAAACTGCCACCGCCGGCCAATGCCATGGGCAGTAGCAGCTGGTCGGCGAGATGTTCCTCGACGCTGGTGCCGCTGCGGCGCCAGTCATCGGCTTGGCGCAGCGCCTGGCTGGCGACGCGCTCGGCGCTGACGCCGGACTGGCCGAAGGCGCAGAACACCAGGCTCAGATGCTCGCACTCGATTTCCAAAAGCAGCGCATTGCCCGGCCCCTGATCCTCCGGCAGGCGGACGACCTGAACGGAAGCGGCGTGCCAATCCTGATGCCGCTTCACCTTCTCCAGTTCGCGGTCCGCCACGTGGCCGGGGATGGCGGCCAGCACTGCACGGGCCGAGCGTGAGCGTTCGGCCCCCGCATCCGGCAGATGCAGCGGTTGCAGTTCACCTGGCATCACGCGCACCGCCAGTTCACCAGCGCCCGCCGGCATGAAACCATGGCGCAGCAGTTCGAAGTCCACCTTCGCCCCCATGCGCCGCAGCAGCGGCAGCCAGCTGCGCTGGATGAAGTCCGCCGGTGGCGCCAGCGGGTTGTGCGTGCCGCCGCTGATCGCCAGGCTGCTCGGGCCATCGGCGAACAGCAGGGCGGGCAGCAGCGTCTGCAGCACCAGCACGGCACTGCCCGCGCTGCCGATGGCGAAGCGGTAGTCGCCGCCGCGAATCGCGCCGGGTCGGAAGGTCAGGCTGCGCGAGCCCAATTCGTGGCCTTCCACAGCCGCGCCGCAGATTTCCGCCGCCGCGCGCACCGCCGTCAGGTGCTGGCGCAGCAGTCCCGGCCGCGAGCGCCGGCCACGGATATTGACGATGCGCAGCGCCTTGCCGGTGATCATCGACAGGCTCAGCGCGCTGCGCAGGATCTGCCCGCCGCCTTCGGCGCCGTCGAGTTCGATCAGGTCGCTTTTCATCTTTCGTGTTTCCTTACTTGCTCGCGCAGGAAGCGATCCAGGTGTTCAGTGTTGTGGCAACCGCCGCGGGGCGCGCCGAGGTTTTCCGCGCGCTGCAGCTCTTGCTCGATCAGCCGGTGCAGGGCCGGGCGCGCCGGGCCGTATTCGGCCTCGACCGTCTGGCGCTTGAGCACCAGCAGCTCTTCGACTTCGGCACGCTGCGCGGCATCGTCGAGCGTTGCCTCCATCAGCGTCTCGAAGACCATCGGCGGCATGCCGAGGCCCTGGTCGATCCAGCGCACCGCCAGCAGCGGGCGCAACACGTAGAGGTACTTCTTGTAGCGAACCTCCGCACCTTGCAGATAGCCACGGAAGTTCTTCTTCGCCATCGACAGGTAGTGCGCCCGTGCAGCGGCGGGCGAGTAGAAGTCTTGCGCCAGTCGGCGCAGGCCCTCGGCTGCCGTCGATTCGCTGCGATACACCAGCGGTGAGTCCAGCCACTCCAGCAGCGTCGGGTTGGATTTGCGCAGCAGGCGCAGCGCCTTGCGCAATTCCCAACCGCTGAGGTCCAGCTCGTCGGTCAGCGGGCGCTCCAGAACGTCGCGCGGCTCGTCCACACGCAGGTACCAGTCCGGTTGCTGCACATAGACGAAGCGTACGTCGTAATCGCTGTCCGGAGAGGCGAAGCCCCAGGCGCGGCTGCCTGATTCGCAGGCGTAGAGCACGGTGACGTCGTGCTCCTGTTCCAGTCTTGTCAGTTCCTCCAGTACTCGCTCGCGCATGGCGTCGGGTAGTGGATGGCGGTCTTCCTTGTTCATGTCCTTGTTCCTTGTCTTGCAGTCGAGGTGGGCGGTTTGCGCCCGACTCGCTTTATCCCTTCACACACACCACCTGACGCAGGGTGTGCAGCACTTCCACCAGCTCGCGCTGGGCGTCCATCACGGCGTCGATGTCCTTGTAGGCCATCGGGATCTCATCGATCACGTCCTTGTCCTTGCGGCATTCGACGTGGGCGGTGGCACGCACCTGGTCTTCCACGCTGAACAGCTTCTTCGCCTTGGTGCGGCTCATGGTCCGGCCGGCGCCGTGGCTGCAGGAGCAGAAGGCTTCCTCGTTACCCAGGCCGCGGACGATGAAGCTCTTGGCGCCCATCGACCCCGGAATGATGCCGAGCTGGCCCTTCTGCGCGGACACCGCCCCTTTACGCGTTACCAGTACCTCTTCACCGAAGTGACGTTCCTTCTGCACGTAGTTGTGGTGGCAGTTCACCGCTTCCAGGCTGGCCTCGAACGGCTTGCGGATCACCTGCCGCGCCGCTGCGATCACCGCGCGCATCATCAGCTCGCGGTTCTGCCGGGCGAAGTCCTGAGCCCAACCGACGGCTTCCACGTAGTCGTCGAAGTGCTGGCTACCTTCCTCGAAGTAAGCCAGGTCACGGTCGGGCAGGTTGGCGATGTGCTGGCGCATATCGGCCTGGGCCAGTTCGATGAACAGGTTGCCGATGGCGTTACCCACACCGCGCGATCCGCTGTGCAGCATGAACCAGACGCGGTTGGCCTCGTCGAGGCAGACCTCGATGAAGTGGTTACCGGTGCCCAGGGTTCCCAGGTGCTTGCGGTTGTTGGTCTTCTCCAGCTTCGGGTACTTGTCGGTGATCGCCTTGAAGCGCCCGGCCAGTGCCTTCCACGCATCGTCGGCGTGCTCGGGCACGTCTTCCCAGGCGCCCTGGTCGCGGCGGCCGAAGGTCTTGCCGTGGGGCACGGCCTTCTCGATGGCGCTGCGCAGGCCGTGCAGGTTATCCGGCAGGTCCGCGGCTATCAGCGAGGTGCGCGCGGCGATCATGCCGCAGCCGATGTCCACGCCCACGGCGGCCGGGATGATGGCGCCTTTGGTGGGAATCACGCTGCCGATGGTCGAACCCTTGCCCAGGTGCACGTCCGGCATGACCGCCATGTGCTTGAAGATGAAGGGCATCTTCGCGGTGTTCATCAGTTGCTGCTTGGCGTCTTCTTCCACCGGCACGCCCTGGGTCCAGAGCTTGATCGGTTTGCCGTTGGCGACTTCCAGCAGTTGGAAGGTTTTCTCTTTCATGTCCGTTTCCTTCGTTGCCGAGCAGGCCCTTGTCAGGCCTGCTTCAGCGTTACCAGTCCATTCAATACCTGATCCAGGCCGCCGAATACCGAGATGCGGTCGATTCGTTCGGCCACCCGTTCCAGGGTTTCCAACTCCTTCAGGCGCAGGGCGGTGGGGTTGTCTTCCATCACCTTGGCCGTGTTCAGCAGCGAGCGGGTCGCCGAGGTTTCTTCGCGGCGACGGATCACGTTGGCCTGCGCGGCTTTCTCCGCTTCCACCACCTGGGCCAGCAGGGTCTTCATCTCGCCCGGCAGGATGATGTCGCGCACGCCCAGGCCGTTGACCTCGATGCCGGTGCCTTGCAGCCGCTCCTTCAAGTAGGCGCCGACCGACTCGTCGATCACCTGCTTGTTTTCCAGCAGTTCATCCAGCGTGCGTGTTCCCACCGCCGCCCGCAGGCCGAATTGCAGCTCGCGGTAGAGGTGCTCCAGCGGCTTGGACAGGCTGGAAAACGCCTTCAGCACATCGCTGTAACGCCAGTTGGCGGCCAGATTCAGGCGCAGGCTCACCTTGTCACGGGTGAGGATTTCCTGCCCGCTGACCTCCAGCGCCTGGATGCGTGTATCGATCAGCTCCACGCTCACCTGGCGGTTGTAACGCCAGAAACCATACTGGCCGGCCGGCAGCAACTCGATCACCGCGCCATCGACCTTCAGCACGCCGACCTGGTAGGCCGGCACCAGGGTTACCAGCAGCGCCTCGGCGCCGATCACGCTGCGGCCGCGCAGGTTGCCCTGCATCTGCTGCAGCAGCGACGGTGCGACGCGGTACTCCTGGCTCAGGTCGATGCGTTCCAGGCGCTGCTCGGTCTGGCCTTTCCAGTACAGTTGGCGGCTGCCGGGTGCGAGGATCTCCACCAGCACGCCGTCCTCGAAACGCAGGCCGGCCTCGTTCTCGGCCAGGTCCATGCGGGTGAAATAGCGTTCGACCAGCGCAGGTTCGGACTGGCGCAGGTAGCCGGCCAGGCGGTGCTCGAACAACGGGGTGTTCAGGCTGAAGGTTTCCACGCTCAGGCGGTTGTACAGGTCCAGGTGGCGGTGGATACCCGGCTCGAGGATCGCCAGGAAATCGCCTTCGGAGTACAGCAGGCCACGTTCGTTCTTCTTCACGGTAAAGCGCTTCAGCAGTTTCATCTCGTTCTCTTCCTTCTTTTCTTTGCCCTTGGGTGCCGGTGTTCGCCGGCCCGTCGGGTGGCGAGGAGGGAGCCTGCGAGAGCCAGGTACTGCGGACTTCCTGTCCATTGCGCCGAATCCATCGGCCAGCACGTGTCTTGTCGCAGGCCCGGTCCTCGTACCGGGCGGGCCGGCGGTGGCTTCGGGGCCCTGGCATATCCGGCCTTCCTGGCCGCTTTGCGCCTGTCCCGTCGCCCACCGGCGGGGTGTTGCCTTCATGAGTAGCTGCCTTAACAGGGCAGTGTTCGAGCGGGAGTCGAACCCGCGACAGGCCATTCCTTCGATGGCTGCTCTACCGGACTGAGCTATCGAACGGCGCGGGCAGGATTCGAACCTGCGACGGTTCCCTCGAAAGGGAGTGCTCTACCAGGCTGAGCTACCGCGCCATCGACCGTGACTGCTGCAGCGGCATGCACGAAGCCGACACCAGGGGTGGGCTCGGGCACCGGCGGGAGTGAAAGTCCCTGCCCGTGGGCTGCATCAGCGATGCGGTCGAGGGAGATATAGCGAGGGGCGTGCCAGGTTTGCTTTTGGTGGGCGATGTATTTTTATAACTTTTTGATAAATAACGATTTATTTATTTTTATCACATGTGTTTCTGATTTCTCTGGTTGGTCGATATGGATATTTATGGATATTCTGAGATCGTTGTTTATCTTGATGGATAAAAGATGAAAGCCAAGAAAACGGTCGCCATCGGCTTCCTCGGTTCAACCCTGGACCGCGTCGGCAAGGGTGCGGCGCGCTGGCAGAAGTGGCGGCCCACGGTCGGGCTGTGCCAGCAGCAGGACCTGCTGATCGACCGCCTGGAACTGATCCACGGGTTGGATGCGCGGGATGTCAGCCTGGCCGAGCACATCGCCGCCGACGTGCGGCATATCTCTCCGGAAACCGAGGTGCGCCTGCAGCCGATGGCGCTACGCAACCCGTGGGACTTCGAGGAGGTCTACGGCGCGCTGCATGATTTCGTCGGCGGCTATGCCTTCGATACCGAGCACGAGGACTACCTGGTGCACATCACCACCGGGACCCACGTCGCGCAGATCTGCTGGTTCCTCCTCACCGAGGCGCGCTACCTGCCTGCGCGGCTGGTGCAGGCCTCGCCGTCACGGCGCAAGGACGAGGCGCGGCAGCCGGAAGGGACGGTCGCGGTGATCGACCTCGACCTGTCGCGGTACGACCGCATTGCCACGCGCTTCCGCCGAGAGCAGGAGGAGAGCCTGGCGTTCCTCAAGTCCGGTATCGCCACGCGCAACGCCGAATTCAACCGCTCCATCGAACAGATCGAGCGGGTTGCCGGGCGCTCCCGTGCGCCGATGCTGCTGATCGGCCCGACCGGCGCCGGCAAGTCCTTCCTCGCCCGCCGCATCTACGAACTCAAGCGCGCGCGGCACCAGTTCCAGGGGCGTTTCGTCGAGGTGAATTGCGCGACGTTGCGCGGTGATGGCGCGATGTCGGCGCTGTTCGGTCATACCAAAGGCGCCTTTACCGGCGCGCAGAACGCCCGCGAAGGGCTGTTGCGTGCGGCGGACGGCGGCATGCTGTTCCTCGACGAGATCGGTGAGCTGGGTCTGGACGAGCAGGCCATGCTGCTCAAGGCCATCGAGGAGAAGCGTTTCTTCCCGCTGGGCTCGGACCGCGAGGTGGGCAGCGATTTCCAGCTGATCGCCGGTACCCACCGCGACCTGCGCGAACGCGTCGCCGAAGGGCTGTTCCGTGAGGACCTGTTCGCCCGCATCAATCTCTGGACCTTCGACCTGCCGGGCCTGGCCGGGCGCCGCGAGGACATCGAGCCGAACATCGATTTCGAGCTGGAGCGCCATGCTCGCGAGCAGGGCCGGCTGGTGCGCTTCAACCGCGAAGCGCGCATGCGCTACCTGGCCTTCGCCAATTCGCCGCAGGCGCCGTGGAGCGGCAACTTCCGCGAGCTGTCGGCGTCCATCACGCGCATGGCGACCCTGGCCGACAGCGGGCGGGTCGACGAGGCGCTGGTCGAGGAAGAGATCGGCCGGCTACGCCGCTCCTGGGGCGCCACCCAGGCGGAAAGCCTGCTGCAGCCTTTGCTGGGGGAGGGCGCCGAGGCGCTGGACCTGTTCGACCGCCTGCAACTGGAAGCGGTAATCGGCGTCTGCCGGCAGGCACGCAGCCTGTCCGACGCCGGTCGTCAGCTGTTCGCCATCTCGCGCCAGGAAAAGCAGAACCCCAACGATGCCGATCGCCTGCGCAAGTACCTGGCGCGCTTCGGCCTGGATTGGGCGTCGTTGAGGGGCTGAGGCGCAATGCGCCTCAGTAGTGGTACCAGCGCAGCTCCAGCATCACCTCGTTGCGCGGGCTGGCCTCGTGGCTGAACTCGCGCTGGGCGGACAGGCGCAGCCCCAGGTTGCGGCCCAGTTCCACCTGCTGGCCGAAGCTCAGGGTGCGGCGCACTTCGCCGTTGTGGAAGAAGTCGCCCTTGCCTTCGAGGCTGAGGTTGCCCAGCGGGTTGCTCCACAGCACGCCGGTGTCGAAGCCCATGGCCGGGGCGATGGTGGCGGCGAAGTCCGGGTTGTTCTCGATGCGTGCAGTGCCGAGGGCGTAGGCCTGCAGATCGTCGGTCAGTTTCCAGCTGCCGCCGGCGCCGCCGTTGAGGTGGCCGACCAGGGTGTCGTGGTCGTTGTCGCTGTGCTTGCCGATCACCCGCTCCCAGCCGCCGGCGACCTGCCAGGACAGCGGTTTCAGCAGCTCATTGCGTGGCGTCATCGAGCGGATGGTGACCAGGTCCAGTTGCTGCAGTTGCCAGCGGTTGCCTTCGTACTGGCGCAGCTTGAGCTGGCCGATCTCGATCTGTGCGCCCAGCGGGAAGCCGTAGGCGTTGTCGTCGAGATCGTGGTAGGCCATGCGCAGGCCGTACTGGGCGAAGGCTTCGCCGTCGCGGCTGCCGGCGCCGATCTGCCAGGTGCGCGACTCGTGGCCGTTCTCCGGTTGGCCGGGGCGTTCAACGTTCAGCGCGGGCGGCGGGTTGCGGTTGATTGCCTTGAGCAGGTTGTAGCTGCGCGAGGCGGTGGACTGGTCGCGCTCCTGGCCGGTGGCGCGGTAGCGCACCAGGCGGAAGGCGGTGTCCTGCACCAGGGCCTGGCGTTCAGGGGGCAGGGCGGCGAACTCGGGGCTCTGCAGCTGGCTGTCGTCGTCGGCGATGTGGCGGGCCAGCACTTTCTCGTCGTGGCTCAGCGGTTCGCCGCGGGCCAGCAGCTCGCGTTCGCGGGAGGGGCGATAGTCCACCCGGTCGATCAACCCTGCGTCCTTCACCGCGCGCACGGTGTCGGTGGGGATGGCGGTGAGCGGGAAGTGGTCGGTCAGTTCGGTGCCGGGGCGGGCGATCTCCAGCAGCTCCAGCAGGCGGAAGGAGCAGTTCTCGTCGAAGAAGTAGTACTTGAAGCGGATCTGCTTCAGCTCCCAGACGTGCTCGACCATGCGCGCGGTTTCTTCCGGCGTCAGGTTCAGGCGGTATTCCCAGAGGTCGCGGTTCTCCAGGCGGCTGTACTCGGAGAGCTTCTCGCGGTAGGGCACCAGGGCGAACAGGCCGGGGTAGCCGCCCATCAGGCCCTTCCAGGCGTAGAGGATGCTGTTGTCCATGCCCTCGATGTAGGCGCCGAAGTTGAGCGCGTAGCTGAGCAGGGCGGTGTTGTCGGAGTCGACATCGGCCTGGTCGATGCGCAGCAGGGTGTGGCCGAACATCGAGGAGGGGCTGTTCAGGTAGGCGGCCGGGAACACCAGCACGGCGCTGTGCGGGTTGATGTCGTGGTACCAGGTGGTGAATTCCTCGCACTCGACCGCCGGCAGGTCATCGAGCTGCAACTGCTGGCGCAGCCAGCGGGTGCGCGCCGGGTAGACGCACTGGGCATGCTTGTCGCCGAGGCTGGCCGGGGCGTAGAGGGCCTTCACGGTGGCGGCCAGTTCCGATTGCGGATGGCGATCACCGTCCTTGGCGAGGAAGAACTTCGGGTCGTCGACGAAGCTGCGCCAACCGCCGAGCTTGGCGTGTTCGTAGTGACCCAGGGCCAGCCAGTAGGGTTCGTCAGCCAGCGTCTGCAGGCGTTGTGAGTCGATCGCCGGCGAAGCCAGCAGTGGGGTGCAGGCGCACAGCGCCATCCAGGGCAACAGGCGTTTGGGCATCGAATGGGCTACTGGAAGGGAAGGGTGAGCCCGCCCGGAGCGGGCGGGCTCGTGTTGGCCATCAGGCCTGTTCGGCGTACTTGGCCAGGGTGCTGTCCTGTTTCAGGACGGCCTGGGTGTTGGCGTAGACGTCCTCGGCGGTGACGTCGGACTTGTTGAAGATCTGTGCGAAGTGCTCGTGGGTGACCTGGGCGAAGTGCGCACGGTCCTCGGGCTTCACGCCCAGTACCACGGCGTAGGTGGTCAGCGCTTCGCCGTCACCCTTGGCCATGTCTTCGGACAGCTCGTCCATCATGCTGCTGAGCACGATCATCGGCTTGCCGCCATAGGTCAGCGCGCCGTTGGTGTGGCAGCCGTTGGTGCCGGTGGTCATGCCGAAGGTGTTGTTGCCGCTGGTGCCGTTGGTGGTGGCGGCGAGGACGTGGGTCGCAGTGCCGCGCTGGCCCTTGAACAGCATGTTCCCCCAGCCGCAGCCGTCGCTGCCGGGGGCATCGGCGAGAGCGCTCAGGGAGGCGGTGGCGAGGAGGGTACCGAGCAGAATCCTTTTCATCGTTTTTCTCTCTTTTTGAGGTCGGGGACCATTGAACAGTCGCTGACAGCGAAACAGCGCCTGCCAGAGCTTTTCTCCAATGCCTTGCGGGTGTCAAGGCAACCGCTGCTGCAGTCAGTATGGCCGGGGCCGGTTGAAGGGCTCGGATGGCTTGCTGTTGATCGGCATCAGCGGCGGAAGTCTTGGAACCGACCACACTTGAATCAGTTCCCCTTGCGAGGATGTAGTCATGGTCGATTTCGATCCGCGGCCAGCACTGGACCAGTTGGCGGCCGAGTATTCCAAGCGTGCCGAAGCCATTCGCCGCGACCTGGGTCGCAGCCACTCGCCTGACTTCGCCGAGCAGGCCCAGCAGCGGCAGAACGACGATGTCCTGCGCGCCCTGCTGGCCGAGGCGGAGGCGGGCATGCGCCTGGTGGGCATGGCGCGCCTGCGCCTGGCCGACGGCACCTATGGCGAGTGCGCGCGCTGCGGCGAGGCTATCGAGGAGCGGCGCCTGCGTGCCCTTCCTGCCGCTGAGCACTGCCTGCGCTGCGCCGACGCAGTGGACTGACACTGTCACCAATACTGCCTTGCCAGTGGCGCGCGGGCGGCGCGAGAATGCGGACGAATCTCCGCGGCCTCGCGCCGCTCGAAGCAAGGACCTCCAATGCCCGATTCCGTTGCTGCCGGCCTGCGCCTGGCGCCCGATGAACTGACCCGTCCCTTCACTCCCGAACAGTTTCCCTTCAAGACCACCGAAGAACTGGAGCCTTTCCTGGGCGTGCTCGGACAGGAGCGCGCGGTCGAGGCGCTGCAGTTCGGCGTGGCGATGCCGCGTCCGGGTTACAACGTGTTCGTCATGGGCGAGCCCGGAACGGGCCGCTTCTCCTTCGTGCAGCGCTACCTGAAGGCCGAGGGCAAGCGCCTGCCGACCCCGGCCGACTGGGTCTACGTCAACAACTTCGACGACTCCCGCGAACCGCGCGTGATCGAGCTGCCACCGGGCAGTGCCGCCGAGTTCGGCGCCGATATCGATCACCTGATCGACAACCTGCTGTCCACCTTCCCCTCGGTGTTCGAGAACCCGGCCTACCAGCAGAAGAAGAGCGCCATCGATCGCGCCTTCAACCAGCGCTACGACAAGGCCCTGGATACCGTCGAGCGCCTGGCGCTGGAGAAGGAAGTCGCCCTGTACCGCGACAGCGCCAACATCGCGTTCACCCCGATGAAGGACGGCAAGGCGCTGGATGAGGCCGAGTTCGCCCAACTGCCGGAAGAGGAGCGCGAGCGCTTCCACGCCGACATCGCCGACCTGGAGGAACACCTCAACGAGGAGCTCTCCAGCCTGCCGCAGTGGAAGCGCGAGTCCAGCAACCAGTTGCGCCAGCTCAACGAGGAGACCATCACCCTCGCGCTGCAGCCGCTGCTGGCGCCGCTGGTGGAGAAGTACAACAACAACTCCGGGGTCAGCGCCTACCTGCAGGCCATGCAGCTCAACCTGCTGAAGACCGTGGTCGACCAACTGGTGGACTCCGAACGTACCGACCCGCAGCGCAAGCAGAGCCTGGAAGAGCAGTACGCGCCTAACCAGGCGATCGCCCACCATGCCACCGGTGGCGCGCCGGTGGTGTTCGAGTCTCACCCGACCTACGACAACCTGTTCGGCCGTATCGAGTACGCCTCTGACCAGGGCGCGCTCTACACCAGCTACCGCCAGCTGCGCCCCGGTGCGCTGCACCGCGCCAACGGCGGTTTCCTGGTGCTGGAGGCGGAGAAGCTGCTCAGTGAGCCATTCGTCTGGGATGCCCTCAAGCGCGCGCTACAATCGCGACAGCTGAAGATGGAGTCGCCCCTGGCCGAACTGGGCCGCCTGACCGCCATGAGCCTGACGCCGCAGGTGATCCCGCTGCACATCAAGGTGATCATCATCGGTTCGCGGCAGATCTACTACACGCTGCAGGACCTGGATCCGGATTTCCAGGAGATGTTCCGCGTACTGGTGGATTTCGACGAGGACATCCCGCTGGCCGAGGACAGCCTCGAACAGTTCGCCCAGTTGCTCAAGACCCGCACTTCGGAGGAGGGCCTGGCGCCGCTCACCCGTGAGGCCGTGGCCCGCCTGGCCACCTACAGCGCCCGCCTGGCCGAACACCAGGGCCGCCTTTCCGCGCGCATCGGCGACCTGTTCCAACTGGTCAGCGAAGCGGACTTCATCCGCCAGCTGGCCGGCCAGGAAGTGACCGACCTGGGCCACATCGAGCGTGCCCTGAAAGCCAAGGAAACCCGCACTGGTCGCGTCTCGGCGCGGATTCTCGACGACATCCTCGCCGGCATCATCCTGATTGACAGCGAAGGCGCCGCGGTGGGCAAGTGCAACGGCCTGACCGTACTGGAAGTCGGCGACTCGGCCTTCGGCATGCCGGCGCGCATTTCCGCCACCGTCTATCCGGGCGGCAGCGGCATCGTCGACATCGAGCGCGAGGTCAACCTCGGCCAGCCGATCCACTCCAAGGGCGTGATGATCCTTACTGGCTACCTTGGCAGCCGCTACGCCCAGGAGTTCCCCCTGGAGATTTCCGCGAGCATCGCGCTGGAGCAGTCCTACGGCTATGTGGACGGCGACAGCGCCTCCCTGGGCGAGGTCTGCACGCTGATCTCTGCCCTGTCGCGCACGCCGCTGCGCCAGTGTTTCGCTATCACCGGATCGATCAACCAGTTCGGCGAAGTACAGGCGGTCGGCGGGGTCAACGAGAAGATCGAAGGCTTCTTCCGCCTCTGCGAGGCCCGCGGCCTGACGGGCGAACAAGGCGTGATCATCCCGCGCGCCAACGTCGCCACCCTGATGCTCGACGAGCGTGTGCTGCAGGCGGTGCGCAACGGTCAGTTCCATATCTATGCCGTGCGCCAGGCCGACGAGGCGCTGAGCCTGCTGGTCGGCGAGCCCGCGGGGGCGCCGGATGCCAAGGGCCACTTCCCCAAGGGCAGCGTCAACGCCCGCGTCGTGGAACGCCTGAAGGAAATTTCCGAGCTGGGCATGGATGAGGACGAGAAGGAGAAGCCGGCGAAGGAGGCAGTCGCCGCCAAGCTGGTCAGCAAGCCGAAGGTGGAGAAGGTGCCGGTGGACAAAGCCCCCGTAGAGAAAGAGCGCGCCCGCAAGAAGAAAGACGCCGACTGAGGACGGCCAGGGCAGGGCGCCGGCCGGGACATTCCACCGGCGCCATTTTCACGCCGTTGCCCGCAAGATGGCCGGATAAATCCGCACTTTCGCGTGTCAGAACCTGGGTGTAGTCTCAATCTCAGGACAACCGCGAGGGTGCCGCCATGCCGCGTAACCTCTGCCTTATCCGCCCCTGTCTGGGGCTGACCACGCGCATTGAGTGCGAGATCAGGCCGCTGGCCGGAGAGAATGGACTCTGGACTTTGTTGTGCGCCGCCGGCATGTCCGGTGCGCAGCCCACCGCCATCAAGGCGCAGGGCCCGTTCTGCGGGCCTTTCGTGGCCGAAGGTGTGCTCGAGGCGATCTCCGACTGCCTGGCCCAGCAGGGCTACATCGTGGCGGACGATCCCCCCATCTGGCAGTTGCACCTGCAAGGCGAACTGCGCCGCCTGAACGGCGAGCGCTCGCGCCATGTCGGCAACTTCCAGTTCCGCCCCGAGGGTTGAGGCTTTCAAGGCCGGGAGAGGAGCTGTGCAGTCCCTGCACGATCCACTGAAAGCCGCGGGGCGCCTGGGCGCTACGGTTTCATACCGCGGCCGCCTACCTATTTATCCACAGACATATTTATCTATAGAAAGCCGGGATAACTCGCAAAGGTCATCCGCTATACTGCGGCCGCCCCTTTCCCAACGACCATTCCTGCGAGAACCATGGAACGCTTCGTCGAAAACTCCCTGTATGCCGCGCGCTGGCTGCTGGCGCCGATCTACATCGGCCTGTCGCTGGCCCTGCTGGCGCTGACCATCAAATTCTTCCAGGAAATCTTCCACATCCTGCCGAGCATCTTCAGCATCGCCGAGGCGGACCTGATCCTGGTGCTGCTGTCGTTGATCGACATGGCGCTGGTCGGTGGCCTGCTGGTGATGGTGATGTTCTCCGGCTATGAGAACTTCGTGTCGCAGCTGGATATCGACGAAGGCAAGGAAAAGCTCAGCTGGCTGGGCAAGATGGACGCCAGTTCGCTAAAGAACAAGGTGGCGGCTTCCATTGTGGCGATCTCCTCGATCCACCTGCTGCGCATCTTCATGGACGCCAAGAACATCGAAGACAACAAGCTGATGTGGTACGTGATCATGCACCTCACCTTCGTCCTCTCGGCTTTCGCCATGGGCTACCTGGACAAGGCCACGCGCCACGACCACTGAAGCCCTGCTGCGCCATCCACGCCGCCCGGCCGTTGCAAAACGGACGGGCGGTTGCGTTTTCACCTTGCGGTGAGCGCCTGCTGGTCAAGACTTTCCGCGTGGATCAATCCGCAGGAGGTGCAGCACATGAATCTGCAGGAACTGACCAGCCGCTCCGTCGCCGGCGACATCGACGAGATCAACCTGGTGTCGCTGGAGGGGGATATCTACGTGCTGGAAGCACGCATGGGAGCCCGTTTCTATCCGGTTCAGGACGAGGCCGGGCACGTCATCAGCGTGCGCTCCGTTGCCCACGCGCGTGAAGTGCTCCGGGCGCTACCCAGTGTCCCCTTCCATCTGGTACATGCCGTGGTGCACGACGAGATGTGCGGCATGGACGATGAGCGCGACATCGGCGCGGGCGTGACCATCCCGTTGCATTAGGTCCCGGGCGCTGGGCCCGTCCCGCTACGCGAGGCTCGCACGGTGGGGGCGGCGGTGCATCTGTGCTAGGCTGGCGGCCCTTTTTTGAACCCCCAGCGGAGCGCCGCCATGAGCGAACTCAATCTTTCCACCGACGAAGCCCGCGTCAGCTACGGTATCGGCCGTCAGCTGGGCGACCAGCTGCGCGAGAACCCGGTCCCGGGCATGACCCTCGACGCCATCCTCGCTGGCCTGTCCGACGCCTACGCCGGCGCCGAAAGCCGTGTTCCGGGCGAAGCCCTGTCCGCCAGCTTCCAGGTAATCCGCGAGCGCATGCAGGCCGAAGCCCAGGCTAAAGCCGAAGCCGCCGCCGCCGTTGGCCGCGAGTACCTGGTGGAAAACGCCAAGCGCGAAGGCATCACTGTCCTGCCGTCCGGCCTGCAGTACGAAGTGCTGGTCAGCGGCGACGGCGCCAAGCCGTCCCGCGAAGACACCGTGCGTACCCACTACCACGGCACCCTGGTCGATGGCACCGTCTTCGACAGCTCCTACGAGCGCGGCCAGCCGGCCGAATTCCCGGTGGGCGGCGTGATTGCCGGCTGGGTCGAGGCCCTGCAACTGATGAACGCCGGCAGCAAATGGCGCCTGCATGTGCCGAGCGAGCTGGCCTATGGCGGCCAGGCCGTCGGCAGCATCCCGCCGCACAGCGTGCTGGTGTTCGACGTCGAGCTGCTGGAAATCCTCTGATCCCACGAGGGTTCACTGCGGAGTGCCATCCCTGGCCGCTCCGCAGGAAAAGGGGCGCTCCGGCGCCCCTTTGTGCATCCGCCTCCCGGGCGACGGAGCACTGGCGACGCGTCCTGCGCCGCCACAATCGTTCAGGTGCACCCGCGTTTTTGTAGGAGCGACCTTGCTCGCGAACCTGGTGACGTTGGTGCGGAGCTCTTTGCGAGCACGCTCGCTCTCACAGGCTTTTGCCTAGCGCAGTGCGCGGGCGTAACAGAACAGGAACAGGTTGCGCACCAGTTCCTTGAGCACCAGCGGTTCGCTGGTGCTGAGCTCGGACAGCTCCAGGCCGCCCTGTTCGCGCAGCTCATCCAGGGCCTCTTCCTCCAGCACTGCGCAGACTTCCCGGGTGTCCCGATGCAGGATGCGCAGATAGGGGTGCGGGCGATCCAGCCAGGCGTCGATCATGTAGGTCATGGCATGTTCCTCCGTGCAGACCGTTTAATGAGAATAATTCTTATTATCTCAATAGCAAGCCTGAATTGGAAAAAATTTCGCGCCGGTGACGATCTATTGTTCCCGATCAACGGGCAGGCAACAAAAAGCCCGCCGCGGCGAACCGGGGCGGGCCTTTGTGAAACGGCGGATCAGTGCGTGCGGGCGACCGAGAATTCCGCGAGCTCGATCAGTGCGGCGCGATACTCGTTGTCCGGCAGTGCCTTGAGGTGCTCGATGGCGCGGGCGGCATACTCGCGTGCCAGGTTGGCGGTGTAGTCCAGGGCGCCGGCGGCTTCCACGGCGGCGCGGATGCCTTCCAGGTCCTGGCTGCCGCCCTGCTGGATGGCCTTGCGCACCAGCGCGGCCTGTTCCGGGGTGCCATCGCGCATGGTGGCGATCAGCGGCAGGGTGGGCTTGCCTTCGGCGAGGTCGTCGCCGACGTTCTTGCCCAGGCTGGCGGCGTCGCCACGGTAGTCGAGCAGGTCGTCCACCAGTTGGAAGGCGATCCCCAGGGCGTCACCGAACAGGCGCAGCGCCTCGGATTGTTCCGGCTGGGCGTTGGCCAGCGCGGCGGCGCTGTGGGTGGAGGCCTCGAAGAGCATCGCGGTCTTGCCGCGGATGACTTCCATGTAGGTTTCTTCGGTGGTGCTGGCGTCACGGACCTTGGACAGCTGCAGCACTTCGCCTTCGGCGATCACGCGGGTGGCCTGGGAAATGATGCGCATGACCGGCATGGAGCCCAGCTCGACCATCATTTCGAAGGAGCGCGCATAAAGGAAGTCGCCCACCAGCACGCTCGGCGCGTTACCCCACTGGGCATTGGCGGTGGCACGGCCGCGGCGCAGGCCGGAGGCGTCGACCACGTCGTCGTGCAGCAGGGTGGAGGTGTGCAGGAATTCGATGGTGGCGGCCAGCAGCTTCAGGTCGTCGCCCGAATAGCCCAGGGCCTTGCCGGACAGGAGCACCAGCAGCGGGCGCAGGCGCTTTCCCCCCGCGGAGATGATGTAGTCGCCGATCTTTTCCACCAGGGGAACGCGGGAAGTGAGTTGGCGACGGATGATGCCGTCGACGGCGGTGAAGTCGTCCGCCACCACGCGATAGAAAGCCTGGGGTTGCATTAAAGACAGCGCTCCTCGTAGATTGCCGCGGCATGCTAGGTGCCGCTGTTTGGGCTGTCAAGGCAAGGCCCCATGGGGCTTGATCCGCACCTGGGCTTTGCGTACAATCGCGGCCCCGAACTTCCCTGGCATATCCTGCCTTACGCAATTGCACGGGCGTCCTTTCCGGCCCCATGCAGCCATGCCGACCGATTCCTCTTTCTATAAAGCGTCGGGTGAGCAGGTCTAACGGAGACATCCAGATGTACGCAGTAATTGTTACTGGTGGCAAGCAATACAAAGTCACCGAAGGCGAATTCCTCAAGGTCGAGAAACTCGACGTCGCCACCGGCGAAGCGATCAATCTGGATCGCGTTCTGCTGGTCGCCAACGGCGATGACGTCAAGATCGGCCTGCCGGTGGTAGAAGGCGCGAAAGTGACCGCAGAAGTGGTTTCCCACGGTCGTCACGACAAAGTGCGCATCATCAAGTTCCGCCGCCGCAAGCACCACATGAAGCGCCAGGGCCACCGCCAGTGGTTCACTGAAATCAAAATCACCGGCATCCAGGCCTAATTCCTTTTAGGAGAATTGACTCATGGCACACAAAAAAGCTGGCGGTAGTACCCGCAACGGCCGCGACTCAGAAAGCAAACGCCTTGGCGTGAAGCTGTTCGGTAGCCAGGCTGTCAAAGCAGGCAACATCATCGTGCGTCAGCGCGGCACCCAGTTCCACGCTGGCTACGGCGTTGGCATGGGCAAGGATCACACCCTGTTCGCTAAAGTCGACGGCGTGATCAAGTTCGAAGTGAAAGGCGCCTTTGGCCGTCGCTATGTAAGCGTCGTCGCTGCCTAAGCGAGCTCTCACTGAAAAAGCCCTGTCTCGCGACGGGGCTTTTTTGTTTCTGGCGTTTCCAGGCGAGGTGCCGTCGGTTCGGGCGTTTGCGCGGACTTGGCTGTATCCTATGCTCCTTTTCTTATTTTCAACCCGCCGGCTCGGCGGGAGGCGTTCGCAATGAAATTCGTCGACGAAGTATCCATCCACGTGAAAGCCGGTGACGGCGGCAACGGCCTCATGAGCTTCCGCCGCGAGAAGTTCATCGAGAAAGGCGGTCCCAACGGCGGTGACGGTGGCGACGGCGGCTCGGTGTTCCTCGAGGCCGACGAGAACCTCAATACCCTGGTGGACTACCGCTACACCCGCCGTTTCGACGCCCAGCGCGGCGAGAACGGCGGCAGCAAGGACTGCACCGGCGCCAAGGGCGAGGACCTCGTCCTGCCGGTGCCGGTCGGTACCACCATCATCGATGCCAACACCCAGGAAATCATCGGCGACCTGACCACTGCCGGTCAGCGCATCATGGTGGCCCAGGGCGGCTGGCACGGCCTGGGTAATACCCGCTTCAAATCCAGCACCAACCGTGCACCGCGCCAGACCACGCCGGGCAAGCCGGGCGAGGCGCGCGACCTCAAGCTGGAGCTGAAAGTGCTGGCGGACGTCGGTCTGCTGGGGCTGCCGAACGCCGGCAAGAGCACCTTCATCCGCGCGGTGTCCGCCGCCAAGCCGAAGGTGGCCGACTACCCCTTCACCACCCTGGTGCCGAACCTGGGTGTGGTCAGTGTCGGTCGCTTCAAGAGCTTCGTGGTCGCCGATATCCCCGGCCTGATCGAAGGTGCCGCCGAAGGCGCCGGCCTGGGTATTCGCTTCCTCAAGCACCTGGCGCGCACCCGCCTGCTGCTGCACATCGTCGACATGGCGCCGCTGGATGAGAGCGACCCGGCCGATGCCGCGGAAACCATCGTCCACGAGCTGGAGAAGTTCAGCCCGGCGCTGACCGAGCGCGATCGCTGGCTGGTGCTGAACAAGATGGACCAGATCCTCGAGCCCGAGGAGCAGGAGCGCCGCAAGCAGGAAGTGGTGGATCGCCTGGGCTGGGAAGGTCCGGTCTACGTGATTTCCGCCCTGGAGCGCGAGGGCACCGAGGCCCTGAGCCAGGACATCATGAAATACCTCGACGAGCGCACCCTGCGCATCGAAGAAGATCCGGCCTATGGCGAGGCCCTGGCGGCGCTGGATCAGCGCATCGAAGATGAGGCCCGCGCCCGTCTGCAGGCGCTGGATGATGCTCGCGCCCTGCGTCGCGCCGGCCTGAAGAATGCCGACGATGCGGATGACGATGATTTCGAGGATGACGAAGACGACGGCGACGGTCCGGAAATCTTCTACGTGCCCTGATAGGGCGCGTGGTCAGTTCTCTGTTTGTAGCGTGTAGCCCGGCGGCCCAGGCTGCCGGGTCCTCCAGTGTTCCCCGTGGATGCGGGGATGAACCGAACCGCCTGATTGTTAAGGTTGAGGCTATGCGTGAGAAGGTCACTGGCGCCAAGCGCTGGGTAGTCAAGATTGGCAGTGCGTTGCTGACCGCCGATGGTCGCGGTCTGGATCGCGACGCCATGGCGGTCTGGGTCGAGCAGATGGTCGCGCTGCATTGCGCGGGCGTCGAGCTGGTGCTGGTGTCTTCCGGTGCTGTGGCGGCGGGCATGAGTCGCCTGGGTTGGGTTGCCCGACCTAGTGACATGCACGAGCTGCAGGCGGCCGCCGCGGTGGGGCAGATGGGCCTGGTGCAGGCCTGGGAGTCGAGCTTCGGCGTGCATGGCTTGCAGACCGCTCAGGTGCTGCTGACCCATGATGACCTGTCCGATCGCAAGCGCTACCTGAACGGGCGCAACACCTTGCGCACGCTGGTGGATCTCGGTGTGATCCCGGTGATCAACGAGAACGACACCGTGGTCACCGACGAGATCCGCTTCGGCGACAACGACACCCTGGCGGCGCTGGTGGCCAACCTGGTCGAGGCTGACCTGCTGGTGATCCTCACGGATCGCGATGGCATGTTCGATGCCGATCCGCGCAATAACCCCGATGCCCAGCTGATCTTCGAGGCTCGTGCCGATGATGCGGCGCTGGATGCCGTGGCTGGTGGTACGGGCGGCGCGCTGGGGCGCGGCGGCATGCAGACCAAGTTGCGCGCGGCCCGTCTCGCGGCGCGTTCCGGTGCACATACGGTCATCGTTGGTGGTCGTATCGAGCGCGTGCTGGATCGCCTGCGTGTGGGTGAGCGTCTCGGTACGCTGCTGACTCCCGAGCAGAGTCGCAAGGCCGCGCGCAAGCAGTGGCTGGCCGGCCACCTGCAGATGCGCGGCACCCTGGTGCTCGACGATGGTGCGGTGAAGGCGCTGTCGCAGGATCACAAAAGCCTGCTGCCGGTCGGTGTGAAGGCTGTGCAGGGCAGTTTCCGGCGCGGTGAGATGGTGGTTTGCGTGGATCAGCAGGGGCGCGAGATCGCCCGTGGGCTGGCCAACTACAGTGCGCTCGAGGCGCAAAAGATCATCGGCCAGCCGACCGACGCGATCGAAGGTCTGTTGGGTTATGTCGATGGTCCGGAGCTGGTGCACCGCGACAACCTGGTTCTGGTCTGAGGAGCGTTCGCATGCGCAAGGGATTGATCGCTGCACTGCTGTTGCTGCCGGCATTGGCCCGCGCCGATGTGGTCGGTGAGGTGTCCACTGTTTTCAAATGGGTCGGGCCTAACGACAAGATCGTCGTTGAGGCTTTCGATGATCCCAAGGTGGAGGGTGTCAGTTGCTACCTGTCGCGAGCCAAGACTGGCGGTGTGAAGGGTGGTCTGGGACTGGCGGAAGATCGTGCCGAGGCATCGATCTCCTGTCGCCAGGTGGGGCCGATCCGCTTTGCGGGTGAGCTCAAGGACGGCGAGGTGGTGTTCCAGCAGCGTACCTCTCTGGTGTTCAAGACCATGCAGGTGGTGCGTTTCTTCGACAAGAAGCGCAATGCGCTGGTCTATCTGGTCTACAGCGACCGGGTGATCGAGGGCAGTCCGCAGAATGCGGTGACGGCGATCCCGATCATGCCGTGGCCTGAGAAGTAAGAAAGAAAAGGGCGGGTTGACCGCAAGCCGTTCGCTTAAGGTGTTGAAAGATCCCGGCCATTAGTGCCGGGATTTTTCTTTGTTTTTCTCATTAAAATCAGCAAGTTACTCCTGGCCATCTCTTTTGAAGTAAATGATGTCTTCGAAAGAAACGGTTCCCTTTGCCAAACCAAGCCTCATTGCGGGCGATTTCTTGTCCTTTGAGCCCAGAAGCACGTAGTTGTGGACTGTCCTGAAGATGTCCAGCAGCTTCTGGACTTGAACAGGGTTGTAAGGCGCATACCCATACCAGACCCGGCCAGCATTCGATTGGGACTTAATGCCTCGCTCAAGCATTGCCACCCGTCGCCGTACCCGATTGAAGAAGGAGTCAACGCCTTGCAGGCTGGCCTTGTTGTATAACGCCGCAGCGTGATCCGGGGCGTAATCCCCGAAATCAGTCAGATGGCAGAGCGCCTTCTCCGGCTCGTTCATGGTAGAGATAGGGTGGGTCACCCAACGATCCTTCCACTTGCCAATGGCCTGTGCAGCTTCAATCCGTTGTCGCATCAGGATCAGCGTCGCCTGATGTCGGTCGATGCCTGGATGCTCCGCTATGGTCTTAGCAACGGCCTTGTCGGATTGATGTTTCAGCCTGCGCTTCTCATCAACGGTCGTCGTTTTGCTGATCCTGACGTAGAACGCATCAGCGGTACGGTTCCGGATTTCATCCTGGAAGGCTGCCAAGCAAGCTGCCCGTATCCCTGAGTCCTGATCTAGGAAGAAGCGGATCTTGCCTACTTTACCGAACAGGTGGTGCAGGTACATGAAGTGGGCATACAGGGTGTATTCGGCATGCACCTGCATTCCCCGCTCCGGGAGTTTCTCCGACAACTCGGGCTGGTCAGGGCTTTCCACATCCTGCCGCTGCTCGGAGCTGGCATAGGTAATCTCAATGTCCTTCTCCAGGTTTCCCGAGCTGCGAGAGCGCGCAGTGGAGGCCATCGCCGCAATGTAGTCGGCTTCCATCCAGAGTCGCGCGTACTTGCGGTACGGGAACGGCAGTGAATCATCACCGACTTGCTTGGCGTCCTCTTCGACCGCAGCAGGATCAAGGCTCGGATCGAAATTTAGGTGGCTGGCGAAGACGTAGCCCGAAGCGTTGTCCGCCGTGGTGACGGCAGCAACCACCGTGTTGCGCTTGTCCGCCCTGCGAATCCAGTTGGTCAGGTACTCCTGCCGATCCACGCTCAGGTACAGGCGCTCGAAATCCTTCTCCCGAATCAGGGCCTCCCGGCTGCTCGAAAACGCCACACACTGCCGGTGGAGGAAGTTGATCTTGTCGTAAACGGTCTGCCCGCTGATGCCAACGAACTCGGCGATCCTCCGCAGAGGAACCTTGTTCACCAGGGCAGCGAAGATCACCTTGTTCTTGTGCGTCAGGCGCTGGCGGATGGTGGACTTGGTAGCTACTGCGAAGGTCTTCCCGCAAGCACGGCCATCCACCGAGCCCTTACAGAGATAGCGCTGGCTTCCAGACCGCGTGAGGCCATACGCCGAATAGAACCGCTTACCTTCGGAAACAGGGATTTGGTGATTGGAGCAATTGGCTACTGGGCAGGAAGCAACGGCGGGAGGGTCAAGGGCAGCCAGCATCCGGGATAATTCTTCGAAAACCCCTTTGTTGCTCTTGAGGGGGAAGCTCTCTCCGCATGCATTGCATTTAGCGACTGGAAAATTCCTTCCTGCCCCTGAAAGACGATAGGGGTTTGGCGTATCGCTGTTCGCCTTGGGCTTTTCTGCTATGGTTACGCCGAAATTTGTGCAAACCGGGCTTTTGCAGAAATTGACCTGAATCCCGCCATAGCTGGCTGGCGACCGCTGCTTGGCTGCGCGGGAAGGGGACTCCTCATGCCCACTGCCTACCTGCCTGAGGGAAGCCTCATGGCCATCGGAAGATATCTTCTGCAAGGTGCATACCCGAAATGATGAAGCGCATAGCCTCAGATAAGGCTATGCGCTCCAAAATTTCAACACCTTAAGCGAACGGCTTGGGTTGACCGCCCTTTCTTTTTGCCTGCAGAAAAACAGCCCTGTGGATAAGTGTCCGGCAAGCAAATCGCAGGCAATAAAAAACCGGCCCTGGGGCCGGTTTTTCAAGAACGGAACGCTTACGCAGTGGCCAGGGCCTTCACGTGGGCGTTCAGGCGGCTCTTGTGGCGAGCGGCCTTGTTCTTGTGGATGATGCCTTTGTCAGCCATGCGGTCGATGACCGGTACGGCAGCAACCAGAGCGGCCTGGGCCTTCGGCAGGTCCTTGGCGTCGACTGCTTTGACTACGTTCTTGATGTAGGTACGAACCATGGAACGCAGGCTGGCGTTGTGGCTGCGACGCTTCTCAGCCTGTTTGGCGCGTTTTTTGGCGGAAGGTGTGTTGGCCACCGTCGAGCTCCTCGAAAAAAACTTGGGATGTTGCGAATAAATTAAGGCCGCGAATAATGCCGTTGCATCAAGGCCTTGTCAAGGGTATGGGCAACCTCCGACGAGCGGTGCGACGGGCGCACACTGGCCGGTGGACGGGGTGATTTATTCGCACCACGGCCCTACACTGCTGCGCTTCGCCTGGCGCTCGAGCAGTCGCTCGAAGCCAGTGCCGCGCCCGGCAGGGGCGGCCATTCTACCTGTTTTGGACGCTATGAACCTACTCAAATCGCTGGCCGCGGTCAGCTCGATGACCATGATCTCGCGGGTGCTCGGCTTCGTGCGTGACACGATCGTCGCGCGCATGTTCGGCGCCGGCATGGCCACCGACGCCTTCTTCGTCGCCTTCAAGCTGCCCAACCTGCTGCGCCGCATATTCGCCGAGGGCGCCTTCTCCCAGGCTTTCGTGCCGATCCTGGCGGAGTACAAAACCCAGCAGGGCGAGGAGGCGACGCGCACCTTCATCGCCTATGTGTCCGGTCTGCTGACGCTGATTCTGGCGCTGGTCACCGCACTGGGAATGCTCGCTGCGCCCTGGGTGATCTGGGTGACGGCGCCCGGCTTCGTCGATTCGCCGGAGAAGTTCGAACTCACCAGCTCCCTGCTGCGGGTGACCTTCCCTTATATCCTGCTGATCTCGCTGGCCTCCCTGGCGGGGGCGATCCTCAATACCTGGAACCGCTTCTCGGTGCCGGCCTTCGTGCCGACCCTGCTGAACGTCAGCATGATCCTCTTCGCGCTGTTCCTGACGCCGTACTTCGACCCGCCGATCATGGCGCTGGGCTGGGCGGTACTGGCTGGCGGCCTGGCGCAGCTTCTTTATCAGCTGCCGCACCTGAAGAAGATCGGCATGCTGGTGCTGCCGCGCATCAACCTGCGCGATTCCGGCGTCTGGCGCGTGATGAAACAGATGGGGCCGGCGATCCTCGGTGTCTCGGTCAGCCAGATTTCGCTGATCATCAACACTATCTTCGCCTCGTTCCTGGTTGCCGGTTCCGTGTCCTGGATGTACTACGCGGATCGTCTGATGGAGCTGCCGTCCGGCGTGCTCGGCGTGGCGCTGGGCACCATCCTGCTGCCGTCGCTGGCCAAGACCTACGCCAGCGATGACCGTCACGAGTATTCGCGGCTGATGGACTGGGGCTTGCGCCTGTGCTTCCTGCTGGTGTTGCCGTGCTCCCTGGCACTGGCCGTGATCGCCGAGCCGCTGACCGTCGCGCTGTTCCAGTACGGCAAGTTCAGCGCCCACGACGCCCTGATGACCCAGCACGCGCTGATCGCTTATGCGGTCGGCCTGCTCGGCATCATCCTGGTGAAGGTGCTGGCGCCGGGCTTTTATGCGCGGCAGAACATCAAGACACCGGTGAAAATCGCTCTGTTCACCCTGGTTTCCACCCAACTGATGAACCTGGTGTTCATTGGCCCGCTCAAGCATGCGGGCCTGGCACTGGCCATCAGCCTGGCGGCCTGCCTGAATGCCGGGCTGCTGTTCTGGCAGTTGCGCAAGCAGCAACTGTTCGAGCCGCAGTCGGGCTGGGGCAAGTTCATCGGTAAATTAGTCGTAGCTGTACTGGTGATGTGCGCGGTGCTGATTGGCATGATGCACTTCATGCCGGCCTGGGATCAGGGCGGCATGCCGATTCGCCTGGTGCGCCTGGGTGCGCTGGTGGTGGCCGGTGTGGTCGCCTATTTCGGTATGCTGGCGCTTCTCGGCTTCCGCCTGCGGGACTTCTCCCGCCGCGCGGTGCTGTAGCCTTCGCCGGGCAAAGCATTGCATCCGTTTGCGGCGACGGCATTTTGCCTGTCGCGCGGCGGCGGGTGCGGGTATAATCGACCACTTTCTGAGCAATACGCGCGCTATGCAGCTGCTTCGAGGCCTTCACAACCTGCGGCCCCTGTCCGGGGGCTGTGTCGCCACCATCGGTAATTTCGACGGCGTCCATCTCGGCCACCAGGCGATCCTGGGGCGTCTGCGCGAGCGTTCGCTGGAGCTGGGCGTGCCCAGCTGCGTGGTGATCTTCGAGCCGCAGCCGCGCGAATATTTCGCGCCCGATGCCGCGCCGGTGCGCCTGAGCCGCCTGCGCGAGAAGCTCGAACTGCTGCGCCAGTACGGCGTCGACTTTGTCCTCTGCCTGGCGTTCAACCGCCGTCTGCGCGAGCTGTCGGCCGCCGAGTTCGTTCGCCAGGTGCTGGTGGAGGGCCTGCGCGTTCGCCATCTGGAAGTGGGCGATGATTTCCGCTTCGGCTGCGACCGTTCCGGCGACTTCGCCTTCCTGGTCAACGCCAGTGCGGAGCAGGGCTTCACCGTCGAAGCCGCGACCACCGTGGAAGTCGACGGCATGCGTGTGAGCAGCTCGCGTATCCGCAAGGACCTGGCCGACGGCGACCTGCACATGGTCGAGCGCCTGCTGGGGCGCCCGTATCGCCTGAGCGGCCGCGTGCTGCACGGGCAGAAGCTGGGGCGCACGCTGGGTTCGCCCACCGCGAACATCCAGCTCAAGCGCCGCAAGGCGCCGCTCAATGGCGTTTACCTGGTCAGCACGATGGTGGCTGGTCAGCGCCAGAACGGGGTTGCCAACATCGGCACCCGGCCGTCCGTGAATGGCGACGGTCGGCCCCATCTGGAAGTGCATCTGCTGGATTTCGCCGGCGATCTGTACGGCCAGCACCTGGATATCACGTTCCACCAGAAGCTGCGTGATGAGCAGCGTTTTGCCTCGCTCGAGGCACTCAAGGCGGCCATCCTCGCCGACATCGCCGCCGCCCGAGCCTACTGGCTGGGCCAACCGCTTGATTGAAGATCCTGAACAGGCCCTGAGATGACCGATTACAAAGCCACTCTGAACCTTCCCGAAACCGACTTCCCGATGAAAGCCGGCCTGCCGCAGCGCGAGCCGCAGACCCTGAAGCTCTGGAACGACATTGGCCTGTACCAGAAGCTGCGGAAGATTGGCGAAGGTCGCCCGAAATTCATCCTGCACGATGGCCCGCCCTACGCCAACGGCAGCATCCACATCGGTCACGCGGTCAACAAGATCCTCAAGGACATCATCGTCCGCTCCAAGACCCTGGCCGGCTACGACGCCCCTTATGTGCCGGGCTGGGATTGCCACGGCCTGCCGATCGAGCACAAGGTCGAGACCACCCACGGCAAGAACCTGCCGGCGGACAAGACCCGCGAACTGTGCCGTGAATACGCCGCCGAGCAGATCGAAGGGCAGAAGGCCGACTTCATCCGTCTGGGTGTGCTGGGTGACTGGGACAACCCCTACAAAACCATGAACTTCTCCAACGAGGCTGGCGAAATCCGCGCCCTCGCCGAGATGGTCAAGCAGGGCTTCGTGTTCAAGGGCCTGAAGCCGGTGAACTGGTGCTTCGACTGCGGTTCGGCCCTGGCCGAGGCGGAAGTCGAGTATGCCGACAAGAAGTCCGACGCCATCGACGTCGCCTTCCCGGTGGAAGACGAAGGCAAGCTGGCTGCCGCCTTCGGCCTGGCCAGCCTGCCCAAGCCGGCCGCCATCGTCATCTGGACCACCACCCCCTGGACCATTCCGGCCAACCAGGCGCTGAACGTTCACCCTGAATTCACCTACGCCCTGGTCGATACCGGCGAGCGCCTGCTGGTGCTGGCCGAGGAGCTGGTCGAGTCCTGCCTGCAGCGTTATGGCCTGGAAGGCAAGGTCATCGCTACCGCACAAGGCGAAGCGCTGGACCTGATCCGTTTCCGTCATCCGTTCTACGAGCGCCTGTCGCCGGTCTACCTGGCCGAGTACGTCGAACTGGGCGCCGGCACCGGCGTGGTTCACTCCGCCCCGGCCTACGGTGAGGACGACTTCCGTACCTGCAAGCAGTACGGCATGGTCAACGACGACATCCTCAGCCCGGTGCAGAGCAACGGCGTGTACGTGGCCGACCTGCCGTTCTTCGGCGGCCAGTTCATCTGGAAGGCCAACCCGAATATCGTCGCCAAGCTCGACGAAGTTGGCGCGCTGCTCAAGCACGCGGCCATCAACCACAGCTACATGCACTGCTGGCGCCACAAGACCCCGCTGATCTACCGCGCCACCGCGCAGTGGTTCGTCGGCATGGACAAGCAGCCGCAGACCGGCGCCACCCTGCGCGAGCGCGCGCTGGAAGCCATCACCCAGACCGAATTCGTGCCCAACTGGGGCCAGGCGCGCCTGCACGGCATGATCGCCGGCCGTCCGGACTGGTGCATCTCGCGCCAGCGCAACTGGGGCGTACCGATTCCGTTCTTCCTGCACAAGGCCACCGGCGAGCTGCACCCGCGCACCGTCGAACTGATGGAAGAAGTGGCCCTGCGCGTCGAGAAAGAGGGCATCGAAGCCTGGTTCAAGCTCGACGCCGCCGAACTGCTGGGCGATGAAGCCGCGCAGTACGACAAGATCAACGACACCCTGGACGTCTGGTTCGACTCCGGCACCACCCACTGGCACGTGCTGCGCGGCTCCCACGCCGAGCTGGGCCATGCCAGCGGTCCGGCCGCCGATCTCTACCTGGAAGGTTCCGACCAGCACCGCGGCTGGTTCCACTCGTCGCTGCTGACCGGCTGCGCGATCGACGGCCATGCGCCGTACCGCCAACTGCTGACCCACGGCTTCACCGTGGACGAGTCCGGCCGCAAGATGTCCAAGTCCCTGGGCAACACCGTGGTGCCGCAGACCGTGATCGACAGCATGGGCGCCGACATCCTGCGCCTGTGGGTTGCGTCCACCGACTACTCCGGTGAGATCGCCGTTTCCCAGCAGATCCTCCAGCGTAGCGCCGACGCCTACCGTCGTATCCGCAATACCACGCGCTTCCTGCTGTCCAACCTGTCCGGCTTCGACCCGGCCAAGGACCTGCTGCCCAACGACCAGCTGCTGGCCCTGGACCGCTGGGCCATCGACCGCGCGCTGCAGCTGCAGCGCGAGCTGGAAGAGGCCTACCGCGACTACCGCTTCTGGAACGTCTACTCCAAGGTGCACAACTTCTGCGTGCAGGAGCTGGGCGGCTTCTACCTGGACATCATCAAGGACCGCCAGTACACCACCCAGGCCAACAGCGTTGCCCGCCGTTCCTGCCAGACCGCGCTGTTCCACATCGCCGAGGCCCTGGTGCGCTGGATCGCGCCGATCATGGCCTTCACGGCCGAGGAAATCTGGAGCTTCATGCCGGGCGAGCGCGCCGAGTCGGTGATGCTGACCACCTGGTACGACGGTCTCGCGGAACTGCCGGCCGACGCCGAGCTGGATCGCGCCTACTGGGATGAAGTCATGGCTGCCAAGGCCGCCGTGAACAAGGAACTGGAGAACCTGCGCAGCGCCAAGACCATCGGCGGCAACCTGCAGGCCGAGATCACCCTCTACGCCGAAGACTCCCTGGCCAAGCGCCTGGAGAAGCTGGGCAACGAGCTGCGCTTCGTGCTGATTACCTCCGCCGCCACCGTCGCGCCGCTGTCCGCCGCGCCCGCCGATGCGGTAGCGAGTGAACTGCCGGGCCTGAAGCTGCAGGTGGTGAAGTCCTCCCACGCCAAGTGCGGCCGTTGCTGGCACTTCCGCGCGGATGTCGG
Organism: Pseudomonas sp. HS-18; assembly: GCF_020401845.1. NCBI lineage: Bacteria > Pseudomonadati > Pseudomonadota > Gammaproteobacteria > Pseudomonadales > Pseudomonadaceae > Pseudomonas > Pseudomonas sp. HS-18. The sequence continues at coordinate 1,060,506 of NZ_CP084413.1, forward strand.
CAGCAATGCCGCTCACCCGGAACTGTGCGGCCGCTGCGTCGAGAACATCGAAGGCGCGGGCGAGGTGCGTCACTATGCCTAACGCCGATCGCTTCGGTCGCCTGCCCTGGCTGTGGATCACCGTGCTGGTGTTCGTCCTGGATCAGGTCTCCAAGGCCTTCTTCCAGGCTGAGCTGACCATGTACCAGCAGATCGTGGTCATCCCCGACCTGTTCAGCTGGACCCTGGCCTACAACACCGGCGCCGCGTTCAGCTTCCTCGCCGACAGCTCCGGCTGGCAGCGCTGGCTGTTTGCCCTGATCGCCATCGTGGTCAGCGTCGTGCTGGTGGTCTGGCTCAAACGCCTCAAGCGCGGCGAGACCTGGCTGGCCATCGCCCTGGCCCTGGTACTGGGCGGCGCGCTGGGCAACCTGTACGACCGCATGGTCCTGGGCCACGTGGTGGACTTCATCCTCGTCCACTGGCAGGACCGCTGGCGCTTCCCGGCCTTCAACCTGGCCGACAGCGCCATCACCGTCGGCGCCATCATGCTGGCGCTGGACATGTTCAAATCGAAAAATTCCGGAGAGACCGCCAATGGTTGATGTCCGTATTGGTGGTGATTCCCAAGTCACCCTGCATTTCGCCCTGAAACTCGAAGACGGCAACGTCGTCGACAGCACCTTCGACAAGCAACCGGCCACCTTCAAGGTCGGTGACGGCAACCTGCTGCCGGGCTTCGAGCAGGCGCTGTTCGGCCTCAAGGCCGGCGATAAGCGCACCCTGACCATCGAACCGGAAGCGGGCTTCGGCCAGCCGAACCCGGCCAATGTGCAGGTGATGCCGCGCGACCAGTTCCAGGGCATGGAACTGGCCGAAGGCCTGCTGGTGATCTTCAACGATGCCGCCAAGACCGAGCTGCCGGGCGTCGTCAAAGAGTTCGACGAGCAACACGTCACCATCGACTTCAACCATCCGCTGGCTGGCAAAACGCTCGCCTTCGAAGTCGATATCATTGATGTGAAATCAGCCTGATCGTGCGGCCGGCCCGGATTCAGTGGGCCGTTTCGCATCAGGCGATGTATTCCTACCGGCCCCTCGTGGGCCGGCTTGCGTAGCACCCGAGGCCACCATGCAAATCAAACTCGCCAATCCCCGCGGCTTCTGCGCCGGCGTCGACCGGGCGATCGAGATCGTCAACCGCGCCCTCGACGTCTTCGGCCCGCCGATCTACGTGCGCCATGAAGTGGTGCACAACAAGTTCGTGGTGGAGAACCTGCGCAACCGCGGCGCGGTGTTCGTCGAGGAGCTGGACCAGGTACCGGACGACACCATCGTCATCTTCAGTGCCCACGGCGTTTCCCAGGCCGTGCGCAAGGAGGCCGAGAACCGCGGTCTGAAGGTCTTCGACGCGACCTGTCCGCTGGTGACCAAGGTGCACATGGAAGTCGTGCGCTACAGCCGTGACGGCCACGAGTGCATCCTGATCGGCCACGAAGGCCACCCTGAAGTCGAAGGCACCATGGGCCAGTACGACGCCTCCAATGGTGGCGCCATCTACCTGGTGGAAGACGAGGAAGACGTCGCCGCGCTGGAAGTGCGCAATCCCGAAGCGCTGCATTTCGTCACCCAGACCACCCTATCGATGGACGACACCTCCAAGGTCATCGATGCCCTGCGCGCGAAATTCCCGCACATCCAGGGCCCACGCAAGAACGACATCTGCTACGCCACCCAGAACCGCCAGGACGCGGTGAAGGAACTGGCCGACCAGTGCGACCTGGTGCTGGTGGTCGGCAGCCCGAACAGCTCCAACTCCAACCGCCTGCGTGAGCTGGCCGAGCGCATGGGTACCCCCGGTTACCTGATCGACGGCGCCGAGGACATGCAGAGGGAATGGTTCGACGGCGTGCAACGCATCGGCATCACCGCCGGCGCCTCGGCTCCGGAAGTGCTGGTACGCGGCGTGATCCAGCAACTGCGCGACTGGGGCGCGGAGCCCGAGGTGGAGCTGGATGGGCGGGAGGAGAACATTACCTTCTCGATGCCCAAGGAGTTGCGCGTCAAGGCGCTCTGAGCCAGGGCCAAAGTCCGGACAAGAAAAAGCCCGATCAACTGATCGGGCTTTTTTTCAACTGGTGAAAATTAGCGCCAGCATTCGGCAGCGGCAGCCGATCCGCTAGATCCCTTGACGCCCAAGGCATTGAGAGTGAGGGTCGTGCACTGACTGTCTGAAGTCTGCGGTGCGCGCCGAGGGGTTGCGGTCAGCAGGTAGCCACCGCTGTTGGAAGCGGTGGTGCTGAGGGTCAAGGTGTAGAGCCCGGTATCGGACTGCACGCTGGCTGAAGTACCGGTTCCGCTGCTGTTACGCATATTGAGTTTGCTCAGGTCATCGGTATAGGCATTGTTCTGCGCGAAGTAGCGCTCCTGGCGGGTGGCCGCGTCATTGAGAAGCGCCTGTGCCTCGGTGCGGTTTCCGCGCAGGACGTATTGCTGATAACTGGGGTAGGCGATCGCCGCCAGGACCGCGATGATCGCCACGGTGATCATCATCTCGATCAGCGTGAAGCCACGTTGCACTCTCATGAATACTGCCTCTTATCAATTGCTCTGCGGAATCACGCGCCAGGATTGGCGTCCCGTGGATTCGGGGCCGAAGTTGACTTTCATGGGGGCTCCATCCGACGTGAAGCGCAGGTCGCCCGATAGCGCCGAGCCGCCGGCCGGTGTCTTGTAGCCACTGACGACGCTGCTGTTGGTTCCGTTGACATAGGCGTCACCACTGTCGATCTTCGAGTTCTGGTTGAAGTCGAACACGTTGAAGCTGGAGCGGCCGCCGGTGTACGGATCGATACCGTAGGACCAGCCTTCCACCCCCGCCTGACAAACGTCCAGGTTCGGTGTGCGGGTATTGACGAAGAGTACCTGGCCACGGGCGGCCATTTCATCCACTACCCGTTCACCCACCAGTGCCGAACTGGACGTTCCGACGCGCCAATCCAGGTACCAACCGCTCTTGGTGGTCCAGTTCACGGCTTCCTGGCTCAGCAGGCGAATGTCCTGGCTGACCGAGCCCGAGGTATCCGGGTTGCTGAAGCTGGCACCGTTGACCTGCGAAGTGAAGGTTTGCGCCTGCAGATTGCCGCGGTTCAGCGATGGTGTGTTGGCGGCGGCCTCGCCAGCCGTCTGCTTGTCCCAGATGCCATACAGCGACTGCACCTGGAAGGGCGATACCTTGTCCGTGCTTCCCAGGTAGCGGCCGGTGCCGAACATGACCAGATAGCCGGTCATGGACGGATGACGTACCAGTGACGGAGCTGCCGTGATCGGCTGGCCCAGCGCGGCACTGGTGGTCCCGTCCTTGGCGCTGTAGAGCGGCGAGCCGCCGAACGATACCTTGAACGTGGAGGCGTTGACGTTGGTGCTGGCGAACGGCGTGCTGGAGCTGGTATCGAGCAGGTCGAAGCGCCACAGGTTACCTTGCATGTCGCCGGCGTAGGCGTAGTCGATGATGCCGTCGCCGTTGTTGTCTGCGCCGCGGATGCTCGACAGGCCGTTGGTGCCTGCCGCACCTTGCGCGACCAGGGTGCTTAGCACGGCGCCGGTCTTGATGTTCAGGACGAACATGACCGCCTTGCCGCTACCGTTGTTGGCGCTGTTATAGCCGTTGGGGATCAGTACGCCCCATTGGCCGCTGTGCAGCCGGGCAACCACCGGCGTCGGGATGCTGAACCCCATGTTGCTCAGCGTGGTGTTGGTGGTGTCCTTGGTCGCCGCGGTTTCTTCGCTGAACTCCCAGAGCAGCGAGATGTTCGCCGGATCGGTGATGTCCAGAGCGAATACCGATCTGCCGCCGGCTCCCAGGTTGCCGATCAGCACGGTGTGCCAGTCGTCGTCAAAGTACACGTCGCGTACGGTAAGGGCGCCGTCCACGTACCAGCGGTGTTGCGAGGCCGTGTAATCGCGGCTGCTCAGATACTGCAGGTTGGGTATGACGGCGCGTGGGACGTAGGCGAAGACTTCACTGCCGTTGTCATCGAAGACGTGGAGCATGCCGTCGTTGGCGCCCACATAGATGCGCTTCGCGCGGTCCTTCTTGGCCGCAATGAAAGCCTGGTACTTCGCGTTACCGCCATCGATGGCGCCGGCGAGATAGGCCAGGTACTGCGCGCCGGAAACCACCGCAACGCTGGAGTTGACGATATCGCCGAGCAACGAGTCGCGGCGACGATAATCGGTTCCTTCACCGGTGCGCGAACCCAGTACATAGTTGAGCTGGCCCTGCGTCAGGGTGCTTTGCAGCGACGTGCCGTTATAGGAGAGACCTGCCAGGTTGGCATAGGTCAGGTCAACCAGCGACCCTGAACTTCCCTTGAACTTGATGGTGCGGCTGGAAGGTACGCTGGCGTGCCAGTTGACCGTGCGGTTGCCGTCCACCGGACTCACGGTTTCCTTGATGAGGTCGCCGGACCAGTCTTCAACCTTGAAGTTGGTGCGATAGACGGAACGGTCGTCGGACACTGACGCGCCGGCCTGCATGCGATCCACCGTGGGAGCCGAGACGGAGCTGTTGCGTTGATAGATATCGTTGAAGGCCTTGTTGAGCTGGTCTTTCAGCGTCAGGGCGTTGGTGACGAGGAAGTAGTTGTCCGGCACGCCGTCGCCATCGGCGTCGGGGTTGGCTGCCGTGGTACCGTATTTCGCCGCATACCACAGCGGGTTCTGCAGGAAGGTCGCCGCCGGATTGCCGGAAATGTCGAAGGTGCGGCTGGAGTTCAGCGCCGTCAGAGTACAAGCCGCCGGCTTGGTGCCACTGACGTTGCAGTAGCCCGGAATCTGGTTGGCGGGCGTATCGAGCTTATAAGCGACGTTCAAACCGCTCTGGTCTTTGACTTCCAGATAGATGCCGTCGTGGGTGGTGCCCGAGATGACATACCCCATGTGTTGGTCGATGCCGCCGGCCGCATACTCGGAAGTCATGTTGATGACCAGCTTGCCCTGAGCATTGACCAGCAGTTCGTAGACGGAGATGGCATCCATGTCATGGTCGGCACCTTGTTCCACATCCTCGTAGTTGATGCGGAACTTGGCGTACGGACGGCCACCGTTGACGTTTGCATCGCAGTCGGTCACGACGCTGGGCGCGCCGCCGTTACAAGCCGGTGCGGTGTTGGCGAAGGTTTCGACGTAGTAGTCGACGATCTGGTCGGTGGGCTGGAAGGCGCCGTTGGGGTCGATGCTGCTGCCGCCTACCGATTTGGCAAAAGGCACCACCGTGATGGTGCTGGTCGTGCCCGAGACGGTGACCGGGAACTTGATGGTGGGCAGCGGAGAGGCGAGCGCCACGGTGTAGGTCAGGACTTTCTTGGTGCCGCCAATGGCGGTGCGAGCGCCGTAATGAGCGACTGCGGCCGAGTAGTAGGTACCTTGCTTGCTCGGCTCTTCCGGTGCCAGGCCGCGGACGGTTGAAAGGTTGCTCACGGCCTTGGGGGTGGGCGCACTGTCTGCAACGCCATTGGACTCACCGATGAAGATGTTGCGGGTGCCGCCACCCTCCTTGGTCCAGATGGCGTCCGCTTCGGTGGAAACGTTCAGCCCCGACAACGGGCCGCTGCTGGGTGCGCTGACCTCGGTGGAGAAGTTGCTGCCCGGCAGTTTGAAGTCATAGGAGGGGTTGATGTCGCTGATGACGGTCATCGCCGGCACCGAACACAGCGGATAGCCATCGGTGGCGCTGGCGGAGGAGCGGTAGGGCGGCGTCCAGGTGCCGACGCGCGGTAGGCCGAGATCGGCGTCCTTGCTGCTGCCGGTGCCGTAATCGTAGGTGCTGGTTGGAGCGGTGGCGCCGGAGAAGTAGCGCAACGTCTCGTACATCATCTCGCCAATCGGGTTACCCCACATGTAGCAGGTATCGTTCTGGGTGATGGGCCGCGTGGTGATCCAGCCGCAACCATACGATTGGCTGTTGTAGTTGAAATCGATGATGCGCAGTTTGTTGATGGTCGCCACGATACCGTTGGTCACGGCGTCGGTGTTGGTGCAGATGTTGGTGCCCGAGGAACAGAACTGGCCGGTGCTGGCGTTGTATTCCTTGACGAAGCTCTGGATCTTGCTGCGTAGCACGCCACCGCTGATGTTCTTCTGGAACGAGCCGGTGAGCAGGCCAAAGTACATCTTGTTGCTGGCACCGTAGTCATGAAGGATGCCGGTGGGTTTGACGCCGCTCTGGCCGTAGGCGGTGCAGTTGCTTTCGCGCAGCGTGGCGTCGGAGGGGCAGGCCACGACCTTGATGTTGCGATCGGTCATGGCGCTGGTGCCGGATGCCGGAGTCTTCCAGTAGAGATAGAAGCTGGCATCGCCACCGTTTTCCTCATGACGATATTTGATGGTGTAGGCCTGGCCTGCTGTCAGGTAAATCGAGCCGGTGGTGCCGTTGCCGCCAGCGCCGGTGGCACCGTGGTCGCCATAGGCGGAGGCGATCACGGTGCCGTTGAGTTGGAATTCCACTGCGTCATCACCATCGACCGAGAATTCGTAGGTTCCGGTCATCGATGGCGTCAGCGTGCCTGTGATCTGGGTGTGGAATGCATCCTGAGTGCAGTTGTTGTTGTTCCTGCCGGTCCAGGGGTTGGTGAAGTTCTGTCCGGTATTGAAGTTGCTGAAGGGCAGGGTGCCGCTGCCACAAAGTGTGCTGCTGCCGCTATTGGTGGCGTTGAACAGCGTGTCCATCTGGGATTTGTTGGTGGACGTGGCGGTACTGTCCTTCCAGATGCTCCAGGTGAGATTGGAAAGCTGATCGGCGGGTACCAGTGCCCAGGAGTTGCTGGGCCCTCCGCTGGTACAGGTTACGGTAGCGCCTGAGCTGTTCACGCAATCCGTGCCCGCTACCGGACGCTCTTTGGAAACCCAGTTCCAGATGCGGAAGGTCGTGTTGGTCAGGGTCCGCAACTGGGGAATGCCGGTGTCCTGCGTCAGCGAGGTCACGGCGAACAGGTGGCGGTAACCGGGAGCGGGTTGGGAGAGCGGTGTATAGCTGCTGATCAGGTAGCCATCGTGCGCCTGGTTCAGGTACTCCTTACCCCAGGTGTGCGCATCCTGCGGGATGTAGGACGCCTGCAGTACGGTGGAACTCGTGGTGTCTTCCACCCGGAAACCGCCGTAGAGCACCTTGCGCAGTGCGTCCATGCGGGAGGTGGCCAGATAGTTGAGGAAGTCGCCACTCCACTTGCCGGTGCACTGCTTGTTGGTGGTCGCCACCGAGGGGACGAACTTGCCGTCTGAATAGTCGTAGCAGGCATACGAGTTGAAATACCCGTAGTAATCGATGCCGCCATTGGCCTTGCTCAGATAGCCCTTGTATCCCACGTCGAGGATACCGTCGCCATTGAGGTCGGAAGCATCGTTGTAAGCCTCGTAGTAGAGCTTGTGATCACGTCCCATCACCAGCATGTTCAAGGGCGGCACCGAGTCGTTGACGAACACCGGTGTGTTGGAAATGTCGACGTCCGCATGTACTACGCCGCAAGCGAGCAACAGGCCGAGCAGGGCGGCCGAACGCGCGTTGGCCGAAAAACAGGTCGGGTTCTTCATATCTGGGCCTGGAGTCAGTTGTTGAATACGCGCGCCATCACCGAGCGCACCGGAACTTCGCGTCCATTACTGGTGGCGCGGCTATTCACTTCGTACATGAAGGTGCCGGTACCCAGCATCATGTTGCCGTACTCCGGGTTCAGGGTCTGGCCGGAAGAGCCGCCGGTGGGCGCGGAAATCATGTAGCGGGTGACCGCGGTGGTGATACCGTCGGTGGCAGCTGGATACAGCCCTTTGCCGGTGTATGTCAGGCCGTCACTGAAGTCCTGGGTATACACCGGGGTCTTGTTCCACAGGCAAGGGAGCACCGCAGGGGAAGGGCATTGGTCGGGCGGCAGCATGGAGGTGGCAATGGTCGCCTCGGTATTGCGCAGGCCGGACTCGGCGCTGTTGAACAGGCGCTTCTCCTCGATCACGCTGCCGGTGATGCGCGACTCCAGGGTCGACTGGCGAACGCTGGATATCGCCAATAGCGAGACGATCAGCAGGATGATCAGCGAGACGAACAGGATCGCGCCCTGTTGTGCTTGGCGGGATGCTTTCATTGCAGCAGATTCCTGAGCGTAATGGTGCCCTGGGCGACCTGGAACAACTGGCCGCTGTCGAACGAGGTGCTGGTGTTGGGCGTGGACGATGGGTAGCGGGTCTTCCATTGCGACAGCGTCAGACTATCGCCGCCCTTGCGCACGTTGAGGCTGCTGGCCATCAGTGCCGAGTAGCGAATCGCACGGATGGGCAGGGAGGCGGGGGTCGCCGTGTAGGTGTCTACCAGGCGGTCGGTCGTCGCGGGGCCGACGCCGTATTCGAACTGGATGTCCGACAGGCCGCTGAGTACGGGCAGCGCATCGTTGGTTCCCACGGCGCACAGCAGGTCCCCGTCGGCGTTGACGGTGAACTTCTCCATGATCACCACACTGGCGTCGGTATAAGGCGTATTGGGGACGGCACTGCTGGTCGGCAGGTTGCCCAGGCAGTCACGATCATTGCGATCACGCGGCTGGTAGCGGATGCACAAGCCGCCACCGCTGCTGGGCAAGGCAACGGCCTGGCCGGCACTGAAGCTGCAGTCTGACGGCGCGCCGGTACTCGTGGCGGGGAAAGCTGTTTCGAAGGACTGGTCCGGGCGGCGACGGTAGCCGACCTTGCTCAACTCCTGGTCCAGGATCATGAAGGTGTAGCGGCTGTTTTCCTGGTTCTCGATCTGCGCTGAATTGAAGAGAAAACTGTTCTTGTTGTCCACATAGAGCTGGGTGATGCCTAGGACCAGGAAGCTGCTAATGGCCAATGCCACCAACAACTCGATCAACGACAAGCCTGTCTGGGCGTTGCTGAAAGTGCGCATGTCAGATCTCCGCCCGTATCCGGTAGTGGCAAATGGTCCCATCGGTACCCGAGGCGCTGGTGGTATCCATGCATTCGCCATCCTTCACCCGCCAGGCGAGCTGGATTTCCACGCCTCGGCCAGTGGAGCCACAGGTGCCGATGGAGTCGCCAGCCTGGCAAACATGTACCTCGCTACCCAGCGCGGCTGCGTCGGGAAGCACCTGTCGAACACGCGTCAGCCAGCAACTGAGCTGCTTGGCGGCATTGGAGTTTGGTGGCAGGGGCTGGCATTCGTTGGCGGCCAGAGCTGTCGGGTAGGCGGTAGTACCCAATTTGAAATACGGCGAACTACCGTTGATGCTGTTAGCGGCGTTGTAGACCTTGTCCCGATTGCTGCGCATGGTCTCCAGCAACTCGTTGGCCAGCATGGCGGCGTTGCTGCGCTGAGTGGAGTCCACGTTGTACTGAATGGTGCGCCCCTGCATGGCGACCATGCCCAACACGCCGATACAGATGAGCAGCAGGGCGACCAGCACCTCGATCATGCTGAAGCCGGATTGATGGATTGGACGCCGACTCATGATCCGCAACTCCCCAGCGCCTCGGTGGCACTACTTTTGCCCCGCGGCCACAGCTTGATCATGCCGCTGGCCTTGACCGAAATGAGAAAACCATTGGATGCGTTGCCGTCCTGGCACACATAGACATCAGTATTGGCCGAGGCCGTGCCGTTGGAATAGAAGGTTAGCGTTGCACTGGCAGGCCTGACGCTCATCGGTGTAGGGGGGACGCTCATCGAGCGCATGGAAGTGCTGCCCTGAGCGATGACCCAGCTACCGCTGGCTGTCGTTGCAGTGATGGATAGATTGCGTGTCACCGCTTCGCTACGTGCGTACTGCAACAATGCGAACAGCTCGTTCGCCGTGCTTTGCGTGCGATTGTTGCGTATCAAGGACTGGAAGCTGGGCAACGCGATGGACGCGAAGACAGCCAGCAGGGTCACGACAATCAATAGTTCGATCAGCGTGAATCCAGCTGACCCCTTGCGGCGCGACATGAGCGCATTCCTCACTTTTTGGATAGTGGCAATGCTGCCTAGTCTCGTAGGAAATGTCTTTTTTCTATGGATGACCGTTCTCGTTATGGCGATGTCCGGTCATCGGCGCTGATCTTCTGTGAGCCGTGTCTCGATGTGGTTGTGAAACGAGTCAGCGGGAGCAGCTATTGCTGGTATCTCCCACCTCTTCGCGAATGCGCCCGGCCTTGTTGATCACGATGCGATAGTGGCTCGATCCCTCGCCGCAGATGGTCAGCGTGCCGGAGTGGAAGGCGCCGTTGGGCTGGATGCCGTTGCCGCGTGGCGTGAAGTGGAGGTAGCGGCTGGAGGTGCTGTCGGCGAGGACTCGGATGCCATTCAGCGTTGCGTGGCTGGCGAGTAGTGGCTTGTGCTCGCTGCGAGTGCCGGTATTGTCCGCGTCCACCATGACCTCCCAGCCATTGGCCCAGTTGCCCGCGATGGCCACGATGCTGATGGGGCGCCCGCTATGGACGGCGCTTTCCCGGGTGAAATCGATGGCCTGGCGTAGCTCATGGGTTGCCGTGCGTGCGCGTTGGTTGCGCAGTAGCTCGGTGAAGGAGGGCGTGGCGACGGACAGCGCGATGGTGACGATTGCGAGGGCGAACAGCAATTCGACGAGGGTAAAGCCCCGTTCCCTGGACATGGTCGGATCCTTCGAGTCTTTCGGAGTGGAAAGTATTGGCGGCAAGCCACGGCGCGCCCGGCGACGAGTTGGATGGATGTTGTAGGAGCGGTCCGATGACGCACCGACTTCCGTCTTGCTCCGTCAGCGGTCCATGCCCGGTATAGTGTGCGGCCGGCGATGGGCCGTTGGTTTTCCTGTGATGTGGGGCGTGCTATGCCGGACATGATCGTGGTGGGCGGTGGGGTAGTCGGGATGCTGACTGCCTGGACTCTGGGGCAAGCGGGTGCCGAGGTGGTCCTGCTGGAGCGTGGCGAGACCGGGCGAGAGGCGTCCTGGGCCGGTGGCGGCATCGTTTCGCCGCTCTATCCGTGGCGCTACAGCGCAGCAGTCGCCAATCTGGCCCACTGGTCACAGGACTTCTATCCGCAACTGGGCGAGCGTCTGCTCGCCGATACCGGGCTCGACCCCGAGGTGCATGTCACTGGTCTCTACTGGCTGGACTTGGACGACCAGGCCGAAGCCCTGGCGTGGGCCAAGGCCCATGGGCGCCTGCTTTCGGAAGTGGACATCGACGCCGTGCATGAGGCGGTGCCCGTGCTGGGACAGGGCTTCGAGCGCGCCGTGTACATGTCCGGCGTGGCCAACGTGCGCAACCCGCGCCTGGCCAAGTCCCTGCGCGAGGCGCTGGTGCGGCTGCCAAACGTCAGCGTACAGGAACAGGTGGAGGTGACCGGCTTCCTGCAGAAGGGCGAGCGCGTGACAGGCGTGCGCACTGAGCAGGGCGATTTCACTGCCGGCTCGGTAGTACTGGCGGCTGGCGCCTGGAGTGGCCAGCTATTGGCCAGGCTGGGCCTGGAGTTGCCGGTCGAGCCGGTAAAGGGACAGATGATCCTGTATCGCTGCGCTCCTGATTTCCTCTCCAGCATGGTGCTGGCGAAAGGTCGCTACGCAATACCTCGCCGTGACGGCCATATCCTGGTGGGCAGCACGCTGGAGTTTGCCGGTTTCGACAAGACTCCATCGAACGAGGCTCTGAGCAGCCTGCGCGCGTCGGCGCAGGAGTTGATTCCCGCGCTGGCGGGCATGCAGCCGGTGAACCACTGGGCGGGGCTGCGTCCGGGGGCGCCGCAGGGCATCCCCTTCATTGGCGAGGTGCCCGGTCATCAGGGGCTATGGTTGAACACCGGCCATTACCGCAACGGTCTGGTGCTGGCGCCGGCGTCCTGCCAGTTGCTGGTGGACCTGATGCAGAAGCGTCAGCCCATCATCGAGGCGGCACCCTACTCACCGGAAGGGCGTCTGGTGGCGACGCCCATCGGCTGAGGCCTGCCGGGGATCAGTCGATACCCAGTTTCTTCAGCCGGTAGCGCATGGAGCGGAAGGTCAGGCCCAGGCGCTGCGCTGCCGCAGTACGGTTCCAGCGCGTCTCTTCCAACGCCTGCATGATCAGCTTGCGCTCGATGTCCTCGAGGTAGTCCTCGAGGTTGTCGATCTGCGCGAGGCTCGCCTCGCCGCCGCTGTCCGCGGTGCTGGTCTCGGCCAGGCGCAGGTCGTGGGGCTGGATGACGTCGTTTTCGCAGAGCGTGTAGGCGCGCTCCAGCATGTTCTCCAGTTCCCGCACGTTGCCGGGAAAGCGGTAGTTCTTGAGCTTCTCCAGTGCATCGGCGCTCAGCGAGGCGGCCGCCAGGCCGCTGTCCCCGGCCAGGCGCTTGAGCACGCGGTCGGTCAGCAGTGGGATGTCTTCGCGGCGCTCGCGCAGCGGCGGAACGCGCAGCTCGATGACATTCAGACGGTAGTAGAGGTCCTGGCGGAAGCGGCCGGCGGCCACTTCGGCGGCCAGGTCCTTATGGGTCGCGCAGAGGATTCGCACATCCACTGCGACCTCCTGCTGGCCGCCCACGGCGCGCACGGCTTTTTCCTGGATCACGCGCAGCAGTTTGACCTGCATCGGCAATGGCAGGTCGGCCACTTCGTCGAGGAACAGGGTGCCGCCGTTCGCTGCCTGGAACAGGCCGAGCTTGTCTTCCACCGCACCGGTGAAGCTGCCTTTCTTGTGGCCGAAGAATTCGCTTTCCATCAGCTCGGAGGGGATGGCGCCGCAGTTGACCGGCACGAAGGTCTGGCTCTCGCGCGGGCCCTGCTCATGGATCAGCCGGGCCACCAGCTCCTTGCCGCTGCCGGACTCGCCGCTGATGTACACCGGCGCCTGGCTTCGCGCGAGCTTCGCCACCTGGTTGCGCAGGGTGCGCATCGGCGGCGAGTCGCCGAGCAGGCGGCTGTCCACCGGTGCCTCCTCGGCATCCGGGGAGCGCAGGCGCAGGGCTGTGTTCACCAGCTCTCGGAGCCGAGCGAGGTCCACAGGCTTGGTCAGGAAATCGAAGGCACCGGCCTTGAGCGCCTGCACGGCGGTGTCGAGGCTGCCGAAGGCGGTGATCATCGCTACCGGCATCTGCGGATGGCGCTGCTGGATGTACTGCACCAGGTCCAGGCCGGTGCCATCGGGCAGGCGCATATCGGTCAGGCAGAAGTCGAAGGGTTCGCGGGCGAGGAAGTCGCGGGCCTCCTTGACGTTGCGGGCGCTGCGGGTATCGAGCTTCATGCGGCCGAGGGTGATCTCCAGCAGCTCGCGGATGTCGGGTTCGTCGTCGACGATCAGGGCTTTTTGACGGCTCATGGTCATTGCGTCTTCTTAGCTTTGTTTGCGCGGGTGGGCGAAGGTGATGCGGAAGCAGGTGCCGCCTTCGTCACGCGTCTTGTAATCCAGTCGAGCCTGGTTGCTTTCGCACAGCTCGCGGGAGATGTACAGGCCAAGGCCCGTGCCCTTGCTTTCGGTGGTGAAGAACGGTTCGAACAGTTTCCCCTGCTGCCCGGCAGCGATTCCGGGCCCGTCATCGAGTACTTCCAGCACGGGCAGATCGGTTTCGCTGTCGCGGAACAGCCGCAGCCACACCTGGCCGGTGCCGTTCTTCTGAGTGCTGTACCGTAACCCATTCTGCACAAGGTTGGTCAGTACCTGCGTCAACTGGTGCGGATCCATGCGGGTCTGCACGGTGCCCTGGCCGGTTTCCACGTGGATCTGCTGGCCCTCGCGCAGGCTCTCGCGCATCTCGCCGGCGTAGCGGTGCAGCCAGTACTTCAGATCGAGCAGTTGGGGCTCTGACTGGCGGCGGCGCGACAGTTGCAGGACGTTCTCGATGACCAGGTTCATGCGCCGCGACTGGTCCTGGATGATCTGCGTGAGGCGTCGGTCGGGCTTGTCCAGTTCTTCGGACTCAAGCAGCAGCTGCGCCGCATGGCTGATCGCGCCCAGCGGGTTGCGGATTTCATGGGCAATGCCCGCGGTGAGTCGGCCCAGGGCGGCAAGCTTGAGCTGTTGGGCCTGCTGGGCGATCTGTGAAATGTCCTCGAGGAACATCAGGATGTGCTGTTCGTTACCCCGGCGCAGGGGGATGAAGCTCGGTTGCACGGTCGGGCCGGACTCCATGGGCTGCAGGCTGGGCGGGCGCAGGGCAGGGTTCTGCTGCCATTGCTGCAGGCTGGCGACCAGTTGCGGGCTGTGCTCGGCCAGTGAGTGGCCGGGCAGGTCATGGCCGCCCAGCAGGGTGGTGGCGCTCTGGTTGGCCAGCAGAACCCGGTGACGATCACCCAGGACAAGGATGCCAGTGCGCATGCGCTGCAGGATCAGTGCATTGAGCTCTTCCAGATTGGCCACCGTGGTGGCGCGCTGCTCGGCGATGCTTTCGACGATCTGCTGGCGCCGTGCCAGGGCCTGGATCAGCAGGGCCGAGGCGAAGCTCAGGGCGCCCAACCCGCCTGCCTGCACGTAGTGGTTGATGGCGGTGGGCTGGCTGAGGCTCAGGTAAAAGGTCAGGTAGATCAGGCCGATCGCGGCGATTGCAGCGATGAGCAGCCCGACCCGCCCGCGCAGCAGGATGTTGGCAATGGCCACGGCGACCACCATCAGGTTGCCGATGCCGCTGGGAATGCCGCCTGCCGTGTAGAACAGGGCGCTGAGCAGGAGAATGTCCAGTGCCGCCAGAATGAACAGCGGCAGCAAATGCCGTGGGGTCGGCATCAACACCGCGATCAGGATGTTGAGGACCAGGTAGATCCAGCAGCCGACGTGGAACAGCTCGGGGTGGGACAGTTTCAGGAGCTCATCGTCCAGGCTGCTGGAGATCAGCAGTACCAGCACCAGCCCGATGGTCAGGCGGTACAGGTGGTACAGGCGCAGTACCCGCAGGCCCTGTCCTGTGAGGGAAATCCCTTCAGCGACCACGGTCGGTGCGGTCCTGTTCGAGGTGCGCGCGGCTGCAGTACCACTTGCTCTCGTCCTGCAGGGCATGGGTCTGCGGTACATGCACGCCGCACTGCGCGCAGCGGACCATGGGCGCGGCCGAGTCGTCCCCCTTGGGCTTCTCGACAGGGCGGGCTGGTCGGGTAGCTTTGCGCCACAACCACCAGCCGAGGGCGAAGAGGGCGATCCAGAACAGCAGACGGGTCATGGCAATCCCTTGTGCTTAAAGAGCGGCAGTTTATCCAAGCCACGCGGTGCCGCACAGTGAGCCCGTGCGCGCACCTGCCAGGCCATGGACGAAAAGCGCCCATGCTTGGCCCAAACGAAAAAGGGAGGCCGAAGCCTCCCTTTTTCTCGAACCCGTCGGTATCAGTCGAAGATACCGAAGGTCATGTAGCTGAACCAGGAGCGGTCGCTGCTGCCGGCGTTGCCTTCGGACTCGTGCTGTTCTTCTTCCACGTCGCTCTGGTTCTCAGGCTTGAGCTCGGCGGGAATCTGTTGCTCGGCGTCTTCGTACTGCTTGATCACGTCCTTGGAGGCCTGGGTTTCCATGTGCGGCGGGGCATCGTTGGTCTCGATCAGACCCAGGGTGGCCTTGGCCAGCCAGGAGCGGTTGTCAGCTTCGTCTTCGCGCGGCACGAACTGGCCATCCTTGAGGCTGGCGTTGTCCGGATAGTTGGCCTTCAGGGTTTCCAGGCTGGAATCGGCGAGGTCATTGAGGCCCAGGCGCTGGTAGGCTTCGACCATGATCGCCAGGCCATCGCCGACGGCCGGGGTTTCCTGGAAGTTCTCGACCACGTAACGGCCACGGTTGGCGGCGGCGACATAGGCCTGGCGCTTGAGGTAGTAGTGGCCAACGTGCACTTCGTAGGCCGCCAGCAGGTTGCGCAGGTAGATCATGCGCGCCTTGGCGTCCGGGGCGTAGCGGCTGTTGGGGTAGCGACTGACCAGCTGGGCGAACTCGTTGAAGGAGTCGCGGGCCGCACCCGGGTCGCGCTTGGTCATGTCCAGCGGCAGGAAGCGCGCCAGCAGGCCACGGTCCTGGTCGAAGGAAGCCAGGCCCTTGAGGTAGTAGGCGTAGTCGACGTTCGGGTGTTGCGGGTGCAGGCGGATGAAGCGCTCGGCGGAGGCGCGGGCGGCCTCGGGCTCCATGTTCTTGTAGTTGGCGTAGATCAGCTCCAACTGGGCCTGCTCGGCATAGCGGCCGAACGGATAGCGGGACTCCAGCGCCTTCAGCTTGGCGACGGCGTTGGTGTAGCTCTTGTTGTTGAGGTCTTCCTGTGCCTGCTGGTACAGCTGGCTTTCGCTCAGGTTCTCATCCACCTTCTCGCCCTTGGAGGAGCAGGCGGTGACGAAGGCGAGGGTGGCGATCAGCAGCAGGTGTTTCACTTGCATGGCGGCTTGCGTCCCTGGACGGTCGGCTGTCGCGGCCGCAACCGTCTGTTATGATTGGCGCCCCAGGGGTACCCCTGGGACAAAGGCCCCGTATTTAACCACAGCGCGCAGCCGAACCAAAAGGCCGCGCGCCCTTCGTGTCCAGTCATGTCCGATATCATCCAACTCGCGGCAGAAGTGCCGTTCGACCTCGGTGGTCAGCGTCTCGACCAGGTCGCCGCCCAGCTCTTCTCCGATCACTCCCGTTCCCGCCTGGCTGGCTGGATCAAGGACGGCCGTCTCAAGGTCGATGGCGCCGTGCTGCGTCCGCGCGACATTGTCCACGCCGGCTCGCGCCTGGAACTGGACGTCGCGCTGGAGGCCCAGGGTGAATGGGTCGCCCAGGACATCGAGCTGGACATCGTCTATGAAGATGACCATATCCTGGTCATCGACAAGCCGACCGGCCTGGTGGTTCACCCCGCCGCCGGCCACCAGGACGGCACCCTGCTCAATGCGCTGCTGCACCACGTGCCGCATCTGGCCAATGTGCCGCGCGCCGGCATCGTGCACCGCCTGGACAAGGACACCACCGGCTTGATGGTGGTGGCCAAGACCCTGGAAGCGCACACCAATCTGGTTGCCCAGCTCCAGGCGCGCAGCGTCAGCCGCATCTATGAGGCCATCGTCACCGGCGTGATCGTCGCTGGCGGCACCGTCGACGCGCCCATCGGCCGTCATGGTGTACAGCGCCAGAAGATGGCGGTGATCGAGACCGGCAAGGTCGCCATCAGCCATTACCGCGTGCTGGAGCGCTTCCGTGCGCATACCCACACGCGGGTGAAGCTGGAAACCGGACGTACCCACCAGATCCGCGTCCATATGACGCACATTGGCCATCCGCTGGTGGGCGACCCCACCTACGGCGGACGTTTCCGCATTCCGCCGGGGGCCAGCCCGTCGCTGATCGAGTCCCTGCGCGATTTCCCGCGTCAGGCCTTGCATGCGCGCTTCCTGGAGTTGGATCACCCGGCCACCAACGTGCGTATGAAGTGGGAGTCGCCGCTGCCGGATGACTTCACCTGGCTGCTGAGCCTGCTGCGGCAGGACAACGAGTCCTTCGTATGAGCCCGTGGCTGACGCCCGACTGGCCGATTCCAGCGAACGTCCGCGCCTGCGTGACGACCCGCGCCGGCGGCGTCAGCCTCGAGCCTTTCGACAGTTTCAACCTCGGTGACCATGTCGGTGACGACCCGGTTGCCGTGGCCGAGAACCGCCGCCGCCTGACCGCCGAGCTGGGCTGCCAGCCTGCCTGGCTGAGCCAGGTTCACGGTATCGATGTGGTCGAGGCGGATCCGTCTGTTGTCTCCACTGCGGATGCCAGCTGGAGCGCCACGCGTGGTATTGCCTGCACCATCATGACTGCTGATTGCCTGCCGGCGCTGTTCTGCGACCGCGCGGGTACTCGTGTCGGTGCAGCCCACGCCGGCTGGCGCGGGTTGGCGGGCGGCGTTCTGGAGGCAACCGTGGACGCCATGGGCCTCGCGCCGGTTGAGCTGCTGGTCTGGCTGGGGCCGTCCATCGGCCCGCAGGCCTTTGAAGTCGGCCCGGAAGTGCGTGAAGCCTTCCTGAAGGGCCACGCCGAAGCCGAGCACGCCTTCCTGCCCAGTGCCAATGCGGGCAAGTACATGGCCGACATCTATGAACTGGCGCGTATCCGCCTCGCGGTGAAGGGTGTAACTGCCGTCTACGGTGGGGACTTCTGCACATTCACTGACACCGAGGACTTCTATTCTTACCGCCGCAATGCCTGCACCGGCCGCCTGGCCAGTCTGGTCTGGTTAGCATAACCTCACCGTTCGACTCCTTCGGTGAAGCAGGGCGAATCAGTTTTGCGGCGGGTGGGGGCAAGGCATGGTCTCCAGTGGATACGGCAAACAGCCGTTGCCCGTCTTGGAGTATTGCGGGTCTATCAGCGTCAACAGCCCGCGTAGGAAAACGAAAAATCCTGACGGCGGCAAAAGCTGAGTGCAACACCTGACCAATCCGGTACGGTGTTGCCATGACCTACTAAGAACTCAGTATCGAAGAACGCATCACGATCTAGCTTGGCCAGCTTCAGGGTTTGAGCCAGCGAGCCATCGCCAGAATGCTTGATCGAAGTCCCTCGACCATCAGCCGCGAGCTTCGTCGCAACAGCTCCGAGGCCAACTATTACAGGGCGAGCCAAGCTCAACAGCACATGCGCCAGCGTCGCACCGCCTGCCGTCCTCAGCGCAAGCTGCTGCCGGACAGTGAGTTGTTCGACCTGGTGGTACATCTGCCGCGAAAGCGCTTTTCTCCTCAGCAAATTGCCGGCAAGCTTCGAGATATGAAATTCCCAAATTTTGAAGACGTGTACGTCTGTCGCGATACAATCTACAACGCCATTTACGCGCTGCCCGTCGGTGAGCTTCGCAAGGCGCTGATCATCTGCCTGCGCCAAGGCAAAACCAGTCGCCGCCCCCGCGCGGGCGAGGTTGACCGTCGTGACTAAATCCCCGACTTGGTCAGTATTCATGTGCGACCACCGGAGGTGGAGGATCGCCTGACGCCGGGTCACTGGGAAGGTGACTTGATCAAGGGCAAAGCCAATGCTTCTGCGGTGGGAAGACTGGTAGAACTCAGCACGGGTTATCTGATGCTGGTGAAGATGAACGACGCAACCGCCACCTCGGCTGTCGAGGGTTTCATTGCCGCGTTGAACCGCATGCCGCGGGCTGCGCGTAAAACGTTGACCTACGACCAGGGCCGGGAAATGGTGCGTCATGCCGAGATCACCCAGCGTACTGGAGTGGCTGTTTACTTCTGTGAGCCGCATAGCCCTTGGCAGCGCGGCAGTAACGAAAACATCAACGGCCTGATTCGCCAGTACCTGCTCAAAGACACGGACTTGTCTGGCCACAGCCAGGAGCAACTGGATGCTATTGCCTACGAGTGGAATATCCGCCCGCGTCAGCATTTCAATTACAAGTGTCCCATCGAAATGATGACGGCGATGACAGCCAAGCATCATGAGAGTCCATCCGTAACTCAATGACAGGGTGTTGCGCTCGGTCTCTGAAATCGCCGACTTATAAAATCAAGGCGCCATCCAAGGGGAATATTATCTCATGGTGTTTGGAGGAAAAGACGCTTTTACTCTTTATGTTATCGCTAAGTTAATGTGTGGCGGGAGCGCCATTAAGCACACAAGTTTCTATGTAATTTGACAGTATAATAAATTATGCGCTCTGCAGCCCCGGAGAGCGCATAATGTTCTCCTGCCAATTTCGTGGAAAAGAGATGGCGGTTTGCGCGAAGATCACAATAGAATCAAAGTTTGGCGAACTGAGATATCGCTTTGGCACTCATCAGGCTTTGGAGTTGGAGTTCCCCTCAAAACCTATGTCTCCTGCAGAATATGCAAGAGGGAATAGACTCGGATATGGTTCGCGAGGAATCTTGACTTTTCTCAGGCTTGTTACAGAGGGTGCAAGTTATACAGTTTCACGGAAGTTATAAATCCGACTTACCAGGAGGATGGTGCAAGCGAGCAGGGCGGGGTCATCATCGAAAGGTATGGAAAAATAATTTGAATACGCTTGTGTGATAACGACGAGATTCCTTATGCGGGGCTGCTATCAGATCAAAAGGTCCAAAGCAGCGAAATTCCGCTAAATTCAAAAGTCCCATCCGGGCTCTCTGATTTCAAACCATGAGCTTGCTTGAGCAAGCGTCATTCGAGCTAATCACGTTGAGCTTCACATAAAAACATGAGCTCCATGTTTTCTGCGCGCCAGAATACCTTTTTACGCGCATGAACTCTTCCTCTGTGTTTATCTGGTCTGAGAGAATAGAAGGATAAAGTAAACTTCTAATTGGGTTGGATCTATACTTAGTGGGCGCGTGCGATTATTATTTTTGAACTATAAATAGCGGATTAGGGAGGTGTTAAACAGTGCGTGGCGTTAGCGGGCTGGTAGTGGTGGATTTTTCCCCGTCAGCCGGGCACTGCACCACCGTTAAGTTGATGTGGTCCGAAGTCCTCTGCATTCACGAGGAGATCGATAATTCAGTGCGCTGTGGGATGCCCGTTGTTGTAGTGCTCCAAGGCAATGGCCAGCTTCTTTTCCGCGCTCCAACGGCGTCTGCGCTCAATCTCGAGAATTTCTGCCCCTAGGGGCTTGGTGTTAGTCATAAACACAACTGTATGCTTATCCCTTAAGTTGCGGATGATACGCTATCCGGTCTTTCAGGGAGCAAGTCCAGGTCTGAAGTAACTATGAATTTCTATCCGACTTCAGCGCCTACCGATTTTGAAAGCGACCCATTGATAAAAAACTATCAGATCAGCCGCTAATTTCTGTGTTTTTAGCTGCGGCCAGAACTCCACGGCAGTCATCTTCCGCTTTAAGGATATTCTGAAAAAGCCCGAATTTTATGAGGCTACTGGCCTGTAAGTCGCATGGTTACTGGGTCTGATTTTTCGATTGGGGGCTTTTCAGAGTATCTCTAAAGGTTTAGTGTTAGGGGGTTGAAAATCAGGATAAATATTTTGGAAAATCAGGATAAAGCCCATTGGGCGGTTGTTCCGTGCAGGTGTTTTCTGTTGGGGGCGCGTCTTTCGCTGAGGGCGCGTTACCTTCTCTTTCAGTTGGTGCGCCTCTATTCACTGGGGCAGCCTGAACATACAACAGTAGGTGGAGTACAGCGTCTGGCCAAGGACACTGGATTTAGCAAGGATGGGGTAAGTAGAAATCTAAGGATCTTGGTTGATCTGGGAGTGCTAGTGCGAGAGCAAAAGGCGACTCAGGGTCGGCCAAAGGCTATCTATCGACTCAATAGGACAATGCAGCAAAAGCTGTTGCATCGTTGGTCAATGACGCTTTTGGCTCCCTGGTTGTCTAGAGTTCTGATATCTGATGAGCCTCCATTTAGTACTCTATCCATATCAGAACGATCTCTGCTGGCGTTTCTCTGGGGCCAAGTTAAGAATCCTAGGGTATGTGTGTTGGATGGCCAGAGTGTCTCTAAGCTAGCCAGGAGGGCTGGTATCTGCTCGTCCACGTTTTACGCACTCACCCAGCAGCTACACCAGAAAGGTATGCTGGTGTCTTCCGGCGCAGATTTTACTGCTGATGGGAAATCCAATAAGACGAAAACGTATTTTCTACTGGGGCCGGCGGTTGTGAGTTGTTGGTCCCATGCGTATACCTGGCATGTATGTTTGGATGCAGGGGCGAAGGAAGGGGAAAAGGCAGTGTTGCGTTGGTTTTCGAGCGGTAGTGGTCAGCACAGCGGCGAGGAGTTGCTAGCGATTATAGAGAGTTTTTCCGGCGCTAGAGCTAGTAATGAATGGCAGATTGTTCGGTATAAATTGCCAGGATTTTTGGATGCTCCTGGAAGCGGGAGCTACGTGTTAACGCAGTGTTGTGCTGCGCTCTCTCATGCATTTTCGGATACGAGGAGTTTTATATGGTATACCCGTGTTCTCTATGTGAAAATTCAATGGGCGTTACTAAGGGTTTTAGGTTTTCCGATTGCGGACGCTGATGTACATCAGCTCGCGATTGAGGAGCTTGACCTTGAAAAATTTTCTAGTGAATGGCGGGCATTGTGTTTGTTTGCTGAAAAACTCTCGGTGTTATTGGTGGAGGCGCTCAAGCAGATATTTCCTGTGTTCCTATCTCCACAAGAGCTTGGTAGGGGGAGGAGGTTGAGCTGCTATCCGGTGGCAGTCGATGGCTCTCAGCAGGTGCGTATTGATCTTGTGACCGATGATGAGTTTGCCGCTGCTAAGTTCGGAGCGTATTTGCTTTCTGAAAGTAAGCATGGTGGCCTTGATCTACCTGAGCAGCTTCAGGCTGGTGCGTAGTATTGAGCGCTGTTTTGCTGTTGGTTAGTTAATATTATTAATCCTGGCGATGCTAATAGAAATACCAGCCTGGTTTTGGGTTGTATCAAAGTGATGCTGTAAGCGCTTACAACATGGAGAGCTTTTATGTAACTCATCATAGGAGCTTTCCATGTTCATACAGCCACCTAATGACTCGCCTGAATGGCAGGGCCTACCAGTTCAGCGGCCACTGCATGAGCTCATTCCGCATTATCTGCAACGCACACATGCCTTGCTAATGGATTGTCTGAAATCACATCCCCGCTGGAGTGTGTTCCGCATCGATCTCAGGGTGCCTGATGGGGAAAGCTTGCCCCTCAGGGCCATGACCGATTTTATCGAGTCGATGAAGAGTCAGTTGATGCATGCACAAGCTGTCAAGCGGGCCGCTGGGAAGCGAGGTTATGACCCAATGCTTCGCTATCTCTGGGTGAGGGAATGGCAGGATGCTGATTTCCCGCACTACCACGTCGCGCTATTGCTCAATCGAGATGCTTATTTCTCCTTGGGTGACTACAGCCAGTTGCAGTCTGACGTGTGCTCTTACGAGACAATGCTCGCTGGGCGCATCTGTAAAGCCTGGGGTGCCGCGCTGGGGATGGATTGGCGTGTTGCAGGACGCGGTGTGTATTTCCCGGAGCGGCCGGTATCGCCGTTACTGCTGCGGCACGCGAACTACCTGCAACAGTTCGCTGGGGTCTTCTACCGTCTGAGCTATTTCGCCAAACTCGACACTAAGCCGGATGGCGATGGTCAGCGCAATTTCGGTATGAGTCAGCTACACCGGCATTCAACCGGCACTCCTTGGGCTACCACTTGAGCCTAACAGCGGCGCTTGATCATGGCGGCGAGGGGGCGGCACCGATGGCGCGTAGAGGATGTCTGGGGCGTTGGGAGTCCGAGGTCTGGGAGCGGATTCTGGCACCGGGCGAAGAGCAGGATGGACATCCCCCTCGCTGATCCCTGAATAGTCATTGCGCTGTCTTATTGCAAGGCCATCCCGACTCCCCATATTCCGGCCAACGAGACGCCATGCAGGGCTGCTGCCAAAGCAAAAAAATAATAGGGGCCTATAGCTGTACGGACAGCCCTTGGGCTGTCCGTACATGCCAGTGGCCTCCCGCACTCGAGTTGCCTGTCTGCTGTTTTTTGTCCAGTGTGTAATGGTCTAGCGGGCAGCAGCGCTGCAACGAGTCTACGACCCGCGCCGTTAGAGCTGCATATGCGGGTTAGCGCAGCCCCGTACCTACGCTTCAGAGGTAGCCCAGCTCTGCCAGCGACGCGCAACCCTCACTACCGACAATGATGTGATCAAGCGTGCGTATGCTGACCATCTCCAGAGCCTGCTTGAGTTTGGTGGTTAGTGCGTGGTCTGCCTGGCTTGGGGCCGGATCGCCCGAAGGATGATTGTGTACCAATATGATCGCTGCGGCGTTATGGGCGAGGGCGAGCTTGACGACTTCCCGGGGATAGACGCTGGCGCCATCCAGTGTGCCGCGAAATAGTTCCTGAAATCGGATGACACGGTGTTTGTTGTCGAGCAGCAGTACGGCGAATACCTCGTGCTCGTACTCCTGCAGGAGAATCTGTAGGTAGCTGAACACCTCTGTGGGGTGGTGTAAGGCATGACCTTTTCGCAGCCGTTGGCTGGCCAGTTGTTTGGCCATTGTTAGGATGTCGTGCTCCGTGAGCGGGGCATTCGCAATGTAGGTGCCGGTGGTTTCTCCGGCCTTGAACTTGGTTGTCATTGAATGAACTCCATGGGCTTTTTGCGGGCATAAAAAAGCCTGACCCGTTGTCGGGTCAGGCTGTTAGATGGGATGGGCGTCGAGATATGCTGTCGTGATCTAGTAGGGAGAGGCCGAAAGAGCCCGGTATTGTTGGCTACGGAAACCCTGAAGAGGAATTCCCGATTCTGGCGTAGTAGCTCTTCGGTTGCTCGAGTTTTCTGCAGAGAGTAGGAAGTTATGAACGGTCAAAACTAAAGTCGTAATCACCTGCACTGGTGAAAATGGAAACTTCAACCACTTTCCTGCAGGAGGAAACGTCAATCTTCAACACTTCGCCAAATGGTATTTTAGACGGCAAAACCTGCTGGGCAGCAGCTGTGCAGTTACCTCGATTCACTTGCACTTTTTTGACCGTTACACTGTCTTGTTTTGCGGTGATTCGTACTTGCGGTGTTCCCCAAAAGGAGTTGCTTCCCAGTTCCACTTCAACGGGGGGCTTTGAGTCACAACCTGTAATGGCGGCTGCTACAAATGCGATCGTCAAGTATTTCTTCATCGATTGAGTCCTTTGAAGGATATAAGTTGTCGCTCCGGGCTGAACTACCAAGCGGAACGACAGAGGTTTTTATTGCTGTTCAGAGGTTGGAGAACCTGTGAAAGATTCTTGGTCGGAAGCTTCACTGTCTTGCCCTCTGCACTGATCTGCAGGTTGTTGGCCTTGCGCAGCGCCGCCCAGAATCCAGGGAAATTGGAGCCACAGGCATGGCAGTCGGTGAAGAAGGGATTGCTGTAGGTAGTGCCGTCGACGATGACATCGAAGCCAATGTCGTCGTTGGACGAGTACTGCTTGCCTGCAATCGAGGCGTAGGCGCTGACGGCACTTTCACCATCGTCCGGGCAGGAGATATTCAGTTCGTTGCCATTGCCATCGTCGACCAAGTGTTCTTGGACCCCTTGGGCGTAACCGCTAGTCCATTCGTAAGTGCCAGCGCTGGCTGCGGAGACGGCAACCGCTGTCAAAAAAGCTGCGACCAGTAGATTCCTTTTCATGAGGACACGTCCTTTTGTTGATAGAGCTGAGAGGAAAGTGGTTTCTGAGTAGGGATACAACCTAATAGGTTGAGAATCATCGCTTTGTGTCCTTCATGTCAATGGGGCGGTAGCCAACCATCAAGGTTGAGATGGGAGGCGTCATGTCCGAGATTGATCAGAAACATTTGGCTGAAGTTGTGGGCCGAGCGATTGCCAAGCAGCGGGTGCGCTGTGGCATGACCCAGGAGGAGGTTGCCGAGCGCCTCGGAGTGGGGAGCGAGGCGGTATCGCGCATCGAGCGTGGGGTGGTCATTCCGACGGTGCTGCGCTTGCTCGAACTGGCCTCGGTATTCGATTGCGAAGCCGCCGAGCTGCTCAATGAGTCGAGTTCGCGCGTGACCGATCAGGCGAGCCGAATCAGCCAGCTATTGGGTGGACTAAGCGAAACGGATCGTCAGTTGGTGATGGGCATCGTGGAGCAGTTGAGCGGGCGGCTTAGCCGCAAGCAGGGAAAGGCCCGCTGAATTAGGCCATGTTCGCGAAGCACGGTAATCCCGCCAGCGTCGGCGCATCTGGATCGAGCAACAGAAAGCGCACATTGGCTTGGCCAGCCAAGTGCAGGATGTCGACGAATTCCACGGGCAAGCCGTAGTGTAGTTGCCGCTGGCGCAAATCGGCGGGGCGGGTACTGAATAGTTCCAGGTTATCCTCCGTCCAGGGGGTATTTCTCAGCTTGCAGCCGACGACACTGTGTCCTGACATCTCGAAGAACTCGATGTGTAGTTCACGTAAGTGCAGTGGTTTATCGGCATAGGCGAGGCTGAACAAGTTATCCACGACGGTTTCTGGCAGATGCGCAGTGCTGATTTCCCAGCAGCGGCTGAAATGCCCCGTCGCGAAGGTCAGCCGTTCAACGATTTGCTGCGCCTGCTCCAGTGTGGGCTGTACACTCAGGACCAGCGTGTGATTCCGGTCCATTGCGTGGATCACGTAGGACAACGCTTGCAGCGAGCCACCTGGTTGCAGATCCTGTACGAGCAGTTGGATGGACAGTTTGTCGTAACCGCGGAGAAAGGGATTGAGAGTCATGGGGCCTCCGAACGGATGCAGGTCGGCATCCGGTGACAGTGAATAGATGTGATTGACGGCAGGAGCCCAAAGGGGCTCCTGTTTATGCCGTCTCAGGCTGGTGGGTTCTCGAGCGAGCGCGCTTCGGCACGTTCTTTCAGTAAGCTGGCAAGCGTGGAGCGGGATTTGCCAGTCGTTGGCAGGGGCGCCGAGTGCTTGGGCTGCGATAACGCTTGGGCTGGCGTATCGGTAGACGGTGCAGGGAAGAACTCATCGACGATGGCGTTGCCTTCGTCCTCGCTGTCCTCGAAGGCGCCATTGGCAAAGCCCAAGCGAGCGGTGGCATCCAGGGCTGTCTGATCAAACCCCGAAGCCTGGCGTAGTTCATCGAGCTCGCGCGCCTGCTGCAATGCCAGCTCTAGGGCAACGCCGTTACGTACGGTGATGTCGACGTAGAAGATCGGCGAACCATGGCTTTGACGGGTGGACTTGCCGCGCAGGCGCAGCTCCAGGGCGAGACAGGCCAGGCGATTACCGGAGATGGCCTGCAGGTACTGCAGTCGCGCCGCCAGGGTGCGGATGCTGTTGAAGCCGGTCGTGCGAAAGACGAAGCTACCTAGCGCATCCTCATCGCCGATGATCACATTGAGTCGACCGTAGGGCTTGCAAGCTCCACCCTTGGCCAGCGGACAGGCATCGGGGGAAGGGCAGGGCAGCGACTCGATACCGTCCTGGCCACGACGCTTGCAGGTTTCGCCATTGCCAACACATACCGGGCGCCCTGACTGTCGGTCGAACAGGCAATATTCGGCGCGAAAATTCAGCTCCGGTGCGTTGAACATCAGTCGAATCGGGATGCAGCGGATCTTGCCGCCCTGGGCTGTGCGCAATGCTTCGTCCAGGGGATGATTGATCCACCCATCGCGCAGTTGCACCTGCGAGGTAATGGTGAATTGGTCGTCCTTCTCCGGCAGGCGCTTGCCGTTCTTTTCGACGACCTTGCCGATGGAAATCCGCCCGAGCACCGGCGGGGTAATGGCCAAGCCTTTGAGCATGGTGGTTCTCCAGTGGAAGAATAAAAAAGACCACCCCGACGTAGGAGCGCCGGAGTGGCCAATGGGGGAAACGAGATCAGAGGATCAGGAAGCGGCGGCTGCCGGTCTTGGTGCTGGGATAGCGTGCCAACAGGTAGGGCTTTTCCTTGAGCAGCCGCGGTACATCGAGCACCACACTGTCCTTGGCTTTGCGCCAGGAGACCACGCCGTTGGCGAACTGCGCCCGGCTGGCATCCCCCATGGCCTGCTGCAGTTGCTGCTTCAGTTCGGCTTCGCGTTTGCCCTGGGCTTCCAGGTTGGCACGAACCGATTGCAGTTCATCGAAGGCGCCCGACAGGAGCGGGTTCTGGGTGAAGTCCAGAGTGCTGCCACTGTCCTGTGGGTACAGACAGCGCAAGGCCTGCTCCGCGGAGTCGGAGCCATCCGCCGGTGGCGGCGTGTCACGTTGTACGTAGCTCCAGAAGTCCCGCTCCAACTCAATCAGCCGCGCAATGAGTTCGTCGTCGCGCTCAATGCGGTGGATCTCCAGGTGCTGACCACCGAGCAGTACAGCCACATCGGCGGCCCGTTTACCGGTCACTGCCAACTGGTGCATGACCTGCAGTTGCACATACACCGGTACGCCGTCCTTCCACAGTCGAGCGCCATTGAGGCCCGCGGTCTTGCATTCGAGAATCTGGACATCGCTGGCGCCGATTACCTCGCGGTCGATATTGGCGAGCATCCAACTCAGTGTGGGATCGGGATGCTGCAGCACGGCATTGATTCGGCGTACTCGATTGCTGGTGCGTTGGGTGTAATGGGTGGCCACGATAGGTTCTAGGATGTTGCCCCAGTAGGTGGGGCTGTCTTCATCGTGGGGATCGCTCTTGGGCAGCAGGGCATCGCGGCCGGTCTTCTCCAGCCACAACTCCAGTTGCGACTGGTAGGGATTGAGGCCGACTGCGGCGGCGGCATCCGAGCTGCCAATACCGTGTTTACGCACTGACAGCCACTCGTCACGAGACAGATCCTTGGTGCTGACCAGACGCAGGGCCGGGCGGGGGCTGCCATGCAATGAAGTTGCTTTCATCGTATTCACCTGCAGACATAAAAACGCCCGATCAGCTTCGTGCTGATCGGGCGAGAGGATTGATGGGCGAACGGGTTAGGCGACGAGGCGCAGTGCGGCATCCAGGGCGCGTTGCTTGATCTGGGCGCCCCGGCCGAACCAGGCCGAGTCCATGCGGTACTCGTTGCTGCGCGCACGACGCTCGTGATCGACGAATTCGGTGATGGCATTGAGCAGTCCCCAGGCGGTGCCGCGCGCCGAGTCCAGCTGACTGCCTCGGCCGTGTCCTTGGTACAGGCTTTCCACCTTTTGCATGGCGCGAATGTTCGGCACAGTCTTGCCTTGCTGACTGGTAGGCAAACTGTCGCCGAGTACGGTGGTGATGAAGCTCAACGCCTCCTTGGATTTCACTTTTCGCTCAGCCAACGTCCGCATGCGATACATAAACTCATCCCACTGCGAGACGGCGATACCGAGTTGCTTCTTCACCAACTGCGGATCGAAGCGGGTGTTGTGCGGCACCTTGATTGCCCGGCTAGTACCGTCCAGGGCGATGGTCAGGGTGTTGTTGCACACTACGCGCACCGTGGTCGGCGTCGCCGTGGTGGCCAGGGTGCCGTCGCAGGAGGTGGCCAGCAGCAGATAGCCATTCACCTGGTCATTGCCCTTCAGGGCTGTGCCTTGCCCCGTGCGTGCCAGCGCCCAGAACTTTCGTCCGCCCTTGAGCACGCCAGCAGTCTCCAGCTCATAGCCAGAGACCTCGGTGAGATCGCGGTAGAATTCCAGCACCTCGCGTGGCTGTACGGTGTGGTAGCGCTGGGAAACCACCGATAGCGGCGCTTTGCTGTCCGAGCGATAGAGCACCTTCTGCTCGGGGAAGGAGTGGATGGTGCCCAGATGGCCGATGGCGTCGGACTTGAAGTGAACCGGACTTTCGAGAATTTCCCAGTCCATGCCGGCCTCACGTTGCCAGACTTCGATGGGTTGTTGCTGGGTGAGTTGATTGCCCAGGCCATGCCACGGCGTGGCACCGACATAAGCCATTTGTTCGATGAGATGAGCCATAAAGATCTCCTTGCCAGAGGACACTGGCGAGCGCCAATGCTCGGTTTCAGCAGCGAGCATCGACGTGCGGAAAATGAGAGGAAAGGCGGCGCGTGGGAGCGCGGTATGACAGGGAGGGGCTAGTTTTCGCTGACCGAAAACACCTGGCCGCAGGCCTGGCACTCGAAGTTGTCGAGCACCTGGGCATCGATTTCTTCGCCCATGCGGGCACCGGCCAGGCTGCCCACGGCGCCACCGGCCAGCCCGCCCAGAATGGCGCCGGCTACACCGCCGAGTACGGCGCCAATGGGACCCGCAACGGCGCCTATAGCAGCGCCACTTTGGGCGCCGGTGACCGCGCTGGCGGCACCGGTCGCGGCGCCACCGAGCGCTCCGGCTGCGCCGCCGACTTTGCGGGCGAAATTACGGGTACGAATGTGCTCAGAATTACAGGAAGGGCAGTAAATCGACATTTTTCAGACTCCTGTTCAACGAAAAGGGCTGAAGAGGGCCATACGTGCCCGTCTTCCCTTGAGTAATACAGGTCTGAAATTTCTTTGAATCCAGGTGATGGCCTCCGACATCACGACAGGATGGCTGGTCTACATAGGCGAAAGCTCTCTCGCTTCATCGAGGCTTCAGGGGCTCAGGTCGACCGACCATTCCGGCCTCAATGGAGCACTCGTGACGTGAGTCTTCGGTCTCAATATGCTTTCTTAGGGTGAGCCCCGTATGGGCGGATGTTTCTCTGGAGGGTGTCCTGCTCTTGGAGTGGATCTTGTTTGCGACAACCGGACCCTCTGTAAGCTTCGAGAAAAAGATTCGCTGTTAGGAACGCTCTCGTCAAATTGCGCCGGACGCCATGCCAATACCACGACCTGACCGGTGTCATGGCTAAATGGCTTGAACCGACCAAAATAGCCCTTATCTATCTGGCATCCCGGCGGGTTAGTCGTGACCAGGGGCACTCATCGCTCCGGCCCGCCATAGAAAGGAAGGACGACCCTCATGCGAATCGACCGTTTGACCAGCAAGCTCCAGCTTGCACTCTCCGATGCCCAGTCCCTGGCCGTTGGACATGACCACCCGGCCATCGAGCCGGTGCACCTGCTGTCCGCGCTGATCGATCAGCAGGGCGGCTCCATCAAGCCCCTGCTGATGCAGGTCGGCTTCGATATTCCGGCGCTACGCTCCTCTCTCAATAAGGAGATGGACACGCTGCCGAAGATCCAGAACCCCACCGGCGATGTGAACCTGTCGCAGGACCTGGCGCGCCTGCTCAACCAGGCCGACCGCCTGGCCCAGCAGAAGGGCGACCAGTTCATCTCCAGCGAACTCGTGCTGCTCGCCGCCATGGACGACAGCACCAAGCTTGGCAAGCTGCTGACCAGCCAGGGCGTCTCCAAGAAGGCCCTGGAGAATGCTGTGGCCAACCTGCGGGGTGGCGAGGCGGTCAACGACCCGAACGCCGAGGATTCGCGCCAGGCGCTGGACAAGTACACCGTCGACATGACCAAGCGTGCCGAGGACGGCAAGCTCGACCCGGTGATCGGCCGTGACGACGAAATCCGCCGGACCATCCAGGTCCTGCAGCGCCGCACCAAGAACAACCCCGTGCTGATCGGCGAACCCGGCGTCGGCAAGACCGCTATCGTCGAAGGCCTGGCCCAGCGCATCGTCAACGGCGAAGTACCCGACGGCCTGAAGGACAAGCGCCTGCTGGCGCTGGACATGGGCTCGCTGATCGCCGGCGCCAAGTTCCGCGGCGAGTTCGAGGAGCGCCTGAAAGCCGTGCTCAACGAACTGTCCAAGCAGGAAGGGCGGATCATCCTGTTCATCGACGAACTGCACACCATGGTCGGTGCCGGCAAGGCCGAAGGCGCCATGGATGCCGGCAACATGCTCAAGCCGGCCCTGGCCCGTGGCGAGTTGCACTGCGTGGGTGCTACCACCCTGGACGAATACCGCCAGTACATCGAGAAGGATGCCGCCCTGGAGCGCCGCTTCCAGAAAGTGCTGGTGGATGAGCCGAGCGAGGAGGACACCATCGCCATCCTGCGTGGCCTGAAAGAGCGCTACGAGGTGCACCACGGCGTGACCATTACCGATGGCGCGATCATCGCCGCGGCCAAGCTCAGCCATCGCTACATCACCGACCGCCAGCTGCCGGACAAGGCCATCGACCTGATCGACGAGGCCGCCAGCCGCATCCGCATGGAGATCGACTCCAAGCCGGAGGAACTTGATCGCCTGGATCGCCGCCTGATCCAGTTGAAGATCGAACGCGAGGCGCTGAAGAAGGAAGACGACGAGGCCACCAGGAAGCGCCTCGCCAAGCTGGAAGAAGACATCGCCAAGCTCGAGCGCGAGTACGCCGACCTCGAGGAAATCTGGAAGTCGGAGAAAGCCGAGGTCCAGGGTTCCGCGCAGATCCAGCAGAAGATCGAGCAGGCCAAGCAGGAAATGGAGACCGCGCGGCGCAAGGGCGACCTGGAAACCATGGCGCGCATCCAGTACCAGACCATTCCGGACCTGGAGCGCAGCCTGCAGATGGTCGACCAGCATGGCCAGACCGAGAAGCAGCTGCTGCGCAACAAGGTGACCGACGAGGAAATCGCCGAAGTGGTCGCCAAGTGGACCGGCATCCCGGTCTCCAAGATGCTCGAAGGCGAGCGCGAGAAGCTGCTGCGCATGGAAGACGAGCTGCACAAGCGCGTCATCGGCCAGCATGAGGCCGTGGTGGCCGTGGCCAACGCCGTGCGCCGTTCCCGTGCGGGGCTGGCGGACCCGAATCGCCCCAGCGGCTCGTTCCTCTTCCTCGGCCCGACCGGGGTGGGCAAGACTGAGCTGTGCAAGGCGCTGGCCGAATTCCTCTTTGACACCGAGGAAGCGCTGGTGCGCATCGACATGTCCGAATTCATGGAGAAACACTCCGTGGCCCGTCTGATCGGCGCACCGCCGGGCTACGTCGGCTATGAAGAAGGTGGTTACCTGACCGAGGCCGTGCGACGCAAGCCGTACTCCGTGGTGCTGCTGGACGAAGTCGAGAAGGCCCACCCGGACGTCTTCAACGTCTTGCTGCAGGTGCTCGAAGACGGCCGCCTGACCGATAGCCACGGCCGCACCGTGGACTTCCGCAATACCGTGGTGGTGATGACCTCGAACCTGGGCTCTGCGCAGATCCAGGAACTGGTCGGCGACCGTGAAGCCCAGCATGCAGCAGTCATGGATGCGGTGAATTCGCACTTCCGTCCGGAATTCATCAACCGGATCGACGAAGTGGTGGTCTTCGAACCGTTGGCTCGCGAGCAGATCGCCGGCATCGCCCAGATCCAGATGGGCCGCCTGCGCAAGCGCCTGGCCGAGCGCGAGCTGAGCCTCGAGCTGAGCGACGACGCCATGGACAAGCTGATCGCCGTCGGTTTCGATCCGGTGTATGGCGCACGGCCGCTCAAGCGCGCAATCCAGCGCTGGATCGAGAACCCGCTGGCGCAACTGATCCTGGCCGGCAAGTTCAACCCTGGTACGCAGATCCACGCCAAGGTCGAAAACGACGAGATCGTCTTCTCCTGATCAGTGCTCCATGAAAAAGCCCGCCAATTGGCGGGCTTTTTCCTGTCCGGCCGGCGCGGGCCCGTTCCGTGATCGCGCGCATGGCCGGCTCCCGTTGGTATTCAGCCTGTCTCGCGGGCCCCACCGAGCAGGATCAGCAGTTGCTCGATCCGCTCCGCCTGATCCTCGGCGATATCGATGATGTGAAAACCCGCCCAGCCCAATTGGCCGTCGGTGCCGGCGCGACTCCACAGGCAATCGGCGCCGAGCTGGATCTCGCCGATTTCGTCCAGTGGCGGAGCCGGTACCAGATGACACTCCCAGACCGAGTCGGCCTCCGGCACGTCCACGCCGCAGAGCATGAACCCTTCGGCGGACAGGTCGGCGAGCCGGCCCAGGCTGCGCCTGGTGTGGCGGTCGAAGACTTCCACGGTCAGCCCGGTCTGCTGCCGGCTATGCTGGCGACGTTCACTCATCGACTGCTCCCTCAGGTCTGTGCCGGGCTGCGCCCGGAAGTAAAGCGTTGCAGGACCCGGTAGATGGCATTCAGCGCACGATCCATCAGCGGGGCGGACTGTTCCAGCGGTACCAGGCGGACCCTGCCCGCCTCCATATCCTGCGCCAACTGCACTATCGGTTTGACCGCCACCCGTTGCCCTGTGTGGTCGACGAACATGTAGTTGCGAGTGGTCGGGCTGAACCACGAGAGCTTGAGCCGGCGCGGCGGCGTGGTGTCGCTGAATTCGAACCAGGTGCCGAACTCCTGCTGGCTCAACTCCTTGATCAATACCCGCACGCGTTCGGAGAGCGCCGCGCCATCGGGCTTGACCAGGGTATGGCCCTCGGCGCCAAGCATGGCGCCCAGCGGACTCTCCGGCAGCTCCTGCTTGAGTTGCGCGGCGATCTGCGGTTGCTGTGCCTGGATCGCGTGCTGGCAGGCAACCAGATCCTGCAGCAGCCGGCGGATGCCGTCCTCGTGGTAACCCCCCAGCACTTCCAGACCCTTGCGCAGCTCTTCCAGGAGGGCCAAGCGGATGGCCTGCAGATGATCGCGGCCAGCGGCATCCAGAGGCGTCACGCTCCAGGCGAGTTGTTCACCGACTTCGCAGGCGCGTTTCCATTCGTCGCTGTGCTCACCGCTGCGCAGCACAATGAAGGTAAGAGCATCGCACCAGCTCATTTCCAGGAAGTTGCGCACCAGTTCCGGCAAGTCGCGGTCCTGCGTCACCTTGGCGATGGCGTCCAGCGCTTGCTCGCGGGCGGCCAGTAGACGGTCGCGGCCGCGGGCGGCCTCCATGGCTCGACGCTCGCGCAGCTCGACCTTCTGTCGCAGGTTGCTGACGTATTCGTTGAAGTCGCCCAGCAGGCTGTCGAACAGCGACAGGTCGCCGACGAAGCCCTGGATCACCCGCTCGACTACCCAGTGCATCTTCGCCAGCAGAGCGCGCTCCTCGCCCTCGCCGCCATACAGCACGCCGGCCTGGGCCATGGCATTGAGTAGCTTGCGTGCCGGATGGTGATGCTGGGTGAACAGTTGCTTGTCCAGCAGGGCGACCTTGAGGAAGGGCGTATGCAGGTGGGAGAGGGTGGTCTTGCAGCTGTCCGGCAGGTTCTCGTCGTCGAGGATGAAGTCGAAGACCATGCCTACCAGGTCGATGACATCGGCCTCCTGGTCGGTCAGCCGGGTGTTCTTCGGTTGCGCGCTGCCGGCTTCCAGGTGGCGCTGCAGATCGGCTTTCAAGGCATCGACCGGTTGCGGCTGGCGCAGGCGCTGGGCCAGCTCGTGGGCCGATTCGCGCTGCAGGCGGTTCAATGCTTCCAGCAGCTCATTGGCGCTATAGGTCGTCGTGGCGGTGGTGGGGCCGAAGCTGACGATACTCTGGGTGTTGCCGAACAACGTGGCCTTGTCGCCGCGCCGACGGCGTTCGGCGAGCAGCACGGCGAGGCCCCCGAACAGGGCATTGCGGTCGCCGGGTGGCATGTCCGGCAGGTCACTGGCGCTGTAGGGCGGCAGCACTGGTGCCCCGTCGTCCGGCATCGTGGTGCTTTTCTCCGCAATCTTCGCCGGGCGTGGTGTGTGGGAGGACGCCGGGCGCTGGCCTTGCGGGCGGTATTTCAGGTTGGGCAGGACCCCGCCGTCGGCCAGGCGCTTGTTCAGCTGTTCATATATAGGTTGCAGATGCTGCATGACCTGTTGGTCGAACAGCACATAAAGGATGGTCTTGATCCGCAGCGGGAAGACACTGCGCGCCAGGGTGTCGCGGAACGCCTGGGCAATGGCCTGCGGGCCGAAGGGATTACGGTCCTCGCCCAGCTTGCTGCCGTTGTTGAGCAGTGCCAGGCGCTGATCCAGCGCGAACAGCTGCTGTGCACAGTGCGCGCGCACCTGGTTGACCATGTTGGTCACCAGCAGCGTTTCTTCATATTCGTCGTTGCCGACCAGGGTCAGCTGGTCCATGTCCAGCTCTTCAAGCGGCTCCGTGAGAGGCAGTTTGCCTTCGAGGAAGTCGCTCAGGCCCTGGGCGATGCGCTGGTGGTAGAAGCGCTCGAGGTTCGGCCGCTCGCGGCGGACTTCGCGCATGGCGTCGAAGAACAGGGCCTGGACCTGGTTGTTCTCGGCTTTCTCGGCGCATTCGAAGAGCGCGTCGTCCACCTGGGCGAAGACATTGCCCAGGAGCTCGGCAAGGTGATTCATCGCCAACTGGCGGCAAGCCTGCACCAACTCGCCGAAGCGGGGCTGGATCACCCGGCTGGCGATGGGGGAGGGCGGTGGGGTGTCCTTGTTGCTCATGGCCATCCTGTGCGTGATCGTTCCGTTTACACTCGCGGTGGATCACTCGAGTTTTTCCATGCAGATATAGCAATCAGCCTGGCCCCCTGCAAAGCACAGAAAAACTTTTTGGATCAGAGTGTTGACAGACGTTTCGATATACGTAAAATGGCGCGCCTCTGATACGGGATTCCGGTGAAGCCGGAAGCGAAGTGGAAGAGATTGAAAGGTTCGTCGTTCCGCGATAGCTCAGTCGGTAGAGCAAATGACTGTTAATCATTGGGTCCCTGGTTCGAGTCCAGGTCGCGGAGCCAACTTTCAAACGGGGTATAGCGCAGTCCGGTAGCGCGCTTGCTTTGGGAGCAAGATGTCGGGAGTTCGAATCCCCCTACCCCGACCAAATTCAGGGTCGTTAGCTCAGTCGGTAGAGCAGTTGGCTTTTAACCAATTGGTCGTAGGTTCGAATCCTACACGACCCACCATATCAGGCTCGCAAGAGCCAAGAAAAGCCCGCAATCTCATAGAGACTGCGGGCTTTTTCTTTTTCCGCAACAATCGCCTCTTCCAGATCCTGTCGTAGAACATTCATCCGCACTCCTTTGTGACGATCGTTTCGTGCTTTGCACTCGGAACGATCGTCACAATTGGTCGCATATTAGCCCTTGCAAAAAGCCTGATGCGTCGATGTGTCGCAGGATGCGCGGAGCCATTTTCGAGCTTTTGAGAAGGTTCTTGA
This sequence comes from Pseudomonas sp. HS-18, assembly GCF_020401845.1. Taxonomy (NCBI): domain Bacteria; kingdom Pseudomonadati; phylum Pseudomonadota; class Gammaproteobacteria; order Pseudomonadales; family Pseudomonadaceae; genus Pseudomonas; species Pseudomonas sp. HS-18. Next base: position 1,096,727 of record NZ_CP084413.1, read on the forward strand.
TCGCCGTCATGGCAAGGTCTTTGCCAGATGCTTTAGCGGCTCGCGGAAGGTCTTTCTTGAAGGGCTGAAACGCCCGTGGTTCATGGGGCCGACGTATTTTCGTGGAGACCGGAGCCGAGACTTGGCAGGGAGGGAAAGCCCCTTTCTCTCATGTGTTAATTGGGTGTTTTCTGAACGATTCGAGTCGGGACTGTTTCATGGGGTGAGAAAATATCTTGTTAAAAATGAAAGGCCGGGGCCTTGAAAGGGGTTTCTGAAATGCTTTGTAATACCCGCCGTCCATTTCCTACCCCCAAATCGCTGAGTCGCACTGACGTAGATCAAGGCCAGTGCTCACCCTTCGGTGCAGCGGCATAACAATAGGGGGCTGCCATCGGTGGGCTCCTGTCATACGACGAGTCGGGCAATCCGCTCGTGCATCCGGTGTGCGACGCGCGCGCTTCAACGAGCCGCCAGTCCAGACACCACACGCTGAATAACACGGAACGAATCAGCTGACGAAATCGGTTTCGCATCGCGAAGACCGGGCGACCTCCCTTTGCCTGGAATCCTTGCGGCCGCGTTCGTGAATCCATGACAGCCCTGGCAGGCGGCTTGGAAAAGTCGCGGGTAACGAGTCGTCGAGCAATGCGTGGCGAAGGCTCATGGGCGGTGAAGCGATTTTCATCCACTAAGGCCGCAAGATGAAAAAAGAGCAGTACACAGGAATTTTGAAGAGACTGGCGTGGCTGCCGATGCTGATGCTCGGTGGTTGCAACATGGCGCTGTTCGACCCGAAAGGGCAGGTCGGCGCTGACGAGAAGTCCCTGATCATCACGGCAACCCTGCTGATGCTGATCGTGGTGGTGCCGGTCATCCTGATGACCTTTGCGTTCGCCTGGAAATACCGGGCTTCGAACACCAAGGCCACCTACATGCCGGACTGGTCCCACTCGACCAGGATCGAGCTGGTGGTGTGGCTGGTTCCCTGCCTGATCATCGCCGTGCTCGGCTGGATCACCTGGGAGAGCACCCACAAGCTGGACCCTTACCGTCCGCTGGACTCCGAGGTCAAGCCGGTGACCATCCAGGCCATCTCGCTGGACTGGAAGTGGCTGTTCATCTACCCGGAACAGGGTATCGCCACCGTCAACGAGATCGCCTTCCCGAAAGACACCCCGGTGAACTTCCAGATCACCTCGGATTCGGTGATGAACTCGTTCTTCATCCCGCAGCTGGGTAGCCAGATCTACTCCATGGCCGGGATGCTGACCAAGCTGCACCTGATCGCCAACGAAAAAGGCGTGTTCGACGGCATCTCCGCGAACTACAGCGGCGGCGGCTTCTCGGGCATGAAGTTCAAGGCCATCTCCACCTCCGAGCAGGGCTTCCAGGAGTGGGTCGCGAAGGTCAAGGCCTCGCAGCAGACCCTGAACCTTGATCAGTACCCGGAGCTGGTGAAGCCGACCGAGAACGTCCCGGCGACCTACTTCGCCACCGTCAGCCCCGAGCTGTTCTCCCACGTGCTGAACAAGTGGGAACACGCCGGCCACGCCATGGCCAAGGCCCACGAAGCCAAAGAGCAGGCCGAGAAGGGCGAGCACGGCGAAGCGCATGAAGAGGCCGCCATGGCGGGCCACGACATGAGCAACATGCCGGGCATGCAAATGAATCCGAGCCAGGAGTAAGCACAGATGTTCGGGAAACTGACACTGTCGGCCGTGCCGTATCACGAGCCGATCATCGTCATCACGCTGGCCATCGTCGCCCTGTTGGGCCTCGGTGTGTTCGGCGCGATCACCTACTACCGCAAGTGGACCTACCTGTGGACCGAATGGCTGACGTCCATCGACCACAAGAAAATCGGCGTGATGTACATCATCGTCGCCCTGATCATGCTCCTGCGCGGCTTTGCCGACGCCATCATGATGCGCGGCCAGCTCGCACTGGCTGAAGGCGCCAACCACGGCTACCTGCCGCCGGAACACTACGACCAGATCTTCACCGCCCATGGCGTGATCATGATCATCTTCATGGCCATGCCCTTCATGACCGGCCTGATGAACCTGGCCGTGCCGCTGCAGATCGGCGCGCGCGACGTGGCGTTCCCGTTCCTGAACTCCCTGAGCTTCTGGCTGCTGGTCGTCAGCGCCATGCTGGTGAACGTATCCCTGGGCCTGGGTGAATTCGCCCGTACCGGCTGGGTCGCCTACCCGCCGCTGTCCGAGCTGGCCTACAGCCCGGGCGTGGGTGTGGACTACTACATCTGGGCACTACAGATATCGGGTATGGGTACCTTGCTCACGGGTATCAACTTCCTGGTGACCGTGTTCAAGATGCGTACCCCCGGCATGAAGCTGATGCAGATGCCGATCTTCACCTGGACCTGCACCTTCGCCAACATCCTGATCGTTGCGTCGTTCCCGATCCTGACCGCGGCCCTGGGCCTGCTGTCGCTGGACCGTTACTTCGACATGCACTTCTTCACCAACGAGCTGGGCGGCAACGCCATGATGTACATCAACCTCTTCTGGGCCTGGGGCCATCCTGAGGTGTACATCCTGATCCTGCCGGCTTTCGGTATCTTCTCCGAAGTCACCGCGACCTTCGCTGGCAAGCGCATGTTCGGCTACACCTCGATGGTGTGGGCGAGCGCCGCGATCACCTTCCTCGGCTTCACCGTGTGGCTGCACCACTTCTTCACCATGGGTTCGGGCGGCGACGTCAACGGCTTCTTCGGCGTGGCGACCATGCTGATCTCCATCCCGACCGGGGTGAAGCTGTTCAACTGGCTGTTCACCATCTACCGTGGCCGCCTGCGCTTCGACACCCCGATCCTGTGGACCCTGGGCTTCATCGTCACCTTCACCATCGGTGGCATGACCGGCGTTCTGCTGGCCATCCCGGGCGCTGACTACCTGCTGCACAACAGCCTGTTCCTGATCGCCCACTTCCACAACACCATCATCGGTGGTGCGGTGTTCGGTTACCTGGCCGGCTTCGTCTTCTGGTTCCCGAAAGCCTTCGGCTTCAAGCTGGACGAGAAGTGGGGCAAGCGCTCCTTCTGGTGCTGGCTGGTCGGCTTCTACATGGCCTTCATGCCGCTGTACATCCTCGGCTTCATGGGCATGACCCGTCGCCTGAACCACTACGACAACCCGATGTGGAAGCCGTACCTGGTGGTGGCCTTCTTCGGCGCCGTGCTGATCTTCTTCGGTATCGCCTGCCAACTGATCCAGCTGCTGGTCTCGATCAAGAACCGCAAGCAACTGGCCGACCTGACTGGCGACCCGTGGGGTGGCCGTACCCTGGAATGGTCCACTTCCTCGCCGCCGCCGTACTACAACTTCGCCGAACTGCCGAAGGTCAACGACATCGACGCGTTCCACGACATGAAGCAGACCGGTACCGCATACCGCAAGCTGCCGGCCTACGCGCCGATCCACATGCCGAAGAACACCGCCGCTGGCTTCTCCATCGCCGTGTTCGCCTTCCTCTTCGGCTTCGCTGCCATCTGGCACATCTGGTGGCTGGTGGGTGTTGGCTTCGTCGGCATGATCGCCTCGGTCATCGTGCGCAGCTACATCACCGACGTGGACTACTACGTCCAGCCGGATGAGATCGAGCGCATCGAGAACGCCAACTTCCAGCAACTCGCCTCCGCACAGCAGGTATAAACCATGTCGACGGCAGTACTTGATCAACACCTGGTCGATACGCACGAAGCGGCGCACGACCATGACCATGCTCACGACAGCGGCGGTATGACGGTATTCGGCTTCTGGCTGTACCTGATGACCGACTGCATCCTGTTCGCGAGCGTCTTCGCCACCTACGCCGTGCTGGTCAACCACACGGCGGGCGGCCCGAGCGGCAAGGACATCTTCGAACTGCCCTACGTGGCCGTCGAAACCGCGATCCTGCTGATCTCCTCCTGCACCTACGGCCTGGCCATGCTGGCCGCGCACAAGGGTGCCAAGGGCAAGGCCATCGCCTGGCTCGGCGTGACCTTCCTCTGCGGTGCCGCGTTCATCGGCATGGAACTCAACGAGTTCCATCACCTGATCGTCGAAGGCTTCGGCCCGAGCCGCAGCGCCTTCCTGTCGTCCTTCTTCACCCTGGTCGGCATGCACGGCCTGCACGTATCCGCAGGCCTGCTGTGGATGCTGGTGCTGATGGCGCAGATCGGCACCCGTGGCCTGACCGCGCAGAACAACACCCGCATGATGTGCCTGAGCCTGTTCTGGCACTTCCTGGACATCGTCTGGATCTGCGTCTTCACCGTCGTCTACCTGATGGGGGCTCTGTAATGTCCGCTGCTGCACATCATCACGACTCCCACGGCGCCCACGGCCACGATTCCCACGGTGCCAGCCACGGCAGCCTGGGTTCGTACGCCATCGGCTTCGTGCTCTCGGTGATCCTGACCGCGATCCCGTTCTACATGGTTATCGACGGCGGCTTCTCGCGTCACGCCACCCTGCTGACCATGGTGATCCTGGGCCTGGTTCAGGTCGTCGTGCACCTGATCTGCTTCCTGCACATGAACTTCAGCTCCGAAGGCCGCTGGAACGTCATGGCATTCATCTTCACCGCCATCATCATCCTGCTGGTGGTCGGTCTGTCGCTGTGGATCATCTACACCGCAGACACCCTGATGATGCCGATGCCCTGAGGGCCGATGCCGTGAAACTCAAGCGTTATCTCCTGGTCGCCAAGCCGGGCATCATCTTCGGAAACCTGATCGCGGTGGCGGGGGGATACTTCCTCGCCGCTCGCGGCAGCGTTGACCCGATGCTGCTGCTGGCCACCGTGATCGGCCTGTCCCTGGTCGTTGCCAGCGGTTGTGTGTTCAACAACTGCATCGACCGCGACATCGATCGCTTCATGGAGCGTACCCGCAGTCGTGTCACCGTGACCGGGCAGATCTCGCTGAAGGCCGCCCTGGCCCACGGCGTGGTCCTCGGTGCGGCGGGCTTCGGCCTGCTGGCGTGGAAGACCAACGTGCAAGCAACTCTGCTCGCTGCGTTCGGCTTCTTCGTCTACGTCGTGCTCTACAGCCTCTGGCTCAAGCGCAGCTCGGTCTACGGCACGCTGGTCGGCAGTCTCTCCGGAGCCATGCCGCCGGTGGTGGGCTACTGCGCCGCGAGCGGTCACTTCGACATGGGCGCGGCGGTGCTGCTGCTGATCTTCTGCCTCTGGCAGATGCCGCACAGCTACGCCATCGCGATCTTCCGCCTCAACGACTACCGCGCCGCCGGGATTCCCGTGCTGCCGGTGGAGCGGGGCATCGAAGCGACCAAGAAGCAGATCCTCTACTACGTCGTGGCCTTCGGCCTGGCGACCCTGCTGCTGACCGTGACCGGCTTTGCTGGCTACGGTTACCTGGTGGTGGCGCTGGCTGTCAGTGCCTGGTGGCTGTTCATCGCGGTGAAAGGCTTCAGTGCCGAAGACGACCGCCGCTGGGCCCGCCAGTTGTTCGCCTTCTCCATCATCGCGATCAGCGTGCTGAGCCTGATGATGTCCATCGACTTCCAGGCCATTCCGGCCCAGTCGATGCTGGCGGCGCTGTAAGGCTGCTCTGCTGCAACGAAAAAGCCGCCCCTCGGGGCGGCTTTTTTGTGCCTGGTATTTCCTGGCGATGTGGCTTTTGTAGGAGCGAGCTTGCTCGCGAACGCTCTTTGCCGGCAGATCCAGAGCTGGGGCGGTTCGCGAGCAAGCTCGCTCCTACAGGGTGCTTCGGGTCCTGCAGGAGCGGACTGCGCCCGCGATCGCTACCCGATCAGTGCAGCTTCAAGCGCGGCTCGGTGCTGCGTCCGATGCGATCCGCGATCATCAGCAGCGCGGTACGGAACGGCCCGTAAAGCGCCATCTGGTGCATGCGGTACAGCGACACGTAGAACATCCGCGCCAGCCAGCCTTCGAGCTTGACGCTGCCCATCAGGTTACCCATCAGGTTGCCCACGGCGCTGAAGCGCGACAGCGAGATCAGCGAACCGTAGTCGGTGTAGCGGTACTCCGGCAGTGGCTTGCCATCGAGCTTCGCCACCAGTGCCTTGGCCAGCAGCGAAGCCTGCTGGTGCGCGGCCTGCGCGCGTGGCGGCACGGTACGTTCGCTACCATCGCCCATCGGGCAGGCCGCGCAATCGCCGAAGGCGAAGATGTTGTCATCGCGGGTCGTCTGCAGCGTAGGGCGAACCACCAGTTGGTTGATGCGGTTGGTCTCCAGGCCGTCGATCTCCTTGAGCAGGCTCGGCGCGCGGATGCCCGCCGCCCAGACCTTCAGGCTCGCCGGAATGAACTCGCCCGCCGAAGTCCGCAGGCCGTCGGCCGTCACTTCCTGTACCGCCGAACCGGTCGCCACGCGCACGCCGAGTTTCTCCAGTGTCTGATGGACCGGTTGGCTGATGCGTTCGGGCAGCGCCGGCAGCACGCGCGGACCAGCCTCGATCAGGGTGATACGCATGTTCTGCGGCTGGATGCCGGTGAGGCCATAGGCCGCCAGTTCCTGCGCCGCATGGTGCAGCTCGGCGGACAGCTCGACCCCGGTGGCGCCGGCGCCAACGATGGCGACGCTGATCTGGTCGTCCTTGTCCTGCCCGGCGTGGGCGCGCAGGTAGTGAGTGAGCAGCAGCTTGTGGAAACGCTCGGCCTGCTCGCGGGTATCCAGGAAGATGCAGTGGTCCGCGGCGCCCTGGGTACCGAAGTCATTGGTGGTGCTGCCGATGGCCAGGACCAGCGTGTCGTAGTCCAGCGCGCGCGCCGGCACCAGCTCCTCGCCCTGCTCGTCGAGCGTGGCGGCGAGCTGGATGCGCTGGCTCGCGCGGTCCAGGCCGGTGAGACGGCCGAGCTGGAATTCGAAGTGGTTCCATTTCGCCTGGGCGACATAGTTCAGCTCATCCTCGTAAGAGTTGAGCGAGCCGGCGGCCACTTCGTGCAGCAGGGGTTTCCAGATGTGGGTGAGGTTGGCGTCGACGAGCGTAATGCGCGCCTTGCCTTGTTTACCCAGGGTGCGGCCGAGACGGGTCGCGAGCTCCAGCCCGCCGGCGCCGCCGCCGACGATCACGATACGATGGGACATGGTGCATTCTCATAGCTTAAGGAATCCTGTATCGGCCCGTGGCGGCACGGCGCTCACGCAAGGTAGGCCAGGAGGCGGCTCAGCAAACCCAGGGCGATGACCACAGCGAGCAAGCCACCCATCATCAGCCAGGGCTTGAACGGCGCACGCTGGACCTGGTGGACGGGGGAGCTGAGGTACTGATCGACCTTCTGCTGGTCTTCGGGGCTCAGGCGACTGGGCATGGGCGGCCTCCGTTTATAATGTCCTGCATTCTAGTAGGGCTCGGGCGGCCTCTCAATGCGCCGCCGATCAATGCCGCTTTGCGCCGGCGCCTATTTACAGGCCGACGCCCATGTCGAAGAGGACGCTGCGGCCCAGGCTGCCGCGCAGGAAGTCCGGCGCGTCACTGTGGGCGAAGAGCACGCGGGCGAAGGTCGGGCCGACCACCGACAACGAGCGCCACCCCTGGCGCAGGTATTCGGTGGGGGGCGGGAAGGGCGTATTGAAGTCCGGCGTCTCGCGCTTGAGGCTGACGAACGCCAGCAGGTCCAGCTCGCGCGGGTCGATGCCGCGCTCGGTGTAGTTGTGCGCTTTCTTGCGCAGCGTCGGCGCCAGGCGCGCCTGCAGTTCCGCGCAGGGAATCCGTCGCGGTCGCTGCTCACGGCGGATCAACTGGTTGAGGCTCTGGGCCATGCGCCGGCGCAGCAGCTCCTCCTTCCATTCCTCGTTGAGCCGGCGCCCCTGGTCGAGCACGAAGAAGACCTCGAAGGCGGCATCGCGGAACAGCACATCCGGTGGCTGCTGCGTGGGCGCGATGAAGTCTTCCTGGCGATACGGCACCTTCAGCGCCTGCAGCAGCCGCTGGCAGGCCCAGCACTCTCGCTCCCATTTGCGGGCGTTGGAGAGGAAGTCATTGGCTTGTTCTGCCTGGCGCGTCAGCAGGCGCAGATAGTCGGTCTCGTTCATGACTCAAGCATAGTTGCTGGCGGCCGCAGGCGAGCGCCGATGGCGGTGTAGACTGTTGCCAATCATTGTCGGTTCCGGGCAAGGGGGACGCGTGAAACGATTGCTGGGCGGATGGCTGTTGATGGTGCTGGCAAGCGCGGCGGTGGCGCAGGAATCGCCCGCCATCGGCTGGACGCTGCTGGACCAGTTCGACAAACCCTACACCGCAGGCGCTGACCTGAACGTCCTGCTGGTCGCCCACGACATGGCCGGCTCCAAGCTGGTCAAGGCGGCGCTGGCCGATCGTCCGCAGGGCTATCTCGAAGCGCGGCACGCGGCCTTCGTCGCCGACATCAGCCGCATGCCGGCCGCCATCTCCAAGCTGTTCGCCATCCCCGCCATGCGCGACTACCCCTACCGCGTGCTGCTCGACCGCGAGCCGCGCGTGGCCAGCCGCTTCCCCGGCCAGGCCGAGGCGGTGACATTGATGCGGCTGGACCAGGGCAAGGTCGTCTCGACCCATCAGTTCGACTCGGTGCAGGCCCTGCGCCAGGCGTTGGAGCGGGGCACGCCGTGATCGCCGCACAGCTGCTGTCGGCCGAAACCCTGGAGATCGGCTGGGCGATCTACCTGCCCATCGTCGCCTGGGCCATCTGGCGCGCGCCGTGGCTGGAACTGGTCAGCGACTTCCGCCGCCAGCACCTGGTATTCGGTACCATGCTCGGGTTGTTCCTGCTGTGGCTGGTGCGGCGGGACTTCGCCTCTGGCGTGTCCTTCCACTTCATCGGCATGACCGCCGTCACCTTGCTGCTGGACTGGCCGCTGGCAATTCTGGTCGGCCTCGTGGCGCAGCTCGGCCTGTGCGCCATCGGCCGACAGGACTGGGCCGCCCTCGGCGTCAACGGCATCCTGCTGGTGCTGATTCCGGTGGTCATCACCGAACTGGCGGCGATCTTCGTCGAGCGCCGCCAGCCTCGAAACCTGTTCGTCTACATCTTCTGCTCGGGCTTCTTCCCGGCGGCGCTGGCGGCCGTGTGCAGCCTGCTGCTGGGCCTCGGCCTGCTGTGGATGGACGGGCTGTTCCCGATGCCGCCGTGGATCGAGGATTTCATCGGCTACCTCTGGCTGATCATGTTCCCCGAGGCCTTCATCAACGGCACCATCGTCACCGGGCTGGTGGTCTTCTACCCGGACTGGCTGGAAACCTTCAACCGCACGCGCTACCTGCAGGCGCCGTGGAAGGACGACGATGAGCCGCGTTGATGTTCGTACATCGTCCAGGCGCATCGCCGCCGTCGATTGATCCAGGTCAGTTCGCGAAGCTCGGGCGATCAGGGAAGCTTTCTCCCCCATTCGCAGGAGATTGCCAATGAGCATTCACAGCTGGGCCGAGCAGCGTCTTTCAGAGCTGCTGATCGAAGCCGAAGCCGGCGGGCAGGACCCGCAACTGGTCGTGCGCGCGCTGCTCAGCGCGGTGGTGCGGGCCAATGCGCAAGTGCGCACGCAGGAGGACCTCGAGCACGAACTGCACTTCCTCGCCGATAACCTGGACGAGGACCGGGACTACACCTTCATGCGTCCCTGAACGAAAAAGGCCCGCATCTGCGGGCCTTTCCTCTTCTGTAGGAGCGAGCTTGCTCGCGAACGCTTTATCGTCGATGGCCTCGACCGGGCGCTTCGCGAGCAAGCTCGCTCCTACGAAAAGCTGGAAAAAAGCCACCTCGAGGGGCGGCTTTTGTCGAGCTCAATGCCCGCGCGGCTTTTCCAGATCACCGGAGAACAGCTCGTCTTCCAGATTGTCGCCGGGAATGGCGTGCTCTTCCGCCGCCCAGGCGCCCAGGTCGATCAGCTTGCAGCGGTGCGAGCAGAAGGGGCGGTACTCGCTCTTGGCGCTCCACTCCACGGGCGCGCCGCAGGTGGGGCATTCCACGGTCAGGGGTTGGCTCATGGTTGTCCTCCACGCAGGCCGAGATAGAACTGATGCAGACGCTCGACCTGCTGGTGCAGGTGGCCGAGGTCGCCATCGTTGAGCAGCACGTCGTCCGCGTGCTTGAGCCGGTCGTCGCGCAAGGCCTGGGCCTTGAGAATCGAACGGACGTGATCTTCCGACACCTGGTCGCGGCTCATGGTGCGCTCCAGTTGCAGGTGTTCGGGGGTATCCACCACCAGTACGCGCTGGGTCATGCGGTGCTGGCCGGACTCCACCAGCAGCGGCGAGACCAGGATGGCGTAGGGCGATTGCGCCTGCGCCAGGTTGCTGGCGATTTCCTGGCCGATGAGCGGGTGCAGCAGTTGCTCCAGCCAGCGGCGCTCGTCCTCGGCCTTGAAGATGCGCTCGCGCAGGGCGGCGCGGTTGAGCTGGCCGCCCGGCAGCAGCATGGCGTCGCCGAAGCGCTCGACGATCTTCGCCAGGGCAGGGCGGCCGGGTTCCACCACCCAGCGCGCGGCGTGGTCGGCGTCGACCGTGTGGATGCCCAGCGAGGCGAAATGCTCGGCGGCGGCGCTCTTGCCGCTGCCGATGCCGCCGGTGAGGCCCAGAATCCAGGGTTTCATCATTCTCCTTCAGCCGGCCCGGTGGCCGTCCAGAAGCGCCGACGAAACTCGGCGCAGGAGAAGGCTAGCGGAAACCGGCGAACTGCAGATAGGTCGCGGTTATTTGATCACCCCAGAGCAATGCAATCCAGCCGGCGATGGCCAGATAGGGGCCGAAGGGGATGGGCGTACTGGTTTCCGCGTTGCGCAGGCGCAGCATGATCACGCCCAGCACCGCACCCACCAGAGACGACAGCAGGATGGTCACCGGCAACACCTGCCAGCCACCCCAGGCGCCGAGCATGGCCAGCAGCTTGAAGTCGCCGTAACCCATGCCTTCCTTGCCGGTGATCAGCTTGAACAGCCAGTACACCGACCACAGGCTCAGATACCCGAACACCGCGCCCCAGAGCGCGTCGCCCAGGTTCGTGAAGAGGCCGAAGTGGTTGACGATGAGACCGAGCCACAGCAACGGCAACACCAGATCGTCCGGTAGCAGCTGATGATCGACATCGATCATGCTCATTGCCAGCAAACCCCAGGTCAGCAACAGCATCGCCCCCGCCTGCCAGCCAAAGCCGTAATGCCAGGCAATGAAGGCCGACAGCGCGGCGCACGCCAGCTCGACCAGCGGATAACGCTTGCTGATCGGCGCTCTGCAGGCCGAACACTTGCCACCCAGCGCCAGCCAACTGACCAGCGGGATGTTCTCCCACGGCTTGATCTCATGGGCACAGTGAGGGCACTGGGAGTTCGGCAAAATCAGGTTGTACGTCGGCTGCTTCTCGCCCTCCGGCAGCCCCAATGTTTCCCGCGCCTGCTGCTGCCAATCGAGCTGCATCATCCGCGGCAGGCGATGGATCACCACGTTGAGGAAGCTGCCCACTAGCAGGCCGAGGAGGGTGACGCATAAAACAAAGGCCAGCGGGGTGCTGGCCAGATAGTCGAGAACAGGCATGGGTTAGACAACGGAGCCCAGTTGGAAAATAGGCAGGTACATAGCGATGATCAGACCGCCAACCAGCACGCCCAGAACGACCATGATCAGCGGCTCCATGAGAGTGGTTAGGTTATCTACCGCATTATCCACTTCTTCTTCATAGTAGTTGGCTACTTTATCCAGCATCGCGTCGAGTGAGCCAGACTCTTCACCAATAGCCGCCATTTGTACGGCCATACTGGGGAATACTCCCGTAGTACGCATCGAAAAGTTCAGTTGAGTACCAGACGAAACATCCTGCTTGATCTTGGTCACGGCATTGCGGAATACCACGTTACCGGTTGCCCCCGAAACTGAATCCAGAGCCTCTACTAGTGGCACGCCTGCGGCGAAGGTGGTCGACAAGGTGCGTGAATAGCGGGCTACTGCAGATTTGTAGAGGATGTCACCAACAATCGGGGTTTTGAGAAGGCTGCGATCCACCAAATCACGGAATTTCTCCGAGCGTTTGAGTGCCTCTCGCAGGGTAAATGCGAAAGCGAATAGCGCTATCAGAAGGAAGAACCACCACTTCTGCATGGCCTCCGACAAGTTGATAACCATTTGGGTGAAGGCTGGCAGCTCTGCACCAAAGCCTTCGAACACTGACTTGAACTGTGGGACAACCTTGATCAGGAGGATTGCGGAAACTACTACCGCGACCACGACGACCGCGATCGGGTATGTCATAGCCTTCTTGATCTTGGCCTTCAAGGCCTCAGTTTTTTCCTTGTAGGTCGCGACACGATCGAGCAAGGTTTCCAAGGCGCCGGATTGTTCGCCAGCATCTACCAAGTTGCAGTAGAGGTCATCAAAATACTGGGGCTTCTTACGTAGAGAGTTCGCCAAGCTATTACCAGCAGCAACCTCCTGCTTGATTTCGTCCACCAGCTTACGCATGTTTGGGTTGTCGAATCCCTCGCTAATGATGTCGAAGGACTGCAGCAGCGGTACACCGGATCCCATCATGGTCGACAATTGGCGAGTGAAGAGCGCGATATCTAGGGGCTTGATCTTCTTACCCTGGCCCAGCAGTGAGATACCTTTCTTGCGCACTTTGGTCGGGTTGATCCCCTGCTTGCGCAACTGGGCCTTTACCAGAGCGGTATTGGGCCCAGAAAGCTCCCCTTTGATTTTCCCGCCCTTGCGATCAGTGCCTTCCCAGGTAAAGACACTGGTCTTCAATGCTTTGTCCGCCATGGATTAATCCTTGGTCACGCGGTTGACTTCCTCGAGGCTGGTTATGCCTTGCATGGCTTTGAGCAGACCCGAAGTGCGTAGATCGTTGAAGCCTTCTTTTCGAGCCTGTTCGGATATCTGAATTGAGTTGCCTTCTTCCATGATAATCCGCTGCAGGGCAGGCGTGATTTTAACTACTTCATAAATACCCACACGGCCTTTGTAGCCGTTCTTGCAGTTTTCACATCCCACCGGCGAATAAAGCTTGAAGCTGCCGATTTTTTCTGCGGGAAAACCTTCATGGAGCAGGGCTTCCCGCGGAACCTCGTGTTCCTTCTTGCAGTGCGGGCAGAGTTTGCGAGCCAGGCGCTGGGCAATGATGAGGTTGGTGGACGTGGCCAGGTTGAAGGCGGCGACGCCCATGTTCAGCAAGCGCGTCAGGGTTTCGGCAGCGCTGTTGGTGTGCAGGGTGGACATCACCATGTGGCCAGTCTGGGCCGCCTTGATAGCGATCTCGGCAGTTTCCAGATCGCGGATCTCGCCCACCATGATCACGTCCGGATCCTGACGCAGGAAGGCCCGCAGAGCCTGGGCGAAGTCCATGCCCTGGCGTGGGTTGACGTTCACCTGGTTGATGCCTTCCAGGTTGATCTCCACGGGGTCTTCTGCTGTGGAGATATTGATATCCGGAGTGTTGAGAATATTGATGCCGGTGTAGAGTGAAACCGTCTTGCCCGAACCGGTCGGGCCAGTCACCAGAATCATGCCTTGCGGTTGCTTCAAGGCTTCCAGATAGAGCTGTTTTTGTGCCTCTTCATAACCCAGCGCATCGATCCCCATCTGTGCACTGGACGAGTCGAGAATCCGCATCACGATCTTCTCTCCCCATAGCGTAGGCAGAGTGTTGACGCGGAAGTCGATGGACTTGGTCTTGGAAACCCGCATCTTGATGCGGCCGTCCTGAGGTTTGCGGCGCTCTGAGATATCCAGCCCCGCCATGACCTTCAGGCGTGCTGAAATACGGCTGGCCAGCTGGATCGGCGGTTTAGCGACCTCATGCAGCATGCCGTCGGTACGGAAGCGTACGCGGTAGATTTTCTCGTACGGCTCGAAGTGCAGGTCGGATGAACCGCCCTTGATGGCGTCCAGCAGCATCTTGTTGACGAAGCGCACCACGGGAGCGTCGTCGGCATCCCCTCCAATCGCATCATCCTTTTGTTCGGTATTGCCACTCTCGATATCCAGGCCGTCCAGGTCGATATCACCCAGATCGTCCAGTCCTCCGGTAGAGCTCTCAAACAGCTTTTCAATGGCGTCGCCGAGCTTGTCATCCTCGACCAGGATGGCCTCGGTGGTCAGGCCGGTACTGAACTGCACATCGGTAATGGCCTGATGATTGGTCGGATCGGAGAGACCTACGAAGAGTTTGTTGCCCCGACGCCAAAGCGGCAGAACCCGATGCTGGCGAATCAGTTTTTCCGTCACCAGCTCTTTAGGGAAACTCTCGCGGTCAAGGCTGCCTAGGTCGCAGAATGCGACCCCGAATTGCTCTGCGGCCAGTTCAGTCAGTGGCCGGCTTTTGACCAGCTTGTTCTGAACCAGGTAGGTCACCAGCGACAGCTTGTTGCGCTGGGCCTGCAGTTGGGCTTGCTGGGCGCTTTTCTCGTCGAGCAGCTCGGAAAGCACCAGTTGTCGGGCGAGGCCGGAGAGGACGACTTGATCGTTCATGGAAGGCTTTCGGCGAGGTAGGAGATCAGTGCCTTATAACGCAGATGCTGCGAGGAGCCAAATTGCGTCGAGTGCACTGCCAAAAAGTGTCACTTCTTGCGTATATTCGCGCGATGCTGTCCGGTATTTCTGTCTTATGGCGTGGAATATGCTGTGCACTGTGTTGGCATACTTTCTGCTTGTGGAAGCAGCAGGTCCTACGACCGCTATTACAAACCTGGAGAGAATCATGAAGGCTCAAAAAGGCTTTACTCTGATCGAACTTATGATCGTGGTCGCTATTATCGGCATTCTGGCTGCCATTGCGCTTCCCGCCTACCAAGACTACATGGGGCGTTCGCAAATGACCGAAGCCATGACTCTGGCTAGCGGTGCCAAGACTTCCGTTGCTGAGTACTACTCCAACAATGGTCATTTCCCTACCAACAACCAGTCCGCTGGTTTGGCTGTTGCCACTGACATCAAAGGCAAATACGTGACCCAAGTGGCGCAATCCGCTGGTGTCATTACCGCGACCATGGCTTCCTCTGGTGTCGCCAAAGGCGTAGAAGGCCTGACCCTTATTCTGAGCCCCGTCACCAACAACGGCTCGCTGAGCTGGAAGTGCAAAGGTAGCGGCAGTGCTGCGGCCGCCACTGCGAAGTACTACCCGAGCTCCTGCCGCTAATTCTTGAGCGGAAGCTTCAAAAACTGCCCGCTTTTGCGGGCAGTTTTCTTTGGCTTGACATAATTCTCGATGATTAGAACAACACTTTTACCCATCGCTTGCCTCGCCTTACTGATGTGCCTGGTTGGACTTGTTTATCTACCGGGCCTGCATGGAGGCTTCCTGTTCGATGATTACCCCAATTTAGAAGAAATGGGGAATTACGGCGGCGTAGTGAGCTGGGAAACGCTCAAGGCCTTTGTCTTCAATGGTACTTCGGGGCCCACCGGTCGGCCCATTTCGTTGTTGAGTTTTCTGCTCAACGACAACACATGGCCGAGTCATGCTGCCTACTTCAAACTCACCAACCTGCTGATTCATGTTGCCTGCGGGCTTTCGCTTTTCTGGGCGACGCTTTTACTTTTGCGCTTTTATGCAATCGATGAGCGCAAGGTACTCTGGATAGCGCTGCTATCCACTGCATTCTGGGTTTTGCATCCTTATTTTGTTTCAACCACGTTGTATATCGTGCAGCGGATGGCCCAGCTGACCACCTTCTTTTCCCTGCTGGGTATGATTGGTTATCTGAAGGGGCGCCTTCTACTCGATAAGCGTCCGTTCTCCAGCTACGCCCTTATGACGCTGTCCGTGAGTCTGGGAACTCTGCTTGCAACGTTGAGCAAGGAGAACGGCGCATTATTGCCCCTCCTGCTGCTCGTCATCGAGTTCTGCCGCCCGAGGAACGAGCCGAAACCGGCTTGGCAATGGTTACTTCTGTTCCTTTGGCTGCCATCATTGAGCGTAGTGGCGGCACTCGTGTATTACATCGATTGGACCAATGCCGCCTGGCTGACCCGCTCCTTCAACCAGTCTGAACGCCTGCTTAGTGAGGGGCGCATCATGTGGGAGTATCTGTCTTCGCTATTCATACCGCAGATAGAGGGGCGGGGGCTGTTCCAGGATGGTTATGCGAAGTCGTTGGGCTGGCTCAGTCCAGTCACCACGCTGCCCTCTCATTTGGGCCTGTTACTTCTGCTTCTAGGCGCGCTGCTCGTTCGCAAGCGCTTGCCACTCTTTTCAGTGGCTGTGCTGTTTTTCCTGGTAGCTCACCTGATGGAGTCGACTGTTATTGGTCTGGAGCTTTATTTCGAGCATCGCAATTATCTATCGGCTCTGTACTTGTTCCTTCCGCTGGCAGCTGCTCTGGTGTCGCTTACTGAACGGATCGCCCCGACAGTCGTGGTTTTCATCGCCTGTATGATCGTGGCTTTTCTGTCGTTCCTTACTTGGCAGCGCTCCAGCCTCTGGGCAGACTCTCAACGTCTGGAACTCTATTGGGCTCAATCGAGTCCTGATTCTCCTCGCGCCCAGAACACTGTCGCTGCTTATCTGATTAACCAGGGCCGGATTGAAGAGGCTAATCGAGTCATTGAACAGGCGGCCCAACACTTGCCCGACAGTTCGCTGCTTACTATTCGGTTGCTGTTGCAGAAGGTATACACCTCTGCCGCCAGTCACGAGGACTTCCGTTTGGCAGGTGACCAATTGGCAAAGCAGCCATTCGACGCCCAGGCCGTGAAGGGGCTGCGTACGCTCAATGATTTTGTCATCTCGGCGAAAGATAAGCGGGAGTATCTGCAGTGGATGCAAGACTTGCTGACCAAGGCTCAGGCGAACGAAAACTACAAGTCCGTCCCGTTGTTTATCCGAATCATGCCTTACATGAATGCCCAGCTGTATCTGGCGCAAGGAAAGACGGATCAGGCGCTGGCCTTTTACTTCCAGGCGATGGGGCTTTACAGGGAGACGGATGCGTCACTGGCGATGGTCACCGAAATGGCCATCGACGGGCATCCGCGGGAGGCGCTTCAGCTCCTGGATCGTGCCGAGTTGCTGTACCGGCAGCAGCCTGCAAAAACATTGCGCCGCTCAGCAGACGTGTACGATTCGGAGTTTCACAGGCTCAGGAACGTGCTGCGTGATTCGGTGAATCACTCGGCGAAACCCCAAGCATCCCATGATGGCCCTCCGCCAATCGCTCCGGCAGAAATGTTCAAGGTAACCCAATGAAGGTGAGTGTCGTTCTCCCAGCAAAAAATGAAGCCGCCGCAGTCGGTGCTACTATCCGCAAGATCATCGCCCTGCATCCTGAATTTGAGGTCATTGTAGTGAATGACGGGTCAAGCGATAACACAGCGGTCGTGGCTGAGGCTGCGGGCGCCCGAGTGGTTACTCACCTGTATTCCCGGGGGAATGGTGCTGCAATAAAGTCAGGTGCTCGAGCGGCGACGGGGGACGTGATTGTGTTCATGGACGCGGATGGGCAACACGATCCGCAGGATATCAAGGCCCTTCTTGAGGCCTTGGACAAGGGACATGACATGGTTGTGGGGGCCCGGCAAAAGGGCTCACAGGCAAGCCTTGGCCGTGGAGTAGCAAATGGTTTTTACAATGGGCTGGCCAGCTATATGACGGGCCATCGCGTAGAGGATCTGACCTCCGGATTCCGGGCCGTGCGGTCTGTTAAGTTCAGGGAGTTCCTTTACTTGCTGCCCAATGGTTTTTCTTATCCCACGACCAGTACCATGGCTTTCTTCAGGGCGGGATACTCAGTTTGCTATGTGCCGATCCATGCGGCCAAGCGCATCGGCCAAAGCCACATCAAACCGCTGAAGGATGGGCTGCGCTTCCTGCTGATCATCTTCAAGATCGGCACGCTCTACTCGCCGCTCAAGCTTTTCGCTCCCATCGCGATGCTTGCCGTCTTCCTGGCCACCGCCTGGTACAGCTATACCTTCGCGAGCTTCGGGCGCTTCACCAACATGAGTGCATTGCTCTACAGCGCCGGTGTCATGATTTTCCTCATGGGGCTGATATCTGAGCAGATCACCGCGCTGATGTACAAGGACAGCTCCGATAGTTGATCCTTGCGTCATATTACCCGCGCGGCGCTCAGCCGGCTGTCGATAAAACTCGAGAGTTCGTTGGCCCGTTGCTGCCAGTAGATCGGTTGAATCGGCCGGCGGCAGGGGCGGGTAATGAGGTCGCACAGTTTGGCGGCCAAGTCGACTTCATCATCGGGTGAGAAGAGGTGGCTGGGCTGGTCGGCGAGTTGTTCGCCGAGCCCCCCGACGTTGGCCGCCAGCAGTCGGGTTTCGCAAGCCAGGATTTCGTTCAGTTTCTGCGGGTAGCAATAGCTGCCAAAACTCGATGGGCGATTACAGATGAGGGATACGTCCATCGCGTTGTAGAAGGCCGGAACGGCGTCAGGCGGTAGTACTCCCAGATAACGCAAACCTTGCGTCGAGGTGAGCGGCAGGCTGCCATCGTGGGGGCCGGCAAGGACAAGCTGTAGCTGCGGAAAGCGCTGACGGATCAACGGCAGAGCACGCAGCAGCACCGAAGTCCCGCGGCTCCGACCCAGGGCTCCGGCAGTTCCGATCAGGAATTCACTTCCCTCGAGATTCAGTTTTTTTCTCGCGGTCTGGCGGTCAGCGGGAAAGAACTCGTTGGGGTTGGTGGCGTTACCCAGAGTCAATATCCGATTGACTGACACGCCGTAATCCCGCTCCAGATAGGTACTGAGCGGCGTGCTGATCGAGGTGACCCCATCTGCCTCGCGACAGGCCTTTTTGAAACAGTGGCGGACACCAGGAATTTTCGAGAGTAGGAAGCTTTCGTAGTTATCGTAAAGATCCAGAACATAGGGAACGCCCATCTCTTGGCAGACGCGACGACAGGCGATGGCGTGCCACATGTCCGAGCTGGCCCAGACCAGATCCGGTTGAAAGACCCTTATCTCCTGGCGAATCTCCCGCAAATGGCGAAGCGTACCGCCTCTCAGTAGCGTCGCGTTGAAGGAGCGCCAGGTTACCCGGCCGTGCTGGGTGATCCCCTCTGGTCGCGGGCGGTAACTGCAGGTCAGCCCGCGGACCTCATGTCCCATGGCGGCCAGTTTCTCGGGGATCTCGAAGAGTCGGCCGAAGCGATCATCCAGCAGGTCGCGGCCGGTGTACTGCCGCTTGGTCAGAACGAGTATCCGCATCAGCTTTGCGTTTCCCTGAGTATCTCCAAGTAGGCCTTCCCGGCACGCTCGACCGAGAAGTGCCCTGCGCGCCAGCGAAGCGTGTCGGCGGGCACTTCGAATTCCTTGCCAAGGGTCTTGCTCAAAGCTTCGATCAGTGCGGGCGCGGAGTTGGTTGGAATCAATTGGCCGTAGCGGCCGTGCTCCAGGATTTCCGCTGGTCCGCTTGGGCAGTCGGTGGCAATGACCTGGGTGCCGCAGGCCATGGCCTCCACTAGGACATTGCCAAAGCCTTCGTAGTCCGACGGCAGAACCAGGACGTCGGAGCTCTTGAGTAGCGGCAGGATGTTCGGGGCGTGCCCGAAGAAGAGCACGTCTTCTGTCACCTGCAATCGCGCGGCATGGCGCTTGAGCTCATCCAGAAGGGAACCCTCGCCGAGAATCAGTAAGCGTGCCCCGGTTTGCGAGTGCACCTGAGCAAAGGCTTCCAGCAGGAGATCCACGCGCTTGACCGGCTCCAGCCGGCCAGCGAAGGCGACCAGTGGCGCTGTCCGCGATGCCCAGGGAAAGCCTGTCGGAAGCGGCGCTTCGATTCGGCGCGCCATTTGCGCATCGACGACGGGGTTGTAGATGGTGGCGATGGCGGCTCGGGGAAGGTTGAGCTGCTGTGCCAAGTCCTCCGCGACGCCATCGGAAACGGCAATCACGCGATCGGCTCGGGGATACAGAGCACGCATGGCATGGCGAATCAGCTTTAGCTTCAGCTTGCGCATGCCACTGGCCCGGGACACTTCAGGTGAAACCGTCAGGTGCTGGGTGACGATGACGCGGGAACGCCGCAGGAACAGGAGCCTCAACAGTACCGTCAGGCAGGCGATGTCATTTGCGCTTGTGATGATATGCGTTGGGCGGTCCAGGCGGATAGTCTTGGCGAGGGCCGCGACGAAGCCGACGAGGCTGCTGCCGGGAAGCGTCCGGGTAGCATAGGGACGCAGTCCCGGTTGTGGCGGCGACTGATCGAAGGCTCTGGCTACCAGCGTGGTATCGATGCCCTGGTCCGTTAGAAAGGCGGCCAGCGTCGACAGTACCTGTTCAAGGCCTCCTGCCTTGAACCTCCCCGCCAGTATCCAGACTTTCAAGGCCGGGCAGCTCCAGCCGTGTGGGTGCAGAGGACGTTCTGGAAATCCCGGAGATCGTTGCGCGCCAGTCTCTCCAGCCGACCGTTCTGGCCGATGCTCTGGAACTCGTACCCCAGCCCCGCCAGCAGGTCGAGGATGTCGGTTTGCTCGTACCCTGCGTTCTTCGAAGTTTCCGCTTGCAGTTCGATGATGAGCATCGGCCTGAACCGGCGTAGCGTGTCCAGGGCACCTTTCAGGCAGGGAAGCTCCGCCCCTTCGATGTCGATCTTGATGATATCCAGTCGCTTGATCGGTGCCTTCTGCAGGTAATCATCCAGCGTCAGCAACGCAATGCTCTGTACGGGTTTGGCGTTGGGCTGGTCGGCGTAGAGGCTGCCGAGCCCGCGGTTAGGCTCGCTATCGTCCCATTGCGCACAGGCATTGTAGATGGCGGCTTCTCCGCAATGATCAGAGAGTCCCGCCCGGACTACCGTTACCCACTCGAGCGAGTTGCTTTGCACATGCTCTTCCAACTGGTCGGCTATGGCGCTCATCGGTTCGAAGGCAATGACCTGTCCGCGCTCCGTAGTGCGCTTGGCCGCTACCAGGGTGATTTCTCCGATGTTGGCGCCGATATCGAGGACAACCATGCCCGGCTCGATCAGCTTGTCCAGGAGTGCGACGATCTCCCGGTTGTAATAACCAGTCCAGAATATTCGCCGCTGCATGTGTTCGGCGAGATCCAGGCGCATTTGAAACGCGCCATCGAAGTCATCGACTACCGCCTGCCCGGAGGCAGTACGGAAGAGTCTGCGCATCACTCTGGGCAGCAGGCTGTTGCGGCGTCCCAGCGGAAATCTGTTGGCGAAGTGCCGGATCTTGCCCAAGACCATTGTTGTCATCATCAAGCGGACCTGCCGTGTGTATTGCCAGAGGTAGCGGCTCGGGTGAGCAGAAAGGCAAGGGCGACAGCGACGGCAAGGAACGCTTCCACCGCGACGTAGGCGTACGCTGCGCCTTCTGCGCCATGCCTGGGTATCAGAATCATCGAGAGCATTGCCATGAGCGCTATCGCGGCCAGCTCGATGAGACTCTTGGTCTTTTTCTGGCGCCGGCCAACCAATACCTGGCTAACCATGGCCCTGAATCCATAGAAGGGAATAACGATAGCCAGCAGCTGGATGAGCTGGACTGCGGGGGTGAACTCCGCGCCCAGGATCAGTGGAATGATGGCGGCAATCGACCAGACGAAAAGCCCCGCCAACACGCCGTAGGTAATGATGACGGCCACGAGGGTAACGATCAGGCTAGGGTGCCTGCTCTGATCGGTCCCAAGGGCGAAGAGCCTCGGAAGCGCCGCGGAAACCAGGGCATCCACCGGTTGGGTCAGTATGGAGATGAATCGGTAGGCAATACTGTAGAGGCCGGCGATTTCGGCGCTTCCGAATCTGAGCGCGAAGGTCTTGTCCAGTGAAGTGAGGGCATTGCTGCCAGTCCAACTGAAGGCGAAACCTATGCCCTCGAGCAGTTGTGCGCGGTCGAGCCGCAACGGCATCCGTGTTGGGAGGAGACAGCGCTGTGTCAACGTGGCTGCGGCGAGAGCCGCCAAAAGAGTGGCGCAGGCGTGAAACCAGACATATTGATCAAGGCTGCGACTTTCGCTGAAAAGGTAGAAGGCCAGATTGCCCAATAGCCGCAATAGCGCGGTCAGCGCAGGCAGCACGGTTGCCCAGCCCATCCGCTCATGGGCGGAAAACGCGAACGCGGAATTCGTGACCACGGGGAATAGCATCGCTTCGGAGATGCCGATGGCGATCAGTGTTCCAAGGTGTGAATCAGGGCTCAACCAACTCCCCAGGGCCACAAAGAGTATGGTGATCAACGTGCCGCTACCCACAATGCAGGCCAGCGAATTGCTCCAGTACTGGCTGAACTTCTCCGGGGTATGCACGGAGCCCTGGTACATGACCAACCCGAGTCCGAGCCCGGTGAAAGCGCCGAGCGTAATTGCCAAGCTCGCAAGGCCGCTGTACTCCCCGTAACCAGCAGGTCCCAGTAGTCGAGCGGTGACGACCATCCACAGGGCCAGCAGACCGATCCTGACCAGTTGCCAGAACAGCGTGATGATCGCGGAGCGTGCGAGGCGACCGGGTTTATAGCCGCTGGCCAGCGCTTTCAAGGTGTTCGCTTCACGCTGGGCGCGTCGTGAGGGGCGTCAGTAGGGAAAAGCGCTTGATGCACTTCGCGGCCGAAGCGTCTCCAGGAAAACTTCTGGCCGTGCTGCCGGCAGGTGTCGCGCAACTCGCCAGGGGTTTCCAGGACGCGCACGATCGAGTCTGCCAGTCTTTCGTAATCGTGGGGCTGAACCAGATAGCCAGACGCACCATCCGCTACTGCGTCAACGATACCGCCGGTGGCGAAGGCGACGGTCGGGGTGCCGTTGACCGCCGCCTCGATGGCGACCATGCCAAAGCCTTCCGAGTCGCCCGGAATACTGCGCACTGGGAACAAGTGGGCTTCCGCGACTTGATAGGCCACGCAAAGCTCTTCGAGGTCGGTGATCGGGCCGATGAAGCGTACCGCCTCGGCAATGCCGGCGCCCTCTGCGGCGGCCTGGATGCTTTCAGGCGTCTGCGCATGGGCGTGGGCATGCAGTGCGTCTTTCGGAGCATCTCCCACGATTAACAGCAGCGTATCGGGGTAGCGCGCGACCACCCTGGGCAGGGCCTCGCGGACGAACTCCAGCAGGCCCTTGCGCGCTGTCAGCCGGCCGACGGAGATGAGTATGCGTCGTTCGCCCAGCTGGAGCCTGTCGCGTAAAGCCCGCAGTCTATCACTGGGGAAATCGGCGATGGGCGTTTTGGCACCGGGGAAGACCAGGAACAGCCGGTCTGGCTGAACTCCTGCTTCGACGGCAAACTCGCGCGTCGAGCGGCTGTTGGCGATGACTGCATCCATACGTCGGATCGCCGGCAACCAGATCGCCCGATAGACCGGGTTGTGGGTGGTGATATCCAGCCCGTGTATATACGTGACCGCTCGGGCGCCGCAAAGCCTGGCGGCAAGCAATGCGATGGGGGCGGTCAGGCCGCTGCCGGCTAGTACGACCTGTGGGCGGTATCGGCGAGCGATCCGTGCGGCCGAGAGTGTCGCCTCGATCAGAAAGCGCCAGGTCGGGCGCAAGCGTGCTGGATGATAGTGGGCCGCTTTCGGCGCCTGGCCGCCGGCTTCGTCCGGCCCCACGACATGCACTTCGGCGTCACGGCCCAGCTCATCGATCATGTGCCAGTTGAGGCGCTCCATGCCCCCCAGAAGGGGCGGCAGGTTGCGGGTCACTACCAGTACGCGAGGCTTGCAGCGATCACTGTTTGTCGAGGTCATGCGCAAACTACGTTCGGACGCTTGTCGAACCGACCGCGCGTGTCCACCAGAATGCGTGCGTGTTCTGCCAACAGTGCATAGTCAAAGGCATCGTGGTCGGTCGCCAGTACCACACAGTCGAACTCGTCCAGACTGGCGGATGTCAGGCTGACCGATTCTAGGTCGAAGCTGTAGTCGCGCTTGTTCGGAAAACGGGGGACGTGCGGGTCGGAGTACTGGACTTCGGCGCCGCGCTGATCCAGCAGGGACATGATCTCGACCGCCGGCGACTCGCGGGTGTCATCGATGTTCTTCTTGTAGGCCAGGCCGAGGATCAGTACTCGACTGCCATTCACCGCCTTCTTCCGACTGTTCAGTGCATCTGCAACCTTCTGAACCACCCAATGCGGCATGTAGTGGTTGATCTCGCCAGCCAGCTCGATGAAGCGGGTGTTAACCCCGTATTCCTTGGCCTTCCACGTCAGGTAGAAGGGATCGATCGGGATGCAGTGTCCACCAAGGCCCGGTCCTGGCGTATAGGGAACAAACCCGAAGGGCTTGGTCGCTGCCGCACGGATCACCTCGTGAATGTCGATGCCCATCTTGTCGGAGACGATCTTCATCTCGTTGACCAGGCCGATGTTCACTGCGCGGTGGATGTTTTCCAGCAGCTTGGTCATCTCGGCCGCGCGCGGGCTACTGACCGGGACCATCGTATTGATGGCGTGGCCATAGATGGCCTGACCCAGTTCCAGGCAACGAGGCGTCATGCCGCCGATGACCTTGGGAATGGTCCGCGTATCGAAGTGGGCGTTGCCCGGATCCTCGCGCTCTGGCGAAAACACCAGGGCGCAGTTGCTGCCAGCCTTGAAGCCGTGGCTTTCAAGGCGAGGAGCCAGCTCCTCTTCAGTGGTGCCTGGCCAGGTAGTACTTTCCAGACTCAGCAACTGGCCTTCGCGGAAATACGGCAGGATCGCTTCCGTGGTATCGATGACGAAGCTCAGATCGGGCTCGTGATGGGTATTGAGCGGTGTGGGGACGCAGATGATCAGCACGTCCGCTTCGGTGCTGCGGGCAAAGTCACCGGTGGCCTCGAAGCCGGCTTCCCGGGCGGCGACGATCAGGTCGTTCCCCAGACGCTCGATATAACTGCGTCCGGCATTCAGCGCTTGCACCTTGCTGTCATCGATGTCGAAGCCGATCACCCGAATTCCCACCTCGGCAAAGCGCAATGCAAGGGGAAGCCCCACGTAGCCAAGACCGTAAATGCCAACGACGGCACTTCCGTCGGAAATCTTGGTATGAAGCTGGTCCAGTGCGCTCATGAAAATGCTCAGAGAGAAATGAATCCGTCCATTCTGGCGAGTTTTTCCAGTGGTGGGAATTATCGGAAACGCAGGTGAGACAATATGTGACTGAACTCTCGCCCATGACCTGCCCGAGCGGAGCAATTGCCTAGCGGTCGGGGGGATGGTAGTTTACGCCCGCCGCCGGTGTAGCTCAGTCGGTAGAGCAGCTCATTCGTAATGAGAAGGTCGGGGGTTCGATTCCTCTTACCGGCACCATCTTCAGCAAAAAGCCCCGCTTTCGAGCGGGGCTTTTTGTTTTCCGAATCAGGGGAAAATCAGGCATAGCCGCCAGGGTTCTGGCTCTGCCAGTTCCAGGCGTCGCGGCACATGTCTTCGATGTCGCGGGTGGCGGTCCAGTGCAGTTCCTGGCCGGCCAGGCTCGGGTCGGCGTGGTAGCTGGCGATGTCGCCGTCGCGGCGGGGGAGGAACTGGAAGGGCAGTTCGCGGCCGCAGGCCTTTTCATAGGCGCGGATGATTTCCAGCACGCTGTAGCCGCGGCCGGTGCCGATGTTGAAGGTCTTCGCGCCGCTGGCGCCGTCGAGCCAGCGCAGAGCGCTGAGGTGGGCGTTGGCCAGGTCGACGACGTGCAGGTAGTCGCGCACGCCGGTGCCGTCCGGGGTGGGGTAGTCGTTGCCGAATACGCGGATGAACGGCTGCTTGCCGGTGGCGACCTGCGACACGTACGGCATCAGGTTGTTGGGGATGCCGTTGGGGTCTTCGCCGATGCGGCCGCTGGTGTGGGCGCCCACGGGGTTGAAGTAGCGCAGGATGGCCATGGTCCACTGCGGGTCGGCCTGGGCGATGTCGCGCAGGGCGATTTCTGCCATCAGCTTGGACTGGCCGTAGGGGCTGGCCGGGCCGGTGGGGGCGTCTTCGCGGATCGGGCTCTGTGCCGCCAGGCCGTAGACGGTCGCCGAGGAGCTATAGATGAAGCGCTTCACGCCATGGTGCTGCATGACCTGGCAGAGGGTGACGGTGCCGGCGAAGTTGGTCTGGTAGTAGGCGATGGGATCGGCCACCGATTCGGCGACGGACTTGACGCCGGCGAGGTGGATCGCCGCGTCGATGCGGTACTCGCAGAACAGCCGGTCGAGGATGGCTTCGTCGCGGACGTCGCCCTTGACGAAGGGAATGCGCTGGCCGGTGAGCTGCTCGATGCGCTGCAGCGGGATGGGCGAGCTGTTGCTCAGGTTATCGAGCACGACGGGGTGATACCCCTGCTCGATCAGTTCCAGACAGATGTGGGAGCCGATATAGCCGCAGCCCCCGGTCAGCAGAATCTTGCCCGCCATCGCGCCAGTGCCTCCTTTCGCCAGCTGTAGGAAAGCGCCTAAGGGAATTCAGGCGCTTGGCTGAAGCGTAGGCGAGGGAGGGCAGGCGCGCCTGTCAGGGCGACTACAGGCTCAGCCGCATCGACAGGTCCAGCGCCTTGACGTCCTTGGTCAGGGTGCCGATGGAGATGTAGTCCACGCCGGTCTCTGCGATGGTGCGCAGGGTGGCCTCGGTGATGCCGCCCGAGGCTTCCAGCTTGGCGCGGCCGGCGGTGAGGGCGACGGCGGTGCGCATGTCGTCCAGGCTCAGCTCGTCGAGCATGACGATGTCGGCGCCGGCGTCCAGGGCCTGGCGCAGCTCGTCGAGGTCTTCTACCTCGATCTCCACCGGCTTGCCAGGGGCGATCTGGTGGGCGGCGGCGATGGCCTGGGCGATACCGCCGCAGGCGGCGATGTGGTTTTCCTTGATGAGGAAGGCGTCGTACAGGCCGATGCGGTGGTTATGGCAGCCGCCGCAGGTGATGGCGTATTTCTGCGCCAGGCGCAAGCCGGGCAGGGTCTTGCGGGTGTCGAGCAGCTTCACCCCGGTGCCGTCCACCAGGTCGGCGTACTGACGGGCACGGGTGGCGGTGCCGGATAGCAGCTGCAGGAAGTTCAGCGCGCTGCGCTCGCCGGTCAGCAGGGCGCGGGCCGGGCCTTCCAGGGTGAACAGGGTCTGGTCGGCGCTGACCTGCTCGCCGTCGCGCACCTGCCATTTCACCTGCACGCGCGGATCGACCTGGCGGAACACTTCGTCGACCCAGGCGGTGCCGGCGAGCGTGGCGTTCTCACGGGTGATGATGCGGGCGCTGGCGACGCGCTCGGCGGGGATCAGTTGGGCGGTGATGTCGCCGCTGCCGACGTCTTCGGCCAGCGCGGCGCGGACGTTGGCCTGGATTTCCCCGGAAAGCTCGGCGAGGGTGAGGTTGGGCATGGAAAGCTCCTGTTCGCAGTGGCGCGATTATACGGGCGGGGAGGCGAGGCGGGGAGGCGTGGCAGTTTTTTGGACTGCCGTGCGCTTTGTCGGACGGACGGCGGGTACTTCGCTGTGAATTTCTTCAAGAATGCGTGAAATGTCTCTTGGTTGTGTAAGAAGCTTCCCTATAATGACGTTGAACCTTTCTACTTTTTGACGCCACTAAATTGACGTTACGGATGACGCCTCGATGACTGTTGGTGCCGCCAGCTTGGGTCTGTCGGCAGGAGACTTGCGATGCAGAACGACGCGAACGTAGTGCCGCTGAACAAGTCGGCCACGCAAACCTCGCAGACTTCGTTCGCTGGACGCGTTCCGGCGGGGCTCGTCGCTGTCCGCGACAAGGTCGCCGTCCAACTGCGTCATGCCATGCAGGCCCTGTTCGACAACGCCGACGACACCCTGTTCGAGATGGCCGATCGCGCCGCCAACAACGCCGAGCAGAGCGCCTACTTCGAAGCCATGCGCGACCTGCGCCTCAAGCGCAAGGGCATCGAGCGCGGCTTCCTGCAGAAGGTCTTCGAGAACTTCGCCAACCTGAACCAGTATGAAATCGGCCGTGCGCCGGCGCTGGACACGGTCTCCTACGAGAATCTGACCCTGGTGCAGAACGACGAGCTGGAAGAAGCCGTCGCCCTGGACGCCATGGTCGCCAAGGTGATGAGCCGCGACGGCGTTGCCCTCACGCACCTCACCACCCGTTTCAACACCCTGGTCAGCAAGAAGGTCGAGGACAAGAGCAACCCGCTCGGTCCGCGCCAGCTGTGCGACGCCTTCCTCGAGGCCTGCCGTGGCCTGGGCGTGGAGATCAAGGTCAAGCTGATCATCCTCAAGCTGTTCGAAAAGTATGTGCTGGCCGACGCCGAGCACCTCTACGCGGAAGCCAACCAGACCCTGATCGCCCTGGGCGTGCTGCCGGAGCTCAAATCCGTTCCGCTGCGCCGCTCGCCGCAACGCACCGTCGCCGCCAGCCAGGACACGGCCCCGGCCGCAACCACCGCCGACGTCGGCGAGCAGAGCGGCGGCCAGTACATGGACGCCGACAGCCAGGCTGCCTTCGCCGCCCTGCGCGATCTGCTCTCGCAGGTGCGCGGCAGTGCCGCCCCGGCCCGCACCCTGCCGGCCGACGCGGTACCGATTTCCAGCAATGATCTTATGCGCCTGCTTTCCCACCTGCAGTCGCACCTGCCGGCGCAGAGCATCGACGAGATCGACGTGCGCCAGCACCTGGATCACCTGCTGACCCGCGTCAGCAGCAAGAGCGGCCGTTCCCGCGTGGTCGGCCAGGTGGACGAGGACGTCATCAACCTCGTGTCCATGCTCTTCGAATTCATCCTCGATGACCGCACCCTGCCGGATTCGCTCAAGGCCCTGATCGGCCGCATGCAGATCCCGATGCTCAAGGTTGCGGTGCTCGACAAGACCTTCTTCAGCCGCGGCAGCCACCCGGCGCGTCGCCTGCTCAACGAGATCGCCTCGGCCGCCCTCGGCTGGGCCGAGCAGTCCGACGGCCAGCGCGACCACCTGTACCAGAAGATCGAGCAGGTGGTGATGCGCCTGCTGAACGACTTCGTCGACGATCCGGCGATCTTCTCCGAGCTGCTCGACGAATTCATCGCCTTCACCGGTGACGAGCGCCGTCGCAGCGACCTGCTGGAACAGCGCACCCGCGATGCCGAGGAAGGCCGCGCCCGCGCCGAACTGGCCCGCCAGGACGTGGAAGGCGTGCTCAACGAGCGCCTGCTCGGCCGCACCCTGCCCGAAGTGGTGGTGCGCCTGCTGCAGGAGGCCTGGAGCCAGGTCCTGCTGCTCACCTGCCTGAAGCACGGCACGCACTCCGCCGAGTGGGAAGCCGCCCTGGCGACCATGGACGATCTGATCTGGAGCGTGGAACCCCACGAGGACCCGGACTCCCGCCTGCGCCTGCTGGAAATGGTGCCGCAACTGCTCAAGTCGCTGCGCGAAGGCCTGGCCTCCGCCGCCTTCGATCCGTTCTCCACCGGCGAATTCTTCAGCCGCCTGGAAGGGCTGCATGTGCAGGCCTTCCAGCGCTACAAGCAGGTCGAGGAAGCTCCGCTGCTCGACCCGGACGACGAGCTGCCGCTGCTGGACGATCCGCTGGATGCGCCGGCGGCCGTGGCCCCGGCGGCCGCGCAGCCGGCCATGGTCGCGGTGGTCGAGGAAATCGTCCTCGCCTCGCCGGAGCAGGGCCGCGCCGTGGAGCCCGAAGAGGTCTTCGCCGAGGATGACGAGTCGCTGCGCAAGGTCGATGAACTGCGCGTCGGCAGCTGGGTGGAAATCCAGGAAGACGAAGAGCACAAGCTGCGCTGCAAGCTGGCCGCGGTGATCCGCCCCAGCGGCCGCTACATCTTCGTCAACCGCACCGGCATGAAGGTGCTGGAAAAGACCCGCATGAGCCTGGCCGTGGAGTTCCGTCGCAACGCCGTGCGCCTGCTGGACGACGCGCTGCTGTTCGACCGCGCGCTGGAGTCGGTGATCGGCAACCTCAGACGCCTGAAGAACGCCTGAGAACCTGCTTGCGATCCGCTGCGCGTAGACGCTGCTGCCTCATCCGATTTCGCCTGGTTCTGCGCTAGCTCGCGAAATCCTAAGCCGATGCTGAGCCCGCTGGCTGCTCGCCAGCGAGTTCATTTCCCCCGTCGCCTGCTTTAGAGTGGGGCTCTGCCAAGGAGCTTCCATGCAGATCGACCCCGAATCCGGCTGGTGCCTCGACGCCCAGCGCTGTCCCTCGCCGAACTTCAACGCCCGCCCCGAGGGCGAGGAAGTCTCGCTGCTGGTCATCCACAACATCAGCCTGCCGCCCGGCCAGTTCGGCACGTGCAAGGTGCAGGAGTTCTTCCAGAACCGCCTGGACGCCGACGAGCATCCCTACTTCGCCAGCATCTGCAGCCTGACGGTGTCCGCGCATTTCCTCATCGAGCGCGACGGCTCGCTGTTCCAGTTCGTCTCGTGCAACGCGCGCGCCTGGCATGCCGGTGTGTCGCGCTTCGACGGGCGCGAAAACTGCAATGATTTCTCCATCGGTATCGAGCTGGAGGGTACCGATACCGAACCCTACAGCGAGCGGCAGTATGAAGTGCTGGCGGAGCTGACCGGGCAATTGCGCAAGGTGTACCCGGCGATCACCGCTGAGCGCATCCAGGGTCACTGCGACATCGCCCCCGAGCGCAAGACCGACCCCGGCGAGGCCTTCGACTGGGCGCGCTACCTGGCCGATATTGGCGCCGGCGTGAAGAAGGAGTCGACATGAGTTTCCTGGTGCTGTTGCTGGTCCTGCTGGTCGAGAAGTTTTCCAGCTGGCGTGCCAAGGTGCAGCGTGATGGTTGGTGGCTGGGCTGGCTGGATACCGTGGGCGGCATCAAGTCGCTGGTGGCGCAGCCCTGGCTCGGCCTGCTGATGGCGATCCTGCCGCCGTTGCTGCTGCTGGCGCTGTTGCTGACCGTGCTGGAACCGGTGGCCTACGGCCTGCTGGCGCTGCCGGTGCAACTGCTGGTGGTGGTCTGGAGCCTGGGGCGCGGCGACGTGCTGCGCGCCATCGGGCCCTTCCGCGACGCTTGGCGCCGCGAGGACGCGCAGGCCGCCTATCACGTCGCCGAGCGCGACCTGGGCGTGCAGGTGCAGGCCGATGGCGACGACGACCTGCTCGCCGTGGTGCAGGGCACGCTGGTGTGGGAGGCCTACCAGGCCTTCTTCGCGGTGATCTTCTGGTACGCGCTGCTCGGCCCGGTGGCTGCGCTGGCTTATCGGCTGCTGGCCATCGCTGCCGAACAGAGCCGCCAGCCGGAACTGCGCGAGCGTGCCGCGCAGCTGCGGCATGCCTTCGACTGGCTGCCCTCGCGTGCGCTGGTGCTGAGCTTCGCCCTGGTCGGCAACTTCGTCGCGGTGACGCGCATGCTGCTGCACGACCTGCTGGCCTGGGACGTGCCTGCCGCTCGTCTGCTGGCCCGTGCCGGCTACGTCGCCGAAGACTTCAACGAAGGCGGCCTCGGCGCCAAGGGCGTCGCCAGCCTCGACGCGCTCTGGCAGCTGCTGGTGCGCTCCGCGGTGCTCTGGTACGCCGTCTTCGCCATCTGGACGCTGCTGCTCTGAGGCAGACGATCGGGCCGGCGACCGCCGGTCCGATGATGGCATTTTAACCTTAAGTTACAGAACTCCCCGCCGATATCAGGTACACATCGAACCTGAAGTGCAAGGCGACGGCTGCTACCCGACAGTGGCCGCGCCGCTGAGCGCGCAGGGCGACGACCCGTCCAGGGGCGCGCCGCACCATCCCCGACAAGCGACATAACAATAACGGGAACAGGAGACGTCTTTGTGAGGACCGTGCTCTATCCGGCCATCGCGCTGATGAACCGTCTGAGCTTCGGTATGAAGTTCAGCCTGATCAGCGTGCTGTTCTTTCTGCCGATGCTGATCACCAACTTCTACCTCGTGCGCGACTCCTACGGGCAGTTCGTCAGCACCCGCGCCGAACTGCAGAGCCTGCAGCTGATCGGCGACGGTCTGCAGGTGCGCCGTCACCTCGAGTCCTACAACGACCTGTTGCAGATCAACGGGATTCTCGGCCAGTCGAGTAAATCCGCTGGCATCGACGCGCGCATCGGTCAATTGCACAAGGACCTGCAGGCGCGCATCGGTGCGCTGCAACCCGTTACCCAGGATGCCGAGCAGATCGCCGAATTCAACGCCAAGCGCGATGAGCTGCTGGCCAGCCTGAAGGGCGTCGACGCCGAAGGTTCGCTGCAAAGCAAGTCGGCCATGGCCGGGCGCCTGCTCAGCGAAGTGCAGGTGTTCATCAAGCTGCTGGTGTCCCAGTCCGGCCTGAGCCAGGACGACGCCCGCGACCTGCGCCAGCTCGCCGAGCTGATCACCGCCGGCACCCCGCATGTCACCCAGACCCTCAGCCAGGGCCGCACCATGGGCGCCGGCGCGCTGGGGCAGGGGTTCCTCAACTCCTCCACCAGCGGCAAGCTGGATGACCTGCTGCAGGACCTGGAGAAGCTCCACGCCGAGTACGGCCTCAAGTTGCAGGACGCGCTGGGCGCCAGCCCGGCCGCGCAGAGCGCCTTGTCCGCCGATGCCCAGGCCAGCCGCGACACCATCAAGAGCATGGGCAAGCTGTTCGAGGACAAGGTGGTGATGGCCGACACCCTCGACATGCCTTGGGCGGAATTCTTCGACCAGGTCAGCAAGGCGATGGAACAGACCTACCGGCTGGATGACCACGTCCTGCAGTTCGTCGATGGAGAGTTGCAGGGGCGCCTGGCCAGCAAGCAGCGGCAGATGGTGCTGCTGGTCGTGGCGCTGCTGGTGGTGTTCCTCGGCATCGTCTACCTCTACGGCGGCTTCTACGTTTCCACCCGCACCACGCTGAAGAGCCTGGGCAAGATGATGGAACGCGTCGCGTCCGGCGACATGACCGTCAACTTCCAGGCCCAGAGCCGCGACGAACTGGGCGAGCTGGGCGATGCCTTCAACCAGACCGTGTCGAAGATCCACGACCTGATCGAGCAGGTCGGCCGCACCGTCAGCGAAGTGGAGCGGCAGACCGTGCGCGTGGAGTCGGTGTCCGCCGAGAGCAACCAGGCGGTGGCCGGCCAGCGCAACCAGATCGAACAGGTCGCCACGGCCATGAACCAGATGGCCGCGACCGCCCAGGAGGTCGCGCGCAGCGCCGCCGTGGCGGTGGGCAGCGCGCGCAACGTGAACCAGGAAACCACCAGTGGCCGTGCCCTGGTGGAGTCCCAGGTGGGCAGCATCCAGCGCCTGGCCGGCGAGATCGACGAATCGGTGGCGGTGATCAACCAGCTGGCCGCCGACAGCGCTTCCATCAGCCGCGTGCTGGACGTGATCAAGGGCATCGCCGAACAGACCAACCTGCTGGCGCTCAACGCCGCCATCGAGGCCGCGCGCGCTGGCGAGCAGGGCAGGGGCTTCGCCGTCGTGGCCGACGAAGTACGGACCCTGGCCAAGCGCACCCAGCAGTCCACCGAAGAGATCGAGCAGATGATCGCGCGCCTG
This sequence comes from Pseudomonas sp. HS-18, assembly GCF_020401845.1. Lineage (NCBI taxonomy): Bacteria > Pseudomonadati > Pseudomonadota > Gammaproteobacteria > Pseudomonadales > Pseudomonadaceae > Pseudomonas > Pseudomonas sp. HS-18. The sequence continues at coordinate 1,129,957 of NZ_CP084413.1, forward strand.
CAGAACGGCGTGGGCGCCGCGGTGAAGGCCATGGGCAGCAGCCACCAGACCGCCGATGGCACTGTCAGCCAGTCGGCCCAGGTGCAGCAGGCGCTGGAGAATATCCTCAGCGCGGTCGGCGCTATCGTCGACCAGAACCAGCAGATCGCCGCCGCGGCCGAGCAGCAGACCGCCGTGGCCCATGACATCGACCAGAACATCGTCGAGATCAACCAGGCCGGCGAGCGCACTTCCGAAGGCGCCAGCGAGACCGAGCGCGCCAGCCGCGAACTGGCCGGGCAGGTGGTGGAGCTGAAACGACTGATCGGCGCGTTCCGCGTCTGATCCTCAGGACCCGGGGCGGACGCTGCGGTCCGCCCCACACCGGGTTTTCGCCAGCAGACCGATGTCCGTGGGTCGCACGGATGCACCCCATCTCACGGGCATCGGTTTGTCGGTGAATTCGGTATTGGCCTGCAGGTGCGAGCTTGCTCGCGATCAGATTCGGCAGGTCACTCCATCGTCGCGCGGTGCGCGAGCAAGAACTGGGCGTCCCCCTCGCTCCTACGAAGGGCAACCGCTCAACTCCAGCCGAACAACTCCATCGCATTGCGCGTGCTGGCGCTGGCCAGCTCTTCCGGGCTGATGCCCTTCAACTCCGCCAGTGCCACGCAGATCTCCGGCAGATGTTCCGGGCTGTTGCGTACGCCGGGGTACATCGACGGCTCCATGTCCGGCGAGTCGGTCTCCAGCACGATGGACTCCAGCGGAATCTCCGGCACCACCTTGCGCAGGCGGTTGGCCTGCGGCCAGGTTGGCGCGCCGCCCAGGCCCAGGCGGAAACCCAGCTTGAGGTATTCGCGAGCCTCTTCGCGGCTGCCGGCGAAGGCGTGGACGATGCCCTGGCGCTGGGGCTTGTAGCGCTTGAGCGTGGCGATCATCGCCGCATGGGCGCGACGCACGTGCAGCAGCACCGGCAGCTCGAAGTCGATGGCAATGCGCAACTGCTCCTCGAAGATGGCCTGCTGGCCCTCGCGGTCGAGTTCTTCCAGGTAATAGTCCAGGCCGATCTCGCCCACCGCGCAGAGCTTCGGGTGGCCGGCGAGACGCTGTAGCCACTCGCGCAGCGCAGCGAGGTGTTCCGGCTTGTGCCGCGCCAGATAGATCGGGTGCAGGCCCAGGGCGGCGTAGAGGTCCGGCTCGCTGTCCACCAGCGCCCAGACGTCCTCCCAGTTCTCGCGGAACACTCCCAGCAGCACCTGTCGTTCCACGCCCCGCTCGCGGCTGCGTTGCAGCACGGCGGCGCGGTCCTGCTCGAAGTCCGGGCAGTCGAGGTGGTTGTGGGTGTCGATCAGGCGCATCGGTTCACTCCGTGCGCAGCTTGAGGTTGCGCGGGATCGGGTGCACGCCGGGCGTGTAGCTGTTCTGTTCGATGGCGGCCAGCGCGAGGTCCAGCGCGCGCTCGGCGATCAGCGCGTGCTGCTGGGAAATCGCGTTGACCTTCAGCGGAACGAAGTCCAGCAACTGGGTATCGCCGAAGGTGGCAATGCGCAGGTTCGCCGGCCAGCCGCTGGGCAGCGCCTGGAGCACGTCGAACACGCCTTCGAGCAGCACGTAGGAGGTGGTGATCAGCGCGTCGGGCAACTGCCCCTGGCCGGCCAGCAACTCCTCCATCAGGCGCCGGCCGCAGGGGCGACTGAAGGTCTCGCCGTGCTCGACCAGCACCTGGCCCTGGTAGTCGCGCAGGGCGCTGCGGAAACCGGCGGCGCGTTCCTGGGAAATGATCAGCTCCGGCCGCGCGCCAAGCAGGGCGATGCTGAGCGGCGCGGGTTTTAGCAAGCTGGCGGTGAGGCGCTGGCTGGCGTCGCGGTCGTCGCTGACCACCGAGCAGAAGCGCTGCGGGTCGAGCTGGCGATCCACCGCGATGATCGGCACGCCGTCAGCCTGCAGGCGGGCGTGGCTTTCGTCGCCGACGGGCAGGCAACTGGCGACGATCAGCGCGTCGCAGCGGCGCGCGCGGAACAGGTTGAGCACCTGGCGCTCGGTGTCCGGTTCGTCGTCGGAACAGGCGATCAGCAACTGGTAGCCGCGCGCCCGGGCACCTTGCTCCAGCAGCTTGGCGAGCTTGGCGTAGCTGGGGTTCTCCAGGTCCGGCAGGACGAAGCCCAGGGTGCGGGTCTGCCCGCGCCGCAGGCTGGCCGCCTGCTGGTCCGGGTGGTAGCCATGCTCCTCGATCACCGCGCGCACGCGCTCCACCGTGGCGGCGCTGATGCGCCGCTGCACGGCCTTGCCATTGATCACATAGCTGGCGGTGGTGACCGAAACACCGGCCAGGCGGGCGATATCACTGAGTTTCAACGCGGGATGCTGCCGACAATTGGGGGCTTCAAGGATCACGCATTATCGAGTAACGTTCCAGTCTCAATAGGTGAAACGATTCAGCATTGCGCGCGCAGTATTGCCTGAACCCTGTTCCTGCGCCGCAGCCTCTAAGCTGATCACCGTACAAGCGGATAACCGCCCCAGCGCCGGCACGCGCGAACGCCGGTGAGGAGAACGCGATGCTCGAATTCAACGCGCAGCAGGTCCGCATGGGCCAGCGCGCTGCCGACAAGCAGGCCGCCCTGGCCATGCTTGGCTCTGCCCTCGAAGACGATGGCCTGGTTGCCGAAGGCTACCTGGCGGGTCTTCAGGCCCGTGAAGCGCAAGGCTCCACCTATCTCGGGCAGGGCATCGCCATTCCCCACGGCACGCCGGAAACGCGCCACCTGGTGCAGCGCACCGGCGTACGCCTGATGCACTTCCCCGAGGGGGTGGCCTGGGGCGACGGGCAGACCGTGCACCTGGCCATCGCCATTGCGGCCAAGTCCGATGAGCACCTGCGCCTGCTGCAACTGCTTACCCGTGCGCTGGGCGACGGCGAAGTAGGCCCGGCCTTGCGCGCAGCGGAAAAACCCGAGGACCTGCTGCAGCTGCTGCAAGGTGGCGCGCCTCAGCCGTTGCTGTTCGACGAGCATCTGGTAGGGCTTGGCGTCGCTGCCGAAGACTTCGACGAACTGGCGCTGGTCGGTGCGCGGCGTTTGAAGAAGGCCGGCTGCGTGGTTCCCGGCTTCGCTGCCGCGCTGCATGACCAGGAGGCCTTGCCCTTGGGCGCGGGGCTCTGGTGGCAGGACAGCGAGCAATGCGTCACTCGTCCGGGCCTCGTCTTCGTTACCCCCGCGCGCGAGCTGAGCCACGCCGGCCAGCCGGTGCGTGGCCTGTTCTGCCTGGCTCGCCAGGACGACGCGCACGAGGCGGTGTTCGCGCGCCTATGCGACCTGCTGGTGGATGGCCGTGCCGGCGAGCTGGCCAGCGCCACCTCCGTACGTGCGGTGCTGGAAGCCCTGGGCGGTGAATTGCCGGTGGATTGGCCGAGCATCCGTGTGCCGCTGGCCAACCCGCATGGCCTGCATGCGCGCCCGGCGCAGGTGCTGATGCTGCTGGCGCGGGACTACAGCGGCGAAATTCGCGTGCGCATCGCCGAGGGCGACAGCGCCCCGGTTTCCATCCGCAGCCTGAGCAAACTGCTCACCCTTGGCGCGCGGCGTGGGCAGGTGCTGGAGTTCTTCGCCGAGCCGGAAATCGCCGAGGCCGCACTGGCTGCCGTTCGCGCGGCCGTGGAGCAGGGCCTGGGCGAGGAAGTCGAGCCGCTGCCGGAAACCCAGGAGCTGGTCGTCGACAGCGTGCAACAGGACGAGCAGGAATTGCAGGCCGTGCGGGCTCCCGAAGCGGGCGCGCAGTTGCAGGCCATTGCCGCATCGCCGGGCATTGCCCACGGCCCTGCGTACGTGCAGGTCGCTCGTGCCTTCGAGTTCGCCGTGCGCGGCGAGTCGGCGGACGTCGAGCGCCAGCGCCTCGATGAGGCGCGGATGGCCATCAGCGGGGAAATCGGAGCGCTGGTGGGGCGCAGCCAGGTCAAGGAAATTCGCGACATCTTCGTCACTCACCAGGCACTGCTGGACGACCCCGAGTTGCTCGATGAGGTGCAGGCGCGCCTGGCCGAAGGCGCCAGCGCCGAAGCGGCCTGGAGCCAGGTGATCGAGCGTGTGGCCGGTGAGCAGGAGGCCCTGCGCGATGCGCTGCTGGCTGAGCGCGCGGCGGACCTGCGCGACGTCGGCCGGCGCGTGCTGGCGCGCCTGTGCGGCGTCGAGAGTGCGCTGGAGCCGAGCGAGCCCTACATCCTGGTGATGGACGAAGTCGGCCCCTCGGACGTGGCACGGCTCGATCCGGAACGCGTGGCGGGTATCGTCACGGCGCGCGGTGGCGCCACTTCGCACAGCGCGATCATCGCCCGCGCGCTGGGTATTCCCGCGCTGGTGGGCGCCGGGGAAAGCGTGCTGGCGCTGGAGTCCGGCACGGCGTTGCTGCTGGATGGCGAGAAAGGCCAGATGACGGTTGCCCCCGATGTGCAAGCGTTGCACGCCGCCGAAACCCAGCGCGACCTGCGCCAGCGTCGCGCCACGCAGGCCGAGGCGCGCCGCCATGAGCCGGCGGTGACTCGCGATGGCCATGCCGTGGAAGTCTGCGCCAACCTTGGCGACACCGCCGGCGCGGCGAAAGCCGTGGAGCTGGGCGCGGAGGGCGTGGGTCTGCTGCGTACCGAGTTCGTCTTCATGGACAACCCCCAGGCGCCCGACCAGGCAACCCAGGAGATCGAGTACCGCCGTGTGCTCGATGCTCTCGAAGGCCGTCCGCTGGTGGCGCGCACCCTCGATGTGGGCGGCGACAAGCCGCTGCCGTACTGGCCGATCGCCGAGGAAACCAACCCCTACCTGGGCATTCGTGGCGTGCGCCTGACGCTGCAACGCCCGCAGATTTTCCGCACCCAGCTGCGAGCGTTGCTGAGTGCGGCTGCCGGCCGCCCGCTGCGCATCATGTTCCCCATGGTCGGCCAGGTGGAGGAGTGGCGGCAGGCGCGCGACCTGACCCACGAAATCTGCGCGGAACTGGGCGGTCAGCATGACCTGCAACTGGGCATCATGGTCGAGGTGCCTTCCGCCGCGCTGCTGGCACAGGTACTGGCGCGCGAGGTGGATTTCTTCAGCGTCGGTACCAACGACCTGACCCAGTACGCCCTGGCCATCGACCGTGGCCATCCGAGTCTGTCCGCCCAGGCCGATGGCCTGCACCCGGCGGTGCTGCAACTGATCGACATGACCGTGCGCGCCGCCCATGCCCACGGCAAGTGGGTGGGCGTGTGCGGCGAGCTGGCCGCCGACCCGCTGGCGGTGCCCTTGCTGGTCGGGCTGGGAGTGGACGAACTGAGCGTTTCGGCGCGCAGCATCCCGCTGGTCAAGGCGCGGGTGCGCGAGCTGGACCTGCCGACATCCCGCGAGCTGGCTCGCGCCGCATTGGCCCTGTGCTCGGCAGCGGACGTGCGCCAGAGCGTCGCCCTGGCGCTGCCGGAGGTGCACTGATGGCCCGTATTCTCACGCTGACCCTGAACCCTGCGCTGGACCTAACCGTGCGCCTGCCGACGCTTGCGCCCGGCGAGGTGAACCGCAGCGAGTCGGCACTCAGCCAGGCCGCCGGCAAGGGCCTCAACGTTGCCCAGGTGCTGGCCGACCTGGGACATTCGCTGACCGTTGCCGGCTTCCTCGGTGCGGACAATGCGTTGCCCTTCGAGGCGTTGTTCCGTCGTCGTGGTTTCGTCGATGCCTTTGTCCGCGTGCCGGGCGAAACGCGGCGGAATATCAAGATCGCCGAAGGCACCGGGCGGATCACCGATATCAACGGTCCGGGCCCGACAGTCAGTGGCGCCCAGCAGGATGCGCTGCTCGACCGCCTCGACCTGATCGCCGCCGATTTCGACATGGCCGTGGTCGCCGGCAGCCTGCCGCGCGGCGTCGATCCGCAGTGGTTGCGCGAGCTGTTGCTGCGCCTGCAGGGCCATGGCCTGAAAGTCGCCTTCGATTGCAGCGGTGCCGCGCTGCGCGCCGGGGTGGACGCCGCACCCTGGCTGATCAAACCCAACGACCAGGAGCTGGCCGATGCCTGCGGAAAACCCGCTGGCAGTGCTGATGAGTTGGGCGCGCAGGTCGAATCATTGCGTGCGCGCGGTATCGAGCAGGTGGTGCTTTCCCAGGGCGCCGAGGGCGTGCGCTGGTTCGGTCCGCAGGGTGTCTGGCAAGCGGTGCCGCCCAGGGTGGAAGTCGCCAGCACGGTGGGCGCCGGCGATTCCCTGCTGGCCGGCATGGTCCATGGCTTGCTCGCCGGTTGGCCGCCCGAGCGTGTGCTGCGCCAGGCCACGGCGGTGGCGGCACTGGCGGTCACCCAGATCCAGTTCGGCATCGGCGACGCGCAGCGGCTCAAGCGCATCGAGGACGCGGTGCAGGTTCAGGCGTTGGCCCCGTGCCAGCCCTGAGCGATAGAACAACAAGAGGTATGACGATGAACCTTGCCCTGATCACGGCCTGCCCCAACGGCCAGATTTCCAGCGTGCTCAGCGCCCGCCTGCTGCGGGCGGCGGCCGGGCGCCTGGGCTGGTCGGTGTGTGTCGAGCAACGCGACCCGCAGCATCCGGAACGCCAGTTGAGCGAAGGACAGATTGCCGCGGCCGACTGGGTGCTGGTGGTCAGCGCGCAGCCGCTGGATCTCTCGCGCTTCGCCGGCAAGCGCCTGGTGCAGGCGCGCCCGGCCGAGGCCTTGGCCGACCCGGCCGGTTTCCTCCAGCGCGCGGCGGCAGAGGCTCCCGTCTGGCAGCCGGGCGAGGCCTCGCCAGTGCCTGCCGCAACGGGACGCGTGGCGAAGGTCGTAGCGGTGACTGCCTGCCCGACCGGCGTGGCGCACACCTTCATGGCCGCCGAGGCGCTGCAGCAGGCGGCGCAGCAGATGGGCGTCGAGCTGCGGGTGGAAACCCAGGGCTCGGTGGGCGCGCGCAATCCGCTGAGTGCGGAAGAAATCGCTGCTGCGGACGTGGTCCTGCTGGCGGCGGACATCGAGGTCAATCCCGAACGTTTCGCCGGCAAGCGCATTTTCCGTTGCGGCACGGGTGTGGCGTTGAAGCAGCCCCAGGCGACCATCGAGCGCGCGCTGCAGGAGGCGACGACGGAGTCCGCCGCGTCCGCCGGCAACAGTGCGGCACCGACGAAGAACGAAGCGCGCGGCGTCTACAAGCACTTGCTCACCGGCGTGTCCTTCATGCTGCCGATGGTGGTGGCCGGCGGGCTGCTGATCGCCTTGTCCTTCGTCTTCGGCATCGAGGCGTTCAAGCAACAGGGCACCCTGGCGGCGGCGCTGATGCAGATCGGCGGCGATGCGGCGTTCAAGCTGATGGTGCCGATGCTCGCCGGTTACATCGCCTGGTCCATCGCCGACCGCCCCGGGCTGGCGCCGGGGATGATCGGCGGGCTGTTGGCGAGCACGCTGGGGGCGGGCTTCCTTGGCGGCATCGTCGCCGGTTTGCTCGCCGGCTATTCGGCGCGCGCGATTGCCCAGTGGGTTCCGCTACCGGCCAGTGTCGCGGCGCTCAAGCCGATCCTGATCATCCCGCTGCTGGCCAGCCTGTTCACCGGGCTGGTGATGATCTACGTGGTGGGTTCGCCGGTGGCGGCGATGATGAGCGCGCTGACCGATTTCCTCGCCGGCATGGGTACCACCAACGCCATCCTGCTCGGCCTGTTGCTGGGCGGGATGATGTGCGTGGACCTGGGCGGGCCGATCAACAAGGCCGCGTACGCCTTCTCGGTCGGCCTGCTCGCCTCGCAGAGCTACGCGCCGATGGCGGCGGTGATGGCCGGTGGCATGGTCCCGCCGATCGGCATGGGCATCGCCACGCTGCTGGCGCGGCGCAAGTTTGCCCAGAGCGAGCGCGAGGCCGGCAAGGCCGCGCTGGTACTGGGGTTGTGCTTCATCTCCGAGGGCGCGATTCCCTTCGCGGCCAAGGACCCGCTGCGGGTGATCCCGGCAAGTATCGCCGGAGGTGCGCTGACCGGCGCGCTGTCGATGCTGTTCGGCTGCAAGCTGCTGGCGCCCCATGGCGGGCTGTTCGTGCTGCTGATCCCCAACGCGATGAACCACGCGCTGCTTTACCTGCTGGCGATTGCCATCGGCAGCGTGGTGACCGGGGTGCTCTATGCGCTGCTCAAGCGCAGTGAGGCAGCGCCGATGATGGTGATGGGCGAGCAAGCGCCGGGGCGGGGTTGAGCATCCTGGCCTGGTCGGCGTGGGTGGGTTCGCGAGCAAGCTCGCTCCTACGAAGAGCCGTGTCCCTCGTGTAGGAACGAGCCTGCTCGCGAATGCTCTTCAGGCCGTGCGCCGCGTGCGTTGTTCGACGACCTGCGCCGGCACCGGCAGGCGGTGCGAGTCGCCGCGGCCCATGGGGAAGTATTCGAAGCCGTAGCGCGCCACGCGCTCGGGGTCGAACAGGTTGCGGCCGTCGAAGATCAGCGGGGACTTCAGGCGGCTGGCCACCAGCTCGAAGTCCGGCGCCTTGAACTGCCGCCACTCGGTGCAGATCACCAGGGCATCGGCGCCGCCGAGGGTGGCTTCCGGGGTGCCCATCAGGGTCAGGCGTTCATCGTGGCCGTACAGGCGCTGCGCCTCGGGCATGGCCTCGGGGTCGAAGGCGCGGACCTTGGCGCCGGCAGCCCACAGGGCTTCCATCAGGGTGCGGCTGGGGGCGTCGCGCATGTCGTCGGTGTTGGGCTTGAACGACAGGCCCCAGAGCGCGAAGGTGCGCCCCTTGAGCTTGCCGCCGTAGTAGCTGTGGATGCGTTCGAACAGCTTGCTCTTCTGCCGCTGGTTGACCGCTTCCACGGCGCGCAGCAGGTCGCTGGAGCAGTGGGCTTCCTCGGCACTCTGGATCAGCGCCTGGACGTCCTTGGGGAAGCACGAGCCGCCATAGCCGCAGCCGGGATAGATGAAGTGGTAGCCGATGCGCGGGTCGGCGCCCATGCCCTGGCGCACGGCTTCGATGTCGGCGCCCAGGTGCTCGGCCAGCTCGGCGATCTGGTTGATGAAGCTGATCTTGGTGGCGAGCATGCAGTTGGCGGCGTACTTGGTCAGCTCCGCGCTGCGCAGGTTCATGGTCAGGATGCGGTCGTGGTTGCGATTGAACGGCTCGTAGATCTCGCGCATCACGTCCAGCACCTCGGGGCTTTCGCAGCCGATGACGATGCGGTCGGGTTTGCGGCAGTCGGCCAGCGCCGAGCCTTCCTTGAGGAACTCGGGGTTGGAGACGATCTCGAAGTCCAGGCTGCGGCCTTCCTCGGCGAGCACCGCGAGCACCTTGGCCTTCACGCGGTCACCGGTGCCCACCGGCACGGTGGATTTCTCGACGATGATCACCGGCTGGGTGCGGTGACGGGCGATGCCTTCGGCCACGGCCAGCACGGCACGCAGGTCGGCCGAGCCATCGGGCAGCGGCGGGGTGCCGACGGCGATGAACTGCACGCGGCCATGGGCGGCTGTCTCGGCGACGTCGCTGGTGAAGCGCAGGCGTCCGGCTTCCAGGTTGTCCCTCACCAGCTCGGCCAGGCCCGGTTCGAAGATGCTGATCTGGCCGCGCTTGAGCTTGGCGATCTTGTCCTCGTCGATGTCCATGCACAGGACGTCGTGGCCCACTTCGGCCATGACCGCGGCCTGCACCAGGCCTACATAACCGATTCCGAATACGCTGATTTTCATGGTCTGCTCTCCCGAAAAGGGACTTGAAGCGGGATTGAGGTCAGTCGAACTGCGCGTGCTCGGAGCGAGCGTCGCTGGGTTTGATGACGGTTGTTCTGTCAGGTCGGCGTGGCGCGTTGATCGCGATCACGCCGGCGATCACCAGGGCTACGCCCAGGGTGCGCGGCAGGCTCAGCGGCTCGCCGAGGCCCGGCAGCACGGCGGCGCCGAGATAGACGAGGGCGTAGCTCAGGCTCAGCAGCGAGTAGGCGCGGCTCAGCGGCAGGTGTTTCAGGGCAAGCAGCCAGCAGAGCATCGACAGCGCGTAGGCGAGCACCGCCCCGGCCAGCACCAGAAGTGCGGCGATGTCGAGTTGCGCCGGGTCGAACGGCCAGTGCGAGGGCAGCCGCGACATGCTCCAGCGCATGCCCAGCTGTGCACTGCTCACCAGCAGCACGCTGCCCAGGGCGAAAGCGATGCCGCGCTTCACGAGTGCATCCCCAGCAGGGCGACGCCGCCGACGATCAGGGCCACGCCGAACCAGTGGCGGCCGTCGATGCGTTCGCCGAACAGGCGGCTCGCCAGTAGCGTCACCAGCACGAAGTTCAGGCTCAACATCGGGTAGGCGACGCCGACTTCCAGGCGTTGCAGGACCAGCAGCCAGAGCAGCAGGCCGGCGCCCAGGCAGGCGACGGCCAGGATCAGCCAGGGCGAGAAGAGCTTCGCCGTCAGGCTCGAGGGCGCATCGCGCCAGCTTTCCACGGCGAACTTCTGCGCCAGCTGGCCCAGGCAGGTAAGCAGGCAGACGCCCGCCAGCAGCAGGGCAGTCATGGTGCGGCCTGCGGAATCAGCAGGACCACCAGGTGGTTCTGCCGGTAGCTGATGGCGTCGCTGGGCAGCATGGCCAGTTCCGCTTCGTCGCTGGCGCTGTTGACCCGCATGATCACGCCGATGGAGCCCTCGGCGCGGGTCCGGTCGATCCACGCGTGGATGCCCTCGGGCGGGATGCTGCGGCCCTGGCCTTCGGGGTAGCCGAGGCCGAACTTCAGCTCGCCTTCGGTGTTGAACAGCGTGATGTCGCTGCGCCGGGTGCGCCAGGCGAGCGCGGTGGCGGCGCCCAGGTCGTTGCTCAGCAGGCTGCGGGCGTCCTTGAGCTGGTCCAGGTGCTCGGCGATGAACTGGTCGGGCATCTTGCTGTTGACCATCTTGTTCGGCATCGCGTTGGGCACCAGGGCCACCAGCAGCCAGGCCGCGAAGGCCGGCGCCGCCCAGAAGCGAGCGGGGCGCAGCAGTTGCAGCAGGCCGGCGAGCAGCCAGGCGGTGCACACCAGGGCAACCATCAGCACGCTGGGCAGTTCGTCGTGGTACTGCGGGTGCCGTGCCTGCATGAACAGCAGCCCGGCCAGCGCACTGCTACCCAGCAGAAGATTGAGCGCGCCGTTGAACTTCAGGGCGACTTGCCGGTGCTGCTGCAGCGCGCGGCCGAGGGCATCGGCCATCAGCAGGGCTAGCGGGGCGAAGCAGGGCATGATGTAGGTCGGCAGCTTGCCCTTGGCCAGGCTGAAGAACAGGAAGGGCATGACGAACCACAGCAGCAGGAATAGCAGCTTCGAGTCGCGCCAGCCCTGGATTGCGTTACGCAGCGCAGGGAAGACCAGCACCGCCCAGGGCAGTGCGCTGGCGAACAGCAGCGGGACGAAGAACCAGAATGGACGGCCGTGCTGGGCGTCGTCACCGGCGAAGCGGCGGATGTGTTCGTGCCAGAAGAAGAAGTCCCAGAAGTCCGGCTCGCGGGCGTGGATCAGCAGTACCCAGGGCGCGCAGACCAGCGCGGCCACCAGCACCGCCAGCGGGCCGTAGCGCAGCAGTTCGCCCAGGCGCTTCTGCAGCACGGCGTAGGGCAGGCCGACGATCACCGGCAACAGGAAGGCGAGGAAGCCCTTGGTCATGAAGCCGAAGGCGCAGGCGGCACCCAGCAGGCTCCAGGCAGCCAGGCGCCCGCGCGGGGTGCTGGCATCGAAAGCGAACCACAGGGCACCGAGGCTGAGGTTCACGCAGAAGGTGAACTGTGGGTCGAGGTTGGCGTAGCCGGCCTGCCCCGCGATCAACCCGCAGCTCAGGTAAAGCAGACCGGCGGCCCAGGTGCGGCGCGGGTCGTTCCACAGGCGGCGGGCGACCAGGATCACCAGCAGGGTGCTCAGCGCGGTGACCAGTGCGGAGGCAAAGCGCACGCCGAACAGGTTCTGCCCGAACACGGCCTGGCTGGCTGCGATCAGCCAGTAGCCGCCGGTAGGCTTCTCGAAGTAGCGCAGGCCCAGCAGGTGCGGGGACACCCAGTCGCCGCTCTGCAGCATGGCCTGGCTGATCTGCGCGTTGCGCGACTCGTCCGGGATCCACAGGCCGTGGAAAGCCATCGGCAGCAGGATGCACAGGACGAAGGCGGCGAGCAGCGTCGGGTAGGCCAGGCGTTTCATGCGTGCTGCACCCCCAGCCAGCCTTCGCGGCCAGCCAGTTCGCCGCGCACCAGGCTGGCGACGGGCAGGGTGGTCGGGTCGTCCGGCAGCAGCCGGCCCAGCGGGACGAAGCGGATGCCGCCGGCCCGTGCCTGGGCCAGCAAGCGGCGGAAGTCGTGGGCCATGAGAATGCCCTCGACCTCGGCGTGAATGGTGTACACGTTCAAGGCGTCCATGTCGAAACGGGAAAGGATGTAGTCATTGAAGGCGGACGGCGCCACCTGTGGACCGACGACCTCGTCGAAGGTGGGCATGTCCACCGGGATCTGCGGGGTGCCGGCGCGACCGTCGGCCAGGCGCGGGCGGAACAGCGAGCGGCCGCGGCAATCGCTGTTGTAGCGAAAGCCGAAGCGCTCCTTGGCTTCCACGGTGCGTTCGTCGGCGCGCCAGCCGGCCACCGCCGAGCACTCCACCGGGTTGCCGAGGATGTCGGCAAGAGTGTCGACGCCACGGCGGATCTGTTGTTCGAGCTGCTCGGTGCTCCAGCGGCCGGCGTTGGCCTGCCAGCCGTGGTGGTCCCACGCATGCAGGCCGACTTCATGGCCGGCGTCCTGGGCGCGCCGCATCAGGTGGCCCAGGTCGCGGCCGATCGGCTTGCCCGGCCAGGCGGTGCCGGCCAGCAGGATGTCCCAGCCATACAGGCCGGCGGCGTTGGAGCGCAGCATTTTCCACAGGAACTGCGGGCGGATCAGGCGCCACAGGTGGCGCCCCATGTTGTCTGGGCCGACGCTGAAGAAGAAGGTCGCCTTCACCTCGGCCTCGTCGAGCATGTCCAGCAGCCGCGGCACACCGTCACGGGTGCCGCGGTAGGTATCGACGTCGATGCGCAGTCCCGCTCTCATCAGGCGATGCTTTTCTGCAGCGGGAAGGCGTGGGGCACCCCACCGGCACGTTCGGCCAGGGCTTCGCGGAGGAAGAAGTCCAGGGTCTTGCCGATGGTGGCGGAGAGCTCCACGCTCGGCTGCCAGTTCAGCAGGCGACGGGCGTTCTCGATGCTCGGCTTGCGGTGCGACACGTCCTGGTAGCCGTCGCCGTAGAAGCTGCGGCTTTCCACTTCGCGGAAGCCGGCGAAGGGCGGGAACTGGTCGCGCAGCGGGTGCGCCTCGAACTGACGCAGCAGCTCTTCGCCCAGTTGGCGGATGCTGGCTTCGTTGTCCGGGTTGCCGATATTGACGATCTGCCCGTCGCAGCGGCTGCCTTCGTTGTCGATGATCCGCGCCAGCGCCTCGATGCCGTCATCCACGTCGGTGAAGCAGCGCTTCTGCTCGCCGCCGTCGACCAGGCGGATCGGCGTGCCTTCCACCAGGTGCAGGATCAGCTGGGTGATGGCGCGGGAACTGCCGATGCGCGCCGAGTCCAGGCGGTCCAGGCGCGGGCCCATCCAGTTGAACGGACGGAACAGGGTGAACTTCAGGCCCTTCTGGCCGTAGGCCCAGATAACGCGGTCGAGCAACTGCTTGGAGACCGAGTAGATCCAGCGCTGCTTGTTGATCGGGCCGACGATCAGGTTCGACTTGTCTTCGTCGAAGTTGGCGTCGGTGCACATGCCGTACACCTCGGAGGTGGACGGGAAGATCACGCGCTTGTTGTACTTCACGCAGTAGCGGACCAGCTTGAGGTTTTCCTCGAAGTCCAGCTCGAACACGCGCAGCGGGTTGCGGGTGTATTCGATGGGCGTGGCGATGGCCACCAGCGGCAGGACCACGTCGCACTTCTTGATGTGGTACTCGATCCACTCGGTGTGGATGCTGATGTCGCCTTCGACGAAGTGGAAGTCCGGGTTGCCTTTCAGGCGCTCGATGGCGTCGGAGCCGATGTCCAGGCCGTAGACCTCGTAGTTGCCGTCGCGCAGCAGGCGCTCGGAGAGGTGGTTGCCGATGAAGCCATTGACGCCGAGGATCAGTACGCGGGTCTTGCGCTTGGGTTTGCCGCTGGCGCCGTGCAGGCGCGAGCCGTCCACCAGGCCCATTTCGCGGGCCAGCTGCGGGCCGGCGAGGAACAGGCCGCTGTCGCCCTGCTGGCCGGAGAGGATTTCCAGCGAGTCAGCACCGCAGGCGATGCGCAGCGGGTCGACCGACAGGACCGAGCCGGCCGGCAGGCCGTTGTTGCCGGCGACCACGCGCGAGCTCCAGACGATCAGCTTGCGATCGCCCACCGGGGCGAAGGCGCCGGGGTACGGCTGGGTCACGGCGCGGACCAGGTTGTGCAGTTCGCTGGCAGGGCGCTTCCAGTCGAGCTGGCCGTCCGCCGGGGTGCGGCGACCGAAGTAGCTGGCGCGGGATTCGTCCTGGGCGACTTCCTGCAGTTCACCCCGAGCCAGGCGGGGCAGGGCAGTGGCGAGCAGCTCGCGGGTGGCTTCGCGCAGCTTGCCGTGCAGCACCAGTGCGGTGTCGTCCGGGCCGATGGCGACGCTCTGCTGGGCGAGGATGCCGCCGGCGTCGGCGCGCTTGACCATGCGGTGCAGGGTCACGCCGGTCTCGCTTTCGCCGTTGACCAGCACCCAGTTGGCCGGGGCGCGGCCACGGTAGCGCGGCAGCAGCGAACCATGCAGGTTGTAGGCGCCCTTGGCGGCGCAGGCCAGCAGCTCTTCGCTGAGCAGGTGGCGGTAGTAGAAGGAGAAGATGTACTGCGGCTGCAGTTCGCGGATGCGCGCAACCCACAGCGGGTGGTTGACGTCTTCGGGCGCGTGCACCGGGATGCCCAGGCGCGCGCAGAGCTGCGCTACCGAGCCGTAGAAGCGGTTTTCCTTGGGATCGTCGGCATGGGTGAACACGGCGTCGATCTGGTAACCGGCGGCGAGCAGCGCTTCGATGCCGGCGCAGCCGAAGTCGTGGTAGGCAAAGACGATGGTCTGCTGGGTCATGGCTGGATGGACTCGAAAGAAGGGGAAGAAGTAGTGATCTGGGCGCGCGGTGCATCGACGCGAACGATGCGCTCGATGAAGAAGCGGGGGCGGGCGCGCACGTCGTTGTACATGCGGCCCAGGTACTCGCCGAGCAGGCCCATGCCGACCAGCTGCACGCCGGTGAACATGAACAGCACGGCGAACAGCACGAACACGCCGTGGCCGGCCCAGGCGGCGCCGAACAGCAGGCGCAGCACCAGCAGCATCAGGGCGAAGGCGAAGCCGGCCACCGCCATGCCGCCGCCGACGAAGGACAGCAGGCGCAGCGGCGAGATGGTCATGCAGGTGACCAGGTCGAACATCAGGTTGATCAGGCGCAGGAAGTCGTACTTCGACTCGCCGTGCTCGCGCTCGGCGTGGGCAACGAGGATCTCGCTGGTATGGCGGGCGAAGCTGTTGGCCAGGATCGGGATGAAGGTGCTGCGTTCGCGGCAGGCGAGCATCGCCTTGACGATGCTGGCGCGATAAGCGCGCAGCATGCAGCCGTAGTCGTTCATCGCCACGCCGGTGGAGCGCTGCACGGCGAGGTTGATCAGCTTCGACGGCCAGCGACGCAGTGCCGAGTCCTGGCGTTGCTGGCGCACGCTGCCGACCACGTCGTAGCCCTTGGCGGCTTCTTCGACCAGGCGCGGGATTTCCTCCGGCGGGTTCTGCAGGTCGGCGTCGAGGGTGATCACCAGGTCGCCCTGGCATTGCTCGAAGCCGGCCATGATCGCCGCGTGCTGGCCATAGTTGCGGTTGAGGATCACCGCCACCACATGGCTGCCGGGCGCTTCGGCGGCTTCCTGCAGCAGGTCGGCGGAGCTGTCGCGGCTGCCGTCGTCGATCAGCACGATCTCGTAGTCGCGGCCCAGTTGTTCGCAGGCGGCGGTGGTGCGGCGCAGCAGCTCGGGGAGGCTGGCCTCTTCGTTGTACACCGGGATGACGATGGACACACGGTTGATCGGATAGGCTTTCACGGTGGCGTTACCGAAGCAGGGTTTCGATGGCGTCGACCACGCGGTCCTGGTCGGCCTGGGTCATGTCGGGGAACAGCGGGATGGAGACGATCCGCGAGGCGTTCCACTCGGTGTTGGGCAGGTGCACATCCGGGTAGCGCTGGCGGTAGTAGCTGTGCAAGTGGCTGCCGATGAAGTGGATGCCGCTGCCGATGCCGCGCTCCTGCAGGCCCTGCATGAAGGCGTCGCGGTCGATGCCGCAGCGCTCTTGGTCGATGCGCAGGACGTAGAGGTGCCAGGCGTGGTGCTGCGGGTAGTCCGGCAGCGCCAGCGGTTGCACCGGCAGGTGCGCCAGGCGACTGGCGTAGCCGGCGGCCAGTTCGGCGCGGCGGGCGTTGATCGCTTCGAGCCTGGGCAACTGCACCAGGGCGATGGCGGCGTTGATATCGGTGAGGTTGTACTTGAAGCCCGGTTCCACCACTTGCGCCTGTGGCTTGCGGCCGTGGGTCAGGCGGTCGTAGGCATCCACGCCCAGGCCATGGAACTTCAGGGTGCGCACGCGGTTGGCCAGGGCCTCGTCGTCGGTGACGAACATGGCGCCTTCGGCGCAGGTGAGGTTCTTGATCGCGTGGAAGGAGAAGATCGCGGTGCCGCGCGAGCCTACCGGGCGGCCGCGATAGAAGGTGCCGGCCGCGTGGGCGGCGTCCTCGATCACCGGGATGCCGTGGCGCAGGGCGAGCTCGTTGATCGGGTCCATGTCGCAGGCCGCGCCGGCGTAATGCACCGGAATGATGGCGCGGGTGCGCGGGGTGATTGCGGCTTCGATGCGCGCGGCGTCGGTCATCAGGGTGTCACGGTCGACATCGACGAACACCGGCGTGGCGCCCAGCAGGCTGATCATGTTGACGGTGGAGACCCAGGTCTGCGACGGGGTGATCACCTCGTCGCCCGGGCCGATGCCCAGGGCCAGCAGCGCCAGGTGCATGCCACCGGTAGCCGACGACAGGGCCACCGCGTGACGGCAACCGATGGAGTCGGCGAAGCGTTGTTCCAGTTCATGGTTCTTCGGCCCGGTGGTGATCCAGCCCGAACGCAGGACTTCGTTGACTGCCTGGATCTCTTCTTCACCGATGCTGGGACGGGAGAAGGGGAGGAAGGGCATTTCCATGTGGTGTTCCAAGGCCGTAGCGGCTCTGTTTCAAGATGTGTAAACGCTACGGGGATGATCGTTAAGAAGCCGTTAAGTGGATGTCGTGATTCCGTTCGTCGGTCGAACATGCGACAAGCAGCACCCGAAGATGGGAGGGAGGTGAGTCAACGGTCTGAAAACGACATGTCTGATGTCGGAAAACGCTGTTGAACACTCGTTCATCCTTGGCTATGGTGGCCCAACGCTCCTGCGGACCCTTCTGCAGGACATTCCGTCATTCGGATGAGGCCCTTGCATGCGTTATTCGTCGCTTGTGGACAGGATGGTCGGACCCGGCGTTGCCGCCTGGGACATTCACTACGCCGCCATTGCCGCCCAACGCGCCGGCCGCGACGTGATAGTGCTCAGCGTCGGCGACCCCGATTTCGCAACCCCGGACTTCATCACCGATGCCGCCGTTTCCGCCTTGCGCGACGGCGACACCCACTACAGTGATGTGGCTGGCCGCCCGGCACTTCGCCAGGCGATCGCCGCACTGCATGAGCGACGATTCGGCCAAAAGGTCGCCGCCGAGAACATCATCGTCGTCGCCGGCGCGCAGAACGGCCTGTTCGCCGCCGCCATGTGCCTGTTGGAAAAAGGCGACGAGGTCATCACCTTCGACCCGGTCTACGTCACCTACGAAGCCACGCTGAAAGCCACCGGCGCCGTGCTGGTCGGGGTTCCGACCCGGCCGGAAAACGGCTTCCGCCCGCTGGCCGCCGATATCGCCGCGGCGATCACCCCACGCACCAAGGCGATCTTCCTGGCCAACCCGAGCAACCCCACCGGCGTCGTGCTCAGCCGCGACGAACTGCTGGCGATCGCCGAGCTGGCCCAGGCGCACGACCTCTGGGTGGTGGTGGATGAGGTCTACGAGGGCCTGACCTTCGAGCGCGAACACCAGAGCTTCGCCGCGTTGCCGGGCATGGCCGAGCGCACCCTGAGCATCGGCAGCCTGTCGAAGTCCCATGCCATGACCGGCTGGCGCACTGGCTGGATAGTCGCCAACGAGACCCTGGTCGGGCATCTGGAAAACCTCGCGCTGAGCATGTTCTACGGTCTGCCGGGCTTCGTGCAGGAGGCCGCGCTCGCAGCGGTGGAGCGCCACGACGAGGTGGTGTCGGCGATGCGCGAGATCTACCGTCGCCGCCGCGACCTGGTGGTCGCCGCGCTGAGCGATTGTCCGCGGGTGAAAGTGCTGTCGCCCGAAGCCGGCATGTTCGTCATGGTCGATGTGCGTGATACCGGGCTCAGCTCGTTGGATTTTTCCTGGCAGCTGTTCCACGCGACCGGCGTCTCGGTGCTCGACGCAGCGGCCTTCGGCCCACAGGCGCAAGGCTTCGTGCGGCTGTCGTTCGGGCTGAGCGACGAGAGCATGGCCGAGGCTTGTGCGCGGATCATCCGCTTCGTCGAATCCCTTCCCGCGACTGCCGGACCTGTTGGCGCGAACGCTCTTGATATTTCTGACGCTGCGGTCGGTTCGCGAGCAAGCTCGCTCCTACAAGAACAGCCGCAGCCGGCGACCAGACCGGTGATCGAAGTCCGCGATATCCACAAGCGCTTCGGCGACTTCGAAGTGCTCAAAGGCGTGTCGCTGTCGGCCCGCGAGGGCGAGGTGATCTCGCTGATCGGCGCCAGCGGTTCGGGCAAGAGCACCCTGCTGCGCTGCATCAACATGCTGGAGATTCCCAACCAGGGCTCGGTCACCGTCAACGGTGAAACCATCCGCCTGGCTCAGAGCCGCCAGGGCGAGCCGATGGTGGCCGACCAGAAGCAGCTCACCCGTATCCGCTCGCAGCTGGGCATGGTGTTCCAGAGCTTCAACCTGTGGCCGCACCGCACCGTGCTGGAGAACCTGATCGAGGCGCCGACCTTCGTCCTCCACGAGAGCAGGGCCGAGGCCCGCGAGCGCGCCGAGGCGTTGCTGGAACGTGTCGGCCTGGCGGAGAAACGCCACGAATACCCGGCCTTCCTTTCCGGTGGCCAGCAGCAACGCGTGGCCATCGCCCGCGCGCTGGCCGTGCGACCGAAAGTGATGCTGTTCGACGAACCGACCTCGGCGCTGGACCCGGAGCTGGTGGGCGAAGTGCTGCGGGTGATCCGCTCGCTGGCCGAGGAGGGGCGGACCATGATCCTGGTCACCCACGAGATGGCTTTCGCCCGCGACGTGTCGAGCCATGTGGCGTTCCTGCACAAGGGCCTGATCGAGGAAGAGGGCACCGCCGAGGAAGTCTTCTCGCGGCCGCGCAGTGAACGCTGCCGGCAGTTCGTCAACGCGCACCAGAATCGCTGACCGATGCCGCGTTGTCGGCGCATCGATGAGCGTGACCCAACACTAAATAAAACAATGCAGGGGATCACGATGAACAAGAAAGGTCTGTGCAATCTGATGGTGGGCGCGGCGATGCTGATGGCCGGCGTAGCGAGCGCCCAGGCCGAGACGATCCGCTTCGCCCTGGCCGCCGAACCCTATCCACCGTTCTCGCAGAAGCAGCCCGACGGTAGCTGGGTCGGCTTCGAGCCGGACCTGATCCACAAGGTCTGCGCCGAGATGAAGGCCACCTGCGAGATCGACGAAGTGGCCTGGGACGGCATCATCCCGGCGCTGCTGGCGAAGAAGATCGACGTGATCTTCAACTCCCTGTCGATCACCGACGAGCGCGAGAAGCAGATCGCCTTCAGCCGCCCCTATTACGACACCCCGGTCGCCGTCGCCGCGCCCCAGGCGGTGGATGTGCAGATCAGCCCCGAGGGCCTGAAGGGCAAGGCCATCGGCGTGCAGATCTCCACGGTCAGCTCCAACTACCTGAAGAAGTACTACGAGAAGATCGCCGACGTGCGCTACTACGACACCCAGGACTCGGTGAACGCCGACCTGGTGGCCGGGCGCATCGACCTGATGATGGCCGATGGCATTGCCGTGGCGTCTTTCGTCAAGTCGCCGGACGCCCAGGCTGCCGGCATCGTCAACAAGGGCGAAGTGAAGTACGACCCCCTGTTCGGCCGTGGCGTTGGCGCCGGCATGCGCAAAGGCGACACCGAGCTGAAGGCGAAGATGGACGAGGCCATCGGCAAACTGCTCGCCAGCGACGACTACAAGGCGCTGTCGGACAAATACTTCGGCATGAGCGTCGCGCCCAAGCAGTAACTCTGGCGCGATCCGCTTCAGCGCCCGCGCGCTTGTCCGGCGCGCGGGCACGAACCTGAGCCTCCCTTCCTGGAGACGGCCATGCAAAGCATCTTCGACCTGATCGGCTTCGGTCCTACCGGCTGGGGCCCGGCCCTGCTCAAGGGGTTGCTGGTCACCCTGCAGATTTCCGTCGGGGCCTTCCTGGTCGGCCTGCTGATCGGCCTGGCCGCGGCCAGTGCCAAGATCGGTGGTCCGCGCCCGCTGGCGATGCTCGCGCGCGGCTACACCACGCTGTGCCGGGCGGTGCCGGAGCTGCTGCTGATCCTGTTGCTGTTCTACGTCGGCTCCATGGGTCTGAACCAGTTCTTCGAGTGGCTCGGCTACGGCCAGGTGAAGCTCAACGGCATGATGGTGGCCATCGTCGTGCTTGGCCTGGTGCAGGGCGCCTACGCGTCGGAGATCTTCCGTGGCGCGATCCAGTCGATTCCCTATGGCCAGATCGAAGCGGCGCGCGCCTACGGCATGCACGGCTTCGGCCTGTTCCGCCGGGTGACCTTGCCGATGATGGCGCCCAACGCGCTGGCCGGCATGGCCAACCTGTGGGTCAACCTGATCAAGGACAGTGCGCTGATCAGCGTGGTGGGCACCAACGAGCTGCTCTACACGGCCAAGCAGGCCGCCGGCTCGACCCGTCACTACCTGACCTTCTACCTCACCGCGGCGGCGCTGTACTACGTGCTCACCGTGCTTTCCAACCTGTTCGCGGGCTACCTGGAGCGACGTTTCCGTCGCTGGATTCCGGCGGTCTGAACGAGGCGCGGCGATGAACGAACACTGGTTATTCGTCTATGGGGCCCTGCTGCTCAAGGGCCTGGGCACCACCCTGGTGATCCTGCTGATTTCCGCCATCCTCGGCTTCGCCCTGGCGCTGGTCGTGGCGTTGGCGCGGATGTCGCGCAACTTCCTGGTCTCGCGCCTGGCGCTGGCGTACACCAGCGTGATTCGCGGCACGCCGTTGCTGGTGCAGATCTACATCTTCTACTACGGCCTGGGCAGCCTGTTCGCGCAGTTCCCGCTGATCCGCGGCAGCTTCCTCTGGCCCTACCTGCGCGATGGCTTCTGGTACATCGTGATCGCGCTGATCCTCTCGGTCGGCGCCTACGTCGGCGAGGTGGTTCGCGGTGGCCTCAAGGCGGTGCCGCGCGGCGAGCTGGAGGCCGCTTCGGCGTTCGGCATGAACCGCAGGCTGGTGCTCTACCGTGTGTGGCTGCCGAGGGCGATCCGCCTGCTGCTGCCGACCCTGGCGGGGGAGAGCGTAATGCTGCTCAAGTCCACCGCGCTGGCGTCCACCATCGCCGTGGTCGACCTGCTCGGCGCAGCCAACGTGGTGCGCGCGCAGACCTTCCAGGTGTATGAGCCGTTGCTGCTGGTGGCGGCGATCTACGTCTGCCTGACATTCATCATCGAGGCGCTGTTCGCCGTGCTGGAGCGCACCACGCCGGTTCGCCGCGAAACACAGAAGCCGGCGCAGCGATCATGGTTGGGCAAGCGCAGGACAAGGACGGCAGTTTGATAATGCACAATTCGCCTTACGATCTTGCGAGCTAGAGCTGGATTAGGCGGGCGGCGCTCGAAAAGCGGAGTTTACGCCAGTGAATGAGCATCTGAGGGCGGTGCCCAACGACATCCAGCCGACGCGCAGCAGATCGTTGCCAAACCTCAGGCGTAGGCGCCGCGACGGAGGCCCTCCACCCAGCAGCGGCTGAGTTCGAGACCGTCGGCGGCGCTGAAGTTGCTCGGGTTCAGGCACCACTCCAGCCACAGACCGTCGAGCATGGCGGAGAGGCCGATGGCGGCCAGGCGCGGGCGCGCCACGCTGAAGTTTTCGGCGTGGGCGAGCTCGCTGATGAGTGTTTCGAGGATGGCAAGGTAGCTCTGATAGCCGCGCTCGTGCGCCTCGTTCACCGGCGGCGAGTGGCGGATCAGGCTCCAGAACACCACCCAGGGGCTGAGCAGGTCGGGGTCCAGCACTTGCGGTGAGAAGGAGCCGGTGAGGAAGGCTTCCATGCGTGCGGCGGGATCGCTGCCGACGGCGTCCACCTGCTGGTAGAGCGCCTGGGTGACCTCGCTGGCAAGGGTCTCGTAGGCCTGGGCAACCAGCGCGTCGATGCTGCCGAAATGGTGGTTCACCAGGCCCACGGCGACGCCGGCTTCCTTGGCGATGCGGCGCACCGAGATGCCTGCGTGGCCATCGGCGACCAGGCACTTGAGGCAGGCGCGCACCAGGTGGTCGCGACGTTCCTCGGAGGTGGCGCGCTGGGCTTTCTGGCGGGGCATGTCCACGGTGCGAGGTCCTTTTGCGGCGTGCCGGAAACCGGCGACTGGAGTCGATACTAGGAGGCGCCGACAAAGATTTCCATGGGCGATTCGGACAGAGGAGAGGGCTTGATGATCGAGGATGTGTCCTTCAGCGTGCCGGGTGACTCCGGCGCGGAGCTGCGCGTTCTGGCGTGGCGTATCGACGGCGGCAAGCCGGGGCCGCGGGTACACCTGCAGGCCGGCGTGCACGCCGATGAAATCGCCGGGATGCTGGTGCTCCACGAACTGCTGCCGCGCCTGCGCGAGGCCGCCGAACGTGGCGCGCTCAATGGCAGCGTGACGCTGGTGCCGCAGGCCAATCCCATCGGCATCGGGCAGTTCCGCCAGGGGCGGATTCTCGGCCGCAACCACGACGCCACGTCGCGCAATTTCAACCGTGGCTTCATCGCCTCGGCTGCGGCCAGCGGGACCCTGGACAACCTCACGCTGTGGCAGAAGCGCCTGGCCGAACTGGTCGCGCCGGCGGACATCGTCCTCGACCTGCACACCGACGACGAGGCGCTGCAGTATGTCTACGTCCACGAATGCTTCTGGCCGGCCGCGCAGGACCTCGCCGCGGCGCTGTGCGCGGATCTGGCGATCATCTGGGAAGGCGATGGCGACGGGGCGTTCGAAGAAGTGGTGATTGCGCCCTGGCTGGCCGAACAGCGCTTCGATGGGCGCCTGGTCGCCACTGTTGAACTGCGTGGCCAGGGCGACGTCAGCGATGCGCTGGCGCAGCAGGATGCCGACGGCCTCTATCGCTTCCTCGGCGCGCGCGGCGTGGTGGACGATGCAGGTTCGTTACCGGAATGGAAGGGCGTCGCCACGCCGATGGGCTTCATGGAAACCGTGTTCGCGCCTGCAGCCGGCGTGCTGGTGTTCGAGCGAGAACTGGGCGAATACCTCGAGGCGGGTGAGCGCTTCGCGCGCATCGTTTCGCGTCCGGGTGACCCTGATAGCGAACACATCCTGCGCGCGCCGCAGAGTGGCTTGTTCGCCACCCGTTACCGTGATCGGCTGATTCCCCAGGGCGCCATCGCGGGCAAGTTCACCGGTACGGCGCCTTCGAGTACCTGGAGCTCCGGCGCGCTCGATCCGTAATCGGCTTCTGTACGGGGCATCCCTCACCCCAACCCTCTCCCAGAGGGAGAGGGGGCAGATTGTGCGGGCTGACGCTGTGGTTTCATCCTGCACCGAGCGGTCCCCTCTCCCGCTTGCGGGAGAGGGCTAGGGTGAGGGGCTCTTACCCGCGCATCTCGACTCAAAAGCAAACAAGGAAGAACAAAAAACGCCCGCACAAGGCGGGCGTTTTCGAACAGCGGCGAACTCAGTGGTGTTCGCGGGTGGCGCGGAAGGTGATGTCCGGCCAGCGCTCTTCCATCAGGCTCAGGTTGACGCGGGTCGGGGCCAGGTAGGTGAGGTGGCCGCCGCCGTCCACGGACAGGTTCTCGAAGGCCTTGTCCTTGAACTCCTTGAGCTTCTTCTCGTCCTGGCACTCGATCCAGCGCGCGGACCAGACGTTGATCTGCTCGTAGGCGCACTCGACCTTGTATTCCTCCTTCAGGCGGCTGGCGACCACGTCGAACTGCAGCACACCGACGGCGCCGAGGATGATGTCGTTGTTGCGCTCGGGGAAGAACACCTGGGTGGCGCCTTCCTCGGCCAGTTCCTGCAGGCCCTGGCGCAGCTGCTTGGATTTGAGCGGGTCCTTCAGGCGCACGCGGCGGAACAGTTCCGGGGCGAAGTGCGGGATGCCGGTGAAGCCCAGCGCCTCGCCTTCGGTGAAGGTGTCGCCGATCTGGATGGTGCCGTGGTTGTGCAGGCCGATGATGTCGCCGGCGAAGGCCTCTTCCAGCTGCTCACGCTCGCTGGAGAAGAAGGTCAGCGCGTCGGCGATCTTCACGTCCTTGCCCAGGCGCACGTGGCGCATCTTCATGCCCTTCTCGTACTTGCCCGAGCAGATGCGCATGAAGGCGATACGGTCGCGGTGCTTGGGGTCCATGTTCGCCTGGATCTTGAACACGAAGCCGGAGAACTTCTCCTCGGTCGGCGCCACGGTGCGCTCGTGCGCGCCACGCTCCAGCGGTTGCGGGGCCCAGTCGACGATGCAGTCCAGCACCTGGTCGACACCGAAGTTGCCCAGCGCGGTACCGAAGAACACCGGGGTCATCTCGCCCTTGAGGAAGGCGTCCTTGTCGAACTCGTGGCAGGCGCCTTGCACCAGTTCCAGCTCTTCGAGGAAGTTGTCGTAGAGGTCGCCCAGGTGCGCGCGGGCCTCGTCCGAATCCAGCTTGTCGATGACCTTGGTCTCGATGCGCTCGTGGCCGTGGCCCGGCACGTAGACGATGATCTTGTCCTGGGCGAGGTGGTACACGCCCTTGAAGTCGCGGTAGCAACCGATCGGCCAGGTGATCGGCGCCGCCTTGATCTTCAGCACCGCCTCGATCTCGTCGAGCAGCTCGATGGGGTCGCGGATGTCGCGGTCGAGTTTGTTGATGAAGCTGACGATGGGCGTGTCGCGCAGCCGGCAGACTTCCATCAGGGCGATGGTGCGTGGCTCGACGCCCTTGCCGCCGTCGAGGACCATCAACGCCGAGTCCACCGCGGTGAGGGTGCGGTAGGTGTCTTCGGAGAAGTCTTCGTGGCCGGGGGTGTCGAGCAGGTTGATCATGTGCTCGCGGTAGGGGAACTGCATCACCGAGGTGGTGATGGAGATGCCGCGCTGCTTCTCCATCTCCATCCAGTCGGAGGTGGCGTGGCGGTCGGACTTGCGCGACTTCACGGTACCGGCGACGGCAATCGCCTTGCCCATCAGCAGGAGCTTCTCGGTAATGGTGGTCTTACCGGCGTCGGGGTGGGAAATGATCGCGAACGTGCGGCGCTTCGCGACTTCGGCGGCTTGGATGCTCATGGATGGATGCCTGGTCGATTCGGTGAAGACGGGCAGCGAGCGGCCCGAAAAACGCGGGATTATAGCCTGAATCGAGGCGTCGCCGGCAGACCCGGCGACGCAAGGCTCGGGGCTGTCAGTGGTCGCTGTCGGCGACCGGCTCGGCGCCCTTGTAGATGCGCCGCACCAGCGGGCCGATGGACAGGCCCTGGAGCAGGATCGACACCAGCACCACCACGTAGGTCAGGCTGAGGATCAGGTCGCGCTGCTCGCCCAGCGGCAGGGACAGCGCCAGGGCCACCGAGACGCCGCCGCGCAGGCCGCCCCAGACGAGGATGCGGATGGTCCCGGCGGGCACCTGGCGGCGGCCGTTCTCGGTCTGGCGCAGCACGACGATGGCCGGGGCCACGGTGAGCAGGCGCGAGACCAGCACCGCGCCACCCAGGGTGAACGCCGCCACCACATGCAGCCAGTTGAACGGCAGCAGGAGCAGCTCCAGGCCGATCAGGGCGAACAGCAGGGCGTTGAGGATCTCGTCGATCAGCTCCCAGAACTTGTCGATGTAGCGCCGCGTTTCGTCGGACATGGCGTAGTGGCGCGCCTGGTTGCCGATGATCAGGCCGGCCACCACCATGGCGATGGGCGCCGACACGTGCAGCCGCGCCGCCAGCGCCGCGCCACCGATCACCAGGGCCAGGGTCAGCATGACTTCCACCTGGTACTGGTCGATGCCGCGCATCATCAGGAACACCCCGTAGCCCAGCGCCGCGCCGAACAGGATGCCGCCGATGGCTTCCTGCACGAACAACCAGGCAATCGTCGAGGCGGTGGGCGTTTCGCCGGCCAGGAGGATGCCCAGCAGGATGGTGAAGACCACCACGGCGGTGCCGTCGTTGAACAGCGACTCGCCGACGATGGTGGTGGCCAGCGGCTTGGGCGCGCCGGCGGACTTGAGGATGCCCAGCACCGCGATGGGGTCGGTGGGCGAGATCAGCGCGCCGAACAGCAGGCAGTAGATGAAGTCCACGTGCCAGCCGAAGAGGGCGAAGGTGTAGTAGGCCAGGTAGCCGATCACCGTGGTGGCGATCAGCACGCCGAAGGTGGCCAGCAGGCCGATGGGCCACTTGTAGTTGCGCAGGTCGGCGAGGTTCACGTGTAGCGCACCGGCGAACAGCAGGGCGGGCAGGAACCAGGTCATCAGCACGTCGGAGAAGTCGATGCGGCTGATGATCTGCTGCATCTCGACTTCCAGCACCGGGTAGCCCAGCAGCGACATGCCCTGGGCGATGAAGGAAAAGATCAGCGCGGTGGCCATGACGCCGATGGTTGGCGGCAGGCGGATGAAGCGGTAGTTGACGTAGGTGAGCAGGGTGGTCAGCGCGATGAACGCCGCGGCCAGATCAAGCATGGCGATGGATCTCCGTGGTAGGCAAGAACGCCGGCCCCGAGTGACCTATCCATGGGTCGGGGGCACGCGAAAGGATCCCGATGATAACCGCTGGGCGAAGTCGCGTACGTTTTCACCGGGCGCATCCGCCGTTGGGCAAGCGGCGGGGGCCGATGGTTCAGCCCGATCGCAACTTTTTTCGAAAAAAAGTTTGTCCGCCACAGCCCCCGGACCATGGGGCTGAAGCCGAATGCGCGGCCGCGCGGTGGCACAAGGATGGCAATTTTATTGAACGTAACGGCACGCACGGGGGTCCACCCCTTCGCGACGACAATCCGTAGGCGCTTTCGCAAGTACTTGATTCTCGTCGCGTTTAATCGAGGTCCCAGGTAAGTCTCAGGACGGGATCGAGCGTCACGTGAGCGCGGCGATGCCAGTCGCTGCGCACCCGAAGGGAGTCCCCCAACCATGGTGAAGTCCACCACGGGCAAGGCCCTGTTCGGCGTCTGCTTCGCAGTCGTTGTGCTGGCTTTGCTGATCCACTGGATCACCCCCGCCACTCTGTGGCAGTACCGCGAAGACCTGCTGTTCTACCTGCAGGCGCACCTGATCCTGGTGTTCGCGTCCATGTTCGCCGCCATTGTGGTCGGCATCCCCGCCGGCATGCTGCTCAGCCGGCCCGCCCTGCAAGGACAGGCCGAGCGCCTGATGCAGATCTTCAACGTCGGCAACACCATCCCGCCACTGGCCGTGCTGGCCATCGCCCTGGCGATCGTCGGGATCGGCAACGGCCCGGCGATCCTCGCGCTGTTCCTCGCCTCGCTGCTGCCCATCGTGCGCAATACCTACGAGGGCCTGCGCGCCGTGCCGGCGTCGCTCAAGGAAGCGGCCACCGGCATCGGCATGACGCCGCGCCAGGTGCTACTGCGCGTCGAACTGCCCAATGCGGTGCCGCTGATCATGGGCGGTGTGCGTATTGCACTGGCGCTCAACGTCGGCTCCGCCCCGCTGGCGTTCCTGATCGGCGCCAACAGCCTGGGTAGCCTGATCTTCCCCGGCATCGCCCTGGACGACCAGTCCAAGCTGCTGCTCGGCGCCGTGTGCACTGCGCTGCTGGCGCTGGTGCTCGATGGCCTGGTGGTGCTGTTCAGCCGCGGCTTCCTGGAGCGGGGGATGGCGAAATGAACGGGAGTTGTTTGAAAGGAACCCGCATGACACGACGTCTGCTCGGCGCGCTGGGCCTTGTGCTCGCCGCTACAACCGGTCTCGCCCAGGCGGCCGATGTGATCCGCATCGGCGGCAAGCCGTTCACCGAGCAGCGCCTGCTCACCGCTATCACCGCGCAGTACCTGCAAAGCAAGGGCTACGAGGTGAAGGTCACCAACGGCCTGGGCAGCACCCTGGCGCGCAGCGCGCAGCAGAGCGGTCAGCTGGACCTGGTCTGGGAATACACCGGCTCGTCGCTGATCGTCTACAACAAGGTCAAGGACAAGCTGGACGCCGAGCAATCGCTGGCCAAGGTCCGCGAACTGGACGGCAAGAAGGGGCTGGTCTGGCCCACGCCCGCGCCGTTCAACAACACCTATGCGCTGGCGATGCCCGAGGAACAGGCCGAACAGCTCGGCGTGCGCACCCTCAGTGATCTCGCCCGGGTGATGAAGGAGCAGGGCGACAAGCAGACCCACCTGTTCGCCATGGACCCGGAGTTCGCCGGCCGCCCGGATGGCCTCGCGCCGATGAGCGAGCTGTATGGCTTCCATTTCACCCGCGACGACGTGCGGCAGATGGATGCGGGCCTGGTGTACACGGCGCTGAAGAATCGCCAGGTATTCGTCGGCCTCGTCTACACCACCGATGGCCGTCTGAAGGACTTCAAGCTGCGCGTGCTGCAGGATGACAAGCAGTTCTTCCCGTTCTACAACGCCGCGCCGGTGATGCGTGCCGATCTGCTGCAGAAGCATCCCGAGCTGAAGACGCTGTTCGATCCCATCGCCAGGCTACTCGACGACAAGACCATGCAGGCGCTCAACGCCGAGGTCGATATCCAGCAGGAGCCGGTGCAGCGCGTCGCGCAGCAGTTCCTGCGCGAGCACGATCTGCTGGGCGACAAGGCTCAACCTGAACAGGACCAGCCCACAAAGGAGGAGAACTGACATGGACTTCATGACCGTGATTTCCCGCCTCGACTGGGTGCAGGTCGGCCAACTGACGCTGCAGCACCTGATGCTGGTATCCATCGCCGTGGGCCTGGCCATCGTCGTCGGCGTGCCGCTGGGCGTGCTGATGACGCGCTTCAAGTGGCTCGCCGGGCCGCTGCAGGGGGCCGCCACCGTGGTGCTGACCATCCCCTCCATCGCGCTGTTCGGCCTGATGCTGCCGCTCTACTCGAAGATCGGCCAGGGCCTCGGACCGCTGCCGGCGATCACCGCGGTGTTCCTCTATTCGCTGCTGCCGATCCTGCGCAACACCTACCTGGCGCTGACCAACGTCGAGCCCGGCATCCGCGAAGCCGGCAAGGGCATCGGCATGACCTTCTGGCAGCGCCTGCGCATGGTCGACATTCCCATCGCCGTGCCGGTGATCCTCGCCGGCGTGCGCACCGCCGTGGTGATGAACATCGGCGTGATGACCATCGCCGCGGTGATCGGCGCCGGCGGCCTGGGTGTGCTCATCCTCAATTCCATCAGCCAATCCAACATGCCCATGCTGGTGGTCGGCGCGGTCCTGGTGAGCCTGCTCGCCATCGCTGCCGACCTGCTGCTGCAGTG
This sequence comes from Pseudomonas sp. HS-18, assembly GCF_020401845.1. Classification (NCBI taxonomy): domain Bacteria; kingdom Pseudomonadati; phylum Pseudomonadota; class Gammaproteobacteria; order Pseudomonadales; family Pseudomonadaceae; genus Pseudomonas; species Pseudomonas sp. HS-18. The sequence goes on from NZ_CP084413.1 coordinate 1,159,665, forward strand.
GTTGCAGCGTGCGCTCACCCCGAAGGGCCTGCGCCCGCAGACAGGAGACTGAACATGATCGAACTCGACCAACTGACCAAGACCTTCACCCTCAAGGACGGCAAGGAATTCCGCGCCGTCGACAAGGTCAGCCTGACCGTGGACAAGGGCGAGATCTGCGTGTTCCTCGGCCCCTCCGGCTGCGGCAAGACCACCACGCTGAAGATGATCAACCGCATCATCCAGCCCACCTCCGGGCGCGTGCTGATCGACGGCCAGGACACCGCCGAACTGGACGAGGTGACCCTGCGCCGGCGCATCGGCTACGTGATCCAGCAGATCGGCCTGTTCCCCAACATGACCATCGAGGAAAACATCATGGTCGTGCCGCGCCTGCTGGGCTGGGACAAACAGAAGTGCAAGGACAAGGCGCGCGAGCTGATGGCCATGGTCAAGCTCGAACCCAGGCAGTACCTGTCGCGCTATCCGCGCGAGCTGTCCGGCGGGCAGCAACAGCGCATCGGGGTGATCCGCGCGCTGGCGGCGGATGCGCCGCTGCTGCTGATGGACGAGCCCTTCGGCGCGGTGGACCCGATCAACCGCGAGTCGATCCAGAACGAGTTCTTCGAGCTGCAGCGCAAGCTGGGCATGACCGTGATCATGGTCAGCCACGACATCGACGAAGCGATCAAACTGGGCGACAAGGTGGCGGTGTTCAAGAGCGGCCGCCTGCTCCAGTTCGACCACCCGGACACGCTGCTGGCGCACCCGGCGGACGAATTCGTCAGTGCCTTCACCGGCCAGGACAGCACGCTCAAGCGCCTGCTGCTGGTGCGCGCCGAGGATGCCGCCGACAGCAGTATCGTCACCGCCAACCCGCAGACCACAGTGGCTGAAGCGCTGGAGAAAATGGAGGAGGACGACCGCCGCTACCTGGTGGTGGTCGATGCCAACGGCAAGGGCCTGGGCTACGTGCGCCGCAAGGACATGCGCCGCAAGGACGGTGTGTGCAGCGACTTCCTCAACGAATTCCGCGTGACCGCCAGCCATGACGAACACCTGCGCATCCTCTTGTCGCGCATGTACGAGTTCAACAGCTCGTGGTTGCCGGTGCTCGATGCGGACGGGCAGTTCCTCGGCGAGGTGACGCAGGAGTCCATCGCGGACTACCTGAGCTCCGGACGCTCGCGGGGGCGCAAGACCAATATCGTGTCGCCGGCTGAAGTCGCCCAGGCATCGTAGGGAGATTACCTGTAGGAGCGACCTTGCTCGCGAATAGCCGTGGTGCGTACGGTTTCCCTCTCCCTAACTCTCTCCCTGAAGGGAGAGGGCGGGGGAGAGGGAGAGGGAGCGCCCAGCCCCGATTCTCCCCGTTCAACCTCTACCAAATCCCACCCGCACCACCCATCCCGAACAGCTGAACTCCCCCCTCTGTCACCGGTCGTTAACTCAGTAGGCCGATGATGCTGAAACCCGTCGAAAGCCCCGTTCTGTGCGGTATTCCGTGCATTTTGTTGAGTATCCAAAACAGTCAACCGGTAGTGCGACAAAGGGATGTAAAAAAGCGGCAATTCAGGGTTGAACTCACGAACTTCAGGTCCTAAAGTTCGCGCCCGAACGTCCATGCTGGAAACGATCCATCCGGCTCAAGTACTGACGACGAGAGATAGCCGGTGCCTTGCCCCGGTATCGGTAATGCTCGGCGACATGCCTTGGGAAGTAGGCGAACCAAAGTGGGGAAACGGATTCGACGTTCAGCTTCACCCCTACGAATAACCTGTTCTGCCATTTGGAGTCCCAACCATGTCCATCAAGGTCGAGGATTACTTCGCCCCCGACACCTTCCAGCGCATGAAGGCGTTTGCCGACAAGCAGGAAACCCCCTTCGTCGTCATCGACAAGCAGACCATCGCCGATGCCTACGACCAGCTGACCGACTGCTTCCCGTTCGCCAAGATCTACTACGCGGTGAAGGCCAACCCCGCCACCGAGATCACCGAGTTGCTGCGCGACAAGGGCTCGAACTTCGACATCGCCTCCATCTATGAGCTGGACAAGGTGATGAAGACCGGTGTGCGCGCCGAGCAGATCAGCTACGGCAACACCATCAAGAAAGCCCGCGACATCCGTTACTTCTACGAGAAGGGCGTGCGCCTGTTCGCCACCGACTCCGAGGCCGACCTGCGCAACATCGCCAAGGCTGCGCCGGGCTCCAAGGTCTACGTACGCATCCTCACCGAAGGCTCCACCTCCGCCGACTGGCCGCTGTCGCGCAAGTTCGGCTGCCAGTCCGACATGGCCATGGACCTGCTGGTACTGGCCCGCGACCTGGGCCTGGTGCCCTACGGCGTGTCCTTCCATGTGGGTTCGCAGCAGCGCGACATCGGCGTGTGGGACGCGGCCATCGCCAAGGTCAAGGTCATCTTCGAGCGCCTGAAGGAAGAAGACGGCATCGAGCTGAAGCTGATCAACATGGGCGGCGGCTTCCCGGCCAACTACATCGCCAAGACCAACAGCCTGGAAACCTACGCCGAAGAGATCATCCGGTTCCTCAAGGAAGACTTCGGCGACGACCTGCCGGAAATCATCTTGGAGCCGGGCCGCTCGCTGATCGCCAACGCCGGCATCCTGGTCAGCGAAGTCGTGTTGGTCGCGCGCAAGTCGCGTACCGCCGTGGAGCGCTGGGTGTTCACCGACGTGGGCAAGTTCTCCGGCCTGATCGAAACCATGGACGAGTCCATCAAGTTCCCGATCCACGTGGAGAAGAAAGGCGAGCTGGAAGAAGTGGTGATCGCCGGCCCGACCTGCGACAGCGCGGACATCATGTACGAGCACTACAAGTACGGCCTGCCGTTGAACCTGGCCGCGGGCGACCGCCTGTACTGGCTGTCCACCGGGGCCTACACCACCAGCTACAGCGCGGTGGAGTTCAACGGCTTCCCGCCGCTGAAGGCGTTCTACCTGTAACGCTGAATGCCCCACGAAAAGCCCCGCCGTTGCGGGGCTTTTTCATTCTGCGGCGCTGAAGCTGTTGCGCAGGAGCGGACTTTGTCCGCGAAATCCCGCACCAAGGAGGAAGCCGAAGCGACACACCACCCTGTAGGAGCGAGCCTGTGCACTCTCGTCGGACGGAATGAAGAACGCCCCGCAATGCGAGGCGTTCTTCATGGCATCACCGCAGATTCAACCCTCCTTGGGCTGCGTCTTCACCGGAGCCTGCGCGGTGGCCGGCGCCTTGGCGTCGGTGGCGATTTCCTGCTGCTGTGCGGCCTTGTCCATCGGCAGCTTGTCGAACTCGTGCAGGCCGTCCTTCCTGTACGGGTCGCCGATCCAGCGCGGCGCCGCGGCGAACTTCTGGTTCACCAGGCTTTTGGCGGGTTCGTAGCGATCGTAGCTCAGGCCGGCGAGGTCCGACAGGGTGTGGATCAGGTGCGAGCTGCTGTAGGAGCGATTGGCCACTGCCTGCAGGTCGCGGGGGTGGTCGGCCTGCCAGCTTGGCGAGGTCCAGACCATGAACGGAATGGTGTACATCGGCCGGGTCGGGTCCATCTCGTTGCGGCCCAGGCGGTCGTGGTTGCCCGAGCTGTAGACCTCTTCGCCATGGTCGGAGAGGTAGAGCATGAAGCCGTTGGCGTTGGCCGCCGAGTAGCGCTTGATCAGGCTCGACACCACGAAGTCGTTGTAGCGCACTGCGTTGTCGTAGAAGTTGTAGGTCTCCACCTGGTCATCCGACAGCGCCGAGGGTGCGCCCTGGCGGTCCTTGAAGTAGGCGAACTCTTCGGGGTAACGGTAGCGGTAGTCCATGTGCGTGCCCAGCAGGTGGACGACGATGAACTTCTTCTGCGCCGGGTCCTTCAGGGCCTTCTCGAACGGGTCCAGCACCACGCCGTCGTACTGGCTGGCGTTCTGGTTGCGCTGGTTGTTCAGGTACGCCTGCTCGTCCGTCTGCTGGGAGAAGGTGGTGAGCATGGTGTTGCGCTTGGTCATCGTCTGCTGGTTGGTGATCCAGAAGGTCTTGTAGCCCGCCTGTTTCATCAGGTTGATCAGCGACGGATCAGTGAGGAACTTGTCCGGGTTCTGCTCATCACCGAAGGTGAGGATCTGCTGCATCACCTCGATGGTGTAGGGGCGCGGCGCAACCACGTTCTGGAACACGGTCAGGCCCTTGCCGCTGGCGGCGAGGGCGTCGAGGTTCGGCGTGGTATCGCGGCCGTAGCCGTACAGGTGCATGTGCTGGCGGGTGGTGGATTCGCCCAGCACCAGCACCAGCGTGCGCGGGGCTTCGCCGCTGCTGTCCTTGAGGTTCTGCAGGGGCGGCAGGGAGGCGTTCTGCTGCAGCAGCTTCTGCATGTTGTCCAACTGCTGGCGGTACTGGACGTACCCCACCACCAGTTGCCACGGCACGGCCGGCTCCATGCGCGACTGCACCTTTTCCAGCGCCTGGGCGAAGGTGCGCTCCTGGGTGACCATCTGCTTGTAGAAGGGGTAGAACAGGTTCAGCACCACCAGCAGCACGGCCAGCGGCACGCGGGCATAGGCCGGCATGCTGATCGGGCGGATACGCTTCCACAGCACCACGGCGACCACGGTGTAGGCCAGCAATGCCAGGCATAGCCAGAGGCTGAAGTACTGGCTGAAGTATTCGCCGGCCTCGGCGGTGTTCGACTCGAACATCACGAAGATGACGCTCTGCGAGAACTCCTGCTTGTAGATGCCGAAGTAGCTCAGGCCCACCAGCGAGGCGCCCCAGAGCACCAGGCCGATGACGGCGGCGATGCCTTTGGTGAAGCGCGGCAGCAGCAACGGCGGCGCGAGCCACAGGCTGCTGAGGAAGAAGGCGTCACGGAAGCCGGCGAAGCCGGTGGTGCCGCTGAACAGGATCAGCGCCTGGGTAACGCCGGAGAAGTACCAGAAGAACAGCAGGAGCCAGCCCAGGGCGGCCCAGTCCACGCGTTTGCGCGCTGCGGGGGATGTGGTGTTCGACACTTGCGCCTCGTCGTTACGTGGCGGCTGCCGAACACTCCGGCAGCCAGGTTAGCCGGCGAAGGTAGCAAGGTTGGCGTGAAAATTACGTCAAGGGGTGTCAGGCGACACCCATCTGCTCGGCGAGTTGATGCAGGTCCGATTCGTCGCCCAGCTCGGCGGCGCGCTGGAAGTAGGCCAGGGTCAACTCCCGCAGGCTTGGCGGCATGGAGTCGGCGAGCTGCCGGCGGGCTACGCGCAGGAAGTTGAGGTTGCCGCCTTCCAGCGCCCGTTCCAGCCAGATGCGCGCGGCTGGCAGGTCGCCGCGCTCGGCGAGCACCGAGGCGTGGCTGAACTGGCCACGGAAGTCACCGGCCTCGGCCGACCGACGGTACCACTGGTGAGCCGCGCCAAGGTCGCGGGGCACCACCAGACCTTCCTCGTGGAAGCGCCCCACCAGGTTCATCGACTTGGCATGGCCCAATGCCGCCGCGCCCTCGTAGAGCGATAGCGCGCGGGCATCGTCGCGCGCCACACCGCGGCCGGTGGAAAGCAGGTTGGCGAGGTTGTACATGGCCCAGTCGAGCTTCTGCTGCGCCGCGATGGCGTAATGGCCGGCCGCAGCCGTTTCGTCCTTGGCGCACCCCCAACCGTGCTCCAGGCAGCGCCCGAGCATGTTGCGGGCCATGGCATGACCGCGCCCGGCGGCGATGCCGAACCAGGTCAGCGCCAGGCCGATGTCCTGTTCGATGCCGTGGCCGTCGAGGAGAATCTGCCCGAGCAACGCCTGGGCCTCCAGGTTCCCTTCACGGGCACCGGCCAGGATGAGCCGGGCGGTCTGCCGCGGATCGTCGGCGAGCTGGCCGGTGAGGTCTTCGACATTGATTTCTTCAGTGCGACGCAGGACGAGGCTCATGGCGGATCAGACGTCCACCCAGCGCCGCAGCAGGTTGTGGTAGGTGCCGGTCAGCTCGATCAGCGCAGGGTGGTCCGGCACGTCGCGGGTCAGTGCCTGGATCGACTGGTCCATCTGGAACAGCAGGGCGCGCTGGCTGTCCTCGCGCACCAGGCTCTGGGTCCAGAAGAACGAGGCGATGCGCGCGCCACGGGTCACCGGGTTGACCTTGTGCAGGCTGGTGGCGGGGTAGAGCACCAGGTCGCCGGCCGGCAGCTTCACCTGCTGGGTGCCGTAGGTGTCCTGGATCACCAGTTCGCCGCCGTCGTAGTCGTCGGGGTCGCTGAAGAACAGCGTCGAGGACAGGTCGGTGCGCACGCGCTCGCGGCCACCCTGGGTGTCGCGCACGGCGTTGTCGATGTGGAAGTCGAACGAACCGCCGCCGGTGTAGCAGTTGAACAGCGGCGGGAAGACCTTGCTCGGCAACGCGGCGGACTGGAACAACGGGTTGCTCCACAGGCGCTGCAGCATGGCCTCGCCGATCTCGCGGGCCAGCGGGTGGTCCTGCGGCAGTTGCAGGTTGTGCTTGGCGCGGGACGACTGGTAGCCCGCGGTGACCTTGCCGTCCGTCCACTCGGCCTGTTCCAGGGCGGCGCGGATGCGCGTCACCTCATCGCGGGTGAAGACGCCGGGAATGTGCAGCAGCATGGGCCGGTTCCATCAGGTTCGATAATTTGCCAATGATAATGATTTGCAACAGATCGGTACAACCGCCATACCCCTACTTCCGACAGGGAGAAAGTGTAAAAATTGTAAATCATCTGCGTATGGTAATGAATGTGAATTGATACAAATTCTTATTTGCAATAGATTGCGCGGCCTTCATGAACCCCTGGGGAGGGAGTTTCGATGTCGCGTCAATCCACCGAGTTCGCCGGCAGCAAGCCGCGCCTGCTGGTTTCCGCCGTCGGTGTGGCGATTACCGCCATGTCCGGCACTCACCTGGCCCACGCTGACGAGGCTATGCCGAAGAAGTCCGGCCAGGACGTGCTGTCTCTGGACGCCGACACCGTTGTCGGGGCGCAACAGCAGGATCCGACGACCTACAACGTCGAGAAGTCTTCCAACGAGAAGTACACCGCGCCGCTGCTGGAGACGCCCAAGACCGTCACCGTGATCCCCCAGCAGGTGATCAAGGATACTGGCGCGCTGACCCTGCAGGACGCCCTGCGCTCCACTCCCGGCATCACCTTCGGTGCCGGCGAGGGCGGCAACCCGGCGGGCGACCGTCCGTTCATCCGTGGTTTCAACGCCGAGAGCGATACATTCCTGGATGGCATGCGCGATGTGGCCTCGCAAACCCGCGAGATCTTCAACATCGAACAGATCGAAGTGAGCAAGGGCCCGGGCTCGGCCTACACCGGCGCGGGGTCCACCGGCGGTAGCCTGAACCTGATCAGCAAGACCGCCAAGCAGGCCGACTTCAACGATGCCAGTATCGTGCTGGGCACCGATCAGACCCGCCGCACCACCCTGGACGTCAACCACAGGCTGGGCGACAACGCGGCCTTCCGCCTGAACCTGATGAAGCACGATGCCAACGTCGCCGGCCGCGACGAGGTCAACGTCAGCCGCTGGGGCGTGGCGCCGACCGTCACCTTCGGCTTCGATACCCCGACCCGTGCCACGCTGTCGTACTACCACCTGTCCACCGACGACATGCCCGACTATGGCATTCCGCTGACCCTGGCCGGGCGCAGCGAGCGCAACCCGAGCAAGCCGGTATCGGTGGACAAGAGCAACTTCTACGGCCTGAACGACCGCGACTACCGCAAGAGCACCACCGACACCGGCACCTTCCGCATCGAGCATGACCTGAACGACAACCTGACCCTGTCCAACAGCTTCCGCCTGGTGCGTACCACCCTTGACTACATCGTCACCAACCCCGACGACAGCCGCGGCAACGTCGCCAACGGGCTGGTCTATCGCTCCTCGAAGAACCGTAACTCCACCTCCAAGGGCTGGGTCAACCAGACTGACCTGAAGGCCACCTTCGACACCGGTTTTGTCGGCCACACCCTGGTCACCGGCATGGAGTTCAGCTACGAGGACGTGCACAACCGCCCCTATGTCATTACCCCCGGCGGCGGCAGCGGCAATACCTGCACCCCCGGCTTGCTCGCCAGCGGCGACTGCACCAGCCTGAACAAGCCCACCCCCGGCGACCACTGGACTGGCAGCATCACCGACAGCGCCGCCTTCACCGATACCGACACCAAGACCGCCTCGGCCTACGTGTTCGACACCCTGAAGCTCAGTGAGCAGTGGGATCTCAACCTCGGCCTGCGTTACGACGACTACGAAACCCGCTCCAGCGGCTACTCCACGGGCGGCCGCGGCTCGCCCGCCGGCGATTTCGACCGCCAGAGCAACACCCACTTCTGGAACTACCAGCTCGGCGTGGTCTACAAGCCGGCGCCCAACGGCAGCATTTATGCGGCCTGGTCCACCTCCAGCAACCCCAGCGGCGAAACCGCCGGCGAAGGCGGTGGCGACCTCAGTCTGGCCAACGCCAACCTCGACCCTGAGCGCAACCGCAACTACGAGATCGGCACCAAGTGGGCCTTCTTCGACGAAGCGCTGTCGCTCAATGCGGCGATCTTCCGCACCGACAAGACCAATGCCCGCGTCGCCTCGCCGGACGACTCCACCGTCCAGGTGCTCGATGGCGAGCAGCGCGTGCAGGGCGTGGAGCTTGGCTTCAGCGGCGCACTGACACCCAAGTGGAAAGTCTTCGGCGGCTACACCTACCTGGACAGCGAGATCCTCAAGTCCAGCGTGGCCAGTGACGAGGGCAACCGCATGCCGCAGACCGCGCAGAACAACTTCACCCTGTGGTCGACCTACGATGTGCTACAGAACTTCACCGTGGGCGGCGGCGCAACCTACGTCGATGAGCAGTACGGCAACACCGCCAACAGCACCATGATCCCGTCCTACTGGCGCTACGACGCCATGGCCAAGTACGTGATCAGCAAGAACGTCGACCTGCAGCTCAACGTGCAGAACCTGACCGACAAGCGCTACTTCGACCAGGTCTTCAGCACCCACATGGCGCACGTGGCTCCGGGCCGCACCGCACTGCTGGGGGGCAACGTCCACTTCTAAGGGCCGCGTACTCCTGGCGCCCCGCCCCGGCCGATGCTCCTCGGCCGGGGCTTTTCTTTGCGCGGGCCGCCTGCGGCGAAGATAAGGCCAGGGTAAAGATTGTTAAAACGGCTGCGTTTGCGAGCCATTCTCATTAAAATGCCCGCCCTGCGTGATGGGTGTCCGAAGGTGAAGCCCCGGTGTTGAAGAAAGTCCTTTTCCAGTTGCATTGGCTGTTCGGTATCAGCGCAGGGCTTGTGCTGGCCCTGATGGGTATCACCGGGGCGATGCTGTCGTTCCAGGATGAGATCCTGCGGGCCATCAACCCCGACAGCCTGGTGGTGGAAAAGCGCGCCGAAGCCGTGCTGCCGATGGACGAACTGATCCGCCGGGTGGAAAGCGCCGAACCAGGCAAGAAGGTCGCCTTCTTCTGGCTCAAGACCGAGGGCGTGGAGTCCGCGCGCATCTTCTTCACCCCGCCACCGGGCCAGCGCCGTGGCGAATCCCTGTATGTCGACCCCTACACCGCAGAAGCCCTGCCCGCGCCAGTGGGCGAGGGCGCTTTCCTGTTCATCATGCAGCTGCATCGCTTCCTTGCCGCCGGCGAAGTCGGCCAGCGGATCACGGCCGCCTGCACCCTGATCCTGATCTTCTTCTGCCTCTCCGGCCTGTACCTGCGCTGGCCGCGCAAGGCGCTGAACTGGCGCACCTGGCTGATCTTCGACTGGCGCAAGAAAGGCCGCGCCTTCAACTGGGACCTGCACGCCGTGGCCGGCACCTGGTGCCTGGTGTTCTACCTCCTGGCCTCGCTGACCGGCCTGTACTGGTCCTACGAGTGGTATCGCAACGGCCTGTTCAAGCTGCTCGACGACGCCCCCGCCGGCCAGGCCAAGGGCGGCCAGCGGGGCGGCGGCAAGCGCGGCCCGGCGCCCGAGGGCCCGCCGCCGGTAGTCGATGCCACCGCCATCTGGAACACCATCCAGCAGACCGGCGGCTCCGCCATGACTGCCTACAACCTGCGCCTGCCGCCGGTGAAGGGCCAGCCGGCCACCGTGTTCTACCTTCTCGATGACGCTGCCCACGAGCGCGCCTTCAACGAGATGACCATCGACCCGGCCAGCGGCAAGCTGCTCAAGGACCGCCGCTACAACGACAGCAGCGCCGGCAAGCAACTGCTCACCAGCGTCTACGCCCTGCATGTGGGCAGCTACTTCGGCCTCACCGGGCGCATCCTGATGATGCTCGCCAGCCTGGCCATGCCGCTGTTCTTCATCACCGGCTGGCTGCTCTACCTTGATCGCCGCCGCAAGAAGCGCGCAGCGCTGGCCGCCCGCGGCGAGCTGGGCACTACGGCTGGTGGTGCCGACTCCTGGTTGATCGGCTACGCCAGCCAGAGCGGCTTCGCCGAACAACTGGCCTGGCAGAGCGCCGGCCAGTTGCAGGCTGCTGGCCTGCCGGTACGCGTCGAGTCTCTGGGCAAGCTGGACCGTGCGCAGCTGGAGCAGACCCGTAATGCGCTGTTCGTGGTCAGCACTTTCGGCGAAGGCGAGGCGCCGGACAGTGCCCGTGGTTTCGAACGCCAGGTGCTCGGCCAATCCCTCGGCCTCAACGACCTGCGCTTCGCCGTACTCGCCTTGGGCGACCGCCAGTATGAGCACTTCTGCGGCTTCGCCCGGCGCATGCAGAGCTGGCTGCAAGGGCAGGGCGCGCGCCCGCTGTTCGACGGCGTGGAAGTGGACAATGGCGATGCCACCGCGCTGCATGACTGGCAGGTACGCCTCGCTGAACTCTCCGGCACCGCACCGCAAGTGGCCTTCACCGCGCCGGCCTTCGAAGTCTGGACGCTGAGTGGCCGTGAGCACCTGAACCCCGGCAGCCAGGGCGAATCCACCTGGCTGTTGCGCCTCGGGGCGCCGAGCGACTCACAGATCGACTGGGCCGCCGGCGACCTGGTGGAAATCGTTCCCCGCCAACCGGAATTCCTCGTCAGCCGCTGGCTCGAACGCCTTGGCCTCGACGGCGCGGCCAAGGTGCAGGTCGACGGCCTGGCCATGCCGCTCAAGGACGCCCTGGCCGGCTGCCTGTTGCCGGCGAACCTGGAGCATCTGGTCGGCCAGCACGGCCAGGCGGTGGTTGATGCGCTGATCAAGCTCTCGGTGCGCCAGTACTCCATCGCCTCATTGCGCAGCGAAGGCGCGATGGAGCTGATCGTGCGCCAGGAGCAGCACGCGGACGGTTCGTTGGGTATCTGCTCCGGCTGGCTGACCCAATACCTGCCCGAAGGCGGCAGCCTGCTGCTGCGCCTGCGGCGCAACCGCAGCTTCCATCTCACCGAGGACGATCGCCCGCTGATCCTCATCGGTAACGGCACCGGTATCGCTGGCCTGCGTGCTCTGCTGCAAGCGAGCGTTGCCGAAGGCCGTTCGCGCAACTGGCTGCTGTTCGGCGAGCGCAATATCGCCCACGACTTCTACTGCCGCGACGAGCTCGAGGGCATGCTGGCGCGCGGCGAACTGCAACGCCTGGATGTCGCTTTCTCCCGCGACCAGGCCGAGAAGTTCTACGTACAGGATCGCCTGCGCGCCAGCGCCGAAACACTCGCCCAGTGGCTGGAAGAGGGGGCGGTGATCTACGTCTGCGGCAGCCTGCAAGGCATGGCCGAAGGCGTCGACCGTGCCTTGCGCGAGATGCTCGGTGATACCGAGGTTGAGAGGTTGCTGGAGGGTGGGCGCTATCGGCGCGACGTGTATTGATGGGGCGTTGGGTCTAGCCAATCGCGGACGGAGTCCGCTCCCACGCTCAGCGTGACTGGCTTTTCGTAGGGCGGATAACGCGCCAGCGCTATCCGCCGATGGGCCGTCAGCGGATAACCTGTTCCAGGTTATCCGCCCTGCGCAGGGCTCCTCAAATGACGCAAACGAAAAGGCCCCCGCGAATGCGGAGGCCTTTTTTGATAGCGGAGCGCTTAAATCTAGTCGCTCAGATCCACAGGAACAGCGCCAGTACCGCCGCGAAGAATCCCCACTTCTGCAGGTAGTACAGCTTGCGGTTGCGCTTCTTCAGGGCCTTGCCCTGCAGGCGGATCTTGTACAGCGAGGCGAACGCGCGGTTGATGCCGCCGGTCTTGTCGCCCGCATCGTTGGGCGAGGCTGCCGCGGCCATCACGTTGCGGCTGAACCAGCGGTTGAAGGCCGTTACCCAGCCGTACTTCAGCGGTCGCTCGATGTCGCAGAAGAGGATCACCCGGTCATGCTCCGTGGTGTTCTCGGCGTAGTGGATGTAGGTCTCGTCGAACACCACCGCCTCGCCGTCACGCCAGTGGTAGCGCTCGCCGTCCACCTCGATGAAGCAGCCCGGGTCGTTCGGCGTCAGCAGGCCCAGGTGATAGCGCAGCGAGCCGGCGTAAGGGTCGCGGTGGCGCACCAGGCGCGAGCCCGGCGGCAGCTCGGCGAACATCGCGGCCTTCACCGACGGAATCTGCCGCAGCAGTTCGGTGGTCTTCGGGCACAGCGCATCGGCCGACGGATGGCTGTCGTCGTACCATTTCAGGTAGAAGCGCTTCCAGCCGGTCTTGAAGAAGGAATTGAAGCCGACGTCGTTGAGCTGGTCGGAGCGCTTGATGCTGCCGGCATCGCGCAGGTGCAGCGCTTCGCTGCGGATGGCTTCCCAGTTCTCGGTCAGCAGGCGCATTTCCGGGAACTGCTCGGTCGCCAGGTATGGGCGGCTGGGTACCTTGGAGAACAGGTACATCAGGCAGTTGATCGGCGCCAGGAAGCTGGAGTGGTCGCTCAGCTGGCGCGTGAACTTGTGGCGCACCCGTCCACGCAGGTGGACATAAACGATGCTCAGGCCGAAGGCGGCCAGGATGGCGGCTTTGATCATTCGGGGAGGTATCCGCTACTACAGACCGGGGATAGTACTCCTCCTGAACGTGAGTGAGTATTCTCCGAAGGCCAAAGGCCATGGTCTGCTTTACCCTGTAGGAAACTTGGAAGGACGGCGACACCAATGACCGAGAGCACGACGCGAATCCTGCTCAACTGCGACATGGGCGAAAGCTTCGGCGCCTGGCGCATGGGCGACGACACCCACGCCATGCCGCTGATCGACCAGGCCAACCTCGCTTGTGGCTACCACGCGGGCGACCCACTGACCATGCAGCGCACCGTGCGCCTGGCGGTGGAGCAGGGCGTCAGCATCGGTGCCCACCCGGCCTACCCGGACCTCGCCGGCTTCGGTCGCCGGCACATGAACTGCTCGCCCGAGGAAGTCCACGCCCTGGTGCTCTACCAGATCGGCGCGCTGGATGCCTTCTGCCGCGCCGCCGGCACCCAGGTGGCCTACGTGAAGCCCCACGGTGCGCTGTACAACGACCTGGTGCGCGACGACGCGCTGCTCTGCGCCGTGCTCGACGCCTGCGCCGCCTATCGCAAGCGCCTGCCGCTGATGGTGCTGGCCCTGGCCGACAACAGTCGCGAGCTGCAACTGGCCGACGTGGCAGATGTACCGCTGATGTTCGAAGCCTTCGCCGACCGCGCCTACCTGCCCGACGGCCAGCTCGCGCCGCGGCGCCTGGCCAATGCCGTACATCACGAGCCGCAACGCATTCTCGACCAGGCCCTGGCCATCGCCCGCGGCGAACCTTTCCCGGATATCGACGGCAACCCGCTGCGGCTGCGCGCCGACAGCCTCTGCGTGCACGGTGACAACCCCCAATCCCTGGCGGTGCTGCGGCGCCTGCGTGGCCTGCTGGACCAGGCATGATCCGTCTCGAGCCCTTCGGCGCCACGGCGCTGCTGATCACCCTGGCCGAACAGCCCGACGACACCTTGCCGCTGCGCATCGCTCGGCTGTCCGAACGCCTGCGCACCGAACTGGGCCCGGCGCTGACCGATTGCGTGGCGGGATGGACGACCTTGCTCCTTCACTACGACCTGCTGCGCGTGGACTTGCCGCAGTTGCAGCGCCAGGTGCAGGCCGCGCTGGCGCAGTGGCCAGGCGAGGCCGCGACCGGTGAAGTGGAGCGGCTGCATGAAATTGCCGTGTGGTACGCCGGTGAAGACCTCGCCGAGGTTGCCCTTCACTGCGGGCTCACGCCGACCCAGGTGATCGACCTGCACGCTGGTCGCGACTACCGCGTCGGCGCCATCGGCTTTGCCCCCGGCTTCGCCTACCTGGGCGAGTTGGACGAGCGCCTCGTCCTGCCGCGCCGGGCCACGCCGCGCACACGGGTTCCCGCCGGCAGCCTCGCCATTGCCGAGCGCCAGACAGCGGTTTATCCACAGGCCTCGCCCGGCGGCTGGCACCTGCTGGGACGCGCCGCGCAGCGTCTGTTCGATCCCTGCGCGACGCCTCCCTGCCCGCTGGCCGTGGGCGATCGGGTGCGCTTCGTACCCATCGACGAAGCTGCTTTTCGCGCTGCGGGCGGTGACGCATGAGCCTGACGGTCATCGCCTGCGGCCCGCTGTGCCTGCTGCAGGATGGTGGTCGCCAGGGCTGGCAGCGGCTCGGCATCTCTCCCGGCGGGCCTGTGGATAAACACGCCGCGGCCTGGGCCAATCGCCTGCTCGGCAACCCCTACGGCACAGCATTGTTGGAGATCGCACTGGGCGGCGTGGAGCTGGAGGCGCAGGACGATACCTGGCTGGCGCTGACCGGCGCCGAGCTGCCTGCACAACTCGATGGCGAACCGCTTCCCGCTTGGTCGCGTTTTCATGTTCGGGCCGGGCAGCGCCTCAAGCTCGGTTTCGCCCGTGCCGGACAGCGCGCCTATCTCTCTGCTGCCGGTGGTTTCCGTGCGGCACTGGTACTGGGTAGCGTTTCGACCCAGACGCGGGAAAGGCTCGGAGGTCTTGCCGGCAATGGCGAGACCCTGGCCGTGGGGGATGTGCTGGAATGCACCGCTGCAGGCGAGCATTTCTCCCGTGGCGCCGACGTGCCCTGGCCCTATCGGCCGGACTACCGCGAATGCCCGGTCCTGCGCGTTTTGCCTGGCCCGGATGCCTTCACCACCGAACAGCGCCGGGCTTTCTTCACTCAGCCCTGGCAGATCAGCCCGCAATCCGACCGCATGGGCGTGCGCCTGCGCGGCGAAGCCCTGGGCGCGCCCCGCCGGCAGTGGTCGTTGGGAGTAGTGGAGGGCGCCATCCAGGTGCCGCCGGACGGCCAGCCAATCATCCTGCTGGCCGACCGGCAGACCATGGGTGGCTACCCGCTGCTGGGCGTGCTGCACCCGCTGGACATCGGCCGCCTGGCGCAATGCCCGGCGCACAGCGAGGTGCGCGTTGTCGAGGCGAGCGTGGAACAGGCGCAGGCGGACCTGCGCGCGTTCCTGAGGTTTTTCGCTACTTAGGCAAGTGCCGTAACGGCAGGGGCGCCGACTCTTTCACCGTCTGGATGGCGAAGTTGCTGCGGATGTCGCTGACGCCCGGCAGCTTGAGCAGGGTGCCGGTGAGGAATTGCTCGTAGGCGCGCAGGTCCGGCAGCACCACCTGCAGGAGGAAGTCCGACTCGCCGCTGACCAGATGCACCGAGATGACCTCCGGCAAGTCGATCACCGCCTGGCGAAAGGCGGCAGCGCTGGTATCGCTGTGGCGCTCGACCTTCACGCCGACAAACACCGTCAAGCCCAGGCCGACTTCGTCGCGGCCCAGTTCGGCGTGGTAACCGCGGATCATCCCGGCCTCTTCGAGGATGCGCACGCGCCTCAGGCAGGGCGAAGGGGAGAGCCCGATTTCCTCGGCAAGCTGCACGTTGGTCAGGCGGCCGTCGCGCTGCAGGGCGGCGAGGATGCGGTGGTCGTAGGCGTCCAGTTTTGGGCTTGGCATGATTGGCTGATCAAGTGGCTTCAGAGTGGCAGAGTATGCCAATTGGCAGCTTTGTACTGGTGGAATACGCAAGCACCTGCTCCAAGCTTCAGGCATAGAATCCTTATCCACAATGTCTTCTTCGGAGTGGCTCCTGTGGATATCGGCGTCTTCCTGCTGGCCCTGGCGATGGTCTACCTGCTGCCCGGGCCGGACATGATTCTCCTGCTGCACACCGGTGCCCGCGAGGGCTGCAGCGCGGCATTGGCGACCGCGCTCGGCCTGGGCCTGGCGCGTGCCTGCCATGTGGCGCTGGCGGCGACCGGGCTGGCACTGCTGTTCCGCACGGCGCCGTGGACGTTCGATGCGGTGCGCATCGGCGGTGGCCTTTATCTGGCGTGGATTGGCTTGCAGTTGCTCCGAGCGCCGGTTGGCGTGCCGCTGGCGGAGGGGAGCGCCGGGTTATCCACAGTGAGCTACCGGCGGGCGTTTCGGCGTGGCCTGCTGACCAATCTGCTCAACCCCAAGGCGCTGTTGTTCTGTTCGGTGCTATTGCCGCAGTTCATTCATCCGCAGAACGGGCCGCTGGCACTGCAATTCGCGCTGCTGGGCGGTGTGCTGGTGGTGGTCGGGCTGGGCTTTGACAGCTTCTACGCCGTCAGCGGCGAGCGCATGGGCCGCTGGCTGGCGCGGCACAGGGCGATGCAGCGGGTGCAGCAGTGGGGCTTCGGCGGCATTCTGCTGGGCTTCGGCGTGCGCCTGGCGCTGATCCGTGATCTGTAGGGACAGTTTCGGTGCGGTGGTGAGCAAGTTGCAGAACAGCGCAAACGGCTCTTCGTGGGAGCGGGCGTGCTCGCGAACTGACTCCGCCGCTTGGCCTGTTCGCGAGCAAGCTCGCTCCTACAGGTCTTCTGGGAGGATTTTCCACAGCCGTGCCACGGACGGCTTCTGCGGATTGCGCGCGACCACCAGCAGGCCGAGTTCCTTGCCGCGCAACTCGCGCAGCAGCTGCGCGCCCTTGCGCTGTTGCAGGCTCTCGGCGAGATGCCCGAGGGCGATCGCCGCCGCGGCTGGGTGCGTGGCGACCGGCACGTAGCTGCCGCCGTCCATATCCAGCACCACATGCCTCTCGCCGGGTTCCGGAGTGGGGATATGCAGGCTGGCCTTGAGCAGTTGTGCCATGGCTTCGTCGCGTTGGGCAGCCGTCAGCTGTCCCGGTGGCAATGCCCGTTCCAGGGGAAAGAACTCGTCCCGGGGCTCGACTGTCGGTTTGACCTCGGCAGACGGCTGGGCAGGAGCCGTGGCACGAACCGACGCGGGCGGCGGCTTTGGCGCTGGCGAGGGCGGTGCGCTGAAGTCCAGTTCATCCTGGTCGAGCCCACTCCAGTCGATCTCGTCGAGATCGACGTCCCCCGGCGCCTTTTTCTTCGTCGTCGACGATTTCTTCCGTGATTTCACTGCCGCGCGCACGTCCATCCGCTGTTGCCGCTTCCACTTGTGCAACTGCACATTGGCGACGATGGCGGTGACGAGGATCAGCAGGAGGAAGAACAGCAGCATGTGGAGTGTGGCCCTGTGGATAACGGCCACTGCGGTGCGGGACGGTGGCGGGACGCCACCCTAGCGGGACGTTCTGGATCAGGCCGTAGGCCTGTTCCCGCTGCGCTGTAGGACGCAGCTGTATCCGAAAGAGGGCCGGCCTATGACCGGCCCGTTTCGCATCAGTTCAGGAACTGCTCGGCGTGATGACAGGCGACTTGTCGCTCATCCAGCAGCCGCAGCTCCGGTACCTCGGTCCTGCAGCGCTCGGTCGCGTAGGGGCAGCGCTTGTGGAAGGCGCAGCCGCTGGGCGGGTTGAGAGGGTTGGGGAGCTCGCCCTGGATCTTGATCTTCGGCTTGCTCGGGTCGGGGTGGATCGCCGGGGTGGCCGAGAGCAGCGCCTGGGTGTAGGGATGCAGCGGGCGCTCGTAGAGCTTGTCCGCCGGGCCCATTTCCGCCGGGCGGCCGAGGTACATCACCAGCACATCGTCAGCGACGTGGCGGACCACGGCGAGGTTGTGGGAGATGAACACGTAGGCGGTGCCGAACTCCTGCTGCAGGTCCATGAACAGGTTGAGCACCTGGGCCTGGATCGACACATCCAGCGCGGAGGTCGGTTCGTCCGCCACCAGCACCTTGGGCCGCAGCATCATGGCGCGGGCCAGCGCGATGCGCTGGCGCTGGCCGCCAGAGAACATGTGCGGGTAGCGCTGGTAGTGCTCGGGGCGCAGGCCGACCTGCTTCATCATCGCCTGCACGCGCTCGCGGCGCTCGGCGCGCGACAGATTGGTGTTGATCACCAGCGGCTCGGCCAGTTGGTCACCGATCTTCTGTCGTGGGTTGAGCGAGGCGTAGGGGTTCTGGAAGATCATCTGCACGTCGCGGCGCAACTGTTTGCGCTGCTCGTGGTTGGCGCCTTTCACTTCCTGGCCGGCGATCTGCAGCGAGCCGGAGGTGGGTTCTTCGATCAGGGTCAGCGCGCGGGCGAGCGTGGACTTGCCGCAGCCGGATTCGCCGACCACGGCCAGGGTCTTGCCGGCCTGCAGGTCGAAGGACACGCCGTTGAGCGCGCGGACCAGGGCGTGGGGCTTGAACAGGCCCTGGGAGATTTCGTAGTGACGGGTCAGGTCGCGGGCGGTCAGAACGGCGTTCATCGGGCCACCTCGGTGTTCAGGTTGAGCGGGTAGAAGCAGCGCACGGCGCCGCGCTCATGGGCTTCCAGCGCCGGGCGTACGCTGCGGCAGTTGTCCTGCACGTAGGGACAGCGTGGCGACAGCAGGCAGCCCTGAGGGCGATCGTATTTACCGGGAACGATGCCGGGCAGGGTAGCCAGGCGCTCTTCACCGGCACTGTGTTCCGGGATCGCCTTGAGCAGCGCTTCGGTATAGGGATGGGTCGGCAGGTCGAACAATGCCGGCACCTGGCCGATCTCCACCGCCTGGCCCGCGTACATCACGCAGACGCGCTGGGCGGTCTCGGCGACCACGGCGAGGTCGTGGGTGATCAGGATCAGCGCCATGCCCTGGTCGCGCTGCAGGTTCAGCAGCAGCTCCATGATCTGCGCCTGGATGGTCACGTCCAGCGCGGTGGTCGGCTCGTCGGCGATCAGCAGCTTGGGCTCGCCGGCAATCGCCATGGCGATCGCGACGCGCTGGCTCATGCCGCCGGACAACTGGTGCGGGTAGGCGTCCAGGCGTTGGGCGGCGCCGGGGATTTCCACCCGTTCGAGCAGCTCCAGGGCGCGCTGGCGAAGGGCCTTGCCGCGCAGGCCGAGGTGCAGTTTGAGCACTTCCTCGATCTGGTAGCCGACGGTGAAGCTGGGGTTGAGGGCTGTCATCGGGTCCTGGAAGACCATGGCGATGTCCTTGCCGACGATGCGCCGACGCTCGCGGCCTTTCAGACGCAGCATGTCGATGCCGTCGAATTGCATGGTGTCGGCGGTGATGATGCCGGGGGCGTCGATCAGGCCCATCAGGGCCATCATGGTCACCGACTTGCCGGAGCCGGATTCGCCGACGATGGCCAGGACTTCACCCTTGTCCACCGAGAGGTCGAGGCCATCCACTACCGGGATGGCATTGCGGTCGCCGAAGCGCACCGAAAGATTGCGCAGGTCGAGGAGGCTCATACGGCGGTCTCCATCAGGCTTTTGTTCTTCTTGTGGGAACGAGAGGGACGCTTCAGTCCTACGAAGAGCACGGGGGTATCCATCTGCATGCTCCTCACGCCGCATTCTTCAGCTTCGGGTCCAGCGCATCGCGCAGGCCGTCGCCCATCAGGTTGATCGCCAGCACGCTGAGCAGGATGGTCAGGCCGGGCAGCGAGACGACCCACCAGGCGCGCTCGATATAGTCGCGCGCGGAGGCCAGCATGGTGCCCCACTCGGGCGTCGGCGGTTGCACGCCCAGGCCGAGGAAGCCCAATGCGGCGGCGTCGAGGATCGCCGAGGAGAAGCTCAGGGTGGCCTGCACGATCAGCGGCGCCATGCAGTTGGGCAGCACGGTGACGAACATCAGGCGCAGGGTGCCGGCACCCGCCAGGCGCGAGGCGGTGACGTAGTCGCGGTTCAGTTCGCCCATGACCGCGGCGCGGGTCAGGCGCACGTAGGCCGGCAGCGAGACGATGGCGATGGCGATCACGGTATTGATCAGGCCCGGGCCGAGGATGGCGACGATGGCCACCGCCAGCAGCAGCGAGGGCAGCGCCAGCATGATGTCCATCAGGCGCATGATCACCGGGCCAAGGCGGGTCGGCGAGAAGCCGGCGAGCAGGCCGAGGAAGATGCCGGGGATCATCGAAACCAGTACTGAGGTCAGAGCGATCATCAGCGATAGACGTGCGCCGTAGATCAGCCGCGAGAGCAGGTCTCGGCCCACTTCGTCGGTGCCCAGCAGGAACTGCCACTGGCCGCTTTCGGCCCAGACCGGCGGTGTGAGGAAAAAGTTGCGGTACTGCTCGCTCGGGTCGTGGGGGGCGACCCACGGCGCGAACACTGCGCAGAACACGATGACCAGCATGAACAGCAGGCCGCCGACCGCGCCTTTGTTGCGCGAAAAGGCGTGCCAGAATTCTTTCAGCGGGGAGGGGTAGACCAGGCTCGGGTCGCTGGCGGGAGCTTTGGCAAGGGTACTCATGGCGTCGGCTCCTCAGCGTTGATGGCGGATACGGGGGTTGGCGAGTCCGTAGAGGATGTCCACCAGGAAGTTGACCAGGATCACCAGCGTCGCCACCAGCAGGATACCGTTCTGTACCACCGGGTAGTCGCGCGCTCCAATCGCCTCGATCAGCCATTTGCCGATGCCCGGCCAGGAGAAGATGGTCTCGGTCAGTACGGCGCCGGCCAGCAGAGTGCCGACCTGCAGGCCGAACACGGTGAGCACCGGGATCATCGCGTTGCGCAGGGCGTGCACGAACACCACGCGCGCTGGCGACAGACCCTTGGCGCGAGCCGTGCGCACATAGTCTTCGCGCAGCACTTCGAGCATCGAGGAGCGGGTCATCCGGGCGATCACCGCCAGCGGGATGGTGCCCAGCACGATGGCCGGCAGGATCAGGTGGCGCACGGCATCGATAAAGGCACCGTCTTCATCCGAGAGCAGGGTGTCGATGAGCATGAAGCCGGTTTTCGGCTCGATGTCGTAGAGCAGGTCGAGGCGCCCGGACACCGGCGTCCAGCCCAGGCTGACGGAGAACAGCATGATGAGGATCAGGCCCCACCAGAAGATCGGCATCGAGTAGCCGGCCAGGGAGATCGTCATCACCCCGTGGTCGAACAGCGAGCCGCGCTTGAGCGCGGCGACCACCCCGGCGAGCAGGCCGAAGGTGCCGGCGAACAACAGGGCCGCCAGGGACAGCTCCAGGGTCGCCGGGAACAGGGTGAGGAACTCGTGCCAGACACTCTCGCGGGTTTTCAGCGACTCGCCGAGATTGCCCTGGGCGAGGTTCCCGATGTAGTCGAGATACTGCTGGTAAAGCGGCTTGTCGAGGCCCAGGCGGTGCATGGCCTCGGCGTGCATCTGCGGGTCGACGCGGCGTTCACCCATCATCACTTCCACGGGGTCGCCCGGAATCAGGCGGATCAGCGCAAAGGTGAGCAGGGTGACGCCGAAGAAGGTCGGTATCAGTAGCCCGAAGCGCCGGGCAATGAAGGACAGCATTGTGGGGAGTTCTCCACATGGGATGGTCACGGTTGGGCCGCGTCATGGGCGGTCCGTTCTTGTCGACATCGACCCTTTTGAGGTCTGGTCCTTGTCGTTATGGTCCCGGCGAGCCCTGTAGCTGCACACGGGAAAAATTGTTCGAACCCAGCGGGCTCAGGGTAAAGCCTGTTACGCCAGGCCGCACCACGGCGAACTGCTTCGGGTAGGCCAGGGCGATCCACGGCGCCTCGCGCTGGTAGACCGCCAGCGCCTGGCGGTAGAGGTCCGCGCGGGTTTCCTGGTCGGTAATGGCGCGGGCCTTGCGCAGTAGTTCGTCGAACTCCGCGTTGCACCAGCCGGCCTGGTTCTCGCCGCTTTTCGCCGCCGCACAGGACAGGTTCGGCGTGAGGAAGTTGTCCGGGTCGCCATTGTCGCCGGCCCAGCCCATGAAGATCAGGTCGTGCTCGCCCTGCTTGGCACGCTTGATCAGCTCTCCCCATTCGAAGACGCGGATGTCCGCCTGGATGCCGATCCTGCCCAGGTCGTCCTGCAGCATCTGCGCGCCGATGCCGGGGTTGGGGTTGGTCGGGCCGCCGCCGGGGCGGGTCCAGATCGACAGTTTCAGGCCGGGCTTGATACCGGCTTCTTCCAGCAGTTGCCTGGCGCGCGCCGGGTCGTGGGGCCAGACCTTGAGCTGCGGATCGGAACCCCACAGTGTCGGCGGATAGGGCGCCACAGCCAGCGTTGCGGCGCCTTCGCCGAACTGTGCGCGCAGGTAGGCATCGCGGTCGAAGGCGAGATTGATCGCCTGGCGCACGCGCACATCGTCCAGCGGTTTGTGCCGGGTATTGATGCCGACGTAGGCGACCAGCAGGGAGTCCAGTTCCTCGACCTTGAGTTTCGGGTCCTGGCGCAGCGCGGGCACGTCGGTGGGCTTGGGGTAGACGGCTATCTGGCAGTCGCCGGCCTTGACCTTCTGGATGCGTACGTTCGGGTCGGGAGTGATCGCCAGCAGCAGGCGGTCGATCTTCGGCTTGCCGCCCCAGTAATCAGGGTTGGCGGTGAAGCGCACCTGAGCGTCCTTCTGGTAGCGCTGGAAGATGAAGGGGCCGGTGCCGATGGGCAGGTTGTTCAACTGGTCGGCCTTCTCGGCAGCCAGCAGCAGGTCACCGTACTCGGCGGAATAAATGGAGGCGAAACCCATCGCGAGGTCGGCGAGGAAGGGCGCCTCGGGATGCCTGAGGGTAAAGCGCACGTGGTAGTCGTCGAGCTTTTCCACCGCGCCGATCAGGCCGGGCAGGCCCATTGCCTCGGCATAGGGAAAGCCGCGCGGGGCCAGCCTGTTCCATGGGTGCTTCGGGTCGAGCTGGCGCTGGAAGCTCCAGAGCACATCGTCGGCGTTGAACCCGCGAGTCGGCGTGAAGTAGTCGGTGCTGTGGAATTTCACGCCCTGGCGCAGGGCGAAGGTGTACTGCAGTCCGTCGTCGCTTATCTCCCAGCTCTCTGCCAACGCAGGTACCACGCGGGTACTGCCGGGGGCGAACTGCACCAGGCGCTCGAAGACCGTCTCGGCGGAAGCATCGGCGGTGGTCGCGGCGGTGTACTGGGTGATGTCGAAGCCCTCGGGACTGGCCTCGGTGCAGACCACCAGGGGCTGGGCGAATGCCGAGGTGCAGCCGAGCAGGCTCGCCAGGATCATCCCGGAGAGCCGTTTGCGGAAATGGCTGGGCATGGGGCTGGCGGTCGGGGCTTTGGCCGCCGGCGGTTGCCGGCGGCCATTGGCCTTACTTGCCGACGCTGACGCCGTAGAACGAGTTCAGCGCGAACGGGCTGATCTTGAAATCCTGCACCGTCTTGCGCATCGGCTGGTACACGGTGGAGTGGGCGATCGGGGTGATCGGCACCTGCTCCTTGAGAATGTGCTGGGCCTGCTTGTACAGCTCGGTGCGCTTGGCCTGGTCCGGGGTGCGCTTGGCATCCTTGATCAGCTTGTCGTAGGCCGGGTCGCACCATTTGGAGAAGTTGTTGCCGTCCACGGCATCGCAGCCGTAGAGGGTGCCCAGCCAGTTGTCCGGGTCACCGTTGTCGCCGCTCCAGCCGATCAGCATGGCGTCGTGCTCGCCGCCCTTGGCGCGCTTGATGTACTCGCCCCACTCGTAGGTGACGATCTTCGCCTTGATGCCGACCTTGGCCCAGTCGGACTGCAGCATCTCGGCCATCAGCTTGGCGTTGGGGTTGTACGGGCGCTGCACCGGCATGGCCCACAGGGTGATCTCGGTGCCTTCGGCGACGCCGGCCTTCTTCAGCAGCTCCTTGGCCTTCTCCGGGTTGTAGCCGGCGTCCTTGATGCTGTCGTCGTAGGACCACTGGGTCGGCGGCATGCCGTTCACGGCGAGCTGGCCAGCGCCCTGGTAGACGGCGTCGATGATCGCCTTCTTGTTCACCGCCATGTCCAGCGCCTCGCGCACTTCGAGCTTGTCGAACGGCTTGTGCAGGACGTTGTAGGCGATGTAGCCGAGGTTGAAGCCCGGCTGAGACGGCATGTTCAGGTTCGGGTCCTTCTTTAGCGCCTCCAGGTCGGCCGGGCGCGGGAAGAGGGTGATCTGGCACTCGTTGGCCTTGAGCTTCTGCATACGCACCGAGGCGTCGGTGTTGATGGCGAAGATCAGGTTGTCGATCTTCACCTCACCCTTGTTCCAGTAGTCCGGGTTGGCCTTGAAGCGGATCATCGCGTCCTTCTGGTAGCGATTGAACACGAACGGGCCGGTGCCGATGGGCTTCTGGTTGATGTCGCTGGCCTTGCCCTGCTTGAGCAACTGGTCGGCGTATTCGGCGGACTGGATCGAGGCGAAGCTCATGGCGAGGTTCTGGATGAACGCCGCGTCAACTTCGTTGAGGGTGAACTTGACGGTCTTGTCGTCGACCTTCTCCACCTTGGCGATGTTCGCGTCCATGCCCATGTCGGTGAAGTAGGGGAATTCGGTCTGGTACGCCTTACGGAACGGATGGTTCTTGTCGAGCATGCGGTTGAAGGTGAACAGCACGTCGTCGGCGTTGAACTCGCGGGTCGGCTTGAAGTAGTCGGTGGTGTGGAACTTCACGCCGGAGCGCAGGTGGAAAGTGTAGGTCTTGCCGTCATCGGATACGTCCCACTTTTCCGCCAGGCCCGGGATGACCTGGGTGCCGCCGCGCTCGAACTGGGTGAGGCGGTTGAACACGGTTTCCGCCGAGGCATCGAAGTCGGTGCCGGTGGTGTACTGGCCGGGGTCGAAGCCCGCGGGGCTGCCTTCGGAGCAGTAGACCAGGTTGTTGGCGGCGTGGGCGAGCGGGGCGCTGGCGATCAGCCCAGCGGCAATCATGGCGCGGATGACGGCGTTCTTACGCATTGGGACCTCTGTTTATTCTGGTTGTCATCGAGGGGCAGCCTCGTGAGCTGCGTTGCGTGAAGCTATGCACGGCACATGCCGGGTGCAAGCGTCTAACCGGGATGAGTGTAGAAGTTGTGACGCGGGTGCAAGGGAATGTCGCAATTTCGACAATGGGAACCGTGCGGTCGAGCGGCGGCGCCCCGGTCCCCCAAGGCGCCGCGCTGGAAAAGGCCTTAGGTGTTACGGCATCTGCACCTCGATCGTGCCGTCGGCGCTGACGGTGACCTGGCTGGTGCCGGCTTCGATTTCCTGCGCCGGTGCCGAATCCATGGAGGCGAACTTGGCGGCGGCCATGCGCATCACCGGCATCGGCCGTGGCGCGCCGGAGGTGTTCAGGTTCAGGCTGACCAGCTTGTAGCCCTTGCCGCCGAGCGCGTCGGTGAGTACCTGGGCGCGGGCCTTGAAGGCATCCACGGCGCCCTTCATCATCGCGTCCTCGTTCTTCGCGCGAGTGGCGTCGGCGATGCTGAAGTCCATGCTGCCCATCTTCAACTTGCCCAGCAGGTCGGCGGTGAGTTGCGAGAGGGCGGCGAAGTCGGTGCTCTCCAGACGGATTTCCGCGCGCTCGCGCCAGGCCGTGATCTTCTGGCCCTTGTCGTCATACACCGGGTAGCTGTTGCGGCTGCCCAGGCTGACGGTCACGCCTTTCACCTTGCGTGCCTGCTCCACGGCTGCATTCAGCGCGGTGGTGGTCTCGCTGGCCAGCTTGGCCGGATCGCTGGCCTGGCCTTCGCTGAACAGGGTCACGTGCATCAGGTCGTGGGCAACTTCCTGGCTGACCTCGGCGCGCAGCGAAACCTGGTTGTAGCGAGGTTCGTCTGCCAGGGCTCCCAGGCTGGTGGCGCACAGGGCGATGGCGGCGGCGATGGCGGTGAAGGGTTTCTTCAGTACAGACATGGATGACTCCTTGCTCCAGAAAATGTCCCGGCCACAGCTTAGTAGAGCCAGTGGCGAGGACTGTCAGACCCTTTGACGAGGATTCGTTCCGATCCGGGTTATTGACGGATGTCACCAATTGTTTCGGTGCGAGGCGGCCGACGCGGGCCGCGCTGGAGTATGCTGTGGCGCTATGCCGCATAAAGGAGAGGGGGCTCTTGGCTATACTCGCGCAAATTCCGGAATTCACCATGCGCCCACCGGTTTTCCAGCTTTCCGCCAGTCGTCAGAACCTTCTGCATCTGACGCTCATCCGTATTCTCGTGCTTGCCGCCCAGGCCGGTTCGGTCGGGCTCGCCTACAAGGCCCAACTGATTCAACTGCCCTGGCTTGCGCTGGGCGTGACCCTCGGTGTCTCCCTTGTGCTCTGCCTGGGCACGGCGTTGCGCCTGCGCGGCCCGTGGCCGGTCACGGAGCTGGAGTACGCCGTCCAGCTCGCCTGCGACCTGGTCATCCACAGTGTGCTGCTGTACTACTCCGGTGGTTCGAGCAACCCCTTCGTCTCTTATTACCTGGTGCCGCTGACCATCGCCGCCGCGACCCTGCCATGGCTCTACACCATCGCCCTGGCAGGCTTGGCGCTGGCCAGCTACACGGTGCTGCTGGTGTGGTTCCACCCGCTGGAGATGGCTGCGGGACAACGCGACAACCTCCTTATCTATGGCATGTGGCTGAGCTTCGCCCTGGCCGCCGCACTGATCACCTTCTTCGTCGCCCGCATGTCCGAGTCGCTGCGCCGCCAGGAGCAGTTGCAGGCGCAGCGTCGCGAGGAAGGCATGCGTGACCAGCAACTGCTGGCCGTGGCCACCCAGGCCGCCGGCGCCGCCCATGAACTGGGCACGCCGCTGGCGACCATGAGCGTACTGCTCAAGGAATTGCGCCAGACCAATGCGGACCAGCCGATGTTGCAGGAAGATCTCGCCCTGCTGCAGGAGCAGGTCAAGCTTTGCAAGACCACCCTGCAGCACCTGGTACGCGCCGCCGAAGCGGATCGTCGCCAGGCGGTGGAAGAGCAGGGCGCCAACGAGTGGGTCGAAGCGGTGCTGCGGCGCTGGCATTTGA
Organism: Pseudomonas sp. HS-18; assembly: GCF_020401845.1. Lineage (NCBI taxonomy): Bacteria > Pseudomonadati > Pseudomonadota > Gammaproteobacteria > Pseudomonadales > Pseudomonadaceae > Pseudomonas > Pseudomonas sp. HS-18. The sequence goes on from NZ_CP084413.1 coordinate 1,186,561, forward strand.
TGCGCCCGGAGGCGAGCTATCGCTACCAGACGCTCGGCAAGGGCAAGGCACCGCGGATGACTCCGCCGACCGACCTGAGCCAGGCGCTGCTGAACCTGCTCAATAATGCGACGGACGCCTGCCCGGACGACCTGGATATCCGCCTGGACTGGGATGCCGGGGAAATCTGCCTGAGCATCCGCGACCAGGGCCCGGGCGTGCCGCTGGCGATTGCCGAACAGCTCGGCAAGCCGTTCTTCACCACCAAGGGCAAGGGGTTCGGCCTGGGATTGTTCCTGAGCCAGGCCAGCGTGACCCGCGCAGGTGGAACGGTGAAGTTGTATAACCATGAAGATGGCGGCACTCTGACCGAGTTGCGTCTGCCCAGAAGCTATGGCGTGGCCTGATCGCCGCGCCCGCGAGGAAGTACCATGAGCGAAGAGATCCTGTTCGAAGGCGAAGAGCAGCCCCACCTGCTGCTGGTGGACGACGATGCCACCTTTACCCGCGTCATGGCCCGCGCCATGGCCCGTCGCGGGTTGCGGGTGTCGGTCGCCGGCTCCGCCGAGGAAGGCCTGGCCATGGCCAAGGACGATCTGCCCGACTACGCCGTGCTGGACCTGAAGATGGACGGCGACTCCGGCCTGGTGCTGCTGCCTAAGCTGCTTGAGCTCGACGCCGAGATGCGCGTAGTGATCCTCACTGGCTATTCCAGCATCGCCACCGCGGTGGAAGCCATCAAGCGCGGCGCCACCAACTACCTGTGCAAACCGGCCGACGCCGACGATGTGCTCACTGCACTGCTGTCGCAGCACGCCGACCTGGAGACCCTGGTGCCGGAAAACCCCATGTCGGTCGACCGCCTGCAGTGGGAACATATCCAGCGCGTGCTTGCCGAACATGACGGCAACATCTCCGCGACCGCCCGAGCGCTGGGTATGCACCGGCGCACATTGCAACGTAAGCTGCAGAAGCGCCCGGTGAGGCGTTAAGCGATCGATAACACAAAGGAGCGCCAATGAGCGCTCCTTTTTTGTATGTACAGCCGTGCGAGCCCATTCCATGACCGACAGCGCCGAGTACCGCGCCGCGAACGATGCCGTTCGCAGCCGCTTCTTCCACCGAGTCTGGCACCTCACCGCGCCTTACTGGCGCAGCGAAGAGAAGGGCATGGCCTGGTTGCTGCTGATCGTGGTCATCGCCCTCTCGCTGGTGGGTGTGGCCGTCTCGGTCTGGCTCAACAGCTGGTACCGTGACTTCTACAACGCCCTGCAGAACAAGGATGTCGACTCCTTCATCCGGCTGGTCCTGTACTTCTGCGGCATTGCCGCCGCCGCGATCCTGATCGCCGTCTACCGCCTCTACCTGACCCAGATGCTGACCATCCGCTGGCGCCGCTGGCTGACGGAGAAGCACTTCGCCGCCTGGCTGGGCGACAAGAACTATTACCGCCTCGAGCAGCGCGGCCATACCGACAACCCCGACCAGCGCCTGACCGAAGACCTCAACAACTTCACCGATACCACCCTGACCCTGGGTCTTGGCCTGATCCGCAACGTCGTCAGCCTGGTGTCCTTCTCGGTCATCCTCTGGGGCGTTTCCGGCAGCATCGAAATCCTCGGCATCACCATTCCCGGCTACATGTTCTGGGCAGCGCTGCTCTACGCGGCGGTTGGCAGCTGGCTGACGCACCTGATCGCGCGCCGCCTGATCACCCTGAACAACCAGCAACAGCGCTTCGAGGCGGATCTGCGTTTCGGCCTGGTCCGGGTGCGCGAGAATGCCGAGAGCATCGCCCTGTACAACGGCGAGGCCAACGAGAACGAACGGCTGATGACGCGCTTCCGCAATGTCTGGGGCAACTTCTGGGAGCTGATGAAGGTGCAGAAGCGCTTGACCTTCTTCAGCTCCGGCTATGCCCAGATCGCCATCATCTTCCCCCTGGTGGTCGCCGCCCCGCGTTATTTCGCCGGCAAGATCCAACTCGGCGAGCTCATGCAGATCAACTCCGCCTTCGGCAACGTGCAGGACGGCCTGAGCTGGTTCATCGATGCGTACGCCAGCCTCGCCAATTGGCGCGCCACCTGCGACCGTCTGCTGAGCTTCCGCGGAGCCATGGCCGACATCGCCCAGGAGTCGGCGAACATCGACGTGCGCAAGTCCGGCGACTTGCTGCAACTGCAGAACCTTACCCTGAGCCTGGGCAACGGTCGCGAGCTGCTGCAGCCCACCAGCCTGGCGATCAACAACGGGGAGCACGTACTGATCGGTGGCCCGTCCGGCGGTGGCAAGAGCACCCTGCTGCGCGCCATGAGCGGCCTGTGGCGCTACGGCAGCGGCGTTGTGCAGATGCCTGAGGCGCGCAGTCTGTTCGTCCCGCAGAAACCCTACCTGCCCATCGGCACCCTCGCCGAGGCGCTCTGCTATCCGGAGCAGGGCGATCGTCACGATCCCGAGCAACTGAAACAGGTGCTGCACCTGTGCCGCCTGGATTCGCTGGTGCCGCGCCTGGGTGAAGCCGACCATTGGCAGCGTGTGCTGTCTCCGGGCGAGCAGCAGCGTCTGGCCATCGCCCGTGCACTGCTTTATGCGCCGCAGTGGTTATTCCTCGACGAGGCGACTTCCGCACTGGACGAAACCGACGAAGCTGCGCTCTACCAGGTGCTGCTGGACCAATTGCCAGGCGTCACCCTGGTCAGCATTGGCCACCGTCTCAGCCTGAAACGATTCCACCCGCGCCAGCTGCGCCTGGAAGACCATCGATTGCAGGAGATCGAGGCTGTTCTGCCGGTGTAGTGGCAGTTTGATTCACTGGGATACTGTGAAGGTGTTAGTGGGAAACATCTGAAAGTCTTCTCAGATGGGATGATTTCTTCTTATTTATTTACATTTTTCAGTGTTTCGCCGCTGCGAAGCTTTCAATAACAGGTACCCTGTGCAGCCCGGTCCGACCAGGATCGGGTTTCAAAAGATTCAACGGTACCTCCCATGAGCTTCCTTTCACCAACTCGGCAGGCATTGACCCGTTCGGACCTGCAGCTGATCGATCGGCGCCGGTTCCTGCTGGTGGCCGGCTGCACGGCGCTGCTATTCGCTGTGGTGGCCTTCGTGGTCGGTGTCTGGGTGGGCCGGACCAACGTCGAGCCGGTGCCGATGCCCGTCGTCGCGAGCGCACCCGCCCCCTCGGAAGATGATTCCGCCGAGCGTTTCGCAGCGGAGCGGATAGGGGAGCTGGCCGGTCGCCTGCAAGTGCTGGAGAAAGACGCCACTTACCTGCTCAAGGCCGTCGACAGCCACGAGGAAATCGCGCGCAAACTGTCCAAGGTCGACCCTGATCTCGCGCCAAAGCCCCAGGCGCCGACCACCAAGGGCAAAGGCGGCATCCTGCTGCCACCGCGCCCTTGTGCAGAACCGCTGCCCGCTTCCGACGTCGATCTGGAGCGGAGCGAGCGCTCGGCAAAATGCCTGCGCCGGGTATTCGACCTGTTGATGGACCAGGTGGCGCGGCGCAACGCCGACTTCATGGCCATTCCCGCCCGTCGCCCGATGGAGCAGGCGCGCCTGGGGTCGCCTTTCGGCAACCGGCTCGACCCCTTCAATCACCACCTGGCGTTCCACTCTGGCCAGGACTTCTCGGCGCCGACCGGCAGCCCGATCCATGCGGCCGCTGGTGGACGCGTCATCGTCGCAGGGCCGAATCCCTCCTATGGCAATCGCGTGGAGATTGACCATGGCAATGGCCTGGTCACGCGCTATGCCCACGCCTCGAAACTGCTGGTGAAAGTGGGCGACGTAGTGCTGCCGGGGCAGGAAATTGCCAAGGTGGGTTCCACCGGCCGCTCCACGGGGCCGCACCTGCATTTCGAAGTGCTTTACCACGGCGAATTCGTCGACCCACAGAACTTCCTCTCTCTGGGAGGCATGGAGATCGATAGCGATGGTATGGCCTCGGACTAGGAAGCCCTCCACCCGCGACCTGCTGCGCGCCGAGCACCGCCCCCATGTTCCTCGTGGTTCCGCGGCGTTGGGCCGCGCGGCCTTGCTCCTGGTTCTCTTGCTGGCAGCGGCGCTGGCGGGCGTCTGGTTGATGCGCCACCAGGGTGAGGTGGCGGGCCGTGTACAGGCTGATGAACTCCAGGCGCTGCGTGTGCAGGTCGAGCAGTTGACCGCCGAACTGGAGGACAAACGCCTGCAGGGCGACGAGGACCGCGCCAATCGAGAACAGCTGATGCAGCGCATCGATTCGATGTCCGCCGAAATCAAGAAACTCAAGACTGAGCTGGCCTTCTACCGCCAGCAGAAACCTGGCAAGTAGTACGCGCGAGGAATTGCGATGTTCAGCAACAGCAAGAAGAAAGGCCCGCAGGTGTCGGTGGACAAGTTCTCCAGCCTGCTCTCGGGCAACGTCGATCTGGTCGGCGATATGCAGTTCCAGGATGGCCTGAAGATTCTCGGTACCGTGAAAGGCAATGTCTGCCACAAGCCCGGAGCCGCCAGCCTGCTGGCGCTCAGTGCGGAAGGTCGGATCGAGGGGAATGTCAGCAGTTACGACGCGCTGATCGATGGGACCATCATTGGTGACCTGTATGTCGAACACCTGCTGGAGCTGCACTCCAATGCACGCGTGGTCGGCAATATCCAGTATCGCCAGTTGAGCATGGAGAACGGCGCCACCGTGGACGGCAAGCTGACTCGCCTGGCCGAAGGCGAGTCGCCCAAACCGCTGGAACTGCCGGCGCCGCTCTGGGGCGAAGCGACCGACGCGCAGGTGTGATTCATCCTGTGGGGCGGGTACATAGCTTGCTATGATTCTGCCCCCGTCGCCCTGATGCTTGCTTCCCATGCTTGCCCTGCTGCTCCAGACCTTCGCCATCACCGCCCCGGTCTTCGCCATGCTGTTCCTGGGCGTGCTGTTGCGCCGCGTCGGGGCGATCAATCCGGAATTCATCCAGACCGCCTCGGCACTGGTGTTCAACGCCACCATGCCGGCGATGCTGTTCCTCGGCATCTACCACTCCGACCTGCACAGCGCAGCACGCCCCGAGGTACTGCTGTACTTTTGCGCGGCGACCCTGGTGGGCTTCCTGCTGGCCTGGGGTTGGGCGTCCTGGCGAGTGCCGCGTGCCGAGCGCGGCGTCTACGTGCAGGGCTCGTTCCGCGGCAACAACGGCATCATCGGTCTGGCGCTGGCCACCAGCCTCTATGGTGACCATGGCCTGGCGCTCGGCTCAGTCCTCGCAGCCCTGGTGATCCTCTGCTACAACACGCTGTCCTCAGTGGTGCTGGCGATCTACAGCCCGAGCATGAAGTCCGACCCGCTGAGCATCGCCCGCAACGTCATCTGTAATCCGCTGATCATCAGTGTGCTGGCCGCGCTGCCGTTTTCCTGGTTCGGTATCGGCCTGCCGACGTGGCTGCTGACCTCGGCCGACTACTTTGCCCAGATGACCCTGCCGCTGGCGTTGGTGTGCATCGGCGGAACCCTGTCGCTGGCTTCCCTGCGTGAGAGTGGTGGCCTGGCGATCAGCGCGAGCCTGATGAAGATGATCTGGCTGCCGCTGATCTGCACCACTGCAGCCTGGTTGCTGGGGTTCCGCGGCGCAGAACTGGGCGTGCTCTTCCTCTATTTCGCCAGCCCCACGGCGGCGGCCAGCTATGTCATGGCCCGTGCGGCGAATGGCAACCACGAACTGGCGGCGTCGATCATCGTCATCACCACCCTGGTGGCGGCGCTGACCACCAACGTCGGCATCTTCGTCCTGCAATGGGGCGGCTGGATGTGACTCGGTGGAAGGCGAGACTCTTCCAATCGGGGTGCGCCAAAAGCCAATCGGTTTGTAGGAAATTTCTGAAAGATCGTCCTGCGTCGCACGGTCATGCGAAGGTCGTTCCGCACGTCGACAAGACCGGTTACATTTGGCTCCCCCGCTATGCACGATCAAGGAATGTTCATGCAGCTCACGCGTCGGATGGTTCGTGCCGTCTTTGTTCTGTCAGCCAGTCTCCTGGCTGCGACGGTCGCTGCCGCGCCGGGTGCGGACCTTTCCAGCCCCACTGCCGGCTGGCGTTATTCCGGCCTGACCGATGATCCCAGCGTGCCTCGCGTGGCCTATCCCACGCCTCCCATCGACCGTGGCGGTGTTCGTGGCCGCAGCCTGATCGAAGGACACCTGCGCGAAGTCTCCGGCGTCGATCGTGCCCAGCGCCTGGTGGTCAACGGCAATCCGCTCCCGCTCTACACCGACGCCGAAGGCAAGTTCGTGCGCCCCTACAACTTCGGCGCCGGTAGCAACAGCGTCGCGGTCAGCAGTGACCAGGGCAAATCCCTCAAGCGCGTGCAGTTCTATGAAGCCAACAACGCTCGCATCCCGCCGCGCATCCGCCTGGCACTGGGCTGGAACGACCCCAAGGCCGAACTCGACCTGCATATCGTCACGCCCGACGGCCAGCATGCCTTCTGGGCCAACCCGCGCCTGAGCAACGGCGGGGGCCTGGACCCCGACGGGGTCGACGGCCCAGGCCCGGAAATGTTCACCATGGCCGCGCCGCTACACGGCACCTACCTGGTCTATGTGAACTACTGGGGCAACTACAGCGCCAGCCAGGGATACAACTTCCAGGAAGGCAATCATGAGCAGGACGTGATCACCGCCGAGATCAACCTGGTGTTCAACGAAAATACCGTCAACGAGAAGCGCGAGACCTTCGTGGTGCCCATGCGCACCATCGGTGATCTGGTGCTGGTGAAGACCTTCAATTACTGAATTCGCCCCTCGCAGGGATGACACGGGACAAGCGATCCATGAGCGACAATACGCCCTCCAGCAGTCAAGACAGCACTCCGACGCCGCCGGCAGCACAAGCGCCGCGCCGTGGGCCGCTGATCGCCATCGGTGTGGTGGCTGCCGCACTGGTCGCCGGCGGCCTGGCCCTGGCCTTTGGCCTGATCCCCGCCTTCCACTCGGCACCGGTGGGCACCCTGGAGGCGCCGGAAAGCCCGGAGGTGGTGCGCGACCTCAAGCGCCCGGACGCGTTGATCGAAAGCGCCTCCCTCAGCCAGTTGCCCAAAGCGGTGCTGGAAGTGCCGTTGCTGCGCGACGTGCTGACCGAGGATTTCGTCTTCTACTACGAGAATAACGCCGACCGCCTGGGCCTGACCGGCACGCTGCGGCGCATCGTCTACGAGCATGACCTGACCCTGAAGGACAGCGTGATCGAGGAACTGCTCGACCAGCCGGCCCAGGTCGCCCTGTGGCGCGGCGCCGATGGCCGCCTGCGCGACTTCATGGTGGTCCTCAAGCGCGGTGGCCTGGCCAAGGTCCTGGAGCCGCTGGCCAAGGTGGCTGCCGACGATACCCAGCTGAAGAAGGTCTCGGAGATCCAGGTGAAAGGCGCCGCCACGCCGGTCTACAGCCTGCGCTACGGCGCGGAGAAGACCTTGCTGTTCGTCTCCCGTGGCGACCAGATGCTGGTGCTGTCGAACCCGAAGATGCTCTTCCCCAATCCGGACTACGACAACCTCGGTGAGCCCGATGCGGCAGTTGCCAAGGACCTGGGCAGTGCGCTGGAGGGCGAGCCGCTGTTCGCCAAGGACTTCGCCCTGGAGCCGCGCGGTGAGCTGAAGCAGCGTATTACCCTGAGCGCCGGCGTGCTCGCCATGGGCTATCAGCGCTTGATCCCGACCTTCGCCGGTGTGCGCTTCGAGCAGGGCAAGGACGGTTGGCACAGCTACCTGGCGCTCAATGAAGTGGCACGTCAGCCGGATCTGGATTTCACCCCCGTCTGGCAGGCCATGCCCATGGGAGCCAGCGCCTGCGTTGCTCTTCCGGTCACGCCGGGGCTGTACGACAACATGCTGGTCAAGCTGGGCGCCGAGCAGAAGATGGCCGCCGCCTTCTCCGAGCATCTCTCCGGTGCCGCCGGCCTCTGCTGGTACCCGGAGTCACGCCTGCACTCGCCGCTGCTCGCGGTGAAGCTCGACGCACCCGCCAGCCCCGAGCTGGACGATCAACTGGGCAAGCTGTTCGGCAGCATGATCGGCGCCTACGAGGCCAATGTGGAGGCGGGCGCCTTCGAGGTGGAAAGTCGTGCCGAAGGCGATGGTCGCCTCTGGCAGCGCCAGGTCAGCTCGCGCTTCGGCCAGTACCCGGCCAGCGAGGCGGAGAATCCCGACCAGGTCAGCGGCAACGGCTTCTTCCGTGTCAGCCTGCTGCGCGATGGCAACACCCTGCTGTTCTCCATCGACGACAAGCTCCTCGACAAGGCGCGCAATACTCTGGCCAAACGCTACCCGCCGCTGGCCGACGTGCTGCCCAAGGATGCATTGGTGCCGGCCTACCTGGCGCCCAAGACGCTGTCCGAGTTGCTCAAGCGCGAAACCCTCGACAGCCTGCCGCAGGACCTCGAACCGGTGTTCCGCAACGCCGCCGATACGCTGCTCCTGCCACGCCTGAAGACCCTCGCCGGTAACGGCTCCTACGCCTTGACCCTGCCGGCCGGCAGCGAGCCGAGCGGCGAATGGGAGTGGCTGCCGCTGGACTGGAAGGCGCTGTGATCCGCAAACCCCTCACACTGCTCGCCGGTCTGCTTGTCGCCACGCTGGCGCATGCGGCTGAGCCGGCACTGGATGCGCAGCAGACCCAGGTGTTCCGCGCCTGGTTCGTGCGCATCGCCGAGGAACAACTGCGCCGTGGGCCGAACCCGCGCTGGTACCAGCAGGACTGCGCGGGCCTGGTGCGCTTCGCTGCCAACGAGGCGCTGAAGGTTCACGACGCCAAGTGGCTGCGCGCCAACGGCATGTCCAACCGCTACCTGCCGCCGGAGCTGGAGCTTACCGACGCGCAGCGCAACCTCGCGCAGAGCTGGCAGCAGGGCGGTGGCAAGACCGGCCCCTACGTCAATGCGATCAAACTCATTCAGTACAACAGCCAGCTGGTTGGCCGCGACCTCAACCAGGCGCGCCCCGGCGACCTGATGTTCTTCGACCAGGGCGATGACCAGCATCTGATGATCTGGATGGGCCGCGACATCGCTTATCACACCGGCACTCGTACGGCGACCGACAACGGCATGCGCTCGGTCAGCCTGCAACAACTCATGACATGGAAGGACACCCGATGGATACCCGACGAATCCAATCCCAACTTTATCGGCGTCTATCGCTTGTCCTTCCTGACCCGATGAACGCGCTGCGCGGCATTGCCGCAGCCCTGGCCTGCGCCGGCCTGATCGCCGCCGCACCCACACTTGTGCAGGCGGACGACGACGTTCCGGCGAGTAACTACACGCCCATGGCCGGCGAGTCGTTCTTCCTGCTGGCCGACTCCAGCTTCGCCTCCGACGAAGTGGCCAAGGTGCGCCTGGAAGCGCCGGGCCGCGACTACCGTCGCTACCGCATGGAGCCATACGGCGGAGCGGACATCCGCGTCTACCGCATCGACCAGCCGCTGGACTTCCTCAAGCGCCAGAAGAACCTGCACCGCGTGCTGTCCGAGGGGCAGTTCAAGGGCGAGGGCCTGTCCAACACGCTGGCTTACCTGTGGGACAACTGGTACCGCAAGTCGCGTCGGGTGATGCAGCGGACCTTCTCCTACGAGTCGCGCCAGCAGGTCACCGAAGTGGTGCCCGAGCTGAAGATGGGCAATGCCATGGGCGCCCCGACGCCGTATGACGCCCAGCCGCAGTACGCGCCGATCCCCGGCCTGCCGATGGTCAGCCAGTTCCGCTATCCGCTGTGGGACGCCAAGCCGATCCAGCCGCCTAAGGAAGTCACCCTGGCCGGCTCCTCCAGCGAATTCATCAACGTCGCTCCCGGCAACGTCTATGTGCCGCTGGGCAAGTTGAAACCCGGCCTCTATCTGGTCGAGGCCCTGGTCGGCAAATACCGCGCGACCACCGTGGTGTTCGTCTCCAACAGCGTTGCGGTGAGCAAGATCGCCGGCAACGAGCTGCTGGTCTGGACCGCGCGCAAGCATGAAGGCACGCCGGTGGGCGGCGCCAAGGTACTGTGGACTGACGGCCTCGGCGTGATGAGCAGCGGCAGCAGCGACGCCGATGGCTTGCTGCGCCTGCAGCACGCCAGCCCGGAGCGCTCCTTCGTGATCGGTGAGGATGAGGAGGGCGGTGTCTTCGTCTCCGAGAACTTCTATTACGACAGCGAAATCTACGACACCAAGCTCTACGCCTTCACCGACCGGCCGCTGTACCGTCCGGGTGACTGGGTATCGCTGAAGATTGTCGGCCGCGAGTTCAAGAACTCCCGCGAATCGCAGGCTCCGCAAGCTGCCCCGCTGCGCCTGTCGGTGATCGACGCCGCCGGCACCACGCTGCAGACGCTGGACCTCAAGTACGACGCCAAGAGCGGCACCAGCGGCCGCTTCCAGCTGCCGGACAACGCCGTGGCCGGCGGCTACGAGCTGCGCTTCGATTACCGCGACCAGACCTACAGCAGCGCCTTCCGTGTTGCCGAGTACATCAAGCCGCACTTCGAGATTTCCCTCGACCTCGCCAAGCCGGACTTCAAGACCGGCGAGCCGGTGAAGGGCAACCTGATCCTGCTCTACCCCGACGGCAAGCCGGTGGCCAACGCGCGCCTGGAGCTGAGCCTGCGCGCCCAGCAGTTGTCCGTGGTGGACAACGAACTGCAGTACCTCGGCCAGTTCCCCGTGGAGCTGTCCAGCGCGCAGATCACCACCGACGCCCAGGGCCGCGCCGCGCTGGACCTGCCGGCGGCGGAGAAGCCCAGCCGCTACATGCTCACCGTGTTCGCCAGCGATGGCGCCGCGTACCGCGTGAAGACCAGCAAGGAAATCCTCATCGAGCGCGGCGCCGCGCGCTACCGCGTGAGTGCGCCGCAGCGCTTCAGCGCTGCCGGTGATAAGGTCGAGTTCAGCTACGCCGCAGAGCAGCAGACCCAGATCCAGCCCACCGCCTACCGCTGGCTGCGCCTGGAAGACCGCAGCAGCGGCGACGGCGCGGTGGCCGACGGCAAGTTCGCCATCACCTTCGACAAGCCCGGTACCTACAGCGTCGAACTGCGCGACAAGGCCGGCCAACTGCTCGGCGGCACCGGCCACTCGGTCAGCGGCGACGGCGTGAAGGCCGTGCCGGGCACCGTGGAAATCGTCCTCGACAAGGCCGAGTACAAGGCCGGTGACGAGGCGCTGGCGCTGATCACCTTCCCCGAGCCGGTGGATGACGCGCTGCTGTCGCTGGAGCGTGACAAGGTCGAGGCCACCGCACTGCTGTCCAAGGGCGGCGACTGGCTGAAGCTGGAGAAGCTCAACCCGACCCAGTACCGCGCGCGCATCCCGGTGAAGCCGGAGTTCTCGCCGAACCTGACCTTCTCCGTGCTCTACACCCGCAGCGGCGACTACAGCTTCCAGAACGCCGGCATCAAGGTCGCCGTGCCGCAGGTGGAAATCGCCGTCAGCACCGACAAGGAACGCTACGAGCCGGGCGAGACGGTCACCGTCAATCTCGACACCACCTACGCCGGCAAGCCCGTCTCCAGCCACCTCACCGTGAGCGTGGTGGACGAGATGATCTACGCGCTGCAGCCGGAGATCGCGCCGGGCATCGACCAGTTCTTCTACCACCCGCGCCGCAATAACGTGCGCACCAGCGCCAGCCTGTCGTTCATCAGCTACGACGTCGCCTTGCCGGGCACGCCCAGCGCGCCCGGCCGCGCCAACCGCAGCGAGCGTGGCGTGAAGGTGCTGGAGCGCCCGCGCCGTGAGGAAGTGGACACCGCCGCCTGGGAACCCGAGCTGGTCAGCGATGCCAACGGCAAGGCGCAGTTCAAGTTCCGCATGCCGGATTCCCTGACCCGCTGGCGCATCACTGCCCGCGCCATGGATGACGAAGGCCAGGTTGGCCAGAAGAAGCAATTCATCCGCTCGGAGAAACCGCTGTACCTGAAGTGGAGCGGCCCGAAACGCTTCCGCAGCGGCGATGCGCCGGACCTCGGGCTGTTCGTCTTCAACCAGGGCGAGCAGGACACCAAGGCCGAACTGCTGATCCGCGCCAATGGCGAGGAGCAGACCCAGGCGCTGGAGCTCAAGCGCGGCGTCAACTACATCGCCCTGCCGAAGCAGCCGCTCAGCGACGGCGACTGGAGCGTGGAACTGCGCCAGGACGGTCAGGTTCGCGACAGTCTCGGCGTGCACTTCAGCCTGGTCGCCGATAGCTGGCAGGTATTGCAGTCCAAGCCGTTGCAGGTCAATGCGCAGAACACCCCGCTGCAGCTGCCGGCGGATGCCCGCGATGTGAGGTTGCGCCTGGATGACAGCGCCCAAGCCTTGCTGCGTGGCAATCTGGATTCGCTGCTCGACTATCCGTGGGGTGGCGTCGAGCAGACTGCCAGCCAACTGCTGCCGCTGAGCGTCGCCTACCCGATGCTGGCCAATGGCGAGCCGCGGGTGCGTGACCGCCTGCGCCTGATCATGCAGACCAGCCGCCTGCGCCTGGTGCAGATGGCTGGCCCGGATGCCTACTTCACCTGGTGGGGCGGCGAAGACAACGACGCCTTCCTCACGGCGTATGCCTATTACGCCGACTGGCATGCCAGCCGCGCACTGGACATCCAGCTGCCGCCGGACCACTGGCAGCGTGTGCTGGAACTCTACTCCGCGCGTGCCAGCGCCACGCCGCTGCTGCAGCGTGCGCTGATCCTGGCCTTCGCCCGTGACATGCAACTGCCGGTACAGACGCTGGTCAGCGGCCTGCTCACCGACCTGGAAAACGCCGGCAACGGCGAGGCAGCGAAGTCCGTGAACGACTTCGACAGCGACGACAGCCTGGTCATGGGCCGGCCGGACTCCGAACTGGGTCTGGCGGTGGCTCGCGTGCTGACCGCCAGCCTGGCCGAGCAGAACAAGGTCGCGCTGCCGCAAGGCTTCGCCAAGCAACTGGATGGCGCACGCCTGAAGCTGAACACCAGTGACCAGCCGTTCGCCCGTGCCGTGCAGCTCTACAGCGGTAGCGTGGATGCCAGCCGTGCTCGCGCGCTGCTGCTGAGCCTGGCGCCGCAGCAGTCCACCGTCGAACGCGCCCTGGCGCTGACCTGGATGCAGCGCGCCGTAGCCGAAGCCCCGGCCGCCGAGTTGCCCAAGCCGGTGGCGGACTGGAAGGAAGGCCACAGCACCACGGGTGACGCCTTCTGGCAATGGCAGGGCAAGGAGGTGCCAGTGCAGCTGGACCTGAGCGCCGCGCCGTCGCGTCCGCTCAATGCTTCGGTGACCTTCCGCAGCGCCGAGGCGCCGGCCAGCCAGTTGCCGGTGACCATCAAGCGGCGCCTGCTGCGCCTGGTTCCGGGCGAAGACGCCTTCGCCTTCAAGGCCGAGGAGCTGGGTGACAAACCGCTGTCCAGCGACGAGCTGTACCTGGACGAAGTGACCCTCACCACCGATCAGGCGCAGGCCCTGCGCTACGGCATGCTGGAAGTGCCGCTGCCGCCGGGTGCGGATGTCGAGCGCACCACCTGGGGCCTGCAGATCAGCGGCCTGGGCGGCGTCGAGGCGACCAGCCTGGAGCGCGCGCGCAACGAGCCGGGCGACCTGTTCTACGGCGTGCCGGTGGATACCCTGGGCGGCGAGTTGCGCTTCCGTCATCTGGTCCGCTTCTCGCAGAAGGGCGAGTTCGTCCTGCCGCCGGCGCGCTACCAGCGCCTCTATGCGCCGCAGGAGCAGGCGCTGGAGCAGCAGCCGGCCCTGGCGAAGATCAAGGTCCGGTAATCCATGCGCGCACGCCTTGCCGGGCTGATCCTGCTGTTGCCGCTGAGCGCCCTTGCGGCGCCCGGCTCGCAAGAGCAGGCGCAGTTGGCCTGGCGCAGCGCGCAGGGCGATGAGCTGTTGCGCCTCGGGCCGCAGCAGGTACTGGATCGCCAGCCCTTGCCGGCTGAGCTGAAGGCGCCGCTGGGCAGCCTGTGGAAGCTGTTCGTCTATGCCTGGCTGAACGATACCGGCCAGCAGGAGCCGGCCTATCAGTGCCGTGGCGAGAGCAAGGAAGAAGTCTATTGCTGCACGGCCGGGCAGAGCATCGAACGTGACGCCGCGCTGGTGAAGTCCTGTGGCCTGTACTTCGAGCCGCAGCGGTTGGGTATCGACGGCGCGGTCTGGCAGCAGTACTGGCAGGCGCGCCATGCGCCGGGCTGGATCGCCCAGCTGGACAAGTTGGCAGCGCAAACCGAAGTGCCGGTCGCCGAACTGCTCGATCAACTACAACACCTGCCCGCCCAGGAACAGGCGCAAAAGGTGCTGCTGGACGTCAGCCTCGCTGCCGATGAGGGGCGTGCCCCGGCCGCACTGGGTGGACGTCTGCGGGTGAAGACCTGGAGCTGGGATGAAAATGGCAAGCGCGAAGGCGGCTTTGCCGGTTGGCTGGTGGACGGTACTCCGCTCTGGGCGCGCGGACCGGGCACCAGCAAGACGGTGCTGGCGAAGTACGGCAATGCCATCGGCGCTGCACTGCCGGCGCCCTGGCCGCATGATCCGGGACGCTGCGTGGAAGTCAGCCTGTTCAGTCGCTATCCACTGAAGGAGGTCTACGACGCGCGCAATCAACCGGCTGCCGAGGGGGTGCTGGCAGGCCGGCAGAGCGTACTGTTCGCCAACGGGGTTCGCCTCGACGTGGACAGCAACGGTGATCTGTTCCTGGAACGCGGCCCCCTGGGGACGCGCCTGACTGCCCGCCTATCCCGCGAGGAATACGTTGCACGAGTGCTGGATCGTGAGGCGTCGGCCACGCCGCCGGAAGCCGCCAAGGCGTTGGCCGTGACCATCCGGACTTACCTGTTGCAGAACGGCGCTCCGCGCGGTGACTGTCTGAGCATCGACGACAGCAGTCAACGCCAGCGCGTGGCGCCGCGCCCTGCCAGCGAGGCGGCGCGGGGCATCGCCGCCTGGACCGCCGATCTGGTATTGGCTGGCGGCACCGTAACCTATCATTCGGACGAGGCGGGGCAGTCGAAACTCTCCTGGCGCGACGCCCAGGAGCAGGCCGCCAAGGGCCTGCGCTACGACGCCATTCTCGCCCGCACTTTCCCGCGCACCAGCCTGAGCCGCTGGAGCAACCCGACCGCTGCCTGCCAGCCCCTGCCGGAGGCCGAGCGCTGGCTGCAGGCACAGCGCCGCAACTGGCGGACGCGGCTGGAAGCAGAGGCGGGTTATGAAGAATTGCAGTCCTTCGCCGTGTGCCGACTGAGCAGCGGTCGCCCCTACGTCGACCGCGAACGCCAGCGCATCTTCGTGCGTGGCCTGTACTCCCAGCAGGACCGCCTCGACCTGGCTCACGAATACCTGCACCTGGCATTCCAGGCGCACCCCAATGGACAAGACGAGGGCTACGTGGAAAGCCTGGCCCGTCGCCTGATACTGGAATGATCGACATGAAACTTGCCTATGCGCTCCGCCTGTCTCTGCTCGCCAGCCTGATACCGCTCGGCGTGCAGGCCGCCGAATCGCCGATCCGCCTGGATACTCCGCTGGGCGGCTGGCGCGCGGGCGACGGCGACAAGGCCGACTTCCGGCAGACGGTGAACTACCCGGCGGCGTCGGTGAACTCGCGGGAAGACCAGTCCGATACCGCGCGCATCCGTGGCGAAATCCGTGGGTTGCCCAAGGACAGCAAGGAGCCGGCGCGCCTGGTGGTCAACGGCGCGGCCATGCCGATGCGGGTCGAAAACGATGGCAGGTTTGACCGTCCCTTCGCTTTCCCCGCGGGCTCCAACAGTGTCGAGGTCATCAGTCCGGACGGCCAGCAGCACAAGCGCGTGCAGTTCTACCACGGCGGTGGTGGCGGCGAGGTGGCGGCCAAGCTGCGGGTCATGCTGTCGTGGGACTCGGACAACACCGACCTCGACCTGCACCTGGTGACGCCCGATGGCGGGCATGTCTGGTACGGCAATCGCTCACTGCCCAACGGCGCGGCCCAGGACGTCGACGTGACCACCGGCTACGGCCCGGAAATCATCGCCAGCCCGACGCCGCTCAAGGGGCAGTATCTGGTTTACGTGAATTACTACGGCGGTGGCTGGAGCTCGGACGAGAGCTCCGGCGACGTGAACGCGGCCAAGCCGCTGACCACGGCGCAGGTGACCATCGTCACGGAGGAGGGCACGGTGAACGAGAAGCAGGAGTCCTTCCTGATCCCGATGCGCCAGCCCGGTGAGCTGACGCTGGTGAAGCGGTTCAGTTACCCGTAATGCCCTTGTAGGAGCGAGCTTGCTAGCGGATCCATTCGCGAGCCAGCTCGCTCCTACAGTTGTTACGGTCAGGCCTTCTGATCGGCCTGCCAGGCGTCGATTACTTCCTGCGCCGCGCGGAAGGCGTCGATGGCCGCCGGGACGCCGGCGTACACCGCGCAGTGCAGCAGCGCTTCGCGAATCTCTTCCACGGTGCAGCCGTTGTTCAACGCGCCGCGCACGTGGCCTTTGAGTTCCTGCGGGCACTTCAGCGCGGTCAGCGCGGCCAGGGTGATCAGGCTGCGGGTCTTGCGCGGCAGGCCTTCGCGGTTCCAGACACCGCCCCAGGCGTGCTCGTTGACGAAGTCCTGCAGCGGCTGGGTGAACTCGGTGGCATTGCCCAGGGCACGATCGACGAAGACGTCGCCCATCACTTCGCGGCGAACCTGCTCGCCGGCCTTGCGGTTGTCGTTGCTCACTTTTGGCTCCTTCAGAGACCTTCCAGGCGCACCCGGGCGGTGCCGGAGCGCAGCATGTTGAGTTGTTCGGCGGCGGCTTTCGACACATCGATGATGCGCCCGCGGCCGAATGGCCCGCGGTCGTTGATGCGCACCACGACGCTGCGGCCGTTGTCGAGGTTGGTGACTTTCACCCGCGTACCGAAGGCGAGCGTGCGGTGCGCGGCAGTCAGGGCGTTCTGGTTGAAGCGTTCGCCACTGGCGGTGCGCTTGCCATGGTGGGCCTTGCCGTAATAGGACGCGGTGCCTTCGGCGCGGTAGCCGCGGCCGGAGACTTCCGAGTCGCTGTCGTAAGACGTGGTGCTACAGCCGGCCAGCAGGGCCAGGCAGCCGACGAGGGCCATGGGTCGCAGCATCGAACCTCCGGATGAAAAAACGCCGGGCAAGCCCGGCGTCGTTGAAGTGTGGGCTCAGGCTTCGAGCTTCTTCTTCAGCAGTTCGTTCACTTGCGCCGGGTTGGCCTTGCCCTTGGCGGCTTTCATGGCCTGGCCCACGAAGAAGCCGAACATCTTGCCGCGCTTGGCTTCGTCGCTGGCGCGGTACTGTTCGACCTGCTCGGCGTTGGCTGCCAGCACGTCGTCCAGCAGCTTCTCGACGGCGCCGCTGTCGGTGTTCTGCACCAGGTCCTTGGCCTTGATGATCTCGTCCGGCGAGCCCTCACCTTCGGCCATGGCGGCGAATACGGTCTTCGCGGCCTTGCCGTTGATGGTGCCGTCCTTCAGGCGCAGGATCATCTGGCCCAGGTGCTCGGCGGAGACCGGCGACTGCTCGATCTCCAGGCCGTCCTTGTTGAGCAGGCTGGAGAGCTCGCCCATCACCCAGTTGGCGGCCAGCTTGGCGTCGCCGCAGATGGTCTGGACCTTCTCGAAGTAGTCGGCCATCTCGCGGCTGGCGGACAGCACGCTGGCGTCATAGGCGGACAGGCCATACTGGCTCTCGAAACGCTCGCGCTTCTGGTCCGGCAGTTCCGGCAATTGGCCGCGCAGATCGTCCAGGAAGGCGCGCTCGATCACTACCGGCAGCAGGTCCGGGCAGGGGAAGTAACGGTAGTCGTTGGCTTCTTCCTTGCTGCGCATGGAGCGCGTTTCGTCCTTGTTCGGGTCGTACAGGCGGGTTTCCTGCACGACCTTGCCGCCGTCCTCGATCAGCTCGATCTGGCGCTGCACTTCGTGGTTGATCGCCTTCTCGATGAAGCGGAAGGAGTTCACGTTCTTGATCTCGGCACGGGTGCCGAATTCGGCCTGGCCCTTCGGGCGTACCGAGACGTTGCAGTCGCAACGAAGCGAGCCTTCGGCCATGTTGCCGTCGCAGATGCCCAGATAGCGCACCAGTGCGTGGATCGCCTTGACGTAGGCCACGGCTTCCTTGGCGCTGCGGATGTCCGGCTCGGAGACGATCTCCAGCAGCGGGGTGCCGGCGCGGTTCAGGTCGATGCCGCTCATGCCGTGGAAGTCTTCGTGCAGGCTCTTGCCGGCGTCCTCTTCCAGGTGTGCGCGGGTGATGCCGACGCGCTTGACGGTGCCGTCTTCCAGGGTGATGTCCAGGTGGCCCTTGCCGACGATGGGGTGGTCCATCTGGCTGGTCTGGTAGCCCTTGGGCAGGTCCGGGTAGAAGTAGTTCTTCCGGGCGAAGACGTTGCGCTCGGCAATTTCGGCGTTGATCGCCAGGCCGAACTGGCAGGCCATGCGCACGGCTTCCTGGTTCAGCACCGGCAGGGTGCCGGGCATCGCCAGGTCGATCAGGCTGGCCTGGGTGTTCGGGGCGGCGCCGAAGGTGGTGGCGCTACCGGAGAATATTTTCGATTGGGTGGAGAGCTGTGCGTGGATTTCCAGCCCGATCACGGTTTCCCATTGCATATCGTAATCCTTCCTCAGAACCCAGCCGGTGCTTGTGTGTGCCAGTCGCTGACCAGTTGGTACTGGTGCGCGACGTTGAGCAGGCGGCCTTCCTGGAAGTACGGCGCGAGCAACTGGACACCCACCGGCAGGCCATCGACGAAGCCGGCAGGCATGGACAGGCCCGGAATGCCGGCGAGGTTGGCGGTGATGGTGTAGATGTCTTCCAGGTACTGGGCGACCGGATCGTTGTTCTTCTCGCCCAGTTTCCAGGCCGGGTTCGGCGTGGTCGGGCCAAGGATCACGTCGACTTCGGCGAAGGCACTGGTGAAATCGTTCTTGATCAGGCGGCGAATTTTCTGAGCTTTCAGGTAATACGCGTCGTAGTAACCAGCGGAAAGCGCGTAGGTGCCGACCATGATGCGGTTCTTCACCTCGGCGCCGAAGCCTTCGGCGCGGGAGCGCTTGTACAGGTCCTGCAGGTCCTTCGGGTTTTCGCAGCGATAGCCGTAGCGCACGCCGTCGAAGCGCGACAGGTTGGAGCTGGCTTCTGCGGGCGCGATCACATAATAGGCAGGGATCGCGTGCTGCATGTTCGGCAGGGAGATCTCCTTGACCACCGCGCCGAGCTGCTTGAGCTGCTCGACCACCTTCATCACCGCGTCGGCGATGCGGCTGTCGAGGCCGGCGCCGAAGTATTCCTTCGGCAGGCCGATGCGCAGGCCGGTCAGCGGCTTGGCCAGGGCGGCCAGGTAGTCGTCCACTGGCTGGTCGACGCAGGTGGAGTCCTTCGGGTCGAAGCCGGCCATGGCGCCGAGCATCAGTGCGCAATCCTCGGCGGTGCGGGCTAGCGGGCCGCCCTGATCAAGGCTGGATGCATAGGCGATCATGCCCCAGCGCGAGACGCGGCCGTAGGTCGGCTTGATGCCGGTGAGGTTGGTCAGCGCGGCTGGCTGGCGGATCGAGCCGCCGGTGTCGGTGCCGGTGGCCGCCGGAATCAGGCGCGCGGCCACCGCGGCGGCGGAGCCGCCGGAGGAGCCGCCCGGCACGCGGGAGGTGTCCCAGGGGTTCTTCACCGGGCCGTAGTGGCTGGATTCGTTGGCCGAGCCCATGGCGAACTCGTCCATGTTCAGCTTGCCCAGGCTCACGGTGCCGGCATCCGCCAGGCGCTCGACGACGGTGGCGTCGTAGGGCGAGACGAAGGCGTCGAGGATCTTCGAGCCGCAGCTGGTGCGCACGCCCTGGGTGCAGAACAGGTCCTTGTGGGCGATAGGCGCACCGAGCAGGGCGCCGGTTTCACCTTTGGCACGCCGCTCGTCGGCGGCCTTGGCCTGGGCCAGGGCGCTTTCTTCGGTGACGGTGATGAAACTGTTCAGCTGAGGGTCGAGCTGCTGGATGCGCGCGAGCAGGGCAGTGGCCAGTTCCTGGGCAGAGAATTGCTTGTCGGCGAGTCCGCGGGCGACTTCGGCGAGGGTCAATTGATGCAGCATATGTCCGTGTCCTTAGCGCTTACTCGATGACTTTCGGGACGAGGTAAAGGCCGTCTTCCACGGCCGGCGCGATGGCCTGGTAGGCTTCGCGGCGGTTCTCCTCGGTGACTGCGTCGGCACGCAGGCGCTGCGTGGCTTCCAGCGGGTGGGCCAGGGGCTCCACGCCGTCGGTGTCGACCGCCTGCATGGCGTCGATCAGGCCGAGAATGTTGTTCAGGGTGTCGGTGGTACGCGAAATGTCGGCTTCCTCCAGGCCCAGGCGGGCGAGGTGGGCGATCTTTTCCACGTCGGAGCGTTCAAGCGCCATCGGGATCTCCAGCTAGAGCGGCCCGGTTCGAACTGGACCTGGCCGGAAGGAATGAGGGGGCGGGGAACAGAACCCGCGGCAGACGGTCGAAGGCCGCTGGGACGGGCCGAGCAGGCCCGAAAAACGAGGAATCTAGCATAAATTGCCGCCTTGCCCAAAACCCCCGTCATTGTTAGAGTTTGCCGCACTTTTTTACCCGCGCACTTTTCACCCACGCGCCACCTATGGGTTTCTTTCCAATGTTTAAAAAACTGCGTGGCATGTTCTCCAGTGATCTGTCGATCGACCTGGGCACTGCCAATACCCTTATTTATGTGCGCGAGCGCGGCATCGTCCTGAACGAACCGTCCGTGGTCGCCATCCGTAGCCATGGCAGCCAGAAAAGCGTGGTTGCCGTCGGTACCGAAGCCAAGCGCATGCTGGGCCGTACTCCGGGCAACATTGCCGCCATTCGTCCGATGAAGGACGGCGTGATCGCCGACTTCAGCGTCTGCGAGAAGATGCTGCAGTACTTCATCAACAAGGTTCACGAGAACAGCTTCCTGCAGCCCAGCCCTCGCGTGCTGATCTGCGTGCCGTGCAAGTCCACCCAGGTGGAACGCCGCGCGATTCGTGAATCGGCCCTGGGCGCTGGCGCCCGTGAGGTCTACCTGATCGAAGAGCCGATGGCCGCGGCCATCGGTGCCGGCCTGCCGGTGGAAGAGGCCCGTGGTTCCATGGTCGTCGATATCGGCGGCGGCACCACCGAGATCGCCCTGATCTCCCTCAATGGCGTGGTCTACGCCGAATCCGTCCGCGTCGGCGGCGACCGCTTCGACGAAGCCATCGTCACCTACGTGCGCCGCAACTACGGCAGCCTGATCGGCGAATCCACCGCCGAGCGCATCAAGCAGGAAATCGGCACCGCCTTCCCGGGCGGCGAAGTCCGCGAAGTCGACGTCCGTGGCCGCAACCTGGCCGAAGGCGTACCGCGCAGCTTCACCCTGAACTCCAACGAAGTGCTCGAAGCGCTGCAGGAATCCCTGGCGACCATCGTCCAGGCGGTGAAGAGCGCCCTGGAACAGTCTCCGCCGGAGCTGGCTTCGGACATCGCCGAGCGTGGCCTGGTGCTGACCGGTGGTGGCGCGCTGCTGCGCGACCTGGACAAGCTCCTGGCCCAGGAAACCGGCCTGCCGGTGATCGTTGCCGAAGACCCGCTGACCTGCGTGGCCCGTGGCGGCGGCAAGGCGCTGGAAATGATGGATCGCCATTCGATGGACCTGCTTTCCACCGAATAAGGTAGGAAAGCTCTGTAAAGGTCGGTTAACGTTTCGCCCACGCTGGTGAATCTTCAACCGACCTTGCACAGCTAGGAGCCGGTCATCAAACCGATATTCTCCAAAGGGCCCTCGCTGGGCGCGCGCCTGCTGGTGCTCGCCGTCCTGTCGGTCGCCTTGATGGTGGTCGATGCCCGCTTTGATTACCTGAAACCGGTACGCAGCCAGATGGGCCTCGTGCTGAGCCCCTTCTATGGCATCGCCGACATCCCGGTTCGAGCCTGGGAAGGCGTGCGCGACCAGTTCACCAGCCGCAGCGAACTGCTGGCCGAGAACGAGCGCCTGAAGGCCGAGCAGCTGCTGATGCAGCGCCGCCTGCAGAAGCTGGCCACCCTCACCGAACAGAACGTGCGCCTGCGCGAGTTGCTCAACTCGTCCGCGCTGGTCGACGACAAGGTGCTGGTGGGCGAGTTGATCGGTGTCGACCCGAACCCCTTCACCCAGCGCATCCTGATCGACAAGGGCGAGAAGGACGGCGTGTTCCAGGGCCAGCCGGTGCTCGATGCCAGCGGCCTGATGGGCCAGGTGGTCGAGGTGATGCCTTACACCGCGCGCGTCCTGCTGCTGACCGATACCACCCACAGCATTCCGGTGCAGGTGAACCGCAATGGCCTGCGCGCCATCGCCGTGGGCACCGGCAACCCGGAACGCCTGGAGCTGCGCTACGTCGCCGATACCGCCGACATCAAGGAAGGCGACCTGCTGGTGAGTTCCGGCCTGGGGCAGCGCTTCCCGGCCGGTTATCCGGTGGCGGTGGTGAAGGAAGTGCTGCACGACACCGGTGGGCCTTTCGCCACCATCCGTGCCGTGCCGACCGCCAAGATGAACCGCAGCCGCTATGTGCTGCTGGTCTTCAGCGACAGCCGCACGCCCGAACAGCGCGCCACCGATGCCGCCGAAGCCCAGGCTGAAGCCGACCGCAAGGCGGCCGAGTCCGGCGCGCCGGCCCAGCCTGCGCCCGGCGCTCCGGCCGCCCAGCCACATGACAGTGCGCAGCCTGCCGCTCCTGCGGCTCCCGCCGCACAGCCTGCCCATCCGGCCGGCGCCAATGGCGCAGCGCCTGCCGCGCCTGGTGCGCCGGCGTCGCACCCCGATGCAAGGACCCGACGCTGATGGCGGGTCAGGGCTCGAACAATGGCTGGGCCATCTGGCTCACCCTGCTCCTGGCGCTGTTGCTGTCGGTGGCGCCCATGCCCAGCTTCATGGAGATCGGCCGCCCGCTGTGGCTGGCGATGTTCCTCACCTACTGGGTGCTCTACCTGCCGCACAAGGTCGGCATGCTGACTGCCTGGGTGCTGGGCGTTGCCGAAGACGTGCTCTACGGCAGCCTGCTGGGGCAGAACGCCCTGATCCTGAGCCTGATCATCTGCCTGGTGCTGTCGCTGCACCAGCGCCTGCGCATGTTCCCCATCTGGCAGCAGTGCCTGGTGTTGCTGGTGGTCTTCGGTCTCGCCCAGCTGGTCCAGCTGTGGATCAGCGCCCTGACCGGCAATCGCCCGCCGACCCTGGTGTTCCTGCTGCCGGCGCTGGTCAGCGCCTTGCTCTGGCCCTGGGTCTATACATTGCTGCGGGCCCTGCGGTTGCGCCTGAACATCAATTGATCGCCCCCTTGCGGGGGAATCGCCGGGCCGGCGTTGAGCGGGCCCGCTTCGGAGTCCCTGATGGCCCAGCTGTACCTCGCCTCCAGTTCGCCGCGCCGCCGCGAGCTGCTCACCCAGATTGGCTTGCCATTCCACATAGTGCCTGCGTCGATTGACGAAACGCCCGAGTCCGGCGAGTCGGCGCATGCCTATGTCGAGCGCCTGGCGCGCAGCAAGGCCCTGGCCGGGCTGAACTTCCTCGCCCAGCGCGCCGATGTCTGCGTGCTCGGTGCCGATACCGCCGTGGTGCTGGATGGTCGCATCCTCGGCAAGCCGCTGGACCGCGACGACGCCCTGGCGACGCTTCAGGCCCTGTCCGGCCGCGAGCATGAGGTGCTGACTGCCGTGGCGGTGGCCGATCGCGACCGCTGCGAAGCACGCGTGGTCAGCAGTCGCGTGACCTTCCGCGAGATTTCCGCCGAGGAGGCCGAGCGTTACTGGGAAACCGGCGAGCCGCAGGACAAGGCGGGTGGCTATGCTATTCAGGGGCTCGCGGCAGTCTTCGTCAGCCGCGTCGAGGGCAGCTACAGCGCCGTGGTCGGCCTGCCCCTGTGTGAAACTGCGGCATTGCTGGCTGACTTCTCCATCCCTAGCTGGCAGTCTTGATCACGAAGTAGCGCTGGCACGACTCCGGGCGCGATAAGGAAGGGCGCATGAGCGAAGAGATCCTGATCAATATCACGCCGATGGAATCGCGCGTGGCGGTGGTGGAGAACGGCGTCCTGCAGGAGGTCCATGTCGAGCGCACGCTGCGCCGCGGGATCGTCGGCAACATCTACAAGGGCAAGGTCGTGCGCGTGCTGCCGGGCATGCAGGCGGCCTTCGTCGACGTCGGCCTGGAGCGCGCAGCCTTTATCCATGCCGCGGAGATTTCCACCCGCGAGGGCAGTGCGGTGGAGAGCATCGGCGCGCTGGTCCACGAAGGGCAGAGCCTGGTGGTGCAGGTCACCAAGGACCCCATCGGCACCAAGGGCGCACGGCTGACCACGCACCTGTCGATCCCTTCGCGCTACCTGGTCTACATGCCGCGCACCAGTCATGTCGGGATTTCCCTGAAGATCGAGGACGAACACGAGCGCGAGCGCCTCAAGCAGGTGGTCGCCAAGTGCGTCGAGGCCGAGGGCATCGTCGAGCGAGGTGGGTTTATCCTGCGCACCGCTGCCGAAGGCGCCGGCGAGGACGAGATCCTCGCCGATATCCGCTACCTGCGCCGCCTCTGGGACCAGATCGACGCGCAGATCCAGACTGTCGGCGCGCCGACGATGATCTACGAAGACCTCTCCCTGGCCCTGCGCACCCTGCGCGACCTGGTGAACCCGCGCATCGAGAAGATCCGCGTCGATTCCCGGGAGAACTTCCAGAAGATCACGCAGTTCGTCGAAGAGCTGATGCCGGAAATCGCCGACCGCCTGGAGCACTACCCGGGCGAGCGGCCGATCTTCGACCTCTACGGGGTCGAGGACGAGGTGCAGAAGGCGCTGGAGCGCAAGGTGCTGCTCAAGTCCGGCGGCTACCTGATCATCGACCCGACCGAGGCGATGACCACCATCGATGTGAACACCGGCGCCTTCGTCGGCCACCGCAATCTCGAAGAGACCATCTTCAAGACCAACCTCGAGGCGGCGACCGCCATCGCCCGCCAGCTGCGCCTGCGCAACCTGGGCGGGATCATCATCATCGATTTCATCGACATGGAAGACGAGGAGCACCGCCGCCAGGTCCTGCGGACCCTGGAGAAGCAGCTCGAACGTGATCATGCCAAGACCAACATCATCGGCATCACCGAGCTGGGCCTGGTGCAGATGACCCGCAAGCGCACCCGCGAAAGCCTGGTGCAGGTGCTCTGCGAGCCCTGCCCGAGCTGCCAGGGGCGCGGCATGCTGAAGACTGCCGAGACCATCTGTTACGAGATCTTCCGGGAAATCCTCCGTGAAGCGCGAGCCTACCAGGCCAATTCCTACCTGGTGCTGGCCAACCAGAAAGTGGTGGATCGCCTGCTCGACGAGGAGTCGGGCAACGTCGCGGACCTGGAGCTGTTCATTGGTCGCCCGATCAAGTTCCAGGTCGAGGCCATGTATTCCCAGGAGCAGTACGACGTGGTCCTGCTTTGAGCGGCGGCTCGCACATCGTGGAGATCCGCCGGCCGGCAGCTTTGCCATGGGGTTTTTTGGAGCTTTGCCTGACGCACACTGTCAGACCTGGTTCGACCTTGGATGGCTGGGAGGCCGCTCGATGACCCTTCGCTTCACCTCACAGGCAGCCGCCTGACATGGATCGCGCCGGCCGCCTGTTCGCCACCTCGCTGCGCATCGTCCTGGGCCTCCTGGCGCTGGGGCTGGTGCTGCTGGCTTTGTACGTCAGCCTTGGCCGGCAGTTGGTGCCGTTGGTGGCGGAGTACCGCGACGATCTGGCGCGCAAAGCCAGCGAGCAACTGGGCCTGCCGGTGGCTATTGGCGCCCTGGAAGGGCATTGGCGCGGGTTCAGCCCGATCATCGTGGTACGCGACATCCAACTGGGCGAAGGCACCGATTCGCTGCGCCTGGAGCGCGTGCGCCTGACCCCGGACATCCTCGGCAGCGTGATGGCGCGCCAGCCGCGCATCGACAGCCTGGAGCTGGAAGGCCTGCACCTGACCCTGCGCGAGGACGAGGACGGCAACTGGCACGCCGACGGCCTGCCCAGCCGTGGCGGCGACACCGACCCGCGCAAGCTCATGGACCTGCTGCTGACCCCACATCGCCTGTCGCTGATGGACAGCCAACTGACCGTACTGCCGCAACAGGCCAACCCGCTGTCGTTGAACTATGTCGGCATGACCCTGCGCAGCGGCAGCCGCCAGCGCCTGGAGGCACGCTTCAGCCTGCCCGGCGGCGAACCGGTGGCGGCGCGGCTGGAGGCCCGGCTGAACCGCGATGACTGGGCGAAGAGTTCGGCCCAGCTGTACCTGAGCCTGCCCCAGGCCGACTGGGCCAAATGGCTGCCCGAGCGTCTCACTGGCGCCTGGAAGCTGTCCCACGCCAAGGCTGGCGGCGAATTCTGGGCGACCATCGACAAGGGCGTGCCGGTCTCCGCCGCAGCCCGCCTGAATGCCCCGAAGATCGACGCCGCGCTGGGCGACCGCAAGCCGGTGAGCCTGAGCGACCTGGGCGTCAGCCTGTTCTTCCAGCGCAACGGCGACGATTTCGATCTGCGTATCGCCGATCTGGCAGCGAATTTCGGCGAAAGTCGTTGGGGCGAGGTGGAGTTGGAGCTGACTCGCCGGATGAAGGACGAGGAGCATTGGCAGCTGCGCGCCGACCGCCTCGACCTGACCCCGCTGGGACCGACCATCACAGCACTGGCACCGCTGCCGGACAAGGCTATCGAGTGGCTCGAAGGGCTGAAACCGCACGGTGTGTTGCACAACGTCAATTTCGATTACTGGCCGCAGCGCGAGGGCGCCGAGCGCGTCGCCTATGCCACCAACCTGGAGAAGGTCGGTGTCAGTGCCTTCCATGATGTGCCGGCCGTGGCCAACGTCGACGGCACCTTCCGCGGCAACCTTGGCGGCGGCACGCTGGACGCCAACGCCCAGGATTTCATGCTGCACCTGGCCACGCTGTTCCCCGAGCCCTGGCACTACCGCACCGCGCGCACGCGGATGTTCTTCCAGTTCAACGACGAGGCCTTCACCCTCGGCAGCCACCTGATGCAGGTGGAGGGCGACGAGGGAGCCATCGCCGGCGACATCCTGATTCGCCTGATGCGCGATCCGGCGCAGGAAGACT
Source organism: Pseudomonas sp. HS-18 (assembly GCF_020401845.1). Classification (NCBI taxonomy): domain Bacteria; kingdom Pseudomonadati; phylum Pseudomonadota; class Gammaproteobacteria; order Pseudomonadales; family Pseudomonadaceae; genus Pseudomonas; species Pseudomonas sp. HS-18. The sequence goes on from NZ_CP084413.1 coordinate 1,213,593, forward strand.
ACATGGACCTGCGCGTGGGGATGAGCAACGGCGATGCGCGCTACACCGGTAAATACCTGCCCACCGTCATCCCGCAGATGAGCAAGGATCTGGCTGCCTGGCTCAAAGGTTCAATCAAGAGTGGGCGCATCGAACAGGGCTATTTCCTCTGGCAAGGTTCGCTGCAGAAGGGCTCGGCGCCGGAAGCCCATGCCATGACCCTGTACTTCAAGGTCCATGACGGCGTGCTCGACTACCAGCCGGGCTGGCCCGGCCTGAGCAAGGCCGAGGGCGAGGTGCGCGTGGAGGACACCGGCGTCAGCATCAACGCAACCAGCGGGCAGATTCTCAACAGCCAGGTGCGCGATGTCTCGGTGGAGATTCCCCATTCCAACCCGGGGGAAGTTGCCCATCTGCATGTGGACGGCGATATCGACAGCAACCTCGTCGATGGCCTGAAGATCCTCCAGGACTCGCCCATCGGTGCGACGCACACCTTCGCCGGCTGGGAAGGCAAGGGCGACCTCAATGGCCACCTCAACCTCGACATTCCGCTGGCCAAGGGCGAGGCGAGCAAGGCGCGGGTGATCGTCGATTTCGACACCGACAAGGCGCAGCTGAAGATTGCCAAGCCTGAGCTGAACCTCGAACAGGTGAAGGGCAAGTTCCGCTACGACACCGACAGCGGCCTCAGCGGGCAGAACATCTCCGCTCAGGTGCTGGGTAGCCGTATCACCGGCAGCATTCGCGCCGAAGGCCGCAACGGCGCTCCGCGTACACGGGTGCTGGTGGGTGGCCAGGTATCGGTGAAGACCCTGCTCGACTGGGGCAAGGTACAGAAACAGTTGCCGGTCGACGGCCGCGTGCCGTTCCAGCTCAACCTGCTGCTCGACGGCAAGGACAGCCAGCTGCAGGTCGCCTCGAACCTGCAGGGCGTCACCATCGATCTGCCGGCGCCGCTGGGCAAGGCCGCGCAGGAAACCCGCGAGAGCGAATGGCGCATGACCCTCGAGGGCGCCGAGCGACGCTACTGGGCAACCTACGGCGATCGCGCCAGCCTGGCTTACGCGGCTCCGGCGGACCAGCCGCTGGCCGGCCGTGGCGTGCTGCGCCTGGGTGGCGACCCGGCCGTGCTGCCCAACTGGAATGGCGTCCAGGTGCGCGGCAAGATCGACGAAGTCGACGCCGACGCCTGGATGGCGGTCGCGAAGAAATACTCCAATACCGGGGTTGAGGGCGCCGCTGGCCTGCTGCGCGGCGCAGACCTGCAGATCGGTCGCTTCAAAGGCTTTGGCCAGACCCTGGAAAATCTCACGCTGGATGTGTTGCGTGTCGACAGCAGTTGGCAGGTTGGACTGGTCAGCTCGCTGGTCTCCGGCAAGGTCACCCTGCCCGACAGCAAGGTGAAGCCGATCCAGATCGCCCTGGACCGTCTCGATCTGCCCAAGGGCGAGGCCATCGATTCCGTGAAGGCAGTCGAGCAGCCTGACCCGCTGGCGAAGGTCGACCCGCGCAGCTTGCCGCCGATGGACGTGTCCATCCGCCAGGTCCTCAAGGCCGGCAAGCCGGTCGGTGCCTGGAGCTTCAACCTGCGCCCGACGCCTACCGGTGTTGGCTTCAACAATGTGAATCTGGACCTGCGTGGCCTGTCGGTGAAGGGCAGCCTGCGCTGGGATGGTCTTGAGGCGAGCGCGCGCAGCACCTTCCAGGGCAAGCTCGAGGGCAAGAACCTGGGCGACGTGCTGAAGGCCTGGGACTTCGCGCCCAGCGTGACCAGCGAGCGTTTCAGCGTGGACATCAACGGCAACTGGCCGGGGTCGCCGGCGGCGCTGAATCTGCGGCGGTTCGGCGGTACCCTGGACGCGAGCCTGCGCAAGGGGCAATTCGTCGAAGTGGAGGGCGGCGCCAATGCCCTGCGGGTGTTCGGCCTGCTCAACTTCAACGCCATCAACCGCCGCCTGCGCTTGGACTTCTCCGACCTGCTGGGCAAGGGCCTGAGCTACGACCGGGTCAAGGGCGTGCTCACCGCCACCGATGGCGTCTACTTCACCCGCGAGCCGCTGCGTCTGGATGGACCGTCGAGCAACCTGGAACTCAACGGCACCCTGGACATGGCCCACGACGAGATCGACGCCAAGCTGCTGGTGACTCTGCCGGTGACCAACAACCTGCCGTTGGCGGCACTGATCGTCGGCGCTCCCGCCATTGGCGGCGCGCTGTTCGTGGTGGACAAGTTGCTGGGTGACAAGGTCGCACGCTTCGCCAGCGTGCAGTACAGCGTGAAGGGGCAATGGCAGAGCCCGACCATCACCTTCGAGAAACCCTTCGAAAAACCTCACTGAACCGGCGGCCAAGCACAATGCCCGGGCATCGGTTAGCATGAAAGCCAGGTATTCCCGGAGCTGACCATGTCCATCGCCGTCATCCAGATGGTCAGCCAGGACGATGTCCTGGCTAATCTTGCCACCGCCCGTCGCCTGCTGGAGCAGGCCGCCAACGGCGGCGCGCGCCTTGCCGTACTACCGGAAAACTTCGCCGCCATGGGGCGCCGAGACCTCGCGGACATCGGCCGCGCCGAAGCCCTTGGCGAAGGCCCGATCCTGCCCTGGTTGAAAAGCACCGCCCGCGACCTCAGGTTGTGGATAGTCGCCGGCACCCTGCCGTTGCCGCCGGAGAACCAGCCGGGAGCCAAGGCCAATGCCTGCTCGCTGCTGGTGGACGAGCGCGGTGAAGTGGCGGCGCGCTACGACAAGCTGCATCTGTTCGATGTGGACGTTGCTGATGCCCGTGGCCGCTATCGCGAGTCGGACGACTACGCCTTCGGCCAGCGCGTGGTGGTGGCGGATACGCCGGTCGGGCGGCTGGGGCTGACGGTCTGCTACGACCTGCGCTTCCCCGAACTGTATACCGCGCTGCGCGAAGCCGGCGCGGAGCTTATCAGTGCCCCTTCGGCATTCACCGCGGTGACTGGCGCTGCGCACTGGGAAATCCTCATCCGCGCCCGCGCCATCGAAACCCAGTGCTATGTACTGGCGGCTGGACAGGGCGGGACCCACCCCAACGGACGGGAAACCTGGGGCCAGTCGGCCATCGTCGACCCCTGGGGGCGTATCCTGGCCGAGCAGGCCAAGGGCGAGGCGGTGCTGCTGGCTGAGCGCGATAGCGAGGAACAGGCGGCGGTGCGGCAGCGCATGCCGATTGTCCGGCACAGAAGATTTTTCCCGTCGGTCGAACCGCGACCGGCGCGTACGGAGTGAATATGAGCGAACTGTTGTCATCCGTCAGCCAGCACCTGCTGGCCCCCGGTGGTCTGGATATCGACCAGCTGTCGCCGATCCTGCACGAGCTGAGCGGCCCCGGCATCGACGCCGCCGACCTGTACTTCCAGAGCCAGGTCTCCGAGTCCTGGATGCTCGAAGACGGCATCGTCAAGGAAGGCAGCTTCCACATGGACCAGGGTGTCGGCGTGCGCGCACAGTCCGGTGAGAAGACCGGCTTCGCCTACAGCAACGCGATCAACCACGAAGCGCTGATCCAGGCTGCCCGCGCTGCACGCTCGATCTCCCGAGCCGGGCAGAATGGCAAGGTGCAGGCGTTCAAGGCCGTGGTGCCGACCCGCCTGTATGCCGGCGAGAACCCGCTGGATGTGATGAGCCGCGCCGAGAAGGTAGAGCTGCTGCAGAAGATCGACGCCGCCACCCGCGCCCTTGATCCGCGCATCCAGCAGGTCACCGTCAGCCTCGCCGGTGTCTGGGACCAGGTACTGATCGCTGCGGCGGATGGTTCGCTGGCTGCGGACATCCGACCGCTGGTGCGTTTCAACGTCAGCGTCATCGTCGAGCAGAACGGCCGCCGTGAGCGCGGTGGGCATGGCGGCGGCGGTCGCACGGACTACAAGTACTTCCTGCAGGAAGACCGCGCCATGAGCTACGCGCGCGAGGCGCTGCGCCAGGCGCTGGTCAACCTGGAAGCGGTGCCCGCGCCGGCCGGCAGTCTGCCGGTGGTGATGGGCGCCGGTTGGTCCGGCGTGCTGCTGCACGAGGCCGTGGGCCACGGCCTGGAAGGCGACTTCAACCGCAAGGGCAGCTCGAACTACAGCGGTCGCATCGGCGAGAAGGTCGCTTCCAGCCTGTGCACCATCGTCGATGACGGCACCATCGCCGGCCGTCGCGGTTCGCTGTCGGTGGACGACGAAGGCACGCCGACCCACTGCAACGTGCTGATCGAGAACGGCATTCTCAAGGGCTACATGCAGGACAAGCTCAACGCCCGCCTGATGGGCGTGGCGCGCACCGGCAACGGTCGTCGCGAGTCCTACGCGCACCTGCCGATGCCGCGCATGACCAACACCTACATGCTGGCCGGGGAGAGCGATCCGCAGGAAATTATTGCCAGCGTCGAGCGTGGCATCTACTGCGCCAACCTTGGCGGCGGCCAGGTGGACATCACCAGCGGCAAGTTCGTCTTCGCCACCAGCGAGGCCTACCTGATCGAGAACGGCAAGATCACCCGCCCGGTGAAGGGCGCGACGCTGATCGGCAACGGCCCGGAAGTGATGAGCCGGGTGTCCATGGTCGGCAACGACCTGGCGCTGGACAGCGGCGTGGGAACCTGCGGCAAGGACGGCCAGTCCGTGCCGGTCGGTGTCGGCCAGCCGACCCTGAAGATCGACGCGATCACCGTTGGCGGCACGGGCGCCTGAGGCCGTTGCCCGTGAGGCTTGGAGAGAGGGACGCGGCTGCTCAGCGCAGGCCGCGTTTGAGCTCGTCCAGCTCGCGGATGTACTTGAAGATCTTCCGCGCCGCGGCCGGAGGCTTGTTGTGAGCGGCCTCGTGCTGGGCGTGGCGGATCAGCTGGAGCAGGTGCTGGCGGTCGCTTTCCGGGTATTCGCCGAAGAACGCGGACAGCGCTGCGTCACCGCCGGTGATCAGGTGGTCGCGCCAGCGCTCCAGGGCGTGGAAGCGTTCGTTGTACTGGCGGGTCGAGGTGTCTACCTGTTCCAGCAGGGCGAGGATGGCCTCGACGTCCTGGTCGCGCATCAGCTTGCCGATGAACTGCCGATGGCGTTTCTTGGCAGCGTTGGCCTTGTGCTTGGGTGCTTCTTCCAGCGCGCGGCGCAGCGGATCGGTCAGCGGCATGCGGTCGAGCATGTCGGCCTTGAGCGTCGTCAGGCGCTCGCCGAGCTCCTGCAGCGCGTGCATTTCGCGTTTTACTTGCGACTTGCTCTTCTCATCGAAGGACGAGTCGTCATCGTGAATTTCAGCCATGGCGGGGGTCTCTTTGAAAACGCCGCCATGATAACGAGTCAGGGGCCGCTTGTCCGGCCCGCGCCGGTTGCCGCCGCCTGATGGCGGGGCCGGAACATGAACAGGAGAGGCATGCAATGAGCGAACACAACCCGGCAGTGAGCCCGGAGGTCCTTCCCGAACTGCGCGAGCAGGTCGAGCGGATCATCGCCGAGGCTTCCCGGCAGGGCGCCAGCGCCTGCGAAGTGGCGGTGTCGGTGGAGCAGGGGCTGTCCACCTCGGTGCGCCAGGGTGAAGTCGAGACCGTCGAGTTCAATTGTGACCAGGGCTTCGGCATCACTCTTTACGTTGGCCAGCGCAAGGGCTCGGCGAGCACCTCGGCAACAGGCGCGGACGCCATCCGTGAAACCGTGGCGGCGGCGTTGGCGATTGCCAAGCATGCCTCCGAAGACGACTGCGCCGGCCTGGCGGACCCTGCGCTGATGGCGCGGGACCTGCCGGACCTGGATCTTTACCACGGCTGGTCGATCACCCCCGACCAGGCCATCGAGCGCGCGCTGGCCTGCGAGGCTGCCGCGTTCGCCACCGACAAGCGAGTCACCAAGGCCGACGGCACCACGCTGAACACTCATCAGGGCTGCCGCGTATACGGCAACAGCCATGGCTTTGTCAGCGGTTATGCGAGCACCCGCCACAGCCTGAGTTGCGTGATGATCGCCGAAGGCGAAGGGCAGATGCAGCGCGACTACTGGTATGACGTGAACCGCCGCGGTGAGCTGCTGGCGACTCCCGAATCCATCGGCCGCCGTGCCGCCGAGCGGGCTGCCAGCCGGCTCGGCGCGCGCCCGGTGCCGACCGCCGAGGTGCCGGTGCTGTTTGCCCCGGAAGTCGCGGTCGGCCTGTTCGGCCACTTCCTCGGTGCCATCTCCGGCGGCAGCCTGTACCGCAAGTCTTCCTTCCTCGAAGGTGCGCTGGGGCAGCGACTGTTCCCGGAATGGCTGACCCTGGACGAACGCCCGCTGCTGCGCGGCGCGCTGGGCAGTGCCTCGTTCGACAACGACGGCCTGGCGACCTATGCCAAACCCTTCGTCGAAGGCGGCGAGCTGGTCTCCTATGTGCTCGGCACCTACTCCGGGCGCAAGTTGGGCATGCCCAGCACGGCCAACTCCGGCGGCGTGCACAACCTGTTCGTCAGCCATGGCGACGAGGACCAGGCCGCGCTGATCCGTCGCATGGGACGTGGCCTGCTGGTCACCGAGCTGATGGGGCAGGGCGTCAACCTGGTGACCGGCGATTACTCGCGTGGTGCCGGCGGTTACTGGGTGGAAAACGGCGAAATCCAGTTCCCGGTGCAGGAAGTCACCATCGCCGCCAACCTGCGCGACCTGTTCCGCAATATCGTCGCCATCGGCAACGATGTGGAGCATCGCGGCAACCTGCACACAGGCTCCGTCCTCATTGAAAAGATGATGGTCGCCGGCAACTGATCCACCCACCGCGGCCTTGCTGGCCGCGGCTTTCAGTCCTTCCCAAAGCCGTTCTCCAGACAGGCCGTCCAGCGCATTGCGTTCGGGCGGCTTGTTTTTTTGATTCTCACAAACAATAATCAATCTCATTATCGATTGAGGGATTGCCATGTTTGCCGAGATCGACAGCTCGCTCACCGATCGCTGGTACCGCCTGGGGACCCGCATCCGCTGCGCCTTGGAGCCGGATGAGCCGCGTCTGGTCGAGCAGTACCTGTGCGAGGCGCGTTACCTGGCGGCCTGGGAACCGGTGCCGGCTTGGCGCCTCTTCGAGAAGTGCTTCCAGTTGCTGCTCGACAGCAGCCGCGACATCGCACTGCCCTGGCACTGGCGGGTGCTCTGCCTGGATCACGCCTATCTCCCTCTACGCGAACTGCAACGCCTGGCGACCTCTACCGCCCAGCGCCAACGCCTGTGCCTGCTCGGCCGGCGGATGGCACAGCAGGAGATGGCGCCTTCCCTGAGACTGCAAGAAGGAATCGAGAATGACTGACAGCCGTATCGAACGCGACAGCATGGGCGAACTGGAGGTGCCGGTGGCGGCGCTCTACGGTGCCCAGACGCAGCGGGCGGTGAACAACTTCCCGGTGAGCGGCCAGCGCATGCCGCGTCCGTTCATCCGCGCGCTGCTGCTGGCCAAGGCCGCCGCGGCGCGGGCCAATGTCAGCCTGGAACAGCTGGACGCGGAAACCGGCGCTGCCATCGTCGCTGCCTGTGAGGAGTTGTTGGCGGGCGACCTGCAGCAACACTTCCCGGTGGATGTGTTCCAGACCGGCTCGGGTACCAGCTCGAACATGAACGCCAACGAGGTGGTTGCGACCCTCGCCGGCCGCCGCCTGGGAAAACCGGTCAACGCCAATGACCAGGTCAATTGCGGGCAGAGCAGCAACGACATCATCCCTTCGACCATCCACATCAGTGCGGCGGTAGAGATCCACCAGCACCTGCTGCCGGCCCTGGATCACCTGCACGCGACCCTGGAGAAGAAGGCCAAGTCCGTGCACTCGTACGTGAAGACCGGCCGCACTCATCTGATGGATGCCATGCCGGTGCGCCTGAGCCAGGTGCTTGGCGGGTGGGCGCAACAGGTGCGCCAGGCGTCTCTGGGCATAGAAGGGCAACTGCCGGCGTTGCAGCAACTGGCTCAGGGCGGCACTGCCGTCGGAACCGGCGTGAACGCTCACCCGCAGTTCCCCGCGCGCTTCTGCGAAGAGCTCAACGGACTGACCGGCCTGGCATTCCGCCCCGGTGATGATTTCTTCGCGTTGATCGGTGCTCAGGATATCGCCGTGGCCACCTCCGGCCAGCTCAAGGCGCTAGGCGTGGCGCTGATGAAGATCGCCAATGACCTGCGCTGGATGAACTCCGGCCCGCTGGCAGGCCTTGCCGAGATCGAGCTGGAGGCGCTGCAGCCGGGTTCCTCGATCATGCCGGGCAAGGTCAATCCGGTGATTCCGGAAGCCACTGCCATGGTCGCCGCCCAGGTCATGGGCAACGACACCACCATCGCCATTGCCGGGCAGTCGGGCAACTTCGAGCTCAACGTAATGCTGCCGGTGATCGCCGACAACCTGCTGCACAGCATCCACCTGCTGGCCAACGTCAGCCGTCTGCTGGCGGACAGGGCCATCGCCAGCTTCAAGGTCAACGAGGCGAGCCTGCGCGAGGCGCTGTCGCGCAACCCGATCCTGGTCACCGCGCTGAACCCGATCATCGGCTACCAGAAGGCCGCGGAGATCGCCAAGCAGGCTTACCGCGAAGGGCGGCCGATCATCGACGTCGCGCTGGAAAACACGGACCTGGACCGTGCCCGCCTCGAGCAACTGCTCAATCCCGAGAAGCTCACCGCCGGCGGACTCTGAGTCCGCCCCACCCGCTGGAGGAACCTGCCATGCGCCACTGGCAACGCACCATCGAACTGGGCAACCGCTGCTTCATTCGCAACGAGTTGATCGATGCCCGTGAGCACTACCTCCATGCGCTGGCGCTGGCCCAGGTCCTGCTGGACCGCTGGCACGACCCGGAGGAAGCCGTGATGGCGTTTGTCATCTCCCACCACAACCTCGGCGACCTGCACCTGCAACTGGGACAGCCGGAGGAAACCGCCGAGTACCTGTGCGCCTGCCACGAGCGCCTATTGGTATTAGGCGAAGACCTGCGCAAATGCTCGGATCTGCGTGTGGCCGCGGTGCAGCACAGCCGCCGTACCTACGTCGAACTGCTCAACTTCATTGGCGAGCACGGTACCTATCCGCGTACCCAGCGCCTGCTGCGTCGCCAAGGCGCGGTCGAGTTGCGCCCGGGGCTGTTCACTGCCGTTCAATCGATGCGCTACCACTGAAGAAGGTTCGAAGATGCCTCACGTCCTGCCCGCCTTGCCCTATGCCTTCGACGCCCTGGAACCGCACATCGATGCGCAGACCATGGAAATCCACCACAGCAAGCACCACCAGACCTACATCAACAACCTGAACGCTGCGCTGGAAGGCACAGAGTTCGCCGAAGTTCCGCTGGAAACGTTGCTGCAGAAGCTCGACCGCCTGCCCGAGGCACTGCGCGCGCCGGTGATCAACAACGGCGGCGGCCACGCCAACCACTCGTTGTTCTGGACCGTGATGGCTCCTGACGGCGGTGGTCATCCGCAGGAGGAGTTGGGCCAGGCCATTGACGCTCAACTGGGCGGCTACGAGGCCTTCTGCCAGGCGTTCACCAAGGCGGCATTGACTCGCTTTGGTAGCGGCTGGGCGTGGCTGAGCGTCGATCCGCAGGGCCAACTGGTGGTGGAAAGCACCGGCAACCAAGACAGCCCGCTGATGCAGGGCAACTTGCCGATCCTCGGGCTGGACGTCTGGGAGCACGCGTACTACCTGCGCTATCAGAATCGCCGGCCGGAATACATTGCCGCGTTTTACAACGTCGTCGCCTGGCCGGAGGTGCTCCGACGTTACCGCGAGGCACGGCAGGCGCGGGGGCAAGGATGAAACCGAAGGGCGTCCCATGCGTCTGATCGTGCAGAGTCTGCGTGAAAGCGGAGGACGCAATTTGCGTTGGTTGCTGGGGCTGATCATTGTCCTCGGCGGCGGTCTGCTGGTGGCCCAGCACCTGATGCTGCTGGCGCGCTTGTCGCTTTCCCCGCCGCTGTACCTGGCCTTGCATGGCGGCATGCTCTGTGCGCTCGGGACTGCCCTGGGCGCGCTGCCCGTGCTGCTGGTGCGCAGCATGCCGGCGCGAATCGCCGACGCCATGCTCGGCTTCGGCGCCGGTGTGATGCTGGCGGCCACTGCATTCTCGCTACTGCTTCCCGCGCTGGAGGCTGCTGAAGCCTCGGGTCGGGCCACCTGGCTGGCCTCGGTGCTGGTCAGCCTCGGCCTGGCGCTGGGAGCCTTCGGTCTCGCGGTGTTCGGCCGAGTACTCGAGGACGCGCAGGCCAATATCCGGGGCGTTGCTGATGGAAAGGTTCCTGCGCGCATCCTGCTGTTCGTTGCTGCCATCGTCCTGCACAACATTCCCGAGGGCATGGCTGTCGGAGTCGCCGCCGGGGGAGAGGTGCAAGGCGCCAGCGGATTAGCGCTGGGCATCGCGCTGCAGGACGTGCCGGAAGGGCTGGCGATTGCGCTGGTACTGGCCGGGGCAGGCGTGTCACGCGGCAAGGCGGCGTTGGCGGGCGCGGCGTCCGGGCTGGTCGAGCCGCTGTTCGCGGTGCTCTGCGCCTGGCTGATCGGCATCTCGCGGATGTTCCTGCCCTGGGGGCTGGCCGCGGCAGCGGGAGCGATGCTCTACGTGGTGGTGCGCGAGATCATCCCTGAATCACAGCGGCGCGGCCATGCGGCGCAGGCCACCCAGGGGCTTATCATCGGCTTCTGTCTGATGATGGTGCTGGATACGTCGCTGGGCTGATCGAAGGCCCGGCGAGTCACTCGCCTTCGTCGAAGTAGTTGTTGATCAGTTCGACCAGCGCCTTGAGCGCCTCGTCTTCCTGCTCGCCTTCGGCAGCGAGGTGCAGATTGGTGCCCTTGCCGGCGGCGAGCATCATCACCGCCATGATGCTCTTGCCGTCTACCGTACTTTCCGGATTGCGCCCTACGCGAACCTGACAGGGATAACGTCCTGCCACGCCGACGAATTTGGCCGCCGCACGGGCGTGCAGGCCAAGCTTGTTGATGATGGTGATTTCGAGGGCGGGCATCGCGAGGGGCTGTCCTTTTGTTGTCTGTCGCTGCTTAGCTCAGGTCGCGGTGGCGAATCTGTACGTTGGTGAGGGTTTCCTTGAGGGCCTGACCGATGCGCTCGGCAATATAGGTCGAGCGATGCTGGCCACCGGTGCAGCCGATGGCGATGGTCACATAGGCCCGGTTGCTCGCGGCGAAGCGCGGCAGCCATTTGTTCAGGTAGGCGAGGATATCCTGGTACATCTCTTCTACATCCGGTTGCGCCGCCAGGTATTCCTGGACTTCCACTTCCAGCCCGGTGTGCTCGCGCAGTTCCGGTTTCCAGTAGGGATTGGGCAGGCAGCGCACGTCGAACACCAGGTCCGCGTCCACCGGCATGCCGCGCTTGAAGCCGAAGGATTCGACCAGGAAGGCGGTGCCCAGTTCGGGCTTGTTCAGCAGGCGCAGCTTGAGCACGTCGCGCAGCTGATACAGGTTGAGATTGGTGGTGTTGAGCTTGAGATCCGCCAGGTCGGCGATCGGTGCCAGCAGGTGCGTCTCGTCGGCGATGGCTTCGGCCAGTGAGCGGCTGTCGGTGGTCAGCGGGTGGCGCCGGCGCGTCTCGGAGAAGCGCTTGAGCAGCGTTTCATCATCGGCATCGAGGTACAGCACGTCGCACTGGATGTGCTTGTCGCGAGCTTCCTGCAGCAGCTCGGGAAAACGCTGCAGCTGGCTGGGCAGGTTGCGCGCGTCGATGGAGACGGCGACCTGCGGGTGCAGCAGCTCGGTGTGCAGCAACGCACGCTGGGCCAGGTCCGGGAGGAGGCTGGCCGGCAGGTTGTCGATGCAATAGAAGCCGTTGTCCTCGAGCACGTTGAGCGCTGTGCTCTTGCCCGAGCCGGATCTTCCACTGACGATGATCAGGCGCATGATCAGTGCCCGTTGTTCTGGAAGTCCACGACGATCCGGTACAGGTCCTCGCCGTTGGCGGCGTGACGCAAACGTTCGCGGACGTCGGAGCGGTCGAGCATGGAGGCGATCTGCCGCAGCAGTTCCAGGTGCTCCTCGGTGGCGGCTTCCGGCACCAGCAGCACGAACACCAGGTCGACCGGCGCGCCGTCGAGGGCGTCGAAATCTACCGGGTGATCCAGGTGCAGGATGGCGCTGATCGGCGACTGGCAGCCGGGGAGGCGGCAGTGCGGAATGGCGATGCCATTGCCGAAGCCGGTGGAGCCCAGGCGTTCCCGGGCCACCAGGCTGTCGAAGATGTCTTGGGAATCGAAACCCGGCAGCTCGCGAGCCACCAGGTTGGCGATTTGTTCGAGGACACGTTTCTTGCTGCCGCCCGGCACGTTCACGAGGGAACGGCCGGGGGTCAGGATTTGCTCAAGTCGGATCATAGGGAGGGGTTAACGGACGCCAACACCTTGCTGGCGTTCGAGGTATTTTTCCTTGTGCTTGATCAGTTGGCGGTCGAGCTTGTCGGTGAGCAGGTCGATGGCCGCGTACATGTCTTCATGTTCGGCGCAGGCAACCACTTCGCCACCGGCGATGTGGAGGGTGGCTTCAATTTTCTGCTTCAGCTTCTCGACCTCCATGATGACCTGAACATTGGTGATCTTGTCGAAGTGGCGCTCCAGTCGGCCAAGTTTCTCGCCGACATAGTCGCGCAGGGCGTCGGTCACATCCAGTTGATGTCCACTGATGTTGACTTGCATACCGCTTTCTCCTTGTTGCCCGTGTGTAAGTGGCAGGTTATGGGGCCTGCCGCCGGAACACCTTGGCGTGGATCAACGTCACACCAGCCGCTTGCGCTCGCTCGAGGGAGAGATTCCTAGGGACTCCCGGTACTTGGCGACGGTACGACGTGCCACTTGAATGCCCTGTGCTTCCAGTAAACCAGCGATCTTGCTGTCACTCAATGGCTTTTTCGGACTTTCCGCCGCGACCAGTTTTTTGATGATGGCGCGGATCGCGGTGGACGAGCACTCGCCGCCCTCGGAGGTGCTGACGTGGCTGGAGAAGAAATACTTGAGCTCGAAGATGCCACGCGGCGTGTGCATGAATTTCTGCGTGGTGACGCGGGAGATGGTCGATTCGTGCATGCCCACGGCTTCCGCGATGTCGTGCAGGACCAGTGGTTTCATCGCTTCCTCGCCGTATTCGAGGAAGCCGCGCTGGTGCTCGACGATCTGGGTCGCCACCTTCATCAATGTCTCGTTGCGGCTCTGCAGGCTCTTGATGAACCAGCGCGCTTCCTGCAGCTGGTTGCGCATGAAAGTGTTGTCGGCGCTGGAGTCGGCGCGGCGCACCAGGCCCGCATACTGCGAGTTCACGCGCAGGCGCGGTACCGCTTCCTGGTTCAGTTCCACCAGCCAGCGCTCGTTGTGCTTGCGCACGATGACATCCGGAACCACGTATTCGGCTTCGCCGGACTCGATCTGCGAACCGGGGCGCGGGTGCAGCGACTGGATCAGTTCGATGGTCTCGCGCAGCTCGTCTTCCTTGAGCTTCATGCGCCGCATCAGCTGGCTGTAGTCGCGGCTGCCGAGCAGGTCCAGGTGGTCGTTGACCAGGCGGATGGCCTCGGCCAGCAGGTAGGTTTTGGTGGGCAGCTGGCGCAGCTGCAGGAGCAGGCATTCGCGCAGGTTGCGGGCACCGACGCCGGCGGGCTCGAGCTGCTGCACACGGCGCAGGACGACTTCCACTTCGTCCATCTCCACGCCCAGTTCAGGGTCAATGGAGGCGAGGATGTCGTCCAGGGACTCTTCGAGGTAACCGTCGTCGTTGATGCCGTCGATGATGCTCAGGGCGACCAGGCGATCGGTGTCGGACATCGGCGCCAGGTTCAGTTGCCAGAGCAGATGGCTCTGCAGGCTTTCGCCAGCGGAGGTACGGGAAGTGAAGTCCCACTCGTCGTCATCGTTGCTGGGCAGGCTGCTGGCGCTGGTCTGGTAGATGTCTTCCCAGGCGGTGTCGACCGGCAGCTCGTTGGGAATACGCTCGGCCCACTGGTCCTCGTCGAGGCTGTCGGCGTTGGGCGTGGTGCTTTCCTGGAAGTTATCCTGGGAGTTGTTGCTGGTGCCGTTGGCGCCAGATTCGGCGCCGTCGGCCATGGGATCGCTGTTGTCGTAGTCCTCACCTTCTTCCTGGCGCTCCAGCATCGGGTTGGACTCCAGGGCTTCCTGGATTTCCTGTTGGAGGTCCAGCGTGGAGAGCTGGAGCAGTCGGATGGCCTGTTGCAGCTGCGGGGTCATCGTCAGCTGCTGGCCCATCTTGAGGACTAGCGATGGTTTCATGGCTGGAACTAGGCACCTTGTTCGCTGGCGCAAAGCGCGCCATATCCACGACTACGGACGCCGGGGCGCCGCGAGGAAGCAAATTATATGCCTGAGTTTGGGCGCTTTGCCTAGGGGCTGTCGACCTTTCGTTACAACCCGGTTGCGCCAGGGGCGATTGGGCGGCCGAATGCGGCGCGGAACAACCGGCGAACCGGGCCGCGCGAAGAGGGGGAGGCGGGGTGGCCGCGCCCTGGCAGGGCGCGGCGCAGGGCCTTAGAGGCGGAACTCGTGGCCCAGGTAGACTTCCTTCACCAGGTCGTTGGCGAGGATGCTCTCGGCGCTGCCTTCGGCGATCAGTTGACCGTCGTTGACGATGTACGCCGTTTCGCAGATATCCAGGGTTTCGCGGACGTTATGATCGGTGATCAGGACACCGATGCCCTTGGCCTTGAGGTGATGGATGATCTGCTTGATGTCGCCCACGGAGATCGGGTCGACACCGGCGAAAGGTTCGTCCAGCAGGATGAACTTCGGCGAACTGGCCAGTGCACGGGCGATCTCCACGCGGCGACGCTCGCCACCGGACAGGCTCATGCCGAGGTTGTCGCGGATGTGGTGGATGTGGAACTCCTCGAGCAAGCCTTCCAAGGCTTCCTGGCGTCCGGCGCGATCCAGGTCGCTGCGGGTTTCGAGGATGGCGCCGATATTGTCCGCCACCGACAGCTTGCGGAAGATCGAGGCTTCCTGCGGCAGGTAGCCGATGCCGGCGCGGGCGCGTCCGTGCATGGGCAGGTGGGTGACGTCCTGCTCATCGATGCGCACGACACCCTGATCGGCGCGAACCAGGCCGACGATCATGTAGAAGCAGGTGGTCTTGCCCGCTCCGTTGGGGCCGAGCAGGCCGACGATCTGCCCGCTCTCGATGCTCATGCTGACATCGCGGACGACTTGCCGGCTCTTGTAGCTCTTGGCGAGGTGCTGGGCGGTTAGCGTAGCCATTACTGCGCTTGATCCTGCTTTTTCTTGGGCTGGATGACCATGTCGATACGCGGGCGCGGCGTGGTCACCTGGGACCCGGTGGCGCGGCCTGCGTTGACGATCTGGCGCTGGGTGTCGTAGACGATCTTCTCGCCTTCGAAGGTGTTGCCTTCCTGGATCACCTTGGCCTGGTCGATCAATACGACGCGGTTCTGGGTGACGAAGTACTGGATCGTCAGGCCGTAGGCCTGAGTGATCTGCTTGTCCGGCGCCGGCTTCTGCTCGAAGTAGGCAGGCTTGCCGACCGAGGTGACGACTTCGATGTCACCATTCTTGTTCTGCTTGAGCGTGACGGTGTTGCCAGTCAGCTTCATGCTGCCCTGGGTTACCACCACGTCGCCGCGATACACGGCTACGCCCTGCTTGTCGTCCAGTTCGGCGCTGTCGGCCTGAACCCGGATCGGCTGTTCCCGGTCGGTGGGAAGAGCCCAGGCGGCACTGCTGCCGATGGCGGCGGCGAGGCTGAAAAGAAGGGGGAGGGTGTTAACGAGCCTCATGCTGACCTCTTACGTTGGACAGCAGGAGCATCCGGCTGTCTTTCAGATACGCTTTCATGCCAACTGCCGTGGTGACACCGTTGGGTTCAGTGATCTTCACGGGCTGGTCAGTCTGCGCATAGTCCTTGTCTGGGAACACCGTCATGCGCGAGGTGTTGAGCAGGAGCGTGCGTTGCTGTGCGTCGGTGCGCGCAACACGCACGTCGTCGATCAGCTCGACCTGCTTGCCTTCGGGGGCCACTTCGGCGTGAACGCTCTGGACATGCCACGGCTGAGACTCGTTCTCCCGGTGGAAGTAGAGGTCAGGCGTAGTGACCAGGGTCACGTCGGTTGCTTTCAGGTGTTCGAGTTTGTCGGCGGTCATCTCGTAGGCGAGGGAGCCGTCGATGCGGTACTGAACGCTCTTGGCGTTGACCACGTAGAAGTCGATGGCGTCGCTGGTCTGCGACTTGAGTTGCCGCTCGTTGAAATCCAGACGCACGTTCCAGTAATAGCCGAGGGCGATCAGCAGGATGGCGATCAGGGCGAGCAACAGCTTCTGTTGGAGTGTCTTGGGCATGTTCGGCTCTAGAGGTACGCGTTCTGGGCGGCTTCGAGGTTGCCCTGAGCGCGCAGGATCAGTTCGCAGAACTCGCGGGCGGCGCCTTCGCCGCCACGGGCTTGGGTAACGCCGTCGGCATGCTGGCGCACGAAGGCGTCGCCGCTGGCGACCGCCATGCCCAGGCCGGCGCGGCGGATGGCCGGCAGGTCGGGCAGATCGTCGCCCAGGTACGCGACCTCTTCATAGCCTAGACCCAGTTCGGCGAGCAATTCGTCCAGGGCGACCAGCTTGTCCTCGCGGCCCTGGAACAGATGGTTGATGCCCAGGTTCTTCGCCCGCCGCTCGACCACCGGGCTCGAACGGCCGGTGATGATCGCGGTGCTTACGCCGGAGTTCATCAACATCTTGATGCCCTGGCCGTCCAGGGTGTTGAAGGTCTTGAACTCGCCGCCGTCGGGCAGGAAGTAGAGCTTGCCGTCGGTGAGCACGCCATCGACGTCGAATACCGCCAGGCGGACCGCTTTCGCGCGTTGCAGCAGGTCGGCGGTCATTCAGATGACTCCCGCGCGGGTCAGGTCGTGGACGTGCAGGACGCCGACCGGGTGGTCCTTGTCGTCGACAACCACGAGTACGTTGATCTTGTGGTCGTCCATGATCTTCAGGGCTTCGGCAGCGAGCATATCCGGGCGGGCGGTCTTGCCGTGCACGGTCATCACCTGATCGATGGTGACCGTGCGCACGTCCAGTCCCTTGTCCAGGGTGCGGCGCAGGTCGCCATCGGTGAAGACCCCGGCGAGCTTGCCGTCTTCGCCGAGGATGACGGTCATGCCCAGGCCCTTGCGGGTCATTTCCAGCAATGCGCCACTGAGCGAAGTGCCGGGGGAAACCTGCGGCAATGCTTCACCCACGTGCATGATGTTTTCCACTTTCAGCAACAATCGACGGCCCAGCGCCCCGCCTGGATGCGAGAAGGCGAAGTCTTCGGCGGTGAAGCCGCGCGCTTCGAGCAGGGCGATGGCGAGCGCGTCGCCGATCACCAGGGACACCGTGGTGGAGGAAGTCGGCGCCAGGTTCAGCGAGCAGGCTTCGTGCTCCACGCTGGCGTCGAGGTTCACCGCAGCAGCCTTGGCCAGCGGTGATTCGGCGTTGCCGGTCATGCTGATCAGGGTGATGCCCAGGCGCTTGATCAGCGGCAGCAGAGTGACGATTTCCGCGGTGGAGCCGGAGTTGGAGAGGGCCAGGACGACGTCGTCCTTGGTGATCATGCCCATGTCGCCATGGCTGGCCTCGGCCGGGTGCACGAAGAACGACGGTGTGCCGGTGCTGGCCAGGGTGGCGGCGATCTTGCGTGCGATATGGCCGGATTTGCCCATGCCGACCACGACGACGCGCCCCTTGCAGTTCAGCAACAGTTCGCAGGCCAGCGAAAAATCGGTGCCGATGCGCGGCAGCAGGGCGTCCACCGAGTCACGCTCGAGGCGGATGGTGCGTTGTGCCGACTGGATGAAATCGTGTTTCTGGCTCATGTTCGAAAGGCGCGGGGCAAAATGAAGTGCGAGATTATAACGGGAAAGCGACAAAGGCTTCATCACTGGCAACTCAATGTTGAACGCATTTTGCTGAACTGGGCCTTAACAGCGGCTTAGCAGCCCTTGGGGCGCGGCTTCACGGGGTGTTATAGTTCGCGGCCGTTCGGCCTGCCGCGCCGTGTTTCTGCCGTATGACAGACGGGGCAACGGACAGCGCCGTGATGAAAGGAGTTCTATGAGCACCAATGACCAATACGCGGTCGAGCTGAAGGGCCTGAGCTTCAAGCGTGGCACGCGTAAGATTTTCGATAACGTGGACATCCGCATTCCACGCGGCAAGGTCACCGGGATCATGGGGCCGTCGGGGTGTGGCAAGACCACCCTGTTGCGACTGATCGCCGCCCAACTGCGTCCGGCGAGCGGCGAAGTGTGGGTCAACGGCCAGAACCTCCCCACGCTGGGGCGCAGCGACCTGTTTGACATGCGCAAGCAGTTCGGCGTGTTGTTCCAGAGCGGTGCGCTGTTCACCGATCTCGATGTCTTCGAGAACGTTGCCTTCCCGCTGCGCGTGCACACCGAGCTGCCCGAGGACATGATTCGTGACATTGTCCTGATGAAGCTCCAGGCCGTTGGCCTGCGCGGGGCGGTGGAACTGATGCCCGATGAGCTGTCCGGCGGTATGAAGCGCCGTGTGGCGCTGGCCCGCGCCATCGCGCTGGACCCGCAGATCCTCATGTACGACGAGCCCTTCGTGGGGCAGGACCCGATCGCCATGGGCGTGCTGGTGCGCCTGATCCGCCTGCTCAACGATGCCCTGGGCATCACCTCCATCGTTGTGTCCCACGATCTGGCGGAAACGGCGAGCATCGCCGACTACATCTATATCGTCGGTGACGGCCGTGTGCTCGGTCACGGAACGCCGGCCGACCTGCAGGGTCTCGATGATCCGCGAGTGCGCCAGTTCATGAAGGGCATCCCGGATGGGCCGGTGCCGTTCCACTATCCTGCTCGCGATTACCGCGCCGACCTGCTGGGAGAACGTTGATGCGCAAGACTTCATCGCTCGAGCGAGTTCGCCTGCTCGGGCGCGCGGGCCTCGATGTCCTCGAGTCGCTGGGCCGTTCGAGCCTGTTCCTGGTCCACGCCATTTTCGGCCGCCGGGTGCACAGCGGTGCCTTCCAGTTGCTGGTCAAACAGCTGTATTCGGTGGGTGTGCTGTCCCTGGCAATCATCGTCGTTTCCGGCCTGTTCATCGGCATGGTGCTGGCGCTGCAGGGCTACAACATCCTGGCGAGCTACGGTTCGGAACAGGCGGTCGGCCAGATGGTTGCGCTGACGCTGCTGCGTGAACTGGGGCCGGTAGTCACCGGTCTGCTGTTCGCCGGGCGTGCAGGCTCCGCGCTGACGGCCGAGATCGGCAACATGAAATCCACCGAGCAGTTGTCCAGCCTGGAGATGATCGGCGTCGACCCGCTCAAGTACATCATCGCTCCGCGCCTTTGGGCCGGCTTCATCTCGATGCCGCTGCTGGCAGCTATCTTCAGTGTGGTCGGCATCTGGGGCGGCGCCCTGGTCGCCGTGGACTGGCTGGGTGTGTATGACGGTTCGTACTGGTCGAACATGCAGAACAGCGTGCAGTTCACCAAGGACATTCTCAATGGCGTGATCAAGAGCGTGGTGTTCGCTTTCGTCGTGACCTGGATCGCCGTGTTCCAGGGTTATGACTGCGAACCCACCTCAGAGGGGATCAGCCGCGCCACCACCCGTACCGTTGTGTATGCCTCCCTGGCCGTGCTGGGGCTGGACTTCATCCTGACCGCCTTGATGTTTGGAGACTTCTGATGCAAACCCGCACCCTGGAAATCGGTGTAGGCCTGTTCATTCTGGCCGGCCTGCTGGCCCTGCTGCTGCTGGCCCTGCGTGTCAGCGGACTGACCATCGGCAATTCCGGCGATACCTACAAGCTGTATGCCTATTTCGACAACATCGCCGGCGTTACCGTCCGCGGAAAGGTCACCATGGCGGGTGTCACCATCGGCAAGGTCACTGCGGTGGACCTGGACCATGACAGCTATCGTGGTCGTGTGACCATGGAGATCAATCGTCAGGTCAACAACCTGCCGGACGACTCTACCGCCTCCATCCTCACTGCTGGCCTGCTGGGCGAGAAGTACATCGGCATCAGTGTCGGTGGCGACGAAGAGCTGCTGAAGGATGGCGATACCATCAAGGACACCCAGTCGGCACTCGTGCTGGAAGACCTGATCGGCAAATTCCTGCTGAATTCGGTCAACAAAGACGACTCGAAGAAATGAGGGCTCACTCCATGTTGAAAACCTTGCGCCGTGGCTTCCTGGTCCTGCTCGCGGTCCTGCCGCTGTTCGCCCAGGCCGAGCAGACTGCTCAGCAGGTCGTGCAGCAGACCGTCGACAGCCTGCTGTCGGACCTGAAGACCAACAAGGCCAGCTACAAGGCCAATCCCCAGGCGTTCTACGACACCCTGAACCGCATCCTCGGCCCGGTCGTGGATTCCGAGGGCATCGCCAAGGGCGTGATGACCGTCAAGTACTCCCGCCAGGCGACGCCGGAGCAGGTCAAGCGCTTCGAGGAAACCTTCAAGAACAGCCTGTTCCAGTTCTACGGCAACGCGCTGCTGGAGTACGACAACCAGGACATCCGCGTGCTGAACAGCGGCAAGCAGGAGCAGGATCGCGCTTCGGTGAACATGGAAGTGGTCGGCAGCAATGGCGCCGTCTATCCGGTGCAATACACCATGGTCAACCAGGGTGGCGATTGGCGCCTGCGTAACGTGATCATCAACGGCATCAACATCGGCAAGCTGTTCCGTGACCAGTTCGCCGACTCCATGCAGAAGAACCGCAACGACCTGGAGAAGACCATCGCCGGTTGGGGCCAGGTCGTCGCCAAGGCCAAGGATGCGGCCAAGGGCCAGCCGGAAGGCAGCGCAGAATGAGTCAGGGCAGTATCACGGAGCGCAGTGAGGGCGACCTGGCCCTCGCCGGCGTGCTGGACTACAGGACCGGCCCGGCGCTGCGCGAGCAGGGCAGAAGCCTGATCGCCGCCAGCAAGGCCGCGTCGCTGCGCCTGGACTGCTCGGCGGTGGAACACTCCAGTAGCGTCGGATTGTCGCTGCTGCTGTCCTACACCCGTGATGCGCGCAAGGCTGGCAAGACGCTGCAGATCTCTGGGATGCCCAAGGACATGCAGGAAATCGCCAAGGTTGGCGAGCTTCTCGAGATTCTGCCGTTACAGCATTGAAACAGTGAGAAAGCCCTCCGTCCGCGACTTCCCCTGCCGGGGTTCGCAGGCGGGGGGCTTTTTTGTATCATGGCCGACCCGCGCGCGTAGGGCGCCGAACGAGGTTGAGCATGCAGGCCGTAGAAGTCAAAAACTTCCTGGAATCGAAACTGCCAGGTACCCAGATCGAAGTGGAAGGCGAAGGCTGCAATTTCCAGCTGAACCTGATCAGCGACGAGCTCGCCGGCCTGAGCCCGGTCAAGCGCCAGCAACAGATCTATGCCCACCTGAACGAGTGGATCGCCTCCGGCGCCATCCATGCCGTCACCATGAAATTCTTCAGCCGCGCCGCCTGGGCCGAGCGTTCCTGAGCCCACGGGGAAATTAGCAATGGATAAACTGATCATTACCGGCGGTACTCGTCTCGATGGCGAGATTCGCATCTCCGGCGCGAAGAACTCTGCGCTGCCGATCCTCGCCGCAACCCTGCTGGCGGACACCCCGGTGACCGTCTGCAACCTGCCGCACCTGCACGACATCACCACCATGATCGAGCTGTTCGGCCGCATGGGCGTGCAGCCGATCATCGACGAGAAGCTCAACGTCGAAGTCGACGCCAGCACCATCAAGACCCTGGTGGCACCGTACGAGCTGGTGAAAACCATGCGTGCGTCGATCCTCGTGCTCGGCCCGATGGTCGCCCGGTTCGGCGAAGCCGAAGTCGCCCTGCCCGGCGGCTGCGCCATCGGTTCGCGTCCGGTTGACCTGCACATCCGCGGCCTGGAAGCCATGGGCGCAGAAATCGCCGTCGAAGGCGGCTACATCAAGGCCAAGGCCCCGGCCGGCGGCCTGCGCGGCGCGCACTTCTTCTTCGATACCGTCAGCGTGACCGGTACCGAGAACATCATGATGGCCGCTGCACTGGCCAATGGCCGCTCCGTGCTGGAAAACGCCGCGCGCGAGCCTGAGGTCGTCGACCTGGCTAACTTCATCAACGCCATGGGCGGTGATGTGCAGGGTGCCGGTACCGATACCATCGTGATCAACGGTGTAAAAAGCCTGGGTGGCGGTGCCAAGTACAACGTCATGCCCGACCGCATTGAAACCGGCACCTACCTGGCGGCGGCGGCTGCCACCGGCGGCCGCGTCAAGCTCAAGGATACCGATCCGACCATCCTCGAAGCGGTGCTGGCCAAGCTGGTCGAAGCCGGCGCGCACATCACCACCGGCAGCAACTGGATCGAGCTGGACATGAAGGGCAACCGGCCGAAGGCGGTGAACATCCGCACTGCGCCGTACCCGGCATTCCCGACCGACATGCAGGCCCAGTTCATCTCCATGAACGCCATCGCCGAAGGCACCGGCGCGGTCATCGAGACCGTGTTCGAGAACCGCTTCATGCACGTCTATGAAATGAACCGCATGGGCGCGCAGATCCTGGTCGAAGGCAACACTGCCATCGTCACCGGCGTTCCGCAGCTCAAGGGCGCACCGGTCATGGCGACCGACCTGCGCGCATCCGCCAGCCTGGTGATCGCTGCCCTGGTGGCCGAAGGCGACACCATGATCGACCGCATCTACCACATCGACCGTGGCTACGAGTGCATCGAAGAGAAACTGCAACTGCTCGGGGCGAAGATTCGCCGCGTGCCGGGCTAGGGCAGAATCAGACGATGCTGACGATTGCCCTGTCCAAGGGCCGTATCCTCGACGACACCCTGCCGCTGCTTGCAGCGGCAGGCATCGTGCCGACCGAGAATCCGGACAAGAGCCGCAAGCTGATCATCCCCACCACCCTCGATGACGTGCGCCTGCTGATCGTGCGCGCCACCGACGTGCCGACCTACGTCGAGCATGGCGCCGCCGACCTCGGCGTGGCGGGCAAGGACGTGCTCATGGAGTACGGTGGCCAGGGCCTGTACGAGCCGCTGGACCTGAAGATCGCCAACTGCAAGCTGATGACCGCCGGTGCGGTCGGTGCGCCGGAGCCCAAGGGGCGTCTGCGCGTGGCCACCAAGTTCGTCAATGTCGCCAAGCGCTACTACGCCGAGCAGGGTCGCCAGGTCGACGTGATCAAGCTGTACGGCTCCATGGAGCTGGCACCGCTGATCGGCCTCGCCGACAAGATCATCGACGTGGTCGACACCGGTAACACCCTGCGTGCGAACGGCCTGGAGCCCCAGGAACTGATCGCGCACATCAGCTCGCGCCTGGTGGTGAACAAGGCCTCGATGAAGATGCAGCATGCTCGCATCCAGGCGCTGATCGACACCCTGCGCGAAGCCGTCGAAGCTCGACACCGTCACTGATACCCACCGCGACCCCGGTCGCGGCAGAGCCCGCCAAGGATGGCGGGAATGCCGAAAACGCAGGGAGCAGCTTTTCGGCCCTATCCGTGTCATAGCCAAATTTTCTCGGGTGCCCGCACGGAAGGCTTGATAGTCTTGCGGCGCCCGAGATCATGCCAATTAAAGAGGCCAGCTATGACCGCACCCTTCGCTATCCGTCGACTCAACGCCGCCGATCCGGACTTCGCGCGTCATCTGGACCATCTGCTCTCCTGGGAAAGCGTGTCCGACGATGCGGTGAACCAGCGCGTGCTGGACATCATCGCCGACGTGCGCAAGCGCGGTGACGCTGCCGTAGTGGAATTCACCCAACGCTTCGACGGTGTCGACGCCAAGACCATGGCCGACCTGATCCTGCCGCGCGAGCGCCTGGAGCTGGCCCTGACCCGCATCACCCCGGCTCAGCGCGAAGCTCTGGAAGTCGCCGCCGAGCGCGTACGCAGCTACCACGAGAAGCAGAAGCAGGACTCCTGGCGCTACACCGAAGCCGATGGCACCGTGCTCGGCCAGCAGGTCACCCCGCTGGATCGCGCCGGCCTGTACGTGCCGGGCGGCAAGGCGTCCTACCCGTCTTCCGTGCTGATGAACGCCATTCCGGCCAAGGTCGCCGGCGTCGCCGAAGTGGTGATGGTGGTACCGACCCCGCGCGGCGAAATCAACGAAATCGTCCTGGCTGCCGCCTGCATCGCCGGCGTCGACCGCGTCTTCACCATCGGCGGCGCCCAGGCCGTGGCCGCGCTGGCCTACGGCACGGAGAGCGTGCCGCAGGTGGACAAGATCGTCGGCCCGGGCAACATCTATGTCGCCACCGCCAAGCGCCACGTGTTCGGCCAGGTCGGCATCGACATGATCGCCGGCCCGTCGGAAATCCTCGTGGTCTGCGACGGCGGCACCGATCCGGACTGGATCGCCATGGACCTGTTCTCCCAGGCCGAGCACGACGAGGACGCCCAGTCGATCCTGGTCAGCCCGGACGCCGCCTTCCTCGACAAGGTCGCCGCCAGTATCGAGAAACTGCTGCCGACCATGGAACGCGCCGAGATCATCCGTACCTCGCTGACCAACCGTGGCGCGCTGATCCTCGTTGCCGACCAGGAGCAGGCCTGCCAGGTTGCCAACCGCATCGCCCCGGAACACCTGGAGCTGTCGGTGGCCGACCCGGAAAGCTGGCTGCCGAAGATTCGCCACGCCGGCGCCATCTTCATGGGCCGCTACACCGCCGAGGCGCTGGGCGACTACTGCGCCGGCCCGAACCACGTGCTGCCGACCTCCGGCACCGCGCGTTTCTCTTCGCCGCTGGGCGTGTACGACTTCCAGAAGCGCTCCTCGATCATCTTCTGCTCCGCGCCGGGCGCTTCCGAGCTGGGCAAGACCGCGTCGATCCTGGCCCGTGGCGAGTCGCTGACCGCCCACGCGCGCAGCGCCGAATTCCGCATCCTTGACGGCAAGAGTGAGTAACCCATGAGCAAATTCTGGAGCCCCTTCGTCAAGGAACTGGTGCCCTATGTTCCTGGCGAGCAGCCAAAGCTGGCCAAGCTGGTCAAGCTGAACACCAACGAAAACCCCTACGGCCCGTCGCCGAAGGTGGTCGCCGCGATCCAGGCCGAGCTGAACGACACGCTGCGCCTGTATCCGGACCCGAACGCTGACCGCCTGAAGCAGACTATCGCCGAATACCACGGTGTGAAGACCGCCCAGGTCTTCGTCGGCAACGGCTCGGACGAAGTCCTGGCCCACGCCTTCCACGCGCTGTTCCAGCACGGCAAGCCGCTGCTGTTCCCCGACGTGACCTACAGCTTCTATCCGGTCTACTGCGGTCTCTACGGCATCGAGTTTGAAGCGCTGCCGCTGGACGAGCAGTTCCAGATACGCGCCGAGGATTACGCACGCCCGAACGGCGGCATCATCTTCCCCAACCCCAACGCGCCCACCGGTTGCCTGCTGCCGCTAGGAGCCATCGAGCGCCTGCTGCAAGCCAGCCCGGACAGCGTGGTGCTGGTGGACGAGGCCTACGTCGACTTCGGTGGCGAGACCGCGATTTCCCTGGTCGACCGCTACCCGAACCTGCTGGTGGCGCAGACCCTGTCCAAGTCGCGTTCGCTGGCGGGCCTGCGGGTCGGTTTCGCGGTGGGGCATGAAGACCTGATCGAAGCGCTGGAAAGGGTGAAGAACAGCTTCAACTCCTACCCGCTGGACCGCCTGGCGCTGGCCGGTGCGGTGGCGTCCTTCGAGGACCAGGCCTACTTCGAGCAGACCTGCAGCGCGGTTATCCACAGCCGCGAGAAGCTGGTGGCCGAGCTCAAGACCCTGGGCTTCGAGGTGCTGCCGTCGGCGGCGAACTTCATCTTCGCCCGCCACCCGCAGCGTGACGGTGCTGAACTGGCCGCGGCCCTGCGCGAAGAGGGCGTGATCGTGCGTCACTTCAAGCAGCAGCGGATCAACCAGTTCCTGCGCATCAGCATCGGCACCGAGGAGCAGAACCAGGCTCTGATCGATGCCCTGCGACTGAAGTTGTAAGGCTTTCGCTGGTAACGAAAACGGCGCCCGAGGGCGCCGTTTTTCATGACTCCGGAAAAGAGCCCGGTATCAATTGGCGTTGGGCGCGGGCGGCGGGCGCAGGCCGACTTCGGCGTTGAGTGTTACCGGCTTGCCGTTGCGCAGCACTTCGATGGTGATCTTCTCGCCCGGCTTGGTGCGCGCCACCTGGTTCATCGAGCGGCGGCCATCGCTGGCGGCCTCGCCATCAATGTTCAGGATGATGTCGCCCGGCAGCAGGCCGGCCTTGGCGGCGGGGCCGTCGCGGTAGACGCCGGCGACGACGATGCCGGCCTTGTCCTTGAGGTCGAAGGATTCGGCCAGTTCCGGGGTCAGCGGCTGCACTTCCACACCGAGCCAGCCGCGGATCACCTGGCCGTGCTCGATGATCGACTGCATGACTTCCAGAGCCAGCTTGGTCGGAATGGCGAAGCCGATGCCCTGGGAGCCGCCGGATTTGGAGAAGATCGCGGTGTTGATGCCGATCAGGTTGCCGTTGGCGTCCACCAGCGCGCCGCCGGAGTTACCGGGGTTGATCGCCGCATCGGTCTGGATGAAGTCTTCGTAGGTGTTCAGGCCCAGCTGATTGCGGCCAGTGGCGCTGATGATGCCCATGGTGACGGTCTGGCCGACGCCGAACGGGTTGCCGATGGCCAGGCAGACATCGCCGGTGCGGATGCCATCGGAGCGGCCGAGCATGATCGAAGGCAGGTCCTTGAGGTCGATCTTCAACACTGCAAGGTCGGTTTCCGGGTCGCTGCCCACCAGGCGGGCGATGGTCTCGCGGCCATCACGAAGGGCCACGACGATCTGGTCAGCGCCGGAGGTCACGTGGTTGTTGGTCAGCAGATAGCCTTCGGGACTCATGATCACTGCCGAACCCAGGCTCGATTCCATGCGCTTCTGTTGCGGCAGGTTATCGCCGAAGAAGCGCCGGAACAGCGGGTCGTCGAGCATGGAGTTGTTCGGCTTGCTGACCATCTTGGTGGTGTAAAGATTGGCCACTGCAGGCGAGGAGCGGGTCACGGCGTCAGCGTAGCTGACCGGGCCTTGCTGGATGCGGCTGAGCAGTGGAGCCTGTTGCAGGTGCACTTCCTGCTGCGGAAGGCCGACCCATTGCGGGTTATGCTGGATGATCAGCAGCGCCAACAGGACGCCAACCAGCACGGGCCAGCCGAGAAAACGCAGGGCCTTCAGCATCGAAGAAAATCCTTGGGGTTGCTTGGCCGGGGGATGGCCGATAGGGTGGCGGCCATTATACGGGCGGCGAGCCAAGAAAATAGACGCTCGCAGCCGATGTTGGAGGAATTTCGATGGCTATCGCACTGAGCACGCTGGTCGAGGAAGCGGACCGTTTCCTGGAGGCAGCGAAGATCCAGGATTACTGCCCCAACGGCCTGCAGGTCGAGGGCCGGCCGCAGGTGCGGCGCATCGTTTCCGGTGTCACCGCCAGCCAGGCGCTGCTGGATGCCGCCGTGGAAGCGGACGCCGATGTGGTGCTGGTCCACCACGGCTATTTCTGGAAGGGCGAGGATGCCCGGGTGGTCGGCATGAAGCAGCGACGCCTGAAGACCCTGCTGAACCATGACATCAGCCTGCTGGCCTATCACCTGCCGCTGGACCTGCATGCCGAGGTGGGCAACAACGTGCAGCTCGGCCGTCAACTCGGTTTCGAGATCGAAGGGCCGCTGGAGCCCGGCAACCCGCGCTCCATCGTCCTGGTAGGCTCGCTGGTCGAACCCATGCTGCCGAGCGATCTGGCGCTCCATGTGCGCAATGTGCTGGGTCGCGAGCCGTTGCTGGTGGATGGCGGCCAGCCGATCCGTCGCATCGCCTGGTGCACCGGTGGCGCCCAGGGCTACATCGACCAGGCGATCGCCGCGGGCGTCGATGCTTATCTGACCGGCGAAGTTTCCGAACAGACTGTGCACAGCGCGCGGGAGAATGGCATCAGCTTCATCGCCGCCGGCCACCACGCTACAGAGCGCTACGGTGTGCAGGCGCTGGGGGATTACCTGGCCAAGCGCTTTGCCATCGAGCACCTGTTCATCGATTGCCCGAACCCTGCCTGACTCTTCGGCGCCATGAAAAAAGCCGGCTCCTTGAGCCGGCTTTTTTCATGGCGCCTCAGCGGTAGCCGTGACGCTGGCGGTCCACCGCCTTGCCCAGTTCCCACACCGCCATGGCGTAGTGCGTGCTGTGGTTGTAGCGGGTGATCACATAGAAATTCGGCAGGCCGTACCAGTACTGGTAGGTGTTGCCCATGTCCAGGCGCAGCAGGCTGGCGGTCTGGTGATTGCCCAGCGAGCCCTGCGGGCGCAGGCCGGCAGCGGACAGGGCGCTGATCGAGTACTGAGTCTTGAAGCCATCTTCCAGCGAGCGGGCCTGGCCGATGGCCGGGATCGCCACCGCATCGCCGGTGGCCCAGCCGTGCTGCTTGAAGTAGTTGGCCACGCTGCCGATGGCGTCGCGCGGATTCCACAGGTCGCGGTGGCCGTCGCCGTCGAAGTCCACTGCGTACTGGGTGAAGGATGAGGGCATGAACTGCCCGTAGCCCATGGCGCCGGCGTAGGAACCGCGCAGCTCCAGCGGATTGTCGCCTTCCTTGCGCGCCTGCAGCAGGAACTGCTCCAACTCGCCGCTGAAGAATTCGGCGCGGCGCGGGTAGGAGAACGACAGGGTGGCCAGTGCGTCGATGATCCGCGTCTTGCCCATCACGCGGCCCCAGCGGGTTTCCACGCCGATGATGCCGACGATGATTTCCGGTGGCACGCCGTAGGTGCGCGAGGCGCGTTGCAGGTCCGCCTCGTACTGGTCCCAGAACAGTACGCCCTTCTGCACGTTATCCGGGGTGATGAATTTCTTCCGGTAGCGCAACCAGGCGCCGTTCGGGCCGCTGGGCGGGGTGTAGGTCGGGGCCTGGCGGTCCATCAGGCGGATCACCCAGTCCAGTTCCTGGGTTTGGGCAAACAGGTCGTGCAGGTCCTGCCGGTTGAAGCCGTGCTTGCTCACCATCATGTCGATGAAGCGATTGGCGTTGGCATTATTCGCGTAGTCACCGCGCAGCGGGGTGATCGGTTGTACTGAGCCGAACGCCGGGTGGGCGCTGGGCGTGATCAGGGTGGGGGGCTTGGGCTTCTGAGCCGGTTGTGGTGCGGGAGTCGGTTTGCTGCTGCACGCAGAGACCAGGACGAGTAAAGGCAGGGCGAAAGCGATGCGGCGCATGGGGAATCTTCTGGGGCAGGAAAACGTGCCGGCTATGCTAGCGCAGTGCCGCGCGGGCACAAGCCGGGACATTGCGAGACTGTTGCAGGAAAAGTCCTTCAGTCTTGCGACACCAATGTCGGGCGATGGCATCTCAAGCGTCGATGAGATGGGGTTCAGGGCCTTCCTCAAACACCTCGTCGGCGGGCGCGAAGCGCTGAGGGTGACTGAGCGCGTATGGCTATATAAGTATATTTTTTCGGTATAACCCGCCCGCCGGTTAGAGCCTTGCGCTGTGATAGAGTGCGCGCTCGTCTACGGCCCGCCGGCCGTCCATAAGCAATTCCGTGAGTAGCCATGGTCGACAAACTGACGCATCTGAAACAGCTGGAGGCCGAGAGCATCCACATCATCCGCGAGGTCGCCGCCGAATTCGACAACCCGGTGATGCTGTACTCGATCGGCAAGGACAGCGCGGTGATGCTCCACCTCGCACGCAAGGCCTTCTTCCCCGGCAAGCTGCCGTTCCCGGTGATGCATGTCGACACCCGCTGGAAATTCCAGGAGATGTACCGCTTCCGCGAGAAGATGGTCAGCGAATACGGCCTGGACCTGATTACCCACATCAATCCCGATGGCGTGGCGCAGGACATCAACCCGTTCACCCACGGCAGCGCCAAGCACACCGACATCATGAAGACCGAGGGCCTCAAGCAGGCGCTCGACAAGTACGGCTTCGACGCCGCCTTCGGTGGTGCCCGCCGCGACGAGGAGAAATCCCGCGCCAAGGAGCGGGTGTACTCGTTCCGCGACAGCAAGCACCGCTGGGACCCGAAGAACCAGCGTCCGGAACTGTGGAACGTCTATAACGGCAAGGTGAAAAAGGGCGAGTCGATCCGCGTCTTCCCGCTCTCCAACTGGACCGAGCTGGACATCTGGCAGTACATCTACCTCGAGCAGATCCCGATCGTTCCGCTGTACTTCGCCGAAGAGCGCGAAGTCATCGAGATGAACGGCTCGCTGATCATGATCGACGACGAACGCATCCTCGAGCACCTCACGCCCGAGCAGAAGGCCAGCATCCAGAAGAAGATGGTGCGTTTCCGCACCCTGGGCTGCTACCCGCTGACCGGCGCGGTGGAGTCGACCGCTACTTCGCTGCCGGAAATCATCCAGGAAATGCTGCTGACGCGGACTTCCGAGCGCCAGGGCCGGGTCATCGACCATGATGCCGCCGGCTCGATGGAAGAAAAGAAACGTCAGGGCTACTTCTAAGGTTCTCGCACCATGTCGCATCAATCCGATCTGATCAGCGAGGACATCCTCGCCTACCTGGCCCAGCACGAGCGCAAGGAACTCCTGCGCTTCCTCACCTGCGGCAACGTCGACGACGGCAAGAGCACCCTGATCGGGCGCCTGCTGCACGACTCCAAGATGATCTACGAGGACCACCTCGAGGCCATCACCCGCGACTCGAAGAAAGTCGGCACCACCGGCGATGACGTCGACCTGGCGCTGCTGGTCGACGGCCTGCAGGCCGAGCGCGAGCAGGGCATCACCATCGACGTGGCGTACCGCTACTTCAGCACCGCCAAGCGCAAGTTCATCATCGCCGACACCCCCGGCCATGAGCAGTACACCCGCAACATGGCTACCGGTGCTTCCACCTGCGACCTGGCCATCATCCTGATCGACGCCCGCTACGGCGTGCAGACCCAGACCCGCCGGCACAGCTTCATCGCCTCGCTGCTGGGCATCAAGCACATCGTCGTCGCCATCAACAAGATGGACCTCAAGGGCTTTGACCAGGGCGTATTCGAGCAGATCAAGGCCGACTACCTGCAGTTCGCCGACAAGATCAACCTCAAGACCAATTCCCTGCACTTCGTGCCGATGTCGGCGCTGAAGGGCGATAACGTGGTCAACAAGTCCGAGCGCTCGCCGTGGTACACCGGCCAGTCGCTGATGGAAATCCTCGAGACCGTGGAAGTCGCGGGTGACCGCAACCTGGACGACATGCGCTTCCCGGTGCAGTACGTCAACCGTCCGAACCTGAACTTCCGTGGCTTCGCCGGCACCCTGGCGAGCGGCATCGTGCGCAAAGGCGACGAAGTCATTGCCCTGCCGTCGGGCAAGGGCAGCAAGGTCAAGTCCATCGTCACCTACGAAGGTGAGCTGGAGCAGGCAGGTCCGGGCCAGGCCATCACTCTGACCTTGGAAGACGAGATCGACGTCTCCCGCGGCGACATGCTGGTGCATGCCGACAACCGTCCGCAGGTCACCGACGGCTTCGACGCCATGCTGGTATGGATGGCCGAAGAGCCGATGCTGCCGGGCAAGAAGTACGACATCAAGCGCGCCACCAGCTATGTCCCGGGCTCGATCCCGAGCATCACCCACAAGGTGGATGTGAACACCCTGGAAGAGACCGCCGCCAGCGAACTCAAGCTCAACGAGATCGCCCGCGTGAAGGTCAGCCTGGATGCTCCGATCGCGCTGGACGGCTACGAACAGAATCGCACCACCGGTGCCTTCATCGTGGTCGACCGCCTGACCAACGGCACCGTCGGCGCCGGCATGATCATCGCCGCGCCGCAGGCCGGGCAGGGGGCTTCCGTCCACCACAGCAACGGCCATGTAGCCCGTGAAGAGCGTGCTGCGCGATTCGGCCAGCAGCCGGCTACTGTGCTGTTCAGCGGCCTCTCCGGCGCCGGCAAGAGCACCCTGGCCTATGCGGTGGAGCGCAAGCTGTTCGACATGGGTCGCGCGGTCTATGTGCTGGACGGCCAGAACCTGCGCCACGACCTCAACAAGGGCCTGCCGCAGGACCGCGCCGGTCGCAACGAGAACTGGCAGCGTACCGCCCATGTGGCCAAGCAGTTCAACGAAGCCGGCCTGATCAGCCTGTGCGCCTTCGTCGCCCCGAGCGCCGAAGGCCGCGCGCAGACCAAGGCGCTGATCGGAGCCGAGCGCTTCATCACCGTCTACGTCCAGGCTTCCCCGCAGGTCTGCCGCGAACGCGACCCGCAAGGCCTGTATGCCGCCGGCCAGGACAACATCCCGGGCGAGTCCTTCCCCTACGATGTGCCGCTGGATGCCGATCTGGTGATCGACACCCAGAGCCAGTCGGTGGAAGAGGGCGTCAAGGCGGTCCTCGACCTGCTGCGCCAGCGCGGCGCGATCTGATCGCACAGCGCTGAACTGAAGAAGCCCCGCACCTGCGGGGCTTTTTCATGCCTGACGTTCTTGTGGGAGCCGCTGTGGCGGGCGGCCCGGTCGATTGTCATGCGCAAAGCCTTCGCTGGCAGATGGCTATTGCCGTTGATCGATACCTGCATATAATGCGACTGATTATTATTTGCTGAATGGCAGGTGCGGTGGTGTCGCTACTGGGTCGTACACAACTCGCGGATCACGACATGCACCGCCTCTACGCCGATCACCATGGCTGGCTGCAAGGCTGGATCCGTCGCAAGACGGGCTGCTCGCAGCGTGCCGCCGACCTCGCCCAGGACACTTTCCTGCGCGTGCTCACGGTGCGTGCCAAGGGCATCGCGGTGTATCTCGAGCAACCGCGCACCTACCTCGCGACCATTGCCCGCGGCCTGGTGATCGACCAGTGGCGCCGCCTGCAGCTGGAGCAGGCGTGGCTGGAGTCCCTGGCCGCCCAGCCCGAGGCGGTGCAATCGTCTCCTGAACAATTGGCGCTGATCCTGGAAACATTGCAGCAGGTGGACGCGATGCTTCTGCGTCTGCCCGCCAGAGCTCGCCGGGCCTTCCTGCTGGCGCAGATCGATGGCTTGCCGTACCGGGAAATCGCTGTGGAGCTGGGGGTGTCCGAGCGCATGGTGAAGAAATATCTCGCCCAGGCGTTCCTGCACTGCGTGGTGCTGGAAGCCGAGCTGGACGGAGTGCTGGTGGAGTGAACGGTCGCGACGACAAGCTCAGCCACGCCAGCCTGCAGCAGGCGGCGAACTGGTACGTGCTGCTGCAGGATGAAAATCCCAGCGTGCAACTCCATGCGCAATGGCGCCAATGGCTCGACCTGCACGCCGAGCACCAGGCCGCCTGGCACTACGTCGAGCGCATAGGCCAACGATTCGCACCGCTACAGGGTGAAAGACAGCTGGCGGGGCGGGTGCTCAAGGCCAGTGGCGAGCGCCAGCTCTCGCGTCGCCAGGGCCTCAAGGGACTGCTGGTGCTCAGCGGCGGCCTGCTGCTCGGCTGGGGCTCCTGGCGCAGTACCGCGTTGCCGAGGTTGGTGCAAGGATGGAGTGCCGATTACAGCACCAGTACTGCCGAGACTCGCGAGGCTATCCTTGCTGATGGCACCCATCTCTGGCTGGCGGCGATCAGTGCGGTGGATGCAGACTTCGGCCCGGACCAGCGCCTGTTGCGGCTGCGTTTCGGCGAAGTGCTGGTGGACACCGCCAGGGATGCCGCGCACCGGCCCTTCCTTGTCGATACTGAGCAGGGGCGTCTGCGCGCACTGGGCACGCGCTTTGCGGTCAGGCAACTGGGCGACTCTACGCGCCTCAACGTCTACACCGGCGCAGTGGAAATCCGCACCGCGGAGAGTGGCGAGAAGCGAGTACTGGAAGCCGGCCAACGCGCTGACTTCACGCGCATCGCCATCGGCGAGGTGTTGCCGGCACAGACGGCAGGGGATTCCTGGGTACGCCACGTGCTCACCGCCGAGAACATGTCGCTGGGGCAATTGGTCGAAGAGCTGGGCCGTTATCGCCACGGCTACCTGGGTTGTGATCCGGCAGTCGCGCAGTTGCCGGTGATGGGGGCCTTCCCCCTGGACGACAGTGACCAGGCGCTGCGCCTGCTGGCAGCGGCATTGCCGGTCAAGGTCCAGCGCCTGACACCGTGGTGGGTGAGCATCGAGTCCGTCTGACGTCTCACGAAAAAAACTTTCCGCCGCGGTTCCCTTTTCAGTTCCCCGTTCGGTCATTCCTCAGAAACGTACTTTTACCCACTGCACCGAACCAGGGAATTCCATGCATTCGCTCATTTCCTCCTCGCGCCCCTTCGTCCGGCGGCCGCTGGCGCTGGCCATCTCGTTGTCGCTGTGCAGCCTCGTTGCGCTGAACCCGATTCAGTCGGCTCAAGCGGCTTCGGGCACGGAACAGGCTGTTCTGCGCGAATACCACATCGCTCCGGGGGCCCTGGCGGCCTCGCTCAACCAGTTCAGCGGCCAGGCTGGCATCTACCTGGTTGGCCACAACGATCTGACCGCCGGCAAGACCAGCAAGGGGCTTGATGGTCGCTATAGCATCGAGCGCGCCCTGGCGTTGCTGCTCGATGGCACGGGCCTGCAGGCAGTGCCGCAGGCGTCCGGCGGCTACGTCCTGCAACCGGACCCGAACGGTACCGTATTGCAGATGGATTCGACCTCGATCATCGGTAGCGGTACCGGCGCCGAGCAACTGGACGACAACGGCTACAACGCCAAGGTCAGCTCCACGGCGGGCAAGACCAGCACTTCCCTGGCGGAGACACCTCGCTCGATCTCCGTCGTGACCCGCCAGCGCATGGTCGATCAGCAATCGCAGACGCTGACCGATGTGCTGGGCTATGTGCCGGGGATCTTCGCCCCGCCGTTCGCTGCCGGTGATGGCTTGGCCGGCGATCTGTTCTTTATCCGCGGCTTCAATGCCACCGACTGGGGCTATGGCCTGCTGCGCGATGGCTTGCGGGTGCAGGGCAATCGCTACGACACCACCAGCGAGCCTTATGGCCTGGAACGCGTCGAGGTATTCCGTGGGCCGACCTCGATCCTCTACGGGGAAAATGCTCCCGGAGGCATCGTCAACCTGGTGAGCAAGCGGCCCACCGCCGACCCGCGCGGCGAGGTCCAACTCACCTACGGGTCCCATGACCGCAAGCAGCTGGGCGTGGACGTTTCCGGCCCGCTGACCGATGAAGGCAACATTCTCGGTCGCGTGGTGATGCTCGGCCGCGACGCCGATACCCAGGTCGATCACCAGCCGGATGACCGCATCTATATCGCGCCATCGATGACCTTCAACTTCGACGATGCCACCACTCTGACACTGCTCTCTACCTACCAGCGCGACCGCACGCTGATGGAGCTGGGCTATCCGGCGGCCGGCAAGCTGCTGCACAACCCCAATGGCAAGATCGACAAGGACACGCTGTCGGGCAACCCGGACTGGGACAAGTTCGAGCGCGAAGCCTGGACCCTGGGCTACGAGTTCAGCCACCAGATCGATGATACCTGGCAGTTCCGCCAGAACTCACGCTACATGCAGTCGCGTATCGACCGCCGCGAGATGTGGCCGGGGAGCCTGAACAACGCTGGCTTCGGTACCAACGTCAACAACACGGCGTACGACCGCTACAACAAGTCGATGACCTACTCGCTGGACAACCAGTTCGAGGGGCACTTCCAGTCCGGCGAGCTGGCCAACACCGTGCTGGTGGGCGCAAGTTTCGACCGTACTTCATTCAACCAGGACTGGGACGCCGGTGCCGGCGGTTCGGTGAACGTGTTTGACCCGGTGTGGACAGTCAAGCCAAGCACGCCGATCCATGTTCAGGACGCGCTGCTGGAACAGAAGATGTATGGCCTCTACGGCCAGTTGCAGACCCGCTACGACAACTGGGTCGCTCTGTTGGGCGGGCGCCTTGACGAGGTCAACAGCCAGTACCGCAACCGCGCCGGCACCACCAACGGGCTGGCAGACCTGGACTACTGGGACCATGACTTCACCTGGCAGGCGGGCCTGATGTACCAGTTCGACAATGGCCTGTCGCCGTATGCCAGCTACTCCACCGCCTTCGCTCCGACCCAGCAGACGTCGAGCAAATCGGGCACTCTCGACCCGACGACCAGCGAGCAGTACGAGGTGGGCGTGAAGTACGAGCCCAAGGGCTGGAATACCTCGATGACCGCCTCGGTCTACGATCTGCGCAAGACCGACGATGTGATCTACGACAGCACGGTCGGCGACTACCGGCAGGTGGGTGAAAGCCGTTCCAAGGGGCTGGAGCTGGAGGTCAACAGCGACATCACCGAAAATCTCAGCCTGACGGCGTCCTATACCTACACTGATTCGCGGATTACCAAGGATGCCCCCGGTTCACTGTTGGAGGACCACCAGATGACCGGCGTGCCGCGCAACCAGGCGTCGGCCTGGGGTACCTACCGCTTCCTCGACGGCTATCTCAAGGGGTTTCGTGTGGGTGGCGGCGTGAGGCACTTCGACAGCACCTTCGCCTACACCCCGGCATCGCTGTACGGCAAGCTGGATACCGGCGACGTGACCCTGGTGGACGCCCTGGTCGGCTACCAGCTAGACGAGCACTGGTCCGCAGAAGTGAATGCGAAGAACCTGCTGGACAAGGAATACGTCGCCGGCTGCAACAACGCCGGGCGTTGCTACTGGGGCGAAGAGCGCTCGCTGCTGGGGAGCGTGACCTTCCGCTGGTAGTTCTGGCAGCATGAATGAAAAAGCCCCGCATCGGCGGGGCTTTTTCCTTGGCGCGGAGACCTCAGTACTTGCTTTTCAGCCCGTACGTCTCGTCCAGGGTGCCCGGACCGTCGCCGGTCTTGGGCGCATAGTCGCGCGGCGCTTCGTTGTTCGCCGGCGGGGTCAGGCGCTCGCGGCGCTCGGGGTATTCGTCGGCGTGCAGGGCGGCCAGCAGGCGCTGTTTGGTCTGTTCGTCCAGGGCCAGGCGCTCGGCGCCCTCGGACAGGTGCTCCTGCACATCCTGATAGCTCTGGGTGAGCTTCTTCATCAGGCTGGCGGAGGTGCTGAAGTGGGTCACCACTTCGCGCTGGTAGCTATCGAAACGATCCTGCATGTCGTCCACCTGACGCTGCAGCTTGTTGGGCGCGGCGTTGGGCAGCAGGCGGGCGATCAGAAAGCCGATGCCGACCCCGACGATCAGGGCGAGTAGCGGCAGCAACCAGGTGGTGAGGGACTGTTCCACGCGAATCCTTCCTCTATAGACGGCTTTGCTTTACGTTAGCGGCTTGCACCTGTGCTTGTATACCGTGGCGAATGCTTCGCCGCCTGCGCAGGTATTGAGCTAGACGAGACGACCCGCCACGGGGTCACGGAGCTGTTGTTTGACCACCCGCGAAATCCCCCTGTTCCTCGATGGCCCCGAGGGCCAACTGGAAGCCCTGCACCTCGCCACGCCTGATGCCAAGGGCGTCGCGCTGATCTGTCATCCGCACCCGCTGTTCGCCGGCACCCTGCAGAACAAGGTGGTCGCCACCCTGCAACGCGCCGCACGGGATGCAGGATACGCCACCCTGCGTTTCAATTTTCGTGGCGTGGGTCAGAGCGCCGGCAGTTACGCCGAAGGCCGCGGTGAAATCGACGACGTGCTGGCCGTCGCGCACTGGCTGGCCGGGCAGCATCCGGGCCTGCCGCTGACGCTGATGGGCTTCTCCTTCGGCTCCTGCGTGGCCGGCAATGCTGCCGGGCGCCTGGAAGAGCAGGGCGCAGAACTCGCACAGCTGTTCATGCTGGCGCCGCCGGTGGAGCGCTTCGATGTCGACCTGCCCGAGCGCTGCCCGCTGACGGTGATCCAGCCCGAAGCCGACGAAGTAGTCACGCCCGAGCGTGTGTACGCCTGGAGTGCGGAGCTCACCAAGCCCCACGAACTGATCCGCATCCCCGAGTGCAGCCATTTCTTCCACGGCAAGCTGATCGAGCTCAAGGACCTGATACAGGCCCGGCTCGCCTAGGCCGCCAAGCCGCGTTACCATCCGGCCCGCCATTTCATTTGTGTTGATTCCTGGATTCCCATGACGACCCGTATCCTGACCGGCATCACCACCACCGGTACTCCGCACCTGGGCAACTACGCCGGCGCCATCCGCCCTGCCATCGTCGCCAGCCGCGATCCGCAGGCAGATTCCTTCTACTTCCTGGCCGACTACCACGCGCTGATCAAGTGCGATGACCCGGCGCGCATCCAGCGTTCGCGTCTGGAAATCGCCGCCACCTGGCTGGCCTGCGGCCTGGATGCTGACAAGGCGACCTTCTATCGCCAGTCCGATATTCCCGAAATCCCCGAACTGACCTGGCTGCTCACCTGCGTCAGCGCCAAGGGCCTGCTCAACCGCGCCCACGCCTACAAGGCCTCGGTGGACAAGAACGTCGAGGCCGGCGAAGACCCGGACGCCGGCGTCACCATGGGCCTGTACAGCTATCCGGTGCTGATGGCCGCGGACATCCTGATGTTCAACGCGCACAAGGTGCCGGTCGGCCGCGACCAGATCCAGCACGTGGAAATGGCCCGCGACATCGGCCAGCGCTTCAACCACCTGTTCGGCAACGGCAAGGAACTGTTCACCCTGCCTGAAGTGGTGATCGAGGAAGACGTGGCGACCTTGCCGGGCCTGGACGGTCGCAAGATGTCCAAGAGCTACGACAACACCATCCCGCTGTTCGGCAGCGCCAAGCAGCTCAAGGACGCCGTGGCGCGCATCGTCACCGACTCCCGCGCGCCGGGCGAGCCGAAGGACCCGGACAACTCCCACCTGTTCACCCTGTACCAGGCGTTCTCCACCCACGAGCAACAGGCCGCGTTTCGCGCCGAACTGCTCGGCGGCCTGGCCTGGGGCGAGGCCAAACAGCGCCTGTTCGAGCTGCTCGACAACGAGCTGGGCGAGGCCCGCGAGCGCTATCACGCGCTGATCACCCGCCCGGCCGACCTGGAAGATATTCTCCTGGCCGGCGCCGCCAAGGCCCGCCGCATTGCGACGCCGTTCCTCGGCGAGTTGCGCGAGTCGGTCGGCTTGCGTTCGTTCCGCGAGCAGGTGCAGGTGGCGACCGAGGGCAAGAAGAAAGCTGCCAAGGCGGCGCGCTTCGTCAGCTTCCGCGAGGACGACGGCTTCCGCTTCCGCCTGCTGGATGCCGCGGGTGAGCAACTGCTGCTGTCCATCGCCTTCACCGATGGCAAGGCCGCCGGCCAGGTGACCAAGCGCCTGCAGTCCGAGGAACTGGACCTGCACGCCGAACTGAACGCCTTCAGCGTGCGCCTGGATGGCGAAGCCGTGGCGTATAGCCCGGAGTTCTCCACCGACGCGGAGCGCGACACCGCCATGCAGCGTCTGCGCGAGGCTCTCGCTCCGCAGGAGTGAGGCGCAGCAGGCCGGTCCGACTACCGGCCAATTGCCAAGAAACGGGGGCGCCGCTAAAGTGTGCGCCCCCGTTTTCGTTGCCTTGCTACCGATCATGACGCCTCTTCAGCGCTACCAGGAAGACCTCAAACGCCCCGATTTCTTCCACGACGCCGCGCAAGCGAACGCCGTGAAGCACCTGCAACGCCTCTACGACGACCTGGTCGCCGCCGACAAGGGCAAGTCCGGGCTGTTCGGCAAACTGCTGGGCAAGAAGTCCCAGGAGCCGGTGAAGGGCCTGTATTTCTGGGGCGGCGTCGGCCGCGGCAAGACCTACCTGGTGGACACCTTCTTCGAAGCGCTGCCCTTCAAGCAGAAGATGCGCACGCACTTCCACCGCTTCATGAAGCGCGTCCACGAGGAAATGAAAACCCTCAAGGGCGAGAAGAACCCGCTGACCATCATCGGCAAGCGATTCGCCGACGAGGCCCGGGTGATCTGCTTCGACGAATTCTTCGTCTCCGATATCACCGACGCGATGATCCTCGCGACCCTGCTGGAAGAGCTGTTCAAGAACGGCGTCAGCCTGGTGGCGACCTCCAACATCGTGCCGGATGGCCTCTACAAGGACGGCCTGCAGCGCGCCCGCTTCCTGCCGGCCATCGCGTTGGTCAAGAAGTACACCGAAGTGGTCAACGTCGACAGCGGCGTGGACTACCGCCTGCGCGCCCTGGAACAGGCCGAGCTGTATCACTGGCCGCTGTCCGAACAGGCCGACCAGGCCATGACCCGCGACTTCAAGGCGCTGACCCCGGAGTGCGCTGCAGCGACCCGCGATGACGCGCTGATGATCGAGAACCGCGAAATCCGCGCGCGCATCACCTGCGATGACGTGGCCTGGTTCGAGTTCCGCGAGCTGTGCGATGGCCCGCGCAGCCAGAACGACTACATCGAGCTGGCGAAGATCTTCCACGCGATCCTGATTTCCAACGTCGAGCAGATGGGCGTGGCCAAGGACGACATGGCGCGCCGCTTCATCAACCTGGTGGACGAGTTCTACGACCGCAACGTCAAGCTGATCCTCTCCGCCGAGGTGGAGCTCAAGGACCTGTACACCGGTGGCCGACTGGAGTTCGAGTTCCAGCGCACCCTGAGCCGCCTGCTGGAAATGCAGTCCCACGAATACCTGAGTCGCCCGCACCGTCCCTGATGGTTCGGCAAATGAAAAAGGCTGCCTTCGGGCAGCCTTTTCGTTTGAGCACTTCGCAATAGCGAGCTTGCTCGCGAAAATTCCACCGGCCGCTCGGGAGTTGGACGGTTCGCGAGCAGGCCGGCTTCTACAAAACCAGTCAGCGCTGGGCCATCTCCTGCTGCGCTTTCTTCAGTAGTTGCTGGGCGTGGGCGACTTCCAGCGCCTCCATGGCATTGATCGGCTTGATTGCCACCGCTTTCTTCAGCTGCTCCAGCGCCTTCTGCTGTTCATCTTCGCCGTACACATAACCCAGCGCGTTGGCGTACTCGTAGTGACCGATAGGCAGGTCGTCGGCGGCGCGGAAGGAGCGGGCGAAGTACTGCTCCATTTTGTCCGCGCTGACGCCGTAGGTCATCTTGCCCACCAGCTTGCCGACCTTGCGGATCACGCCGGCTTCGTAGCCACCGTAGAGTGCCAGGGCGAACGGCTGGTTCGGCTGCTTCGCCAGCAGGGCGTCCAGTTCCTTGGGAATCTCGCTCGTGTAGCCGCGCTTGAGCACCACCGGCACCGGCAGGTCCTCTGCCAGGCGAGCCTTGGCGTAGGCGCGGCCGAACTGGGCGATGGGGTCGGCGTTGAGCAGCGGGCCGGCTTCGTCGGTGTAGCTGATCACTTCTTCCAGCAGGCGTTGCTTATCGTCCTGGTTCGGTGCGAGGAACATGGCGTAGAGCACCTGGGCGAACATCCCCGGCACCTGGCCGCCGACACCCAATGCCAGGCCGTCCTTCTTGGCCTGGGCGAAGTCGCCGCGGAACACCTTGCGCCACACGTCCTGCAGCTTCTCGGCGTAGACCTGTGCTTCTTCCGGCTTGCCGCTGAAACCGGTGCCGGCGGCGACAGTCTTCTCCAGGGCTTCGGGATGCCGGGTGGCCATGGTCACTACCCAGTCCGCGTCCGGGAACGGGTAGTTGGCGCCGAAGCCTCGGGTCAGTCGCGGCCAAGCCTCGCGCAGCTTGTCACCGCTGTAGTCGAAGGCCTTCTGGTCGTAGGGGAAGGGTTTCCAGGTGTCGTCCGCCACAGCGTTGAGGCTGAAGACGGTCAGGAGGGCAAGCAGAAAGCGGCGCATGGCGATATCCCGTGAAGTTCTTGTTGTCGGAAGCTGCCCCGATCATAGGGCCGCCCCCGAGTCCGTGAACCCATCCTAGGGATGGCCTGTTTCAGCCTTCCTTCTGCTCGTACTGGCGCCGGTAATGATTCGGCGACAGCCCGGTGTGCTGGCGGAAAAGCCGAGCGAAAAAGCTGGCGTCGTCGTAGCCGACTTCGTAACTGATGGTCTTGATGCTCTTGCGGGTCGTGGACAGCAGGTTGCGCGCGGTCTCGATACGCAGACGCTGCAGGTAGTGCAGTGGCTTGTCGCCGGTAGCCGCCTGGAAGCGCCGCATGAAGTTGCGGATGCTCATGCCGTGCTCGCGGGCCACATCCTCGAAGCGGAACTTGTCGGAGAAGTGCTCCTCCAGCCAGTGCTGGATCTGCAGGATCGCCGGGTCGTGGTGCAGTTTCTGTCCGCCGAAGCCCAGGCGCCCTGGCGTGTAGTTGCGCTGCACCTCGTAGAGGATGTCGCGGGCCACGCCCTGGGCGACGGTGGCGCCGCAGAAGCGTTCGATCAGGTAGATGTACAGGTCGCGCACCGACGTCAGGCCACCAGCGCTGTAGATGTTGTCAGCGTCGGCGATGTGCTTGTCCTGGTTGAGCAGTACCTTGGGGTAGCGCTCGGCGAACTCGCGGAAGAAGCGCCAGTAGGTGGTGGCTTCCTTGCCGTCCAGCAGGCCCGCCTCGGCGAGCCAGAACACCCCCGAGACCTCACCGCAGAGCACGCAGCCGGCGGCGTGACGCTCGCGCAGCCAGGCCGTTACCTGTGGGTAGAGGGTCAGCAGTTCGTCGAAGTCGCCCCAGAAGGCGGGGAGGATGATCAGTTCCGGCTCGTCCAGGGCGCCGTGCACCGGTAGCAGGTCGCCGCTGAAGCTCATTACCGGCTGGCCGTCGGGGCTGACGATGCGGGTCTCGAAGCTGGGCTGCAGGCCGAGGCCCTGTTGGCGGCCGTGGCGCAGGGCGGCCATGTGGAAGAAGTCCTTGGCCTGCATCAGGGTGGAGCCGAAGACGCCATGGGTGGCGAGGATGCTGACGCGGCGCAGCACCTGGGAAACTGAATTGGGCATCGATTCTTGTACTTCTTATGGATGTCTTTGCATGACGCTAAAGCGGTCATGATGCGGCTGGATCGTCTTATTTTTTGGCGAAAGTGTCCAGTGCAGAGCGGTTCGGGCTGGCCTACAGTCGGCCTTCCAATAATTCCTACAACCGATTCGCAGGTGCACCGCATGATTCCCAGAACCCTGTTCAGTTCCGATCACGAACTGTTCCGCGACAGCGTCCGCAAGTTCCTCGAACAGGAGGCGGTGCCCTTTCACGCCCAGTGGGAAAAGGACGGCCATATCGACCGTCAACTGTGGAACAAGGCCGGGGAGGCCGGAATGCTCTGCTCGCACCTGCCCGAGGCGTATGGCGGCATGGCGGCGGACTTCCTCTACAGCGCGGTGGTGATCGAGGAGATCGGCCGTCTCGGGCTGACCGGCATTGGCTTCTCGTTGCACTCGGACATTGTCGCTCCGTACATCCTTCATTACGGCAGCGAGGAATTGAAGCAGCGCTACCTGCCCAGGCTGATCTCCGGCGAGATGGTCTCTGCGATCGCCATGACCGAGCCGGGTGCCGGCTCCGACCTGCAGGGCGTGAAGACCACCGCTGTACTGGACGGCGACGAGTACGTGATCAATGGGTCGAAGACCTTCATCACCAACGGCTGGCTGGCCGATCTGGTGATCGTGGTCGCCAAGACCGATCCGAAGGCCGGCGCCAAGGGCACCAGCCTGTTCCTGGTGGAAGCCGGCACACCGGGCTTCAGCAAGGGCAAGCGCCTGGAAAAGGTGGGCATGAAGGCTCAGGACACCTCCGAGCTGTTCTTCCAGGACGTGCGTATCCCCAAGGAGAACCTGCTGGGCAAGGAAGGACAGGGCTTCATCTACCTGATGCAGGAGCTACCCCAGGAACGCCTGACGGTCGCCCTCGGCGCCCTGGCA
The DNA here is from genome assembly GCF_020401845.1 of Pseudomonas sp. HS-18. Lineage (NCBI taxonomy): Bacteria > Pseudomonadati > Pseudomonadota > Gammaproteobacteria > Pseudomonadales > Pseudomonadaceae > Pseudomonas > Pseudomonas sp. HS-18. The sequence continues at coordinate 1,257,160 of NZ_CP084413.1, forward strand.
TCGGCCGAGGCAGCGTTGAAGTGGACGCTGGAATACACCCGCGAGCGCAAGGCTTTCGGCAAGTCCGTGGCGGACTTCCAGAACACCCGTTTCAAGCTGGCCGAGATCGCCACCGAGGTGCAGGTGGGGCGTGTCTTCGTCGATCGCTGCCTGGAGCAGCACCTGGAAGGCAAGCTGGATGTGCCGACAGCGGCCATGGCCAAATACTGGACCACCGACCTGCAGTGCAAGGTGCTCGATGAATGCGTACAGCTGCATGGCGGTTATGGCTACATGTGGGAATACCCGATCGCCCGCGCCTGGGCGGATGCGCGCGTGCAGCGCATCTATGCAGGCACCAACGAGATCATGAAGGAAATCATCGCTCGCGCGCTGTAAGCGGCAGCGGCAAGAGAAAAGCCCGGCGATTGCCGGGCTTTTCTCTTTGCGCGCGGTCAGGGTGCCGGGTTCGGCTGATCCTTGTGGATCGCCTCGATGCTGGCCAGTATCTCGTCGGAGAGCTTGAGGTCGAAGCTGCCGAGGTTGGCCTCCAGTTGCTCCAGGTTGGTCGCGCCAATGATGTTGCTGGTCACGAACGGTCGGCTGGTGACGAAGGCCAGGGCCATCTGTGCCGGGTCCAGGCCATGCTCGCGGGCCAGGGTTACATAGCGGTCGCAGGCGCTGGCGGTCTGCGGATTGGTATAGCGGGTGAAGCGGCTGAACAGGGTGATCCGCGCATTGGCCGGGCGCGCGCCGCCGAAGTACTTGCCCGAGAGCATGCCGAAGGCCAGGGGCGAGTAAGCCAGCAGACCGATCTGCTCGCGGATGGCGATTTCCGCCAGGCCCACCTCGAAGCTGCGGTTGAGCAGGTTGTAGGGGTTCTGGATCGACACTGCGCGTGGCCAGCCTCGCTCCTGGGCGATCTGCAGGAAGCGCATGGTGCCCCAGGGCGTTTCGTTGGACAGGCCGATATGGCGGATCTTGCCGGCGCGGACCTGCTCGTCGAGTGCTTCCAGGGTGTCTTCCAGCGCGGTGAAGCTCTCTTCCTTGTGCTGGTAGCCCAGTTGGCCGAAGAAATTGGTGCTGCGCTCGGGCCAGTGCAGTTGGTACAGGTCGATCCAGTCGGTCTGCAGGCGCTTGAGGCTGCCATCCAGTGCCGCCACGATGTTCTTGCGATCGAGTTTTGGCTGGCCGTCCCGGATGTGGCTGATGGAGTTGCCGGGGCCGGCAACCTTGCTGGCCAGTACCCAATCGGTGCGATCGCCGCGCTGGGCGAACCAGTTGCCGATGATCTGCTCGGTGCGGGTGTAGGTTTCCGCACGTGGCGGGACGGGGTACATCTCGGCGGTATCGATGAAATTCAGACCGGCGGCCTTGGCCCGCTCGATCTGGGCGAAAGCCTCGTCCTGCGTGTTCTGCTCGCCCCAGGTCATGGTTCCCAGGCAGAGGGCGCTGACTTTCAATTCGGTGCGGCCGAGCGGGCGGTACTCCATGCGGGTCTCCTCATGAAAACAAGTGCGTCATACAGTTGAAAATTCTGCCGGAATCTGCATAATTCCGCAGCCTTTCATCGGTGGGGGATGCCAAAGCCTGCCGATTGATACATCTAGTCGTTACGGACGCACACCGACCCGAGCCCCAATTCGTGTCTGTCTTCGGCTGTCCTTGACTTGTCAAGGCAACCACTGTCCAGTAAGATTCGCCGTCTTATTTTCAGGCGGCCCCTGAGGCTATAACGAATGAAAACTTATACCGCGAAACCAGAAACTGTTAAGCGCGACTGGTTCGTCGTCGACGCTGCTGGCCTGACCCTGGGTCGTCTGGCTACCGAGATTGCTACCCGCCTGCGCGGCAAGCACAAGCCGGAATACACCCCGCACGTTGACACCGGCGACTACATCGTCGTGATCAACGCCGAGCAGGTTCGTGTCACTGGCGCCAAAGCTACCGACAAGATGTACTACCATCACTCGGGCTTCCCGGGCGGTATCAAGTCGATCAACTTCGAGAAGCTGATCGCCAAGGCTCCTGAGCGTGTTATCGAGACTGCCGTCAAAGGCATGCTGCCGAAGAACCCGCTGGGCCGCGACATGTACCGCAAGCTGAAAGTGTACAAGGGTGCCAACCACCCGCACACCGCTCAGCAGCCTCAAGAACTGAAGATTTAACGGGATAGCTCATTATGTCGGCGACTCAAAATTACGGCACTGGCCGTCGTAAGACCGCTACCGCTCGCGTCTTCCTGCGTCCGGGCACTGGCAAGATCTCCATCAACAACCGCTCCATCGAGCAGTTCTTCGGTCGTGAGACCGCTCGCATGGTTGTTCGTCAGCCGCTCGAGCTGACCGAGAACACCGAGAAGTTCGATATCTACGTGACCGTCGTTGGCGGTGGCGTAAGCGGTCAAGCTGGTGCAATCCGCCACGGTATCACCCGCGCACTGATCGAGTACGACGAGACCCTGCGCAGTCCGCTGCGTAAAGCCGGCTACGTCACTCGCGATGCCCGCGAAGTTGAACGTAAGAAAGTCGGTCTGCGTAAAGCGCGTAAGCGTCCGCAGTACTCCAAGCGTTAATACGACGCTTCGAAAAAAACGCCCAGATCCTTTGGACTGGGCGTTTTTTTATGTCTTCAATAAGTTCGTGCGGCAAGGTGTCGCATCCGCGCAGGCCGCGTCGTTCAAGGGTTTCAGGGGTTGTGTGACAGGCTATTACCTTGTCATCACAAGGGCTTTTCTTTACCATTTGGCGAATTTTTTGCGCGGCTCGAATTTTTACTTAAAAGCCTGATTTGAACAGGCTTGAAGCTGATGGGAGACGACTGAATGAGTAATGACGGCGTGAATGCAGGCCGGCGTCGCTTCCTTGTCGCGGCCACTTCGGTGGTAGGTGCGGCAGGAGCGGTCGGAGCTGCGGTCCCGTTCGTGGGGTCATGGTTCCCCAGTGCCAAGGCGAAGGCCGCTGGCGCGCCGGTTAAGGTCAACGTAGGGAAGATCGAGCCGGGCCAGCAAGTCGTGGCCGAATGGCGCGGCAAGCCGGTGTTCCTGGTGCACCGCACCAAGGAAATGCTGGACGCGCTGCCGACGCTCGAAGGGCAACTGGCCGACCCCGAGTCGAAGGCTTCGGAGCAGCCCGCTTACGTCGATCCCAAGGTTCGCTCGATCAAGCCTGAGCTGGCGGTGATCGTCGGTATCTGCACCCACTTGGGCTGCTCGCCGACTTTCCGCCCGGAAGTCGCCCCTGCTGACCTCGGTCCGGACTGGAAGGGTGGCTATTTCTGCCCCTGCCACGGCTCCCATTACGACCTCGCCGGCCGCGTTTACAAGGGGCAGCCTGCGCCTCTGAACCTGCCGATTCCGCCCTATACGCTGGATGGTGATGAGTTGACCATCGGTGTGGACCAGGAGAAAGCCTGATGAACAAGTTCATGGCTTGGGTCGATGCCCGCTTCCCCGCGACCAAGATGTGGGAAGACCATCTGAGCAAGTACTACGCCCCGAAGAACTTTAACTTCTGGTACTTCTTCGGCTCCCTCGCACTGTTGGTCCTGGTTAACCAGATCCTCACCGGTATCTGGTTGACCATGAGCTTCACCCCGTCGGCGGAAGAGGCTTTCGCCTCCGTCGAGTACATCATGCGAGATGTGGATTACGGCTGGATTATCCGCTACATGCACTCTACCGGTGCATCGGCGTTCTTCGTGGTCGTCTACCTGCACATGTTCCGTGGCCTGCTGTACGGCTCCTACCAGAAACCGCGCGAACTGGTGTGGATCTTCGGCATGCTGATCTACCTCGCCCTGATGGCCGAGGCCTTCATGGGCTATCTGCTGCCCTGGGGCCAGATGTCCTACTGGGGTGCCCAGGTGATCATCTCGCTGTTCGGCGCCATTCCAGTGGTCGGCGAAGACCTGGCCCAGTGGATCCGCGGTGACTTCCTGATCTCCGGCATCACCCTGAACCGCTTCTTCGCCCTGCACGTGATCGCTCTGCCGATCGTCCTGCTCGGCCTGGTCGTGCTGCACATCCTGGCGCTGCACGAAGTCGGCTCGAACAACCCGGATGGCGTGGACATCAAGAAGAAGAAGGACGAGAACGGTATCCCGCTGGATGGCATCCCGTTCCACCCGTACTACACCGTGAAGGACATTGTCGGTGTCGTGGTCTTCCTCTTTGTCTTCTGCACCGTGATCTTCTTCTTCCCGGAAATGGGTGGTTTCTTCCTCGAGAAGCCCAACTTCGAGATGGCGAACCAGTTCAAGACCCCGCCGCACATTGCTCCGGTGTGGTACTTCACGCCCTTCTACGCCATTCTGCGTGCCGTTCCGGACAAGCTGATGGGCGTTGTCGCCATGGGCGCCTCCATCGCTGTGCTGTTCGTGCTGCCGTGGCTGGATCGTAGCCCGGTGCGCTCGATCCGCTACAAGGGTTGGCTGAGCAAGATCTGGCTGGTGATCTTCGCGGTGTCCTTCGTCGTTCTCGGCTACTACGGCTCGCAAGCACCGTCGCCGCTGGGGACTACCCTGTCCCGCCTGTGCACCATTCTGTACTTCGCCTTCTTCATCCTGATGCCGTTCTACACCCGGATGGAGAAAACCAAACCGGTTCCGGAAAGGGTGACTGGCTGATGAAAAAGCAATTCGCAGCATTGATTCTGGCTTTCCTGCCGGTATTCGGATTTGCCGCCACTGAGGCCGGTCCTGAGTTGGATCGCGTCGATATCGACCTGACTGACAAGGCCGCCATGCAGGACGGCGCGCGTACCTTCGCCAACTACTGCATGGGCTGCCACAGCGCCAAGTTCCAGCGTTATGAGCGTGTTGGTCGTGATCTGGGTATTCCGGAAGAGCTGATGATGAGCCACCTGGTGTTCACCGGTGCGAAGATCGGTGACCACATGGACATCGGCATGAAGCCTGCTGACGCCAAGGTATGGTTCGGTGCTGCTCCGCCGGACCTGACCTTGGTAGCCCGCGTGCGTGGCGCCGACTGGCTGTACACCTACCTGCGCTCGTTCTACGAAGATCCCAAGCGTCCTTGGGGGGTGAACAACACCATCTTCCCGAACGTCGGCATGCCGAACGTGCTGGTGAGCCTGCAGGGCCGCCAGGTCGTCGGTTGCAAGCAGGTTCAGGTCGTCGAGGATGGCAAGAAGCAGTACGATCCTCTGACCGGTACCCCGCTGACCCACGAGGCCTGCGACCAACTGACCGTCGTTCCGAAGACCGGTCAGCTGACCGAGGCTCAGTTCGACGAGAAGGTGAAGAATCTGGTGACCTTCCTGGCTTATTCGGCTGACCCGAACAAGCTGGACTCCCACCGCATCGGCACCTACGTCCTGCTGTTCCTGGCCTTCTTCTTCGTGTTCGCCTACCTGCTCAAGCGCGAATACTGGAAGGACGTGCACTAAGCACCACCCGTCGTAGTAACAAGCGCGCGCCCTACGGGGCGCGCGTGCGTTTTTCTACCTCCCACAAGAAAGTCCTGCGAGGAGGCGCGCGGCATGGCCGCTATCAACAAGCTCACCTGCTTCTCCGATCCCGCCTGCCACTACAGCCATCGCGTACGCCTGGTGCTGGCTGAGAAGAGCGTCGTTGCCGACATCATCGACGTCCCTGCCGGCAATATCCCGGCCAAACTCGCTGAAGTGAACCCCTACGGCAGCTTGCCGACCCTGGTGGATCGCGATCTCGCGCTCTACGAGTCGACGGTGGTCATGGAGTACCTCGATGAGCGTTATCCGCACCCGCCGCTGCTTCCGGTCTACCCGGTGGCCCGCGCGAACAGCCGTCTGCTGATGCATCGCATCCAGCGCGACTGGTGCAGTCTGGTGGATAGAATCCTCGATACCCGCCGCAAGGACACCGAACGCGCCTTGGCGCGCAAGGAATTGCGTGAGAGCCTGACGGGTGTATCGGCGCTGTTCGCCGACAAGCAGTTCTTCCTCAGCGACGAGCTGAGCCTGGTGGATTGCTGCCTGCTGCCGATCCTCTGGCGACTGCCGATCCTGGGCATCGAGCTGCCGCGGCCGGCAAAGCCCCTGCTGGATTACATGGAGCGACAGTTTGCACGGGAAACTTTCCGTGCCAGCCTGTCCTCTATCGAACGTGATATGCGCTAAGGAGCCCGATGATGAACTCCAGTCGTCCCTACCTCGTGCGAGCCCTCTATGAGTGGATCGTCGATAACGGCTGCACGCCGCATATCCTGGTGAATTCCGAGTATCCCGGCGTGCGGGTGCCGCCGGGTTATGCCAGCGACGGGCAGATCGTGCTCAACGTCTCCCCGACCGCTGTGCGCCACCTGCAGATGGACAACGAGGCGGTCAGCTTCGAGGGTCGCTTCGGTGGTGTTGCCCAGGGTCTGTACATACCGTCTCAGGCTGTAATGGCCATCTATGCGCGGGAGAACGGCCAAGGCATGGTGTTCGATCTGGAGCCGCCGGTGCCCACCGATGACGAGGAGCTGCCGGATGACGGCCCGTCCGACGAGCCGCCACGCCCCAGTGGCCGCCCGAGTCTCAAGGTGGTGAAGTAATAAAAAAAGGCGACCCGAGGGTCGCCTTTTTCATGCCTGCAATAAATGGCCCGGTCAGTCGATGTACTCGAACAGGCGGACGATCTTCTGCACGCCGTCCACGCCCTGGACCACCTGGGTGGCCAGGTCGCCTTCCTTGCGGGTCACCAGGCCGAGCATATAGACGATGCCGTTCTCGGTCAGCACCTTGATGCGGGTGGACGGCACGTTTGCGTCAGCGAGCATCTGGCTCTTGATCTTGGTGGTCAGCCAGGTGTCGTTGCTGCGCGCGGCCAGGGAAGAGGGCTGCAGGATCTGCAGCTCGTTGTGCACGGTCTTGACCTTCTGCACTTCCTTGGCGGCCTGCTCGGCCTTGTTCTTCAGGTCGGCTCGCGGAGTCTGGCCGGCGAGCAGTACCACGCCGTTATAGCTGATCACCACGATGTGGGAATTGCGGTCGAGGTCCGGATCGGCCTTGGCGACGTTCACCGCCACCTTGGTTTCGATCAGTGAGTCGTCGATCTTGCTGCCCAGGGTACGGGTACCCTTGTCATCGTCGATCGGCTTGTCGCGGGTGGCGCTGACGAAGCTGCTGCAGCCACCCAGTGCCATGGTCACGGCCAGTGCGGCTGCGATCAGAGGGGTGCGGGTCATTCTTCACTCCCGAACAGTTGACGGTCGATAAGGTCGCAGAGGCAATGGATGACCAGCAGGTGGACTTCCTGGATGCGTGCGGTGACCTTGGCCGGAACGCGGATCTCCACGTCTTCGGGCAGCAGCAATGATGCCATGTTGCCGCCGTCGCGGCCGGTCAGAGCTACGACAACCATTTCGCGATCATGTGCGGCCTGGATCGCCTGAATGACGTTGGCCGAGTTGCCGCTGGTGGAAATCGCCAGCAGCACGTCGCCCGGTTGGCCCAGGGCACGGATCTGCTTGGAGAAGACTTCGTTGTAGCTGTAGTCGTTGGCGATCGAGGTGATGGTCGAGCTGTCGGTGGTCAGGGCGACCGCCGGCAGGCTCGGGCGTTCGCGCTCGAAGCGGTTCAGCAGTTCGGAGGAGAAGTGCTGGGCGTCGCCAGCGGAGCCGCCATTGCCGCAGGAGAGAATCTTGCCCTCGTTCAGCAGGGCATTGACCATGACCATGCTGGCCTGCTCGATATGCGGGATGAGCACCTCGGTAGCCTGTTGCTTGGTCTCGATGCTGGCATGGAAGAGCTGGCGGATACGGGATTGCATGTCCATCAGGTGTGACCTTTCGTCGGGCGTCTGATCAGGTGTCAAAAGCGTTGGGAATCCAGTTCAAGTGCCCTGCGGAGCTGGGGGTGCGAATGTCGATGGCGACGATGTCGAACCGGCAGGGGTGGCTGCTCCAGCGGGCGTTCTGTTGCAGGAAGAGTTCAGCGGAAATGGCCAGGCGTTGACGCTTGCGCATGTCCACGCTCTCCAGTGCTCCTCCCCAGGCAGAATGCCGGCGGGAGCGAACTTCGACGAATACTACTGTATCGCCGTCCAGCATGACCAGATCGAGCTCGCCTCGGCGGCACGTCCAGTTCTGAGCCAGGAGGCTCAATCCATGCTGTTGCAGGTGGGCCAGGGCGGCGGCTTCGGCTCGCTGCCCGGCCTTCTGGGTAGGGCTGTTGCCGATCAAATACCGCTGTTCTCCAGCGGCTGGACCTGGCCGTTCTTGAACTCTGCCCAGGGCAGGCGGCGCTCTACGCGCTGGCTGGCGCTGACGCTCAGGGTGCCGGTCAGGCCATCTAGCTGCATGCTTGGCACCGCCTTGAGCTCCGGCAGGCGCGGGGCCAGTTGGTAGGCGTCGGCGCCCATGGCGTACAGGCGGCCGAGGCTGCCGTTGGCGGCCGGCCACTGCGCTGCGACCTGCTGGCGCAGGGCGTTGTTGGGGTTCAGTAGCCAGGGGGTTTCGCAGAAGCGAATGCCGTTCAGGTCCTGGTCCTGCGCCGGATTGTTTACGCCGGTGTACAGGTTGGAGGTGGCGTAGACCGGCAGGTCGCCAGCGTACTGGAAGGCCAGCGTCGGTTTGATCTGACGGGCCTGCTGCGGGGTGGCGGCGAGGAAGATGAAGTCGATGTCCTGGCGGCGCGACGGCTGGGTGTCGACGCTACTGTCAAGCACGCCCTGCAGGCGCTTGGCGCGGCCTTCGCTCTGGCGCAGTTGTAGCAGGTCGGCGATCTGGCGCGCCAGCTCGACCGGCTGGTCGACGTGTTCGGCGGCGATCAGGGTGCCGCCGGCGGCCTGCCAGTTGCGGCTGAACGAGGCGAGTACACGGTCGCCCCATTCGCCGCGCGGCACCAGGGCCACGGCGCGGCGCATGCCGTCGTTCCAGGCGCGGTTGGCGACTTCGCGGGCTTCGTCCTCGGCGGACAGGCCGAACTGGAACAACTGGGCAGGGCCTTCCTGATTGCCATCGGCGTAGTTCAGGGCCAGGGTGGTGATGGGCAGTTGCGGTTGACTGCTCATCTGCTTGACCAGGTTCTTCTCCAACGGCCCAACGACCAGTTGCACGCCGTCGGCCTGGGCCTGGCGGTAGAACTCATCCAGCGAGCGTACCTGGGTGCTGTCGTAGAGCTTGATATCCGGCTGCTGGCCGCCGTTGTGCTGGGCCTGGTAGTGGGCGGCGAGGAAGCCGTCCTGCAGGGCGCGGGCGACGGAGGCCAGCTGGCCTTGCTGGGGCAGCAGCAGGCCGATCTTGTTCAGCGGCTGGGCAGCCAGGGATTTCAGCTTGGTCAGCGCGTCGGGCAATTGCTTGGCGGCCGGGTGGTCGGGGTTCTGCGCGACCCAGTTGTCGATGTTCGACTGCTGTTCTTTGAGGGTTGACGAGGATTTGGTGATGCGCGCCAGTTCCAGCCAGCCGTTCAGGTCGCCTTCGTTGCTGCTGGCCTGCATCTGCTCGAGTGGGAGGCTGGAAACCAGTTTCCAGATCTCCTCGTGGTTGGCCTTGCTCGCCTCTGCATTGAGCAGTGGGTCGATGAAGACGCGTTCGCGGGCGGCGCTCAGGGCCTGACCGTCGGCGGCCAGGGCGAGTGACTTGACCATGCCGGCGCGCGCCTGCAGGTCCACGGGCATTTCGCCCAGGCGCTGGAAGCTGGGATGGTCGAAAGCCTTCAGGGCGGCCTTGGTCTTGTTGCGCGCCAGTTCGAGCTGGGCACGCAGGGTGCTGGCGAAGACCTGCTGGGCGGGCTTCAGGCTTTCCAGCGGAATCTGGTCGAGGATCTGCGTCGAGCGGCCAAGATCTTTCTGCTTGTAGGCCTGATCGGCGGCGGAAAGGCGCAGGACTGCGGCTTCATCTGGCTTGGCGGTGGAGGCCTGCTGCAGCAGCTGTTCGATGCTGGCGTCCGGGGTGCGCGGCAGTTCGCCGAGAGTGGACGACGGGGAGGACGCACAGGCGGCGAGCATGCCGGCCAGGAACAGAGCGGATAGCGGACGCAGGCGAGCGATCATATCGGGCTTCTCGTGACGCATTCAAAGAACTGCCGATTGTACCGAAGCGGCAAGGGGGACGCGATGGCGGCTGGCGGAATCGGGATACAATGCGTCTTTTCCGACACTTCCGGTGAGGTTCTCCCGCGTGACCCTAGGCACTCTCTATGTGGTGGCCACTCCTATTGGCAACCTGGACGACATCAGCGCCCGGGCGCTGAAGGTGCTGGCCGACGTGGCCTTGATCGCGGCCGAAGACACCCGTCACTCCGTGCGTCTGCTGCAGCACTTCGGCATCCAGACTCCATTGGCGGCTTGTCACGAACACAACGAGCGAGAGCAGGGCGGCCGCTTCCTTACCAAGCTTCAGGCTGGCGAGGATGTCGCGCTGATCTCTGATGCGGGCACGCCGCTGATCTCTGATCCGGGCTATCACCTGGTGCGCCAGGCGCGCGCCGCGGGCATCCCGGTGGTGCCGGTGCCGGGAGCCTGCGCGCTGATTGCCGCACTTTCCGCGGCGGGCCTGCCGTCGGATCGCTTCGTCTTCGAAGGCTTCCTGCCGGCCAAGGCCGCCGGACGTCGTGGGCGCCTGGAGGCGCTGGTGGATGAACCGCGTACCCTGATCTTCTATGAGGCGCCGCACCGCGTGCTGGAGTGCATCGAGGATATGGTGGCGATCTTCGGCGACGAACGGCCGGCGCTGCTGGCCCGTGAACTGACCAAGGCCTTCGAGACCCTCAAGGGGTTGCCGCTGAGGGAGTTGCGTGAATTCGTGGCGTCCGACAGCAATCAGCAGCGGGGGGAGTGCGTGCTGCTGGTGGCCGGCAAGCCTGCGCCCGAGGGCGATGAAACGGTCGATGCGCACACCCTGCGGGTGCTCGACCTGCTGCTGGCGGAGATGCCGATCAAGCGCGCGGCGGCGCTTGCCGCGGAGATCACCGGGGCGCGCAAGAACCAGCTTTATCAGATCGCGTTGGAGCGCCAGGGCAAGGCTTGAGCTTGTCCTGGGCGTTGACAGCCGCTAACCTTGCAGCCTGAGAGTCGATTGGACAGTCGCTGTTCCGTGGTGTTCCATCACGGGGTGGAGGAAAGTCCGGGCTCCACAGGGCAGAGTGCCAGGTAACGCCTGGGAGGCGTGAGCCTACGGAAAGTGCCACAGAAAATAACCGCCTAAGCGCGCAAGCGCCGGTAAGGGTGAAAAGGTGCGGTAAGAGCGCACCGCACGGCTGGCAACAGTTCGTGGCTAGGTAAACCCCACTCGGAGCAAGATCAAATAGGAACCCATTGGCGCGGCCCGCGTTGGGTTCGGGTAGATCGCTTGAGGCATGCAGTGATGTATGTCCCAGAGGAATGGCTGTCCTCGACAGAACCCGGCTTACAGATCGACTCTCACCACTTTTCCGCCACTTCTTCCCACATGACCATTTGTCGCTGACCGGAAGAAGTGTAGAACTTAAGAAATCACTTTAAGTATGAAAGCCCAGTGTTTTGAAAACACTGGGCTTTTCTCTTTTCTAGCGCGTCAAATTCCCTCCCCGAACCTCGCAAAAGCACGCTAAATCTCGGTCCTGTAAGGATTTTTCCCCTCCGGCTTACCTTGACGGTGGGGAGCGCGGATTTCTATAGTGTGCAGAAGTGGTATGAAGTGGGTAAAAGTGGGATCAACAGGCATGGATAGCCAACCACAGGGGAAGCGCTGACGTGTTTCGCGGAGCTAACGCCATCAGTCTCGACGCCAAAGGGCGCCTCGCGATGCCGAGTCGGTATCGTGACGAGCTCGTTTCGCGTTGCAATGGCCAGCTCATCGTCACTATCGATGCCGTCGACACCTGCCTCACCGTCTACCCCCTCCCTGAATGGGAACTCATCGAAGCCAAACTGCGCGAGCTGCCCTCGCTGCGTGAAGAAACGCGGCGTCTGCAGCGTTTGCTGATTGGTAATGCCGTTGACCTGGAGCTCGATAGCGCCGGGCGTTTTCTCGTTCCGCCGCGCCTGCGCGAGTACGCCGGCCTGGACAAGAAGGCGATGCTGGTCGGCCAGCTGAACAAGTTCCAGCTGTGGGACGAAGACAAGTGGAATGCGGTTGCCGAGGCCGACCTCGCAGCCATCAAAGAGCCCGGCGGCCTGCCGGATGAATTGCGCGACCTTATTCTGTGAGCCTGCCTGTGACCAGTACCTTCCAACACATCACCGTTCTACTCGAGGAGGCCGTCGAAGCGCTGGCCCCCCTGGAGGACGGCCGCTATGTGGACGGAACCTTCGGAAGGGGAGGGCACAGCCGGGCCTTGCTCGGGAAGCTCGGCCCGGGCGGTCAACTGCTCGGGTTCGACAAGGACCCGCAAGCCATCGCGACGGGAAAAACACTGGCGGCCGAAGACGGCCGCTTCGTCATTGTGCAAAGGTCCTTCGCCGAGATGGGCGAAGAGCTCTCCGCACGCGGCCTGCAGGGCAGCGTGAACGGCGTTCTGCTGGACCTGGGCGTGTCCTCGCCGCAGCTGGATGACCCGGAGCGTGGCTTCAGCTTCCTCAATGATGGCCCGTTGGACATGCGCATGAACCCGGATCAGGGCGTCAGCGCTGCGCAGTGGATCGCCACGGCCGCGGAAGACGAGATCGCCCGTGTATTCAAGGATTACGGTGAAGAGCGCTTCGCCAAGCGCATGGCTCGCGCCATCGTGCAGCGCCGTGCGGAAGCGCCGTTCGAGCGTACCGCCGACTTGGCGGCCGTCATCACCGAGGCCAACCCGGCCTGGGAAAAGGGCAAGAACCCGGCTACCCGTGCCTTCCAGGGGCTGCGCATCTTCATCAACAACGAGCTGGGCGATCTGGAACGTGGTCTCGAGGCCGCGCTGGAAGGCCTGGCTGTGGGCGGTCGTCTCGTGGTGATCAGCTTCCACTCGCTGGAAGATCGCATCGTCAAGCAGTTCATGCGCAAGCAGGTGAAAGGCGAAGCGGACAACCTGCCACGCAACCTGCCGATCCAGGTCAAGCCGTTCGATCCGCGCCTCAAGCTGATCGGCAAGCCTGTCTACGCCTCCGAGGCGGAGCTCAAGGCCAACCCGCGCTCGCGCAGCGCGGTCATGCGCATTGCGGAGAAGCTCAGATGAGCCGTCTCTTCTCCAAGCGCCTGCCCACCGGCAGCTTCTTCATGCTGCTGCTGTTCATCGGCGTGCTGTTGTCGGCCATCTCCGTTTCCTACAGCGCTTACTGGAATCGCCAGTTGCTCAACTCGCTGTATACCGAGCTCAACGTGCGCGACAAGGCGCAGGCCGAGTACGGTCGGCTGATCCTCGAGCAGAGCACCTGGACGGCCCATAGCCGTATCGAAGGCCTGGCGACCGACCAGTTGAAGATGCGCGTGCCCGATCCGACCGAAATCATCATGGTGGCACCATGAGAGACCTGGCCGGCGCTCGCTACCCCTGGCGCTTCCGCGTCGTCATCGCCCTGCTGCTGGCGATGGTGGCGGCGATTGCCTGGCGGATCGTCGACCTGCACGTGATCGACCATGATTTCCTCAAGGGGCAGGGCGATGCGCGCAGCGTGCGTCACATCACCATCCCCGCGCACCGCGGCCTGATCACCGATCGCAATGGTGAGCCGCTGGCCGTCAGTACGCCGGTCGCCACCCTCTGGGCCAACCCCAAGGAACTGGTGCTCGAGCGCGAGAAGTGGGATTTCCTCGCCGACGCGCTTGGCCAGCCCAAGGCCGCGCTGTCCGAGCGACTGGAGGCGAACGCTGACAAGGAATTCATCTATCTGGTCCGGGGCCTGACCCCGGAGCAGGGCGAGGCGGTGATGGCTCAGGTGAAGGCCCACCGCATCCCCGGCGTCTATTCGGTCGAGGAATTCCGCCGCTTCTATCCGTCGGGCGAGGTTGCTGCACAGGTCGTGGGCTTCACCGATGTCGACGACCGCGGCCGTGAAGGTGTCGAGCTCGCCTTCGACAGCTGGCTGGCCGGCGTGCCGGGCAAGCGCCAAGTGCTCAAGGATCGCCGTGGCCACCTGATCCGCGACGTGCAGGTCACCCGCAATGCCAAGGCCGGCAAGACCCTGGCGCTGTCCATCGACCTGCGTCTGCAGTACCTGGCCAACCGCGAACTGCGTAACGCGCTGGTGGAGAACGGGGCCAAGGCCGGCAGCCTGGTGATCCTCGACGTGAAGACTGGCGAAGTGCTGGCCATGGCCAACCAGCCGACCTACAACCCGAACAACCGCCGCAACCTGCAGCCGGCGATGATGCGCAACCGCGCGATGATCGACGTGTTCGAGCCCGGCTCGACCATGAAGCCGTTCTCCATGAGCGCGGCGCTGGAAACCGGCCGCTGGAAGCCCACCGACAAGGTCGAGGTCTACCCCGGCACCCTGCAGATCGGCCGCTACACCATTCGCGACGTTTCCCGTACCGAGGGCCCGGTGCTGGACCTGACCGGCATCCTGATCCGCTCCAGTAACGTGGGCATGAGCAAGGTCGCCTTCGACATCGGCGGCGAAGCCATCTACAGCGTGATGCAGAAGGTCGGCCTGGGGCAGGACACCGGCCTGGGCTTCCCGGGCGAGCGCGTCGGCAACCTGCCGAACTACCGTGAGTGGCGCAAGGCCGAGACCGCGACCCTGTCCTACGGCTATGGCCTGTCGGTAACCGCCATCCAGTTGGCCCATGCCTATGCGGCGCTGGCCAACAATGGTCGCAGCGTGCCGCTGACCATGGTGCGTGCCGATCGCCCGGCCGACGCCGTCCAGGTCATCCCCGAGCCGGTCGCCAAAACCATGCAGGGCATGCTGCAGCAGGTCATCGAGGCGCCGAACGGCGTGTACCGCGCCCAGGTGCCGGGTTATCACGTGGCCGGCAAGTCCGGCACCGCGCGCAAGACCGCGACCGGGACCAAGGGCTACGCCGAGAACTCCTACCGTTCCCTGTTCGCCGGGTTCGCGCCGATGAACAACCCACGCTATGTCGCCGTGGTGGTGATCGATGAACCCAGCAAGGCCGGTTACTTCGGTGGCCTGGTTTCCGCGCCGGTGTTCAGCAAGGTGATGTCCGGGACGTTGCGCCTGATGAACGTGCCGCCAGACAACCTGCCGACAACCCCGCAGCAACAAGCCGATGCTGCGCCCGCTGCCAAAGGAGGGCGTGGCTGATGCCGATGAGCCTGAATCAACTGCTGCCGCAAGCTGAAAGCGGCGAGCTGATCCGTGAGCTGACCCTGGACAGCCGCACCGTCAAGCCGGGCGACCTGTTCCTGGCCGTGCCGGGTGGCCGTCAGGATGGCCGCGTGCACATTGCCGCTGCGCTCTCCCTGGGCGCTGCCGCGATTGCCTACGAAGCGGAAGGTGCTGTCGACCTGCCACCCAGCGATGTGCCGATGATCGCCATCAAGGGCCTGGCCAAACAGCTTTCCGCCATTGCCGGGCGCTTCTATGGCGAGCCTAGCCGTGCCGTCGAGCTGGTCGGCGTGACCGGCACCAATGGCAAGACCAGCGTCAGCCAACTGGTGGCCCAGGCGCTCGACCTGCTGGGCGAACGCTGCGGCATTGTCGGAACCCTCGGCACCGGTTTCTATGGCGCGCTGGAAAGCGGCCGCCACACCACGCCCGATCCGCTCGCCGTGCAGGCGACCCTGGCACGCCTCAAGCAGGCCGGCGCCAAGGCCGTGGCGATGGAGGTGTCGTCCCATGGCCTGGAGCAGGGCCGCGTCGCCGCCCTGGGTTTCGATGTGGCGGTATTCACCAACCTGTCCCGCGACCACCTGGACTACCACGGCTCGATGGAAGCCTACGGCGCCGCCAAGGCCAAGCTGTTCGCCTGGCAGGGGCTGCGTTGCCGGGTGATCAACCTGGACGATGACTTCGGTCGCCAGCTGGCTGCCGAATCCCACGAGTCGCGACTGATGGGTTACAGCCTGAACGACTCGTCTGCCTATATCTATTGCCGCGAAGCGAAGTTCAGCGATGCCGGCGTGCAGGCGCACATCGTCACCCCGCAGGGCGAAGGCCTGCTGCGCAGTTCGCTGCTGGGCAAGTTCAACCTGAGCAACCTGCTGGCCGTGGTCGGTGCGCTGCTAGGCCTGGACTACCCGCTGGGCGACGTCCTCAAAGTGCTGCCGCAACTGGAAGGCCCCATCGGCCGCATGCAGCGCCTGGGTGGCGGCGACAAGCCACTGGTGGTTGTCGACTACGCCCACACCCCGGATGCGCTGGAAAAGGTCCTGCTGGCCCTGCGCCCGCATGTGCACGGCCAACTGCTGTGCTTGTTCGGCTGCGGCGGTGATCGTGACCGCGGCAAGCGTCCGATCATGGCGCAGATTGCCGAGCAGCACGCCGACCGCGTGCTGGTCACCGACGACAATCCGCGTACCGAGCAGAGCGGGGCGATCATCGCGGATATCCGCGCCGGTTTCGCCAAGCCCGATGCCGTCGAGTTCGTCCCGGGCCGTGGCGAGGCTATCGCCCGCCTGATTGCCTCCGCCGGTGTCGACGATGTCGTGCTGCTGGCTGGCAAGGGACACGAGGATTACCAGGAGATCGACGGCGTACGCCATCCGTTCTCCGATCTTGATCAAGCCGCCAAGGCGCTGGCTGCCTGGGAGGTGAAGCGTGCTTAAGCCCCTGTCGCTCAACGAAGTCGCTGGCGCACTGCAAGGCCGGGTGGTCGGTGCCGATGTCACTTTCGCCGCCGTGAGCACCGACAGCCGCGCCATCGAGCCGGGACAACTGTTCATTGCCCTGACCGGTCCGCGCTTCGACGGCCACGACTATCTGGCCGACGTCGCCGCCAAGGGCGCTGTCGCTGCGTTGGTCGAGCGTGAAGTCGCCGGTGCGCCGCTGTCGCAGTTGGTCGTGAAAGACACCCGCATCGCGCTGGGCCAGCTCGGCGCGCTGAACCGTGCTGCCTTCACCGGCCGCGTCGCTGCCGTGACCGGCTCCAGCGGCAAGACCACCGTGAAGGAAATGCTCGCCAGCATCCTGCGGACCCAGGGCGACGTCCTGGCGACCCGCGGCAACCTGAACAATGATCTCGGCGCGCCGCTGACCCTGTTGCAGCTGGCCCCCGAGCACCAGAGCGCAGTCATCGAGCTGGGCGCCAACCGTGTCGGCGAGATTGCCTATACCGTCGCGCTGACCCGTCCGCAGGTGGCGATCATCACCAACGCCGGCACCGCCCATGTGGGCGAGTTCGGCGGGCAGGACAAGATCGTCCTGGCCAAGGGCGAAATACTCGAAGGCCTGGCGGCCGATGGGGTCGCCATTCTCAATCGTGACGACAAGGCCTTCGATACCTGGCAGGCCCGTGCTGACGGCCGTCGCGTCTCCAGTTTCGGCCTGCACGATGTTCGCGCCGACTTCCACGCCAGCGACGTCAAGCGTGACGCCCGTGGCTGCCCGGGATTCACCCTGCAGGGCCCTGCCGGCGAGGCTGCCGTTCAGCTGAATCTGCTGGGTGAGCACAACGTCACCAATGCGCTGGCCGCCGCCGCAGCCGCTCACGCTCTTGGCGTGCCGCTGGTCGGGATCGTTTCCGGGCTGCACAACCTGCAGCCGGTCAAGGGGCGCGCCGTAGCCCAGTTGGCGACGAACGGCATGCGTGTGATCGACGACAGCTACAACGCCAACCCGGCTTCAATCTGCGCGGCGATTGATATACTCGCCGGCTTTTCCGGCCGGACCGTCCTGGTCCTCGGGGACATGGGCGAGCTGGGTGCCTGGGCGGAATCTTCCCACCGCGAAGTGGGAACCTATGCCATTGGCAAAGTCGCCGCCCTGTATGCGGTCGGACCGCTGATGAGCCACGCCGTGCAGGCGTTCGGTTCCGCGGGCCGGCACTTCGCCGATCAGGCCAGCCTGATCCAGGCCCTGGCCGAAGAAGCTTCGACAACCACCATTCTGATCAAGGGTTCCCGCAGCGCGGCGATGGACAAGGTCGTCGCGGCGCTCTGTGGTTCCTCCGAGGAGAGTCACTAAATGCTGCTGCTGCTCGCCGAGTACCTGCAACAGTTCTACAAGGGCTTCGGCGTTTTCCAGTACCTGACCCTGCGCGGCATCCTGAGCGTGTTGACCGCGCTCGTCCTGTCGCTCTGGCTGGGGCCGTGGATGATCCGCACCCTGCAGATCCGCCAGATCGGCCAGTCCGTGCGCAACGACGGCCCGCAATCGCACTTGTCCAAGAAAGGCACGCCGACCATGGGCGGCGCGCTGATCCTCACGGCCATCGCCATCAGCACCCTGCTGTGGTCCGACTGGTCGAACCGCTACGTGTGGGTCGTGCTGGTAGTGACCCTGCTGTTCGGCGCCATCGGCTGGGTGGATGACTACCGCAAGGTGATCGAGAAGAACTCCCGCGGCCTGCCGAGCCGCTGGAAGTATTTCTGGCAGTCGGTATTCGGCCTGTGCGCGGCGATCTTCCTCTTCATGACCGCCGAGACGCCGGTGGAGACCACGCTGATCGTGCCGATGCTGAAGAACGTCGAGATCCCGCTGGGGATCGGTTTCGTGGTGCTGACCTACCTCGTGATCGTCGGCTCCAGCAACGCGGTGAACCTCACCGACGGCCTCGACGGCCTGGCCATCATGCCCACCGTGATGGTCGGCGGCGCGCTGGGGATCTTCTGCTACCTGTCGGGCAACATCAAATTCGCCGAATACCTGTTCATCCCGAGCGTGCCTGGCGCGGGTGAGCTGATCATCTTCTGCGGCGCCATCGTCGGTGCCGGGCTGGGCTTCCTCTGGTTCAACACCTACCCGGCCCAGGTCTTCATGGGTGACGTCGGCGCGCTGGCCCTCGGCGCCGCGCTGGGCACCATCGCGGTGATCGTCCGCCAGGAAATCGTGCTGTTCATCATGGGCGGCGTGTTCGTCATGGAAACCCTGTCGGTGGTGATCCAGGTCGCCTCCTTCAAGCTGACCGGCAAGCGCGTGTTCCGCATGGCGCCGATCCACCACCACTTCGAACTCAAAGGTTGGCCTGAACCGCGCGTGATCGTGCGTTTCTGGATCATCACGGTAATTCTCGTGCTGATCGGCCTGGCCACGTTGAAACTGCGTTGAGGACTGATCGAGCATGAGCCTGATCGCTTCCGACCAATTCCGCATCGTTGTCGGCCTCGGCAAGAGCGGCATGTCCCTGGTGCGCTTCCTGGCGCGCCAGGGTGTGCCGTTTGCCGTGGCCGATACGCGCGCGAATCCGCCGGAGCTGGCGACCCTGCGCGAGCAGTACCCGCAGGTCGAGGTGCGCTGCGGCGACCTCGACGCCGATTTCCTCTGCCGTGCCCAGGAGCTCTACGTGAGCCCCGGCCTGTCGCTGCGCGTGCCTGCGCTGGTGGAGGCTGCGGCTCGCGGCGTACGCCTGTCCGGCGATGTCGACCTGTTCGCGCGTCATGCGAAGGCACCGATCGTCGCCATCACCGGTTCCAACGCCAAGAGCACCGTCACCACCCTGGTAGGCGACATGGCCAAGGCTGCCGGCAAGCGCGTCGCCGTGGGCGGTAACCTCGGCACTCCGGCGCTGGACCTGCTGGCCGATGACGTCGAGTTGTACGTGGTGGAGCTGTCCAGCTTCCAGCTGGAAACCTGCGAGCGCCTGAACGCCGAAGTCGCCACCTGTCTGAACGTCAGCGAAGACCACATGGACCGCTATGACGGCATGGCCGATTACCACCTGGCCAAGCACCGCATTTTCCGCGGTGCGAAGCAGGTCGTGGTAAACCGCGCCGACGCGCTGAGCCGCCCGCTGATCGCCGACAACGTACCGTGCTGGACTTTCGGCACCAACAAGCCGGACTTCAAGGCCTTCGGCCTGATCGAAGAAGACGGTGAGAAATGGCTGGCCTTCCAGTTCGACAAGTTGATGCCAGCCCGCGAGCTGAAGATTCGCGGCGCGCACAACCAGTCCAATGCCCTGGCCGCGCTGGCCCTGGGGCATGCCGTTGGGCTGCCGTTCGAGCCGATGCTGCAGACCCTGCGTGAATTCGCTGGCCTTGCCCACCGCTGCCAGTGGGTGCGCGAGCGCAACGGCGTGAACTACTACGACGACTCCAAGGCCACCAATGTCGGCGCCGCCCTGGCCGCCATCGAAGGCCTGGGCGCCGATATCGACGGCAAGCTGGTGCTGATCGCCGGAGGCGACGGCAAGGGCGCCGACTTCAATGACCTGCGTGGCCCCGTTGCCCAGCACTGCCGTGCTGTGGTGCTGCTGGGCCGCGATGCCGAGCTGGTGAGCGTTGCCATCGGCAATGCCGTACCCAAGGTTCGTGTGAATACCCTCGAGGAAGCCGTCGAGCACGCTGCCGACCTCGCCCTGCCGGGCGACGCCGTGCTGCTGTCGCCGGCCTGCGCGAGCCTGGACATGTTCAAGAACTACGAAGAACGCGGACGGCTGTTCGCCAAGGCCGTGGAGGACCTCGCCTGATGTTCTCCTTCCTGCGCCCGTACCCGTCCCCGCTGATCAGCCGCAACGGCATCGATATCGATTTCCCGTTGCTGGCAGGTTGCCTGGCGCTACTCGGCCTGGGGTTGGTGATGGTCACTTCGGCATCCTCCGAAGTCGCCGCGGCGCAGTCCGGCAACCCGCTGTACTTCTCGGTCCGCCACCTGATCTACCTGGCCATCGGCTTCGTCGCCTGCGGCGTGACCATGATGGTGCCGATGGAAACCTGGCAGCGCTGGGGCTGGAAACTGCTGGCCGTGGCCTTCGTGCTGCTGGTCATGGTGATCACCCCCGGCATCGGCCGCGAGGTGAACGGCTCCATGCGCTGGATCGGCTTCGGTCTGTTCAACATCCAGCCCTCGGAGATCGCCAAGGTCTTCGTGGTGATCTTCATGGCCGGCTACCTGGTTCGTCGTCAGGAAGAAGTGCGCGAGAGCTGGCTGGGCTTCTTCAAGCCGTTCGTGGTGCTGCTGCCCATGGCCGGCCTGCTGCTGCGCGAGCCGGACTTCGGCGCCACCGTGGTGATGATGGGCGCTGCCGCCGCGATGCTGTTCCTCGGCGGCGTGGGCCTGTTCCGCTTCGGCCTGATGGTCGCGCTGGCGGTCGGTGCCGTGGTGCTGCTGATCCAGACCCAGCCCTACCGGATGGCACGCCTGACCAACTTCACCGACCCCTGGGCCGACCAGTTCGGCGCGGGCTACCAGCTCAGCCAGGCGCTGATCGCCTTCGGCCGTGGCGGCTGGACCGGCATGGGCCTGGGCAACAGCATCCAGAAGCAGTTCTACCTGCCCGAAGCGCACACCGACTTCGTGTTCGCCGTGCTCGCCGAAGAGCTGGGCATCGTCGGCGCCATGGCCACCGTGGCCCTGTTCGTCTTCGTCAGCCTGCGCGCGCTGTACATCGGCATCTGGGCCGAGCAGTCGAAACAGTACTTCTCCGCTTACGTCGCCTACGGCCTGGCCTTCCTGTGGATCGGCCAGTTCCTGATCAACGTGGGTGTGAACGTCGGCCTGCTGCCGACCAAGGGCCTGACCCTGCCGTTCCTCAGCTATGGCGGTTCGTCCCTGGTGATCTGCTGCGCCCAGCTGGGAATGCTGCTGCGCATCGAATGGGAACGCCGCACCGTGATGGGCAGCGAGGAATATGAATTCAGCGAAGAGGACTTTGCCGATGAAAGGTAACGTCCTGATCATGGCGGGTGGCACCGGCGGACATGTGTTCCCGGCCCTGGCCTGCGCCCGTGAGTTCCAGGCGCGCGGTTACAGCGTGCACTGGCTGGGCACTCCGCGCGGCATCGAGAACGACCTGGTACCCAAGGCCGGCCTACCGTTGCACCTGATCAACGTCAGCGGCTTGCGTGGCAAGGGCCTGAAGTCGCTGCTGCGCGCGCCGTTCGACCTGCTCAAGTCGCTGTTCCAGGCTATCGGCGTGGTTCGCCAGCTCAAGCCGGTGTGCGTGCTCGGCCTGGGTGGCTACGTCACTGGTCCGGGCGGACTGGCCGCCAAGCTGTCCGGCGTGCCGCTGGTGATCCATGAACAGAATGCCGTCGCCGGCACCGCCAACCGCAGCCTCGCGCCGCTGGCCAAGCGCGTCTGCGAAGCCTTCCCGGACACCTTCGACAGCAGCGCCAAGCGCCTGACCACCGGCAACCCGGTGCGCGCCGAATTGTTCCTGGAAGAGGGCGCCCGCGCACCGCTGGCCGGTCGTCGTGTCAACCTGCTGGTACTGGGCGGCAGCCTGGGCGCCGAGCCGCTGAACAAGCTGTTGCCTGAAGCGCTGGCGCAGGTGCAGGCACAGATTCGCCCGGCCATTCGCCATCAGGCCGGTCGTCAGCATGACGAAATCACGGCGGAGCGTTATCGCGCCGCGGGTGTCGAAGCGGACGTAGCTCCGTTCATCGCCGACATGGCCGCGGCCTACGCCTGGGCCGATCTGGTCATCTGCCGCGCCGGTGCACTGACCGTCAGCGAGCTGACCGCCGCCGGCCTGCCGTCCTTCCTGGTGCCGCTGCCCCACGCGATCGACGACCACCAGACCAAGAACGCCGAATTCCTGGTGCGGGAGGGCGCTGCCCACCTGCTGCCGCAGAAATCTACCAGCGCTGCCGAACTGGCCGCGCAGTTGTCCGAGGTATTGATGCATCCCGATTCCCTGACCCGCATGGCCGCTCGCGCCCGCAGCCTGGCCAAGCCCGAGGCTACCCGCACGGTAGTCGATGCCTGCCTGGAGGTGGCCCGTGGTTAAAGAACCCACCGGCGTCACCCGTACCATGCGGCGCATCCGTCGCATCCACTTCGTCGGCATCGGCGGCGTGGGCATGTGCGGTATCGCGGAGGTGCTGCTCAACCTCGGCTACGAAGTCTCCGGCTCGGACCTCAAGGCTTCTCCGGTCACCGAGCGCCTGGAAAAGTTCGGCGCGGAAATCTTCATCGGTCACCGCGCGGAAAACTCCGACGGCGCTGATGTGCTGGTGGTGTCCAGCGCAGTGAACAAGTCGAACCCGGAAGTTGCCGCCGCGCTGGATCGCCGCGTGCCGGTGGTGCCGCGCGCCGAGATGCTCGCCGAGCTGATGCGCTACCGCCACGGCATCGCCGTCGCCGGCACCCATGGCAAGACCACCACCACCAGCCTGATCGCCTCGGTATTCGCCGCCGGCGGCCTGGACCCGACCTTCGTCATCGGCGGCCGCCTGAACGCTGCCGGCACCAACGCGCAGCTGGGCACCAGCCGCTACCTGGTGGCCGAGGCCGACGAGAGCGACGCCAGCTTCCTGCACCTGCAGCCGATGGTCTCGGTGGTCACCAATATCGACGCCGACCACATGAGCACCTACGGCGGCGACTTCAACAAACTCAAGCGCACCTTCGTCGACTTCCTGCATAACCTGCCGTTCTACGGCCTGGCCGTAGTCTGCGTGGACGACCCGGTGGTGCGTGAGATCCTGCCGCAGGTGGCGCGTCCGACCGTGACCTACGGCCTGAGCGAGGACGCGGACGTCCGCGCCATCAATATCCGCCAGGAAGGCATGCGCACCTACTTCACCGTGCTGCGCCCCGAGCGCGAGCCGCTGGACGTTTCGGTGAACATGCCCGGCCTGCACAACGTGCTGAACTCCCTGGCGACCATCGTCATCGCTACCGACGAAGGTATCTCCGACGAAGCCATCGTCCAGGGCCTGTCCGGCTTCCAGGGCGTGGGCCGGCGCTTCCAGGTCTATGGCGACCTGCAGGTGGAAGGCGGCAGCGTGATGCTGGTCGACGACTACGGCCACCACCCGCGCGAAGTCGCGGCAGTGATCAAGGCCGTGCGCGGCGGTTGGCCGGAGCGTCGACTGGTGATGGTCTACCAGCCGCACCGCTTCAGCCGTACCCGCGATCTGTATGACGACTTCGTGCAGGTGCTCGGCGAGGCCAATGTGCTGATGCTGATGGAGGTCTACCCGGCCGGCGAAGAGCCGATACCCGGCGCCGACAGCCGTCACCTGTGCCACAGCATCCGCCAGCGCGGCCAGCTCGATCCGATCTACCTGGAGCGCGGTGGCGACCTCGCCTCGCTGCTCAAGCCGCTGCTGCGTCCGGGCGACATCCTGCTTTGCCAAGGCGCCGGCGACATCGGCGGGCTGGCTCCGGCACTGATCAAGAATCCGATGTTCGGCGCCGCTGCTGCGGGCGCCGAGGGGAAGAAGCAATGAGTGACGCCCTCAAATCCGCCCTCGAGCCCCGCGCCTTCGGTCGCGTCGCCGTGCTGTACGGCGGCAAGAGCGCCGAGCGCGAGGTGTCGCTGAAGTCCGGCGCCATGGTGCTGCAGGCCCTGCAGGGCGCGGGCGTGGATGCCTTCGGCATCGACGTGGGCGACGATCTGCTGGAACGTCTGACCCGCGAGAAGATCGACCGCGCCTTCGTCATCCTCCACGGTCGTGGCGGTGAAGACGGGACCATGCAGGGCCTGCTGGAAATCGCCGGCATCCCCTACACCGGCAGCGGTGTGCTGGCGTCCGCCCTGGCCATGGACAAGCTGCGTACCAAGCGCGTGTGGCTGAGCCTCGGTCTGCCGACGCCTGACCACGCCGTCCTCGCCAGCGAGGAAGATTGCCGCGCGGCTGCGGCGAAACTGGGCTTCCCGCTGATCGTCAAGCCGGCCAGCGAGGGTTCGAGCATCGGCATGGCCAAGGTGAACAGCGAGCAAGAGCTGATTGCCGCCTGGGCCGGTGCCGCGAAATACGATCCGCAGGTGCTCGTCGAGCAATGGATCAGCGGCCCCGAGTTTACCGTCGCGATCTTGCGTGGCCAGGTGCTGCCGCCCATTCGCCTGGGTACCCCGCACACCTTCTACGACTACGACGCCAAGTACCTGGCCAACGATACCCAGTACCAGATTCCCTGCGGCCTGGATGCCGACAAGGAACAGGAACTCAAGGACCTGACCGCGCGCGCCTGCGATGCCCTCGGCATCCAGGGCTGGGGCCGGGCCGACGTGATGCAGGACGCCCAAGGGCGCTTCTGGCTGTTGGAAGTGAACACCGCACCGGGCATGACCGACCACAGCCTGGTGCCCATGGCCGCGCGCGCGGCCGGCCTGGATTTCCAGCAGCTGGTGCTGGCGATCCTCGCCGACAGCGTCGAGGCAAGGGGGTAAGTCATGAACGGCGCGCAGCTTCGTCACCAGAATCCCGGAATCGGCCGTGCTCCCGCACGCAAGCCGGTGCCGCGCGGCGCCAGCCGTCTGGTGGCCAAGGAGCCGCTCAGCGCTCGCATGCCCAAGCCCAGCTTCGGCTTCCTGAAGGTGCTGCTGTGGCCGCTGGTGCTGGGCGTGCTCGGCGCTGGTGCCTACTACGGCGCGCAGTACGTGCTGCCTTATGCAGACCGTCCGATCGCCAAGGTCAGCGTGGAAGGCGACCTCAGCTACATCAGCCAGGCGGCAGTGCAGCAGCGGATCAGCCCCTACGTGTCGGCCAGCTTCTTCACCATCGACCTGGCCGGCATGCGCCAGGAGCTGGAACAGATGCCCTGGATCGCTCATGCCGAGGTGCGCCGTGTATGGCCTGATCAGGTGGTTATCCGCCTGGACGAGCAATTGCCCATCGCCCGTTGGGGTGACGAAGCCTTGCTGAACAATCAGGGTCAGGCTTTTGCACCGCGGGAAGTGGCCAACTACGAGCACCTGCCGCGCCTTTCCGGCCCGCAGCGCGCTCAGCAGCAAGTGATGCAGCAGTACCAGATTCTCAGCCAGATGCTCCGCCCGCTGGGCTTCACCATCGCCAGCCTGGACATGAGTTCGCGCGGCGCCTGGACCCTGGGCACCGCGCAAGGCGTGGAGATCATGCTGGGCCGCGACCACGCGGTAGAACAGATTCGCCGGCTCGTGACCATCTACGACAAGGCGCTGAAAGAACAGATTACGAAAATTGCCCGCATCGACATGCGCTACCCCAACGGCCTGGCCGTGGCATGGCGTGATCCGGTGCCGGAAGCGACGGTGGCTCAGACCACCGCCGCGCAGTGAGTTGAGGAGACTTCTATAAACATGGCAAGCGTGCAGAGCGGCAAAATGGTCGTCGGCCTGGACATCGGCACCTCCAAGGTGGTGGCGCTGGTGGGCGAGGTGGCGGCCGATGGCAAGCTGGAAATCGTCGGCATCGGGACGCATCCGTCGCGCGGCCTGAAGAAGGGCGTGGTGGTGAACATCGAGTCCACCGTGCAATCGATCCAGCGCGCCATCGATGAAGCCCAGCAGATGGCGGGCTGCCGTATCCACTCGGCCTTCGTCGGCATTGCCGGCAACCATATCCGCAGCCTGAACTCCCACGGCATCGTGGCGATCCGCGACCGCGAAGTCAGCGGCGCCGATATCGAGCGCGTGCTGGACGCGGCCCAGGCCGTGGCCATCCCGGCCGACCAGCGTGTGCTGCACACCCTGGCCCAGGACTACGTGATCGATAACCAGGAAGGCGTGCGTGAGCCGCTGGGCATGTCCGGCGTGCGTCTGGAAGCCAAGGTGCACGTGGTGACCTGCGCGGTGAACGCTGCGCAGAACATCGAGAAGTGCGTGCGCCGCTGCGGCCTGGAAGTCGACGACATCATCCTCGAGCAACTGGCGTCGGCCTACTCCGTGCTCACCGAGGACGAGAAGGAACTGGGCGTTTGCCTGGTGGACATCGGCGGCGGCACCACCGACATCGCGATCTTCACCGAAGGCGCCATCCGCCATACGGCTGTCATCCCGATCGCCGGCGATCAGGTCACCAACGATATCGCCATGGCGCTGCGCACCCCGACTCAGTACGCTGAGGAAATCAAGATTCGCTACGCCTGCGCGCTGGCCAAATTGGCCGGTCCGGGCGAAACCATCAAGGTACCCAGCGTCGGTGATCGTCCGCCGCGGGAACTGTCGCGCCAGGCGCTTGCCGAAGTGGTCGAGCCTCGTTACGACGAGCTGTTCACCCTGGTCCAGGCCGAGCTGCGCCGCAGCGGTTACGAAGACCTGATTCCAGCCGGAATCGTCATGACCGGCGGCACCGCCAAGATGGAAGGCGCTGTCGAACTGGCCGAAGAGATCTTCCACATGCCGGTACGCCTGGGCGTACCGCATAGCGTCAAGGGACTGGCCGACGTCGTGCGCAATCCCATCTATTCCACGGGTGTGGGGCTGCTCCTGTACGGACTGCAGAAACAGTCCGACGGCATCTCCATGTCCGGCAGCAGTTTCAGCAGTGACGAACCCAAGACACCGGTACTGGAAAAGCTTAAACGCTGGGTCCAGGGCAATTTCTGATTTACCACCGCGGTAAACGTAGGCGACACAACTAGAAAGGAAGGAGAGGGGAAATGTTTGAACTGGTAGATAACGTCCCGCAAACAGCAGTCATCAAGGTGATCGGCGTAGGTGGTGGTGGCGGCAACGCCGTGAACCACATGGCCAAGAACAACGTTGATGGCGTCGAATTCATTTGCGCCAACACCGATGCGCAGGCGCTGAAGAACATCGCCGCGCGCACCGTGCTGCAGCTCGGCCCAGGCGTGACCAAGGGCCTGGGCGCTGGCGCCAACCCTGAAGTAGGCCGCCAGGCCGCCATCGAGGACCGCGAGCGTATCGCCGAGGTTCTGGAAGGCGCCGACATGGTCTTCATCACCACCGGCATGGGTGGCGGTACCGGTACCGGTGCTGCGCCGATCATCGCCGAAGTGGCCAAGGAGATGGGCATCCTCACCGTTGCGGTGGTGACCCGTCCGTTCCCGTTCGAGGGTCGCAAGCGCATGCAGATCGCCGATGAAGGCATCCGCTCGCTGGCTGAAAGCGTCGACTCGCTGATCACCATCCCGAACGAAAAGCTGCTGACCATCCTGGGCAAGGACGCGAGCCTGTTGGCCGCCTTTGCCAAGGCTGACGATGTTCTGGCCGGTGCCGTTCGCGGTATCTCCGACATCATCAAGCGCCCGGGCATGATCAACGTCGACTTCGCCGACGTGAAAACCGTCATGAGCGAAATGGGCATGGCCATGATGGGCACCGGCTGCGCCAGCGGCCCGAACCGTGCTCGCGAGGCGACCGAAGCCGCGATCCGCAACCCGCTGCTGGAAGACGTCAACCTGCAGGGCGCCCGCGGCATCCTGGTGAACATCACCGCAGGTCCGGACCTGTCCCTGGGCGAGTACTCCGACGTGGGTAACATCATCGAGCAGTTCGCTTCCGAGCACGCCACCGTGAAGGTGGGCACCGTGATCGACCCGGACATGCGCGACGAGCTGCACGTCACCGTCGTTGCCACCGGCCTGGGCGCTCGCCTGGAAAAACCGGTCAAGGTCGTCGACAACACCGTCCAGACCCAGGCCGTCAGCGCCCAGGCTCCGGTTCAGCGTGAGCAGCAGTCGGTGAACTACCGCGACCTGGATCGCCCGACCGTCATGCGCAATCAGAACCACGGCGGCGCTGCCACCGCGGCCAAGCTGAACCCGCAGGACGATCTGGACTACCTGGACATCCCGGCCTTTCTGCGTCGCCAGGCCGATTGAGTCGATTTATCAGGAGTATCAATGTGATTGGTGTTCAGCAAAGGGCGGTTCTGCTATCATCGCCGCCCATTGTTGACAACAGTTCGCAACTTGCGCGAAAGCGGCCAAAGCCATGATCAGACAACGCACCTTGAAGAACATCATCCGGGCGACCGGTGTCGGCCTGCACTCCGGGGAGAAGGTTTACCTGACCCTGAAGCCGGCTCCCGTCGATACTGGCATCGTGTTCTGCCGGGCTGACCTCGACCCTGTGGTGGAAATTCCTGCCCGGGCCTCGAACGTCGGCGAAACCACCATGTCGACCACCCTGATCAAGGGTGACGTCAAAGTGGATACCGTGGAGCATCTGCTTTCGGCCATGGCCGGCCTGGGTATCGACAACGCCTATGTCGAGCTGTCCGCGTCGGAAGTACCGATCATGGACGGCAGCGCAGGTCCCTTCGTATTCCTGATCCAGTCCGCTGGCCTGCAAGAGCAGGACGCGGCCAAGAAGTTCATCCGCATCAAGCGCGAAGTGACGGTGGAAGAGGGCGACAAGCGCGCCACCTTCGTTCCGTTCGACGGCTTCAAGGTGAGCTTCGAGATCGATTTCGATCACCCGGTCTTCCGTGGTCGCACCCAGAAAGCCGTGGTGGATTTCTCCAGCACTTCCTTCGTGAAGGAAGTCAGCCGCGCCCGTACCTTCGGGTTCATGCGCGACATCGAGATGCTGCGTTCGCAGAACCTGGCTCTGGGTGGCAGCGTGGAGAACGCCATCGTGGTCGACGAGTATCGAGTGCTCAACGAAGACGGTCTTCGTTACGAGGACGAGTTCGTCAAGCACAAGATCCTGGACGCCATTGGTGACCTGTACCTGCTGGGTAACAGCCTCATCGGCGAGTTCATCGGCTACAAGTCCGGTCACGCCCTGAACAACCGTCTCCTGCGGACCCTCATCGCAGACAAGGATGCTTGGGAAGTGGTGACCTTCGAGGACGCCAAGACCGCGCCGATCTCCTATATGCGACCCGCTGCGGCCGTATAAGGAAACCTCCTCCTTTCAGCTACAACTTTTAAAGGCCACCCTTGGGTGGCCTTTTTTTATGCCCCGCTGTTTACTCTTCGCCCGGCTCCGGTGGTTTGCGGCTACGGCTGGCGAGCCGCTCGAGCGCGGCCTTGAGTTGCGGATTGCTGATGCCTTCGGCAGCTTCGTGCAGGGTGGCAGAGGCGGACTCGCTGATGCGGTTGGTGTTCACCCGGGTCGGCGCCTGGGTCGTCGGCTGCACTTTGAACAGAATGCGCACCAGGCCCCTGAATTCCTCGAACGCGGCCAGTTGCCGCAGCAGGCGGTTCTGCTGGTAGCGCAGGCGCGTAGCCCAGTGACCATCGGTGACCACTAATAGCAGGCTGCCTTCACGCCAGGAGGCGACGCGGCAATAGGGGCGTGCGGCGGGTTGCAATTGTGAGTCGAGCAGTTCCTGCAGGCGCGAGAGGCGTTGCGCCTCGGCGAACAGCGACTGCAGCGGCTTGGCTTCGCGCAGCAACTTGGTCATCGCCTTGGCGGGCAGGGGGCGGAAGGCCATGGAGAGCAACCGGGAGTGAATGAAGAAGGATGGTAACAGATGCACCCAGGGCCAGACGCCACTGTCCGCCCTTGAAGTTGCCTGTCTGCGTCACCATATCACTCACTCGGACTCAAAGTTGTCCGCCCATGCATTGCCCCGAGGCTCGCAGAATGCGAAGCTTCGGAGGATGACTTCGGCACTTTTTTCCCGGAAGTTTCCGGGTAGAATGCCCGCTTCATTGCCGTTCCGCGCCGCGGCCAGCCAGTCGGGCAGCCCTCCAATTCTCCAGTTCGGATGACCCAGTCGATATGTTTG
The DNA here is from genome assembly GCF_020401845.1 of Pseudomonas sp. HS-18. Classification (NCBI taxonomy): domain Bacteria; kingdom Pseudomonadati; phylum Pseudomonadota; class Gammaproteobacteria; order Pseudomonadales; family Pseudomonadaceae; genus Pseudomonas; species Pseudomonas sp. HS-18. Next base: position 1,287,384 of record NZ_CP084413.1, read on the forward strand.
CGCCTTTGTTGAAAAAACTCTTTGGAAGCAAGAACGAGCGCGAAGTGAAGCGCATGGCCAAGCAGGTCCAGGCCATCAATGCACTCGAGCCCCAGATGGTCCCGCTTTCCGATGAGCAACTGAAGGCCAAGACCGAAGAGTTCAAGGCACGCGTCGCCAAGGGCGAGACCCTCGACCAGATCCTTCCAGAGGCTTTCGCCGTCGCCCGCGAGGCCGGCAAGCGCGTGATGGGCATGCGTCACTTCGATGTCCAGCTGATCGGCGGCATGACCCTGCACGAAGGCAAGATCGCCGAGATGCGTACCGGTGAGGGCAAGACCCTCGTCGGTACCCTGGCTGTCTACCTGAACGCCCTGTCCGGCAAAGGCGTGCACGTGGTCACCGTGAACGACTACCTGGCCCGCCGCGACGCCAACTGGATGCGCCCGCTGTATGAGTTCCTCGGTCTTTCCGTCGGCATCGTCAGCCCGTTCCAGCCGCCGGAGGAGAAGCGTGCCGCGTATGCCTCCGACATTACCTACGGCACCAACAACGAATTCGGCTTCGATTACCTGCGCGACAACATGGCGTTCAGCCTGGAAGACAAGTTCCAGCGTGAGCTGAACTTCGCCGTGGTCGACGAAGTGGACTCCATCCTCATCGACGAGGCGCGGACTCCGCTGATCATCTCCGGCCAGGCCGAAGACAGCTCCGAGCTGTACATCAAGATCAACAAGCTGATCCCGCGCCTGAAGCGCCACATCGAGGAAGTTGAAGGCCAGGTGACCCAGCAGGGCCACTACAGCATCGACGAGAAGACCCGTCAGGTCGAACTCAACGAGCAGGGCCATGCCTACGTCGAGGAACTGCTGACCCAGAATGGCCTGCTGGCCGAGGGTGAGAGCCTCTACTCCGCGCACAACCTCAGCCTGCTGACCCACGTCTACGCCGCGCTGCGCGCCCACACCCTGTTCCACCGCAACGTGGAATACATCGTCCAGGGCGACCAGGTCCTGCTGATCGACGAGCACACCGGCCGTACCATGCCGGGCCGTCGCCTCTCCGAGGGCCTGCACCAGGCCATCGAGGCGAAGGAAAACCTGCCGATCCAGGCCGAGAGCCAGACCCTGGCCTCGACCACCTTCCAGAACTACTTCCGCCTCTACACCAAGCTGGCCGGCATGACCGGTACCGCCGACACCGAGGCCTTCGAATTCCGCCAGACCTACGGCCTGGACGTGGTGGTGATCCCGACCCACCGCCCGGTTGCCCGTAAGGACTTCAACGACCTGGTCTACCTGACCCAGGACGAGAAGTACGCCGCCATCATCACCGACGTGCAGCAGTGCCAGGCTCTGGGCCGTCCGATCCTCGTGGGTACAGCCTCTGTCGAGACCTCCGAGTACGTCTCGCAGCTGCTGCAGAACGCCGGCATCGAGCACAAGGTACTGAACGCCAAGTACCACGAGAAGGAAGCCGAGATCATCGCCCAGGCCGGTCGTCCGGGCTCGGTCACCATCGCCACCAACATGGCCGGTCGGGGTACCGACATCCTGCTGGGCGGCAACTGGGAAGTGGAAGTCGCCGCGCTGGAAAACCCCACCGACGAGCAGGTCGCGCAGATCAAGGCCGACTGGCAGAAGCGTCACCAGCAGGTCATCGAGTCGGGCGGCCTGCATGTGATCGCCTCCGAGCGCCACGAGTCCCGCCGTATCGACAATCAGCTGCGCGGCCGTGCCGGTCGCCAGGGCGACCCGGGTTCGAGCCGCTTCTACCTGTCGCTGGAAGACCACCTGATGCGCATCTTCGCCTCCGACCGGGTGAAGAACTTCATGAAGGCGCTCGGCATGCAGCCAGGCGAGGCGATCGAGCACCGCATGGTGACCAACGCCATCGAAAAGGCCCAGCGCAAGGTCGAAGGCCGCAACTTCGATATCCGTAAGCAACTGCTGGAGTTCGACGACGTCGCCAACGAGCAGCGCAAGGTGATCTACCACATGCGCAACACCCTGCTCGCGGCCGACAACATCGGCGAGACCATCGTCGAGTTCCGCGAAGAGACCCTGAACAACACCGTCAGCGAGCACATTCCGCCGCAGTCGCTGCCCGAACAGTGGGACGTCGCCGGTCTGGAAGCCGCGCTGTACAGCGATTTCGGTCTGAAGCTGCCGATCCAGCAGTGGCTGGACGACGACGAGAAGCTCTACGAGGAAACCCTGCGCGAGAAGATCCTCACCGAGCTGGTCGCGGCCTACAACGAGAAGGAAGACATGGCGGGCGCCGAAGCCCTGCGTACCTTCGAGAAGCAGATGCTGCTGCGCGTGCTGGACGACCTGTGGAAGGACCACCTGTCCACCATGGATCACCTGCGCCACGGTATCCACCTGCGTGGTTACGCGCAGAAGAACCCGAAGCAGGAATACAAGCGCGAGTCCTTCAACCTGTTCCAGGAACTGCTGAACTCCATCAAGCGCGACACCATCCGCGTGCTGTCCTTCGTCCAGGTTCGCCGCGAAGACCCGGCCGAAGAAGAAGCCCGCCTGCGCCGCGAAGCCGAGGAAATGGCCAAGCGCATGCAGTTCCAGCACGCCGCTGCGCCGTCGATGGAGCAGGTCACCGACGAGCCGGAAGAAGAAGGCGAAGTACCGGCTGACAACGTGGTGCCGATGGAGCCCATCCGCAACGAACCGAAGATCGGCCGCAACGAGCCGTGCCCCTGCGGTTCGGGCAAGAAGTACAAGCACTGCCACGGTCAGGTGGAATAACGCCTCCCGACCCTGATACCGACGCCGCGACCGGCCCTGCCGCTCGCGGCGTTTTTCTCATCTGAATCGCTGATTCGTTTCACTGACTAGATTCACTGACTAGATAGGAGCGCGCCACATGGCTGTTGGTCTCGGCCCCATGTCCACCCTGCACCCGGTCCCCGGTTTCGAACTCGGCATCGCCTCCGCCGGCATCAAGCGACCCGGCCGCAAGGACATCGTGGTGATGCGCTGCGCCGAAGGCTCCACCGTGGCCGGTGTGTTCACCACCAACGCCTTCTGCGCCGCTCCGGTGATCCTGGCGCGCAAGCGCTTCCTGGGGCCGGTGCGCTATCTGCTGACCAATACCGGTAACGCCAACGCCGGCACCGGCGAGTCGGGCCTGGCCAACGCCATCCGTACCTGTGCCAAGCTGGCCGAGCTGGCCGGCGTTGCGGAAAACGCCGTGCTGCCATACTCCACCGGTGTGATCGGCGAGCCGCTGCCGGTCGAGAAGATCGAAGCCGCGCTGCCCGCCGCGCTGGCCAACCTGTCCGTGGACAACTGGGCCGACGCTGCCGCTGGCATCATGACCACCGACACCCTGCCCAAGGGCGCCAGCCGCCAGTTCGAGCATGACGGCGTGACCATCACCGTCACCGGCATCAGCAAGGGTGCGGGCATGATCAAGCCGAACATGGCCACCATGCTTGGCTACATCGCCACTGATGCCAAGGTCGCCCAGGCTGTGCTGCAGGATCTGTTGCGCGATGCAGCGAACAAATCGTTCAACCGTATCACCATCGATGGCGACACCTCGACCAACGACTGCTGCATGCTGGTCGCCACCGGCCAGGCCGCGCTGCCGGAAATCACCGCTGCCACCGGCGCGTTGTTCGCCGCGCTGAAGCAGGCCGTGCTGGAAGTCTCCATGGAACTGGCCCAGGCCATCGTTCGCGACGGCGAAGGCGCCACCAAGTTCGTCACCGTGCAGGTGAATGGCGGTGCCACTCACCAGGAGTGCCTGGACGTCGGCTACGCCGTATCCCACTCGCCACTGATCAAGACCGCCCTGTTCGCCTCCGACCCGAACTGGGGTCGCATCCTCGCTGCCGTTGGCCGCGCCGGTGTGCCGGACCTGGATGTCAGCCTGATCGACGTGTACCTGGACGACGTCGCCATCGCCAGCCGCGGCGGCCGTGCTGCCAGCTACACCGAGGACCAGGGCGCGAAAGTCATGGCCCAGGAGGAGATCACCATCCGCATCGATCTCGGCCGCGGCACCTGCAGCGAGACCATCTGGACCACCGACCTGTCCCACGAGTACGTGAAGATCAACGCGGAATACCGCACCTGATCCGGCGCCGGCCCGGTGCCGGCGCGTCATTTCACTCGGATTCCCGATTTTCATGGATCGATGAAAATCGGGAATTTGTTTTCATGGCTGCCGCACTCTAAGGTCTCCTGACTGACCTTCAAGAGCATCGCGTCCATGTCCCTCACCCTGATCATCGGCAGCAAGAACGTCTCCTCCTGGTCCCTGCGCGGCTGGCTGGCCATGCAGCTCACCGGCGCCGAGTTCGAGGAAGTCCTCATTCCCCTGGGTGGCCAGGACACCGCGCGGCGCATCCGCGAGCATTCGCCCAGCGGCAAGGTGCCGGCGCTCAAGTGCGAGCACGGGCTGATCTGGGATTCCCTGTCGATTGCCGAGTACCTCGCCGAGCGCTTCCCCGAAGCCCATCTCTGGCCCCGCGGTGAAGCGGCCCGCGCCCTGGCACGTACGGTCTGCGCCGAGATGCACAGCGGCTTCATGGCGCTGCGCTCGAACATGCCCATGGACCTCCAGCGCAACCAGCCGCTGGCCGAAGTGCCCGAAGCGGTGGCGGCCGATATCGCCCGAATCGTCGAGCTCTGGGCGCTGTGTCGCCAGCAGTTCGGCCAGGACGGCCCGTTCCTGTTCGGCCACGCCAGCATCGCCGATGCGTTCTACGCGCCTGTCGCCACGCGCCTGCGCAGCTACTGCGTTACCCTGCCCATTGAGGCACAGAACTACGTCGACGCCATCTACGCCTGGCCGGCGTTCCTCCCGTGGCTGGACGCGGCGATGGTCGAACGCGCCTGAACCCGGCCGCCAATGACGGTAGAATGCCCGTCTGCGCGGGCCCTGCCTGAATCGGATTGAGGAGTAGCACTGTGAAACGAGTACATGTCGCCGCCGCCGTGATTCGCGGACTCGATGGCCGGGTGCTGATCGCCCGCCGTCCGGACGACAAGCACCAGGGCGGCCTCTGGGAGTTTCCCGGTGGCAAGGTGGAGGAGGGCGAAGCGGTACAGGTCGCCTTGGCCCGCGAGCTGAAGGAAGAGCTGGGCATCGACGTCGAGCAGGCGCGCCCGCTGATCCGGGTGCAGCACGACTATAGCGACAAGCACGTGCTGCTGGATGTCTGGGAAGTCTCGGCCTTCTCCGGCGCGCCCCACGGCGCCGAGGGCCAGCCGCTGGCCTGGGTTGCCCCGCGCGATCTGCCGGACTATGAGTTTCCAGCGGCCAATGAGCCCATCGTGCAGGCCGCGCGACTGCCCGATCGCTACCTGATCACCCCCGACGGCCTGGAAATTCCTCAGCTGGTGCAGGGCGTGCGCGCCGCAGTGGCCAGTGGTATCCGCCTGATCCAGTTGCGCGCGCCCAACATGTACAGCCCCGAGTACCGCGACCTGGCGGTGGATGTTCAGGGCCTGTGCGCCGGCAAGGCGCAGTTGATGCTCAAGGGGCCGCTGGAGTGGTTGGGAGACTTTCCGGCGGCCGGCTGGCACCTGACCTCCGAGCAACTGCGCAAATACGCGCCCAATGGTCGCCCGTTCCCGCGTGAGCGTCTGCTCGCGGCTTCCTGCCACAGCGCCGAGGAACTGGAGCTGGCGGCGCGCATGGGGGTGGATTTCGTCACACTGTCGCCGGTGCAGCCCACCGAGAGCCATCCGGGCGAGCCAGCGCTGGGCTGGGAGGCGGCGGCGGAGCTGATCGATGGCTTCAACCAGCCGGTGTTCCTGCTCGGTGGCGTCGGCCCGCAGGATCTTGAGCGCGCCTGGCAGACAGGGGCGCAGGGCGTGGCGGGTATTCGAGCGTTCTGGCCGAAGAACGAAGGCTGACAGGCATTTTGCGTGGGGCGGCGATGGGTATCGCTCCGCTCCACGCCATCCTACGATGCTCCCTGTAGGAGCAACTGTGTTCTTCAGGTGAGTCCGTACCAGCGCCTTCCCCTCACCCCAGCCCTCTCCCAGGGGGAGAGGGAGCCGCCCGTGCCGGCGAACGACAAGGTTTCATCCTGCACCGAACAGTCCCCTCTCCCCCTGGGAGAGGGTTAGGGTGAGGGCTGATCCGAGCACAGGACTATCGAGTAGGGGCGGGCCATGCCCGCGATCGCGCGCACAGCGCGCTCCTACGAGTCGACTCTCGACCGATCAGGCGGGCTTCTCAGCGGCTTGCCAGAGAATCTCTTCCACGCCCTGGCGCCGGGCTATAAAGCGCGCAGCGACGAACAGCAGGTCCGATAGGCGGTTCAGGTAGCGCAGGCCCGCACCTTCCAGCGGTTCCTCGGCATTGAGTTGCTGGCAGCGGCGCTCGGCATTGCGCGCCTGGGCGCGGCACAGGTGAGCGAGAGCGACCAGGCGCGAACCGCCGGGCAGGATGAAGTTCTTCAGCGGCCCAAGCTCTTCATTCCAGCGGTCGATCACCGTTTCCAGGCGTTCCACTTCGGCATCGTTCAGCGCACGGTACTCCGGCATTGCCAGCTCACCGCCGAGGTCGAAGAGGCGGTGCTGGATCGGCGCCAACACCCCGATCACTTCTTCCAGCGCACTGCTGCGCGCCTCGTGCAGCCCAGCCAGCAGCAGGCCGAGGTGGCTGTTCAGCTCGTCCACGGCGCCCATGGCTTCCACGCGGGGGTGGTGCTTGGGCACGCGCCGGCCATCGGCCAGGCCAGTTTCCCCGGCATCGCCGGTGCGGGTGTAGATCTTCGACAGGCGGTTGCCCATGCTCAATGCTCCTTGTCGTCGCGCGCCAGCAGCGGCAGCGGCGGGGAAATTTCGGCCGCCAGCGGCAGGCGGATGGTGAAGCAGGTGCCGACACCCAGCTCGGACTGCACCTCCATCTGCCCCTTGTGGTTGTTGGTGACGATGAAGTACGAGACCGACAGGCCCAGCCCTGTGCCCTGGCCGACTTCCTTGGTGGTGAAGAAAGGCTCGAAGATGCGCTTGCGCACGTTCTCCGGCATGCCGCAGCCGTTGTCTTCCACGTGGATTTCCGCCCAGGGCGGATTGAGCCGGGTACGCAGGGTGATGCGGCCGTACTCGCCTTCCTCTTCGTCGTCGCGCAGGTGGATGGCCTGGGCGCCGTTCTTCAGCAGGTTGAGCAGCACCTGCTCGATTTCGTTGGCGATCACCGGCACCGGGCCCAGGCGCGGGTCGTACTCGTGGACGATCTCCAGCGACTTGAAGTCGAAGCCGCCGGTGAGGTCGAAGTCGTTACCGGCAATCTCCACGGCTTGCTCCAACAGCGCTGGCAGCTCGCAGGCGGCCATCTGCCGGTGGCTGCGGCGGCTGAAGGACAGCATGTGGGTGACGATCTTCGCGGCGCGGGAGCCGGCGTACTGGATGCCATCCATCAGCTTGGGGATCTCCCGCGCCTCCAGGTAGTGGTTGAGGTCGTCCAGGCGCACGCCCACTTCGCCGGCTACCTCCAGGTTCTTCGGCAACTCCGGCGACAGTCGCCGGCGGATGTTCTGCACGTTGTGCAGGATGGCGCCCAGCGGGTTGTTGATCTCGTGAGCCATACCGGCCGCGAGGCCGCCGACGGAGAGCATCTTCTCCGACTGCACCATCATCTCTTCCATTCCCAGGCGGTCGGTGATGTCGTCGATACGGATCACCGCGCCACGGCCGGTGCCGCCCATCAGCGGGTAGAAGGTCAGGGCGTAATGGCGCGGCGCGTCAGTGAGGGCCCAGGTGACGCGTTCGACGCGTTCGACCTTGTGCTGCTCGGCGGCGCGGGTGAGCTGCGGCAGGAAGGGCTTGAGCGACGGGAAGGCGAGGAATACCGGCTGGTTCACTGCGTCGTCCAGGCTGGTGCCGGAGAGCAGGCTGGCTTCCTGGTTCCACTGGGTGACGTAGAGCTGCTCGTCCACCGCGATCAGCGCCGAGGGCATCGAGTCGATGATGCTGTTGAGGTAGTGCTGGAAGCCGGTGAGCTTCTTCTCGATCTTGCTGCGTACCTGGACTTCCAGCTCCAGCTTGCGGTTCGAGCGGCGGGTTTCCTCGGCCAGCGACTGGGCCTGCTCCACGGCTTCCTGGGCATCGTCGCGGGCGCGCTTGAGCTGCTGCTCGCGGGCTTCGATGCGGGTCAGCATGGTGTTGAAGGCGTCGGCCAGCCGGCCGATCTCGTCGGCATTGCCGCGCTCGGCGCGCAAGGCGTAGTTCTCCTCGCGGGTGACCTGGCGCGAGAGCTCCTCCAGGCTGCGGATCGGCCGGGTGATCAGGCGGCGGATCTGCTGGGCGATCAGCAGCCAGAGCAGCACCGAGACGGCGAGGATGACCAAGCTGGCGGTGAGCGTGCCGGTATAGAAGGCGCCGGGCAGCTCGCTGCTCGCCACCAGCAGCAGGTAGCCGCTGTTGCGGCCGGCCTGGGGCAGTTCGAACAGCGCGTTGAGGCGGTATTCGTGCTGGCGCCAGCGCTCCAGGTGATCGAGGCGCTCGGGCAGGGCAATGGGGCCGTTGCCCGGTGTCTGGGCGATGCGTTCGCCGTTGCTGTCGTACAGTGCGGCGGCGCGCAGCGGTTGGTAGTCGTCCAGCTGGCGCAGCAGCACCTGGGCCTGGGTGGGCGAGGACAACGCCGGCTCGCTGAGCGCCGGATTGGCGATCAGCCGTCCGATGGTCTGCAGCGCCTGGGGCGCGACGCTGTCCTGGGAAATCCAGTAGGCCGCGCTGATGAAAGCCAGGTTGGCCACCAGCATCACGGTCGCCAGCAGCACCAGCAGGGCGGCGAGGATTTTCTGGCCGACCGGCAGGTCTTCCAGGCGCTGGCGCAGGTTCATGGGTGAAGGCATGGGCGCTTTCTTGGAAAAACAGGAGAGGCGGGCAGGGTAGCCCGCGATCAGGTGTCGGGCAATCCGCGCGCCACCAGGTAGGCGCGCAGGCGCTCGTGTACGGCTCGCAGTCGCGGCAGGGCGAGGTGCAGGCGGTCACCTTCGCGGCAGGCGTGGCCGAGCAGGTAAGCGATCTCGCTGCGCCGGCCCTGGACGACGTCCTGGTACATGGAGGAGAAGTTCGTTGCAGTGGCGGCAATCACGCGCTCCACGTCGCCCTGCAATTCCTGCGCAGCGGCGGGGTAGTTGCAGGCGTGCAGCAGTTGGCCCAGTTCGTCGCACAGCGCGGCCACTTCGTCGGGGTGCCCGGCCAGTTCGCCATTGCGGCATTGGTGCAGCACGGTCAGCGGGTTGATCGCGCAGTTCAGGGCCAGCTTGCGCCACAGGCGTTCGAGGATGTTCTCGCTCCACTGGGCGGGAATCCCGGCTTGCTCCAGCTCGGTCAGCCAGGCCGGAGTGGGCCCGCCGTGCTCGTCGCCCAGCCAGGTCTGGCCATGGCCTGCGAATACCACGCGGAAGTCGGATTCGCGGAATGCGCCTTCGGTGCTGGAAGCATAAAGGCAGCGCGCGCGCGGCAGGTGGGCGCTGACCGCCTGCTGGCTGCCCAGACCGTTCTGCAGCAGGATCAGTTCGGCTCCGGGGGCCAGGCGCGCCGCCACGCTGGCGGCGGCAGACTCGGCGTCGTAGGCCTTGCAGGCCAGCAGCAGGCGCTGGATCGGCGCGCCTTGCGCAGCGGTTTCGGCGGGTATCGGGTAGAGGCTCTCGCGACCGTCTTCGATCAGGGTGACGCCACCGAGGGTGCGGTAGGCGTTGAGGCGCTGGCGGTCGCGCAGCAGCAGGCGCACCGGCAGGCCTGCGCGGGACAGGCGGGCGGCCCACAGGCAACCGAGGCTGCCGGCGCCGAGGATAGACCAGGTCATGGGAGAAACTTCGCGGGTTCGGGGGCTTACCGCGAAGTTTAGCGCAGGCCGGTCAGGCGACTGGCGTTGATTCGCCCGCTGGCGAAGGCATCGGGCAGCAGGGCACGGCCCTGCTGCATCAGTTGCTCGACTTCCACGGGCAGCGCCTTGGCGTCCAGGCCCACCAGGCTGATGCCGGCCTTGAGGGTGATGAAGCCTTCGCTGGTCTTGAACGCCTTGAGGTTCAGGCCTTCGTGCAGGCGGCGGAAGCTGCTGGGGGAGCATTCCTGCAGGTCTTCGAGCAGGGTGATCAGGGCGAAATGCTGGCCGTCGATGCGCGCCAGGACGTCCAGCGGTCGTACCAGTTGCTGCAGGCGCCGGGCGACGCCGTGGAGCAGTTCGTTCTGGAACGACTGGCCACGCTTCTGCCCCAGTTCGGCCAACTCCGGCAGGCCGATGAGCATGTAGCACACGGCGCCACCACGGGATTCCACCTGGCGGATGCTGTCGGCCAGCTTCTGCTTGAGGTAGCGCTGGTTGCCCAGGCCCGTGGCACTGTCCACCAGGTTGCGTTCTTCCAGGCTGGTGATGTTCTCGGTGAGCAGGCGGTTTTCCATCAGCAGGCGCTGCAGGGTATTGCTCAGGCGGTCGGCGGCCAGTACGCGGGGCACCAGTTGCTCGTTCATCGCCGATTTGCTGACGAAGTCGTCCACGCCACGGTCGAAGGCTTCGGCCAGGGCGTTGTCGCCCTCCTTGCCGGTGAGCAGGATGATGTAGGTGTAGTGGTCGCCGCTCTCGTCGAGCTGGCGCACTCGGGCGGTGAGCTCCAGGCCGTCCATCTCGGGCATCAGCCAGTCGGCGAGGAGGACGCTCACCGGCTGCTTTTCCAGCAGGTCGAGCGCTTCGCTGGCACTGCTGGCGAAGCGCACGTTCAGGTAGCCGGCCTGGCTCAGCGCGCGGCCGATCATGGCGCTGGAGAACTTGGCATCGTCGACTACCAGGATGCTGAGATGGTTGGTTGGCATGGAATGTCTCGGAAACGGGTAGGAAATGCCGGCTAACGACGTCAGAGGCCGGGCGCGGTCTTGTCTGTCAGTTATAATGACCGCGCATTTTTATCGTCAAGCCAGGCGTCGTCCCGTCTGTGAACCGGGTCGCGCCGTCCATCTGGAGAGATGTCATGCCTTCGTTCGACGTGGTGTCCGAACTGGACAAACACGAACTGACCAACGCCCTGGATAATGCTGCCAAGGAACTGGACCGCCGTTTCGACCTGAAGGGCAAGTGCAGCTTCGAGACCAAGGACAAGTCCGTCACCCTGACCGCCGAGGCGGATTTCATGCTTGAGCAGATGCTCGACATTCTTCGCTCCAGCCTGGTCAAGCGCAAGATCGATGTGCAGTGCATCGAAACCAAGGACCCCTTCCCGTCGGGCAAGGTGGTCAAGCAGGAAGTGACCTTCCGCGAGGGCATCGACAAGGATCTGGCGAAGAAGATCGTCGCCCTGATCAAGGACAAGAAGCTCAAGGTGCAGGCTGCCATCCAGGGTGAGCAGGTGCGTGTCACCGGCAAGAAGCGCGATGACCTGCAGGAAGCCATCGCGCTGCTGCGTGGTGAATCCCTCGGTATGCCGCTTCAGTTCAACAACTTCCGCGACTGATGCGCGCTGCTCTGTAAGCGCTGCGGAACCTCAGCGCCCGCGCGACGTCGCAGTAATAGAGTCGCTCGGCGAACTCCCGACCGCCATGGCTTGCCATGGCGGTTTTGTTTTAGGCAATGGCAACAGACAAGGGGCCTGCATCCATGGATATGAATTACGAGCAGATCATGAACAGTGCGGAGGCCTGGACGCCGGTCGTCCTGGCTTACCTGGGCAATGCCGTGCTGGCGCTGTTGACCCTGCTGATCGGTTGGTGGGTGATCAACCTGTTCACCCGTCGTATCGGCGGGTTGCTGTCCACCAAGCATGTGGACAGGACGCTGCAGGGCTTCATCGGCAGCATGGTGAACATCATCCTGAAGATCCTGCTGATGGTCAGCGTGGCGTCGATGATCGGCATCCAGACCACCAGCTTCGTCGCTGCCATCGGTGCCGCCGGCCTGGCCATCGGCCTGGCGCTGCAGGGCAGCCTGTCGAACTTCGCCGGCGGCGTGCTGATCCTGCTGTTCCGCCCGTTCAAGGTCGGCGACTGGATCGAAGCCCAGGGCGTTTCCGGCACGGTGGACCACATCATGATCTTCCACACCGTGCTGCGCACCGGTGACAACCGCACGGTGATCGTGCCCAATGGCGCGCTGTCCAACGGCATCATCACCAACACCTCGACCCAGACGACCCGCCAGGTGACCTTCGATGTGAAGCTGGCCTTCGACGCCGATCTGGAGGGTGCTCGTGCCATCCTCAAGGAGCTGGCGGAGGATTCGCGCGTACTCAAGTCGCCGGCGCCGGTGGTGGTGGTCGCGGGCCTGGGGGAGAACTCGGTGACCCTGTCGCTGCGCCTGTGGACCGCCAACTCCGATTACTGGGCGGTCACCTTCATGCTCAACGAGCAGGTGCGTCAGCGCCTGCGCGACGACGGCATCGACCTTGCGCCGAACAAGGTGGTGCGTGTGGTCAAGGGTGAAGAGGACGCCGTCCTGGCGGACTGATCCCTCACGCGGAACGAAAAAGGCCGGCATTTGCCGGCCTTTTTCATGGGCGCTGCTTCATCAGCCAGTTCAGGGGCGTTCGGCGCTGGCTGGCTGCGTTGGGGCTTCGCTGGCTTCCTCGGCGGCGCCGTTGGTCATGTCGTTCTTGCGCTGCAGCCACAGCCAGCCGATCAACAGCAGCGTCGGCACGCCGAGCAGGGCGGTGAAGAAGAAGAACCGCTCATAGCCCATGCCCTCGACCATGGCGCCGGAGTAGCCGCCGATGAAGCGCGGCAGCAACAGCATGGTGGAGCTGAGCATGGCGTACTGGGTCGCGGAGAACTTCAGGTTGGTCAGGCTCGACAGGTAGGCGACGAAGGCCGAGGTCGCCAGACCGCCGCTGAAGTTGTCGAGCATGATGGTCACCACCAGCATGGTGACGTGGGGCTCCAGCACCTTGAGCAGGGCAAAGACGTTTTGCCCCATGAGATGCGGATCGTCGATCGCGCCCATCTGCGCAAGGAGGGCGAACAGCAGGTTGGTCGCCGCCGAGGCCGCGCCACCGATGAACAGGATCGGCAGGATGCTGAAGCGGGCGATCAGCACACCGCCGGCCGCCGCGCCCACCAGGGTCATGACCACGCCGAACAGCTTGCTGACGGTGGCGATGGTGTCCTTGGTGAAGCCCATGTCGATGTAGAACACGCTGGCCATGGTGCCCATGACGGTGTCGGACATGCGGTAGGTGGATATCAGCCCGAGCAGCAGCAGGGCCTGCCAGCGGTAGCGGCGGACGAACTCGGTGATGGGTGTCAGCACCGGGGCCATCAGCAGCCGACCCGGTGCGGAGATGCAGCTCAGGGCGATCAGCAGGTAGAGGAGGGCGAGCCACCACTTGCCGGCCTCGGTCATGTTGATGAATGCGGTGCCGGTCACCAGCAGGATGATCAGCACGATCACCGAAACCGCCTGGTGGACGAAGTCGAACTGCGGCAGGCCGCGCCCGTGTACGGCCAGCAGCAGCGGGCGGCGCACCTTCGACAGCAGCTCGCGGACCGGGCGGATCTGCCGGCGACCGTGGGGCGTCATGCAGATGCCGATGAAGATCCCATACAGCGCGGCGCGCGGCCAGGCCTGTGCGGTCAGCGCGGTGAGCATGGCCGGCACGGAGATCAGCAGCACCAGCAGGGTCAGCACCGAGAGTAGCTGGTGGTTGAAGGCGAAAGCCGAGCTGCCAGCCTGTGGTTGCACGTTCACCGGCGGCTCTTTCATCAGCAGGGTGGTGATCAGGCCGGGCAGGATGGCCAGCGAGCACACCGCGTAGGTCAGCGCCCAGGCCGACTGGCTGTAGTGCAGGGCACTGGAGCCGGCCCATTCGGCGAGGAACAGCACGCCGGCGGTGGCGAACAGGACGGCGACCCGGTAGCCGGTCATGTAGCACGCGGCCAGCGCGGCCTGGCGGGTGTTCTCGGCGATTTCCAGGCGGTAGGCGTCGATCGCGATGTCCTGGGTGGCCGAGGCAAAGGCCACGACCATCGCCAGGGCGATCAGCCAGTTCAGATGCGACTGCGGGTTGCACAGGGCCATGCCGAGCAGGCCGATGGCGATCAGGCCCTGGGAGAACACCAGCCAGGAGCGGCGACGGCCCAGGCGGCCGATGAAGGGCAGGCGCCACTGGTCGAGCATGGGCGACCAGACCCACTTGAAGGCGTAGACGAGCCCGATCCAGCTGGCGAATCCGATGGTTTCCCGGGCGACACCCGCTTCACGCAACCACACCGAGAGGGTGGAAAGCACCAGCATGTAAGGCAGGCCGGCGGCGAAACCCAGCAGCAAAAGTGCGAGGCTGGCGGGAGACTTGTAGGCAATCCATGCCTCTCGCCAGGAATGCTCTTTCATGGGGTGTTTTCCAGCAGGTCAAAAATTCTCGCGAACTTTACTAGGACTGCTCGCCGCTAGGCCAGCCGTGCCGACGTATGTCCACCCGATCGTTATGGATTCTGACACCCTCTGCACGCAATCGTGCGCGCTGTTCGTTCCCCGAAACAGTGCCGATGGGCAGGCTGATGCGGCCACCGGCGGCGATCACCCGGTGCCAGGGCAGGCGGGTGCCATCGGGCAACTGGCTGAGGATGCGTCCTACAAGCCGCGCAGAACGGCCCAGCCCGGCCAGTTTGGCCACATCGCCGTAGGTGATCACGTGCCCTTCCGGCACTTCGGCGACCACCAGGAAAATGGCCTCGCGGCGAGTCTGCAGGCTTTCCTGCGTCAGATCCGCGGAGGAGGCGGAGACTTTGCGCTCGGGCATGGGTGATGGTCGCTTCAGTGAAGGCCAGGTCAGGATATAGCGAAGCCTGTGGTAGGCAAATGCGTGTGGCTAAATGAAGGAAGTTTCCCGTCATTCTGTCAGTAATGATGAACTCTGTACCGCCAGGTCTGTCATTCGTTGCTCTAGCGTCGGGTATCTGGATAATGCCCGGCTTTTTGCCCACCTTGTCCAGTTGAATCAGGCTCATGTTGTCTAGAACCCTGCTCTCCATTGCCCTGGCTTCCTGTTCCCTTTCCGCTGTCGCCGATACCGTCTGGTTGAAGAATGGCGACCGCCTGACCGGCACCATCAAGCTGTTCGACGGCGGCAAGCTGTTGTTGGCGACTGATTATGGCGGGGAGATCACCTTGAAATGGGACAAGATCAAGACCCTCGAGACCGACCAGAACCTGCTGGTGAAGTACGACGAGGAAACCGGCGAGCATTCCAAGGGCATCAAGGCATCGGACGATGGCAAGGTCACGCTGGTCAACGGTCAGCCGCGCACCGTGGAGCTGGCGAAGATCGAGCAGATGATGCCGCCCAAGCCGATCCTCGAAGACTGGGTATGGACTGGCAACGTCGACTTCTCCCTGGACCACAAGCAGGCCGAGAACGATGTCGAGGACTACGACATCGATTTCAAGACCAACGCCCGCCACGGCCGTTGGCGCCACAACCTGCAGGGCGAATACAACCGCGAGAAGAAGAACGACCAGGTCAGCACCAACAATTATTCTGCCGAGTATGCGTTGGACCGCTTCCTCGATGAGCACTGGTTCTGGCAGGGGCAGGCGCAGTACAAGCGCGACTGGATCGAGGACCTGAAGAAGAAGCGCACTGTCGGTACCGGTCCCGGCTACCAGTTCTGGGATAATGAGCTGGGCGCGTTCTCCCTGGCCACGCTGGTCAACCGCAACGACTACGAGTTCGTCGACGACGAGAAGTCCCACTTCTACAGCACCAGCCTGAAGTGGGACTACAACCGTTACCTGCTGGCCAAGCAGTTCGAGCTGTTTACCAACGGCGAAGTCAGCAAGCCACTGGAGTCCAACGTGGACTACGAGCTGGAGAGCGAGGCGGGCATCCGCTACAAGCTGACCTCCTGGGCGTCCCTGAGCCTGAAGGCCGAGTGGGACAAGCTCAGTGGCAACGATGGCGACGTCAACGAGCGTCGCTATACCGTTGGCCTGGGGGTCGGCTGGTAACGTCGACTCAGGCAGGAGCGAGCAGGCTCGTTCCCGCAAGGCACATAAAAAAGCCCCGCACATGGCGGGGCTTTTTCAAGGGGGAGTGTTACAGGCGCAGGCCGCCGTCCAGCTCCAGCACGCGGCCGGTGTAGTAGTCGTTCTCGAGGATGTAGGCCACCGAGTGGGCGATTTCCAGGGGCTTGCCCAGGCGCTTGAGCGGGATGCCGGAAGTCATTTTCTCCAGCGCTTCGGGTTTCATGCTGGCGACCATGTCGGTCTCGATGAATCCAGGTGCCACGCCGGCCACGCGGATGCCGTAGCGTGCCAGTTCCTTCGCCCAGACCACGGTGTCGGCGGCGACGCCGGCCTTGGCTGCGGAGTAGTTGGCCTGGCCCATGTTGCCGGCGCGGGAGATGGAGGAGATGTTGACGATCGCGCCTTCGTTCTTCAGCTCGATCATCTTCGCCGCCACTTCACGAGTGCAGAGGAACACGCCGGTCAGGTTGACGTCGATCACGGCCTGCCATTGGGCCAGACTCATCTTGCTCAGCTCGCCGTCCTTGACCTTGATGGTCAGGCCGTCGCGCAGGATGCCGGCGTTATTCACCAGGCCGTTGATGGCGCCGAAGTCGCTGGCGACCTGGGCCACCATATGGGTAACCTGTTCTTCATTGGCGACGTTGCACAGATAGGCGCGGGCGTCACCACCGGCGGCCTTGCAGGCGGCCACGGCTTCGTCCAGTTTTTCGGCGTTGAGGTCAACCAGCGCGACGCGCGCGCCCTTGCCGGAGAGGTATTCGCCCATGGCGCGGCCCAGGCCCTGGCAGCCACCGGTGATGATGATGACCTTGTCTTTCAATTGCATCGGAACAACCCCACGAACAGTTTCTGGTGAAAGGCCCCGCCGGCAGCTGTGCACAGAGTCAGTCCTGCCCGTCCGTTTGCGACGGATTCTTTGCGAGGAGTCATAAGTTGAGCGTGAAAGCTGCCAAGCATGCCCGAGAACTGCTGCTCAAGGAATACCGCGGCGTCCTCTCCACCCACTCGAAGAAGTGGTCCGGGTTTCCCTTCGGCTCCGTGGTGCCCTACTGCCTGGACGAGGCGGGCCGGCCGCTGATCCTGATCAGTCGCATCGCCCAGCACACCCACAACCTGCAGATGGATGGCAAATGCTCGTTGCTCATCGGCGAGCGTGGCGTCGACGACATCCAGGCCGCCGGCCGCCTGACCCTGCTGGCCGAGGCGCTGATGATCGAGGATGTCGACGCCATCGCGGGTGCCGCCGAGCGCTACTACCGCTATTTCCCCGGTTCGCAGGACTACCACATCGTCCACGACTTCGATTTCTGGGTACTCGAGCCGGTGCAGTGGCGCTTCATCGGCGGCTTCGGCGATATCCACTGGCTGGGCGCCGACAGCGTGCCGCTGGCCAATCCCTTCGTCGGCGAGGCGGAAAGGAGCATGGTCGAGCACATGAACAGCGACCATGCCAGTGCCATCGAACACTACGTCGAGCTGGCCGGGCTGCCCGCGGGCAAGGATCCGCAGCTGGTGGGAATTGATACCGAAGGTTTCCACCTGCGCATCGGCCAAGGCCTGCACTGGCTGCCGTTCCCTGCGCCCTGCAGTAATCCTGGTGCGGTGCGCCAGGCGCTGGTGCAGTTGGCCAGGGCGGACGTCTGGCCGGGTAGTGAGGTTATCCAGGCTTGAACAATCCCCGGGCATTCCCTTGAAATTGGCGCGGGACGTCGCCACCTTTCCCGTTATCTGGGTAAATGCCCCGCCAAGGAAACATCGATGCGAGTTCCTCTTTTCCTGATTCTTCTCTTCCCGCTGATCGAGCTGGCCGTGATGATCAAGGTCGGCAGCGTGATCGGCGTGGGCTGGACCCTGCTGCTGATCATTGCCGGTGCCTTCATCGGTGCCGCCGTTCTGCGTGTCGCTGGCGTGGCGACCGCTCTGCGTGCCCGCGAGCGCCTGAATCGTGGCGAGCTACCCGAACAGGAAATGCTCGAAGGTCTGGTCATCGCCCTGGGTGGTGGCCTGCTGATGCTGCCGGGCTTCATCAGCGACGCCATCGGCCTGCTCTGCCTGATCCCCTTCACCCGCCGCCTGATGCTTGGCCGCGTGCGCCAGCGCATGCAGGAACAGGCCGAGCGCCGTCGGGCCTTCGCCGACGATCCGGCCGCTCAGCAACGTGGCGGCCCGAGCGTGATCGAAGGCGAGTACCAGCGCCGTGAGGAAGATCGCGACCGCTTGCGCTGAGCCTCGGACGGTTTCGGCCGTCCTGAGCACCCTCCGTTTGCAAAATTTTTTTCGTCACACCCTTGAAATGCCTTGTAGCGACCTTATGTACCGGTCACCGCAAGGTCCCTGTCGCATGGACAGGCTGCTCTTTACGCGTCTCGCCAGCCGGGACGCAAACCGGCAACGCCGGATTCAATAAAACCTGCCGGGCATCGATCTGGCTGTTGGAAATCACAGTTTGGGAGAGTTACGACTATGAAGCTTCGTCCTCTGCATGACCGCGTCGTCATCCGTCGCAGCGAGGAAGAGACCAAAACCGCAGGCGGCATCGTGCTGCCGGGTTCCGCCGCCGAAAAGCCGAACCGCGGTGAAGTGGTCGCTGTTGGTGCCGGCCGTGTCCTGGACAACGGCGAAGTTCGCGCTCTGGCCGTCAAGGTCGGTGACAAGGTGGTGTTCGGTCCTTACTCCGGCAGCAACGCCATCAAGGTCGACGGCGAAGAACTGCTGGTGATGGGCGAGTCCGAGATCCTCGCCGTCCTGGAAGACTGATTCCAGTCCGTCCACTCCCCACCGAATTCGATTTAGAGGAAACAGAACATGGCTGCCAAAGAAGTTAAGTTCGGCGATTCCGCTCGCAAGAAAATGCTGGTCGGCGTAAACGTCCTGGCCGACGCGGTTAAAGCGACCCTCGGCCCGAAAGGCCGCAACGTCATCCTGGACAAGAGCTTCGGTGCTCCGACCATCACCAAGGACGGCGTTTCCGTCGCCAAGGAAATCGAACTCAAAGACAAGTTCGAGAACATGGGCGCCCAACTGGTGAAAGACGTTGCCTCCAAGGCCAACGACGCTGCCGGTGACGGCACCACCACCGCTACCGTTCTGGCCCAGGCCATCGTCAACGAAGGCCTGAAAGCCGTCGCTGCCGGCATGAACCCGATGGACCTCAAGCGCGGCATCGACAAGGCCACCGTGGCCATCGTTGCTCAGCTCAAGGACCTGGCCAAGCCGTGCGCCGACACCAAGGCCATCGCCCAGGTCGGCACCATCTCCGCCAACTCCGACGACTCCATCGGCAACATCATTGCCGAAGCCATGGAAAAAGTCGGCAAAGAAGGCGTGATCACCGTTGAAGAAGGCTCGGGCCTGGAAAACGAACTGTCCGTCGTAGAAGGCATGCAGTTCGACCGTGGCTACCTGTCCCCCTACTTCATCAACAAGCCGGACACCATGGTTGCCGAGCTCGACGGCCCGCTGCTGCTGCTGGTCGACAAGAAGATCTCGAACATCCGCGAAATGCTGCCGGTCCTGGAAGCCGTTGCCAAAGCCGGCCGTCCGCTGCTGATCGTGGCTGAAGACGTCGAAGGCGAAGCCCTGGCTACCCTGGTCGTCAACAACATGCGTGGCATCGTGAAAGTCGCAGCCGTCAAGGCTCCGGGCTTCGGCGACCGCCGCAAGGCCATGCTGCAGGACATCGCCATCCTGACCGGCGGTACCGTCATCTCCGAAGAAGTCGGTCTGAGCCTGGAAGGCGCCACCCTGGAGCACCTGGGTAACGCCAAGCGCGTCGTACTGAGCAAGGAAAACACCACCATCATCGATGGCGCTGGCGCTCAGGCCGACATCGAAGCTCGCGTCCTGCAGATCCGCAAGCAGGTCGAAGAGACTTCCTCCGACTACGACCGTGAGAAGCTGCAAGAGCGTCTGGCCAAGCTGGCCGGCGGTGTTGCCGTGATCAAGGTAGGCGCTGCCACCGAAGTCGAGATGAAAGAGAAGAAAGCCCGCGTTGAAGACGCCCTGCACGCTACCCGTGCTGCGGTCGAGGAAGGCGTGGTTCCTGGCGGCGGCGTCGCTCTGGTTCGTGCTCTGCAAGCCATCGAAGGCCTGAAGGGCGACAACGAAGACCAGAACGTCGGTATCGCCCTGCTGCGTCGCGCTGTCGAAGCTCCGCTGCGCCAGATTGTTGCCAACTCCGGTGACGAGCCGAGCGTGGTGGTCGACAAGGTCAAGCAAGGCTCGGGCAACTACGGCTACAACGCTGCTACCGGCGTGTACGGCGACATGATCGAGATGGGTATCCTCGATCCGGCCAAAGTCACCCGTTCGGCCCTGCAAGCCGCTGCTTCCATCGGCGGCCTGATGGTCACCACCGAGGCCATGGTTGCCGAAGTGGCTGACGACAAGGCTGCTCCGGCCATGCCGGACATGGGCGGCATGGGTGGCATGGGCGGCATGATGTAAGCCACCCGGCACCTGCTGTAAGAAAAAGCCCCGCTTAGGCGGGGCTTTTTCATGGACGCGGGTTGTGCCAGACTGCGGTGCAGGAGATGGCATTCCTCCTTCAACCGCCCTTGTGGCTGATGATGCCTACGCATTGACCTGGAAAGGCGCGTAGGCGTTCGCCTGCAGCCTGTCCAAGACACTTTTCCCAGGACAGGACCATGTGGAAATCCATTCTTGCCGTCTCTCTCGGAGCCGCCCTCGGTGCACTGCTGCGCTGGGTGCTCGGGCTCAAGCTCAACACCCTCCTGCCTTCCATGCCACCGGGCACGGTGGTCGCCAACCTGGTTGGCGGCTATATCATCGGCGCGGCCATCGCCTTCTTCGCCAACACGCCGGGCGTGGCGCCGGAATGGCGGTTACTGATCATCACCGGCTTCTGCGGTGGTCTCACCACTTTCTCGACCTTCTCCGCCGAAGTCGTCATGTTGCTGCAGCAGGGCCGCCTGGCCTGGGCGATGGGTACAGTCGCCACGCACCTGGCCGGTTCTCTGTTGATGACCCTGGCCGGGCTCTGGTCGGTGAACTGGATGATGGGCCGTTAAGCGACCGCTGATAGTGATGCCTCGGCAAGAATGAACGGGGCCCCGTTGCGGTGCTTCCCCCTGCAGGATCGCAACGACAGCCGGAGGACCGCCAGTGGCTGTTGGATATCCAGCGCTACGAGCACGATGGACTCCGGGTGTGCGCTGCTATCTTGAGAATGCGATGAAGTGTGAAAAAACCGTCAAAGGCGCTTAAGTTCCATTTAAGCCAGTTAGGCTAGAGTGCTGTTCGCGAAAGGAGAGCACATGCGCATTCTGTTGGTTGAAGACAATCGGGACATTCTGGCCAATATGGCCGACTACCTGGGCCTGAAGGGCTACACGGTGGATTGCGCCCAGGACGGCCTGTCCGGATTGCACCTGGCGGCGACCTCCCATTACGACCTGATCGTACTGGACGTCATGCTGCCGGGGTTGGACGGTTTCACACTGTGCCGTCGGCTGCGCGAAGACGCGCGCCGCGACACGCCGGTGATCATGCTCACCGCCCGTGACCAGTTGGACGACCGCCTGCAGGGCTTCCGCTCGGGCGCCGACGATTACCTGCTCAAGCCCTTCGCGCTGTCCGAGCTGGCCGCTCGCATCGAAGCGGTGCTGCGCCGCAGCCAGGGTGGTGGTCGTCGCGAGTTGCAGGTCGCCGATCTGAGCTACAACCTCGATACCCTCGAAGTGAACCGTGCCGGCAAACCGCTGAAACTCAATCCCATCGGTCTCAAGCTGCTGGCGGTGCTGATGCAGAAGAGCCCGCACGTCGTGCGACGCGATGTGCTCGAGGAAGCCGTCTGGGGCGACGACTGCCCGGACAGCGACAGCCTTCGCAGCCACGTGCACCAGCTTCGCCAAGTGATCGACAAGCCCTTCGCATCCTCCCTGCTGCATACGGTCCACGGTGTCGGCTACAAGCTGGCAGAGGAAACGCATGGAGTATAAGCAGAGCCTTTCCCGCCGGATTGTCTTTGCCTTCGTACTCATGACCGCCGCCGTCGGCGGCCTGTTCTCGGTGGGAATCGTCGGCGTCGTTCACATCGTCGAGGAGCGCCTGATTTCCCGCGACCTGGGTGGCGAACTGGATCGCATCATCAATGAGGACCTGGGCAACGGCCAGGCTCCCAAGCTCGATCCGGGCATGCGTTTCTTCATCAGCGACGGCGTGGGCGTCTACGCCATGCCACCGGCACTGCGTCGGCTGGATGAGGGGTTCCACGAAGTCTTCGATGGGGAGTTGTCCTTCCATGCGCTGGCGCGCGATGTCGATGGTCGCCGCTTCGTCCTGCTGCAGGACCAGAGCGACTTCGAAGCACGCGAGCAGATTCTCTACGCGGCCGTGGTCACCGGCTATGTCCTGAGCCTGGCTTTGTCCGGGGTCCTGGGCTGGCTGCTGGCGCGCAAGGTCATGGAGCCGGTTGCACGCCTGGCGCGGCAGGTCCGGCATCGCGACCAGTTGCTCGAGCTGGCGCCGCCCATGTCGCCGGATTACGCCAACGACGAAGTGGGTGAGCTGGCGGCGGCTTTCGATTACGCCATGGGGCGGCTGCACGACGTGCTGACTCGGGAAAAGCTCTTCACCAGCGATGTCAGTCATGAATTGCGTACGCCACTGATGGTGATCGCCACCAGCTGCGAGCTGTTGGCAGAGGAGCCGGGGCTCAGCGCGCGGGCTCGTGCTCAACTGGCGCGCATGAACAGTGCCTGCGAGGAAATGCGCGATCTGGTGCAGACCTTCCTCATGCTGGCCAGGGCCCAGCGCAAGGACATGGCCATCGTTTCGCAGGCCGGGCTGCGGCAGATCGGGGATGAATTGGTAGCGCAGTGGCGCGGCCCGATCGAAGCGAAAGGTTTGACGCTGGTATACGAGGCGAACCAGGAGATGCCCGGGCAATTCAACGCGCCGTTCCTGCGCTCGGTGATGAGCAATTTATTGCGCAATGCCATGCATTACACCGAAAGCGGCAGCATCCGCTTACAACTTGGGCCTAACGGATTCTGGGTCGAAGACACCGGCGCCGGTATCCCGGAAGAACAGCGAGAACGAGTCTTCCAACCGTTCGTTCGAGGCCAGAACCCGCGTGGTGAGGGGCTTGGGCTCGGGTTGTCGCTGGTCAAGCGGATCTGCGCCTCCGAAGGCTGGGACGTCACGCTGCGTCCCGCGGAACCCCACGGCTGCCGCTTCGAAGTTCGCCTAGCCGTAGTTTGACAAAATCTTCACAAGTGCATGACCCGGCTGTGACAGGCTGATTTGTATCGTTCGCCCTGAATTCGGGAAAGGTAATAATCCGATGACTGAAAAACCCGTCAACCTGGAGTTCTCCCAGAAGTACGACCGCCAGCATGCGCAGCGTTATCTGCGCAAGCACCAGGCCGGACTGTCCCGGAAACTTTCCCATTGGCGCGATGTCCAGATAGCTCGCCAGGCACTCAAGCTTGCCGGCCAGCCTAACCTGGTACTCGACCTGCCGTGTGGCGCCGGACGCTTCTGGCCGATGCTGGCCGAGAAGGAGAACCGGGTGATCATCGGGGCGGACAATTCGCCTGACATGATCGCCGTGGCCTGCGCCGGTCAACCGAATGAGGTTGTAAAACGCGTTCGACCTTTGCAGACTTCGGCGTTTGCCATTGATCTGCCGGACAACGCCGTCGATAGCATCTTCTCGATGCGTCTGATGCACCACATCGGCGAATCTGATGATCGTTTGACGATGTTGCGCGAATTTCACCGCGTAAGTCGCGATTCAGTGATCCTGTCGCTGTGGGTCGATGGCAACTTCAAGTCCTGGAAACGCGCGCGCGCCGAGTCGACCCGCAAGAAACACGCCTACCAGAACCGCTTCGTGATTCCCGCCAAGACCATCGAGGCGGAGTTCCGCCAGGCCGGTTTCAAGGTCCAGGATCACATTGATTTCGTCCCGCTCATCCATATGTGGCGGGTCTACATTCTGCGTAAGGAGTGATGGATGGCCGTTGATCTGGCTTCGCTGCAGCAAATTTCCGGTGAGAACGCCATCGACCGTTGGCTCCAGGTGCCCGGCAAATGGGTCGAGGAACCCAACCGTCGGCGCGGCGGCGAAAGTGGCGTGCAGCGAGTCCTGACTTCCGACGGCCGTATGCTCTACCGCAAACAGCAGATGGGGCATATCTACCGTGACCTGCTGCATCCCTTCGGCTACCCGACCGCCATTCGCGAGCGCAACGCCCTCAAGGCGGCCGAGGCGCTGGGCGTTAAAGTGCCGACCCTGGTCTATGCCGGTTGCCGCAAGGTGGATGGCGAATGGCAGGCGCTGCTGGTGACCGAATCCCTGGATGGTTTTACCAGCCTCGAAGACTGTTACGCCCGCGGCGACCAGGATCGCTGGGGTGAAGCCCTGCACCAAAGAATTCTGCAACATTACGGCAGTACCCTTGCAAAACTTAACGCCGGCCGCTGGCAACACGGCTGCCTTTACCTCAAGCACGTGTTCGTGAAGGTGGACGGCGACAAGATCGAAGTGGCCCTGATTGACATGGAAAAAGCTCGCCAGCGCTTCAGCGCTCAGCGTGCTGCGCGTCATGATCTTCGCCAGGTGAAACGCCGCTCGTCGTGGACTGAGGCGCAATGGCAGGCCTTTGTCTATGGTTACCAAGCGGCGTTTGGCAGCGCCATCAAAGGGTTGCAGACATGAAGTTAGAAATTACGCGAGGTTTGCTCCTCGTTGGCGCGCTCGGGGTGGCAACCCTGGCGGCGGCGGCCTGGCATGAGCCGGGGCCTTCGGTCATCACCGGAAAAGGTGGCTTGGACAGCTGCCCCATCCCGCCCAACCTGCGCGCCAAGCAACAGGACATCCGCCCGGACGATGACCTGCTGCTTTTCCTCTTCGGGATGTCGCAGAGCAAAGCACGCTGATTTCTGATTCGAACTCAAAACCCCGCCTCGGCGGGGTTTTTTGTGGGCGGCCGGTTTAGACTGCCGGTTCGAAGCCTGCAATGAGACGAGCATGAGCGACAGCGCATTTTCCCGGCGGATCGTGCAGAACCTGCTGGATACCGATTTCTACAAGCTGAGCATGATGCAGGCAGTGCTGCACAACTACCCCAACGCCGAGGTGGAGTGGGAGTTCCGTTGCCGCAATGAAGAGGATCTGCGCTCCTATCTGGATCCGCTGCGCGAGCAGATCGAGCGCCTGGTGGAACTCTCCTTCGCGCCGCAGGACCTGGCCTTCCTCGAGCGCATCCCGTTCTTCAAGCCGGACTTCATCCGCTTCCTTGGCCTTTTCCGCTTCAACCCCAACTACGTCCGACTGGGTGTGGAGAATGAGGAGTTGTACCTGCGGCTCAAGGGCCCATGGCTGCACGTGATCCTCTTTGAAGTACCGCTGCTGGCGATCATCAGCGAAGTGCGCAACCGACATTGCCATCCGGGCGCCACGCTGACGATGGTCCGCGAGCGGCTGCAGGAAAAGTTCGACTGGTTGCGCGGGGAGGCCGGTGCGGAAGAACTGGCCGGCTTCAAGATGGCCGACTTCGGCACTCGCCGACGCTTCTCCTACCCGGTGCAGAAGGCGGTGGTGCGGGACTTGCGCGACGGCTTCCCGGGGCATTTCGTCGGCACCAGCAACGTTCACCTGGCGCGCGAGCTGGGCGTCAAGCCGCTGGGCACCATGGCGCACGAATGGCTGATGGCGCACCAGCAGCTCGGCCCTCGGTTGATCGACAGCCAGGCCGCCGCGCTGGACGCCTGGGTGCGCGAATACCGTGGACAACTGGGCATCGCCCTGACCGACTGCATCACCATGGATGCCTTCCTGGCGGACTTCGACCTGTACTTCGCCAAGCTCTTCGACGGCCTGCGCCACGACTCGGGCGACCCGCTGGAATGGGCGGAAAAGGCTATCCGGCACTACGAGCGGCTGGGCATCGACCCGCAGACCAAGACGCTGGTGTTCTCCGATGGCCTCAACCTGCCGCGTGCCCTGGAAATCTATCGCTCGTTACGCGAGCGCATCGACGTCAGCTTCGGCATCGGCACGCATTTCACCTGCGATGTGCCGGGCGTGCAGCCAATGAACATCGTGCTGAAGATGACCGCCTGCAATGGCCATCCGGTGGCGAAGATCTCAGACGCGCCAGGCAAGACCCAGTGCAAGGACGAGAACTTCCTTCACTACCTCAAGCACGTCTTCAAAGTACCGGGGTAGCCGATTGCGCGGCGCGCCGGGACGCGCCACTCTTGCTCAAGCACTCATCGCGACAGGCTTGCTGGCGCGACAGGCCCACTGAAGGGGAACAACGGATGTCAGCCACGAACGAACTCATCATCGGCGCGGGTCCCGACGGGCAGCCGGTCGGCCAGTCCTGGAAGCTCGCCAACCGCCACGGCCTGATCGCCGGCGCCACCGGCACCGGCAAGACGGTGACCCTGCAGCACCTCGCCGAGTCTTTCAGCGATGCGGGTATTGCGGTGTTCGCTGCGGACATCAAGGGCGACCTGTGTGGTATCGCCGCCGCCGGTAATCCCCAGGGCAAGGTGGCCGAGCGCATCGCCAGCATGCCGTGGCTGAACTACAAGCCCCAGGCCTACCCGGTCAGCATCTGGGACGTGGCCGGCAAGACCGGTCACCCGCTGCGCACCACGCTGTCGGAGATGGGCCCGCTGTTGCTGTCCAACCTGCTGGAACTGACCGAGAGTCAGCAGGCCGCGCTGTTCGCCGCGTTCAAGGTGGCTGATCGCGAAGGCCTGCTGCTGCTCGACCTGAAGGACCTCAAGGCGCTGCTCAACCACTTCAAGGAACACCCGGAAGTGCTCGGCGAAGACCGAGCGCTGTTCACCGCGGCTTCGTCCCAGGCGCTGCTGCGGCGCCTGGCGCTGCTGGAGCAGCAGGGTGCCGAGGACTTCTTCGGCGAACCGGCACTGCAACTCGAAGACCTGCTGCGCACCGAGGCCGATGGTCGCGGGCGCATCCACTTGCTGGATGCCAGCAAGCTGGTACACGACGCGCCCAAGGTCTATGCCACCTTCCTGCTCTGGCTGCTCGCCGAGCTGTTCGAACAACTGCCCGAGCGCGGCGATGCGGACAAGCCGATCCTCGCGCTGTTCTTCGACGAGGCGCACCTGCTGTTCAACGGCACGCCCAAGGCTTTGCAGGACCGCCTGGAGCAGGTGGTGCGGCTGATCCGCTCCAAGGGCGTGGGCGTGTACTTCGTCACCCAGTCGCCCAGTGACCTGCCGGACGACGTGCTGGCGCAACTGGGCCTGCGCATCCAGCACGGCCTGCGTGCCTTCACGGCCAAGGAGCAGAAATCCCTGCGCGCGGTGGCTGATGGCTTCCGCCCGAACCCGGCGTTCGACACCCTGAAGGTGCTCACCGAACTGGGCATCGGCGAGGCGCTGGTTGGTACGCTGGAAGAGAAGGGCACCCCTGCAATGGTCGAGCGCGTGGCCGTGGCGCCGCCGCAGTCGCGCATTGGCCCGTTGACCGGTGCCGAGCGTGCGGACGTCATCCGTCGCTCGCCGCTGGCCGGGCGTTATGACCAGCCGATCGACCGCGAGTCTGCCTACGAAAAGCTCACCGGCCGCGCCGAGGACAAGATGGCGCCGACCCAGGGGAAGGAAGAGAAGGGCACCGACTTCGGCGGTATGGCCGGCGAGATCCTCGGTTCCCTGGCCAGCCAGGTCAGCAAGACCGTGGTGCGCCAGGCGGCGAACCAGATCGGCCGGCAACTGGTGCGAGGGCTGATGGGCGCGCTGTTGGGCGGTAGCAAGCGGCGGTAGACCTCATTTCGATGCACACCCAAAAGGCGCCCGAAGGCGCCTTTCTTGTTTTCCGCTGCAGTCAGATGCGGAAGCTGTCCACCAGGTGGCGCAGGCGGCCGGCCTGGTTCTCCAGGTCGGCGCAGGCGCGCAGGGTGGCCTGCAGGTTCTCCACGCCTTCCTGGTTGAGGGTGTTGATCTCGGTGATGTCCATGTTCAGCGAGTCGACCACGGCGGTCTGCTCTTCGGTGGCTGTCGCCACGGACTGGTTCATCGAGTCGATCTCGCCGATGCGGTGGGTGACGCTGGCCAGGCGCTCGCCGGCGCGGTTGGCGATCTCCACGCTCTCCAGGCTATAGCGCTGACTTTCGGTCATGGTGTCCACGGCTTCGCGGGCGCCGACCTGCAGTTCCTCGATCATCTTCTGAATCTGCTGGGCCGATTCCTGGGCGCGGTGGGCGAGGTTACGGACCTCGTCCGCCACTACCGCGAAACCACGACCGGCTTCACCGGCACGAGCGGCTTCGATAGCAGCGTTGAGAGCCAGCAGGTTGGTCTGCTCGGAGATGCCTTTGATCACCTCCAGAATCTGCCCGATGTTCACCGTGCGGCTGTTCAGCGCCTCGATGTTGGCGCAGGCCGAGCTGATCTTGTCGGACAGCAGGTTCATTGCGCTGATGGTCTGTTCGACTACCTGGCGGCCGTCGCCGGCCTGGTGCGAAGCGTCGGTGGCGTGGTGCGAGGCGTCGGCGGCGTTACGGGCGATTTCCTGAGCGGCGGCGCCCAGTTCGTTGATCGCGGCGGCGACGCTGTTGGTGCGGTTGGATTGCTCGTCGGAGTTGCTCATGGAGGAGTTGGAGGCATTCACTACCAACTGCGAAACGTCGTGCAACTGGCGCGCGGTGGAGGCCACCTCACGGATGGATTCGTGAATACGTTCGACGAAGCGGTTGAAGGCATTGCCCAGTACGCCGAACTCGTCGTTGCTGGCGACCTTCAGGCGCTTGGTCAGGTCGCCTTCGCCCTGGGCGATGTCTTCCATGGCGCGGCCCATGGTGGTCAGCGGCTGCATCAGCACGCGGATCAGCATGCCCAGCAGGAGCAGGATGGCGACGATGGCGATGGCCGCGGCAACGATGGCCGAGGCGCGGAACTTGCTCAGCATGGAGTAGGCGGCGTCTTTGTCGATGGACAGGCCGATATACCAGTTCACCGACGGCAGGCCCTTCACCTGGGTGAAGCTGAGGATGCGCGTCTGGCCGTTGAGCTCGGCCTCGCTGAAGCCGCCGCCGATCTTCGGGGTGTTCTGCGGGTAGATGTCGGCCAGGGACTTCATGATGAAGTTCTTGTCCGGGTGCACCAGGATCTTGCCGTCGCCGCTGACCAGGAAGGCGTAGCCCATGCCGCTGAAGTCCAGCGAGTTGATGATCTGCACCAGGGTTTGCAGGCCAAGGTCACCACCGACCACTCCCAGGGTCTTGCCGCCGGCCCGGGCGGGGGTGGCGACGGTCATGATCAGTTCCTGGGTGGCGGCGTCGATGTACGGCTCGGTCAACGTGGTGCCGCCAGCGGCGACGGCATCCTTGTACCAGGGACGGGTGCGCGGGTCGTAACCGTCAGGCATGGCGCTGTTGGGGCGCATGGTGAAGGTGCCGTCTTCCTGGCCCAGGTAGGTGAAGTTGAAGGTCTTGCGCAGGGTGTCCTGTTCCAGCTGGGCGGCCAGGTGCTCCGGCGCGCTGTCGCGCGCCAGGGTCTGGGCGGTGCTCTCGATCAGCAGGATCCGGCCGCTGAGCCAGTTCTGGATGTTGCTGGCGCTCACGTCACCCATTTCCCGCAGGTAATCCTCGAGGTCTTCGCGGATCGCGTTGCGCTGCAGGTAGTCGTTGTAAAGGGTGAAGAGGGCGAATGCCGAGAAAACCACAAGAGAAGCGGCCAGGAGGATCTTATGGCTGAATTTCAGGCTCTTGATCATGCTGCGTCGAGTCCGGAAGTAGAGGGATGCCAGAACGGCGTTGGTCCGGGGCGACAGGTCCGATGTCGCCGCAGGGCGCCCGTTCCCGTGGTGTGAAACGGACGGCGCCGGCACGGCGGGTAGCCGGGCGGGCTTGGCCGGAACTCCCTTGTCCCGGCAGTGAAGACAGGCCCGGTTTGTTGGTTGCTATCAAAGGCCTTCACCCTTGATTTCGGCGTGGTCGGGGGAAGCTTGAAAGAGTCGGACGAACGGTAGGTGTGGCTCTGTGGCGGGTGTTTCAGTGGTGATACAGGTGGTGGCAGGCCTCCTGCAGGAGCGAGCTTGCTCGCGAACAAAAAAGGCGCCCGTAGGCGCCTTTTTCGTTTCGCCGTAATCAGATGCGGAAGCTGTCCACCAGGTGGCGCAGGCGGCCGGCCTGGTTCTCCAGGTCGGCGCAGGCGCGCAGGGTGGCCTGCAGGTTTTCCACGCCTTCCTGGTTCAGCGTGTTGATCTCGGTGATGTCCATGTTCAGCGAGTCGACCACGGCGGTCTGTTCCTCGGTGGCGGTGGCGACCGACTGGTTCATCGAATCGATCTCGCCGATGCGGTGGGTCACGCTGGCCAGGCGTTCGCCGGCGCGGTTGGCGATCTCCACGCTTTCCAGGCTGTAGCGCTGGCTTTCGGTCATGGTGTCCACGGCTTCACGGGCGCCGACCTGCAGCTCCTCGATCATCTTCTGGATTTCCTGCGCGGACTCCTGGGCGCGGTGCGCCAGGTTGCGCACTTCATCCGCCACCACGGCAAAGCCACGGCCGGCTTCACCGGCGCGGGCGGCTTCGATGGCGGCGTTGAGGGCCAGCAGGTTGGTCTGCTCGGAGATGCCTTTGATCACTTCCAGAATCTGGCCGATGTTCACCGTACGGCTGTTCAGCGCCTCGATGTTGGCGCAGGCCGAGCTGATCTTGTCGGACAGCAGGTTCATTGCGCTGATGGTCTGTTCGACTACCTGGCGGCCGTCGCCGGCCTGGTGCGAAGCGTCGGTGGCGTGGTGCGAGGCGTCGGCGGCGTTACGGGCGATTTCCTGGGCGGCGGCGCCCAGCTCGTTGATCGCGGCGGCGACGCTGTTGGTGCGGTTGGATTGCTCGTCGGAGTTGCTCATGGAGGAGTTGGAGGCATTCACTACCAGCTGCGAAACGTCGTGCAGGCTGCGCGCGGTCGAAGCCACTTCGCGGATCGACTCGTGGATACGCTCCACGAAGCGGTTGAAGGCGTTGGCTAGCACGCCGAATTCGTCATTGCTGGCAACTTGTAGACGCTTGGTCAGGTCGCCGTCGCCTTGGGCGATGTCCTGCATGGCGCGACCCATGTCGGTCAGCGGCGCCATCAGCACGCGGATCAGCATGCCCAGCAGGAACAGGATGGCGACGATGGCGATCACGGTGGCGATGATCGCGGTGTTACGGAAGTCGCTCAGCATTGCGTAAGCGGAGTCCTTGTTAAGCACCAGCGCAACGTACCAGGTCACGCCCGGCAGGCCTTTCACCGGGGTCATCGACACCAGTTGCTCCTCGCCGTTGATGCTGACTTCCTGCACACCCGGCTGCACCTTTGGCGCACCTTGCGGGTAGACCTCGCCGAGGGATTTGAAGATCAGGCTGCTGTCCGGGTGCAGGAGAATCTTGCCGGCGTCGCTGACCAGAAAGGCGTAGCCGTCGCCGTCGAATTTCAGCGAGTTGATGATCGCGGTGATGGTTTCCAGCTTCATGTCGCCGGCGGCCACACCCACCAGTTGGCCGTTGCGCATGACCGGCATGGACATGGCGAGGATCTGCTCGTTGGTGCCGGCATCGAGGAAGGGCTCGGTGACGATCAGCCGGCCGGCGGCCACGGCGTCCTTGTACCAGCCGCGGGTGCGCGGGTCGTAGCCATCGGGCATCGGCGCGTAGGGGCGCATGGTGAACACGCCACTGGCGGCTTCGCCCAGGTAGACGGACTCAAAGTTCTTCTGGAACACCTGCTGCTCCAGCACATGCTGGATGCGCTCGGGCGTCGGCTCGCCATCGGCCAGCTGCGCGGCTTCGGCCTCGACCAACTGGATGCGGCCTTCCAGCCAGCTCTGGATGTTGCTGGCGGTCAGGCTGCCGACTTCGGTGAGATAGGACTCGGTGTCGGAGTGGATCGCCTCGCGCTGGCGGAAGTCGTTGAAGAGGATGAAGCAGGCGAAGGCGAAGGTGACGACGAGGGAGGCTGCCAGGAGGATCTTCCTGGAGAAGGACAGCGAGCGAAGCATGGGGAAAGCATCCTGCAGGTGGAACAAGGGTTAGGCAGGATGTATCGGCTGTCTAGCGCGGGACTTTAGAAGATTAATAGGGCCGAAGGGAGATCCTGCCCCCTTCGGCTTGTTATCTCGTCACGGAGTGCTGGCACCACTCAGAGCTTCCTGCACTGCTTCCATGAGTTCCTTGACCTTAGCTCCAATGGGAGTCGCAGCCGTAAGGAGTGCGATGGAAATCAGCCCGGCGATAACGGCGTATTCAATAGCGGTAGCGCCCTCGCGGTTCGCTAGGAAGGACTTGAATCTGCAAAAAAGGTTCAGCGGAAGTTCTTTTATAAAATCTCTAATTTCCATGGCTCATGCTCCGTGCACGCCCGACTACCAACAGGGCGGTTGCCCTGACTTCATCGTCAGGCTAGGCGCAGTGTGGCCGAATGCAATTGATCAAATAGCGCTAATACCAAAGTTATAGTTACGGATAAGTATAACTAACTGGAGATTGGAAATTTGCAGTTAGCATTTGACGCTATTACCGCAGCTACTAAATTCTGCTTTGGAACAAGTAGAGCCTGATTATCAGGAAAGGTTCTTATCGAACTTTCCTGTTCGGCCGAAATAACAATAAAGGTCTGAAGGATGTACTCCGGCAGGCATTTGTTTCGCGGAGTCGGGCCGGCGGCACGACTTCCCACTTGTGCACAAGGATGGGTTCATGAATAGCAAGGTGCTGATGGTATTCGCCGGGCTGTTGTTGGTGTGCGCAGGGGTAGTGGGTTACCTCGGGCTACAGATCGGCAAGCCGGCTCAGCCGGCAGTGGGTGTGGTCCAGGACATGGCGCCCGCGGCAGTGGCCGAGGCCGACAAGCTGCAACGCACGCCGGTGGTCGTCGCCGCACGCGATCTGCCGGCGCTGGCGGTCATCGGCAAGGAAGATCTGGCCGTCGAGCAGCTGCGCACCGCGCCCAGTGGAAGTTTCCCCAAGCCTGAAGCGCTGATCGGCCAGCGCGTCTGGGTTGCGGTGCCGGCCGGCAGCATCATTTCCTCATCGATCACCGAACCGGGCGGGCCGCTGGCGCGGACTATCCGCCCTGACGAGCGCGCCATGGCCATCGCGGTAGACGAAGTCATCGGCGGCGGCGGCTTTGTCCTGCCCGGCGACTATGTCGATGTGATGCTCTTCGTCCAGGACCAGCAGACCGGCGAGCGCAACGTCAGCGCCCAGGTGGTGCTGCCCGGCGTGCGCGTGCTCACCTACGGCGAGCAGATTGCCGTGGCGAAGGATGGCCAGGCGCGCAACGCCGGCGACTCCAAGGACCAGACTCCGCGCCCGCCGCGCACTGCCGTGCTGGCCGTGCCGGCCGAGGCCACCTCTCGGCTGATGCTGGCCAGCCAGGCCGGCTCATTGCGCCTGGCAGTGCGCAGCAAGGACGAAAAGCTCTACGAGAAGGAACAGGAGGGCCGCTACCTCCAGGCCTCCCTGGGAACGGGCAGCAGCCAGCCGATCACCCTCGAACAACTGATCGGCAAGCCGCGGCCGACCACGGCGCCTGCCACTCGCCAGATTTCCGCGCCGGCGGTGAGCCAGGGCGTGGTGGTCTATCGCGGTACCGAAGTCACCCGTGAAGCACATTGAGCAAGGAGTGCATCGATGTCCAAGCGCTTCATTCTGTCCCTCGCCGCCCTGCTGGCCTGCGCCGCTCACTCCACTGCGCAGGCCGTGCCCAGCGCCTGCGCCGGGCTTGCCGGCCAGCAGCTGAATCTCGATGTGGAGCAGGGCGCCCAGCGCGACCAGCAGCTCCCGGTGCCGATCAAGCGCCTGGCCATCGGCGACCCGAACATCGCCGACGTGCAGGTGCTGGACAAGCGTGACTTCCTCATCACCGGCAAGGCCGAAGGCCTGACCAGCCTGCTGATCTGGACTACCTGCGGCGACCAGCCGCTGCGCAGCGTGGTGCGCGTGGGCGGCCGTGCCGTCGGCGATGTCGCCGGTGCAGCGGGCATGGCCGCCGGCGGCCTGCCCAACCAGGTGCAGACCGACATCCGCTTCGTCGAAGTCAGCCGCAGCAAGCTCAAGCAGGCCAGTACCTCGCTGGTGCGGCGTGGTTCCAACACCTTTGTACTCGGTGCGCCGGGCAGCCTGGGAAACCTCGAGGTTGGCGTCGACGGCGGCCTGGGCGGCAACTTCGGCACCAACCAGAGCGGCTTCAACATCATCTGGGGCGGTGGCAGCAGCAAGTGGCTGGGCTTCATCAATGCCCTGGAAGGCAGCGGCTTCGCCTACACCCTGGCGCGCCCCAGCCTGGTCGCCACCAGCGGACAGAGCGCATCGTTCCTGGCCGGGGGCGAGTTCCCGATCCCGGTGCCCAATGGCGATAACAACAACATCACCATCGAGTACAAGGAATTCGGCGTGCGCCTGACGCTGACGCCCACGGTGATGAACGACAAGCGCATCGCCCTGAAGGTCGCCCCCGAGGTCAGCGAGCTGGACTTCTCCAACGGCATCCGCACCGCCGACATCACCGTGCCGGCACTCAACGTCCGCCGCACCGACACCAGCGTGATGCTCGCCGACGGCGAGAGCTTCGTGATCAGCGGCCTGATCAGCAGCAACACCATCAGCAACATCGACAAGTTTCCGTTCCTGGGCAGCATCCCGGTGATCGGCGCGCTGTTCCGTTCCTCGAACCTGGACAAGGACGACCGCGAACTGCTGATGATCGTCACCCCGCACCTGGTCCAGCCGCTGGCCGCCAATGCTGCACTGCCGACCCTGCCAGGCGAGGGCCTGCGCAACTATGACCCGGGCTTCGCGGAGTTCTACTTCCTCGAAGACGGCCGGTTCGACCGGCGCAAGGCCAACAGCGGGATGTCGCGCTGATGGATACCTACGAAGCGCTGACCCGCCACAGAGCGGGAGGCAAGGCAAAGCAAGGGAGCATGGGCATGAGTCAGACGTTCGTGGCACTGATCCAGCATCCTGGCGAGCAGGAATGGTTGCAGAGCAGCCTGGCCGGGTGCGGGCAGGTGGTTCTGGCCAACAGTGGAACCCTGGAAGAGTTGTTGTCGCTGCTGGACGTCACCGGCGCGACGGTGCTCTTCACCAGCCTGAACAAGGCCAATCTGGTTGCCCAGGGTTCGTTGA
This sequence comes from Pseudomonas sp. HS-18, assembly GCF_020401845.1. NCBI lineage: Bacteria > Pseudomonadati > Pseudomonadota > Gammaproteobacteria > Pseudomonadales > Pseudomonadaceae > Pseudomonas > Pseudomonas sp. HS-18. The sequence goes on from NZ_CP084413.1 coordinate 1,322,427, forward strand.
TCGAGGGGCTGGTTTCCGCGCGTCCGCTGCTGTCGGTCGTGGCCGTCGGCGATGGCCTGGACAACCAGCTGGTGCTCGCCGCCATGCGCGCTGGCGCAAGGGATTTCGTCACCTACGGTGCCCGCGCCAGCGAGCTGAGCGGGCTGGTCCGGCGTCTTGGTGGGCGCCTGCCCACGGTACCGGTGAGTGCCACCCAGCAGGGCGAGCTGATCAGCCTGGTCAGCGCCCGGCCCGACGCCGACGGCGCCTTCGTCGCCCTGCACCTGGCGCTGGCGCTGCAACGCCAGCCCGAGCACCGTGTGCTGCTGGTGGACATCGGCCAGCCTACCGGAGAAGCGCTGGCCATCCTCGGCATGGAGCCGGCCTTCACCTTCGCCGACGCCATGCGTAACCTGCGGCGCCTCGACCAGACGCTGATCGACAGCGCCTTTACCCGCCACGAATCAGGGCTGCGGGTGCTGAGCCTGTCCGACGAGCCCGGCGTGCTGGAGCGCGTCACCACGGCCGAGCTGTACCTGCTGCTGGGCAACCTGCGCAGCGCGTTCAGCCACATTCTGGTCAACCTGACGGGCGTTGCCGAGGGCGAATTGAGCTCGCAGTTGCTTGGCCAGGCCAACCGCGTGCTGTGGCTGGTGGACCAGAGCGTGCCGTCCTGCAAGAAGGGGCTGGAGCGCCTTCGTCGCTTGCGTGAGCGCAGCCCGATGCTGCCACGCATGGAGCTGCTGATCGAACGCTACTGGCCCTCGGTGCCGCCGGATGCGCCGGCGCTGGGCAAGATGTTCGGGCTGGAACTGTTCGGTGTGCTGCCGGCATCCCCCGAAGCGCGCCTGCGTTCGAAGAATGTCGGCCAGAGCCTGTTCGAGCTGTCGCCGCGCGATCCGCTGACGGTCAAGCTGCGTGACCTCGCCGAGGGACTGGGCGCCGGCGTCGTGGAGAAACGCGGCCTGTTCGGCTGGATCGGTCGCGCCAGGGCCGTGCGCCCATGACCCAGCATTACGGCGGCAGCGGCCACGGCGCAAACCACGACCGGGATCTGCAGGCGCTGAAGATGCGCCTGCACCGCTACATCATCGACGAGATTGACGAAGACGGCATGAACCTGCTGGAGGGCGCGCGGCCGGCGGTGGCGCAGTACGTCTCCGAGAAGGTCAGCGAATATGCTGCGCGCCGCCAGCTGGCGATCTCCCGCTATGAACTGGACCGCCTCGCCGAAGAGGTGGTGGACGAGCTGACCGGCTTCGGCCCGCTGGAAATCCTCCTGCGCGATCCGGGCATCTCGGAAATTCTGGTCAACGGCCCCGACCGCGTGTTCATCGAGCACGAAGGCCGGCTGTACCAGAGTGACCTGCGCTTCATCGACGACCACCACGTGCAGCGCGTGATACAGCGCATCCTCGCGCCGCTGGGCCGGCGCCTGGACGAGTCCAGCCCGATGGTGGACGCGCGCCTGCCCGATGGCAGCCGGGTCAACGCCATCATCCCGCCGGTGGCGCTGGACGGTCCGTGCCTGTCGATCCGCAAGTTCAGCAAGGACCTGCTCAAGAGCGCCGACCTGCTGGGCTACCAGAGCGTCAACGAGGAGATGCTGGCGTTCCTCCGCCAGGCCGTGGCGAGCCGTTGCAACATCCTCATCAGCGGCGGCACCGGCACCGGCAAGACCACGCTGCTCAACGTCATGAGCAGCTTCATCGACGAGCGTGAGCGCATCGTCACCATCGAAGACACCGCCGAGCTGCAACTGGGCCACGACCACGTGGTACGCCTGGAAACCCGCCCGCCGAATGCCGAGGGTTTCGGCGAAGTCACCGCCCGCGACCTCATCCGCAACGCCCTGCGGATGCGCCCGGACCGCATCATTCTCGGCGAAATCCGCGGCGTGGAAGTACTTGACGTGCTGCAGGCGATGAACACCGGCCACGACGGTTCGATGAGTACGGTGCACGCCAACTCGGCCATGGATTCGCTGCTGCGCCTGGAAATGCTCGTCGGCCTCACTGGCCAGCGCGTGCCGGAGCAGACCCTGCGGCAGATGCTCTGCTCGGCGCTGGATGTCGTCGTGCAGATCACCCGCCTGTCCAACGGCCGCCGCTGCATCAGCGAGATACTCGAAGTGCTGGAAGTGCGCGATGGCGTCTACGTCACCAACTCGCTGTTCAGCCTGGATCGGCGCGGCACCGGGCAGTTCGTCCGTACCGCCCAGCCGAGCGGGCTGAAATTCCGCCAGGTGCTGTTGTGAATGGCGCGCTCTGGCTGATTCTCGCCAGCCTGGCGCTGGCGGCGATCGGCGTCGTGCTCAGTGGCATGAGCTGGCGCGCGCGGCACAACGAGCAGGTGATGCGTCGCTTGAGCGGCGAGCCCATCGTGCAGAGCGGACGTGGCCGCAGCAGCCACTGGCTGGCGCGACGCCTGCGCCGCGCAGGCATCGCCGACATGCGTATCTGGCTGCTGGGCGCGGCCCTGGCGGCGTTCCTGCTGGGGGTGCTGTGCGAGCGCATCCTCGGGCCAGTCGGCCTCCTGTGCGGCGTCGGCCTGGCCCTGGCGGGTTTCCACATCCTGCTCAACGCGCTCTACCAGCGCAGGTTGCAGAAGATGATCCGGCAGATGCCCAATTTTCTCGACCAGGTGGTGCGCAGCCTGCACTCGGGCCGCACCCTGGGCGATGCCATCTCCCAGGCGGTCAGTGCCGCCGACGATCCGCTGCGGGAAATCTTCTCGCTGGTCACCCATCACGTTCAGTTGGGCATCAGCCTGCCCGAGGCGCTGCAGGAAGTCGCCGAGCTCTACGACGTGGAGGAGTTGCACGTGTTTTCCCTGGGCGTCGCGGTGAACCACCGCTACGGCGGCAACACCACCGACCTGCTGGAAAACATCATCAAGGTCATCCACGAGCGCGAGAAGCTCAGCCGCCAGCTGCGCGCCATGACCGGCGAAACGCGCCTTAGCGCCTTCGTGCTGGCGGTGCTGCCGATCAGCCTGGGCGGCTACATCCTGTTCACCAACCCGGGCTACCTGATGAACATGTGGCTCGACAGCGGCGGCCGCTGGATGCTGCTGACGTCCCTCGGCCTGCAGGTGCTGGGCGTCTACATGCTCTGGCGCATGCTCAAGAGCATATGAGGAGTTCGCCATGCCACTGATGTACGGCCTGATGGCGCTGATCCTGCTGCTGGCGGCGATCCTGCTGATGCTCTCGCAGAGCCGCGCGGCGGGGCGCGAACAACGACTGATCGAGCAGCGCCTGGGCGGCCAGCCGCTGCCGCGTTCCGGTAATCGCGTGGCGGACCTGTTCGACCGCCTCGGCAGCAGCGGGCTGGGCAAGCGCCTGCACCTGCGCGACGAGGAAGTCCGCGTGCTGCTGCACCAGGCCGGCTGGAGCGGCAGCACGCCGCGCAGCGTCTACCTGATGACCCTGATCGCCTGCCCGTTCGTGCTGATGGGGATCACCATCGTCTACCTCGCCATGCAGGGCCACGCCGCTACCTCGCCGGTGGTGCCGCTGCTGTTCGCCGCGGGCATCGGCTTCCTGCTGCCCAAACGGGTGCTGGCCTATCTCGCCGAGAAGCGCCGGACGCGCCTGGCTGGCGAAGTGATCCTGTTCATCCAGCTGATCCGCATCCTCTTCGACTCCGGCCTGACCGTCGAGCAGAGCCTGCGGGTGGTCTGCCGCGAAGGAAGGAACATCGTCCCGGTGCTGGCCTCGGAGCTGGAAACCGTGCTGGCCCACACCGACAGCGGCCTGGAGCTGGCCGAAGAGCTGGAGCAACTGAGCCGCCGCCTGATGGTCGGTGAGCTGACCGACTGCTGCAACGTGCTGCGGCAGATGGTGCGCCAGGGTGGCAGCGCGCGCAGCTCGTTGCTCACGCTCAAGCAATTGTTCGAGGACCGCCGTCTGACTGCCCTGCAGGAAAAGGTCAGCAAGCTGTCGGCGAAGATGAGCCTGGTGATGATGGTGCTGTTGTTCCCGGCACTGCTGATCATCCTCGCCGGGCCCGGGTTCCTCGCCATTACCAAGGCCATGGGGGGTATGGGATGAGAAATGCCTGCGCGATCGGACTGTTGAGCCTGGCGCTCGGCGGTTGCGCCAACTTCGACACGCTGGGCGGCCCGACCGTCGGCCAGCGTTGCGACGAGAACCTGGGCCAGTCGGTGGAACTGCAGCTCAATCTGGCTCGCGAAATGCTCGACAACGGCCGCGCCCACGCTGCGCTGGCCAACCTCGAAACCCTGCCGCCGAACTCGCTGGAAGTGCGCGAAAGCAAGGCCCTGGCCCTGCGTCGTATCGGCGACCCCAAGGCGCGGATCGTCTATGAAGGCCTGCTCGGTACCTGCAAAACCGCCGAGGCCCACCATGGCCTGGGGCAGATCGCCATGCGTGCCGGCAATACCGTGGAGGCCGAGCGCGAGTTGCGCGAAGCGGCACGCCTGCAGCCTACCGACAGCGCTCTGCGCAATGACCTGGGTTACGTCCTGCTGCGCCGTGGCGAGCTGGAGAAGGCGCGTTTCGAATTCATCACCGCTATGGAACTGGACGAGCACGACAAGCTGCCGGCGACCAACCTGCTGAGCCTGATGTTCATGCAGGGCGAGACTCCCGAGGCGACTCGCCTGATCCAGAGCGTCGGCCTGTCGGCCGAGCAGGTGCGTGAAGCGCAGGATCAGGCGCGTGACCTGGGACATGGCAGCCCGGCAAGCCAACCCAAGGTGGAGGCGGACACCGTCAGTTACGTGGACGAGCCCGTCGTCGATGCGCATCCGGCGCTGGCCGACTCTACGCCCGCCGTGGCGCACGATGCGAAGTTGCTGTTCAAGGCTCGCTGAGGCGAGCAGGGAGGATGCGATGAAGGCATGGATTCTGGTCGGCGCCCTGCTGGCTGCGCCGATGATGACGCTGGCCGCCGAACGCGCAGCGGTACCCACCAAGGCGGGCACCACGGCCCGCGATCAGCAGGAAGTTCTCAGCTGGCTGGAGTTGCAGTCCAGTGGGCGCGCCGCCTCGGCCAATCACCAGAGTGCGACGCCAGCCGAGCGTGACCGCGCCTACCAGCGCTACCTGAAGAGCTATACCCGCGAAATCCCCGAGTATCTGCTCGACGACAACAGCTTCAGCACCGACAAGAAGTAATCCTTCGGGAGCGTGCCATGGGACGCGAACGGCAGCGGGGCGCGATTGGAGTCATGGCGGCCGGCACCTTGTTGCTGGCGCTGATCTGCCTGGCGCTGGTGATCGACACCGGGCGTTTGTACTACGAGCAGCGCAAGTTGCAGCGTGTGGCAGATATGGCAGCGCTGGAGGCTGCCACTCAGGGCGGCATGTGCGGTGTCGCCAATGCCAACCTTACGGAACTGTCGCACGCGAGTGCCGCAAAGAATGGCTTCGTTCCCGGCTCAGGGGATTCGCTTAGTGCGCAGCTGGGCTCTGTGACGTTCGATGATCGATACGGTGGCAAGGATTCGGGCCGGACCTTCAGCCCTGGCGGAGACATGGCTGATGCCGTGCAGGTCCGGGTGACGCACTCGGTTCCGTCGAGTCTGGTGCTGAATGTGGCGGCCGTGTTCAGCGACCTTCCTACGCAAACAGAACTGACCGCCCAGGCGGTGGCGCGGCGCACGGCGATGGCAGGACTGTCGGCGGGGACCGAACTGGCTAACCTCGATAGCTCGCAGTCGTTGTTGTTGAATAACCTGCTCAATTCGCTGTTGGGCAGCAATCTGTCGTTGAATGCGCTGGGTTATAAGGGGCTGGCCAATGCCAATCTCAGTCTGCTTGAGCTTTCCGACAATCTTCGAGCGGCGGGGATCAACGTCGAGGCGGGCAGCGTGGATTCCCTGTTGGGTGCGCAAGCCAGTCTGGCCCAGCTGCTTGGCGCGACGGTGGATGCCATTGACCCATCCCAGGTGCTCGACCTGGATACCTCGCTGCTCCGCAGCCAATTGATCACCGGCGGTATCAAGCAGGCTAGCGTGACACTGGGCAGCATCCTGACTGTGATCGCGCCGGACTCCGTGCGCGACCAGGCGTTGCAGGGAACGGTCAACGCGCTGGATCTGATCACCGCGCTGGCCATGGTGGCGAACAAGCAGCATGCCGTCACTCTGGGGGCGGATATCAACCTGGGTGGGCTGCTAGGGGCGACCGTAAAACTCTGGATCGTGGAGCCGCCGCAGATCGCCTTCGGTTATCCGGGCAAGGCCAGCAATGGACAGTGGCGCACGCAGGTGCATACCGCTGCGTTGCGCACCAGCGTGGAGGCGGCGGCCGGTATTCCAGGAGTTCTCGATGTGAATCTGGGCTTGGCGGTGGACGTCGCGCAGGGAACAGCTGCACTGGACACCATCGCATGCGGTGGTGTTGGCCAGCCCGTAGACGTCTCGGTGAACGCATTGCCGGGCATCGCACGCTTGCAACTGGGGAAATATGCCGACCCCAAGACCGGAGTGGTCTCGCCTATTTCAGTCAATGTCCTCAGCGGTCTGGTCAAGCTGGATGTGTCGGCCACCGGAGTGGTTGGCGGTGCCACGGGAACGACCTTGAAATACAAGGTGACCAAGCCATCGGACCTTCCCTCTGAAGACAAGTCGGCGAGCAGTTCTCTGGGGAGTTCGCTCGACAATGCCCTGACAACGCTGGCGTCATCGATCAAGGTCACGCCGACGATTCTTGGGCTGGATCCGCTAGGGCTGATTGGGGCGACCCTGGGTGGCCTGGTCAGCAGCCTGCTGACGCTGCTGAAACCGGCGATTTCGGCGCTCGGGCACGTTGTGCTGGACCCGCTGTTGCATTTGCTGGGCGTCAGCCTGGGAGTCATCGATGTACGCCTGATCGACCTCCAGACCGGCGGGGCCGAGCTGCTGATCTGAAGGTCGTCAGGAGCGGCGCGGTGCTCAGTGCACCGCGCTGCTCTGGGAGGCGCTGGGGGAAATGGCGAGGGCAAGCTGCGTGCGGTTGTGCATGTGCATCAGCCGCAGCACCTGCGAGACGTAAAGCTTCACGGTGTTCTCGGTGATCCCCAGGTCGTAGGCGATCTGGTAGTTGGTCAGCCCCTTGCTCACCAGGCGCGCCACCGCCTGCTGGCGCGGCGAGAGCTTGTTGAACAACGGGTTGTTCACCACTGGCGCGATCTGCTCGGCGTTGTTCGGCGCGGCGCTGGCCGCAGGCTCGGTTTGCTCCTGCTTGAGCGCGCCGCCGCCGGCGGGCTGGCCGCCACCGTGAACCTCGTACTTGATCTTGTGGATATCCCGCGAAATCGAATTGAGCGATTCGGCGAGGTATTCCAGGCGCTGGTTCACGTGGCTCAGGCTCAGCTGGCTACGGATGCGTTCGTGCAGGCGCGCTTCCAGGCGCTCCAGGCCCTTGAGCAGGTCCATCGGCGCCACCGGCTTCTGGTAGTAGTCGGCAACGCCCACGCGCATGGCCTCTATCACTTCCTGGCTGCCCTGCTGGCCAGTGAGGATGATGGTTTCGAAGAACCGCGCCGTGCCGGCCGCTTCCTTCAGCGCCTCGACCACTCGGATGCCGTTGTCGCGCCCCAGGCCCAGGTCGCAGATCACCAGGCCGATCGAGAGATCGTCGCGGAATTTCTGCAGGGCGCTGTCCTTGCTGTCGCTGACCACGCAGTGGTAGCCGCTGTTTTCCAGCAACTCGGAAAGCTCGGAAGTGACCTGCGGCTCGTCATCGATGACCAGCACGCTGAAACGGCGATTGGCCGTTTTGTCCATGACTGCACGCTCCTTGAAAATACATATCCATTATTTTTATCGTCCGGTTGTTCGATAACCGCAGCCGGATCGTTCCATCAGGCGATGGGTGGTATTAACCCTTAGCATATAGTCGTTAAGTTTGCATCGCGCCAATAAAAGGCGAGGCATCAGTAAGGCAAGGAAAAGGCCGTCAGAAGACCGACGAATAGCGTGAATATGAAAGGGAATGACTTGAACTTTGACGGTTGCAGTCTGGCTAATTTCTTTTTGCAATTAATCGCCACGCTGTCCGAATCAATCAAAAGTTTGCTGGCGAGCATCAGCAGTACGCAGAACAGGCTGGCCAGGGCCAGGGTATAGAGCACCGTCAGCGGGTCGCTGGCCAGGCCCAGAGCGACCAGCAGCTTCACGTCGGCCGCGCCCAGCTTCCCCAGCCAGTAGCCCGGTACGGTGAGCGCTGCCGCCAGCAACGCCGCCAGTGCCGCGGTCTGTGGGGTGTGTCCGGTCAGCGTGTGACCGGTGGCCAGCAGGAACAGCAGGGCGAGCAGGGCGCCGCCAAGGGTCAGCCAGTTGCTGACCCGCAGCCGGGTGAGATCCTGGTAGGCACAGACCGCGAACCAGGCCAGAAGGCAGAGTTTGAACAGCATCGAGAATATCCTCATCCCGGAGGCGGCGATGTCGAAGCAGATACGAGGAGTCTTAAGGTATTCGCTATTGCAGCGCTATATTGCAATTCAAGCCAGATAAATTCGAATTTGGCTCGCAACGTTATTCCGACAGGACATCCGGCGAATCCCGGAAGACCGCCTAGTATTGCTGGGTAGCGGTAATTATCCGACGGCGCGTATCTTCAGCAAAGTTTAGCCGTGCCGATAAGTTGAACGATCATTCAAGTTGCATGTTGGTCCGGGAGTATTGCGCATGAACGGAGTCGGCGGTCGCAGCACGCAGCGGGGCGCGGTAGCTATCGAGTTCGCCGCGGTGTTCGTTCTGTTCTTCGCGGTTCTTTACGGGCTGCTGGGTTATTGCGTACCCCTGCTGATGCTGCAGTCCTTCAACGATGCGGCGGCGGCCGGCGCGCGGGTGGCCGTTTCGGTGAATCCACAGGCGGCGGGCGGTTATAACGCCGCGCTCAAGGCTGCCGTGGACAGCGCCGTGACCCAACGCCTGAGCTGGATGCCGACGAGCTGGCGCAATGGCTGTTACGGCGGGCAGTTCATGGATACCCCGGTGACGCAAACGGTGTCGGGCCGCCAGTACACCCGTGTGCAGGTTTGCATCAGCTATCCCTATGCCACCTCGCCCATCGTGCCGCTGCTGACCCTGCCAGGGATCGGCACCGTGCCGCGCTTGCCGGACGTGCTCAGCGGCACGGCCAGCGTCCTGCTCTGAGGCGCTGGATGTTCGATTTCTGGCGCTCCAGGCCCCGTGGCCAGCATGAGATGAACGAAAACCCGCTGCCAAGCCGGCCCCTGGCCGCACGGCGGCGCCCGGCTCTGCCGGCGGAAGAGCTGGCGGAGCCCGTGGTGACCGGCCACTGCGACCTTTGGCTGGAGCTGGACAGTCGTGACCGCGTCATCGCCCGTGGCGGCAGCCAGGCGCACAGGTTGCTGCCGCCGGTGCCGGGCAATGGGGATCTGCCAGGCCTCGGCGATTACCTGGACCGCCGAATTCCCGGCGGCATGCAGGTATCCAGCCTGCGCGGCGGCGAGCGCCTCGACCTGGTGCTGCGCAGCACCGGCGACCTGCCGCTGGTCTGCCGCTTCCGCGCCGTCCTGCAGGCCAACGAGCATTGCCTGTTGCTGGGTACGGACATCTCCGACCTGAACTGGCAATCCGACAACCAGCAGCACAAGTTGCAGTGCCTGAGCCTCAGCAAGCTCCTGCTGGCGCGCCTGCGTCATAGCTCGCAGCGTCGCCTCAGCGAGGCGGTGGGTGAGGTACTGGAGGCCTTCTGCAGCAACTTCCACATGCGCAGCATGGCACTCTTGCTGGAAGCTCCGGACCAGAGCCTGAGGGTCTTCGCCTGCTATGTGCAGCCCGGATTCGACAGCCTGCTGCGGGAAAACCTTGTGCTGCCCGGCGACGAGCTGCGCGCGGCCAGCGGTGCCTGCCTGCTGGGGGCGGATGACAGGCCATCGGAGCTGCTGCGTACCCTGTGCTGCGCCCAGCTCTACCTGATTCCGGCGCCCGTACGGGGCGGGCGCCTCGCCGGCCTGCTGGCCGAACCCATGGAGCACGGCGGCACCTGGCCAGGGCTGGCCCCGAGCGACTGGCAGTATCTGGCGGAAATCCTCACCAACCTCGTTCACGAGCGCACCGAACTGCACAGTCTGCGCGATAGCAGCCGACGCCTGAGCCTGTTGCAGGACATGGTCGGTGGTGGCTGGTGGCGGTTACGGGTCGACGAAAGCCTGTTCGAACTGTCGCCGGCCGTCGCAGCGAGCCTCGGCCTGGCGGAAGGGCAATTGCAGCTGGCACTGGCCGACCTGTTGGCCCTGCTGCACCCGGCCGATGCCGACGAACTCAGCCTGCGCCTTCGCAACCTGCAACCGGGCGGGCGGCTGGTCCAGGATCTGCGCCTGCGCAGTGCAGCGTCGACCCAGACGCGCCGATGGCTGCGCCTGCAGGGACGACGACAGGCCCGCGTCGGGGACCAGCTGATGGACGGCGTGCTGTTGGACATCAGCGAGGGCAAGTTGCAGGAAGAACAGGCGCTGGCGGCCCATGCCCGGCTGCGCAACCTGATCGACAGCGCGCCGGTGGTGATCTATGTGCAGCGAGTGGAGGAGGGGCACCTGATCCCCGAGTTCTACAGCGAGAGCGCGGGCAACATTCTCGGCCTGGACCTGCAGGGGCAGAGCTGGCAGGCGCTGGCTGAACGGGTGCATCCCGACGATCTGGAGGCCTTCCTCGACCGTGGCCGCGAACTGCTGCGCGAAGGCCGCGTCCGCACCGAGTACCGCCTGTGCGACAGTAGCGGCGAATGGCACTGGCTGTATGACGAGGCCAAGCTGCTGCGGGATATCCAGGGCATTCCGCAGGAGGCTGTCGGCCTCTGGCTGGATGTCACCGAACAGCGTCTTGCGGCCATGCAGATCGCCGAAAGCGAGGAGCGCTACCGCGTATTGGTGGAGGATTCGCCGGCGCTGATCTGCCGCTACGACCCGGACCTGAGGCTGACCTTCATCAACCGCACCTTCGCCCAGGTGCTGGGCGAGCCGGTGGAAGCATTGCTCGGTCGGCGGCTGGACGAGTGGCTGTCGCAACAGGATTGCAGCGCCTTGCGAGCGCGCCTGGTGGGCGGTGGCCAGGGCGCGGCCGACGATTCCTGGGAGCTGCGTTTCTGCCTGCCAGGCCAGCGCAATCTCTGGCTGATCTGGTCGGACCGGCCGCTGCTGGATGCCGAGGGCCGGCTGGTGGAAGTCCAGGCCGTAGGCCGCGATAACACGGCCGTGCGCCATGCACAGCAACAGTTGGCCCAGGGCGCGAAGATGGCCAGCCTGGGCGAGATGGTCAGCGGCATGGCCCACGAGATGAAGCAGCCGCTGCACGTCTTGCGCATGTCCCTCTACAACGCCCGGCAGAAGCTGGGCGAACCGGAATACCTGAAGGAAAAACTGGAACGTGCCGACGCACAGATAGACCGCCTGTCACGGGTGATCAGCCATATGGGCGTGTTCAGCCGTAAATCGGAGCTGGAAGCCGCGCCGTTCGATCCCTACGACGCCTGCGAAGGCGCCATTGCGCTGCTGGGCGAAAGCCTGACCCAGCAGGGCATCAGTCTGGAGTGCCGGCCGCCGGCCCAGCGGGTGGTGGTGCGCGGCTACTCCGACCAGCTCGAGCAGGTGCTGATCAACCTGCTGGCCAACGCGCGCGACGCGCTGCTCGGGCGCGGCGAGGAGGGTGCCCGCTGGGTCGGCGTGGCGCAGGAGCCGTGCACCGACACCGATTGGGTGGAATTGCACGTGCGCGACAACGCTGGCGGTATCGACCCGGCGGTGATGGAGCGCATCTTCGAGGCCTTCTTCACCACCAAGCCTATCGGCAAGGGCACCGGCCTGGGCTTGTCGGTGAGCCACGACCTGATTCGCAACATGGGCGGCAGCCTGTCTGTGGATAACTACAAGGGCGGTGCTCGCTTCATCATCCGCCTGCCGCGGCAGGTCGTGAATCTGTGAGGGATCGGAAATGAAAAACGCCTGCGGATGCAGGCGTTTTTCGGGGGGGGCGTGTCGCGGAGTCAGCCGATGAAGCGCGAGGACAGCCAGAACAGGCCCGCAGCCAGCGCGATCGACACGGGCAGGGTCAGTACCCAGGCCATGAGGATGTTGCGAATCGTGCTACCTTGCAGGCCGCTGCGGTTGGCCACCATGGTGCCCGCCACGCCCGAGGACAGCACGTGCGTCGTGGAGACCGGCAGGCTGTAGATGTTGGCCATGCCGATGGCGGCGGTCGCGGTGAGCTGGGCGGCGATGCCCTGGGCATAGGTCATGCCCTGCTTGCCGATCTTCTCGCCGACGGTGAGCACCACGCGCTTCCAGCCGACCATGGTGCCGATGCCCAGGGCCAGGGCCACGGCGATGATCACCCAGAAAGGTGCGTACTCGGTGGTGCTGGTCAGGTCCTTGCGCAGCTTCTCCAGGTCCGCCTTTTCGCGGGATGGCAGCTCGGACAGCTTGCCGACCTTCTTCGCGGTGTCGTCCAGGCACAGCAGATAGCGGCGCACCTGCACGCGCTCATCGTCGTTCAGGTCGGTGTAGCTGGAAACGCCGTGCAGGTCGCTCAGCAGACCCTTGAGGGTCGCCTCGGTCTGCTTCGGCTCGCAGCGGTACAGATCGGGCAGGTCCGCTTCGCTGGCCTTGCCCAGGGCGAGCATCTCGCCGAGGGTGTCGGAATGGCGGTTGTAGAACTGCTGCAGGTGGATGGCGGCGTCGCGGGTGCGCTCGATCTGGTAGGTGGTGCTGTTCAGGTCGAGGACGAACTTCGCCGGGACGATGCCGATCAGCACCAGCATGATCAGGCCGATGCCTTTCTGGCCGTCGTTGGAGCCATGCACGAAGCTCACGGTCATGGCCGAGATCACCAGTACCAGGCGGTTCCAGAACGGCGGGTGCTTCTTCTCGTCGACGTCGCGGCGGGTTTCCGGCGTCTTGTGCATCTTTGACAGCGGATACAGCCACTTCAGGCCGATCAGCAGGGCGCCGGCGACCAGGAAGCCGGCCAGTGGCGAGAAGATCAGCGACAGGCCGATGTCGATGGCCTTGCCCCAGTTGATCCCGTCGGCCACCGGCACGCCGGTGATCAGAGCATTCGCCAGGCCCACGCCGAGGATCGAGCCGATCAGGGTGTGCGAGCTGGAGGCCGGGATGCCGAAGTACCAGGTGCCCAGGTTCCAGGTGATGGCCGCGGCAAGCAATGAGAACACCATGGCCAGGCCGTGGCCGGTATTCACGTTGATCAGCAGTTCCACCGGCAGCAGGTGGACGATTGCGTAGGCGACGCCAACGCCGCCGAGCAATACGCCGAGGAAGTTGAAGATGCCGGAGAGGATCACCGCGCGGTACGGGGACATGGCCTTGGTATAGATGACCGTGGCCACCGCGTTGGCGGTGTCGTGGAAGCCGTTGATGAACTCGAAGGCCAGGACGAATGTGAGTGCCAGCACCAGGCTGATACCCACCCAGACATCGAGTCCGCTGAAGAGATCGAACATGAAAATTCTATGACCGGTCGGAGACGGGGCGGCGATTATGCCAGAAGCTTGGAGCACCGTATTCAGCCTGAAACGGTTTCTCCAATTTGCGCGACGCCACGTCGCACGGCGCTTTCAGGCAGGGTGGAAAAAGTTTGCAATGCTTCCACGCGGGCCGCCGGCCCATCGGATGAGTGTTTGCAGGCCAACTGGCGGGCTCCCCCACGGAGCACTGCTCGTCCATCGCCTCGAGATTTTCCCCAACGGATTCCGGGGGAGTCTCTTGGCCTGGGGCCGTACCTGCGATTAAAGGGACGGGGCTTCCAGATCCTTTTTCAGTCGTTCTTCTTCGATTCTTTCCAGCTCCCGGTCGAAGGCCTTGTCCTGCACGCTGGGTCGCTTGCGCCAGGGTTTCTTGCCGGGTTCGGGCTGAGCGGCATAAAGGGTCACTTCGCCGCCCTGTTCATCCTTGAAACGTTGCTCCTGGCGCTCCAGTTCCGCGCGCAGTTCGTCTTTGGTCACGATCATTCCTGATGAATAGCTGATGACTTGAAGCTTTGAAGATGGGCCTCGCACGGGCAATCCACACCTAGCCGGGGTGTCGTCCTGGCAGTGTAGACGTTCAGGGGGCGCTGGCGTGCCGGCCGGAAAACGGCGCGGATTATAACCTTTGCCGGGGGGCGACCGGGCGAGAAGCGCCGACGGACGGTTTCAGCCCAGCGCCGGCGCGGGCTGAAACCACCTCAGCCGGTGCGGCTGAGGTTCAGCTCGCCAATCTTCTCCAGGCGCGCCCGGACGATGTTGCGGCTGATGCCCAGCAGACGGCCGGTCTGCAGCTGGTTGCCGTGGCAGAAGTGGTAGGCGGTGCGGAACAGGACCTCTTCGACATGCTCGTAGAGGTCGGGCTTGTTGCTTTCGAACAACTCCAGCAGCGCCTGCTCCAGCGTCGCCTCGACTCGCGGGGCGAGGGCATGGGGGAGGTGGTCCTGGCGCAGCAGGTCGTGGCGCGGAGCGGAGGGCAGCTCGGCCAGTTGCAGATCGCCCGGCTGCACCTGCTGGTTGCGGCACACTAGCAGGGCGTGGTGGATCGCGTTCTCCAGCTCGCGGATGTTGCCCGGCCAGGTGTGGCCCAGCAGCTTGCGTTCGGCCTCGGGGCTCAGCGAGGCACGGTTGTAGCCCAGGCGCTGGCAGTGTTCCTCGAGGAAGAACTCGGCCAGCGGCAGGATGTCGCCGGGGCGCTCGCGCAGTGGCGGCAGGCGAATGGTGGCGACGTGCAGGCGGTAGAACAGGTCCTCGCGGAAATGCCCGGCTACCACGGCGTCGGCCAGGTTGACGTTGGTCGCGGCAACCACCCGCACGTTGATCGGTACCGGCGTGCGCGAACCCAGGCGCACGACTTCGCGCTCCTGCAGCACGCGCAGCAGCTTCACCTGCATGTTCAGCGGCAGGTCGCCGATCTCGTCGAGGAACAGGGTGCCGCCGTTGGCCGATTCGAACCAGCCGGCCTTGCTGCTGGTGGCGCCGGTGTAGGCGCCTTTCTCGTGGCCGAACAGCTCGCTTTCCACCAACGTCTCGGAGAACGCGCCGCAGTTCACCGCCACGAAGGGGGCCGTGCTGCGTCGGCTGAGCTTGTGGATATGCCGGGCGACCAGTTCCTTGCCGGTGCCGGTCTCGCCGATGATCAGCGCGTTGGCCTCGCTGGGCGCCAGGCGCTCGATGCGGTTGAGCAGCTCCTGCGAGCGTGGGTCCTTGAACACCAGCACCGTGGCGCGGACCGACTTGGTTTGCTCGCGGGCATTGGGAAGGGTCAACAGCGACATGGCAGGTTCCTGGCGTACCGGATGGGTGGCAGCGCCATACTGCGGCATTTTTGTTATTTCAAAAAATTATCAATTAGAATTTATATATAACCATTTTATTTTTTATGCCGTGGCAAACGTCACGCGGATTGCGCCAGAAGCTCCCGGATCGCGTCGCAGGCCTCGCGAATGCTGGGCTGCGAGCTACGCTCAGAGTGGCAATTCCATCCTGGGAGACCACTCCATGACCACCGTTCGGATTCCGCTGCTCGTCCTGGCTCTGCTTTTCTCGGCGCAAGGCTTCGCGGCCACCGCCGCGCAGACCGCGCAGCAGGAGAAGATGAAAACCTGTAACGCCGATGCCACCACCAAGGCGCTCAAGGGCGACGAGCGCAAGGCGTACATGAGCACCTGCCTGAAGGCGGGCAGCGACGCCAAGAAGATGACCCCGCAGCAGGAGAAGATGAAGTCCTGCAATGCCGACGCCACCAGCAAGGCACTCAAGGGCGACGAACGCAAGGCGTTCATGAGCACCTGTCTGAAGAAGTGAGGATGGGGCGCGGCAGGGCCGCGCGTGACGACAAGGGCAGCTTCGGCTGCCCTTGTCGTTTGTGAAGGGCTCGCGAGCAAGCTCCCGAGCATCCTGTCGATAACGAGTGCCGGCGGGCGATATTGGCCCGGCGTTATAGGCCGGAGAACACCAGCCAGGCCGCAGCCAGTGCGTAGAGGACGATCACCGCATCCATGCGCAGCGCAGGCGGGAGTCGCCGCACCAGATTCATTTCTTGGCCACCGCGGACCAGAAACCCTGGGCATTGCGGAAGGGCTGGCGGGCCATCTGTTCGGGACGGGTGATGCCGTCGGCACGCAGGGCGTTGACGAGGGCGGAAAAGGACTTGGCGCTGTAGCTCATGGTCGGCTCCCGATGCTTTCTCTCCTTGGGGTGGAGCTATGAAAACACCGGGGCCACTATCGACGGAAATGGATCGTCTTAAGGGTGACCATCGATGAAATTGATGGAAGGCCAGGAGAGCTCCAGCTGGCTCCTGAAATGCCGCGCCTCACCGGTGACCGGGTCGATGAACTCCAGTTGCCGGGCCAGCAGCTTCAGCGGCTTGTCGAAGTCCTCCGGCGGACGTTCGCCGCGTGGTGGCAGCGTCGGGTACAGGGGATCGAAGCACAGCGCCGCACCCAGGCCCGACATGTGCACGCGCAGTTGGTGACGTTTGCCGGAGACCGGGTGCAATCCATAGCGCCACAGGGCGCCGCGCTGTTCGAGCACCTCGATGCGGGTTTCGCTGTTGGGCGTGCCGTCCACTTCCTGCATGCGGATGAAGGGATCGCCCTCGACCATTCGCGAACGATGCACAAGGGGAAACTCCCGTTCCGGCAGCGCTGGCGCGATGGCTTCGTACATCTTGTGGATGCGCCGCTCGCGGAACAGCGCCTGGTAGGTATCGCGGTTGTCCGGATTGGCGGAGAACAGCACCAGCCCGGCGGTTAGCCGGTCGATGCGGTGCAGCGGTACCAGCAGCGGGTTGTCCAGGCGCCTGGTGAGACGGGCGAGGAGGGTTTCCTCGACGTATTGACCGGCTGGCGTCACCGGCAGGAAGTGCGGCTTGTCCGCCACCACCAGGTGTTCGTCGGCATACAGGATGCTTTCCTGGAAGGGGATCGGCGTTTCCTGCGGCACCTCGCGGAAGTAGTGGATGCGCAGCGCTTCGCGGTAGGGATGCTCGGGGCCGATGGGCTGGCCGTCGTTGTCCAGCACCTTGCCGCGCGCCATGCGGTCCAGCCAGGTGTCGCGGCTTATCGCCGGGAAGCGCGCACACAGGCAATCCAGCACCGTCGTCCAGGGGCCGGCAGGCAGGTGCAGGATGCTGGCGCGTTGCTGGGCGGTGGAGAAGCGGGAGCTGGACATGCGGGCGGGCGACCGGGGTTCGACAGGCTGCGCATTAGGCCGTAGCGGCGTGGCGGTCGTCAAAGCCGCCACGACTTCCGGTCGTTCACGCGGGGAGAGGGTTGATCTCCACCGTGATGTGCGCCAGTTCCTCGTGGACCTGCAGGCGCTGGCGCACCAGCTCCGGCGTCAGGTTCCCGCTGCTGGCGAGGCTGAGGATGCAGGCATAGCGCGACTTGCCTACGCGCCACAGGTGCAGGTCGGTGATCCGCGCCGGTTGCGGCAAGCCGGCGACCACCTCGCGGATTTCCTCCACTACCGGGTCGTTCATTTCGGCATCCAGCAGCACCCGGCCGCTCTGCCTGAGCAGGCCGATCGACCAGACGGCCACCAGTACGGCGCCGACCATGCCCATCAGCGGGTCGAGCCAGGCGGCGCCCCAGATCAGGCCGCCGATCAGCGCGATGATCGCCGCTACCGAGGTGGCGGCGTCGGCCAGCACGTGCAGGTAGGCGGCGCGCAGGTTCAGGTCGTGCCCATGGTCATGATGTTCATGGTCGTGGTGATGGTCATGACCGTGATGGTGATCGTGGCCATGGTGGTGCTGCTCGCCGCGCAGCAACCAGGCGCAGGCCAGGTTCACCAGCAGGCCGATGACCGCGATGGCGATGGCTTGCTGATAATGGATCGGCGAAGGGGAGAGCAGTCGGGCGACGGACTCGAACATCATCAGCGCCGCCACGCCCAGTAGCAGGATGGCGCTGGTGTAGCTGGCGAGGACCTCGATCTTGAAGGTGCCGAAGGCGAAGCGTGCGTCGCCCTTGAAGCGCCGCGCCGCCACGTAGGCGA
This sequence comes from Pseudomonas sp. HS-18, assembly GCF_020401845.1. Classification (NCBI taxonomy): domain Bacteria; kingdom Pseudomonadati; phylum Pseudomonadota; class Gammaproteobacteria; order Pseudomonadales; family Pseudomonadaceae; genus Pseudomonas; species Pseudomonas sp. HS-18. Next base: position 1,340,368 of record NZ_CP084413.1, read on the forward strand.
AGAACGCCAGGCCCAGCGCCAGGGCGTGGGAACTCATGTGCCAGCCGTCGGCGAGCAGCGCCATGGAGTTGAACACCCAGCCGCCGGCGATCTCCACCACCATCATCACGACGGTCAGCAGCGCGGCGCGCAGGGTGTTGCGCTCGGCCAGGGGATTGCCTTCGTGGAACTGGTGGTCGTGGCGACCGTCTTGCGAGGGGGCGGCAGGCTGCATGATGATGGTCCGTAGGATCAGTCTGGATACTATACCCCAGTATACCTTTGGAGCTTTTGACGTGGGACATACCATCAAGGACCAGAAGAAGCTGTTGACCCGGGTGCGCCGCATCAAGGGCCAGAGCGAGGCGCTGGAACGGGCGCTGGAGGCGGGCAGCGAATGCGCGGCGATCCTGCAGCAGATCGCCGCCATCCGCGGCGCGGTGAATGGCCTGATGGCCGAGGTGCTCGAAGGCCACCTGCGCGATCATCTGGGTGCCGAGGACCGCACCGCGGCGCAGCGCCACGAAGACCTGGAACAGGTCATGGGCGTGCTGCGCTCCTATCTCAAGTGAGGTAGCGGCGGATCAGTTGGACAGCCGAACCGCCAGTTCGTCGGCTTCCTCGGTCCAGTCCGAGTCCTGTTGCAGCGCCTCGCGCAGGAACTGCGACTGGGCCTCGTTCCAGAACGGCGCGTCCGGCAGTTTCTGGCCTTCGGCGAGGCGGTGGCTGCCGAGGAAGGCGTCGATCTCCTTGCGCCCGTCGGGCAGGCCCAGTTGCTTGAACAGGGCGCCCAGGCTGTGCTGGCTGGTATCCATGACGATCTCCTTGCTGCAGGTGGAGCGCACCGCTGCGGCGCGCGGCAATGGAACAACTATAGGAGCATCGAACGGCGCGCGAGGTTCGGATTGGCAATCGGGGCGGAAATAGATAGCCTGCTTTCAATCGTCCCCGCACATGCTCCGCCACCCACCGTCAGGCCCGTCCATGAGCTCGTCCGAGCAGCGAACCGCCTCCGTCACCCTGCGCATCCTCGCGACCGTCGTCTTCACCTTCGTCCTGTTCCTGAGCATCGGACTGCTGCTGCCGGTGTTGCCCGGTTTCGTCCATGAAGGCCTGGGCTACTCGACGGTGATCGCCGGCGCGGTCATCGGCCTGCAGTACATTGCCACCCTGGTATCCCGGCCGTTGGCGGGCCACATCGCGGACACCCACGGCGCCAAGCGCGCCGTGCTCTATGGCCTGGGTGTGCTGGGCATCGGCGGGGCCCTGGTGCTGGCTTCCACCAGCCTCGAATCGGTGAGCTGGCTGAGCCTGACGCTGCTGCTCGGCAGCCGCCTGCTGTTCGGCCTGGCGCAGGGACTGCTGGGGATCGGCACGGCAAGCTGGGGCATTGCCCTGGTGGGGACGCAGAACACCGCCAAGGTGATTTCCTGGAACGGCATCGTCAGCTACGGCGGCATTGCCATCGGTGCTCCGCTGGGGGTGACCATGTCGGCCTCGCTGGGGCTGTGGAGCCTGGGTGTGAGTGTCCTGGTGCTGACCGCGCTGGGCTGGCTGGCGGCCCGAAACCGCGCGGAAGTGCCGACCATTTCCGGTGCGCGCATGGCCTTCCACGCGGTGCTGGGGCGCGTGCTGCCCTACGGGATGTGCGTGATGCTTGGCTCCATCGGCTTCGGCACCCTGGCGACCTTCATCACCCTTTATTACGGCAGCCAGGGCTGGGCCAATCCGGCCTGGTGCCTGACTGCCTTTGGCGTCTGCTTCGTCGGCGCGCGGCTGGTCTTCTCGGGCATGGTCAATCGCTTCGGCGGCTTTGCCGTCGCGGTGGTCTGCCTGGGTGTGGAAGTTTTCGGCCTGCTGCTGCTCTGGCAGGCGCCGGGGCCGGGCTTCGCGCTGCTGGGCGCGGCGCTGACCGGCTGTGGCCTGTCGCTGGTCTATCCGTCACTGGGTGTGGAGGCGGTGCTGCGCATCCCGGCCAGCAGCCGCAGCGCGGGGCTGGGCGCCTACGCACTGTTCTTCGACCTGGCGATGGGCGTCGCCGGCCCATTGATGGGGCTGGTCGCTGCCCGTCATGGCTATGCGTCGATCTTCCTTGTCGCCGCCGGGCTGGCGCTCTGCGGCTTCGTCATCTGCTTCGTGCTGCTGCGCTTCACTCGCCAACAGCACGAGGAACTGCCGAAGGACTAGGTCTCAGTGGGTAGGAGCGGGCTCTGTTGGCGATGTCTTGCCGGTCGCTCCGTCAATAGGCCTGGCGTGGGGGCAGCCGATTGCGGACGGAGCGCGCTCCTGCGCTCGGTGAAAGATCACACCGGCGGGAAGGCCTTGAACACTTCCAGCGCCTCGGCCTGCTGCGCCCAGTCGCCCACCGCCGGATAGCTGTCCGCCGGGATGTCTTCCGAGTGCAGCAGCTGCACGAAAGTCCAGGCCACCGCGATGCTCAGGCCGGCCTGGTCCAGCGGCGCGGCGGCGTCCAGCGACATTTCGCGCAGTTCGCTCTCCAGTTGTGCCAGGGCGGCATGCAGTTGCTGGTCGACCCGCTCCTGCCAACTGGCCAGCTGCTTGTCATCCGGCCGCTGTTGCTCGTAATAGCGCTGCACCGCCTTCTCCATGACCGCCAGCGCGAGGCCCAGCAGACGCGTGGCGCGCACCCGTGCGGCCGGTTCGGCTGGCATCAGGCTGCGGCCGGCCAGGTGTTCGAGGCAGTCGATGATCAGGGTCGAGTCCATCAGCACCTGGCCATCGCCCAGTACCAGGGTCGGTGCCTTGACTACCGGGTTGATGCCGCGGAATTCCTCGTAGGTGCGGAATACCGACAGCGACTGGTGGCTGAACTCGATGCCGAGCAGGCGCAGGGTAATGGCGACACGGCGCACATAGGGCGAGTCGAGCATGCCGATCAGGTGCGGAAGCTTCTGTTGCATGGGTACATCCTGTTAGTGGAAATTGCATGGTGGCTGACGCGGTCATCCGCGTAATGGCCATGAATCTAGCGGCTTTGACCCCTGGGTAATAGCGACGATTAGTGACCGATTAGGTTAGGGAAACTTACATGAGCGCATTTCCACCGCTTTCCGCCCTGCGCAGCTTCGAAGCCGTCGCCAGGCTTGGCAGCGTGACCCTCGCCGCCGGAGAGCTGCACGTCACCCACTCGGCCATCAGCCAGCAGGTGCGTCAACTGGAGGGCCTGTTGGGCATCACCCTGCTGCAGCGCGAAGGCCGGGGGTTGCGGTTGAGCGAGGAGGGCCGTCTGTATGCCCTGCAGATTCGCGGCGCGCTGCGCGATATCGCCGAGGCCACTCGTCTGGCGAAGGCCCGCCCGGGGGAGGACGAGCTGGTGGTGGCGCTCACGCCGTCCTTCGGCCAGAAATGGCTGTTGCCACGTTTGCCCGGATTCCGTGCGGCTTATCCACAGTACCGCCTGCGCCTGCTGGCCAGTCTGGAAGTGATGGACCTGCGCCAGGGATTGGCCGATGTGGCCATTCGCATCGGCCAGGGACACTGGGAGGGGCTGGCACGGCAGCGCCTGTTCGAGGACGAAGTGGTGCTCGTCGCTTCGCCGGACTTCAACGGAGGGCACCTGCCGACAACGCCGGAAGCGATTCTTCGTTGCCCGCGCGTCACGGGGTTCGAGTCCTGGCTGGGCTGGTGCCAGGCGGCGGGAGTGACAGTGCCCCAGCAGCCAGCGGAGTTCGTGGTGAACGATTCCAACCTGAGCATCGAGGCGGTACGCATGGGCCAGGGCATCGGCCTCGAGCGTCGCAGCCTGGTGGCCGCTGCGCTGGAAAGTGGCGAACTGGTGGCGCTGAGCGATCTGCGCGTGCCCTACGGCTTTCCCTACTGGCTGGTGTGGCCCGAGCGCGACGCGGCCCGGGCCAAGGTGGCGGCATTCGCCGGGTGGCTTTCCGGCGAAGTGGAGGCCTATCTCCAAAGCATTGCGTGAACCGCTCCCGAGCAACTACAGCTTCCGTGGACAGGTGATCCCGGGCCGGCGTGTGCCGACTCCGGTTGGCCTCAGAATTTCTCTTCGATGTAGTGGATCGGATAGTCGGGGCTCTTGTACTTGCCGATCTTGCCGCGCTTGGGCAGCTTCACTTCCTCACGCGGGATTTCCTTGTACGGCACGTGCTTGAGGACGTGGCTGATGACGTTCAGGCGCACGCGCTTCTTGTCCTCTGAAGGGGCCACGATCCAGGGCGCCCAGGGCGAGTCGGTGGCGGCGAACATCAGGTCGCGGGCGCGGGTGTATTCGTCCCAGCGGGTGAAGGACTTCACGTCCATGGGCGAGAGCTTCCAGATCTTGCGACCGTCGGTGATGCGGTCCTTGAGGCGGCGCTCCTGCTCCTCGGGGCTGACCTCCAGCCAGAACTTCAGCAGGATGATCCCCGACTCGGTGAGCATGCGCTCGAACAGCGGGGTCACGGCCAGGAACTTGTCCGCCTGTTCTTCAGTGCAGAAGCCCATCACCCGCTCGACGCCGGCGCGGTTGTACCAGCTGCGGTCGAAGATCACCACTTCACCGGCCGACGGCAGGTGGCGGATGTAGCGCTGGGCGTAGAGCTGGGATTTCTCCCTTTCGGTGGGCGTGGGCAGCGCCACCACGCGGAACACCCGCGGGCTGACGCGCTCGGTGAGCGCCTTGATGGTGCCGCCTTTGCCGGCGCCATCGCGGCCCTCGAAGATGATGCAGACCTTCAGGCCCTTCTGCACCACCCATTGCTGCAGCTTGACCAGCTCCACCGACAGCTTGCGCAGGTGCTCTTCGTAATCCTTGTTCTTCATCTTCCCGGCCTGTTCGGGAGCCGGGTTCTTCGCTTTGCTCTTCTTGCCCATTTTTTCCTCCATGGCGGGCCTGGAACGGCCGTGGGATGAGCATAGCCGCTGGCCGCACGGACGGGCTGCCATGCAGTCAGTTTCGTAAATGTGGGAGGTTGCCGAGAGCCTGCATGCCTTTGTCAGGTTCCGCGTCGGCTCTTTCCATGCGGCGGAGATTCCGCCGGCAGGAATGGGAAAAAGGCTGCTCGCAGCCGGACTTTTTGGTCAAATGCCGCTCATCCCATGCGGCGTATGCGAAGTGCCCGCCCGACCCAGGAGATCCGATGAGCGAGCAGCGACTGACCCCCGGCCTGATGGTGATCCACGGCAACCATCCGGAAGCGCTGCGCGACCTGCTGGTGCAGTGGATGAGCCTGCATCCGCTGGCGCCGCTGGAGAACGAAGTCATCCTGGTGCAGAGCAACGGCATCGCCCAGTGGCTGAAGCTGGCGCTGGGGCGTGACGTGGAGGAGGGCGGTTGTGGCGTCACCGCCGCGCTCGACGTGCAACTGCCGGCGCAGTTCCTCTGGCGCGCCTATCGCGGTGCGCTGGGCCGCGACGAAATCCCCGAAGTCTCGGTACTCGACAAGGGCCCGCTGACCTGGCGCCTGATGCGCCTGCTGCCGACCCTGCTGGAGCAGGGCGAGTTCGCCACTCTGCAGCGCTTTCTCGCCGACGATGCCGACCTGCGCAAGCGCCACCAGTTGGCCGAGCGCCTGGCCGACCTGTTCGACCAGTACCAGGTGTACCGCGCCGACTGGCTGGAGGACTGGAGCCGCGGCATCGACCAGTTGCGCCTGGCCAACGGCACCGTGAAGGAACTGGACGCTGACAACCGCTGGCAGGCCGCCCTGTGGCGCGCGCTGCTCGACGACGTCGGCGCCGAGGGCCTGGCCACCAGCCGTGCCGGCGTGCATGGCCGCTTCATCCAGAAGCTCAAGTCCGCCGAGAACCCGCTGCCGGGATTGCCGCGCCGCGTGGTGGTGTTCGGTATCTCCGCGATGCCCGCGCAGACCGTCGAGGCGCTTGCCGTGCTGGCGCGCCACGCCCAGGTATTGCTCTGCGTGCACAACCCCTGCCGCCACCACTGGGCCGATATCGTCGCCGACAAGGACCTGCTGCGCCACGAATACCGCCGCCAGCGCCGCCGCGCCGGCACCCCGGAACTGCTCTCCGACGACCAGCAGCACCAGTACGCCCAGCCGTTGCTGGCCGCCTGGGGCAAGCAGGGGCGCGACTACATCAACCTGCTCGACCAGTACGACGACCCGGAAACCTACCGCGCGCGCCTGGGCGCGGTGAGCAATGGGCGTATCGACCTGTTCAGCGAGGTCGAGCCGACGAACCTGCTCGGCCAGCTGCAGGACGACATCCTCGAACTGCGGCCGATCAACGAGACCCGCGAACACTGGCCGGCGGTCGATCCGCAGGCCGACGACTCGGTGCGCTTCCACGTCGCCCACAGCGCCCAGCGCGAAGTGGAAATCCTCCACGACCAGTTGCTCGCCCGCTTCGACGCCGACCCCACGTTGCGCCCGCGCGACGTGATCGTCATGGTCCCGGACATCAACCCCTACGCGCCGCACATCGAAGCGGTGTTCGGCCAGTTGCCGCGCGACGACAGGCGCTTCATCCCCTACACCCTGGCAGACCAGGGCCAGCGTGGCCGCGAGCCGCTGCTGGTGGCGCTGGAACATCTGCTGCGGCTGCCCGACAGCCGCTTTGCCGTGAGTGAAATCCTCGACCTGCTGGACGTCGCCGCCGTGCGCGCGCGCTTCGGCCTGGCCGACGCCGACCTGCCGCTGCTGCGCCGCTGGATCGACGGCGCCGGGGTGCGCTGGGGCCTCGACGGCCAGCAGCGCGAGCGCCTCGGCCTGCCCTCCGCCGCCGAGGCCAACAGCTGGCGCTTCGGCCTGCGGCGCATGCTGCTGGGCTTTGCGGTGGGCGAGGGCGAGGCCTTCCAGGGCATCCAGCCCTACGCGGAAATCGGCGGGCTCGACGCCGCCGCGCTCGGTCCCTTGGCCGGGTTGCTCGGCGCGCTGGAAAAGGCCTGCGAGCTGCTCGCCGAGGAAGCGGCCCCCACTATCTGGGTACAGCGCCTGCGCACCCTGCTGGAAGACTTCTTCCAGGTCACCGATGACCACGATGAACTGCTGCGCCAGCAACTCCTGCAACTGCTGGAGGGCTGGCTGGAAACCTGCGGCCACGCCGGCTTCAACGATCCGCTGCCGCTTTCGGTGGTGCGCGAGGCCTGGCTCGGTGGCCTGGACGCAGGCGGCCTGAACCAGCGCTTCCTCGCCGGCGCGGTGAGCTTCTGCACCCTGATGCCGATGCGCGCGATTCCCTTCCAACTGGTCTGCCTGCTCGGCATGAACGACGGCGACTACCCGCGCCCGCAGTCGCCGCTGGATTTCGACCTGATGCGCAACGACTACCGCCCCGGCGACCGCTCGCGCCGCGAGGACGACCGTTACCTGCTGCTCGAAGCGCTGCTCTCGGCACGCCGCCAGCTCTACGTCAGCTGGGTCGGCCGAAGCATCCGTGACAACAGCGAACGGCCGCCGTCGGTGCTGGTCGGCCAGTTGCGCGACCACCTCGCCGCGGGCTGGCACAACGCCGACGGCGGCGACCTGCTGCACGGCCTGACCCTGGAGCATCCACTGCAGCCTTTCAGCCGCGCCTATTTCGATGCGCCATCCGCGCACGGTGTCGATGGCCTCTACACCTACGCCCGCGAGTGGCGTGACGTGCACCGCGAACACCACGGCGAAACCGATGCAGCGCCGCTGCCGCCGCTCGCGCTGGATGCGCCCATCGGCCTGCGTGTGCTTGCCGATTTCCTCGCCAACCCGGTCGGCGCCTTCTTCCTGCAGCGCCTCAAGGTGCGCTTTGCCGAGGAGCAACTGACCGGCCAGGACGAAGAGCCCTTCGAGCTGAACGGGCTGGACGTCTGGCAGCTGCAATTCGAACTCTGCGAGCGCCTGCGCCCGTGGGTCGAGCAGCACTGGCAGGCCGATCAATTGGCCGTGCAACTCACCGGCCAGGTCGAACGCCTGCGCCGCGAGGGACGGCTGCCGCTGGCGGCCTTCGGCGACTTCTCCGCCCAGGCGCTGGTGGCGCCGCTGCATGACCTGCTGGCCCGCTACCGCGAACAGCTGGAGCACTGGTCGCAGGTGGAAGAGGAGCAGCGCGAACTCAACCACGAGCATGCCGGCATCGAACTGGCCGACTGGCTCGGTGGCCTGCGCCGCAACGCCGATGGCCAGCTCGCCAGCCTGCAACTGGTCAGCGGCAAGCTTCACGAGGGCAAAGGTTACAAATGGCACGGGCTGGTGCGTCCCTGGGTGCGCCATCTCGCGCTGCAGCTGTGCGGCGAGCCGGTGACCAGCGTGCTGGTCGGCCTGACCGGCACCCTGGAGTTCCCGCCGCTGCCGGCGCAGGAAGCGCGCGCCGAGCTGGACGCACTGCTGGACGCGTGGTTCCAGGGCATGAGTCGCCCGCTGCCGGTGGCGTGCAAGGCCGCCTTCGCCTGGCTGGCCGCCGGAGAAGATGAGGAACGTGCCGCCCGCGAAGCCGCCAAACGCTATGACGGCGGCTTCAACCTGAGTGGCGAGGCTGCTTCGTCGGCAGCGCTGGCGCGGGTCTACCCGGATTTCGCCACGCTCAATGCGAGCGAGGAATTCGCCGCCTGGGCCGAAGCCTTGTACGGGCCGCTGTTCGCGATTCTGCAGCGCAAGGAGGCGCAAGCATGAGCGCAGTCGAGCTCAACCCTCTCGAATTCCCGCTGCATGGCAGCCGGCTGATCGAGGCCAGCGCCGGCACCGGCAAGACCTTCACCATTGCGCTGCTCTACGTGCGCCTGGTCCTCGACCATGGCGGCGAACAGGCTGCCTTTGGCCGACCATTGAGCCCACCGGAAATCCTTGTGGTGACCTTCACCGAAGCCGCGACCCAGGAATTGCGTGAACGCATCCGCGCGCGCCTGGGCGAGGCCGCGCGCTGCTTCGCCGAGCCCGAGCAGAAGCACGACGGCCTGCTGGTGAAGCTGCGCGACAGCTATGCGCCCGAGCGCTGGCCCGGCTGCGCACGCCTGCTGCGCCTGGCTGCCGAATGGATGGATGAGGCTGCTGTCTCGACCATCCACAGCTGGTGCTACCGCATGCTGCGCGAGCACGCCTTCGACAGCGGCAGCCTGTTCACCCAGGACCTCGCTGCCGACCAGAGCGAACTGCTCGCCGAAGCGGTGCGTGACTACTGGCGGCGCAACTTCTACCCGCTGGATGTGGCGGCGGCCAACGCCGTACGCCATTGCTACGCCGGCCCCGAAGCGCTGGCCCGCGCCCTGCAACCGCTGCTGGCGGCGCAGGAAGCCGGGTTCCGCTATGCCGATCAACCGCTGACCGCCCCGGCCTCCCTCAGCGAGCTGCTGGAGACCACCGGTCAGTTCTACGACGAACTCGATGCCGCCGAGACACGCGCCCGCGAAGCCTGGGCGGCGGACCGCGCCGGCGTCGCCGAGCTGCTGCGCAACCTGCGTGGCGACCTCAACGGCAACAGTTATCGCGGCAAGGATGACGACAGCGTCTTTGCCGGCTGGATCGAAGCGCTCGATGCCTGGAGCGAGGGCGCCGATGCGCCGGACAATCTGGCCAAGTTCGGCCAGACGCGGATCAAGGTGAAGGCCAAGGCCTTGGTGCCGGAACACCCTGCGTTGCTGGCCATCGACGCCTGGGTCGAGCGCGCCGAGCAACGCCCGGAGATCGCCCCGCAACTGCTGCTGCATGCGCTGAATGAAGTACGGCAGAACCTCGAAGCGGAAAAGCAGAAACGCGCCGAGCTGGGCTTCGACGACCTGCTGGTTCGCCTCGACCGTGCCCTCGCCGGCAGTGGCGGCGAGCGCCTGGCCGAGCGTATCCGCGAGCAGTTCCCGGTGGCGCTGATCGACGAATTCCAGGACACCGACCCGCTGCAGTACCGCATCTTCGAGCGCGTCTACCGCATCGCCGAGAACCCTCGGAGCCTCGGTCTGTTCATGATCGGCGACCCCAAACAGGCGATCTATGCCTTCCGTGGCGCCGACATCCACACCTATCTGCGCGCCCGCGCCGCCACCGCCGGGCGCCACTACACGCTGGGCACCAACTATCGCTCCACGTTGGCGATGGTCAATGCAGCCAACAGCTGTTTCCTCTTCGCCGAAAGTCATCCGCGCGCGGCGTTCCGCTTCGCGGTGGAAGGGCAGGAGAACCCCGTGCCCTTCCTCGAAGTCGGCGCGCGCGGGCGTGACGAGACGCTGTTGCTCGAAGGCGCCGAAGCATCGGCCATGACCTTCTGGCAGTTGGACAACGACGGCCAGGTCTGTGGCTCCACGCTGTATCGCCAGGAGATGGCCGCGCGCAGCGCCAGCGCCATCCAGCGCTGGCTGAGCTCCGCACAGAGCGGCTTCCGCGATGCCGAGGGGCAATGGCGCGCGTTGCGCCCGGCGGACATCGCCATCCTCGTGCGCGGCCGCAGCGAGGCCGAGGCCATCCGCGGCGAACTGGCCAGGCGCCGGCTCGCCAGCGTCTACCTGTCCGACCGCGACTCGGTGTTCGACAGCCCCGAGGCCGTCGACCTGCTGCACTGGCTGCGCGCCTGCGCCGACCCCGGCGACGATGGCGCCCTGCGCATCGCCCTGGCCACCCGCAGCCTGGCGCTGGACTGGGCGACCCTGGAGCGGCTGAACCAGGACGAGCGCTTCTGGGAAGCCATGGTGCTGCGCTTCCGTGACTATCGCCTGCTCTGGCAACAGCAGGGCGTGCTGCCGATGCTGCGCCGCCTGCTCGCCGACTTCGCCCTGCCGGCGCGACTGCTGCGCGAGACCGATGGCGAGCGCAGCCTGACCAATCTGCTGCACCTGGCCGAATGGCTGCAGCGCGAGGCCGTGGAAGTGGACGGCGAACATGCGCTGCTGCGGGTGCTCGCCGAACAGCTGGAGAGCCCGACGAGCGAAGAAATCCTGCGCCTGGAAAGCGACGCCGACCTGATCAAGGTGGTGACCATCCACAAGTCCAAGGGCCTGGAATACCCGCTGGTGCTGCTGCCCTTCATCTGCACCTGGCGCGAGCTGGACGGCAAGAGCGGCACGCCGCCGAGCTTCCAGTCCGGCGAATCGCGGGTCGTCGAGTTGTCCCGCGACAAGGAGCAGGCCAAGGCGGCCTTCCAGCAGGCCAACGACGAGCGCCTGAGCGAGGACATGCGCCTGCTCTACGTGGCACTGACCCGCGCACGTCACGCCGTGTGGCTGGGCATGGCGCCGCTGGTGATGAGCAACAGCAAGAGCCCGGAGCTGCACAAGGGCGCCATGGGTTACCTGCTCGGTGGCGGCAACGCGCTGAGCGTCGAGGAGGTGACCACGCGCCTGGGCGATTTGCAGGCAGGAGCGCTGGAGATCGCCCTGGAGCCGGCGCCCGAGATCGGCACCGAGCTCTTCGTCGGCGCACAGGCCGGTGAGCTGGGCGCTGCCCGTGAGCCGCGCCGCCGGGTGGCGGAGAAATGGTGGATCGCCAGCTACTCCGCCCTGGCGACGCTGGCCACCGAGGACGACAGCGACATCGCTCCCGCGCCGGCTGCCGATGAGCCGATCAGCGCCAGTGAAGACCTGTTGCGCGAAAGCAGCCTGGAAGACCTGCGCGAGGTGGAAGTCGTCCCGGCACCTTTCAGCCTGCACGCCTTCCCCCGCGGCGCGAACCCCGGCAGCTTCCTCCATGGCCTGCTGGAATGGGCCGCCGACGAAAACTTCGACGTCGATGAAGAACAGCTGCGTGACCAGATCGCCCGGCGCTGCGCCCTGCGCGGCTGGGAGGAGTGGATCGGACCGCTCACCGGCTGGCTCGGGCAATACCTGCGCACGGCTTTCCGCGTGCCCGATGCGACGCCGGTCAGCCTCGCCGGCCTGGTGACGTTCCAGAAGGAAATGGAGTTCTGGTTCGCCACCCGCAACGTCGACAGCCAGCGCCTGGATGCCGCCGTGATCCGCCATACCCTGGGCGGCGTGGCGCGGCCGACGCTGCAGGCGAACCTGCTCAACGGCATGCTCAAGGGCTTCATCGACCTGGTGTTCGAACACGAAGGCCGCTACTACGTGGCCGACTACAAATCCAACTGGCTGGGCGCCGACGATGAGGCCTACACGCAGGAGGCGTTGCGCGAAGCCTTGCTGGAGCACCGTTACGACCTGCAGTACGCGCTCTACCTGTTCGCCCTGCACCGGCTGCTGCAGGCGCGCCTGCCCGACTACGACTACGACCGCCACATCGGAGGCGCGATGTACCTGTTCCTGCGCGGCAGTTCCTCGGCGACCCAGGGCATGTACCTGGAACGCCCGCCGAAGGCGTTGATGGATGAGCTGGACCGCCTGTTCCGCGCGGAGGTGCCGGCATGAAGAGCACCACTGAAATGCTCGAACTGATCGGCCGCTGGGCTGAGCGCGGCTGGCTGCGCGAGCTGGACCGTGCCTTCGCGACCTTCCTCGTCGAGCGCGCGCCGGATGCCCACCCGCTGCTGATTCTCGCCGCCGCCCTGGCCAGCCACCAGCTCGGCCGTGGGCACGTCTGCCTCGACCTGGATGCGACCCTGGCCGACAGCCGCTTCGCCCTGTCACTACCGCCGGAGGGCGACTCCGCCAAGGACGCGCCGGAGCTGCCCGGTGTGCTGCTCGATGGTTTCGATCTCGACGCCTGGCGTGCCGTGCTGAACGATCCGCGCCTGGTCGGTGACGGACCGGGCGAGACGCCGCTGGTGTTGTCCGGGCGCCGCTTGTATCTGCGCCGCTACTGGCAGTACGAACGGGAAGTGCGCGCCGGCATCGACCAGCGCCTGAAGCAGGGTGAGGCGCTGCGGGCCGCCTTGCCCGCCGCCCAGCTGCGCCGGGCGCTCGATGCATTGTTCCCGAAGAAGCCCGGCAATGTTCAGACGAGCCAGGGGGCGGACTGGCAGAAGCTCGCCTGCGCACTGGTCGCCGGCAACGCCTTCGGTATCGTCACCGGCGGCCCCGGCACCGGCAAGACGACCACCGTGGTGAAGCTGCTCGCCCTGCTGCAAAGCCTGGCGCTGGGGGAGGGCGGAAGAGCGCTGCGCATTCGCCTCGCCGCGCCCACCGGCAAGGCCGCTGCGCGCCTGAACGAATCCATCGCTGGCGCCGTGCAGCGCCTCGACCTCTCCGGCCTGGCCAATGGTGAAGCGGCGCGTGAGGCGATCCCCACCGAAGTCACCACGCTGCATCGCCTGCTCGGCAGCCGCCCGGACAGCCGCCAGTTCCGCCACCACGCCGGCAACCCGCTGGCGCTGGAGCTGCTGGTGGTGGACGAAGCGTCGATGGTCGACCTGGAAATGATGGCCTCGCTGCTTGCCGCTCTGCCGCCGCGCGCACGATTGATCCTGCTGGGCGACAAGGACCAGTTGGCCTCGGTGGAAGCCGGTGCGGTGCTGGGCGAGTTGTGCAGCCGCGCCCGTGAGGGCCATTACCGCCCGGCCACCCGCGACTGGCTGCAAGCTGTGACCGGCGACGCCATCGACGACGTGTTGATCGACAGCGCCGGCAGCGACCTCGACCAGGCCGTGGCCATGCTCCGTCACAGTCATCGCTTCAGCGCCGACAGTGGCATCGGCCAGTTGGCCGAAGCGGTCAATGCCGGCGATATCCCGGCGTTGCGCCAGGTGTGGAAAGCGCAGCACGAAGACCTCGCCCGTATCGCCGTGGATGCCCAGGAAACCCGCAGCCTGCGCGATCTGGTGATCGACGGCGGGCGAGGCGGCGACCTTTTCGGCCCGGTCGGCTACGCCCACTACCTGCGCGTGGTCAGCGGCTCGCGCCCGGCGGACAACGCCACTCAGGACGCACTGGATGCCTGGGCAAGGCAGGTGCTCGGAGCCCACGGCCAGTTCCAGTTGCTCTGCGCCTTGCGTCGCGGGCCCTGGGGCGTGGAAGGATTGAACACGCTGATCGGCGAGCTGCTGCAACGCGAAGGGTTGATTCCTTCGGCGAACGGCTGGTTCGCCGGCCGCCCGGTGCTGGTCACCCGCAACGATTACGGCCTGGGCCTGATGAATGGCGATATCGGCATCACCCTGGCGTTGCCGCAGACGGCTGACGATGGTTCGGTGCGCTGGGTGGCACGCGTGGCTTTCCCGGCGGGCGATGGCACCGACGCCATCCGCTGGATCCTGCCGAGCCGCCTGCAGGCGGTGGAAACGGTGTTTGCCATGACGGTGCACAAGTCCCAGGGCTCGGAGTTCACCCACGCCGCGCTGCTGCTGCCCGACAGCCTCAACCCCATCCTCACCCGCGAGCTGGTCTACACCGGCATTACCCGCGCGCGTCAATGGTTCACCCTGGCCAGCGCCGGGCGCGGCTGGCAGGTGCTGGAGGCGGCCACGGAGCGGCGAGTACAGCGGGCGAGTGGGTTACTGAGTGGCATTTGACCGGATGAAGCGTGCCGGGGACTGGGCTGGTGTACCGTCAGGCCGGTTCGCTGTTGCACCAGTCTTCGACGACAAGCCCCGGTACTCGCCGAAATTCGCGGGTGTTGTTGGTCACGATGACGCAATCGGTTGCCAAGGCATGGCTGGCAATGCCCGTATCGTTCGGCCCAATGGGCGTTCCTGAGTCGAGCAGGAGACTCATGAGCTTCGCGGAGCTATCCACCGCGTCGATATCCCAGGGCAGCACATCGTCCAGGCGTTGCACCAATGCGTCGATCCATGCTGCCACCGCCTTCGGGGCTTTCGGTGACGCTGCGCCGTAACGAAGCTCCGCATGAGTGATAGCCGAAATCACCAGCCTGTTGCCGGACTCCGCGGCCTTTTGCAGACGCTGCAAAACCTGGGGTGGGTTCTGGCGCATGATGAAGGAGCAGATGTTGGTATCCAGCATATAGGTGACGGGCGTGGCCACCGGGTCAACCCTCGTCATCGCCGAAGCCCAACCGGCTGGGGGCAATCACGTCGGGCCGATCTCCCAGAAAATCGGCATCGACAGGTTCCAGCTCGGCGAGGCTGCTCCAGGTGGGCCGCGACGGGCGCAGGATGAGCGTATCGCCTTCGCGAGTCATCACCAGTTCCGTCACTCCCTTGAATTCCATATCCCGAGGGATTCGGACTGCCTGATTCTTGCCGTTGCGGAACAAGGAAACGGTCGTCGTGGGCGTGGGCGCCTCCAGATCAGAGAGCATTGAACGGTTGCTCATAGCTTGGCATATGTCAGGCATATGCCTGAATCCGCAAGGTTGGGTGCCAAGCCGCGTTTCCACACTTTTTAGATTTGTCTGATGTCCGTGTGGCCCGCTTTTCGCCAGGCTGGCGGCCATGAAACTCAAGCAGTTCCTTCGTCCTCAGGATTCGTCCTTTTCCACCCCGAAGGCGGCCCGAAAGCTCCTTCGTCTGCTGGCCTGGGTAGTGATCGCCTGCCTGTTCTTCACCCTCAGCCTGTTCCTCGCGGCGAGCTTCAATACCGAGGTCTCGCAGCTGCGCCGGCAGATGAATGCAGCCATGTACGAGGCCCAGGACTACCTCGGTCAGCGCGAGTCGCTGCTGGAGCACATCAGCCGGGGCGTGACCTGGAAGGCTCGCGAGCCCGTGGTCCAGTGGCGCCAGCTGAACGTGCCGGTGGCACCTCACGAGCAGGTGTTCGTTACGCTGGGCGAACCGCGCTCTGACTGGAGCCTGGCACTGTCCGGCCGCGATCTGTCGGAGATGGAAGCCAAGCGGCTGAACCTGATCTATGTCTCGCCAGGCCCGGAGCGGGCCGTCACGCGCCTGTACGGCGCGCCTGCGCTCAATGCCGTGGTGCCGCCTTCGGTGCTGGAAGCGCTGGGCCAGCCCGGTACTCCGAAGGAGGAGCAGCAGGTGCGTTGGCTCGCCGATCCGACCGACCCGCAGTCCCGGCAGTACCTGTTCACCCGCGTGACCAGCGAAAGCGACAACGGCTGGCTGGGGCTGGAACTGTTCGGTGCCGATCTCGCCGCCGCGCTCGGTGTTCCCGAGGCCGGACGCTTCCTGCTGCTGGACCGCGATCACCGGGCGATCCTCGGTAGCGCCGTGGCGCCGCAACTCGGCCTGCAGTTCAGCGACCTCTGGGTCGGAGACAACTTCGCCTTCAGCGGGCCCGGGCTGATTCCCAGCCATCTGGCGCTGCTCAAGCACCTGGGCAGTTCCGACTGGTCGCTGATCTACTACTTCAACCTGTCCGACCTGCTGGTGCCGCTCTGGCCGCGCCTGTTCGGCTCGCTGGCTTTCCTGCTGGGCTGCTCGGTGCTGATCTGGGCCATGTGCCGGCGCATCAACCGTCGCCTGATCGGCCCGGCGCAGCACCGTCTCAATGCCCTGGTGGAGAACGAAAGCTTCTCCCGCGCGATGATCCAGACCGCCCCTGTCGCGCTCTGCGTGCTGCGCCGCAACGATGCCGAGGTCGTGCTGGAGAATCGCCTCGCCCAGCAGTGGCTGGGCACTGGGGATGAGCGCCGTTACTGGAGTCACGGCTGGCTGGAACGGGGGTTCAACAGTGGCGAGGAAGGCGGTTCGGAGGAGGTGGAAACCCACACCGGACGGCATCTTTACCTGAGCTATACGCCGACTCGCTACAAAGGCGAGGAGGTGCTGTGCTGTGCCTTCAGCGACATCAGTGCGCGCAAGCAGACCGAAGCTGCTCTGGCCGAAGCCAAGCACCTGTCCGACACTGCCAACGAAGCCAAGACGCTGTTCCTGGCGACCATGAGCCACGAAATCCGCACACCGCTCTACGGCGTGCTCGGCACCCTGGAACTGCTCGGCCGTACGGCGCTGGACCACCAGCAGTCCGGCTACCTGCGTGCCATCCAGCGCTCGTCTTCGACCTTGCTGCAACTGATCAGCGATGTGCTCGATGTCTCGAAGATCGAAGTCGGCCAGCTGGGCCTGGAACCGGTGGAGTTCTCGCCGCTGGAACTGACCCTCGACAGCGTCCAGTCCTACGCCGCCGCCGCCCGCGCCAAGGGCCTGCAGATCTATGCCTGCTGCGACCCGCAGATGCCCGAAAGAATGCTGGGCGACGCGACGCGCATCCGCCAGATCCTCAACAACCTGCTGAGCAACGCGGTGAAGTTCACCGACAGCGGGCGCATCGTCCTGCGTGTGCGTTCGGAGCCGGGCGAGGGGTGGCATGACACGCTGCACTGGCAAGTGGCCGATACCGGCATCGGCATCCCGGAGGACCAGCAGACGCACCTCTTCGACGCCTTCTACCAGGTGTCCGGCAACGCCCGCGTGGCCGGTGGTACCGGCCTGGGCCTGTCGATCTGCAAGCGGCTTACCGAATTGATGGGTGGGCAATTGCGGGTCGTCAGCGACGTCGGGCTGGGCAGCAGCTTTTCCCTCAGCCTGCCCCTGCAATGCGTTGACCGGCAGCTTTTCAGCGAACCCCGGCTGCACAACTCGATGGTGTGGGTGCATGCGCCGACCCGCGAGCTGGCCGAAAGCCTCTGCGGCTGGATTGCCCGCTGGGGCGCGCGGGCCCAGGTGGTGGCCTGCGACCAGCCGGTCGAGGAAGAAGCCTCCAGCGTACTGGTGGACCTGCGCTTCAATCCCCATGACCGCAAGCCGCTGCCCACCTGGCGGGGCTGCCGGGTGCTGGTGACCGACCTGGGCGGCGAGCAGCCGCGCCAGGAAGGCTGCGACTGGCATGTCGGCCGCTACAACTTCGAAGGGCTGCGCCGGGCCCTGGCGGTGGCGCAGGGCTGCCTGGGCGGCGAGGCCGCGCGCCTGGCTGAAGCCCTGCCGGATATCGGCCTGGGCCTGCGCGTGCTGCTGGTGGAGGACAACCCGATCAACCAACTGATCCTGCGTGATCAGTTGGAAACCCTCGGCTGTACGGTGGAACTCGCCGTCGACGGCCGGCAGGCGCTCACGCGCTGGCAGCCGGATGCCTTCGATGTGGTGCTCACCGACGTCAACATGCCCCATCTCAATGGTTACGAGCTGGCCCGGGCGCTGCGTCAGCGCGGCTATCGCGGGCCGATCATCGGCGCCACTGCCAACGCCATGCACGAGGAGAACGAACGTTGCCTCGCCGCTGGCATGAACCTCTGCCTGCTCAAGCCGGTGGACCTGCGCACCTTGCGCCAATGCCTCACCAGCCTGCCCGCGGAGGTGCCGCCATGCGACATCAGCGAATCCTGATCGTCGAAGACCAACCCTTCCAGCGCGAGTACCTGCTCAACCTGTTCCGCGAGCAGGGCGTCGTGGAGCTGCGCGCTGCCGAGGATGGCGCCGAGGCGCTGCGCTGGCTGGAGCAGGAGGGCTTCGATCTGGTGGTCAGCGACCTGATGATGCCCGGTCTTGATGGCGTGCAACTGATCCAGCGGCTCGCTGCGCTGAGACATCCCCCGCTACTGGCGATCATGAGCTCGGCGTCGCGCTCGCTGATGGGCAGTGCCTGCATGGTCGCCCGCGCCCACGGCATCACCGTGCTCGAGCAGATCGCCAAGCCGGCCCGCGCGCCGGTGATTCGCCGGCTGCTGGAGAAGCTCGTCTCGCGGCAGGTGCGCGCGGAGCAGCACCGTGCGCCGGTGATCGCTGCGCCGACCCGCGGCGACCTGGAGCAGGCCCTGGCACAACGGCAGTTCTGCGCCTGGTTCCAGCCCAAGGCGTCGTTGATCGATGGCCGCATCGTCGCGGCGGAAGCGCTGGTGCGCTGGGAGCATCCGCTCCATGGCGTGTTGCAGCCGGGCAGCTTCATGGCTGCACTGACCGCAGCGGGGCTCGACGAGCCGTTACTCTGGACGGTGCTCGAACAGGCGTTGCAGGCGCAGGCCGACTGGGGCCGGCAGGGTTTTCACCTCTCGGTGGCGGTGAATCTGCCCACTCATCTGCTGGACGATCCCGAGCTGCCCGATCGCCTCGCCGCCTTCGTTGCCGCCCGTGGCGGGGTACCGGCACACATCGTCTTCGAGCTGCTCGAGTGCAGCAGCACGGCGACCCCGGCCAACTACTACGCCGGCACCTGCCGCTTGCGCATGAAGGGTTTCGGCCTGGCGCAGGATGATTTCGGCCAGGGCTACAGCTCGCTGTACAATCTGGTCTCGACGCCGTTCACGGAGCTGAAGATCGACCGCGCGCTGGTCCATGGTTGCCTGGATGACGACGGACTGGCAGCGGCGCTGGAAAGCATCGTCAAGCTCGGGCGGCAGTTGGGGCTGGAGGTGATCGCAGAGGGCGTCGAACACCCCGACGAGCTGGCGCTGCTGCGCCGGCTGCGCTGTGATTGCGCCCAGGGCTTCCTGTTCTCCGAAGCAGTGCCGCCGGCGGTATTCACCCGTCAGTTGCTCCAGGAGCGCTCCGCCATGGCTCATTGATCCACGGCAGATACATCGCAGATGCAAGAACGATCGTCGGCCTTCCGAGCGCTGTCGGGTCGCCTTATCCCGTACTCACATCTACAGTCTGCTGGTATCCGGCGGGCCCTCCGCCGCCACTTTCCGCGATACCGGACGCTTTGCATGAAGGAACATGACCACGGCTCGATTCGTAAACTGGCCAGCTCCTCGCTGCGCCTGAATGTCGTGCTGCTTTGTGCCGTTTCCCTCGCCCTGATGCTGGTGGGCGCCTGTTACTGGGCGCTTGGCCGGGTCGTGCAGGAAGAGCGTGACAAGGTGCACTTCCATTTCACCCGCCTGGTGGGTGATATCCATGAACACGAGGCTTTCCTGGCGCGCATCGCCCAGCAGAGCGATGAGTCGACCCAGCGCGAAGACCTGAACGTCATCCCTCTGCAGCGCCGCATGCTGGTCCGAGAGAAGGGCATGGAAATCCATGAGGGACGCGAATTCTCTTTCGCCATGCCCTTCACCCTGGCGCAGCAGGTGCGCCACATCGGCCCGCAGGAAAAGCCGGGGCCGTTCTCCTTCGGTGTGATGCTGGCGAACTTCTACAGCAGCTACTGGAGCACGTCGGTATTCCCGTCTCCGCAGGTGCTGGTGATCGATCTGCGCGGACCGACCAGCCTGGCGGTGCCGTCCATCGGCAACTTCCGCGGCCAGCGCCCGCTGACCCGGCGCAGCTACCTGACGGTGGTCGACCAGGTACGCCATCGCCTGGAAATCCGCCAGCCGGAGCGCGGCGACACGCAAGTGCACTGGGCCCAGGCGGAGTCCTACACCGGCGGGCCAGGGCGTGAGCTGCTCGGGTTCGTCAGCGTCGATCTGCCGGACAAGCTCTGGTGGGATTCGGACCTGGATCGCCAGGTGGTGGCGGTGTCCCTGCTCGACCTGGAGCGGATCAACGACTTCGAGCAGATTCTCGACCGCCCGGTGTTCGACCAACTGGAGCTGATTTCGCCCAATGGGCGGGTATTGATCGACTCTGTGGGCTCGGCGGGGGATTACGACGAGGGCTTGAACCTGAGTGCCGGGGGCATGGTGTTCAAGGTGCACAGCGGTGCAGACGGCGGCTGGACCGCACTCTATCGCCTGAGCTACGCCAGTTTCTTCCGCTACGCCAAGTGGCAGTTCCTTGGCGGCCTGCTGCTGGTTCTCGGCAGCCTGGCCGGCGGCTGGTTTGCCATCCGCTGGTATTCGCGACGGGTGATCAGGCCGGCGCGCCGCGCGCACCTGGAAATCGTCGAGAGCGACGCTTTCAGCCGCGCGGTGATCCAGACCGCGCCGGTGGCGCTGTGCGTGCTGCGCCACGGCAGCCACGAGGTGGTGATGCAGAACCGGCTGGCCAAGCTCTGGCTGGGCGATGCCGAGGCCATTACCCGCGTCAGCCGGGAGTGGGACCTGGATGATCGCAGCGGCGAGATGAGCGGCGAAGTGGTCTTCGAGGTGGAAGGGCGCGCATTGCATGCCAGTTTCGCACCGACCCGCTATCGCGGCGAGAACGTGGTGCTCTGCGCGTTCAACGACATCAGCGCGCACAAGCAGGCACAGCAGATGCTGGCCGATGCCAAGCTCTCGGCGGATGCCGCCAGCGAGGCGAAATCGGTGTTCCTCGCCACCATGAGCCATGAAATCCGCACGCCGCTGTACGGCGTGCTGGGCACGCTGGAACTGCTCGGGCTGACCGAGTTGACTCACCAGCAGCGCGACTACCTTGCCACCATCCAGCGCTCGTCCTCGACCCTCTTGCAGTTGATCAGCGACATCCTCGACGTGTCCAAGATCGAGGCCGGACAGATGGCGCTGGAGGCAGTGGAGTTCAACCCGCTGGAGCTGGCCGAGGAAGTGGTCGCCGGGTACGCTGGGGTGGCCGAGGGCAAGCAGTTGCAGCTCTATGCCTGCATCGATGCGAACGTCCCGGGGCTGGTGCGCGGCGATGCGGTGCGCATCCGGCAGATTCTCGCCAACCTGCTGAGCAATGCGCTGAAGTTCACCGACATCGGCCGTGTGGTGCTGCGCTTGCGTACCGTCATCGGTGAGGCTGGCGAAACAAGCCTGCAGTGGCAGGTGACGGATACCGGCATCGGCATGTCCGACGCCCAGCAGCAGCGTTTGTTCGAGCCCTTCTACCAGGCCCATGGCCATGAGCACACTGTCAGCGGCACCGGCCTGGGGCTGTCGATCTGCGCGCGGCTCAGCCAGTTGATGGGCGGCCAACTGCGTGTGGTGAGCGAAACCGGGCTGGGCAGCAGCTTCACCTTCACCCTCGCCCTGCCGACTCTGGAGCGCGTGCAACCGCTGGTCGATGGCTCATCCCTGTTGCCGCAACCGATCTACGTGCGGGCACCGGTGAAGGAGCTGGCACAGAGTCTGGCGGCGTGGATCGAGTGCTGGGGAGGCTCTGCGCTGGTTCAGGACGAGCTGCCGCCGGCCGTTCCGCCCGGCGCGGTGCTGCTGGACCTGCTGAGTGCCGAAGATGAGCCACTATGGAACGGGGCGCGGGTCTGCGCACTGACCGAGGCCGGTGCGCAGCCACAGGCCTCGGCGCAGGGCTGGGAGGTCAGTCTCTATCACCTCGCCGGCATTGCCCAGGCCTTGCGCCTGGCGCAACAGGGAGGGGATGGCGAGGTCCGACAGACGCCGCGCGTTGCCCGGCTGGGCAAGCTGGGCCTGCGGGTACTGGTGGCCGAGGACAACCCGATCAACCAGGCGCTGCTCAAGGAACAGCTGGAAGAGCTGGGGTGCCGCGTCACGCTCACCAGCAACGGCCGCGAGGCCTTGCAGCGCTGGGCGCCGGGCGCCTTTGATGCGCTGCTGACCGATGTGAACATGCCGGTGATGAATGGCTATGAACTGGTGGGGGAGCTGCGCCGGCAAGATAGCTGGCTGCCGATCATCGGCGTCACTGCCAACGCCCTGCGCGAGGAGGGCGAGCGCTGCATGGCGGTGGGCATGAATGCCTGGCTGGTCAAGCCGATGAGCCTGCGTACGCTGCATGACGGGCTGCTCAAGGTTTGCGGCCATGCTGCGGTCGAACCGCCGGAAAGCCAAGAGACGCCCGTGGCGCCGGCACAGGACCGCATTCAGGTCTCGGCAAAGATGCGCGAGCTGTTCCTGCGTACCATGCGCCAGGATATGCAGGGCGTAACCGATGCCTTGCAGGCCGGTGACCTGGCCACCGTCCGTCAGCAGGTGCACCGCCTGCGCGGCGCGCTGGCTGTGGTCCAGGCCCATGGTCTCAGTGATGCCTGCGGTGCGGTGGAGGAGGCGCTGATTGCGCAGCCCGCCGGGCCGGAACTGTCCGCGGCGGTGACCATACTGTTGGGACGAATCGAGGCGGCCCTGGCCAGCCTCTGAGAGCCTGTCCGGAAACCGGGGCTACTCTGGAATAGTGGTCGTGCCCTGTGGCCGACCGACGATCGCAAACGTTGGGACTCAAGAAACTCATGGAAAAAGTCAGAGTGGCACTAGCGGACGACCATCCCATCGTCCTGATGGGCGTTCGCGAGGTGATCGAGAGGGATGATCGCTTCGAGGTGATCGGCGAGGCGCACAACTCCAGCGAGCTGGTGGCCCTGTACCGCGAGCAGCGCCCGGCCATCGTCATCACCGACTACAACATGCCGGGCGACCAGACCTATGGCGACGGGATCAAGCTGATCGAGTACCTGCTGCGCAACTTCCCCGACACGCGCATCCTGATTCTCACCATGCTGTCCAACCCGCTGATCCTCTCCAGCCTCTACGACCTGGGGGTCTCGGGGGTGATCCTGAAGAACGGTGACCTCAACGAGATCCTGGTGGCGCTCAAGGCGTTAACCCAGGACCGCATCTATCGTGGGCCGGGCATGCAGTCCTCGAACAGCGTGATGGCCAGCGGGGACGACGTGGAGGGACGCATCGCCAGCCTGTCGGTGAAGGAGTACGAGGTGCTGCGCCATTTCGTATCGGGGATGAGCGTGCGCGATATCGCCCTGCTCCTCAACCGCAGCGTGAAGACCGTGAGCGCGCAGAAGATCTCCGCCATGCGCAAGCTGGACGTGGACACCGACCAGGCACTGCTGACGTTCTGCGTGATGGCCAATCTGTTCCAGTAAGCCGGGCCCAGGATGCGCCTGTAGGAGCGAGCTTGCTCGCGAACTGCCCCGATGCTGCAGTCCATGGTAGGCCAACTGTCCTCTTCCTGAGGCTCCGCACCTGCCAGATCAAGAGCCCCTCACCCTAACCCTCTCCCGCAAGCGGGAGAGGGGACTGTTCGGTGCAGAAACAAACGATGGCGTCAGCCGGCACGGGCGGGTGCCTCTCTCAGCGCAGCTCGGCCTCGCCCTGCTGGCTGTTCCCGCCATCGTCGATCCACAGGTAACGCACCTCTCCAGCGTTCGCCGGCAAGCCCTGCGCGGGCGTCAACATGCGCTGCGAAAACGGCGGGAGCAGTTCGGCCGGCAGCAGTGAACCTGTGTTGCCCTGGCGCACTTCGGCGCCGGCGAGGGTGATGAAGTAGGCGGTGGGATTTTCCACCTGCACGGAATTGCCGGCCCGCCGGAAAACCAGCTGGCGCGGAGCCTCTTCAGCGTCTTTCGCCAGCGAGTGCGGCCGGGAGATGACCTTCATCTGGGTGCGCAGCGTGACGGTCAGGCGCGACTGCCCTTCGGCCAGGGGCTCGTTGGACTGCGGTGGAATCTCGTAGAGGTTGAGCCAGTACAGCGATTCGCGGTCAGTGGGGAGTTTTTCCCCGGTATGGAGCAGGCGCAGGCTGCGCTGCTGGCCGGGGTTCAGGCGGAACACCGGCGGCAGCGGCATGATCGGCGCCTGGGCGGTCTGCGGTGCACTGTCGAGGTCGCCGTCGTCGATCCAGGTCTGCACGATGACCGGGTAGCTGTTCTGGTTCACCAGTGCCAGCGAGGTCTCGCGCTTGCCTTGCTCGAAGATGACCCGCGTGCGTTCGGCGGTGACGCCGGCATGGGCACTGGTCCCTGCCACTATCGCCAGGCCGAGCAGGGCGGCGCGCAGCCAGCTACTGGACACGGATCACCACCTGCGCGGTGGCCTCCACGCGGCCAGGGGTGACGGTGGGCTTGCTGCCGAGGCTGAGCTTTTCCAGGCGGGCGCGGAACGTTTCGCTGTACTGGGAGATGCCGCCCACTTCGCCGGTCTTGTTCGAGGCGTTGCCGATTACCGGGTACCAGCCACGCGCTTCGGCGTTGCTGCCGTTGGCGGAATCCTCGCTGGCCAGCAGGTTCATCGCGCTGCCGTTGCGCAGCAGGCGGATGCCGACGCCCTGGGCCATGCCCGGTTCGCCGTAGCGGTCGGAAACCAGATAGGACAGTCCGCCGCTGGCATTGACCAACCCGAGCCCGGAGGAGGCGGCCAGCGCGCCGGCGGAGACCTTGATGCCCAGCGCGGTGCCACTGGTGCCCGATTGGCTGGTGCTGGGGGTGGTGCTGCTGAGCACGCCGCTCTGGCATTTGAAGTCGACCTGGAAGGGCATTTCGCGGTTGGCTCCGGCGTTGATCTCGCCGATGGAGATCGATGGAAACACCACGTGCGGCGTGACATTGGTGACGGCGCAGGTCGGGTAGCGCTTGAGTGTCACGTCACCGTACAGGCCGATGGCCCCCGGCCAGTTGTAATGCCAGCCGCTGTAGTTGGCGTAGTGGGTCTGGCCGACGTTGGGGTAGTTCAGACCCGGCCCCTTGATGGCGATGTAGCCGGCGGGCTGGGTGCGGCCATACAGCTGCGATTTCGTATTCGGCGAATAACCCTGGGTGGTCTCCAGCGGCGCCCTGAAGAGTTCGGCGCGCACTGCACTGAGGTTCTTCGCCTTGACCAGCTGGAAACCGCGCGAGTCGATGTCCAGCCCGCTGAGCTGACGCTCGCGCCAGACATCGGTGAAGTACTGGCCGGTTTCCACGTGGGTCAGGCGCAGCAGCACATTGGGCCACGCGGTGCGGTAGGCGGATTGCAGGCCGATGGAGTTGCCCACGCTGTCGCCGCCCTGGTACCAACCGCTGTAGAGGTCGTCGGCATTGGTGGAGAACATCTCGTAGACCGCGTCTCCCGGTGCGCAGCGGAAAAACACGCGCTCGGCGTCGTAGCCGGCGGAGTTGCCGTACTGGGTGATGGGTGACACGGCGCTGGCGATCAGGGTGCCGTCGGGCTGGAAGCTGGCATCGCTGACGTTGATCACGCTGGGCAGGCCGAGGGAGCCATTGCAGGTATCGCAGGCGCCGTCGCCCGGCCAGGCACCGGCGACGCCTTCGCCTGGGCGGATCTGGTAGGTCAGCGTGGTAGTGGCTGTGCCCACGCTGGTGACCTTGTAGCAGGTGGCCCAGGCCGTTGGCGCAAGCAGCAGGGCGAGCAGCGGCAGGCTGCGCAGGATGGGGTTCATGAAGCCTCCGGTAGGCAGGTTGCCTGCAGGCGCACCAGCACCTGGTCGAGGTTGGCGCCTTTCAAGTCGTACGGGAGCAAGCAGCTGTCTTCCGCCCGCTCGCCCCATTGCACGCGCAGCCGGCCCTGTTCGCCTTCGGCACGGGCATAAACCTGCCCGCCTTGGCCGACCATGCCGATGTTCACGCCATTGCCGTCGAGCACGTCGGCGCCCAGCGGCAGCGGCTGGCCATCGGGCAGCCTGGCCTGGATCAGCAGCGGGTGGCCGGTCAGGGTCTTGAACTCGACGCGCACGGCAGCGCCGGCGTAGGGCGCGATCTTGCGTTCGGTCTCCACCAGCTCGGCGTTCTCGTCGATGCCTTGCGGGTCGAGGCTGATGGGGTTGTAGCGATAGGGCGAGAGCGAGGGCACCACGGCGTAGCCGTTGCTGTCGACCCGTGCGCCCTGGCCGCCGCGCACACCGGCACCGTTGGCGCCCTTGGCTTCCACCAGGGCGAAGGTATCGCCGACGTAGGGGCCCAGGGTCAGGCCGCCGCTATGCAGCACCGCCGCGCCGCGCATGCCGCCGTTGACCTGGCGGTAGCTGGCGCTTTCGGCATAGCCGGCGTTGAGCGTGGCGACCGAGGTCTGCTGCTGCAGGCTGCCGTTGAAGTCGGTGCCCTGGCCTTCGCTGTCGCGCCCGGCGGAGAGCGAATAGCTCAGCGTACGGTCTTCGCCCAGGGTGCCGTTGAGGCCGGTCTGGTAGGTGCTGCCGCTGGTGTCGCCGGAGCGCCGCGAGGCCATGGCGCTGAGGTTCGGCGCGCGGCTGGTGGAGCCCAGCGGCATCGATACGCTCAGGGTCAGGGTGTTGTTGCGGTTGCTGCCGTGCTGCAGGTTGTACTGCGGCGGCTGCGACGGGTCGTAGTCGTCATTCACGTCGCGGTACCAGGTGGTCTGCTGGCGCGAATAGGAGAGGTTGTAGCTGAGCTGCCGCCAGGTGTTGGAGTAGCCGACCTGCAGCTGGCTGTCGCGGCTCTTGCCGTCGTAGTAGTCGGCGGTGGAGCCGGACAGGTAGAGGTTGCCGTACTGCCCCAGGCCCTGGTTGACCAGCAGGGTGAACTGGTTGCGCTGCTTGTAGCTGCTCGAGTCCCAGGTGTCGCCATGGTCGCTGGCATCGCGTGCCGAGAGGGCATCGCCGAGGTCGCGGTAGCCTTCGGTGGAGTAGCGGTAGCCGGCCAGGGTCAGGGTGGTCTGGGTCGGCTGGAAGGTCCGGCTGTAGTTCAGGCCGACGCGCCAGCCCTGCTTGCGCTGGTTGTTCTCCACGGTGGCGCTGGAGAAGGTGGTGTTCATGCCGAAGGCGCCGTAGGGCGTCGCCAGCACGCCGCCGCCGAGCAGCGCCAGGTAGTCCTCGGCGACGCGCGCGCCGAGGTTGGCGGTGAGGGCGTTGGTCAGGCCGCGCTGGTAGGTCAGGTCGCCGAACAGGTCGTTGCCGTCGCCATACTGGCGCGCCTGCCCGACCGTGGCGCTGTAGCGCGAGAGGCCGGGGCGCATGGATTCTGGCACGGCGGAGAAGGGCACGGAGAAGCGCGAGACGCTGCCGTCGGCCTCGATCACCTGTACGTCCAGATCACCGTCGTAGGCGGTGCCGTAGAGGTCGTCGATGACGAAGGGGCCCGGCGCCACGGTGGTTTCGTGGATCTTCCGGCCGTTCTGGCTGATGACCACCCGCGCATTGCTGTTCGCGGTGCCGCGCACCTGGGGCGCGTACTGGCGCTGCGAGTCGGGCAGCATGCGGTCGTCGGTGGCCACGCGTACGCCGCGGTAGCCCAGGCTGCCAAACAGATTGCCCTCGGTGTAGCTGTCGCCCAGGGTCAGTTCGCTGCGCAGGCCGGGGAGCGCGCGCTGAGCGTAGGTGCGAATGCTGTTCCAGTCGCTGCGGGTATTCCCCGCGTAGCTGGAGTAGGTGTAGTTGGACTGGTGGCGCAGGCGCCACAGGCCGAGGTTCACACCGCCGTTCAGGCCGAGGTAGCCGTAGTCCGAATCGCCGCCGCTGCTGGAGCCTTCGAAGCTCGAACGGTAGAGGTTGGCGTCGTAGTTGATGAAGCCCATGGTGCTGCCGGCGTCCCACTCGTCCGGGCTGACGTAGCCGCGCGGCTTGATGTCGAGCAGCGCCTGGGGCACCGAGAGGTCCAGGCGCAGGCGCGCGGTGTCGAGGTTCCAGGTCGAGTCGGGCAGGCGCTCGGTGAGCCAGAGGCAGATGCCCTGGTCGTCCTTGCCGGCCTTCGGGTCGGGACGCGTACCCAGGCTCTGGCGCAGGAAGCGTTCGCTGAAGCAGGGCTCGGTCCGCTCGCCGCGCTGGCGCATTTCCACTTCGGCACGGGTGGCGTACTGGCCATTGAGGTAGAGATCGACGTGATAGGTGCCGGGGTCCACCTGGTCGGCGCGGTTGAAGCGCTCGAGGCTGCCGCCGGCGAGGCCCGAGCCCATCAGCAGGTTGTCGTCGAAGCGGTAGTCCGCATCGCCCTGGGCCAGGCCTGCGGCCACCATGGCGAGTGATCCGAGGGCGAAGGGCAGCCGCGGTCCAAGGCCGAGGTCAACGCGGCAGATCATGGCGAAGTTCCACTCTTGCGCCGTAATCGTTGATCAGCAGGGCGGACAGTCGAGCAGGGCCGGCGGGCAATGCCGAGGGCTTCTGCGCCTGCCATTGGGCCTGGCCCATGGGAGCGATCATGCTCGGTTGCAGCTGCCATTGGCGCTCGCCGACGCTGAGCGTCGCGCCGCCGAAGGAGGCGTGGTAGCCGGTGGGGTTCTCGACCTTCACGCTCCAGTTGCCAGCGTTCTGCACCAGCGAAAATCGCAGCTTCTCGGGCAACTGCTCCGGGCTGCCGGCGATACCCGCCGGGCGATAGAACAGTTTCAGGCGGTTGCGCAGCATCAGCAGCATCTGGTTCTGGTCGGCCTTGGCGGCGTTGCGCGGCGGAATCTGCAGCACGTTGAGGTGGAACAGCGATTCGCGGTCCTGGGGCAGACCGGAGCCGGTGTAGAGGATGCGCAGGGACTGGCCGCTGCCGGGCGCCAGGCGCGACACCGAGGGGTTCACCACGAATGGTGCCTTGGCAGTGTCCGGCGTGGAGGCGGGATCGTTGACGTCGATCCAGGCCTGGATGACGTTGGGGAAACCATCCTTGTTGGTCATCTGCACGGTCTTTTCCCGAGCGTCGCCGGGGTAGATGACACGGGTGCCGGTGATCACCACGCTGGCCTGGGCGAGCGTGGCGGTGAAGGATGCCAGCAGGGCGAGGGCGAGCGTCGCCGCGCGAAGTGGGAGGGCGTTCATCCGGTTCACCTGTCTTGCCGGATCGTTCCGCGGGCGGTCACCCCTGAACGACGCGGCGCAATGGGGGGAAGCGGCACCGGGGGGCGGTGCCGCGGGGTATCACTCGTAGCGCAGGGTGTAGGTCACCGAGCCGAGTACCGGACCAGGGGTCACAGTGGTCGCTTCGGAGATGTACTGCACCGCATAGTCGTAGCTGGCGCTGGTTTCACCGTCGGCCAGGACGATGTCACCGGCCGCCACGGCAGCGCCGCCCGCCAGGTTCACCGGAGTGCCGGCCGGGCCGTCGAGCAGTTGCAGGGCTACACCGGTCGCACCGCTGGAAGCGGTGTTGGTCAGGTTGCCCGAGGCGGTGGCGTTGGTGGCCTGGAACAGGGTGGTGAAGTGCTCGTCGGCGCCGCTGGGGGCGGCGCAACCGGTCAGTTGCAGGGTGAAGCTGGTCTCGCCGGTGGTCTGGCCGACGGCACCGTTCAGGGCGCTGACCGGCACGCTGTCGAGGATGACGGTGGGATCGGTGTTGCCATCGACGACGGCCGAGCAGGTCTGGTCGGTCACTTCACCACTGAAGTTGATGGTGTTGGCGGCGAAGGCAAGTCCCGGCACAGCGAGGGTCGCTGCGATAGCCAGGGCGGTTGCGTGAAGTTTCATTCTCTTGAGCTCCATGGTCAGGTTTTTCCCGCGTCAATCTTCCCTGTGCGGTGTCAGAAACGCTCTGAGACGAATCTGAAAGCGCAAGCAGGCGTGGGTCCGTTGCCTGACGAGCGGTGCTCAAGCCCGAGGCAGAGCGCTTGGGTGAGGTTCAGCGGAGCATGGTCACCTGTCGCACGAAAAAACTTTTTCCCGCTTGTCGATTCCCGCCTGCGCGCTTCGACTATGGGGTAACAGCCAGCGCACTGCGTGGGGAGACGACCATGAAGTACCTCTGCCTGATCTACGTGGACGACCAGCGCCTCTCCAGCCTGTCCGGCCCCGAATACCGGCGGTTGATGGACGAGTGTTTCGCCAATGACGAATACCAGCGCCGTGCCGGCCGGGTGCTCGCCTCCGAGGCGCTGGAGACGGTGGCGCGCGCGACCACGTTGCGCCACGGGGATCAGGGGCTGTCGATCACCGACGGGCCGTTCGCCGAGACCCGCGAGTACCTCGGTGGCTTCGTGCTGATCGATGCCCGCGACCTCAACGAGGCGTTGCAGGTCGCGCAGAGGATTCCCAGCGGCCGCCTCGGCGCCGTGGAAATCCGCCCGGTGCGCGACTGGGACCGTCACTTCGCCGGGCGCTGAGGCCCGGCGTTTCCTATGAAAGCAACAGCGGGAGAATGGAATGCTCAAGTGGATGGCGTTGGTGGTGGTACTGGCCGTGTCGGCGGTCCTGGTGCTGGCGGCGAATCGCCCGGACACCTTCCGCGTGGAGCGCAGCCTGCGCATCCAGGCGCCGCCGGAAAAGGTCCAGGGTTATATCGAGGACTTCCACCGGTGGCGGCAATGGTCGCCCTACGAAGCACTCGATCCGGGTATGCAGCGCACCCTTTCCGGCGCCGAGAAAGGCCGCGGCGCGGTCTATGCCTGGGACGGCAACGGCAAGGCCGGCTCAGGGCGGATGGAGATCGTCGAGAACGACCCTGGCCGCCGCACCACCATCGCCCTGGATTTCCTCAAACCATTCAAGGCCAGCAACACCGCCGAGTTCACCCTGGTAGCGCGCGAGGGCGGCACCGAGGTGACCTGGGCGATGTTCGGCCCGGTGCCCTTCGTGGCGAAGATCATGCACCTGTTCATCGATGTGGACCGCATCGGCAAGGACTTCGAGGCGGGCCTGGCCAACCTCAAGGTGCTGGCCGAGAAGGGCTGATGCAAGCGGCAACCTGAAGGAGGCGAGCCATGTGCCCTCTGTGCGTATCGACCCTGACGCTGGCCGTGACCAGTGTCCTTTCCGCCGGCGGCGTCAGTGCCTTCGCCGTCACCCGTCTGCGCGGCAAGCGCCGCGCCCGGCCCAACGAGCAACGGGGGCTTTCTCAGGAGCGTCCCCAGGAGCGTGCAACATGAAACTGGCCAATCAAGATTTTCCCCGCGTTGTTTCCCAGGCTGCCTGGCGCCAGGCGCGGGTTCGCCTGCTGGAACAGGAAAAGGCCGCCACTCAGGCCCGCGACGCGCTCAACGCTCAGCGCCGCGAGCTGCCGGTGGTGCGTATCGACAGGGACTACCGCTTCGAAGGCGCACACGGCCCGCTGCGCCTGCTCGACCTGTTCGAGGGCAGGCCGCAGCTGATCGTCTATCACTTCATGTTCCATCGCGACACGGGACTGGGCTGCGAGGGCTGCTCCTACCTGATCGACAATCTTGGCCGCCTGGAGCACCTGCACGCCCGTGGCACCACCTTCGCCATGGTGTCCCGCGCACCGCTGGAAGAGATAGCGCCATTCCGTGCCCGCATGGGTTGGCAGTTCCCCTGGTATTCGTCCTTTGGCAGCGACTTCAACTATGACTTCCACGTCAGCGTCGACGAGTCCGTCGCGCCGGTCGAATACAACTATCGCGACAAGGCGGAGCTGGAGAGCCTGGGCCAGGATTACCATGTGCGCGGCGAGCAGCCAGGCATGAGCGTGTTCCTGCGCGACGGCGACCAGGTTTTCCACAGCTACTCGACCTACGGTCGCGGGCTGGAAGCGCCGCTGCTCACCTACCACCTGCTCGACCTCACCCCGCTGGGGCGTGGCGAAGGCTGGGGCGGCATGCCCGACTACCAGGGCAAGGGCATGAACTGGACGCGCTTCCATGACGAATACGACGAAGCCCCGCAGTCGCCCAACTGCTGCGGTTCCTGAAGCCTGAGCAGGAGAGATCCCATGACTGCCGCTGAAATGAACGCTGGCCACGCCGAACTTCACGCGCTGCTGGAGAGCTGGCTGAAAGCCGTGCGCGCCTGCGACGTGGAAGGCATCACCCGCCATTACACCCGTGACATCCTCGCCTTCGATGCGGTGAAGCAACTGCAATTCCAGGGCGTCGAGGCCTATGCCAGCCACTGGCGCGACTGCACGCAGATGTGCAAGGAAACCACCTTCGAGATTCACCAGCTGAGCTTCGAGAGGGGTAGCGAGACGGCCTTCGGGCATTACCTCGCCTACTGTGGCGGCACCGACGACAAGGGCCAGCACAACGCCTCCTGGGCGCGGGTGACGGTGGGCCTGCGGCGCGAGGCGGGGCAGTGGAAGATCGCCCACGAGCACTTCTCCATTCCGTTCGACCCAGCGACGGGGAAACTGTTGTTCGATGCCAAGCCTTGAGGTTGGCCGAACCGGTATCGGCAGGAGCCGGCGCGTTCCTGCAAAAACGCGCCTTCTCCGTAGCCCTCTCCTTCCCGGGGAGGGCTTGGAGCAAGCCGGTTGAGGCGGTGCTGGCCCGGTCTCCTCTTCCTGCGGGTGAAGCGATCCATCGCTTCGACCGCCTCGCCGGCGATGCTGGCCGGCTCGGCTCGTTACATGCCGGCGAGCAGGCGGCGGGCCAGGCGCTCGCTGCCGGTCAGTTCCGCCAGGTGGCTGAGCTGGTTGCTTTCGTAGGACTGGTTGAAGGTGGCCACGTCCAGTGCAAGGATCTTGCGGAAGGCGGCGATGGCCCCCGGCCCCTTGCTGGCGGCAACCTTTTCGCCATGCAGCGCGATGACGTCGAGCATCGCCAGCGGGTAGCGCACCGGCAGGCCGATCCGGACATGGACCATGCCGATGTTCAGGCGCTTGAGTGCGTAGGCGTCGTCGTACTGGCCGCCGAACAGTTCGGTGAACCAGGCCGCCAGCGTCGTGCCCAGTCGTTTGCTGTCGGTGATGAACTCGCGGGTCGCCTCGTGCTTGAGCAGGCGGTCATAGAAATCCACCACCAACTGCTCGGCAGCTGCTTTCGCCTGGGGCTGCAGGCTGGCCAGCACGGCGCACTCTTCCGGTGAGATATCGATCAGTTGCAGAAGCTCCTTGACGATGAACTCGTTCTTGGTCTCCCAGCTCTTGCGGTCTTCGCTCATGGTCTGCTCTTTTTAAAGAATTGCGTTCAGCTGCTCGATGGTGTCGGACACTTCGAGCTGAATGAGGCCGGTATTGCTGTCGGGCAGCGTGACCAGCGACAGGCAGGCCTTGTTGCCCACCAGGTAGATGAACACTCGGCCTTCGCTGGCCTGCAGGCTGATCTCCCGGGTGCTGCCGACTTTCAGCGATTCGCTGATGCGCTTGCCGACGCCGATGGCGGTGGCGGACATGGCGGCGACGCGAGCGGGGTCGACTGCCTGATCATTGATGACCTGAACGATGGAAATGCCATCCAGCGTGCTCAGCAGGCTGCCCTTGATCGAGGGAATCGCTTTGTTCAGGCGATCGAGCGCCGCCAGTAACTCCGATTGTTTACTCATGGTGAAACCTCCTCCCGAGAAGCGTTTTCTGTCGTTAGATGCACAGCTGGCGTACCAGCTGAATGAGGGCAAGTTCGGCACTCTCCCGGACTTCGGGATTGATCGAGACGACCTGCCCGGCGGGTATGCCGAAGTAGGCGGCGATGTCTTCCGGCATCCATGCGTTGGTGGCGACATCGCCGTGTGTCAGGGCAATGAGGAAGGGAATGGGGTGGCGGCTGGTGACGAATTCGAGAATGCGCCGGGCGTTGGGGAAGTCTCCCGGGCGGTTGCAGGCGACCAGCAGGAGCATGCCGAATGCGCCTTCGCTGAGGACTTCCCACATGAAGTCGAAGCGGCTTTGGCCGGGCGTGCCGAACAGGTGCAGGCTGATGTCGCCCAGGTCCATCTGGCCGAAGTCCAGGGCCACGGTCGTCTGGCTCTTGCCGATCTGCTCGCTGCTGAGCTCGTCGGTGTTGACCACAGGGATGGTCGAGAGGGTGCGGATCAGGGTGGTTTTCCCGGCGCCAACCGGGCCCGAAACCAGGATTTTCACGATCGATTTCATTTCAGAAAGCGTCCCAGCAGGCGTTTGGCGAGGGAGTTTTTTTCTTGGGTGTGAGGGGCATGCTGGTGTTCCGAGTAAGCGCGGACGGGCCAGATCTTCTTCACCTCGCGCAACTGCTTGAGGTGCAGCTGCACGGTTTCCAGCGGCATGCCCAGCTTGCCGCTCAGATGCTCGGCGCTGGTGCCGCGCTCCAGCAAGTGACTGCTGCGCACGAGGAACTCGTTGAGGGCGTGGGGCAGTTTCACGTTTCGCCCCTTGATCAGCATGAAGCGGGTCTGCGGATGCGGCAGCTCGTCGGTCGGCCGCTCGCTTTCCGCGGGCAGCAGCAGTTCTTCCCAGTTAAGTGACAGCGAACCGCAGGGGGCGGAATCGTCCGGATGGTTGTCGAAGTGGAAGGAGCCCTGGGCTTCGCCCAGGCGCTTGAGCAGCAGTGAGATTTCGTGGGAAGACTCGAGCGTGCGCTCAAAGCTGACATGGGTGATGCGTCCACCGGACAGGTGCACGCGCAGGCGATGGCCCCCGTCGTTTTCGATCAAGAGATTGCCGGACCGCCCACCGATGACGGAGAGGATTTCCCTGACAGAGAAGTCTGCTAGTTTTCCAAAGATGGCCAAGGCACGTTACTCGCTGGATCTTGAAAAGCTCTCGAACTGGAGCTTTCGGTTATTAGAGCCGCCGTCTGTCGGTACACGCGTTAAGACGTTTCTGAAACTCGCCATTCGCCACGCTACGTCGCGTTCTCCTCGCGGTGTGGTGAATGGAACCTGGGAAGGTGAAACGCACAATGTCCGGCCCAACGCCATGCAACGAGCTCTCTGTCCGAACTGTTCCTGATTGACCGAAAATCCGTGCAGGATAGGCGTACCTTTGCTGCCCACGGACCGACGCTTCCCATGCATGAATACGCCCCTCAGGCCTTGCGCGATGTCGTCGACGATATCTACCGCCGCGAATCCCGCCGCGTGCTAGCGACGCTGATCCGTCTGCTGGGGGATTTCGACCTGGCCGAGGAAGCCCTGCATGAAGCCTTCGTCGCCGCCGTGGACCAGTGGCGGCGCGACGGCGTGCCGGCCAACCCGCGCGCCTGGCTGGTCTCCGCCGGGCGTTTCAAGGCCATCGACGGCTTGCGTCGGCGCTCGCGTTTCGATGCCTCCCTGGTGCAGATCGCCGAGCAGTTGGAAGTCGACGCTCAATCGGTGGAGGAGCGGGCGGACGAGAGCGTTCAGGATGATCGTCTGCGCCTGATCTTCACCTGCTGCCACCCGGCCTTGCCGGCAAACGCCCAGGTGCCGTTGACCCTGCGCGAGGTCTGCGACCTGAAGACCGAAGAGATCGCCCGCGCGTACCTCGCGACGCCCTCGACCATCGCCCAGCGCATCGTGCGCGCCAAGGCGAAGATTCGCGATGCGCAGATTCCTTATCAGGTTCCGGAAGCGGCGGAGCTGCCCGAGCGTCTTGCCAGCGTGCTTCGGGTCATTTACCTGGTGTTCAACGAGGGTTACTCGGCCTCCGCCGGCGACTCGTTGACCCGTACCGACTTGTCGGCTGAAGCCATACGTCTTGGCCGGCAACTGCTCGAACTGCTACCTGAAGCCGAAGTGATGGGCTTGCTGGCGCTGATGCTGCTGCATGAATCGCGACGCGAAACGCGCACGGGGGATGAGGGTGAGCTGGTGCTCCTGGAAAACCAGGACCGCACGGGGTGGAACCGTGCGCTGATTGCCGAGGGCCAGCAGCTCATCAGCTCGGCGTTGGCGACCCGGCGCGCCGGCCCTTACACCTTGCAGGCGGCGATCTCGGCGGTACATGCCGCCGCGCCGGACATGGCCAGTACCGACTGGGCGGAAATCGTCGGCCTCTATGACATCCTGTTGGCGATGCAACCCTCGCCGGTGATCGAGCTCAACCGCGCTGTGGCGCTTTCCATGCGTGACGGGCCGGCAGCCGGGCTGGCGCAGGTGGATGCGATCCTCGCCCGTGGCGATTTGCAGGATTACCACCTGGCCTACGCCGCCCGCGCTGACTTCTGTCGCCGGCTCGAGCGGCGCGCCGAGGCGCGCGAGGCCTATCAGCGCGCACTGGCGCTGGCCAGGCTGGAGCCGGAACGGCGCTTCCTCGAACAGCGGATTCTCGAGTTGGGCGAGTAGCTAGAGGCTGCTCACCAGGTGCCCGCCGTCCACCGCCAGCACGGCACCGGTCATGAAGGCGCCGGCCTCGCTGGCCAGCAGCAGGAAGGGGCCTTCCAGTTCCTTGAGCTGGCCGAGGCGGCGCATCGGGACGGTGTCGCGGATATACGCCTGGCCCTTGTCGCTGTCGAAGTAGGCGTCGTTCATCTCGGTCTTGAAGTAACCCGGTGCGATGGCGTTGACCCGCACGTTGAAGCGCGCCAGTTCCAGCGCCAGGGATTTGCTCAGCTGCACCACGCCGGCCTTGGCCGCACAGTAGTGGCTGTAGCCGCCGCCCACGCGCAGGCCGAGGATCGAGGCGATGTTGACGATGCTGCCGCCGCGCCCGGCCTTGGCCAGGCGTTGCGCTGCGCACTGGGCGACGCGCCAGACGCCGTCGAGGTTGGTGGAGAGCATGGCGCGCCAGTCTTCCTCGCTGACTTCCAGAGCGCGTTGGCCGTTGCCGATGCCGGCATTGTTCAGCACCACGTCGACCACGCCGAACTGCGCCTCGGCGCTGTTGAACGCGGCCTCGACACTGGCACGATCGGTCACGTCCAGTACCACGGCGTGTGCCTCGCCGCCCTCGGCTTGAATGGCTTGTGCAAGCTGCGCCAACCGCTCGGTGCGCCGCGCCGCGAGCACCACGCGGGCGCCAGCCTGCGCAGCCACGCGGGCCAGATGGGCGCCGATACCGCTGGAGGCGCCGGTGACCAGCACGGTCTTGCCGTTGAGGGAGAAAAGGTCGTTGCTCATGGCTGTTCCTTGGTCGGTCAAGCGTAATCGCTGACCGCCAAGGTTAGCCCGAGGCGCCCTCAAGGGCGTGCAGGGTGCGCCATTCGCGCGGCTGATGACGTTTTCCGCATGGGTATCGCCCAGGCTCCACCCATCCTGCGACCTCGCTCCATCATGGCCGGTGGAACCGGACGCAGGATGGTGGGGAGCGACGCGATACCCATCAATGAGCGGGTATGCCGCAGTCGGGATCGCCAAAGAAAAAGCCCGGCACAGGGCCGGGCTCTTTCATGACGCGGGAAGCGAATCAGGCAGCCAGCTGGCGCGCCTGCTTCTTCTTCACCTGCTGACGGCAAGCATCGCCGAAAGCCTGGAAGATCTTCACCGAGTCGGGGTTCTTCGCCGCCTGCCATTCCGGGTGCCACTGCACCGCGAAGAGGAAGGAGGAAAGGGTCGGCGCATGGATCGCCTCGACCAGGCCGTCTTCGGCGTGGGCGATGGCTTCGATGCCCTTGCCCAGGTTCTTCAGGCCCTGGCCATGCAGCGAGTTGACGCGGATCTCGTCACCCAGCAGCTGCTGCAACCAGCTGCCCGCTTTCGGGCGAACGCCGTGGGCCGGGCTGTACTGCACGTCGACCGGGTCTTCGGGATTCTCGCGATGGTCATTGAAGCCGGGTTCGGCGTAGACCTTCTGGTAGATATCGCCGCCCAGGGCCACGTTGATTTCCTGCATGCCGCGGCAGATGCCGAAGATCGGCAGGCCACGCGCGATGGCGGCCTTGATCAGCGGGATGTCGAAGTTGTCGCGGTCCTTGTCCTGGCCCTTGCCGGGAGTTTCGTTCTCCTGGCCATACAGGGTCGGATCGATGTTGCTGCCGGCACCGGTCAGGTACACGCCGTCAGCCATGTCCAGGTATTGCTCGAGGTCTTCGATGCCGCAGCAGGTCGGTACCAGTACCGGCACGCAATCGGACTGTTCGACCAGGGGCACGATGTATTTGTGGGTCATTACCTGATAGTCGTGGCCTTTGCGCTCTTGGCTGCCCATGGACATCAGGACGACGGGTTTTCGGAGAGTCTGTTTCTTGTTGCCAATGTTGCTGTTGGACATATGTCACCTTTGGACGGGCTGCAGCCCATCGTTTTTGTGCAGGCGCGCAGCGGAAAGGCGCGCTACCTGAGGCCTCGAGCACTGCCGGGAGCGCACAGAAGGCGAAGTTTCCCGGTCGAAACCTGCCTACCAGCCTGCCAGAGCCGTTAAATATGTCAAACGAATTCGACGGAGGGCGTCAAAAATAATGGCCGATATCTTGTCTGACAATTATTTTAAGTGATTGTATTTGAATGATATTTTCAAATAGCTGTGCGTCCTGAAAAGTCCATTATTTAAAACGTTCGGCGCTAACGGTGAAAAATTCTGCACATTTTTTCATGGCGCTGTGCGGGATCATCCACAGGCGCGCCGGGCGGCGCGCTCTGCCTCGCGGGTTTGCCGTCAGTGGCATTCGACGCGGTTACGGCCGTTCTGCTTGGCCCGGTACAAGGCGCTGTCACTGCGGGAGAGGGCGACCTCGGCGGAACTGTCGCCGGATTCCAGGACGGCGACGCCGATGCTGATGGTCAGCGGTATGCGCTGGCCTGCGTGCATCAGCGGCTGGTCGGCGAGTTGCTGCTGCAGGCGCTGGGCGAACACCTCGGCACTGCCGAGGTCGGCGTCGCCCAGCACCACGGCGAATTCTTCTCCGCCCATGCGGCCGGCGAAGTCGACGCGACGGATGGCCCGGGCCAGGATGCCGGCGAAGTGGCGCAGCGCTTCATCACCCACGGCATGGCCCCAACGGTCGTTGATCGCCTTGAAGTGGTCGATGTCGCACATCAGGATTGCCGCGCTGCGCTCCACGCTTCGCTGCACGCGGCCCAGTTCGGCCTCGATCAGGTGCATGAAGTGGCCACGGTTGGGCAACTGGGTGAGGTAGTCGGTCGTCGCCAGCAGTTGCAGCTCGGCTTCGATGCGCTTGCGTTCGGTGATGTCGGTGATGAAGCCGTGCCAGATCAGGCTGCCATCCTCTATCCGCTTGGGGTGTGCATTGCCTTGCCGCCAGAACACTCCGCGTTCGGGAATCATCACGCGGTACTCGTGGCGCCAGGGCTGCATCTGGAGGGCGGAGGTCTCCAGGGATGCCAGGCAGGCGTCCAGGTCTTCCGGGTGGATCACCTGGCGCAGGAAGCTGGAGTCACTGCGAACCTCTTCGGGCAATACACCATAGATGTCCAGCACGCCGGCGCTGACGTAGGGGAAGGTGCCGGTGCCGTCAGGCAAACGACGGAACTGGAAGACCATGCCGGGGATTTCGTTGGTCAGGTCGGTGAGCAATTGCACGCTTTCGCGCAGTTGTTCGGCGACCTCGCGCAGGGCGGTGATGTCGGTGGTGGTGCCGAGCATGCGCAGGGCATTGCCGGCGGCATCGCGCTCCACCACCTTGCCGCGGCTGCAGACCCAGAGGTAGTGGCCGTCCTTGTGCTGCAGCCGGTGTTCCACTTCATAGGATTCGGTACGGCCCTCGAAGTGGTCGCGCATGGCGGTTTGCACATAGTCGAGGTCGTCCGGGTGGATGCGGGTATAGGCATCCTCGATGCAACTGCCGATTTCGTCGTCGGCGTAGCCCAGCAGTGATTTCCAGGCGCTGGAGTAATGTATCTGGCCGGTGGTTACGTGGCGGTCCCAGATCCCGGTGCCGCTGCCGTCAACCGCCAGGGCCATGCGCCGCTCGCTTTCCCGCTGCGGCGCGCCGGCACGCTCGAGCAGGGCTTCGCCCAGTTCCAGCACGTCCGCCAGCAGGGCTTGCTGGTCCTGGCTGAGCGCTCTGTCGCCATTGCCAAGCAGCAGCAGTCGGGCCCGTGGAAAGCCTTC
Organism: Pseudomonas sp. HS-18; assembly: GCF_020401845.1. Classification (NCBI taxonomy): domain Bacteria; kingdom Pseudomonadati; phylum Pseudomonadota; class Gammaproteobacteria; order Pseudomonadales; family Pseudomonadaceae; genus Pseudomonas; species Pseudomonas sp. HS-18. Next base: position 1,379,996 of record NZ_CP084413.1, read on the forward strand.
CTCGTCGCGCAGTGTTTCGCTGGAGAGCAGGTGCAGCTCGCGGCCGTGCTGGTGCAGGGGAGTAGCGGCGGCATCGAGGGAAAGCAGGGTGGTCAGGGAGAGGGCAACGGCGCTCTCGATGCCGAGGTGGCCGAGCAACTGGCCGTGCATGTCGATGAGCAGGACGGCGCAATCGCCACCCGCGTGGCGGGCGAGACGTAGCAGACCGTCGTATCGCCCGTGCTCCTTTACCCCAGGTTTACTGGAAGTTCGCATCCGATAGCAGCTTCTTCAACGGAGGATGGGCGTGGTTCTGGATTGAGTCGCGTGCCGGACATGCGGCACGCGGACGCAGGTGGCTTTATGAAATCACGGCAGTTGAGCGGCCACAATGTCCGCTGGCGACAAGAGCGACGAACGCGCTCGCCCGCCGGGCCTGCGGCGGGCGAGGGGCGGTGTCAGTTGATCAACTGGTCGATCAGCACGGCGTTGGTGTAGATCAGGCTGCCATCACTGGCCCGGTGGCCCACCAGGTGGAATTGCCCACGGTGTTCCACTCCGCCCAGGTACACGCGGAACATGCAGTCCGCCAGCGGCCCATAGCCTTCGGGCATGTGCAGATCGAGGGTGTCGAGGTCGGCATCGACCATCATTTCCCGCTGGCCGTTCTCCTGCAGGTAGACCTCGGCCTGTTCGAGGTGCAGGCGGTCCTGGTCGGTCAGGTAGAAGCGGATGTCTTCCAGCGGCGTGGGTTTCTGCTCGGCGGTGGTCTTGCACCAGCCTTCGAGGGTCATTGCGCTCATGGTGAGGTGCCTCCGGGGTTCGCGTGAGGATTACCACGCTGTCGGAGAGTTGGACCGCCGCGCCGTTGGATTCGATCATTTTTTGTTCAGGCGGTTTGCCGAGCGATAGTAACGGGCATAAAAAAAGCCGCTCCAGAGGAGCGGCTCGAAGGACGTCGAAGGAGCAATCACAATATCAACGTCAGGAGTTGTCTTCCGCAGGGAAAGTGCGGAAGCGGGAAGATGGGGTCATTCTAGAAAGTTGCAGCCGCGGGATAAACCGTCATTCCGGGAAGAGACTTTCTGTCCGGGCGTAATAATCTCACCCGAACGCGGGGCGAACATTCAGACGAATCCGAAAGTTGCCCCGCGCAATTATCGTGGAAAATATCCGGGTCGATTACAGGATCGACAGCGGATATTCGACGATCAGGCGCATCTCGTTGTTGTCCGCCTCGCCCTGGTCGGCATTGGCGCGGTGGAACGCCTGGCGCAGGCGGAAGGACAGGTCCTTCGCCGGGCCGCCCTGGACCACGTACTTGGCTTCCAGGTCGGTCTCGTGGTGGCTGCCGTCCTCACCGTACAGACCGGCGTAGGCGCCATCCGCGTCGGCGTGGCTGCCGTCGATGCCGGTACCGTTGATGTAGCGGGCCATGAAGCTCAGGCCCGGCACGCCGTAGGTGTCCATCGCCAGGTCGTAGCGAACCTGCCAGGAGCGCTCGCCCGGACCGTTGAAGTCGGAGTACTGCACGGAGTTGGCGAGGAATACCGAGTCACCGGTGGCGCCGGCGCCGTCGTCGCCGAAGCCCACGTAGTCGAACGGCGTATCGCCGTGCACTTTCTGGTAAGCCAGGGTGACAGTGTGTGCCTGCAGGAAGGAGTAGGCGGCTGCCAGCGACCAGGTGGTGTTGCTGATCTCGCCGGCCTCTGCCCGGCCTTCGTCGTTGGTGCGGTAGATGTTGAAGTCGAAGGCCAGCGACTGGTCATCGGCGACCGGCAGCACCCAGTTCAGGTTGCCGTAGTACTGGCGCCAGATGTCCTTGAACTCGGAGCCGTACAGCGAAACGCTCAGGTTGTCGTTGATCGCGTACTTGCCGCCGAGGAAGTCGACGTCGCTGGTTTCACGTACCGCGTAGGCCGCCCACAGGCCTCCGTCGCGGGCAGTGGTGACCGGGCTGGTGCCAGAGGTGAAGTGCCCGGCTTCCAGGTCCAGGCCTTCGATCTCGCTGCTCAGCAGGTTGAAGCCCGAAGCGGTCTGCGGGATCAGGCGGGTGCCGCCGGCGGCGAACACCGGAGCGGTCGGCTGCATGTCACCGAATTTCAGCTCGGTCTTGGAGATGCGCACCTTCAGCGCGCCACCGGCCTTGCCGTAGTCGTCGTCCGGCTTGCCGTCGTTGCCTACCGGCAGGTTACCGGTGCCCGCGCGGCCGCGGCCGGCGTCGAGCTTGATGCCCAGGTAGCCGAAGGCATCCACGCCGAAGCCGACGGTACCCTGGGTGTAGCCGGAGGAGAAGTTGGCCAGGAAGCCCTGGGTCCAGTCGCGGTTGTCGGCGAAGCCGTTCTTGCCGTCGTGGTCGTAGTACTGGTTGCGCAGCAGGACGTCGAGCTTGGCGTCCTCGACGAGGCCCTTGGCATCGGCCTGATCGGTGACGAAGGGCTCGGCAGCGGCGAACTGGCTGGCGGCGGCGGAAACAGCGAGCACGATGGCGCTGCGTTTAAGGTGCTTCATGGATATTGCCCCTAGAGTCTTGGAGGACCGGCTCGATTAATAGCGTGAGAGCCGGACGTTTTTATAGGCAGGCACAATGAGTCCGAACATGGATTAACCACGGCGGAAAATCGCAGGAAGTTGCGTTGGCATTGTTGCAGTTAGCTGGCTTTTAATTCCCCCGCGAATTGCTCCAGACGCGGAAGAGCCGACGTCATAATGCCCAAAGAGTTCGCCGTTTAAATCACGGATTATGAGAAGGTCTATATCCTGAATTGTAATAATCAGGACTTTTGTCGAGTTGACACAACAGCTTCGCAAGTTTTATCGGGACTGGGCATTTCACTGTTTCCGGGGGCTGCGGGCACGGTGACATGGCGCGTGGCGGGGCGATACGGCTAAGCTGCGCGACCCGGCCGCCACACCTGGTGCGGCGACGTGCCCCATTCATCGACAGCAGAGATTTGTCCCATGACGCCTACCTTCATCCCCGACGCGGACCCCGAATCCATTTCCTCCGACGTCGCCGGCTTCGGCGGCCTGCTGGTTTCCACGCAGATCCCCACCCTTGAGGACGGCAGCCTGGAGCTGGGCGACATCAAGGCCCAGAGCGAAGCTACCCTGCGCAGCCTGCAACTCGCCCTGGAAAAGGCCGGCAGCGGCCTGGACCACGTACTGCACCTGACCATCTACCTCACCAGCATGGCCGATCGCGCCGCGTTCAACGAGGTGTACTGCAGCTTCTTCGCCAAACCCTACCCGGTGCGCGCCGCCGTGGGTATCGCCGAACTGGCAGTGGAGGGCATGAAGGTCGAGGTTACCGCCATCGCTGCAAAGCGCGCGGGCTGATCGTCCTGCCTCTCCAGGCATGGGCCGCCTTGCGGCCCTTTCCCTTTCCCGCCGCTGTGACATCGGCAGCGTTCCCCGCTCCAGATCCCCGCTGCTTGTATTGCTTTGTATCTGCCGCTCTCTGAGCGGACACACGCATACAAAAGCCTCCAGTCGCCGATACGCCCGCGATACATCGTTGCGGCGAAATAGCCCTACCCGAACGACACACCGCGACGGCAGGGAAAACCCTCCAGAGCATCGTTCCAGGGATTCGCCCTTGCGGCATGACCCGGCGCCCAGCGCGCCATTGCATCTGGAGAAGCACCATGACTCGACTCTCGAAATCCCAGCTTGGCCTGATCGCCGTTGCCCTGGCCGGCGGCCTGAACATGGCGTCCTCCGCCTTCGCCGTCGAAGCCCTGCCGCAGGGCTACCAGCTGGCCTCCGCCGCCAAGGCCGGGGAGGGCAAGTGTGGCGAGGGCAAGTGCGGCGCCGCCAAGCAAACCAAGGCCAGCCAGACTGAAGGCAAGTGCGGCGAAGGCAAATGCGGTGCCGACGGCGCCCAGGCCAAGGCTACTGGCGCCGAGGGCAAGTGCGGTGAGGGCAAGTGTGGTGACGCCTCGTTCGCCCGTACCGATGCCGACCACGACGGCCGCGTCTCCCGCGCCGAATTGCTGGCCGTGGCGCCCAAGGCCAACGCCGAGTTCGATGCCATCGATGCCAACCACGACGGCTACCTCTCCGAAGCCGAGGTCTACCAGTTCCGCAAGAACCAGTTCGACTCCAACGGCAAGCCGTTCCCGGCCGACCTTTACAGCAAGCTGAGCCAGGCCAGGAACTGACATTCCCGCAGACCTCCCCGCGCCCCAGGCCGGGGAGGGCACTTCGCCCAGGAGACCGCCATGACCACTTCTCTCAATGGAGCCGGCCTAGGCCTGCGCCGCGCCCTGCTGCCCGACCTGCTGACAATGGACGACCGCGCCGTGGATTTCCTCGAAGTCGCCCCGGACAACTGGATCGGTGTCGGCGGCACCTATGGCGAAGGCCTGGCGCGCCTGGCCGAACGCTTCCCGCTGTCCTGCCACGGCCTGTCGCTGTCCCTCGGCGGCCCCGAGCCTCTGGACCACGTGTTCCTGCACCGTGTCCGCAAGTTCCTCGACCAGCACCATGTTCCGCTGTTCAGCGAACACCTGAGCTACTGCTCCGACGACGGCCACCTCTACGACCTGATTCCGATGCCCTTCACCGACGAAGCGGTGCAGCACATCGCCGGGCGCATCCGTGAAGTGCAGGACATCCTTGGCCGCCGCATCGCCGTGGAAAACATCTCCTACTACGCCGCGCCCTACCAGGCGCTGAGCGAAATCGACTTCCTGCGCGCCGTGCTGAGCGAGGCCGACTGCGACCTGCTGCTGGACGTCAACAATCTCTACGTCAATGCCCACAACCACGGCTACGACGCCGCCAGCTTCCTGGCCCGCGTGCCGGCGGATCGTGTCGTCTGCCTACACGTCGCCGGGCATTACGACGAGGCGCCGGACCTTAAGGTCGACACCCACGGCGCAGCGGTGAAGGACGATGTCTGGACCTTGCTGGCCAGCGCCTACCAGCATCTGGGCACCGTCCCGACCCTGCTGGAACGCGACTTCAACCTGCCGCCGCTCGCCGAATTGCTCGGCGAGGTGGACTACATCCGCCGCCTGCAAAGCACCGTTCGCCAGCCGGAGGTGCGCCATGGCTGAGTCCCTGCGCGAACAGCAGTTGCGCATGACCCGCTTCATCCGCGACCCGCAGGCCAATGAACCGCCGCCCGGCATCGAGGCGCGGCGCCTGGCGGTGTACCGGCAACTGTTCTTCGGCAACCTGCAATCGCTGCTGGCCGGCAATTTCCCGGTGCTGCAGGCCAGCCTCGCGCACGAGCATTGGCAAGCGCTGACCGAGGATTTCTACGCCGGCTTCCGTTGCCAGACGCCGCTCTTCACGGAGGTGGCCGGCGAGTTCGTCGACTACCTCGAAAGCCGCGGCGAGCAGCCCGGCTGGGTGGCCGAGCTGGCCCACTACGAATGGATCGAGACCGCGCTGCTGCTCAGCGACAAGGCCGAACCGGCCCACGATCCGGACGGCGACCTGCTCGATGGCGTACCGCAGCTCTCCAGCCTCGCGCTGCCGCTGGCCTACGTCTGGCCGGTCAGCCACATCGGCCCGGAGCATATCCCGCTGCAAGCCCCGACCGAGCCGACACTGCTGCTGGCACGCCGCGGCGCGGACCTGAAGGTGCACTTCTCGCGCCTGGCCCCGCTGGCCCATGCGCTGCTGGTGTCGCTGCAGCAATGGCAACTGACCGGTCGCGAACACCTGAAGGCGCTGGCGGAAATCGCCGGCATCGAACTGGCCGCCATCGAAGAGCAGGGCATCGCCCTGCTGCGCAGCCTGAAAGAGCAAGGCGTGGTGATCGGCACCCGCCCCAACTGCACCACACCGCGTCGTCCCCACTTGGCCCGCCCTGAAGGAGAAGCGTCATGACCGATACCCTGGCAAGCGTGATCTACACCGCCCACACCCACACTACCGGAGGTCGCGACGGTCGCGGCCAGACTGTCGACGCTGACCTGGATCTGCCCCTGAGCCCGCCTGGTTCCGGCCGCCCCGGCACCAACCCCGAGCAGCTGTTCGCCATTGGCTGGTCCGCCTGCTTCATCGGTGCCCTGCGCCGCGCCGGGCAGAAAATGAACGTGCGCCTGCCAGCCGATGTGGCGGTGGACGCCGAAGTCTCCCTGGGCAACACCGCCGACGGCGGTTTCGCCCTGGCTGCCCAGCTCACCGTGCACCTGCCGGGGCTGCAGGCCGAGGACAAGGCGAAGCTGGTCGATGAGGCTCACCAGATCTGCCCATACTCCAAGGCGACTCGCGGCAATATCGAGGTTGGGTTCGTGATTCCCTGATCTGCTTGTTATCCACAGCCCAGCCCGCGTACCGTCATCGGTGCGCGGGCTTTTTTCTTTTCCGTAGGAGCGAGCTTGCTCGCGAACCGGCCTGGCTGCAGACCAGCCGGGGAAATCCGTTCGCGAGCACCCTCTCGCCTATGAGCGTTCCGTGGACGCGGTATCACTGTCCAGAGCGACCGAGAGCGCCTGGAATCCCAAACACAACTGCACGTCATCCAGCGCTCCGTCGCAGATGCTGATCCTGACGAACTGCGGAACTGCAGCGTGACCGACGGCAAAGGATTCCGCGGTCGCGATGCGGTAGTGCTTGGCCGCCAAGTCGCTTTCCACGTCCGAGGCGCGCCATGGCTCGGGCACCTGGATCCAGAAATGCGGGCTCCTGGAGTGAGTTCGGTAGTTCAATCCTTCCAGCAACTGCGTCACCAGTGCCTTGCGGCGAGCGATCTCGGCGGCTTGCTGCTGCAGCAGAATCTGCGCGGTGCCGTCATCGATCCAGCGGGTGGCCAACTCCAGGGGGAGGGGAGTTGCCATCCAGCAGGAGCCTCGCAGCGCTGCTGCCAGCCGGCTCACCATCGCTACGGGGGCGTGCAGGTAGCCAACGCGAAGGCCGGCGGCGACCACCTTGCTCATGCCGCCAATCAGAATGCTTCGCTCGGGGACGAAGTGACTCAAGGGCGCGGGCCGATCTTCCAGCAGGACCGCATGGGTTTCGTCCTCGATGATCAGCAGGTTGTGCTCCCGGCAGATGGTCGCGATGGCCTGCCGACGTTCCGTGGGCAGGATGGAGGTCGTGGGATTCTGCAGAGTGGGGGTGCAATACAGGGCAGTAACTCGGTGCAGTCGGCAGAGTTCGTCCAGCGAGTGCGGTAGCAATCCGTCGTCGTCCATCGTCGCCGCCAGAAGACGAATACCCAGCAGCCGCGCTGCACTGATCAGGCCAGGGTAGGTGAGAGGTTCGGTCACCAGGGTGTCGCCGGGCCGCAGCAGCGCCATCAGCGTACAAAGCAAGGCGTGCTGGCTGCCGTTGGTGCACAGCACCTGCTCAGGGTGAGCGCGGAAACCATGGCTGGAAAGCCACTTCGCCCCGGCAGCACGGAAGCGCGGCAGGCCGACCTCCGGCGTGTAGGTCATCAGCTCTCCCAGCGTGCTCACATCCTGTGCAAGGACCATCAGGCTCTGTGCCAGCAGGCTGGTCTCGGCCCCAGGGATGTGCAGGTTGCGGCTCATGTCGTAGAACGCCGGGGACTCAGCGACATTGCGGTAACCCTCATCTCGCTTGCGCTCCAGACCACGCTGGCGAACGAAAGTCCCATCGCCCACCCTTGGCACTACCAGGCCCATGCGCTCGAGTTCGGCGTAGGCGCGGCTCACGGTGCCCACGGTGACATTGAGTTTGTAGGCCAGAATGCGTTGGGGAGTGAGCTTGCTGCCGGCTGCGAGGGAGCCATCGAGAATGCATAACTCCAAGGCTGACGCGAGGCGTTTGTATTTTGTGCCGCGCCCCGATTCCAGTGCGTGGCGGAGAATTGACACGGTGTCAATATAGGTTTTGACAGTCATTTCACAGGCCAATAGCTTCGGATTGAACGGGTTCATTGTAGTAATAAGAACCCATCCATAGCGCTATCTGGAGCTGCTGTCATGACCATTTCCGCTTCCCAGGAACTCACTCCTATTGCCCGGAAGAGTTGGCTGGCAGGTGCCGTGACGGCCGCGCTGTTCCTGACTGTCTGCCTCAGTTGGGGCACGACCTGGCTGGGTATCCGCATCGCCGTTGAAACGGTGCCACCGCTGACGGCATCCGGTCTGCGCTTCCTGATTGCCTTTCCATTGTTCCTGGCATTCGCCCGGATGCGCGGTGATGCGATTGTCTTCCCTCGACAAAGCCGGGGCTTCTTCATTTTCGTCACGCTTTGCTACTTCGGTGTGCCGTACTTCCTCCTCAACTACGGCGAGACCCTGGTTTCCTCAGGGCTGACAGCGCTGCTGTTCAGTTGCATGCCCGTCTTCATCCTGATCTTCTCGGCGATATTCCTGCGGGAAAGGATTCAGACACTCCAGGTGATCGGCATCGCCATCGGCTTTGCCAGCCTGTACATGATTCTTCGTGAGCAGGGCCTGGGTTTCGAACACCAGGGTTTCATTGGTGTGCTGGCCATCCTTGCCGCCGCGCTGATGCATGCCCTGTGTTATGTGGTGACCAAGCAGAGAGGCTCGGCGATCAGCGTCGTTACCTACAACACTCTGCCCATCGGCATTGCCGGGTTGGCGCTGTTCGTCCTCGGATTGCTGGTGGAGCAGCCGTCGTTTTCGCAGATAGCCGCCAGGTCCTGGTGGGCGCTGACATACCTCGGGCTGTGCGCCTCGGTGGGTGGTTTCCTCGTCTACTTCTTCTTGTTGAAACGACTGAGCCCTGTGGTCCTGTCCTTTGTGTTCATCATTTTCCCTGTTTTTGCGGTGATCATCGGGGCTTGGTACGAGGGGCAAGCGATTTCCACCCGCCTGGCGCTCTATTCGCTGCTGTTATTGCTGGGTTTTGCCATCACCAAGTTGCCTCTGGCGTCGCTGTTTGCGCGCAAGTAATGGGGGCGTCTGCTGCGGAAGCGACAAGGGAAAGGCAAACCTGCCTTTCCCTTGTCCGAAGCCAGGGTCAGCTGTGCGAGCGATACAGCCGGCGGATCATTCCATCCACACTCAGCGCTCCCGCACCTTTCAACAGCAGCGGCAGCAGTGCGACCAGGTAGATCAGCGGCAGCTTGTAGTTGCCGAAGCCGTGGTCGGTGATCGAATAGCCCTGGGCGAGCTCGGACAAGGTCGACCACTGCGCCGGCCAGTGCACCGCGGCGATGGCGACGAGGGTGACGACGATCAGCGACGCGGAAGCGAAGCGCGTGGCAACGCCGAGCAGGAGCAGGATCGGCGCGATCAGTTCGGCCCACATCGATACCTGCCAGTCGAAGCCGGCGGAGAAGTGGTTGAAGGGGAAGGGGAAGCTGGCGTGGATCTGTTCGAACCAGTTGTCGCCATGCCATTTCTCCAGGCCTGATTCGAAGAACTCCCAGGCCAGGAACAGCCGCAGGGGAATGTCCCAGCCCCAGGCGGCGAGGCGGTCGAGTTGGTCGAGGACGGTCTTGATCGGGTTCAGGGTCAGCAGGGTCATGGTGCACCTCTTGGGCAAGGTCGTGGGCAAGGCTTGGGTGGGCGGCAATAGCCCGGTCGTCGATGAAGTCGAGGCTCAGGCGTTCGGCAGCGCGGGGCGCGCGCTACGGCGCAGGTGCACGGCCAGCTTGGCGACGAGCTTGAAGGCGATGGCGCTGAAGATCAGGCCGAAGCCCAGCGGGTACCAGGAGCCCATCGGCAGGCGTTTGTAGAAGGAGAGCAGGAACACCCCGGCGATCACCCAGGTGCCGGTGCTGTGCAGCAGTTTCCAGGCACGGGCGCCGAGCAGTCTCACTGCGTAGGAGAAAGACGTGAGTGTCAGCAGGATGATGAAGACATAGCCGACGGAGCCGGGGATGTTCGCGGCGGCGCTGCGGCCGTGCCAGAAGGTCTCGGGGAAGAATTTCACATAGAGGATGATCAGCACCGCGTGCACGGAGTGGGAGAAGGCGAAGGCCAGCCCGAGGAAGCGTCGCTCACGCAGCAGGCCGCGGGTGAAGCCGCTCGGTACCACTGCCATCAGGGACGAGGCGAGAAAGGTGGCGAGGAAGAGCGCGAAGGACGTGCGGGCGGTGACACGGATCGCGCTACGCAGGGCCTCGACCCATTGCGGTTGGCTCCATAGGGCCAATGCGGTGGCGAGCAGCACCAGGGCGGACAGCAGGGAGAACAGGCGCCAGCCATGCAGGCTGGCGTTTTCGGCGGGACGGATCATGGCAGGCTCCTTTGGGGAACGCGGCGGGCGGGTTGCCGCCGCTGTTCGTGGAGCCATCTTGGCGACGGGCCTTATACCGGATGTGTCCGGGGAAGGCCGTCTTGTATCTCTGTGTACACCTCGCTCAAGCGCAGCCTCAGCTGGCGGGGCGCAACTCCAGCTGCGCGCACAGCCCCCCCGTGGCGCGGTTGGACAGGCTCAGCGTGCCGCCCAGGGCCTGGCTCAGTTGCTGGGCAATCGCCAGCCCCAGGCCGGTGCCGCCGGTGCCGCGGTTGCGCGAGCTTTCCACCCGGTAGAAGGGTTTCAACACCTCGGCGAGTTCCTCCTCGGGGATGCCGGGGCCGTCGTCGAGAACACGGATACACACGACACCCTGGGCATCGCGTTCGACTTGCACCTGGGCGGCGCCGCCGAACTTCAGCGCGTTGTCCACCAGGTTGGTGAGCACCCGGCGCAGCGCGTGGGGGCGGGTTTCCAGCACCACGTTGCTGCTGCCTTGAAGCTCCACGTCCTGGCCGCTGTCCTGGTAGTCGAGGACGAGGCTGTCGAGGAATGAATCGAAGTCGACCTTGACCGCCGCCTCGCTGGCGCCGTCCATGCTGCGTGCGTAGGCCACGCCTTCGCGGACCAGGTGTTGCATCTCTTCGAGGTCGCTCCACAGGCGCTCGCGTTCGGGCGAGTCGTCCATCTGCTCGACGCGCAGCTTCATCCGCGTGATGGGCGTCTGCAGGTCATGGGAAATGGCCGCCAGCAGTTGCATGCGCTCCTTGAGGTACGCGCTGATACGACCTTGCAGCGCGTTGAAGGCGCGGGCGGCGTAGGCGACTTCGCTGGGACCGCGCTCGTCCAGTTCGGGCGCGGGGGCGTCCGGATCGAGGTGGTCCACGGCCTGGGCCAGCCGCGTCAGCGGGCGAATCGCCAGGCGCACGGCAAGCCAGGTGCAGAACAGCAGCAATGCCAGCTGGACGATCAGTACCCAGGGCAGCCATTGCGCCACGGGCACGCCCTTGGGCGTCACGTCGATGGTCAGCGGCATGCCGTCGGCCAGTTTCAGGTGCACCTGGAAGTGCGGGATGGAGCCGGGGATGTTCTCGAAGCGCAGCCCGTAGCGTGGGCCAATGGCGTCGGCGATGGAGGTCGCCGCCATGGGCGCCTGCGCCATGTTCATCGGCTCGCCGGGCTGGCCGCCATCCAGGCGGTAGCGGTAGTTGGGCCGCTGCACCATGGGCAGCCAGCGCTCGCGCTCGTCCAGCGGCAGGCGATCGAGCAGGGCGACGGCGGTGCTGACGTCGGTTTCCAGGTTGCCCAGCATCATGCTGCGCGCGCTCTGGTAGCGCTCGTAGAACTGCGAGCAGAATGACAGGCTGTAGGCGAACACCAGCCCGGCGAGGAAGATCAGCGCCAGGCGCGCGGCCAGCGTGCGTGGCCAGTGCAGGACGGATTTCATGCGTTGGGCTCGAGCAGTTCGACGGCCAGGGCGAAGACGTAGCCTTCGCTGCGCACCGTCTTGATGTAGGCGGGTTCGCGGGCGTCATCCAGCAGGCGCTGGCGCAGGCGGCTGACCAGCAGGTCGATGGAGCGATCGAAGATGTCCGCCTCGCGGCCTTGCGTGAGGTTCAGCAATTGCTCGCGGCTGAGCACACGCTGCGGATGATCGACGAACACGCGCAGCAGGCGGTACTCGGCGCCGCTCAGGGCGACCAGGGTGCCGTCTTCATCGAGCAGGTGGCGCGCGGTGGTGTCCAGCTTCCAGCGGCCGAAGCCGATCAGCCGGCTCGCCTCGCTGACCTGCAGGTTCGGCGGCAGCATGCGCGTGCGGCGCAGCACGGCGTTGATTCGTGCCAGCAGTTCACGGGCGGAGAAGGGCTTGGTGAGGTAGTCGTCGGCGCCCATCTCCAGGCCGATGATGCGGTCGGTCTCGTCGTTGCGCGCGGTGAGCATCAGCACCGGTGTGGACTTGTGCTTGCCCACGCGCAGCTCGCGGCACAGCTTCAGGCCGTCGTCGCCGGGCATCATGATGTCGAGCACGATCAGGTCGACCGAGTTGGCGTCGAGGAAGGCGCGCATCTGCCGGCCATCCGCCGCCAGGCTCACGCGCAGGCCGTTCTTCTTCAGGTAGTTGCCGACCAACTCGCGGATCTCGCGGTCGTCGTCGACGATCAGTACGTGATCGACATGGTCCATGCCGGTGCCTCATTCACAGTGGGTTGAGGCGAGTTTATAGCGCAGCGCCACGCTTGCCTGCCGTGCTTTGTATTCCACTGTATCCAGGCCGGCCTCCGATACCCGGCGCAGCAAACCAAGGGCCTGCGCGACACAAGCCCGATACCTCCTGAACGTGAAATGGGCACCAACGGCGAGGCACACAGCCCTCGCCGGCCAAACCCGACACAGGACAGGAGAACCCCCATGAAAGCCTTTCATATCGCCAACGCTTGCCTCTTCGCTTCCCTCGCCGCTTTCGCCAGCTTCGGCGCCCAGGCTGCCGACACGCAGCCCGTTGAGCAGTATCACTACGGCCAGAAACTGGACGTGAAGAAGGTCGTTGCTATCCAGGAAGAGGCGGCGTCGCCCTTTGACTGCGGCATCGTCAACGCCCGCATGGATTACCTGGATTCCCACGGCCAGCCGCACAGCCTGGCCTACCGCAAGTTCGCCACCGACTGCAACGAAGGCGGCTGATTCCCCCGAGCCGCAGCCACGGATGGCCGCGGCGTTTTTTCCCGCTGTTCACTCCAGAAAAAGCCCACGGGCCGGCGGCCCATCGAGGTTTCCATGCTGCTCATCGCCTTTCTCGGCGGGGCGCTGACCCTGCTCAGCCCTTGCATCCTTCCCGTGCTTCCATTGTTGTTGCAGCGTGCCGGCGGCCCGGCGTGGTCGCCGTGGGTCACGCTGCTTGGCCTGGCCAGCGGCTTCGCGGTGCTGGCGAGCCTGGCGACCGTCTCCAGCAATTGGGTGATTGCCGCCAGCGAATGGGGCCGGTGGTTTGCGCTGGTGCTGCTCTCGGTCTCTGCACTGGCGCTGCTCTGGCCGCGCTTCAGCGATTGGTTGGCGCGCCCCTGGGCCTGGATCGGCGATCGTCTGCACGGTGAAGCCCGGCGCATGCCGCCGACGTTCTCCGCGTGGGTGATGGGCTTTGCCGCCGGCCTGCTGTGGGCGCCCTGCGCCGGCCCGGTGCTGGGGCTGATTCTCTCCAGCGCCATGCTGCAAGGCCCGAGCGCGCAGACCAGTTTGCTGCTGTTTGCCTACGGTCTGGGCAGTGCCACGGTGCTCGGTATCGTGCTTTTCGCCGGGCGCCGGCTGATGCAGCAGCTGCGGCCGCGCATGGGCGTCATCGAGGGTCTGCGCCGCGCCACTGGTGTGCTCGCCCTGCTGGCCGTGGTCGGCATCGCCAGCGGCACCAGCGCACAACTGGCTTCCGGCGGTTCGTCCAGGCTGGTGAACAGCCTGGAACGCAAGGTCATCGACGGCGTGCCCGCGCTGATCAGCCAACTGATGCCCGGCGACCTGGCCCACGGCGCCGAACGCCTGCCCGACCTCGGCCCGGCTCCCGAACTGCAAGGCGCGGTGGAGTGGATCAACAGCCCCGAACTGAGCCTGCGCGACCTGCGCGGCAAGGTGGTGCTGATCGACTTCTGGACCTACGACTGCATCAACTGCCAGCACAGCCTGCCGTATGTGAACGCCTGGGCGAAGAAGTACGCCGACCAGGGCCTGATGGTGATCGGCGTGCATACCCCGGAGTACCCCTTCGAACGCGTACCCGCCAACGTTCGCGAAGCGGTGAAACAGCACGATATCCACTACCCCGTGGCGCTGGATAACCAGTACCGGATCTGGAACGCCTTCGCCAACCAGTACTGGCCGGCGCACTATTTCATCGATGCCCAGGGACGCGTGCGCCATCTGTCGATCGGGGAGGGTGGGTATGAGGAACAGGAGCAGGTGATTCAGGCGTTGCTGAAGGAGAGGGATAGAGTGAAGGCGGGGGCATGAGCAAGTGACGGGGCGGGGACGGGACTGTCCCTCATTTCCCGCTGCTGGCGGGAATTGCCTGCAACTCGACACCCAGCGCGCGCATGACCTTCATGACCGTCTCGAAGCGCGGCTTGGCTCCGGGCGCAAAGACCTTGTACAGGCTCTCCCGGCCCAGTCCCGAGTCATTGGCGATCTTGGTCATGCCGCGCGCCTTGGCAATGTTGCCGATGGCGAGTAGCAGCTCATCGGTATCGCCGTCAGACAGGACCTGGGACAGGTATTCGGCAATGACCTCCTCATTGTCGAGGTGGTGGCTAGTGTCGAAGTCGCTCAGTTCAATGGCCATTCAATTGCTCCCGCCAGTTGCTGCGCCAGCTTGATATCGCGCTGCTGGGATGTTTTGTCGCCGCCACACAGCAACAGGATCGGCACGTCGCCACGGCGCGTGAAGTAGACGCGATAGCCAGGGCCGACATCCAGTCGGATTTCCGAGACACCGATGTCCACCGAGCGGATGTCGCCGAAATGACCGGACCGGATACGGTCCAGCCGACGCAGGATTGCGACTTTCCCGCGGGGGGCGCGGAGCTCAGAAAGCCAGTGATCAAACTGGGCAGTTTGCTTTAGCTGATAGGTCATGCTGAACCTGTATCCAGTAGGATACTGGTGTGCCAGCGAGCCCGCACCTGAAATATTCGCCGACCACCATGAAAGTGCTGAGCCGGGTGTAGGACGGCGGAGCGATCGACTGCCTGTCAGCCCTCTACCTGATTGCGCCCCTGCTTCTTCGCCTCATACAACGCCGCATCCGCCTGCTGCACCAGCATCTCGGCGGAGCATTCCGAACTCGGTACCGCAGCTACGACGCCGATGCTCACGCTCACCCGCCCCAACGGCGACAGCTCGTGGGGCAGGGCGAGTGCTTCCACCGCTTGCAGCAACTTGTTCGCCATGCCGCGCACGCCGGCGAGGTCGGTCATCGGCGCGAGGAAAACGAACTCCTCGCCGCCATAGCGTGCCACCAGGTCGGTGGAGCGGTTGACCGTGGCCGCCAGCGTCCGGGCAATGTCGCGCAGGCAGGCGTCGCCGGCAGGGTGGCCGTAGTGGTCGTTGTAGCGCTTGAACCAGTCCACATCGATGATCGCCAGGGCCAGAGCCTCACCGGAGCGACGTGCGTGGTCCCATTCCTGCTCCAGTAGCTGGTCGAAGCGGCGCCGGTTGGCAATGCCGGTGAGGGCATCGGTCAGGCTCATGGCCTCCAGCTGGTTGTTCAGCTCGCGCAGTTCATCGGTGCGCTCGGCGACGCGCAGTTCCAGCTCGTGCTCGGAGCTGCGCAGGTTATCCACAAGCTGTTGCTGGGTACGGATCAATTCCTCCTGCACCCTGGCCTTCTCCCGGCGCATGACGTTGAAGCGGTCGGCGAGGGCGAAGGCCAGCACGATCATCTCCATCGCCGAGCCCAGTTGCAGGCCGTCCACGGTAAACAGGTTGGTCGGCACGATGCCCATGGCGCGCAGCGAGGTCATCGCCCCGCCCAGCATCAGCAGCGCGAAGGCCGCGAGGAAGAAGAACGCGCTGCGCTGGCGCTTGAAGGCGGCAACGCCGGCACCGATGAGCAGGATCACCGCCGTGGCGAAGTTCAGCAGGATGCCGGCGCGGGAGAAATACGGCAGCGCCAGCGCATAGGCGACGGGGCTGAGCAGATAGGCCAGGATCATCCCGCGCAGTACCCGGTCCAGGCGCGGCAGTATCCGCTCGAACTGCATCATCCGGCGGGCGAACAGCAGCAGCGCTGCCAGGGCCATCGACACGCCGGAGTAGTAGACCACGTTGGAATTGAGCGGCTCGCCGAAGATCGACCAGTCCGGAGCGAGGCCGTTCTTGATCGCCAGCGCCCCGGCCGTGCAGCTAACGAAGACCACGTACAGCAGGTAGATTGGGTCGCGCAGGGCGAACAGCAGCATCAGGTTGAACAGGATCATTGCCACCGCGATGCCGAAGTACCAGGCCTTGCCGGTGTAGTCATCGCGTTCGTAGGCGTGGAACGCCTTCACCGGCCACAACTGCAGCGGCACCAGCAGGCCGATACTCGACTCGACCCGCAGGTACAGCACCTGTTCGGAGTGCGCGGGCAGGTTCAGCGGAAAGACGAAGTTGCGGTTCGGGTAGACCTTGCTGCTCTGCGGGACGTCGCTGCCGGTGTTGATCGTCCTGACGCTGCCATCTGCCTGCGGGATGTTCATCTGCACATGGGAGATACGCGGGTTCTCCACCACCAGCAGGCGCTGCAACGGGGCATCGCCGGGATTGCTCAGCTGCAACTTCAGCCAGAAGGCCGAGCGGGTAAAACCCATCGCCAGCGCACTGCCGGGTGGCTGATTGGCCTTGAAAAGGGCTTGCTGCGCAGAGGATTGCACGTCCGCCAGCGTCAGACTGCGGCTCGGGTCTTCGAGGACGGAGACATAGGCGGTCAGCGTCAGGGGCCGGGTGGTGACGCTCGCGGCATCGACCACCTGGGCAGCCCAGGCGGGACGGACCAATAGAAGGAGTAGGGTGAGCAGGAGCCAGGACAGCGATTGCCGGTGCGGGGCGGAGGCGGGCATACGGCAGGATCCGGGCTGTAGGGATGCCGAGGATTCTACAAGAGCCGGTTTGGCGGCGCCAAAAGCACAAAAGCCCCCGGCAACTCACGCTGCCGGGGGCTTTTGCTGGGTGATTCTGGAGCGGGCGATGGGAATCACCCAAAGCAGCCAACCCATTGATTAATAAAGATTTTTTCTGGTTATTAAAACCAGAAGTGGCCTCTGAATGTACCACATCACCCCTCTTGGCGAAAGGCATAAATCCACCGCCCTCTGCTGGCAGCTACCGACAGCCACTGCGATCAGGAAGGGAGCGCTTTTGCGATCTGCAGTGCCCTGCGCTCGAACCGTTCGGAAACAGGGTTCGCTTGCCCCTGGGGCCTATGCAGGTGCGTCACGATTTCGTAGGGGCCGTCGTCCAGTGGTCGCATGCTGATGATCTTGCCCCTATAAAACCGCACTCGGGATAAGCGCCAGCGAATTGATGGCCGCGACTGAAAAGAACCTCAGCGCGGGCAGTGAGCCGCAAGATTCGGCATAGCGGTCGTAAGTGTCTTTTCGGATATTGGCAGCGCAAGCTGTCGCAGCCAACGGCGCCGGGCGGGTGCTTAGCCCGACAGCGGAACACTGGAATGCCTCTTACGTATCGACAACCACAACATTAGCCACAGGGATTTTCTGGGAAATAGCAGCGTAAAGATCAACGTCCGTCTGCTGGGTCTGAATGGATACCACCAAGCTATATCGCGCCGGCAGGCCATAACGTTCCAGCGCAGGCCGTGTCCGCCACCACCCAGCCGAAGGATACACAGCAATGAAGCCACGGCTGGCCAAGTCAGCCGCCGTACCTTTCCAGACATCCTGATGCAGCGAACCACGATGCCGCTGCCGTTCGCCCAACAGCCAATTGGGATCTGAGGGGTTCACAGGGTCACCCTCATCCTCGCGCTGCGCTGCCGCATTCACCCGTGCGACAAAATTCTCGGTGGATGCATCAAGCGGACGCTGCACATCAAATCGCAGGCGATGCGAAGGGTAGTGATACTTTGATGCAACACCACGCGCTGATGGATTGGGTTCGATGAAGTAGGAGAGCGTGATGCGCATCTCGACGGGCGTGTCCTGCAACGCCTCCAACTCATCCTTCGGCCAAGGCAAGGAGTGCAGATTCATGTCGCGCGTCACGATGCCCTTGCCCTGAACCTTCGCATAAGGATGCACCACGTCTTCAACCAGTAGGGTCAGCGAGTCTCCCGCACTCCAGAGCGCGCGGTTCAAGTCCGGGGTTCCCCAGCCGCAATGGCGAATCAGGTGAACGTAGTCGTCCTTGTTGGGCGCTGCGGGCAAGAACATCCCCCGCATGGCCTCGCTCCATTGCGCCGAATGTACCAGCAACGCACGCACGGTTTCAGGTCGGAGGTGCGGATAGGCCGCCATGATCTGCGCCGCCATTCCCGCGCACAATGCCGATGCGGCACTGGTGGCATTGCTGGTAGTGAACAAGCGATCCAACGGCTGGTTATGGGTCGTCAACAAGTTCAGGCTGGCCATGCCTACCGCCCCCAGCTCATCCTTGGCTGCATTGCCTCCTTCCAGCACCACTTCGGGTTTCAAGGGCCATGCGCGATCCCACGTCCTGGTTGTTGTCGTGAAAGGGCTGAGGCCGCCGGCTTCGGCAACGGGCTTCAAGGAAGGATGACCTTCCGTGTCGATCTTGTCGGTAAAAGCGCCCACCGTGATCGCGTTCCATGCCTGGCCAGGGTCATGCACGAGATTGGTGGAAAGGCTATCTGGATACCCCGCCCATGCATTGGGGTCGCGCGTGTTGCCGGCGGACAGCACGAACAGACGCGGGCTTTCACCGACCCCATCGGTATCCGCAGCAAGGCTATCGACGGCAGCAGACCACGAGGAAGGACGACCACGATCACGGTAGTCCGAGGCTGTCACCGCCGAAGCGAACACGCGCGACCGATTCGGAGCGGAGATTTCAGGCCGCGCAACGCCTTCCATGAAAAGGTAAGCATGGTGGCGCGCATCGCCTTCATTCGCACCTTCCGCCGGTATCAGCTTGACCGACTCCAGCCGATGAGGGACGTTGATCGAATCCGCAGACGCCAGGGCGTCTGTGAGATCGCCATAGGCAGCCAAGCCCGCCAAGCCAGTGCCATGATTGGCCTCATCATCCACGCCCCAGGCTGGCTCCACGGTATGCAAATCGCTCGCATCCATCAACGGCTCCAAGAGCGGATGCGCGCGCGTCACGCCGGAATCCAATAAGCAGACTCGCGGAGCGGTGTCGCCTGATGGCCTCAACTGGGCGCGACGCAGCAAGTCGTCCGCCCACTCCCGTTGTTCACTGATGCCCATGCCGTCGAAGAACTCGGCCGTCTCCTTGGCGTAGCGAAGTTCAGCGACACAGTTCAGCGTCATCACCGACCGCGAGAACTGCTGCTGCGACCCATACATCAACAACACCGTGCGTTCGGGAAAATTGACCTGCTTGTCACTGACGACACATTCCGCCAATCGAGCAAGCTTCTTGAAGTCTTCTACAACGACTTGCCGCTGCCCCGCCCCTCGAACCGGAAGCCATACCTCCCACCAGAAGGCGGTCGCAAGATCGTCAGGCAGCAGTTCGGGAGCGTCAGTCCACAGAGCCCTGATTTCTGCAGTTCGGATGGATTCGATGGCATCCAACAACTTCCGGTGATCGCGTGCTTGACCGCGACTGTCCTTCTTCTCCTCCAGATAGTCGGATATGTATTTCTCGAAGTGCGCCAGCTTTCCATCAGGAACGAAGACATTGGCGAAGGTCTGGTTGCCTTCGCGGCGAACACTGAGAAGTTCAATGTTCCTGGTTTCGTTCGCCAAGCTCTCGAATGCCAACTCGACATCAGGTTGGCTGGAAAACTGGATTTGCAAGCCCAACCCGCTTTCCAGTTGCAGGTCTCGCTGACCTTGCACCGCCTCTGCTGCAGCGGGCTTCAAGTTTTCAACCTGGTCGCGAAGGGATGCACCGTGCTGCTGCCGGGGCAACGTCGGCACGCTGCGTGTCGATCCACCGCCAGCAGAGTGCGCTTTGAACTCGACGGCTTGAGATGTGTCTCGAAGAATGAAATGTGGGCGCTTAGCTTGTAGTTGATCCGGCATTGCTCGGTGCGACCTTCTTGTTGTTCATTCTGAGACTTAATTTGCGGCGCTCATCGAAAGCACGTGTCAGCACATCTGCTTTTACGCGCTCCTCGTCGTGCATCACGGCTTCCTTGATGGATTCATCTACGGCACGTCTGATCTCCGCGTAGCTCAAGCCTTCTGCCTTGGCTGTGATGGCCTTGAGCGGAAAGGGCTTGGGCGCGAACTTCCCAAGCCGCGACTGGATCAGCTTGGTAGCCTGCGGCGCGCTCGGGAGCCGATACTCGATCACGTCATCAAATCGGCGAAAAAGCGCGTAGTCAAGGATCTCAACATGGTTCGTTGCTGCAACGATCAAGCTATGGGATTGGTCGCTCTCGATCATTTGCAGAAAACTGTTCAGTACCCGCCGAATCTCACCCACGTCATTAGCCAGCCCTCTTTGTGAGCCGATGGCGTCGAACTCGTCAAAGAAGTAGACGCCTCGCACATCATTGATGGCATCGAATATTTGGCGCAGCTTGGCGGCGGTCTCCCCCATGAACTTGGTGATCAGTGCATCCAGTCGAACGGAGAACAGCGGAATGCCAAGTTCACCGGCCAACACAGAGGCGGTCATCGTCTTGCCGGTGCCCGGTGGCCCGACCAGCAGCAGTTTGCGTCTTGGCGACAGGCCATGCTCGCGGATGCGCAAATGATGCCTCTGCTCTTTCATGATGCGACCAAGTTGTTCGGCCATCTCCGCATCGAGCACCATGTCCGACAGACGATTCTTCGGATAGGAAACCGTCAGCAAGTTTGCCAACTCACCGCGAGGACGAGCCAACGGCACCAGTTTGCCCTCGGGGCCACCCGGCGCGACACGGGCTTTTGCCGCGTCGATCATGTCGCGGAGTTCTTCGGCAAGCTTGCCGTGACCTACCTTCGCTTCACGGGCCGCGACCTGCATGGCAACAGAATAGAAATGCTGGTCATCCCGCTCGATATGGGATTTCACCAACGCCTTGAGTTGTTCGGCATTAGCCATAGTGGCCTCCCACCTGCGCTGTCATGTTGGCCGATGCTCCCAGTGATGCCAGCGCAGACTGCATTAACTGATCGGCGACGTGCTCGTCTATCGCACCCAGTTCGCTTTGGTCGGCAGCCAGAACGAACAGCAGGCCGACAGGCACATGCAATGCCTCGGCAATTCTTGTAACCGTCGAAAGTGTCGGGTCGCGCTTATTGTTCTCAAGCATCGACAAGTACGACACGGAGCAATTGGCTCGGTTCGCAATGGTGCTTTGAGAGACGCCCCGTTGCGTTCGGCACAGTCGAATGGCTTGTCCAACATTCATGGCGCTTGCTTTCTCACGGGTTGCGACGAGCGTAAGTACCCTGAAATTTTACCACCAGTGAACATCATTGACGAGACTTCTCCCCCGGATACCGCGCTGGCAGGCTTCAGGCAGCCAGTCCTGGCCGCTGCCGATCAATCGTCCGAATGCGCGCGCAGGCGTGCGATGAACCGCTCCACCGACACCGGCGAGTCCTCGCCGGCGGGCCGTAGCAAGTAGGTCGTGATGACTGCGGAATCCATGGCCAGAGGGCGGATCACCACATCGGGGCGCAGGCTCGCCGCGATCCTGGTTTCGGTGATGAAGCCCACCCCGTAGCCGGCACCGACCAGGGTGAGCATCATGTCCAATGAAGACACGTGCTCGGCGACGTCAGGGGGACGCTCCAAAGGTCGCAGCAGCCGCGCCAGTTCACGATGGTAGCCTTCGCATACTTGCGGATCGCATAAGACCAGTGGGTAGCTCGCAAGCTGATGCAGCGGAACAGCCTTGTGTGAAAGCAAAGGATGCCGGGCGGGCACGGCAACCACCAGCGGATCGTGCCAGAGTGGCTCGGTAACGATGCCGTCGCCGACTTCCGCCGTGTGCGCAAACCCGATCGAGAAGTCGCCTGAGCGCAAACCACGCAACTGATCGGCCAACGGCACTTCGGACAGGCGAATCTCGATCTCCGGCTCTTCCTCGCGGCAGCGGGCCAAGAGGGCCGACAGCCTGGGATCGATTGCGCCGTCGGATACGGCGATGCGAAGGCTTCCGCTCAAGCCCGCAGCGACCGCCCGGACGTTCTCCTGAGCCTGTTTGAGGACGGCGAACACCCTGCGCACATCTTTCAGGAACGTTGCACCCGCCTCGGTCAGTACCGTGCCTCGGCGGTTGCGCTCGAAAAGCACCACACCCAGATCATCCTCAAGCTCCTTGATGGCGCGGGACAGCGGTGGCTGTTCGATATGCAGGCGCTCTGCGGCCCGTGTGAAGTGCAGCTCTTCTGCGAGAGCCACAAAGCAGCGAAGGTGTCGCAGTTCCATGGGCCGTGCTCCTGTTCCGTATCAGCGATCTATTCGCACCAGTTCTCGTCCGCAGTGACCTGCTGGATGCACGCCAGTCCACGCCGGATCGCTCATTTGCGCCTCAAAAATGGTTATCACAATGCAGCTAACTAGCGAATCAACTTGGATTTATAGACGTCTTTCCACACAGACCATATACTTTCGGCAGAAATCTGCATAAGCATTCGCTAACCCGAACGAGCCAGCCAGGATGCCCCACGAACAGCTTGCCGATCTAACCCAACCACAGCGTGACCGCCTCGCGTTCGTGGAATTGCGTCTGCGCTTCATTGGGGAGATGCGCCGCCAGGACTTGGTCGCGCGTTTTGGTATCCAGTCCGCTGCCGCGTCCAGGGATCTGGCGCTGTACAAGGACTTGGCACCGGGCAATATCGACTACGACGGCAAAGGCAAGTTCTACGTCCTGGGTTCGAGCTTCCAGCCGATCTTCGATTTCCCACCCGAGCGAGTGTTGTCGTGGCTGACGCAGGGGTTTGGCGACGGTGAACCGATGCACATCAAGGCGTGGGTGGCCAGCGAGAGCCCGTCCCGGCTCACTCACCCTGACCTAGCAATCCTGGCGAGCGTCACTCGGGCCATCCATTACGAATGCCCCCTGGGTATCGAATACCACTCCATCTCCAGTGGCCGCACCGCGCGGGAGATCGTCCCGTTCGCGCTGATCGACAACGGTCTGCGCTGGCACGTTCGCGCCTTCGATCGCAAGTCCCAGGATTTCCGGGACTTCGTCATCACCCGGATCAAACGTCCCGTCATCCTCAAGGACCAGTCAGTGGCTCCCCATGAGATGAGCGATCAAGACATTCAGTGGACCCGGATCGTCGAGCTGGAACTGGTGCCCCATCCAGATCAGCCCCGACCCGAAATCACTGAAATGGACTACGGCATGCAGGGCGGCGTGCTGCACATGAAGCTGCGAGCCGCCACGGCCGGCTACATCCTGCGCAAGTGGAGTGTGGACTGCTCCCCTGACCACAGCCTGCGCGGCCCTGAATATCGGCTCTGGTTGAAAGACCATCTCGCCATTTATGGCGTGCGCAATGCAGTGCTTGCGCCAGGGTATGCATCGCCGAGTGCAGAAATGTCGATTGCTGACTGAACGGAAACGACTATGAAGCTGATCCAAAACACCGGAACACAGCGCGTCATCGACTTGATGAGGCCCCATCTAAAACACGGCAACCGACTCGACTGTGTAACGCCTTCGTTCTCGCTTTACGCCTTTGCGGAAATTCGGGAGGCGTTATCCGCTTTGGATCAAGTTCAATTGATTGTGCCTCCTGATAACGAGGCACTTGAATTCTTGGGAACGGAGGGCGACCGTGCAGCGCGCAATCGTCTGCAGGCACGTTGGCTGGCCAATCAGTGCGCGAAATGGATCAGTGAAAAAGTGGCGCTCCGGCGGGCATCGAGGTCGGTGCCACAGGGGGCTGCTGTCATGCGCGGCCCGGACGGGGCTCCTGCACAAGTGGTCCTGGGCTCGTTTGCCTTCAACACGTCTGGCCTTGGACTGACGCCAGGCAACCCATTGAACCTGATTCAGGCGTCAGAAACGGCCGAGGAAGCCGCGCAGCTCGCCCAATGGTTCGATCACCAGTGGGCAGCCTTGCAAACTACTGCTTCAACCGACTCCGAGGGTCAGGGAGAAGAGCACGAATCCGTACTTGAGGCGCTGCGAGGCCTGGGTGAGCACCGCGATCCCTTCACCATCTACACCTTGATGCTGCACCGCTTGTTTCAGGACAGCGGTGACGAGATGGACGAGGAGCGCATCGTCAAGTCAGCCACCGGCATTCGCAATACCGTGGTATGGAAGAAGCTGTTCAAGTTTCAGCGCGATGGTGTGGTGGGTGCCATCGACAAGCTGAACCGCTTTGGCGGCTGCATCATCGCCGACAGTGTAGGGCTGGGTAAAACCTTTGAAGCTCTGGCCATCATCAAATATCACGAGCTGCGCAACGACCGCGTTCTGGTGCTGGCGCCCAAACGCCTGCGCGACAACTGGACGCTCTACAAGGCCAACGACAAACGCAACATCCTTGCAGCTGATCGCTTTAACTACGACGTGCTCAACCACACCGATTTGTCGCGCGATGGCGGCCTCTCAGGTGACATCGACCTGTCACATGTGAACTGGGGTAATTACGACCTGGTGGTGATCGACGAGTCGCACAACTTCCGCAATCGACATTGCCGACGTCGATATCGACGACCCGGCGTTTGAGACCTTGCTGGTCGGTCGCAAAGTCAAGGTGCTGCTGGGCGATGTGGATCTGATCCGCTGGAAGCAGGACCTACTGGAAGACCGCAACCGCCTGGCGACTCTGCTGGCTGCAGCGCGCCAAGTGGATGCCGCCCGTGATGCCAAGCTGGCAGCCTTGCGCGACATGATTGCCCGCAAATGCGCCGAACCCATCAACACCCACGATGGTAAAGCCAACCGCAAGATCATTGTGTTCACCGCCTTCTCGGACACGGCGCACTATCTCTACGCCCAACTTGCCCCCTGGGCCAGGGATAAGCAGGGCATGCACGCAGCGGTCGTCACCGGCAGCGCCGGCATCCAGTCCACCTTGCCAGGTCTGCGCAAGAACATGGGAGACGTGCTCTCAGCCTTCGCGCCGCGCGCCAAGGAGCGCCCGCAAGACCTGGCGGATGAAGGCGAAATCGACTTGCTGATCGCCACCGATTGCATCTCTGAAGGGCAGAACCTGCAAGACTGCGACTGGCTGATTAACTACGACATTCACTGGAACCCGGTGCGCATCATCCAGCGCTTCGGGCGTATCGACCGCATAGGCTCGCCCAACCAACGCATCCAGCTCGTGAACTTCTGGCCCAACATGGAACTGGAGGAATACATCAACCTGGAACAGCGCGTCAGCGGGCGCATGGTGCTGCTCGATATCTCGGCCACCGGCGAAGAAAACCTGATCGAACAGCAGTCCGGCAACGCCATGAACGATCTGGAGTACCGGCGCAAGCAACTGCTCAAGCTGCAGGACACGGTGATCGACATGGAAGATCTGTCCACCGGCGTGGCGATCACCGACCTCACCCTGACCGACTTCCGCATCGACCTCGCGCAGTTCCTTAAAAGCCACCCCGGCAAGCTGGACACCCAGCCGCTTGGGGCTTTTGCGGTCACCACCACGCTGGATGCCGACATTCCCCCTGGAGTGATCTTTTGCCTACAAGCCTGCGGCCCGACGGCAAAATCCGCCGCGTCGTCCGACTACCCGCTCGCGCCGCACTACCTGGTGCATGTCGGCGATGACGGCCACGTATTGCTGCCCTACCCGCAGGCCAAGCGCATCCTGGATCGCCTCAAGCGCCTGGCGCTGGGGCGAGAACGGCCGGATGACAGTGCCTGCGCGCGCTTCGACAAGGCGACAAAAAGCGGTGAGGACATGCGCCACGCCCAGAAGCTGCTCGCGGCGGCCGTGGCATCCGTCGCCGGCAAGCATGAGGAACGGGCCGTTGCCAGCCTCTTCACACCTGGCGGCACGCACGCCATGAAGGGCGAGTTCGCTGGCAGTGACGACTTCGAGGTGGTGGCATTTCTCGTCGTGCTGCCCGATGAAAAAAGTATTTGATTACAAGGACCCGCATGAGCTTTCGCACCGCCGAACCCGCATTGAAAGATGTCCTCGATGGAATCGCATCGGGGCAAATCCAGCTTCCTGACTTCCAACGCGGCTGGGTGTGGGATGACAACCATATTCGGTCGTTGATCGCGAGCCTCTCGCTGTCCTACCCGATCGGCGCGGTCATGTTTCTGGAAGCAGGTGGGGTACCGTTCAAGCCCCGGCTGTTTGCCGGCGTCAACCTGCAGCCTGCGCCTACTCCAAAGACCCTCGTACTTGATGGTCAGCAACGCCTGACCTCGATGTACCTGGCGCTGCGCAGCGGCCAGCCCGTGCCGACGCGCACGGAGAAAGGCGCGAACATTCGCCGCCTGTATTTCCTTGACATGGCCCAATGCCTGGACGAATCGGCAGACCGCGAAGAAGCCGTTCTCTCGGTGCCGGAGACGCTGCAAGTCACGTCCGATTTCGGTCGCAAGGTTGAGCTGGACGTCAGCACGCCAGACTTGCAATACAGCCAACGCCTCTTCCCTGTGACATTGCTTTTCGATATTCAGGGTTTCATGGCTTGGGAAAGCGGCTTCAGCGCCCATCACCAGTTCGCAGCGGAAGCGATGCAGTTCATGCAACGATTCCGCAACGACATCTGGCTACGCTTCCAGCAGTTCAAGGTTCCCGCCATCGAGCTGACTCAGGACACGCCACGCGAAGCCGTGTGCCAGGTGTTCGAGAAGGTCAATACCGGCGGCGTGACGCTCACCGTTTTCGAGCTGATGACGGCCACCTTCGCAGCCGATGAATTCAATCTGCGTGACGACTGGGAGGCCCGGCGGGAGCGGTTGACCGTCAAGCATGACGTGCTCACGGCAGTGGACGGCACCAGCTTTCTCACTGCCGTGACCCTGCTGGCCAATTATCAAAGGCACAAGGCACAGGGCACGCCCGTCAGTTGCAAGCGTGCCGACGTGCTGCGGCTGCCGTTGGCGGATTTCAAGGCGTTCGAACCCGCGCTGGAGCAAGGGTTCAAGCGCGCGGCAGAGTTGCTTGCAGAAGAAAAAATCTTCGATGGCCGCAGCCTGCCCTATGCCACACAGCTCATACCGTTGTCAGCCATATGTGCTCACCTAGCAGACCGCACCACACAGCACGGCGTCAACTTGCCACTAATGAGGCTGCGGTCGCTGAAATTGGCGAGCTGCGCCGTCAAGGCTCGGAGCTCAACGCCGAGAACAAATCTCTGGCGCAAAGGGCATCTATCTTCGAGGGAGCAGCCAACGAAGCACAAGCCGAACTCAACCGTTTGCGTGCAGCTTATGAGCGCCCCGCTGAAGTTGCCGCTCGCTACAAAGAAATTGAGATGCCGCACATCAGTGTGGATAAGGTCAAGCAGCCGGTGCAGCACGAGATCGATGAGCTAACTTGGCTCACTGGGATTGGCAATGCTTGCGACACATATGGGCTACATTTCAATCCGCGTATTTTGAAAGCTTTTCATACAGCGCTCAAAACAGCTGAATGGTCGCCGCTCACTGTCCTGGCGGGGGTTTCTGGAACCGGAAAATCAGAACTCCCGCGCCTCTACTCGCACTTTGGCGGCATTTATTTCGAGCCGCTGTCTGTCCAACCGAATTGGGATTCGCAGGAATCCATGCTGGGTTTTTTCAATTCCATAGACAACAAGTTCGATGCGCAGCCGGTGCTGCGCTTTCTCGCGCAAAGTCAGATATCAGGCCACGAACGATATGAACAGCGTATTAAACGTTGGCAGAGTATGTCGCCGGATCAGCAAATGGCACTTGACCCTGAGAAGGACAAAAATCTAATTGAAGCGTTGAAACAAGCAGATTATCCAGGATTGCAGGACGCAGTGTGTCTGGTTCTGCTTGATGAGATGAATCTAGCACACCCCGAGCTTTATTTTGCGGATTTCTTGAGCAAGCTAGAACTGCGGCGTGGCAGAAAGGGTAATGACGTCCCGTTCATCCCGGTGAAAATCGGCGCAGGCATGGAGCCCTATAAACTTCCCCTCGGTCGCAATGTGCTTTGGACAGGGACGATGAACCAAGATGAAACCACCAAGTCACTTTCAGACAAGGTGCTTGATCGATCCATCATCATCAACTTTCCGCGCCCGACGGAGCTCAAACGCCGCCTGAAGCTTGCTCCACTTGATGACAAAAATCGAGGCCCAGCGCTACACAAAACGTCGTGGCAGAGTTGGCTAGCGCAAGGCAGCAACTTCTCCGACGATCAGGTCAGCCCGTTCAAGAAATTCATTGAAGGAATCAATGCCTCTCTCGCGGTCACAGGCCGTGCTCTCGGTCACCGCGTTTGGCAATCCATTGAATACTACATGGCCAATTACCCGGATGTTCGTGCTGCACCCGATAAAGATGCGCTTGCCAGGGCTATGCATGTCGCCTTCGAGGATCAACTCGTGCAGAAGGTCATGCCCAAGTTGCGGGGTATAGATACACGCGGCAAGAGCAAGACGGAGTGCCTGGACAGGATTCGTGGACAGCTCGTTACAGGAATCGGGAGTAACTCATTCAATCTGGCCGAGGATTTCGATCTCGCCTGCGATCTTGGATATGGTCAGTTTATCTGGCAATCAGCAAACTACCTAAACGCCGGCGATACTATCTCTGATAAAAAACCTACGGCTGCTCTGGCGCCGGACGGGAGCGAAGAGCCACATCCACTTTTTATGAAAGAATCAGATGCAGCCAAACGCCGTAAACTCTGGAGCGCAAAGACACCTGAGCAACGAAAAGAGCTTAGTGAAAAGCTAGAAGCGAATGCCGGAAGGGTTCCACATAACTCATGACAGTCAATCTAAAAAAAATCTATGTGGGTTATCGCGCTAAGGAGAAAATTTCTAGCGCCTTACTTGAACAATTAGATTGGTTTTATCGGGCTGCAGATTTCGATCCGAAAACAGGTTTGGCGTTGCCGCAGGCATTGTCTTCTTTTTTGAAGAAAATTGCGCAGCCTGTAAATAACAGCATAATCCATGATCGGCTTTGGCGTATCACAGAGCACAGCCGTGCTGCACTCGAACATCTAATGAGATCACTCAACGAGAGCCCGCGTCGTGAGCAAGCGTTGATGCCCATTCATGCTGTGCGCGAGCTCGACGCTAACAGTTTTATAAAACTCAGCAATCGCCCAGGGCGTACCATTCGAGAAAAACTTGCTGGTAAGCCTCATATGCAGGCTGTGCGTCGTTTTCAATCTGTCGATCTGCCCGAAAATCGTCTATTGAAGGCATTTGTTCGCCATCTTGTTGAACTGCTTGAATTTCGCCTAGATTACCTCGGCCATGAAGACGAGATTCTGCCAAAAATACAATCTTGGCTGCACTCCGAAGAAGCCCAAGCGATTGGCAACTGGGACAATCTGCCACCCAATAATACGCTACTCTCGCACCGTGATTATCGACGCATTTGGGATTCATGGCGGTGGCTACAGACCTTGGATGATGATGTCGCTGGCGACTTTGTCCAGGTTGAGGCACGTGACAAAACGATGCGCTTATGGAGACAATGCGCGCAAATGTGGTCTTCCGGAAAACATCTATTTTCTGAGATGCCGCTTATTTTTGACTACGAGAAGTTTGAGATACTTCCCTGGTCTTCAAAACCGCCCTTGTTCAATACATCAAGGAAGAATATTTCGCGGCATAGCCTGCAATGTGAAATCACCGATCCAGTTTGTGTTGATTTCACGTCCTTGCGCCCGAGTTACGACTGCGGCGACGGTGCATTCGCACAGTCTTTGCCTGATACGTTTCTGTGGCAGCAATGGAGGCGCGATGATGAGAGCATCGACATCGAACTCTTCCACTCCGATGCAGTTTGGCTTCATCCGCAATCGATAACCATATCCGGGCCAGACCTCTTATTTGCCAAAGGCAACACATCAGAGAACTGCGACCGTGCCGCTCGCGCATTCACTATTCGGCTGCACGAGATTTTCAGGAATGACACACTCTACTGGCTGGTTCCGGATTTTCTCAACGACTTTGAACTTGAGCTTATCCGTCGCAATCTCAATGCTCGTTTCTCCAACGCTGAACCGTTACCGCGCAGCGTGGCAGCAGTTTTCGCGCTGGCTGATCCAGAAAAAATAAAGGGTGAGGGTTATGCCGTCGTTGTTGTAGATACCATTGGCAACAAGACCTGTGCAGTCAAGCTACTTGCCAAATTCGACGAGAACCTGAAAAAACGTCTTCCCATAACTCGCGGATTTTATTGGGAGCGCTGTCCACCAGTTATCATTGCTAACGCGGATGATAATAGAACCGAATTTCAAGGCTACGATATTAGCGTGGTTGATGCCCAAGAACGGTGGCACGATGCAATTCCCGCTAGCAGGAGCGGATACATCGATCCCGAGCACCTCAAGCGCGATCGGCGTATCGGAGGCTTCGCGTTCTGCATCAATCTAACGGGAAGCCCCGTTGCAGGTGGCGTCCGCCTACATACCCTCCAGCAACAAGCAGGTGACATTCCGCTATGGCGTGATCAAATCCCAGAACTTTCAATCAAGGTGATGAAAGATGGCCACTACCAACGCTTTCACTTGGTTTCACGTGGGACAACTATCAAGCCTGTTCGCGGAAAACCCGTGTTCATTCCCATTGCTGAAGAATTCACACTTCTAGCAGGAAAACAGCATTACTCGTTCCCACTCTACATCGGCAGCAATGCTGACGACCTTGGCTTTTCCGCTCGTCTCGATTCACCCGATTTTCCGCTAAAAGGTGATGTCCTGTGTGATTTAAACTTGACCTTTGAATACGGCGCAGACACCCCTTATAAGCTTGTGTTCACTCCACGCGCAGAATCAATTCGACCCATGCGGGCAACGTGGCAGCGCATGGACGAAATCGTCATCAGCGATGCCCCCGCGCCAGAATATCCAACGCCGATAACGTGGTCAGATTTGCGGATTTTCCCGAAATCCGGCAGTAATGAAACTACCGACTTGCTCGACTGGATGCAGAGGGGAATTGCACAGCTTGACCGCCATCTTTATATCCGTCCCAAGCCACGGATAACAGGTGAAATAAGCAGCGCATGGAAGATTGATAAAAAAGGAGGGAAATTTACCTTTGCGGCTTGCGATGCAGTGGAGGACTCCGTTTTCATCCATCAGAATAGCTTTATTCATGAATTGAATTTCGTTGACTTTTCAGAGGGGCAGGAAATCTCATTCGAGCTTCGAGAGCGCGAAGGGAAATACTCTGGCTGGAAAGTGGCTGGCCCGACATATAAGGATGCGGTGCATTTAAAGTTTTTTGATAAGGAATCAGAAAAAGACTTAGTCGCCAATATTCGCAAGAGCCTTTATTTTCCAGTCATTCAGGTTTGGCGTGATGGTCGCTCGATCAGTGATCCGGAATGCCCGCAAGATTTTAGCGCCGCAATGAAAATTAATTGTGAGTATCTCGTTGCCCTATTGTCAGAAGATGAGCTTCCTGAATCAGTGAGGGCAGAAATTATATTTCTGCTTTTCTGTATGCATAAAGATGTGCCTGACGACTGCATTCAGTTGATCTTCGATAAGATCAGAGATGGTAATATTCTTGAAAAGAGCCTGGTCGGTTTCGCGCTTGGTGATGTTTCAAAGCAATGGCAATATGATTTGCTATCAAAACTTGTTGAGAATCTGACAGGCGATGTGCTTCGCATTTTTTCTTACGCCATCTGGCGAGAGCAGAATTTCGTTGATAAAATATGCCTCGCGGACATGCGTAGCATTCTGAATACTCTGAGCATCATGCTTGGTAACATAAAGCAGTGTCCGCCACGGAAATACGAGAAAGACGAATGGACTGCGCGTAATTGGATTCGTTCTACAACGGAGCCACTTGAACTTTTGCTAGGCCTGCTGCGCACCCGGGCATCGTCCAACCCTGAAATCAAAATGCTCCTTCAACCGCATCAAAAAATAACTAAAGAATTTGCGAAGCAAATTGAGCATGTAACTGAAATCATCTTGCAGTCGGATATTCCTCTTTTTTCCCGTGTGCAACTCAATCTCCAGAAGCCGAAGAGCGATCGCGCGCCCGATTTACTTTATGCACTGCGACTTTACCTCGGCGGGGATGACGGAGCGGACGCGATTCACATCTCCAGTGTTTCTGATGGAAATTCTGATTGAAATTTAAGCCTCATGGGTTATTTGACTAATTGATGGTTTTTGATTTAATCAAAAATAGATATGGATTATTTGAGGCCGGAAGATCGAAAACCATTTGTGGTTTGATAAGTAAATAGCCATGTAGCTTCCTCGATTTTCTGGGGCCTGTGACTTCGCACGTCCAGATGTTCAAACCACTCGGCTGCTTGCGATGTAATTGCAGTCGCTCGAAGCGCTTCTGCACCCACTGCCAATCCTGCAGGTTCTCCTGTTTGGCCAGTTTGCCTACCTGCGGGTGTTCTTGGGCATAGCGCTGAAATACGCCGGGGCTGACTAGGTAGGCGGTGTCGCTCACGGTATGCACCAGCGCTTTCGCATCATTGATGATGAGTCGCCGCGTGGCGATGCCCTGTTTCAGCCACGCCATGAAGTGTTCGCCGGATGGCTGTGCCGTCGAGGATGTGGAGGTCGGCGGCGAAGGCGCAGCGGCGGCCAGGGTCGGCAGTGGCGCATCCGAGAGAACGATGGGTGCTTCGTCCGGGGTGGTTTCCACATCCTGATCGTTGGTTGGCGAGTTTCCTATTCCTACCATCGCCAACATGTCCTCCATGGCGTCAGGGATGGCCAGGGCCTTGGGCGGAAGGGCCGATGCGATTCCACGACCTTCCACTGGCGGAGCGTTTTGGTTTTCCAAGGCTGACGCCGCGCCGTCCGCAGAAAGGGGGGCTGCTGCCTCGGCAGCTTCGCCTGCCAGTGCCGCGTCGATCGTCACCATCCCTGCAAAGGGTGCTGGTCGCTCACCAGATTCCCAGATCAGCGCGGGCGCGAGGCGCAACAGGGTGAACGAGTGAGTCCAGCCGGTGGAACTGGTCACGGTAGCGCGCCAGATCGCTTTGCCGTCCGGCGTGGACTGCAACATGCCGTGGTCCTGCAGCACGTTGAACACGGCGGTGTTGTTCGCAGGGATGCCGTCGATACCCTGGGATAGCAAGTGCGCCCGCAGCTTGTCCGAGACCGTTTTGCTGACCAGCCACAAGCCATCTTCGGTGAGCCAGCCATCGGAGGCTTCCGGCTGGTTCAGCTTCAACTGTTCCTTGAGCAGGTAGCGCAAGCCATCGAGCAGCTTGCGTTGCAGCGCGTGCTTGGGTGCGGCCATGGCACGTGTGGGGTCGCCACCCAGTTCCTGGGCCACGGAAGCCCGGTCGGCCTGCACCACCAGTTCGCCCAGCACCCCTGCATGCTCGTACTGCCCGGCCAGGACATAAAGCAGCGGCGCCCACAGTGATGGGTAGCTGCTGAGCCAGTCCAGGACTTCTCGGTCAAGCAGTTGGTGGTAGAGCAAACCGCTTGCGGCGCTGTGCAGGCGGTACTCGCGATCGTCACGGTAGCGGAAGCGGTATGGCTGGTGTAGCGGGCCGTGCCACGGATGCCAGGTATTGCCGTCGGCCAACTCGACGTGCAGATCGACGGCGATCTTGCCGATGTCGTGCAGCAGGGCGGCGTAGGCGATGGCAGCAGTCCACGCTTCGGCTTGCGCAGCTTGGTCTTCCGGGCTGGCGCCGATGGGCAGCAGATGAGACTGGCGCAGCTTCAGGCTGTAGGCAACGATTTCCAGACCGTGGTCGAGCATGCCGCCTGGGTAGGCATGGTGATGCGCTTCGGAGGCAGGGAAAGCCTGGACCAGCTCGGCATAACGTTCCAGCGGCGCACGGTACAGCGCGGCGAACTGCTTGCGCGAGAGCGAGGTGCGCTGCCAGATGTGTTCCAGCAGCTTCTGCCGGCGCGGTGTCGCCAGCAGCGATGCGG
Organism: Pseudomonas sp. HS-18; assembly: GCF_020401845.1. Taxonomy (NCBI): domain Bacteria; kingdom Pseudomonadati; phylum Pseudomonadota; class Gammaproteobacteria; order Pseudomonadales; family Pseudomonadaceae; genus Pseudomonas; species Pseudomonas sp. HS-18. The sequence goes on from NZ_CP084413.1 coordinate 1,413,754, forward strand.
CCGATTCCGGCCAGATCAGCCCTTTCGGGAGGTCGGTGGTGGGTGCTGGCGATGGAGCGGCAGCGACCGCAGGCCGTTTCCGCTGGAACAGAGAGAGCATATGGATTTCCTGGTGGCTGGCCAAGCGGGAGGCCTTTTCGCCTTTTCGGGTAGGGCCTTTCCCCTTGCACCCCATTCCCTTGCCCCCTTGACCTTTTGGCCTTTAGAAGCCTTTGGATATAGAGCGGTGAGCATGTGTCGTCCATCGTCAATGCGGGTATGGCGGGGCCGGATTGATGCGGGAAGGCTGGCTGTTCCCGCTCTACGATGCGATCCATTGTTGGATGCTGGAGAGCCGCGGTGAGACCACAGATTGACGAAGTAAGGATATTTCCTTACAATACAGGCATTGCGATCAGGAGAGCCGCCATGCCTGCCATTCACGAAGTTGCCACGCTGACCTCCAAAGGTCAGATCACGCTGCCCAAATCCATCCGGCAGGCGCTGGGTGCCGATACCGGCAGCAAGCTCGCGTTCGAGCTTCGTGGCAGTGAAGTCATCGTGACCCGCGCCGATGCCGAGCACGAGGACCCTGCCATTGCCGCGTTCCTGACCCTGCTGGCCCACGACATTGAAGCGGGCCGGAATGTGCGCGGCCTGCCCGAGGATTTGGCTCGCACCATGCTGGAGCACGCGGGCCACAAGGTGGAGCTGGGCGATGATTTCAATGAGGACGTGGAAATCTGATGCGACAGCATGGCTGGACACTGCTGTTCCACGACAACCTGATCGAGCAGATGATGAAGCTGCGTGCGGCTGTGCTGCGCGCCCAGGAGAACGACCCGGAAGGGTTTGGATCGAACGCCAACGTCAAGTTCTTCCGGGCCTTGGTTCAGTTGATACAGGATGTGGTGCCGAGTGATCCAGCACGCGACGAGTACCGTCAAGGCAATACCATGGGGCCGGTCTATCGCCACTGGCGGCGAGCCAAGCTCGGAAGGCGATACAGGCTGTTCTTCCGCTACGACTCGAAGGCCAAGATCATCGTGTACGCCTGGGTCAACGATGAGCAGACCCTGCGGTCTTCGGGGAGCAAATCAGACCCCTATGCCGTGTTCGAGAAGATGCTCGGGCGCGGGAACCCGCCGGACGACTGGAGCGCATTGGTAGAGTCAAGCAAGCAGGATTGGAGCAAACTGGAATAGGCATTCCTCATGTAGCAGGAGACGACCGTGAACACCACTTCTCGCACCAGCACCGCAGAACGCCTCGGACGTACCCTTGGCCGTGGATGGCGCGCTTATGCGCGGGGCGAGCGGCGCACATCGAGCTGGTTGGTATCCAAGGGAGTGCCGGTGGCCGGCGCCACCGTGCTGCTGTGGGCGGTCAAGCTGGCTGTGCTGGGGCTGCTGCTATACGTTGCGTTCTGGTTCGCCCTCGTGTTGCTGGGCGTTGTGGCGGCAGGATGGGCTGCTGCTGCCAATACCTCGGATGACGACGAGTGGTCTTTCACCGATCTCACAGAATTGCGCAAGACGCCGGGCTACGATCCGAATCTGTACAACGACACGTCCCACGAGCTATACACCGACGACTGACCGGCCTTGCGCTACTTCAGCTTACCTCCGGCAAGCGCCCCTGCACCCTTACCGCCCGCTTGGCCAGCGCTCTTGCTGCCGTCTGAAAGCCCCTGGATGGCGTGCCCGGCTCGAATTCCAACCCAGGTAAGACTCGCGAGCCAGAATCCCGGCAGTACAAGGAACATCGTCCCCGTGACGAAGTTCAACAGCAGATCCCCAAAGGCGTTGTTCAGCCCCACCAGTGGATCGAAGTTGGCGTGTGGCCGGTTCCAACCGAAGCCCCAGCCATAGAGCGCATCGAGGATGGTGCTGTCGATCCAGCGTGCGAGCTGGAACCAGAAATCGACGAAGAACAGCGCGAACTGCACGACGCTCACAGTAACGACGGTCTTCAGGTCGTAGGTGCCCACAACCAGCACCAGCGGGATGCAGATGACCAGCGCCATCTTGAGCAAGGCGAGCACCATGGGTAACGCCTGGCGCACCACGTCCATGGCCGGAAACGCGGCAATCGCCCCGACGGCCATGCCGACGTCGCCAGTGGCCCGCGTTACGATGTTCGGCAGGGTCTTGTCGATCTGGCCGCCGTAGTCGGTATAGACGCTGCCCTGGTTCAGTTTCTGCTGCCTCGGCGAGGCGATGGTGCGGATCACCGAGTCGTCCACCTCGGCTCGGCTCAGAAAGCCGGCCCAGCCCGCCAAGCGATTCAGCAGGCTTGGGTCTACCTGCCCCAGCAGGCGTGCGCGCAGGCCATTGCTGCCATCGGCCCACCACTGCCTGCAGGACGGATAACCGCCACCACTGGCCACCTGCGCAAGCCCCGCGTCGCGGGTGCTGTCGTAGGGCCAGTCATCGCGTGGTGTGCTGGAGCGGTAGCTATCGTAGTAGCCGCCGGTGTCCGTGAAAAACCTCGACCCGATCCAGGTCACGTCGTGCATCTGCGCCTCATCGAGGTTTGGGCGCTGCATGAACAGCTTGGCGCGCGCCGGCCCGTAGCAGTCTCGCGAGAAATCCGCCACTTCCTGAGCCAGCACCGGGTCGTCGATGCGCGTCGCGTCGATCTCCATCCTCATTTGCCGCAGGTCTGTGCCGCATGGGATCGCTGCCACCGAGGCCCCTGTGACGGCGCGCGAGAGCGCGTGCATGAAGGCCCACCAGACCGGCACCTTCGCCGATTGGTTGTTGAGCGTGCTGAAAGACTGCGACCAGCCGGTCGCCGAGGGTTGTGGCACGCTGACCTGGCACTGCGCCGAGCGCGCGCTGTCGTAGCGGATGGTGTTGAGATCCACGTCGATAAAGGGGATGCCGGCGAACATCACCACCACGATGGCGACGAACACCCGGTTCTCGATGCGCGCAGCTGAGAGCACGCCCTTGTTGCCTTCGTCGGCACCCTCCGCACGGGCCTTCAGCCATTCCTGCACGATGATGGCAATGAAAGGCAGCGCGAAGACACCGCTTGCCACCAGTACCGCCCAGATGCCGTTATGGACAATCCACGACACCAGCGTCAGGTAGTACTCCAGGTAGTCGGTCGTAAAAAGCGTCATGACCCCGATCTCCCCTCAAGCGGCCTGCATCAACAGGCTGGCTTCCAGCGCCACAATGGCGGCGGCGCCAGCGATCTCGCTGCGCAGCAGTCGCCGCCGCGCCAGCCTATCCGCCCCGCGTTGGGCCTCGCGCGCCAGCAGGCGGCGACGCATCCAGACCCAGCCGTAGGCGGTTGCGCCGTACAGGCACAGTCGCCACACCAGGAAGTAGCCCGCCGTGGCCGTCAGCCACCGCTCCCAACCGGCCACACTGCCAACGAGATAAATGCCGACGATGTTGGTGCCCACCGCGACGGCAACGAGCACCACCGTCCACAGCAGCGCTTTCGCCGCGCGTCGGTTGAGCAGCCAGCGTGGGCGCAGCCAACTGGCGCGCGGCAGGTTCATGGGTTGCCTCCCGGATTGCCCTTCTGGAGCCGGTCGAGGCGGTCGGGAATGGGATCGCCTTCGTAGATGCCACGCGAGCCAGCCGCGCGCGTGCCGTGGCGCTGGATGATGGCCATGGGCGAGTTGTTCGCCAGCTCACGGCGCAGCTCCAGCTCGGTCTTGAGGTTGCGGATCTCTTGGTCGAGCGTGTCGCTTTCGTGGTTCACGGCCTCGACCGCCAACTGGTTCGCCGCGACGTTGGGCTCCTTCTTGCCGGTCAGCAGGGTACGCTGGAGCAGCAGTGCCTTCTCCAGCACCGACGCCAGCGCGACCTCCGAGGCCAGGCGCCGCGCCAGCAAGTCTTGGTCAGGCTCGTCGCGCAGCGCCTCGATGACGCCGCGGGTGATGGGCAGCGAGGTGCTGCCGGCCGCGCGCAGGTTCTCGAAGGTGGTATTGCGCGTTCCCGAGACCAGTTCCTGCAAGGCCTCCAGCTTGGCCTCGTACTCCTCCTGGATCAGCGGCGTCAGCCCGACGCCGGGCACCGTTTCGGTCTTGGTGCAGGCATCGCAGGTGCGCTGCACCTGTTCCCCAAGAACCCGCGTGGCCCATTCGGTCGCCTGCTGCGGCGAAGTCCAGGTCTGGCAGGACAGGCTCGCGCAACTGGCGGAAGCGATGGACGACGTGTCGGTTACGCTGCGACCGTTGACCAGGTTGTAGCCCGCACGGGTGACGTCGCCGACCACGCGGATGGCCGACTGACCTGCACCGCCCGCGTTGTTGCCGCCTACCCAGGGCACGCCGTCGTTGCCACGGCGCGTCTCTGCCTGCTCGATCGCCGACACGGCATCGGTGCTCGACACCGCATCGCGCAGTGCCATGCCTTCGGCCATCTGGCTCCAGCCAAGCTGTCCGCCCGCCGTGTCGGCCATCTTCTCGGCCATGGCACGGCAGGTCAGCTTGGAACGGTCGAAATCCATCCGTGCCTGCAGCACGCCGTTGGTCAGCAGGTTGTACAGGCCCGGATCGGCGCGCTGGATGATCAGCGCAGGCAGCGATGCCACCGCGCTGGTGGCGCTCTGGATCACGTTGCTCATGATCTGCTGAAAGCCGTTGGTGACGCCGTTGAGCTGGTTGCGCAGCGTGGTTTGGATGCTCATGTCGCCGCAGATCAGGTTGCTGTTCCAGCCCACGCCGACGCCGATCGAGCGCATGCCGGCCGCACGCCCCATGGACACTGCGCTACCGCCGCCAATCGAATACATCACCTCGTCGCCGATCACGGAGCCGCCGGTTTGAAAGCCGGTCTGCGCCCACGCCAGGCCGCTGCCAAGAACGAGCGCGCCAGACAGCACCCCGGTCAATACCCCAGTCAATACCGTGGGACGCAGCAGGCGGCACGCCTTGGTGGAGAGGTTTGTCAGTTCAGGACGCTTCATCGCCGCACCCTCATTGGAAATCGACGCTGCCGAGGAACACCTGGCCCCGGCGTTCGCAGCAGGCATACGGCCGCCACAGCGCCCATGCGTAGTCGCCTTGCTGCGCCTGGGTAAGGAAGCCGCTGCGCGGAAAGACCGTGCAGGACGACGACAAGACGGGGGTGAGTTCTTGCCACTTGCCGGTGGAGGCATCGCCCTCCATCAGCGCGCCGGCCGGCCAGTAGCCGTCGCGGGAGTTGGCAAGCAACGGCTGATAGACGTGGATCTGCCCCCGGCGAGTGACCACATCGCCCGCACGCTGGGCTACCACTGCGCCGGCCTTGAAGTCGTCGGTCTGGTGCAGGAAGCCGCCACGGGGATACACGTTGCCCCAGAGATTCATCGTGGTACGGGCGCCGACTTCGCGCCGGCCCGGAATCAGCGCTTCCGGGTAGGCCATCTCGGGCACGTTGTAGCGCCAGGCCAGCGTATCCAGGGTGCTGAGCAAGTACGGCATGAACGCCGTGCCCGCGCCCTCACAGAAGTAGCCCGACGACGAGACGAACTGGTTGAACACCTCGACGCCAGGGTGGCCGATCACGTCGGCGTTCTTGAACTTGGCGAGGTTGTTTTCGTGATCCTCGTTCGTGGTTCCGTCGCCGCCCGCTTGGGCGGACGGGTTGGGCGTGCTCATCGCCCGGACTTCGACCCAGGGGTTCTCGCCGGTGTTGCTGTAGCTGGAGACGACTGCATCGGGAACGTAGTGGCGAACCTTGGTGGACGTGCGCACCGTGCAGCCCGTCCAGGTGCAGTAGAGCCAGTAGCAGATGCCGACGACGCGGTATTCGAGGCAATCTGGTGATGCCACTGAGCCAACGATGGAGGCGGTGTTGAGTGCGTAGCTGCCCGTGGCGCTGAGCAGCAGCACTGAGGCCACGCCCGCGCGCAGGCGGCGCATCCGCTCGAAGGCTCGGGTCATGGCTGCGACCTCCGATGTTGTTCGATGTGCGCGACGGCACGGGCCACATCCGGCTCGCCATAGACCACGTAACGCTGATCCACCACGACCGCCGGAATACTGATGACGCCCAAACTCCAAGCGTCGGTGACGCCCTGGTAGGCGGAAGCGATGCGGCGCTGAAGGTCGGCGCCACCTTGATTCAGTTGGCGCTTGACGATGGCCGTGGCCTGCTCGGGATCGATGGGCAGTTGTGCGGAAAGCTCGGCTTCGATGCGCGGGCCTTCATCCATCTCAATCAGCCGCTCGCCACCCATGGTCTTGACCGGGTGGCGGCTATCGGTAATGACCACCACATCGGCGGCGAAGGTGGCTGGGCTGAAAACAGCCAAGGACGCCGGTAGTGCAACGGCCAGGCCAAGGGTTCGCCAGCCTGCTGTGAAGCGGAGTAAAGATGCTGGCATGTCGCGTGCCCTGGAAGTTGATCAGAGCCATAGTCGAACGCGAACCCGCTGCCGCCCCAACAAACAATGCGCATCGCGGGCACCCCGCATACCTGTTCGGTGCTGCCGTATGGAAAAAAGCGGAGGCCGAAGCCCCCGTTGTGATCAGTGAACCACGTGCTTTCCTACAAAAGACCCGACTCGGCGAACGAGTACGGCGTGCCCTGACCAATCACGAAATGGTCGAGTACGCGCACGTCGATAAGCGCCAAGGCGGTCTTCAACTGCTCGGTCAGCACGCGATCCGCATTGGATGGCTCGGTGGAACCCGAGGGGTGCTGATGGGCGAAGATGACCGCAGCGGCGTTCAGTTGCAAAGCGCGCTGCAGCACGACCCGTGGATAAACCGAGGTCGCATTGATCGTTCCATGGAACATCGGCTCCACGGCCAGCACGTCGTGCATGCTGTTCATGAATACAACGACGAAGATCTCGTTGGGCTCGGCGACCAGCTTCAAGCGAAGGTAGTCCCTGACCGCAGCGGGCCGTTCAAGACGTGGCCCGGCTTTGAAAACCCGTCGCTCCAGCAGCACGATGGCTTGCTGAACGATCCAGTCTTCGTGCTGAGCGGCAATATCGGAAAGTGACTCCAGGCAGGAGTCATTGATGACGACAGACATGGCGAACCTCCAGACAGGGAAATCGAAGGGCGCACATGCCCCAGGAGGGCAAGCCCTCCTGGGATAGGAAAAAAAAATAAGGGAACAGGGTGCATCCATCACCGCTGCTGCGGTGATCGTTCGCGGCCAGGATGCGAGGCGAACGGGTCGCGGTCAGCGCAGCGTGCTGCGCCGTAGCCTCAATGACCGCAGGCTACCTGGGCATGTCGCCGACAACGTCGGCAGGCATTTCGGTGGTCGGTGGAGCGGCGGCATCCTCAGCCACCAGCATGTCCATGGCCGACAGCAGTGCATCGCCTTCGATCGGCCCCGGCAGCACGATTGCCTGACCGGTTTGGCGATCCTGCAGACGAATCGAAGGCGTCGCGGTCACGCCGCCCTTGGTGGCTTCCTCGGCCTGAGCGCGAATCACCCTATCCGGTCGCTCGCTGGCCAAACACTGCTCGACGGCTGGGTTGAGGCCGGGATAGCGCAGACCCTCGGGCAAGCCCAAGCCGTCGCTACGTGTGTGCGCATAGATCCATTCAATGGCCTGCCAAAAGGCCGCATGCCCACCTGTCTCGGCGGCGCACTCGGCCAGGCGTGCCTCGGCGGAGGCGGCCGGTTCGTGCGCGGCCAGCGGCTGGTGGTGCCATTGCAGGGCTACGTCCGCGTTGGCATCCACCCAGCGCTTGAGCTGCGGGAAGTACGCTCGACAGAACGGACATTCGAGGTCGGCATAGAGCGTCAGCGTGAATCGGCCCTCGGGGTTGCCCATCTGCCAGGGAGGCCCGGCTACCTGCGCAGCACTGACCGGCGCGGGAGGCAGCGACGCGGGTTCGCTGGGAATGCGGGACACGATCCATATCAACAGCAGCGCGATCAATCCAGCGGCCAAGAACCAGGGCCAGCGCTTGTGCGAGCGCCGACGGCGGAACGCCTGCACCGGCATAGGAATGGAAGGACGTTTCGGTTTCACGGCAGTCTCCGGCGGCTATTGCGGCAGGCCCACGGCTGGCGACTTGATGCCGCGCGCCTGGTCGATTCTCTCGGCCACTTTGAAGGCCGCATCGAGTTCGCTGATGCCGTGTTGCTGCATGAGCTGGTAACGCTCGGCCTTCTCCTCGGGTTCCGTCTGCGCGAGCGCGAGATAGAGGCTCGGTGGCACGGCCCGAAACAGCACTTCCAGGCTCTTGGAGAGGATGACGCCCTCGGTGAACTTCCCGGCTTCCTTGCGCGCGGAAAGCATCAGCGCCTTCTGCGCAGGCGAGAGTTCGCGGAACCGCGCGATCTTCTCCACCTCATCGGGCGGCATCGACAGGCAGATCCACCACTCGATCATGTTGAGCATGGGCTCTGCAGCGCGCGGCAAGTCGTCGATGTTTTGTGTGGCGAGCCAGAACCAGGCCCCCAGCTTGCGCCACATCTTGGTGATCTTCACCACGTAGGGTGCGAGCAGCGGGTTCTTGGTGATGATGTGTCCTTCGTCGGTGACGTTGATGATCGGGCGGCCCAGGTACTGATCGCGCTCGGCAATGTTGTTCACCGTGCTGATCAGGCTGATGTAGGCAATAGAGAGCTGCGCGTTGTAGCCTTCGCGGGCATAGGTCGCCAGATCCACCAGGGTGATGTCGGCTTCGGGCCACGGCGAACCGTCGCGGTCGAACATTTCGCCGTCCGTGCCTTGGCAGAACATGTCCATGGCGTCGGCCATCTCCAGCAGTCGCACACGCCGCATTTCCGGCAGCGTCGGGTCCTGGCTGCGCGTGCGCAGCGCGTTGCGCACATCGCGCGTGAGAACGGTTCGCTTCTCGCCATCCTTGCTGTGGCAGTGCTCGGCGGCATCGAGGATGCACTGACGGATCAGTGAGCGGTCGGCTCGCGTCATCCGGGCTTCTTCTTTATCTTCGCCGCCGGTGATCATCAGCCTCGCGGTGATCTCCAGTTCACCCAGTACGTCGCGCTGCTCATCTGCCTCCATGGCCACAGCATCGGGAGGCAGGTCTTCATCCAGCGCATCGGCGTCGAGCGTCTGCACGTCGCTGGGCGTCTCGATCAGCCGGCGCGCATCCGCGAACGGCGCCAGGGTAACGCCCGAGCCCGGAGCGAGCTTGACCCGATTCACGGTCAGGCCCAGGCGCCGGGCAAAGTCGCTGAACAAGCCGAAGCTGTTGCCGGCCTCGACAATGAACAGGCGGGGACGGTAGATCGCCGTGACCTGATTCAAGAGGTTGTTGAGGGTCGCCGACTTGCCTGAACCTGTCGGGCCGAACAGAAACAGGTGGGCATTCATCTGCCGATCCAGGCGGTTGAGCGGGTCGAAGGTGATCGGCCCGCCGCCGCGGTTGAACATCGTGATGCCGGGGTGCCCCGTACCTTGGGCGCGGCCCCACACGGGCGAGAGGTTCGCCGCGTGCTGGGCGAACATCAGTTGGGTGTACCACTTGCGCCGATCCTGGCCGGGGTTGTAGCAGCACGGCAGCCAGCGCAAGTAGCTGTTCAGCGGTGCCACCTCGTCGTCTTCGCGAACCGGCTGCAAACCGGCGTTGAGCATGACGTTCGCCAGGTCGAGGCCGCGCCGATCCAGTTCCGCCTCGTCGCGCCCGCGCAGGTAGAACGCCAGCGTGCCACGATAGAGCTTGTGCGCGCTGCCGATCAGGGAGCGGGCTTCATGCACGTCCTTGAGCGTCTGCTCGGATGCCAGGGTTTCGCCCACGGCCTTCTTCGCCAGATGATTGAGATCCGCTTCGAGAACATCCTGCGGCGTGGCGACCAGCGTCAGGCAAAGGATGGTGTCCTCGGGCATCTGGTCGAACAACGTGTTGATGGCGTCGCCCTTGCGCGTCTCGCCGGTCAGGTGTCCCGTGCCTGGCGGCATGCGCAGGCGGTCGGTGATCAGCACGCGGTGCGGCATGCCGTCGAAATGCCAGGTGCCGTGCGCCACGTCGGAACGCGGCTGGCCGAAGAACAGCCGTTGGCTGAAATCCCGTCCGCTCGCCAGCTCGATCTCGCCGTCCTCGCCTTCCTCCGCACTGTCGGGATAGCGCGCCAATGTATAGAAGCGCTCCCGGTCTTCGGCCCCAGGCCCGAGCAACGTGGGGCGCGGGTTGAACCAGCGCAGCAACCAGTCATGAACATCTGCCGCGACCATGCGCCGGGCCTGAATGCCGGCGTTCGCCAGTCCGCCGCACAGGCGGTCGCAGACGATATTGAGCATCTGCTCGGGCGTCTGCCCGCGACGGCTGTTTTGCCCTTGCCCGGTCACGCGGCGGTAGACCACCATGCGCACGCGCCGGGTCTGGCCGCGCCAGCGCAGCCGTGTGACCACAGTGTCCTCGAACAGGCCGCCCGGCTTGGCCACCGCGCGCAGGTGGTGGCCGAAGAAGCGCAGGTAGAACTCGCTGAACGCTGTATCACGGGCGCGCGGCTGCACATAGTCGCGCAGGGTCTGCATGTACTGGTCAAAACTGGGCTCGTCCTGGGCGTAGAGCTGCAACACCCAGGGAGTTTCGTCCAGTTCATCGAAACTGTCCTGCAGCGCGTTCTCCAAGGCATCGCGGGCCTGCGCGAGCCAGCCGGGTTCCCGGCCTTCGGTGCCCAGCGGCACCAGCTCGTAAAAGGCCGCCACCGATTGCCCGTCCTCCAGCAACATGGCCTTCGACTGCGGCAGGAACTCCACCCAGGGCAGTAGTTCCACGAACGACGGCGCGACCTCATACAGCGTCTGCTCGTCTGCCATGGTCGCCGGCCTGTGACCTTGCACCGCCGTGCCGGGTTCGGGGATGCCGGCCTGGTGCAGTGCCTCGACGTGGCGCTGCCAGCCGTCCGGCTGCTCGTCATCGCCAGCGCCGGACGCGGCCAGCTTCGGTGCGGCCAGCTTCGGCCAGGGGAGTTTCCAACGCATCAGTAGTCCTCCACGCGCTCGCCTGGCATGGCGTACTGCACGCGCTGGTACAGCGGGAACACAGTCGTATAGCCCGGAATCGGCACCGGGTCGGTGCCCGCCAAATGGGGATACACGTACATAACGAGGTCGGGGTTGGGCAGGCGCTGGAACTGGCGATAGACCTCATTGCGCGCGGTGCGCGTGTAGCGCATCTGCTCGGCAGGTACGGCTTGCACGTCGGCCTCGGTCAGCGGACGGCGAAGGCTCTGGCGCGCATCAAGCAACTGTCTGCGCGCCACCTGGCCGGCGCCACCGCTGCCATCACCGGCGTTCTGTTGCCAGATGTCCATCATCGTGCTGTCGCCGTGGGTCAGCAGCTTTTCCTTGCTGGTGGCGCAGCCGCCGAGCAGCGCGACGGTCAAGGCCAGCGCCAGGCCTTGAGCCCAGCTATTCAAGTTCGAGAGCATGGCTTTCTCCTGCGCGGTGATCGACCTTCCGGCCTTCTGGGTCGAAGTCGATGGCGAGCGGCTTTTCGAGGTGGACGGCGACCTTGGCACCGGGCTGCACATAAACGGCAGCGAAGGCCTGGCCGTAGAGCTTGTTGACCCAGCTCGACATGTCCTGAACGCCACTGGCGAGAATCCGGCCCACGGCTTCCTGGCCGCTGATGCCCACGCTGCCGATGGAGCCGTCGGCACCGACATAGGACGCCCTGCCACTGTCGGATTCGATCAGTGAGGCCACGCCAGCGCCAGCCGCCGTGATCAGCGCCTGGGTGCCGAGGTACTGCTGCGCATTGCTGCGCCGCTCGCCGCTGACACAGGGAATGCCGTGCGGGTCGCTGATCCAGCCCAGGCCGTCGCGTTGTTGGTTGTTTTGCTGGTTGCCCTCGCGATCCTCGGGAATGGTGCGGATGGTCCCGTCATGGAACACGAAGGTGATGCTGCGCACCTGGCCGCGCACGCACGAGAGCGTCCAGTCGCCTGATGCGGTGCCGGAGAACACGGCTCCGGCCACATCGGGAATGTCGATACCGTTCGCGGTCAAATTGTCCGGCCCGACCAAGACCTTGAAGGGGTACGGATCGTTCACCGTGCCGTCGATCGGCACGCGGCCAATCAGCGCTGTCATTGCCACCGACCCCATCAGCGTTGAGTTGGTCGGCACGGTGTAGACGGGCGTCGCGGTCTTGACGCCAGCGGCGCGTGCGCCCGCGTTCGCCACGGTTTGCGCTGTGGTTTCCAGCGTGCTCTGTGCGGAACCGAAACTGGTGGGAAAATTTATGCCGCCATTCGACCTGCCTCGTCCATCGCTTTGTTTCGCGTCATCAGGCTCCACCCAGCGCATACCGCCTTCCATGCCGGCCTCGTCGCCGTCACGCAGGCCCAGCCCCACCGGCAAATCGGCATGGCTGCCGCCACGCCCGCCGATGCTGTCCAGGCGCTGCTGCAGGTCGGCGAGCAGCCCCTCGGTCTGCTGGCGCGCGCTGTCCGCCTGCTGTTGGTCACGGCGCAGGTCGGAGCGTTCGGATTCGAGGGCCGAACTGATACGCTGGTCGATGGCGCTCTCGCGCTGGCGCAGTCGCTGATTCTCCTCGCGCTGCGACCTGTTGTCGGACAGCGCGGTCTGAAGCTCGGTGCGCAACTGCTTCACCTGGGCAACCAGCGTCGCCACGGTGTCGCGCGGGGTATCGCCCTCGATGCCCAGCGCCTTCATTTCCTCCGGCGTGAGCCTGCCGCCGCCATCTGCGCTGGGCGGCGCCGACGCACCGCCTCCAGAGAACAGCCGGATGGCGACAAACAGCACCAGCAGGGCCACGGGGATCAGTAGCCACTTCAGGAGTCCGTTACTGCGCATGGCGGGCCTCCCTGTCGTCGCTGGCGGCTGCTTTGGGCTGCGGAAGATGCACTGCGGGGTCGAAGCGATGGATCGCCGGCAGCAGCGACTGCGCGAGGCCGTGCCCGCGCGTCACCAGGTACAGGACGGTCGTGTCCTCAGATGTTCCGCGTGGGCCGAGCGCCTCATGCTGGAAGGTGGCGGTGAGGAAATCGCCGTGCAGCATGCGCGGATCGAGGTTGATCCAGTCGTTGCTGCTGTTGGTCAAGCGCACGGCAGTGACCCACTGGTCTTCCAGTCGCCACGAGGCGACCGCGACCGCGCGTGCCGGCAAGGTCGGCATCAGCGTGCCGAGGTCGAGGTCGCGGCGCAGGTTGACCCGAATAACGCCTGGCAAGGGTTCCACGGTGCGCAGCGGCGCGTAGAGGTTCTGTGCCGCAAAGCGTGTCAACACGACAGGGATTGGCGTTTCGCGCCGCGTCGTCCGGGTGTCCGCCTGATTCTGGACGCGCGTCTGGGGTGTATCGGGTCCGTCAGGCTGACCGCCATAGCGCGCCGGGTTGCTGTCGCCTTCAACGATGCGCACCGGCTCCAGCTCAGTTTCGCTGTCCTTGGGCAGTTCCGCCGCAATGTCGAGCAGGATCAGCGCGCCCGTGTCGGCGTCCTGCAATTGCAGCCGTGTTGGCTCAATTGGCTCGCTGGCACGCAGGTACACCGCGCCGCCCGCGCTCTGCACGCGCAGCCGCTCACCGACGCCCGCAGGCACGCCCACGCGGACGTTTCGGTCGATGAACACGATGCGCTCCTGGCCGACCTTCAACGGCACCGCCAGCGGCATGCGCTCCCAACGTAGGATTTCCACCGCCTGGACGGCGGGGGGCGCGACCACTGTGGCGGCCACGGCCAGCAGCCCCAGCAGCGCGAGTACAGGATGCTTCATGGGGAATTACCTCCTTGAGGCGCTTGCGGCGTCATTCCACCAGGCACTGGGCGCGTCGGCTCCGGTGCGCTGATGCGCTGGGGCGTGCCTTCGTAGCAGTCGAGCACCAGGCCGAAGGGGTTGCGGGCGGGATCGACGTCCACCCGCGCGACCTTTACGGGGTAGCGCACCAAGGCGCGTTTGACCTGCTCGGCGCCGTAGTACTCGTCGGCGCTGATGTCCAATGTCACCACCCAGTCGCGGTCGGAAATCACACGCACGCGCGCCGTGGGGTTGTCGCCATAGCTGCGACCGGGGATTTCATAGATGCCGCGCACGCGCTGGCGCAGTTCGCCGGTGCTGCGGCGGTAGTCGTAGTCCGCGCGCAGGAAGGCCTGGCAGGACGGGGTGAGGTACGGCGAGAGCGTGTGGAGATTGCGCGGGTAGTCTTCTTCGCCATTCGTCGGCCAGCGGTTGAGGGTCTGGAACACGTAGAACGTGAACGCATAGACCGATTCAGGCGGTACTTCCCACCACTTGCGGGTACTGCCGGAGCGCAGGTCAGGCGGGACGTGGATGGTCAGGTCGCGCGGTGCGCTCCACCATCCTCCGCCCATGACCAGGGCGACGACGACCAGCGCACCCGCGCCGAGGCGCAGCGTCCTGATGTGCGCCTGCAGGTGGGTGATCTTGTTCTTGAAACGGCTCATCGTGCGCCCCCATGCCTGCCCCTGCGGGTAGTCCAGAAGCCAGAGCGCGAGATCAGCACATCGTCGCCCACCCAACCGGCCATCAGCGGATGGCGCGTGGCAATCCGCCATTGCAACTGCCGGTACAGCCAAGTGTCGGGACGCCCACGCTTGAGGCGGCGCAGAATGCCGCCGCCGATGAACACGCCCAGCGCCACGCCCAGGACAACGAAGGTCGGCGCGATGGCAATCGTGCGGAACACCCAGGACAACGGAGCGCCGACCACCAGGCCGGCGGCGCCAGACAGGCCGCAGCAAATCCACAACTCGTCGGCGGTGAGGCCGCGCACGACCACCGGGTGCCTGTTGAGCCGGTGTGGAAGGAACGTGACTGTCCCATCGGCACGGACATGCTGTTGCTCGGACATGGCCCGTCCTCGCTTACAGGATGCCGGTGGCTTCGGTGAGCAGCCAGATGCCGATCACGAGCAGGACAGCGCCGATGGCGACCGTGAGGCCGAACTGGCCCCACGTCTTGCGGCCAGTGTGGATTTCCGCGTAGGTGCCGTAGGCGTGATAGCACACGCCGATAAACATCGACGCCACCACCAGCAGGGCCACGAGCATGATGATGTCGTAGCCGTAGTTCCTGATCGTGTCCATGATGCCGCTGCCAGCGCCGCGGGTCGGGTTTTCCAACTGCGGCAGGCCTTGCGCGAACGTCAGCGCGGGCAATGCGGCGGCACCCAGGACGACGGCGGCGCGTTGGACAAAACGAGTAGTGAGGATGCGGTTTTGCATGGTCAATCCCTTCAGGTCAGGAGAGGAGGAAGAACGTCAGCACGAGGTACATCGCGACGAAGCGGATGCAGACGCCGAGGAACTGGCGCTGGTTGAGGCGGTTCTCGGCCCACCCCACGTAGGCCGTTCGGATGGCCCAGACGCCCCAGACGAGCAGAACCGCGAACACGACGCCGACCAGGACGGTCGCCATCGCGGATGGTGCGATGCCGCTGTTGGCTTGAAATGCCGAGACCTGGGCGCCGTTCATGGTCTGCCCTGCGCAGTCGTCGGCAGCGATGGCGGGGCAGCCCGCTCAGTGCGGTACTCGCCAGTCAGTTCGGAGAGGTCGCGCGGCTGGGCGCGCGACGGTGTGAGATGGGCCAGGATGCCAGCGCGCACACGCTCAAGGTCAGCCAGTAGTCGCGGGTAATCGAAGTGGTAGCGCTCGCCCGGTGTGATGGGGGTATGCGTCGCGCTATCTGCGACGGTGCGCTCCAGCGCGTCGAGCTGACGCAGCGCGGCAACCAGCTCCTGACGCTGCATCGGGGATTCGGCCAACGCCATCGAAGACTGCCCCATCAGTAGGGCCGTCACGAGAAAAGTGGGCACGCCGCGATGCGCGGCGCGCAGCCAGATCGGAGCCAACATCGCGCCATTCCTGTGTGATCAGCAATGGCTTGATCGTGGCGATCAGAGGCGTTTCAGGCCGCAAACAATAGGAACCCAACCACTACCCGATTGATCGGAGAGGTACTTCCCAGAAATGAACAAGGTCAATTGATGTACGATTGACGTACATCGTCAAGAACCTTATCGTCGGTGGGAATAGCCTGGCCATTCCGAGGCGCAATATGACCGCAGCAGTCCATCATCCGGGAGGAGTTCTCGCCCAGCGTCTTGAAGCTGTTGGTGTGTCGCCGACTGAGTTGGCGCGTCAGCTTGCCGTCCCTGCTAATAGGGTCACTCAGATAATCAACGGCAAACGTGGGATCACTGGTGACTCTGCGCTGCGGTTTGCTCATTGGTTCGGTGACGCCCCAGAGTTCTGGATGAACTTGCAAGCACGGTACGACTTGGAACTTGCAGAGGTTGAATCGGGACGATCTATCAGGTCGCTCCCTACCGGCCCAGTCGTTCGCGGCCATAAGACTAACAAGCATGTGAAAGCTACGTAGGGAAGGTCTTTTATGACAAAAGGGAGCAAAGACTTTTCTTACGTTGGTGAGGGCGTTTGGAGGAGGAGCGGCGCATGACTGATGCACCGACAGACATCACATTCCACTATCCACCAGAGCTGTTCAATCTACTGGTGGATGTCGTGCCGCTGCTCAATCGCTCGAAGCAGGATGTGCTGGTGTTCTTCCGGGGCGCAGGAGTGCCTGACAACATGACTTCTGACATTGCCGCTCACTTGAGGGCTGCACCGAAGGACGTCAACAAGTACCAGATGGTTCGCACGGTGCTTGACCGCCTCAACGCAAAGGGGGAACACGCTCTCCGTGAACGGCGGGAAGTACTGCGGCGCGTGGTGGACTTTGCGAACTTCGATTCGTGCTGGCCCGCCGACCAGCTCAAGGCCAAGGGCCTTGTCGCTAGTATCCGCGAAGTCGTTAACCAGAAAGACGCTTTCACGCGCATGAACAATGCCCGCGAAGAAGAACGACAAGCTCGCCTCGCCGAGTCGAAGCGGATCGCAGCAGAAAATCGCGAGCGCAGTTCCAGGATCGAGAATGCCAAGCAGGGTTTGTATGCATTGTTTGGCACCGCCGCGACGGCGCAGGAACGCGGGAAATTGCTGGAAACGGCCCTCAATAATCTATTCCAAGCCTACGGCGTTCTCATCCATAAAGCCTTCCACTTGGTTGGTGAGGCTGGCGCAGGGATTGTCGAGCAGATTGATGGGGTCATTGAACTCGGCGGTGTTCTGTACTTCGTGGAAATGAAGTGGTATCGCAATCCGGTGGGAAAACCAGAGATTGCAGAGCATCTTGTACGTCTCATGTCGAGGGCCGAAGTT
This sequence comes from Pseudomonas sp. HS-18, assembly GCF_020401845.1. Classification (NCBI taxonomy): domain Bacteria; kingdom Pseudomonadati; phylum Pseudomonadota; class Gammaproteobacteria; order Pseudomonadales; family Pseudomonadaceae; genus Pseudomonas; species Pseudomonas sp. HS-18. Next base: position 1,430,834 of record NZ_CP084413.1, read on the forward strand.
CGAGGTATCTTCATCTCTGCCAGTGATTACACGGAACCTGCGATTCACACGGTACGAGAGTTCCTGCAACACAAAGTTCTGGTTCTCTCGACGCTTCAGGAGGTCGTACGCCTGCTTGAGCGACAGGACGACCTCACGGATTTTTTCACAAAAAAAGTCCAGGCAGCACAGATACACAAAAACCCGTACTTCTGCCCTCATGGTAACCAGGGACAAGGTGCGTCATGACAGCAAGTTGGAAGGATATCAATAAGCCGCCGATCCCCGCGACCGTTGTTACGGCCGCACAGGTGGCGAACGGCCCTGTGATGCCGCCGCAGCAAAGGCTACTGACCTACTCGCCAGGAGAGTGGGAGGGGTTCGTCGAGGAGTGGGCTTATTACTGCCTCACGACGAAGTACGAACACGTTCAGCGCTTCTCAGGTGCTGGTGATATGGGTATCGACGTCGCTGGGTTCGCTGACGGAGAACGCCTTCAGGGTATATGGGAAAACTTCCAGTGTAAGCACTACGACCATGCCATCAGGCCCAGCGATGTATGGACTGAGTTCGGTAAGGTCATCTGGTACTCGTACAAAGGTGAATACGCGGCCCCCCGTCGCTACTATTTTGTTTCGCCGCTCGGTGCTGGCACGTCGCTTAGCCGCCTATTCTCGAATGCAACGAAGTTACGCGAGGAACTGTTTGCGAACTGGGATAAGCATGTGAAAGGTGCGATCACTAGCACGCAAGAAGTGCTGCTCGATGCGGAACTCCGGGCCTATGTGGACACCTTCGACTTCTCCATCTTCGACGCCAAGACTGCGCTTCAGCTTGTTGATGATCATCGTGCCACACCGGTCCACACAGCGCGTTTCGGTGGTGGACTGCCAACGCGGCCTGCATCCGAAAAACCTCCCCAGGAAGTCGCTGTCACCGAGAGTCGCTATGTGACGCAGTTGTTTGGCGCATACAGCGAGCACACAAAAACAATTGTGACTGACCCCTCGACCTTGTCCGTACCGAAGCTCAAGGATCATTTCCGCCGTCAGCGCGAAGCGTTCTATGAGGCGGAGTCGCTGCGCGTCTTCGCACGCGACAGTGTACCGCCCGGCACATTCGAGTCCTTGCTAGACGACATCCACGATGGCGTTATCGACACACATGACGGGAACCACGCCGATGGCTACGAAAAAGTCTGCGCCGTCACCAAGGCGGCCCGCGACATGCAGATTACGGCAAACGCTCTCATCACTTGTACGAACCCCAAAGACCGGGATGGGATCTGCCATCAACTCGTGAATGAAGAGCGCCTTCGGTGGACACGATCATGAGCCAAGAACATAAGCCGATCACCTTCAATGGTCCACTTGAGGCCGGTATTCGTGCGGTCTCGATTCTGGGTGCCGCCTATCCGCAAACCTACGACCTCCAGCGGCTTGTCGCCCTTGACTACCTTCTTGTTCATACCGGCGATATCGACGGCCCCGACAATTTGCACCCACCGACACCAATGCACTCGGCTGAATTGCTCGTGCGCCGGAAATTGATCGAGCAATCGCTGCTTCTAATGATGACCCGCGACCTTGTGGAGCGTGAAGTTACACCCGAGGGAATCAAGTATGGTGCAGGCGAGAATGCTGCGACGTTCCTGTCGTCAGTATCTTCCAACTATCTGCTGTCTCTAAAGGATCGCGCTGTATGGCTTGTCGAAACCATTGGTGACCTAACGGACGAACAGTTCAAAGGTATGATGCGCCGCTTCTTCGATAAATGGGTCGAGGAATTCCAGCGCGTCGAGCAAAGCCTGGGAGGCGAAGCATGACGTCAGTAACTCCCGGCTTTCGCTTGCGCTTCCTCGGTTTTTTCGGCCCACAGAAGCCGCCCGCAACAGTGACCTTCGGCGCCGGTCTCAACGTTATTTACGGCGCGTCGAATACTGGAAAGTCTTTCATTGTCGAAGCCATCGACTTCATGCTCGGTGGCAAACCACCCCTGCGAGATATCCCTGAGCGCGTCGGCTACGACCTCGTTCTCTTGGGAATTGAGACCCTTGATGGGAAGTCATTTACGCTCTGGCGCAGCGTGGATGGTGGTGGTTTCCGGCTCTACGAAGACTTGCACCAGACACCGCCGACGCCCGACATCCCGTACACGCAACTTGACGAGAAGCACAGCGATAGGAACAGTGCGAATCTTTCCTCATTCTTGCTGAATCTATGTGGCCTTGGAAGCAAGCGTGTCCGAAAAAACTCCCGGAACGAAACCATCAGCCTGAGCTTTCGCAACATTGCGCGCTTGATGATCGTCGATGAGACGGAGATCACACAACAAAGCTCTCCGCTCGTTGATGGCAATCCCACCGCCAATACGCCGAACTTGGCGACGTTCAAGTTACTTCTAACCGGAGCGGACGACTCCGCATTAGTCGCCAGTAATAAGAGTGAGCCGGAGGAGTTGTCGCGTGAGGCGCAATTGCATCTTCTCGATCAGCTTCTTGACGACTATCGCGATCGGCTCAAAGAGTTGACCAAGAGTCCGAAGGAGTTGGAGGAGCAGCTAGAGAAGATCGACACCTCGCTTCACCAACAGGCGGCTCAGGTAAACACCACGGAAGCTGAATTTCAGGAGGCTGCCGGGAAGCGGCGAGAACTGCGCAAGAAACTGGAGGAAAGCCGAGAGCGGCGTGCAGAGGTCGGCGCGATGCTTGAACGATTCAGACTGCTCGACAGACATTACGTGTCCGATATTGAAAGGTTGCGTGCCATTGAGGAAGGCGGGACGCTGTTTAGCGTACTTGGCGCCGGGCATTGCCCTCTCTGCGGCGCGAACCCCGATCATCATCGCGCCGATGCTGGGTGCAATGGAGACACTGATGCCGTCGTTCAGGCTGCACGAATGGAGATCGCCAAGATCGAAGTTTTGCGCGCTGAACTTGTAACGACTGTCCAAAGCCTTGAGCGCGAAGGTGCCAACTTTGATCGCAGGATGCCTACTGTGGTTCGAGAGTTGGAGTCAATCTCAGAGTCGGTTGAAGAATTGATCGCACCTAAGCTTTCGACCCTTCGCAAGTCCTATTCAGATTTTGCCGACAAGCGGGCCCAGGTGCGCGAAGCACTGGCACTCTACGCCACTGTGCAAGACATGGAGCGCCGTCGCGCCGACCTTGAAAAAGGCACCGAAGAGGAGAAGGCTGGCGCGGTTGCAAACGCAGACCTCTCAACCACGGTGACCCACAGTTTTGCCAAGACTGTCGAGGGCATACTGACTGGTTGGCACTTCCCAGAGGCTGGGGATGTTTACTTCGATTCCAAGACTCGGGATCTTGTCATTGCTGGAAAGTCGCGTAGTGCTTTTGGTAAGGGCCTTCGCGCCATCACGCATGCAGCCTTTACCCTCGGACTGCTTGCTTTCTGTCGTGCTCGCCAGACGCCGCACATGGGATTCGTCGTGCTCGATTCTCCTTTGCTTGCATACCGAGAGCCAGACGGAGCGGAAGATGATTTGACTGGTACTGACCTTCAAGAACAGTTCTATGCATATCTTGAAGCGTTGCCTAGCGACACACAAGTCATCGTTGTTGAGAACACGGATCCGCCTGCTGCAATTATGCAGCGCGAGCAGTCCCTTATGTTCGGCAAGAACCCGTATCATGGACGGTACGGATTGTTCCCTTATGCAACGGACTCCGCTCAATAAATGAGCATAGAAACGGGAAAGATACAATAGCATGAGGTGATCGCGAGAATACCCGACCGTTGAAGCTGGGCGTTTTCGTATGGGGATTCGATTACAGGTACTTCTTGAAGCTCCCTGCAGTCAGGCTCACGGCCAGTCCCAGCAAGGCCGCGCTCGGCAGCAGGATCAGCAGCGGATGTACCGAGATCGGCAAGGCCAGGTACGTGACCCAGGGCAGCACGGCCAGCGGCATCAGACTGGCTTTTGCTCGGTGGTAGATAAAGCCGGATTCGCGGCCCGCCCCGAACCGGCGTACATCGCGGCGCACCAAACCGTCGATCAAACCGACAAATGCCGCCGTGAAAATCAGCGGCAGCGTGAGCGCCAGGACCAACAAGCGCACCAAAAAAGTGAGTGTGGTGAAGGCAGCGGCGATCAGGTAGCTCTCGGTCCAGACATAGACCTGGCTGATGAAGTAACGGAAGTTCCGCGCCTGTCCTTGGCTGAGCGCACGGGCGCGCTCTGCGGTCTGGCTCATGCGCTCCAGCAGCCCTGATCGCACGAATACCCATTCATAACCGGTATCCACCAGCGCATGCGCCGTGCGCCCCGGCTCCTGCACGACCAAGCTGCGCGTGAAGTGCTCGGACAGGTGCCCCAACTCGTACTGCAACATCTGCTGGGAGTGCTGCCAGCCCTGGTCTTTCCAGAACAGGTGCATGCCGACGCACTCCACGACGATCGAGAACAGCAGCGAGCCGATCAGCACCCCGAGCAGCCGGAACGGCAAGGTGATGGTGCCGACGATCAGGCCCTGGCGGCGGTTCTGCTCGCGCTGCGCAGTGGCTGCGGCATCGCTCATGGCGCGGTCTCTTCGTTGGCCGTGCCGCCCGTGTCGGTGATGGGTGTGGCGTTGGCCGCCTCATCGAGCAGGTCGTCCGGCAAGGCCGCGTCCTGCAAGACCGGGGAGCTGGTGAACTCCCACCACTGCGTCGCTTCGCTGTAGCTCTGACGCATATACCCTGCCAGTTGCTGCAAGTCCGCCGGCATCACCTCGTCCGGGTCCGGCGCCGGCAGTGGCATGCGCACTTTCCAAAGCTGACCGCCCTGCAGCAGCGCGAAGCACTGGCCCTTGGGCAGGCCGACGACGTGCGATGGCTCGATCATCGGCACGCTGGACATGCTGATGCGGTCTTGGGTGTTCGACGTAAAGTCTGTCGCGCCGCGAATGTCCGAGCTGTCGGTCGCGCCGCTGACGATGGTGGCCGTATAGACCTCGACCTTCGGCAATTGCCGGGTCAGCAATTCAGCGGTAGCCGTCTCGCGCACGCGCAGCATGAACAGGTTGTTGAAGTTGCCGATCACCTGACCGGCCTTCGCCCGGTTGCCGATGCGGGCTTCGATGTCCGAGAGGGTCTGCGTGTACGCGGTGACTTGCAGTCCAGCGCCGCCGCCCTTGTTGATCAGCGGCACGAACTCGTCGCCCATCAATTCGTTGAACTCGTCGGCGTGGACGTTGATCGGCACGCGCGAGCCAGCCGATGCGCCCGGCAGGCCGTCGTCGATCCCGTGCTTGTAGATGTGGCCTGCGACCGAAACCAGGTCGGAGAACATGGAATTACCGACCGCTGCGGCGACCTCGGCGTCGGACAGCGCATCCAGGCCGACATAGACCACGGCGCGCTTTCGGATCACCTGCATCCAATCGAAGATCGGGCGTGGGTCGGCCAGGTCGGAGTAGTTCGGGGCCAGAAGCTGGGCGATCTTGCCGCTGGTGAGCTTCTCCAGCAGCGGCAGCAGCGATGCGACGATCTTGTCGAAGTAGGTCTTGTCGTAGCGTACTGCCGAGCGCAGGCCATCGAGCACCGGATCATAGTTGCGCGCCTGCGAGAGGTACTGCTCCAGCGCCACCACGCGCTTTTCGCGCCCGATCATGTTGCGCGGGATGTTCTTCTCGTTGAGCTTGGCCTCGATCTGGACGATCACCTCCCAGGCCTTGGGCTCGGTCTTGGCGAAGTAGTGCTGGGCGTACTCGATGAACAGCGCGTCGATGTTGATGACGTGGCGCTGGATCAGCATGTAGTCCGGGCGCTGGCCCAGTTCCACCAGGGCGCGGGCGATGATGTTGACGAAGCGCCACGCAAACTCGCGAAATGCCGCGCTGTTGCCTTCCCCGGAGAGCTGCCCTGCAACACGGGTGGCCACCTCGCTGATGCGCCCAAAGCGGCCCACAGCGTTGTAGCGCGCGGAAATGTCGGGCCAGCCCAAATGGAAGACATAGAACTCGCCCTCACGGCCCGCGCGTTTGGCCTCGACGTACACCCGCTTCAAAAGATCGGCATCGCCCTTGGGGTCTATGACGATGACGACCTCGTGTTCGCCGTCGGCGTTCTTGCGCCGAATGTCCTGGGTCACGAACAACTCGGCCAACCGCGTCTTGCCCACGCGCGTGGTGCCCAGCACCAGCGAATGCCCGACGCGCTCACCCAGCGGCAGGCTGACGTCCACCTCATCGGGTTCGATGCCGTGCAGGCGCGGCAGGCCGCCCACAGGCGGCAGCGGGCGCACCGGGTTGAAAGACACATCCCAGCCCGTGAGCGCGGGCAGCCGAGACAGCGGGAACGGCGCGAACTCCAGCCGTTCCTCCAGCCTGCGCGCCAGCCGGTAGGCCGGCGTCAACTCGACGTAGAGGCGAAACTCCGGTCGGTACGTCTGCATGAGCCGATGAGTGTGTTTCTGCTCCCACAGAAACCCGCGCCCCACGAATAGACGCTGCTGGCTGACCGGTACGTCCTTGCTGGTCATCACGTAGTGCGGCAAGCGGCGAATGTTGCGCCGGTAGCGCAGGATGACGCGGGCATCGCGGTAGCGGATGGCACCGTAGGCGCAGAACGCCAGCGCACTGCCGACGCCCATGGCCGGACTCAGCGCGAGCGACCACGGGGCCACCAGGGACAGAAACGCGGCGCCTGCACACGCCGCGACGGTATAGAACTCCACCGCTGGGCGCAGCAAAACCTCGACCGGCTGTTTCCCCGACATGGCTTCATTGCTCGATGCCGGTGGCTGTGATCAGCACCGGGTAATGTCGCAGAGCCAGGCGCTCGGCCAGCTCGTCACCGGCCACAGGCGCGAGGGGTACGCCCGGCACCAGGGCGCGCAGCCGTGCCAGGCCCTGCACGGTCTCGAGGTTGACCACCAGGCCGACCGCGCCGCGCTCGCGCAGCGAGGTAGCATGGCGGCGCAGCCAGGCTTGCGAAGCCTCATCGTCGCCGATGACCACGAAAGGCCGCAGGCCCGGTGCTTCGATCACCCGCCGCGCGACGGTGCCGGGCGTGAGCTTGGCACTGCGCACCGGCAACATCGCGGCCTCGTCCATGGGCGTGGCGGGCACCGGGAGCATTGGGATGGGCGGTCGGGCCGGACCATCGGCGCGCGGCTGAAGGTTCAGAGCCTCGTAGTACGGCAGCGCCGACGCGCCGCCACGGTCTTCGACCACGATCAGCGGCTCGCCGGCACGCGAGGCCAGCGGCAGAGCCGCCAGCAGCATGAGCAGACCCTTCAGCGTGAAGTTGCTCAGAGGGAGGTTCGTCATGGGGATGTCTCCAGGCGCGCAGCGAGGGCCGCGGTGGTTGGGTGCGTGCCCTGCACACGGGCAAGGTGGCGCGACACGCTCCGCCTGTAACGGGCGGCAGGTTCTCCGCCCGCAGGACGGTGGTAGCGACCGATTGCCAGCAACCAGTCCTCGCCAGTGGTGTGCTGCTCTTTCAGGATTTCAGCGGCGATGGAAAGATTGCGGTACGGGTCGAGCAGGTCGCACGCGCTGGCGTAGCGCTGTTGGTGGTAGCCGAGGTTGATCTGGCCAAGGCCCGCGTCGATGCGCGTGTGCGGCGTGGCGCGCATCGCCTGCTGCAAACCGGCGCAGGCGTCGGCGCGTGTTGCGTAACGACGCGACTGGCCAGCGACGTTGAGCGACCACGGCCACGGGACGATGCGTCCATTGCGTCGGATGCCGCTCTCTTGCAAGGCTACGGCGTAGAGCACCGTCGAGGGGATGCCTGCGCGCTGTGCGGCAAGCTGGTAAGCCGGTGGCGGAAGCTCCTGGGCATGGGCGGCGCAGGCGCACAGGCCCGCCACGAGCGCCAGTGCGCGCAAGCACTGCGAAACGGAGGTGGCCGTTACGGCTGGCGCTGCCATTGGCCGTTCACCTCGCGCACGACCGCCGGCAGGTCGCCGGGCAAGCTCAGCGACAGCCACCGCCCGCCATCATGGTTGAGCGTGATGCCACCGCTGCGCACGCGCGCCGGATCGACGTTCGCACGCTTGGCCCAGTCGCGGATGCGCCTGTCGTCCTGGCGGCTGCCGACCATGTACAGGTCGAACTCGGTGCCGGAGGATTGCAGGCGCTGCACAAGCTGCCCGCAGGCCGCGCAGCCGTCCTTGACGAACACGGCCGTGCGGCCTGAACCGCGCAAGGGGTTGGCGCTTGTGCCGGCGCCGGGCTTGTCGTCAGGCAGGTTCACGCGCTGCATGCCGGGATTCAGGCGCTGCCAGGCCTCGTCGTAGGCGCGCTGGTAGGCAAGCAGCTTCTCGACACGGCGCGCCTCGATCTGCACCTGCAGTTTGGCGTAGCGGCGCCGTTCATCGTCGGTGCGCGCCTCGATGCCCAGGGCGGACAGCGGGTCCAGGTTGGGCGAGTAGATGCCCAGCGGCCCATCCATCAGTTCGCGATAGCGCGTCCACTCCTGCGGCTGCAGGCCCCAGTCGCTTGCCACCCTGTCGGTCAAGGTGCGAGTGACCAGCGGACGCTCCTGGCTCTGGGCATTGCCGGCGGTGGCCGTGGCCGGCTGCTGCGCCCAGGTGGGCAACTGGGCAGACGCGAGCAGAAGCGCGGAAAAGATCATGGCTGGCTTCATGTCGTGTCCTAAGCTCAAGGGATCGCCACGCGACGGGTCTGGTCGCCGGCCTGAAACACGGCGGTATTGCCCTCGACCGCCTGTAAGCGCCATGGGCCGAGCGAATCGCCGGGCAGCAGCACCTCAAGCTGGTCGGGCGTGAAGTCCCCGTTGCTCGGCGCGACGGACAGGCTGCGCTGGCCGGCGCGAAGTTCGGCGCCGACTATGCGGAACGGCAGTGGCAGCGGTTCCGGCTTGGCGTTGGGCCTGCGCGGTGTGCGCGGCTGAGCGGGTGCTGCGGTGCGCGCAACGGTCTGGCGCGTCTTGATTTGCTCGACCTCCGTGCGCAGCGCCTGAAGGTCGTCAGCAGCGGCATAGCCGCTCAGCGTTGTCTCGACCTGGGCAGCGCGTGCTTCCAGGAGTTCGCGGGTGTCTTTAAGGTCTGCCGCCGTTGCGACGGTTGGACGCTGCTGGATGGCCTCAATGGCCTCGGCCAGACCTACCGCCTGCGCTTCGAGACGTTGCAGGCGGGAATTAAGCAGCTCCTGGTCGACCTGCTCGTTCACCGCCTGGTAGCCGAGAGCGACGAAAACGCTGAGGCCGATCAGCCAGAGCCACATCAGGCTCTGCAACATCATGGCGGTGATCGGGCGACGGGGAGACTGCGCGGCATTCATGGCTGGCCTCCCGAAACCGAAGGCATCAGCGGAAACGTCTGCACCGCCTCGGCAGCAGGCGGTTCGTGTGCGTGCTCGGCGGTCGCACTGCCTCCAGCCTGCTCAAAGCAAATCTGCCGTGCCCGGTCATTCGCGTGCAGTTCCCAGGCCGGGCCAGCCAGGGTAAGCAGCGCATCGCGCAAGGTCATGGGGCCAAGATGCAGGTGCGCCGCCGGCAGCGGCAGCGCATACAACTCGGTCACGGCGTGGGCCATCTCGCAAAGCTGGTAACCACTGCGTTTGAGCACATGCCGCAGGCCATCGCCCACCGTGGCACGGGCATCCTCCGGCATGGACACATCGATGGTCTGCAACAGCAAGTCACGCTGCGCTGCCGAGGGTGCCAGCTCAACCAGCGTGTAGCGGCCATAGCGCACGACGGGAATGAACTCGGGTGCCTCGGGTTGGGGAACGGAGGCGATTTCCTCTATGGCGTCTGGTGCCAGTGGCGCGGTCGTGGTGGCGCAGCCGCTGGCCAGGGCAGCGGCCAGGAGACCAGCGCCGACCAGACGCCGGGATACATGGATGGCGGGCATGGCATCGGCTCTTCTGTTGCGATGCCGATACATTGGCGGCGCGATGCCGTGCGGTCAGCCAGGAATGCGAACTGGGTGGTGCCCGGTTTGCTGCCTTGGGCAAGCGCTCGGCCTTCACGGGAACACTTTGGAATGAGAGAAAAACGCAGCCCCGCCCACGAAGAACGCGGACGGGGCTGCAAGGTGGGAAGAACAGAAAGCCGGCGGCGCTAGGCCGGCTTGTGGCGTGGAAATCAGGCGGTGACCAATTGCCGGGCCAGCGCCACTTCGACGGAATCACCGTCCTGGTTCAGGACATCCAGCCCCGATTCGGGCACATCGCCCGAGGTGGACTGCGAGACCATGATCTTCTTGGCCATCAGTTCCAGGCAGGTCATCTGCGAGGAACCGGCATAGCCGAGGTAGATCACGCGCACGGGTTGCTTCTGCCCGATGCGCCAGGAGCGGCGTGCTGCCTGTTGGAGCGAGTACACGTTGTAGCCACTTTGCATGAACACAATCGTCGGGAACTCCAGCAGGTCCAGCCCCGTCTTGACCAGCTCGGGATTGGTGACGAGCACGTCGATGCCACGGTCCAGTTGCTCGGCGATCCAGTCTTCTCTGCGGCTGGCATCCACGCTTGCGCGCAGCACCGCCACCTTGAAGCCTTCCTGCTCCAGCAGCCCCTTCAGGCGCGACGTGGTATCGCGCGTGCCGGTATAGACCGTGTAGGCCAGAACCTTGCGGCCCTGTGTCTTCTCCTGCCTGCAGATCTCGATCAGCTCACGCTCCTTGGGGCTGATCTCGAACTCATTGAACTGAGCCGGGACAAACGCCAAGGTGTTGCGCGTGCGTGGATGCACCACGGTCTCCGACCGGAAGCAGCAATCCGGCCAGGCCAGCAGCACGTTGAGCACCACCCCCAGCAAGGTCGTATCGCGTCGCGCCAGAGCCTGTTTCAGCTCTGCGGTCAGCCGACCCGCCAAATCGCGGTAGGCCGCAGCTTGCGCCACGTCCATCTGGACTTCACGAAACTCCTCGTCATACGGTGGCAGGACGTTGCCACCGATGTCCTTGAGCTTGAGGAATATGGTGAACGGCAGGATGCAACGCAAGACCCCTTTCGGGCCGAAGCCGGGAGCCTTGACCGTGCGCACCGATACCTTGGTGCCCTTGGCCGTCTTGTGCGCCGTGCCGGCGCTCTCGGAGTAGATGTCCTTGAGGACGCCGTGATCGCGCATGAACGCCATCGCAGCCGAGGTCATGCTGCCGCTCGTGGTCGGGCGGTAGCCGTCTTCGATCATCCGCCCTGGCAGTGCCCGGAACAGCAGGTAGAACAGATCATCGCCGTAGCCGCCCATCAGCGTGCCGGTCAGCAGCAAGGTCTTGCGAGCCTTCGCCGCCAGCACGCCCATGGCCTGGCCCTGGGCACTGCCACCGTTCTTGTACTCGTGCGCCTCGTCGGCGATGAGCAGGTCGAACGTGCCTTGCGGCAGGTAGCGTTTGATGAACTCGGACGGTTGGTAGCCGCCCTCGCCAAAGCCAAACTCCATGTTGGCCATCGCACGTTCCATGCGCGTGGCCTGACGGTCGGAAAACACCAGCTCGCCGTTGCCATCCATGAGGTTGATGAACTCATGAATGTTGTCACCCAGCATCGAGGCCAGGAAGCCGTCACCAAATTTCTGCATCAACTTCTGCGCGGTGACTTCCCCGATGGTCGGGATACGCTTCAAGGCTTTGAGGACGACCGAGGACTGGTCGCTGCCGGACAGACTACGCGGGCGGATCAGCGTCCACAGGGGCGCGGCGCAGTGGCTGCACTTCCTGCGGGACTCCTCGGCTTCGAGCGAGATCGGGTTGACCGGTTCGCCGTCGAGGTCCGTGATGACCGTGCCGCAGTTCGGGCACGCTGCCACGTCGCCGTGGCGGGTGCGCCGCTGGGTGAAGACCGGCTTCCAGTGGAACCCCATCCGCATCCTGACGCGGCCCAGGATGAAAAACTCCTGGCCCGTGGGCTGCACACCCAACTGCTCGCGCAGCTTGATGAGCTTGACCAGCGTATCCGGGCCATTGAGCACCCAGACCTTGGCGCCGGCCACCGTCTCCTGGATCTCGCGCCGCCACTTGTAGACCAAGTGGGGAGGCGAAAGTACCAGCGTGCGGCGGTAGCCTTCGGCGTTGAGCACCGCGGCCGTGGCGATGCCGACGGTCGTCTTGCCGCAGCCCATTTCGCCATTGACGATCGCAGCGCGTTCGCCTTGATCGACCAGCAGCTCGGCGGCAGCATGGACAACGTCGGCCTGGGCCTGGAACAGCTTGCGCTTGAGGCTGGCAACGACAAGTTGCCGCTGTGCTTGCGCTTGGCCGGTATAGACCGGCGGGTTGGCGCGGTTGAGAGAGTCGAGCAGTTCGTCGCCGAACTCGCCGACAAAATCCTGAAGGCTCAGGGTCAGAGGGGATGATTCCGCTTCGAGCAGCTCGCCCTGGACGGACGTGGCTTCAGCGGCGGTGGCTTCGAGATCGATGGACATGGTGATGCTCCAAGAAAAATGGGGCATGCACCACCCCAGCGGGGCGATGACATGCCCCGTGGTGGGAAGAGAGACGGCGAACCGTCGGTGGTTGGACAGTACAGGCGCTCCTTGGCCTGCGGTGACAACTCGCGGTCAGTACTCGTTGGGCAGCAACAGCGTGGTGACGCTGCGATCCCATTCGGTGATGATCCAAATCTTCAGGCCGGGTGTGACCTGGTAAGAAGAAAACAGACGATCCTCGCCGGACTTCAGCGCGGCATCGTTCTGCCGCCTGTCGCTGTCGTCGAGGTCGCCCCAATCGCCGCCGAGGTGGCGACGCAGGTAGGGAGTCGGGTTGAGCCGGCCCTGTCGGACCAGGTCATCGACGCCGCAGGTCATGACCACCTGGCCTGGCGAGAAGCGCAGGCTCGGTGTCTGGCTGATGGAAAGTGCTTGGGCTGCCATGGAAGGCTCCTGGATATGGAGGGGCCACGGCACCCCATCGGGGCGACTGGACCCCGGTGGGTGGAAAAATCGACGGCGAACCGTCGGCGGTGAAAAACAATCAGCGAATGGTCAACACCTCGCCCCGTGTCGGGGAATCAGGCGTCATGTCCCACGCGCGGATGACGGGAACAAACTTGTCGGTGAGGATGCGCGTCTCGGCGATCGAGCCGTCTTCGCGCTCGGTGAATTCCCGCTGGAGCGTCTTGTCCTTGTGGGTATCACCTTTGACGACGAGCACGCGCCCCGTCTTGGATTGCACGACTCCCGAGATCGCGCCTGCGGCCAGAGCCAGGGCGAGATGCCAGTGGGACAAGGCCCGCGCCGGTGGACGTAGCGTCTGCTGCGCGGCCCCCAACTGCGTATCCCGCGACGGCCAGAGGCCTTGCAGTCTGCCAACCTCATCGGCGAACTGCTCCGGCTCCATCGTCACGCGGAAGAAATGCCCCGGCTCCGCCGGGCTGGCGGGGACGATGTACGGCAGGAACGGCCATTCGCTCGGCAGCTCCTCGGCTTCGATTTCGCCAAGCCCAATCTGCAGCAACAGACTGCGCACGGCCTTGACGGCATCGGGTGTCTGCTCACGCTGACGCACCCGTCGCCCGAAGATCACCACCTGCTTGAACTGCGTTTCCACCGCTCGATAGATCCGCAGGTCGGTGTAGTGGCGTGTCAGCCAGCCGACCAGCTCGGCATCGAGCACGTAGCCGGGGACGATGAAGACCAGCACGCCGCCGTACTGCAACAGGGGCAGCGTGCGCTGGTAGAACAGCTTTTCGAGGCGGGCTCGGCCCTGACCTTGATAGCCAATGTTGCCGTTGACGTCCTTGGACAGGTCGCCATACGGCGGATTGAGCCAGAGCAGACCGAAGGACTGCTTGGAGATCATCGTGTCCATCAGGTCCGCGTGCAGACAGTGATCGACCAGACCACGGGCATGGCGCGCCCGCTCTGCGTCGAACTCGACGGCGAACGCCTTGGCATGCTCGCGCCCCAGGGCATGAGCCGCTTCAGCGATTGCCACGCCTTCGCCGGCGCAGGGATCGAGGATGCACATCGGCCCATTGGATTCAGAGTTACTGGGCATCAATGCGTTGAGCGCTCTTTCGAGCGTGGGTTCGTCGGTCGGGAAGTACCCGTTTTTCACGAAATTGCGGGCGAGCCGCGGGAACATGAGAGCCATGGAAGTCTCCTGGTTGGCGGGGATGATTGGCGCAGGCACGCCTTGGCGTGCCTGCGCAGGTGGGTCAAGCCGCTACCGTTTCCGGCGTCCAAATCTTGGCCGGATAGGGATAGGCGGTGAGCACGTCACTGCGGATCAGCGAGCCGAGCGCCTGGGTCAGCGCCGGCACGTCGATGGCGAGCCGATGGCCCACCAAAGGCCCGAGGGCGAACGGCAGGCGGGTCAGCATCTCGCGGCTTTGCAGCAGTTCCAGCACGGTTTCGCGCCAGTGGTCGAGCAATGGCAGTGGGCAGGTGTCCTGCACCAACGTCCACAGGCGGTCAAGCCGGTGGTCGCTATCGCGGGGCAGCAATGCCAGTGCGCTGGCGTTGGCCTTGTCGGGCTTGACGCAGCGCCGATCGAACAGCCACACGTTGGACAGCGAACCGAACAGCGTTCGCCGGTAGGCGCGGGTCATGCGCTTTTCCAGGCGATCGACGTTGCCGACGAACACCGGGACGCTGCCGCCCTGGTCGGTGATGACGTGGAACTGCTCCAGGCCTTGCTCGTCACGCCCGAGGGTCAGGCGAGCAAGGAACTGCTGGACGGCGGTGTCCCGCGCCCAGATCGACAGGAAGATCAGATTGCCCTGGTCATCGCCGACGCAAGCGTCGGCCATCACGTCCGGGCATTCGTCGATGCGATACAGCGTGGTGGAAGAAGGGTTTGCGGGCATGGTGGTGTCCTCGGATAAGCGGGAACAGCAGCGCCGCTGGGGCAATTGCTGCCCCTTGGGGTGGTAGGGCAAACGCCCTGGTTCAGGCCGTCAGCGTCGTAGCCGGGGCTGCTTTGGGTATGCGCCTCTGCGCGTGGTAGGCGCGAACGCCTGCACGCCAGTCGGCGGATTGCTCCGGTGCGAGATCCAGATAGGACAGCGGGCACGAGTAGTAGTACGGGTGCATGGATTCGTCCAGCGGCTTGTAGCCCCACTGGCCGCCGCTGCGTTGCAGCAGATCGCAGCGGATATAGCGCAGGGACTGACCTGGCGCGAGATCACGATGTACGCCGTCGGCTTTGGCCGTCACTTGCGTAACAGACCAGAGGACGTTGCCACGCAGTGCGTGGGCGATGACCTTCACGCTGGTGCGCTCGGTCTCTTGCGGTGTGATCAGTTCCGCGATCAGTTCAGACCGCGATTGGGGGGAGAAATACCAGCCCATGAGAGGCCTCCGGGAGAAATGAAGCCGGAGGCTTCCCCCGAGGGGAAGGCCCCCGGCGGGTGGGTGAGGAACACCGCAGATGCAGCGTTCCGTACTACGCGGGTTGCAGTTCGGCCTGGCGGCTCCACTCTTGCGTCTTGAAGTCCAGCGCATAACCCAGTTCGCTCAAGCGAGCGATCTGCGCGCGCAGGGTGCGGCGGTCGATGGTCGAATCCAGTTTCACGGACTCATCCAGTGGCCACAGCAGGCCGAACAGCGCGGCATCGCCCTCTTCGGTACTGCCGGAGGCAGTCGCCGTAGCGGGCGTCGGCGCATCCACACCAAAGGGGGTGGTATCGACCAGCGGGTCTGCGGATGCCTGCACAGGTGCGGGCTTGGCGGGCCTGGACGATTTGGCTGGTTTGGCCGGTATTGCCGGCGTTACCGCAGGCTGTGCGCCCAGCTCTTCGTCAAGTGGATCGAGGTCCTGAGTGGCGAAGCTGCGTGCCTCGTCACGGCTCAGTTTGTCGATGTCGTAGAGCGTCATTCCGTCCAGACTGGCGCGGATTTCGAAACGCATGCCACCACCGACCGGGTAGGACTTCGGGAAGATGTACCTGATGATGAATTCCCCGTCGTACTTGCCTTCGGGGTATTGCTCCAGCTCCGGGTCCTTGACCTCGAACGTACCGAGGTGCGTGGCGAGGCGACCGACGGTGAAGGGGCCGTTCTTGCCGCGAATGGTGCGCAGCGTGAGTTGGCCGGGGACGACAATGGGCGAAACCGATTTATCGGATGCCGATGTGGCTGCCATGATGGTTCTCCTTAGCGATTGGGAAAACGACAAGGCCCGCGAGGGCCTTGCCGATCAGAACGAAGCAGCCAATGCCGGCTCCTGCTTCTCCACTTCACCTTCGGGCTCGCGCTCGGCGGGCTCGGCAGGCTGATCGGCAGCGGGGCCGGCGTCCTCGGCTTCGGACGCGGATGCGTCCTGGGCTGGCGGCGTCTCGGCTTGCGCGGGGCTCGTCGGATAGACCTTGGTGCCGTCGATCTTGATCAGGCCGATGTGGATCAGCGTCGATTCCAGGCTTGCGGCCGGTTCCCCAGCGCGTTCACCCTTGGTGCGGATGTACGGATCGATCTTCATGTCGTTGAGACGGAAGGCGATCAGCACCTTGCAGTCCCCTTCGATGGCCTGCACGCACCGGCGAACCAGATGCTCGGCTTCAGGGGTGGTAACGATGGTGTCGAAGTACCGATACTCCGGTTCATCGACAGGCCCGGCCAGCGCGGCGACGGTGCAAGAGAGGAACGGGTCGCCATCTTTGGGCGTGACGTCCTTCGGACGGCTGAGGTAGCCGATGCCGCGGGTGATCAGCTCGTGATGCCTGATCGAAGCCAGTTCGGCTCGGTCAAGTGGCTCGGCCTTGAGCAGTCGCGCCTTGAGGGACGCGGCGGCTTGGCCTTTCTGCTCGCCCTTGTCGCGGATGTACGCATCGCCCCACAGGTCGCCGAGGCGAAAGCGCACCAGCGGGCGCTGCTTGGGATCGTCAACGCCGATGCAGCGCTCGACCAGCTTCTTGGCCTCGGCACCCGAGACCTTGACGTCGAAATAGCGATAGCTGGGGTCCTTTGCGGAACCGACCAGCGCGGCGATGGTGCATGCCAGAAAAGGCTGCGCACGGCGGCCGCCCCGAACAGGCACTTCACGGACACGCTGGATGTAACCGATGCCCGAGGTGTGGAGGTCGAAATACGATTTCTCGTTGGACGTGGTGCTCATGGTGAATCTCCATAGGGATGAAGCGGAGACACACCAGTCCCACGCTGCGGGGAAAGGTGCGTAACCCCGCGATGGGTTGATAAGGCGAAAGCATCCACCACCAGAGACTGGTGGCCGCTCGCGGATGGATGCGGTGCGAGCTGGCTCGGTCACGCAGTGGGAGCTGCGCCGCAACCTCGAAGACCGATGGTTGCCTGGCATGTCGCTGACAACGTCAGCAGGCATGGGCTCAGCATGGCCTCGCCTCGCGCGCGAGGCAGCCATCAATCGGCATCCGGGCGATTCCCTTTGATGAATCTCCCAGGCAGAAAAAAGGCCCTCCTTCCGAATGGAGGGAGAGCCTGTGGGGGCATGTCGCCTGGTTTTTTTCGTGGTGTCACG
Source organism: Pseudomonas sp. HS-18 (assembly GCF_020401845.1). Taxonomy (NCBI): domain Bacteria; kingdom Pseudomonadati; phylum Pseudomonadota; class Gammaproteobacteria; order Pseudomonadales; family Pseudomonadaceae; genus Pseudomonas; species Pseudomonas sp. HS-18. Next base: position 1,448,162 of record NZ_CP084413.1, read on the forward strand.
CAGGTACAGCGCGGCGCCGTCGGGACGTCTCCGCGCCGATCACGCTCACATCGATCAGACGCCAGCGTCCGTCGTCGATGAGCCGCTCCAGCACTTCGCCGAGCATGTCGAAGTACACCTCGTCGTGCCGATCGACCAACTCGCCGTCGCGGCGCAGCTCCACCGCATAGGTATCGCTGCCGCGCTGGTAGAGGATCGTCACCTGGCCGGCGAACTTCGCGGTCGAAACCGTGAAACTGATCGCCGGGGGCGTTTCGATGATCCTGGACGGCTTCGGATCGACCCAGGTGAAGTCGTGGGCGCCCGCATCGACCAGCATGTGGGTGATGCGCCGGAACCCGTCGGGCGCCGGCATTTCCTCCAACTGCTCGATGAGCTGACCCAGTTCCAAGCACTGCGGCTCGGGAATGGGCAGCTTGGCCGGCGCGGAGCCGAGGATGTGTGTCTTGACGGTGTAGGGAGTGCCGTCGGACATCATCTCGGTGCGCTCTTCTGGCGTGTCCGCACGCAGGCCGTCGAAACGGCGACGGGCATAGGGTTGGACATGCACCTTGGTGCCCTCGCTGGGAACGGTGGTCACCAGGCTGGGATCGAGTACCGCGAACTCGCTGGGCTTGAGCTTGACGACGATGGCGTCTTCGCTGGCTGCTACCACCTTGCCGTCGAAAGGCTGGGGATCAATGACGAAGCCCAGTGTCGAGGACTGTGGTTGATCATCGAACACGCGATACTTGAACGACCGCACGTTGCGCGGCACATGGCCTGCGACCAGCGAAGGCATCAGGGTCTTGATGAGAGAGCGATCCATGTGAATCTCCTTGAGGAAGAACAAGGGATTCCCGCCCGCAAGGGAGAGATCCCTTGTGGGTGAATGGGCGCGATGCGTCCGTAGGAAGAAACAACCAGCACGGTTTCCCGCGCTTGCAGCCTTGAAGGTCTTGGCTGCCTGGGCATGTGTCGGCAACGCCGACGGACATGGGGTAAGGATGGCCCTTGAGTGAGCGGCCTGCGCTCAGCAAACCGCACCGCGCCGCACCCGCTTTCCTGCGCCGGGACAAGAAAAGGCCCCTCGAAAGGGGCTGGGTGGTCAGGCTTGGTACACGAAGTAGTGTTCGCGCTGACGTGGAAAGAACACGTGCTTCCACGTGTCGCCGCCGGTGTTGCCACCGTCGAAAACGACCATTTCGTAGTCGTCAATGTCGGTGTCGGCCAGATCGGCGCTGGCGATATGGCGCATGTGCAGCGTGCCACTCAAGCGCTCGAATACCAAGATCTGGCCGATGGCGTCGTCCTGGCCCATGGCGTTGACGCAGGCTCCAAGCTGATGCTCGAAGTCGCGTGCGGGCGAGATGAGGTCGGGGAACATAAAGTGCTCCTATGAAATTGGACCAACCCGGCTCCTAGAAAGGAGACGGGCTGGCATGGAGGGCAAAGAGGAAGGTGGGCTCGTGGTGTGTTTGCTAGGACTCGGCCAGCGGCAAGCCCGGCAACACGGGCGCGTCGGCGTCGAGGATGAGGATGCGCACATCGGCCTGGCCAGCCAGTTCCAGGATGTTCGCGAGGTCGTCTGGCATGCCCTTGCTGCGGTGCTCCTGCCGAAGCTGCTCGGCGGTGATGCCATCGGCGTGCTCCAGGTTCTGGTCCGTCCAGGGCGTTGAGATCAGCTTGACGCCGATCGCCGGGCTGTACGGAACCCGAAAGGCGATGAACAAAAAGGCCTCCGGCGTGGCGAGGTCCGCCAGATTGGCGAGGTACTGGCCGGTTTCCTGGCTGATGTGCGCGCTGCTGATTTCCCAGCAGCGGCTGTAGTAGCCGGTCTCGAAACTCAGGCGCTGCACGATTTCCCGCGCGGCCTCGACCGAATAGCTGTCACCGACGTGGATCAGGCGACCGTCGAAGTCCTCGCCATGAATGGCATAGACCACGGCACCGATCACGCCTTCGCCGTTAACGCCCTCATCGGCATCGCATTCGGCCAGCACCTCGGCGCTTATAGGTTCAGAGCCGTTCGTGACCACCGCGAAATCGCTGGTGACGATGCAGGAAGATGAAATCAGTTCCTGGTCGGAAAGATGTTGCTGGCTCGGGTGGATATTTCGCCAGACATGCGGGCTTCCGTCCTCGTAGCTGATGGACAGCGTGCGGACGATTTTCAAGTTCCAGTAGCCGCGAACAAAGGGATTGGGATTCTGAGACATGGGAACGCTCCAGATTGAATAATGGAGCCAATTCCCGCCACCGGGAATTGGACCCGGTGGGTTGAAAAGGGAAAATTCGTCAGTCGGCGCTGATCGTTGGCTTTGATTCAGCCGCTTTACGCTGGGCTACGGAAAGGAAATCGAGGGACATGGCCGTGTGGGCGCATGTCCCTCGTGGGGAACGAAAAGACGGGGGTGTGCCCGAAACGGGCTCACCAGCCGCTGTAGTTCACCATCAAGTCGGCGATGACCTTGCGGCGTTGCAGATCGAGGCCGTCGAAGTCCGACAGCCCGTCGAAGTGGCAGCGCTTGAGCATGGCACCGCCCTCGCGCGCGTTGTAGAAGCTGACCATGGCGGACAGGAACATGCGTTCGCCGCTGCTCAGGACGCCGAGGGCATCATTGAGCAGCAGCATGTTGGGACGCAGATCCCACTTGCTCTTGGCCTGGTTCAGACCTTCACGGGTGCCGTCGCCGAACCACTCGGGACCAGCAATCTCGGCACCACGCTTCCAGGCCTCGAAGAAGGCTTGGGGCGCGGCAGCGAAATGCTGCTCTTCCCGCATGATCTGATCGACGACGTCCTGCGGCAGCAGTTGATTCATGGCGTGATTCCTCCAGTTGGATCAGGGAATGGCGAGCTGGGACCAGCCGCCTCTTTCGAGGGCACGTTGAGCCGCCGCATGGCTGCGGAAGTATTCGTGCGATTCCCGCGAAACGGGACCTTCGGTATCGCGCGTGCCGATGTAGTGGCCGGCGGCGCTTTGCAGGACTTCGAGCGGCAGGAACTTGCCGCAATAGGTCAAGGCCAACTGGCCGAAAGAGGCTTTGTGGGACATGGGTAGGCTCCTTGAAAAAGCGAGGCCTTGTCCCTCACGGGATGGCAGCTCCCGCACGCGGTGGATAAAAAGCATCGGCGTCACGGGGACGCACGTCCGCAGACTTGATGCGATACGGACTGGCGGGTTACGCGGGGAGAACCCGCGGCAGCCTGAAACCCATGGCTGCGGGCATGTGCTGACGAATCAGCGAACATGCGGGCAGCTTCGTCCGGGGGGCCGTGCTGCGTCAGTTGGAAAACGGCATTCGGCCCAGCCCGGATTGATGGGCGCGGAGACAGAAAACCCGCATCGAGTGCGGGCTGTCAGGGGTGCGTGGGTGCGTTGGCTCACTCGGGCGTTTCGCCCAGGACATACTGCTTCCACAGGGCGAATGCCTCGTCCTGTCCCAGTTCGGCCAGGACCACAATGGGTTGCGCCTGCCGCGCACGCAGCGAAGCGAAATACGCCTTACGGTCGGCGATGGACTTGAGATTGATGCCATCGATAAACAGCAGCTTGCCACCCTTGATGAACAGCACCTTGTTGCCAAGGTCGCGCTCGAACGCGGCTCGTACTTTCTCCGGTTGTTGCATGCGTCGGTTTCCTGTTGCTGTGGCCGGCCATTGGGTCGGAACGTTGATCGGCGAGATAAAGGTGCCGAAGGCTCGCTGACCTTCGGCTCGGGAGGGAATAACCACCCGTGGGCTGTTGCAGGCCCGGTCGTCGCTCGAACCGTCTGCTCATCAGCAATCACACCCGGCCCATGTCGTGGTTGGGGCCGGCATCGTCTGGCGCACATCCGCGCACAAAGGGAGCCCGTTTTTGCGCCGGTGGGCACCGGCACTGAATACCGCTGACCACAAAGGGTCTCCGGGTGGCTCGCGCTGCCAGGCAAGCCATCGGGGGACCCTTCGCAGTAGGCGAGAGAAACACAGACCAGCAGAACACGCGGGAGACGGTTCGCGGAAAAGCTACCTTCAGGTCCCGCAGCCGGGGACGGCTGGACGGGACGCGCACACGAACAAGAAGGCGTTGCGCGCTGGGCGACCCGCAGGGGCGTGCGGGACACGGGCCACGCCTTTGAAACAGGGTGCGGCCCACGGGAAACGGAGTCGGTCAGGCGCCTTTGCGGCTGCTGCTACGCGAGCGCGAAGCGCCACGCTTGGGCGGACCGGATTCGACCGGCAGCGTGCCATTGCAGTCAGGGTAGCGACTGCACGACCAGAATGGACCGCTCTTGCCGGTGCGTTGGCGCGTCGGTGCGCCGCACTGCGGGCATGCTGGCCCATGGGGAAGCTTGATGGACAGGGACATGCTGCCGTACTGCGCGATCAACTGCGAAATCCAGGTGGTCTGCTTGCTGAGGAATACGTCCAGGGTGAGCTGTCCGGCCTCGATCATGTCGAGCGCCTGCTCCCACACCGCTGTGGTGCCGGGGTCTGCAATCGCTGCGGGCACGGCGTCGATCAGCGTGAACGCCGCATCCGATGCGCGAATGGAGCGGCCCTTCTTCACGATGTAGCCACGGGCGATCAGCACGCTGATGATGTTGGCCCGCGTCGCCTCGGTGCCGATGCCCGTTGTGTCTTTGAGCTTCTGTTTCAGACGCGGGTCGGTTACGAAACGCGAAACGCCCTTCATCGATTTGACCAGTTCGCCCTGGGTATAGGGCTTGGGCGGCATCGTCTTGAGCGCCTTGATCTCGACCTCGGCCACCTGGCACGCCAGGCCCTCACGCAGCGGGGGCAGCACCTGGCTGCGCGCTGCGGCGTCGCCGTCCTCATCCGCTTGCGGCTCGGCCAGCACCAAACGCCAACCCTTGATGACCACCTGTTTACCGGTGGCCGCCAGCATCTGCTGCCCGCAGGAAAACTCAGCCACGGTACGGTCGAACTCGTGGTGCGGTAGGAACTGCGCCAGGTAATGCGCCCGGATCAGCCGGTACACCGCCAGTTCCTTCTCGCTCAGAGCAGAGAGGTTCGCGGGTTCGAGCGTCGGAATGATGCCATGGTGCGCCGTGACCTTGCCGTCGTTCCAGGCGCGCGAACGCTGGGAGCGGTCGAGCTGACCCATGATCGGGCGCAGCGACGGGTCGGTCTTGAGCAGGCTGTCCAGGACGGCGGGCACCTCGGCAAACATGCTTTCGGGCAGGTAGCCGGAGTCCGAGCGTGGGTAGGTCGTGGCCTTGTAGGTTTCGTACAGCGCCTGGGCGATCTCCAGCGTTTCCTGTACGTCCAGCCCGAGCTGCCTGGAACAGACCTCCTGAAGCGCCCCCAGATCGAACAGCAGCGGCGGGCCTTCGCGCACGCGCTCGGTCTCGATCGATACCACCTGGACGCTGCCCGCAGCGCGAATCTGCTGCGCCGCCTGCTGGGCGACCGGCTGTTGCAGGCAACGACCGGCGTCGTCGGTGCAGCCATCGGGCGCAACCCACAGCGCGGCGAAAGCCTGACCCTCTACGGACAGAGACACGTCGATGCCCCAGAACGGCACCGACTTGAAAGCCGCGATTTCGCGGTCGCGGTCCACGACCAGCTTCAGGGTCGGGGTCTGGACACGTCCGACCGACAGCACGCCGTCGTAGCCTGCTTGCCGCCCGAGCACAGTGAAAAGTCGGCTGAGGTTCATGCCGACGAGCCAGTCTGCCCGCGAACGCGCCAGCGCCGAGTAATACATCGGCAGCGTATCGGACGACGGTCGCAGCTTGCCGAGCGCGGTGCGGATCGACGCATCGTTGAGTGCCGATAGCCACAAACGCTCGATGGGACCACGGTAGCCGCACAGGTCGATGATCTCGCGGGCAATCAGCTCGCCCTCGCGGTCGGCATCGGTGGCGATGACGAGATGGGTCGCCTTCGCCAGAAGCGCCTTGACGACCTTGAATTGCGTGGCGGTCTTCGGTTTGACCTCGACCCGCCACTGCTGGGGAATGATGGGCAACTGCTCCAGCGACCAGCGCTTGAGCGCCGCGTCATAGACCTCGGGGGCTGCCGCTTCTACGAGATGGCCGATGCACCAGGTGACGGTGACGCCGGAGCCGTTGAGGCAGCCTTCACCACGCTGCGTCGCGCCGAGAATCCGGCCAATATCCTTGCCCTGGGAGGGCTTCTCGCACAAGAACAGCCGCATATCCGTCCATCCGATTTCCGTGGTTCATTGAGTTGCTGGAATCGAGGATGCCGGGCACCGCCAGGGGCAGCAGCAAACAAGTCGCAAGCGGTGGCGACCACTTTCACGGGATGGAATGGCTCGGGCGGAGATAACGTGCAGCCGGGGTGTGCGGGGCGGGAGCCGCGATTTTCGGGAGCGCGTGGAAGCCGGTGGACGTTGATGGAGCTATCCCCTGGGGATAGCTCGCAGGTGCATGGACAGCAGCGAAGCACCGCAACCGCCTCCATGCCGGATCACTTCCTGCGCTTGACCTCCTTCGGCGCAGTCGGTTCCTGGGCTGCTTGGGGCTTCGGCTGCGCGTCCTGCGCGGTTTTGGGGCTGAGGGTCACGGACTCGACGCGGAACGGCAGGATGCCGACGCTGCGTGCGTTGATCTGCCAGGTCTCGCGCGGCTGATCTTCGTTGTCCGTCCAGGGCTCGCGCTCCATGCGGCCGACGACCAGCACGCGCATGCCTTTCTGGTACAGATCCTTCCAGTGCGCGACGTCACGGTGCCAGATTTCCACCGGTGCCCAGAAGCCGCCGCGATCCTCGAAGTCGCCGCCTTTGGTGGGAACGGGGTTGTCGAAATACACGTTCAGCCGCAGTAAGCGCCGCGGCTCGTCGTTGCCGTTGGGGAACTCCCGGTACTCGGGCGGGGAGCCAATGTTGCCTTCGCCCCAAAAGTGCGTGCTCATGTTGCAATCTCCATGGTGGTTGAAATACTCGTGCCGCGTCGGCTTCGGGCGCGTACTGGGGAGTCCGGTGCCATCACCGGTCACGCATTCCAGATGGGATGGACTTGAGCCTGCGCAGGTAGGCGTCTTCCGCCTCGGCCGCCTTGCTGGCGCATTCCTGTGCCTGCCTGCCCAGGGTGTGCAGCAGACTGATCTGCATGTTCAACGTGATGCGCTGAAGCTCGATCGCGTGCAGCTCGGCCAGCAGATTGACCGGCGTGCCGGTGCTCGCCATCAATTCCTCCCACAGGGCCACACCCATGGCTGAGCGGTCGTGTTTGCGCCAGCGCAAAAACGCCGTGCCTGCGCCAGTGGTTTGCTGGACCAACTCCACGGGCAGCAGGTGGAAGGGATGCCCGACTGCCTGTTGCAGCACCTGCCGCTGCGTCAAGCCAATCAACTCGTCGCGCATGGCGAAGCACTGGCTGGCCCAGGCCTCAAGATCCCCCTTACCCTTAAAAGGCTTCAAAAGGCCTTTTAGAGAGGCAGCGTGTTCCAGCTTCATGAAGGCTGCCTGTTGCAGGCCCAGGAAGTAGCGGGGTTCGCGGTTCGGATCGCTCATGCCTGCTCGCCCTCGATCTCGCCGGCGCTGACTTCGGGTGCTGTGTCAGTGGCCAGCTCGTCGGTGGCGGCCTCGTCGTTGGGGGCGGGCGCTGCAGCAGGACTCTCGGCACGCTGTTGCAGGCCACGGCGCACGATGGGCGGCGCGAACTTCGAGCGGCGCGTGCCTTCCAGCACGTCCTGCGGCAGTTCGCCGAATTTCTCCAGCGCCGCCCGAGCTGCGGCGTTCTTTGATACGAAATCGTCGCGCGTACAGCCCGAATAGCGGTATTGCTGGGCCAGCGAGAACAGGCTGCGCAGTGCATGGGCGCCCTCGTTGAGCCAACGCTCCAAGGTGCTGCGGTCGATGAGTGCCGTGTGGTGGGCGAGGATCAGTTTGCGGGCGATGTCGTCGTATTCGGCCAGCAGATAGACGGCGGCAAAGCCGAGCTGCGCATTGACGAACAGCGGCAACTTGACGGGCTGAACGTTGAGGTTTTCGCCCAGGCTGAGTGCCGGCGGCACGCTCGCCAGTGCCTGATCCACCTGCTCGCGCAGCGATTGCAGCGTGGTCTTGGTCTGGTCGAGCTTGACCTCGATGCGCAGCATCCACCAATCCGAGTACGGGTCGTCCTGTTCCGAACCGCGCCGCATCTTGTTCATTTGGGCGATGTAGCCGTTCAGGCCAACGATGCCCGGTCGCCCCTCGGCGGCGGCCCGGCCATGCCAGATGCGCGAAGCGTGGTGCGTGTGAAGCGTCAGCGACATCGCGCTGCGCAGGGAGCCGAGATTCAGTTGCAGTGGTTCATTGGTTGCCATGGTGTCCGCTCGTTGTGTGGAAAGGAGCGGTCAGCTTCGGCAGGAAGCGGAAGGCCGTCAGTCAACAAACCGAAACCTGCCAGACCCCGGTTCAGCGCGTGGTGGCCGCCTGCGGCGCGAGCTATCCCCTGGGGATAGCTCCATGGAGCGCCAACGAACGCTGCACGTCGGGATCAGGGCGGACAACGCAGATGCTGCTGCAGATGTTCGAGGCCAGGCTTGCGACTGCACGGCATCCGCCCCAACGGTGAAACTATCCCCAGGGGATAGCTCTATTGGCATCCATGGGCGTCCACTTCACGGCCTTGTCAGCCGGCTCACTTGCTGGCGAGCAGGTCTCGCAGCCGCTCGATGTGCTGCCTGGCGACTTCTGGTGGTACCGGCTTACCCTGCGTTTGGACCGACGATGTGGGTGGTGGCCGTTCGTTTGGCGGAGCGGGTGCCGGTGGCGGGTCTTTCTTGGCCCAGGCATTGAACTCGCCGTGGATGGCTCGCTGGATGATGCCGAATAGATACCCAGCGGGATTGCGGATGCCGTGGTTGCTACAACGCGCGGCCCATTCGTCCAGCACATCCTGCCTCAGCGAGGCATCAACCTGCTGCAATGCCACCTTGGCACCCGCCTGCTGTTCCGCCTTCAGTTGCGCAAAGCGCTTGGGCCATTGCAGATCGTCCAGCGCGCGCGCCTGCGCAGTAGTACGTATTTCATTAATACAACTACTACGTACTGTACGGGCCTGCTTCGGATTCCGAAGAGAGACGTCTGGCGCGGGTTTCGGCTCTGCTTCGGAATCCGTAGAGGGGCGTTCGCCATTCCGAAGAAAGCTCGGAACCCCTTCTTCGGAATCGTGACTGGCGTCTTCCTGTGGATAACTATCGCTGGCCGTAAAGTCCTGGTTGGCGAGACGTTCGGCCATCACCTGCAACCGTGACGGGAGGGTGCGTCCGGCCAGCAATGGGTCTTCACCGATTTCCTTGAGCGTGTGCAGGCCCACGATCTGCACGGCCTTGGCAGAATGGCCGAGCGCCTGGCTGACGAGTTGCAGGTAGTCGGGGTCGAGCTGCATGGCCTCGAACGGTGTCAGGGACTCGTCGTGCAGCACGTACAGATTGCCGAGGATGCGGCCGGTCTTGGGGTCACGCCGTCGCTGAACCAGGCTCAGCCAGCGGGTCAGGCGCATCAGTGTCAGCGCCCGTGCTACGGTTTCATGCGAGGCTTGGCCCGCGCAGGGCATGGACGCCAGCCAGGGCCGCAACTGCTCGTAGGTGGGAAATGCAGTCACGCCATCGTCGTTGAGCATCAGCCGGAACACTTGCCAGGCGTTTCGTTCCAGCGGTGTCAAGCGGCGGTCAAGGAACAACTTGCGTGGCACCGTCTCGTGCCGGTTGCCACTGAACAGAAAAGCATCGCCGGAGGTGGGCGTGGGCGACTGTGCAGGTGTAGACGCAGGTGCGCTGGGGGCGGGCTTGGGGGCAAGGTCTTTCAGCGCAGCATCGAACAGTTCTGCCAGTGCGATGGGACCTTGGCGTCGGACTCGTGATGCGGGTTCGTCCATGGCCATGACTCAAGCCAATCCCTGATCGACCCAGCCTTTGATCGAGGCCCAGACCACCGACAGAGGCAGCGACATGCCTTCGGCCAAGTCCATGGCGGCATCGAGGATGGAGGTTTCGTCTTCGAGATCGACGGTTCTGCTGTTGGTCACGGCCTTCCATCGCCGCCACAGCTCCGTGTCCTGCTCCTCGTCCAGCACGGGGTGCCGCCCCTTGCGCTTGGGCAGACCGAGGATTTCACGGCGAAGCGCTACTTCCTGATGCGTCAAGCCATAGAACTTGCTGACCATCTCGGTGCTCGCGCCCAGTCTGAGCATGCGATCGACTGTGGCGATTTCCTTCTCCACGTCTTGTGCCTGCTGGAGCAGCCGCCGCAGCACTTCGCGGTTGACCGTCACTGAGCACCACGAGACGTTGGCGTTGGCCAGCACGCTGATTAGCGCGGGATGCTTGAGGGCGTCCAGCTCTGCCTCGCCAAACCCCATTAGTTTGCAGCGGCGCAGTTGCCCATTGCGCAGGTCATAGAGGGCCTGGGCAATGACAGCCTGGTTGAGTGGGTGTGCTGTGGACATGCTGGCCTCCCTCGCTCAGGTTCCAGAGTCCGCAGCGCCGGCTTCGAGATCGAGCAGGCGGCGGGCCAGTCGCAGCAGGCGGAACAGCTTGACCAGCGCGGCGTCGCTCAATCGTCGGGTTACGTCACCCTGGCCGTGCAGCAGCGCTGGCAGGTCGATGACGAGTTGCCCGTTGTCCAGACCGACGTCGGCGGGCTGCTGACCGGCCAGGCAAGCCAACAACGCATGGACGGCACGGCCCAGCGGCGCTGGGTTGGTGGTGCGAACACGGCAGGCGAAGCCGATGCCGTCTGGGCGGTCATCGATGCACTCGCCCAGGTCTACCTCGACCGCAATCTCGCGGGCAAACTGCGCGACGTGGATGCGCAGGTGTTCGGGTGTGTCCAGGCCGGGGGCGATGTACCAGACATCCGAGATCGGATAGAGCCCGCCAGCCTGCACCGGGATGGACTGCAAGACATTCGCCGAGAAGTCGTGCGGCAGTGCATCGCCCAACTGGTTGGCGACCATGCGCTGGATGAACTCAAGCCGTTCGGTTGTCGGCGCCGGGGAGACAATGTGCTTCTGAAGCAGGTCGCCATCTGCCGCCGGACTGACCGCGCCCGAATGACTGTCATCCGCGTCGCTCTCGCCCGTCGAGGGCGTTGCCGTCGGCCTCGTGGCAGGTGGCGCGGTATTGGCAGGTGGGCGCGCGATGGCCTCTGGCTCTGGCAAGGCAGGCGGTGTCGAGGGCGGCGTCGGCTCGCTGACCAAGGCACGCTGGCGGCTCTCGGATTCGGTCATGTCCAGAGCGAGCACGTCGTAATCGACGTTCAGCAATTCGGTCATCTGGCCGATCAGCTCGTCCTGTACGCGCTGCGCAGAGAACTCGTCAGCCTGGACATCGAATTGCGACAGCACTTCCTGAAAGAACTCGTCGAAGTCCTGAACCAGTGAGCGGCCTTTGGCGTAGTGCTCCCAGGTGCGCTCGCAGGCCTTGCGCATGACCGACAACCGCTCGACCTGGTGACGCCCCAGGCCGGCGTAGAGCACGGTCGGGATTGCGGGCAGCAGGTAGCGTACCGCGTCGGCCATCCGGCTGATGTGCGACTGCTGCACGGGGTATCCGTCGGCGGCCAGGCGGCGGGCCAGCTCGGACTGGCTCAGGGTGGAGCCGCTTTCCAGTTCGTAGAACTCGCGCGCTTTCTCGACGCCCAAAGCGCGCTCGATGAAGGTGAGGCCACCGCGCAGTTCGTTTTCCGCAAGATGCCCGGTGAGCGCGACGATCTCGCCACGCTCGGGCCATGGGCGGAACAGGCATGAGACCCGAAAAAAACGTTCGTCCCTGGTCTCCGACCAAAGTTCGCGCAGGATTGCCAGTCGCGTGTTGCCGCCATTGCGGATGATGTAGTGATCGTCGCCGGGCCGCCGGGTGATGGCCGGAGCCGCGTCCAGGCCACGTTCGCGGATGGATGCCTTGATTTCCTCGTACACCGGATTGCGCTTCTTGCGCGGGTCGTGGTCGTAGGGGCGCAATTGGTCGAGCGTCACGACCATGGGCGTGTCGGCGATCGGGTCGCTCAAGGTCGTTGCTGACGGGCCGCTGCGCTCGAACCCGGACGCAAGCAGTTTGCCGGCCATCTGCTGGGAGGTGATCTCAGTCATGGCCGCCCCCCTGCGCTTGGGATCGGGTCTCGCGCTCGGCACGACGGATCTGCGCACGGGCGTTGAGGGCTGCCCGGTGATCGCTGGCCGTCGAACTGGTGTAGATCGCGGCGCAGCCTGCCTTGGTGAACTTGAGGTGACCGCCCGCCGTGCGCTTGACGTGCCAGCCTTCGCCGACGGCGAACTCGATCAGGGCGCGCAGCCGGCTGTGACCTCGGGCCAGTTCATGTGCGTTGGCCATGGGGCCTCCTGGTATCAAGAGGCTGTGGCGGACGGCCGGACACTGCGGTAAATCGATCCTGCCACTGTGGGAGCAATTCGCCGGCAAGATCGCGCATGGTGGCGAGCGCGGCGGGAGCGACTCTGCCCACTGGCTGACGGTACTCGAGCCGATGCACCGGCAGGCCGCGCGTCGCGGCACGCGGATAAGCCTCAATGGCCGGCACGTCGGTAGCCAACACACGGATGTCGGCATGGTTCTGGAACAGATCGCGCAGCGCCTGCTGGATCAGGCGGGCGTTGGCGGACACCGGATGGACGCGGTTGATGAGCAGGTGCAGCTGCGGTGGCTCGATGCCCAGCTGCCGGTACGGTGCAATGTCCTCCAGCAACTGCATGGTGCCGCGCCGCAGCTCGCGGGCGGCGAGAATTTCTGGGGTCACGGGTGACAGTGCGAGGTCGGAGGCCAGCACCGCCATCTCCAGCAGCACCGAGCGCGCGCCCTGGGTGTCGATCAGCACCAGGTCGTAGAGGGGATTGAGCGCCGGAAGCAGATGCCGCAGCCGCAAGCGCCCGTCCGGCGCGTGCAGCAGCAAAGTGTTCAGTTCGCCTCGGTGGTCGTTGGAGAGCACCAAGTCCAGGCCCGCGATGATCGTGCGGGACACAAGCTGGTCGAGGTCGCGCTCGTTGAAGGCCAGCAATTCATAGATGCCGCCCGGCGCGCGGTGAGCCAGCTCATAGTATGAGGACAAGGTGGGCTGCACATCGAGGTCGAGCAACAACACGCGCAGTCCGGCGTCCGCAGCGAGACCGCCGAGGTTCGCAGCGGTGGTGGTCTTGCCGACCCCACCTTTGGTTGAAATGATGGATACGACCTGCATGGCGTTCTCCGTGTCAAGATGAAAAGTCCGCGGGAGAACGGGTCAGGCCCGGCTGTTGACGCGCTCGTCGATCCACTGATCGATTTCGATAGAGTCCCAGCCCACAGCGCGCACGCCCAGACGCAGCGCCTGCGGGAACTGGCGCTTCTTCATCAGGTTGTAGATGTGGGCGCGTTTGAAACCGGATTTCGCTTCGACTTCTTCCAGGCGCAGGATGCGGCGCTCGTTTGGCTGCAGTACAGATGTTTGCGACATGGCAGTCACTCCTGAACGCTCAGTGGCGTTTGTTGGCGTGACCTCTATTCAATAGACACGGCTGCGAAAAGACATTGCAAATGCAATCTCCGCGACTGCACATACAAGCTGGCAAATCTCAGCGGGAGGCGCTACGCAGCCGGCGCCTGGCGGTGGCGAACTTACCGTTCAATGTCCGCTCCGCGATGCCCATGGCGCCGCTGTGATGGGCGACCAGCGCGCTGACCACGGCCTCCTGCGTCTTGAAGCTGGAGTACGGCGTGCCCGATGGCGACTGGCCGAGCATCAGCTCCAACAGGCCGCCAACGATGTTCAGGTAGGTGGCCTCGGCTCGATCACTGATCGGAGACTGCGCGCATGCCGGAATCACCGTGGGCTGCTTGAGCAGCGCGTCATGCTTGTCCTGCAACTCGCGAAGCTGACGTTTGGTCTGTTCCAGGACGGATTTCAAAGCCTGGCGTTCGACCAGCATGGCTTGCCCTGTTTCCAGAGAGATGAAGGGATGGGTGATGCGCTCGCTGCGGGAGAAGAGAAAGCCGGGCCGCTGCTCGGGGTAGTGCTGGCGCATCCAGCACTTCAGATCGACATGGCGTACCGTCAGATCAGGCGATTCAATCAACGCGGTGTCGCGCGTCGTGATGCCGTGCTGCCCGAAGGGCAGTTCCCCGTTGAGGATGCCGTCATAGATGCGGTCGGTGTACAGCCGCAGTTCGCCCAAACGTGGACAGTCCAGCGACTGCGGCAGATTCATCGGCGACGAGACCGAAGCCAGGATCGCCTGCTCGTATCGCAGCAGTCCGGCCCAGCGGATGGACGCTTCGAGCGGGCGGTAGAACACCTTTGATGTTGGTGCATCATTTTTGTTCTCGTGCATGCTCCGTCTCCTTCCAGGAGAAGAACTACAGGGCCGACTGCTTTTGCAGCCGTCCTCATGGTCGGCCTGTTGTCCGCGCAAGACGCGAGTGATGACGCCCGCTTTTGATTACTTCTGATCAGTTCGCGCAACGAGTAGGCGTTGTGTGCTCGATGTACAAAAATCCATTGAGCACAAGAAAAGCGAGCGTCAGTCGCGGCTCGACAGTGACGCTTGCGCTATCAGGATCGTGAGAAGTGGCGGCTCACGCAAAACCGTATCGGTATGGTCTGATACGGCAGCGGTTTGAAAAAGCTGCGAGCGGTCGGAATCTATTGATCCGGGCTTGGGATTGGCTGCGGAAATCCGCTGGCGTCATATCCGATGGGGATACTGATATAGCGAGATAGCATCACAGAGAAGTCACCTATGGTGACTGCCAAGCGCAGATTCGACGCTAAACACGGCCTACCAACACTTGGAAAGTGCGAGTTGGCGGGTGGTCATGCAACGATCGACCTATTGGTTCCCTGCTTGGACCTTGACCGGACGGGCTGCCGTCCGGCCTCAGCTCAACGGGCGACCAGATCTTCGGGCGTATCAACCAACATTGCCGTTTTTACCAGGCGCTCTGCAGTCTGCCTGGCCAGCACCGGAGATACTTCCGATTGCTCTGCAAGCTCATCGGTTTCTATGGCATGTGCGGCGACCAGTCGAGCTGCAAGATGCAGGTTGGTCGGATCGACTGCCTCGATGACTGGACACTTGCCCAGGGCATCGTATGGCCGCAGCAGTGCGTGATAGATGTGCCAGGTGTCGATGCCGCGCGGCACCAGCTTCAGGACAGCCTGAATCAGCTTGCGTTTGATGGGGTTGAGTTGCCAGTCCGGGACGCGCTGTCCACGGTGACCCAGATGGATCGACAGGAGATTGCCAGCCTGAATCTCGTAAGTGATCCAGCGGCGGGACTTGCCAACCAGCTTGGCGTAGTCGGCCACCGACAGGTTGTGGGATGCCTCGAACATCTCCAGCAATTGCAAGCGCTCGCGCTGCACCTCTGACAGCGTGGGTCGCGCGTACTCGGGCAGATGCACCGCCGAAAGTCGATAGACGGAAGCTGGAACCGCTGGCGCATCCGGTGCAGGCGCAACGATCAACTGAGGGGCGTTTGGATTCATGGCGGGCGGCTGCGCTGCCGCCTGTCCGGCAATCGTGGGCAGACCCTGCAGCGTGATGGTCAGGTGCGTGCTGGCAACTTCGACCTGATTCTGCTCGAACAAGTCCAGGCGGTCGGCCCAGTCTTGCATCATGACGCGGCGCTGCTCGACGTACTCGGCGTGGTTGTAGGTCGCGCTGATCCGATCCGGATCGGCATGCGAAAGTTGGGCGTCTACCCACTTGGGCGGATAGCCCAATTCATTGAGCGCGGTCGAGATGGTGGCGCGAACGCCGTGCCCAGTGAGCTGGTCTTCATAGCCCATGCGCTTGAGCGCGCCATTGAGCGTGTTCTCGCTGAGAGGTTTTTTCAGGCACCAATCACCGGGAATGAGATAGACCTGCGCTGGCTTCAGATTTCCCAGCAGATGACGAACGACTTCTTGTGCCTGCAATGACAGTGGCACGATGTACGGCGGGATGTCGGCGAAACGCTGGCGCTTCTTCTTGGTGAGCTGCTTGCGTTGCTTGAGCCTGACAACCGGGATGATCCACAGACCGCGCTCCAGATCGAACTGATCGGGCGTGGCGTAGCGCAATTCACCGGTGCGCACGCCCGTGAGCAGCAGCAGACGTAGACCCAGTTGCGTATTCAGGCGGCCGCTGTACTTGCGCAACGTCTGCAGCATTGCCGGCAGTTCGGGCATGCGCAAAAAGGGGTTGTTCTCCACCGGCGGCAGCGGCATCGCCACCACATCCAAATCCTTGGCCGGGTTGTCGCCCATGTTGGACACCACCACCGAGGCGTAGGTGAATAGCTGGCTGAACCAGGTGCGCAGCTTCTCGGCGACCGACAGCGAGCCACGCTTTTCCACTCTGCCGATGATGTCCAGCAGGTGGGCGCGGGTGACGTCGTAGACGGTCAGGTGGCGCAATACGGGAAACACATCCTTGGCGAAGACGCGTCCGATCTGTTTGGGCGTGCTCTGGCGACCCTCATTTTCCAGAGAGAGGCTGCGGTGGGCCAGCCATTTGTCGTAGATGGCCTGGAAGGTGTGCTCGCCCGCCAGGACGATGGCGTGGCGCTTGCGCTTGCGCTCCGAATGCGGGTTGATGCCCTTGGCCAGCATGGCCCGGGCCTCGTCGCGCAGATTGCGAGCGTCTTTCAGGGAAAGCGCGGGATAGCCACCGAAGGACATGCGCTCGCGCTTGCCGCCCCAAGTGAAGCGGAAGTGCCAGGCCTTGAAGCCGGTGGCGGAGATGTAAAAGTAGAGACCGTCGAAATCGACAAGCGAATACGCCTTGCCGGTCACCTTGGCCTGTCGAACCTGGAGGTCTGAAAGCATGAGTCCAACTCCTGCGAAGCGAGTTGGATGCCATGTTCCCGACGGAACCCCGGCTCCTCCAGCAACAATACGGTTTTGGGGACCTCCGTATTGCCAGTGTACCGCTCAACGTACCAGTTAGAACCGGCTGGGAGTGGATTTCGCTGGATGTCGGTGGATTGAGATCAGGTAAAAATCTCAATCCTGACAATGACTTACGACGTTCCCTGGCGTTCGGTGGAAGTCCCTGGAAAGTCGAAGTGGAGCGGGCGAAGGGAATCGAACCCTCGTCATGAGCTTGGGAAGCTCAGGTAATGCCATTATACGACGCCCGCTTGGGGGTGCCTTTTTACCAGAAGGGCGAGGCTTAGTGAAGCCTTGGGCGGTCGGGCGTGCCGAGTGGATGGTATTCGTGAACACGGTGGCGCAATGAAAAACCGGGGGCGGAAGGTCTGGGGCCGGCCCCCGGCTGTGTGCGCTGGCTGCATCAGCCCACCATGGCGGCGATTGGCACGCCCTGGCTGCTGGGCAGGTAGGGGTTGGCCAGGACCGGGTGGCGCTGCGGCTGGAGGAAGGTCAGGAGAGCGTCCTGGGTTTCCTGCCAGGCCTTCTTGTGTTCCACGTCGATGAAGTGGCCGGCGTTGCGGATGGTGCGGAACTCGCAGTCGCGGATCAGTTGCTGGAACAGCTTGGCCTCGGCCGGGGTGGTGTAGATGTCCAGCTCGCCGTTCATGAACAGCAGCGGGATGTCGATGGCGGCAAACTTCTCCATGTAGCTCTCGGCACTGAGCTTGAGTACCTGGCAGACGTGGAAGTGCATCTGCTGGTATTCGTGCTCGTCGAGACCGGCGACGTGGCGGAAGTTGTAGCGCTTGAACAGTTGCGGCAGGTAGCGACCGATGGTGTCGTTGACCAGGTTGCCGAGGTTGGTGCGATCGCACGCGGAGAGGTAGTCCAGGCCGCGGTGCAGGTAGTCGAGCATCGAGGCGTTGAGCAGCGGCGAGAAGGAATTGATCACCGCCTTCTGGATTCGCGCGGGGCGTTCGGCCAGGGCCAGCAGGGTGGCGACGCCGCCCCAGGAGAAGGACATGACGACGTCCGCGTGGTAGTGCTCGATCAGGCCGAGCAGCAGCTGCGCCTCGTACTCCTTGGTGATGAGCTCGCGGCAGTCGTTGTGGGCCCGCGAACGGCCCGCGTACGGCTGGTCGTAGCAGACGACGTTGAAGTGGGGTTGCAGGTATTTCACCGTTTGCGCGAAGGAGGCGGTGGTTGCCAGCGAGCCGTTGACCAGGATGATGGTCTGCCGCGCTTCCCTGTTGGCGTGAAACTCCGTGTGTACCCGGTGTTGCTGAATCTCGACGACGGCGGTTTCCGGCCTCATGTCGTATTCCTCCAGACGCAGGTCATGGTGCGCATCCACCATCGGATGCGAAGAAAGTACCCAGGCAGAGGAAAGCGTCTTGACGTGACAGCTTCATGTCACTCGACGAAAGTTAACAATCTCTTGATTTTCAAATGCTTACGACACCAAAAGACAGCGTTCCGAAGCCCGTGGGGGCGCGGAAGATTGGCTTCTGATCAGGCGGGGGAAGGTGCGGCTCGGGGAACAGCTGCCGCGGGAATCATTGTTGGTTGCGCTGCGTGACTCATTGGTCACGCTTGGGCCAGAGTTAAGCAGGGTGGTCCGGCGCCTGCAACTGCCAGTGGGCGGCTGAGTCACATCGTTCTGCCGAAATCCGACGAAATGACATTTCTCTGCGCGATTCTCCAGCGCTTTGGTGAAGCCGGATTACACTCATGTGATGGCTGTAACTCCCCCGCCGAAGACGAGCGATCTCGCCGTGCTCCCCCCTGAGGCCGATACCGCGTGCGGAGCGGTTCAATGGCACTTCATCCACGGTTGCGCAAACTGCTGGTCCTGGCCCCGGCCGTATGGCTGTGTGCGGAAGCCGTGGCCGAGGATCGCTACGGCTGTGAGCAGCCGATCGCCATCGCTTATACCCGCAACGTGGTGTTCTTCCATGACGATGTCGGCATCGATCCCGACCTGATCGCCGAGCTGTCCCGGCGCACCGGCTGCCAGTTCGAGACCTCGATTCGCCCGCGCGATGAAATCTGGCGATTGCTGGAGAGTGGCGACCTGCAGATGGGCACCAGTGGCGTTGCCACGCCGCAGCGGCGCGCCTACACCTACCTGCTGCCATATCTCTATATGCGCAACAAGTTGATCGTGCGCGACGATCTGGGGGACATGAACAGCCTGGACGCCTTCCATGACATGCCCGGTGCGCGCCTGGGAGTAATTGCCGGCTACCGCCATGGGCCTTACATCGACGGTATGCTGCGTATCCTCCGCTCGGAAGGTCGGGTAGTGGAATACAAGGACGACGCCAGCCGCTTCACCGCGTTGCTCAACGGCAATGTGGAAGGCGTGATAGGCCATGAGATGAACCTCGAAGGCGCGGTGAAGGACCGTCGCCAACGGGAGCGATTCCATGTGGTAGATGTGATCCCAGGGCCGGCGACTCCCCATAACCTGATGCTTTCGCGCAAGCGCTTCACGCCGGCGCAAAGCGCCGAATGGATGCGCTTGATGGAAACACTGTGGCTGGACGGAACTCTGGCCCGGATCATGCGTAACAATGCGCCGCCACCCGTGGCGGAAGAACTGCTCGACAGTGGCTATCGCTACAGCTCCACGGACAGAGGCTGGTAAAGGATGAAGGCATTCGAACGGGGTATTCCGCTGCAGCTGCTGGTGGCTGGCGCCATCATCGCCAGCATGCTGGTGCTGGCGGGGGCTCTGCTGATCCAGGGCTACCGAGGGGTAGAAGGCGCGCTGGTGACGGCGGCCGGGGAGTCGGCCAGCCAGCTGGGCGCGACCATCAACGAGCGTATCCGGCGCCTGATCGACCCGGCGGAAAGCGCACTGCGGCTGCTCACCCACGACCCCATCTCACAGACGGACAACCTGCCGGCGCGCCTCGATCGCCTGCCGATGCTGGTGGAGAACCTGCGTGCCAACCGCACCCTGAGCGCGGTGTACATCGGTTACCCGAATGGCGAGTTCCTGCTGATCCGCGCCTTGCGCGTACCCGAGGTGCGCCGTGCACTCCAGGCACCCGACGCGGCCAAGTACCTGGTACAGAGCCAGACGCTCAACGGCCAGGGCGGGCTGCTCGGCGAGTGGCGTTTCTACGACAGCGAGCTGCGGCTGCTGCGTGTACAGGAGCGGCCGGATTACCAGTACGACCCTCGACAACGCCCCTGGTACACGGAGGCGCGTGCGACGAGCAAGACCGTACTCACCCAGCCCTACGTCTTCTTCACCACTCGCGAGATCGGCCTGACCCTGGCCCACCGCAGCGTCGACGGCGCGGCAGTGATCGGCATGGACGCTTCGGTGAACGATCTGGGCGGCGAGATGGGCGACCTGCGCCAGACTGCCCACACCGAGTTGGCGGTCGTGGACGGCAAGGGCACGGTGATCGCCTATCCGGACCTCTCCAAGCTGATGGTCCGTGAAGGCGACCAACTGCGCCTGGCCACGCTGGACGAGCTGAAGGTGCCCAGCCTGAGCGAACTGAACGCCAATTCCGTGCCCTCCGGTACACCGCAGTCGTACAAGGTGAACGGCGAGGACTGGTATGGCATCTGGGTGCCGCTGTCGAACTTCACCAGCAACGAAGTGCGGGTGCTCATCGCGATTCCCGCCGTGGAGTTGCTGGCCGGCGCCCGCCAGTTGCTGTTCAACCAGGCGTTGTGGAGCGGCACCTTGCTGCTGGTTCTGCTGCTGATCGGCTGGTACATCGGCCGGCGTATCGCCCGGCCGCTGACGGCATTGGCTGATCAGGTCGGCGCTTTGGCGGCGTTCGATTTCGCCCGGCCGGTGGGGGTGGAGTCAAAGATCGCCGAGGTCCGCGACTTGAGCAGCGTCATGGGCAGCATGTCGCGCACCATCCACAACTTCCAGGCCATCACCCTGACCTTGAGCCGCGAGACACGTCTGGAAAGCATGCTCGAGGGCGTGCTCTCGCGCCTGGTGGAGGCCACCGGCGTGATGGGCGGCGCTGTCTACCTGCTGGAGGACGAAGAGTGTCGCCTGCGGCTGGCCTGCACGGTCAACGGCGAGCAGTATCCGCAGTCCATGCTGATCGAGGGCTTTACCGAGGCGGAGCTGGCCCAGCGGGTGGACCTGGCATTGGCCAATCGCGGGCAGTTCCTGGAGGTTTCGCTGCGCAATCGTTCGGACGAGCTGCTGGGTATCCTGGTCCTGCAGCTGGCGGAGGAGGGCGCCCACAGCCTGCAGCCACGCAAACCATTCAAACGCTTCGTCGAGGAGCTTTCCGGCGCCGCCGCCGTGGCCATCGAGACCCGCCAATTGATCGAGGCCCAACAGCGCCTGCTGGATGCGATCATCAAGCTCCTCGCCGACGCCATCGACGCCAAGAGCCCCTATACCGGCGGCCACTGCGAGCGCGTACCGCAGCTGGCCGACCTGCTGCTGCAGAAGGTCATCGACTCGCACGATGGCGAGTATGCCGGCTTCACCATGAGCGATGCGGAACGCTATGAATTCCAGATCGCCGCCTGGCTGCACGACTGCGGCAAGGTCACCAGTCCCGAATATGTGGTGGACAAGGCGACCAAGCTGGAAACGCTGTACAACCGCCTGCACGAGGTGCGCACGCGTTTCGAAGTGGTCTGGCGCGACATCGAGCTGGACTACTGGCGTGGCATAGCCGCAGGCAACGACATTGGTCTGCTGGCCGCGCGCCGCGACGCGCTGCATGAGGCCTTGCGCGAGGACTACGCCTTCGTCGCCCAGGCCAACGTCGGCGGCGAGTTCATGAAGGACGAGGATATCGAGCGGCTCAGGCAGATCGGCGAGCGTCGTTGGTTGCGCTACTTCGATGACCGCCTGGGCATCTCCCACGACGAGGCCGAGCGGCTGCAGGGGCGGCCCGAACGGCCGCTGCCGGCGGAGGAGTTCCTCCTCGCCGACAAGCCCGAACACCGCGTGCCCTGGGGCGAGCGCAAGCCGCCGGTGGTGAAGGACGACCCGCGAAATATCTGGGGCTTCGACATGCGCCTGCCGCCTTACGCGAGCAACTACGGTGAGCTGTACAACCTGGGTATTCGCCGTGGCACGCTGACCGAGGAGGAGCGTTTCAAGATCAACGAACACATCGTCCAGACCCTGATGATGCTCACCACCCTGCCGCTGCCGCGTCATTTGCGCCGTGTGCCGACCATTGCCGCCAACCACCACGAGAAGATGGATGGCACCGGCTATCCGCGCAAACTGTCCCGGGAGCAGATGAGCATTCCGGAGCGGGTGATGGCGATTGCCGATATCTTCGAGGCGCTGACTGCCGCCGACCGTCCCTACAAGGCGCCGAAGACATTGTCCGAGTCACTGAAGATCCTCGCCTTCATGGCCCGCGACCAGCACATCGACGCCGACCTGTTCCGCCTGTTCATCAGCCAGGGGGTCTACCGGGAGTACGGCGAGCGCTTCCTCCAGCCCGAGCAGATGGATGCCGTGGACGTGCGCGCGATCCTGGAAATCCTGGAGGGGGTGAAGGCTTAGTGGGTTGGGAGTCAGATCTTGCGGATCGGCCCCGGATAGGCGATGAGCTTGCTGTCGTGGGTGATCAGCAGCATGCCCTCCACGTTGGCCTGAGCGACCAGCATGCGATCGAAAGGATCGGCATGCAGCATGGGCAGCGAACCGACGAAGATCGAATGCTCTCCGGTGATCGGTAGCTCGGCGTAACCATTATCCAGCAGTGCTTTGCGCACGATGCTGGGATCGTAGGGAAAGTCCGCGCGTTTCAGCGTGCTCTTGATCGATATTTCCCAGATGCTGGCGGCGCTGAAGAACAGATCGGCTGTTTCAGAAAGGATGAGCGATCTGACCTCGGCGGGCAGCCGCGGGTCATCGGTCAGTACCCAGAGCAGGATGTGGGTATCCAGCAACAGGCGCATCAACAGGAGTCGCCGCTGAATAGGTTGGCGATGTCGTCAGCAAAAGAGGCGTCGATGTCATCTACGGCGGGGTAGATGCCCTTGAGCGCGCCGATGACTTTCTTCGGTTTGTCGCCGATGGCCTCGACTTTCACCAATGGTTTGCCAGCTTTAGCGATGATGAAGGGATGCCCCTTGCTGGCAAGGTCGACCAAGCGAGAAAGGTTGGTCTTGGCATCGTGAATGTTCACGATATCAATATCGGTAGTCATGGCTTAGCCTCGATGATCGTCAGGTTAGCCAACTTGGTGAACTAACCTGGTGCGATGCTAGCCCAGAGACTGGAAGGTGGCAATCCAAATGCAAACCGCCGGCATCAGCCGGCGGTTTTCGTTTCAGGGGCAGGCAGCGATCAACGCCGGGCGAGGTTGGTGGCGTAGCGATTGATCTGCGGGTTCTTCGCCACGGTGCAGCTCTGCCCGGCGAGGAACTGCGAGGTTTTCAGGTATTGCTGCTGCGGGTAATAGGCGAACACGTAGCTGCCGTTCTTCACCGTATCGATGAGCTGCTGCGCCACCTGCGGGCGCACAGCCGGGCAGCCGAGGCTGCGGCCCAGGCGGCCGAGGCCGGGGACGACCTTCGGGTCGGCGTAGGCGGCGGCATGCATGACGATGGCGCGTTCTTCGCTGTTGTCGTTGAAGCCCGGCTCCAGGCCCAACAGGCGCAGGGATCGACCGTGCTTGCCGCTGTAGGTCTGACCGGTCTGGTACAGGCCGATGGAGGACTGGAAGCTCTCCGGGCGATTGGAGAAGGAGGTGGCCATGTCGTCGCCACTCTTCTTGCCATGGGCGACCCACTCCTCGAAGAGCAGTTTGCGCTGCTTCAGGTCGAAGACCCAGAGGCGCTTGTCGCGGGATGGCTTGGAGTAATCGATCACCGTCAGCAGGCGGTTCTGGCCGCCCAACTGGGTACTGGCGCACTGCAGCGCACTGAGCGCCAGGCGCAGGGTCTCGGTATTGGTCGCCGGCGCGAGGCGGTGCAGGTCCTCGGCCGTGGGCAGGGCAGCAGCGGACGCGGTCTGCCAGCTACCGATCGCGAAGAGCGCGGCACTGGCGAGCGAAATCCGGAAGAACCCCCGTAACTTCAAGAAAGTCAGCATGAATACAACATTCCCGTTGAATCGATATGGTTTTTTCTGGGAAACGCCGCATTGTGCGTGATTTTTGACCAGTGATGTGTTTGTTTTTTAATCAAGTATGGTTCCGCCCGTCGGTAATTACGAACTTTCCAGGGCAAGAAATCGCCGCGGAGCGCCGGTATGCGGGACGTAAGACGAAAGGAACCCACCTCGGACAGGCGCCTTGACTCTTTGTGTTTCGAGATTCTTCGGCTGCTTGCACGGCCGACTTGAGGCCGTCTGTCCGCAGGTGAGGGCTGGCAGTTTGGCGTGGGCGGTTGGCAATGGGGGCAGGGTAACGATGAAGAGGTTGTAGGAGAAATCCGGAGCGCTTCGACGTCGCTCCGGTTCATCCTGTTACTCCACGCTCTGGTTCTTTATCGGTTTCTGCTCGGCCTTGCGGTCGTTGGTAGTGATCACGGTGAAGTCCGGGTTGCTGCGCATGTCGCGGGTGGATGGCAGGTCAGTGATTACCAGGGTGCTGCCCACATCCATGCTGGCCAGCAGGTTGCGCAGGAATTCGCGGTCGAGGCTGAACTTGCCCAGTTGCTCGGCAGGCGACAGGCCTCGCTGCGGGTCGCTGACCTGCACGCTGGTCCAGCGCAGGTTGGGGTTCTCGCTGTCGATTTCGGTTTGCGAGGGCTTTTCCATGAGGGAGAAGGCGGCGACGCCGGTCCGTTCTTCCGGGTGCTCGAAGGCTACCGGTGCGGTGCCGATCTGCAGGCCCCCGCGGTAGACGTAGAGGCGGCGGTCGGCGCGGCTGACCAGCACGGAGACCGGCCCCTTCTCCGCGCCGGGATCGCTCCAGAACGGCACCACCATGCCACTGTCGTCGTGCGGGCCGGCGGCGCGGCCATCACTGACGATGGGCGCGAGCAGGCCGGGGTGGTAAACCTCCACGGGCGAGCTCTTGGCGTCGGAGATGATCACGGTGGTGGAGGTGAAGCCGGTGACTTCGTACAGCTTCTTGGCGAACGCCATCGGCAGGCGGATGCAGCCGTGGGAGGCCGGGTAGCCCGGCAGGTTGCCGGCGTGCAGGGCGATACCGTCCCAGGTCAGGCGCTGCATGTAGGGCATCGGTGCACTGTTGTAGAGGTCGGAGTGGTACTCGACCTTCTTCTGCAGGATGGAGAACACGCCGGTAGGGGTCTCCTTGCCCTTCTTGCCGGTGCTGACGGTGGCTACGCCAATGGCGATGCCATTGCGGTACACGTAGGCGCGCTGCTCGGTGAGGCTGACCACCAGGGTGACCGGACCGGCCGGCGATATCTCCGGGTACCAGAGGAATTGGCCGGGCTTGAGCGTCTTCAGCGCTGCCTGCAGGTCCGAAAGCGGCGAGGGCTTGCTCGGATTGGCGAAGGCGACGCTGGCGCTCAGGGCGATCAGCAGGGCAACCGACAGTTTCTTCATCACCTTTCCTTACGGCGCGGGCATGGCAGGGAGCTTAGCCAAGCGGCGGCGAAGGCTGCAAACTGCCGGGCTGAATGGTTTGCGTGGGACTCTTCTGAATGTTTAGAGGGACATGATCTGTAGGAGCTGACGGAGTCCGCTACCGATCCAATTCGGCGACTTCCTGCACAGTCAGCGCGCGGTATTCCCCGGGTTGCAAGGCCGGGTCCAGCGCCAGGCTGCCCATGCGCTCGCGGTGCAGGCGCGTCACCTTGTTCTGGAAATGGCCGAACATGCGCTTGACCTGGTGGTAGCGGCCTTCGTGCAGGGTCAGGCGCGCGGTGCGAGTATCGAGGATTTCCAACTGGGCGGGCAGGGTGGTGAGGTCTTCGAAGGCGAAGTACAGGCCCCGCTCGAAGGTCTCGATGTAGCGTTCCTCGATCGGGTCCTCGGTCTCGACGTAATAGACCTTGGGCAGCTTGCGCCCCGGCAGCGTCATGCGCCGCGACCATTGCCCGTCGTTGGTGATGAGCAGCAGGCCGGTGGTGTTGTAGTCCAGGCGGCCGCCGATATGCAGTTCATGTTTGTCCGGTTCGTCGAGCAGGTCGAGCACGGTGCGGTGCTCGGCATCGCGGGTGGCGCTGACGCAGCCGGCGGGCTTGTGCAGCATGAAGTAGCGCGCTGGCTTGCCGGCCTGCAGCAGGTCATCGTCCAGCTCCACGCGGGAGAATTCGCGCACTTCATGGCGACCGTCGCGCACCACCAGGCCGTCGACGCGCAGGCGGCCTTCGGCGAGCAATTGGCGGGCTTGCTGGCGGTTCAGGTGGGGCAGGTTGGCGATGAAACGGTCCAGACGCATCAGGCGGTCTCATCGTCCTTCAGCCCGGCCGCGCAGCGCGGGCAAAAGCAGGCACGGTCGACCAGCTCGGGCGGGATGCGCTCCAGTGCGTTGCGGTCGATGCGCGTGCTGAAGCACCAGCACGGCTGGCCTTCCAGCGCCGGGTCGGCCTGGGTGCAGCGGTTGGACTGGCCGCAGAGCGGGCAGCGGCTGGGATCGGGAGTGACGTCGTTCATGGCCGGTCAGGGCAGGAAATGGCGGTGAGGCGGGGGGCACAGGTTGCAGCGCCGACCCGCATCGCGCAAGCGGATTCGGATCGGCGCGGCGGGTGCCGGTCAGGGCATGTCGATGCGCTGGATCCAGGGTTCCAGGCGCTGGCCGAAGGCGACTTCGGCGACGAAGGGCTGGGCGCGGCCGTCCGCTGCCCGGTGAGGCTGCGCGGTGATCTGGTCCAGCCGCTCGCGCCACTGGTACGGCACGTTGAGGCTGTCGGTGCCGATGGAGCTGGCGGTGCCGCCGAGGGTCCAGATGTGCTGGTAGTAGTTGGAAACGGGGCGTACCTGGCCGTGGACGATCAGGTAGCGCTGGCGATCGGGGTAACGGGCCCGCAACGCCTGCAGGTCCAGGCCGACGTCCTTGAGCAGCAGGCGGGTGTCGGTCTTTTCCTCGCTATCCAGTTCGCGGCGGATGAAGTCGCGCTCGTCCGCCAGGCGGGCATTCTGCGGTGCGGCATCGGCGGCCTGGCGGGCTTCGTCGAGACGCTTGCGGGTCAGCTGCACTTCGCGCTCGTGAAGCGGGCCGTTGAGCTCCAGCACCAGCAGGGCCGCGCGCGATTGCTGGCGGCCGAACCGCCGGGCGCTGTCGTCGTCGACCTGCTCGGGCATGGCGAAGCCGAGTTCGGCCATCTTCTGGCTGTCGAGGGCGGGCTGCCAGCCCCGGTTGTGTTGCCGTGCCTCATCGTCGCGGCTGGGCGTGCGCCAGTGCAGGCGCAGGCTCAGGCCGCTGTTCTCCTTGTACCAGTCGTTGTTGCGCAGCAGCTCGCGCTGGCTGAGCGACAGCACGCTGTCCGGCTCGCCGGAGCGGTTCCAGGCAACGCCACCCAGGGCGACGGCGTTCACCAGCAGGGTGAGGCCGACGCCGCTGGCCAGTGCGTGAGTACGTGTCCAGTTCATGGGCGGGCTCCCAGCAGGCCATGGGCGCGGCGCAGGCGGCGCAGGATCAGCAGGATCAGCACCGCGCACAGACCCAGCACGAGGAAGAACAGGTACTTGGGCATGACCTCCCACCACCAGTCGAAGAACTTGGTGTAGAGGAAGATCACGAAGAAGGTCAGCCCGGTATTGACCACTTCCGGCCACTCGCGTCGCGCGCCGAGCCAGATCACCAGTGCAGAGGCGACGAAGCCGAGCACCTGGTAGAGGCTTTCCACCGTCGCATAACGCAGTGGCAGGTAACTGCTGCCGCCCCAATTGGCCAGTACCAGCATGGGCAGGAACAGCCCGAGCAGACCGAATACCCGGTAGATCGTGGCGAAACCGTCGAAACGATGCTGGGAAATGAACGACGGCACGAGGAAGATCAGCAACGCGGCGGGGAAGAAGTTTTCCGGGCGTTCGCCGACGTCCAGCCAGTAGGCACCGCTCCAGGTGCCGACCCGCGCGGCGACGTAACCCATCACGCAGATCAGCGCGGCGGCCAGCAGCAGGCGTGTGTTGCAGGTGTAGGCCAGCAGCAGCGCATAGGCGGCCCAGGGCAGCAGGGCCTTGTCGGACGGGGTGATATTGAATATCTGCCCGAGCATCACGACGTTCAGCACGAAGCAGGCGAAGGCCAGCATGGCGCCGAGCTTGGCGAAGTAGCCGGAGGCGTCGCGGCGTTGCAGTACGAGGGTCAGCAGCAGGCTGATCAGCGAGGCCGCGATGAGGATGATGACTTGCACGCTTTCTCCGAACAGACCCCAGAACTGGTAGAAGAGGAAGAACAGGCTGGCGGCCAGGGCCAGCGCGCCGAGGAAGGAGGCGATGCGCATGCCCAGCGACAGGCGATGGTCCTGGCTGTCGCGGTCGATGTCGAAACGTGCGCGGTAGTCGGTGAGCAGGCGTTGCTGGTGTTCGTGCAGGCGTTCGTGCTGGGTGTTGTCGAGAATGAGGGCGCCTTCCTCGCGCAGGCGACGCAGTTCGCGGTCGAAGGCCTGGATATCGTTGACGCGCTGCTGCGCCTGCTGGTGGCTGAGGTCGGGCATGGCCGGTCCTTGCGGCGGGTGATACCTCGACTCTAGCTGGTGGCGCGAAGGGGTTCCATCGCTGCGTGGGAGAGGCTTAGAGCGCATCGCGCTCTAAGCCATTGCGGGCGTGGTCCGCTCTCGCAGGGAGCTTCGGCAAAATGCCGATGATGCAGCCCTGAACGTAAGGGCGAGTCAGGCGCGGCCGGCCAGCCACGCCCGCCAGCCGCCGAAGCGGCTGATGTCCTCGGCGCCGTCCAGGCCCCAGGCGTCGCAGATGAAACCGGTCTCCCAACTGCCATCCTCCAGTTGCACCTTGCCCAGCCCCAGCGGTGCCGGGATGCCGGTGAGGAAGGAGCCCAGTTCGGCGCTGGGCAGTTCCCAGACCTCCACTTCGATGGCCACGCCGTCTTCGGCTACGCGCAGCATGCCGGGGCGCAGCGGTGGGCCGCCAGCCAGCGCGTAGAGCTTGTAGGCCGGCGCGCTGCGGGTGGCGCGCAACAGGCGGGCGCCGCGCTGGCGCAATTGCCCGTTCAGTGCCAGGCCGTCGAGGTGCGCCCCGCAGACCACCAGGCGCGTACGGTCGTGGCGCGCGGCGTTGGCTGAGGCGCTCGGTGCGATGGCGTTGCCGCCGGTAAGCGGCAGGTTGTGCCGGCGCTGCAGCGCATCGGCCACGCCGAGCAGGTACTGATCGGTGAAGGCGCGGCCGAACAGGGTCACACCCCAGGGCAGGCCGTTGCCCATGATTGCACTGGGCACGGCGACGGCGGCGTAGTCCAGCAGGTTCATGAAGTTGGTGTAGTAGCCCAGGTCGGAATTGCGCTTGACCGGTTCGGCGTGCAGCTCGTCCAGCGTCACCGGGCGGCCGATGGTGGGGGTGAGCACGCAGTCGAGGTCGGCGAGGATCGCATCGCACTGGGTCTTGAGTTCCTGCAGGCGGTATTGCGCGCGGAACGTCTGCACGGCGGTTGCGTCGGGAGCCTTCGCCAGTACGTCGCGGATCACTGGCAGCACCGCTTGCGGGTCACGCTCGATCAGCTCGCCTGCCACGCTGTAGCGCTCGGCGACCCAGGGGCCTTCGTAGAGCAGGCGCGCGGCTTCGAGAAAGGGCGCGAAGTCGATTTCCTGCGCCTCGCCGCCCATGGCCTTGAGCTGGTCCAGGGCGTCGGTGAACAGCACCGGGCCTTCGTGGCAGCCGAAGAATTCCAGTTGATCGGCGCGGGGAACACCGAAGCGGAAAGGCTTGGGTGCACCGAAGGCGCTGGCGTCGTTCCATGCCGGATTGGCGCGGCTGTAGCCGTCCCGTGGATCGAGCTTTGCCGTGAGAGCGAGCAGCTCGCTGGCTTCGGCGGCACTGGCGGTGAAGTAGGTGATGCAGTCCAGGGTGCGGCAGGCCGGCACCAGGCCGTGGTTGGACAGCAGCCCCTTGCTCGGTTTCAGCCCCAGCAGGCCGTTGAGCGCCGCCGGCACACGGCCGGAGCCAGCGGTGTCGGTGCCCAGGGCGAAGCTCGCCACGCCCAGCGCCACGGCCAGCGAGGAGCCGGCGCTGGAGCCGCCCGACGGGTACTCGGGCAGCACGCTGTTGCGGCATTCGCCATAGGGCGAGCGGGTACCATTGAGGCCAGTGGCGAACTGGTCGAGGTTGGTCTTGCCCAGCGGGATGGCGCCCAGCTCGATCAGTTGCCGCACCAGCGTCGCGGATGTTTCCGGCGTGTAGGCGAACGCCGGGCAGGCGGCGGTGGTGGGGATACCGGCGAGGTCGATGTTGTCCTTGATGGCGAAGGGGATGCCGTAGAGCGGCAGGTTGTCCGGCGATTTTTCATCCAGCGCGGCCAGGTAGGGCTCCAGTTCCTCCAGCGTCAGCAGGTGGATGAACAGGTGGTAGTCCGGGGTCAGCGCGGCGGCCTTGTCGCGCAGTTCGGCGATCAGTTGGCGCGGCGTGGCGCGGCCTTCACGGTAGGCGGCGCGCAGGGTGGCAAGGCGGAGGTCGAAGGTGGTGGGCATGGTCGTGTTTCCTTGGGCCGATCAGTTCTCTGGCTGGGCTGCCCTCACCCCGGTCCTCTCCCGGAGAGGGGGGGAAGAGCAGTCCGGCTCGGTGTTGGGTTCGAACCATGGTCGGCCTGGTGGCGCGAACTGTGGTTCAGGTTGGATCCAGCGCTGAGGCCCACTCCGAACAGTTCCCTCTCCCTCTGGGAGAGGGTTAGGGGGAGGGGCTCCTGGCCAGATCGATAACGTCAGCTCAAGCCTCCTCCATCACCACCACCCGCTGCCCGGCGCGCACCGGCGAGCCGGGCTGCACGCGGACCTCGCGCACCACGCCGTCACGCGGGGCAGTCAGGGGGATTTCCATCTTCATGGATTCGAGGATCACCAGGATGTCGCCGGCCTTCACGCTGGCGCCGGCTTCCACCTGCACCTGCCAGAGGTTGCCGGCGATGTGGCTTTCCACGGCATGCTGGCCGGCGCCGAGCGGGGCTTCGTCGCCGGTGTCGATGGCGGCTTCGTCGCTCTCGAAGTGGGCCTGACCGGAGGCGATCCAGCGTTCGCGCTCGGCATCGAAGGCAGCGCGCTGGTGG
This sequence comes from Pseudomonas sp. HS-18, assembly GCF_020401845.1. Lineage (NCBI taxonomy): Bacteria > Pseudomonadati > Pseudomonadota > Gammaproteobacteria > Pseudomonadales > Pseudomonadaceae > Pseudomonas > Pseudomonas sp. HS-18. Next base: position 1,479,056 of record NZ_CP084413.1, read on the forward strand.
CGGCGGAAGGCATCGATGCTGTCGGCTTCCTCGGCGAGGAAGGCCTGGTAGTCGGCCAGGCGCAGTTCGCTTTCTTCGATGCGCAGCGGGTAGCGGCCCAACGGGAAGTCGCGGCGGATGCGTAGCAGTTCGTCCGCCGACACCGGGTAGAAGCGGATCTGGTCGAAGAAGCGCAGCAGCCAGGGCTTGCCGTCGAACGCCGCGACCTCGCGGTAGCGGTTCCACATCTGCAGGGTGCGGCCGACGAACTGGTAGCCGCCGGGGCCTTCCATGCCGTAGACGCACAGATAGGCGCCGCCGATGCCCACGGAGTTTTCCGCGGTCCAGGTGCGCGCCGGGTTGTACTTGGTGGTCACCAGGCGGTGGCGCGGGTCCAGCGGCGTGGCCACCGGTGCGCCGAGGTAGACGTCACCGAGGCCCATCACCAGGTAGCTGGCCTCGAACACGGTGCGGTACACCGCCTCCAGGTCCGGCAGCTCGTTGATGCGGCGGATGAACTCCAGGTTGCTCGGGCACCAGGGCGCGTCCTTGCGCACCGTGGTCATGTATTTCTCGATGGCCAGCTGGCAGGCCGGGTCGTCCCAGGACAGCGGCAGGTGCACGATGCGCGACGGTACCTTGAGGTCCTGCGCGGCGCAGACGGCGTCCCAGAGTCCGGCGACGGTTTCCAGCAGGCTTTGCAGCGGCAGGGTTTCCGGCTGGTAGTGCACCTGCAGCGAGCGGATGCCGGGGGTGAGATCGATCACTCCGGCGAGGTGCTTCGCTTCCAGCGCCTGCATCAATGCGTGACCGCGGAAGCGCAGCACGAGGTCCAGTTCGGGCTGGCCGATTTCCAGCAGCAGGTGGGTGTCGCCGGAGAGGCGGGCGACCAGGCGGGTATCGTCCTGGCCGAGGTCGAGGACGATGGGGGAGGTGAGCGCGATGCTTGGACTGCCCTCACCCCCCGCCCTCTCCCGCAAGCGGGAGAGGGGGCTGTCCGAGCGGTCGATAGGTGCCGTACTTTCCGGCTGCTCCGAATAGCCCCCTCTCCCTCTGGGAGAGGGTTGGGGTGAGGGAAGGCCGTCTGCGCTAGAGGTGAGTTGCATACCGGTAGGAGCGGGCTTGCTCGCGAATGCTTCCTGCTGGTGATCTCGGCGTTTTGCGGGTTCGCGAGCAAACTCGCTCCGACGAAAGGCGGCCAGGTCGCGGGCGGCGGCGATATCCACCGGCAGGAAACGCACCCTGTCCCCCGCCTTGAGCTGCCCAAGCTGCCACAGGTCGGCCTCGATCACCGTCACCGGGCAGACGAAGCCGCCCAGGCTCGGGCCGTCCGGGCCTAGGATCACCGGCATGTCGCCGGTGAAGTCCACCGCGCCGATGGCGTAGGGGTTGTCGTGGATGTTCGACGGGTGCAGGCCGGCCTCGCCGCCGCTCTCGCGCACCCATTCCGGTTTCGGCCCGATCAGCCGTACGCCGGTGCGGCTGGAGTTGAAGTGCACTTCCCAGTCGGTGGCGAAGAAGGTGTCGATGTAGGCCGGGGTGAAGTATTCCGGCGCGCCGTGGGGACCGTAGATCACGCGGATGCTGCGCACGGCCGGGAGGTCGGTGCGCAGTTCCGGCGGCAGGCTGGTGCCGTGGCTGTTGTCGGCCAGCTCTGCCAGGTGCAGCACGTCGCCGGCGCGCAGCGCGCGGCCGCCGTGGCCGCCGAACTGGCCGAGGGTGAAGGTGCTCTTGCTGCCCAGATAATCCGGCACTTGCAGGCCACCACGCAGGCACAGGTAGCTGCGCGCGCCGGCGCCGCCGACCGTGCCGAGGCTGAGCGTGGAGCCGGCGGCGACGAACAGCGACGTGTCCATCGGCTGCTCGACGCCATCCAGGCTGATCGGCAATGTCGCGCCGGTGATGGCCACGACGGCATCGGTATTGAAGCGCAGGGTCGGGCCGCTCATGGTGATTTCCAGCGCAGCGGCGCCTTCGGGGTTGCCCAGCAATTGATTGCCCAGGCGCAGTGCGCGGTCGTCCATCGGCCCGGACGGTGGTACGCCCACGGCCCAGTAGCCGAGGCGGCCGGGGTAGTCCTGCACGCTGGTCTGGGTGCCGGCGCTGATCACTTCGAAGGTCTGCGCGCGGTATTGCAGACCTTCCAGGCAGCGAGTCCAGGGCGAGCCGCTGGCGAAGGGTGCGTCCTTGATGATCTGCCGCAGGTAGTCGCGGTTGCATTCCACGCCGTAGAGCACGCTCTCGGCCAGCGCGCGGTCGAGGCCGGCGCTGGCCTGCTCGCGGGTCGGCGCCCAGGCGATGAGTTTGGCGATCATCGGGTCGAAGTAAGGCGGAATCTCGCAGCCGGCCTCGACCCAGGTGTCGATGCGCAGCGCCTTGCCGTCCGCCGGCGGGAACTGCACGGCGGTGAGCAGGCCGGGGCAGGGCTGGAAATCGCGGCCGGGGTCTTCCGCGTACAACCTTGCCTGGATGGCGTGGCCGGAGGGTTTCAGCGTGGTCGCCAGTTCGGCCAGCGGCGGCAAGTCGCCGGCGGCGAGTTCGATCATCCAGCGCACGAGGTCGACGCCCCAGACCTGTTCAGTGACGCCATGCTCGACTTGCAGGCGGGTGTTCACTTCGAGGAAGTAGAAGCGTTGCGCCTCGCTGTCGTAGACGAACTCCACGGTGCCGGCGCTGCGGTAGCTGACGGCTTTCGCCAACTGGATCGCCGCCGCGCAGAGGGCATCGGCCATGCCAGAGGGCAGGTTGGGCGCCGGGGTTTCCTCCAGCACCTTCTGGTTGCGCCGCTGCACCGAGCAGTCGCGCACGCCGAGGGCGATCACCTCGCCCTGGCCGTCGCCGAACACCTGCACTTCCAGGTGGCGGGCGCGCTGGATGTACTTCTCGATGAACACGCCCGAGTCGCTGAAGTTGTTCTGCCCCAGGCGCTTCACCGCATCGAAGGCATCGCGCAGTTCGTCCGCCGAGCGGCACACGCGCATGCCGATGCCGCCACCGCCGGCGGTGCTTTTCAGCATCACCGGGTAGCCGACTTCTTCACCGGCGAGCAACGCGGCTTCGAGGTCGGGCAGCAGGTCGGTGCCTTCGAGCATTGGCACGCTCTGTTCGCGGGCCAGTGCTCGGGCGGTGTGCTTGAGGCCGAATACGCGCAGTTGCTCCGGCGTCGGGCCGACGAAGGCGATGCCGGCGGCTTCGCAGGCTTCGGCGAAGGCAGCGTTTTCCGAGAGGAAGCCGTAGCCGGGGTGGATCGCCTGGGCGCCGCTGGCGCGGGCGGCGGCGAGGATTTTCTCCACGACCAGATAGGTGCTGGAGGCCGGGCCTTCGCCGAGGCTGATGGCCTGGGCGGCCTGCTGGAGGTGCAGGCTGGCGGCGTCGGCTTCGGAGTACACGGCGACGCCGCCCACGTTCAGTTCATTGAGCGTGCGCAGGATGCGGCAGGCAATGGCGCCGCGGTTGGCGATCAGAAGCTTGTCGAACATGAGGGCATCCCCATGGGGTGGCGGGCCGTCCCGCCATGATTCGGTGTGCGCCACGGTCGTCCGTGGTGCTGGAGTGGTTCTACGGGGCGGATTCGTCCCGGTTCGCGGGCTGGCGCAGCGTCGCGCTGCACTGGGCGCTGCGGCTCTGGCAGAGCGCGAACAGCCACTGGCGCAGGCGCGCGGTCAGTTCCATACCAGCAGCTCCGCCGGCGTCGGGTTCCAGCCGTTGCAGGGGTTGTTGAGCTGTGGGCAGTTGGAGATCAGGACGATGACATCCATGTGTGCGAGCAGCTCGACGTACTTGCCGGCAGCGGAGATGCCGTCCTCGAAGGTCAGGCCGCCTTCGGCGGTGACCGGCACGTTCATGAAGAAGTTGATGTTGTGGCTGATGTCGGCCTTGCTCAGGCGGCCGTCGTGCAGGCTGGCGCGCAGGAAGTTGTCGCGACAGCTGTGCATGTAGCGCTTGTCCAGGGCGTAGCGCACGGTGTTGCTCTCCTGGGCGCAGGCACCGCCGAGGGTGTCGTGGCGGCCGCAGGTGTCGGCGGTGATGCTCAGCATCGGGTTGCCGAGATTAGACCAGAGCACGCTGCCGGCGCTGAGGTAGACCTGCCCCTGTTTGCGCAGGGTGCGCTGTACGTCGTAGCGCTCGCGCGGATTGGCGGCGCTGAAGAACAGGGTGTCCACCGCCTGGTTGCCTTCCAGGTCGAGGATGCGCAGGGTCTGACCGGCCTTGAGTTCGGTGAGGCTGGGTTCGCCGGCCGGGATCAGGGTGCGCGAGACGCAGGCTTCGGGGTGTTTGGCGCTGGGGACGATGGGCATGCTCGCGCTCCTTACAGGTACTGGCGTTCGGTGTTGTGGAAGCCGCGGCCATTCTCCGGGCGGGACGTGCGGCAGAGCACGCTGATGCCGTCGGCGGCGACCTGCTGCCAGGTCAGGCCGATGGGCTTGGGTGCGTACTGCGGGTTCGGGTCCAGGGGGTGTTGCAGGGCGGTTAGCACCACCAGCGTGTCCATCGGTGCGTAGAGCTCGACGTAGTCGCCGGCCTTGGAGTTGCCCTGGGCGAAGCGCAAGCAGCCGTCGGCATCGACGTCCACGCGGCTGAACAGGTTCAGGCACATCAGCAGGTCCTGCAGGCGCATGTCCCACTTGCCCATCTCCACCAGCAGGTTGTCCACGCCGTTGCGGTGGAAGCCGTTGCGCAGTTCCTGGTAGCGCCCCTGGCCGTATTTCTCCTGCACTTCGGCGGCGTTCAGCACGCCGCCGAAGCTGTCGTGCCAGCCGCAGCTGTCGGCGGTGATGGCGGCCAGCACGCGGCCCATGTCCGAGTACAGGCAGTGGCCGGCGGTGAGCTTGGCGGTGTGCTGGCATTTGAGGCTGTCGGGCAGGTTCAGCCGCTCGCTTTTCTCGGCGGCGTTGAACAGCAGCAGGCTGACGTTGCCGCCGCCTTCGATGTCGGTCAGGCGCAGCACCTGGCCGCGCTTGAGGACGAAGGAGGTATGGCCGCCGCCGGGGACGGTTTCTTCGTAGAGGGTGGTGCGCAATTCGTTCATGGCGGGCTCCTTAGTAGGCCGGCGTGATCAGCGGGGCGGCGGCCGTTTCCAGGCGCGCGGCGAGCGGTTCGGGCAGGGCGGCGCGGGCGGCCTTGCGGTCGGCGTTGAGCGGGATGTCGTAGGTGATGCGGGCGCCGTAGGCGGTGGGTGCCTGCGGGTCATGGCGGACCTTGTCGAAGACCAGCAGGCGGGTGCCCAGGCTGAAGCCCTCGGCGAGGTCGTGGGTGACCATGAACACGGTGAGCCGGGTTTCCTGCCACAGCTCCAGCAGCAGGGCGTGCATGTCCTTGCGGATACCAGGGTCGAGCGCGCCGAAGGGTTCGTCGAGCAGCAGCACGCGGGGCTTCATGATCAGCGCCTGGGCAATCGCCAGACGTTGCTGCATGCCGCCGGAGAGAGCGGTCGGATATTGCTGCAGCGCATGGCCGAGACCGACCCGTTCGAGCAGGGCGGCGGCCTGCTCGCGGGCCTCGCGCTTGGCGTTGCCCAGCAGCCGGCCGAGCAGCGGCGAGCGCGGCAGTTCCAGGCCAAGGGCGACGTTGTCGAGCACGGACAGATGCGGGAACACCGAGTAGCGCTGGAACACCACGCCACGGCTCGGGTCGGGCTCGCCCGGCAGCGGTTGGCCTTCGAGCAGCAGCTCGCCACGGCTGGGGCGCTCCTGGCCGAGCAGCAGGCGCAGGAAGGTGGACTTGCCGCAGCCGGAGGCGCCGACCAGGGTGCAGAACTCGCCTTCCTTTACCTCCAGGTTGAGGCGCTCCAGCACTACGTTGCCGGCGTACTCCTGCCAGACGTTCTTCACGTTGATGAAAGGAGTGGCAGCTACTGCGCGTTGCGATTGCTGCGTTGCGCGGTGCTCGCAATCCTCATGGACTACGTTTCCACTCCGGTTGCTGCGCTCCGGGCAACTGGCACTCGCAGCGCTCGCTACGCTGCTTGTCTGTTTATCGCTCATGCCTTGCCTCCTTCGTACCAGGGGAAGGCACGCCGGGTGAGCAGGCGCAGGCCGTAGTCCATCAGCCAGGCCAGCGCAGTGATCCACACCACGTAGGGCAGGATCACGTCCATGGCCAGGTAGCGGCGCACGAGGAAGATGCGGTAGCCCAGGCCGTCGGTAGAGGCGATGGCTTCGGCGGCGATGAGGAACAGCCAGGCCGAGCCGAGCATCAGGCGCAGGGAAATGAGCAGGCGCGGCATCAGTTGCGGCAGCACCACGCGCAGGATCAGCGTCCAGGTGCTGGCGCCCAGGGTCTGCGCCTTGATCAGCAGTTCGCGGGGGATTTCCCTCGCGCGCTGTTCGATGTCACGGGCGATGCAGGGGGCGACGCCGATGACGATCAGCACCACCTTGGACAGCTCGCCGAGGCCGAAGACGATGAACAGCACCGGCAGGATCGCCAGCGGCGGGATCATCGACAGCACGGTGAGCAGCGGCGATAGCGGCGCACCGAACAGCGGCACGCTGCCGGCGGCAATGCCCAGCACCAGGCCGAGCAGGGCGGCGATGCCCAGTCCCATGCCGAGGCGTTGCAGGCTGGCGCCGGTGTCCTGCCAGAACAGCACGTCGCCGGTGCGCTTGTCTTCGCTGAAAGCCAGGCGGTTCACCGCGTCGGCCATCTGCGCGGCGCTGGGCAGCAGCTTGTCGTTGGGGTTCTCCGCCAGCCGCGAGGTGGAGCCCGCGAAGTAGGCGAACAGCAGCAGGGCGAAGGGCAGCAGCACCAGGAACAGACGGCCGCTGCGGTCGGGGGTTCGGTTGATCAGGCGCATGCGTCGTACCTGTTTATTGCGGGCCTTTGGGGCCGTTTACTGCTTTGCGTGAGTTCGTGCCGATGCTTTTCCCTCACCCCAGCCCTCTCCCGGAGGGAGAGGGGGTTGTCCGTGCCGGCGGATGCCAGGGTTTCAACCTGCACCAACCAGTTCCCTCTCCCTCTGGGAGAGGGTTAGGGTGAGGGGCTCTTGCAGGCTCCGGTGTCAGAGCTTTCCCTCAGCCGCCATCTGCACGTAGGTCGGGTCGAAGCGCAGCTTGAGATTCTTCGCGTCGCCGGTGGAAAGCCCGCCGGCGAAGCTCATGCCCACCGCGTCGGCGCTTTTCGCGCCTTCGCCGAGCAGGCCGTGGGCGAAGGAGAAGGCCGCGACCTTGTCCATGGTCGCCGGCAGTTTCGGGCTGGTGGCAAAGGCCAGCGCCTCCTGCGGCGTGGCAAACAGCTTGGTGGTGGCGAGCTGGCTCTGGTAGCCGGCGAGGTCGGTGCCCGAGGCCTTGGCCATGTGTTCCAGCGCGGCGCGGGTGTCGGCGCTGTCGCCCTGCATCAGCGCGACGGTCTCGAACCAGGCGCCGGTCAGGGCCTTGCCCAGCGCCGGGTTGTCCTTCAGGACGGCGCTGTTGACCACCATCATGTCCATGATCTCGCCGGGGATCTGGCTGGAGTTGAACACCTCGGTAGTGCCCGGCTTGGCGCGGGCCTCGGCGAGCATCGGGTTCCAGGTGGTCACGGCCTGCACCTCGTCGGTGTTGAAGGCGGCGGCGATGTCGGCGTCGGAGGTGTTCACCGTCTTCACGTCCTTCTCGCTCAGGCGGGCGCTTTCCAGCGCGCGGGCGAGCAGGTAGTGGGAGACCGAGAGCTCCACGAGGTTGACGTTCTGCCCCTTGAGGTCGGCCAGGGTCTTGCCTTCGCCCTTGAGGACGATGCCGTCGTTGCCGTTGGAGAAGTCGCTGACGATCAGCGCGGTGGAGTCGACGCCGCCGGCGGCGGGAATGGTCAGGGCGTCCATGTTGGTCATGGTGCAGCCGTCGAACTGGCCCGCGGTGTACTGGTTGATCGACTCGATGTAGTCGTTGAGCTGGGTGACCTTGATCTCGATGCCGTACTTCTTCGCCCACTTGTCGACGATGCCGTGGCTGGCCGCGTATTCCCAGGGCATCCAGCCGGCGTAGATGGTCCAGCAGAGGTTGAAGCTGTTCTTCGCGGCGGCGGAGGCTGAGAGGCTGAAGGCGGCGAGGCCGGCAGCGAGCAGGGCGGTCAGAAGGGGCTTGCGCATGGAGCATCTCCAGTCGATTGTCGGGCAGGCAGGAGTCGGGCGGCACGTGTCGCTCTCGTCTCCCGGGCTTTTGTCCCGCCGTGTAACCTCGCTGGAGGTCGATGACTCTCGGACCAGTCACTCGCTTGGCGAGCCGGAACCCTAGTCATCCATTTCAGATTGTGGTGCCGCTGTCCGAGTGCTTCGGATCGTTCCTGCACAGCCGAGCGAGCGGCGTGCCAAGTCGGCGAAAGTGCCGGGGCAGAAGGGCTACGGTGGAGTGGTGGATGTTTTTCGGTGCACGCGAGGGCGTTCGCCTGCCCTCAAATGAAGCGTGGCGCCGCTTCCTGGTGCGCGGGCCAGTCGAAAGGCAGGAGCGTGGCGGGCGTGGCCGGCGGCAGACTGCTGCGACCTTCACCTTGAGGAATCCATCGCCATGTCCGAGTTGCTGAGCTTTGCCAAGGGCGCGCTGACCATGTTCTGGCTCGCTGCCGTGCTCAACCTGATCTATCCGTTCGGCGAGTTGCATCGCCCGCTGCTGTGGCTCTCCGCGATCCTGCTGGTGGTGCATGTGGGCGAGGTGCTGTTGCTGGCGCGTCGGCGTTCGGTCACCGAGAAGGTGCAGGTGCTGCTGTTTGGCGTGCTGCATCTGCAAAGCCGCAAGGTTCGCCGTCTGGAAACTGTAAACGGCTGATTTACCCAAGCTTTACCTTTCGACGCGGCACCGTGTTCTGAGCGGAATGTCTGATCTTGCGAGACCGGAAGAATGTACGCCCCGCATCCCGGCGGGGCGGCCGGCTCGCTTGATGGAGGCGCCATGCGTCGTTTCTTCGCTGCTGTACTGATGATCCTTCCGTTGACCGGCTGCGTGGTCTACGAGCATGACCACGACCGTGGAGGCTGGCGTGATCGCCCGCACTATTATCGCCCTGCGCCGCCACCGCCGGCGTACTACGGTGGCCCCTACCAGGGCTGGCACCGGTGAGTTGCCGGTTCGATCGGAGCGTGGGGCCGATGGCTATCGCTGCGCTCCACGCCCTCCTGCGGAATCACTCATGACGCGGTATTGAATGCCGCGTCTTCCTCCAGCAACAGCTCGACGAACTGGCTGGCCGCCGGCGACAGGCTGCGGCCGGCGTGCCGCACCAGCGCGTAGGCTGAGCCGCGCCCGGCCACTTCGCCATTGGGCCAGGGCAGCACGGCGAGCCTGCCAGCCTGGACGTCGGCGGCGACCACGTCCCAGGTCGCGAGGCAGAGCACGTCGCTGCCCTTCACCAACTCCTTGAGCATCAGCACGTCATCGCATTGCACGCTCAACGGTTGTGCGCGGCCCAGGATGCGCGAGAGTCCCTCGTGGGCGTCGCGGGGCAGGCGCGGCCCCGCCAGCGGATAGCTGAGCACGCTGTCGAGCGAGGGTTGGCCGGCCATCAGCGGATGCCCTGGCCGGCAGAACAGCACGCCGCGGTGCTCGCGCAGCGGCAGAATCTCGAGGCGACTGTCGCCCTCCAGTTCGCGGTAGTCGGCGACGAACAGCTCCAGCTCGTCATCCAGCAGGCGCTGCTGCAATTCGCCCCAGTTTTCGATGGACAGCAGGATCGACACCTTCGGGTGGGCGCTGCTGTAGCGCGCCAGTACCTGGGGCAGCAGTCGCGCGCCGGGGAAGGGGCCGGCGCCCAGGCGCAGCTCGCCGGTTTCCAGGTCCGCCAGTTGCAGCACCGCGTTCTTCAGCGCGCGATCGCCAGCCAGCAGTCGGCGGGCATGCTCCAGTACCAGCCGGCCGTGGGCGGTGAGGGTGACGCCGCGCGGGTTGCGGTCCACCAGCTGGCAGTTCAGCTGGCCCTCCAGCGCCTGGATACTGCGCGACAGGGCGGGTTGGCTAAGATTCACCGCATCGGCGGCACGGGCGAAGTGGCCGTGCTCGGCGAGGGCGACGAAGTGGCGTAGCTGACGGAGATCGCTCATGCGCTTCCTGCATCGATATTGAAATTGGAATGCATTGGAATTATTAGCGCGACGGCCGGCATAGTGCGAGCACAACAACAAATACCGGAGCCTTCCGAATGTCCCGTCTTTCCGCTGCCGTCCTGCTGGCCGGTCTCTGCCCCGGCCTGCTGATCGCCGCCGAGCAGCCCAAACCGCCGACCTCCTTCACCGAAGCCGCCCAGGAACAGGTGCGCCAGTCGCTGCCGTTCAGCGATCGCGCCGACTTCGACCGGGTGGAGAAGGGCCTGATCAAGCGCCCCGACAACCTGGTGATCAAGAACGATGACGGCAGCGTCGCCTGGCAACTGGGCGACTACGACTTCATCAAGGCCGCGAAAGACCTGGGCAGCGTCAACCCCAGCCTGATGCGCCAGGCGCAGCTGAACCTGTCCTACGGGCTGTTCAAGGTCACCGACGGCATCTACCAGGTGCGCGGCTACGACCTGGCCAACACCACCTTCATCGAGGGTAAGACCGGCTGGATCGTCATCGACACCCTGACCACTCCGGCGACCTCCAAGGCTGCCTACGCCCTGGTGAGCCAGGAGCTGGGGCAGAAGCCGATCCGCGCGATCATCTACAGCCATGCCCATGTCGACCACTTCGGCGGGGTGAAGGGCCTGGTCAGCCAGGAGCAGGTGGACAAGGGCGAGGTGCAGATCATCGCGCCCAAGGGCTTCATGGAGGCGGCGATCAAGGAAAACGTCATGGCCGGCAACGCCATGATCCGCCGTGCCACCTACCAGTACGGCACCGTTCTGCCCAAGGGCCCGCAGGGGCAGGTCGACATGGCCATCGGCAAGGGCGTGGCACACGGCCCGCTGAGCATCATCGCGCCGACGAAACTGATCGATGGCGAGCTGCAGGACCTGGAAATCGACGGCGTGCCCTTCACCTTCCAGAACACCCCGGGCACCGAATCGCCGGCGGAAATGAACGTCTGGCTGCCGCAGCAGAAGGCGTTGCTGATGGCCGAGAACGTCACCGCCACCCTGCACAACCTCTATACCCTGCGCGGTGCCGAGACGCGCGACCCGCTGGGGTGGAGCAAGTACATCAACGAGGCGCTGCACCGTTTCGGCGACAAGGCCGAGGTGATGTTCGCCGTGCACAACTGGCCGCGCTGGGGCCACGAGGACATCGTCCGCACGCTGGAGAAGCAGCGTGACATGTACGGCTACCTGAACGACCAGACGCTGCACCTGGCCAACAACGGGGTGACCATCAACCAGATCCACGAGCGCCTGAAGGTGCCGCCGGAGCTGGCCAACGAGTGGTTCAACCGTGGCTACCACGGCAGCGTCAGCCACAACGTGCGTGCGGTGGTGAACAAGTACCTGGGCTACTACGACAGCAACCCGGCGACCCTGAACCCGCTGGCGCCGGAGGATTCGGCGAAGAAATACGTCGAGTTCATGGGCGGTGCCGATCACCTTTTGCAGATGGCCAAGGCCTCGTTCGACAAGGGTGAATACCGCTGGGTGGTGGAGGTGGTGAACAAGCTGGTCTTCGCCGACCCGACCAACCAGGCCGCGCGCAACCTGCAGGCGGACGCCCTGGAGCAGCTCGGCTACCAGGCGGAGAACGCCGGCTGGCGCAACAGCTACCTGGTCGCCGCGCAGGAGCTGCGCAACGGCGTACCGCGGAACCTGCCATCGCTGCGCGTCAGCAATCCCGATGCGCTGGCGGCCATGGATACCGGCCTGCTGTTCGACTACCTCGGCGTGCGGATGAATGCGCAGAAGGCCGAAGGCGAGGACTTCAGCATCAACCTGGTGCTGCCGGACAAGAACGAGCAGTACCTGCTGGAGCTGAAGAACTCGCACCTGAACAACATCAAGGGCGTGCAGAGCGAAAACGCCGGGCAGACAGTCACCATCGACCGCGCCGACCTCAACCGCCTGATGCTCAAGGAGGTTTCGCCGGTGCGCCTGGTGTTCGAGGGCAAGCTCAAGAGCTCGGGCAACCCGCTGTTGCTGGCGAAGTTGTTCGGCCTGCTCGATGACTTCGACTTCTGGTTCGACATCGTGACCCCGCCCGAAAAGAGCTGAACGCGCTCCCCTCTCCGGCGCGGCTGACATCCCTCCAGGCCGCGTCATCCGGTGATGGCACAATGCAGTGATTGCATTGTGCCATTGTTTTTTTCGCGCCCAGTCTGCACCATGCGACCCCTGCGCCTGCAGCTGGTTGCCGGCGCTCGCAGTCGAGTAGTCGCGATCGTGTTCAGCCGTTGTTCGAGGATGTTGCGCCGTTGCTGGCCAGGGTCGTTGGCCCTGGTGCTGGCCGCATCGTTCGTCCTGGCGGGCGCACAGCAGGTCGAGTGGGATTTCAAGCTGATCAGCGAGCAGTCCGCGCGCCTATACGGTCCGCTGGGCGATGGCCAGGTGCGTATCGATGCCTGGCAGAAAATGCTCGCGGAGCAGTCCACTGCTGCAGAACGCGACCAGCTGCAGGCGGTCAATCGCTTCTTCAACGACCAGCTGCGCTTTACCGACGACCTCAGCCTCTGGCACGAGGTGGACTACTGGGCCACGCCGGTCGAGGCGCTGCTCAAGGGCGCCGGCGATTGCGAGGACTTCGCCATCGCCAAGTACATCAGCCTGCGACATCTGGGCGTGCCGGCGCAGAAGCTGCGCATTACCTACGTCAAGGCATTGCGTTTGAACCAGGCGCATATGGTGCTGACTTACTACCCGAGGCCCGATGCCGTGCCACTGGTGCTGGACAACCTGATCGGCAGCATCCTGCCGGCCAGCCAGCGCAGCGACCTGCAGCCGGTGTACGCCTTCAACGGCGAGGGCCTGTGGCTCGCCGGCAGCGGCGCGGGTGGCGGCAAGCAGGTGGGCGACAGCAAGCGGCTGTCGCGCTGGCAGGACCTGTTGAAGAAGATGAAGGCCGAAGGATTCCCTTCGAACGAATAGCTCCTCTGGGGGGAGCCTGGAGACACGATGTCCCTGTTCAAACAGTTGTTGATCGCCATCTGCCTGTTCCTGGTGGTCGCTTTCAGCGGCAGCTTCATGGTCAGCCTGGAAAGCTCGCGCGAGCAGTACGGCAACCAGCTGCGCTCCCACGCCCAGGACGCGGCCACCGCGCTGGGCCTGTCGCTGACGCCGAACATCGACGACCCGGCGATGGTCGAGCTGATGGTCAGCTCGATCTTCGACAGTGGCTACTTCGAGAGTATCCGTGTGATCGACCTGGCCTCCGGCAAGGTCATGGTCGAGCGTACCGGGGTGCCCGACGCGGTGGCGGCCAAGGTGCCGCAGTGGTTCATTTCTCTGATCGACCTGCACTCGGCCGGCGGCGATGCCATCGTCAGCCGCGGCTGGACCCAGGCAGCACGGGTCGAGGTGCTCAGCCACCCGATGTTCGCCATCGCCAAGCTCTGGCAGAGCGCCCTGGGCAGCCTGCTCTGGCTGGTACTGTGCGGCATCGCCAGCGCCGTGCTCGGCGCCATCCTGCTGCGCCGCCAGCTGAAGCCGCTGGACTACATGGTGGAGCAGTCGCACGCCATCGCCCGCCGCGAGTTCCTCAGCCTGCCGGAGCTGCCGCGCACTCCTGAACTGCGCCGTGTGGTGCAGGCGATGAACCAGATGGTGGAGAAGCTCAAGGCGCTGTTCCAGGAACAGGCCCAGCGCAGCGAACGCCTGCGCGACGAGGCCTACCAGGACAGCCTGACCGGGCTGGGCAATCGGCGCTTCTTCGACATGCAACTGCACAACCGACTGAGCGCCGAGGATCAGGTCAGCAGCGGCGTGCTGCTGGTGCTGCGGGTCAACGACCTCGCCGGACTCAACCAGCGCCTGGGCGGCCAGCGTGTCGACCAGTTGCTCAAGGCCGTGGCGGACCAGCTGCGCCTGGCCGGGCAGGGCCTGGGTGCCGGCCTGACCCTGGCGCGCAGCCGCGGCGGCGAGTTCGTCATGCTGGCGCCAGGGCTGATGCCCGAGGACGCACCGGCGCTGGCGATGCGCCTGGAAGGCATGCTGGCCGCGCTGGTCTCCACCGGCGCCAGCGATGTGAGCCCGGTGGCGTGCCTAGGGCTGGTGCCTTTCGTTTCCGGCGAATCGGCGCAGGCATTGTTGCAGCGCGCCGATGAGGCGCTGGTGCAGGCCGAACGACAGAACGACAGCTGCTGGGCCTTCCTCCAGGGCGGGGCGAAACCGGTCGCGGAGGAGCGCCACACCTGGCACCAGTTGCTGGACGAAGCGCTGGTGCACAAGCGCTTCCAGCTGCATTTCCAGGCGGTGGTGTCCTGCGCCGATCCGCAGGTCGTGCTGCACTACAAGGTGCTCTCGCGCCTGCCGGACGGGCAGGGCGGCAGCATCGCCGCCGGGCGCTTCCTGCCCTGGCTGGACCGCTTCGGCTGGACCGCGCGGCTGGACCTGCTGATGCTCGAAAGCGTGCTGGCCGACATGGCCAGGCACAATCGCCCGCTGGCGCTGAACCTGTCCGCCGCGTTGCTGCGTGACGAGTGGGCGACCACCCGGGTATTCGACCTACTGAAGCAGCATCCGCAGTTCGCCGGGCGCCTGACCCTGGAGCTGGAGGAAGACCAGTTGCCGGCACAAGCGGTGCTGGAGGTGCTGACCCGTCGCCTTGGCGAGCTGGGTTATCGCCTGAGCCTGCAGCACTTCGGTGGGCGCTTCAGCATGATCGGCAACCTGGCTCGTCTGGGCCTGGCTTATCTCAAGGTGGACGGCAGCCACATCCGCCACATCGACCAGGAGAACGACAAGCGCCTGTTCATCGAGGCGATGCAGCGGGCCGCGCACAGCATCGACCTGCCGCTGATCGCCGAGCGCGTGGAGACGGCCGGGGAATTCCGGGTGTTGAAAGAGATGGGGATTCAGGGCGTGCAGGGGCAGTTGTTCGGTGGGCCGGCGCCCTGGTGATCGACGGCGGGGCGGGGGGCTTTTCGTAGGAGCGGACTTTGTCCGCGATGCTGTTGCCCGAGCTTCGTTGTTTCTGCGCCGCTTCGGCGTACGCGTGGACTTTCTGTTTCGCCCCCTCGGGCGACCTCCTTTGGCAAACGACGGATGGCCGCCCCACCCAAAGGAGGCAAAGGTCTTGCCCCTCCATCCGGTTTTTCGCTTAGGCGAAAAATACCCTCGTTGAACCGAAGTTTCAGGGGCACGCCACGACGGGCCATCCCTGGCCCATCGTGGCTCTCGCGACATCCATGTCGCTCAACCCCTGAAACTGCGCTTCAACGAGGCCTCCTGAAAGGGGCAGTCCGGAGTGCGCTGATGTTTCTCTGGAAGTCTCTTGAGAGCTAAATCCCAAGTGCGGGGCATGCTTTTCATGTAGGAGCGAGCTTGCTCGCGAACCTGGCCTCGCAGCGGAGCTTGTTCGCGAGCAAGCTCGCTCCTACAGGGGATGCCGCGGGGCCGTCGCGCAAAGGAAAACGGGGCTCAGATCAGCCCCGTTTCCTCGTCGTCGTTGATCAGCCGCGTCAGCCCGCCCAGGGCTTCCCGCGCCTGGGTCCGGTTGAGCAGTTTCGAGCGCGCCGCCGGCGGCAGGTCGGTGATGCGGATCACGCCCTTGGTGATCAGCACCGAGATCAGGTCTTCCAGTACCCGGATCATGTCCAGATCGCTCTGCTTGAGCTGCAGCAGGCTGCTTTCGGCCGCCCAGGCCTGGATGTCCGGATGGTCCGCCGGCAGCGTGCCGGTGGCGCCTTCGAATTCGGCGTCCTCGACGCGCGCCACTTTTCCCTCGGCGTTGCGCTGGATGTACAGCATCGACCCGTCCCCATTTATCGTGATGTGAAGGAGCGACAGCGGAACCACCCCGAAGGGTGGCCCCGCTGTCGCCGTGTCAGAGCCTGACCGTTTGGCAGCCTTGCGGCAACCGCGGATCAGTGATGCTCAGTCTTGACCACCGGGTCGGAACCCGCCACCAGCTTGTTGACGATCTCGGTGGAGGTCGAGCCGTAGGCGGAGAGGTCGACGCCGCTCAGCTTGATGGTGACGTCCGCGGCACCGCCATTGTTGATCTGCCCGGTGGTGCTCACCTGCAGGGTCGAGGTCGTGGTGTCCACCTTCAGGTAGCTGAGGATGTCGTTGTGCGCGGCATCGGGCAGCAGGTCGCTAAGGTCGATGCGGTCACCCTCGCTGGCCTTGAAGTCGGTGATGGTCGCACTGCCGGTATCCCCCGCACGCCACAGGAAGGTATCGGCACCCGAGCCACCGGTGAGGGTATCGCTGCCCTTGCCGCCGATCAGGATGTCGTCACCCGCGCCGCCGTTGAGGATGTCGTTGCCCTCGTTGCCCACCAGCAGGTCGTTGCCGGCATCACCGTTGAGGGTGTCGTTGCCTGCGCCGCCATACAGCGAGTCATTGCCGTTGCCACCGTTGAGGGTGTCGTTGCCGGTACCGCCGTAGATGATGTCGTGGCCGTTGCCGCCGCTGAGGGTGTCGCTGCCATCCAGGCCGTGCAGCAGGTCGTTGTTGTTGCTGGCCGTGGTGCTGGTGGTGGTGGCGACGGTGACGGAGAGGGTGCCGCTGGTGCTGGCAGTGCTGCCGTCGGACTCGGTGGCGATGGCGGTGACGTTCAGGTTCAGCGTGCCGGTGTAGTTCACCGCAGTGAGCAGCTGCAGGTCGTGCAGTTGCGCCTCGGTGAAGGTCCAGGTGTCGGCGCCGGTCTTGGTCCCCGCCGTGAATGCTGCATCGGTCGGCACACCGCTGATCTTCACGCTCAGGCTCTCGGAGCCATCGGTGTCGGTCAGGCCGGTGGTCAGGGCGATGTCCACGGCCGAGCCGTAGGTCTTGCCGCCGAAGGTCACGGTGGTGTTGCTGATGGCCAGGCTGGAGTCCTTGCCATTGTCACCACCGTTGAGCACCAGCCAGTCGAAGTGGTAGTTGCCGCTCTGGGTCGCGGTGAAGCTCTGGATGCCGTTGCCGTTCACGCTGGCGCCCAGCTGTTCCGAGGAGGTCACCTGGATGACCTGCCTGGCGCCGGTGGGGTCAGTGACGACCAGGGCAACGATGTCGTTGAAGCCGTCCTGGATTTCGCTGACTGTGTTCTCGCCGTTGGTGAAGGCCCAGGTGAAGTTGATCTTGCTGCCAGCGGTGAGGCTGTAGTCCGAGCTGGTCAGAGCGCCGTCGATCACCGTGACGTTGCCCGGATCGTTCAGCGCGCCCTTGGGCGGGTCGATGGCGTTGAGGGCGTTGTTGGACAGGCCGGTTTCCTGCTCCAGCACGGCGCGGGTGACTTCCTGGGTGGTGCTGATGGTTACCGCACCCGGGTTGAGCTGGAAGATGCTGCCGCTGATCAGCTGCGGTGCATCGGCCACCGGGCTGACACTGACCGCGACGGTGCTGGTGGCGGTGCCGCCATGGCCGTCACTGACGGTGTAGCTGATGGTGTCGTTGCCGCTGAAGTTGGTCTTGGGCGTGTAGCTGAGAGTACCGTCGGTGTTGATCACTACGCTCCCGTTGCTGGCGCTGGCGGCGCTGACGGTGAGTTTGTCGCCGTCCACGTCGGTGTCATTGGCCAGTACGTCGATCTTGACCGACGTGTCTTCCTTGGTGGTGGCGGTGTCGGCCACCAGGGTTGGCGCGTCGTTCACCGCGGTGACGCCCACGGTGACGGTCGCGGTGCTGGTGCCGCCGTGGCCGTCGCTGATGGTGTAGGTGAAGCTGCCGGTACCGTTGAAGTCCTTGTTCGGCGTGAACACGACGTTGCCGCCGTCCAGCTTGACGGTGCCGTTCACCGCGCCCTGGACGCTGAGGATCGACAGGCTGTCGCCGTCTACATCACTGTCGTTACCCAGCAGGGTTTTCGGCGCGATGGTCAGCGGGGTGTCTTCATTGGTCACCAACTCGCCCACGGCGTGGGTCAGCGCGGTGCCGCCGACGGTTGCGTAGGTACCGCCCTGCGGACGCATCTCGACCTGCAGTTGGGCCTGGCCGCCTTGATCCCAGTAGACGATCTCGATGCTGTGGTTACCGCTCTGGGCGATGGTGAACACCGCCGATTCGCGGCCTGTCGGGCTCTGGTTCGCGTCGTAGCGGAAGACTTCCACGCCGTCGATCTTGATGCTGAAGCCATCGTCGGCGTTGACCCGCAGCTGGTAGTTGCCGGCGTTGAGGTTGATTGCGCCGGTCAGCTGGATGATCGCGTCGGAGGTGTTCGCCGGGTCGGTGTTCAGCGAGCCGGCGTCATTGCCCAGGAATTTCTGCAGGTTGCCGTCGCCGCCCAGGTCGCCGCCGCTGAGGTTGTAGCTCAGCGAAGTGGCGGTAAAGGTCGCGGCGGCGGCCTTGCCGGCGATAAAGGCTGCTACCTGGCTGAGGCTGGTGAGGTTGGCGCCATCGGTGCCTTCGCGGTAGCCCCAGTAGTTGCCTTGCAGACCGCTGAGGGTGAAGTTGTCGTTCACGGCCACCGGATTGTCGTTCACCGGGGTGACGTTGAGGGTGATCTTGTTCGGCGTAGCGTCGAAGGCGCCGTTGCTGTCCTTCACCGAGAAGGTGAAGTTGGCGTAGTTGTTGCCGTTGGCGTTGGCCGCCGGGGTGAAGACCAGCTTGCCGAGGTCGGCGGCGTCGATCACCTGGCCGGCAGTCACGGCGGTGCCGTTGAGCTTCAGGCTGCCGTTGGCGGGCAGGCTGTCGATGCGCACGGCGCTGAGGGCGTCGTTGTGGTCGACGTCGCTGAAGCCGAAGTCGGTCGCGCTGAAGCTGCGGCTGCTGTCTTCGTCGAGGGTGATGGTCTTGTCGGCGCCGTTGGGCGCGTCGTTGGCGCCATTGACGGTGATGGTCACGGTGGCCGGTGCGCTGACCGCGCCCTCGGCGTCCTTCGCCGTGTAGGTGAAGGTCACCTGGCGGCTCTCGCCCGGAGCGAGCGAGTCGAAGTCGGTACCGGGGTTGAACACGTAGCTGCCGTTGGCGTTGAAGGTCAGGCTGCCGTTGCCGCTGCCCACCCCTTGTACCAGCGCGTAGCCATTGGGGTTGACCGAGCTGTCGATATCGGTCGCCACCGGTACCTGGCTGCTGAGGGTGGTGTTCTCGCCGGTGGACTTGGTGTCGTTCTTGGCTTCGGGGGCATCGTTGACCGGGGTGACGTTGACGCTCACCACGGAGTCGGCGAAGCCGCCTTTACCGTCGCTGACGCGGACGGTGAAGCTGTCCGGGCCGTTGTAGTCCTTGGCCGGCGTGTAGGTGTAGTCGCCGGTGGCTGTGTTGAGCGTCAGTGTGCCATGGGCCACGCCGGTTTTTACGGCATAGCTCAGGGGGTCGCCATCGACGTCGCTGGCGACGATCTTGCCGGCAAGGGCGGTGTCCTCGGCGGTGGTCTTGGACTGGTCGGCGGTGGTCGGTGCGTCGTTGACCGGGGCGACGTTGACGTTCACCACGGAGTCGACGAAGCCGCCTTTACCGTCGCTGACGCGGACGGTGAAGCTGTCCGGGCCGTTGTAGTCCTTGCTCGGGGTATAGGTGTAGTCGCCGGTGGCGGTGTTGAGCACCAGCGTGCCATGGGCTGTGCCGCTCTGGACGGCATAGCTCAGGGTGTCGCCATCGACATCGGTGGCGACGATCTTGCCGGTCAGCGCGGTGTCTTCGGCGGTGGTCTTGGACTGGTCGGTGGTAGTCGGCGCGTCGTTGACCGGGGTGACGTTGACGTTCACCACGGAGTCGGCGAAGCCGCCTTTACCGTCGCTGACACGGACGGTGAAGCTGTCCGGGCCGTTGTAGTCCTTGGCCGGCGTGTAGGTGTAGTCACCGGTGGCGGCATTCACCGTCACGCTGCCGTGGGCCGGTGTGGCACCGGCTTTCACGGCGTAGCTGAGGGTGTCGCCATCGACGTCGCTGGCGACGATCTTGCCGGTCAGCGGGGTGTCTTCGGCAGTGCTCTGGTTCTGGTTGGCACTGGTCGGCGCATCGTTCACCGGGTACACGGTGACGTTGAGGTCGACGGTGCGGGTCGCCGCATCGTTGTTGCTGCTTTCGGTCGCCGTGGCGCTGACTTCCAGCTTGATGGTGCCGTTGAAGTCGGCCGGCGGAGTCAGGGTCAGGGTGTCGAGGTTCCAGCCCTTGAGGTCGACGCTGCTGTGGGTAGCGTCGGCGGTGAAGCTGTTCTTGCCGTCGCTCAGGGTGGCGCCGACCGGGATCTTGCCGATGCTGATCGACAGGGTCTCGGAGCCGTCGGTATCGACCAGCGAAGCCTTGATCTTCGACAGGTTGATCGCGCTGTCTTCGTTGCCTTCGTTGAGGCCGAACACCTTGTAGTGGCTCTGGCCGCTGCTGCCGGTCAGGTCGGTCAGGCGCTCGCCGCCCGCGGTCAGCTCACTGGTGTCGTGGTAGACCTGCGCGCTGCCGGTGCCCAGTACCTGCGCGGCGCTGCCATTGTCGGAGATGCTCAGGGTGTAGTTGCCCGGGCCACTCTGGTTGTGCTGGTAGAGCGCGATAGGGTAGTAGCCGCTCTCGGTCGGGGTGAAGGTGCCGCTGAATTTGCCGCTGCTGCCGCCCCAGGTGGCCTCGGCGACGGTGCTGCCGCCGATCACCAGGCGCACGCTGTCATCGCCCACGCCGGTGAAGGTGTAGGTGTGGCCGGCTTCGAGGAAGATCAGGCCACTGACCTTGGTGGCGGTGCCGGCGGTGACGTCGGTGTTGCGCACGCTGTCGGTGGAGCCGTGGGTGGTCGGGGTGCCGGCTGCGTCGATCTTCGCCTGCAGGTCGGCCGGCGATGCGCCGTTGCCGCCATTGCCCAGGGCCAGGCCGGTCCAGGTGTCCACGGTCAGGCCGGTGGCTTTCGGGTGGCTGCTGCTGCCGTCCAGGCTCAGGTTCGGCTTGTCCGCCACGGCCTCGATGCTCACCGCCACGGTTGAGGTGGACGTGCCGCCTTTGCCATCGCTGATGGTGTAGGTGATGGTGTCGGAGCCGCTGAAGTTCTCCTTCGGCGTGTAGCTCAGGCTGCCGTCCTGGTTGATCTCCACGGTGCCGTTGCCGGCACTGGCGCCGGTGACGATCAGGGCGTCGTGTTCGGCATCGGTGTCGTTGCCCAGAACGTCGATGCGGATCGCGGTGTCTTCGTTGGTGTGCGCGATGTCTGGCACGGCAACCGGGTTGTCGTTGGTGCCGGTGACGGTGATGGTGATGGTCTGCGGATCGCTCAGCGCGCCATTGTTGTCCTTCGCCTGGTAGGTGAAGGTGACGCTCTCGCTCTGGCCGGCGGCCAGGTGATCGAAGGCGGTACCGGGGGTGAAGGTGTAGCTGCCATCGGTGTTGAAGGTCAGCGAACCTTTGCCCTGTGCCACGTCGGTGGCCAGTTGATAACCCGCGATGGTGCCGTCGACGTCGGTGGCAACCGGGACCTGGCCGTGCAGAACAGTGTTCTCTTCGGTGGTCTGGGTGTCGGCGTAGGCGACCGGCTTGTCGTTGGTGCCGGTGACGGTGATGGTGATGGTCTGCGGGTCGCTCAGCGCACCGTTGTTGTCCTTCGCCTGGTAGGTGAAGGTGACGTTCTCGCTCTGGCCCTGGGCCAGGTGATCGAAGGCGGTGCCCGGGTTGAAGCTGTAGCTGCCGTTGGCGTTGAAGGTCAGTGTGCCCTTGCCGGCGGCGACGTTGGTCGCCAGCTGGTAGCTCGCGATGGTGCCGTCGATGTCGGTCGCAGCCGGTACATGGCCGTTCAGCACGGCGTTTTCGTCGGTGGTGACGGTATCGCCGAAGGCGGCCGGCTTGTCGTTGGTACCGATGATGTTCACGGTCACCGTGGCGCTGGTGCCATCGGCAGCCTTGACGGTGAAGGTGTCGGTCAGGGTCTGGCCCTGCTTCAGCTCGTTGTAGGCGCTGCTGGCGACGTAGGTCCAGTTGCCATCGGTACCGAGATTGAAGGTGCCGTACTTGCCGGCGACGTTGCTCTGGGCCTGGAAGCTGGCCGGGCCGTCGACGTCGGTGATGTTCAGCTTGCCGCCGGTGCTGATCGGCGCGTCGGTTTCATTCACGTCGCGTGAGCTGACACCGCTGATGACGGCGGCGTCGTTGCTGCCGGTAACGACGATGGTGATGGTCTGCGGACCGCTCACGGCACCGTTGTTGTCCTTCGCCTGGTAGGTGAAGGTGACGTTCTCGCTCTGGCCGGCGGCCAGGTGGTCGAAGGCGGTGCCCGGGTTAAAGCTGTAGCTGCCGTCCTCGTTGAAGGCCAGGGTGCCCTTGCCCTGGGCGAGATTATTGACCACCTCGTAGCGGACGATGGTGCCGTCGACATCGGTGGCGACCGGGACCTGGCCGTGGAGAACGGTGTTCTCTTCGGTGGTCTGGGTATCGGCGAAGGCCACCGGCTTGTCGTTGGTGCCGTTGATGGTCACGGTGACGCTGGCGCTGGTGCCGTCGGCGGCCTTCACGGTGAAGGTCTCGGTGAGCTTGTCGCCGACTTTCAGTTCGTTGAAGGCGGAGTTGGCGACGAAGCTCCAGGTGCCATCGGCAGCCAGGCTGAACGTGCCATAGCTGCCGGCGGTGCTGGCCTGGGGCTGGAAGCTGGCCGGGCCGTCGACGTCGCTGATGTCGAGCTTGCCGCCGATGGTGACCGGGGCATCGGTTTCGTTGGCGCTGCCGCTGGTCTGCCCGCCAATGATGGCCGCATCGTTGCTGCCGGTAACGGTGATGGTGACGGTCTGCGGGTCGCTCAGCGCACCGTTGTTGTCCTTCGCCTGGTAGGTGAAGGTGATGTTCTCGCTCTGGCCGGCGGCCAGGTGGTCGAACGCGGTGCCGGGGGTGAAGGTGTAGCTGCCGTCAGTGTTGAAGGCGAGGTTGCCTTTGCCCTGGGCGATGCCGGTGGTCAGCTGGTAGCTGGCTATGGTGCCGTCGATGTCGGTGGCGACCGGAACCTGGCCGTGGAGAACGGTGTTCTCTTCGGTGGTCTGGGTGTCGGCGTAGGCGACCGGCTTGTCGTTGGTGCCGTTGATGGTGACGGTCACGCTGGCGCTGGTACCGTCGGCGGCCTTCACGGTGAAGGTGTCGGTGAGTTGATCGCCGACTTTCAGTTCGTTGAAGGCCGAGTTGGCGACGTAGGTCCAGCTGCCGTCGGTGCCGAGGTTGAAGGTGCCGTGCAGGCCGGCGACGTTGCTCTGCGCCTGGAAGCTGGCCGGGCCGTCGACGTCGGTGACATCGAGCTTGCCGCCGAGGGTAACCGGGGCGTCGGTCTCGTTGGCGCTGCCGCTGGTCTGGCCGGTGATCACCGCCGCGTCATTGGTGCCGGTGACGGTAATGGTGATGGTCTGCGGGTCGCTCAGCGCGCCGTTGTTGTCCTTTGCCTGGTAGGTGAAGGTGACGTTCTCGCTCTGGCCGGCGGCCAGGTGGTCGAAGTCGCTGCCCGGATTGAAGGTGTAGCTGCCATCGCTGTTGAAGGTCAGCGAACCTTTGCCCTGTGCCACGTCGGTGGCCAGTTGATAACCCGCGATGGTGCCATCGACATCGGTGGCGACCGGAACCTGGCCATCGAGAACGGTGTTCTCCTCGGTGGTCTGGGCATCGGCGAAGGCCACCGGCTTGTCGTTGGTGCCGGTCACGGTGATGGTGATGGTCTGCGGGTCGCTCAGGGCGCCGTTATTGTCCTTCGCCTGGTAGGTGAAGGTGACATTCTCGCTGGCGCCAGCGGCCAGGTGGTCGAAGGCGGTACCCGGATTGAAGGTGTAGCTGCCGTTGGCATTGAAGGTCAGCGTGCCTTTGCCTTGCGCCACGTCGGTGGCCAGCTGGTAGCTGACGACGGTGCCGTCAACATCGCTGGCGGCCGGAACCTGACCGTTGAGCACGGTGTTCTCTTCGGTGTTGGCGACGTCGGCCGAGGCGACCGGGGCATCGTTGGTGCCGTTGATGGTCACGGTCACGGTGCTGCTGGTACCGTCGGCGGCCTTCACGGTGAAGGTGTCGGTGAGTTGATCGCCGACTTTCAGTTCGTTGAAGGCAGAGTTGGCGACATAGGTCCAGGTGCCGTCGGTGCCGAGGTTGAAGGTGCCGTGCAGGCCGACGACGTTGCTCTGCGCCTGGAAGCTGGCCGCGCCGTCGATGTCGGTGACATCGAGCTTGCCGCCGAGGGTGACCGGGGCGTCGGTCTCGTTGGCGCTGCCGCTGGTCTGGCCGGTGATCACCGCCGCGTCATTGGTGCCGGTGACGGTAATGGTGATGGTCTGCGGGTCGCTCAGGGCGCCGTTGTTGTCCTTCGCCTGGTAGGTGAAGGTAACGTTCTCGCTCTGGCCGGCGGCCAGGTGGTCGAAGTCGCTGCCCGGATTGAAGGTGTAGCTGCCATCGCTGTTGAAGGTCAGCGAACCTTTGCCCTGTGCCACGTCGGTGGCCAGTTGATAACCCGCGATGGTGCCATCGACATCGGTGGCGACCGGAACCTGGCCATCGAGAACGGTGTTCTCCTCGGTGGTCTGGGCATCGGCGAAGGCCACCGGCTTGTCGTTGGTACCGGTCACGGTGATGGTGATGGTCTGCGGGTCGCTCAGGGCGCCGTTATTGTCCTTCGCCTGGTAGGTGAAGGTGACGTTCTCGCTGGTGCCAGCGGCCAGGTGGTCGAAGGCGGTACCCGGATTGAAGGTGTAGCTGCCGTTGGCATTGAAGGTCAGCGTGCCTTTGCCTTGCGCCACGTCGGTGGCCAGCTGGTAGCTGACGACGGTGCCGTCGACATCGCTGGCGGCCGGAACCTGACCGTTGAGCACGGTGTTCTCTTCGGTGCTGGCGACGTCGGCCGAGGCGACCGGTGCATCGTTGGTGCCGTTGATGGTCACGGTCACGGTGCTGCTGGTACCGTCGGCGGCCTTCACGGTGAAGGTGTCGGTGAGTTGATCGCCGACTTTCAGTTCGTTGAAGGCAGAGTTGGCGACATAGGTCCAGGTGCCGTCGGTGCCGAGGTTGAAGGTGCCGTGCAGGCCGACGACGTTGCTCTGCGCCTGGAAGCTGGCCGCGCCGTCGATGTCGGTGACATCGAGCTTGCCGCCGAGGGTGACCGGGGCGTCGGTCTCGTTGGCGCTGCCGCTGGTCTGGCCGGTGATCACCGCCGCGTCATTGGTGCCGGTGACGGTAATGGTGATGGTCTGCGGGTCGCTCAGGGCGCCGTTGTTGTCCTTCGCCTGGTAGGTGAAGGTAACGTTCTCGCTCTGGCCGGCGGCCAGGTGGTCGAAGTCGCTGCCCGGATTGAAGGTGTAGCTGCCATCGCTGTTGAAGGTCAGCGAACCTTTGCCCTGTGCCACATCGGTGGCCAGTAGATAACCCGCGATGGTGCCATCGACATCGGTGGCGACCGGAACCTGGCCATCGAGAACGGTGTTCTCCTCGGTGGTCTGGGCATCGGCGAAGGCCACCGGCTTGTCGTTGGTGCCGGTCACGGTGATGGTGATGGTCTGCGGGTCGCTCAGGGCGCCGTTGTTGTCCTTCGCCTGGTAGGTGAAGGTGACGTTCTCGCTGGCGCCAGCGGCCAGGTGGTCGAAGGCGGTACCCGGATTGAAGGTGTAGCTGCCGTTGGCATTGAAGGTCAGCGTGCCTTTGCCTTGCGCCACGTCGGTGGCCAGCTGGTAGCTGACGACGGTGCCGTCGACATCGCTGGCGGCCGGAACCTGACCGTTGAGCACGGTGTTCTCTTCGGTGCTGGCGACATCGGCCGAGGCGACCGGGGCATCGTTGGTGCCGTTGATGGTGACGGTCACGGTGCTGCTGGTGCCGTCGGCGGCCTTCACGGTGAAGGTGTCGGTGAGCTTGTCGCCGACGCCCAGCTCGTTGTAGGCGCTGTTGGCGGTGTAGGTCCAGCTGCCGTCGGTGCCGAGGTTGAAGGTGCCATGCAGGCCGGCGACGTTGCTCTGCGCCTGGAAGCTGGCCGCGCCGTCGACGTCGGTGACAGTCAGTTGGCCGCCGGTGGTGATCGGTGCATCGGTCTCATTGACGCTCACGCTGGCCACGCCGCCGATGACGGCCGGGTCGTTGGTCCCGGTGACGGTGATGGTCAGGGTCTGGGTATCGGTCGCACCGTGTTCGTCGGTGACGATGTACTTGACCACGATGTCCTTGGTCTCGCCTTCGGCAAGGGACTGGTAGGCCGGGTTCTTGCCGTCGAAGGTCCAGCTGCCGTCGGTCTTCAGGGTGAAGCCGGCCGGCGGGTTGCCGGAGACGCTGAAGCTCAGCTTGGCGCCATCGTCCACGTCGGTGGCGGTGAGCTGGCCCTTGCTGACCTGGTCTTCCACTGCCGCAGCGGTGGCGGCATCAGCGCGCGGAGCATCGTTGGTGCCGGTGACGGTGATCACCAGGAAACTCTGGGTGCTCGCGCCGTGTTCGTCGGTGACGGTGTAGGGAACGTTGATGACCTGCACCGCACCGGCTTTCAGGTGCTGGTAGGCGGCATCGCTGGCGTCGAAGCTCCACTTGCCGTCGCTGCCCAGGGTCAGGCCGGCCGGGGCGGCCTGGTTGAGGCTGAAGGTCAGCTGGGCGCCGTTGTCGACGTCGATGGCCTTGAGCTCGCCGCTGATCTGCGCGTCTTCGCGGACGAAGGTCAGCGAGGGCAGGGCGATCGGCGTGTCGTTGGTGCCGGTAACGGTCAGGGTCAGGGTGTTGGTGCTGGTGGCGCCGTGTTCGTCGGTGACGGTGTAGTCGATCGACAGGACCTTGGTCTCGCCGGCGGCGAGGCTCTGGTAGGCCGGGTTCAGGCCGTTGAAGGCCCAGGTGCCGTCCTTGAGCAGGGTGAAGCCGGCCGGTGCCTTGTCGTTGAGGCTGAAGCTGAGCTTGGCGCCATCGTCCACGTCGGTGGCGACCAGTTTGCCGAAGCTGAGCTTGTCTTCAGTGCCCGCTGCGCTGGCAGCCTGGGCCACCGGCGCATCGTTGGTGCCGGTGATGGTGATGGTCAGGCTGCTGGAGCTGGTGGCGCCGTGCTCATCGGTGACGGTGAACGGCACCTGGATGGTCTGGGTGGCACCGGCTTTCAGGTGCTGGTATTCGCTGACGCTGGCATCGAAGGACCACTTGCCGTCGGCATCGACGCTGAAGCCGGCCGGGGCAGTCTTGTCCAGGGTGTAGGTGAGCTTGGCGCCATCGTCGGCGTCGGTGGCGGCGAGTTGGCCGCTGATCTGCGCGTCTTCCTTCACGGCGCCGCTGGTGGCGCTGGCCACCGGTGCATCGTTGGTGCCGTTGATGGTCACGGTCACGGTGCTGCTGGTGCCGTCGGCGGCCTTGACGGTGAAGGTGTCGGTGAGCTTGTCGCCGACATTCAGCTCGTTGTAGGCGCTGTTGGCGGTGTAGGTCCAGGTGCCGTCGGTGCCGAGATTGAAGGTGCCGTGCAGGCCGGCGACGTTGTTCTGGGCCTGGAATGTGGCCGGGCTGTCGACGTCGGTGATATCGAGCTTGCCGCCGAGGGTCAGCGGGGCGTCGGTTTCATCGGCGCTGCCGCTGGTCTGGCCGGTGATTACCGCCGCGTCGTTGGTGCCGGTGACGGTGATGGTGATGGTCTGCGGGTCGCTCAGCGCGCCGTTGTTGTCCTTCGCCTGGTAGGTGAAGGTCACGTCGCGGGTCTCGCCCTCGGCGAGGCTGTCGAAGTCCTTGCCGGGGTTGAAGCTGTAGCTGCCGTCCGGATTGAAGCTCAGGCTGCCGTTGCCCTGGCCGACGTCAGTGGTCAGTTGGTAGCCGGTGACGCTGCCGTCCACGTCGCTGGCGGCCGGAACCTGGCCATTGAGAACGGTGTTCTCCTCGGTGGAGGCGGTGCCCGGCTGGGCAACCGGCGCATCGTTGGTGCCGGTGACGGTGATGGTGATGGTCTGCGGGTCACTCAGCGCACCGTTGTTGTCCTTCGCCTGGTAGGTGAAGGTCACGTCGCGGGTCTCGCCCTGGGCGAGGCTGTCGAAGTCCTTGCCGGGATTGAAGCTGTAGCTGCCGTCCGGATTGAAGCTCAGGCTGCCGTTGCCCTGGCCGACGCCAGTGGTCAGCTGGTAGCCGGTGACGCTGCCGTCCACGTCGCTGGCGGCCGGAACCTGGCCGTTGAGCACGGTGTTCTCTTCGGTGGTGGCAGCGCCCGGCAGGGCGACCGGCGCGTCGTTGGTGCCGGTCAGGGTCACGGTAAGCGTGGCGGTGCTGGTGGCGCCGTGCTCGTCGGTGACGGTGTAGGGCACCTGCACCACCTGGGTCTCGCCCTCGGCCAGGTGCTGGTAGGCCGGGTCCTTGCCATCGAAGGTCCAGCTGCCGTCCGGCTTCAGGGTGAAGCCCGCCGGCGGGTTGCCGTTGGTGGTGAAGGTGAGGGTGCTGCCGGTGTCGCGGTCGGTGGCCACCAGTTGGCCGCCGATCACGCTGTCCTCGGTGACGCTGGCCTGGCCATCCTGGGCGACCGGCGTGTCGTTGGCGCCCTGCACGTTGATGGTGATGACGCGGGTGTCGGTAGCGCCGGACGGGTCGGTCACGGTGACGGTGAAGCTTTCGCTCGGGTTCTGCCCCTGGGGCAGGGCGTTCACCGCATTGGCGTCGACCACATAGGTGTAGCTGCCGTCGGCGTTGACGGTCAGTTCACCGTAGGCGCCCTTGGCGCTGCCGCTCCAGGTCAGGTTGGTGTCGTCGACGTCGGTGGCGGTCAGTTGACCCTTGATGTCGGCGAAGCTGTCGTTGGCGGCGGTGTCGGTGACGGTGCTGGTATAGGTGCCAGTAGCCACCGGAGCGTCGTTCACCGGGGTGATGCCGACGTTCACCACCAGGGTGCTGGTAGCGCCACGGGCGTCGGTGACGATCACGGTGAAACTGTCGGCGCCGTTGTAGTCGCCGTTCGGGTTGTACTGCCAGGTGCCGTTGGGATTGAGCACCAGCAGGCCATTGGCCGGGGCCTGGCCGACGCTGTAGCTGATGGTGTCGCCATTCGGATCGCGGGCGGCGAAGGTGCCCGTGAGCAGGGTGTCCTCGGCGGTGGTGAGGTTCAGTACACCGTTGCTGCCTTCGCTGAATTCGGGCGCGAGGTTGGGCGGCAGGTCGCCCTGGCGCTCGTCGCCGGCGGAGCCACCGTTGTCCAGGCCGGCGGTGGTGTAGCCGATGTTCGGGTCGACGTGCCCGGCGGTGGCATCGAGCATCACGAAGCTGTGGCCGCCACCGACGCCGCCATTGCCACCTGCCGACGGAGCGGCACTGGGGCCCGCCGCGGTAGGTGCGAGGGCCTGGGTCGGGTCGAGGCCAGCGGCGATGGCCTTCTGCAGGTCCTCGGTGCTCGGAGCGTTGGCCGGCTGCGCGGCTGCGTGGTGCGTCTCGGCCTGCGGCAGGTCGGCGCTGCTCCACTGGCTGTCCCGGCCCAGGTCCACCAGCTTGCCCTTGCCGACGTCGAGCGTCACCGCTCCTGCGGCGCCGGTGAGCAGCTGTTCGCCCTGGTAGATGCGGTCACCTTCGACCAGGACGCGCTGGACGCCCTCGGGGGATACCGCAATCACTTGGCCGATGATGCTTTTCACGACGGCGACGACGCTGCTCATGCACTTCTCCTGGTGAGGCTTGCCTGGTTGCCGACCGGGCCGCACGGAGGTCGGCGCCAGGGGCATTCCCTTGTCTGTAAGAGCAAAAACTTGGCGTCAAAAACATGGCTTATAGCGGATGGAAATTACGTATATGCCAATGTATTGACCATTCGATTGCCATCCTAAACAATTGGCAAATCGATGTCACTTTGATATCGGGTGCTCGCGTAAAAAAATTTAGCGTGAAATACATCACGCTTTTCGATGCTTCCTTGCAGCGCATTCGCCGGTCTTTTGACGCTATTGGCGGCAATCGAATCGCTGCGGCTATCCCATTGATAAGGATGTTTTCCTCATGCGTATGCGATTCGCTGCTGTAGTGCCCTTCGCCCTTTCATTCGTCCTGCCCGCCCACGCCGACTCGCTCAACCAGGCCATGCAGAAGGCCCTGGAGTACCACCCGGAAATCCAGGCCGGGGTGAACTCCCGACTCGCCGCGGACAAGCAGCTGCGTGCAGCGAAGGGTGGCTACCTGCCGTCCGTCGACCTGACCGCCGGTTATGGCCGTGAAGGCTCCGACAACACCACCACCCGTGGCCAAGGCGACCACTGGGAAACCCTGAACCGTGGCGAATCCAACCTCGCCCTGCGCCAGATGGTGTTCGACGGTTTCGCCACCTCCAGCGAAGTCGGCCGCCAGCAGGCCAACGTGAACTCCCGCGCCTACGCGTTGCTGGGAACCTCCGAGCGCACCGCGCTGGATGTCGCCCAGGTCTACACCGATGTGCTGCGTCGTCAGGAAATGGTTCGTCTGGCCGAGGAAAACCTGAAGAACCACCAGCGCGTCTACGACCAGATCAGCCTGCGCAGTGCCCGCGGCGTTGGTCGCCTCGCCGACCAGGACCAGGCCGAGGCCCGCCTGGCCCAGGCGCAGAACAACCTGATGACCGAGAAGACCAACCTGGCCGACGCCCGCACCAACTACTACAGCGTGGTGGGCAGCGATCCGGTGGACCTGAGCGACCCGGCCGGTCTTGCCGGCCAGCTGCCGGAAGATCTGCAGGCCGCCCGTCGTCAGCTGGTGGAGAACAGCCCGATCCTGCGCTCCGCAGAATCCGACGTGGCCGCCGCCGAGAAACAGTACGACGCAGCGAAATCGACCTTCTATCCGAGATTCGATGCAGAACTTTCCCGTGGTGCCGATAACAACCTCGACGGAGAAGAAGGCCACAACAACGAATGGCAGGCCATGCTGCGCATGCGCTACAACCTGTTCGCCGGTGGCAGCAACAAGGCCGAGCTGGAAGCCAAGTCCTATGAGGCGAACCAGGCCCTGGATATCCGCAACAACGCCCTGCGCCAGTTGAACGAGGAACTCGGATTGTCCTGGAACGCCCTGAACAACGCCCGCGACCAGCTGCCGATCGCCCGCCAGTACGTGGACTACAGCACCCGCGTGCGCGAGGCGTACCAGAAGCAGTTCACCATCGGCGAGCGCACCCTGCTCGATCTGCTGGACAGCGAGAACGAACTGTTCAACGCTTCGCGCCGTCTGGTCGACCTGAAGTACACCGAGCTGTTCACCCAGTACCGCATCAAGGCGACCCTGGGCGAACTGCTCAAGAGCCAGGGCGTGGTAGCACCGATGGCTGCAGTGGCTTCCGAAGACATCAAGCCGCGAGTCCAGCTGCCCGGCCTCAACTAACCTGCCCGAGAGAGCATCCGCGTGGATCAAGAAGTCAGCGCAGTACCCCTAAGCCACGATCCGCGCGGTCTGCTCGACGATCCGCTGCTGGACAGCCTGCTGACGCTCTGTCAGCTGCACCAGAAGCCGGCCAGCCGCGCCATGCTCACCAGCGGCCTGCCGCTGCCCGAGCAGCGCCTGTCCGCCGAGCTGCTGCCCCGTGCGGCGGCTCGCGCCGGCCTGCAAGGGCGCCTGTTGCAGCGCAAGCTCGGGCAGATTCCGGCCCTTGCCATGCCGGCGATGCTGCTGCTGCGCGAAGGGCGCTGCGCGGTGCTGCTGGGCTGGGAAAGCAATGGCGATGCGCGCCTGCTGCTGTCGGAAAGCGACGGCGGTGAAGTGCGCGTTTCCCGCGAGCTGCTGAGCGAGGACTACGCCGGCCAGGCCTTCTTTGCCCAGCCGCAGCACAAGTTCGACCTGCAGCATGGCGAGCTGATCCCGCGCGCCAAGAGCTGGTTCCGCGACACCCTGAAGCGCTCGCGCTGGCTCTACGTCGACGCCGTCGCTGCGAGCCTGCTGATCAACCTGATCGCCCTGGCCGCGCCGCTGTTCGTCATGAACGTCTACGACCGCGTGGTGCCCAACCAGGCCGCCGCCACCCTCTGGGTGCTGGCCATCGGCATCAGCGGCGCCTACCTGTTCGACCTGCTGCTCAAGACCATGCGCGGCCTGTGCCTGGACCTGGCCGGCAAGAAGACCGACCTGATCATCTCGGCGACGCTGTTCGAGCGCATTGTCGGCATGAGCATGAAGTACCGCCCGGCGCGGGTCGGCTCGTTCGCCCAGAACATCCACGAATTCCAGACGCTGCGCGATTTCCTCAACTCGCTCACGCTGACCACCCTGATCGACATGCCCTTCACCCTGCTGATCCTGCTGGTGATCGGCATCATCGGCGGGCCGCTGGTGTTCGTCCCGCTGGTTGCCTTCCCGCTGGCCGCGGGCCTGGGCTGGCTGCTGCAGAAGCCGCTGGTGGAGACCATGAACCGCACCATGGCGCTGGCCGCCGAACGCCAGTCGAGCCTGATCGAGACCCTCGCCAGCCTCGACGCGGTGAAGGTCAACAACGCCGAGAGCGAGCGCCAGTACCTCTGGGAGCAGACCATCGGCACCCTCAGCCGCCTGGAACTGCGGGTCAAGCTGCTGTCGACCCTGGCGATGAACATCACCGTGCTGATCCAGGCGCTGGCCGGGGTCGTCATGATCATCGGCGGTGTCTACCTGATCATCGCCGGCGACCTGTCCATGGGCGGTCTGATCGCCTGCTACATGCTCAATGGCCGCGCGCTCGGCCCGCTGACCCAGCTCTCCGGGCTGATCCAGCGCTACCAGCAGGCGCGCCTGTCCATGGCCACCACCAACCAGATGATGGAGCTGCCGCAGGAGCGCAACGCCGACGAACGTCCGCTGACCCGCTCGCAACTGCGCGGCGGTATCGAGATGCGCGGCCTCGACTTCGCCTACCCGAACCAGCAGGTCGCGGCGCTGCACGGCATCAACCTGCAGATCCGCGCCGGCGAGAAGGTCGGCATCATCGGCCGCAGCGGCTCGGGCAAGAGCTCCCTGGCCAAGCTGATCGTCGGCCTGCACCAGCCTGAGAACGGCAACCTGCTGGTGGACGGCGCCGACGTGCGCCAACTGGACATCAGCGAGCTGCGCCACAACATCGGCTACGTGCCGCAGGACATCAGCCTGTTCAGTGGCACCCTGCGCGACAACCTGGTCAGCGGCGCGCGCTACATCGATGACGAACGCGTGCTGGAAGTGGCCGAGCTGACCGGCGTGAACGAGTTCGTCCGCCTGCACCCGCAGGGCTATGAACTGCAGGTCGGCGAGCGTGGCCACAACCTCTCCGGCGGCCAGCGGCAGAACGTCGCCCTGGCCCGCGCATTGCTGCTCGACCCGCCGATCCTGCTGCTGGACGAACCCACCAGCGCCATGGACAACGCCGGCGAGGAGCGCCTGAAACAGCGCCTGCAATCGATCATGGGCGAGAAGACACTGCTGCTGGTCACCCACCGCGCCTCCATGCTCAGCCTGGTGGACCGCCTGGTGATCGTCGACAAGGGACGCATCATTGCCGACGGTCCGAAGGACGTGGTCATGGATGCACTGAAGAAGGGGCAGATCAGTGTCGCTTAATCCTCTGGGCAGTATCCGCCACGCTGTCCGTGGCTATTTCAAGGGCGGCGACAACCTCTCCGGCCAGCCGCTTCCGGAGGTCAGCAAGGCGCTGATCGAGGACGCGCCGCGCGTGGTGCGGCTGACCATCTGGATCCTCATCGGCTTCGTCGCCTTCCTGCTGCTCTGGGCACATTTCGCGCAGATCGACGAGGTCACCCGCGGCGAGGGCAAGGCGATCCCTTCGTCCAAGGTGCAGAAGATCCAGAACCTGGAAGGCGGCATCGTCTCGCAGATATTCGTCCACGAAGGGCAGGTGGTGCAGGCCGGCGAGCAACTGATGCGCCTGGACCCGACGCGCTTCCAGTCCAACGTCGGCGAGACCGAGGCCGACCGCCTGGCGATGTTCCTGCGGGTGGAGCGGCTGTCTGCCGAGGTGGAAGAGCGCGCGCTGAACATCCCCGACGATGTGCGCGCCAAGGTGCCCGGCCAGGCCAGCAGTGAAGAGGCGCTGTTCCACAGCCGCCAGCAGCAGCTCAAGGACGAAACCGACGGCCTGCAGCAACAGCTGGTGCAGAAGCAGCAGGAACTGCGCGAGTTCGTCTCCAAGCAGGCGCAGTACCGCAACAGCCTGAACCTGCTGCGCCAGGAGATTTCCATGTCCGAGCCGCTGGTGGCGCAGGGCGCGATGTCCCAGGTAGAGCTGCTGCGCCTGAAACGCGGTGAAGTGGAAAACCGTGGCCAGCTCGATGCCACCACCCTGGCGATCCCGCGGGCCGAGGCAGCGGTGAAGGAAGTGGAGCGCAAGGTTGCCGAAACCCGTTCGCGCTTCCGCAGCGATGCGCTGAAGGAACTCAACGAAGCCCGCACCGAACTGAGCAAGGCCACCGCCACCGGTAAGGCGCTGGAGGATCGCGTCAGCCGCACCCTGGTCACTTCGCCGGTGCGCGGCATCGTCAAGCAGCTGCTGGTGAACACCATCGGCGGTGTGATCCAGCCGGGCAGCGACCTGATCGAGATCGTCCCGCTGGACGACACCCTGCTGGTGGAAGCGCGCATCCGTCCGCAGGACATCGCCTTCCTGCGCCCCGGCCAGCACGCCATGGTCAAGTTCACCGCCTACGACTACACCATCTACGGTGGCCTGCCGGCGGACCTGGAGCAGATTGGCGCCGACACCGTCACCGACGAGGATGGCAACAGCTTCTACCTGATCAAGCTGCGCACCCGCAAAAGCCACCTGGGCAGCGACGACAAACCGTTGCTGATCATCCCCGGCATGATCGCCACCGTGGACATCATGACTGGCAAGAAGAGCATCCTCAGCTACCTGCTCAAGCCGATTCTGCGGGCCAAGGCGGAGGCGCTGCGCGAGCGGTGAGCCGAGAAGGCCTGCGCAAAAGGGCCATCCCATGGGATGGCCCTTTTTTGTGGGTTCACGGGACTTCGTCCGCGATCAGCTCAACCCCTGCGCGTTGGCTGGAACACGGTTCGCGAGCAAGCTCGCTCCTACAAGAACGCCATGCGGTAACCCATGTCTGTAGGAGCGAGCTTGCTCGCGAACCAGCCGAAGCGAATCAATACGCCACGGTAAACCGCTGCTGATGATGATTGGCCTGCTCGGCCTCATCGATCATCGCCACCGCCAGGTCCGGCAGGGAAATGCGGCTCTCGCCGTTGCCGTCGAACAACACCTGGTCGCCGCCGATGCGGAAGCTGCCGGTGCGGGTTTCGCCGTCGAGCAGCATCGCCGGGCTGAGGAAAGCCCAGTCGAGTTCCTTCTCGGCACGCAACTGGTCCAGCGCGTCGGCGGCGCCCAGTGCACCCTGTTTCCATTGCTCGGGGAATTCCGGGCTGTCCACCAGACGTTGGCCGGGGGCGATCTCCAGGCTGCCGGCACCGCCGAGTACCAGCAGGCGCTTCACACCGGACGCCTTCACGCCGTCAAGAATGGCGCGGCTGCCCTTGGCGTGGGCGCCACGGATATCCGGGTTGCCCCAGCCGGCATTGAATGCGCTGACCACGACGTCCTGCCCGGCCACGGCGCGGGCGACCTGGGCCGGGTCGTAGACGTCGGCCTGGACCACCTTGAGGTTTTCGCGCGCCGGCAGCTTCGCCGGGTCGCGCACCAGCGCGGTCACGCTATGGCCGCGGCGCAGGGCTTCTTCGAGGAAGTAGTGGCCAACGTGGCCGGTCGCGCCGATCAGGGCAATGTTCATGGAATCACCTTTGTGGGAGAAATCGCCGCGCGCTGGCGGCAGGTGATTCATCTTCGACCCGCCGCGCTTGTGGATAAAGCCACCCTTACGCCATGCACTCGTAAGCGTGGCTTCACAATAAGGTCAGTTATCGAAGAGTTTCTGCACCACCGAGAAGTCCTGCTCGCCATGGCCCTGTTTCACCAGCAGGCGATACAGCGCCAGTGCCAGGCTGCCCATGGGCGTGCTGTTGCCGCTGACCTGCGCCGTTTCCAGCGCCAGACCCAGGTCCTTGGTCATCAGCGACGTCATGAAGCCGCCGGTGTAGCCGCGTGAGGCGGGGGCATTCTCCATGACACCGGGCCAGGGGTTGTACACCTCCAACGCCCAGTTGCCGCCGGAGCTGCGGCGCATGATCTCCGACAGCACGGCAGGGTTAAGCCCATTGGCGGCACCGAGGGCCAGGGATTCGGCGGTGCCGATCATCAGCACAGCGAGCAATTGGTTGTTGCACACCTTGGCGACCTGCCCGGCTCCGTCGCCGCCGGCGTGGAAGATGTTCCGGCCCATGGCGGAGAACACCGGGCGGGCGCGTTCGAGCACCTCGGCGTCGCCACCGACCATGAAGGTCAGGGTGCCGGCGATGGCGCCGCCGGTGCCGCCGGAGACCGGTGCATCGAGCATGGGAATACCGCGCTCGGCCGCAGCCTGGTGGACCTTGCGTGCCGAGGCGGGGGCGATGGTGGAACACTCCAGCACCAGGGTGCCGGGGGCAATGTGCGCCAGCAGGCCCTCGTTGCCCAGGTACAGCCCCTCGACGTGCCCGCTGGCCGGCAGCATGGTGACCACCACGTCGGCGCCGTCTACCGCGTCATGGGCGCTGCGGGCGGCGCTGGCACCCTGGACGACCAGGCCGTCGATGGCGCTCTGCACCAGGTCGAACACGCGCAGCAGGTAGCCTGCCTTGATCAGGTTGGCGGCCATGGGGGCGCCCATGTGGCCGAGGCCGATGAAGGCGATGGTTTGCATGCTGGTTTCCTCCTGTTGGACCGCAGGGCACTCCAGCGCTTTTGCTCTTTGTAGGAGCGAGCTTGCTCGCGAACGGATTCGCTGCTGGGCTGGTTCGCGAGCAAGCTCGCTCCTACAGAGGACGGCAGCGGCGGCTAAAGATCCGCCAGCGGATGCTCGCCCTCCCAGGTGGCGTCGAAGTGCGCATTCACCACAGCATCAGGTATGGCAGCGATATCCGGCCAGTGCCAGTGCGGGGTGTTGTCCTTGTCGATCAGCCGGGCCCGCACGCCTTCCGGGAACTCCGGGTGGCGGCAGCAGTTCAGGCTCATCGCGTACTCCATGCGGAACACCTCGGCAGTCGACAGATGGCGTGCGCGGCGGATCTGTTCCCAGACCAGATGAGCGGTCAGCGGGCAGCCCGAGGCGAGGGTCTTCGCTCCCCGCGCGATCAGCGTGTCCTCGTCATCGGCCAGTGCGGTTAGAGCGTGCCAGGCCTCGGCGATGTTGGCGCTGTCCAGCACCGCATCCAGGCGCTCGCGGCGTGGCAGCAACTGGGCATCCGGCAATTCACCGCGGGCTTCGTTTTCCAGCGCTTGCAACAGGCTGTGCAGTTGCACGTCGGCCTGTTCGCGCCAGTTCAGTTGCACCAGGCCTTCGATCAGGTCTTCCTGCTGGGTATCGAGCAGGAAGCGGTCGGCGAGGTCCAGGTCCAGTGCGTCGCGGGCGTTCATCTGCGTGGCGGTCAGGCCGAGGAACAGGCCGAGGCGGCCGGGCAGGCGGGCGAGGAACCAGCTCGCGCCGACATCCGGGTACAGGCCGATATTCACTTCCGGCATGGCCAGGCGGCTGCTGGGCGTGACGATGCGCACGCTGGCGCCCTGCATCAGGCCCATGCCGCCGCCCATCACGTAGCCGTGGGCCCAGCAGATCAGCGGTTTGCCGTAGGTGTGGATGAGGTAGTCCAGGCGGTATTCGTCGGCGAAGAAGCGGCGGGCGAGGGCGGGAACCTCGCCGGGCTGCTCGCGGCAGGCGTCCACCAGCTTGCGCACGTCGCCGCCGGCGCAGAAGGCCTTGCCGCCGTTGCCGCGCAACACCACGCAGGCGATCTGCGGGTCGTCCTTCCACGCGCGCAGTTGATGGTTCATCGCCTCGATCATCGGCAGGCTCAGGGCGTTCAGGCTCTTCTCCGCGTCCAGCGTCACCACGCCAATGCGGAAGCCGTGCAAGCCGGGGCGTTCTTCGAACATCACATTCATGGTCGGGGCCTTATTGGTTGCGCCAGTGCGGATCGCGTTTCTCCAGGAAGGCGTTCACGCCTTCGCGGGTGTCATCGGCGTCGAACAGGTCGACGAAGCGCTCGCGCTCCTCCGGCAGCCAGGTGGTCGGGCCGCGTTCGCGGGCGCCCTGGATCAGCGGCTTGATGGTGCGCACGGCCACCGGGCTCTGGCGCGCGACCTTGGCCGCCAGCAGCAGGGCCGTGCCACGTGCCTCGCCGGTGTCGACGACCTGCTCGACCAGGCCGATGCGCAGCGCCGTCTCGGCATCCACGCGCTCGCCGCAGAGGATCATGCGCTTGGCCCAGCCTTCGCCCACCAGCCACGGCAGCGCCTGGGTGCCGCCGGCGCAGGGCAGCAGGCCCACGGCAGCTTCGGGCAGGGCCATCTGTGCCTGGCGCTCGGCGATGCGGATGTCGCAGGCCAGCGCGCACTCCAGGCCGCCGCCCATGGCGTAGCCGTTGATTGCGGCGATGGAGACGCCACGGAAGTCGCGCAGCGCCTCGAAGGCTTCGCCGAAGCGGCGGGCCATCTCGCGGGCGCGGGCCTTGTCGCCGTCGGCGAACATGTTCAGGTCGGCGCCGGCGGAGAAGAATTTCGGCCCCTGCCCAGTCACCACCAGGGCGTAGATCTCGTCGTCGCGGTTCAGGTGTTCGATCACCTGGCGCAGGCCGATCAGCGAGTCGCGGTCCCAGGTGTTGGCCGGCGGGTGGTTGATGGTGATCAGTGCGGTGTGGCCGTGCTTTTCCACCGTCAGCTTGTGGGTCAGGTCGAAGACTCCGGGCTTGTAGGGCTCGAGGGCGTTGCTCATGGGCATCTCCTTGGCGGTCTTGGGCATGGACTCTAGGTGCGCGCGGCAGGGCGCGTCCATGTCCGATCTGTTCGATTGCGCCCGCGCAGGCGGGCGGTTTTTCCAGTGATTGGTGGGGGGCGGATCAGAGCAGACGATCCAGCATCCCACCCTGCTCCAGCAGCCGGCGGGCAACGATCACCCGCATGATCTCGTTGGTGCCTTCCAGGATCTGGTGCACGCGGCTGTCGCGCACCCAGCGCTCCAGCGGGTAGTCGTTGAGGTAGCCGTAGCCGCCGTGCAGTTGCAGCGCCTCGTTGCACAACACAAAGCAGCGGTCGGTGGCGAAGCGCTTGGCCATGGCGCAATACAGCGTCGCCTCGCCGTTCTTGTGGTCCAGCTTGTGCGCGGCCAGGCGCACCATCTGCCGGCTGGCGGTGAGGTCGGTGAGCATGTCGGCGAGCTTGAACTGCAATGCCTGGAATTCGGCCAGCGCCTTGCCGAACTGCTTGCGTTCCTCGACGTAGCGCAGCGACTGCTCCAGCGCCGCCTGGGCCGCGCCGAGGGAACAACTGGCGATGTTCAGGCGGCCGCCGTCCAGGCCCTTCATGGCATAGACGAAGCCCTGGCCTTCCGGCCCGATGCGGTTGCCGGCGGGAATGCGCACGCCTTCGAAGGTGATGGTGCGGGTCGGCTGGGCCTTCCAGCCCATCTTGTCCTCGTTGCGGCCGTAGCGGATGCCCTCGGCGTTGGCCGGCACCAGGAAGCAGGAAATGCCCTTCGCGCCTTCCTCGCCAGTGCGCGCCATGACGATCAGCACGTCGGTGCTGCCGGCGCCGGAGATGAAGGTCTTGGCGCCGTCGAGCACGTAGTCGTCGCCATCCCGCCTGGCGCGGGTGCGCAGGCGCGCGGCGTCGGAGCCGGCGTCGGGTTCGGTAAGGCAATAGGAGGCCAGCAACTCGCCGCCGATCAGCCCCGGCAGCCATTGCTCCTTGAGCGCGGCGTCGCCGAAGCTGGCGAGCATCCAGCTGGCCATGTTGTGGATGGTCATATAGGCGGTGGTGGCGACGCAGCCGGCGGCCAGTTGCTCGAAGATCAGCGAGGCGGACAGCCGCGACAAGCCCAGGCCGCCGTCCTCTTCGGCGATGTACAGGCCCAGGTAGCCCTGTTCGGCAGCGCGACGGATGACCTCCACCGGGAAGTGGTGCTGGCGGTCCCAGTCGGCGGCGTGGGGCGCCAGTTCGCGGCTGGCGAAGGCGCGGGCGCTGTCCACCAGCAGGCGTTGTTCTTCGGACAGATCGAAATGCATGCAGCTACCTCTGTTTATTCTTGTCGGCTACAGCGGCGTGCGTGGCGGCACGCGTTCTTTTCGCTTGGAGACTTCCGGTTATAGCGGTTTCGCCCGCGGCTGTGGATTGACGATCTTGGGCAATGGATGGACGATCTTGGCATTGCCGATTCCGGAGGCCAGCCGTGTCCCGCCCGCTCATTTCCACCTGGCCGCTGCCACAGCAGGGCGTGCGCTTCATCACTCCGCCACGCCTGCGCCGCGCGCTGGACCGCCATCCGCTGGGGCAGGCCTGCTATCCACTGGCCCTGGGCTACTACCCGGCAGCCGTGGGGCACCGCATGGAGCGGGACAGCCCGGACGATCACCTGCTGATCTACTGCAGCGCCGGGCAAGGCTGGCTGGAAACAGCAGATGGACGATTCGAGGTCTCCAGCGGTGACCTGCTGGTGCTGCCCAAGGGCCGTGCCCATGCCTATGGCGCCGATCCGCAGCGGCCCTGGTCGATCTTCTGGGTGCACCTGGAAGGCCGGCTGGCGGAGGATTTCCTCCGCCCGCTGGGCAAGTCGCCGCGCCTGCGCGTGGGTGTGCAGCCACGCCTTCTGGGCGAGTTCGACGCACTGTTGGCCCTGCGCCGCCAGGGCCTGAGCCTGCCGCACTTCATCCATGCCGCCCATCTGCTGCAGAGCCTGCTGACTTCCCTGGCCCTGCGCCCGGCGCGGGCGCGGCTGAAGTCCGGCCGGGTGCTGGACGTGGAGGCAGTGCAGGCGATGATGCGCGAGCATCTGCACGACGCGCTGAACCTCGACGAGCTGGCCGCGCAGTTCCGCCTGTCGCGCTTCCACTTCGCCAAGACCTACCGCGCGCTGACCGGCCAGGCGCCGATCCAGGATTTCATCCGGCTGAAGATGACCCACGCCTGTCGCCTGCTCGACCAGGGCAACCTGGAAGTGCGCCAGGTCGCCGAGCAGCTGGGCTACGCCGATCCGTACTACTTCTCGCGGCTGTTCAAGAGCGTGGTAGGCATGGCGCCCAGTCACTACCGGGCGCTGCATACCGGTTGAGCCTGACGCGCGGCGTCTACCGGGATGGCGTGTGACACCGTGCAGATCGAGTCGAGGCTCGCTAGTCTGCGGCGACGACAATAAAGGAATGCCCCATGCTGCCCGTGATCGCCGAACTGCTGCTGACCCTGGCCTGCTGCATCGCCGCCTGGCTCGCCCTGCGCGAGCAACAGGGTTGGCGGGCGTTGGGCTTCGTGTCGATGGGCGCTGCGGCGTTTCTCGGGGCGCTGGAGTACGGTGGCGCCACGGTGCTGGCCGAACCCCATCATCTGGCGAGCGTGCTCTCCGGTGCGGTCGGCTTGCCGCTGATCGCGCTGGGGCGGCTCTCCGGTTCGCCCTTGCAGCGCGCGCTGGTGTTGCTGGCGTGCATGGCGCTGGTGATGCTGCCGTCCCAGGCCACGCTGCTGACCAACCTCGTTGCACTTCTGGTCATCGCCTGGCCGGGGCGCTCGCGGCGACATCTGCTGGCCCTGCTCGGCGCGCTGCTGTTCATCGGCAGCGGCCTGCTGATCGGTACCCGCGGTGAACTGGCCGGTGTGCCACGCCGTGAGCTGTTTCACCTGGGTCTGACCCTTGCCGTGGTGGTGTGGATGCTCGCCGGCCTGGGCAGCGGTGTGCCGCGTTTGCCGGGCTGGTGGGCGGTGCGGCGCAAGGCGCCTTGACTTGGCCGGGGCGCTTGCTTAGCGTGCCGGTTCGTTTCACCAGGCAGACGCACCATGACCAACGAAGATCGGATCAAGCTGGAACCCAGCTGGAAAGAAGCCCTCCACGAGGAATTCGAGAAGCCCTACATGAAGCAGTTGGGCGAATTCCTCCGCGCGGAGAAGGCCGCCGGCAAGGTGATCTTCCCGCCCGGCCCGCTGATCTTCAACGCGCTGAACACCACGCCGCTTGCGCGCATCAAGGTGGTGATCATCGGCCAGGACCCGTACCACGGCCCCGGCCAGGCCCATGGCCTGTGCTTCTCGGTGCAGCCGGGAGTGCCGACGCCGCCGTCGCTGCAGAACATCTATAAAGAGCTGCATCGCGATCTGAACATTCCGATTCCCAATCATGGTTGTCTGCAGCACTGGGCCGAGCAGGGCGTGCTGCTGCTCAATACTTCGCTGACCGTGGAGCAGGCTCGCGCCGGCTCCCACGCCCAGTCGGGCTGGGGCCCGTTCACCGATAAGGTGATAGAAGTGGTCAGCCAACGCTGCGAGAACCTGGTATTTCTGCTCTGGGGCTCCCATGCCCAGAGCAAGCAGAAGCTGATCGACGCGCAGAAGCATCTGGTGCTCAAGTCCGCGCACCCATCCCCGCTGTCGGCCTACCGTGGTTTCCTTGGCAACGGCCACTTCAGCCGCACCAACAAGTTCCTCGAACAGCACGGCCTTCCGCCCATCGACTGGTCGCTGCCGCCGGTTTGATCGCTTACCCAAAAAGAGGCCCGCACGACGGCGGGCCTTGAAAATCGCCGCGCGTCTCGACGCGGCGAGCGTGGTTGCTTTTACGCGGCGTCAGCCAGCGCCTCGCGGGAGCGGCGGGCGCGTTTGCGCCAGGCGCGGACCAGCGGCAGGCCGAGCATCAGCGCGACCAGTGCCCAGGTGCCGATGGCGATGGGGCTGGACCAGAGAATGCCCAGTTCACCGTTGGAGATGGACAGCGCGCGGCGCAGGTTCTGCTCCATCAGCCCGCCGAGGATGAAGCCCAGCAGCAGCGGTGAGAGTGGGAAGTCCAGCTTGCGCAGGATGTAGCCGAGGATGCCGATGGCGACCATCAGGAACAGGTCGAAGGTGGTGGCGTGCACGGCGTACACGCCGATGGCGGTGATGATCGCGATGCCCGGCACCAGCGCCCAGTTCGGCACCGAGAGGATGCGGGTGAACACCCGGACCATCGGCACGTTGAGGATGATCAGCATGACGTTGGCGATGAACAGCGAGGCGATCAGGCCCCAGACGATGTTCGGCTGTTCCTGGAACAGCAGCGGGCCGGGGGTGATGTTGTACAGGCTGAGCGCGCCGATCATCACCGCCGTGGTGCCCGAGCCGGGGACGCCGAGGGTCAGCATCGGCACCAGGGCGCCGCAGGCGGAGGCGCCGATGGCGGTTTCCGGGGCGGCCAGGCCGCGCAGGTCGCCCTTGCCGAACTTGCCCGACTCGCCCGCCATCTTCTTCTCGGTCATGTAGGCCACGGCGCTGGCGAGGGTTGCGCCGGCGCCGGGCAGCACGCCCATGATGAAGCCGAGCAGGCCGCAGCGCAGGTTGACCACTGCCACCGAGGCCGCTTCCTTCGCGTTGAACAGCATGCGTCCGCTGGCCTCGACCATCTTGTGGCCGTGGTGGGTCTTCTCCAGCAGCAGGAGGATTTCGCTGACCGAGAACAGACCCAGTACCAGCACCACGAACTGGATGCCGTCGGAGACGTGGATATTGTCGAAGGTGAAGCGGTACACGCCGCTGTTGGCGTCGATCCCGATGCTGGACAGGAACAGCCCGAGCAGCGCTGCCAGCAGCGTCTTCAGCGGCCGGTCGCCGGCCAGCCCGCCCAGGGCGACGATGGCGAAGACCATCAGCACGAAGTATTCCGCCGGGCCGAAGGCGATCGCCCATTTCGCCAGCAGCGGGGCGAACAGCACCATGCCGCAGGTGGCGATGAAGGCGCCAATGAAGGAGCTCCAGGCCGACAGCGACAGGGCCACGCCGGCCAGGCCGTTGCGTGCCATGGGGTAGCCGTCGAGGGTGGTCATCACGGTGGAGGCTTCGCCGGGGATGTTCAGCAGGATCGAGGAAATCCGTCCGCCGTATTCGCAACCCAGGTACACGGCGGCCAGCAGGATCAGCGCCGACTCCGGCGGCAGGCCGAGGGCGAAGGCCACCGGGATCAGCAGGGCCACGCCGTTGATCGGGCCCAGGCCCGGCAGCAGGCCGACGACGGTGCCGATCAGGGTGCCGATCAGCGCGGTGATCAGGTTGTAGGGGGTCAGGGCAACACCGAAGCCCTGGCC
The DNA here is from genome assembly GCF_020401845.1 of Pseudomonas sp. HS-18. Lineage (NCBI taxonomy): Bacteria > Pseudomonadati > Pseudomonadota > Gammaproteobacteria > Pseudomonadales > Pseudomonadaceae > Pseudomonas > Pseudomonas sp. HS-18. Next base: position 1,522,931 of record NZ_CP084413.1, read on the forward strand.
GAGGTAGCTCAACGTATCCATGATTCAGTCCTCAGAGCAGGGGATCGAGGATGCCCAGCGGTAGCGGGACGTCCAGGGTGCGGTCGAACAGCACGTAGAGGCCGATGGCGAGCAGCGTGGCAGTGACCACGCTGGCCACCGGGCGGCCGCCGTAGATCAGCGCGATGAAGGTGCCGACCAGGGCACTGGCGGGGATGAAGCCCAGCGGCTCGAACAGCCCGGCGTAGACCGCGAGCAGCGCGACGCAGAGCACCACCTTGGCCAGCAGCGCGCCTTCCAGCGCGGGCTCGTCGTCCTCGCGCTTGATCGGTGTGGGCCGCACGATCAGCCAGGCGAGGCCGGCAGCCATCAAGCCCAGGCAGAGCAGCGGATAGGCGCGCGGGCCGACCGGTTCGTAGGAGAAGGGCGCCTGCAGTTGCCAGGCGATCAGGGCGAAGGCGACGCAGGCGAACAGCCAGGCGCCGGCGAACAGCCGCTGGAAGAGGCTGGTACGGGACATGGGGAGTCTCCTGGCGCCGCCTTCGTTGAAGGCGGCGCCGCACGGGGCGTTACTGGATGAGGCCGAACTCGCGGGCGAGCTGCTTGTACTGGGCGACCTGCTGCTTCACGTAGGCGTCCAGCTCCGGGCCGGTCATGGCGAAGGGGAACAGTTCGCGCTGGTCGCGCAGCTTGGCGAAGTCTTCGGAAGCCAGCAGCTTGTCGAAGGAGGCCTTCCAGAACTGGTAGTCCTCATCGCTCACCTTCGGCCCGACGTAGAAACCGCGCACCACCGGCCAGACGATGTCGAAGCCCTGCTCCTTGGCGGTGGGGATGTCGGCCATGCCTTCATCCTTCAGGCGCTCCTCGGCGAACACCGCGAGGATGCGCATCTTGCCGGCGCGGATGTGCGGCATGGAGTCGGAGATATCCGTGCTGCCCACCTGGATATGCCCGCCCAGCAGCGCCGTGGCGATCTCGCCGCCGCCCTCCAGGGCGACGTAACGCAGCTGCTTCGGATCGATGCCGGCGGCCTTTGCGATCAGCGCGGTCTGCATCCAGTCCTGGCTGCCGACGGTGCCGCCGGAGCCGATCACTACCTTGCCCGGGTCGGCCTTGAGCGCAGCGACCAGGTCGCCGAGGTTCTGGTACGGCGAGTCGCTGGGCACCGCGATGGCGCCGTAGCTGGTGCCCACGGCGGCCAGCCATTTCACGGCGTTTTCGTCGAAGCGGCCGAACTTGCCCTGGGCCAGGTTCAGCAACGAGCCGCTGGAGAAGGCGGTGATGGTGTTGCCGTCGGCCGGACGCTGGGCGACCACCGCGTTGTAGGCCACGGCGCCGACACCGCCGGGCATGTAGGTGACACGCATCGGCTTGGTCAGCAGCTTCTCGTCCACCAGGGCGCTCTGCGCCAGCTTGCAGGTGAGATCGAAGCCGCCGCCGGGAGAGGCCGGGGCGATGCATTCCGGGCGCTTGGGCTCGGCCATCAGTTGGCTGGCGGCGAGCAGGGTGGCGCCGGCCAGGGTCAGGTTGCGCAGGACGGTGGACATGGTGCGATGCCTCTCTTGTTGTTGTCGGTTTACCAGATCGCCAGGGAGTAGCTGAGGTAGATACGCGTCTCGTCGGCGTCCCGCGCGAAGCTCGAACGGTAGGTGGCGTTGCGCACGCGCACTGCCACGTCCTTGAGCGGGCCGCTCTGGATCACGTACTTGATGTCGGTGTTGCGCTCCCATTCCTTGCCGTGACCGTCCATGCCGTTGATTTTGGCATTGTCGCCGCTGATGTAGCGATTCATCAGGGTCAGGCCGGGGATGCCGAGGCCGGCGAAGTCGTAGTCGTGGCGCACTTGCCAGGAGCGCTCGTCGGTCTCGGCGAAGTCGCCGACCTGGACGAAGTTGACGAGATAGGGGTTGCTGCCATCGATGTAGGGGAAGGCGCTATCGCCGCTCATCTGCTGCCAGCCGAGGCTGAACTTGTTGGCGCCCAGGGCGTAGCCGAGCATGCCGTTGAAGGCGCGGTTGTCGATTTCGCCGCCGCGCGCCTCGCCCTGGTCGTCGCTGATGGCCAGGCGCACATCCGCGCTGAACTTGCCTGGGCCCAGCGGATAGGCGGCGAGCAGGCCGACGAAGTGCTGGCGGTAGACCTCGTCCAGCTGCGCGTAGTGGTAGCGGCCGGTGAGGTGGTCGGTGAACTTGTAGTCGCCGCCGGCCAGGTCGTAGTGCTTGCCTTCGGCGCTGCCGCCGGAGAAGCGGCGGTTCTTGTTGTTCAGCGCAAGGTCGGTGTAGTCGGTGGAGTCGCGGTCCTTCACTTTCTCCAGACGCCCGCCGGTGAAGTTCAGGCCCGGCAGGTCGGTGGAGTTGAGCAGGCCGCCCTCGAAGGTCTGCGGGAACAGGCGGCTGTCGTTGGGCTGCAGGGTGGGCAGGTCGGGAATCAGGCTGCCGATCTTCAGCTCGGTCTCGGATGCCTTGAACTTGGCCGTCAGGCCCAGCTTGCTGTATTCGTCGGCGGCGCGGCCGTCGTCATGGGTGGGCAGCAGGCCGGTGCCGGTGCGGTCCGGCGAGGAGTCGAGCTTCAGGCCGAGCATGCCCATGGCGTCGAGGCCGACGCCGATGGTGCCGGGGGTATAGCCGGACTGGAAGTCGAGGATGAAACCCTGCGCCCATTCTTCGCGCTTGGACTGGCCGGCGCCGTCGCGAAAATCGCGGTTGAAATAGATGTTCTGGGTGCTGAGCGTGGCGCTGCTGTCTTCGACAAAGCCGGCGGCATCGCACAGCGGCGCGACCCCGGCGAAAGCCAGCAGGGCGGGTGTCAGGCAGCGGGAGTTGGGCTTGGCAAAAGCCGGTGCAGCCAAAGGCTGGGCGGTGGGCATCTGTGGTCTCCGTTCTTGTTGTTGTCGCGAAAGGGCACCACGCCGCCTTCCGCTCTGTTGACGGTCTTTGCCGTCGCCGAGTCCGCTGCTCCCGCCGTTGCGCCTGGGCAGTCGGCGCTGAAAAGAACGGGGTTGGGAGGCGGCTCGTCGGCGATGCTAACGGGCTAAGCTTTCGCCAGGCTTTCAGTCTCCTTTCACAGTGATTTCAGCGAATTTCCCCCATTCACAGCGGCTCGCGGATGGGTAAACTGCCGGCCCGAACCTGTAGTCCGAAGGGGTAGTCCCACGTGCGAATCCTCTTGGTTGAAGACCATCCGCAGCTTGGCGAGAGCGTCGCCCAGGCGCTCAAGGGCGCGGGTTGGACGGTGGACCTGCTGCAGGACGGCGTGGCCGCCGACCTGGCCCTGGCCAGCGAGGACTACGCCCTGGCCATCCTCGATGTCGGCCTGCCGCGGCTGGACGGTTTCCAGGTGCTGGCGCGCCTGCGCGAGCGCGGCAAGACGCTGCCCGTGCTGATGCTTACCGCCCGTGGCGAGGTGCGTGACCGTGTGCACGGCCTGAACCTGGGCGCCGACGATTACCTGGCCAAACCCTTCGAACTCACCGAGCTGGAAGCGCGGGTGAAGGCCCTGCTGCGCCGCAGTGTGCTCGGCGGTGAACAGCAGCAGCGCTGCGGCGAACTGGTCTACGACCTCGGCGCGCGGCGCTTCACTCTCGCCGAGCAGGCGATGAACCTCACTTCCCGCGAGCAGGCCGTGCTGGAGGCGCTGATCGCGCGACCGGGGCGGGTGATGAGCAAGGAACAACTGGCGGCGCAGGTGTTCGGCCTGGACCAGGATGCCAGCGCCGATGCCATCGAGATCTACGTGCATCGCCTGCGCAAGAAGCTCGAGGGCAGCTCGGTGCGTATCGTCACCTTCCGTGGCCTGGGCTACCTGCTGGAAGCCCAGGATGGCTGAACGGCGCTGGCGCTTTCCCGGCACGGGAAGCCTGCGCGGGCGGCTGCTCTGGCGCCTTGGCGGCCTGCTGCTGGTGCTGCTGCTGATCGGCAGCGCGGCCACGTACTGGCGTGCCCGCCACGCCGCCGACATAGCCTATGACCGAACGCTGCTGGCGTCCGCGCGGGACATCGCCGACGGCCTCTACGCCAGCGACGGCACCCTGCGCGCCAACGTGCCCTACGTGGCGCTGGACAGCTTCGAGTACGACAGCGCCGGGCGGATCTTCTACCAGGTGATCGATCCCCAGGGGAAAATGATCTCCGGCTACGAGAACCTGCCGGCACCGCTGCCGACCACCCCGCGCACCGACGATTACCCGGCGCTGGCCAAGTTCTATGACGCCACCTACGAGGGGCAGGGCGTGCGGGTGGTCAGCCTGTTGCAGCCGGTGAGCCAGCCGACGGTCAACGGCATGGCGGAAATCCGCGTCGCCGAAACCATGGGCGCGCGGGAGCGGCTGGCGCGCAACCTGCTCGCCGACACCTTGCTCAACCTGGCGCTGTCGGCCATTGCCGCGCTGATGATGGTCTGGTACGCGGTGAGCGCCGGCCTTCGCCCCCTGGATCGCCTGCGCGAAGCGGTGGAGGAGCGCCAGCCGGACGACCTGCGCCCGCTGCCGGAAGTCCGTGTGCAGAAGGAACTGCGCCCATTGGTGGCGGCGCTCAACCACTTCACCGTGCGTCTGCGCGGGCTGTTCGACCGGCAGTCGCAGTTCATCGCCGAGGCGTCCCACGAACTGCGTACGCCACTGGCCGCGCTCAAGGCGCGGTTGGAGCTGGGCCTGCGCGAGGAAGACCCGCAGCGATGGCGCACGACGCTGGTCGAGGCCGTGCAGAACACCGACCGGGTGACCGGGCTGGCCAATCAGCTGCTGTCGCTGGCTCGCGTCGAAAGTGGTGCCCGCGCCATTGCCGAAGGAGCAGGAGAGCGCATCGAACTGGGCCAACTGGCCCGCGAACTTGGCCTGGCGCTGGCGCCCCTGGCTTATTCGCGCGGCGTGGCGCTGGCGCTGGAAGCGGATGAACCGGCCTGGGTGAAGGGCGACCCGACGCTGCTCAACGAACTGCTCAGCAACCTGGTGGATAACGCCATCGCCCACGCTCCGGCAGATGGCAACGTGATCATCCGCGTGCGTTCGCCGGCAGAACTGGAGGTCGAGGACGATGGCCCCGGCATCCCGGCGGAAGAGCACGACAAGGTCTTCCGCCGCTTCTACCGCCGCCGCCAGCAGGGCACCGGCCTGGGCCTGGCCATCGTCGGCGAGATCTGCAGCGCGCATCGTGCCCGCATCGAGTTGGGCCAGGGCGAGCTGGGCGGGCTGCTGGTGCGGGTGACCTTCCCGGCGGAAAACGCCTGAGCCAGAAACACGAAACCCGCCGGCAAGGGCGGGTTTCAGCGCTGGGCAGGAGCAGCCCTGCCAAGCTCAATGCCGTTATTGCAACATGCTCATGGCCGCTTCCATGGCGGCGGAGAGGTCTTCGTCTTCCTTCACGTCCGCCTTCGGGTCCAGGCCCAGCTTGGCGAACGCCGGGATGATTGCCCAGTCCAGCTCGGTGTAGGGATGCTGGCTGCCGAGGTAGCTTTGCAGGGTGGCGACCTGGACGATGTCGACGTAATCGACCTTGGCCGAGTCGCGGCTGAAGTCCAGGTGCTGGCCCGGCACGGCGGCGATCGGCGCCGGGAAGTCCCAGGCCTTGAGGATGCGGTCGCCGATGATCGGGTGGATGCGCTCGATCACGTGGTTGAGGCTGATGGAGTCGGCCAGCAGCTCGCTGTGCTCCTCGGCGTAGGTGAGGATCGGCAGCACGCCGATCTGGTGCACCAGGCCGGCGAGGGTCGCCTGGTCCGGCGCGAGGCGAGTGTAGTGGCGGCACAGGGCGTGGCAGATGCCAGCGATCTCGGTGCTCTTGGTCCACACCTCGCGCATCTTGCGGTCTACCACGTCGGAGGTGGCCTGGAACATCTGCTCCATGGCCAGGCCGGTGGCCAGGTTGCAGGTGTAGTTGATCCCCAGTCGGCTGATCGCCATCTGCAGATCGTTGATTTCCTTGTTGGTGCGCAGCAGGGGGCTGTTCACCACCTTGATAATGCGCGCGGTCAGGGCGGCGTCGTTGCCGATCACCTTGGCCAGATCCTGGATGCTGATGTCCGGGTCTTCGGCCGCTTCGCGCACGCGCAGGGCGACTTCGGGCAGCGTCGGCAGCACCAGCTCATCGTTGTCGATGGCCCGTAGCAGTTCCTGTTGTACTTTTTCGGCAAGCTTGCTCATGAAGTGTCCTTCAGGGAAAGCCGGGCTCCCCGCCCGGCACGGAATTCAGCGCTGGATCTCGCGATCGCTGTCCAGAACGTAAGGCAGATCCAGCAGGCGCAGGGGCTGATCCTCGCCCAGACGCACATTGCCGTCGGCAGCGGCGTCGTCCTGCAGCACGGCGAGCAGCTCCACGCCATCGGCCGCGCGGGCGGCCAGTACCACCTCGCCGACGCTGGTGGAGTGCACCGGCGAGAACAGCTCGCGGCCCGGCTCCGGCAGTTCGCCGCTGTTGAGTTTCAGACGGTGCAGGCGGCGCTTGAGGCGGCCCAGGTACTGCATGCGCGCAACGATTTCCTGGCCGGTGTAGCAGCCCTTCTTGAAGCTCACGCCGCCCACGGCCTGCAGGTTGATCATCTGCGGGATGAACAGTTCGCGGGTGGCGCCGAACACCTGGCCGACGCCGGCACGCACCTGGCCGAGCAGCCAGTCGTTGAGTTCGGCGTGGGGCAGGTGGGCCTGCAGCAGCTCGGCAATGGCAGCGGCACGCTCGGCCGGCACCCAGAGTTCGACGCGGCCCTGGCCGAGGCCGATGGCGATCAGGCCGTCGGCCCGCGCTACCTGGTCGGCTTCACCGGAGAGCGGCAGCTTCAGTTCGGCCAGAACGGCGTCCGCAGCGCTCAGGCCGAAGCGCGCCCACTGGCTGCTGTCATCGGAGAGGGTGGCCTTGGAGAACACGGCGTACTTCTTCAGGTCCGCCAACTGGCTGTCCAGCAGGTCCCTGGCCATGGCCAGCAGGAAGCCTTCGCCCTCGGCGAGGATGCGGAAACTGGAGGTCATCCGGCCCTTGGGCGTGCAACGGGCGCCGAGGCTGGAATACTCGGCGTTGAGGTAATTGAGATTGCAGGTCAGCTGGCCCTGGAGGAATTTGGCGGCGTCCGCGCCACGGACGGCGAGAATCCCTTCGTGATTGAGTTCGGTGTAGAAAGCAGAGTCGGTCATCACGATTCGCTGGAAGAAAGTTAGGGGCCTCATGATAGAGCTCAGGCCCCGCCTTGTCAGCGGGTGCCGGGGGAGTCGAGCATGCGTATAATGCCGCTCGGCTCGCGCCGTCCGTCGACTTCGCGAGCGACAACACGTATTCGCCCGCTGTTAATCGAGGTGCCCGCAGATGACCGACGAAACCGAACTCAAACGCCTTTTCTGGCACAGCCGCCGCGGCATGCTGGAACTGGACGTCCTGCTGGTGCCCTTTGTCCAGGAAGTCTACCCGGGCCTGCCCGCCGATGATCAGGCGCGCTTCCGCAAGCTGCTGGAGTGCGAGGACCAGGACATGTTCGGCTGGTTCATGCAGCGCGGCGAACCGGAAGATGTCGACCTGCGCATCATCGTTCGCATGATCCTGGACCGTGTCCAGCCGAAGTGACCCCTTCGAGTGCCGCTGGCAACCGTCCATCGGTTTGCTGGCGGCCTATCTCGCCGCGCAGTTCGGTGCCGTCCTGGCGCTGCTGCTCGCGGACATTCCCCTTCACTGGAAAACGCTCGGCCTGAGTCTCGGCCTGCTGCATGCCTGCTGGGTTGTGCCGCGGCAGATTCTATTGCGCGCGCCGGATTCGGTGCGTGCACTGCGCCACAACGCCGAGGGCTGGCAGCTGTGGAGCGAGCGGGAAGGCTTCCAGCCGGTGCAGCTGATGCCGGACAGCCTGGCGCTGCCCAGGTTGATCGTCCTGCGTTTCCGCCGCCCCGGCGATTGGCTGGCTCGCAGCGTCTGCGTCCCCGCCGATGCCCTGGCGCCGGAGTTGCACCGGCGTCTGCGGGTGCGGCTGAGGTTCAGCCGCAATAGGTGGACGGCGCCAGGATAGTGTCGCGGGCCTCGGGCAGCAGGTCCGGATAGTCCAGCGTGTAGTGCAGGCCGCGGCTCTCGCGGCGCTGCATGGCGGAGAGGATGATCAGCTCGGCCACCTGGGCCAGGTTGCGCAGTTCGATCAGGTCGCGGCTGACCTTGTAGTTGGAGTAGAACTCGTCGATCTCGTCCAGCAGCAGGCGCACGCGGTGCTGGGCGCGGGCCAGGCGCTTGTTGGTGCGCACGATGCCCACGTAGTCCCACATGAAGCGCCGCAGTTCGTCCCAGTTGTGCGCGATGATCACGTCTTCGTCCGAGTCGGTCACCTGGCTGGCATCCCAGCAGGGCAGCGCGACCGGGGCCTGCTCCTTGGGCAGCTTGGCGAGGATCTCGGCGGCGGCGGAACGGGCGTAGACGAAGCACTCCAGCAGCGAGTTGCTGGCCATGCGGTTGGCGCCGTGCAGGCCGGTAAAGGTGGTTTCGCCGATGGCGTAGAGGTTCGGCACATCGGTATGGCCATGCTCGTCCACCAGTACGCCGCCGCAGGTGTAGTGCGCCGCAGGCACGACCGGGATGGGCTCGCGGGTGATGTCGATGCCGAAGTCCAGGCAGCGTTCGTAGACGGTGGGGAAGTGCTCGCGAATGAACTCGGCCGGCTTGTGGCTGATGTCCAGATAGACGTAGTCGATACCCAGGCGCTTCATCTCATGGTCGATGGCGCGGGCCACCACGTCGCGCGGGGCGAGTTCGCCCAGGGCATGGAAGCGCGGCATGAAGCGTTCGCCGTTGGGCAGGCGGAGCAGGGCGCCTTCGCCACGCAACGCCTCGGTGATCAGGAAACTCTTGGCCTGCGGGTGGTACAGGCAGGTCGGGTGGAACTGGTTGAACTCCAGGTTGCCGACCCGGCAGCCGGCGCGCCAGGCCATGGCGATGCCGTCGCCGGAATTGCCGTCCGGGTTGCTGGTATAGAGATAGACCTTGCTGGCGCCGCCGGAGGCAAGGACGGTGAAGCGCGCGCTGAAGGTGTCGACTTCGCCGGTGGCGCGATCCAGCACGTAGGCCCCCAGGCAGCGCTGGCCGTTCATCCCCAGTTTTCGCTCGGTGATCAGGTCGACGGCGACCCGCTGCGACAGCAGCTCGATATTCGGCCGCTGGCGCGCCTGCTCCAGCAGCGTATTGAAGATCGCCGCACCGGTGGCGTCGGCGGCATGGATAATGCGACGGTGGCTGTGGCCGCCCTCTCGCGTCAGGTGAAATTCGAAGCCGCCATCCTCGCGCCCCGGCTCATGGTCGCGGGTGAAGGGTACGCCCTGCTCGATCAGCCACTGGATGGCTTCGCGGCTATGCTCGACAGTGAACTTTACCGCGTCTTCGCGGCACAGGCCGGCGCCAGCGACCAGGGTGTCCTCGACATGGGACTCCACGGTATCGGTGTCATCCAGCACGGCAGCGACGCCGCCCTGGGCCCAGAAGGTGGAACCCTGGGAAAGCTCGCCCTTGCTCAGTACGGCGATCTTCAGGTGCGAGGGCAGCGTCAAAGCCAGCGTCAGGCCGGCGGCCCCGCTGCCGATCACTAGGACATCGTGCTGGAAATGCTGACTCATACCCGGCTCCACAAAATGGCGCCCTAGTATATAGAAGGGGGCCACGGCACAATACTGGCGAACCGATGACACCGAATGCGCGTGCGGTGGGCGGCAGTCGCAGGGCCGGAGGCATTCCTCACCGCTGAAGCCAGCCTGGCGGACGTCAGAGGCGGCGTCGAGGTCATTGCAGGATCACAGCAATTCACCGGAACTTTTTCAGGCGTTCCGGTTCGAACGCGGAATACCCAATCAGCTTTGCGCGCAGATTGACATTGCGCGGAAGGGGAGCGGGTGTTCCGCCCGGTACAGTTGAATTTGACGGGCTCCGGACGCATGTCGGGGTCCGGTTGCCGCCAATGTGAAAAAACTGTGCGGCGTATGCTTGGAGGGGAGAACTTTTGCAAAAGACCCGAGTCTATCTTGGCAGGACGATTCACCAGGGTGCTCGAAGCTCCTCCAGGTTTTCAGAGGAGCATTCATGCTAACCCAGGAAACGGATCAGCAACTGGTTGAACGGGTACAGCGCGGAGATAAACGGGCATTCGACCTGCTGGTGCTGAAGTACCAGCACAAGATTCTGGGGCTGATCGTGCGATTCGTGCACGACGCCCAGGAAGCCCAGGACGTCGCGCAGGAAGCATTCATCAAGGCGTATCGCGCCTTGGGTAACTTCCGCGGTGACAGTGCCTTTTATACCTGGCTGTACCGTATCGCCATCAACACCGCGAAGAACCATCTGGTTGCGCGCGGTCGGCGGCCGCCGGACAGCGATGTCACGGCAGAGGACGCGGAGTTCTTCGATGGCGATCACGCCCTGAAGGACATCGAGTCGCCGGAAAGAGCCATGCTGCGGGATGAGATCGAGGAAACGGTCCATCGCACCATCCAGCAGTTGCCCGATGATCTGCGCACGGCGTTGACCCTGCGCGAGTTCGAAGGCCTGAGTTACGAAGATATCGCCACCGTGATGCAGTGTCCGGTGGGAACCGTCCGCTCACGGATCTTCCGTGCGCGGGAAGCGATCGACAAAGCTTTGCAGCCTTTGTTGCATGATGAAGTCTGATACAGCGGCAGAAGCCAAGAGAGGTACCGCTATGAGTCGTGAAGCCCTGCAGGAATCGCTGTCCGCTGTTATGGATAACGAAGCGGATGAGCTGGAGCTGCGGCGTGTGCTTGCAGCCTGCGGCGAGGACGCCGAATTGCGGGCCACCTGGTCCCGTTACCAACTGGCCCGTGCGGTGATGCACCGCGAGCCGGCCATGCCCAAGCTGGACATTGCGGCTGCCGTATCCGCCGCATTGGCCGACGAGGCCGTGCCGGCCCCGCGCAGTCGTAATCCCTGGCGCAATGTCGGCCGCCTGGCAGTCGCCGCCTCGGTGACCCTGGCTGTGCTGGCCGGTGTGCGCATGTACCACCAGGATGACAGTGTTGCCAACGGCCTTGCCCAGCAAGGCGCCACTCCGCAGATTGCCCTGCCGCAAGTGCAAGGCCCGGCGGTACTGGCAGGCTACACTCAGGACGAGGCGCCGCAGGTGATCACCAATGCCCAGGGCGGGCAGACCACCTGGCACGAGCAGCGTCTTCCGGGTTACCTGCGTCAGCATGCGCAGCAGTCCGCCGTCAGCGGCACCGACAGCGCCCTGCCCTACGCACGCGCCGCGAGCCTGGAAAGCCGCTGATTTGCGACCTTAAGGAGCGACATGCGCGCTACGACAGCACTGTTGTTCTTCCTCGGCGGTCTGCTGGCATTGCCAGTCCAGGCCGCTGATGCGTTGGACTGGATCAAGCGCCTTTCCGAGGCTGATCAGCAACAGAACTTCCAGGGTACATTCATCTACGAACGCAGTGGAGCCTTCACCACCCACGATGTCTGGCATCGGGTGGAGAGTGATGGCTCGGTTCGCGAGCATCTTGTCCAGGTCGATGGGCCGCGCCAGGAAGTGGTGCGTGTCGATGGTGCCACCCAGTGTGTAGGTGGCGGCATGTCCGGACAGGTGTCGACCGGCGAGCTGTGGCCGGCCCGCAAGCTCAATCCGACGGATCTGTCCGCTTACTATGATGTTCGCGTCGCCGGCGAGTCGCGTATCGCCGACCGCCCGGCGGTGGTGCTGGCGGTCATTCCGCGAGATCAGCATCGCTACGGGTTCGAGTTGCACCTGGACAAGGAAACAGGGCTGCCGCTCAAGTCCCTGCTGCTCAACGACAAGGGCCAGATCATCGAGCGCCTGCAGTTCACCCGTATCGACATGGAGGCGCCGGACGACGGAGCGCTCCAGCCGAGCGCGGCCTGCAAGCCGGTGAAGGAAACCAAGGTCGCTGAAGTGAAGACCACCTGGCATTCGGAATGGGTGCCGCCGGGCTTTACCCTGAATAGCACGCTGCAGGAGCGCAGCCCGGTCTCCAATGACCAGGTCCTGTGTCTCGCCTATGGCGATGGGCTGGCGCGCTTCTCGGTGTTTCTTGAACCGCTGCACGGCGCCAAGGTCGACGATGCCCGCACCCAGCTGGGCCCGACCACGGTGGTGTCGAGGCGGTACGCCGGTGACGATGGCGGCACCATGGTGACCGTGGTCGGTGAAATCCCCAGTGGCACGGCCGAGCGCGTGGCGTTGTCCATGCGGCCAACTGGAGCCCAGCCACAGTGATCCAAGAGCGGGGGAGGGTGATTGCGGTCGATTCTGGATCCGTCCAGGTCGAAACGCTGCGCCACTCCACCTGCTCGGGGTGCTCGGTCAGTGCTGGTTGCGGCCAGGGACTCTTGCGTCAGTTGGGTGTTGTGCGTCGGCGCGGCGCAATGCGGGTCATGTCTTCATTGGCGCTGGCGCCCGGCGACGAAGTCGTGCTGGGTATGGATGAAGGCCTGCTGCTCAAGAGTGCCCTGCTTTTCTATCTGTCTCCTCTGATCGGGCTGTTCACGCTGGCGCTCCTGGCGGCGGGCCTCGATCTGGGGGAGCCTCTCATCATCGTGGCCGGGCTGGCGGGTTTCCTGCTGGCCTGGCTGCTGGTGCGTCACTACACGCGACGCCATACGGATGATCCGGCGATGCAACCGGTTGTGCTGCGTGCGCTGGTCGGTGGGCCGCCCGGCCCAATTTAGTGATCTTCCCAATCAACATCACGGGAGCTGTAGTCAATGCAAACCCTGAAACGCAGCATGGCTGCGCTGGTCGCCTTGCTGGCCCTTAGCCTGTCGGTTACCGCGCGAGCTGAACTACCGGATTTTACGCCGCTGGTCGAGAAAGCCTCGCCGGCGGTGGTCAACATCAGTACCACCCAGAAGCTTCCTGATCGCTCCAGCGCACAGATGGGCATTCCGGACCTCGACGGCCTGCCGCCGGGCCTGCGCGAATTCTTCGAGCGCAGCATTCCTCGTGGCCAGGGCGGTCAGGGGCAGGCTCCCCGTGGCCAGCAGCGCGAGGCTCAGTCCCTGGGTTCGGGCTTCATCATTTCCGATGATGGCTACATCCTGACCAACAACCATGTGGTCGCCGACGCCGACGAGATTCTCGTGCGCCTGTCCGATCGCAGCGAGCACAAGGCCAAGCTGGTCGGTGCCGATCCGCGCAGCGACGTGGCCGTGCTGAAGATCGACGCCAAGGGCCTGCCGACGCTCAAGCTGGGCGATTCCGACAAGCTGAAGGTCGGCGAGTGGGTGCTGGCCATCGGCTCGCCGTTCGGCTTCGATCACTCGGTGACGGCCGGCATCGTCAGTGCCAAGGGCCGCAGCCTGCCGAACGAGAACTATGTGCCGTTCATCCAGACCGACGTGGCGATCAACCCGGGTAACTCCGGTGGCCCGCTGCTGAACCTGCAGGGTGAAGTGGTAGGCATCAACTCGCAGATTTTCACTCGCTCCGGTGGCTTCATGGGGCTTTCGTTCGCGATCCCTATCGATGTGGCGCTGAACGTCGCCGATCAGCTCAAGGCTGGCGGCAAGGTCAATCGCGGCTGGCTGGGTGTGGTGATCCAGGAAGTGAACAAGGATCTGGCCGAGTCCTTCGGCCTCGACAAGCCGGCCGGCGCGCTGGTCGCGCAGCTGGTGGAAGATGGTCCGGCAGCCAAGGGCGGCCTGCAGGTGGGTGACGTGATCCTGAGCCTGAATGGCCAGACCATCAATGAGTCCGCCGACCTGCCGCACCTGGTGGGCAACATGAAGCCGGGCGACAAGGCGTCCCTGGAGGTCATTCGTGACAACAAGCGCCAGACCCTGAGTCTGACCATTGGCAGCTTGCCCGAGGATGACGACGCAATCGCCGCCGTCGAAGGCAAAGGTGCCGAGCGCAGCAGCAACCGCATGGGCGTGACCGTGGCGGAACTGACCTCTGAGCAGCGCAAGTCCCTGGATATCAAGGGCGGCGTGGTCATCAAGGAAGTGCAGGGCGGTCCGGCGGCCATGATCGGCCTGCGTCCGGGAGATGTCATCACACACCTGAACAACCGCGCAGTGGATTCCTCGAAAACCTTCAGCGAAATCGCCAAGGCGTTGCCGAAGGATCGTTCGATTTCCATGCGCGTGCTGCGCCAGGGGCGTGCGAGCTTCATCACGTTCAAGCTGACCGAGTAAGGCCGGCGCACCAGAAAAGGGCGGTTTCGACCGCCCTTTTTCATGCCTGACCGTCCGGCTCGGCGTGACGCCCCTGGCTGTATTCAGGTAAACTTCCCGGCTATTTTTCGGCGGACCGCCGCCTTCAGCCTTCCGAGTGTGTTCAGCCGTGAGTGACCTTAGTCATATCCGCAATTTCTCCATCATCGCCCACATCGACCATGGCAAGTCGACGCTGGCAGACCGCTTCATACAGATGTGCGGCGGCCTGTCCGACCGCGAGATGGAGGCCCAGGTGCTGGACTCCATGGACCTGGAGCGTGAGCGCGGCATCACCATCAAAGCGCACAGCGTCACCCTTCACTACAAGGCGAAGGATGGCAAGACCTACCAGCTGAACTTCATCGATACCCCCGGCCACGTCGACTTCACTTACGAAGTCAGCCGCTCGCTGGCCGCCTGCGAAGGCGCGCTGCTGGTGGTGGACGCAGGCCAGGGCGTGGAAGCGCAGTCGGTCGCCAACTGCTACACCGCCATCGAGCAGGGGCTGGAAGTCATGCCCGTGCTGAACAAGATGGACCTGCCGCAGGCTGACCCGGACCGCGTGAAGGACGAGATCGAAAGCATCATCGGCATCGACGCCACCGACGCCGTGGCCTGTTCGGCCAAGAGCGGCATGGGCGTGGAAGATGTGCTGGAGCGCCTGGTCACTGCCATTCCTGCGCCCGAAGGCGAGATTGATGCGCCGCTACAGGCACTGATCATCGACTCCTGGTTCGACAATTACCTGGGCGTGGTCTCGCTGGTGCGCGTGAAGCACGGCCGCGTCAAGAAGGGCGACAAGATCCTGGTGAAGTCCACCGGCAAGGTCCACCAGGTGGACAGCGTCGGCGTGTTCACCCCCAAGCACACCGAGACCCCGGACCTCAAGGCTGGTGAAGTAGGCTTCATCATCGCCGGCATCAAGGACATCCTCGGTGCCCCGGTGGGCGACACCCTGACTCTGAACAACACACCCGATGTGGACGTGCTGCCAGGCTTCAAGCGCATCAAGCCGCAGGTCTACGCCGGCCTGTTCCCGGTCAGCTCCGATGACTTCGAGGACTTCCGCGAAGCGTTGCAGAAGCTGACCCTGAACGATGCCGCCCTGCAGTACGAGCCGGAAAGCTCCGAGGCCCTGGGCTTCGGCTTCCGCATCGGCTTCCTCGGCATGCTGCACATGGAGATCATCCAGGAGCGCCTGGAGCGCGAATACGACCTGGACCTGATCACCACCGCGCCGACCGTGATCTTCGAGATCGTGCAGAAGAATGGCGACATCCTCTATGTCGACAACCCATCCAAGCTGCCCGATCTTTCCTCCATCGACGAGATGCGTGAGCCGATTTGCCGCGCGACGATTCTTGTGCCTCAGGAGCACCTGGGCAACGTCATTACCCTGTGCATCGAGAAGCGCGGTGTCCAGCGTGACATGCACTTCCTCAGCGGCCAGGTCCAGGTGATCTATGACCTGCCGATGAACGAAGTGGTGCTGGACTTCTTCGACCGCCTGAAGTCCACCAGCCGTGGCTATGCTTCGCTGGACTACAGCTTCGATCGCTTCGAGCCGGCCAACCTGGTTCGTCTCGATGTACTGATCAACGGCGAGAAGGTCGACGCCCTTGCCCTGATCGTCCACCGCGACAATGCCCCGTACAAGGGCCGTCAGCTGGTGGAGAAGATGAAGGAATTGATTCCGCGGCAGATGTTCGACGTCGCGATCCAGGCGGCCATCGGCGGGCAGATCATCGCCCGCTCGACGGTCAAGGCGCTCAGGAAGAACGTGCTGGCCAAATGCTACGGTGGTGACGTGAGTCGTAAGCGCAAGCTGCTGGAAAAGCAGAAGGCCGGTAAGAAAAGGATGAAGCAGGTCGGTAGCGTGGAGATTCCGCAGGAAGCCTTCCTCGCTGTGCTCAAAGTGGACAGTTGAACCCTATGACCCTGAATTTCCCGCTGTTGCTGGTGATTGCCGTCGCAGTGTGCGGCGTTCTTGCCCTGGTGGACCTGGTGCTGTTCGCACCGCGTCGCCGGGCGGCCATTTCCGCCTATGAAGGCTCCGTCAGCGAAGCCGATCCGGCGGTGCTGGAGAAGCTGAACAAGGAACCGGTGCTGGTCGAATACGGCAAGTCGTTCTTCCCGGTGCTGTTCATCGTGCTGGTGCTGCGTTCGTTCCTGGTGGAACCGTTCCAGATTCCGTCGGGTTCGATGAAGCCGACCCTGGAAGTGGGCGATTTCATCCTGGTGAACAAGTTCGCCTATGGCATCCGCCTTCCGGTACTGGATACCAAGGTGATCCCGGTGGGTGACCCGCAGCGCGGCGATGTCATGGTCTTCCGCTACCCCAGCGATCCGAACATCAACTACATCAAGCGTGTCATTGGCGTGCCGGGCGACACCATTCGCTACACCAGCGACAAGCGCCTGTACATCAACGACCAACTGGTGGCCGAGTCCCTGGTGGGCGAGGAGCCGGGCACGCTGGGCAGTGTGACCCTGTACCGAGAGAAGCTGGGCGCCGTGGAGCACATGATCCGCAAGGAAATGACCCGCTTCCGCATCGAGCCCGGCAAGCAGTGGAAGGTGCCGGCCGAGCACTACTTCATGATGGGCGACAACCGCGACAACTCCAACGACAGCCGCTACTGGAACGATCCGAAGATTCCGAAGGACCTGTTGGGCATGGTTCCGGATCGCAATATCGTCGGCAAGGCGTTCGCAGTCTGGATGAGCTGGCCGGATCCGAAGATGCGCAATCTGCCGAATTTCTCGCGAGTCGGCGTGATTCACTAAACTTGTGAGACGCTTCGGGCCGGCAAGGTTGGAGCGATGCTAAAAAAGGCGGGGCTGCACGCGGGGAGCGAGGCAGCCCCGCTTCACTTGGACCCGCTGCGGTTGGCGGGCAAATAAGAAAGATACCGACATGAGGTCGATATGACGTACGCACGTTCGCAGAAGGGGATGTCGTTGCTGAGTTGGCTGGTAGTGCTTGCCTTCGTGGCATTCATTGCCAGCGCCGCGTTCAAGGTCATTCCGCATTACCTGGACTACTACGCCGTAGAAAAAGCGATCAAAGCCGTTGAGACCGACAAGAGCGCTGAAGTCAGTGATGTGCATTCCTTCTACGCTTATATGGAAAGGGCGCTGATGCTTAACGGCATCCGCGACCTAAAGCTGGATGAAGCGCTGGATATCAAGCAAGAGAACAATGAGTTCCTTGCCCACCTGAAGTATGAAAAACGCGAGCCACTGGTGCAGAACATTGACCTGGTGGTCAAATTTGACAAAGAATTCCGTGTACGAGTGCCGTGAGCAACAACAGCCTGGATCGACTTGAGCGCAAGCTTGGCTACACCTTCCGCGACCAGGACCTGATGGTCCTGGCGCTGACCCATCGCAGTTTCGCCGGGCGCAATAACGAGCGCCTGGAGTTCCTCGGTGACGCCATCCTCAACTTCGTCATTGGCGAAGCCCTGTTCACCCATTTCCCCCAGGCCCGTGAAGGCCAGCTGTCGCGCTTGCGTGCGCGCCTGGTGAAAGGCGAGACCCTGGCCCTGCTGGCCCGCGGTTTCGAAATCGGGGATTACCTGCGACTGGGCTCGGGCGAGCTGAAGAGCGGCGGGTATCGCCGTGAGTCGATTCTGGCTGACGCCATGGAGGCGCTGATCGGCGCCATCTATCTGGACACCGGCATGGATTCTGCCCGTGAGCGGATCATGGCCTGGCTCGGCCCGCAGTTGCGTGAGCTGACCCCGGTGGATACCAACAAGGACCCCAAGACCCGCCTGCAGGAGTTCCTGCAGTCCCGCGGGTGCGAACTGCCGCGCTACGACGTGGTGGATATCCAGGGCGAGCCGCACTGCCGCACCTTCTTCGTCGAGTGCGAGGTGGCCCTGCTGAATGACAAGACCCACGGGCACGGCGGCAGCCGCCGTATCGCCGAGCAGGTGGCCGCCGCCGCCGCGCTGGCAGCCCTGGGCGTGGAGAATGGCCATGAGTGAGCACGAGCAAGACCAGCACGACCCATCCGAGCACGATGAAGCAGGAGTCGTTCGTTGCGGCTATGTGGCCATCGTCGGCCGCCCCAACGTCGGCAAGTCGACCCTGCTCAACCATATCCTCGGGCAGAAGCTGGCGATCACCTCGCGCAAGCCGCAGACCACCCGCCACACCCTGTTGGGTATCAAGACCGAGGGTGACGTGCAGGCGGTGTATGTCGACACCCCCGGCCTGCACAAGGACAACGACAAGGCCCTCAACCGCTACATGAACCGTTCGGCCAGCGCCGCGCTGAAGGACGTCGACGTGGTGATCTTCGTCGTCGATCGCAATCGCTGGACCGACGAAGACCAGATGGTCTACGACAAGGTCAAATACGTGAGTTGCCCGGTCCTGCTGGCGGTGAACAAGGTCGACCGCATGGAAGACAAGGGCGAGTTGCTGCCGCACCTGAAGTGGCTGGCCGAACAGCTGCCCAATGCCGAAGTCGTGCCGATCTCCGCCCAGCACGGGCAGAATCTCGATGTGCTGGAATCCCTGGTGGCCGAGCGCCTGCCGGAGAGCGAGCACTTCTTCCCGGAAGACCAGATCACCGACCGCAGCAGCCGTTTCCTCGCTGCCGAGCTGGTGCGCGAGAAGATCATGCGCCAGCTGGGCGCGGAGCTGCCGTACCAGGTCACCGTGGAGATCGAGGAATTCAAGCAGGACGGTCCTATCCTGCATATCCATGCGCTGATCCTGGTCGAGCGTGACGGCCAGAAGAAGATCATCATCGGCGAGAAGGGCGAGCGCATCAAAAGCATCGGCCAGAACGCGCGCAAGGACATGGAAGTGCTGTTCGATTCCAAGGTCATGCTCAATCTCTGGGTGAAGGTGAAAGGCGGCTGGTCCGACGACGAGCGCGCACTGCGTTCGCTGGGCTACGGCGACCTCTGACCCTCGGCGCCCCGCGACCTTTTGCGGGGCGCACCCTTCGGGCGCCTGAGGGCGCTCACCTCCCGACTTCCACTCCAGGCGTAGCGCCATGAGCCTCGCTTCCACTGCCCAAGCCGCCTTCGTCCTGCACAGCCGTCCCTACAAGGAAACCAGCGCGCTGGTGGATTTCTTCACCCCGCTGGGGCGTCTGCGTGCTGTGCTGCGCGGCGCGCGGGGCAGGGCCGGTGCGCTGGCGCGGCCGTTCGTGCCGCTGGAGGTCGAGTTCCGCGGACGCAGTGAGCTGAAGAACGTCGTGCGCCTGGAACCCAACGGCATCCCCAACCTGCTCAGTGGCGAGGCGCTGTTCAGCGGCCTGTACCTGAACGAGCTGATGATCCGCCTGCTGCCGGCGGAGGATCCGCATCCCGCATTGTTCGATCACTACCTCGCGACCCTGCCGCTGCTGGCCGCCGGCAATCCGCTGGAGCCGTTGCTGCGCTCCTTCGAATGGCGGCTGCTGGACGACCTGGGCTATGGTTTTTCCCTGGACACCGATATCGTCGGCCAGAGCGTTGCGCCGGACGGTCTCTATCGCCTGTTGCCCGACTCGGGCCTCGAGCCGGTCGGCAGCCTGCAGCCGGGCCTGTTCCACGGCGCCGACCTGCTGGCCATGGCCGAAGCCGACTGGAGCGCGCCGGGCGCCCTGGCGGCGGCCAAGCGCCTGATGCGCCAGGCGCTGGCACCCCATCTTGGCGGCCGACCGCTGGTCAGCCGCGAGCTCTTCATGAATCGCAAGGACAACTCCCGTGACTGAAGCCAACCGTATCCTGCTCGGCGTGAACATCGACCACGTCGCCACCCTGCGCCAGGCCCGCGGCACCCGTTATCCCGACCCGGTGAAAGCCGCGCTGGACGCCGAGGAAGCCGGCGCCGACGGCATCACCGTGCACCTGCGCGAAGATCGCCGGCACATCCAGGACCGCGATGTGCGCGTGCTAGCCGAAGTGCTGCAGACGCGCATGAACTTCGAGATGGGTGTGACCGAGGAGATGATGAAGTTCGCCGAGATCATCCGTCCGGCCCATGTATGCCTGGTCCCGGAAACCCGCCAGGAACTGACCACCGAGGGCGGCCTGGACGTCGCCGGCCAGGAAGCGCGCATCCGCGAAGCGGTGCAGCGCCTCGCGGCCGCTGGTTGCGAAGTGTCGCTGTTCATCGACCCTGACCCGCTTCAGATCGAGGCCTCGGCACGCATCGGTGCGCCGGCCGTCGAACTGCACACCGGTCGTTACGCCGACGCGCACAACCCGGCCGAAGCAGCCCATGAACTGGCGCGCATTCGCGATGGCGTGGAATTCGGCCTGTCCCATGGCCTGATCGTCAACGCCGGCCACGGCCTGCATTACCACAACGCCGAGCCGGTGGCGGCGATTGCCGGGATCAACGAACTGAACATCGGCCACGCCATCGTCGCTCACGCGCTGTTCGTGGGCTTCAAGCAGGCAGTTGCCGAGATGAAGGCGCTGATCGTGGCGGCGGCCAATCGCTGATTGGGGTGGTTCGCGAGCAAGGGCTAGACGCCTCCTTCGGTCCTACAAGGAGCACTGCTCTTCGTAGGATCGAGCTTGCTCGCGAACCTGTCGAGATTTAGGGCTTGCGTGCCACCAGCGTGGCGCGCAGCGGCGCCGGCAGGCCTTCGATGGTGCGGCCGTGATCTTCCGGATCGAGGAAATCCGGTAGCGACTGGTAGCGCATCCACTCGGTCGCCCGCTGTTCGTCCACCGAGGTGCGGCTGATGTCCACGCTGCGCACGTCAGTGAAGCCCGCGCGGCGCAGCCACAGCTCCAACGCCGGCACCGACGGCAGGAACCACACGTTGCGCATCTGCGCGTAGCGGTCCTCGGGCACCAGCACGGTGTTCACGTCGCCTTCCACCACCAGGGTCTCCAGCACCAGTTCGCCCCCCTTGCGCAGGCAATCCTTGAGCGCGAGCAGGTGGTCGATGGGGGAGCGGCGATGGTAGAGCACGCCCATGGAGAACACGGTATCGAAGCCTTCCAGCTTTTCGGGCAGGTCTTCCAGGGCGAAGGGCAGGTGCCACGTCGGTAGGTCTGGCAGGTAACGCTTCATGGCGAGGAACTGGCAGAAGAACAGCCAGTTCGGATCGACGCCCACCACGCTGCGCGCGCCCGCGCCGAGCATGCGCCACTGGTAGTAACCGTTGCCGCAGCCGACATCCAGCACGCGCTTGCCGGTCAGGTCGAGGTACGGCGAGACACGCTCCCATTTCCAATCCGAGCGCCATTCGGTATCGATGTGCACGCCGAACAGGTGGAACGGTCCCTTGCGCCATGGGATCAGCCCTTGCAGGGCGAGCTTGAGCTGGTCGCGGGTGGCCTCGTCGCAGGTGCCTTCCAGATTGAAACGCTCGCGCAGCTCGACGGCGGCAGGCTGCAGTTCGGGCAGATGATCCACCGCGGCCAGCCAACGTTCCAGGTCGCCATGGCCGTCGTCGACCTTGGCGGCCAGTTGCGCGGGCAGCGTGGCCGCCCAGGATTCCAGCGGTGTGCCGGCCAGTTCAAGGCCGAGGCGGTCGAGGTCGAAGCGTTCGATCATGGCAGGGCAATCAGGGATGCGAAGTTGAGGCATTGGAACCAGGGCACGACCTTGGAGAAACCGGCGGCCAGCAGGCGCTCTCGGTGGGTTTCCAAGGTGTCGGGGCGCATGACGTTCTCGATGGCGGTGCGCTTCTGGGCGATTTCCAGTTCGCTGTAGCCATTGGCGCGCTTGAAGTCGATGTGCAGGTCGGTGAGCAGCTCGTGCTCCTGCTCGTCGGCGAAGCGCAGCTTCTCCGAGAGGATCAGCGCGCCGCCGGGCAGCAGGGCGCCATGCAAGCGGGTGAGCAGTTCCAGGCGTTGTTCGGGGGCGATGAACTGCAGGGTGAAGTTCAGCGCGATCAGCGAGCAGGGCTCGAGGTCCAGTTTGAGGATGTCCGCCTCGATCAGTTCGACCGGCAGCAGTTCCTGGTGCATGGCGTCCTGGGCGCGCAGGTATTCGCCGCAGCGTTCGATCATCGGCGCGGAATTGTCGACGCCGATGACGCAGCAGCCGTCGGTCTTCACGTGGCGGCGCAACGCCTGGGTCACGGCGCCCAGCGAGCAGCCGAGATCGTAGAGCACGCTGTTCGGGGTAGCGAAGCGCGCGCCGAGCACGCCGATGTTCTCGACGATGGTGGGGTAGCCCGGCACCGATCGTTTGATCATGTCCGGGAAGACGCGCACCACGTCTTCGTTGAAGGTGAAGTCGGGAACCTGGGCTTGCGGCTGGGCGAAGATGCGGTCGGATTCGCTCACGCTGGATGGGGCCTCGTTACGCTGGACTGGCGACGGGGCGCGGCGCGCCCGGTTTGCCGGGGCGCGCATTGTAGCCGAGGCGCGAAGTGCGCCCAAGCGTCAGCCGATCAGGGTCACTTGAGCTGGTCGGAGAAGTATTCGCCGGCACCCTGCAGCGGGCCGAGCGGGTTCTTCTTGTCTTCCATGCGGCGGATGTTCGGCTCGCCATTGCTGGTCTTGTGCACGACCACGTCGTCGATCAGCACGAACACCGGGCGGAACGACCAGCCCTGCACCTGGCGGCGCTTGCGGAAGTTGAAGATGTCGGCCCAGAAACTGCCGACGCGCTGGCTGTCGGTCTTATTGAAGTCGAAGGCGTAGCCGATGCAGCGGTCCTTGGCCTGCAGGCAGGTGACCAGACCGTCAGGCAGGTAGTCGATGGGGATGTTGGGTTGCACGAAGAGCAGGCGCACGTCGATGAACGAGAGCATCTTGGCGTTGCCCTGGGACAGCGGATCGAAGCCCAGCGCATAGAGCTGCGACTTGGTGGTCTTGCCAGGATCGACCTGGTTGTAGCGGCTCTGTGCATCCTGGTAATCCAGGAATGGTGACTGCACTTCCGCGCGTTCGCTGGGCAGCAGGCTGCCACAGGCCGAGAGAGTCAGGCAGGCTCCCAGCAACAACATCGAGCGAACTACTGCACGCATGGAGCTCCCCTTTTTCCCAGTCTCTTATAATTGATCTATAGCCGATGACAGAGGGCTCTGCCGGACTTTTCTCATGCCTTCGTGGGACTAGTCAACGGCGATGCCATAACCCTGCATCAGGGGTTTCCACTGGTCAGTGCGACGCAGTTTACGCAGGCCTTCGTCGAGGTCGGCCAGGCGATCCTGCACGCCATCCAGGCGCGGATTCAAGGCGACGTACATGGGACGTTTATCGGCGAGTTCACCGGCGGCTTGAATGCTCTCCGACAGGCCGTGGCGATGCAGGTAATGCTCGACGATCTGGCTGTCCTCCAGCAGTACCGTGATGCGTCCCAGCAGCAGCTTCTGGATATTGCGTTCGAGGACTTTCTCGCCGCTGAGCACCTGAACCTGCTCATGGTTGGAAAGGTGTTCGTCGCGCCAGGCATCCAGCTCCCGGCCGTAGGAGTAGCCCTGGGCCAGACCGATGGACTGGTTGCCCAGCGAGGTCGGACCTTGCCAGGTCCAGGGGTTGTCGTTGCGCACGTAGAAGCGCATGGTCACCCAGCCGATGGGCTCCTCGCCGATCAGCAGTTCTTCTGACTCTTCGCTGTAGGCGCCGACCACGCCATCCACCAGCCCCTCGCGGGCCATCTGCAGGGCGCGCGGCCAGGGCAGGGGTTCGAACAACGGCGGCTGCGGCAGGACCTGACCGAGGGCTTCGAGCAGGTAGCCGGGCTTGTCCGGGTCGTCCGGGCAGAGGTAGGGACACCAGTCGTCACCGGCCAGGCGCAGGGGTTCGGCGCTGGCCAGCGCCGAGCAGAGGAGTAGCAGCGGTGAAGCGATTCGCAGCATGTCAGGCCCGGGAAGCGGTTTGTCCTTCCGAGTATGGCAGAGCGAAATGACGGGATGTGACCGACGCGGCGATGCCAAGTTGGCCGAGCCAGTAAGTGAGCATGATGGCGTAGGACGAACCGTCGAAGGCGGCGACGAAGCGGTTGATGCCGATCATCGAGTCGGAGCTGACGAACAGCAGCGCGCCCAGGGCGGCGAACACCCGGCTGGCACCGGCAATCGACGGCACGCCGAGACGAGCGATGGCGCGCCAGAGCATGGCACTGATGGTCAGGCTATACAGCGCGATCGGCAACAGCAGTGGGCCGAGTCCGCGGCTGTAGAGCAGGGCGAACAGGGCGCCGCCCACGCCACCTGCGATCAGCAGGCCTAGCGGGGCTAGGCGGCGGGTGTCGCCCAGGTAGGCGGCCAGGTAGGCGAGATGCGCAAGCAGGAAGGCGGCCAGGCCAGGCACGAAGGCGTTGATCGGCCATTCCAGCAGGATGTCGCCGAGCATCGACAGCACCAGGCCGACGGTAACCCAGCGGCGATAGCCGTCTGCAGGTGTACCGAGAATCCAGAAGAGCATGGCGAGGACCGGCAGCGGTTTGCACAGCATGCGCAGGGTGGGCAGGTCGAAGGTCACGGCGAACAGGTAGGCGGCACCGCCGATCAGTGCCAAGAGTGCCCAGCGCATGGGCTTCCCTCCCGAGGAAATGAGCGCCCACTGTGCCGCAGCGCGGTGCCTGGCCGACAGGCCGAAGGCGTCAGCGCGAGCGGCTTATGGCGCCGGGTATCGCAGCGTTACTTCACGGCGATGGGGCAGACGAAGGTCTGTGCGGGGGCGACTTCGGCTTCCCACGGGCGGCGGTATGCCAGTTCCAGCTTGTCCTCGCCGGCGGCGGTCACGCGAAAGCGCCAGGTGGATTCGCCGGCGCTGCCGACCAGGCCGGCGTCTTCGGGGTTGCTGTAGACCTCGGGGCCGAGGGCGCGCAGCAGGCCGTTGGCGGCATTGCGCAGTTCCCAGCGGAAGCCGGTGGTGGGGTTGCTCGGCAGGATCAGCACGAGTTCCTGGCCGGTGTGCAGTTTCAGTGGCTTGCAGTCACTGGCGTCTTCCAGGGTGACCACGGGTTTGGTCTGTCCGGCGCAGCCGGCGAGCAGGACCAGGGAGAGGGGCAGCAATGTGCGGTACGACGGCATGACGGCTCCTGGGAGGGGACAGGTTGGGCCGCAGGATAACGCAATCGGTGTTTCAAGCGGACTGTGTTCGCCTTGTGGGGATGTGTTTCAGCGTCGCCTCGGTGTGCGCTGCAAGATTTTGTTTCGCCCCCTCGGGCGAGTCCCTTTTGGCAAACGCCCCAAAAGGAACCAAAAGGTCTTGCCCCTCCATCCGGTTTTTCGCTTGGGGCGAAAAATACCCTCGTTGAACCGAAGTTTCAGGGGCCCGCCACGACGGGCCATCCCCGGCCCATCGTGGCTCTCGCGACATCCATGTCGCTCAACCCCTGAAACTGCTTCAACGAGGCCCCCTGAAAGGGGCAGTTCGGAGTGTGTGGTGGTTTCTCTGGAAGTCCACTCAAGCCAAAGCCAAAGCCAGCGGGCAGGGCATGCTTTCGTGTAGGAGCGAGCTTGCTCGCGAACCGCATCGCAGCGGCGCCGGGTTCGCGAGCAAGAACTGGGCGTCCCCCTCGCTCCTACAGGTCGAAGCCCGTGCGGGAGCGGACTATGCCGATCAGCGATAGAACGTCAGCCCGGGAACAACACCTTCGCCACGTCCCCATAGCGCTTGGCGAAGTGCACCGTCAGCCCTTCCTTCAGATACTCCGGCAGCTCCTCGAAGTCCCCGCGGTTGGGCTCGGGCAGGATCAGCTCGAAGATCTTCTGCCGGCGCGCCGCGATCACCTTCTCGCGCACACCGCCAATCGGCAGCACCTGCCCGGTGAGGGTCAGCTCGCCGGTCATGGCCACGCCTTTCTTCGGCGCCTGGCTGCGCGCCAGGGACAGCAGGGCGCTGGCCATGGTCACTCCAGCGCTGGGGCCGTCCTTGGGCGTGGCGCCTTCCGGCACGTGCACATGGACGAAGGCCTGGTCGAAGAAAGTCGATTCGCCGCCGTACTTCTTCAGGTTCGAGCTGATGTAGCTATAGGCGATTTCCGCCGATTCCTTCATCACGTCGCCCAATTGGCCGGTGAGTTTGAAGCCGCGGTTCAGCGTATGGATGCGCGTCGCCTCGATGGGCAGAGTCGCGCCGCCCATGCTGGTCCAGGCCAGGCCGGTGATCACGCCGACGCCGGAGAGCACCTGCTCGGTGCGGAACACCGGTTTGCCCAGGTACTCCTCCAGGTCCTTGGCGCCGATCTTCACCACCGAGTCCGGGTCTTCCAGCAGCTTCATCACCGACTTGCGTACCAGCTTGCCGAGCACTTTCTCCAGCTGGCGCACGCCGGCCTCGCGGGCATAGCCCTCGATCACTGCGCGCAGGGCGGCGTCGTTGATCGACAGGCGATTCTTCGGCACGCCGGCCTTTTCCAGCTGCTTGGGCCACAGGTGACGCTTGGCGATGGCCAGCTTCTCCTCGGCGATGTAGCCGGACAGGCGAATGACTTCCATGCGGTCCAGCAGCGGGCCGGGGATGGAGTCCAGGGTGTTGGCGGTGCAGACGAAAAGCACCTTGGACAGGTCCAGGCGCAGGTCCAGGTAGTGGTCGAGGAACTCCACGTTCTGCTCCGGATCGAGCGTCTCCAGCAGCGCCGAGGCGGGGTCGCCCTGGTAGCTGCTGCCGAGCTTGTCGATCTCGTCGAGCATGATCACCGGGTTCATCACCTCGACGTCCTTGAGCGCCTGCACCAGCTTGCCGGGCAGGGCGCCGATGTAGGTGCGGCGGTGGCCCTTGATCTCGGCCTCGTCGCGCATGCCGCCGACGCTGAAGCGATAGAACGGCCGCCCCAGGCTCTCGGCGATGGACTTGCCGATGCTGGTCTTGCCCACGCCGGGCGGGCCCACCAATAGCACGATGGAACCGGCGATCTCGCCCTTGAAGGTGCCCACCGCGAGGAACTCGAGGATTCGGTCCTTCACGTCTTCCAGCCCCGAATGGTGCCGGTCCAGCACCTTGCGCGCGTGCTTGAGGTCGAGCTTGTCGACACCCATCAGGCCCCATGGCACCGAGGTCGCCCAGTCGAGGTAATTGCGCGTGACAGCATATTCCGGCGAACCGGTTTCCAGGATCGACAGCTTGTTCAGTTCCTCGTCGATGCGCTTCTTCGCCTGCTCGGGCAGGGTCTTGCCTTCCAGGCGCGCGCGGAATTCGTCGGAGTCGGCGCTCTTGTCGTCCTTGGTGATGCCCAGTTCCTGCTGGATGATCTTCAGCTGTTCCTGCAGGAAGAACTCGCGCTGGCGCTCGCCGATCTTGCGGTTGACCTCGGCGGACAGCTCCTTCTGCAAGCGCGCGACTTCCACTTCCTTGCGCAGCAGCGGCAGGACCTTCTCCATGCGCTTGAGCATGGGCACGGTGTCCAGCACGCCTTGCAGTTCGGACCCCGGCGCCGTGGTCAGCGCAGCAGCGAAGTCGGTCAGCGGCGACGGGTCGTTGGGGTTGAAGCGGTTGAGATAATTCTTCAGCTCTTCGCTGTACAACGGGTTGAGCGGCAGCAGTTCCTTGATCGCATTGATCAAGGCCATGCCGTAGGCCTTCACCTCATCGCTGGGGTCACTGGGAGTGTGCGGATACTCCACCTCCACCAGGAAGGGCGGCCGGTGGCGCTTGATCCAGCCGCGGATGCGCACGCGCGACAGGCCCTGGGCGACGAACTGCAGCTTGCCGCCTTCGCGGCTCGCATGGTGCACGCGCACCAGCGTGCCGTGCTCGGGGAGGCTGTCCGGATCGAAGTGGCGCGGGTCGTCGGGCGGGTTCTCCATGAAGAACAGCGCCAGGCTGTGGTGCTCGGTCTTGGCGACCAGTTCCAGCGTCTCCGCCCACGGCTCCTCGTTGACGATCACCGGCAGCACCTGCGCCGGGAAGAACGGGCGGTTGTGGATCGGGATGACGTACACCGTGGTCGGCAGGTTCTGCCCCGGCAACACCAGCCCGGTGTTGCTGACCTCTTCGGCGCTGTGAATATCGTGAATCTCGTCGTGGTCGCTCATGAGGCACCTGACTGATTGAACATGACAGTCTAGATGGGGAAACCGACCCAGGGTTTCAATCCCATTGCTTCGATGGATGTATCCGAAGGTGTTACAACCCATTGTGTGAGAGCGGAGCTTAGGAGCGGATTAGCGGCGCGACCGCAGGAAGTCGCTGGGCGGGCGGCCGAACTGGCGGCTGAACATCGCGCTGAAAGCGCTGGGTGTGCTGTAGCCCACTTCCAGTGCCACCCTGAGCACGCTCTCGCCCTGCGCCAGCCGCTCCAGCGCAGTCAGCAGGCGTGCCTGCTGCCGCCATTGGCCGAAGGTCAGCCCGGTTTCGGCGAAGAACCAGCGTTGTACCGTCTTGCTGTCGACGCTCATCCGGGCCGCCCAGTCGGCAAGGCTGGCGTTGTCGCCGGGCTGCGCCTGGATGGCCTGGCAGAGCGCGCGCAGCCGCGGATGCGCGGGCAGTGGCAGGTGCAAGGGCAGCATGGGGTCTTCACGCAGCTCGTCCAGCATCAGGCCGAGGATGCGACCGTCACGGGAGTCGGGGAGCACCTCGCCACTGATCGACAGCGCCGCCAGGATCAGTTCGCGCAGCAACGGCGAGACCGCCAGCACGCAGCAATCCGGCGGCAGGTGCGGGGCGCTGCCCGGCTCCACGTAGAGCGTGCGTACCCGCACGTCGCCGACCATGCGCGTCCAGTGCTCCACGCCGGCGGGTATCCACAGGCCACGGTTATCCGGCACTACCCACTGACCGCTGGCGCTACCCACTACCAGCACGCCGCGCACGGCGTAGAGCAGCTGCGCGCGGTGATGGCTGTGCGCGGGCACCTGATGGCCGTCGGGGAAATCCAGGGCGACAGCGGCCACCGGACTGGCGGCCCGTTCGTCGCCGTGGTTTTCCACGGCTTGAGGTGGAATGTCCTTTTTAAGCATCTGGATGCCTGTTTGTCGTTAGACGACCACTTTCCTCCATCGTTAGGCTGATGAACAGTCCCCATCTGCTTCGATGATCCCGCCATGACCGACCTGTCCGTAATCGCCGAGCAACTGGCTCGTATCGCCAGTCTGCTCGAACAATCCCTGCCGGCGCGCGCCGAGCTGGCGCTGGAAGAGGGCGCTATCGCCCATCTCTGGGAATACCGCCAGGGCCGGCCGCGCCTGACGCCGGTGATCGAGCCGGCGCTGATCGCCTTTGACGACTTGCGCAATGTCGACCGGCAGAAGGCGCTGATCGAGCAGAACACCCGCCAGTTCGTCTCCGGTCGCCCGGCCAACAATGTGCTGCTGACCGGCGCGCGCGGCACCGGCAAGAGTTCGCTGGTGAAGGCCTGCCTGCACGCCTTTCATGCCGAAGGCCTGCGCCTGATCGAGGTGGACAAGGAACACCTGGCCGACCTGCCGCAGATCATCGACCTGCTGCGCCATCGCCAGGAGCGCTTCATCCTGTTCTGCGATGACCTCTCCTTCGAGGATGGCGAGACCGGCTACAAGGGCCTGAAGACCGTGCTCGACGGCTCGGTGTCCGGGCAGTCCGGCAACGTGCTGATCTACGCGACCTCCAACCGCCGCCATCTGCTCGCCGAGCGTGCCGAGGACAACCTGGCCTTCCAGCGCAGCGAGAGCGGCGAGTTGCACCCGGGCGAGGCGGTGGAGGAGAAAATCTCGCTCTCCGAGCGATTCGGCCTGTGGATATCTTTCTATGCCTTCAGCCAGGAGCAGTACCTGGAGGCGGTCGCGCGCTGGCTGGAATACCACGGCCTGGGCGGCGTTGCGCAGGAGGAGTGGGAACAGGCGGCGATCCGCTGGGCGACCCATCGCGGGTCGCGGTCCGGGCGGATCGCCGCGCAGTTCGCCCGGGATTTCGCCGGGCGTCGGCCTTAGCCTTTAGAACGCCACTTTTACCCCCGCCTGGATGCCACGCCCGCCAGCCGGCACGCTGTCGCGCAGGATGGAGCTGGCGTAGCGCACGGTCTGGTTGGTCAGGTTCTCGCCCTTGACGAAGGCCAGCCAGCGGCTGTCGCCCAGGTCGAAGCGGTAGCCGAGGCTGGCGCCGAGGGTGGTATAGCCGTCGGTGCGCAGCTCGTTCTCCGGCACGCGGTTCTGGTCGGCGGCGTATTCCACGTCGACCCGCGCCTGCCACTGCTGCAATTCCCACAGCAGTGCGCTGTTCAGGCGCAGCGGGGCGATGCGCGGCAGCGCTTCGCCGGTGTCCTTGTTCTTGGCGCGGGTGTAGTCGCCGGACAGTTCCAGATCGAAGCGGCCGTAGGGGCTGTCCAGCAGGTGGATGCGGTCCTGCGCCTCGACGCCGTAGAAGTCGGCCTTCACGCCGCTGTAGAGATATTCGGGCAGCGCTTCGTCGTCACCGGCATCCACCACCGCACCTTCCTCGTCGCGGTAGCGACCGCTGGCCAGCAGGCCGATGTAGTTGGAGAAGCGGCTGTAGAACACGCCGACGCTGCCCTTGTGCCCGCCGCTGTCGAAGCGCAGGGCGAGGTCGGTGGAAACGGCTTTTTCCTTGCTCGCGTCCGCGTCGCCCACTTCATAGGTGCCGGTCGCCGCGTGAGCGCCGTTGGCGTAGAGCTCGTAGAAGGTCGGTGCGCGTTCGGTGTAGGCGAGGGTGGCGGCCAGCGACCAGATCGGCGTCAGCTTGTACACCGCGCCGCTTGACAGGCTGCCGGCAGTGAAGCTGCGTGAACCGTCGTTTTCGGCGAAACGCTCGTTGTCCTTGGCATTGGGGTCGATGCGCGTGTGCTCGGCGCGACCGCCCAGGTTCAGCGCCAGGCGCTCGGTGGCCTGCCAGTTCTCCAGGAAGAACAGCGCTGCACTGTCGGTCTCGGTATGCGGCACGAAGGCCTCTTCGCCCAGCGCGGAGAAGCGGCTGTTGGCGACCTGCGCGCCGACGATGCCTTCCACTGGTCCGATCGGTTTATGCCGGGCTTCGATACGCGCCTCGTAGCCGTCGTTCTTGAAGGTGGTGCCAGTCTCGCCGTCTTCGATTTCCTTGTGCTGGTACTCGGTGTAGGCCGCGTCCAGCTTCACCGAGCTGAAGGGGCCGTCGAGGTCGCGGATTTCCGAGGCGAAGGCGTAACGATCCTGTTGCATCTTCAGGCGTACGTCGTCCTCGGCGGGCGAGCCGTAGTTGCTGTCGTAGCCGCTGTAGGACAGGCCCGCATAGCCGTGATCCCAGTGGTAGCTGCCACCGATGGCGCCGCTGTCCTGGCGGCCGTCGCTATTGTTGACGCGGTGCTTCGAGTCGTCGCCGTCCACTTGGCGTTGGCGCGCCGAGTGGGCGTAGCCGGGGATACGCAAGTCGTTGAACTCGCGGGAGCCGGCGTCGAGGTGCAGGGCGAAGTTGCCGTCGCCGGCTTCGAGCGCGCCGGCAGCGCTGCGGGTGGTGTCCGAGCCGCCGTAGCGCAGCTCGCCCTGGCCGTGGATGCCGTCCACCGCTTCGCTGGGAATGCGGTTGTCGAAACTGTTGACCACGCCGCCGATGGCGTTGCCGCCGTAGAGCAGGGCGGCCGGGCCGCGCACGACCTCGATGCGCTCGACCACGTTGGGGTCTTCCGGCACGGCGTGGTCGTAGGACAGCGACGAGGCGTCCAGCGCGCCGACGCCATTGCGCAGGATGCGGATGCGGTCGCCGTCCATGCCGCGGATCACCGGGCGGCTGGCGCCGGGGCCGAACCAGGTGGAGGACATGCCCGGCGTGCCATTGAGCGTTTCGCCCAGGCTGCCTTTCTGGCGCAGGGTCAGTTCGTCGCCCTGCAGCACGCTGCTGGGCGCCGCGGGGGAGGAATCGCCCAGCGGGTTGGCGGTAATCACCTGCGGCTCCAGTTCGGTGGGGGCGGCATCGGCCAGCGAAGGCGCACCGGCGCAGAGGGCGATGCCCAGCGGTGCGAAACGCCAGCGTGGACGGGGAAGGGATGGGGACATGACGAACTCCTGGTTTTTCTTCTGGCAAAGCGAACCCCTCCCTCGTGGTCAGGGATGTGCCAGGCGGCGGGAAGAGGAAAATGGGGAAGTGTTATTTGTTATAACATAACATATTCATCGGTTAGCAAGACTTTCCTGCTTAGATGATTTCGTGCGGAGTCCGGTGCCGAGTTGCGCCGGGTTGCACCTGCTGGCTGGGCAGGTCGATGGAATTTTCGTACCATGCTCAAAATTTGATCAGATCGCGCCATGTTCGATACCCGTCTCGCCACGTTGCCCGACCAGGCTGACCAGCACGCCCATGACCATCACCAGGTGGTGATGTCCCTGAGCGGCCGTGCGGAGTTCGAGATAGGCGGTACCGCCGGCGAGGTCTGCCGTATGCGCGCATGCCTGGTGCCAGGAGATGTCGGGCACCAGTTCGCCGGGCTGGGCGACAACCGGATGCTGATCGTCGATCTGACCGAGGCAGGTACCGGCGAGCAGGACCGCGAATTGCTGGCGAGGCTGTTCGAAATGCCGCGCTACCCGACGCTGGATGCGGACTTCCAGAACCTGCTCAGCTACGCCGGGGCGGAAATCGCCCGCTACGGCGATGACCCGCTGCTCGCCCGTGCCCTGGGCGGCGTGTTGCTGCGAGCATTGCACCTGCGGCTGTTCGGCGAAGACCGTGCGCCGCGCAACGGGCCGCTGGACCTGGAGCGGCTGGACGGCTATATCGCCGAGCACCTTTCCCGGCGCATTACCGTGGCGGAGCTGGCGCAGGTCGCCTGCCTGAGTCCGAGCCATTTCCATGCGCAGTTCAAGGACCGTGTCGGCCTCACGCCGCACCAGTACCTGCTGCGCCAGCGCCTCGACCGCGCCGCGCGCCTGCTGCGGGAAACCGAGCTGCCATTGGTCGGCGTAGCCGGGGAATGTGGGTTCTCCAGCCAGAGCGCATTGACCACCGCGATGCGTCGTTACCTGGGTTTGACCCCCGGCAACCTGCGCCGCTGCTGAATTGCGGGCCTGCGCGCCGTGAATTACTGATCGAATGGACAGGTATTGCCCTTCGGGCGCCGGAGTCTTTTGCAAGAACTCCAGAGCTTTCAGCAAGAATTCCTTTGGGTGCAACCCATAGAGTCCGCCCACCGCGTTGCTGGTGTTCCAAGGTGCAACCCGGTCAGACCAAGAACAACAGCCAGCTCGATACGCGGGAGGGGCGCCATGCCCATCACCGGTTCTGTCTTTGCCTGTCGCGCGCCTGCACCTGGCCGCGCCACTTCCTTCACGGCCCGGCCTGCAGCGCCTGCCCGTGGCCTCGCGCCGTCACCGGTCGGACCGGTGCAACCGCATCGCCTGCTTTCTGTACAATCCGCGCCCTCGCGCGCCGGCCACTCCCTGCCGCTTCTTCATGCGTGCGTGTGCTCAATTTCAGTCACTGCCGATGAGCTTCGTCGCCGGCCCCGTATTGTGCGGCTGGAGATAACTCGACGGGAGCAGGACGCCGACTCCGGCGCCTGAGGGATGACCGGGCAACGCCCGGAAAACGCCCCGCACCTCGCCTACCGGCGAAAGCGGGGCGGAAGTCGCCGTGGTGAGACGGCGGCTGCAGGATAACGCCAGCAAGGATGAGGGCGTGCCTGCGTCGGGACGCGTAGAGGTTCGGTGCCTGTTTGGCATCACGCGCAACCCGGTTTGCCTGTGAGCAAGCGCTAACCGGTCGGCGTCAACCACGCCGGCTGCCAGTCAAGGGTCCGCGATACCCCGCGAACCTGGATAAAAACAAGCTGTAGGGGAGCCCCCATGAGCGTCAACACGCCAACACTGATCACCTTCGTGATCTACATCGCGGCCATGGTTCTGATCGGCTTGGCCGCCTATCGTTCGACCAACAACTTCTCCGACTACATCCTCGGTGGCCGCAGCCTCGGCAGTTTCGTCACCGCGCTGTCGGCCGGTGCTTCGGACATGAGCGGCTGGCTGCTGATGGGCCTGCCCGGTGCCATCTACCTGTCGGGCATCTCGGAAAGCTGGATCGCCATCGGCCTGATCTGCGGCGCCTACCTGAACTGGCTGTTCGTCGCCGGGCGCCTGCGCGTGCACACCGAGCACAACGGCAACGCGCTGACCCTGCCGGATTACTTCAGCACCCGCTTCGAGGACAACAGCCGCATCCTGCGGGTGATCTCGGCGCTGGTGATCCTGGTGTTCTTCACCATCTACTGCGCCTCCGGCATCGTCGCCGGCGCCCGCCTGTTCGAAAGCACCTTCGGCATGTCCTACGAGACTGCGCTGTGGGCCGGTGCCGCCGCGACCATCGCCTACACCTTCGTCGGGGGCTTCCTGGCGGTGAGCTGGACCGACACCGTGCAGGCCTCGCTGATGATCTTCGCGCTGATCCTCACCCCGGTGATCGTGCTGTTCGCCACCGGAGGCGTGGAACCGACCTTCGCTGCCATCGAGCTCAAGGACGCCGCCAACTTCGACATGTTCAAGGGCGCTTCCTTCGTCGGCGTGCTGTCGCTGATGGCCTGGGGCCTGGGCTACTTCGGCCAGCCGCATATCCTGGCGCGCTTCATGGCTGCCGATTCGGTGAAGTCGATCCCGGCTGCCCGCCGCATCTCCATGACCTGGATGATCCTCTGCCTGGGTGGCGCCGTCGCCGTGGGCTTCTTCGGCATCGCCTACTTCCAGGCGCACCCGGAGCAGGCTGGCGCGGTGGGTGAAAACCACGAGCGTGTGTTCATCGAACTGGCGAAGATCCTGTTCAACCCGTGGATCGCCGGCGTGCTGCTGTCCGCCATCCTCGCCGCGGTAATGAGCACCCTGAGCTGCCAACTGCTGGTGTGCTCCTCGGCGCTGACCGAAGACTTCTACAAGGCCTTCCTGCGCAAGAACGCCAGCCAGCTCGAGCTGGTCTGGGTCGGTCGCGCCATGGTGCTGCTGGTGGCGCTGGTGTCCATCGCACTGGCTGCCAACCCGGAAAACCGCGTCCTGGGCCTGGTGTCCTACGCCTGGGCCGGCTTCGGTGCCGCCTTCGGTCCGCTGGTGCTGTTCTCTGTGCTCTGGAAGGGCATGACCCGCAACGGCGCGCTGGCCGGCATCATCGTCGGTGCGGTCACCGTGATCGTCTGGAAGCAGTTCGGCTGGCTCGGCCTGTACGAGATCATTCCTGGCTTCATTCTCTCCAGCCTCTCCATCGTGGTGTTCAGCCTGATCGGCTCGGCACCGTCGAAGGCGATGATCCAGCGCTTCGAGGAAGCCGAGGCGGAATACGCCGAGGCGACTCAGCCGGCCGGTGCTGCCGTGACCAGCCGCTGATCCTGAGCTGAATGAAAAAGGCCGCGCTCCCGCAAGGGGCGCGGCCTTTTTTGTGGCGTCAGGATTGGCTTTTCTGTAGGAGCGAGCTTGCTCGCGAACCCCCTTGATGCCGTGGGTGTCGGGCAGGTTCGCGAGCAAGCTCGCTCCTACAGGTCATGGCTCCGTGCTGACCTGTGCGTAGGAGTGGACTTTGTCCGCGATGCTCCCGGAACCTATCGCGGACGGAGTCCGCTCCTACGCTGGTTGGCAAATCCGGCGTGGGGCGATCAGAGCGAGGTGTTGCCACTCATCGCCGCCGCATAGCGCCAGCAGGCGAACAGGCAGAGCAGCAGGCCGACCACCGCCAGCGCACCGCCGACATAGCCGATCCACTCCAGCCCCATGCCCACCGCGACGCGGCTGCCCAGCAGCGCGCCGCCGCCGATACCGACGTTGTACAGGCCGGAGAACATCGCCATGGCCACGTCGGTGGCGTCGTGGGCCAGTTGCAGGACCTTGGCCTGCAGCGCCAGGCCGAAGCAGAGGATCGCCGCGCCCCAGAACAGGCTCAGGCCCAGCAGTGCCGTGGGCGAATGGGAAAGCGGCATCAGCAGCAGGAGCGAGCTGCCGAGCACGGCGATGGCCATGCACGGAAAGGCGCGCGGGAAGCGCTCGCTGTAGCGGCTGAAGAGGATCGAACCGAACATCCCGGCGCCGCCGAACAGCAGCAGGAGCAGCGTGGTCTTCTGGCTGTCCAGTGCGGCGATCTCCCGTGCGAAGGGTTCGATGTAGCTGTAGGCGGTGAACTGCGCGGTGATCACCAGCACGGTGAGCACATACATCGACACCAGCGCCGGGCGGCGCAGCAGCAGCGGCAGGCTGCGCAGCGACCCGGAGTTCTGGCTGGGCAGCAGCGGCAGCGCGCGGGCCAGCCAGAGCACCACGACCACCGAGACGCCGGCAATCGCCAGGAAGGTGGTGCGCCAGCCCATCGCTTCACCCAGCACGCGGCCCAGCGGAATGCCCAGCACCATCGCCAGGATGGTCCCGCTGGCCAGCAGGCCGAGGGCCTTCGCCTGCTGGCCCGGTGGTGCCACGCGCACCGCGAGCGAGGCGGTGATCGACCAGAACACCGCGTGGGCGAAGGCGATGCCGAAACGGCTGATCATCAGCACCGTGAAGTTCCAGGCAAAGCCGGAGAGCACATGGCTGACGATGAACAGGCAGAAGATCACCACCAGCAGGCGGCGGCGTTCCATGTTGCGGGTCAGCTGCATCAGCGGCAGCGAGGCCAGCGACACCACCCAGGCGTAGAGCGTGAGCATCAGGCCGGTCTGTTCCGGACGCATGTCGAAACTGCGCCCGATATCGCTGAGAAGGCCCACGGGGACGAACTCGGTGGTGTTGAAGATGAAGGCGGCGATGGCCAGGGCGATGACGTTCAGCCAGCTGCCGGTACGGGGGTCTTGCGCGGTTGTCATGGGAATCCTGAGGTGAGAGGGGGCTCAGGCCGTGCCTTGGGATCACGCTTGTAGCGCGTCCCTGGCAAAGAAGAATTGTTGTTGCGGCGGAGTGCAATTCTAACCACGCATCCCGGCCCGCGCACGGCAAAGGGACGCTTGCGCGGGCGCAGCGGCAGGCTCAGGCGGCGTTGTCGATCAGCGGATCGGCCGCCTGCGCCACTTCCTCGGCCAGCCAGTCGAGGAACGCGCGCACTGGTGGATGGCGCTCGCGGCCGGGCACGCAGAGCGCGGTGTAGTTGGCACCAGGGACGTTGATCTCCGGGCGATAGGGCACCAGCAGCCCCTTCTCCACGCTCTCCGAGACCAGCAGCGAACTGGCCAGCACCAGCCCCTGGCCGGCGATGGCCGCCTGCAGGGCGTAGAACTCCTCCTCGTACTCGCGCTGTACCGCCTGGGTCAGCAGGCATTCTTCACCGGCTGCCGCGCACCAGGCCTTCCAGCCGCGCTCGTAGAGCTCGGAGTTGTACCAGCGCACGCTGATCATCTCCGGCACGTCCACGTCGGCGGTCGCCACCAGTGCCGGCGCGCCATACACGGCGAAGCGTTCGGCCAAGAGGAACTGGCTGTGCATGCGCGGGTACTCGCCGAAACCGTAGCGGATCGCGAGATCGACGCTGGCGTCCTGTTGCAGGTCGAGCAGTTCGCACTGGCTGTCCAGGCGCAGGCGGATGTGCGGATGGCGCGCATAGAAGCGCCCCAGGCGCGGCACCAGCCAGAGCGCCGCGAACGC
The DNA here is from genome assembly GCF_020401845.1 of Pseudomonas sp. HS-18. Classification (NCBI taxonomy): domain Bacteria; kingdom Pseudomonadati; phylum Pseudomonadota; class Gammaproteobacteria; order Pseudomonadales; family Pseudomonadaceae; genus Pseudomonas; species Pseudomonas sp. HS-18. Next base: position 1,560,404 of record NZ_CP084413.1, read on the forward strand.
GGGGGTGGTGGAGATCGTCAGGCTGCTGGCGTTGCGCTGCGGACGCAGGCTGTCCACTGACTGCGAGACCTCCAGCAGCGCGCCGTGCAGGCTGCGGAACAACCGCTCGCCGGCCTCGGTCAGGCGCACCTGGCGTGGCAGGCGCTCGAACAGCGGCAGGCCCAGCCATTCCTCCAGCGCGCGGACCTGGTGGGATACCGCCGTGGGCGTCACCGCCAGTTCCTCGGCGGCGCCCTTGAAACTCAGCTGGCGCGCAGCGGATTCGAAGGTACGCAGGGCGGGCAGGGGCAGGTTGGCGAACATCGAAATCTCCATGGATGAGTTGAACTCATCTGGGTGCAGTTTCCCTCAGTTGTCCGGGGAGCCGCCGGAAAATACCGTGGATGGCAAGCAGGGTGGCAATCCAGTGTAACGGATGAATCACCTGGAACAAGTCGAACCGAAGGAGTCACAGATGAGCCGTATTCTTGCCATTCACGCCAGTCCGCGTGCCGAGCGTTCCCATTCCCGTCGCCTGGCCGAGGGCTTCCTCGCTGCCCTGCCGTCCGCGGACATTACTCACCGCGAAGTGGGCCGAGCCAATCTGCCCCACGTCAGCGAAGGCTTCATCGCCGCGGCCTTCCATCCGCAGGGCGAGCATCGTCCGGCCGAACTTCAGGCGGAGCTGACGTTGAGCGATGAGCTGGTGGACGAGCTGCTTGCCCACGAACTGCTGGTGATTTCCACGCCCATGTACAACTTCAGCGTGCCCAGCGGCCTGAAAGCCTGGGTCGACCAGATCGTCCGTATCGGCCGCACCTTCGACCTGCACATCAAGGATGGCGAGGCCGAATACGAGCCGCTGCTCAAGGGCCGCAAGGCGCTGATCATCACCAGCCGCGGTGGCGCCGGCATGGGGCCGGGCGGTGAGCTGGAGTGGATGAACCATGCCGACGCGTGGCTGCGTGTGGCGCTGGGGTTCCTTGGTATCGAGGACGTACAGGTGATCGCCGCCGAGGGCGAGGAGGGCAATCCCGAGGCCTTCCGCGCTGCCTATCAACAGGCTGAACAAACCCTGGCCGACCTCGCCGAGAGCGAGTGGGCGCGTGCGTGATGGCCTGGGCGATGCTGATGGTGGCGGCGGTGTTCGAGGTGATGTTCGCGGTGTCGATGAAGTACGCCGAGGGCTTCACCCGGCCGCTGCCGACCGTGGTGACGGTGTTCGCGGTGATCGGCGGGATCTTCTTCCTCACCCTGGCGATGCGCCAGTTGCCGGTGAGCATCGCCTACCCGATCTGGACCGCCATCGGTACCCTGGGCACGGTGTTCTTCGGCTTCCTCCTGCTGGGCGAGGCGCTGACGCTGACCAAGCTGGCGTCGGTCGCCCTGATCATCGCCGGCGTGGCCGGGCTGCGGGCCTGATCGCCGGTGGCTGATGCTTGATGGTAAGGTGCCGCGCATTCTCCCCGACGGCACCGAGCATGAACGACAAACCGAAGAACCCGCTGCATGGCGTGACCCTGGAAGCCATCCTCAACCAACTGGTGGCGCAGTACGGCTGGGACGGGTTGGCCAAGCGCATCGACGTGCGCTGCTTCAAGAACGACCCGAGCATCAAGTCCAGCCTGACCTTCCTGCGTCGCACCCCATGGGCGCGGGAGCAGGTCGAGGCGTTGTACGTGAAGAGCGTCCAGGGCAAGTGAGGTCGGACTTTCGTAGGAGCGGTCTTCGTCCGCGATGGGTCCGCAGCGCACTGGAGGCGATCGCGGACGGAGTCCGCTCCTACGAGATACCTCTGCGCTTGGGCCATCCCTCACCCTAGCCCTCTCCCAAGGGGAGAGGGGACCGTTCGGTGCAGGATCAAACCTTCACGTCAGTCGGCTCGGACTGCCCCCTCTCCCTGAGGGAGAGGGTTGGGGTGAGGGGGAAGACGCAGCGACGGACGATCCAGAGAAGACAGTTGCTCCTACAGGTTTACCGCCAGCTCACCCGCAGGTTATCCAGGCGCTCCTGGCAGCCGGTGCTGATCCCGGGCTCCAGGTAGCTCGACAACATCGGCGCCATGCCCTTGAGCACCTGTACCGGCAGTGCCGAGGTGAACTTGAAGTTGTCCGACTCGCTGCCGGCCACGTAGGCGGTCAGCGTGCCGAAGTGGCGTGGGCCGATGTAGAAGACGAAGGTCGCCGTGCGGTTCATCGCCTTGGAACTCTTCACCCAGCCGCTGCGGGTCACGCTCTCGATGCGGTTGTCGCCGGTGCCGGTCTTGCCGCCCATCACCAGTGCGTTGCCATTGGCCAGCTTGAAGGTGCCTGACAAGCGCCGTGCGGTACCCGCGTCCACCACCTGCGACAGCGCAGTGCGCAGAGCCTGGGCGACCTCCGAACGCATCACCTGGCGGCCATTGTTGGATTCCGGGCCGAGGGTGACCTCATAGGGCGTGGCGGCGGCGAAGTGCAGGCTATCGATGCGCAGGGTCGGCTGGCGCACACCATCGTTGAGGATGATCCCCATCAGCTCCGCCAGCGCGGCGGGGCGGTCCCCGGAGCTGCCCAGCGCGGTGGCCAGCGATGGCACCAGGTGGTCGAACGGGTAGCCCAGGCGCTTCCACTGTTCATGCAGGTCGAGGAAGGCTTCCACCTCCAGCATGATGCGGATGCGCTTGTCGCGGGCGTACTTGTGCCGCGACTTGAACAGCCAGCCGTAGACCTGCTTGCGCTCGGCGCCGCTGGCGGCCACGGCATCGGCGAAGGTCGCCGCCGGCTGGCGTTGCAGGTAGCCCAGCAGCCACAGTTCCAGCGGGTGCACGCGGGCGACGTAGCCCTGGTCATTGAGGTCGAAGGCGCCCGGTCCATAGCGGGTGTAGAGGTCCTCGATGCGCTTGTCGGTGAGCTTGTCGCCAGCGTATTTGCCCTGCTTCAGGCGGTCCTGCAGGAAGGCGGTGAAGGTCGGCAGATCGGCCTGTGGTTGCAGGTAGCGATGGATCGCCGCCAGCCGCACCGGCCAGGCGCGCAGGCCATCGAGGAAGGTATTCAGGCGGTCGTCGTTGTCCTTGCCCTTGTATTTCTGCCAGAAGCGCAGCAGGTAGACCTGGCTTTCCTTGTCGACGAAGCGGTCCAGGTAGTCCTGCCGGCGCGGGTCCTTGTCGTCGGCCAGCACCGCAACCTTGCTGCCTTCGTTGGCGTAGATGTCGTGGCGCACCAGATCGCGCAGCAGGCGCACGAAGGGCAGGTTGATGGATTCGCGCAGCGCGTCCTGCAGGGTCGGAATGCGACCGTTGTCCTCCTTGCGGAAGTTGCTGAAGGTGTGCACGCCGCCGCCGGTGAAGAAGCTTTCATAGGGGCTGGCGGAGTACTTGCGCTGCAGTGCGGCGGCGAGCATGTCCGGCAGGTTGCGGTCCTTGGCGGCGATCAGGTAATCGATGGACCAGCGACTGAGGATGTCCAGCGGTTCGATGTCCACCTTCTTCAGCTCGGCGACCGTCATCGGCGCGTACTGCTGGTGCAGGTCGGCGATGGTTTCCAGGTAGGTGGCGAGCACGCGCAGCTTGGCGGTCGAGCCCAGCTCCAGCTTGCTGCCTTCGTTGATGTCGAAGGGCTGCTCGGTGCTGTCGGTCTGCACGCGCACGCGGTTGCCGCTGGGGGTGCGCTCGAACAGGGTGAAGCTGTAGCGCACGTCCCTGGTCTTGTCCTTGGACAGCAGGTGCTCGCCGAACAGGCCGATCTGCTCGGCGAAGTCCGGGTCGGACAGGTGCCGCAGGTAGCCGGTGACCTGCTCCTGCAGTTCATGCTGCAGGGTCGTGGTGAAGCTCATGTCGAAGCGATCGAGGTCGTACAGCGGCACGTCGAGCATGCCGGCCAGGCGGGTGCGCGCAAGGCCGATGCCCTTGTTGTTTTCCAGCGGGGTGAAGCTGGGCTCGCTGCGCGGATCGCGGAATACCAGCTTCTGCTTGAGCGCCGCGTCGCGAAGTTTCGGGGCGATCACGTTGTTCTGCGCGAGCAGGCGCAGGTAGCTGTCGGTCAGCCCGGCCAACTGGTCGCGGCCACGGGCGAGGTACCAGGAAGGCCGGCGGTGGGCAATCATCAGCGAAACGACCTGGCGCAGCGCCTTGCCCTGCGCGGCAAGCTCCGCACCGGAGCCGGGCGGGGCGTTGAGCAGCTTGTTGACCTGCTGGTAGTCGGCGCCGTACCAGATCCACAGGCCATCGGGCAGGCCGCTCACTTCGCCGTAACCCGGCTGCGCCGAGAGCGGTACGGAGTTGAGGTAGGTGAGGGCGACGTTGCGCCGTGCGGCCATGTTCTGGGCGCCGTTCTGGTAGGTGCGCACGCTGGCCGAAGCCATCTGCCGCAGCTTGTCGGTGATGGAGTTGGTGCGGCCATCCTCGGAATGGCGGTACTTCTCGATCTGCGTGGCCAGGGTGCTGCCGCCGGGGGCGTGGTTGCCCAGCCCGACCAGCTTGCCCACCTGCGCCACGGAGGCCTGGGTGAAGCGGCTCCAGTCGATGGCGGGGTTCAGGTAGGGGCGGTCGGGATCGAGCAGGTCGCGGTTCTCGATGTACAGCAGGCTGTTGACGATGGCCGGGGAGATGCTCTCGAAGTTGGCGTAGAGCCGCTGCGGGTAGCGGAAGTTGTAGATCGGCAGGCCGCGACAGTCGGCGATATCGACGCCGGCCTGGGCCTTCTCCGGGTAGGGCGGGAACATCCCGTGGCCGGTGTACTGCATCAGCGGATCGGAGAAGCGCGCCTGGCTCAGGGTGACGAAGTTGCGCTCGTGCAGGCGGCCCAGGAAGGTCGGCAACTGCTGATAGCCCAGGCGCCGATCGAAGGGGCCGCCTTGTGGATAAACCACATCGTCGGTGCTGCCCTGTTCCAGGCGCCAGGTCAGGCCGGTGGCGTAGCGTGCCAGCTCGCGCGCCTGCAGCTTGGAGGTGCGCGCCTCATACAGCAGCGCCGCACCCATGGCGGCAAGCAAAGGCAGGAGAAACAGGAAGAGAAGAAGGAAGCGGTGGTGATGCACTTTCTGTGGGGAAAGGCCGGGCCCCGGACTTCCCGGTTGGCCTGCCACTTGCGTACCGGAATGCTTCGAGTTGCCCATATTCACGCCCCGCCCATGCTTGTACGACAGCCCAGGTAGCGAACTCCGCCCACGTGATGGCCGACGCCCCTCCCGGCGCCGCGAAAGCCCCTAACCTGCGGCTTTCCTAAGTTCCAGCGTAGTTGGCGGCGAAAAATCTGCGCGCCGCCAGGTGCCGTTCGTGGCTCGCCGGATTGATTTGCCGACGGCCAGCAGGTGGAATGTGATTATTTGGACAGGAATGGCCGCCGATGCGTTCGTACTTTTTGCCCCTGATCGCGCTGCTGGGCGTTTCGTTGAACCTCGCCGCCGCGCCGATGCCCTTCTATAAATGGCAGAGCAAGCTCGATGGCGCCTATACCTGCCAGCAGACATCACCGGGCAGTGGCTGGCAGAAGATCGGCGGACCGTTCAGTGATGCCGGGTGCCGCAAGGCGTTGCCGCAGACGCCGCCGCCCAAGGGGCTGGCGGTGCCCAAGTCGTTGAGGACGCCGTAGCCCGTCACCGGCACAGGAGCGGATTGATCCGCGATCGCCTCTCCCCACTCACGGATATCGCCATGACCGACCACGACGCCCGAATCCGCCAGAGCTGGCAGGCCAACGCCGATGCCTGGACCCGCGCGGTGCGCGAGCAGCGCATCGAGAGCCGACGGCTGGTCACCGACGCGGCGATCCTCGCCGCGATTGCCGAAGGTCCGGCACGCCGTGTGCTGGATATCGGTTGCGGCGAAGGCTGGTTGTGTCGTGCGCTGGCCGAGAAGGGCAGCGAGTGTGTCGGCGTGGATGCTTGCGCACCGCTCATTGAAGCCGCGCAGATGGCGGGCGGTGGGCGCTATGAAGTGATGGATTACGCGGGACTCATCGAAGCCGGAGATTCACTCGGCCAGTTCGACGCCCTGGTGTGCAATTTCGCCTTGCTCGACGAGTACATCGCACCATTGCTCGGCGTACTTCGCGAGCGGCTCAATCCCGGCGGGCGGCTGCTGATCCAGACCGTGCATCCGTGGGCCGCCTGCGGTGACGCGCCCTATGTGGACGGCTGGCGCCTGGAAGACTTCGCTGCCTTCGGCGGTGAGTTCAGCGCACCGATGCCCTGGTTCTTCCGCACCCTGGAGTCCTGGCTGGCGCTGCTGGCCGCCAGCGGCTGGCGCCTGCGGCAACTGCGCGAGCCTCGTCATCCGGACACCGGCAAGCCCTGCTCGCTGCTGCTGGAGTTTCAGCCGCTGGGCGGCTGAACCGCTCTACACCGGCCCTGGTGGCGCGGGAAGATGTGGCGATACGCCGCTATCCCTTTGGTCACATTGCACCTTGGTGGTGCAGACGATTCCCTCCTACTTGTGTAACACTCGCCCGCGACCTCAGCCGTGGTCCTCCCGCAATGCCCACGTCCGCTTCACAAGAGCGGGCAGCCTCTTCCGGTGTGCCGTCCTGGAACTGCCAGACACTTCTCCCTCCGTGCCGCCCGGCGCGGTGGCGAAGCCTTTTCGGCGGTTCCGCATCCCGACTGCACTTAGAGTCCTCGGCTGATATTTCCCAAGAACAAAATGAGGTTGCATCACCATGTCGTCCCACGATCTCCAAAGGGATCTCAACGAGCGGCACATCCGTCTCATGGCCCTGGGCGCCTGCATCGGCGTCGGTCTGTTCCTCGGCTCCGCCAAGGCCATCCAGATGGCCGGCCCGGCCATCATGCTTTCCTACATCATTGGCGGTCTCGCCATCCTCGTGATCATGCGCGCCCTCGGCGAGATGGCCGTGCACAATCCCGTGGCCGGCTCGTTCGCCCGCTACGCCCAGGACTACCTCGGCCCGCTGGCCGGTTACCTGACCGGCTGGAACTACTGGTTCCTCTGGCTGGTGACCTGCGTCGCGGAGATCACCGCGGTGGCCATCTACATGGGCATCTGGTTCCCCGACGTGCCGCGCTGGATCTGGGCGCTGGCCGCGCTGGCGAGCATGGGTACCATCAACCTCATCGCCGTGCGTGCCTTCGGTGAGTTCGAGTTCTGGTTCGCCCTGATCAAGATCGTCACCATCGTCGCCATGATCCTGGCCGGCGCCGGCATGATCTTCTTCGGCCTGGGCAACGGCGGTATCGCCACCGGCATCTCCAACCTCTGGAGCAACGGCGGCTTCATGCCCCACGGCATCACCGGCGTGCTGATGTCGCTGCAGATGGTGATGTTCGCCTACCTGGGCGTGGAGATGATCGGCCTCACCGCCGGCGAAGCGAAGAACCCGCAGAAGACAATCCCGGGCGCGATCAACTCGGTGTTCTGGCGCATCCTGCTGTTCTACGTGGGCGCGCTGTTCGTGATCATGTCGATCTACCCGTGGAACGAGATCGGCACCCAGGGCAGCCCCTTCGTCATGACCTTCGAGCGCATGGGCATCAAGACCGCCGCCGGCATCATCAACTTCGTGGTGATCACCGCCGCGCTGTCGTCGTGCAACGGTGGCATCTTCAGCACCGGCCGCATGCTCTACAGCCTCGCCCAGCATGGCCAGGCCCCGGCTGTGTTCGCCAGGACCTCCGGCGGCGGCGTGCCGCGCAATGCGCTGCTGCTGTCGATCTTCGCGCTGCTGCTGGGCGTGCTGCTGAACTATCTGGTGCCCGAGAAGGTGTTCACCTGGGTGACCTCCATCGCCACCTTCGGTGCCATCTGGACCTGGGCGATGATCCTGCTGGCGCAGTTGAAATTCCGCCGCGGGCTGAGCGCTGCCGAAGCCGGCAAGCTGCAGTTCAGGATGTGGCTGTACCCGATCAGCTCTTACCTGGCCATGGCCTTCCTGGTGCTGGTAGTGGTGCTGATGGCGTTCTTCGAAGATACGCGCATCGCGCTGTATATCGGCCCGGCCTTCCTGGTGCTGCTGACGGTGCTGTACTTTGCGCTCAACCTTGCTCCCAAGGAGCAGGGCAGCGTCGCCAGTCGCGCCTGATGTGCGGTTGAACGATTGAAAAAAGGGCCTCTTCGGAGGCCCTTTTCTTTTGCTGGGTGATTACGCCGTGGGCAGGCTGCCGGCCATGCGCGTCAGGCTGCGGTCGAGTTCGGTGATTTCCAGTTGCAGGCCGATGGGGCGTTTTTCGATGAGTTCGGCGAGGGTCTGTTCGGCGGTGGCGAACAGGGTGTCGACGATGCGCTGGCGCAACTCCTCGGGGCGGCCAGGGGCGATGCGGATCTGGATGTTGATGAAGGCTTCGTCCCGGGTGTTGGCGCCAACGTGGAACTGGTCGATGGCGCGGGCGAAGGTGCGCAGGCCGTTGCTGGGGAACACGCCCAGGCCTTTTGCGGCTTCATGGAGTTTTTCAGGCAGTTCCAGAGGCAGCAGGTCGTTGGTGAGGTTGGCGGTGTAGTCGATGGCGATGTGGGGCATTGAGTTGTCTGTCCAGGTATGGTTTTGGCCATCCTAGGACGGCACTCCTGTGCGGGACATACGGGTGATTACTTAGTTGGGATTGGGTGTTATTGCGCCGCTTTGGTGTGCGCCGAGAGATTCTGTTTCGCCCCCTCGGGCGAGTTACTTCTTCCAAACGCCGAAGAAGTAACCAAGAAGGCTTGCCCCTCCATCCGGTTTTTCGCTTGGGGCGAAAAATTCCCTCGTTGAAGCGAAGTTTCAGGGGCACGCCACGACGGGCCATCCCTGGCCCATCGTGGCTCTCGCGACATCCATGTCGCTCAACCCCTGAAACTCCGCTTCAACGAGGCCTCCTGAAAGGGGCATTCCGGAGCGTGCGGATGTTTCTCTGGAAATCCTTTAAAGCCAGAGCATGGGGCTTTTGTAGGAGCGAGCTTGCTCGCGAACGGACTTCGCTGCGGAATCGGTTTCGCGAGCAAGCTCGTTCCTACAGATTGGATTGAGGGCGCTTCAGGTCGCCAGCAACGGCGGCATCGGGCAATCCAGGATATCCGCCACCGCGCGCATCAGCTCCGCTTCGCCAGCGGTGATGCGCCCGTCGTGCTCGATGCAGCGCGCCAGCGCCTTGAGCAGTTGCGGCTTCTGCAGCGGGCGCAGATGTTCCAGCTGCTTCAGTGCGGTCTCCAGCTCGCGCAGGCTGGCGGCGCCCGGCAGCGGCCGGGGGGCGAAGGGCAGGCCGCTCCAGGCATCGGCGAACGCCTGCTCGGTCTGCAGGTCGCTGGTTTCGCCAACGCGGGCGAGGAAGGCCAGCAGCGTTGCGCAGGCTTCGGACAGGTCCGCCAGTGCCACGTTGCCGATCTTGCCGCTGCCCGGCCGCAGGTTGCGCTCGATGATGCGCAGCAGCGTCCATTCCAGCAGCTTGACCTTGCCGTCCAGCTTGATCAGTAGCGCCATGTTCTCGCGCAGGGCGAGGAAGGCCTTGGCGTCCAGTTGCTTGAGCGCCGGCATGGCCAGGTCGAGCAGGGGCAGGCGCTGGCCCGGATCGAGTCGAAGCAGCGACTCCTCCAGCAGGTCCAGTTGCAGCGCCAGGCTGAGGTTGAGGCGCTGCTTGATCGCTTCCAGCTGGCGCGCCCGCAGGCCGGGGTCGCTATCCAGCAGCAGGCCGTAGACCAGTGCTTCGGCGCCTTCGCTGTCATGGGCGGCGCGCTGCAGGCGCTCGTCCAGGCGTTGCAGGGTGCTGCGGGCTTCCTGCAGGTGCGCGATGGTGGGTGCGCCGACGGCGGCCACTGCCACGTCCACGGCGCTGGGCTGGTACGGCTGGCCGGTGACGGCGGAGGTCCAGGCTTGCTTGTTCATCAGCGCCACGTCCAGGCGTGGTTCGAATTTCGGGTAGTTTCCGTCCCAGCCCGGATCGACGCGGCGAATACGGTCCTTCAGCGGCGGGTGGGTGTCGAACCAGCTGCTGCCCACGCCATCGCCGAAGTACATATGGCTGAATTCTGCCGCGCGCGGGGCGCTGAGCAGGGCGCCCAGCGGGTTGCCACCGATCTTCTTGAGCGCACCGGCGATAGTCGAGGGATCACGGGTGAACTGCACGGCTGAGGCGTCGGCCAGGAACTCGCGCTGGCGGCTGACCGAGGCCTTGATCAACTGCCCGAAGAAGGTGCCGACATAGCCGAGTACGTAAAGCACCACGCCGGCGCCGATCACCAGCAGCACCACGCTGCCGCCGCCGTTCTTGTCGTTGCTGCTGCTCCGGCTGCTGATGCGCACGCCAGTGCTGGTCTCGCTCCAGCCGCGCAGCAGCATGCCGCCGATCAGGCCAAGCAGGAGCATGCCGTGGAGCAGGGCGGTCAGCCGGGTGTTGAGCAACATGTCGCCGTGGTGGATGTGGCTGAACTCGTGGGCGATCACGCCCTGCAGTTCATTGCGGTCGAGCTGCTCGATGGCGCCGCGGGTAATGCCGATCACCGCGTCGCGGGGTGTCAGGCCGGCGGCGAAGGCGTTGATCGAGCCGTCTTCCAGCACATACACCGGCGGCACCGGCGAGCCGGAGGCCAGGGCCATTTCCTCGACCACGTTCAGCAACCGACGCTCGTCAGCATTGCTGGCGCTGAGGTTGAGCAGGCGGCCGCCGAGGCTCTCGGCCACGACCTTGCCGCCCGCACTCAACTGCACCTGCTTGTACAGCGCGCCGAGGACGACCACGCCGACGATCACGGCGGCCACCGACAGGTACAGCTCCGGATCGGGCAGGGAGGCGCGCGAGGTCAGGTGCAGAGCAGGCTCGCCGAGGTGACGCCAGAGCCAGCCCAGCGCCAGGCTGGTGATGGTCACCAGGCACACCACGGCGATAGTCAGCAGCAGGACCAGGCGCCCGGTCTGCTTGCGGGCGCGGTCCTGGTGTTCGAAGAAGTTCATCGCGCGTCCTGCGCCGAGGTTTTAGAAGGCGACTTTCGGCGCGGCCTGGATTGCCTTGCTGTCCTCGAACTCGAGCAGGCTGGCGTCCTTGCTGTGGCCGTAGGTGGCGGCCAGGACATTGGCGGGGAAGGACTGGCGGTAGGTGTTGTACTCCATCACCGAGTCGTTGTAGGCCTGGCGGGCGAAGGCGACCTTGTTCTCGGTGCTCGACAGTTCCTCGCTGACCTGCTGCAGGTTCTGCGAGGCCTTGAGGTCCGGGTAGGCTTCCAGGGTCACGTTCAGGCGACCCATCGCGCCACCCAGGGCATTCTCGGCGGCGGCCAGTTGCGCCATGCGGCCGGCGTCGCCCGGTTGCTCGGACGCGGCCTTCAGGCCGGCCACGGCAGCGTTGCGCGCAGCGATCACAGCTTCGAGGGTTTCGCGCTCGTGCTTGAGGTAGGCCTTGGCGGTTTCCACCAGGTTGGGGATCAGGTCGTAGCGGCGCTTGAGTTGCACCTCGATCTGCGCGAAGGCGTTCTGGTAGCGGTTGCGCAGCGCCACCAGACGGTTGAACACACTGATCAGCAGGAAGATCACGCCAGCGATGATGGCGAGGGTAATGATCGAGGAAACGCTCATGGGATGTCCTTATCGGCAGGCGATCGAGCGTCGATAATAGCGGAAAGCCAACTGAATGTTGGGCAACTTCTCACGTCTTGCTTCGGCAGTGCATCGGCCGTATTGCGGCGTGTTGCGAAACGAAAAAAGGGCCTCCATGGAGGCCCTTTTGCCGAGCCCTGTAAATCAGCGGTTCAGATACTCGGCGACGGACAGCACTTCGGCGTAGGCGAAGGCAAACGAGGCCATGTAGGCGGCATGGACCTGGGCGGCCGGCACCTTCACGCCGTTGAACTCCAGGTCCAGCGTGGCGCAGGCGTCGTGCAGCACGGTTACCGTGTAGCCGAAATCGGCGGCGGCACGCACCACGCCGTCCACGCACATGTGGCTCATGTGACCGACAACGACCACGGAGTCGACGCCGTGCTGGTCGAGGATGGCCTTGAGGTCGGTGTCGCGGAACGAGTTGACGAAGTGCTTCAGGACCACCGGCTCGCCGGGCAGGTTGGCGACCTTGCGGTGGATTTTCGCGCCGTCGCTGCCGGGGGCGAAGAACGGGGCGTCGGCGCTTTCGAACTCGTGGCGTACGTGCACCACCAGGTCACCGCGCTCGCGGAAGGCGGCGAGTACCTTGGCGGCCTGGTCGGCGGCCGGCTCGATGCCGACCAGCGGCCACTTGCCGGAGGGGAAGTAGTCGTTCTGGATATCCACTAGGATGAGCGCTTGCTTGGCCATTTCCGAATTCCTTTTGAGTGGTGAGGAAGTGGGACCAGTATGGTTCGCCGCTCGCCGAGCGGGGATCAGGTGGAACGACAATAACCAGGGGAAAACTGACAATGGCTGTGGAACGGAGCGTCGTCGAGATCGGGTTGCTGCTCTATCCCGGCGTGCAGACGGCGGCGCTGCACGGGTTGACCGATCTCTTCGCGGTGGCGGAGCGCATCGCCGGCGACGAGGCCGGCGCTCAGCTGCCGGCACTGCGCGTCAGCCATTGGTGCGGGGAGGCCGGCAGCGAACCGCATCGTGTCTTCGATACGCATCCCGGCGCTGACAGTCGCCTGGTCGCGGTGCTGGTGCCGCCGTCACTGTTCGGCCTGCCCGACGTCGCGCCGCTGCGCAACCTCACCGACTGGCTTGCTGCGCGCCATGGCGAGGGCGCCATCGTAGGCTCGGTTTGCATCGGCGGGCTGCTGGTAGCCGAAGCCGGGCTGCTCGACGGCCGCAGCGCCACCGCTCACTGGAGCGGTGCCGAAGCCTTTGCCAAGCGTTTCCCGCGCGTACGCCTGGAGCCGCACAAGCCCATGGTCGACGATGGCGACCTGATCACCTCCGCCGGGCTGATGGCCTGGTCGGAGCTGGGCCTGCGCATCGTCGACCGCCTGCTCGGCCCGAGCATCGCCAGCCGCACCGCACGCTTCATGGTGGTGGAGCACAGCGACAGCGCCCAGCAGTGCGGCAGCAACTTCGCGCCGCTGCTGGGGCATGGCGACGCCGCGATCCTCAAGGTCCAGCACTGGCTGCAGGGCAATGGCGCGGTGGACGTCAGCCTCGCCGCCATGGCCGCCCAGGCCGGGCTGGAGGAGCGCACCTTCCTGCGCCGCTTCCGCGCCGCCACCGGGCTCAAGCCCACCGAGTACTGCCAGCACCTGCGCGTGGGCAAGGCGCGGGAGCTGCTGGAGTTCACCAACGGCACGGTGGAGCACATCGCCTATACGGTCGGCTACCTCGATCCGGGTTCGTTCCGCAGCACCTTCCGCAAAATCACCGGGATGGCGCCGAGTGATTACCGCAAGCGCTTTGGGGCAAAAGCGGCGGAAGTGCCCGTCAAGAGCTGATCAGATCCACCGATCATTCTCCGCCGTCCGCTCGCCGCCCTGATCCCCGGTATTCAGCACGCCGCGCGGCTCGATCAGCATCACCTGCACTTCCCGCTCGGCATACGGCTTGTGCTCCACGCCGCGCGATACCACGTAAAGCTCGCCGGCGCGCAGGGTCAGCGGGCCGTCGCGGAAGTCGATGCGCAGTTCGCCGTCGAGCACGATGAAGGTTTCGTCGGTGTCTGCGTGGCTGTGCCAGACGAAGTCGCCGTGCAACTTCACCACCTTGAACTGGTAGTCGTTCATCTCGGCGATCACCCGCGGTTGCCAGGTTTCGGTAATGCGGCCGAGCTTGTCCTGCAGGTTGATCGGTTGGCGTTGGGTCACGGTGTTTCCTCCTGGGGATCTTTCTCCCGAAACTACGGCGGGCCCGGCGGGCGGTCTTGCAGGAAATTGCGCTTCGATCACCCCTGCATTGACCTCATCGGGTTGCCGGCCCCGTCCCTGGCGCAGACAATCGATCCTTGGTCCGTCAGAAAGGAGTGCCGATCCATGGCGCAGAACATCTACGACAATCCCGAATTCTTCGCGGGCTACGCCCAGCTGCCACGTTCGCAGCATGGCCTGGACGGCGCGCCGGAGTGGGCTTCGCTGCGTTCGCTGTTGCCGCCGCTGGAAGGCTTGGACGTGGTCGACCTCGGTTGCGGTTATGGCTGGTTCAGCCGTTACGCCGCGGAGCAGGGCGCGCGCACGGTGAGCGGGTTGGACGTGTCGCAGAAAATGCTCGACCACGCACGGGCGAACACCGACGCCGCGCAGGTGAGCTACTTCCATGCCGACCTCGACCAACTCGAACTGCCCACCGCGGCCTTCGACCTCGCCTACAGCTCGCTGACCCTGCATTACCTCGCAGACCTGCCGCATTTCTTCCGCAACGTACACGATGCGCTGCGCCCCGGCGGCAGCCTGGTGTTCTCCATCGAACACCCGATCTACATGGCCTCGCTCAAGCCGGGCTGGGTCGTCGATGGCGATGGCCGCCGCTGCTGGCCGGTGGATCACTACCAGGACGAAGGCGAGCGCCGCACCGACTGGCTCGCTAAGGGAGTGATCAAGCAGCACCGCACCCTGGGCAGCATCCTGAATGCGGTCATCGGCGCGGGGCTGACGTTGCGCCACGTCGAGGACTGGGGCCCGAGCGCCGGGCAGGTGCAGGCCAATCCGGCACTGGCCGAAGAACGCGAGCGGCCGATGTTGCTGCTGGTCGCCGCGCAGCGCTGAAGAGCGAAAAACGGGCGACTATGCTCAGAGCATTGCGCCCGTCCTGCCCCGGAGATCGCCATGTCCCAGCCCGCCTCCGTCGCCCGCCCCAGTGTCATTCCCTGCCTGCGCTACCGCGATGCCCCCCAGGCCATCGACTGGCTGTGCGCCACCTTCGGCTTCCAGCGGCAACTGGTCGTTGCCGATGACCACGGCGGAATCGCCCACGCGCAGCTGGCGCTGGCCGACGGCAGCGGCCTGGTGATGCTCGGCTCGTTGCACGACAACGAGTACGGCCGCCTGATGCGCCAGCCCGACGAGATCGGCGGCTGTACCCAGAGCATCTACGTGGTGGTGAAGGACGCCGAAGCGCTGTACCGCGCAGCGGTGGATGGCGGCGCGCAGATCGTCATCGACATCAAGGACGAAGACTACGGCGGCCAGGGCTTCACCTGCCGTGATCCGGAAGGGCATATCTGGAGCTTCGGCACCTACGATCCCTGGCACTGACTTCGCCCTGCAACATCCTGCGCAAGCCCCGAGCTTGACGCTTTCCCATCGCAAGTGTTGATATGCGCCCCGTTTCAGGTGCCCCCCGCCGCCGTGCGTGGGGTGAAACGGGAAGCCGGTGCGTCGCCTTCGTGCGATCAGTCCGGCGCTGCCCCCGCAACGGTAAGCGAGCGGAGCATCCACTAAGCCACTGTGCGCAAGCATGGGAAGGCGGATGCCCCAGGACCCTCGCAAGCCCGGAGACCGGCCTGGAACCTGTTTGGCAAACCCGCGGTGGGCGGGCGTGAGCCGGTTCCCGGGGCGCGCTCGTTCCGGGTGTCGCTGCGCCGCCTGCGAAATCCCGATTTCGAGGCGATCACCTTGCATTCTCCTGCTTCCATCTCCCGGCGCGCCCTGCGCTGGACTCCCGTTCTCTCCCTCTGCGCCCTGAGTTCGCAGCTTGTGGCAGCGCCCCTCGACCTGGCCGATGAAATCGTCAGTGCGCCTTCCGTGGAGTCCACCACGGTGGCCGACATGGCGCGCTACGGCAGCAAGCTGGAGGTCATCGACCGCGAGCAGATCGAGCGCGCCGGCCCCAGCGCCGACATCACCCGCGTGCTGCAGATGTACGTGCCCGGCCTGTTCGTCGCGCCGAAGAACGGCCCGTTCGACTACGGCACCTACTCGCTGCTGGGCGGGCGCAACGACGACACGCTGATCCTGCTGGACGGCGTGCGCCTGAACAATCGCCTCTACGGCGGCATCTACATCGATACCCTGCCGACCACCGCGGTGGAGCGCATCGAGGTGCTCAAGGGCGGCCAGGGCCTGCTGTTCGGCACCCAGGCGGTGTCCGGGGTGATCAATATCGTCACCCGCAGCGCGCGTTCGCGCGAGACGTCCGGCGAGGTCAACCTGGGCCTGGATACGTTCAAGGGCCGCAGCGGCGATGCCCGCGCGGAGAAAGTCGTGCAGAACGGCCTGGGCGACCTCGGCCTGATGGCCTACGTCAGCCACAACCGCTCCGACGGCTACCAGCCGTACCGCGACCGCGACATGACCGACACCGTCAGCGACAAGCGCCGCTCCTACGACGTCAACGTGTTCGGCGCCAAGGCCATCCAGGCCATCGGCGATGCCTCGCGGCTGGAGCTGTTCTACCAGTACGCCGACGCCGAGCTGGACTTCGCCCGACCGACATCGAACCATCACACCAGCAACAACCGCGTGCAACAGATCGCCACGGCGACCTTCCAGCAGAGCGTCAACGACGACTTCAGCTGGTTCGCCAAGACCCACATCAACGACTGGGATACCCGCTACGACCGCGTCTACAACCTGCAGGGCGGCGGCACCCAGGTGCTCAATCACAATGACTACTGGGGCTTTACCGACTGGGGGGCGCAGCTCGAAGGCAAGGCCAGGTTCGGTGGCGGTCACGAGCTGGTCTTCGGGAGCGACAACCAGTGGTACAAGGGCCAGGACGATGTGCTGATCATCGACAACGACAAGGCCGAGTCCCATGCGCTGTACGCCCAGCTGCGCCCGCGCATCGACGCGCTGCCCGACTGGCACCCGAGCCTGGGCGTGCGCCGCGAGGAAATCTCCGGCGGCGAAGGCGCCACGGTGTGGATGCTGACCTCGCTCTATGACCTAACCCAGCAACTCAAGCTGCGCGGCCAGTTCGGCACGGCCTTCAAGTTGCCCACCGCCGAGCAACTGTTCGTCAACGAGCCGGGCGACGAAGTCGGCAACCGTGACCTCAAGCCCGAGCGCAGTCGCAACGCCGAACTGGGCCTGGATTACACCGGCGAGCTGTTCGACCAGCTGTGGAGCGGCAGCGTCACCCTGTTCCGCCGCGAGATCACCGACCTGATCACCCTCGCGGGCGATCAATGGGTGAACGGCAACGGCGAGATCGAAGTGCGCGGCGTGGAAGCCAACGGCCAGTGGCAGTTCGGCCGCCATTGGCAGCTCTCCGCCGACGCCACGCGCAACCTGGTGGACAGCCGCAAGGGCGTGACGGTGAACAACATCCCGCACTTCTTCGCCCGCGTGCGAGCCGGCTATGACGACAACCTCTGGGGCGCTGGCCTCGCCACACGCTACGTGGGCTCCATCGTCAGCGCCCAGGAAGACGACTACGGCCACTACACCGTGCTCGACGGCGATGCCTATCGCTACCTCGACGCGGCCCGCGCGCATCGTCTGAGCGTGCTGCTGGATAACCTGCTCGACCGCGACTACGCCACCGGCCGCACCAGCAACGGCATCCGCCAGGTGGACAACCTCGGCCGGCCGCGCACCGCCGAGCTGCGCTACACCTTCAGCTTCTGATGAGGGCCATCCTGCTGGTCGGCCCGCTGGCCGGCGCCCAGGGCGAGCGCCTGTACCGCGAGGTGTCGGCGCGTCTGGCGGGTGTCGAGAGCATCGACACCAGCGAGGGCTTCGACCTGCTCTGGGCCCGAGCGCGCGCGCAGCTTGCCGATGCCGCGTCGTTGTTGCTGGTCGACCTGGAGCCCGCCGCCGACGGCGCCTACCTCGACTGGCTGCGCGCCGAACTGGCGGTACTGGCGGATGAGTTTCCGCAGGCGCCGGTGCCGAGCATCACGGCATCGGCGCTGGGCCGGCATGGGCTCGACGTCGGTGCGGTGCTGGCGGCGATCGACGATCCGGCGCAGCAGCTGGAATGCCGGGGTGTCGGTGCGGTGCCGTCGCAGCCCGACTGGTCCGCGCCGCCGCCGCATCGTCATCACCTGTTCCTCTGCGTGGGGCCGCGCTGCGTGCGCCGGGGCGCGTTGCCGTTGTGGAAGACCCTGCGTCGCGAACTGATTCGCCACGACCTCTACGAGAACGCCAAGGGCGCCTTGCTGACCCGCACCGGTTGCCAGTTCCCCTGCAATCGCGGGCCGGTGCTGACGGTCTACCCCGAGCGCGTCTGGTACGGCTTGCGCAGTGATGAGCAGGTTTGTCGGGTGGTGACCGAGCACCTGCGCGATGGCGTGCCGGTGGCGGATTTGCGCGTGGATGACGAAGCATGAGGCCGGCATGGCTCTTTGTGGGGGCGAGCTTGCTCGCGAAGCGCTTGATGCCATCGGTGCCCGGTTTGGTTCGCGAGCAAGCTCGCTCCTACACATTGGCATTGGCGCTCGGGGTGGCGTTGCTGCAGGGCATGGCGACGGCCACTGCCCAGGACTACCGCAACTGCGCGCAGGACTGGCACATCGATCACCCTCCGCAACGCATCCTCGCCCTCAACCAGCACGCTGCCGACCTGCTGCTGGCGCTGGGCGCCGGGTCGCGATTGATCGGCGTGGCCTACATCGATGACGACCTCAACCTGAGTGGCGGCCGCTATCGCGGCGTGCCGCTGCTGGCGCGCCAGTACCCGGCGGCGGAAGCGGTCTACGCGCTGAAGCCGGACCTGGTGGTGGCCGGCTTCGACTCGGCCTTCCGGTTGGGCAACCTGTCCCGCGCAGAACTGGCCGGCCAGGGTGTCGGGAGCTACCTGTTGGATGCTGGGTGCGGGGTGTGGACGGATGATCTGTTCGTCGGTGTCGAGACGGACCTGACGACCTTGGGCGAAATTCTTGGCGAGCAGGAGCGGGCGCAGGAACTGATTCGCCAGCAACGCGCCGAGCTGGCCGAAGCCCGCCGCCTCTTTGCCCACCACAAGCCGCTGGACGTCTTCTATCTCGACAGCGCCAGCAACGGACTGGAGAGCCAGGGCCGGCGCGGAGTCATTACACAGCTGCTGCATGCCGCCGGTGCGCACAACCTGTTCGAGGATGTCGACCTGGGCAGCTTCACCGCCAACACCGAACAACTGCTGGCACGCGATCCGGACGTGATCCTGCTGGCCGATGCGCTGTGGTCCACGGCCGAGCAGAAAAAGAAAACGCTGCGTGCCGACCCGGTGCTGTCGCGACTGCGCGCCGTGCGCGAAGGGCGCTTCGTGGCCTTGCCGTTCACTCATCTGTTCCCTGGCGTGCACAGCGGCCAGGCGGCTCGCGAACTGGCGCAGGCGCTGCGCCGGTTTTGAACGCAAGCGTCCTGTCTGTTCGCCGCTCACTGTTCCTACCCAAGCGCGGGAGCCCGTGTTAGAAAGCGCCCATCGATCCTTGGGAGGTTGTCATGGGCAAGTTGCGCGTTGGAGTGATTTTCGGTGGGCGTTCGGCGGAGCACGAGGTGTCGCTGCAATCGGCGAAGAACATCGTCGACGCGCTGGACCGCGAGCGCTTCGAACCGGTGCTGATCGGTATCGACAAGGAAGGCCGCTGGCACCTCAACGATGCCTCCGACTACCTGCTCAACCAGGAAAACCCGGCCCTCATTGCGCTGAACCGTTCCAATCGCGAGCTGGCCGTGGTGCCGGGCAAGGCCGAGCGGCAACTGGTGGAAACCGGCAGCCGCCAACTGCTCGATCACGTCGACGTGATCTTCCCCATCGTTCACGGCACCCTGGGCGAGGACGGCTGCCTGCAGGGCCTGCTGCGCATGGCCGATATTCCCTTCGTCGGCTCCGACGTGCTCGGCTCGGCCATCTGCATGGACAAGGACGTGAGCAAGCGCCTGCTGCGCGACGCCGGCATCGCCATCACGCCGTTCCTCACGCTGACCCGCGCGAGTGCCGCCCGCACGCCGTTTGCCGAGGCGCAGCGCAAGCTCGGCCTGCCGCTGTTCATCAAGCCGGCGAACATGGGCTCGTCGGTGGGCGTCAGCAAGGTCGAGGACGAGGCCGCGTACGACGAAGCCGTGCGCCTGGCGCTGGCCTTCGATGACAAGGTGCTGGTTGAGGCCGCCGTCAAGGGCCGCGAGATCGAGTGCGCGGTGCTGGGCAACGATCAGCCGATCGCCAGCGGCTGCGGCGAGATCGTCGTCGGCAGCGGCTTCTACTCCTACGACAGCAAGTACATCGACGAGGATGCGGCCAAGGTCGTGGTGCCGGCGGATATTCCGGCCGAGGCCGGCGAGCGTATCCGCCAGCTCGCGGTAGACGCCTTTATCGCCCTGGAATGCTCCGGGCTGGCACGGGTCGACGTGTTCCTCACCGACAGTGGCGAGGTGCTGGTCAACGAGCTCAACTCGCTGCCCGGTTTCACCCGCATCAGCATGTATCCCAAGCTCTGGCAGGCCGCCGGGATGACCTACAGCGAGCTGGTCAGCCGCCTGATCGACCTGGCCATCGAGCGCCACGCCGCCCGGCGCAACCTGCAGACCAATCGCTGATCCACGCCCCGCCAGCTGCTTCTGCGCTACCCTGAGTGCCCGTCGCCCGGTTTCGGGCGGCCGGCCCCGTGTCCCGTAACGAACAGTCAGAAGGAGCACGAGATGAACACTGTGGTATTCGCCGACGGCACCGCCGTACCCGCCATCGGCCAGGGTACCTGGCGCATGGGCGAGGACAGCTTCCAGCGCAAGCGCGAGGTCGCCGCCCTGCGCGAAGGTATCGAGCGGGGCCTGACCCTGATCGACACCGCCGAGATGTACGCCGAGGGCGGTTCGGAGGAGGTGGTTGGCGAGGCTATTGCCGGGCTGCGCGAGCAGGTCTTCCTGGTCAGCAAGGTCTACCCGCACAACGCCAGCCGGCGTGGCATCCCCGAGGCCTGCGAACGCAGCCTGCGGCGCCTGGGTACCGATTGCCTGGACCTCTACCTGTTGCACTGGCGCGGTCAGTACCCGCTGGATGAAACCGTGGATGCCTTCGAGCGGTTGCGCGAGGCGGGCAAGATCAAGCGCTGGGGCGTCTCCAATTTCGACCTCGACGATATGCAGGAGCTGAACGAACCGGCCTGCGCCACCAACCAGGTGCAGTTCAGCCTGGAGGAGCGCGGTATCGAGTGGGACCTGCTGCCCTGGTGCCAGGAAGAACGCATGCCGCTGATGGCTTACTGCCCGGTTGGCCAGGGCGGTCGCCTGCTGCGCGATCGGGTACTGGCGGATATCGCCGGCCGCCACGACGCCACCCCGGCCCGCGTCGCCCTGGCCTGGCTGATCCAGCAGCCGGGAGTGATCGCCATTCCCAAGGCGGTCGAGCCGCTGCACGTGCGCGACAATGCCGCCGCGCTGCAATTGCGGCTGACGCCCGAAGACCTCGACGCCCTCGACGCCGCCTTCCCGCCGCCGAACCGCAAGCAGCACCTCGCGGTGGTCTGACTCCGCACCACGCACCGGCCCCGATCGTCGCCCCCCAGGGCGCGGCCGGGGCAGGGTGCTAGCCTTCCTCCATGGCCAAGATGGCCTGGGAGGGCAACAGCGATGAGCAACTACACGGCGGACGGCGCCGCCATCAATCGGGTACTGACCGATTACGTCGAGGGCATGACTTTCGGTGACGAGGCCCGGCTGCGCCAGGCCTTCCATCCTTCCTGCAAGATCATCGGCAACTACCACGGCGCGTTGGAGTGGGCCTCGCTGGACGAGTTCATCGGCGCCATCAAGGCCGAATCGCCGCCTGCCGAAGGTGCGCCGCCGGCGTGGGAGCTGAAGTCCCTGGACATCACCGGTGATAGCGCAGTGGCCAAGGTCACCGACGAGTTCATGGGCATGCACTTCACCGACTACCTGTCGCTGCTGCAGGTCGGCAACGGCTGGCAGATCGTCAACAAGCTTTACTACCTGCACGAGTGACGTGGAACGCATCGGCCTGCGCGGTACGCCGGAAACTTTGCTGATCACCCTCTACGCCAAGGCGAAGGAGAGCGAGCTGCCCGACAGCCTGCTGCGGGACCACTTCTCGTGCCGCGCCGTGGAGCAGATCGACTATGACTTCGCCCGCCTGCGCATCGGCCGCGCGGAGCAGGTGGGGATTGCCCTGCGGGCCAAGCTGTTCGACGACTGGGTACGCGACTTCCTGGCGCGGCATCCGGCCTGCGTGGTGCTGCAGCTGGGGTGCGGGCTGGACAGTCGGATCTTCCGCATCGACCCGTCGTCCACCGTGCAATGGTTCGAGCTGGACTTCCCTGAAGTGATCGCGCTGCGCGAGCGCCTGTACCCCGCGCGGGAGAACTGCCACCTGCTGGCCAGCGCGCTGACCACACCGGACTGGTGGCGCCTGATTCCGACAGGGCGGCCGGTGCTGATGCTTTCCGAAGGCGCGCTGCCCTACGTGGAGGCGGACAAGGTTCCCTGGCTGCTGCGCGCCCTGGTAGCGCACTTCCATCAGGGCGAACTGGTACTCGATGGCTACAGCCGCCTGGGCATTCGCCTGCTGCAGTGGAACCCGATGATCCGCCGTACCGGCGCCGTGCTGCACTGGGGGATCGACGAGCCCCGGGAGCTGGAGCAGCAGGTCCCGGCCCTGCAGTTCGCCGATGCCATCGCCGCCTACGACCGCGAGCAGATTGCCCGGCTGCCCCTGGGCATGCGCCTGCTCTACGAGATCACCCTGGCCATTCCGGCGATGCGTCGCATGGGCCGGCTGCTGCGCTATCGCTTCGCCACGCCGTCCTAGGCGGATGGCCGCGCGGGCTTGCGGCTGCTTTACTGATGCGTCTACGACGACCTTGCGCAGGAGCGCTGCGATGAAGCTTGAGCCGTTGATGGAGATGAACGTGAAGGCCAGCGTGCCGCTGGAAATCGGCCGCGTGCCCCAGGGCCAGCGGCTGATCTCGGCGGCCGGCGGCGGCACTTTCAAGGGCCAGCGCCTGAGCGGCGAAGTGCTGCCCGGTGGCGGCGACTGGATCCTGGTGGATGGCGATGGCGGCTGGCACCTGGAAGTGCGCCTGGTGCTGCGCACCGACGACGGCGCGCGTATCCTGATGCAGCACAACGGACTGCTGGTGGCCAACCCGAAGATCATCCACGCAGTCTCGCGGGGCGACAGTACCGAGTTCGGCGACACCTATTTCATGATCCAGCCGCGTTTCGAGGTCGGCGACGACCGCTACCGCTGGCTCAACCACCAGTTGGCGGTGGGTGAGGGCCGGCTGGGGCCGGGCTGGGTCGAATACCGTTTGTACTCCCTCGCCAATGGATGAGCGATGAAGAGCAGGACTTGTCACACGCGGAGGGCACAGTTGAGGCATCAGGGATCTGGAGACGACCCCATGGCTCTGCCTCCCAACATGCAGCCCGACGATAAAGTGGTGCTGTTCGACGGTACCTGCCGCCTGTGCAACGGCTGGAGCCGCTTCCTCCTGCAGCACGACCGCGAGCGCCGGGTAAAGCTGTGCAGCGTGCAGTCCGCCGAGGGGCAGGCGATCCTCGACTGGTTCGGCCTGCCCACCGAGTACTTCGACACCATGCTCTACGTCGAGGGACGCGAAGGCTTCGAGCGCAGCGACGCCTTCCTGCGGGTGATCGGCCAACTGCCGGCGCCGTGGAACTGGCTGCGGGTGCTCTGGCTGATTCCACGGCCACTGCGCGACTGGTGCTACGACCGTATCGCCCTCAACCGCTATCGCCTGTTTGGCCGCGAAGAGCAGTGCCTGGTGCCCTCGCCGCAGTACCGCGGGCGCTTCCTCGGCAATGACTAGCGCGGCCATCGCGCGCCTGGCGCTGGGCCTGGTGTTCCTCTACCACGGCCTGGTGCCCAAGCTGCTGTTCCTCAGCCCGGACGAAGTGCGGATGATCGAGGCCCACGGCTGGCCGCTCTCCACCCAGCGTATTGCCGAGGTCGCGGGCGCCGCCGAGATCGTCCTGGCCCTGGCCATCCTGCTGCTGCGCCGCAGCCGCTGGCCGCTATGGCTGGCGGCTGCTGCGCTGCTGGGCCTGCTGGTGGATGTGGCGCTGTTCGCCCCGGAACTGCTGCTGGGCGCCTTCAATCCGGTCTCTACCAACGTCGCCGCGCTGGCCTTGTGCGCCATCGCCCTGCTGGGCGAACGGGACGCCACGCCGCCCCGTCCGCCACCGCTGCGTTAGAAGCTTCGGGAAACGCTGGCCACTACCGTTGCGGTGCAGGCGTCGCCGAAGCCGAACTGGGTCCGGCATTCGTTCTGCGACAGGTCGGTGTCGATGTAGCTCACCGCCCAGTCGAAGCCCACCCATTCATGGCTCAACTTGGCTTCCCACTCGTGGTAGGTGTCGCGGGTACTGCCGTCGCCGGAAAGATAGAGCGGGTCCTTGGCGTCGTTGCGGCCGTAGCGCACGCGCAGCTTGAACTCCTCCGGCAGCTCGGCGTTGTAGGCCAGGTAGGTGTAGAGGTTGGCCTGGTCCTCGCCGAAGTAGGTCGGGTAATCGTTGCCGTAGTAGGCGCCGAGCTCGATGCCGTAGGCGTGGAGGATGGCGTAGGTATCGCTCTGGTTGAACTGGCTTTCCTTGGGGTAGGCGTATTTGATATAGCCCAGGTCCAGGGCGATGTTTTCGTCGGCCTGCCAGTACCAGCCACCGTAGTAGTCGATTTCCTGACGGGTCTTCAGGCCACCGCCGAAATCGACGTTGGAACTCCATACGCCCAGGTAGGCGCCGGAGGCATGCTGCAGGGTGGCGCCGACCTGCAGGGCCGGGTCGCCCTGGGTCTGCGAGATGCCACGGGTGCGGTAGTCGCTGACCAGCGCGGTGTCGATCTGCAGGTTGAAGTCGTGGCCCAGCTCGACGGCCAGGGCGGAGGTGAGCGGCGCGCAGGCGAGCAGCGCGCCGGCCAGCCAATGGGGGCGATTCATGCGGGAAGTCCCTTTGTTGTGATTGTCTGTGGGCAGATGAAAAATCCCGCGCAGCACCCGCCTTCCCGGCTATGCCGGGTAGCGTGAAGGGAGGGCAGGGCTGGCGGGCAAGGCGCCGGGGCTGTTCAGACCCCGGCGCAGGAGCCCGGCTCAGAGAGCCGGTTGATCGTCGGCGCGGTAGACTTCGCGGCCTTCGAACAGGGTGTGCAGCACGCGGGCTTCGTCCAGTTGCTGGTCCGGAACGGTGAACACGTCACGGTCGAGCACCACCATGTCGGCCTGCTTGCCGGCCGCCAGGGTGCCGATCTTGTCGCTCAGGCCGATCGTCTGCGCGGCATTGCGGGTGTAGGCGTAGAACATGGTCTGGCGGTCCACGCGCTCGGCGGCGTTGAGTACGCCTTCCTCGCCCTTGCGGGTCACGGCCTGGTAGATGGCTTTCAGCGGGTCCGGCGTGGAGACCGGCCAGTCGCTGGCGCCGGCGATGGTGGCGCCATTGTCCAGAAGGGACTTGGCCGGATACATGTAGCGGTAGGTCTCATCGGCGATGTAGGGCTTCACCAGCTCCACGGTGTAGGGCTCGGCGGCGGCCCAGTCGAGCTGCATCGAGGCAATGACGCCGAGCTCCTTGAAGCGCGGGAAGTCCTTGGGGTTGACCAGTTGCAGGTGGGTGATCGAGTGGGTCACGCCGCTCTGCCGGTCCTTGCGCGCCTGGGCGAATCCGTTCAGCGATTCGCGCACCGCGCGGTCGCCGATGGCGTGGATGTGCACCAGCCAGCCGCGTGCGTCGGCAGCGCTGACCAGTTCGCCGAAGTGCTTCGGATCGATCAGCAGTTCGCCCGGCTTGTGGCTGTTCTTGTAGTCCTCCAGCAGCGCGGCGGACTGCGCCGGGAACTCGATCACGCCATCGGCGAAGACCTTGATGCCCGGCAGCGTCAGGTTGGGGATGCCCTGGAACTGCTGGCGGACCTTCTCGATCACGTCCAGATCGGCCGGCGTACTTCTCGGGTTCACCACCTGCAGTGCGGCAACGTGGGCGGTGAGCTGGCCGTCGCGGGCCAGGTCGCGATAGACCGGCAGCACGCCGACGGTCTTCTCGGTGGGCTTGATGGCGAACAGCGCCTCGCCGGGCGTGCCGTTGGCGGCCGGGTCCATCCAGGCCGTGATGCCCAGGCTGTTGTTGTACTTCACCGCGGCCATGCCGGCGCGGTCCATGGTGGCGGCGTCGGGCACCGGCATGGCGGCGGCCACCAGGTCGAAACCGGAGTCGACCAGGAAGCCGCTGGGGTTGAAGTCCTTGTCGTGGGCGACGTTCTGCTGCTCCAGCGGGCTCAGGCCGCGCACGCGCTTGGCATCCAGCCCGGCGCGCTTGAGCATGGCGGCGTTGGCCCAGGCGGTGTGGTGGTCGCTGCCGATCAGCACCACCGGGGTGTCCTTCCACTCGCCCTGGTTGAAGCGCTTGGCCAGGCCGTCGGCCTGGGACCAGTAGGTGGAGTTCATGCCGTTCATCACCACGGTGTCGTGCACCTTGGCCTTGCCGCTGTCGCGGTCCTGCTTGAGGCGTTTCTCGAAGGCATCGAGGTCCATCTGCTCATCCTGCAGGCTGGCGGAGATCAGCTCCAGGCCGCCGAAGATGGAGTGCGAGTGGCTGTCGATGAATCCGGGCATCAACACTTTGCCGCCCAGGTCGACCTGCTTGCTGCCACTGCCGGCGAGCTTGCGGATGTCCTCGTTGGAGCCCACCTGCAGTACCTTGCCGCCGGCGACTGCGATGGCTTGCTGCAGCGGCTGGCCAGGTTCGGCGGTGAAGACCTTGGCGTTGTACAGGATCAGGTCCGCGTTCTGTGCCTGTGCTTCAAAAGTACCGAGTGCGATGGCGAGCGCCAGCGCTCCCTTGAGCATGCCGTGCATGACTTTCCTCTGCTTTTCGATGGATTATTGTTGGTCTGCAGTGCAGGCTAATGGCGTGGCGTGTGCCGCGGAAGTCGCTAACGGGCATAACACTTGTGAAGGATTGGCACGAATGACGATGGACAGATTCAGCAGCTTGGCAATGTTCGTCGCCAGTGCCGAGACCGGCAGTTTCAGCCGTGCCGCCGAGCAACTGGGTAAGACCCCATCGGCGGTGACCAAGGCGGTCGGCCAGCTGGAAATCGATGTCGGCGCGCGGCTGTTCGAGCGCACCACGCGCAGCATGTCACTCACCGAGGCTGGCCAGCTCTACCTGGATGGTGCTCGCGAGGTGCTGGCGCGGATGCGCGAAACCACCGAGGAGATCGCCCAGTTGCAGCACAGCCTGCGGGGCGTGCTGCGCATCACCGGGCCGCTGATCGTCGGCCCGGTGTTCCTCGACCGGGCCTGTGCCGAATTCCTCGACCTGCACCCGGACGTGCGCTTGCAGGTGGACCTCTGCGATAGTTATGTCGATCTGCTCGACGGCCGCTACGACCTCGCCCTGCGCATGGGCAACAGCGACCTGCCAGGGCTGATAGCCCAGCCGCTGGCCGAAAGCCGCCTGGCGATGTGCGCCAGCCCCGCTTACCTTGAGCGGCGCGGTGCACCCAGCCATCCGAGCGAAATCATTGACCACGATTGCCTGGTCTACCGCCACCCGGCGCTGGACGACCGCTGGTGGTTCGACGTGGACGGCATGCGCTTTTCCACGCCGCGCAATGGCCGGTTGAGCAGCGACAACCAGGCCACCTTGCTGACCGCTTGCCTTGCCGGACACGGCCTGTTGCCGTGCCCGCGCTGGAGCGTGCTGGAATATCTGCGCAGCGGGCGGCTGGTGACGGTGCTGGATGACTACTTCTTCGAACCCGACACCTTCGGCGCGCAGATTCTCGCGGTCTACCCGAGCAACCGCCGGGCGACGCGCAAGATCCACGCATTCATCGAGCACCTGCGCGAGTACCTGCGGCGCGACGGCATTCTCTAGGTTGTTACAGCAATACCCCGGCCCAGGCCGAGACCAGCAGCAGGATTGCCATCAACTGGTTGAGCCGCTGCATCTGCCGGGGCGAGAGCAGGCGCTGGCTGCCGATACCCAGGCCGGCCCAGACCGCCATGCAGGGAATCGACACGAGGAAGAACAGCAGCGACAGCAGTTGCACGCGGTCCAATCGATCGGCGCCGTAGCCGGCGTATACGCTGATCACCGCCAGCGCCATCATCCAGGTCTTGGGGTTGACCAGCTGCAGCGCGGCAGCGCCTACCGCTCCCAGGCGCGCGGCGTCGGTATCGCGCTTCAGGTCTGCCGGCGGGCTGCGGAGGATCTGCCAGGCCAGCCAGCTCAGCCAGAGCACGCCGACTGCGCTCATCGCCTGTTGCACCCGTGGCAGGCTGGCCAGTACTTCGCCCAGCCCGCTGCCCACCGCCAGCACCAGCGCCGCTGCGGCGCCGCAGCCGCCAAGCATGATCGGTAACGCCGCACTCCAGCCGAAGCGCGCGCTGTTGCTGAACACCAGTAGGTTGGTGGGACCGGGCGTGATGGAGGCGACGAAAGCGAAGAGCAGGAAGGGCAGCCACTGGCTGAACTGGGCGAGGTGCATGGCGGGAACTCCAGTGAATCGGTGGGAGTTCATCATCGCCAGCGGGGCGGGCTCAGTCTGGAAGCTTTGAGCAGCGCTTGCGGTAGTACGCGGGCGTCACACCATAGGCGCGGCGGAACCAGCGGCCGAGGTGGCTCTGGTCGGCGAAGCCGAGGTCGGCGGCGATGTCCGCCGGGGCCAGGCCGCGGCCGAGCAACTGTCGGGCTCGTGCCAGGCGCAGTTGTATCAGGTAGGCATGGGGCGGCAGGCCGAAGGCCTGCTTGAACGCGCGGGTCAGGCGGAAGCGGTCGCAGCCGCTGGCCTGGGCCAGGTCGTCGAGGCCGATGTCGGCGGTCAGGTTGGCGTGCAGGAAGTCCCGCGCGCGCTGTGCCACCAGCGGCAGATGCGCCTGCCTGGTGCCGCGCTGGCGCCAGTGCAGGTGACGGGTCATGCCATCGAGCAGATCGTCGATGGCGCTCTGGCGGACGATCTTCAGGTCATGGCCATGCACGGCCTGGAAGGCGTTGTCGATGTGCCGGGCAAGCTGCGGGTCGTCGATCAGCAACTCGGGCACCGCCAATTGGCAATTGCCCGGTGCCTCCTCGAACAGCGTGGCGATCTCGCGCTCAAGCCAGGGGGCGTCGAGGTACAGGGTGCGATAGGTAAAGCCGCCCTCGGTGGGCGCGTCGCCGTCATGGATATCGCCGGGCTCGAGGAAGAACACCTTGCCGGTAGTGCTGACGTAGCGCTGGTTGCGGCTGCGGAACTGCTGCACGCCCGATTCGGTGAAGCCGATCAGGTAACTGTCGTGCCAGTGCGGGTCGTAGGCGTGGCCCTTGAAGTGCGCGCGCAGGCTCTGGATGCCGGTGTCGGCATCCTGCAGCAGGTCGATCCAGTTGTCTTTGTGCATGGGCCGCCTCCGTACCGCTTGCCCGGTCGGCCAGCATAGCGCGCGATGAGGCGATGTCTGGAAGATTCGTGCAGCCGTCGATCCGCCGGCTGCACGACTATCCGCCAGGATCAGCCAGGCATGGCGTCGAAACTGTCGCTACGCGCCATGCGCCAGATGCGCTCGTAGAACTCGCCCTCGATGTTGCCGGAGAGCAGTTCACCCGGCTTCAGGAAGTAATGCAGGTGCGAGAACAGGCGAATTTCGGTGGCCGAGACGCGGCGTACCAGATGCCGCGCTTCCAGCTCCGAGGGGTGGCGGATGCCGGCGGCGGCGATCATCTCGGCCAGGCCCTTGAGCGTGTTGCGGTGGAAGCTGTAGACGCGCTCGGCCTTGTCCGGCACCACCAGGGCGCGCTGGCGCAACGGGTCCTGGGTGGCGACGCCGGTGGGGCACTTGTTGGTGTGGCAGCTCTGGCTCTGGATGCAGCCAATGGCGAACATGAAGCCGCGCGCCGAGTTGGCCCAGTCGGCGCCCATGGCCAGCACGCTGGCGATGTCGAAGGCGCTGACGATCTTGCCGCTGGCGCCGATGCGAATCTTGTCGCGCAGGTCCAGGCCGACCAGCGTGTTGTGTACGAACAGCAGGCCCTCGCGCATCGGCAGGCCCATGTGGTCGGTGAACTCCAGGGGCGCAGCGCCGGTGCCGCCTTCCTTGCCGTCGACGACGATGAAGTCGGGGAGGATGCCGGTCTCATGCATGGCCTTGGCGATGCCCATGAATTCCCACGGGTGGCCGATGCACAGCTTGAAGCCTACCGGCTTGCCGCCGGAGAGTTCGCGCAGCTGGACGATGAAATCGAGCAGCCCCTTGGGCGTGCTGAAGGCGCTGTGCGAGGACGGCGAGATGCAATCCTTGCCCATGGGCACGCCGCGGGTGGCGGCGATTTCCTCGGTGACCTTGTGCTTGGGCAGGATGCCGCCGTGGCCAGGCTTGGCGCCCTGGCTGAGCTTGATCTCGATCATCTTCACCTGCGGGTCGACCGCCTGCTGGGCGAAGCGCTCGGGGCTGAAGGTGCCGTCGTCGTTGCGGCAGCCGAAGTAGCCGCTGCCCAGTTCCCAGGTCAGGTCGCCGCCGTATTCGCGGTGGTAGGGGCTGATGCTGCCCTCGCCGGTGTCATGGATGAAGCCGCCGAGCTTGGCGCCCTTGTTCAGCGCGCGGATGGCGTTGGCGCTGAGCGAACCGAAGCTCATCGCCGAGATGTTGAACACCGAGATGGAGTAGGGCTGCTTGCACGCCGGGCCACCGACGGTGACGCGGAAGGTACAGGGGGCGGCCACCGGCGCCGGGCGGATGGAATGGGCGATGAACTCGAAGCCGGATTGGTAGACGTCGATCAGGGTGCCGAAGGGTTTGTCGGCGGTCTCGTTCTTCGCCCGCGAGTACACCAGGGCGCGCTGGGCGCGGGAGAAGGGCAGGGCCTCCTGGTCGCCTTCGAGCAGGTACTGGCGGATTTCCGGGCGGATGGCTTCCACCAGGTAGCGGATGTTGCCCAGGATCGGGTAGTTGCGGCGCACCGCGTGGCGTTCCTGCAGCAGGTCGAAGACTCCGAGCACGCTCAGGGCGAGGGTGGTCAGGGTGAAGGGCCAGACCCAGTCATGCCCGAGGAAGGGCAGGCTGAGCACGGTGAACAGGACGCAGGCGGCAAAAAAGGCATAGCGGCTTAGGAGCGACAGGTTCATGGAATCTCCAGTCGTCAGGCTTTGATCACGGTCAGGTTGGCCGAAAGGGCCGCCACAGAGCATGGCAGGCATCGCGCGAACGTGCCTGGGCAAAGGTCAATGACACGGGCTTTCGGAGGTCTTTCTAGTTCTGGCGGGCACCGACGGTAGCCCGAAGCGGGGAAAAAAGAAAGCTAGCTAACGATTTTCTCCGGCGCTGAGAAAGCTTGTTTCGGGCGGTGCAAGAACGATGGCGTTTGCCCCTGGGCTGTTCGCGAGCAAGCTCGCTCTTGCGCGCGCCGGCGTCAGGCCGGCAGGAGCGAGCCCGCTCGTGAAGCGCATCCGCCGAACTAACAGGCGATCACATTCACCGCCAGCCCGCCCTTCGAGGTTTCCTTGTACTTGTCCATCATGTCGCGCCCGGTATCGCGCAATGTGTCGATGGCCTTGTCGAGGCTGACCAGGTGCTGGCCGTCGCCTCGCAGGGCGAGTTGGGCGGCGTTGATGGCTTTGAGCGAGGCCATGGCATTGCGCTCGATGCAGGGCACCTGGACCAGCCCGGCGACCGGATCGCAGGTCAACCCGAGGTTGTGCTCCAGGCCGATCTCGGCGGCGTTTTCCACCTGCTCCAGGCTGCCGCCGAGGACTTCCGCGAGACCGCCAGCGGCCATGGCGCAGGCTGAACCCACTTCGCCCTGGCAACCGACTTCAGCGCCGGAAATCGAAGCGTTGAGTTTGCACAGGATGCCGATGGCGGCGGCGGTGAGCAGGTAGCGCTCGATGCCTTCGGCGTTGGCGTCGGGGTCGTAGCGCGCGTAGTAGTGCAGCACCGCCGGGACTATGCCGGCCGCGCCATTGGTGGGGGCTGTCACGACGCGCCCGCCGGCGGCATTCTCCTCGTTCACCGCCAGCGCCCAAAGGTCCACCCAGTCCAGGGCACCCAGGGTGGTGGCGATCAGATTGCCGCTGTCCGCTTCGTTCAGCCGGCGATAGAGCATGGGCGCGCGGCGGCGCACCTTGAGGCCGCCGGGCAGTGTGCCTTCGGTTTCCAGACCACGGTTCACACAGCTCTGCATTTCCTCCCAGATATGCGCAAGGCCGGCGCGGATTTCCTCGTCGCTGCGTAGCGCGCGTTCATTGGCCCACATCAGGTCGCTGATGCGTCGGAAACCGTGCTCATGGCACAGGCGCAGCAGTTCCTCGGCGCTGTGGAAGGGGTAGGGCATCGGGTTGTCCGGCAGTGCGCGGTCGGTATTGAAGTCCGCCGCATCCACCACGAAGCCGCCGCCGACCGAGTAGCAGATGCGTTCGGCCAGCAGTTCGCCGTTTTCGTCCAGGGCGCGCAGGTGCAGACCATTGGGATGGGCGGGCAGGCTGTCGTCGTGGAAGACCAGTTGCCGCGCTGGATCGAAGTCGATTTCGTGCAGGCCGCCAAGACGCAAGCGATGACGCAGCAGGATGTCGTCCACCTGAGGGGCGAGGGCAGCGGGGTCGGCTTCCGCCGGGTCGATGCCGAGCAGGCCGATCAGGCAGGCGCGGTCGGTGGCGTGGCCCTTGCCGGTGGCGCTGAGGGAGCCGAAGAGATGCACCTCGATGGCCGTGGTTCGGGCCAGCAGGCCGTCGTTGCGCAGGCGGTCGACGAACTCGCGGGTGGCGCGCATCGGCCCAACGGTGTGCGAACTGGACGGCCCGACACCGGGTTTGAACATGTCGAAGACGCTGAGGGTCATGGGGATTCCTCCTGTCTTCCAGCATGGCCCCGTGTGGTCTTGAATGCTCACCGACCGCTCGACGGCTGCAGACTCCTGCAGAGGCGGTTGCTACTTCGGGGCTCTAGCCCTGCGCCTGCAGGAACAGCGAGAACAGCTCGGACTGCGACTTGATCCCCAGCTTGGCGTACATGTGCTTGCGGTGGACCTTCACCGTCTCGGCGGAGATCGCCAGCTTGCGGGCGATCTCCTTGCTGGAGCAGCCGCTGAGCATCAACCGGCCCACTTCCAGCTCGCGCGCGGTGAGCGGTGTTTCCATCTGCTGGGCGGTGGATTCCAGGCGGTTCTGCCAGCGTGGCGGCGGGGGCGCTTCCTGGACTTCGCGTTCGAAGGCCATGCGTTGGCGCATCAGGCCGGCGACCCAGGGGTGTACCAGGGCTAGCAGGGCGATCTGTTCCGGAGTGAAGCGGCCCTTGCTGCCCACCGAACAGCAGAGGGTGCGCTCGCCGTCGAGTTGCACGTTGATCTGCACTTCATCGGCCACCACGTTGAGGCTGAAGTAGCGCTGGTAGTAATCGGTCTGCTCGAACATCTCCGGCGCCACGTCGTCCAGGCGCAGCAGCGCGCTTCCGGGCGCCTCGCGGCTGGCGATGTAGAAGGGGTCGAGCAGGTAGAGGCCCTTGAGGTAGTCCTGGAACAGCGGATCGGGGCCGCCATCTTCGCCGGGGCATTCGGCGAACACCTGGGGCCTGCCATTGCTGAAAAGCAGCACGACCCAGCTGTCGAAGGGCACATACTGGCCCAGCAGGCGCACCAGCGAGGTCCAGAAGTTCGGCTTGTCCAGCGCTTCGATCAGCTGCCCGACCGAGCGGTGCCAGGCGATATCCTGAAGGGAAAGGCTCATGACTCTACCCCCGATGGGTTACCACGCGGGCGTAATTACCCGGTGATGGCACGCCCGGCATACTCGGTGGATGCCTTGAACCGGCGCGGTGCGCATTTTGACTGACAGCGTCCGGTCACCGCAAAGACAAGAATCCGAGGAAGCCCCATGAAAGTAGAACTCGTCCAACTCGCCGGTCGTGATGGCGATGTGGCCTGGAACCTGGCCCGCACCCTGGAGGCCATCCACGCCTGCGCCGACGACACCCGACTGGTGGTGTTCCCCGAGACCCAGCTGACCGGCTTCCCCACCGCGCAGAACATCGCCGCCATCGCCGAGCCGGTGGACGGCCCCAGCGTGCAGGCCGTGCAACGCGCCGCGCAGGAGAAGAACATCTCCGTCGCCGTGGGCTTCGCCGAAGCCGCTGACGATGGCCGCTTCTACAACACCACGTTGCTGATCACCCCCGAAGGCATCGCCATGAAGTACCGCAAGACGCACCTGTGGGCGTCGGACCGCGGCATCTTCACCCCCGGCGACCGCTACGCCACCTGCCTGTGGAACGGCATCCGCGTCGGCATCGTGATCTGCTTCGACATCGAATTCCCCGAATCCGCCCGCGCGCTGGGCCAACTGGGCGCTGAGCTGATCATCGTGACCAACGGCAACATGGACCCGTACGGCCCGACCCACCGCACCGCGATCATGGGCCGCGCCATGGAAAACCAGGCCTACGCCGTGATGGTCAACCGCGTCGGCGAAGGTGATGACGGCCTGGTTTTCGCCGGTGGCAGCGCCGTGGTCGACCCGTACGGCCAGCTGATAGTCGAGGCCGGCCGCGAAGAGTGCCGGCAGATCGTCGAGCTGGACTTCGAACGCCTGGCGCAGTCGCGCCGCGACTACAGCTACCTGGCCGAGCGGCGCTTCGTGCTGCCCGGCGAGCTGCGCGAGCACGACGGCGGTCTGCGCGAGCTGATCATTCCCGCCTGAGTTTTTCTTCCGGCACCGCTGTCGGGGTGCCGGGGCGCAGGGCTGCGCCGATCAAGCGAATCATCAAGAACGACGGGCGCCGCGAGCACCCGCGAGGCCTGCGGGTGAGTGCAGGTCGGCAACTTAAGTACTGCCATAACAAACACAACGCGGAGTAAGCAGTAATGGCTCGACTCAAACGAACCCTGTCGCTGGGTTCGGTGGTGCTGTTCGGCATCGCCTACATGACCCCGATCATCGTCCTTGGCACCTTCGGCATCCTTGCCGACGTCACCCGCGGCGTAGTGCCTTCGGCCTACCTCGTCGCTTCTGTCGCCATGCTCTTCACCGCGCTCAGCTACGGGCGCATGGCCGCCGCCTTCCCGGTTGCCGGCTCGGCATACACCTACGTGCGCAAGTCGATCAGCCCGAAACTGGGCTTCCTGGCCGGATGGGCTGTGTTGCTGGACTACCTGTTCCTGCCCATGGCCATCTGGCTGATCGGCGCGGCCTATCTGCATTCCGCCTTCCC
The DNA here is from genome assembly GCF_020401845.1 of Pseudomonas sp. HS-18. NCBI lineage: Bacteria > Pseudomonadati > Pseudomonadota > Gammaproteobacteria > Pseudomonadales > Pseudomonadaceae > Pseudomonas > Pseudomonas sp. HS-18. The sequence continues at coordinate 1,595,228 of NZ_CP084413.1, forward strand.
GGCCGTGCCGCAAGCCTTGTGGGTACTGGCCTTCATCGGCGTAACCACCGCGATCAACGTGGTCGGCCTGCGCCTGGCGAAGAACATCAACGGCGTGTTGATGCTGGTGCAGTTCCTCGTGCTGATCGCTTTCGTTGGCCTGGCCATCCACTACATCACCGGGGACGGCAGCCGTCCGCTGTGGACCCTGGAGCCCTTCCTCAAGGAAGGCACCCAACTGCCGCTGATCATGGGTGGCGCTGCCATCGCCTGTTATTCGTTCCTGGGCTTTGACGCGGTCAGTACCCTGACCGAAGAAACCCACGAACCGCGCAAGACCATTCCGCGCGCCATCCTGCTGATCACCCTGATCGGCGGCGGCATCTTCATCGCCGCCAGTTATTTCGTACAGCTGGCGCACCCGTCGGTGGAGTTCCAGAACGCCGATTCCGCCGCCTATGAAATTGCCCGCAACATCGGTGGCGACCTGTTCGTCAGCTTCTTCCTGATCGGCCTGATCGTCGGCCAGTTCACCTCCGGCCTGTCGGCCCAGGCCAGCGCCTCGCGCCTGCTGTTCGCCATGGGCCGCGACGGCGTGCTGCCGCGGCCGTTCTTCGGGCGCATCAGCAAGCGCTTCGAAACCCCGGTGAACAGCATCGTGCTGTGCGGCGTGGTGGCCCTGCTGGCGCTGCACATGGACGTCACCACGTCCACCTCGTTCATCAACTTCGGCGCCTTCCTGGCCTTCAGCCTGGTGAACCTCTCGGTGATCTTCCATTACTACCTGAATGCCGAACGCCGCGGCCTGCGCGAGCTGGTGCTGTTCCTGCTGTTCCCGCTGATCGGCCTGCTCGCTGACCTGTGGCTGATGGTCAGCCTCGATCACCTGGCGATCTGGCTCGGCGCCACCTGGCTGGTGCTCGGCGTGATCTACCTCGCGGTGATCACCGGCGGCTTCCGCCAGCAACCGCCGGAGATGCATTTCGAGGAGGCGTGAGGCCCGCGCGGGGCTATGCTGGGGACTCCGAGCCGTGATGACCGAGGAGATCCCGCCATGCCCCGCCTCACTCTCTACCATTCGCCCCAGACACGCTCCAGCGGCACCCTGGTGCTGCTGGAGGAGCTGGGCGCCGAGTACGACCTCGAACTGATCAACATGAAGGCCGGCGAGCAGCGCAAACCGGCGTACCTGGCGATCAATCCGCTGGGCAAGGTGCCGGCGATCCGCATCGGCGAGTCACTGGTCACCGAGCAGGGTGCCATCTTCATCTACCTCGCCGACCTCTTCCCCCGCGCGAACCTCGCTCCTGCCCTCGACGATCCGCTGCGCGGCCCCTACCTGCGCTGGCTGGTGTTCTACGGCTCCAGCTTCGAGCCGGCCATCGTCGACCGCGCCCTCAAGCGCGATGCCGCACCGCAGGCCATGAGCCCTTATGGCGACTACGACAGCGTGATGCGCGCCCTCGCCGAACAGCTGGAAACCGGCCCTTACCTGCTGGGCAACCGCATGACCGCTGCCGATGTGCTGTGGGGCGCGGCCCTGCGCTGGACCATTGGCTTCGGCGTCGTGCCCAAGCTGCCGGTGTTCGAGCGTTACGTGGAACTGGTGACCTCGCGCCCGGCCTTCAAGCGGGTTTGGGAGCGGGATGTACAGTGGGCGGAGGAGCATGCCAGGGCGGCGGAAGCGAAGCCGTCGTGAGCGCTGGATGGAAATCGCGCGCGCTGGAAAGGTGATGCGCGATTTGAGGAGTTGGTCTCAAGTGAGGTGGGAGTATTCCTTTTCTCGTGTCGGAATATTTTCTCGCCTCCTCGATTGATCAATGATCACCCCAACGCCGCGCACCCCATCGCGTGGCGTCGGCAACTAAAGCTATTACAAGCCGCTCCTTGATTCATGTCCCCAAGGCCCTCCGCAAGGAGGGCCTTTTTTATGCGCGCGTTTCGGCCGTGCTCAGCCCTTGGCGGCGCTGACGCCTTCGAGGGTAGCGAAGGAAGTGTCCTTCGCGGTCAGCAGGAAATCGCGCATGAAGGGTGCGTCCAGCATGTCGGCGCGGATGGCGGCGAACAGGGTGCAATACAGGCCTTTTTCCCCCAAGCGCTTGGCGGTCACGTAGCCCCGCGAGCTGTACTCGTGCAGCGCCCAGTTGGGCAGGCTGCAGACGCCACGGCCGGAGGCCACCAGTTGCATCATCATCACCGTCAGCTCGGAGGTGCGGACCTGCGCTGGCTCGACGTCGGCCGGTTCGAGGAAGCGGGTGAAGATGTCCAGGCGATCGCGCTCGATGGGGTAGGTGATCAGCGTCAGGTTGGCCAGGTCTTCCGGAACGATGAAGGACTTGCCGGCCAGCGCGTGGTGGTTGTCCACCGCCAGCAGCGCTTCGTAGGTGAACAGCGGCACGTAGGTGATGCCGGCGATGTCCACCGGGTCGGAGGTCACCACCAGGTCCAGGTCGCCACGGGCCAATGCCGGCAGCGGGGCGAAGGAGAAGCCGGAGGCGAGGTCCAGCTCCACTTCCGGCCAGGCGTCGCGGAACTGGTCGATGGTCGGCATCAGCCACTGGAAGCAGCTGTGGCACTCGATGGCCATGTGCAGGCGGCCGGCGGTGCCGCCCGCCAGGCGCGCCAGGTCGCGTTCGGCGCCGCGCAGCTGCGGCAGCACGGCGTCGGCCAGTTGCAGCAGGCGCAGTCCGGCACTGGTGAAGCGCACTGGTTTGGTCTTGCGGATGAACAGCGACAGGCCCAGGCGTTCCTCCAGTTCCTTGAACTGGTGGGACAGGGCGGATTGCGTGAGGTGCAGGCGCTCGGCGGCCTCCACGAGGCTGTCGGCTTCGCGCAGGGCATGCAGGGTTTTCAGGTGACGGAGTTCAAGCATGGCGCGGCCTCGCCTCAGTATGAGGAAATCTTGATGAAAAGGCGGATAAATTGAACTGCCCTCATGATAAGCCGGCTGCTGGCGATTCACCAGCAGGGGGAGCCGGGCCCGACTCATCGGGCTGAGGTCACCAGCTCAGATAGAACATGCCCTTGGCCAGCAGGACGATCAGCACGACGTGGGCGAACACGCTGTAGTGGATGCGCCGGGAACGCTGGCCGGTCATGCGCCCGACACGCAATGAATACATGGCGAAGATGAAGTGGCCCAGGACACTGAGGGCCAGCAGCAGCTTGAGGCTGAGCAGGGTGGCGAAGGGCGATGCCAGCGGCTCGGCCAGCAGCGGCGCGTAACGCAGGTGCAGCATGCCCAGGCCGCTGCCGAACAGGGTCAGGATGACCCAGGGCATCACCCGGCGCAGGCGACGGCCGAGCGCGCCCTCGACCATTTTCATCGCCCGCGCCGGCACATGGCGGTGGATGCTCTCTAGGATGAGCACTTCGAAGAACACAGTGCCGACGAACAGGATCGCGGCGAACAGGTGCAGCACCAGCAGGATGGGGTAGGCCATGGCAGAGCTTCCGAGCGGGGGCTTCTATCTTCGCGACTGTTGGGGGCGGCCGCTCTTGACCCGCATCATGGGAAGGGCCGTCGGCGACCGCTCAGCGCCTTTCATCAAACTGTCACGGACCTGTGGCAGAGCGAGCGACGGAAATTCATCAGAATCGCTATTAACTGGGGTTTTGCGTTCCGGATTTTCATTCATGCGTGCTTTTCTACTGGCAGTCGTTCTTTTCTGCGGCTTGCCCTCCCTTGCTATTGCCGCCGATCGTTGCGATGCGCGGGTGCCGACCGAACTGGTCGACCTGGGCGACGTGCGCCTGGCCTACCAGAGCATCGGGCGTCCGCAGGACCCGACGCTGCTGCTGGTCATGGGCCTGGGTGGCCAGCTGATCCATTGGCCGGATGAGGTGGTCGAGGCGCTCTGCCAGCAGGGCTTCCGGGTGATCCGCTACGACAACCGCGATGTTGGCCTGTCTTCCTGGCGTGTTCCTACGCCCAGCGGCAACCTGACCTACGAAGTGATTCGCTATCGCCTTGGCCTGCCCGTGAGCGCGCCCTACAGCCTGACCGACATGGCCGGCGACGCACTGCACCTGCTGGACGCCCTGCACGTCGAACGCGCCCATGTGCTGGGCGCGAGCATGGGCGGGATGATCGCGCAGCATGTCGCCGACCTCGCGCCGGATCGCGTGATCAGCCTGACCCTGGTGATGACCAGCTCCGGCGCCGAAGGCCTGCCGGCGCCCAGCGAGTCGCTGCTGCGCCTGCTCGCCCGGCGCGAGGCCGCCAGCCGCGAACAGGCCATCGAACAGCAGGCCGACCTGCTGGCTGCCCTCGGCAGTCCGCAGGTTCACGACGACCGCCAGCAGTTGCTGCAGCAGGCGGCGCGCTCCTACGACCGCGCCTTCAACCCCGAAGGCGTGCAGCGGCAGATGCTGGCAATCCTCGCCGAGCCCAGCCGCGTGGAACTGCTCAACCGACTGAACGTGCCGACCCTGGTGGTCCACGGTACGGCCGATCCGCTGCTGCCGGTGATGCACGGCGTGCATGTGGCCGCGCACATTCGCGGCTCGGTGCTGAAGTTGATTCCGGGGATGGCGCACCGTTTCCAGGAAGACTTCAAGGAACCCTTGCTCGGCGCAGTGCTGCCGTACCTGCGCGAGCACCAGGGTGGCGGACACGTCGCCCAACTCTGAGGCTTTCGCAGGAGCGGACGTAGTCCGTGATCGATTTCCGACCACGCTGAGCCGGCCGGTTGCACATCGCGGCCGGAAACCGCTCCCACGCTCGCTGTGAGTTTCAGGGGGCGGGCAAGCTGTAGCGCTCGGCGAAATACTGCCGCAGGAACTCCACCGCCACCCGCACCTTGGCCGAGCTGGCCAGTGGGGCGGCGTAGACGGCCCAGATGTCCGCCGGCTGTTGGTATTCGGGCAGCACCTGCACCAGTCGGCCATCCTCCAGGCTGTCGTGCACGTCCCACCAGGAGCGCAGCAGGATGCCGCGCCCGTCGATGCACCACTGGTGCACCACCTCGCCGTGGTTGGACGACAGCGGCCCGGTGACCTTCACGCTTTCCTCGCCTTCCGGTCCCTGCAGGTGCCAGACGCCGAAGGGATGGTCGCGCTCCTTGATCACCAGGCAATCGTGCCCGGCCAGCTCGGCAAGGGTGCGCGGGGTGCCGCGGCGCTCCAGATAATCCGGCGCCGCACAGAGTACCCTGCGGTTGCGCGCCAGCGGGCGGGCGATGAGGTTCGGATCGATCTCGTTGCCGACCCGCACGTCCAGGTCGAAACCTTCGTCGATCAGGTCCACCAGGCGATCCTGCACATCCAGGCGGATATCCAGTTGCGGGTGGCGCGCGGCGAGTTCCGAAAGCGCGGGAGCGACGAAGCGCCGGCCCAGCCCCAGGCTGCTGGCGATGCGCAGCTGGCCGCTGGGCTCGCGGTGCAGGGCGCTGACGTCATCGCCCATGCGCTGCACGGCATCGAGGATGCGCAGCGCCCATTGATAGATGCGCTCACCATCTTCGCTCACCGAGACCCGCCGCGTGGTGCGGTGCAGCAGGCGCACGCCGAGGCCCTCCTCCAGCAGGCGGATACGCTTGCTGACGAAGGCGGCGGACATGCCCAGCTCGCTGGCGGCGCCGGCAAAGCTGGAGCGGCGTGCCACGTGGACGAAGACACGGAGATCTTCCAGGTTCGGCAGATTGTTCACAGTTCGTGTTTCAAGAATCTACGGTGGCAAGGATTATGTTTGTTTTTGCCACTTATAGCATGGCTGGCACTGCTTCCAACTTCACACCAGCGAGGGTGCCCCATGAGCAAGACATACAGAATCGCCGCCATTCCCGGAGACGGCATCGGCCAGGAAGTCCTTCCCGAAGGTCTGCGCGTAGTCCAGGCCGCTGCGCGCAAGCACGGACTGATGCTGGAGTTCGAGCACTTCGACTGGGCCAGCTGCGACTACTACCTGGAGCACGGCAAGATGATGCCGGACGACTGGTTCGAACAGCTGAAGGATTTCGACGCGCTGTTCTTCGGCGCCGTCGGCTGGCCGGACAAGGTACCGGACCATATCTCCCTGTGGGGCTCGCTGCTGAAGTTCCGCCGCGACTTCGACCAGTACGTGAACATCCGTCCGGTGCGCCTGTTCCCCGGCGTGCCTTGCCCGCTGGCCGGGAAGAAGCCCGGCGACATCGACTTCGTGGTGATCCGCGAGAACACCGAGGGTGAGTATTCGTCCCTGGGCGGGCGCATGTTCGAAGGCACCGAGAACGAGTTCGTGCTGCAGGAATCGGTGTTCACCCGTCGCGGCGTCGACCGCATCCTGAAATACGCCTTCGACCTGGCGCAGACCCGCGAACGCAAGCGCCTGACCTCGGCCACCAAGTCCAACGGCATGGCGGTGAGCATGCCCTATTGGGACGAGCGCACCGCGGCGATGGCCGCCGGCTATCCGGAGATCGCCTGGGACAAGCAGCACATCGATATCCTCTGCGCCCGTTTTGTCCTGCAGCCCGAGCGCTTCGACGTGGTAGTGGCCTCCAACCTGTTCGGCGACATCCTCTCCGACCTCGGCCCGGCCTGTGCCGGCACCATCGGCATCGCACCCTCGGCCAACCTCAACCCCGAGCGCAGATTCCCCTCGCTGTTCGAGCCCGTGCACGGTTCGGCGCCGGACATCTTCGGCCAGAACATCGCCAACCCCATCGCCATGATCTGGTCCGGGGCGCTGATGCTGGACTTCGTGGGCCAGGGCGATGCGCGCTACCGCGCGGCCCACGACGATATTCTCGCGGCCATCGAACAGGTCATCGCCCATGGATCGGTGACACGAGACATGGGCGGGCAGTTGTCGACCCAGACGGTGGGTGCGGCAATTGCTGAGATCGTTAGCAGATAAATCCTACATCTGCGGGGATTGCCCATGAAAAGCCCGTAGCTGAGCGGTTACGGGCGTCGTGGCAGGGCAGCATGAGTCGATGGGTAGCTCTTGCACCCTGCGGCGATTCATCGCAGACTGTTAACCATTAGATCGTTGTTAACCAGTGGTTTATTCGCGTTTGAGTCAACTGGTCCGACGATGCTTCATCCGCAGCCTGCGGCGGATGCGCAACAACAACAAAAAACGTCCCAGGAGACGCCTGATGTCCCCCTTGATGCCCCGCAAGACCCAGAAGGTCGATGTATTCCTGATATCCATGAGCCTGGTCGCGGTGCTCCTGACCGTGATCGGGCTCGCTGCGTTTCCGGCCCAGGCCGAGCAAGCCGCGAATCAGCTGTTCGAGGTTGCTACCCGCACCTTCGGCACCGCCGTGCAGCTGCTGATCTTCGGCAGCTCCCTGGCCGTGCTCTACATCGCCTGCAGCAAGTACGGCCACATCCGCTTCGGTAGCGGCAAACCGGAATATTCCACGGCCACCTGGGTATTCATGTTCATCTGCGCTGGCATGGGTTCCTCCACGCTCTACTGGGGCGTGATGGAGTGGGCCTACTACTACCAGACCCCCGGCCTGAACATCGTTCCGCAATCCCGTGAGGCGCTGGAGTACAGCGTCGGCTACTCCTTCTTCCACTGGGGCATCAGCGCCTGGTCGATCTACGCCCTGGCATCCCTGGCCATGGCCTACCACTTCCACGTGCGCAAGAAGAGCGGCCTGAACCTGGCTTCCATCGTCGAGGCCGTCACCGGCTTCAAGGCCACCGGTCCGGTGGGGCGCCTGGTGGACCTGATCTTCCTGCTGACCATGATGGGCGCACTCACCGTGTCCCTGGCGCTGACCGCCTCGACCCTGACCCGTGGCCTGTCCGGGCTGGTGGGCACGCCGGATACCTTCACCGTACAGGTACTGGTGATCGGTGTGATCGCCGTGCTGTTCTCCCTGAGCTCCTACATCGGCATCGATGGCGGCCTGCAGAAACTGAGCAAGATCGTCTGCTACGGCGCGCTGGTGTTTGCCGCGGTGGTGCTGCTGGTCGGTCCGACCCAGTTCACCATCAATAACACCGCCAACGGCATCGGCCTGATGATCCAGAACTACGTGCACATGAGCCTGTTCACCGACCCGGCCGGCGATGGCGCCTTCACTCGCAACTGGACGGTGTTCTACTGGCTCTGGTGGGTGTCCTACGCCCCTGGCGTGGCCATGTTCGTGACCCGCGTATCGCGCGGCCGGCAGATGCGCGAAGTGGTATTCGCCCTGCTGCTGGGCGGCAGCTTCGGTTGCTGGTTCTTCTTCGGTGCGCTGGAAAGTTACAGCATGCACCAGTTCATCACCGGTGCCGTCGATGTGCCGAAGATCCTCACCGAGCAGGGGGGAGAAAGCGCCGTAGAGGCGCTGCTGCTGGCGCTGCCGTGGGGCAAGCTGTTCCTCGCCGTGTACCTGTTCATCATGGCCGTGTTCTGCGCCTCGCACATGGATGCCGCGGCTTACGCCGTGGCCGCCACAAGCACCCGCAACCTGCAGGAAGGCGATGATCCGACGCCGACCCACCGCCTGTTCTGGGCCGTCACCCTGACCCTGGTGCCGCTGGCCATGCTGTTCGCCAAGGCCTCGCTGTCGACGATGAAGACCGCCGTGGTGCTCACCGCGATTCCGTTCACCCTGATCCTGCTGGTCAAGGTCTATGGCTTCTTCAAGTGGATGCTGGCGGACTATGGCTCGATGCCGGCCTACCGCATCGAGGAGGAGGCCGCGGCGATGGCGCTGGCAGGCGAGGCCGTAGTCGAGCCCCCGATTTTCGCCGAACCCGTACGGGAAGTGGCCCTGGCCCAGTGATTTCCTGCGTGGCGTCGCCAGCCCGGGCGACGCCACCCGCAGGCTTTTTTTTGCCTGCGCTGTTAACCAACGGGTTGCAGTAAACCAAAAACAAATGGACCGCGCCCTGCGCGAGTCGATGAAAGCCTGGAGATATCCGATGACCGACTTCGAACGCCTGCCCGCCGATTTTTGCAGCGACCACGAGCGCGCCTACACCATTCCGGCGAACTTCTACACCAGCGATGCCGTATTCGAGCATGAGAAGGAAAAGATCTTCGCCCACAGCTGGATCTGCCTGGGCCATCGCAGCGAAGTGGCCGAGAAGAATGCCTATATCGTCCGCGAGGTGATCGGCGAGAGCATCATCGTCGTGCGCGGCCGCGACGACGTGCTGCGCGCCTTCTACAACGTCTGCCCGCACCGTGGTCACCAACTGCTCGAAGGCACTGGCGGCATTGCCAAGAACGTCATCGCGTGCCCCTACCACGCCTGGACTTTCAAGCTCGACGGCGAGCTGACCCACGTTCGCAACTGCGACCAGGTCGAGGCCTTCGACAAGGGCGACTACAGCCTGGTGCAACTGAGCGTCGAGGAATACGCCGGCTTCATTTTCATCAATATGGACCCGAACGCCGGCAGCGTGGAAGACCAACTGCCCGGCCTGCAAGCCAAGATGCGCGCTGCCTGCGCCGTGATCGACGATCTGCACTTGGCCGCGCGCTTCGTCAGCCAGACCCCGGCGAACTGGAAATCCATCGTCGACAACTACATGGAGTGCTACCACTGCGGCCCGGCCCACCCGAGCTTTGCCGACTCGGTGGACGTCGGCCAGTACGTCCACACCCTGCACGGCAACTGGACCCTGCAGTACGGCGTCGCCAAGTCCTCGGAGCAGTCCTTCAAGGTCGACGAGTCGGTGAGCGATCCGTCCTTCTCCGGCTTCTGGGCCTGGCCGTGCACCATGTTCAACGTGCCGCCGGGCGCCAACTTCATGACCGTGATCTACGAGTTCCCGGTCGACGCCGAAACCACACTGCAGCACTACGACATCTACTTCCTCAACAAGGACATCACCGAGGAGCAGCAGAAGCTCATCGACTGGTACCGCGAAGTGTTCCGGCCGGAAGACCTGCGTCTGGTGGAAAGCGTGCAGAAGGGCCTGAAGTCCCGCGGCTACCGCGGCCAGGGCCGGATCATGGTGGATAAGCAGCGCACGGGTATCAGCGAGCACGGCATCGCCCACTTCCACAACCTGATCGCCGTGTCGCACCTGGACTGATCCGGCGCGCCGCCTGTGGGCGGCACTTGCGTGAGGCCTTGCATCGACGAAGTCGGCGCAGGGCACCCGCCCCGCAGGCAGCGGGGCGGCATTCCCAAGAAAACAGCTCTCTTCCACCACCGCTCGGGGAGCCGGAAGAGAGGCGGGTGGCGCGGCCACCCGGTCAGTTGAGGTGAACCATGGCCAATACCTACGAGATGTTCAGCGTGCGCGTGACTGCCGTGGAGCAGGCAACCCCGCAGATCAAGCGCTTCACCCTGGCGCGAGCCGACGGCCAGCCAATGCCGGCCTTCAGCGGCGGCAGCCACGTGATCGTGAAGATGGCCGACGGCCTGAGCAACGCCTATTCGCTGATGAGCGATCCGCGCGACCTCAGTCACTACCAGATCGGCGTTCGACGGGAAGAGCAATCCAAGGGCGGGTCGGCCTTCATGCACCAGCAGGTCGAAGTCGGCACCCAGTTGACGATCTCCACCCCGAACAACCTTTTCGCCCTCGATCCCAAGGCCGGGCGTCACGTATTGATCGCGGGTGGTATCGGCATCACGCCATTCCTTTCCCAGTTGCATGAACTGGAAGGCGGCGCTGTCCCGTACGAGTTGCATTACGCCTTCCGCAGCCAGGAGCATGGCGCCTTCCAGGGCGAACTGGCAGACGGTCCGCATGCCGGAAATGTGCGTTTCTATGTGGACAGCGAGGATCGCCGACTCGATCTGGCCGCTTTGTTCGCCTCCCTGGCGGCGAACGACCACGTCTATGTCTGCGGGCCCAAGCCACTGATCGATGCCGTCATCGATGGCGCGAGGAAGGCTGGAATCGCTGACGCGCGCGTGCACTTCGAACAGTTTGCGGCCGCTCCCGCCAGCGGTGGCGCCTTCACCCTGGTACTGGGCCGCTCCGGCCGTGAACTGCGGGTGGAGGAGGGCATGACCATCATCCAGGCCATCGAGAACGTCAAGGCCGCCCAGGTGGACTGCCTGTGCCGCGAGGGTGTCTGCGGAACCTGCGAGACGCGCATCCTCGAAGGCGAGGTGGAGCATTTCGACCAGTACCTGTCGGACGAGGAAAAGGCGTCGCAACAGACCCTGATGCTCTGCGTCTCCCGCGCTCGCGGGGAGCGGTTGGTGATCGACCTGTAGCTTCCTGGCCTTGATCCAGGAGCGAGCTTGCTCGCGAACCCACTGCGCGGCGGGGTGTGTTCGCGAGCAAGCTCGTTCCTGCACGTCCAGTGCTGTCATCCACCGGTTTACAGCTGTGTATACTGCGGTCCTCGATTACCTCCAGGAAACCGCGCTACCCATGATGGAAAACAGCTTCGCCTTCCGTCTCAAGGAACTGCTCGAACACCACAAGCTGACGTTGCAGGCAGTGGGTTCGGCCCTGGGTATTTCGCGCACGGCGGTGCACAAGTGGACCAAGGGCGGCGAGATCGACTACGACAACCTGCGTCGGCTGGCAGACTTTCTCAAGGTCAATTGGCTCTGGCTGCGCTACGGCGAGGAGGCCTTGCGCAGCGTGCAGGATGCCGAGCCGATCGAGCTGCCGATGACCGACCTGCGCCGTCGCTACACCGCCGAGATCATGGAGAGCGAGACGCGGATGAAGCTGGCCCAGGAGGGCGCGCGGATCGTCACCTGGGAATGGAACCTGATCAGCGACGAAGTGACCTATTCGCCGAACGTCGAAGCGGTCTACGGCTGGCATGTCAGCTCCAACCAGACGTTCTGGAGCCACCTCCCGGCGGAGGACGTGGCCACCATGCAGGCGATGTATGAGCGTGCTGCTGCCGAGGGCAAGGGCTGCGAGTGCGATTTCCGCATTCTCCAGCCCGACGGCAGCCTGCGCTGGATCGCCTCGCGCGCCACGGTGGTCAACGATGCCGTCGGCCGACCACTGAAGATGGTCGGCATCAGCATGGACAACACCGAGCGCATGGCCACCGAGGAACGACTGCGCAACAGCGAGGAGCGTTTCCGGGCGATCTTCGAGCTGACCTGGGGCGCACTGGCCTACATTGGGCTGGACGGCAGCTGGCAGCGGGTGAATGGCAGCCTTTGCGAGTTGCTCGGTTATCGCCCCGAGGAGCTGTACGCCATCACCTTCCAGGATATTACCCACCCCGATGACCTGGCGACCAATCTGGAGCTCCTGCGTCAATTGCTGGCCGGTCATTTCGATCGCTACGTGGTCGAGAAACGCTTGCGCCGCCGCGACGGAGACTATGTCTGGGTGCGCGTGCGCACCTCGCTGCAGCGTCGCGCACAGGACGGGGTGCCCGATCACCTGATCAGCGTGTTCGAGGACATCCGTGCCGAACGCGCCGAGCGTGATCGCCTGCAGGCACGAATCAGCGAATTGGAAGCGCAGCTGGCGGCGCGCGCCTGACTCAGTGCAGGCGCACCCAGACGAACACCAGCAGCGAAGCTGCTACCAGCCAGGCCAGCGCGGCCATCGCCAGCGACAGCTCCAGGCGCATGCGATCCACCATCAGGTAGAGCGCGGCCAGGTAGACGAAGTAGGGAATGATCGACCACATGCCGAACAGGATGGTGGTCTTCAGGTCGTCCAGCGAACGGCTCTTGCCGACGATGTAGTGGGCGATCAGGGCGAAGGTGGGGAACAGCGGCACCAGGCCGGCGATGTAGTAATTGCGCGTCTTCGACAGCGCGGCGAGGATCAGCACCACGCCGGCGCCGAGGGCTGCCTTGAGGATCAGGTCCACGTCTTTCTCTATGCGGCGACGCCACCGGGGCGGTGGCGTCGCGTAGTATGCCTCATGGGGCAGTGTGGATATCTCGTTCTGTGGCTGGGAAGTCAACGGACCTCAGAAGTCATATCGCAGGCGCGCCTCCAGGTTACGGCCGTTGAAGTCTTTGCTGCCTTCGTAGCGATAGCCGCCTCCCAGGCTCACCGCACCCAGGCGATAGTCGAGCCCCAGGGCAGCTTCATAGCTATCGCGAGACAGGCGTACACCTGTGGTTTCGAAGTCGCCTCCGCCGATCAGGAAGCTACTGGTGGTGGACGTGCGGTCACCAATCAGGTCGTGCCAGGCCATGAGCGACGCCTCCGGTACCAATTGGCCTTTCCCAGCAGGCAGCGCGCCAGCTACTCGCAAGCCGGCGCCGAGTTCGCCGCGCTCGTAGCGTTGGCTATTGACGTGAAGCGCCGCGCTGGAGCCACTCTCGTCGTAGTTGTCCAGTCGGACATTGCTGTAGCGCGCTCCCACTCGCGGCTCAAGAACTAGCCCGTGGGCCAAGGCAAAATCATACCCGGCCAGAAGGCTCATTCCGGCCAGTTTTCCGTGATAATTACCCTTGGCGCGGGTATCGGCGATGTAACGCTTGCTGTGGTTTTCGCTCCAGCCATAGGAGAGGTTGGCGTCGACGAAGTACCCGCCCTGCTGGTAGCTGCCATAGAGTGTTAGTGCGTTGCCGTCGATGTCGGTCTTGTTGCCGTTGTGGCTCTTGACGTTCCCGTCCATGTAGCCATATGCCAGTCCGGCAATCAGGCCAGGGGCCAGGACGGCGTCCGCCCCTGCGGCAATGCCGCTCGCGTTCATATCGAAGCCAGTGATGTCCTGGCGCCTGCCCTGGCTGCCGTGGCCGTCAAGCCCCTGAACCCAGACTCCACCCTTATCAAGGTTGTCGGGGAGTTGACGCAATGCCATACCACGCTGGCGGACGGCGTTTTCCATTTGCCGCTGCTGGGAGATGGCCGCTGCATTGGCCCCTCCATTCACCTCGGGATAGAGTGACTCGGCAAACTTGGCGATCTGCCCGGCGTCCGCGTTTGCAATCTGCTCGAAGATTGGGTCGGTGGGCAGAAGTTTGTCTATCTGACCGGAGAGCTCGCCAATGGCAGTCTGCGCATCCACGCTGGCGCCCTCCTCGGCGACTATCTGGCCGGCCTCTTCGCCGGTGATGGCTCGCAGGTTGGCGACCAGGGTGTTGCCTTCGAACTCATGGCTATTGACCGTCAGTAGCGCGGAAGTACTGGCGACTGACAGCTCACTGGCGGAGATGGGAACCTCTACCGATTCCTGGCCCAACTGGTACCAGCGGCTGGCGCTGATCAATTGATATCGCTGGTCGCCCTGGGTGCTGAAGTCGTTGGGTTTGGGTGTGAGCAGAATTCTGCTGCCCGGATCCACCTCCGCCTCGCCGGTAACCTTCAGAATCGGCCGGTTCTGCTCGGTGGCGCGGCTCAGCGTCAGCTCCATTTCGCTGCCGATCAGCTCCAGGTTGCCTTCCAGCACGGTGTGGGGCCGTAGCAGTGTCAGGCGGCCGCCGCCCAGTTCGAGGTAGCGGGTCTGGATCAGCGCGGAGTCCATGGCCACGTTGCCATCCACCTCGGTGACCCACATGTTAAGGATATCGCCTTTCACTGCACCGCCATCGAAACTCGCAAGAGTGCCGCTGCTGGCTGTTGAGTCCGGCGAGAAGTTGCCTAACAGGGCGATCTGCCCTCCCGCGGTCAGACCATCCTCCTGTGTGTAGTAGATGCTGGTCTGGGAAAGATCGACAGCAGTACCGTCCGCCTGAATCAGGCCGGCGTTCTCGACCCCCAATCCTGATTCCACTTTCAGGGCAATCGAGCCTTGGCCCTTGGCGCTGATGGTGCCCCTGTTGTAGAGGACATCGTCTGACGTGTTGAGGAGCTTGTTGCCTTGGCCGAACAGCATTGCGACGCTGCGCGCGCCATCGGCGCTGATGGTGCCGCTGTTGCTGAAGGAGTAGAGCTTGCTGTTCTCGATGACCAGGTTCTGGAAATCATCCCCTTGGGAGTGGATGACTCCGCTGTTTTCGAAGCCGCCTCCCAGTGTCGACTGATCGATCAGCAGGTTGTAGTTGTCGAGGGTGGGGGAGAGGGCGCCCAACGTGTTGCTCTGGCTGATCGTACCCTGGTTGCTGAACTTGCCGCTGATGTTGGCCTTCCCCACATAGACGGTGGCATCGGCGATGTTGCTGGCTTGTAGCGATCCCGCCTGGACGAAGTCGCCCTGGATGCTGGCTGGTGAGCTGTTTCGTGACTGGAGGTAGAGCGCGCCATTGCCACTGATGGTCCCGGCGGTCGGGCCGCTCACCGTCACTGTGGCGTGATTGTTCAGACCGCCCTGAAAGGTGCCGGTGGCAGATATCCAGGCGGTGAGCAGCGGCTCGGTGGTGTGAGCCTCGCCAACCAGGTCGATCGAATTGGTATAGGTATCTGCCAACTGCAACGGATTGCCGATGACGGAAAGGCTCTCGGCGCACGCCTGGTCGGCCATGATTGAAGCAATAACGATAGCGAGACGGTGTCGGGTCAACATGTAACCTCCTGATTGTTGGGGCTATCCCTGGAAAAGGCAGGAGGCTACGGCGATTCAGGTGGGGGAAATATCAGTTGCGTCCGAAAACGTTGTAGTTAACGGGTGATCGTTGGCGTCGCCTTATGCAATAGACGCACTCGGCAGAGCAGGGCTTTCGGGTGTCAGATAGCGCTGCAGTTGGTGTTGCTGTTGAGCATTGAGAAACAGCCCGAGCTTGGTGCGGCGCCAGAGGATGTCGTCGGCGTCGCGGGCCCATTCCTCGCGGACCAGGTATTCCACTTCCCGCGCATAGAGCCCGGCGCCCAGGTGTTCGCCCAGTTCGCTGAGGTTGTGCGCGCCGTCGAGCAGCTTCCAGATGCGGCTGCCGTAGGTGCTGGCCCAGCGCCGGGCGAGGGCCGGGTCGAGCTGGCGCAGGCGCTCCATGAGCTGGATGGCCAGGTCTTCCACGGTGGTCATGGCTTCGCCGCCGGGCAGCGGGGAACTGGCGGTCCAGCTCGCTTTCATCACGCCGGCGAAGTGCGGCGCCAACTGCTCCAGTGCGGCCTCGGCGAGCTTGCGGTAAGTAGTCAGCTTGCCGCCGAAGACCGACAGCAGCGGCGCTTCGCCAGGGGTGTTGTCCAGCGCCAGGGTGTAGTCGCGGGTGACCGCGGACGGATCGTCGGACTCGTCGTCGCACAACGGGCGCACGCCGGAGAAGCTGCGCAGGATGTCCTGTCGGCTCAACTGGCGCTTGAAATGCGCGTTGACCACATTGAGCAGGTAGTCGGTCTCGGCTTCGCTGATGCTGATCTGCGCCGGGTCGCCCTGGTATTCGCGGTCGGTGGTGCCGATCAGGGTGAACTGGCGCAGGTAGGGGATCGCGAAGACGATGCGCCGATCCTCGTTCTGCAGGATGTATGCGTGCTCGCCGTCGTAAAGGCGCGGCACGATCAGGTGGCTGCCTTGGATCAGACGGATGCCGTAGGGCGGTTTCTGGCGCAGTTCCTCGCGCAGGAAGCGGTCGACCCAGGGGCCGGCGGCGTTGACCAGCGCGCGGGCGCGGATCGAGTAGAGGCTGCCGTCGCGGCGTTCCAGGTGCAGGTGCCACAAACCCTTGCTGCGCCGCGCGCTGACGCAGCGGGTGTGCGGGTGGATATGCGCGCCGTTCTCGCGTGCGGCCATGGCGTTGAGTACCACCAGGCGGGCGTCGTCCACCGAGCAGTCGGAATATTCGAATCCGCGGGTGATCTCGGCCTTGAGCGGACTGTCGATGCCGAAGCGTACGCCACGGGATGCCGGCAGCTTCTCGCGCTTGCCCAGGTGGTCGTAGAGGAACAGGCCGGCACGGATCATCCAGGCCGGGCGCAGGTGCGGGCGGTGCGGTAGCACGAAGCGCAGCGGATGGACGATGTGCGGAGCCTTGGCCAGCAGTACCTCGCGCTCGGCGAGGGCTTCGCGGACCAGGCGGAATTCGTGGTGTTCCAGGTAGCGCAGGCCGCCGTGGATCAGCTTGCTGCTGGCGGAGGAGGTGTGGGCGGCGAGGTCATGCTGTTCGCAAAGGAACACCGACATCCCGCGCCCGGCGGCGTCCGCCGCGATCCCCGCGCCATTGATGCCGCCGCCGACGACGGCCAGGTCATAGACTTCGGCAAGGGGCGCGTGGCGCGAGCGGGTGGAATTCATGGGGCCGCCTGGTGTTGAAAGTGAATCTTTTATGTTCGTTTTCGAAAATATCCTAGTTCAGTGAACGAAAAATGACCAGCCTTTGGCGCGAATTCGCGCAGGCATTCGTCTGGATGTTCGAAAGTGAAATGACTGGGAAGTCTCAGACCAGCTCGAGCTGAACCTTGTGCTGGCTCATCAGGCGCGCTACGGCGGCGGGTGGCGGGCTGTCGGTGAAGACCCGGTTGACCAGGGAGATCGGGCCCAGGCGCACCATGGCGTTGCGGCCGAACTTGCTGGAGTCGGCGGCGAGGAATACCTGCCGCGCGTTATCGATGATGGCGCGGGAGACGCGCACTTCCTGGTAGTCGAAGTCCAGCAGGCTGCCGTCTTCGTCGATGCCGCTGATGCCCACCACGGCGAAGTCGACGCGAAATTGCTCGATGAAATCCACTGCCGCCTGCCCGACCACACCGCCGTCGCTGCGCACCGTGCCGCCGGCGATCAGTACTTCGAAATCGTCCTTGCCGGCGAGGATGCTGGCGACGTGCAGGTTGTTGCTGATGACCTTCAGGTTCCGGTGGCCGAGCAGGGCGCGGGCGATGGCTTCGGTGGTGGTGCCGATGTTGATGAACAGCGAGGCGTTGTCCGGGATGTGCGCGGCGATGGCATCGGCGATGCGCTGCTTCTCGTCGCGCATCTGGTCGGCGCGGGTGTTGTAGGCGGTGTTCTCGATGCTCGAGTCCCAGGCCGCGCCGCCGTGGTAGCGGCGCAGCAGGTTCTGCTCGGCCAGTTGGTTGATGTCGCGGCGGATGGTCTGCGGTGTGACGGCGAACTGCTGGGCGAGCTCTTCGATGCTCAGGTAGCCGCGTTCGCGGACCAGATCGAGGATGTTCTGCTGGCGGGGTGGCAGGTTCATGCGGTTCGCTCGTGCGGACGGGCCGGGAGGGCAAGGATGCCGCACTGAGCCGACGCTGTCATGGACTTGTAGGAGCGAGGGGGACGCCATCGTCATTGCTCACGGACCCCGCCGGGTTCTGTGGAAATCAAGCGGTTCGCGAACAAGGACTGGGCGTCCCCCTCGGTCCTACAGCAGAGCAATCAGTCTTCCGCTGCCCAGCCACGGGTGCGTTCGACGGCTTTTTGCCAGCCCTTGTATAGCCGCGCGCGCTCGGCTTCGTCGCAGGCCGGCTGGAATACTCGCTCGATCACTGCCTTGTTCTTCAGCTCTGCGAGGTCGCCCCAGAAGCCACAGGCCAGGCCCGCCAGCACGGCGGCGCCGAGGGCGGTGGTCTCGCGCATCTGTGGGCGCTCCACCGGAGTGCCGAGGATGTCGGCCTGGAACTGCATGAGGAAGTTGTTGGCTACCGCGCCACCGTCCACGCGCAGCGCGCGCAGCGGTTCGCTGGCGTCCTGCTGCATGGCGTCGAGCACGTCGCGGGTCTGGTAGGCGATGGATTCCAGGGTGGCGCGGATCAGGTGATCGGCCTTCACTCCGCGGGTCAGGCCGAACAGGGCGCCGCGGGCATACGGGTCCCAGTAGGGCGCGCCGAGGCCGGTGAAGGCGGGGACCAGGTAGACGCCGTTGCTGTCCTTCACCTTGGTGGCGAAGTACTCGGAGTCGTGGGCATCGTTGATCACCTTCAGTTCGTCGCGCAGCCACTGCACGGTAGAGCCGCCGTTGAACACTGCGCCCTCCAGCGCATAGGCGACTTCGCCACGCGGGCCGCAGGCGATGGTGGTGAGCAGGCCGTGGGTGGACTTCACCGCCTTGTCGCCGGTGTTCATCAGCAGGAAGCAGCCCGTGCCGTAGGTGTTCTTCGCCTGACCCGGTTCCACGCACATCTGGCCGAACAGTGCGGCCTGCTGGTCGCCGGCGATCCCGGCGATGGGCGTGCGGTGCACCCCGAGGCCGCCGACCTTGGCGTGGCCGTAGACTTCGGAAGATGCGCGTACCTGCGGCAGCATGGCGCGCGGCACATCCAGCGCGGCGAGCAGGCGCTCGTCCCAGTCAAGCGTGTGGATATCGAACATCAGGGTGCGCGAGGCATTGGTGTAGTCGGTGACGTGCACCTCGCCTTCAGTGAGCTTCCAGATCAGCCAGCTGTCGATCGTGCCGAACAGCAGCTCGCCGCGCTGCGCACGTTCCCGGGCGCCTTCGACGTTGTCGAGGATCCACTTGAGCTTGGTGCCGGAGAAGTAGGGGTCGATGACCAGCCCCGTGGTATCGCGGATGTGCTGTTCCAGGCCATCGCGCTTGAGCTGCTCGCAGATGGCCGCGCTGCGCCGGCATTGCCAGACGATGGCATTGTGGATCGGCCGGCCGCTGGCCTTGTCCCACACCAGGGTGGTTTCGCGCTGGTTGGTGATGCCGATGGCCGCCACCTCTGCAACGCTGATGTTGGCCTGGGCGAGCGCCTCGACCAGGGTCGAGCTCTGGGTCGCCCAGATTTCCATCGGGTCGTGCTCGACCCAGCCCGGCTGCGGGTAGATCTGCGCGAACTCGCGCTGGGCCACGCTGACCACGTTGGCGTCATGGTCGAAGATGATGGCGCGCGAGCTGGTGGTGCCCTGGTCGAGGGCGACGACGTATTTCTTGTTCGTAAGGTTCGTCATGGCGGCGGCCTTGTGCGGATTCCGTTCGGCAGTCCCGGCCACGCGGGCCGGAAGGTGAATGGCGCAGACCATACGGGATTCGTCCGCGCCGGTGAAGCGAACACCGTGCAGTGCAGCACGCCTTGGCTTACTGTTATGCGCTGGAAAGCCGCTTGCGAGAAGCCCGCCGATCATGACCCCCGCCATCGACCTGCTGAAGAAGAACCGCGCCGAACACCACGTGCTGAGCTATGAGCACGACCCGAAGGCGCCATCCTATGGCCTGGAGGCTGCCGAGAAACTCAACCTCGACCCTGCGCGGGTGTTCAAGACCCTGCTGGCGGCCAGCGAGAAGGGCGAGTTGCTGGTGGCGGTGGTGCCCGTGGTGGGCACGTTGGATCTCAAGGCGCTGGCCCATGCGGCGGGCGTGAAGAAGGCCGACATGGCCGACCCGAACGCCGCGCAACGCGCCACCGGCTACCTGGTCGGCGGCATCAGCCCTCTGGGGCAGAAGAAACGCTTGCGCACCTTCATCGACGAATCCGCCCGGGGGTTCCCCACCATCCACGTCAGCGCCGGCCGCCGTGGGCTGGAAGTGGAGTTGAGCGCCGAGACGCTGGCCGGGCTGACATCGGCGGCCTTCGCCCCCATCGGTCGCGGTTGAGCGAACGACTGTCTGCTCGCTTCTGTACGGTTCGTCGTTCATCGGCTTCTGTCATGCTCGGACATCACTTTTCAGGAGACTGCCATGCTGCTCGATTTTCACCAGGTAGACGCTTTCACTGATCGCCCGTTCGCCGGCAACCCGGCCATGGTGTACCGCCTCGATGCCTGGTTGAGCGACGAACTGATGCAGCAGATCGCCGCCGAGCACAACCTGTCTGAGACCGCCTTCCTGGTGAGGGAGCCGGCCGGCTGGCGCATCCGCTGGTTCACCCCGACCGCCGAGGTGCCGCTGTGCGGCCATGCCACCCTGGCCAGCGCCCACGTGCTGTTCGAAGTGTTCGACGAGCCGGGCGAAGTGCTGGAGCTGAACTCCCTGTCCGGTCCGCTGCGTGTGACTCGTGAGGAAGGCCGGCTGGCACTGAACTTCCCGGCGCAGCCGCCGAGCGAATCCGGCTCTACGGTGGAGTTGCAGAATGCGCTGGGCGTCGACGTGGTGGACGCACTGAACACCGCCAACCACCTGCTGGTGCTGCTGGAGTCGGAACAGGCGGTGCGCGACTGCCAGCCCGATTTCGCTGCTCTCGCGCGCCTGCCGTACCTGGGTGTGATCGTCACCGCGCGCAGCGACGACTATGACTTCGTTTCGCGCTTCTTCGCCCCGGCCATCGGCCTCAACGAGGACCCGGTGACCGGCGCCGCCCACTGCGTGCTGATCCCCTACTGGTCGCGTCGCCTGAACAAGCTGCAGATGCGCGCCTTCCAGGCCTCCGCACGCGGCGGCGAGCTGTGGTGCCGCCTGGAAGGCGAGCGCGTCAGCATCGCCGGCTACGCACGTCTGGTCGCCAGCGGTCGTCTGCTGGTTGTTTGATCTGTGACCGGGGGGCTTTGCGCTCCCCGGCGTAGGCTGGCCTTCACTGGAAACCGCGCCCGTTCGGCGCGGCTCACCGACCTGGAGGCAGGCCCATGGCCCTTCTGCTCATCGCTGACTATCACGTTACCGACGACTCCGCCGTCCTGGCGCCCGCTACCCTGAACGCTCTGGCCGCCGCCCGGCAGATCGGCGGCGAAGTTCATCTGCTGCTTGCGGGCAGTGGCCTCGAGGAACTGGCGACGCAGGCTTGTGGTGTCGAGGGCGTTGATCGCGTCCTGCTGGCAGACGATCCCGCCTACGACCACCTGCTGGCGGAAAACCTCTCGGCACTGGTGGTGCAACTGGCTCCGCGTTACCGCCACATCCTCGCGCCGGCCACCGCCGTGGGCCGCGATTGCCTGCCGCGC
Source organism: Pseudomonas sp. HS-18 (assembly GCF_020401845.1). NCBI lineage: Bacteria > Pseudomonadati > Pseudomonadota > Gammaproteobacteria > Pseudomonadales > Pseudomonadaceae > Pseudomonas > Pseudomonas sp. HS-18. The sequence goes on from NZ_CP084413.1 coordinate 1,616,670, forward strand.
ATCGCAGCCTTGCTGGATGTGGACGCGGTCTCCGACGTCATCGCCGTCATCGACGAACAGACCTTCCAGCGCCCGATCTACGCCGGCAATGCCATCGCCACGGTGCGCTGCGAGGGGCCATCGATCGTGCTGGGCATTCGCCCAACCGCTTTCGATCCGCTGGCACTGGCCGGCGGCAATGCCGAACTGGAGCGTATCGGCGGTGCGGGCGATCTCGGTCTGTCGCAGTGGCAGGGCGAGGAACACCCGGACTTCGAGCGCCCTGCGCTGGAGTCGGCGAAGGTCATAGTCGCCGGCGGGCGTGGGCTGCAAACCGAAGAAGGCTTCGCCGCGCTCTATCCGCTGGCGGACCGGCTGCACGGCGCCGTGGGTGCGTCACTGGCAGCGGTAGATGCCGGCTTTGCCCCGGCGGAATTGCAGATTGGCCAGTCCGGGCGCATCGTCGCGCCGGAGCTTTATCTCGCCGTGGGGATCTCAGGGGCCGTGCAGCACGTGGCGGGCATGAAGGACGCCAAGGTCATCGCGGCGATCAATCTCGATCCGGACGCGCCGATCTTCGAGATCGCCGACTATGGCTTGCAGGGCGACCTGTTCGAGTTGTTGCCTGAACTGGAGAAGGCGCTCGCCTAGAGCGCCACGCTGCCCTGCGCCGGGAACAGCACCAGATGCTCGGCGGCGACGCCGATGCCCACTTCATCGCCCGGCTGGTGGTCGGCATGGCTGGGGAACAGCGATTCCAGCTGGGTGCCGGTGGGCAATTGCAGGCGATACAGGGTAGCCGCACCGAGGAACGACTTGCCGACGATGCGCGCCTTCAGCGCGCCATCGGCGGCCGGCACCAGGTCATCCGGGCGCAGCAATACATCCACCGCGCAGCCGTCGGGCAGGCAGTAGGCGCGGTTGCCGCGCAGCAGGCCCAGCTCGGTCTGCACCGCATCGGTCCCGCGCATCTGTCCACGAATGAAATAGCCCTGGCCGACGAAGCTGGCGACGAAGGGCGTCTGCGGCTCGTGGTAGAGATTGAATGGCGTATCCCACTGCTCCAGCAGGCCGTTGCGGAACACACCGACATGATCGCTGACGGCGAAGGCTTCTTCCTGGTCGTGGGTGACCAGAATCGCACTGGTGCCACGCGCCTTGAGGATGTCGCGCACCTCATGGCTGAGCTGGCGGCGCAGCTCCACGTCGAGATTGGAGAAGGGTTCGTCGAGCAGCAGCAGTTGCGGCTGCGGGGCCAGTGCACGGGCCAGGGCCACGCGCTGTTGTTGGCCGCCGGAAAGCTCATGGGGGAAACGCTGGCCGAGGCCGTCGAGCTTCACCAGCTCCAGCAGCTCACCGACGATGCGCTCGCGCTCGGGGTGCTTGCGGATGCCGAAGGCGACGTTATCCGCCACCGACAGGTGCGGGAACAGCGCGTAGTCCTGGAATACCATGCCGATCCGGCGCTTCTCCGGCGACAGGGTGAAGCCGGGGCGGGAAATCACTTCGCCGCCCAGTTCGATACGCCCGCCCTGCACCGGCTCGAAACCGGCGATGGCGCGCAGGGTGGTGGTCTTGCCGCAGCCCGAGGGGCCGAGCAGGCAGCCGATGTCGCCGGCGTTCAGGTGCAGTCTGACGCCTTGCACCACACGCTGCTGTTCATAGCCACAGGAAAGGTCGTCGAGGGTGAGCAGCAGCGGTTTGGTCATCGGGCTCGAAACAGGAGGGCTCAGGCGTAATGCGCGTGCTCGACCAGCAGTTCGAGCAGGGCTTTCTGGGCGTGGAGACGGTTTTCCGCCTGGTCCCAGGCCACGGAGCGCGCGTCGTCCAGCAGGTCTTCGCTGATCTCTTCGCCACGGTGGGCCGGCAGGCAGTGCATGAATAGTACATCCGCCGCCGCGCCATCGAGCAGCGCACGTGTTACCTGATATGGCTGGAACAGGCGCAGGCGCGCGGTTGCTTCGTCCTCCTGGCCCATGGAAGCCCAGACGTCGGTGCTCACCAGATGTGCGCCGGCGACCGCTTCGCGCGGGTCACGGAAGATCTTCACGCGCTCGCCGGCCTGCTCCATCAGAGCAGCGTTGGGCTCGTAGCCTTCCGGGCAGGCCACATTCAGTTGGAAGTCGAAGCGGATCGCCGCCTCGATGTAGCTGTTGCACATGTTGTTGCCGTCGCCGATCCAGGCCACGGTCTTGCCGGCGATGCTGCCGCGGTGCTCATGGAAGGTCTGCATGTCGGCCAGCAACTGGCACGGATGCAGGTCGTCCGACAGGCCGTTGATCACCGGCACGCGGGAGTTCTCGGCGAACTCGATCAGGTTGCTGTGGGCGAAGGTGCGGATCATCACGGCATCGACCATCCGCGACATCACCCGCGCGGCGTCGGCGATCGGCTCGCCACGGCCCAGCTGGGTATCGCGCGGGGAGAGGAAGATGGCCTGGCCGCCGAGCTGGATCATCCCGGCTTCGAAGGAGATTCGCGTCCGGGTCGAGGCCTTCTCGAAGATCATGCCCAGCACGCGGTTCTTCAGCGGTTCGTAGAGCACACCTCGGTCGCGCAGGTCCTTCAGCTCGGTGGCACGGCGGATCAGACCGAGCAGTTCGTCGGTCGTGTAATCCAGCATCGAGAGGAAGTGACGTGCGCTCATGGTTCGTACCTACTACTTATTCTCAGAATCAGGCCGAGGTACCGACCGGCTTTCGTGAGAAAAAACGGGCTGAACCTGCGGCGGGACCGCATGGAGCGGAAAATGGGGGAAGGCGCGATCCTATAAGGAAATGACGGATCTACGCAAGTTTCACCCGGAAGGCCCGTCGGGCGGGGCTTGACCATGGTCGTTCCTGATGCCGCGCAATTCACCCGACGGAAGCTGGTGGTGCTTCGCCGGGACTGGATTCATAGTGCTTGCGACCCCGCGACCGGCTCCATGAGCGCCGGCGACAACAATAACGAGGCGAGCCATGAGCAAGACCCTCCACCACCGTGCGTGCCATCTGTGCGAGGCCATCTGCGGCCTGACCATCGAGACCGAGGACGAGCGCATTCTGTCCATCAAGGGTGACGCCCAGGACAGCTTCAGCCGTGGCCACATCTGCCCCAAGGCGGTGGCGCTGCAGGATATCCAGAACGACCCGGACCGCCTGCGCCAGCCGGTGCGCCGTGTCGGCAACGAGTGGCAGCCGATCGGCTGGGACGAGGCCTTCGAGCTGGTGGCCACGCGCCTGGCGGAAATCCGCGAGCGCCACGGTAGCAACGCCGTGGCGGTGTACCAGGGCAATCCGAGCGTGCACAACTACGGGTTGATGACCCACAGCAACTATTTCCTCGGCCAGTTGAAGACCCGCAACCGCTACTCGGCGACCTCGGTGGACCAACTGCCGCATCATCTGGTCAGCCAGCAGATGTTCGGCCATGGCCTGCTGATCCCGATTCCGGACATCGACCACACCGACTTCATGCTGATCCTGGGCGGCAACCCGCTGGCGTCCAACGGCAGCATCATGACCGTGCCGGACGTGGAGAAACGTCTGAAGGCCGTGAAGGCGCGCGGCGGCAAGCTGGTGGTGGTCGACCCGCGTCGCACCGAGACGGCGGCGATTGCGGACCAGCACCTGTTCGTGCGCCCCGGCGAAGATGCCGCGCTGTTGCTGGGCATCCTCGACACGCTGCTCAGCGAAGGTCTGACCCGCGAATCCTCGTTGCCGGTCAACGGCCTGGGCGCGGTGCGTGAGGCGCTGGCGCCCTTCAAGGTCGAATCCATGGCCGTTCGCTGCGGCGTGCCGGCCGACGCCATCCGCCAGTTGGCGCGGGATTTCGCCGCCGCCGACAAGGCCGTCTGCTACGGGCGTATGGGCGTTTCCACCCAGGTTTTCGGAAGCCTCTGTCAGTGGTTGGTGCAATTGATCAACCTGGTCACCGGCAACCTCGACCGCGTCGGCGGCACCCTGTGCACCACGCCGGCGGTGGACCTGGTGGCGACCACGGCGGGTGGCGCGTTCAACCGCTGGCAGAGCCGTGTGTCCGGCCTGCCGGAATATGGCGGCGAATTGCCGGTGGCAGCGCTGGCCGAAGAGATGCTCACCGAAGGCGAAGGGCAGGTGCGTGCGCTGGTGACAGTGGCGGGCAACCCGGTGCTGTCCACGCCCAATGGCCGACGCCTGGAACAGGCGCTGGACGGCCTGGAGTTCATGCTCAGCGTGGACCTCTATATCAACGAAACCACGCGCTACGCCGACCTGATCCTGCCGCCCACCGCGCCACTGGAGCACGATCATTACGACACCACCTTCAATGTCTTCGCGGTGCGCAATGTCACCCGCTTCAACGAGGCGATCCTGCCGAAACCCGAGGGCGCATTGCACGACTGGGAAATCTTCGTCGGTCTGGCCAAGGCTTATGCGGCACGCAGCGGCACCGAGCTGAAACCGACTATGGCGCCGGAACAGATGATCGAGATGGGCCTGCGCTTCGGCCCTTATGGCGATGCCAGCGAGCACAAGCTCAACCTGGCGCGGCTGCGCGAACACCCCCATGGGCTGGACCTGGGGCCGTTGCAGCCGAACCTGGCGCCGCGGCTGAAGACGGCCAGCCGCAGCATCGAGGCGGCGCCGGAAATCTTCCTCAATGACCTGCGTCGCTTCGCCGATACCCAGTCGCCGGCCATTGACCAGCTGCTGCTGATCGGTCGCCGCCATGTGCGCAGCAACAACTCCTGGATGCACAACTATCACCGCCTGGTGAAGGGCAAGCCGCGGCACCAACTGCTCATGCACCCGCAGGACCTCGCCTCGCGCGGGCTGGTGGACGGGCAGAAGGTACGTGTGCGCTCGCGGGTCGGCAGTATCGAGATCGAGGTGGCGGCCAGCGACGAAGTCATGGCCGGGGTCGTCAGCCTGCCCCACGGCTGGGGGCACGCACGGCCGGGCGTGCAGCTGTCGATTGCTCGCGAGCAGGGCGGCGCCAGTGCCAATGACCTCACCGACGAGCGACATCTGGATGCGCTCTCCGGAAACACCGCGCTGAACGGTGTGCCAGTGGAGGTCGAGGCGGCCTGACAGGCTGTCGCAAGGCATCTGCAAAGCCGAGCGTAGCGCTCGGCTTTGCAGTACAATGCGCGGTACCGTGCCGGCCATCGCCATCCGAGGAGGCGGCTGCCGGATCAGTATCTGATAGTTCAGCCGAGGAAGTTCATGGATATCATCGATACCATCAAAGAGCAGATCGCCAACAACCCTGTCCTGCTGTACATGAAGGGTTCGCCGAATGCTCCGCAGTGCGGTTTCTCGTCCCGCGCCGCCCAGGTCCTGATGGCTTGTGGCGAGAAGTTCGCCTACGTCGACATCCTGCAGAATCCGGAAATCCGCGCCAACCTGCCCAAGTACGCCAACTGGCCGACCTTCCCGCAACTGTGGGTCGGTGGCGAGCTGGTCGGTGGCAGCGACATCCTGGCCGAGATGTTCGAAAAGGGTGAGCTGCAACCGCTGATCAAGGACGCCGTAGGCAAGGCCAACGCCTGAGTCTTTCGTGCTGTCGCACAAAGCCCCGCCTTGGCGGGGCTTTGTTTTTGGGAAGAGATAAAGGATGAGTGAACAATCACGGGCCAACGCCGCACGCTGGGCGTGTGGCTATTGCTTCGCCATGGGCGGCATGGTGCATGGCAGCCTGATGGGCCGGGTGCCGGCGCTGAAGAACATGACCGGCGTGGACGAGCAGCAACTGGGCCAGGCGTTGCTGGGCGCCGGAGTGGGCGCGCTGCTGGCATTCGTTTTCGCCGGGGCATTGGTACGGCGTTATGGCAGCCGGGCGATCACGGTGGTTTCCGGGTTGGCGCTGATGGCTTGCTTCCCATTGCTCGGGCTGGCGCCTAACGTCTGGTACCTGGCAGCGGGGCTGCTGCTGGTTGGCCTGACCTTCGCCACCATGGACGTGGCCATGAACACCCAGGCGGTGGAAGTGGAGCGGCGCCTCGGCCGGCCGTGCATCTCCAGCCTGCATGGCATGTACAGCCTGGGCGGACTCACCGGCGCCATCGGCGCGGCGATCTTTGCCGGCATGGCGCCTGTCTGGCACTTCACCCTGCTGGCAGTCATCGCGGTGGCGATCCTGCCGTTCTTCGCCCGTCATCTGTTCGAAGGGCGCCCGGAGCCCACGGAGGAGGAGGCGCCAGCCCAACGTGGCTGGCGCCTGCCGCCACCGGCACTGATAGGTCTTGGGGTGCTGACGCTGTGCGCGTTCGTTTCCGAAGGCGCGGTCGCCGACTGGGGCGCCCTGTTGCTGCACCAGGTCATGGGAGCGTCGGAGCGAGTGGCGGCACTGGGCTTCGCGGCGTTCTCCGCGACCATGGTGCTGGGGCGTCTGTTCGGTGACCGCCTGCGCGTGCGCTTCGCCGACGAGGCGCTGGTACGCAACCTGGCGCTACTGGCCATCGCGGGGATGCTGCTGGCGCTGTTCAGCCCGTGGATTTCCGGCGCGATTGCCGGTTTCGCCCTCGTGGGCGCGGGGTTGTCGGTGGTGGTGCCGATCCTGATCGGCGCGGCAGGCAACCGGCCGGGCGTCGAGCCTTCGCGCGGCGTGGCCGCAGTGGCGTCGTTCGGCTATGGCGGCTTGTTGCTGGGCCCGCCGTTGATCGGCTTCCTCGCCGAGCACGTGGGGCTGCGCCTGTCGCTGCTGGTGGTGATCGGACTGTGCGCTGGCCTGGTATTCAAGGCCGGGCTGGTGCGGCGTCCGCCGAAGGCGAACGGCTAGAAGGGAAGGGCACCGGCGTCCACAACCGCGCCGGTGCCTTGTTCCTGATCAGTCGTCTTCGTGCATGTGCGACTGCAGGTAGTTTTCCAGACCGACTTTCTGGATCAGGCCGAGCTGGGTTTCCAGGTAGTCGATGTGCTCTTCCTCGGACTCGAGGATGTCCTTGAGCAGGTCGCGGCTGACGTAGTCATGCACGCTTTCGCAATGCACGATGGCGTCGCGCAGGTCCTTGGTGGCCTTGAGCTCCAGGTTCAGGTCGCACTGCAGCATTTCCTGGGTGTTCTCGCCGATCAGCAGCTTGCCCAGGTCCTGCAGGTTGGGCAGGCCTTCGAGGAACAGGATGCGTTCGATGAGCTTGTCGGCGTGCTTCATCTCATCGATGGACTCGTGGTACTCGTGCGCGCCGAGGCGCTTCAGGCCCCAGTCGTTCCACATGCGCGAGTGCAGGAAGTACTGGTTGATGGCGATCAGCTCGTTGCCGAGGATCTTGTTCAGATGCTGGATGACTTTCTTGTCGCCTTTCATGCCGGGGTCCTGCCGTGTGGAGTGGGAGAGATTGAAATTCTCGCCCCCTTATAACCATATGTCAAACATAAGTGCTTGAATTTGTTATAAAAAGGAATATGAATGCGAATGTTTTCATTCCGCATCCCGGCGCTAAATCCCTGAATTTCAGGCATAAAAAAACCGGGCCAGTGCCCGGTTTCTTCGGAATTCCTGCTGAACGGATCAGCGGTATTTTTTCAGCTCGCCGCGTAGGCCAGGTTGTAGTTCATGCTCTGGGCGCTTTGCAGTTCGCCGAGCGTATCGCGAACGACCTGTTTGGCCAGGCACGCGCACTTTCCGCATTGGGTGCCGACGCCGGTGCACTCGCGCACCTCGCGATAGTTGCAAGCACCATCGTAGATCGCATCGCGGATCTGAGTATCGGTGACACCTTGGCAGAGGCAGACGTACATGGTTGCACTACAGTCGCTGTGGGGTTGTTGGAAGCGATACTAATAATAATGAGAATGATTGTCAAAAGTTCTCGAGTACGCATCCGGGATGTCTGACAAATGGTCATTGGGTTCAATGACTTAGCATCTAACCCGCGTGGATTGCGGGCTGCGCGCATAGGCACCGGGAGCGATATGTTTTTTGCAGGAGCGAGCTTGCTCGCGAACAGGGGCAGCTATGGCGCCAATCCCGCCTGTCAGGCATCCGAAGGCGCTGGGGTTCGCGAGGGCAAGCTCGCTCCTGCAGGTAAGGCGGGGTGTTGATGCCGGCTCCATGAAAAAGCCCCGCCAGTGCGGGGCTTTTTCATGGAGCGTTGAAGCCGATCAGTGATCGTCTTCCATCCAGCCACCGAACTCCTTCCAGCGGTTGACGATGCCGCAGAACAGCTCGGCGGTCTTCTCGGTGTCGTAGCGCGCCGAGTGCGCTTCGCGGTTGTCGAACTCGATGCCGGCGGTCTGGCAGGCTTTCGCCAGGACGGTCTGGCCGTAGGCGAGACCTGCGAGGGTCGCAGTATCGAAGCTGGAGAAGGGATGGAATGGGTTGCGCTTCACGCCGCTGCGGTTCACCGCTGCATTGAGGAAGCCCAGGTCGAAGCTGCTGTTGTGGCCGACCAGGATCGCCCGCTTGCAGCCGTTGGACTTCAGCGACTTGCGGATGCCACGGAAGATCTCGGTCAGAGCCTGTTCTTCCGGCACGGCCATGCGCAGCGGGTGGTCCAGCTTGATGCCGGTGAACTCCAGCGCGGCCTGCTCGATGTTGGCGCCTTCGAAGGGCTCCACACGGAAGAAGTAGGTGTGCTCGGGGAACAGGTAGCCGCTTTCGTCCATGCCGATGGTGACGGCGGCGATTTCCAGCAGGGCGTCGGTGGCGGCATTGAAGCCGCCGGTCTCGACGTCCACCACGACCGGCAGGTAGCCGCGGAAGCGACGTGCCATCGGGTGGCGCGGGCCGGGCGGGAAAGAACCGTCGAGTTCTTCTTCGAAGATTTCGTTCTCGTCACTCATGCCACGGTCTCCAGCAGGCGCCAGCGCAGTTTCTCGCCGGCACGCAGCGGGACTACATCGAAGTCGCCGAACGGCAGGGCCGCCGGCGCTTCCCATTCTTCACGCACCAGGGTGATGCGGTCGCTGTTGCGCGGCAGGCCGTAGAAGTCCGGGCCGTGCAGGCTGGCGAAGCCCTCCAGCTTGTCCAGCGCATTGCGTTGCTCGAAGGCTTCCGCGTACAGCTCGATGGCGGCGTAGGCGGTGTAGCAGCCGGCGCAACCACAGGCGGCTTCCTTGGCGTGGCGCGCGTGGGGTGCCGAGTCGGTGCCGAGGAAGAACTTCGGGCTGCCACTGGTGGCCGCATCCAGCAGGGCTTCCTGGTGGGTGTTGCGCTTGAGGATCGGCAGGCAGTAGAAGTGCGGGCGGATGCCGCCAACCAGCATGTGGTTGCGGTTGTACAGCAGGTGGTGCGCGGTGATGGTGGCGCCGACGTTGGCCGGGGCGGCCTTGACGAAGGCGGCGGCATCGCCGGTGGTGATGTGCTCGAAGACTACCTTGAGAGTCGGGAAGCGCTCGACCACGCGGGTCAGGTGTTCGTCGATGAAGCGTTTCTCGCGGTCGAATACGTCGACGTCCGCGCGGGTTACTTCACCGTGTACCAGCAGCGGCAGGCCGACTTCGGCCATGGCTTCGAGGACATGGAAGATGTTGTCGACGCTGGTCACACCGGAATCGGAGTTGGTGGTGGCGCCGGCCGGATAGAGCTTGGCGGCGTGTACGAAGCCCGAGGCCTTGGCGGCGCGGACTTCCTCGGCGCTGGTGCGGTCGGTGAGGTAGAGCACCATCAGCGGCTCGAAGCGGCTGCCGGCCGGGCGGGCGGCCAGAATGCGCTGGCGGTAGGCGTCGGCTTCGGCGGCGTTGCGTACCGGCGGGACCAGGTTCGGCATGATGATGGCGCGGCCGAAGGTGCGGGCGGCATCGCCGACGGTTTGCGCGAGTGCGGCGCCGTCGCGCAGGTGGATGTGCCAGTCGTCGGGGCGCAGGAGTGTCAGGCGGTCGGACATGCGGATTCCAGGGGTGCGGTTGCAGCGGGAAGAGGGTGAAATGCTACCGGAAAAGGCCGCCGCCGGCACTCGCTATCAAGTTTTGCCGAGGCTGACCGATAGAATCTGGGACGCCCATTTGCCTGTGTGGATGCCACCGTGCGCCAGCCCTCCCTTCTCCTGCTCACACTTTGCGCCAGCCTGCCGGCCTGGGGGCTGACGTTCCAGCCGCGCCTGGAAAGCGCCCAGTGGACGGTGGCGGGCGATCAGTTCGAGTGCCGATTGTCGCAGAGCGTGGGGGGCTTCGGCGTGGGCGAATTCGTCTGGCGCGCTGGGGAGCAACCGACCTTCCGCCTCAAGTCCCAGCAGGGCTGGCTCGGCACGGGCTCGGCAACGCTGCTGGCCGCCGCGCCGCCGTGGCGGCCGGGGCAGGGCGACCTGAACCTGGGCTCGGTGAGCGTGGGTTCGGGTGAGGTGCCCTTCAACAGCACCCAGCAACAGGCCGGACGCCTGCTCGGCGGATTGCTCGAAGGGCGTACCCCGGAAGTCCGTCATCGCACCCGTACGGGTGAGAATCTGCTGGTGCGCTTGCTGCCCGCGCGTTTCGCCGATGGCTATGCGCAGTTCCAGGAATGTTCGACGAAGATGCTCCCGGTCAATTTCGACCAGGTGCGCCAGAGCCAGGTGGGCTTCCCGGATGGTGGCACCGAGGTCGACCCGCTGGGGCGCGCCAAGCTGGACATCATCCTGCAGTATATGAAGGCTGACCCGACGGTGAATCGCATCGAACTGGACGGGCATTCCGACAACAGCGGCAACCGCCTGGCCAATCGCGAGGCATCGCGCCGTCGCGCCATCGCGGTGATGGACTACCTCAAGGCCAACGGCGTAGCCGAGTCGCAGATCACCGTGCGTTTCTACGGCGAGCGCTATCCATTGGTTAAGAACAATTCCGCTGCCAACCGCGCGAAGAACCGCCGGGTGACGGTCAATCTGTCCCGCGAAGCGGTAACCGAAGACGCTCCGGGCGCACCCGCCGAGGCGCCCGTGGCGCCTGCCGCATCCGCTCCCTCCACGCCCGCGCCGGCTGCCAGCGCCCCGACCCAAGGCGCGCCCTCGACGCCGGCCGCGAACGCCGCCACGTCCCCCGCCGCACCCAAGGGTTGAACCTGCGGCGGCGGGTCGCACCGACGATAGTATTTGTCGCTTTGTCGTCAAAAGCTGTCGCCCCTCTGTAAATTATCCTGGGCGGGCAGTAGAATCGGCCCCTTTCGTGACAACCCCCGTGGAGTTGAGTGGCATGGCGGACGTGAAGAAGGTAGTCCTGGCGTATTCCGGTGGCCTGGACACCTCCGTGATTCTGAAGTGGCTGCAGGATACCTATAACTGCGAAGTAGTGACCTTTACCGCTGACCTGGGTCAGGGCGAGGAGGTCGAGCCGGCCCGCGCCAAGGCCAAGCAGATGGGCGTGAAAGAGATCTTCATCGAGGACCTGCGAGAAGAGTTCGTCCGCGACTTCGTCTACCCGATGTTCCGTGCCAACACCGTCTACGAAGGCGAGTACCTGTTGGGTACGTCCATCGCTCGTCCGCTGATCGCCAAGCGCCTGATCGAGATCGCCAACGCCACCGGCGCTGACGCCATCTCCCATGGCGCCACCGGCAAGGGCAACGACCAGGTTCGCTTCGAGCTGGGCGCCTACGCGCTGAAGCCGGGCGTCAAGGTCATCGCTCCCTGGCGCGAGTGGGACCTGCTGTCCCGCGAGAAGCTGATGGACTACGCCGAAACCCACAACATCCCGATCGAGCGCCACGGCAAGAAGAAATCGCCTTACTCCATGGATGCCAACCTGCTGCACATCTCCTATGAAGGCGGCGTGCTGGAAGACACCTGGACCGAGCACGAAGAGGACATGTGGAAGTGGACCGTCTCCCCGGAGAAGGCCCCCGACACCGCTACCTACATCGAGCTGACCTACCGCAAGGGCGACATCGTTGCCATCGACGGCAAGGACATGAGCCCGGCGCAGGTACTCACCGAGCTGAACCGCATCGGCGGCGCCAACGGCATCGGCCGTCTCGACATCGTCGAGAACCGCTACGTCGGCATGAAGTCCCGCGGCTGCTACGAGACCCCCGGCGGCACCATCATGCTCAAGGCGCACCGTGCCATCGAGTCGATCACCCTGGACCGCGAAGTCGCTCACCTGAAGGACGAGCTGATGCCGCGCTACGCCAAGCTGATCTACACCGGCTACTGGTGGAGCCCGGAGCGCGAGATGCTCCAGCAGATGATCGATGCCTCCCAGGAACATGTGAACGGCGTCGTGCGCCTGAAGCTGTACAAGGGCAACGTCATCGTGGTTGGCCGCAAGTCCGACGACTCGCTGTTCGATGCCAACATCGCGACCTTCGAGGAAGATGGCGGCGCCTACAACCAGGCCGATGCTGCCGGCTTCATCAAGCTCAACGCGCTGCGCATGCGTATTGCCGCGAACAAGGGCCGCAAGCTGTTCTGATAAGCTGGCGTCTCCCGTGACAAGCAGACCCCGGCCACGAGCCGGGGTTTGTGTTTATGAGCCCGCACTCCGGGCACCTGATGAGGAAAGAACCGATGAGACTGCTGCATACCATGCTGCGCGTCGGCGACATGGATAAATCCATCGCCTTCTATACCGAAGTCCTGGGCATGACCCTGCTGCGCCGCAAGGATTACCCGGACGGCCAGTTCACCCTGGCCTTCGTCGGCTACGGTAACGAGGACGACAACAGCGTCATCGAGCTGACCTATAACTGGGGCGTGGACAAGTATGAGCTGGGCACCGGCTATGGCCACATCGCCCTGGAAGTGGCTGATGTCTACAAGGCCTGCGAGGACATCCGCTCGCGCGGCGGCAAGATCACCCGCGAGCCGGGTCCGATGAAGCATGGCTCCAGCATCCTGGCCTTCGTCGAAGACCCGGACGGCTACAAGATCGAGCTGCTGTCGCCGCAGCGCAAGGACTGACCTGCGCCCGTCAGAAACCCCGCCCAGTGCGGGGTTTTTCTTTTCTGGCAGTGGGAGTCGAGCCGTTGGCGAGGAAGGGCGCTAGTGCCGGCACGGGGCGACTTAAAGTTCGCAGGTCATCCTCCTGAATGTCCTCGATGGTCGGGTGCAATGCCCGACGCATGTATCGCCCAGCACCTTTGCGGAGGCTACGCCGGGTGCCTAGGGATTAGGAATCATCTGATGTCAGCGAAGATCGCTGCTACGGATACTTCGACCAGTATCCACGGGTTGCTCCGTGACGCCGCCCTGCAGGCCGTCCGGCAGCACCTTCGGTTCCTCGACGTCCAATTCCAATAATCAATCGCTTTCCTTCCCCCGCCGGCTTTCGCTTGCCGGTCGCTGCGATGCGTCACCGAGCCCCGTGGTTGAAGAAGGCCTGCAAGCCTGTCGGCTTGCGGGCGCCCTTGTGACCGGGAATGGCCGCGGAGCCACCGCTGGCATTCCCACGACTGCCGAGTTCCGAGGCCCATCATGGCTAAAACAATCGTTGTAATCGACAAGGCTACCCACGCGACCACTCAGGTCAATCAGGCTGACCTGACTCTCCGCGCGCCTTCGGTCGTGAAGCTGGCCTTGAGCAAGGAGCAGGTCGTCAGCATGACCCGCGAGGGTAACGCCCTGGTGATCAAGACCCTGGATGGCGAAACCATCGTCATCCACGGGTTCTTCGGGGCTCCCGGTCAGCCGAACAGCGATCTGCTGCTCGACAGCGGTGACGGCCACTACTGGGTCGCCGAGGTCAATCAAGAGGGCTCCGCCTTCGCCAGCTACAGCGAGGTCGACTCGGTCGAGTCGCTGCTGGTGACCGAGGGCGGCGACCAGGGTGCACTGCCTTGGATATTGGGCGGTCTGGCGCTGGTAGCCGGCGGCGTTGCTGCGTCCAGTGGTGGCGGCGGTGGTGGCCATCACGGTGGCAGCGGGCTCAAGGCTCCCACTGCAGACCTGCAGGCAGGCGAGGCGGGTGGTCTGGTTGTCAGTGGCTCCACCAGTCCCGGTGCGAGCGTAACCGTAACCTTCCCGGATGGCTCCAGCACCACCGTGGTAGCCGATGCCGACGGACACTACCAGGCTTCCACTTCCTCGCCGCAGACCAGTGGTGGCGTGGATATCCACGTCGAGGATGGCAAGGGCAACAGCAGCGACGCCCACGTCAACTACACCGACACCACGGCGCCGAGCGCCCCCAGCACTGAAGTGATCACCAATGCCGACGGCAGTGTGACCGTGAGCGGCAGCGCCGAGCCCGGCAGCACCGTGACCGTCACCTATCCCGATGGCAGCACCGGCAGCGTCGTCGTCGGCGAGGATGGCGGCTACAGCCTGACATCGCCGCCCGACCAGCCCTCGGGCAGCCTGACCGCCAGCGCTACCGATGAGGCCGGCAACACCAGCCCGGGCACCCAGTTGCCTTACGTCGATGTCACGCCGCCCGCGGCACCGAGTATCGGCGTCACGGAAAATGCCGACGGCGGCCTCACCATCAGTGGCAGTGCCGAGGTCGGCAGCATCGTCACCGTTACCTTCCCGGATGGCTCGGTGGGCAATGTCATGGCGGACGGCAACGGCCAGTACAGCATCACCACCCATGTGCCGCAGGCCAGTGGCGAAGTCAGTGCCACCGCCACCGACGTCTATGGCAATACCGGTGAGCCCGGCAGCCTGGCATACGTCGATAGCACCCCGCCGGACGCGCCGCTGCTCGATCCGCTGGTTACGCTGGACGATGGCTCTGTCACCGTTTGCGGCACTGCCGAGCCTGGCTGCACCGTCACGGTGACTTTCCCGGACGGCTCCACGGGCACCACGGTCGCTGACGCGGCTGGGGCCTTCTCGGTGACTTCCGCTCGTCCGCAACCCAATGGTGACGTCAGCGCGGCGGCCACCGACCTGGACGGCAATACCGGCCCCGCGGCCACCGATACCTTCACCGACAGCACTGCGCCCGACGCACCGGTGCTGGGCCCGATCGTTACCAACGAAGACGGCAGCCTGACTGTCGGCGGCACCGCCGAGCCTGGCAGCACCGTCACCGTCACCTATCCCGATGGCAGCACCGGTTCCGTTGTCGTGGGTGAAGACGGCAGCTTCAGCATCACCTCGCCGGAGAACCAACCCACCGGTGAGGTCAGCGTCAACGCCACCGACGAAGCCGGCAACACTGGCGCCTCGGTGACCGAGAACTACAGCGACACCACGGCTCCGGAGGCACCGAGCGTGAATGTCGTGGCCAATGCCGATGGCGGCCTGACCGTGAGCGGCAGTGCCGAGCCGGGCACGACCGTTACCGTGACCTACCCGGATGGCAGTACTGGTACGGCGACTGCCGGCTCCGATGGCAGCTACAGCATCACCACGACGGAGCCGCAGACCAGCGGCGATGTCAGTGCGACTGCGACTGACGCGGCTGGCAATACCGGCGATTCGACCACCTACACCTACACCGACAGCACCGCGCCGCAAGCGCCGGTACTCGATCCTATCGTCACCAACGACGACGGCAGCATCACCCTTGGCGGTTCGGCAGAGCCGGGCAGCACCGTGACTGTCACCTATCCGGACGGCAACACCGGCTCCGTGGTAGCGGGGGAGGATGGTTCCTGGTCGATCACCTCGCCGGAGAACCAACCCACCGGTGAAGTCAGCGTCAACGCCACCGACGAAGCCGGCAACACCGGCGCCTCGGTGACCGAGAACTACAGCGACACCACCGCCCCGGAGGCGCCGAGTGTCAACGTCACGGCCAATGCCGATGGCGGCCTGACCGTGAGCGGCAGTGCCGAGCCGGGCACGACCGTGACCGTCACCTTCCCGGACGGCTCCACCGGCAGCGCCACTGCTGGCAGCGATGGCAGCTACGAGATCACCACCCATGTCCCGCAGACCAGCGGCAATGTCAGTGCGACTGCGACTGACTCGGCTGGCAATACCGGCGATTCGACCACCTTCAGCTATATCGACAGCACCGCGCCGCAAGCGCCGGTCCTCGATCCCATCGTCACCAACGACGACGGCAGCATCACCCTTGGCGGTTCGGCCGAGCCGGGCAGCACCGTGACTGTCACTTATCCGGATGGCAGCACGGGCTCCGTGGTTGTCGGTGAGGATGGTTCCTGGTCGATCACTTCGCCGGAAAACCAGCCCACCGGGGAAGTCAGCGTCAATGCCACCGACGAAGCCGGGAACACCGGCGCTTCGGTGACCGAGAGCTACAGCGACACCACCGCTCCGGAGGCACCGAGCGTGAATGTCGTAGCCAATGCCGATGGCGGTCTGACCGTGAACGGCAGTGCTGAGCCGGGCACGACCGTTACCGTCACCTTCCCGGATGGCTCGACCGGCAGCGCCACTTCTGGCAGCGATGGCAGCTACAGGGTCACCACCACGGTTCCGCAGACCAGCGGTGACGTCAGCGCTAACGCGACCGACGCGGCTGGCAACACCGGTGACGCCACCACCCAGAGCTACACCGACAGCACCGCGCCGCAAGCGCCGATTCTCGACCCCATCGTCACCAACGACGACGGCAGCATCACCGTGGGCGGCAGCGCCGAGCCAGGCAGCACCGTGACTGTCACTTATCCGGATGGCAGCACGGGCTCCGTGGTTGTCGGTGAGGATGGTTCCTGGTCGATCACTTCGCCGGAAAACCAGCCCACCGGGGAAGTCAGCGTCAATGCCACGGATGAAGCCGGTAATACCGGTGCTTCGGTGACCGAGAGCTACGCCGATACCACGGCACCGGATGCCCCGAGTGTGAATGTCGTGGCCAATACCGATGGCGGCCTGACCGTGAGCGGTAGTGCCGAGCCGGGCACGACCGTTACCGTCACCTTCCCGGATGGCTCGACCGGCAGCGCCACTGCTGGCAGCGATGGCAGCTACGAGATCACCACCCATGTCCCGCAGACCAGCGGTGAGGTAGCGGCAACGGCGACAGACGCCGCAGGCAACACCGGTGACGCCACCACCCAGAGCTACACGGACAGCACTGCCCCGGAAGTGCCGGTCCTCGATCCCATCGTCACCAATGACGACGGCAGCATCACCCTTGGCGGTTCGGCCGAGCCGGGCAGCACCGTGACCGTCACCTATCCTGATGGCAGCACCGGTTCCGTTGTCGTGGGTGAAGACGGCAGCTTCAGCATCACCTCGCCGGAGAACCAGCCCACCGGTGAGATCAGCGTCAACGCCACTGACGAAGCGGGTAATACCGGTGCCTCGGTGACCGAGAGCTACAGCGACACCACCGCTCCGGAGGCACCGAGCGTGAATGTCGTGGCCAATGCCGATGGCGGTCTGACCGTGAGCGGCAGTGCCGAGCCTGGCACGACCGTTACCGTCACCTTCCCGGATGGCTCCAGTTCCACGGCGACTGCGGGTAGCGATGGCAGCTACGAGATCACCACCCATGTCCCGCAGACCAGCGGTGAGGTAACTGCAGCGGCGACAGACGCCGCTGGCAACACCGGTGACGCCACCACCCAGAGCTACACCGACAGCACCGCGCCGCAAGCGCCGGTTCTCGACCCCATCGTCACCAACGACGACGGCAGCATCACCCTTGGCGGGTCGGCAGAGCCGGGCAGCACGGTGACCGTCACTTACCCGGATGGAACCACCGGCAGCGTGGTGGCAGGCGAGGATGGTCGCTTCACCCTCACGTCCCCGGCTGGCCAGCCCAGCGGTGATGTGACCGCCACGGCCACGGACCAAGCCGGCAACACCGGTCCGTCCGCCACCGGCGAATTCGCCGATACCACCGCGCCCGACGCGCCGAGCGTCACCGTCAGCGCCAATGCCGACGGCGGCCTGACCGTCAGCGGTAGCGCGGAAGCGGGCAGCACCGTCACCGTGACCTTCCCGGATGGCAGTACTGCAATCGTCCCCGCTGGCGATAATGGCGAATACAGTGTCACGACCCATGTGCCGCAGACCAGCGGTGAAGTCAGCGCCACCGCCACCGACGCCGCCGGCAATGTCGGCGACGCGACTACCTTCACCTACACCGATAACACGGCACCGCAAGCACCGGTACTCGATCCCATCGTCACCAACGCCGATGGCAGTATCACCGTTGGCGGCAGTGCCGAACCAGGCAGTACTGTCACCGTCACCTATCCGGACGGCAACACCGGCTCCGTGGTAGCGGGGGAGGATGGTTCCTGGTCGCTCACTTCGCCGGAGAACCAACCCACCGGTGAGGTCAGCGTCAACGCCACCGACGAAGCCGGCAACACCGGTCCGTCGGCCAGTGAAAACTTCACCGATACCACCGCGCCGCAAGCACCGAGCGTCAACATCACCGCCAATGCGGACGGTGGACTGACCGTGACCGGCACGGCGGAGGCGGGCAGTACGGTAACCGTGACCTTCCCGGACGGCACCAGCGGTACGGCGACTGCTGGCTCCGATGGCAGCTACAGCATCACCACGACGGTGCCGCAGACCAGCGGCGACGTCAGTGCGACTGCGACTGACGCGGCAGGCAATACCGGCGATTCGACCACCTTCACCTACACCGACAGCACCGCGCCGCAAGCGCCGGTCCTCGATCCCATCGTCACCAACGACGACGGCAGCATCACCCTTGGCGGTTCGGCAGAGCCGGGCAGCACCGTGACTGTCACTTACCCGGATGGCAGCACCGGCAGCGTGCTCGTCGGTGAAGACGGCCGCTTCACCATCACTTCGCCGGAGAACCAACCCACCGGTGAAATCAGCGTCAACGCCACTGACGAAGCGGGTAATACCGGCGCCTCGGTGACCGAGAACTACAGCGACACCACCGCTCCGGAGGCACCGAGCGTGAATGTCGTGGCCAATGCCGATGGCGGCCTGACCGTGAGCGGCAGTGCCGAGCCGGGCACGACCGTTACCGTCACCTTCCCGGATGGCTCCACCGACAGCGCCACTGCTGGCAGCGATGGCAGCTACGAGATCACCACCCATGTCCCGCAGACCAGCGGTGAGGTAACTGCAGCGGCGACAGACGCCGCTGGCAACACCGGTGACTCCACCACCCAGAGCTACACCGACAGCACCGCGCCGCAAGCGCCGGTTCTCGACCCCATCGTCACCAACCACGACGGCAGCATCACTGTGGGCGGCAGCGCCGAGCCAGGCAGCACCGTGACTGTCAGTTATCCGGATGGCAGCACGGGCTCCGTGGTTGTTGGTGAGGATGGATCCTGGTCGATCACTTCGCCGGAAAACCAGCCCACCGGGGAAGTCAGCGTCAATGCCACGGATGAAGCGGGTAATACCGGTGCTTCGGTGACCGAGAGCTACGCGGATACCACGGCGCCGGATGCTCCGAGTGTGAATGTCGTGGCCAATGCCGATGGCGGTCTGACCGTGAGCGGCAGTGCCGAGCCGGGCGCGACCGTTACCGTCACCTTCCCGGATGGCTCGACCGGCAGCGCCACTGCTGGCAGCGATGGCAGCTACGAGATCACCACCCATGTCCCGCAGACCAGCGGTGAGGTAGCGGCAACGGCGACAGACGCCGCTGGCAACACCGGTGACGCCACCACCCAGAGCTACACCGACAGCACCGCGCCGCAAGCGCCGGTCCTCGATCCTATCGTCACCAATGACGACGGCAGCATCACCCTTGGCGGTTCGGCCGAGCCGGGCAGCACCGTGACCGTGACCTATCCCGATGGCAGTACCGGCAGCGTGGTCGTCGGTGAAGACGGTAACTTCACCATCACCTCGCCGGAGAGCCAGCCCACCGGCGAAGTCAGCGTCAATGCCACCGACGAAGCCGGGAACACCGGCGCTTCGGTGACCGAGAACTACAGCGACACCACCGCTCCGGAGGCACCGAGCGTGAATGTCGTGGCCAATGCCGATGGCGGCCTGACCGTGAGCGGCAGTGCCGAGCCGGGCACGACCGTTACCGTCACCTTCCCGGATGGCTCCAGTTCCACGGCGACTGCGGGTAGCGATGGCAGCTACGAGATTACCACCCATGTCCCGCAGACCAGCGGTGAGGTAACTGCAGCGGCGACAGACGCCGCTGGCAACACCGGTGACGCCACCACCCAGAGCTACACCGACAGCACCGCGCCGCAAGCGCCGGTTCTCGACCCCATCGTCACCAACGACGACGGCAGCATCACCCTTGGCGGTTCGGCAGAGCCGGGCAGCACGGTGACCGTCACTTACCCGGATGGAACCACCGGCAGCGTGGTGGCAGGCGAGGATGGTCGCTTCACCCTCACGTCCCCGGCTGGCCAGCCCAGCGGTGATGTGACCGCTACGGCCACGGACCAAGCCGGCAACACCGGTCCGTCCGCCACCGGCGAATTTGCCGATACCACCGCGCCCGACGCGCCGAGCGTCACCGTCAGCGCCAATGCCGACGGCGGCCTGACCGTCAGTGGCAGCGCGGAAGCGGGCAGTACCGTCACCGTGACCTTCCCGGATGGTTCTACCGATACCGTCACGGCGGGAAGCGATGGCAGCTACAGCATCACCACCCACGTGCCGCAGACCAGCGGCGAGGTCAGCGCGACCGCCACTGATACGGCCGGCAACACCGGCGATGCCGCCACCCGGACCTATACCGACAGCACCGCGCCGCAAGCGCCTGTCCTCGATCCTGTCGCGACCAACGACGACGGCAGCATTACCGTGGGCGGCAGCGCCGAACCGGGCAGCACCGTCACCGTGACCTATCCCGATGGCAGTACCGGCTCCGTGGTCGCGGGTGAAGACGGCTCCTGGTCGATCACCTCGCCGGACAACCAGCCCAGCGGTGAGATCAGCGTCAATGCCACCGACGAGGCCGGCAATACCGGCGACTCGGCGACCGAGAGCTACACCGACACCACCGCGCCGGATGCGCCGAGCGTGAATGTCGTCGGCAATGCCGACGGCGGCCTGACCGTAAGTGGCAGTGCCGAGCCGGGCACGACCGTCACAGTGACCTTCCCCGATGGTTCCACCGACACCGTCACGGCGGGCAGCGATGGCAGTTACAGCATCACCACGAACGTGCCGCAGACCAGCGGCGAGGTGACCGCCAGCGCCAGTGATGCGGCAGGCAACGTGGGCGACAACACCACCGTGGGCTACATCGACAGCACCGCTCCGCAGTCGCCGAGCGTAACCGTCAGCGCCAACGACGATGGCGGATTGACCGTCAGCGGCAGCGCGGAAGCCGGCAGCACCGTGACCGTGACCTTCCCGGACGGCTCGACTGCCTCGGTGACCGCCGGCAGCGACGGTCGCTACGAAATCACCACCCATGTGCCACAGACCAGTGGCGAGGTCAGCGCCAGCGCGACTGATGCCGCAGGCAATGCCGGCGCGCCCACCGTCGAGAGCTACACCGACACCCAGGGCCCGCAGGCCCCGAGTGTGAACGTGACGGCGAATGCCGACGGCGGCCTGACGGTTGCCGGCAGCGCCGAACCGGGCAGCAGCGTGAGCGTGACCTTCCCCGATGGCAGCACGGCGACGGCCACGGCCGGCAACGACGGCAGCTACAGCGTCACCACCACGACTGCGCAAACCAGCGGTGACGTCAGTGCCAGCGCCACCGATGCCGCCGGCAACACCGGCGCTGCGGCGACTGTGGCCTACACCGACACCGGCGCACCGCTGGCGCCAAGCGTGAACGTGACGGCGAATGCCGATGGCGGCCTGACCGTGACGGGCACGGCAGAGGCGGGTAGCACCGTCACCGTGACCTTCCCGGATGGCAGCACCGGCACAGCGACCGCGGGCACCGATGGCAGCTACAGCGTCACCACCCTCGTTCCGCAAACCAGCGGTGACGTCAGCGCCAGCGCCACCGATGCCGCTGGCAATACCGGCGCAGCGACCGTCGAGTCGTACACCGATGGCACCGCGCCGCTGGCACCGGAGCTGGACCCACTGGTCACCAACGGCGACGGCAGCGTCACCCTCACCGGCAGCGCCGAAGCGGGCAGCACCGTGACCGTCACCTTCCCGGACGGCACCACCGGCTCCGTGGTCGCGGGCAACGATGGCGCCTTCAGCATCACCTCGCCGGCGGGACAACCCACTGGTGATGTCACTGCCAACGCTACCGACGCCGCCGGCAATACCGGTCCGTCGGCCACCGGCGAGTTCGCCGACACCACCGCACCGGACGCACCGAGCGTAAACGTCAGCGCCAATGCCGACGGCGGCCTGACCGTCAGCGGCATTGCGGAGGCCGGCAGCACCGTCACCGTGACCTTCCCGGATGGCAGCAGCAGCACCGCGACCGCGGGCAGCGACGGTGCCTACAGCGTGACCACCACAGTGCCGCAGACCAGCGGTGAAGTCAGCGCGACCGCCACTGATGGCGCCGGCAATACCAGCGGTGCCGTCACGGTGGACTACACCGACACCGGCGCGCCGCAGTCGCCGAATGTGAACGTCAGCGCCAACGCCGATGGCGGCCTGACCGTGACAGGCACGGCAGAGGCGGGCAGCACCGTCACCGTCACCTTCCCGGACGGCAGCACGGGTACGGCGACCGCGGGCAGTGACGGTAGCTACAGCGTCACCACCACGGTTCCGCAAACCACGGGTGAAGTCAGCGCGACCGCCACCGATGCCGCCGGCAATACCGGCGACGCTGCGACGGTGGACTACACCGATACCGGCGCACCGTTGGCACCGAGCGTGAATGTCAGCGCCAACGCCGACGGCGGCCTGACCGTGGCGGGCACGGCGGAGGCGGGCAGCACCGTCACCGTCACCTTCCCGGACGGCAGCACCGGCACCGCAACCGCCGGTTCCGATGGCAGCTATAGCGTCACCACCACGGCTCCGCAAACCAGCGGCGAGGTCAGCGCGACCGCCACTGACGGCGCCGGCAATACCGGCGACGCGGCCACGGTGGACTACACCGACACCGGTGCACCGTTGGCGCCGAGCGTGAATGTCGTCGCCAATGCCGATGGCGGCCTGACCGTCGCGGGCACGGCGGAAGCGGGCAGCACCGTGACCGTGACCTTCCCGGATGGCAGCACCGGCACCGCAACCGCCGGTTCCGATGGCAGCTACAGCATCACCACCCATGTACCGCAGACCAGCGGCGAGGTCAGCGCGGCCGCCACCGATGCCGCCGGCAACGCCGGTGCGTCGACGGTCGAGCCCTACACCGACAATACCGCGCCCTTGGCGCCGGTACTCGATCCGCTGGTGAACAATGCCGACGGCAGCGTCACCGTCAGCGGCAGCGCCGAAGCGGGCAGCAGCGTCACCGTCACCTACCCGGATGGCACCAGCGGATCGGTCACCGCCGGTCCCGATGGCCGCTTCAGCCTCACCTCGCCAGTCGGCCAGCCCAGCGGTGAGGTCAGTGCCAGCGCCAGCGATGCCGCCGGCAACGCTGGCCCATCGACCATCGCCCCCTTCACCGACACCACCGCGCCGGACGCGCCGAGCGTGAATGTCGTTGCCAACGCCGATGGCGGCCTGACCGTAGCGGGCACGGCCGAAGCGGGCACGGCCGAAGCGGGCAGCACCGTCACCGTCACCTTCCCGGATGGCACCCGCGGCACGGCGCTCGCCGGTACCGACGGCAGCTACAGCGTCACCACCCACGTACCGCAGACCTCGGGCGAAGTCAGTGCACTGGCAACCGACGCCGCCGGCAATGACGGCTCGGCCACCACTGCCACGTACACGGACACCAGCCTGCCGCAGGCGCCGGTGCTTGACGCGCTGGTGAACAATGCCGATGGCAGCGTTACCGTCAGCGGCAGCGCCGAAGCTGGCAGTACCGTCACTGTCACCTACCCGGATGGCACCACTGGATCGGCGATTGCCGGTTCCGATGGTCGTTTCAGCGTCACCTCGCCGGTTGGCCAGCCCAGTGGCGAAGTCAGCGCCAGCGCCACCGACCTGGCGGGCAACGCCGGCCCGGCAGCGACGGCCGACTTCACCGACACCACCGCCCCGGCTGCGCCGAGCGTGAACATCGCGGTCAACGCCGATGGTGGCCTGACCGTGACGGGTACGGCCGAGGTGGGCAGCACCGTCACCGTGACCTTCCCCAGTGGCACCACCGGTACGGCGACTGCCGGTCCTGACGGCAGCTACAGCGTCACCACCCACGTCCCGCAGAGCACGGGCGAAGTCAGCGCCGCGGCGACCGACGCGGCCGGCAACACCGGTGCGTCCGCCTCCGCGGACTACGCCGACAGCACCGCGCCGCTGGCGCCCAGCGTGCTGGTCAACGCCAATGCCGACGGCACCCTGGTGGTCAGCGGCAGCGCCGAGGCCGGCAGCCAGGTCACCGTGACCTTCCCGGATGGCTCGCAGCAGACCGTTACCGCCAACGCCGCGGGCAGCTACAGCGCCACCAGTGCCGCTGCCCAGGGCAGCGGTGAAGTCAGCGCCGTAGCCACCGACGCCGCCAGCAATAGCAGCGACAGCGGCAGCGCTCATTACGCCCTGGCGACGGTCAGCGGCATCTCCGAAGACAACGGCCTGAACAGCGGCGACTTCATCACCAACGACAACACCCTGGTGGTCAGCGCCGCGGTGGACGGGCAGCTCAACGCCGGCGACAAGGTGCAGATCTCGATTGACGGCGGCCAGACCTGGCACGATGCCGTCGACCAGGGCAATGGCACCTACGTCTTCGATAACAGCGGCTCGGTCATGGATGATGGCGACTATCTGTTCATGGCCCGCGTGGTCGGTAGCGAAGGCAACGTCAGCCTGGCCGGCGGCCAGGCGGTGCAGATCGATACCCAGGGACCGTCCGCCAGCCTGACCATCAGCTTCGATGACATCAGCGACGACAACGGCTACCTCGGCAACGACTTCGTCACCAACGACAACACGCTGCTGTTCCACGGGCACCTGAGCCAGAACCTGGCGGACGACGAAGGGGTGGAAATCAGCCTCGACGGTGGCCAGACCTGGCAGCGGGTCGAGGTCAACGGCACCGACTGGAGCTTCGACAACACCGGCAACGTACTGGGCGACGCCGAGTACGACGTGCAGGTGCGGGTGGTCGACGATGCCGGCAACGTCGGCAACAGCTCCAGCCACACCGTAGTGATCGACACCGACGGCCCAGGCGCCGACAAGACCATCACCCTCGATGCCATCAGCGACGACAATGGCGCCCAGGGCAACGACTTCATCACCAACGACAACACCCTGGTGTTCTCCGGCAAGCTGGGCGTTGCGCTCGGTGACGGCGAAGGCGTGGAGATCAGCCTGGACGGCGGCCAGACCTGGCAGCGTGCCGAGGTCTCCGGAACGGACTGGCGCTTCGACAACACCACTGACGTGATCGCCGACGGCAGTTACACCGTGATCGTGCGGGTGGTGGACGACGCCGGCAATATCGGCCAGAGCGCTCAGCACGACCTGAGCATCGATACCCTGGCGCCGACCTTCACCAGTTTCGTGCTCGACCTGGATACCGCCAGCGATAACGGCAGCAGCACCAGCGACAACAAGACCAGCGTGATGACGCCGAGCTTCACCGGCACCGTCGCCGGTCTCTCCGCCGCGGACGCCGCGGCAGCCGCGGCGGGCAAGATCACCGTGATGCTGTTCGACGACAAGAACGGCGATGGTGTTTATGGCGAGGGCGATGTCATCTACGCCCAGGACCTGGCACTGACGGTGAACGGGACCGGCGGCACCTTCAACGTGACGCTGCCATCGATGTTCGACGGCAGCTACAACCTGAAGGCAGTGCTGGTGGACGAGGCGGGTAACCACTCGCAGGTCGGCCTGCTCGACAACAGTGCCGATGCCAGGCTGGTCATCGACGTGGCCGGGACGCCATCGGTGGCTTCCAGTACACAGACCGCCGACGGTCTGGGGCTGTCGATGTCTTCCATCGGAGACTTCAACGGCGACGGCTACGAAGACTTCGTGGTCTCCGCACCGCATGACATCTACGGTTCCACCGCGGCCTACCAGTCGGACATCTATGTGCTCTACGGCAGCGCCAATGGCCTGCCGTCGTTGAAGAATATCGACAACCTGACTCCGGACCAGGGCTTCCGCATCAAGCAGACCGGGGTCACCGGCACCGGCGCCGACGTCGGTATCCAGGGACAACTGGTCACCAACCTTGGCGATATCAACGGCGATGGCTACGACGACTTCGCCATCACCGGCACACTGAACGATCGCGCCTACGTGATCTTCGGCCGGGAGGGCAACACCCTCAGCACCCTCGACCTGCTGAGTCTGGAGAACGGTGCCACCGCCAATGGTTTCGTGATCAAGAACAACAACACCGGTGGCTGGCCGGCTAACAACATCAGCGGTGGCGACATCAACGGCGATGGCTACGCCGACCTGATCATCGGCTCGGCCGATGGCAACGGTGGCAACGGCATGTACGTGGTGCTCTATGGCCATGCAGGCGCAGCAGGCTCTTCCGCCTGGAGCAACCTGCTGCTGCGCAACTACGTCAGCGACGCAGATCCGGGTGGCCTGTACTACGCCACCGGTGCGACTTCTTCCACCCTCGGTTCGCGCGTGGAGAACCAGACCAACGTGCGCACCACCTACGCGCCCGACGCCGATTCCGACCTCGGCTCGGTGATCAAGGTCATCGGTGACGTCAACGGCGATGGATATGCCGACTACATCGTGACCGCACCGCGTGGTAATGGCCTGAATGGCAGCACCATCACCAACAGCGGCACCGCCTACCTGATCTGGGGGAGCGCCGACGGCCTGGGCAACAGCTACAACCTGGCCAACCTGACCCCGGACCAGGGCGTGCGCCTGGTAGGGTCGGAAGCCGGCGAGTGGCTCGGCGGGGCGACCTATGACCAGGGTGGAGCGGCGCAGAACGCCGGCCAGTGGTATGCCGAATTCTCCTCGATCCAGAACATCGGTGACATCAACGGTGACGGCATCGAGGACTTCGCGATCGGCTCGCCGGGTTGGGGCGACTCGGCTTCCGACACCACCGCACCGGGCCGCGTCTATGTGATCTACGGCAAGGAGAGCGGGGTAGCCTGGGGCGACATCAATCTGGGCAACCTGAACGGCACCGACGGCTTCATCATCTCCAGCAGCAGCAATGGCACCGCCATAGGCGGCTCGAAGACCACCGCAGACGGCATGCTCGGCTATGCCGTCAGCTCCGGCGGCGATGTCAACGGCGACGGCATCGACGACTTCCTGATCGGCATGCCCGGCTACGACAATGGCGTCACCAACCGTGGTGCGGTGTACCTGGTCTACGGCCGTGCCGACGGCAGCTTCGACGCCAACACCGACCTGGATGCGCTGGTCGCGGCCGGCCTGGCAGTGAAGTACACCGGCGCCAACGCCAATGACTACGCCGGTACCGGCCTGGCCATGGGCGACTGGAATGGCGACGGCATCGCCGACTACGGCTATGGCGTCTGGCAGAGCGACACCGGCGCGACCAACGCGGGCGGCTACAACATCTACAGCGGCTCCATCGCGCTGCTGACCCACAGCTACACCGTCGGCGACGACGAAATCTGGGCCGGCACCACCAGCCCGGGAGCGTCCGCCATCAACAACGGGGTGGACATCATCAGCGGCGGTCAGGGCAACGACATCATCCACGGCATCGGTACCGACACCACTGGTACCACCGATACCAGCGTGCAGCATGACGTGGCCATGGGCGGTGCCGGCAACGACACCATCGGTCTGGTCGGGACGACCTTCACCCGGGTCGACGGTGGCCTGGGCATCGATACCCTCAAGTTCGAGGCCTCCGGCCTGCAGCTGGATCTCACCAGCTACGGCACGCGGGTCAAGGGCTTCGAGATCTTCGACCTGGGCAGCAGCCAGGAGGGCAGCGGCAACAACACCCTCTCGCTGCGACTGTCGGATGTCCTTAAGCAGGTCGATACCACCAGCGTCGAGGTACCCAACCTGATGATCAAGGGCGACGGCACTTCCACCGTGGATCTGGCCGAAACCGTCGGTTCCGGCGGCTGGGAAGTCAGTGGCAGCAAGACCGTGAATGGCGTCGACTACGACATCTGGCACAACGCGAGCATGGGGAGCAACACCAATGCGGACCTGCTGATCCAGCACGGCATCAACGTGGTCTGACGAGGACCCGGCCCAGGGGCGCTACGCGGCCAGAGCCCCTGGATCCCGCTACCGGCCGCGACTCTCTTGCCTGACCGGCGGGGTGCTCAGCGCCTCCCGCCGGTTGGGCGCTTGTCGTTTAGGAAACGTCTCATTCATGTGCGGCAGCCGGCTCCAGATAATGACCCGGACGATTCGCAACAGGCCGTCCTGAGCGGCCTTCTTCTACAGCGGGTATCCCCCAGCACAGCCCTCCGGCGGCCGCTGGCAGGCCCCTCTCTCCACGCCCTCCAGGGCGCTGCAGACGAACGTCGCGTATCCAACGCGCGCTGGCACTCCAGGATGAGTTCCCCTCCGACGAGCACGGAAGACCGTACCGGCGCGCCTCAATTGACTCCGGGAGGCCCTCGGTGAACGCCTGGAAATTCGGACCCCTGGCCTGGCTCAGCCTGGCCAGCTTCTCCACCGCAACGCTCGCGGGCGTCCTTGATGACGGCTGGTTCGGCGCCAGCAGCCCCGAGCAGCGCAGCCTGGCTCCCAGCCATCTGATCGAACAGACCGGCGGCCAGCGCCTCACGCCTGAACTCGACGCGCCGGCCGCGCGCCGCCTGCTGGACATCAATCACGCCGTGCAGATGGCGGTCAACCGTCACCCCTCCATCGCCGATGCCGTCGCCACCCTGGCGCAACAAGGCGATGGGATTGCCATGGCCCGTTCCGGCTATTACCCCCAGGTGAAAATGGGCCTGGGGCGTGGCGACACCACGCAGAACGGCACCAGCCAGACCGCTTCGCTGTCGGTCTCACAGCTGCTCTACGACTTCGGCAAGGTCGCCGGCAGCGTCGACGGCGCCCAGGCACAGTCGCGCCGGCAGCAAGCCCTGGTCCTCAAGCAGATCGACCTGATCTCCCGGCAGACCGCCGAAGCGACCATCGACCTGCATCGTTATCGCCTGCTGGGTCGCATCGCCGATGAGCAGGTGAGCGCGATGGAGCGTGTCTATGCCATGACCCAGGACCGCGCCGGTGCCGGTGTCACCAGCCGTTCCGACCCGATCCAGGCGCTGGCCCGGGTCGACGCGGCGCGTGCCAACCAGTTGCAGATCCGCTCGCAGTACCACCAGGCTCAGGAACGCCTGCGTACCCTTGTCGGGGGGGCAGTTTCCGGTGAGATCACCGCGCTCTCCGACGACCAGTCAGCCCGCGTCGACCTCGCCCGACGCCTGGATACCAGCCTGCTGCCCGACGTCCTGGCCGCCGAGGCCGAGCGCCAGGCCGCCGAGGCGCAATTGCGGGTGGCCAAGGCTGATCGCATGCCGACCGTGAGCATCGAAGCCGCCAGCACCAAGGCTCTGAGTGGTGACAACCCCAGCACCTACGAGCGACATGGCAGCGACAACAGCATCAGCCTCAACTTCACCTCCACCCTGTACCAGGGCGGTGGCCTGCGCGCCCAGGTCCGCGCCGCCACCAACGCCCTGGAAGCTGCGCGACAACGCATCGAGGATGCGCGCCTGTCGGCCAGCGACCAGATGCGCCATATGCGCGAGCAGATCATCGGCAACCGCGCGCGCCTGGGCGTGCTCGGCAGCCGCAAGCGTAACCTCGACGAGTCGCGCGAGCTGTACCGCGAGCAGTACAAGCTCGGCACCCGCTCGATCCTCGACCTGCTCAATACCGAGCAGGAGTACTACCAGGCACTCTCTGACGAGGAAATGGTGCGTCATGACCTCTGGCTGGGCCAGGTCGGCCTGATCGACGCCCAGGGCCTCAGCCGCGAGTTCTATGGCCTGAACTACACCAGCGTCCAGGGTATGGAGGTGCTGCCATGAGCCTGACCCCGCACTCCGCGCGCTGGCTGGATGCCATGCTCGCCGTCGCCCGCCACTATGGCATCGGTGCCTCCGAAGAGGGCGCGCGCGTGGCTCTGGCCTGGGAGCAGGGCGCTTCCGCGGATCTGATGCTGCTGCACATGGCCAAGAGCCTGGGACTCGCCCTGCGCTTCGGCAAACTCTCGCTCGAGCTGCTCGACGCCTGGCGTTTGCCGTTGGTTGCGGAGTTCGACGATGGCAGCGTCTGCGTCGTACAGACCATCGACGGCGAGGGTAACCTCGGCGTGCTGTTCAGTGGCGACAAGGGCCTGGAAACCCGTATCGGTGTAGAGGAGTTCCGCCAGCGCGTGCGTCGCGTGGCGATCCTGCGTCCGCAGGTGGCGGTGCCCGATGCGCGCGTCGACCAGTACATCCGTCCATACCGGCGCAACTGGTTCTGGAACATCGCCCTGCGCGACTGGAAGCGCTACGGCGATGTCATGCTCGCTTCGCTGGTGGCCAACGTCCTGGCCCTGGCCGGTGTGATCTTCTCCATGCAGGTCTACGACCGGGTGGTCCCGGCCAACTCCGAAGCGACCCTGTGGGTGCTGTTCGGCGGGGTGATGCTGGCGATCGTCTTCGAGTTCTGCCTGCGCGTCTCGCGCACGCATATCTCCGACACCGTCGGCAAACGTGCAGACCTGCGCATCTCCGATGTGGTCTTCGGCCGCGCGCTGCGACTGCGCAATTCGGCGCGTTCGCGTTCCACCGGCACGTTCATCTCGCAGTTGCGCGAGATCGACCAGGTGCGCGAGCTGTTCACCTCGACCACGGTCGGGGCATTGGCCGACCTGCCTTTCTTCCTGCTGTTCCTGGTGGTGCTGTGGATGGTCGGCGGCCCCCTGATGTTCGTCGCCCTGGGCGCGATTCCCTTGCTGGTCATCCCCGGCCTGCTGATCCAGAAGCCGCTGGAACGCCTGTCCAACGAGGGCATGCGCGAGTCCGCATTGCGCAACGCCATGCTGGTGGAGGCGGTGCAGGGTATCGAGGACATCAAGCTGCTGCGCGCGGAAGCGCGCTTCCAGAACCAGTGGAACAACGTCAACGACGTGTCCGCCGGCATCAGCATGCGCCAGCGCTTCCTCACCAGCCTGCTGATGAGCTGGACCCAGGAAGTCCAGGGCATTGTCTATGCCCTGGTGCTGGCCCTGGGCAGCTACCTGGTGATGCAGGGCGACATGACCACCGGTGCCCTGGTGGCCTCGTCGATCCTCGCCTCACGGATGATCTCGCCGTTGGCGCAGATGGCCTCGGTATTTTCCCGCTGGCAGTCGGCGAAGGTCGCCCGCAAGGGCCTGGACGAGCTCATGAGCCGCCCGGTGGATCAGCCCGAACGGGCCCGCCGGGTGCACCGCGCGGCGCTCAATGGCAATTACCAGCTCGACGGCGTGAGCTTCCGCTACGGCGACAACGACAAGCGTCCCGCGCTGGTGGTGCCGCAGCTGCAGATCCGCGCCGGTGAGAAGATCGCCATCCTCGGCCGCATCGGCTCCGGCAAGTCGACCCTGCTCAACCTGCTCTCGGGCATGCACAGCCCTCAGGAAGGCCGCGTCTCGCTCGATGGCCTGGACCTGGCGATGATCGACACCGCCGACGTGCGCCGCGACATGGCGATGCTGCCGCAGAGCTCGCGGCTGTTCTACGGCACCATCCGGGAAAACATCCTGCTCGGCGCGCCGATGGCCAGTGACGCCATGATCACCCAGGCGCTCTCCCTGTCCGGCGCCCTGTCCTTCGTGCAGGCACTGCCCGATGGCCTCGATGAGGTGATCCTCGAGGGCGGCCAGGGCCTGTCCGGTGGCCAGCGCCAGACCCTGCTGCTGGCGCGCACGCTGATCCGCAATCCGTCCGTCGTGCTGCTCGACGAGCCGACCGCCAACTTCGACGAGATGACCGAACGTCAGGTGATCGACGCCATGGGGCCATGGATGGCGCCGCGCACGCTGGTGGTTGCCACCCACCGCATGCCGGTCCTGAAATGGGTCGACCGGATCATCCTCATCGACAACGGGCGTGTGGTGCTGGACGGTCCCAAAGACAAAGTTCTCAAGGAGCTGACCCAATGACCGACCTCAAGCTCCCGGTGGCCAAGGCGGATGTCCCGCCGGCCATCCCGCCGACCACTGTTTCCACAGCCCGCGCGCACCAGCGCGGGGCCCCGGCCGAGCCGCCGCTGCCGCGCTCGAGCCTGGTGGTGTGGTTGATCGCGGCCATGCTCGGTGCCTTTGCCGTATGGGCCAGCCTGTTCTCCCTGGATGAAGTCTCCACCGGCAGCGGCAAGGTGGTGCCGTCTTCCCGCGAACAGGTCATCCAGTCCCTGGAAGGCGGCATCCTGGTCTCGCTCAATGTTCACGAGGGCGATCTGGTCGAGGCCGGTCAGGTCCTCGCCCAGCTCGACCGTACCCGCAGCGAGTCGGCGGTGGAGGAGAGTGCCTCGCGCATGCGGGCTGCCAAGGCCGAGGCTGCGCGACTGTCTGCCGAGGTCAACGGGACGCCGCTGGCCTTCCCCGAAGACGTACAGACGTTCCCCGACCTGGTGAATAGCGAGACTGCGCTCTACCACTCGCGCAAGGACAGCCTGGCGAAGAACCTCGCGGGCATCAACGATGCGCTGGGACTGGTGCGCCGCGAGCTGGCCATGACTCAGCCGCTGGTGGCGCGCGGAGCTGCCAGTGACGTGGAAGTGCTGCGCCTCAAGCGCCAGGCCAACGAACTGCAGCGCAAGGCCACCGAGCTGCAGACGCAGTATGTGGTCAAGGCCCGCGAAGACCTGGCCAAGGCCAATGCCGAGATTGAGGCTCAGAGCTCGGTCACCCGCGGCCGCTCGGACGCCTTGCATCGCACCACCTTCACGTCGCCGGTACGCGGTATCGTCAAGGACATCGAGGTCTCCACGGTCGGCGGCGTCATTCCGCAGGACGGCAAGCTGATGGAAATCGTCCCGGTGGACGAAAAGCTTCTGGTCGAGGCGCACATTTCGCCGCGCGACGTCGCCTTCATCCGCCCCGGCCTGGACGCCACGGTGAAGATCACCGCCTATGACTACTCGATCTACGGCGGCCTGCACGGCAAGGTTACGACCATTTCGCCGGACACCATTCAGGACGAGGTCAAACGCGAGGTCTTCTACTACCGGGTGTTCATCCGCACGGACGTCGACCACCTGACCAACAAGGACGGCAAACGCTTCGGCATCGTGCCGGGGATGATCGCCACGGTCGATATCCATACTGGCAACAAGACGATCCTGGACTATCTGCTCAAGCCGCTTAACAAGGCCCGCGAGGCGCTGCGCGAGCGCTGAGCCCGGGGTGACAGGCGATGACCTGCGTCGATGGCTGCAAACCCCGCCTCCCCGGCGGGGTTTTTCTTTGCTGACTGTCATCAGAAAGTCAGCGCAGGGTACATACTCAAGGGGCATCGACGTCGGACACGTCGATTGCGGAAGCAGTTTCCGCCATTCGCTTGTCACAGTCAGCAGGAGCGCGCTGCGGGCCGGAGAATCCCCGCCGCGACGCACCCGGCAATGACGGCCGAATGGACGGCCGCATCGATCTATCGGAAGACCCCGCGCCCAGGCGCCCGGCTTCCATCGTCAAGGAATACAGCATGTCCCCAAGACCGGTAAACAATGCCTCGGTCAGCCCCAAGGGCAGCCTCGAAACCCTCTCCCAACGTGAAGTGCACCAGCTCAGCGAAGCGGGCTCGGGCAGTACCTACAAGCTTTTCCGCCAGTGTGCCCTGGCCATCCTCAACACCGGCACGCAGATCGACAACGCCAAGCACATCCTCGACGCCTACCGCGACTTCGAACTGGAAATCCACCAGCAGGATCGCGGCGTGCGCCTGGAACTGTTCAACGCGCCGGCCGACGCCTTCGTCGATGGCGAGATGATCGCCAGCACCCGCGAGATGCTCTTCAGCGCCCTGCGCGACATCGTCTACACCCAGAATGCGCTGAACAGCCGGCGTTTCGGCCTGGACAGCTCGGCCGGCATCACCGACTACGTCTTCCACCTGCTGCGCAATGCCCGTGCGCTGCATGCCGGCGTGGAGCCGAAGATCGTCGTTTGCTGGGGCGGCCATTCGATCAGTACCAACGAGTACAAGTACACCAAGAAGGTCGGCCACGAGCTGGGCCTGCGCAGCCTCGACGTCTGCACCGGTTGCGGCCCCGGCGTGATGAAGGGGCCGATGAAGGGCGCCACCATCGGCCACGCCAAGCAGCGCATCACCGATGGCCGCTATATCGGCTTGACCGAGCCGGGAATCATCGCCGCCGAGGCGCCGAACCCCATCGTCAACGAACTGGTGATCCTGCCGGATATCGAGAAGCGCCTGGAGGCCTTCGTTCGCGTCGGCCACGGCATCATCGTGTTCCCCGGCGGTGTCGGCACGGCGGAGGAGTTCCTCTACCTGCTGGGCATTCTCATGCACCCGGAGAACCAGGACATGCCGTTCCCCCTGGTGCTCACCGGCCCGCGCAGCGCGGCGGCCTATATCGAGCAGCTGCATGCCTTCATCGGGGCGACCCTGGGGGAGGCGGCGCAGAAGCGCTATCGCATCATCATCGACGACCCGGCGGAAGTGGCGCGGGAAATGAGCGCGGGCCTCAAGCGGGTCAAGCAGTTCCGTCGCGAGCGCAACGACGCCTACCACTTCAACTGGCTGCTGAAGATCGACGAGGGCTTCCAGCGTCCGTTCGAACCGACCCACGAGAACATGGCCGGCCTGGACCTGGGGCCCGACGTGCCGCCCCACGAGCTGGCGGCGAACCTGCGCCGGGCCTTCTCCGGCATCGTCGCGGGCAACGTGAAGGATCGCGGCATCCGTATGATCGAGGAGTTCGGCCCGTACGAGATCCACGGTGACGCGGCCATCATGGAGCCGCTCGATGCGCTGTTGCAGGCGTTCGTCGAGCAGCACCGGATGAAACTGCCGGGCGGCGCAGCGTACGAGCCTTGTTACCGGGTGGTGCAGCGCTCCGGAGTGTCGGTGTGAACCTGTAGGAACGAAAAACAAAAAGCCCCGCCAGGATGCGGGGCTTTTTCATTCGGGCTTTACGTTCAGGAGAGGCTTACAGATCGAAATCGTAGTCGGACAGTTGGCGCTGCAGACGACGCTCTTCCAGGTAGTTATCGATGATGCGGCGCTTGGTCAGGTTGGTCTTGGCGACCTCTGCCGTGGCTTCTGCGCCGTCATCGCTGTCGTCTGTGCTGACATCGTCCTCGAGTTCGAGGTCTTCTTTGTCGTTTGCCATTCGGTGCACTCCACAACACGGGGTGTGTTGGCGCCCCTTATAGCGACAAAGGAGTGGGCGGTAAAAAAGATTTTTTCAATCAGCCTGAAGGAATTTTCCCATAACGCTCAATCGTCCGACGTCTTGTGCTTGTACTCGCACAGGTCCTCGATCCGGCAACTGCCACACTGCGGCTTGCGCGCCTTGCAGACGTAGCGTCCATGCAGGATCAGCCAGTGGTGCGCATCCAGCAGGTATTCCTTGGGCACGAACTTGAGCAGCTTGCGCTCCACCTCCAGCACATTGCGCCCTGGCGCGATGTTGGTGCGGTTGGATACGCGGAAGATATGGGTGTCCACCGCCATCGCCGGCTGTCGGAAAGCCGTGTTGAGGACCACGTTGGCAGTCTTGCGGCCCACGCCGGGCAAGGCTTCCAGGTCTTCACGGTTCTCCGGCACCTGGCCGCCGTGCTTCTCGATGAGGATGCGGCAGGTCTCGATGGTGTTCTTCGCCTTGCTGTTGTACAGGCCGATGGTCTTGATGTACTCCGACAGGCCCTCCACGCCCAGGGCGTAGATCGCTTCCGGGGTATTGGCCACCGGGTAGAGCTTGGCGGTGGCCTTGTTCACCCCCACGTCGGTGGCCTGGGCGGAGAGCAGCACCGCGATCAGCAGCTCGAAGGGCGAGCTGTAGGCCAGTTCGGTTTCGGGGTTGGGGTTGTCTTCCTTGAGTCGGCGGAAAATCTCCGCGCGCTTGGCGGCATTCATTCGATCACTCCGGTCACGCGGACGCGCTGGCGCTCGGTGGCGGGTACGTTGCCCGCCTGCGCCTTGGCGCGGTCCGCCAGGCTTTCATCAATACGGTTCTTGAGGGCGATCAGCAGGCCCAGCACCAGGAAGGCGCCGGGCGGCAGCACCGCCAGCAGCAGGCCCTGGTAACCGGGGACCTGTACTTTCCAGTCGGCGGCGGCCGGGCCGAACAGCAGCTCCATGCCGGCCAGCAGGGTGCCATGGCCGAGCAGTTCGCGCAGGGTGCCGATGATCAGCAGGACCAGGGCGAAGCCCAGCCCCATCATCAGCGCGTCGAAGGCCGAGCGTGCCAGGTTGTTCTGCGAGGCGAAGGTCTGCGCGCGGCCGAGGATCACGCAGTTGGTGGTGATCAGCGGTACGAAGATGCCCAGCACCTGGTACAGCTCGAAGCGCCAGGCCTGCATCAGCAGTTCGATGCAGGTGTTCAGGGTGGCGATGATCAGCAGGAAGGCAGGCAGGCGCACGGTCTCGCTCAGCGCGCTGCGGATCAGCGAGACGCTGACGCTGGAGCAGACCAGCACGAAGAGTGTCGCCAGCCCCAGGCCGAGGGCGTTGACCATGGAGCTGCTGGTGCCCAGCAACGGGCACAGGCCGAGCAGTTGCACCAGGCCGGGGTTGTTCTTCCACAGCCCCTGCAGGGCGATTTCGCGGTAGCCGGGGTCATTCATGGTTTTCTCCCGAGGCGGGGGCGAGCAGCTCTGCTTTGTGCGCGTCGAAGTACTGCAGCGCCAGGTGCGTGGCCTTGACCACCGCGCGCGGGGTGACGGTGGCGCCGGCGAACTGGTCGAACTGGCCGCCGTCCTTCTTCACTTTCCAGCCATTGTCGCCCGGATCAGTCAGCGATCGACCGTCGAAGCCGTGCAGCCAGCCGCTCTTGCCCAGTTCGATACGGTCGCCCTGGCCCGGCGTTTCATGGTGGGCCACGACCCGCACGCCGAGCAGGCGGCCCTGTGCAGTCACGCCGACCAGCAACTGGATCGAGCCGCCATAGCCATCCCGTGCCACGGGCTGGAGTACGACCGCCGTGGCCTGGCCCCGGAGCCGGGCGATGTAAGCGGGTGCCGGCTCGTCGCGGCCCAGCAGCTTGGGATCGAAAGCGCTGACTTCGGTTTCCAGCGGATGGTTGTCATAGCTGCCCCTGGGCAGCAGCTCCAGCAGCGTGCGGCCACGCGCTTCGCGCTGGGCGGTATCGATGCGCTGGGCGGTGAGCTGGTGAACGGTCGCCACCACGCCCGTGGCGATCAGCGCGACCAGTCCCAGTGCCAGGGCGCTCTTGAGCAGTTCGCGGTTCATTGCTCACCTGCCTTGAAACCCTGCTCGGGCTTCTTGTGCCCGTAGGTGCGCGGGCGAGTGAAGGCGTCGATGGTTGGCGCGGCGAGGTTCATCAGCAGCACGGCGAAGGCCAGACCGTCCGGGTAGCCACCCCAGGCGCGGATCACGTAGGTGAGCACGCCGACGCCGATGCCGAACACCAGTCGGCCACGGTTGCTGGTGGCGCCGGACACCGGGTCGGTGACGATGAAGAAAGCGCCGAGCATGGTCGCGCCGCTGAACAGGTGCAGCAGCGGCGAGCCGTGGGAGTCGGAGCCGGAGCCGTTCCAGAACAGCAGGCTCATGACGAACAGCCCGCCGAGCATGCCCACCGGCGCGTGCCAGGTGAACAGCTTGCGCCAGAGCAGGAACAGGCCGCCGGCGAGGAAGGCCAGGTTCACCAGCTCCACGCCGCGCCCGCCGACACTGCCGAAGGCCGGAGACTGCGCCAGCAGTTCCTCCATGGTCAGGCTGTGGTTGTTGCGCACCACGTCCAGCGCGGTGGCGCCAACCCAGGCGTCCGGCACCTGGCTGGTGAAGCCGAAGATCTGCCGCAACCCTTCGCCGAAGCCAAGCGCGCTGTCCGGCGCCGGCCATTGGCTCATCAGCTGCGGGAAGGACACCAGCACCGCCGCGTAGCCGACCATCGCCGGGTTGAACGGGTTCTGCCCGAGGCCGCCGTAGAGGTGCTTGCCGAAGACCAGTGCGAACACCGTGGCGACCGCGCTCAGCCACCATGGCGAGTAGGGCGGCAAGGCGAGGGCGAGCAGCACGGCGGTGACTAGCGCGCTGCCGTCCTTGAGGAAGAATGCCAGCGGCCGATCACGCAGCTTGAGCATCACGGCCTCGGTGGAGAGGGCGAGCAGGCTGCACCAGAGCAGGTTGAAGAGGGTGCCCACGCCGTACAGGCCGATCAGCACCAGGGCGCCGGGCGCGCAGGCAGCCAGCAGCGTCAGCATGACCCTCTGTGTGCGGTTGCTGCCGGTGGCGTGGGGAGAACTGATGCGAGGAAGCTTCATGCAGGCGCCTCGCCATTGGCATCGGCGACGGCACGTTCGGCCGCTTGCAGGCGTTCGCGGGCCGAGGCCAGGGCGTGGTCGCCGGCGCCTTCGCGCTCGAGCTTCTTCAGGTCGGCACGGGCGTAGGCCAGTTCGGTCTTGGCGGCGCGCAGGGCGGCTGTCACCGGGCGCTTGTCGGTACGCACGAGGTCCGGCGGCGCCTTGCCGCTGGCGTCTTCGGCGGCGTGCAGGGCGGCTTCCGCAGCAGCGAGGGTCAGGCGGATCGCGTCCAGTTCCTCGGCGGTGGCACCTTCGCGTTCAGCGGCGCGCAAGGCATCGCGCTGGCTGATGTAGGCCAGCTTGGCCTGGCGCAGGGCGAGTACGCCGTCGACGGGCTGGGCGGCTTGCGGATCGGTCGGCACAGCGGCCCCCTGCAATGCGTTGAGTTGGCGTTCGATGCGCTCGACGTCCGCACGCAAGGAGGCGAGGGTGGCGCGCTGCTCGTCCGTGGGGGATTCGCCGAAGGCCTTCTCGGACTTCTTCAACTGGGCGCGGGCCATGGCGGCGTCGATCTTCGCTTTCTTCATCGCGGCTTCATCGGAGGCAGGCGCAGCGAATGGCGCCGGCGCGGCGTTGGTGCCCTCCGATTCGGCTGCCGCCAGTGCGGCCTTGGCCTGCTCGGCGGCGATGCGCAATTCGGCCACCTGGGCGCGCAGTTGGTCGGTGTCGTGGGTGGCCAATTGCTTCTCGGCTTTCTTCAGCGCCACCTGGGCCATGCTTGCTTCGATCTTCAGGCGCTTGAGTTGGTCGGGCGCATTGCCCACGGACTTCTCCGCCTTCACCCGTTCGATGACCGATTGCGCGGCGGGCGCGCTCGGCGATGCGATTTCGGGCTGTTCTTCCTGCACACGCGCGGCGCGTTCCTGGCGGGCCAGGCGGTCGGCGGCGCGCCGATCTTCTTCGTTGCGCAGGCGCTCCTGGCGTTGTTCGAAGCGCAGGCGCGATTGCTCGGCCTTCAACTGCCGCTGTTCCAGTTCGCGGATCTCGGCCTTGGATGCGCGATAGTACTGCACCAGCGGAATGCTCGACGGGCACACGTAGGCACAGGCGCCGCACTCGATGCAGTCGAACAGATTGTGCGCCACGAGTCGCTCGTGATCCTCCGCGAAAAAATACAGCTGTTGCGGCAACAGGCTGGCCGGGCAGACCTGCGCACAATCGCCACAGCGGATGCACGGCATGGCTGGCGCCGGCAGTGGCAGCTCTTCGCGGGTGGCGGCCAGCAGGCAGTTGGCGGTCTTGAGCAGCGGCGCGTCGAGCGATGGCAGGCTGTCGCCCATCAGCGGGCCGCCGAGGATCAGCCGGTCAAGCTTGTCGAGATCGAGGCCGGCGAAATCCAGCAACTCGCCCACCGGCGTGCCGATCAGCGCTTCGACGTTGCACGGGCGCGCCAGCGCGGCGCCGGCCAGGGTGGTGATGCGCGAGATCAGCGGTTGCCCGCGCAGCACGGCGTCGGCCACGGCAACGGCGGTGGCGACGTTCACGCAGAGCATGCCGATGTCCGCCGGCAGGCCGCCGGAAGGGACTTCGCGGCCGGTGAGAACCTGGATCAGCTGGCGCTCGCCGCCCGAAGGGTAGCGGGTCGGGATCGCCTGCAGCCGGATGTTCCGCTCACCGATGGCGGCCTGCACGGCGGCGATGGCCTGGGGCTTGTCGTCCTCGATGCCGACCAGCACCTGTTGCGGCTGGAGGACGTGCATCAGCACCTCGATGCCTTCCACCAGTTCGACGGCGCGTTC
Source organism: Pseudomonas sp. HS-18 (assembly GCF_020401845.1). NCBI lineage: Bacteria > Pseudomonadati > Pseudomonadota > Gammaproteobacteria > Pseudomonadales > Pseudomonadaceae > Pseudomonas > Pseudomonas sp. HS-18. Next base: position 1,656,526 of record NZ_CP084413.1, read on the forward strand.
GCGCATCAGCAGGTCGTCGGCGCTGATGTACGGCTCGCACTCAGCGCCGTTGATGATCAGGGTATGCAGGTCGTCCTGCGCGCGGGAGGCCAGCTTGGCGGCGGTGGGGAAGCCGGCGCCGCCGAGGCCGGCGATGCCCGACTGGCGGATGCGCTCCAGCACTTCGACGCCGGAGAGCGAGCTGTAGTCGGACAGGGGCACACGCGTGGACCATTCCTCTGCGCCGTCGCTTTCAATGACGATGGCGGGCGCCGTCAGGCCGGATGGGTGTGGGTAAGGCTGCTCGCTCACCTCGACCACGACACCGGAAGTCGGCGCATGCAGCGCGGCGCTGATAGTGCTGCCGGCCTCTGCGATCAGTTGGCCCTTGAGTACGCGCTGGCCGGCCTCGACGCAGGGGCGCGCGGGCTCGCCGATATGCTGTTGCAGGGGCAACACCAGCCGGCGTGGCAGTGGCGGATGCTGGATCGGCTTGGCGGTGGATTGCTGCTTGTTGGCTGGCAATCTCAGGCCGCCCGGGAACTTCCAGACCTGCATGTTCATGCCGCCTGCTCCCGGTCGCTGTGGATCAGTCGGCCCTGCGGCAGCGGCCACCTCCAGTCGGCGACGCCTACCGGCAGGTCGCGCATCTCGATGCAGTCCACCGGGCAGGGTTCCAGGCACAGGTCGCAGCCGGTGCACTCGTCGACGATCACCGTGTGCATCAGCTTGGCGGCGCCGACGATGGCGTCCACCGGGCAGGCGCGGATGCACTTGGTGCAACCGATGCATTCGGCTTCGCGGATGTAGGCCACGCGCAGCGGCGTTTCTTCGGCGGCGTCCAGCGGCAGCGGTTCGACGCCCAGCAGGTCGGCCAGGGCGGCGATGGTCGCGGCGCCGCCGGGCGGGCACTTGTTGATCGCATCGCCGTCGGCGATGGCCTGGGCGTAGGGCTTGCAGCCGGCATAACCGCACTGGCCGCACTGGGTTTGCGGCAGCAGGTCATTGATCTGCACGGCGATCGATTCGTCAGCGACCTTCACCCGCGCCGACGCCAGGCGCAACGCCACGGCGCCGGCAAGGCAGAGCAGGATGATCAGCAGCGCCGCGATCATGGCTTGAGCAGCCCGCTGAAGCCCATGAACGCCAGGGACATCAGGCCCGCGGTGATCATGCCGATGGCCGCGCCCTTGAACGGCTTGGGCACGTCGGCGATGGCGATGCGCTCGCGCAGGGCGGCGAACAGTACCAGCACCAGGGTGAAGCCCAGCCCGGCGCCGAATCCCTGGAAGATGGACTGCAGAAAGCCGAATTCGGGCTTGCGGGCATTCAGCAGGGCCACGCCCAGCACGATGCAGTTGGTGGTGATCAGCGGCAGGAAGATGCCCAGCCCGCGGGCCAGCAGCGGGCTGGTCCTCTTCACCAGCAGCTCGGTGAACTGCACCACCAGGGCGATCACCAGGATGAAGGCGATGGTACGCAGGAATTCCAGGTCCAGCGGTTGCAGCACGTAGCGCTGCAGGATGTAGCTGAAGGCCGAGGCGAGGGTGAGCACGAAGGTGGTCGCCAGGGCCAGCGCAAACGCCGCCTCGATCTTGCGCGACACGCCCATGAACGGGCAGATGCCGAGGAATTGCACCAGCACGAAATTGTTGACCAGGATGGCGCTGACCAGGATCAGGGCAAGTTCGGTCATGGCCGGGCACTCGCAGCCAGGCGCGAGGGGAGGCGGATCATGCTCGGAGACCGGTGGTCGGCGGGTTGATGGCGACGAGAGTGCATAGGTCGAATACAAGGTGCGAAGTCGGTAATTGTACCTCCCCGAAATCAGTTGCGGTGCCAGGGGTGGCGGGAGGAACATCAGCGGCTGCCGAACCTGATCGGTTCCCCTCACGGAAGTCGCGATGCGCAAAACTCTGTCCGGACGCCTCACCGCACTCTGCCTGCTGTTCTCCAGTGGCCTGGCTTCGGCTGCCCCCTTTACCACGTCTGACCTGGTCAGTTGGCCGCGGATGAATGTCGCCGATTTCGCCTGCCTGCTGGAACAGCGCACCGGTCACGCCGACGCGCAGTTCAGCTGCGCTTTCAGCAGGAAGCTGAGCAACTGGGGCGACGCCTGCCATGACACCGACCTCAGCTACGCCGGCCCGCAGTTGCCCGAAGCCTTGGCGCGGCAACTGAACCCGCATGTCACGGCGGTGGACCTGGACTGGGAGTACGGCCGCCTGCAGTCGGTGAACGTCACCTTCGACAAGATCATGACCGCGGAGGAAGTCGCGGACATCTTCCCGGACGTGAACCTGGAAGACCCGACGTCACGGGAAAACCTGAGCAACGCCTCGCTGCAGGACTGCGCCGAAGACGCCTCCTGCCTCTACCTGGAAGGCTTCGAGCACCTGGGCGGCGGCGATGTGGACTGCGAGGACGCTCAGTAGGTCATGCAGGCGGCGTTGAGCAGCCCCACGCACAGCGAGGCGCCGCCGAGGAACACGCCGTGGGCCAGGGTATTGTCGGCAATGCCGCCCTTGAGCTCCGGCACCACGCGCGACAGCCCGAGGAATACCAGCACCTGCACCAGCATGGCGATCGCGCCCCAGATCAGCATGTCGATGATGCTGACGCTGTGGGCGATGGCGCTTGCCAGCGGCAGGGCGAAGCCGAGCAAGGTGCCGACCAGCGCCACGGCGGCACTGAGGTTGCCCTGGCGGATCAGCTGGATTTCCGCGTAGGGCGTCAGGCGGATGTAGAGGCTGGTGAACAGGCCGAACAGGCCGATGGCCGCGGCAAAATACGCGAGAAAGTTGGGCAGGGTCTGCAGCAGGTTCATGGCAAATCCTTCAGACGAAATAGTGGGGGACGAAGCGGCTGCTGTCGCGGGTGATGGCACTGGCGTCCTCGCGGATGCCCAGGCCGGCGGCCTGGCCGTCGATCACCCAGCAGCCGAGCACGGCGTAGTTGTCGCCGTGCCTGGCCAACGGTGCGTAGCTTTGATAGATGCAGGGCGCGTCGGCATGGGGGCCGTCGCTTTCCAGCTGCAGATCGCCGGCGACGATGCGGATGTTCTCGCCCTCGCGCGAATACAGGGGCTTGCGCACGTAGGCGCCGGGGAGGTCCAGGCGGTAGCTGGCCGGTAGCAGGTTCGGATGGCCGGGGTTGAGCTTCCAGAGGATTGGCAGCATGGCCTTGCTCGACATCAGCAGCTTCCAGGCGGGCTCCAGGAAGCGGATGTCGCTGCGCTCCAGGTGCCCGGCGAAACTGTCCTGCAGCAGCCACTCCCAGGGATAGAGCTTGAAGCAGTGACGGATGTCCTGCTCGTACTGGTCGATGAAGGTGCCGCGCCCGGCGTGGTGGCCGATGAATTCCAGCGGCAGGTAGCGTGTCGGCAAGCCGGCCTGGTGCGCGGTGTCGAGCAGGTAGAGGACATTGCCGGTGTCTTCCTCGTGGCCATCGATGGCGGTGAAGTGCAGCGTGCCGTCGGGGGCGATGGCCTTCCAGCGCGCGATCAGCTTCTCGTGCAGCGAGTTGAACTGGTCGGCGTCCGGGTTCACGTCGTTCAGCCATTGCCACTGCACCACGCTGGCCTCCAGCAGGCCGGTCGGCGTGTCGGCGTTGTACTCGAGCATCTTCGGCTGGCCTTCGCCGTTCCAGGCGAAGTCGAAGCGGCCATAGAGACTCGGGTCCTGGCGCTGCCAGGAGCGGATGATTTCCTCGCGGGCACCCGGCGGCAGCTGGAAGGGCTCGAAGTGGCCGGTACGGATCACCCATTCCACACATTCCAGGTAGCGCTGGTGCAGGTCTTCGCTGGCGGCTTCCAGCGTCTCGATCTGCTCGAGGCTGAATTCATAGGCCACCGATTCGTCCCAGTACAGGCCGTCGATGCTGTGGAAGGTGAAGCCGACCGCCTCGCAGCGCTCGCGCCAGTCGGGGCGCGGCGTCATCGCCAGACGACGCATCAGCCGCCCCCGGAGAAGCGGGCGCCGGAGTGGCCGAAGCCACCGCGGGTGACCAACTGACGCGACTGTACCTGGTAGGTCTGCGCGGTCTTCGGTCGTGAGCCGTCCTCGTAGCTCGGCCCGCGATAGCGCCCGGAGCTGCTGCCGACGTAACTTCCGCCGCCGCTGCTGGCAGATTCCGGCTCGCAGGCGTTGGGCGTGTTGCCCCAGTCCTTCAGGCAGTCCTCGCGGTTGGCGTAGAGGTCGCGGTACACCGGGTTGTGGTGCAGCACGCTGTAGAGCACCCCGCCGGTGAGCAGGGTGGTGAAGACGATGTTGGATTTCTTCATGCTTTGTTCGCGGCGCGCCTGGAACCGAGTTTTCGCCACAACCAGCGCAGGATCAGGCCGGCGATGAGCAGTACCACCAGCAGCGGCAGGCCGAAGGCGGCGACCTGGATGGCATTGACGGTGCCGTCGGTAAGTTCGTCCAGCGAGTTGCCGAAGGCCCTGCCGATACGTGACCAGCGACCGGTCGGCTGGTATTCGCTGGAGAAGTCCAGGGTCAGCAGATTGGTGGCGATGCGTCGCTGTTGTTGGGCGGAGTCCTGGCGGGCGGCCTGCAACTGCTGCTCGACTTCGGCGGTGGCCTTGGCCAGGGCCAGCAGGTCGCTGACGCTCATGTCCTTGCGGCCCTGGAAGCCTTGCAGGGTCTGGTACTCACGCTCCAGGCGCTCGCGCAGCTGCTGGTTGTTGCTCACCGCCTGGGCGAGGTCTTCGGCCTGGGTGCGGCGGCTTTGCAGTTGGCCGCCTTCGGCCGCGAGGGCGACGAGCTTTTCCACGCCTTCGGGGACGATGCGAACCACGAGATGCGCGTTGCGCATCTGGCTGTCGCCGCTCTGCTCGATGGCAATCAGCTCGCAGGGGCCGAAGTGGTCCTGGGTGCAGGCATCGCGGGAGGCGGCCAGCTGCGCGTCGATACGCTCGCTGGCCAGGCGGATGCCGACCTGGTGTTCATAGGCGAGGAAGGAACCGGCCTTCGCCGCTTCCCCCTGGAAAGCGGCGCCGGAACCGGCGGCGTGCTCCGAGGGAGCGCCGCAGCCGGCGAGGGCGGCGCTCAGGAAGAGCGCTGCGCAGTGGTGCAGTTTCATCGAGGGCCTCCTTGCCGTCCGATGCTTACTTGACGCGCTGGCCCGGCTTGGCGCCGCTGTCCGGGCTGAGCAGGTAGATCTCTTCACCGCCGGGGCCGGCGGCCAGGACCATGCCCTCGGAGACGCCGAACTTCATCTTGCGCGGGGCCAGGTTGGCTACGTACAGGGTCAGGCGGCCTTCGAGCTTGCTCGGGTCCGGGTAGGCGCTCTTGATGCCGGAGAACACGTTGCGCTTCTCGTCGCCGATGTCCAGGGACAGGCGCAGCAGCTTGTCGGCACCCTCGACGAACTCGCACTTCTCGATCAGCGCGATGCGCAGGTCGACGGCGGCGAAGGCGTCGAAGTTGATTTCCGCGGCGAGCGGGTCCTTGGTCAGCTCGCCATTGCCGGCGGGTTTCGGGGCACTGGCGAGGAGGTCTTCCTTGGAGGCTTCGATCATGGCTTCGATTTTCGCAGGCTCGATACGGGTCATCAGCGGGTTGAACGGGTTCAACTGGTGATTGGCCAGCAGTTGCTCGTGGTCGGCCCATTTCAGCGGGGCGACGTTGAGGAAGGCTTCGGCGGCAACGGCCAGCTTCGGCAGTACCGGCTTGAGGAAGATCACCAGCTGGCGGAACAGGTTCACGCCCAAGGCGCAGATGGCCTGGACTTCGTCCTGCTTGCCTTCCTGCTTGTTCAGCGACCAGGGCGCCTTGTCGGCGATCCAGGCGTTGGCCTGGTCGGCCAGGGCCATGATTTCGCGCATGGCGCGGCCGAAGTCACGGGCTTCGTAGGCGGCGGCGATGCTCGGCGCCGCGTCCTTGAAGGCCTGGGCCAGTTCCGGCGCGGGGTTGGCGTCCACCAGCAGGCCGTTGTTGCCCTTGTGGATGAAGCCGGCGCAACGGCTGGCGATGTTGACCACCTTGCCGACCAGGTCGGAGTTGACCTTCTGCACGAAGTCCTCGAGGTTCAGGTCGAGGTCGTCCACGCCGCGGCCCAGCTTGGAGGCGTAGTAGTAGCGCAGGTATTCCGGGTCCAGGTGATCCAGGTAGGTGCGCGCCTTGACGAAGGTGCCGCGCGATTTGGACATCTTCTGGCCGTTGACGGTCAGGTAGCCGTGCACGTTCAGCGCGGTCGGCTTGCGGTAGCCGGCGCCTTCGAGCATGGCCGGCCAGAACAGCGCGTGGAAGTTGACGATGTCCTTGCCGATGAAGTGGTACAGCTCGGCGTCCGAGCCCTGCTTCCAGTAGGCGTCGAAGTCCAGCTCCGGACGGCGCGCGCAGAGGTTCTTGAAGCTGGCCATGTAGCCGATCGGTGCGTCCAGCCAGACGTAGAAGTACTTGCCCGGCGCGTCGGGAATCTCGAAGCCGAAATACGGCGCGTCGCGGGAGATATCCCACTCCTGCAGGCCGGAATCCAGCCACTCGGCGAGCTTGTTGGCCACCGAATCCTGCAGGGCGCCGCTGCGGGTCCACTGCTGCAGCATGGCCTGGAAGTCAGGCAGCTTGAAGAAGTAGTGCAGCGATTCCTTGAGTACCGGGGTGGCGCCGGAAATCGCCGATTTCGGGTCCTTCAGCTCGGTGGGCGAGTAGGTCGCGCCGCAGGCTTCGCAGTTGTCGCCGTACTGGTCGGCGGTGCCGCACTTCGGGCAGGTGCCCTTGATGAAGCGGTCGGCCAGGAACATCTGCTTTTCCGGGTCGAAGTACTGGGTCACCGGGCGGGTGGCGATGTGGCCGGCGTCACGCAGCTTCAGGTAGATGGCCGAGGACAGCTCGCGGTTCTCTTCCGAATGGGTCGAGTGGTAGTTGTCGAACTCCACCAGGAAATCGGCGAAATCGCCCATGTGCTCGGCGCGCACGCCGTCGATCAGTTGCTCGGAGGTAATGCCTTCGCGCTCGGCGCGCAGCATGATGGCCGAACCGTGGGCATCGTCCGCGCACACGTACACCGCCTGGTTGCCACGCATTTTCTGGAAGCGAACCCAGATGTCGGTCTGGATGTACTCCAGCATGTGACCGAGGTGGATCGAACCATTGGCGTAGGGCAGGGCGCTGGTGACGAGGATCTTGCGGGCTTCGGACATGATGATCGGCCGTTCCGGTTAAAACGAGGGAATCGGCAACTATATAGGTCTGGGGCGAAATTTTCATCCGTGGGCCGCTTGGCCGTAGGGCTGAGCCCGAACTACCCCCGATGATCCCGAGCAAGGGGCGGACGAGAGGCGTAAGATGCCCACCTATTCTGCTCAGTCTTTCATCGGGAGTACCCATGAGCGCCGTTACCCGTGCCACGGTGGAGGCCGTCCTCCGCCAGATCAACGACCCCCACACCGGCCAGAACCTGCTGGACGCAGGCTACCTGCACGAGCTGGACATCCAGGGCGGGCGTGTCTCTCTGACCCTTGAGCTGGGTTACGCCGCCGGCCTGTTCAAGAATGGCCTGGCGCAGACCGTGCAGATGGCCCTGGAGGCGCTGGACGGCGTCGACTCGGCGCAGGTCAAGGTGGAAACCCACATCGCCGCGCACAAGGCCCAGGCCCAGGTGCCGGGCATGAGCAACGTGAAGAACATCATCGCCGTGGCCTCCGGCAAGGGCGGCGTGGGCAAGTCCACCACCGCCGCCAATCTCGCGCTGGCGCTGGCCCGCGAAGGCGCCAAGGTCGGCATCCTCGACGCCGACATCTATGGGCCGAGCCAGGGCATCATGTTCGGCATCCCCGAGGGTACCCGGCCGAAGATCCGCGACCAGAAGTGGTTCATCCCGCTGGAGGCCCACGGGGTGGAAGTCATGTCCATGGCCTTCCTTACCGACGACAACACCCCGGTGGTCTGGCGCGGCCCGATGGTCTCCGGTGCGCTGATCCAACTGATCACCCAGACCGCCTGGAACGACCTGGATTACCTGGTCATCGATATGCCGCCGGGCACCGGCGACATCCAGCTGACCCTCGCGCAGAAGGTCCCGGTGGCCGGTGCGGTGATCGTCACCACCCCGCAGGACCTGGCCCTGCTGGACGCCAAGAAGGGCGTGGAGATGTTCCGCAAGGTCAACATCCCGGTGCTGGGCGTGGTGGAGAACATGGCTGTGCACATCTGCTCCAACTGCGGCCATGCCGAGCACCTGTTCGGCGAGGGCGGCGGCGAGAAGCTGGCGGCGCAGTTCGGCGTCGACCTGCTGGCCTCGCTGCCGTTGTCCATGGCCATCCGCATGCAGGCCGACGGCGGCAAGCCCACCGTGGTTGCCGACCCGGAAAGCCAGCTGGCGATGATCTACCAGGAAACCGCGCGCTGCGTCGGCGCCCGCATCGCCCTGAGCGAGAAGGCCGCGCCGGCCATGCCGAATATTTCCATCAGCGACGATTGAAGGCGCGACAATGCCACCGGGCGCGCCCCTTTGCCGGCTGGCGCGCCTGCCGGTAAGATTCGCCTTCTTTTTCAACCGCCGCACAGGACACCCGCCATGAGCATCAAATCGGACAAGTGGATTCGCCGCATGGCTCAGGAGCACGGCATGATCGAGCCGTTCGTCGAGCGCCAGATTCGCGGTGCCGATGACAGCCGGGTGATTTCCTACGGCGTTTCCAGCTATGGCTACGACGTGCGCTGCGCCGCCGAATTCAAGGTGTTCACCAACATCCACTCGGCCGTGGTCGACCCGAAGAACTTCGACGAGAAGAGTTTCGTGGACATCAACAGCGACGTCTGCATCATCCCGCCGAACTCCTTCGCCCTGGCTCGCACCGTCGAGTACTTCCGCATCCCGCGCGACGTGCTGACCATCTGCCTGGGCAAGAGCACCTACGCGCGCTGCGGCATCATCGTCAACGTGACCCCGCTGGAGCCGGAGTGGGAAGGCCACGTGACCCTGGAATTCTCCAACACCACCAACCTGCCGGCGAAGATTTACGCCCACGAAGGCGTGGCGCAGATGCTGTTCCTGCAGTCGGACGAAGCCTGCGAAGTCTCCTACCGCGATCGCGGCGGCAAGTACCAGGGCCAGACCGGCGTTACCCTGCCCAAGGCCTGATGGCCCTGTGCTGCACGAAGAACCGGGCCTTGGCCCGGTTTTTTATTGGAACGAAGAACCTTTAGGGCAGTGGGCCAGGACGAATTCCGCACGTTTCTGCAGGCTGCACAGGGGCAGTTCCAGCACTCGATAGCCCAGCTCTTCGTATGCTTCAGCCATCACCGCCGCCGTTCGCTGCGCTTCGGCGAAGTCCTGCCGGCGTTCGGCATCGTTGCGGTAGATGGCTTCCCACGCGGGCGCCAGGAATACGGTCGGCCCGTAGCGTAGTTTCCGTGCGGCGATTTGCAGTTCTTCCGGAACCGGTATGCCGCAGAGCCTCGCATATCCCAGCACATCCGGCAGGCCGCGATCGAACAGCCACAAACCACCGCCATCGAGCGCCTGCGCACGAGTCGTCAGCGCGTGCTCGAACATTTCCCGGCAGAAGGCATCCCGGTTTGCCCACGGCAATGCATCGCCACCACGGACCAGTTGCTCGCGGATGATGGCGCGGCCGCCTTCCTCGACGATGTTCAGGCCGTGATGGCGGTGCAGGTGATCGAGCAGTGTGCTCTTGCCGGCGCCGGGGCCGCCGGTGATGACGATGAGGGATTCGGACATGGCGACGACTCCTGGGAAAGGATGCAGGGGAGTACCAGCCGGGGAAGGTCTTGCAGGTAAGAAATGCAGCGGAGAGGAGGCGGGAAAAAAGAAAGGCACCCAAGGGGTGCCTGAATATGATCATGGAGTAAGTCGACAATTCTGATTCCGGGGCGGAAGCGAAGTTCCCGGCCCCGGAAAAATTTTTCAGATCATCACTTCTCCGGCACCAGCGTCAGGCGCTTCACGCCGTAGACCTTCTCAAGGTTCTGCGACTGGAAGGGGAAGCTCATGTAGTTGCCCTTCAGCCAGGCGTCGATGCCGTCTGCGTAGTGCGGGCTGGCCGGGTTGCCGGACTGGCCACTGCTGTTAAGGCCGATCATCGGTTCGCTCTGGCCGAAGTCGACGACGATGCGCATGGCCGGGATCAGCCAGGTGTTGAAGTCCTGGCCCCAGTGGTAGGCCGAGACGTTCAGCGTGCTGTGGTCGCCGCCGGCCGGGTAGGGGCCGCGGTCCAGGTAGCCCTTGATCGCGCCGAGGCTGGCGCGCTCGCCGGCACTGAGGTTGGGCGCCATCTTGGTGCTGTCGCTGACCCACTCGTAGGTGTGCAGCTTGCCCCACTGCCAGGTACGGCGGTCGCTGCCCAGCTTCTGTTCGCAGAAGGCGGTGGCGGCGGCCAGGCTGCGGGCGAGGATGGTCGGTTTGTCTTCCTTCTGCGGGGTGCGGGTGTCATCCCAGAACGGGCTGTCGTCACGGCCCAGCAGGTGGTCGGCCTGGGCCGAGTAGGAGAGGTTGGCGGTCTCGACGAAGGCTTTCCAGGACGGGCTGTCCTCCGGGCCCAGTTCATCGAGGAAGATCTGCTTGCTGCTCTCCTGCAGGAAGGCTTCGTACAGGGCGGCGTCGCCGGAGGTCGCCGAGAGCTTGCCGTCGAACGCCATGATCCGGTCCAGCGCTTCGCGGGCGCGGGCGCGCTGGTCGGCGGGCAGGGCGTCGATGGCTTTCTTCAGCGGCTGCGCCATGCCCGGTGCATCGAACATGGCCTGCAGCTTGCCGGCAAAGGGCGTGGTCTGGTCGTACTGCATGGCGATCATGCTGCGGTAGTCGTGGCTCTTGCTGCCGCCGGCGAGTTGGGCGATGCGCTCGTAGCGCTCCGGGTAGTACCAGGAACTGGACAGCTGCGCGCCGTAGCCTGGCTGCACGCTGCGGTGGTTGGCGGTGCCCAGCCAGCCCTGCTGCGGGTCCTGGTCGGACGGGTGGAGGATCGGATCGGCGTAGCCGTCCCAGTCATAGCGGCCGTCCCAGCCGGGCGAAGGCAGCAGGCCGCGGCCTTCCTTGCGGTTGGGGAAGCGCCCGGTGACCTGCCAGCCGATGTGCTTCTCGTCGGCGAACACGATGTTCAGCGCCATGGCGCGCACGTCGCGGGTGGCGTCGAAGGCCTGCTCGACGTTCTTCGCGCGGGACAGGTCGAAGAAGGCGTCGAGGGTGCGGTCGGTCTCGCCCTGGATGCTCTGGTAGGCGATGCCGTAGCCGCTGGACAGCGGCAGCGGTTGCAGGTCGTGCTTGCGCTCGCCCAGCGCGCTGTTGAGCAGCGGGCCGTGGCGAGTCTCGTAGATGACTTCGCGGACCGGGCTCTGGCCCTTGATGAAGAAGGTTTCATTGCGCTCGATGGCCGGTTTCCACTGGCCATCGGCGAGGTAGTAGAGCTTGCCGCCCTGGGGCTTCACCTGCTCAAGGAAAAGGTCCTGGTTGTCGCCCATGACCATGGTCATGCCCCAGGCCAGCTTGCCGTTGAAACCGGCGACCACGCCCGGTACGCCGGCGATGGAGACGCCCGCGGCGTTGTATTTCGGCGAGCGGATCTGCACGTAGTTCCACACCGAGGGCATGGACAGCGGCAGGTGGGTGTCGTTGGCCAGGATGCTCTTGCCGCTGCGCGTGCGCTGCGGGGCGATGGCCCAGTTGTTGGAGGCGGCGACGCCCATCATCTGCAGGGCGGCGACCTGGCCTGCCGCACGATCCAGGGCGTCGAGGCCGGCGATCCTGCCGTCCAGGCGCAGGCCCTTGAGTTTGTCCGCTTCCTCGAACGGCAGCGCTTCGTCCGGATAGATCGGCGTCAGCCAGGGCAGCTTGTCGGCACCGACTTTCTGCGCCAGTACCAGGGAGGCGATTTCCTCCTGCAGGTTCACCGCCAGGCCGAAGTTCAGCAGGCTGAAGACCAGTGCGGAATCTTCCGGCTTCCAGTACTCGGGGCGGTAGCCGGACTCGGCGAGGTCCATCGGCAGCTTGTCGCGGTAGCGGTACAGGTAGGCGTTGACGCCGCGCGCGTAGGTCTCGAAGAAACGCTTGAGGCGCGGTGAGGCGCCGGCGTAGAGGGCGTCCGCGGCCTTCTTCAGGTTCACCGTGCGCATGAATCGGTCGGTTTCCAGGGCGCCGGGGCCGACCATTTCCGACAGGCGACCCTGGGCCATCAGGCGCAGGCCGACCATCTGGCTGATGCGGTCGCTGGCGTGCACATAACCGAGGGTGAACAGCGCGTCGTGGAAGGTGCTGGTCTCGATCAGCGGCATGCCCAGGCTGTTGCGGCGGATCGACACGTTGTCGGCCAGGCCCTTGATCGGCTGCACGCCGTAGCTCGGCGGCAGGCTGTCGGAATAGCGGTCATTCAGCCAGCCCTGGCAGCCGGTAAGGCTGACAGCGGCAGTGACGGTGGCGGCAAGGCCGAAGCTGGGAAGCCGGCGGAAGGCACGCGGGGCCATGGGGATGTGCTCCTGCACAAAGAGGGTCGCGGAAAAGGCGCTACGTTAGTGAGCCGAGGATAGCTGTGCAAGCCGCGCGGGGCGGGATTTTCAGCAGCCGACGAATAGTTGGGCCAGACAGCAGAAGGCCCGCGCTCGGCGGGCCTTCGGGGCAGTGCTGGAAACCTGGGTCAGGCGCCGTGGCACTTCTTGTACTTGCTGCCGCTGCCGCAGGGGCACGGATCGTTGCGGCCCACGTCCTTGAGCGGGTTACGCGCAGGCTCGTGGCTGTGGTTGCAGTGCGGGCCGTGCACGTGGCCATGGTCATGGTGGTGGTCATGATCGTGGTCGTGGTTGCAGTTCGGACCGTGTACGTGGGGTTCCTGGCTCATGGTGACGCTCACTCGGGGATGAAATCGCCGGGAATTATCTCGCCATTGCGCGCGATGTGCACGCTCTGTCCGAACAGCAGGCCGGTCTTCACTTCGCCGTCGAGGCGGTAGCGGATGGGCTTGTCCGGGTCTTCCAGCAGCTTGACGATGTACTTCATGTGCCGCCACAGGTTGGTGGTCACCGGTACTTCGAAGGTTTCGTGGCCGTTGGCTGGCACTGTGAACCAGTTATTCGACTCGCCTTCGGCCAGGTCGATATCGTTCAGCTTGACCTTGTAGGCCAGGCCACGGACCGGAAGGCTGAAATCGTTTGGGTTGTCGATGCGGAAATGCAGGACGAATTCCTGCTCCAGCAAACGAGCTTTCACGACGTCGACTTTCTGCAGCTTCACGTCGGGTTGCTCGAAATTACCTGTCATCCAGCCGCAGCCCGAAACAAGGCTGAACAGCCAGCACAGGCTGAGAATTCTTATCATTTGCGCCTGATAATTCATGTCTACCCCTCAAGACGCCCCAGTGTACCAAGCACCTGCTCGGCCGCAAGTTGTTGTTACGTTAAAAGAAGCTGCACCATACTGGCCGAATGTAACCGGCGGGTTAACACAGGAGAGTGAAGATGAGCCGTTATGAAATCGCGTTCTCGGGACAGACTATTCCGGGTGCACAGCTCGATACGGTGAAAGCCAACCTGGCCAGGCTGTTCCAGGCCGACGCCCAGCGCATCGAATTGCTGTTCTCCGGCCGCCGCATGGTGATCAAGAACAACCTCGACGCCGAGGCGGCGGAAAAGTACCGCAGCGTGATCGAACGCGCCGGCGCTGTCGTCGAAGTGGTCGACATGGACGCGCAGATCGAGGAGATCGAGCTGGCTCCACCGCCGCCGGCCGAGCCGGTCGGCACCGCAGTACAGCCGGCAGCACCTGCCTCCGGAGCGCAGGGACGCCTGAAAGTAGCGCCGCGCGACGAGTACATGGCCGCTTTCGCCGATGTGGAGGCGCCGGATTTCGGCCTCGCCCCGGTAGGCGCCGACCTGCAGGACGAGAAACCCGAGGCCGCCGCGCCGCGCGTGGACCTCAGCCAGTTCAGCGTCGCCCCCGTGGGCAGCGACATGGGCCAGGCCAAGCCCGCGCCGGCAGGGCCTGCGCCGGATACCAGCCACCTCAAGCTGCAGGACTGATCAGTCGCCCTGGTGCGGGTCGTCCTTGTAGACGAACTTGGGCATTTCCCAGCGGAAACGGATCGCCAGCATGCGGAACAGGAAGCCGGCGAACAGGGTGATCAGCATGGCCTGCTCCTTGGGCAGGTCGATCTGCAGGCAGATCAGGTAGCACCAGGCGCTGGCGAAGGACACGCTGGCGTACAGCTCGCGGCGGAAGATCAGCGGCACGTCGTTGCAGAAGATATCCCGCAGGATGCCGCCGAAGACCCCGGTGATCACGCCGCTCACGGCAGCGATCAGCAGGCTGTGGCCCATCTCCAGGCTGACCTGGCAACCGATCAGGGTGAAGGCCACCAGGCCCACGGCGTCGAGCGCGAGGAACATCGAGCGCAGGTGGCGCATCAGCGGGGCGATGAACACGGTGACCAGTGCGGCGCCAGCGGTGAGCGCCAGGTACTCCGGGTGGCGCACCCAGGTCAGCGGGTAATGGCCCAGCAGCATGTCGCGCACCGAGCCGCCGCCCAGGGCGGTGACGCAGGCCACCAGCACCACGCCGAACAGGTCCATGCTGCGCCGGCCGGCGGACAGAGCGCCGGTCATGGCTTCGGCGGTGATGGCGATGATGTAGAGAACGGTCAGCAGCATGGCGAGGTCCGGCAGGAGTAGCCGGTGCGGCGAATCACCGCCGTCCCGGAAAAAAGCGCGGATTCTAGCCCAGACACCGAACGCCCCCAAGGGGGGCGAGCGGGCACCTCACTCGATCCACGGGCCGCAGCATTTCTTCAGCTTGCCGCCGGCACCGCAGGGGCAGGGGTCATTGCGCCCCAGTTTCATCGGCACGGTGGGGTCGAGGAAGTACCAGCGGCCGTCGCGCTGGACGAATCCCGAGCATTCGCGATGGCTGTGCTCGCCGCCGGCGTCGTGCCAGCGCGCGATGAAGGTCACCCGCGCGTGTTCCGGCTGGCCGCCGAGCACTTCATGGCTGACCACTTCCAAACCCAGCCAGGTGCTGCCCAGGCTCCAGGTACGGATCGCCTCCAGGTCCAGCCCCTGCTGCTGGGCCGGCAGCGTCGTGTCGCGCAGGTAATCCACCAGGCCCAGCGCGTAGGCGCTGTAGCGCGAGCGCATCAGCGCCTCTGCGGTGGGGGCCGCGACGCCGGCATGGAAGCGCCCGCAGCAGTCCGGTAATGGACGGCCGCTGCCGCAGGGGCAGGTCGGTTCGATCATGGTCACCACCAGTACTTGCCGAAGTTTTCCGGGTTGGCCCAGAACTTCGCGTTGAGCCAGTCCGGGACCTGTTTGTATTCGTGCAGATCGTAGGTGAACAGCGTGATCACCTGGGCGTCGCGCTGGAAGCGCTCGCTGGCCTGCATGGCCAGGGCATAGAAGTCCGCATCCTGCGCCTGGGCGGCGTCGAGGTCGACCAGTACGGCCACGCGGCTGCTGTTGAGGTTGCGGATACCGCCCACCAGTTGCTGTGCCTCGCGGCGCGGCAAGTGCTCCAGGCAGTCGGCCAGCAGCGCCAGGTCGTAGCGCTGAGCGGCCAGCTCCGCTGGCAATGCGCCGGCATCGGCGTGGAACAGCTCGCAATCCGGATGCGCCGCGAGGAAGGCATCCACGGCCGGTATCTGGCTGGCGCCCACCAGCAGCAAGCGCTGTGGCGCGTAGCGGTCGAGCAGGGCGGCGAGGGCTTGTTGCGGCGTGCGTGTCGAAATCATCGGGCTCGTCAAAAGGCAAAAAATAATGAACGAAGACTAGCGTGTGACACCCATATGGCCTAGTGCTGGCGCATTCTGTCAGTCACGTCTTTACTCGGTAATTGTCGGTCAAGACCCGATCATTAGAGGAGACATAACTTTATGAGCATCACAAGGACCGCTTTACCCCTGCTGCTGGTAAGCACGTTGCTCACCGGTTGCGCAGGGCTGCAGAAGTCCGATTGG
This sequence comes from Pseudomonas sp. HS-18, assembly GCF_020401845.1. Classification (NCBI taxonomy): domain Bacteria; kingdom Pseudomonadati; phylum Pseudomonadota; class Gammaproteobacteria; order Pseudomonadales; family Pseudomonadaceae; genus Pseudomonas; species Pseudomonas sp. HS-18. The sequence continues at coordinate 1,672,400 of NZ_CP084413.1, forward strand.
CCGACTTGCGCCGTGGTTGGCGGTGTCGGTGGCGCAGGTCTGGGTTCCATCGAAAGCAGCGCCTGGGCCGGTTGGGGAGCCCTGATCGGTGGCGTGCTGGGTGCGTCCTACTGCTGGGTACATGGCGCCGCCGAACAAGTGGCCGAGGTCCCGCCGCCTGCGCCGGCTCCTGAGCCTGCTCCGGCTCCGCTGCCCAAGGAAGAGACCATCGTGGTGCGTGACCTGCACTTCGCCTTCGACTCGTCGAAGATCGATGCGCAGGACAAGGACAAGCTCGACACCATCGCTACCCGCCTGAAAGGCGAAGCCGCGAGCACCGAGCTGAACATCGGCGGCCATACCGACAGCATCGGTACCGACGCCTACAACCAGAAACTGTCCGAGCGCCGCGCCAACGCCGTGTCCAACTACCTGGTCGATGCCGGCGTGCCTGCCAGCAGCATCAAGTCGGTGGTCGGTTATGGCGAGAGCCAGCCGGTCGCGGACAACAAGACCAAGGAAGGCCGCGCCGAGAACCGTCGCGTGGAGATCAAGATCACGCGTCAGTAAGTCGCTGTGATGTAGTCCGCAAAGGGGGCCTGGTGGCCCCCTTTGTCATTCCCGGTTGCCACTGGCATAGCCGGGAGCAGAGGCGTATGTTCCCCGGCAAAGAAAAAACCGGGGGCATTTCATGAAAGCGTTGTTGGGGCTGGGCAAGCTGATTGCCCTGTTGTTCTGGCTGGCGGTGCTGGCCAACCTGATCCAACCCTTCGCACATCCCTTCGCCCTGCTGCTCAATGCGGCCGGCGCACTGATCCTGCTGATCCACATCTTCGAAGTCCTGGCGCTGCGCAAGCGTCTGCAGGGGCGCCCGCATCCGGGCATGGATCGCCTGCAGATCCTGCTGTTCGGCGTCTTTCATTTCGCGACCCTGCCGCAGCCGGCAGTGGCACAACCGGCACCCGCAAACGTAGAAGGAGATACCCATGCGTAAGTCGCTGCTGGGCCTGGCGCTGTTCGCCCCGTTGGCCTGTTCGGCTGCCGGCACCGTCTCGGTGGAAGCCAACACCGTGCTGCGTCTGCCGGTGAAGGGTGACAGCCTGAGCCTGGACCGTATCAGTGTCGGCCCGGAGGGCGCGCTGCTGATCCCGTCGCGGGTCAAGGAGCTGAAGATCGGCGAGCTGGACCTGGCGAAGAATGCGCGGATCGGCGTTTTCCCTGGCAATGATGCGCTGCAGATCGAAGTGCTGCACGGCAACCTCGCCGACGGCAGCGTGATTGCCGCGCAAGGTAGTTCCGGCAGCTTCGAGAAGCCCGCCAGCGGCGGCCGCAATCTGCTGCTGCGGCTGCAGGATGTGGCGGTGGAGAACCTGCTGATCGACGTCCGCGGCGGTGTCGGCGCGCCGGGCTATGACGGCCTGGACGGCGGCAGTGCGCAGACTTCCGGCTGCCTGTGGGGCAGCGGCAAATCCGCCGGCGACGGGCAGGATGGCGCCGATGGCCAGACCGGCGCACCTGGCGGCGTGGTACGCCTGGAAGTGCCGGAGCAGTTCGACGTCGAGAAGGTCAAGGTACGTCTGGAAGGCGGTGCGGGCGGGGCGGGCGGCAAGCCCGGCAAGGCCGGGCCGCGCAGCGGCGAGAAGGGCTGCTGGTTCTATTCGGTGGCGGGCGAGAAGCCCGGCGCGGAAGGCCAGGGCGGTGCGGAAGGGGCGAAGGGCAGCGAAGGCCGCCTGGACGTGAAACGCTTCTGAACCCCTGGCTCGTTTCAACTGAAGGCCCGCCCGGCTAGCCAGGCGGGCCTTTTGTTTACCAGTGCGGGCGTGCTGCGACGAAGGCCACCAGCGCCATGCCGATCAGCAGGTTCAGGCCCACGGTCTTGCGGATCTTGCCCAGCGCGGCACCACCGGCTGGCCAGTCCTCGGCGCCCACCGCGCGGCGCAGTTCCGGCAACTGCAGCGCCTGGATGCGCAGGAACAGCGCGAGCATCGCGACATACAACCCCATCATTACCTGCACGTAGCGCGGCGCGCCGGCCATGCCGTTGAAGCTCAGGTGCAGCATGCCCACGCCGGTCACCGGCAGCAGGATCACCGCCGCCCACACCCAGCGGAAGAAGCGCGGGAAGACCTCCAGCCACAGCTTCAGCCGGGCCGGTGCCTCCAGCGCGGCGACGGCGGCCGGACGCAGCACCATCCAGGCGAAGAACATGCCGCCAACCCAGACCAGGGCGGCCAGGAGGTGCAGGGCATAGACGAAGGCAAAGGGTGTCATTCAGACGATCTCCGCTGGCGGTTGTGGTCGAGCGCGCTATCATAGCCGCCGATTCGAACCACTGAAAATTTATCCAGCATCCGGATGTGTCCACCAGGGCGCTGCCGGAGCCCGGGAAGTCCATGCTCAGCACCGAACTCAAGGCCACGATCCAGGGCGCCTACTCGCGCTTCCTCGAGGCCAAGGAACTCAAGCCGCGCTACGGCCAGCGCTTGATGATCGCCGAAGTCGCCAAGGTCCTGGGGACCATCGCCAGCGACGAGGAAGGCCATCGCCTGGGCGATGCCGCCGTGGTCGCCGTGGAAGCCGGCACCGGCACCGGCAAGACCGTCGCCTACAGCCTCGCCGCCATCGCCTGCGCCAAGGCCGCGGGCAAGCGCCTGGTGGTCGCCACCGCCACCGTCGCCCTGCAGGAGCAGATCGTCCACAAGGACCTGCCCGACCTGTTGCGCAACTCCGGCCTGTCGTTCAGCTTCGCCCTGGCCAAGGGGCGCGGGCGCTACATGTGCCTGTCCAAGCTCGACCACCTGCTGCAGGAAGGCCAGGCGCAGAGCGCCACCGCCCAGCTGTTCGAGGAGGAAGGCTTCCGCATCGACGTGGACGAGACCTCCACCAAGCTGTTCAACCAGATGATCGAGCGCCTGGCCGGCAACCGCTGGGACGGCGACCGCGACTCCTGGCCCGAGGCCATCGAGGATGCGCAGTGGGCGCAGGTGACCACCGACCACAGCCAGTGCACCAACCGCCATTGCCCGAACTTCCAGCAGTGCGCCTTCTACAAGGCACGCGAAGGCATGACCAAGGTCGACGTGATCGTCACCAACCATGACCTGGTGCTGGCCGATCTGGCACTGGGCGGCGGCGCGATCCTGCCGGACCCGCGCGATACCCTCTACGTGTTCGACGAAGGCCACCATCTGCCGGACAAGGCCATCGGCCACTTCGCCCACTTCACCCGCCTGCGCGCCACCGCCGACTGGCTGGGCCAGGTGGAGAAGAACCTGACCAAGCTGCTGGCGCAGAACCCGCTGCCGGGCGACCTTGGCCGCCTGATCGAGCAGGTGCCGGAACTGGCCCGAGAGCTGCGCACGCACCAGCAGTTCATGTTCACCGCCTGCGAAGAGGTCGGTGACTTCCGTGCCGGCGAGGACATGGAAGGCCGCGAGCGACCGCGCCATCGTTTCGAAGGCGGGGTGATCCCCGAGCACATCCGCGAGATGGGCATCGAACTGAAGAAGGGCTTCTCCAAGCTCACCGACCTCTTCACCCGCCTGACCGAGCTGCTCAAGGAGGCCATGGACGGGGAGGGCAGCGTCGGCATCGCCAGCCACCAGGCAGAAGAGTGGTACCCGCTGTTCGGCAGCCTGCTGTCCCGCGCCCAGGGCAACTGGGAACTGTGGACCGCCTTCACCAGCGAGGACCCGGAAGACAGCCCGCCCATGGCGCGCTGGCTGACCCTCGCCGAGAGCGGCACCTTCTACGACATCGAGGCCAACGCCAGCCCGATCCTCGCCGCCGAGACCCTGCGCCGCAACCTGTGGAATGTGGCCTACGGCGTGCTGGTGACCTCCGCGACCCTCACCGCTCTGGGTACCTTCGACCGCTACCGCATGCGCGCCGGCCTGCCTCGCGCGGCGGTCACTGCCGTGGTGCCGAGTCCGTTCCACCACGCCGATGCTGGCGTGTTGCGCGTGCCGGACCTGAAGGCCGACCCGCGCGATGCCGCCGCGCATACCGGCGCGATCATTCGCGAGTTGCCGGAGATAGTCGAAGGTTCGCGTGGTTCGCTGATCCTGTTCTCCTCGCGCAAGCAGATGCAGGAAGTCTTCGACGGCCTGGACCGCGACTGGCGCAAGCGCGTGCTGATCCAGGGCAACCTGTCCAAGCAGGAAACCCTGAACAAGCACCGCTCCCGCGTGGACGATGGCGAGCCGAGCGTGCTGTTCGGCCTGGCCAGCTTCTCCGAGGGCGTGGACCTGCCCGGCGCCTATTGCGAGCACGTGGTGATCGCCAAGATTCCCTTCGCCGTGCCGGACGATCCGGTGGAAGCGGCGCTGTCGGAATGGATCGAGGCGCGCGGCGGCAATCCCTTCATGGAGATCGCCGTGCCCGACGCCTCGCTGCGTCTGGTGCAGGCCTGCGGCCGGCTGCTGCGGACCGAGCAGGACCGCGGCACCATCACGCTGCTGGACCGTCGCGTCGTGACGCAACGCTACGGCAAGGCCATTCTTAATGCATTGCCGCCGTTCCGCCGCGAAATTGCTTGAGTGTGCGGGAGCGAGTTCCCGCGCTGGCTGTCAAACGATCGCCCGCCGTCCGGCGGGCGTGTTGCAAGGATTCGAATCCATGACTTCGATGCGTTGGCATCTGCCGTTGCTGCTCAGCCTGGCCATCGCCAGTGCCCCCGTCTGGTCGGCTGGCGGCAATGAAACCCTGTTCAACTTCGTCAAGCCGATGGCTGTGGTCTCGATCACCACACAGAACGCCGACCTGCCCAGTTCCACTGCCGAGGCCACGCCCGAGGGCGAGATCCTGCGCCGGGTGAACTTCAACCCTGCGCCGCAGCCGACCCTGCGCCTGGCACCGTCCAGCGGCAGCTGGGACTGGTCGCAGTCGGACAGCATGAGCCTGCGCATCCAGAACGCCATGGACTGGGCCATCACCCTGGAGGTGGAAATCGAAGGCGTTGCCGGCGCCCCCGGCCTGCGCGCGAGCATCGCCCTGCCGCCGGGCCCGGCGCAGACCCTGGTGATCCCGCTGCACGCCATCGCCCCGGAAGATTTCGGCATGCGCGCCGGCGTGCCCATGCCTGTCACCCAGGACGGCCAGCGCCTGCTGCTGGCGAGCAAGGTCACCGGCGAGCTGAACCGCAGCCAGGTCGGTGCGGTGAAGCTGTTTCTGACTTCGCCCAAGGCGGCCCAGGACATTCTCGTCGGCCGCTTCGGCACCCGCGCCGGCAACGACGAATACCACAAGGCGTACACCGGCATCGTCGATGGCTTCGGCCAGTCCACCCGCAGCGACTGGCCGGAAAAGGTCAAGAGTGCCGAGCAACTGGCCAACGCCTGGAAAGGCGAAGGCGAACAGCTGAGCAAATGGAAGCCCGCGCCTGGTCGCGATGCCTTTGGCGGACTGCTGGATGGCCCGGCCTTTGAAGGTACTGGCTTCTTCCGCACCGAAAAGCGCAATGGCCGCTGGTGGCTGGTGACGCCCGAAGGGCACTCGTTCTGGTCCATGGGCGTCAACGCGGTGAATGCCGACAGCAGCCAGACCTACGTCGAAGGCCGCGAATACATGTTCGCCAGCCTGCCCAAGGAGGACGAGCCGCTGGCCGCCTTCTACGGCCAGCGCGACGACCGCAGCGGCGTCGGCGCCCAGCAGGGCCGTGCGTTCGGCAACGGGCGCTGGTTCGATTTCTATGCCGCCAACCGCTTCCGCGCCGATGGTGGGCTGACCGGCGACGCCGCGGCAGCCGCCTGGCGCGAGCGCACCGTACAGCGCCTGGGTTCCTGGGGCTTCAATACCCTGGGCGACTGGAGCGATCCGGCCTTCGCCGACGATCCGCGCATGCCCTACAGCGTGCCGCTGTCCATCAGCGGCGATTACGCCACGGTGAGCACCGGCTACGATTGGTGGGGCGCCATGCCCGACCCCTTCGACCCGCGCTTTGCCATGGCCGCCGAGCGCGCCATCGCCATTGCCGCCCGCGACCATCGCGAGGATGCGTGGCTGCTGGGCTACTACGCCGATAATGAACTGGCCTGGGCCGGCCGTGGCGACGACGACCAGGCGCACTTCGCCCTGGCCTTCGGCACGCTCAAGCTATCCACCGACAGCCCGGCCAAGCGTGCCTTCATCAAGCAACTCAAGGACAAGTACGAGGATCACGAACAGCTTGCCGAGGCCTGGGGTGTGCAGCTGGGTTCCTGGGAAGACCTCGATGCGCCGGGCTACCAGGCGCCGGTTCCGAGCGAGGCGCACCCGGCCATTGCCCAGGACTACAGCGCCTTCCTGCGCCTGTATGCCGACCAGTACTTCAAGACCCTGAAGGACTCGCTGCAATGGCATGCGCCGAACCATCTGCTGCTCGGCCCGCGCTTCGCCGTCAGCACGCCGGAGGCGCTGGCCTCCTGCGCGCAGTACTGCGACATCCTCAGCTTCAACCTCTACGTACCGCTACCGCGGCAGGGCTTCGACGCCAACTACGTGCGCAGCCTGGACAAGCCGGTGCTGATCACCGAGTTCCACTTCGGCTCCCGTGACCGCGGGCCGTTCTGGGGCGGTGTCGCCGAGGTATACAACGAGCAGCAGCGTGGCGAGGCGTACCAGCGCTTCCTCGCCGAGGCGGCGAAGGAACCGAACATCGTCGGTGCGCACTGGTTCCAGTACCTCGACCAGCCGGTGACCGGGCGCCTGCTCGATGGCGAGAACGGCCACATCGGTCTGGTCGGCATCACCGACCTGCCGTTCACCGGCTTCGTCGACGCCGTGCGCAAGGCCAACCAGCAGACACTCAAGGGTATCGACGAGCAGGCCCGCGCCGCCGCCAAGGTGGCGCCGGATCCCGCACCGAAGCCGGTGCCGGCTGCCGACAGCGATGACGAGGAGCAGGCGTCGGAGCAATGATTCGTCATTCGTGAAGCCGCACCCTGCCTTCGGCAGGGTTCCCAGGGGCGGAGCGCGCTGAAAGAATGGCGCCTCCGCCCCTGCTCATTTCCGGAGTTTGAGATGACCCTGAACGGCCACTGCGATCCGCGCTTCACTCCCGTTGCCGATGCTTTCAGCGCGCTGTTCGAGGACCCGCAGGAGCGCGGTGCGGCGCTGTGCATCCAGGTCGGCGGCGAAACCGTGGTCGATCTCTGGGCCGGCAGCGCGGGCAAGGAACCGGGCCAGGACTGGCAGGCCGATACGTTGCTCAACCTGTTCTCCTGCACCAAGACTTTCGCTGCCGTCGCTGCGCTGCAACTGGTGGGAGAAGGGCGGCTCGACCTTGATGCGCCGGTGGCGCGCTATTGGCCGGAGTTCGAGCAGGCCGGCAAGCAGGGCATCACCGTGCGCCAGCTCCTGTGCCATCGCGCGGGCCTGCCGGCGATTCGCGAGCCGCTGGCGCCCGAGGCGCTATACGACTGGGACAGCATGACGGCCGCGCTCGCCGGCGAAACGCCCTGGTGGACACCCGGCGCCGAGCATGGCTATGCCCCCATCACCTACGGCTGGCTGATCGGCGAAGTGATCCGCCGTGTCGACGGTCGCGAGCCGGGTGCCGCCATCGTCGAGCGCACGGCCAAGCCATTGGGGCTGGATTTCCACATCGGCCTGGGTGACGCCGAATTCCACCGTGTAGCGCACATCGCCCGCGGCAAGGGCAACCTGGGCGACGCCGCGGCGCAACGGTTGCTACGGACCATGATGACCGACGCCGCCGCACTTTCCACCCGCGCCTTCACCAATCCGCCGTCGGTGCTCACCAGCACCAACAAGCCGGAATGGCGGCGCATGTCGCAGCCGGCGGCCAATGGCCATGGCAATGCGCGCTCGCTGGCGGGCTTCTACGATGGCCTCCTGCAGGGCAAGTTGCTGGACGAAGCGCTGCTGGCCGAGCTCACCCGCGAACATGCCGTCGGCGAGGATCGAACTTTGTTGACCTGTACGCGCTTCGGTCTTGGTTGCATGCTTGACCAGCCGAATGTCGCCAACGCCACCTACGGCCTTGGCCCGCAGGCCTTCGGCCATCCGGGGGCCGGTGGCTCCATCGGCTTCGCCGACCCGGAGCGTGAGCTGGCCTTCGGGTTCGTCGTCAACACCCTTGGCCCCTACGTGCTGATGGACCCACGCGCCCAGCGCCTGGCGCACCTCGCCGGCGACTGCCTGTAGCGACGAGCGGGAGGAACCTTCCTCCCGCCGCACCTTCTTAAGGTCGTCCGCTTTTGCCGTCGCGCTTGCGTGCGTGACGGCGTTCCCTGCGTGCAAACATGCGCCGCTCGTCAGTTCGAGATTAAAATCTCGTTCCAACTGAGTAAGTTATGTACAACTCTTAAGCCGATTGCTGAAGTCAGGGTGCCATCGCCTACCGGTGGCGCCTGGCCTCCCTTCATGTTCCGACTTGTGGAATCGCTCCCATGAACCTGCTGTTCTCGAATTCGCTGAAAGTCTCCACCCTTGCGCTGTGCGTCGGCCTTTCCGCCTGCAGCCAGTTCCAGTCCCAGGACCAGGCCAAGGCGCCGGATAGCGCCGTGGCCGCTGCCAAGCCCGGCACCGCTCACTGGTGGTGGCCCTTCGGTGGCGACGAGGAAGCGAGCGCGGCCGCGCCCGCACCGCAGAAGAAACCGGTCGAGGCAGCCCAGGTCGCCGATGCCGGCAGCCAGCAGCCCGGTGGCCACTGGTGGTGGCCATTCGGTGTGAGCGACAGCAAGCCTGGCGCCGAGAAGGCCGCCAAGCCGCAGGACACCAAGGTCAGCAAGGAGTGGCTGGACCAGCACGAGAAGTCCCTGCGTGAAGCGGTAGCGGGCAGCAAGTTCACCGTCGAGCGCCGCGAAAACGCCCTGGTGCTGATCGCGCCGGTGGAAGGCTCCTTCAATCCCAAGCGCCCTGAACTGCTGCTGCCGATCACCCTGGCGCCGCTGGGCAACGTGGCGAAGATGCTGCAGAACGATCCGGAGAGCGGCGTACTGGTGCTCGGCCACAGCGACAGCTCGGGCGACAAGGCGACCAACGACAAGGTCAGCCTGCAACGTGCCCAGGCAGTCTCCTCGATCTTCCGCCTCAGTGGCCTGGGCGCCGATCGCCTGCGCCTGAAGGGCGTCGGCTCCAGCCTGCCGCGCGCCGACAACGCCAGCGCCGAAGGCCGCGCGCTGAACCGCCGCGTCGAAGTACTGGTGACCCAGCGCACCAGCCTGCTGGCGCTCGCCCAGGCCAACTGAACCGCCGCACGCAAAGCGTCATTCCGTCTGGAATGACGCTTGTCGTGGATCAAGCGCGAAGGCGCAACTCTGGATAAGCTTAAGGACTTCTTCTGCAGGAGATTTCCGATGGCTCAGACCCTGGCCGATATGCGCCGCGAATACACCCGTGATGGACTGACCGAGGCCCAGGCGCCCGCCGAACCGTTCAGCCTGTTCAACCAGTGGTTCGAAGACGCGGTGAAGACCGAGCAACTGCCGGTCGAACCCAACGCGATGATGCTCGCCACTGCGGACGCCGACGGCCAGCCGCATTGCCGCGTGCTCCTGCTCAAGGGTCTGGACGAGCGTGGTTTCACCTTCTTCAGCAACTATGAAAGCGCCAAGGGGCAGCAGCTCCTGGAGAATCCGCGCGCGGCCATGACCTTCTTCTGGCCGGCGCTGGAACGCCAGGTGCGCATTGAAGGACGGGTGGAGAAAGTCTCCGCCGAAGAGTCCGCCGCCTATTACCGCGTGCGCCCGCTGGGCAGCCGCCTGGGCGCCTGGGCCTCGCCGCAGAGCCGGGTGATCGATGGCCGCGGCGAACTGGAGCAATTGCTGGCCGAGACGGAGCAGCGCTTCGCCGACAGCGCACCGAGCTGCCCGGACTTCTGGGGTGGCTTCCGCCTGCTGCCGAGCCGCATCGAGTTCTGGCAGGGCCGTCCGAGCCGCCTGCACGATCGCCTCAACTTCCGCGTCGAGAACGGCGCCTGGGTGCGCGAACGTCTCGCTCCCTGAGCTTCTGCCCTTCGTAGGAGCGAGCTGGCTCGCGAATTGCCTCACCGTTGGGGTTGTTCGCGAGCAATGTCGCTCCTACAGGTCATCTCAATTTTCAGGCATGAATCGGAACAATCGCGGACGAAGTCCGCTCCTGCGCACGTCGGGAAAACCGTGCTGCGGTGTAGGATGCCCTCCGTCCTCTCGCCCAACGGACCTGTCCCATGAAAGTCGTCATCGCTCCCGACTCCTTCAAGGAAAGCCTTTCCGCCCCTGAGGTCGCCGAAGCCATCTCCCGTGGCTGGCTGCGCGCCCGGCCCGACGACGAAACCCTGCTGCGGCCCATGGCCGACGGCGGCGAAGGCACGGTGGATGCGGTGCTGGCCGCGCGGCCGGGCGAACGTCGCGAGCTGGAGGTCTGCGGCCCGCTGGAGCAGCCGGTGAAAGCCCACTGGGGCTGCCTGGCAGACGCCACGGCGGTGATCGAGATGGCTGCCGCCAGCGGCCTGCACTGGGTGCCCGAAAGCCTGCGCGATGCCACCCGCACCACCAGCCGCGGCACGGGCGAATTGATTCGCGCGGCGCTGAATGCCGGCGCGAAGAAAATCATCATCGGCCTGGGCGGCAGTGCCACCAATGACGGCGGCCTGGGTCTGCTGCAGGCGCTGGGTGCGAGTTTCCTCGATGACCAGGGCAAGGAGTTGGGCGCCGGCGGCGCGCAGCTCTCGCAACTTCAGCGTATCGACCTGTCGAACCTCGACCCGCGGCTGGGCGCGGTCGAGGTCGAAGTCGCTGCTGATGTGAACAATCCCCTTTGCGGCCCGCATGGCGCCTCAGCCATCTTCGGACCGCAGAAGGGCGCGAACCCGGCGCAGGTGCAGCAGCTGGACGCCGCGCTGAAACGCTTCGCCGAAGTGGCGGCGCAGGCTCTCGGGCAGGATCACAGCCTGTTCCCCGGCGTCGGTGCCGCGGGCGGTCTGGGCTTCGCCTGCCGGGCGTTCCTCAAGGCGCGGTTTCGCCCGGGCATCGAGCTGATCGCCGAGCTGTCGGAACTGGACACGGCGCTTGCCGGCGCGTCGTTGGTCATTACCGGGGAAGGGCGGCTGGATGGCCAGAGCCTGCATGGAAAGACGCCAGTGGGCGTGGCGCATGTCGCCCGTCGCACGGGCGTGCCGGTGATTGCGCTGGCGGGTAGCGTTGGCGAAGGGTTGGCTGAATTGCGCGAGGCGGGTATCGAGGCAGCGTTCAGCCTGGCGCCGGGGCCCATCACCCTGGCCGATGCCTGCGCACGGGCGGCGCAGGAGCTGGAAAACCGCGCCGAGGCGCTGGCACGCTTCTGGTCGCTGGCTCAGGCTGCGCGGTAGTCGTCGGCGGCGCGCTGCAGCCAGTCAGGGAGGTCGCGACGTTTCACTTTCTGGCGCTTGGCATCCGCCAGGCATTCGAGCAGGTAGTGGCGTTTGTGCGGATCATCGCCCGCCAGCGAAAGTGCCAGGTCGCGGTCCATCCAGCGACGGATGCGCCAGTAGATCCACCAGTGGAAATACAGGCCGGCGGCGGTGGTGGCGACGATGATGAAGTAGTCCATGCGCGAATCCAGGTCGGGTGCTTCTTCTGCGGGCACCAGCCTAACCGATACTCCTGCAGGAAAAACTGAGCCACGGCAGGCGATTTCGGCGGATATGGCACAAACTGTACGAAAGCTGAATCGAGATCAGCTGTTTCACGACCTGGCGTGACAGGCGGGCTGTCGTCGGAGTCTAATAGTCGTAGCCCTACTCGGAGGTTCCCCAATGCGTAAAACTGCCCTGATCGCCGTGACTTTCGCTGCCCTGGCCATGACCCTCGGTGGTTGCCAGTCCAGCTTGACCGGCGACACCTATACCCGTGAAGAAGCACGTACCGTGCAGAATGTTCGAATGGGTACCATCCAGGCCCTGCGCCCCGTGAAGATCGAAGGCACCAAGACACCGATCGGCTCGGTTGCCGGCGCTGCAGTCGGCGGCATCGGTGGCAGCGCCATCGGTGGCGGTAAGGGCAGCTATGTCACTGCCATCATTGGCGCCGTGGCCGGCGGCCTGCTCGGTGCGGCTACCGAGGAAGGCCTGACCCGTACCCAGGGCGTGGAAATCACCGTTCGCGAAGACGACGGCAGCACCCGCGCCTACGTCCAGCAGGTCGACGAAGGCGCCGTGTTCCGCGTGGGCGAGCGTGTGCGCATCCTGACCGTCAACGGTACCAGCCGCGTCTCTCACTGACCGGTTACCGGCCGCCCACCTGTCGCGGCCATCGAAATTCAGCGCGCGGCAGTCGATCCGACTGTCGCGCGCTATCGTTTTGGGGATTGGAATGTCGACCTGGGGCGCTGCCGGCGCGACCAGGCTGAATTTTCGTAATAATTCAATCCATGACGCGTAATCGATAGATATGGATAATCGTGGCCTTCGTACGCCGGCCCCTGCGGTGCGGGGTCGTTTGTATGGACGCCGTCCGCTGGCGAGAAGGAGCAGGACATGATTCTGGCGCTGATCATCGCGCTGCCTTTCTTCGGGGTATTGCTGCCGCTGATGGCCGAGCGTTTCGGTCGAACGGCCTGTGCTGCCGCGACCGGCCTGGTGCCGCTCGCCGGGTTGGCCCTGCTGTTGAGCCAGCGCGGGGTGCTGGGGGCTGATCCTCGGGTCTATCGCTCGGAGTGGTTGCCGGAGCTGGGCTTGAACCTCAGCCTGCGTCTGGATGGCCTGGGCTTCCTGTTCGCCCTGTTGATCCTCGGTATTGGCCTGCTGGTGGTCCTCTACGCCCGCTATTACCTGTCGGAGAAGGAGCCTGCCGGGCGTTTCTTCGCCTTCCTGCTGCTGTTCATGGGCGCCATGCTTGGCGTGGTGCTCAGCGAAAACCTGCTGTTGATGCTGGTGTTCTGGGAACTGACCAGCCTGTCGTCGTTCCTGCTGATCGGCTTCTGGGGGCATCGCTCGGATGCGCGCAAGGGCGCGCGGATGGCGCTGGCGGTGACCGGTGGCGGTGGCCTCGCGCTGTTGGCCGGCATCCTGCTGATCGGCCACGTGGTCGGCAGCTTCGAGTTGAGCAGCGTGCTCGGCGCGCGCGAGGTGCTGCAGGCCAGCCCGCTGTTCCCGCTGGCGCTGTGCCTGGTGCTGCTGGGGGTGTTCACCAAGTCGGCGCAGTTCCCGTTCCATTTCTGGCTGCCCCACGCGATGGCCGCGCCGACGCCGGTCTCCGCCTACCTGCACTCGGCGACCATGGTGAAAGCCGGCGTGTTCCTGTTGGCGCGTCTGTACCCGCTGCTGTCGGGCAATGACCTGTGGTTCTACCTGGTCAGCCTCACCGGCCTTGCGACGTTGCTGATGGGGGCGTTCGTCGCGCTGTTCCAGAACGACCTCAAGGGCCTGCTGGCTTACTCGACCATCAGTCACCTGGGCCTGATCACCCTGTTGTTCGGCCTGGATTCGCCCATGGCCAACGTCGCGGCGATCTTCCACATCATCAACCACGCGACCTTCAAGGCCTCGCTCTTCATGGCCGCCGGGATCATCGACCACGAGACCGGCAGCCGCGACATGCGTCGCATCAACGGCATGTGGAAGTACATGCCGCACACCGCCGTGCTGGCGATGGTGGCGTCGGCTTCGATGGCGGGTGTGCCGCTGCTCAACGGCTTCCTCAGCAAGGAAATGTTCTTCGGCGAGACCCTGGCGCAGAACATGATGGGCAGCTTCAACTGGCTGATCCCGGCGCTGGCGACCTTGGGCGCGCTGTTCTCGGTGAGCTACTCGGTGCGTTTCATCCACGACGTGTTCTTCAACGGCGAGCCGATCAACCTGCCCAACCCGCACCCCCACGAGCCGCCGCGCTACATGAAGGTGCCGGTGGAAATCCTCGTGCTGATCTGCCTGCTGGTGGGGATCATGCCGGGCATCATCGTCGGCCCGCTGCTGGCCGGCGCCGCCGCGTCGAGCCTGAACGGCGCGCTACCCGAATACAGCCTGGCGATCTGGCACGGCTTCAATGTGCCGCTGGCCATGAGCTTCGTCGCCACGGCCGGCGGCGTGCTGCTCTATGTGCTGCGCAAGCCGCTGTTCGACTGGTACGCCGGGCTGCCGGCGATGGACGCCAAGCAGGTGTTCGAGCAACAGGTGCAGCGGGTGGTGCGCTTTGCCGCGCGGGTCACCGGCTACCTGGAGAACGGCTCGCTGCAGCGCTATTCGATGCTGCTGGTGCTGGCCGCCGTGGTCGTGGTTTTTGCCGGCCTCGCGCCGCTGCCGGGTATCGAAGGCAACCGTGCGCAGACGCCGCTGGATGGCATCACCGCCCTGGGCCTGGTCCTGCTGGCCATCGCCGGGCCGCTCACCGTCTGGTTCCACCGCCAGCGCCTGACCGCGCTGGTCATTCTCAGTATCGCCGGCCTGCTGGTGGCGCTGGCCTTCGCCCGCTTCGCCGCGCCGGACCTGGCGCTGACCCAACTGTCGGTGGAAGTGGTGACCATGGTCCTGCTGATGTTGGCGCTGTACTACCTGCCGGCACGCACGCCGAAGAGTTCCAGCAGCCTGCGCCGCCTGCGCGATTTCATCATCGCCGTCGGCGCTGGCCTGATGGTCACACTGCTGGCCTATGCCGTGCTCACGCGTCCCTACGACAGCATCGCCGGCTACTACCTGGAGAACAGCGTTTCCGGCGGCGGCGGACACAACGTGGTGAACGTGATCCTCGTGGACTTCCGGGGCTTCGATACCCTCGGAGAGATCACCGTGCTGGCGATCGCCGCGGTTGGCATCTTCGCGCTGCTCGACGGCCTGCGCCTGCTGCGCCGCGAGCAGGATGACGAGGGCCACGCCTGGGCCAAGGACCGCTTCCCACCGATCCTCGCCACGCTCTCGCGCCTGCTTCTGCCGCTGGCGCTGCTGGTTTCGGTGTTCATCTTCCTGCGCGGGCACAACCTGCCGGGCGGCGGCTTCATTGCCGGGTTGATCACTTCGGTCGCGCTCATTCTCCAGTACATCGCCTGTGGTAGCCGCTGGGTGAGCACGCGCCTGCCGCTGGACTACGGACGCCTCGCCGGCCTCGGCGTGCTGATCGCCGGGCTGACTGGGCTGGGCGCATGGTTCTTCGGCTTCCCGTTCCTCACCTCGGCGTTCGGCCACTTCCACATTCCGCTGGTGGGTGAGATCGAGCTGGCCACCGCCATGCTCTTCGACCTGGGGGTTTACTTCACCGTGGTCGGCGCGACGCTGCTGATTCTTTCCGGGCTGGGTTCGGTCACCGCGCCGCCGGAGCCGCTGACCAAGGAGGCGCACTGATGGAAGCGCTGTTCGCCATCGCCCTCGGGTTGCTGACCGCCAGCGGCGTCTATCTGCTGCTGCGCGCGCGCACCTTCCCTGTCGTGTTGGGGCTGACCCTGCTGTCCTATGCAGTGAACCTGTTCCTCTTCGCCATGGGCCGCCTTGCCGGTGACCCGGCGGTGATCGGCAAGGTCGCCAACGCCGGCGATCCGATTCCCCAGGCGCTGGTGCTGACCGCCATCGTCATTGGCTTCGCCATGACGGCTTTCGTCATTGTGCTGGCCCTGCGCGGGCTGGCGGATACCGGCGGCGACCATGTGGATGGCGGCGACGGGGAGGAAGGCCGATGAACCACTGGCTGATCCTGCCCGTCCTGCTGCCGCTGTTCGCCGGCTGTGCGCTGCTGCTGGTCGGCGAGCGCCTGCAACGCGGCCTGTCGCTGCTCGCCACGCTGACGCTGCTGCCGCTTGCCGCCGTGCTGCTGCAGCAGGCCGACAGCGGCGTGGTGCAGTTCTACGCGCTGGGCAACTGGCAGCCGCCGTTCGGCATCATTCTGGTGCTGGACCGCCTCAGTGCGCTGATGATTGCCGCCACCGCGCTGCTCGCCAGCCTGTCGCTGATCTACGCGCTGCGCGGGGATGACAAGCGCGGCAAGCGCTTCCACCCGCTGTTCCAGTTCCAGTTGCTGGGGTTGAACGGTGCGTTCCTCACCGGTGACCTGTTCAACCTCTTCGTGTTCTTCGAGATCCTGCTGATCGCTTCCTACGCGCTGTTACTGCATGGTGGCGGGGCAGGGCGCGTGCGTGCGGGGGTGCACTATGTGGTGCTCAACCTCGTCGGCTCGGCGTTCTTCCTCATCGCCGTGGGCACGCTCTACGGCATCACCGGCACCCTGAACATGGCGCACATGGCCGAGCGCGTGGCGCAGCTGAGCGCCGAGCAGGCGCCGCTGGTGCGCGCGGCGGCGCTGTTGCTGCTGGTGGTGTTCGGGCTCAAGGCCGCGCTGCTGCCGCTGTATTTCTGGCTGCCCAGGGCCTACGCCGAAGCCACCGCGCCGGTGGCGGCGCTGTTCTCGATCATGACCAAGGTGGGCATCTACTCGATCCTGCGGGTGTACACGCTGATCTTCGGCGAGCAGGCCGGCGAGTTGGCGAATCTCGCGCAGGCGTGGCTGTGGCCGCTGGCCCTGGCCGGCATCGTCGCCGGTGCGCTGGGGGCACTCGCGGCGACCACGCTGCAAGCCATGCTGTCGTATCTGGTCGTGGTATCGGCCGGTACGCTGCTGGCGGCCATCGCCCTGGGCACGCCGGAAGCATTGTCCGCCGCGCTTTATTACTTGCTGCATAGCATCTGGGTGGCCGGTGGCCTGTTCCTGCTGGCCGACCTGATCGCGCGCCAGCGTGGCGAGAAGGGGGGCCGGCTGGTACAAGGCCCGGCGTTGCTGCAGCCGCATCTGCTGGGCGGTGCGTTCTTCTTCGGCGCCATTGCCGTCGCCGGCTTGCCGCCGCTGTCGGGCTTCCTCGGCAAGTTGATGCTGCTGCGCTCGGTAACCGGCGGCAGCGAGGCCGTCGCGCTGTGGAGCGTGGTCCTGCTCAGTGGGCTGGTGACCATCGTTGCCTTGAGCCGCGCCGGCAGCACGCTGTTCTGGCGCACCGGGAATACCGTGCTGGGCAGCGCCGAGCGCGAGCCGGTGAAGCTGTTGGCGACCTTCGGCCTGCTGGCCAGCGCGCCGCTGATGGTGGTGGCCGCACGGCCCCTGCTCACTTATGCACAGGCCACGGCGGCGCAGTTACTGGACGCCGGGCTCTATCGCCAGGCGATCCTGCTGGGAGGTGGCGCATGAGCCGTCGGCTGCTTCCGCACCCGCTGCTCAGTGGCGTACTGCTGCTGAGCTGGCTACTGCTGGTCAATGATTTCTCCCTTGGCCACTGGCTGCTCGGCGCCTTCCTCGGCCTGACGATCCCACTGCTGTGCCGCAACCTGCTGCTGTCCGCACCGCGCATCCAGCGGCCGGGGCTACTGCTGCGCTTCATCGGCCTGGTGCTCTACGACATAGTGGTGGCGAACCTGCAGGTGGCGAAACTGGTGCTGGGGCCGAAGGCGAATCTACGGCCGGGTTTCGTGGAAATCCCGCTGGAGCTGACCGACGATCTGGCCATCAGCATCCTCGCCAGCGTCATCACACTGACCCCCGGCACCTGTTCCGCCGACCTGTCCGCCGATCGCCGCACGCTGCTGGTCCACGGCATCGACGTGCCCGATCCGCAGACGCTGGTGGCGGACATCAAGGCGCGCTACGAGGCGCCGCTGAAGGAGGTGTTCCCGTGCTCGGCATCGTGATCCCGATCTGCCTGGCTGTGCTGGGCATCGCCGTGCTGCTCACCGTGGCGCGCCTGATCCGCGGGCCTTCGGTGGCGGACCGCATCCTCGCGCTGGATACGCTGTCGATCGAGGCCATCGCGCTGATCGTGCTGTTCGGCATCTGGAAGGGCAGCGGCCTGTACTTCGAGGCGGCGCTGCTGATCGCGGTGATGGGCTTCGTCAGCACCGTGGCGCTGTGCAAGTTCCTCCTGCGCGGAGACATCATCGAATGAACGTGATCATCGAGGCGCTGGTCTGCTTCCTGCTGCTGGCCGGCAGCCTGTTCGCCCTGCTCGGCGCCATCGGCCTGTACCGCCTGCCGGACTTCTACACGCGCCTGCACGCGCCGACCAAGGCCTCGACCCTGGGTGTGGGCGGCGTGGTGCTGGCCTCGCTGCTGTACTTCAGTACGCGCGGCGAGGGCGTGAGCCTGCACGAGATTCTGATCACTGGGTTCCTATTCATCACCGCACCGGTGAGCGCGCACCTGTTGGCTAAGGCAGCGATGCAGCGGCGCGTGCCGGTGGAGCGGGGGACCAAGGGCAAGCCTTGGGAGTGAATTTCCGGCTCTTGTAGAAGCGAGCACGTCGGCCCATACAGTTTCCCCTCCGTTCTGTACCTGTCGGCTGCAAGCGCGCGCCTCCTATACTCCGGGGACCTTTTGACTGGAGCGTCCCGTGCAGCAATCCCGGCCGTTCGCCCTCGCGTGCCTGGTGCTGGCCATGGCGCTCTGGGGCAGTTCCTTCATCGCGCTGAAATTCGCCTTCCTGGAAATGCCCGCCATGTGGGTGATCTTCGCCCGGATGGCGCTGGGCAGCCTGATCTTCCTCGCCGCCTGGCGCTGGCGCGGGCGAATCGACTACCGACCCGGTGACTGGAGGTGGCTGCTCGCCCTGGCCGCTTGCGAGCCCTGCCTGTACTTCATCTTCGAGTCCCTGGCGCTGCAACAGACCAGTGCCGCACAGGCCGGGATGATCACCGCGCTGCTGCCCCTGCTGGTGGCGGTCGGCGCCTTCTTCCTGCTGCAGGAAAAGATCGCCCGCAACACCTGGCTGGGTTTTGCCCTGGCGGTGCTCGGCTCGCTCTGGCTGACGCTGGCCAGCGAGCCGGACAGCCATGCGCCCAACCCGCTGCTGGGCAACCTCTACGAGTTGCTGGCAATGCTTTGCGCCACCGGCTACACCCTGCTGCTCAAGCACCTGTCGGCGCGTTATTCGCCCTTCATCCTGACCGCGATGCAGGCGTTCATCGGCTCGGTGTTCTTCCTGCCGCTGGCGCTGGCAACCTCCGGGCTGCCGGCGGCACCCGGCCCGACTGGCTGGTTCGCGCTGGTCTACCTGGGCAGCGTGGTAACCGTCGGCGCCTATGGCCTGTACAACTTCGGTGTCAGCCGCCTGCCGGCAAGCCAGGCGACCGGCTTCATCAACCTGATCCCGGTGTTCACCCTGATCTTCGCCGCGCTGCTGCTGGGCGAGGTGCTCAGCGGCCAGCAGGCGCTGGCCGCCGGCCTGGTGTTTGCCGGTGTCGCCCTCAGCCAGTGGCGCAGCGCGCCGCCCACGTCGCCCGCCGGTGTGCTGGACTGAACTCACTGAATCGCTTGCCCTGCCAGGAGAACGACACGATGGTCGCTCAGGAACGCAACTGGACCCGCGAGGCGATCCGCATCATCGAAGCGGATTTCCAACGCAGCGCCGATACCCACCTGATTCCCCTGGACATGCCCGGCCTGCCGGGCGTGGACCTGTATTTCAAGGACGAGTCCAGCCACCCCACCGGCAGCCTCAAGCACCGCCTGGCCCGCTCGCTGTTCCTCTACGCGTTGTGCAATGGCTGGCTGCGGCCGGGCGCTCCGGTGATCGAGGCATCCAGTGGTTCGACGGCGATCTCCGAAGCGTATTTCGCCCGGCTGCTCGGCGTGCCGTTCATTGCCGTGGTTCCCGCCAGCACCTCGAAGGAGAAGATCGCGCAGATCGCCTTCTATGGCGGCCAGGCGCACTTGGTGGACGACCCGACGCAGATCTACGCCGAATCCGAGCGACTGGCGAAGGAAACCGGCGGCCACTTCATGGACCAGTTCACCTACGCCGAGCGCGCCACCGACTGGCGGGCGAACAACAACATCGCCGAGTCGATCTTCCAGCAGATGCGCCACGAGCGCTTCCCCGAGCCGGCCTGGCTGGTCTCCAGCCCCGGCACCGGCGGCACCCTGGCGACCCTGGGGCGCTTCGCCCGCTACCGCCGGCATGACACCCGTGTGCTCTGCGCCGACGCCGAACGCTCGGTGTTCTTCGATTCCTACCGCACCGGCGACCGCGGCCTCACCCTGAGCTACGGCTCGCGCATCGAAGGCATCGGCCGCCCGCGCGTGGAAGCGTCGTTCCTGCCCAACGTGCTGGATGCCTGCTGCAAGGTGCCGGATGACCTGTCGCTGGCCGCCATGCACTACCTGGCGCAGCGGCTGGGCCGGCACGTCGGCGCCTCCAGCGGCACCAACCTGATCGGCGCGCTGCTGGTCGCGCATCAGATGGTGGCTCGGCGCGAGAGTGGTTCGGTGGTGGCGATCCTCTGTGACAGCGGCGAGCGCTACGCGACGACCTATTACAACCCGCTATGGCTGATTTCCCAGGGCTTCGACCTCGATCCGCTGATAGAGGCCGTGCGCCAGTGCGCCGAGCACGGCGCGGCGCTGCCCGGCGATCTGCCCTGTATCGGACTGGATTGATTCATCTGGAGCGAAGCATGAAGACCATTGGCCTGATCGGCGGCATGAGCTGGGAATCGACCATTCCCTACTACCGGCAGATCAACGAACGCATCAAGGAGCGCCTGGGCGGCCTGCACTCGGCGAAGGTCGTGCTGTACAGCGTGGACTTCCACGAGATCGAGCGTCTGCAGCATGTCGGCGACTGGGACGCTGCCGGCCGCCTGCTGGCTGACGCCGCGCGCTCGCTGAAGGCGGCTGGGGCGGATTTCCTCGTGCTCTGTACCAACACCATGCACAAGGTGGCGCCGGCCATCGAGGCGGCGGTGGATATCCCGCTGCTGCACATCGCCGACCCGACCGCCGAGGCGATACGCGCGGCGGGCGTGACCACGGTCGGCCTGCTGGGCACGCGCTTCACCATGGAACAGGCGTTCTACAAGGATCGCCTGGTGGACAGGTTCGGGCTGAAGGTGCTGACGCCGAGCGAGGCCGATCGCCAGGTGGTGCACCGGATCATCTACGAGGAACTCTGCCTGGGGCGGATTCGCGACGAATCGAGGGAAGAGTATCGGCGGATCATCGCCGCGCTGGTGGCGCAGGGCGCCGAGGCGGTGATCCTGGGCTGCACGGAGATTTCCCTGCTGGTCGGCCCGGCGGACGCCTCGGTGCCACTGTTCGACACCACCGCGCTTCACGCCCTGCATGCCGCCGACGCTGCGCTTTGACGAGGACAAACAGCATGAGCTTCATCAGCCTGAAGGTACGTGCCGCGTTCATCATGCACGGCTATGACGAGCAGAACCGCGAGGTGATCGAGCAGGTTTCGGACCCGGACTTCGTCGAGAAGCTGGTGCGCGTCAAGCGCATCCAGTCGATCAGCGAGAAGTACGTGCTGGTCACTGCCAGCGATGGTCGGCTGGCCTATTGGGAGTACGCCGAGGAATTCGCCGCACTCAAGGCAAGGTTGGTCGCGGCGGGGCTGCTGGTCTGAGCCCCGCCGGCGGCGATCAATCGCCGCTGGAGCCGCCCGGATAGGCGCAGCCGCGCATGACCTTGTTGTCGAGGCGCAGTTCGGCGGAGAGGTTGCTCAGGGCGCCGCTCATGCTGTCCTGGCAGCGGGCTGGAGCCACCCACAACTCGACCTTCTCGCCATTGGCCTCGCTGGAATAGCTGGTGCTGCCGTCAGGCACGCCCTCGGCGATGTACGGCAGCGCCAGCGATTCCTTGCCCGGCTGCTCGATCAGCATGCCCTGGCTATTGACCAGCACGCTCCAGCCCGGCTCGTTGCCGTGGGCGCGGACCACCGCGCGCTTGAAGTTCGGGTCGTCGCAGCCCGAGCCCTCATTCTGCAGGCGATAGACCTTGGCCACTTCCAGCTTGCCGTCGGTGCCCTGGGCGCTGCTGCCGCTGAAGCTGCCGCGCAGGTCGGCGTACAGCGAGGTGGCGCCATCGTTGAACATTTCCAGTGCGTCGCGGGGCAGGCCGGTGTTGCCGGTGTCCTCGATGCTGAAGCGGCGTTGCTCGGTGCAGCTGCGGAACACCAGCTGGCCGTCCACACGGCTCAGTTCGCCCTGCAGGCGGGTGGAGGCGTTAAGATCGGTCTTGTTCGGCGTCCACACCTGGCAGGCGGCGAACAGGGGTAGCAGGCTGAACAGAATGAAACGGCTGGATCGCATGGAACGGGCTCCCTCGAAAGTGCGCCCACGTTACCCAGCGAAGCCGGTCACCTCAAGGGCAATGCCCAACGGCGAGGAGAATTTCGGATGATCCGCTGCAAGCGTGCTTACGAACCGGTGACCGAGGGGGACGGCCTGAGGGTGCTGGTGGACCGGCTCTGGCCACGGGGAATTCGCAAGGAAGACCTGTACATGGAGTGCTGGGCCAAGGAGGCCTCGCCGTCCAACGAACTGCGCCAGCGCTTCCACCACGACCCGAGCCTGTTCGAGGAATTCCGCAAGGCCTACCACGGCGAACTGAACGCTCACCCGGAGCACTGGATGGGGCTGCTGGACCTCGCACGCAAGGGCACGCTGACGCTGCTCTATGCAGCCAGGGACGAGGAGCACAACAACGCCCGGGTGCTGGCGGAGTTCCTTGAGGACGAGTTGGCGAAGCAGGGCGAGGGGAGTTCCCCGGTCTGCTATGCCGGGAAGAGAGAATAGAGGCAGTTCGCGAGCTCGCTCCTACAGTTCCCGGCGAAGGTTTTCCTGTAGGAGCGGGCCTGCTCGCGAACCAAGGCCAACGACCGACGCAGAAGCATCAGCCCGCCAGCCTCACCAGATCTTGTATACCTGCCCGGTCTGCTTGCCTTCCACGCTGCGGGCGAAGCCCAGCGCGGCATCCGCGGCAGGCACCGGCTTGAAGCCGCGGAAGAACGGCGCGTAGCCCTCCATCGATTCCACCAGCACATTCGGGCTGACCGCGTTGATCCGCTGGCCGCGCGGCAGCTCCAGGGCGGCGCTGCGCACGAAACCTTCCACCGCGCCGTTGACCAGGCTGGCCGAGCTGCCCAGCACGATGGGCTGTTCGCTGAGGATGCCGGTGGTGAGGGTGAAGGAAGCGCCGTCGTTGGCGTACTGGCTGCCGATCAGCACCAGGTTCACCTGCCCCATCAGCTTGTCCTTGAGGCCGACCGCCATTTCCGCCTCGCCCATTTCCGACAGCGCGCCGAAGTGCACTTTGCCGGCGGCGCTGATCAGCGCATCGAAGCCGCCAACCTGCTCGAACAGCTTGCGGATCGAGGCGCTGTCGGTGATGTCCACACGATAGTCGCCGCTGCTGCGACCGACGCGGATGATCTCGTGGCGCGGGGCCAGTTCGTTGGCGATGGCCTGGCCAAGGGTGCCGCTGGCGCCGATCAGGATGATTTTCATGAAGACTCTCCACTGAGGTGGTTTGGCTGAAAGTGAATTCAGTCTAGAGTGGTCTTCTGTTTTGATAATTAAGCTAATTGACAACCTTTGGTTTTCATATGGAAACAATCGCCAACGACCTGCAAGACCTTTCCGCCTTCGCCGTACTGCTGGAATGCGGCAGCTTCACCCGTGCCGCGGAAAAACTCGGCTGCAGCAAGGGGCAGTTATCCAAGCGGATCGCGACGCTGGAGCTGACGCTGGGCGCGACCCTGGTGCACCGCACGACCAGACGCCTGTCCCTGACTGCCGCCGGTGCTGCGCTGCTGCCCGAGGCTCAAGCGCTCAATGCCCAGGCCGCGCGGGCGCGGCAGGCGGTACTGGCGTTGCAGGAAGAGGCACAGGGCAAGGTGCGGCTGAGCGTGCCAGTGTCGTTGGGAGAGACTTTCTTCGATGCGTGGCTGATGGAGTTTTCCCGCCAGTACCCGGACATTTGCCTGGAGCTGGACCTCTCCAACGAGCGTCGCGACCTGGTGGCGGACGGCTTCGACCTGGCCATCCGCTCCGGCAGTCTGGCGGTGGATGAGCGCCTGGTGGCGCGGCCGCTCTTCGCTTTGCAGGAGTTGACCTGCGCCACGCCGGGCTATCTTGCGGAGCACGGCGTGCCCGAGGCGCCGGCGGACCTGGCGCAGCATTCCTGCCTGCAGAACACTCATTATCAGGACAGCGACGTCTGGCTTTACCAACGCCACCACGAACTGTTCCGCGTCACGGTCAGAGGCTTGCTTGCAAGCAATCACTACACCTTGCTGAAGAAGGCGGCTCTGGCCGGCGCGGGGATCAGCCGGCTGCCGTCCTACATGGTTCAGCAGGAATTGGCGGAGGGCAGCCTGGTCTGGTTATTGCGCGATTACCAGACCCGCACCCAGCCGGTGTTCCTCATTCACGCTTACCAAAGCCGCCTGCCGCGCCGCACACAGCTGCTGGCGGACTATCTGCTGGGCTGGTTCGAACACAGCCGCCGGCAGTTGGTCGCTCTGGAGGGGTGACAGACATTTCATTCAACTTCGTTCAGCTTTGTTCAGTGATGGTTCAGAAAGGGTTCAGGGGGAGTTCAGGCAAGGCCACGTAGGCTTTGCCCTAATCTTTCCGACCCTTCCGAGGTGACCACCATGAACCGTTCCACTCTGCTGTTGACCGCCCTGTTCACCAGCGCCGCTCTGCTGAGCGGCTGCGCTTCCGACCTCTCGGGTTCTTCCTATTCCCGTGCCGATGCCCGTGCGGTGCAGAACGTACGCATGGGCACCATCGAATCCCTGCGACCGGTACAGATCGAAGGTACCAAGACCCCCATCGGTACCCTGGCCGGTGCAGCCGTCGGTGGCATCGCCGGCAGCTCCATTGGCGGCGGCCGCGGCAAGGCCATCACCAGCATTCTCGGTGGCGTGGCGGGTGGCGCGGCGGGCTCGGCGGTGGAAGAGGGCATCACCCGCACTCAGGGCGTCGAGATCGTGGTCCGCGAGGATGACGGCGGCACCCGCGCTTATGTCCAGGCGGTCGATTCCCAGCAGTTCCGCGTTGGTGACCGTGTTCGCATCATGACGGTCAATGGCGCCAGCCGCGTCACCATCTGAACGGAGAACCCCCCATGCGCCGCCTGTTGATCGCCGCTCTCGTCCTGCTTGGCTGTGGTTTCGCCATTGCGGATGAAGACAAGGGCTTCTGGTACCTGCAGACCAGCGTCTACACGACCCACTGGACCACGGATCCGGATCACAACAACCACCAGGAGCTGATCGGCCTGGAGCGTAATCGCGGCGATGGCGTGGTATTCGGCGGCGCGACCTTCAAGAACTCCTTCAGCCAGCGCTCCAACTATGTCTACGCCGGCAAACGCTTCGACTGGGAAGGTACGCCGTTCTACGCCAAGGTCACCGGCGGCGCGTTGCAGGGGTATCGTGGCGAGTACCGCGACAAGATTCCGCTCAACCGCTATGGCGTGGCTCCGGCGATCATTCCTTCCGTTGGCGCGCACCTGGGGCCCGTTGGCGCTGAGCTCGTGGTGTTGGGAGGCTCGGCCGCGATGGTCAACGTTGGCGTGCGCTTCTGAGGATCGATCCCGTCAGAATGAAAAGGGTCGCGATGAGTGTTCATCGCGGCCCTTGTCGTTTCTGAGAGACGCAGATGTCAGATGGCGACATCCGTCAGCGCCTTGTCCAGGCAGTCGAGGAACAGTTCCGCATGCTCCTGCTCGAAGGCCAGCAGCGGACGAATTTTCAGGATGTTCTCCAGCGGACCGGCCGCGCTGATCAGCACGCCACGTTCGCGCATGCCATTGACCACTTGGCGCGTCTGGTTGGCGGCGGGTGTTTTCGCCGTGCGGTCAGTGACCAGTTCGACGCCGAGGAATAGCCCCGCGCCGCGCACATCGCCGATCAGCTCGTGGCGCTCGGCCAGTTGGCGTATGCCCTGGAGCATGAAGGCGCCGATGCGCTGCGAACGCTCCTGAAGCTGTTCGTCGCGGATCACGTCGAGTACCGCCTGGGCCGCCGCGCAGGACACCGGGTTGCCGCCGAAGGTGTTGAAGTAGCGCACCTCGCGGCCGAAGCGTTCGAGGATTTCCGGGCGCACCACGACGCCGGCGATGGGCTGGCCGTTGCCCATGGGTTTACCAAGGGTGACCAGGTCCGGCTGCACGCCGTGGCGCTGGAAGCCCCACATGGCGTCGCCGGTGCGGGCGAAGCCGCTCTGCACTTCGTCGGCGATATAAAGCAGGCCTTCGTCTTGGGCGACTTTCACGGCTTCGGCAAGGAATCCGGCCGGATCGGCCAGCACGCCGTCGCTGGCGAAGATGCCGTCGAGCAGCAGCGCGGCGGGCTTGATGCCATGGGCGCGCAGGTCGGCGATGGCGGCGCGCACATCGTCGGCGAAGAGTTTGCCGACGTTCTCTGCGCCCAGTCGGTAAGCATCGGGCGCGCGCACGGTGCGGGCGTGGGCGGGCAGGGTGATGCCGGCGCCGAGGGACGGCGAGAGCTCGGAAATGGTCCCGGTGACGCCGTGGTAGGCGAAGCGGGTGATGATCACCCCGGTGCCGCCGGTGTACTGGCGAGCGATACGCAGGGCGAGGTCGTTCGCCTCGCTGCCGGTGCAGGTGAACATCACCTGGTCCAGGCCTTCGGGGAAAGTGGCGAGCAGGTCCTCGGCGTAGTCGAGGATGCCTTCCTGCAGGTAGCGGGTATGGGTGTTGAGCACCGCCGCCTGGCCGGCGATGGCTCGCACCACGCGCGGATGGCAGTGGCCGATGGAGGCGACGTTGTTGTAGGCGTCGAGGTAGCGGTTGCCCTGGTTGTCGTAGAGCCACACGCCCTCGCCGCGCACGGTGTGCAGCGGGCGCTCGTAGAACAGGCGGTAGGCCGGCCCGAGCAGGCGCGCGCGGCGCTCGATCAGGCGGCGTTCCGCATCGCTCAGGCGCTCGGCATCGGCGGCACTGAATCCGTTGGGCATGGTCATGGGCGGGGCTCCTCTTGTGTGGCGCAGGCGGCGAAGATCTGCTCCTGCGCCTGTTCCCGGCTCAGGCGGGCCAGGCCTTGCACGGCCTGCCAGGCGTGGCGGGTGTTGCGCAGGATGTAGTCGCGGTTCTCGGGGTGCAGGCTGGCGCGCCAGGCGGTGATGCTCAGGGTCATGATCAGGCGCGTGGCAATCAGGTCGGCGAGGATTTCCTGCTCCTCGGCCAGCAGCGGGCAGCGGCGATGGTAGGCGGCGATCATCTCGCAGGCGGTGGCCAGCGGCGCGTCCGGCTCGCCCACCTGGTAGGCGGCGGCGACGCCGAGGTCGTTGATCAGCGGCGCGTGGACCATGTCGCCGAAATCGAGGATGTTGCGCACCCGGTCCGGATGCTCGGCATCGACGATGACGTTGTGCGGGTTCAGGTCGTTGTGGATGACCTGGGCGCGCAGCGTGGTCTGGCGGGGCAGGGCGTGGCGCTCGAAATTGTCGAGAAAGCGCTCGACCAGGGCGCGCTGTTCTCGATCCTGTATGTAGACCAGCAGGTTGCGCAGGCGCGAGGCGTGCTTGAGGTCCCAGAGCAGTTCGTGGTCGGCGGTGGCCGGGTGTTCGAAACCCTTCAGCGCCAGGCCCAGGCGCGCCAGGTCGTCGCCCAGGTTCTCGCGCAGGGCGCGGCTGCGTTGCGGGACGCGGTGCAGCGGAACTCCGTCGACGAAGGAGAACAGCCGGGCAATCATCGGCTGGCCGTCGACGCGGATGGAAATCTGGTGGTCGCCGTTGAGCGAGGGATAGACGCGCTGCACTGCCAGGGTCGGGTCGAGGGCCTCCACGCGCAGCAGGGCGCGAGTCTGGAAGTCCACGACCTGCGGGTCCTCCAGCGGGTGCGAGAGCTTCAGCAGGCGGTCGTCGCCATGGCCATGGGCGATGTGGAAGTTCAGGTCGCGTTCGCCGGCGAGGCGGTGCAGCGTGCCGCGCTGGCCGAAGTATTCGTCGGCGATGGCAGCGGCCTGGGCGTCGCTCACCTGGGCGGGGGCCGCTTCCAGCAGGTGATCGTGGACGGGAGCGGTATTGAGGGGCACGGGTACATCTCCAGCAGGGTTCAGCGGTCGTTCGGTATTGCAGCGGCCGGGCGAGGTGGAGCGTCCGCCCGGCGCGGGGCCGGGCGGACGCCATCCACTTACTTGCTAGCCCAGGCGTTGAAGCGGGTTTCCAGTTCCTCGCCGTGGTCGATCCAGAACTCGGTGTCCATGGCGCGCGCGTTCTCCAGGTTCTGCGGCGCGGTGGGGAGTTTCGGCGCGATGGCGGCGTCGATCAGCGGGATGGTGTTCTTGTTGGTCGGGCCGTAGGGAATGTTCTCGGCGAAGACCTTCTGGTGCTCAGGCTTGTTGGCCAGGGCGATGAACTGCTCGGCCAGCTCCTTCTTCGGGCTGCCCTTGACGATGGCCCAGTGGTCCAGGTCGTAGATGCTGCCGTTCCACTGGATGGCGAAGTCGCGGCCTTCCTTCTGCGCGGTGGCGACGCGGCCGTTGTAGGCAGACGTCATCACCACGTCGCCGGCGGCCAGCCATTGCAGCGGCTGCGCACCGGCTTCCCACCATTGGATGTACGGCTTGATCTCGTCGAGCTTCTTGAACGCACGGTCCACGCCTTCCTTGGTGGCCAGTACCTTGTACAGGTCGGCCTGTTTCACGCCGTCGGCTTCCAGGGCGAATTCCAGGGTGAACTTGGCGCCACGGCGCAGGCCGCGCTTGCCCGGGTATTTCTTCACGTCCCAGAAATCGGCCCAGCCGGTGGGTGCGCTGGCGAGTTTCTTGGCATCGTAGGTGAGCACCGTGGACCAGATGAAGATGCCCACGCCGCAGTCGCTCACGGCGGCGTCGAGGAAGTCGGCCTGCTTGCCGAGCTTGCTCCAGTCGAGCTGCTCGAACAGGCCTTCGCTGCAACCGCGCATCAGTTCCGGGGATTCCACCTCGACCACGTCCCAACTGGTCTTGCCGGTGTCGGCCATGACCTTGATCTTGGCCATCTCGCCGTTGTACTCGGCGCCCTGCACAGTGACCTTGGCCTGCTGCTCGAAGGGTTTGTAGAAGGCCTTTTCCTGGGCCACCTTGTTGTCGCCACCGAACGACACCACGGTCAGTGTCTCGGCGTGGAGCTGGGCGGCGCCGCCGGCCAACATCATCAGTGCTATGGCTTTCTTGAACATGCGATGACTCCTGAGCGGGCCAATCCGGCCCATGAATAAGAGGGCAGCTTCAAGAGTGGGGCGGCGCGCCGGACCAAGCTGTAAGGCCGGCTGGCGTTGCCCTCGGACATCAGGGAGAGGAACGGGCGGAACAGGTGCGGTCGATCATGGGAAGTTGCTCCGTTTCTTGTTGTTGTTCGGATAGCTCGTTGCAGGACCAAGCTGGACCGATTAAAACATCTTCCAAAACATGATGCATCATGTTTTTATTGGGGCCAGCGCTCCAAGGACGCTGACCACTCGAGCGCACTCATCCGAAGGGGATGCCTGCACCATGAACCAGACCAGAACCCTGCTTCTCACTGGCGCCAGCCGCGGCATCGGCCATGCCACGGTGAAGCACTTCAACGCTGCCGGCTGGCGCGTGTTCACCGCCTCGCGCCAGGACTGGAGCGCCGAGTGCCCCTGGGCCGAAGGCCTGATCAACCATATCCACCTGGACCTGGAAGACATCGACAGCGTGCAGGCCAGCCTGCCGATGATCCGCGAGAAGCTCGGCGGCTCGCTGCACGCCCTGGTGAACAACGCCGGCATCTCGCCCAAGGGCCCGGAGGGCGAACGCCTGGGCGTTCTGGGCAGCGACTACGCCACCTGGCTGAAGGTGTTCAACGTCAACCTGTTCTCCACCGCGCTGCTGGCGCGCGGCCTGTTCGACGAACTGAAGGCAGCCAAGGGCTCGGTGATCAATGTCACCTCCATCGCCGGTTCACGTGTGCACCCGTTCGCCGGCGCTGCTTATGCGTGCTCGAAGGCTGCCCTGGCCGCATTGACCCGCGAGATGGCCCATGACTTCGGCCCGCACGGCGTGCGAGTGAACGCCATCGCGCCGGGGGAAATCGACACGGCCATCCTGTCTTCGGGCACCGAGCTGATCGTCGAGCGCGATATTCCGATGCATCGCCTGGGTAAGCCGGAGGAAGTTGCTTCGCTCATCCATTTCCTCTGCACCAGCGGCGCGTCCTACGTGAATGGTGCAGAAATCCACGTCAACGGCGGGCAGCATGTGTGAAACCGGCTGGCATTCGGCGCGATCAGCGACCATCATTCGCGCCCGAATTCCGCACCACGTGATGAGACGGCGATGAACTACCCGATCGAAGGGCTCAATCATTCCTACCTGGGCAGCGGCGTCTACGCGCTGCTGCGCGAGGCACTGATCACCGGCCGCTTCAAGCCGGACGATCGCCTGCGTATCCGTGACCTGGCCCAGCAGCTGGGCACCAGCGTTACCCCGGTGCGTGACGCCATCCTGCAGCTGGCCAAGGAACAGGCGCTGGTGCTGAAGACGCCGCGGGACATCCGCGTGCCGCTGCTCACCCTCGAGCAGTACCTGGAGATCCGCAGCATCCGCGTGGCGCTCGAAGGTCTCGCCGCCGAGACCGCCGCCGCGCGCGCCAGCGATGAGCAGCTGGACGAGCTGGAAGCCAACATCCGCGAGAATCTCGACGCGATCCACGCGGATGACCTGGTGCTGGCGCTCAAGCTCAACCAGGCCTTCCACTTCGCCCTCGCCGACATCGCCGGCATGCCGCTGCTGCGCGCCTTCCTCGACAGCCTGTGGATGCGCACCGGCCCGCTGATCGCCCAGGCCTACGCCGACTTCAACGAGCGCATGGCCATCGAGCACCACTGGGACGTCCTGCGCGCCCTGCGCGAACGCAACGGCGCCGCCGCCCGCGAGGCTATCCACGCCGACCTGCTGGACGGCAGCGAGAAGATGCTGGAGTTCATCGCCCAGAGCGAGGCGCCGGAGCAGGAAGCGGGCTGACTGGCTTTATTGCAGGAGTTCGCTGCTACACCAAGAGCCGTAGGGCGAATAACCTGGAACAGGTTATCCGCCGGCTTCAATACGGCGGATGACGCTGGCGCGTTATGCGCCCTACCCAAGCAAAGTGGTCAGACCGCGCCATCCTTGCGCATCGCCGCGATGGCGGCTGCGTCGTAGCCCAGTCCGGAAAGCACTTCGTCGGTATGCTCGCCCAGTTTCGGGCCGATCCACTCGGCGCTGCCGGGGGTATCGGAGAGCTTGGGCACGATGCCGGGCATGCGGAAGGGTTTGCCGTCCGGCAGCTTGGCGGAGAGGAACATCTCCCGCGCCAGGAATTGCGGGTCGCTGAACATGTCCTCGGCGGAGAAGATGCGGCTGGCCGGCACCTCCGCTTCGTTCAGCACCTTGAGCACGGTCTCCAGCGATGCGGAGCGCGCCCAGCGATCGATGATGCCGTAGAGCTCATCGCGACGGGCATCGCGGCCGTCGTTGCTGGCAAGCGTGGGGTCTTCGGCGAGGTCGGGGCGGCCGATGGCCGTCATGAAGCGGCGGAAGATGGCGTCGCCATTCGCGGCGATCTGCACGTGCTTGCCGTCGGCCGTGGTGTGCACGGAGGAGGGCGTGATGCCAGGCATGATGTTGCCGGTGCGCTCGCGGATGAAACCGAACACGTCGAACTCCGGAACCATGGATTCCATCATGGCGAATACCGCTTCGTAGAGAGCCACGTCCACCACCTGGCCGGCGCCGCCGTTCACTTCGCGGTGGCGCAGTGCCATGAGCGCGCCGATCACGCCCCACAGCGCGGCGATGGAGTCGCCGATGGAAATGCCGGTGCGCACCGGCGGGCGGTCCTCGAAGCCGGTGATATAGCGCAGCCCGCCCATGGACTCGCCCACCGCGCCGAAGCCCGGCTGGTCCTTGTAGGGGCCGCTCTGGCCGAAGCCGGACAGGCGCACCATCACCAGCTTGGGGTTCAGCGCGTGGATCGCTTCCCAGCCCAGGCCGAGCTTCTCCAGCACGCCGGGACGGAAGTTCTCGATCAGGATGTCGGCCTCGGCCAGCAGCTTCTTCAGCACCTCGCGGCCGGCTTCATGCTTGAGGTTCAGCGTCAGCGAACGCTTGTTGCGCGCCTGCACGAACCACCACAGCGACGTGCCTTCGTAGAGCTTTCGCCATTTGCGCAGCGGGTCGCCGCCGTCCGGTGATTCGACCTTGATGACCTCGGCGCCGAACTCCGCGCAAAGGCGCGAGGCGAAGGGGCCGGCGATCAGGGTGCCCAGTTCGATGACCTTGAGGCCGGCGAGGGGTTTGGCGGTGCTGTTCATCGGTCTGTCCGATCAGAGAGGAATCGCCGGACTCTAACGCGTGCACGGCGCTTCGAACAGGCCGCCGGGCAGGCGTCTGGAAACGTCGCTTTGCGGCGGCCTTGAGCGCGCGTAGAGTAGCCACATTCAGATGCTTCTTACTTCAGCTCGCTCGGTTTCGCGCAGGTATGCCGTGATGCGTTCGTCTTCCTTCCAACAGCCCGATGGTCTGACGGCATTCTCCGGGGAATGCGAGCTGACGGGTGGCGAGGGGGCTGCATGACGTTGAACCTGCCGACGCTGGTTGTCGTCGACCTCTACGTACTGACTCTTGTCGGTGTGCTGATGGCATTCGCCTGGCACAGCGGTCGTCGCGATCACTCGCTGGGCTACATGAGCGTCGCGTTGCTGCTGGGTGCCATTGGCACCTTCCTGGCCACGTTGCGAGGCATGGGCATCGACTGGTTGCCGATCCTGCTCGGTAATGTGGTCCTGCACCTCTGTTCGGCAATGACCTGGACTTCCATGCGCGTCTTCACCGGACGCAAACCGCACTGGCCGTTGATCGGCGCAGGCGCGACATTCTGGGCGCTGCTGTGCCTGCTCCCGCCCTTCTACGAGTCCCTGGCTGCGCGCATCGCGGTCAGTACGGGGATCACCATCCTGTACTGCCTCGCGGCGATCAGCGAGCTGTGGCGCGACCGGCGCAAGCTCGAAGTCGAACTCAAGCCGACACTGGCGTTGTTGCTCTTGCATACCCTGGTCTATTCGGTACGCCTGGTGGTCGACCGCGGCATGCCGTTCGAGAGCGTGGCCAACAACGGCCAGGGTTCTGCTTTCTTCACCTTCCTGGTCTTCGAGACCATGCTGTTCGCCATCGGTATCGCCTTCGCCACCCTGGCGATGGTCAAGGAACGTGCCGAGCTGCAGTTCCGCAGTGCTGCCCTGAGCGACCCGCTGACCGGCGTGGGCAATCGCCGCGCCTTCATGGAGACCGGCGAACGCCTGCTGCGCCTGTGCGCCGAGCGGGGCGAACAGGCTTCGTTGCTGCTCTGCGACCTGGACAACTTCAAGCGCCTCAACGACTCCTTCGGCCATCCCGCCGGCGACCGCGTGCTGGTGGAATTCAGTCGCATCACCGCCTCGCGGATGCGCAAGCACGACCAGTTCGCCCGCATCGGCGGGGAAGAGTTCGCCTGCCTGCTGGTGGGCGCCGATACCGAGGGCGCGTGCCAGGTGGCGGAGCGGGTGCGCCGGGAGTTCGCCGAGTTGCCGTTCATGGCCGAGGGCCAGCTCAGCGTAAGCATCGGTATTGCTACCAGCCGCGAGGCCGGCCACGACCTGCTGCGCCTGCTGTCCCTGGCTGACCAGGCGCTCTACGCCGCCAAGGCCAAGGGCCGCAACCGCATCGAACTGGCCGCGCCGGAGCCTGGAGCCGACCGACGTCCGCGCACTTGACCCACGGTGCCGGCGCTTTCGCGGTAGACTTGCCGCCTTCGAAAATTCGCCGGGAACGCCCATGGCCCTGTCCGCCACGCCCTACAAAGCCGATATCAGCCTGACCGACCTCGACCGTGGGGTCTACGAGACCCTGCGCTTCACCGTCGCCCGCCACCCCTCGGAAACCGAGGAGCGCCTGGCGGTGCGCCTGCTGGCCTACGTCATCTGGTACAACGAGCAGCTGGCCTTCGGCCGTGGCCTGTCGGACGTGGAAGAGCCCTCGCTGTGGGAAAAGAGCCTGGACGACCGCGTGCTGCACTGGATCGAAGTCGGCCAGCCGGATGCCGATCGCCTGACCTGGTGCTCGCGCCGCTGCGAGAAGCTGACCCTGGTCGCCTACGGCAACCTGCGCGTGTGGACCACCAAGGTGCTCGACAGCGTCCGCCACCTGAAGAACCTCAATGTCGTCGCCATGCCCCAGGAAGCGCTGGAAGAAATCTCCCGCGACCTGCCGCGCTCGATCAACTGGACCGTGATGATCAGCGAAGGGACCATCTTCGTCACCGACGAGCGCGGCCAGCACGAGCTGCAAGTCGAATGGCTGATGGGCGAGCGCTGATTTGCGCTAGCTGCGCGTTGGCCCGGCTGCGTTGTGAACAGGCGCGGGCCTGCTCATTTGCTGCAGCAAACTCCGTGGCCCACGCCTGTTCGCGCCTTGCCGTGCTCTAGCTCACAAGGCGCAAGACCAAGCACAAAGGAATAGTTGGACTTCATGCGCATCGAATCCCGTCCCCTCCCGCCAACCCTGCCCAACCTGGGCGACCTGCCGCCACTGCTGACCCGCCTCTACGCCGCTCGTGGTGTGCAGAGTGCAGAGGAGCTGGACAAGGGCCTGGCGCGGCTGATCCCGTACCAGCAGCTCAAGGGTGTGGACGCGGCGGTGGAACTGCTGGTCGACGCGCTGGAAAAGGGCCAGCGGATTCTCTACGTCGGCGATTTCGACGCCGATGGCGCCACCGCCAGCAGCGTCGGTGTGCTGGCGTTGCGCATGCTTGGTGCGGCCTGGGTCGATTACCTGGTGCCCAACCGCTTCGAATATGGCTATGGCCTGACCCCGGAAATCGTCGCCGTGGCGCTGGAGAAGCGCCCGGAACTGCTGGTGACCGTGGACAACGGCATTTCCAGCATCGAGGGCGTGGCCGCCGCCAAGGCTGCCGGCCTGCGCGTGCTGGTCACCGACCACCACCTGCCGGGGCCGGAGTTGCCCGCCGCCGACGCTATCGTCAACCCGAACCAGCCCGGCTGCGACTTCCCCAGCAAGGCCATGGCCGGTGTCGGTGTGATCTTCTACGTGATGCTCGCCCTGCGTGCCCGCCTGCGTGAACGCGGCTGGTTCGCTGCGCGCGGCATCGCCGAGCCGAACCTGGCTGAATTGCTCGACCTGGTGTCCCTGGGCAGCGTCGCCGACGTGGTACCGCTGGACGCCAACAATCGCATCCTGGTTCATCAGGGCCTCGCGCGTATCCGTGCTGGCCGTGCACGTCCGGGGCTGCGTGCGCTGCTGGAAGTGGCCGGGCGCGATTGCCGGCGGATCACCTCCACCGACCTGGGCTTCATCCTCGGCCCGCGGCTGAACGCCGCCGGGCGCCTGGACGACATGTCCCTGGGCATCGAGTTGCTGCTCTGCGAAGACGAAGGCGTCGCCCGCGACATGGCGGTGCAGCTCGACCAGCTCAACCAGGACCGCAAGGCCATCGAGCAGGGCATGCAGCGCGAGGCGCTGGCCCAGCTCAAGGAACTGCCGGTGGAAGAGATGCCCTTCGGCCTGTGCCTGTTCGACCCGGAATGGCACCAGGGAGTGATCGGCATCCTCGCCTCGCGCCTGAAGGAGCGTTACCACCGTCCGACCATCGCCTTCGCCGATGCTGGCGATGGCACGCTCAAGGGCTCGGCGCGTTCGGTGCCGGGCTTCCATATCCGCGATGCGCTGGACGCCGTGGCTGCGCGCCATTCGGGCTTGATCAGCAAGTTCGGTGGCCACGCCATGGCCGCCGGCCTGTCGCTGCCGCAGGAAAACTTCGGCGCCTTCGCCGCTGCCTTCGACGCCGAAGTGCGCCGTCAGCTGGATGAAGAAGACCTCACCGGGCGCCTGCTCTCCGACGGCCAGCTGGGCGCCGAGGAGTTCCACCTGGAGCTGGCCCGCGCGCTGCGCCAGGCCGGACCCTGGGGCCAGCATTTCCCCGAGCCGCTGTTCCACGGCATCTTCCAGATCGTCCAGCAGCGCGTGGTCGGCGAGCGACACCTGAAGCTGGTGCTCAAGACCGAGTGCGGTTCGCTGCAGCTGGACGCCATCGCCTTCAACATCGACCGCGAAATCTGGCCCAATCCCACCGTGCGCTGGGCGGAAGTGGCCTACAAGCTCGACGTCAACGAGTTCCGTGGCAACGAGACGGTGCAGCTGATGGTGGCGCATATTGCGCCGCGCTGATCATGAGTACGGATTTTCGTCGACTGTAGGGCGAATAACCTGGAACAGGTTATCCGCAGCCCCCATCGTGGGGGATAACGCTGGCGCGTTATGCGCCCTGTCAAAGCTGCACACCTATTGCCCGTGGTTCGGCTTCGGTGACGGCGCGTAGGCGGCAGGCGTAGCCGCGGGTAAACTGGCGGCTAGCCCGCCTTCCGCCGATTCAGGAGCTGCCGTGTCCCAAGATCATTCCTCCCTGGCCGCGTTCGCGCTGGAAACTCCGGCGCCCCTGTATGCGCGGGTGAAGGAAATCATCCTGCAGCAGATCCGCAACGGCGTCTGGAAACCCAACTCCAAGCTGCCGTCGGAAAGCGAACTGTTCGCCCTGCTCGGTGTGAGCCGGATGACCATCAATCGCGCATTGCGCGAGCTGACCATCGAGGGCGTGCTGGTGCGCCTGCAGGGCGTGGGGACCTTCGTTGCCGAACAGAAGGGCCACGCGGCGCTCTTCGAGATCCATAACATCGCCGAGGAGATCGCCGCGCGCGGGCATCAGCACCGCTGTGAAGTGGTGCTTCTGGAACCGCTGCCCGAGGGCGCGACCCTGGCGCTGCCGTTCGAGCTGGAAAACGTCCAGCGCATCTTTCACTCCGTTGTCGTGCACTACGAGAACGAAGTGCCGGTGCAACTGGAAGAGCGCTTCGTCAATGCCGAGGTAGCGCCGGAGTACCTGCAGCAGGACTTCACCCGTATCACCCCCTATGCCTACCTGATCCAGCTGGCGCCGCTGACCGAGGGTGAACATGTGGTCGAGGCGATCAACGCCGAAGCGGCCGACTGCAAGCTGCTGCGCATCAAGCGTGGCGACGCCTGCCTGCTGATTCGCCGCCGCACCTGGTCGGCGAAGGGGCAGGTGGGTGCTGCGCGACTGGTCTATCCGGGGTCGCGCTATCGCCTCGAAGGTCGTTTCGGGCAGTAGTCAGCTGTCATCCCGAGGGGGCGGAAAATCCGCCCTGCTGTCTCCTGTGGTGCACCGTTTTGTTACCTCTGTGCACCGCGCTGTTACTTTTTCTCCTTCCTTTCTCGCCGCCTTCTCTCGCTGCTGGCCGTGGTGAGGGGCGTAGCCTGCCTGTGCATAAGATTTCTATCCATTTGAAATAAAACGACATTGTCGTCACGTGACTGTGCTCCCTGGGTAGCGCCGGCCTATTTTGGCCCTCGCTTTGCATTAGCTTGTATATACAGGTTGATATAAGGTTTTACACATATCAGGTGACACTAGATGAGTACGGCAATGCCCGTTGCCCTCTATTCACCCGTTTCCGCCGCGCCGGACCGCCTTCCAGCGTGGCGCCACCCCTGCATCGAGGAAGTCCAGATGAGCTCCACCGGCCGTTACCGTGATACCGAAATCCGTGCCCCGCGCGGCACCCAACTGAACGCCAAAAGCTGGCTGACCGAAGCGCCGCTGCGCATGCTGATGAACAACCTCGACCCGGAAGTCGCCGAGAACCCCAAGGAGCTGGTGGTGTACGGCGGCATCGGTCGCGCCGCGCGCAATTGGGAGTGCTACGACAAGATCGTCGCCACCCTGAAAGAACTGAATGAAGACGAGACCCTGCTGGTGCAGTCCGGCAAGCCGGTCGGCGTCTTCAAGACCCACGCTAACGCCCCGCGCGTGCTGATCGCCAACTCCAACCTGGTGCCGCACTGGGCCAACTGGGAGCACTTCAACGAGCTCGATGCCAAGGGCCTGGCCATGTACGGCCAGATGACCGCCGGCTCGTGGATCTACATCGGTAGCCAGGGCATCGTCCAGGGCACCTACGAAACCTTCGTCGAAGCCGGCCGCCAGCATTACGACGGCAACCTGAAAGGCAAGTGGGTGCTCACCGCCGGTCTCGGCGGCATGGGCGGCGCCCAGCCGCTGGCCGCGACCCTGGCCGGCGCCTGCTCGCTGAACATCGAATGCCAGCAGAGCCGCATCGACTTCCGCCTCGCCAGCCGCTACGTCGACGAGCAGGCCAAGGACCTCGACGACGCCCTGGCGCGCATCGCCCAGTACACCGCCGAAGGCAAGGCCATCTCCATCGCCCTGCTGGGCAACGCCGCGGAAATCCTCCCGGAGCTGATCCAGCGCGGCGTGCGCCCGGACATGGTGACCGACCAGACCTCCGCCCACGACCCGCTCAACGGCTACCTGCCGGCCGGCTGGACCTGGGAGCAGTACCGCGACCGCGCGCAGACCGACCCGGCCGCCGTGGTCAAGGCCGCCAAGCAATCCATGGCCGTGCACGTCAACGCCATGCTGGAATTCCAGAAGCAGGGCGTGCCGACCTTCGACTACGGCAACAACATCCGCCAGATGGCCAAGGAAGAGGGCGTCGCCAACGCCTTCGACTTCCCCGGCTTTGTCCCGGCCTACATCCGCCCGCTGTTCTGCCGTGGCGTCGGTCCGTTCCGCTGGGCCGCGCTGTCCGGCGACGCCGAGGACATCTACAAGACCGACGCCAAGGTCAAGGAACTGATCCCGGACGACGCCCACCTGCACAACTGGCTGGACATGGCCAAGCAGCGCATCAGCTTCCAGGGCCTGCCGGCGCGCATCTGCTGGGTCGGCCTGGGCCAGCGCGCCAAGCTCGGCCTGGCGTTCAACGAAATGGTCCGCCGCGGCGAGCTGAAGGCACCGATCGTGATCGGCCGCGACCACCTCGACTCAGGTTCGGTGGCAAGCCCCAACCGCGAGACCGAAGCCATGCGCGACGGCTCCGACGCCGTGTCCGACTGGCCGCTGCTCAACGCCCTGCTGAACACCGCCAGCGGCGCCACCTGGGTCTCGTTGCACCATGGCGGCGGGGTGGGCATGGGCTTCTCCCAGCACTCGGGGATGGTGATCGTCTGCGACGGCACCGACGAAGCTGCCGAGCGCATCGCCCGCGTGCTGACCAACGACCCAGGCACCGGCGTGATGCGCCATGCCGACGCGGGTTATCAGATCGCGATCGATTGCGCCAGGGAACAGGGCCTGAACCTGCCGATGATCACTGCCTGAGGAATCGAGCATGAGCAATGTGACTGAACTGCCCACACCGCAGCCGCTCAACGGCGTGCGCGTACTGGACCTGAGCCGCGTGCTGGCCGGGCCGCACTGCACCGCGATGCTTGCCGACCTCGGCGCCGAAGTGATCAAGTTCGAAGTGCCGGGGCACGGCGACGACAGCCGCCATCTCGGCCCGTTCAAGGACGGCGAAAGTGTCTATTTCGGCCTGATCAACCGCGGCAAGCGCAGCGTCGAGCTGGACTTCAAGGCGCCGGAAGACCTGCAACGTTTCTATGACCTGGTGGCGGACGCCGATGTGGTGGTGGAGAACTTCCGCCCCGGCGTCACCCAGCGCCTGGGCATCGATTTCGACAGCCTCAGGCAGCACAACCCGAAGCTGATCTACGCGAGCATTTCCGGTTTCGGCCAGAACGGCCCACTGTCGCGCCGCCCGGCCTACGACATCGTCGCCCAGGCGATGTCCGGGCTGATGAGCGTCAGCGGTTTCCCCGAGACCGGGCCGACCCGCAGCGGCGAAGCACTCGGCGACCTGTGCGCCGGCGTCTATGCGGCCTGGGCGATCAGCAGCGCATTGTTCGCCCGCGAGCACCAGGGCAGCAGCGCGCAATACATCGACGTGGCGATGTTCGACGTGCTGGTCAGCCTGCAGATGACTGGCCTGTCCAACCTGTTCGCCCACGGCAGGGCGCCGGGTCTGGTGGGTAACCGCCACCCGGTGTCGACGCCGTTCGACACCTACCGCGCCGCCGACGGCCTGGTGGTGATCGCGGTGGCCAGCGACAAGCTGTTCCGGCGTTTCTGCGAAAGCATCGGCCGCGGCGAACTGGCCGACGATCCGCGTTTCGCCGACGACCCCTCGCGCACCCGCAACGAGCAGGCACTGCGCGCCGAGATCGAGGCCTGGACCGGCCAGCGCAGTGTCGAGCAGGCCTGCGACCTGCTGCTGGATGCCGGCGTGCCGGCCTCGCCGGTGTGGAACCTCGCCGAGGCCACCGGCAGTGAACAGGCGCAGGTGCGCCAACTGCTGGTGCAGCCGGCCGACGACCAGCCGCCACTGGTGCCGCAACCGGTCTACTTCAACGGGCGCAAGCCCCACGCCGCGACGCGCGCTCCCCGATTGGGCGAAGCCAACGCCGCGTTCGGCCTCACGAATAAAGCAGGAGCCGTGCAATGAACTTCGATATCGACGCCACCGAACTGGCCATCGTCGACTCCGCCGAGCGGGTCTGCCGCGACGTGCTGGCCGCCAACGCCCAGCGCTATGACGAAGAAGAGGCCTTCTGCGCCGAAAGCCTGCAGGCCCTCGGCGAGCTGGGCTTCATGGGCATCAACCTGCCGGAAACCTATGGCGGCTTCGGCATCGGCAGCCTGGCCATGAGCCGGGTGGTCGAGGCGGTGTCGGCGGCCTGCGCCTCCACTGCGTCAGCGTTGACCGCACACTTCCTCGCCACCGATTCGATCCTCATCGGCGGCACCGAGGAGCAACGCCAGGAATGGCTGCCGCGCTGTGCCAGCGGTGAACTGCTCGGCGCCTTCGGCCTGACCGAACCGGCAGCCGGCTCCAACCCGGCGGACATGCGCACCCGTGCCGTGCGCGAGACCGGCGGCTGGCGGATTCGCGGCAGCAAGCACTACATCACCAATGCCCGCGAAGCCGACTTCATCGTGCTCTACGCCAAGACCGACCCGGAGGCCGGCGCCCGTGGCATCAGCGCCTTCCTGATTCCCAAGGGCACCGCCGGCGTCACCTTCGCCAACCCGGAAAAGACCATGGGCCTGCGCGGCAGCACCATCTACGAGCTGGCGCTGGACTGCTGGCTGCCGGCGGATGCGCTGCTGGGCGAGGAAAACCAGGGCTTCCGCACCGCCATGGAAGTGCTGGATCGCGGCCGCGTGGAAGTCGCCGCCATGTCGCTGGGCATCGCCCGCGCGGCCATGGAGTACGCCTTGAAGTGGGTGGATGAGCGGCAGATCGGCACCAAGCCGTTGTCGGCTTACCAGGGCACCCAGTGGCGCATCGCCGATATGCACGCGCAGTTCCAGGCCGCGCGCCTGCTTACCCAGCAGGCCGCCGCGCGGCGTGACAGCGGCGAGCGCTTCAGCCTCGAGTCGGCGACCGCCAAATTGTTCGCCGCCGAGGCCTGCGGCTTCATCACCGACGCCGCGCTGCAACTGCACGGCGGTTACGGCTACATCCGCGACCTGCCGCTGGAGCGCTTCGTGCGCGAC
This sequence comes from Pseudomonas sp. HS-18, assembly GCF_020401845.1. Lineage (NCBI taxonomy): Bacteria > Pseudomonadati > Pseudomonadota > Gammaproteobacteria > Pseudomonadales > Pseudomonadaceae > Pseudomonas > Pseudomonas sp. HS-18. The sequence goes on from NZ_CP084413.1 coordinate 1,713,531, forward strand.
GCGCGAATCCTGCGGATCTTCGAGGGAACCTCCGAGGTGCAGAAGATCATCATCTCCCGCGCCGTGCTGGATGCCGCCCGCCATTGACGGCAGGTACGGGGCGGCCTCCGCTGCCGCCCCGGCGAATCAGGAAACGCTGTGCATAACAACAACAGCGCGGCTGGGCGAACGTCCGGCGGCGAGGAGAACGCTTCATGGCTGGTAAGTCCCTGATCGAAACCCGCTCCATCGATTACATTCCCCAGGCTGAACGGCACGGCCGCCTGTTCAGCCAGTTCACCCTGTGGTTCGGCTGCAACCTGCAGATCACCGCCATCGTCACCGGCGCGCTGGCGGTGGTGCTGGGCGGCGATGTGTTCTGGTCGCTGATCGGCCTGCTCATCGGGCAGATATTCGGCGGCGTGGTGATGGCGCTGCACGGCGCCCAGGGGCCCAAGCTCGGTCTGCCGCAGATGATCTCCAGCCGCGTGCAATTCGGCGTGTTCGGCGCAGTGATCCCGCTGGTGCTGGTCTGCGTGATGTATGTCGGCTTCAACGCCACCGGCACGGTGCTGGCGGGCCAGGCCATCGGCCAGTTGGCCCATGTCAGCGATACCGTCGGCATCCTGGTGTTCGCGGCGGTCATCGTCGCGGTGACAGTCTGCGGTTACCGGGTGATCCACTGGCTGGGCAAGGCCGCCAGCGTGCTGGGTATCGTCGCCTTCGCCTACCTGTTCGTGCGTCTGCTGTCGGTCAACGACATCGGCGTGCTGCTGGAGAACCGCCACTTCGCCTGGAACACCTTCCTGCTCGCCGTTTCCCTGGCGGCGTCCTGGCAGATCGCCTTCGGGCCCTACGTGGCGGACTACTCGCGCTACCTGCCGAGCGAAACCTCGTCGCCGAAGACCTTCTTCGCGGTGGGCCTGGGCTCGGTGCTCGGTTCGCAGACGTCCATGGTCCTCGGCGTGTTTGCCGCGGCGCTGGCCGGCAAGGAGTTCTCCGGGCAGCCGGTGGCTTACGTGGTCGGCCTGGGGGCGAGTGGCATGATGGCGTCCGCACTGTTCTTCAGCGTGGCCTTCGGCAAGGTGACCATCGCGACGTTGAACGCCTATGGCAGCTTCATGTGCATCGCCACCATCATCAGCGGCTTCCGTGGCCAGTTGAAGGTCACGCACCTGCAGCGTCTGCTGTTCGTGCTGGCGATCGTCGGCCTGTCCACCGGCCTGGCGCTGGCCGGGCAGCACTCTTTCCTGGCCGCGTTCAAGTCGTTCCTGCTGTTCCTGCTGGCGTTCTTCACGCCGTGGAGCGCGATCAACCTGGTGGACTACTACTGCATCACCCGCGAGCGCTATGACATCCCCGCGCTGTCCGATCCCGACGGCCGCTATGGCCGCTGGAACTGGACCGGCATCGGCGTCTACTGCTTCGGTGTGCTGGTGCAGATGCCCTTCATCGACAGCGGTTTCTACACCGGCCCGTTGGTGGAGACGCTGGGGGGCGTGGATATCTCCTGGCTTATCGGCCTGCTGCTGCCGGCCTTGGCCTACTACTGGCTGGCCGCCAGGAGTCAACGCTCAGTGCCGGCCGCGCTGGTGCTGCCGGGGCAGGGCGAGTCCTCCGCTGCCTGAGGGACGGTGCGCCGCTATTGGCGCACCCTCGCTTCCCGGACGGGGGCTCGGCTGATTGCGCTCAGAGCCCCCGGATCTCGCTCGGCTCGACTTCCACCTGATAGCCCGGCCCGACATCGAAGAGGATGTAGAAGTCCTCGTCGGGGCGCTTGAAGGTCAAGCTGGAATCCGCGCCCAGCCTGCCGGGGGCCAGCACCCGGTTGTCGGCGGCGCTCATCACGTCCAGGGTCACACCCGGGGCGTCGCTGCCGTCGGTGAAGCCGCCAACGCAGCGGATGGTCTCGGCATCCAGCGCCGTGCATTCGCAGAAGGGCGCGTGGGCCAGGGCGCTGGCGCTGGCGGCCAGGCCGAGCAGCAGGGCGCTGTGCTTGATGATCGCTTTCATCGATTGCTCCGGGTCTTTTCCAGCCAGGCCACCAGCGAAGGCGAGGCCTGGTCGAGAGGGATCTGCGCCTGGTGCACGGCGCCATCCCAGCCTTCCACGGTCAGCCACAGCTTGTCGGCCGGGGTGACCCGAGCCGGGATCGCGACTTCCGCGAACTGCTGGTGCGGCGCACCGGCGAACAGCCCGCCGGCGGCCCGCAGGCTGCGCGGTTCGCCGATACGCAGGTAGGCGGCCTTCACCTGTGCAGAGCAGCTGTCGCAGAGGGCCAGGGTAAAGGCCTTGACGAAGCCGGCGCGGCCTTCGTCTTCCGGTTCGCCGACTTCCCATTCGGCCATGCGCGCGGTCCAGGGGCCGACCTGCAGATTGCCGATCTCGCGCTCGCCCAGGCCGCGCAGGCCACGGTCCAGTTTCGCCTCGTGGAAGTACTGCGGCATGAAGCCCAGGGGAATCAGCACCAACAGGGCGCTGAGGTGGAAACGCCAACGCAGCCATAGGCGGCGCAGCTTGCTGTTGCCGCTCATTGGCTGGCCTCCGCGGTGGCCGCGACAGCGATGCGCTCGCGGGCTTTCTGCTTCTTCAGTTCCTTGGCGGTGGCGATCAGGGTGCGCTTGCTCCAGATCATCAGGCCGCTGAGCACCATCATGCTGAGGATCAGGCCGAACACGAACCAGATCAGCTTGACCCACACGCCACCGAAATCGCCGGTGTGCAGCGGGCGCATGGACTCGGTGACGAACTCCAGGCCCGAGCGGTCGCCCAGCAGGCGAGTTGAGGCGATGCTGCCGTCATAGGGGTTCACCTGGGCGCTTTCGGACATCAGCGGGTACCAGGCCTTGCCGAAGATGGTCACCGGGTCGTAGGCGCTGGAGGGCAGGCGGAAGAAGGTCGGCTCGAAGCCGGGAATCCGTTGCTGCGCGGACAGCACGGCGGCGTCCAGGCCGATGCGCGGTGGCGCCTTGCCGTCCGCGCTCAGTGGGATGCTGTCGCGCTGGATGATGGTCGGTACGCCCTCGCTGGAGATGGAAATGCTGTTGTCGAACAGCACCGCCTGGATCAGGAACCAGGTGCCGGTGATGGAAATCACCGCGATGAACCAGATCGACCAGATACCCATCAGCCGGTGCATGTCGCCCCAGAAGATGCGCGCGCCCTGGCGCAGGCGCAGGGTCGGCTTGAGGAAGCCGCGCCAGAAGCGCTTGTACACCACCAGGCCGGTGACCAGCGAGGCGAGCATCGGCAAACCGAGCAGCGATACCAGGTACCAGCCCCAGCTGAAACCGTGGTTGAAGGGCACCAGCCACCAGCCATGCAGTGCACGGGTGAACTGGCGGAAGTCGAACAGCGGCATCTTGCCCTGGATGACCCCGGTATAGGGGTTCACGTAGAGCATGGCGGTAGCGCTGTCGGGATAGGTGACGCTGACTCGCAGCGCAAAATGCGTTTCGCTGGGTGCGCTGATCATGCGCACGGCGGCCTGCGGTTGCTGCTGGGCCATGGCGGCGAGTACCTGATCGTAGCCCAGGCGTTGGGCGTCATCATCCGGCGGATTGGCGCGCACGGACGGATCGGCCAGCCAGACAATCTCCTGGCTCACCGTGGCCAGGGTGCCGGTGATGCACACCAGGAACACGAAGAACCAGATGGGCAGGGCCAGCCAGCTGTGGACCAGGAACCAGAGTCTGGAGCGGGATTTCTTGGACATGGGGAATCACGGCCACACAAGGGAAAGGCAATGGAAAAGGCCCCCGCCGGACAAGGCCGGCGAGGCGCGAAGACACCCAGTCGCAGCGGTGTTCTAGGAGTAAGGACGGATGAGATCGAAAAACCGGCCATCTGCAGTTGCAAATAAATGTTTCGGTGCGGTTTTCGCGGTCTTTTCCATTTCTTTACACATTTTCTGTGCGTGTTTTTTGCGGCTCATCCGTCTTGTATGTGAAAGCGATCGATTCGCAACGGAAGCGAACTTCAGCCAGACAACAGGAGAACCGCATGACCTTCTACCTTCGCCAGCTCACGCTGCTGGCCGTGACGCTGAGCTGTGCGCCATTGGCCAACGCGGACTACCTGTGGCTGGAACGCAATGCAGGCCAGAGCGCGAAAAGCTATTTCAGCGAACAGCAGCCCGGCGAGCACCTGCCGGTGACCCAGTTGCAGAACGCTCACGTCGTGCTCGGCGAGGGCAAGACGGCGCCGATGAAGGCTGGGGTCGAGTCCTTCGATATCGGCGCCGTGCCGCCGGGCGACCTGCGCGTCGCCGCCCAGCGTGCCGAAGGCAGCACCCTGACCATTTATCAGGCCCGCGAGGGACGCACCGAGACCCGGGCGCAGAATGATCTGGAGCTGGTGCCCACGACGCCCGGCGGCAATACCTTCGCCCTGCACTGGAAGGGCACCGTGGTGCCGGCCTCGCAGGTCAACGTGTACACCTCCGAGCAGTGGAGCCGCAGCCTGAAGCCGGCAGCCGACGGCACCGTGACCCTGGCCACGCCGTTCCCGGCGCGCTACGTGCTGGAGGTCTCGGCCCAGGTCAACGGCGGTGCCAGCGTCGACGGCAAGCGCTACGACAGCGTGATCCACGTTTCCACCCTGTCCTTCGAGGTGCGCCCATGAGAGTTGCGATCAAAGCCAGTCCGGTGATCCGCCCACGCCTGCCGCGCCCGGCCCGGCAACTGCTGGAACATGCCGGCCTGCGCAGCAGCCTGCCGCGGCTGAACATCCTCGATGCGCTGGTGGCTTGCCGCAAGGCGACTGCCGTAGAGCTGCACGCCTACCTGGAGGAGCCAGGGCTGCCCATCTCCCTCAGCTGCGTCAGCCAGACGCTGCGCCGCCTGCACCTCTCCGGCCTGCTCGAACGTGACGAGAACAAGCGCTACAGCCTGGCACCCGGAGCGGTGGCGGCCATGGGCAAGTCGAGCGAGTTGCATTGACGACGGTGGCTCCCCTGTGGGAGCGAGTCATCTCCCGCGATCCGGCCTGCAGGCCGGCTCAGCGCGTCGCCATCGGCCCTGGCGGAGCCGAGATTTCGCGCAAAAGCTTCGTTCATACATCAGCCAGTGCAATAGCAGGCCGTGCGCATTGAACCCGCCAGGCTCCGTCAGTGGTCGGCGGCGGCCACCTATCGTCGGGACCTATCCTTAGGCGATCCCGGTCTACAGTTGAAGTGACAAGTTCTGAAGACCCGAGGGAGTGCCACCATGAGCCAGTTGTTCGAGCCCCTGACCCTGCGCCAGCTGACCCTGTCCAACCGTATCGCCGTATCCCCCATGTGCCAGTATTCCGCCCAGGACGGCCTGGCCAACGACTGGCACCTGGTGCACCTGGGCAGCCGCGCAGTCGGCGGCGCCGGCCTGGTGATAGTCGAGGCCACGGCGGTCGCCCCGGAAGGGCGGATCAGCGCCGAGGACCTGGGCATCTGGAATGATGAGCAGGTCGAGCCGCTGCGGCGTATCACCCGTTTCATCGAGTCCCAGGGCGCGGTGGCCGGCGTGCAGCTGGCCCATGCCGGACGCAAGGCGAGTACCTGGGCACCCTGGCTGGGCAAGCACGGCTCGGTGCCGATCAGCGAAGGCGGCTGGACACCGGTGGCGCCCTCGGCCATCGCCTTCGACCCACAGCACACCGCGCCCATCGCCCTGAGCGAAGAGCAGATGTCGACCATCAAGCATCAGTTCGTGCGCGGCGCCGAGCGGGCCCTTGCCGCCGGCTTCAAGATCGCCGAGGTGCATGCCGCCCATGGCTATCTGCTGCACCAGTTCCTCTCGCCGCTTTCCAACCAGCGGCGCGACCAGTACGGCACCTGCTTCGAGAACCGCATCCGCTTCCTCCTCGAAATCACCGAGGCGGTGCGTGCGGTGTGGCCGCAGGAGTTGCCGCTGTTCGTCCGCCTGTCCGCCACCGATTGGGTGGAGGACGGCTGGAACCCCGACGAGACCGTTGAGCTGGCACGGCGCCTGAAGGGCCTGGGGGTGGACCTGATCGATGTGTCTTCCGGTGGCACTGCGGCCAACGCCGAGATTCCCGTGGGGCCGGGCTATCAGACGCAGTTCGCTGAGCGGGTGCGCAAGGAAGCCGGTATCGCCAGCGGCACCGTCGGCATGATCACCGAACCGGTGCAGGCGGAACACATCCTGCGTACCGGGCAGGCCGACCTGATCCTGCTGGCCCGCGAGCTGCTGCGCGATCCGTACTGGCCGCTGCACGCCGCCGATGAGCTGGGCGGGCAGCCGGTGCCGTGGCCGGCGCAATACCTGCGCGCCGCGCAACGAGGTACGCCCAAACGCAAGGCCTTCGGGCAGGCCTGAGGCCGGACGGGCTCACTCCCTGGACGTTCTGCGGCAGCCACCAGACCGGTGGCTGCCGATCATCTGCGGACGCTTTCCTTGAACTGGAACAGCGCTGGGCGCAGCGGGGTGGTGAAGGAGCGCTTCTCTTCGTCGAGCGCGGTGGTCACTGGCGTGCTGTCTACGCTGTTGATGACCCAGGTGTCCCCTTCGTGTTTCAGCGAATAGGCCAGCGGCACGCCGTTCCTGAGCACGGGCTCGGGTCTCGCGCGCGCCAGGGCATACAGTGTGACTTCGTAGGCTTCGGCTTCTCCGGTCTGGCCGCGGTCGACGGGAACCAGACGCGCATAGTTCAGCACGGCAGAACCGGGTAGGCGCCCCAGCAGGTGTTCCCCCAGCGAGGCCTCGGCATAAAGCGGATAGTAAGTGGGGGCGGGCGTGCTGACGTCGACAACGTGAAGAAAGCCGTAGAGTCGCCAGTCGCCAGCTCCGAACAGACCGGTGCCGGGGCCCGCCAGTACCTGGTAATGGCGTTTCGGCAGCTTGATGTCCAATAGGCGGGTGTTGCGCATGTCCAGCCGTGGGAAATTGCCCCAGGGCGTGTCGATGGCGTCGAAGCGCTTGCTGCCGATCACCACCGAGGCGGCCTCTCCGGCAATTTCCAGGTAGGACGGCGCGTTCTTCACGTCGGTGCGGTATTCGGTGCCGGCTTTCGACTCCTGCGGGGTGAAATGGGAGCCCAGCACGGAGGTGGAAACCTGTTCGACGCTCCAGAGGCTCTCGACAGCCGAGTTCAGGCTTTCATGCGTTTCGGCTTGGGCGAGCGGTAGCACCGACAGCAGCGGTAGCGACAGGAGGTAGCGGCGTAGCCGGTGAGTAAGCGGCATGGAAGTCTCGCGATCAGGAGAGAGGTTCAACGGCGCGCCGCCTGGACGAACACCGATCCCCAGAGGGGATGGCTGGCTTCGGCAGTTCCCGGGTGGAAGGTCGGATCGATCTGCAGGGCGCGGTCGAAGGCGAAGCGGCACTGGATCGGTCGTTCGGTCACGCAATAACTGAACGCCAGGTACTTGAGGGCCTTCAGTTGTACCTGCGCATCGGCGCGCCAGATGGCTGGCGAGAGGAACGTCTGTTCGGCCAGGTAGTAATTCCCGGCCTCGTATGCGCGCAGGCCTTCGTCGAAGGTGTGCTCGGCGAGTACCTGGGCATCATCCGCAGGTGGTGCGGGCGGTGCCTCGCGCTGGCTGCTGCAAGCGGAAACCGTTACCAGGCAGGCGATCAGCAGCGGTGTCGAGAGAGTGCGCAGAGTCTTCATGGAGGGATCCATACAGGTCAAAGGGGGCCGGCCGACGTTTATTGGAGGCTGTGTCGGAGCGTCACGGATTGTCCTGCGGAAATCTGCACATCCTGTCTGTAGGCCGGCAGGTCGGGGTTGCGCAGTTCGATTCGGTAACTTCCCGGTGGCAGTTGCAGCTTGAACAGGGGCGGGCTGATGCCGCGCTTCCTGCCGTCGATCCAGACTTCGCCCCAGGGCTGAACGATGACGCTCAGGGTGCCTGTTGCGACGGGCGCAGGCGTACTGCCAGGTGGCGTCGGGCTCATGGCCTTGCTGCCGGTGACGGGCATGGCCTGGGTGCGCTGCGGATGAGGCTTGTGTTTCTGCTCGGCTGCGGCCATGGGAGCTGACGGCCGTTTCATCACCGGAGCCGATACTTCATGGGGCGCCGGCGTGGGGGCTGGTGCTGCTGCTTGAACCGGATCGATGGGAGTAGCCGGCGTGGCCGGTACGGCTGCATCGGAGAGCGGGGCAGCCTGTTCCTCCGGCACCGGCTCGGATGGCGGAATGACCAAGGGGCCGTCGTCCATGGGTTCCTGGGTGACGGTATCGAGGCTATCTGCCGGGGACGCTGATCGGTCCACCACGCCCTGCTGACCGGGCTCTACCTGCGAGAGCTTGTCCGGCGCGGGTTCGCTCGGGAGATTGAGTTCATCATCGAGAGCCCAGGGTTGCCACAGCGCCAGCAGCAGAGCGGTGACCAGCGTCCCGACGATGACGCCGGCGATCAGCGGCCAGTTGACGGCCGGTCGGGGGACGGGCGTCAGCAAGTACGGCTCGGCCGTCGGCAGAGGCTCGACCGGCACCTGCGGAGCCGGCCGGGCGATTGTGGGGAGCGGGGCAGGTAGTGCGGCCACCGGGCGCGGCGGCAGTGTGTAGGTGGTACCGGGGCCATCCCAGGAGCTCAAGGCTTCCGTGGGAACCGATCGAGCCGGCTCGCTGGGAAATGTTTCGCTCTCGTCGATTGCATACGAGACCCCCATTGCTGCCTCGCCGGAGGGGGCTTCGGGAAGCGAGCCATTCGGGTCGTTCCATGTATCTGGCGGGCAGGGAGTCTTGGCGTTCGGTTCCATCGGCTACATCTTCAAGGGGTGACGCGAGGTGAGGCTTGCTGGCTTCAGGCCGCAGGCAGATCGCCATACAGCAGGAGCAGAAATACAAAGCTGGAAAATGGCCGCGGATCATAGGAAGCGGGGGCCTTTCGGCTCAAATGCGCCGAGCTTTTTCCTGGGCTGGGACGGGGAAATGAGCATCAGGTCGCGCTTTACGAGCGGAATACGCGGCTGAAGGAAAGAGGTGACTCAATGGTCAGGAAAAGAAATGAAATGTGATATCTGTCGCAAGATGGCGATCTGATGTTACTCTTTGGGCGCTCGCGCAAGGATCGCGCCACTACCCACCAGAGCATCACTGGAGCACGCATGGACGCTTCTGCAACGCCTGCTGTCATCCCGCAATCGGAAATCGCCCTGCTGGCGAACATCCTCGCCCTCGCCACCCGCAACATGTCGAACCTCAGCACCCTGATCACCCAGTTGTCGGTGGAGCTTGGGCATAGCCCCGATCCGCACCTGCAGCGCGTGGGGCAGCGAGTACTCGCGGATGTGGATGTGCTGTCGAAATCACTGGATACCCAGTGGGAGCTGATCGGCGCGCTCTCGCGCTTCTGTCCGTTGCTGTCGCGCACGCCACTGGCGAAGCCGGCGCTGGTGACGGAAATCCATATCACCGAGTTGCCGGACAGGACCTAGGCATACGCCCAGGCTCGCGAGCAAGCTCGATCCTACCGATGCCTACAACGCTGGAGCCGACCTGGCAGGAGCGATCTTGCTGGCGAACAGTGCGGTGCTTACTCGCCGGCCTTGGCCAGTTCGAAGCTCATCAGCAGCGCCCATGGCGCATCGCTGTCGCCGACGCGGATCGGTTGCAGCAATTCCACGCGCTGGCCTTTCACCTGTTCCCAGGCCTTGCCCTGGGCGATGGCGTTGCGCGCCTCCTGCGGCAGTTCGCTGGCCTTGTCGCCCAGGCGCTTAGGGTCGGCGTGGGTGACGTAGACGCCCGCGTTGGAGAGCAGGGCGTAGCGACCATTGCCCATCGGCGCCAGCTTGCCGAGGCTTTCCTGCAACTGGTGCAGCGTGTAATCGGCGCCGAGGATGCCGAGGAAGCGGCCGTTGGAATACATGGGCGACATGAACGAGGTCATCAGCACGGTGTTGCCGCCGACGCTGTACTCGTAGGGCTCCATAAACACGTCGCGGCCCTTGTCGCGGGGGATCTGGTACCAGTCGCCGCTACCGTCGGCCTTGTCGTAGCCGACCAGGCATTCGCGCTGGGCCACGCCGCTGCCCCTGTGCCAGTAAGCCATGAGGCGGCCGCTGGCGTCGTGGCCGGGGCTGTCGATGAACTCGCGGTCGCGGCCGTCGAAGGCGTTTGGCTCGCACCCGCAGGCGAAGGCCAGCAGTTCGGGATTGCGGGTCAGATATTCGTGCATCACTGCGTCGATCTGCTCGCGCTGGGGGCCGAGGTTGCGGCTCTTCATGCCGAGGATGAAGTGCTTCAGGCCGTAGAGGGCGGTGGCCATCACGGCGAAGCGCGCTTCCAGGCGCTGGGTTTCGCTGGCCAGCACCACGCGGGCGGTGTCGAGCAGGCTGGAATGCTCGGCCTGCTCGACATCGGCCAGGGCCTTGGCACTCTCGCTCTTGATCGAGGCGACGACGTTGCCGATGTCGGCGGTGGCGTTGGCCGACTGGGTCGCCAGGCGGCGCACCTCATCGGCGACCACCGCGAAGCCACGCCCGCTTTCCCCGGCGCGGGCGGCCTCGATGGCGGCGTTGAGGGCCACCAGGTTGGTGTTCTTGGCGATCTGCTTGATGACTTCGGAGACCTTGCTGATCTCGGTCCAGCGCACATTGAGGTCGGCGATAAGCTGCTTGACCTGGTCGATGGTGGAGCGGGTGCTGGAGCTGTCTTCGGCGCTCGTGGGCCGGCTTTCGAGAGTGGTTGGCATCGGTGGGCACACTGCAGTGGCGGATGATGGCAGGGGTAGGCGAGGGCTTGTCTTCTTGTTATGTCAGCCGCGCCTTCCGGCGCGGCTGTAGAACACAAATGCTGGATATCGACCCGTAGGGCGAATAACGCGTAGCGTTATCCGCCGCCACGCTGGACGGCGGATAACCCGCTCCGGGTTATGCGCCCTGCGTTTCCGTTACCAGCCCAACTGCTTGTGCAGGCCGAGGGCGTCGTAGTAATCGCCCTGGTAGACGATCTTGCCGTCCTTGACCTTCACGTAGCTCACACCGTCGAACGACAGCGGCTTGTTGGTCGCCGGGGTCTGGGCATCCCAGGCGCCGGTGTTGGTGCCGCTGAAGGTCCACTGGAAGGCGATGCCGTCCTTGTCGACGATCGGCTTGCCGTTCATCTTCCATTTCAGGTCCGGCACGGCCCCCACGAACACCTTGATCACGTTGTCACGCGCGGCATCGCGGCCCTTCTGCGGGGTGCCGACGGTGACGTCGAAGTACTCCGCATCCTTGGCCAGATAGCCGGCGGCCTTCTCGGCGTCGTGGGCGTTCCACGCGGCCATGTAGGCATCGACGATCTGTTTAGGCGACTCTGCGGCCTGTACGAGACCGGCAAAGGTGAACAGCGACAGCAGGTAAAACGCTCTGACGAGGTGACGCATGCTTGCCTCCGTTGCGGGCGTGCCCGCGGGTTGTCGGCCGGATGGCCGTTGGATGTGGCGCCACGCAGGGTGTGGCGCCGGGGATATCAGGACAGTTCACCCACCGCGCGCCAGGCCTCGTCGATGGCGGCATGGGCATAGGCGTCCCAGGCGGCATCGGAGTTGGCGATGGTGACGTTGCCGACCTTGGTGCGGGCCAGGTTCATCAGTTTTTCGCTCTCTTGCTCATCATCGAAGAGGCTGTTGGAGAAGTACGAATAGCCGTGCGACCAACGGTTGATGGTGATCGCCTGGATATCCTTCTGGTGGTCGAAGCCGGCCGGGCCGAGCATGGCCTGCAACTGGTCGCGGATCATGCCTTCCATGTATTCGAAGCTCATGCCGTAGAGCTTGCCGCGGCCCACGCGGGCCTGGGTGCGCGCGTCCATGCCGGTGTTGGGGCTGGTGGGCACGTAGACCATGTGCAGCTCGATGGGCTGGTTCGGGTCGCGCGGGTGGCTGTAGCCGCCGATGTCCACCGGGTAGTCCAGCTTCACGCGGCTGTACGGCTGGCTGGGGGCGTAGATTTCGTGCACGCCCAGCTTCATGAAACTCTGCCAGTTGCGGATCACCACCTTGGTGTACACCAATGGGAACTTCACGTTCTGCGCCAGGGCGTGGGACTGCTCGGCGGAGAGGTCGCGCAGTAGGTACGGGATGATCATGTTGTAGCAGGCCAGCACGCAGTGCTTGCCACGCACGCGGTGCAGGGCGCCGGCGCGGCTGTAGCCGACGTCCACGCCGCCGTCGCGGTTCTTCACGCTCACCGCGGTGCTGTTCAGGCGCAGGCGCACGGCGTTGTTCGGCTGGTCCAGTTTCGAATAGTCGAAGGTGGCCAGGACGATGTCGTTCATGTCCTTGCCCGGCGCCACGCCCGGGATCAGGCCGCGCACCAGCAGACGCGCCAGCGAGGCGTTGCCGTCGGGGAAGTGGTAGATGTACGGCTCTTCCATCTCGGACCTGGCTTCCTCGCTGATCGGCGAGAGGTCCATCGCACCGAAACCGGGGAAGCCCACGGAGTAGGCCGAATCGGCGGAGACGGCGTCGATGCTCAGCGCGGAGAAGTCGTTGGTGCGGCTGAGGAAGTAGCGGGTGGCGGCTTCGCTCAGGCCGACGTCCTTGCGCAGGAAGTCCTGGTAGCTGGTCTTGGCCAGGTGCGCTTCCTTCTCCTCGCGGGTCTTGCCGGCGAGGTAATCCTTGGGTGCTTCGTGCAGGTCGATCAGCGCCTGGCGGTCGGCCTCGGGCAGCGGGAAGTCGCCGATGAAGGCGCGCCAGCTGCGGGCGTTGAGTTTTTCCGGGGCGATGTCGTCGGCCACCATGGGCGTCGGGTCGCCGCTGACCATCTTCGCCTCGCCGAAGCCGGCCTTGTCGAAGAACACGCCGCGCGACAGGCCCAGGTTCGGGTAGAAGTCACGGTCGAAGGCGGTTTCGAAGCGGTCGACGTCGACGTTGAGCTGCTTGAGCAGGTTGTTGACCGTGTCGCTGTACAGGTGCTTGGGCGACTGGAAGGCTTCGCTGCCGCCGTAGCCGAGGATCATCCGGCCGCCGGCCTGGAATTCGTTGCGCTTGGCGTGGCCGCCGAAGTCGTCGTGGTTCTCGATGATCAGCACGCGCGCCTTGGGGTGCTTCTGCCGGTAGAACCAGGCCGCGGACAGGCCGCTGATGCCGCCGCCGACCACCACCAGGTCGTACTGCTCCTCGATCTTCAGGCCATCGGTGTCGAACACCTTCTTCTCCCAGCCCATCTGGTGCGCGACCTCGAACGCGCCGGGATGGCTGCCACGCATGCCGGTCAGGGCAGGCGGGTAGTAGCGGCCGGACGGAGCGGCCTGGAGAAGTTGCAGCGGGGTGAGGCCCGCGCCGATGGTGAGGGCAACGCCGTTGAGGAAGTCGCGGCGGGTGATGGTCATGGGAAGTCCTTGCAAGGTGATGGCCCGGGGCAGGGCTGTCATGGTTTTGCCCTTCCACACCGGAAGGGTTTGCGGCATGCGTGGCCGCGCGGCGGTCCCGGTCGAGCGGGGCGCCGATTTGAAGCTTTTGATCTTTACGGTGTAACGAGGAACCAACGACCGCGCGAGCTAGAGCAGGACGAGGCGGAAACGGGGACGGGCCCAGGAGTTTACGAGCTGTAAATGACTGGGCCCGTCCCCGTTTCCAACGCTGTACTGCCGACGCGCAGCCGGTCGTTTTAGTGCTTGATCATTACGTGGCGGATGGCGGTGTAATCCTCGAGACCGTACATGGACATGTCCTTGCCGTAGCCCGACAGCTTCATGCCGCCATGGGGCATCTCGGTGGTCAGCATGAAGTGCGTGTTGACCCAGGTGCAGCCGTACTGCAGGCGCGCGGACAGGCGGTGGGCGCGGCCGATGTCGCTGGTCCACACCGAGGAGGCCAGGCCGTAGTCGGAGTCGTTCGCCCAGGCCAGCGCCTGCGCTTCGTCGTCGAACTCGGTGACCGAAACCACCGGGCCGAAGATTTCGCGGCGCACCACTTCGTCGTCCTGGCGGGCGCCGGCGAGCACGGTCGGCTCGAAGAAGAAGCCTGCGCGGTCGGCACGCTTGCCGCCGGTGACCACTTCGATGTGCGGCACCTGGCGGGCGCGCTCGACGAAGCCGATCACGCGCTCCAGGTGCTGTTCGGTGATGACCGGGCCCAGCTCGGTGTTCGGGTCGTCCTGCTCGCCGTACTGGATGCTGGCAACCGCTGCGCCGAGCTTCTCGACGAACTTGGCGTAGATGCCTTTCTGCGCGTAGATGCGGCAGGCGGCGGTGCAGTCCTGGCCGGCGTTGTAGAAGCCGAAGGTGCGGATGCCTTCCACGGCGGCGTCGATGTCGGCGTCGTCGAAGATGATCACCGGGGCCTTGCCGCCCAGTTCCATGTGCATGCGCTTCACGGTGTCGGCGGTGCCGGCGATGATGCGGCTGCCGGTGGCGACCGAACCGGTCAGCGACACCATGCGCACTTTCGGGTGGGTGGTCAGCAGCTCGCCGACGCTCGGGCCACGTCCGAACACCAGGTTGACCACGCCAGCGGGGAAGATGCCGGCCATCAGCTGCGCCAGGCGCAGGGCGGTCAGCGGGGTCTGCTCGGAGGGCTTGAGCACCACGGTGTTGCCGGCGGCCAGGGCCGGGCCGAGTTTCCACGCGACCATCATCAGCGGGTAGTTCCACGGCGCGATGGAGGCGACCACGCCCACCGGGTCGCGACGGATCATCGAGGTGTGGCCCGGCAGGTATTCGCCCGCGGCGGAGCCTTGCATCACGCGGCAGGCGCCAGCGAAGAAGCGGAACACGTCGGCCACCGCCGGCAGTTCGTCGTTCAGCGCGGCGGCGTAGGGCTTGCCGCAGTTGTTGGACTCCAGGCGGGCCAGTTCCTCGGCATTGGCGTCGATGGCGTCGGCCAGTTGCAGCAGGAGCATCGCGCGGTCTTTCGGCGCGGTCTGCGACCAGTTGTCGAAGGCGGCATCGGCGGCCAGCACGGCGGCGTCGACCTGGGCCGGGGTGGCCTCGGCGATTTCCACCAGGGTGGTGCCCAGGGAGGGGTTCAGGATGGCGAGCTTCTCGCCTTCGCCAGCGACCAGTTGGCCGTTGATCAGCAGGTGGGTTTGCATGGTTGAGTCCTCTTGGTCAGGAACGTGGTGCAAATTCGGTTGGGTGTTTCTTTTTAGGGGCCTGCCGGTTTTGAGCCGGCGGGCCTGAGGGGTTCTGTTGGCTTACTTGCCGCTCCCCGCCACGCCCTCGCCACCCTTGGTCAGGTAGTAGGCGCCGAGGATCGGCAGCATGGTCACGATCATCACCAGCATCGCCACCACGTTGGTCACCGGCACGTCGCGCGGGCGGCCCAGCTGGTTGAGCAGCCAGATCGGCAGGGTGCGTTCGTGGCCGGCGGTGAAGGTGGTGACGATGATCTCGTCGAAGGACAGCGCGAACGCCAGCATGCCGCCGGCCAGCAGCGCCGAGCCGAGGTTGGGCAGGATCACGTAGCGGAAGGTCTGCCAGCCGTCGGCGCCCAGGTCCATCGAGGCTTCGATGAGGCTGTGCGAGGTGCGGCGGAAACGCGCGATGACGTTGTTGTAGACGATCACCACGCAGAAGGTCGCGTGGCCGATGACGATGGTCAGGAAGCCCGGCTCGATGCCGAGGGTCTTGAACGCCGACAGCAGCGCGATGCCGGTGATGATGCCGGGCAGGGCGATCGGCAGGATCAGCATCAGCGAGATGCCTTCCTTGCCGAAGAAGTCGCGGCGGTACAACGCGGCGGCAGCAAGCGTGCCCAGGAGCATGGCGATCAGCGTGGCGACGCTGGCGATCTTCACCGACAGCTCGATGGCTTCGAGCACGTCCTGGCGCGCGAAGGCGACGCTGAACCAGTGCAGGGTGAAGCCCTTGGGCGGGAAGCTGAAGGCCGCGTCCTCGGTGTTGAAGGCGTACAGGAAGATGATCAGGATCGGGAAGTGCAGGAACACCAGCCCGCCCCAGGCAGCTGCTTTGAGCCCCCAGGAAGCTTTCTCAGAGTGCATCGAAGGCCCCCAGACGTTTGACGATGGAGAGATAGACGGCGATCAGCACAATCGGCACCAGGGTGAAGGCGGCGGCCATCGGCATGTTGCCGATCGCGCCCTGCTGGGCGTAGACCATGCTGCCGATGAAGTAGCCGGGCGGGCCCACCAGTTGCGGCACGATGAAGTCGCCCAGGGTCAGGCTGAAAGTGAAGATCGAGCCGGCGGCGATGCCGGGGATCGACAGCGGCAGGATCACCTGGAAGAAGGTCTGCCGCGGGTGCGCGCCGAGGTCCGCCGAGGCCTGCAGCAGCGACGGCGGCAGGCGCTCCAGGGAGGCCTGGATTGGCAGGATCATGAACGGCAGCCAGATGTACACGAACACCAGGAAGCGCCCGAAGCTGGAGGTGGACAGGGTGTTGCCACCGATCCCCGGAATGCCCAGCAGCAGGTTCAGCACGGGCTCCAGGCCCAGGTGCTGGACGAACCACATGGCGACGCCGCCCTTGGCCAGCAGCAGGGTCCAGGCGTAGGCCTTGACGATGTAGCTGGCCCACATCGGCATCATCACGGCGATGTAGAAGAACGCCTTGGTCTTGCCGGTGGTGTAGCGCGCCATGTAGTAGGCGATGGGGAAGGCCACCGCGCCGCTGGCGATGGACACCGCGACGGCCATCAGCACGGTGCGCTGGATGATGTCGAAGTTGGAGCCACTGAACAGCGAGCCGAAGTTGGCCCAGGTCAGGTCCGGCGTCACCGTCATGGTGAAGTCGTCGAAGGTGTAGAAACCCTGCCACAGCAGCGTCAGCAGCGAGCCGAGGTAGATCGCGCCGAACCACAGCAGCGGCGGGATCAGCAGCAGCGAGAGGTACAGCGTCGGCTTGCGGTAGAGCAGGTTGGACAGGCGGCGCAGCGGGCCATTGCTGGCCGCCGGCAGCGCTGCATTCATCGTCAGTTCCATCTCACGCGCCCTCGTTCAGCACCACCATCGCCTCGCGCGCCCAGCGAGCGGTCACGCGCTGGCCCGGCTGGTGGGCGAGGTCGATGTCGGCCCACTGGCTGTTGGCCTGGCTGAGGCAGAGGTTCTGGCCGTTGTCGAGACGGATCTCGTAGCGGGTCGCGGCGCCCTGGTACTGGATGTCGTGCAGCAGGCCGCTGATCTCGATGTCCGAGGTGGCGCGCTCGCCGTTGGCGAAGGTGATGTGCTCCGGGCGGATGGAGAAGGGCTGGGCGTTGCCGGTCAGGCTCTGGGCGATGTCGCCGCGCAGCACGTTGGAGGTGCCGACGAACTCGGCCACGAACGGAGTCGCTGGCTTCATGTAGAGGTTACGCGGGGTGTCGACCTGCTCGATGCGGCCCTTGTTGAACACGGCCACGCGGTCGGACATGGACAGCGCTTCGCTCTGGTCGTGGGTGACGAAGATGAAGGTGATGCCCAACTGGCGCTGCAGCTTCTTCAGCTCGCTCTGCATCTGCTCGCGCAGCTTGAGGTCGAGGGCACCGAGGGGTTCGTCCAGCAGCAGGACGCGCGGGCGGTTCACCAGGGCTCGGGCCAGGGCAACGCGCTGGCGCTGGCCGCCGGAGAGCTGCACCGGCTTGCGCACGCCGTAGCCGCCCAGGGCGACCATGCCGAGGGCTTCTTCGGCGCGCTTCAGGCGTTCGGCCTTGCCGATGCCTTTCACCTTCAGGCCGTAGGCGACGTTCTCCAGCACGCTCATGTGCGGGAACAGCGCGTAGTCCTGGAACACCGTGTTGACGTCGCGCTGGTAGGGCGGCAGGCCCGCGGCCTCCTCGCCATGGATGCGGATGGAACCTGCGCTGGGTTGCTCGAAGCCGGCGATCAGGCGCAGGCAGGTGGTCTTGCCCGAACCCGACGGGCCGAGCATGGAGAAGAACTCGCCGTCCTTGATGTCGATGGACACCCGGTCAACGGCTTTCACCTCGCCGAACTGGCGGGAGACCTGGGTGAATTGAACAGCGGGGGTGGTCATGGTGCACGCTCCAAGGGGCAGGAATCCGGCGCGGCCGGGCCCTGCCCGTAAATCTGAGATACGGGTGAATCGATGCGAATTGGGTGGGGCGGGAACTCCCTCTCCCTCTGGGAGAGGGCCGGGGTGAGGGAAGCCACGGCACACGGCCGGGCCCTCACCCCCAACCCCTCTCCCAGAGGGAGAGGGGAGCCGAAATCAACGGCCGCCCATGATCCCGATGTAGTCCTGGGTCCAGCGGCTGTACGGGACGAACTTGCCGCCCTCGGCCACCGGGGTCTTCCAGAACGCGATCTTGTCGAACTGGTTGTAGCCGTTGGTGGCGCAGCCTTCGCCGCCCAGCAGGGTGCTGGCCTTGCAGCCTTCCGGCACGGCCGGCACCGAACCGAACCAGGCGGCCACGTCACCTTGCACCTTGGGCTCCAGCGACCAGTTCAGCCACTTGTAGGCGCAGCTCGGGTGCTGGGCTTCAGCGTGCAGCATGGTGGTGTCGGCCCAGCCGGTGACGCCTTCTTTCGGGAACACGGTGGCGATTGGCTGACCTTCGGCCTTCAGGGCGTTGGCCTGGTAGGGCCAGGCGCTGGAAGCGGCGACGCCTTCGTTCTTGAAGTCGCTCATCTGCACGGTGGTGTCGTGCCAGTAACGGTGGATCAGGTCATGCTGCTTGCGCAGCAGTTCGACCACGGCGGCGTACTGCTTCTCGTCGAGCTGGTACGGATCGGTGATGCCCAGTTCCGGCTGGGTGGCCTTCAGGTACAGCGCGGCGTCGGCGACGTAGATCGGGCCGTCGTAGGCCTGCACACGGCCCTTGTTCGGCTTGCCGTCGGGCAGGTTCTGCGCGTCGAACACGACCTTCCAGCTGTCCGGCGCGGTGGGGAAGACCTTGGTGTTGTACATCAGCAGGTTCGGGCCCCACTGGTACGGCGCGCCATAGGTCTTGCCGTTGACCACGTACCAGGCGGCGTCCTTCAGGCGCGGGTCGATGTTCTTCCAGTTGGGGATCAGCGACGGATCGATCGGCTGCACGCGCTTGCCGTAGATCAGGCGCAGGGAGGCGTCGCCTGAGGCGGTGACCAGGTCATAGCCGCCCTTGGCCATCAGGCTGACCATCTCGTCGGAGGTGGCGGCGGTCTTCACGTTGACCTGGCAGCCGGTGTCCTTCTCGAACTGGGTGACCCAGTCGTAGTTCTTGTCGGACTGGCCGCGCTCGATGTAGCCGGGCCAGGCGATGATGTCCAGGCGGCCTTCGCCTTTGCCGACTTCCTTCAGGGCCTCGGCGGCCTGGACGCCGGCGCTGGCCAGCAGGGCGGTGGTGATGGCACTGAGCAGTGCGGTCTTGCGCATCGGGTGTCTCCCTCTCGTTGTTGTCTCTATTGGTGGGGCAGTTCAATCGAGCAACATCCCTCTGACGGCTTGGCGTCGGGGCGTTTCTTATGTGCCGGCGGGCGACCCCGCCGGATGGTTCAATCCAGTTGCTGGCCGTGGCGCGCCATGATGTGGCGCACCACGCTGTAGTCCTGCAGCGAGTCGCTGGACAGGTCCTTGCCGTAGCCCGAGCGCTTGAGCCCGCCGTGGGGCATCTCGCTGGCGAGCATGAAATGGGTGTTGATCCAGGTGCAGCCGTACTGCAGGCGGTTGGCGATCTGGAAGGCCTTGTCCAGGTTCTGCGTCCACACCGAGGAGGCCAGGCCGTATTCGGAGTCATTCGCCCAGTCCACCGCCTGCTCCAGCTGGTCGAAGCGGGTCACGGTGACCACCGGGCCGAACACTTCGCGCTGGACGATCTCGTCCTGCTGCTTGCAGCCGGCCAGCAGGGTCGGCTGGTAGTAGAAACCGGGGCCCGAATGCACGGCGGCGCCGGTGACGCGCTCGATGTGCGGCTGGCCGAGGGCGCGCTCGACGAAGCTGGCCACGCGGTCGCGCTGGCGGGCGCTGATCAGCGGGCTGATCTCGTTGTCGGCGTCGCGCTTGCGGGCGAAGCGGATGCTTGCCACGGCATCGCCCAGCTCGGCGACGAGGCGGTCATGGATGCCCGCCTGTGCGTAGATACGGCAGGCGGCGGTGCAGTCCTGGCCAGCGTTGTAATAACCATGGGTGCGTACGCCCTGGACCACGGCGTCGAGGTCGGCGTCGTTGCAGACGATCACCGGCGCCTTGCCGCCAAGTTCCAGGTGCGTGCGTTTGAGGGTGCGCGAGGCGGCCTGGAGAATCTTCTGTCCGGTGACGATGTCGCCGGTGAGCGAGACCATACGCACCTTCGGGTGGCTGACCAGATGGCTGCCGACGCCTTCGCCGCCGCCGCAGACGATATTGATCACGCCGGCGGGGAGGATTTCCGCCAGCGCCGGCGCCAGCGCCAGGATGCTCAGCGGGGTGTGTTCGGACGGCTTGAACACCAGCGTGTTGCCGGCGGCCAGCGCAGGAGCGATCTTCCACGCGGCCATCATCAGCGGGTAGTTCCACGGCGCGATAGAGGCGACCACGCCCACCGGATCGCGGCGCACCATGCTGGTGTGGCCGGGCACGTATTCGCCGGCGAGCTGGCCCTGCTGGCAGCGCACGGCGCCGGCGAAGAAGCGGAACACGTCGGCGGTGGCGGGGATGTCGTCCTGGCGCGCCAGGTGCAGTGGCTTGCCGCAGTTCAGCGATTCCAGCTGGGCGAGATCGTTCGCGCGCTTGTCGATGGCATCGGCGATGGCCAGCAGCGCGGCGGAACGTTGTGCGGGTGTAGTGCGGGCCCAGGCGGGGAAGGCGCGGTGCGCGGCGGCGATGGCCTGTTCGACCTGATCGATGGAGCCGTCGGCGATGCTGATGAGGGTCTCGCCCGAGGTCGGGTTGATGATCGGCTCGGCCATGCCTTCGCCGGCGACCAGTTGGCCGTCGATCAGCAAGGCGGTATGCAGGGTTGCGCCGGTCATCTTGGAAACTCGTCTTTTATCTGTCTTGTTTTCGGGGGCCATGTGCGTGCTCCGGCGTAGGGGCGGTGCCCGGAACTTGGCCCTTTGGTATGGGACGAGAGACTAGAGTCCGGGCGTGGGGTCGACAAATTCTAATTACTGAAAGCGCCGTTCGATTAAATCGAACGCTGTAAGTCTCTAGATCGAAAGGCGTTTGGCGTTCGGCTGCTCTCGGGCGACGGTGAGGAACGGGTCCACCAGTGCCGGCCGCGCGGTGCCGCGACGCCACGCCAGGCCGACATCCAACGGCTCGGACAGGTCCACCAGCGGCCGCGCCTCGATGATGTCGCCTTCCAGCGACCAGGGGCGGTAGGTCATGTCCGGCTGGATCGACAGGCCCAGGCCCGCCGCCACCAGGCTTCGCACCGCTTCCACCGAGGCGGTGCGCAGCGTCACCTGTGGCACGAGTCCGGCGCGCGACCAGATGCGCTGGGTATGCAGGCCCATCTCGTCAGCGTTCAGCTGGATCAATGGCTCGCCCGCCACATCGGCGAGGGCGATGCTGTCGCGCTCCAGCAGCGGATGCTGCGCCGGCAGCCAGAGGCGGTGTGGCGAGTGAGTAAGCACCTCCGTCTGCAGGGCGTGGCGGTCTTCCAGGTTGGAGAGGATCAGCACGCCAACATCGATCTCGCCACTCACCAGCAGGTGCTCGATGTACGGGCGTTCGTCCTCCACCACGCGGGTCTTCACGTTGGGGAAGGCGCGCTGGAAGCGGTTGATCAGGTCCGCCAGGTAATAGCCCGCCACTAGGCTGGTCACCCCGATGGTGAGGCTGCCGGCTACCTGATCGGTGCTCTGCTGCAGGCTGCGCTTGGCGTTCTCCACCGTGGCCAGGATCAGGTGTGCCTGGCGCAGGAACTGGTGGCCCTGGTGGGTCAGGGTCATGCCCTTGGCGTGGCGGTCGAACAGGCGTACGCCGATCTCTTCTTCCAGTTGCTGGATGGCCAGGGTCAGGGTGGACTGGGAAATAAACACTGCCTGGGCAGCGGCGGAGATCGAGCCGGTCTCGGCAACGGCGATGAAGTGGCGGATCTGGCGGAGCGTCATCATGGTGATTGGCCGCTGGTGCGCGGAGCCTCGATCTAGAGCCTTGTCTAGCCAGTCTCGGCGCATTTCATTGTTGATTATCGAAAATCTATAGGAACATTCTTTTTAATCGAATGAAAGCGGCCTATTTGCCCTGCGGACCCGCCGGCAAAGGCCCGCAATATCCGGAAGCACTCTGCGTCTGCGCTGTGACAAGACTGCGAGCTAGAGTCGGGGGCCTGACTTTTCATCTCGATAGCTAGCGGAGATCGCCATGAACACACGTGGCCTGCTCGACCAACTGCTCAAATCCGGGCAGGAACTGATGCAGAACAAGGGCCTGACCCAGCAGGGCGGCGGCCAGGGCGCGCAAGGCGGAAAGGGCGGCCTGGACCTGGGCAGCCTGCTGTCCGGCGCCGGTGGCGGCGCCCTGGCAGCCGGTGCGCTGGGCCTGCTGATGGGTAGCAAGAAGGCGCGCAAGGTGGGCGGCAAGGTTGTCGCCTATGGCGGACTCGCGGCGCTGGGCGTGCTCGCTTACAAGGCCTACGGCAACTGGCAGCAGAAGCAGGCCAGCGCTCCGCGCGGCGAGCCGCAGACCGTTGACCGCCTGCCGCCGGCACAGGTCGAGCAGCATAGCCACGCGATCCTGCGGGCCATCGTCGCCGCCGCGAAAGCCGACGGACATATCGATGATCGCGAACGCCAACTGATCGATGGCGAGATTGCCAAGCTCACTGGCGACGTCGAGCTGCAAGGCTGGCTCGAGCGCGAACTGGCCAAGCCGCTGGACCCGGCCGAAGTCGCTCGCGCCGCCACCAGCGAGGAAATGGCTGCCGAGATGTACCTGGCCAGCCTGCTGATGGTCGACGAGACCAACTTCATGGAGCGCGCCTACCTCGATGAACTGGCGCGCCAGCTGAGTCTCGACGCCGGCCTCAAGGTCGAGCTGGAAGCCCAGGCGCAGAAGGCGCTGGACGCGGTGCCCGCCTGAGTGGCGTGACCTTCCTCGCATCCGCTGGATAAAGGGCGCGGCTGCGCCGCTTCGCCTGGCACCCGATGGTGCCGGGCATCAGTCTCCGTCGCCGGGCGTCCCGACCATTCCGGGCCGGCTGGCGGACGGCGCTGGCGCGTCGGTGTGGCGGGACTATCGTTGCCCAACGCACACCGCGCGATGGCGAGGGACTGGTCATGAACACAACCGATCTACTGGAACAACTGCTGCGGGCCGGACAGGGCTCGGCGGCGCAACAGCAACAGGGCGGCGCCGGTGGCGCGGACCCGCTCGGTGGCCTGGGTGGCCTGCTCGGCGGGCTGCTGGGCGGCGGCGGAGGCGGCGGACTGGGTTCGATTCTCGGCGGTGGTAGCGCGGGCGGCTCCGGTGGTGGTGGGCTGGGCGGACTGGGCGGTGTGCTGGGCAGCATGCTCGGTGGCGGCGCCAGTTCCGGCGGCGCTCCCCAGGGGCGTTCCACGGGTGGCGGCGTCAACTACGCCATGCTCGCCTCGCTGGGCATGATGGCCTACCAGGCCTATCAGAACTGGCAGCGCCAGCAGAATGCCAATCCCTCGCAGCAGCAATCGCTGACCACCGTCGACCAGCTCGATGGCCCCGAGGCCGAAGCCCATAGCCACGCGATACTCACTGCCATGCTCGCGGCTGCCAAGGCGGACGGCCGTATCGATGAGCGCGAGCAGGCGGCGATCCAGGCAGAACTGCAACGCCACGCCGGCGAGCCCCAATTGCAGGCCTGGATCGACGCCGAAATGCAGAAACCACTGGACGCCGCGGACGTCGCGCAAACCGCCCAGGGCGATCCGGCCGTGGCCGCGGAAATGTACCTGGTCAGCGTGATGCTGGTGGACGACCAGCAGGACGCCGAGCGCACCTACCTCGATGAATTGGCCTACAACCTCAACCTCGCCCCGGAACTCCAGGCGCACCTGGAACAGCAGGCGAAGGCCGGTGGTGAAGTAGCTTGATACAACTCAGGGCACGACCGTAGGAGCATTCGTACAATCTGACGGTCAGAGAGGCTCGGACGAACGCATCCTCGCGGTGCGTTCGTTCCTCAATTCTGCAAGGAGGCTTCATGCCGTTCGCTCGTTTCACCCTGCCCACCGCGCTGTTGCTCAGCGCTACCGCCACCCTGGCCAACGCCGCCAAACTGGAAGACGTCGCGCCCTATCCCAAGGCCGAGGACGGCTTCGTCCGACAGGTCATCCATCTGCCCAAGCAAGCCCATGAAGAGAACTTCAAGGTCGAGATCCTCGCCGGCAAGACGCTGAGCGTCGACTGCAACCGCCAGCGCCTGGGCGGCACCCTGGAAGAGAAGACCCTGGAAGGCTGGGGTTACTCCTACTACCGCCTGGACAAGGTCAGCGGCCCGGCCAGCACCCTGATGGCCTGCCCCGAGGGCAAGAGCAAGAAGGACTTCGTCCCGGTAATCGGTGAAGGCTTCGTGCTGCGCTACAACAGCAAACTGCCCATCGTGATCTACGCGCCGAAAGACGTCGAAGTCCGTTACCGCCTCTGGTCCGCCTCCGACAAGGTCGAGCACGCCCGCGCGGAGTGACCCTTCCGCTCCTGCTTTTGTAGGAGCGAGCTTGCTCGCGAACAGGCTTCCCCCGGCTCCGGCGCCGGGTGGGTTCGCGAGCAAGGACTGGGCGTCCCCCTCGGTCCTGCAACTAAACCGCCAGCACAACCTCGGAGCGCTCTTCCGGCTCGGTGCAGTGGTGCTGCCAGATTGCCTGGTACAAGGCTTCCAGATTACGGGTGAAACGCGCCGTGTCGAACAACGGCGAGTCCATCCGCGCTGCCGACAGCCGCTGGCGCAGCTCAGTGCGTGCGCTGTCGTTGAGGGCCAGGGCTTTCAGCCGCTCGAAGCAGTCCTCTGCATCCTTCGCTACCAGTTCGTCAAAACCATGCGCCTTGAGCAGGCTTCCCGCCACGCGGCTGGTAAAGGTCTCGCCCAGTCGAGTGATCAGCGGTACCCCCACCCAGAGCGCATCACTGGCCGTGGTATGCGAGGTGCAGGGGAAACTGTCCAGGGCCAGGTCGGCGAGGGACAGACGGGCCAGATGTTCATCCTGCTTCAGGCGCGGTGCGAAGATCAGGCGTTCGGCGGCCACTCCACGCTGCTGTGCCTCGCGCCGAAGATTGTCGCGGGCCTCCTCGACCTCGGGCTCCAGCAGCCAGAGCACGGCCCCAGGCACCTCCCGCAGCAATCGGCACCACAGGTCGAATTCGCCCGGATTGAGCTTGAGCAACTGGTTGAAACTGGCGAACACCACGCCTTGTTCCGGTAGCCCGACCTCCGTTCGACCAGGCGGCGGGTTCAAGGGGCGGTCCCGGTCATTGGGTTGGTAGCTATGGGGCATCAGCGCCAGCGTCTCGCTGAAATGCGCAGCGTGCTCGGCTGGCGTCACGGTCGGATCACCGATCAGGTAATCCGCCAGGCGTGGATGCCCCAGGCTGCCCGGATAGCCCAGCCAATTTATGATCACCGGCGCCGGCCGCAATGCGGTGATGCCCTGGCGTGCGCCGGTGGTGTAGCCCTTCAGGTCCACCAGGATGTGCAGGCGCTGCTCGGCGATCAGCTTCGCCGCCGCCTCGTCGGACAGCTCGCGCAGGTTGTGGCGGTGCAGGCCAGTTGCGGCGATGCGGCGGGTGAAGTCATCGTCGCGCTCGGGGCTGTAGTCGAATAGGTGGATATCCACCCTGGCGCAGTCGTGCGCCTCCAGCACGCCCATCATCAGGTGCATCGCCGCGTGGTCATAGAAGTCGCTGGACAGGTAGCCGATGCGTAGGCATTCGCCCTCTGTGGGCTCGCTGCTCAAGGGTGAGGCGAGCAGCTCCTGTGACCAGCGCGACTCGGCAAAGTGGCGAGCGGCATCACGGTGTAGTTCCGGGGAAAGTCCGGGCAAGTTGATCAGGCTCCAGGGGGTGAACGCATCCTGTGGTGATGTTTGCAGTTTCTGCAGAAGCTCAGTGTCAACTGCTGCCAGTTGGGGCCAGCTACCCAGTGTGCGCAGAGCCAATTGCAAATCGTCCCATTGCTTGGCCTCGGCAAACCATTTAGCGGCCTCGCTGAAGCGTTTTCGATTTCGTAGCGCTCTGGCCAGTTCCAGTTGGAGGTCGGTTCTATCCGGGCCCAGCGTGAGTGCTTGAGTAAGAACGGGAATAGCCGTCTCACTTTGGCCGCATTCGCACAGGTGGTTCCCAAAGTTTTTGTAGGCCAGGAGGTAGCCGGGGTTGCTGGCAATGGCCTGGCGGTAAAATT
Source organism: Pseudomonas sp. HS-18 (assembly GCF_020401845.1). NCBI lineage: Bacteria > Pseudomonadati > Pseudomonadota > Gammaproteobacteria > Pseudomonadales > Pseudomonadaceae > Pseudomonas > Pseudomonas sp. HS-18. Next base: position 1,739,609 of record NZ_CP084413.1, read on the forward strand.
GTTCGGCTTCTGCGTAGCGGCGTTGCTTGTTACAGAGGTTCGCCAGGTTGTTGGCCGCTTGTGCATTCCGTGGTTGTAGTTGCAGGCAGCACCGGAATGCCTCCTCCACGGCGTTGTCATTGCTCAGTGCTCGCTCGGCCAGAGCCAAATTCAAGTAATAGGTAGCATCCTTGCGTACGGTTAGGGCGCGCTTGATCAACTCTCGCGCCAGTGTTGCCTTGCCTTGGCTTAGACAGGCGACTCCGCACAAATGAAGAGCCTCGGCGTTGCGCGGTTGGCTACGAAGCAGTTGTCGCGCCAGAGCTTCACCACGAGCGGGGGCTCCGCTGTTGAGCGCATCGACAATGGTTTGTACTGACAGTCTGGGTTGGCGCTGGCGCATGAAATGTCTCCAGTATGGGATGCCGATATCTTCAGGGGAATTCCGTTTAAGTAATTCGGAAATTGCTGTCAGGAATTCCTGAAAGGTATGGGATAGATTTTATTTGAGTGTCCCAGGTTAGGGCGGTGCTGGCTTTTGAGCTTCTTGATTATTAGTTGTTGGGACAGAGGGATTTAATGGGGGTAAAGAGTTTGTAATTGATAGTGTGTTCATGCGTTGGTTCACGGTTTGAAATTGGTTCTCTACACAGGTTTCCAGTTAGATGCTTATTCGAGAGTATCGCTATAGGATGAAAAATCAATAAAGGAGGGATTTTTGCATGTCACCTAGCCGGCATTCTGTCGCGGTTAAGCCCGCAATAAGCGTCATAACCCCCACATGGAATCGTGAGTCGCTGCTACCGTTTGCTTATCGTTCGTTCTGCTCGCAAAGTGTAGAGTCTCTGGAATGGGTAGTTATCGATGACAGTGATAAACCAAGTGCTTTTATGGAAAGCTTGAGTGATTCTCGAGTTGTTTATCGACATTTGCCTTCGCGAAAGACAATCGGCGAGAAGCGCAATCTAGCCAATGAAATTGCCAGGGGCGATATTATCGCCCACTTTGATGATGATGAAGTCTATGCGCCAAATTATCTTGCAGCGATGCTTGGCCAGATGCGGTTGCATGGGGCTGACTTTGTAAAGCTAAGCGCATTCTTCATCTATAGCAGAGTGTATAAAAAATTTGCCTATTGGGATCTGATGTGCAAGGCCGGTTTGCATTTCTGTTGGAGCGGTAGACCGGTTACACTTCACGAAATTCCTGAAGGAAGTCAGGCGTTTCTCGAGAACCATCTTGGATTCGGTTTTAGCTATTTTTATACGAAACGTCTCTGGGCCGAGCATCCGTTCGAGCCAATTTCTTTCAACGAGGATGGGCTTTTTGCAACGGCGGCGCGCAACAGGGGTGCACACATCGCTCTTCCTGTTGATGACTCCGGTTTGTGCTTACATGTGCTACACAAAAACAATTCATCGAAGAGCTTTCCACAGTTCATCCTGCCGGACGTACTTGTCGAGCGCCACTTTCCGCACTTCTGTGAGGCGCTCGACTCGGCGTCGTTGCGTTAGATTAAATGACAGGCGAGCCGCAAGGTTGGCACCAAAGATGAAACTTTGATCTTCACAGTTTTTCCACTCCAGAAACGTTGGCAGGTCTGAAGAAGATCGTCACGCTGCTCGCAAATCTCTTCATGTATTGATGTTGAGAAATTGCTCTCCATTGTAGACGGTAAGTATTATGCTGAATTTTGGCATTTTTTGATCCATGGATATATAAATGGCGATGCTCTTGCGAGCACCGCCGAAGCTACGTCAACTCCAAGCAGCGGCTATAACCGGTGCAAGTGCTTGCTGATAGTTGGGGGGGGAGGGTGGTCTGACCAAGTGCAGGAGGTGAAAACGCCGCCATGGCATTAACTAATTGGTCGACCTTGTCGTAATTTAAGGTTTTGCCGTTGCTGGTCTGGAACTTTTCTATATAGCACTCTGACCAATTAGGGGTCCCACTGCTGCTGGGGTACCAGAAATCAATGGAAACTTTGTCGCTTGTTCCTATGATTTTTACAACTAACGAGCCGGAGATATTTTCCTTGCTAAACCAAAGTTGGTCAAAGTTTATCCCTTGGCCAAACTTTAGAATGTCAATGTCGAATGGGTTTGTGCTTCTTTGAGCCTCCAGGATTGTGTCGGAGCCATCTCCTTTGTTGAATATATAGGTGTCGCTACCCCCGTTTCCTTGAAGTTTGTCATTTCCTCTTCCGCCTGTAATTAAATTGTCACCATTTGTCCCTATTATTATATTATCTAAATTATTCCCAGTTAGCGCCATATTGCCGCTGGCTTGAGTGCAGTTTATGCCTTCTATGTTGTCGGGGAGGGCGTATTGAGATATGGAGGCGCCGAATATTTCGATTGAGTCATATCCCTCTCCGGGGTTCTCTATGATAACGTCTCCTACGTTGTCAATGATGTATCGGTCGTCGCCCGTTCCACCTCTGAGCGTATCGGTACCCGTGCCCCCATCGAGAATGTCATTACCTGCGCCGCCATCCAGAATATCATTGCCCGCGCCGCCATATAGGATGTCATTTCCCGCGTTTCCGTAGATTACATCGTCACCATTCTCCCCCCATATTATGTTGTTTAATTCATTTCCTTGTATGGTGTCATTTCCCTGCGTGCCTCGAGCATTCTCTATGTTGGCTCCATAGGCGATGCCTAAAGCGCGCGCACCCATGAAAACGTGCGATGCAAATGTCTCGTTGGTGGGTCTGAAAAATATGTCGCTGCGGGTTCCATTGTTTAGATTTAGATTTGATCCGGATGTGAAGTTACTGAGATCGATTGTGTCTATACCGCCGCCGTCCCATATCGTGCTATAGAATGGAACATATGAGTATTTGTAGATCGTGTCGCCGCTGTTGAATGAGGTATTTGCTCCGTAAAGATATTGAATTGCGGCGATGTCATAAATACCTAAATCGGTTGGTTCTGCTTGGTACTCATAGTAAAATTTTCTTACGCTATTGTATGACATGACTGTATCGATTTTGTTGTACATTGAAGCGTTGGAGGAGTAGATCCATTCGTTATTGATTTTTTCATGTGTGTGTTGCAGGCCTAAAATGTGTCCGACCTCATGAGCTGTAACTGCCCAGCCTTGGGGGGTGTTTTGATGTTCAACACGTAAGCCGATAGTTGCATATTGGTCGCCTGGGTTGACGACGGCTACGCCATTATAAGCGTCGGTGCGCATGTTATATATCAGTAGGTCGGCCACGGGGCTGAAGGAAGGGGAGGTATAGAGGAAGTTGACATTTGTCACTTCTGAATATCTTTGGAGTACTGAGCTGATTAGTGATTTTTGAGCGGGGTCTGTGAATCCGAAATTTGACCCGAGTACTCCTGTGTCTTGGTTTGCAAGTGTTGACCAAGTTATAGTTTTGTTTGCGGGTAGTATCCATTTTCTAGCGGATTCGCCTTTTTTAAGTATGAAGTCGATTTCATCCTGCCCGGATTGTGAATAGGGTGTCATATTGGTCATGTCTGCATTTCCGTTTGGTTAAGTGTTTGTCGGTGTGCTGAGTTTTCATGGGTGCGCTTTTAAATTCACGATGCTTACTTGCATGTCATCTTTCCTCCAAGCTCTCATCCATGTATCGCTTCAACGGACTGAGGAAGTAGTCAATAACCCGTTGTCGATCGGTCTTAATTTCCGCACGCACTGCCATTCCCGGTGTCAGCGGCAAATCTTCGCTGCCCACACGGATATGGTTCTGGTTGAGTTCGATGTGCAGGCTATAGAGCAACCCGCGCTTTTCGTCCTCAATAGCGTCCTCGGAGAGGCTCAGCACTTTCCCGTGGAGCACGCCGTACTTGGTGAAGTTGAAGGCCTCGATCTTTACGGCCACGTCCTGGCCCGGATGCACAAAGCCAATGTCCTTGTTCTCCAGCTGGGCTTCGATTTCTATCGGTTGGTCGCGGGGCACCAGCACCATCAGCGGTTGCGCTTCGGTGACCACGCCACCAGCGGTATGGATCGCCAGTTGCTGGACGGTGCCGTCCACCGGAGCGGTGAGGCGGGTGAGGCTGTCCAGGCGTTCGGCCTTGTGCAGCTCCTGTTGCAGGGCGGCGGCTTTCTGCTCGGACTGGTGCAACAGGTCGAGCATGGCGCGGCGGTTTTGCGCCAGGGTGGTTTCCCGTTGCTGTTGCGCGGCTTGCCGCGCTGATGTGAGTTCGAGTATGCGGCTTTGCTGCTCGGTCAGTTGACGCTCCTGCTCCATCTGCTCCTGCTGCTTGTTCAGGTAGTGGTGCTTGGGCACCAACCCTTGCTCCGCCAGGCGCGCATAGTCGGAAGTAATGCGCCGGGTGATGGGCAGCATCTGCTCCAGTTTGCTGGCTGACAGTCTCGCGGCCTGGATTTCTGCGCTGCGCTGGGCAATCACCGCTTCCTGCTGCGCCAGGCCGCTGCGCAACTCCTGGTACTGACCTTGCAGCCAGAGGTTGGCGGCTTGTTGTTGCTCAACGCTGGCTTGTGGCAGTTTGGCGGCGACGTTGGTGGGGGGGTGTTGGTTGGTGATCGCATCGAGCATGGCCTGCGCGCGAACTGCATCCACCTGGCTGGCGAGCAGATCGCTGCCTAATCGCTCGACATCGGCGCTGGTCTGGCTCGGGTCTAGCTCCACCAGCAGATCGCCGGCCTTCACGGCCTGGCCATCGGTGACGTGAATGGCCTTCACCACGGCGACTTCATGCGGCTGGATGACCTTGCTGCGGCCACTGGGGACGATGCGTCCGTTGGCGGTGGCGACCACATCCACCTGGCCCAGGACGGCCCAGAGAACGGCCAGTGTCGCCAGCGTCATGATCAGCCATTGCAGGTAGCGAGGGGCCGGGTGAACGGGGGTTTCCTGCAAGGCCAAGGCGGCGGGGAGAAACTGTGCTTCGTGAGGCAAGCGCGGAGTTGTGTCCAGGCTGTGGCGCAGGCCCCAGGCGTGGTTCCACGCCAGACGATAGCGCTGCAGCAGCTCGCGATGGGCGCTCATTGGTCGTCACCGTGCTGCAACTGGTTCAGGCGCGCGTAGTGGCCCTGCTCAAGGAGCAACAGTTCGGCATGACTGCCTTGCTCGACGATCTGCCCGCGCTCCAGCACCACGATGCGGTTGGCTCGACGCACCGCACTCAGGCGGTGGGCAATGATGATGACGCTGCGGCCCTGGCAGATGGCGCGCATGTTCTGCTGGATGATCCGCTCGGACTCGTAGTCCAGCGCGCTGGTGGCCTCGTCGAAGATCAGGATGCGCGGGTTATTCAGCAGCGCACGGGCGATGGCGATGCGTTGCCGCTGGCCGCCCGAAAGTGAGGCGCCGTGTTCGCCGACGATAGTGTCGTAGCCTTCGGGCAGTTCCAGGATGAACTCGTGGGCGCCGGCCAGGTGGGCGACCTCGATCACCCGCTCCAGCGCCGCGCCTGGGTCGGTGAGGGCGATGTTGTCGCGGATGCTGCGGTTGAACAGCAGGTTTTCCTGCAACACCACGCCGATCTGCCGACGCAGCGAAGACATTTCGGCCAGCGCCAGGTCCATGCCATCCACCAGTACCCGCCCACGATCGGGCACGTAAAGGCGTTGCAACAGACGGGTGAGAGTGCTCTTGCCCGAGCCCGAGCGGCCGACGATGCCGATTACCTCGCCTGGGCGAATATCCAGGCTGATGCCGCGCAGTACTTCCGAGCCATCGCTGCGATAGCGGAAATACACCTTATCGAACTCGATCCGACCGCGCAACGGCGGCAGCGAGCTGCGCTGGCCGAGTCCGGCCTCGCTGCGGGTATTGAGAATGTCGCCCAGGCGCTGCATGGAAACGCCGGTCTGCTGGAAATTCGGCCATAGCTGAGCGAGGCGCATGATCGGCTGGGCCACGCGGCCGGCAAGCATGTTGAAGGCGATCAACTGGCCGACCGACAAGTCTCCCTCGATGACCAGGCGCGCGCCGAGCCAAAGGGTCATCACGGTCACCAGCTTGCCGATAAGGCCGACGCCCTCGTTCGCCAGCGTAGAGAGAACCTGTGTGCGAAAACTGGCGGCGACGTAAGCGGCCAGTTGGTTGTCCCAACGCCGTGTGGACTGCGGCTCCACTGCCAGGGATTTCAGGGTGTCGATGCCGTTGAGGGATTCGACCAGAAAGGCCTGGTTCTCCGCGCCGCGGTTGAAGCTCTCCTGCAGGCGAGCGCGCAAGGGTGGGGTGATAAGCAGCGACAGCAGCACGTAGACCGGCAATGACAAGATCACCACCAGCGTCAGCCAACCGCTGTAGACCAGCATCACCGCGATGAACACCACGCAGAACAGCAGATCCAGCAGCAGCGTGATCGCATTACCCGTCAGGAAACTGCGAATGTTCTCCAGCTCGCGCACCCGCGCTACCGAGTCGCCGACCCGTCGTGCATGGAAATAGGCGATGGGCAGGGCGATCAGATGGCGGTACAGGCGTGAGCCCAGCTCCACATCGATGCGGCTGGCGGTGTGGGCAAAGACGTAGGTGCGCAGGCCGCTGAGCAGGCTTTCGAAGATGAGGATGGTCAGCAGCCCGACACATAGCACATCGAGGGTGGACAGGCCCCGATGGACCAGGACCTTGTCCATCACTACCTGAAAGAACAATGGCGTCAGCAGGGCAAACAGCTGGAGGAAGAAGGAGGCAATCAATACCTCGCTGAGCAATTTGCGGTAGCGGACGATGGCGGGAATGAACCAGGTGAAGTCAAAACGTGCCAGTTCACCACCAATGGACGCCTGGGACCGCAACAGGATCAGCCGGCCGTTCCAGCGTTCCTTCAGATTGGCCAGCGGTATCGCTTCGGGGCGTTGTCCGGGGACTTGGATCAACGCCTGGCCCTGATCGACACGGGCAAGGATGAAGAAGCTGCCGTCGACGGCTTCGGCAATGGCGGGCAGTGGCGTTTGTGCCAGGCGTAATGGTTGTGACTGTGCGGATTTGGCGAGCAGCCCAAGTTTCCGGGCGGCGAGTAATAGGCGGTCGCGGTCAAAGGTTTGGGCGCCTTCGGCGAATTCGTGGCGCAGTTGCTCGGCGCTGGCGGCGATGCCGTGGAAGCTCGACAGCGTAATCAGGCATTGAAGGCCCGTGTCGAGGGGCGAGGACGGGACTTCCTGCGAGGCTGGAGCATTCATCTCTGTACTTCCTGTCAGGGATGGGCAGCACTGGCATGTGCTATCTGGACAAGGAAGTTATGTTTGTTCAGCCCGTGTTCAGCAATGGTGTTGTATAGCGCGGCATCCAAATCAGACGCTTCAGGCAGAGCCTGCTCTGGAATCAGGGTTTGCTGAGGAACAGAGTGTCCTCTTCGGGGGTAGGACGGCTTTCTCAGGACGACAGGACGGGGAATCGCGGGCGTTTACGAACCGCTGGCCTTCATTGATGCCCTTGATGCGATGGTCTTCGTCTGCCAGTCCACCGAATTGCGACTGGTGTGGTTGAGGAAGCGTGAAGAGCGGCGCTCCTGCCCCTACGGAATAGCCGCACTGCGCCACGGCAGTCTTGGCGCGACGGTGCGGCATGTGCAACGGCCCGCGTGGCTAGGGAGCTGCGTTCTTCCCCTCGACGAGAATGCCCTGTTCGCGGCCGCAGACCTCCACCAGGAAATCCCACACCAGCCTCAGCCGCACCGACCGGTGCAACTCGCGCCGCGTGCACATCCAGTATTCCCGTTCGATGAACTCCTCCGGCAGCACCGGCACCAGCCGTGGGTCGTGCAGGCCCATGTACTGCGGGAGGATGGCGATGCCGATGCCCGCCTGGGCGGCTTGTTGCTGGGCAACCACGCTGGTGCTGCGGAACACCACCTGCGGGTGGCGGCAGAAGCTGTGGTGGAACAGCAGTTCCTGGCTGAACAGCAGGTCGTCGACGTAGCCGATCCACGGGTGCTGGCTGAGGTCCTCGCGGTCGCGCAGGGGCGGGGCGTTTTCCAGGTAGGCGGGGCTGGCGAACAGGCTCAGGCGGTAGCGGGTGAGCAGGCGGCTGATGAGTAGGTCGGCGCTGGGGCGTTCCAGGGTGATGGCGATGTCCGCCTCGCGGTTGGTGATGCTGACGAAGCGTGGCACCGACACCAGTTCCACCTCCAGCCCGGGATACCTCTGCATCAGTTCGCCCATGCGCGGGGCGAGGAACATGGTGCCCAGGCCTTCGGTGACGCCGATGCGGATCTGCCCCAGCGGCGAGATGGCCTGGCTCATTTCCTCCTGGGCGAGGAGGGCGGTGTTTTCCATGGCCTCGGCGTGCTTGAGCAGCGCCTGGCCGGCCGGGGTGAGCTGGTAGCCGCCGGTGTGCTGGGCGAACAGCTGGGTGCCGAGGTCACGCTCGATGCTCTCGATATGCCGCGCCACGGTGGCGTGGGTGGTGCCCAGGCGCTTGGCGGTGGTCAGCAGGCGGCCGCTGCGGTGCAGCTCGAGGAAGTAGCGCAGGTCATTCCAGTCGAACATGGGCGGCTCTCGTTGGCAGAAGGCGCACTGTTAGAAAACGCACAGCAGGTGACTCGAAACGACTGTTCTTTTATCACGAACGAACGACTAGGCTCAGTCGTCATACCCAAAAGAACAAGAAACGACGAGGTGCTTTCCATGCCGCAGGCACTGGATGCTTATGACTACCTGATCGTTGGCGCGGGCCCTGCCGGCTGCCTGCTGGCCAACCGCCTGTCCGCCGACCCCGCCAACCGCGTGCTGCTGCTCGAAGCCGGCGGCCCGGACAACTATCCCTGGATCCACATCCCCGTCGGTTACCTCTATTGCATCGGCAACCCGCGCACCGACTGGTGTTTCGACACCGAAAAGGTGCCGGGCCTGAACGGCCGCGCCATCAAGTACCCGCGCGGGCGCACGTTGGGCGGCTGCTCCTCGATCAACGGCATGATCTACATGCGCGGCCAGGCGCTGGACTACGACGGCTGGGCGGCCGAGGGCAATCCTGGCTGGGGTTGGAACGACCTGCTGCCGCTATTCATGAAGATGGAGGACCACTTCGCCGGCGCAAGCGACTTGCACGGCTCCGGCGGCGAATGGCGGGTGGAGAAGCAGCGGTTGTCGTGGGCGATCCTCGATGCCTTCCGCGAAGCGGCGGCGCAGTCCGGCGTGCGCTCGGTGGAGGACTTCAATGGCGGCGACAACGAAGGCTGCGGCTATTTCCAGGTGAACCAGCGTTCCGGCGTTCGCTGGAATGCGTCGAAGGCTTTCCTGCGGCCCATTGCCAACCGCGCCAATCTCACCGTGCTGACCCACGTCGAAGCCCATCGTGTACTGCTGGAAAACGGTCGCGCGGTGGGCCTGGAAGTGAACTGGCAGGGGGCTCGGCGTGAACTGCGGGCCCGGCGCGAGGTGATCCTCTGCGCCGGGGCGATCAACACGCCGGTGTTGCTGCAACGCTCGGGCATCGGTCCGCGCGATCTGCTGGAGAAGCACGGAATCGGAGTGCGCCATGAGCTCTCCGGCGTCGGCGGCAACCTGCAGGATCACCTGCAGCTGCGCCTGATCTACCGCATGAACGGCGCACCTTCGCTGAACCAGATCGCCTCGACGCTGTGGGGCAAGATGGGCATGGGCCTGGAGTACCTGTTCAAGCGCAGCGGGCCTCTGTCCATGGCGCCGAGCCAACTGGGCGCGTTCGCCAAGTCCGACCCCGGCCAGCGTTCGGCCAACCTCGAATACCACGTGCAGCCGCTGTCGCTGGAGCGCTTCGGCGAGCCGTTGCACAGCTTCCCGGCGTTCACCGCTTCGGTGTGCGACCTGCGCCCATTGAGCCGTGGCTCGGTCACGCTGCGTTCGCTCGACCCGCGCGACAAACCGGTGATCCAGCCCAACTACCTGAGCCACCCACAGGACCTGCGCGTAGCCGCCGATGCCATCCGCCTGACCCGGCGTATCGCCGCCGCACCCGCGCTGGCGCGTTTCAACCCGGTGGAGTTCAAGCCCGGCCCGGATTACCAGACCGAGAAAGACCTGCACCGCGCCGCCGCCGAGATCGGCACCACCATCTTCCACCCGGCCGGTACCTGCCGCATGGGGCAGGGCGGGGGGGCGGTGGTGGACAGCCAGTTGCGCGTGCATGGCATTCCCGGCCTGCGCATCGCCGACGCTTCGATCATGCCCAGCCTGACCTCCGGCAACAGCTGTTCGCCGGTGCTGGTGATCGCGGAAAAGGCCGCGCAGATGATTTTGAGCGAACCCGCGCGCGGCGCGGAGGTCATCCCTTCCAGTGGGCGCACACAGGAGGAAGCTCCGGTGGCGTGACGGCGATCCCGTCTGCCCGCTTTTTATTTGGCGTGTAGCAAGACAACCGGTATCGCGCGGTATGAAAGCCGCGGCAGTCGAGGCTGACAAAAACAAGAGCCCCCAGAAGGGGCAGGAGAGCCCGTAATGACCGATGTAGCACAGCCCAGCTCCTATGAGCGTCCCGCGACCACGCGTCGCGACGAGCGCAAGGTGATCTTCGCCTCGTCGCTCGGCACGGTGTTCGAGTGGTACGACTTCTTCCTCTACGGATCGCTGGCGGCGATCATTGCCAAGCACTTCTTCGCCGGGGTCAACGATACCACTGCCTTCATCTTCGCCCTGCTGGCGTTCGCCGCCGGCTTCCTCGTCCGTCCCTTCGGCGCGCTGGTGTTCGGCCGCCTGGGCGACATGATCGGGCGCAAGTACACCTTTCTTGTCACCATCCTGCTGATGGGCCTGTCGACCTTCGCCGTCGGCCTGCTGCCGGCCTACGCCACCATCGGCGTGGCGGCACCGGTCATCCTCATCGTGTTGCGCCTGTTGCAGGGCTTGGCGTTGGGCGGGGAGTACGGCGGCGCGGCGATCTACGTGGCCGAACACGCGCCGGACCACAAACGCGGCGCCTACACCAGCTGGATCCAGTGCACCGCCACCGGCGGGCTGCTGCTGTCGCTGGTGGTGATCTGGGGTTGCCGCCAGCTCACCGGGCCGGAGTTCGAAACCTGGGGCTGGCGCCTGCCATTCCTGATTTCCATCGTGCTGCTGGGCATCTCCACCTGGATTCGCCTGTCCATGCACGAGTCGCCGGCGTTCCTGAAGATGAAGGCCGAGGGCAAGGTGAGCAAGTCGCCGCTCAAGGAATCGTTCACCCGCTGGAGCAACCTGAAGATCGTGCTGATCGCGCTGTTCAGCATCAATGCCGGCCAGGCGGTGACCTTCTACGCGGCGCAGTTCTACGTGATGTTCTTCCTCACCCAGGTGCTCAAGGTCGACCCGGCGCTATCCAACGGGATGCTGATCGTTGCGCTGGTGATCGGTGCGCCGCTGTTCGTGATCATGGGCTGGCTGTCGGACAAGGTCGGTCGCAAGCCGGTGCTGATCACCGGGTTGCTGCTGGCCACGGTGCTGTACTTCCCGCTGTTCAAAGCGCTGACCCACTACGCCAACCCGCAGATCGACGCGGCCTCGCGCCAGGCGCCGGTCACCGTGATGGCGGACCCGGCCACCTGCACCTTCCAGTTCGATCCGGTGGGCAAGGCCAAGTTCGACAGCGCCTGCGACAAGGCCAAGACCCTGCTGGTGAAAGGCGGCGTGCCCTATAGCACGCTGGCCGCGCCGGCTGGTAGCGAGTTGGTGGTGACCGTCGGCGAGAAGCGCATCGAGGGCTTCGACGCCGCCGCGCTGGGCGCAGCGGTGAAAGATGCCGGCTACCCGACCGTGGCTGATTCCTCGCTGGTGAACCGGCCGATGGTGGTGGCCATCATCGTCGCGCTGATCTTCATCGCCACCTGCTGCTATGGCCCGCTGGCGGCGCTGATGGTCGAGCTGTTCCCGACACGCATCCGCTACACCTCGCTGTCGCTGCCGTACCACATCGGTAACGGCTGGTTCGGCGGGTTGCTGCCGACCATCTCGTTCGCCCTGGTGGTGTATACCGGCAACATCTTCTACGGCCTGTGGTACCCGGTGCTGGTGACGGCGATGAGCCTGGTGTGCTCGCTGCTGTTCCTGCGCGAGACCAAGGACAACGACATCCACGCCGATTGACCGGCGCTTGAAGTGAACGAGGCCCGCGCGATGCGGGCCTTGTTCATGGCGGGGAGGTATCGCGGCGACACGGTGTCGCTTACCCTATGCCGACTTGGCCTGCGCAGCGGGCCATTCGTATTGGAGTTCGAGCATGAGTCAAGAGATCGCCACCGTTACCGTCAGCGCCGAGCACTGGGGCCGCGAAGCCGAAGCAGTGGATAACGCCCGCGTCACCATCACCCTCAGCGCTCCCGAAGAAGGCGTGATCGAGGTGCGTTTCAAGGGCCAGCTGGATGCCCCGGAAGAGCCGACCCACGTCTGCGTGACGCTGGATAACGGGTTGTCCTATTACGGCGAGATCCAGGGTGGCGAGGCGAATGAAGAGGGCGGCTGGCTGCGCTTCGAGGGCGAGCTGATCGATCTGGAAGGTTTTTAAGCCGAAAGTTCCCTGGAGGATACGCCGCAAGCCGATGTTGTCCTGCGCAGCGGACTCCATTTTCAATGGCGTTCCCAGGGGCCATCGCTCCTACAAAATGCCCGCCCAATGAAAAACCGGCCATCTGGGCCGGTTTTTCATTGCCTGTGGATAACCTCACTGCTGCGGGATCATCCCCTCGATGCGCTTGGCGAAGGCATTGGCCAGCGGGCCATCGGCGAGCAGCAGCAGGTAGTCGTGCTCGGACTTGGCCGCCGGGGCGATCTGGTACTTCAGGGTGCCCGAGGCGACCTGGCCGACCACCGGTACGGTCAGGGTGCCGACGCATTCCAGTACGCCGCTGTCCGGGTCCTTGTCGATGATCGCCACGTCCTTCAGCTCGGCCTTGCTCAGCGCATCGGACTGGGCGGAAAGCGCGCCGGAGAGGAAGACCTTCACCAGCTGGTTCTTCACGTCGTCCGAGCCGCAGACCTTGGCCTCGTTCCCCCCGCAGGCGCTCAACAATGCGGCTGCGGCCAGCACGGCCGAGAATTTCAACAGTTTCATCTATCCACCCTGTGGCGTTCCATGATGGCCATTGGATAGGAAGTTACCGGAAAAATTCCCTGTCATCTCGTCCCGTTTCGCCAGCTCGACGGCGAAACGGGAGTAGGGCCATGGGCCGTCAGACCACGAAGCGCGCCACCATGCCGTTCAGGTCCACGGCCAGCCGCGACAGTTCCTGGCTTGCCGCGCTGGTCTGGGTGGCACCGGCCGAGGTCTGGGTCGCCAGGTCGCGGATGGTCAGCAGGTTGCGGTCCACCTCGCGGGCGACCTGGGCCTGTTCCTCGGTGGCGCTGGCGATCACCAGGTTGCGTTCGTTGATCAGCGACATGCGTTGCAGGATCACCTGCAGCGAGTCGCCTGCCTCGCCGGTGCGGCTGACGGTGCGCTCGGCGTGGGCGGTACTGCTGAGCAGCGCGGTGACGGTGCGATCGCTGCCGTTCTGGATGGCCGACACCAGCTCCTCGATCTCACGGGTCGAGCTCTGCGTGCGCTGGGCCAGCGAGCGAACCTCGTCGGCGACCACCGCGAAACCACGCCCGGCCTCGCCGGCGCGGGCGGCTTCGATGGCGGCGTTGAGCGCCAGCAGGTTGGTCTGCTCGGCGACGCTGCGGATCACTTCCAGCACCTTGCCGATGTCCTGCGCCTGGTTTGCCAGGGCTTCGGCCTGCTGCGAAGCCTGGCCCACTTCACCAGCCAGGATGCCGATGGCGCTGGAGGTTTCGTCCACCCGCTCGCTGCCGCTGCGCGCGGCGTCGATGGCCTCGCGGGAGGCGGCGGAGGTCGAGGCGGCGTTGCTGGCGACTTCCTCCACGGCGCTGGTCATCTGGTTGACCGCGGTGGCGGCCATCTCGATCTGGTCGCTCTGCTGCTGCAGCGCGCGGCTGCTGTCGTCCATGACGCTGTGCATTTCCTCGGCGGCCGAGGCCAGCTGGCTGGCCGAATTGCCGATGCCACGGATGGTCTCGCGCAGGCTGGTCTGCATCTCCGCGAGGGCCTTGAGCAACTGTGCCGGCTCGTCACGGCCCTCGATGCCGAAGCGCTGGCTCAGGTCGCCGCTGGCGATGGTCTGGGCCACGCGCACCGCCTGGCTTAGCGGTACGACGATACTGCGGGTGAGTTGCCAGGCCAGTAGCAGGGTCAGGCCGACACTCAGCAGCAGAATGCCGCCGACCACCATTCGGCCGCTCTGGAACTGCTCCACGGCGCGGTCGGCGGCAGCAGCGGCGCCGTTGCGGTTGAGGTCGATCAGCGCGGTGAGGCGCTTGTTCAGTTCGGCGCCCTGCTGGGTGATGTTGCCGTTGAGGATGTGCAGCGCGCCTTCCTCGTCGTTCTGGCGGACCTTTTCCAGCAACTGGTCGACAAAGCCCAGGTAGCCGTCCAGCGCCTGGCGAAGTTCATCGGTGCGCTGCTGCTCTTCGCTGCTGAGGATCAGCCGGCGGTAGTCGGCCAGCACCTTGTCCTTGTCCTGCCGCGCTTCGGCGATCAGCTCCAGGCTGTGCTGGCGCGCGGTGCTGTCGTGGTTGACCAGCAGGCGCATGGATTCCAGGCGGATGCGGGCGATGTCGCCCGACAGCTGGTTCATCTGGCTGATGCTCAGCAGCCAGTTGCTGTCGATTTCCTCGGAAGCGGCGCGCAGGGTCGACAGCTTGTACAGCGAGAACAACCCAAGAAACACCAGGAGCAGGCCCATGACAGCGAAACCCAGGGACGCGCGGCGGCCAATACTCATGCTTCTGAACATCGTGAATTTCCCTTTTCTTCATCCATTGTGTGGAGCCGGCAGGCTCTGCCATGCACGGTGATGGCGCGGTGATATTACTTGGCGCCAATTTTTCGCTGCAGTGGCAAAACAGGACTCGCAGAGGAAATTCCTGGCCGTTCTGACCAAGGGCAAGTCAGGCGAGCGTGAGCCAGGCCAGTACGGCGTAGCGCCCGACCTTGGCGACGCTGACCAGAAGCAGGAAACGCCACAGGGGCTCGCGCATGACACCGGCGACCAGTGTCAGCGGGTCACCGATCACCGGCGCCCAGCTGAGCAGCAGCGACCAGTTGCCGAAGCGCCGGTAATGGCGCTGGGCTTTCTCCAGCGCCGCATCGCTCACCGGAAACCAGCGGCGCCCGCGCCAGCGCTCCAGACCCCGGCCCAGCAGCCAGTTCACCAGCGAGCCGAGCACATTGCCCAGGCTCGCGGCCAGCAATAGCGACCACACGGGGTACTGGCCGCCCAGCAGCAGAGCCACGAGCAAGGCTTCGGATTGCAGTGGCAGCAGGGTGGCGGCGGTGAAGGCTGAGAGGAACAGGCCAAGGTGGGCGGCCAGGGCAAGGCTGAGCATGAGTCTTGGATTGGCCGAAGGACAGGAAGAGTGAGAGTGGCAGAACCAGCGTGCTAAAAATTCGGAATAAAGAGAAAAGGTTCCGGTGTCTGCGGATACTATATGTCCTATCTTGCTGATGATTTGGTAGGAATTTACTTTCGCGGCGTGTTTCCCCGAATCCTTCCTACATCAGTACGCCACAAATCTCCTGGGGAACGCTGTGAAGAACTGGACTTTACGCCAACGCATCCTGGCCAGCTTTGCCGTCGTCATCGCGATCATGCTGCTGATGGTGGTGATTTCCTACACCCGCCTGCTGCGCGTCGAGGCCAGCACCAAGCGGGTCAGTGAGGACGCCATGCCTGGCACTTACGCCCTGACAACCGTCCGCTCGGCCTGGACTGACAGTATCCTGCTGACCCAGGTGTTGGTCGGCCTGAGCGACGGCAAGGCCCTCGACGAGGCTCGTCGCCAGGAGTTCCGTGCCAATCACGACACCCTGATCGAGCGCATTGCCTCCTACGAACGCACCGTCAACGATCCGCGCGACCATGAGATCCTCGCCCACTTCAAGCAGCAGGCGAGCGAGTACGACGCGTTGCTGGGCCAGGTACTGCAGCTTTACGGCACTGACCGTGAAGCGGCGCGCAAGCTCCTGCTGGATCGCCTGGAGCCCATGTGGGAAGACGGCCGCAAGACCCTCAACCAACTGATCTCGCTGAACAAGGAGATCGCCGATGCCGCTTCCGCGAACATCGTCACCGAGGTGACCACCGCCAAGGCCATCATGCTGATCTCCCTGCTGCTGGCCATCGCCGTCGCCGCGGTGTGCGGCCTGTTGCTGATGCGTGCCATCACCGGACCGGTGAGCCAGGTGGTCAAAGGTTTGCAGGTGATGGGCAGCGGGGACTTCACCACGCGCCTGGCGATGGAGCGCAACGACGAGTTCGCGGTGATAGAGACCGGCTTCAACGGCATGGCCGAGGAGCTCAAGGGCCTGGTTTCGCAGGCGCAGCGCTCGGCCATCCAGGTGACCACCTCGGTCACCGAGATCGCCGCCACCTCCAAGCAGCAGCAGGCCACCGCCACCGAGACCGCCGCCACGACCACCGAGATCGGCGCTACCTCGCGGGAAATCGCCGCCACCTCGCGCGACCTGGTGCGCACCATGACCGAAGTGTCGTCGGCTGCCGAGCAGACTTCCACCCTGGCCGGCTCCGGCCAGCTCGGCCTGGCGCGCATGGAAGAGACCATGCACCACGTGATGGGCGCCGCCGAACTGGTCAACGCCAAGCTGGCGATCCTCAACGAGCGCGCCGGCAACATCAACCAGGTGGTCACCACCATCGTCAAGGTGGCCGACCAGACCAACCTGCTGTCGCTCAACGCCGCTATCGAGGCGGAGAAGGCCGGCGAGTACGGCCGCGGCTTCGCCGTGGTGGCTACCGAAGTGCGCCGGCTGGCCGACCAGACCGCCGTGGCCACTTACGATATCGAGCAGATGGTCCGCGAGATCCAGTCCGCCGTCTCTGCCGGCGTAATGGGCATGGACAAGTTCTCCGAGGAGGTGCGTCGCGGCATTTCCGAAGTCGGCCAGGTCGGCGAGCAGCTCTCGCAGATCATCCAGCAGGTGCAGGCCCTGGCACCGCGTGTGCAGATGGTCAACGAAGGCATGCAGGCCCAGGCCACCGGCGCCGAGCAGATCAACCAGGCGCTGGTGCAGCTGGGCGAGGCCACCGGGCAGACCGTGGAATCCCTGCGTCAGGCCAGCTTCGCCATCGATGAGCTGAACCTCGTGGCCAACGGACTGCGCAATGGCGTCTCGCGCTTCAAGGTCTGACACCGCCGCGGCGGGCAGGCTGTACCTGCAATTCCGCCTGGGTGCGGACCGCTATGCGCTGGATGTCCATGACGTGATCGAAGTGCTGCCGGTGCCGGCGCTCAAGCGTGTGCCGGAAGCACCAGCCTGGGTTGCCGGGCTGTTTCCGCACCGTGGCGAGCTGCTGCCGGTGCTGGACATGAGCCAGCTTGCCTTCGGCCACAGCGCGCCACGCCGCACCAGTACGCGTCTGGTGCTGGTGCGCTATCGCGCCGTTGCGGAAGGGCAGGAACAGCGGCTCGGGCTGATCCTCGAACAGGCCACCCACACCTTGCGCCGCGACCCGGCGAGCTTCCGCGACTATGAACTGGACAACGGCAGCGCCCGCTACCTTGGCCCCGTTCTGGAAGACGAGCAGGGCCTGTTGCAGCGCGTGAGCGTCGACCAGTTGCTCAGCGACGAAGCCCGCGCGCGCCTGCTGCTGGACGGGAGTGCGCCGGCATGACCACCGATCCGCGCTTCGCCCGGTTGCTCAAGGAACGAATCGGCCTGGACGCCGAGTCCGTCGGCGACGCCGTGATCGAGCGCGCCGTGCGCCAGCGCTGCAACAAGGTCAGCGGTGGCAATGGCGAGCATTACTGGATGCTTCTGCAGGGCTCCACCGAGGAAGTGCAGGCGTTGATCGAGGCGGTGATCGTTCCGGAGACCTGGTTCTTCCGTTATCCCGAATCTTTCGGCGCGCTCGCCGATCTCGCGTCCCGGCGCGTGCTGGAGCTGGCCGGCAGCCGCCCGCTGCGTGTGCTGAGCCTGCCGTGCTCGACTGGCGAGGAGCCGTACTCGATCGTCATGGCACTGCTGGACGCAGGACTGGCACCGTCCGCCTTCCAGGTCGATGCGTTGGATGTCAGCCGCGCGGTGCTGGAGCGGGCGGAAGAAGGGCGTTATGGCCGCAACTCCTTCCGCGGTTCCAGCCTGGAATTCCGCGACCGCCATTTCAGCGCCGATGGCAACGATTACCAACTCGCCGAGGCGGTGCGCCGCAAGGTCCGCTTTCGCGTCGGTAACCTGCTGGCGCAGGGCTTGCTGGCCGGCGAGGCGCCCTATGACTATGTGTTCTGCCGCAACCTGCTGATCTATTTCGACCGGCCGACCCAGGAGCAGGTAGTGGAAGTGCTGTGTCGCCTGACGCGGCCGGATGGCGTGCTGTTCATCGGCCCGGCCGAGGCCAGCCTGATGTCGCGCATCGGGCTGCGTCCGCTGGGTGTCCCGCAATCCTTCGCCTTCCCGCTGGAAAGCGTCGAACCGGCTCCCCGCGTGGCGCCGCTGAACTGGACCGCGCCGGCGCCGATCCCACGTCCGGCTCCGCCCAAACCCGCGCCGGTGCGCCCGCGCCTGGCCGCCAAACCCGAGCAGCCGGTCACTGTGCCTGCCGGTAACGCGCTGGTGGAGATCGCCCGGCTGGCCAACGCCGGCCAGGCCGCCGAAGCGCGCCAGCGTTGCGAGGCGTGGCTGGCCGAGAATGGCCCGGACGCCGAAGCCTTCTACTGGCTCGGCCTGCTGGCCGATGCCCAGGGCCAGGGTAACGAGGCGCAGGCCTACTACCGCAAGGCCCTGTACCTGAAACCCGATCATCAGGAAAGCCTGCAGCACCTGGCCGCACTGCTCGCGGCCCAGGGCGACACGGCCGGCGCCCGGCGTCTGCAGGAGCGCGCCGCGCGAGGAGTGAAGCGCAATGGTTGAACGCGGCTACGCCACCTTTGGATCCGACCTGCCGTCAGTGGACGACTGCTGGAACCGCATCGGCGTGCGCGGCGACCGGAGCTGCCCGAAGCTGGCCGAGCACATCCATTGCCGCAACTGCCCGGTGCATGCCGCCGCCGCCATCAGCCTGCTGGACCGTTACGCGCTGGGCAGCGAAGGTGCGGAGCTGGCGCCTGTCGAACCCACCGAAGTGGCCATCGAAGAGGGCCGCCCGCACCTGATCTTCCGACTCGGCGAGGAATGGCTGGGCCTGCCAACCCGCGCGCTGGCCGAGGTGGCACCGTCCTGCGTCGTGCACTCGCTGCCGCACCAGCGCTCGCCAGCGCTGCTGGGCGTGGCCAATGTGCGCGGCACCCTGGTGGCGTGCATTTCCCTGGGCGAGCTGCTCGGCCTCGACAATCGTACGGCCACTCGTGACGACGCCCGCGTCGTGCCGCGCATGCTGATCCTGGCGGCCGCTGGCGGGCCGATCATCTCGCCGGTGGACGAGGTGGAAGGCATCCATGAGTTGGACGAGGGCGCCATAGTCGAAGCTTCGTCCCAGAACCACGCGGCCACCGATCGCTTTACCCGCGGCGTGATGCTGTGGCGCAGCCGCAGCATCCGCCTGCTCGATCAGGAAGCCCTGCTCGATGCCGCCACCCGGAGCCTCGCATGACCCCGGACCAGATGAAGGACGCATCGATGCTGGAGCTGTTCCGCCTGGAGGCGGAGGCTCAGACGCAGGTGCTGGTGCAGGGCCTGATGGCGCTGGAGCGCAACCCGACCCAGGCCGACCAGCTCGAAGCCTGCATGCGCGCGGCGCACTCGCTCAAGGGCGCGGCGCGGATCGTCGGGCTGGATGCCGGCGTGCAGGTCGCCCATGTGATGGAGGACTGCCTGGTCGGCGCCCAGGAGGGCCGCCTGCGGCTGACCTCCGGGCATATCGACGCGCTGCTGGCCGGCACCGATATCCTCCTGCACATCGCCGACGCCCAGCCCGAGCGTGCGGAGCAGGCCCAGCAGGGCGTGCCGGCCATGGTCGAACGCCTGCAGGCGCTGCTTTCCGGAAAGGCCCCGGCACCGCCGGCGCCTCCCGTTGCCATGCCGGTCGAGCCGGCCCCCGTCGCCATTGAGGCGGCTACTGAATCGCCCACGCCGCCTGCCGCGCCCGCCGAGCCGGCACCCCGTCGCCGCTCCAGCGACAGCGATGAAGCCGGCGAACGCGTGCTGCGGGTTACCGCCGAGCGCCTCAACCAACTGCTCGACTATTCCAGCAAGTCGCTGGTGGAGTCCCAGCGCCTCAAGCCGCTGCTCGATTCCCTGCAGCGCCTCAAGCGCATCCAGGCCAGTGCCAGCCGCGTCCTGGATGGCGCCCGCGACGCCGCCAGCACGGCCAATCTCGACGCCGAGGCGCAGGCTTATCTGGCCGACGCGCGCCGCCTGGTCGGCGAGTGCCAGCAACTGCTCAGCGAGCAGATCGCCGAGCTGGACGAATTCAGTTTCAAGGCCGGCCAGCGCGCGCAGTCGCTCTACGACACCGCATTGTCCTGCCGCATGCGTCCCTTCTCCGACGTGCTGTCCGGGCAGGCGCGGATGGTCCGCGATCTCGGCCGCTCGTTGGGCAAGGCCGTGCGCCTCGACGTGCAGGGCGCGACGACCCAGGTCGACCGCGATGTGCTGGAAAAGCTCGAGGCGCCGCTCACTCATCTGCTGCGCAACGCCGTCGACCACGGTATCGAATCCGCCGAGGTACGCGCCCGCGCCGGCAAGCCGGAACAGGGCGTCATCCAGCTGCTGGCCCGCCATCACGCCGGCATGCTGGTCCTGGAGCTGCAGGATGACGGCGGCGGTGTTGACCTCGACCGCCTGCGCAGCGCCATCGTCCGCCGCCAGCTGTCCACCGAGGAAACCGTGGCGCGCCTCACCGAGGACGAGCTGCTGAGCTTCCTGTTCCTGCCCGGCTTCAGCATGCGCGAGCAGGTCACCGAGGTGTCCGGCCGCGGTGTCGGCCTGGACGCCGTGCAGCACATGGTGCGCCAGCTGCGCGGCGGCATCCGCATGGAGCAGGTGCGCGGGCAGGGCGCGCGCTTCCACCTGGAAGTGCCGCTGACGCTGTCCGTGGTGCGCAGTCTGGTCGTCACCATCGGTGGCGAGGCCTATGCCTTCCCGCTGGCGCACATCGAGCGCATGCGCCGGTTGGCGCCGGACGAGATCGTCCAGCTCGAAGGCCGCCAGCAGTTCTGGCATGAAGGTCGGCATGTCGGGCTGGTGTCCGCCAGCCAACTGTTGCAGCGCCCCGATGGCGAAGCGACGCCGGACGAGATTCCGGTGGTGGTGATCCGTGACCGCGAAAGTGCCTATGGCGTGGCGGTGGAGAAGTTCATCGGCGAGCGCACCCTGGTGGTGGTGCCGCTGGACGCGCGGCTGGGCAAGGTGCAGGACGTTTCCGCCGGTGCGCTGCTGGATGACGGCACGCCGGTGTTGATCCTCGACGTCGAGGACATGCTGCGCTCGGTGGAGAAGCTCCTGGCTACCGGCCGGCTCGAACGCATCGACCCTACCGGGCGCCTCGCCGGCCCGGCGCGCAAGCGCGTGCTGGTGGTGGACGACTCGCTCACCGTGCGTGAATTGGAGCGTAAGCTGTTGCTGGGGCGGGGGTATGACGTCGCCGTCGCGGTGGACGGTATGGATGGCTGGAACGCCCTGCGCTCGGAGCATTTCGACCTGGTCATCACCGACATCGACATGCCGCGCATGGACGGTATCGAGCTGGTGACTCTGATCCGCCGCGACACCCGCCTGCAATCGCTGCCGGTGATGGTGGTGTCCTACAAGGACCGCGAAGAAGATCGTCGACGCGGCCTGGATGCCGGCGCCGACTATTATCTGGCCAAGGCCAGCTTCCACGACGAGGCCCTGCTGGATGCGGTGGTCGACCTGATCGGGAGTGCGCAGGGATGAAGATAGGGATAGTCAACGACATGCCCCTGGCGGTGGAGGCGATGCGCCGCGCGCTCGCGTTCGAGCCGGCGCACCGCGTCGTCTGGGTCGCCGCCAACGGCGCCGAAGCGCTGGAGATGTGCGCCGCGCAGAAGCCCGACGTGATCCTCATGGACCTGCTGATGCCAGTGATGGATGGCGTCGAGGCGACCCGTCGGATCATGGCCCAGAGCCCTTGCGCGATCATCGTCGTCACGGTGGACCTGGAGCAGAACATGAGCCGCGTGTTCGACGCCATGGGCAATGGCGCCGTGGACGCGGTGAACACCCCGGCCATGGGCTCCGGAGACCCTGCCGAGGCGGCTCGGCCGCTGCTGCGAAAACTGCAGAACCTGGCCTGGCTCAACGCCCCGCTCGACAGCCGCCCGACCGCCAGCGCGGCGCCGGCGCGCAAGGGTTCGGGGGCGCGCAAGCTGATCGCCATCGGCTCTTCGGCGGGCGGCCCGGCGGCGCTGGCCGACCTGTTCGCCCGTCTGCCGGCGGATTTCCCGGCGGCCATTGTGGTCGTTCAGCATGTCGACGAGGTGTTTGCCGCCGGCATGGCCGAGTGGCTCTCGACCCAATCGACGATTCCGGTGCGCCTGGCCCGCAACGGCGAGCCGCCGCAGCCGGGCTGCGTGCTGCTGGCCGGCACCAATCACCATATCCGCCTGGTCAAGGGCGGCGAGCTGGCCTACACCGCCCAGCCCAGTGGCCACATCTATCGGCCCTCGATCGATGTGTTCTTCGACAGTGTGGTGGAGTACTGGCCTGGCGACGCCGTTGGCGTGCTGCTCACCGGCATGGGCCGGGACGGCGCCGAGGGATTGAAACGCATGCGCGAACGCGGCTTTTTGACGCTGGCCCAGGACCAGGCCAGCAGCGCCGTGTACGGTATGCCCAAGGCTGCGGCGGCGATCGGCGCCGCCGTGGAGATTCGCGCGCTGGGCGACATCGCCCGAAGACTCGCTGAAGTCTGCGCCTGAGTGCAGGCTACGGAGCCCCATCAGATGAACCCTTTGACGAGTGACTACCCCGTGAACACCCCAGGCGATTCCGCTGTGATGGTGCTGCTGGTCGATGACCAGCCGATGATCGGCGAGGCCGTGCGCCGCGCGCTGGCGGACGACCCTGGCATTGACTTCCATTTCTGCTCCGATCCGCACCAGGCCATTGCCCTGGCCATTCAGATCAAACCCACGGTGATCCTCCAGGACCTGGTGATGCCCGGCGCCGATGGCCTCTCGCTGGTACGCGAGTACCGCGGCAACCCGGCCACCCGCGACCTGCCGATCATCGTGCTGTCGACCAAGGAAGACCCGGCGGTGAAGAGCGCGGCGTTCAGCGCCGGCGCCAACGACTACCTGGTCAAGCTGCCCGACGCCATTGAGCTGATCGCCCGCGTGCGCTACCACTCGCGTTCTTACCTCGCCCTGCAGCAGCGCGACGAGGCCTACCGAGCCCTGCGCGAGAGCCAGCAGCAGTTGCTGGAAACCAACCTGGTGTTGCAGCGGCTGATGAACTCCGACGGCCTGACCGGGCTGTCCAACCGCCGGCACTTCGACGAATACCTGGAAATGGAGTGGCGCCGCGGCCTGCGCGAGCAGACCCAGCTGTCGATCCTGTTGATCGACGTGGATCACTTCAAGGCTTACAACGATACCTTCGGCCACGTGCAGGGCGACGAGGCGCTGCGCCAGGTGGCCGGGGCGATCCGCGCCAGCGCCAGCCGCCCCTCGGACCTGCCGGCGCGCTACGGCGGCGAGGAGTTCGTCATGGTCCTGCCCAACACCTCGCCCGGCGGCGCACGCCTGCTCGCCGAGAAGCTGCGGCGCCTGGTGCAGGATCTGAATATCCGCCACGAACTGCCCACTCCGGGCTCGTCGCTGACCATCAGCATCGGTGTGGCGACGCTGATCCCCCAGGCCGGGCAGGCCTGCCGCCAGCTCATCGAACTGGCCGACCAGGCGCTCTACAACGCCAAGCACGGCGGGCGCAACCAGGTGGCCATCGCCGGCTGAACGGGCGGGCAGGGCGCGAAAACGGTGGGCGTGCTTTGTCGCAAAGCCTGAAAAGGCGGCGAAAAATCACGTATACTTGCCGGCTTTTCTACGCCCTTTACCCGTGAGAGATGCCCGCCATGGAAATCCAACCGATCCTCAACAGCATCAAGGACCTCACCGACCGTACCCAGTCGATTCGGGGGTATCTTTGACTACGATCTGAAACATGATCGTCTGATTGAAGTCAACCGCGAGCTGGAAGACCCGGCGGTCTGGAACAAGCCCGAATACGCCCAGAACCTGGGCCGCGAGCGCGCCATGCTGGCGCAGATCGTCGAGACCCTCGACGAGCTCACCGGCGGTCTGGCCGACTCCCGCGACCTGCTCGACATGGCGGTCGAAGAGGATGACGAAGGCGCCGTGGCCGACGTCGAGGCCGAAGTCCAGCGCCTGCGCGAGATCCTCGAGAAGCTCGAGTTCCGCCGCATGTTCAGCGGCGAGATGGACCCCAACAACGCCTACCTGGACATCCAGGCCGGCTCCGGCGGCACCGAAGCCCAGGACTGGGCCAACATGCTGCTGCGCATGTACCTGCGCTGGGCCGACAAGAACGGCTTCGATGCCGAGATCGTCGAGCTGTCCGAGGGCGAAGTCGCCGGCATCAAGGGCGCCACTGTGCACATCAAGGGCGAGTACGCCTTCGGCTGGCTGCGCACCGAGATCGGCGTGCACCGACTGGTGCGCAAGAGCCCGTTCGACTCCGGCAACCGTCGCCACACCTCGTTCACCGCAGTGTTCGTCTCGCCGGAAATCGACGACAACATCGAGATCGAGATCAACCCGGCCGACCTGCGCATCGACACCTACCGCTCCTCCGGCGCGGGCGGTCAGCACGTGAACACCACCGACTCCGCGGTGCGTATCACCCACGTACCGACCAACACTGTGGTGGCGTGCCAGAACGAACGCTCCCAGCACGCCAACAAGGACACCGCCATGAAGATGCTGCGGGCCCGGTTGTACGAGCAGGAGATGCAGAAGCGCACCGCCGCCTCGCAGGCGCTGGAAGACACCAAGTCCGATATCGGCTGGGGCCACCAGATCCGTTCCTACGTGCTCGACCAGTCGCGTATCAAGGACCTGCGTACCGGCGTGGAACGCAGCGATTGCGACAAGGTGCTCGACGGCGACCTCAACGAATACCTGGAAGCCAGCCTGAAACAAGGCCTGTAAACAGCACCACCCTGCAGGGCTCGCCATACGGCGAGCCCTGCCAGTAACCCCATATTGATCAAGACGCCAGGCAGATAGACGACCATGAGCGACCAACAACTCGACCAGCACGACCTGCAACAGGAAGAAAACAAGCTGATCGCCCAGCGCAAGGAAAAGCTTGCCGCCGTGCGTGAGGCCAAGGCCATTGCCTTCCCCAACGACTTCCGCCGCGCCGACTACTTCGCGGACCTGCAGAAACAGTACGCCGACAAGACCAAGGAAGAGCTGGAAGCAGCCGCCATCCCGGTCAAGGTCGCCGGTCGCATCATGCTCAACCGTGGTTCGTTCATCGTCCTGCAGGACAGCAGCGGCCGTCTGCAGGCCTACGTGAACCGCAAGACCCTGCCGGAAGAAACCCTGGCCGAGATCAAGACCTGGGACCTGGGCGATATCATCGGCGCCGAAGGCACCCTGGCCCGTTCCGGCAAGGGCGACCTGTACGTCGAGATGACCAGCGTGCGCCTGCTGACCAAGTCCCTGCGCCCACTGCCGGACAAGCACCACGGCCTGACCGACACCGAGCAGCGCTACCGCCAGCGCTACGTCGACCTGATCGTCAACGAAGAAACCCGCCACACCTTCCGCGTGCGTTCGCAGGTCATCGCCCACATCCGTCGCTTCCTTTCCGATCGCGGCTTCCTCGAAGTGGAAACCCCGATGCTGCAGACCATCCCCGGCGGCGCGGCGGCCAAGCCCTTCGAAACCCACCACAACGCGCTGGACATGGCCATGTTCCTGCGTATCGCCCCGGAGCTGTACCTCAAGCGCCTGGTGGTCGGTGGCTTCGAGAAGGTCTTCGAGATCAACCGCAACTTCCGTAACGAAGGCGTTTCGACCCGGCACAACCCCGAGTTCACCATGCTCGAGTTCTACCAGGCCTACGCCGACTACGAAGACAACATGGACCTGACCGAGGAGCTGTTCCGCGAGCTGGCCCAGGCCGTGCTCGGCAGCACCGACGTGCCCTACGGCGACAAGGTCTTCCACTTCGGCGAGCCGTTCGCCCGCCTGTCCGTGTTCGATGCCATCCTCAAGTACAACCCGGAACTCACCGCGGCTGATCTGAACGACCTCGAGAAGGCCCGCGCCATCGCCAAGAAGGCCGGCGCCAAGGTTCTCGGCCACGAAGGCCTGGGCAAGCTGCAGGTGATGATTTTCGAAGAGCTGGTCGAGCACAAGCTGGAGCAGCCGCACTTCATCACCCAGTATCCGTTCGAAGTCTCCCCGCTGGCGCGCCGCAACGACAACGACCCGAGCGTCACCGACCGCTTCGAGCTGTTCATCGGTGGCCGCGAGATCGCCAACGCCTACTCCGAGCTCAACGACGCCGAAGACCAGGCCGAGCGCTTCATGCTGCAGGTGAAGGAGAAGGACGCCGGTGACGACGAGGCGATGCACTACGACGCCGACTTCGTCAACGCGCTGGAATACGGCATGCCGCCCACCGCCGGCGAAGGCATCGGTATCGACCGCCTGGTGATGCTGCTGACCAACTCGCCGTCGATCCGCGACGTCATCCTGTTCCCGCATATGCGCCCGCAGGCGTAAGCACAGGAGTCAGCGAAAAAAGGCCGCCCACTGGGCGGCCTTTTTCGTTTTTGCGTCGATCGGGCGGACGGGCGACACGGGCCCTCCGTGCGTTTCCGAGGTCGGGCGGTTCTTGTAGGATCGTCCGACGAAATGCATGTCACTCCCGTGGCTCGTGCGCTATGTGGCACGTCATACACCCAGGCCTGACTCCCTGCCGCCTGCTCTGCCTCGCGGCCTGCTTCGTGCGCCGGTGTCGCAGCCGCATGGCGGCGATTGTTTTCCCACAGAAAAGCTCGAACAATGCGCCATCAGGCCGCGCCGTCGGAGGTAATGCCCGTGACCCCAGTGTCCCCGCGAGACAGTGCCGCGCAAGTCGCCAGCGCCATCGCCGAAAGTGTCAAATACCAGGGCCGCAAGGCCAGCCGCCAGGGCAGCGAGCAGCGCCGCCAGGCGATCCTCGACGCCGCCCTGCGGATCATCGTGCGCGATGGCGTCCGCGCCGTACGCCACCGTGCCGTGGCCGCCGAGGCCGGCGTGCCGCTGTCCGCCACCACCTACTACTTCAAGGACATCCAGGACCTCATCACCGATACCTTCGCGCTCTTCGTCGAGCGTAGCGCCGAAGCCCTGTCGACCTTCTGGGGCAGCGTCGAGGGTGACCTCCAGGCCATGGCCGCCGGCCTCGCCCAGGACGACCCACAGGCGCGCCGCGAGCTGACCGCGAATATCGTCGAGCTGGCGATCCAGTACGTCATGGTCCAGCTCAACGAACGCCGCGAGCACCTGCTGGCCGAACAGGCCTTCCGCCAGGAGGCGCTGCTCAACCCCAGCCTCAGCGATCTGGCGCAGCGCCACCGGCGGATTCTTTCCCTGGGCGTGGTGCATTTCTTCGAAGTGCTCGGTTCAAAGCAGCCCGAGCAGGATGCCCGGGTGTTGACGGCCATCATCCTGCAGATGGAGTATCAGGGCCTGCTGGACGGCGCCGACCACCTGCAGACCGAGGAAATGCGTGCCATCCTTAGCCGCTATCTCGATCTGGTGATGGGCCTGTAGCCCCGGCTGCTGCATTCCAACCCCGCCATCCGGCGGGGTTTTCGTGTCGGAACTCTGGACGCCTTGGCGCATCGCATGCAAAGGCATCCGGACCTAAGGAGGGCGTGATGAAAGTCTGGCGTGCACTGCTGCTGTTGAGCATCTGCCTGCTCAGTGGCTGTCTGGTGACGTTCAAGGACCCGATTCCGGCCAACGAGCCCGCGCCGGCTCACCTGCTGGGCCAGTGGTCGCGTGTGGACGAGTACGGCGAGGAGCAGTTCCTCGAGGTCACCCGCTCCGGCTCCAATCTCTACCGTGCGCTCAGCTACGTCGACAGCAAGGACAACACCGACAGTGTCGAGGACTTCGGCTTCACCGTCGCCCATCACGGCAGTCGCTGGTACCTCTCGGCCGGGTTGCCGAAGAGCATGGGCGGCAATTTCGCCCTGGCCGGCTTCGAGATCACCGACAAGGACGAACTGGTGATCTATAACCTGGATGTCGAGCATATCCTGCAGGACATGAAGGAAGGCGCGCTCAAGGGCGAGAAGGTCGACACCGAGCAGGGTGCCGGTGCGCTGGTGAGCAGCCCGCTCGCCGACGTCATCGCCTACCTGAATGATCCGGCCAATTCCGACGTGTTCGTCGAAGCGCTGCGCTTCTCGCGCGTGACCCCGGGAGAAAAGCAATGACCCCACGGCGCAAGAAGTCCACGCCCAACGAGTACCAGCAGATCATCCGCAGCCTGTCCGACCGGATCGTCGAGGCGCAGACACCGATCCGCGTACTCGATGCCATCAAGTGGGATGACAGCATCCGCGACGACTTCCTCAAGGGCCGCGGCAAGCATGCGCCCAAGGTCGACCGCAGCTACTACGACAGTCGCCCACTGTCCTTCGACAGCAGCGCGAAGAAGCAGGAATTCCAGAACATCGAGCGCGACATTACCCGCCACCTGGGGCAGTTCAATCCGGTCGGGCAGATCATGCGGCGCATGTGCAAGGAATACCGCATGGTCATCCGCATGCTCGAAGCACGCGGCACCCAGGACTTCGGGCTGATTTCCCAGGAGCTCTACGGCTCGGCCTCCGATGCTTTTCATGCCGGCGACCCGACCCTGGCCGACCTCGGCTTGATGCTCTCGGACTACCTGAACAACATCGCCGACCGAGGCGACCTCAAGGACGAACCCAAGACCCTTACCGCCAGTGACGCGGTGCGGATGTTGCAGGAGCGCCTGAACAAGGTGTTCGATGGCAAGGAAGACACCATCCGCGTCTTCGAGTCCGACGGCATCGTCGCTGACGCGGCGGCCGGCGCCGATTACATCAAGGTGCGTGCCGACGCCATGTTCAACGAGCGCGACGTGCGCGCGCTGGAAGTCCACGAAGGCCTGGTGCACGTCGGCACCACGCTCAATGGCCTCAACCAGCCGATCTGCACCTTCCTCGCCAAGGGCCCGCCGTCGTCCACCGTGACCCAGGAAGGCCTGGCGATCCTGATGGAAGTGATCGCCTTCGCCTCCTACCCGACCCGCCTGCGCAAGCTCACCAACCGCACCCGCGCCATCCACATGGCGGAGGAGGGGGCGGACTTCCTGGAAGTGTTCAACTTCTACCGCGAGCAGAACTACAGCGCGGAAAGCAGCTACCAGAACGCCAGCCGGGTGTTCCGCGGTTCGACGCCGTCGGGCCTGCCGTTCACCAAGGACCTGTCGTACCTCAAGGGCTTCATCCTGATCTACAACTACATCCAGCTCGCCGTGCGCAAGGGCAAGCTGGAGCAGATCCCGCTGCTGTTCTGCGGCAAGGCCACCCTGGAAGACATGCGCACCCTGCGCCAACTGGTGGACGAAGGCCTGGTGGTGCCGCCCAAGTACCTGCCGCCGCAGTTCCGCGACCTCAACGCACTGTCGGCGTGGATGTGTTTCTCCAACTTCCTCAACCACCTCAGCCTCGACCGCATCGAGGCGGACTACGCCAATATCCTCTAACGATTGGACGGCATGGCGTGCGGCTGGACACGCCCTCTCCCTAACCCGGGCTACGCACCCCGCTCCGAAGGGAGAGGGGATCGTTCGGTGCAGGATGACACCCTATAGCGTCAGCCGACACGGATAGCTCCCTCTCCCTTCAGGGAGAGGGCGGGGGAGAGGGGCTTTGATAGCGCGCCATTGCTGATCCATTTGAAGGAAGCTCCCAAGGATGACTTGCCGATGATCCGATGCTTCAAGGCCGCCGCGCTGGCAGTGCTGGTAGCCCTCAGCGGTTGCAGCTCGCTGCTGTTCTACCCCAGCGATGACGTCGCCATCACGCCCGCGCGGGCCAAACTGGAGTTCCGCGACGTCACGTTCACCACTGCCGATGGCGTTAGGCTCGCCGGCTGGTGGTTGCCGGCGAAAGCGGGCGTGCCGGTCAGGGGCACCGTGCTGCACCTGCACGGCAATGGCGGCAACATGGCGTGGCACCTGGGCGGCGCGTACTGGCTGCCGGAGCAGGGCTACCAGGTGCTGATGCTGGATTACCGCGGTTACGGCAAGTCCGAGGGCGAGCCGAGCCTGCCGGCAATCTACCAGGACATCGACGCCGCCTTCGCCTGGCTGGACAAGGCACCGGAGGTGCAGGGCAAACCGGTGATCCTGCTGGGCCAGAGCCTGGGCGGCGCCATGGCGGTGCATTACCTGGGCATGCACCCTGAGCGGCAGAAGAAGTTGAATGCCGTGGTGCTCGATGGCGTGCCGGCCAGTTACCGCGATGTGGCGCAGTACACCCTTAGCACCAGTTGGCTGACCTGGCCGCTGCAGGTGCCGCTGTCCTGGCTGGTGCCCGACGGCGATAGCGCGATCCGCTCCATGCCGCGACTTTCTGGCGCACCCGTGCTGTTCTTCCACAGCATCGACGATACCATTGTGCCCCTGGACAACGGCCTGACCCTCTACAAGGCCGCGCCGCCGCCCAAGGTCTTCCAGCTGACACGCGGCAATCACGTGGAAACCTTCGGGGAGCCGGTGTGGCGCGAAGTGATGCTGCGCTTCCTTGACGATCCGCAGCACTTCACCGGCCTGCGCCGGTTGGCCGAAGTCCCGAACTCTCCCTCTCCGGCGAAGCCACAGGAATCGCAGGCGGACCCGAAACAACAAGGCACCCCATGAACGACCGCAACCCGATCTCCTACATCCTCACTGTCATCGCCACCATCTTTGTCTCGGTCGGCACGCTCTGGTATTACGGCTACCTGCACTTTGCCAAGCCCGAGGACGCCCTGGAGCTGACCCAGTTCACCCTGCTGAAGAGCATCCCCGGCCAAGACACCAAACTTTCCCTCGATCCGGCCGACCAGCAGGCGCAGTGCATCGACGGCGTGCTGGTGATGTTCGACATGACCCAGAAGGGCCTGACCGGTGTGCTGGTCGACGGCCGCAAGCGCGCCGTGCGCTGCATGGGCGAGCAGACTCCGCAAGAAACCAAGTGACGGTCGGCCCTGACCCGGCGGACTGAGGGAGGAAGGTCATGAGCCATCCCGAGATCCGCATCTGGCAGGGCGACATCACCCGCCTCGACGTCGATGTCATCGTCAACGCCGCCAACAGTTCGCTGCTGGGCGGAGGTGGCGTCGACGGCGCAATCCACCGGGCCGCGGGCCCGGATCTGGTCCACGCCTGCCGCCCGCTGGGTGGCTGCAAGGCCGGCCAGGCGAAGATCACTCCCGGCTTCCGCCTGCCGGCGCGCTACGTCATACACACTGTCGGGCCCGTCTGGCGCGGCGGTGAGCATGGCGAGCCCGAGGTGCTTGCCCAGTGCTACTGCAACAGCCTGCAACTGGCCGAAGGCAACGGCCTCGCCAGCATCGCCTTTCCCGCCATCAGTACCGGTATCTACGGTTATCCCGCCGAAGCCGCGGCGCGGGTCGCCGTGGACGAACTGCGTCGTCCGCGCGGTGAAGGAAGTTCGCTGAAGGAAGTGGTGCTGGTGCCTTTCTCGGCCGAGATGGCCGAGCTTTACCGGCGCCTGCTGGCCTGAATAAATGCCCATGGTCGCGGGCTTGGCCCGCTCCAACAGGGAACGCAGGTCGTAGGACGGGTGGAGCGGAGCGATTCGCATGCTGTTGATGCAGTGCTCGAAGGGTATCGCTTCGCTCCACGCCATCCTACAAGAGCGCTGTCTCCCGAAGGATCAATAAGTGCCGCTTACCGCCGAGCGCGGCTGCACCGGGTTGGCGTCATTGGAAATGGTCACCTCGACGCGACGGTTCATGGCACGGCCGGCCGGAGTGGCGTTGCTCGACACCGGGTACTCCTTGCCGTAACCGCGAGAAACGACGCGATCGGGGGTGACACCCTGGCTCAGCAGCGCCAGGCGAATGGCGTCCGCGCGACGCTCGGAGAGCCTCTGGTTGTAGGAGGACGAGCCGCTGCTGTCGGTGTAGCCCTCGACGATGACCTTGCGTTCCGGATTCTGCTGCAGGTAGCCGGCGAGGTTCTGCACATTGCCCATGGCGCCAGGTTTCAGCTCGGCGCGGTCGAGGTCGAACAACACATCGCCGAAGGACACCATGGTTCCGCGCGAGGTCTGCTTGGCGTTCAACTCGCCCTTGAGCTTGTTCAGCTGTGCGGTACGAGCATCCAGGCGGGCCTGGGCGCGTTGGGCCGAGGTGTTCTTCAACTGATCCTCGGCGTCCCGCAGGGCCACCGTCTGGTTGGCCAGCTCGATGCGCTGCTGGGTCAGGTAGGCCATCTGGTCGACGTCCTTCTGGTCGGCGCCGTCGCGGTAGGCTTTGTCGGTCTTGGCCAGCCAATCGCCGGCGTCCTTGGTTTCCAGCGCGGCCTGCTGGGTGGCCTGGGGCTCGGCCTGCAGCGCCTGGAAGTCGCTGCGGGCTTTCTCCAGGTTGGCGTTGGGCGGTGTGGAGCACGCGGCGAGGGCCAGGGCGAGGGTCGAGACGGCGGGCAGTACGATGAGCTTGTTCATGTCGGAATTCCTTATATGACCGGACGTAGGGGCGGGATCACTGGGCCTGCTGCAGACCTTCCTGACGCAGCTCCATCACGCCCTGCTGGGCGTCCTTGACGTTGTTCTGCGCCTTCACGGCCTGCGACTTGCGCTCGGCCACGCGAGCGTCCCATTCGGCCTGCTGCGCCAGGCGCTTGGCCTGGTCGTATTCCTTGTCATTCAGGGCGATGCGCGCCTGGGCGAGTTTGTCCTGGGCATTCTTGGTTTCGACCGGGGCGAATTCGGGTCCACCTGAGCTGACGGCGGCGTTAACCGCCGATTCGGTGACGGCCATCTGTTCGCTGGGCGGGTTGCCGGCGCAGCCAGCCAGCAGCGCGGCGCTGCCAAGGGCGAGCAGGCTGAGGCGCAGGGAAGCGCGGGTCGAGGCGGTCGGGACGGTTCGAGCGCTCTGAGATTTCAGTTCCATTGGGTGAATCCTCTGACGTTGGGTAAGGGTTCCCTCGGCGATTCGAGTGCCGGTGGATGCCTGCCGCGCGGGTCTGCGGCTTCGTGGGCATCTGATTAGGGGACTAAGGGTTTTGTCAGGGGGTTCAAAAAAAATGCCCGCCGTATGGGTGGGCATTGGCGACGATCCACTGGAATCAGCCGCGATGACGCAGTAATCGCAGGCCGTTGAACACGACCAGCAGGCTGGCGCCCATGTCGGCGAAAACCGCCATCCACAGGGTGCCTTCGCCGGCCAGGGTGAGGGCAAGGAACACCGCTTTGATGCCCAGCGCGAGGGTGATGTTCTGGATCAGCACGCGGTGGGTCTGGCGCGACAGGCGTATGAAGGACGGCAGCTTGCGCAGGTCGTCATCCATCAGCGCGACGCCGGCGGTTTCGATGGCCGTATCGGTGCCCGCCGCGCCCATGGCGAAACCGATGTCGGCGCGTGCCAGGGCGGGAGCGTCGTTGATGCCGTCGCCGACCATGCCCACTCGCTTGCCACCTTCCTGGCGTTGCTTCACCTCACGCAATTTGTCTTCGGGCAGCAGGTTGCCCAGTGCTTCGTCGATGCCCACCTGGGCGCCGATGGCGGCGGCGGTGTGTGGGTTATCGCCGGTCAGCATCAGCGTCCTCACGCCCAGTTCATGCAGCTGGGCGACGGCTTCGCGGCTGGTCTCCTTGACGCCGTCGGCCACGGCGAACAGCGCCAGCGGACCTTGCGCATCGAGCAGCACGATGACCGTCTTGCCTTGCTGTTCGAGGGCGTCGAGGCGCTCTTCCAGCTCCTTCGAGCACAGCTCCAGCTCCTCCACCAGGCGGTGGTTGCCCAGGTGGTAGGTGCGACCGTCGATCTCGCCTTTCACGCCGCGGCCGGGCAGGGCGGTCAGCTCGCCGACGCTGTACAGCGCGATGTTGTCCGCTTCGGCGGCCTGGGCCACAGCGTGCGACACCGGGTGATCCGAGCGAGCAGCGAGGCTGGCGGCCAGTGCGCGCACGTCGCCGGCGTCGGTCTCCCGCAGGGCGGTGAAATCGGTCTGGCGCGGGCGACCTTCGGTGAGGGTGCCGGTCTTGTCGAGGGCGATCCAGCTCAACGAACGGCCCATTTCCAGGAACACGCCGCCCTTGATCAGGATACCCAGGCGAGCCGCCGCCGACAGGCCGCTGACGATGGTCACCGGAGTGGAGATGACCAGTGCGCAGGGGCAGGCGATCACCAGCAGCACCAACGCGCGGTAGACCCAGTCGAGCCAGGCGCCGCCGAAGAACAGCGGCGGCAGCAGCGCAGTGGCGATGGCGATGAGGAACACCGCCGGGGTGTAGAGGCGGGAGAACTGGTCGACGAAGCGCTGGGTCGGCGCACGCGAGCCCTGGGCTTCTTCCACCGCATGGATGATGCGTGCCAGGGTGCTGTCGTCGGCTACGCGGGTGACACGGTATTCCAGCGCGCTTTCACCGTTGATGGTGCCGGCGAACAGGGTGTCGCCGGCCTGTTTTTCCACCGGCAGACTCTCGCCGGTGATGGGCGCCTGGTTGACGCTGGAGCGGCCGTCGAGCACCTCGCCGTCCAGGGCGATGCGCTCGCCGGGGCGCACCCGCACCCGAGCGCCGAGAGCGACGGACTTGGCGGAGACTTCCTGCCATTGCCCGTCCACCTGTACCGTCGCCTGTTCCGGCGCCAGCTGCAGCAGGCCGCGAATGGCGTTGCGCGCGCGATCCAGCGACTTGGCCTCGATCAGTTCGGCGATGGCGAACAGCACGGCGACCATGGCCGCTTCCGGCCACTGGCCGATCAGCATGGCGCCGGTCACGGCGATGCTCATCAGGGCATTGATGTTGAGATTGCGGTTCTTCAGGGCGATCCAGCCCTTGCGGTAGGTCGGCAGGCCCGCGCCAAGGATGGCGGCAATGGCCAGCGCCGCCACCAGCCACTGCGGGCCGATGGCGAACCACTCGAAGAACTCAGCACCTGCCGCCGCGACACCGGCCAGCGCCAGTGGCCACCAGGGTTTCTGCTGGGTGGGTTGTGCGGGCGCGGGGGCGTTTTCAGCCACGGGCTCGGCCTGCATGCCCAGGGACGCCACCAGCTTCTGCAACGGCTCGATGCTGTCGAAACGGTGCTGCACGCGCAGCAGGCGCTGCATCAGGTTGAAGTCGAGGTCCTCCACCGTCGGCACGCGGCCCAGTGCGTCGCGCAGCAGGCGTTCCTCGGTGGGACAGTCCATGGCCTCGATGCGCAGGCTGGTCCAGCGCAGCTCGCCGGCCGCAGCCCCTGCCACGGCGCTTGCCGCTTGCGCGGGGTCGATGTGCTCATGCTGATGATCGTGATCGTGATCGTGATCGTGGGCATGGCCGTGATCATGCGGCGCAGGTTCGGCGGCCGGCGCGCGCAGCAGCGCGCCTTTGTCGCAGCCACAGCAGCCGGCGGCTTCCTGTTCGCGGTGCTGATCCTGGATTGGGGCGGGGCCGTGGATGATCGGGCCCTGGCGATTGGCAGTCATGTCGTCCGTTCCTGTTTGACGAGTTGCTGCTGATTGCACACCCTGTAGCAACTACAGAGTCAAGCACCTGCTGGCGAGGAGTCGAAAATGAAGATCGGTGAACTGGCGAAACTGACCGGCTGCCCGGTGGAAACCATTCGCTATTACGAGCGCGAAGGCCTGCTGCCCGCGCCGTCGCGCAGCGAAGGCAACTACCGCCAGTACGACGCCAGCCACGTCGAGCGGCTGTCGTTCATCCGCCATTGCCGTTCGCTGGACATGACCCAGGAGGAGATCCGCATCCTCCTCGGCCTGCGCGACCGCCCCGAGTCCGACTGCGGTACTGCCAACCGGCTGATCGACGAGCACCTGCACCACGTCGAGGTGCGCATCGCCGAACTGCAGTCGCTCAGCCAGCAATTGCGCGACCTGCGCGCGCAGTGCCAGGGCGAGGGCAGCAGCCTGGATTGCGGTATCCTGCGCGAGCTGGAGCAGCCGGCGGAGCCTTCGGTGATTCCCGATGCGTGCGCCGAGGCAGGGCATTTGCACGTGCCCGGCGTCCACGGCCGGCATTGATTGGTCCGTGCAGGAAGGCAGGTGGGCCGGCTTCGCCAGTATGCTTCTGCACTGGGGGCGGTCCTCACCCTGACCCTCTCCCGGAGGGAAAGGGGACCGAATGGAGCAGGATGAAACCATGGCGTCAGCCGGCACAATCTGCTCCCTCTCCCTGGGGGAGAGGGCTGGGGTGAGGGGCCGTCCAGGCACCGAAGCAGCCGCAGCAGGGCAGTGCTCCTGAAGCCTGAAACCATGCGCCTCGGCAGATGCCGATTCAGGAGTGCTCCGCCTCCGTCAGTTCATGCAGGTACTTGCGCGACAGCGCCAGGAAGCGCGGCGTCGGGCCTGTGTCTTCGTAGATCGGGTCGCCCTGTTCGTCGTGGGCCACCACCTTGTTCCCCTGCACGTAGGGGAGGCTCGCCTCCAGCTCCTCCAGCGCAGCGTTGACCAGTTCTCCCAGCAACTCCTCGACGCTGCGCTTGGGGTACATGTCGTGCAGCGCGGCCAGACGCGCGGCGGTCTCGACGTCCAGCGGAATGCTGTACTGATGGTGGGTCATGCGCCCCCTGGCGTTCTGTTCCCAATGGCGTACCAGCTCGCGGATCTTCATGTTCACCTCTAGGGTCGTTACGTGGCGGTCGGTCCTCGTGAGGCCGCCGCAGGTTTTCCCGACGATGGGGGATAACTTTCAGCCTAGACGTTGTCCGAGCATGACTGCGGGCGTTCGTCGAGCGCTTGTCAGCCGCCACACCTGGCGGCACTGTGAAACTCTCAGCGTGGCCCTTTCCAATGGGCGCTCTCACTCCAAGGAGACCGCGATGCCGGATATCGATGCGCGCCTGCGCGAGGACGTTCACCTGCTTGGCGAACTGCTCGGGCAGACCATCCGCGCCCAGTACGGGCAGGGCTTCCTCGACAAGATCGAGCTGATCCGCACGGGCGCCAAGTCCGCCCGGCGCGGCTCGGCCGAAGGCGCCAAGCAGCTCACCGCCGCCCTCGACGGCCTGGGCGAGGACGAACTGCTGCCGGTGGCGCGCGCCTTCAACCAGTTTCTCAACCTGGCCAACATCGCCGAGCAGTACCACCGCATTCGCCGCCGCACGCCGAAGGAGCCGGAACCTTTCGAGAACCGCGTCCTGGCCGAACTGCTGGGCCGTCTGAAAAAGTCCGGCCTGGGGGCGGAAGGCCTGGCGCGGCAGGTGGCGGAGCTGGAGATCGAGCTGGTGCTCACCGCGCACCCCACCGAAGTGGCGCGCCGCACGCTGATTCAGAAGTACGACGCCATCGCTGGCCAACTGGCCGCTGGTGACCACAGCGACCTGTTGCCCGAAGAGCGCCAGGCGGTGCAGGAAAAACTCCAGCGGCTGATCGCCGAGGCCTGGCACACCGACGAAATCCGCCGCACCCGGCCGACCCCGGTGGACGAGGCGAAATGGGGCTTCGCGGTGATCGAGCATTCCCTCTGGCACGCGCTGCCGGACTTCCTGCGCCACGTCGATCGCACCCTGCAGGAAACCCTCGGCGAACGGCTGCCGCTGGAGTCCGCGCCGATTCGCTTCGCCTCCTGGATGGGCGGCGACCGCGACGGCAATCCCAATGTCACCGCCGCCATCACCCGCGAGGTCCTGCTGCTGGCGCGCTGGATGGCCGCCGATCTCTACCTGCGCGACGTGGACAGCCTGGCTGCCGATCTGTCCATGCAGCAGGCCAGCGAAGAACTGCGCGCCGAAGTGGGCGAGCTTGCCGAGCCCTACCGCGCGCTGCTCAAGCAGCTGCGCGAACGCCTGCGTGCCACCCGTGCCTGGGCCGAGCGGGCCATCCATACCGGCGAAGAGCCCGGCAGCGAGGTGCTGCAAGACAACCGCGAGCTGCTTGAACCACTGCAACTCTGTCACCGCTCGCTGCACGATTGCGACATGGGCGTGATCGCCGATGGCGCCTTGCTCGATACCCTGCGCCGCGCCGCCACCTTCGGCCTGTTCCTGGCCCGGCTGGACGTGCGCCAGGATTCCACGCGCCACGCCAGGGCGATGAGCGAAATTACCGAGTACCTGGGCTTGGGCAACTACGCCGAATGGGACGAAGGTGTGCGCCAGGAATTCCTCCTGGAAGAGCTCGCCAGCCGTCGCCCGCTGCTGCCGGCGAACTACCAACCTTCCCCCGAGACCGCCGAAGTACTCGCCACCTGCCGCGTGGTGGCGCAGGCGCCGGCAGCGTCGCTGGGCTCCTACGTCATCTCCATGGCCGGTCATCCATCCGATGTGCTTGCTGTGCAATTGCTGCTCAAGGAGTGCGGGCTGGAGCGGCCGATGCGCGTGGTGCCGCTGTTCGAGACGCTGGATGACCTCGACCACGCCGGCCCCTGCATCGACCGCCTGCTCAGCCTCGACAGCTACCGCACCCGCCTGGCCGGGCCGCAGGAAGTGATGATCGGCTATTCCGACTCGGCCAAGGACGCCGGCACCCTGGCTGCCGCCTGGGCGCAGTACCGCGCGCAGGAGGCGCTGGTGGACATCTGCCGCAACCACGGCGTCGAACTGCTGTTGTTCCATGGCCGTGGTGGCACGGTCGGTCGTGGCGGCGGTCCGGCCCACGCGGCCATCCTTTCGCAGCCGCCGGGCTCCGTGGCCGGGCGTTTCCGCACCACCGAACAGGGCGAGATGATCCGCTTCAAGTTCGGCCTGCCGGACATCGCCGAGCAGAACCTCAACCTTTACCTGGCCGCGGTGCTGGAAGCCACCCTGCAGCCACCGCCGGTGCCCGAGCCGGCCTGGCGCGAGGAGATGGATCGCCTGGCCGCCGACGGCCTGCTCGCCTACCGCGCGGTGGTGCGGGAGAACCCGCAGTTCGTCGACTACTTCCGCGAGGCCACGCCGGAGCAGGAACTGGGCCGCCTGCCGCTGGGCAGCCGCCCGGCCAAGCGCCGCGAGGGCGGGGTGGAAAGCCTGCGGGCGATCCCCTGGATCTTCGCCTGGACCCAGACGCGCCTGATGCTGCCGGCCTGGCTGGGCTGGGAAGACGCGCTGTTCAAGGCCATCGAGCGTGGCGAGGGCGCGCTGTTGTCCCGTATGCGCAAGGAGTGGCCGTTCTTCACCACCCGCATCGACATGCTGGAGATGGTGCTGGCCAAGGCTGACCGGGAAATTGCCGAACTCTACGACGAGCGCCTGGTGCAATCGGAACTGCGACCATTAGGTGCGCATTTACGCGACCTATTGTCGCAGTCGGTGCGCGTGGTGCTGGGTCTGACCGGGCAGTCCCAACTGCTCGCCCACGCCGCCGAGACGCGCGAATCCATTGGTGTGCGCAATACCTACCTGGACCCGCTGCACCTGCTCCAGGCCGAGCTGCTGGCCCGCTCGCGACGCTGCGCCGGCGATGCCTGCGGCGGTCTGGAGCAGGCCATGCTGGTGACGGTCGCGGGGATCGCCGCGGGGCTGCGCAATACCGGTTGAGGGCACATCACCCCCCACCAAAGGTGGATTGCCGAGCCGGCAAATGAGATTAATTTGATGGCTGTTCCGGGTGCCATCAAGCGCCCGGGACCGGCTCGCGCAGTC
This sequence comes from Pseudomonas sp. HS-18, assembly GCF_020401845.1. Classification (NCBI taxonomy): domain Bacteria; kingdom Pseudomonadati; phylum Pseudomonadota; class Gammaproteobacteria; order Pseudomonadales; family Pseudomonadaceae; genus Pseudomonas; species Pseudomonas sp. HS-18. Next base: position 1,779,269 of record NZ_CP084413.1, read on the forward strand.
CCCATGGCCGGCTTGTCTGGCAGGGGACCGCTGTGTATCGTGAGCAACCTTTCGGCGCATGTCTGCGCCATTCCAGCACGATGAGATTGGCCCCAAGAGGCGGATCCGTGATTTCGCTTAACAAGTATTAAGGAGCATATCGATGCGTGTGATTCTGCTCGGGGCGCCCGGTGCCGGCAAAGGTACCCAGGCTCGCTTCATCACTGAGAAGTTCGGCATTCCGCAGATCTCCACCGGCGACATGCTGCGTGCAGCGGTCAAGGCCGGCACCGAACTGGGCCTGCAGGCCAAGAGCGTGATGGACGCCGGTGGTCTGGTCTCCGATGACCTGATCATCAACCTGGTCAAGGAACGTATCGCCCAGCCCGACTGCGCCAACGGCTTCCTGTTCGATGGCTTCCCTCGCACCATTCCCCAGGCCGAGGCCATGAAGGAAGCGGGCGTCACCATCGACAACGTCGTCGAGATCGCCGTTGAAGACGAAGAAATCGTCAGCCGCATCGCCGGCCGCCGTGTGCATGCCGCTTCCGGCCGCGTCTACCACGTCGAGCACAACCCGCCGAAGGTTGCCGGCAAGGACGACGAGACCGGTGAAGAGCTGATCCAGCGCGAAGACGACAAGGAAGCCACCGTGCGTCACCGCCTGTCGGTCTACCACTCGCAGACCAAGCCGCTGGTCGATTTCTACCAGAAGCTGGCCGCCGCCCAAGGCACCCCGAAGTACACCCGCGTCGAGGGTGTCGGCTCGGTAGAGCAGATCACCACCAAGGTGCTCGCCGCTCTGAGCTGATCGCTCCCGCGTCTGCCAAAGGCCCGCACATGCGGGCCTTTGGCGTTTATAATGCCCGCCCGTTTTTTATCGACTAATGGAAAGCACCATGCCCACGCTGCTGGCCCTGGATACCTCGACCGAAGCCTGTTCCGTCGCCCTGCTGCATGACGGCCGTCGGTTCGTGCGCCATGAGGTGATCCCGCGCCTGCACGCCCAGCGCCTGTTGCCCATGGTGCAGGACATCCTCGGCGAGGCCGGCATCGCGCTGTCCGCCGTCGACGCCATCGCCTTCGGCCGCGGCCCCGGCGCCTTCACCGGTGTGCGTATCGCCATCGGCGTCGTCCAGGGCCTGGCGTTCGCCCTGCAGAAGCCGGTGCTGCCGATCTCCGACCTGGCGGTATTGGCCCAGCGTGCGCACCGCGAGCACGGCGCCGCCCAGGTTGCCGCGGCCATCGATGCGCGCATGGACGAGGTGTACTGGGGTTGCTACCGGGTGGAGCAGGGCGAGATGCGTCTGGCCGGCGCCGAGGCGGTGCTGCCGCCCGAGCGCGTCGAGCTGCCGCGCGATGCCCAGGGCGCGTGGTTCGGCTCCGGAACCGGCTGGGGCTTCGAGGAGCGCCTGGCGGTGAAGGTTGCCGCCCGCGATGCCAGCCTGTTGCCGCACGCCGAAGACCTGCTGACCCTGGCCGAATTCGCCTGGGCGCGGGGCGAGGCGGTTGACGCAGAGCACGCGCAGCCCGTCTACCTGCGGGACAACGTGGCGACACCCAAGAAAGCCTGACCTGTGCCAATTGACCGCAGCCTGGAGCGCTCGCTAGAGTGAGCGCATTCCCACCGAGTTTCTGACATGCGTATCGACGGTTTCACTTCCATATCCCAGACGCCTGAGCGCGGTTCCCGGACGGGTACTGCGGTCACGCCGTATCGGGATGTGCAGAGTGACGTCGAAGCCCGCCGCGACCAACCCGCGCCGACCTCGGCGAGCCAGGGGCTGGATTCGCAGCCGCAGACCCGCCGCGTCGAATCCTCCAGCGCCAGCAGCTACGGCGTGCCGGCGACCCTGCGAGACATCGAGTACCAGCGCCCGCTGAGCTCCCGTGCTGCCCAGGCGCTGGCCAGCTACACCAGCACCGCCAGCATGGCCGGCCAGTACGAAGGCCAGGAAGTCCTCGGTCTCGACCTCTACGCCTGATTCGATGTCACTGCCGTATTTCCTCGGATGTCCATCCTGGAACGAGCCTGCCTGGCGCGGCACCTTCTATCCCGCCGACCTGCGTCCCGCCGATACCCTGGGCTTCTACTCCCAGGTGTTCAACGCCGTGGAAGGCAACACCACTTTCTATGCCCGCCCCAACGCCGATACCCTCGCGCGCTGGGCGCAGACCATGCCGGAGACGTTCCGCTTCTGCGCCAAGCTGCCCCGCGATATCAGCCACGAGGGTGACCTGCGCGGCCAGTTGGAGAACACGCGGGACTTCCTTGATCTGCTGAAGCCGCTGGGTAAGCGCGTCGCGCCGCTGTGGCTGCAGGTGTCGGCCAGTTTCGGACCGGATCGGCTGGGCGAGCTGGCGGCCTGGCTCGACGCCTTCGCCGAGCGTCGCCTTGCCGTCGAGGTGCGGCACCCGGCGTTCTTTGCCAAGGGCGAGGAGGAGCGGGCGCTCAACCGGCTGCTGCTGGATCGCGGTGTAGAACGTATCTGCCTGGACTCGCGGGCGCTGTTTGCCTGCCGGTCTGACGATCCTGCCGTGCTGCACGCACAGTCGAAGAAGCCCAAGGTGCCGGTGCGCCCGGCGGCCTTCAGCGACAGCCCGCAGGTGCGCTTCATCGGTGGGCCGGACCTGGACGCCAATCTCGTTCACCTTGCGCCCTGGGTCGGCAAGGTAGCCGAGTGGATCGAGCAGGGCCTGACGCCCTACGTTTTCCTCCACACGCCGGACAACCACCGTGCCGCCGAACAGGCGCAGCGCTTCCATGCCTTGCTGCGCGAGCGCCTTCCGGGTTTGCCGGCGCTGTTCGCGCCGAAGCCGGACGTGGAGCAGCTCGGCCTGCTCTGACACCCCAACTGTGCATGGCGGCGAGCGGGCGAGGGGGCTAACCTGCTCCTTCCCGTTCGGCCAGGAGACAGCCATGACCCATCAACAACAACGCGGCGAAGCCTTCCGCGCGCTGCACCAGCGCGAGGGCCTGTTCGTCCTGCCCAACCCCTGGGATGCCGGCTCGGCGAAGATGCTTGCCCACCTGGGGTTCGAAGCCCTCGCGACCACCAGCGCCGGGCTGGCTTTCGCGCTGGGACGCCGCGACGCCGAAGGCGCGGTCAGTCGCGACGAAGCCCTGGCCAATGCGCGGCAGATCATCGAGGCGACGCCGTTGCCGGTTGCCGCCGATCTGGAGAATGGCTATGGCGATACGCCTGACGATTGCGCCGAGACTATCCGCCTGGCTGCCGCCTGCGGGCTGGTGGGTGGCTCCATCGAAGACGCCAGCGGCCGCCCGGACACACCCATCTATCCGCTGGAACTGGCGGTCGAGCGCATTACCGCCGCCGTGCGTGCGGCCCGAGCCCTGCCATTCACGTTCACCCTGGCGGCGCGGGCGGAGAACTTCCTGCATGGCCGTGCCGACCTGGATGACACCATCCGCCGCCTGGTGGCCTTCGCCGAAGCCGGCGCCGACGTGCTCTACGCGCCGGGCCTGAAGACCCGCGAGGAAATCGCCGCCGTGGTCAGCGCCGTGGCACCGCGACCGGTCAACGTGCTGGTGGGCTCGCCCGCCGTGCAAGTTGGCCTGGAGGAGCTGGCAGCGTTGGGGGTGAAGCGCGTCAGCGTCGGTTCGACCCTGGCACGCGCGGCTTACGGCGCCTTCTTCAGTAGCGCCGAAGCGCTGGCCAAGGGCGACCTCAAGCCGATGCACGGCGCCATGCCCTTCGACCGCATCAACGGACTCTTCCGGGGCTGACGCTTGCGCTGGTGGCTGCTCGCTTTCGTCCTCGCCTGCGCGGGGTTCGCGTTATCGGTGCCGCAGCAGTGGCTGGGCCTGCCAGCTCGCTGGAATCCTTGGGCACCGCTGGATGTGCGCGATGAGCCCAACCTGTTGACCCGCTACAAGCTCTGGCGACTGCGTGACGACGTCGACCTGTGCAGCCTGGCGTTGCAGAGTTCTGATCTCAAGGCGCAGCCGATGGCCGACAGCGAGCCGGTCGCCGGTTGCCCGTTGCAGAACGTCTGGCGCGTGCAGGCCGCCGAGGTAAAGCTGAGCAGCAGCTTCCTCGCCAGTTGCCCGCTGGCGGTGAGCTTCGCGCTGTTCGAGCGGCACTCGCTGCAACCGGCTGCAAGGGCCGTCTACGGCCAGCCGGTGGTTGGCGTGGAGCACCTGGGCAGCTTTGCCTGCCGCAACATCTACGGGCGTGCCGATGCCCGCCGCAGCCAGCACGCGAGCGCCAACGCGCTGGATATTGCTGCCTTCCGCCTCGCCGACGGCCGGCGCATCGTCGTGGCCAGGGACTGGTCGGGGGAGGGCGATGCCGTTCGCTTCCTGCGTGCCGTGCGCGACGGCGCCTGCAGCAACTTCGACGCTGTGCTGGGGCCGGACTATAACCGCGCCCACCATGACCATTTTCACCTCGACCTGGGCGGCTGGCAGATCTGCCGTTGAGCCCGCTGGCTGCGCGCTGCGGTAGAATCGCGGTTTTTTCCAGGATCGCCCCGCCATGACCGAAGTCCTCACTCCGCCGCGCATCGTCGTCCAGGCCCTGGCGCCTGCCTGGCAGGCGTTCGCCGAGCAGTGGGCGCAGCGGCTCGGGCTGCCGATGGGCGAGGGGGATGCGGACTTCGCCCTGCAACTGGGCGATGACGGCCTGCAATTGCTGCAATTGGGGCCGGACTCGCCCGGCCCGGTGCGGGTGGACTTCCTCGAGGGCGCCACGGCTCACCGCCGCCAGTTCGGCGGCGGCGCCGGGCAGATGATTGCCAAGGCCGTGGGTATCCAGCAGGGCGTGCGTCCCCATGTGCTGGATGCCACCGCCGGCCTGGGCAAGGACGCCTTCGTGCTGGCGACCCTGGGCTGCGAGATGCACCTGACCGAACGCCAACCGATCATCGCCGCACTGCTGGAAGACGGCCTGGCCCGTGCCGCCGGGGATTTCGAGGTGGGCGCCATCGTCGCGCGCATGCGCCTGCTGCAGGGCAACGCCATCGAGCGCATGGCCGCCTGGGAAGGCGAGGCGCCGCAGGTGATCTACCTCGACCCGATGTTCCCGCACCGCGACAAGAGCGCGCTGGTGAAGAAGGAAATGCGCCTGTTCCGCCCACTGGTGGGAGATGACCTGGACGCGCCGGTGCTGCTGGGTGCGGCGCTGAAGCTGGCCAGCCACCGGGTGGTGGTCAAGCGCCCACGCAAGGCGCCGATCATCGAGGGGCAGAAGCCCAGCTACAGCCTGGAAGGCAAGTCCAGCCGCTATGACATCTATCCGCTGAAGAGCCTCAAGGGCTGACGGCCTGCTCAAGGTCTCGAGAAACTCCTACAGAACATTTCGCCGCAGCTTTGCTTTTGTAGGAGCGAGCTTGCTCGCAAACCCGCCTAACGCCGAACTCGCGGGGAAGCCCTGTTCGCGAGCAAGCTCGCTTCTTCTCTAGGCACTCCGGCGCGAGTCAGGGCCTGAAGGCCTTGAGGAACAGCGCCACCACTTCCTGCGCGTGAGCCTCGGACTCCTCCTCGGTCGGCGGCTCCACGCAACCGATCATCAGGCGGAAGTGCACGCAGCCCTGCACCAGCATCAGGAAGTGCTCGGCGGCCCGGCGCGGGCTGTCCATCGCCAGTTTTCCCTGCTGGCGAGCCTGCTCCAGCAGGCGCTCCATCTGGTCCAGCACGCGTTGCGGGCCGGCGTCGAAGAACAGCTGTGACAGATGCGGGTTCTGCCCGCCCTGGGCAATCATCAGCCGGCTCAGCGCAATGGCTTCCGGGCTGTTGATCAACTGATTGAAGCCGCGCGCCAGGTTCAGCAGCAGGCTTTCCAGCGGCGCATCGGCCGATGGCTCAGCAAACAGCTCTGGCAGGTTCTCCGCACACTTGGCCTGCACGGCTTCGACGAACAGCGTCTCCTTGTCCGTGAAGTGGCTGTACACGGTGAGCTTGGACACCCCGGCCTCGGCGGCGATGGCCTCCATGCTGCTGCCGTCGTAGCCATGGCGGACGAAGAGCTCCTTGGCGGCCTCGAGAATGGCTTGGCGCTTGGCGGGATCCTTGGGGCGACCCGGTCCGTTCGATGAGTTCGATGGCGACATGATTTTACATTTCTAATACTGGACTGATGGGTTCTGTATTTTTACTATACCGGGGAGTATAAGAATTCCAACCGCGTTTTGCGAAAGGGTCACACATCATGTTCCGCCATGCTCTGTCTGTCGCGCTGCCTGCTGCCTTCATTCTGTCCCTTTCTGCCTGCGGTAATGGCGAGCCTCCCAAGCCCGCCGTGCGTCCGGCCATCGTGGTGCAGCCGCTGCCGGCGCGTGACGTCACCGAAGCCTATCCCGGCGAAGTCCATGCCCGCCACGAGCCGGAGTTGGCGTTCCGCATCGGTGGCAAAGTCAGCAAGCGCCTGGTGGAAACCGGCGAACGGGTGAAGAAGGACCAGCCGCTGGCGGAACTCGATCCCGAAGACGTTCGTCTGCAGCTCGAAGCCACCCGTGCCCAGGTGGCGGCTGCCGAAGCCAACCTGCAGACCGTCCGCTCCGAATACACCCGCTACAAGACCCTGCTGGAGCGCCAGCTGGTCAGCCAGTCGCAGTTCGACAACATCGAGAACACCTACCGCGCCGGCGAAGCGCGCGTGAAGCAGATTCGCGCCGAATACGACGTGGCCAGCAACCAGGCTGGCTACGCGGTGTTGCGCTCGCCCCAGGACGGCGTGATCGCCACGCGCCGTGTAGAGGTGGGGCAGGTGGTCGCCGCCGGGCAGACCGTCTTCACCCTGGCCGCCGATGGCGACCGCGAAGTACTGATCAGCTTCCCCGAACATGCCTTCGAGCGCTTCCGCGTTGGTGAGGCGGTGAGCGTCGAGCTCTGGTCGCAGCGTGACAAGCGCTTCAGCGGCAAGATTCGTGAACTGTCGCCGGCGGCCGATCCGCAATCGCGCACCTTTGCAGCGCGCGTTGCCTTCGACGATCCGAAAGTGCCCGCCGAACTGGGCCAGAGCGCCCGCGTCTACGTCCATGCCGAGGGCGCCGTGCCGCTGGCGGTGCCACTGGCCGCGCTGACCTCGGAGGCAGGCCAGCCATTTGTCTGGGTGGTCGATCCGAAGACTTCCACCTTGCACCGTCGCCCGGTGCGCGTCGGTCCCTACGCCGAAGACCGCGTGCCGGTGCTCGAAGGCTTGAAGGATGGCGACTGGGTGGTCGCAGCCGGTGTCCAGGTGCTGCGTGAAGGGCAGGAGGTACGGCCTGTCGACCGGGAGAACCGATCGATCAAGCTGGTGGCGAAGGAGTAACGCCCGATGCAATTCAACCTTTCCGCCTGGGCGCTGCAGAACCGCTCCATCGTCCTGTACCTCATGCTGCTGCTGGGCATAGTCGGTGCGCTGTCCTACACCAAGCTCGGGCAGAGCGAAGACCCGCCATTCACCTTCAAGGCCATGGTGGTGAAGACCAACTGGCCGGGCGCGACCGCCGAGGAAGTCTCGCGCCAGGTCACCGAGCGCATCGAGAAGAAGCTGATGGAGACCGGCGACTTCGACCGCATCATTTCCTTCTCGCGGCCCGGTGAATCCCAGGTGACCTTCGTCGCCCGCGAGGACTTCCACTCCCGCGATATCCCCGAGCTCTGGTACCAGATCCGCAAGAAGGTCAACGACATTCGCTACACCCTTCCGCAGGGCATCCAGGGGCCGTTCTTCAACGACGAGTTCGGCACCACCTTCGGCAACATCTACGCGTTGTCGGGCAAGGGCTTCGACTACGCGGTGCTCAAGGACTACGCCGACCGCCTGCAGCTGCAGTTGCAGCGCATCAAGGACGTCGGCAAGGTCGAACTGGTCGGCCTGCAGGACGAGAAAATCTGGATCGACCTGTCCAACACCAAGCTCGCCACCCTCGGCCTCCCGTTGGCGGCGGTGCAGAAGGCGCTGGAAGAACAGAACGCGGTCACTGCCACCGGCTTCTTCGAGACGGCCACTGACCGGGTGCAACTGCGCGTGTCCGGTCGCTTCGACTCGGTGGAGGACATCCGCTCCTTCCCGATCCGTGTCGGTGATCGCACCTTCCGTATCGGCGATGTGGCCGAGGTGCACCGCGGTTTCAACGACCCGCCCGCGCCGCGCATGCGCTTCATGGGCGAGGACGCCATTGGTATCGCCGTGGCCATGAAGGACGGCGGCGACATCCTGGTGCTGGGCAAGAAGCTTGACGCGGAATTCGAACGCCTGCAGCAGACGCTGCCGGCAGGCATGGAGCTGCGCAAGGTGTCCGACCAGCCGGCAGCGGTGCGCGAAGGCGTCGGCGAGTTCGTCCGTGTGCTGGCCGAGGCGCTGATCATCGTGCTGCTGGTGAGCTTCTTCTCCCTCGGCCTGCGCACTGGCCTGGTAGTGGCGCTGTCGATCCCGCTGGTGCTGGCGATGACCTTCGCCTGCATGTACTACTTCGGCATCGGCCTGCACAAGATTTCCCTCGGCGCGCTGGTGCTGGCGCTGGGCTTGTTGGTGGACGACGCGATCATCGCCGTGGAAATGATGGCGGTGAAGATGGAGCAGGGCTACGACCGGCTCAAGGCGGCGAGTTACGCCTGGACCAGTACGGCCTTCCCGATGCTCACCGGCACGCTGGTGACCGCTGCCGGTTTCCTGCCCATCGCCACCGCGCAATCGGGCACCGGCGAGTACACTCGCTCGCTGTTCCAGGTGGTGACCATCGCGTTGCTGGTGTCGTGGATCGCCGCCGTGGTCTTCGTGCCCTACCTGGGCGAGAAACTTCTGCCCGACCTTGCCAAGCGTCACGCGGAAAAACACGGCGGCACCGACAAAGGCCACGATCCGTATTCCACTGCCTTCTATCAGCGCTTCCGCCGCGTGGTGGAATGGTGCGTGCGCTACCGCAAGACGGTGATCCTGCTGACCGTGGCGGCCTTCATCGGCTCGATCATGCTGTTCCGCCTGGTGCCGCAGCAGTTCTTCCCGCCATCGGCGCGCCTGGAGTTGCTGGTGGACCTCAAGCTGGCCGAGGGCGATTCGCTCACCGCCACCACCGAGCAGGTCAATCGCCTGGAGAAGATGCTCGCCGAGCACCCGGGCATCGACAATTACGTGGCTTACGTTGGCACCGGCTCGCCGCGCTTCTACCTGCCGCTGGACCAGCAACTGCCGGCGGCGAGCTTCGCGCAGTTCGTGGTCCTGGCGAAGAGCCTGGAGTCGCGCGAGGAAATCCGCCAGTGGCTGATCAAGCACATGAACGAGGACTTCCCGACCCTGCGTACTCGTATCAGCCGCCTGGAGAACGGCCCGCCGGTCGGCTACCCGGTGCAGTTCCGCGTCTCCGGCGAGCACATCCCGGAAGTCCGCGAGTTGGCACGCAAGGTCGCCGAGAAGATGCGCGAGAACCCCCATGTGGTGAACGTGCACCTGGACTGGGAAGAACCGAGCAAGGCGATCTTCCTCGACATCGACCAGGAGCGCGCCCGTGCCCTGGGCGTGAGTACTTCGGACATCTCGCAGTTCCTGCAGAGCTCGCTGACCGGCTCCACCGTCAGCTACTACCGCGAGGACAACGAGCTGATCGAGATCCTCCTGCGCGGCGACGAGCGCGGCCGGCATGACCTCTCGCAATTGCCCAGCCTGTCGATGCAGACCAGCAGCGGCCGCAGCGTGGCACTGTCGCAGGTCGCGACCCTGGAATATGGCTTCGAGGAAGGCATCATCTGGCGGCGCAACCGCCTACCGACTGTGACTGTGCGTGCCGACATCTACGACGACTCGCTGCCGGCAACGCTGGTGAAGCAGATCTCGCCGACGCTGGACCCGATCCGCGCCGAGCTGCCCGACGGCTTCCTGCTGGAAGTCGGCGGTACCGTGGAAGATTCGGCCAAGGGCCAAAACTCGGTGAACGCCGGCGTACCGCTATTCATCGTGGTGGTCCTCAGCCTGCTGATGATCCAGCTGCGCAGCTTCTCGCGGATGATCATGGTGTTCCTCACCGCGCCGCTGGGCCTGATCGGCGTGACCCTGTTCCTGCTGGCGTTCCAGAAGCCCTTCGGCTTCGTCGCCATGCTCGGCACCATCGCCCTGGCGGGGATGATCATGCGCAACTCGGTGATCCTCGTGGACCAGATCGAGCAGGATCGCGCCCATGGCATGGATACCTGGCACGCGATCATCGAAGCCACGGTACGGCGGTTCCGCCCCATCGTGCTGACCGCCCTGGCCGCCGTACTGGCAATGATCCCGCTGTCGCGCAGCGTGTTCTTCGGGCCGATGGCGGTGGCGATCATGGGCGGCCTGATCGTCGCCACGGCGCTGACGCTGCTGTTCCTGCCGGCGCTCTATGCGGCGTGGTTCAGGGTGAAGAAGGAAGCCTGATCCCAAGGCTCTGGCCCATGAAAAAGCCCGGCGAATGCCGGGCTTTTTCCTTTCTCGTTCGGGGGAGATCAAAGCACCCCGAATACCTTCTTCGCCAGGCCGGTAGCGGCGGAAGCCGGGTTCTGGCGGATGCTCTTTTCCTGCTGCGCAATCATCTTGAACAGACCATCCAGCGCTTCTTCGGTCACATAGTTCTCGATGTTCGCGCTCTTCGCGTCCACCACGCCGAAGGCCGCGGCCTGGCTGGCGAAGGCGTTGTACTGCTTGGCGACGCCGACCTGGTCGGTGGCCTGCTTGATGATCGGCAGGAACTTGGCGCGCAGTTGCTCGCGGCTGCTGCGGTTCAGGTAGTCCGTCGCCGAGTGCTCGCCACCCTGAAGAATGCCCTTGGCATCGGTCACGCTCATTTTCTTCACCGCATCCACCAGCAGCGCCTGGGCCTGCGGCATGGCGGCCTCAGCGGCCTTGTTCATGCTCGCTTCGAGCTGGTCAACCTGGGCGCCCATGCCGAACTGCTTCATGGTCTTGGCGGCCTTGCCCAGTTTGCCGGGCAGCTCGATGCGCACGGCCGGGTCGTTGCTGAAGCCGCCGGGTTGGCTGAGCTGTTTCACGGCCACCTGTGCACCCTGGGTCAGCGCATCCTTCAGGCCGCCGGTGGCGTCGCTTTGGCTGAGGTCGGAAAGGGACAGGGCGAAGGCATTGAACGACAGCAGGGCGCCGGCCAGCAGAACGGGGAATCGCAGCATCGATACTTCCTTGGGCGAAACACGGCGGCCGGGCGGCCCCGCGGTGGAGAATGGAGGAGGGAGATTAACGGAGGAAGGCCGCCGGGGAAAATCCGGCGGCGCGGTGAATCAGCGCACAGGGTCAACGCGGACTCGTAGTGGTTGCGGGTCGCTACCGTCGAGTTTGACGCTGTGTCGCTCGGTGGTGATGAACAGCAGGCGGCCGTTGTCCTCGATGCGCGCACTGACGGCGTAGCTGTGGCCCGGCTTGACCTGGTTGCGCTCGTAGTCGAGGTGGAACGCCAGTGGCACCTGCCGCCCGGAGTCCAGTTGCTGCCGGGCCAGCTCGGTGACGGGCGCGTCGGCCAAAGAAACGTCCTGCAGACTGACGGTGACCTGGGCAGTTGGCGGTAGAGCAATGCGCTGCAGGTAGAAAACTTCGCCGTCCAGCGACGCCTTGTCACCGGAGGGAGTGGAGCTGCACGCGGCGAGCAGGCCGGTCGTCAGTAGCAGGGGTAGGATTTTCATAAGGTAACTCTCCTTGGATCCAGGGCGCCTCAGACCATTGTGGGTGACTTTGGTTTCCGCGCCATGATCCGGGAGAGCTTCGAGTTATTTCACGATGCGTCCGAACAGGTTCTGGAACATCACCGGGTCGCGGCCTTCGGTTAGGTCGTAGAGCGAGTAGTAGTGGTTGAGGCGGGCGCCACCGTCGCGAGTCAGCGGGTCCCAGGAAAGATTGGCCCGGCGCATGGTGGAGCTGCTCATCAGTTCGTCGAACGGAATCGATACGTAGATGCCCTTGTCGAAACTGCCTTCGCCGTAGGCTTCCTTGTTGGCCGTGGTGAGGGTGACCCAGGCGCCAAAACGCACGCCGTTGCGGAACTGCCGAGAGAGATCGAGCGTGCTGCCCCAGTCGCGAGCCAGGTAACGACCAGCGCTGACCTGGGCGAGGATGTCTTCGAAGCCGGTTTGCCAGTAGAGCGTGACAAAGCCCGTCGCAGTCTGGTAGTCGCGCAAGCCGAAGTGCTGATCAAAATCGCGTTGGCGGACCAGGTCCAGATTGGCACCTACGGCCCAGTCCTGGTTCATGGGGCGATACAGCAGCTCGCCGCCGATGCCGGCGTACATGCTCTCCAGGTAACCACCGTAGACCATGCCGTAGAGGTCTTGGTCGAGCCGTGCGGTCTTGTTCAACTGGAAAGTCGGCAGCACGACGCCGGAGGTGGTCATGTACTGGCGGATGTCCGTACGGACCCGCGGCAGGCCGCTGGGGGCGTCGTACTTGAAGTTGTCGTAGTTGTTGAGCAGGTTGGCGCTGAGCAGGCCGTTCGCCCACAGGCTCGGGGTAAAGCGGTATTCGCTGTCGAGGTCGGCGGTGAACTGGTAAAGCAGGAAGTTATCCGGCCCGCCGATGCTCTGGTTGTAGCCCAGGCCGATGTTGTAGCCGAACGCCTCGGGCTGCTGTTGATAGACCACTTCTTCCTGTTGCGGCAGCGGCGTGTTCTGTTCAGTCGTGCGGCGCAGGTCTTCCAGTGGGCGTTCCTGCGTTGCGACATCGCGGAATACCTTGCGCGGCACACTGGTTTCGACCACGGGTTGCCCGTAACGGGTATCGATGACGGTGAACCACTGGACATCGTCATCCGCGCTGTTGTCGAGAATGCGCGAGGCGCGGCCGACAGCTTCGGGCGGATAGAGGTAGCGGGTCTGTTCGCCATAGACCACGAGCTCATGGTCCTTCTGGGCGATACGTTCGACCTTGTAGCCGGCATTTTCGTCGAGACGGCGCGAGACATCGGCCCAATCGGTTGTACCTTGCGGCTGGCCTTTGGGCTCCGCCAGTGGCTCGGGGGCAGGGTCAGAAATCTTGGCGGGGGCCTGGCGCGTAGCGAAGTTGGTGTGCACGGTGATGCCGAACATGGCGGTATTGCCGCGCTCGAAGGCCGCCTGAAGATCTATCGCGTCGCTGGCCTTGTACACCACGCCGATGTTGAAGGGAGAGCTTTGCTTCTGGTTGTTGTTCTGTGGCTCATGCTGGTAATCGTTGCCGTCGTACTCAAGCTTGATCGACAGGGGCTGCCACGGCGTTTGCCAATTGATGCCGCCGAACGGAGAGGGGCGGCCGCGGAAGTAGCTGTTGGAACTGAACTCGCCTGTACCTTCGGATCTCGGCCGAGTGTTGAAGCGGTTATCGACCCAGCCCAGCGGATTGCTCCAGTCGCCTCGATTACCGATGTATCCCCAGGCAACGCCCAGGCTGAAGTCAAGGTTGCCGACGCGCTTGTTGCCGACCAGATATTCACTGGAGAATAGCCCGGTACCGCCAATATCCCGGCCACCCATGGCTATTTCCGGCGTCCAGCGGTCTTCCTGCACCAATCGGAATTTGACGTCGAAGGCCTTGTCCTTGTAGCTCTGGTCACCGCTGAGATCATCAGGACCGTACTTGCGGTTGCTGATGGAGGTATAGCGGAAGGTCCCCTCCATCCAGTCGAAGGGTTGCAGCGAAAAGCTGTAGCGCGAGTACGGATCGGTGCGGTTGGCGTTGACGCTGATCTCACCTGCCGGCGCCATGCGCGCAGTCGGGGTCTGCAGCAGGCCTACGCCGCCGAAATCGTTCTGGGTGTAGCGCGGATCGGCACCCGCCAGGCTGGCACCGGCCAGCAGCAGGTAAAGGCTGTGGCGACGCATCACGGCGACTCCGCTGGCAGGGGTTGGGTGGCGAGGAAGTCGGCCAGTTCGCGATTCAGATCAGGGGCGTTGTCCTTGAGTTGCGAAGCGTCCAGCGGCACCAGCAATACGGCGCCGGGGGCTGGTGGCTCGGCGTTATCCTCGCGGTTCCACAGGGCGACACCCAGTGGCGTGACCTTGCCGTCGGGCTGGATCACGAAGAGATAATCCGGGTCCGCGTCGGCCAGGGTCGGGCAGTCCTGCGCATAGCGATAGGCTGGCTGCAGCGGCACGAACGGAAGCGTGCAGTCCATCGATACCGCACCGGTGATACGCACGGTACTCGGCCGCGCGGGGAAAATCAGCCGGTCGCCGCCCAGCAGTCTCGGCGAGTGCGCCGCATTCAATTCGACTTCCAGCGGGTCCAGCCGGTACAGCCGGCGGCCTGTGACGGGCAGCTCGGCCACCCGCTCGCTGAGGCGTTTGGCTGTGGACGCCAGGCTGGTGTTCTCCTGCAGCGAGGCGAGGCGTTGCACCTGGATCAGGTCGAACAGGATGCCGCCCTTCAGCCGGCGCTGCTGCTGTTGCAGGCTCTGGCGCTGCCAGGAGGCACCCAGCCAGTAGCTTTGCGGATCGATCCGCTCGTGTTGCAGCAATTCGCCCAGGCGCAGGCCTTCCTGAATCTCACGTGGCCCTGGGGATGGAAGTTCGCCGAGCACTTCGATGCGGGTAGTGGCATGGGTTACTGCGCACGCAGCGATGCTGGCTGCGAGCAAGGCAAGCCGGACCTTCTTCATGGCTGCCCCCGCAACGGCCGCAATTGGATGATGGTGACCGTCAGGCTGGGTGTGACGTGCTGGCGGCTCTGCATGACGAAGCCGTCACTGGGGTCGACCCAATAGTTGTTGGTTGAGGTCATACCCTTGATGGGCGCGCTCAGGCGCTCATCGATGCGCAACAGCGAGTAATCCTGATCCAGGATGCGCACGGTTTCGAGCTCGCCCCGCCGAAGACTGCCGCTGAGTGGAATGTCCATCTGGTAGCCCGGGCTGAGGTCGACCCAGCGTTGGCTGGCCTGCTCCTCGCCGATGTGCTGCAGCCCGCTGCGGAAAGGCGAATCCGCTGGCAGCCGTGTGCCCAGGAGGTCGTTCGGGAAACCAAGGCTGCGAACGACCAACCCATCCTGCAACAGCAACAGTTGATTCGACGACGTTCGCCAGTACTGCACGTTGCCCTGAACGCGCACCAGCGCCATGACTGCCGAGCCATATTCGCTGGTGACCTCGATCTGGTAATAGGGCAGGGCGTTGACCTGGGCTCGGGTCAGCTCCAGCGACGCAGGGGATCTGACACTGTTGCCCAGGGTATCGAGTGACGCCCGCATCAGCGGGTTGCAGGCGCAAAGCAACAGGCTGAGCGCGGCCAGCCCCGCGAGGCGAATGGCGATCATGGTGATGGCTCAGTTGTTGTTCAGGTTGTGCTGGATGGAAGAGCTGGTGCCGAGAATGCCGGCGGACGGAACCAATTGGCTGATGAGGCGGTTCCAGCGGGTCACGCCGGCCGGGCCGACATAGACGACGTCCTGCGGCTTGAGCTGGAACTGCTGGGCGAGGATGAAGGCTGTGGGCGAGTTGGCGTCAAGCTGGAAGACCTTGGCGCGCTCGGTCTCCAGGTTCTCCACGCCACGTATGACGTAGACCGCCTTGCCGTTCGCGGTGGTCTGGTTCAGGCCGCCTACGCTGCCCAGCGCATCGGCCAGGTTCATCTCGCGAGTCTTGAAGGTCAGCGCGCGCGGCGCGTTGACCTCGCCCATCAGGTAGACCTTCTTGCGATCGTTGTAGGGCAGGTAGATGCGGTCGCCATCCTTCAGGTACAGGCTGTACAGGTCGGAATCCTGGGCAGTGTTCAGGGCATCCAGGTCCAGGCGGTAGACCTGGTTGTCGCGCTTGAGCGTGAGGCCGGAAAGATCCGCGTTGGTGGTGTCCAATTCGGCGCTGCCGATGGCCTCCATCAGCGACAGGGGCGTGGCGGTGATGGCTTGCGGACCCGTCTTCAGGAAGGCGCCATTGAGCACGACGCGCTGGCTGCCGTAACGCATGACGGCGATATCCACCTGTGGCTGCTCGACGTAGGCGGCCAGGGCGCTGGTAATGGTCCCGCGTACGGCCTCGATGGTGCGGCCGCCGACCTTGATCTGGCCGATGTAGGGATAGAACAGGGTTCCGTCGGGGCGTACCAGACGACCGTTGGCGTCCAGTTGCTGCTGTTGGCCGGCGGGAGTCGTCAGCTCCGGGTGGTCCCACACGGTGATGTACAGCAAGTCGCCGGGGCCAATACGGTAGCTCTCCGGACGATAACCGATCAGTTCCTGGGGAACTAAACTCTGCTGCTGCGTCGCGGCCTCGACGGCGAGCAGCTTGGGTGT
The DNA here is from genome assembly GCF_020401845.1 of Pseudomonas sp. HS-18. NCBI lineage: Bacteria > Pseudomonadati > Pseudomonadota > Gammaproteobacteria > Pseudomonadales > Pseudomonadaceae > Pseudomonas > Pseudomonas sp. HS-18. The sequence goes on from NZ_CP084413.1 coordinate 1,795,420, forward strand.
GATTTGCACCAGTTGGACGCGGCTCGACTCGGCCGAATCCTCCTGCATCAGCCTTCCTGTATCCAGGTTCTGGCCAGGGGAGAACATGCACCCCTGAAGTGCGAGGGCGGACAGGATCGCAAACGACAACGGACGGATCATGGGGAGGCTACATAGGAGTAGTGATTAAAAGGCGCAGGGCGCCTGTTCTTGATGGCACAGGGGGCTGGCCAGGAGGCTGCGCAAGGTAGCAATCGGGAGGCTTTGGGGATGTAGGAAAAGACGAACAGTTATCGACAGGGAATTCGCTAACGGAGGAGTGGTTCGCTCAGTACGCGTTCTGGTGCACGAAGCCCTTGAACAGAGTCAGGAAGACGATCTTCAGGTCCCACCACAGGGACCAGTTATTGATGTAGGCCAGGTCGAACTCGACGCGTTTCTGCATTTTCTCTAGGGTATCGGTCTCGCCACGCCAGCCATTGACTTGCGCCCACCCGGTGATGCCCGGCTTTACCTTGTGGCGCAGCATGTAGCTGCTGATCTGGCCCCGGTATTCCTCGTTGTGCGCGATGGCGTGCGGACGCGGGCCGACGATCGACATGTCGCCCATGAACACGTTGATGAACTGCGGCAACTCATCCAGCGATGTACGGCGCAGGAACGCGCCCAGCGGCGTGATGCGACTGTCATTGCGAGTCGCCTGGGTGACAGTTGCTCCGTTCTCCATCACGCGCATGCTGCGGAACTTCCATACCTCGATCGGCCGACCGTCGATGCCGTAGCGCTTCTGGCGGAAGAACACAGGCCCGGGGGAGGTTAACTTTATAGCCACGGAGATGAACAGCATGGGCAGGGCGATCAGGCAGAGGATCAGAGAGGAAAGAACGATGTCTTCCAGACGCTTTACCAGCGCACTGGCGCCCACCATGGGGCTGTCGAAGATGCTGATGGTAGGGATGCCATCGATGTTCTGGGTACTGGCGTGGAGCAGATCAAACACGAATACATCGGGAACGATGCAGACCGAAACGGTGGTGTCGCTCAATTGCTCCACCAGCCATTTGATGCGTGCCTCGCTGCGCATTGGCAGGGCGATATAGATGCGATCCAGGCCGCCAGTGCGAGCACGCTCGACCAGATCCTTCAAATCGCCCGAGATGGGAAGTCTTACCTTGCCATTACCCAAGCTGACCGGTTCATGGCGCATATCGTCATAGAACCCTACGAGCTCCAGTCCCATCCAGGGAGCGCTGGCTATATTGGTTGCCAGGCGCTGGCCCAGGGTGCCCGCCCCGACAATGGCTACAGAGCGGATATTGAAGCCGCGGCGGCGAAGCGTATGCAGCGCTGTGCGCAACAAGATGCGATAACTGCAAAGCCCGACAGCTACCAGGGAAAACCATTGAAGCTGGCCAGAGCCGTCGAGCAGGGTAATTTCCGGTATTAAATAATCTGCGACAGCTACGCCGGCAAAGCTGACCGCCCAAATCCCCGCTACCTTGCGCAGCTCCTCGCGGATGCGCTCGCCGCGCCACGAGGTGTAGAGCTGTCCGAAATCACTCAGCAGATAGAAGATAACGAGCGCAAACAACGTGGCGATGACGGCTGAGTAATCCCATTGTGCTGTATTGGCCGTGAGAACAATCTCCATGCCGACACAGATGACACAGAGGTCGAGCAACTTCTGCAGGACGGATATCGTGGCTTGATGGGGGCGGAGAATTCCACTTTCCACTCTGTTCATTTTAAACTCCACAGACTTAATTAAGTAAATTATTCTCTCCAGTAGGCCTTGTGCATGCTGAGTTTAGATTTAATGCCGATGCTTAAAAGTGATTCTCTTTTTCCAAGTTTATAAGCCAGAATTTTTAGGAAATTTCGTAGTCCGGCCAACGGCCATAGATGTATATTTGACAAGCCAAGATATTTTATTTCAGATTTCACAAAGCGAAGCCCTTCCCCACCAGTTCCGCCGAAAGCTTCTACTATCCACGGCTCTCTAGCGTGGAAGACACCGATGTCAAAATATCGTCGAAATTCCTCTCTGATTGTGTAGTTGTGAGAATGCCTGCATTCGGCATTGCTTGCATAAAATATCTTCCAGTCGGATAAGATGGATTTTGCGCCAACATACATGTCTTCTGAAAGTATTACGTGTTCTGGGAATCCGCCTGTACTTTCGAGCATTTCCCGGCGATATGCAGAGAATGAGTTGGATAGAAATGGTGTTTTTATTCCGTATATGATGGAATTACTTATATCTTTTTGTTGGGATTTTGTACCATAGTTGAATAGTCTTGCATGAGCTGCGAACTTATTAGCGTTTACGTGTGGCAACTGCCTGCCATATACTGCTCCTACTGTCTTGTCTTGGAATGGAAGTGTGATGTTTTTGAGAGAGCTTTCATCCTCTAGGTAGGCATCTTGAGTTAGTAATATATATAAATCGTAGTTGGGGTTTTCATTAATCGCATATTGCCGCGTTCCGCCGTGATTGAAGTCTTTCTTAGGGATGCTTAGAACTTTACAGTTAAATGATTTTGCCAGTTCAGATGTTCCGTCGGTAGAGCTAGAATCGATAATTATTGTTTCAAAAGAAATGTCTTTTTGAATATTTAAAGAACGTAGTAGTCGCTCAAGCTCTACGCGCCCATTATATGTTGGAACTATGCATGCTATTTTGTATTTCATTATATCTCTCTACGGCTGTTGGTGGGCCATTTTCACGGTATTTAAAAGAGGACGATATGAGCGGTAGGGCTGTGAAAAGTGCTATTGCAGGAAAGACTTCGATACTCTGGTAGACAAGGCTTTGAAGCATAAATGCCGCTGATGCTGATTTTAGGAATAGATGACTTTTTGATATTGATTGATGACATGATAGCAATAGACAATAAAATATTAACGCGCCAGGGAGGCCGAGGTTGAATATTTGTTGTAAGAAAGAGGACTCAACGATAGTACTTGATTTTTCTGTTATGTTAGCGGTTGCATTAGTTACTTTCCCGAAGTTGCCTCCACCGATTATGAGTATATCTAAATCGATTTTTTGAATCGCTGTAGACCAAATTGCTGTGCGCTGATCATTTCCGCTGGATTTTGTATCGAAGGCACTTTGCAGTCTCTCTGATATCTCCGGAGTTAAAAGGGGGATGGTTATAAGAGGGATTGCAATTATGGCTACCAGGGCGAGTATTTTTTTAAAATTCCTTTTTTTGATTTGTGAAAAAAAAAGGAAATAAGACAATCCGAATACTGTCATTAAAAATGCAGATCTAGAATAAGATGCTAGAGCTATCACTATATAGGCTATGCTAAGTAATTGTTGTTTTTTTGAATTTTCCCTGTTCGCATTTTCTAAGCAAATGAAGGAAAGCATAATTACTATTATTGGATAATGAAGATAGCTTCCTGTTATTGAGGCTGGGCGAACTCCTTCATTAAGCCAAGAACTCCCCGGGAATATTGAAATAACATTAATTTGTTGAAGTGTAGCGATCGTTGTAAGTATTAATAGAGCAATGTGTATTCGGTGGGTGAATTTTCTCGATGATATTTTGTAGTTATAGCTTGCGCATAAAGTTGTGAAGTACACCCAAGCAATTATTATTGAAAAATATGCCCCTTCCTCCCAGTCGCCATCAATCAATGTCGTGTAAAGGAAAGAGGTGATTGATATCAATATTAGGGAGAATGAAATTAATAGATTTTTCTTTAGTTTTGGCTTTATAGGCGTGGAGTATCTCCAGCATGAGTAGGAAATAAATATTCCCCATGCTAATACTTGTAGAAAATATGCCACCGATTTTGGCGCAACGGTTTCTATAGCTCCGCGGCTGATGATGAAGCAGAGCCCCGTTGAGAATAGGACAGGGACAGCGACTCGAAAATTAAACATGATGGTTTATTTAGTGTGAAATCCTAATTCTGATAAGGTCTCATTGAAGATATTTCTTTGATCCGAATAATATTCTTTATATTTCTCATCCCATATTTTTTCTAACTCAAGGCTTGGTTTGAAATTTCTCATTTCATTGATAAACTCTTTTTTTATTGAATTTTTTTCAATGAATCGATCTATCACTATCCCTGTTCTGTTTTTATTTATAAAATCCGATTGAGGGATGATGCTGTTTGTAATTGCAGGGGTGGAGAAACATAGGTGTTCATAAAATTTGTTTGGGGCCGCATATTTGTGTAAATAAATTTCCGGGCAATAGTACATCCAAGAGTAATCAATTTTGGCGTAAAGCTCTGGAAGTTGATGAGATGAAAATTTCCCAAGAAACTTAATATTAGATAATTGACTAGACTTTTCGTTGATATAACTCGCTAGTGGTCCATCTCCAGAGATTATAAGATCAATGTTATCGGGGTTTTCTGATGCAAAGTTTAGTAGTAATTCTAGCCCTCTAGAACTATCAAGAGTTCCAAAATATCCTAAGGTCGTTTTCTCTGCGCCTATTCTTTTGACTTTTGTTTTTTGCGGAGAAGAGAAGTTGGGGATGTTTTCCAGAATTAGGTGTGTGGCAACTGCCTCTTTCAATCCGAGCCTATCCTTGTAGTAGGTTAGTCGGCTTTCAATTGGGAATATTGCAAGGAATGCTTTTCGGACTAGAAAATACTCAAATCTGTCAATTATCCTCCCAAATGGTAGTTTTTTAAATCTAGCTTGAGAGGCTGGATCTACTACATCAAAAACCACCTTACATCTTTTTATAAAGCTCGCCACTAATACCGGAACATAAGTATCTAAGTCCATGCAAATACATAAATCATCTTTGTCTATCTTGCGTAGGGTGAAGATGAAAAGGTAAAGCAGATATAGAGGGTATTTTACAAAAGTCCATCCACCATCTTTGGGGAGAGGGAAGCAGTGTAGCCCTTTGCAGCCTGGCGGTTCTGCGCTTCTCTCTTTTTTTTCCCAAGTGCAGTAGCTAATATCTTCGAATATCGAACCGTATCGAGTAGTTCGAGAGTCAGCGGATAAAGGGAGCCCCCTAAATATTGTTATCTTCATTTGTTGATAGAACTTATTTTTCTATGTGCGATAATATTTTTCATGTTTTTATCAAGGCTCAGAGCTGCATTCATACTTTGTTCTCTATTAATTTTGCTTGGAGGTGATTTTATTGATGCTAAAGTCGCTTCGACTATCGATGTTTCCTGCCCGATAATTTCATCGAATACAAAATCCTTTAAGCCAAAATCAAACATGAATTGCCGGGTTTTTTCATGATAAGCAATTGCAATTGTAGGTTTAGATAGCGCTAGACCATATATAACCGAGTGTGTTTTATGACCAATAATTGCTGCGGATTGATTGAAGATGTTAATGGTATCCTTCGGGGATACATCGTTGTCGATGTAGCTAACTCCTTCTGGAAAGCCTTCTACGATCTTCATGAGAAATTCACGTTCATCGCCACTAAGGTTTTTATATTGCATTGGAATAAACACCACGCCATACCCAGAGGCAACAAGTCTTTCCGAAATATTTCGCCATGCTGTAACATATTTTTCTAGATATTTTTCATTTGTTATTCCGGCTGTATAAATTGCACAGATAATATTCTTCCCATTTCCGTTTTGACTATCTAAGGTTTTTTTTGCAGCAAGAAATACACTATCGGGTGCGATTTGTGGGATTGACTTTGAAATAGATTTTACGCATCGAATACTAAGTTCATCACGTACAAAAATCGCATCGCAATTATCAAAAATCCTTGAAATTGATTTCAATGTAAGAGTTGAGGCGCCATTAAATGGGCCAATTGATTGTGACCATAGAGTGATATGCTTGCCAAAAAGCTGAGCAATCGCTAATGATATTAATTGAGAGTTTATGCAGTTCTTCTCCAGCACGTTTGATATATGATGCCCGCCTGTGCAAATTACTTTGTCGCAATTTACAATTTGAGATATAAAATCTTTCCCAAAGATTCTGGAAAAAAACTTCCCTGTATGATCGAATTTATTTGAGTAGAGTAGTATAAATATCCTATAAAATATATGCCTCATCATCAGAGAGTTTGCCTTTTTAATGGCTGATTTAATGAATCCATCTGTTTCGGCGCGGAATAATTTTCCTCCGGGCCAATATGTAGTGCTCATTTCCTCTTCATACCAGAATGGCTTTTTTCCATCGCTGCTAGACATGGATATTTGGGAGGTTGGGTCGGCAGATTTTATACAGCCTATTAGGTAGTAAAGAACGCTATTATCGCCCTTATTATGTGAGCAGTGGTTAAGTATAAAAAATTTCATTTTCGCTCTACTATATATTCGGCCAAAGATTTCTTTCCAGGCGTTGGTGCGCCTTGTTCAGGAAGACCAACAATCACATTGAATGCTATTTCACAATGGCTTGGTATTTTGAGCGCTCGCCGAAGAGAACTTTCTTCCGTTTTGTTAGCATGAGACCAATTCAGCACGCATGCCCCTAGACCTAAAGAGTGAAACAAAAGTAGGGAGTTCTGAAACCCCAGGCTCGCATCGATGTATCCTGTAAGTGATTCGTGTGGGAGATGGTAAGATCTGGAGTCAAAGCAGACAGATATAAATAGATAACTCCCCGATATTGACGTTGCGCCTTTGTTTAAAGTTGAGCACTCCTTAGCTAAAGCGGTGGTTGTTGCTAAGTAAGTTACTATTGTTTGTCTGTTGCAACTTGATGGCGCCCAAATGCAACCAAGCAATGCTTTTTTGATTGTATTTATGTCCGGTACTGTGTCTTTAAAATGACGAATACTTCGCCTTTCTTGTATTGCCGAAAAGAGGTTTTCGAATGGAATCTTATTGTTAAATATATATGGAAAGTTGTTGTACTCTTCGCTGGTCAGATCGGAACTTTGAAGTCTTGTATGAAGGTTAAGTATTTCTTTCGCCCATATCGCGGTTTCGCTTGATGATTGAACCTTGTTAGTGGAGTTTAAGTTTTTCTCTAGGGCAATAGCGAGGCTAGCGCTGTGCCCTGGTTTACGATTATTTGTTTGTAAGCCTTTGTCTATAATGTGAGCTTGTTTTCTTAGTATGCCTAAAGTGTCTCCGCGATCATCTGGATCCTCATGGAGGCTTGTATTATTTATCTTACTTATTTTTTGGTATAAATGACTGTTTAATAAGACGAGTTTTGGTCTATTTCGCAGGAAGTTGTAAATTGCCCTTGGGAGCATTTTTTTAAGGACGTTTTTCAATTTTATTCCGCCTGGTTAGAAGATAAAAATATCTCGCGAATAGCGTGACTGACAGACTTGCTGTGAGTCCATATATAATTGATGACTCCACGGGCAGATGCTTTAATGTAATTAATAAGAATAAAATATACACGGGAAGGCCAAGCAACATGGATTTTGTTGCTATGATCATTTTTTTTTCGGATAGTATAAAGTTTGAAGTCACGTATATGGCTAGGAAGATTGTTGTTAGTGTTGAGATGCTTGTTATATAACTTGAGACATAAATGTATAGTTCGGTAGGTTCGGTTTTAAGCCATAAGTAGACTTTATTAACCAATTGGGTGTATATCAGTAGGGTTATAAAGGTTAGGGGGAGATCTATTTTTAATACCCTATATTTTTTTTTCTCGTATGCGGTCATGTTATCTTCATATAAATTTACCAAACCTTTTTGAAGGCCGATAGATAATATTGAGGATAGGGTAGATGAGGCTACTATTAGCCTAAAAAGTATAGAGCGATTATTATGCTCCGAAATTTCGCTTTGTATAAAATATGATATTATTTGTGGTGAATTAAAATATATGTACCAAATTATGTTGTTTGGTATTAGTGGGAGTGAGGTTGTTTTCCATAATGGTATAAGTTTCTTAAATATATTCTTTTCTGAAGTGCGGGGAGTTTCAGGTTGGTTATTTTTAATTTTCCAAAATATTAGTATTGTTACTATAAAGTGAGCCGCGCCTTCTACTATAATGACTGTGTTGAATTTTATTTTGTTGTTTAGTGTTTGCGATATTATAAATATACTTAGATACGATAGCCCTATTATGCTTTGAAGTGCAAAAATTTTGTTTTCACTAGTGCTGGCTCTTGCAAATTCAACTGTGCAAGAGAAAAGTGCATAAATTAAACTCATTCCTATGCATGTAACTATCGGGGGGGTGTTTCCTACTGCGGATAATAAGAAAATTACAAAAACTATTGGTGTTGCTTGTGCTAGGATTTTTGATATATAAAAGGCTTCTTTGTGGAAGTTAGGGGTTGCCCCGTATCTGAATAAGGTTGACCCTAGTTGGAGTCCTGTGATTTGTGAAATTATTTGCCATGTTGAAAAGTATAGCGTGTATTCTTTAAAGCTATTTCCGTCCATGGCAAATGCCAAAAGGAAAAAACCTATTAATGATAGTCCGCGAACAGATATTAGTATTGCTATTTTTTTAATGTAGTGCATTTTTATTGTTTGAATTCCATTTTATTAGTTCATCTATTATTCTTCTTGCTGTTTTCCCGTCTCCGTATGGGTTGTGCGCATAACTCATTGATTTATATTCATTTTGGTCTGTTAGCAAGGAGTTCAATGAGCGAACAATAGTGTTAGTTTTCGTTCCCACGAGTTTTACTGTTCCAGCGGATACTGCTTCGGGGCGCTCGGTTGTGTCTCGCATAACCAAGACAGGCTTTCCTAGAGAAGGTGCTTCTTCTTGAATTCCTCCGGAGTCGGTCAAGATGATATGCGCTTGACTCATTAAGTAGACAAATGGGAGATAGTCTAGTGGCTCAATTAGGTGAATGTTCGGAATTCCGATTAGAAGACGATTTACGGGCTCTCTCACATTCGGATTAAGGTGGACGGGATATATGATGTCAACATCATGGTGTTGCTGAGCGACTTCCATGAGGGCTTGGCAGATGCGCTCGAAACCGCCACCGAAACTTTCGCGACGATGGCCCGTAACAAGAATGATTTTGCGGTTCAAGCTAAGGTGCTTAAATGGTTTTCTCGCTTGAGCCTGGAGTGATGGATCTCTATCGAGGCGGGCCACTACGTCCAAGAGAGCGTCTATCACAGTATTGCCAGTCACTATGATGGAGTCGGGAGGTATCCCTTCACGCAGGAGATTATTCCGTGAGGTTTCGGTTGGAGCAAAGTGGAATTGGGCAAGCGCCCCGGTCAGCTTACGGTTAGCTTCCTCCGGCCAAGGTGAGTAGAGGTTGCCGGTGCGCAAACCTGCCTCGACGTGAGCAACTGGAATCTGGTGGTAGTAAGCTGCCAAGCTGGCGGCAAAGGTTGTTGCGGTATCGCCATGAACCAGAACGATATCTGGCTTGTATGAAGCGAAAACCTGCTTTAGCCCCTGCAGGACGGCATTAGTTATATCGCTCAGATCCTGACCAGGTTTCATTATGTTAAGGTCAAAATCAGGGACGATGTCGAATAGCCCCAGCACCTGATCTAGCATTTCTCGGTGTTGCCCGGTTACACAAACTTTAGCTTCGAAGCTTTTACTTGCAGCTAGTGCTAGGGCGAGCGGAGCCATTTTGATAGCTTCAGGACGAGTACCAAATATACACAGTGTCTTGATAGTCATAAAATTTCCTGCGTAACGTATTAAGATACATTGATCTTGCTTGGTAGAGTAGAACGTGAGCCGAAGCTAGACTTGTCTTCTCAAGGGGAGTGCTGATTAAAAAATATTACATGAGTTTCGAATTTTATTAGATCCGAGCCTGAAGTAAACGGAGATGTCTTCGAGGCGGCTCGATATATTAATAGGCACGCTACCGCCCCAGGAATTTGCGTTGAACTCCAGAGACGCAATGCCGAGATGTTAATACAACCCTAACCATTCTCTATTGGGTTGGATTTTGAGTTGAAATTCTGCGGAGTTATTTGTTAAGTAGTTCTATCCACTTTATTAAGCGGGACGCTAATCTGAAATTCTCGCTGTAAAAGTTTAAGAAGGAGTAAGACTCTTTCCGTTCCATCTTTGGCGAGGAAAATAGCTTCAATACCGTTGCTGACGGACCATTTTATAAAAACTTTATCACCGGGCTGTAATTCTTGCTTTCTAGGTATTTCCTGGTATCGAAGCCGGTCGATAATATTGCTTGAAACTGGGAGTGGGTTGGGGCCGAACCGAACGATCTGATTGACGCCACGCGTTGAGCGAATCGGCATCCAGTTGTCCCGCGATGTGTCCAGTTCGATAAAGAGGTAGCCAGGAAAAAGTGCTTCCTCCTGGCGGACCCATTGGCCATTCCTCAGCCGTTCAATCTGGTGGGTGGGCAGCAGGCACTCATACCCCTGGTGTTGCAGATGTTCGAGTGCACGAAAGTCCTGCTTGGGTTTGCACTGCACCAGGTACCAACGTTTTTCCGCTTTAGATTGCATGTCTCTCTCCCCTGGCGGGGGTATGGCTCATGGGCAGTCAGGACTTGTCCGATAGGTACTCGTACTGATAGTTGCTATAAGCGCCATTCCCGTAGTAGTCCGCTGCGCGGCGCATCACGCCGTTGAGAATGGCTCCTTTGAGCTGGATTCCATTCTGCGCGAAGCGGCGAATGGTCAGTTCGATCTCGCGTGGGGCGTTCTTGCCGAAGCGAGTGACGATCATGCTGGTGCCTGCCTGGTGTCCAACGATGGCGGCGTCGGTAACGGCGAGCAGGGGAGGAGTGTCCAGGATGATGAGGTCGAAGGCGTTGCTCGCGGTTTCCAACAGGTTGGTGAAGTTCGAATGCATCAGCAGTTCGGAGGGATTCGGGGGAATCGCACCGCGCGAGATGAAGTAGAGGTTTTCCACGTTGGTCTGCTGCACTGCCTGTTCGAAGCTGCAGCGGCGAATGAGCAGGTCCGAAAGGCCGGACTTCTCGCTTACGCCCAGTGTCTTGTGTAAATAGCCCTTGCGCATGTCGACATCGATCAGCAGTACACGCTGTCCGGTCTGGGCGATCACGGCAGCCAGGTTCGAGCTGACGAAGGACTTGCCAACATCCGGGCTTGGGCCGGAGATCATCAGGCGGTTGTCGCCGGACTCCAGCATGGCGAAGTGCAAGCTGGTGCGCAGGCTGCGCAGGGACTCGATAGCCAGGTCAGTCGGATGGCTTGTCGCGAGCAGGGGGGCGGCAGCACGGCTGTCTTTCTTGCCGCCACGGCGTTCGTCTTCCGCGGATTTGTGCAACACGCTGAACGGAACGGAGGCGTAGACCGGCAGGCCCAGTTGTTCGATGGCATCTACCGTTTCGATGCCGCGGTTCAGGGCTTTGCGCAGCAGCACCAGGGCGATGGCGGTAAACAGGCCGAGCAGGGTGGCGATTGCAACGATCAATGCCTTTTTCGGTTTCACCGGCTTGGTGGTGTCGACATCGGCGCTATCGATGACACGCACATTGCCCACCGCGCCTGCGCGCACTACGTCGAGCTCCTGGCTCTTGTTCAGCAGTTGCGTGTAGATGGTGGTGCTGACCTCGACATCGCGAGTCAGGCGCAGCAGGTCCTGCTGGGTTTCCGGCAGGCCTTCGACGCGCTTGGACAGGCCATTCTGCTTGGCGGTAAGTTCGCCGATCTGCTTGGCCAGGGCCTGGTACGCCGGGTGCTGGCGGGTGAACTTGCGGTCCATTTCCGCCTGCTGCAATTTCAGCTCGGAGATGCTGGTGTCCAAGGCGACGCTCTGGTCGAGCAGGGCTTTGGTTTCCAGGCTGATATCGGCGGACTTGGCCTTGGTCTGGTAGCTGCTCAGGGCATTTTCGGCCGTTTCCAGATCACGCCGCACTTCAGGCAGTTGGCCACGGAGGAACTCGAGGCTGGACGCGGCTTCCGCCGACGCACGTTGAACGTTCTGGCGGACGTACTGCTGGCTGATTTCATCGAGAACAGCCAATGCGCGCGCGGAGTCGTCGTCGTCCAGCGACAGGTCGATGATGCCGGACTCCTTGCCGGTCTCCGAGACCTTCAGGGCGTCCTGATAGTCCAGGATGGTGCTCAGCCGCCGGTGTTTGATGACGCGAAAGCGCGTGCCGGGATTGGCGCGCAGGCCCTGGACCTGAAGCTTGATGCCTTGCTGGTCATAGGCTTGCCCGACTACACCGTCTGCGAGCAGGTTGTCGTCATCGTCGAACAGTTGGAATCTGCCGTTCTCCCCGGCAATCAGCGTGAGCTTGTCTTCCAGCAGGGCGTCGGGGACTTCCAGCTGGAATATCTCCAGCGATTCACCTCCCCAGGCAAAACGGCTCATGCCCAGAACGGGGGCTGCCACTTCGCCGGGCTGCGTCGGCTGATAATGGCGTTGCATGAAGCTGCCGATTACCGGGAACTCCGACGGCTGGACGTCGATATCCAGGTGCAGCGTGTCCACGGCCTTGCCGATGACATTGCGCGAGGTCAGCAACTGGATCTCCGTCACGGCGGGTGACTGAGGACCGCCGAGCATATCGCTCATTTCCGTCAGGCCCGGAATGCCGGGTGTTTTCTGCTCTACCTGGATGGTGGCGGAGGCTCGGTAGATTGGCGTGGCCAGCACGGCATAGGCGGCACCGGCCAGCAGGAAGCCAGCGGTGATGCCTGCGATCATCCATTTGTGGTCGAGCAACGTGCCGAACAGAGCCAGCAGGTCGATTTCGTCATCGTCACTGACGGCCGGCTGAATGGCCGGCGCTTGAGGGTATTGCATAAGGGGCTTCTTGATGGATTCAGCGTTGAGGTTGAAGGCGTCGGGACCAGGCATCTACGCCTTCCTCGATCAAGGCGTAGGCATGCTCGAACGCTGCCGTTCCGCGGCGGTACGGGTCCGGAATTTCGCGCTCGCTCTGCCATTTACCGAGCAGGAAGGTCTTGCCACGGGATACCGGTGATAGCCGGATGACGTCCTGCAGGTGCCGGTGCTCCATGACGAGCACCAGATCGGATGCCAGCAGGATCTGCGGTGTCAGTTGGCGAGCCTGATGCTCCTGTGGTTGATGGCCGTGGCGCTGCAGGGTGTCGAGGGCGTGGCGCTCGAGAGGGTGGCCGACGACGGCAGTCAGACCGGCGGAGCTGACCCTGATGCCCGTGCCGCCCAGGTTGCGCCGCAGCAAATGCTCACCTGTTGGGCTGCGGCAGATGTTGCCTGCGCAGATAACCAGTACATTGTTGAACACGCTGACCACCGCTACGTTTATAGATCGCTACCTATGGGGCGCGAAAATTAAGCTTCGGGGACAGGTGATTCAATGCGGTTTCCTACCGTTTTGTGGGTTTGGGAATTATCTGAGGAGGGTTAAAGGGAATCCCTTCAAAAGGGGGGTAGTGGCAGACGATTCTGGTGGCGCAATGCCGCTCTCACCAGTTCGCCGATTGATCCAGTGCGGTTATCTGAGCGCATGGGAATGTGGGGGAGTTGAAAGATGATTTGCGCGTGCGGAGGGGAAGCGGAGTTTTTTTGGGGGGGGCTGATGGAGGGAGCCTGCCCTTCGGGGCAGGACTGAGAGTCAGTTGGCGGCCAGTCGCTGGACTGGGCTTGGTGGGGTGAAGCGAGCGTAGAGGTTCTCCAGCGAAGACTGCAACTGTTCGCCGCAGTGCAAGCTCTGGATGCTGTGGCTGTTGCGGATCAGGTCGGCCTGCACGAGCGGGTCGCCCTGGGCAAAGGCCAGGACTTGCCTTTTTGCCTCTGCTAGATCCCGCGCGGTGGATAGTCCTTCGGCGACAAAGGGACCGATGCGCCGCAGTGCGATGGGCAGGTCGAGTTTCGCTGCTTCCAGCACTGAAATCGGAAATCCGTCCCACGCGGCAGTGTGGAAGTAGAGGTCCAGCCCCTGCATGTGTGCGATGACTTCAGCGCGTGGGCGCCATCCCGTCACTTCGATACCGGCGTGCTCCAGTTCCGCCATGGCGCGAGCATCGCCTCCGCCAATCCATTTGAAGTGGGCGATTTCCCGGCAGCTTTCGGCCATGGCGCGGAAGTATTCATGGCCCTTCTGCCGGCTGATACGCCCGACCATGCCGACCACAGGCTTGCTGGTGAGGCTGCGAACTGTCGGCACCTCCGGCAGTTCGTCGCAAACATTGACCAGCCCCAGGGTATGCCCCGGTTCGATCAGTTCCCCGGCAATGCGTTGTTCATCCATGCCGCAGCCGGCGATCACTGCGGTGCGCCGTGCCAGCAGCGACTCGATGGCGCGGTAGGCCTTCAGCATCAAGGGATGATCGCCACGCAGGAAGGCGAAACCGTGCGGGGTGTAGACGATCTTCTGCGCCGGGATGAACGGCAAGGCGCGGATCAGCGCGCCGGCGTAGGTGCTGTGCAGGTGGATGACGTCCGGCTGTATGCGATCGATGTAGGGCTTCACCCGCGCCAGGCTGGAAAGCCGGCGCGGCACCAGTTCCATGTGCTTGAACAGGCCCTGACTTTCCTCACCGGTGGTATCGCCCTTGCGCACCGAGGCGAGCAGGTAGTGCTCATGCTGCTGGGAGTTGAGGATGTAGGAGTTGATGGCCGAGGTGACGCCGCCGCCGAAGGACTCGGTGATGTGCAGGATCTTCATAAAGCGATGTAGGCCCCTGGAAAATTACTTGTCGTAACTGGGAGACCAAACAGCTGGATATGGTCTTGCTGGGCTAGAGCGTAGCCTTTTTCAACAGTGCAATGTAAGGATTTCTGACGCTTTTTTCGGATGGCGAATAAGTCGCCAAATTACCGGCGAGCTCGCACGCGACCGATCCACGGGGCGACCGCCGATTCGATCAGCGAGTACGCGCGTTCGAAGGCTTCCGGGCCTTTGCGGTAAGGGTCCGGGATCTCCTGATCGGTCTGCCATTTGCCCAATAGGAAGGTTTTGCCGCGGGCCTCAGGTGCCAGGCGAATCACGCTGTCGATCTGCGATTGCTCCATGACCAGGATGAGATTGGCCTCATGGATCATCTCGGCGTTGAGCTGGCGGGCTCGGTGAGGTTGGGGGTGGTGACCGTGGCGGCGGAGGATGGCGAGGGCGGTGTTGTCGATGGGGTGGCCGACCAGTGCGCTGAGCCCGGCGGAGGCCACGGCGATATCGGTGCCCTGCAGGGATTCGCGCAGCAGGTGTTCGGCGATTGGGCTTCGGCAGATATTGCCGACGCAGACGATCAGAATCCTGTTGAACACGTTGAGCGTCCCTGACCGCGACCGATAATCGTCAGAAATCTATCGGTCGTGGTGCAGGGGCGTCAAGCCGCCGTCAGAGGGCAGCAGGGCTCAGCTCTGGCTGGCGGGCGGCTGCCCGGCGGGAGCGGTTTCTTCCTGGGGCGGGCGCTCCAGGGCGACCTGGCGGATGGATAGGCGAATCTCCGCTGGCAGCACGCGCTTGGCGGCTCCCTCGGCCAGTTCGCCGAGCAGTTCGTGGTAGCTCAGCTTGCCGTTCTCGTCCCTGCGCAGCACGCCTTCGTCCAGCAGGGTCTGGATGAAGTGACGGAACAGGCTCTTGTCGAAGAACTCCGGGGCATTGAGGCCATGGAGGACCGACAGGCGCTGGGCCATCACGGTGCAGAGGTTTTCCAGTTCCTCGGCGGTGAGCTGCTTCTGTCCGGCGTTGAGCACCAGCGATATGGACATGTAGAAGCGCTGCAGGGTCTGGGTGATGGCGCGGGCCAGCAGGGTCAGCAGCACATACTGGCGTGAGCTGGGGGCTGGGCGGATGAAGGTGTCGTTCTCCTGTTTGAGCAGTTCGCTGGCGACCATGGCCTGCAGCCACTGGTCGACCACCGCGTCCAGCTCGTCCAGGCTCCAGCGGATGAACAGCTCGGCCTGCAGGTACGGGTACAGCGCGCGGGTGTAGCGCAGGAGCTGTTCCCGACTGATTCGGCCGCTGTTCTGGAAGAAGCTGGCGATCAGCGCCGGCAGGGCAAAGATGTGCAGGACGTTGTTGCGGTAGTAGGTCATCAGTACCGCGTTTTGTTCATCGAGGTAGCAGATGCGGCCGAGGGCGTCCTTCTGCTCGCTGAGCAGGTTCATGCTCTTCACATACTCGATCAACTGCTGCCCGTCGCCCTCGGGCAGTGTGGCGCTGGGCGAGTAGGGCACCTTGTGCAGCAGGTCGAGGTAGAGGTCGATCACCCGTGCCAGGGCGGTTTCGTCCAGTGCCAGCCGGGTAGTGGATAGCAGTGCCAGTGCCACCAGGTTTACCGGGTTGATCGCGGCAGCATCGTTAAGATGGCGGGCGACGTCGCGGGCCAGGTGGTTGGTGGTCTCCGAGAGCCAGGCTGGGCGGTATTCCGGACCCAGTTCCTGCTCGCGCCAATCAGGTTGCTGCTGGTCGAGGAAGTCGTCGAGGTGGATCGGTTCGCCGAAGTTCACCCACACCTGGCCGAAGCGCTGCTTGAGCGCGCCGATCACCTTGAAGATGTCGAAGATCGACTCCTTCTTCTTCGCCGCGCCACGCAGTTCACCCAGGTAGGTGCGGCCTTCGAGCACGCGCTCGTAGCCGATGTACACGGGGACGAAGACGATGGGACGGCGCGAGTCGCGGAGGAAGCTGCGCAGGGTGATCGCCAGCATGCCGGTGCGTGGATGCAGCATGCGCCCGGTGCGGGAGCGGCCGCCTTCGACGAAGTACTCGGTGGAGAACCCACGGCTGAACAGAGTGTGCAGGTATTCGTTGAACACCGCGGTGTACAGCTGGTTGCCCTTGAAGCTGCGGCGCATGAAGAAGGCCCCGCCGCGACGCAGGATAGAGCCCACCACCGGCATGTTGAGGTTGATGCCGGCGGCGATGTGCGGCGGGGTCAGGCCGTTGCGGAACAGCAGGTAGGACAGCAGCAGGTAGTCGATGTGGCTGCGATGGCAGGGCACGTAGACGATCTCGTGACCCTGGGCGACTTCCTGGACGCGCTCGATGTGGTTGACCTTCACGCCCTCGTAGAGCTTGTTCCAGAACCAGGTCAGGGTCACTTCGAGGAAGCGGATCACCGGGTAGGAGACATCGGCGGCGATCTCGTTGGCATAACGCAGGGCGGCGGCTTCAGCCTTTTCCTGGGAGATCTTCTGGGTTTCGCATTCTTCCTGGATCGCCTGGCGCACCAGCGGCGCACGCAACAGGCCCTTGACCAGGTTTCGGCGGTGGGAGAGGTCAGGGCCGATCACTGCGGTCTTCTGGTTGCGGAAGTGCACGCGCAGGATGCGCTGGACCATGCGCAGGGTGCGTTCGTGGCCCTTGTTCTGCTCCACCAGTTCGCGCAGATGGATGGGGGCTGAGAACTGCACGCGGGTCTTGCGGCCGAGGATGAGGATGCGCGCCAGCTTGCGCAGTCGGCCGGTGACGGCCCAGTTGTCGGCGAACAGCAGCTTCCAGGCGCTCTTTTCGCTGTCCGGCGATTGGCCCCAGAACACGCTGACCGGGACGATCTGCGCATCGTCGATGCCGTTCTGGCCGATGGCGCCGAGCATGCGCACCAACGCTGGCGGGGCGCCGCGTTTGTCCTGGCGACCCAGCCAGTCGGGCTCGGGGGTCAGGTAGAAGAAGGCGGCGGGTTCGATGGATTCACCCACTGCCACCGGCATGACCGGGCGCGGCAGGCCGGCCTTGCGGCATTCGGTATCCACCACGGCGAGGTCGCTCACCGAGGGCTGCTGCAGGACGTACAGGACCGGTTTGCTGCGGTCGATCTTCAGGCTGAAGGACGACTGGTTGATGGTTTCCGAGCGCACCCAGAGGTAAAGCAGGCGGCGCAGGGCACCGAAACCGAAGCGGCGGAACGGGTAACGAGGCATACAGGCCCTATGGCTGGCAGAGATAAAACGAGCGATTGCTCAGACCGGCTAGTTTGCCGGATTAGGCCCCCGCCAGCAAAGCCGCGAGCGCTTGGTCGGAGTTGCGCGGATGCCCCGTGGGTAGCGGCTATCCTGCCATTTGAGGGATGAACTTCTAGGGAGGTTCCGCGATGCGTGCGCTTACCTTGGGATGCCTGCTGGCGTTTTGCGCCGCGCTGCCTGCCCAGGCCCAGACAGTGGTTCCGCTCAAAGGGCAGAGCAGCCAGCAGATGCAGCAGGATATGGCCGATTGCAACGCGGCGGCGGCCAGCAGTTCCAGTTCCGATCCGCATGTCGGCGGACGGGTTCGCGGTGCGGCGAAGGGCGCGGCGGCCGGAGCCGTCGGCGCAGAAGTGCGCGGGCAGCAGCACGACGAACTCTACGACCGCGCCAGCGACGATGCCAAACAGCAGTACCGGCAGAACCGTGCCGGCGAAGTGGCGGCTGCCGGTGCGGCGGTCGGTGGCATGCGGCAGCGCCAGGAGCGTCGGCAGGATCGGCGTACCCAGAGTTCGGCAAGTGCCAGCGCCTATGGCGGTTGTATGCAGGGCCGGGGTTATCAGGTCAGTCCCTGAATTGCGGCGGTGGGTAGCCGTGACATAAAGAACCGCGATGGTGCACGGCCTGTCCGCAGTTTGATGTGCGAAGGAGAGTTCTGCGG
The DNA here is from genome assembly GCF_020401845.1 of Pseudomonas sp. HS-18. NCBI lineage: Bacteria > Pseudomonadati > Pseudomonadota > Gammaproteobacteria > Pseudomonadales > Pseudomonadaceae > Pseudomonas > Pseudomonas sp. HS-18. The sequence continues at coordinate 1,813,773 of NZ_CP084413.1, forward strand.
GATATCTCCATCGACTTGGATGAAGAACGGATCGCCAATTCAGCGGCGGAATAGTCGGGCATATCGTCGCAGAGGCAACTGGAGCGTCGCCTGATCCGTTGTCTGAAAGATTTTTCGGAAGCTCGCTCAAGCGGACGAGCGGGAACGAAACTACCCGCCGCAAATGCGTGAAAGTGCGAAAAGGTCCACGTTCGAAACACTTTCGTTACGCGTGGTAACGAGCACCAAAATGGCTCTGCAGGCCCCGAAAAATGGCACTTTGTCCTCTTTGGTCATAGGGGCGCGGAGGGGATGAAAAAGTGCTTTTCAGCTGTAACTTTTGATTTATATACTCGGGAGCGCTGTCGCCCGTCGGCGTTATTCGAATTACCTTCCTACGTGCCATTCGGTGCGGGTTGGATGATAAGGAAAGCGTTCAGCCGGCGACTGCCGAAGTCCTCATTCCCGGGGGCCATCCAAAAATAATAGGCAAGTTGGAGAGTGTGGTAATGGCTGATCGTGAGGTCGGAACCGTCAAGTGGTTCAATGACGCCAAAGGTTATGGATTCATTCAACGCGATAGCGGTCCGGACGTTTTCGTTCACTACCGTGCCATTCGTGGCGATGGTCACCGCTCCCTGGTCGAAGGCCAGAAAGTGGAGTTCTCGGTGATCCAGGGTCAGAAAGGCCTCCAGGCGGAAGACGTCGCCAAGGTCTGAGCCCCCGAAAAAACAAAGGCCCGTCCATTGGACGGGCCTTTGTTTTTTAAGCCTTGTGCAAGCGAGGGGTCAGCCTGTGCGCCAGGTGATTTCCTCGACGCCCGCGGCGGTCACTTTCAGCCAGCGGTCCGCGTCTTCCTCGCCCTGATCCTCGCTCCAACTGCCTGGTGCACAGCGCACTTCCACGTCCAGCGCGGCGCAGGCATCGCGGGCACAGGCGGCGTCGTCGTCCCATGGCGTACGGTCACTTTCCAGGAACAGGCTGTTCCACTTGCCCACGGCTTTCGGCAGCCAGGTCGCAGGGATGCCACCGGCGGTGCACTTGAGGGTTTCGCCCTGTTTGCGCCATTCGCTGCAAGGGCCAAGTGCCTTTTCCAGCCAGGCGCTGACGGCGGCCTGGTCGGCATCCTTGATGTAGATCTCGATATCCGGTTGGCGCATGGCGTCCTCGTCAGGGTTCTTGGCGTTGCAGCCAATCGTAGCGTACCGCGACCGTCACCTCGAAGGGCTCGGCGAGGATGCGTTCGCGTCGCTCGGCGTTGACCCGCCAGCCGTGGGGCGTCATCGCCAGCAGGTGCTCGCGGGCTTCGCGGGTTTCCAGCGGCAGCCTGAAGCTCAGTTGTTCGGTGTGCGCCAGCTTCAGTTCTTCAGGCAGATCGACGAGGTGCTTGTCTTCGACGTATTCGCGCACTTCGTCGTACAGGCGTTCGCGCAGTTCCAGCAGGTGGTCGCGTGCCGGGCCCAGGCGCAGCACGCCGCCTCCGGGAGTCAGCAGGCGTGTGGCTTCCTTCCAGTCGATCGGGCTGAACACGCTGGCCAGCAACTGGCAGGAAGCATCGGCCAGCGGCACGCGGGCCATGCTGGCGACCATCCAGGTCAGTTGCGGGGCGCGCTTGCAGGCGCGTTTCACGGCTTCGCGGGAGATGTCCAGGGCATAGCCGTCGGCCTGGGGCAGGGCTTCGCCCAGCTGCGCGGTGTAGTAACCCTCGCCGCAGCCGATATCCAGCCAGCGACCGGGAGCCCGCTCGGCAGCGAGTTCGGCCAGGTGCCTGGCCAGCGGTGCATAGTGCCCGGCGCCGAGGAAATAGCGGCGCGCCTCGACCATGGCGGCGTTATCGCCTGGATCGAGACTCTTCTTGTGCTGCACCGGCAGCAGGTTCAGGTAGCCCTGGCGTGCGCGGTCGAAGCGGTGCCCGGCGGGGCAGGCCACGCCGTTGTCGGCTTCGGTGAGTGCCTCGCGGCACAGCGGACAGATCAGCATCACTTCTTCCCCGGTCCCAGCGGCTGCGGCAGGTCGTTGCGCAGCACGGTGGGCAGCGAGCGGCGGCGCTGGGCAATCTGGTACACGCGCAAGGAATAGCGGCGCTCGGCGGCTGGCGCGGGCGGCGGGGTGTCGGGCTGGATGGCGCCCAGGCAGAAGCCTTTGTTCGGTCCAGTCATGCCAGCAGTAGCACCAGGGTCTGGTAATAGATTTCGGTCAGCACATCGAGGTCGCTGGCCAGTACACGTTCGTCCACCTGGTGAATGGTGGCGTTCACAGGGCCGAGTTCGACCACCTGGGTGCCCATGGTGGCGATGAAGCGGCCATCGGAGGTGCCGCCGGAGGTCGACGGCGTGGTCTCGCGGCCGGTGACCGCGCGGATCGCCGCCGCCACGCCATCGAGCAGCTCGCCGGGCTGGGTGAGGAAGGGCAGGCCGGACAGCGCCCAGTCGATGTGCCACTCCAGGCCGTGCTTGTCGAGGATCGCCGCGACGCGTTGCTGCAGGCCCTCCACGGTGGATTCGGTGGAGAAGCGGAAGTTGAAGATCACCTTCAGGTCGCCCGGAATCACGTTGGTCGCTCCGGTGCCGCCATTGATGTTGGAGATCTGGAAGCTGGTCGGCGGGAAGTAGTCGTTGCCGTTGTCCCAGTGCTCGGCGGCGAGTTCGGCCAGGGCCGGGGCGGCGAGGTGGATCGGGTTCTTCGCCAGGTGCGGGTAGGCCACGTGGCCCTGCTTGCCGCGCACGGTCAGGGTGGCGCCGAGGGAGCCGCGGCGACCGTTCTTGACGATGTCGCCCACGAGGGTGGTGCTCGATGGCTCGCCGACGATGCACCAGTCCAGGCGCTCATTGCGGGCCTTGAGGCGCTCGACTACGGCCTTGGTGCCGTGATGGGCGGGGCCTTCCTCGTCGCTGGTGATCAGGTAGGCGATGCTGCCGCGGTGGTCGGGGTGGTCGGCGACGAAGCGCTCGGTGGCGATGATCATCGACGCCAGGCTGCCTTTCATGTCCGCCGCGCCACGGCCGCAAAGCATGCCGTCGGCATCGATCAGAGCGTCGAACGGCTGGTGCTGCCAGGCCTGCTCGGGGCCGGTGGGGACGACGTCGGTGTGGCCGGCGAAGCACAGCACCGGGCCATTGGCGCCGTCGCGGCCCTGGCGCAGGGCCCAGAAGTTATCCACATCCTCGATGCGCATGGGCTCCAGGGCGAAGCCGCAGGCGTCCAGGCGCTGCATCATCAGCTGCTGGCAGTCGGCATCGACCGGTGTGACGGAGGGACGGCGAATCAGCTCGCAGGCGAGGGCCAGGGTCGGCGAGAGGGACATTGAGGGCATCCTGGGGGTGGAACGGAAAAAGGCGCCCATCTTAAAGCAAAAACGCCGGCGTTTGGCCGGCGTTCTCGGGAGCGGATCAGCGGTACGGTTCACCCAGCGGGAGCGAGCTGGCTCGCTCCCGCAGGCTTTGCATCAGTTGGCCGGCGCGACATCCGCTGCCGGCGCCTCCTGAGCCTTGGGCGCGGCCGACAGCAGCGCCATCACCAGTGCGGCGAGGTAGGGCAGCGACTGCACCAGCAGCATGGCCACCCAGAACATCATGTCGCGGCTCGGTACGCCCTGCACCAGCACGATGCCCAGTGCGGCGCCCCACAGCAGCAGCATGATGAAGACCTCCTCGCGCGCCTCTGCCAGTGCCACCAGCAGGCCGTGGTTGGAGGCCATCTTCGGCGTGCGGAAGAACGGGATGGTCTTGGTGAACGCCCCGTAGAGCACCGCCTTGGCGATGGTGTGCGACAGCGCAAGGCCTGCCACCGCCGCCTGGAACGAACGCAGGAGGTTGACGCCCACGGCGCGGCGGTAGAGGAACATGATCTTGCCGAACTTGAAGAAGAACAGCGCCAGCGGCGGAATGGCGAAGATCAGCAGCGGCGGATCGACCCGCTTGGGCACGATGATCATCGCCGAGGACCAGAGCAGCGCGCCGACGGTGAAGAAGATGTTCATGCCGTCGGCTATCCACGGCAGCCAGCCGGCGATGAAGTGGTAGCGCTGGCCGAGGGTGAGCTTGCTGTCCTTGCCCTGGAACAGCGCGCGGGCGTGGCCCTTCATGATCTGGATCGCGCCATAGGCCCAGCGGAAGCGCTGCTTCTTGTAGTCGATGAAGGTGTCGGGCATCACGCCCTTGCCGAAGCTCTGGTGCGAGTAGGCGGCCGAATAGCCCTTCTCGAACACCCGCAGGCCCAGCTCGGCGTCCTCGCAGATGGTCCAGTCGGCCCACTTGAGTTCGTCCATCACGGTCCGGCGGATCATGGTCATGGTGCCGTGCTGGATGATCGCGTCGCGGTCGTTGCGGGTGACCATGCCAATGTGGAAGAAGCCCTTGTACTCGGCGTAGCAGAGCTTCTTGAAGACGTTTTCCTCGCCGTCGTGGTAGTCCTGTGGGGACTGCACCACGGCGATCTTCGGATCGCTGAAATGCGGCACCATCTGCTTGAGCCAGTTCGGCTCGACGCAGTAGTCGGCGTCGATCACCGCGACGACTTCGACGTCCGGCGCGGTGTGCGGCAGGATGTAGTTCAGCGCGCCGCCCTTGAAGCCGGCCAGGGGCGCGACGTGGAAGAAGCGGAAGCGCGGGCCGAGGACTTCGCAGTAGTCGCGCACCGGTTCCCAGACCGCCGGGTCCTTGGTGTTGTTGTCGATGATCAGGACTTCGAAATCCGGATAGTCGAGCCTGGAGAGCGCATCCAGGGTCTTCTTCATCATCTCCGGCGGTTCGTTGTAGCAGGGCACGTGCACCGAGACCTTGGGCCGATAGCCGGTATCGGTCAGCACTGGGTCGAACGGCCGGCGGCGCTTGCGCACCCACACGGTCTCGGCCAGTTCATGGGCCTCGGTGAGCAGGACGATGAATACGCCCAGCGCGCCGATGCCCAGCAGGCCGCCGACGGTCAGGCTGAACCAGGTACTGTATTGCTGGCTGTAGTCGTAGGCGATCCACACCAGCACCGAGCCGCCAGCAAAGGCGACCACGGTGAGGAAGGTCCGCCCGCGCTGGCGCAGGGCGCTGCCGTCGATCATCAGCAGGGTCAGGGCAAGCAGCGCCATCACCACCGAGGCGACCGCCAGGGCGCGCCATTGCGGGATGTTCACCACCGGCCCGGTGAAGTTGAACTTGGGTTGGCGCTGGGCGTTATACACGCCCCAGTAGGCACCCACCGAGCCTTCGTCGCCGACTTTCCAGGGTTGGTCGAAGGCCTCGACGACGAAGTAGTTGTAGCCCCGCTTGTTCAGCGCATTGGTCAGCGTGCGCAGGTAGATGGCCTGGTCCGCCTGGGTGGCGTCGGCGCCGCCGCGCATGCGGCCGTTGCTCGGCCAGCCGACTTCGGCCAGCAGCAGCGGCTTGCGCGGGAACTTGGCGCGCAGCTCCTTGGCGCGCTCGAGGACGAACGGCACGGCGTTGTCCATCGGCGTGTATTCCCAGTACGGCAGCACGTGGGCGGCGATCAGGTCGACGTGCTTGGCCATCTCCGGGTATTTCTCGTAGATGTGCCATTGCTCGGCGGTCGTCACCGGCACCTTCACCGCCTTGCGCACGCGGTCCAGGTAGGCGGTGAGTTGCTCGACGGTGACCTCGCGGCGGAACAGCGCCTCGTTGCCGACGATGACCCGCACGACACTGCGCGAGTTGTTGGCGATCTCGATGCCGCGCTCGATTTCGGCCTCGTTCTCGGCTTCGTCCGGGCCGATCCAGATACCGAGGCTGACACGCATGCCGAGCTCTTCCGCCAGGCGCGGGATGTCGGCCAGTGAGCCCTTCACCGAGTAGGTGCGGATGTTGTCGGTGTTCCTGGAGACCAGTTCCAGGTCCGAGCGGATCTCGTCGTCGCTGGGGAACTGGTCCTTCTGCGGATTCTGGTTCAGGCGGAAGGGCGAGAAGGAGAATCCGGAAATGCTTTCCGGCCAGTCGGGAACGCTGACCGGGCGGTTGTAGAGAGCCCAGAAGCCGGTGAAGAGTGCCGCGAGGGCGACGAAAACCACCAGGTTGAGGCCGAACTTGCGTGAAGACATGGTGCGATCGGGTTCCAAAGGGTGGAACGGGGAGGGGCCGGGACAGTCTCCGCGGGAGACTCTTCGGTCGGGGCGCATCCTACCCCGCACTCCGGGGGCTGTACAGGTTGCCGGCACCGTCCGCCGAGACGGCGAGCGTGGGTATTTTCCGACAGTTTAGAATGTGTGGCAGGCGCGTGGCTGAGACTGCGGCAATCCGGCTTTGTTGCACGCTCGCCAAGGCTGGTCGTTATGGGCGACCGGTCGTTATAGAATGCCGGCCGTTTCGATGCGAGGTGTGGGCGATGCAACTGGATGAACAGCGTTTCGGCGGAATCGCGCGGCTCTACGGCCGTGAGGGCCTGGAGCGTCTGGCGGCCAGCCATGTGGCGGTGGTCGGGATCGGCGGCGTGGGCTCCTGGGCAGCCGAGGCCCTGGCGCGTAGCGGCGTGGGCGAGATTTCCCTGTTCGATCTCGATGACGTCTGCGTCACCAACACCAATCGCCAAGTGCATGCGCTGGCCGGCGCCGTGGGCAAGCCCAAGGTCGAGGTCATGGCCGAGCGCCTGAAGGCAATCAATCCCGGCATCGTCGTACACGCTGTAGCCGATTTCGTTACTCGTGAAACCATGGCGGACTACATCACCCCGGAGCTGGATTGCGTGATCGACTGCATCGACAGCGTCGCCGCCAAGGCTGCGCTGATCGCCTGGTGCAAGCGCCGCAAGCTGCAGATCATCACCACCGGGGGCGCGGGCGGGCAGGTCGATCCGACGCAGATCCAGGTCGCCGACCTGAACAAGACGTTCAACGACCCGCTGGCCGCCAAGGTCCGTTCCATGCTGCGCCGCGACTACAACTTCTCGCGCACGCCGGGCCGGCATTACAGCGTGCAATGCGTGTTTTCCACCGAGCAACTGCGCTATCCCAAGCCGGACGGCACGGTGTGCCAGTCGAAGAGTTTCGTCGGCGAGGGCGTGAAGCTGGACTGCGCCGGCGGTTTCGGCGCGGTGATGATGGTCACGGCGACCTTCGGCATGGTCGCGGCGGCGCGGGCGGTGGACAAGATCGTCGCCGGGGCGCGGCGGCCTTCGGAGCGTTCCGCGGGCTAGGCGCTTTTGTAGGACTGAGGGGCGCCTAGCCCTTGCTCGCGAACGCTTCGGCTGGATGCCTTGGTGTCGGGCGGGTTCGCGAGCAAGCTCGCTCCTACGAAAAAGCAGGTGCTCAGTCGCTGACCAGTTCCTGCATGCGCTTCAGGACTGCATTCAGGCCGTTGCTGCGCGACGGCGAGAGTTGCCGGCCCAGGCCCAGCCGATTGAACCAGTCGGGCAGGTCGATGGCAGACAGCTCGTCCACCGGCAAGCCTTCCACCCGTACCAGCAGCAACGCCAGCAACCCGCGCAGCAGGCGCGCATCGCTGTAGGCGCGGAAATACCAGCGGCCATCCCGCGAGTCAGCCAGCAGCCAGACGTTGCTCTCGCAGCCCTGCACGCGGTGCCCGTCGCTGCGCTCGGTTTCGCTCAACGGCTCCAGGCGTTCGCCCCATTGCATCAGCAGGCGTGCCCGTTGCTCCCAGCCCTGCAAGGCAGTGAAGGCCTGCAGCGCCTCGGCGGCTGCGGCGGGCAGGCTCATCGCAGCAACTCCAGGGCGCTGTCCAGAGCGATGAAGAAACGTTCCAGGTCGGCACTGTCGTTGTAGAGGCCAAGGGAGACCCGCAGGGCACCGGCCACGTCGAGGGTCTTCATCAGCGGCATGGCGCAGTGGTGCCCGGCGCGCACGGCAATGCCCTGTTCGGTGAGCAGATGGCCGAGGTCGGCCACATGTACGCCCTCGACCACGAAACTGGCCAGCGCCACTTCCGGTTCGCCCAGCATGCGCACGCCATCACGGGCGCGCAGGCCGGCGAGCAGGCGGGCGTGGAGGAAATCCTCGTGGGCGCTGACTTCGGCCCTGTCCTGGGCGGCCAGCCACTGCAGCGTGGCGCCCAGGGCGATCACCGGGCCGATGGGCGGGGTGCCGGCCTCGAAGCCCATCGGGGCGCTATGGAACTGTGCGTCGAAGTAGTCCGCAACGCGCACCATCTCGCCGCCGAATTGCCAGTGCGCCAGTCGCTCGAGCGACTCCGGGCGGCCCCAGAGCAGGCCGAGGCCTTCCGGGCCGTAAAGTTTGTGGCTGGAGCAGACATAGAAATCACAGCCGAGTGCCGACAGGTTGTGCCGGCCGTGGACAACGCCCTGGGCGCCATCCACCACGGTCAACGCGCCGTGCTGCCGAGCCATCTGCAACAGCTCCGGCAGCGGTTGCCAGGTGCCAAGCACGTTGGACAGTTGGCTGACGGCAAGCAGGCGCGTGCGCGGGCCGATCAGGCTGGCAGCGCGGTTCAGGTCGGTGTGGCCGTCACTGTCCAGCGGCAGGATCACCAGTTTCAAGCCGCGACGCTTGGCCAGTTGCTGCCAGGGCAGCAGGTTGGCGTGGTGCTCCAGGGCGCTGACGACGATCTCGTCGCCGCTGTGGAAGTCCGCCTCCAGTCCGTAGGCCAGCAGGTTCAGGGCTTCGGTGGCGCCACGGGTGAAGATGATCTGCGCCGGGCTGCCGCCATTGAGCCAGCTGGCGGCCAGGCTGCGGGTCGCTTCGAAGGCGCGGGTGGCGCGCTCGCCGGGCAGGTGCTGGGCACGGTGTACGTTGGCGGCGCCACTGGCGTAGTAGCCGGCGAGGGCGTCGATCATGGCGCGCGGCTTCTGCGCGGTGGCGGCGCTGTCGAGGTAGGTCTGGCCTTCGGCCTCGAAGGCGGCGAGGGCCGGGAAGTCGGAGCGCCAGGGTGAGGGAATGGACATGGGCGTGCGGCCGGTTGCGGAAAAAGTAAAACGGGGGCCGCAGCCCCCGCTTCTCCAAGCTTAGTGCGTACCCCGCATCTGCGGGGCGCCCAGCTTAGTTGTGTGCGTGCAGCGCTTCATTGAGCTCGATCGCGGTCTTGTTGGTCTTGCACTCGACTGCGCCGGTCTGGGAGTTGCGGCGGAACAGCAGGTCGGCCTGGCCGGCCAGGTCGCGACCCTTGACCACTTTCACCAAGGCGTTCTGGTCGTCCAGCACGGCGATCTTGGTGCCGGCGGTGACGTACAGGCCGGCTTCGACGATGTTGCGGTCGCCCAGCGGGATGCCGATGCCGGCGTTGGCGCCGATCAGGCAGCCTTCGCCGACGCTGATGACGATGTTGCCGCCGCCGGACAGGGTGCCCATGGTGGAGCAGCCGCCGCCCAGGTCCGAGCCCTTGCCGACGAACACGCCCGCGGAGACGCGGCCTTCGATCATGCCCGGACCTTGGGTGCCGGCATTGAAGTTGACGAAGCCTTCGTGCATCACGGTGGTGCCTTCACCGATGTAGGCGCCCAGGCGTACGCGGGCGGTGTCGGCGATGCGCACGCCGGTCGGGACCACGTAGTCGGTCATCTTCGGGAACTTGTCGACGGAGAAGACTTCCAGCAGCTTGCCCTTCAGGCGCGCTTCCAGTTGCAGCTCGGCCAGTTCGGCCAGGTCGACGGCGCCCTGGTTGGTCCAGGCCACGTTCGGCAGCAGCGGGAAGATGCCGGTCAGGTTCAGGCCGTGCGGCTTGACCAGGCGATGGGACAGCAGGTGCAGCTTGAGGTACGCCTCGGGGGTGGAACTGGGGGCGGCGTCTTCGGCCAGCAGGGTGGCGACCAGCGGCTTCTGGCTTTCGGCCAGGCGGTTGAGCAGCGCGGCCTGGGCAGCGTCGACGCTCTCGACGGCGTCGGCCAGCTGGTAGGCCTGGTGGGCGGTGAAGGCAATCGCCTGGTTGCCGCCTTCATAATTCAGCAGCGGGCTGATGGCTGCGACCAGTTCGGCGCTGGGGTTGAGCAGCGGCTGCGCGTAGAAGACTTCCAGCCAGTTGCCCTGGCGGTTCTGGGTGCCGACACCGAAAGCGATGCTGAACAGGGATTTCGACATGAGGGGGATTCCTTGAAAGAGATTCTCGAAGAATGAATTCGGTCAGGCCGGACGGCGACTGAGCAGCAGGCCCAGCCCGGCGCTGCCCAGCAGCGCGGCACAACCACGGTTGAACAGGCGCCGGGCGCGTGCACCGGCGAGCAGCTTGCCGAGGCGGACCCCGGCGAGCCCGTAAAGGGCGATGGCCAGCCATTCCAGCAGCAGGAAGGCTGCGCCGAGTTGGGCGAACTGGGCGCCCACGGCCTGACGCGGATCGACGAACTGCGGCAGGAAAGCGGTGAAGATGAGGATCGCCTTGGGGTTCCCCAATGATTGCGAATATATACTCATGGTCTCGCAACGCATCGTGTTTGTTCCTGGGGATCCTGACATGCCAAAAATTGGGGCGAAAGTATACAGCTATTTGAGGTTTTCGGACCCCAAGCAGGCAGCTGGACATAGTGCCGACCGTCAGGCCCAGTACGCAAAGGCCTGGGCCGCCGAGCGTGGCCTGGTGCTGGATGAGTCGCTGACCCTCCGAGACGAGGGTTTGTCCGCCTACCACCAGAAACACATCAAGCAAGGCGCCCTTGGTGTGTTCCTGCAGGCGGTGGACGCTGGGCGGATCCCTGAAGGGTCGGTGCTGGTGGTTGAGGGGCTGGACCGTTTGAGCCGCGCCGAGCCGATTCTGGCGCAGGCGCAGCTCGCGCAGATCATCAACGCCGGTATTTCCGTGGTCACCGCCAGCGACGGGCGAGAGTACAACCGGCAAAGCCTGAAGGCTCAGCCAATGGATCTGGTTTACAGCCTGTTGGTCATGATCCGGGCGCACGAAGAAAGTGACACCAAGAGCAAGCGGGTGAAAGCAGCGATCCGCCGGCAGTGTGAGGGGTGGGTAGCCGGCACTTATCGCGGGCTGATCCGCAATGGTGCGGATCCTCACTGGCTGGAGTGGGATGGGGCTGCCTGGCAATTCGTACCTGCGAGGGTAGAGGCGGTGCGGTTCGCTCTTGACTGCTATCGCCAGGGGCTGGGGGCGAAGCGGACATTGGAGCTGATGCGGGAAAAGGGGATGGATCCGGCTGAGTTAAAACTGGGTGGCCAGCAGCTTTATCGCCTGGTTCACCTGCAGCCGTTGCGTGGTGGCAAGCGGATCTCGGTTGATGATGACGAGTTCATCCTAGAGGACTACTATCCCCGCCTTCTGAGTGATACCGAGTTTGCTGAGCTGAACGCCTTGACCGGCCAACGCCATCGGCGGCGCGGTAAAGGGGCTATTCCTGGGGTCGTGACCGGTATCGGTCTCACCTGGTGCGGTTACTGTGGTTCCGCGATGGAGGCGCAAAATCAGATGAGCAAAGTGCGGCCGGACGGAACGCTGCTGCCCGGCCATCGGCGCCTTGCCTGCTCGGTGACGGCTGAGCATTCGGAGTGCAGGGCGCATGGCAGCTGCAGTGTTGCTCCGCTTGAGCTCGCCCTGATGGACTATTGCTCCGATCAGATGAACCTGCAGCGATTCATGGAGCCGGTCGACCAGGCGACAGCCTTGAGGCAGCGCCTGGTGGTGGCGCGCGGCGAGGTCCAGAGGGTGGAGGTGCAGCTGGAGCGGGTGACCGACGCCTTGCTGGCAGGGGAAAGCGAGGGCGCAGCCCCGTTGGCGTTCGTGCGCAAGGCTCGCGAACTGGAACAGGAGCTGCAGGCGCGCCAGGCCGACGTGCAGCAGCTGGAGCGGGAACTAGCAGGGCTGGCTCGTTACCAGAGCCCTGCCGATGCGGCGCGTTGGGCTTCTCTGGCAGAGGGTGTGATGGCGCAGGAGGCTGAGGCGCGGGAGCAGGTGCGGCAGATGATGATGGACACGTTCTCGCAGATCGTGATCTACCTGCGGGGAATTATGCCGGCTGGGCGCAAGGCGCCCTTCATGGACGTGCTACTGGTGTCGAGATCCGGCCAGCGTCGCTGGATGCGACTCGATAGGAAGTCAGGAGAATGGGCGGTCGGTAATGACCGCCCGGTTTGATCAGGCTGCTTTCTTGGTCTTGAACGTCTGACAGGGCGGGCTGGTGTATACAATCAGGTGCCCTTTCCCCTCCCAGAAGTTTTCCTGTACCTCGATGCAGACGCGCCAGGCGGAGAGTGCAACGTCTTCGCCTACCTCAACAATGCTGCCTGTCTCGTCTACCAGTGCCATCCGCAGTGGCTTGCCGTCCTTCGTGGAAAGGCGGAAGCCGGTGCTCACGTTGGCGCTGATGACCGCCCTTTCCAGCTGCGGGTTCGGGAAGGCTTCTTTCATTCTTGGTCCCCCTGTGCCAGGACAGCTGCACGATCATGGTGCTCAAGTGCGACGAGGCCGAGGGCAACACCTCGCACCAGGTCCATGCGGTCCCCTTCCGGGCGGAACCCGCTGATCCATGGCCAATACCGGGCCGCATAAGTCCGATCAAAGTCGGCGCGGGGGAAGGCATGCAGCATGTAGGCGGTGCCGGCTTGGGCTAGTTCGGCGGTGAGTTCGTTGTCATCGCGCTCGTGCGTCCAGCCCTCGGCATCGACTTGGCGAAGGCACTCGGCCTGTACGTCGCGCCAGGCTTGTGGCAACTGGTCAGCCTGGGCGTCCAGTTCGGCAGCGATCTTGATCGCCTTCGCTGCTGCGCTCCGGGCTTTCTCCGCGCAATGGCGGGCTTCACGGATCAGCCCTGTCGCCTCCGCGCTGGCCATGAGGCTGTCGATCTCAGCCAGCAGGCGCTGCAGTTGGTTGAGTTGGATATTCATGCAGCCTCCCGCATGGCTTCTTCAGGGAATAGGGGGTTGGCCTTGAGTAGGGCGTAATAGGGCTTCGGCGACACCGAGTTTCCGCACATCCGCACCTTGGCCTTGTTGCTGAACCTACGCCCATCGTGACCGAAGTCGATCTTGTAGTCAGGCGGGAAACCCTGGATCAGATACAGCTCGCGCGGAGTGAGCATCCGCATGCCGATATCGACGATCACATAGGGGCTGCCCTTGATCGTCACGGTCACCAGGGCGAGGCGGTCGCGGGTGGTGATGGTGGCGGCCGGATCTCGCGGGTCATAGGTGTTGTCGGATCCGTAGTACCCCATCAGGAAGGCCGCTACGCGCAGCGCCCCGGCTTCGTTCTCCGGCGACAGAGTGCACTCCATCAGCGCCAGGTCGTCGGCGCCGGCAGTGATCGCTGGAGCGCCATCGCGCAGGTCGCGACCGATGCAGCCGTTCCGCAGTGTTACCAGGCTTGCGGTCACGACGTTCTGCTGGCTGCCGGTGGTAGTCAGCGCGGTCGCCGGCTCCTCCGGGTGTCGGCCGAGCGTCTTATTGTGCCCTCCGTTGTGCTGTGCCAGGTACGCCACGCCGAGCGCGCGGTGGTTCTCGGTGAGGATCGTGCCGGCAGGCTGCTCGCAGCTGGTCGGCTTACCGGCATAGGACGGGCCGCCCGCGCCCACCAGTACTGGCGCGACGACGGCGAAGTGTCCGCCTTTCACCTCGCTGCAGATCGTTCGCCCGGGTTCGTTGGCTGGCATGTTGCGCTGGTTGCTGGCGTTCGCGTGTTCGGTGATGAACGGGGCGAGTGTGGGTTGAGCCACTGCGAAGCCATGGCTGCCTGTAATGGTGGCGGCGGGTTCGCGCACCGAATGCCCTCGGAACTCCGCGCCGCCGTGGTTCACGCTGACGATGAACGGTTCCGGATGATCGAGGACGAATTTCTTCACCCCCTTGCGGAGCCTTTCCATGGTCTTGGCGGCCAGGGGGCGGCGTACGCCGGCAGCCTTGCCGCCTTCCTCGTCGAGGAATATCGACGGACACGGCAGGCTCCAGTCGATGAGAGCGGCCTGGGGCACCCACGGTTGCTGCTCGTGGCGGGGGTTCTTGGCGTGGGTTGCCTCCGGCCAGTTCAGCGGTACGCCATCGCGGCGGGCGATGAAGAACAGGCGCTCCCTGGTAGTCGCGGCGCCGTAGTCCGCCGCCACCAGCTTGTCATAGTGGTGCTTGTAGCCTAGGTCACGCAGCAGGTGCAGGAAGCGCGCCCAGGTCTTGCCCTTTCGCTTGGGGTCGGGCACCAGGTACTGCCGTTGCACGGGGACGCGCTCGCCTGGCTCGGCTACGCGGTGCACCGGCTTGCCAGTGACGGGGTGCGGCACCATGTCCAGGGTGACCACCCGCCCGGTTTCCGCGCAGCGCTTGGCGATCAGCGGACCCCACTGGAGGATCTGCATCACGTTTTCCATGGTAAGCATCAGCGGCAGCGTCTGGCCGACCCACTTGATCACCATCCACGACAGAGCGCGGCTTTCCTTGCTGCGAGGTTGGCCGCCCCGAGCCTGGCTGTGGTGGGTGCACTCTGGGCTAGCATGCAGCCTGCCCACCGGACGGCCACGAGTGGCAACGCGAGGCTCCACCCGGCGGATGTCTTCGCGGTAGTGGGTGGTCTGTGGGTGGTTGACGATGTGCATGCTCACAGCGTCGTCGTCGTGGTTCACGGCAATGTCGACGCACTCGCCGGTGGCTTCCTCCATCGCCTCCGAGGCACCGCCGCCGCCGGCGAACAGGTCGACGTTCAGGTATTCGCGGAGGTCGAGCGGGAGCTGGGCGAGGTAGACGGCTTCGGCGAGTTCGTGCCGGCGGAAGGTGGTCATGCTGCCACCCCCTGGACCGGCTGGCCCAACGCCTTCATGCTCCTACGACGACTGATGGCAAGGGGATGGCCATGCTGCCCGAAAAACTCACGATTAACCTGCGCCCGCGCAGCCTTCTGAAGTGGGTGCTCCTGTCGCCCCTGGTGATTCCGCTTGGCTGGTGGGTATGGACCTGGCCTTGGGGGAGCGAGAAGGCCTCTGGCTGGGCTCAGGCGGTTGGCTCGGTACTGGCGATAGTTGCCACTTACTTCGTTGCTACCAGAGAGCAGGCTGCCGTTCGGCTGAGGGTTGAGATTGATGAGGCCAATGCGGCTCGACTGGCTGAGTGTGCCGTCCACGAGGCGTGCTCGGCTGTCCGTGGGCTGATGCTCACGTTGGCTAAGGTTACTCCCGCCAGCGCGGTAAGCACTGCGCGGCTGCGAATGTCGAGCGAAACACTGCAGGGACTGTTGCAGCGTCCACTTCCAGCTCGAGCGGTTAATCCGGCTTTCGTGGTGCTCGGAGAGGTCGCCGAAGCTCTCAACGACGTAGAGCGCTGGGTTGCAGTCGAGTTCGACAACGATTGGAAGGATGTCATGCGGTGTAGAGCTGAGATCATTGCTGCCTGTCGACTGGCTATCGAATTGGAGCATGTGGAGTCGGCGAAGCGCGCTGGCATTCCCTCTACTCGGCGAATCGTTCAGTAGGGGCTTATACCCCTCGACAAGCTGCGCGTGCGGTGCGCTGTGGGAGCGAAGCGTTGCAGCATCTTCTGCGCCTTGGCGCACGCTTGTCGTGGGGTATGCGACCCCTGCGCGGGCTTTGGGCTTGGGTAGGAATATGCCTGCTGCTGCGCAGCAGAGGCTCTTTATGGCGCCACCCTCGGGCATCGAAGGGTGGCCTGCGAGACTCAGAGTCAGCAGGGCGCGACGTGCCAGGCCACCGCCGCGCTTTCGCGCGGCCGCAGCTTGGGTGCTCGGGGTGGCGGGTGCCAGGGCGCCGCCCTGGTCTTGTGCCGCTACGCGGCGAACCGGGTAGCGGCGGGTCATTCGCGGTTCTCCCTGCGCGGGTAGGTGGTCAATCCATCCGCTGCGCTGCTGTCGAACAGGTCGCGGTGTTTGGCGGTGCGATCAGTCCAGAGCTTGGCGGCCTCGACCTCGGCGGTCTGATAATCGGCCTCGTCGAAAATGACTTCCTCGTATTGCGGGCCTTGGGCGCCGCACTCATGGCAGAAGACATAGGCGTCGATGTCGACGCCGCCGCATCCGTAGGTGGCTTGCCGATAGACGGGACCGAGGGGCTCGAAGGTGCGTTGCACAGTGATTGCTGGTGGCCCCTCGCAGAACGGGCACGGGGGCAGCTCCCACGGCTCGATCTGCACAGGGCTCGGCCAGGGCAATGGCCCGCTGATCATGCGCGGGAAAAGGGCATATCCGAACAGGTTGAAGACGCGCATGGTGGCCACGGCGTGGAAGTGCTCGCCGGGCTTCACCTCCGTCATGGGGCAGACGATCACCAGGTGGTCGCCGTTGTCCTGCAGGGCGACCTCTTCGGTGAGGAGGCGCGGCAGGAGCAGGTCGAAGAGCTTTTTCATGCTGCAGCCCTCGCGCGGTGGGTGGTTGAGAGCAGATCCTGTAGGCGGGTGAAGTAGTGCTGCGCGGCTTCTTCGGCACTCCACGGACGGATCCGTGCCTGCATCGGCTGGGTGCCGGCGAGGCAGGCCCATTCGTCCTGGTGGTGTGGCATGACATCACGACGCTCGGTGGCCAGGGCAATCAGGTCGGCGTCGTGCACGCAGGGCGGCAGCTCAGTGTCGAGGTCGAAGCGGGCGCAGATCGCGTGCCAGATCCGCAGCTCAATCTGGCGGTATTCCGGCAACAGGGCCTTCAGCGGGCTGACCAGATCGCCCGCATAGGCCTCTGCTGCGTCGTGCAAGAGCGCGGCGAGCTGGTGCTCGGCGGGCACCAGGTCCGCGACGATGTAGCAGTGCTGCGCGACACTGTAGTGTGGGTTGGTGTGGCCGTTGAAACGGCACTGCCGGCCCAGGCTGTGGGCAATATCGGCGGGCTCCACCATGAGGGCGGTGGGTTCCAGCAAGTCGAAGCGGCGGCCCGTGCGGGTGAGGATCCAGGTCATGCTGCGGCCTCCAGGCTTACCTGATGGTTGCGCGCGGTTTCCTGGTCCTGCTGCTTGGCGTCGTGGAGCATGTCGCGGATATGGGGATAGCCGACATAGTTCGGGGCTAGCGGGAAGCGCAGCTCGCCGTGCTCTTCGTCTGCATGGACAGCGGCTGCAACGTCCAGCCAATCGATCAGCTCGGTATCCGGGTGGCGCCAGTCAGCGGCAGAGGCGCGAGCGTGGATTGCCGCCAGCTGCTGTTCGAGGACGTGTGCTCGGTTCACCTTGCTACTACCGGTCTTCCGGAATCGCGTGGCTTCAGCTGCGATCAGGCCGATGGCCTGATGGAGGTAGGGCAGGTCGGCGTCGGTTAGTACGCGCGGCTGCATTTTCTCGGCCGCGCCCTGGATAGCACCGCAGTAGTCGAGTGCATCGGCCAGTTGCTGGCGGGTCAGCTCATGTCCTTCCTTTGAGTAGGTCAGCGCGGCGGACATGTTGGTGAGTCGGGTGTTGAGCGTCCCGATATCGCCCTGAAGAGCGAGGAGGTGCTGCGACTGCTTTGCGAGCCCTGCCTGGTAGCCCCTGTCGAACTCGACCAGCTTGGCCTGCTTGAGGCCTTTGCGGAGGCCGCAGGTGTGTGCGGTGATGCACAGCAGGATCATCGGCAGCAGGATGCCCAGTACCAGGGCGGTGATCTGTTGGTTGGTCAGCATGGTGTGCTCCTAGTGGTGAAATTGCCGGTGGTGACGGCTTGGTGGTTTTTCAGTCTTCTTCGGATGTGCGACGTGCCAGGTCCTCGTCCGCGAGGTAGGCGCGCTGCTCGATGTAGGCCGCTAGATGGTGGGCCTCGACGTATTGCGGTGCCTTCGCGCTATCGCTCAGGGTGGTAACCGGGAGAGCGATGCTTCCCGCCTTGAGCGCCTTAGCGAAGTTGTCCTTGTTGAGGTTGCGGAAGTAGCGTTCGCGCAGCGCCTCCAGCGGGATCAGGATGTCACCGAAGGTGCGGTAGACGAGATCCACGGTTTCCCGCCGGGGCGCTGGCAGCAGGCGTAGCTCTGGCTGCTGGTCGGGGCGTTGGGTCATGCTGCCGCCCTATTGGCATCGCGCCAGGCCTTGGCACGCTCGCTGCCGGTGTACGGAGGCGCTCCATAGATCAGCTCCATCTGGCGTTCGTAGCGTGCGCTGCTGGCCAGTTCGCAGAGTGCTCTGTAGGCGGTGTCGTCGATGATGTCGGCAAACATGGCCAGCGCGATGGCGCCCCTTGCCCGGTCTGCCTCCGAATCGCTGGTGTGTTCGTAATTGGTGGTCCGCGCGGTGACGAGCAGGCTGCTAACCATCCGGACCAGTTCGGCCCGGACGGTCTGTTTGGTGGTCGGTTTGCGTTTCATGCCTTGCCTCCTTTCGGGTGGTTCCAGGCGATCTCTACGTGGGTTCGGACCAGGTCACGCCACTCGGCCGGTACGTTCTCCAGTGCTGCCTTGCGCTCTTCCTTCGAGCGCAAGGCGACGATCTGGCGGGCGTAGTGGCGGGGGCGTGGTCCCAGGTCAGCCGACATCGCGGCGATCCGGCACGGCCGGCGGCATTTCGCGTGGGATGCCTAGCTTCTCCCGCAACCATGCGATGCCGGCTGGGCGGATGCGGGTGGAGTAGCTGTACTGCGTGCCGAAGTCCGGGTGCTGCCAATTGCTCTCATGCTTGTAGATATGCAGTCGGTCGCGGAGCGGATTGGCAGGCAGGTTCTTGTCATCGAGCAAGCCGGCTTCGCGCATACGCTTGATCAGGACGGGGCGGGTCACGCCCAGCTCCTTCGCGGCTTCCTGAAGGTTTTTGTCGCGCATGAGCTGCCTCCTACGCTGCCGCCCGGACAGCCTTGGGGCGTCCGGCTGCTGCCAGGTGTTCGACGGACTCCATCAGCGCGCGGAAGCATTTCTCCGGCTGTTGGCGGAGCGTCCAGGCGGTAGTGCGCGGTTGCGACTCGCCCAGGGCGAGCAGGACGGTGATGCCCTGGGTGTTGTAGGTTCGATGGACGGCAACCTTCACCGGGTGCTCCAGGCCGACGTGTACGTCGAGGAAACCGCCCTTGCGCACCAGGTCGCGCAGCGCCTGCTGCTGGGCGGTATCCAGCAGAGGCTCCAGTTCGGGTAGGGCGGGGAGGGTGCGAGCCGGCGCCGGTTCGGCCGAGTCGATGCGGCCGTTGGCGATCGCTTCAATGAAGTCGGCCAGGGCTGCATCGCCACGCGGCTCGCGGTGGCTGATGGTGATGCGGTGACGTTCGCCGCCGATCTCGATCAGCACGGCCGCTTCGCCGGCGCCCTGTTCGACCTGCATGGTCAGTTGAAGGAAGCGGCGGCCGTAAGCGGAGCGGCAGGTGTGGTTGAACTTGCCGTTGAGCTGCAGCTGGGCTGCAAGGCTGCGGAGGGAGCTGTCAGAGAGAGTGAACAGGTTGCTCATGCCGCATCACCTCCGAATGGATTGGAGGGGGCGGACTTGGCGCCGCTCAGGCGTGGCTTGTTGGGGATGTAGCGGACGCCCATTGCCTGGGCGGCCCGGCGCAGTTCAAAGACCCGGTCAGGGGAGCACGATGGGAGGGCGTGCAGAGTTGCGGAAATAGACATGGTTGCCTCGCTCTGTGGTGGAGAGTCGAGGCAACTCTAACTTAGGTTTTAGGTTTTATCAATAACCTAGGGTGTAGCAATTGTGTTAGAGCACCTGGGGATTGGCGGGGCATTGAGCGGGCGTACTGTCGACCACCAAAAGACCCTGCCAAGGACCCGCATTTGTCTCTCAAGGTACTGGTCGAACGTGTAGTCCTCGCTTGGATACTCTTCGTCGTTGTAGCTGATCAGTCTGATTCCGCCGTCTCCCAGGCGCTCAAGAAACTTCACTCGCAGCTCCCCATCTTGTTCAACAGCATAGAGATGCCCGGCAAGGATTCGAGTCATCCCACGGTCAATGCCGATTGTGGTGCCGTGAAGAATCAAGGGCTCTTGGCTTTTACCCGTGACTGTTGCGCACATCGCATTTGATGGTGAGACCCCGCAAGCCCGTAGGGTGGCGTACGAGAATCTGAGCACTCTGCCCGGCTCGGCTTGAACGGCTGTGCGGCCGTGGCCTGCAGCAATCTCCATCTGCTTATACAGCGGCACCTCGACTTCATCGTCATCAAGGGGGGTGTTGCTGTCCCAGGGAGAGATTGGTTCCAGTGCCACAGTGGTGGAGTTGGCAGGCGAGCTGATCGGTCTATGCAGCACAGTGACAGATGCAGGCATCTCGCCGTTCTCCAGCCATGCGACGGAGATCCCCATTCCCCTGGCGATGGCTCCAGTTTTGCGACTCTCGCGCGTTTGTCCTTCAAGGATCTTAAAGATGGTTGTTTGTGAGCAGCCTGCGGCTTTCGCCACCGCTGGCTGGCTCATACCGAGCTGTTCCATCGCATAGCGAAGGCGGTCGGCGAGGGTGGGGAGTAGGTCTGGGGGTAAGTATTTCATGAGTCCATTCTAAGACCTAGGTTATAGGTTGGTTTTAACTTTTGGGTGTTGACCGATCTATTACGAAGGTTGTAGCCTGTGCTCGATGTTCTCCACCACAGAGCAACCACTATGACTTCCAACATATCTAATGCGGACCAATGCCGGCAGGCGCTGGAGAAGGTCCTGTCTCTCTGCAAGAGCAATCAATCCGAACTGGCTCGCCGTTGCGGGGTGAAACAGCCTCACGTCTGGAAATGGCTGCGTGCAGGTCGGGTTCCCGTTGAGCGCGTTCCTGATGTCGTCGCAGCTGTTGATGGCCAAGTGCAGGCCTGGGAGCTTCGGCCTGACCTTCCGCAGTTGTTCCCTCGACCTGATACCCACACTCAAGCCGCCGCTTGAAGGACCTGCCTATGTGCACCAAGCCCAACTGCGATGTCGAGGTTGCTCTTCGACAGCCCTACGCTCGCGAGACGGTCGTCAAGCAATGCTCTGAGTTGGACACCCGCATGGAATATGGGTGCGAGGGATTCTGCCGTCAGAAGGGGGTATTGCCTTCGCGCAGCAGTTTGGATTCGGCGCAGAGCTCTTCGAACACGCTCTGCAACAGCTCGGTACCACCAGCAGGGTGAAGAGCGTCGACGATGGACTTGGCGGTCTTGAGGCGCTCGTACGTATTGACCGCAGCGGCCACTTCCGACTCGGGCGTGCCTCTAGTGCTATTGAGACTTTCGATGCGGTGGTCGAATTGATCCCGCCAATCCAGATTACGCGGTTCGTTTTCACTGCTCATGTTGGCTCCAGCTCCATTGGGTAGGTGAAAGCGTGCAGGCCTTCGGGCCTGGTCCTTGCTCAGACACCACCTGAGCAAGGAGGGGGTTGCAAGGCAGACCGAAGGGAGCACACCACGTACACCACCTCGGCCTGCCTCGCTTCCCCGAACCAAGGCGCGGACGCCTTGGGTTGCCAGCTCTCCACCACAGAGTTGCTGGCTATATCGGCAGGGTTTGCAACGGATTGCGTGCCCTGCCTTGGGGGTGCGGGCGGCCTTTCCACCACAGAGCCGCCGCCCGCTTCATGACCACCTGTTGGTGACCACGCCGCAACTCTACCAAGGGTTATTGGCTCGGTCACTGGCAGACTTTTGGGGTTAATGCCATGAGCCGAGCACCGGCATCGTGTGTCGAGCGCGCCCAGCGCGAGATTCTTCCACTCAACCTGTCCCTCTACCATGCCGCCCGGGATTATCCCGGCGGCGCCAAGGCCATTGCGGCCATCTACGGTCGAAACCCGACCACCCTGCAGCACAAGCTGAGCCCCACCCACCCTAACCATCTGGTCGGTCCGGAGGAGATTGAGGAGATCGCTACTGCGACCCGCGACCCGCGGATCATTGATTCGCTGATCGAGGCCTTTGGCGATGCGGCCTGGGTTGACCTACGCGGTGTGGCTGAAGAGATCCGCCGCGAATGCGGGCAAGAGTTCGACTCCGCCGCCGCCATCCTGAAGGCGATCAGCGAGACCCTGCAGCGTCAGTCGCGGCTGACGCAGACCATTGCCGAGCACCTGGCCAATGATGGCCGCATCGATCAGCGCGAGCTGGCCGAGCAGAAGCTACTGCTGCGCCGCGTCCAGGGGGCGCTGCTGGCCCTGGAGCGCCTGCTGGAACAGGAAGCGGAGGTGGCGCATGGCTGACATTGCGGATCGTGCCAATGACCTGATGCTCGATAACCTGGAGGCTTTGCTGGCCGCGCGTCAGCCTGCCAAGGCTAGGCATTCGCTGGCCGAGTGCCTGGATTGTGGCGAGGAGATTCCTCCCGCCCGCCAATTGGCGGCTCCCGGCTGCACGCTGTGCACCTGGTGTCAGTCGCTGTCCGAGCAGCGGGGGCGTGCCAATGGTTGACCAGGGACTGGACGAAGTTCTCGCACAACTGCACGACTATGGGCTGGAGCCCTTCAGCAAGCGCAATCCCACCTGGGTGTACGGCAAGCTGACCCGCTGCAAGACTGCTGTCGATGGAGTGGGGGAGCAGACGGGCTGGTACGTGCTGCACCCGTACACCACGGAGAAGGGCGTTACCCTGTACTTCGGCGCGTTCGGCGACTGGCGTTCGGGCGAGTCGCAGAAGCTCAAGATCAAGGGAACTCGGCTGACCAGCGAAGAGCGCGAGCTGATGCGTGCCCGGCAGGAAGACGCCAAGCGTCGCGCGGCTGAAAACGCCGAGAAGGCCGCGCGAAAAGCCGCGCGCCGTGCCTCCGCCATGTGGGAGCGCCTGCCCGACAAGGGTCGCAGCCCGTACCTAGACCGCAAGCAGATCGTCGGTATCAACGTCCGGTATGGCCGCAAGGGCGAGGTGTTGGTGCCGATGAAGACCGCGAAGGCTGGCGTCGTCGGCCTGCAGGTCATTCACCCCGAACGCCAGGCCGACACCGGCCGGGACAAACAGTACTGGCCCTTCGGCATGCAGAAGGATGGAGCCTACTGCATGGTCGGCCCGCATCCCGAGCCGGGTGAGCCGATCCTGATTGCTGAAGGGTATGCGACGGGCGTCAGCCTGCACATGGCGACTTCGCTGACCGTATGCGTGGCCTTCGACGCCGGCAACCTGCTGCCCGTCGGCAAGGCTATGCGCGACGAGTATCCGGGGCGGCCGCTGATCTTCTGCGCCGACGATGACTGGAAGACGACCAAGCCCGACAAGGTGACGCCGTGGAACCCCGGTGTGGAGAAGGCTGAGAATGCCTCGGTGATCCTCGGCGGGCAGTTCGTGGTGCCGGTGTTCGATGGGGGCCGAGAGGATAAGTGGACCGACTGGAACGACCTCCATGTGTCCGAGGGGCTGGACGCGGTTCGCCGCCAGGTGATGGCGGTGGTGAAGCCGGCGGCCGATGAAGGCTGGCGGTTGTTGCTGCGCCGCACGCAGAACGGCGGCCTGTCCGGGCACATGATCAACGTGAGTCTGATTCTCGGCAACGATGAGCGCTGGGACGGGGTGCTGGGGTTCGACCAATTCAGCAGCAAGACCGTGAAGCTGCGGACGCCTCCCTATGGCGGCGAGCCCGGCGAGTGGACCGACCTCGATGACATGCTGACCACCGAATGGCTCGCGCAGCAGTACAACCTGCTGGCGAAGACGGGCACGGTGCTTGAAGGGGTGAGCGTCACGGCGAGCAAGAACAGCTTCCACCCCGTTCGCCGGTACCTGGACGGCCTGGCCTGGGATCACACCCCGCGCCTGGATTCGTGGTTGCACCTGATCATGGGCGTGCCGCTGACGCCCTACAGCATGAAGGTTGCCAAGCGCTGGATGCTTGGGGCGGTCGCGCGGGTGATGAAACCCGGGGCGAAGGTCGACAACGTCATCATCTTCGAGGGCTTGCAGGGGGAGGGCAAGTCCACGGCGCTCTCGGTCCTGGGCGGTGAGTGGTTCATGGACACGCCCTTCACCCTGGGTGACAAAGAGGCCTACCAGATGATCCGCGGCAAGTGGATCGTCGAGCTGGGCGAGCTGGATGCTTTCAACAAGGCGGACAGTACCAAGGCGAAACAGTTCTTCTCGGCCTCGACGGACACTTTCCGCGAGAGCTATGGGCGGCGCTCGGCCGACGTGCCACGTCAGTGCGTGTTCGCCGGTACCACCAACCAGGAAGAGTACCTGAAGGACACCACCGGCAACCGCCGTTACTGGCCGGTGATGTGTACCAAGGTCGAGCTGGAGGCGCTGCGCGAGATCCGCGACCAGCTCTGGGCGGAAGCGGTGTTCTGCTATCACGCCGGGGATATCTGGTGGGTGACGCGCGAGGAGCGGGAGCTGTTCGAAGTGGAGCAGGACGCGCGTTACACCGTCGACGCCTGGGAATACAAGATCCTGCCGTTCTTGGAGGACTACGTGGGCGAGACGGTGACTAGTGACCAGATCCTGGGGCAGGCGCTGAATCTGGATTACGGGCACTGGGGGAAGCCCGAACAGATGCGCGTGGGCCACATCATGCATCGACTGGGCTGGCGGCGTAAGCGCCTCAATTCGTCAGGTAAGTCGAACATCCGGCCCTGGGGTTACGAGAGACCGAATTCATGGCGCCGTTCGCCGCAGGCTGTCGTCGGGGAAAGGGAGAGCGCATTTTGATCAAGGCCGTCGATGAGATTCTGAAGCTTTGGGCAGCGGAGTTACATCCGCCGAATAATTCGACAGTTGAAGTTGGCGGCGGCCAGAGTATGATCGCAGCCCTGATGGCGACCAAAGGGGAGTTAATACGCTCTTCCCGCAGGGGAAGTTGTCCCTGGGATCGCACTGCTGATATTGAGTTGATCGTGAACAAGCATCTTCCACCTGACTTGGAACACTTGGTGAGAGTGCACTACACCGACTATGACAGTCCGGATTCGATGAAGTGGGAGTCCTGCCGCTGTAGCAGGCCCCAGTATTACCGGCGCCTGAACTTGGCGCATGCGGCCATCGCCGAACTGTTGATCTCCCGGAGAGCGGCCTGACGGGCCGCGCCTCCGCATGCCAGGCGCCGCACCGGGCGCCTGGTCTCCTCTGCTCCTTTCTCGTCCCACTGTCCCACTTAAATCAATGATTTCCACCTATGTATGCGTACATGTGTTCGCGCTCGCGCGCACGCCTCTTCTTTTTATTTTTTATTTTCACGCGCATATATATGGAAAAAGGTGGGACAGGTGGGCCAAGACAAAGAGCATTGAATGCCGAGTTGAGATATTCCCGTTTTTCGCCGATATATTTCCTGCACGTTAACCACATATTGCCGTGTGGCGTTAAGTTTCACTTGCTGCCATGAGAATTCATGTGTAAAAAGTCCGCATGCTGTTTGAAGTGCGTGAGCGATAAGCAACTTTCAACAGCCCCCGAAACCCGGCCCTGTGCCGGGTTTTGCGTTTCTGGTGCCGTGGGTTCCCCGCCCAGGTCAGCGGTGCCATGCCGGTGATTACCGGCGCCTATTCCCGGCAGGCTGATCGCCGCCGGCTCTGCCCCGCAGTGGGGCGTCTTCTTCGAGGTGGCGAGATGCCGAACGAACAGCAGGCCCTGGCTGAGATGCCGGTGTGGTTCCTGATCCTGCTCGCAGCTGCGGGTGGCGTCAGCGGTGAGATGTGGCGCGCGGACAAGGCTGGATTGACTGGCTGGGTCCTGCTGCGGCGCTTGGCCCTGCGCTCGGGTGCTTCGGTGATCTGCGGTGTGGCAGTGATGCTGCTGGCCCAGGCGGCCGGAGCACCGATCCTGGTGGCCGGTGCGTTGGGCAGCCTGACTGCCGCTGCCGGTGCGGAAGTGGCGGTCGGGTTGTACGAGCGCTGGGCGGCGAAGCGGCTGGGCGTCTGCGAGGTGCCACCGGGCGGAGCGGGGCGGGTCGAACCCGACTCCGGCGAAACCGCCGGGCAGTGATGCGGACCAGGTACCCCGCCCCCTCCCCTCAGATACCGGGGGCCCCTAGGGGGATGGCTGGGGTACGGGTACGCGGACTCGCGATTTCGCGCTAGCGGCTGGTCCCGGAAGTTAGTTAACAGGGGTTAACCGGGTTAACCCCAGTGGTTCACTGCGGTTAACAGGTGTTTCCCATGGCGTTGATGACCAAGGCTGAGTACGCGGACAGCCGCGGCTGGTCGCGCCCCTACGTATCCAAGCTGGTGAAGCTGGGCCGGATCGTCGTCACCCCTGACGGCAAGGTCGATGCGGAGGCCAGCGACCAGCTGCTGTCGGCCACCGCTGACCCCAGCAAGGCCGGAGTCGCCGAGCGACACCACCAGGACCGGCTGGAGAAGGGCGTGTACGCCCATCTGTCGCACGCAGCCGAGCCCAGCCCGGCATTGCCTTCGTCGTCGTTGGCACCTGGTGCAACGCCGGATTACCAGAAGGCGCGCGCGCGCCGCGAGTTCGCGCTGGCCCTGCTGGCTGAAGACGAGCACCGGAAGGTTCGCGGTGAGACGTGCGAACGCGCCGGGGTCGATTCTGGCGCGTTCACCGCTGCGCGAGCGCTGCGTGACCTGCTGTTCGGCATCCCGCCGAAGCTGTCGGGCGAGCTCGTCACGCTGACCGACGCGTGGGAAATCGAGCGCCGTCTGACCCAGGCGCTGCGCCGGGCTCTGGAAGATGCTGACCGCCTGCTGCAGCTCGACGCGGAGATCGATGAGGGCGATAAGGAGCCAATCTGACCATGGAGCAACCGTATGCCGATGGTGCCGCTGTGTACCTGGCGGCATACCGCAGGGGACTGAAGCCGGACCCTGAGCTGTGGATCGACGAGTGGGCCGACAAGTACCAGGTGATTCCGAAGGACACCGGGGCGGCTGAGCCGGGGAAGTACCACACCGACCGGACGCCATACGCCCGTGAGCCTCAACGCTGCCTGTCGCCGATGCATCCGGCCAAGCGCGTGGTCACCATGATCGCTTCGCAGCTGATGAAGACTCAGGTGGCGTTGAACTGGATCGGTGGCTGCATCCACATGGCGCCGGCCAACATCCTCGTGCTGTTACCCACCGAGAAGTTGAGCAAGCGGGTCTCGGGCCGGATCGACAAGACGATCAAGGCCGTCCCGGTGCTCGCCGAACGGGTCGCGAAGTCCCGCTCACGCGATGCTCGCAATACCCTGGACACGAAAGAGTTCGAGGGTGGCGCCCTGTACTGCGCCACGGCTGGTTCGGCTTCGAACCTGGCGGAGCTGACCGCTCGCTGGATCTATGGCGATGAGGTCGACCGCTGGGAGATGGACGTCGACGATGACGGCGATCCGATCAAGCAGGCCGAAGCGCGCGGGTCCACCTTCGGCAGGCGTGCGAAGTTCTACTACTCCAGCTCGCCCACGCTGAAGGGAGTGTCGCGGATCTCGGACCTGTTTGAGCAGGGGGATCAGCGTCACTACTACGTGCCATGCCCGCACTGCAGGACGATGCAGGTGCTGGAGTGGGAGGGCTTGAAGTACGGCCCCGACTACAAGTTGGTGCAGTACCTGTGCTGCAACCCTGACTGCGGTGCGCTGATCGAAGAGCACCACAAGGGATGGATGCTGGCCAATGGCGAGTGGCGGACGCATGCGGAGGGCGATGGCGAAACCGCCAGCTTCACGCTCAGTGCGCTCTACGCTCCGGCAGGTTGGCTGAGCTGGACAGACATGGCCAAGGAGTACGACGAGGCCAGGAAGCTGCAGGAAAAGGGCGATGTCGGTTCCATGCAGGTGTTCTACAACACCCGCTTGGCCAAGCTGTGGGACAGCTCCGAGGAGATGACCAAGGCGAAGGAGCTGCAGAAGCGTGCGCTCGCCGAGGGGTTGCCGCTTGGATTGGTTCCGGCTGGTGCGTTGATCCTGACGGCTGCGGTGGACACCCAGCACAATCGCCTGGAGTTGCTGGTGATGGGCTGGGGCCCCGGCATGGAGCGCTGGACTGTCGATTTTCAGATCATCGCTGGTGACCCCGCTGAAGAGCGCACCTGGGCGCTGCTCGATGAGCGGCTCAAGACGCGGTATCGCCACGTGAGCGGCGTCGATATGTCGATCTGCGCGACCTGTATCGACTCCGGCGGCCACCATACCGACGAGGTCTACCAGTTCACCCGCCTGCGCCGCTGGCGCAATGTGCTGGCGGTGAAGGGCTCCAGCCGGCGCGGCCGGCCAGTCCTGGCACAGCGTCCCTCCAAGGTGGATGTCACCTGGAAGGGCAGCACCGAGAAGGACGGCGCCGAGCTGTGGATGATCGGCACCGACACGGCCAAGGACTGGATCTACAACCGCTACCAGCTGGAGGACGGCCCCGGCGCCTTGCACTTCTCGCAGGATTTGCCGGATGACTTCTTCGACCAGTGCGTGGCGGAGCATCGGGTCGTTCGCTACGTGAAGGGTTTTCGCCGGGTCGAGTGGGTGAAGGCCAAGTCGGAGCGCAACGAGGCGCTCGACCTGATGGTTTACAACCTCGCCGCCGCGCAGTTCCTCGGTCTGCACCGCTACCACGAACCGCAATGGAGTGCCCTACGCGCTGCCGTGGCGCAGGGCAGCCTGTTCTCCGAACCGGCCCGCCCTGTAGCAGATACACCGGAAACGGTTGACCAGGTGATGCAGCAGGCTCGGCCTGCCGCATCGGCCAGAACCCAGCCGTCGCCCGCACCTGCGCGGCCAGCAACACCTCAACCCCAGCCCAGTGGGCGCCGTACCTCGCGCAGCGGGTACCTGAACCGTCGATAAGTGAGGTCAACATGAGCACTGCACAGCAGCGTCTGGACGATGTCCGGGCGGCGATCAAGGCTGTCCTCGAAACGGGGCAGTCGATCCGCTTCGAGGGCCGCCAGGTGGACCGTGCCCAGTTGGCCAGCCTGCGGATACTGGAAGACCAATACGCGGCGCAGGCCGCCCAGGAAGCCGCGCAGACTAGCCGCCGCTCGCGCGTGGTGCGTCTCTACCACGCCGGCAAGGGGGTCTGATGGCCAGTCGCTTTCCACATCTGAGCCGCGCAGGGTTCCTTCTGCCGGATCGGATCAAGAACAGCTACGAGGGCGCCGGTACGGGGCGGCGGGCAGCCAACTGGGACGCGCCGCCGGGATCGATCAATACCCTGGCTTTGCCGGCTTTGCCAATGCTGCGCAAGCGCTCCCGCGCTGCGGTGCGCAACGACCCGTACGCGGGCGGCGCCATCGATACCCGGGTCAGCAACTTGATCGGTACCGGCATAGTTCCGATGCCGGACACCCAGGACAGAACGCTGCGTCGTGCGCTGCTGCTCCTGTGGGAAGACTGGGCGAGCGAGTCGGACGCCGATGAGCGTACCGACCTCTACGGCCAGCAAGCCCTGGCGGCTCGTATGGTCGAGGAGTCGGGCGAGTGCTTCATCCGGCTCCGGCCCCGGCGCCTGGAGGATGGTCTGGCGGTGCCGCTGCAACTGCAGCTGCTCGCGCCTGAGTTCGTTCCTGTGGAGAAGAACGAGTTGGCGCGCAACGGCAACTTGATCCGCGCGGGCATCGAGTTCAACGGCTTGGGGAAACGGGTGGCGTACTGGATGTATCGCCGCCACCCCGGCGACAGCACGCTGACCGGCAGCGGCTATAACCAGTTGGTGCGCGTACCTGCGAGCGAGGTGCTGCACATCTTCGAACCGCTGGAGGCCGGGCAGTTGCGCGGTGTTCCACGGCTGTCGCGTGTCCTTCTGCGGCTCAAGTCGCTGGACAACTATGACGACGCGGTGCTGTTCCGCCAGGAAGTCTCCAACCTGTTCGCGGGGTTCATCACACGGCAGGAACAGCAACAGTCCGGACCACCGGTAATGGATCCGGTTACCGGCGCCCCTGTGCGAATGGACGGGGATGGCTTCACGCCCATGGTCGGGTTGGAGCCCGGCACCATGCAGGAACTG
The DNA here is from genome assembly GCF_020401845.1 of Pseudomonas sp. HS-18. Taxonomy (NCBI): domain Bacteria; kingdom Pseudomonadati; phylum Pseudomonadota; class Gammaproteobacteria; order Pseudomonadales; family Pseudomonadaceae; genus Pseudomonas; species Pseudomonas sp. HS-18. The sequence continues at coordinate 1,843,275 of NZ_CP084413.1, forward strand.
CTGCCAGGTGAATCGGTGGAGTTCACCGACCCTCCTGACGCCGGCAACACCTACCCCGATTTCATGCGGCAGCAGTTACAGGCCGCTGCGATGGGGGCTGGCGTTCCATACGAGCTGTTTGCCGGTGATCTACGCGACGTCAATGACCGGGTGATCCGCGTCGTGCTCAACGAGTTCCGCCGTCGCTTGGAGCAGCTGCAGTTCAGCGTATACATCCACCAGCTTTGTCGCCCCGTACGGGCGGCTTGGCTGGATATGGCCTTCCTGTCGGGGGCTATCGAGCTGCCGGACTACGCCCGGCGCCGCCGGGAATACCTGCGCACCCGTTGGGTTCCGCAGGGCTGGGAATACATCCATCCGGTGCAGGACGTCCAGGGCAAGGTCATGGAGATCAACGCGGGGCTTACCTCGCGCAGCGAAGTGGTGCTGCGCAAGGGCTACGACGCCGAGACCATCGACGAACAGAACGCAGCCGACCAGACCCGAGCAAAGGAGATGGGGCTGCACTACAGCATCGGCGATGCAGGTGCATCGACCGATAAGGAAGAGGGCAATAACCCATGATTGGAATCACCAAGCTGCGCGCCTGGGCGCTCTCGCTCGGCCTGCAGATCTTCAACAAGGTGCCGACGGCGCCCGAGGTGAAAGACAAGCACTGGTACAACATCAAGGCTGCTGCGGAGGATTCCGCCACGCCGACCATCGAAGTCTACGTCTACGGCGAAATCGGTGGCTGGGGGATCACCGCCAACCAGTTCATCCAGGACCTGAAGGCCGTCGATGACGGCACCTCCGAGGTGTTGGTGGCCTTCAACACCATCGGTGGCGATCTGTTCGAAGGGCTGGCCATCCACAACGCCCTCAACCGCCTGGGTGAGCGTTGTACGGCGCGCGTGGATGCCTTGGCCGCCAGCGCCGGCAGTGTGGCGGCCTGTGGTGCCCACCGCCTCGTCATGGCTTCCAACGCCATGCTGATGATCCACAACCCCTGGACCTGGGCCGGCGGCGATGCCGACGACTTCCGCAAGGTGGCCGACGTGCTGGACCAGACGCTGGAGGCCATCGTCGCCTCGTACAAGCGCAAGGCACCGGACATCGACGACGCCGAGCTGCGGCAACTGATCAAGGACGAAACCTGGCTGACGGCCAGCGAGGCCAAGGCACTCGGCCTCTGCGACGAAATTCTCGAAGGCGTGACGGTCAAGGCTCAGCTGGGCGATGGCGGAGCGCTGCGGCGCTATCACCGCGCGCCCCTGGCGCTGCTGGCTCAGCTCGAAGAGCAGTCGCCGCCGAGCACGCCGCCGGAACCGGCGGATGCTCCGCCCGCACCGACCAATCAACCCTCTGCCGGCGCGCTGGTAAACCGCATTGTTCGCGGCTGTGCAGATGCAGGAATCAGCAACCTGGTGGAGGCCATATCCATGTCGGCGGACCTGAAAGATGACGCGAGCGTCGATGCCGCGATCATCCGCGCCAAGGCTGTGCGCGACCTGTGTGTCAGCGCTCGTCTGCCCGAACTCGCCGTGGACTATGTGAAGGCGGGGCTCGGTGTCGAAGCTGTTCGCGCCCGCCTGTTCGACAAGCTGGTGGGCAATGGCTTCGGCGAAATCAACAACACCCCGCCGTTGGAGCCCGAGGCGCCTCCGCCGGCAAAGCCCAGAGCAGCGAGCCCGGCCAAGACCTACGCGGCCCGCCGCGCGGCCAGCACTGGTAAATCCAAGGCTTCGAAAGGAGAAGCGCAATGACCATCAAGAAAGAAGGCATCCATGCCGGCGAGTTCCTCCTTTCGGAGGGCGCCGGCTCCATCTCGCGTGATCAGGTGACTCTGGCGGCCACCGCTGTGGCGCTGCCGGCCGGCCAGGTGCTGGGCATCGTCACTGCCAGTGGTCTGTACGCACCGTACAACGATGCTGCCAACGACGGTACCGAGGTTGCGGTCGCGATCCTCTACGCGCCCAAGCCGGCCTCCGCCGCGCCGCAGGCCGCCACTGTAGTGGCGCGCTTGGCCGAGGTTATCGACGTGGCCCTGGCGGGGCTGAACGATGCGGCCCGTGCTGACTTCAAGGCTCGCAACATCATCATCCGTGCCGGCACGCCGTACTGATCGGCGCCGCTGACTGAACCCTGAAAGCCCCGCTGATGCGGGGCTTCGCATTTCTGGAGAATGCCACATGGCTGAAATCAACATCTTCGAAGACGACGCCTTCGGCGTCGCCGGGCTGACCGCCGCCATCAACGAATCCCCGATGGTGCCTGGTCGCCTCGCCGCCCTCGGCCTGTTCGAGGAAGAGGGCAGTACCACCGTCACCCAGCAGATCGAGAAGGACGGCGACACCCTGGCGCTGGTACCGGCAAAGGATCGCGGCGCGCCCGGTCTGGTGGTGACGGGTAGCAAGCGTCTGCTGATCCCGTTCAACGCGGTGCATCTGCCGCAGACCTTCAGCATCATGGCTGATGAAATCCAGGGTATCCGCGCCTTCGGTGAGCTGACCGAGCTCGAGGCCGTGCAGGGGGTTGTTGAAAAGCGCCTGGCCAAGGCGCGCCGTCAACTGGATGCGACTCACGAGTTCCAGCGCATGGGGGCCATTCTCGGCACCATCCTGGACGCCGACGGCGTCACCGTTCTGCTCGATCTCTACCAGCGCTTCGACATCGACGAGCAGGAGCTGGACATGGAGCTCGACCTCGCTGACACCGAGGTTCGTCTGAAGGCCGGTGAGGCCTTGGACATGCAGGAGGATGCCTTGGGCAACGTGCCGAGCATCGGCGCCCGCGCCTTCTGCGGCAAGGACTTCTGGAACAAGCTGATTGTTCACAAGTCGGTCAAGGACACCTTCCTGAATAGCCAGCAGGCCGCGCAGCTGCGTGGTGACGCGCGGGAGTCTTTCGACTTCGGCGGAATCACCTGGGAGCGCTACCGGGGCAAGGTCGGCTCGCTGCCCTTCATCCCGAGCGGCGAGGCCCGCCTGGTGCCGGAAGGGGTGCCCGAGCTGTTCCTGAGTGTGTTCGCCCCGGCGAACTACATGGAAACCGTCAACACCCTGGGTCTGCCGTACTACGCCAAGCAGGAGCGCATGCCCTTCGACAAGGGGATCGCCGGTGAGGCGCAGTCGAACCCGCTGCACATCTGCAGCCGCCCGCGCGCCATCATCAAGCTGGTGATGTGATGGACTTCCGGGCGCTGGTGGCGGGGATGGACGATGCCATCTTCGGCGTGCTCGGTGACTCGGGCTTGTTCCCGGATCGGGAAGAGCCGGTGCGCGGGATGTTCTCCGCGCCCTGGCGCGATCCGCAGATCGGCCGGCTCAACACCCAGTTGCGCGAGCCGCGCTTCGTGGTGCGTCCGGCGGACGCGGACCTGGTACAGGAAGGGCAGGTGATCACTGTGCAACTGCCAGCGCCCGACGGCGGTGACTACGACATGGTCCGCAAGGAGCCGGATGGAACTGGCCTGGTTGCGCTGCTGTTGAGGCCGCGGGCATGAGCATCGGCAGCTTCTACAAGTCCTCGGCCAGCGGCGGGATGATCACCATCCAGGCCAGTCAGGACGACGTGAAACGTTTCGAGCGTTTCGCAGACCTGGTTCCGAATGCCGCTGCCAGGGCTCAGCGCCGAGCCATCAACAAGGTGCTGGGTTGGTTGCGCACCCACATTGCGCGGGCTGTCAGCAAGCAGGAGCGCATTGCAGTCAGCGCCGTGCGGCAGCGCCTGCGCAGCTACCCGGCTAAAGGTGGTGCCACCCAGGGCAAGCTCTGGTTCGGCATTAACCCCATCGAGGCCAGCCGGATCGGCCGGCCCCGACAGACCAGTTCGGGCGTGAGTGTGGCGGGAAGGCGGTACGAAGGGGCGTTCTACCGACGCGTCTACGGGGGGCAGGCTGACATCTGGATCCGTACCGGCAGTAAGCACTTCAAGGAAGAGGACTATCCCGCGTCGGAACTGACCTCCGCCAAGGGCCAGCGGCACGGCAGCATGGATGCCGAGATGTACGGTCGTTTCCCGCTGGCCAAGGCCAAGGTCTTGCTGGAGGAGGTTCGTCCGCTCTTCGATGAGTGGGTGCGTCGCGCTGACCAGCGCCTGGTAGAGGTGCTGTTGCAGGAGTTGAATTTCGAGCTGATCAAGGCCGCACGGGGGTAGTACATGGATGAGCCAGAATTCAGCCTCGACCAGTTCTATCGCGCCGTCGAGGCCAGCTTGCGGGGGCAATTGCCCAGCGTAGAAACGGTGGCGTTTTTCCCTGATATCCGGGATCGGATCGCGCTTCCGGCATTGTTTCTGGAGGTCGCGGAGTTTGAACCTGGGACTGATCCGGGGACCGGCGAAACCTGCCTGCAACTGCGCATGGAAGCGCGTGTCATCGTCCAGCCGGAGCGTGCCGACTGCCACGCGCAGGGAATGCAGTTGGCTACGCAGTTAGCTGTACACCTGCGTGCCCAGACCTGGGGGCTGCCGGTGGAGCCGGCGGAGTTCACGCAGTGCGTTCGTGATTGGACCAAGCCTGAGCTGGATGGCTATGTGGTCTGGTTGGTCGAGTGGACGCAGGATATCTATCTCGGCACTGCCGAGTGGCCGTGGCCTGATGAGCCGCCTGGGACTCTGGTGTTTGGGGTAGACCCAGAAACTGGTCCGGGCAACGAAGGCCAGTATGTGGCGCCGGAGGAACTGGAATGAGCTATCCACTTGCCGAGCATGACCGCATGCTCGCAGCGTTGATCATGCCCTGCGTCGTGGTGGCGGTGGATCTCGCGGCAGCGCGGGTACGTGTCACCGACGGTGAGTGGACCAGCGCCTGGGTGCGCTGGCATGCCCAGGCTGCTGGTAAGGCCCGCCACTGGCGTGCGCCGAGCCTCGGTGAGCATGGGGTACTGATCAGCCCCTCCGGTGTTGCCGAGATGGGAACGTTCGTTCCCGGGCTCTTCGGCACTGCGGGAGCGCCGCCGGACAATCGCGATCACGTCGAGGTCTGGAGGTTCGATGATGGGGCCAGCCTGATCTACGACTGGGCAGCGCACAGCTACGAAATCACGTTACCCACCGGCGCCGTCACGGTGAAGGTGGGTGGAGCGCAGGTCCGGGTTAGTGATGCGAGCATCACGGTCTTGGCTGGCCAGATCACCCTGCAGGGTGCGGTGACCATCGAGGGCAATGTGGCGGTGCACGGTAACGTCACCAGCACCGGCTCAATCATGGACACTGCCGGCAACAGCAACCATCACACGCACTGATTCAACATTTGACCAACAGGCCCGCCGCGTGCGGGCCTGTTCATTTCTGGAGGCGCCATGAGCAAGCCGAAATCCTCCCCGCCGGTCGAGCAGGCCGACAGCGGGCCGTCTGTCTTCCGCGACAAAGTATTCCGTTCGCGCACGCTGGTCCTGCCTGGTGGGGGCATCGCCCAGGTCGAACAAGGCCAGGTGAAGGTGACCTCTCCCGCGCTGCTGGAGTACCTGAACAAGCATCCGGACTTCGAGCCGCTGGAGTAGCCCCATGATCGGAGTGGACCGCCGGACTGGCCAACCCCTGTCCGGGCTGGCCCATCTGAAACAGTCCATCGAGGACATCCTGACTACTCCGCTGGGCAGCAGACGGATGCGGCCGGAATACGGCAGCCGCTTGCGGCGCATGGTTGACCTTCCCGTCAACGAAGGCTGGAAAAGTTCCGTGCAGGCCGAAGTCGCTCGTTCGCTAGGACGCTGGGAGCCGCGCATCGTATTGCGCTCTGTGAGGGTCACGGCCGTTGTTGGAGGCCGCATCACCTTCCGCCTACAGGGAATCTACCGGGGCGACGACTTCACCCTTGAGGTATCTGCATGAGCATCATTGACCTGTCGCTACTGCCCGCGCCGGCGGTGATCGAGGAGCTGGATTTCGAAGACCTCTATCAGCAACTGCTGGTGGACTTTCAGGAAGCGATGGGGGAAGGCTGGACGGCTGCGTTGGAGTCGGATCCAGTCACCAAGCTGCTGGAGGTTGCGGCCTACCGTGAGCTGTTGCTGCGGGCTCGAATCAACGACGCGGCACGGGCGGTCATGTTGGCATTTGCCACGGGCAGCGACCTGGAGCAGATAGCCGCAGCCTACGACGAGCAGCGCCTGGTGGTGCAACAGGCCGACCCATCGGCGGTGCCGCCACTCGAACAAATCAAGGAAGAGGACACCTCGCTGCGTAATCGGGTGCAGTTGGCCTTCGAGAAGCTATCGGTGGCAGGCCCTCGCAATTCCTATATCGCGCACGCGCTGGGGGCGGATGGCCGTGTCGCCGATGTGAGCGCTATCAGCCCGGCGCCCTGTAACGTTGTGATCAGCGTCCTGTCCGTTGAGGGGGATGGCACTGCTTCTTCGGAAGTACTGCAGGCAGTGGTAGAGCAGCTGAACGACGAAAACGTGCGGCCCGTTGGTGATCGGGTCACCGTTCAATCTGCGCAGATCGTTCCCTACGCGGTGGACGCAACTCTCTACCTGTATCCCGGGCCGGAAGCGGAGCTGGTGCGTGCAGCGGCAGAGGACGCCCTGCGGAAATACATCGCTGAACAGCGGCGCCTCGGGCGGGACATCCGACTCTCTGCGGTCTTCGCGGCACTTCACGTCGAGGGGGTGCAGCGGGTCGAGTTGGCCCATCCGGCGGTAGATGTCGTGCTGACCGAGACGCAGGCCGCCTACTGCACGGGGTACAGCATCGTTGTTGGAGGCTCCGATGAGTAGCCGTCTGCTTCCACTGAATTCAACGCAGATGGAGCGGGCGCTGGCCGATGTGATGTTTCGGGATCCTCCGGTGCCGCTGCGTGAATTGATGGATCCCGAGCGTTGCCCGGTGGGGCTGCTGCCGTATCTGGCCTGGGCGTGGTCGGTGGACCGATGGGACATGAGTTGGTCCGAGGACGTGAAACGCAAGGCGATTGCGGCATCGTTCCGGATCCACCAGAGGAAGGGAACCATCGCCGCCTTGCGCCGGGTGGTCGAGCCATTGGGCTACCTGCTGGAAGTAATCGAGTGGTGGGAGACCGCGCCGCTTGGTGTACCGGGAACATTCCGTTTGCGCATTGGCGTCCTCGACAGCGGCATCACCGATGTCATGTACGCGGAGGTCGAGCGCCTGATCGATGACGCGAAGCCTCTCAGCCGGCACCTGATCGGCCTCGATATCAGCCTCGAAGTGCAAGGCCGCATCCCAGTGAGTGCGGCGCAGTACGACGGCGACATCATCACCGTTTACCCCTATCTCCCCGACACAATCGAGGTCATCGGCAGCGTGAGCATGCCGGGCCGCGAACACACTATTGACACTGTGAGCGTCTACCCATGGCAGTGACCTACTACGCGATCCTTACCGCCGTTGGCGCGGCGAAGCTGGCCAATGCCGCCGCCCTCGGTACCACCCTGCAGATCACCCAGATGGCCGTGGGCGATGGTGGCGGCAACGTGCCGGTGCCCGACGCCAACCGTACCACCCTGGTCAACGAGGTGCGCCGCGCGCCGCTGAATCAACTGAAAATAGACCCGAGCAACGCGGCCCAGATCATCGCCGAGCAGGTCATCCCGGAATCGGTGGGCGGCTGGTGGATTCGGGAAATGGGCCTGCTGGACAACACTGGCGCGCTGATCGCCATCGCCAACTGTGCACCGTCCTACAAGCCGCAGCTCGCCGAAGGCAGCGGCCGCACCCAGACCGTGCGCATGGTGCTGATCGTCAACAACACCGGCAACGTCGAGTTGAAGATCGACCCCAGCGTCGTGCTGGCCACGCGTGAATATTGCGACAACGCCATCACCACCGCGATCAATCGTCAGGACGCCAAGGCATCCGTGCGTGCGGCCACTACCGCGAACCTCGCGCTGAATGGCCTGCCCGCCGTTGACGGCGTGGTGCTGGTGGCCGGTGACCGCGTCCTGGTGAAGAACCAAGGCACCGGCAGTCAGAACGGCATCTATGTCGCAGCGGCCGGAGCCTGGGCGCGCAGCGCGGATGCCGATGAGAACGCCGAGGTAACGCCGTCGCTCACGGTTTCGGTCGAGAGTGGCACCGCTCAGGCCGACACCGTCTGGCAGCTGATCACCGACGCGCCAATCGTCGTGGGTACCACTGCTCTGGTGTTCCAGGACATTACCAACGGATTGGCTCGTTTGGCGTCCCCGACGTTCAGCGGTAGCCCTTCGGCGCCGACCCCACCGCTGTTCGACAGCTCGCAGCGTTTGGCGACGATGGAGGCCCTCCAGCGGGCGCTTGGCAATCGCTCTACGATGGGTACGAACATCACCGGCACGCGCAACATGACGCTGGCCGATCTTGGCGGAACTTTCGTATTCAACGGCGGTGCAGGAACTCCGACCGCCGTGCTGCCCGACATCGCAACGCTTGCTAAGCCGGGCTCCCTCTACTTCTACAACACCGGCTCTGTTAACGCCGTAGTGCGGGCGTTTGCAGGTCAAGTTATCGCCCGGGCTAACGGTCTTACGACGCCATCGGTAATTGTCCCGCCGGGCGGAAGTTTGATCCTGTCTTCGCTCGTCGGTGTCGGCGGGTGGTTCCCCGAGGGCGGCAGTGTGGCGAACCAGTTCGACCTCGGGAGCTTTGGTGCGTTGCTAGCCAACCCAGGATGGCGCCTGTTGCCGAGCGGTGAGATTGAGAACTGGGGGACTGTGACCCTTACGGGGGTGGGCTCCTTCAACCAGGAAACTATCGGCGGAACGACGTTCTACACCAACTATTACAACATTACGTATCCGCTTGCTTATAAGACCGCCCCGTTCGAAGCAGAGGCAACGATGGCCTGCGCAACGTTTGCGAATCAGACCGGCATGGCTGGCAAGGCGGTTTCTCTGAACCTGGGGGGGACGGGCAATGCGCTAACAGGCATGACGGTTGCCGTCACGACCAAGAATCTCGGCGAGGTGCCGACGATTCACTGGCGCTCGCGCGGAAAATAAAGGAGTGATTATGTACTTTGCAGCCTCTACAGGCGGTTTCTACAGCCTAGAAATTCACGGTAACGCCGGAATCCCTGGCGATGCCGTAGAGCTCACCGCCGAGGAATATCGCGACCTCATGGAAGGACAGTGCGCAGGCCAGCAGATTAAGGCGGACGCATCGGGTCGCCCTGTTCTGGTTCAAGCCCCTGCGCAGGTCGTAGACCCGCGAGTGCTGATCGCCGCGCGGCGCTACCAGGCCGAAACTGCCGGCATCACCGTCAACGGCCTGGACCTACCCACCGACCGCGACAGCCAGGCCCTGGTGACTGGTGCCGCCCTCGCCGCCGTGATCGATCCGAACTACACGTGCCAGTGGAAAACTGCCGCCGGTTTCGTTGACCTGGCCGCGCAGCAGATCATCGCCCTTGCCAGCGCCATGCGCGCCCACGTACAGGCATGTTTCGATCGAGAGGCCGCGCTGCTCGATGCCTTGGCGGCGGGTACCTACAGCGCCGATCAGCTCGATCAAGGCTGGCCTGTATGAGCCGGTTCCTCACCACGCTTAAGACTGAGCAGTTGGGAAAGTGGAAGCACCAATTGCTCGCAGACTTGGTGCTCGACGATGACCTTGGCGTCTTCACGGCTAAAGCCGGCTTCGTGACCAACTACGCCAGCCTGCAGGTGCTGCACAACGTCGTGCTCTTCATCCTGTTCGCCCTCGTGGCGGGCTACGGCAACCTTGCTGCCACCATCCACGACCAGCTCTATACCGAGGGACGGCTCCCACGTCGCGACTGTGATGCCGTGTTCTACCGCGCCTTGCGCGCTGAGGGTGTTGCCCGATGGCGTGCCAGGCTCATGTGGGCCGGTGTTCGCCTCGGCGGCCGTTCCCACTACCGATCACCCTAAAACCCTTTGATGTGTTGTTCCCGGCCCGCCTCGTGCGGGCTTTTTCATTCCAGGAGAAAATGCCCATGAGTTTCTTCCACGGCGTCACTGTCACCAGTGTCGACACCGGAGCGCGGACGATCTCGCTGCCCTCATCCTCCATCATCGGTCTGGTGGATACTTTCACCCCAGGCGAAGCCCTGACGGCGCAGCCTGACGTTGCCACGCTGATCACCAACGAGCGGGAGGCCGCCGCGGCGTTCGGCGTCAGTTCGGCCATCTACCAGGCGTGCAAGGCAATCTACACACGTACCAGCGCGGTCATCGTCGCCGTCGGCGTGGCCAAAGCTGCAACCCCGGCGGAGCAGATCTCCGCCATCATCGGCGGCGTGGCCTTGGATGGTAAGCGTACCGGCCTGCAGGCGCTGCTCGACGGTAAGCCTAAATTCAACGCCCAGCCGCGACTGCTGGTGGCTCCCAAGCATTCGGCGACAGAGGCGGTGGCGACGGCGATGGATGCTCTCGCGGCCAAGCTCCGGGCTATTGCCATTGTCGATGGGCCGAACACCACCGATGAGGCGGCCATCGAGTATGCCGACAACTTCGGCAGCAAGCGTGTCTACCTAGTCGATCCGGGTGTGCAGCAGTGGGATACCGAAACGAGCGCCACAGTGGATGCTCCCGCGTCGGCCTGGGTTGCCGGTCTGTTCGCCTGGACCGACAGCCAGTACGGCTTCTGGAGTTCGCCGTCGAACAAAGAGTTTGTCGGTATCACCGGCACCTCGCGCCCGGTGGAGTTCCTGGATGGCGACGCGACCTGCCGCGCCAATCTGCTGAACAACGCGTTCGTCACCACCATCATCCGCGACGGTGGCTACCGACTCTGGGGTAACCGCACCTTGTCGAGCGATGCGAAGTGGACCTTCGTGACCCGCGTCCGGACGCTGGACATGGTGATGGACGCCATCTTGGTTGGCCACAAATGGGCGGTGGACCGTGGCATTACCAAGACCTACGTCAAGGATGTTACCGAGGGCCTGCAGGCCTTCATGCGTGACCTGAAGAACCAGGGCGCGGTGATCGACTTCGAGGTCTACGCCGACCCGACCCTCAACACCACCAGTCAGCTGGCCCAAGGCAAGGTGTACTGGAACATTCGCTTCACCGACGTCATCCCCGCTGAAAACCCGATCTTCCAGGTCGAGGTGACCGATCAGTGGTTGACCGAAGTTCTGGACGCATAAGGAGCAGTCCCCATGGTTCCGCAGATCCTGTTCAACACCAACCTGTTCGTCGATGGCATCAGCTTTGCCGGCGACGTGCCCAGCCTGACCCTGCCCAAGCTGTCCATCAAGACCGACGACTACCGCGCTGGCGGCATGGATGCCGCAATCGATATGGACATGGGCCTGGAGAAGTTGGAGGCCTCCTTCAGCACCAACGGTGTCCGCCGCGAGGCCATGGTCTATTTCGGCCTGGCTGATCAAACGGCCTTCAATGGATCCTTCCGAGGTTCGTTCAAGGGGCAGAAGGGGGCCACCACGGCAGTGATCGCCACCCTGCGCGGCATGCTCAAGGAAGTCGATCCGGGCGATTGGCAGCCAGGTGAGAAGGCCTCGTTCAAGTACTCCGTTGGCGTCAGCTACTACAAGCTCGAAGTCGGCGGCCGAGTGGTCTATGAGATCGACCCGGTTAACGGTGTTCGCGTGATCAATGGTGTGGACCAGCTCGCTTCGATGCGTACCGACCTGGGCCTGTGAGGAGATAGATGATGAATAACCAGAAACTGCCGTCCTGGCTGACCATCGATGCCGACTGTGCGCTGATCCAGCTTAGTCGCCCGGCCACCTGCAATGGCGTGGTGCTCGACCGCTTGCGGATGCGCGCGCCCACCGTGCGCGATGTGCGCACCGCTCACAAGACCGCCGGTGGTGATGAGGCTGACCGCGAGCTGCAACTGTTTGCGTCACTGCTGGAGGTCGGCCAGAAGGATCTGGAGGAGCTCAAGCTGGTGGATTACCAGCGCCTGCAGACCGCGTACTTTCGCCTGGTCGAGGATGACGGGGGCTTCGCCGGGGCGGCTGCGTGAATTGGCGCGACATCTGGCGATCCAGACAGGCTTCCAGCCGTCTGAGATCGACCGCATGACAGTCGACGATCTGCTTTGGTGGCTCGGGAAGGACTGACGCTGTATCGACGCCGCTTATGCGGCGTCGTTTCTTTCCGCCGCCGACGGCGACCTGAACTAGGAATACCTCATGAGCAAGAACCTGGCTGTGGGGCTGGTGCTCGGCGGAGCGGTTAGCGCTTCAGTCGGCAAGGCCTTCGGCACCGTCTCGTCGCGGATCGATGCTCTGCAGAAGAAAGGCCAACAGGCTCGTGCGCTGCAAGGCTTGATCGGCGAGACGCAGCGTCTGCAGAAGGAATACCAGCAGTTACACCGCGTCGGTGATGCCGCTGCTGACGGGGTGCTTCGCAAGCTCAACGGAAACCTGGATGCCCTGCGTAAGCAGGGCGTCGAGGTCCGTAACCTTGATGCGGCCTATCGCCGTATGGGGGCGACCTCGCGCAGCCTTGAGCTGCGCTCGCGTGGCATGAGCCGCGTGAACGATGGCATCAGCCTGGGCAAGTCAGCCGCAGGCGATGCTGTGAAAGTTGGGGCTGCAATGGCGGTGCCTACCGCTGTCTCGGCGAACTACAACGCGATCATCCGCGATATCGCCATCAAGGCTGGCGTAGCCGGGGCAGCTGATGAGCGCGATATGTCGAAGCGCATCATCACCACTTCGCGCGATTCGGGGCTGGCACGCAACGATGTGGCGGAGGTAGTCAACCAACTGGTCGGTGCCGGTATGGATCTCGGCGCAGCGGTGAACTACGCGCCGGTGGCTAGCAAGTTCGTGGTGGGGCAGGGCGCCGGTGCCGACGACACCGGGCGGATGATCAATGCCCTGCAGCAGAACGCCGGGATTAACGATCCGGCGGAGATGCAGCGTGCCCTGGAAGCCATCGCTTACCAGGGGCAGGCCGGTTCATTCGAAGCCAGTGACATGGCGAAGTGGTTCCCCTCGCTGTTGGCGGAGATGGCCAAGCAGGGCATCTACGGCCTCGACGCCGTTACCCAGCTGGGCGCCATCCTGCAGGTGCAGATGAAGACGGCGGGGTCGTCGGATGAGGCTGCGAACAACCTCAAAAACTGGTTCGGCAAGATCGGGTCGGGGGATACCGTCAAGGCCTATGCCAAGGCTGGTATCGACTACCAGGGCTCGATGGACAAGGCCATTGGAAATGGCCTGTCGACCATGGAAGCCAGCTTCGAACTGGCGCGGAAGTACATCGAGGCGACTGACCCTGCCAAGGCCAAGGAGATGGCGGCGGGGCTGAAAGCAATCGGAAAGGAATCGGACCCCGCGAAGGTCAAGGCCATGACCGGGGCCTTGGAGGAGTCGCTGAAGACTGGCGATCTCTTCAGTGATATGCAGGTCAAGGCGGCGCTGACTGCCTACATGCAGAACCGCGATCTCTACCAGAAGCTGAAAACGGATTCGAGCACGGCCAACGGCATCCTCGACAAGAATCTGAAGGAACGGCAGGAAGCCTCGCGGCAGCGCTGGTCCGAGGTCGGTCAGGCCTGGGACGATGCCCTGCGTAGCATGGGGGATGCCATTGCGCCCTTTACCGACCGCATTGCCGGGGGGCTAAAGACCCTGGGGCAAGGTGTGGCGAGGGTAAGTGATGCCTTCCCAGGGGTGTCTGCCGGTCTGTTTGCGGTCGCAGGCGGCGTCGTCGCCGTCAAGTCCGCGGTGGCTGCGTTCAAGATCGGTCAAGGCCTATTGGACGTGGCGCGCAGCGGTCTGCCTGGTCGTGGCAGGGGGCGTCGCGGCGGTGGTGACGGTCTGCTGGAGGATGTGCTGGGCGGCGCCTCTGGCGGTGTGCAGAAGGTCTTCGTGACCAACTGGAGCGGCGCAGGCGGTATGGATCTCGGCGGCGGTGAAGGTGGAAGCCGTTCTGGTGGTCGCCGTGGTCTGCCTCGGGGCGGCCGCTTCGCCGGTGTTGGTGGTGCCGTCAAGGGTACCCTGCCGATGGCGTTGCTGGCGTCGGGGCTGCAGGCCTATGACACCTACCAGTACGCCGAAACGCGGGATGAGAAGGCGGAAGGGTATGGTTCTGCGGCCGGCACCTTGGCCGGAACCCTGGCTGGAGCGGCGGCTGGAGCGGCCATCGGGTCTGTCGTGCCAATTATTGGCACCGCTGCGGGGGCTTTCATTGGGGGCACGCTTGGCGCCTTTGGAGGCGGAAGCGCCGGAGGTAGCCTTGGCCTGGCGATGTTTGGTGAGGACAAGCCAGAGGGGCAGTCTGAGGCATCTGCAACTACGCAGGAGGCTCCACGGGAGAAGAAGCCGGACGACGTCGGGAGTGCCGGTGGCGCTTTAGCCGGAGCCCTGGCCGGCGCCGCTGCAGGAGCTGCTATCGGATCCGTCGTTCCTGTTCTCGGGACGGCTGCGGGTGCTTTCATTGGCAGTGCGCTGGGTGCTCTGGGCGCTAGCGGACTTGGCTCTGCGCTGTTCGGTGAGACTGAACAGAAGGAGCTGCCCGCTCTGCCCGGGGCTAGCCAGGCTTCTCCGGTGCAGATAAAGGCCGAAGGGCGAGGGGTCCAAGGGACAGCCTTGGACGGCGCCGGTCTTGGCTCTGCGCTGTCCGGTGAAGAGAGTCCGGAGGCGCCGCCAGCATCGCCTACGGCGAAGCCGGAAGTACCGCCGCAGGAGAGCGTTATGCCTCCTGTAAGCCAGCAGATGACGTTCGCGCCGCAGCTTTCCATTGTTGTGCAAGGCGATGTGAAGGATCCGCGCCGCCTCGCAGATGATCTGTTCCCGCATCTGCAGCGATTGTTCAATGACTTCCAGGCTAGCCAGCAACGCTCGGGCCTGTTCGATATCCCCAATGTGTAGGAGGGTCGTAAGTGGCCTACATGGAGCAACTACAGGGTGGGCTGAAGTATCTGGCCCAGGCGGGCGAGGCAGGCCGGCGCAACCTCGATGGTGTGATGGCCCCGGTGAATGGGGCCATCAGTGAGATCACCGGTGCGGCTTCCGAGTTGGAGGGGTTGCCCGGTGTGCCTGCTGGAGTGGGTGATAAATTGCGCCGGGCAATGCGGGGTATCAATTCCGCCCAGAGCAAGGTGAATCAGGTGGTATCGGTATACAACCGGGCGAGCCGGGCGGCTTCCGGTATCGATGAGCGAATGACTGAGCTGTCGGCGCAGTCGAGCCGAGCGATGGCGGCGGTGAATAAGGTGGCAGGCAAGATCAGCCCTTCGTTCGCGAATATCCTGCCGACATCATTGCTCGGCGACTCGATGACCCCGGCCCCGGCAGCGGTGACGCCATTCCCCCATCTGTTGGTACTGCAGCCTCTGGCTCCAAACCGGCCGCAGTTCTGCTTCAACCTGGATACGGCACCCTTCGACCAATTGACGCGGCAGACCGAGTTCCGCTGGGCATCGCAGGAGCGCCTCACTCGGCGGCCTGCGCAGCAGTCCCCCGGTCTGGGCGATGAGCGCATTACCTTGCGTGGTGCGATCTTCCCGCATTGGCGTGGCGGCCTGGAGCAACTCGATGCGCTGCGCAAAATCGGGATTCGCCGCGAGCCGCTAAACCTCATTACAGGCTATGGCATCGTGCTGGGCACCTGGTGCCTGACCAGGGTCGAGGAAGAGCAAGGCGCACTGCTCCGTGGCGGTATCCCGCGCAAACAATCCTTCACATTGGAGTTCGTCCGCTATGGCGAAGATATGCCGAACGTCTGACGGTGACCTGCTGGATACGCTGTGCTACCAGATCTACGGCCGCCTCAACGGTACCGTCGAGGCAGTGTTGAACGCCAACCCGGGGCTGGCCGATCAGATGCAGCCGCTACCGGCAGGGCTGCACATCGTGATGCCCGATCTCCCCGCAGCAACCACCGAGGAGGTGCAACTGTGGGCCTAATAGTGCATTGCCCTTGCTAGGCGTGGCCGATACGATCGTTCCTGTCAGCAACGCACAGAACGGAGGTGCTATGGCAACAGCATTGAGGAAGGTTAAACGGAGCTGGTGGGGCGAGGCTATGTATCGCTTGGACTGGTTGTTTTGGGGAGGGTTAGCGGCAGTGGCGGTGGCGTTCATTCCGCTCATTGGCTGGTTGATGTCGGTGGGTATCGTCGGGTTGATCCTGTGGAAGGTATTTGGTTTCCGCGAGGTAGTAACCGAGGGCGATTGTCCTGTCTGCACCAAAGGGCTGCGTATCGATCCCGAGAAAGACGATGTTATAGCTTGCCCCGTCTGCCTAAATGTTATTCAGGTGCAGCCTGATCGCTTGGAGCTGCTCGACATCCGTAGGTAGCAATACTCGCGCCGCGTCCGCGGAGATTTCTTTATTGGAATTGGCGCTCGCTCGGCGCTACGCGTATCAAACCCGCCCTGTGCGGGTTTTTTCATTTCTGGAGCAAGTGCATGAATCCTGCATTTCGTATCGTGGCCGATGGGGCGGATATCACGGCGCTGATTAATGACCGTCTGTTGATGCTGCGCACCCTGGACAAGGTTGGAATGGAGTCCGACGAGTTCGAGCTGCGCATTGATGACCGCGATAGCGCGGTGGCGCTGCCCCGTCGGGGAGCCAAGATTCAGGTGTACCTGGGCTATGGTCAGGATCTCGCGGAGCAGGGCGTCTATACCGTCGATGCCGTGGAGTATGCCGGGCCGCCGGATACCATCGTTATTCGTGGCCGGGCTAGCGACATGCGAGGGAGTGGGAAGACGGTGCGCAGTGGCAGTTGGGAGGGCGTGAGCCTGGCCCGGATTGTCGGTGATGTCGCCGCTCGGAACGGATGGGAGGCGGAGTGCCCGGTAACCACGCAGGTGCCTCGGGCCGATCAAATGAAGGAATCCGACTTTCACTTCATCACGCGCCTGGCGCGACAGTTCGACTGCACCGCCAAGGTGGCCGGCGGCAAGTTGCTGGTGATGCCGAGGCAGAATGGCCAGAGCGCAAGTGGCCGCGCGTTACCCGTGGTGACGATCAGCCGGGCCGACGTATCGCGTTTCCAGTTCCGCCTTGATGATCGCGGTGTGCAATCAGCGGTTCGGTCGAAGTACCAAGGACAGGACGGCAAGCTGGCAGTGGTCGACCTGAGCAACGACGACGCGCCGTCAGGTCTGCCGCCGGTGCATACGGATCGCCACATTCATCCGAACAAGAGTGCTGCCGAACAGGCCGCCAAAGCGAGGCTGGCTGCGTTCAATCGTTCGACGGCGGGGGTGCGTCTCGAAATGCCGGGCCGTACCGGCTTGTTTGCGGAGGCGTCCATCAACGCAGCCGGCTTTAAGGACGGTCTGGATGGTAGCTACCTGGTCGACTCGGTTGAGCAGGTGTTCACGTCCGCTGGCTGGAGCACGACCGTTGAGTGCAACGGCGGGAAGAAAGGAAAGGCCACGGCCGGCGGCAAACGGAAGCGGCCGACGAAGGAGTTGAAGATTGTGGACGTGGCTCGCTGACCGTTGGCGCGGCATGGGATTGCCGCTTAGCATTCTCCTTTTCCCGTCGCGGAGGGGGTATGGATCTCAAGGATGTTCGTGTGGGCCTTCGTGTGGAGGTTCCCCTTCGGATGGTGCACGACACCTACAGGTGGACGCAGCCGTACGGAACTGTAATTGGCATCGAGTCGTTCATGGGCAATGAGCCTCGGATTCGTGTGCGACTAGATGGCGAGATGGCTAGTGTCGTCGTCTGCGACGCGGCGGATCTCGATTACGAATAGCCCACTGTTTCAACAGCAGCCCGTCCTATGACGGGCTTTTTTTCGCCTGGAGAAAAGCATGTCGATAACTGAGCAGCAATTGCTGCAGATCCTCCCGAACGCCCGCCCCGTCGCGGGCGTTTTTATTCCAGGGCTCAACAGCGCCATGCGGCGTTATCAGATCCATTCGGTGGCGCGCATGGCGGCTTTCCTCGCCCAGGTTGGCCACGAGAGTGCCCAGCTCACCCGTCTCGTCGAGAACCTGAACTACGATGCGACCGGCCTGGCCCGCGTCTGGCCAAAGCGCTATGCACGCGATGACGGAAAGCCGAACGCCTTGGCGATGAATCTAGCCCGTCACCCCCAGGCAATCGCCAACAACACCTACGCCGACCGGAACGGGAATGGCAATGAGGCCAGCGGCGACGGCTGGACCTATCGCGGTCGGGGCTTGCTGCAGGTGACTGGGAGAGCGAACTACCGCTCGACCGGCTCCGGGATCGGGCAGCCGCTGGAGGATGTACCGGATCTGCTCGCCCGGCCAGAGTTCGCCGCGCTGTCAGCGGCGTGGTGGTGGGCAGGACATGGCCTCAATGAACTCGCGGACGCTGGTCGATTCGAGGATATCACCCGGCGCATCAATGGTGGCCTGAATGGCTTGGAGGAGCGTGTGAAGTTCTGGCGACGTGCGCAGGAGGTGCTGGCATGAGCGGCATCCCCTGGCGATTGGGTGGCTGGGCGCTCAGCGCGACTCTGCTGGCTGCGCTCGGTTTTGGACTGGCCTGGTGGGGGCTTTCCCCTCGCGTCGATCTGCAGGCGCAGCGAGCAGACGCCGCGAAAGCTGCGGTCAGTGAGGCGCAGCGGCTGATTGAGTTGCAAGCCGGCGTGCTCGCCGAACAGCAGCGCCAGATCGGGGCCGTCGACGAAATCCGTAAGCGCATGCGGCTGCTGGAGCAGGCCGTATCCACCAATGCCAGGGCGCAGAGTGCGGCCTTCGAGGAGCTACGCCGAAATGATCAAGCTGTTGCTGAGTACCTGCGTGGGTCTGTTCCTGCTGGCCTTGGCCGGCTGTATGAGCGACCCGCAACAACCGACCCCGGAGCCTACCGCAACCCGACAGTACTGCCCGCTGGTGGCGTGCCCCCTGCCAGCCCGGCCGGCGGTGCTGGCCAATGATCAGTGGCGTGAGTCGCTAGACGTGACTGAGGCCGCGCTGCTCAGCTGTGCTAACCAGGTACTGGACTGCATCCAGACCCAAGAAGCCCAGCGCTCCGGACCCTAGTGGTGGAACCGGCTACGCTTTCAGCGATGCCTGAAAGCCATTAATATCGGCGCCTCGAAAGGAGGCGGTATGAAGAAAGAAGTGAAGGGCGCCATCGAGTGGTCAAGTCGACAGAAGAGGGTGGTGGTGTGTCGTGAAAAGCGCCTCCGAGGTATCGAGCGCCATCGCCGCCTATTGAATGCCACTGCTCGGCATTTCTCAACTTCCAAGCTTCGCCTCCCGCAGATAGTCAGTTTGGGAAGCACGGAGCTACGAGGGGCTTTGCTGACTTTCATTCGCAAGCTGAAGGACAGAGTTCACAGTGATGAAACGTCTAACGTGATCATAGATTTTTCCAAAGTGACCGCGTTGCATCCCTGTGGCACGTTGCTATTGGTTGCTGAGTTGGAGCGTCTATTGCAGGTTCCAACTTGGTCTAAAAAGCTTGGTGCCGTATATCCAAGTGATCGTGTTGTAGAGCAGATGTTTCAGCACATTCAGATGTTGGAACGGCTTGGACTTGAGCCGAGAATTAAAGAGATCAATGCTAGCAATGTCGCCCCCTGGCTATATGCCAGCGGATATGAGGGAGACTTGGATTCCATCGTCGAGAAGCTTCCGAGGATATTGACCGAAGGTAGCAATATGGAGCTTAGAACGGCGCTCCTGAGCGGTATGGCTGAGGCGGTAGCTAACTCGTCAGAGCATGCCTACGCCAAGTCTTACAAGACCCCATTGCCGGGGCTTGTTCAGCAAAAGTGGTGGTTGTTCGCTCGGCAAGTTGGCGATGATGTCGCGGTGGTGATTTGTGACTTGGGAGTTGGCATACCAGGAACCTTGCAGGCTAACTGGAAGGAAGAGTTGGCTTCATACTTTCAGTCCCGTCAGGGGATTCGGCGCAAAGATCACAAAATGATAGAGCTTGCCTTTACTGTTGGGAAGACTAGTACCAATAAGGGTAATAGAGGTAAGGGGCTTAAGGATATATTGAAGGTGGTTAGAGAACAGGGGGTCGGAGGGATATCCATATATAGTAATCGCGGAGTTTATGCTCTGGATAATTCCAGTGGTAAGGTAACGTCGCTTGATGAGCGCAATAGTATACATGGAACTATTGTGCAATGGATGATTCCAATAGAGGCCTTCGGATTAGAGGTTTCTGAGAGACTATGAAGACTATGACTATTTACGTTGCTAGAGATTTCTCAAGAATGCCATGTGTCAGAAGTCGTATTGACGGCAAGAAGTCCGGCGAGGAGTTTCGCGACGACATACTGCTGCCTGCGCTTCGCACGAATGATCGTGTCACGGTTGATCTAGATGGAGTCCTGTCCTTGGGATCTTCCTTTCTGGAGGAAGCATTCGGAGGGCTCGTGCGGAAAGGGTACTACTCTGCAAAAGAGCTTCATGCCAAGCTGATTATTAAGTTTCAAGTTCAGAGCTACGTGTCTGAAGCTTGGGACTATGTTAAGGCGGCCAGAAAGGAATAGGCGAGGTTGCAAATGGATTTTGAGAAATTTGTAGAGGTCGCGCGATGGCTGCTACCTTTGCTGACTGTTGTTTTGGGTTGGTCTGTTGTTTCTCGTGGAAATGATCGAAGAGAGACTAGGAAGGAAGTTCGTCAGTTCTTGGATCGTACAATTGCTTCGGTAGAAAATATTCGGAAGAATGCAATTGAATGTTTGACTCAGGAGGTTTGTGATGACTCTAAGAAGCTTGAGCTATCTATTGATCCTGAGTTGTTGAGAATGGAGTCTGCTCTTTCGCTACTCAAACTTAAAAATGGAGATGAGGTTGTGGATGGGCGTAAGTTGAGGAAGGCTGTTTCAGATAATGGGCAGTACCGTGTAGCTGCTCGGGCAAAGCTTGACATGGATCATCGAGTTCTCAGTGATATTAATGTGGCTGCATCGGAGTTGATTGCGAATCTCGAGCAAGCCTATAGGGAGAGTTATCAGCGGCAGCCCATCTTCAGTTGGTTCTAGATCCGGTGGGGGAGGGTGCCCTGAAGGAGCATCTTCAGCCTGCCGCCCGGCTACTCTAGAAGATGATAGTCTTGTCTTGTGCGTGGATCGACCGTCCCTCCTCTGCAGTTGTCCCCTAGCATCGGTTCGATACCAGGGAAGAATATTAGACCTTCCTTCTCGAAAGCGAATGCGAGGGCTTGCATTGTCACTCGGCGCAGTTCCTGCGTCCCGCTTTCCAGGGCCTGGATCGCGCTAATCGACGCCCCCGACCTGAATGCCAGTGCTTCCACTGACCATCCCAGGCGCTCCCTGGCCGCTGCGCAATGCGCGGCGGAGAAGGTTAGAGGGAAGTCGTCCGAGTGCATCATCGCGGTCATGATCGCTCGCACCCGTTGCAGGCGGGCTTCCTGAATATCTACGATGTTCGTCATCGTCTGCTCCCTTCCTCTGAAGTAACAATCCCTAGACCTGCGCATCGTTCGCAGTCCTCTCTATTCGCGAAGCTGTCCCTGCATGTGGGACAGCGCCGGAACCTCCCCAGCTCGATGCGCAACGCCCAAGCCTTCGCTTGCGTCGTGTCGCTTTCCTCCTGCGCCACCTGGTGCACGTCCAGTGCTAGCCTGAATGCATCGGCATCAGTAATGGTTCGCACCACCTTCCCCTCAACGATCCTGCCCTGCTCGACCAGGTGCGCTTGCTCGCCGTTGTTGCGGACCCAGGTCAGCCCTCTCACATCTCCCTGCCATGCGGCAGGCGATCCATGAAACATGGCGAGTTGTCCATCTTTGTCGTAAGTGATCCATCCTAGGATCGCGCGCGGCGCTGGTGGCGCAGTCATGAAAGTCCCCGACAGGATCTGACCAAGTAGCTTGCCCGATCCCTCGTCCACGACGTCGTAGAAGCCCGCCCGCTGGAAGGCCTGATGTGCCAGGTCATCAAGTGCAGTCAGGCGCCCGGCCTCGGCTATTTCGCACATCTCCACGAATTCCCCTCTATCGATCATCCGCAGCCGCAGGGCTTGACTCGCCAACTCCTCCAGCTCCCGGCAGTGGTAGTCCGGAGAGAGCAACCATTGGCGCCTGTCATCGATGAGCTGCCGCCATTGGGCAAGTGGTGAGTCAGTCATGCATTTAAATATACTGTTTATAAATACAGTACTTGTTTTGCGTGACCGGCGGTAGGGGCTCCTGCAGATCGAGCGTAGAATGCGCGCCTTCGATTTGAGGAGGTCACCCGATGAGTGCTTGGAATCTGGCACTACGCCCCGCCGATGAGCGGCAGGCGATGGAGGATGAGAAGTCCCGGTTGTTCGAGTTCTGGCAGCAGAACCTGGACCGCGCGAAGGCTGACGCCGCCAAGATCCTGGCCGAGCGGGATCGGCGGAAGTCGAAGTGGAAAGAGTGGGCGCACGAGCAGATCGTTGCGCTGTCGCCGCCGGAGTATCAGGGGATGGTGCGTCGGGAAGTGGATCGCGGGTGATCGCTGGAAGGCCCGGTCTAGCTGGTCTGGAGCGAGTCTTTGCTTCTGGCGTGAAAGTTTAGGTTTGATGCTTTATGGGTTGCCGGCGGCCACCCAGAACTCCTGGCGGGCCAGGCGCCACAGGCTGGTGGCGGTAGCCGGGGCGCCATCGACGGACAGGTTCGCTGTCGGCGCGCGCCACAGCTGCACGGCCAGCCACAGCAGGTAACCGGCGCCCACCAACTTGATCGTCAGGAACAGCCAGGCCGAGGCCTGCAGTACCAGCGCCAGGCCGGAGGCGGCCAGGGCCAGCATGCCGGCGAAGGCGACCAGCCGTCCGCCACCGGCGAGGGTGGCGCGCAGCAGGCCGAAGCGCGCGGCATTGTTCAGCGATAGCAGGTTGTTCGGTCCCGGCGCCAGGTTCAGGGCGAAGCAGGCGGGGAGGAACAGGGCCCAGGCGATGCTCATCGTCCTGCGACTCAGGCCAGGGCGGCGGCGTAGAGATCGGGCTTGAAGCCGACCAGGGTGCGATCACCCAGGTCCAGTACTGGGCGCTTGATCATCGACGGCTGCGCCACCATCAGTTCGATGGCTTTGGCCTGGTCGATATCGGCCTTCTGCGCGTCGTCGAGCTTGCGGAACGTGGTGCCGGCACGGTTCAGCACAGTCTCCCAGCCATGCTCGTTGCACCATTGCTCCAGGTGCGCGCGGTCTATTCCGCTAGTCTTGTAGTCGTGGAAGGCGTAGTCGACGCCATGTTCTTCCAGCCAGGTACGGGCCTTCTTCATGGTGTCGCAGGCTTTGATTCCATACAGCGTCCGCTCGCTCACGGGGCGCTACTCCTTTTCGATGCTTTTTTCAGGCGCGGGATTATGCCATTTCCCAGCGCCTTGCGGGACGCCGCCGGGAGGCCGGCGTATTGCAACAGTTTTTTGCCCGAAGCGTGGCTGATCCGCGCCGCGATGGGTGCTTCAATGGATGGCTGTGTTGGAGTTCGACGATGCAAACCGTTTACACCGTGTTGATCCTGTTGCTGGTCGTGGGGGGAACCCGGCTCGCCGCTCAACTGATCCCGCTGCCCCTGCCGCTGATCCAGATCGTTGCCGGCGCCATGCTCGCCTGGCCGAGCCTGGGGCTGCACGTGGCGCTCGATCCCGAGCTGTTCATGTTCCTGTTCATCCCGCCGCTGCTGTTCGCCGATGGCTGGCGCATGCCCAAGGGTGAGTTCTGGAAGATGCGCTGGCCGATCCTCACCCTGGCTTTCGCCCTGGTGCTGTTCACCGTGCTCGGCGGTGGCGTCTTCATCCACCTGCTGATTCCCGAGATACCCTGGGCTGCCGCCTTCGCCCTGGCGGCGGTGCTGTCGCCGACCGATGCGCTGGCGGTCTCGGCCATCGCCCAGGACCGCCTTCCCAGGCGCCTGATGCACGTGTTGCAGGGCGAGGCGTTGATGAACGACGCCTCCGGCCTGGTCGCCTTCAAGTTCGCCATCGCCGCTGCCATGACCGGTACCTTCTCGCTGATGGACGCCAGCCTGAGTTTCCTGCTGGTGGCGGTTGGCGGGCTGGCCTGCGGGGTGTTCATCAGCTGGCTGCTGGGGCGCATTCGCGCCTGGATGATCCGTCGCGGCTGGGATGATCCGGCGACGCACGTGGTGCTGATGCTGCTGTTGCCCTTCGCCTGCTACATGATCGCCGAGGAGCTGGGGGTGTCCGGCATCCTGGCGGCGGTGGCGGCCGGCATGATGCAGAGCTGGGCCGACCTGCTGCCGCGGCAGACCAACACGCGCCTGCTCAACCGCAGCGTCTGGTCGATGCTCGAGTTCGCCTTCAACGGCGTGGTGTTCCTGCTGCTGGGCCTGCAGTTGCCGGACATCCTGAAATCGGTCTCCCACCATGCCGATGACGTGATGTGGCGCTCGTCGCTGCTGCTGTTCTACGTGCTGGCGGTGTTCGCCGTGCTGATCCTGCTGCGTTTCGGCTGGGTCTGGTGTTACTGGAAGGTGTCGGTGCGCTTCGAGCAGTGGTGGGGGATAGAGCTGGGCGGTCGTTCGGGCGAGCCGGTACTGCGGTTGTCGGCAATCTCGGCGCTGGGCGGGGTGCGCGGGGCGGTGACGCTGGCCGGCGTGCTCTCGGTACCGCTGCTGTTGCTCGATGGTTCGGCCTTCCCGCAGCGCGACCTGATCATCTTCATCGCCACCGGGGTGATCCTGGTGTCGCTGATCGCCGCCACCATCGGCCTGCCGATCCTTC
The DNA here is from genome assembly GCF_020401845.1 of Pseudomonas sp. HS-18. NCBI lineage: Bacteria > Pseudomonadati > Pseudomonadota > Gammaproteobacteria > Pseudomonadales > Pseudomonadaceae > Pseudomonas > Pseudomonas sp. HS-18. The sequence continues at coordinate 1,867,784 of NZ_CP084413.1, forward strand.
TGCGCGGCCTGCCGGCAGCCAGCAATGACCAGCGCGAGCGCGAAGTGCAGTCGGTGTGGCGCAAGACCGCGGTGGCGGCCATCCACATGCTGGAAGGCGAGGAAATGCCCACTCGCGACGGTGCGGATGCCGACGAAGCGGCGCGCCTGGCAGAGGTGAAGGCGCGGCTGATGGCCGAGTATCGCCACGAACTGGACCCGGCGCCGGACTCCCAGGAAGCCCGCGAGCGCGCTCGCAGCCTGGAACTGGCCGATCAGGCGCTGCGCATCAAGGCGCTGCGGGCTCAACGTCTGGAGCTGTACCGCATGCGTCGTGAGCATGAGATCGACGACGAGACCATGCGCGAGGTGCTGGGCGAGCTGGACAGCCAGGAAGCCTGGGTGACCAGCAAGGCCGGGCGCTGGGTGTAGTGGTGCTCTTGTAGGAGCGAGCTTGCTCGCGAACCGCTTGGCTCTGGAACTGCCGGATAGTTCTGTTCGCGAGCAAGGACTGGGCGTGCCCCCTCGGTCCTACAGGGTGTGCAACCTCAGAGGCTCTGTACGTACTGCTTGATCCGCTCGGCCGCTTCCACGCACTCCGCCAGTGGTGCCACCAGCGCCATGCGCACGCGGTTGGCGCCGGGGTTCTCGCCGTTCACTTCGCGCGACAGGTAGGAGCCCGGCACCACGGTGACGTGTTGCGCATCGAACAGGCCGCGGCAGAACTCGGTGTCGGCAACCGGTGTTTTCGCCCACAGGTAGAAGCTGCCGTCCGGGCGCTGCACGTCGAGCACGCCGCCGAGGATGTCCAGCACGGCGTCAAACTTCTCGCGGTACAGGTCGCGGTTGGCGCGCACGTGGTCCTCGTCCTTCCAGGCAGCGACGCTGGCCAGTTGGGTCTGAACCGGCATCGCGCAGCCGTGGTAGGTGCGGTACAGGAGGAATTTCTTCAGAACCTCGGCATCGCCGGCGACGAAGCCCGAGCGCAGGCCCGGCAGGTTGGAGCGCTTGGACAGGCTGTGGAATACCACGCAGCGCTTGAAGTCGTTGCGGCCCAGTTCGGCGCAGGCGCTCAGCAGGCCGGCCGGCGGGTTCTGCTCGTCGAAGTACAGCTCGCTGTAGCACTCGTCGGCGGCGATCACAAAGTCGTGCTCGTCGGCCAGGGCGATCAGCTTCTTCAGGGTTTCCAGCGGCACCAGCGCACCGGTGGGGTTGCCCGGCGAGCAGAGGAAGAGGATCTGGCAGCGCGCCCAGATGTCGGCCGGCACGGCGTCGAAGTCCGGGTTGAAGCCGTTGTCTTCCAGGCACGGCAGGTAGTGCGGCTCGGCGCCGGCCAGCAGGGCCGCGCCTTCGTAGATCTGGTAGAACGGGTTCGGGCTGATCACCAGACCCTTGGCGTTGCGGTCGACCACGGTCTGGGTGAAGGCGAACAGCGCTTCGCGGGTGCCGTTCACCGGCAGCACGTGGCGCGCAGCGTCCAGCCAGCCGGCCGGTACCTTGAAGCGGCGCTCGCACCAGGCGGCAATGGCTTCGCGCAGGGCGGGGATACCCAGGGTGGTCGGATAGACGGCCAACTGGTCGAGGCTATCGGCCAGGGCCTTGGCGACGAACTCTGGCGAGCGGTGCTTGGGTTCGCCGATGGACAGCGCGATCGGCTTCAGCTCCGCCGGCGGCTGGGCGCCGGCCAGCAGGGCGCGGAGCTTCTCGAAGGGGTAGGGCTGGAGCGAGTCGAGGGCAGGATTCATGGGCAAGGCTCTTTCTTTCTAAAGTCTGACTAAATGCTGATGCGTACCGGCATGCTCTGCTGGCCGCCGTCGGAAAGGATATCGACCAGGGCGGTCTGGATGCGCTTGCACAGCTCGGGGTCGGAGAGCGGCTGGTTGTGCGCATCGGTGACGAAGAACACGTCTTCCACGCGTTCGCCCAGTGTGGCGATCTTGGCGTTCTGCACCGACAGGTCGAAGTCCAGGAACAGCCCGCCGATCCGCGCGAGCAGGCCGGGGCGGTCCGGTGCTATCACTTCGAGCACGCTGACCTGGCGCGCCGCGTCGGTGGAAATGGTCACCTGCGGGTTGAAGGCGAAGTGCTTGAGCTGGCGCGGCACCCGGCGCTGGATGATGGTCGGGTACTCGTCCGGGTCCTTCAGCGCGTTGACCAAACCTTCGCGAATTTCCTCGACTCGGCTGGGATTGTTGCCGATCGATCCGCCATCGGCGTCGAGCACTATGTAGGTGTCGAGGGTGAACAGGCTGGTGGAGGTGATGATCCGTGCGTCCTGAATGTTCAGGTTGAGCTGGTCCATCGCGGCCACGGTCACGGCGAAGAAGTCATGCTGGTCGCCGGCATAGATGAAGATCTGCGTGCCACCCTCGAATTCGCGCTGGGCGGTTTCCTTGATCAGCACCAGCGGGGTGCCGTCGTCCGGATGCTGGAGGATGGCTTCGGTGTGCCAGGCCACGTCGGCGGCGCTGTGGCGCAGGAAATAGTCGTCGCCCAGTTGGCTCCAGAGTTGCTCGGCGTCGTCCTGGTCGATACCGCCGCGCACCAGGATGTCGATGGCTGCGCTCTGTGTCTGGCGAATCTGCTCCTCGCGGTCGACCGGGTTCTCCAGGCCGCGTCGCAGGGCGCGCTTGGTCTCGGTATAGAGCTGGCGCAGCAGGCTGGCGCGCCAGGAGTTCCACAAGGTCGGGTTGGTGGCGTTGATGTCGGCCACGGTGAGTACGTAGAGGTAGTCCAGGTAGGTCTGGTTGCCCATCAGCTGGGCGAAGTCGTAGATCACCTGCGGGTCGGACAGGTCCTTGCGCTGGGCGGTGGTGGACATGATCAGGTGGTTCTGCACCAGCCAGGACACCAGGTTGGTGTCCCACGGCGGCAACTGATGGCGCTGGCAGAAGTGCTCGGCGTCCACCGCGCCCAGTTCCGAGTGGTCGCCGCCGCGGCCCTTGGCGATGTCATGGTAGAGGCCGGCGATGTAGATCAGCTCGGGCTTGGGCAGGCGCTCCATGATCTTGCTGGCCAGCGGGTACTTCTCCGCCATGTCCGGGCGGCGCAGCTTGCGCAGGTGCTTGATCAGGTTGAGGGTGTGCGCATCCACCGTATAGATGTGGAACAGGTCGTGCTGCATCTGCCCGACGATCAGGCCGAACTCCGGCAGGTAGCGGCCGAGGATGCCGTAGCGGTTCATCCGCCGCAGGTTGCGGTGGATGCCTTCCTTGCACTTGAACAGCTCGATGAACAGGCTGGTGTTGCGAATGTCGTGGCGGAAGTCGTCGTCGATCAGGTGGCGGCTGTCGCGCAGCAGACGGATCGTATCGGCGCGCACGCCCTTGATCTCGGGGTGCTGGGCGAGCAGCACGAAGATTTCCAGCAGGGCGAACGGGGTGCGCTTGAAAACGTTGGCGTGGGTGACTTCCAGGTAGCCGTCGCGCAGCTGGAAGCGACTGTTGAGCGGCAGGATCTGGCCGTTCTCGCCGGCCCGCAGTATCACTTCCTCGAAGTGCTGCATGATCAGGTCGTTCAGCTCGGACACCGCCATCACCACGCGGTAGTACTTCTGCATGAAGCGCTCGACGGCGAGCTTGGCGTCGTTGCCTTCATAACCGAGCATCCCGGCAATGCGCCGCTGATGGTCGAACAGCAGCCGGTCCTCGGCGCGGCCGGCGAGCATGTGCAGGGCGTAGCGGACCTTCCAGAGGAATTCCTGGCTGGAGGCCAGCACCGCGCACTCGCTCTCGACCAGAAACCCCTCGCGCACCAGGGCGTGCAGGTTGAGGCTGCCGAAATGCCGGCGGGCGACCCAGAGTAGCGTCTGGATGTCGCGCAGGCCGCCGGGCGAGCCCTTCACGTTGGGTTCGAGGTTGTATTCGGTGTCGTTGTATTTGGTGTGGCGGTGAATCTGCTCCTTGCGCTTGGCCAGGTAGAACTGGCCGCTGGGCCACATCTGCTTGGCGCTGGTGGCTTCGAGCATGCGCTGACGCAGGCTGTCCGGGCCGGAAATGGTCCGGCACTCCATCAGGTTGGTGACCACGGTAAGGTCCGCGCGCGCTTCCTCGGCGCACTCGGCCACCGAGCGTACGCTCTGGCCGACTTCCAGGCCGATGTCCCAGAGCAGGGTGAGGAAGCCTTCGATGGGCTCGCGGAAGATTTCCTGGTCTTCGCTGTCCAGCAGGATCAGCAGGTCGATGTCCGAGTGCGGGTGCAATTCGCCGCGGCCATAGCCGCCCACGGCGACCAGCGCGATGTCGGCGTCGTCGGCCCAGTCGAAGCGATTCCAGGCCTGCTGCAGGATCTGGTCGACGAACCAGGCGCGGTCCTCGATCAGCCGACGGATATCGCGGCCGCCGTTGAAGCGGCTATCCAGCACTTCGTTGGCCTGACGAATGGCCTTCTTGAAGGCGGCGATGGGGCTGGATTTGAGGGCCAGTTCCGCCTGGAACTGCCCACGGTCGAACAACTCGGGATCCACCTGCGGCATGGCGGCCTTCCTGATCAATGGCTTAGGGGAGGGCAGGGGCAAGAGGGCGGTCGGGCCTGGGCGCTTGGCGCCAGGCCCGGCAGCTGTGCCGGGCCGGGATTTCTATGTTCTACCCAGCCGTCGGCGAGATTGCAAACCGCTTCCGGTCAGGCCGGCGTGCGCGGGAAGCTTTCGTCGTTGCGCAGGGTCAGGATCTCGTAGCCGTCGGCGGTGACCAGCACGGTGTGCTCCCACTGCGCGGACAGCTTGCGGTCCTTGGTGATGGCGGTCCAGCCGTCGCCGAGCAGGCGGGTTTCCGCGCGGCCCTGGTTGATCATCGGCTCGATGGTGAAGATCATGCCTTCCTTGAGTTCCAGGCCGGTGCCGGCGCGGCCGTAGTGCAGCACTTGCGGCTCTTCGTGGAACACCTTGCCGATGCCGTGGCCGCAATACTCGCGTACCACGGAGAAGCCGTTCTTCTCGGCGTATTTCTGGATCACTTCGCCGATGTCGCCCAGGCGTGCGCCCGGTTTGACCAGCGCAATGCCCTTGTACAGGCATTCCTGGGTGATCTGGCAGAGGCGGTCAGCCCATTCCGGGGTCTTGCCCACCGAGAACATCTTGCTGGTGTCGCCGTGGTAGCCGTCCTTGATGACGGTGACATCGATGTTGACGATGTCGCCTTCCTTGAGCGGCTTCTCGTTGGGAATGCCGTGGCACACCACGTGGTTGATCGAGGTGCAGATCGACTTGGGGAAGCCCTTGTAATTCAGCGGCGCGGGAATGGCCTTCTGCACGTTGACGATGTAGTCGTGGCAGAGACGGTCCAGCTCATCGGTGGTGACGCCGGGCTTGACGTGTTCGCCGATCATTTCCAGCACTTCGGCGGCCAGGCGGCCGGCGACGCGCATTTTCTCGATGTCTTCGGGCGTCTTGATGGTGACGGTCATGCGACTTCTCTATCAGGCGCTGCGTACGCGCGGGTAAATAAGAGGAATACGCAAGTCTATCAGATTCGGTGCCTTTCTATTAAGGGCGGGCGGCCGACCGGGCTGTTCGGACGAGGCGGTGGGGAGATGCCGGGCGTCCCTCCGGGTTTTGTTCTGGCCGAGGTTGTGGTATAAAGCGCCCCGCTCCGGAGGCTACGGCCATTCCGGGGCATTAACCCACACATGCATCGACACGATGGCCTGGGTGCCCTGCGACACAGTCGAAGGGTTGGCCGTTGGGATGCATGGAGGCCTAACCCGACTTATCGAGGAACTATCATGTCCCAAGTCAATATGCGCGATATGCTGAAGGCCGGTGTGCACTTCGGCCACCAGACCCGTTACTGGAACCCGAAAATGGGCAAGTTCATTTTCGGTGCGCGCAACAAGATCCACATCATCAACCTCGAAAAAACCCTGCCGATGTTCAACGAGGCCCTGACCTTCGTTGAGCGCCTGGCCCAGGGCAAGAACAAGATCCTGTTCGTCGGCACCAAGCGTTCCGCTGGCAAGATCGTTCGCGAAGAAGCTGCCCGTTGCGGCATGCCGTACGTCGACCATCGTTGGCTGGGCGGCATGCTCACCAACTACAAGACCATCCGTCAGTCGATCAAGCGTCTGCGCGAGCTGGAAGTTCAGTCCCAGGACGGTACTTTCGCCAAGCTGACCAAGAAAGAAGCCCTGATGCGCAGCCGTGATCTGGAAAAACTGGATCGCAGCCTGGGCGGCATCAAGGACATGGGCGGCCTGCCGGACGCTCTGTTCGTGATCGACGTTGACCATGAGCGCATTGCTATCACCGAAGCCAACAAGCTGGGTATCCCGGTCATTGGCGTCGTCGATACCAACAGCAGCCCGGAAGGCGTTGACTATGTTATCCCGGGTAACGACGACGCCATTCGCGCCGTACAGCTGTACCTGGGCTCCATGGCCGAAGCCGTACTGCGTGGCAAGAGCGCCGGTGGCGTGACTGCTGACGAGTTCGTAGAAGAAGCGCCGGCCGAATCCGCCGAAGGCTGATTCCAGGACGTCCAGACGTCCTGCGGTGCGCGGAAAGGGGGCTAGGCCCCCTTTTTGCCACCCTGTAAATTCCGCCCGGGCAGCCGGGCGATCTGGTTTTGAGAGCAACTCAAGAGGATTTCGAAATGGCAGAAATTACTGCAGCACTGGTCAAGGAACTGCGTGAGCGTACCGGCCAGGGCATGATGGAGTGCAAGAAGGCACTGGTCGCCGCCGAAGGCGATATCGAAAAAGCCATCGACGACATGCGTGCTTCCGGCGCCATCAAGGCTGCCAAGAAGGCTGGCAACATCGCCGCCGAAGGCGCCATCGCCGCCAAAGTGGCTGATGATGCCAAGTCCGCTACCATCATCGAAGTCAACTCGCAGACCGACTTCCTGGCCCTGCAGGACGACTTCAAGAACTTCGTGGCTGCCAGCCTGGACAAGGCCGTTGCTCAGAAGCTGACCGACGCTGCTCCGCTGATCGCCGAGCAAGAGTCCGCTCGTGAAGCCCTGGTTGCCAAGTGCGGCGAGAACGTCAACATCCGTCGTCTGGCTCGCGCCGAAGGTGACGTGGTTGGCGCCTACCTGCACGGCCACCGCATCGGCGTTCTGGTCACCCTGAAGGGCGGCAACGCTGAACTGGCTCGCGACATCGCCATGCACATCGCTGCCAGCAACCCGCAGTTCCTGGATCCGTCGCAGGTTTCCGAAGAAGCCGTTGCCAAAGAGAAGGAAATCTTCCTCGCTCTGAACGCCGACAAGATCGCCGGCAAGCCGGAAAACATCGTCGAGAACATGGTCAAGGGCCGTATCTCGAAGTTCCTGGCCGAAGCCAGCCTGGTCGAGCAGGCGTTCGTCAAGGACCCGGAAGTCAAGGTCGGTGACCTGGCCAAGAAAGCCGGCGCTGAAATCGTTTCCTTCGTTCGCTTCGAAGTAGGCGAGGGCATCGAGAAGGTCGAAGCCGACTTTGCTGCCGAGGTTGCTGCTCAAGTAGCCGCTTCCAAGCAGTAATAGACAGTCTCACGACTGTCGCCCCGCAAGAGGCTGCCCGCTAACGCGCGCGGCCTCTTTGCCAAACTGGGGAAGCCAAAAGGGCTGGCTTCCACGGCGCAGGCCCGCCAGGCGGGCTCAAAGGCGCCGTAAGGCTGGCTGGTCCAAGCTTTCCGCAAGGCGCCCACAAGGCGCACAGCATTCAATCGCCGCAGGAGAAAAAGGTCATGGCTCAGCAGCTGAGCGCTCGTCAACCTCGCTATAAACGCATTCTTCTAAAATTGAGCGGCGAAGCCCTGATGGGCTCGGAGGAGTTCGGCATCGATCCCAAGGTGCTGGACCGCATGGCGCTGGAGATCGGCCAGCTCGTCGGTATCGGCGTGCAGGTCGGCCTGGTGATCGGTGGCGGCAACCTCTTCCGCGGCGCGGCGCTGTCCGCAGCGGGCATGGATCGCGTCACCGGCGACCATATGGGCATGCTCGCCACCGTGATGAACGGCCTGGCCATGCGCGACGCCCTGGAGCGTTCCAATATCACCGCCATCGTCATGTCCGCCATTTCCATGGTCGGCGTGACCGACCACTACGACCGCCGCAAGGCCATGCGCCACCTGAAGAGCGGCGAAGTGGTGATTTTCTCTGCCGGTACCGGCAACCCGTTCTTTACCACTGACTCCGCCGCCTGCCTGCGCGCCATCGAAATAGATGCTGACGTAGTACTCAAGGCGACCAAGGTGGACGGCGTGTACACTGCCGATCCGTTCAAGGACCCGAATGCCGAGAAGTTCGAGCGTCTGACGTACGATGAAGTGCTCGATCGCAAGCTGGGTGTGATGGACCTCACTGCCATCTGCCTGTGCCGGGACCAGAAAATGCCGCTGCGCGTGTTCAACATGAACAAGCCCGGCGCGCTGCTGAATATTGTTGTAGGTGGTGCTGAAGGCACCCTGATCGAGGAGGATTGAGATGATCAACGAGATCAAGAAGGAAGCACAGGATCGTATGGGCAAGACCCTGGAAGCCCTGGGACATGCCTTCGCCAAGATTCGTACCGGCCGTGCGCACCCGAGCATCCTGGATAGCGTGATGGTGTCCTACTACGGTTCCGACACTCCGCTGCGCCAGGTGGCCAACGTCACCGTGGAAGATTCCCGCACCCTGGCCCTCAGCGTCTTTGACAAGACCATGATCCAGGCGGTCGAGAAGGCCATCATGACCTCCGACCTGGGCCTGAATCCGGCCACCGCCGGCACCACCATTCGCGTCCCGATGCCGGCCCTGACCGAGGAGACCCGCAAAGGCTTCACCAAGCAGGCTCGCGCCGAGGCGGAGCAGGCCCGTGTTTCCGTACGCAACATCCGTCGTGATGCGCTGGCACAGCTCAAGGACCTGCAGAAAGAGAAGGAAATCAGCGAGGACGAAGAGCGCCGCGCCGGCGACGACGTGCAGAAGATCACCGACAAGTTCGTCGCCGAGATCGAAAAGGCCCTCGAGGCCAAGGAAGCGGATCTGATGGCCGTCTGACGGCCGGGCTCTCGTCATGGAAAAGACCAAGCAGGTGACGCCCGTGCCCCGGCACGTGGCGATCATCATGGACGGCAACAACCGCTGGGCGAAGAAACGCCTGATGCCTGGCGTGGCCGGGCACAAGGCTGGGGTGGATGCCGTCCGTGCGGTGATCAAGACCTGCGCCGAGGCCGGCGTTGAGGTGTTGACGCTGTTCGCCTTCTCCAGCGAGAACTGGCAGCGCCCGGCCGAAGAGGTCGGCGCGCTGATGGAGCTGTTCCTCATGGCCCTCCGCCGCGAGGTTCGCAAGCTCAGCGCCAATGGCATCCGCCTGCGCATCATTGGCGATCGCAGCCGCTTCGCCCCTGAATTGCAGGCGGCGATGCGCGAAGCCGAGGCGCTGACGGCCAATGGCGCCAGCATGTTGCTGCAGGTGGCGGCCAACTATGGTGGCCAGTGGGACATCACCCAGGCCGCCCAACGCCTCGCTCGCGAAGTGCAGGCGGGTCATCTGGCGCCGGACGATATTTCCCCGGAATTGATCCAGGGTTGCCTGACCACCGGCGACCAGCCGTTGCCCGACCTGTGCATCCGTACGGGTGGCGAGCACCGCATCAGCAACTTCCTTCTCTGGCAGCTGGCTTACGCCGAGCTGTATTTCTCCGATCTCTACTGGCCCGACTTCAAGCACGAAGCCATGCAGGCTGCGTTGCAGGACTTCGCCTCTCGTCAGCGCCGCTTCGGCAAGACCAGTGAGCAGGTCGAGGCCGAGGCACCTCCCTCATGTTGAAACAACGAATCATCACGGCGCTGGTCCTGTTGCCGATCGCGCTGGGTGGTTTCTTCCTGCTCGACGGTGCGGCGTTCTCGCTGTTCATTGGTCTGGTGGTCAGCCTGGGAGCCTGGGAATGGGCGCGCCTGGCGGGTTACAACGAGCAGTCCGCCCGCGTCGGCTATGCCGCGGTGGTTGCCGGGTTGATGCTCGTGCTGGCCTGGCTGCCGCAGCTGGCGGGCGCCGTACTGGTTCTGGCGCTGCTGTGGTGGGCGCTGGCGATCGTGATGGTGCTGACTTACCCGGACAGCGCCTCGAGTTGGGGCGGCCGCTGGCGCCGCCTGCTGATCGGCCTGCTGATCCTGCTGCCGGCCTGGCAGGGCCTGGTGCTGCTCAAGCAGTGGCCGCTGTCCAACTGGCTGATCGTTGCGGTGATGGTGCTGGTCTGGGCCGCCGACATCGGTGCTTACTTCTCCGGCAAGGCTTTCGGCAAGCGCAAGCTCGCTCCGCGCGTCAGCCCGGGGAAGAGCTGGGAAGGTTTCTTCGGTGGCATGGCGCTTTGCCTGGTAATCACCGTCGTCGTCGCCATCTACCGCGATTGGACCGTCCGTGAGCTGCTGCTGGCGCTGCCGTGCGCGGCCATCGTGGTAGCCCTGTCGGTCATCGGCGATCTAACCGAGAGCATGTTCAAGCGCCAGTCAGGCCTCAAGGACAGTAGCAACCTGCTGCCTGGCCATGGCGGCGTGCTGGACCGCATCGACAGCCTGACCGCTGCGATTCCGGTGTTCACCGCGCTGTTGTGGGCCGTGGGCTGGGGTGCTCCGTGAGTCATCCTCTGTGGATTACCGTGCTGGGGGCGACGGGCTCGATCGGTCTCAGCACCCTCGACGTCATCGGACGTCATCCTGATCGTTACCGCGTCTTCGCCCTCAGCGGCTTTTCCCGTCTGGCAGAGCTCGAAGCGCTGTGTGTGTGCCATCGTCCGCGCTTTGTCGTGGTGCCGGAGAAGGAGCAGGCGCAGGCCCTTCAGAATCGCCTGAATTCCGCTGGCTTGCAGGCTCGCGTGCTGGTGGGGGAGGCCGGGCTTTGCGAGGTTTCCGCGCATCCTGAAGTGGATGCGGTGATGGCCGCCATCGTCGGTGCTGCCGGCCTCAAGCCCACTCTGGCCGCCGTCGAGGCGGGCAAGCGGGTATTGCTGGCCAACAAAGAGGCGTTGGTGATGTCCGGCGCCCTGTTCATGGACGCCGTGCGCGCCAGTGGTGCGGTGCTGCTGCCCATCGACAGCGAACACAACGCGATCTTCCAGTGCATGCCGGCGGATTATGCTCGCGGACTGGGACAGGTCGGCGTTCGGCGTATCCTGCTGACCGCCTCGGGTGGGCCCTTCCGCGAGACGCCGCTGAAGCAATTGCTCGAGGTTTCCCCTGAGCAGGCTTGCGCCCACCCCAATTGGTCGATGGGGCGGAAGATTTCCGTCGACTCGGCCAGCATGATGAACAAGGGCCTGGAGCTGATCGAGGCCTGCTGGCTGTTCGACGCTGCGCCATCGAAGGTCGAGGTGGTGATCCATCCGCAGAGCGTGATTCATTCGCTGGTGGACTATGTTGACGGCTCGGTGCTGGCCCAGCTAGGCAACCCGGACATGCGCACCCCCATCGCCCATGCTCTGGCCTGGCCGCAGCGGATCGATTCCGGGGTTTCGCCGCTGGATCTGTTCTCCATTGCTCGCCTGGACTTCAGTGCGCCCGACGAACAGCGTTTTCCCTGTCTGCGCCTGGCGCGTCAGGCTGCTGAGGCTGGCGGCAGTGTGCCGGCGATGCTCAATGCGGCAAACGAAGTGGCCGTTGCCGCTTTCCTCGAGCGGCGCATCCGCTTCACGGATATCCCGGTTATCATCGATGAAGTGCTGAACCGCGAGGTGCGCACGCCGGTCGAATCGCTCGATGCGGTGCTGATGGCTGACCGACGTGCGCGCGGTGCAGCGCAGGCGTGGTTGCAGGAGCGCGGGCATTGAGCCCGAGGAGGTAGCGATGAGCGCCCTTTATATGGTGGTGGGACTGATTGTCGCCCTGGGCGTACTGGTCACCTTCCACGAGTTCGGACACTTCTGGGTTGCCCGCCGCTGCGGGGTCAAAGTCCTGCGTTTCTCCGTGGGCTTCGGCACGCCGCTGGTGCGCTGGCATGACCGCCATGGCACCGAGTTCGTCGTAGCCGCCATTCCCTTGGGCGGCTACGTGAAGATGCTGGACGAGCGTGAGGGTGATGTCCCTGCCGAACTGCTCGACCGTGCCTTCAATCGCAAGACCGTGTTCCAGCGCATCGCTATCGTGGCGGCCGGTCCGGTGGCCAACTTCCTGCTCGCCATCCTGTTCTTCTGGGTGCTGGCCATGCTTGGCAGCCAGCAGATCAAGCCGGTCATCGGCTCTGTGGTGGCGGATAGCCCGGCGGCCATCGCTGGGTTGGCGTCCGGCCAGGAAGTCGTTGCCGTGGACGGCGAAGCCGTCGATGGCTGGAGCAGCGTAAACCTGCAACTGGTACGCCGCCTCGGTGAAACGGGCGAGCTGAGCGTCACGGTGCTGGAGAAGGGTTCGAGCGTTCCCGCGGTGCACCAGGTACGAATCAGTTCCTGGCTGAAGAACGAAGACAATCCCGATCCCATCGGTGGGCTGGGGATCCAGCCCTGGCGACCCTCTGTCGCACCGCTGATTGCCGAGCTGGACGAAAAGGGCCCTGCCAAGGCTGCCGGCCTGCAGATCGGTGATCGGATCGTCACTCTTGACGGTCGGCAGGTCACGGATTGGCAAGAAGTGGTCTCGCGTGTACGCGCCATGCCAGAGGGCAAGGTGATCCTGGAGGTCGAGCGCGCCGGCCGGAACCAGGAGCTTGCCTTGACCCTGGCGGCCAAAGGCGAGGGCAAGGCCCGCACCGGCTACCTGGGCGCGGGTGTCGCCGGTGGTCAATGGCCGCCCGAAATGCTCCGTGAAGTGAGCTATGGGCCGGTGGCCGCGGTGGGGCAGGCGCTCTCCCGAACCTGGTCCATGAGCCTGCTAACTCTGGATTCTCTAAAGAAAATGGTGCTCGGGCAGCTCTCGGTAAAAAACTTGAGCGGGCCGATAACCATTGCTAAAGTGGCGGGCGCTTCAGCCCAGTCCGGCGTAGGGGATTTTCTGCATTTCCTCGCCTATCTGAGCATCAGCTTGGGGGTTCTCAACCTGTTGCCGATTCCTGTTCTCGATGGCGGGCATCTGCTGTTCTACATGGTCGAGTGGGTGCGAGGTCGCCCATTGTCGGAGCGGGTCCAGGCTTGGGGGATGCAGATTGGCATCAGCCTGGTAGTCGGGGTCATGTTGTTGGCCCTGGTCAACGATCTGAGTCGACTGTAACCGCCATTGGATTTTCGGATCTGCCGCCTTTTGCGGCAGATTCTCTATTTGTCAGTTGGAATAAAAGGACTCCATGAAACGCTTTCTGCTTCCCGCGGCCCTTTCCGCGCTGATGATCGCCCAGGTTCACGCCGAGTCCTTCACTGTTTCCGATATCCGGGTCAACGGCCTCCAGCGCGTGTCTGCCGGCAGCGTGTTCGCCGCATTGCCGTTGAACGTCGGCGAGCAGATCGATGATCGCCGCCTGGTCGAAGCGACCCGCTCGCTGTTCAAGACCGGTTTCTTCCAGGACATCCAGCTCAGCCGTGATGGCAATGTGCTGATCGTCAACGTGGTGGAGCGCCCGTCCATCTCCAGCATCGAGATCGAGGGCAACAAGGCCATCACCACTGAAGACCTGATGAAGGGGCTGAAGCAATCCGGCCTCTCCGAAGGCGAAATCTTCCAGCGCGCCACCCTCGAAGGCGTGCGTAACGAGTTGCAGCGCCAGTATGTGGCCCAGGGCCGCTACTCCGCCGAGATCGAGACCGAAGTGGTGCCGCAGCCGCGCAACCGTGTGGCGCTGAAGATCAACATCAACGAAGGCACCGTGGCGGCCATCGCCCATGTCAACGTGGTGGGCAACACCGTCTTCTCCGAAGAAGACCTGACCGATCTGTTCGAGCTCAAGACCACCAACTGGCTGTCCTTCTTCAAGAACGACGACAAGTACTCCCGCGAGAAGCTTTCCGGCGACCTGGAACGTCTGCGCTCCTACTACCTGGACCGTGGCTACATCCACATGGATATCGCCTCCACCCAGGTCTCCATCACCCCGGACAAGAAGCACGTCTACATCACCGTCAACGTCAACGAAGGCGAGAAGTACACCGTCAGCGACGTGAAGCTCTCCGGCGACCTGAAGGTGCCGGAAGAGGAAGTGAAGAAGCTGCTGCTGGTGAAGAAAGGCCAGGTGTTCTCCCGCAAGGTGATGACCACTACCTCCGACCTGATCACTCGCCGCCTGGGTAACGAGGGCTACACCTTCGCCAACGTCAACGGCGTACCCGAGCCGAACGACGAGAACAAGACCGTTTCGATCACCTACGTGGTCGATCCGGGCAAGCGCGCCTACGTCAACCGTATCAACTTCCGTGGCAATACCAAGACCGAGGACGAAGTACTCCGTCGCGAAATGCGCCAGATGGAAGGCGGCTGGGCGTCGACTTACCTGATCGACCAGTCCAAGCAGCGCCTGGAGCGCCTGGGCTACTTCAAGGAAGTCAACGTCGAGACTCCGGCCGTACCGGGTACCGACGACCAGGTCGACGTCAACTACAGCGTGGAAGAGCAGCCGTCCGGCTCGATCACCGCCAGCGTGGGCTTCGCCCAGAGCGCCGGCCTGATCCTTGGCGGCTCGATCAGCCAGAACAACTTCCTGGGTACCGGTAACAAGGTCAGCATCGGCTTGACCAAGTCCGACTACCAGACCCGCTACAACTTCGGCTTCGTCGACCCCTACTGGACTGTCGACGGCGTGAGCCTGGGCTACAACGCCTTCTACCGCAAGACCGATTACGATCAGCTCGACGTAGACGTCTCCAGCTACTCGGTGAACAGCCTGGGTGCCGGCGTCAGCATCGGCTACCCGATCAGCGAGACCTCGCGTCTGACCTACGGCCTGACCGTGCAGCGCGACGACATCGATACCGGCGCCTATACCGTCGACGAGATCTTCGACTTCATCGAGAAGGAAGGCGACAGCTTCACCAACTTCAAGGCGTCCATCGGCTGGTCCGAATCGACCCTGAACAAGGGGGTGCTGGCCAACCGTGGTCACTCGCAGAGCCTGGTGCTGGAAACCACCATTCCAGGCAGCGACCTGTCGTTCTACAAGCTTGATTACCGTGGCCAGATCTTCGCGCCGCTGACCGAAAACTACACGATGCGCTTCCACACCGAGCTCGGTTACGGCGGCGCATACGGCGACACCGATCGTCTGCCGTTCTACGAGAACTACTACGCCGGCGGCTTCAACTCGGTGCGTGGCTTCAAGGACAGCTCCCTCGGTCCGCGCAGTACGCCCAGTAAAGCTCGTAATAACGGTGATGGGCCGGATGACCAGGGCCGCTACACCGACCCGGATCAGGATCCGCAAGCCTTCGGTGGTAACATCATGATCACCGGCGGTGCCGAACTGCTGTTCCCGCTGCCCTTCGTGAAGGATCAGCGCCAACTGCGTACCGTGCTGTTCTACGACATCGGTAACGTGTTCGATACCGACTGTCCGATCTCGACTACCCAGGGTTGTGACGGTGTCAAGTTCCAGGACATGGCCATGTCCGCGGGTGTGGGCCTGACCTGGATTACCGCACTGGGCCCGCTCAGCTTCAGCCTGGCGACCCCGATCAAGAAGCCGGACAACGCCGAAACCCAGATCTTCCAGTTCTCCCTGGGACAGACCTTCTAATTGGCCGTATCGTTGTAATGACAACCATGCTTTGTGCAGGAGTGCATTGTGCGTAAGTTGACCCAGTTCGTCCTGATCACCGCCGCCCTGGCAGCGAGCCCCGCGTTCGCCGACATGAAGATCGCGGTGCTCAACTATCAGATGGCACTCCTCGAGTCGGATGCGGCCAAGCAGTACGCCGTGGACGCCGAGAAGAAGTTCGGCCCCCAACTGACCAAGCTCAAGGCCCTGGAAACCGATGCCAAGGCCTTGCAGGACAAGCTGGTCAATGGTGGCAGCAAGATGTCCAACGCCGAGCGTGAAAAGGCCGAAGGCGACTTCAAGCAGAAGGCCCGCGACTTCCAGTTCCAGTCCAAGGAGCTGAACGAAGCCAAGGCCGTCGCCGACCGCGACATGCTGAAGAAGCTCAAGCCGAAGCTGGACCAGGCTGTGGAGGAAACCATCAAGAAGGGTGGTTTTGACCTCGTGGTCGAGCGTGGTGCCGTGGTCGACGTGAAGCCGCAGTACGACATCACCCGCCAAGTCATCGAGCGCATGAACCAACTGCGCTGATGATGACCGAGCTGTCCTTTACCCTCGCCGAACTGGCCGCGCAGCTCGATGCCGAGTTGCGCGGCGATCCCGCCTTGGTTATTCGCGGGTTGGCTACCTTGCAAGAGGCAGGGGCTGACCAGCTCAGCTTCCTGGCCAATCCGCAGTACCGCAAGTTCCTTCCCGACAGCCAGGCCGGTGCCGTCCTGCTGACGGTGGCAGATGCCGAAGGCTTCACCGGTAATGCACTGGTCGTTGCCAATCCCTACCTGGCCTATGCCGGCCTGTCCCACCAGTTCGACCGCAAGCCCAAGGCAGCGGTCGGCATTCATCCCACTGCGCTGGTCGATGAAGGGGCTCAGGTCGACGCAACCGCCAGTGTCGGTCCCTATGCGGTGATCGAGGCAGGCGCGCAGATCGGCGCCAACGTGACCATCGGTGCCCATTGCTTCGTCGGCGCGCGCAGCGTGATCGGCGAGGGCGGCTGGTTGGCGCCCCGCGTAACGCTCTACCACGACGTGCGCATCGGCAAGCGCGTGGTGATCCAGTCGGGTGCCGTGCTGGGAGGTGAGGGCTTCGGCTTCGCCAACCACCAGGGTGTCTGGCAGAAGATCGCGCAGATCGGCGGCGTCACCCTGGGTGATGACGTCGAGATCGGTGCCAACACCACCATCGACCGTGGTGCGCTGTCCGATACCATCGTGGGCAATGGCGTGAAGCTGGATAACCAGATCATGATCGCCCACAACGTGCAGATCGGTGACCACACCGCCATGGCCGGCTGCTGCGGGATTTCCGGCAGCGCCAAGATCGGCAAGCACTGCATGCTTGCCGGTGGTGTCGGCCTGGTCGGCCACATCGAGATCTGCGACAACGTCTTCGTCACCGGCATGACCATGGTGACCCGCTCGATCACCGAGCCGGGCTCCTATTCCTCCGGTACCGCCATGCAGCCTGCGGCTGAATGGAAGAAGAGTGCCGCGCGCATTCGTCAGCTGGATGACATGGCCCGTCGTCTGCAGCAGCTGGAAAAGCGCCTGGCCGCCGTGACCCCAAGCGGAGACGCTCCATCAGATGCGTGATCCACGCATTTTTTGGCGTTTCCCTTTTCTGAACAGGCTCCCCTGAACATGATGGACATCAACGAGATTCGCGAATACCTGCCTCATCGCTACCCCTTCCTGCTGGTGGATCGGGTGGTCGAGCTGGACATCGAAGGCAAGCGCATTCGCGCCTACAAGAATGTCAGCATCAACGAGCCGTTCTTCAATGGCCACTTCCCGCAGCATCCGATCATGCCGGGCGTGCTGATCATCGAGGCCATGGCCCAGGCCGCCGGCATCCTCGGCTTCAAGATGCTCGACGTGAAGCCGGCCGATGGCACCCTGTACTACTTCGTCGGTTCCGACAAGCTGCGCTTCCGCCAGCCGGTGTTGCCGGGGGACCAGCTGCAGCTCAACGCCCAGTTCCTCAGCGTCAAGCGCGGCATCTGGAAGTTCGACTGCAACGCCACCGTGGACGGCAAGCCGGTTTGCTCGGCTGAAATCATCTGTGCGGAACGCAAACTATGAGTTTGATCGATCCTCGCGCCATCATCGACCCGCGCGCAAAGCTGGCTGACGACGTAGAAGTGGGCCCCTGGTCCATGGTCGGGCCGGATGTGGAGATCGGCGAAGGTACGGTGATCGGTCCCCACGTGGTGGTCAAAGGCCCCACGAAGATCGGCAAGCACAATCGGATTTTCCAGTTCTCCAGCGTGGGTGAAGATACCCCCGACCTGAAGTACAAGGGCGAACCGACTCGCCTGGTGATCGGCGACCACAACGTGATCCGCGAGGGTGTCACCATCCATCGCGGCACTATCCAGGACCGCTCGGAAACCACCATTGGCGACCACAACCTGTTCATGGCCTACGTCCATGTCGGTCATGACAGTGTGATCGGCAACCATTGCATCCTGGTCAACAACACCGCGCTGGCGGGTCATGTTCACGTGGATGACTGGGCAATCCTCTCCGGTTATACCCTGGTGCATCAGTTCTGCCGTATCGGCGCCCACGCCTTCTCGGGCATGGGAACCACCATCGGCAAGGACGTCCCGGCCTATGTCACGGTCTTCGGCAACCCCGCCGAGGCCCGCAGCATGAACTTCGAGGGCCTGCGCCGTCGTGGTTTCAGCGCCGAGTCGATCCAGGCGCTGCGCCGGGCCTACAAGGTGGTCTACCGCCAGGGCCTGACGGTGGACGAGGCGCTGGCCGAACTGGCTGAAGCCTCCGCGCAGTTCCCGGAAGTCGCGGTGTTCCGCGATTCCATCCAGAGCTCCACCCGCGGCATCACTCGCTGACCATGCAAAGCACCGCACGCAAGCTGCGCGTCGCCCTGGTCGCGGGCGAGGCGTCCGGCGATATCCTCGGCTCCGGTCTCATGCAGGCGCTCAGGCAGCGCCACCCCGACATCGAGTTCATCGGTGTCGGCGGCCCGCGCATGGAGGCCGAAGGGCTGGAGTCGCACTTCCCCATGGAACGCCTCTCTGTCATGGGGCTGTTCGAGGTCCTCGGGCGCCTGCGCGAACTGCTGCGCCGGCGCAAGGACCTGGTGCAGATGCTGATCGCGGCGAAGCCGGATGTGTTCATCGGCATCGATGCGCCGGACTTCAACCTGAACATCGAACTGAAGCTGCGCCAAGCAGGCATCCGCACGGTGCACTACGTCAGCCCGTCGGTCTGGGCCTGGCGGCAGAAGCGTGTGCTGAAGATCAAGCAAGCCTGTGACCTGATGCTGGCGCTATTCCCCTTCGAAGCGCGCTTCTACGAAGAGCATGCGGTGCCGGTGCGCTTTGTCGGCCATCCGCTGGCCAATACCATCCCCCTGGAGGCTGATCGTGCTGGTGCGCGCGAGCGCCTTGGCCTGCCGCAGGACGCCAGCATCGTGGCACTTCTGCCTGGCAGTCGGGGAGGGGAGGTCGGCAAGCTCGGTGCGCTATTCCTCGATACTGCCCAGCGCCTGCTCCAGGATCGCCCCGGCCTGCGTTTCGTGTTGCCCTGTGCCAGTCCCGAGCGTCGCCTGCAGATCGAAGAGATGCTCGCCGGTCGCGATTTGCCGGTGCAACTGCTCGACGGCGCTTCCCACGAGGCCCTCGCAGCCTGCGATGCCGTGCTGATCGCCTCTGGTACTGCCACGTTGGAAGCGCTGCTGTACAAGCGGCCGATGGTCGTTGCCTACAAGGTGGCGCCCATGACCTACCGCATTCTCAAGCGCCTGGTGAAGAGTCCGTACATCTCGCTGCCGAACCTGCTGGCCGGCCGACTGTTGGTGCCGGAACTGATCCAGGATGCGGCGACGCCCGAGGCGCTGGCCGCGACCCTGACGCCGCTGCTCGACGACGGCAGCGTGCAGACCGAACCCTTCGACGCCATCCATCGCGCCCTGCGCCAGGATGCGTCAGCGCAGGCCGCCGAGGCGGTGCTCGCCCTGATGGAGAAACGCTGATGCAGATGGGCCTGGACTTCACCCTTGTCGAAGAGCTGGTCGCCGGTGTCGATGAGGTTGGCCGTGGTCCGCTGTGCGGTCCCGTGGTCACCGCTGCGGTGATTCTCGATCCGGCGCGGCCAATCAACGGGTTGAACGATTCCAAGAAGCTCACCGAAGCCAAGCGGGAAAAACTCTTCGACGAGATTCGCGAGAAAGCCCTGGCCTGGTGCATCGCCCGAGCGGACGTCCACGAGATCGACCAGCTCAACATCCTTCACGCCACCATGCTCGCCATGCAGCGCGCGGTGGAAGGCCTCAGCGTCACGCCGAAACTGGCGCTGATCGACGGCAATCGTTGCCCGAAGCTGAAAGTCCCTTCGGCGCCGGTGGTGCAGGGTGACGCCAAGGTGCCGGCCATCGCCGCCGCCTCGATCCTGGCCAAGGTCAGCCGCGACCGCGAGATGCAGGAAATGGAAGCGCAGTACCCAGGCTACGGCATCGGTGGGCACAAGGGCTATCCCACTCCCGTGCACCTCGAAGCTCTCAAGCGCCTGGGCCCCACGCCCATTCATCGCCGTTCGTTCGGCCCGGTGCGCGCTTTGCTCGAAGACGCCGGCGGCATCCTGTAACGCCCTGTTATTACTCTGAAAATACTCCTGGCAGGCTGTTCTCCGGTGCGTTGACGCAGCGGCTGCGACGGCTGGCCCATTGATCCCTGTAGCTTTGCGGACAGCCCCGGTACAATCCGGGGCTTGCCGTTTTTCGCGTTTGCCAAGGACCACCATGACCGCCACCTTCGTTCACCTGCGTCTGCACACCGAATTCTCCCTGGTCGACGGCCTGGTGCGGGTCAAGCCGCTGATCAAGGCGGTTGGCGGGGCGGGTATGCCGGCGGTGGCGGTGACCGACCTGAGCAACATGTGCTCGCTGGTAAAGTTCTACAAGACGGCCATGGGCGGCGGCATCAAGCCGATTTGCGGCGCCGACATCTGGCTGGCCAACCGCGACGAGGACGGCCCGCTGACCCGCCTGACCCTGCTGGCGATGAACGCCAAGGGCTATCGCAACCTCACCGAGCTGATTTCCCGCGGCTGGCAGGAAGGCCAGCGCAACGGCGAGATCATCATCGAGCGCCAGTGGGTAAAGGAGGCCGCCGAGGGCCTGATCGCGCTGTCCGGCTCCAAGGAAGGCGAGATCGGCTTGGCCCTGCTGGAAGGCGACGATGCCCTGGCCGACTCGCTGCTTGCCGAGTGGCTGGAAGTGTTCCCGGAGCGCTTTTACCTCGACATCCAGCGCACCAACCGCGTCAACGACGAAGAACACGTGCATGCCGCCGTGGCCCTGGCTGAGCGCAGCGGCGCGCCACTGGTGGCGACCAACGACGTGCGCTTCATCAAGCAGGAAGACTTCGAGGCCCATGAGACCCGCGTGTGCATCGGTGAAGGCCGTGCGCTGGACGATCCGCGCCGCTCGCGTCACTACTCTGACCAGCAGTATCTGAAGAGTCCGGCAGAAATGGCCGAGCTGTTCAGCGATATCCCCGAAGCGCTGGAAAACTCCGTCGAGATCGCCAAGCGCTGCAATATCGAGGTGCAACTGGGCAAGTACTTCCTGCCCAACTTCCCGATCCCCTACGACGACATGGATATCAACCAATATCTGCGCCATGTCTCCTACGAGGGCCTGGAGGAGCGCCTGGCGGTGCTGTGGCCGAAGGAAACCACGCCGAACTACGAAGAGAAGCGGCAGATCTACGTTGACCGTCTGGAGTTCGAGCTGGGCACCATTATCCAGATGGGGTTCCCCGGCTACTTCCTGATCGTGATGGACTTCATCAAGTGGGCCAAGAACAACGGCGTGCCTGTCGGCCCCGGCCGGGGTTCGGGGGCCGGTTCGCTGGTCGCCTACGTGCTGAAGATCACCGACCTCGATCCGCTGGCCTACGACCTGCTGTTCGAGCGTTTCTTGAACCCCGAACGTATTTCCATGCCCGACTTCGACGTCGACTTCTGCATGGAAGGCCGCGACCGGGTGATCGACTACGTGGCCGGCGCCTACGGCCGCAATGCGGTCAGCCAGATTATTACCTTCGGCTCCATGGCCGCGAAGGCGGTGGTGCGTGACGTGGCGCGGGTGCAGGGAAAATCCTACGGCCTGGCCGATAAGCTGTCGAAGATGATTCCCTTCGAAGTGGGCATGACGCTGGAGAAGGCCTTCGAACAGGAGGAAATGCTCCGCGACTTCCTCAAGTCCGACGAGGAAGCCCAGGAAATCTGGGACATGGCGCTCAAGCTGGAAGGTGTCACCCGTGGTACCGGCAAGCACGCCGGTGGCGTGGTGATCGCGCCGACCAAGCTGACCGACTTCGCTCCCATCGCCTGTGACGAGGAGGGCGCCGGCCTGGTGACCCAGTTCGACAAGGACGATGTGGAAGCTGCCGGCCTGGTGAAGTTCGACTTCCTCGGCCTGCGCACCCTGACCATCATCAAATGGGCGATGGAGATCATCCATCGTATCCAGAAGAAGAACGGCGACCCGAATCTGGTCGACATCGACCGCATTCCGCTGGACGACAAGAAGACCTACGACCTGTTGCAGAAGGCTGAAACCACCGCGGTCTTCCAGCTTGAATCGCGTGGCATGAAGGAGCTGATCAAGAAGCTCAAGCCGGACTGTCTGGAAGACCTCATCGCACTGGTGGCGCTGTTCCGTCCCGGTCCGCTGCAGTCGGGCATGGTGGACGACTTCATCAACCGTAAGCATGGTCGCGAAGAGATTTCCTACCCACACCCGGATTACCAGTACGCTGGCCTGGAACCGGTGCTCAAGCCGACCTACGGCATCATCCTGTACCAGGAACAGGTGATGCAGATCGCCCAGGTGATGGCGGGCTACAGCCTCGGTGGTGCGGACATGCTGCGCCGCGCCATGGGCAAGAAGAAGCCCGAGGAAATGGCCAAGCAGCGCGGCGGCTTCATCGAAGGTTGTGCCGGCAACGGCATCGACGCCAACCTTGCGGGCAACATCTTCGATCTGGTGGAAAAGTTCGCCGGCTACGGCTTCAACAAGTCCCACTCGGCCGCCTACGGCCTGGTGTCGTACCAGACCGCCTGGCTGAAGACTCACTGGAAAGCCCCGTTCATGGCTGCGGTACTGACCGCGGATATGCAGAACACCGACAAGGTGGTGACGCTCATCGAAGAGTGCCGCCACATGAAGCTGCGCATTCTTGCGCCGGACGTGAACAACTCCGAGTTCCGCTTCACCGTGGATGAGGACGACCAGATCGTCTACGGCCTGGGCGCGATCAAGGGCGTCGGTGAAGGCCCGGTGGAAGCCATCACCGAGTGCCGCAACGAAGGCGGCCCGTTCAAGAACCTGTTCGACTTCTGCGATCGCATCGATCTCAAACGTGTCAACAAGCGGACCCTGGAAGCGCTGATCCGCGCCGGTGCGCTGGACCGTCTCGGCCCGCACTTCTTTGAGGAGCAGAAGGCCTACCACGCCCACGTCGACATCAACCGCGCCGTGCTGCTGGCCTCCATGGAAGAAGCCGTCAAGGCCGCCGAGCAGACCTCGCGCAGCCATGACAGCGGCCACATGGACCTGTTCGGCGGCGTCTTCGCCGAGCCCGAGGCGGACGTTTACGCCAACCATCGCAAGGTCAAGGAGCTCAACCTCAAGGAGCGCCTGAAAGGCGAGAAGGACACCCTCGGCCTGTACCTGACCGGCCATCCCATCGACGAGTACGAAGGCGAGGTGCGACGTTTTGCCCGCCAGCGCATCGTCGAGCTCAAGCCCGCGCGTGACACTCAGACTGTCGCCGGCCTGATCGTCAACCTGCGGGTAATGAAGAACAAGCGCGGCGACAAGATGGGCTTCGTGACCCTGGACGACCGCTCCGGCCGAATCGAAGCCTCGTTGTTCGCCGAAGCCTTCGCCGCCAACCAGGCGCTGCTGCAGACCGATGCGCTGGTGGTGATCGAGGGTGAAGTCAGTCAGGACGATTTCTCCGGCGGCCTGCGCCTGCGCGCCAAGCGCGTCATGGGCCTGGAAGAGGCCCGCACGTCGCTGGCCGAGAGCCTGCGCGTGCGCGTGCATGCCGATGCGCTCAAGGGCGATCGCCTGCGCTGGCTGGCCGACCTGTGCACCCGCCACCGTGGCAGTTGCCCGGTCACCGTCGACTACAGTGGCGAGTCGGCGCGCGCCCTGTTGCAGTTCGGCGAGCAGTGGCGGATTGACCCGGCAGACAACCTGATTCAAGCGCTGCGTGACCAGTTCGGCCGCGACAACGTCTTCCTGAACTACCGCTAGCGTGGCGGTGGCCAAACGCCGCCCGCTCGCCAGTCTCGACCCTCGGCGCCCGATACCGTAAGGTAGGGCGCCTACGGACCAGGCCCAGCCGCCAACAGAACGACGGATAGCCCATGAACCCGAATTTTCTCGATTTCGAACAGCCCATTGCCGACCTGCACGCCAAGATCGAAGAGCTGCGGTTGGTCGGTAACGACAACGCCCTGAACATCACCGACGAAATCTCCCGTCTTCAGGAAAAGAGCAAGGCGCTGACCGAGAACATCTTCGGCAACCTGTCCAGCTGGCAGATCGCCCAGCTCGCTCGCCATCCGCGTCGTCCCTACACCCTCGACTACATCGAGCACATCTTCACCGAGTTCGAAGAGCTGCACGGTGATCGTCACTTCGCCGATGACGCCGCCATCGTCGGCGGCGTTGCTCGCCTGGAAGACCAGCCGGTGATGATCATCGGTCACCAGAAGGGCCGCGAAGTTCGCGAGAAGGTCCGTCGCAACTTCGGCATGCCGCGCCCGGAAGGCTACCGCAAGGCCTGCCGCCTGATGGAAATGGCCGAACGCTTCAAGATGCCGATCCTGACCTTCATCGACACCCCCGGCGCCTACCCGGGCATCGACGCCGAAGAGCGTGGCCAGAGCGAGGCCATCGCCTGGAACCTGCGTGTCATGGCGCGCCTGAAGACCCCGATCATTGCTACCGTGATTGGCGAAGGTGGTTCGGGCGGTGCGCTGGCCATCGGCGTGTGCGACCAGTTGAACATGCTGCAGTACTCCACCTATGCGGTGATCTCGCCCGAAGGTTGCGCCTCGATTCTCTGGCGTACCGCCGAGAAAGCACCGGAAGCGGCCGAGGCCATGGGCATCACCGCCAACCGCCTGAAGGATCTGGGTATCGTCGACAACGTTATCCCGGAGCCGCTGGGCAGCGCCCACCGCGACCCGGCCGCCATGGCCGAGACCATCCGCAATTCCCTGCTCGGCCAGCTCGACACCCTGGGCCAACTAAGTACCGAAGAGCTCCTTGCGCGCCGCTACGAGCGCCTGATGAGCTACGGCGTCGCCTGATCAACGCATTCGGCGCAGTGCGGGTGACGAGGTATCCTTGCCTCGTCCCCGACCCTGCCGACCTGCGCCATGTCTGCTGAATTCGAATCCCGACTGCTGAGTCTCCTCGCTCCCTGGTGTGCTGCGCCGGCTTGGCACGTTGCCTTTTCCGGCGGGCTGGATTCCACCGTCCTGCTGCATCTCCTGGCCGGGCTGGCCCGCCGGCAACCCGTGCCTCCTCTCTCCGCCATTCACGTTCACCACGGCCTGCAGGCCGTCGCTGACGCTTGGCCGGAACATTGTCAGCGGTTCTGCGATGGTATCGGTGTGCCCTTGCGGGTGACGCGCGTGCAAGTCGATGGTGGTGCAAGCCTAGAGCGCGCGGCGCGGGAGGCGCGTTATGCGGCTTTCACCGCGGCGCTGGGGGAGGGGGAATGCCTGCTGACCGGGCAGCACCGTGACGACCAGGCCGAAACCGTTCTTTTCCGGCTTTTCCGTGGTGCCGGAGTGCGCGGCTTGTCCGGAATGGCCGCTTGTCGACCGTTGGGGGCTGGGATGCTGTTGCGTCCGTTGCTGGGCATCAGTCGCGCGGAGCTGGAGAGGTACGCCCGTCGCCATGGGCTGGGTTGGGTCGACGATCCGTCCAATGCTTGCGACGACTTCGACCGCAACTATCTGCGCAACCACGTTGTGCCGGGCATCGTCCAGCGCTGGCCGTCGGCGGTGGAGACCATCGCCCGCAGTGCCGAGCACCTGGCGGAGGCCGATGGGCTGCTCGCCGAACTGGCGCAGAACGACCTGGTGTCGGCCGGAGCCCGAGACGAATACATCGGTATGCAATTGCCCTCACTGGCCGTCGCCGCACTGGCGCAGCTGAGCGAGCCACGCCAGCGCAATGCCCTGCGCCACTGGCTCGCGCCCCTGGCGCGCTTGCCGGACAGTGCCCACTGGGTCGGTTGGCGGGACCTGCGCGATGCTCGCGAAGACGCCGAGCCGATCTGGCGCCTTGCCGATGGCGAGCTGCGCCGTGCCCACGGTCGGCTCTGGTGGCTGGCCAATCCCTGGCTGGGTTTCGTACCGGCCAATCAGAGCTGGCGCGACCCTTCGCAGGTACTTTCGCTGCCGGGCAATGGTGAGTTGCGGTTTGACGGCGAAGCGCCTAAAGGGCCGCTGGAGGTTCGCTACCGGCAGGGCGGAGAAGTGATGGCGCTGGTCGGTCGCGGCAGTCGTGACCTCAAGCGCCTGCTCAACGAAGCAGCGGTGCCGGCTTTCCTGCGCGGCCGTCTGCCGCTGCTCTGGCGAGCCGACGAACTGCTCGGTGTCGCGCTGCTGCCGGGCTTGCGGGTGGAGGCTGGGCAGGGCTGGACCCTGCGCTGGACACCTCCGACGAATGACTCGGGTTTGAGCTGATAGCGGCTTTCCGGTAGACTACGCTCCCGTCTTGTACCGCTCCTGTTGATTCGCCTTCGAATCAGTGGGAGTTCGCTATTTTCACGACGAAGTCGTGAGCCGGGTCTTGTACCCGACACCTTCGCTTCCCCGGCGGCCGAGCCGCCTAAACGCTGACATTCAGGGCTTTTCATGACGCGCTACATCTTCGTCACGGGTGGTGTTGTTTCTTCATTGGGGAAAGGCATCGCCTCGGCTTCCTTGGCTGCCATTCTGGAAGCGCGTGGCCTGAAGATCACGATGCTCAAGCTGGACCCCTACATCAACGTCGACCCGGGCACCATGAGCCCGTTCCAGCACGGTGAGGTGTTCGTCACCCACGACGGCGCTGAGACCGACCTCGATCTGGGCCACTACGAGCGTTTCGTTCGTACCACGATGACCCAGAACAACAACTTCACCACCGGCCGCGTCTACATGGACGTGCTGCGCAAGGAGCGCCGCGGTGACTATCTGGGCGCCACCGTGCAGGTGATCCCGCACATCACCGACGAGATCAAGCGTCGCATCATCAAGGGCGCCGGCGATGCCGATGTGGCCCTGGTTGAAGTCGGCGGTACCGTGGGTGATATCGAATCGCAACCTTTCCTCGAGGCCATCCGCCAGTTGCGCGTGGAGATCGGTTCGCGCCGCGCCATGCTGATGCACCTGACGCTGGTCCCGTACATCGCCACCGCCGGCGAGACCAAGACCAAGCCGACTCAGCACTCGGTCAAGGAACTGCGTTCCATCGGCCTGCAGCCGGACATCCTGATCTGCCGCTCCGACCACCCGGTGGACGTGTCCTCCCGCCGCAAGATCGCCCTGTTCACCAACGTGGAAGAGCGCGCGGTCATCTCGCTGGAAGACGTCGACACCATCTACCGCATTCCGTCGGTACTGCACGCCCAGGGCGTGGACGACCTGGTCGTCGAGCGCTTCGGCCTCGAGTGCGGCCCGGCCGACCTGTCCGAGTGGGACCGCGTGGTCGACGCCAAGCTCAACCCCGAGCGTGAAGTCACCATCGCCATGGTCGGCAAGTACATGGAACTGCTCGACGCCTACAAGTCGCTGATCGAAGCCATGACCCACGCCGGCATCCAGAGCCGCACCAAGGTCAACCTGCGCTACATCGACTCCGAGGACATCGAGCAGCAGGGCACCAGCCTGCTCGAAGGCGCCGACGCCATCCTGGTTCCGGGCGGCTTCGGCCTGCGCGGCGTGGAAGGCAAGATCACCGCCGTGCAGTACGCCCGTGAGAACAAGGTCCCGTACCTGGGCATCTGCCTGGGCATGCAGGTGGCTGTCATCGAGTACGCCCGCAACGTGCTGGGCTGGACCGATGCCAACTCCACCGAGTTCGACAAGTCCAGCGGCCACCCGGTCGTCGGCCTGATCACCGAATGGCAGGACGCTACCGGCGCCACCGAAGTGCGCACCGAGGCTTCCGACCTGGGCGGCACCATGCGCCTGGGCGCCCAGGAGTGCCTGCTGTCCGCCGGCACCCTGGTGCACGATTGCTACGGCAAGGAAGTGATCGTCGAGCGTCACCGTCACCGCTACGAAGTGAACAACAACCTGCGTCCGCAACTGGAAGCTGCCGGCCTGAAGATCTCCGGCCGCTCCGGCGACGGCGCGCTGGTCGAAGTGGTCGAGGCTCCGGATCATCCGTGGTTCGTCGCCTGCCAGTTCCACCCGGAATTCACCTCCACCCCGCGTGATGGCCACCCGCTGTTCAGCGGCTTCGTCAATGCCGCCCTGAAACAAGCCGGGAAAGCCTGAACATGACCCAGAAGATCATCCGCGTCGGTGATATCCAGATCGGCAACGACCTGCCGTTCGTGCTGTTTGGCGGCATGAACGTGCTGGAGTCGCGCGACCTGGCGATGCAGGTCTGCGAAGAGTACGTGAAGGTGACCGAGAAGCTCGGCATCCCTTATGTGTTCAAGGCCAGCTTCGACAAGGCCAACCGTTCCTCGATCACCTCGTTCCGTGGTCCGGGCATGGAAGAAGGGCTGAAGATCTTCGAAGAGATCAAGAAGACCTTCAAGGTGCCGGTCATCACCGACGTGCACGAGCCCTACCAGGCCGCCCCGGTGGCCGAGGTCTGCGACATCATCCAGTTGCCGGCCTTCCTGTCGCGGCAGACCGACCTGGTCGTGGCCATGGCCAAGACCAATGCGGTGATCAACATCAAGAAGGCCCAGTTCCTTGCACCGCAGGAGATGAAGCACATCCTGCGCAAGTGCGAGGAAGCAGGTAACGACCAGCTGATCCTCTGCGAGCGTGGCTCCTCCTTCGGGTACAACAACCTGGTGGTGGACATGCTCGGCTTCGGCATCATGAAGCAGTTCGAGTACCCGGTGTTCTTCGACGTGACCCATGCCCTGCAGATGCCGGGTGGTCGCGCCGATTCCGCTGGCGGCCGCCGCGCCCAGGTCACCGACCTGGCCAAGGCCGGCATGAGCCAGGGCCTGGCTGGCCTGTTCCTGGAGGCCCATCCGGACCCCGAGAACGCCAAGTGCGACGGTCCATGCGCCCTGCGCCTGAACAAGCTCGAGCCTTTCCTGTCCCAGCTCAAGCAGTTGGACGACCTGGTCAAGAGTTTCCCCATTATCGAGACTGCCTGAGACTCGGCTCGATGCCTGCCGCGCTGAGCACGGCAGGTCATCGAGCCGATTCTGATGTCTCACCAGCCGCCCCGTTTATCTCTATCTTCGGAGTGTTATCAAGAATGGCAAAGATCGTCGACATCAAGGGCCGTGAGGTCCTGGACTCCCGCGGCAACCCGACCGTTGAAGCGGACGTGATCCTGGACAACGGCATCGTCGGCAGCGCTTGCGCCCCGTCCGGTGCATCCACCGGTTCCCGCGAGGCGCTCGAACTGCGCGATGGCGACAAGAGCCGTTACCTGGGCAAGGGCGTGCTGAAAGCCGTGGCCAACATCAATGGCCCGATCCGCGACCTGCTGCTGGGCAAGGACGCGGCTGACCAGAAAGGTCTGGATCACGCGATGATCGACCTCGACGGCACCGAGAACAAAGGCAAGCTGGGCGCCAACGCCATCCTCGCCGTGTCCCTGGCCGCCGCCAAGGCCGCCGCTCAGGCCAAGGGCGTGCCGCTGTACGCGCACATCGCCGACCTGAACGGCACTCCGGGCCAGTACTCCATGCCGGTTCCGATGATGAACATCATCAACGGCGGCGAGCACGCCGATAACAACGTCGACATCCAGGAGTTCATGGTTCAGCCGGTTGGCGCCAAGAACTTCGCCGACGCGCTGCGCATGGGCGCCGAGATCTTCCACCACCTCAAAGCCGTGCTGAAGGCCCGCGGCCTGAACACCGCAGTGGGTGACGAAGGTGGCTTCGCGCCGAACCTGGCTTCCAACGAAGACGCCCTGGCCGCCATCGGCGAAGCCGTCGCCAACGCCGGCTACAAGCTGGGCGATGACGTGACCCTGGCCCTGGACTGTGCCTCCTCCGAGTTCTTCAAGGACGGCCAGTACGACCTCGAAGGCGAAGGCAAGGTATTCAGCGCCGAAGGTTTCGCCGACTACCTGGCGGGCCTGACCCAGCGCTACCCGATCATCTCCATCGAAGACGGCATGGACGAGTCCGACTGGGCTGGCTGGAAAGTCCTGACCGACAAGATCGGCGAGAAGGTGCAACTGGTCGGCGACGACCTGTTCGTGACCAACACCAAGATCCTCAAGCGCGGCATCGACGAGAAGATCGGCAACTCGATCCTGATCAAGTTCAACCAGATCGGCTCGCTGACCGAGACCCTGGAAGCCATCCAGATGGCCAAGGCCGCCGGCTTCACCGCGGTGATCTCGCACCGTTCGGGCGAAACCGAGGACAGCACCATCGCTGACCTGGCAGTCGGCACCGCCGCTGGTCAGATCAAGACCGGCTCCCTCTGCCGCTCCGACCGCGTATCCAAGTACAACCAGCTGCTGCGTATCGAAGAGCAACTGGGCGCCAAGGCGCCGTACCGTGGTCGCGCGGAATTCCGCGGCTGATCCGAGTCTGGTACGGTGAAGGGGTGGCAGAAGCCACCCCTTTGCGTATAGGGAGCTGAAGGTTTGAGGTTACGTAGCCCTTACTGGCTGTTCGTCGTGCTGATCCTGGCGCTGGCCGGCCTGCAGTATCGCCTGTGGGTTGGCGATGGCAGCCTGGCGCAGGTGCGCGACCTGCAGAAGCAGATCGCCGACCAGCAGGGCGAGAACGAGCGCCTGCTCGAACGTAACCGCATCCTCGAGGCGGAAGTCGCCGAGCTCAAGAAAGGCACCGAGACCGTCGAGGAGCGTGCCCGTCACGAACTCGGCATGGTCAAGGACAAGGAAACCCTCTACCAGCTCGCGCAATGACCACTCCCGCC
This sequence comes from Pseudomonas sp. HS-18, assembly GCF_020401845.1. Lineage (NCBI taxonomy): Bacteria > Pseudomonadati > Pseudomonadota > Gammaproteobacteria > Pseudomonadales > Pseudomonadaceae > Pseudomonas > Pseudomonas sp. HS-18. The sequence continues at coordinate 1,898,478 of NZ_CP084413.1, forward strand.
TTCTGGGCCATCATCCCGGCCGCCGGCATCGGTTCGCGGATGCGCGCCGACCGCCCCAAGCAATACCTCGACCTTGCCGGTCGCAGCATTCTCGAGCGCACCCTCGACTGTTTCCTCGGTCATCCCCGCCTGAAGGGACTCGTGGTGTGCCTGGCCGCCGACGATCCCTGGTGGCCGACCCTGCCCAGCGCTTCCAATGAGCTGATCCAGTGCGCCGATGGCGGCCGCGAGCGCGCCGATTCCGTGCTCAACGGCCTGCTGCGTCTGACCGAACTGGGCGCCACGCCGGACGACTGGGTACTGGTGCACGACGCCGCTCGCCCGAACCTGGCGCGTACCGACCTGGACCGCCTGCTGGATGAGCTGGAGTTCGACGCCGTAGGCGGCCTGCTCGGCGTGCCCGCGCGGGACACCTTGAAGCGCGTCGGCGCCGATGGCCGCGTGGTCGAAACCATCGATCGCAGCGTGGTCTGGCAGGCCTACACCCCGCAGATGTTCCGTCTCGGCGCCCTGCACCGCGCGCTCGCCGATGCGCTGGTGGCCGACGCGGCCATCACCGATGAGGCGTCTGCCATGGAGTGGGCGGGCTATGCGCCGCGCATGGTGGAAGGGCGGGTGGACAACATCAAGGTCACCACCCCGGAAGACCTGCAGCGCCTGCAGCGTAACTTCGCCAAGCACTGATTCCTGCTGGCCGGCCCTTGACCGTTTGCGGCATATCCGACTCGCTTCTACAGACTGCGCCCTGGGCCGAACCGTTGGAGCGGGCTCTGTCCGCGATAGGTTCGAGTCGCGTCGGAAGCCCGTCGCGGACGGAGTCCGCTCCTACAAGATCAGCCTCAGCCCAGTAGCGGTACTTCGATCAGGAAGCGGAACAGCGCGCCGTGCTGCTCCACTGCCAGGCAATGATAGCCATGACGCCGGGTGTCTTCCGGAATGCCATGGACCGACTGCGAGCAGTCGGTGACTACCTCCAGCAGGTCGCCGGGCTTGAGCGTCTCCAGGGTTTCCAGGGTGGCGATGGCGTTGTACGGGCAGTGTTCGCCGCGCAGGTCAAGCGACAGCGTCGGCGTCTTGGTTTCGGACATCGTTGGTCTTCCGTCTACGAGTAAAGCGCTGCGCGTTGAGCTGCACCAGCAGCATGCACAGCGTGAGGCCGGCGAAAGTGATCAGCAGGCCGCCGCCGGGGCCGAACTCCTGCAGCAGATTGAGCTTGGGATAAGGCAGCGCGAGGCTGGTGCCGAGCTGGTCCCAGAACACCGCGACCAGGGTGCCGCCGATCACGTTGCCGACGCCGACCACCCAGAAATGCACCTGGCCTTCCATCGAGCGGTACATCCAGCCGGTCTCGCAGCCGCCGGCCAGCACGATGCCGATGCCGAACAGCACGCCACCGATCACGGCGTTCGGTCCCATCCAGAAAATCTTCGGTGGCAGGCCGTTGTGGATCGCCGCGAAAGTGCCGATGCAGGCAGCGGCCATGCCCAGCAGGATGCCCAGTGCGGCCTGGGTCCGGCCGGTGGTCCAGAGGTCGCGGGCGGCGCTGGTGAAGCAAATCTGCGCGCGCTCGATCAGGCCGCCGAACAGCAGGCCGAACAGGCAGGCCATGCCCAGCACCAGCGAGACTTCGAAGCGCCAGGCAGCGAACAGCGCGGCGAGCGCCAGTACGCCCATGCCCAGGCGCCATTGCAGCTTGGCGCGGCGAGCGAGGGCTTCGGCACTCGGCAGGGCTGCCGCCTTGCCGCCAACCTTCAACGGAATGCGCAGGAAGGGCAGCAGGCTGATCTTCACGCCGAACCAGGCGCCGATCACGGTGGAGAACATGAAGGCCCAGGCGTGCACCGAGAACATCGGGATACCGGTGAAGAAGGCTGCCAGGTTGCAGCCCATCGCCAGGCGTGCGCCGAAGCCGGCAATCACGCCGCCTATCAAGCCCTGCAGCAGGCGGCGCTTGCTGGTCGGCCAGCGCAGGCTGACGTTACCGGCCCAGAGCGCACAGACCAGCGCGCCGAGGAACATGCCGATGATCATCACGCCATCGATGCGATCCAGCGGCGTGCCCTGCAGGCCGATGATCTTGAAGTAGCTCCATTCCTGCGGCTGCAGGCCGAACCAGGACAGTATGTGGCCGCCCCAGCGGGTGAACTCGCCGGTGACGGCCCAGAAGGTGCCGGTCATGGCGAAGTAGTAAGCCGAGATGACCCCCAGGGCAACCAGGGTTGGCAGTGGCGACCAGAAGCGCAGTAGATAGCGCTCGCGGAAGGAAGAAAGGGCTGACATCTCGTCGTCCTTGATCCGAAGGGTGGGAAACCGCCCATTCTAGCCAAGGCCACTTTCAGCCGCTTGCTTCATGGCAAAGGAGCGGGCTGAAGATGCTGTAGGCCTTCCTTGAGGTGATCCACCAGTTGCCGCACCTTGGGCGACAGGTGCCGCTGCTGCGGATAAAGCGCCCAGACCCCGGTATTGGGCGGCTGATGATGCTCCAGCAAGGAAACCAGGCGGCCGCTGCGCAGGTGTTCCAACACATAGTAATCCGGCAGTTGGCACAGGCCGAAGCCGCGCAACGCCGCGTCCAGCACCGCCTGGCCGCTGTTGCAGCGCCAGTTGCCCTGCACCCGGTGCTGGGTTTCGCGGCCGTCCTCGAGGAAACTCCACTGGTCGCTGCTGCCCACCAGGCAATTGTGTTGCGCGAGCTCTGCCACACTGTGTGGCGCGCCGTGGTGGGCGAGGTAGCCCGGCGTTGCACAGAGGTACATCACCCTCGGCGCCAGACGGGTTGCCACGAGCCGGGAGTCGCTCAGGCGCCCCAGGCGGATCGCCAGGTCGAAGCCTTCGTGGAACAGGTCGAGTTGGCGATTGGACAGCTCTATCTCCACGCGCAACTGTGGAAACTGCTCCATGAACCCGTTCACCAGTGGCACCACGAACCGCTCGCCGTAAGCCACCGCGCAGGTCATGCGCAGCAGTCCCTTGGGCTCGGCAGATAGATCGCTCACCGCCCGCAAGGCTTCCTCGCGAGCGTCCTGCAGGCGCCGGCAATGCTGCAGGAAGGTCTGGCCGGCTTCGCTCAGCGTCACCTTTCGGGTGTTGCGGTAAAGCAGGCGCGTCTGCAGGCGCTCCTCCAGCCGCGCGACCTGGCGGCTGACGTGGGATGAAGATACGCCGAGGCGCTCGGCGGCGGCGGTGAACTGACCGGTTTCGGCGACGGCAACGAATTCGTCCAGCCCTTCCCAGCGGTGCATGTGGATTGTCCCTGTATAGCAATAATGTTTTGATTATTGCCTGATTATTCCCTGACAGGAGGTTTTCTACACTTCCAAGGCTTTGGGGCGCACTTTTCGTCGGCCGCCCCGAATGTTCCCCGACGGGGCTCCGGCCCGTCCCGGTTTCTCGGCCGTCGCGCGGAACCCGTCCGCCCCAGGCGGGCGTTGTCGTTTCCTTCGTTCAGGAGTTTCCAGATGATCAAGTCCCGTGCTGCCGTTGCCTTCGCCCCCAACAAGCCGTTGGAAATCGTCGAAGTCGATGTGGCGCCGCCGCAGAAGGGTGAAGTCCTGGTGCGCATCGTCGCCACCGGCGTCTGCCACACCGACGCGTACACCCTGTCCGGCCAGGATTCCGAGGGTGTGTTCCCGTGCATCCTGGGTCATGAAGGTGGCGGTATCGTCGAAGCGGTGGGCGAGGGCGTGACTTCGCTGAAAGTGGGTGACCATGTGATCCCGCTGTACACCGCCGAATGCCGCGAGTGCAAATTCTGCAAATCCGGCAAGACCAATCTCTGCCAGGCCGTGCGTGCCACCCAGGGCAAGGGCCTGATGCCCGATGGCACCAGCCGCTTCTCCTACAAGGGCGAGCCGATCTACCACTACATGGGCTGCTCGACCTTCTCCGAGTACACCGTGCTGCCAGAAATCTCCCTGGCGAAGATCCCCGAGGAAGCGCCGCTGGAGAAGGTCTGCCTGCTCGGCTGCGGCGTCACCACCGGCATCGGTGCGGTGCTCAATACCGCCAAGGTGGAGGAGGGCGCTACCGTCGCCATCTTCGGGCTGGGCGGCATCGGCCTGGCGGCGATCATCGGCGCGAAGATGGCCAAGGCCTCGCGCATCATTGCGGTGGACATCAACCCGGCGAAGTTCGATATCGCCAAGGAGTTGGGCGCCACCGATTTCGTCAATCCGAAGGATCACCAGAAGCCGATCCAGGAAGTGATTGTCGAAATGACGGACGGCGGCGTGGACTATTCCTTCGAATGCGTAGGCAACGTCCAGCTGATGCGTGCGGCGCTGGAGTGCTGCCACAAGGGCTGGGGCGAATCCACCATCATCGGCGTCGCCGGTGCCGGCCAGGAAATCAGCACCCGTCCGTTCCAGCTGGTTACCGGGCGCGTCTGGCGCGGTTCCGCCTTCGGCGGCGTGAAAGGCCGCACCGAGCTGCCGAGCTACGTGGAAAAGGCGCAGAAGGGCGAGATCCCGCTGGATACCTTCATCACCCACACCATGGGCCTGGAGAAGATCAACGAAGCCTTCGACCTGATGCATGAAGGCAAGAGCATCCGCTCGGTCATCCACTACTGATCGAACCGCCGGGCGCCTTGTGCGCCCGCCCTCACAGGAGGCTCCATGACGGATTCCATCGAACTGATCAGCAGCCAGAAGAGCTTTGGCGGCTGGCATCAACGCTATCGCCATCGCTCCGAGACGCTCGGCTGCGAGATGGTCTTTGCGGTCTACCTGCCGCCGCAGGCCGAGCCAGAGGCGGGCCTTCCGGTGCTTTACTGGCTGTCCGGCCTGACCTGCACCGACGAGAACTTCATGCAGAAGGCCGGCGCCCAGCGCGTGGCCGCGGAACTCGGGATTGTGATCGTTGCGCCGGATACCAGCCCGCGCGGGCCGGAAGTGCCGGGCGATCCGGATGGCGCGTGGGACTTCGGCCTTGGTGCCGGCTTCTACGTCAATGCCACGCAAGAACCCTGGGCCCGCCATTACCGCATGCACGACTACGTGGTGCAGGAACTGCCGGCGCTGATCGAGGCGAACTTCCCAGTTTCCCGGAAACGCGGCATCAGCGGGCACTCCATGGGTGGCCATGGCGCATTGATCTGCGCGCTGCGAAATCCGGGGCGCTACCTGTCGCTATCGGCCTTCGCGCCCATTACGCATCCGAGTGACTGCCCATGGGGCCAGAAGGCCTTGGGCCGCTTCCTGGGTGAGGACCCGGCCGCCTGGCGCGAGTGGGATGCAGTGGAACTGCTGGCCCACGCCAGCGAGCGCCTGCCGATCCTGGTCGACCAGGGCGAGCGTGACGACTTCCTCGCCGTACAACTCAAGCCCGAAGCGCTGCGCGAAGCCGCCGCTGCGGTCGGTCATCCGCTGGACCTGCGCCTGCAGCCCGGTTACGACCACAGCTATTACTTCATTGCGAGCTTCATCGAAGATCACCTGCGCCACCATGCCGCGGCGCTCTGCGGCTGACACCCTGAGCGCAGTGATCCGGTAGAATCGACGCCCTGACATCAACAGGGCGTTTTTTCATGCGTATCGGACATGGCTACGACGTGCACCGCTTCGGCGAGGGAGACTTCATCACCCTTGGCGGCGTGCGTATTCCCCACAAGTTCGGGCTCGTTGCCCACTCCGACGGCGACGTGCTGTTGCACGCGCTTTCCGATGCCTTGCTGGGCGCCTGCGCGCTGGGCGATATCGGCAAGCACTTCCCTGATACCGACCCGCAGTTCAAGGGGGCCGACAGTCGCGCACTGTTGCGCCACGTGCTGAGCCTCGTGGAAGCCAAGGGCTGGAAGGTGGAAAACGTCGACACCACCATCATCGCCCAGGCGCCGAAGATGGCGCCGCACATCCAGAACATGCGCGAGACCATCGCCGCCGACCTGAAGGTCGAACTGGACCAGGTCAACGTCAAGGCCACCACCACCGAGAAACTTGGCTTCACCGGGCGCGAAGAGGGCATCGCGGTCCACGCCGTCGCTTTGCTGGGGCGCGCATGACCGAGTTGGAACTGCTGGGCCCGCGCGCCCATGGCGAAGCTTGCGGGCAGGCTGTGCTCAAGGCGGTGGCCGAAGACTTCCAGGTCGACGAAGTGCTGGATATTCCGCTCTCCGGCGATGGCGAGCATCTGTGGCTGTGGGTGGAGAAACGCGGCCTGAACACCGAGGAAGCGGCGCGCCGTCTCGCCCGTGCCGCGGGCGTCCCGGTGAAGATGATCAGCTATGCCGGTCTCAAGGACCGCCAGGCGCTGACCCGCCAGTGGTTCAGTCTGCACTTGCCGGGGAAGTCCGATCCGGACCTGACTGCCGCCGAGGACGACACTCTGCGAATCCTCGAGCGCAATCGCCATCGCCGCAAACTGCAGCGCGGTGCACATTCGGCCAACGGCTTCACCTTGCGCCTGACCGAGCTGCAGGCACAGCGCGAGCAGCTCGAAGCGCGCCTGAAGGCCATCGTGGCCCAGGGCGTACCGAACTACTTCGGCACCCAGCGCTTCGGCCATGGTGGCGGGAACGTCTTCGATGCTCGTGGCTTCGCCGAGCGCGGCAAGCTGCCGGAGCATCGCAACATGCGCTCGCGCCTGCTCTCGGCAGCGCGCAGCTATGTCTTCAATCAGGTGCTGGCTCGCCGGGTGGCCGAAGGCACCTGGAACCAGGCGCTGGTCGGCGACCTGTTGGCGTTCACCGACAGCCGCAGCTTCTTCCCCGCCGGCGAAGCGGAATGCTCCGACCCGCGTCTCGCCGCACTCGACCTGCACCCCACCGGCCCCATGTGGGGCGAGGGTGATTCACCCGCGGCGAACCGGCCGGGAGATATCGAACGCAGCGTGCAGCAAGCGGAGATGGCGCTTTGCCAGTGGCTCGCCAGTGCGGACATGGCGCACGAACGGCGCATTCTGCGCCTCCCCATCCCGGGCCTTACATGGCATTATCCCGCCCCTGACATTCTGCAACTGGAATTCGTCCTGCCGGCTGGCTGCTTCGCCACCGTGGTAGTGCGCGAGCTGATCGACCTCGTGCCGGCAGGGCAGACGGAAAGCCCATGCGCATATTGATTGCCAACGACGACGGGGTCACTGCACCCGGTATCGCCGCGCTTCACGACGCGCTGTCCGATTATGCGGACTGCATCGTGATCGCCCCGGAAGCCGATCGTAGCGGAGCGAGTAGTTCGCTGACGCTGGATCGGCCGCTGCATCCCCATCGCCTGGGCAATGGTTTCATCAGCCTCAACGGCACTCCGACCGACTGCGTGCACCTGGGCCTCAACGGTCTGCTCGAAGAAGTGCCGGAGATGGTCGTCTCGGGTATCAATCTCGGCGCCAACCTGGGCGATGACGTGCTCTACTCGGGTACCGTGGCCGCAGCCCTGGAAGGGCGTTTCCTGTCCCGGCCGGCCTTCGCCTTCTCGCTGTGTTCGCGCTTGACGGACAACCTGCCGGCCGCGATGCATTTCGCCCGCCTGCTGGTGGAGTCCCACGAGAAGCTCGATCTGCCGCCGCGTACCGTGCTCAACGTGAATATCCCCAACCTGCCGCTGGAGCGCATCAAGGGCATCCAACTGACTCGCCTGGGGCATCGTGCTCGCGCCAAGCCGCCGGTCAAGGTGGTCAACCCGCGCGGCAAGGAAGGCTACTGGATTGCCGCCGCCGGCGACGCCGAAGACGGCGGCGAGGGCACCGATTTCCATGCCGTCATGCAGGGGTACGTGTCGATTACGCCACTGCAGATGGACCGGACCTTCCGGGAGGCGTTCAATGTCCTTGGCGACTGGCTCGGAGGGCTCGACCATGGCCAATGAATTGTCCCGCCGCGGCGGCATCGGCATGACCTCCCAGCGTACCCGTGAGCGGCTGATCCAGCGTTTGTACGAAGAGGGGCTGTCCAACGCCCACGTGCTGGAAGTAATCCGCCGTACCCCGCGCCATCTGTTCGTCGATGAAGCGCTGTCGCACCGCGCCTACGAAGATACCGCGCTGCCCATCGGGCACAACCAGACCATTTCGCAGCCCTTCATGGTGGCGCGGATGACCGAGTTGCTGCTGGCTGCAGGCCCGTTGGACAAGGTACTGGAGATCGGCACCGGCTCCGGGTACCAGACCGCCGTGCTGTCGCAACTGGTGGAGCGGGTGTTCTCCGTCGAGCGCATCCAGGCCCTGCAGGACCGCGCCAAGGAGCGACTTGCGGAGCTAAACCTGAGAAATGTTGTCTTTCGTTGGGGCGATGGCTGGGAAGGCTGGCCCGCCCTGGCGCCTTACAACGGCATCATCGTCACCGCAGCTGCGGCCGAGGTCCCGCAGGCATTGCTGGACCAGCTGGCGCCCGGGGGGCGGCTGGTGATTCCGGTAGGCGGCGGCGAGGTGCAGCAACTGATGCTGATCGTCCGCACCGAGGACGGCTTCCAGCGGCAGGTGCTGGACTCCGTCCGCTTTGTCCCGCTGCTCAACGGTCCGCTAGGCTGAGAGCAGGCCGGTCAAGGCTGCGGTTACTGCCGGCCAGTGAGGCTGGACGTCAATTCATGGATAAGGGGGATGGGTGAGCTTGACAGCGACCCTGTGTCAACGGAACTGGATCAAGGGCCTGGGCCACGCTGTGGTGGCCATTGCCGTCTGCTCTCTGCTGGCGGCCTGTTCTTCGACTTCGCGCAGTACCACAACCGTGGTGGACCGCAACGCCCAGCAGAAGCCAGCTGTCACCAGTGGCCAATATGTGGTGCGCCCCGGTGACACGTTGTACTCCATCGCCTTCCGCTATGGCTGGGACTGGAAAGCCCTGGCTGCGCGCAACAACATCTCCGCGCCCTACACCATTCGCCCAGGCCAGGCCATTCGCTTTGACGGCGGATCGACGGCTGCACCGTCTGTCGCCAAAGGTGCTACGCCTGTCGCGCCAGTTGTTGTCAACAAACCGACATCTACCCCGGCGACCGCCAGCAAACCGACCACGCCCGCCGTCACCGCACCAGCACAACCGCCCGCCAGCGGCGGAACTCCGGCGGTTGCAGGGGGGGCGCCGGGAGGCTGGATCTGGCCAACCAATGGCACGCTTATTGGGCGTTTTGCATCAAACGGCAGTTTGAATAAAGGGATTGATATAGCCGGGCAATTGGGCCAGCCTGTCCTAGCTGCGTCTAATGGCACGGTGGTGTACGCCGGTAGTGGTTTGCGGGGCTACGGCGAACTCGTGATCATCAAGCACAGCGATACCTACGTAAGCGCCTACGGTCACAACCGCAGGTTGCTGGTGCGGGAAGGGCAACAGGTCAAAGTCGGGCAGAACATTGCCGAGATGGGCTCCACAGGGACTGACCGGGTGAAGCTGCACTTCGAGATTCGCCGCCAGGGTAAGCCTGTAGATCCGCTGCAATACTTGCCAAGTCGTTGACGGTAGCTGTTCCCCTGCGTGGGTGAGCGGGCCTCGGTGTCCTAAGGATAAGGTCGCACCGGGACTTGTTGTCGAACTCAGCAAGGGATAACGACATGGCACTTAAAAAAGAAGGGCCGGAGTTTGACGTCGATGATGAAGTGCTCCTCCTGGAGCCTGGCATCATCCTCGAAGAATCATTTGCCGAAGAGCAGGTATCGCTTCGAGTCACTCCTAAAGCCACCTCACTCTCCTCTCTCAAGCAACACAAGCACATCGATTACAGCCGCGCGCTCGACGCGACCCAGTTGTATCTGAATGAAATCGGTTTCTCGCCGCTTCTGACCCCGGAAGAGGAAGTCCACTTTGCGCGACTCGCGCAGAAGGGCGACCCGGCCGGCCGGCGACGGATGATCGAAAGCAACCTGCGTCTGGTGGTGAAGATCGCGCGACGGTACGTCAATCGCGGCCTTTCCCTGCTCGACCTGATCGAAGAGGGCAACCTTGGGCTGATCCGCGCGGTGGAGAAATTCGACCCGGAGCGCGGCTTCCGTTTCTCCACCTACGCGACCTGGTGGATTCGTCAGACCATCGAGCGGGCCATCATGAACCAGACCCGCACCATTCGATTGCCGATTCACGTGGTGAAGGAGCTCAACGTCTACTTGCGGGCCGCTCGCGAGCTGACCCATAAACTGGACCACGAGCCGTCGCCCGAGGAAATCGCCAACCTGCTCGAGAAGCCGGTGGAAGAGGTCAAGCGGATGCTCGGTCTGAACGAGCGCGTCACTTCGGTGGACGTCTCTCTCGGCCCTGACTCGGATAAGACGCTGCTCGATACCCTGACCGATGATCGTCCAACCGACCCCTGTGAGTTACTGCAGGACGACGATCTCAGCGAGAGCATCGATCAGTGGTTGTCGGAGCTGACCGATAAGCAGCGCGAGGTGGTGATTCGTCGCTTTGGCCTGCGCGGCCATGAAAGCAGCACCCTGGAGGAGGTTGGCCAGGAAATCGGCCTGACCCGCGAGCGAGTTCGGCAGATCCAGGTTGAGGCCCTCAAGCGTCTGCGCGAGATCCTCGAGAAAAACGGCCTGTCGAGCGACGCGCTGTTCCAGTAGCTGCCAAGTCGACAATGAACAAGCCCGGATGAATCCGGGCTTTTTTATGCGCTCTGATGTAAGCATTCGCTTACATAGCGTGTGAGTGTTCAGCTTGAAGAGTCGCCAGCTGTGACTTCTATTTTTCTTATCTTATTGTTTTTAAAGGATTTTATTTTTATCCCGGCTGCGAGACCGGCTGGGTGCGCGGAAGTGCCCCAGTTGCTGAGTTCCGGCAGGCGGGTAATATCACTCCTGCGTACACGGAAAGGCGCAGACCGGTAAGGATGTCGGTCAGGAGCACCGCGGGAAGCGGTTCATCAGGATGATGAAAAAAGGAAGAAAGAGTGGGCGGGTTATCCCGCCCCTTTTTTTGCCTGCAAGAAAGTGATGTCCGGATACAGAAAGGCCCGCACTGAGCGGGCCTTTCGTGTTTTGGTTGGCAGCGCGGATCAGCGCTCCAGGTACTGCATCTTGTTCGGCTTGCCGTCCCACTCTTCGGCGTCCGGCAGGGAATCCTTCTTCTCGGTGATATTCGGCCATACATCGGCCAGATCCTTGTTCAGCTCGATGAACTCCTGCATGCCATCCGGGACCTCGTCCTCGGAGAAGATCGCCTGTGCCGGACATTCCGGTTCGCACAGGGCGCAGTCAATGCACTCATCCGGGTGGATGACCAGGAAGTTCGGGCCTTCGTAGAAGCAGTCCACCGGGCATACTTCCACGCAATCGGTGTATTTGCACTTGATGCAGTTGTCGGTGACGACGAAGGTCATTTCTAATTTTCTCCTCAGGCGGGCGGCTAAGCGCGCGCGATTCTAGCAGCTTGTCCAGCGGTTCGTCAGACTCGCGTCTTCCATGCATATAACAATTCGAGAGCTTGACGTGGTGTCAGGTCGTCGGGGCTGACATGCATCAGCTCTTCAACGATCGGGTGCGGCAGGCTGGCGAACAGATCGCTTTGCAGCGGCGCCGGGCTTTTCGGGTCGCTCGAGCGTGGTGCTTCGTGGGGCAGGCTGGTGGTTTCCAGGCGTGCCAAGTGTTCACGGGCGCGCTGAATGACCGCACCCGGCACGCCAGCCAATTGCGCCACCGCCAGGCCGTAACTCTGACTTGCCGGACCAGGCAGCACGTGGTGCAGGAAGACGATGCGTTCGTTGTGTTCGGTGGCGTTGAGGTGCACGTTCGCCACCGCCGGTTCGTTTTCCGGCAGCACGGTCAGCTCGAAATAGTGGGTGGCGAACAGGGTGAAAGCTCGCAGTTTCGCCAGGTGTTCAGCCGCGGACCAGGCCAGCGACAGGCCGTCGAAGGTGCTGGTGCCGCGGCCCACTTCGTCCATCAGCACCAAGCTGCGGTCGCTGGCGTTGTGGAGGATGTTCGCGGTTTCGCTCATTTCCACCATGAAGGTGGAGCGACCGCCAGCGAGGTCGTCGGAAGAGCCGATACGGGTGAAGATCCGGTCCACCAGCGACAGTTCGCAGCGCGCCGCCGGCACAAAACTACCTATGTGCGCTAGCAGCACGATAAGCGCTGTTTGCCGCATATAGGTTGATTTACCGCCCATGTTTGGGCCGGTTATCACCAGCATGCGAGTGTCTTCATCGAGGTTCAGGTCGTTGGCGACGAACGGCGTATCCAGTACCTGCTCGACCACGGGGTGGCGGCCTTGCTCGATGAGAATGCCGGATTCCTCGACAAAGCGCGGGCAGTTCAGATCGAGGTTCAGCGCGCGCTCGGCGAGGTTGGACAGCACATCCAGTTCGGCCAGGGCAGCGGCGGTGTCCTGCAGCGGCGCCAATTGGCCGATCAGCAGTTCCAGCAGTTCCTCGTAAAGCTGCTTCTCGCGGGCCAGGGCGCGGCTCTGGGCCGATAGCGCCTTGTCTTCGAAAGCCTTCAGTTCCGGGGTGATGAAGCGCTCGGCGCCTTTCAGGGTCTGGCGGCGAATATAATCGGCGGGGGCCTGTTCGGCCTGCACGCGCGGCAGTTCGATGTAGTAACCGTGGATGCGGTTGTAGCCGACTTTCAGGTTCGGCAGGCCGGTGCGGGCTTTTTCGCGGGTTTCCAGGTCCATCAGATACTGGCCGGCGTTCTCGCTGAGCATCTGCAGTTCATCCAGCTCGGCATCGTAGCCGCGGGCGATGACGCCGCCGTCGCGGATCACTGCTGGCGGGTTTTCGATCACCGCCCGGGCCAGCAGGTCGGCCAGCTCGGGGTAGGTGCGGATGCTGACGGCCAACTCGCCCAGGTGCGGGGATTCCAGCTCGGTCATGCCGTTCTGCAGTTCAGGCAGGGCCGCGAGGGCGTCGCGCAGACGAGCGAGGTCGCGCGGGCGGGCATTGCGCAGGCCGATACGGGCGAGGATACGTTCGACGTCGCCGATTTCCTTCAACTGCGGCTGGAGGATTTCGAAGCGATAACGCTCCAGCAGGCAGGTGATCGAGTCCTGGCGGGCTTCCAGCACCGCGCGGTCGCGCAACGGACGGTTCAGCCAACGGGTCAGCAGGCGGCTGCCCATGGCGGTCTGGCAGCGGTCCACCACCGATTGCAGGGTGTTGTCACGGCCGCCAGCCAGGTTGATGTCCAGTTCCAGGTTGCGGCGCGTGGCACCATCGAGGATTACGGTATCGTCGATGCGCTCGTGACGCAGGCTGCGCAGGTGTGGCAGGGCAGTACGCTGGGTTTCCTTGGCGTAAGCGAGCAGGCAGCCGGCGGCGCCGATGGCGAGAGTCAGTTCCTGGCAGCCGAAGCCCTTGAGATCCTGGACGCCGAATTGCTGGCACAGGCTCTTCTTCGCCGAGTCGCGATCGAAGTCCCAGGGCGCACGGCGGTGCGCGCCACGGCGTTTCTCCGCCGGCAGGCCCTGAGGCCAGTCGTCGGGGATCAGCAGCTCGGCGGGATTCAGGCGCTCCAGTTCGGCGAGCAGGGTTTCCCAGCCCTTGATTTCCTGGACGTTGAATCGGCCGCTGGTGATGTCCAGCACGGCCAGGCCGAACAGGCGCTCATCACCCAGCACGGCAGCAATCAGGTTGTCCCGGCGCTCATCTAGCAGCGCTTCGTCGCTGACGGTGCCGGGAGTGAGAATACGTACGACCTGGCGCTCCACCGGCCCCTTGCTGGTGGCCGGGTCGCCGATCTGCTCGCAGATCACCACTGATTCGCCGAGCTTCACCAGCTTGGCCAAGTAGCCCTCGGCGGAGTGGAACGGGATGCCCGCCATCGGGATGGAGTTGCCGGCAGACTGTCCGCGCGCGGTGAGAGTGATGTCCAGCAGCTTGGCGGCCTTCTTGGCGTCCTCGTAGAACAGCTCGTAGAAGTCGCCCATACGGTAGAACATCAGTTGATCCGGGTGCTGGTTCTTCAGCTTCCAGTACTGCTGCATCATCGGTGTGTGGGCGGAGAGGTCGCTCTGACTCATGGCTTCTGGCTGTCCGGCTTCAACATGCAAAAGCGTCTAGTGTACGGTATCCGCCTGGTCTACTTTAACCCCGGAGCGCACTGTGTCCGTTACCGATTCCTTTATTACAGACCTCTCTGCCCGACTGGGCGCTCGATTGGCTGCCAAGACATTACGCGTCACCACCGCCGAATCCTGCACCGGTGGTGGCATCGCCGAGGCGATCACGCGCGTCTCCGGGAGTTCCGCCTGGTTCGAGGCGGGCTACGTCACTTATTCCAATACCCAGAAGACCCGCCAGTTGGACGTGCCGGCCGAGCTGTTTCCAAGGGTCGGCGCGGTGAGTCGAGAGGTGGTCGAGGCCATGGTTGCTGGCGCCTTGCCTCGCAGTGGTGCGGATATCGCCGTGGCGGTGAGCGGTATTGCCGGGCCGGATGGCGGTTCTGCCGAGAAGCCGGTAGGCACTGTCTGGCTGGCTTGGCGCAAAGGTGAAAAGGTGTACAGCGAACGCCGTCTATATGCCGGTGATCGGGAAGCGGTACGCCGGCAGACGGTGGCGACCGCTCTGGAAGGGCTGTTGCGACTGGCGGACGGGGAAAATCCGATTCAGGGGTAGGCGAGCGGCTTGCCCTGTGGAATAATACTGGCTACTTATACAGTTGTTCGTGGCCGCCCGGCCGCCTGACTTCGCGAGGACTTCAATGGACGACAACAAGAAGCGCGCCCTGGCCGCGGCCCTGGGACAGATCGAACGCCAATTCGGCAAAGGCGCGGTCATGCGCATGGGCGACCATGAGCGCCAGGCTATCCCCGCCATCTCCACCGGCTCGCTGGGTCTGGACATTGCGCTGGGCATCGGCGGTCTGCCGAAGGGCCGTATCGTCGAGATCTACGGTCCGGAATCCTCGGGTAAGACCACCCTGACCCTGTCGGTCATCGCCCAGGCCCAGAAAGCCGGCGCCACCTGCGCCTTCGTCGACGCCGAGCACGCGCTGGACCCGGATTACGCCGGCAAGCTGGGCGTCAACGTCGACGACCTGCTGGTATCCCAGCCGGACACCGGCGAACAGGCGCTGGAAATCACCGACATGCTGGTGCGTTCCAACGCCGTTGACGTGATCATCGTCGACTCCGTGGCGGCCCTGGTGCCCAAGGCCGAAATCGAAGGTGAGATGGGCGATCAACACGTCGGCCTGCAGGCCCGCCTGATGTCCCAGGCGCTGCGCAAGATCACCGGCAACATCAAGAACGCCAACTGCCTGGTCATCTTCATCAACCAGATCCGCATGAAGATCGGTGTGATGTTCGGCAACCCGGAAACCACCACCGGTGGTAACGCGCTGAAGTTCTACTCCTCCGTTCGTCTCGACATCCGCCGGACCGGCGCGGTGAAGGAAGGCGACGAGGTGGTCGGTAGTGAAACCCGCGTCAAGGTCGTGAAGAACAAGGTCGCCCCGCCGTTCCGTCAGGCCGAGTTCCAGATCATGTACGGCCGCGGCATCTACCGCACCGGCGAAATCATCGACCTGGGCGTGCAGCTGGGCCTGATCGAGAAGTCCGGCGCCTGGTACAGCTACCAGGGCAGCAAGATCGGCCAGGGCAAGGCCAACGCCGCCAAGTTCCTGGAAGACAACGCCGAGATCTGCAACACCCTCGACAAGGCCATCCGCGAACAACTGCTGACCAACCAGCCAGCGCCGACCAAGGCCGAACTCGCTGCGGCTGAGGCCGAAGCGGAAGCTGAAGCCGATTATTGATCGCGATGACCAGCGAGCTCGATAACCTCGTCGCGGTGCGACGGGTCGCCATGGACCTGCTGGCAAGACGCGAGCATGGCCGGGCAGAGCTCTCGCGCAAGCTGCGGCAACGCGGCGCCACGCAGGACCTGATCGACCCCGCCCTCGACCGTCTGGCCGAGGAGGGGTTGCTCAATGAAAGCCGTTACCTGGAAAGCTACATCGCCAGCCGTGCGCGAGCAGGTTACGGTCCGGTGCGGATTCGCGAGGAGTTGTCGCAGCGGGGTTTGCCACGTGGTGAGATCGACGGTGCGCTGCGCTTGTGCGGCGTCGATTGGAGCGAAAACCTGCGTGAAGTCTGGCGCCGCAAGTTCGCCCGGCTGCCACAGGATGCCCGCGAGCGAGCCCAGCAAGGGCGTTTCCTGAGTTATCGGGGTTACTCGATGGAAGCCATCAGTCGGCTTCTGAGCGGTCGACGATCAGATGATTGAAATGAACAAGGCACCCCATGCGGGTGCCTTGTTTGTTCTCGGAGCCAGGAAATCAGTGTTCCCAGTTCTCCGGCTGGTTGATGAAGTTCAGCAGCTCGCGCAGTCGCCCCTGGTCACGGCCGTTGAAAGCGAAGGCTAGACGGGTGAGGTGGGAGAACTCCGGTTCATCCAGTTCCGATTCGCTGTAGGGTTGCTGGTGGAAGCCGTCCGTGACGCAGAGGCTGCCAAACTCGCGCTCCAGCAATTGCAACGCGCGCACGCTCAGCGGATGGTTGAGGCGGATGACGAAGCGATCCTTGAGCCAGCGGCTGGAGTGGAAGTTGCTGTAGAACTGGGCGATTTCCTCGGCGGCCTCCTCGGCTGAGTGCACTAGCCTCATCAGGTTCATGTCGCTGGGCAGGATGTAGCCGTTGTCTTCGAGCTGCTCCTTGATGAATTCCAGGGCGTGGTCCCAGTAATGCCCGCCCGGTTGGTCAAGCAGCACAACCGGCACCAGCGGGCTCTTGCCGGTCTGGATCAGGGTCAGCACTTCCAGCGCCTCGTCGAGAGTACCGAAGCCGCCGGGGCAGAGCACCAGTGCGTCGGCTTCCTTGACGAAGAACAGCTTGCGCAGGAAAAAGAAGTGGAACGACAGCAGGTTGCTGGTGCCATCCACGATGCGATTGGCGTGCTGCTCGAAGGGCAGGGTGATGTTGAAGCCCAGGCTGTTCTCCAGTCCGGCTCCCTCGTGGGCCGCGGCCATGATGCCGCCGCCTGCGCCGGTGATGACCATCAGGTCGTAGCGCGCCAGGGTTTCGCCCAACTCGCGGGCCAAGGCGTAGACGGGGTGATCGGCCGGCGTGCGCGCCGAGCCGAATACGGTAACTTTGCGGCGACGTTTGAACTGCTCCAGGGTGCTGAAGGCGTGCTCCATCTCGCGCAGGGTCTGCAGCATGATCTTGGCGTCCCAGCGGTTGCGGTCGGCCTGGGCCATGCGGGCGACGGTGGTGAGCATCTCACGGTACAGCGGCAGGTTCTGGCTGTCGCCGGGAGCGGCCAGTGCGGCCAGTTCCTCAATCTTCTGCGCAAGGTCAGTGCCGCTGGTCTGGAAGTGTCTGGAGAGGTAGTCGTCGGGCTCGTAGGGCATGTTGATACTCCTTGTTCATCAACCCCTGATCGCCTGTCCATGGGGGCGCCGGCCACACAAGGTGGCTCTGGTCGTTACGCCTTGGCGCTACGCCGCACGCACAGGGTTCAGCAGTAGGCCAGCCCAGTCTGGCACGCGGGTGTGACAGTCGGTGAGGCCTCGATCTCAGATGGCGATCCGGTCTCCAGGCTCCGGAATGTTGGCCGTCCAGTTCAGGCGATCCTGGAGTGCACCCTTGAGTACATCCATCTTTTCCCGCTCGCCATGTATCAGGTATAGCTCGGGTTTGTGTTCGAAGTGGCCAACCCACTGAATTAATTGTGATTGTCCCGCATGGGCGGAAAACCCGCCAAGGGTGTGGATCTGTGCTTTCACGCTGATGCGCTGGCGCAGGATGCGCACCGATTCGGCACCGTCGACGATGGCGCGTCCCAACGTGCCCTTGGCCTGGAAGCCTGGGAAGACGATGTGGCATTCCTCGCGCCAGAGGTTGTGCTTGAGGTGATGGACGATGCGCCCACCGGTGCACATGCCGCTGCCGGCGATGATGATGGCGCCGCTCTTGATGCGATTCAGCGACATGGATTCATCCGCGCTCTGGGTGGTACGCAGGATCGGCAGCCACTCGCCGACCTTGGCGGTGCCGGTGCCGCGCATGTATTCGCGGTCGACGTCGGCGATCTCGCCGATGTGCTGCAGGTAGATGTTGTTGGCCTGGGCGGCCATGGGGCTGTCGAGATAGACGACCTGCTGCGGCAGGCGGCCCTCCTGGTAGAAGCGTCCGAGGTAGTAGATCAGGTCCTGGGTGCGGCCCACGGCGAAGGACGGGATCAACACGTTGCCGCCCTCGTTCTGCGCGCGTTGGAGGATGCCGGCCAGTTCCAGTAGCGTATCGTTGGCATCGCGGTGGTCGCGGTCGCCGTAGGTGGATTCCAGCAGCACCACGTCGGCGCGGGATAGCGGCGTGGGTGTGCGCATAAGGGGCGAGCAGGTGCTGCCCAGGTCCCCGGAGAACACCAGACGGCGGGTCGAGCCGAACTCATGGATTTCCAGTTCAACGATGGCCGAGCCGAGGATGTGCCCGGCGTTATGGAAGGTCACGCGGATGCCGCGCGCTACGTCCACCGTGCTGCCATAGCTGACGCGGCGGCGCTGGTTCAGCGCGCGGGAAGCGTCTTCGACGGTGTACAGCGGCTTGACGGGGGGCTTGCCGAGGCGGGTGCGCCACTTGTTTTCCCACTCGGCGTCCTTCTCTTGGATGTGCGCCGAATCCATCAGCATCAGTTCCAGCAGATCGCAGCAGGATTCGGTGGCGTAGATCGGTCCCTTGTAGCCTTCCTTTGCCAGGCGCGGCAGCAAGCCGCTGTGATCCAGATGGGCGTGGGACAGTACGACGGCGTCGAGCTCCTGCGGATCGAAGGGGAAGGGTGTGCGGTTGGTCGCCTCGTTGTCGCGGGTGCCCTTGTTGCCGCTGCGCCCCTGGCGCATTCCGCATTCGAGCAGCACGCGGACGCCGTCGCGGGTTTCCAGGAGGTAGCAGGAACCGGTGACTTCCTGGATTGCGCCGATGAAGGTGAGAAGCGCCATGTCGTCTCCTTGTCGGAATTCTCTTTCAGCCTTGCTCGAATGGTCGGGACGGTCGTTGATGCATGTCAGCGCCTGTCCGATCTCTGGAGACCTAGACTTCCCGGCATAACCAAGGGAGAGCCGACATGTCACAGATCCTGCCAAGCCCCGAGGAGCTTGCCGCCCATGCGGCAGCCGAGCCGGAATATGCCCGCTGGCTGCAAGGCCGTGGTCCGCTTCAGCATAGCGTGCAGACCCAGGCGGCGGTCTTTCGTGTGGCTCATCAATTGGTCCAGTACGGCCGGCAGCCGGATCTGGCCAGCGTCTACCGGCTGTTCGGCGCGCTGGATCGCCTGACCTGCGCCGGCCTCTGGCTGGTGGCGCACATGACCTACGCCAGGCGTGTCCGCCTCGATGGCGCACCCTTGCAGCCCGAAGATTTCAAGGCTCAGCCCGAAGGACATACCGGCGGCGCGCTGAACATGGTGCCAGCCTATGCGGGCTACCTCGCCCTGAATGCCCTGAGCGGCAGGACACGCGGCTGGCTGATGGGGCAAGGGCACTGCGTGGCAGCGATCGACGCGCTCAACGTGCTCACCGGCAACCTGCATCCGGAACAGGCCGCAGCCTACGGGAATGGCGAAGCTGGTCTGGATCGGCTGGTGCAGGACTTCTACAGCTATGCGCAGACGCCGGAAGGCAAGGTTGCCGCTCCTTTGGGCAGCCACGTCAATCCGCACACCGCCGGCGGGGTTGCCGAAGGTGGATACCTCGGCTTCGCCGAGTTGATGTATGCGCACATGCCGCTGCCGGGCGAGACCCTGGTGGCCTTCCTCTCCGACGGCGCTGCCGAGGAGCAGCGCGGTAGCGACTGGATTCCCCGCTGGTGGCGCGCCGAGGACTGTGGCACGGCCTTGCCGGTGATGATCGCCAATGGCCGGCGTATCGAGCAGCGCACCGACCTGGGCACCCACGAAGGGCTGGAAGGCTTCAAGCTTCATCTGCGCCGCTGCGGATTCGATCCGATCAGCTTCGATGGCCGCGACCCGGCAGCTTTCGTCTGTGCCCTGTGGGAAATGGAAGAGCGGCTGCAGCACCGCGTCGATGAGAAGGAGCGCGGCATCCTTCGCTACCCTTTACCGATTCCTTACGGCATCGCCGAAACGACCAAGGGCTATGGGTTCTATGGCGCTGGCAGCAATGCCGCGCACAACCTGCCGCTACCGGGCAATCCCAGCGAGGATGCCGAGGCGCGCGACCTGTTCAACCAGCATGCGGCGCCGCTCTGGGTCGAGCCCGATGAACTTGCCGAGGCTTGTCAGCTCTTCATTGCTTCGCGCAGCGGCCGAGTACTGGAACGGGATAACCCGCTCGCCGTGCGTCGGCCCATTGAGCCTTCGATTCCCCCGCTGCATTACCGCAATGATGAATGCTCCCCCATGGCCGCTCTGGATCGCTTCTACGTCGACCTGTGTGGCGCCAACCCGGACCTGCGCGCCCGTGTCGGCAATCCGGACGAGTTGGCGAGCAACCGCCTGGGCGGCGTGCTCAAGGCGCTGCGGCACCGGGTGAGCGAGCCGGAGAGCGACCTGGAAGCCGTGGATGGCCGGATTATCACCGCGCTCAACGAGGAGGCAGTGGTTTCCGCCTGCCTGGCCAACCAGGGCGGGCTGAACCTGGTGGCCAGCTATGAAGCCTTCTGCGTGAAGATGCTCGGTGCGGTGCGCCAGACGCTGATCTTCGCCCGCCAGCAGAAGGAAGCAGGGCGTCCGGCAGGCTGGCTCGGCTGGCCGCTGGTGGCGACCTCGCATACCTGGGAGAACGGTAAAAACCAGCAATCCCACCAGGACACCACCTTCTGCGAGGCGCTGCTGGGCGAGATGAACGACATGGTGCGGGTAGTTTTCCCGGCCGACCACAACAGCCTGTTGGCGCTGTTGCCGGACATCTATCGCAGCCGCGGGCAGTTGGCCTGCATCGTGGCCCCCAAGCGCGAGCGGCCATCGGTATTTACCCAGGCTCAGGCCGAGCAGCTGGCGCGAGATGGCGCAATCCTGCTGGACGAGCATCCCGGCGCCGAACCGCTGCTGCTGATCGCCAACGGCAGTTACCAGTTGGCCGAGATGCGCCGCGCTGCCTTGCGGCTGGAGGAGGCTGGCTATCCTTATCGACTGGTTTATCTGCAGGAGCCGGGGCGCTTCCGCGCGCCGCGCGACAATTGGGAGCTACAAGCGCTGGCGGACGAGTCCATCGCCATGCGTCTGTTCCCCGACCACTACGAGCGGCGCGTGCTGCTCACCCACATGCGCCCGGAGGTGGCGCGTGGACACCTCTGGCCTATCCTGCCCGATGCGCTGAAGACGGCGGTCCTGGGATATCGTAACCAGGGTGGAACGCTGGACGAGGCGGGCATGCTGTTCGCCAACCGTTGCAGCTGGGCCCATGTACTGGCGGCCTGTGCGCGACTGCTGGACATCCCCCGCAGCGCCTTGCTCGCACCGGACGAGGCGGCAGCGGTGGCCGCCAAGGAAAACCCAGCCATCCTGCGTTGATCGGCGCTGGCGCAACCGCCATCCGGCGGTTGCGCGGACTTCAGCGCTTGAGTGGCTTGATCAGGCCGTCGAGGCCGTCGATCTTCAGTTCCAAGGTCAGTTGCATCAATCGGCCCAGTTCGCCGGCCGGGAACTGGCCCTTCTTGTGGAACCACAGCAGGTACTCGTCCGGCAGGTCCACCAGCATGCGGCCCTGATACTTGCCGAAGGGCATTGGCGTGCGCGCGATCTTCAGCAACATTTCCTTGTCGAGCATGCAGGCGATTTACTTCTTCAGCTTGATCTTGCAGCTGCCGGCGTCGAAACGCTCGGTGGCGACCGGGGCGTTGGTCTTGTACTCGGTGAAGCTGTAGGTGAGGATCGCGCCCTCGGCCAGCAGTTGGCGGTAGGCGGTATTACTGCAGACGCTGTCGCCCAGCTGGCTGCGCACGCTGTCCGGGTTTTCGCGCATGCGCTCGGCATGGCTGGCGCGCACGCTCAGGTGGTTGATCAGTTGCGGGCCCTCGACGGTGTAGCCCTGGTCGAGGATGTCCTCGTTGATCGCGCGTGGGGTGCCTTCGCTGCTTTCCTTGGCGACCTTTTCCAGGGTCTGGGTCAGTTCGAAGTCCTTCTTCGAGGCGGCATGCGCGACGGGAAGAACGAGGCAGAGGGCGAGGGCGGTGAGGCGCAGCATGGGCATCTCCTGACAATGGTGCCGATTCGACCGTGGCGAGCCTTCCGGGTTCGCTGGTCATTACAGCCGCCTATTGTCCCCGAAAACGACCTCCCTGCCGAGATTCGATTGCCGCAGCCCGCTGTCCGGCACGTCAGGCGGCCAACTTCGTCGAGGGATGACGCGAAGCCGGTCGCGACTTTCATCGCCACTCGGCCGTGTACAGGGAGGCAGGTTGCAGCTCTGGTACAATCGGCGGTCCGCACCCGTCGCCCCGTTCGAGCCTTCGATGTACCGTCCGATCTTCCGCACCCCGGTGGCCCGATGAGCCACGCTGTCGCCCGCCTGCGTGATGAGCGCCTGGCCCGCTGCCTCAAGCCCTTCGTGGCCCGTGGCTCGCGCTCGCCACGCTGTCCCGGTTGCCGCCTGCGGCCGAACTACTGCATGTGCGGCCTGCGCCCGCAGGTCGAGTCCAACGCGGCGATGTGCCTGGTGATGTTCGACACCGAGCCGCTCAAACCGAGCAATACCGGCTGGCTGATCGCCGAGACGGTGCCCGACACCTGGGCGTTCGGCTGGTCGCGTATTGAGGTCGATCCGGCGCTGCTGGCGCTGCTCGACGATCCGCAGTGGCAGCCGTATGTGGTATTCCCCGGCGAGTTCGTCCAGCCCGAGCGCGTAGTGACCACGGTGGAGCCGCAGGCCGGCAAGCGCCCGCTGTTCATCCTGCTCGACGCCACCTGGAATGAGGCGCGCAAGATGTTCCGCAAGAGCCCCTACCTGGACCGTTTCCCCGTGCTGAGCATCACCCCCGATGCCCTGTCACGCTATCGCCTGCGCCGCTCCAAGTTCGACGAGCACCTGTGCACCGCCGAAGTCGCTGCGCTTTGCCTCGGGCTGGCCGGTGACCGCCGCGCCGGCGATGCGCTGGACGCTTATCTGGATGTGTTCAGCGAGCGTTACCTGGGCTCCAAGCGCCAGCAGCCGCTGGACGAGCAGAGCCCGGCGCACCAGGCGTTGAGACCGTTTACCGAGCGCTAGATCGGCTCTTCATCGCATGAATGTGATTTTCAGGGTGGGCGCCGAGGTGTGCGGTTCGCTAGCA
Source organism: Pseudomonas sp. HS-18 (assembly GCF_020401845.1). NCBI lineage: Bacteria > Pseudomonadati > Pseudomonadota > Gammaproteobacteria > Pseudomonadales > Pseudomonadaceae > Pseudomonas > Pseudomonas sp. HS-18. Next base: position 1,921,564 of record NZ_CP084413.1, read on the forward strand.
AGCTTGCTCTTACCAAAAGCGCTCGTGCCGCCGAATCCCCAGCCTGCAGGAGCGAGCTTGCTCGCGAACAGTCTCGCTCCGTTATGCAGTAGAGATCAGACCGCCTTCACCTCGGCTTTCTTCGGCCAAAGCTGTGCCACCAGCATGCCGGCCAGCATCAGCGCGCAGCCGAAGTAACCGCGCACATGCAGGGTCTCGTCGAGGAACAGCGCGCCGGCGATGGCGGCAAACACCGCCTCCAGCGAGAGGATGATCGCCGCGTGGGAGGCGATGGCGTGCTTCTGCGCGATGACCTGCAGGGTGAAGCCGGTGGCGACGCCGAACAGGCCGCCATAGATCAGGGCGGGGGCGGCCTGGACGATGGCGTCCCAGTGAATCTCTTCGAACACCACGGCCAGGATCATGCTCACCACCGCGCAGGTGACGAACTGCAGGAAGGCCAGACGGATCGGGTCATAGCGGCTGGCGAACAGGCCGACGAGCAGCACGTGGCCGCCCCAGACGAAGGCACCGGTCAATTGCAGCCAGTCACCGGAGGCGACGTGAAAGCCCGGGCCGATGCTCAGCATGGCCATGCCGGTCACGGCCAGCGCGGCACCCAGCCAGGTGCCCATGCCGGCTCGATGGCCGATCAGCAGGCCGAGCAGCGGCACGATGATGACGTACAGGCCGGTGATGAAGCCGGAATTGGTCACGCTGGTGAACATCAGGCCAACCTGCTGCAGGTTGATCCCCACGGTCAGTGCGGTGCCGATGGCCAGGCCCGCGAGGATCTGGCCCCGGTTGAACGGCTGGGCGCCACGCTTGCTCGACCAGGCCAGCAGCGGCAGCAGTGCCACGGCGCCGAGGGTGAAGCGCAGGCCGGTATAGAGGAAGGGACCGATGGCATCCATCCCGAGGCGTTGCGCGACGAAGGAGACCCCCCAGATCATCGCGGTGAACAGCATCAGGATATCGGCGCGTAGCGCATGGCTTTTCATCTTGTTCTCGTAACAGGCAGGAAAAAAAGCGGAACTCTGCCGTAACACCGGGCCTTTGGAAAGGGGAGCGGCTTCTCGGCGGGTACACTGGCAGGGGCTTTGAAACCACGCTGTATGTACCGTTGGGCGATGTATTCGCGGCGGACACCGAGGGTTGTCTTTGCGTACAATGCGACAAGCAGTGCTCTATCCTTGCTCCGACCTTTCCTGCGCAAGTCTGGCTGTTATCCACGGCAGTACTTCGACGCGGCCTTCAAGGAAAATTCATGGCTTCCTACGAGATCCTGATCGCTGACGATCACCCGCTGTTCCGCAGTGCCCTGCACCAGGCCCTGACCATCGGTCTTGGCCCCGAGGCGCGACTGTCGGAGGCCGCGAGTATCGCGGAGCTGGAGACGCGCCTGAACGAGAAGGCCGACTGGGATCTGGTGCTGCTGGACCTCAACATGCCCGGCGCCTACGGCTTCTCCGGCCTGGTGCTGTTGCGCGGGCAGTACCCGCAGATCCCGGTGGTGATGGTCTCGGCCCAGGAAGATGCCGCCGTGGTACAGCGCTCCCGTGAGTTCGGCGCCAGTGGCTTCATCCCCAAGTCCAGCGAACTGAGTGTGCTGCAGCAGGCCGTGCGGGCGGTGCTCGATGGTGACGTCTGGTGGCCGCCGCAGGTGGATGCCGTGACCGAGATGAGCGATGACGTGCGCGCCGCCAGCGCTGGCCTGGCCAGCCTGACGCCGCAGCAGTTCCGTGTGCTGACCATGGTCTGCGAAGGCCTGCTGAACAAGCAGATCGCCTTCGAGCTGAGTGTCTCCGAAGCCACGGTGAAGGCTCACGTCACCGCGATCTTCCGCAAGCTGAACGTACGCACCCGCACCCAGGCGGCGCTGTTGCTGGCGCAGATGGAGTCGGTGCCGGGGGCCTGAGGCCACCATATTCCGGCTCAGGGGTCGTTACATTCTGTAATGGCCTTGACCCCTTTTTGACGATCGCTGGTATAGAGTGCCGCGACCTTTGCCTGTGAGAACCACACGTGTCCGCCTCCCCCTTCAAGGGCCAGACCGGCCTGAAACGCATCTTCAACGCCGCCGGCTACTCGCTGGCCGGCTTCGCCGCCGCCTTCAAGGGTGAAGCGGCCTTCCGCCAACTGGTGCTGATCAACGTCATCCTGATCCCGCTGTCGTTCTTCTGCGATGTGACCCGCGGCGAGCGCGCGCTGATGATCGCCGTGTGCCTGCTGGCGCTGATCGTCGAACTGCTCAATTCCGCCATCGAGGCGGTGGTGGACCGGGTTTCCCTGGAGCGTCATCCGCTGTCGAAGAACGCCAAGGACATGGGCAGTGCGGCCCAGTTCGTCGCGCTGACCATCATCACCGTGACCTGGGCGGGCATCCTGCTCGGCTGACGGCCTGTAGGAACGAGCTTGCTCGCGAACGGCCTGACACTGATGTCGCAGGTTTGAAGCGTTCGCGAGCAAGGGTTGGGCGCCCCTCGGTCCTACAAAAAAGCACACTTCAGGGAATCATCGGCAGGACAATATCGTCGCTGCGCGTCACCCCGGCGGTTTCGCTGCGGCACAGTTCCAGGAACTCGCGCATGGTCGCGGTCTGGTATTTCTGCCGGTGCCAGATGAAGTAGAACTGCCGGCGCAGGTCCAGGTCCGGGGTTTCCACCGGAACCAGGCTACCGCGGCGGAAGGCGTCGCGCAGGGCCAGGCGCGAGATGCAGCCGATGCCCAGCCCTGACTCCACCGCACGCTTGATCGCCTCGGTGTGTTCCAGCTCCAGCCGCACGTTCAGCGGTTCCACGTGGTGTCGCATGGCCTGGTCGAAGGTCAGCCGCGTGCCGGAACCCTGTTCCCGCAGGATCCAGGCTTCTTCCGTCAGCCGCTCCAGGCTCGCGTGGCCTTCGCGGGCGAGTGGGTGCTGCGGTGCGCAGAACACCACCAGTTCGTCTTCCATCCAGGGCTGCACCTCGATGTCCGGGTGCTGGCAGTCGCCTTCGATCAGCCCGAGGTCGAGTTCGTAGTGCGCCACGCGCTGCACCACGTGGGCGGTGTTGTGCACGTGCAGGCGCACCCGGCAGTCGGGCTGGCGCTGCATGAAGGTGCCGATCAGCAGGGTCGCCAGGTAGTTGCCGATGGTCAGGGTGGCGCCCAGGTCCAGCGAGCCGAAGGCGCTCTTGCCGTTGAGCATGTTTTCGATCTCGCTGCCGCGGTCCAGCAGGGCCACTGCCTGGGGTAGCAACTGGCGGCCGAGGGCGTTGAGGGTCAGGCGTTTGCCGGAACGATCGAACAACTTGCAGTCGAACTGCCGCTCCAACTCGCCCAGGGCGGTGCTGGTCGCCGACTGCGACATGGACAGCCCTGCAGCGGCGCGGGAGACGCTTTCCTGCTGGGCGACGGCGACGAAGACTTCGAGCTGGCGCAGGGTGAATTTCATGGGCGATGGCTCCGAAAAGGCTGCGCGACATTTCGTCGCCCCGGTGCCGGAATGCCCGGAAGGTATCCTTTTGCGGCGACATGATGCGGCCTTATCTGCGTTTTGGATTAGCAATATCCAGATAATTTATTTTGCGGATATTGTCGCCGCCTATAAAATGTCGCGCAATTGCGCTACGTCCGGGATCTGCTGGGGTGCGCCACGTTTCTCCTAGGAGTCCTTGATGAGCAACCTGTACACCGAGCGCGTTCTCAGCGTGCACCACTGGAACGACACCCTCTTCAGCTTCAAGACCACCCGTAACCCGGGTCTGCGCTTCAAGACCGGCCAGTTCGTGATGATCGGCCTGGAAGTCAACGGTCGTCCGCTGATGCGCGCGTACAGCATCGCCAGCCCGAACTACGAAGAGCACCTGGAGTTCTTCAGCATCAAGGTCCCGGACGGTCCGCTGACTTCGCGTCTGCAGCACCTGAAGGAAGGCGACGAACTGATGGTCAGCCGCAAGCCCACCGGCACCCTGGTGCTGGACGACCTCAAGCCCGGCAAGCACCTGTACCTGCTGAGCACCGGCACCGGCATGGCGCCGTTCCTGTCGGTGATCCAGGACCCGGAAGTCTACGAGCGCTTCGAGAAGGTCATCCTGGTCCACGGCGTGCGCTGGGTCAGCGAGCTCGCTTACGCGGACTTCATCACCAAGGTCCTGCCGGAGCATGAGTACTTCGGCGACATGGTGAAAGAGAAGTTGATCTATTGCCCGCTGGTCACCCGTGAAGAGTTCCACAGCATGGGCCGCCAGACCGACCTGATGCGCAGCGGCAAGCTGTTCGCCGACATCGGCCTACCGCCGATGAACCCGCAGCACGACCGCGCCATGATCTGCGGCAGCCCGAGCATGCTCGACGAGACCAGCGAAGTGCTGAACAGCTTCGGCCTGCAGATTTCCCCACGCATGGGCGAGCCCGGCGACTACCTGATCGAGCGCGCCTTCGTCGAGAAGTAAGCAGCGTCCGACGGTTCAGTCGAAAAAACGCCGCGATTCCCTTGGGAACGCGGCGTTTTTTATGCCTGGATTTCCGCCCCAGGTAGCAGCTCTTTGCAGGAGTGAGCTTGCTCGCGAACCTGCAAGGCACGGTGCGTCCTCGTTCGCGAGCAACCTCGCTCCTATCAGGGCGTCAGACCAACCGCTGCCCGGATACCGCCGGGTGATACAGCGGCTGCACCTTGTTCCCCGCCGGGTCCAGCAGGTGGAAGCTGCGCGCGCCGTCGCCATGGTCGAACGGGCGGTCCAGCAGCGTCACACCGCGTGCCTTGAAGTACTGGTACCAGGCTTCCAGCTCTTCCACGCTGTCCACCACGAAACCATAGTGATCCATGGTCTGCAGGCCGTTGGCGGCACCGAAGCCGCGCCCCAGCGAGAGGTTGTCGTTGCCGCAGGTGAGGTACACCAGGTCCTCGTTGGCACGGTTCAGCACCTCCATGCCGAGCACATCGACATAGAAACGTTCGCACTCTTCCAGGTTCGGCACCAGCAGGGCGAGATGGCGCAGGCCGTTGAGGCGGCCGGGGCGGGCAGGGAGATCGGACATGGACGCGGTTCCTTTTTTGTATACAATTTATTTTTAAATTTAAAACAAAAGGAACGCCCTGTGTACAGTCTGTTCATCAAGACCCGTGTCAAACCCGGTAGCGCCGAGGATTTCCTCCACGCCATCAAGGCCAACGCCGCTGCTTCCGTGTCCAGCGAGCCGGGCTGCCTGGTCTTCGATGTGTCCCAGGATCGCCTTGATCCGGACGTGATCTACCTCTACGAGATCTACCGCGACGACGCGGCCTACGAGGCGCACACGCAGACCGCGCACTTCCGCGACAGCCGCCCGCTGGTGGAGCCGCTGATCATCGAGCAGGAGTGCTTCGAGAGCGACGTGATCGCCCTCAATCCGGTGGACTGAGGCAGGTTTCAGTCGGCGGCGCGCTGCACGTCCAACACGCAGATTTCGCCGTCGGCCGGGTAGTGCCAGTGCACGTCCAGGTCCCACAGGCGCACGCCGTAGCGGCGCTCGGGCGGCGGCTTCTGGTAGGCCGGGCGGGGATCCTGGGCGAGGCACTGCTCGATCAGCTCGCGCACCGGCTGACCGAGACGCTGGCCATGTTCACGAGCCTGGCGCAGGGCTTCGTCGTACCAGTGCACGGCGATGGGGGCGGGAGGGGCGTCGGCGATGGCGTTGCGCGCTTCGACCACGATGTCCGCGTAGGGCACGTACGGCTTGATGTCGATCACCGGCGTGCCATCGAGCAGGTCGATGCCGGACAGCCAGAGCCGGCCGGGCTCGACCTTTTCCAGTTTCACCACGGATTGGCCGAGGCCGTTGGGGCGGTGGGTGGCGCGGGTGGCGAAGACGCCCATCGACTGGTTCCCGCCCAGGCGCGGCGGGCGCACCTTCAGCCGTGGCTTGTCTTCCAGCGCCTGGTGGAAGAGGAAGATCAGCCAGACGTGGCTGACCTGCTCCAGGCCTGCCACAGCATCGCCCGTGTCGAACGGCGGCAGCAGTTCCAGCACACCGGTCGCGGCCGGAGCCAGTTGCGGCTGGCGCGGGATGGCGAACTTCTCCTTGAAGCAGGAGCGGACGTAGCCGATGGGCGAGAGGGTGTGGGACATGGCGGCACAGGCTGTTGCAGGGGCCGCCATGGTACCCGATTCCCCTCGCAGCGGGTTTCAGCCGAGGTGGAAGCCGCCGTCGATGGGGATGATATTGCCGGTCATGTAGGCGCCGGCAGCGCTCGCCAGGCTGATTGCCAGGGCGGACATTTCTTCCTCGCGGCCCCAGCGGCGCATGGGGATGACGGCGGTGTCCGCGGCCATGGCCTGCTCGTCGTTGGCGATGTGGCGGGTCATCTTGCTGGGGAAGCGGCCGGGGGCGATGACGTTGACGTTGATGTGGTCGCCCACCAGTTCGCGGGCGAGCATGCGCGACAGCTGGTGCAGCGCAGCCTTGCTCGGGCCGTAGGCATAGGCGTTCTCGCCGTGGGAAGTGACGCCGGCCACCGAGCCGATGTTGATCACCCGTGCCGGACTCTGCGCACTGCCGGCCTTCTTCAGCAGCGGCAGCAGTTGCTGGATGCAGCTGAACACGGCGGTGACGTTGAGCTGCATGACCTTCTCCCAGCCCGAGGCCGGGTAGCTTTCCAGCGGCGCGCCCCAGGTGGTGCCGGCGTTGTTGACCAGAATGTCGAGGTGATCCAGGCGCTCGTTCAGCTCGGCGGCCAGGGCACGGGCGCCTTCCTCGGTGGCGAGGTTGGCCGGCAGGCCGATGCACTCGCCGTACTGCGACAGCTCGGCGGCGGTGTCGGCGCAGGCGGCGCCATCGCGGGCGCAGATGATGACGCTGGCGCCGGCTTCGAGCAGGCCCTGGGCGATCATCCGGCCAATGCCGCGGGTGCCGCCGGTGACCAGTGCGGTCTTGCCTGCGAGGGAAAAGTACGGGTGCATGAGCCTCTCCTGGCTGGTTTTTCGCCTCACCCTAGCGGGATGAGCGGGGCGCTCCGAGCACTATCCAATCGGGAAATGGCGGCGCATTACGCGACGGCTGCATTTTCTTAACCTGCGCATAACCTTCGTTGCCCTAGTGTCCGCCGCACATTCGGTTGGTCGGGGCCAGGTGATGCAGGGTTGGAGCAAGGATCGGAAGGCATTGGCGCTGCTATTGGGCGTCTCGGCGCTGCTGTTGCTGTTCGGGTTGGGCTGGCGCGAGGTCTGGGGCCCGGAAGTGCGCTGGGCGGATATCTCGTTGCAGATGCTGCAGTCAGGCGACTACTTCGATCCCTACCTGCGTGGGGCGCCGTACTACGACAAACCATTGCTGTCCTACTGGCTGATCACCGCGCCGGCCAGCCTGTTCGGTCTCAACCATTGGACGCTGCGCCTCAGCACCGTGCTGGCCGGGCTGGGCAGCATCTGGCTCACCTGGTGGCTGGGCGAACGCCTGCTGCGCAAGGGCACCGGACTGCTGGCCGGCTGGCTGCTGGGGACCACTTTCTACTTCCTGTTCTGGGCGCGGGTGGCGACGGCGGACATGCTCACGGTGTTCGGCGTGCTGGCGGCGCTGGCCTGGTACTGGCGTGACCCGGAGGACACGCGATTCAGGAGCTACCTGGGCTTCTTCCTGATCCTCTCGCTGACGTCGCTGTGCAAGGGGCTGATCGGTTTCGTCCTGCCGGGGCTGGTGCTGCTGCCGCATCTGCTCAGCGCCGGGCGCTGGCGCCGGCACCTGAACCTGCGGTTGCTGGTGGCGCTGGTAGTGGCCGGTGGCGTGTATGCGATTCCCTTCGTGCTGTCGCACTTCTACGGCCAGCCCAGCTACGGCGAGAGCGGGCTGGCGCTGGTATTCCGCGAGAACGTGGTGCGCTTCTTCCAGCCCTTCGACCACGAGGGGCCGATTTACACCTACCTGCTCTATCTGCCGGCCTACACGCTGCCCTGGGCGCCGTTGTGGATACTCGGCTTGTGGTTCGCCGTGCGCCGCTGGAAGCAGTTGGAGCCCAATGCGCGCTGGCTGGTCTGGGCGCTGGTATTGCTGTTCGCATTTTTCACCGCCAGCGGTGGCCGGCGCAGTTACTACGTGCTTCCGCTGGTGCCGTTCGCGCAACTGTTGGGTGCGTGGTGGGTGATCGAGTGGCGGCAGGAACGCAAGCTGGCCGGGCTGGGGCGTGCCTGGCCGCGGGCGGTCGGCGCCGCAGCGGTGGTAATGCTGCTGGTGGTGGGCGTGGCGTACCCATGGAGCAATGCTGGCGGCGGGGTTCCGCTGTTCGCCAGGGAGGTGCGTGCCGCGGCGGAGCAGACGGCGCCCTGGTCGCAGTGGCGGGTACTGGTCCTCGGTGACGACGACGCGCGCCTGCCGATCTATCTGCAGAAGCATGGCGAACGGCAGGCCCATCCCTTCCTCTATATCCATTCCGATTATCCGCAGGGCGACAGCGCCGCGTTGTTCGCCTGGCTGCGCCAGCGCACCGGCGAGGACTGGGACCCGTCGCGCACCCTGATCGTTTCCCAGGTGACCCATGAAGGTACGCAGCCGCTGAACTGGCTGACGGCGGATCACCGGCTGATCGAGTCCGGGCTCAACAATGGCCAGCGCCTGGGGCACGCGAAGAACAAGGAGGCGAGCCTGGCCTATCTGCCGATGGACAAGCCGCTCAGCGCGAACGCAGCAGCCGGCGCAGCAGAAGCAGGTAAGGCGGCAGATTGACTGCGGCCACGATGAGGCCGAGGACGACCTGGGTTGCCTCGGTCAGGCCGGCGGGGTAGATCAGCGGGATCAGGTAATGCTCGATGAAGCCGCCGCTGTAGCCCTGGCCGCCGGCCAGGGCGCGGAAGTGATTCTCCAGCGGCGTGAGCGGGCAATAGAGGTGGAGGAATTCCACCGCCATGCCCCAGACCGCCGCCGGTACGTGCAGCCACGCCAGGCGCGGCCAGCGCAGCACCAGCAGGCCGCCGAGCAGCGCGAAGAGGATGAAGCCCAGATGGAACAGGACAACGGCGTCGGCGGCCAGGCGATAGAGCATGTCGATCTCAGCGCTGCTGGCGCTGCGTCAGGCCCTTGAGGAAGTTGCGCAGCAACTGGTCGCCGCAGGGTCGGTAGTTGTTGTGGCCGGGTTTGCGGAACAGCGCGCCCAGTTCTGTCTTGGTGACGATGAAGCTGACGCTGTCGAGGATCGCGAGGATATCGTCGTCGCGCAGTTCGAAGGCCACGCGCAGTTTCTTCAGGGTGATGTTGTTGGTCAGCGGCAGTTCCACCGGCGGCAGCGGGCGCGATTCGTCGCGGCCACGGCGATGCACGATCAGGCCGTCGAGGAAGTGCGCCAGCACGCGGTCGCTGCAGGGCTTGAACTCCGGCTCGTCGTCGCGGGCGAGGAAGGCGCCGACATCCTCGGTGCTGAGGTTGAAGCCGGCCAGCGCGGTGATCTCGGCGACCTGCGCATCGCGGATGTCCAGCAGGTAGCGCAGGCTGCGCAGTACGTCGTTGTTGGTCATGGGCTTTCCAATAGCAGAAATGAAAAGCCCCGCATCAGCGGGGCTTTTGCGGATCAGACCAGTTCGGCCCAGAGGTCGTACTCGTCGGCGTCGGTGATGCGCACGCGCACCTTGTCGCCCGGCTTCACATCGAAGCTGTCGATGTACACGGCGCCGTCGATTTCCGGGGCGTCGGCGTAGGAGCGGCCGACCGCGCCTTCGTCATCCACTTCGTCGATCAGCACGTCGATTTCCTTGCCGATCTTCAACTGCAGGCGTGCGGCGGAAATGGCCTGCTGGTGTGCCATGAAGCGCTCCCAACGGTCCTGCTTGACGTCATCGGGGACGACTTCCAGGCCCAGATCGTTGGCCGGGGCGCCTTCCACCGGGGAGTACTGGAAGCAGCCGACGCGGTCGAGCTGGGCTTCGGTCAGCCAGTCGAGCAGGTACTGGAAGTCGTCCTCGGTCTCGCCGGGGAAGCCGACGATGAAGGTGGAGCGGATGGTCAGCTCGGGGCAGATCTCGCGCCACTTCTTGATGCGCGCCAGGGTCTTGTCCTCGAAGGCGGGGCGCTTCATGGACTTGAGCACTCTCGGGCTGGCGTGCTGGAAGGGGATGTCCAGGTAGGGCAGCAGCTTGCCCTCGGCCATCAGCGGGATCACGTCGTCGACGTTGGGGTACGGATAGACGTAGTGCAGGCGCACCCACACACCCATCGAGGAGAGCGCCTGGCACAGCTCCAGCATGCGGGTCTTCACCGGCTGGCCATCCCAGAAGTCCATCTTGTACTTCAGGTCCACACCGTAGGCGCTGGTGTCCTGGGAGATCACCAGCAGTTCCTTCACACCGGCTTTCACCAGGCGCTGGGCTTCGCTGAGCACGTCGCCCACCGGGCGGCTGACCAGCTTGCCGCGCATCGACGGGATGATGCAGAAGCTGCAGCTGTGGTTGCAGCCTTCGGAAATCTTCAGGTAGGCGTAGTGGCGCGGGGTCAGCTTGATGCCCTGCGGTGGCACCAGGTCGATCAGCGGGTTGTGCTCGGCCTTGGGCGGAATCACCTCGTGGACGGCATTGACCACCTGCTCGTACTGCTGCGGGCCGGTCACGGCCAGCACGCTGGGGTGCACGTCACGAATGCTGTCTTCAGCCACGCCCATGCAACCGGTGACGATCACCTTGCCGTTCTCGGCGATGGCTTCGCCGATGGCGTCCAGGGATTCGGCCTTGGCGCTGTCGATGAAGCCGCAGGTGTTCACCACCACCACGTCCGCGTCCTGGTAGGTGGGGACGATTTCGTACCCTTCCATGCGCAGTTGGGTGAGGATACGTTCGGAGTCGACAGTCGCTTTCGGGCATCCGAGCGAGACGAATCCTACTTTGGGTGTGGCGGTGGACATGTGCGGCTAACCTCGAAGGGCGCGCTGGCGGCGCCTCTGATCAAAAAGTGCGCAATTCTAGCGGCGTCCCGCGCACTTGACCAGCCTCTCTGGGACAAGCTGTCGCACGCCGCCGGACAACCCCTTGCGCCCGGTAATTCCGGGCAACAGGCTCTATAGTCAATCAGAACCTTCGAACCCGGCTCTTGCATCGACGAATGGGTCGGAGCAGGATGCGCCGAATTTTTTTGAGGAATTTTGTTACATGTCCGATGCAAGCGCCGGCACCGTTGAGCATGAACAGCCCCACTCGAGCTCCGCGATCGGCCTGATGGTCGGTGCTGTGGGCGTGTGCTATGGCGATATCGGTACCAGCCCGCTGTACACCCTGAAGGAAGTCTTCGTGGGCGGTTATGGTGTGCAGGCCAACCACGACGGCGTGCTGGGCGTGCTGTCGCTGATCTTCTGGTCGCTGATCTGGGTGGTGTCGATCAAGTACGTGATCTTCGTCCTACGCGCCGACAACCAGGGCGAGGGCGGGGTAATGGCGCTGTCGGCTCTGGCCCGTCGCGCCGCTACCGGGCGCCACAAGTTGCAGGCGATGGTGGTGATCGCCGGGCTGATCGGCGCGGCGCTGTTCTATGGCGACAGCATGATCACTCCGGCGATTTCGGTGCTTTCCGCGATCGAGGGCCTGGAAATCGCCTTCGACGGGCTGGAGCACTGGGTCGTGCCGCTTTCGCTGATCGTGCTGGTCGGCCTGTTCCTCATCCAGAAGCACGGTACCGCGCGCATCGGCATCCTCTTCGGCCCGGTGATGGTGGCCTGGTTCCTTGCGCTGGCGGCGCTGGGTATCTATGGCGTGGCGCAGCAACCGGAAGTGCTGAAGGCAATGAGTCCGGGTTGGGCGCTCAACTTCTTCATTTCGCATCCGGGCATCGGCGTGGCGATCCTCGGTGCCACCGTGCTGGCGCTGACCGGCGCCGAGGCGTTGTACGCTGACATGGGCCACTTCGGCCGCAAGCCCATCGCCCGTGCCTGGTTCGCCCTGGTGCTGCCGGCGTTGGTGCTCAACTATTTCGGCCAGGGCGCGACCATCCTGGTCAACGCCGAAGCCGCGCGTAACCCCTTCTACCTGACGGCGCCAAGCTGGGCGCTGGTGCCCCTGGTGGCGCTGTCCACCGCGGCCACGGTGATTGCGTCGCAGGCCGTGATCTCCGGCGCCTTCTCCCTGACCCGTCAGGCCATCCAGCTCGGCTACGTGCCGCGCATGGTGATCCAGCACACCTCCAGCCACGAGCAGGGGCAGATCTACATCGGCATGGTGAACTGGGCACTGATGGTCGGCGTGGTGCTGCTGGTGCTGGGCTTCGAGTCCTCCGCCGCGCTGGCCTCGGCGTACGGCGTCGCGGTGACCGGCACCATGCTGATGACCACGCTGCTGATGGGCGTGGTGATCTGGCTGATGTGGAAGTGGCCGCTGTGGCTGGCGATTCCGTTCTTCCTGATGATGCTGCTCGTCGACACCTTGTTCTTCGCCGCGAACCTGCCCAAGGTCGTCCAGGGTGGTGCCTTCCCGGTGGTCGCCGGTATCGGCCTGTTCATCCTGATGACCACCTGGAAGCGCGGCCGCCAACTGCTGGTGGACCGTCTCGACGAAGGCTCGCTGCCGCTGCCGTTGTTCATCTCCAGCATCCGCTCGCAGCCGCCGCACCGCGTGCAGGGCACTGCGGTGTTCCTCACCGCGCGCACTGACGCCGTGCCTCACGCGCTGTTGCACAACCTCCTGCACAACCAGGTGCTGCACGAGCAGGTCGTCCTGCTCACCGTGGTCAACGAAGACAGCCCGCGGGTTGCCCCGGACCGTCGCTTCGAGGTGGACGCCTACGGCGAGGGCTTCTTCCGCGTGGTGCTGCACTTCGGCTTCATCGAGGACCCGGACATCCCGCAGGCGCTCAAGCTGTGCCACCTCAACGAGCTGGACTTCAGCCCGATGCGCACCACCTACTTCCTCAGCCGCGAGACGGTGATCCCGTCCAAGCTGATCGGCATGGCGCGCTGGCGCGAGGCACTGTTCGCCTTCCTGCTGAAGAACGCCAACGGCAACCTGCGTTACTTCAACCTGCCGCTGAACCGAGTGATCGAACTGGGGACGCAGGTGGAAATCTGAGTGCACGCCGCCCATGAAAAACGCGCCGATTGGCGCGTTTTTCCTGTTGGCCGGGGCAGCGAGCGGGATCAGCGCGTCAGCGCTTCCTCCGGTGATTCATGGCGGCGGTAGGGGAACACATCGATCACCTTCCCTGCGCGAATCTGCTCCTGTAATCCCTTCCAGTAGTCGGCATCGAACAGGTTGCCGTGCAGCTTGGCGAATTGCCGGCGCAGCTTCAGGTCGACGAACAGGAAGCGCGGGAACTCCTCGGGGAACACGTCCATCGGCCCCACCGAGTACCAGGGCTCGGAGGACAGCTCGTCTTCCTCGTAGCGCGCCGGCGGGATGTGGCGGAAGTGCACCTCGGTCAGGTAGCTGATCTCGTCGTAGTCGTAGAACACCACACGGCCGTGGCGGGTGACGCCGAAGTTCTTCAGCAGCATGTCGCCGGGGAAGATATTAGCCGCCGCCAGTTGCTTGATCGCCAGCCCGTAGTCGTACAGCGCCTCGTGCACCTGGGCCTCGGTGGCCTGTTCCAGATACAGGTTCAGCGGGGTCATGCGGCGCTCCGTCCAGCAATGGCGGATCAGCACCACATCGCCTTCCAGCACCACGGTGGAGGGCGCCACGTCCAGCAGCTCGGCCAGGCAGTCGGGTTCGAACTTGCTCACCGGGAAGCGGAAGTCGGCGAACTGCTGGGTGTCGGCCAGGCGGCCGACGCGGTCGTGGTTCTTCACCAACTGGTACTTCTGGATCACCGTGGCGTGGTCCACGGTCTTGGCCGGGTTGAAGTTGTCCTTGATGATCTTGAACACCGTGTTGAAGCCCGGCAGCGTGAACACGCTCATCACCATGCCGCGCACACCGGGGGCCATGACGAAGCGGTCGTCGGTGGCCGCCAGGTGGTTGATCAGCGCGCGGTAGAACTCGCTCTTGCCCTGCTTGTAGAAGCCGATGGAGGTGTACAGCTCGGCGATGTGCTTGCCCGGCAGCAGGCGCTTGAGAAAGGCGACCATTTCTGCCGGCACCGGCGCGTCGACCATGAAGTAGGAGCGGGTGAAGGAGAAGATGATCGAGACCTCGGCCTCGTCGGTGATCACGGTGTCGAACTGGATGCCGCGCCCTTCGTGGTGCACCAGCGGGAACACCAGCGGCCATTGCTCTTCGGGAGTGAACAGGCGGCCCACCAGGTAGGCGCCCTTGTTGCGGTAGAACACCGAACCGATCAGCTCGATGGTCAGGGTCGGGTCCTTGCACACCCAGTCCGGCAGGTTGGCGTGCAGCAGGTGGTCCATACGCTCCAGGTCGCGCTCGCGGTCGTCGTAGTCCACGGCGAACCGGTAGTCGTCGAAGATGCGCTCCAGCGCCTGGCGCAGCTTGCCGCCGGGGCGGTATAGGCGCGTGTGCGGATCACGGGAGTGGGCACGCAGCGCGGGCCGGGTGGTGTGGACGAACATCGTGCCGTCGCTGATGTTGTCGTGGCTGAACAGGCCGCAGAAGATCGAGTTGAACCAGGTTTCCGCCAGCTCGTCGTCCAGCCGCGGGTCGATCAGGGTGATGTAGGCGCTCTTGGCGATGGGCCAGCGCTCCACGTCCACCAGGTCGATGCCGGCCATGGTGCGGGTCAGGCGCTCGACGGTCTCGGCGACCTTTTCCTCGTACAGGTTGATGCGCTCGGCCGAGGCCTGCTGCGCTTCCTGCCAATGTGCCTGTTCGAAGCGCGCCGGCGCGCCGGCGGTGATCCGGTGGAACTGCGCGCGGTAGTCGTCGAAGCCTTCGAGGATCAGGGTCGCGATCTCGGTCGCCGGCCAGTGCTGAGCCATGGGAGCGCCTCTGCAGAGTTCTTGTGCAGCGAGCTTAGCCATGGGGGCGGAGGAGGGGAAGGGAGATTTCCTACCGCCGGCCGTGCGCTGACTTGCCGTATGCTGAACGACCCATTCCCCCAGGCAAGGAGCCGACAAGCGATGGATGACTTTCACATCGAACGCTGCACGGAGCAGCATATCAGTGGCCTGTGTACCCTCTACAACGATCCTGCCGTGGCCCGCCAGGTGCTGCAGATGCCGTACCAGGCGCCGGACCTGTGGCGCAAGCGGCTGGTGCTGGATGACGAGCGCCGGGTAACGCTGATGGCGATGCACCAGGTCCAGGTGATCGGCAGCGCGAGCATCGAACAGTTCCCGCGCGTGCGGCGCAGCCATTGCGGCAGCATCGGCATGGGCGTCGCGGTTGCCTGGCAGGGCCGCGGCGTCGGCACGCGGCTGCTGGCCGAGTTGCTGGAGGTTGCGGACAACTGGATGGCCCTGCGCCGCGTCGAGCTGACTGTCTACACCGATAACGCTCCGGCCATCGCGCTGTACCGCAAGTTCGGTTTCGAAGTGGAGGGGCAATTGCGCGAGTACGCCATTCGCGACGGCATCTACGCCGACGTGCTGAGCATGGCGCGCCTTCGGGGCAGTTGACCGTGGACTTTGAAAGTCAGCTGTGGATGGATGTGATTTTCCACCGGCGTAGTCTGGTGGCTTACCTGCCCTGGAGCTGCCTTGATGAGTCCCGCCGCCCTGCTGAACCTGCTCGCCCTGGCCGCCATCTGGGGTGCCAGCTTTCTGTTCATGCGCCAGCTGGTGCCGGCCATCGGGGTGATGCCGACGGCCTTCTTCCGCGTCTTTCTGTCCGCCGTCGGGTTGGTGGTGATCCTGCTGGCGATGCGCACGCGCTGGGACTTTCGCGGCAAGCTCGGGCGCATCCTGCTCATCGGCGTGATCAGCTCGGGCATCCCGGTACTGATGTACAGCCTGGCGGCGCAGTTCCTGCCGGCCGGCTACTCGGCGATCTTCAACGCCACTACGCCGCTGATGGGGGTGCTGATCGGCTCGCTGCTCTTCGGCGAGGCGCTGACTGGCGCCAAGTCGCTGGGTGTGCTGCTGGGGTTGGCGGGCGTAGCGGTGCTGACCCGTGCCGGCCCGGCTCCCTTCGATGCCGGCTTGCTCTGGGGCGCTGCCGCCTGCCTGGTGGCGACCACCTGCTACGGCTTCGCCGGCTTCATCACCAAGCGCTGGATCAACGACCAGGGCGGGCTGGATTTCGGCGTTTCTGCCCTTGGCAGCCAGACCGGCGCGACGCTGTGCCTGCTGCCGTTCTTCCTCGGCACCAGCCTGGACATGCCGCTGGCGCCGCTGCTGGAACCGAAAGTCCTGCTGGCCCTGGCCGGGTTGGGTTTTCTCTGCACGTCCTTCGCCTACGTCCTGTACTTCCGCCTGCTGGCCAGCATCGGCCCGCTGAAGACCATGACGGTGACTTTCCTGATTCCGCCCTTCGGCGTGTTCTGGGGCGTGCTGCTGCTGGACGAGTCGCTGTCCTGGGCGCACCTGCAGGGTGGCGTGCTGATCGCCGCGGCGCTGTGGCTGGTGCTGCGGCCGGCGCCGGTGGCGAAGGTGGAAGCAGCGCGGTGAGAGCTACGGATATCCCTGATAGTTTGTGCTGGCGGGTTTCCCTCTCCCAGCCCTCTCCCTGAAGGGAGAGGGCTGGGAGAGGGAGCAGGCTCCACGGTGGACTACCCGTTATCCACCGCTTGTGCGTTTCCAGCGCCCCGCGCCGGAGCCGTCTTGCGAAACACCAGCATCAACCCCACCACGATCAGCCCCATGCCCAGTAGGCCGAGGGCGGACAGGCGATTGCCGAACACCGCGTAATCCATCAGCGCCGTCACCGCCGGCACCAGATAGAACAGGCTGGTGACGTTGACCAGATTTCCCGCCGCGATCATCCGGTACAGCAGCACGGTGGCCAGCACCGAGACCATCAGCCCCATCCACAGCGCGCTGAGGATGAATGCGGCATTCCATTCCACGTGTAGCGGCTGGAAGGGCGCGACGGCAACGCAGAGCATCAGTCCGGCGATGTACTGCAAGGGCAGGGTGCCCAGCGGGTTCTCGCGGATGTTCTTCTGCAGGATCGAGCCGCCGGTGATCGACAGCAGCGCCAGCAGGCAGCAGGCCAGACCGGCAAACGTAAGCCCCGAGAGCCCGATGCTCTGGTAAACCACCATCACCAGCCCGACCAACCCCAGCGCCAGGCCGCCCAGGCGCAGCGCCGAGTGTCGACGTTCGAGCAGGAAGCTGGTCAGCATCGGCTGCACACCCAGCACCGTGGCGATGACGCCGGGGGTGACGTGCAGGTCCAGCGCCATCAGGTAGAAGATCGGGTAGATGCCCAGCATCACCAGGCCGGTGAGCACGGCGTGGCGCACTTGCTTGCGCTCGCGCGGCCAGCGCAGGCCGATCAGCGGGGAAATGGCCAGCAGCGCCACCAGTGCGGTGCCGAAGCGAGCGATCAGAAACACCATCGGCGAGGCATGGGCCAGGCCCCACTTGCTGATGATGGCGGCGCTGCTCCACAGCAGCACGAACAGGGAAGTACTGGCCAGGGTGGCCAGGGACGAACGGTTGAACGAAATCATGCAATGCACCTGTCGTCAGGCAGATCACGACCGGCCTGCGTAGGGCCGGACACATACCGGGGCCGCGTCAGTGAGGCGCGGAAAACCAGGCGATGGAAAACGCGGGTGGCGTCAGACGCTCACGCCGGGTGGCGGGTAGGCCGCACCGGGAGGCGGAGGCGACGCGACAGCGACGACAGGAGGGGGCGGAGGGCAGGCCGCGCCCGCACCCGCGCCGCATGCCGGGGAGGCTGCAGCGATGATTGCCGGATCGGGCAACGGGTATCGGGACATGGAAGGCGAACCTGTTCAGTGGTGCAGCAACGGCGCTGCGTGGGCTGACTATAGCGGGCGTTGCGCGAGTAGGCGAGCCCTGTGCGAGTCGCGCGGCAATCTGCGATTCCTGCGACGAAAAACGACAACGCGCGGTCGGAGCCGCGCGTTGTCAGGCAAGGGTGACGCTTACTTGCCGGTCTTGATGGTGTTCCAGGTGCGGGTACGTACGCGGTCGATCTTCATCGGCATGGATTCGAGGGCGAACAGCTTGGCCATCTTGTCCTGCGGCGGGTAGATCGCCGGGTCCGCCTTGATCGCCTTGTCCACCAGCGGGTCGGCAGCCAGGTTGCCGTTGGCGTAGTGCACGTAGTTGCTCACGCCGGCCATCACTTCGGGGCGCAGCAGGTAGTTCATGAAGGCGTAGGCGGCTTTCTCATCCGGCGCGTCGTTCGGCATGGCGACCATGTCGAACCACAGCGGCGAGCCTTCCTTCGGGGTGGAGTACTGGATTTCCACGCCGTTCTTGGCTTCCTTGGCACGGGTGGCGGCCTGCAGAATGTCGCCGGAGAAGCCGACGGCCACGCAGATTTCGCCGTTGGCCAGGTCGCTGACGTACTTGGAGGAGTGGAAGTAGCGGATGTACGGACGCACCTTGAGCAGCGCTTCCTCGGCCTTCTTGTAGTCATCCAGCTTCTGACTGTGATGCGGCAGGCCCAGGTAGTTCAGGGTGATCGGCAGCAGTTCCGGACCGTTATCCAGCACCGCTACGCCGCACTTGGCCAGCTTTTCCATGTATTCGGGCTTGAAGAAGATGTCCCAGGAATCGATCGGCGCGTTGTCGCCCAGCACTTCCTTGATCTTCGCCGGGTTGTAGCCGATGCCGGTAGTGCCCCACAGGTAGGGGAAGCCGTGCTCGTTGCCCGGGTCGTTCACTTCCAGCGCCTTCATCAGCACCGGGTTGAGGTTCTTCCAGTTCGGCAGCTGGCTCTTGTCCAGCTTCTTCAGCGCGCCGGCCTGGATCTGCTTGGCCATGAAGTGGTTCGACGGCACCACGATGTCGTAACCGGATTTGCCGGTCATCAGCTTGCCATCGAGGGTTTCGTTGCTGTCGTAGACGTCGTAAGTCGCCTGGATGCCGGTTTCCTTGGTGAAGGTCGGCACGGTGTCCGGGGCGATGTAGTCGGACCAGTTGTAGATCTTGACGCTGTCGGCCTGGGCGGCGCCGGCGGAGACAGCGAGGGAGAGTGCAAGGGTGGAGAGCAACGGGGCGGAAATTTTCATTCTTGTGTTCCTGACAACGGTGCGGAAAGCCCGGGCCATCCGCGAAAGATGGGCGACGCTTCGTCGCGGGCTGGGCAAGAATTAACCATTTTGCCGGAACATGGCGAGAGGCCATGGCTGCCTGCGGGTCCGCAGACAGCGCATGTGGCCCGAGCCGTACCGAGTCGGCACGGCAGGCAGGAGACCGCCCCGCAGAGGGGCGGAATAGAGCTTACTGGACCAGTTCCTGGTCCTCGAACAGGCCGTCGAACAGCATACTGGAGAGGTAGCGTTCGCCGGAGTCCGGCAGCACCACGACAATGGTCTTGCCCTGCATGTTCGGTTCTTCGGCCAGCTTCACCGCGGCGGCCATTGCGGCACCGCTGGAGATGCCGCAGAGGATGCCTTCTTCCTGCATCAGGCGCAGGGCCATGTTCTTGGCGTCTTCGTCGGCGATGGTGGCAACGCGGTCGACGAGGGACAGGTCGAGGTTCTTCGGCACGAAACCGGCACCGATGCCCTGGATCTTGTGCGGGCTGGGCTTGACCTCTTCGCCGGCCAGGGTCTGGCTGATCACCGGCGAGCCGATAGGCTCCACGGCCACCGAGAGGATCGGCTTGCCCCTGGTGTTCTTGATGTAGCGCGACACGCCGGTGAGGGTGCCGCCGGTGCCGACGCCGGCCACCAGCACGTCCACCGCGCCGTCGGTGTCGTTCCAGATTTCCGGGCCGGTGGTCTTCTCGTGGATCGCCGGGTTCGCCGGGTTGTCGAACTGCGCCGGCATGAAGTACTTCGCCGGGTCGCTGGCGAGGATTTCCTCGGCCTTGGCGATGGCGCCCTTCATGCCCTTGGCCGGCTCGGTCAGCACCAGCTCGGCGCCCAGGGCCTTGAGCACCTTGCGGCGCTCCAGGCTCATCGAGGCGGGCATGGTGAGGATCATCTTGTAGCCGCGGGCGGCGGCGACGAAGGCCAGGCCGATGCCGGTGTTGCCGGAGGTCGGCTCGACGATGGTCATGCCCGGCTTCAGGCGGCCGCTGGATTCGGCGTCCCAGATCATGTTGGCACCGATACGGCACTTCACCGAGTAACCGGGGTTGCGGCCTTCGATCTTGGCCAGGATGGTGACGCCGCGCGGGGCGATGCGGTTGATCTGGACCAGCGGCGTATTGCCGATGGACTGCGCGTTGTCGGCGTAGATGCGGCTCATGATGCGTTCCTTAGGTTGGAGCTGTGCAGACCCAGCAGCCTATGCCCGGCGGGCTTCGTAGTCCAGTCGGGGCGCCCGGCTCAGTCGGGCTGCGCGTCGCTGAAGATGGCCTCGATGGGCAGCTTGAAAACCCGGGCTATACGAAAGGCCAGCGGCAGGCTGGGGTCGAACTTGCCACTCTCGATGGCGATCACGCTCTGCCGCGAAACCCCCAGTTGCGTGGCGAGGTCCTGCTGGCTCCAGCCGTGCTCGGCGCGCAGTTCCTTGAGGCGATTGTGCATGGCCGCTCCTCAGCTTCTTCAGACGAAACGGCGGCGCAGCAGTACCACGGCGACGCCGTAGGCAGCCCAGAACAGCGGGAAGGCGAGGATTACCGGGAAGCGCGGCCAGGCGGCGTACTGTTCGAGGAAGCCCCAGGCGCTGAACAGCCCGACCACCACGCCGCCGGCCAGCATCGCCGCGCGGGACAACAGGAATCGCAGGAATTCGTCCGGCTCGCTGCGCAGGTAGCGGTCGAACACGTAGAGCATCGCCAGCAGCGGCAACGCCGGAGAGGCGGCGGCCAGGACGCGCAGGGCATATGGCAGCTTCTGCAGGTCCAGCCCCCAGCTGATCAGCGCCACCAGGGCGGAGTAGATGAACATGAGGGCGGCACAGGACAGGGTGTAGCGGCGCAGGGCGGGATTCATCGCGGTCTCCTTGTGATGTAAAGTGAACTTAACATCGAGAATTCTGCGATGTAAAGTAAACTTGTCATCTGCAGGTCAATCGCGATCAGTCATCCCCTGACCCGCCATTCAATGACTGAATGCCGCGTCTGCGTTCACACTCGCCTTGGGTGCGCGGTATAGTCGCAGCTTGTCCGACCACTCGCCCGGCCCGGCAGAACGCCCGGCCCGCTATCGTTCGAGGATTCACCGATGAAGTTCGAAGGCACCCAGTCCTACGTCGCCACCGACGACCTCAAGCTGGCGGTCAACGCCGCCATCACCCTGCAGCGCCCGCTGCTGGTGAAAGGCGAGCCGGGTACCGGCAAGACCATGCTCGCCGAGCAGCTGGCGGAATCCTTCGGCGCCAAGCTGATCACCTGGCACATCAAGTCCACCACCAAGGCCCACCAGGGCCTCTACGAGTACGACGCGGTCAGCCGCCTGCGCGACTCGCAGCTGGGCGTGGACAAGGTCCACGACGTGCGCAACTACATCAAGAAGGGCAAGCTCTGGGAGGCCTTCGAGGCCGAAGAGCGCGTGATCCTGCTGATCGACGAGATCGACAAGGCCGACATCGAGTTCCCCAACGACCTGTTGCAGGAACTCGACAAGATGGAGTTCTTCGTTTACGAGACCAACGAGACCATCAAGGCCAAACAGCGCCCGATCATCATCATCACGTCCAACAACGAGAAGGAACTGCCGGACGCCTTCCTGCGCCGCTGCTTCTTCCACTACATCGCCTTCCCCGACCGCGAGACCCTGCAGAAGATCGTCGACGTGCACTACCCGAAGATCAGCGGCACGCTGGTCAGCGAGGCGCTGGACATCTTCTTCGACGTGCGCAAGGTGCCCGGCCTGAAGAAAAAGCCCTCCACCTCCGAACTGGTGGACTGGCTGAAGCTGCTGATGGCCGACAACATCGGCGAAGCCGTGCTGCGCGAGCGCGATCCCACCAAGGCCATCCCGCCGCTGGCCGGCGCCCTGGTGAAGAACGAGCAGGACGTTCAATTGCTTGAGCGTCTTGCCTTCATGAGCCGCCGCGCGAGTCGCTGAGGCTCTTACTCCCTCTCCCTTCAGGGATAGGGCCGGGGAGAGGGAAATGGCCCCGTGGCGTGCTTGCCCTCTCTCTAACCCTGGCTACGCGCCCCGCTCCGAAGGGAGAGGGGACCGTTACTTGCGATTTCCGAGGGCATCTCCATGCTGCTCAACCTGTTCAACGAAATGCGTGCGGCCAAGGTGCCGGTGTCGGTGCGCGAGCTGCTCGACCTGATCGATGCGCTCAAGCACCGCGTCGTGTTCGCCGACATGGACGAGTTCTACTACCTCGCCCGCACCATCATGGTGAAGGACGAGCGCCATTTCGATAAGTTCGACCGGGCCTTCGGCGCCTACTTCAAGGGCCTGGAAAAGCTCGACGACCACCTCAAGGCGCTGATCCCCGAAGAGTGGCTGCGCAAGGAATTCGAGCGCCTGCTGACCGACGAGGAGCGTGCGCAGATCCAGTCCCTGGGTGGCCTGGACAAGCTGATCGAGGAGTTCAAGAAGCGCCTGGAAGAGCAGAAGGAACGCCACGCCGGCGGCAACAAGTGGATCGGTACCGGCGGCACCAGCCCGTTCGGCTCCGGTGGCTTCAACCCCGAGGGCATCCGCGTCGGCGACGCCGGCAAGCGCCAGGGCAAGGCGGCCAAGGTCTGGGACCAGCGCGAGTACAAGAACCTCGACGACCAGGTTGAGCTGGGCACGCGCAACATCAAGATCGCCCTGCGCCGCCTGCGCAAGTTCGCCCGTGAGGGCGCGGCGGAAGAGCTGGACATCGACGGCACCATCGACCACACCGCCAAGGACGCCGGCCTGCTCAACATCCAGATGCGCCCGGAGCGCCGCAACACCGTGAAGCTCCTGCTGCTTCTGGATATCGGCGGTTCGATGGACGCCCACGTGAAGGTCTGCGAGGAACTGTTCTCGGCCTGTAAGACTGAGTTCAAGCACCTCGAGTACTTCTACTTCCACAACTTCATCTACGAGTCGGTGTGGAAAAACAACCTGCGCCGTACCAGCGAACGCACCGCCACCTTCGACCTGCTGCACAAGTACGGACCGGACTACAAGGTGGTGTTCGTCGGCGACGCCGCCATGGCGCCCTACGAGATCACCCAGGCCGGCGGCAGCGTCGAGCACTGGAACGAGGAGGCTGGCTACGTCTGGATGCAGCGCTTCATGGAGAAGTACAAGAAGCTCATCTGGATCAACCCGTACCCGAAGGACACCTGGAACTACACCGCCTCCACCGGTCTCGTGCGCGAGTTGGTGAAGGAGCAGATGTTCCCGCTGACCCTGAGCGGTCTGGAAGAGGGCATGCGCTTCCTCTCCCGTGGTTGAATTCTGCCGCGGTTGAGCTCCGGAACGGTGCGCCCGCACCGTTCCGATGTCCGCAAAGGTAACCCTGCCGCGAGGCTCGAAACTTCCGCATCGCGTCCGAGACCCCGTAAGATGGGGATCGATCCGGCCACGCTGGGTGGCCGGCACGCAACTTGCCTGCTCCTGACCTGCCCCCGTGCTGGTAACACTGACGGGGGCGCCGTAGCGTCTACGATGGGCATCGAATGAATCCTCTGACCTTCTCCCGCTCCACCTGGCTCAACTCCCTGCACATGACGTCGCTGACCGTCGCGCTGATGGAGTCCGAGGGGCACAGCCGCGAGTCCATCCTCGAGGGCAGCGGCATCACCGGCGACGACCTGCTCGACTTGCGTCGGCTGGTCAGCCCCTGGCAGGAACAGCAGGTCTTCAGCAATGTGCAGAATCTCGCCGGCGAGCCCGCACTCGGCCTGCGCCTGGGCGTGCGCACGCGGATCACTGCCTATGGCCTGCTCGGCTATGCGCTGATCTCTGCGCCGACCCTGGGCGAGGCGCTGCGCATCGGCCTGAGCTACCCCGTGTTGCTGGGCACCTACTTCCACCTGGCGCTGGAAGTGGATGGCGACATGGCCTGGCTGGTCGCCACCGGCTATGGCGAGGAAGAAGCGATGCGTCCGTTCAACACCGAGTTGTGCCTGGGTTCGCTGAAAGTGGCCTGTGCCGACCTGCTCGGCCAGCCGTTGCCACTGGTGCGCGCAGAGTTCGACTACGAAGGTCCGGTCGATCGCCGCGCGGCCTACGCCACGTTGTTTGGCTGCCAGTTGGGTTTCAACTGCTCGCGCAGCGCCATCGGTTTCCCTGCCAGTTGGCTGGACATGCGCCTGCCTCTGGCGGATGCCGTGACGCACCGTGAGATGCTGGAGCAGTGCCGACGCCAGAACATCGACCTGGCAGCCCGCCGCGCCTGGCTGGACAAGGTCCGCGCAATACTCGGCGAACGACTGCAGGAGCCGCCGGGCCTGGAAGAACTGGCGCGCCGCCTCAACTGCTCCTCGCGCAGCCTGCGCCGCCACCTGCAGCAACAGCAGACCAGCTACCAGCAATTGCTCGACGAATTACGCTTCGCCCGTGCCAAGGAACTGCTGCAGGACGGCGACATGCCGATCTACCGCATCGCCGAGGAGCTCGGCTTCAGCGAAACCGCCAGCCTGCGCCACGCCTTCCAGCGCTGGAGCGGCCAGCCGCCGAGCCACTTCCGTGCGTAAGGTTGGCGTGGGGCACCGCCTGAATCAGGCGCTGGTGCTCCAACTGAACAACACGAAGTGAGTGGATGTTTCGTAGAAAATCTCTCTTTCATTCCAGTGAGAGAAAATACCTAGCGCCGAAGTCGTGCTGCTTGAAAGAAGATGAAGAGGGAAGTCCTCTGTTTTGACTGTATCGATGTAGATGCCACCCTGGGCTGGTCTCGATCTGTCGCGTAGAGCTAAATGCCGAATTATCGCGTTGGATGTATCTCTGATCTCGGCCAGCGCGCTAGCCGATGAGATTTCCTGGAATTTCAAGTGGTCGCTGCTTTTCAGTAGCCAATGATCGATGATCAGGTCGACGTTCTTCTCGGTGGTTTCGTCCAGCTCCCACTCTTCGTAGAAATGTAACTCGATACTGAGTAGCGCGACCAATGCTTGTGCTGGTTCAAGTTTTTTGGCTTTGTCGATCAGGAAAAAATTCGCGCTTGCCAAGCACTCATCGCTGCTCACGAGTTCGACTATGTGATATGTCGTCCGCGGAGCTTGGAGCAGCGACCATCGCAACGCCTCACGATTCTCGAACAATCGATTCAGGTTACTTTTCTTCATGAGCTTCTTGGATATCAACGAGCGATAGCACGCCTTCGTATCTGTGGCTATCAGGCGAGTAGGAGAGGAAAGCATTGCTGCTCTTTCGATTCAGCCAGAGGCGGCCGCATGCTTCGCATTCGTAAGCCATGGATACCTCGTCTATATATGGCTGAGCGACAATTTCTTCCACGGCAACACGAAAACTGGGGCGCCAGTTGGATCCGAATCTGTCCTCAATTAATTGATCGATATTTCCGTCCTTTGCTGCGGCAAGCAGATCGACTACCGCATCGCCAATCTTTTCAAGTAGCCGATCCTCGTCTTGGTCTCTGATGACCGTTGCCTTGAACGGTAACTGATCGGATTGATCACGAATGATGTGGCCGCAATGGCAGGCTAGTTTGCTCATTGAAAAGTCCTTTTTCGGTTGTCCGCCCTGATATCTTGGGGCAGATGATGAGTGGAATTCTGCTCCTCTACTAAAACCTTGTCTCAGAACAATGCCGACATATTCTTTTGCCATAGTCTTCAGGGATTCCACAAGGAAACCTCCGAGGGCCTGACCA
Organism: Pseudomonas sp. HS-18; assembly: GCF_020401845.1. Classification (NCBI taxonomy): domain Bacteria; kingdom Pseudomonadati; phylum Pseudomonadota; class Gammaproteobacteria; order Pseudomonadales; family Pseudomonadaceae; genus Pseudomonas; species Pseudomonas sp. HS-18. The sequence goes on from NZ_CP084413.1 coordinate 1,947,167, forward strand.
TGGCCAAGAAATTCCCGCTCAACCCGCCGCACCCCGAGCGCATCTGCTGGGGCTGCGACCGTTATTGCCCGGCCACCAACCTGGCCTGTGGCAACGGTGCGGACCGCACCATGCACCCGGCCGAGATGCTCGGCGATGACTGGTATCAATTCGGTGACTGGGGTATCGAGGCGCCGAAAACGATTTCTGCCGTGCAACTGGAGCCTTCCAGCTAGCGCACACCCGCGCCGTTGCGGCGCCGGCCATGAAAAAGCGCGCACTCCCTCCCCGGAATGCGCGCTTTTTCGTCATCAGCCCTTGGCGGGGGTGATGCCGTAGATCTTCTGGAAGCGGGCGATCAGGCCGACCGGCTTCTTTTCTTCCTTCTGCATCAGGTACACCACGCGCTCGCCGTTGGGGCCGCTGGCGATTTCGGTGTGGCGGAAGATCGGTTCGCCCAGGCCGTTCATGTCGACCATGTCGCCGTAGCGCTGGGCTACATAGATCACGCCTTCCTGGCGGATTTCGCCGTAGAAGCCGGCGGCCGGCGGCAGGCTCTGCTTGTAGAACTGGTAGGAGGCGATCTTCTTCGCGTCCTTGTCCTTGTCCTCGGCGCGGACGACCAGGACGACGTTCTGGCCGAACTTGTCCTTCTCGCCCACTTCCCTGGTGTAGGTGGTCTTGCCGGTGACGATGTAGTCGCGGTAGACGGCGGCGTCATCGAACAGGTACAGGGTCTCGTCGGTACGCACCAGGTACCAGTCGTCGTTGTTGGGCGTGGCTTCCTTGCTGGCTACCGGAGCCTGGGCGGCGCAGCCAGCGAGGGCGGCGACGAGCAGAGCGAGGGATGCAGCTTTGTTGGCTTTGTTGTTGAACATCTCGGGGCTTCCTGGGGTTGAAAGCCTGCGAGTTTCAATGGGCCATATAACGGATTGATGACGGGCAAATGACGAATTGTTTCGAAGCTGCAGCGCCCGCTTCACGGGCGCTGCAGGCAATCTCCCGGCGACTCAGGGGCGCGCTTCGAGGATCAGGTTGAACGGTGTTTCGGCTGCCCGGCGGAAGCGGCTGAAACCGGCCTCCTCGAACACTTTGCGCAGGCGCGCTTCGCCTGCCTGGGCGCCGAGCCCCAGGCCGACTTCCTGGGATAGCGAGTTGGGCGTGCAGATAAAGGTGGACGCGGCGTAGAACAGCCGGCCGACCGGGTTCTGGTTGTCGTCCAGGTGATCATTGGCAAAGGGCTCGACCAGCAGCACGGTGCCATCCGCCTTGAGTGCCTGGCGTGCGTGCTGCGCGGCGCCCACCGGGTCGCCCATGTCGTGCAGGCAATCGAAGAAGCAGATCAGGTCGTAGTCGGTGCCGGGGTAATCCTTGGCACTGGCACGCTGGAAGCTGGCGCGACCGGCGACCTCGGCCTGATCCGCGCGCTGGTTGGCCACTTCTATCGAAGGCTGGTGGTAGTCGAAGCCGACGAAATAGGAGGCCGGGAAGGATTGCGCCATGACGATGGTGGAGGCGCCGTGGCCGCAACCGACATCGGCGACCCGCGCGCCATGCTGGAGCTTGTCGACCACATCGTCCAGGGCCGGCAGCCATTCGGCCACCAGGTGCGCGCGGTAGCCAGGGCGGAAAAATTTCTCGGTGCCGGAGAACATGCAGGGGTGGTGATCGCCCCAGGCCAGGGCGCCGTCGCCGCGCATGGCGGCGACCAGCTTGTCCTTGTCGTGGTAGAGCGCGGCGACCACGGAAGCGCCGCCGGCGACGTAGACGGGAGAGTCCTCGATGGCCAGGGCCATCGCCTGCTCTTCGGGCAGGCGGAAGTTGCCGTCCTGGTGCTCCATGTAGCCGGAGGCGGCATGGGCGCTCAGCCATTCGCGCAGCAGGCGGGCATTGCAGCCGCTGCGCTCGGCCAGTTGCGCCGGGCTCAGCCATTGGCCATCGGCCATGGCTTTGTAGAGCCCCAGTTCTTCACCCAGGATGATGTTGGCGAGCATCGCCGCGCCACCCATGTCGGTGACCAGCTTGCCCATGAATTCGTTGAGTCTGGCTTCGTCCATCGCGCGAACTCCCATGCGAAGCCGCGGGCAATCCCAGCGGCAACGGAGAAAGGAAGGCGGCAGGCGGCAAGGCCGGGTGCCGCGCCGGGCGCCGGCCAACGACGGGCACGGGACGCTGCGGGCGCAACGGCAACTCCCGCGCGGGACTGTTGCGCGAAGGCCGGTAGCGCGGCAGCCCTACCGGCGTGACGTTCTCATTCTACGGCGGTGGGTTCGCTGCGGCGGCGTCGCCGACTTGCGGTGCTGTCGCTTCGCCAGAGCGTGGCTCGCGCGCCATTTGCGGCCGCTGCAGGATCAGGTTCTGCGCCACGGTCAGGTTGATTCCGGCCTCGCGCAGCCCACTGAAGATGGTGAACAGCAGGTCGCTCTTGGTGCTGTACACCGCCCGCGGGCTGCTGACGTTGCCCGAGGCGGCCAAGGTCAGGCCGGTGGCGCTGAGGTCCTTGAAGGTCACCGAGGGCGCCGGCGTCTCGACGATGTTCTCGTGCTCGGTGTAGGCCTTGAGCATCAGCTCGCGGACCTTCTGCACATCGGTATCCAAGGGCAGGGTCAGGTTGATGCCGACCACGCCCAGGGCGCTGCCCATGGTCACGTTGCGCACGTTCTGCGAGATGAACTGCGAGTTGGGGACGATGACGGTGGACTGGTCGGACATCTGGATTTCCGTGGCGCGCACGTTGATGCGGCGGATATCGCCCTCCACGCCGCCGGTGAGGCTGACCCAGTCGCCCACCTTCACCGGGCGCTCGGTGAGCAGGATCAGGCCGGAGATGAAGTTCTGCACGATGGCCTGCAGGCCGAAGCCGATACCCACCGACAGGGCGCTGACCACCCAGGTCAGGCTGGTGAGGTTGATGCGCAGCGCCGAGAGCACCAGCAGCACCAGGATGACCATGCCGATGTAGCCCACCAGGGTCACCAGCGAGGCGCGCATGCCCACGTCCATGCTGGTTTCCGGCAGCAGTTCCTCGGCCAGCCAGCGCTTGAGCAGGCGCAGGCCGAACAGCCCGGCGGCCAGCGTGCCCAGGGCGAGCAGGATGTCCTGCGGGACGATGTTCAGGCGGCCCAGGGACTGGCCGCTTTCCACCAGCCGCACCAGGCCCTGGAGCAGCTCGCCGGGGCTGGTGCCGGTGGTGGAGAAGGCGATCAGTATCGTCGACAACACCAGCAGCGTGCGCCCGGCGCCGGTCAGCAGGGTGGCGAACTGCGCCTGGTGGCGCGGGTCGACGCCAAGGTTTTCGGCCAGCCGCGCGCCGATCTTCTGCCTGGGTGACAGCAGCGCTTCGCAGAGGTCGACGAACAGGGTCGTGAGCAGGTAGCCGGTGGCGCAGACGACGCTGGCCCAGAGCAATTTTCCGGCGAGGAAATAGGCCAGCGACAGGTAGCCGGTGACCAGCGCGAGGACGATCAGCAGCACGGTGATCATCATTGCCAGCACGATGATCCCGGCCAACGCGGAGGTCTCGTGCCCTTCGGCTTCGCGGCGGGCCCGGCGGTAGCGGTACAGGGCAATCGAGAAGAGCAGCGCGGTTGCCAGGGCGGTGATGCCGTTCACCGCGACAGTCAATGCCAGGCTGGCACCGCTGGCGCTGTTCAGCCGCTCCTGGGTGCCGAGCACCAGCAGCAGCCAGGCCATCAGCCAGGGGAAGGGGGAGAGCGCGTCGGCCACCGGGTCGGGCAGGTCGGGCAGGCGCCAGGACGGTCGCTGCACGGCGAGCAGGGCGCGCCCCAGGCCGGCAGTGAAAGTGCAGAAGATCACCAGTGTCAGCAGTTGGTCGCCCAGGTTGGCCATACTGCCGTTGAGCTGCTCGTGCCAGTCCAGGCCTTCGCGAATCAGCGCGGCGCCGCCGCCCAGGGTGAGGATGGTGGCCAGGCTGACCGCCACGGCGAGCGCGCTGCGGCGCAGGCGGCCCACCGGAATCCAGCGGATCATCGCCTTGGTCAGCAGCTGCTCCAGCAGGCGCCGGCCGGGGATCCACAGCAGCGCGCCAGCGATCAGGCAGGCGATGAAGGGCCAGCGGTGTTCCGGTTGCCAGGTCAGGGCGAAGGCGTCGCCGATCTGTCCGCGAATCGCTTGCAGTCGGGACAGGTCATCATCGGTGGGACGGATCAGGCTGGACCAGAAGCGCGGGCTCAGCGGTGGCGGGTAGCGCGTGGCGATCTGCGAGTTGAACTGGCTGCGGCGCAGGTTGACGATCTGTGCGGCCAGGTCCTGGGCATTCTTGTCCAGTTGGTTGGCGCGATCCTGCTGCTTCTGCTGCTGCTTCTGATCGGCCAGCAGATCGTTGCGCTGATTGGTGAGGCTGGACGCTTCGTTGGGCGTCATCGGGCCGAGGACCTTGAGCTGGTCTTCGGTGCGCGCCAGTTGCGTGGTGATGTCCGCTGCGCTCTGTTCGGCACGGGCCTGGACGCCCAGCGCCGCCTGGCGCAGGTTGGAGAGCAGGCCGTCGTCGCTGTCGGCGGATACCCGCTGGCGGATCAGTTCGAGACGGTCGCTGAGCTGGTCGAGGCTGGCGTCGTCCGGCAGCTCCGGCAGCTCGATGGTGTCGCCGGCCTGGACGTCGGTCGGCTCGTCGGCCAGCACGGCGCCTGCTCCGGCCAGCGACAAGGTGAGCATCAGCAGCACGCGGCTGCAGGCATGCATGAAGGTTTCCCGCATCTTCCCCCATCCTGTGGTCAAAACGCATGTGGGTGTTCGACCGGTCAGTGGCCGGCACAATTCCCTGGAGCATAGCGTCGTAGTGGCCGGTCCTTGTCCGGCTGGTCCGCATAATCAGTGTATGCAGATGGTTAAGGGTCAGAAATTCTGGCCACATCGATCCCCTTTTGGCCGCTTCCGCTGTTTTGTGCAGCGCAGTCGCTGGGCAGAATTCCCCCACGGACAACAAGAATCCTTCAGAGGGTACTCCCATGCTTACCGTGTACAGCGATGATCACCGCCTGCATTTCGGCCAGTCCGAACTGGTCGACGGCAAACTCCAGCCCTGCTTCGAAATGCCCAGCCGCGCGGACACCGTGCTGGCCCGCGTGAAATCGCAGAACCTGGGCGAGATCATCGAGCCCAAGGACTTCGGCCTGGAGCCGATCCTGCGTGCGCACAACACCCGCTACGTCGAATTCCTCAAGGGCGCCTGGGCGCGCTGGGCGGCCGAAGGCCACACCGGCGACCTGGTTTCCACCACCTTCCCGGGGCGCCGCCTGCTGCGTGACGGTCCGATCCCGACTGCGCTGATGGGCGAAGTGGGACACTACAGCTTCGACACCGAGGCGCCGATCACTGCCGGCACCTGGCAGGCCGTGTACAGCTCGGCCCAGGTCGCGCTGACCGCCCAGGACCACATGCGCCAGGGTGCCAGCACCGCTTTCGCCCTGTGCCGTCCGCCGGGCCACCACGCCGGCAGCGACTTCATGGGCGGCTACTGCTTCCTGAACAACGCCGCCATCGTCAGCCAGGCCTTCCTCGACCAGGGTGCCAAGCGCGTGGCCATCCTCGACGTCGACTATCACCACGGCAACGGCACCCAGGACATCTTCTACCGCCGCAACGATGTGCTGTTCGCCTCGATCCACGGCGACCCGCTGGTGGAGTACCCGTACTTCCTCGGCCACGCCAACGAGCACGGCGAGGGCGCCGGCGAAGGCTACAACCACAACTACCCGTTGCCGCACGGCACCGGCTGGGATGGCTGGTTCGCCGCGCTGGACGATGCGTGCCGCAAGATCGCCGACTACGCGCCGGACGCGGTGGTTGTATCGCTGGGCGTGGATACGTATAAGGACGACCCGATTTCCGAGTTCAAGCTGGACAGCCCGGACTACCTGAAGATGGGCGAGCGCATCGCCGCACTGGGTATCCCGACCCTGTTCATCATGGAAGGGGGCTACGCGGTCGAGGCCATCGGCGTCAACGCGGTGAACGTGCTGCAGGGCTACGAAGGCGCTGCACGCTAAGTAGAGAAGATCGGGCGGATGAATTTCCGCCCGATTGCTTTTTATGGCTCGCGACCCGTCGTTTGTAGTGGTCAGAGTGCGAGCGCATCCAACTGGGGAAGGACATGAACAAGAATACCGCGCTGCGCGGCCTGCTCGCCGCCGCCGCCCTCGTCACCGCCGGTGCCGCCAGCGCCGCGCCGGAAGTGCGCATCTACAACTGGTTCGACTACATCGGCCCGGACACCCTCAAGGGCTTCCAGAGCGAGACCGGTATCAAACCGCAATACGACGTCTACGACAGCAACGAAGTACTGGAAGCCAAGCTGCTGTCCGGCCACTCGGGCTATGACGTGGTCGTACCCAGCGACAGCTTCCTGCCCAACTACCTCAAGGCCGGCGTGTTCCAGCCGTTGGACAAGAGCAAGCTGCCGAACTGGAAGAATCTCAATCCCGCCCTGCTCAAGGTGCTGGAGAGCAAGGACCCGGGCAACCAGTACGTGATGCCCTACATGTGGGGCACCAACGGCATCGCCTACAACGTCGACAAGGTCAAGGCCGTGCTCGGCGACAACGCGCCGGTGGACTCCTGGGACCTGGTGTTCAAGCCGGAGAACCTCGCCAAGCTCAAATCCTGCGGCGTGGCCTTCCTCGACTCGCCCACCGAGGTGATCCCGCAGGTGTTGCATTACCTGGGCCTGTCGCCGAACAGCCACAACCCGGACGACTACAAGAAGGCCGAGGCGCTGCTGGCGCAACTGCGTCCGCACATCACCTACTTCAGCTCTTCGAAGTTCGTCACCGACCTCGCCAACGGCGATGTCTGCGTAGCCCTGGCCTGGTCCGGTGGCGCGATGCAGGCGGCCAATCGCGCCAAGGAAGCCAATAACGGCATCCACATCGAGTACCGCATTCCCAAGGAAGGCGCGGCGGCGTGGTTCGACGTGCTGGCGATTCCGAAGGACTCGAAGAACGTCGAGCAGGCCCACGCCTTCCTCAACTACCTGCTGCGCCCGGAAGTGGTCGCGCCGATCTCCGACTATGTCGCCTACGCCAACCCCAACCAGGCGGCGGACGGGCTGATCTCCAAGGAGCTGCACGACAACCCCAACGTCTACCCGCCGGCGGACGTGCAGGCCAAGCTGTTCTCGGTGGAGATGCTGCCGCCCAAGCTGGAGCGTATCCGCACCCGCACCTGGACCCAGGTGAAATCCGGCAAATAATGTCGCCCACGGCGCTCTGAACAGCGGATTTCCGTTGGCGGCCGGGCGCCGCGAACTGGCATGATCGGCGGACCTTCTTCGAGGAGGTCCGCCGATTTTCATTGGGCTTCCCGTCCCTCCTCAACTGCCGAGCCTTGCCATGACCTGCCGGACCGCTGCACACGCCTTCGCCAGGAGGCGCTCATGAATACCCAAGCCACTATCGTCGAGCGCAAGGGCGCCGATGCCTTCGCCATCCAGGTCATGACCGGCCTGTGCATCATCTGGGGTCTCCAGGCGGTGATGGTGAAACTGGCCGCTCACGACATCGCGCCGATCATGCAGGCCTTCGGCCGCAACCTGGTGGCCGCCGGGGTGGTGGGGCTGCTGATGTGCTGGCGCGGCGGCTGGGAAGGCTTCCTGCGCCATGGCACCGTCAAGGGCGGTCTGCTGGCCGGCGTGCTGTTCGCCGCCGAGTTCTTCTTCATCGCCCAGGGACTGGTCTATACGTCGGCCTCGCACATGGCGGTGTTCATCTATACGGCGCCGATCTTCTCGGCGCTGGCGCTGCACTTCCTGCTGCCCAGCGAGCGCCTGCGGCCCTTGCAGTGGCTGGGGATCGGTGTGTGCTTCGCGGGGATCGCGATGTGCTTCGGCGGTGGCTTCGACGTCGCCAACCTGGACGGCCGCATGCTGCTGGGCGATGCCTTTGGCGTGCTGGCGGGCTTTTCGTGGGGCATGACCACCGTCGCAGTGCGCACCACGCGGCTGTCCGAGGCCAAACCGATCCTCACACTGTTCTACCAGCTGCTGATCGCCGCGCTGCTGTTGCCTTTCGCCGCACTGGCCCTGGGCAAGACCCAGGATGTCAGCTTCACCGCCATCGGCGTGGGCAGCGTGCTGTTCCAGGGGCTGGTGGTGTCGTTCTTCAGCTACTTCACCTGGTTCTGGCTGCTGCGCCGCTATCTGGCGTCGAACCTGGCGGTGTTTTCCTTCATGACGCCGATGTTCGGCATCGCCTTCGGCGTGCTGATCCTCGGCGAACCGCTGACCCTGAATTTCGTCGCGGGCGCCGCGCTGGTGCTGGCGGGCATTACCCTGGTGAGCAGCGAACAGTGGATTCGCCGGATGCTTTCGCGCTGAGGGGGAACTGTCGCGCTCTTGATTCAGGTCAGGCGTCGCGGCGGGGTAAGACGATAGTCTTTGTTTCAAGGAGTGAGTGGCACGGGCGGAGAGTGGGACGCCGGGCTATTCTTCCTAGGGCGGCCCATGGTGGTAACGGGCCGCCCGACCTGAATTCGCACGAGGAGGTATCCATGAAAGTCTGGCTGCAAAGCATTGCGTGGAAACTCGGTGTCACGCTCGGCCTGATCGAGCCTCCACGTCTGCAACCCATCCCCGTCCGCAGCGACGAGCAACGTCGCCTGATGGAGCAGCGCCGGCGCTACTGATCGCGCCCGCTACCGCAAAAGGAAAACCCGCCAGCCGGCGGGTTTTTTCTTGTCCGTCATTCGTGGGCCTTGAACCAGTCGTCGATCATCCTTTTCAGCCTTTCCCCGGAGAAACTCGGGAAGTGCCCGCCATGCACGGTGCGCACCGGCAACTCGCGCAGGCGCGAAAGGCTGGCGGCGTAGTCGTCGAGATTGGAGTGGTAGGCGTCCTCGATCAGCGGGCCGTCGTAGATGATGTCGCCGGAGAACAGCGTCTGCGTCTTCTCCTCCCACAGGCTGATGCCGCCCGGTGAATGCCCCGGCGTATGCAGGACCTGCAGGGTACGGTCGCCCAGGTCGAGTACGTCGCCTTCGTCGATGGTGCGGGTGGCCGGCGCGGCTTTCACCCGGTATTCGGCGTAGCACAGTGGGCAGTCCGGGTGCGCGTCGAACATCTCGTCGTCGACGAAGGCGGTGGCCAGGGTGCGCTCGCCGTCGGGGCTGGCAAGGATATCGGCTTCGGCCGGGTGCACCAGGCGTTCGTCGAACTCGTGGTGGCCGGCGATATGGTCGAAGTGGGTGTGGCTGGCTACCGCCAGCAGCGGGCGCTCGGTGAGCCAGGGAAGCTGCTCGCGCAGGCTCACCAGGCCGGAGCCGCTGTCCACCAATACATCGCGGGCGCGGCCCTGGATATGCCACATGTTGCAGCGGTAGAAGGAGCGGACGTACGGCTCGTGGATCAGGCTGACGCCGTCGTAGCAGTGACGGACCTCGAACCAGCGGTCGCGGGTGACGATCTTCATGACTCGGATTCCGGGTGGAATGCGCGGCGCGCCAGCGCGCGGATCGCGGGTGGCTGTGCGTTCACCCTAACCTCTCCCGGAGGGAGAGGGCAGGGGTGGGGCGGGTTTGGACAACCCGCCCCGCTCAGCGGATGGATCAGGGTGCGAAGGGCGCCGCTTCCATCACTTCCACGATCAGCGGGCGATCGCTCGGGGCGTTGCGCAGCAGATCCTGCAGGTGCGCGTGGTCGCGGGCGCGCTCGGCGGCGCAACCAAAGCCCTTGGCGATGGCGAGGAAGTCCGGGGTGTAGATGTCCACGCCCAGCGGTGTGATGTCGCGGCGTTCCATGTAGCGCTTGATCTCGCCGTAGCCGTGGTTGTTCCACAGCAGGACGATGATGCCCACCTTGGCTTCCACGGCGCTGGCCAGCTCGGTCATGGTGAACTGCAGGCCGCCGTCGCCCATCAGGCTGATCACCGGGCGGCCCGGCTCGCCGAGCTTGGCGCCGATGGCGGCCGGCAGGCCGTAGCCCAGGGTGCCGTAGCCGGTGGAGGCGTTGAACCAGCGGCGACCGCCGTCCAGTTCCACCAGGTGGTTGCCGCTGTAGACAGTCTGCGTCGAGTCGCCGACGAAGCGCGCGTCGGGCAGTACTTCGAGGATCTTGCCGAACAGCTCGCGGTAGTGCGCCCAGCCGCTGAAGTCCTCGGCCAGTTGTGCGCGTACCTTGGCTGCGCGCTGGGCGCCGGGGCTGTTGGCGTCGGCCTGGCGGGCCGGCAGCAGGTCGAGCAGGGCGCGCATGGCGGTGCGGGCGTCGCTGTGGATGGCGATGCTCGGCGCGTAGTTGCGCATCAGCTGCTGCGGGTCGATGTCGATGCGGATCAGCTCGCCGCCGATCTTGAAGTTGCCGTCGAACACCACGTCGTAGTCGGTTTCGCCCAGCTCGGTGCCGATGGCCAGGACCACGTCCGCATCCCGCGCGAGTTCACGAACAGGAATCAGCGACTGGTTGCTGCCGATCAGCAGCGGATGTTCCGGTTGCAGCAGGCCCTTGGCGTTGATGGTCTGCGCGGTCGGCGCGTCCAGCGCGATGGCTAGCGCGCGCGCTTCGGCCTGGGCCTCGACGCAACCGCCGCCGAGCAGCAGCAGCGGGTTCTTCGCCTTGGCCAGCTTGGCGGCGGCTTCGTGCAGTGGCGAACGCGCCGGGGCCGGGCGGGCCAGTTGCACGCGCGGGCGCACCTGCATGTGGTCGGCCGGGGCGGTGATGATGTCCAGCGGCAGCTCGATATGCACCGGGCGCGGGCGCTCGCTGTCGAACACGGCGAAGGCGCGGGCCAGCACGGCCGGCAGTTCCTCGACGCTCATCAGCGTGTGGCTGAAGGCGCTGACGCCGGCGACCATGGCGCGCTGGTTCGGCAGCTCGTGCAGGTAGCCGTTGCCGTGGGCCAGGCGCGAGCGTTCGTTGACGCTGCTGATCACCAGCATGGGGATGGAGTCGGCGTAGGCCTGGCCCATGGCGGTGAGGATGTTGGTCATGCCCGGGCCGGTGATGATGAAGCACACGCCCGGCTTGCCGGTGACGCGCGCGTAGCCGTCGGACATGAAGCCGGCGCCCTGTTCGTGGCGCGGGGTGATGTGGCGGATGCCGCTGTGGGGCAGGCCGCGGTACAGCTCGACGGTGTGTACGCCGGGGATGCCGAAGACGGTATCGACGCCCCAGGCTTCGAGTTGCTTGACGAGGAATTCGCCGCAGGTGGTCATGGCAGTTCCTTGGAGTTCGTGGGTGAGGTGGTCGTTAATCATGCAAAAGGGCGCGGAGATCAGCTCGCCGCGCCCTTTTGCCTAGCGCAAGGTCTTGTCAGGCCGCGTCGGCGACAGCTGCCGGGCGGGGCGACAGCAGGCTGACGACGATGAAGCTGACCAGGCCGATGGCCAGGCTGTAGTAGATCGGGGTATTGGCGTCGAAGCCATCCTTGAGCATGAACACCAGCGCGGTGACGAAGCCCAGGGCCATGCTGGTGATGGCGCCGGCGGTGGTGGCGCGCTTCCAGTAGATGGCGCCGATCAGCGGGATCAGCATGCCGCCGACCAGCAGGTTGTACGCCAGGGTCAGGGCGCTGAGCACGTCGTTCACCACCAGGGCGATGGCCAGGACCACGACACCGGTAACCAGGGTGCAGATGCGGTTCAGGCTCAGGCGGGTGGAGCGCTGGCCGGTGACGATCGGCAGCAGGTCCTCGGTGATGGTGGTGGAGGCGGCGAGCAGGCCGGCGCTGGCGGTGGACATCATCGCGGCCAGGGCAGCGGCGATCACCAGGCCACGGATACCATCCGGCAGCGCGGCGCTGACGATGGCGGCGAAGGCGTTGTTGACGTTGTCCAGGTCGGGCAGCAGCACCTTGGCGCACATGCCGATCAGCGCGCCGACCAGGCCGTAGATCACGCAGTACACGCCCGCGGCGGTGCCGGCGTACTTGGTGACCTTCTCGTCGCGGGCGGTGAACACGCGCTGCCAGATGTCCTGGCCGATCAGGATGCCGAAGAAGTAGATCAGGAAGTAGGTGATGATGGTGTCGTAGCCGATGGTGTGGAAGCTGAAGGCGGTCGCCGGCAGCTTCGCCACCAGTTCGTCCCAGCCGCCCACGCGGTACAGGCAGATCGGCAGCAGGATGAACATCAGGCCGACGGTCTTGATGATGAACTGCACGATGTCGGTCAGGGTCAGGGACCACATGCCACCGATGGTGGAGTAGATCACCACGACGCCGCCGCCCAGCAGCACGGACACCCAGAACGGCAGGCCGAACAGGACCTGCATGACGGTGCCGATGGCCAGGGTGGAGACCACGCCGATCATCAGCGCGTAGGCGAACATGATCACCGCCGAAGCCTGGCGGGCCATCGGGTTGTAGCGACGCTCCAGGACCTGGGTGACGGTGAAGATGCGCAGCTTGAGCAGTGGCTTGGCCAGGAACAGGTTCAGCGCGATGATGCCGGCGCCCAGGGCGGCGCACAGCCAGAAGCCGGAAATGCCGTGGACGTAGCCCAGACGCACGGTGCCCACGGTGGAGGCGCCGCCCAGGACGGTGGCAGCCATGGTGCCCATGTAGAACGACGGGCCGAGGTTGCGGCCGGCCACGAGGTAGTCTTCGTGGGTCTTGGCGCGGCGCATGCCGTACCAGCCCAGCCACAACATGCCAGCGGCATATATCAGTACGACGATCAGATCTAACGCCATGGTCGGCTCCTCACACTTGCATTGTCATTGTTGCCGCGCGCTTGTGGCGTGCGGTAGGGCATCGGACCGGCGGCGACCGGTCCGATGGGGGCTTTCAGGTAGAGCGCTTCGCGTCAGGCCGCGAAGCCTGGATCAGGCTGCCGGCTCGCTGATGCTGCGCACTGGGCGATCATGGCTGGCCACCCAGCGCGGGCCCTTGGGGCCATACACGCCAGCGGGTTCCGGGAAGGTCCGCAGCAGGGCCACGTAGAGCAGGGCGGCCATGCCGAGAGTGACCGGCAGGCTGATGTCGATGCCGCCGGCCAGGTTGCCGAGGGGGCCGACGAACTGGCCCGGCAGGTTGACGAAGCACAGGCCCAGGGCCGCACTCGGGATCCACGCGCCCATGCCGCGCCAGTTCCAGCCGTTGTGGAACCAGTAGGCGCCGCCTTCCTGGCCACGGGTGAACACCTGCAGGTCATCGGCGTGGTAGAAGCCACGACGGATAATCAGGCCGAGGATCATGATCACCATCCAGGGGCTGGTGCAGGTGATGATCAGCACGGCGAAGGTGGACACGCTCTGTACCAGGTTCGCGGCGAAGCGACCGATGAAGATGAAGGCGATGGACAGCAGGCCGATCAGCAGGGTCGCCTGTACGCGGTTGAGCAGGCGCGGGAACACGCTGGACATGTCCAGGCCGGTGCCGTACAGCGAGGTGGTGCCGGTGGACATGCCGCCGATTACCGCGATCAGGCACACCGGCAGGAAGAACCAGCTCGGCGAAACGGCCAGCAGGCCGCCGACGTAGTTGTTCTGCGCGATGTAGTCCGGAGCGTTGACGGCAACGATGGTGGCGGTGGCCAGGCCGAACAGGAACGGGATCAGGGTGGCCAGCTGGGCGCAGATCACGGCCAGCATGATGCGCTTCTGCGAGGTCTGGCGCGGGATGTAGCGCGCCCAGTCACCGAGGAAGGCGCCGAAGGACACCGGGTTGCTCATCGCCAGCAGGGCGGCGCCGATGAAGGCGGCCCAGAAACCTTCGCTGCCCATCTGCACGGTGCCAGCGTAGCCAGCGTCGAACGGGCCTGCGAAGGCGAACAGGCCGAGCAGGAACAGCAGGCTCGCGGCCCATACGGCGATCTTGTTGACCATCAGCATGAAGCGGAAGCCGTAGATGCAGACGATCAGCACCAGCACGGCGAACAGACCGTAGGCCAGGCCCAGGGTGAGGTCGGTTTCCGGCAGGTCGAACAGGCGCTTGGCGCCACCGATCAGCGCATCGCCCGAGCTCCACACGGAGAGGGAGAAGAACGCGACCGCAGTGAGCAGCGACAGGAACGAACCGACGATCCGCCCGTGTACGCCGAAGTGGGCGCCCGAGGAGACCGCGTTGTTGGTGCCGTTGAGCGGGCCGAACAGGCCCATCGGCGCGAGGATGAGCGAACCGACCAGCACGCCGAGCACGATGGCCCAGACGCCGGCCTGGAACGACAGGCCGAACAGTACCGGGAAGCTGCCCAGCACGGCGGTGGCGAAGGTGTTGGCGCCACCGAAGATCATGCGGAACAGGTCGGTGGGCGTGGCGTTGCGTTCGTGATCCGGGATCTGTTCGACCCCGAATGTCTCGATCGTTGTGATTGCGTGTGCGTTGTTCTTGTTATCCATGACTTCCTCCCGGGGAGCCCTGTCTTTATGGCGTCGGAGACGGTGACAGGTGCTCGTGTGTGGCCAGCCAGCGGCCCTGTTTCGGATCACGGCGGAAGACGATGGTCTCCCGTTCGTGGTTCAGGCTTTCCTCTCCCTGGATGCGCAGCCGCGTGGCGACGTCGTGGCAGAACACCGCCACGTCTTCGCTCTGCAGGCTCACAAAGGTGTTGCTCGAAAGGCAGTCAAGGACCTCGAAACCATCGTCACGCAGCCAGCCCTCCCACACGTCGCGATAAGCCGCGCGCGACAGCAGCGGCACCGGCCAGGTGTGGAAAATGAAGGAGGCGTCTTCGCTGAAGGCGGCGAAGTAGGCTTCGGTGTCGGTGCGCGCGAAGGCTGCCACGAGCTCGCGGGCAGCCTCCAGCACCTGTGCTACGCAGGCGTCGTTATTCATGTAGGTGCTCGTGCGCTCAGCGACGCTCTACGCCCGGGAGGATGCAGAGCATTTCGTAGAGCAGGTTGGCGCCGAGCAACGAGGTGTTGCCGGTGGTGTCGTACGGCGGGGAGACCTCGACCAGGTCGCAGCCGATGATGTCCAGGCCGTGGCAGCCACGGACGATTTCCATCGCCTGGATGGTGGTCAGGCCGCCGATTTCCGGGGTGCCGGTACCGGGCGCCCAGGCCGGGTCGATGCCGTCGATGTCGAAGGACAGGTACACCGGGCCGCCGCCGACCTTTTCGCGGACTTCGGCCATCAGCGGTTCCAGCGACTTGTGCCAGCACTCTTCGGCCTGCACCACGCGGAAGCCCTGCTTGCGGCTCCAGTTGAAGTCTTCGGCGGTGTAGCCCTGCGCGCGCAGGCCGATCTGCACCACGCGGTCGCAGTCCAGCAGGCCTTCTTCCACCGCGCGGCGGAAGGTGGTGCCGTGGGCGATCTTCTCGCCGAACATGTGGTCGTTCACATCGGCATGGGCGTCGATGTGGACCAGGCCGACCTTGCCGTGCTTCTTGTGGATGGCCCGCAGGATCGGCAGGGTGATGGTGTGGTCGCCGCCCAGGGTCAGCGGGAGGATGCCGTGGTCGAGGATCTTGTCGTACGCCTCTTCGATGATGCGTACGGCTTCCATCAGGTTGAAGGTGTTGATCGCCACGTCACCGATGTCGGCGATGTTCAGCGAGTCGAACGGCGCAGCGCCGGTGGCCATGTTGTACGGACGGATCATCACCGACTCGGCGCGGATTTCGCGCGGCCCGAAACGAGTGCCGGAGCGCAGGGAGGTGCCGATGTCCAGGGGTACGCCGACGAAGGCGGCATCGAGCTGGTTGAGCTCTTCGGGGGACTGGATATGCGGCAGGCGCATCATGGTGGCAATGCCGCCGAAACGCGGCATTTCGTTACCGCCCAGGGGCTGGTGAAGTTTCTTGTCCATGGGGAGGGCCTCAGGCTGATCGCTGTCTTCGTGGAAACAGGCTTGTTGATACTTAGGGCCGGATTCTCTCCACGCCGGGTAGTGGAAAAAATCGCTGGCTACAAATAATCACTTCAGAGTTTTCTAAACTAATAACGGTCGCTAGACTGCGCCACCTTGCCGCAGCAGACGGCTCGCCGGGCTTGTGGCCTGCGGTTCCTGAATAGATAGGTGGCTTGCTATCATCCGTTTTTCAGGTATAGAAACTACTGAACTAGAGCGGCCCGGCCGCGGTTTTGCGGAGTCTTCATGAGCGCGAGCGCATTGCCCGACGTCAAACTGCTGCGGATTTTCGCCTGCGTGGTGCGTAGCCAGGGCTTCGCCGCCGCCCAGCAGGAGTTGAACCTGTCGACCTCGGCGATCAGCACCTACATGAGCCAGTTGGAGAACCAGTTGGGCATCGTGCTCTGCCACCGTGGTCGCGGCGGCTTCGGCCTGACCAGCAAGGGCGAGCTGTTCCACCAGGAAACCCTGCGCATCCTCGGCGAGCTGGAAGGCTTCGAGCGCTATGCCGCGACCTTGAAAGGCGAGCTGCGCGGCACCCTGAACCTCGGCGTGCTGGATTCCACCGTGAGCGACCCGGCGCTGCCGCTGGCGGATGTGATCGGTTCCTTCAGCAGCCTGCACCCGGCGGTGCACCTGCACCTGCAGGTGCAGAGCCCCTACGAGTTGCAGCTGGCGGTGCTGGACAACCGCCTGGACCTGGCCATCGGCTCCTTCTTCAGCCGGATGAACGGCCTGGTCTACCAGCCTCTTTATAGAGAGCAGCACTGGCTGTACTGCAGCGACCGCCACCCGCTGTTCGACGGCCGGCGCATTCCCGCCGAGCTGATCACCCAGCAGCGCATGGTCGGCCGTGGCTACTGGAGCCAGGCGGAGCTGGCGCGGCACGGCTTCAAGCACAGCGCCGGCACCGTGGAGAGTATGGAGGCGCAGCTGATCCTGATTCTCTCCGGCGGCTATATCGGCTACCTGCCCGAACACTACGCCCACCCCTGGGTGGAGCAGGGCCGCCTGCGTGCGTTGCTGCCGGCGACCTTCGGCTACCAGGCACCGTTCTCGCTGATCCTGCGCCGCGGCCGTTCCCGCGAGCCGCTGATCCAGAACTTCCGCGACCTGCTGCGCACCCAGCCGAGCCAGTCATGAGCCGCGCCCGTTGCCCGCGCTGCCAGCGCCCGCTGGATCATTGCCTGTGTGCGCTGATTCCCCGTGTGGATAACCGCACCCGCGTCCTGTTGTTGCAGCATCCGAGCGAGGCCGGCCATGCGCTGAATACCGCGCGGCTGGCAGCTCTTGGGTTGATCAATGCCGAATTGATGGTCGGTGAGGATTTCAGCGGCCTGGACCTGTCCGCCTGGGATGCCTGGTTGCTGTTTCCCGGCGAGTCCGCCCTGGTGCTGGGCGAACTGGCTGCTCGGCCTGTGGATAAACCGCGCCTGCTGGTGGTGCCCGATGGCACCTGGCGCAAGGCGCGCAAGCTGCTGCACCTCAATCCGAACCTCGCCGCGCTGCCGCGTGTTGTGCTGCCGGAAGGTCTCACCTCGCGCTACCGCCTGCGCAAGGCGCCGGCCGAAGGGGCTCTGTCCACCATCGAAGCCGTGGTGCATGCCCTCGATGCGCTGGACGCACCGCAATCCCACGCCGACCTGCTGCGTCCGTTCGATGCGCTGATCGAAGGGCAGATTGCCGCCATGGGGGAGGAGACCTTCCGGCGCAACCACGGGACGCGCTGCTGATCCGCTCCTACGAGATACCTCTGCGCTTGGGCCATCCCTCACCCTAGCCCTCTCCCAAGGGGAGAGGGGATCGTTCGGTGCAGGATGAAACCTTCGCGTCAGTCGGCTCGGACTGCCCCCTCTCCCTGAGGAGCGGGGCGCGCAGCCAGGGTTGGGGTGAGGGGGAAGACGCAGAGACGGGCTATCCAGAGAAGACAGTTGCTCCTACAGGAGCAGGATCGCGGGGACGCGCGTATACTGCGCCCCTCATTCCCCTTCGCGAGGTGTTCGTCCGATGCGCCATTGATGCCGCCGTGGTTTCACGGCCCGTTTCCGTCCCAGGTTCCGTTCCTGGGGGTTACCCGGCATCCGATGGATTTGCGTATGACGAACCCTGTCTCCCTGGCGCTGCATGGCGTCACGTTTCAATTGCCCACGGGCGAACCGCTGTTTCGCGACCTCAACGAAACCTTCGACGAGCGCCGTACCGCGCTGGTCGGGCGCAATGGTGCGGGCAAGTCCGTGCTGGCGCGGATCATGGCGGGAGTCCTGGCGCCCAGCGCCGGGCGCTGCCTGGCCTCCGGGCTCGTGCATTACCTGCCCCAACACATCGAGCCGCAGGCGTTTCGCAGCGTGGCGGAGCTTGCCGGCGTGCAGCCGTTGCTGGATGCGCTGGCGCGGGTCGAGGCCGGCGCCGTCGACCTCGCCGACTTCGAGTTGCTGGACGGGCGCTGGGACATCCGCGCGCAGCTGGAGGCGATGCTGTCGGCGGCAGGATTGGGGCATTTGACCGTCGATACGCCCGCTGTCCGCCTGAGCGGCGGCGAGTGCATGCGCGTGGCGCTGCTCGGCGCCTGGCTGAGCGAGGCGGACTGGCTGCTCCTCGACGAACCGAGCAACCACCTGGATCGCGCCGGCCGCGAGGCGCTGCGCGAGCAGCTTCAGCGCTGGCGCGGCGGCCTGATCCTGATCAGCCACGATCGCCTGCTGCTGGATGACATGCAGCGCATCGTCGAACTGTCTTCCGCCGGGCTGCGCAGTTACTCCGGTGGCTATGCCTTCTATCGGGAGGCGCGCCAGCAGGAGCAGGACAATGCGCTGCGCGAACTGCAGCGGCGCAAGCAGGAGCGGGACCGCCAGCAGCGCGCGATGCAGGAGCAGCGCGAGCGCCAGGCGCACCGTCAGGCGAAGGGACGCAGGGATGCGCAGGAGGCCAACCAGGCGAAG
Organism: Pseudomonas sp. HS-18; assembly: GCF_020401845.1. Classification (NCBI taxonomy): domain Bacteria; kingdom Pseudomonadati; phylum Pseudomonadota; class Gammaproteobacteria; order Pseudomonadales; family Pseudomonadaceae; genus Pseudomonas; species Pseudomonas sp. HS-18. Next base: position 1,965,823 of record NZ_CP084413.1, read on the forward strand.
ATCCTGGTGGATCGGCAGAAGGAGCGCAGCCAGACCAGCTTTGCGCGCCTGGCCACGCAGCATGGCGAACGCCGCGAACAGTTGGCGCAGGACGTGCGGGACGCGTTCGGCCAACTGCGTGATGACGCCGCCGTCGCATTGAATGCGCCGGCGTGTGAGTTGCCCGAGCAGCGCGCGGTACTGCAACTGGCCGGGTTGCGCCTGCCTTTCGGCAATCCCGCTCCGCTGGACCTGCAACTGAACGGGCCGCGCCGCCTGGCGGTGACCGGGTGCAATGGCAGCGGCAAGTCGACCTTGCTCAAGGTGCTGGCCGGCATCGTCGAACCTGTCGCCGGGCTTTGCGATGTGAAGGTGCGCAGCGCCTACCTGGACCAGCATCTGGCGGCGTTGTCGCCGGAGCGGTCGGTGCTGGAGCTGTTGCTGGAGCGCAACCGGGCTGTGGACAAGTCCGTGCTGCGCACACGCCTGGCGCAACTCGACCTGCCGGCCGCGCGGGTCGATCTGCCCAGTGCGCTGCTCAGCGGCGGCGAGCGCCTGAAGGCGGCGCTGGCCTGCGAGATCTACGCCGAGCAGCCGGCGCAGCTGCTGCTTCTGGACGAGCCGGAAAACCACCTCGACCTGCCATCCCGCGAGGCCCTGGAAGAGCTGTTGCGGCAATACCGGGGCGCCTTGCTGGTGGTATCCCACGATGAAGCGTTTCTTGCCCGGCTGGCGCTGGAGGGCCGCCTGGAGTGCGCGCGAGACGGCTGGCATTGGCGCGCAGGCTGAACCTTTACCGGTCGGCGCGAGGCAGTTAGGATCGGCGTCCCTCTCTTTCCGGCTGCCTCTGCCGTGACCCGCCCAGGCGTTGATTCGCGAAGCGGGCATTCATGCTGCCGACGCTCCAACGGCCGTCACCGCTCGTGGCGTGCTATCCCTTTGTGATCTGTTGAATCAGGATGAATTCATGCTCATTCGCCAACGCATCGCTGCGGACAACCCGCGGCTGCTAGATATCTGGCTGGGCGCCGTGCGCGCGACCCACGACTTCCTGCAACCCTCCGACATCGACGCGCTCCTGCCGCTGGTTCGCGATGTCTACCTGCCCGCCGTCGAGGTCTGGGTGGCGGTCGATGCCGACGACTGCCCTCAGGGCTTCATCGGCCTCAACGACAACCATGTGGAAATGCTTTTCATCGACCCGGATTGCCGGGGGCGGGGCCTTGGCCGCGCGCTGCTGGATTTCGTGCGCGAAACGCGCGGTACGCTGGGTGTCGACGTCAATGAACAGAATCCTCAAGCGGTGGGGTTCTATCTGCACTATGGCTTCGTCCAGACCGGGCGCTCACCGCTGGATGGCGAAGGTCGGCCGTTCCCCTTGCTGCATATGAGCCTGCCGGCCAGTCAGTAAGCGCAGGCAGAAACTGTAGGCGTTCCCCTCGGTCCTACAAAAAGCCGGGGGTTACGCTGTGTGCTCGGTCTCGCTGCTGCCGAAGCGAATGCTTCGCGCGCCGAGCCTGAGCAGGCTGTCGGCGAACAGGTCGCTGGCCGTGCTACGGCAGTCCCAGGCGGCTTCCCAGTCTTCCTTGCGGCGCCAGTGCAGGCGGCCGACCAGCCGCTGCGGTTGGCCTTCGGCATGCAGCTCGCTGGCGAGGTAGCCGGGGCGCCGATAGAACAGCTCCTGCAGATGCGCCAGGTAATCGCACAGGCGCGCGGCGATGTGCGGGCGTTGCTGGGGTGTCACGTCGATCTCGATCTGCAGCACGAAGTGCGGATTGTCCACGCAGGCCTGGGCGGTGATCGGGCTGGGTTGAGTCATGTTCCTGGGCTCCCTGTCTTGAACCGAATGCCAGGCGAGGGTAAAACCTCAACATAACTTGAGGTCAATAGCCCATGAAAGAATCTTCTTCCTGCTCCCTGCACCGCGACCTGAGTGTCGGCGAACTGGCCAAGCGCGCCGGCGTGGCCGTCTCGGCGCTGCACTTCTACGAGACCAGGGGGCTGATCAGCAGCACTCGCAACGCGGGCAACCAGCGCCGCTACTCGCGCGACACGTTGCGCCGGGTGGCGGTGATCAAGGTGGCGCAGCGGGTAGGGATTCCCCTGGGGGAGATCGCCGACGCACTGGGCTCGCTGCCGACCGGGCACAACCCGTCGGCAGCGGACTGGGCGCGATTGTCGGCGCGCTGGCGGGAGGATCTGAACGAGCGGATCGAGAAGTTATTGCTGCTGCGCGATCAACTCGACGGCTGCATCGGTTGTGGCTGTTTGTCGATGGAGGCCTGCCCGCTGCGCAATCCGGGGGACAAGTTGGCAGAGGAGGGGCCGGGGGCGCATTGGCGAGAGGGGGGCAGTGAGGCTGAAGAGCTGAAGAGCTGAAGAGCTGAAGAGCCCCTCTCCCTAACCCTCTCCCTGAAGGGAGAGGGGACTGTCCCGAGTGAGGGGAGTTTTTGAGCTGGCCGGACGCGGTTGTATGAATGAAGCGCCAGTGTAAAAGCTCGCTCGTATAGCTCCCTCTCCCTTCAGGGAGAGGGCTGGGGAGAGGGCAAACCCCTGCTGCGAAGCCCGACCCAAAAACTCACCGCTCCCGCAGTGCCTCCCACCGCGCCTTCAACACCGGCTTCAAGATGTAATCCAGCACGCTCTTCTCGCCGGTGATGATGTCCACCGTCGCCACCATGCCGGGGATGATCAGCAGGGGCTTGGCGTCGGTGCCCAGGTGGTTCTTGTCGGTGCGCACCTGGATCAGGTAGAAGCTGTTGCCCTTGTCGTCGGTGATGGTGTCGGCGCTGATCATTTCCAGCTTGGCCTTGAGCCCGCCGTAGATGGTGTAGTCGTAGGCGGTGAACTTCACCGTGGCCGGCTGGCCGGGGTGGAGGAAGGCGATGTCCTGCGGGCGCACCCGCGCTTCCACCAGCAGGTTGTCCTCCAGCGGGACGATTTCCACCATGTCGTTGCCCGGCTGCACCACGCCGCCGATGGTGTTGACCTTGAGCTGCTTGACGATGCCGCGCAGGGGCGCGACCACCAGCGTGCGGTTGACCTTGTCGTCGATGGCGCGGCTGGTGGCGGTGAGCTTGTTGAGGTCGGTGCGAACGTCGTTGAGTTCCTTCAGCGCATCGCTGCGAAAGCCCAGCTTCGATTCCTCGACCTTGCGCTGGATCTCGTTCACCGCCGCCTCGGCGCGGGGGATGGCGAGGTTGGTGGCGTTGAGGTCGCCGCTGATCTCCACCGCGCTGCGGCGCAGGCGCAGCAGCTCGACGGGGGAGACCGCACCGGCCTTCACCAGCGGCTCGGACATGTTGATCTCCTGCTGCACCAGGCCGAGGCTGGAGCGGTATTGCTGGGTCTTGGCGCGGAACTCCTGCAATTCCTGGGTCTTCTGCCGCAGTTGTTCCTGAAGAATGTTCAGCTCGCTGTTCTGCCGCTGCATGCGGGTCTGGTAGAGCGCCATCTGGTCCTCCACGACCTGCGGCGCGGCTTTCTTCAGGTCGTCGGTGAAGTCCGGCGCACGCCCGTCCGCTTCCGCTTTCAGGCGCTCCACGCGGGCTTCCAGCGAGTTGCGGTCGGCCTCGGACTCGCCCTTGTTGGAGGAGAAGCGCGTGTCGTCCAGGCGCAGCAGCGGCTGGCCCTTGTTCACCACCTGGCCTTCGCGGACGAAGATTTCCGAGACGATGCCGCCCTCCAGGTTCTGGATGGTCTGCACCTTGGAGGAGGGGATGGCCTTGCCTTCGCCCTTGGTGACTTCCTCGATGTCGGCGAAGTACGCCCAGGTGATGGCCGCCACCAGCAGCCCCAGTGCTGCCCAGAGCGTGATGCGCGTGGCGTTGGGCGAGTCTTCCAGCAGGGTGCCTTGCACCTCGGGCATGAATTCGGTGTCGCGGGCGCCGTTGCCGCCCAGGTAGCCGCGGATCGATTGCGAAAAGTGCATGGCCATTACCCCGCTGCCGGGCCGACGTGGCCCTTGCGCAATGCTTCGATGACCGCGTCTTTCGGGCCGTCGGCGACGATGCGGCCACTGTCGAGCACCAGCAGGCGGTCGACCAGGCTGAGCATCGAGGTGCGGTGGGTGACCAGCAGCAGGGTCTTGTCGCGGCAGGCCTCGTGCAGGCGCTTGCGGAGGATCTCCTCGCTGCTGTTGTCCATGGCGCTGGTGGGCTCGTCGAGCAGCAGGATCGGCGGGTCGAGCAGCAGCGCGCGGGCCATCAGCACCGCCTGGCGCTGGCCGCCGGAGAGCAACTGGCCGCGCTCGCCCACCGGCCGGTCGAAGCCGGCCGGGTGTTGCCGGGCCAGTTCGCTGACGCCGGTCAGTTCGGCCACTTCGAGCATCCGCGCGTCGCTGACGTAGCGCGCGCCCAGGGTCAGGTTGTCGCGCAGGCTGCCAGCCAGCAGCGGCAGGTCATGGGCGACGTAGCCGATCTGCTGGCGCAGATCGGAAACGTCGAGCTGGCGCAGGTCCAGGCCGTCCAGCAGGATCTGTCCTTCGTCCGGGTGATAGAAGCCCATCAGCAGGCGGCCGAAGGTGCTCTTGCCCGAGCCGCTCTTGCCGATGATGCCGATCTTCTCGCCGGGGGCCAGGCGCAGGCTGACGTGGTTCAGCGCCGGGCTGGTCTGCTCCGGATAACTGAAGCTCAGTTGGCGGACCTCCAGTGCGCCGTGCAACTGGGTGCGCTCCAGCGGGCGCTGGCGGGCCTGGCGTTCCTGGGGCAGTTCCATCAGCGCGTCGGTGCTCTTCATGGTCAGGCGCGCCTGCTGGTAACGGGTGATCAGCCCGGCGATCTGCCCCAGCGGGGCGAGTACGCGGCTGTTGAGCATGTAGCTGGCGACCAGGGCGCCGACGCTGAGGTTGCCGTCGAGGATGCTGTAGACCCCGGCGCAGATCATCGCCATGCCGGCGAACTGCTGGAGGAACAGGGTGCCGTTGGTGGCCAGGGCGGAAAGGAAGCGCGCGTGGTTGTCCAGCCGCGCCAGCGCGCCATGGGTGGCTTCCCAGCGGTACTGGCGCTCGCTCTCGGCGCCGCAGGCCTTGAGGGTTTCCAGGCCGCCGAGGGTTTCGATCAGCAGCGCCTGGCGTTCGGCGCCCAGGGTCAGGCTCTTCTGCACCGTGTCGCGCAGGCGGCTCTGGATGATCAGGGCGAAGACGATGGTGAGCGGGAAGGCCAGCAGTGGGATCGCGATCAGCCAGCCGCCGAGCAGGCCGATGACCAGGATCATCAGGATCGAGAAGGGCAGGTCGATCAGGCTCGTGAGGGTCAGCGCGGTGAGGAATTCGCGCAGGCCCTGGAAGTCATGGATGCTCTGGGCGAAGCCGCCGATGGTCTCGGGTTTGGCCTTGAGCGACATGCCGGTGATGCGTTCGAACAGGGTGGCGGACAGCACCACGTCGGTCTTCTTGCCGGCCATGTCCAGCAGGTTGGAGCGCAGCACGCGCAGCAGCAGTTCGAACATCGTTCCCAGCAGCAGGCCGGCCGCCAGTACCCAGAGGGTCGAGATCGCCTGGTTGGGCACCACGCGGTCGTAGGTCTGCATGACGAACAGCGGCACCAGCATGCCCAGCAGGTTGATCAGCAGGCTGGCGACCAGGGCATCGGTATAAAGCCAGCGCGAGAGCCGCAGGGTGTCGCGGAACCAGGCTTCGACCCGCGGCACCAGCGGTTTGCGGGCGGCCTCCAGTTCGTGGCGCGGGCGGGCGAAGAGGGCCTGGCCACTGTACTGGGCGGCCAGTTCCTCGGCGCTCACGGCCTGCTCGCCGCCTTCGGTTTCGCAGGGCAGGATCAGTGCCTGGCCGTCGTCGCGCCATTGGCGCAACACCGCGCTGCGGCCGTCGTTGAGCAGCAGCAGCACCGGCAGGTTCAGGCTGGAAATGCTCTTCAGCTCGCGGCGCAGCAGTCGCCCCTGCAGCCCGGCACGCGCGGCGGCGCGCGGCAGCAGGCTGGCGGACAGGCGCTGGTTGGGCAGCGGCAGTCCGGCGGCGAGGCTGTTGCGACTCACCGCGCAACCGTGCAGGCGGCAGAGAATCAGCAGTCCGTCGAGCAGGGGATCGTCATGGCTCAGGCGCGGATCGCCCGGCGCGGGTGCGCCGCGCTCCTGGATGATCATGGTCACGCTACTTCCTCCCGGGCCGGGCCAGCCCACGCCAGCAGCAGCCGGCGAGCACTTGCAGGTGCTCGCCGGCCCTCGCCGGACGCCGGGTTTTCCGTGCCCCGTCGTATCGCTTCACGGCCGCCTCCCCAAGGCTGGGCAGCGTGGGGGAGGCGGCGAATGTGTGCGACTTTCTTATTTCAGGTCAGGCAGGCGTGCCTCGTTCTTCACGTCCGACAGCGCCACCGACTCGTGGGGCGCTACCACATGCTGGGAGCGCAGCAGCGAACCCATGCTGCCCAGCACGCGGTACATCGAGTACTCCTCGGTGTAGCGCACTTCGGTGTAGCGGCGGTTGGCGGTGAACAGTTCGTTCTCGCTGTCCAGCAGGTCGAGCAGGGTGCGCTGGCCGAGAGTGAACTGTTGCTGGTACGCCTCGCGCACCTTGCGGGTGTAGTCGGCGTATTCACGGGCCGGCTGGGTCTGCTTGCGCGAGTTTTCCATCGCGTCCCAGGCCAGCGAGAGGTTCTCGTTGAGCAGCCGCAGCGCGTTGTTGCGGATGTCCTGGGCCTCGCCGATCTGGTGCGAGGTGGCATTCAGGTGAGCCTTGTCGCGCATCCCGTTGAACAGGTTGTAGCGCATCACTACCTGGGCTTCCCAGCTGTTGTAGTGGCCTTCGTCGCCGTCGACGTTATTGTTGGCCGCCTTGGCCAGCTCCGCGTCGAAGCGCGGATAGAAGGGCGCCTTGGCCGCCTCGTACTGGGATTCGGCGGCATTGACGTCGGCCTGCGCCGATTTCAGCAGCGGGTTGTCGCTGAGCATGTTTTGGCGGGCGCTCAGCAGGTCCGGCGGCACTTCGGCCTTGATCGTGGTGGGCATTTCCAGCTGGTCGGGCATCTTGCCGGTGGCGCTGTAGAAATTCGCCTCGGCGTCGGCCAGGTTCACTTCCTCGGTGTAGAGGTTGTTCTGCGCCAGGGCCAGACGCGCGATGGCCTGGTCGTTGTCCGCGGTACTGCCGACGCCTCGCTCGCTGCGCAGGCGAATCTGATCGCCGATGCGTTCGTGGGCCTGCAGGTTGTTCTTCGCCAGGGTCACCATTTCGCGACGCTTGAGCACTTCGAGGTAGACCTCGACGGTGCGCAGGGCGGCGGTCTCGGAGGTGCCGAGGATGCGGAAGGCCTTGGAGTTGACGTTGGATTCGTTGCGCTTGACCTCGTTGGGCGTGCCGAAACCGTCGAACAGCATTTGCCGCAGACGGATTTCCGCATCACCACGGGTCAGGGTTTCATCGTTGTGATTGCCCGCCGCGCGAGTGGTCGGGCTGTCGGTGTTCTCCCGGCCGTATCCGGCCACGAGATCGACGGTTGGCAGATAGCCTCCCCTTGCAAACTTGAGTTCTTCATCCGCAGTCAGGCGACTGTTCACGCTCTGACTGATTTCCGGGTGGTACTGCAGCGTGCTTTGTATAGCTTCAGTCAGGGTCATTGCCTGCCCATGGGCCCCTGACACCGCCAAAAATACACCGCTCCATAGTGCCGCGTTACGACTGCGCATGGCTTTGCTCCTGGTGTTCTCGTACTTCGATGCTCTTGGATCGCCAATTTATTGGCTTTTTTCTCTTATCAAGCGTTTCACGCCTGTAACATCAGAGCTAAGAACAACTTTTCGAAAACCTCAGAAGAATTTTTCACATGGGTTATTCGGAAAAAATCTTATGAGTCATGTGAAAAACCGCACATTGTTTGAACGTGCAAGCCCTCGTATTTCCTGGGTATGGGCGGGAAAGGCGCTTGCAAACGAAGCCAGGTACGGTTTGTAGCAGTTAGGGCGGGGACCACCGCAGAAGGACAATAAAACGCGTGGCCAGCATGACAGAAAATTGTCGCTGGCTTTTTGATACGCAAACGCTACCAGTCCTTTTCGCACCCTTCGCAGCTTTCGTAGCGGCATCCGGATACAAGCGTGCCATGGCCTGTTCAGGTTACTTGCGTGTCGGTGGAACCGGCCGCGGACAGTGCAGTGGAGGAAGGACTCATGGCTACTTTGATGGGTGTCGTCAGCAAGGTAATCGGCGAAGTGTTTGCGGTAGCCGCCGATGGATCGCGTCGTCCTTTGGAGCAGGGAGACAAGGTTTTCGTAGGCGAGCAACTGGTCACCGGCGCCAATGGTGCGGTGGCATTGAAAGTCGCTGGCGGCGGCGAGATCACCCTGGGCCGCGACAGCGCCTTGCCGCTGACCTCGCAGATGCTCGCTGCTGCGCACCAGGCGCAGAACGGTGACGAGCAGGTAGCACAACAGCCTGCGCCGCCGAGCGCGAAAGACACTGCCGACGTCAAGGCCCTGCAGGCCGCCATCGCCGCGGGCGCCGACCCGACCCAGCAGGCCGAAGCCACTGCCGCAGGTCCCCAGGCGGGCAACGCGGCCAATGGCAAACCCGGTGGCGGGCACTCCTTTGTTCTGCTGACCGAAGTCGGCGGGCATATCGACCCGACCATCGGCTTCCCCACCGGGCCGATCGGCTCCGGGCCACTGCCCCTGCGCGAGTTCGACGGCGTTCCGCAGCCGCGCGCCGAGGCCGTTACGCCGCCCGAGGTCCTGCCGCCGGATGGCCAGCCGAGCGCTGGCCCCAACGGCCCTGGCACCGCCAACGTATTCGAGGCCGGCCTGCCCGGCGGGATTCCCGATGGTGCAGGCGAAGGCGCGACCTTCACCGGCAGCCTCGGCTACAACTTCGGCAGCGATGGCGTCGGCAGCTTCGCCTGGGGAACCGCAGGGCTGCCCAGCCTGACCTCAGGCGGTGTCGCCATCACCTACAGCGTCAGCCCCGACGGCCACGTACTGACCGGTAGCGCCAACGGCACGCCGGTGTTCACCGTGACCCTCACCGATATCAATACCGGCGCCTTCGAAGTGAACTTGCTGCAGCCGGTGGATCATCCGGTGAAGGGCAGCGAAGACACCCTGACCTTCGAGATTCCCTACACCATCACCGATGGCAACGGCACCCCGGCCAACGGAACCCTGACCGTGGGCATCGTCGACGATGCACCGCAGGCCGGCCTGTCCGCCGACAATGGCGTGGACGTGCTGCTGCAGACCCACGACGCCAACACCGCTGGCGCGGCCTTCGACACCTCCACCGCCGACTACAGCTCGGCCTTCCAGGTGACCGCCAACTATGGCGGCGACGGCGCCGGCAGCACCCAACTGACCTACAGCCTGAACCTGGTCGGCGGCAACGGCGCCAACTCGGGCCTGACCAGCGGCGGCGCCACTATCTACCTGTACAGCGTCGGCGGCGCCATCGTCGCCTCCACCTCCGCCAGCGCCGCCGGCATTACCGGCGAGAACACCGTGTTCTCGCTGTCGGTGAATGGCAGCGGCGTGGTTACCCTGACGCAGTACAGTGCCATCGACCATGCCCTGCCGGGCAGTGAAAGCGGTTATGCCAGCCAGACCGCAGTGCTCGATTCCGGCCTGGTGCAACTGCAGGGCAACCTGACGGTCACCGACCGCGACGGCGACAGCGTTTCGTCCAGCAGCTCCATCGACCTCGGCGGCCGGGTGAGCTTCACCGATGACGGCCCGACCGTCGCCGTGGGCAATACCGAAGGCCTGCATCTGACCGTGGACGAGACCAACCTCGGCCAGGACGCCACCAGCAGCGTGGCGGTGGGTGATCTGTTCAACGCCCAGTTCGGCGCTGACGGCGCCGGCACCATCACCTACAGGATCGGTACGACCGACAATACCGACAGCGGGCTGAAAGACACCGCCACCGGCGACAAGATCTTCCTGTTCAACACCGCCAACGGCGTCGAAGGACGTGTGGGCGGCGCGAACGGCGAAGTCGCCTTCCGCGTGACCCTGGGTAGCGACGGCAAGATCACCCTCGACCAGGTGCGTGCGCTGGTGCACCCGGACGCTGCCGATGCCAACGACCCGCTGAGCCTGGGCGCCGGCAAGATCAGCCTGTCTGCCACCGTGACCGACGCCGACGGCGACCATCAGAGCGCCAGTCTCGATCTGGGCAGCAAGCTCACCTTCCTCGACGATGGCCCGCGCATCGCGCCGGTGGAAGGTGGCGATATCCACCTCACCGTGGACGAGACCCAACTCGGGCAGGCCGCCACCAGCAACTCCGTCGCCGACCTGTTCAACGGCCAGTTCGGTGCGGACGGCGCCGGCTCCATCAGCTACAAGCTCGAAGCCGCGGACAACACCGATAGCGGCCTGAAAGACACCGCCACCGGTGAGCGGATCTTCCTCTACAACACCGCCAATGGTGTGGAAGGGCGCCTTGAAGGCACCAGCACCGTGGCCTTCCGCGTCACCATCGACGGTGACGGCAAGGTTACCCTGGAGCAACTGCGGGCCCTGGCCCATCCCGATGCCAGCGATCCCAACGATGCGCTGACCCTGGCCGGCAAGATCGCCCTGACCGCCACCATCACCGACAAGGATGGCGACAGCGCCACCGCGCAGATCGACCTGGGGGGCAAACTGACCTTCCTCGACGACGGCCCGAGCATCACGCCGTGCCAGGACGCCGACATCAAGCTGACCGTGGACGAAACCCACCTGGGCGTGAACGACACCAGCTCGATCACCGTGTCCGACCTGTTCACCTCCCACTTCGGCGCTGACGGCGCAGGCGCTATCACTTACAAGCTGACGACCGAGGACGGCAAGGACAGCGGCCTGACCGATACCGCCACGGGCGAGAAGATCTTCCTTTACAACACCGCCAATGGCGTGGAAGGGCGGGTCGGCAGCAGTGCCGACGTGGCCTTCCGCGTGACCCTTGGCGCGGACGGCAAGGTCACGCTGGACCAGGTGCGCGCGGTGGTTCACCCGAACACCAGCGACGCGAACGATGGCGTCAGCCTCGACGCGAACAGCGTCACCCTGACGGCGACCATCACCGACAAGGACGGCGACAGTGCCCAGGCCCACATCGACCTGAGCGGCAAGCTGACCTTCCTCGACGACGGCCCGAGCATCACGCCGTGCCAGGACGCCGACATCAAGCTGAGCGTGGACGAAACCCACCTGGGCGTGCCGGACACCAGCAGTGCCTCGGTCGCCGATCTGTTCACCACCCACTTCGGTGCGGACGGCGCCGGCGAGATCACCTATAAGCTGGCCGGGGCCGACAACACCGATACCGGTCTGAAGGACACCGCGACCGGTAGCCGGGTGTTCCTCTACAACACCGCCAACGGCATCGAGGGGCGCCTGGAGGGCACCAATACCGTAGCCTTCCGCGTGTCCATCGACGGCGACGGCAAGGTCACCCTGGAGCAGTTGCGCGCCCTGGCGCACCCCGATACCAGTGACGCCAACGATGCGCTCAACCTCAGCGGCCAGGTCACCCTGACAGCGACCATCACCGACAAGGACGGCGACAGTGCCAGTGCCCATGTCGACCTGGGCAGCAAGCTGACCTTCCTCGATGACGGCCCGAGCATCGCCCCGTCGAGCATCTACGACATCAGCCTGGAAGTGGACGAATCCGACCTCTCCAACGACGCCCGCGTCGAGTCCAGCCTGGTCTCGCTACTGTTCGAGACGCACTTCGGCGCCGACGGTCCGGGCAGCATCACCTACAAGGTCAGCACGGTGGATGGCACCGACAGTGGCCTGAAGACCACCCAGGGCGAATCCATCCTGCTGTACAACGTCGACGGCACCGTGGTCGGCAAGGTCCAGGGCAGCGGCGCGATCGCCTTCGTGGTCAGCGAAGACCAGGGCGCGCTCATGCTCGACCAGCGCCTGGCGCTCAAGCATCCGGACACCAACGACGCCGATGATCCGCTGCGCCTGGAAAGCGGCAAGATCACCCTGACCGCCACCATCACCGATGGTGACGGCGACAAGGCTTCGGCCCATGTCGACCTGGGCAGCAAGATGGTGTTCTACGACGACGGTCCGCGCATCGAGCCGTGCACCGACGCCGATATCAAGCTGACCGTGGACGAGACCAAACTGGGTGTCGACGCGCAGGCTTCGGCGGGTGATGTCGCGGCACTGTTCACCGGCCACTTCGGCGCCGATGGCGCCGGCGGCATCACCTACAAGGTCACCACCACCGACGGCACCGACAGCGGCCTGAAGGACACCGCCACGGGCGGGAAGATCTTCCTCTACAACACCGCCAATGGTGTCGAAGGGCGCGTGGAGGGCACCAACCTGGTGGCCTTCAGCGTGAACCAGCACAACGGGGTGATTACCCTCGACCAGCAACGGGCGCTGGTACACCCGGTGACCACCGATGCCAATGATCCGCTGAGCATCGGCGCCGACAAGATCACCCTCACCGCGACCATCACCGATGGCGACGGCGATCATGCATCGGCCAGCATCGACCTGGGCGGCAAGCTGACCTTCCTCGACGATGGTCCCAGCATCCAGCCGTGCACCGATGCCGACATCCGCCTGGAAGTGGACGAAAGCAACCTCGCCAGTGACGCGCGGGTCGAAGCGCCGCTGGTGTCGGAACTGTTCACCGCCAGCTTCGGCGCTGACGGCGCCGGGTCGGTCACGTACAAGGTCAGCACCGTGGACGGCACCGACAGCGGCCTGCGCGAAACCGCCGGCGGCGCGCGCATCCTGCTGTTCAATGACGGCAACGGCGTGGTGGGCAAGGTCGAGGGCACTGGCGCCATCGCCTTCGTGGTGCGCCCCGATGGCGGTGCGCTCACGCTGGACCAGCGCGTGGCCTTCATCCATCCCGATGCCCACAACGACGATGAAGCCCTGAGCATCGCCAGCGGCAAGATCACCCTGACCGCCACCATCACCGACAAGGATGGCGACAGCGACAGCGCCTCCATCGATCTGGGCAGCAAGCTGGTGTTCCACGACGACGGGCCGAGCATCGTGGCCAACCAGGCCGATGGCCCTGCCCTGGTGGTGGACGAGAGCAACCTGGGCGCCAATGCCAGCGCCAGCGTCAGCAGCCTGTTCACCAGCCACTACGGCGCCGATGGCGCGGGTTCGCTGGTGTACAAGGTGGTCGCTGCGCAGGATGGCAGCGACAGCGGCCTGCGCGTCACCAATGGCGACAAGATCTACCTGTACAACGAAGGCAATGGCGTGGTCGGCCGGGTCGGCGGGCAGAGTGGGGCGGTCGCCTTCACGCTGACGGTGAACAACGGCACTGTCACTCTCGACCAGCAGCTGGCGCTCAAGCATCCCGATGGCAACAACCCGGATGACCCGCTGAGCATCGCCAGCGGCAAGATCAGCCTGACGGCCACCATCACCGATGGCGATGGCGACTCCCACAGCGCCAGTGTCGAACTGGGCAGCCAGCTGAGCTTCCATGACGACGGCCCGAGCATCACTGCCAGTGCGCAAGGTGCACCGGCTCTGGTGGTGGACGAGACCAACCTGGGTATCGACGCCAGCGCCAACATCACCAGTCTGTTCACCAGCAGCTATGGCGCCGACGGTGCGGGCTCGCTGGTGTACAAGGTGGTCGCGGCGCAGGATGGCAGCGACAGCGGCCTGCGCGTCACCAGCGGCGACAAGATCTACCTGTACAACGAGGGCAATGGTGTCGTCGGTCGAGTGGGCGGAGCCAACGGCGCCGTTGCCTTCACGCTGACGCTGAACAACGGCAGCGTGACCCTCGACCAGCAGATGGCGCTCAAGCATGCCGACGCCAGCAACCCCGATGATGCGCTGAGCATCGCCGACGGCAAGATCAGCCTGACCGCCACCATCACCGATGGCGATGGCGATTCGAAGTCCGCCAGCCTGGACCTGGGCAGCAAGCTCAGCTTCCATGACGACGGCCCGAGCATCACCGCCAATGCCGCTGCGGCGCCGACCCTGACCGTCGATGAAACGCACTTGAACGTCGATGCCACCGCCAACTTCAGCACGGCCTTCACCGCCAATGCCGGCGCTGACGGCGGCAGCACGACCTACAGCCTGAGCGCGACCACGGGCACCCAGAGCGGCCTGCAGACCACCGCCGGGCAGAACATCGTGCTGGTCAAGGTCAGCGCCACCGTGGTGGAAGGCCACGTCGGCACTGCCAGTGGCGCGACCGCCTTCACCCTGACGCTCGACAGCGGCACCGGCGTGGTCAAGCTCGACCAGCAACTGGCGCTCAAGCACCCCAACGCCAGCGACCCGAACGATCCGCTGAGCCTGGCCAGCGGCAAGATCGGCCTGGTCGCCAGCGTGACCGACGGTGACGGCGACACGAAATCAGCGAGCATCGACCTGGGCAGCAAGCTCAGCTTCCTCGATGACGGCCCGACCGCGGTGGACGACTCGCCGCGCTGTCTGGTGCAGCAGGCGCCGCCAGCGGTGAACCTGACCCTGGTGGTCGACGTTTCCGGCAGCATGGCCGGCGACAAGCTGACCAACGCCAAGGCGGCCCTGGTCAACCTGGTGCAGCAGTATGCGGCCATGGGGATTGCCATCCATGTATCGCTGCTGAGCTTCGCGGCCACTGCCAAGGACCTGGGCGACTTCAACTTCACCGGCACTTCCGACGCGCAGTACACGGCGCTGGTGAACAAGATCAATGGCCTCAGCGCCGACGGCGAGACCAACTACCAGGCTGCCCTGGACCTGGCCAGGACCAATGTCACCTCCGACATCACCGTCAGCGGCCATGATCCGGCGGCGATCAACCGGGTGTACTTCATCTCCGATGGCGAGCCGACCACCGGCAACACCAACTCGGCAATCACCCAGTGGAAGGCCTTCCTGGCCAACCCGGACGGCGACGGCAATGACGCCACCAACCATGTGGATGCCTACGCCGTCGGTCTGGGAGCCTCGATCACCGATGCCGACCTCAAGGGCGTGACCAATACTGGCGATCCGATCATCGTCACCAAGCCCAGCGACCTGACGGCCACCCTGCAGAACCTGGTGACCATCGACTCGGTGAGCGGCAACCTGCTGGCCAACGACCTGCCGGTCAGCGCCGATGGCACCGTGCGCATCACCCAGGTCGAGTTCGGCGGCGAGAAGTTCGCGGTGGATGCCGCGGGCAACCTCACCAACGAGAACCCCAACGCCACCACCGCGACCGGCAGTTACAACGCCAGCAGCGGCCTGCTGACCATCCAGACGGCCAACGGCACGCTCACCGTCTACCTCAAGGACGTGACCGGCCACCAGGCCGGCGACTACAGCTACGCCTCCAAGGCCGGCGTGGCGTTCCCGGAAAGCGGGCAGATCAGCGAGGTCTTCAAGTACACCATCGTCGATGGCGACGGCGACACTGCGTCGGCCAACCTCAAAATCTGCCTGAAGTACGGCCAGCCGATCCTGGTGGTGGGCAGCAACAGCGGCGACGTGGATGGCTCGACCGTCCTGCACACCGTCCCCAGCCCGCTGGATGCGGACAAGGCCGGGCAGATCAACGGCAGCGGCGGCAACGACGTGCTGATCGGCGATGCCGGCGGGGTCTCGGTCTACACCCAGCCGGGCAAGAACTACAACATCTCGCTGATCGTCGATACCTCCGGCAGCATGGCCGACCCGTCGGGCAGCAACATGTCGCGCATGGCCCTGGCGAAGAACGCACTGATCAACCTGGTCAACACCATCAAGGGACACGACGGGGTGATCAACGTGAGCCTGGTGTCGTTCAGCGACAACTCCCACGTCACCACTTTCAATGGCCTGAGCGCCGCCAACGTGGCCGCGCTGATCGCCGCCATCAACGCTCTGAGTGCCAGCGGTGCGACCAACTACGATGACGCGATGAAAGCGGCCTCGCAGTGGTTCAACACCCAGGTGACGACCAACCATGCCGATGCGGCCCATGGCTACATCAACCTGGCGTTCTTCCTCACCGACGGCAACCCGACCGTTTCCAACAGCGACTCCAGCTCGGGCAACATCACCAACTACGGCGACATGAACAATGCACTGGTGTCGGGCAATGACATGCTTCACCACGCCGGGGCGCTCACGGGCGACAACGCGGTGGACGTCAATGCCATCGGTATCGGCAACGGCATCAACAGCAACTACCTGAAGTTCTTCGACAACACCGACACCACGGGCACCGGCTCGGTCACCCTGGATGGCAAGACCATCAACGCCAGCGTCGGCGAGCCGCAGATCATCAACACCGCCGAGCAATTGCAGGCAGCGCTGCAGGAGGGCTTCAGCACCAGCACGCCGGTCACCGTGGGCAACGACCACCTGGTCGGTGGCTCGGGCAATGACATCATCTTCGGCGATGTCATCAACACCGACTCGCTGGCCTGGGCCGGGCATGCCGCCGGATCGCACAACGGGCAGGGCTACCAGGCGCTGGTGGACTACCTGACCGCCACCAACGGCAGCGCGCCAACGGTCGCGCAGGTCACCAACTACATCGTCCAGCACGCGGACCAGTTCAACGTCGCCGGCGATACGCGCGGTGGCAACGACATCCTCGAGGGCGGCGCCGGCAATGACCTGATGTTCGGCCAGGGCGGCAACGACAAGCTGATCGGTGGCCCCGGCGACGACATCATGTACGGCGGTACCGGCGCGGACGAGTTCATCTGGAAGTCGGGCGATACCGGGCACGACGTGATCAAGGACTTCAGCATCGCCGAAGGGGATTCGCTGAACCTCGCCGACCTGCTGCAGGGCGCGTTGCCCACCGCCGATTCGCTGTCCCACTACCTGTCCTTCTCGGTCAACTCGGGCACCACCAGCATCGCCGTCAGCCCCACCAGTGGCGGCGCCGCGACCCAGACCATCGACCTGGCCAACGTCGATCTCTCCGCCAAGTACGCGGGCCACGCCGGCAGCGGCGTGCTCTCGGCGGGAGATACCCACACCGTGCTCAACGGCCTGCTGGGTGACCACGCGATCAAGACCGACACCGTCTGACCGGCGCAATACCGGTCGAAACCGCCGCCTCCGGGCGGCGGTTTCGTTTGTGCCTGCCCAACGAGGGTGGGGGCACGGCTATACGGCTGGTGAATGATCGTCGCGGTGCTCCGTCAGTGGCGCTTATGCTCCACGCACACCTTCCTCAGTCCAACAACAAGCAACGAGGTTTCCCATGCGCGAAGTGGTGATCGTCGACAGCGTCCGTACCGGCCTGGCCAAGTCCTTCCGTGGCAAATTCAACATGACCCGTCCGGACGACATGGTCGCCCATTGCATCGACGCGCTGCTGGCGCGTAACAACCTCGATCCGTTGCTGGTGGACGACTGCGTGGTCGGCGCCGGCTCCAACGAAGGCGCCCAAGGCCACAACATCGGCCGCAATGCCGCGGTACTGTCGCGCCTGGGCACCCACGTCGCCGGCATGACCCTCAACCGCTACTGCTCCTCGGGCCTGCAGGCCATCGCCATTGCCGCCAACCAGGTGGCCTCCGGCTGCAGCGACATCCTGGTGGCCGGCGGCGTCGAGTCCATCAGCCTGACCGCGGGCAAGATGAACCGTGACAACTTCGTCAACCCGCGCCTGGAGTCGGACTTCCCCGGCATCTACTACCCCATGGGCCAGACCGCCGAGATCGTCGCCCGCCGCTACAACGTCACCCGCGAAGCGCAGGACCTGTACTCGCTGCAGAGCCAGCAGCGCACCGCACGGGCCCAGGCCGAAGGCCTGTTCGATGACGAAATCGTGCCCATGAGCGTGAAGTACCTGGTGGAAGACAAGGCCACCGGCGAGAAGAAGGTGCTCGACGCCGTGGTGGATCGCGACGACTGCAACCGCCCGGAAACCACCCTCGAGGGCCTGAACTCCCTCAAGCCGGTATTCGCCGAGGATGGCTCGGTCACCGCCGGCAACGCCTCGCAACTCTCCGACGGCGCCTCGATGACTCTGATCATGACCCTGGAAAAGGCGCTGGAACTGGGCCTCAAGCCCAAGGCCTTCTTCCGTGGCTTCACCGTCGCCGGCTGCGAGCCGGACGAAATGGGCATCGGCCCGGTGTTCTCGGTACCGAAACTGCTCAAGGCCAAGGGCCTGCAGGTCGCCGACATCGACCTCTGGGAGCTTAACGAAGCCTTCGCTTCCCAGTGCCTGTATGCCCGCGATCGCCTGGGCATCGACAACGAGAAGTACAACGTCAACGGCGGCTCCATCTCCATCGGCCACCCGTTCGGCATGACCGGCTCCCGCCAGGTCGGCCACCTGGTGCGCGAACTGCAGCGGCGCAACCTGCGCTACGGCATCGTCACCATGTGCGTGGGCGGCGGCATGGGCGCCACCGGCCTGTTCGAGGCGGTACGCTGATCCAGGCAAGACGGCCAGCGGCCTGCGCCGCTGGCTGATCGGCAGCGACCGCTCCACGCAAGCGGGACGAGGCCCAGGAGAACCCCCGGCGGCGACGCCGGGGGTTTTTCATGTCTGCTCCTGCAGGACGAAGGACGAGCCGTTCAACGTCGCCACTTCCAAAATTTTTTCGCCCCTGTACCAAAATCTGCCTATGGATCTATCGGCGCACTTGGCCCTTTGGAAATAGTGCCGTCGCAATCCGTCCCTAGCATGGACCTCGTTCCTTCACGCCGCGGCACCCGCAGCGTGGACCACAAGAAAACGAGGTACCGCCATGCATCCCACCATCGCCGGCACACCGCTCAGCGTGCGCCGCATCCGCAAGCGTTTCGGCCAGTTCGTCGCTCTCGACGGCGTGTCGCTGGACGTCAAGGCCGGTGAGCTGGTCTGTCTGCTCGGTCCCTCCGGTTGCGGCAAGACCACGCTGCTGCGCTGCATCGCCGGCCTGGAGCAACAGGATGACGGCAGCCTGCACCTGGGCGAGCGCGACGTGTCGAACCTGCCGCCGCAGGCGCGGGACTACGGCATCCTGTTCCAGTCCTACGCGCTGTTCCCCAACCTCACGGTGGAACAGAACATTGCCTATGGCCTGACCAATGCAGCCAAGGAAGAAGCCCGCCGCCGCGTCGCCGAGATGCTCGAACTGGTCGGCCTGACCGGCAGCGAGAAGAAGTACCCCGGCCAGCTCTCCGGCGGCCAGCAGCAACGCGTCGCCATGGCCCGCGCGCTGGCGCCGAGTCCGTCGCTGCTGCTGCTCGACGAGCCGATGTCGGCGCTCGACGCCCGTGTCCGCGAACACCTGTGCGGCGAGCTGCGCCAGCTGCAGAAGAGCCTGGGCATCACCACCGTGATGGTTACCCACAACCAGGACGAAGCCATGCTGATGGCCGACCGCATCGCGGTGATGAACCACGGGCGCATCGAGCAGTACGGCACCGCCCAGGAAATCTACAGCACGCCGAGCACGCCCTTCGTCGCCGAGTTCGTCGGCCAGGGCAACTGGCTGCCCTTCGAGCGCGGCAGTGATGGTCATGCTCGCGTCGGCAGCCTCAACCTGCGCCTGCACAGCCAGGCGCAAAGCGCCTCGGGCCGGCTGTTCTGCCGCCCGGAAGCGATCAGCGTGAACCCGGCGGTGCACCAGGAAAACCTGTTCCGCGCGCAGATCCGCGAGATCACCTTCCTCGGCAACCGCTGCCGCATGAGCTTCGAGCTGGAGCAACTGCCGGGCCATGCGCTGCTCGCCGAGCTGGCGCCGGAGGACATGCCGCGCCTGGGCACTCCGGATATCTGGGTGTCACTACCGCCGCGCAGCCTGCAGGTGTTCGCCTGAAATGGAAGCCGTGGTGAAGCACAGCCCGACGCTGTCCGTCGGCAAGGTTCGCGGCGATCTGGGTGATCGCCTGTTCGTCCGGGGCGGCAAGGTCCTGCTGCTGGTCCTGCTCATCCTGGCGGTGCTGATGCCGCTGCTGGCCATCTTCTGGCGCGGCTTCAGCGGCGAGGCGGGGCAGGGCGGCGGCCTGGCGGCCATGGGCGAGCTGCTGCGCAGCGACAACTTCCACTGGCTGCTGGGCAACAGCCTGAAGGTCTCGGTGAGCGTGGCGTGCATCGTCGTGCCGGCGGCCTACCTGTTCGCCTATGCGCTGCAACGCACGCTGATCCCGGCCAAGGGCCTGTGGCGCGGGATTTCCCTGCTGCCGCTGCTGGCGCCTTCGATGCTGCCGGGTATCGCGCTGATCTACCTGTTCGGCAACCAGGGCCTGCTGCGCCACCTGCTGTCGGACAACATCTACGGCTTCTGGGGCATCGTCCTCGGCGAGGCGATCTACACCTTCCCCCATGCGTTGATGATCCTGTTGTCCGCGCTGTCGTTGGCCGACGCGCGCCTGTTCGATGCCGCCTCCAGCATGGGCGCCGGCCCGTGGAAAGCCTTCCGCAGCATCACCTGGCCGGCTTCGCGGCAGGGCGTGTTCGCCGCCTTCTGCCTGGTGTTCACCCTGACCATCACCGACTTCGGCGTGCCGGTCGTGGTGGGCGGCGATTATCAGGTGCTGGCGCTGGAAGCCTACAAGGCGGTGGTCGGCCAGCAACAGTTCGGCCGTGGCGCGCAGATCGGCATGATCCTCCTGCTGCCGGCGCTGCTCAGCTTTGCGGTGGATACCTGGCTGCGCCGTCGCCAGGGCGACGCCATGAGCGGCCGCGCGCAGGTCTATCACCCGAAACCCTCGCGTCGCCGCGATGCCGCCTTCCTCGCCATCGTCGTGCTGATCAGCATGGTATTGCTGGGCGTGCTGGGCATGGCCGTGTACTCCTCGCTGGTGAAGTTCTGGCCCTATAACCTCTCGCTGTCGCTGAACCACTACGACTTCAACACCACTGCCGGCGGCGGCTGGCTGGCCTATCGCAACAGCCTGACCATGGCCGTGTGCACCGCGATCATCGGCAGCGCGCTGATCTTCACCGGCGCCTACCTGATCGAGAAGACCCGCGAGCAGCGCTGGCTGAGCCAGCTGCTGCGCATGCTCTGCTTCGTGCCGATGGCCGTGCCGGGCCTCGTGCTGGGCCTGGGCTACGTGTTCTTCTTCAACCTGCCGGGCAACCCGCTGCATGTGTTCTACGGCAGCATGGCGCTGCTGGTGGTGTGCACCATCGCCCACTACCTGACCACCGCGCAGATGACCGCCACCGCCGCGCTGCGCCAGCTCGACGGCGAATTCGAGGCCGCCGCGCTATCGCTGAAGATGCCGCTGTGGCGCCACTACCTGCGCGTCACCGTGCCGATCTGCCTGCCGGCGCTGCTGGACATCACCCGCTACCTGTTCGTCTCGGCGATGACCACGGTCTCGGCGGCGATCTTCCTCTACAACCCGGACACCATCCTCGCCGCCGTCGCCGTGCTGAACATGGACGACTCCGGCAACGTCGGCGGCGCCGCCGCCATGTCCACCCTGATCCTGCTCACCTCCGCGGCTGTGTCGCTGCTGCTGGCCGGCGCCTCGCGCGGCCTGCTGCGCCGCTCCCAGGCCTGGAGAAACCCGTAACACCGCTGGACGCTGTCGCCCCCGTTTCGGCGAGGGCTCAACCCCTGACAAAACCCGCCTCCGCGCGGGGAAAAAACACTGCCAAGGAGCTCCACATGTTCAAACGTCTTGCCCTCGCCGCTGCCGTGGTTGCCGCTTTCGCCGCACAGGTCCACGCCGCCGACACCGAACTGACCGTCTACACCGCCCTGGAACCGGAACAGCTGACCGCCTACAAGCAGGCCTTCGAAGCCGAGAACCCGGACATCAAGATCAAGTGGGTACGTGATTCCACCGGCATCGTCACCGCCAAGCTGCTGGCCGAGAAGGATCGCCCGCAGGCCGACGCTGTCTGGGGCCTGGCGGCTTCCAGCCTGGCCATCCTCGATGCGCAGGGCATGCTGGAGAAGTACGCGCCCAAGCACCTGGACGCCATCGGCAAGAACTACCGCGACCCGGCCAACCCGCCGGCGTGGGTAGGCATGGATGTCTGGGCCGCCACCATCTGCTTCAACACCGTCGAGGCCGAGAAACTGGGCCTGGAGAAACCGGTGAGCTGGCAGGACCTGACCAAGCCGGAATACAAGGGCAAGATCGTCATGCCGAACCCGGCATCCTCCGGCACCGGCTTCCTCGACGTTTCCGCCTGGCTGCAGACCTTCGGCGAGAAGCAGGGCTGGGCCTACATGGACGCCCTGCACGAGAACATCGGCCAGTACGTCCACTCCGGCTCCAAGCCGTGCAAGCTGGCCGCCGCCGGCGAGTTCCCGATCGGCATCTCCTTCGAGTACCCGGCCGTGCAGCTCAAGCGCCAGGGCGCGCCGCTGGACATCGTCCTGCCGAAGGAAGGCCTGGGCTGGGAAATCGAAGCCACCGGTATCGTCAAGGGCACCCAGCATGAAGCCGCCGCGAAGAAACTCGCCGACTTCTCCGCCAGCCCGAAAGCCATGGAGCTGTACAAGGAAAACTTCGCCGTGCTGGCCCAACCGGGCATCGCCAAGCCGCAGACCGAACTGCCGGCCGACTACGAGCAGCGCCTGATCAAGAACGACTTCGCCTGGGCTTCGAAGAACCGCGACGAGATCCTCGCCGAGTGGCGCAAGCGCTATGACGGCAAGTCGGAGAAGGTTGCGCAGAAGTAAGGTTTGACACCGATGGCTCCCTCTCCCCAACCCTCTCCCTTCAGGGAGAGGGCGGGGGAGAGGGGCTCTTCGCCACGCAGGAAATACCCCCATGAGCCACACCCACTGCGACGTCGCCATCGTCGGCGCCGGTATCCTCGGCCTTTCCCACGCCTACGCCGCCGCCCGCCGCGGGCTTTCCGTGCGTGTCTTCGAACGCACCGCCACACCCCTGGGCGCCTCGATACGCAACTTCGGCCAGGCGCTGGTCACCGGCCAGCCGCCGGGCGTGATGTCCGACCTGGCACGAGCCAGCCGGCCGATCTGGGGGCAATGGGCGGAAGGCGCCGGGTTCTCCCTGCGGCGCAACGGTTCGTTGCTGTTCGCTCGCACCGAGGCCGAGGAGCATCTGCTGGAAGCCTTCTGCGCCGGCCGCGCGAAGGCGCTGGACTACCGCGTGGGCCTGCTGCGCGGCAGCGAGCTGAACGACCTCTACCAGGGGCACTTCCGCCATCACCGTGCCGCGCTGCTCGGCTTCGACGACCAGCAGTTGTACTCCCGCGAAGCGCTGCCGAGCCTGATCGATTACCTGCGCCGCGAGCACGGCGTGCAGTTCCATTTCTCCACCCTCGTGCGTGACGTCGACAGCGGCGTGCTGCGCACCACGGCGGGCAGCTTCACCGCCGGGCAGGTGATCGTCTGCTCCGGCCACGACTACCAGACGCTGCTGGCCGAGGTCATCGCGCCGCTGGAGCCGCAGGTGTGCCGCCTGCAGATGCTGCGCGCGCGCCCGCAGGTCGATTTCGGCCTCGCTCATTCGATCCTCACCGGCCTGAGTTGCGTGCATTACGGTGCCTTCTCCGACCTGCCCGAGGCCGACGCGGTACGCGAGCAGATTCGCCGCGAGACGCCGGAACTGGAAGAGCAGGGCATACACCTGCTGGTCAGCCCGACGCCCCATGGCGAGCTGATCATCGGCGATTCCCACCATTACGGCAGCGACGCCGCGCCGTTCAATGCCGAGGCAGTGGACAGACTCATGCTGGAGCTGGCCGAGGACACCCTGGGCATGCATGTGGAGGTGGTCGAGCGCTGGCAGGGCGTCTACGGCTCGCGCGGGCCGGGGCCGTTCTCCGTGCTGCAGGCCGCCGACGGCATCACCGTCGTGCTGATGCACACCGGCGTCGGCATGAGCATCGGCCCGGCGCTGGGCGAGCGCACCGTGGCCGGATTGTTTGGCTGACACGCAGCTGTCATCTGCCGTTCACTGGGTTCTGGTACTACCGGCACACACGGATTCGCTTTTTTGTAGGAGCGAGCAAGCTCGCTCCTACAGGCTGCGCGCGCGGAGAGACATGAACCACAGCATCGTTCAGAGCCATCAGGATTCCGACCTGTTCGGCCTGCTCTATGGCTTCAGCTTTCGTCCCGGCCAGCCCGGCCTGGAAATCGACTCGCCTACCGCGCTGCAGCGCCTGCAGGAGCCGCGGGCGACGGATGAGTTCCTCTGGCTGCACCTGAACCTGGCGCACGCGGCCTGCGAGCGCTGGATGAAGTCGCACCTGGAACTGCCCGACTACTTCTTCGAGACCCTGCGCGAAGGTTCGCGCTCCACCCGCATCGAGCATGTGGACGGCGCGTTGCTGGCGGTGGTCAACGACGTGGTGTTCGACTTCAGCAGCCGCATGTCCTCGGACGTCGCCACGCTGTGGGTCTGCGCCCGTGGCCGCCTGCTGGTGACTGCCCGTGCGCAGCCGCTGCGTTCGGTGGATACGCTGCGCTTCTCGGTGAAGCACGGCGAAAGCTTCAACTCGCCGCTGGAGCTGCTGGTCCACCTGCTGCGCGACCAGGGCGAAATCCTCACCCGCATCGTCCGCGAAACCAGCATCAGCGTCGACCGCATCGAGGACCAGTTGCTGTCCTCGCGCCTCTCCGCCAGCCGCGCCGACCTGGGCGGCATGCGCCGGGTGCTGGTGCGCCTGCAACGCCTGCTGGCGCTGGAGCCGGGCTCGCTGATGCGCCTGCTCAACCGCCCGCCGCTGTGGCTGAAGGAAGACGACGTGCGCGTGCTGCGCGAGGCCACCGAGGAGTTCTCCCTGGTGATCAACGACCTCACCGCCCTGGGCGAGCGCATCAAGCTGCTGCAGGAAGAGATCGCCGCGAAGATCAACGAGCAGAGCAACCGCACGCTGTTCACCCTCACCGTGGTCACGGTGCTGGCGCTGCCGATCAACATCATCGCCGGCTTCTTCGGCATGAACGTCGGCGGCATTCCCTTCTCCAGCGACCCGGAGGGGTTCTGGATTCTGGTCGTGCTGGTGGCCAGCTTCACCGGCCTGGCCGGGCGCTGGGCGTTTCGCAAGCGCGACGACTATTGACCGAGTCTCCCTGCAGGAACAACTGTCTTCTTCTGTGAGCTCGTGCCTACGCTTTTCCCTCTCCCCAGCCCTCTCCCTGAAGGGAGAGGGAGCGGTATGTGCCGGCTGATGCCATGGTGTCAGCCTGCTCCATTTCAGTCCCCTCTCCCTTCAGGGAGAGGGTTAGGGAGAGGGTAAGTACCCGCTGAGGACTCCCAAACTACGTAGAAGCGGGCCAACTCCCGCGCCCAGGCAAAAAAGGACCGGCTCAAAGGCCGGTCGAGGGGGAAGAATTCGTCGTCAGCGGCAGACGCGGGCGATGGCCGCCGCCAGGTGGTCCAGGCGTTCGCCGTCGAGCCCGGCGATGTTCGCGCGACCGCTGCTGACCAGGTAGATGCTGTGCTCCTCGCGCAGGATGCGCACCTGCTCGGCCTGCAGGCCGGTATAGGAGAACATGCCGCGCTGGATGGCGATGTGCGCAAAGCGCTCCGCCAGCCCGTGGGGGCGCAGGGCTTCCACCAGGCCGATACGCAGGTCGGCGATGCGCCCGCGCATGGCGTCCAGCTCTGCCAGCCACAGGTTCTTCAGTTCCGGGTCGCCGAGGATGGTGGCGACCACTTCGGCGCCGTGGGCCGGTGGGGTGGACCACAGGTTGCGGGCGAACAGTGCCAGTTGGCTGCGGATGTCGGTGAGCTTGTCGGCGTTCTCGGCGCAGACGATCAGCGCGCCGACGCGGTCGCGGTAGAGGCCGAAGTTCTTCGAGCAGGAGCTGGTGATCAGCACTTCCGGCAGGCTCTCGGCCAGCAGGCGCACGGAATACGCGTCCTCCTCCAGCCCATCGCCCAGGCCCTGGTAGGCGAAGTCCAGCAACGGCAGCAACTCGCGGCGACGGACGATCTCCAGCACGCGCTGCCACTGCGCGTGATCCAGGTCGAAGCCGGTGGGGTTGTGGCAGCAGGCGTGCAGCAGCACCACGTCGCCCTGCGGGATTTTCTCCAGCATGGCGAACATGGCCTCCGCGTCGAGACGATTGTCCGCGCCGACGTAGGGGTAGTGCTTGATCGGCACGCCGGCGGCGGCGAACAGGGTCTCGTGGATCGGCCAGGTCGGGTCGCTCAGCCAGATGTTCCTGCCCGGCAGGCAATGGGCGATGAACTCCGCGGCCAGGCGCAGGGCGCCGGTACCGCCGGGCGTCTGCGTGGCGTCGGCACGCGAATCGGCCAGCAACGGTGAGGTGACGCCCAGCACCTGCTCGCACAGGCGAGCGGCGAACAGCGCGTCGCCGTGGCTACCGACGTAGCTCTTGGTGGTCTCGCTATCCACCAGGCGCTGCTCGGCCAGCTTCACTGCGCGAGGAATCGGCGTGAGGCCCTGGGCGTCCTTGTAGACGCCCACGCCAAGGTCGAGCCGCGCGGGGTTGGGGTCGGCCCGGTAGGCTTCGAGCAGGCCCAGGATCGGGTCGCCCGGTACGCGGGTGACCTTGGCGAAATGGCTCATTTGCGTCCCTCTGCTTTCGCGGCCAGCTCGTCGGTGCGCGCGGCCATGATGAAATCGTTGCGGTGCAGGCCCTTCAGCTCGTGGCTCCACCAGGTGACGGTGACCTTGCCCCACTGGGTCAACAGGTCGGGGTGGTGGCCTTCTTCCTCGGCGATGGCGCCCACCGCGTTGGTGAAGGCCAGGGCATGGCGGAAGTTCTTGAACAGGAAGACCCGCTCCAGCTCCATGTGATCGTCGCGGACCTCGATATTCCAGTCCGGGATCTGCTTGATCAGCACCGCCAGTTCTTCGTCGGACACCTTCGGGGCGTCGGCGCGGCAGGCTTCGCAATGGGCTTGGGTAAGTGCGGTCATGAAAGGTTCTCCTTGTCGTGGGGTGGCATAGGAGTGCGCTCGCGAACCATCTTATGCTCGCGAGCACGTCTCATCCTAGGCACAGATGGGATCGATTGCAGCGGATCAGGCGGCCTGTTTCGGCGGAAACTTCGGCGCGTGCAGGCCCAGGCGCATGGCTTCGCGCACCAGCGCCATGATGTCCTCATGGGCCAGGTCGAACAGGCGCTTGAGCTCGGGCAGCACGAAATACAGGGGCTGCAGGATGTCGATGCGGTACGGCGTGCGCATGCATTCCAGCGGGTTGAAGGCCTGGTGCTCGGGCGCATCGGAGAGGCTGTAGACCGTCTCCTTGGGCGACGAAAGGATGCCGCCGCCGTAGATGCGCAGGCCTTGCGGGGTGTCCAGCAGGCCGAACTCGATGGTCATCCAGTAGAGGCGGGCGAGGTACACCCGTTCTTCCTTGCTGGCGGCCAGGCCGAGCTTGCCGTAGGTGTGGGTGAACTCGGCGAACCAGGGGTTGGTCAGCAGCGGGCAGTGGCCGAAGATCTCGTGGAAGATGTCCGGCTCCTGCAGGTAGTCCAGCTCCTCCGGGGTGCGGATGAAGGTGGCGACGGGGAATTGCTGGCTGGCCAGCAGCTCGAAGAAGGTCTGGAAGGGAATCAGCGCCGGCACCCGCGCCACGCGCCAGCCGGTGGTGGCCTGGAGTACCCGGTTGATTTCGCCCAGTTGCGGGATGCGGTCGTGCGGCAGGCCAAGCTGTTCGATGCCGTCCAGGTATTCCTGACACGCGCGGCCTTCGATCACTTTCAATTGGCGGGTGATCAGGGTGTTCCAGACCTGATGCTCGGCTGCCGGGTAGTGGATAAAGCCATCTTCATCAGGTTGGCGGGCCACGTACTGCGTTGTCTTCATGGGTGCCCTCATAGGTACTGTGGCGTCGAGGCCTTGTTGTTGTGATGACCAACAGATAGCGCGAGTCGTGCCGCCGATCAGCCCCCTGTTCGCGGTGTTTTCAGGCTGCCAGAGCTGTAATCCGTAAAGAAAAAATTACGCAAAGCGGCGCGGGCATCCGGCCATGGCTTGAAGGTGCGGCTTGGTGTCACATATTCTTGACGGTAATTTCCGGCTGCCTTGCGAAAATCCGCGCCGGAGCGCCCACCACAACGACAACCACGGGCCCGCCATGCGCATCAAAGTGCACTGCCAGAACCGCGTCGGCATCCTGCGCGACATCCTCAACCTGCTGGTCGACTACGGCATCAACGTCAACCGCGGCGAAGTCGGCGGCGAGCAGGGCAACGCCATCTACCTGCTCTGCCCGAACCTGATCAACCTGCAGTTCCAGTCGCTCAAGCCCAAGCTCGAAGCGGTGCCCGGCGTGTTCGGCGTCAAGCGTGTCGGCCTGATGCCCAGCGAACGGCGCCACCTGGAGTTGAACGCATTGCTGGCGGCGCTGGAGTTCCCGGTGCTGTCCATCGACATGGCCGGGCAGATCGTCGCGGCCAATCGGGCCGCCGCGCAGCTGCTGGGCTCGCGGGTCGACGAAGTGCCGGGGATTCCGCTGTCGCGCTACGTCGAGGACCTCGACCTGCCGGAGTTGGTGCGAGCCAACAAGGCACGCATCAACGGCCTGCGCGTGAAGGTGAAGGGCGATGTGTTCCTCGCGGACATCGCGCCGCTGCAATCCGAACACGACGAGAGCGAGGCGCTGGCTGGCG
This sequence comes from Pseudomonas sp. HS-18, assembly GCF_020401845.1. Lineage (NCBI taxonomy): Bacteria > Pseudomonadati > Pseudomonadota > Gammaproteobacteria > Pseudomonadales > Pseudomonadaceae > Pseudomonas > Pseudomonas sp. HS-18. The sequence continues at coordinate 1,994,196 of NZ_CP084413.1, forward strand.
CCGTGCTGACGTTGCACCGCGCCGACCGCGTCGGCGAGCGCATCTACAACGTGCGGCGCCTGGAGTTGCGCGGCTTCGACAGCATCTTCCAGAGCTCGCGGGTGATGGCCGCCGTGGTGCGCGAGGCGCGCCGCATGGCGCCGCTGGATGCGCCGCTGCTGATCGAGGGCGAGACCGGCACCGGCAAGGAACTGCTGGCCCGCGCCTGTCACCTGGCCAGCCCGCGCGGGCAGTCGCCGTTCATGGCGCTGAACTGCGCCGGCCTGCCCGAATCCATGGCCGAGACCGAGCTGTTCGGCTACGGCCCGGGCGCCTTCGAGGGCGCGCGCCCGGAAGGCAAGCTCGGCCTGCTGGAACTCACCGCGGGCGGCACGCTGTTCCTCGATGGTGTCGGCGAGATGAGCCCGCGCCTGCAGGCCAAGCTGCTGCGCTTCCTGCAGGATGGCTGCTTCCGCCGCGTCGGCAGTGACGAGGAGGTGTACCTGGACGTGCGGGTGATCTGCGCGACCCAGGTGGATCTGTCCGAGCTGTGCACCAAGGGTGAGTTCCGCCAGGACCTCTACCACCGCCTCAACGTGCTGTCGCTGCACATTCCGCCGCTGCGCGAATGCCTGGACGGCCTGGAACCGCTGGTGCAGCACTTCCTCGACCAGGCCAGCCGGCAGATCGGTTGCGCTCTGCCCAAGCTCTCGCCCCAGGCGCTGGACCGCCTCGGCCGCTACCACTGGCCGGGCAACGTGCGGCAGCTGGAAAACGCGCTGTTCCAGGCGGTCTCGCTGTGCGAAGGCGGCACCATTCGCCCCGAACACATCCGCCTGCCGGACTACGGCGCGCCGCATCCGTTGGGCGACTTCTCCCTGGAGGGCGGGTTGGACGCCATCGTCGGTCGGTTCGAGAGAGCGGTGCTGGAGCGGCTCTACCGCGAGCACCCGAGCAGCCGGCAACTGGGCAAGCGCCTGGGGGTGTCGCACACCACCATCGCCAACAAGCTGCGCCTGCATGGGTTGGGGCAAAGCGAGGAGTCCTGAGCGACTCCCAGGAATTGAACGCAGCGGGAAAAACAAAACCCCGGCACCGGGCCGGGGTCGTGCACTCGCGTTCGGTCAGCTCGCCGTCACTGCGCCACGCGCGCCATCAACCCTGCCGCCTGGCGCATGCGGGTGATGTATTGCGCCACCTCGCGTTCGGCATCGAAGCGGGTGAAGTAGGGCCCTTCGAGAGTCCCTTCGCGGGTGGAGAAGAAGTACTGGCCATTGACCGCGCTGATCCGATCGCTGCGGTAATGGGTGGCCGCCTGATTGTCGCCGACACGTTGTCCCAACATACGCTGACCTCCCGTACAAAAGGATTAATTGATTCGAGTGTATGCCGCAAAGCCCCGCCGTACAGGGGCTGCAGGGGGATGGCGACGAACGGTTGGGTTTTGTCTCAGCGGTGAAACACTTGGCGGGCAGAGCTTCCCGCAGCCTTGGCTATGCTCAGTGTCCAGCGCGCCCGGGGCGCCAGGGCAGGGTCGATACGAGTGCTTGATTTTGGTTATAAGAAAATCAAAATATATTCTTTTTAATGCGTAAAGACCTTGTGCATAGTGGCTACCAACACGAACAAGGAGAGACCCATGAGCTTGCGACTCGGCGACATCGCCCCCGACTTCGAACAGGAATCCAGCGAAGGCCGCATCCGTTTCCATGAATGGCTGGGCAACAGCTGGGGCATTCTGTTCTCCCACCCGGCCGACTTCACCCCGGTGTGCACCACCGAGCTGGGCCTGACCGCCAAGCTCAAGGACCAGTTCGCCGCCAAGGGCGTCAAGGTGATTGCCCTGTCCGTCGACCCGGTGGACTCCCACGTGAAGTGGATCGACGACATCAACGAGACCCAGAACACCGTGGTCAACTTCCCGATCATCGCCGACGCCGACCGCAAGGTCTCCGAGCTGTACGACCTGATCCACCCGAACGCCAACGACACCCTCACCGTGCGTTCGCTGTTCGTCATCGACCCGAACAAGAAGGTGCGCCTGACCATCACCTACCCGGCGAGCACCGGGCGCAACTTCAACGAAATCCTGCGCGTCATCGACTCGCTGCAGCTCACCGACAACCACAAGGTCGCCACGCCCGGTAACTGGCAGGACGGCGACGACGTGGTGATCGTGCCCTCGCTCAAGGACGAGGAAGAGATCAAGCAGCGCTTCCCCAAGGGCTACCGCGCCATCAAGCCGTACCTGCGCCTCACCCCTCAACCGAACAAATGATTCTCCGATCCCCATCCGGGGAATCACTCACGCCTCGAGCGGGAAATCGGGCCGGTCCGCCGGCCCCTTTTTTATCTTTCACGCGCGGACCACGCCGCGCTTTTTTATTCGCTCCACCACCAAGGATCTGACTTGCCCGCCAGACGGGAAGAAGACACCAGCCCACGCCAAGGAGAACGACCATGGGTCATTCCACCTGGCGCCGCAGCCTGGCCGTCGCTCTTCTCGCGAGCCTGCCGATCGGCGCCTACAACAGCCCCGCCCAAGCCGCCGACGCACCGAAGGAGGTGCGCCTGGACTACGCCTACTACGCGCCCACCAGCCTGGTGCTCAAGCACTTCGGCTGGCTGGAGAAGTCCCTCAAGCCGCAGGGCACCGAAGTGCGCTGGGTGTTCAGCCAGGGCAGCAACCGTTCCCTGGAATACCTCAACGCCGGCAGTACCGACTTCGCCTCCACCGCGGGGCTGGCCGCCGTACTCAGCCGCGCCAACGGCGCGCCGCTGAAGACCGTCTACATCGCCAGCCGGCCGGAGTGGACCGCGCTGGTGGTGCCCAAGGATTCGCCGCTCAAGTCCGTCGCTGACCTCAAGGGCAAGAAGATCGCCGCCACCAAGGGCACCGATCCCTATCTGTTCCTCCTGCGCAGCCTGCAAAAGGCCGGGTTGGACAAGAACGACGTGGAAATCGTCCACCTGCAGCACCCGGACGGCCGCGCCGCGCTGGAGCAGGGCAGGGTGGATGCCTGGGCGGGGCTGGACCCGCACATGGCCGCCAGCGAACTGCAGGCCGGCTCGCGGTTGCTGTACCGCAACGTCGACTTCAACAGCTACGGCGTGCTCAGCGTCACCGAGAAATTCGAGCAGGAGCAGCCGGAGCTGATCAAGCAGGTCATCGCCGCCTACGAAGAGGCGCGCCAGTGGGCCATCGCCCATCCGGAGGAGACCGCGAAGCTGCTCGCCGAGGAGGCCAAGCTGCCGCTGGAAGTGGCCAAGCTGCAGCTCTCGCGCACTGATTTCAGCAAGCCGCTGCCGGGCGCCGAACAAGTTGCCGCGCTCAAAGCCGCCGCGCCGATCCTGATCGATGAGCAACTGGTTCGCCCGGGCACTGATGTCACCGCCGTGGTGGATCAGCTGATTGCCCCGCAACTGGCCGGCGAGGTGATTGGCAAGGCTGGCGCTGTCGCCAAGGCGGAGCAGTAATCCATGCCAACCCAGAGCCTGCGCCTCGCTCGCCAGCGCCGCCTGCCAAGGCTGCGCTGGCCGCGACTGAGCTGGCGCGCCTGGCTGCTGCCGCTGCTGCTGTGCGCAGTGCTGGAGCTGGTGGTACGCGTCGGCTGGCTGCCCGAGCACCAGATGCCCGCGCCCAGCAGTGTCGCGCTGACGCTCTGGCAACTGGCCCAGGGCGAGCTGTGGAGGCACGTGGCGGCCAGCCTCGCACGGGTGGCTGCCGGCTTCTCCATCGGCGCGGCGTTGGCCATCCTGATCGGCACCTGGGTCGGCCTCAGCCAGCGTGCCGAGGCTTATCTCGAACCGACTTTCCAGGCGCTGCGGGCCATTCCCAGCCTCGCCTGGGTGCCGCTCCTGCTGCTCTGGCTGGGCATCGACGAGACGCCGAAAATCGTGCTGATCGCCCTCGGCGCTTTCTTCCCCGTGTATCTCTCGCTGGTAGCCGGCGTGCGTAACGTCGACCGCAAGTGGGTCGAGCTGGGCCGCTTGTATCACCTCTCGCCCTTTGCCCTGGTGCGGCGGATTCTGCTGCCGGCGGCGCTGCCGAGCCTGTTCACCGGCCTGCGCGGCGCCCTGAGTCTGAGCTGGATGTTCCTCGTTGCTGCCGAGCTGATCGCCGCCACCCGTGGCCTCGGCTATCTGCTCAGCGACGGCCGGGAAACCTCGCGGCCGGACATCGTCATCGCCGCCATCCTGGTGCTGGCAGTGCTCGGCAAGCTCAGCGACAGCCTGCTCAAGGCGCTGGAGCAGCGTGCGCTGGCCTGGCGCGATACCTTCCTGGGCAATGGAGAGAGCTGATGAGCGCCTTGCTGGAACTGCGTGATATCCGCAAGAGCTTCTCCGGCGTGCGGGTGCTGGACGACGTCAGCCTGAGCCTGGCGCCGGGCGAAGTGGTCAGCCTGCTCGGCCCCAGTGGCTGTGGCAAAAGTACCCTGCTGCGCATCGCCGCCGGGCTGGACGACGAGTTCGCCGGCTCGCTGGAGCGCAACCCGCTGCTGGGTTTCGGCCCGGACGGCGACACCGGTCGTGGCGGTGGTGGCGTCGGCGTGGTGTTCCAGGAACCGCGCCTGCTGCCCTGGCTCACCGTGGCGCAGAACATCGGTTTCGCCGACGGCTGGCTGGCCGATGACCACCGTATCGCGCACCTGCTGCGCGACGTGGGCCTGGAAGGCAAGGGTGACCTGCTGCCCAAACAACTTTCCGGCGGCATGGCCCAGCGCGCGGCCATCGCCCGTGGTCTCTACGGTCGTCCGCAGGTGTTGCTGCTGGACGAACCCTTCAGCGCGGTGGACGCCTTCACCCGCATCCGCCTGCAGGACCTGATCCAGCAACTGGCGCTGGAGTACGACATCAGCATCCTGCTGGTCACCCACGACCTCGACGAAGCCTTCTACCTCAGCGACCGCGTCCTGCTGCTGGGCGGCACGCCCAGCCGCCTGCGCCGCGAATTCCCCGTGCCGCTGCCGCGCCCTCGGGATCGTCGCGCCGTCGAGTTGGCCTTCCTGCGCGGCGAAGCGCTGACCGAGCTGCACCAGTCCCACGTCATCTGACTCATCACTGTTCTGTGGGAGCGAGCTTGCTCGCGAACCGCTTGATGCCGGAGCTGCCCGGAAAGCGTCCGCGAGCAAGCTCGCTCCTACATTAAAAACAAAATCGAATAACCAAATGAAAAAATAACATTTATTGGAATATGAGGTTGCCTGTTAAGGTCTATGCACATTGGTTAGCAGGGCGGCATTTGTATCGTCCTGATCGTTATAAGGAAGCGTGCAGATGTATGTAGTCACCCTAGCCGGCAGCCCCAGCCAGCGTTCCCGCTCCGGCGTCCTCCTGGACGTCGCACGGAACTGGCTGCACGCCCACGGCGCCGAGGTGCGCTCCTACTCCGTGCACGATTTTCCGGCGGAAGACCTGCTGCATGCACGCTTCGACAGCCCGCGGGTGGTCGAGCTGATCGAACAGGTCCTGCGCGCCGACGGCCTGGTGATCTCCACCCCGGTGTACAAGGCATCCATCGCCGGTGCGCTGAAGGTCATTCTCGACCTGCTGCCGGAGCGGGCGCTGGCGCACAAGGTGGTGCTGCCCCTGGCTACTGGCGGCAGCAACGCGCACATGCTGGCGGTGGACTACGCGCTCAAGCCGGTCCTCGCTGCGTTGAAGGCACAGGAAACCCTGCATGGGGTGTTCGCCGAAGAGAGCCAGGTGCAATACCCCGAGGGCAATTCCCCGGCGCGCCTGGAACCGACCCTCGAACACCGACTGCTGGAATCCCTGGAACAGTTCCATGGCGCCCTCGCGCGCCGGCCGAAACCCATCGACCCGAACCTGCTCAACGAACGGCTGATCAACGCCCGCTGGAGCATCTGACAGACAACCCCACGCAGGAGAGCGCCAAGCCCCAACCCGGCAGGCGGCAACTGTGTCACCAACAAGAAAAGGCCCTCACCGTCCCGTCAACGGGACCGCAGGTCCGGCAATCACACTCGACGAAGGATCACTCCCATGCGGACCCTTACTTTGCGTAGTGGACTGGCGGCCCTGCTGATCGCGGCCCTGTCCTACAACGTCCAGGCGGACGAACAACCCGGCACCCTGCGTATCGGCTATCAGAAATACGGCACCCTGGTGCTGCTCAAGGCCCGTGGCACGCTGGAGAAGCGCCTGGCCGAGCAGGGCGTCAAGGTGCAATGGACCGAATTCCCCGGCGGCCCGCAGCTGCTCGAAGGCCTGAACGTCGGCAGCATCGACTTCGGCGTCACCGGCGAAACCCCGCCGGTATTCGCCCAGGCCGCTGGCGCCGATCTGGTCTACGTGGCCCATGAACCGCCGGCGCCGACCAGCGAAGCGATCCTGCTGCCCAAGGATTCGCCGATCAAATCCGTCGCCGAGCTGAAGGGCAAGAAAGTCGCCCTGAACAAAGGCTCCAACGTGCACTACCTGCTGGTGCGCGCCCTGGAGAAAGCCGGCCTGAAATACACCGATATCCAGCCCGTCTACCTGCCGCCGGCCGACGCCCGCGCCGCCTTCGAGCGTGGCAGCGTCGATGCCTGGGTGATCTGGGACCCGTACCAGGCCGCCGCCGAGAAGCAGCTCTCCGCCCGCACGCTGGTAGACGGCACCGGCCTTGTGGATAACCACCAGTTCTACCTGGCCACCCGTCCCTATGCGAACAACCACCCGCAGGTGATCACCACCCTGATCGACGAAGTGCGTTCGGTGGGCGAGTGGTCGCAGCAGAACCCGCAGCAGGTGACCGACCAGGTCGCGCCGCTGCTCGGCCTGCCGGCGGACATCACCTTCACCGCGGTGAAACGCCAGGGCTACGGCGCCCAGCCGATCACCCCGGACGTTACTGCCGCGCAGCAGAAGATCGCCGACACCTTCACCGACCTGAAGCTGATCCCCAAGAAGCTGAGCATCAAGGACGTGGTGTGGACGGCGCCTGCCAAGGTCGCTACCGCCCAATGATTCCCTTGTAGGAGCGAGGGGGACGCCTAGTCCTTGCTCGCGAACCCGCCCAGCTCCGGAGCTGCCGGGAGTCTGTTCGCGAGCAAGCTCGCTCCTGCGAAGAACAGTAGCAACACGTACACCCATCCCATCATCGCGCGGCTACGCCACGCCGGCGCGCTTATCTGGAGTTACAGCGATGAGTCTCAACATCTTCTGGTTCCTGCCGACCCACGGCGACGGCCACTACCTGGGCACCGCCGAAGGCGCCCGTGCCGTGGACCACGGTTATCTGCAACAGGTCGCCCAGGCCGCCGACCGCCTCGGTTTCGGCGGCGTGCTGATCCCTACCGGCCGCTCCTGCGAGGACTCCTGGCTGGTTGCCGCCTCGCTGATCCCGGTGACCCAGCGCCTGAAGTTCCTGGTCGCCCTGCGTCCGGGCATCATTTCCCCGACCGTGGCCGCCCGCCAGGCCGCAACCCTCGACCGGCTCTCCGGTGGGCGCGCGCTGTTCAACCTGGTGACCGGCGGTGACCCGGACGAACTGGCCGGCGACGGCCTGCACCTGAGCCACGCCGAGCGCTACGAAGCCTCGGTCGAATTCACCCGCATCTGGCGCCGCGTACTGGAGGGCGAGACCGTCGACTACGACGGCAAGCACCTGCAAGTGAAGGGCGCCAAGCTGCTCTACCCGCCGATCCAGCAACCGCGTCCGCCGTTGTACTTCGGCGGTTCCTCCGACGCCGCGCAGGACCTCGCTGCCGAGCAGGTCGAGCTGTACCTGACCTGGGGCGAGCCGCCGGCCGCCGTCGCCGAGAAGATCGCCCAGGTCCGCGAGAAGGCCGCCCGGCAAGGCCGCAGCGTGCGCTTCGGCATCCGCCTGCATGTGATCGTCCGCGAGACCAACGACGAAGCCTGGCAGGCCGCCGACCGCCTGATCTCCCACCTGGACCAGGACACCATCGACCGTGCCCAGGCGTCCCTGGCGCGCTTCGATTCCGTCGGCCAGCAACGCATGGCCGCCCTGCATGGCGGCAACAAGGACAAGCTGGAGGTCAGCCCCAACCTCTGGGCCGGCGTCGGCCTGGTTCGCGGCGGTGCCGGCACCGCGCTGGTCGGCGATGGCCCGACCGTGGCGGCGCGCGTCAAGGAATACGCGGACCTGGGGATCGACACCTTCATCTTCTCCGGTTACCCGCACCTGGAAGAGTCGTACCGGGTCGCCGAATTGCTCTTCCCGCACCTGGACCTCGCTCGCCCGCAGCAACCGCAGGAGCGCGGCTACGTCAGCCCGTTCGGCGAGATGGTCGCCAACGACATTCTGCCCAAGGCGGCATCGGCGAGCTGATAAGGCGGTCGGGCGGCAAACGCGCCGCGTGATCCGCCCGACGAAGAATCCGGAGAGACGAAATGAGCAATTCCAATCAACTCGCCCAGCGCCTCGCGCCCTGGGCCCTGCCGGTGGGCCTGGTGGTGATCTGGCAACTGGCGGTGGAATTCGGCTGGCTGTCCAGCCGTATCCTGCCGGCGCCCAGCGCGGTGGCCGAGGCCGGCTACCACCTGGTGGTCAGCGGCGAACTGTGGCAACACCTGGCGATCAGCACCTGGCGTGCCGCCGTCGGCTTCCTCATCGGCGGCAGCATCGGCCTGGTGCTGGGGCTGATCACCGGCCTGTCGAAGTGGGGCGAGCGCTTCCTCGACAGCTCCGTGCAGATGATCCGCAACGTGCCGCACCTGGCGCTGATCCCGCTGGTGATCCTGTGGTTCGGCATCGACGAGTCGGCGAAGATCTTCCTGGTCGCCCTCGGCACGCTGTTCCCGATCTACCTCAACACCTACCACGGCATCCGCAACATCGACCCGGGCCTGCTGGAAATGTCGCGCAGCTACGGGCTGTCCGGCTTCGCCCTGTTCCGCCAGGTGATCCTGCCCGGCGCGCTGCCCTCGATCCTGGTCGGCGTGCGCTTCGCCCTGGGCTTCATGTGGCTGACCCTGATCGTCGCTGAGACCATTTCCGCCAACTCCGGCATCGGCTACCTGGCGATGAACGCCCGCGAATTCCTGCAGACCGACGTCGTAGTCCTGGCCATCCTGCTCTACGCCGTGCTCGGCAAGCTGGCCGATCTCGCCGCCCGCGGCCTTGAGCGCGTCTGGCTGCGCTGGCACCCGGCCTATCAGGTCAAGGGAGGTGCGGCATGAATGCGGTGAACAACCTGCCTCAGAAACTCAAGAAAGGCATCCCGCTGGCGCTGGAAAACGTCCGTAAACGCTTCGGCGAGCGTGAAGTGCTCAAGGGTATCGATCTGCGGATTCCCGCCGGCCAGTTCGTCGCCATCGTCGGCCGCAGCGGTTGCGGCAAGAGCACCCTGCTGCGACTGCTGGCCGGGCTCGACGAGGCCAGCGACGGGCAACTGCTGGCCGGCTCCGCGCCGCTGGACAGTGCCCGCGAAGAAACCCGTCTGATGTTCCAGGACTCGCGGCTGCTGCCCTGGAAGCGGGTGATCGACAACGTCGGCCTCGGCCTCAAAGGCGACTGGCGCAAGAAGGCGCTGGACGCGCTGGAAGCCGTGGGCCTCGCCGACCGCGCCAACGAGTGGCCGGCCAGCCTGTCCGGTGGCCAGAAGCAGCGCGTGGCCCTGGCCCGCGCCCTGATCCACCAGCCGCGCCTGCTGCTGCTCGACGAGCCGCTGGGCGCGCTGGATGCCCTGACCCGTATCGAGATGCAGCAACTGATCGAGCGCCTCTGGCAGCAGCATGGCTTCACCGTGCTGCTGGTCACCCATGATGTCGCCGAGGCCGTGGCCATCGCCGACCGGGTGATCCTCATCGAGGATGGCGAGATCGGCCTGGACCTCAATGTCGAGCTGCACCGCCCGCGCGCCCGTGGTTCGGCACGCCTGGCCGCGCTGGAAGCCGAAGTGCTCGAACGCGTGCTGTCGCTGCCGGCGCAGCCGCCCGAGCCGGAACCTGTTTCCCCACTGCCCACGCAGCTGCGCTGGGCGCTCTGATCCAACGTTCATCCGAAGACCCCATTCTCCCAAGGAGCTACGCCATGACCATTAAAGCCATCAACGTCCGCAACCAGTTCAAGGGCACCATCAAGGAAATCGTCGAAGGCGATGTACTGTCGGAAATCGACGTGCAGACTGCCGCTGGCATCGTCACCTCGGTGATCACCACCCGTTCCGTGAAAGAGCTGGAACTGGCCATCGGCAGCGAAGTGATCGCCTTCGTGAAATCCACCGAGGTGTCCATCGCCAAGCTCTGAATGCGGCGCTGGAATACAACGGGCAGTCCGGAAACGGGCTGCCCGTTTCCTTTTGCGCGACGGCTTCCGGGACGCGCCGGGCGATTTTGTAGGAGGGCTGGAGCGCAGCGACACCCATGCTGTCGGCGCGTGGCCCGATGTGTATCGCAAGCTCCACCCATCCTACGAATAGCCAGGCTTTGCGCCAGCGGCAAACGGCTAGAGCAATTGCTCTACTTCCCTTAGACTCCCGCTCAAACCAACAAGAGAAAGGAGTCCCGCATGTCCCTGAGTCCCTCTGCCTTCGCATTGCTCGGCCTGGTCGCCTGGACCGTGCTGCTGGTTCTGCTGCTGGTCAACCAGCGTGGCCTGCTGGTGATGAGCGGCCGCATGAAGGTCAACGTCTTCGCCGCCGACGGCAGCAACACCCCCGGCACTTTCGGCCAGCGCCTGGTGCGTGCCCACGCCAACTGCGTGGAGAACGTGCCGCTGTTCTGCGCGGTGCTGCTCTATGCGATGGTCACTCAGCAGACGGTAATCACCGACCCGCTGGCGCCAACCCTGCTGGTGGCGCGCATCGTCCAGTCGGTGGTGCACCTGCTCAGTACTTCCGCGCTGGCGGTGTGGGTGCGTTTCGCTGCCTTCTTCGTTCAGCTGATCATCCTGATCTGGTGGCTGCTGCGCCTCTCGACCCTGATCTGAGCGGCGACCGGAACAGTTGCGCAACGCAACTGTTCCTATGGGGCGATACCGCCATGACTTAGCATGGCGGACCGCACACGCGTCGAGGCTTCCATGCACGTTTCATCCGGCCGCTGGCAATTCGGCCTGTTCCTGGCCCTGGTCACCGCCGTTCTCTGGGGCATCCTGCCGATCAAGCTCAAGGAAGTGCTCAAGGTCATGGACCCGATCACCGTCACCTGGTTTCGCCTGGTGGTGTCCGGTGGTCTGCTGCTGATCTACCTGGCCTTCACCCGCCAGCTGCCGCGCTTCTCGCCACTTGGCGCGCGCGGCAAGGGATTGGTGCTGCTGGCCATTCTCGGCCTGACCGGCAACTACGTGTGCTACCTGATCGGCCTGCGCATGCTCACGCCGGGCACCACGCAACTGGTGATCCAGATCGCGCCGATCCTGCTCCTGCTGGGCAGCCTGTTCGTCTTCAAGGAGAGCTTCAGCATCGGTCAGGCGCTGGGGCTTGCCGTACTCATCTTCGGTTTCGGGCTGTTCTTCAACCAGCGTCTGGCGGAACTGTTCAGCTCGCTGGGCGAGTACACTACCGGCGTGCTGATCGTGGTCTTTGCCGCCTTCATCTGGACCTTCTACGGCCTGGCGCAGAAGCAACTGCTGACCCAGTGGACCTCGGTGCAGGTAATGATGGTGATCTACCTGGGCTGCGGCGCGTTGCTCACGCCCTGGGCGCATCCGCTGGAAGCGCTGGACCTCTCGCCGCTCCAGGGCTGGCTGCTGCTGGCCTGCTGCCTGAACACCCTGGTGGCCTATGGCGCCTTCGCCGAGGCGCTGGCGCACTGGGAGGCCTCGCGGGTCAGCGCGACCCTGGCGATCACCCCGCTGGTGACCTTCGCGTCGGTGGCGCTGGCTGCCTCGCTGTGGCCGGAGTTCGTGCTGCCCGAAGACCTCAACGGGCTGGCCTATGTCGGCGCGCTGCTGGTGGTCAGCGGCTCCGCGCTGACCGCGCTGGCGCCTTCACTGTTGCGCAGTTACCGGGCGCGAAGGGCGCGCATCGCCAACCTCTGAATCCCCGAGGGCCGCCGCGAGGCGGCCTTCTGCTATCCAGCGCTCGCGTTCGGCTTCATTTTCGCAAATGATATGTATTATCATTTGTGCAATTCGATGGTTGTCGAGGCCCAGCGCCTCGGTTCGGGGGCGACGTGGTAGCGGGCAATAGCGGAGCAGGGCGGCGACGCCGGGAGGCGTGGGTCGATGGATGAGCGCTTCTCCCGTTCGGTGTCCCAGGCCTATCGCTCCTTCCACGGCGAACTGCTGCGTTTCCTGCGCAAGCAGCTGGGCAGTTCGGCGGATGCCGCCGACCTCGCCCAGGATGCCTTCGCCCAGTGGCTCAAGTCCTCCTCGCGGCATGAAGTGGAACAGCCGCGCGCATTTCTCTTCCAGGTCGCGCGCAACCTGCTGCGCGACCACTGGCAGCGCTCCCGGCGCTTCTCCAATGAGCCAGAAGAGGCCCTCGACCATGACCAGCAACCGGCCGCCGAAGGAGGCGAACCCGTGGTGCAGTTCGAGCGACAACGTTATCTTCGCCAGCTTTCGAAGGCGCTCGACAGCCTTCCGCCACGGCGCCGCGAGGCCTTCATCCTGCACAAGTTCGATGGCCTTTCGCAGCCGGAGGTGGCCAGGCGCATGGGGATTTCATTGAGCATGGTGGAGAAGCACGTTGCCAGCGCGCTGCTGCATTGCAAGCGTCAGGTTCAGGGAGAGGGCGAAGCATGACGCCGCAGGAAGAACGCCAGCAGGTGATCGACGAACTCGCCGCCAAGTGGTTCAGCCGCCAGCGCGCAGGCGCCTGGGATGCCCGCGAGCGCCAGGCCTTCGCCGACTGGCTGGCGGAAGACCCTGCGCATGAATCCGCCTACCGTGAGATCGAGCAGTTGTGGAGCGATCTCGACCATATCCGCCGACCGGCCATCGTGCCTGGCCGTCGCCCGGCATGGCCCTGGCGCGGGCTCGCGGCTGCCAGTGTGTTCTGCGCGGCGTTGCTGCTGGCAAACGACTTCAGCGGCGGCCGCCTGGCTGATCCGCAACAGGCGCAGACCACCGCTGCGGGCGAGCAGCGCGAGGTGACGTTGGCTGACGGCACGCGGGTTTTCCTCGCGGGGGATTCGTCGTTGCGCGTGAACTTCTCGGATGCGTTCCGCGATGTCCAATTGCTGCGCGGCGAGGCCTATTTCGAAGTCACCCACGATGTTGCCCGGCCCTTCCGGGTGACCTCCGGTGGCAGCCGTGTGCGCGTCCTTGGCACCGGTTTCGATGTGCACCGTGCGGACGACGGCCTGACGGTGGCCGTGCGCCACGGCAAGGTGGCCTTGCAGGCGAAACTCGATGCGCGTGACGAGCAGACCCTGACCGCGGGTGATCGCGCCCAGCTTGCTGCCGGGGCAGGGGAGGCGCAGATCGACCGCGTACCTGTCGCCTCCATCGCTGCGTGGCGCGACGGCATGCTCGCCTTCCGCAATCAGCCCCTGGGGGCGCTGGTGAACGAGCTGTCGCAGTACCGCGCTGCGCCCATCCGCCTGGGCGATGAGCGCCTGGCGCAGAGGCCCATCTCCGGCAACGTGCGCCTGGCCCGCCCGGACGACTTCCTCGCGGCCCTGCCGGTACTGCTCGACGTGCGCGTGCAGCGCAAGGCCGATGGCAGCGCCGTGATCCTGCCGCGCTGATCGCCCCTCCCTTGTAGGAGCGAGCTTGCTCGCGAACGTATTTTCCGGAAGCACCGGACCTGGGCCGGTTCGCGAGCAAGCTCGTTCCTGCAGGGGCCCTAACGATTTGACTCCGCGCTGGGGCCGGCCCTCACCCTAACCCTCTCCCAGAGGGAGAGGGGACCGTTCGGTGCCGGGTGAAACCTTCGCGTCAGTCGGCTCGGAATGCTCCCTCTCCCTCCGGGAGAGGGCTGGGGTGAGGGAAGGGACGGGCACCGATATAGTCGAATGAAGACGGTTGCTCCTACCCAACCGGATCACACGTGCCGCAAATCTTTCTTGAGAAATATTTTTATTTGCAGGTGTGGGTTTTTCTCGAGTGAGGGTCTTCCCCGTCATTCGCTGCGAAACGCGCAGCGCTTTTCGTCCCTGGGGAGGGCCTTGCATGCAGTCTCGTTTCAACTTCCCGTTCGCACGCCCGCTAGGCTGTGCCGTGCTGCTCGGCAGCCTGATGATGGCCGAGTACAGCCGCGCTGCCGATTGGCAGATCGACCTGCCGGCGCAGGCACTGAGCGACTCCATCGGCAGCCTGTCGCAGCAGGCCGGCGTGCAGGTGCTTTATGACGCCTCCCAGCTGGAGGGGCTCAAGGCTCCCGCGGTAGCCGGCCGCTACAGCATGCGCGAAGCCCTGGAGCACCTGCTCAAGGGCTCGTCGCTGGAACTGGTGGAGGCGGGCGACGGCTTTGTCGTGCGGCGCTCCGGCAAGGTCGACAAGTTCAGCGACAACGCCATCGAACTGGATTCGCAGACCGTCGTCGGCAGCGGCCTGTCGGTGGACTCCAGCAATGTCGGCCGTTCGACCCTGACCCGCAAGGACATCGAGCGCATCCAGGCCGACAACATTCCCACCCTGCTGCAGACCCTGCCCGGCGTGACCATGGGCGGCTCGCCCAAGCCGGGCGGGCAGACCGTCAATATCTGGGGCCTGGGCGATGCCGAGGACGTGCCCTTCACCCTCGACGGCGCACCCAAGAGCGGCTTCGAGCGCTACCAGCAGGGCACCGTGTTCATCGAGCCGGAGCTGATCAAGCGCATCGAAGTGGAGAAGGGCCCGCACTCGGTCTACAACGGCAACGGCGGCTTCGGCGGCACCGTGCACATGGAAACCAAGGACGCGCCGGACCTGCTGCACGACGATCAGAACGTCGGCGCCATGCTCAAGTACGGCTACCACTCCAACGACCAGCAGAAGATCTACAGCGGCGCCGTCTATGGCCGAACCGAGGACCGCAAGGTCGATGCGCTGGCCTACGTTACCGCCCGCGATGGCCGCGACATCAAGCTCGCCGGGCACATTCCCGACCCGTACAACAACTACCCGATCAACCCCAGCCGCCTGCCCAACAGCGCCCAGGACCTGGACGCCGGGCTGTTCAAGCTGAACCTGCACCCCAACCTCGACAACGACATCAGCCTGGCCTACAGCCGCTCCCACAGCACCCGCTGGACGCCGTTCTCCTCGGCCTCCTACCCGACGCCACCGACCCAGTCGAGCATTGATCGCTACGGCTATGAAGCGGCGCTCAAGCGCCTGCTGGCGCACCGCGACACCACCGACACGACCTGGTCCGGCAAGTACGAATACCACCCGATCGACAACCCGCTGATCGACCTGATGGTGCAGTACTCCGAGTCGCACATCGACCAGACCGACGAGCGTAATCCGGACGCCTTCTTCCAGGTCTCCACCGGTGGCCGCAAGATGGATAGCGACTACAAGGACAAGGTGCTGGAGTTGCGCAACACCAGCCTGTTCGCCACCGGCCCGGTACAGCATGCGTTCACCGTGGGTACCGAGTTCCACCGGCACACCCGCACCACCGACATGTATATCCCCGGCTCCACCTACAACACCGCGCGCTACAACTATGGGCACTTCCAGCCGACCTTCATGCCCAGCGGCAAGCAGAACACCAACAGCGCCTACATCCAGGACGCGCTGACCCTGGGCAGCGTGACCATCACCCCGTCGTTGCGCTTCGACCATGTGCGCAACCAGGGCAAGGACAATGACGCGCCGATCTACAACAACGCCGCGCAAGGCCACGACTACAGCTCGCAGACCTACAGCGGCTGGTCGCCGCGCCTCTCGCTGTTCTGGACGGCCACCGAGCGCCTGGGCTTCTTCGCCGACTACAGCCGCACCTGGCGTGCGCCGGTGATCGACGAGATGTACGAGGTGCAGAACAGCAGCACGGTCAGCGCCACCAGCCGCGACCTCGACCCCGAGCGCATTCATGCGCTGCGCTTCGGCTCGCTGGTCAACCTGCCGGACCTGTTCATCAACGGCGACAACCTGCAGGTGCGCACCACGCTGTTCCAGAACAAGATCAAGGACGAGATTTTCCGCACCCGCAGCGTCGGCTGCGAGCAGCAGGCCATCGACAACGGCACCATCTCCGGCAGCTGCGGCGACTACCTGCCGCTCTCCAACTACCGCAATTTGCCGGGCGTGACCTACAAGGGCTTCGAGATCGAGAGTTTCTACGACAGCCCCTGGCTGTTCGGCGGGCTGTCGTACTCGTGGGTGACCGGCAAGCACGACGGCGCCTACAGCAATCCCTGGGGGCCGAACGTGTGGGCGCGTGACGTGCCGCCGGCCAAGTGGGTCGCCACCCTGGGCACCAAGATTCCGGCGTGGGACGCGCAGATCGGCTGGCAGGGCGAGTTCGTCCGCCAGACCGACCGCCTGCCCAGCGACAAGTACAAGGGCGGCATGGGCACCAGCGTCGGCGACATCTTCTGGGACCAGACGGTCAACGACAGCTATGACACCCAGCGCGTCTTCGCCAGCTGGAAGCCGCGCCGCCTGGGCTTCGAGAATACCGAGCTGAACTTCACCGTGGACAACCTGTTCAACCGCGACTACCACCCGGCGCTGGCCGGCGACAGCGTCTACAGCCAGGGCCGCAACGCCAAGTTCAGCCTTACCCAGTACTTCTGAGAGGCTCCCTGTCGACTGTGGGAGCGAGCTTGCTCGCGAGCGGATTTCCCGGCAGCAGCGGAGCAGGGCGGGTTCGCGAGCAAGCTCGCTCCTACGATCCGGCGTGCCCGTAGGGCGCATAAAGCGGGATGCTTTATGCGCCGATGGTGCTCACGGCGGATAACGCCGTTGGCGTTATCCGCCCTACCAAAAGGCCTGCGCCAAGCACCAACGAAAACGGGCGCCCGAAGGCGCCCGTTTGCTATTGCAGGTATCAGGCTCAGGCCGCCGGACGCACCACGCGGTAGACCAGCGCACCGATCACGCCGCCCACCAGCGGGCCGACCCAGAACAGCCACAGCTGCTTCATGAACAGCGGGTCGGCGAAGATCGCCACGCCCAGGCTGCGCGCCGGGTTCACCGAAGTGTTGTCGATCGGGATGCTGATCAGGTGGATCAGCGTCAGCGTCAGGCCGATGGCGATCGGCGCAAAGCCCGCCGGGGCCAGCTTGCTGTCGGTGGCGCCCATGATCACGAACAGGAAGAACGCGGTCAGCAGTACTTCGGCCGTCAGCGCGGAGAGCATGCTGTAGTGGTCTGGCGAGCCTTCGCCGAAGCCGTTGGCGGCAAAGCCCGCCAGCGCGTCGAAGCCCGGTTTGCCGCTGGCGATGAAGTACAGCGCCGCACCAGCGAGGATGCCGCCAACCACTTGGGCGACGATGTACGGGACCAGCTCAGCGGTGCGGAAGCGGCCGCCGGCCCACAGGCCGAGGCTGACCGCGGGGTTGAGGTGGCAACCGGAGATCGGGCCGATGGCGTAGGCCATGGTCACGACCGTCAGGCCGAAAGCCAGGGCGACACCCAGGACGCCAATGGCGTGGGCGGCGAAGATGGCGCTGCCGCAACCACCGAACACCAGCCAGAAGGTGCCGATCATCTCGGCGGAAAGTTTGCGAAGCATGCTGCCTCCAGAGGCGGGGAGAGGTACCCGGAATTTGGGTGTGGGCATGCTAAGAGAAAGGGTCGGGGCGACTGGTGTAGGGGAAATCCTATGTGTGACGGGGCAAAAGCCGATCATGAAAGCCGAAGGCGGCATGGAGCACTGTATTCCCGTGCTCTACGACCGAATCAGACTTGTGAGCCGATCTGCTCCGCCCGCCGCAGCCAGCCCTGGCGTTGTTCCTCGCCCGAGCCGCGCACCGGGCTGAATTCCTCCAGGTGATGGAGGGCGATGCCGCAGGGCGCGAGGATGCAGCGGGTCATCTGCCGATGGGCCGGTGCGCCCTGACGCAGGCGGTAGTGCCAGTGCGTCTGGTCGTGGCTGACCAGCAGGTCGGCGCTGCGCCCGCCCAGCAAGGGTTCGAACTCGCGGGACTCCACCGAGCGGTAGCGGAAGGCGAAGCCGGGTTGCAGCACGCGGTCGAAGAAGCCCTGCAGCAGCGCCGGCAGGCCGCCCCACCAGACCGGGTAGACGAAGGCGATGTGCTGCGCCCAGTGGATTTGCCGCTGCGCTTCGAGCACGTCCGGTTCGAGGGATTGGCCCAGTTCATAGCCGCCGCGCAGCACGGGGTCGAAGTTCAGCTCGCCGAGCTTGAGCATGTGCACCACATGGCCCTTGGTGCGGGCGCCGTGGGCGTAGGCCTCGGCGAGCGCGTGGCAGAAGCCGCCGGGCTTGGGCGAACCCAGCACCAGCAGCACGCGCTTGCCGTCGCCTTCAAGGGGCGTGGCGCCATGCTTGACGGCTTCAACCATTCTGCCCGGCCTCCAGCATGGTTTCCGGGCGGACCCACTGGTCGAACTCGGCGTCGCTCAGGTAGCCCAGTTCCAGTGCGGCGGCGCGCAGCGTCTTGCCTTCGGCATAGGCCTTCTTGGCGATCTCGGCGGCCTTGTCGTAGCCGATGTGCGGGTTGAGCGCGGTCACCAGCATCAGGCCGCGGTCGAGGTGCTCGCGCATCTTCGCGGCGTCCGGTTCCATGCCGGCGATGCAGTGGGTGTTGAAGTTGCGGCAGCCGTCGGCCAGCAGGCGTGCGGACTCCAGCAGATTGTGGATGATCACCGGCTTGTAGACGTTGAGCTGCAGGTGGCCCTGGCTGGCGGCGAAGGTGATCGCGGCATCGTTGCCGAAGACCTGGCAGGCGAGCATCGACAGGGCCTCGCACTGGGTCGGGTTGACCTTGCCGGGCATGATCGAGGAGCCCGGTTCGTTGGCCGGCAGCTTCACCTCGGCGAATCCCGCGCGGGGGCCGGAGCCGAGCAGGCGCAGGTCGTTGGCGATCTTCATCAGGGCCACGGCCAGGGTCTTCATCGCGCCGGCGAGGGTCACCAGCGGTTCGTGGCCGGCGAGGGCGGCGAACTTGTTCGGTGCGGAAACGAAAGGCAAACCGGAAAGGTCGGCCAGTTCAGCGGCGATGGCCTCGGCAAACTCCTTCGGCGCGTTCAGCCCGGTGCCGACGGCGGTACCGCCCTGGGCCAGCTCGTAGACGGCCGGCAGTGCCGCGCGGAGGGCGCGCTCGGCATAGTCGAGCTGGGCGACGAAGGCGGAAAGTTCCTGGCCGAAGGTGACCGGCGTTGCGTCCATCAGGTGGGTGCGCCCGGTCTTCACCAGGTTGGCGTGGCGCGCGGCCTGCTGGGCGAGGCCGCCGCTGAGTTCGGCGATGGCCGGCAGCAGGTCGTTCTGCACCGCCTGGGCGGCGGCGATGTGCATGGCGGTGGGGAAGCTGTCGTTGGAGCTCTGCGCGCGGTTCACATGGTCATTGGGGTGCACCGGCTTCTTGCCGCCGCGGCCGTTGCCAGCGATCTCGTTGGCGCGCCCGGCGATGACCTCGTTGACGTTCATGTTGCTCTGGGTACCGCTGCCGGTCTGCCAGACGACGAGGGGGAACTGGTCGTCGTGCTCGCCCGCGAGCACTTCGTCAGCCGCTTCCTCGATCAGGCTGGTGATGTTCTCCGGCAGCTCGCCCAGCTGTGCATTCACGCGGGCAGCGGCCTTCTTGATCAGCGCCAGGGCGTGGACCACCGCCAGTGGCATGCGCTGCCCGCCGATGGCGAAGTTCTCCAGCGAACGCTGGGTCTGGGCGCCCCAGTAGGCGTCTTCGGGGACTTCTATGGGGCCGAGGCTGTCGGTTTCGGTGCGGCTCATGGTGCTTCTCCGGAAAAGGGTCTCGGCCAGTTTAGGCCGCCACGGGGCTTCCGGGTTCCACTCTGGCTCAATGGCCGTGATAGAGCGGTTTCAACGACGCGCCGGGTTACCAGCGGGCGTGAGTGGCGCCGATCCAGCCGAGCGCGCCGTTGACCGGCACCAGTTCGCCGCCGGCTTCGCGCAGGGAGCCGTCGAAGCGGCCGAACCACTGGCTGGTCTCGGCGAACAGCGGGCCCAGGCGCGGGCTGGCGCGATGCAGCTTGCGCGGAGTGAAGGTGAGGTCGACACGCTCGTCGGCATCTCGCAATTGCCACGGCGACAGCGGGTCGTGGGGAACCTGGTGGATCTCCACAGGGCCGGCCAGCGCCTGCAGTTCGCCGCCGAACCACAAGGCGTTCTCGCTCAGGTGGCTGTTTTCCGTCCAGCCGGCGCCGAAGTTGCCGGCGATGCCGCCGGGCGCTGCGAAGGCGGCGCGGGTCCAGCGGGTGTGGAAGGGCCAGACGCCGCGGCCGAAATCCAGTGCGGCGAAGCTCTGGCCCTCGCTGCAGCGGTAGGTCTTGTGGCCGAGGCTGAGGCTGCCGCTGATCGGCAGGCCCATCTGCCGGCTGCAGGCGTGGAAGCACTTGCCGCTCATCGGCACCACCAGGTTGACCGACTCCAGGTGCGCCGGGCGCTGTACTTCCAGGGAGAGGTTCAGCGGCTGGCCCCCCAGGTTCGGCGCGCAGGCGGTGATGCGCAACTGGCCCGGCTGCTCGTCGAAGCCCAGGCTGAGCTGGCCATGCGCGAAACGGTGGCTCTGGTTCGGCATGTCCGGCAGGTGGCAGCCCAGGCCGAACGGGCTGAACTGGGTGCGGTGCACCGACTGTCCGGTTTCCAGGTCGAGGAAGTACACGGCGCCGTAGCCCAGGTAATCGAGGTCGGCGATGGTGATCGAGAGCATCCAGCCCGGCGCGTTGATGCACCAGTGGTTCCAGCGCTTGCGCCGGCCGGCGTTGCCGGAGAGCTGGCAGAGCGTCTGTGGCCGCGACGACCAGCCCACGGCCGCGCTGTTCAGGCGGCCGCGCGCATCGCACAGGGGCGGTGCGGCGACGGAAGTCGGCGGGTGGCTGAGGGTGTTCATCGGTCACATCCATGTGGCAACGCGCCGCAGCATGCCGTTTCATGAACTGTCCTACAAGAGAAGCCGGTCACTTCCCGCTCAATTGGCACTCACTTGAGCGCATTCCGAACTTAGGCGCAGAATGGCGGGTCCGACACGGACACCCTTCAGACTCACAGGACTGCCCCATGACCGTTCTTCGTTCCCTCTGCACCGCAGCACTTCTGGTTGGCTTCAGTTCCGTGGCACTGGCTGATGCCAACGCCGAGGCGGAGAAATTCCTCAAGCAGGTGCACGCCGACAAGCTGACCGTGCCGGTCTACGCGCAAGTCCAGCAGATGCTCGCCCAGCGCTTCGCCCAGGCCAAGGCACCGGACAGCAAGAAGGCCGTGCTCGACCGCTACCAGGCCAAGGCCAACGCCGAGCTGGACCGTGCCGTGGGTTGGGACAAGCTCAAGCCCGAACTGGTCAAGCTCTACACCAGCAACTTCAGCGAGTCCGAGCTCAAGCAGCTGAACGATTTCTACGCATCCCCCCTGGGCCGCAAGGTCCTGGAGAAGATGCCGCGCCTGACCGCCGAATCCGCCCAGCTGACCCAGGCCAAACTGCAGACCGCGGTGGAGCCGGTGAACAAGCTGATGGCCGACATGGACAAGGAACTGGGCGTGAAAGCCCCAGCGGCTCCGGCCAAGAAGCCCTGATCGTCCTGATTACCACTTGCCTGAACCGTACTGATTGCCAGCGAGACCCGACATGAGCATGCGTGACCGACTCCAGACCGCCCTGGGCGCCCTCGAACCTCAGCACCTCGACGTGCTGGACGAGAGCCACATGCACAGCCGCGGGCAGGAAACGCACTACAAGGCGGTGATCGTCAGCCCGGCGTTCACCGGGCTGAACGCGGTGAAGCGGCACCAGAAGGTCTATGCCACGCTCGGCGAGCTGATGGGCCAGATCCATGCGCTGGCTCTGCACACCTACACCCCCGAGGAGTGGGCGCAGCAGGGACAAGCGCCGGATTCGCCGACCTGCCGTGGCGGCAGCAAGCACGATCTTCCGCATTGATCGGCTGCCGGATGCGGGCTTCGTCCCGCTCCGGTAGAATGCGACACCCAGCGCCGGCTTCTGCCGGCGCTGTCATTTTCAGCTGTTCGTTTCAGCTCTTGTTGATAAAGACCCGGTCCGCCCTTTACGCGGGCGACCACTGGAGTGATGCATGACCACCGAAAGAATCGTCGTCGCGGCGTTATACAAGTTCGTCTCCCTGCCCGACTACGTCGCCCTGCGCGAGCCCCTGCTGCAAGCCCTGCTGGAAAACGGCGTGAAGGGCACTTTGCTGCTCGCCGAAGAGGGCATCAACGGCACCGTCTCCGGCACTCGCGCCGGTATCGACGGCCTGTTGGCCTGGCTGCGCAACGACCCGCGCCTGGCCGATGTGGACCACAAGGAGTCCTACTGCGACGAGCAGCCCTTCTACCGCACCAAGGTCAAGCTGAAGAAGGAAATCGTCACCCTCGGCGTGCCTGGGGTGGACCCCAACGCCAAGGTCGGTACCTACGTCGAACCCAAGGACTGGAACGCGCTGATCTCCGACCCGGAAGTCCTGCTGATCGACACCCGCAACGACTACGAAGTGGCCATCGGCACCTTCGAGGGCGCCATCGACCCGAAGACCAAGTCGTTCCGTGAATTCCCCGACTACATCCGCGAGCACTACGATCCGGCCAAGCACAAGAAGGTCGCGATGTTCTGCACCGGCGGTATCCGTTGCGAGAAGGCCTCCAGCTACATGCTCAATGAAGGCTTCGAAGAGGTTTTCCATCTCAAGGGCGGCATCCTCAAGTACCTGGAAGAAGTGCCCGAGGCCGAAACCCTCTGGCGTGGCGACTGCTTCGTTTTCGACAACCGCGTGACCGTGCGCCATGACCTGAGCGAAGGCGACTACGATCAGTGCCACGCCTGCCGCAACCCGATCTCGGTCGAGGACCGCGCCTCCGAACATTACGCCCCCGGCATCAGTTGCCCGCACTGCTGGGACTCGCTCTCGGAGAAGACCCGTGCCAGTGCCCGCGAACGGCAGAAACAGATCGAGCTGGCGCGCCAGCGCAACCAGCCGCACCCCATTGGCCGTGATCCCCGCGCGGAGAACTGATCCATGACCAGTCGCCTGCTCTACGTGATGGACCCGATGTGCTCCTGGTGCTGGGGCTTTGCCCCGGTTGCCCAGGCACTGGTAGAGCAGGCGCGCACCGCCGGCGTGCCGCTGGCACTGGTGATGGGTGGCCTGCGCACGGGGCAGGGCGCGGCATTGGAGCCGACCACCAAGCGCTACATCCTCGAACACTGGGAAGCGGTGCACCGTGCCACTGCCCAGCCGTTCCGCTTCGAAGACGCGCTGCCTGATGGCTTCGTCTACGACACCGAGCCGGCCTGCCGCGCCATCGTTACCGCGCGCCGCCTCGATGAAGACTGCGCCTGGGCGCTGGTCGGCGAAATCCAGCGGGCCTTCTATGTGCAAGGCCGCGATGTCACCCAGGCCAGCGTGCTTACCGAACTGGCCGAACAGGTCGGCCTGCCGCGCATCGAATTCGCCGAAGCCTTCGACAGCCAGGATAATCACCTGGCAACGCTCGCCGACTTCTCCTGGGCCCGCGACCTGGGCATCGCCGGTTTCCCCACGCTGCTGGCCGAGCGCGACGGCCAACTGGCCCTGCTGACCAACGGCTACCAGCCGCTGGGCGAACTCGCGCCGCTGCTGGCGCGCTGGCTGGAGCGTGGGCGGCATGCCTGAGCTGTCCGCTGACCGCCTGAGCTGGGCGGAGATTCGCCGGCTCGCTTTCCGTCATCGCAAGGCCCTGCTCCTCGCCAACCTGGTCGCCGTGCTGGCCACCGCCTGCAGCGTGCCGATCCCGCTGCTGCTGCCGCTGCTGGTGGACGAAGTGCTGCTGGGCAAGGGCGACGCTGCCCTCCAGGTGATGAACCTCTGGCTGCCCGCCGGCTGGCACAAGCCCGCCGGCTACATCGGCCTGATGCTGCTGGTGACCCTGGTGCTGCGCAGCTGCGCGCTGGTGTTCAACGTGTTGCAGGCCAAGCTGTTCGCGCGGCTGTCCAAGGACGTGGTGTACCGCGTACGCTTGCGCCTGATCGAGCGCCTGAAGCGCATCGCCCTGAGCGAGTACGAGACTCTCGGTGGCGGCTCGGTCAGCGCACACCTGGTGACCGATCTCGACACCCTCGACAAGTTCGTCGGCGACACCCTGAGCCGCTTCCTGGTGGCGTTGCTGACCTTGTGCGGCACCGCCGGCATCCTGATCTGGATGCACTGGAAGCTGGCACTGCTGATCCTGCTGTTCAACCCGCTGGTGATCTTCGCCACGGTGCAACTGGGCAAGCGCGTGAAGCACCTGAAGAAGCTGGAGAACGACAGCACCTCGCGCTTCACCCAGGCCCTGACCGAAACCCTCGAAGCCATCCAGGAAGTGCGCGCCGGCAATCGCCAGGGCTTCTTCCTCGGCCGCCTCGGCGTGCGCGCCCGCGAAGTGCGTGACTATGCCGTCGCCTCGCAATGGAAGAGCGATGCCGCCGGGCGCGCCAGCGGCCTGCTGTTCCAGTTCGGCATCGACCTGTTCCGCGCTGCGGCCATGGTCACCGTACTGTTCTCGGACTTGTCCATCGGCCAGATGCTGGCGGTATTCAGCTACCTCTGGTTCATGATCGGCCCGGTCGAGCAATTGCTCAGCCTGCAATACGCGTATTACGCCGCCGGCGGTGCGCTGGCGCGGATCAACGAGCTACTGGCCCGCGCCGATGAACCGCATTACGAACATCGCCGCGATCCGTTCGCCGGGCAGAACAGCGTCGGCATCCAGGTGCGCGACTTGAGCTTTGCCTACCGCGATGAGCTGGTGCTGGACGGTCTCGACCTGGATATCGCCCCCGGCGAAAAGGTCGCCATCGTCGGCGCCAGCGGCGGCGGCAAAAGCACCCTGGTGCAGTTGCTGCTGGGCCTCTACCAGCCGCAGTCCGGGACCATCCGCTATGGCGGCGCGGCGCTGGAGGAGATTGGCCTGGACTGCGTGCGCGAGCATGTCGCCGTGGTCCTTCAGCATCCGGCGCTGTTCAACGACACGGTGCGCGCCAACCTGACCATGGGCCGCGAGCGCGGCGACGAAGCCTGCTGGCGCGCCCTGGAAGTGGCGCAGCTGGCCGACACCATTCGCGCCCTGCCACAGGGGCTGGACAGCGTGGTCGGGCGTTCCGGCGTACGCCTCTCCGGCGGCCAGCGGCAGCGCCTGGCGATCGCTCGCATGGTGCTCGCCGAGCCGAAGGTGGTGATCCTCGACGAGGCTACCTCGGCGCTGGATGCCGCCACCGAGTATGCCCTGCACCAGGCTCTGCAGCGCTTCCTCGAAGGCCGCACCACGCTGATCATCGCCCACCGCCTGTCCGCGGTGAAACAGGCCGACCGCGTGCTGGTGTTCGATGGTGGGCGCATCGCCGAGGACGGTGATCACCAGCAACTGATCGCCGAAGGCGGACTCTACGCTCGCCTGTATGGCCACCTGCAGCAGGGCTGATCAGCCGTAGCGGGTAACTTCGAGGAAGGCCACGCAATTGCCCAGATCGTGGAAGACCCGCGCGCCGCCAATGTCGTTGTAGGGAATGCCCAGCAGCAGGTCGAGCAGGCAGGCGTCGCTGCGGTAATGCGGGCGCCAGTCGAGCAGCCCTTCGAGGTAGGCGATGTCCGGCACGCCGGGCAGGAAGTTGCCCATCAGCAGGCGACCGCCAGGCAGCAGGCGGGCGAACAGGTTGCGCGTCAGGTCGCGGGCGTCGTGGTCGTCGAGCACTTCGTACAGGCCGGGGGAGTAGATCAGATCGAAGCGGGTGAGGTCGGGGCGGCCGTAGAACAGGTCGTCCAGGGTGCACTGCTGCGTCAGCACACCGAGCGCGGCGTAGCAGGCCTCCACGGTCTGCAGCGACAGTGTCTGGGTGTCGAGGGCAACGAACTCGCGGAACTGACCGTGGCGCAGCGAGCGTGCCAGCTCGACCTCGCGCAGGTGTCCGCAGCCCACGCAGAGGATGCGCGCCTGGCCGCTGAGCTGATCGCAGCAGCGGTCGATCTCTCGCGCCAGCAATTGGCGGCGCGAGCGCAGTGCGCGAGACGCAGGGGCGGAGCTGGCGTAGCGGAACAACTCATCGGTTGGTCCGTCGGGCAGCAGTGAGCGCAGGGTGCTGTCGATGCCGTAGAGATAGTCCATCAGCACGGCGTTGCCGGCGCCTTCTCCCATCGGCCGTTCACGGCGCCGGGGGAAGGGCACCACACGCGGTGCTGCGGACGGCGGCGCGCCACCCGTGGCGAGCGCCAGCAGGTCGGCCTCGTCATCCCTCAGGTGACGCAGATGCTGTTCGAGTTGCTCGATGGCTTCGGTAAGCGAGTTCGGATTCTGCTGGGTGCCGTTGTCCATGCCGTCCACCTGAGAGAATGCTCAGTGATAAGAAAGCGCCACCGGCCTGGCCGGTGATCCGTCCAACACCTTAGGGGGCAGTTGGCCCCGGGCCATCATCTGAATGAATGACGGCCGCGAAAACTCAGCGCTGCCCGAGCCGCACCAGCAGGCTGACCAGTTCGGCCTGGCGGCTGGTGTTGGTCTTGCGGAACAGCGCGCGCAATTGGCTGCGTACCGTATTGATCGAGGTGCCGAGCTGGTCGGCGCAGTGTTCGGGTGTCAGGCCGCGTACCAGCAGGGCGCCCAGGCGCTGTTCGGCCGGGGTGAGGCCGAACAGGTCGCCCAGCAGACCGCTCTGGCGGTGCGCATCGAGCAGCGCCAGCAGCACCAGCGGGCGCTGGAAGGGCTGGTTGAAGCTTGCTTCGGCAGGCACCGGGGTGACCAGCAGCTCCTGCCCGCTGCCATCGTCCAGCGGTAGCCAACCGGCCTTTGCCTTGCCGGCGCGTGGCGCGGCCTGGCGCACCAGCGCCTGGAGCCTCGAGTCGTGCTGGCGGCAGTGCAGGCGGCCGAAGACTTCATGGAACAGCCCGGCGCGCTGCCCGAGCCGTTGCCGCGCCGCCTGGTTGGCGTAGAGCACGCGGGCATTGCCCTCCAGCAGCCACAGCGAGGTGGGGTGCCGGTCCAGCAGCAGGTCGCGGTGGGCCAGTTGCTGGCGCATCTCATCGATGCGTCCGAACATCCGTGCCGCACGGGTCAGATGCTCGCTCAGGCGGGTCAGCAAGGTTTGTTCCTGCGTATCGGGATAGCGAGCGCCGAGGCTGGTCAGCACCGACAGGTAGACGCCGCAGTTGGCCTGTTCGTTGAGCTTGAGGCAGGACACGTTGTGCATGCCGTTGGGGCGCTGGAACTCCTGGTAGTACGGATCGCGGGCGATGCGCTGCGGGCCGTACTCGTCGCGGTCGTGGTACCAGTGGCCTACCGGGCGGTGGAGCATGAACCCCTTGGACGGGTCGATGGTGCAGAACTCGCGGTTATAGGTTTCGATGGCGCCGGGATCGCAGAGGTTGATCTCGCTCGCCAGCGCGCCGCTCTCGGTCTGGTCCCAGAACAGCAGGGCGCCTTGCTGACGGCCGCTGGCGCAGATCAGTTCGGTGAGCAGCGGCAGCCAATTGGCCTCATCGAGCACGCACTCGTAGGTCAGGCCCACCAGCCGGTCGTACTGCATCTCCATATCCCGCTGCGGCATGGTCGCTCCATCGGTTGTTCGCGGATTGCACTTTGCACGATCGACTGAGGTATGGCACATGGCCTTAGCTGTCGCAAGGCCACTAATCGGCTGTTCGCGGCTAGTACCTGGCAGGCGACCAAGGCATTTTCCCTGCACGTTCCCGACATTTTCCGCCGGACGGCGGGTATCTAGCCGACCAAGCGTCATGCCGTCTGGTTTGTGGATTTCCCGTGATCGGCTAGAAGTTAAGAAGGGGCGGCCTGACAGAGATGTCCCCGAGGCGGAGAGGGTAACTCCGCCCTGTGGCCTGGCAGGGATCAGAAGAGGGAAGTCGAAACTGGTTATGGATGCAATGGGACTCTTGCCGACCCGGCGTACGACGCGTCTGCTCAAGCTGGTCTGGCCCTTCATGGTCGTGGTCCTGCTGCAGACGCTGATCGGCAGCGGCAGCTTCTTCATCCTCTCTGGCGTGCGCGCTTACGTCGGCGGCGAGAGCCTCTGGTCAAAGGGTCAGAAGGACGCCATCCATTACCTGCAACTCTACGGCCAGAGTCGGGACAGCGCGGATTACGCGCGTTACCGCGCCGCCATCGCCATTCCCCAGGGCGACCGGACCTTCCGCGCCGCCCTTGACCTCAATCAACCGGACTTTGCGCTGGCTCGCGCCGGAGCGTTGCAGGGCGGTATCCATCCCGACGACATTGGCGTGCTGATCTGGCTGTACCGCTACTTCCACGAGTACAGCTACTTCGATCAGGCGGTGAAGATGTGGATCATCGGCGACGCCTATCTCGATCAGTTGGAGCAACTGTCCGAGGAGATGAATGCGAGGATCCGCGCCAATGACGTCCGCCCGGGCGACCTGAGCTACTGGAACAGCCGTATCCAGGCGATCAACGACGGCGTCACACCGGCGGCCATGGCCTTCTCGGCCGCGCTGGGGCAGGGCTCGCGGATGATCATGTGGGTGCTGCTGGTCACCAACGGCGTCACTGGCCTGGCGCTGATCCTTCTGGCCGTGTGGCGCACGCGCAAGCTTCTGCACCAGCAACGCGCCTTCGAAAGTGCCCTGGACACTGAGCGGGAGCGCGCGCAGACCACCCTTGCGGCCATCGGCGACGGGGTGGTCACCCTCGACGAACATGAGTGCATCGCCTACTTCAACCCCGCGGCGGAGCGCCTGATCGGCTGGGACAATTCCATGGCCGTCGGCCTGCCGCTGCGCTCGTTGCTACGGGTGCTCGACGAGAGCTCCCAGGTTGAGGGCCTGCCGCTGGTCGGGCAGATCCTGCGTGGCGAAGTGGACGGCGGCAGCGAGACCAGCAAGCTGATCCAGCGCCTGGATGGCACCAGTGTGGCGGTGACCCTGGTGGCCACGCCGATCCATGCCGACAGGCGGGTGGTCGGCGTGGTGCTGGTGCTGCACGACATGACCCGCGAGCGCCAGTACATGGCCAGCCTCTCCTGGCAGGCGACCCACGACGCGCTGACCGGCCTGACCAACCGCCGCGAATTCGAATTCCGCCTCAAGCAGGCGCTGGAAAGCTCGGCGGACTCCCACGACCAGCATTCGCTGATGTACCTGGACCTGGACCAGTTCAAACTGGTCAACGACACCTGCGGCCACGCCGCCGGCGACGAACTGCTGCGCCAGGTCTGCTCGGTGTTGCAGCAGTGCCTGCGTGACGGCGACACCCTCGCGCGCCTTGGCGGCGACGAGTTCGGCATCCTACTGGAGCATTGCCCGCCGGACATGGCTGTGCAGATCGCCGAGCGCATCCGCCTGACCGTCCAGGCCCTGCATTTCATGTGGGAAGGCCGTGGCTTCAACATCACCGTGAGCATCGGCGTGGTGCACATTTCCGCGATGCTGGTATCGGTGGAGGAGGCGCTGCGCTGCGCCGACATGGCCTGCTACATGGCCAAGGAGAAGGGCCGCAACCGAGCCCAGGTGTTCCGCCCGGATGACACCGAGTTGTCCAACCGCGTCGGCGAAATGGCCTGGGTGCAGCGCATCCGCCTGGGGCTGGAGGAAGAGCGCTTCTGTCTCTACGCCCAGTCGATCTTCCCGGTCGACGACCGTGTGATGGAAGGCGCACACGTCGAGTTGTTGCTGCGCCTGAACGACGAGTGCGGCCGGCTGGTGGCGCCGATCAACTTCATCCCCGCCGCGGAACGCTACGGCCTGATGCCGGACATCGACCGCTGGGTGGTCGAGAACGCCTTCCGGACCCTGGCCGAGCGCATCGCCGATGGTGGTTACGAACCGATCCACACCTGCGCCATCAACCTCTCCGGCGCTACCATCGGTGACGACACCTTCCTCGATTTCCTCCGCGAGATGCAGCCGCGCTATGGCATCGAGCCGTCAAGCGTGTGCTTCGAGATCACCGAGACCAGCGCCATTGCCAACCTGGTCAACGCCACGCGCTTCATCCAGGAGCTCAAGGCCCTCGGGTACCGCTTCTCCCTGGACGATTTCTGCGCCGGCATGTCCTCCTTCGTCTACCTCAAGCATCTGCCGGTGGACTATCTGAAGATCGATGGCAGTTTCATCAAGGACATGCTCGAAGACCCCATCGACCGTGCCATGGTCCAGGTGATCAACCAGATCGGCCACGTGATGGGCAAACGCACCGTGGCGGAGTTCGTCGAAACGCAGGAAATCCTTGAAGTCCTGCGCGAAATAGGCATCGACTACGCCCAGGGTTACGGCCTGGCTCGGCCGCAACCCTTCAATCGCAGCTTCCTGCGTGAGACGCACGTCTCAGTCGTGGCAACCGACACAACCTCCGGACGGTGACGCGCAACCTATAGGGGACTAACCTGAGGCCTGATTTACCGGTGCTCGCATGGATCGACCAGCACGGAGCCTTGGATGAACGACACCTTTGTTCGAAGTGGGCCGCTCAAGGAGCTTTCCAGTTATCCGCACTGGGCGCAACGCCTGGTGCAGGAGTGCGAGACCAGCCGCCTGGCGGTGGTGGGCCATCCACTCTACGCTCGCATGCGAGACGGCCACCTGAGCCGGCAGACCATGCGCGCCTTCCTCATCGGCGGCTGGCAGGTAGTCGAGCAGTTCCCCCTGTACATGTCCCAGAACCTGCTCAAGACGCGCTTCGGCCGCAGCCCCGGCGAAGACATGGCGCGGCGCTGGTTGATGCGTAACATTCGCGTCGAACTCAATCATGCTGATTACTGGCTGCACTGGGCCGAGGCTTACGGCGTGACCCTCGCCGAGCTCAAGGCGCAATTGGTGCCGGCGGAGCTGCACGCCCTCGGTCATTGGTGCTGGCACACCTGCGCTACCGACGATCTGGCGCTGGCGATGGCGGCCACCAATTACGCCATCGAAGGTGCGACGGGGGACTGGTCGGCACTGGTCTGTTCCCTGGATACCTACGAACGCACCCTTCCGAGTGGCGCCCGCAAGGACGCCATGCGCTGGCTGAAGATGCACGCCCGCTACGATGACGATCACCCCTGGGAAGCGCTGGAGATCATCTGTACCCTCTGTGGCCCGCAGGTGCCGGTGCCGCGTGTGCTGGCGCTGCGCGAGGCCGTCTGCAAGAGCTACGGCTACATGCGCATGTTCCTTGACCACTGCCTCGCGCTGGAACAGGCGCAGGGCGGGGCGCGGCGCACTGCTTCGATGAAGGCGGCGGGGTAGTCTTCATCCGCGCTCAGGTCTCTGTCGGCATGGGAGCGGGGTGATGCCATCCCCTCACCCTGGCTGTGCACCCTTTGCAGAGGGAAAGGGGGCGGTTCGGTGTGATGGCCTGCCTCGGTGCCTGCCGGATAGCCGCCTTAATGACCCTTTTCCCCGGGGGCACGCCGGGCGCCCCCTCTTTCTCGGCAGAGGGCCGAGGTTAGGGGCGCTTCCAGCGCTCGGTGATCCAGCTTCAAGGCACGAGAATGATCTTCTCGCTGCTGCCTTCGTTGATCTCGTGATAACGCTGGATACCCTCGCTCAGTGGCACTTCGCGCAGGCCGCCGGGCAGCGGCAGCCTGCCGTCGTCGAACCACTGGCCGAACTGACGCAGCATCGCGGCGCAGGCGACCGTGTCGTACAGCAGCGAATTCACCCCCACCACCGAACCGCCTCGGCGATACAGCGCCAGGGCCGGCAACTGCACGTGGCCGTCCACTGGCGCGGCGATGATAGCGATACGGCCGAAGGTGGCGAGGGCGGAAACGGCGGCCGGCAGCCAGAAACCGGTGGTATCGAAAATCACCTCGGCGCCGCCGGGGAAATGTTCGTCCACCTGCGCCGCCAGCGTTTCCGCGGAGTCCAGCAGGAGGCTCGGGATGCCTTGGGCCTGCAGTTCCACCTGCGACTCGGCGCGCCGCACTGCGCCCAGCACCTGCGCGCCTCGGGCCTTGGCCAGGGACATGGCCGCCGCGCCGACAGCGCCGGAGCCGATCACCAGCAGGCGCGTCCCCTTGCCGACCTGGCTACGCTCCAGGGCATCCCAGGCGGTGGTGAAGGGGACGCCGCAGCTGGCGGCCTGGGCGAAGCTCATGCGCTCTGGCATCAGCGCCACGCCGCCGAGCGGTACGCTCATCAGTTGGGCGTGACTGCCATTGCGGGTGAAGCCCAGGCCCTTGCCGGTGCCCCAGACGGATTTGCCGAGCAGCTCGGTCGGGCCTTTCACCACGGTGCCGGCAAAGTCGCGGCCGGGCACGCGGGGCAGGGTCGTGTAGGGGAAGCGGCCGAGGACATTCTTGACGTCGCTGGGGTTCAGGCCGGCGGCGTGGACTTCCACCAGCACCTCGTCGGTGGCGGGCACCGGATCGGCGATTTCGGTGAAGCTCAGGGCGGCGAGGTCGCCGGTGCGGTCGAATTGCAGGGCTTTCATGGCACGGGTCCTTGGCAAGCAGTGGGAGATGGGATCAGTGGAACCAGCGGGTCAGCAGCGGCAGGGCGTTCTCGCCGATCTGCATGCCCAGCAGGCCGACCAGCGCCACCAGCGGCGGTGCTGGCGAACGGAAGTCGAGGAAGTGGTAGGCCAGGCCGACGGCAATGCCGATGGCCAGGGAGATCAGGTAGCTCATGTGTCCTCCGTGGATCGCTCCGGCGGCTGGATGGGATAGGGGCAGTCTAGGGACTGCTGGAGGGTGTCGCCGGTCAGGGACTTCGGAATATCGGACAGATGTCGGTGGGGAGTATGGGATGGGCGTGCACCCGCGTAGGAGCGGACTTCGTCCGCGATGTGCCTGCCTTGCTCTGAAGTTTCCTGCGTTGCTTCGGCGTGTGCTGATGGATTGGGTTTCGCCTCTCGGCGAGTCCCTTTTGTCAAACGCCACAAAAGGAACCAAAAAGTCTTGCCCCTCCATCCGGTTTTTCGCCTAGGCGAAAAATTCCCTCGTTGAAAGGGGGGGGGTCGGAGTGTGCGGATACTTCTCTGGAAGTCTTCCATAGGCTGGAGCCAGAGCCGAAGCGTGGAGCATGCTTTTCCTGTAGGAGCGAGCTTGCTCGCGAACCCGCCCCGTGCCGGCGCTGATCGCGAATCACGAAGAAGCGCCGCTCCCGAAACGATGCGCTACCGGGCGCAATACTCCGAAGGCGCCACGCCCAGCTCGCGCCGGAACATCTCGCTGAAGCTGCCCGGCTGGTACCCCAGACCATGGGCGATCTGGCTCACCGGCATACCCTCGTTGAGTTGCGCCACCGCCGTGGCCAACTGCACCTGCCGCCGCCACTGGGCGAAGCCCATGCCCAGGCTGCGCTGGAACAGGCGGGCGAGGGTGCGCACGCTGGCGCCGGCGTCGGCGGCGTGCTGCTCGAAGGAAATCTCCTGGCTCGGCTTGGCCATCACCGTCAGGCACAGGTTCAGCAGGCGGCGGTCGGAATCCTCCGGCAGCGGTACGCGCAGCAGCAGGCTTCGGGCTCTTTGCAGCTCCAGCACGGCCAGTTGCGACAGCGCCTGGTAGTAGTCAGTGTCTGGCTCGCGCTCGTGCTGCACCAGCGTGACGATCAGCTCGCGCAGCAGCCCGCCGACCTCGAATGCCTGCACCTGCTCACCCAGCGAGTCCGCCGTGCCCGGCCGCAGATAGATGTTGCGCATCTGCA
This sequence comes from Pseudomonas sp. HS-18, assembly GCF_020401845.1. Classification (NCBI taxonomy): domain Bacteria; kingdom Pseudomonadati; phylum Pseudomonadota; class Gammaproteobacteria; order Pseudomonadales; family Pseudomonadaceae; genus Pseudomonas; species Pseudomonas sp. HS-18. The sequence continues at coordinate 2,027,731 of NZ_CP084413.1, forward strand.
GCTCGCTGACCACGCGGATGCCGTGGGGCACCTGGGGCGGCAGCCAGACGGCACGATTGGGCGGCACCAGCAGCGCTTCGGAGGGGGTCTCCAGCCACATCACCCCGGACATCGCATAGAGCACCTGCCCCCAGTCATGGGAGTGCGGCTCGATGTGCAGGCCGCGCGGATAGCTGCGGGCGAGGGCGCGCAGTGGCGCGGGCGTGGCGTCGAAATCGGGGGGAGCGGCGCGGGCCATGGGACGATTCGGGCAGGGGAGATGGGCCGCATGGTAGCCGCCGCGTGACGGCCTGACGAGTACGCGGCACTCGCACTGGCACGCCGGCGCTCCACCTTGTCACGAAGTCTTTACGGTGCGGCGGCATGCCGCACGGGGCTTTGGGCGACGTAAGGATTTCTTGCCGCGCCGCAGCTCCCGTGGCCCCGGTAACGCCCCGCCGGTGGCTTGTTCCAAAGCGCCGCGACGGTTGTGATGAAGGTATTCCAAACGCCTGGACGGCTCCTGCGCCGAACCAGCCGATAACGACAACGAGGAGGCCGGATGAACGCCGTGACCAAGATCGAGCAACACAACCCCATCGGCACCGACGGCTTCGAGTTCGTCGAATTCACCGCCCCCGACGCCCAGGGCATCGAGCAACTGCGCCAGCTGTTCACCGGCATGGGCTTCACCGAGACCGCCAAGCACCGTTCCAAGGAAGTCTTCCTGTTCCAGCAGAACGACATCAACATCGTGCTCAACGGCAGCCCCACCGGCCACGTCCACGAGTTCGCCAGGAAGCACGGGCCGAGCGCCTGCGCCATGGCCTTCCGGGTGAAGAATGCCGCCCAGGCCGCCGCCTACGTCGAGTCCCAGGGCGCCAAGCTGGTGGGCAGTCACGCCAACTTCGGCGAGCTGAACATCCCCTGCGTCGAGGGCATCGGCGGTTCGCTGCTGTATCTCGTCGACCGTTATGGCGACAAGAGCATCTATGACGTCGACTTCGAGTTCATCGAAGGCCGCAGCGCCACCGACAACGCCGTCGGCCTGCTGTGCATCGACCACCTGACCCACAACGTCAAGCGCGGCCAGATGGACGTCTGGTCCGGCTTCTACGAGCGCATCGCCAACTTCCGCGAGATCCGCTACTTCGACATCGAAGGCAAGCTCACCGGCCTGCTGTCCCGCGCGATGACCGCGCCCTGCGGGAAGATCCGCATCCCGATCAACGAGTCGGCGGACGACAAGTCGCAGATCGAGGAATTCATCCGCGAGTACCACGGCGAAGGTATCCAGCACATCGCCCTGTCCACCAACGACATCTACGAAACCGTGCGCCAGCTGCGCGCCAACGGCGTGGACTTCATGAGCACCCCGGACACCTACTACGCGAAGGTCGATACCCGCGTCGCCGGCCACGGCGAATCCCTGAAGGACCTGCGCGATCTGAACATCCTGATCGACGGCGCGCCGGGCGACGACGGCATCCTGCTGCAGATCTTCACCAACACGGTGATCGGCCCGATCTTCTTCGAGATCATCCAGCGCAAGGGCAACCAGGGCTTCGGCGAGGGCAACTTCAAGGCCCTGTTCGAATCCATCGAGGAAGACCAGATTCGCCGTGGCGTGATCTCCGATCAGTAAATCGCTAGCAGGGTGGCCGCGCGTAGCGTGGCCACCCTCGGAGAAACGCCATGCTCACCCTGTACTCCTACTGGCGCTCCAGCGCCGCCTACCGTGTGCGCATCGCGCTCGGCCTCAAGGGCCTGGCCTACCGCCAGGTGCCCGTGCACCTGGTGAAGGACGGCGGCCAGCAGCACGCTGCCGACTACAAGGCGCTCAATCCCCAGGAACTGGTGCCGCTGCTGGTGGACGGTGACGCGCGCATTGCCCAGTCCCTGGCCATCCTCGAATACCTCGACGAAACCCATCCGCAACCCGGCCTGCTGCCGCGCGATGCGCTGCAGCGTGCGCAGGTTCGTGCACTGTCCCTGCATATCGCCTGCGACATTCACCCGCTGAACAACTTGCGTGTGCTGCAGTACCTCAGCGGCCCGCTGGCGGTGGTGGACGAGGCGAAGACGGCATGGATTCGCCACTGGGTCGAAACCGGCCTGCACGCGCTGGAGGAGGGCGTAACCAACTGGAGCGGCCCGCTATCCCTCGGCGAGCGTCCCGGCTACTTCGAGGCCTGTCTGATTCCCCAGCTGTACAACGCCCGTCGCTTTGACTGCGACCTCTCCGGCTGCCCGCGCCTGCTCGCCATCGCCGCGCGCTGCGAGCTACTCGAAGCCTTCCAGCAGGCCGCCCCGGAGGTGCAGCCCGACGCCCAGTAACCCTGTAAACCAGCCTTCCCGCTCCACCGCTCTTTAGCCTTGCCTTGCCCGCACCGCCTGGCCACAAGCCGGGCGGCCGAATCCCGTCACAGATAAAAACAACAGGTGACGCATGACGCGTGAAACTCAACACGCAGGCCAGCTCCAGCGCGGCCTGAAGAATCGCCATATCCAGCTGATCGCCCTCGGCGGCGCCATCGGTACCGGGCTGTTCCTCGGCTCGGCCGGGGTGCTCAAGTCCGCCGGCCCGTCGATGATCCTCGGTTATGCCATCGCCGGCTTCATTGCCTTCCTGATCATGCGCCAGCTCGGCGAAATGATCGTCGAGGAGCCCGTGGCCGGCTCCTTCAGCCACTTCGCGCACAAGTACTGGGGCGGCTTCGCCGGCTTCCTCTCGGGCTGGAACTGCTGGGTGCTGTACATCCTGGTGGGCATGTCGGAGCTCACCGCGGTGGGCAAGTACATCCACTACTGGTGGCCGGACGTACCGACCTGGGCCACGGCGGCAGTCTTCTTCGTGGTGGTCAATGCGATCAACCTGTTCAACGTGAAGGCCTTCGGCGAGGCGGAGTTCTGGTTCGCCATCATCAAGGTCGCCGCCATCGTCGGCATGATCGCCCTGGGCTGCTACCTGCTGGCCAGCGGCACCGGGGGCGAGCAGGCAACCGTGAGCAACCTGTGGGCCCACGGCGGCTTCTTCCCCAATGGCATCAGCGGGCTGGTGATGGCCATGGCGATCATCATGTTCTCCTTCGGCGGGCTGGAGATGCTCGGCTTCACCGCCGCGGAGGCCGACCAGCCGAAAAAGGTGATCCCCAAGGCGATCAACCAGGTGATCTACCGCATCCTGATCTTCTACATCGGCGCGCTCACCGTGCTGCTCTCGCTGACCCCATGGGACAGCCTGCTGCAGACCCTCAACGCCTCCGGCGACTCCTACAGCGGCAGCCCCTTCGTACAGATCTTCTCGATGATCGGCAGCGGCACCGCGGCGCACGTTCTCAACTTCGTGGTGCTCACTGCCGCGCTGTCGGTCTACAACAGCGGCACCTACTGCAACGGCCGCATGCTGGTGGGCCTGGCGGAGCAGGGCGATGCCCCGCGCGCGCTGGCCAAGGTGGACAGCCGTGGCGTGCCGGTGCGCTCGCTGATGGTCTCCGCGGCGGTGACCTTCCTCGCCGTGCTGGTGAACTACCTGGTGCCGGCCCGCGCGCTGGAGTTGCTGATGTCCCTGGTGGTCGCCGCGCTGGTGATCAACTGGGCGATGATCAGCCTGGCGCACCTGAAGTTCCGCGCGCACATGGATGCCGAGGGCAAGCGCAGCGCCTTCCGGGCCGTCGCCTATCCGGCGGCCAACTGGCTGTGCCTGGGCTTCGTGGTGTTCATCCTCGGCGTCATGCTGCTCACGCCGGGCATCCAGATCTCGGTCTACGCGATCCCGGTGTGGTTGCTGGTGATGTACGGTTGCTATCGCCTCAAGCGCCAGCCGGCGGCGCACAGCAGCGCCAGCGCCGCGCTGGCTGACTGACCTGGCGGCCTGATCCTACGTTGGGTCGAGCCGCGCGCGATTGACCGCGTGGCCCGATCCTTCCTAGAGTGACCGGGCCATTTTTCGTCAGAGGGATACTCATGAAAAAAGCACTTTGGCTGCTCGCGGCGGCCGTGCCGGTCATCCTCGTCGCTTGCGGCGGTGAAGAGAAGAAAGCACCCCAGGTCGATGCGCTGGTCCTGCCCGGCGACGCCAAGCTGGATTCGCGCAGCGTCTCGTACAAGTGCGAGGACGGCCGCAAGATCAGCGTGCAGTACCTGAACAAGGGCGACAACAGCCTGGCCGTAGTGCCGGTGACGGACGCCTCCAGCCTGGTCTTCGCCAACGTCATCTCCGCCTCCGGTGCGCGCTATGCCGCCGGGCAGTACGTCTGGTGGACCAAGGGCGAAGACGCGACCCTGTACAAGGACTGGAAAGGCGGCGAGCCCGCCGATGGCGTGGCCTGCAAGGAGCGTTGATGCTTCCTGCACTGCGCTGACGAAAAAGCCCGGCATTGGCCGGGCTTTTTCATGGGTGGATCAATCTGCGTCGACAACGGGAGCAGCCGTAGGATGGCGTGGAGCGCAGCGATACCCATCGATTCTTTGCGGCATCGCTGATGGGTATCGCAAGCTCCACCCATCCTCCGTCGAGCCAAATGATCAGAAAGTGAACTCCAGGTTCACCGTCGGCGTCGAGGTGCGGGTGCCACGCCCGCCATCCACGCCGAACTTGTTGTGCCAGTACTCGTAGCCCACGCCCAGCCACAGGTTCGGCTGGCGCTTGGTGCCGGGCAGGGTGGCGAACATCAGCGAGGTACGGACCAGCGTCTCCGGCGCGGTGTCGTTGTCGTTGTAGTCCTCGCCCTTCTCCCCGGTGTAGTTCAGGAAGCCCTGGAACTTCGCGCCGTGGTCGCCCAGCTGGAATGGCCGCAGCCAGGTCAGGTTGAGCATGTAGGTGGTATCGAAGGTGTGGTCTGGGTGTTTCGCGTTGGGGATGCCGGAGTGGTTCTTCTCGCGGTAGTAGAACAGCGAGAGGTCCAGCACGCCGGGGCCGTTGAACTTGATGGTCGGGCCGAACACCAGCGCGCGCTTCTTCGCCGAGCCCAGGTTGTTGTTGCGGCTGGCGTCGAAGCCGAAGGTGAAGGCGTGGTCCTTCACCAGGCCCTTGCCCTGCGGCAGGTCGAACACCCGCGAGGCGAACAGCTGGCTGCGGAATACCCCGTAGACCTCGCTGCTGCCGTGGTCGGTGCCCTTGCGCGGATCATCGCTGTCGGACTGCAGCACATCGAGGTGGAAGAAGTTGCTGCCGTAGCGGTAACCGTCGGCGTGGCTGAAGCTGAAGATGCGCTTGCTGATGTCGTGCGGGTTGTTCGGGTTGGTGAAGCCCTTGCCGTAGCGGAAGCCCAGCGTGTTGCTGGTCCACTCGAAGAAGCGATCGTCTTCGGCCTGCGCCATGCCCAGCGGGGCGAGGACTAGTGCAGTACCGAGGGCGAACCGGCGGCCGTTGCTCAGGCGGCGGCTGGAACGCGGTTGGGGGCGGGCGGCGCCAACGGCCGTCGTCGCGGATGAAACCATGCTGCACCTCTGTCTTTTTCTTGTTTTTGTGGCTGGGGGGCCGGCGTCCCGCAGGAGGAACTGCGGTCGGTGACAGGCTGGGTTCTAATGGTGAATTGATGACATTGCAAGAAAAACTTGTACACAAATTCGTATACAAAAATTGACGCAGAAGTCAGGAACGGGCGCTTCACGGCGGGCTAGATGGCTTCGGGACACCAGCGGCGCTGCGCGGTATCCTGACGTTCATTTCCACTTTGAATGCTTCCCATGCTGCAGATTTCCAACACGGTGCAGATCCCCGATGCGGAGATCGAGCTGACTGCCATCCGCGCCCAGGGCGCCGGCGGGCAGAACGTCAACAAGGTGTCCAGCGCGGTGCACCTGCGCTTCGATGTGCGCGCCTCGTCCCTGCCGGAGTTCTACAAGGAACGCCTGCTCGCGCTCAGCGACCAGCGCATCACCAGCGACGGCGTGGTGGTAATCAAGGCGCAGCAGTTCCGGACCCAGGAACAGAATCGCGAGGACGCTCTCAACCGCCTGGCGGAGCTGATCCGCAGCGCCACGAAAGTGGAGAAGAAGCGCCGCCCGACCAAGCCGACGCTGGGCTCGAAGACGCGCCGGCTGGAGGGCAAGAGCAAGCGTGGGTCGATCAAGGCGGGGCGGGGGAAGGTGGACTTCTGAAGCGATAACGCGCCCTGCAGGAGCGCACCACACGCGCTCCTGCAGGAAACTCCAGTGGCGCCTCAGCGCACCAGCATCCCCGTGAATACATAGGCCTGCGCGAGGGTGATCAGCCCGATGAACGCGGCGAAGATCAGGCTGTGCTTGACCGTGAAGCGGAACAGGTCCGACTCGCGCCCGACCATGCCGGTGGCCGCGCAGGCCACGGCGATGGACTGCGGCGAGATCATCTTGCCGGTCACCCCGCCGGTGGTGTTGGCGGCCACCAGCAGCGTGTCGCTCACGCCGAGTTGGTGCGCGGTGGTCGCCTGCAGCGAGCCGAACAGGGCATTGGATGAGGTGTCCGACCCGGTGAGGAATACCCCCAGCCAGCCGAGGAAAGGCGAGAAGAACGGGAAGGCCGCTCCGGTTCCGGCGAGCACCAGCGCCAGGGTGGTGGACATCCCCGAGTAGTTGGTGACGAAGGCGAAGGCCAGCACCATGCCGATGGTCAGTACCGGCCACTTCAACTCCTTCAGTGTCTCGCCGAAGGTCGCTGCGCCGCTCTTCGCGCCAATACGCAGGATGGCCATGGAGACCAGTGCTGCAAGGAAGATCGCCGTGCCGCTGGCCGAGACCAGGTCGAACTTGTAGACCGCCGGCATCGGCGTCGGGTTGGCGACAATCGGCGCGGCCTTCAGTACCAGCTGGTCGAGGTAGGGCACGGCGATCACCGCCACCCAGCTTTCCAGCGCGCCGCCGGGCAGGAACAGCGCCTTGAACGGCTTCATGGTCCAGATAGTCACCAGCACCGTGAGGATCAGGAACGGCGACCAGGCCTTGAAGATCTGCCCGAAGCTGTACTGGGATTCGCGTTGCCTTCCGCCGCCTCCACCACCCAGGCCGCCGAGCGTCGTGGTGCCGTCGGCGTTGAGGCTGGAGAACTCCGTCTCACGCAGGTTCACCGGTTGCCACACGCGCAGGAACAGCGTCAGGCAGACCATGCTCAGCAGTGCGGAGGTGATGTCCGGCAGTTCCGGGCCGATGAAGTTGGAGGTGAGGAACTGGCTGATCGCGAAGGTACCGCCGGCCACCAGCAGCGCCGGCCAGGTTTCGCGCACTCCGCGCCAGCCGTCCATCATCGCCACCAGCCAGAACGGCACGATCACCGACAGGATCGGCAACTGCCGCCCGGCCATGGCGCCGATCTTGAAGGCATCCACGCCCGACACCTGCCCGGCGACGATGATCGGGATGCCCAGCGCACCAAAGGCCACCGGCGCGGTGTTGGCGATCAGGCACAGCCCTGCCGCATACAGTGGGTTGAAGCCCAGGCCGACCAGCAGCGCCGCGGTGATCGCCACCGGTGCGCCGAAGCCCGCCGCGCCTTCGAGAAAGGCACCGAAGGAGAAGCCGATCAGCACCACCTGCAAACGCTGGTCAGTGGTGATCGCCAACACCGAGCTGCGGATGATCTCGAACTGCCCGCTCTTCACCGTCAGCTTGTAGAGGAACACTGCGGCCACGATGATCCAGGCGATCGGCCAGAGCCCGTAGAAGAAACCGTAGATCGCCGAGGCCAGCGCCTTGTCCACCGGCATATGGTAGACGGTGACGGCGATCAGCAGCGACAGCAGCAGGGTGATCGCCCCCGCGATGTGGCCCTTCAAGCGGAACACCGCCAGGGCGAGGAAGAAGAAGATGATCGGCACGAGGGCCGCCAGTGCCGACAGCCCGAGGCTGCCGAGCGGGGTGTAGAGCTGTTGCCAGGTTTGCATGGGGATTGTCCCTTGTTGTTGTGGATGCACACGGCAAAGCGTCAGCGGTGGATAACTTTTGTCGGTGGTGCGTTGGACGGCGGTCGGCGATGTGCCGGCGCCCATGGAAAAAGCCCCGGCACGCGGCGCGTAGCGGGGCTTCTAAACAACGAGGCGGGCGAGCTTTCGCGGGGGTCGCCGCCGGCCCGCTTGAAGCCGACGGCGACTGCAGCCCGGACGCTGGGCACCTGACGCCAGAGCCGCGTGGACGACTTCACAGCGCCGCCACGCCTGCGCTGGCGACCTGCGCATCTTCCCCGGCTTTCACGCCGGAGACGCCGACCGCGCCGATCACCTGGCCTTCGACGACGACCGGCACGCCGCCTTCGAGCGAAGTGATCAGCGGCGCGCTGACGAAGGCCACGCGGCCGTTGTTGACCATGTCCTCGTAACCCTTGGTTTCACGCCGGCCCAGCGCCGCGCTGCGGGCCTTTTCGGTGGCGATGTAGGCACTGGCCGGCGCGCAGCCGTCGAGGCGCTCCAGGGCCAGCGGGTGGCCGCCGTCGTCCACTACCACGATGGACACCGCCCAGTGATTGCGCTGCGCCTCATCGCGGGCGGCGGCGAGGATGCGGCCGACCTCCTGCTGGGTCAGAACGGCTTTGTTGAGCATGCTTGCACCTCGCCTTGAGAGTGGGGTTGCGGCGCGTCGGCCAGCGCTTCCTCCACCAGTTCGATCCAGTGCCGAACCGGCGTGCGTCCCGCGCCGCCCAGGTGTGTCTGGCAGCCGATATTGGCGGTGACGATGACCTCGGGGTTGCCGCTTTCCAGTGCCTGCATCCGGTTGTCGCGCAGCCGCCTGGACAGCGCCGGCTGGGTCAGCGAATAGGTGCCGGCGGAGCCGCAGCACAGGTGGCTGTCCGGCACGCCGGTGAGGCTGAAGCCCAGGCGTGTGAGCACGCTTTCCACCGCGCCGCCAAGCTTCAGCGCGTGCTGCAGCGTGCAGGGGCAGTGGAAGGCCAGGCGGCGGTCGCCCTGCAGGTGGAGTTCTTCCAGCGGCTCGTCGCGCAGCACTTCGGAGAGGTCGCGGGACAGCTCGCTGATCCGCTTCGCCTTGGCGGCGTAAGCGGTGTCGCGTTCCAGCAGATGGCCGTAGTCGCGGACGAAGGCGCCGCAGCCGCTGGCCGTCTGCACGATGGCCTCGGCGCCGGCTTCGATGGACGGCCACCAGGCGTCGATGTTCCGGCGTGCACGCTCAAGGCCTTGCGCCTGGGCATTCAGGTGATAGTCCACGGCGCCGCAGCAACCGGCGTCCGCCGCCGGGATCACGCTGATGCCCAGGCGATCCAGCACCCGCGCTGCAGCGGCATTGGTGTTGGGCGACAGCGCCGGTTGCACGCAGCCTTCGAGCATCAGCATGCGCCGGGTGTGGTGTGGTTTCGGGCGTTCCACGGGTGGGTGCGGATGGCGCGGCAGTTTGCTCTGCAGGCTCTCCGGCAGCAGTGGGTAGAAGGTCCGCCCGGCCTTGGCCAGCGCGCCGAACAAAGCGGCATTCGGCACCACGGCGCGCAGGCCGCGACGCATCGCGCGCTCGCCGAAGGTTCGCGGCACCTGCTCCTCGACCACCGCGCGGCCGATGTCCAGCAGGTTGTGGTAGTCCACCCCGGAAGGGCAGGTGCTTTCGCAATTGCGGCAGCTCAGGCAGCGGTCCAGGTGCTCGCGGGTGCTGGCGCTGGGATCAACGCCTTCGAGCACCTGCTTGATCAGGTAGATGCGCCCGCGCGGGCCGTCCAGTTCGTCGCCCAGCAACTGGTAGGTCGGGCAGGTGGCGGTGCAGAAGCCGCAGTGCACGCAGGAGCGCAGGATGCGCTCGGCTTCCTCGGCGCGCGGCAGGTGCCTGGCCTGTTCGCTCAGGTTGGTTTGCATCAGAGCTCCCTGTACATCCGGCCGGGGTTGAAGATGCCTTGCGGGTCCAACTGCTGCTTGAGGCTGCGGTGGTAGCGCAGCAGGGCGGCAGGCAGTGGATGGAACGCATCGTCACCCGGCGCGTAGCGAGTGGCGTGGCCGCCGAACTCGGCGACGCTGTGGCGGATCAGCTCGGCGTCCGCGTCGGACTTCAGCCAGCGCTGCGCGCCGCCCCAGTCGATCAGTTGTTCACCCGGCAGGGCTATCGCCGGGGTCGCGTTGGGCAGTGACAGCCGCCACAGCGTGCCGGGGCCGGTGAAGAAGCCGAGGCGCTGCTCGCGCAAGTCCTGCCAGTAGGTACTGTCGATCTCCTCGCCACCCAGGCGCAGGCGGGCGGAACACACGGAGCCTTCGCCGCCTTCCAGACGCAGATGCAGCGCCGCTCCGTCGTGGCAGGCGGCGGTGATCGGGATCGGTTGCGCACCCCATTCCGCCAGTTCTCCCAGCGCCTGGTGAACGTCCATTTGCAGGCGCAGGCTGGCGCACATCCGGGGTTTGGGCAGCACCTTCATCGACACTTCGGTGATCAGCCCCAGGCAGCCGAAACTGCCGGCGAGCAAGCGGGAGAGGTCATAGCCGGCGACGTTCTTCATCACCTCGCCGCCGAAGCGCAGCAGCTTGCCATGGCCGGTGATCACCCGTGTGCCCAGCACGTAGTCGCGCACCGAGCCCGACCAGGGCCGGCGCGGGCCGGATATCCCGGCCGCGACCATGCCGCCGAAGGTTGCCGTGGAAAAGTCTGGTGGCTCGCAGGGCAGCATCTGCCCGGCGGCCTCCAGCGCCGCTTCGATCTCCGCCAGCGGCGTGCCGGCGCGGGCGGTGAGCACCAGCTCGGTCGGGTCGTAGCTGACGATGCCGCAATGGGCGCGGGTATCCAGGTCCACGCCGTTCACCGGGCGGCCGAGGAAGGCCTTGCTGTCACCGCCGCGAAGGCGCAGCGGCGTTCGAGCGTGGAGCGCTTGGTTCACCTGTTCGAGCAGGTCGGCACTGGCATCGGCCATCAGAAACGCTCCAGGTCGGGGAAGGGCAACTGGCCGTGGTGCACGTGCATGGCGCCGAATTCGGCGCAGCGGTGCAGGGTCGGGATGTTCTTGCCGGGGTTGAGCAGGCGGTCCGGGTCGAAGGCCGCTTTCACCGCATGGAACAGGGTCAGCTCGTCGCTGTTGAACTGCGCACACATCTGGTTGATCTTCTCGCGCCCCACGCCGTGTTCGCCGGTGATGCTGCCGCCCACCGCCACGCAGAGTTCGAGGATCCTGCCGCCGATGGCCTCGGCGCGCTCCAGCTCGCCGGGCAGGTTGGCGTCGAAGAGGATCAGTGGGTGCATGTTGCCGTCGCCGGCATGGAATACGTTGGCCACGCGCAGGCCGAATTCCTTCGACAACTCGGCGATGCCGTGCAGCACGCGCGGCAGTTCGCGGCGCGGGATGGTGCCGTCCATGCAGTAGTAGTCCGGGGAGATGCGCCCCACCGCGGGGAAGGCGTTCTTGCGCCCGGCCCAGAAGCGCACGCGCTCGGCCTCGTCGCAGGCCAGCCGCACATCGGTGGCGCCGGCCGTGCGCAGCACGCCGTCGACGCGCTGGCAGTCGTCCTGTACGTCGGCTTCCACGCCATCCAGTTCGCACAGCAGGATGGCCGCGGCGTCCACCGGGTAGCCGGCGTGGATGAAGTCCTCGGCGGCACGGATCGACAGGTTGTCCATCATCTCCAGCCCGCCGGGGATGATGCCGGCGGCGATGATATCGGCCACCGCGCGGCCGGCCTTTTCCACCGAATCGAAACTGGCCAGCAGCACCCGCGCCACCTGCGGCCGGGGCAGCAGCTTGACGGTGACCTCGGTGACGATGCCAAGCATGCCTTCGGAGCCGGTGAACAGCGCCAGCAGGTCGAAGCCGGGGCTGTCGAGGGCGTCGCTGCCCAACGTCAGGTGCTCGCCTTCGACGGTGAGGATGTCCACCTTCAGCAGGTTGTGCACGGTCAGGCCGTACTTGAGGCAATGCACGCCGCCGGCGTTCTCGGCGACGTTGCCGCCGATGGAACAGGCGATCTGCGACGACGGATCGGGTGCGTAGTAAAGCCCGTGCGGCGCGGCGGCCTGGGAGATCGCCAGGTTGCGCACGCCGGGTTGCACGCGGGCGAAGCGGCCGGCGGTGTTCACTTCGAGGATACGGTTGAAGCGCGCCATCACCAGCAGGATGCCTTTCTCCAGCGGCAGCGCACCGCCGGACAGGCCCGTACCCGCGCCACGCGCCACCACCGGTACCTGGCGCGCATGGCAGAGCTTGAGCAGCGCCTGCACCTGCTCGATACGCTCGGGCAGCGCCACCAGCATCGGCACGCTGCGGTAGGCGGAGAGGCCGTCGCACTCATAGGGCTTCAAGTCTTCGGCGCGGTGCAGCAGTTCGAGGTCGGGCAGTGTCGCGCGCAGCTCGGCGAGCAGGGCGGACTTGTCGACGGCAGGCAGCGCGCCGTCGACGCGCTCGTCGTAGAGGATATTCATGGGCCACGGTGCTCTGATCTTGTTATTGGACGAGCCCGTCAGGCGGGCTTCATGAGCCACAGCGCCGTGAACATGCGGCCGCCGCTTCGCGGGCGTCCATCGGCTTTCACACTGGTCGGACCAGTTGTTGCGTGCTGCTGCGCTGGAAACGCCCCGTCATGGCGGCTAGGGTTGTTGGGCATGAGGCAGGTGGTTACCTGCTGGTCCTACCAGTTGTGGAGCCATTCGATGACCAGCATCCAGCAGCGCAAGCAGCGCGTCGCCGACCAGGTGGCGGAAAAGATCGAGCGCCTGATCGTCGATGGCGTACTCAAGGTCGGCCAGGCGTTGCCGTCGGAACGGCGCCTGGTGGAGAAGCTCGGCTGCTCGCGCTCGGCGTTGCGTGAAGGGCTGCGCGCGTTGCGCGGACGCGGCATCGTCGATACCGAGCAGGGGCGGGGATCGTTCGTTGCCGACCTGACCGGCGCCGAGGACATCTCGCCGCTGATGCACCTGTTCCGCTCGCAGCCGCGCACGCTCTACGACCTGCTGGAAGTGCGCGCGCTGCTGGAGGGCGAGTCTGCCCGGCTGGCCGCCCTGCGCGCCACGGAGGTCGACCTGTTGCTGATCGGCCGGCGCTTCGAGGAGATGCATGCGGCTTTCGACGAGCCGCAACCGCTGGACCCACGCGAACACGCGCGGCGCGACCACGCCTTCCACCAGGCGGTCAGCGAGGCCTCGCACAACCCGGTGCTGGTGCATACGCTGCAGTCGCTCAACGAGCTGATGCTCAGCACCGTGTTCGCCTCGGTGAACAACCTCTACAACCGCCCGCCGCAGAAGCGCCAGATCGATCGCCAGCATGCGCGGCTGTATCGCGCCATCGTCGAGCGCCAGCCGGAACAGGCCCAGCGCGCCGCCCGCGAGCATATCCACGGCGTGCGCGACAATCTGCGGGAGATCGAGCAGGAGGAACAGCGGCTGGTGCGCGCGACCTTGCGCATGGAAGGCTGGAAATAACGCGGGAGCGGAACGCCGGCTTTCAGGCTTGCGTCGGCGCCGGGCGTTTTGCCGTGGAGGCGGATTTTGCCCGCGATGCCGGTTTGGCGGTTTCACTGCGCGCCTTGCGCTCGCGCATCTCCGCCAGCATGCGTTCGGCATTCGCCGCGCAACCCATGCCCTCGGGTTTGTTCTCGATACCCTCGATCACTTCCAGCAGGCGTAAACGGTTCTGCCGCAGTTGCCGCTCCATCGCCTCGATCTCCGCGACCTTGCGGCGCAGGCCGGCGACGAGTTCGCCGTGGCCGTTCTCGATGGGGCTGGAGTGCGGCAGCAGGCTGCGGATTTCCTCCAGGGTGAAACCGGTCTGCTGGGCGCTGCGGATGATTTCCAGCAGGTCGAGGGTTTCTGCCGGGTACTCGCGGTAGCCGTTGGCCAGGCGGCGGGCCGGAGCGATCAGCCCGCTGGCTTCGTAGAAGCGGATGCGCGAGGGGGCGAGGCCGCTGAGCCTGGCCAGTTCACCGATTTTCATGCAGGGCTCCGAAGGGGCTTGACCTTGAAGTGAACTTTAAACTTAACCTCGCTGCCGTCACAACCCATCAGGACAACCTCGGAGCCTAGCCATGTCGCCCTTCCAGCCCCTGCGCCTGCCCAACGGCGGCGAAGTCCCCAACCGTATTGCCAAGGCCGCCATGGAAGAGAACATGGCCGATGCCGACCAGGCGCCTTCGGCTGCCTTGCTGCGCCTCTACCAGGCCTGGGCGGACGGCGGCGTCGGCCTGATCCTCAGTGGCAACGTGATGATCGACGGCCGCGCCATGACCGGCCCCGGCGGCGTGGTGCTGGAAAATGACCGGCATCTGGAGCGCTTCCGCGAATGGGCGCGCATCGGCCGTTCCCGGGGGGCGCAGTTCTGGTTGCAGTTGAACCATCCTGGCCGCCAGGTGCAGACCAACCTCGGCCAGGGCGCCATCGCGCCGTCGGTGGTGCCGCTGGAGATGGGCAAGTTCTCCAAGCTGTTCGCCGTCGCCCGCGAGATGACCGAGGCCGATATCGCCGAGGTGATCCGGCGTTTCGTCCGCGCCGCGCAGCTGTCCGAGCAGGCCGGCTTCACCGGCGTGCAGATCCACGCGGCCCACGGCTACCTGCTCAGCCAGTTCCTTTCGCCGCTGGCGAACAAGCGCCAGGATCGCTGGGGCGGTTCGCTGGAAAACCGTGCGCGGCTGCTGCTCGAGGTCGTGCGTGCGGTGCGTGCCGCAGTGTCGCCGGAGTTCTGCGTGGGGGTGAAGATCAATTCCGCGGACTTCCAGCGCGGCGGCTTCGACGCCAGCGATGCGCGCCAGGTGATCGAGTGGCTGAACGACGAGAAGGTCGACCTGGTCGAGCTGTCCGGCGGCAGCTACGAGGCGCCGGCGATGCAGGGCGACGCCCGTGACGGCCGTACCCTGGCGCGGGAGGCCTACTTCCTCGAATTCGCCCGCGAGATGCGCGAAGCGGCGCGCATGCCGCTGATGGTCACTGGCGGCATCCGTCGTCTGCCGGTGGCGGAACAGGTGCTGGACAGCGGGCTGGACATGGTCGGCATCGGCACCGCCCTGGCCCTGGAGCCGCAACTGGTACTGCACTGGCAGCGTGGCAGCCAGACCCAGCCGCAACTGCCGCCGATCCGCTGGCGCTCCAAGCCGCTGGCGGCGCTGGCCTACATGGCGCTGGTCAAGCTGCAGCTGCACCGCATCGGCGCCCACCGTGCGCCCAACCCGCAGGCTTCGCCGTGGCGCACGCTGGTGATGGAGCAGTGGCGCACGCTGCGCCGGGCCAAGCAGTACCGCCGCTGGGCGGCTAGGCAGGCGGGATGATCTTCACCGGCTGACGCCTTCGTAGGATGGCGTGGAGCGAAGCGATACCCCTCGACTCCTGCCGCATTGGCAGCATGGGTATCGCCTAGGCTCCACCCATCCTACGGTGGTGTTCTTCCGGGGAGTTCGCGCATGCGCTCTTGCGAGAACCCTCGGGCCTGGCCGATCAAGCCTGCTGCCGAGTCGCCGCCAGCACGATCTCGCGGATGCACACGCCCTGCGGCTGGTTGTAGGCGTAGCCGATGGCGTTGGCCACGTCCTCGGCACTGAGCACCTTGCCGCCCATCTCGCGTTTCCAGTCCTGGTAGCCGCTCTTGATCGCCTCGTCGGTGGTGTGGCTGAGCAGCTCGGTTTCCACCGCGCCGGGAGCGATGGTTACCACGCGGACGTTATGCGCCGCGACTTCCTCGCGCAGGTTCTCGGAGATCGCGTGCACGGCGAACTTGGTGCCGACATAGGCGACGTGGTTGGGGAAGGTCTTGCGCCCGGCCACCGAGCTGACATTGATCACGCTGCCCTGGTTGCGCTCGACCATGCCCTTGAGCACGGCGTGCACGCCATTGAGCAGGCCCTTCACGTTGACGTCGAGCATGCGCTCCCACTCGGCCGGGTCCTGCTCGACCATATTGCCCAGCAGCATCACGCCGGCGTTGTTCACCAGCGCGTCAGCCGGGCCGAAACGCTTCTCGGCCTCCTCGACGGCGGCCAGCAGGGCTTCGCGGTCAGTCACATCGACGGCACGGCACAGCGCGTTTGGCAGCTTGAGTGCTTCCAGGCGCTCGATGCGCCGGGCGAGCAGCAGCAGCGGGTGACCTTGCTGGGAAAAGAGGCGGGCGGTGGCTTCGCCGATGCCGGAACTGGCGCCGGTGACGATGATCAGGGGCTTGCTCATGGTGGTTCTCCTGCAATCGAAAATCTGGATGCCTGGACAATGCAGTGAAGTATATTTAGCGCATTGCTGCCTGAAAAATGGCTTATTCCTGTGCCTGGTATCGGGATTTCCTATGGATATTCGACAGCTCGCCGCGTTCGTCGCGGTCTTCGAAGAGCGCAACATCACCGCCGCTGCGCAGCGCCTGTTCGTCAGCCAACCCACGCTGTCCGCCACCGTTCGCCAGTTGGAGGAGAGCCTGGGCACCGAGCTGTTCGTGCGCCAACCGCGCGGTGTGGATGTCAGCGAAGCGGCGCGCACACTGTACCCGCGAGCCCGTGCCCTGCTGGCCGAGGCGGAGGTTTTGCGCAAGCTGTTCCGCCAGTCGTCGGAGCGGCAGCCGCTGCACCTGGGGGTGGAAGGGGACATCAGCGCCGAGCAGATCGAGCGCTTCGTCGGCCTGGCCCGGCAAGCGATCCCCAACCTGCAACTGCACCTGGAAGAAGGCTGTGTGGGGGAGGCGCGGCTGGCGGCGGAGGAGTTCTGTTGCGAAGACGAACTGTTCGTTCCGGTGTGGGACGATCCGTACGTATTGGCGCTGCCGCCCGGCGCCGAGAGTGTGCCAGTCGAGGCGTGGATCACCTGTCCGTCGCACCCGTCGCACCAGCGTTTGATGACTGCCTACGGCAGCGCACCGGTGGTCGCGCAGGCCAGCACCCTGAATCTTGCCCTGCGGCTGGTCAGTGCCGGCCTGGGCGCGGCGATCCTTCCGGCCTCGTTGCTGGGCGGCGCCCCGGCCGTGCGCAGCGGAACCTTGAACCTGCCGCTACCCGTGCGCCGAATCGGCCTTTGCCACGCCGCCCAGGCGCTGGAGCAGCCGGCCGTGCGCGCGCTCTACGACTTCCTGCGCGCCCGCGAGGCGGCCTGATTCAGGCCGGCGCCTTCTGCGCGGCGGGTGCGCGCAAGGACAGCAGCAGGACCAGCGACGCCGCGAGAATCTGCAGGCTGGCATAGCCGTTGGTGGTGGCGACCAGGCCATAACGCTGGATCGCCAGCCCGGCGAGGATCGCCGGCACGCTGAACGCCAGGTAGCTGAGCACATAAAAGCTCGCCATCAGCGCACCGCGCTCGTGGGCGTGGGCCAGCGGCACCACCGAGCGCAATGCGCCGAGGAAGGCGCCGCCAAAGCCAAGGCCCGCCACCGCGGTACCGAGGAAGAACAGCCAGAGGTTGGAGGAGTCCACGCCGAGCAGGGTAATCAGCAGGCCGATGATCAGGGCCAGCCCGCCGCGGCGCAGGATGACCGCTGCCGGCCGGTTGCGCAGCGCGAAGATCGCCACGGCGCCGCAGAAGCACAGCAGCGAGACCAGCCCACCGCCGATCATCGGAACCGGCAGACCGGTCACCTGGCGCGCCAGGGTCGGGCCCAGCGACAGGTAGAAACCGCCCAGCGCCCAGAGGCTGGCGTTCAGCGGCGCCACGCTCCAGAACGCCCGGCGCGCCTGCGGGGGAATGCGGATGCGCGGCTTCAGCGAGGCCAGCGCGCCGGGCTGCCTGCTGACGCTTTCCGGCAGCCAGCGCAACAGCACCAGGGCCAGCGCGAATACCGCCAGCAACCAGACATAGACGCGGTGCAGCGGGTCGCCGCCGAACTGCACCAGTGCGCTGCTGCCCAGTGCGCCCAGCGCCATGCCGAGCATGGGCGCGACGCTGTTGATCAACGGGCCGCGCTCGCGGTCGATGTCGAGCATGGCGGCACCCAGTACAGCGGTCGCGATGCCGGTGGCGAAGCCTTGCAGCAGGCGCGCGGCGATCAGCAGTTCCACCGAGTTGGCGTAGAGGAACACGCTCATCGCCAGCAGTTCGATGATCAGTGCCGCGCGGATCAGCGGGCGACGGCCGAGGTGGTCCGACAGCGAACCGAACACCAGTAGCGCCAGCATCAGCCCGCCGGCGTAGATGCTGAAGGCCAGCGTCAGCAGGGCGGGGGAGAATTGCCAGGACTCGCGGTACAGCGCATAGAGCGGCGTGGGCGCGGCAGCGGCGGCGAGGAAGGCCATGAGGATCGCGGTCAGCAGCAGGGCCGGGAAAAAGCCGGGCGCGCTTTTGGGTAAGGTCTGTGCCATGATTCAGCTCGCAAAGGCTAAGATTTTGCTTTTGCGAGATGCTGGACCCGATTTCGGATAAAAGCAAATTCTTTGCGTTAAGGTGCTTATGGCAATTAATCAGGGTGTTCGTCCAGGCGGCCGCAGCGCGCGGGTGCAGGCATCGGTGCACAAGGCTGTCCAGGCGTTGCTGGAAGAGCGCGACCGCGCGGAACTGACCGTGCCGCTGATCGCCAGTCGAGCCGGCGTCACGCCCTCGACCATCTACCGGCGCTGGGGCGATCTCAGCGAGTTGCTGGGCGACGTTGCCCTGGAGCGTATTCGCCCGGATGCCGAGCCTGCCGATACCGGCAGCCTGCGTGGCGACCTGCTGGCCTGGGGCGAGCAGTACATGGAGGAAACCGCTTCGGTGCCCGGCCGCGCGGTAGTGCTCGACCTGCTGGCCGCTGGCGGCGGCTGCTCCGGGCGCTGCATGGCGATTGCCTGCGGCCAGTTCGACATCATCCTGCTGCGCGCCAAGGGGCGTGGCGAGAAGCTGCCGGACGTCGACCGCATCGTCGACCGGCTGATGGCGCCGCTGGTGTACCGCATCCTGTTTTCCGCCGAGGAGCTGGATACGGGCTATGTCGAGCGGTTGGTCGATCTGACGCTGGACGGGGTTTAGCGGATGGCTCACTCCTGCCATTGGCGCATCCGTAGGATGGCGTGGAGGCAGCGATACCCATCGATCCCGGCACCGGCAGCATGGGGATCACCTAGGCTCCACCCATCCTACGGTTCAGCTCCTACAGGTCAGTGTCGGCGTTTCGAATGGCGTTCGCCCACGCCTGCAGAGCTTCAGAGGCCGCGCGCGCAATCTCCTCATCGCTGCGGCCCGCAAACACCCGCTCCAGCGCATTCGCCGCGATCAACCCGGCAATGGTCGGCGTACCCACCGCGTCGGTGAGATCCAACCACTCGCCGAAGCTGGCCGGCTCGTCGTACCAGCGCAGGTAACCCGACGGTGACACCGGCCACCAGCGCTCGTCGAACTGCAGTACGACCTTCTCCAGTCGGCCCATGCCCAGGTGCTCCAGCGCGTCCTGCTGCGCCGCCGGCAGGGGCGGGGTGAAGCGGATATCACGCAACACGCCGATGGGCACGGTGCAGATACAGAAATCGGCGCTTTCACCGCCTGCCCGCACCGAGGCTTCGGACCAGTCGATGGCGGTCACCGGCTGGTTCAGGCGGATATCCAGCCCTTCGGCCAGATGCTCGACCAGTTGTGAGTACCCCTGCGGCAGGAAACGGTCGCCGGCACCGACGCCTTCTTCGTCCAGTGCATCGACCGACAGCGATTCCAGCGGCAGGCAGGCTTCCAGGATCAGGTTGGCATCCAGGGCGAAGCGGGTGGCGCGGCGGGTTGGCTCATCGCGCTCTTCGAGATAGCGCGCGACACCTTCCGCCAGCGGCAGGCTGCGGTCGATTCCGGCGCGCAGGGCTTCCCAGGCCGCGTCGATATCGGGCACCGGGCCATCCACCGCAGCGGCCAGAGGCTGGCCGAAATCGGTTTCCCGCAGCGGCAGGCCGAGCTGCCGGGCGTGAGCGGCCAGCGGGTTATCGTCGAAGTGCTGCAGCCAGGCGGCGCCTTCGTCCACTCGCACCGGACCGAGGGAAATGCTGTGGACGCGGCCACCGATGCGGCCACGGGCCTCCATAACGACGCACTCGATTCCCGCCTCCCTGAGACGGCGCGCGGCGGCGAGCCCGGCGAACCCTGCGCCGATCACCAGCACCCGGCGGGCGGCGCTTTCGATGGCGGCTTCGGCGGCGCGCAGGCCATCGTTCCAGGCGCCATGGGTCATGGCCGGGGCGACGGGATTGCAGGCCTCGCCGGCCAGCACCAGCTTGCCGCCCAGCACTTCGCCGAGCCGACGCCGATGCTCAGGCGTAGCGCCGGGCAACAGGGTGCTGTAGGCGCCGCGGCTGAACGGGTCAGTGCTCCAGTGGGTGACGTGGAAGGCAGTGGGGCGGTAGCGAAGGCTATCCATGGCGGGCTCGCTCGGTGAAGGAGCGACGACCTTAGCGGGGGTGGGTTCGCCGGCACAAGGGCACGGGTGGGCGCATTGTGTAGGAGCGAGCTGGCTCGCGAACGGAGTCAGCCGGCGTCTCCAGAGTTGGGCGGTTCGCGAGCAAGCTCGCTCCTGCAAAATCAAGAGCCCCCTCACCCCAGCTCTCTCCCGGTGGGAGAGGGCTGGGGTGAGGGGAATTCAGTGGCACAAATTGACCGAAGAAGACAGTCGCTCCTACAGGCCCGGCGCCAGGCTCAGGCGCGGCTCAGGCGAATCACCGTGCGGGCGACTGAAACCCCGGTGAACAGCACCACGAACAGCCGCAGCGTCTGCATCGCCAGGACCAGGCCGACGTCGGAATGGGTGTCCACTGCGATGATCGCCATGGCATCCAGGCCGCCGGGGCTGGTGGCGAGGTAGAGGGAGAGGAAGTCCATCCCGGTGATGGCTGCCAGCGCCCAGGCGAACAGCGCGCAGCTGGCGATCAGCGCCAGTGCGCTGACCAGCATGGCCGGCAGGTGACGGCCGACGTAGGCGAGGCTTTCGCGGTCGAAGCGCAGGCCGATGTAGCAGCCGATCACGCCGTAGGCGCTGGCCAGCAACCAGTGCGGCAGGGTGATGTGCAACACGCCGGTGAGCTGAAGAACCGCTCCGGCCACCAGCGGTACCAGCAGCGGACCGGCCGGCAGCTTCGCGCCGGCAGTGGTGCAGACGAAGATCAGCAACAGGCAATTGATCAGGTCGGGCAGGGTGGCGGTGTCGATAATCGGCGTGCTGTGCGCCACTGAACCGCCGCCCTCGATGCCGAGGAAGCGCCCCACCAGCGCACCGGCCATGACCACGCAGACCACCCGCACGTACTGCATGGTGGCGACCACGCGCGGGTCGGCGCCGTTGGCTTCGGCCATCGACACCATGGCCGCCGCGCCGCCCGGCGCGGTGCCCCAGGCGGCGGTGCTGCCGGGGATGCCGCCAAAGCGCACCATGGCATAGCTGACGGCAGCGGACAGCAGCACGGTGAGCACCGTGGCGCTGAGCATCAGCGGCCAGGAGGCGACCATCGCCTGCAGTACCGACCAACTCATGGCGTGGGCGACCAGCAGGCCGATGCAGCCCTGGCTGAGGCGGAAGGCGCTGCGCGGCAGGCGGATTTCCGCGCCGCTGACGCCGAAGGCGATGGCCACCAGCATGGGCCCGAGGAACAGCGCGGCGGGAATGCCGAGCCAGGTGAGCAGTTGCCCGGCGCCTGCGGCCCCGAGCGCCAGGGTCAACCATTGCAGGCTGACGGGGATACGGGCGACGAAGAGGGCGGGGCGACTGGACACGGACGGCTCCGGACGGGGAAGACGGAAGAATTATCGGTAGCCGGATCGATCAAGTCTATTTTCTAATAGTCATGAATCCATTCCTGAAATTTATCGGTTGGCCACCATGGACCTGCGTGATCTCGCCTACTTCGAAACCATCGCCGAGCTCGGCCACCTGGGGCGCGCCGCCGAGCGGCTGGGGCGCAGCCAGCCGGCGCTGACCAAGAGCATCCAGCGCCTGGAGGAGTCCCTCGGTGCGCGGTTGTTCCAGCGTGACGGCCGACGGATTCGCCTGACACCGGCCGGTGAACTGATGCTCCAGCGGGCCCGGCAATTGCGTCAGGACATCGAGGAAACCCGCCGCGAGGTGCGCGACTTCGCCAGTGGTGTCGTAGGTAACATCCGCCTGGGTTGCGCGGCGACCATGGCCGAGTACCTGCTGCCGCGCCTCACCGAGGACCTGCTGGCCCGTGCGCCGGAGGTCACCATGAGCCTGGTGCTGGGCCAGGACGACGTGCTGCGCGAAGCGTTGCGCAGCGGGCGGCTGGACATGGCGATCTGCTCGCGCATCGTCGACGACCCGCAACTGAGCAGCGAACCGCTGCTGCAGGACCAGGTAGTGGTGGTCGCCAGCCACGACCATCCGATCTTCGACGCACCCGTAGCCATGGCCGACCTGTGCCGCTATCGCTGGGTACTGCCGGCTACCGGGGTGTCGTCGCGACGCTGGATGGACGCCACCTTCCAGGCCTACCAACTGCCACTGCCGCAGGTGCAGATCGAGACCAACGCGATTCCCATGCTGCCCAACCTGATCGCCCGCACCCGCCTGCTCAGTTTCATCGCCCGCGAGGCGCTGGCGGGCGGGCACGGGATGGATCAGTTGCGCGAGGTGCAGTTGGCCGAGACCACGCTGACGCGGACCATCGGGCTGACGGTGCGGGAGGGCGCCTACCTGTCGCCCGCCGCACAGTTGCTGCGGGGGATGCTGCGCGAGCATGCAGGGCGGTTTGGGGCGGGGTTGTAGGAGACCACGCGCGCGAATCTCGAGCGGGCCGTCCAGTCACTCACCGCTCGAAGCTGCAGCCGACGTGTCCCACACCCTCGATTTCCAGCTCGAACGCATCTCCCGGCGCAACCGGCGACATCGGCGCCAGAGCCCCGCACAGCAAGACGTCGCCGGCCTTCAACGGTGCGTCCAGACGTGCCATGCGCCGCGCCAGCCAGAGGCCGATGTCAAGCATCGCCCCGAGGGTCGTCCGGGTCGGCGGAAAGGCCGGCGCGCCATTGCGCAGCAGTTGCACTGCCAGCGCGGCGTCGTCCAGTCTTCCCAGCGCCACCGGCTGGTCGCCGGTCAGGTAGAGGCCTGCGCAGAGGTTGTCGGCCACCGAGTCGAGCAGGCCGATCTGCCAGTTGGCCACGGCGGTGTCGTTGATCTCGATGGCCGGGACCGCACCTTCGATGCAGGCGCGAAAAGTGGCCAGATCGAGCTCTCCCGTCGGCAGGTCGCGGCCGATGAGCAGGGCGAGTTCTGCCTCGATTCGCGGTTGCAGCAGGCGTTTGCGGGCGATAAGCGCGCCGGATCGACAGCGCAGGCTGGCGAGCAAGCGGCCGTGAACCGGTTCGTCGACCTTGAGCGCCGCCTGCATTGCCGGCGAGATCAGCCCGGCCTTGGCGCCCGCCAGGCGCTCGCCGCCGGCCAGCGCGAGGTCGATGCCCTGCGCCTGCACGCGATAGGCGTCGTCCAGCCCGGTGAGGCCAAAGTGTGCCGCTGGCGTGGCGATGGGCGTTCGGCTGGCCCGCGCCTCGGCCAGGGCCTGGGCGGCGGCGTGGAACTTGTCCGTGTTCATCGTGGGGCTCCTCAGCGGCTCGGCACTTCGCCCACCACAGTGGTGCGGTACATCTCCCGGCGCATGCCGTGGTAGTCCGACACCGGGTAGTGCCAGGTGCTGCGGTTATCCCAGATCGCCAGGGTGCCGGCAGTCCAGCGCATGCGGCAGGTGAAGGCCGGCTGGGTGGCGATGCCGAACAGGTAGTCGAGCAGCGGTTGCGACTCTGCCGGGCGCATGCCCTTGATGCCGCTGGTGTAGGCCGGGTTGATGTAGAGGACTTTCTTGCCGGTTTCCGGGTGCCGGGTCACCAGCGGATGGGAGCGCACTTCGCCATCGTGGCTGCCATAGCGCACCGCCATGTTCTCCATCAGGTCGTTGTGCTTGGCCTCGGCGCCGTAGGCGCGCTCCGGGCTGTGGATGGCGTCGAGGGTTTCCAGCTGTGCGCGCAGCTTCGGCGACAGCCATTCGTAGGCCAGCGCCAGGTTGGCGTAGAGGGTGTCGCCGCCGAACGGCGGGATGTCGTGGCCGTAGAGCAGGGTGAAAGCCGGCGGACGCTCCTGGAACGACCAGTCGCTGTGCCAGGCGCCGCCGAACACCACCGGGGTCTTCTCGTTGGCTTCCTTCACCACCCGCACCACATGCGGGTGGTCCTCCATGCCGACCACATAGGGTTCGCGGCCGAATTCGCCGAAGCGCAGGGTCACGGCTTCGAGGTTTTCCACGCTCAGGTCCTGCCCGCGGATGAACAGCACCTTGTGCGCCAGCAGTGCCTGGCGCAGCTCGGCGAAGCCGTCGTCGCCCAGGGTGGTCAGGTCAAGGTCGCTGACGTCCGCACCGATGGCGCCGGTGGCCGGGACGATGCGGAAGTGCTTGTACTCGGCGGCGCGGTTCTGGCTGGGCAACGCGTAGAAGAACTCGAACATGGGGAAGCCTCTTGTGAGTGTTATTGGCACCTCAAGCATGGTCAGCGCCGTCACTTTCTTCCATGATCAAAGCCGCCAAAAATTGACTTTTCCCGCCATGCAGCGGCCAACGAGGAATTCGTGATGGATTGGCGCCAGACCCGCGAAATCACCGGAGTGCAGTACCTGCTCGACAGCGCCCGCGACGAAGGCATCGACGCCGACGATTGCCTGGTGGGCAGCGCCATCTCGCCCGCCGACCTGCAGGCGCGCGCCGGGCGCATCCAGGCGTGGCAGGAACTGGCGGTGATCCGCAACCTGTTGCAGCGTAGGAACAGGCCGGGCCTGGGTTTGGCCACCGGGCGGCGCTATCACCTGACGTCGCTGGGGCTGCTGGGTTTCACCATGCTCGCCAGCCGCACCCTGCAGGAAGCCTTCGAAACCTTCGGCCGTTACCAGAGCCTGGCCCTGACCCTTTGCCCCGTGAGCAGCGAGGTGGAGGCGCGCGGGGTGTGGCTGGTGTACGACGATCGCGTACTGCCCGAGGATGCCCGAGCTTTCGTGGTGGAGCGCGGCATTGCCGGTTGCTGGCAATTGTCCGGCGAATTGCTGCAGCGGCCGCTGCAGCCCCTGGCCATCGAATTGCGCTGCCCGGCGCCAGCCGATGCCAGCGTGTTCCGCGACATCTTCGGCATCGAGCCACTGTTCGAGGCGCCACGCAACGCCATGCTCTTTGCCCTGGAAGACCTGCAGGCGCCGCTGCCGCAAGCGCAGATCAGCGCGCGCGACAGCGGCGAGCAGCTCTGCGAGCGCCTTTGTGGAGAGTTGGCGCTGACCCTGGCCGCCACACCGACAGCTCGGCAGGTCCAGCAACTGCTGTTGCGTGATTCCGCCAGCCTGCTCGGCGCTGCCGCGGTGGCCGAGCGACTGGGTCTTTCCGAGCGCACGCTGCAACGGCGCCTGGCGCAGGAGGGGCAGAGCCTGCAGGGGCTGAATGACGGCATCAAACGGCGTCTGGCCGAGCGCCTGCTATGCGAATCGCGGATGGATCTGCATGGCATCGCGCAGTGCCTGGGCTACGCCGAGGCGGCGAGTTTCTCCCGCGCTTTCCAGCGCTGGACGGGGCAGTCGCCCGGTCGTTGGAAGCGACAGTCCGGAACCCTCCCGGCGCCCTGAAGTCGAACCGCCCGCGACGCCTCTGGAACGGGCGAAAGCCGCGAGATAGAGCCTTGCTGTGTGGCCGATTGCCATCGGTCGCGGGTTAATTTCGCGTGCGGCCCATCCGTTCCCCTGAAGAGGCGCGTCGCTTTTTTCGCGAGGCGACCGACAAGAAAAAGGAGAACCCATGTCCTCAGCAACCTGCCTGCGCGCGTGCCTCGGAAGGCGCGGCGCGATGACCTTCAGCGCACTGCATTGGCCGGCGTGAGCCGCCACTCAACCCTTGCACCGGCACCGCGCGAGCGGCGCGGCCGCGTGCCCCTGGCCGGGCATCCGGCCGTCATCCGAGCATTGAGGGAATCAATGAGCAAGACCTTCCGACTGGCCGCCGTGGCCGGCAGCCTGCTGGCTTCCGGACTACCCGCGCTGGCCTATGGCGCCGAACTCGAGGCGCAGATCCGCTGGACCCGTTACGGCATTCCGCACATCCAGGCTCGGGACGAACTGGGCCTGGGCTACGGCATCGGCTACGCCTATGCCCGCGACAACGCCTGCCTGCTGGCCGAGGAAGTCCTCACCGCGCGGGGCGAACGCTCGCGCTACTTCGGCGTGGACGGCAAGTCCTCCGCCGGCATCGGCAACCTGCCCTCGGACTTCTTCTACACCTGGCTCAACGACAACGAATCCCTGCGTCGCCTGCGCAGCGCCCAGCCGCAGCCGATCCGCGACCTGCTCGATGGCTACGCGGCCGGCTACAACCGCTGGCTGTGGGATACCCAGGCGGCCGGCACCCAGTGCGCGGGCAAGGCCTGGCTGCGCCCGCTGGAGAGCGACGACCTGCTGCGCCTGACCCGCCGGCTGCTGGTGCAATCCGGTGCCGGGCAGTTCGCCGAGGCGATGATGGCAGCGACGCCGCCGGGCCAGGCAACGTCCTCCATCGTCAGCGCCGGCGAGGTGCTGGCGGCGATGGAGCGTCGCGAGAACTTCCATCAGAACCACGGCAGCAACGCCGTCGCGGTGGGCAGCGAGCGTTCTGTGGACGGCAACGGCCTGCTGCTGGCCAACCCGCATTTCCCCTGGTTCGGCGCGCTGCGTTTCTACCAGATGCACCTGACCATTCCCGGCCAGCTCGATGTGATGGGCGCTTCGCTGCCGGGCATGCCGCTGGTGAACATCGGCTTCGGCAAGGACCTGGCCTGGAGCCATACGGTGGACACCTCCAGCCACTTCACCTTGTATCGACTGGATCTCGACCCGCAGGACCCGCACAGCTACCGCGTCGATGGCCAGTCGCGGCCGTTGAAGGAAGTCACCCTGCGCGTGCGGGTACGTGAGGCCGACGGCCGCGTGGGCACGCGCAGCCATACGCTGTACGAGTCCGAGTACGGCCCGCTGCTCAGCGTGCCCGGCAAATTCCCCTGGAACGCCAATGAAGCCTTCGCCGTGCGCGACGCCAACCTGGGCAACGACCGCGTGCTGCAGCAGTGGTACGCCATCGATCACGCGCGCAGCCTGGATGAGCTGCGCGACAGCGTGGAGCGGATACAGGGGATTCCGTGGGTCAACACCCTGGCCACTGACGCAGAAGGCAAGGTGCTCTACCTCAATCAATCGGTGGTGCCTTACCTGAGCCAGCAACAATTGGCCGACTGCGCGATCCCCGCGCTCCAGAAGCAGGGCCTACCGGTGCTGCAGGGCGGACGCCGTGCCTGCAACTGGTCGAGCGCACCGGGGGCGCGTCATGCCGGCCTCACGCCGCCGGAGCAGATGCCGGCGCTGGAACGCCAGGACTTCGTGCAGAACTCCAATGACAGCGCCTGGTTGAGCAACCCGGCGCAGCCGCTGACCGGCTTCTCGCCGCTGGTGAGCCGCGATTCGATCCCGGTCAGTGCCCGTGCTCGCTTCGCCCTGGAACGTCTGAAGGGCGACGGCAAGATCGGCCCGGATGACCTGCAGAAGTTGGTCACCGACAACCGCGTCTACGTGGCCGACATGCTCCTCGACGACCTGCTGCAACTGTGCAAGCCAGCCCCGGCGGGCGCGGAGGCGGCCTGCGCCGCGCTGGGCTCGTGGGACCGCCACGTCAACCTCGACAGCAATCCCGGCTTCGCCTACTTCCAGGCGTTTGTCGCGCGCTTCCTGAAGATCGAGGGTGGCTGGCGCCTGCCCTTCGATCCCAAGCTGCCGCTGGCCACGCCCTCGGGCATCGCCCTGGACAAGCCGGAGGTCCGCCAGCAGGCGCAGCAGGCCCTGGTGGCAGCCGGGCAGGAGATCGGCGCCCGCAAGATCCAGGCAGATGAGACCTGGGGCGAACTGCAACTGACCGGCGACCAGGCCAATCCCCTGGGCATCCCTGGCGGCACCGGCAACGAGGGCGTGTACAACGCCATCACTTCGCAGTGGCAGGGCGACCATTATCGCGTGCTCAGCGGCAGCAGCTATATCCAGCTGGTCGACTTCACCGCCGACGGGCCGAAGGCGCGCGGGCTGCTGGCGTTCTCGCAGTCCAGCGAACCCGGCTCGCCGCACCATCGCGACCAGACGGAGCTGTTCGCCCGGCAGCAATGGCCGGAGCTGCCGTTTACCGACGAGCAGATCAAGGCCGATCCGGAGCTGAAGGTGATGGAACTGCGCGAGAAGTAGGGAGATAGCAGCGAGAGCGGATACGAGGTCGGTGCGTGTGCCGGTTTCCCTCTCCCTGAAGGGAGAGGGAACTGTCCTCAGTGCAGGCAGCGTCATGAACTCTCCGATCTATCAGCTTGCGCCGAACGGCTCCCTCTCCCTTCGGATCGGGGCGCGCAGCCAGGGCGGGGGAGAGGGGCAAGCCTCAGCACAGAGGGCCGAGCAAGGCTGTCACCAGCCTGACACCGGGCGCCCCTAGTCTGGCGGCAAAGCCCCGACGCGTAGGCCGCTGCCATGCCCCTGACCCATGAATCCGTGATCCGCCGCATCCACCGCGAACTGCTCGACCACAGCGACGAAGAGCTGGAGCTGGAACTGCTGGAAGACGTGCGCAACCTCGATGAGCTGTTCGACGAGCACGCCGACGTCGACGAGGAGAAGCTCGCCCGCCGTCGCTACTTCAGCGAGCTGTTCCGCCTGCAGGGCGAGCTGGTGAAACTGCAGAGCTGGGTGGTGAAGACCGGCCACAAGGTGGTCATCCTTTTCGAGGGCCGCGACGCGGCCGGCAAGGGCGGCGTGATCAAGCGCATCACCCAGCGCCTCAATCCGCGCGTGTGCCGGGTCGCCGCGCTGCCCGCGCCCAACGACCGCGAGCAGACCCAGTGGTACTTCCAGCGCTACGTCTCGCACCTGCCGGCGGCGGGGGAGATCGTCTTGTTCGACCGCAGCTGGTACAACCGCGCTGGCGTCGAGCGGGTCATGGGGTTCTGCAACGACGAGCAGTACGAGGAGTTCTTCCGCAGCGTGCCGGAGTTCGAGCGCATGCTGGCGCGCTCGGGCATCCAGCTGATCAAGTACTGGTTCTCCATCTCCGACGACGAACAGCACCTGCGCTTCCTCAGCCGCATCCACGACCCGCTCAAGCAGTGGAAACTCAGCCCCATGGACCTGGAGTCGCGCCGGCGCTGGGAGGCCTACACCAAGGCCAAGGAAATCATGCTGGAGCGCACCCACATTGCCGAGGCGCCCTGGTGGGTGGTGCAGGCCGACGACAAGAAGCGCGCGCGGCTGAACTGCATCAGCCACCTGCTGAACCTGATTCCCTATGAGGACGTGGAGCATCCGTCGGTGATCCTGCCCGCGCGGCAGCGCAACGAGGATTACTCGCGCACGCCGACCCCACGGGAAATCGTGGTGCCAGAGGTTTACTGAGGCGTTGCATACCCCGTAGGAGCAACTGTCTTCTTCAGGTAAGTCCGTGCTAGTGCCTTCCCTCACCCCAGCCCTCTCCCAGAGGGAGAGGGCTGGGGTGAGGGCTGATCCGAGTACAGGACTGTCGGGTAGGAGCGGACTCTGTCCGCGATCGTTTTCCAGCGGCTCCGAGCCGGCCGGCGGCACATCGCGGACGGAGTCCGCTCCTACGTAAAGCCCACCTGCGGACAGCTCCGGCAGAGACATAACCTGTAACATTCCCCGCCGATCATGACTGGGACATCCCCCACGCGGACTCCCAGCATGACCACCGATACCCTGGCCGTTCCCATCGCCGAAGGACGGCCCCATCTGGAGCACAAACCCGGCCGCCTGACCGCCTTCGTCTTCTTCGCCGTGCTCGCCGTCGGCCTGCTGTTCTCGGCCTGGAGCCTGGTGCGTGACGTCGACGACGTCACCACTGCGGTCACCACCTGGACGCCGTTCCTGCTGCTCGGGGTCGCCCTGTTCATCGCCCTGGGATTCGAGTTCGTCAACGGTTTCCACGACACCGCCAACGCGGTGGCCACCGTCATCTATACGCACTCGCTGCCGCCGCACTTCGCGGTGGTCTGGTCGGGCTGCTTCAACTTCCTCGGCGTGCTGCTCTCCAGCGGCGCGGTGGCCTTCGGCATCATCGCCCTGCTGCCGGTGGAGCTGATCCTGCAGGTCGGTTCCTCGGCCGGTTTCGCCATGGTCTTCGCCCTGCTGATCGCCGCCATCCTGTGGAACCTCGGCACCTGGTGGCTGGGCTTGCCGGCGTCGTCCTCGCACACGCTGATCGGCTCGATCATCGGCGTGGGCATCGCCAATGCGCTGATGCACGGCCGCGACGGCACCAGCGGCGTCGACTGGGCGCAGGCGACCAAGGTCGGCTACTCGCTGCTGCTCTCGCCGCTGATCGGCTTCGTCTGCGCCGCGCTCCTGCTGCTGGCGCTGCGCCTGCTGGTGAAGAACCGCGCGCTGTACAAGGCGCCCAAGGGCAAGACGCCGCCGCCGTGGTGGATTCGTGGCCTGCTGATTCTCACCTGCACCGGCGTGTCCTTCGCCCACGGTTCCAACGACGGGCAGAAGGGCATGGGCCTGATCATGCTGATCCTGGTTGGCACCCTGCCGATGGCCTACGCGCTGAACCGCACCATGCCGGCGGACCAGACCGTGCAGTTCGTCGCCATCGCCGAAGTCACCCAGCAGGCGCTGGTCCGCGCCGCGCCGCAGCCGGCCCCGGCCGACCCGCGCGCGGTGCTGTCGGAATACGTGCGTACCAAGGAAGCCAGGCCGGAACTGATCCCGTCGCTGGCGGCGCTGACCGGCGCCATCGGCGCGGAAGTGAAGGGCTACGGCAGCCTTGCTCGCGTGCCGGCCGAAGCCGTGGGCAACGTGCGCAACGACATGTACCTGACCAGCGAGGCGATCCGCCTGATGGACAAGGACAAGGTCGGCAACTTCGACGCCGATACCACCAGCAAGCTGGCGGCGTTCAAGGGCAAGATCGACGAGTCGACCCGCTTCATCCCGCTGTGGGTGAAGGTTGCCGTGGCCATCGCCCTCGGCCTGGGCACCATGGTCGGCTGGAAGCGCATCGTGGTCACCGTCGGCGAGAAGATCGGCAAGACCCACCTGACGTACGCCCAGGGCGCCTCGGCGGAGCTGGTGGCGATGATGACCATCGGCGCAGCGGACATGTACGGGTTGCCGGTATCGACGACCCACGTGCTGTCTTCCGGCGTCGCCGGCACCATGGCCGCCAACGGCTCCGGCCTGCAGATGCGCACCATCCGCAACCTGCTGATGGCCTGGGTGCTGACCCTGCCGGCGGCCATCGTGCTCTCCGCTTCGCTGTACTGGCTGTTCACCCACCTGTTCTGAGGGCGGGTGACTCAATGGAGACGCCGCTCCAGGGAGCGGCGTCTCCATTCGCGCGAACTCATTCCGCACGTGTCCTGCCTGCGATCCGGCGAGGAAAATCCGATCTTCGGCCCGCTTGAAATATCGAACGCGTGGTGCGTATTTTGTACGGGCTCGCGCACCTCGCGCGGCGTCCTGTGACAAGGACAAGAAGAACAAGGATAAGAAGTCATGAGTAACGATCTAGGAATCCCGCTCGCCGAACGCCTGGCTGGAGTGGAAGAGATCGAGTGCGTCACCCCCGACCTCAACGGGGTGCCGCGTGGCAAGGTGATGACCGGCGAGGGCTTCCTCACCGGGCGCCGGTTGCAACTGGCGCGTGGCGTCCTGCTGCAATGCATCATGGGCGGCTACCCGCCGGCCAAGTACTACGGCAGCGACGACGGCGACCTCGCGCTGATCGCCGAGCCCACCCAGATCCACCGCCTGCCCTGGAGCGACGAACCCCGCGCCTTCGCCATCTGCGATGCGGTGGAACTCGACGGCAAGCCGTCCGGCCTGTCCACCCGCGGCCTGCTCAAGCAAGTCGTCGCGCGCTACGCCGAGCGCGGCTGGAGCCCGGTGGTGGCGACCGAGCTGGAGTTCTTCGTCTTCGCGCCCAACCCCGACGCCAACGAAGCCTTCCAGGCGCCGGTCGGCCTCGACGGTCGCCGCGAGATCGGCCACTCGGCCTTCAGCGTGTCCTCCAACAACGGCCTGCGGCCGTTCTTCCAGGACGTCTACCGCTGCATGGCAGCGGTGGGGCTGGAACGCGACACCTTCATGCACGAGATGGGCACCACCCAGTTCGAGATCAACTTCCTGCACGGCGACCCGGTGCTGCTGGCCGACCAGACCTTCCTCTTCAAGCACCTGCTCAAGGAAGTCGCGCTCAAGCACGGGCTGATCGTGGTGTGCATGGCCAAGCCGCTGGCGCACACGCCGGGCAGTTCGATGCACATCCACCAGAGCGTGGTCGATGGCGAGGGCCGCAACATCTTCACCGATGCCCATGGCGAGGCCACGCCGGCGTTCCGGCATTTCATCGGTGGCCAGCAGGCGTGCCTGGCGGACTTCACCCTGCTGTTCGCGCCGAACGTGAACTCCTTCCAGCGCCTGTGCCACCCCTACGCGTCGCCGAACAACGCCTGCTGGTCCCACGACAACCGCGCCGCCGGCCTGCGCATTCCGGCCAGCGCACCGGTCGCCCGGCGAGTGGAAAACCGCCTGGCCGGCGCCGACGCCAACCCCTACCTGGCCATCGCCGCGAGCCTGGCGGCCGGCCTGCACGGCATCGAGCAGGCGCTGGAGCCCACCGCGCCGATCCAGGGTGAGTTCGAGGTGCCGGACGAGCTGCTGCTGCCGTGCACGATGTACGACGCGATGCAGCGCCTCAAACGCAGCGAGCTGGCCCGCGAGGTATTCGGCAACGAGTTCATCGACGGCTACTGCGCGACCAAGTCCATGGAGCTGACCAGCTTCTTCGACGAGATCAGCCCCTGGGAGCGCCGCGTACTCGCAGCCCAGGCCTGAAGTCGAAAGCCTGATGTCAAGGTCGTGAGCCGCGTGCCCGCCGACACAGCTGCGGCGAAAGTCTGATGCAGCTGTGATCGGCGCCTATCTCCAGGCGATCTTCAAGCCATCCTCGCTCATCCCGCCGGTATCCTTCGAACTGGCCCGCATCACCGGGCGCGACACTTGCTATTCCGGGCCCGGCAGGGCTCTCGACGCGTCGATTGGCAGCCTCTAATGTGTCACGGCAAGTCCCGCTTTCCGCTGCCCGGACACTGTGCCGGGGTTGTTCTGGACCAGGAGGTCCAATGCTTCGGATCGTCACTGCCTTCCGCGCTCTGTACTTCGCCGCCGTCATGCTCCTGACCGGTTCCGGTCTGCTCAGTACCTATCTCGCCCTGCGCCTGGGCGCGGAGAAGGTCGATGGGTTATGGATCGGCGCCATGATGGCCGCCTACTACCTTGGCCTGGTGCTGGGCGGCAAGATCGGCCACCGGCTGATCGCCCGCGTCGGCCATATCCGCGCCTACGTCGCCTGTGGCGGCTTGGTGACTGCCGCCGTGCTGGGCATTGGTCTGCTGCCGTGGGTGGGCTTCTGGCTGGTGCTGCGGGTCGCCATCGGCCTGGGCATGATGTGCCAGTACATGGTCATCGAGAGCTGGCTCAACGAGCAGGCCGAGGCGCGCCAGCGCGGGCTGGTGTTCGCCGGCTACATGGTCGCGTCATACCTGGGCCTGGTACTTGGCCAACTGGTGCTGGTCGTGCATCCGGGCCTGGGCCCGGAGCTGCCGATGCTGATTGCGCTGTGCTTTGCGCTGTCGCTGATCCCGGTGGCGATCACCCACAAGGTCCACCCCGCGCCGCTGCGCCCGGCGCCACTGGAGCCACGCTTCTTCATCCAGCGGGTGCCGCAGTCGCTGACCACGGTGCTGGTGTCGGGGCTGGTGATCGGTTCGTTCTACGGCCTGGCGCCGCTCTACGCGGTGCGCCAGGGCTTGAGCACCGAGGAAATCGGCCTGTTCATGGGCGGCTGCATCTTCGCCGGGCTGGTGGTGCAGTGGCCGCTGGGCTGGCTGTCGGATCGCTATGACCGCGCGGCGCTCATCCGCAATGCCGCGATACTGCTGCTGGTGGTCGCCCTGCCGCTGGCCCTGCTGCCGGTGCTGCCGTTGCCGCCGATGACGCTGGCCTGGCTGTTGCCGCTGGGCTTCGTGGTCTGCCTGGTGCAGTTCACCCTCTACCCGCTGGCGGTGGCGTTCTCCAATGACCACGTCGAAGGCGAGCGGCGCGTTTCGCTGACCGCCATGCTGCTGGTGACCTTCGGTGTCGGTGCCTGTATCGGCCCGCTGGCGGCCGGTGCGCTGATGAAGGTCTTCGGTGCGAACATGCTCTATGCGTTCGTCTGCGCCTGTTCGCTGATCCTGATCTGGCGCGTGCGCCCGGAGAGGGTCAGCGGCGTACACCGGGTCGACGAGGCGCCGGTCAAGCACGTCGCCACGCCGGACAGCCTGGCATCCTCGCCATTGTCCGCCGCGCTCGACCCGCGGGTCGACGAGGCCGCCGTGGAAGAGCAGATGAAGGGCAACGACAACAGCGCGCCGGTACCCGAGAAGGGCACGGAAGCAGAGGAAGAAAGCCGGCCCGCGTGAGGCCGAGAGGGAAGGGCGGCAGGTGCTTGCCGCCCCGCAGGGACTAGAACAGTTCGTCCTTCTCGAAGCGTCGGGCTTCGCGCTGCAGCTGATAGACGAAGCGCTCGATGTTGCGCTGGGCCAGGCCGCTCATCTGGTGGAAGCGTACGCCAGCGAAGCTGTAGCCGACCTTTTCCTCGAAATGCACATGGCGCAGTTCGACTTCCATGGTCAGGGCGCCAAAGGGCAGGCGCGCGGTGAATTCCTCGTAGATCTGGCCGGGCTGCAGGCGCTCGGCGGCGTTGCCTTCCAGGCGGATCTTGCAGCCGGTGGCGGAGATATCGATCAGGTTGCCCTTGAGCGGGGCCTTGAGCTTGCTGCCGGCAATTTCCACGGCCACCGGCTGGCCCTGGCCCACGGGGGCGCGGAAGGCGTTGCGGCGCTGGTGATAGAGCATCTCGGTCGGTACCGGCAGCCAGTAGCAGCGGGCACCGTCGATCTCGGAGAAGTAGGCGTTCTGGGTGTTCTCCCAGGCAATGCGCACGCCTTCATGGAAGGCTTCGATACGGAACTGCTCGCCGTTCTGCAGGAAGCGCTCGCCATCGTTGGGGATCAGTTCGTCCAGGGCGACGATGTTGCGTTCGCGGTTGACCTCAACGACAAAGCTCTGGAAGCGCTGGCCGCGCCCTTCGAAGGTGATGACCAGGGGATCGTGACTGTCCATCAGTAATTTCAGGCTGGCGTGGATCTCCACCGGAGCTTTCAGGACCTTCGGTGGTTGAGGGCCATTTTCCTCGACGAACGGATTGGACACGGTCCGCGAATCTCCATTGTGTTTGTTATGAGTAAGGCACGGGGCAGGATCGATAGTGGCATTTTGCCCAAAGGCTGGCTGCCAAGCCAGCTTTCCGACGAACGCTCAGGCCTGGCTCAGCGGACGCTGGCGGTTGCCCTGGGTCGAACCGCCGTAGCGGTCATAGAGGCGTGGGGTGTCCTGGCCGCGCAGGATGTCGAGCGTGCGCTCGGTGCTGGCCTGGCCGGAGCGGATGATTCGGCCGTTGCGCTGGTTGGCTTCCTGGCAGCGTTCCAGCAGCGCACCCAGTTCTTCCGCGCGTGCGGAGAGCAGGGGATTGCCGGTGGCCTGGGCGATCTGCGCGAGCCCTTCGCGATCCACGCTGACGCCGGCCTGCAGCAGTGCCTGGGCGCGGATGCGGCCATTCTGCTCAAGCTGCTGCAGAAGCGGCAGCTTGCCGTCGAGCAGCTTCTGCAGCTGATCGAGATCCCGCGCTTGCAGCGCCTGGTACTCGTCGTCGATCAGTTGCAGCAGGGTGCTGGCTGCTTCGATGTCGCCGTTGATCAGGGAAAGCAGGGCGTCGGACATCTTGGGCTCGGCGTACTAGCGGTTGACCAGGCGCTGAGTGAACTCAGCGCTGGGATTCGAAATCGAGCAGCTTGCTGGCGACTTTCTGGCTGTCGACCTGGTAGCTGCCGTCAGCGATGGCCGCTTTGATGCGAGCCACTTTCTCGTTGTCGACCACGGGCTGGTCCTTCAGTTGATCGCTTACTTTCTGTAGTTGCTGCGCGGTATCGCTCAGCTGTACCGACTCGCCGCTCTTGACCGGGGCGTTGACGGAGGCATTCTCTGCGGCGGCTTCGCTGCGACCGCTCTGGGCAGCACTGCTACGGCCAGTGCTGGCTGTCGTAGAGGCTGGGTTCAGCCGGTTGAAGTCGATGACCATGGTGGAAACCTCTGGAGGTATTGGACGCTTGCCAAGCTTTTCGGCCGTCCTGAGAGAAACTTTAGGCCGAATTTTCGTGCGCCCGAGCACATTTTGCAGAGGGCTGCGTTCATCATGCCAGAAAATCGCCGGGGCCGAGCGCTACAGGCTGACTTCCACGGTCCCCGGCTCGACCACGCGAGCCCTGACGATACGCTGGGAGCGCAGGTTGCGCACGCGGATCTGCTCGCCGGGCACCCCGTCCGAGAGCGCTTCGCCGGGCATGAATACGTTGATCGCATTGGTCTTGGCGCGAATCACCACCTGGTCGCCCTTGCGCACGGCCGCTGCCTGTTCGAGGAACACCGGCGCCAGTACCTGGTCGTTGACCGTCGGGCGCTTGAGCTTCATGCCGACCACCTGCTGCGGATCGGTCAGGTAGCCCTGGTTCAGTTGCCCGACGTCGCGCTCGACGACGCTGATATCGCCAGGCTCGATGACCCGGTTGCGCTGCAGGGGCAGGGTGGTGACGACAACTTGACGGTACAGCCTGACCGTCGCCGGAACGAATACCGTCCAGGGAGAGCTGCCTTCGCAGATGACCCGCACGGTGACCCGACCAACGGGCTGTGCCGGGCTTTCCAGCTTCTGCGTCAGGTCCTTGTCGCACTGCGCCAGGCGCAGCCGGGGGTCGATGCGGGCGACTTCGATCTCGTAGCGTGCGTCTATGCCGGAAGTCTGCAGATAATCTTCCACCTTGAACTCAAGAAAGCCCTGGGTGGAGCCGATAAGGATCTCAGGCGCGGTGAAGCCTTCCGCCCCAGCCGGGGAGAGGGTCAGCGCACCCGCCATGCCGAGTAGCGCAGCCACCAGGGCGCGCGCGGGTCTCGGATGTCGGAAAAATGTCGTTGCCTGTTTCATGCAACGGTTTAAGCAATGGTCATGCCGTCTCTGCCAGCAGGGCGGCGTTGCGTGCACAGGAGGCTCAATGGCCGGAGTCATGGATTCGGTCAACCAGCGTACGCAGCTGGTTGGCCAGAATCGTCTCGAACTGCTGCTGTTCCGTTTGAACGGCAGCCAGCTGTACGGGATCAACGTGTTCAAGGTGAAGGAGGTGCTGCAGTGCCCCCGCCTGACCGTGATGCCCAAGTCCAGCCAGGTGGTGCGCGGGGTGGCGAACATCCGCGGCGGTACCATCCCGATCCTCGATCTGGCGCTGGCCACGGGGCGTCACGCCCTGCGGGATGTCGCCAACAGTTTCGTGATCATCACCGAGTACAACACCAAGGTGCAGGGCTTCCTGGTGCACTCGGTGGAGCGCATCGTCAACATGAACTGGGAGTCGATCCATCCGCCACCCAAGGGCACCGGTCGCGACCACTACCTGACGGCAGTGACGCGGGTGGACAACCAGCTGGTGGAAATCATCGACGTGGAGAAGATCCTCGCCGAAGTGGCGCCGACCTCGGAGGATATCTCCGAAGGCGTGCTGGATGCCGACACTCAGGCCCGCGCGGTGAGCAAGCGCGTGCTGGTGGTGGATGACTCCTCGGTGGCGCGCAAGCAACTGGTGCGTTGCCTGGAAACCGTCGGCGTCGAGGTGCTGGCACTCAACGATGGCCGCCAGGCGCTGGATTACCTGCACCAGATGGTGGAGGCCGGCGGGCATCCGGGCAGCGACCTGTTGATGGTGATCTCGGATATCGAGATGCCGGAGATGGACGGCTACACGCTCACGGCGGAAATCCGTCACGACCCGCGCATGCAGGATCTGCACATTCTCCTGCATACTTCGTTGTCCGGGGTGTTCAACCAGGCCATGGTGAAGAAGGTCGGCGCTGACGACTTCCTTGCCAAGTTCCGTCCCGATGACCTGGCGGCCCGCGTGTCGGACCGGATCAAGGCCGTGGATGGCGCGTCGGCCTGACGGGCAGTGACGAGGTGCGGGTGGCGCCGGTGCCGCCCGCATCGTCTATGTTTTTTTG
Organism: Pseudomonas sp. HS-18; assembly: GCF_020401845.1. NCBI lineage: Bacteria > Pseudomonadati > Pseudomonadota > Gammaproteobacteria > Pseudomonadales > Pseudomonadaceae > Pseudomonas > Pseudomonas sp. HS-18. Next base: position 2,065,679 of record NZ_CP084413.1, read on the forward strand.
AGCACCGGTCAGGCAGTTGCCGCCGCACCGTCGGCAGCCGTCCACGAGCAAAGAGGTTTATCTGTGACATCCACCAATTCTGAATTCGAGCTGTTCCGGGATTTCCTGGAGAAGACCTGCGGCATCCTCCTGGGCGCCAACAAGCAGTACCTGGTCTCCAGCCGCTTGAACAAGTTGATGGAACAGCAGGGCATCAAGTCCCTGGGCGAGCTGGTGCAGAAGATCCAGATGCGCAGCCAGCTGCGCGAGCAGGTGGTCGACGCGATGACCACCAACGAGACCCTGTGGTTTCGCGATACCTACCCCTTCGAAGTACTGAAGAACCGCGTGCTGCCGGAGATGATCAAGGCTGCGCCCGGCCAGCGCCTGCGCATCTGGTCGGCGGCCTGTTCCTCGGGGCAGGAGCCTTATTCGCTGTCGATGGCCATCGACGAGTTCGAGCGCACCAACCTCGGCCAGCTCAAGGCGGGCGTGCAGATCGTCGCCACGGATCTCTCCGGCTCGATGCTCAGCGCCTGCAAGGCCGGTGAGTACGACAGCCTGGCGATTGGCCGCGGCCTGTCGCAGGAGCGCCTGGCGCGCTACTTCGACCAGAAGACCCCGGGGCGCTGGACGGTGAAGCCGGCGATCAAGAGCCGCGTGGAGTTCCGCGCGCTGAACCTGCTGGACAGCTACGCGACGCTGGGCAAGTTCGACATGGTGTTCTGCCGCAACGTACTGATCTATTTCTCGGCCGAGGTGAAGCGCGACATCCTGCTGCGCATCCATGCCACCCTCAAGCCCGGCGGCTACCTGTTCCTCGGCGCTTCCGAGGCGCTCAACGCACTGCCGGATCATTACCAGATGGTCCAGTGCAGCCCGGGCATCATCTACAAGGCCAAGTGATCGGCCGATACCCCGCCCGAGCGGGCGGGGTTCTCATCGCGCTGTGCGGCCATGGCCATGATCCGCAGGCTGCCCGTCACCAGGTCTTCGGCCGGTAGCCTTTGACGCAGGCTCGCACTTCGTCGTCGATCACGTTGCCCGGCTTGATGCAGTCCGACAGCCTGCGCGGACTGTCGCTGTAGGGCGACGCTGGCGGAGTGGCCGGCAGGCCGCTCGGGGAAATGCCCAGGCGTGTCTGCAGCAGCCCCCAGCGTTCCTGGAGCCAGAACTGGCTGGCGGGGTTGCGCCACAGGGCTGCGCCTGCCGCCACGATCAGCAAGGGGATGAGGAAGCACAGCAACGCCTTCACCAGCATCCGCCACTTGCGCTTCGGCACATCGGGCGGCTTCTGCCGGTTCTGTTGTTTGACCTGTTCCCAGTAGTAGTCGCGATCACGCTCGCTCATCGAGTGTCATTCCGCCGGCTGGATGGGTGCAGCGTAACGGCTGGCGCAGCGTGCGGCGAGGCGCGATCAGTGGTCCTTGTGACGGGCTTCGCGCACCACCATATTGGTCTGCATGACTGCCCCTCGAACCTCCACCCGCGGCAAGCGCGCCGATGTGCTGTCCGCCTTCCACCCGGCGGTGGCCCGCTGGTTCCGTGCGCATTTCAAGGCGCCGACCCAGGCGCAGGTACAGGCCTGGCCGGCGATCCAGGCGGGGGAATCGACACTGGTCGCCGCACCCACCGGTTCGGGCAAGACGCTCACGGCTTTCCTCTCGGCCATCGATGCATTGGTCCGCGAGGGGCTGGATAACGGCGGCGTGCTGCCGGACCGCACCACGGTGGTCTACGTCTCGCCGCTCAAGGCGCTGTCCAACGACATTCGCATCAACCTCGAGGAACCGCTGGCCGGTATCCGTGCCGCGCTGGGCGAGATGGGCCTGCCGGAAGTGGAGATCCGCACTGCCGTGCGCACCGGCGACACCACGACCAAGGAACGTGAGGCCATGCGCAAGCAGGTGCCGCATATCCTGGTGACCACGCCCGAATCGCTCTACGTGCTGCTCGGCTCGGACTCCGGCCGCGCCATGCTGGCCGGGGCGCGTAGCGTGATCGTCGATGAAATCCATGCACTGGCGGCGAGCAAGCGCGGCAGCCACCTGGCGCTGTCGCTGGAGCGTTTGCAGGCGTTGTGCGAGGCGCCGCTGGTGCGCATCGGCTTGTCTGCCACGCAGAAACCCATCGAAGCGGTGGCGCGTTTCCTGGTCGGCCGCCACCCGGCCTGCCGTATCGTCGACATCGGCTACAGCCGCCAGCGCGACCTGAACCTGGAGGTGCCGTCCGCGCCGCTGGAAGCGGTGATGTCCCACGACGTCTGGGACAAGGTCTACGACCGACTGGCCGAACTGGCCGGCGAACACCGCACCACGCTGGTGTTCGTCAACACCCGGCGGTTGGCTGAGCGCGTGACCCGGCATCTCGCTGAGCGCATCGGCGCCGGCTGGGTGGCGGCGCACCATGGCAGCCTGTCGAAGGAACTGCGCCTGGGCGCCGAGCAGCGGCTCAAGGCCGGGCAGTTGAAGGTGCTGGTAGCCACGGCCTCGCTGGAGCTGGGTATCGATATCGGCGACGTGGAGCTGGTCTGCCAGCTCGGCTCGCCGCGTTCCATCGCCGCTTTCCTGCAGCGTGTGGGGCGTTCCGGGCACAGTGTTGGCGGCACGCCCAAGGGGCGGCTGTTCCCGACCTCGCGGGACGATCTGATCGAATGCGTAGCGCTGCTCGACAGCGTGCGCCTGGGGGAGCTGGACGCGCTGGCAATTCCCCGTGCACCGCTGGACGTCCTGGCCCAGCAGATCGTCGCTGAAGTGGCTTGCCAGGAATGGCGCGAGGACGCGCTGTTCGACCTGTTCACCGGCGCGCAGCCCTACGCCGAACTGAGCCGCGAGCACTTCGACGGCATGTTGCGCACCCTCGCCGAGGGCTACACCAGCCGTAATGGCCAGCGCGGCGCCTACCTGCACCGCGATGCGGTCCACCAGCGCCTGCGCGGCCGGCGCGGTGCCAAGCTGACCGCCGTGACCTCCGGCGGCACCATCCCCGATACCGGCGACTACGCCGTACTGCTGGAGCCGCAAGGCCTGACCGTGGGCACGGTGAATGAGGACTTCGCCGTGGAAAGCCTGGCGGGCGACGTGTTCCAGCTCGGCAACATTTCCTACCGCATCCTGCGCGTCGAACCGGGCCGCGTGCGCGTCGAGGACGCCCAGGGCCAACCGCCGAACATTCCCTTCTGGCTCGGCGAGGCGCCGGGGCGCAGCGATGAGCTATCCACCAGTGTCGCTCGTCTGCGCGGCCAGCTGGACGAGTTGCTGGCCCAGGGCGAGAACGATCGCGAACCGCTGGCACGGGCCATCGACTGGCTGCGGGAACAGCTCGGCCTGAACGATGCGGCAGCGCGGCAACTGGTGGAATACCTGGCCCGTGCGCGCCATGCCCTTGGTGCACTGCCGACGCAGAAGACCCTGATACTCGAACGTTTCTTCGATGAATCCGGCGGCATGCAGCTGGTCATCCATTCGCCCTACGGCAGCCGCCTCAACCGCGCCTGGGGCCTGGCGCTGCGCAAGCGCTTCTGTCGCACCTTCAACTTCGAACTGCAGGCCGCCGCCACCGAAGACGCGATCATCCTGTCGCTGTCCACCAGCCACAGCTTCCCGCTGGACGAGGTCTGGCGCTACCTGCATTCCAACAGCGCCGAGCACGTGCTGACCCAGGCGCTGCTCGACGCGCCGCTGTTCGGCGTGCGCTGGCGCTGGAACGCCACCACGGCGCTGGCGTTGCCGCGCTACAGCGGCGGCCGCAAGGTCGCCCCGCAGTTGCAGCGCATGCGCAGCGAAGACCTGTTGGCCTCGGTGTTCCCCGACCAGGTGGCGTGCCTGGAGAACATCGTTGGCGAGCGCGAGATTCCCGATCACCCGCTGGTGGCGCAGACCCTCGACGACTGCCTGCACGAAGCCATGGACTGCGAGGGCTGGCTGGCATTGCTGCGGCGCATGGAGCGCGGCGAGGTGACCTTGCTGGCGCGCGATCTGCCAGCACCTTCGCCATTGGCGGCGGAAGTATTGTCGGCCAGCCCCTATGCCTTCCTCGACGATGCGCCACTGGAGGAGCGGCGTACCCAGGCGGTGCAGAGCCGTCGCTGGACCGATCCGGAAAGCGCCGACGACCTCGGTGCGCTGGATGCCGACGCCATCGACGCGGTGCGCGCCGAGGCCTGGCCGGAGGCTCGCGACGCCGACGAGATGCACGAGGCGCTGACGGGCCTGGGCGGTATTCGCGAGAGCGAGGCACAGGCCAACGAGGGCTGGCCCTTCCTGCTCAAGTCGCTGGCCAGGGCGGGCCGGGCGACGCGCCTGGCGCTGCCGGTGGGCGATGTCTGGGTGGCGGCGGAGCGGCTCAGCCAGTGGCTGGCGCTGCATCCGCAGGTCACACGGACGCCACTGCTGGACCTGCCACCGTCACTGCTTCAACCCTGCACGACCGATGAGGCGCAGGTCGAACTGGTACGGGCGCGCCTGACCGGTTTCGGCCCGCGGCTGTTGCGCGAGCTGGCCGACGACCTGGGGATATCCACCGGCGATGCCGGTTTCGCCCTGGCCAGCCTGGAGCGCGAGGGTTACGTACTGCGCGGCCGCTTCACGCCGGGCGCGCAGGAAGAGGAGTGGTGCGAGCGCCACTTGCTGGCGCGTATCCATCGTTACACGGTGAAGCGCCTGCGCCGGGAAATCGAACCGGTGCAACGTGCCGATTTCATGCGCTTCCTCTTCGACTGGCAGCGCGTCGCCAGCGGCACGCGGGTGCGCGGGGCCGAGTCCCTGGCCGGCGTGCTCAGTCAGCTGGAAGGCTTCCAGGCCGCAGCCTCGGCCTGGGAGAGCGACATCCTGCCCAGCCGCGTGGCCGACTACGGGATCAACTGGCTGGACGACCTCTGCCGCGCCGGTCGCATCGTCTGGGCGCGCTTGCCCGGTCGCAGCGCCGGTAAGGCCCGCGGCGGGCCACTGAAGAGCACGCCCATCGTGCTGCTTCCGCGCACGCAGATGGCGCAGTGGAGCGAGCTGAGTGCGGGGCAGGCGGATGCCGAGCTGTCGGCCAAGGCCGGCAAGGTGCTTGACGTGCTCAAAGAGCACGGCGCGTCGTTCTTCGAGGAACTGGCCAGCGACAGCCACCTGCTGCGCACCGAACTGGAAAGCGTGCTGGGCGAGCTGGTGGCGGCTGGGCGGGTGAATGCCGACAGCTTCGCCGGCCTGCGCGCCCTGCTGATGCCGGCGGCGCGTCGCCATCCGCAGCGCCGTTCGCGCACGCCGCTGTTCGGTATGGCCGATGCCGGGCGCTGGGCGTTGCTGCGGCGCTCCGCGCTGGAGCCCGGAGCACGGTTGCCGGCGGAAACCCTGGAACACGTTGCCATGACCCTGCTGCGCCGCTATGGCGTGGTCTGCTGGCGCCTGCTTGACCGCGAGGCCGACTGGCTGCCGCCGTGGCGCGACCTGTTGCGGGTCTACCATCGCCTGGAGGCGCGCGGGGAAATCCGCGGCGGGCGCTTCGTCGCCGGGCTGACCGGCGAGCAGTTCGCCCTCCCTGAAGCGGTCGGCCTGCTGCGCGAAGTCCGGCGCCGGGAGGCGAACGGCGAATGGGTGGTGGTCTCCGCGGTGGATCCGCTGAACCTCGCCGGCACGCTGCTGCCGGGACGCAAGGTGCCGGCAGTGAGCGGCAACCGCGTGCTCTATCGCGATGGTGTGCCGGTGGGTGCGCTGATCGCCGGTGAGGTGGAACTGCTGGCTGAACTGCCGCCCGCGGACCAGGCCCGTGCGCGGGAGCTGCTGATCCGTCGCTGATTTCGGCCTTGCCTGGCTTACACTCAGCGGCACGCACGTCTTTCCTGCGAGGGTGTGATGCTGTCCCGCGAGCCGCCGACTCTGCCTGTCCTGTTGCGCCAGTGGTGGTTCCTGCCGCTGCTGGTGCTCGCCCTGTGCCTGCGCCTTTATGGTCTGTCGGATTCGGCACTGTGGGGGGACGAGACCTCCAGCCTGTTCCTCGCCCGCTATTCGCCCGTCCAGCTCTGGCAGCACGCCGCTCACGACGTGCATCCGCCGCTGTACTTCTTCCTGCTGCATGCCTGGGTCGCAGTGGCGGGCGAGGGCGTTCTTTCGCTGCGATCGTTCAGCGCCGTGTTCGGCACCTTTGCGGTGTTTCTCGGCGGCTGGCTGGTGTGGCGGATGGCTTCGCCGCGGGCCACTTTCATCGCTGTGCTGTTGTTGGCAATGCTGCCCACGGCGGTACGTTACAGCCAGGAAGTGCGCATGTATTCGCTGCTCGGCTGCTGGTTGCTGGCGGCGACGCTGGCGTTGCTGTACTGGCGGCAGGTGCAGCGGCGGCGCTATCTGCTGGTGTATGTCGCGCTGATGACCGCGGCCTTCTACACCCATTACTTCAGCCTGTTCGGCGCACTCGTGCAGTGGCTGTGGCTGGCAACGCTGCCGAACAGCCCGCTGCGCCGACGCGACTGGTGGCTGGCCAACCTGGCCATCGCCGTGCTGTTCCTGCCCTGGTTGCCCGGGCTGTTCGACCTGATCCGCCACATGGCGGTGCTGGAAGCGGGTGGCGACGTGGGCTGGCAGCCGCCGGTGGATGCGCGCTCGCTACCCTCGATGCTCTGGCAGTGGCTGGCGCAATCCGATGGCAACGAGTTGCCCTGGCCCGTGCTGCTCGGCGTGCCCCTGCTGCTGGTGGCGGCGGCTGCACTGGTGCTGCGCGCCGACCGCAGTCCCCAGCGTGGCGGGGTACTGCTGGCGCTCTATTGCGGCATGCCCTTGCTGCTGCTGTATGGCATCTCGTTCATTTCCCCGGTCTTCGTCGAACGCTACCTCACGGCTTTCGCCCTGGGCTTGCCGCTGCTGCTGGCGCTGGCGCTGGATCGCCTGCTGGATAAGCGCCGTGCGCTGGGGACGGTGCTGCTGGTGACCCTGCTGGGGTTGCAGGGCTTAGGGGTGGGGCGCGCGATCGCCATCGACCCGGACGAGCAGTTCGACGGCATGGCGGCCTACGTCAACGCCCACTACCGCGCCGGCGACCGGGTGGTGGTCGATGACATCCTCTGGTACCTGACCTTCCGCTATTACAACCAGACCGGCCACGAACCATTGCTCTACACCGCACCGGCGGCGGATGGCAGCTCGGGCCGGCCGGGGCGTTATGGCTTTGGTTCGCTGATCGACGACCGCCAGCATGCCTTCGTCGACCACCTGGCGGACCTGCCGCAGGACCAGGGGCGCGTCTGGCTGGTGATGAGCCGCTACAACGACCAGGAGATTCCCGACGTGCCGGCCACCTGGAAACGGGTGGCGCAGCATGCCGGCGGGGAGGTGCAGGCGATCCTCTTCGAGCGCACGGCACAACGTAACGCGGCGCGCTGAGGGCAACCGTTGCGTTGCAGCCTTAGAAGCGGATGCGTCCGGTAAAGGCGTCCTTGAGCATCACCCAGTCGCCCATCAGCGACCACAACGGGTACTTGAAGGTGGCGGGGCGGTTCTTCTCGAACACGAAGTGGCCGACCCAGGCGAAGCCGTAGCCGGCCAATGGCATGGCCAGCAGCCACAACCAGTGCCCGCTGACGATGGCGTAGGCGAGGATCGACAGCACCAGCAGGCTGCCCACGTAATGCAGGCGACGGCACACGGCATTGCTGTGCTCCTGCAGGTAATACGGGTAGAACTCGGCGAAGCTCCGGAACCGATCGGCGGTCTGGGTGCTCATGGCGCACCTCCTGTTGTTGTGGTGGCCCAGTGTAGGCTGGAGCTATCGGACTTGCGGATGGCATAGGGGACCAGTTTAGTATCCCCCTGCGCCGCCAGCTGACTGGCGGTGGCGCCGTTGACCACCATAACCAGAAGAAAACGCATGCCTGAGCGTACGACCCTGTCCAGTTGGGTGCGGGGAATCGTCCAGTCCCTGGAACTGGAAGGCCTGGACAGCCGAGCGCTGTTCGCCGAACTGGGATTGGATTTCGCTGCCCTCGACGACCCCGATGCGCGCTTCCCGCAGGACGCCATGAGCCGCCTGTGGAACCGCGCCGTGGAGCTGTCCGGCAATCCGGCCATCGGTCTGAACATTGCCCGCGTGCACACCCCGGCTTTCCCGGTGGTGGGCTACGCGCTGATGTCCAGCCGCAACCTGGGCGAGGGCTTCGAGCGGCTCGAGCGCTACCAGCGGATCATTGCCGAGGGCGCCGACCTGAGCTTCCGCCGCCTCCCCGAAGGCTGCCTCTACCGCATCGTGGTCCACGGTGACCGCCTGCCGGTGCCGCGGCAGAGCGCGGAATGCTCGCTGGCCAGCCTGACCGCCATGCTGCGCTGGATTACCGGGCGGGCAATCAAGCCGCTCGAGGTACGCCTGGCGGGCGAGCCGCCGCAGGACATCGAGCCCTACCGGGAACTGTTCCAGGCGCCGCTGAGCTTCGGCCACGCCGACTGCGCGATGCTGTTTTCCCACGAGGACATGGCTGCGCCGCTACCCACTGCCAACGAGGAACTGGCGCGCCTGCACGACCGCTTTGCCGGGGAATACCTGGCGCGCTTCGTCAGCAGCCGCTTCAGCCACCAGACGCGCCAGGTCCTGTGCCGCCTGCTGCCCCAGGGCGAGCCCAAGCGCGAGAACGTGGCGCAGGCGCTGCACCTGTCCGAACGCACCCTGCAGCGCCGCCTTCAGGAAGAGGGCACCAGCTACCAGCAACTGCTCGACGACACCCGCCGCGAGCTGGCCCAGCAGTACCTCGCCACGCCGCGCATGACACTGCTGGAGATTGCCTACCTGCTGGGGTTCTCGGAGCCGAGCAACTTCTTCCGTGCCTTCCGCCGCTGGTTCGGCAAGACGCCGGGGGAGTACCGCGAGGAGTTGTGATTCCGCCGGCGCCAAGCGGCTGGTTGTAGGAGCGAGCTTGCTCGCGAACCGCTTGATACCGGCGCCCAAGCGTTCGCGAGCAAGCTCGCTCCTACAGAAGCCTGGCGCAGTCGGCGCCTGGGATTGATGGGTATCGCTGCGCTCCACGCCATCCTACTGCGTGTTCATCCTGCAAATTTGCTAGTGCCGCCAGAACGCCGGGGTGAACAGCACCAGCACCGTGATGATCTCCAGACGGCCCGCCAGCATGCCGCCGCAGAGCAGCCACTTGGCGGCATCCGGCAGCGAGGCGAAGTTGCCCGAGGGGCCGATGATCGGCCCCATGCCCGGGCCGACGCCGGCCACGGTGCTGGCCGCGCCGGTCAGCGAGGTCATCCAGTCCAGGCCGAGGAACGACAGGCCCAGCGCCAGGGCACCGACGGTGGCGCCGAAGAAGAACGAGAAGGTCAGGATCGAACGCACGATCTCCTCGTCCAGGCGGTGGCCGTTGTAGCTCTGCTTGATCACCGCGCGCGGGTGGATCAGTTGGTAGAGGCTGGCGCGCAGCAGGGTGAAGGCCACCTGGAAGCGGAAGATCTTGATGCCGCCGGCGGTGGAGCCGGAGCAGCCGCCGATGAAGCCCAGGTAGAAGAACAGCATGATCGAGAAGTGGCCCCACAGGCTGTAGTCGCCCAGGGCGAAGCCGGTGGTGGTGACCACCGAGGTCACGTTCACCGCGACGATGCGGAATGCGTCCAGCCAGGGCAGGCTGGAGGTCACCGAGTACCAGGTGCCCATCACCAGCCAGGTGACCAGCAGCAGGCCGAGGAAGCCGTGGACCTGGTGGTCGCGGATCAGCGCCTTGCGGTTGCCACGCAGCATGGAGACGTACAGCACGAAGGGAATGCTGCCCAGGATCATGACCACCACCGCGACCCAGTGCACCGCCGGCTGGTGCCACTTGGCCAGCGACTGGTCGGAGGTGGAGAAACCGCCGGTGGAGATCGCCGACATGGCGTGGTTGAGCGAGTCGAACAGGCCCATGCCGGCCCACCAGAAGGCCAGCGTGCCGGCGATGGTGATGGCCACGTAAACCCCGACTATGTACTTGGCCACCATGTGCGAGCGCGGCATGACCTTGTCGGAGCGGTCCGAGGATTCGGTCTGGAACAGGCGCATGCCACCGATGCGCAGCATCGGCAGGATCGCCACCGCCATGGCGATGAAGCCGATACCGCCCAGCCAGTGCAGCAGCGAGCGCCAGATGAGGATACCCGGCGACATCTTGTCCAGCCCGCTGAGGACGGTCGAGCCGGTGGCGGTAATGCCGGACATGCTCTCGAAGATTGCGTCGGTGAAGCTGATGTGCCGGGCGAACATGAAGGGCAGGGAGGAGAAGAAACAGACGATCACCCAGCTCGACACGGTGAGCATGTACATGTCCCGCGGACGCAGGTGCACCTGCTCCGGGCGGCCGGGGATGACCATGCCAAGCCCGCAGGTGAAGGTGATGATCGCCGACCAGATGAAGGGGTGCAGTTCGTGGGCGCGGCCGTAGTAGAGCAGTGTGGCCATGGGAACCAGCATGGCGACCGCCAGCGTGATCACGAAGATGCCGATGATGAATCCGAGGGTGCGTAGTGTCGGCAGGGCCATGCGCTGAGGTCTGAAACCAATGGGAATCGGCCATTTTACCTGTCGCCTGCTGCCTGTAAACCGCGTGAAATCCCCCTCTTCACAAGTGCAACGGGATGGATAGAATCTGTCTCCGCCCGCCGGCGCTCGCCGGTTTCTCTAGTGCATTCGAATCCATGTCCACTCACAATCCGTGTTTGAGCTGCGGCGCCTGCTGCGCGCATTTTCGTGTGTCCTTCTATTTTGGCGAGTGCCGCTCTTCTGGCGGTATCGTCCCCGATGACCAGGTTGTCCAGGTCAGCCCGCACCTGGTTGCCATGCGTGGCACCGAGGTGCGTCCATCGCGTTGTACGGCGCTGCTGGGCGATGTCGGCTGCGGGGTGCGCTGCACCCTGTACGAGCAGCGTTCCTCGACCTGCCGGGAGTTCGAAGCGTCCTGGACCGATGGCGTTCACAACCCGAACTGCGACGCGGCCCGCGCCGCCTATGGGCTGCCGCCGCTGACACCACCGGTGTTGCCGACATTGTCACCGGAGCGGGTGGCCTGAGGCGCTGTCTTTCCTCAGCAAATGCGAACCCCTTGCGTCTACAATGGCGGTTTTCGAGTTTGACTGGAGGCAGCCCATGGAGGCTCTCGACGCGTTGCTCAACCGTGTGTCCCACGCCCGCCTGAGCGAGCCGGCACCGTCCGCCGAGCAGCTGGACCGCCTGTTCCGTTCGGCGTTGCGCGCGCCGGATCATGGGCAACTGCGCCCCTGGCGTTTCATCACCGTGGAAGGCGAGGCGCGGAAGGAACTGGGCGAACTGTTCGCCCGCGCCGTGGCAGCGAGCGAGCCGGATGGCAAGCCCGAGGCGCTGGACAAGGCTCGCGCCATGCCGCTGCGCGCGCCCTTGCTGGTGGTGGCCGTGGCACGCCTGCAGGAGCACCCCAAGGTGCCGGAAATCGAGCAGTGGCTGGCCGCAGGCTGTGCCGCCCACGGTATCGTCCAGGCAGCCTATGTCGAAGGATTGGGGGCGATGTGGCGGACGGGCGCCATGGCATTCGATCCGCTGGTGCGCGAGGGCCTCGGCCTGACCGAGAATGAGCGCATCGTCGGCTTCATCTACCTCGGCACGCCGGTCGGCGAACTGCGCCGCCCGGCGCCGCTGGACCCGGCCGGCTTCGTCAGCGCCTGGCGGGGCTGAGCGGCAGTTCCAGGCGAACCTTCCAGCCGCCGTCGCGCGCGCGCCAGAACAGGTGGCCACCCTGCCAGCCGGCCAGGCGCCGCGCCGGGGGCAGGGCCTCCGGCAGCCAGGCCCGCGCTTGCGGGTCGTGGCCGTGCAGGTCCAGGCGCAGTTCTCCGTGGGCGGAGCTGAGCAAGAGTTTCAGCGCTGCGTGCGGTTGCCGCGCCAGTGCCGCCTCCAGCAACGAATCCAGGGCCTCGCCCAGCGCGTCCGGCCAGCTTTCCAGTGGCCAGGTGCCACTCTGCGGCAGGCTCAGGCGCAAGCCGGGCCAGCGTGTGCGCCACCGCGCGGCGTGACGTGCCAGTTCTACAGCCAGCACCAGGTACTGCGGGTCGTCGCAGGGCTCGCTGCGCAGCAGGACTGACGGCGGCAGTGGCTGTTGCAGAGCGGGGATCGGGGTAGCGAAGGCAGGCAGGCTCATGGTTGCTCTCCGAAAGTGCGCAGGGTTCAGCCGACCTGGCGGCGTAGTGGCAAGTCGATGCTGGCGACGAATCCGCCGTCGGGATGGTTGGCCAGGCGCAGTCGTCCATGGTGGCGCTCGATGGCGCGCCGGGCGATGGCCAGGCCCAGGCCATGGCCTGCGCTGCTCTGGTTGGGAGCGCGGAAGAAAGGTTCGCCCAGTTGCGTCAGGTGTTCCTCGCTGGCGCCGGGGCCGTGGTCGCGGATGCTGATGCGCACACGATCGCCATCGACCCGGGCCTGCACTTCCAGCGGCTGGTCCGCCGGGTTGAATCGCAGGGCATTGCGCAGCAGGTTGTCGAGGGCGCGTTCGAGCATGTCCGGCCAGCCGTCCAGGGCCAGTTGCGCAGCGATGTCGAGCTGGATGTCCTGTTCCGGGTAGAGCAGTTGCGCGTCATTGCGCAGGCGTTCGAACAATGGCAGCAGGTCGATGCGGCTGGTGGGGCCGGGATCGGCGTCGAGACGGGCGAGGGCGAGGATTTCGCCGATCAGCGCTTCCAGGCGATCGCATTCCTGTTCCAGGCGTGGCCACATGGCGGCGCGCTGTTCGGGGCCGGCACGTTCGGCCAGGGCCAGGGCAATGCGCAGGCGCGCCAGTGGTGAACGCAGTTCGTGGGACACATCGCGCAGCAGCTGGCGCTGGCTGCCGATCAGCCCTTGCAGGCGGGCGCCCATGCGGTTGAAGTCGCGGGCCAGCACGCCCAGTTCGTCGCCACGGCGAGAGAGGCGGGCGAGGCTGTCCTGTTGATAACTGGTCTGGCCGAGGTCATGCACGGCGCGGCGCAGGCGATTCAGCGGGCGGGTGATGGACAGGGTCAGCAGCAGGCTGAACACAGTCAGCACCACCAGAGCGATGCCCAGGGCGCTGAGCGGCCAGAGCAGACTGCTGCGGTGCCAGGCCTGCAGGGTCGGGTGTGGAATGCGGTAGATGAACAGGTAGGTCTGGTCGGTGCGGCTGCTGGTGTATTCCTGGCTCAGCTGACGCCAGGGGAAGCGCGGCAGGTTCTCGCGGTCGAAATGGTTGTCTCGCGGACGCGGCGGGCGCGGCAGGTAGGTGCCGTTGACCAGGCGCTGGCCGGTCTCGTCGAGCACCTGCACCGAGAGTTCGTAGTCCTTGCGCCGGCTTTCCAGCAATTGCTGTGCGGCTTCCGGGCCTTGTGTTTCGTAGAGCAGGGTCCATTGCTTGGCGATGTCGTGCAGCCCCGGATAGCGGGCGATGACCCAGGTGTCCTGGTTCAGCGCGCGGCCCAGCAGGATGGACAGTCCGGCCACCAGCAGCAGGGCGAGCCAGAAGGCGGCGAGGATCCGCCAGAAGAGTGAACGCATGGTCTTCCTGTTCAGCCGCATGGTCTATCCGTTGTCAGGGCTCACGGCAAGACGCCGGGCATAACCCGGCGCCTGCCCATCGTGGAGCGATCAGTTGGTCTTGGCGCCGTCCTTCTGGGCCTTCCAGGTCTGGAATTCCGCCCATTCGGCCTTGCGCTGTTCACGCTGCTTCTTCAGCTCGTCGAACTTCTTCTGCTGCTCGGGAGTGAGGATGCCGCGAATGCTGGCGTCAGCCTTGTCGTGGTTGGCCTTGAGCTCTTCCTGCATGGCCTTGCGATCGGCTTCGGGCAGCTTGTTCCAGTATTTCTCGGTGATCGCGCGGCGATCCTTCATCGAGTCGCCCATCACCTTGCCGACTTGCTGGCGCTGGTCCTGGGTCAGGTTCAGTTCGCGGAACGCACCGCCGCGTTCGCCACCGTGCTTGCCGGGGCCATGGTCTTTCATGAACGGGGCCGGCGGCGGAGCGTCGGTCGGCGCGGGAGTGGCCGCCAGCGCGACGGTCGGCAGGGCGGCGGCGATCAGCAGGGCGGTCAGGGTCTTGCGCATGGTGTTTCTCCTTTCAGGGGCCGGTCGTTACCGGATGAGCCCAGTCTAGGGTCGGCAAGGTCAAGGGCGGTCAGGCCCACGTAAAGCTTCGGTAAAGATTAGGTGAGGCCCTGCTGGAATCTTTACGAAAGCCCGGGCCAGAGCGGCCCAGGCCAGCAGTGCGGAGGGTTCAGGGCGCGTAGAAGTAGCCGCGCCCGCGCAGAGCGAGGATGCGCGGGCGGCCGTCGGGGTGGCCGCCGAGCTTCTTGCGCAGGTTGCTGACGTGCATGTCCAGGCTGCGGTCGTACAGCGTCAGCTTGCGGCCCAGCGCGAGCTGCGCCAGGGCCTGCTTGTCCAGTGGCTCGCCCGGTTGGCGCAGCAGGGCTTCGAGGATGCGGCTCTCGGAGAGGGTCAGGCTGATCTCTTCGGGGCCGATGCTGACCACGCCGCGCGACAGGTTCAGCGCCAGGTCGCCCAGTTCCAGTTGCGCGGCGGGTTGCGCCGGGTGGCTGCGGCGCAGCACGGCGCGCAGGCGGGCGGTCAGTTCGCGCGGGTCGCAGGGCTTGGCCAGGTAGTCGTCGGCTCCCAGTTCCAGGCCGAGGATACGGTCCAGCGGCTCGCCTCGGGCGGAGAGCATCAGCACCGGCAGGTCCGGGTGGTCGCTGCGCAGCGACTTGAGCAGCTCCAGGCCGCTGCCGTCGGGCAGCATGACGTCGAGCACGACCGCGTCCGGCGCTCGGCTGCCGAGTGCAGCACGGGCCTGCGCGCCATCATGGGCGGCGCGGATGCTGAAGCCTTCCTGGGTCAGCCAGGTGCTCAGCAGTTCGCAGAGTTCGACATCGTCGTCGATCAGCAGCAATTCACTCATGCAGGGACATCTTTCAGTTGATCCATTCGCGGCGCTGGCGGCGCCTGCCGCGGGCCAGTGCACCGAGGATGAAGGCCAGCAGGGCCGTGCCGGCGCCGGCGACGTACCAGGTCTGCTGCTCGGTTAACAGGCGAGGCGGCTGGTTGGCCTGCGCTTCGCGCAATTGCAGTTTCAGGCGCTGGTTCTCCTGGCGCAGACCGACGATCTGAGCTTCGTCCTGGCTATTGTCCGGGTTGGCCAATTGTGTGGCCAGAACCTGGCGCTGCTGCTCGCTTTCGGCGAGGCGGCTTTCCAGTTCCTTCAGGCGTTCAGCGGTTTCCTGCTCGGCATTGGCCTCGGTACTGGGGGCATTGTCGGGCAGGGCGGCGGGCTGAGTATTGGACAGTGCCGGTGCCGGTGGTTCCGTGGCGGGCTCTTCGGCCAGGGCGGCGGGGGGCAGGGCGAGGCAGAGCAGCAAGGGCAGACGATACATCGGGACTCCTTGTTCGATGATACGGCGCCTGCCCGGATGGGCCGGCGGATACGACTGCGCATCCCCGGCGTCCCTGCCCTGGGGCTGCAACGATGGGGCGTCGTTACGGCAGGACTTTCTTGAATGGCTTGACCACGACTTCAGCGTAGACGCCAGCGGCGCGGTACGGGTCGGCGTCGGCCCAGGCTTGCGCGGCGGCCAGGGAGTCGAATTCGGCGACGATCAGGCTGCCGGTGAAGCCGGCGGCGCCCGGGTCGTTGCTGTCGATGGCCGGGTGCGGGCCGGCCAGGACCAGGCGGCCCTCTTCCTTCAGTTGCTCCAGGCGGGCGATGTGCGCGGGGCGCGCGGCCAGGCGGCGTTCTTGGGAGGCGGTGATGTCACGGGCAATGATCGCGTAGAGCATGTCAGTCCTTGGGTTTTTCGCCGGTAGGTTCATCGTGCATGTGGCGGGCCAGGAACACGCCCTGGCCGATCAGGAACAGCAGGGTCATGCCCAGGCTGCCGAATACCTTGAAGTCCACCCAGATACTCTGGAAGGTGAAGGCGACGAACAACTGGACACAGCCGCAGATCAGGAAGAACAGCACCCAGGCGATGTTCAGCTTCGCCCAGAGAGCGTCGGCCAGGTTGACCGCATGGCCCATGATGCGCTGGATCAGCGGGCGGTCGCCGATGAAGTGGCTGCCGGCGAAGGCCAGGGCGAACAGCCAGTTCACCACCGGTGCCTTCCATTTGAGGAAGGTTTCGCTGTGGAAGGCCAGGGTCATGCCGCCGAACACCAGGCAGGCGGCGAGCGTCACCCACTGGCCTTTGTCCAATCGGCGCTGCTTGATCAGCAGGGCGCCGTAGACCACCACGGAGGTGGCGATCAGCACGGCCGTGGCGCTGTAGATTCCCCCGACCGAGAAGCTCTGGCCGGCGAGTTCGACGTTGCGCGGGTCGAGCTTGTAGACGATGAAGAAGAGGATGAGGGGAATGAAATCGATGAATTGCTTCATTACGGCAGCCAGAGCCCAGTAGAGCCGGCATAATACCAACCTGCGGGTGAACTGAAAGGGCCATCCGCCCAACGCTGCGTCAGATCATGGTTTCAAGCCGTTGCCGCGGGAGCGTTGGCACAGAAGCGTCTATACAGAAAGTTATCCCCTCGTCCCCAGGAAACCGCATGCGAGTCGACCTGCACTGCCACAGCACCGCGTCCGACGGACAGCTCAGCCCGACCGCCCTGGTCGAGCGTGCCCACGGGCGCGGCGTGCGCGTGCTGGCGCTGACCGACCACGACACCCTCGACGGCCTGCCCGAGGCGCGCCGCGCTGCAGAGGCGCTGGGCATGGAGCTGGTGGATGGCGTCGAGGTCTCCTGCACCTGGGGTGGGGCGACCATTCATGTGCTGGGCTATGGCTTCGACGTGACGGCCGAGCCGCTGGTGAAGGCGCTGGGCGACCTGCACCGCGCCCGCTGGAGCCGTGCCGAGGAGATCGGCCGGCGCCTGGAAGCCAAGGGCATGCCCGGAGCCTTCGAGGGCGCGCGGGCGATCCAGGCGGAGCTGGGCGACAGCGAAAACGCGCCGGCACGCCCGCACTTCGCCGAGTTCCTGCTGCGCCAGGGCCATGTCAAGGACCGCGCCGAAGCCTTCCGCAAGTGGCTGGGCGCCGGCAAGCTGGGCGACGTCAAGCAGCACTGGCCGAGCCTCGCCGACGCCGTCGGCACCCTGCGCGCGGCCGGCGCCTGGGTCAGCCTCGCGCACCCCTACCAGTACGATTTCACCCGCACCAAGCGGCGCAAGCTGGTGGCGGATTTCATCGCCGCCGGCGGCCATGCGCTGGAAGTCTGTAACGGCCCGCAGCCGGCCGAGCAGGTCGGCGTATTGAGCATCCTGGTCCGCGAGTTCGGCCTGATGGTCACGGCTGGCAGCGACTTCCACGGTCCCAGTGATTGGTCGGAGCTGGGGCTGTACCGCAGCGTGCCGGAGGACCTGCCGCCACTCTGGCCGCGCTTCGCCAGTGCCGAGAACGCTATCGGGATCGAGGAGACTCCATGAGCCAGTTCTTTCAGATCCACCCGGAAAATCCCCAGGCGCGCCTGATCAAGCAGGCCGTGGAGATCGTCCGCCAGGGGGGAGTGATCGCCTATCCCACCGACTCGTCCTATGCGTTGGGTTGTCGCATCGGCGAGAAGGCCGCGGTGGAGCGCATCCGCCACATCCGCCGGCTGGACGACAAGCACAACTTCACCCTGGTCTGCCGTGACCTGTCGGAGCTCGGCCTCTACGCCAAGGTCGACACGCGCCTGTTCCGCTTGCTCAAGGCGCATACACCCGGCCCCTATACCTTCATCCTCAATGCCACTCGCGAAGTGCCGCGCATGTTGCTGCACCCCAAGCGCCGCACCATTGGCCTGCGGGTGCCGGCCTGCCCGATCGCCCTGGCGCTGCTGGAGGAGCTGGGTGAGCCGCTGATGAGCGTGAGCCTGATCCTGCCGGGGGAGACGGAGCCACTGAACGACCCCTACGAGATGCGCGACCAGCTGGAACACCTGGTCGACCTGATCATCGATGGTGGTTTCGGCGGCGGCGAAGCCTCCACCGTGATCGCCCTCACCGACGAAGACCCGGTGGTGGTACGCGTCGGCTGCGGCGATCCGGAACCCTTCATGGTCAACGCCTGAACACGCCCGGCGTGCTGGCTATACTCCCTCGTTCCATCGCCGAACCCGCGAGGTTGACCGCTTGACCAGCGTCGAATCCCTGCGCCGCGTGCTGTCCGGCATGCGCCCCACCGGGCGCCTGCACCTGGGGCATTACCACGGCGTGCTGCAGAACTGGGTGAAACTCCAGCACGAATACGAGTGTTACTTCTCCATCGTCGACTGGCATGCATTGACCACCGAGTACGACGAGACCGCCAGCATCCGCCAGCACGTGCGCGACATGGCCATCGACTGGCTGGCGGTGGGCGTCAGCCCCAGCGCGGCGACGCTGTTCATCCAGTCCCAGGCCCCCGAGCACGCCGAGTTGCACCTGCTGCTGTCGATGATCTGCCCGCTGTCCTGGCTGGAGCGTGTGCCCACCTACAAGGAACTGCAGGAGAAACTGGTCCACAAGGACCTCTCCACCTTCGGCTTTCTCGGCTACCCGCTGCTGCAGGCCGCGGATATCCTGATCTACCGCGCAGGCCTGGTGCCGGTGGGCTCCGACCAGTTCGCCCATGTCGAATTCACCCGCGAGATCGCCCGCCGCTTCAACCACCTGTACGGCGGCGAGGTGGACTTCGAAGACCGTGCGCAGACTGCCATCGCCCGCCTGGGCAAGAAGACCGGCAAGCTGTACGTCAGCCTGCGCCGGGCCTGGCAGGAGCAGGGCGACGCCGAAGCGCTGGAAACCGCCCGCGCGCTGCTGATGGAGCAGCAGAGCCTGACCCTGGGGGACCGCGACCGGCTGTTCGGCTACCTCGAAGGCAGCAGCCGCATGCTCCTGCCCGAGCCGCACACCCTGACCAGCCACGCACCGAAGATGCCGGGGCTGGACGGGCAGAAGATGTCCAAGTCGCACCACAACACCATTGCCCTGCGCGACAGCCCGGCCGTGATCGAGGAAAAGATCGCGCGCATGCCCACGGACCCTGCGCGCGTGCACCGTCGCGATCCGGGCGATCCGGAACGCTGCCCGGTGTGGCAGTGGCACCTGATCTATTCCGACGACGGCTGCCGCCAGTGGGTGCAGGAAGGCTGCCGCAGCGCCGGGATCGGCTGCCTGGACTGCAAGCGGCCGCTGATCGAGTCGATCCTCCAGGAGCTGGCGCCGATCCAGGAGCGCGCGCTGGACTACGAGGACAACCCCGAACTGGTGCGCAGCATCCTCGCCGAAGGCGCCGAGCGCGCCCGTGAGGCGGCGCGGGAGACCCTGGTGGAGGTGCGGCATGCCATGGGGCTGTCGTACCGCTGAGCACGCGGTCTTGCCGACTGCGTAAGCGGACTCCGTCCGCCATGTGCCGCCGGCCGGCTCGGAGCCGCCGGAAAACGATCGCGGACAGAGTCGCTCCTACCCGACAGTCCTGTACTCGGATCAGCCCTCACCCTAACCCTCTCCCAGGGGGAGAGGGGACCGTTCGGAGTAGGATGAAACCATGGCATCAGCCGGGACGGACGGCTCCCTCTCCCTTCAGGGAGAGGGCTGGGGAGAGGGAGGAACCCCCGAGCACGGACTCGCAGAAGAAGACAGTTGCTCCTACGCACAGGTGTGCCGAGTGCGCTGCGAATCCGCCAAAAGCCCCTCGCGCCGCCGGCAAAAGCAGGGATAATGCCGCCTTCCAACCCTGAGCCTGACGAGTGGCCGATGAGTGACCTGACCGAGCCGGAAGCCCCTGCCGCCGCCCCTGAATACCAGGTGCCGGTGCAGCTGGCGCTCGTCTACGGCGAGGCCCTGACGGAGATGCCGCAGGACCTGTACATCCCGCCGGATGCTCTGGAAGTGTTCCTCGAAGCCTTCGAGGGCCCGCTCGACCTGCTGCTCTATCTGATCCGCAAGCAGAACATCAACATCCTCGACATCCCCGTGGCGGAGATCACCCGCCAGTACATGGGCTACGTCGAGCTGATGAAGTCGGTGCGCCTGGAATTGGCCGCCGAGTACCTGGTAATGGCCGCCATGCTCGCCGAGATCAAGTCGCGCATGCTGCTGCCGCGCTCGGCCGAGGCCGAGGAAGAAGAGGACGACCCGCGCGCCGAGCTGATCCGCCGCCTGCAGGAGTACGAGCGCTTCAAGAAGGCCGCCGAGGACCTCGACGAACTGCCGCGCCTGGGTCGCGACTACGTGGTGCCGACCATCGCCGCGCCGGATGCGCGGGCGCGCCGGCTGCTGCCGGACGTGGACATGCAGGAGCTGATGCTGTGCATGGCCGAGGTGTTGCGCCGCGCCGACCTGTTCGAAAGCCACCAGGTCACCCGCGAAATGCTCTCCACCCGCGAGCGCATGAGCGAGATCCTCGAGCGCCTGAAGGGCGAGGGTTTCGTGCCCTTCATCACGCTGTTCCGTGTCGAGGAAGGCAAGCTGGGCGTGGTGGTGACCTTCATGGCGGTGCTGGAACTGGTGAAGGAGCAACTGGTGGAGCTGGTGCAGAACGAGGCCTTCGCGCCGATCCACGTCCGTGCCCGCAGCGAGGTGCAGGAAGGCGCTGCACCCGTCGAGGAGGTGCTGGAGGAGGGCGACGAGGATGTCTTCGAGCCCCGCGAGGAGGTGCCGGCTGACCTGACCTTCGAGGACGGCCACTTCGACGAGATCGCCGAGGCCGGCAGCGAGCCGGACGAAGAACCGCTGTGATCCGACAGCGTTGCCCTGGCGCCGCGCTTTGAGTAGTTTTCCCGCCTGTACCGCAACCTTATGACCTGACCCGAGCTTCCCGATGAATCTCTCCGACCCGCAAGAACTGGCGACCCTGCTCGAAGGCATCCTCCTGGCTGCCGGCAAGCCCATGTCGCTGGAGCGCCTCGGCGAGCTGTTCGAGGAAGCCGAGCGCCCCGAGCCGCAGCAGTTCCGCGACGCGCTGGCGGTGCTGGGCCTGTCCTGTGCCGGGCGGGCTTATGAACTGAAGGAAGTTGCCACCGGCTACCGCCTGCAGGTGCGCGAGAAGTTCGCCTCCTGGGTGGGCCGTTTGTGGGAGGAGCGCCCGCAGCGCTATTCCCGCGCGCTGCTGGAGACCCTGGCGCTGATCGCCTACCGCCAGCCCATCACCCGTGGCGAGATCGAGGAAATCCGTGGCGTCGCGGTGAACACCCAGATCGTCAAGACGCTGATGGAGCGCGAGTGGATCCGCATCGTCGGCTACCGTGAAGTCCCCGGCCGCCCGGCCATGCTGGCCACCACCCGGACCTTCCTCGACTACTTCAACCTGAAGAGCCTGGAGGAGTTGCCGCCGCTGGCCGAGCTGAAGCTGATGGAGCCCGAGCCGCAGCCGATCCTCGAGGACATGGCGCCCACCGTCAGCCTGCCCGGCCCCGAGGAGTACGACGAGGACTACATCCCGCCGTCCCTGCAGGCACTGGCCGACCAGGCCGTGCGCGATGCCGGCGAGGAGCCGGAGCCCGCGCCGCCGGAAGAACCGAAGGAAGAAACCAGCTTCCGCAGCCTGCTCGCCGAGCTGGACGAGATGGAGCAGGGCCTGAAGACCGACTTCGACGACCTCATCGACCTTCCGCCGAGTGACGACGAAGACAGCGGCGTGGATGCCGATTTCAGCGGCGTCCACGGCCTGCCCGAAGTCGCGTCCGACGCCGAGGCTGCAGGTGCCGCCGAACCCGGTGCGCCAGCCGAGCCCGCTGCGCAGCCGGAACCGGCGCCCCAGCCACCGGCCCCCGCGCCGGAAGAAGAGTGGGACGAGGAACGCGCCCTGCGCGAAGCCATGCGCGAGGAAATGGAATTCAACCGGCTCAATCGCGACCATTGAGACCCATTCACCGGCGTTTTCCAGCTGTTCGGTGATTGACTTCCGCCCTCGGCGCGACGACCTTATGTGCCGCGTTCGAAAGGCGCTGGCGACTACACCCGGGGGAGTCGCCGGAATCCCACCTGTTCGATGCCCCTCTAACAACATTCCACAGTGGCCCGGCGCTTCGCGCAGGCTGCTGAGTACCCATATGAAAAGAACTCCAATCAGCCGTATCTGCTGGCTCGGTCTCCTGCTGGGCCTGACCAGCGCTTCGCTTTCCGCCGCCCAGGCGCCTGCCGATGCTCCTGCCGTACCGCTCGCCGGCCAGTCGAAGGACGCCTTCATCGACAGCCTGATGCAGCGCATGACACTGGAAGAGAAGATCGGCCAGCTGCGCCTGGTCAGCGTCGGGCCGGACCATCCCAAGCCGGTACTGCTGAAGGAAATCGCCGAGGGCACCACCGGCGCAGTGTTCAACACCGTGGTCCGTCCGGGCATCCGTGACCTGCAGGACGCGGCCATGAAGAGCCGCCTGAAGATTCCGCTGTTCTTTGCCTACGACGTGGTTCACGGCCACCGCACCGTATTCCCCATCGGCCTGGGGCTGGCGGCAAGCTGGGACCTGGCGGCCATTGAACGCAGCGCCCGCGTCTCGGCCATCGAGGCCAGCGCCGATGGCCTCAACCTGACCTATTCGCCCACCGTCGACATCGCCCGCGATCCACGCTGGGGCCGTGTTTCCGAAGGCTTCGGCGAAGACGCCTGGCTGACCAGCAAGGTCGCCGCCGCAGTGGTCAAGGGCTACCAGGGCAAGGGCCTGAACCAGCCGGAAACCATCATGGCCGGGGTCAAGCACTTCGCCCTGTACGGCGCCGGCGAAGGCGGCCGCGACTACAACACCGTGGACATGAGCCCGCAGCGCATGTTCCAGGACTACCTGCCGCCTTACCGCGCGGCCATCGATGCCGGCGCCGGCGCGGTAATGGTCTCGCTCAACAGCATCAACGGCGTGCCGGCCACCGCCAACAAGTGGCTGCTGCAGGACCTGCTGCGCAAGCAGTGGGGCTACAAGGGCCTGACCCTGAGCGACCACGGCGCGGTGCTGGAGCTGATCAAGCACGGCGTGGCCGCCACGGAGCGCGATGCCACCCAGGCAGCGATCAACGCCGGCGTCGAAATGAACATGAACGACGACCTCTACGGCAAGCACATGCCCGAGCTGCTCAAGGCCGGGCTGATCAGTCAGGACGAGATCGACCGTGCCTGCCGCGACGTGCTCGCCGCCAAGTGGGACATGGGCCTGTTCCAGGACCCGTACCGTTACCTGCAGGGCAAGGACCCGGTGGATAACGATGCCGAAGAGCGCCTGCACCGCGCCGACGCCCGCGAGATCGCGCGCAAGGGCATGGTCCTGCTGAAAAACGAGGGTGGTGTGCTGCCGCTCAAGCGCGACGGCGTGATCGCCCTGATCGGCCCGCTGGCCGACAGCAAGCGCGACGTGATGGGCAGCTGGTCCGCCGCCGGCAAGGCCTTCCAGGCCGTGACCGTGCTCGAAGGCATGGGCACCGCCACCCGTGGCCACGCCGCGCTGCTCTACGCCAAGGGCGCCAACGTCACCGACGATCCGGAGATCGTCAAATACCTCAACGAGTACAGCGACGATGTGAAGGTCGACCCGCGCAGCCCGAAGGCCATGATCGACGAAGCCGTCGAGAAGGCGAAGCAGGCTGACGTGGTGGTGGCCGTGGTCGGCGAATCCCAGGGCATGGCCCACGAGGCGTCGAGCAAGACCAACCTGCACATCGCGCAAAGCCAGATCGAGCTGCTCAAGGCCCTCAAGGCCACCGGCAAACCGCTGGTGCTGGTGCTGATGAACGGCCGGCCGATGGACCTGCGCTGGGAAAGCGCCAACGCCGACGCCGTGCTGGAAACCTGGTTCAGCGGCACCGAAGGCGGCAACGCCATCGCCGACGTGCTGTTCGGCGACTACAACCCGTCGGGCAAGCTGACCATGACCTTCCCGCGCTCGGTGGGCCAGGTGCCGATCTACTACAACCACCTGAACACCGGCCGCCCGTTCGACCACGAGCACCCGAACAAGTACACCTCGCGCTACTTCGACTCGGAGAACGGCCCGCTGTACCCGTTCGGCTACGGCTTGAGCTACACCGACTTCAGCGTCTCCGACGTGAAGCTGTCGGGCAGCAAGCTGAAGAAGGGCGACCAGCTGACCGCCAGCGTCACCGTGAAGAACACCGGCAAGGTCGCCGGCGAAACCACCGTGCAGCTCTACCTGCGCGACGTCGCCGCGTCCATCAGTCGTCCGATCAAGGAGCTCAAGGGCTTCGAGAAGATCCTGCTGCAGCCGGGCGAGTCGAAGGTGGTGCAGTTCCCGATCCGCGAGGAAGACCTGCGCTTCTATGACAGCCAGCTGCGCTATGCCTCGGAGCCGGGCGAGTTCAAGGTCTACGTCGGCCTGGATTCGGACAACGTGAAGGAACAGAGCTTCACGCTGCTCTAAGCGTTACCCGCTGCTGCAGACGAAAACGCCACGGCTGGTTCAGCCGTGGCGTTTTTCTTTGTCAGGCGGCTTTGGCGAGTCGTCGCGATCGCACGCCGATCAGCCAGCGCACTGTGCCCTGTAGCAGAACGGCCAGCAGTGCCGCCTCGGCAAAGCTGGGCAGGATGTCATTGCCTGGCAAACGCAGCGCCAGGCACAGGCAGAAAGCCGCGAAAGCCGGGCGCCCGGTGACCATGCCGCGCAACAGGGCAATGACGAACCCCGGCCCGTGCAGCCGCTGGGACGACACGCAAAGCACGATGGAGAGCAGCGGGAACACCGCCAGCAAGCCACTCCAGCTGGGGCCGGCCCAGCCGGCGAGGGCGGTGACGGCCAGCGTCAGCAGCGCGCCGGCGAGCATGCGCAGGCCCAGCTCGAAGCGGCCCAGTGGAGCGACGGCGGCGCTCAGCTCGGCACGGGGCATGCACAGCTGACTGGTCAACGCGCCCACGGCCGCAGCGAGCAACGCCCATACGGGCGAGGCGGGCAGTTGGGTCAGAGCCCAGCCGGCCACCAGCCAGGCGAGCATGGCGCCGGTCAATGCCAGCAGCCATCCATGGCGCCGACAGATCCAGGCATAGGCGAAGTTGAACGCTTCAGCGGCGAAGATCGCGGCCAGTGCGAGCAGCGCGGCGTGGGCACCGAAGTCGCGGCCGTGCTCCACGGTGATCAGGTAGAGGATCGGCCCCGCGATGGCGGGCAGGGCGGCCAGGCAGCCGGCCACGGCCGGGCCCCACCAGCGCCCGGAGAGCGAGACCAGCAGCAGGAACAGCGGAACGAGGGTGAGCTTGAGGGCGAGCATGGGCGAGGTCGGGCAGCGTGGACGGCGGATTCTAGCAAGGTGCGCACCCTTCGATTGCCAGGGTCGATGGCGCCGATGGGGAAATCGAGTTGGACCTTGGCGCCGCGCGGGTGTCCATTAGTAGAGACCCACTGACATTCATCCAGCCGAAACCACGAGGAAGTCCGTGAAGAGTCCGTGCATCAAGGTCTGCGAGTTCGAAGAAGGTATCTGCCTGGGCTGTGGCCGCAGCCGCGAGGAAATCAAGGCGTGGAAGCGCGTCGATCATCTCGGCCAGGAAGCGATCCGGGCCGAGGCCGACATGCGCCTGCTGGTGCTGGAGGCACAGGGGAAGCGGCTGTATCGCTGAACAGGCCAACCTGGCAGCTCTGTGCCCCGCCTTTCCCTCACCCTGACCCTGGCTGCGCGCCCCGCTCCAGAGGGAGAGGGGACCGTTTGGCGCAGGGAGAGCCAATGGCGCCAGCCGGAACAATCGGCTCCCTCTCCCTCTGGGAGAGGGCTGGGGTGAGGGGCTCTTGCGGGCAGCCGGTACCGTTTACCCCCGTGAGGCAACCATCACCTGCGCCGTATCCAGCATCCGATTGGAAAACCCCCACTCGTTGTCGTACCAGGCCATCACCTTCACCAGCCGCCCATTCACCCGCGTATGGCTGGCATCGAAGATGGCCGAGCGAGGATCGCGGTTGAAATCCACCGAGACCAGCGGCAGGCGGTTGAAGCCGAGGATCGGCGAAAGCTCGCTGGCACGCTCCATCAACTCGTTGATTTCCTGCGCGCTGGTATCGCGGCCGACCTGCACCGTGAGGTCCACCAGCGAAACGTTAATGACGGGAACCCGCACCGCCAGCCCCGTCAGCTTGCCGGCCAGTTCCGGCAGCACCAGGCCCACCGCTTCGGCGGCGCCGGTCCTGGTCGGGATCATCGACTGGGTGGCCGAACGCGCCCGGTACGGGTCGCTGTGGTAGACGTCGGAGAGGCTCTGGTCGTTGGTATAGGCATGGATGGTGGTCATCAGGCCGTGCTCGATGCCCAGTTCGCGGTGTAGCACCTGGGCCACCGGCGCCAGGCAGTTGGTCGTGCAGGAGGCGTTGGAGACGATCTGGTGTTCGGCGCGCAGGATGCCTTCGTTGACGCCGAAGACCACCGTGGCGTCGACACCCTGGCCCGGCGCCGAGATCAGCACCTGGCGCGCGCCGGCCTGCAGGTGCGCGGCAGCCTTGTCGCGAGAGGTGAAGTGGCCGGTGCATTCGAGCACGATATCCACCGCCAGCGCCTTCCATGGCAGCTGCGCCGGATCGCGGATGGCCGTGACGGCAATCACGTCGCCCTCTACCCTGAGACTTTCGGCGTCATGCTCGACCTGGCCGGGAAAACGCCCATGCACGCTATCGAACTGCAGCAGATGGGCGTTGATCGCGGCGTCGCCAAGGTCGTTGATCGCCACCACTTGCAGGTGCTGGCGATAGCCGCCCGAGTAGAGCGCGCGGACCACGTTCCGACCGATGCGGCCAAATCCGTTGATTGCCAGGCGTATAGTCATTGAGGTCGTCTCTTTTCTTTTGTTGTGGTAAAAACCATTAAATTTCCACGTCGTTGAAAAGTAAACGCCTTGGAATAAACAATTATGTTGTAAAAACAACAACTGATAGTCTGTAGGAGAATGCTGCCATGCACCCCCGTGTGCTTGAAGTCACCCAGCGTATCCAGGCCCGCAGCGCGGCCACGCGACAGCGCTACCTCGACCTGGTCAAGGCTGCCGCCACCAAGGGCCCGCACCGCGGCACGCTGCCCTGCGGCAACCTCGCCCACGGCGTTGCGGCCTGTGGTGATTCCGACAAACAGGCGCTGCGGCTGATGAACCAGGCCAACGTCGCCATCGTCTCCGCGTACAACGACATGCTCTCCGCGCACCAGCCGCTGGAGCGCTTCCCCGAGCTGATCAAGGACGCCCTGCGGCAGATCGGTTCGGTCGGCCAGTTCGCCGGCGGCGTGCCGGCCATGTGCGATGGCGTCACCCAGGGCGAACCGGGCATGGAACTGTCCCTGGCCAGCCGCGACGTGATCGCCATGGGCACCGCCATCGCGCTGTCGCACAACATGTTCGATGCCGCGCTGTGCCTGGGCGTGTGCGACAAGATCGTCCCCGGCCTGCTGATCGGCTCGCTGCGCTTCGGCCACCTGCCGGTGGTGTTCGTGCCCGCCGGCCCCATGCCTACCGGTATCTCCAATAAGGAGAAGGCCGCGGTGCGCCAGCTGTTCGCCGAAGGCAAGGCCACCCGCGAGGAGCTGCTGGCTTCGGAAATGGCCTCCTACCACGCGCCGGGCACTTGTACCTTCTATGGCACCGCCAACACCAACCAGTTGCTGGTGGAAGTGATGGGCCTGCACCTGCCGGGCGCTTCCTTCGTCAACCCGAACACCCCGCTGCGCGACGAGTTGACCCGCGAAGCCGCCCGCCAGGCCGCGCGCCTGACGCCGGAGAACGGCCAGTTCGTGCCCATGGCGGAGATCGTCGACGAGAAGGCCATGGTCAACTCGGTGGTGGCGCTGCTGGCCACCGGCGGCTCCACCAACCACACCCTGCACCTGCTCGCCATCGCCCAGGCGGCCGGCATCCAGCTGACCTGGCAGGACATGGCCGACCTCTCCGAGATCGTGCCGACCCTGGCGCGCATCTATCCCAACGGCCAGGCCGACATCAACCACTTCCAGGCGGCGGGCGGCATGTCCTTCCTGATCCGCCAGCTGCTCGACGGCGGCCTGCTGCACGAAGACGTGCAGACCGTGGTCGGCAAGGGCCTGCGTCGTTATATCCAGGAACCCTTCCTCGATGGAGGCAAGCTGGTCTGGCGCGAAGGCCCGGCGGCGAGCCTGGACGAGAACATCCTGCGCCCCATCGACAACCCCTTCTCCCCGGAAGGCGGCCTGCGCCTGATGGAGGGCAACCTGGGCCGCGGCGTGATGAAGGTCTCTGCCGTTGCGGTGGAACACCAGGTCGTCGAGGCGCCGGTGCGCATCTTCCATGACCAGTCGAGCCTGGCCGCCGCCTTCAAGGCCGGCGAGCTGGAGCGCGACCTGGTGGCCGTGGTGCGTTTCCAGGGGCCGCGGGCCAATGGCATGCCGGAGCTGCACAAGCTCACGCCGTTCCTCGGCGTGCTGCAGGACCGCGGCTTCAAGGTTGCGCTGGTTACCGACGGGCGCATGTCCGGCGCGTCCGGCAAGGTGCCGGCGGCCATCCATGTGTCCCCGGAAGCGCTCAATGGCGGCCCGCTGGCCAAGCTGCGCGACGGTGACCTGGTACGCGTCGACGGCACCACCGGCGAACTGCGCGTGCTGGTGGATGCGGCGGAATGGGAGGCGCGTCCGCTCGTCGAGACTCCGGCCATTGATAACCTGGGCATGGGCCGCGAGCTGTTCGCCTTCATGCGCAATGCCTTCAGCCCGGCGGAGCAGGGCGCCTGCAGCTTCACGGCTGAACTGAACGGTCCGAGCTGACTGTCGCAGCGCCCCGCGCGAAGGGACTGCCTGTCCATCGCGCGGGGCGTTTTCGGCGCTGGCCTATGCTGGCATGATTCCGCGCCGCACCCTTTCACCCAACTTCCAGGCCCGAGCCCGCAATGAACTCCAACAAAGCTCACTCCGCCTCGAACGGTTTCGCCCTGGTCGGCGACATCGGTGGCACCAACGCCCGCTTCGCCCTGTGGCGCGGTGAAGTCCTCGAATCCATCGAGGTCCTGGCCTGTGCCGACTATCCGCGCCCGGAAGACGCCGTGCGCGATTACCTGCAGCGTGTCGGCCAGCCGCTCTCTTCTGTCGAGAATGTCTGCCTGGCCTGTGCCGGCCCGGTCGGCGCCGGCGACTTCAAGTTCACCAACAACCACTGGGTCATCCAGCGCGATGCCTTCCGCACCGAACTGGGACTGAGCCACCTGCTGCTGGTGAACGACTTCAGCACCATGGCCTGGGCAGCCTCGCGGCTGTCGGAAGAACACCTGGTGCAGGTGCGGCCCGGCAGGGCGCTGGAAGGCCGCGCCAGGCTGATCATCGGCCCCGGCACCGGCCTGGGCGTCGGCAGCCTGATGCCGCTGCCGAACGGTGGCTGGGAAGTGCTGCCCTGCGAAGGTGGGCACGTCGACCTGCCGGTGACCTCCGAGCGCGACTTCGCCCTGTGGCAACTGCTGCGCGAGAAATACGGCCACGTTTCGGCCGAGCGCGTGCTCTCCGGCAGCGGCCTGGAAAACCTCTACCGCATGAGCTGCCAGCTCGATGGCGTGGAACCCAAATGCGCCACTGCCGCCGAGATCGGCGAGCGCGCCATGGCCGGCGACGCCTACGCCGACGCCGTGCTGGAGCACTTCTTCCTGTGGCTGGCGCGGGTCGCTGGCAACGCCGTGCTGACGGTCGGCGCGCTGGGCGGCGTGTACATCACCGGCGGCATCGTCCCGCGCTTCCTCGAACGCTTCCAGCGCAGCGGCTTCGCCGAGGCGTTCCGCACCCGCGGCAAGACCAGCGGGCCTTATCTCGATCCGGTGCCGGTGTGGGTCATGACCGCGGATCATCCGGGGCTGTTCGGCGCCGGCGTGGCCCTGGAACAGGCACTGCGCAACGAAGGCTGATTCACCGCGCCACCGTTGAAAACAACAAGAAAGGACGCCCGAAGTGAACCAGCCTGCCAAATCCATCCTGCTGGTGGACGACGACCAGGAAATCCGCGAGTTGCTGGACACCTACCTGAGCCGCGCCGGTTTCCAGGTGCGCGCCGTCGCCAACGGCGAGGACTTCCGCCGCGCGCTGTGCGATGAGGAGTCCGCCCTGGCGATCCTCGACGTGATGCTGCCCGACGAAGACGGCTTCAGCCTGTGCCGCTGGATCCGCTCGCACCAGCGCCACGCCTGCATGCCGGTAATCATGCTCACCGCCAGTTCCGACGAGGCCGACCGCGTGGTGGGCCTGGAACTGGGTGCCGACGATTACCTCGGCAAACCCTTCAGCCCCCGCGAGCTGCTGGCGCGGATCAAGGCGCTGCTGCGTCGCGCGCAGTTCACCCAGGTGCGCGGCGGCGAAGTCATCGCCTTCGACGACTGGCGGCTGGATACCATCAGCCACCGGCTGTTCCACGAGGACGGCGAGGAGCACTTCCTTAGTGGCGCCGACTTTGCGCTGCTCAAGCTGTTTCTCGACAACCCCCGGCAGATTCTCGACCGCGACACCATCGCCAGTGCCACCCGTGGCCGCGAGGTGATGCCGCTGGAGCGTATCGTCGACATGGCCGTGTCACGCCTGCGCCAGCGTTTGCGTGACACCGAGAAGCCGGCGCGGCTGATCCAGACCGTGCGCGGCAGCGGTTACCTGCTGGCTGCCCAGGTTCGCCCGCACCTCGCCGGCCATGAGTGAGCGCCGCCGCTGGGCCCTGGTACCGCGCTCGCTGCTCGGCCGCATGCTGCTGCTCACCCTGCTGGCGGTGCTGCTCGCCCAGGGGCTGTCGAGCCTGTTCTGGATATCCCACCTGCGCAGCAGCCAGCGCGACGGCCTGCTCACCAGCTCGCGCAGCCTGGCCTATTCCATGGCCGCCAGCGTCAGTTACTTCCGCTCGCTGCCCATCGGCTACCGCCCGCTGGTGCTGGACCAGTTGCGCAGCATGGGCGGCACGCGCTTCTTCGTCTCGCTCAACGAGCGGCCACTGAACCTGCGCGCGCTGCCCGATACGACGAACAAGCAGGCGGTGCTCGACATCGTGCAGGACGTGCTGCACCAGAAGCTGGGCAAGGACGTGGAGCTGCAGGTGGAGTTCGTCAGCCCCGACGATCTGCGGTTGTTCAATGGCGAGCTGAAGCTGGAGGAGCTGCCGCGCTCCTGGGCGCACTACGCACTGACCCTGGAGCCGGTGAACCCGCCGGTGCTGGTCACGCAGATCCGCATCGGCGAGAGCGAATGGCTGTACATCGCCAGCCTGATGCCGGCGCCCTACGTCACCCTGGAGCCCGAAGGCCTGCCGCCGCAGCAGATCATCTCCATCGCCTTCACCAGTCTGCTGTTGCTGCTGTTCACCGGCTTGCTGGTGCACTGGCAGAGCCGCCCGCTCAAGCGCCTCGCCCGCGCCGCCCGCGACATTGCCCTGGGCGGCCAGGACCAGCCGCTGGAGGAGAACGGGGCGAGCGAACTGGTGGAAGTCTCACGGGCTTTCAACACCATGCGCGAGCGCATCGACCGCTACGTCAACGAGCGTGGCCAGCTGTTCAGCGGTATCTCCCACGACCTGCGCACGCCGATCACCCGCTTGCGCCTGCGGGTCGAATTGCTGGAAGACGAGCCGGCGCGGGACAAGTTCAGCCACGACCTCGACGAACTGGAACTGCTGGTGAAGGGCGCGCTGCAATGCGTGAAGGACACCGACATCCACGAGAATATCGAGCCGGTAGACCTCAACCAGCTGCTGCAGTACATCGCCGGTCCCTACCTCGCCGATGGCCGGGTTCAGGTCATCGGCGCGGCGCGCGAGCCCTATCCCGGCAAGCCGCTGGCGCTCAAGCGCTGCATCGGCAACCTGCTGGACAACGCGTTGAAGTACGGCGAGCGCGCGCAGTTGAGTATCGAGGACGATGCCGATGCCGTGGTGCTGCACGTCGACGACCAGGGCCCCGGCGTGCCGGAGCAACGCCTGGAGAAGGTCTTCGAGCCGCGCTTCCGGCTGTCCGAACGGGGCCAGGGCTACGGCCTTGGCTTGGGCATCGCACGCAACATCGCCCACACCCACGGTGGCGAAGTCACCCTGCAGAACCGCCGCGAGGGCGGGTTGCGGGTGACGTTGCGGTTACCGAGGTTGGAGGTGGAGTAAGGCGCCTCGTGCTCCCGGCAACTTTCCCAATGAACACCTGCCCAATGTCACCACCCCGTGACAATCGAAGATCGCTTCGTTACCCGGAGAGCGGAATGCCTTGGATAGACTCGGACCATCGCAAGCGCAGACTTGCCTCCAATAACAAGAACAAGGTGCTCCCCATGAATGCGATCCGTCGCCTGTCGGCCGCCATCTGTCTTTCCTCTTTCTGTCTCTCCCCGATGCTGGCCCACGCCGGTGAAGTCGAAGTGCTGCACTGGTGGACTTCCCCTGGCGAGAAGCGCGCCGCCGAAACCCTGAAGAAACTCGTCGAGGCCAAGGGCCACACCTGGAAGGACTTTGCCGTCGCCGGGGGCGGTGGTGAAGCCGCCATGACCGTGCTGAAGACCCGCGCCGTCTCCGGCAATCCGCCGGCCGCCGCGCAGATCAAGGGGCCGGACATCCAGGAATGGGGCGAACTCGGTCTGCTCGCCGACCTCAACGACGTCGCTGCCGAAGGCAAGTGGGACCAACTGCTGCCGCCGCAGGTGGCGCAGATCATGAAGTACAAGGGCGACTACGTGGCCGTGCCGGTCAACGTGCACCGGGTCAACTGGCTGTACATCAACCCGGAAGTCTTCAAGAAGGCCGGCGCCACGCCGCCGACCACCCTGGACGAGCTCTTCGCCGCCGCCGACAAGCTCAAGGCTGCCGGCTTCACGGCGCTCGCCCACGGTAGCCAGCCCTGGCAGGACGGCACGCTGTTCGAGAATCTGGTGCTCAGCAAGATGGGCCCCGAAGGCTACCGCAAGGCCTTCGTCGAGCAGGACAAGGCGACGCTGACCGGCGCGCAGATGGCCGACGTCTTCGCCGCGCTGAAGAAGCTGCACAGCTACGTTGATGCCGACGCTGCCGGCCGCGAATGGAACGTCGCCACCGGCATGGTGATCAACGGCAAGGCCGGCATGCAGATCATGGGCGACTGGGCCAAGAGCGAGTTCACTGCCGCCGGCAAGGTGGCGGGCAAGGACTACCAGTGCCTGCCGTTCCCCGGCACGCAGAAGGCTTTCGACTACAACATCGATTCCCTGGTGATGTTCAAGCTGAGCAACGCCGAGAACCGCAAGGCCCAGGAAGACCTCGCTCGCGCGGTGCTCGACCCGGCGTTCCAGAAGGACTTCAGCCTGAACAAGGGTTCGATCCCGGTGCGCCTGGACGTCGACATGATGCCCTTCGACGCCTGCGCCCAGCAGTCCATGAAGGACTTCAAGGCCGCCTCCGCCGACGGCAACCTGGTGCCGAGCATGGCCCACAGCATGGCCGCCTCCAGCTACGTGCAGGGCGCGATCTTCGACGTGGTCACCAACTTCTTCAACGACCCCGCCGCCGATCCGCAGAAGGCCGCGCAGCAACTGGGCGCCGCTATCCAGGCCGCCGCGCAGTAACGCGCTCGCCGGCTCCGTGACGGAGCCGGTTTTCTGATTCCCCAGAACGACTCCGGGCCGTCACGGCAGCCCGGGTGGGTTCACTCATCCTCGAGAAAGCAGATGGCGACCCGATCCCCGACTTTCACTCCCGCCGCCGCGCCTCGGGCTTCGCTGCTCGACGGCCTGCAGGCCTGGCTGCCGAAGCTGGTGCTGGCCCCGAGCATGCTCGTGGTGCTGGTCTGCGTGTACGGCTACATCGGCTGGACGCTGCTGCTGTCCTTCACCAATTCGCGCTTCATGCCGGCGTACAGCTGGGCGGGCCTGAGCCAGTACCTGCGCCTGTGGGACAACGACCGCTGGTGGGTGGCGAGCAAGAACCTGCTGCTGTTCGGCGGCCTGTTCATCGGTATCTGCCTGGTGCTCGGCGTCTTCCTCGCCGTGCTGCTGGACCAGCGTATCCGCCGCGAAGGCTTCATCCGCACCGTCTACCTGTACCCCATGGCACTGTCGATGATCGTCACCGGCACCGCCTGGAAGTGGCTGCTCAATCCCGGCCTGGGCCTGGACAAGCTGCTGCGCGACTGGGGCTGGACCGGCTTTCGCTTCGACTGGCTGGTGGACCCGGAGCGGGTCGTCTACTGCCTGGTGATCGCCGCCGTTTGGCAGGCCTCGGGTTTCGTCATGGCGCTGTTCCTCGCCGGCCTGCGCGGGGTCGACCCGGCCATTGTGCGCGCCGCCCAAGTGGACGGTGCGAGCCTGCCGACCATCTACCTGCGCATCGTGCTGCCGAGCCTGCGCCCGGTGTTCTTCAGTGCGCTGATGATCCTCGCGCACATCGCCATCAAGAGCTTCGACCTGGTCGCCGCGATGACCGCCGGCGGCCCCGGCTACTCCTCCGACCTGCCGGCGATGTTCATGTATGCCCACACCTTCACCCGCGGCCAGATGGGCCTGGGCGCGGCCAGCGCGATGCTGATGCTGGGCGCCGTGCTGGCCATCGTCGTGCCCTACCTGTACTCGGAACTGCGGGGCAAGCGCCATGATTAACGCGACCCTCAAACCCGCCTTCAGCTTCAGCCGGCTGGCGGTGCACGCAACCCTCTGGGGCGCCGTGGCGCTGTATGTGATCCCGCTGCTGGTGATGCTGCTGACCAGCTTCAAGTCGCCCGAGGACATCCGCACCAGCAACCTGCTGGCGCTGCCGGACGTATTCACCGCAATCGGCTGGGTGAAGGCCTGGAGCGCGGTGGGCGACTACTTCTGGAACTCGGTGAAGATCACCGTGCCGGGCGTGCTGATCTCCACCTTCATCGGCGCCATGAACGGCTACGTGCTGTCGATGTGGCGCTTCCGCGGCTCGCAGCTGTTCTTCGGCGCGCTGCTGTTCGGCTGCTTCCTGCCGTTCCAGGTGATCCTCCTGCCGATGTCCTTCACCCTCGGCAAGCTCGGCCTGGCCAACACCACCACCGGGCTGGTGATGGTCCACTGCATCTACGGGCTGGCCTTCACCACGCTGTTCTTCCGCAATTACTTCGTGGCGATTCCCGATGCCCTGGTGAAGGCCGCACGCCTGGATGGTGCGGGGTTCTTCACCATCTTCCTGCGCATCCTGATGCCCATGTCCACGCCCATCGTGATGGTCTGCCTGATCTGGCAGTTCACCCAGATCTGGAACGACTTCCTGTTCGGTGTGGTGTTCGCCAGCGGCGACGCGCAGCCCATCACCGTGGCGCTGAACAACCTGGTGAACATCAGCACCGGGGTCAAGGAATACAACGTCGACATGGCCGCCGCGATGATCGCGGCGCTGCCCACGCTGGTGGTCTACGTACTGGCCGGCAAGTACTTCGTGCGCGGGCTGACTGCCGGCGCGGTCAAAGGTTGAGGTAAGCCCAAGATGTCCACACTCGAACTGCACAACCTGCACAAGTCCTACGGCAACGGTCTGGCCGACACGCTGAAGTCGATCAACCTGTCGATCGACTCGGGCGAATTCCTGATCCTGGTCGGCCCCTCCGGCTGCGGCAAGTCCACTTTGATGAACTGCATCGCCGGCCTGGAGAACGTCACCGGCGGCGCGATCCTGGTCGATGGCCAGGACATCAGCGGGATGAGCCCGAAGGATCGCGACATCGCCATGGTGTTCCAGTCCTATGCGCTGTACCCGACCATGAGCGTGCGCGAGAACATCGCCTTCGGCCTGAAGATCCGCAAGCTGCCCAGGGCGGAAATCGACGCCGAAGTGGCACGGGTCTCCAAGCTGCTGCAGATCGAGCACCTGCTCGAACGCAAGCCATCGCAGCTCTCCGGGGGCCAGCAGCAGCGCGTGGCCATGGGCCGGGCGCTGGCGCGGCGGCCGAAGATCTACCTGTTCGACGAACCGCTGTCGAACCTCGACGCCAAGCTGCGCGTGGAGATGCGTACCGAGATCAAGCTGATGCACCAGCGCCTGAAGACCACCACGGTCTACGTGACCCACGACCAGATCGAGGCCATGACCCTGGGCGACAAGGTGGCGGTGATGAAGGACGGCATCGTCCAGCAGTTCGGCACGCCACAGCAGATCTACAACGATCCGGCGAACCTGTTCGTTGCCAGCTTCATCGGCTCGCCGCCGATGAACTTCATTCCGCTCAAGGTGCAGCAGCAGGGCGGCCGCCTGGTCGGCCTGCTGGACAGCGGCCAGGACCGCTGCGAGCTGCCGCTGCAACTGGACGCCGGGCTGGCCGAGGGGCGCGAGCTGATCCTCGGTGTGCGCCCGGAACAGGTGCAACTGGCCACCGATGGCGGCAACGGGCCGAGCGACCTGCGCGCCGAGGTCGAAGTGGTCGAGCCCACCGGGCCGGACACCCTGGTCTTCGTCACGCTCAACGGCGCCAAGGTCTGCTGCCGCCTCGCGCCGGACCAGTCGCCGCAACCGGGCTCGTCGCTGCAACTGCGCTTCGATCCGTCCCGTGCGCTGCTGTTCGACGCGCAGAGCGGCGAGCGCCTGCGCGCCGAGCCGCGCGGCGACGGCGCGAACAAGGTGACGCCGCTGGCCCGACAGAAGCATTCCTGAAACACCCCCTGCCTGTAACTACGCTAGAAACCAAGACAACGAGGACGCTGGAGATGCACAAGAACAACAAGAACCGGCCCGCCGCACGAACCCTGGGCTGCCTGCTCGCACTGGGTTGTGTGGGCAACGTCGCCCAGGCCGCCGATGCCTTCTCATCCGAGTCCAGGTGGGGCCTGGGCGACTGGGGCGGCAAGCGCACCGAGCTGCTGGAGAAGGGCTACGACTTCAAGCTCGACTACGTCGGCGAGGCCGCCAGCAACCTGGGCGGCGGCTACGACCAGCACACCACCGCACGCTACTCCGACCAGTTCGCCCTGGGTACCCACCTGGACCTGCAGAAAATCCTCGGCTGGGACGCCACCGAGTTCCAGCTGACGGTCACCGAGCGCAGCGGTCGCAACCTCTCCAACGACCGCATCAGCGACCCGCGCGCCGGGCAGTTCAGCTCCGTACAGGAAGTCTGGGGCCGGGGCCAGACCTGGCGCCTGACGCAGATGTGGATCAAGCAGCAGTACTTCGACGGCGCGCTGGACGTGAAGGTCGGCCGTTTCGGCGAGGGCGAGGACTTCAACAGCTTCCCCTGCGACTTCCAGAACCTGGCCTTCTGCGGCTCGCAGGTGGGCAACTGGGTGGGCGGCATCTGGTACAACTGGCCGGTCAGCCAGTGGGCCGCCCGCGTGAAGTGGAACTTCAACGATGAGTGGTACGCGCAGGTCGGCGCCTACAACCAGAACCCGTCGAACCTGGAGACCGGCAACGGCTTCAAGCTCAACGGCAGCGGCACCAAGGGCACCATCCTGCCGGTGGAGCTGGTGTGGATGCCGAAAGTCGGTGCTGCTCAGCTGCCGGGTGAGTACCGCCTGGGCTACTACTACAGCACCGCCGAGGCCGACGACGTGTACGACGACGTCAACGGCAACCCGCAGGCGCTCACCGGCGAGCCGGCCAAGACCCACAGCGGCAAGCACGGCTGGTGGGTGGTGGCGCAGCAGCAGGTCACCGCGCACAACGGCGACGCCTCCCGCGGCCTGAGCCTGTTCGCCAACTTCACGGTGCACGACAAGGCCACCAATACCGTCGACAACTACCAGCAGCTCGGTGTCGTCTACAAAGGCCCGTTCGACGCGCGGCCCAAGGACGACATCGGCTTCGGCGTGGCGCGCATCCACGTCAACGACGACGTGCAGGACCGCCAGCGCCTGGTGAACCAGGTCAACGGCATCGACGACTACGACAACCCGCTGTACCAGCCCATCCAGGACACCGAGTACAACGCCGAGCTGTACTACGGCGTGCATGTGACCAATTGGCTCACCGTGCGCCCGAACCTGCAGTACATCCGTCATCCGGGCGGCGTGGACGAGGTGAACAACGCCGTGGTGGCCGGCCTGAAGATCCAGTCCAGCTTCTGATTGCTCCCCGGTGCGAACCTGGCCCGTCCTTGTGACGGGCCTTTTTTGTCTGCTCCGGGCGGTGTGTTGGGTGGTTCCTCGGCTGCTTTTTGTAGGAGCGAGCTTGCTCGCGAATACCCTGGGGCTCCGGTGTCAGGCGGTTCGCGAGCAAGCTTGCTCCTACAGAGGCCAGAAGTGGGCAGACCCGGAGCGGGTGAGGAACCGTTTTTCATTGGCGCAAGCGCTGCGCGTGACTAGGCTTTGCGGTTAGAATCGCGGCCTTTTCTGTAAGATGTAGTGAAACTACAGAGAACTTCACGCCCCGGAATGTCCGGGCAGGGATTGGATCAGGACATCCGGACAATGCTCGAGCATCCGCTGCAGCGTTTTTTTCATTCCATGCGGGCCAAGCGGCCCTTCGACTGGGTGCGCTTCCAGCGTCGCGACCTGCTGCTCATCGATCACCCGCAATGCCAGGCGGTGTTCAGCCGCCAGGGCGCGCAACTGCTGCACTTCCAGCCGCGCGGCGCACGCCCGCTGTTGTGGTGCTCCAGCCAGTGGCCGAGCCTGAGCACGGCACCGATCCGTGGCGGTATCCCGGTCTGCTGGCCGTGGTTCGGCAGCCATCCCACCGAGGCCGACTGGCCCCAGCATGGCTGGGCGCGCCAGCGCGAGTGGCGCATGCTCGACGCCTGGGCCGATGATCAGAAGGCGGTCGTCAGCTGGCAGCTGGATATCGAGGACTGGCACGTACGCCTGGAAGCGCGCCTGGGCCAGGACCTGGACATCGAACTTTCCAGCTACCACGAGGATGACAGCGACTGCCTCTTCAGCTTCGCCCTGCAGCCATACTGGCGCGTGGGTTCGCTGCGTCGCTCGGTGGTCCACGGCATGGAGCTGGACGGCAAGGCCAGCGGCCTGCCCAACACCTGGGCGCCGCGTGGTGCGGTCAAGCAGGTGCTCTACAACACCGGTTCCCTGGTGCTGGAAGATGCCGGCTGGCAGCGCCGCCTGCGCATCGACAAGAACACCAGCGCCGGCAGTGTCATCTGGCATCCGGGCAGCCGCGCGGTGGAACAGGTGGAGCCGGGCGAAGCGGAACGCTTCCTGTGCATCGGCGCTGCCGGCTATCGCGCGGGCG
Source organism: Pseudomonas sp. HS-18 (assembly GCF_020401845.1). NCBI lineage: Bacteria > Pseudomonadati > Pseudomonadota > Gammaproteobacteria > Pseudomonadales > Pseudomonadaceae > Pseudomonas > Pseudomonas sp. HS-18. Next base: position 2,104,605 of record NZ_CP084413.1, read on the forward strand.
GGCTGATCCTCGCCCAGGGCGAGCGCATGCTGCTGAACCTGCGGGCCGGGCTTGTCTGATTGGCGGTGAGCGGACGGCCCCTCTCCGAGGCCATCCGCAAGACGAGGGGATTACCCTCAGGACGGTTGTTGCGGAGTACCCAGCAGCGACTTGCCGGTTTTCTTCTGCCGCTTGGCCATGCGTTTTTCATGCGCGGTTTTCAGCGGCTTCTTCTTCGCTTGTTTCTTCGCGTCGAGACCTTTCACGAGCCTGTCCTCCAGGGGACGCCCTCGGGCCGAGAGCTGACAGCTTCAGCATAGTCCCGCTGCGCACGGTCGCTCAGCCGGCGGTCAGGCGCTCCAGTTCGCGGCGTACCATGTTGGCGTAAGGCGCCGGGCTCAGGCGGTACAGCTCGCCGGCCACCCAGGGCAGCCAGCGGGCGCCGAGGTTGTCGCGCTCGGCCAGCAGGCGCCGGGCTTCGGCCTCGGCGCGCTGGGCGTGTTGCTGGTGGTAGTCGGCACGGCTCATCGGTGGCTCTTGGGTGCAGCGTCAGGTCTTCGCGCAGCTCAGGGTCTGCGGGTCGATGGTGATGCTCGCCAGCGGCTTGGCGTCGCTGCCGGCGTATTCGTGGGTGACGCTCAGGTGATGCTCGCGGAAGCGCTGCAGCAGGTCCGGCTGTTCGCAGGTAGTGCCTTCGAGCTGCTTCTTCAGGCCGTTCTCGAACTTGGCGCGGGCGCCCAGGTCCATGGCGTCCAGGCGCAGGTTGGAGATGGCGTAGCGGTAATACAGCATCTTCTTCGCCGGGTCGAGCTGCACGCTGTTGAGGGTGGTCACCTTGTCCACCTGGCGCGGCAGGTTGGCCTTGGTCACCTGGTCGAAATAGTCCGCCGATTCCTTGAGGAATTTCGCCTCGTCGGCGGAGTCATCGGCGTGGACGGCAAGGCTGGTGAGCAACAGCAAGGGCAGGGCGAGACGGGCAAACGGCATGGGAGATTCCTGTACGGCTGATGGGGGCGGAGATGCAGGCTCAATAGGTGCGACAGCCAGGGTATGGCCGGGTTCGATCGAGTGTGCAGTGGCTGCACGCTCATGGTCTGTGAGTGTAGAGCACCGCCAGCCGCTGGCCGCTCGCGGGACGATTCTTTTGCAGGTAGGCTTGCGACCGGTCGTTCCCCACCATTTCCGCAGGTCTGCAGTCCCGCCATGATCAAACTCACCCAGCTCGACCTCCGCACCGATCCCGCCGCGCAACGCGTGGTGAAGGATGAAACCGTCACCGTCGAATTCGCCGTCGCGCCGGGCGAGTTGATGAGCCTCGAAGGGCCGAACCGCTACGCTATCGGTGACGCGATCATCAGCAGCGCCACGGGGGAGAGTTGGGTCGTTTCCCGCGAGCGTTTCGACCCGAAATACCTGCCCGCCGACGCGGCACTCACGCACGGGCACCCCGGTGCCTACCGCAACCGTCCCAGCGTGGTGCTGGCCCGGTGCATGGACCAGCCCTTCACGCTGCTGCGCTCGGCAGGTGGCGACCGCCTCACCGGCGCCGCGGGCGACTGGGTCATGCAATACGCGCCCGGCGACTACGGCGTGGTGAAGGCAGAGCGTTTCGCCAAGGTCTATCGGCTGGCCGACTGAAACCTTTTCGCTCTGGCATCCCGGCCCCGCCAGCGGCTATGGTCTGTGCTGGCGGGCGCTCTGCGTCGCGCATTTCTTGCAACTTTGCCGGCGTTGCGCAGGTCCACCCTGCAGTTGCCGGCAGGTGGAGCGCTCATCGGGAGGACGGTGCGGGATGCGATTCATGGACATGCGCGGGCTCAGTCTGGGGCCCTGGAAGCTGATCAGCCTGACGCTGAAGGAATTCCTCGAAGACGAGATGCCCACCTACGCCGCTGCGCTGGCTTACCAGGGGCTGTTCTCGCTGTTTCCCTTCCTGCTGTTCCTCATTGCGCTGCTGGGCTTCCTGCACCTGCCCGAGTTCTTCGACTTCCTCCGCCAACAGGCCAACTACGTGCTGCCCGCCCAGGCGCTGGACCAGGTCAACCCGGTCATCGACCAATTGCAGCAGCGCCAGGGCGGCCTGCTGTCCATCGGTATCGTGGTGGCGCTGTGGTCGTCCTCGGCGGCGGTGCGCTCGCTGATGATCGCGCTCAATGCCGCCTACGACGTGCGTGAGGCGCGCCCGGCGTGGAAGCGCATCCCGCTGTCGCTGTTCTACACCTTCGGCCTGGTGGCCATGCTGATGCTGATCGCCGCGCTGATGATCCTCGGGCCCCAGGTGATGGGTTGGATTGCCGCCCAGGTGGGTCTGGAGGACTTCGTGGTGATCCTCTGGAGCATCCTGCGCTGGCCGGTGATCGTGCTGCTGATGATGATGGCGGTGGCGATCATCTACTACGTCACGCCCAACGTGCAGCAGAAGTTCCGCTTCATCACGCCCGGGTCGGTGCTCGCCGTGGTGCTGTGGATATCGGCGTCCCTGGGGTTCGGCTACTACGTGAAGAACTTCGCCGACTACAACGCCATGTACGGCAGTGTCGGCGCGATCATCGTGCTGCTGCTGTACTTCTACATCTCGTCGGCGGTACTGCTGCTGGGAGCAGAGCTGAATGCGGTGATCGAGCACCACCTGCCTCACGGCAAGGGGGAGGGCGAGCGCACCTTCGACCAGGCCGAGCCGGCACCGGACGAGGGCTAGGGCTGGGCAGGCTGGCCGGCGACGGCGGGCGGTTCGCTGAGCAGGGCATCGACCAGCGCGCTGGCCTTCTCGAAGGACGGGTAGCCGCTCTTGGCGACGTCGAGGTTGGCGTAGTCCTCCAGGTACTGCTGGGCCTTCTGCGGGTCGGCCTGCTCGACGAGGAAGGGCTCGGACCAGATCTTGTACAGCAGCGCCACCGCGTACGGTTGGCCGGCGTCGGCGGCCTTGCCCAGCAGCGCCAGCACTTCGTCCACCTGCGGGCCCTCCTTGATCTTCAGCAGTGCCATGTAGAAGCTCGCCTCGCCGCGCTCGTCCTTCTCCAGGGAGCGCGTCAGCAGGGCCTCGGCCAGCTCGTAGTTGGCCAGGTCGCCGGTGGCGATCAGCAGCTTCGCCTGCAGCATGTCGTTCTGGTAGAGCAGGCGTTCCTGGCGGCAGGCCTCGCCGCTCAGCGGCTCGTCGCAAGGGTTGCCGGCGGGCGTGGAGCAGCCGGCCAGCAGCACTGGCAGGGCCAGGGCGGCCAGCAGGTAAGGTGTGTGTGGCTTGCCCATGCAAGTCCCTCGGGGGCGAGTGTCAGGGTTCGACCGGCCGGCGGGCGCGCCGGTTCGGTTCAATGGGGAAAAGCATAGTCGCTGCACTGCACGGGGAACCGCGCAGGGCGCTCACAGGGCTTCGAAGCCGGGCAGGTGCGGCAGGCGCTCGATGAGGAAGTCGATCAGCGCGCGGGTCCGGGCCGGCAGAAAACGGCGCGAAGGATACAGCAGACTGGCCTCCTGGGCAGGCCCGCGCCAATCCGCAAGGAGGCGCTGCAGGCTGCCGTCGGCCAGCAGGTCGGCCACCAGCCAGGCCGGCGTCAGGCCGAAGCCGGCGCCCAGGCAGTAGCTCTCGCGGATCGCCAGGGAGCTGTTCGCCGTGTAGCGGCTGCGCGTGGCGAGGCTCAGTTCTCGGCCATCGGCATGGCGCAGCAGCAGGTTCTGCCCGGCATCCAGCCAGGCGAAGCGCAGGTAATCGGCTGGCGGCAGGTCTTCGGGACTGTTCAGTGCTGGCACGCGTGAAATCCAGGCCGGCGCCGCGACCAGATAGCGTGGCGAGCGGGCCAGCGGACGGGCGATCAGCTGCTCCGGCAGTTCGCCGCCCAGGCGCAGGGCGAGGTCGATGCCTTCTTCGGTGAGGTCGACGAAGCGGTCGTTGAGCAGCAATTCCACTTCCACGTCCGGGTGCCGCTGCATGAACTCCAGCAACAGCGCGTTCAGCCGCAGCACGCCCAGGCTCACCGGCGCGCTGACCCGCAGGCGGCCGCGCACCTGCTCGGTCTCGCCACGGGCCTGGCTGACGCCCTCGGCGTAGCTTTCCAGTGTCTGCCGCGCCTGCTCGTAGAAGCGCCGGCCCTGCTCGGTGGGCTGTACGCGGGTGGTGCTGCGGATCAGCAACTGCGCGCCGACCTGGCGCTCCAGTGCCGCCATGGTCTTGCTCACCGTCGGCTGGCTGCTGCCGGACTCGCGGGCGACGGCGGAAAGGCTGCCCAGCTCCACGGCGCGAACGAAACAGTGCAACGCCTTGAGAGTATCCATGTCCTATTCGTTTATCGAATGACGGGTCTGCAAATATGCCGTCTACCGCTGTGAATGGGAATGGCAGAGCCTGTGGCCAACCCCTTCACCGATTTCGAGGAATGCCATGAACAGATTGTTGCTCGCCGCCCTGATTGCCCTTGTCCTGCCGCTGGCGCAGGCGGATCAAGGACATTGGCAGGCCACCTGGAGCGCCAGCCCGCAACGCACCTGGGGCAAGGAGGTGCCGCTGCCGTTGGGCGTACCGATGCAGATCGGCAACCAGACGCTGCGGCAGACCGTGAAGGTCAGCCTCGGCGGCCAGCGTGTGCGCATTGCGCTGTCCAACGCCTATGGCAGCCAGCCGGTGGCGATCGGCGGGGCGGCCGTGGCATTGGCTGCACCGGTCGGGCGGCTTGGCGGCCCCAGCCATCGGCTGACTTTCGCCGGCCAGCCCACGGCGTATATCGCGCCGGGCGCCGAGCTGCTGAGCGATCCGCTGGACCTCGCCGTCCCGGCGCTGGGCGAACTGGCGGTGTCGATCTATCTGCCGCAGCCGACCGCCATCGAAACCTTCCATTGGGACGGCAAGCAGCGCGTCCATGGCGGGCCGGGCGAACAACTCGACGCAACGTTCCTGCCGGTGGACGGCAAGATGGAAGCGCGGCTCTTCCTCGCCGATGTGCTGGTGGAAAACCCCGAGCCGCGGCCGGTGGTGGCGGTGCTGGGGGACTCGATCACCGATGGCCGTGGCGCCAGCCTGGACGGCAACCAGCGCTGGCCGGACCTGCTGGCGCAGCGGCTGGCAGCGCGCGGCGTGGGAGTGATCAATGCCGGCATTTCCGGCGGGCGGCTGCTCTCCGACGGCATGGGGCAGAGCGCCCTGGCGCGCTTCCAGCGCGACGCACTGGGCAAGCCGGGCGTGCAGGCGGCCATCGTGTTGCTGGGCATCAACGATATCTCCTGGCCCGGCAGTACCTTCGCGCCGAACAACCCGCTGGTGCAGTACCAGGACCTGGTCGCCGGTTACCGGCAGCTCATTGCCCAGGCCCATGTGCGCGGCGTGCGTATCGTCGGCGCGACCATCCTGCCATTCGAGCGCGCCCTCAGCGGCTCACCGATAGAGAACTACCACGCGGCCAATAAGGAAGCGCTGCGCCAGCGGGTAAACCAGTGGATTCGCCAGAGCGGGGAATTCGATGCGGTGGTGGACCTGGACGCGCACCTGCGCGACCCCGCTCACCCGCTGCGCCTGCTACCGGCCTACGACAGCGGCGACCACCTGCACCCCGGCGATGCGGGGAACCGGGCGATGGCGGAGAGTGTGGATATCGAGGCATTGCTGAAGGGGATGTGATGCCTTCAGCGAGGCTGGGAGTGGCCGGGAAGCGATCGCGGACGGAGTCCGTTCCTACAAGATGCCTCTGTGCGTGCGTCGGCCCTCACCCTAACCCTCTCCCGGGGGGGAGAGGGGACCGTACGGTGCAGGATAAAATCTTCGCGTCAGCCGGTTCGGACTGCCCCCTCTCCCTGAGGGAGAGGGCTGGGGTGAGGGGAATGCATCGCTACGGACTTCCTCGAAGAAGACAATTGTTTCTGCTTTATTGGCAAGAGGCGGCGTAGGAGCGAACTCTGTCCGCGATTGGCCATGTTTTCGCACATTCGGAGCCGGCGCGTTCAGCTGCCGAATACCGTCCCCACGCCGTCGGCATCCATCCCGCGCTCCAGCTTGATCTTCAGTGCAAGGTCAGTACGCGAATCGGCGAACTTCAGTGCATCGGCCACGCTCACGCGGCCTTCCTCCAGCAGCTTGTAGAGGCTCTGGTCGAAACTCTGCATGCCGCTTTCCAGCGCGCGCTCCACCGCGCCCTTGAGCTCGGGCAGTTCGTCGCGCTGGATGATGCCGCGAATGTGCGGCGTGCCCAGCACCAGTTCCACCGCCACGGCGCGGCGCTGATGGGTGCCGGGCACCAGGCGCTGGCCGACCAGGGCCAGGATGTTCTGCGACAGGTCGGCCAGCACCTGCGGGCGCGCCTCGTCGGGGAAGAAGCGGGTGATGCGCTCGATGGCGTGGCGGCAACTGGTGCCGTGCAGGGTGGCGACGCACAGGTGGCCGGTTTCGGCGTAGTGCAGTGCATGCTGCATGGTGGCGGCGTCGCGGATCTCGCCGAGCATGATCACGTCCGGCGCCTCGCGCAGCACGTTGCGCAGGGCGTCCTCGTAACTGTGGGTATCCAGGCCGACCTCGCGCTGGTCGATGATCGACTTCTTGTGCATGTGGAGGAACTCGATGGGGTCCTCGATGCAGACGATGTGCCCGGAGCGGTGGCGGTTGCGGAAGTCCAGCATGCTCGCCAGGGTCGTCGACTTGCCCGCGCCCGCCGCGCCGATCACCAGGATCAGCCCGCGGTCCTGCATCGCCAGCTTGTCGAGGATCGACGGCAGGCCCAGCGAGGTGACGTCGGGAATCACCTGCTTGATCAAGCGCACCACCATCGCCACTTCGCCGCGCTGGTAGTAGATATTCGCGCGGAAGCGCCCGACGTCCGGCACGCTCAGCGCCAGGTTCATCTCCAGGTCGCGTTCGAAGTCCTGCACCTGGGCCGGCGACATCAGCTGCCACGCCAGGGTCTTCACTTCACCGGGCTGCAGCACGCGATCGTCTGCCGGCTGGCTATGGCCTTCGGCCTTCAGGTGCGGTGGCGCGCCGACGCTGAAGAACATGTCCGAGCCACCGCGCTCGGGCAGCAGGCGCAGATACTGGATGACGTCGGGGAGGGGCGTGTCGCTCATGGGTTCGTCCTTGGATGGCGAGAGGTCGCATCTGCATTGAGCCTAGCTGCAATGCCGGACGGGAGACTAGGGGAGGCTGCGGCAAGCCGTGTTGACGTGCCGCAGGCAAGCGCATCAGGTCGACAGCTGGTTGGCGAACTGGCCCACGGCGTTGACCACGCGCTGGGCGCTGTCCTGGATCTCGATGATCACCGTGCCAGCCTGGCCGGACAGCTCCAGGCCCAGTTCGGCCTGTTGCTTGCCGCGGTCGATCATGGCCACGGCCTGGCCTGCCAGGTGCTGGTTCTGCTCCACCACGCGGGTGATTTCCTCGGTGGCGGCACTGGTGCGCGAGGCAAGCTGGCGTACTTCGTCGGCGACCACCGCGAAGCCGCGGCCCTGGTCGCCCGCGCGGGCTGCCTCGATGGCGGCGTTTAGCGCCAGCAGGTTGGTCTGGTCGGCGATGCTGCGGATGCTCTGCACCAGCGCGCCGATGGCCTGGGACTGGCGATCCAGCGCCTCGATTCCCTCGGCGGCTTCCTGCATGCGGTCGGCCAGTTCGCGCATCACGTCGACGGTCTGCTGGACCACCGAAGCGCCCTTGGTGGCGCTGTCGTCGGTGGTCTGCGAGGTGTCGAAGGCGATGGTCGCGGCCTCGGCCACAGCGCGTTCGCGGCGCACCTGTTCGGTGATCACGGTGGCGAACTTCACCACTTTGTAGAGGCGGTCGTGGGCGTCGATGATCGGGTTGTAGGAGGCCTCCAGCCACACTTCGTGGCCACGGCTGTCGACGCGCTTGAAACGGTCGGCGACGAACTCGCCGCGGCGCAGCTTGGCCCAGAAGGCTTCGTACTGCGGGGAGTTGTATTCGGCGGGTTCGCAGAACATCCGGTGATGCTTGCCCTGAATCTGCGCCAGGCTGTAGCCCATGGCGTCGAGGAAGCGGTCGTTGGCGGTGAGCACTTCGCCCTGCAGGTTGAATTCGATCACGGCGGTGGAGCGCTGCAGCGCCTCGATCAGGTTCTCATGCTCGCGGGAATTCTCGATGGTGCGGGTGAGATCGCTGGCGTAGATCGAGAAGCGCTGGATCACCCCGGCGGCGTCGTGCACCGGCTGCAGGATCGAACGCAGCCAGGCCTCCTCGCCGTTGCCGCGCAGCAGGCGGATCACCCCGGCCAGGTGTTCGCCGCGCTCGATGGCGTGCTTCACCTTCAGATGGAAGTCCAGCCCGCGCACGTGGTCGGGGATCAGGTCCAGCAACGGACGGCCCTTGAGCTGGTCGCCGCGGTGGAGCATTTCCTTCTCGAAGTTGGCGTTCACCGACTCGATGCGGCCTCGCGGGTCGAGGAACAGCACGAGCATTTCCGCATCGAGGCTGGCGCGGATCTCTTCGACGGAGGCGAGTTCTTCACGCAGGGCGGCCAGTTCCTGCTTCAGACGCGAGTTGAACATTCGTGGGCTTTCTCTAGTGGTGAGGCACGAAGGCTGCTGCCGATTCGTTTCACCCATTTCATCGGCTGATCGCGCCGCGACTTTAGCCCCTGATGACTTGGCGCATCCCGCGTGGAGCAAGGGGCCGCGCCATTCTTCAGACCGCGCTCGAGAGCTCCTGGCTGACGTCGATCGCGGCGCGCAACTGGTCGGTATCCAGTGGCTTGTGCAGCAACTGGCTGCCGCTGGCGGCGGCTTCACGCAGGCGCTCGGGCGAGGTGTCGCCGGTGACGATCAACGCCGGTACCCGGCGCGACAGGTAGCTGCGGATGCGCCGGATGGCATCGGCACCGGTCTGGCCTTCGCCCAGGCGGTAGTCGGTGAGGATCAGGTCCACCGGTGCGTGGCCAAGATGGCTGGCCTCGATGTGCCGCTGGCAGGCGAGCAGGGCACTGGTGCCGGGGTAGACGCGATGGCCCCAGACCTCCAGCAGGTTGCACAGCGCGTGCAACACGTCGTACTGATCCTCTACCACCATGATGCCCAGGCCGGGGCCGCGTTCGCCCGGCTCCGGCGGCGCAGCGACCTGCAGCGGCGCCTCGGCCAGTGGTACGCGCAGGCTGAATACCGAGCCGCGGCCGGGCAGGGAATGCAGTATCAGGCGATGGCCGAGCAGGCGCGCGGTGTGACGCACGATGGCCAGACCCAGACCGAGGCCCTGCTTGCGATCGCGCTCGGCGTTATGCAGTTGGACGAACTCGTCGAAAATGACCTCCTGCTGGCTGGAATGGATACCCACGCCGGTATCGATCACCTGGATCTCCAGCTCCCGGCCGCGCCGACGGCAGCCCAGCAGCACACCGCCGCTGCGGGTGTAGCGGAAGGCGTTGCTCAGCAGGTTGTCGAGCACGCGCTTGAGCAGCAGGGGATCGCTGTCCACCCACAATCGGCTCTCACACACGCGCCAGCGAAGATTGCGCTCGCTGGCGGTGCCAGCGAACTCGCCCTGCAGGTCGCCGAACAGCTTGCGCAGCGAGATAGGTTCGCGTGCTACCGGCACCACCCCCGCGTCGAGCCGCGAGATGTCCAGCAGTCCGTTGAGCAGGTCGCCGAGGTTGCCGAGCATGGCGCGCAGCCTTGTGGCGATGTCGCGCGCCTGGCGGGCGTCGACCGGGCCGCGTTCGGCGAGGGCGGCGAGGGCGCCGACGAACAGCCCGAGGGCGTGGATCGGTTGGCGCAGGTCGTGGCTGGCGGCGGCGAGGAAGCGCGACTTGGCCTGGTCGGCGGCGCGGGCGCGGTCGCGCTGTTCGCGCAGGTCCTGCACGAGGTCGGAGTTTTCCTGGCGCAGGCGGATGGTTTCGCACAGGCTGCGGTAGGTCACCCGGCTGTAGTACAGGTTGACGCCGGCCAGGCACAGGATGAAGAAGCTGTAGGTGGTGTGCTGCTCGTCGGCTACGCTCAGGCACAGCACCAGCACGGGCAGCAGCATGGCGACCAGCGAGCCGACATAGGCCGGTGGATGGGCCGACAGCGACGGCACCGCGCCACACACCAGACCGGTGAGCACGATGCAGGTGAAGGCGAACAGTTGTGGATCGCCGTGGACGAAGCCGACCCAGCCCAGCCAGCCCCACAGCAGGCTGCTCGCCCAGGACAGCAGCGTATTGCTCCATAGCCAACTTTTGCCCAGCGTGCGCGCAGGGGCTTGCCGGAAGTACGCCCGTGCCAGGACAATCCGCGCCAGCGTGAGCGAGTAGAGCACGGTCAGCCAGAAGACCATCGCCGTCGGCGCCATGGCATTACGGAAGATGTACAGCACCGGCAGAGGAATCACCAGGTTGGCGAAGAGCACGGCATACGACTGGCGGAACAAGAGATCGACCAGGTCGCGCTGTTGCAGGCTGTTATGCATGTCCGTAGTGCCTCAGGGAGACGAGTGATGGAAGGGAAGCGCGAACTGCGGGTGCTCATCGCCGATGACCACGGCATCGTACGGGACGGCCTGCGCCTGCTGCTGTCGACCCTGGACGACATCCGCATCGTCGGCGAGGCGGCGGACGGCCTGCGCCTGCAGGCTTTGTTGGAGGAGCAGCGTGCGGACCTCCTCCTGCTCGACCTGAACATGCCCGGCCTCAACCGGCTGCAGTTCATCCATGAACTGCGCCAGCGCCATCCCCGGCTGAGAATCCTGGTGCTCACCGCCAACACCGAACTGGCGACCGTGCGCTCGGTGCTCGATGCCGGCGTACACGGCTACCTGAGCAAGGGCGAGGACACCGCCGAACTGCTCGAAGCCATAGTTGCCCTGCGCAGCGGGCAGCACTACCTGGCGCGCGCCCTGCGCTTCCAGCTGGAAAGCCCGACCGCGCGCCCGCAGGGCGATGCCGATCTGCTCTCGGCCGTGGAGCTGACCCGGCGCGAGCGGCAGATTCTCTCCCTGGCCGCCCAGGGCCGCAGCGCGCGGGAGATCGCCGAACACTTCAGCATCAGCCCGCTGACCGTGCGCAAGCACCGCGAGAACCTGATGCGCAAGCTCGACCTGCACAGCACTGCCGAGCTCGCGGCCTACGCGGTGCGCCTGGGCATTCCCAGCGCCTGAGTCGAAGCAGTGCCTTGCCTGCATGCGCATGCTGCGCGTCCTGTCGGTGGAGGGTTCGGCAGAGACTAGCGTCCCGCAGGCCGGGGAAAAATACGGCAACTGCCGTATGTGCCGGTCCCGCCTCACTCCCTAACCTTGCGAAACGGACCAGGCGCCACGTCGATGCGCGTCGGCCGATACCCGATCAAGGGAAGGATCACTCCATGACACTGCCTGCCTATTGGGCCTCGTTCGCCGTGGCGACGCTGGCCTTCGCCTGCATGCCCGGCCCGGCCATCCTCTACATGACCTCGCAGACCCTCGCCCACGGCCGCCGCGCCGGACTGCACGCCGCGCTGGGCATCCACCTGGGCTGCTATGTACACATCTTCGCCGCCAGCGCCGGGCTCGCCGCGCTGCTGCACCACGCGCCCAATCTCTACCTTGCGCTGAAACTGGCGGGGGCCGCCTACCTGATCTGGCTCGGCGGCTCGATGATCTTCGGCCGTCGCCGCTCCGAGCATGGCGAGGGCATCGAAACCCGGCCGAAGGTGCTGCGCGACAGCATGGTGGTGGAGGTACTCAATCCCAAGACGGCGCTGTTCTTCCTCACCTTCCTGCCGCAGTTCGTCGACCCGGCAGCCAGCCTGCCGGTGGGCCTGCAGTTCTTCATCCTGGGGATGATCGTCAACCTGGTGTTTTCCACCGCCGATGTACTCGCCGTGCTGTTCGCCTCGCTGCTGCTGGGCGCGCTGGGGCAGGGGCGCGGGCAGCGGGTGATGCCGCGGGTGTGCGGTTCGATTCTGGTGGGGCTGGGGGTGATGCTGGTGGCCCGTGGCGGGCCGGTATGAAGCGGGGAGGGCAGGGGCGCGCCGCTCCCTGAGTCGGGTGCGGCGCGGGCGAAGCGGATCAGTCCTCGCGGCTGGTCACTTCCACCAGGTGGTAGCCGAACTGGGTCTTCACCGGGCCCTGGACGACGTTCAGCGGGGCGCTGAACACGACCTGGTCGAATTCGCGAACCATCTGGCCCGGGCGGAAGCTGCCCAGGTCACCGCCGCTGCGGCCGGACGGGCAGGTCGAGTTGTCGCGGGCGACGGCGGCGAAATCCGCGCCGTTCTCGATCTGGGTCTTGAGTTCGTTGCACTTGTCTTCGCTGGAAACCAGGATGTGACGGGCGGATGCACGGGCCATGGGATAACTCCTGAACAGGCAGTAGGAAAAAGCGAAGCCTAGCCGATTCCGGGCCTGAACCCAATGCCAGGCGGCGGGTGGCCTGCCCGCTTTTGCAGGATGGCGTGGAGCGCAGCGATACCCAGCGATTTCCGTGGGGTAATTGCTGATGGGTAGCCAAGCTCCACCCATCCTCTGTTCTGCGATACGCCCGGCATCAGCGCAGCGAACATTCCTGCAGGGCGTGATACGCCCCAGGGTGATGGCGATCAGGCCTCAGGCACCGAACACTTCGCTCAGGTGCTGCTGGTAGCGCTCGACATCACCTTCGATGTTCGGGCGCTTCATCACGTCCACGCAGAGGAAGGTCGGCAGTGCGGTCATGCCGAGGAACTGGTTGGCCTTGTGGAAGGGGAAGTACACGGCGTCCACGCCCTTGCCCTCGAAGAAGTCGGTCGGGTCGTCGAAGGCTTGCTGCGGCGCGTTCCAGGTGGCCGAAATCATGTACTGCTTGCCGTGCAGCAGGCCACCGCTGCCGTACTTCTGCGAGGCATCGGAACGGGTGCGGCCGTCGTTGGCGTAGAGGCTGCCGTGGCCGGCGGTGAAGACTTCGTCAATGTACTGTTTCACCGTCCAGGGCGCGCCCATCCACCAGCCGGGCATCTGGTAGACGATGACATCGGCCCAGAGCATTTTCTGCACTTCTTCCTGGATGTCGTAGCCGCCGTCGATGAAGGTTTCCTTCACGTCGAAACCGGCGTGGTCCAGGTGGGCGATGGCGGCTTCGTGCAGGGTGGCGTTGTAGCGGCCGTCGGAGTGGGCGAACTGTTTGCCGCCATTGATCAGCAGGATCTTTTTCATGAGTGGGCTCCGCAAGGGGATGGAAAGTCGATGGCGGCAGAATATCGAGCGCGGCAGGACGGAAAAACCCGCTTCCGGACAAATGATCCGTGCGTGAGATTCAAAAATGGAGTTGATTGATTTGCGTCAGGATTAGGCAATCCATCCACCCACCAGGAACGCCGATCCGATGTACGCCTTCATCCTCCAGGCCCACACCCGCCCCGAAAGATCCCAGGATTTCGAAGACCTGTTCCGTGCCTACCTCACGCCCAGCCGCGCCGAAGACGGCTGCGTGCAGTACCACATGCTGCGCGACGTGAACGACCCGACCCTGTTCACCTTCTTCGAGGTCTGGCAGAGCCGCGAACACCTGGCCATTCACACCGCGCTGCCGCACATGCGCGAGTTCCACGAGCGGCGCATGGAATACCTGCGCCGCGATTTCCACATCCAGGAAGTCGAGGTGATGGCGCCACGCTGACCGCCACTCAGGCCACCACCCGGTTGCGCCCAGCTTCCTTGGCCTTGTAGAGGTTGGCGTCCGCCGTGTCGATCAGCGCCTGGATGCTGTCTGCCGCGGTATCCGAGGTGCTGGCCACGCCGACGCTGATGGTCACGATGCCGCGCGTGCTCTTCTCGTGCGGCAGCGCGGTTTCCTCCACCGAGCGGCGGATCGACTCGGCCACGCGTGCGGCAGCCGCACTGTCGCAACCGGGGAGGATCATCACGAACTCCTCGCCGCCGTAGCGGGCCGCCCCATCGTCCTCGCGCTGGCAGCCCTGGCCGACCAGGTGCGCCACGTTGATCAGCGCCAGGTCGCCGCGCGGGTGGCCGTAGTGGTCGTTGTAGGCCTTGAACTGGTCGATATCCATCATCAGTACCGCAAGGTGGCCGTCGCCGGCGCGCCGGCGCTGCCATTCGCGCTCGGCCTTCTCGTCGAACCAGCGACGGTTGTGCAGGCCGGTCAGCGGGTCGGTGCTGGCCTCGGTGCGCAGGCGGCTCTCCTTGGCGTCGCGTCGCCGCAGGTGTCGGGTCAGGCGATAGGCGAAGAACAGCGTCGCGGCGTTGATCGCCACCAGCAGTCCGCTGGTGATCCAGGTGCGCGCGGTCCAGGTGTTCAGGATCACTTCACGGCACAGCTCCACCGAGACCACCGCCGGGTAGTCGCCGATGCGCCGGTAGCCGCGCCAGTAGGCGTCCGAGCTGCCGCCCTGCTGGCGGAAGTAGTCGTTGCGGCCGCTGTCGACGAACTCGCGGAAGGTGCCGACTTCTCCCTCGCTCGAACGCGGCAGTTCCGGCGGCCATTGGGCGAGCACCGTGCCGTCGAGCAGGCGGATCGAGACCACCCCGTGCTTGCCCAGGTCGAGGCCGCGCACGAAGGATTCCAGGTGTTGCAGCTCCTTGATCGCGGCGACCACGCCGACGAACTGCCCGTCCTTGTCGACCACCGCGCGGCTCAGCGCGGTACTGCTGGAGGAGCGTGGATAGGACGGCATGAAGGGATGGCTGAGGAACAACCGGCCGGGGTTGTCACGCGCCATCGTGAAGTAGTCGCGCATGGACAGGTCGCGGTTCGACTCGCCGGCGTGGTTCAAGTCCACCAGCAATTGGCCGTGGGCGTCGGTCACCACCAGGGTGCCCGCGTGCATCGAGCCGGCGGCGTGGCCTTCGACCAGTTCTTGCAGAACTTGCTGGGAAAGGTCCGGCGTCGCCGGGCCGGTGATGACGTTGGAGAGCGTCAGCAGCGTCTGCGCGTGCACGTCCAGGTCGCGGTGGAACTCGCGCTCCACCAGCAGCAGGGTGTTCTTGCCGCTGGCGTGGGCGTAAGCCAGCGCATCCTGCTTCATCTGCAGCATGTGCCAGCCGGCCAGCAGCGAGGCGAGCACCGCCAGCAGGAAGGTAAGGCAGAAGACGCGAATCGGTTTGAGCACGGCGTACCTCCTGCATGGCTCGGTCGATGTTCAGGTACCTCAATTGTCCGATATGTCGGGCGGCATACAGCGGCAGTTCGAAGCCCCCTTGCCCCATGTCAGGCCGCCTGGCAATTTTCCGTGCGCGGCGAACCGCAACCTTTTCCGGGTTTTTCCGCCAACGGAACTCGAACGCGGCAGCCGCAGCCAAATGCCGAGAAATCACGCATCATTGAGCCCTTTTCGATCATCGGAGCCGTCCATGCCCAGCCAGTCGTTCCTTCTGCGCAGCCTGCTGTTGTCGCTCGGCCTGTGCGCCGCCGCTTTCGCCAGCGCAAGCGGTCAGGATCAGCTGCTCGAAGCCATCAACGCCTACCGCGGGGATGTGCAGTCCTGCGCCGGCCAGGCGTCCCAGGTGCTGCCGCCGCTGTCGCCGGATTCGCGCCTGGCGCTACCGGCCTCGGCGGGTGAGTGGAAGGCCGCACTGAACCAGGCCGGCTATCCGATGAGCAGCGTGCGCATGCTCAGCCTCACCGGCCCGCGCGATGTGACGGCCGCCATGAAGGCGTTGCAGGAGAGCTTCTGCCAGGTGCTGCTGGACCCGCAGTTCGTCGATGTCGGCATCGTCCGCGAGGGCGATGACTGGCGCGTGCTGCTCGGCCGGCAGCTGGTACAGGCCAAGCTGGGCACCTGGGAGGCGGAAGGGCAACAGCTGCTGCAGGCGATCAACGCCGCGCGCGGCAAAGGCCGCCAGTGCGGCGGGCAGGCCTTCGGCCCGGCGGGCGCCCTGAGCTGGAACGCCACTCTGGGCGGCACCGCCGAAGCCCACAGCCGCGACATGGCCAACAACAACTACTTCGACCACAAGGGCCGCGACGGCAGCACGCCGGGCGACCGCGCGGAACTCGATGGCTACGCCGGCCAGCGCATCGGCGAGAACATCGCCGCCGGGCAGGGCAACGCGCAGAAGGTAGTGGACAGCTGGCTGGCCAGCCCCGGCCATTGCGCCAACCTGATGAACCCGCAGTACAGCGAACTGGGTGCGGCCTACGCGGCGGACCCGAAGAGCGACGCGGGCATCTACTGGACGGCCATGTTCGGTTCGCCCTGAGTCCTTATCGACCGCCGCTGACAGCGCCGGGCTCGCTGGCCTGGCGCTTCACCTTGGCCTCCAGGATGGCCGCCTCGATGGCCGCCAGCGTGCCTGATGCCGCCGGGCGTTCGAACACCTGGCTTTCGGCGAGCGTGGACACGCGCTCGCCGTCGTTCAGGGTGAATTCCACGAACCCCAGGTGCTCCGACCAGGAGCGATAGCGCCGCACCATGAACAGGCTGTGGCGGCTGCGTACCGAGCTGATTCTTTCCAGCGCGATCTGCCGGTGGCTTTGCTTGCCGCACAGCACCAGCTCGCCCTTGTCGATGAAGGCCGGTTCGGCTTGCGAAACCCGTCTCCACTCCACGGCAAAGCGCCAGCCGAGCAGCAGCAGGAACAGGGGCAGGCCGGAGAATACGCCGATGGCGCCGCCGAACATCTTGATCAGCGTGAAGGCGGCCATCGCCAGCAGAATCAGCAGGGTCATGGCGCGATAGAAATGGACGTTGTCGAATTCGGGCTGCGGCAAGAACCGGACATCCATGTGTTTTCTCCTGGGCGACTGCGAAACGTCCTTCAGCCAGACGTTTTAGCAGACTGGGCGGCGCCTGCCATGCGAGCCCGGTCACGACACCGACCGAATCGCCCAAAGAAAAACCGGCGCCTGGGCGCCGGTTTCTCGTGTGATGCACGGGAGTCGCAACGACTTCCCCGCTGAACCTGCCTGTCAGTGAGCCTGGTTCAGGGTCAGGCGCATCTGGCGGTTCACATCCTTGTACAGCAGGTAGCGGAAGCGGCCGGGGCCACCGGAGTAGCAGGCCTGCGGGCAGAAGGCGCGCAGCCACATGAAGTCGCCGGCTTCCACCTCGACCCAGTCCTGGTTCAGGCGGTAGACCGCCTTGCCTTCCAGCACGTACAGGCCGTGTTCCATCACGTGGGTCTCGGCGAATGGAATCACGCCGCCCGGCTCGAAGTTGACGATGTTCACGTGCATGTCATGGCGCATGTCGGCCATGTCGACGAAGCGGGTGGTGCTCCAGCGGCCTTCGGTATCCGGCATCACCTTCGGCTCGATGTCCTGCTCGTTGGTGACGAAGGCTTCGGGCAGCGGTACGCCGTCGACTTTCTGGTAGTGCTTGCGGATCCAGTGGAAGCGGGTGTGCTGGCCGCTGGTGTTGCGCACCTTGTAGTCGGCGCCCGGCGGAATGAACGCATAGCCGCCCGGCTTCATGGTGTGCACTTCGCCCTGCAGGGTCAGGCTCAGCTCGCCTTCGACGATGAACAGCACCGCCTCGGCGTTGACGTCCTGCTCGGGCTTGTCGCTGCCGCCCTGGGGCGCCAGCTCGACGATGTACTGCGAGAAGGTTTCGGCGAAGCCCGACAGCGGGCGGGCGATGACCCACATGCGCATGTTGTCCCAGAAGGGCAGGTGGCTGGTGACGATGTCACGCATCACGCCCTTGGGGATCACGGCGTAGGCTTCGGTGAACATGGCGCGGTCGGTGAGCAGCTCGGTCTGTGCCGGGTGCCCGCCGTGCGGCGCGTAATAAGTGGATTTGGCCATGGGGTGATTCCTCATTGTTGTCTTGCTGCCCGGCGCGTGCGGCGCCGTGGTGAGCAATGGGTGCAGAGCGGCGCGCTTGTCGGTGCGCTGGCCGTCGCTGGAGACCACGATATCCAGTGGCGTGTTCATGCACAAATTAAATGTTGGAATTCGCTGTATTCGATTTTCGAATGCTGTTCAGCCCTTCGTATCCTGCGCCAACACCCGCGACAGCACCCGCGCCAGTTCCTTCACCATCGGGTCCACCGCCGGCCGATGCAGCATCGCCACCTCGAACACGTCCACCGAGGGTAGCCCGATATTCTTCGGCAGCACCGCGTGCTCCGCCGTCACCGCGCGCTGCGGCAGCAGGCCGATGCCCATGCCGTCGGCGATGGCCGACTGGATGCCGGAAAGGCTCGAACTGGTGAAGCTGATGTGCCAGCGGCGGCCGATGGATTCCAGCGCGGCGATCATTTCGTCGCGGTACACCCCGCGCGGCGGGAAGGTCACGATGGGCAGCGGGTCCAGTTCGATGCAGGCGTTCTTCGCGCTATCCACCCAGCGCGTCTTCTCTGGCCAGCAGGCCACCGCCTCACGGGCGTTCTGCCGCTGCTTGAGCAGCACCAGGTCCAGCTCGCCGCGGTCGTAGCTGGCGGACAGGTCGCGGCTCAGCCCGCTGGTGACTTCCAGCTTCACCTGCGGATAGGCTCGGTTGAAGGCCGCCAACTGCTCGGTCGTTCGCCCGGTGGCGAAATCATCCGGCACGCCGATGCGCACCGTCAGCGCCACCGTCGCCCCGGACAGCGCCTCGAGCATCTCGTCATTCAACGCCAGCAGCCGCCGCGCATAGCCCAGCAGGGTATCCCCGGCATCGGTGGGCAGCACATCGCGGTTGCCACGCTCCAGCAGCCGATGCCCGGCCATCTCTTCCAGCCGGCGGATCTTCTGGCTCACCGTCGACTGGGTCGAATGCAGCCGCGTCGCCGCCGTGGTGAAGCTGCCGCAATCGGCCACCGTGACGATGGCACGCAGCAGATCGAGGTCGAAGAGGCGGGTATTTGGTTTGTCACTGTCGCTCATGGCGGTATCGGTTTTTTGAATGCTGACGGTGCATTTAACCGTCCGGGCGCCGGACGGGCAATGTATCCATCACCTGTAGGAGCGAGCTTGCTCGCGAACGGAGCTTCCGGCGGCTCCGGCGTGGCGTGGTTCGCGAGCAAGAACTAGGCGTCCCCCTCGCTCCTACAAAAAGCAGGCAGAGCTGAGGGCCGGTTCGCGGGAGCAGGGTTCCCGGCCCTCCACCAATTCTCCTGCCGCGATCTAGACTCCAGAAGCTGACCATATCCGGGGGAGCCACACGGAGAGCGTCACCATGAACCGTCTACCGATATCCCTGCCGGTGCTGGCTGCGGTTGCCGCGTTGTCCGGTTGCATGAGCAACGAAGAGTTCCTCGCCTCCAACCAGCAGGCCGCGATCAAGGCCACCGAGTCGCGGGCGAAGTTCGAGATGAACTGTGAGGCGGTGACCAGCAGCGTGCTGTCGAGCAAGGTCACCAGTGTGCGCCGGGCCATGGAGCGCACCGAGTACACCATTGGCGTGCGCGGCTGTAACAAGCAGGTGACCTACATCACCTACTGCCTGAATCCGGAAACCTGCAACGCCATCGCCGATACGGCGCGGATGGGGGCGCCATAAGTCTCGCCGGGATGGGAGGTTCGTGGTCCATCCTGGAGTTCTTCCTTGCGCGACTAAGGCGCTTGCGGATCGGCGTACGGCAGCCTTATTGATTTCCCGCCAACTTCCGCAGGAAGGGGCGAGGGTCCATGGCCATCTGGCAACCATGGTCTGCCGAGGCGTCCAGCCAGGCCACCAGTCGCTTTGCTGTATCGGCGTCTTCGGGTTGCTGGGTGCTGCCGAGGATGTATTCGGCCTCGGCTCTGAATTGCGCCTGAGATAGCGCAACGATCTCGGTAGAGCCTGCCCCGAAGCACTGGCTGGCGTCTTGCGGAAAGGGGTAGTAAGCCTGCGCAGGATCGCTTCCGGCGAGGGAGGATGACAGCGCCCTCAACACCGCCTGATGTTCAGGACTGGCATCGTCAAACCGAAGATAGGAGCGATCGCATTTTCTGAAGTTCATGACCGCGGCAGCCACAAAACCTTTCTCTGCCCAGGACTCCAGCAGCGAGCACGCTTGGCTTCGTTTCTCGGTGTCACTGCCTGGCATATTCAGAATGAGTCGCGCTTGGAAGAACGCGGCGGCCGGGTGCCCGAGTTCGGTGGCTTTCTGCAATTCGGCATTGGCGTTGTCTATCACCACCTCCAGTTTTCCCGCAGAGAAACCTTTGCTATCGGCGAGCATCTGCTGCGCTTGTTCCAGGCTTGAACGAGCCTGCTCATAGTGCTGCTCTGCAGCAGGAGAAAGAGTGCTGGCGAACACCGGAGCACAGTGGATTGCCAAGCCGAAGATGAAAGAAGAGACGTTAAGGGTACGCATGCTGTCCTTGTCATGGGCGGAGTTTTCCGGCGCTAGCTTGCCAGCTCTCGCCTCAATCCAGCCAGCTATGCCACGCCAGGCGAATCGCGCCGTCCTGCAGGGGCAGCAAGGTGAGGTTCGGTGCCTGGCGCAGATCGGTGACCAGTTGGCTCCAGGCGGCGGAGTCGTCGCTGGGTTCGCGGCGCAGGGTGATGCCGAGGTTCTTCAGGGTGGTCGGGTCTGCCAGCAGGGCGTTCACGCGGGCGGACAGCTGATTGTAGGTTGCGGCGTGCATGGGAAGCCTCCAGGTCGGGATGGATGGAAAATACTGTATGTAAATACAGCATTTCTTGTAAAGGCCTGCGTGACCATCGGTAGGTGGGCTTGCGGAGGGTTTGAAACCGGAAGGCTCTGGGACGGTGTCTTCAGTGGTGGGCGGCATTTGCCTGGGAGTTCAGGCCTGGAGCCGTAGAGTTGGGGGTTGGTCTGTCGCTATCGTTCTGAAAGTGGAACGCTAGAGACAATTTTTGCCGTCTGGTGCATCAAGGGTGTCGAAATTAATCTTTGTTCCATGCAGTGACGCACTGCAAAACGAGTCCAAACCCTTTCCGGCAGCGCCGGCACCCACTGAAAGCAAATCGAGGATTTCACCATGACCAACGCTACCTACAACCGCCTGGACAAAGACAACGCCGCCGTACTGCTGGTCGACCACCAGGCCGGTCTGCTCTCGCTGGTCCGCGACATCGATCCGGACAAGTTCAAGAACAACGTGCTGGCGCTGGGCGACCTGGCGAAGTTCTTCAACCTGCCGACCATCCTCACCACCAGCTTCGAAACCGGCCCCAACGGCCCGCTGGTTCCCGAGCTGAAAGCGCAATTCCCCGATGCGCCGTACATCGCCCGCCCTGGCCAGATCAACGCCTGGGACAACGAGGACTTCGTGAAAGCAGTGAAGGCCACCGGCAAGAAGCAACTGATCATCGCCGGCGTGGTGACCGAGGTGTGCGTGGCGTTCCCGGCGCTGTCGGCCCTGGCGGAAGGCTTCGACGTGTTCGTGGTGGCGGATGCGTCCGGCACCTTCAACGAGATGACCCGCGACGCCGCCTGGCGCCGGATGGAAGCGGCCGGTGCGCAGCTGATGACCTGGTTCGGCGTGGCCTGTGCCGGTGAGCAAGTCGTGCATCAGAGATTTTTTTAGTTGATCTAGGGCGGCGTACTTGCTCTTGAGCGCATGCAGCTTTGCCTTCGACGCGTCCATGACATCGGCGATCTGCTCCTGCTCTTTTAGCGGCGGGAGCGGAAAGGAGAAAGCGCGAACCTGTGTCTTATTGGTAGATGCCAAGTTGGTCGTTCGCTTCGCGACGCGGTTGAAATACCGCTTGGCAATGTCCGATTCCACGACCAGTGAGAAGAAACGTGGTTCGAGTTGTAAGCGATCTGCGCGTACACGAAAGATGTGGTTTTGGTGCAGACAATCCGCGATCTGCCCTTCCCACAGGGCGCCTCGTCCCAGTTTGTCGAGATCGCCGCCTTCGGTCATCAATACATCACCCGGTTCGAGTCGATAGCGCTCAACTTCGTCGCAGCGCACCTTGATGGTCTTGATCGTGCTCAAGTCGAGGTGACCGTCCTGCACATTGGCGACTCGCAGGTAGGGCAACTCAACACTCTTAAAGCCAGTAACGTCCTTGCCAAGCGTTACCCCAGAGCCGACCTCGGCGACCTCATCCACTCGTTTCATAACCCAGTTCGCGGGCTTCTTCTTCCCGCGATCAAGCAGTTCGTGAAGTAGTGAATGGTCGAGCAACTCAGCTTTGTGTACCGCGTCCTGTGTCCAATCTAATGCCGCATCCACGGAATCCAGGACTCGTGCGATGGCGACTTGTTCGTCCTCTTTTGGGAACGCAATCGTCATCTTCCGAAAGAAGCTGTGACTAAGATTGCTAAGGCCTGTGGAGCCTTCGGATGACGCGCTTAGATACGACTGTACTTGCTCGCTACGCAGCCAGCGATAAAAAAACTCAGGTGTAATGCCGCTGTTTACCTTCGGCTTCGCAGCAAGGAGAAACGATGCAAAAAGAAATTCCGCATCCTGCTCAACGAACACAGCGTTTCCGATACGTCGCCGATTACCGTTCGAGCCGACAATGATCGACCAGCCTTGTTCGACCCGCTTTCGCTCGATGGTCTTTGGCTTCAGCCCAGAGAGCCAGAGCAGTTTATCGAGTTCGAGGCGTTCCTGAACGTTGCTAATGCCGATGACGGGAACTGCACCATCGTGGGGCGTACTGAGTTCTTGATCTTTCGACCAAGAGGCACCGCGCTTGATTTCAATGGCGCTGCCGACTACATCGGTGCGCCAGTTGCCGGGATGAGGAAGTGCGTCAGTGGGCTTCATAACCTGCCGCCTTCAGCAAACCGATCAGATTATTTTCCGCCGACACCAACGCCTTCTCGGCATCGCGCAATGACTTCATCGCATCCGATACCTTCATTCGTGGCTCCGGTTCGAAGGTGTCCACGTAGCGCGGAATGTTCAGGTTGAACTCGTTCTCTTCGATCTCGTCCAGCCCGACCACGCGGGCGTGCTTGAGCAGTTCGTCGGAATCACCATAGAGTGCGCCCAGGTCCTTACCAACGGTCTCGACATCGCGGCGGTCTTCTTCAGCGCGGCGCCGGGCCTCGCTGATCTTCTCATCGCGCTCGGCGACCTTGGCGGCAACCTTGTCGAGCTGGGTTTGCAGTTTCTCGATGGCGGCTTCGGCTTTGGTCTTGGCAGTCTTGGCGGTGATTTGGACCAGCTCAGCCTGTTTCTCGGCTAGTTCAGCTTCCAGCCTAGCAAGCCGCGTGGTGGGCTCGGCGTATTGCCACTTCCATCGGGGGCCGGCTGCGCCCAATCCACGGTAAATACGCCTTTAAGTTCATCGTTCGCGTTAGCGACGCCGCGCATGGCCTGGGTGAGCTTTTCTCCAAGGTTTGTGGAGGCGGCCAACACATCGCCCCAGCGGTTGCCTATGGGGATAGCGTAACGGTGCTCACCGCGCGCGCGGAAAACGGCTTTTTCTGCCTCAGTGAAGGAACGGCCCTGCTGGCGCTCCTGCTCGGCGATAGCCTCGTCGGCCTCATTCTCCCACTGGTCGCACAATCGTTTGTAAAACATCAACGAAAGGATGTAGTTCTTGTAATCCTGCCCAGCCGTCTTACCACGGAGGATGTTAGCGGCACCCCAGAGGTGCGTTTCAAGTTGTTGTTGGGTCAGTTTCATTCCGGACTCTTCTGCATTCGGTTCAGGCTTTTGCAGCCTAGGGCTTGCTCTACAGGATCAAAAGCTCGGTCGCCAGTGCCATCGGCGCCATGCTGAGATCGTCGCGTTTAAGTTTGACTACGCAGTAATCTTGGTTGGACTAGCGTCTTTGCCCAAAAGGCCCCACCTATCAATGATGACTCGCTGAACCATCAACGGACTGGCGATCCACGCCTTTTTGCTCTCAAAAGGCGAAACATCTTATCAGCTTGCCTCAAAAAACTTGGCTCTCGGTGTCACCGCCGTTGCCTATGTAGCCGGAGATCGAAGTAGCTACTTCATCAATTGAGGCCTCATTGAGCGTCATGGGGCTCGTGCCTTTCAAACTTGTCGGCAGTGGCGGGCTGATTTACCTGTCTTTGGGAGTCTGGCAACGAGCATAAAAAAAGGCTGCCTAAAGGCAGCCCTTCTTCCTTCAAAGCAACGATCCCCAGTGGAGCCGTGCCCTCTAAGCCCTCCTATCCTTGGTGGGCTTAGAGCTTTCTTTGTTTTACTCCCCTATCTGACACCTCACGAGACCGACTGCCATTTCACGTTAAGTGAGAGGGTTTCACGATCTAGTGATGTTGAGCGACTACTTCCGTCAGTCCCAGCTCAGCGCGCCGCCGGTCTGGTACTCGATCACGCGGGTCTCGAAGAAGTTCTTCTCTTTCTTCAGGTCCATGATTTCGCTCATCCACGGGAACGGGTTGCTGGTGCCCGGGTATTCCTCTTTGAGGCCGATCTGGGTCAGGCGGCGGTTGGCGATGAACTTCAGGTAGTCCTCCATCATCGCCGCGTTCATGCCCAGTACGCCGCGCGGCATGGTGTCGCGTGCGTATTCGATCTCCAGCTGGGTGCCCTGGAGGATCATCTGGGTGGCCTCGTCCTTCATCTGGGCATCCCACAGGTGCGGGTTTTCGATCTTGATCTGGTTGATCACGTCGATGCCGAAGTTCAGGTGCATGGATTCGTCGCGCAGGATGTACTGGAACTGCTCGGCGGTGCCGGTCATCTTGTTGCGGCGGCCCATGGAGAGGATCTGGGTGAAGCCGCAGTAGAAGAAGATGCCTTCCAGGACGCAGTAGTAGGCGATCAGGTTGCGCAGGAACTGGCGGTCGGTTTCCGGGGTGCCGGTCTGGAACTGCGGATCGGAGATCGAGCGGGTGTACTTCAGGCCCCAGGAGGCTTTCTTCGCGACCGAAGGAATCTCGTGGTACATGTTGAAGATTTCGCCTTCATCCATGCCCAGGGATTCGATGCAGTACTGGTAGGCGTGGGTGTGGATCGCTTCCTCGAAGGCCTGGCGCAGGATGTACTGGCGGCACTCGGGGTTGGTGATCAGGCGGTACACGGCCAGCACCAGGTTGTTGGCAACCAGGGAGTCGGCGGTGGAGAAGAAGCCGAGGTTGCGCATGACGATGCGGCGCTCGTCTTCGCTGAGGCCGTCCTTGCTCTTCCACAGGGCAATGTCGGCGTTCATGTTCACTTCCTGGGGCATCCAGTGGTTGGCGCAACCATCCAGATACTTCTGCCAGGCCCAGTCGTACTTGAAGGGGACGAGCTGGTTGAGGTCGGCGCGGGCGTTGATCATCTGCTTGTCGCCGACTTGTACGCGGGCGGCGGAGCCTTCGAGATCGTCCAGGCCTTCCTGGATGTCCAGGGCGTCGAGGGCCTGCTTGGCGCGGGCGACGGCGTCGGAGTCGTTGGCGGATACGGCGCGTGCTTCTTCGACGGAGCCAGCGGCGTCGGCGTCGAGTTTGTCAGCGTTCTGCGCAGCGGCCTGGGCGACGGCCGGGGCGGCCTTGGCTTCGGTGGCGTCTTCTTTGTCGAATTCGTCCCAGCTCAGCATGGGCTTCCTCTCCTGGTTCTGTGGGCTGCTCTGTGGCGGCCTGATGTCTGACGGCGTGGGTGCACGCTAAGAGCTTTGCGTCTTCCGTTCACGACGGAGGAGGCTGTTGTTCTGCGAGGGTGGGGGCCTTGAAGAGCCCCTCTCCCTAGCCCTCTCCCTGAAGGGAGAGGGGACAGTCCGTGCGGTTTGCCGTAGCGGAGCAAGCGCCGCCCTTGGGCGGCGCCTACATCTTTACTGGCAAGCTTCGCAGTCGGGGTTGTCGATGCTGCAGGCTTGCGGAACCGGAGCCGGTTGCGGCTCGGCGGCTGCGGCTTGCAGGCCATCGTTGCCACCGGCCGACACGGCGTTGAGCTTGCCGGTGTTGATGGTGGACTTCTCGGTGCTGGTGGCGGCCAGGGCACGGAGGTAGTAGGTGGTTTTCAGGCCACGGAACCACGCCATGCGGTAGGTCACGTCCAGTTTCTTGCCCGAGGCGCCGGCGATGTAGAGGTTCAGGGACTGGGCCTGATCGATCCACTTCTGGCGGCGGCTGGCGGCGTCGACGATCCACTTGGTCTCGACTTCGAAGGCGGTGGCGTACAGGTCTTTCAGGTCTTGCGGGATGCGCTCGATCTGCTGCACGGAGCCGTCGTAGTACTTCAGGTCGTTGACCATGACCGGGTCCCACAGGCCGCGCGCCTTGAGGTCGCGAACCAGGTAGGGGTTGATCACGGTGAACTCGCCGGAGAGGTTCGATTTCACGTACAGGTTCTGGTAGGTCGGCTCGATGGACTGCGATACGCCGGTGATGTTGGCGATGGTCGCGGTCGGCGCGATGGCCATGATGTTCGAGTTACGGATGCCTTTCTGTACGCGAGCACGGACCGGAGCCCAGTCGAGGGATTCGCTGAGGTCGACGTCGATGTACTTCTGGCCACGGGCTTCGATGAGGATCTGCTGGGAGTCCAGCGGCAGGATGCCCTTGGACCACAGGGAGCCGTCGAAGGTCTCGTAGGCGCCACGCTCGTCGGCCAGGTCACAGGAAGCCTGGATGGCGAAGTAGCTCACCGCTTCCATGGACTTGTCGGCGAACTCGATGGCCGCGTCCGAGCCGTAGGCGATGTGCTGCAGGTACAGCGCGTCCTGGAAGCCCATGATGCCCAGGCCAACCGGGCGGTGCTTGAGGTTCGAGTTGCGAGCCTGCGGGACCGAGTAGTAGTTGATGTCGATAACGTTATCGAGCATGCGCACGGCGGTCTTCACGGTCTTCTCGAGCTTGGCGGTGTCCAGCTTGCCGTCGACGATGTGGTTGACCAGGTTGATCGAGCCCAGGTTGCAGACCGCGATCTCGTCCTTGTTGGTGTTCAGGGTGATCTCGGTGCACAGGTTCGAGCTGTGGACCACGCCCACGTGCTGTTGCGGGCTGCGCAGGTTGCACGGGTCCTTGAAGGTCAGCCACGGGTGGCCGGTCTCGAAGAGCATGGAGAGCATCTTGCGCCACAGGTCCTTGGCCTGGACGACCTTGAACACCTTGATCTTGTTGTACTCGGTCAGGGCTTCGTAATACTCGTAGCGCTCTTCGAAGGCCTTGCCGGTCAGATCGTGCAGGTCCGGTACTTCGGACGGGGAGAACAGGGTCCACTTGCCGTCGTCGAAGACGCGCTTCATGAACAGGTCCGGAATCCAGTTCGCGGTGTTCATGTCGTGGGTACGGCGACGGTCGTCACCGGTGTTCTTGCGCAGCTCGAGGAATTCCTCGATGTCCAGGTGCCAGGTTTCCAGGTAGGCGCAGACGGCGCCCTTGCGCTTGCCACCCTGGTTAACGGCGACGGCGGTGTCGTTCACCACTTTCAGGAAGGGGACGACGCCCTGGGATTTGCCGTTGGTGCCCTTGATGTAGGAGCCCAGCGCGCGCACCGGCGTCCAGTCGTTGCCCAGGCCACCGGCGAATTTCGACAGCATGGCGTTGTCGTGGATCGCGTTGTAGATGCCCGACAGGTCGTCCGGCACGGTGGTCAGGTAGCAGGAGGACAGCTGCGGACGCAGGGTGCCGGCGTTGAACAGGGTCGGGGTCGACGACATGTAGTCGAACGAGGAGAGCAGGTTGTAGAACTCGATGGCGCGAGCTTCACGGTCCTTCTCTTCGATGGCCAGGCCCATGGCCACGCGCATGAAGAAGACCTGCGGCAGTTCGAAACGGATGCCGTCCTTGTGGATGAAGTAGCGGTCGTACAGGGTCTGCAGGCCGAGGTAGGTGAACTGCTGGTCGCGCTCGTGGTTGATCGCGGCGCCCAGCTTGGCCAGGTCGTAGCCTTTGAGCTTGCTGTCGATCAGCTCGAACTCGGAGCCCTTCTCGACGTAGGCGGCCAGGGCCTTGGCGTAGAGGTCGGCCATCTCGTGGTGAGTGGCGCTCTCGGCGACGCCCAGGAAGCCCAGGGCTTCGGCGCGCAGGGTGTCCATCAGCAGGCGGGCGGTGACGTAGGAGTAGTTCGGCTCGCGCTCGACCAGGGTACGGGCGGTCATCACCAGGGCGGTGTTGACGTCCTTCTCGGCGACGCCGTCGTACAGGTTCTTCAGAGTTTCGCGTTCGATCAGGCTGCCATCGACTTCGGCCAGGCCTTCGCAGGCTTCGCGGATGATGGTCTGCAGGCGGCCCATGTCCAGCGGCTGGGTGCTGCCGTCGGCCTTGGTGATGCGGATGCTCGGGTGCGGCTGGGCGATGTCGCTGGCGTTGCCGGCAGTCTTGCGCTCGTTGGCGCGGGCTTCGCGGTAGATCACATAGTCGCGGGCGACTTTCTGCTCGCCGGCGCGCATCAGGGACAGTTCGACCTGGTCCTGGATCTCTTCGATGTGGATGGTGCCACCGGAGGGCATGCGGCGCTTGAAGGTCGCGGTGACCTGTTCGGTCAGGCGGCGCACGGTCTCATGGATGCGCGACGAGGCGGCGGCGGTGCCGCCTTCCACGGCGAGGAACGCCTTGGTGATGGCTACGGTGATCTTGTCATCGGTGTAGGGAACTACGGTGCCGTTGCGCTTGATCACGCGCAGCTGGCCGGGCGCAGTGGCGGCCAGATCCTGTGCGGATTCGGCGGCCTGCGGCGCGTTGGCCTGCGGGTTCTCGCGAGTGGTGTCGATTTGCATGGGTGGTTGTCTCCACGTTCTCGTAATTTGGTGTGTTGCTGACGCCAGAGGCGCCGTCCCGAATATAAAGAGCAAAAAGAGCAGTCGCCCGCGATTGCAGCCGCGAGCTGGAATTCGTCTGGAACAGGGGGAATGACCCGAAGCGCCTCCCTGGCCCAACTCGGGTGCCGGCTTTACGGGCCGGGACCACAATACCTAGTGGTGTTGAACGTTACGTTGCAACACCCGTACCGCATTTCCATCGACATGAATCGCTCCTTGCGGGCTGGGCCGCCTGGCACCTCAGTACGTCTGGAATACGTTGTGGTGGAACCGGAGGAGCCGTGGAACAGGCTCGGGATTTCGACTTTCTTCTTGTGTCCGGTTCGTGGTGGCAACCCCAAGATGTAGGGGTATGCCGCAACGGGGATACAAGATAATGCGCTATGGGGGGGTTTGCAAGGCGGGGCGACGGGGAAAAGCTGTGGATAAAATGTGCATGGAATGTGGGTGAGGCGGGGTAACTCGCGCTATCCCTGATGCTGTCTGCCTTTCACCGTTCGTCGTGGTTGATGAGAGATTTTTCACACGCATCGGAGGGGCTGTGCGGGAAGGAACACTACCACAATATGTAGTGTTTCTCACCGCGCAGCCCTTGACCTTTTCGCGCAATGCCTGCTTACGCCGGTGGCGTGCCGCAGCGCTGGCAATCTGGCTACAATGCCGGCCGCTTTTGCGGGCTCTCTATAGTTACTCTCTGTTAGTAAGAGTGCTCGCGCTCGCTCATGGCGCATCAGGAGGCAAGGTGGAACAAGAAGCGCGCATTCTCATCGTCGAGGACGACCAGCGACTGGCCGAGTTGACCCAGGATTACCTGGAGAGCAACGGCCTGGCGGTGTCCATCGAGTCCCACGGCGGCAGGGCGGTGGAGCGGGTGCTGGCCGAGCGGCCGGACCTGGTAGTGCTCGACCTGATGCTGCCGGGTGAGGATGGGCTGTCCATCTGCAAGCGCCTGCGCCCGGACTACGACGGGCCGATCCTGATGCTCACCGCGCGCACCGACGACATGGACCAGGTGCAGGGCCTGGAGATGGGCGCCGACGACTACGTGTGCAAGCCGGTGCGCCCGCGCGTGCTGCTGGCGCGCATCCGCGCCCTGCTGCGGCGCAGCGAGCCGGCCGAGGCCGTGCCGGCCGTTGCCGGCAAGCGCCTGACCTTCGGCAAGCTGGTGATCGACAATGCCATGCGCGAGGCCTGGCTGGACGGGCAGACCATCGAGCTGACCAGCGCCGAGTTCGACCTGCTCTGGCTGCTGGCGGCCAATGCCGGGCGCATCCTCTCCCGCGAGGAAATCTTCAATTCCCTGCGCGGCATCGAGTACGACGGCCAGGACCGCTCCATTGACGTGCGCATCTCGCGCATCCGCCCGAAGATTGGCGACGACCCGATGCACCCGCGCCTGATCAAGACGGTGCGCAGCAAGGGCTACCTGTTCGTCGGGGAGCTCTGAGCCGTGAGCGCCGTGCCACCGTTCCCCGAGCTGCACGGCGAGCGCTTCCGCCTGCGCGCCTTCATCGATGCCGACCAGCCGGCGGTATTCCGCGCGCTGTCGCACCCCGAGGTGATCCGCTACTACGGCGTCTCCTACGCGACGCTGGAAGCCACCCGCGAGCAGATGGAATGGTTCGAGCGCATCTATAACGAGCGCAGCGGCATCTGGTGGGCGATCTGCCGGCCGGACGCCCCCGAGGGCATCATCGGCGGCTGCGGCTTCAACAACTGGCAGCAGGAACACCGCCGCCTGGAACTGGGCTACTGGCTGCTGCCCGAGCATTGGGGACAGGGCGTGATGAGCGAATGCCTGCCGCTGATCTTCCGCCATGCCTTCCAAGACATGAACGTGCATCGCATCGAGGCCGAGGTGGAGCCGGAGAACCTTGCCAGCGGCCGCTTGCTGCTGCGCCAGGGCTTCACGCTGGAAGGTCGGCGGCGTGAGTGCGAGGTGAAGGACGGCGCGTTCCTCAGCCTGGATAATTACGGGTTGCTCGACTCGGAGGCAGCTGAGTGAGGCGGGCGCTGGCCCTCACCCCAACCCTCTCCCAAGGGGAGAGGGGGCTGTCCGTGCTGGCTGTCGGTTCGGTTTCATCCTGCCTGACTCGACGCCAACCGAGCGGCATTACTGTAGCGCCAGGCTTCATGCGCACTCCGCACAGTCCCCTCTCCCCCTGGGAGAGGGCTAGGGTGAGGGGGCTCCCCAGGAGTGCCGAACCCAGGGGGAACTCCCCCCGATGAAATCCATCTTCCTGCGCATCTACGGCGGCATGCTGCTGACCCTGGTGGCGGTCGCCGCGCTGGCCGTGCTGACCCTGCACCTGGTCAACGACGTGCGCGGCGAGCGCTACCGCGAAGACCTGGCGCGCGGCACCTTCCGCCTGATGGCGGACGAGCTGCTGCCCATGAGCGAGGTGGACCGCAAGCGCGCACTGAGCCAGTGGAGCCGCCTGCTGGGTATTCCGCTGAAACTCACCAGCCTGGATGCGCTGGGCATGGAAGGGCGCAGCCGGGCGCGGCTGATGAACGACCAGGTGCTGGTGCAGTCCGGCGCGCCTCATGAAGTCAAGGTGATGACCCAGGTGAGCGCGGCCGAAGGGCTGATCCTCACCGGCGAGGTGGAGCAGGTCAGCGAGCAGCTGGCGCGTGCGACCATCTACCTGCTGATGGACGAGCTCAAGCGCTACCCGGCCAGCGAGCAGCCGTATCACCTGGCGCGCATCGTCCGCGACAAGCGCTTCGGCTTCGAGGTGCACCTGCTGCGCCTGAAGGAGGTCGACCTCGACGACGACCAGAGTCGCCGGGTGGAAGAGGGCGATACGGTAATGGCGCTGGGCAAGGGCGGCGATTCGATCCGCGTGCTCTCGGGCATCCTCGACACGCCCTGGGTGCTGGAGCTGGGACCGATCTACCAGATGAACCCCTACCCGCCGCAGTTGCTGACGATCATCGTGGTCGTCGCGCTGACGCTCATCGGCCTGACCTTGTACCTGTTGATCAGCGGGCTGGAGCAGCGCCTGCGCGGCCTCGAATCCGCCGCCACGCGCATCGCCCGCGGCAGCCTGGATACCCGCGTGGAAGTGCGCGGCGCGGACTCGGTGGGGCGCCTCGCCGGGGCCTTCAACCACATGGCCGAGCAGTTGCACCTGTTGCTGACGGTGCAGCGCGAGCTGGTGCGCGCGGTGTCCCACGAGCTGCGCACGCCGGTGGCGCGACTGCGCTTCGGGCTGGAGATGATCGAGTCCGCCGAGACCGACACGGCGCGACGCAAGTACATGGAGGGCATGGATGGCGACATCCAGGACCTCGACCAATTGGTGGACGAGATGCTCACCTACGCGCGCCTGGAGCAGGGCTCGCCGGCGCTGAGCTACCAGCGCATCGAGCTGGGCGCGCTGGTGGAACAGGTGGTGGCGGAGATCGCCCCGCTGCGCCGGGAAATCACCGTCACCTGCGAAGCGGGTGCGCTGGTGCCGTTCGACCAGGGCAGCTGGATCGAAGCCGAGCCGCGCTACCTGCATCGCGCCCTGCAGAACCTGATGACCAATGCGCTGCGCTACGCCGAAGGGCGGGTGCGGGTGAGTTACCGGGTGAGTGTGGATCGCTGCCAGGTCGACGTGGAAGACGACGGCCCTGGCGTTCCCGAAGCGCAGTGGCACCGCTTGTTCCAGCCGTTCTTCCGTGCCGACGACAGCCGCGCGCGGGTCACCGGCGGGCATGGGCTGGGGCTTTCCATCGTGCGGCGGATCATCCACTGGCACGGCGGCCGCGCGCAGATCGCCAAAAGCGAAGTGCTCGGCGGGGCATGCTTCACGCTGCTGTGGCCGCGCCGCCAGGCACCGAAGGTCGAAGACAGTATTTGATCTGTGGGTCAGAAAATGCAGAATGCTACGGCCCCATTCACGGCTGATGGCGCGCCTGCTCTGCACGAACACTTCCATTGATGTTGCTATCCCATCAGGGGTATTGCAGAGTCATCGCCATCGTTATGTAATTTTTGTTATAGCGGGCGAGGGGCACGGCCAGCCATTCCGATGCTCGATAACAACAACCCACTGGAGCCTCACCATGAAACACCGCTTCGCAAGCCTGTCCCTGCTGGTCGCTTCCTGCTTCACCCTGCACTCGGTGCTGGCCGATGAAGTGCAGGTCGCCGTGGCCGCCAACTTCACCGCGCCGATCCAGGCGATCGCCAAGGACTTCGAGAAGGACACCGGCCACAAGCTGGTCGCCGTCTACGGCGCCACCGGCCAGTTCTACACCCAGATCAAGAACGGCGCGCCGTTCGAAGTCTTCCTCGCCGCCGACGACAGCACGCCGAAGAAACTCGAAGCCGAGAAGGAAATCGTCCCCGGTTCGCGCTTCACCTATGCCATCGGCACCCTGGCACTGTGGTCGGCAAAAGACGGCTACGTCGATGCCAAGGGTGAGGTGCTGAAGAAGAACGAGTACAAGCACCTGTCCATCGCCAACCCGAAAGCCGCGCCCTACGGCCTGGCGGCTACCCAGGTGATCGACAAGCTCGGCCTCAAGGACAAGGTCGCCGGCAAGATCGTCGAAGGCCAGAACATCACCCAGGCCTTCCAGTTCGTTTCCACCGGCAACGCGGAGCTGGGCTTCGTGGCGTTGTCGCAGATCTACAAGGATGGCAAGGTGACCAGCGGTTCCGCCTGGATCGTCCCGGCTGACCTGCACGACCCGATCCGCCAGGACGCCGTGATCCTCAACAAGGGCAAGGACAGCGCCGCCGCCAAGGCGCTGGTCGATTACCTGAAAGGGCCGAAGGCCGCCGCGGTGATCAAGTCCTACGGTTACGAACTCTAAGCTTCTAAGGAACAGCGATGCCCCTCACGCAGGAGGATTTCCTGGCCATTCGGCTCACCATCGAGCTGGCCGCCCTGAGCACCCTGATCCTCCTGCTGATCGGCACGCCGATCGCCTGGTGGCTGTCGCGCACCCGTTCCTGGCTCAAAGGTCCGCTGGGAGCGGTGGTGGCGCTGCCGCTGGTGCTGCCGCCGACGGTGATCGGCTTCTACCTGCTGATCACCATGGGCCCTAACGGCTTCATCGGTCAGGCGACCGAGAGCCTCGGCCTGGGGCGGCTGCCGTTCACCTTCGCCGGGCTCGTGGTGGGCTCGGTATTCTATTCGCTGCCCTTCGTGGTGCAGCCGTTGCAGAACGCTTTCGAGGCGATCGGCAACAAACCGCTGGAGGCCGCCGCCACACTGCGTGCGAGCCCCCTGGATACCTTCTTCTCGGTGGTCCTGCCGCTGGCGCGGCCGGGCTTCATCACCGCCAGCATCCTCGGCTTCGCCCATACGGTGGGTGAGTTCGGCGTGGTGCTGATGATCGGCGGCAACATTCCGGGCAAGACCCGTGTGGTGTCGGTACAGATATTCGATCACGTCGAGGCCATGGAGTACGCCCAGGCGCATTGGCTGGCCGGCGGCATGGTGATCTTCTCCTTCTTCGTCCTGCTGGCGCTCTACGCGAGCCGCCGCGGCCGGTCGGCCTGGGCCTGAGGTGGGCATGCAGCAGGATATTCCCGTGCGCGCCATCGAAGCCCGCTTCCAGATTGCCTATTCGGGCTTCAGCCTGGACGTCGACCTGCAATTGCCGGGCAAGGGCGTGACTGCACTGTTCGGCCATTCCGGTTCCGGCAAGACCACCTGCCTGCGCTGCGTGGCGGGCCTTGAGCGCGCGCCGCTCGGCCGGCTGGTGGTGAATGGCGAGGTCTGGCAGGACAGCGAGACCGCTGTATTCCTGCCGCCGCACAAGCGAGCGCTGGGCTATGTATTCCAGGACGCCAACTTGTTCGAGCACCTGTCGGTGGAGCGCAACCTTACCTACGGCATGAAGCGCGTGCCGCGCGACCAGCATCGCGTGGCGCTGAAACAGGCCACCGAGCTGCTGGGGATTGGCCATCTGCTGGAGCGCATGCCGGTGCATCTCTCCGGTGGCGAACGCCAGCGCGTCGGCATCGCTCGCGCGCTGCTGACCAGCCCGCGTCTGCTGCTGATGGATGAGCCACTGGCGGCGCTGGACCTCAAGCGCAAGGCGGAAATCCTGCCGTACCTGGAACGCCTGCACGACGAACTGGATATCCCGATCCTCTACGTCAGCCACTCGCCGGACGAAGTGGCTCGGCTGGCCGATCACCTGGTGCTGCTGGACCAGGGGCGCTCCATCGCCAGCGGTCCGGTGGTGGAAACCCTGGCGCGCACCGACCTGCCTCTCTCTCACCTGGAAGACGCTGGCGTGGTAATCGACGGCCAGGTGCTCGAGCACAACGCCGGCTACGGTCTGCTGACCCTGGCGCTACCGCACTGCGAGCAACGCATCCGCCTGGCCCACGCACCGATGGACAAGGGCCGGGCGCTGCGCATCAAGGTGCAGGCGCGGGATGTCAGCCTGAGCCTGGAGCCGGCGGCGCACAGCAGTATCCTCAACGTCTTGCCGGCGACGGTGGTCGAGATCGTGCCGACGGAGAACCCGGCGCACCTGCTGGTGAAACTCGACGTGGCCGGAACGCTTCTGCTCGCCCGCATCACGCGCTACTCCCACGACCACCTCGGGTTGCAGACGGGGCAGGCGGTTTGGGCGCAGATCAAGTCGGTGGCGTTATTGGCCTGATTGGCTCAGAAGCTCCCCTCGGGAGTACCTGTCTGCGAAAGTTCGTGCTTGGGATTTCCCTCTCCCTTCAGGGGAGGGCCAAGCCCGGGCCTATTTCATAGGGACAAGCGAGCCATGCCAGCGATCCTGCGCATGGCGCGCTCCTACAGGTTGGCGCCGTGCCGGACCGATTGGCTGCTGCCCTTGACCGAAGGAATCGCTACCAGGCTCAACAAACGGCCATCGAACAGGCTGAACTGCCCATCGATCTCCTGGCCATGGTGCCACTCCTCGGACAGGTCGGTGAGCAAGCGTAGACGTGCGTGGCCACCGGCGGACCAGCTCAGCAGCTCGGCGTGCTCGAAGTAGAAACGCTTGCGCACCAGCGGGAAGAGCGCCTTGAACAGGCTCTCCTTGAGGGAAAAGGTGAGGGTGACCTGCAGTGCCGCCTGCTGCGGGTCGAGGCGCGCCAGTTCGTCGGGCGTCAGGATTTCCGCGGCCAGTCGCTCCGCTCGCGTGGTTTCCAGGCGGTTTTCCACGTCCAGTCCGAGCCCGCGCCAGTGGCTGTCACGGGCGACTATTGCCGCAGCCCAACCGTCGCCATGGGTGATCGAGCCACAGAAGCCTGCCGGCCAGACCGGCGCTCGCTCTTCATCCGTACCGGGCACCCAGGCCTCGCTGCCTGCGGCCAGCAACGCTTCACGGGCGCAGATTCGCCCGGCCAGGTACTCGGCCTGACGCTTGGCAACGGAGCGCTGGATGTTGGCCGGCGCCTCGACGCGGCTCAGCGCGAAGTCCCCGGCCTGCAGACGCTGACGGTCGAAACGGGTGCTGCGGATCTGGCAGCCGTCCAGAAGGGTGGGTAGCGGCCAGTCGGCGTCGAGTGGGGTGCAGAAGTCGGGAAGGGCGGTCATGGGAACATTCTGCCGCGCCAGAACGTGGCCCACCAGTCACGCGGCACTTACATTCGTTTGCAAACCTTCACCAAAGGCGTACGGATTCATCCGACAAGCTTTGACACACTGCGCCCCGCGTTCCCAAGGGGACGCAGGTGAGGTTGTTGTTGGAGTGCTGCCACGGTGGGCTCCGACCTTTACACTTGATTGAGTGCGGGAGCCCGAATGGGCTCCCGTTTTTTATTGTCCGGCGTTTTTACGCGCCCTCGGGCTTAACGTCGAAGATTTCCTTGAAGAAGGCCTGCAGGTCCGCCCAGGACTTCTGGTCGGCAGTCTTGTCGTAGCCCACGTCCAGGCCATGGCCCTTGTGCTTGTCGGCGTCCGGGCTGGTGAAGCTGTGCTTGGCGCCGGGCTGGACCACCAGCTTGTAGTCGGCCTTGGCGTTGTCCATCTCGGCCTTGAAGGCTGCGACGCTCTCGGCCGGCACCAGGGTGTCGGCGCCGCCATGTTCGACCAGGATCTTTGCCTTGATCGCCCCCGTTTGCGCCGGCGTCTGGGTCGCCAGCACGCCGTGGAAGCTCGCCACGCCGGCCAGCGGCAGGCCGGCGCGGGCCATGTCCAGCACCACCTTGCCGCCGAAGCAGTAGCCGATTGCGGCGATCTTGCTCGGGTCGGTCTGCGGCTGCTGCTTCAGCAGTTCCAGCCCGGCCTGGAAGCGTGCCTTGGCCGCGTCGGCGTTCTTCAGCGCCTCGGCCATGAAGGCCTTGGCATCATTGGGGTGGTCGGTGTGCTTGCCGTTGCCGTACATATCGATGGCCAGTGCGCTGTAGCCCAGTGCGGCGAGATCGCGGGCGCGGCGCTTGGCGTAGTCGTTCAGTCCCCAGAACTCATGGACGACGATGACACCGGGGCGAATGCCGGATTTGGCGTCGTCATAGGCGAAGTAGCCGATCATCTTCGTGCCGTCAGTGGATTCGTAGGGAATTTCCTGGGTCTTGATCGCGGCGGAAGCGCTGGCCGCGAAGGCGAACAGCAGCAGGGCGGTGAGCAGGCGCATGGCGAGACTCCTGAGCGGGGAACATTGAAGATAGCCGCTGACGCGGAAAACGCCCGTGTATCATGCGCGCAGCCGCTCAAGGGCGCGGTTGCCGGCCGGACGATAGACGCCCGGACCAGTGAAAAGTCCGGCAGCCTCGTCTACCCTTGCGCCCATGTCCTGACCCGCGAAGCGATAGGCCGATGTTGGACCTGAGCACCTGGAATCTGACCATTCCCCAACGCGGCCCGGCCGCGACCATTTCCACGGCGAAACTCGGCCGTGACTACGAGAGCCCGTATTTTCGCCGCAGCGCCGATGGCGTGGAGTTCTGGGTGCCGGTGAACGGCGCCCACACCAGCGGCAGCGAATATCCCCGCACCGAATTGCGCGAGACCAGGCCGGATGGCCGCCTGGTGACCTGGCGCTACCCGTTGGCGGAGAACCAGATGGTCGCCACCCTGCGCGTGGAGGCCGTGCCGTCCAGCCGGCGCATGGTGATCGGGCAGATCCACAGCAATGGCAGCGGCAGCGCCGAGGCCCTGCCGCTGGTCAAGCTGGTCTACCAGCAGCGCCTGGACAAGGCGCGGGTACAGGCGCTGGTTCGCGATCGGCCTGACGACATGACCACGCGCACCTATACCGTCTATGACGGCATTCCCCTGGGCGATACCTTTACCTACCGGCTGGGCGTGTCCAGCAGCGGGGTGCTGAGCGTGCAGGTCCAGGATGGCCAGGTCAGTCAGCAACTGGATACGAAATGGGCCTATCAGGGCCTGTACTTCAAGGCAGGCCTCTACCTGCAGGACAATCGCGGGCCCGCCAGCGAGGGCGGACGCGCTACCTTCACCGATCTGAGCATTCGACACCAATGAAGACTTCCTCCATCGCGCGTCGCGCTTCCCTGGCCTTGTCCCTGCTGCTGCCGGCGGCACTGGCGCAGGCTGCGACGGGCGACGATTTCGGTTCCTGCCTGAACCGCCTGCAGGGCGCTGCCCAGGCCAAGGGCGTCAGCGCTGCCAGTTTTGCGCAGTTCACCCAGGGCTTGCAGCCGGACATGACCGTGCTGCCACTGCTCGATGCGCAACCAGAGTTCACCACGCCGATCTGGGACTACCTGGCCGGGCTGGTGGACGACCAGCGCGTCGCCGACGGCAAGGCGCGCATGGCCGAGCACGCCGACCTGCTGCGCAAGGTCGCCGCGCGCTATCAGGTCGACCCGGCGGCTGTGGTCGCGGTGTGGGGAGTGGAAAGCGATTACGGGCGCATCACCGGTAAGCGCCCGCTGCTGGTGTCGTTGTCCACGCTGTCCTGCTACGGGCGGCGACAGTCGTTCTTCCAGGGCGAGTTCATTGCCACTTTAAAGCTGCTGCTGCAGGGCGATATCCGTGACAGCGGGATCACCGGTTCCTGGGCTGGCGCCTTTGGCCAGACGCAGTTCATGCCGTCGACCTATGCGCGCATTGCCGAGGACTTCGACGGCGACGGCCACCGCGATCTGGTGGGCAGCACCGCCGACGCCCTGGCGTCCACTGCCAATTACCTGCGCAAGGCTGGCTGGCGCGAAGGACAGCCCTGGGGCTACGAGGTGAAACTGCCGGCGGGCTTCGATGCCTCGCTGGCCGGGCGCACCAAGCGCCGGGCGCTGTCCGACTGGACCAGCCGTGGCGTGAAGCGCATCGACGGCCAGCCGATTCCGAGCATCGACTCGAAGGCGGCTATCCTGCTGCCGGCCGGCGCCAACGGGCCGGCCTTCCTGGTCCTGCGCAACTACGACGCGATCTATTCCTACAACGCGGCGGAAAGCTACGCGCTGGCCATCGCCCTGCTGTCGGATCGCCTGCGCGGCGAGCCCGGTTT
Source organism: Pseudomonas sp. HS-18 (assembly GCF_020401845.1). Taxonomy (NCBI): domain Bacteria; kingdom Pseudomonadati; phylum Pseudomonadota; class Gammaproteobacteria; order Pseudomonadales; family Pseudomonadaceae; genus Pseudomonas; species Pseudomonas sp. HS-18. The sequence continues at coordinate 2,143,338 of NZ_CP084413.1, forward strand.
GCGCACCGCCTGGCCGACCGACGATCCGGGGCTGAGCCGGGCACAGCGCAAGGAGTTGCAGGAGTTGTTGATCCAGCGGGGTTACGACATCGGCCAGGCGGATGGAATGATCGGCGACGTGACGCGCAAGGCGATCCAGCAGGAGCAGAACAAGCTGGGCCTGACGCCGGCAGATGGGCGTGCAGGGCAAAAGATTCTGAAGGCGCTGAAGGGCGGTTGATTGATCTCTTCTGACTCAAGTGAAGCCCCGGCACTGGCCGGGGCTTTTCGTTTGTGGCGGAGATGGGCTCGGTGTCGCCGGAGTCCGCTCCCCGCGGGAGAGCAGGCCCAGGTAGGAGCGAACGTTGTCCGTGATCGGGCGTCAGGCAGGGCTTAATCCCAGCCTTTCACCCCCGTCATGTCCGGCAGGTGGTGGGCGATGCCCTTGTGGCAATCGATGCACGTGGCCTCGCCCGAGGCCAGGGCGGTGGAGTGCATCTGTCGGGCGCGCTGGCTCTGGCGGGTGAAGTCCATGAACTGGAAGTTGTGGCAGTTGCGGCATTCCAGTGAGTCATTGGCCTTCAGGCGTGCCCATTCGTGTTCGGCCAGTTCGCGGCGATGGTCGAGGAACTTCTCCCGCGTGTTGATGGTGCCGAAGATCTTGCCCCAGACCTCCTTGGACGCCTGCATCTTGCGGGCGATCTTGTCGGTCCACTTGTGCGGCACGTGGCAGTCCGGGCAGGTGGCGCGCACACCGGAACGGTTGGTGTAGTGGATGGTGTCCTTGAGTTCGGCAAAGACGTTGTCGCGCATCTCGTGGCATGAGGTGCAGAACTGCTCGGAGTTGGTGGCCTCCAGCGCGGTGTTGAAGCCGCCCCAGAAGATGATCCCGGCGACGAACCCGGCCAGTGTCAGGAAGCCCAGGCTGTAATGCACGCTGGGCCGGCGCAGGACGACCCAGTAACCCTTGAGCCAGGCGAATAGTGCTTTCATGACGCCTCCTCAGGGGTTGCCGGTGGATGTGCCATCGTCGTTGCTGGCGGACTTCCCGGCGGCCGCGTCGCGCTGGAGGATCTTGTCGATATCCTCGAAGGTGTTGCCCACCAGCGGTTGCACGTCCTTCTGCGGCACGTGGCATTGCACGCAGAAGTATCTCCGGGGTGCCACGGCCGCCAGCGCCTGGCCGTCGCGATCCATGTAGTGGGTGATGCTGATCATCGGTGCCTGCACCCGCGCGCTGTTGGCGCGGCTGTGGCATGACAGGCACTTGTTGGAGTTGGTGTCGATGCGGTAGCCGGCGATGGTATGGGGGATGGTCGGCGGCTGTTCCGGATAGGCGCGTTCGCGGCGGATGTCCTTGTTCTCGTCGGCAGCGAGCGGTGGCGCCGGGCGGTCTTCGGCGATGGTGCCGCCGGGGCGGCGGCCATCCGGGGCCGGGGCGTCCAGCGGGTAGTTGACGTCGGCAGCCAGCGCCGGAAGGGCGAAGAGCAGCAGGAGCAGGACGGGCAGTATCGGTTTCATCGCGCGTTCCTCAGGCCAGGCTGACCAGTTCGATGCGCACCGCGCATTTCTTGTAGTCGGTCTGCTTGGAGATCGGGTCGGTGGCGTCCAGCGTGACCTTGTTGATCAGCTTGTTGGCATCGAAGAAAGGCACGAACACCAGTCCCTGCGGCGGCTTGTTGCGCCCGCGGGTCTCGATGCGCGCGCGGATCTCGCCGCGCCGGCTGATCACCTTCACCTCGCTGCCCCGGCGCATCTTCAGGTCGCGCGCATCGTCGGGGTGCATGTACACCACGGCGTCGGGCACGGCCTTGTAGAGCTCCGGCACGCGCTGGGTCATCGAACCGGTGTGCCAGTGTTCGAGCACGCGGCCGGTGGAGAGCCAGAAGGGATATTCCTTGTCCGGGGCCTCGGCCGGCGGCTCGTAGGGCAGGGCGAAGATGATCGCCTTCTTGTCCGGGTAGCCGTAGAACTGTACGCCGCTGCCGGCCGTGACGTAGGGGTCGTAGCCCTCGCGGTAGCGCCAGCGGGTCTCCTTGCCGTCGACCACCGGCCAGCGCAGGCCGCGCGCCTCGTGATAGGCGTCGAAGGGCGCGAGGTCGTGACCGTGGCCACGGCCGAAGCTGGCGTACTCCTCGAACAGCCCCTTCTGGATGTAGAAGCCGAAGGCCTTGGCCTCGTCGTTCTCGAAGCCCTTGGTGATCTCGTCGTTGTCGTACGCGTCCACCTGGCCGTTCTTGTACAGCACCTCGTAGAGCGTCTTGCCCTTGAGTTGCGGCGCCTTCGCCAGCAGCTCGGCGGGCCAGACCTCGTCAGTGGTGAAGCGCTTGGAGAACTCCACCAGCTGCCAGAGATCGGATTTCGCCTCGCCCGGTGCCTTCACCAACTGGTGCCAGAACTGCGTGCGGCGCTCGGCATTGCCGTAAGCACCTTCCTTCTCCACCCACATGGCGCTGGGCAGGATCAGGTCCGCCGCCTGTGCCGAAACGGTGGGGTAGACGTCGGAGACGATCACGAAGTTTTCCGGGTTGCGCCAGCCCGGTAGCACCTCCTGCATGATGTTCGGCCCGGCGTGCATGTTGTTGCAGACCTGGGTCCAGTAGACGTTGAGCACGCCGTCCTTGAGCATCCGGCTCTGCTGTACGGCGTGGAAGCCGATCTTTTCCTGGATGGTGCCGGCGGGCACTTTCCAGATTTTCTCGGCGGTTTCGCGGTGTTTCGGGTTGGTTACCACCAGGTCCGCCGGCAGGCGGTGGGCGAAGGTGCCGACCTCGCGCGCGGTGCCGCAGGCCGAGGGTTGGCCGGTGAGCGAAAAGGGGCTGTTGCCCGGCTCGCTGATCTTCCCGGTGAGCAGGTGGATGTTGTAGATCAGGTTGTTCGCCCAGACCCCGCGGGTGTGCTGGTTGAAGCCCATGGTCCAGAACGACACCACCTTGCGTTTCGGGTCGGCATACAGCTCGGCGAGGGCCTTCAGGCGCTCGGCCGGCACGCCGGTTTCCTTGGCGGTGCGCTCCAGCGTGTAGGGTTTGACGAAGGCGGCGAATTCGTCGAAGCCGATGTCGGTCCAGGTGTTGGCCTTGTCCGCGTTCTTCGCCTTCTTCTCCAGCGGGTTATCCGGGCGCAGGCCGTAGCCGATGTCCTCGGCGCCGTGGGCGAAGCGGGTGTGCTTGTCGACGAAATCGCGGTTGACCGCGCCGCTTTCGATGATGTGGTTGGCGATGTAGTTGAGGATGTACAGGTCGGTCTGCGGCTTGAACACCATGGGGATGTCGGCCAGGTCGAAGCTGCGATGCTCGAAGGTCGACAGCACGGCCACCTTGACCTGCCCTGCGCTCAGGCGGCGGTCGGTGACCCGCGACCAGAGCACCGGGTGCATCTCGGCCATGTTCGAGCCCCAGAGCACGAAGGTGTCGGTGGCCTCGATGTCGTCGTAGCAGCCCATCGGCTCGTCCATGCCGAAGCTGCGCATGAAGCCCATCACCGCCGAGGCCATGCAGTGCCGCGCGTTGGGGTCGATGTTGTTGCTGCGCAGGCCGGCCTTGAACAGCTTGTTGGCGGCGTAGCCTTCCCAGACCGTCCATTGCCCGGAGCCGAACATGCCCACCGAGGTGGGGCCCTTGGCCTTGAGTGCGGCCTTGAACTTCTCGGCCATGATGTCGAAGGCGGCGTCCCAGCTGATCGGCTGGAACTCGCCCTGCTTGTCGAACTTGCCATCCTTCATGCGCAGCAGCGGCCGGGTCAGGCGATCGCTGCCGTACATGATCTTGGACAGGAAGTAGCCCTTCACGCAGTTGATCCCGCGGTTGACCTCGGCCTTGATGTCGCCGTGGGTGGCGACCACCTTGTTGTCGCGGGTGGCGACCATCACGCTGCAGCCGGTGCCGCAGAAGCGGCATGGCGCCTTGTTCCAGTCCAGGCGGGTCATGTCCGCCTCGGTGACCAGGTTGCTGGCGGAGCTCAGGATCGGCAGGCCGGCGGCGGCCGCGGCAATGGCGGCGGCGTTGGCCTTGGCGAACTGGCGGCGGGTCAGGTTCATCGTGCACCTCCGGCCTGGGCCAGCTCGGGTTGGGGTTCTCTCTGCAGGGCTTCCGGCGACTCGACGACCTCGTGGTAGATCAGCACCGCGTTGAGAACGCCGGGCAGGTTCTGGATGGCATTGAGGTTGTCGAGGATGCTTGCCTCATGCTCGGCTTCGAGCAGCACGACCAGCTTTCCCTGGGCGCTCTGCTGATGGACTTCCAGGTTCGGCAGGCGCAGCAGGTTGGCCTTCACCGCTTCGAGCAGCTCGGGGCGCGTGTGCACGATCAGGCTGGCGATCTGGATGCTCTCGGGCATCTGGGTCTCAGGCATGGTGGGCCTCACGGTTCAGGTGGATGGCGTTGCCGGGGCAGGGCGAGACGCAGGCGCCGCAGCCGGTGCACAGGGTCGGGTCGAGGGAGGGCAGGGAGGGGCCGCCGAGTTGCGGGCGGAAGCGGATGGCGCGTGGTTCGCAGGCATCGTCGCAGCTGCGGCAGTGGATGCCGGCGCGGGCCAGGCAGTGGTCGTCGATCTGCGCGCGCCAGGGAAACGCCTCGCGGCTCAGGTCGAACACCTCGGCTTCGCAGGCGCGCGCGCAGGCACCGCACAGGCTGCAGCCGGCGTTGGTGAAGTCCAGCTGCGGATAGCCGCCGTCGCCGATGCGCAACACTTGCTCGGGGCAAGCGTCGATGCAGGCATTGCAGCGTGTGCAGCCTTCGAGAAATTCGCTGGCTGTGGCTGTGGCTGTCCATGGCGGGCGACGTACTTCTGGCGCACCGCCCAGGCGCCGCAGCAAGGCGCGTCGGGCGAGCATCATGGCGCCCCTAGGACGGCGGGCCGGGGGGCCCCACCACTAGTTGGTACATCCACACGATAAAGCCATAGCCACCGACGATGGCGATGGAGAGCAGAGGGAACAGGCAGATCACGAGGAACAGGAACAGCCGGGTTTCCTTGCCTTTATCCGTGCCGGGTCCGGTCTCTTCAGTCATTTGGTCAGCCTCCCGCCAACGACTGGGAATTAGCCTAGTCCCTGCGCTGTGTGTGGGCAAAATCCTACTAGCGTTATTATTTTTTCATACAGCGCTTTCGTTCAGCGATAGTTCAGCGCCCTGACAGGTTTCGTTCAGAGCCCTCCTCGTAACCTTCTCCCCGTCAACCCATTACTGACCTCTGACGGGAGAATCCCCATGAAAACTCTGAAGAAAATCGCCCTCGCCAGCGCCATCCTCGGTGCCAGTGTCGCCGCTACTGCCGCCAACGCCGCCGACACCTTCGTCGGCATGACCTGGGGCGAAACCAGCAACAACATTCAGAAATCCGATGCGCTGAATCGCAACCTGAACAATCCCAAGTTCGACAGCGTGATCAACAACAGTGGCACCTGGGGCGTGCGCGCCGGCCAGCAGATGGAGCAGGGTCGCTACTACGTCACCTATGAAAACGTCTCCGACACCGAGAACGGCCTGAAGCTGCGCCAGCAGAACCTGCTCGGCAGCTACGACGCCTTCCTGCCGCTGGGCGACCAGGGCACCAAGCTGTTCGGCGGCGGCACCGCCGGCCTGGTCAAGCTGGAGCAGGACTCCAAGGGCTACAGCCGCGACAGTGACGTGGGTTACGCCATCGGCGCCCAAGCCGGTATCCTCCAGGAACTCGGCAAGAACGCATCCGTGGAAGGCGGCTACCGTTACCTGCGTACCAACGCGAGTACCGAAATGAGCCCGCACGGTGGCAGCAAGGTGGGATCCCTTGACCTGCACAGCAGCTCCCAGTTCTACCTGGGCGCCAACTACAAGTTCTGACCGGTACCGCAACCGGGCCTCGCGTGGCCCGGTTGCCTGACTCAGGGAGCACGCGCATGAAACTGCTGGTGGTGGAAGACGAGGCGCTGTTGCGCCATCACCTGTACACCCGGCTCGGCGAGCAAGGCCATGTGGTCGATGCGGTCGCCAATGCCGAAGAGGCGCTGTACCGCGCCGCCGAATACCATCACGACCTGGCGATGATCGACCTTGGGCTGCCCGGTATGAGCGGGCTGGACCTGATCCGCGAATTCCGCAGCCAGGGCAAGACCTTCCCCATCCTCATCCTCACCGCTCGCGGCAACTGGCAGGACAAGGTCGAAGGCCTGGCCGCCGGCGCCGACGACTACGTGGTCAAGCCCTTCCAGTTCGAAGAACTCGAGGCCCGCCTGAACGCGCTGCTGCGCCGCTCCAGCGGCTTCGCCCAGTCGAGCATCGAGGCCGGCCCGCTGGTGCTGGACATCAACCGCAAGCAGGCGCTGGTCAACGGTGAGTCGCTGCAGTTGACTGCCTTCGAGTACCGCATCCTCGAATACCTCATGCGCCATCATCAGCAGGTGGTCGCCAAGGAGCGCCTGATCGAGCAGCTCTACCCGGACGACGACGAGCGCGACCCGAACGTCATCGAGGTACTGGTCGGGCGCCTGCGCCGCAAGCTGGAGAGCGCAGCGGGCTTCAAACCGATCGATACCGTGCGCGGCCAGGGCTACATCTTCAACGAGCTGTGTAAATGATCCGCTCGCTGCGCCTGCGCCTGATGATCGGTGCGGCGATTCTCGCCGTGCTGTTCATGGCCGCGTTGCTGCCGGCGCTCCAGCGGGCATTCAGCATCGCCCTGGAGAATGCCATCCAGCAACGCCTGGCGGCGGACGTGGCGACCCTGGTGTCCTCTGCGCGTATCGAAGGCGAAGTCCTGAGCATGCCCGACCATCTGCCGGTGGAGGACTTCAACCTTCCCGAATCCAAGTTGCTGGGCTTCATCTATGACCAGTCCGGCAAGCTGGTCTGGCGTTCCACCTCGGCCCAGGACGAGAGCGTCGACTACTCACCCAAGTACGATGGCATGATCGACGAGTTCACCCGCATCCGCGATGCCTCTGGCCAGGAGTTCTTCGTCTACGACGTGGAGATTGACCTGCTCGGCGGCAAGCGTGCTGCGTACAGCATCGTCACCATGCAGCCGGAGAGCGAATTCCGCGAACTGGTCAGTGGCTTCCGCGATCAGCTCTACCTTTGGCTCGGCGGCGCGCTTCTGTTGCTGCTGGGCCTGCTCTGGCTCGGCCTGGGCTGGGGCTTTCGCTCCATGCGTGGGCTGCGCTCGGAGCTGGACCAGATCGAGGCCGGTGATCGCGAACGCCTGAGCGATGACCATCCAGCCGAGATGCTGCGTCTGACCGACTCGGTCAACCGCCTGCTGGAAAGCGAGCGCGCCCAGCGCGAGCGCTATCGCAATTCCCTGGGCGACCTCGCTCACAGCCTGAAGACTCCGCTGGCGGTGCTGCAGGGCGTCAGCGAAACCCTCGCCGACCAGCCGCAGAACCGCGAGCAGATGCAGGTGCTGCAGACCCAGATCGAGCGCATGAGCCAGCAGATCGGCTACCAGTTGCAGCGCGCGACCCTGCGCAAGAGTGGCCTGATTCGCCACCGCGCGGCCCTCGATCCGCTGCTGGATACCATCGCTGGTGCGCTGGACAAGGTCTACCACGACAAGCGCGTGAAGCTCGAACGTGATATCCCGCCGGGCCTGGCCCTGCCGCTGGAAAAGGGCGCGCTGCTGGAGATGCTCGGCAACCTGCTGGAGAACGCCTATCGTCTGTGCCTGACCACGGTGAAGGTCAGCGCGCGCAAGGAGGGTCGAATGTTCGAACTGATCATCGAGGACGACGGCCCCGGTGTTCCCGCCAGCCAGCGCGAGCGCATCCTCAAGCGCGGAGAGCGCCTGGATACCCAGCATCCCGGCCAGGGCATCGGCACGGCGGTGGTCAAGGACATCATCGACAGCTACGACGGCGAGCTGGCGCTGGAGGATTCCGCGCTGGGCGGCGCTTGCTTCCGCATTCGCCTGCCGGGTTGATCGAGAGTCGGCGCGAACACTCATCGCACCGCGCTCCCCCAGACGAGATCGTGCCTTCGTCTCATTCCCCCTGCTGTGCCCGATACGCCCCCGGCGTCAGTCCCGTCCATTTCTTGAACGCCCGGTGGAACGCCGATGGCTCGGAGAAACCGAGCTGGTCGGCGATATCCTGAATGGAGTGCTCGTCGCGGCCCAGGTAGTAGATCGCCAGGTCGCGGCGCAGCTGGTCCTTCAACTCCTGGAAGTTTGGCCCTTCTTCCCGCAGATGGCGGCGCAGGGTCTGCGGGCTCATGTGCAGTTGCGCAGCGACCTGCTCCAGGTCCGGCCAGCGGCGGCAGTCGCGGCCGAGCAGGCGGCGGATCTGGCTGGTCAGGCTGTCGCCGCCGTCGGGGCGGGCGAGCAGGTCGGCGGGCGAATCCTTGAGGAAGTGCTTGAGCGTGCGCTCGTCCTGCAGCAGCGGCATGTCCAGGTAGCGCGCTTGCAACAGCAGGCTGGTGCTGCCGGCGGAAAAGCGGCGAGGGCAGGGGAACAGCAGGTCGTACTCGGCCTGGTGCTCGGGCGGCGGGTAGCTGAAGGTGGCTTCCTCCAGGCGGATGCGCTGGCCGATCAGCCAACTGGCCAGGCGATGCCAGATCAGCAGCAGGCTCTCGGCAAGGAAGTGGTCCGGGTCGCGCAGGTGGGTCTCGTCCAGGGTCAGCCGGGCGCGGTCACCGTCGCGCACCAGCTCGATCCGCGGCGCCTCGGGAAACAACCCGTAGAACAGCGAACCGCGGCCCAGCGCCTTCTCCAGCGTGCGGCAGTGGATGATCGCGTTGCACATCATGGCGAAGGTGCCGCGCTTGCTCGGCAGGCTGCCGAAACCCATGTATTCGTCGTCCAGCGCTTCCCAGAGTGTCTGCATCAGCCGGCTGAACTGCTCGGGATCGATCCGTGCGCGAGGTTCGTCGAGGATGGCCGGGACGATGCCGGCGTCGCGCAGCAGCGCCTGGACGTCGAGGCCCTTGCGCTGGGCGCCATGGACGGCGGCGCGGACGAAATGGCTGGCAATGGTGCGTTCACGCATGAGCGGTCCTTGTTGTTCTGTCCGCATGTCCGAAAGAACAGTGCGGCAAACCCGATCGAACCTGATCGGAGTTCTACAATCTACGGTACGAAGGCCGTGGCGGATACCCGCCAGAGGGCGGGAAACCCGCCAGCGAGGAGGCGGGTTTCCGCCAGATTCGGCGCCTTCCGTGCCCTGACTTTTTACGGAAGTCGTTGAATTTAAAGGGGTTACATATTTTCTAAAGGTCTGGCACAGCACTTGCGATAGGCGAGCAAGGCCTGCCGTATGGCATGCCCTGAAAACAAATTCTCCCATTGCAGGGAGATAACGCGTTCGGTCTTGCGCCTCCCCCGGAGCGCAGGCCCAGAGGACAGAGCTGCCATGACCAAGCAACCCTTCTACAAAAGCCTGTATGTGCAGGTACTGATCGCCATCGCCATCGGTATCGCACTCGGCCACTTCTACCCCGACACCGCCAAACTGATGAAGCCGCTGGGCGATGGCTTCGTCAAACTGATCAAGATGGCCATCGCGCCGATCATCTTCTGCACCGTGGTTACCGGTATCGCCGGCATGCAGAGCATGAAGGCCGTGGGGAAGACGGGTGGCATGGCGCTGCTGTACTTCGAAATCGTTTCGACCATCGCCCTGATCATTGGCCTGGTCGTGGTCAACGTCGTCCAGCCGGGCGCCGGCATGCACGCCGACGTCGCCACGCTGACCGCCGAAATGAACAAGAACGCGGCGCTAACCGGCTTCATCGCTTCGGGCGAGAAGCAGAGCACCATCGACTTCTTCATGAACGTCATCCCGAGCACCGTGGTCGGCGCCTTCGCCAACGGTGACATCCTCCAGGTGCTGTTCTTCTCCGTGCTGTTCGGCTACGCGCTGCACCGCCTGGGTGACTACGGCAAGCCGGTGTTCGAGTTCATCGATCGCATCACCCACGTGATGTTCAACATCATCAACGTGATCATGAAGGTCGCGCCCATCGGTGCCTTCGGTGCCATGGCCTTCACCATCGGTGCCTACGGCCTCGGCTCGCTGGTGCAGCTGGGCCAGCTGATGCTGTGCTTCTACGTCACCTGCCTGCTGTTCGTGCTGATCGTGCTGGGCGGCATTGCCCGCGCCCACGGTTTCAGCATCCTGCGCTTCATCTCCTACATCCGCGAAGAACTGCTGATCGTGCTGGGCACCTCGTCCTCCGAATCGGCCCTGCCGCGCATGATCGCCAAGATGGAGAAACTGGGCGCCGACAAGAGCGTCGTCGGCCTGGTGATCCCGACCGGCTACTCGTTCAACCTGGACGGCACCTCGATCTACCTGACCATGGCCGCCGTGTTCATCGCCCAGGCCACCGACACCCCGATGGACATCACCCACCAGTTGACCCTGCTGGTTGTGCTGCTGATCGCCTCCAAGGGCGCCGCCGGGGTCACCGGTTCGGGCTTCATCGTGCTGGCTGCCACCCTGTCCGCCGTTGGCCACCTGCCGGTTGCGGGCCTGGCGCTGATCCTGGGCATCGACCGCTTCATGTCCGAAGCCCGCGCGCTGACCAACCTGGTCGGCAATGGCGTGGCCACCATCGTGGTCGCCAAGTGGTGCAAGCAGCTGGACGAGAAGACCCTGTCCGCAGAACTGGCTGCTGGCCCGGGCAACTCCGCGGAGCTGCAGCCGTCCTGACGCGCTTTTCAAAGAGCAATTCGGCCCGGTGAACGTGAAGCACCGGAGCCTTTCCAGCCCGCTCGATTGAGCGGGCTTTTTTATGGGCGAGTGGTTGGTGGCGGCGCGCGTTTTGTAGGAGCGAGCTTGCTCGCGAACGGTTTCCTGGCAGCTTTGGAGGTGGGCGGGTTCGCGAGCAAGCTCGCTCCTACAGTGGCTGCGGGCGTGTGCAGCCAGGACTGGGCGTCGTCAGCCTTGCAACATTCCAGGGAGCGCCCGGCGCGCATGGGAACGGACTCCGCTCGCGATTGGCCGGCCGCCAGCGGGGAGGGTGCGCATCAACGAGAAAGGCGCACGCAGAAGCATGCGCTGAAGAAGCGGAAAGGAATCAGAGAATGATCTTGTCCTTGAGCTTCTCCGCCGCCTGCTGCAGCGCCTGGATGACCCGTTCCTTGTCGTAGTTCTGCACGTTGTTGGTGTCCAGGTACATGGAGAAGCCCGGCACCTCGTGCTCGACGAAGCTGGGGTTGGAGCCCAGGTCGCGGCGGAAGTCGACCACCTGGTAGATCTGTACCGGCTTGCTGAAGCCCTTCACGGCGATCTGCCCCTTGTCGCGGCACATCAGCACGTCTTTGACCAGCGAGTAGGTCTCGTGGCTGATGAGGATCTCGCCGGCTTCGGCGGCGCTTTCCAGGCGGCTGGCGAGGTTCACTTCGCGGCCGATGATGGTGTAGTCCATGCGCGTGTCGGCGCCGAAGTTTCCCACGGTGCAGTAGCCGGTGTTCAGGCCCATGCGTACTTCCAGCGGCTTGGTGATGCCCTGGGCGCGCCACTGCTGGCGCATGACCTTCATGTGCTTGCGCATGGCCACCGCCATGGACACGGCGGCCACGGCGTCCTTCTTCGCGCCCTGGGTGGCCGGGTCGCCGAAGAACACCATCACGCAGTCGCCGACGAACTTGTCGATGGTGCCGCCGTACTTCAGGGCGATCTTCGACATCTCGTTGAGGTAGTTGTTGAGCATGTCGGTGAGGGCTTCGGCTTCGAGCTCCTCGGACAGCTCGGTGAAGCCCTTGATGTCGGAGAAGAACACCGTGAGCTTCTTGCGCTGGGTTTCCAGGCGCACCGTGCGCTTGCCGCTGAAGATCGATTCCCACACCTGCGGCGACAGGTACTTGGCCAGGTTGCTGGCCAGGCGCGCGGCCTTTTCCTGCTCCAGGGTGATGTCCGAGCGGGCCTGGGCCAGGCGCAGGCCCTGCTGGTGCACGAAGAAGGCGGTGATGCAGATGTACAGGGTCGAGAACAGCACGCTGACCAGCGAAACGATGGCGGGGGTCGCGCCCTTGTAGCCCGGAGTGATCAGCGCGGCAGACAGCACCGAGGCACTCAGCCCCACCAGCAGCGCCAGCCCCAGCGAGCGCAGGCCGCCGATGATCAGTGCCGAGAAGGAAAGGATCAGCACCAGCATCAGGCTGGGTACCTCGGAGAACCCCAGCAGCGTGGTGGCGATACCGGCGTGCAGGGCGTCGATGAACAGCAGCACCAGGCGGGTACGCTGCGGGTTGTCGCGCTTGAAGCGGCGGCTCACCTGCTGGGCCAGGTGCGGGTAGAGCAGGGCATACGGGATCATCCAGAGGATCTCGTAGCCGAAGTACTTGGCGAAGGTGCCGGCGGTGATGGTCGCGGCGATGGCGATATAGGCCAGCACGCGGGAATGGTATTCGCGCAGAGGGGTGGGGGGGAGCGGACTACTGGATCGCTCGAGAACGTTAGGCTTCATGCGCAGGAAACTTCCCTAATGCGTGTGGGCTTGTGGCCAATTACGCGTCTGAATTTTGGGAATCTTATTCCATGCGCTACCCCGGAGCCAGCGGCGGCTAGCGACTGCTCGTCGCGGACCGCCGGTCGCTTCGGGACCCTCAGGCCATGCTGCCGTCGGGCTTCTGGTAGATCGAGCGGCGCGGCTGGGCGAAGACCCGGCGCAGCATGGGTTCGAAGTACTCCAGGGGCAGTACCTCAGCGTCCGGATCGAAGGCGGCGGCGTCGTAGCGCGCGCAGAATTCGATGGTCCGCTCGAACTGCGGGTGGTCCTTGAACTGCTCGCGCAGGTGCCGGTCCAGGCCCAGGTGATGGAAGAAGTAATAGCCCTGGAAGATCGCGTGCTTCTCGATCATCCACAGGTTCTCTTCGCTGACGAAGGGCTTGAGGATGGCCGCGGCGATGTCGGCGTGGTTGAACGAGCCGAGGGTGTCGCCGATGTCGTGGAGCAGGGCGCAGACCACGTATTCCTCGTCGCGACCGTCGCGGTGGGCCAGGGTGGCGGTCTGCAGCGAGTGGGTCAGGCGGTCTACCGGGAAGCCGCCGAAGTCGCCGTCGAGCAGGCGCAGGTGGGTCATGATCCGGTCGGGCAGAAGCGCGGCGTACTGGCCGAAGTCCTTGGCGATGATCGCCCAGTCCTCGGCGGTGCCGTCTTCCATGTGGGTGAAGTTGGCGCGTGCGTTCATCAGGCTGTGCTCTCTTGTGATTGTCGTGGCGTGTCTGGATGGCACCGATCCAGTCTAGAAGCCTGACGGGCACGCGGTAGTGTCCGTGCAGCGCCAGCGGGGTGTCCCGGCGCGCGCGAATGGTGTGGCATCAGCCGCGCGGATGGCGGCTGGTGTTCAAGGTTCGCTCAGGGGTTCTGCGGGTCGTGCCCCAGCGACTGCAGGAACAGTGAGAACAGCTCCGGCTGCGAGGAAATGTCGAGCTTGTTGTAGAGGTGGCGGCGATGGACCTTGATGGTCTCCGGGGAGATCGCCAGGCGCTCGGCCATGGCCTTGGAGGAGTAACCCCTGAGGATCAGCCGCGCGATCTCCAGCTCGCGCTCGGACAGCACGCCGGCGCCGAAGTGGCTCAGGGCGTCACGTACCTGCACCGCCACGCCGTCACCCGCGCCCGGCAGCAGGCGCTGGCTGCGTTGCTGCCAGTGCTGCTGCATCAAGGCCAGCACCCAGGGACAGAGCATCGCCAGCAGGCCGGTCTGCTCGCCATCGAACAGCCGGCGCATGCCCAGTGACAGCGACAGCGCGCCCTGGCCGGGCAGCTGCAGGATGAACTGCACCTCGTCCTCCAGCACGTTGTCGTGGAAGTAGCTGAGGAAGTACTCGCTCTGGCGGAACTGGTCCGGGGAGATTTCCTCCAGCCGGTACAACCCGCTGGGCACGCCCTCGCGGCAGGCCTGGTAGAACGGGTCGAGCTGGTAGAGGCCGTCCAGGTAGATGGCCATGGCGGCTGGGCCGGCGGTGGGCTCGGCATCGTATTCCTCCAGCGCCACCGGAGTGCCGCTGGCCGGGTAGAACATCGCCAGGGCGTTATCGAACGGCAACCACTGGTGCAGCAGCAGGACCAGTTGCTTCCAGAAGCGCGGCTGGCCGATCTGCTCGATGGCGCGACCAAGGTTGGCGTGCATGCCGACTTCGCGGAACAGGTTGTGCATCCGAGGGGATTCTCTGAGAGGGGCGGAGGAGTCGGCCCACGGTTTCCTCCTTTTAACCCGTCGCCGTCAAGGGGGCGTAACCCCAAATGGTGATTGGCCGCCCCCCTCGCCATGCCCAGACTGCACCCCACGCAGCGCCCCGCTCAGAGGGCGCATCAAGGTCTTCGTTCCTGCCTCAGCCACCAATAACAACACGAGGAAACAACGATATGAGCGCTTCCCCTGCGCCAGCGAGCGCGCTCAAGCCCAGCCTGGGCGTGCTCGACGTAGTCGCCATCACCGTCTCGGCGGTCACCCCCGCCAGCTCCGTTTTCGTCATCGCTCCCTTTGCCATCCAGCAGGCCGGCAGCGGGGCCTTCCTGGCGTTCGTCTTCGCCGGGTTCCTGGCCCTGATGTTCGCCTGGTGTTATGCCGAGCTGGGCCGGGCCCACAGCTCCGCCGGCGGCGAGTATGTCTACGCCAAGCGCGTGTTCGGCGGGCTCGCCGGCTACGCCACCTTCCTTACCGTACTGGTCTCGCTGCTGTTCATCCCGCCGGTACTGGCGACGGGGGCGGCGACCTATCTCAACAACGCCCTGGGGACGAACTTCGACACCCAGACCGTGGCCCTGGTGATAGTCGCCGCCAGCTACGTGCTGGGCATCCTGAATATCCGCGTGAACGCCTGGATCACTGGCGTGTTCCTGCTCTGCGAAGTGGCGGCGCTGCTGGTGATCGTGGTGCTCGGCTTCGGCCATGTCAGCCAGCCGGTGAGCGTGCTGGTGCAGCCGCAGCACATCGACGGCGGGATACTGGCCGCCGCGCCCTGGGCGCTGGTGGTCGGCGCCGTGGGTACCGCGCTGTTCTCCTACAACGGCTTCGGCGGCGCAGTGCTGCTGGCCGAGGACATGAAGTGCGGCGGCCGCAACGTACACCGTGCGGTGATCTGGTCGCTGGTGCTGGTGGTGGCGATCGAGATCGTCCCGCTGACCGCGCTGCTGCTGGGCGCGCCTTCGCTGAAAGATATGATCGCCAGCCCCGACCCGGTCGGCTACCTGCTCACCGCCCACGGCAACGAAACGCTGTCGCGGCTGGTCAGCGCCGGCATCTTCCTCTCGGTGTTCAACGCCATAGTCGCCATCGTCATCCAGGTCGGCCGGGTGATCTTCAGCAGCGGCCGCGACGAGCTGTGGACGCCGCTGATGAACCGCGCCTTCACCCGCATCCATCCGCGCTGGGAGTCGCCGTGGATCGCCACGCTGTTCCTCGGGGTGCCCTCGGCGGCGCTGAGCTTCAGCTCGAACCTGGAGGAGCTGACCTCCTTCACCGTGCTGCTGCTGGTGATGGTCTACCTGGTGGTGGCGCTCTGCGCGCTGTTCAGCCGCGTGCTGCGCCGCGATCGCGAGCACCCGTACCGCATGCCGCTGTGGCCGTTGCCGGCGATGCTGGCCGTGGTCGGCGCCGGCTACCTGTTGCTCAACCTGCTGATGGACGCTTCCTCGCGGGACATCATGATCATTGTCGGGATACTGGCCGTGTCGGTGATTCTCTACAGCACCTACGGCAAGCTCAGCCCGGCCTTCCAGAAGCTCTGAAACCCTGCTCGACAACCAAGGAGACAGCATGCGCGCTCGTCAACTCGGCATCACCCTCGGCCTGGGCACGCCCGGCGAGTTCAACGCCATCACCGACGTTCCCGGCATCCGCGTTGGCCACAGCACCCTGATCGGCGAGCGCGAGGGGCGCGCCGTACGCACCGGGGTCACGGTGGTCCAGCCGCGCGAGGGGGCGGCACGCCAGCAACCCTGTTTTGCCGGCTGCCATGTGCTCAACGGCAATGGCGACGCCACGGGGCTGGAGTGGATTCGCGAGGCGGGCCTGCTGACCACGCCCATCGCCATCACCAATACCCACAGTGTGGGCGTGGTGCGCGATGCGCTGATCGCCGCCGAGCATGCCGAGTTGGCCGACCCGTCCATCTACTGGTGCATGCCGGTGGTGATGGAAACCTACGATGGGCTGCTCAACGACATCTGGGGCCAGCATGTGGGCGCCGAGCAGGTGCGCGAGGCGTTGGCCGCGGCCGAGTCCGGCCCGGTGCGGGAAGGCCCGGTGGGTGGCGGCACGGGGATGATCTGCCACGAGTTCAAGGGCGGTATCGGCACGGCCTCGCGCAAGCTGCCGGCGGAGCAGGGCGGCTGGACCGTGGGCGCACTGGTGCAGGCCAACCATGGCCAGCGCCGTGAGCTGCGGGTGGACGGCTACCCGGTCGGCCGCCAGCTGGGCGACCTGCCGTCGCCTTTCGCCGAACAGGGCACGCCGGGCATGGGCTCCATCGTGGTGATCCTGGCCACCGATGCGCCGTTGCTGCCGCACCAGTGCCAGCGCCTGGCGCAACGCGCCTCGCTGGGGATCGCCCGGACTGGTGGCGGGACCGACGATTCCAGCGGCGACATCTTCCTTGCCTTCGCCACCGGCAACCGCGACCTGCCGCCGGCGGACTACGGGCGCAAGAACCTGCCGTTCGCCACGGCGCTGGAGATGGTCAACAACGACCACATCTCGCCACTGTTCGCCGCCGCGGCGGAAGCGGTGGAGGAGGCCATCGTCAACGTGCTGCTGGCCGGCAAGGACATGCGCACCGACGACGGCGTGCTGGTGCCGGCGCTGAGCGGGGAGCGCTTGCTGGCGGCATTGCGTGAGACCGGCTGGAAGGGATAACCGGGGCATCCGGCACACTGTTGCATGAACGGAGCATGAAAAAAGCCGGAGCTGCTGGGCAGCTCCGGCTTTTGTCTTTGGCGTCCCGATGGATCAGTTCGGGGTATAGATCTGGTCGAACACGCCGCCGTCGGCGAAGTGCGTCTTCTGCACGGTGCGCCAGTCGCCGAAGGTCTTCACCACGGAGAAGAAGTCCACCTTCGGGAAGCGGTCGGAGAACTTGGCCAGTACTTCCGGGTTGCGCGGGCGCAGGTAGTTGTTCGCCGCGATGGTCTGGCCTTCGTCGGACCACAGGTACTTCAGGTAGGCCTCGGCTTCGGCGCGGGTGCCTTTCTTGTCGACCACCTTGTCGACCACCGCCACCGGCGGCTCGGCTTCGGCGGAGACGCTCGGGTAGACCACTTCGAAGCCGCCACGGCCGAACTCGCGGGCGATCATCTCGGCTTCGTTCTCGAAGGTCACCAGCACGTCGCCGATCTGGTTCTGCATGAAGGTGGTGGTCGCTGCGCGGCCGCCGGTGTCCAGCACCGGGACGTTCTTGAACAGCTGGGCGACGAATTCCTTGGCCTTGGCTTCATCGGCGCCGTGCTTCTGCGCGTAGCCCCAGGCAGAGAGGTAGGTGTAGCGGCCGTTGCCCGAGGTCTTCGGGTTCGGCACCACGACCTGGATACCCGGCTTCACCAGGTCGTCCCAGTCCTTCAGGCCCTTCGGGTTGCCCTTGCGCACGATGAACACGGTGGCGGAGGTGAAAGGCGCGCTGTTGTTCGGCAGGCGGGTTGCCCAGTCCTTCGGCACCAGGCCGCCATTGTCGGCCAGGGCGTCGATGTCGGTGGCCTGGTTCATGGTGATGACGTCGGCCGGCAGGCCGTCGATCACTGCGCGGGCCTGCTTGCTGGAACCGCCGTGGGACATCTGGATGGTGATCTTCTCGCCTTTTTCGGCCTGCCAGTGTTTCTGGAAGGCGGCGTTGTAGTCCTTGTAGAAGTCGCGCATCACGTCGTAGGAGACGTTGAGCAGGGGCTGGGCGGCCTGGGCGGCGGAGGCCAGGGCAAGGCCGGCGGCCAGCAGCGAGGCGCTGAACAGACGTTTCACGAGCAGTTCCTTTTGGCAGTGTTGTTGGGCGTCGATTATGCCGACAGGTTATATGGCAATTAAATACTTAAAGGCTATTTGCTTATGCGGCGAGCCGTTTCCCGCGCCGCGCTGTTGCGCATGCCACGAAGAGGAAAGTTGCCCGGCAGCCTAGCAGGCCGGCCGGGCAAGGGCTGCTCCGGCAGTCGTCATTCCAGCCCGCTGACTTCCAGCTCCTTGGGATACTCGACGCTGAACTTGAGGGTGGTACTGCGTTTCTCGCCCGGTTTCAGTTGCCAGTCCCACAGCAACTTGCCGTCGTCTTCGCGCCTGGCCTCCTGGCCTTCGGGCTCCAGCAGGGCGACCTTGATCTGCTCGTTGCGCGAGATCGGCAGCTGGTCCTTGAACTGCAGGCGCTGCTCGGTCTTGTGGTTGTTCTGCGCGTCGATGCGGAACTCGTAGGTGACGCGCTTGCGGCCGCCGGTGAGGCCGGTGTAATCGGTGTAGCGGTTGACCAGCTTGCGCTTGATCGACATCGCTTCGTCGCCGCCCAGGGCCAGCTCGAAGGTCTCGCCCGGCATCACCGCGCGCAACTGGCCGCTGGCGACGAAGGTATTGCCCAGGTAGGTGTTGAGGGGCCCGGGCAACAGTGGGTAGTCGCTGGTATTGCGGGTATCGGCCTGCAGGTACGCGGCTTCGCGCAGTGATGGCGTGGCCAGGTAGCGGAAGGTCGCCGGCAGCTTGAACTGGGCGATGGAAACCTTCTGCGAGCTGCCATCGCTGTTGAGCGTGGCGCGGGTCGGGATATGGAAGGAGGCGCTGGTGGTAGCACCGCTGACGTCGGCGACGGCGACAGGCATTTCCGCCAGCGAACCGGCCACGGCCTGTTCGTCCGCGACGAAGCGCTGGGCCTTCTTCGCTTCCATCGCCATCATCGGTGCGGCCGGTGCTGGAGCGGGGCGGGCGGGCATTACCGTGCGTGGATCGAAGGTGTCGACGAACCATGGCGACAGCGCCGGCACGCTGCTGCCCAGGTTGGGGCGAGCGGTGGACAGGGTGAGGTCGACGTCCGTCCAGTCCTCGCCGCTGCTCTGCCGGACTATGCCCTGGTAGGTCAATTCGATCTTGTCCTCACCGTCGCGCAGACGGGCGTCGTAGGCCGGGCGCCAGGAGGCATCGTAGAGCGTGTAGTTGAGCTGCAGCTGGACTTGTGCCGGCTTCTCCAGTGCCACGCGCAGGATGGCCCGCTTGTAGTGGGTGCCGTCGCCGGCCAGGTGGCTGCGCTGGTTCTCCAGTTCCTGCTTGCGTTGCTGCAGTTCCTCGCCCTGCTGGTCGAGCTTGCGCTGCTCGTCGAGGATGCGGCCCAGGTTGCCTTCGCTCATCTGCAGCAGGTTCTTCAGTTCGTCGATGCTCGGCAGTGCCTGGTTCTTGCCCGGCTTGGTGCTGCTGGCCTGGATGTCGGCGAGGAACTGCTTCTGGTTTTCCAGCACGCTGCCGCGGTCGCTGATCTCGCGCTCCTGCCGTTCGAGGTCGCGCAGTTGCGCGTCCAGCTGTTGCAGGCGGTTGTCCTCGGAGGGCGGTGAAACCTGCGGCGCGCTGCTGACGTCGAGCAGGGTCGCGGCGGCGCTGGCGCTGAGCGAGGCCTGCAGGCTGTTGTCATCGATGCGCAGGGGCAACTGCTCCAGGGCGATCTCGTGCTGGCCGGCGGGCAGTTGCAGGGTGGCGGTGCGGGTGACGATGGCGCGGTCGGTATAGACGGTCACCGCGCTGATGCGGCTGTCGGCCACCTGCGGCGCGGCCAGCAGCGAGGTGCTGGCCAGCGCACCGGTCATGGCGAGGATCAGTGGATGGAGTCGAAAGGGCATGTGCTCACCTCGGGGCCTGGAAGGCGACCGACACTGCGGAACGCCACCATGGCGTCCGTCCATGGCGCTTGTGACGAAGGGGGCGCAGGCAACGGGTTGAGACTGGGTGAATTCATGCCGCGATGGGCGACGAACGGTTACCTGGGTCAGCCCCTGGCAGTGTCATCCGCCCTTGGGAACAGCGCGTTGCCGCAGCGCGAGCAGAACGCCGCTTCGGCCTCGTGGCTGGCCTTGGCGCAGGCCGGGCAAGGCTTGTCCAGTTGCCCTGGCGGGCGTTCCTGGCGCATGGCGTTGTGCAGTTCGGCGCTGAAGATGCCGGTGGGCACGGCGATGATCGAGTAGCCGGTGAGCATCACCAGGCTGGCGATGGCCTGGCCCAGCGGCGTCTTCGGGGTGATGTCGCCGAAGCCCACGGTGGTCAGGGTGACGATGGCCCAGTAGATGCCGCGGGGGATGCTGGTGAAGCCGTGCTCGGGGCCTTCGACCACGTACATCAGCGAGCCGAACACCGTCACCAGGCTCATCACCGAGACGAAGAACACCGTGATCTTCTGCCGGCTGCCGCGCAGGGCGGTGAGCAGGAAGTCGGCCTGGCGCAGGTACTGGCGCAGCTTGAGGATGCGGAAGATGCGCAGCACCCGCACGATACGGATCACCAGCAGATACTGGGCGTTGGGGTAGAAGATGGCGATCACCCCCGGCAGCACCGCCAGCAGGTCGACCAGCCCGTAGAAGCTCAGGGCATAGCGCAGGGGCTTGGGCGAGCAGTACAGGCGTAGCAGGTATTCGATCAGGAACAGGCCGTTGATCACCCACTCGATGTCGCTGAGCAGGCCGCCGTAGGCGTTGCTGATCTCGTCGACGCTGTCGAGGACCACCACCAGCAGGCTGGCGAGGATGACGATCAGCAGCGCGCTGTCGAAGCGCCGGCCGGCGACCGTGTCGGACTGGAAGATGATGACGTAGAGGCGCTGGCGCCAGCTTTGGGGGTCGGCCATGGATGAATCCGCGGAACGGGTTCAGTCACCTTAGCCGAGATGTGGCGGGGCGGCTGATGCCGCCCCGCCGGGAGGATCAGGCGCGCTCGGTCGCCTGCTGCTCGTCCACGTCGCCTTCGGCCATGCAGGCCGCGGCGGTGAACAGCACGTCGGTGGAGGAGTTCAGCGCGGTTTCGGCCGAGTCCTGGAGGATGCCGATGATGAAGCCGACCGCCACCACCTGCATCGCAATCTCGCTGGATATGCCGAACAGGCCGCAGGCCAGCGGGATCAGCAGCAGCGAGCCGCCGGCCACGCCGGAAGCGCCGCAGGCGCAGACCGAGGCGACCACGCTGAGCAGGATGGCGGTGGGCAGGTCCACGGCGATGCCGAGGGTATGCACAGCCGCCAGGGTCAGCACGCTGATGGTGATGGCGGCGCCGGCCATGTTGATGGTCGCGCCCAGCGGGATCGACACCGAGTAGGTGTCCTCGTGCAGGCCCAGGCGCTCGCACAGTTGCAGGTTGACCGGGATGTTGGCCGCCGAGCTGCGCGTGAAGAAGGCGGTGATGCCGCTCTCGCGCAGGCACATCAGCACCAGCGGGTAAGGGTTGCGACGGATCTTGGCGAAGACGATCAGCGGGTTGACCACCAGCGCCACGAACAGCATGCAGCCCAGCAGCACGGCCAGCAGGTGCAGGTAG
Organism: Pseudomonas sp. HS-18; assembly: GCF_020401845.1. NCBI lineage: Bacteria > Pseudomonadati > Pseudomonadota > Gammaproteobacteria > Pseudomonadales > Pseudomonadaceae > Pseudomonas > Pseudomonas sp. HS-18. The sequence continues at coordinate 2,164,709 of NZ_CP084413.1, forward strand.
CCGAGCAAGGCGTCGAAGCCGGATTCGGCGATGGTGCCGGCCACCAGGCCGAAGATGCCCAGCGGGGCGAAGGCGATGACGACGCGAACGATCAGGGTGACGCCGTTGGCCATGTCATCCAGCAGGTCGCGGGTGGTCTGGCGGGCGTGGCGCAGGGCGATCCCCAGGCCGATGGCCCAGGCCAGGATGGCGATGAAGTCCGCCTCCAGCAGCGCCTTCACCGGGTTGGTGGTGACGCTGAACAGCAGCGAGCGCAGCACTTCGCCAATACCGCCGGGCGGTGCCAGTTCGCTGCTGGGCGCATGCAGTACCAGGTTCGACGGGAAGGCGAAGCTGGCGATCACCGCGACCACCGCGGCGGAGAAGGTGCCGATCAGGTAGAGCACCAGGATCGGCCGGATATGGGTGCGCTGGCCCTGCTTGTGGTTGGCGATGGAGGCCATCACCAGTACCAGCACCAGGATCGGCGCCACGGCCTTCAGCGCGGAGATGAACAGCTTGCCGAGCAGGCCGACCGCCTGTGCGCCTTGCGGCCAGAGCAGGGCGAGGGCGATGCCGCAGAGCATGCCGATGAAGATCCGCAGGACCAGGCTGGTGCCCTTGAGCCGCTGCAGGAGGGTGGGAGTGGGAAGCGTCATGACATCGTTCGCTGCGTGAATGAGGGGACGCACCCGTGGCCGGATGCGCAAGGGCGCGGATTATGCCGTCTGGAGTCGGCAAATGCGCGGCTACCCGTCGATTGATCGGTCAGGTTGTGCTTCTTCAGGTGTCAGGTCGCAGTCTGGACGGCTGCGCGCGCGCCGGCATTGATCCATGCCGGTCGCCTTGGCAATAACGGGAATTCAGCGCAGGTCGGCGAAGGTTTCCGGGTCCAGGTCGACGGCGGCGACCCGTTGCACGGCGCCACGCATGGTGACCTGAAAGTCATCAGCGACACGGATTTCCAGGCGGCCGCCAGCCAGGTGCAGGTCGATGTGCTCATCGCACAGCCCCAGCCGGCGTGCCACTGCGGCCGCCGCGCAACTGCTGGTGCCGGAGGACAGCGTGTAGCCGGCGCCGCGCTCCCAGATTTCGACGCGTAGCGCGTCGCGGGCGAGCCACTGGACGAACTGCACGTTGCTGCGCCGGGGGAACAGCGGATGATTTTCCAGCAGCGGACCGAGGCGGCGTGCCAGTTCGGGGCTGGTCTGTTCGACGAAGACCACGCAGTGCGGATTACCCATGGAAACGGCGTTGATCTCCAGCGCGACGCCGTCGATTTCCAGTGGATAGCCCAGCGCCTCGGGGGCATCGACCCGCACCGGAATCCTTGCACAGGCGAACTCGGCGCGGCCCATGGATACCTCGACGGTGCGACCCTCGTCGAATACCTGGCTGGTGACCGTACCGCCGGCGGTGACGACGTCGAACGGCTGGTCTGCGACCAATCCGCAATCCCACAGGTAGCGGGAGAAAATGCGCAGGCCGTTGCCGCTCTTCTCCGCTTCCGAGCCGTCCGGATTGAGGATGCGCAGGCCGAAGGCGCTGTCGCTGTGATTCGCCAGCAGGATGCCGTCGGAGCCGATGCCGAAGTGGCGGTCGCAGACCCGGCCGATCTGCGCCGGCGTCAGGGTAAAGGGCGCTTTGCCGGCGTACACCAGATAGTCATTGCCCAGTGCCTGGTATTTCACGAAGTGCATGGTCGCGGTCCGTCGCCAGTGGAAAACTCCGACTATACACGCGGCCCGGTGTGTTCCGTGCCCTGGCTCAGCAGCGCATCCAGCACGCGCTGGCCGAGAATCACCAGCCAGCAGGCGAGGATGAAGGGCGCGGTGAAGGCGGGCAGGCCGACCAGCGCGAAGCAGGGTTGCAGCAGCACCGCCAGGAGGATGCCGCATAGTGGCGCCAGGGGGCTGCGGAAGCGCAGCGACAGGGCGATCCCGGCCAGCGCGCCGTTCAGCCCGAGCAGTCCGGCCTGAGCGGAGGCGGCCGGCAGGCCGAGCAGCGGCGCGATGGCCAAGGCGCCTGCGGCGCCGAGCAGCGCCCAGAACGCGGCGCGACGATCCGCCAGCAGCAGGCCGAGGGCGATGGTCAGGCCGGCGAGCGGTTCACCGAGGAAGATCACCTCGCCGAAGCCCTGCGTCGTCGAGTCCAGCAACGGGTTCACCGTGCCGCAGGACAGGCAGGCGGTCGCGGCCGCTGGCGCGAAGCCAAGGGCCTTGCCCAGCGTCACCGACACCCAGCCCAGCAGCACGAAGGCCGAGGTATAGGCCGGCAGGCCGAAGCGCTGGCGTGACTGCCGCAATAGCACGGCCTGCACCGCCACCGAGGTGAGGATGGCGGCGATGGTCAGCATCACCAGCCCCAGCGACCACTGGAATACGAAGGGCAGCAGCAGGCCGATGAGGATCGGGTTGTAGTCGTGCAGGCCGGCGTCGATGTCCGCCTGCGGCTCGCGCACGAAGCGCGCGGTGAGCGGGCCGAGCAGGGCGCCCAGCAAGGCGCCGGGCAGCAGCTGCGGTGCGGACCAGGCGATGGTCAGCAGCAGGATCAGGCCGAAGCGTGCGTCAGCCTGCAGGTAGATCTGGCCGAAGCCGATCAGCCGGGTGCGCAGCGGATGTTTCCTGGAGAGAGGATTCAGGTGCATGTGGGTACAGGGCAGGTTAAATGAGGCTCCGCAGCGCTTCGCTAGGTGTGGAGCATCGAGGCCCCATCGACGAGCAGTGCGTGAGCATTCTGTGACGCCGCCATACGGGGCCGCGCCACGGGGTTGGAAAAAGAAAAGAGGCTGCCGGCGGGATCGCCGCCAACAACCTCAAAGTTCCATGACCAGCATTGGGAGTTGCTGCGTGGGGGCCATGGACCGACAAGCATTCGGTGCTCATGTTTCTGCTGCTGAAGCACGCAGTAGCAAGGTCAAACCCGGACGGACGGGGACGCGGCCCCGTATTCCCGGCCCCGTCCGTCCGGGAGTGACTCGGTGCGGAGGCACGCGCGTTGGCGTGGCTCCTGAACTCGGTGTTTCTCCTGTCAGCTCGCTTCCCTCTCCCCAGCCAGGGTTGGGGAGAGGGGGCTCAGGCTTGCATCAAGCTTCCAGTGCCGGCGCCACCGTCTCGATCCGCAGCATGTTGGTGCTGCCCGGCTGGCCGAAGGGCACGCCAGCGGTGATCACCACGGTGTCGCCACGGCGTGCCATGCGTTGGGCCAGGGCGATGTCCAGGGCGGTGGAGCAGATCTCGTCGACATGGGCGAGCTGCGCGTTGACCACCGAATGGACACCCCAGGCCACGGTCAGGCGGCGGGCGGATTTGAGTTGCGGGGTGAGGCTGAGGATCGGTGCCTTGGGCCGCTCGCGGGAGGCGCGCAGGGTCGAGGCGCCGGACTCGGTGTAGTTCACCAGCACCGCCACCGGCAGGATGCGGCTGATCCGGCGGATCGCGCAGCTGATGGCGTCGGAGACGGTGGCGTCCGGTTCCGGGCGGTTGATCTCCAGCGTCGCCTGGTAGTCCGGCTCGGCTTCGACCTGGCGGATGATCTTCGCCATCATCTCCACCGCTTCGCGCGGGTACTGGCCCGAGGCGCTTTCGGCGCTGAGCATCACGCAGTCGGCGCCTTCGCTGACGGCGTTGGCGACGTCGGTCACCTCGGCACGGGTCGGCGCCGGGGAGAAGCGCATGGATTCGAGCATCTGCGTCGCCACTACCACCGGGCGGCCGAGCTGGCGGCAGACCTGGATGATGCGCTTCTGGATGCCCGGCACGCTCTCGGCCGGCATCTCCACGCCGAGGTCGCCACGGGCGACCATGATCGCGTCGGACAGGCGGGCGATGGCTTCGATGGACTGCACCGCCGAAGGCTTCTCGATCTTGGCCATGAGGAACGCCTTGTCGCCGATCAGCGCGCGGGCTTCCTCGATGTCTTCGGGACGCTGCACGAAGGACAGCGCCACCCAGTCCACGCCCAGCTCCAGGCCGAAGGCCAGATCACGGCGGTCCTTGGCGGTCAGCGGGCTGAGCTTGAGCACCGCTTCCGGGACGTTGACGCCCTTGCGGTCGGACAGCTCGCCGCTGTTCATCACGCGGGTTTCGATGGCATCGCTGTGGGCGTTGAGCACCTGCAGGCGAATCTTGCCGTCGTCCAGCAGCAGGCTCATGCCCGGTTCCAGCGCCTGGATGATTTCCGGGTGGGGCAGGGTGACGCGCTGCTGGTCGCCCGGTGCGTCGTTGAGGTCGAGGGTGAAGGTCTGGCCCTTCTCCAGCTGGACGGCGCCCTCGGCGAAACGGCCCACGCGCAGCTTCGGCCCTTGCAGGTCCATGAGGATGCCGATGGGGTAGTTCAGTTCGGCTTCCACTTCGCGCACCCAGGCGAAACGCTGGGCGTGGTCGCTGTACTCGCCGTGGCTGAAGTTCAGGCGGAACAGGTTGGCGCCGGCTTCCACCAATGCGCGGATGTCGTCGCGGCTTTTGATCGCCGGGCCCAGGGTCGCGAGGATTTTTACTTTCTTGTCAGGAGTCATAATCAGGCTCGAATCAGGTGATTTCGTGGCCGCGTTGCTGGGTCAGCGTTCGCCAGGCTAGACGCGGAATGCAGCTAATGGCGTTCCCTTCGCAAATTCCGCAACGACGCATGGCGAACGCTGACACGCAACCCGAAGGGACGGGGCCAGCTTGTCGCAGTGCAGCGTTGCTCGTCGGTCATTTGGAATCACCAAATCTCTCTCCTCGCGCCTCGCCCTGCGACAAGCTGGCCTCCGTCGCGGCCGACGAAATCACCTGATTCGAGCCTGTATTCTCGAGGACCAGGATGGCGCGGAAGTCGTTGACGTTGGTGCGGGTCGGCCTGGTGATCACCAGGTCGCCCAGTTCGGCGAAGAAGCCGTAGCCGTTGTTGTTGTCGAGCTCGTGCAGCGGGTTCAGGCCGGCCTTGGCGGCACGGCTGTAGCTGCACGGGCTCATCAGGGCACCGGCGTTGCTTTCCATGCCGTCGATGCCGTCGGTGTCCCCCGCCAGGGCCCAGATGTTCGGTTCACCTTTCAGGTCGGCGGTGAGGCTGAGGAGAAACTCGGCGTTGCGTCCGCCGCGGCCATTGCCGCGCACGGTCACGGTGGTCTCGCCACCGGAGAGGATCAGGCACGGCGCCTTCAGCGGCTGGCCGTACTTGCGAACCTGCCGGGCGATGCCGGCGTGGACCTTGGCCACTTCGCGGGACTCGCCTTCCAGGTCGCCCAGGATCAGCGTGGGGATGCCAGCGGCTTCGGCCTTGGCAGCCACCGCGTCGATGGCATGCTGGGGTGTGGCGATCAGCTTGAAGTGGCTGCGCGACAGGCATTCGTCACCGGGCTTTACCGTTTCCGAACGCGGGTCTTCCAGCCACGCGCGCACGTTCGCCGGGATGTCGATGGCATAGCGCTTGAGGATCGCCAGGGCGTCGGCGGAGGTGGTCGGGTCGCCTACGGTGGGGCCGGAGGCGATCACCGTGGCCTCGTCGCCGGGCACGTCGGAAATCGCGTAGGTGTACACGCTGGCCGGCCAGCAGGCGCGGGCCAGACGGCCGCCCTTGATGGCCGAGAGGTGCTTGCGCACGCAGTTCATTTCGCTGATGGCCGCGCCGGATTTCAGCAGTGCCTTGTTCACGCTGCGCTTGTCGTCGAGGCTGATGCCTTCGGCCGGCAGGGCGAGCAGGGCAGAGCCGCCGCCGGAGAGCAGGAAGATCACCCGGTCGCTTTCGGTCAGGCCGCTGATCAGCTCCAGCACTCGACGCGCAACGCGCTCGCCGGCGTCGTCCGGTACCGGGTGCGAGGCCTCCACCACTTCGATGCTGCGGCACTGCGCGCCGTAGCCGTAGGGCGCGACGACCAGGCCTTCGACCTGGCCGTTCCAGTGCTTCTCGGCGACTTCGGCCATGGCCCCGGCGGCCTTGCCGGCGCCGATGACGATGGTGCGGCCACCTTTATCGGTGGGCAGGTGCTGCGCCAGTACCTGGGCCGGATGCGCAGCGGCAATGGCGGTGTCGAACAGCTCGCGCAGGAAGGCGCGTGGGTCCAGGCTCATGACAGACTCCCGTGATTCTTGTTGTGGTGTATCCATGGCTCAATCTCCTTGGCAAAGGAGACTCAGCGATGGATTCGAACGCCCCGGCCGGCAAGGCCGTGATTCCCAACGGCCGGGTGTTCGAGTCGCTTTGCAGCATGGCGGGCGACGCCACTCCCATAACCTCGCCCGTCACCTTGCTCTTGCTGGCGGATAACGCCGTGGCGTTATCCGCCGCCTCTCAATCCTTGCGGATGGAGAAGTTGGCCATGTGCTCCAGGCCCTTGATCAGGCCGGAGTGGTCCCAGTTGCTGCCGCCGATGGCCGCGCAGGTGCTGAACACTTGCTGGGCGTTGGCGGTGTTGGGCAGGTTCAGGCCCAGTTCGCGCGCGCCGGCCAGGGCCAGGTTGAGGTCCTTCTGGTGCAGGCTGATGCGGAAGCCCGGATCGAAGGTGCCCTTGACCATGCGGTCGCCGTGCACTTCGAGGATGCGCGAGGAGGCGAAGCCGCCCATCAGCGCTTCACGCACCTTGGCCGGGTCCGCGCCATTCTTGGCGGCGAACAGCAGGGCTTCGGCAACGGCCTGGATGTTCAGGGCGACGATGATCTGGTTGGCCACCTTGGCGGTCTGGCCATCGCCATTGCCGCCGACGCGGGTGATGTTCTTGCCCATGGCCTGGAACAGCGGCAGGGCGCGTTCGAAGGTATTCGGGCAGCCGCCGACCATGATGCTCAGGGACGCGGCCTTGGCGCCGACTTCACCGCCGGAAACCGGGGCGTCCAGGTACTGCGCGCCGGTGGCCTTGATCTTCTCGGCGAAGGTCTTGGTGGCGGTGGGGGAGATCGAGCTCATGTCGATCACCACCTTGTTCGGGCCCACGCCCTCGGCGATGCCGTCCTTGCGGAACAGCACGTCTTCGACCTGCGGGGTGTCCGGGACCATCACGATGATGAACTCGGCTTCCTGGGCCACTTCCTTGGGATTGGCCAGGCCGATGGCGCCGGCTTCGACCAGGGCGGCAGGCGCTGCATCGTGGTGGGTGGAAACGAAGATCTGGTGACCGGCTTTCTGCAGGTTCTGCGCCATGGGCAGGCCCATGATGCCGGTGCCGATGAATCCGATTTTGGCCATGAGGAATTCTCCTGGTTGTTCTTGTTAGGCTGGCTGGCGCGGTGCGTACCTACCGCGCCAGCCGGCGAATCAGATGACGTTGTGGCTCTTCAGCCAGCCAAGGCCGGCTTCGGTGGTGGTCTTGGGCTTGTATTCGCAGCCGACCCAGCCGCGGTAGCCGATGCGGTCCAGGTGGTCGAACAGGAAGCGGTAGTTGATCTCGCCGGTGCCCGGTTCGTGGCGGCCGGGGTTGTCGGCCAGCTGCACGTGGTTGATCGAGGCGAGGTTCTTCTCCAGCGTCCGCGCCAGGTCACCTTCCATGATCTGCATGTGGTAGATGTCGTACTGCAGGAACAGGTTGGCGCTGCCGACCTTCTCGCGGATGTCCTGGGCCTGCTGGGTGGTCTGCAGGTAGAAGCCGGGAATGTCGAGGGTGTTGATCATTTCCATGACCAGCTTGATGCCCGCGGCTTCGAGCTTGCCCGCCGCGTACTCCAGGTTGTTCAGGAAGGTATTTTCGATGGTCGCGCAGTCATGACCCTGCGGACGGATGCCGGCCAGGCAGTTGACCTGGGTGTTGCCCAGCACCTTGGCGTAGGCGATGGCCTTGTCGACGCCGGCGCGGAATTCCTCGACGCGGTCCGGGTGGCAGGCGATGCCGCGTTCGCCTTTCGACCAATCGCCCGCCGGAAGGTTGAACAGCACTTGCTCGAGCTGGTTGGCGTCCAGGCGGGCCTTGATCACCTCGGCCTCGACGTCATACGGGAACAGGTATTCGACACCGCTGAAACCGGCGCGTGCGGCGGCGTCGAAGCGGTCGAGGAAGTCCACCTCGGTGAACAGCATGGACAGGTTGGCGCAGAAACGGGGCATGGGGTCACTCCTGTTGAACGGGTGGTGCGTGGTGCTCGGCTTCTTCTTTAGAGAGAGCTGGGGGTGGGGGACTCCCCGCCAGGAAATGTCCACCCCCAGCTCCTCCCCGCAGGGAGGAGTCGTTCGCTCCGACTAATCAGTCGAGCAGCGAGATGGCCGTCGGCGCGTCGACGCCTTTCAGGGCCAGCTCTTCGAACTCGTTGACCGCGTTGATCTCGGTGCCCATGGAGATGTTGGTGACACGCTCCAGGATGACCTCGACCACCACCGGTACACGGTGCTGCTGCATCAGCTCGCGGGCCTGGGCGAAGGCCGCGCCGATCTGGTTCGGGTCGGATACGCGGATCGCCTTGCAACCCAGACCTTCCACCACGGCGACGTGGTCGACGCCATAACCGTTGAGCTCCGGCGCGTTGACGTTCTCGAACGCCAGCTGCACGCAGTAGTCGATCTCGAAACCGCGCTGCGCCTGGCGGATCAGGCCCAGGTAGGAGTTGTTCACCAGCACGTGGATGTACGGCAGGTTGAACTGCGCGCCGGCGGCCAGCTCTTCGATCATGAACTGGAAGTCATAGTCGCCCGACAGTGCGACGACCTGGCGGCTCGGGTCGGCCTTGACCACGCCCAGCGCTGCCGGAATGGTCCAGCCCAGCGGGCCGGCCTGGCCGCAGTTGATCCAGTGGCGCGGCTTGTACACGTGCAGGAACTGCGCGCCGGCGATCTGTGACAGACCGATGGTGCTGACGTAGCAGGTGTCCTTGCCGAAGAACTCGTTCATCTCTTCGTAGACGCGCTGCGGCTTGACCGGCACGTTGTCGAAGTGGGTCTTGCGCTGCATGGTGCGCTTGCGCTCGCGGCAGGATTCGACCCAGGCGCTGCGGTCCTTGAGCTTGCCGGCGGCTTTCCATTCGCGGGCCACTTCCAGGAACACGTCCAGGGCGGAGCCGGCGTCGGAGACGATGCCCAGGTCCGGGGTGAATACGCGGCCGATCTGGGTCGGTTCGATGTCCACGTGGACGAACTTGCGGCCAGCGGTGTAGACGTCGACCGAACCGGTGTGACGGTTGGCCCAGCGGTTGCCGATGCCGAACACCATGTCCGACTCCAGGACGGTGGCGTTGCCGTAGCGGTGCGAGGTCTGCAGGCCGCACATGCCGGCCATCAGCGGGTGATCGTCGGGGATGGTGCCCCAGCCCATCAGGGTCGGGACTACCGGCACGCCGGTCAGCTCGGCGAATTCCACCAGCTTGGCGGATGCGTCGGCGTTGATGATGCCGCCGCCGGCGCAGATCAGCGGACGCTCGGCATCATTGAGCAGGGCCAGGGCTTTTTCGGCCTGGGCGCGGGTGGCCTTGGGCTTGTTGACCGCCAGCGGCTCGTAGGCGTCGATGTCGAACTCGATCTCGGCCATCTGCACGTCGAACGGCAGGTCGATCAGCACTGGGCCGGGACGGCCGCTGCGCATTTCGAAGAAGGCCTTCTGGAAGGCGTAGGGCACCTGGCCCGGCTCCAGCACGGTGGTCGCCCACTTGGTGACCGGCTTGACGATGCTGGTGATGTCCACGGCCTGGAAGTCTTCCTTGTGCATGCGCGCACGGGGAGCCTGGCCGGTGATGCAGAGAATCGGGATGGAGTCGGCGGAAGCCGAGTACAGGCCGGTGACCATGTCGGTGCCGGCCGGGCCGGAGGTGCCGATGCACACGCCGATGTTGCCGGCGTTGGTGCGGGTGTAGCCCTCGGCCATGTGCGAGGCGCCTTCCACGTGGCGGGCCAGGACGTGATCGATGCCACCGAGTTTCTTCATGGCCGCGTACATGGGGTTGATGGCGGCGCCCGGTACGCCGAAGGCGGTATCGACACCTTCGCGACGCATGACGAGTACGGCAGCCTCGATTGCTCTCATTCTGGCCATATTTTGTTCCTCGGTTCTTATACTGATTGTGTACAAAAGTTGAGGCGATTCTAGGCAGGCAATTCGACGAAGGTCAAGACGGGTTGTATACGATGGACTAAACGGTCATTTTTCACTGAAGGCCTTCTGCTGCGCTGGTTTCCGAGAAAACCTGAACGCAGGGTCAAACTATCGTTTGAAAAAATGTATACAAAAATAGATGCATATTGTCCTTTTCAGTTGCTTTGGGTGAGACCTTCGGCTACTAGATTGCGTACAGATTTCTGATACGCGTGTGTGCAGCATTTATCGGTGCGCACAGCGTGATCCGGCTTATCACCCTTGAAGAGGAAAACCTCATGACCACCCTGAGCCTGGAAACCGCACTGGACATCACCCGTCACGCCCTGGTCGCCAGCCGCGAGCTGTCCACTGCGCCGCTGACCATCGCTGTGCTGGACGCTGGCGGGCATCTGTTGAGCCTGCAGCGCGAGGATGGCGCGAGCATGCTTCGCCCGCAGATCGCCATCGGCAAGGCGTGGGGGGCGGTGGCGCTGGGCAAGTCGTCGCGCGTGCTGGCGGCGGACGCTCAGCAGCGCCCCTCGTTCATTGCGGCAGTGAATACGCTGGCGCAGGGCAACGTGGTGCCGGCGCCGGGGGGCGTGCTGATCCGCAATTCGGCCAATGAAGTGATCGGCGCCATCGGCATCAGCGGCGATGTGTCGGATATCGATGAGCAGTGCGCTATCCGCGGCGTTCAGGCGCTGGGCCTGGTCGCGGACGCGGGCTGATCGAAGACGGGAAGGGCGCGCGTTCGTCGTGCGCCTGGGCGAACTTGTAGGAGCGAGCTTGCTCGCGAACCTCCATTAACACCGGTCGTTTCAGGTGTGAAGCGGGATCGCGAGCAAGCTCGCTCCTACGCGTTTCCGGGGTGCCAGTAGGATGGGTGGAGCGAAGCGATACCCATGCTGCAACGGTTGAAAACGCTTAGATCGAGAGCGGCCGCAAACGCCCCTGCGCCTTCGGCTCGCTGCCGTTGTCCGGCGCGGTGCCGCGCAGCACCAGGCGAGTGATGGTCTCGGTGGCCGCCTCGAAATCCGCATCGCTCAGGCTGGTCTTGCCGGTGACCATGGAGATCTGCCAGTCGAAATCGGCATAGGTCTGCGTTGCCGCCCAGATGGTGAACAGCAGGTGGTGCGGGTCCACCGGTGCCAGCAGGCCGCGGTCGATCCAGCTCTGCAGGCAGGCGATGTTGCGCTGGGCCTGGGCGTTCAGTTCCTCCAGGTATTCCTTGGGCAGGTGCGGTGCTCCGTGCATCAGCTCGCTGGCGAATACCTTCGAGGCGTGCGGCAACTCCTGGGAAATCTTCACCTTGGAGCGGATGTAGGCGCGCAGTGCTTCGCTCGGCTCGTCGTCCTCGCGGAACGGCGCGGACGCCTGCAGCAAGGGTTCCACCACGCTTTCCAGCACGCTGCGGTAGAGGTTTTCCTTGGACTGGAAGTAGTAGTAGACGTTGGGCTTGGGCAGCCCGGCGCGAGCGGCGATGTCGCTGGTCTTGGTCGCCGCGAACCCCTTCTCGGCGAACTCCTCGCTGGCTGCGCGCAGGATCAGGCGCCGGTTACGCTCGCGAATGCTGGTCATTGGCTGGTCTTCTTTCTTGTATTGCGTGGTCACCAAATATAAGCCGGGCATGGTAGCACCGGGCTCCGGAAGCCCTCAACTCAGGCGCTTGTACGCATTTTCCTGACTCATGGGTCGGTTTTTTGTGTACAGCGGCAAGGTTCTGCGGTATTTCTAGCGCACTTTCGTTCGGCACCTGCCATCCGGAACCCCAATGTCCGATTCCCAGTTGGTCGACCCCTTCGGTCGACGCATCACCTACCTGCGCCTGTCGGTCACCGACCGCTGCGACTTCCGCTGCACCTACTGCATGAGCGAAGACATGCAGTTCCTGCCGCGCGACCAGGTATTGAGCCTGGAGGAGCTCGAAGCCGTCGCCGACGCCTTCATCGGCCTGGGTGTGAAGCGCATCCGTATCACCGGCGGCGAGCCGCTGGTGCGCAAGGGGCTGACCGGCCTGCTGGCCAGGCTGGGCGCGCGGCCGGAACTGGAAGACCTCTCCATCACCACCAATGGCTCGCAACTGCGTGAGCGCGCCGTTGAGCTGCGAGCGGCGGGTGTGCGCCGCCTGAACATCAGCCTCGACTCCCTGCGCCGCGAGCGCTTCGCCGCCTTCACCCGTTCCGACAGGCTGGAGCAGGTGCTCGACGGTATCGACGCCGCCCGCGAGGCCGGCTTCGAGCGCATCAAGCTCAATGCCGTGGTGCAGAAGGGCCGCAACGACGACGAGGTCTGCGACCTGGTGGAGTTTGCCCTGGCCAAGGGCATCGACATCAGCTTCATCGAAGAGATGCCTCTGGGCAGCGTCAGCAGCCATGAACGCAAGCAGACGCTTTGCAGCAGCGACGAAGTCCGCGCGCAGCTCGCCGAACGCTGGCAGTTGCTGCCCACGCCCGAGCGCAGCGGCGGGCCTTCGCGCTACTACCGCATCGACGGCTACCCCAGCCGCATTGGATTCATCTCCCCCCACAGCCATAACTTCTGTGGCGACTGCAATCGGGTGCGGGTGACCGCCGAAGGCAAGCTGGTGCTCTGCCTTGGCCATGAAGGCGCGCTGGACCTGCGCCAACTGCTGCGCGAACACCCCGGCGACAGCGTGCGCCTGCGCGAGGCGCTGATGCGCGCGCTGCAACTCAAGCCTGAGCGCCACCATTTCGAAGCGGATCAGCAAGTACAGGTGCTGCGCTTCATGAGCATGACCGGCGGCTGAGTCCGCCACGGCGGGTTGCCTGACCTGCCGATAGAACAACAACACGTCACAAGGAGAGTCGTTTGAAGCTCAAGGCCTTCTGCTGGGCGCTCGCCAGCATCCTGTCCCCCGTCATTTCCGCTCCTGTCGTGGCGCAGACCTACGTGGTCGGCGTCGAGAACCTTCCCTTCGCTCCGCACTACAGCACCGATGCCCAGGGCAATTACCAGGGCTTCGCCCGCGATGTGCTGGATCTGTTCGCCAGCAGCAGCGGCATCAGTCTCGAGTACCGTCCGCTACCGGTGGACGCGCTGCTGCCGGCGCTGCTTTCCGGAGAGGTCGATCTCAAGTATCCCGATAACCCCGACTGGGCTCCGGAGCAGAAGGCCGGCAAGACCCTGCGCTATAGCCAGTCGGTGACGCAGTACGTCGATGGCGTGCTGGTTGCGCCGGAGCGCCTGGGGCAGGGCATCGGCGCGCTGAAGCGGCTGGCGCTGGTGGAAGGCTGGACGCCGCGGGGCTACGAGGCGCCGATCCAGGCCGGGCAGATCAGCCTGGCGCCCAGCGCCGACCTTCGGCAGATGGTTCATACCGCGCTGAAGAGGCAGGCCGACGGCGCCTACTTCAACGTGGTGGTCGCCACTTACTACCTGGACAACATTCGTGCCAAGCCCGGTGCGCTGGTGTTCGATCCTTCGCTACCGCATACCCGCAGCGCGTTCCACCTGTCCACGGTGAGGCAGGGCGACCTCATCCAGCGCTTCGACCGCTTCCTCGTCGACCATGCCAAGGAAGTCGCAGCGCTCAAGGCCAAGTACGGCGTCGAGGCGAGCCTGGACTCCGAGCATCTGGGCGTCGAGCAGTGGAAGGTGGATTTCCTCGAGCGGCAGAAAGCGAAACAGAAGTCGCCCTGATCCTCCATCTTCCCTAGAATCGCCGCTGTCGTTTGCGCGCCAGCCGTAGGGAGGATGAAGTGCGCCGCGCTTTGTTCATCTGTAGCCGCAACCGCTTGCGCAGTCCCACTGCCGAAGCTGTCTTCGCCAACTGGCCGGAGGTCGAGACCGACTCCGCTGGGTTGGCGCAGGACGCGGAGGTTCTGCTGGGCGTCGAGCAGTTGGAGTGGGCTGATCTGGTGTTCGTCATGGAGCGCAGGCAGCGACAGGCGCTGCTGCGCCGATTCCCCATGGCGATGCGCGGCAAGCGCCTGGTATGCCTGGATATCCCCGATGACTACGGCTACCTGCAACCGGAGCTGGTGCGGATTCTCGAGCACAAGGTCGGGCCTTTCCTGCGGCAGGCTCAGGCGTGAGCGAAGTCCGTATTGCGCTCCGGGATGCAGTGCTGGTCTGCCCGGGGTTCCGTATCCAGGCCCAGCCCGAGCCTTCGCTGGAGATCGATGGCGACCTGCTCTGGGCGCTGGAGCAGCCGCAATGGTGCGAGCTGGCCGTGTTGCTGGAAGAGCGCGACGGCGCGTTGTGGATTGTGCCGGTGCCGCTTGCGCAGCAGGCGGGGTTCGATCCGCAGCGGGTGATCGGCTGGCGTGATGAGCCTGTGCGCATCGTGCAGCCCGAAGGTGTGGAGGATGCCGAGGCCGCCATCCATTGGTGGCGCGGCGGGGCGGTCGAGGACGTGCGCGGGCGCGTCAGTCATCATCCCTGGGGGCGCCTGCTGCGTCTTGAGGGGCCGGGGATCGGCCCCGAGCACATTCTCTTTCCCCGTGGGCACGGCTGCGTCTACCTCGGCCATCTGGACACGGACTGGCGCCGGCTGCGGATCGAGCCGACTTCCTGATTTCGGCGCACCCCAAGATTTCCGGAACCGAAGCGCAGCGGTCGCAGCCTAAATCTGCACTGTCCCAGCGAGGTGCTCCGCATGGCCACCGAAAAACCGCCCGCTCGCGGCGCAGCCCAGTCGCGACCGCGTAGCAAAGGCAGCGACTCTGCCGCAACGCGCAAGACCGCACCAGGCACCCAGGCCAGGGAATCGAAGGCGGGCAGTGATACCGCGGACGATCTCTCTGCCGAAGAGCGTCGCAAGGTCGAGAAGAGCCAGCCGCCGCGCGCACTGGTGTTGCACGAAGTCATACGCTTGCAAGGCAACCACGAACTGGAGCGCACCCTGGCGGCGCTCTGGTGGTCGGCGCTGGCCGCCGGCCTGACCATCGGCTTGTCGCTGATGGCCATGGGGATGTTCCGCGCGCGTCTGCCCGATCACGACATGGCAGTGATCACCACCAGCCTCGGGTATCCGGTGGGCTTTCTGGCAATCATTCTTGCGCGCCAGCAACTGTTCACCGAGAACACCCTGACGGCGGTATTGCCGGTCATGAGCGAGCCGACGCTGGAGAAGTTCGGGCAGCTCCTGCGGCTGTGGTCGGTAGTGTTGGCGGGCAACATCGTCGGTGCGCTGCTGTTCGCCTACGGCATGCTGCACTTGCCGATCTTCGATACCAAGGTGGATCAGGCTTTCCTGGAGATCGGCCGCGAGGTCATGGAGAACGACCATTGGCAGATGTTTTCCAAGGGCATCGTCTCTGGCTGGATGATCGCCACCATGGTCTGGCTGGTGCCGGCGGCGGAGAACGCCAAGGTGTGGATCATTTTCCTGGTCACCTACCTGATGGCGCTGGGCAGTTTCAGCCACATCGTGGTCGGCACCTGCGAAGTGGGTTACCTGATGTTTGCCGGGGAGGTCGGGCTGGCGGCGTTCGTCGTCGACTTCGCGTTGCCCACGCTGGTGGGCAATATCGTCGGCGGCAGCCTGATCTTTGCCTTGATGAGCCACGCCCAGGTTCGCAGCGATACCTCATCGCCGCCGGAAAAAGTCCCGAAAAAGAAAACGGCGCCCTGAGGCGCCGTTTTTCTTCGTGCGGTTTGAAGCGAGGCGTCAGATGCCCAGCTTGTCGCGCATGGTGTAGTACCAGGCGCCGATCGCGGAGAACGGAACCTGGAACATGCGACCACCCGGGAAGGGGTAGTGCGGCAGGGTGGCGAAGGCGTCGAAACGTTCGGCCTGGCCACGCAGCACCTCGGCCAGCAGTTTGCCTGCCAGGTGGGTGTAGGTCACGCCGTGGCCGGAGCAGCCCTGGGAGTAATAGATGTTGTCGCCGATGCGGCCAACCTGCGGCAGACGCGAGAGGGTCAGCAGGAAGTTGCCGGTCCAGGCGAAGTCGATCTTCACGTCCTTCAGCTGCGGGAAGACCTTCAGCATCTTCGGACGAATGATCGCCTCGATGTTCGACGGATCGCGCGCACCGTAGACCACGCCGCCACCGAAGATCAGGCGGTTGTCGCCGGTCAGGCGGTAGTAGTCGAGCAGGTAGTTGCAGTCCTCGACGCAGTAGTCGGTCGGCAGCAGGGACTTGGCCAGGTCGGCGCTCAGCGGCTCGGTGGTGATCACCTGGGTGCCGCACGGCATGGACTTGGAAGCCAGCTCCGGCACCAGGCCGCCAAGGTAGGCGTTACCGGCTACCACGATGAACTTGGCTTTCACGCGGCCCTTCGGGGTGTGCACGACCGGGTTGGCGCCACGGTCGATCTTCACGGCAGGGGACTGCTCGTGGATCACGCCGCCCAGGGATTCCACGGCTGCGGCTTCGCCCAGGGCGAGGTTCAGCGGGTGGATGTGGCCGCCGCTCATGTCGAGCATACCGCCGACATAGCTGTCGGTGCCCACGACTTCGCGGATGCGCTTGGCGTCCATCAGTTCCAGCTGGGTGTGGCCGAAGCGCTCCCACAGCTTTTTCTGCGACTCCAGGTGGCCCATCTGCTTGGCGCTGAGGGCTGCGAACACGCCGCCGTCCTTCAGGTCGCACTGGATGTTGTACTTGGCGATACGCTCGCGAATGATGCGGCCGCCTTCGAAGGCCATGTCGCCCAGCAGCTTGGCCTGCTTGGCGCCAACGGAGCGCTCGATGACGTCGATGTCGCGGCTATAGCTATTGACGATCTGGCCGCCGTTACGGCCCGACGCACCGAAGCCAACCTTGGCGGCTTCCAGTACGGTGACCTTGAAACCGTTTTCCAGCAGGAACAGGGCGGTCGACAGGCCGGTGTAGCCAGCGCCGATCACGCAGACATCGGTTTCCACCTCGCCCTGCAGTTCAGGACGGGCCGGGACCGGGTTGGCCGAAGCTGCGTAATAGGAAGAGGGGTAGGAAGTGTGCGGCATAATGCACCTGTGTTTGTTATTTTTTACGAGATGTGCGGATGCTACCTGAGTCGAATCTGGCCGGCTAGTGCCCGTGCAAAATAATTTACGGACGGTCGAACATAAAAAAATTCACTTTTTCAGTGGCTTAGCTGAAAAAAGTGCTTGACCGGTGAAAACGATCGCGTAGAATGCGCCCCACACGACAGGCACATAGCTCAGTTGGTTAGAGCACCACCTTGACATGGTGGGGGTCGTTGGTTCGAGTCCAATTGTGCCTACCAAACATAATCGCTTCGGCGATTTCAGAAAGGGCGATCCGAAAGGATCGCCCTTTTTGTTTGTCTTTAGGAAAGTGGCTTCTCTGCAGGGGTGGTGGCGCGCCTGCTATGTTTTCTCCTGGCTGATGGTCGGAGGTGGTGATGCTCGGTCTGCGATCCTGGTTGTTGTTCGGTGCGCTCTTGGTGCCGTTGCCGGCGCTGGCGGAAATGCAGGTGATCTGGCCGCAGGGTTGGGAAGTGTCGCGCTCGCCGGTTGATGCGGCAGCGGACGCGCCGGTGGTTCGTCAACGCGGCGTGCGCTTGGCTGAAGACGGTTCTCAAGACCTGGTCATGGAGGTCACGCGCAGTCGGCTCGGCTCCGGCGTCACGGTCAGTGCCGAGAATGTCATCGTCGAGATGCGCAAGGCGTTGCAGAAGGACTTCATGCGCCAGGGCTTCCAGGCGGCTTGCAGCAAGCCGTTGGATACTCTGCTTGGTGGTCTGGAGGGTCTGGAGGTGCATTGCGGGATCAGCCAGAACGGCACTGAAGTGCTCAAGCAGACCGTGCAGGTGGCGCTGGGTGATGGTGCGGCCTATTCATTGACCTATGCGGCGCCTGCGCAGCGCTATGCGGAATTGCTGCAGGAGATCGAGACGGTGAAGGCGGGCATCAGCCTGCGCTGACTTCTTCCTTTATATGGATGGCAGAAAAGCAAAAGCCCCGCTCATGCGGGGCTTTTTCGATTCCGGGCTCAGGCAGCGATGGTGGCTTGCACTCGCTGGATCACCGCGTTCAGCGGCGCCTCGCCCTGGTATTGCTGGGGGTAGAGGCGTTCGGTGTGCTTGGCGATGCCATGCTCGTTGACCAGGGTGAAGCTGAAGCCATGCTTGCGCTTGGCCTGGATGACGCAGTTCAGAGGGGCGAAGGCCGCCGAGAGGGTGCCAATCGCCTCCAGGATTTGCGGGGAGGTTTTCATTGTCTTGTCTTTCCAAATAGGTAACGGTCCTATGACCGTCGAAATCGTCAAAAGCTCCGGTTGCGATCTGAGAATGCAGAAAACGTATGACCGGAATATGGCAGCGATTGGAAACTTGGGGGTCGGTTCGCGTCAGTCTGCGGTGTTGGGTAATTGCAGGTGATTTGACGTGGGGCGCTGGTCGCTCGGGCAAGCATTCCTGGCACGGTTGGCGTGCTCTGGAATCGATGCGGAGGATGCGCTGGCCGTGGCCCTGTGGACCCCAGCTTCTGCCCTGGATCAGGTAGGGAGTGCTGGGAGGGGCGACCTTGGGTTTGGTTTTCGCTGAGGGGATTATAAGGATTTCTGCTAACGATGGCTAGTTTTTATACAGCCGCCGGTCAGTTCCTTCTGGGAAGGTGAGAGATTCCGCGGAGCGGGAGCGCTCCGCGGAATAATCGGACTCACTGCAGCCAGGATTCCACGGTGTCGCCACCGTACTGTTGTTTCCAGGCTTTCAGGGTCTTGTGGTTGGCGCCCTTGGTCTCGATGGTCTCGCCATTGTGCGGGTTCTTGTAGATCTTCAGTTGGCGAGTGCGGCGCGCCGGCTGTGCGGCTGCGGGCTCGGTGGAAGTCTGCGGGTCGAGAATCTCGATGACGTTGCGCAGGTTCATGCCGTACTGGTCCATCAAGGCTTGCAGTTGATCCTTGAACTCCAGTTCCTTTTTCAGGCCGCCATCGCTCTTGAGTTTCTCGAGCAGGGCGAGTTGTTCCTGGAGTTTGCGCTCGGCTTCGCGGAATTCCGCAAGTTTGGACATCTGGGTGCTCCCGTATGTAGGGTGATTTGTACGGGGCGATTCTGTGTTCTGGTGATTGTTCGCGTCAACTGAATATATGAATTGTTGCGATTGGGAAAACACACTTTAAATGTAATCAGCGGATGAAGGGTTGGTGGATTAATTGAGTGATTGGGGATAATGCGCGGGCTAAAGGGTGTGGTTGGGTTTCGTTCGGGCTGAGTAATCCCTGCAAATCCTGTGTGATTTATTGTGGTGCGTTGCCTGTGAGTGCTGGATGAATTTCGAGATTGTGAAATACCGGGTCAATGACTATGAACTGACGTGCCAGGTTGCCGGGCAGGGCGTGCCCCTGCTGCTGGTACACGGGTCGCTTTGCGACTACCGCTATTGGCAGGCACAGGTCGAAGCCTTGTCTGCCCGTTACCGTGTGATCGTGCCCAGCTTGCGCCATTATTTCCCGGAGCAATGGGGCGGCCAGGGGATTGGCTTTTCGACGGAACAGCATGTTGATGATCTTCTCGCCTTGATCGACCAGTTACCTGCGCCGGTCCATCTGCTGGGGCATTCGCGGGGCGGCAACATCTGTTTGCGAGTGGCACTGATGGCTCCGCATAAATTGCTCTCTTTGGCGCTGGCTGATCCAGGTGGAGACTTTGCGGACAATGTCTTCACTGGAGCAAATATTGAAGCGCCGGTATCTCCTGTCGAACGCAATCAGTTTCGCCAGCAGGCGCTTGGAATGATTCGCGAGGGAGATGTTGAAGGAGGGTTGCAGCTCTTTGTCGATACTGTCAGTGGGGCGGGAGTCTGGTCGAGGTCATCTGCACAGTTTCGTGAAATGGCGACGGCCAATGCCATGACCTTGGTTGGGCAGGTTGCCGATCATCCTGCGCCTATTAATCGGGAATCGATATCGCAGTTGCAGTTGCCAGTATTGCTGATCGGCGGAGCCAGAAGTCCGGAGCCGTTTCCGCGAATCCTCCAGGCGCTGCAACTCAGTCTTGCGGATGCGCGCATGGTGACGATTCCCGGCGCCTCCCATGGCATGAATGTGATCCGTCCGGCGTCCTTCAATCGCGCTGTGCTGGAATTTGTCGATCAGTACTGAGCGAAGTCAGGCTCTGCGCTCGTCAGCTTGCGCAACTTGCAGTAACATCCAGCGCCCTGTCCGCTATTGTTTGCGATCAGGTTTTCGATTTCTTCCAGTGATCTACGTCCGCGCGCGAAAGCGCAGGGTGCCGACAAGGCGCCTGCCACTGTGAGGCAGGCCTGCCCGGCGGGCGACGCTTACTGGCACATCCCAACCCATGTGGCCTTTCGTAGGGGTCACCACTAGGAGAGGAGGCGCCATGCCCATCATTACTCTTCCCGACGGTAGTCAGCGTTCCTTCGATCATCCGGTCAGCGTGACCGAGGTGGCGCAATCCATTGGTGCGGGGCTGGCGAAAGCCACCCTGGCCGGCAAGGTCAACGGCCGTCTGGTCGATGCCTGCGACATCATCGACAGCGACGCGACTCTGCAGATCATTACCCCGAAGGACGAGGACGGGCTGGAAATCATCCGCCACTCCTGCGCTCACCTGGTGGGCCACGCGGTCAAGCAGCTGTATCCGACCGCCAAGATGGTCATCGGCCCGGTGATCGACGAAGGCTTCTATTACGACATCGCCTTCGAGCGTCCCTTCACGCCGGAAGACATGGCCGCCATCGAAAAGCGCATGGCCGAGCTGATCGAGAAGGACTACGACGTCATCAAGAAGATGACGCCGCGTGCCGAAGTCATCGAGACCTTCAAGGCTCGTGGTGAGGAGTACAAGCTGCGCCTCATCGACGACATGCCGGACGAGAAAGCCATGGGCCTGTACTTCCACGAGGAGTACGTGGACATGTGCCGTGGCCCGCACGTGCCCAACACCCGGTTCCTGAAAGCCTTCAAGCTGACCAAGATTTCCGGCGCCTACTGGCGTGGCGACTCGAAAAACGAGCAGCTGCAGCGCGTCTATGGCACCGCCTGGGCGGACAAGAAGCAGCTGGCTGCCTACATCCAGCGCATCGAAGAAGCCGAAAAGCGCGATCACCGCCGTATCGGCAAGCAGCTCGACCTCTTCCACCTCCAGGAAGAAGCGCCGGGCATGGTCTTCTGGCACCCGAACGGCTGGACCGTCTATCAGGTGCTCGAGCAGTACATGCGCAAGGTGCAGCGCGACCACGGTTACGTGGAGGTTCGTACCCCGCAGGTCGTCGACCGTATCCTGTGGGAGCGCTCCGGCCACTGGACCAACTACGCCGAGAACATGTTCACCACTTCGTCGGAAAGCCGCGACTTCGCGGTCAAGCCGATGAACTGCCCATGCCACGTGCAGATCTTCAACCAGGGCCTGAAGTCCTACCGCGACCTGCCGCTGCGTCTCGCCGAGTTTGGCGCGTGTCACCGCAACGAACCGTCCGGCGCGCTGCACGGCATCATGCGTGTACGTGGCTTTACCCAGGACGATGCGCACATCTTCTGCACCGAAGAGCAGGTAAAGAAGGAAGCGGCCGACTTCATCAAACTGACCCTGCAGGTCTATTCGGACTTCGGTTTCAGCGATGTCTCCATGAAGCTGTCCACCCGTCCGGCCAAGCGCGTCGGTTCCGAAGAGCTGTGGGATCGGGCCGAAAGTGCTCTGGCCGACGCTCTGAACGAATCCGGCCTGGAGTGGGAATACCAGCCGGGCGAAGGTGCCTTCTACGGTCCGAAGATCGAGTTCACCCTGAAGGACTGCCTTGGCCGTAACTGGCAGTGCGGCACCCTTCAGTACGATCCGAACCTGCCGGAGCGCCTGGATGCCAGCTATATCGCCGAAGATAACAGCCGTACCCGTCCGGTCATGCTGCACCGCGCGATCCTCGGCTCGTTCGAACGCTTCATCGGTATGCTGATCGAGCACTACGCCGGTCTGTTCCCGGCCTGGCTCGCACCGACCCAGGCGGTGGTGATGAATATCACTGACAAGCAGGGCGAATGGGCCGAAGAAGTGGTGCGTCAGCTCGAGCAAAGCGGATTCCGTGCCAAGTCTGACTTGAGAAACGAGAAAATTGGCTTTAAAATCCGCGAGCATACTTTGCTCAAGGTTCCCTATCTGCTGGTTATTGGTGATAGGGAAGTTGAATCGCAGGCCGTCGCCGTACGTACGCGCGAAGGGGCAGACCTCGGCTCGATGCCGGTCGCCCAGTTCGCGGAGCTTCTCGCTCAGGCGGTTTCCCGGCGTGGTCGCCAAGACTCGGAGTAATCATTATTAAGCGTGAAATGAGACAGGATAAGCGGGCTCTCCCGAAACCACCGATCAACGAAAACATCACCGCCCGTGAGGTGCGTCTGATTGGTGCCGACGGTCAACAGATTGGCGTGGTCTCCCTCGACGAGGCCCTCCGTCTAGCCGACGAGGCCAAGCTGGACCTGGTGGAAATTTCTGCTGATGCGGTGCCTCCTGTCTGCCGCATCATGGACTACGGCAAGCACCTCTTCGAGAAGAAGAAGCAAGCCGCTGCTGCGAAGAAAAACCAGCACCAGCAACAGATCAAAGAAATCAAGTTTCGTCCAGGGACGGAAGAAGGGGATTACCAGGTAAAACTACGCAACCTGGTACGTTTCCTTAATGAAGGGGACAAGGCCAAGGTATCGCTTCGATTCCGTGGTCGTGAGATGGCCCACCAGGAGCTGGGCATGGAGCTGTTGAAGCGAGTCGAAAACGACCTCGCCGAAGTCGGCACCGTGGAACAGCACCCTAAGCTGGAAGGACGCCAGCTGATGATGGTCATCGCTCCCAAGAAGCGTAAATAACCTCCCGGGCACTGGCAGGCCTGATGGTTATCAGTTGTTAACGAATGCGGAGTACTAAACATGCCAAAGATGAAAACCAAAAGTGGCGCCAAAAAGCGCTTCAAAGTGACTGCTGGTGGCATCAAGCACAAGCACGCTTTCAAGAGCCACATCCTGACCAAAATGACCACCAAGCGTAAGCGTCAGCTGCGCGGCACTTCGATGCTCGCTGCTTCCGACGTTCGCCGTGTAGCGCGCTCCCTGCGTCTGCGTTGATTTCTGGTAGAGGATAAATAAATGGCTCGTGTTAAGCGTGGCGTAATTGCCCGTCGTCGTCACAAAAAGATTCTGAAGCTCGCAAAAGGCTACTACGGCGCGCGCTCGCGCGTGTTCCGTGTTGCCAAGCAGGCGGTAATCAAAGCAGGCCAATACGCCTACCGCGACCGTCGTCAGCGCAAGCGTCAGTTCCGCGCCCTGTGGATCGCCCGTATCAACGCTGGTGCTCGTCAGAACGGTCTGTCCTACAGCCGTCTGATCGCTGGCCTGAAAAAGGCGGCCATCGAGATCGACCGTAAGGTACTGGCCGATCTGGCTGTGAACGAAAAAGCGGCGTTTACCGCGATTGTCGAGAAAGCGAAGGCCAGCCTGGCTTAAGCCCCACGACAGTTACCGGATCTCGGTCCGGACGTAACGTCACCGATAGGGGAAGAGCCTTACCGCTCTTCCCCTATTTTGTATCTGGAGTTGGTACATGGAAAACCTGGACGCGCTGGTTTCGCAGGCCCTGGACGCCGTGCGAAACACCGAAGACGTCAACGCCCTGGAGCAGATCCGGGTTCACTACCTCGGCAAGAAAGGCGAGCTGACCCAGGTCATGAAGACCCTGGGCGACCTGCCGGCCGAAGAGCGCCCCAAGGTCGGCGCGCTGATCAACGTAGCCAAGGAAAAGGTTCAGGATGTTCTGAACGCCCGCAAGGCTGAGCTGGAGGGCGCCGCCCTCGCCGCCAAGCTGGCAGCCGAACGCATCGACGTGACCCTGCCGGGCCGTGGCCAGTCCTCCGGTGGCCTGCATCCGGTCACCCGCACCAAGGAACGCATCGAGCAGTGCTTCACCCGCATCGGCTATGAAGTCGCCGAGGGTCCGGAAGTCGAAGACGACTACCACAATTTCGAAGCGCTCAACATTCCGGGTCACCACCCGGCTCGTGCCATGCACGACACCTTCTACTTCAATGCGAACATGCTGCTGCGCACCCATACCTCGCCGGTACAGGTCCGCACCATGGAAAACCAGAAGCCGCCGATTCGCATTGTCTGCCCGGGCCGCGTCTACCGTTGCGACTCCGACCTGACCCACTCGCCCATGTTCCACCAGGTCGAAGGTCTGCTGGTCGATGAAGACGTCAGCTTCGCCGACCTCAAGGGCACCATCGAAGAATTCCTCCGCGCCTTCTTCGAGAAAGAATTCTCCGTCCGCTTCCGTCCGTCCTTCTTCCCCTTCACCGAGCCTTCGGCGGAAGTCGACATCCAGTGCGTGCTTTGCAGCGGCAAGGGTTGCCGCGTCTGCAAGCAGACCGGCTGGCTGGAAGTCATGGGCTGCGGCATGGTCCACCCCGACGTGCTGCGCATGTCCGGCATCGACCCCGAGAAATACCAGGGCTTCGCCTTTGGCATGGGTATCGAGCGCCTGGCCATGCTGCGCTATGGCGTGAACGACTTGCGCCTGTTCTTCGACAACGATCTGCGGTTCCTCGGCCAGTTCCGCTAGCCCGCACGACCGTCAACGCATTTAGGAGAGCAGGATGAAATTCAGTGAACAGTGGCTGCGGAGCTGGGTAAACCCGCAGGTATCCCGTGACGAGCTGGTAGCTCGTCTGTCCATGGCCGGCCTTGAGGTCGACGCCGTGATCCCGGTCGCCGGTCAGTTCAGTGGTGTGGTCGTGGGCGAAGTGCTGTCGACCGAACAACACCCGGACGCCGACAAGCTGCGCGTCTGCCAGGTCAGCAACGGTTCGGAGACCTTCCAGGTCGTCTGCGGTGCGCCCAATGTGCGCCCAGGCCTGAAGATCCCCTTCGCCATGATCGGCGCCGAGCTGCCGGGTGACTTCAAGATCAAGAAGGCCAAGCTGCGCGGCGTTGAATCCAACGGCATGCTCTGCTCGGCCAAAGAGCTGGAAATCAGCGAAGAGAACGCCGGCCTGATGGAGCTCGCTGCGGATGCGCCGGTGGGCGCCAACGTCCGCGACTACCTCGAACTGGACGACGCTTCCATCGAGATCGGCCTGACCCCGAACCGTGGTGATTGCCTGTCTCTGACCGGCCTCGCTCGCGAAGTCGGCGCGCTGTACAGCGCCGAGGTCAGGCCGGTAGTGGTTGGCTCAGTTGCTCCGCAGATCGATGAAGTGCGCAGCGTTGAGCTGCTGGCTCCCAAGGCTTGCCCGCGCTACCTCGGCCGCGTCGTCCGCAACGTCGACCTGAGCAAGCCAACCCCTCTGTGGATGGTTGAGCGTCTGCGTCGTTCCGATATCCGCAGCATCGACGCCGCCGTCGACATCACCAACTACGTAATGATCGAGCTGGGCCAGCCAATGCATGCCTTCGATCTCGACGAGATCAAAGGCGGCGTGCGCGTGCGCATGGCAGAGGAGGGCGAGAAGCTCGTCCTGCTCGACGGCCAGGAAGTCACCCTGCGTGCTGACACCCTGGTGATTGCCGATCACGAACGCGCCCTGGCCATCGCCGGCGTGATGGGTGGCGAGCACAGCGGCGTCAGCGCCAAGACACGCGACCTGTTCCTCGAAAGCGCCTTCTTCGACAACATTGCCGTTGCTGGCAAGGCCCGTTCCTATGGCCTGCACACCGATGCCTCGCATCGCTTCGAGCGTGGCGTGGACTCGCAGTTGGCTCGTCGCGCCATGGAGCGTGCTACCGAGCTGCTGTTGCAGATCGTCGGCGGCGAAGCTGGTCCGATCGTGGAAGCAGTCAGTGAAGCGGACCTGCCCAAGGTCGCTCCGGTTACCCTGCGTGCCGAGCGCGTTACCCAGATGCTGGGCATGACCCTGGAAAACACCGAGATCGAGCGTCTGCTCACCGCCCTGGAGTTCGACGTCCAGAAAGCCGGTGCCGATGCCTGGACCGTTGGTGTGCCGAGCCATCGCTTCGACGTCTCGATCGAAGTCGACCTGATCGAAGAGCTGGGTCGCCTGTACGGCTACAACCGTCTGCCGGTGCGCTACCCGCAGGCACGCCTGGCGCCGAACACCAAGTCCGAGTCCCAGGCCGAGCTGCCCGCGCTGCGCCGCCTGCTGGTCGCCCGTGACTACCAGGAGGCCATCACCTATAGCTTCATTGATCCCAAGGTGTTCCAGCTGTTCCATCCCGGTGTCGAGCCGCTGATGTTGGCCAACCCGATCTCCGCCGACATGGCCGCCATGCGCGCCTCGCTCTGGCCGGGGCTGGTCAAGTCCCTGCAGCACAACCTCAATCGTCAGCAGACCCGTGTGCGCCTGTTCGAAAGCGGCCTGCGCTTTGTCGGTCAACTGGAAGGGCTGGTGCAGGAAAACATGCTCGCCGGCGTCGTCTGCGGTGCACGTCAGCCGGAAGGCTGGGCGAATGGTCGCGAGAGCGTCGACTTCTTCGACGTGAAAGCCGACGTCGAAGCGCTGCTGGGTAACGCCGGCGCCATCGAAGCCTTCACCTTCTCCCCAGCGGAACACCCAGCGCTGCACCCGGGCCAGACCGCCAAGATCGAGCGCGATGGCGTGCTGGTCGGCTACCTCGGCGCGCTGCACCCGGAACTGGCCAAGGCGCTGGACCTGGATCGCCCGGTGTACCTCTTCGAGCTGGTCCTGGCCGAAGTAGCCAAGGGTCGTCTGCCGAAATTCAGCGAACTGTCGCGCTTCCCCGAAGTACGTCGTGACCTGGCGCTGATCGTCGATCTGGATACTCCGGCCGAGTTCGTGCTGGCCAATATCCGTGAAACGGCGGGCGAATGGCTGACGGATCTCAGGTTGTTTGACGTCTACCACGGTAAAGGCATTGATCCGCTTAGAAAAAGCTTGGCCGTTGGCTTGACCTGGCAGCATCCATCACGCACTCTTAATGATGACGAGGTGAACGCGACTACGCAGAATATCGTCGCCTCGCTGGAACAAAGGTTCAACGCCACGTTAAGGAAGTAGCGTATGGGGGCTCTGACGAAAGCTGAAATTGCTGAACGTCTGTACGAAGAGCTGGGCCTGAATAAGCGGGAAGCCAAGGAACTGGTGGAGCTCTTCTTTGAAGAGATTCGCCAGGCGCTGGAGCATAACGAGCAGGTGAAGTTGTCGGGCTTCGGCAACTTCGACCTGCGCGACAAGCGTCAGCGTCCCGGACGCAACCCAAAGACGGGAGAGGAAATCCCGATCACAGCCCGGCGCGTCGTCACCTTTCGTCCAGGGCAGAAACTGAAGGCCAGGGTTGAGGCTTATGCTGGAACCAAGTCATAACGACGAGCTGCCCCCCATTCCGGGCAAGCGCTACTTCACCATCGGTGAAGTGAGCGATCTTTGCGCGGTGAAGCCGCACGTGCTGCGGTACTGGGAACAGGAGTTCCCGCAACTCAATCCGGTCAAGCGAAGGGGCAACCGGCGCTACTACCAGCGCCAGGACGTGCTCATGATTCGTCAGATCCGCGCACTCCTCTACGACCAGGGCTTCACCATCGGCGGCGCTCGCCAGCGCCTCACCGGCGACGAAGCACGCGAGGACGCCACCCAATACAAGCAACTGATCCGGCAGATGATCGCCGAATTGGAAGATGTACTGCATGTGCTGCGCAAGTAACTGAAAAAAATGAAAAAAGCACTTCTCCAATACAAATGCTTGGGGTATAGTGCGATCCGCTTCTGAGGGAACTCAAAAGCAACGTCGGGGCGTAGCGCAGCCTGGTAGCGCACTTGCATGGGGTGCAAGGGGTCGAGTGTTCGAATCACTCCGTCCCGACCAAAAAAACTTAAGAAATCCAGTCACTTAACGGTGACTGGATTTTTTTATGCCTGATGCTTTTGTAGTGTCTCCGAATTTTGCCCCACTTTTTGCCCCACCGATGCTTTTCTCTATCTGTAGCATTTAGGAGGCGATGGGATGGGTCTTGATGCTCCTAGGGGAATGTCACGCAGGCCACTGACTGACTCCGTAAACTGCAGAGGTCTGGTTGGGCGGGGCAGCCCTGTCGCTCCCGGGGCTTGGATCAATACTCGGTCCATCACTAGGCTGGTTAATGTAGCAGCCCTTATTCCCTGTCCGTGCATGCCAATCTTCAGTGCGTGTGTGCCACTGCTGCAACATAGATCGTCCAGCTATCTGATCTTGTAAGCCTTTTCCGAAATTTCGCGTTAATATTCCGTCCATGACGTGGCCTTTTGGCATCACTTGGCTCGTGGGAGCCACGGATTCTTTGCGCGGAGCTATAGGGACGAATGCAATTCATCAGCTCATGGATTGTACTGCTGTTATGTGCCATGGCTTTCGACGCGCAGGCAATCGACTTGCAGTGCCGAGTAGTCGGCATCAGCGATGGAGATACCTTCACTTGCCTTGCTGGATCTAATCAGCAGGTAAAGGTAAGGATGGCCAATATTGATACTCCAGAGAGTGGACAGCCCTACGGGCGTCAGGCGAAGGATCTACTCGCGAGCTTGATTTTTGGTCGCGTGATCCAGCTCAAATTGGACGGCCAAGATAAGTACGGTCGACAAATCGGCCAAGTCTCTGTCGATGGGCTAAGCATTAACCGCGAAATGGTTGTCCGTGGCGCAGCCTGGGTCTTCGATCGCTATAACCGCGATACCTCTTTGCCCGCCTTGCAAGATGATGCCCAGAAAGCGCGCCGAGGTCTCTGGGCGCTCCCGGGGGCCGACATCATCCCACCTTGGGAATGGCGCAAGGCCGGGCGACAACTCCACGCCCTAGTAGCTGAGCGCAGGGCTCAGGGTGCTGATTCTGCCTGTGGTACCAAGCTGTATTGTGGACAAATGAGCAACTGCCAAGAAGCCAAATTCTACCTTCGGCAATGTGGAGTGTCCTCTCTGGATCGGGATCGCGATGGCGTTCCTTGTGAAAGCCTTTGCCGTTGATACAACGTTCTCAAGGAAGTTTCCATGAAGCTATTCAAGATGCTGTTTGGTTGGTTGAAGGCACCAAACCGGCAGAATGATCCCGAGCATCCAGACTTGCATGCCCTCGACAAGGACGAACTGCTCAAAGAGCTGGATATTGAGGCTCAAGCGCGTCGTCTTGGTGCAGCTGGTGCCCCCGCTCCCGACGAAACCCATCTCTCCGGAGTTGAAGAGTCGATTTGCCAAAAGCTGGAAAGCTTTCGCCTCAGCTACCAGGGCTGGGCAACTACCCATGTTCAGCGCATTCAGGAGCGTCTGGTGACCTATGACATCACCAAGACTGTGAATCGCACCGCCAATTTGGCCGATGAATTTGAGCGCGAGGCGAATCGCCGGGTTTCCGATCGTGAAACCGAGTTGCGAAGCCTGCGGAGCTCAGCGCACCAGCGTGAACAGGAGTTACTCAAGTTTCGAGAGAAGAATCAGCTTACCCGCCATGCTCAGGTGATCTCCGGCACTCGTAAAGCTATCTGCATCCTACTGGCGATATTCACTGTGGCAGTCGAAGGCATTCTAAACGCTGGATTTTTCGCTGCCGGATTAGATGGTGGATTGTTCCAAGGGTTCTTTTTTGCCGGTGCCTTGGCTGCGGCAAACGTTGGTATCGCCTTTGCGCTCGGTCGTCTTCTCGTGCCGAACATCAATCACATCAATTCAGTCCGCCGGCTTGCGGGCTATCTTAGTGTGATCGTGGCAGGTGCCATCATGGTTGGGTTAGGCCTGATAATCGCGCATTTTCGCGATGCGTTGGGGCAGGCAGGCGATGTGAGCATTACTGTCATTGCCGCCACCGCGCTCCGAACTCTGCAAAGCAACCCGCTAGGATTCCACGATGTCTTCTCGATAGTTCTCTGTGTCTTTAGCGTGGTTTTCGCGCTTGCCGGCCTATGCGAAGGCTACAAGCTATCGGATCCCTATCCAGGGTACGCCGGAGTCCAGAGGATCGCTGATGAGGCTCAAGCCTTCTACGACGATGAGATTGCTCAGATTCGGGAAGAGCTGGAGCATTTGAAAGAAGAGTATGTCGCCAGGCTGGAAGAGGGCCTCGAGCAGGCCAAGAATGACGTCGTGGCCTTCCGTGCAGAAGTCGATAAGAAGCGCATCGCGCCGGAGCGCCTGCAGCGGGCACTGGATAGGGCAGAGCACATGATGAGTGCACTGGTCAAAATCTTCCGAACCGAAAACGAGATATCCCGAAAGGCCACCGGTGTCTCGGTTCCCGCCTACTTCCGCCAGCCCGTACCCGTACGGCAATTGACCTTCCCCGACTTCAGCACCGCTGCAGACGAGCTGGCTCTCCAGGAGCAGGAGGAGTTGCTGACTGATCTTCTGGCCCAGATCGAAGACATCCGTCGCCGAATTCAATCGTCCTACGATGTCAAATTCAGCCAACTTGAACCCATCCGCCAACAGATCTGACAAAGGAACTTGACGATGCGCAGGACGAATGCGGCGGAAAAGAAGCGCCGCCAAGAGCTCCGTACGATTGCACTATTGGTGATCGTTCTCTTGTCGATGGCTGGCGGAATAGGCTGGTATTTTCTACAGCGGCCCACCGCCATCGACAAACTCACGTTATGCCCAGCGTCCGGCCCATTGGGGCACTATGTTGTGCTGGTCGATAACACCGATCCGTATAACTTCATCCAGCGCCAAGCGTTCGCTCAAGGCTTAAAAGCTCTCGCCGACAAGCTGGTGCCTGAGGGC
Source organism: Pseudomonas sp. HS-18 (assembly GCF_020401845.1). Classification (NCBI taxonomy): domain Bacteria; kingdom Pseudomonadati; phylum Pseudomonadota; class Gammaproteobacteria; order Pseudomonadales; family Pseudomonadaceae; genus Pseudomonas; species Pseudomonas sp. HS-18. Next base: position 2,195,233 of record NZ_CP084413.1, read on the forward strand.
TACCTACTATCCGTGTATGCCCTTGGCGAAGATTTTACTCAGACGGCAAAACCGCTCTTCGAGAAGTGCAATCCGGGTACTGCTGTGGGAAAGTCGGAACTTGACTCTAACCCTACACGTATTCAAGAGCGCTTCGAGCGTGAATTTCGCGAGCCGGTGACTCAGTTGGAAAACGTCCTGATGCAGGATAAGCCAGCCGACAAGTCACCGATTTTCGAGATGCTTCAACTGGTCGCGATCAATAGCTTCCAATCGGAAAACATCCAAGGTCCTAAGACCCTCGTTGTTTATTCGGACATGCTGGCTAATACCTCGGAGTTCAGTATGTTCAAGGGGCAGGCTGATTTCGATGGCTTCGCTGCCAGCGCTTATGGCCAGAAATCACAGACCCGCTTGGATGGCGTCCAGGTCAAGCTGAACTATCTCATGAACTACCCCAAATTGCAGACTCGCAAGCAACTGGCGTTCTGGGAGCGCTATTTCGAGAAAGCAGGTGCCCGACTCGTTGCCGTGACGCCAGTGGAGGGTTAAACATGCCAGTAAAAATTTCCTTGAAGCGGCTATTCGTCCTCACCTGTGTCCTAAAAGTCGGTAGTTCCTTTCTTGGTTGGTATCTGCATGAGCCTTGGATCTTCGGCCTTCTGCTGCCTTTGCTCTTCATGGCAGCGTATATGCTCATTGGCTATCGGCTGCGTGACAGCGACATCTCGGCAGAGAAGTTCGCTGACTCCTGCTATTACCTAGGCTTCATCTTCACCATCGCTTCGATCATCTTCTCGCTCTTCGACCTGCCGAACATCGGTACTGATTTGACCATCATCGCGGTGCGCTTTGGCGCCGCCATGGTGAGCACGGTGCTGGGCTTAGCGGTGCGCGTGACTCTGGTGAGTTTCCGACCCAGTACCGAGGATGCCCTGCGCAATGTTGAGGATCAGGTGATAGATGCCTCACGCAAGCTGGCTGATGAGTTGCAAAAGTCTCTTGAGCGGGTAGTGGACTTCCGTGCGGATGTGATGCGCGCCACCGATGAAACAGTTGTGGCTGTTAAGGAACAAATCCTTGCCATGTCGGAGGTACACCACACCAAGACCACGGAGTTTTTTGCGACCATGACTCAGCACAACAAGGAGATGATGCTGGGCCTGATGCAAGATGTGCGCACTACTGCGATGGGTATGACGCGCATCATTGGCGAATACGAAGTATCGGCCAAAGGTACGACTGAACGCATTGACCAGACGGTAGTGGCCTTTGTCGATGGTCTGGTTGCGCGATTAGATGCCGTGCAGTTCCCGGATGACCTCTTCTCCAAGCGACTGGAGGGTGCAGTCACTCAATTGGGGGTGGTAACCGAAGCCGCAACCGACAGCCTCAAGTCGGTGACCGTCGACGTGCAGGGCTCCGCGCGCCTGGTCAACAATTCCATTAAGCGCATCAATGAGAAACTGGAAGGCATGGGGGGCGTGCTGGATGGCGTGCAGCAGGTTGGGGCCAGCCTAGAGGCACTGACAAAATTGCTGCAGGTGCAGCAAGAAGCTGTTCTTCAGGAGATGAGCCAGCAGTCCAAGTCCCTGATCGCCGTCGTGTCTGCGCAGCAGGAGTCACTGAATACTCAATTGGGCTCGCAATTGGGTACAACCACGCAACTCACCGGTGTCGTTCAATCGCTCGCCGAATCGATGGCCCAGACCGCGGCATCAGTTGCCAAGATGCACCAAGTCGCTGATCAACAAGGTAGCAGCACTGAAGAGATCAAAAAGGCCAGCCAGGAGCTGGTGGCGACGCTCCAGCACAGCATTCCAGGCCTGCTGACGGTGGTCGGCCAATCAAGCCAGCACGCCGAGTCGGCGAATCAGGAACGTCAGCAAGTCAAGGTACTGGGTCAACAGATTCTTCACAGCCTCGGCCAACTGGTGGAGCTCAGCACGTCTCAGCTTGAGTCCGGTGGCAATCTCGCTCGCCTGGATCAACTGGACAATGTTCAGCGCAAGCTGGATATGCTCAGCGAGCACCTAGAGCGCCGACCGCTGAACGGCGAAAATGTGGTGCCATTCAGTCCGGCGACAGAGAGGCCAGGCGATCTGCAGCAGGGTCAACCGGAATCAAGCAGCAGCTGACACTGATTTGTGGGAGCCGCCTGAAATGGCATCGAACAATGACCAGGTCTTCCAGCTGTCGCTGACGGAGATCGCCCTTACCCTCATCTTCATGCTGATGCTCCTGCTCGGCTTCATGGTGTTTCAAAAGACTCAGGAGAACCAGAAGCTGCAGGAGCAGCTCAAGGCTATCGGCGGGATCGACGTTAAGTTGGCGCAACTGGATGCCGCCAAGACGCAGCTCATCAGCGAGATCGGGGCCCATAGCTCGCGCGATCCCGAGGCGGTGATCAGTCAGTTGGTGGATGCGAGTCAGGCCAAACAGGACGTCGCGCGATTGAAGCAGCTACTGGAGGATCAGGAACAGCAGATCACGGCCCTCAGCGAACTACAGAAGATGGTAGAGGCTGCCAGCGGCGAAGGCGGGGAGCTCGTCAAGAAGCAGGTCGAAGACGCTTTGGCGTTGGCGATGTCGTTAAAAGAAGCCGTGCAGAAGTCGCTGAAGGCCCCTCAGGACGTCGCGAGCTCCAATGACGTCAAGTCCCTCAAGGAGCAGGTCGTGGCCTCACTCGAGAAGCTCAATGCCCTGGAACAGGTACTTAGCGAAACCCCGGCTGTCGCTAACCTTGAGGGTAAGAGTAGTCTTGAAAAATTGCAGAAACTGGCGCAGGAATACCAGTACTTCACCGCAATGCAAGCAGACACCAGTAACCCCATTGCCGTGAAGAAAGAAAACGCTGACCTCAAGGGGCAGTTGCTCTACCTCAAGCATCGCTTGGAGGCCAATGGTGGTATGGACTTCCCACCATGCTGGGCGGACGAGAAGACCGGCAAGGTACAGATGCTCTTTACGCTGGAACTGCGAGAGAACGATCTAAGCCTTGAGCCTGCTTGGCCGGAAAGCCGTCAGGCAGACGCCAAAGTTTTGCCGAACATCGATCGTGTGATGAGTCGACCCGTCAGCAGCTATGAAGAATTCCTGCGAGCAGTGAAGCCAATAGCTGATCTCAGCCGCGCGCAGAATTGCCGACATTATGTCCGGCTCAAAAATTCCATCAGCGACGCCATCATCTCGGATCGGCGTCGCCTGAGCATCGAAGATTATTTCTACAAAATAGAAGTACGCCGATAAGGAAACCGGCGCCGCTGCGTTGCCTATGAGACGCTGTGGAATGGCGTTGCTGTGATGACTGACTGAGGTGGGGGCTAGAGGTTCTGCCGAATCTCCTTTGTTTGTGAAAACTGGCGCACAGAGCTGCAAGGTGAAAAGGTCAGCATGAGTCGCTTCGGTCGATGCCTGATGCGCATAGGGCTAGAGATATTGTCTGAGGTAGATGGCATGGCAGCCTTGTCGCAACCGAATCGACACCACCGTTGTCGATTTGACAGTTGTTGCGACAAGGTACCAAGCCACCTCGAAGTCCGGACTGCTGTTGAAACAAAATAGCTTAAGGAACATCAGCACCCGGACATGCCGGGTCGCTAGCTACCTCTTCGCTGGCATCCTGAAGCATTCGTTGCACTTCATTGATGTTGCGGGCTGCATAGACCCGCCCACCTGTATTCTCCGCAACGCAGTTGGACAGGTTGCTATCGCTAATGTTGACCACGTTTACCCTTAAACGTGGCTGTTTCTGGGCGATACGCTTGGAGAGCTCGCAGGCATTCTGTCCGCAGCCATCCTCACCATCCACGAACATGACTACGACGGCGTCTTTGAAGCGTCCATCGACTAAGCTCGCTGCCTGTTCCAGGCTTGCGGCCAACGGAGTTCCAGATGCTGCACCGAGTTGGTGGACCTCTTGTCGTAATTGATTGCGCTGGCTGGTAGCAAACAGGCCTCGATCAATGGTGGCTTCGCATCCTTGAAAGGTGATGAGACGCAGATCGATTGCGGGATGAAGCCGTTCGAGCATGCTATCGAACGCCTGCTTGGCCGCCGTGAGGCGTGTGGGCTCCGACATCAAACGAGACTTACGTGGGTTGTTGTCCGGGAGGTTGCCGCCAATCTCATTGATCCAGGTCTCGTCTTCCTTACTGATTCCGATATTCAGGTTCATGGAACCGGAGGTGTCGAGCACTACCACAAAATCGGGCGGTGTCGCGTTGGCATGACAGGCGAAATTACCCACTGGGCGGGGATTGATCAGATGCCACAGGTAGCCCCGCCATCCCCAGAGTAACCAAAGCAGCAGAGGTAGCAGCGGTAGAAGCAACCACCAGCGTGATAGACGGATGAAGAACCATCGGCGCCTATTCTTTTCCGGGGTCGTGGGAGGAGGCATGGATGGAGTTCCGCTGACCTCGCTGGTGAGGGGCGGTATTCCCCAGCGTACGACCACGGGTTCCTGGTTTAGGCTATACAGGTTGTCCAAGTCCGGCGCACCTTGCAGGCTGCGCAGCATCTGGACCTCCTGGGCATTGCCGCGCTGCTCGAGTGCCTCGATCAGTTGGGCGATGGCCGCCTGGCGCTGTTCGTAACGGGCCAGCAGCGCTTGACCTGCCCCAGCGTCCAGTTGGTTGTAGGGCAAAGGCTGACCGCCCAATCCTGACCACCATTGTAAGGTGCCATCTTCCCCCTGGCGCGGGGTAGCAAACAGACTGGCGACACTGGGGGGGAAGTAGCGCTGCAGCAACCTGACCTTGTCGTCCAGAGTCGTGAGGAGCTCTGGAGCGTGGACGCTACTGTCGCGGGTGATGCGTTGCATGTGGGCTTCCAGGAGAGCGCGAGGCCTTGTACAGGCCTCGCCGGGAGATCATTCGTAACCGAGGCTCAGTTGCAGGCGCGCGACCTTCTGTTGCAAGGCCTTGAGTTCTTGCTTCCGTGCCTCGACGGCGGCGGGATCGGCGGTGGTCACTGCCTTGCGGGCACTCGCCATCTGTTTCTCCAGTTCACCGATCTGCTGCAGGACGTTGGCTTTATCGGCATGCCGTGTCCGTAATTGGGTGAGCAGCTTGTTCAGTGAGGCATCCAGGGCTGCCTGACGCTGCTGCTGTTCAGCCAGGTTTTTGCCGGTGGCTTGCTGTTGTGCCACCAGGTCGTCGTAGACTTGGTGGAAGGCCGCATTTTCGACGCGAGCTTGAATCAGTGCCTGCTCGCGTTCTCGTACCTGTTCGCTGTAGCCGCCGGAGTGATCACATTGCATTTTGGCGATCAGGCTGGCGCTGGCATCACGAGCATCGCAACTGCCCGGTTGGCTGGCACAACCTGCCAGGAGCAGGGTGGTTCCGCCGATTAGCAGGGCTCTGAAGATCATGGACTTCACCCCAGAGTAATAGCCGAGCGTTGGCCATAGAGACCATCGACTTCTTTCTGCAAAGCCACCACCTTGGAGTTCATCCGCGTAATTTCCTGCTCGATCTCCGTTACGTTCTCACCGGCTCCGTTTTGGCGCTCCAACTGAGCGGTCTTCTGGTATTCGTTGACCTTGCTGCGCATGCCGTCGAGATCTTTGCGCATCAGCACCAGGTTGCTGTCGATACTGGCAATTTCCTGCTGTGCCTTGGCCTTGTCGACAGTCTTGTTCTGGATCGAGCTCTGAATCTGGGCGATACGCTCTTGGTCATCACGGATCACTTGCTGCAAGGTGGCGGTACGGCTGGCTACCTTCTCGGTATCGGCCTTGATGTCATCGCTCATGGCCTGCAAACGCTGGGTGGTATTGGCGTATTTGCTACGTCGGTAGTCGTAGTAGTAATTGGCGCCCATCGCAACACCGCAGGCCCCGATGGCGGCGATGACCATGCACTTGGTGCGGTCGTTGGCACTGCTTGTCACTGCGCAGGCCAATACCCCGACGCCGGCTGCGGCGGCGCAGGCGGTTAGGCCGGAAGTGGAAAAGAACTTGGCGTCGTTGCCCTGGGTCAGGCGTGGGTCGGAGGTGGGGGCGGAAGTATCGACGAGCTTGCTGCCGGTGTTAGCGCAGCCGCTAAGCACTAGGCTGGCAGCAAGGGCGAGGCCAATCGCGGTCCGATGGTAGGTCCTTTTCATGCAGTGGCTCCTTTGGCGTTTTTTAGGTTGGTGTTATGGGGTGACGGCCTTGCAGCGTTGTAGCCAGGCTTCGGTGTCGATCTTCTGGGTCTTGAGGAAACCCTGTTGGTTAGTCCAGTGGCTTTGCAGGTACGGCTTGAGCTCTTGCAATTGCTTGTTGCGCCCGATGATTTCTCCGATCACCGGAACCTGCTTGGCGAGCAGGGGTTCGCCATAGAGCGTGGCGGACTCGACCAAGCTGCTGGCGTAGTAGCGGCTCAGCTTGTGCAAGCGGTCCTTCTGCTCATCGAGCTTGGACAAACGCATGGGGCAGCTGGGATCCTTCTCTGCTCCTGAACAGTTGAGGTCGTAATTCTTCTGCAGGAAGTCCAAGTAACGGCCATCGTCCAGCATCTTGGTGCAGAGGAACGCGCCCAGATTAAGGCTGGCACGGATGGATTGGTCTCGTGCTTCCTCCTGTTGCTGGTTGCTGGCGCGCAGTTGGTTTTCCAGATTCTTGAGTTGCTCCTTCAAGCCCTCGTCGGTCACACCTGATGCCAGGGCGCCCAGCGCTTGCACGGCATTTTTATCGCCGGTTGGGGATGATGCTTGGTTGCCGGTACCAAGCGTTTTCCAGCTTGCCTCTATGCTGGCTACGCGCTCGCGTGAGGTCAGTGTGGGCGCCGCCAATGCCAGGCGCAGGCCTGCGGTTTTACTGGTGCTTGCGGCAGCGCCGTCGTAGTAATTGCGCTCTTGGCGCAGAGCTGTGCGCAGGTCACCTTGTGCCGTTCGGAAATCGCCGCCGCGAACCACGTAACCGCCGGCTTGGCCGTGTTCGCGATCGAGCTTGTTCAGGCGGAAAGGTTCGAACATCATTTCGCTGACGTTCCCAAGCATGTCATGCAGGCCTAATGGGTTAGGTTTGAGTAGGCCGGTCAGTTGTGGCTGGCCGTTGGCCGATTGGGCACCAGCAAACCATTCGTAGGCGTTGAGACCTTCGGGCATCGGGTAGCGGCTATCACGGAACTCCGCACTGTTCACTTCCAGCCCTCCTCGGGCGGCGAATTCCCATTCCACTTCCGTGGGGAGGCGTACGAAGCCGGCAACCCCATCTTCTTTGGGGAGCTTGTCGGCAGCATGCTGGCGTAACCAGAGGTTGTAGCGGTCTGCGGCCTGCATGGCGTCCATCCAGCTTAAAGACGTCATGGGAAGACGTTGCTTGTTGGAGGGGGTAGGGCAATTCGCGTCGGTCAGTGAGTGATACTGCAGTTGGCTCATCTCATACTTGGCCAGCAGGTAGTAGCGCGATTTGGCTGGCTTGTCGGTGGTGAAGCTTCCTGCGATGAAGGCGGGGTGAGTCTGTTCCACATAGCCCCATTCGGCATTGTCTTGGCCGATGCTGATGGGGTAGTCATCCAGCGGGCCCGCCAGGGGAATGAAGACCTTGCGGAACGCCATCGCACCATCGCAGGGCATGGGTAGCACCACGTCATCGGTATCCGGCATGGGGTTGTAGAGTTTTTCCTCCCAGGCTGCAGATGCTTGTAGGCACGCTAGACCCAGTGGGAGCAAAAGGAGTTGGCGCCAATATCTAGAGCTCACGCAGACTCTCCGCAGGTTGAATGGTGATGGCCTGCTTGGCCCCGACCATGGAGACTAGGGCTGCCACCAGTAGGGCCAGCAGCAGAGCCACCAGCCCGTGCAAAGGTGTGATCTGGCAGACGAAACCACCGGTAGCTCGAGCGCTGCCGAGTAACTGATTGAATACACTGCTGCCAACCAAGTAGCAGGCGAGCCCGCCGAGATAGCCGGTTAGCGCTAGCGTCAGTGCTTGCAACACCACGTAGCCGGCTACTGCCGGCGGTTTGAAGCCCAAAAGGCGCAGGAGCGCTAGGCTGCGCCGCTTGCGGTCGATGTTGGCGAGAAAGGCGCCAATCAGGGCAGCGATGCAGCCCAACAGTGCAGCACCGGCGATCACGCTGAAAATCACTTCCAACACATGATTGATCGCCTTGACGTTCTCGATGTCCGCCAGGCGGCTGGTGGTCTCGATGTGCTGTGCGTTCAGCCAGTGCTCCAATGGGGCAACACTGTCGATGTCCCGGGCGTACAAGCGGGCTCGGGCATAGCGTGGTGAAAGGCCTTCGCTGGGCAGTCCGTTACTGACGCCCATTGCTTCGACTTGGTAGCCGTCGCGGAAGCGCTCCAGTTGCAAGAGCAACTCCGGATGGACGAACGCGGCCGGACGACCAAATTTAGCGGGAGGTAGCACGGCACTGACTGTCAGGCTGACTTGAGCACGCTCGTTGATGCCATTCAGGCGGCGGAGGACTATCAGGCGTAGCACGTTGCCGGTGTCCAATCCCAGGCGTTCTGCTGCTGCTGTGCTGAGGATCGCCTCGCCAGGAGCAACGGCGCTGTCCACGCCTTGTAGCAGTGGATCGTTGACGGTCGTCGGGATTATCTCGGCGTTTTCCACAAAGCGTCGGTCTGTACCAACGAGGTCAGCTTGAGTATTCAGCGAGCGGGTCAGGCCTAGGGCGAAGCCGGTCTCGGGGCGCTGCTGCAGGCCCAGGAGCCACTGTTCGTCGAAGTTCCCGCTGCTCAGTAGTTTGATTTCCAGGTTGCGTGGGTCGCGCAGTAGCTCTTCCTGGAGCTGGCTGACGACACCGTGCTTGAGGCCGAACAGTAGCAGCAGGGGGGCGATGACCGCGACGAGAGACGCTGCCACGCAGAGCGATATCTTACGATCGTGCCAGAGGTCCGCCAGCACGAGTCTGATGAGCAGTGCCAGATGTTCATGCCACGGCTTCAAAGCGCGTTTCTCCAGGCTGGTTGATGGCATGCAGCCGTGGCACCGAAAAATCTTCTAGCAGAGCCCAGTCATGGCTGACGACCAGAGCACTGAGCCCCAGTTCGTTCACCAGCTCCAGCAGCAGTTCGAATAGCCGTCGCGCACCGTAAGGGTCAAGTGCTGCCGTGGGCTCATCAGCCAGCAATAGGCTGGGTTCGTGAGCGATGGCACGAACGCAGGCGACGCGCTGGCGCTCGCCGATAGATAGCGCTTGCGGCAGCTTCTCCAACAGCGACTCCAGGCGTAGTGCATGAATCGCCCTCTCGACCTGCGGGCTTTGTTCGGGTAGGCCCATCAAGCGCCTGGGCAGATTGATATTGTCGCGGACCTTGAGATAGGGCAGCAGCCCACCGCTCTGCAGCACGAAGCCCAGCGTCCGAGAGCGCAGATGTGCCAGGGCGTCTTGGTCGCCTGCGTTCAGCAGGGCGGCCACGTCGCATTCCCCCAGGCGATAGATGTCTAGCGACTGAGGGGCCAGCAGCAGGCCGAGGGCTTCGAGCAGGGTGCTCTTGCCGCAGCCGCTTTCACCGGTAATGGCGCGGATCTCGCCACGGCCCAGCGTGAGCTCTGGCAGATAGACACGATGCCCTTGCGAACCATTGCCCCGCTGAACCCTCAATCCCCGAACTACTAACATTTCAGGGCATCATTTCCAGTGGTACGGGGTAGACATCGTCGCGTGCATCGCTGCCCTCGGCCAGCGATACCCAACGGTCGACGTCTGCGTTATAGCGCTGGTAATGGCGCAGCTTGGTACCCAGAGTGCGGATGAATTTTTCCTGGGCCAGGCCATCCCAGCTCTTCCAGGTTTCCTCATCCAGGTTAAGCACTTCGCTGTGGTAGGGCAGGTCTTCGAGGTACTCGCCCAACACACCAAGCTCAGCTAGCTTGGTCGTGCCGTTTTGCTTGAGTTGATTGGGGTCCGCGCCCATGGTGGCGGCCACCGAGCGTAGGCGCTCGAACATTTCCTCTGGGGAGATGAGGCCTTGGTTGGCGGCGTCCAGGATAGCTTTCAGGACGTCGCTCAGGTCGCTGAGCTGCGCCTTGGTCAGCAGCACGCGTACATCTGTGGTGGGAATGTTCTGCTTGATCGGATCCCGGTCAGCGATCCATGCCTGGAATACGGGGGGCGCCTGGCTACCGCTCTTCTCTCCGAGATAAGCCAGTCGCATGGCGTGCCCGATCAGGGCTGCATCGTCGAGCATTTTCTGCTCTGCTGGAGCGGCCTTGGCATTGAGCGCACTACCGATGGCATCCTCACCCATATAGGCGGCTTTTACTTGGCTGGTTATAGCACTGGCCAGCGCGTCAACCTTGTTGCCAAAAGCATTGAGATCGCCGGCGTCCACCGGGTAGTACAATGAGGTGTTGGTACCTGTGTAGGTGGACAACGCCTGGTACTGGGCCTGGGCTCTGGCATGGTCCTTGGCCCCGGTGGCGGTCTTCAGGTGCAAGGTGTAGATGGCCACCCCGGGATTGCCGGCTTCTATGCGTACCTGTTCCGCGCTGAGCCCCGTGGTGGAAAGCTTGTCATCGCCATCGAGGGCTCCAGCATCGGTGATCAGCACTACGTAGCGGGCGCCGAATGGGCTCCAGTCGATCTGGTCGATGGCCTGCATCACACCTGCATAAGCGTCTTCGTCGAAGCTACTACTGGATACCTTCGCTTGCTTGAGATCGGCGACCTTGGCCAGGAAGTCATCGCCGTCCTTTACCGTATTGGGATCGGCGTAGAGCTTGCTGACATACTCCAGGCCGGGTACAGCCTGAGTATTGGAGCGGAAGGCAACCAGGCCGAATTTGACTTGGCGACCGAGGTTTTCCTTGGCGATCTGAGCATAAACCTTGCGGATGGCTTCTCGGGTACGCTCGATATAGGGATCCATGGAGATAGTCGAGTCGATTACGAACACCACCGCAGCGCTGAATTCCTTGAGCTGGCTTGCACTGTCCTTACCATTGCTTGTATTGGCTACAGTGGTACCAGAGCTGGCAGCCCCCATGGGCGCATCGGCCTTGCTTACCGAGGCGACGTTGAGAATCCGGGTGCGGAAGCCCTCTTCGGTCATGACTTCTTCACCGCTGAGCACCGGTAGGAGATAGAACTCCTTCTGCATGTCGATGAAGTATTCCGGCTCCTGGGCCAGCACTCCCGGCGCCTGTTTGCCCTGTTTGAGCTTGGCGCGCAGGGGGGCGATATGGCTAACGGGATCAGGGGCATCGAGGATGCCCTGCAGCGTCTCGCGATTCTTGAAAAACAGCAGGCGATCGCGGTTGGCCGGATTGGTGAACGCCAGGGTCAGCTGCATCCTCCATTCTACGGTGCAACCTGCCGGTAGCCAGCCGCTGGTATTGCCGAAGCTATCAGGGCCGACCTTGAGCCACTCGGCATTTCTGGCGCTGGCACGTTCGTAGACATAGAAACGACTGAAGGCGGGTTGTTCTGCACCGGGAGAGCCGCCGGCACTGCTACTGAGGTGGCATCCCGGAGTGGTCAATACACGTTGATAGAGGGTTTTCTTGCCTTCCTGTAGCAGGGGCTTATCAGCAGCGAGTGCTGGGACTGCAACGAGAGCCAGAAGAACAAGAGAGAGGCGTTGCAACATCACGGCTTGAGCTCCTGGAGACGTTGTGCAGCTTCTTCGTTGTTGGGCTCATAACTGAGAATGTGTTCGTACCAGTAGGCGGCGGTAGCGTTGTCGGGCTCGGCGAAGCAGGCACTCGGCTGGTGGTACTTGGGGTCATACTCGCGGGCGTAGGCTGCAGCCACCTTCATGTCGCCGGCCTGTGCGCGGTTGGCATACAGGCGTTGGGCCACACCACAGTGCTGGGTATCTTTAGCCTGGGCGATGATCTGCAGAAGAGCATCGCTGTCAGGCGACTTCTTGATGCAGTTCTGCACGAAGCTCAACTCGCTCTCGTTGGCCAGCGCCTCTTTGCTACAGGGGGGCGTGGTTTGAGCTGCTGGGGTGGGTATGGGGGCGGCCGGTGCCGCCGCAGCGGGCGTATCGGGGACAGGTACCGTTGCTGGTCGGAGCCAGAGCCACAGGCCACCTGCCAATGCCAATGCCAACAGCAAAATGAGCAGGCCCAGAAAAGGGAGTGCCTTGCCGCGCTTAGGCTCGGAGGCAGTGGCAAACTCTGGAGTTCCGGCACTTGCTGGCGCGGGCGGCACGCTATCAGCCTGGGCAGGAGCAGGCGTAGATATCTGTTTTACTGCAGGCGCGGGCTTTACCGTTGGTACTGGTGCGGAAGCCGGTGTGGAATTCAAGCTGACGGTGCTTTCTGCCGCCCCTGGGCCTCTGCCATTGCCGGCCAGCGAAGGAAGAAGCCCATCCAACTGGATGATCAGCGGATTGTCATCTTCGACGCCGTCGTCATTGCGCAGGCGGAAGTTGTACATGTCGTTGGCCGAACCCAGCAGTAGGGGGTCGACGATTTCTGCACCGACCTGGCAACTGATGGAATCGCCACTGGCATTCTCGACGAAGTGCTGAGCGAACCAGCAGGGCGCATTGCCCCAGCGCCGATCATGTTGCAAGTAGTACTCGTCTTGGTTGCGCTGGATAGCGAACTCCAGGTGGCCGGCATCCTCTTCCCAACCACGCACCTGCAGCGTTGCTAGCCCAGCGACCGTTGGCGTCAGTGGACAGAGTTTGGCATTGATGGACATGTCTTATCTCGCTTTGAAGGCCTGGATGACTCGACCCAGCGCTTCGTTCTGCTCGGGGGTGATTTCCTTGCCCTTGCGGTGACCAGCGTTGTGCTGAGTGTGGATGGCGACCCCGGAAATCCAGTCGTTGGCGAAGATCACGCTTTGGTCGGTAGCTTGGGCCGGCAGATCGGGGAAGCGCCCTGGCATGGCCTGCTGGTAGAAGGCGAACAGTGGCAGCTTGCTGCCTAGCAGACCGCCCGGGCGTTGCTCCAATGGTTGCGACATATGACCGAACCAGGCTGCGAAGTCGTTGAGCACCAACTGCGTCGTCAGAACTTGTCGCTGCACCAGGCTCTCGCGACGGACGCCGCTCTGGGCGCGTTTGAGCAGGGCCTGACTGAGCTGTCTGGGGAGTTCTAGGCGCTCAGCGCAGACCACCATTTCATTGGCCAGTAGGGTAATGGCATCCGCTGGCAGCTCAAGCAGATCCAACAAGTGCTGACGACGGCTCAGCATGCGCAGGTGGTTCGCCCAGAGGTCGAAGGCGGCACGGGCAAAGCGGTGTTCGTGACTCTGGTATTCAGGCACCGCGGCTGCGGGAGTGCTTTCTTGGGGAACTGAGCTGACTTCGCCCCATATGTCGTATTCGATTTCCGGAGCTGAGCTGCTGGTTGTTTCGCCGGTCTTAGAGGCCGAGTCGGCGGGAGCGTCGAAGTCGCCGCTCAGATAGAGTTCGCGCAGTTGCGTTTCCGGCAGCGCCATGTAGGCCAGCAATTCGCCCAACACATACTTGCCGTTCTTGGTTGTGGCGAAGGGCTTGGCGATCATGTTGGCCACCAACTTCTTCTTGGCGCGTTCGTCTTCGCCGCCCGCCTCGTAGAATTCCTCCAACCGTGGAAGCAGGCTGGTCAGCAGGTCTTCGAGTTGCTCGCGGATCCGCTCCAGCTTGAAGTCCAGGCGTGCTACCGATGCCAGTGAGTCGCTGAAGCGGCTCATGCCGCCATCGTTGAGCGTCAGCATGGCTTGCCAGGCGGCCAGGGGCTCGGCGACATGTCGCTTGACCAGTTCGCTTGCATCGAAGGTCGTTGCCAACTGATCGAGAGCCGTCTTGTTGGCGGCGTTGAATCCTATTTCCCGGCTATCCTCGGCAAGCTCGATAAAGGGGGTGCGAAAACGTGGTTTGCGCACGAGATAGGTATTGCAGAAAGGCCGTGAGCCCCATTGCTGCATCCATTCTTCGTTGCCGAAACGCTCGATCATGGTCAGCTTGAGCATGTTGTCGCAGGCGTCCGGGTACTGCACGGCATCGCCGTTGAGGGCGTTAAGGATGAAGCCGTCGCACATGGTCAGTGCCCAGAAAAGCCCGGCATCGCGCTGTTCCCGGCGCTGCGGGGTATCGCCTTGAGTCTTGTTGATCCAGGCCCTCAATACTGGGCCGACGCTGACCACCTCACTTTGCTTGTAGGTGCTGGTGCACATCACCAGGGCATTCATTTCCTGCTCGTTGGTATAGCGTTCGAACAGGTAGGCGACCTTGCCACGCAACAGCAGACGGGCCACTGGATTGTTGCGTTGGCCATCGCTGCCGATCTCGGCAGCGTCGTTGATATCCAGCAGTTTCTGCCGGCTGCGATAGCCGGGGAAGTCCAGCAGGTCGACCGTGTTGACGATGGCCTTGGCGGGTTCGTTGATCAGCCGGAAGATCAGTTCGCTGGTCAACGAGGCCAGTTCTGCCATGTTGATCAATACTGGGGGATATAGCTCACCGGCCACGCATGGGCGCACTTCCAGTCGGCCATCGTTGGGGTTACCCAGGCGGCTGAGAATGTCGACGTTGATGATGCTGTTGCTCTGCACCATTTGCCCGTCGCGCTCGATGACCAGCGCGCTCAGGGGGGCAAAGAGCGTTTCCGCCAGACCTAGGCGATGCAGGGCTCCGGCGAGTTGCTCGTAAGTCTTGGTCATGGACCCGGTGTTGCCCCACAAGGGGGAGAACAGTCGAGCACGTTCAGACACAGAGAGCTTCGGTGCCAGGTGCAGAACCCTGGGCCAGTAGTGGTTAGCCAACGGGCGTACGGAATTCGGGTAATTGCGCTCCAGATAGTCCCAGAGGGCCACCACGTCGTCGCCGCTCACTCCCGGTACGGTGGAGTCGCCATCGTTGAAGCTCTGCAGCAGCGCCTCGATCTGAGCCTCATTGATTTGGCTGTTCAGGCGTTGGTGGTCGAAGTCCTCGAACCAAGCGTTGGCCAGGATGATGGCAATCTCGATCTCACGAAACAGGCGGACCTCCACCGGGAACAGTGGGTCCGGGCTGGGCTCGGCTCGGCGGGTGAAGCGAGTCACCAGGCCGGTGGCTTCCTTGCCGCCACCGACCGGGTTCACATGTTTGATGAAGTCCAAGCGCTGGTGGCCGAGCTGGGTTTCCAGGCGACCGTCGCAGTCTGCGGCCAACGCCGAGATCAAATAGCTTTTACCTGCCTGGGACAGACCGAAGAAGCCCATGCTCATGGGCGTCCCCGCGGCGCGTCCGAGGCTGCGTGAAAGGTTCCGCGCGCGGTGCAGGTCGCGCTGGAGCGAGTCAGCCTTGGCTGCGACCTCGTTGACCTTGCCGGCGACGTCTGCCAGCCAGTCCAGCGCCATGCCTGCACCTTCATGTACCGACGACCAGGCATGGCCGAGCGCGATTTGATCGGGGGTCAAATTGCTCATTTCGGACACACACTCCCGCTGTCGAGCCAGTAGTTTGAGGCTCCGCCTTCGGCGCTCAGCATGGTGTACAGCTGTAGCCTCACGTCTTTACGGTCGAAGGATTGATCCTTGACGTTGCTTTCGATGTTCTCGTCGATTACCAGTTTTTCCGCGATGATTTCCGCGTCGCCCCGGTCAGCATCGGCTTCTTCGACGCGGAAGCGCAGCATCAGACAGGCTTCGAGTCCGTCGGTGGTGGGCTTGCCGACCAACTTGCGGGTACCACGCTCGGTCAGTTCGATCAGGTACAGCGGGGCTGCTGCCCAGCGTTGGGCCGTGAGTTGGCGATAGCCCAGACGGGTTTTGCCGAGCACGCGTAACTGTGGCCCGTCCACCTGCGGCGGATGCAGTTCGAGGTATTCGTTGCCGGTGTGTGGATCGGTCTTGATCACATCCCGGTAGAGCATGTCGTGATCGATGACCAGGTTATTCTCATCCAGCTTGCCGACGTGGCGCATGGTGGAATAGGGTTTCAGGCGGTTCACGCCGAAGTAGAAGTTGGAAACCTTGCGCTGCTCGCTAAGCAGGCAGAGCATCGCGCCGACGGCGGCGGTGCTTTTGGGATCGTCGATCTCGCCATTACGATGGAAGGGATACCAGCCGCCGGTGCGATAGCCGTTCATGGGGACAATTCGCCCAGGCGGCAGTGGTACTTTGCGGCGGATGTAGGCCTGCACACCTGGCAGGCGTGACGGGCGCCCAGTGAGCAGGAGCGCATCGCAGGGGTACTGGAACACTATCTCGCATAGAGCGTCGAGGATCTTGGTCAGGTTGATCTGACTCTTGAGGAAGCTCTGGTGAATGGCTGCAAGATCGACGCGCAGGCGCACCTGACGTAGATCGAAACCATCGGCTCCGCCGTCGACTCGGCGCACACCGCTGGCCACGTACTCACAGATACGCTCGCTGATTGCTGCCTCACCTAGCAGCTCACCGAAGCTGTATTCATGCACCGGGCTGATCAGCTCGGGGTCATAGGCCTCGTAGGCCTTGAGCAAATACAGGCCTAGAGGTGTATACACCTGCAGGTTCAGTTGCTGACGAAGTATGGCGTCCTGGGCACTGGTGCTTTCATCGCCGCTAAGACGGGACATCAGTGAGCGCGGCGACGCAACGCCGAAGGACTTCAGCGCCCGCTCCATGTCCGGTAGGACGAAGCGCTGGATGATATCCAGCAAGATGTCGTCGCCGGCTACCTTGAAGCTGTCGCGGAAGCGTTGTTCGGGAATGATTGAAACGTTGCTGCCGGCAGTGTTTTCCGTGCCGCGCTCCAGGCGGTAGTCGGTGATCACCAGATCGGTTGTGCCGCCGCCGATATCGATGCTTGCCAGGGTGATCTGTTCCCTGGCTCGTTTATCCGGGCGTGCCAGCGTGTCGAAGAATTCCTGGGGATGGCCGGCGAAGTTCTCGCGGATCTCGGTGTAGAGATATACCAGTTGGCCGCAGGTGGCCTCGTCCCACTCGACTTTGACTCGCGGCAGGGGGACACGGGGTTTGGGAACGGGCGAATTCTGGCCCTTGGCCTTGGTTGGGTCCAGGTCGCCTTCGTGCCAGCCCATGCACTTCCAGACCAGGGCGATGGCTTGCAGCAGGCGGTCGTTGAGGATGCTGCGCTCGACCTGGGGCATGCCCGGCGGCACTGTCAGGGTGATACTTGATAGCTGTCGCGGACGCTGGGTATGGCCCATGCGTGTGCGTTGCGCTGGGCTGTTGATCTGCAGCAGGGCCTGGGTCAGCACCTCGGCGAGCATGAAGGTCATCAGCGAACTGCGCGAGTACTGTGGGGAGAACGCTGGGAGGCGATCGTCCTCGTTCTTGAGCTTGTAAAAAGCTTGGCCCAGCTTGGTGATCTTGTGGGAAAAGGGGGCCGCGGTGGCTTTGGGTTCGCTGTCGGTTTGTACGTAGGCGCTATTGAAGCGCCAACCGTGAGAGTAGGCGTTCTCATCCCAGAGATAGCGCTTGGGGCTGGATAGACCCGTCGAGCCTTCGGTGCCGCGGCGGCGCCCGGAAAGGCGGCCGGCCTCGACGCCTATGCGAGCGATGGTAGGCCACTGGAAAGCATCGTGGCGCCCGCTTTGCACCGAGAAGTTCTCCTTGCCAAAGGAGGCCTGGGCAAACTCGATACGGCTCTCGAACGGTTGGTTGCAGACCTGCTCGGGTTGTGACAAATCGCGGATCTGTAGTACGTAGTTGTACTTCAGGCCGTCGCCGGATTGGCCATGATTTTCGATGAGAATGCCGCAGGTACGAGAGTTGCCTACGTCCAGTACCAGATCGACTGGGATAGGTGGATCGATGGAATCCACACCATTGGCAATCAGCTTGATCTCCGGCACCTCGATACGTGCAGGCTCGCTGC
Organism: Pseudomonas sp. HS-18; assembly: GCF_020401845.1. Classification (NCBI taxonomy): domain Bacteria; kingdom Pseudomonadati; phylum Pseudomonadota; class Gammaproteobacteria; order Pseudomonadales; family Pseudomonadaceae; genus Pseudomonas; species Pseudomonas sp. HS-18. Next base: position 2,212,918 of record NZ_CP084413.1, read on the forward strand.
TGCGCTGTTCGGGAATGGGGCGGGCCATCAGACTTAGCAGATTGAGGTAGTGGCCGATGTGACGTTGCTCAGCGACTTCTTCCTCGACATCCTCGCTTGGTCGGTGGCGGTTGCCCTCGCGGTAGATTTCCAGCAGCCAGTCCTGCACCCACTTCTGATCCAGGAACCAACGTGTCTGGCGAACATGGCAGGCCAGGCGGAAAGAAGAGCCTGCGTTGATGTCGTCGCGCGTCGGGGCCAAGTACTGCATGCCATCGCCGATAACCATTGCGCGCGTGTCAAAGGCCAGGGTCAAACGGTGAGTATTGCCATCCAGATCAGGCTGCTCAAGCTTGACCAGGCGCATGCGCGCCCAGTTACTGGGGCCCTCGTCATAGCGTTCTGGCGGCAGGAAGCGGAAGAAAGGCGCAGGCAGCCACAGGCCATCGAGAAGGGTTAGGCTGGCCTGCATGCTCAGGGCCAGGTCTTCTTCGTCGACCTCGGTGATAAGGCGCTCCTGAGCCCCGCCCTGGCGCTCCCCGCCCACCGGTCCCAAGTGGAAATATTGCTTGGTTTCCTGATTCTGCAGTAGGCGAGCAATCAGGGTATTACCCATCCTGGCGAAGCGCCCGGCCGGTTCGTTGCGCAGGTCCAGTTGAACGGCGAAATCCATGAACTGGATACCGCTGTCGTTTACCAAGTGGACGGTTTCTTCAAATTGCGTGAGCTCTGGCAGCATGAGGTCCAGCCTTTATTCGCGCCGCATGGTCATGGGAAATCGGTTCTCGCCGTAAGCACCCTGGCAGTCGGCAATGCTCTGTGCGTCTGGTTTGCAGGTCACCTGAGGCATGTCATAACTACTACCGTCAGTGCAGGTGGCTTGGTCTTGACTGTCGATGCCAAGATTGCCTCCGCTCATTGCCGCGCTGACCCCGCCCGTACAGGAAACACCGTCTGGACGCCGAATGGTGACGTTACCCTTGCCCTTTTCGAAGGCGTATTCCAGACGCAGTGGTTTGGCCGTCTTGGCATCCAGGATGCCGGCGCCTGCGCGGTAATTGCCATTGAGGAAGTCCGCAGGACCATCCGCTGCCTGAGGGGGGATATTCAACGGCTCGGACGCCACAGGCGGTGTGTTTCCCGGGCTGGATTTATTGTTAGGCACGGTGCTCGGTTCTGTACCAGACACGTCTTTGCCTGGCGCGGTCTTTTCCTGCACTGCCGGCTGCGAGGCATGAGAAACTGCCTCTGGCGGCTGAGTCGTATTGCCTGGGACACTTGGGGCTGTACCCTGCAAACCTGCGTTTAGGTTCGCTCCGGGAGGTACGCGACTCGTGCTGTCCAGGCTCGGCTGGGGAAGTGACGCGCTGCCCAGACCGAACTCTGCGTGGGGAGTACAGCCGCGCAATAGGCCGAGCATCAGCAACGCCAGCGCTATCAGCAGCAAAGGCCAGAGCCACCAGAAACGTCGCCACCAGGGCCTGACCAATACGTCTGATGGAGGAGTTGCTGGTGTGGCCGAAGTCGATGATGGCGTGCTCTCGAGGGTGGGGAGCACGTTGGGCACCGAAGACGCTGAGCGTGGTGTCAGGAAATACAAGGGATCGCGGTGACGGTCGGCCTCGTTGTTCACAAAGCCCCAGAAGCTCAGAACCGGCTGGCTGAGCGGTTCGCGCAAGCCTTCTGCATTCACCCGAGAGCCTTCCACCAGATACAGATAGCTTTCATCCGGGCTATGTGGAACCAGCCCGAGCAGCTTGCCGAATATGACCTTATCACCCTGGCCCGACTGCACCAGAGATTGGCTCATGTCTCGGATAGCCTGACGAAATTTGATCAGCTTGGCGCGGGCGGCATCGCGTTCCGAATCGCTGGCTGAGCTCCAGGGGATGACATCTCCCGCGACAGGGCTGTACCAATCGATCAAATTGCCTTGTTCGTTGCTTTTCGGAATGGCCAGGAACTTGGCCAGTTCGGGAGATTTCCGGCTGAGGGCAGCGATGATCTGCAGGGCTGCTTTGTACACCGGTTGCCCGGTCTCCCCCATGGCAATGAAGTCGTCACTTTTGCCAGTACGAAGCAGTGCGCCGTGCATGTTTCAGTCCCTTGCCGCTATATCAGTCCATGGAGCGCGAAAATGCGCTAGGACGCGAACAGTAATGGCAAAACACCATCGTCGTCAATTTCAAGCACTTAGCTTGCCGAGCTTTGGAAAGCATGCTTGCGTAATCCGCTCGACGACAGAATTGTTCTGTACCGCTTTTTTCATGGGTTTCGAAGGCAGCAGCGTTGGCTGTGAAGCTATAGCGTCATTGTCCATAGCTTCGAGCACGGTATGTCGGCAAAAGCTGGTACTGATCTGCATCAGATGGTGGGTTGAGCGGGCTACCCATGGCAGAGAGTTCGGGTAACGGCTGTCATGCTCCCCCTGGAGCAATTGGCTATCAAAAAGAGAGAAATGGGCATGGAGCAGCCATCGAAGGTCGATGGTGGAATTGACAGGAACGTGGAACCCTTGATTCAGGTTGGCTCTGGCCTACTTCAAGCGAAGTGTCAAAATGATATCTCGGTGATATTCTTTGAGGCTTCCAACTTTCATCAAGGAACGATATGAAGAAGCTAATCTTCGCACTTGCCCTCACGTCACTTGGATCGAGCCTGGCCTTCGCCGATAGCAACGTAGGCCAATGTGTTTACCCCAAGCACGTTGTTGGTTCGGATGGTAGCCTGAAGTTCAAGCAACAGATCGTCATCCTCGGACAACCTGACGGTAATGGTGTGCAGTTCGTTCTCAAATCCTTTAGCTCCTTCACTGTTGGCGCCGAATCGAACGGCTATATCCAGTTGGTGACCACGCCGGACTATAACGAAGCTGACCCAGAAGCAGGGGCCGGCAAGGTCTTCGGTTGGGCAAAACCGAAGGACTTCGATTTTGTGCCCCTGCGAAACTGCAGCTGACCTTCAAGGATCGATGAGTTAGCTGGCATGCACTCCCTCTCTCGCTTGCCGCATTTCGCAGCTACGCTGCCGTCGCCTGGGGCAGGAAGGGCGCGCGGCGAGTCAGATAGGATGGCAGGCCTGCGTAGACAATGAGGCGGGGCGTAGCCCCGTCATTTCAGCCCTGGATGTTTGTTGGAAAGTATTGAGGTAGCAGGCTCTCTGGTTTGCCAGCGATGCAGGTCGGGCTGGTTGAGTCCATGTAATCCTCATGAGTGCCGGCCCCGACGAATGCCGAGCCGTCACCGTGGCAGTTGACACCCCGTCGCTACCCTCGTCGGCGCAGCAGGCTGACTGGTCTTCCCACTTGAAGATCACGATCTTGTCAGGAGTGAGGTTGCCCGCGCGGGTCAGCGTGAAATCGATTCGTTTGGACAATTGCGGTAGGTGCAGCTCGATAGTGAGGCCAGTGTCATTCGGTACTGCCTTGAACGAGCCCCTTGAAACACAGGACACCGTTTCCCCCCCCCTTACCATAAGGGATAGGCAAACGACTATGTTTATGACTACCAGCAAAGACAAAAGCATCGAAGTGCTCGGCTAGGAGCGGCGTCGCCGCTGGAGCGTCGAGGAGAAACTGGCCATGGTGCGCGAGAGCCTGGAACCTGGGCAAAGCGTCTCGGTGGTGGCCCGGCGCAACGGCATCAATCCTAACCAACTGCTCCATTGGCGCAAGCTCTACCAGGATGAAGGCCTCACGGTGGTCAGTGCTGGTGAAACGGTGGTACCTGCTTCCGAGCTGGCCGATGCCCTCACGCAGACTCGCAAACTGCAACGGATTCTGGGCAAGAAGACCATGGAGGCGGTCAGTGAGAATGCCGTGGGCATCACCCAGGTAGAAAAACTTCTGCACGACGAGGAAGGCGTGGTGTGCGCCGATGCCGATTATACCGGGCTCGAGAGGCGGGAAGAACATGCCAGGCGGAAGGTTATCTGGCAGATCGCGGTTCGGCGCAGCACCTCCAAGACGCATTGCAAGCGCAGTGTCTTATACAAAGCACCGCGCAATATTGAGAAAGCCAAGGTTCAGGTATGAACGAAGGCTGGGCATGCGGTCCGCGTGGTCAAACGACAGTTCGGTTATCAAGGAGCGCTTCCGAGAGTTGGCCAGGAATGCCTCGCAAATAGTGATGCTGTTTGTCCACTCGAATCTGTGGATGGCCCACCGAAGTTTACGGCCGGCGCAGAAGGGTGCGCCTGTAGTACGGATGATGATGGTTACGGAGTGCTCGCGGCGGCTAAAACACCAGGATGAGCGGCTGATAGGATTGCTTTTGATCGCTTTCAAAATCGGCAGGCGCTGAAGTTGGCCAGAAATTCATGGCTAATTCAGGCCATCCCTAGAACTTAGCTGAGTGTTCTGGCGGTGGCGATCAAGCGGGTGCTGTAGTGTTGTTGGAATTCTCTCTGGGGTATGAATACGATCCTGATTGATCGCGTCGTGAGTATAGCTGTCAATGGTGTGTCAATTTCTATTTAAGCGAATAATTTCCTTGAGGTTGTTTTTCGATTGCATGTGAGCATTTGGCGATATCTTTGTTTGTAAGGTTTAATGTTCATGAACGGTTTGGTTGGCGTGTGTAGTGGGTTGGCCGTCCACTTCAACACTTTTCTGTAAAGCTAGCAAAGCTGTGAGGTGGTGATTTAGCTTTCTCGCGGCGTTATTAGGTTATTCCTTGCTCTTAATTTTTTTAAATCATCCTCTATTGCTTTGGTTATTTTCTTTGTGGCCGCGTCTAAGGTTTCTTTGTCTCCATCGTATTCTGGGTCGTGAGAGCCCATGGATAGTTCCCATTTGGAAAGTTGTTCGGCTAAGGTTTTTATGTGCGCAATGGCTGCTTCGAGTTCTATCTTTGAGGTTTTTATGACTTGATTAGCTCTTTCTTTTTCGTGCTTTATTGCTTCGTTTAGTTTTTTCTCGACTTCGTTGTGCTTTGTCGTTGTTTTTATTAAATCTTCTAGAGCGTCTATAAATAGCTCGTTCATGCTGACTTTCTTGTTTTTTGCAATCTCTTGGAAGCGTCTGTTCAGGTTTTTTGGAATGGAGAAGGATTGGTGTTTTCTTCCTGGAGTTGCTGAGGTATGTCGGTGTTGTCGAAGTGCACCTTTAAGACGGCCAGCAAAGGCAATGTCTCCTGACTTATCAAGATAACTAATTGCATTCTCTACCCACGCATAGCTTGGCTCGTTGTGAGGGCCGGTTGTGAGGTTGATGTGCCGAATCGCTCTAGGTTCCATGTTGCGATTTAAGTATCCATACATCCATTCCCAGTCGCTTTTGTTGCTAAGAAACCATTTTTTCAGAGTGGTGGGGGCTTTCATCGTCTCTGCCGATTTGATAGATATTTTCTATTTTAAAATCATCACTCGTAACGTTAGTCGTGATGATAATCTCTCGTCAATCGTGATGTTAGTCGTAATTTATACTCTTGTCACTCGTGACGTTAGCCGTGATGAAAATTTAGATTGTATAGGGTATATTTACGTATGATAAATACGAGGTCTCCCTGTGTTCGCCGATCTTCTTACCCGAAAGCTCCGTCACATTGGGCCAGAGGCAAAATTTCTCCTGCTAGCGCTAGCCTTGCACTTCCGTGGAAGGACGCCAGAGCCTGTCTCCATTGAAGACCTAGCTAGGCAACTGGTGCTTCCCTTGCGGGATGTCTCGAAGGCGCTGGCAGAGTTAGTAGAGGTGTCACTGCTGAGGACTCACCAGGATGCTACCCGCAGAGGGCGGCCGAAGCGGATTTTTGAGATTAATCAGGCCTGCGTAAAAAAATACGAGATAGCAGAAGGCTCTATCACTAATAGCAACCTAGAATTGGCTAAGTATGTCATCACTGCAGAAAGCATAAAGGCTGAGATGGTAAGGTTTCCAGGCCAAAGCGCGCTTCTGGGTATTAAAAATAAACCTGATGCTGGGAATGGTATAGATACCGATCCTTTAAGCCGGGCTGGGAAGCTTAGTCTGGCGAACCGTCTGCTGCTGGCTGTCTTGTTGAGTCGATCCGATGAGTTCGGCGTTGTTAGTGATCTAGGACGGGCTGAGTTGTGCGCACTGGTTGGGTTGCCGTTCCCGAGCCTTCCTCAACGATTGAGAAGGCTTGTCGAACTTGGCTTCATCAGAAGGCATGTGCCTGGTATCGCCAGTCCGGTTTTCTCAGAAAAGCTTAAGAGCATTTATATTCTTAACCTCAATCACCAGCAAATATCCCCGTCAAAGGACTGTACCTCTGTTTTGCTGCATCAAAAGCCGGACTCCGATGATGAGTTTGGCCCTAGTCAAGGTATTTGGCTGGATGTAGATAATGTTCGGAAACATCCTGCTCTAAAGCCTACAACTCCTTTGGAGGTTGTTGATTTGATACTGCGCTTGCCCAGGCATGCTCTGGAGCAGATTGAGTTTTTCCTGTGTAACTGTGCGAGAGATTTCTTGTCGTTGCATTGGGATGTGTTGAGTACTACCCAGGGGGCATATAAGGCTAGTCGACTAATGGAGTTGGATAAGAGGATCGTAACTTTTTTTCGAGAGCCCATGGTCAGTTCAAAGACTAAAGAGCCTCTAGATGAGCAGGAGGTTCTGAGGTTCTTTATCCGAGTGGTGATTGAGTTTTCTATGGATTGCAGAAGGCGATTCTCAGATTTGAATGGGGTTGACCTTTCTGGGCAGCGATTTTTAATTGCTCCTGCAGATCTGAATGTTGGTTATCGATACCTGGCTGTATTGGTTAAGCTTTCTGCTGAGATAGGTCAGGGATGTTACTGGTTTACAGAGGTCGAGAGTGGAGATGTGTATTTGGCGGAGTTTGAGCGTGAGTCGGATATTCCTATAGACATCCGAAGGTCGGCCGGCTTGTTGGCTTCGACTATGGAGGGTTAGATCTAGAGTTATTTTATAAAACCTCTACCCATCCTCTGGACCAATACAGGAGCACCGTCCATGTCCATGAGGATCATCAGTTTAAAAGAGGTCATGGATCTCACCAGTCTTGCTCGCTCGACCATCTATAAATACATCGCTCTCGGCACGTTCCCGCTTCCTTTATCTGTGGGGGAGCGTTGCGTTCGCTGGTTGGAGAGCGAAGTGCACGAGTGGATCCTTGATCGGATCGCTGAGCGTGATGAGAAAGTCCAGGTTGCAGGTAAACATTGATGCCGATAGAGCTACCCGATGACCAGGGAGCCCTGGTCATCGGGTAGCTCTGCCGTCTGCTTAGGCTGGTGCTATTTCTCAGATAACTCCCAGTGTCCTGTTCTGTTATTTCTTCCGGCTACGCTTGGTGTTCTTCGTCTAGATGCTCGATGGCGCTTGGTGTTTTGCAAATAGGGTCGTGGGGTTTATTGATATAGCTACTAACTCTCTCTAACTATGTATCCTCTCTCCCACTCCACCTAGATACCAGACACCTAGCTACCCACCTCACCAGTTTAAAAATACCCACTCCGTACTTGGTATGTCTTCCAACAACCAGGTACACACCATGATCAATCAAACAGCAAAACACCTCTCCCAATCCGACATCGCTATCCAGATCGAACGACTCGTGAATGCAGTGATCCGTCACGATGGTCCTGCATTCAGGATCAGCTACGACGCACAGGGGGATGAAGTCATCAAGAGGACCAGGCTCTCTCGGTATTTCGATCACATTCGGCAGATGTATCACCTGGTGCATGACGAGACGTATGCCCTGAGTGAACACCTGATCGCGTTCAAGGAAGCGTGCTACGACATCGGCATTGAGTTCGGGATGTTCGGGATGACGTGCATGGACGAGAGCGAGGGAGGGCTCCTGTCAGAGGCCCAGACCTACAACTGGCTCGTGGAGAGGATCCGGGAGCATGTGCAGACCAAGTGGTTCAAGCGTGGGAAGCATGACCGTGTTTGCCGGGAGAAACGCAATCGGCAAGCAGTCACTGAATACGTAGAGCGGGTGATGGATAGCCGCTCTCGTACAGTGGTGGTGAGGGTGGACCTGTACTACCGGGAAGCAGCGCGTGCTCGCCTGAAGGTAGAGGACGTCTTCGAGGACCTGGATAGGCTGATCCGGGCGAGGGAGTACGATCCGGTCTTCCAGCACGAGATAGGCTACATCTGCGCCGTGGAGCAAGGGGAGGACATGGGCTACCACATCCATGCCGCCTTCTTCTTCGATGGCCGGAAAGTCCGCAGTGACTATGCCAAGGCTGACGCTATTGGTGATCTGTGGAAGAGGATTACCGAGGGTTGGGGGTACTTCCACAGCTGCAACCACAAGAAGCGGTTGTATAAGGAGCGCTGCGGGGTAGGGATGTTCCAGCGCGACGATGCAACTGGTAGGCAGAACATCATCGAGGCCTGCCACTACTTGATCGAGGATGGCCAATCGCTACGGGTGAGGCCTGCAGGCGCCAGGGGGCTTCGTATCGGTCGTATCTTTCAGTGCATTTTTCGCGCTCTTTGCTAACGTCTTAGGAAGGAGATGGCATTCCTCCTCATAACCGCCTTCCGGCTGATGATGCCTACGCACAACCCTATCTGGGCGGCGTAGGCATTTTTGTATGCGCTGTCCACGAATGACCTATGGACAGCTGCCATGAAACCACACCTCACCTCGCTCCCAGGGTCTGCCTTTGAGCCTTCTGCCTCGTACTTCCTCGCGGTACGGGGATGTCATGAAGGGCTACCAACTGACCTTCTTCACCCAGCAGGACCGCACGGTCCACCACAAGCCCATCGCCGAATGGCTTATGGCCGAGGCGCTGCGCCTGGGTGTGCACGGCGCCACCCTGCTGGCCGCCAAAGAAGGCTTTGGCCATCACCACAGAATGCATGCCGCGCATTTCTTCGAACTGGCCGATCAACCGCTGGAAGTGGTGATGGTGGTCACCGAGGAGGAAATGCAGCGGATCTTCACCCGTCTGGCTGACGAACACCTGAAGCTGGTGTACGTGAAGACCCCCATCGAGTTCGGCGTACTGGGTGAGGACGACGAAGCCGCAAGCGGAGGCCGCCATGACTGAGATATGGGCTCAGGCAGCCCTGTGGTTGGGACTGGCGCTGCTGGCGACGCTGGTGTCGATCTTCTTGCGCATCGCTACGGCCCTGTCGGAGATCGTCGTCGGGACCATTGCCCAGTTGATCATCGGTGCGCTGCTGGGAATGGCAGTGCTGCAGGGCGATGCCAGCTGGATCAAGTTCCTGTCAGGTGCCGGGGCCATTCTGCTGACCTTCCTGGCCGGTGCCGAACTGGACCCGAAGGTGTTCCGCACTCACTGGAAGCAGGCAACGGTCATCGGCCTGGTCGGCTTCATCGTGCCCTTCCTCGGTTGTGCGGCACTCGCGCGCTGGGGCCTGGGCTGGAACCCGCAGGCCAGCTGGCTGGCGGGTATCGCCATGTCTACCACTTCGGTGGCGGTGGTCTATGCGGTGATGCTGGAATTGGGGCTGAACACCAGCGAATACGGGAAAATCGTGCTGGCGGCCTGCTTCGTCAACGACCTGGCCACGGTGATCGCCCTGGGGCTGATCTTCGCCCCCTTCACCCTGAAGACCATTGGTTTCGCCGGTATCCTGGCCCTGGCTGCGCTGCTGCTGCCGTGGATCACCCCGCGCTTTTTCCGCCGCTTCGGTGGCCGCCCTTCGGAACTGGAAGCCAAGTTCCTCATGCTCTGCCTGTTCGGCCTGGGCGCGGCGGCCACGTGGGCGGACAGCGAGGCAGTGTTGCCGGCGTATCTGATCGGCATGGTCCTGGCCGGCACCGTAGGCAAGGACCACGCGTTGATTCGCCGCCTGCGCACCCTGACCTTCGGCCTGCTGACACCCTTTTACTTCATCCGCGCTGGCTCGCTGGTGTCGTTGCCGGCACTGGCCGCCGCACCCGCGGCTTTCGTGTTGCTCTTGCTGGTGAAAATGCTCACCAAGCTGGTGGGCGTGTACCCCACCTGCCTGTACTACGGCTCGCCACGTCGGGAAGGCGCCTACACCACCCTGCTGATGTCCACCGGACTGACCTTCGGCACCATCTCGGCGTTGTTCGGCCTGTCCCATGGGCTGATCGACCAGGGGCAGTACTCAGCGCTGGTGGCGGCTGTGATCGGTAGCGCCGTGGTACCGACGCTGATCGCCAATGCCTTCTTCCTGCCCCGGCATCTGTTGCCCAGGAACGCTCCCGAGGAGGAGGCCGCCGGTCCGCCGGCGGAGGTCAGGCAATCTGCGCGGCACGACGACTTGCGCTCGGATGCGGCGCAAAGGAGGTGAACCATGATCAAGCACATTCTGGTGGCCTATGACGCTTCCACGGCAGCGGAGCTGGCCCTGAACTTCGCCCACGACCTGGCCGAGCGTTTTGGCGCCAGTCTGCACATTCTCTCGGTGGCGCAGCCGCCGGAGTTCGGTGACGAGGTGGAGACCGAGGCAGTGATCGAACGCTCGCGCGCGCACTTTCATCATGCCTTCAACATGCTTGGTTACCGGAGGATGGCTCCGGAGGATCGGCCGACGACACATGTCTCGGTCGGCCGTCCCGCGGAGCAAATAGTGCGTTATGCGGAGGAGCACGCCATCGACCATATCGTGATTGGTCATCGTGGCCATTCCGGTTTCGAGCGCTGGCTGCTGGGCTCGGTGGCCCGGCAGGTCATCGACCACGCCCCCTGCGCCGTTACCGTCATTCGCGGCTGACCCGCTAAAGGAGCCTGAATATGCTGGCGATCGATATCCCGGGAGTGGGGAGTCTTAGGCTGAAGCATCTGATCTGCGACTACAACGGCACCCTGGCGGTGGATGGTCGCCTGATAGACGGTGTAGCGCGGCGCTTGGAGATCCTTGGCCGCACTCTGGCTTTGCATGTGGTTACTGGCGACCCGCTTGGCACCGCAGAGGCGGAGCTCGCTGCGCTGGATGTCAACTTGCTGGTGCTCTCCGACGACGATCAGGCGATCTTCAAGGAAGACTATCTGCGCACGCTGGGCATGAATGGCGTGGTGGCCATTGGAAACGGCAGCAACGATCGGCACATGTTGCAGAAATCGGCTCTGGGGATTGCCGTCATTGGTCCGGAGGGAGCATCGTCGATAGCCCTCGGTGCGGCTGACTTGGTCGCGCTAGACATACTCAGCGCCCTGGATATGTTGACCCACCCGCAGCGCATCATCACCAGCCTGCGTTGCTGAACCTCAGTCAAGAGAGAAAGCATGACTCAAATCATTCTGACCCGTCACGGCCATGTCGATTGGATAGCCCCGGAGCGCTTCCGCGGACGCGCCGAACTGCCACTTTCCGATCTGGGCAAGCGCCAGGTGCTAGCTGTGGCGCAGCGCATCGCAGAGACCTGGCAACCGGAAGCGATCTACACCAGCCCCCTGTCGCGCTGCGTCGATACCGGCGCTGCGATCGCACGTGCCACTGGCGCGCCGACGCAGGTCCTCGATGGGCTTGCTGACACCGACTACGGGCAGTGGCAGGGTCTGACTCACGAGGAGGTCCGCCAGCGCTGGCCGGACGAACACCGCACGTGGCTGGAAGCGCCCGACTTGGCCGCCATCCCCGGCGGCGAAAGCCTGGCTGACGTGCTCGCGCGGGGGACGAACGTACTGCGTGAAGTCCTGCATCGTCATGTCGGCAAGACCCTAGTCCTGGTTGGCCACGACAGCATCAACCGCGTATTGCTGCTGCAGGCGCTAGGCCTGCCACTGTCGCGCTATTGGCGGCTGAAGCAAGAGCCCTGCTGCCTCAACGAAATCGTCGTCGAGGGCACCGTCTTCACCCTGCACAGGCTCAACGAGAGCGGGCACCTGGCTGGCGTCTGAGCAGGTAAGACCGTTCGCTCAGTCAGCCGCCAGCGGCACCAGGGTCAACTGCCGGAGGCGGCTGAGGGTGCGCTCGAAATCCAGCAGGGTGTCGCCGGCGGCCAGTTGCTCCAACGCTACGCTGGCGTAGAGCTGCAACTTGAGGTGTCGGTCATAGGCGATGTCGATGAAGTTCAGGAAGCGCTTGCCGACATCATCAGGGCAGTCGCGCAATGGCCCCAAGCCGCTCACCGCCATGTACGGAAAGCGTTCGATCAGCCATAGATAGTCGGCCGCCGAGTGTGGATGCTCAAACAGTTCATCGAAGTCCAGCCATGCGTGGTCGCCGTCCTGCGCCCGCACCCGTAGTGGGTGGTAGTTGACCTGCAGCACTTGGTCGAAGATCGTCTGCGATCCCAGTTCGAACCGCTTGCGCAGAAGTCCCAGGTCGACGGATGAGGCCGGCCAGAGGTAGCTGCCCCAACGGTCCAGCGGTGTCAGTCGCTGCCGGTAGTCTTCACCATTGTCCAGCGCCAAAACCTCGAAGCGCTTCTCGATCAGTTCGACTACGGGGCGAATGCGCTCTCCGTACAATGGGTCCGTGCACAGTGCGGACGGCGGGTAGTTGGACGTGCAGACCAAACCAACCCCCGCATCCACCAGTTGCTGCAGCGTCGGCCCGAGCAGCATGGCGTCGCCGATATCATGGACGTGGAACTCGTCGAAGCACAGCAAGCGTGTTTCCTCTGCAATGCCCCTAGTAACCTTTTCCAGGGGATCGGACTGGCCAGCGAAAGCCTGCAGGCGCATCTGCACTTCCTCCAGAAAGGCATGGAAATGGACGCGGCGCTTGTCCTGCAAGGGTGCGGCGGCAAAGAAAGCATCCATCACAAAGCTCTTGCCGCGTCCTACGTCCCCCCACAGGTAGATGCCCGCCGTTGGCTTGTGAAACCAGCCATGGTGTCCGTGGAGGAAGTGCTCCAGCCAGTTGGCAAGGTGCTCGACGGCGTTTTGCTGCTGCGAATCGGCGAGGTAGCCGCGCTCCTCCAGGGCCACCCGAAAGTGTCGGAGAATTCGTTCTGATACGGATTCAGGGATGGCCTGGCGGTCGGCGGCAGTCATGCTTCACCTCTGGCTCAATGGGGGGACGGAGGGCGCCTGGCGCCCTCCGCCAGGTCAATGCACGAAAGCCTGGTAGCCAGCATAGTGCGCGGTGCCACCGAGGATTTCCTCGATGCGCAGTAGTTGGTTGTATTTCTCCACCCGCTCGCCGCGGCAGGGGGCGCCGGCCTTGAGATGCCCGGTGCCGAAGGCCACGGTGAGATCGGCGATGAAGCTGTCGACGGTTTCGCCGCTGCGGTGCGACACCATCGCGCCCCAGCCGTTGTTGTGGGCTAGGAGTACCGTGGTACGGGTCTCGCTGAGGGTGCCGATCTGGTTCGGCTTGATCAGCACCGCGTTGGCGGTGTTCTCGAGGATGCCGCGGCGGATGCGTTCGGCGCTGGTCACGAAGAGGTCGTCGCCAACCAGCTCGATGCGTTGGCCGAGCGCCGCGGTCAGGCGCTTCCATCCCTCCCAGTCGTCCTCGGCAAGGCCGTCCTCCAGCACCACAATGGGGTAGCGCTCCACCCAGTCGGCATACAGGCCGATCATCTCGTCGGCATCCAGAAGCCGGCCTTCGCTGTGCAGGCGGTAGAAGCCGTTTTCGTAGAGTGCGCTGGGCGCCGGATCCAGGGCGAGCTGGACTTCCTCGCCCGGACGGTAGCCGGCGGCCTCGATGGCCTTCATCAGGAGGTCGAGGGCATCGGCGTTGTACTTCAACGGTGGCGCAAAGCCGCCTTCGTCGCCCACCGAGGTGGAGAAGCCCTTGGCCTCCAGCAGGGTACGCAAGTGGCGGTAGATTTCCCCGCCCCAGCGCAGCGCCTCGTGGAAGCTGCCGGCGCCGGAAGGGACGATCATGAACTCCTGGAAGTCCGTGCCTTGCCAGTGGGCGTGCACGCCACCGTTGAGCACGTTGAACATGGGCACCGGCATGCGCGTGGCCTGCTCCCCGCCGAGGTAGCGGAACAGCGGCAGGCCGGTGGCCGCCGCCGCCGCGCGGGCCACCGCCAGGCTGACGCCGAGGATGGCGTTGCTGCCCAGGCGCGACTTGTTCGGCGTGCCATCGCACTGCAGCATGGCCAAATCGATAGCGGTCTGGTCGCAGGCGTCATGGCCCTTCAGTAGCGGGGCGATTTCGCTGGCGACATTGTGCACGGCGTCCAGCACGCCCTTGCCGCCATAACGCGCCGGGTCGCAATCACGCAGTTCAACGGCTTCATGCTTACCCGTTGACGCCCCTGAAGGCACCGAGGCTCGCCCCTGGAAACCGTCCTCGAGGGTCACGTCCACTTCGACTGTCGGGTTGCCTCTTGAGTCGAGGATTTCCCGGGCTACTACCTGCTTGATGAATACGGCCATACCGATCTCCTTCTTTCGCTCAAATGCGCCAGTCGCGATTGCCACGTTCGATTACGATTGCGGACGCCGGTAGCCGCCGATAACTCCGCGCTTGGACAACACCCACTGCCAGAGCTGGATGTCGCGCGCGCGGAAGGCGCCGGCACAGGACAGCAGGTAGTAGCGCCACATGCGCCGGAAGCGCTCCCCCGGTGCTGAAAAGCGTGGCCAGGCCGCTTCGAAATTGGCGTGCCAGGCCATCAGGGTGCGGTCGTAGTCGGCGCCGAAGTTGTGCAGGTCCTCGACGACGAAAAGGTCGTCCGCGGCATCGCCGATCTGGCCGATGGAGGGCAGGTCGCCGTTGGGGAAGATGTAGCGGTCGATCCACGGGTCGGGATGCCCGCGGCGGGCGTTCTTGCCGATGCTGTGCAGCAGGAGCAGGCCATCGTCAGCGAGACAGCGGTGGGCCACCTGCATGAACGCCCGATGGTTCTTGTGCCCGACGTGCTCGAACATGCCGACGCTGGCGATGCGGTCGAACCGCTCGTTCAGGCTGCGGTAGTCCTGCAGTCGGAACTCCACGGGCAGGTCACGGTAGCGGTCACCGGCCCAGTTCGCCTGTTCCTGGGATACAGTCACGCCCACGCACTCCACGCCGTGGTGCTGCGCGGCATAGGCCATCAGGCTTCCCCAGCCGCAGCCGATGTCCAGCAGGCGCATGCCGGGCTTGAGCTGCAGCTTGCGGCAGATCAGCTCCAGCTTGGCCTCCTGGGCCTGCTCGAGATTTGTGGCGTTTTCCCAATAGCCGCAGCTGTAAGTCAGGCGTGAGTCCAGCATGGCCTTGTACAGTTCATTGCTCAGGTCGTAATGCTGCCTGCCGACCTGCCAGGCACGCCTGATGTTCTGCAGGTTGCGCAGGCGATAGCGCAGGGCATGGGCAAGCAAGCGCAACGGCTGGACCTCGCGATCGAGCCGGGCGCGCAGCAGGCGATGGAAGAACTCGTCGAGATGCGCAGCGTCCCAGTCACCGTCCATATAGCTCTCGCCCAGGCCGAGGCTGCCCATACCCAGCGCTCGTTCGAAGACGCACGGGCGCAGCACTCGCATGTCCCAGGGACGCTGACCATTCACCTCGATATCGGCCTTGTGCAGCAAACCGACGGCGAGCTTGCGCACTTCCGGATTCGAGCTGGACTGCGAGCCGCTCGATGAGGTTTCGAGTATCTCGCTCATACCGGGTTCCTCGCGTCGTCGACCGTCGCCGTGGGCTGGTTGCTCGGGGCCGGATAGGCCGTCGCTGTGGAGCGGGTACGTAGGTTCGCTAGCGACTCTCGGTAGACGCCAACACGGCAGATACCGACCTCGATTGCCAGGCTGGAGTACCTCAGGCAGCAATAGGTGTCCCAGGCCTCGCGAGGCTCCGAGAACACCAGGTAGCGGGCAGCGCTTTCGATTAGCAGTGCGGAGCGCTTCAATCCCTGGCTGAACAGCGCCCGGGCGAGGTGTTCTTGTTGCTCACGGGCGATATTGAGCGCCGAAGGGTAGGTTACTCGTAGAAGGATATGTTGAGCGGGAAGCAGCTGGAGAAACGCTTCCAGGTCGTCGGACAGGATGCTGGTGACTGACGACGACCAGATGAGGTCAGGCTGATGATGCAGTGGGGTTCCCACATTCACCTCCAGGTACAGGGCCGACGCGTGCCATAAGGCGAATCGCGGCTGGCGATGGGACTACCTGAGCGAAGTGGGGCTGTAGATACAAAAATGCCTACCGCTCCCGCCTTCGCGAGTTCGGTAGGCATCATCAGCTGACGGCGTCAGCGGTTAACGGAGAATGCCATCTCCTGTGAGAACTGTATCACCGACTCCCGGGCTTGCAAGAAGTCCGGGAGCCTCGGGGCATTAGTCCTCCAGCAGCGCTTTGTTGCGCACGGCGCCCTTGTCGGCGCTGGTGGCCAGCAGGGCGTAGGCCTTCAGCGCGGTGGTCACCTTGCGCGCGCGCGGCTGTGCCGGCTTCCAGCCTTTCTTGTCCTGCTCGGCGCGGCGGGTGGCCAGTTCTTCATCGCTCACCAGCAGGTTGATGCTGCGGTTGGGGATGTCGATCAGTACCTTGTCGCCGTCCTGCACCAGGCCGATGGCGCCGCCCGCGGCGGCTTCCGGCGAGGCGTGGCCGATGGACAGGCCCGAGGTGCCGCCGGAGAAGCGGCCGTCGGTGAGCAGGGCGCATTCCTTACCCAGGCCCTTGGATTTCAGGTAGCTGGTCGGATAGAGCATTTCCTGCATGCCCGGGCCGCCTTTCGGGCCTTCGTAGCGGATGATCACGATGTCGCCGGCCTTCACTTCGTCGGCGAGGATGCCTTTCACCGCGGCGTCCTGGCTTTCGAAGATTCTCGCCGTGCCCTCGAAGACATACAGGGACTCGTCCACGCCGGCGGTTTTCACCACGCAGCCGTCGAGGGCGATATTGCCGTACAGCATGGCCAAGCCGCCTTCCTGGGAGTAGGCGTGCTCGAAACTGCGGATACAACCCTCGGCGCGATCATCGTCCAGGGTGTCCCAGCGGGTCGATTGGCTGAAGGCAACCTGGCTCGGGATGCCCGCGGGGCCGGCCTTGAAGAATGTATGGACCTTCTCGTCGCGGGTCTGGGTGATGTCCCACTCGGCGATGGCGTCGGCCATGCTCGGGCTGTGCACGGTCGGCACCTCGGTGTGCAGCAGGCCGCCACGGGCCAGTTCGCCGAGGATAGAGAAGATGCCGCCGGCGCGGTGCACGTCTTCCATGTGGTACTTCTGGATGTTCGGCGCCACCTTGCCCAGCTGCGGCACCTTGCGCGACAGGCGATCGATGTCGCGCAGGTCGAAGGGCACCTCGCCTTCCTGGGCGGCGGCCAACAGGTGCAGGATGGTGTTGGTCGAGCCACCCATCGCGATGTCCAGCGACATGGCGTTCTCGAAGGCGAGCACATTGGCGATGCTGCGCGGTAATACTGAGGCATCGCCCTCGCCGTAGTAGCGCTGGCACAGCTCGACGGCCAGGCGGCCGGCGCGCAGGAACAACTGCTCGCGATCGGCGTGGGTGGCCAGTGTGGTCCCGTTTCCTGGCAGGGCCAGGCCCAAGGCCTCCACCAGGCAGTTCATCGAGTTGGCGGTGAACATGCCAGAACAGGAACCGCAAGTCGGACAGGCACTACGCTCGTATTCGGCGACCTTCTCGTCGGAGCAGGAGTCATCGGCGGCCACCACCATGGCATCGATCAGGTCCAGGCCGTGGCTGGCCAGCTTGGTCTTGCCGGCTTCCATCGGCCCGCCGGAGACGAACACCACCGGGATGTTCAGGCGCAGGGCGGCCATCAGCATGCCGGGGGTGATCTTGTCGCAATTGGAGATACAGACGATGGCGTCGGCGCAGTGGGCGTTGACCATGTACTCCACGGAGTCGGCGATGATCTCGCGCGACGGCAGGGAATAGAGCATGCCGTCATGGCCCATGGCGATGCCGTCGTCCACGGCGATGGTGTTGAATTCCTTCGCCACGCCGCCGTGTCTTTCGATCTCGCGGGCGACCAGTTGGCCCAGGTCCTTCAGGTGCACGTGGCCGGGCACGAACTGGGTGAAGGAGTTGGCGATGGCGATGATCGGCTTCTTGAAGTCTTCGTCCTTCATCCCGGTGGCGCGCCAGAGGGTGCGGGCGCCGGCCATGTTGCGACCGTGGGTGGAGATTTTCGAGCGGTAATCGGGCATGGTGGGTCCTGTCAGCTAATTAGATTGTTTTTGTCTTATGGTGCTCAGTCGTTGAGCACGAGATTCACCAGCATCACCAGGATCAAGGCGATGAGTGGTGGAAGCACTACGCAGATAAAAAGCTCGGGTATCTCACTGAGTGCCAGGGAGCGCTGTCCGTGCATGTAGAAACTGATGATCTCGGCAAGCTTGACAGAGCAGGCTGCAATGCCTCCGCAGAAGCAGAGCGCGGATGAGAATTGCCTACGGCCGCTCAGGACGAAGCGGACCAGCACCCATGCCAGGCCCATGCTCAGTGGTACTAGCCCGACCAGGCCAGTTGCCGATCGAGCAAAAAACCAGCCGCCGAGCAGACCGAGCGACAAGCAGCCAGCTTCTAGGAGGCGAGTGGGTGCAGGTAGCCAGGTCGCCTTGGGTTGGGAAATGCCTCCGCTCAATGTGCCGCCCCATAGGCCGCCACCGACTTGCGGATTTCCTCGCGGGCATCGTCGAGACTGCCCCAGCGGTCCATGCGTACCCACTTGCCGGGCTCGAGAGTCTTGTAGTTCTCGAAGAAGTGCTGGATCTGCTGGAGCATCAGTTCACGCAGGTCGCTGCATTCGCGCACATTGGTGTACAGGGTGCTGAGCTTATCGTGGGGCACTGCGATGATCTTGGCGTCGGGCCCTGCCTCGTCGGTCATGTACATCACGCCAATCGGGCGGCAACGCAGAACGGTGCCAGGTGCAACCGGGCAAGGTGTGATGACCAGGATATCCAGTGGGTCGCCGTCCTCGCTCAGGGTGGAAGGAATGAAGCCGTAGTTGGCTGGGTAGAACATCGGCGTACTGAGAAAACGGTCGACGAACATCTGGCCGCTGGCCTTGTCCAGTTCATATTTAATGGGCGCGTGGTTTGCGGGGATCTCGATCACGGCGTAGATGTCGTCCGGGACGTCTTTGCCGGCAGGGAGGTCAGTGAAGCTCATGTCTTGGGTCTCCGTAAGCGTCAGGTGCTGGGGGTGTCGCGTTCGGCCTTGCGTTTGCCCACGGTCCCCATTTCTACGGGAGTCTTCACGTAGAACAGGGCGAGATCTTCGGCTTCCAAGCGCTCAAACAACTGCTGGCACTCCTCCTCGGATACCGCCAGACAGATCTCGACGGGTTGGTCGGCCAGTTCGAAGAAATGGTACGAGTGCAGCCGCCCGGCATGGCCGTAGCCCTCGGCGCCCAGCACCAGGGTGGCGCCCTTGAGCTTCATGCTGCGAGCCAGATCGACCATCCAGTCGGTGATCAGCTTGCCGCCATGGCGGCGGCTCTGTTGGGTGAAGAAAGTCACCAGATAGCCTTGCATCGTTGCTCCTCCGTCAGCGTCCACTGAGCAATGGGTAGGTCATGAGTCCAGCGGTCGTAGCCAGAAGGGAGCCCGCGACATGCACGCCGATGGCGGTCATTGCCCAACTGACGCGCCCGGACTGGAGCAGCGCCATGGTTTCCGCCGAAAAGGTCGAGAAGGTCGTCAGGCCGCCGCAGAACCCAGTGATGATCAACAGGCGCCATTCAGGGCTGAGCGCCGGGTTGGCGGCGAAGAAGGCCACGGCCACGCCGATGATGTATCCGCCGATGAGATTGGCGGTCCAGGTACCCGGCGGAATGGTGGGGAACAGCGCATTGAGCTGCAATCCAAGGAACCAACGCAGCAGGGCTCCAAGGGCGGCGCCGCCGGCAATAGCGATAATGGATTTCAGCACGCTGGCCAGACTCCATGGCGGAGCGGTGACCAGGCGAAAACAGATGTCCCCGACGGGGAAAGGGGGGCTGGGCGGAGAATTGCGTTCACGTTCCTATCCTTATACGAAAGGACAGGACGCACACCTACGCACCCTGTCCAGGGTTCACGTAGGCATCATCAGCACGAAGGCGGTTAAAGGAGGAATGCCATCTCCTGTGAAGAAATTAGCATTTCTACCTACTTCAGGGAAATCATCCTTGCGATGACATACCTGAAACGAGGCGGACGCGTGGGCGGAGCAATCGCCTCGTTTTCATCCAAATCAATAGCTGTAACCATATGCTTATGAATTTTGATTCTTTTAATATGTAACGACCGTAACATTAGGATTACACACTATGACGAATCAGAACTGGCTCCTCCTCACCTATAAGGTTCCATCGGAACCCGCCAAGAAGCGCATTGCTCTGTGGCGCAAGCTCAAAGGGATGGGGGCGGTGTATCTGCAAAACGGCGTCTGCCTGCTCCCAAAGACTGATGAGCATGTTCGTCAGTTGAAGATGCTAGAGCACGACATCGAGGCAATGGCAGGCGACTCAGTGATCTTGGAGACCGTCGCTTTGGACCGTCTGCAGGAAGACAAAGTGGTAGCACGCTTCAAGGCTGACCGCGACGAGGAGTACCGCGAGCTGCTCGATAAGTGTGATGACTTCGAAGCGGAAATCGCCAAGGAGACCGCGGCCTGCCACTTCACCTACGCCGAGTTGGAAGAGAACGACGTCGATTTGAAAAAGCTGCAGAACTGGCTGGAGAAGATCCGCAAGCTGGACTTCTACGGCGCGCCACTCCTGGTGGAATCGGAGCAGCGCCTGCAGCACTGCGAAACCTTACTGGATACCTACGCCCAGCGCGTGTTTGAGGCGCAGGACGAAAACCGATGATCTGAAGAGGTGCTCCATGCAGTTGAAAGTGCTGACATACAACACCCTGTTTGCCGGCCGTGACGGCGCAGATAGCCGTAGGGCCGTGGCGCAGATCGGCCTAGTGCGGGAGCTGAATCCCGATGTCTTCTTAATGCAGGAGGCACGCGGATTCGATGCAAACGGTGGTGATTGGTTGTATGACATGGAGCACCAGCTTCAGATGCGGGGCTTTTTGGCTCAGGCTCCGCGGACTGGACAGCATCTTGCGATCTTTATTCGTTCCCCTCTGAGGCCGCTCTCGTTCGAGTCTGATTCGGCCAATTTTCATCACAGCGTTGCATCGCTCAGGGTGGCATTGCCTGAGAGCGAGCAAAGCCTGCTGTTGACGAGCGTTCATTTGTGCCCGAACGGGGTCGATGTCCGACGCAGGGAAGCTGCATACCTAGCTGTGCAGGCTACTCCCAATGAGTACCGGTTGCTGGCAGGGGACTTCAACTCAGCATCACCACATGATCCAGAACCGCAAGGGTTCGATCTGCTCTCTGCGCACCACCGCATTCGTTACTCCAGTAATGGCCGTGATGCTGATACGACGGTCCTCGCAACGCTCGAAACAGCTGGCTGGGTCGATGTAGGTCGTCTCCTGCAGCCTGAGTCCACACCTACGGTACCCACCGCTGCCTACACCAACTCCGAGTTTGCGCAGATGCGGTGTGACTACGTCCTGGCCACGCCAGCCCTTGCCAGCAAGGTTGTCAGCTATGAGGTGATTCGCACCCCAGCCACCGACGGTGCTTCGGATCACTATCCGGTCTTGGCGACTTTCGACATTTGACCATGATTCCGCCGACGTTAGCGCAGCAGTTGGGATTACGAGCTCCTTACTATCGAGATCGCATGATGAGCCAGTATCAAGAACGTTCCTTGGAAAAAAGCGATAGCTCCCAAAGCAGTACAGGCCGATCAACTTGGCTCAACAGAACAGTCGCGGGAGCGGGATTGACCAGTGCCCTGGGCGATTTTTGCTACGAGACCACAACCGTGATTCTTCCTGGGTTCCTTGCGGTACTGGGAATACCCGCCGCGGCACTGGGCACCATCGAAGGGATCGCAGACGCTCTGGCCGCTTACACGAAAATGTTCTCCGGCTACATCGCTGACAAACTGGGGCATCGCAAACTGCTGGTCCTGATCGGCTACGGCCTGACGCCGGCCGGCCAGGTCCTGCTAGCACTGGCGTTGGGTTGGCCGCTGCTTCTTGCCGGCCGGCTGGTTTCCTGGTTCGGCAAAGGACTGCGAGGCCCATTGCGCGATGCTATCGTGATCCAGGCGGTGACTGCCGATACCCGGGGGCGTGCATTCGGTTTCCACCGGGCGATGGACACGTTGGGGGCCGTCATTGGCCCGTTGCTTGGTGTCGCCCTACTGGGGTGGGCTCAACAGCTACCCTGGGACGATGCGACAGGGCCTTTCCGGCTGGTGCTCTGGTTGAGCGTCATCCCCGGCGTCCTCGCCGTATTGGCGTTCCTGACCCTGGTCAAGGACCCGCAGCACTCCGCGAACCCCGAGTTGAAGTTCTTCCAGACCCTCAAAGGCCTGCCTCTGCGTTTCAAGCGCTACCTGGGAGCCGTCGGGCTATTCGGTATCGGTGATTTCAGCCACAGCTTGCTCATACTTGCGGCCACGCAACTGCTCAGCGGAACCCTGGGAGTGGTGCAAGCGGCGCAGGTTGCTGGTCTGCTGTATGTCTGGCGCAACCTGGTCCAGGTCCTGACGTCCTACCCCATCGGCATACTGGCGGATCGCCTGGGCTCGCTGCCGGTGCTTGTCGCGGGTTATGCCTTGGGTAGCCTGACGGCTCTACTGGCCGCACTGGCTTTCTGGCTGAGGTTGGACAGCGTGCCGATGCTGGTACTGCTCTTCACCGTCGCGGGCCTGTATGTGTCCGTGCAGGAGGCCCTGGAGTCCACTGTAACCGCGGACATGGTGCAGCAGGAGACGCTGGCTCTGAGTTACGGTGCGCTTGGCACGGTGAACGGCACCGCAAAGTTCATCTCGAGCGCTACTGTTGGTCTCCTATGGACTGCAGTCTCGCCCGTGCTCGCTTTTCTGCTGGCGGCCATACTAATGATCGCAGGTACTGGGGTGTTGGCTCGGATGTCTGGTGGTACTGGACGTTAAGCGGCTTATCTACGGAGGGGCCGGTGGCGAGCAACTGTCGCCGCCTTCCGCTAGATTTCCGACCCGCAGGCCGACGTACCAGAGGATTGGAACGGCTGCCAACGGACTAAGTACGCAGAATGCTACGGTTGCCATTACGGAGTGATCGTAAAGGACACCAATTAGGCTGCTACCGGCGAACCAAGCGATACCGTAGCCGGCGGTGAATTGACCAAAGGCGGAGGCGCGGCGAGTGCTGGGCACCATAGGAGCAACCGCGGCGGGGATGATGGATTCGTGCACCCCCATGCCCACCCCCCAAATCGCCGCGCCGAAAAGTGCGCACCAGAACCCGCCAAGCAACGTCAGCGGTGCAAAGACGCTACTTGCCAGCGTCAGGCCGACCAGCACCTTGAAGCCGTAGCGGTCGAAAAGACGGCCGAACAGCAGGGAACCGCAACCGCTCACACCCATCGCCACCGAGTAGAAGATCGCTCTCCATCACGAGCACGCCAAGCGCCTCGATGAACTAGGCGTGTCCAAATCGTCCATTGTCGCGGCGGCGCTGGCATCCTGGCTCTCGCCAGACGCGGGCGACCAGCGCGAAGCCGCCATCGCCAAATGGCTGGATTGCCTGCAGCAGAGTTCCGTCCTGCTTGAGCAGGTCGAGATAAGGATTGATGTAGTGCGGGGCGGAGACGGCGTCGATGATGAGATCAAGCGTCGAGCCGTGCGCGGCCATCGCTTGCGCGTCGCTGGACAGTACGACCTCGTCGGCGCCCAGGCGCTTGCCGTCCTGCATCTTGGATGCGGACGTGGTGGACAGTATGACATGCGCGCCGAGCGCCCGGGCGAGCTTGACGGCCTGTGGCCAAGCCCCCAGGCCGACGCCGCCGACCCGCTTGCCTGGCCCCGCGCCCCAGTGGCGCAGCCGCGACTAGGTAGTGATGCCGGCGCACAGCAGCGGCGCGCCGGCGGTCAGGCGCAGCACGAAGCTTTCCGTCACGACGAAATGGCTGGAGTAGCCACCGAAGGCAGGGCCGCCGAGGATGGGATCGACGCTGTTGTAGGTGGCGACCATGCCTTGCTCGCAATACTGCTCCAGCCCCTCGCGGTAGCTCGGGCAGGTGCAGCAGGAATCTACCATGCAGCTGACCGCCACTATGTCGCCCACCTTGAAGTGCGCGACCTTCGCTCCGACGGCCGAAAGGCGCCCGACGATTTCGTGGCCGGGAACACTGGGATACAGCGTGCCACCCCATCCGCCGCGGGCGGTTTGCAGATCGGAGTGGCACACGCTGCAATAGAGGATGTCGATGGCGACATCCGTGGGCCCAGGTTCGCGGCGTGAGAACGAGAAGGGAGCCAGCGGCGAGGTCGCGTTTTCGGCGGCGTAGCCGGTGCAAGCGGACATGGCCAAGATCCTTTCCGAACGATGATGGAGTCTGGATTTTTCGTGACTGCTACAGGTCCACTGCGGCAAGCCCCTGGTCGTCATAGCGCGTGCCCTCGACCGGATGCGCCGCGACAGCCGCTTCGATGGCCGCGATGTCGGCCACGTTGAGGGATACGCGGGTGGCGGCCATGTTTTCTTCGAGCCGGGTGCGCTTGCGCGTCCCGGGGATCGGTACGATCCAGGGCTTTTTCGCCAGCAGCCAAGCGAGTGCGAGTTGCCCCGGCGTGACGTTCTTCTCCCGCGCGATTGCCTTCAGCGCATCGACGAGAGCGACATTCTTGCGCAGCGCCGCAGCCTGGAAGCGCGGATTGCCGCCCCGGAAGTCATCGTCGCTGAAGGTCGCATCGGCGCCGAACGCTCCCGTCAGAAAGCCGCGACCGAGTGGGCTGTAGGCGACGAAGCCAATGCCGAGTTCTTCCAGCAGGGCCAGGATCTCCTGCTCCGGTTCACGTGACCACAACGAATACTCGCTTTGCAGCGCGGTCACGGAGTGGACCGCATGGGCCTTGCGGATCGTTGCCGCACCGGCCTCGGACAGGCCGAAATGCTTGACCTTGCCCGCCTTCACCAGATCGGCCACGGCGCCGGCAACGTCTTCGATTGGCACCTGCGGATCGACGCGGTGCTGGTAGAACAGGTCGATGCGATCGGTGCGCAGCCGCTTCAGCGCCGCATCGGCGACGGCCTTGATGTGTTCTGGGCGGCTGTCGGTGCCGAGCGGCCACGGACCGCCGTTCGGGTCGATGGCGAAGCCGAACTTGGTGGCGATCACCACCTGGTCGCGCACCGGCGCGAGCGCCTCGCCGACCAGTTCTTCGTTGGTGAACGGACCGTAGACTTCGGCGGTATCGAAGAAGGTGACGCCCAGATCGACGGCTCCGCGCAGTAGCCGGATCATGTCGCCGCGCTCGCCGGGTGCGCCGTAGGCCCAGGTCATACCCATACAGCCGAGCCCGAGCGCGGACACTTCCAGGCCGGAGTTTCCCAATATGCGTTTGTTCATGTCATGTCCCCTCTTTTGGAATCCGTGTTCGACCGGGGCCGGATCATTCCACCCCGGCATATCCGCTCACCCGATCAGGTGTTTGGGCGTTGTCCGGGCAGTGCCGCTTCGATCGCTTCGATGATGGCGCCGTCCTGCGGCTCGATACCGGGCGCGAAGCGGGCGATGACAGCGCCGTCGCGGCCGACCAGGAACTTCTCGAAGTTCCACGCCACTTCCGGCTCGGGATTGGGCGTCACGCCATGCCCCGCCAGCCACTGGCGGAACGTTTCGCCGCCTTGGGCCCTGGGCCTGGCTTCGATCAACGCGGCGTAAAGCGGATGCTTGCCTTCACCCGCGACGGAAATCTTGGAAAACAGTGGGAAATCCACTGCATAGGCCGTCGAACAGAAGCGCTGAATTTCGGCATCGTCGCCGGGTTCCTGCCCGGCGAAATCATTGGCCGGGAAGCCAAGCACCGCGAAGCCCTGTTCGCGATACCGGGAATGGAGCGCCTCCAGACCTTCATATTGCGGTGTGAGGCCGCATTGGGATGCGGTGTTGACGACCAACAGCACCTGGCCGGCATAGTCGGCCAGCGAAGTCTGTGCGCCGTCGATGCGGGTAATCGGAATGGTGAAAAGAGCAGCAGTCATCGCCATTTTCCTTCGGTGTGGGAAAGTCATGTCACCCGGCGCATTCCGCCAGGTGCCCCAGCGTGGTCGGGCCGTTCGTCGCAGGCGCATCATGAAACGGCCGGGCCAGCTCCAGCACGACCTCCCTGGCGGGAACGATGCTGGCGATGCCGCCGGCGGATTCAGAGACGCAGACGATGCCGTTGTCCAGATCGCCATCGAGCATGCCGGTTTTGGTCGCCGCGATGCCGTCGGATTCTGTGGCGCCAGCCCCCGGTTTCGGTGCGATGATCCGAGCCATGGCACCGGGCGTGCCCGCTTCGATGAGGTCTTGTGAGCGCACGTCTAGAATCGCCTGCTTGGCCGCTGCCGCAGCTGGTGATTCATCGGTCATGATGAAGCGCGTACCGGCGTAGATGCCTTCCGCGCCCGCAGCATGCGCCGCTGCCGCTGTTTTTCCATTGTAGATGCCGCCGGCTGCGATCACGGGAATGCGCAGTACGTCAGTGATCTGCGGCAACAGCACCAGCGTGCTGATCCGGTGCGCGCTGAGATGCCCGCCCGCCTCGTGGCCGGTGACGATAAAGGCGTCTACGCCCGCCTGCTGCGCTTGCAGGGCGTTCTCGACGGTGGGCGACAACTCCCGATGGACGACGGTGATACCAGCCTCTTTGAACGCGCGGATGTAGTCCAGGCCTTTGCCGATGTCCTGGCCGACCGTGATCACGACCCTGACCTTTTCTTCAAGAATGACCTTCAAAAGCGGTTCGGCATAGAGGTAGCTGATGTCCACGCCCTCGATCGGCAGCAGGAAATTCACCGCAAAGGGCTTGCCCGTCAGGCGCCGCGTCTTGCGGATTTCATTGCGCAAGCGCTCGGCCGTCTCGCCGGGATCGGTGGTTTTGGTGGTCTGCCCGGCATTGGGACCGAGCACGCCCATGCCCCCGGCCTCCGACACTGCGGCAACCAGGTTGGCGGATGTCAGCCAGACCATCGGCGCCTGGATCACCGGATGCTCGATCTTCAAAAGTCTGGAGACACGTGTCTCGTTGGAAGACATTTCTATTACCTCGAATGTGTGTTGTCTCTTGTCGCTCCTGGCACCGGGCCGGCTGCAAACGGATTTGGCGAGAGCGTTGGCTATACCACGCCGGCAAGCCTGACAACGAACGCCTGGGCTTGGGCGCGCAACTGCTCTCCCTCCTCTGCGACCAGGCCGGTGCGCTCGGCGAGCGCTTCGGGGATACGCCGCACCTCATCGTACAGCGCCCATCCATGCGCGGTCGGGGCGGCGAAAACGCGCCGCTCGTCAGCGACGTCACGCCTGCGGACGATCAGCCCGGCTTCCTCCATCCGTTTGAGCAGCGGGCTGAGCGTGCCGACGTCGAGGTGCAGGCAGCCGCCCAGCTCGCCCACGGAAACCTCCTCGCGCTCCCACAGCACCAGCATCACCAGATACTGGGAATAGGTCAGGCCCAGGGGCTTCAACAGCGGCCGGTAGAGCCGCTGCAGCAGGTTGGTCGCCGCATAGAGGGGAAAGCAGAGCTGGCGATCGAGATGAAGCAGATCCTCGTCGCGCCCCCGCTCGGATGCCGTCATCGCGTCTTCACCGACAGGGCCACGTCGATGTTGCCGCGCGTGGCATTGGAGTACGGACAGACCTTGTGCGCCTCGGCAACGATTGCTTCGGCCGCCGCCTGGTCGACCCCGGCGATGGTGACGTCGAGCGCCACGGTCAACGTGAAACCGCCGCTGCCGTTCGACTCCATGCCGACAGTTGCCGCGACTTCGATGTCGTTGTCGCGGACCTTCGTCTCCTTGTTGCGGGTGATGTGGATGACGGCGTTGCCGAAGCAGGCCGCATAGCCAGCCGCGAACAGTTGTTCGGGATTGGTCGCCCCGCCCTTGCCGCCAAGCGCGGAAGGCAGGGACAGGGGTAGATCCAGAAGGCCGTCGGTGCTCTTGACGGTGCCGCTGCGGCCGCCTATGGCGTTGACTGTCGTGCTGTAGAGTGTGCTCATGTGTTTCTCCTGATCAAATTCATTAACTGCCAGCCAGGTTGTGGCTGGCCATATATCCTGGAAGCGCTTGCCGGCAGGCAAGGCTCCGTCTTGTCAGTGCCTTACTTCGCGGCCTTGAGGATCACCTTCATGGCTTTCTCCTTCGCCGCTGCGCCGAAGACCTCGTACGCCTTCAGAATGTCGTCCAGCGCGAAGCGATGGGTGATGAGCTGGGCCGGTGAGATGCCCCCGGCCTGAAGCGTCTTCAGCAGCATGGGCGTGGTATTGGTGTTCACAAGGCCCATGGCGATGGTGATGTTCTGAAGCCAGAGCTTCTCCACGTGCAGCTCGACGGGCTTGCCATGAACGCCGACATTGGCGATGCGCCCGCCGGGGGCTATGGTCTGCTGGCAGATATCGAACGTTGTGGGAATGCCGACCGCCTCGATCGCCACGTCGACACCGACACCGCCCGTCATTTCCATGAGCGTTTCGACCGCCTTGCCATCGGCAACGTTGATCGTGTCAGTGGCACCGAATTTCCTTGCGACTTCAAGCCGGTTGGCATCGGTGTCCAGCATCACAAGCCGCCCCGGCGAATAGAACTGCGCCGTCAGCAGTGTGGCCATGCCGACAGGCCCGGCGCCAACGATGGCGACGACATCGCCCGGCTTCACCTGGCCCGCGAGGACGCCGATCTCGAAGCCGGTCGGCAGGATGTCGGACAGCATGACAAGCGCCTCTTCGTCCGTGCCGTCCGGCACCGGGTAAAGGCTGTTGTCGGCGTGCGGAATGCGCACATATTCGGCTTGGGTGCCGTCTATCAGATGGCCGAGTATCCAGCCGCCATCTGCGCAATGGGAGTAGAGC
This sequence comes from Pseudomonas sp. HS-18, assembly GCF_020401845.1. Classification (NCBI taxonomy): domain Bacteria; kingdom Pseudomonadati; phylum Pseudomonadota; class Gammaproteobacteria; order Pseudomonadales; family Pseudomonadaceae; genus Pseudomonas; species Pseudomonas sp. HS-18. The sequence continues at coordinate 2,241,578 of NZ_CP084413.1, forward strand.
TGGCGCTTGCAGTTCGGACACGAGCCGCAGGAGGTGACGCAGGAGATCAGCACCCGGTCGCCCTTCTTGAAGTTGCGCAGGGCGCTGCCGGTCTCCTCGACAATGCCGACGCCCTCGTGGCCGAGCGTCCGGCCCGGCGTGACGGCGGGTACGTCACCCTTGAGAATATGCAGGTCGGTGCCGCAGATCGTGGTGTTGGTGATCCGCACGATGGCGTCGGTCGGCTTCTCTATAGCGGGTTTTTCCTTTTCTTCCCACGCCTTCTGACCAGGCCCCTTGTAGACGAGTGCTTTCATACCTTTGTACTCCATTGTGGTTTGCTGGATGCCGTCTTGACGATCAGCTTTGCAATTGCAGAATCAATGGCGGGATTTCGCCGCCGCTCAGCCGGAAGATGCAGTCGACTAAAGAAATTGGTCATTGGGTTCTTTCGCCCTTTTCGAAGGTGAAGCCCGGTGCCAGAGAATCCGACGGGACAGAATTCCGCAAACACAGCCTCACCCGGACAACTTGCTGGCAAGCACCTGCGCCTTCTCGATGCTGGGTGGCTCAGACAGCAATTCTCCGGCCCTGGCGAGCAGGGCGGCGGCGACCTTGCCCGCCAGATGCGCTTCACGCCCGGCCTCATCGGGGAAGGCGTCGAAAATGGCGAAGGTGCTGGGACCGAGGCGCAGGCCGAACCATGCGGCGGTGGCTGGCTCATCGAGCACGAGCGTCAAGCCCGCCTCCAGGAACGCCTCGACCTCCTGCTCTTTTCCGGGCCGAGCCTCCAGACGAACGAACAACGCAGTTTTAAGCAGGCTCATGATCAAGAAACTCCTTGACGTTTGGGGTGGGCTGGGTGTCGCACGGGCCCCGGCCCGCGCGCCGATGGCGTCATCGCGTTTTCACCAACAGGGCCACGTCGATGTTGTCACGGGTCGCATTGGAATACGGGCAGACCTTGTGCGCCTCGGCAACGATTGCTTCGGCCGCCGCCTGGTCGACCCCGGCGATGGTGACGTCGAGTGCCACGGTCAACGTGAAACCGCCGCTGCCGTTCGACTCCATGCCGACAGTTGCCGCGACTTCGATGTCGTTGTCGCGGACCTTCGTCTCCTTGTTGCGGGTGATGTGGATGACGGCGTTGCCGAAGCAGGCCGCATAGCCAGCCGCGAACAGTTGTTCGGGATTGGTCGCCCCGCCCTTGCCGCCAGGCGCGGCAGGCAGGGACAGGGGTAGATCCAGAAGGCCGTCGGTGCTCTTGACGGTGCCGCTGCGGCCGCCTATGGCGTTGACTGTCGTGCTGTAGAAGTGTGCTCATGTGTTCCTCCTTGATTTATTGGTAATATATAGCAAGCAATAATATTGCTTGCTATATATTTGGGCGTTCGCCGTACACGGGAGTTTTGGCAGGCCGTCCTCGCCGGCAGCCTCAAGGTGGCTTACTAAGGCAAAGGCGGCCGTGGCTCTTGGTTGTGCCGTCGTTTACGCACAGCGCGGTGCCCAGTGATCGTAATGCCCAGGTGTTCTACCAGGGCCAACAAATCCCAGAGGTAGGCGTCGTAGGTGTAGGTGCCCGACGGGCACCATTGGCTATCGCCGTGACCGCGCAGGTCGGGGGCGATGATGCGCCAGTCCGCGCACAACCGCTCCGCGACCCAATCCCAGTTGCGGCAGTGGTCGCGGCCGCCGTGCAGGAGCAGCAGTGGCCGGGCTTTGCTATCGCCCCACTCGGCGTAGTGCAGACGCAGCCGTTGCGACTCGAAGAGGTTCGCGCGGGGAGCCATGGTGTCAGCGGGGGTACTGGGCGTCGTCGACGTGCTGGCAGATGCCGGTGACGAACTCGGAGGCCGGCGACACCAAGTAGAGCAGGGTGCTGTCCAGTTGTTCCGGCAAGCCGGCGCGCTTGCGTGACAGGCGCTCGACCATGTGCTCGCGGAAGCGCGCCAGGTGCTCTTCGGTCATCTCGGTCTCGAACAGCCCCGGCGCGATGGCGTTGACATTGATGCCGTGATTCGCCCACTCCAGCGCCAGCGCTTCGCTCATGCGGATCACTGCGGCCTTGAGCGAACAGTAGAGTGCCGCGCCCATGCCGCTGCTGTAGTGCAGGGCGCCGCCCGAGAGGAGGTTGACGATGCGTCCCGGTCGTCCGGCGGCGATCAGGTGCCGGGCCACTTCGGTGGCGACGATGAAGGGCGCGCGCAGGTTGGTGGCGAAGAGCTCGTCCATCGCCGCCAGCTCCATGTCGAGGGCTGTGCCGCTCTGCCCGATGCCGGCGTTGTTGACCAGGATGTCGATGCTGCCGTACGCCTGGGTCAGCTCGCGTATGCGTACCGGCAACGTGGCGGCGTCGCGCAGGTCGAGGACTTCGACCATGGCCTGACCGCCGCTGGCGGTAATCGCCTCAGCCACTTCCGCAAGCGGTCGCGGCGGCGGCCGCAGAGGATCACCCGCGCGCCGGCCGCAGCCAGTACCCGAGCGAAGCGCCGCCCCAGACCGCTGCCGGCACCGGTGACCAGGGCGAGTTGGTCGAACAGGTCGACGTGCAGGGGCACGCCCGCCTTTGCAGATGCGTCGTTCATGCGGTTGTCTCCAGAGTGCGGGCGCGACAGCGAGCCTGGGGACTCGCTGTCGCGTGGGAAGGGTCAGGCGGACTTGGGAATGAAGATGGATTTCGGCTGGGTGAACTCCATCAGCCCGGCGACGCCGTTCTCCACGCCGAGGCCGGACTGCTTGTGGCCACCCAGCGGCACCATCGGCGATGACTCCAGGTTCTGGTTGATCCACACCGCGCCGGCCAGGCCGTAGGCGCTGGCGATCACCTCGTCGACGTCGCTGAAGCGCAGCAGCGGCAGGATCGGGCCGAAGGCTTCTTCGACCGCCACGCGGGAATCCTCCGGCGGGTTGTCCACCAGGGTCAGCGGCATGAAGTAGCCGCGCTCAGGTACCGCAGCGCCTTCGAGCAGCACCAGGCCGGCGTCGCGGGCCTCGTCACGCAACTGTAGCACGCGGCGGTACTGCGGCAGGTTCTGGATCGGCCCGAACAGCACGCCCGGCTGCATGCAATCGCCGATCGGCAGGGTCTGCGCCAGTTGGTGCAGCTTGTCGCGCGGGCGCTCGTAGATGCTTTCGTGGATGTACAGGCGCTTGCACGCCACGCAGACCTGGCCGCTGTTGAAGAAGGCGCCCATGAACAGCTTCAGCGCCACTTCGTCAACGTCCACGTCCGGCAGCACGATGGCCCAGGCGCGTATAGAACCCTTGTGCGGTGAGTGACGCAGGTACCTTGAGGCAGGCGACGCCCACCGCCCGCGCCCGTTCTTCGACGGCGGCCATCAAGCGGGCACCGATGCATGCCCCTACCACGCGGGGTCGACGAATACACTGCGCACCACCGCACGGTCGAGGCTGGCGGTGCTGACCGCCTGGCCATCTTCCAGGGCTACGAACACCTCGCGGCGGGCGATCAGCCTGCGCACGGCGTCGACGTCGAAACTGCGCGCCACCCGCTCGATCACCGAGGCCGGGTAGTCCTGCGCAGTGCTCTGGCGCAGGCTGCGCAGGATCACCGCACTGATGGCGGGGGCATCTTCGGGGCTGGCGCGGCGGAGCGTGGGCGACATCGTGCGGTCCTTGCATCGGGTGGCGGGCAGTTCGCTCAGAAGCTGCCCTTGAGCGTGACCATGAAGTTACGCGGGTCGCCGTAGTAGTTCATGGTCAGGCGGTCGCCAATCGTTTGGTAGTACTTCTTGTCGAACAGGTTGTTGCCATTCAAGGCAACGCTCCAGTGCTCATCCAGGTGGTACTGGATCCGACCACTCCAGATTGCATAGCCGGCCTGCGCACTCTTCACCGAGTTGGACAACCGGTAGATGTCACTCTGCGCAGTCACCCCACCACCGACGCTAAAATCGCGCAGTGCACCGGCCAGCTCGTAATCGCCCCACACCCGCAGCAGGTGGCGGGGCACCAGGGTGTTGTAGGTGTCGCCATCGGAAGCGGCGACGTTGACGTTACGCACGGCACTCAAGGTCTTGGTCTGGGTGTAGGTGTAGCCGGCCAGTACCTGCAGACGCTCGATCGGCGAGCCACTCATTTCCAGCTCGACCCCCTGGGCACGGACCTTGCCCGTGTCGTAGGAGCAGTTGCATGAACTGTCCAGCGCGCCGGCCGCATGTTCCTGGTAAGCCTGGAACAGGTTGGCGGTGCCGTTGAGCGCGCCATCGAACCATTCGCCCTTGATCCCCAGTTCGTAGTTCTTTCCCGTTTTGGGCGGAAGTGGCTTGCCATCGGCATCGACATAGGACTGCGGCTGGAACACATCGGCATAGCTGGCGTAGACAGTCAGATGCGGGTCGATGTCATAGAGCAGCGCGGCGAAGGGAGTGACCTGGCCAGTCTCGGTCATGCGCGAGGTGCTGACGCTGCCATAGGACTTGTTGTCGTTGTAGTAGTCGTACCAGCTCACCCGGCTGCCCAGCACCAGGGTGAGCGGCTCGGCGAGCTTCAGCCGCAGGTTGGCATACGCACCGGTCTGCTTGATATCGATCTTGCTCGGGTAGGGCCAGCCACCACGATAGGAGTTGGCGATAATCTCGCTGTCGGACGGCTCAGCCACTTTGCCGGGGTCGAAGGCATCGATGGTGGTTCCGGTCAGACGCTCCAGTGCCCACACGTCATTGCTGCGCGAGCGGCTGGTATTGGCGCCGAGGGTCAGCTCATGCTCCAGGCCGAAGGCGCGGAATTTGCCATCGATGAAGCCATCGAAGCCGTAGTCGGTCTGGTCATAGTCGAAGAGCCCGGCAAGCGGGGTCAGAGCGCCATTGTCGCTTCCCACGGCTACGGTGCTGAACACCGCGCCCTGCAGGTACTTCATATCCTGGGTGTTGTGCGTGTAGATGGCGGAGAGCTTGGCGCGCCAATCATCGTTGAGCCGCTGGCTGATATCGGCCCAGACGGTGTTGCGCTTGCTGTCCCAGGTGTTCCAACTCGCGCCCAGGCACGTGGAACGGCTGAGTTTCAGGTCGCTACCATCGGCGTAGCGAGGCAGGCCGCCCCAGCAGGGAGTGGCATCGACACGTTCGTAGGCAAAGCCGATACCGGCGGTAGTATCGGGCGTGAAGTCATAGTCCAGCGCAGCGTAGGCGATATCGTCACCGCGCTTGGCGATGTCGTAGAAATACTGGCGGTCCTGCTTAGCCACCACAGCCCGGCCACGCAGGGTGCCATCCGCGTTCAGCGGGCCACCGACATCGACCTGGCCACGATAGTTGTCCCAGGAGCCGCCCTGCAGGGTGACCGACGCCGTCGGCGTAGCCTGGCCACGCTTGCGCACCAGGTTCACCGCACCAGTGGGCGTACCGGCGCCCTTCATCATCCCCGAGGCACCCCGCAGAATCTCCACGCGGTCGTAGACGGTCATGTCAGCGCCGAAGCTGTTGGCTTGTACGTAGCTGCTGCCGATATCCAGCGGGACGCCGTCGTACTGGTACGGCGCATCCATCTTGAAACCACGCGAGTAGAAATACTGCCCGGCCATGGGCGAGCCGGACACGGTGATACCCGGGGTCTTCTCCATCACCTGATCGATGGTGTTGAGGTTCTGGTCATCCATCAGTTTGCGGGTGATCACCGTCACCGACTGGGGGGTTTCCTTGAGCGTATGCGCGCCCTTGCCGATGGTCAGCGCGCCGGTGGTGTACGAGCCGGTGCCCTCGGTGGTTTCGCCCAGCGCCGCCGCGTTCACCGTGGTGGCGCCCAGCTCCAGCGTGTCGCCCTCGGGCGTGCGCTCGACGGTCAGCGTGCCGTTCTCGGTGGTGCGCAGTTGCAGGCCACTGCCCTGCAAGGCCCGGCGCGCCGCGTCTTCGGCGTCGAAGTCACCGTCTACCGCATGGCTGGCACGGCCGCGTACCAGCGCCGGGTCGGCGACGATGCTGCGCCCACTCTGCCGGGCGATTTCGCGCAGGGCCTGGTCCAGGGGCTGGGCCGGCAACTGGTAGTGCTGCGAGGCCGGTTCGGCGAACGCGCCGGGCATGGCCAGGGCGATGGCCAAGGCCAGCGGCATCGAGGGGCGAAGTGAGGTGCGCATGAGGCGGTCGTTCCTTGAGGTTCGGAGAAAAATTTCCTCCTTTGTCGAACGAGCGGAAAAATCCCCTCACGCGATCACAACTTTTTTCAGCCCCGCTGTTCAGCCACGGTTTCAGGCCAGGTCGATGAGGGTCAGCGGGCCATAGTGATCGACACGGATCGGCAACACCTGCGCCAGGGATTGCAGGGCGCGCTCGGTGTCATCCAGCGGGAACACGCCGAACACCCGCAATGCCGCGGCCTGCGGGGTGATCCGCAGCAGGCCGTAGCGATACGGGCGCAAGGCATCGACCACATAGCCCAGGGCTTCGTCCTGCACATCCACACGGCCTTGCAGCCAGGCATCCAGGCGCCGGGACGACGTACCCTTCGGGTCAAGGCGCAAGGCATCGAAGCGCAGCGTCTGGCCACTCTGCAGTTGCCCGGACTGCCCCGAGAGCGTGCTCACCTGCGCGCTGCCGCGCATCACGCTGACCCAGGCGTGCCCCGCCTCCTGCGCCACCACGAAGGTGCCGGCATGGCTGCTGACGCGGCCTTCGGCGCACTGCACGACGAAGGCCCGGCGTGGGTCGTCCGCCACCTCAATGCACAACTCGCCCTGATGCAGGCGCACCTGGCGCTGCGTTGCGCTGATGTCCACGTCGACCGTGGTCCGCGCATTGAGCGTGAGGAGGCTGCCGTCGGCCAGGGTAATGCGCCGACGCTCGGCAGTGCCGCTGTAGTAGTCGCGGATCAATCCCTCCAGCGGCATGCGCCGTTGCAGCGTCAGCACGCCGGGCAGCCCGGCGAGCAGCAGCAGCGCTGTACCGCCGCGCAGCAACCGGCGACGCTCCAGCGACACGCCGGACTGGCGCAGCACGCCGGTAGCGACCTGCTCGCTGCCGGGTATCTGCCGGTGCGCATCGGCCAGCCTGTCCAGCGGCTGGGCCAGCGCGCCGGTGACCGAGGCCCAGGCCTGGCGGTGTTCGGCACTGCTCGCCAGCCAGGCTTCGAATGCGCCACGGTCAGCCGGCTGGGCCGTACCGGAGTCGAGCAGCACCAGCCAGTCGATGGCCGCCTTGATCGCCTCGGGCAACCGTCCTGCGGCTGCCTGGCTCATGGCTGCCCGCCGAGGCTGGCCAGGTAGCACTGGGTCACCGCGCGGCGTATCCAGCGTTCGATGGTCGCCACCGACACGCCCAGACGCTCGGCGATCTCCGGGTGGGTGAGGCCTTCCAGGCGATTGAGCAGGAAGGCATGGCGGACCTTTTCCGGCAGGCCGTCGAGCATGTGGTCAACCGCCGCGATGGCCTCGCGCAGAACAGCCAGGTCTTCTTCCGACGGCGATACGACTTCCGGCAGGCCGGCCAGGGCATCGAGGTAGGCGCGCTCCAACTCGTTGCGCCGCCAGAAGGAGCACAGCAACCGCTTGGCCACCAGGCAGAGAAAGGCCCGGGGCTCTTGCAGGGCATCACGTTGCGGGGCTGTCCAGGTACGCAGGAAGGTGTCCTGGGTGAGGTCGGCGGCATCGGCATGGCAGCCCAGCCGCCGCCACAGCCAACCATGCAGCCAGCGGTGGTTGTCGGCATAGAGCTGCTGGAAGGTGTCGCGGGACGTGGAGGAGTCGGGCATGATTGTGGCGAATTACTATCAATTGCGTCACATTCTCATCTCACCTGACCAGCCTTGGCAAGTATCCCAGTCTCCACGTCGCAGTGGCAACGAGTTGCGCGGGGGAAAAGATCGTGGGCATGGCCCACTTGTATGGCGTTAGGGTAGGAACCTGTCGAGGGTGGAGGGACAAGGCCCTCTTCTGCAAGCCAGACAGACGGTAGGAGACTTCCCCCGCCCACGCGCTCACCACAAGCGCCGATAAGGAATCCTTCGGTTGAGTAGCCGCTCAAACCGACAATACCGGTAAGCCTGCGCTATGTGAGCCCCCGACAGGTCGCTCCATCTTCAGCGTCGGAGAGCTCTATGACAAGCCAAACTGCGGTGATTGGAATTGATGTGGCCAAGGAGTCGCTGAGCATCTGTGGTGCCCCTGCGGGCGAAGTGTTCGAGCTGCCCAACGAGTCGTGTTCAATCAGGAACTGGCTCAAGACCCTGCCTTCTGGCTGTTCGATCGCGATCGAAGCGACGGTGATCTACCATGTCCTGGTCGCGACTCTGACCCATGCACGGGGCCATCGGATCTACGTCATCAATGGTTATCGCCTGAGCAATTACCGCCAGGGAATTGGTGGTCGAAACAAGGATGATCGCAGCGATGCTCAGCTGCTGGCCCGCTATCTGGCCCACGAGCAGGCGCAATTGGGTCCCTGGCAGCCGCCGAGCAAGGTATACAGCCGGCTGTAGGCCATGTTGCATCGGCGTGCCGTCGTCGTTCGTAGTGCGACCTCTCTGCGCCAAAGCTTCTCTCAGGACCGAGAGCTGGCCAGCGAGTTGAAACCCGTGCTCAAGCGCATGGCCACCCTGGAGAGGAGGCTGGAAGACGCGATCCAGTCAACGCTGGACGAAGCCGGACTGACAGCCCAGAGCAAGCGCTGCCAGAAAGTCGAGGGTATCGGGCCGCTGACCGCAGCCGCCTTGAGCATGGCATTCCTGCGCGGGAGCTTCCGCAACAGCGATGCGTTCATCGCCTTCATAGGTCTGGATGTGCACCTGAAGGAATCGGGTCGCTACAGTGGCCGGCGCAAGCTGACCAGGCAGGGAGACCCGGAAATCCGCCGGTTATTGCACAGCATCGCCATGTCCGCAGCCCGCACGCAGCGCTGGCAATCGATCTATCAAAGCTACCTGGCGCGCGGCCTGAAAAAGACTGAGGCGCTGACCATTCTCGCCCGCAAATAAGCCCGTATTGCCTTTGCCCTGATGCAGACGCAAACAGCCTATCGACGCCCCGAACCGGAGGCAGCGTTGGCATAGAATCTTAACGCTCTCGTGGCATTCCTGCCGCTCGCCCCTCTGCGTGCTACCTGCACTCGGCCGACCGATGGGACGGTTCGCGCGTCGGGGGTTCTGGGGGGATACATTTCAGATGGGGAGGTATCGCCCTTGGGCGTACGCCCGCTGTTTTCGAATACCAGAGCCCGCGAATTGTGGCTGGGTCAGCAGATGCGCGGCAGTTGTTCGCCGGCCAGCCAGTCGACGATGCGCCGCCCGCCGAAGCGGGTGTGCATCTGCACGAAGCCGTGGCTGTCCTCGACCACCTGGCCGATGCGCGCGGCACGGGTGCCCAGCGGGTGGGCGTGCAGGGTCTGGAGCAGGGCCCGGGCGTCCGGCTCGGCGCAGATGATCACCAGCTTGCCTTCGTTGGCCACGTACAGCGGGTCGAGCCCGAGCAGCTCGCAGGCGGCCTCGACCTGGGGCAGCACCGGAATGGCGGCCTCGTCGAGGAGCATGCCTACGCCGGACTGTCCGGCGATCTCGTTGAGTGTGGTGGCCAGCCCGCCGCGGGTCGGGTCGCGCAGTACGCGCAGACCCGGTGCCACGGCCAGCAGTTCGGCGACCAGACCGTGCAGGGCGGCGCTGTCGGACGCGATCTTTGTTTCGAATTCCAGCGATTCGCGTTGCGAGAGGATGGCCACGCCGTGCTCGCCGATGCTGCCGGACACCAGGATGACGTCGCCAGGGCGGGCGCGATGGCCGCCGGTGTCGATGCCGGCGGCGAGCGCACCGACCCCGGTGGTGCTGATGAACACGCCATCGCCCTTGCCGCGCTCGACCACCTTGGTGTCGCCGGTGACGATGGCCACCCCGGCCTCGCGGGCGGCGCGGCCCATGGAGTCGGCGATGCGCTTGAGCGCGGCCAGGGCGAAGCCTTCTTCGAGAATGAAACTGGCGGCCAGGTACAGAGGCCGGGCGCCACAGACGGCAACGTCGTTCAGGGTGCCGTGCACGGCCAGGCTGCCGATGTCGCCGCCGGGGAAGAACAGCGGCGAGATCACGTGCGCATCGGTAGCCATCACCAGGCGCTCGCCGGGCCCGGGGGCCGGCAGTGTGGCGCCATCGTTGCCCTGGCGCAGCCAGGGGTTGTCGAAGGCACGCAGGAAGAGTTCCTCGATCAGTTGCGCCGAGGCGCGGCCACCGGCGCCGTGGGCCATCTCGACCTGGCCGTCGCGCAGGTTCAGCGGGCGCACATAGCCGCGTTTGACAGGGGCGCGAGCGTTCATACGGCGTGTACCTCGATGTCCTTGTAGCGCCCGTAGGCGTAGTGCGCTGCACAAGCGCCCTCGTTGGAGACCATGCACGAGCCGACCGGGTTTTCCGGGGTGCAGACGCTGCCGAACAGGCGGCAGTCGATGGGCCGCTTCTGCCCGCGCAGGATCGGCCCGCATTCGCAGGCCTTGTGGTCGGGCACCGACTGGTAGTGCAGGGCGAAGCGCGCTTCGGCGTCGTGCCGGGCAAAGGCCGGGCGGATGCGCCGGGCGCTGGCCGGCATCTCGCCCAGGCCGCGCCACTCGAAGCTCTCGCGCAGCTCGAAGACTTCTTCCATGAGCGCCTGCATGGGCCGGCTGCCGGCCTCGCTGACGGCGCGGATGAATTCGTTCTGCACCTCGGCGCGCCCGTCGTTGACCTGCTGCACCAGCATGAGGATGGCCTGCAGCACGTCCAGCGGTTCGAAGCCGGCGATCACCACGGGCTTGCGGTAGCGCCGGGCGAACTCGGCGTAGGGCGCCGCACCGATCACCACGCTGACGTGCGCCGGGCCGATGAAGCCGTCCAGGGCCACCGCCTCGCTGGCCGGGGTGTCGAGGATGTGCGCGATGGCCGGCGGGGTCAGCACGTGGCAGCAGAGCACGCTGAAGTTGTCCAGCCCGCGCCGGGCCGCCTCGCGGATCACCAGCGCGGTGGGCGGGGTAGTGGTTTCGAAACCGACGGCGAAGAACACCACCTCGCGGGTGGGGTTGGCCTCGGCGATCTTCAGCGCATCCTGCGGGGAGTAGATCATGCGGATGTCGCCGCCGCGGGCCTTGGCGCGCAGCAGCGAGAGCCCGTCGGAGGCCGGCACGCGCAGGGTATCGCCGTAGCTGCAGAGGATCACCCGCTGCTCCAGGGCCAGGCGGATGGCCAGGTCGATGCGCCCGATCGGCAGCACGCAGACCGGGCAGCCGGGGCCGTGGATCATGCGCACGTTGCCCGGCAGCAGGTCGCTCACACCGTAGCGGGAAATGGCATGGGTGTGCCCGCCGCAGAACTCCATGAAGCGGTAGTCGCGTTCCGGCCGGGCGGCTTGGGCGATGCGTGCGGCGATCTGTCGGGCCAGTTCGCCATCGCGGTATTCGTCGATGTACTTCATAGGTCCTGCGCCGGGGCCAGGCCCAGTTCGTTGAACATTGCCAGGGTGCGGCGGGCTTCCTCCGGGTCGATCAGGCCGAGGGCGTAACCGACATGCACGATCACGTAGTCGCCGACCTGTGCGCCGCTGACCAGCGCCAGCGAGATTTCCTTGCGGATGCCGCCCAGGTCGACCAGGGCCTGGTCGTTGTCGCGCAACTCGACCACTTCGGCGGGGATGGCTAGGCACATGCGGGAATATCCTCCAGCGGCAGCGCCGCGTGGCCGCTCGGGGCAGCCCAGTGCGCGGCGACCCAGGCCTGGCCCAGGGCCAGCCCGGCGTCGCCACAGGAAACGCTCTGCGCAGTGAATACACGCCGCCCCTGGGCGGCCAGATGCTGGCCAAGCCGGGCGCTGAGCAGACGGTTGGCAAAGCAGCCGCCGCCGAGCAGCACCGGCAGGTCGCCCCCCTGGCGTGCCAGCCAGTTGGCCAGTGCCGCGGCCAGCGCCAGGTGGAAGAGCGCCGCGCCTTCGGCGGCGCGGCCCTGGTCGGCCAGTTCGAACAGGCGCGCGAGCAGCGGCAGCAGGTCCAGGCGGCCGTTGTCGCAGACCTGCCAGAGGCCCTCGGGCGCTGGCGCCGGGTGGCTGGCCAGGTAGTCGCTGGCCGCGCGTTCCAGGGCAATGGCGGCTTCGGCTTCAAAGGCCTGGCGCAGGCTCAGGCCGAGGATTCCGGCGGCGGCATCGAACCAGCGCCCGGCGCCGCTGCTGGGCGGGCAGTTGAGCCGACGTTCGAGCATGCGTGCCACGGTCGCGGCGGCCGGCGCGCCGACCTGCGGGGCCAGCCGTGCCTCGATCTCCTCGCCGCGGCCGAGCAGGTGCAGGCTGGCGGCCACCAGGCGCCAGGGTTCGCGGGCGGCGCTGTCGCCACCGGGCAGCGGCAGCGCCCGCAGCGCGCCGAGGCGACGCCAGGAGGAGGCCTCGACGCGCAGCAGTTCGCCGCCCCAGGCCTGGCCATCGCAGCCCAGGCCGACCCCGTCCAGGGCCAGGCCGAGCACCGGCCCGGCCAGCCCGTGCTCGGCCTGCACGGCGGCGATGTGCGCGTGGTGGTGCTGCACCGCCAGTGCCGGTATGCCCAGGCGTGCGGCGCTGTCGAGCGCCAGCCGGGTGCTGTGGAAGTCTGGGTGCAGGTCGTGGGCGATCAGCCGGGGCGGGGCTTCGGCGTGCGCCAGCAGTTGCTCCACGGAGGCTTCCAGGGCCAGGCAGTTGGCCGCCTCGCCAAGGTCGCCATGCACCGGCGACCAGAGCACCCGGTCGCCCTGCAGCAGGCAGGCGCTGTTCTTCAGCCAGGCCCCACAGGCCAGTACCGGCGGCCAGACCGCCGCGAGCGGCAGGCGTTGCGTGTGCAGCTCAGTCATGCCGGCACCCCAGCGATACGTGTTCGCCGGGTTGGCCAGGGTGCCGGGCCCGGCCGTCGAGCAGCCATTCCAGCCACGCCGGCATGCCGCTGCCATCGCGGGCGCTGAGCTGGATCACGCGCAGCCGCGGGTTGACCCGGTGGGCGTAGTCCAGGCAGCGCTGCACGTCGAAGTCCAGGTGCGGCAGCAGGTCGGTCTTGGTCAGCAGCATGAGGCTGGCGGCGGCGAACATGTCCGGGTACTTCAGCGGCTTGTCCTCGCCCTCGGTGACCGAGAGGATCGCCACCTTGGCGGCCTCGCCGAGGTCCCACAGGGCCGGGCAGACCAGGTTGCCGACGTTTTCGATGAACAGGATGCCGGCCGGCCCTGCCGCGGTGAGCGGCCGCAGGGTGCCGAGCCGGCTGCCCGCCGCCGGTGGCGCCAGGCGTGCGGTCGGCTGTCCATGGCCGTGCCCACGGGCGTGCACGGCATGGTGCAGCGGCAGGCGGGCATAGGCCTCGGCGACCATGCGCGCGTCCAGGTGGCAGCCCTTGCCGGTATTGACCTGGATCGCCGGCACCCCGGTGGCGCGGATACGTTCGGCGTCGTGGCTGGTCTGCTGATCGCCTTCGATCACTGCCAGCGGCAACTGCGCCTGGCGTTGGCGCAAGGCCTGCAGGGTGGCGCAGAGCAGGGTGGTCTTGCCCGAGCCGGGGCTGGAGACCAGGTTGAGTGCGAGCACGCCATGGCTGTCGAAGTCCTGGCGGTTGCGCGCGGCGTGGCGGTCGTTCTCACCGAGCACGTCCTGCTCCAGGCGAATGGTGCGCGATTGGCTCACGCCGGGCAGCGAGACGCCGGCGGCGCCCTGCCCGTAGTGCAGGTCGGCGCTGGCATTCAGGCCGGCGTCGGGCGCTGCGGGAGTGTGGGAGTGGGATGGGCCGCCGGAGCAGCCGCAGACGACGCACATGGCGTTTCTCCTGTGGCGAATTCAGTAGTCCTCGACCTGCAGGTCGAGGATGCGCAGTTCGGTGCCGGCGGTGGGCTGCAGCCAGAAGCCACCGCAGTGCGGGCAGGCAGCGCCGCGCTGCGGCAGGGCGACGTGGGTGGCGCAATCCAGGCACCAGGCCTGGCCGTCGGGCTGTTCGATCTCGATGTGCGCGCCATCGAGCAGGCTGCCGGGGGCAATGGCCTGGAGGGCGAAGCGCAGGGCTTCGACTTCCACCCCGGCGAGCTGGCCGGCTTCCAGGCGCAGGCGGCTGACGCGGACGAACGGGTCCTGGCGTGCGGCGTCTTCGACGGCGGCGAGTATGCCGCCGGCCAGGCTGACTTCATGCATGCGGATAGGCTCCTGAGTCGCTTGCCGAAGGGGCGGGCCGCTCGGGCGCGCCGACCTCGATCTGGTAGGCCAGGCACGGATCGTAGACCGCCAGCAGCAGTTCGGCCTGGCGCCGTGCCGAGCTGTCGCAGGGCAGTGCCTCCAGGGCACGGGCCAGTGCGCCGCGAGGATGCAGGTTCCATTCGGTGGGCGCCAGTATCTGGTAGTCGCAGATGCGCGGTTGCGGGCCATGGGTTTCCACGTGTACGCGGTGCAGCAGCAGGCCGCGCGCGGTCTCGCACCAGGCCAGGGCCTGGCCCTCGGCCATGGCCAGGGCGCCCAGGGCCAGCGGGCGCGGGTGTTCCAGGCTGAGTTCGGCAAGGTCGGCCAGGCGCGCCCCGAGGCGCAGCCAGGCGTTGTCACAGACCGGCGACGAGGCCGCGTGGGCGCGGGTCCAGGCGCCGGTTTCGCAGGGCTGCCCGGCCAGTTCCGGGCGCCGCACGAAGCCTTCGCGGCGTTGCAGGTCGTGGGCGATGCTGCGCAGGCTGCCGGCTTCCAGGGGCAGGGCGCGCAGCGGCAGGGCCAGGGCTTCGGCGCGCTGGCGGCACGCGCTGAGCAGGCGCGCCAGCCAGTGTTCGCGGCCGTCGCTGAAGGTCTGCAAGGCGCCGCGCGGGTCGTCGTACCAGGCGCGCAGCCAGGCCTGCGGCGATACGCCGAACCAGGCGCGCGGGTCTTCGCCCAGGTGGGCGCCGAGCGCGGCGCTGTGATTGCCGGGGCTGGCCAGCAGGCGCGGCCAGTCGAGCACGATATGCCGCTGGTGCTCCCGACGCACCTCGGCGTGCAGCGCCTGGCGCGCCGCCTCGCTGGCTTCGGCGTGGCCGTGGCGCGCGGCCTGCACGGCCAGTTCGGCACTGAGCCGGTGGGCCTGCCCGCACAGGCTGTAGAGCAGCGGCAGGCGCTGCGCCGCGGCCTGCCAGGGTTGCCCGCGCAGCAGCCGGCCAGCCAGCGGCGGCCGCCCACCGGAAAGCGCCGGGCGTTGGCCGGGGCGCACCTGCAATGACCCGGCCAGGCGCGACACCGCCTGCTCCAGGCTCATCGCGCGGCCTCGCGCAGGTGGCCGAACAGCAGGCGCCGGCGGCCCAGCGCCGGGCCTTCGTCCGGCGTGCCACGGCGCAGCAGGGCGAGCACCTGGAGGGCGGTGTCGCGGGCGCTCTGCCGGTCGGCGAACTCGAACATCGGCGAGAACAGCGAGCAGCTCTGGTAGGCCCCGAAGACCTCGTCATGTGCGGCGATGAAGCCCAGTTGCTGCTCGCCGATGCGGTATTCGCGCGACTCGCCCTCGCGTGGCCGGGGCTGGCCGGGGTCGGGCAGCCAGATCAGGTTCATGCACCAAGGCGTGACGAGCACGCCGAGCAGGCCGCTGCCGGCTTCTGCGCCGAGGCTCTGCGCCGCGAAGCCGACGGCTTCCACGCCCAGCGCGGGGTTGAGCAGCGGCAGGTCGCGCATGCGCGTCGCGGCGATTTCGCTGAAGCGCCGGGCCAGCGCCTCGGCGCGCAGGGTCGGGTCAGTCATCGAGCACCATGAACTGTTCGGCCTCGCCGTCGCAGTGTGGGCAGCGCCAGTGGTCGGGGAGGCGGGCGAAGGGTGTGCCCGGAGGTATCTGCCAGACCGGGTCGCCCTCGGCCGGGTCGTACACCCACCAGCAGATCTTGCATTCCAGGCGTGTGTCGTCGGCCAGGCGCGCCCGGTCGCCCAGGTAGCTGCCTTCGAAACCCTCGCGCGCGCTCATCGCGGAACCTGCGCGCATTCGCCTTCGAACCACTGGATGATGTCTTCGAAGCGCTCCAGCGAGTCGGCGATGTCTTCCGGGGCGGCGAGCACCACTTCGGGCAGGTCGGTGACTTCGAGGGTGTCGAGGATCAGCGCATCCTGCGAGTTGAAGTAGCGCACCCGCCAGCAGTTGGCCACCTCGGTGCTGTTGATCCGGCAGTTGCCGTAGCCGCGCGCCAGCACCAGCACCGGGCCTTCGCCCAGGCGCGCATCGAGGAACGGCACATCCTGCTCGGAGAGCGGCAGCAGGCTGAGGTTGAGCACATGGGCAGCGTCGCCGGGCTGCCAGCGCGCGGTGCGGTCCTGCAGTTCGGTGAGGATTGCCGGGGCGTTCATCACCCCGTCCGGCAGCGGCAGGGGCGTGGCGAAGGCCCGCGCGCAGGTGTCGATGCGCGCCGCGCGGCGCAGCACGGCCGGCGCCGGGGCCACGTCGATATGGTCATGCTCGTCGCCGAAGACCCGCCATACCCCGGCGAAGATCGATTCCTGAATGCGCACGCCGGCACCGATGCGCGCACTCACTTCGCCTTCGCCGAGCAACTGGTCGAGCAGTGCTCGGTCGGCCGCACTGCACAGCCGCAGATCGAGGCTCGGCGGGCAGTCACCGGCATGCCGGCTGCGCAGCATATGGAGGATTTCACCGAGCATCTGCCGCGCGCCGGGTGCGGCGTCCAGCACCTCGGGCTCGGGCAGTTCCGGCAGCGAATGGGTGTACATGCCCTGGGGCATGCTGATGTATTCCAGCACCGCGTCGTCTTCGGGTTGCGAGCCGGGGCCGATGTCGGTCAGGGGGATGTACAGCAGCGGGTCCATGGGCGTGGCTCCGTTCATTGGCAACCTCCAGGGGCGCGTGGTGGCTCGTCGGCGCGCAGCGGGATCAGCGCCTGGCGCTGTTGCAGGGCGGCGCCGGCCAGGTGCAGGTAGGCGTCCCAGTCGCGCATGCCGTCGATCTGGGTCACGTAGTGGCCGTCGCGCAGCCAGATGATGCTCGGCCAGCGGCGCAGGGCGAAGCGTTCGGCCAGCGCCGCTTCGTCGTCGCGGCGGCCCACGCCCAGACGCAAGTGGCAGGCGTGACGCGCGCTCAGGGCCCGGCACAGCTCCGGCAGAATGACGGCCACATCGAGGCCTTCCGGGTAGCGTTGCGGGTCGCCGCAGAGCAGCAGCAGGGCCTCGCCGGGCGCTTGCAGCCAGGCGTCGAGGGTGTCCAGCCCGACCCAGTCGGCGGCGTGCTGTTCGACCAGGCGGGCGATCAGTGGCGGCACCGCCGGGGTGGCAGGCAGGGGGGGTGGAAAGACGGTGGATTCGCTCATGCGGGCTCCTTTGAAACGGGTTGGCCGAGCAGCCCGGCCAGTTGCTCGGCGCTCATGGCCGAGGGCAGGGCGAACGCGGCGTCGGTCTGTGCCTCGCCGTGCAGGGCGGCGTCGAGCAGGGCCAGGGTGGCGTCGATTTCCGCGGCACGGGTGGCATCCAGGTGCTCGCGGGCTGCGTCGATGAACACCAGCAGCCAGTCGCCAAGTGGGTATTCGCCGACCAGCGCGGTGTCGATCCAGCGCTGGCGGGCGTGGCGATCGATGCACAGTGCCGCGCCCGGGCGGGTGGCGAGTATCTGCATGGGCAGGCCGATGCACATGTCAGTTGCGCCGCGCCAGGATGCGCTCGTCGCCGACCCGGCAGGCGTCCTCTTCGCTGGGGCGTTCGCGCTCGTAGCGCGCCAGCTCCAGGTGCAGCAGGGTCACCGCTTCGTCCTCGGGCAGCGCCTGCGTGCGCGGCCGTGGCGCGCCGCCCCAGTCCTGCAGGACTTCCAGGGCAGCCTCCAGGGCCAGCTCCAGGGCGGCTTTCACGCAGGGCCGCAGGCTGCCGCCATAGTCGTCCATGTATTCCGGCTGGCAGCCCATCAGCAGCACCCGCTGCGGGTACTGGCCGGTGAGCTGGGCGAGCATCAGCACTTCCTGGAAACCGGTCTGGTGCAGGCTGAGCTTCTTCACCCCGAGAAAGCGCGGCACGTCGTCGTTGGCGACGAATTTCAGCGTGCCGGGGGCCATGTTGTAGTCCACCGCATCGAAGATCAGCAGGTAGTCGGCCTGCTGCACGTGCTGGATCAGGTACAGGCCTTGGGTGCCGCCATCGATGAGGGTCACGTGGTCGGCGAACTGGTAGCGTTGCTGCAGTGCTTCGACACAGCGCACGCCGAAGCCTTCGTCGGCCCAGAGCAGGTTGCCGATGCCGAGCACGGTGATGCGCGGCGGGGTGTCAGGCAGGGATGCGTTCATTTCTTGAAGGTCTTGTAGCCGGAGATGATGCCGCCGATCAGGCTCAGGCGGCCGCAGATTTCCTCGCGCACGGCGGCATACACGTGCAGCAGGATGAACAGGATCAGCAGCCACATGCCCAGGTGGTGGAGGATGTGCACGTTGTTCGACTGGCCGAGCAGCGGCAGCACCCAGCCGAACGCGCGTTCCTGCCAGGAGCCCATCTGCGCGCCCTCGCCGTACAGGGCGAAGCCGGTCACCAGCATGAACAGCGAGGTGAGCAGAAAGACGAAGACCATGGCGAAGCGCGACAGCGGGTTGTGGCCGAAGGTCGGTGCCGGCACCGGGCCGATGAACAGGTAGTAGCGCAACCAGGCACCGAACTCGCGCCAGTAGGCGCCTCGGCTCAGCGGCACCCAGAACAGCTCGCGGGCATGGTGGTTGCCGACCAGCGCCCAGTAGGCGCGGCCGATCAGGCCCACGGCGAACAGGTAGGCGGCGGCGAAGTGGGCGAAGCGGATATAGCCCATGAGGAAGTTGGCGCTGGCCTCGCCCGGCTGGGTCGGCAGCGGTGAGCCGATGAAGTAGCCGGTGATCGCCAGCACGACGATGCACGCGGCGTTGATCCAGTGCCACAGGCGCACCGGCGCCTCGTAGACGTATTCGGAATGCCCGCTGGCGCGGGCCGGATGTTCAGACATAGTCGTCACCTCGGATGCGCCGGGCGCGCGCAGGCGCCCGGCGATTGGCTGCGGGCCGCTTCAGCGCACCGTGACCGTGCTCAGTTCGGCGCCGTCCTCGCTCATCACGTGGGTCGCGCAGGCCATGCAGGGGTCGAAGGAATGCAGCGTGCGGAGGATTTCCACCGGCTGCTCGGCGACGGCGACCGGGGTGTTCATCAGCGCCGCCTCGAAGGCGCCGATCTGCCCCTTGCTGTCACGCGGGCTGCCGTTCCAGGTGCTGGGCACCACGCACTGGTAGTTCTCGATACGCCCGTCCTTGATGCGTATCCAGTGGCCCAGCGCGCCACGCGGCGCGGCCACGCTGCCCACTCCCTTGGCCTCGACGGGCCAGGTCTTCGGGTCCCACTTGTCGACGTTGGCGGTGGCGCGGTCACCGTTGCGGATGTTGCCCATCAGCTCGTTCCAGTCGTCGACCATCATCTCGGCGCAGTACTCGGCTTCCAGTGCGCGGGCCAGGGTGCGGCCGATGGTGCTGGGCAGCAGTTGCCTGGCGCTGTAGTCGGTGGTGTTCAGGCCCAGGGCCCTGGGCAGGTCGAGGTTGACCGCCTGCAGCGAGCTTTCCAGCTGCTGCCGGACGCGCTGGCAGTGCGGGTTGCCCTGACGCGCATGGGCATAGCCGAGGATGTAGCGGGCCAGCGGGCCGACCTCCATGGCATGCCCGCGCCAGCGTGGTGACTTGACCCAGGAGTACTTGGCGCTTTCGTCGACTTCCTCGATGGCGGTGCGCGTGCCCTTGGTCCGCGCGCCCAGCTCGTAGTGCGGCTCGGTGATGCCGTCCCACGGGTGCAGGCCCTTGTCGTTGTCCGGGTACTGGTACCAGGAGTGGGTGACGAACTCCTGCACCTGTTCCGGGTCGCGCACGTCCACCGGGTGGATTTCGTCCCAGTTGCCATTGAGGATGGCGCCACCGGGCAACTGGTGGGTGCGCTCGTCGTAGTTGACCTTGGCGTAGGTGCCGTAGTCCATCACGTTGCTCGCCGACAGCCCGCCGCCGTGCAGCCAGCCCTTGTCCTTGTAGAGGGTGCCGATGGCCAGCACGTCGGGCACGTAGACGTTGCGGCAGAACTCCAGCGCCTCGTCGATGCGCGCCCGCACGAAGTTCAGGCGCTCCATGTTCAGTGGTGCACCGGCGGCGAGGTCGCCATCGAGGTTGATGGCGCACGGCACCCCGCCGACCAGGTAGTTGGGGTGGGGGTTCTTGCCGCCGAAGATGGTGTGGATCTTCACCCACTCCTTCTGCAGGTCGAGGGCTTCGAGGTAGTGGGTGACGGCCATCAGGTTGGCCTCCGGCGGCAACTGGTAGGCCGGGTTGCCCCAGTAGCCGTTCATGAACGGCCCGAGCTGGCCGCTCTCGACGAACTTCTTCAGGCGGTTCTGCACATCGCGGAAGTAGCCCGGCGAAGACTTCGGATGCGCCGGCGAAACCAGTTGCTGCAAGGCCGAGGTGGCCTTGGGGTCGGCCTTGAGGGCTGACACCACGTCGACCCAGTCCAGCGCGTGCAGATGGTAGAAGTGCACCGCGTGGTCATGCACCTGCAGGGTCTTGGCCATCATTTCGCGGATCAGGTGGGCGTTGGGCGGAATGCGGATATCCAGCGCATCCTCCACCGCGCGCACCGAGGCCAGGGCATGGCAGCCGGTGCAGACACCGCAGATGCGCTCGACGAAGGCCCAGGCGTCGCGCGGGTCGCGGCCCTTGAGGATGACTTCGAGGCCGCGCCACATGGTGCCGGTGGACACCGCATTGCGGATCACGTTGTTGGCGTCGAGGTTGACCTCCACGCGCATGTGGCCCTCGATGCGGGTCACCGGGTCGACGACGATGCGCCGGCCGCTGTTGTCCAGGTCGAACCCCTGGGTCGAATAATTGCTCATGCTTCAGGCTTCCTGTACTGCGTTCAGGCGTCGTGCGTGGAGGTGCGTGCCGAGCTGCTGCCGGCACGCTTGATGGCGGTCACCGCAGCGTGTGCGGCAATGGCCGCGCCCACGGTGCCGGCGGCGGCCAGGCCGATCTGGTCGGCATTGGCTTCCACGCCGAAGGCGTTGATGTCGGTCAGGTGCTGGTAGAACGAACCCTTGTCCCAGAAGCCTTCCTCGGAGCAGCCGATACAGCCGTGGCCAGACTGGATCGGGAAGCTGGTGCCGCCGTTCCAGCGCACGGTGGAGCAGGCGTTGTAGGTGGTCGGGCCCTTGCAGCCGACCTTGTACAGGCAGTAGCCCTTGCGCGCCGAATCGTCGTCCCAGGCCTCGACGAACTGGCCGGCGTCGAAGTTCGGCCGGCGGTAGCACTTGTCGTGGATGCGCTGGCTGTAGAACATCTTCGGCCGGCCCTGGCGGTCCAGTTCGGGGATGCGGTCGAAGGTCAGCATGTAGGTGATGACCCCGGTCATCACCTCGGCGATCGGCGGGCAGCCGGGCACCTTGATGATCGGCTTGTCGGTGATCACCTTGTGGATCGGCACCGCCTGGGTGGGGTTGGGCTTGGCCGCCTGCACGCAGCCCCAGCTGGCGCACGAGCCCCAGGAGATGATCGCCTTGGCATCGCGCGAGACGCGCTTGAGCTGCTCGATGAACGGTTTGCCGCCGATGATGCAGCTCATGCCGTCCTGGTTCAGCGGCGGGTTGCCTTCCACCGCGAGGATGTAATTGCCTTTGTACTTGGTCATCACCTCGTCGAGGATCGCCTCGGCCTGGTGCCCGGCGGAGGCCATCAGGGTGTCGTCGTAATCCAGCGAGATCATCGACAGCACCACGTCCTTGGCCAGCGGGTGCGCGGAGCGGATGAACGACTCCGAGCAACAGGTGCACTCCAGGCCATGCAGCCAGAGCACCGGGGTGCGCGGCTTGTTCTCCATGGCCCACGCGATCTTCGGCATGAAGGCCGGGCCCAGGCCCAGCGACGTGGCGGTCAGCGAGCAGAACTTGACGAAGTTGCGCCGTGATATGCCTTGCCGGCGCATCACCTCATAGAATGTTTCGGTCACCTGATTTCTCCTCGGCCAGGCTTGTCTTTCTCTTTCGAATGGCGTGCGCCTGCGCTTCTGGCGCGGCGTACGGGGCGACCACGGCGGACGGGTAGGCCGGCGCAGTCGTGGACTCACGGGAAGGGGGGCCGGCCCGCGCAAGCGATGGCGGGCGGACGGGGCGGAGCAATGCGGTGGGGCGTTCGAAGGGCATACCGGGTCATTACAAGACCTGTGCCATTGCGTCGCATGCCGGTGTTCGGCCTTGGTCTAGGCCCGCCAGGCCCCGGCACGGGGGCTTTTGCGCCGGCTGCACAGGCGGCCGGGGCAGCTGGCTCGGCGGTAACTGGTCAGCGGGTTTCCAGTGTGAGGGGCGCGCTGGAAAGCTGCTGACCGGTGCCGGTTCAGGCTGGCGTCGGGTCGAGGCGGTCGTAGCCTTTGTAGCGGTAGACGACCCAGGCCAGGGCCCAGGTGCTGACGAACAGCGCGACGATCAGGTAGCCGATCAGACCGAACTGCTCGTTGAGCCGGGCGACCACGTCCCACAGGCCGCCTTCCAGGCCGAGTTGCCCGGCGAGCAGGTTCAGCGCTTCCAGGCCGCCGACCAGCAGCGCGACCAGCACCGAGGCCGACGTGATGGTCAGGTTGTAGTAGAGCTTGCGCGCCGGGCGCACCTGGGCCCAGCGGTAGGCGCCGGTCATCAGCACGCTGTCGGCGCTGTCGACCAGCGCCATGCCGGCAGTGAAGAGCGCCGGGAACACCAGGATCGAGAGCATCGGCAACTGCTGGGCGGCCTGGCTGGCGGCGATGCCGAGCAGGCCGATTTCCGTGGCGGTGTCGAAGCCCAGGCCGAACAGCAGACCCAGCGGGTAGAGGTGCCAGCCACGGCGGATCAGCCCGAACAGCGGCCGGGCCAGGCGCGCGAGCGGTCCGCTGCCGGCCAGCAGGCCGTGCAGCTCGGCCTCGCCGATCCGCTCGCCACGGCGCACCCGGCGGAAGGCCTGGTACACCGAGCGCAGGATCACCAGGTTGATCAGCGCCACCAGCAGCAGGAAGGCGGCCGACACCGAGGTGCCGATCAGTGCGCCGATGCCGTGGAAGGCCTCCAGCGCGCCTTGCAGGCGGCGGGCGCTGAGCGCGATCAGCGCCGAGGCGATGATCACCACGCTGCTGTGCCCGAGCGAGAAGTACAGGCCGACATGGGTGGTGCGCTGGCCCTCCTGGAGCAGCTTGCGGGTGGCGTTGTCGATGGCCGCGATATGGTCGGCGTCCAGCGCGTGGCGCAGGCCGAAGCTGTAGGCGAGCACGGCGCTGCCGAGCAGCAGTGGGTAGTCGTGGAAGGCCAGCAGGGCCCAGAGCCAGGCCAGGGCATTGCAGGCGATCAGGCCGATGAACAGGCCATAGGGGGCGGGTGTCGGTGGGCGGGGGGCAGCCGGGCGAGGCATGGAAACTCCAGCGGGGTGTATGAAAAAACCGAAAAACTTCATACAAGCCCTGTGCCAACCCGCTGCCGCCAGCCTCGGCGGGCCTGGACGCGCTGCAGCTGGTCAAGCGCTTGCCAGCACGCTGGACGTACTGGTCAGGCGCTTTGCGTTGCGCGCGTCAGCCCAGGGCGGGCAGGCGCAGGTGGAACAGCGCACCGCCGTCGGGGTGGTTGCCGGCCTGCAGGGTGCCGCCACAGCCTTCGACGATGCCGTAGCTGATCGACAGGCCGAGCCCGGTACCCTGGCCCACCGGCTTGGTGCTGAAGAAGGGTTCGAAGACCTGGCTCAGGTGTTCCTCGGCGATCCCCGGGCCGTTGTCGCGCAGGGCCAGCTCGGCCCAGCCCGAGGCGTGGCTCAGGGCGATCCACAGTTGCGCGGCGTTGCCGCCCGCGCGAGCGGCGTCGTAGGCGTTCTGCATCAGGTTCATGAGTACCTGCAGCAACTGCCCGGCATTGGCGTGCACACGCACATCCGCGCCGGGCTGCCAGTGCACGCGCAGGTCCGGGGCGGTGCCCCGGGTGATCCAGTGGATGGCGCGCTCGATCACCTCATTGAGCGATACCTCGCCCGGCTGGCCACGGTCCATCGCGGAGAAGCGCTTGAGCGCGCTGACGATATCGGCGGTGCGCTGGGCGCCTTCCAGGGTGCCGTCGATCAGCGACGGCAGGTCGGCCAGCAACGGGTCGATGCGCAGTTGCTGACGCAGCGCCGCGCGCTGCTCGGCGGGCAGCTCTTCGTGTACTGCGCGCAGGTAGCCTTGCAGACGCTGGCCATAGCCGCCCAGCACATGGGCATTGGCTAGCACGAAGCTGATCGGGTTGTTCAGTTCATGCGCCACGCCGGCCACCAGACGGCCGAGGGAGGCCATCTTTTCGGCGTGCAGCAACTGCTGCTGGGTGCGCTTGAGCGCTTCGTGGGCCTCGTGCAGTTGCCGGTAGGCGTGCTGCAGCTCGCCCAGCGGGCGGCCGACCAGCACGTGGCCGAGGCAGCGCCCGTGGGCGCCGCTGCGCACGGTGCAACTGAGGTCCACCGGCAGCGGCTCGCCATCGGCACCGCGGAAATCGACCTCCAGGCTGGCGCTGGCGCCGGGCTGGCGCAGGCTGGCGAGCAGGCTGCGCAGGCGCTCGCCACTGCTGGCGTCGGCGAGCAGGGCGTGTACCGGACGGCCGCGCAGGCTCTGCTCGTCGCCGCCGACCCTCTCGCGCAGGGCGTGGTTGGTTTCCTCGATCAGCCCTTGCGGATCGCAGGCCAGGAGAATGTCGGACATCGACGCCAGCAGCCCGGCAATGAACTGCTGCGACTGCTCCAGCTCGGTGTTCTTCTGTTCCAGGGCGATCTCGTCCTGGACCAGTTGCGAGTAGACCTCGTCCATCTTGCCGATGACTTCCAGCCAGGCGTCTTCGTCCAGCGGCGGTGCGGGCGGTTTGCGGGCCATCGCGTC
Source organism: Pseudomonas sp. HS-18 (assembly GCF_020401845.1). NCBI lineage: Bacteria > Pseudomonadati > Pseudomonadota > Gammaproteobacteria > Pseudomonadales > Pseudomonadaceae > Pseudomonas > Pseudomonas sp. HS-18. Next base: position 2,266,325 of record NZ_CP084413.1, read on the forward strand.
AGCTCGTGGGATGCAGGTGCGGGTGGGCGTGGCTGTGCTGGCCCTCGGCGGCCGCCACCGGGATCAGGTTGAGGCGGGCGTGGCGCACGCCGCGCTCGGCGCTCAGGCGTTCGGCGAAGGCCTGCACGTGCTGCACCGGGCCCTTGAGCATCAGGCTTTCCAGGCAGTGGTCGTGGTCCAGGTGCACGTGCTGGCTGGCGATGGTCAGGTCATGGTGTTCGTGCTGCAGGGTCATGACCCGCTCGGCCAGGGTGCGCGCGTGGTGGTCGTAGACGAAACTCAGGTTGGCCACGCAGTGCAGCGCGTCGGCGTCCTGGCGCAGGCGCTCCTGCTCGATGTGCCGACGCAGGATGTCGCGCAGGGCCTCGGAGCGGTTGCCATAGCCCTGGGCGCGGATGAGCTGGTCGAGGGCCTCGGCCAGGCGCTCGTCGAGGGAGATGGTCAGGCGTTGCATGGCATCACTCCGGGTCAGTGCACGGTGCAGACCATGCAGGGGTCGAACGAACGCACGATGTGTTGCACCGCAACCGGGGTCTGCTCACCGGGGCGCACCGGGGCGCCTTCCAGGGCCCGTTCGAGGGCACCTGGGCGGCCCTGGGCGTCGCGCGGCGAGAAGTTCCAGGTGGTCGGCGCGATGATCTGGTAGCTGGCGATGCGCCCGCGCTCGATGCGCAGCCAGTGGCCGAGCGCACCGCGCGCAGCCTCGGTGAGGCCCACCGCGCTGCCGTCGTCGGGCAATGGCGCATCCAGGTAATAGGGCTCGCCGGGGCGCAGCGCCAGCAACCAGTCTTCCATCAGTGGCACAACCCGTGCCAGTTCCACCAGGCGGGCCAGCAGACGGGTATAGACGCTGCCGCCACAGCGCGCCACGGCGTCACGCAGCAGCGGTTGGGCGCTGACCAGCTGGCGCGCCAGGGCGCCGGTTTCGAGCACCTCGCCGGCCAGCCGCGGGGCCTTGTTCCAGGTGTAGGCGGCGGGCTTGTCCAGGTTCGGCTCGGTCTGCCCGTGGGCCGGGTGCAGCGGCCCGCCATGGTCGTCCAGCCAGGCGTGGCTGGCGTCCTCGCGGATACCCTCCAGGGCCAGTGGGCGCACCTCGGCTCGCGCCGCATCCCACAGCCCCTGGGCGAAGCTGCTGTGGCCATCGGGTTGCGGGTAGGCGCCATAGGACAGGTACAGCCCCGGCCCCTGGCCCAGGTGTTCCAGCCCGGCATCCAGGACGATGCGCAGGAAGCGGCGCAGGTCGCCGTGCTCCGGTGCTTCGGCGTACCACTCCCAGAGCTGCGCTTCGCTGGCCAGCCCGGTGATGCGCGCCAGCGGTGCGGCGAACAGTTCGCTTTCGAGGAACTGGCGGAACTCGCGCACCCGCGTCAGCAGGCGCAGGCGCTCGGCCGGGTCGATGGCACGGGTGGAGCCGCCCGGCTGCACCGAGCCGGTATGCGGCCACTTGCCGCCCAGGGTGCCGATCAGGTCCAGCCAGCGCTTGCGCGCGGCCAGGGCCAGACGTTGCTGGCTGCCGCTGTGCGGGGTGAAGCGGGCCACGGCATCGGCGTACCAGGGGCGCTCGGCGTACAGCGGGCGAACGAAGTCGGGCATGAAGAACAGGTAGAAGTGGCTCAGGTGGTCGGCGAGGTTTTCCGTCGCCGCCATCAGGTTGATGGCCAGCAGCCCGTTGGCCGGCGGCTGGATACCGGCCAGCCCGGCCAGGGCCCGCGCCGCGGCGACCGACTGCGACACCGAACAGATGCCGCACACGCGCGGCGCGTAGACCAGCGCATCGAGCGGGGCGTGCTCGCGGAGTATCTGTTCGAAGCCGCGGTACATCGTGGCGTTGACCTGGGCCGAGCGCACCTGGCCGTCCTCGATGTCCAGCTGGACTTCGAGGTCGCCTTCGACGCGGTTGAACGGGCCGACCAGTAGACGGGTCATGCGCGGGGCTCCCTAGCGTCGCGAGGTGGGGCGGATGGCCGGAGCGATCAGCGCATGGTCGGCGGTGGCGTTCTGCCGCACGCGCTCCGGGGTGGCCGACTTGGACAGCGCGGCCAGGGCCACGAACCAGGCCTTGGGCATGTCGGTGGGCAGGCCGATGGGGATGCCGGCACGCTTGGGCGTGAGGTGGAAGGCATGCCCCGGCTCCTCGAAGCCTGGCGCCGTGCAGTTGATGCAGGCGTAGCCGCCGCGGGTGCACGAGCCTTCGCCGTTCCACAGGCGGTTGTTGCAGTCGCCGTGGGCCTGGGTGCCCTTGCAGCCGAGGTTTTCCATCATGCAGCCCAGGTCCGAGGGCTTCACTGCGCTGGCCTTGTACTCGTAGAACTCGTTGCGCGTACAGCCGTGGTGGACCAGTTGATCGGCGTAGAAGCGCGGGCGGCCGAGGGCGTCCAGGTCCTGGTTGGCGAACAGCCCGGCGGCCAGGGCCATCAGCGTATCGGTGACCCAGCCGGGGTGGGTCGGGCAGCCGGCGACGTTGATCACCGGCAGGCCACGGGCCGAGCGGTAGTCGGCACCGAGCAGGCCACCGGGGCGCTCGCCGTCGTATTGCAGGCCGCAGGCGTCGGTGGGGTTGGTGCCGGCTGCAGTGATCCCGCCGTAGGCCGCGCAGGTGCCGATGCCCAGCGTGTAGTCGGCGACGGCTGCCAGGCGCCGCACCCAGTCGATCATCGGGATGCCGGTGCCGGCCAGGACGTGGAAGCGCCCGGTGCCATTGGGCCCGCGCAGCAGCGCGCCTTCGATGCACAGCGCATCCAGGTGGGTGCGCCCGCTCAGGCAGTCGTCGAGGATCGTGAGCACCTCATTGCCGCTTTCCAGCGACAGCGAGGGGTGCCAGAGCAGTTCGATTCCGGCGCTGCGCCAGAGCCCGGCGAAGTCCTGGGTGTCGGCGCACAGCAGTGACATGTTGCAGCCGCCGCAGCCACCGGACTGCAGCCAGAGCACGCGGAACATTGCGCTCATGGGGTTTCCTCCAGGCCGAAGCGGCGCAGCTTCTGGCGCAGGCCGACGCGCGACAGGCCCAGCTCGCGCGCGGTGTGGGTCTTGTTCCAGCGATGGCGCAGCAGGGCCTCGCGCAGCAGCGTGGCCTCGATGGCATCGAGCTGCTCCTGCAGGGTGCCGGCCGGGCGCTCGCCAGGTGCCGCGCTGGGCAGTGCACTGCGTGCCTGGCCCTGCAGGACTTTCCAGGAAAACGCTCGGGCGCCGACTTCCTGGCCATCACAGAGGGCCGCCGCGCGGTAGATTTCGTTGCGCAGTTCGCGGATGTTGCCCGGCCAGGGGTAGCCGAGCAGGCTGCCCAGTGCATCGCTGGCGAAGCGCAGGCCGGGCAGGTCGAGTTCCTGGCTGGCATCGGCGAGCAGTTTGCTGGCGATCGGCAGCAGGTCGCCACTGCGTTCGCGCAAGGGTGGCAGGGCCAGCGAGACGCCGGCCAGGCGGTAATAGAGGTCGCTGCGGAAACGCCCGGCCTGGACGTCGGCTTCCAGGTCGCGGTGGGTCGCGGCGACCACGCGCACGTCGACGCGCACCGGGGTGGTGGCGCCGACCGGGCGCAGCTCGCCTTCTTGCAGCACGCGCAGCAGCTTGACCTGGAAGGCCGGCGAGGTGTCGCCGATCTCGTCGAGGAACAGCGTGCCGCCATGGGCCCGCTGGATCAGGCCGATATGGTCCTGGTGCGCACCGGTAAAGGCACCGCGCTTGTGCCCGAACAGCTCGGATTCGAGCAGCGAGTCGGGCAGGGCGGCGCAGTTTTCCATGATGAAGGCATTGCCGGCGCGCGGGCTGGCGTAGTGGATGGCGCGCGCCAGCAGCTCCTTGCCGGTCCCCGATTCACCCAGCAGCAGGACCGCCAGGTCGAAGCGCGCCACCCGTGCGGCCAGTTCGCACAGGGCATCCAGCGGGCTGCCCGGGGCGCGGACGATGCGCGCGAAGTCGAAGGCCTCGCGGACCTTGTCCAGCGCCTGCTGGTTGCGCCGCCGCAGCACCGGGGTGGCGGCGCGCAGGTCCAGGTCCAGGCGCTGCAGATGGTTGTTCAGCGCGCGGCTCTCCACAGCGTTGCGCACGGTGCTGAGCAGGTGCTCGGGCAGCCAGGGCTTGAGCAGATACTGGTAGATACCGGCCTGGTTGACCCCGGCGATGATGTCTTCGGAGTCGGTATAGCCAGAGAGCACGATGCGCACGACTTCGGGCCAGCGCTCGCGGGCTTCCCTGAGGAAGTCGATGCCCTGCACGCCGGGCATGCGCTGGTCGCAGAGGATCACCGCCACCGGGTGCTGTTCGAGCTGCTCGCGCGCCTGCTCCGCCGATTCGGCAAGGAGCACCTGGAACTCGTCGGCGAGCACCCGTGAAAGGGCTTCGCGGGAGCGCAACTCGTCGTCGACAACGAGGATGGTAGGGACAACGCCGGTATCGGTCATGGGCTGAACGAGGTGTCCTGGGCCTGCGGGGGCGGGCATGGTCGCCAGGCACGGAATGGCCGCTCGTGGCTCGCCTGGATGAAAGCGCAGGAGTATATGCCCTTTGACCTTGTAGGAGATATCAGACGTCCGGACGGGGTGGCGGGTGGCCGCTCACCAGAATTTCATGTCGGTGTCGCTGGGGTCCTTCGGGTTGTAGATCACCGAAACCGTACGCCCGGCCGGGAACTCAGCGGCCTGGCCCATGGCCCTGTCCCGGGTGCTGTACCGGCTGCCGCGCGAATGACCGGTCCAGCGCATGCCGTTGGCATCGAAGGCGTAGTAGACGATGGCCAGATACTTCATCGGAGGGTACAGGCGTTGCCGCTGGCGTTCGCGCTCGCTCTGCGACCTGGGGCGGGTGTCGTCGATGGACTCTTACACTTCCGTGCGCACGACCCGGGCCTGGGGTTTCGGCCAACTGCGCATGTCCAGCGTATGGCGCGCCGTCTGTACCAGCGCAACGACGACAGCGAGCCAGATCGCCCAGCGAAACAGATGCTTCATGGCCTCTTCCCTGAATGGCAGCCTGTGATGGCGTACAGCTATCTCCGTATGGTGCGCGGAGCATACCCAGCGGGCATCCAGCACGGCAAGAACGCTGATTGGCGTGGGCGTGCGCCGCCGTGATCGGCGCGAGAGGGGGCGCGCAGCGGGCTCTGTTGCCCTGCGCTTCGTGGGCGTGGCCCGCTTGTGTCTGCGACTTTCGATAGGATCGAAGGTGAGAGCGACGAGAGGCAAGCTGCAGGTCGCGCGGTGTCGCGAGCACTAGTAGGAGCCCAAGCTGCCTCCCGTCTTCCCTCTGACCTAAGCCCGAACAGTTGAACGAGCTAAACAGGGACTGCTGACGACACGGGAGTATCATTTGGTGCAGTTGCCCCTGTAGCTCAGGAATCCCCGAACGTTGTTAGGCTGCTTGACCTGAACTCCTCGAGGTGGGCAGTAGTGCTCTGTGAGGATGCTCCTCACTGTAATGCTTGAAGGCGTTGGTCGGATTGCACAGGGGGCGATCGATTGAGTTTGGGGGGCTTGGGCAGATGGCGGATGTAGTGGTAGTTCATGATCTTCACGAAACACTCTGCCATTCCATTGCTCTGAGGGCTGCACGCCGGCGTTGTTAAGGGGGAGGCTGATCTGCCGGGCAAAGGGCCCAAGTCTGTTCAGTCGCATAGACCGAGCTGTTATCGCTCAGCCATTGCCGGCGATGCAGGTCGTTCGCCGCTGAAGCGTTGCTCGACAGCTTCCAGCCTCACGTCGCTAGCATCGTCGCCACACTAATTGTTTGGGCTGCCGTTCCAGCAACAGATAGTGGTCACGCATGACGCGGTGAGCCCGCTTTGCATTTTAGGGCTGACCTATTGCTCATGCAGTCGACGCAGCAGGGCCCCAGCCTGGTGATAGCTGTAGCTGGACGGCGCGCTGACCGCCCGACGGATTTACTCGATCAGTACTACATCGCTGGGCGTCCGGTGTCGACGGGGCGTTCAAGCGGCCAATTGCGAGTCACTACATTGGGATTTTCACTAACCACCAGCCTTGCTAGTTCTCTCTGGCGGCCAAGGGGGCAGTTCATTTCCATGGGCGGGCGATCTTTATCGTTCCCTTGAGAGTTTTAGTCTCCATGATCCCCTAGGCGCGTGATTAGAGACCAAGCGCGACAGCCAGATACAACTAACGTTAGGTCGTTCACGCATAGGTCGTGTTCAAGACCCAGTGCTGATCGGTACGATCCAAGGCGAGCTGGCGAGCCTGGTGATTCGGGGCAATCGGCTGTGCGTGGCGACTGCTGGAAATCAGCCGCTGAACGTGCAGTCCGGCTCTGTGGAGCAGGCGAGGGCCCGCTGCTGTCATGCACATGCTCAATGGCTGCCAGATCAGGCTTAATGCGGCGATGGCCATAGATCCCATTCACCTCATGGTGAATGGTGCGGGTCTCTTTGCTCAGGCACCGATTCGTCATCCCCCTCGCCGAGGGAGGCGGCGGTTGCCAAATATAGAAACCGCTGCGTGATATCTGTAGCGGCCGGCCTGCGCGTCACCAGCGTGAAGCCTCAACAGCACTTCGTGGGCTGCAAGAAGATGGTGAGCACTTTTAAAATGCCTCGTTCCATCCTGGGCCGGCTGCTGGTGTAGGCGACACGGTTCCGGGCTCTCACCACTCGGCTTACCGTCACCCGGAAAGGCATCGTCACCTTGCTGTTCGTACTGGCGCTTATGGTTACACCCATTTGAAACTAGCCTAGATCACATATGTGCCAAATGGCGGCTGCAGTACATATGCTGACAGCCCATATCGCCAGGGCAAGCCAAGCGCCAGCATCGCCAGAGAGTAGTTCATGGAGCGTGCGCGATTCGTTCATGGGATCACCCTCAGGGCTAGATTCTTAGGGCTGGTAGCGGAGTTTTAGGTAAAGACCTGCAGGTTCGGGGTGAGAACAAAAGGCCTCGTCGAAACGAGGCCCGTCTTCGGTTTCCTTCGCGGGGACTCCGTTGACGAAGCGAGTATTGAATATGGTGTCGGAGAAATAAAACGCTTTTTTAGATTTAGTTGGTGTCGGCGAATAAGCAGCACCCACCGTGTCGACAAGTGTCCAGTTGAACGGAAGGCAATTCGGCCGGTGTATAGGCCATCTGATTCGGTGGCGTGTAAGCGCGTCCTTTAAGTAGGCATATGGACGCGTCCTTTCAGGCGAGCTGACTGGACCAGTGCCATCAACGCCACACTTTGCTGGCCACTGTGCCGTGAGCCAGCAAGTAGCCAGTTAGATTGCACCAGGGCCTGGGTCTGGTCTCGATCCGTTGTTGATGGATAGGTTGCCGTCATCCACGTAACGCATCAGAGCCATCCAGTTCTTGAGGTTGTAGTCAAGCATCTCAGCGAACGCGCTACTTTCCGGAACCTTCTGTCAGGGCCTCAATTATAGGCTTGGCCCTGTGACGGTAGGGCCGTTTCGGCCGTTTCAACATCTTGGATCATCACCAGGCTCTGTGGTGAGGACAGCGCGATGCCCTCGTTTCTGAGCCGATCAAGGACGATGAAGAGCAAGTCGCTGCGCGCCCCGGACACTGAGCGTGGGCTGTTGACGTAGCCGGTGGCGGTGAGGACCAGGCCGTTGCTGGCGAGGTCCTTGAAGGTCACCGAGGGCACCGGCGCGTCGAGGATCGCCTGGTGCTCGGCGAACGCCTGCAAGAGCAGCTCACGGACCTTCATCACGTCGGTGTCCAACGGCAGTGTCAGGTTGACTCCGACCACTCCGAGGGCGTTGCCCATGGTCACGTTGCGCACGTTCTGCGAGATGAACTGCGAGTTGGGTACGATCACCGTCGAGCGGTCGGACATCTGGATTTCGGTTGCGCGCACATTGATCCTCCGGATGTCGCCCTCGACCCCACCCAGGCTGACCCAGTCTCCGACCTTTACTGGCCGCTCGGTGAGCAGGATCAGTCCGGAGATGAAGTTTTGCACGATGGCCTGTAAGCCGAAGCCGATACCCACTGAGAGGGCGCTGACCACCCAGGTCAGGTTGGTCAGGTTGATCCGCAGAGCAGACATCACCAGCATCGCCAGGAACACAAAGCCGAGGTAGCCGACCAGAGTCACCAGTGAGGCGCGCATGCCGGCATCCATGTTCGTTTCCGGTAGCAGCCGCTCGCTCAGCCAGTGCTTAACGATGCGCAGGGCAAATAGGCCGCCGACGAAAAGCAGTAGGGCGACCAAGATGTCCTGTGGGACGATGTTCAGGTTGCCTAGGCTCTTGCTGCTTTCGCCTAGTTGGGTGAAGCCCTGCAGCAGTTCGCTGGGGTTCGAGCCGGCGGGTAGGAAGGCCAGCAGCAACGCGGCGAGCAGCAGCAGGGTGCGACCGATGCCGGCCAGAACGGTACTGGCCTGAGCCTGATGGCGCGGCGACAGGCCGAGCGCGTTGGCCAGGGCCAGGCCGCTGGGGTGCTTGGGTGAGAGTAGTGTCTCGCAGATGTCGCCGAAGAAGGCGATCAGCAAGTAGCTGGTGGTCGCGACCACGCTGATCCAGAGCAGCTTGACGGTGAGGAAGTAAGCCAGCGATAGGTAGCCAGTGAACAGGGTGAGGAGGATTGCCGCGACCCAGACCGAGGCGAGGAAGGGAATCAGTCCGGAGATTCCGCTTGGCCGTTCCAGTTCGAACTTGCGCCGCACCCGGTGATAGCGCAGCAAAGCGGCGGCGAAGATCAGCGCGGTGACCAGCGCGGTCAGGCCGTTGAGGGCGACGGTCGGGGCCAGGCTGGCGCCAATGACGCTGTTGATCCGTTCCTCGGTAGCCATCAGCATTAGTGCCATCGCGAGGGTCGCCGGGAACGGGCCGAGGGCGCTGGCGATCCGGTCAGGAATCCCCGGCAGCCGCCAGGATGGCCTCGGCAGCATCAGCAGGGCACGACCGAGGCCTGCAATAAAGGCGCAGAAGCTCGCCAGGCTCACCAGTTGATCGGTCAGGCTGGCCATGTCGGGGCTCAGGCTGGCGTTGCTTTCCAGGCCCCAGCGCATTAGCGACACCGCGCCGACGATGGTCAGGATGGTCGCCAGCCCGACTGCCAGGGCCAGGGCGCTGCGCCGCAGGCGGCCCTCCGGTAGCCAGCGGATCATCGCCCAGGTAAGCATGCGCTCCAGCAGGCGGCGGCCGAAGCTCCAGACCAGCACGGTGGCCAGCAGGGTTCCGGCGAAGGCCCAGCGGTGTCCGGGCGCGATGGCGCTGTCGAAGGCGACCAGGGCCTCCGCCTTCAGCTTGTCCAGCCGACGCAGGTCGTCGTCGCTGGGACGGATCAAGGTCGACCAGAAGCTCGGGCTAAACGGTGTCGCCGCGCGACTGCTGATCTGCGAGTTGAACAGGCTGCGGCGCAGGTTGACGATCTGTGCCGCCAGGTCGCGGGACGACTGGCCGAGCTGGGTGGCCTGGCGTTCGTCGTCGAGCAGGGTGTTCTTCTGCCGGGTCAGGGTCTGGCGCTGGGCGGCGAGGCTTTCCGCCTCGTCGGGCTGCTGTGGGCCGATCACTTTCAACTGGTCGTCGACCCGCTCGATGTCGTCGACCCGCAGCGCGAGCAGGGCGTCGGCCTGGCGCTGGACCTGCAGCGCGCTCTGGCGTAACTCGGCGAGGAGGTCGTCACTGGTGTCGGCGGTGACGCTCTGGCGGATCAGATCAAGTTGTGCGCTGAGTTGACTTAGCTCGACGGGCGCCTGCACGTCCGATTCTGTGGCCCTGGCCCCGCTGCCTAGGGACAAGACCAAGCTCCAGGCCAGTATGGTCTGGCAGAAGAGTGTGAGCAGGCTGACTTGCCTCATCGATTTCTCCTTTTTGATCTTGTCTAGCTCAACATACAACGGGGTGGAGTAAGCTCCGAGAGTTTCCTGGGGCGTATGGTGCAGCTCTTTCAGTCGCTGCTATGCGTAGCACTTCGTGATGCCGTTTCTTTTGGATCACTAGGTGGTGTCGGCACAGTGTATTCCCTCTGCGCTTTTGGGACGGAAAGGTTTGGCTGAAGAAGTGACGGAGAAGTTGTGTGCCGGATCATCGGTGGTGAGCAGCTCGTCCATGGCCTCCGGTTTCAGTCCAGGGCGCTACCGCTCTTGCATTGTTGACCAAGAAGCCGATGGTCCCGTGGGGCTGGGGCAGCTCGCGGAATGCGTACCGGTAGAGAGGCGGCATCACGTAGGTCGAGGATCTTGATCGGGGCTGACTGCCGGCGGTGGTGATCGTTGTCCGACGGGCGTTCGCGACGCCGGCCGCAGCCAGCACCAGGGCGAAGCCTTGGCTGAGGCCGCTGCCGGCGTCGGCGTCGGCGCCGGTGACCAGGGTGAGTTGGCCGGACAGGTCGACGTGTAGGGGCGCGCCCGCATTCGGGGATGCGTCGTTATTTCCATACAGGCAACCACCTCGTCCACCAGGGCCGGCTGAGCGGTACCTTCGACAGGGAGTGCACCAGTGTCGGCGACCTGCGCGAGGACCTGGGCTGGTTCAGTGCGTGCTGCTGGCGCCTCACTGCACCACGCTGCGAGGGGCCATCGGCGCCACCGATCTGGTGTTCTGGCAGGTGCTTGCACACCTGCCGCGGCTGTGCTGGACGAGCACAGCCTGGCGAGAGCCATCCGTGCTGGTGAACGCGATTTTGGCACGGTCTGTACCAGTTTGCTTGTGCTGACCCACGCCAATCTCGCGCTCAGGAATCCACGGTTGCTGTCGAGGTGAAAACTCTGGCCGAGCAGACCAACCTGCTGGCGCTCAATGCTGCCATCGAGGTGCGCGTCAGTCAGATAGCTACGGCAACGGGACAGCAGAGCTGTGGTTGCTGCGCAGGTAAACGATAGTGCCGTACGGGTACAGGAAATGGCACCGTCGACAGTGGAAAACACTCGCCAGATCAATGGTGCTACCCGGAGACTCGTGTGCCTGGGGCGTGACTTGCAGGCATTGGCTCGGCGTTTCAGGATCTAGTAGAGGTCAGACACAGTCAGTACTGCCAAGGGCAGTCCAGAGTGCTCCGGTGGTAGTGAGTTCACCTGGGAGGGTGGCAAGGGAATAACTTGCACTTGGTGGGGGTAAGGAAAATTCAGGTTCTCAAATTCAATTGTTAGCAATATAATTGCTAAAAACTGATTCGCTGCTCAAGAACCGTAACCTCTCCGAGGCCATCCCGAAGGGACTGCCAGCAGTCCTCAGGCATCGTCGGCAGCGGTTTCCGAAAAGAGGGGCGGCACATGGATGGACGCCCTCCAACCGTTGGGCCTGTTCTGTCTACCGATTCTCGATGGGCTCCGCACTTGAGTCAGCGGGGCAGGCGGATCGTAGGCAAGTGTTTTCCCTGGGTCCACAGCAAGAGGAGCATTGGGAGGTGAGACCTGTGGCTATGAGAAATTCACGACGCATCCTGCAAGGGCTGCTCTCTCTGGCTGTCGCTACAAGCATTGCTGGTTGTGGAGGGGAGGGGCAGGCAACGGCCGGTTCAGACCTAGAGGTAGGGGTATACAAGGTGCAAGCCCAGACTCTGACCCTCACGCGTGATCTACCAGGTAGAACAGTGGCCTACCGGGTTGCAGAGGTACGCCCCCAAGTCTCGGGAATTGTCGAGAAGCGTCTGTTCATCGAGGGCAACGAAGTTAGACAGGGACAGCAGTTGTATCAGGTCGATCCGCGGACCTATGAGGCGCAATTGGCCAGGGCCGAAGCCAATTTGATCACGACGGAGAACCTGGCTCGCCGTTATGGGCGGCTATTGCAAGCTAATGCCGTGAGCCTGCAGCAGCATGATGATGCTGTGGCGAACTGGAAACAGGCACAGGCTGAAGCGCGGGTGGCTCGTATTAATGTCCAATACACCAAGGTGCTTGCTCCGATCTCTGGGCGTATAGGTCGGTCTACCGTGACCGAAGGTGCGTTGGTCACCGATAGCCAGACGCAGGCGCTCGCCACTGTGACTCAACTGGACCCTATCTATGTCGACGTTACTCAACCTGTTACCAAACTGCTCGGCCTGCAACAAGCACTGGAGTCAGGACAATTGCAGGGCAGCGATAGTGAGGCTCTGGCTCGGGTTGGCCTGATCCTTGACGATGGTAGTCGTTATCCGCTGCCCGGTACGCTGAAGTTTTCCGAAGTGCATGTGGACCCAAGTACTGGTGCAGTCACTCTTCGCGCCGAGTTTCCCAATCCCCAGCGCAAGCTGCTACCTGGCATGTTTGTGCGCGCTCAACTGGAAGAGGGGACTCGCAACTCAGCATTGTTGGTGCCTCAGCAGGCTTTGCTCAGGGATGCCAGAGGAGCGCCCTACGTTTGGCTGGTCAGGAAGGACAACACCGTAGAGCGACGCGAAGTACAGACTCTTCGCACCGTTGGTAATGCCTGGTTGATCGAACAGGGATTGCAGGAGGGTGACCGGATCGTAGTAGAGGGGGTGCAGCGTGCCCGTAAAGGTATCCGGGTCCAGCCTGTAGACGCATCGAATGTCAAGTTGGCCCTCAGCTTCGGTCAGCAAACAGTTACCGTGCACTGAGGAACTCCGGGCATGTCACGTTTTTTCATCGAACGGCCTATTTTCGCCTGGGTGTTGGCCATTGTCGCGATGCTTGCCGGGACGCTGTCGTTGCTGAACATTCCGATCAGCCAGTATCCGAACATCGCAGCGCCTGCGGTATCTATCCAGGTGACCTACCCTGGCGCCTCGGCCAAAACGGTTCAGGATACGGTCGTGCAGGTCATTGAGCAGCAACTTAGCGGTCTGAATGGCTATCGCTACATGTCGGCGGAAAGCAACTCCGACGGTAGCATGAGCATTATCGTCACCTTCGAGCAGGGCACCGACCCTGACATCGCTCAGGTGCAGGTGCAGAACAAACTGCAACTGGCCACTCCTCGCCTACCGGAAGAGGTCCAGCGTCAGGGCTTGCGTGTTGTCAAATACCAGCAGAACTTCTTTCTGTTCGTTGGACTGGTGGATACCACCGGCAAGATGAACAGTTCTGACTTGAGCAACGTCATCGCCTCCGACCTGCAAGACCCAATCTCGCGTGTCGATGGGGTTGGTGATGTCCTGCTCTTCGGCTCCCCCTATGCGATGCGCATATGGCTTGATCCGAACAAACTGAATAGCTACCAACTGATGCCCTCTGATGTAGCTACCGCGATTCGCGAGCAGAATGTCCAGGTGTCGTCTGGCCAATTGGGTGGGCTACCCACCCGCAGCGGTGTCCAGTTGAATGCGACGGTAATTGGCAAGACACGTATGACCACTCCAGAAGAGTTCGAGGAAATACTGGTCAAGGTGAATGCCGATGGCTCACAGGTGCGGCTCAAAAATGTTGCTACCGTGGAACTGGGGGCGGACAATTTTTCTTTCAGTACCCAATACAATGGCAAGGCTTCGGCCGGCTTGGCGTTACGACTGGCTCCAGGTGGAAACCTGCTGGAGACGGCCAATGCCATCAGGGGGGTGATAGAGCAGCAAAAGGCAAGCCTGCCGGACGGTGTAGAAGTTATCTACCCGTATGACACTACGCCTGTTGTCGAGGCGTCGATCGAGTCGGTGATACACACCATCTTCGAAGCCGTCGTGTTGGTGTTCATTGTGATGTATCTGTTCTTGCAGAGCTTGCGTGCAACACTGATTCCCACCCTGGCGATACCAGTCGTGCTACTGGCGGCATTCGCGGTTCTGCCGCTGTTCGGGGTTGGCATCAACACCCTGGCCATGTATGCCATGGTTCTGGCGATCGGGTTGCTGGTGGACGATGCCATCGTAGTAGTGGAAAACGTCGAGCGCCTGATGCATGAAGAAGGGCTCTCGCCACTGGAAGCTACCCGAAAGTCCATGGGCCAAATTTCAGGGGCGCTGGTTGGCATCGGCATGGTTCTGTCGGCAGTGTTCGTTCCCATGGCTTTCTTCGGTGGTTCAGCTGGGATCATCTACAAGCAGTTCGCCGTGACCATCGTCGTGTGCATGGGGCTTTCCGTACTGGTTGCGCTGATTTTCACGCCGGCTCTCTGTGCCACTATTCTCAAATCACCGAAAGTGGGGGGGCACGTTGAGAAGAAAGGGGTCTTCGGCTGGTTCAACCGCTGTTTCGACCGTAATACCCAACGCTTTGAGCGCGGCGTCGCTGGGATGCTTATACATCGCGGTCGCTATTTGTTGATATTTCTGTTGATCACTATTGGCACCGGGTATCTGTTCAGCGGAATTCCCAGTGCTTTCTTGCCGGGAGAAGACCAGAAGGTAGTTTTCGTGGAGGTGCGTATGCCAGCCAACTCTTCCGCGGAGAGAACTTCGGCAGTGCTCGATGAAATAAGACGCTATTTGCTGGAGGAGGAAGGTGACGTCGCCAGTTCCATCCTGACGGTCAATGGTTTCAATTTTGCTGGCCGGGGGCAGAACGCAGGGATAGGGTTCGTAATGCTGAAGGACTGGAAGGAAAGAACAAGAAAAGGACAGGACATTTTCAGTTTGGTGGAAAGAGCCAATGTTCATTTTTCAAAAATCAAGGATGCAACCGTATTGGCTATCGTTCCGCCTGCGATTCTTGAAATGGGCAATGCAATGGGGTTCGATCTTTACCTTCAGGACAGGGCGGGCCTCGGCCACGAAGCCTTGATGGCTGCCCGTGATAGATTCCTGGAACTCGCTCAAGAGAGCCCTGTATTACAAGCGGTTCGCCCTAATGGCAAGGATGATGAGCCGCAGTATCGGGTGGACATCGACGATGAAAAGGCGCGGACATTGCAGGTCAGCATTCAGTCGATCAATGACACCATGTCCGCTGCCTGGGGCTCGTTGTACGTCAATGATTTCATTGATCGGGGACGCGTGAAGCGTGTCTATCTGCAAGGAAATGACAGTTCGCGTATCGGCCCTGAAGACTTCGATAAGTGGTATGTGCGCAATGCCCTGGGGCAGATGGTCCCCTTCTCGGCATTTGCCTCGGGAGAATGGGTTTCCGGCTCTCCAAAGCTAGAGCGCTTTAGCGGGATATCGGCTGTACAGATACTAGGGCAGCCCGCATCTGGATACAGCACTGGGGAAGCAATGGTCGCCATTTCCGAGATCATGAAAGCACTGCCAAATGGAATTTCGCTGAGTTATAGCGGATTGTCCTATGAGGAAATCAAGACAGGCAACCAAGCACCTATGCTCTATACCTTGACAGTGCTGATAGTGTTTCTTTGCCTAGCGGCATTGTATGAAAGTTGGTCGGTGCCTATTGCCGTTGTTCTTGTAGTACCTCTAGGTATCTTGGGGGCTGTCGTGGCGACCCTTTGGAGAGATTTGACGGCAGACGTTTACTTTCAGGTTGGTCTGATGACTACTGTCGGATTGACTGCAAAGAATGCGATCCTGATCATCGAGTTCGCCAAGAGCTTGTATGAGCAGGAGGGGAGGTCTGTCGTTCAGGCAGCCGTCGAGGCATCGAAATTACGTCTACGTCCTATCTTGATGACATCCCTCGCATTCACTTTCGGCGTATTGCCAATGGCTATTGCATCTGGGGCGGGCTCTGGAAGTCAGCACTCAATTGCGACCGGTCTGGTTGGTGGCATGATCAGCGCAACCATTCTTGTCGTGTTCTTCGTGCCGCTGTTCTTCGTACTGATCGTTTCGTTGTTCGACCGGTACAAGACATCCGTTTCCAGTACGGGAGTGCAGGCATGAATAGCAGAAACTACCGTAGGGTTTTATCTGCAGCAAGGGAGTGCGGTCCTGACAAAACCATTGAGGAGGTATAACTACAGTAAGAGCTGGAAAATTTGAATAGTGCAGGACACGGAGGCGTAAATAGATTGATAGCAATTTATTCCCTAGAAATATAGTTTTTAAAAACCATCTAAGGAGAAGGCACCATGAGCACCACCCTGTATTCCACGAAAGTCACTGCTGTTGGCGGTCGCAACGGCACGATCCATAGCGATGATGGCTTGCTTGACCTGCAACTGGCGCTGCCCAACGCCTTGGGCGGCAAGGGTAACGCGACCAACCCCGAACAACTGTTTGCCGCGGGCTATGCAGCTTGCTTCGGTAATGCGGTCATCCATGTGACGCGCAATAAGGAACAAAAAATCAAGGATGATGATGTGGAGGTCAGTGCTAGAGTAAGCCTCGTTCCCAACGGCAGTGGTGGTTTCGCTCTGAGCGTCGCGCTCGAAGTGATACTTGCCGGCGTCGATCAGGCACTGGCCGAAGAGGTTGTGGCAGAAGCTCACAGAGTCTGTCCGTATTCTAATGCAACTCGTGGCAATATCGACGTTTCCCTCTCAATTACAACTCGCTGAGAGCTACTTCGCACCTACTGTACGAGTTGCATGTCTGTATTGGTAGGTGCGATCTATCTATGGGCGGCATATGAGCGGCAAGCACTTAAACCATAGCACTCTGATGGAGTTGAGCTGTGTCAGGCCTGAATGCTTACCCTGGTTCTCGTCGCCCAAGGGAAAGGAGAGCAAGTATGGCGATGCTTCTGTTTTCTTCCTATGAGCAAAAAAACAGGTGCTACTACTGCTGCCCGGCGTACGAGAACGGTGATTTTCTCACTGCAGAATCCGGTGGCAACGCTGCGCCTATTGGTCAGGCGTTGGCTGTTACTAAATCGTAGGTTGTGTACTCGATGCCATATTTGAGCGTCTGACATAGTAGCATGCCAAGTGCCTGTTGAGCGGATTAGGTATTGATTGGTCCGCAAACTACCGCAACCCTCCCGGTAGTGTCCGGCGATAATCCCGAGCGGTTGCGAGGTGAGGCCGTACTGGCGATCCTGTGCGGGACAAGTTTGTTGCCAGCCTCATCTGGTAAATGATTCAACCACCGACTGAATCGAGGTGTTGATTGCGCTGCCAGCAACGCCTTGTGAGAGATCGCCCTAGTACGGATGCGCAGCGATCTGCGTACTAGGGCCTACGTGGAGCACGCGCACGGGAAAGGGGCGTTATCATCAAGAAGATCCATAGCCGCCTGCAGCGCTATCTCGTCAGGGTGCTATATGCCCAGGTCCTGGTTGATCTGGCGAACACCTCGAGTTTCAGTTGGCATAGGTGCCTTAAAGTTTCTTCTCCACGCTGAAAACCGAACGACTGAGCCAGCGGATTTACCGGTCCCTTGATGAGCGCCGGGCCGAGGTGTTCGACTACATCGAGCGGTTCTAAAACGCACGGCGCCGGCACTTGGCACTGAAATATCTAAATTCCATGCAGTGTGAGGCGGTGGCTTGTTAGGTCAACCAATCTGTCTAGCGGGATGGGGCAAGCCCAAGCAGTTGCTAAGTGTTTGATTGTAATAAGAAGGCCGCCCAGTTGGGCGGCCAGTCAAGAGATTCCTTCGCGGGGATTCTGTTGACTGGCTTAGGCTATCACGATTTTGTAGAGAAAAGCCTCTATCCTGGGGTTATAGAGAGAGACTATACGAGTTAAAATCCGTACGGGCCCTCTTAAGGATAGGCCTCCTTCAGACCAGAATCTCTATGGGGAGTAAGATGAAAAGCATTTTTGTCGCTGCGATTTGTGCATTTGTATTGGTCGGTTGTTCTTCTGAGTACCTGATCATGACAAGGGATGGTCAGGTGCTTACTACCACAGATAAACCTCGGCTGGATAGTAAGACGGGTATGCTTGAGTTCGAAGATAGCCAAGGCAAGAAACAGCAAATTCCACAGAGCAGCGTTAAGCAGTTGATCGAGCGCTGAGTATCACTTTAAGAGCCCTTGGCAATGAGGGCTCTTCTTTTCCTATAGCCAATGGTTGGCGGCGAAGCGTTGGCGTGCTCTGGTTGCTGGCTAGTCTGAAGGTAACTTTAAGCCGCTTTCAGTAACGAGAAACCCTCATTTTGGTGCGGCCTTAAAGACTTCTCTGTCGTTGGTTGGAATTTAGCGGATGATACCTATCCGTAGGTATCTTTTTGACTGTAGGTTATGGTTTTGCTGAAAGGTGCCCAAAGTGGTCGCCTGGGAAAAGGGGAAACCCAGCAGCCCGGAGAGGCGGTCACGGAAGAGGGCTATCTACTTGCGAATCAGACTGGTGTTTCTGCCCTAACGCTCACGTCAGGTTGCAGGCATTCCTGAACGGCTTTTGCCTTGAAGGGCTTGGGATAAGAGTTGCACTGGTGCATGGTGATCCTTGCATTATGGACGATGGTGTCCACGTATTTTAGGTTGACACCATTGCTCTTCATGTCGGGACTCTGAAGGTGTGTGTTCGCCGGGCGCATACGTTGCATCGAAAAAACCTTCAGACTTTAAAAATCCTCGACTCCGTTACTTTCGGGCTCCAGGGGATAGATCTCGATCGCTACATGTTAGAATGGTTTAAGCGTCATCAGGCCGTAAGCTGTAATGAGAAACAGGAGTTGGAGCGAGGCTGCCACCAACGCTGGCATTTTGCTGCCCGCTACCAGGGCGCGCCGGCTGGATGTCCCGGAAAAACCATGGCCTGCGACCGCGATCAGACCAAGCCAGGGAAATATCAGCTTTAGCCAGGTGCCTTGTGCGACGACGACCAATACCAGGCCGGACAGGCCAGTTAAGCCGGTCATGGCCATCGCTCCCGTATAAACAAGCTTTCGTGGTCTTCCCAGCTCGCCAGCGATCCGCGGCGCTGTCAGTACTATGCTGACCCAACCCAGCGTCAGTAGCACTGAGAGCATGGCTAACCCTTTGTGGGTCTGGCTCAACAGTTCATACATGGCTCTATCTCCTAGGCGGTCTTCAACGAAGCCATGTCGATGACGAAGCGGTATTTGATGTCACTGCGCAACATTCGCGCATAGGCCTGTTCGATCTGCTGGATGGGAATAATCTCGATGTCGGCAGTGATGCCGTACTCACCACAGAAATCGAGCATTTCCTGGGTCTCGGCAATGCCTCCGATCGCCGAGCCGGCGATAGAGCGTCGTCCCGTGATGAGGCTGAAGGCACTGACTGGTAGCGGTTCGTCTGGTGCGCCAATCTGCACCAATGTGCCGTCGCGGCCAAGCAAGTCCAAATAAAGGTCAATGTCATGTGGTGCGGATACCGCATCAATGATCAGGTCCAGGCTGGATTGGTAGGTGAGCATTGCCTGCGAGTCGCTCGATAGCACAACCGCATCTGCACCGAGCCGCCTACCATCGGCAACCTTGGATACGGAGGTAGTAAACAGCACTACATGGGCGCCCAGTGCATGGGCCAGCTTGACTGCCATGTGCCCCAGCCCCCCTAGCCCGACGACCCCGACTTTCTTGCCCGGACCTGCCCCCCAGCGGCGCAGGGGCGACCACGTGGTGATTCCAGCGCACAGCAGCGGTGCTGCACCAGCTGGATCGAGGCTGTCTGGAACCTGCAGTACGAAGTCCTCGGGCACGACGATGTGGCTAGAATAACCTCCGAAGGTATGACCGCCGAGAACGTTGTCATCTCCGTTGTAGGTACCAACCATGCCCTTTTGGCAATACTGCTCGAGCCCTTCGCGGCAGCTCGGGCACTCACGGCAGGCATCGACCATACAGCCCACAGCCACCAAGTCCCCGATTTGGTGGCGGGTGACGCCGGAGCCAACCCCTGTCACCCGCCCGACAATCTCATGGCCAGGTACGCAGGGATATAGGGTGTTGCCCCATTCGTTGCGAGCTGTATGCAAGTCTGAATGGCAGACGCCGCAATAAAGAATGTCGATCACAACATCCAAAGGGCGAGGTGACCGGCGTGAGAACGAAAATGGAATCAATGGGGAATTGGCATCTTGGACTGCGTAGCCAGTACAAGTAGCGGTAGCCATGACTAGCCTCCTGTCGAGGGAGATAACGGTTAGGTGTAGCGACGAGCGAGTATGCGAACCATGGCCTGCACCGCGTCGCGTAGGTCCTCGACGGAAGCCGGATCGACTCCAAGCTGGCCCGCCAGGGTTTGTGGCACGTTCAGTGCCGCAGCGCGGAGTTCGTGTCCATGGGGTGTCAACATGATCAATACGCGTCGTTCATCTTCAGGGTCGCGGCGGCGAGTCACGAAACCGTCACGCTCCATACGTTTGAGCAGTGGTGTTAACGTGCCGCTGTCTAGATGCAAGCGTTCTCCCAGATCACCAACGCTGACCACATCATGTTCCCAGAGCACCAACATCACGAGGTATTGCGAATAGGTGAGCCCGAGTGGCGCCAGTACCGGCCGATAGGCTCGCGTCAGTAGGTTGGAGGCTGCATAGAGGGGAAAGCAAAGCTGTCGGTCAAGCAGCAATGGATCGTCTTCCGGAATGGCCATAGTAGCTTCAGCCCTCCTTGATCAAGAGGGCTATGGCGTTGGTGCTGCTGGGGGGGCTGGCCATGGATGCTTCTGCCACGACAGCTTTGTCCCGTGTCTGAATGACGTTGGTAAGGGGCTCCTTACGGAGTGCACTATTGTCGCCACCGCCAAACGCGAAGACTTTCGAATGGGGAGTGCTCATGGATTTCCTTTGGCCATGCCTTTATGTGTTTAGCAATTATATTGCTAGCCGCATATTTTATCAATAGAGCTTCCTAAGTACCTTGTCAGTCAGTGACCCGCTGAGCGCTATAGAGAGTTTTGTCGCCAGCGAGAAAGCGTGCTCCTGATTTTTCTATTCGCAATACGCTACTGCCGTAGCGAGAAATCTACATGCTAGAGTTTCTAGCGTCTGCTCTAGCCTTCTCTAATCTTTCCGTAACGTGCTGGATTTTAGTGGGCTATCTAAGGTGGAATAATTTTTAAGTTGTTTATGCGTGCTCTGTTTATAAGGTGTCTGGCCAATCAAATAGTGTTGGGTGAAAACCATTTCCATCGCGCTTTTCCTGATTTCTTGACTTGGTATAGTGCCGAGTCTGCGTGTTCCAACAGTTTGCGCTTGTCTGCTGCGTGATCAGGATAGATACAGCCGCCAATGCTTACAGATATTTTTATCTTCCTATTGAGGATGGCTATAGGCTCGCTTGCCGTAGTGATAATTCGCTGGCAGATATCTTCCAGTAACTCAAACCTCTCGGGCACGGTGAGTAGTATGCAAAACTCATCGCCACCAAAGCGGCATATGAAGTCTGAATCTCTTATGGCGCTTTTAAATCGGTGTGCAAGAGTGCGTAGTACTTTGTCCCCAATCAAATGACCATAGGTGTCATTCACCGGTTTGAAGTTGTCTAGATCCACCATCAGTAGAGCTAGGCGTGTTTGGTTCCTCCCAGAGGTCTCTTTATGCCAATGCTCTCGCAGTCCTCTACGGTTGGCAATGCCAGTCAAAGGGTCAAGATAAGCATACTCCTTTAATAATTTTACATCCTGCTTGAGATTGGAAATATCCTTGTAAAGATTTATCGCCAACTGCTGCTCATGTAGGATTAGACAGCAGTATAGGACGTTGTGGATATTTCCGTCGCCATCTAGAATTTCAAGCTCGATATCGGGGGTGACGGATACCTTTGTAGATCCAGGTCGCGATTTTGATTTATTCCAGTGCTTGCAGGCTTGCTCGCGCTGCCATTCATGGATATGGGTTTCCTCTATTAGCTGACTCACTGTCTTGAAGTGACCTGGTGGGTACCTGAAAAGATTATGAAAATATGAGTTACAGTGCTGAATGTGTGCTTCTGGCAGGGTAGCCCATGAGACAGCAAAAGGTAGTGCATCAAGTACCGTATCCCGTAAGGAACAAAGGAGTGATTCCTTCGAAAACGCCATGGGTTTCCCCCTCGTCATCCCGACATGCTTGGCTAGGCTTATGGATATTCTCTCTATTATGGATAGCTAGTTGAACCAACTGGGTGCTCCTACTCTGAGATGCCAAGAAGCATTAAATCATGCTTCTTCGATCGCCCAGTCCATAGTATCCATTAACTAGATCGCCATATTCGTCCAAGATACATCTGCAATGTACCTAATTCAGGTACAGCGTACCACAAGCAGCAGGAAGACCAATGGCTCATTGCCATGCGGTGGCATAGTGCAGTGGGTGGGGGCTAGCCTTGGAGCTGGCCGAGGGCAGATGCATGCCATGTTTCTTGGTGTGCAGACAGGCGTGCGCAGGAAAAGGTGGTGCGAGGAATCGCCGGAGTGGGGAGTCATGGACAGAATCCCAGCCTCCTGCCGAGCTCATTAGGCAGGCTCCTCTGAATCGGCATCTTGGCCTTCAGAAATGGCTTATTTCCTGAAAGCCAGATGCCGACAGGTTGGAGCGCAGGCCGGCTAACGCTTGGTGGGGGCTATAGAGAGGCGATAGGGGCAGGTGCTGTTTGAGGTGATGAGCAATGAGGTTGATTCTCAACATCATGGTTCATCGACGTGTCCTCTGGTCATGATTTCTTTTGCTGCGTGTGCTCGCCTTGTCCAAATGCCATCACAATGTTCAATCCTTCATGCGGCTGCACATCAAGAGCCTTGCAGTACCAGATATACTCAACAACGTCCAACCTACGTTCTCCAGTCTCGACTTTCTGAATGTAAGAGTGTGTGACGCCCAACCGTTTTCCGAGGTCGCGCATCGTCAAGCCCTGCTTCTTGCGCATATCGCGCAGCCAGCAGGTTAAGGCCAACATTCCCGGGGTATTTATGCTTTTGGTCACCTGTACCTTTTATAGGTACAAGGCCGTCGTATCCAAAAAAGGTACAGCTAACCTGTGAACGAGCCCCTTGAAACACAGGACACCGTTTCCCCCTTACCATAAGGGATAGGCAAACGACTGTGTTTATGACTACCAGCAAAGACTCTATGGTCACCCCCGTTTCTGCAATACTGTTCAACGACGAGTGTTGGGCTCGCTTGAATCTATCCGGCGTCTGCATGGGGCATGCCCCGCGCCACGATGAGAGTCGCGCCCAGTGGTCCTAAGAAAAAGCGCGGCCTCGAAGGCCAGTCTTTGCTTCAGGGTGTCCACCAGGCCGGTGTGCCGTTCACGTCATCGGTTGTCCAGTGATCGCAAAACCTGAAAAGGTGCTCCTTGGTACGGCGGTAAATGCAAGGTCAGGCGCTGCAGACGCTTGGCCTCGCCTCAAACTCCGAGTGATTGGCCGCTATGGCCCAGACAATACGGGCCAGCTTGTTCGCCAAGGCGCAAGCCACCACATTCGAGTGGCGGCGTTCGCGTAACGAGCGAACCCAGTCAGCCAAGGCCCCCTGATGTCGATCCACTCGCTGCAGGTAGGACCTGGCGCACTGCACCAGCAGCCGCCGTAGGTTCTTGTCGCCGCGCTTGCTGATGCCCAGCAGGGCCTGCGCATCAACTCGATCCACCCCGGCTATATCGACACGCCGCTGCTCAAGCACATGGACGCATCCACCCGCGCAGAGCTCGTGTCCGCTCATCCAGTAGGCCGGCTCGGCACCGCCGAGGAGGTTGCCCATGTCGTCGCCTTCCTTTTTTCCGACGGTGCCGGCTTCGTGACCGGCTCACAGTTCGTCGTCGATGGCGGATACACGGCGCGATGATGACCATGACAAACGACATCACACCGACCTCCGGCGACCTGCTGCTGGTGCTGAACTGTGGTTCATCCAGCATCAAGTTCGCCGTGTTCGACGCCACCCTATCGCCACTGGCGCGGCAACCGCTTTGGAATGGCAAGGTACAGGGCATCGGCGGACCGACGCCGGACTTCGGCGAGACCGGCACACCCGCTCACGCGGTCACGCTTGACCCCGGGCAGCCACACCATGCCGCACTGGAACTGATCCGCGAGCGCATTGGCGCCCGCCTTGGGAGTCGACGGGTGGTTGCCGTTGCCCACCGCGTGGTACACGGCGGCAGCAAGTATGCCGCGCCGATCCGCGCCGATTCACAGGTGCTGGCCGACCTGCGCAGTTACATCCCCCTGGCTCCACTGCACCAGCCGTTCGCCCTGGAGGCGATAGACATCCTGCTGCGCGAACGTCCGGACATTGTCCAGGTCGCCTGCTTCGATACGGCATTTCACCACACGCTGCCCAAGGTCGAGCAGCAACTGCCACTGCCCCACGCAGCCTGGGAGCGCGGACTGCGCCGCTACGGCTTCCACTGATTGTCCTACGCCTACATGGCGACGGCGCTGCCCGAGCGCCATGGAGAACTCGCCCATGGCCGGGTCATTGTCGCCCACCTCGGCAGCGGCGCCAGCCTGTGCGCGATGCGCGGCCTGCAAAGCGTGGCGACAACGATGGGGTTCTCCGCCCTGGATGGACTGATGATGGGCACCCGCACCGGCGCGCTCGATCCCGGCGCTGTGATCTATCTGATGGAGATCGAGAAACTGAGCCTGGAGCAGGTGGGGCACATCCTCTATCACGAGTCGGGTCTGCTCGGCGTATCCGGCATCTCGTCCGAACCTCGGGTGCTGCTACAGCTGGAAGGCGGTGAGGGCGAGCCCGCGGCCCGTACACGTGATGCGCTGTCGCTGTACGTGCGCCGCATCGTGCGCGAGATCGGTGCATTGGTTGCTGTCCTGGGCGGTCTGGATCTGCTGGTGTTCACGGCTGGCGTCGGCGAGCACAGTCCCGAAATCCGACACCGCGTATGTGACGCACTGGGTTTTCTGTTGCTGCATCTGGATCCGCAGGCAAACGAGGCCAACGCACCGATCGTCTCGGCCGGGAGCTGCGCAGTGATGGTCGGCGTCGAGCCTACCAACGAGGAGTGGATCGTGGCGCGTGACGCATTGACCCTCTACCAGACGGCCATCGCTACATGATCCGTCCGGGGGAGGACAAGGTCGGCACCCGGACCAAGTTGGCATCGCCACACGTGTGGTACCCCAAAGACGTAATGAGCACAGCATTGCTGGAGACAGGAGTTGCTTTACCCTATGAACACAGAAAAAGAGAAAACGTCCGACGCTTCGAACGAAGCACTCGACATCAGAATGCACGCCGCATGGGCGCGAGCATGGTCGTCGCTTTCGCCCGAATCGCCGATGCTGGCCTGGCTGGACTGGGCCATCCACCTCGCCACCAGCCCCGGCAAGCAAGAAGCCCTGTCCGATCAGGCCCTCGTACAGTTCGAACAGTGCATGGCCTATCTTCGCGAAGGACTGGAGGCAATGAAAGAAGGCCGAGAGCCGCCTGCCTTGCCACCCACTGACGATCGACGTTTTGATGATCCGTCCTGGAATGATTGGCCCTACAGCTTACTGCGCCATGGCTATCAATTGCAGTCGCGCTGGTGGGAACAAGCCACCCAAGGCGTGTGGGGCGTTTCCCCGCAGCACCAACGTCTGGTGGCATTCGGCACCCGACAATGGCTGGAGATGCTGTCGCCGGCGAATCTGCCCTTGCTCAACCCCGTGGTGCTGCAGAGGACGCGGGACGAAGACGGTGCCAACCTTGCACGCGGCCTGGAGAATTTCCTCGACGACGTACGGCGCCAGTTGTACAACCTGCCCCCTGCGGGCGCCGAGTCCTTCGAGGTCGGGCGTAATCTGGCCACGACACCGGGCAAGGTGGTGCTCAAGAACGACCTGATCGAACTGATCCAATACGCTCCCACGACAGAAAAGGTTCATCCCGAACCGATACTGATCGTGCCCGCCTGGATCATGAAGTACTACATCCTCGATCTTTCGCCACACAACTCGCTGATCCGGCATCTGGTCGATCAGGGCCACACCGTCTTCTGCATATCGTGGAAGAACCCGGACGCGGAGGACCGCGATCTGGGCATGGACGAGTATCTGGAGCTGGGCCTGCACGCCGCGCTCGATGCCGTCAATGCGATCGTTCCAGGGCGCAAGATTCACGCGACCGGATATTGTCTGGGAGGTACGCTGTTGGCGATTGGTGCCTCGGCCATGGCGCGCGATGGCGACGACCGCCTGGCTTCGCTGACGCTGCTGGCAGCGCAGACAGACTTCAGCGAACCAGGCGAACTGGGGCTGTTCATCGACGAGAGCCAGGTATCGCTGCTCGAAGCACATATGGCCGAGAAGGGATACCTGGAATCCGAGCAGATGAGCGGCGCCTTCAAGATGCTCCGCTCCTACGACATGGTCTGGGCGCGCCTGCTCAACGAATATCTACTAGGCGACCGCCAGCCGATGAATGACCTGATGGCATGGAACGCAGACGGCACCCGGATGCCCGCGACGATGCATTCGCAGTACTTGCGACGGCTGTACCTGAACAACGACCTGAGTTCCGGTCGCTATCCGGTCGGAGGGCGACCCATTTCGCTGGGAAATCTCACGCTGCCCATCTTCTGTGTCGGCACCACGACGGACCACGTCGCGCCCTGGAGGTCCGTGTTCAAGCTGCACTTGTTTTCGTCGGCCGAGATCACCTTCGTGCTGACTAATGGCGGTCACAATGCCGGGATTGTAAGTGAGCCTGGCCGACCCCGACGGCGTTACCAACTGCGCACAGTCGTCGCGAGCGACAGCTACATCAGCGCTGACGAGTGGCAAGCAACGACCCCACAGCAAGAGGGTTCCTGGTGGAGCGCTTGGTTCGAATGGCTGCGGACGCGCTCGTCCGAACGCGTCAAGCCACCGCGAATGGGGAACGCTGCTAAAGGGTTACGAGCGATCCATGATGCACCCGGCGAGTATGTCAGGCAACGAGGTATTGCGGCGGATGGTGACGAAAACATCAAAGAGCATGTCTAGGAAATTTCTGCATAACACGCGCAGCCAACGGACTTCACTGATCTTCTTTCAGCTCTGCAAGTTGCAACTTTCAACCAGGAGAAGAACCAATGAACGTGTCACGTCACCGTCGCGCAGTATACCTGCATCGAGCGGCGGGAGCTCTTTCTAATAGGGCCATAAATGATTGAACTCATCACAGGTGGTCGGCCTGGGCCTGCTCATGATCCTGCCGTTGGCCAACCCGTTGACGACGGTCGCGTTGTTTCTGGGGCTGGCCAGGGGTACGGCGACGGCAAGTGATAAGCTGAATAAGCCAGCTCAGCGCCTCTGCTTGTGTAGCCCATTTCTCGGCCTCTTTCCGCGTATCGCATGACCAGAAAAACCCCTCCAGGAAGACCTTCCATGTGGGGGATCCACAGCCACGCATTTTAAGTGCGATTCCTAAGCTGCTCTAACTGAGAATGTGCGCTAAATTTGACGGGCTTAAGATGACTGTCCGGCACAGGGGTATGATAGTGTTATGGCCGGATATCTGATGAATTTGGTCTCAAGGAGTCCATTATGAAGTTTAGGGGAGTTTGCGCCGTTTCAATTTTTGGCGTGCTCGCGCTTGCGGCATCGTCTGCTCAGGCTGCCACAATGCGTTGCGGAAGTAATCTGGTAAGTGAAGGCGAGCTGATAGTCGATGTTATTAGAAAGTGTGGTGATCCGTCGCAGCGTCAAGTTGTTGGGCCGGCTGTTGATGCCAATGGTTACGTTGCAAAAGGTGCCGCGACTATTGAGAATTGGGTTTATGGACCTAGTAATGGTGCGTATCAATATCTTCGATTTGTCGATGGAAGATTGGTAGAAATCCGTACTCGAATGAATTGAGCGATGAACGCAGGTGCTCAGTGAGTACCTGCGTATATCCGTTAGCCGGCCGTGCCGATGATATCCAGTATGGTCGCTATGGGAGCGCTTTGTGCGCTTGCGACAATGATCGTGGTATTCGCCCCCGCATTGCTAGCTGCTTGCTGCAAGTTGTTGGCCGTTAGTTGTGCACCGTTAAAGGTGGCGCTGAAGAGCTTGCTAGCTCCGGCAATAGAAAGCAGTTGTGTCATGGTGCTAATGTTTACCGCTTGGGCAGTGTTGACACTGATCTTGGTTTTACTTCCTGCGGCAGTTAACGCTTGTTGCAAGTTGTCAGCTGTCAACTGTGCACCGTTGAAATCGGCGCTGAAATTCTTCGTGTTGCCAGCGTTTTGGATCGCCTGAAGCAGGGCCGAGATGTTCGCTGCCTGGGCGGTGTTGACGCTGATGCTGACATTGGTGCCTGCTGCGCTGATAGCCTGCTGAAGGTTGTTCGAGGTCAGCTGTGCGCCATTGAAATCAGCGCTGAACTTCTTAGTGTTACCTGCGATGCTCAGCAATTGCAGTAAGGTAGTGATGTTGACAGCTTGGGCGGTATTCACGCCAATGGACGTGTTGGTGCCGGCAGCGGTCAGTGCCTGTTGCAAGTTTGTCCCGGAGAGTTGTGCACCGTTGAAATTGGCGCTAAAGACCTTGCTATTGCCCGCGTCATTAATCGCTTCGAGGAGGGCGGTGATGTTCGCCGCTTGAGCGGTGTTTACGCTGATACTGGTGCCCGACTGAGCGGCGGTTACTGCCTGCTGGAGGTTGTTCGCAGTGAGCTGAGAACCATTGAAGTCAGCGTTAAAGTGTTTGATGGTGCCTGCTGAGGCGATTATCGACAGCAAGGTGTTTATGTTGACCGCCTGCGCAGTGTTGACGGCGATGCTGGTGTTGCTGCCGGATGCATTTACAGCCTGTTGCAAGTTGTTCGAGGTCAACTGCGCCCCATTGAATGTTGCGTTCAGGTGCTTGGTATTCCCCGCGATGCCGATCACTTGCAGTAGCGTGGTAATATTGACGGCCTGCGCCGTGTCGATGTTGATTGTGGTATTTGCTCCTGCTGCAGTCATTGCTTGCTGGAGGTTGTTGGCAGTGAGGGCGGAGCCGTCGAAGTTCAGTACAAGTTTCATGTTCTGCTAATTCCTTTTTGCAAATAGATCAGGGGGCGCCATTTCATGGGTGGCAAAAAGAAGCTAGAAGTGATTCCTGGAATCGACAAGGTGTTTTTGTTGCGGTTTTTGAAACAAACTTTTGCATGCTTTGATGTTGGTGTTATTGATGTAGATCATTGTGCTTTTATTGGAAGTACTGGCGAAGAGTCGTCCTCTCGATGACTGACCGCTTTGCTGACGCGATAGAAGCAGAACACATCCGACGGCATCCCCCCGTGCCGGGGTCAAATCGCGGGCAAGGACGAGGATCTGCGTCAGGCCGTCCTCATTCTGCTAGAAGTCGGTTAGGATGGCGGCAGAACCTTTCTCCACCAGCGAGTAACACAGACTGGCGGGATCGAAGCGATCGGCCTCCTTTTCTGTTTCCGGCGTCCATGGAAGAAGTCTCAAACGGATGCCGGATACAACTTGGCCCGGCGGGACAAATCCATGCTTGAACGGGTTTTCGCCGCACGGCTCTCCTGTCTCGGAATCCAGCGAAGCGCACCAGAGATACGTCGAGAACTCGGTGTGCTTTTCACAGTGCAGGTCTCCCTCATCCCATGTCACGCCGTGAAGCGGCGTGGCATGGTCGGGCTCGGCAACACCGAAGCGATGAGACAACTCGCTCATCGCCATCTGGTCCTTGGCAAGGTCGCCTTCGGTCATGCAAGCGATCTGCAATATGCCGTGTGGGGCTTGAATCAACAGATGCGGGCGCGCGTGCACTTCACCCGCTGCGGCAGCACGATCGGCATAGGCCGGCATGCCGTACACGGTGGCGGTCGAGGCGGGTTGTACGGTCGTCGTATTGATGTTGGCCGGCTCTTTCATAACGACCTTATTTCTCATTGGTTGGAAAAACACGCTTCAAGGTAAATGCCCGCAGCCATGCGTTTCGCACATGGCTGCGGGCCGACCTTCATAAGCAGGCACCGTCCTACACGGTCTGTCTAATAGGCTCGCCGGATAGGGGCTTGTGCTGACCCTTTCAGAGCATCCTCAGCTTCTTTGCTTTCAAACGAAGGTGTACGAGCAGACCTTGTTGCCCGCCGGATCACGCAGATAGGCCGCATAGGCACCCGGCAGGTGACCACGCGGGCCAGGCTGGCCCTCGTCGGTGCCGCCCGCGGCAAGGCCGGCGGCATGGAAGGCATCCACTTCGGCGGGAGTGGCGGCCGCAAAGCCGATCGTCACGCCGTTGCTGGAGGGCGCTTCACCATTGCCCGGGCGGGCGATGATGAAAGCCGGCTTTTCGCGACCGAAAAGCACCCACCCGTTGCCGAAAGGCCCGAGGTTCTTGATGCCGAGAGCACCCAGAGCGGCGTCATAGAACGCGGCCGACTTCTGAACGTCGGCGGCGCCGATAAAGACGTGCGAGAAGATGCCGTCGCCGGAAATGACAGGATTGGACATGGTTAATTTCCTTGGTGGTTGGTGTTGAATGGAGAGTGGGTGATCAGTAGTGGATCACCGTGCGAATCGACTTGCCTTCGTGCATCAGGTCGAAGGCCTTGTTGATGTCGTCGAGGCCCATGGTATGGGTGACGAACGGGGCGAGATCGATCTCGCCTTTCATTGCGTCTTCCACCATGCCCGGGAGTTGGGTACGCCCCTTGACCCCACCGAAAGCAGAGCCCTTCCAGGTCCGGCCGGTGACCAACTGGAACGGACGGGTCGAGATTTCCTTGCCGGCACCGGCGACGCCGATGATGATCGATTGGCCCCAACCACGGTGGGCAGCTTCCAGGGCCGACCGCATCACGTTGACGTTACCGATGCACTCGAAGGTGTGATCGACACCCCAGCCGGTCATCTCGATGAGAACCTCGTGAATCGGCTTATCGAAGTCCTTCGGGTTGAGGCATTCGGTCGCGCCGAAGGTACGAGCCAGCTCGAACTTCGCCGGATTGGTGTCGATGGCGATGATGCGACCCGCCTTGGCCTGGCGTGCACCCTGAATAGCAGCGAGACCGATGCCGCCGAGGCCGAAGATGGCCACCGAGTCGCCCGGCTGCACTTTGGCCGTGTTGTGAACGGCGCCGATGCCGGTGGTCACACCGCAACCCAGCAGGCAGACGTGCTCGGGATTGGCGTCCGGGTTGATCTTGGCCAGCGAGACTTCGGCGACCACTGTGTATTCGCTGAAGGTCGAGCAGCCCATGTAGTGGTAAAGCGGCTGACCGTTGTACGAGAAGCGAGTCGTACCATCGGGCATCAGCCCCTTGCCCTGGGTTGCGCGAACCGCGACACACAGGTTGGTCTTGCCGGACTTGCAGAACAGGCACTCGCCGCATTCGGCGGTGTAGAGCGGAATGACGTGATCGCCGGGCTTCACGCTGGTCACGCCTTCACCCACCTCCACGACGATACCCGCCCCCTCGTGACCCAGCACGACCGGGAAGAGACCTTCGGGGTCGTCGCCCGACAGGGTGAAGGCGTCGGTATGGCAAACGCCGGTATTGGTGATCCTGACGAGTACTTCGCCCTTGCGCGGCGGCTCGACGTCGATCTCGACGATTTCCAGCGGCTTTCCAGGCCCGAAGGCAACTGCTGCACGTGATTTCATGATGTCGTTTCCTAATCTGGTGGTTCGGAGCGGAGCATTCCGCTGAGTTGTCAGTTTGGGAAACGGCTAAGTTGCTGTATATGGAATTGTTGCGATTTTGGAATTCCAAAATATGGAATAATCAGCGCACAACGAAGATGGCCTAGGAGCATGGAGAATGAACAAGGACATCGAACTGCTGCGCATATTCCGGGTGGCGGCTGAAAGCAGCAGTTTTCGCGACGCAGCTGTCCGCTTGGGGACTTCCCCTCAAGGTGTCACGCGTGCCATTCAGCAACTGGAGAGACACTACGGCGAGGTGTTGTTTCATCGCAGCACGCGCCAGGTTCGCATCACCGCCTTTGCCGAAGGTCTGCTGGAACAGGTCCGCCCTGTACTGGAGCGGGTCGACGATCTGTGGCGAACGCCTGCTGCCGACCAGCAGGCTGCACTCTCGGGCACGGTCCGCATCACCGCACCGTACAGCCTGGGTACCAGAGCAGTTCTACCTGCATTGGAGCGCGTTGCCGCGCGTCATCCTGGGATCACCCTGGATGTGCGTCTGTCCGATCGCATCAGTAATACGGTTGACGATGGGATCGACGTTGGCATCAGGGTCGGATTCATGCGTGATAGCCGCTTCGTCGCGCGCAAGGCAGCCGACATGAGGCTGCCAATCGTTGCCGCTCCACGTCTTATCGAGAAAGTGGGCACCCCTGACGATATCGATGCGTTGGCCGGGCTACCGATCGCCGTAGCCCTGGACATCAATACCGGCCGTCCATGGCCTTGGCACTTCAAATCGGGACAGCAGTGGACACCCGCGGCCCCCACCCTCATCGCCGACAATGCCGAAATGGAAATAGGAGCCGCACTGGCCGGGATCGCATTCGCCCAACTAGCGGACTACATGGCGGCTCCCTATATTGCCAGCGGGCAACTCGTGCAGGTGTTGCAGGACGAAGAGCCTCCGGCATGGGGCTTGTACGTCTATCGGCCCCAGCGTGGCCCCATTCCTGGAAGGGTTCGAGCGGTATTTGATGAAATGCTGGTCGCCGTTGGATCGTTGCCAGCTTTGCGCTGACACGCCGCAAGGCGCTGTAGGACTAGCGCGACGGCTACGTCATTGAAGGCCGGATCTTGAGGAAGTACCTAGTCACGGTTCGTTGAGGGAGGACCATCGTGGTCGGTGCGCGTTACAGAGAGTTGAAAGGATTGGCTGAAGCTTGCCGGCGAGGATTGATGGGGCTGCCAGCCTCGTGGCAGGCGAGCATTTCCTCGCTTTTGAAGTAGCCGCGCTCGGCAACCACCGACAGCGATTGCGTCCCCATTGCCGCCCGCGCTTGCTTGGCCATCGCACTCAACTGATCGCGGTCGATGCCATTGTTGGTGACCTCGTGCGTCACGATCAGGTGAGGCTTCGTCTCAACCGCTGCCTGGACGTTGTAACCGACCATGCCAGTGCCGCGACTCATCATTGAACGTGCGTCGGGATCAGTAAGAGAAATCTGTTTGTCCGGGGTGGTCTCCAACTGAGCCTCAACATCCCTGAGCTCCTGCATCTTGGCTTTCAGGGCGGCAATCTTGCTGTGCAAACGCTCGGATTTGGCCCGCGCCACGACAGGCTTTTGCCGGTTGGCAGTGTCCAGCGCAGTGAGGTAGCGGCTGATGCTGGATTCGATCTCCTCCATTCGCCGTTGCAGCTTGGTACTGGTGAAGTTGCGGTCGTGATTGTTGACCGCCTTGAACTTGCTACCGTCGATGGCCACCAGTGCTTCGGAGAACAAACCGAGCTGCTGGCACAGCACCACGAATTGCCGGCAGACACCACGAATGGCTTTGCCGTTGTTCTTGCGGAAGTTGGCGATGGTCTTGAAGTCCGGTGTCAGGCGTCCGGCCAGCTGCATCAGATCGATGCTGCGTTGCGCCTCACGCTCCAGCCGGCGACTGGATTGGATGCGATTGAGATAGCCGTAGATGTATATCTTCAGCAGGACGGCAGGGTGGTACGCAGGGCGGCCTGTTTCGGCGGGAACCACACCGTCAAAGCCCAAGCGGCCGAGATCGAGTTCATCGACGAACACATCGGCTACTCGAACAGGGTTGGTGTCCGCGACGTAATTATCCAGGCTCTCGAGCAGCAGAGTGCATTGACTTCGATGCTCACCTTGGATGAAACGCTTCATGGACTACCCCCGCTATGACCGCCGACGGCAGAATAGCAAGAGCACTGGCCATATTTTTACACAGCCTGGGCCGATAACGGATCGTGGTTCGTTTGCTAAGAACGAACCCTGGTCACTGGCGGCTTGCGGCTGTGGACTCAATTGTTCTTGCAATTTAGCGGTTGACCCCGCCATTTTCTCCAAGAGGTCTCCCAGCCTTGCTGGTGATCGGTAGCCGGGGATACTACAACCTGACTGCAGGCGTATGGGCCTAGCTGTTCCAGGCAGGCCTTGGCCAGAGAGGCAGGGACAACGTTATCTGCGTCACCCACCAGATGTCGCTGTGGTATCGATGCCAGCCGACCCTGATAGTCCAGCGGATCCAGCGAGCCGCTGAGAGACGAGAGCCCTTTCATTTGTGTCCAAAGCCGCGGGCTGAGATTGCCGGCCAGGGTTTGGACAAAGGTGACGTCATCCCGCTGCGCCGCCAGCAGCAGGGCTAGTGCCGCGCCTCCTGAATATCCCACCAGTTCGAACTCCCGACAGCCGTAGCGCTGCTTCATCTGGTCCAGGGCCTGGCTAAGGCTGGTGACGACTTCCTGGGAAAACCGCCGATTGGTCCAGAGCGCAGGCTCGCAACTCGGTGCCATCACGAACTGGCAGGGCCGCGCCAAGTAGGCATTCGGTGTCGGATCGTCCACGGCCAAGTGCGCCACCAGCAGGTTGTGCGGACTCGGATCCAGACTGGGTTGTGTCGCCGTGGCCCAGGCATGGCCATCGCCTTCCAGGTAGACGCGTAGGCGAGTGGCTTTCGTTGTGCTCTGCGGAGCCAGCATGACCAACGGGAACGGCTGCCCCGGTAGTATTTCCAGTTGCCGCCTATGCGCATCCGCCAACTGCTGCAGCGCCTCGCGTGGCGACTGGCAGCCGGCGAGGAGGGCGCCGAGCAGCAGCGCTGGGAGAACTCGAAGAAAACCGGCCCACGCATGTGGGCCGGAAAGGTAGTGGTTCATCAGAAGTCGTAACGGACCTTAGCGGTGAAGGTGTCGGCATTGAAGTCGGTCTTGCCGGTGTAGTCGTAGCTGACCCCAACAGTGATTGCGCCTAGATGGTAATCCGCACCGACACCGGCTTCGTAGCTGTTGCGGACTGCCTTGGCACCTTGGCTCACGAAGGGCGTGCCACCCAGTGTGAAGGTCGAGGTGCTCTGGGCTTCGTCCGCGGCGAAGTCATGGTAGGCCATCAGCTTGGCTTGCGGCTGCAGGTTGCCATTGCCGACCAGGAAGTCGCCCGCCACACGAACACCAGCACCCAGCTCCGCCACTTCGTAGCGTTGGCTATCTACCTTGAGCGCCGCCGCCGACCCTTTCTCGTGGTAGCCGTCGATGTCGACGCGCGCATAGCGAGCGGCCAGCCGCGGCTCGATCAGGACCTGCTCGTTCAGGTGGTAGGTGTAGCCACCGACGACGTTGGCCCCCAGGACCTGGCTGTCGTAGTCACCCTTGGCTGTGGTGCCGGCGATACGGCGCTTGCTCTCGTTGTCGTTGAGGCCATAGCTCAGGTTGGCATCGACGAAGTAGTTGCCCTGTTCGAAACCGCTGTAGAGGGTCAGCGCATTGCCATCGACGTCGGTGGTGTTGCCGTTGTCGCTGTTCACACTGGTGTGCAGGAAGCTGTAGGCCACGCCCAGGGTCAACCGGTCGGTGAGCCTGCCGTCGGCGCCGATGGCGATGCCACGGCTGTAGGCGTTGAAGCCGGCGACGCCATCACGCAGATCCTGGTTGGCGTCGCTGTACAGCGCCTGGGCCCAGATGCCGGTGTTCTGCAGCACATCGCCCGAGGACTCACCGCGCAGGCTACTGGTGCGATTGCCGGTGACGTTGCTCATCAGCGTCTGCCCACTGGTGGCCGCCTGGGTCGCACCACCGTTCACCTCAGGAGCGAGCTGCTCCGTCAGCTTCTTCAGCGCTGCCGGATCCTGCGAGGCATTCACGTAAGCCTGGAACACCGGATCGTTGGGATTGCTCTGCGCCAGTCCAGTAATCACCTGGCTGAAGGCCGCGCCTGCACGTTGGGCGTTGGCTGAACCGCCAATCTGACCGATCACCTCTCCGACTTCGTCCTGGCCCTTGGTGCTGACCTTGGCCAGGATCTGGTTGTCGCCACTGCTGACGGTGTCGACGTTCAGCAGGGCCGAGCGGCTGGTTACGCTGACGCCGTCATTCAGCAGGGTGCCGGCTTGGACCAGGGTATAGGTCGTGCCCTGGGCCTTGAAGTCGCTGCCCTGGGCTGCCAGCTGGATCTGCGAGCCCTTGGCGAATTCCGCCGTGCCGGAGACGGCGACCACGGCCTTGCTCGGATCCGTGGCCGTGCTCAGGTTGAGCCCCAGCGAGGAGTTGCCCGCCACATCCAGGTTGCCCTGAATCGTGGTGTGCGGCTGAGCGAATTCCAAGTGTGCCGGCGTGTTGCCGGTATCGCTGCCGACATCCAGCCAACCGGCGTCCTTCAAGCGGATGTTCGCGCCATCGGTGCTGGCGTCGGTACCGCTGAAGGTCACGTCGCCGTTCACTTCGATATTGGATAGGTCGATCAGGTTGCCGGTAATGCTGCCGGCGTTCCAGACCAGGTGCACGCCACCACTGGCCTGGGAGGCATCGATGGCTTCGTCCTGGGAAATCAGGTTGCCGCTGTTCTGGATGACCAACGTGTTGCCGGCATTCGCACCGTCGATGTCGAAGGCCCCCACCTCGATGGCGGCATCGTCAGCCTGGATGGTGCCGGTGTTGAGCACCTGTACCGGCGCACTGGTAAAGCTCACGCCGTCGAGACGCAACGCGGTTGCATCGTCGCCGTGGGCCACGATGCTGCCATGGTTCTCGATCCCGCCGAGGTCCACCCGATCCGGACCACCGTTGTCATCATCATAGGTGGCGAGAACACCCGTCGAGCCGGCGCCGCTGACCTGGATCAGACCATCGTTGATCAGCTTGCCAGCGATGGTGCCGCCCTTGAGCTGGATGCCGGTGGCCTCTTCGCCATCGGCGAGGATCTTGCCGCTGGCGGCGTTGACCAGGTCGCCCTCCAACACCGACTGGCCGGCGAACTTGAGGCCACGGATACCGTCGCCCTCGAGCACGCCACCGGCCACCTGCAGGGTACCTTCGTTGACCAGGTTGCCGTGGATGATGGCCGGGTCGATCAGCAGGCCGGTGACGCCAGCGCCGTTCACCGTGATGCTGCCTTTGTTCTGCAGGTTGCCGAATACCTCGGTCGGCGCGCCAATGGGCGAGGGAGTGTCCTCGTCGCCGGCGTAGGACAGGTCGACGCCATTGAGGTCATCGCCCGTGGCCTGCACCTGGGCGTTGAGCACCAGGTCGTGATTGAAGGTGTCGCTGTAGAAGCGAATGGGCTGGTTGCTGCCAGTGAAGGTGCCGGTGACTTCGGTGCTGTCGGTGTAGGTGTTGCCTTCGCTATCCAAGCCGCTGTTGGTCAGCGTCAGGGCGTGTGCGGCGAGGGGCAGGGCACTGGCGGAAATCGCCAGGGCGAGCAGGGTCTTGCGATACGTCGGAGTCATGGGTTCAGGTCCTTGAGTGTGTGTGGCTGTGGTGCTTTGCTCTTCTGGGATGTGTCTCGACGGGCAGCTCCTGGGTTTTCAAAAAACAAAAGAACCCCTGCCCCGCACACGGCCAGTTATGGCCGTGTGCGGGGTTGGTTATGTTCGGGGCGTGATGCTTGTTAGTTGGTGCTCACGGTTCCGAGGTGATCGGGAGCGGCACGGTTGCTGTCACTGCTCCGCTATACAGGCCTTTGCATACGTGATGCTGTCCTGCATGAAGTTCGATACCAGCGGGCTTCGCCCTGCCTGAATCTGCTTCAACTGCTCGGTCGAGTAGGTCTTTTCCAGCTTGTCGTAGACGCATGTGCAAACTGGCTTGGGAGAGCCGCCTTGCACGCAGCCTGAGAGAAACTCTCCGCGTAGCTTGGACTTGTCATCCGAACAGCCCGCCAGGACCAACAGGCCCAGCACCAGATAGAACTTGCTCTTCATCGGTCTTCCTTATCGCAATACCAGGGAGCAGCCGAGGCCGATGCCAACTACCAGGCCAATGACTTGCGGGCCGATCAGCCAGAACACTTTCAACCAGATCAGGTGAAGCGCGCCGCCGTTGGTGTAGATCGCATCGGGTTGAGCAAACTTGCGGATGGCGTTGCCCACCAGGGCGCCGATCCAGCCTGTTATCAAACCAACGAGGCCGGCCAGCAGCTTCAGCATGAAGCTGGCGCCCAACACCATTGCTGAGGTGTTGACGGTCAGGAAAATGATGGTGAGGACGAGCGAGGCGGCGCCCCAGCCGATCACCTCCGGACTGGCGGGCAGATCATTCGGCGCGTCTG
This sequence comes from Pseudomonas sp. HS-18, assembly GCF_020401845.1. Lineage (NCBI taxonomy): Bacteria > Pseudomonadati > Pseudomonadota > Gammaproteobacteria > Pseudomonadales > Pseudomonadaceae > Pseudomonas > Pseudomonas sp. HS-18. The sequence goes on from NZ_CP084413.1 coordinate 2,303,938, forward strand.
CCGTTTCGTGTTCTTGTTCCATGGTGTTGTCTCTATGTCGTGTGGGAAGGGTTACCAGCCGGAGCGGCAGAGGTTCTTCTTGCTGGTCAGGGGTTGGAGAACCTGGGGAAGGTTCTGGGTTGGGAGTTTCACCGTCTGGCCGCCGGCGCTGAGCTGCAGGGTGCTGGCCTTGCGCAGCGCCGCCCAGAAACCTGGAAAGCTGGAGCTGCAGGCTTCGCAGTCGGTGTAGAAGGGGTTGCTGAAGGTGGTGCCGTCGACGATGACGTCGAAGCCGTCATGTTCGGAGGAGTAGCGCTTACCGGCGATGGTGGCGTAGGCGGAGACGGAGCTCTCGTCATCGTCTGGGCAGGCGATGTCCAACTGGTTGCCGTTGCCGTCGTCGACCAGGTGTTCCTCGACGCCTTGGGTGTAGCTAGCGGTCCATTCAGCGGTGCCGGCAAAAGCGGTGCTGGTAGCCAGCCAGCTGAGGAGAGAAGCCATAAGCAGTTGCTTGTGCATGGGGACGATCCCTGTATCGAGTGAAGAAAGATCACCAATAAAGTCGAAAATCAACCTTTTGAGGTGATTTTCGACCTGTGGTGTTCTTCATGTCAATGAGGTGGTGCCCAACCATTCAGGTTGAATGGGAGAGGCATCATGTCTGGTACGGATCAGAAAGCACTGGCTGAAGCGGTAGGGCGGGCGATTGCCAAGCAGCGCATGCGCTGTGGGATGACGCAGGATGAAGTGGCGGAAGTCCTGGGTGTGGGGAATGAGGCGGTATCTCGCATTGAGCGAGGAATTGTCATGCCCAACATTGCTCGGCTGTTCGAGTTCGCGACGATCTTCAATTGCAACGCGATGGAGCTGCTGAGCGAGGCCAGCTTGCGCCCGGATGACCAGGCCACGCGGATCAGCGGATTGCTGAATGCCCTGGAGGAGAGCGACCGTCAGTTGGTCGTAGAGATGGTCGAACGGTTAAGTGAGCGACTTAGTCGCGGGTGAGGGGTGCCACATCAGCCAGCAGAATTGAGTTAGCGGCGTGGTATGGGTTCTTCGTTGTACTTCGCTCCGCAGCGAAGACAGAGGCAGTCGTATTCCATGAACTGGAAGCGGCGCACATCGCGAATGAAATCGCCGGTGCTGTTCCAGTTTGCTGCCGCGCCGCAGACGCCATCGAGCATCAGGTTGAACGCGCGCTCCAGCGGGCTTTCGCAATGCAGGTCCGAGGTAATCGGCTGCTGCTGGGCAGGTGACTGCTGGATGCCGCGCAAGAAACCGTCCAGCGTGCCCATCAGCCGAGCCAGTGCTTTGGCGGCATCCTTGGACAGCACCACGGATGAGTTACAGATCAGACACCGTGTGATCATGGTGAGTGCTCCTGTTAGGTGGAAAGTTGAGATAAGAATCGGCGAGTAGGAGCCCTGATGGCTCCTGCTTATGCCGCCAGGGGACTAGAGGGAAATGTGGAGCCCGACCCGCTGGAGGAGTCGGTGGAACAAGATCAGCGCTAGTACGATGGCCAGTGTCAACGGCCAGAAGCGCAGCATAAGCACCAGCAGCGCAATGGCCACTGCGCAACCGGCCAGCACGCCGATAAACACGAACAGCAAACCAATGAAGCGCACCAGGTTCATGGCGCGATCCTCCTCGTAGGTTGAGTGGTGGGGGATGCCGCGGATGTCACTCCGCGGCGTATTGGGCCTGGGCTTCGGCGCGGGCTTTCAGCAGCGTCGACAAGGTGGGTTTCGGTGCCGCTTGTGGCTCTGCTGCAGGAGTAGTGGAAGGGGGCGATTCAGGAGTCGGCTCCGGGAAGAACTCCTCGGCGATGGCCCCCGTTTCCTCGTCACTGTCTTCGAAAGCGCCATTGGCAAAGCCCAGCCGCGCGGTGGCATCCAGCGCCACCTGGTCGAAGCCGGAGGCCTGGCGCGCTTCATCGAGTTCCCGGGCTTGCAGCAAGGCTTCCTCCATCGAAAGGCCACTGCGCACCGTGATATCGACGTAGAAGATCGGCGAGCCATGGCTTTGCCGGGTGGACTTGCCGCGCAGACGTAGCTCCAGCGGCAAGCATGCCAGGCGGTTGCCCGAGATCGCCTGCAGGTACTGCAGCCGCGCTGCTAGGGTGCGAATGCTGTTGAAGCCGGTGGTGCGAAACACGAAGCTGCCCAGTGGATCCTCATCGCCGATGGCGACGTTGAGGCGCCCGTAGGGCTTGCACGCACCGCCCTTGGCCAACGGACAGCCGTCCGGCGAAGGGCAGGGCAGCGAGGCGATGCCGTCCTGGCTACGACGCTTGCAGGTTTCGCCGTTGCCGACACACAGCGGTCGCCCGGACTGCCGATCGAACAGGCAGTACTCGGCACGGAAGTTCAGCTCCGGCGCGTTGAACAACAGGCGGATCGGAATGCTGCGGATCTTGCCGCCCTGGGCCTTACGCAACTCCTCGTCCAGGGGATGGGGCAACCAGCCATCCCGCAGTTGGACCTGCGAGGTGAGGGTGAATTGATCGTCCTTCTCCGGCAGACGCTTGCCGTTCTTCTCGACGACCTTGCCGATGGAAATCCGCCCGAGCACCGGCGGGGTAATGGCCAAGCCTTTGAGCATGGTGGTTCTCCAGTGGATGAATAAAAAAGACCACCCCGGCGCAGGGGAGACGCCGGAATGGTCAAGGGGGGAAGCGAAATCAGGTGATCAGGAAGCGCCGGCTGCCGACCTTGGTGGTGGGGTAGCGCGCCAGCAGGTAGGGCTTTTCCTTGAGCAGTAGGGGCACATCGAGCACCACGCTGTCCTTGGCCTTACGCCAGGACACCGCGCCGTTGGCGAACAGCGCCCGGCTGGCCTCGCCCATGGCCTGCTGCAGTTGCTGCTTCAGCTCGGCCTCGCGCTTGCCCTGGACCTCCAGGCTGGCGCGTACGACCTGCAGTTCATCGAAGGCGGCCGACAGCAGCGGATCCTGGGTGAAGTCCAGGGTGTGCCCCTGGTCCTCTGGATATAGGCAGCGCAGGGCCTGCTCCGCCGACTCGGAGCCATCTGCCGGTGGGGGCGTATCGCGTTGCACGTAGCTCCAGAAGTCGCGCTCCAGCTCGATCAATCGGCCAATGAGGTCCTCGTCGCGCTCGATGCGATGGATCTCCAGGTGCTGGCCACCGAGCAGTACGGCTACGTCGGCCGCCTGCTTGCCAGTGACTGCCAACTGGTGCATCACCTGCAATTGCACGTACACCGGCACGCCTTCCTTCCAGAGACGGGCGCCGTTGATACCGGCGGTCTTGCATTCGAGGATCTGGACGTCGTTGGCGCCGATCACCTCGCGGTCGATGTTGGCCAGCATCCAGTCCAGTTTCGGATCCGGATGCTGCAGCACGGCATTGATCCGCCGCACCCGGTTGCTGGTACGCCGGGCGTAGTGGTTGGCGACGATGGGCTCGAGGATGTTGCCCCAGTAAGCCGGGCTTTCCTCGTCGTTGGGATCGCTCTTGGGCAGCCCGGCATCGCGGCCGGTCTTCTCCAGCCACAGCTCCAACTGCGACTTGTAGGGGTTGAGGCCGACCGCAGCCGCGGCATCCGAGCTGCCGATACCGTGCTTGCGCACGGCCAGCCAGTCATCGCGGGACAGGTCCTTGGTACCGACCAGGCGCAGGGCAGGGCGCTGCCGTGCCCTGTTGGACGTGGAATGGGCATGAGTCATGAGGGTTTTTCTCCGGACATAAAAATGCCCGGCCGGCAGAGCCGGTCGGGCATCGGGGAATGGGCGGCCGTCAGGCCATCGATGGGAGGAGCGCATCCAGGCGGCGCTGCGATCCCTCCCACTTACCGGGCTGCACCACCGGCCATGGCGGGCGCCGACTAACATCGCCGTGCGTGATGGGCGCGAACCTTCTCGCGCCAGCCGGGCGAGAGTTCCTTGGCCATGCCGAGATAGCGCAGCGGGCAACTGTAGTAGTACGGCGCCATGGACTCATCCATGGTTTTGTAGCCCCACTCGCCGCCACTGCATTGCAACAGATCACAGCGGATGTAACGCATGGACTCGCCGGGAGCGAGGTCTGGGTGAACGCCTTCGGTTTTCGCCGTCACTTCGGTGACCGACCACAACACATTGCCCCGCAAGGTGTGGGCGATGACGTGAATGCGGGCGCGAGTTTGGTCTTCAGGTTGAGTCAGGTCCCGGATCAGCTCTGCCCGGGTACGGGATGAGAACAGCCAGCCCATGAGAGAGGCCTCCAATGAAACACCGGAGCCCACTCCACAGGAGCGGAACCCCGGCGGGTGGAAGAGAACGCCCAAAGCTGCGGCTGCTAAAGAACTACTGCAGCAGCCGCAGAATCTTTTGGGCGAATAGGGATAACGAGAGGAGGGAACTGCCGTCAGGCCACCAACTGCAGGGCCGCATCCAGGGCACGTTGCTTGATCACCGCCCCCTGGCCGAACCAGGCCGAGTCCATGCGGTACTCGTTGCTGCGGGCGCGGCGCTCGTGGTCGACGTACTCGGTGACGGCATTGAGCAGGCCCCAGGCGGTGCCGTTGGCGGCTTCCAGTTGCGAACCACGACCACGGCCTTCGTACAGGCTTTGCACCCGACGCAGCGCACGTTCGTTTGGCAGGGCATCCGGTAACGGATTATTGGGCTGGGCATCGCAGAGTACCTGCATGAAATAGCCCATCGCCTCATGCCACTGCACCTTGCGCTCGGCCAGGTGGCGCATGCGGTACATGAACTCGTCCCATTGCGAGACGGCGATACCCAGTTGCTTCTTCACGGCCTGAGCATCGAAGCGGGTGCTGTGCGGCACCTTGATTGCCCGGGTAGCGCCATCGACGGCGATGGTCAGGGTGTTGTTACACACCACCCGCACCGTGGTCGGTGTTGCCGTGGTGGCCAAGGTACCGTCGCAGGAGGTGGCCAACAGCAGGTAACCGTTGACCAGGTCGTTGCCCTTCAGTGAGGTGTTTTGGCCTGTGCGCGCCAGTGCCCAGAACTTGCGACCGCCCTTGAGCACGCCGGCGGTTTCCAGTTCGTAACCGGAGACCTGGGTGAGGTCGCGGTAGAACTCCAGCACCTCCCGCGGCTGCACCACTTGGTAGCGCTGGGAGACCACCGAGAGCGGCGCCTTGGTGTCGGAGCGGTAGAGCACCTTCTGCTCGGGGAAGGAATGGATGCTGCCCAGGTGGCCGACCGCGTCCGCTTTGAAGTGCACCGGACTTTCCTGGATCTGCCAGTCCATACCGGCTTCGCGTTGCCAGACTTCCAGCGGTTGTTTCGGGGAGAGGCGGCTGCCCAGGCCATGCCAGGGCGCTTCGCCGACATAGGCCATACGTTCGATGAGATGAGCCATGATGAGTTTCCTGTGAGCAATAGCCGGCATAAAGCGCTGCGCCACGCGCAGCACCGGCGGAAGGGATGAAAGGGAAGGGGAGCGAAGAACGAAGCCGATCAGGTCGGCAGGTTGAAGCGATGTCCGCAGATCAGGCAGAGGTTGTTGGCGAGCACGTGACGATCCAACTGGTCGCCGAGCTGGGCGCCGAGCGCACAACCGCCGACGCCGCCGGCCAGGCCGCCGAGAATGGCTCCGGACAGTGAGCCGAGGGTAATGCCCAACGGGCCGGCGATGGCGCCTACTGCTGCACCGGCTTGCCCGCCAGCAAGAGCGGCGGATGCACCACGCGCTGCGCCACCGACTGTGCCGACCAGGGCGCCGATCTTCATGGCGGGATGCAGGGATGCGATCTTGGGGGAGTTACAGCGAGGGCACTGCAATGACATGGCTGGAGAGCCTCCATGGTGGGTATGTCATGGCTGTGATGTAGGGCTGAGATTTTTTTGAATCGAATGGTTGTGCTTTGAGCAGCTCATTTGGGGGCAAAGAGCTTCAGTCGACCCGCTTGGTCAGTCGCATCAGGCAAAAACCGGCTAAAAGCGGACGCTTATGAGATCCACCAGGTCTTATTAAGACTCACTTCCGTACGTCTACAGCGCCCAGATTTACAGATCTGAAGAGACCGTAAAAATGGAGGTTGAGCACGAGTAACCGACCAGAGCGATCACTTGGGAGACATTAGGTTCTGCCACATAAATTTATGTAGTATCCTACATTAGAACATATGACCTGATTTTGGCTTTGAGATGCCGTATTCGGATTTCCTTGCAGAGCTTCAGAAGGCAGGCCTGAGTGTTCGTGCGTTTGCCGAACTGATCGGCATGAATCCGAACTCACTTTCCAATTATGCACGGTGCGGCGAACTGCCTACCCATATTGCACTGATTGCGGTTCTTGTTGCCGGAATCAGCGAGATGGGAGGTGACTATCGTCAAATCATGTCAAGGGTCGCCCTCACGCCGAAGAGGCCGCGGGGCGGTGCTCGACAGGGGCGCTTCGGAGGCGACCCACAGCAGGACATGGATTTCTGAATCATGACGAATCATCGTCCCAACCTACAGCCTTGGCTCGCCAAGGCGGCGCATCGGCCCCGAGCCATAACGGTAGGACAAGCCGATGGCTGATCTCATCGCCTCGCTTGTCGACTTCGGCGCCGATCCGAGCGCGGTTCGCCTCTTCGATACCGATACCCCCGATCTGTTGCCTTACGCGACGCTCTTGGCTGCGCGTCGTGGGGATAATGGGGTCCTTGGCGCCGTGCGAGCTGTCTACGAATGGCAAGGCGCGCCGCTTATATTCCTAGTGGATGCCGACTCGCTCGCGGACGACGACCAGTTACATCGCATACGCCGCCTGCTTGCCATGCGTGGAGACGCACCCTATATGGGGGTGGTTGCGCCGGGACGGCTCAATGTGTATCGCATCGAACTCGACAAGTGCTCCCTGCGGCAGGCGCATGTCGAGGTGGGTGGTAACGACGATGAAAAGTACGTAACGCTGGCACGGTTGGGCAATTTGCGCCCGCGTGCCGCGATCAGCCAGCGCGGTTGGATTTCGAACGTCGTGCTGAATTTGCTTACTGGCTCGATTACACGGCTTATCGAATTGGGCGGCGTGTCGGACGAAGATGCCATCTCTCTTGTCGGCCGAGCGTTGTTCACGCGTTTCCTTGCCGATCGCAACCTATTGCCAGGCAGCATGTCCACACCCGGCACGGCCGCCATGCTGTTCGACAATCGAGCAGCAGCAAAAAACACCTCGAAATGGCTCGACGCCACCTTTAATGGCGATTTGTTGCCCTTGTCGGACGGCATTTTCGATGTGCTCGCCCAGCAGGCATTCTTGGTGCTGGGAGACGTTCTCAGACGAGCACCAGACAGCCAGCTTTTTCTCGGCTGGCAAGAGAAGTGGGACAATCTCGACTTTGCCCATATCCCCGTAGGCGTCTTGAGCCAGGCCTATGAGCTTTATCTGCGAAATCATGCTCCTGATCGGCAAAAGCGCGAGGGCGGCTTTTACACACCTCGCCCAATTGCGGATCTTATGGTGCGTGCCTCGTTCCGCGCTCTGGAGCGCAATGGAACCAGCAGGGATGCCAAGGTGCTTGATCCATCGGCGGGAGCCGGCGTATTTCTGCTGACGGCATTCCGCGAACTGGTGGCTGGGCGCTGGCGCGCCGATGGAGAGCGCCCCAGCACACGAACTCTCAGGTCGATTCTCTACCAGCAGATCACCGGTTTCGACATCAACGAGGCAGCGTTGCGCTTTGCGGCGCTTGGCCTGTACCTCATATCGATCGAGCTGGATCCCAACCCAAAACCAGTGGACAAGCTCCGATTCGAGAATTTGCGTGGCAAAGTGCTGCACCGACTCGAAGTGGAGGCTCCGGAGGACGGAGCAGAACTGGGCAGCCTTGGCCCACTGATCGATGAGCGGCATATAGGCAGATATGACCTGGTGATCGGCAATCCACCTTGGTCGAGCGGCACCAAACTGCGCGATTGGCATCTGGTGCGCAAAGCGGTTGCCCGTATTGCCAGTAATAGGCAGATTTCCAATCCCACCCCGCCATTGCCGAACGAGGGGCTCGACCTTCCGTTCGTTTGGCGCGCCATGGAGTGGGCGAAAGCCAATGGCCAAATTGCTTTCGCATTGCACGCACGTATGCTTTTCCAGCAGGGAGATGGCATGGCGGAGGCGCGCCAAGCATTGTTCGAGGCGCTTGACGTCACCTCGATCATCAATGGCGTCGAACTGCGGCAGACCAAGGTGTGGCCCGAGATTTCGGCGCCATTTTGCCTCCTGCTCGCAACCAATCGGCGGCCAGGAGTAGGAGCTGGTTTTCGCCTCATCAGCCCCAGGCTAGAGCAGGCATTGAACGATGCAGGCAGCATGCGGATAGATGCGCTGAACGCCGAGCTCGTGCCGTCCTCGCAACTTTTCGAAACACCCGATATCCTGAAGATCCTGTTCCGTGGGACAAAGGCGGATCTGGGCATAGTGGAGCGCATTCGCGCCCAAGGGCATCCGACGCTCGATGCTTACTGGCGTAGCCGCATTGGCGTGACAGAGCGGAGCCTCTTGCTGGGCAGCGGGAACGGCTATCAGCGGCTCCGGCCAAGCAGCCGAGTTCGCCGGCAAGGTGATGGCCTACCGGGGGTGGATGCGAGCTATCTCCATGGCCGTCTGGAAATCAACGCCGAAACCTTCACCGACCTATTCATCGATGGCGATGGCCTGGAGCCTTTTTCGCAAGCACGCATCCATGACCCCAGGTCCCCCTCTCTGTTCGCCGGGCCCCTGATCATTGTCCACCAATCCCCCCCTGCGGCGACGGGGCGCATCGGTATCGCAGTATCAGAGAAGGACGTTGTATTCAACGAAACCTTCTACGGCTATAGCCCGAAAGCCCATCCCGATGCAGCAGCGCTGGTTCGCTACCTAGCGCTGATTCTCGGCAGCAAGCTGGCGGTGTGGTTGGCGCTGGTTACCAGTGGAAAGTTCGGTTTTGAGCGCGAGGTCATCGAGAAATCTACCCTTGATCGCATTCCCATCCCCGACTTCGATGCCCTTGCACCTACCACGCGCGAGGAAATCTTCCAGTTGTTCGAGAGGTTGCGCACGAACGAGGTCTCCTGGCAGGACGTCGACGAATGGGTGGCGCGTCTTTATGGTCTGGGAGCGCGCGATCTGCAGGTCATTTCCGACACGCTTGCATACAACCTGCCTTTTTCCGAGAACAAGCACAGAGCCCAGTCCCTTCCGAGGTTGGAAGATAGGGCGAGATTCTGTGAGGTGCTTGCCAGAGAATTGTTGCCTTGGTGCGAGCGTTTCGGTTCCTCTCTCGTAGTAAGACCGATGTCTCAGCCTTCCGCCTCGCCCTGGCATGGTATCGAATTGCGGGTAGGTGCCACCCAAGCTACCTCGGAAAGCGACTGGGAAGGGCTGCTGCGCGCCGCCGATGAAGTTATGAGTTCGGAAATTCTGATCCGCACCGATGGCAATGGACTACTGATCGGGCGGCTGGCCCAGCAGCGTTACTGGAGCGAGACACAGGCGCGGCTGCTTGCACAACGCATCATCTGGTCACACCTGGACATATTGAAAGGATGCATCGAGGCATGAGCGCTCCAGCTATCCGGCCCCGCCCTGACCAGATCGGCGAACTGACGCGCGGCCTGCACCTGCCGCTCCCGGCGGTGGACGCCTTGCATCTGGAGATCATCGCCGAAGGGCTATCCCGCGCATTCACTGATATTCGCGCGCATCACCCGCTGGCGGTGAGCTCGGGTAGCGAGGCAGAAGTGACCAGCCTAATGGAAGCGCGCCTGAACGCACTGATTGGCCAGGATCCCTTCTGGGGCCAGTTGGTGACGTGTGTCGTGCGAGGCAAGGAAAGCGTGAGCTTCGACGGTTCGCATATCGAGAAGCGGCCGGATCTCTCAATCTATCTGTCTAGTCGAGCACGGAACTTCCCTCTGATCGCCGAAGCGAAGATCATCGACACCGGTGCATCCAAGACAGAGGCCTTGTACTGCGACAAAGGCCTGCATCGATTTCTTGCTGGAGAGTATGCCTGGGCGAACCAGGAAGCCTTTATGGTCGCTTATGTACGCGACGGATCGTCGATCAGCGATAGGCTGCTCCCATTTCTGGCAGACGCCATGACTCAGGCGCCTCCCCGTTATGCGGTAGAAGCGCTGCCTACCTCCTGCTCAAGCGGTACAAGTGATCTTGCGTGGTCACGACACGCGAGAAGCTTCGTCTACAGTCATCAGGCCTCACCCGCCCATCATCCTGGCTCAATTGCAATCTGGCATCTATGGCTGTCGTAGTGTGCGGTCGGGTGACGCTTTGTTGGTTACCGTATTGAAACGACTTTCCTATCCCGATTTTCCTGGATAGCAGCCATAGACAGGTTGCCAGTGGCTGCTTCTTGGATGTGCTCACTCCACCAAGCCATCATCGGTAAGCGAATGGGCATCACAGGTTGCGTAACGGCTTCCAGTTATGCGGCAACAGCTCGGCAATCTCGCTCGCTGCGCCAGCATCGACCAACGGCTGCAACTGTGCACCGCAGGTAGCGGAAACTGCGGCGGCAAGGCCAGATGCTTAGCAGATCTTTGTGCGATCCAAATGGTCTTCGCGCAGCCAGTAGAGCCTCATCCCGCCCCCAAATGGTTCAGGGGTATCGAGCGATTCGGTTTAGCTCAAATGAGAACGCCCTGTAGATGCTCCCGACTGTCAGCATCGCCGTCGTGTTGGGGAGGCTGGCTGCGATGATCCCGGCAGCGTGCGGGGCGTGCAATTGCGGCTCGACTTGTGGTCACTGGCAGCCTCAATGGTGACTTGCGGCTGGGCATTCAGCCAGGTTTCGAGGCGCTGCCACACGGAATCGGTGAGATCGGCAACCCTTTCCCCGCGCCGACCGACGTTCATGCGCAGACCAAAGTCCTCTGGTAGAGGGGGACCGAAGGCGCCGAAACGCCAAGCGTGATCGAATACGAGGACGTTCAGCCCGCCGGTGTCGCGATCTTGGGCCTCAGGCCCGTGAACGGGATTGGGTTGCCAGGCGAAGACGCCGTTGTCGGTAGGCTTATAGAAGTTGTCCGGTACGACGGTACGGTCAGGCTTCTTCGAGGCGAAACGGCAGTCGTTCCAGTATTCGGTGAAGGTCAGTACCTCAGAGACGATGCCGGCCCAGACGACGCTGTGGCCTGAGATGGGATTCACTGTCGAACCTGCAAATGCGAGCACGAGCTCGCCGACCTTCGCCTTCTTGCGGATGCGCGGCTTACAGACAGCCAGCGTAACGGCCGGCGGACCGTAGTTTGGCGCGGAGCCTGCGTCCGTGGCGATCACATACGTGTGGACTCGCATAGTCATGCCTCCTGCGCAAAGAGCTGATCGAGCCACGCGAGCGCATCGGCACGATTCGTGATGTCTGCGACGAATTCCTGACCACGTGCCGCGGCCTCCAGAGTCCTGGACGACGACCAGCGCTGCGATGGGTGATAGGTCAGGCCGACTCCGCCGCGCGTTGGATTCAACCAGTCAGGTACCGACCAAATGGACGGACGCGGCGCATGACTTTCGGTCAGTCGAAAGCCCGTCTTGAACAGGCCGAAGCCCGGGCGCGGGGCTATGCGACCGTCCAGCATCAGATGGTCGGCAGCAATGTAAAGCGTGTTGTTTTCCTTCCAACCGCCATGGCGTTGCGGCTGGCTACTCCACAGCAGCATGTTGTCCGAGACCAGGTCGAATTCGTCGTCTAGCACCGTATAGGAAACACGATGGGTCACGACAATTTCAGCATTGATGGCCCAGCGACTAACTGCGGTGTACTCCTGTATCCGTCTGGGCACCTGATCAGAAGGCCTGCTATTGCTTTGCGGCCAATGTTTCGAGATCCAACGAGGAGCGTTTTGTTCGGGTAAGGCGTTCGGGTGACCAGGTCCTTGCCATTTTGTAGGTGAAGGCCGATCTCAGGAACCTGCACGTCGACCAGGACGCAGTCGGAGAACCGCTCCATGGGTTGGCAGAGCAACTGGGGAGTGATCTGAATCAGCATGTGAGCGCGCCTCCAGAGTGATCCGGAAACGCGAAGGGAGCCTTGGCGACGCTACAAACCGAAATCCCCTTTCGGATTTCAAGGTCGAGGAAGGGACGTGGGAGGTACCTGGAGACCGATCCCAGGTACCTCCCCAGTGGCCATCACACAGGTTCCGGCACGGTTGACGTCCTGCGGAGGGCCCTCATCTTCTTCTGGCTTACCAGCATCCGGACTGATGCTTCCCCTTGCACCTTCAAATATCCGCGGACGTCGCTAGCTGTGAACTTCACGCCAGCAGGATTCTCGTCAGTCAAAACACTGGCGATGGTCTCGCAACTGCACTCGGCGTTGATCAACTCGCGGATTCGCGAGTAGTTAATTTCCCGGAAAGCGGGGGATAGTAAAGGCATTGCTTCTTGCTCCATGTAGGTTTGTGGTATGCCGGGGCCCATTCGCTAGACTGGCTGGCACACACAAGCCTATTGGGGCTGGGTTGATGGGGCTATTCCAAAAGGGGTGCCCCCCAAATTCGGATTGACGCATGCGATTAGTTCCCTACACCTCCTCGGAGCTCTGGGTAAAAGACGAGCTCGACCGGCTCTTCTGGATCGAGCTCGCCAAACGGAAGTTGCGACACGTGGAAGGCGATGTGTACCGTGAACTGGTAAGCCTACGCGGGGAGATTGAACGGTTCTTTGCGGAGGAGGGGGCAGATCTTGATGAGCCTCTCGACTACGAGGCTGACGTCCTGTTTGACGCCGTGCAGTTCGACTACGAGCTCGCTGCCAACTCACTAGCACCGGAACATTCAGCTTTCTTGGCCCAAGCAATGGATCTATTCGGGCATCGCGCCTGGCTCATCCAGGAGAACATGAAGTATCTACGTGGGTTCCGGATGGCGGACATGGCCGTCGAAACCGACCTTCAGTTATTGCATGGTTGGTGGACCTTCATAAGCTCCAAGAAGGGGCGGGATGCTCTGAACGCTCAAGGCTTGTATTCAAGCATGGGTGAGGAGCGGGAAGTAGAGGTGGAGGATCTGTGGGCAGCGGGCGAAGAGGGTACACCGCCTGTAGTTCGAAAAGTCAGACTCATTTCTTCCTACGGCATTCCAGTTCGCATTCCACGTAAGGTTCCCAATAGACCTGTCATTGCGGTCACCACTGAAGATCACCAGGTTACGGTTGATGGCCAGGAACTCGAAGACAAGCTTTTCCTTGCCATAGACCTCAGCAGGCCTTTGCCACCGATGCGGGAAATTGAACGTACATTGAAGAGAGAGCACGCTGCTGTCGAGTCCCGGCGATATTGGCAGAACCTAGAGTCAGGAATAATCACTGACGAAATGCTCGCCAGGCTCGACAATCGGAAGCACACGAAAGAGAGCATGGAGAAAAACCTCCAGGACTTTGCTCGTCTCCACACCACGCCACCTGAGGAGCACAAACTCATGGTGGGTCTCACGAGCCCCGCTACTTTCATCCTTGGGCTATACAGCTGGGATCTTGTCTCGACAGGCCTGACCGACGCTCAAGCCTGCAGGCAAGCTGCAGCGGATCTGGTAGGTAACGAAGGGGAAAAGATCTACAGCCAGAAGAAGGCGGTTGATAATCTCCGGAGAGTGGTGAGGCCCATAATCGATGCGTATGAACCCACCCAGCTCCCGTGGATCGACTGACCAAAAACAGGTGGACACCATGCCGCTAGCTGGAAGAACCGGGGAGGTGTGTTGGCCGGACGCTTACCATCATCGGGCGCCTGCGTTCGATGTAGTCCGCCCGATTGTAGGTACTGCGAACCTCGTCCTTGTCGACGTGGCAAGCGCTACCTCAATCAGTTCAGGATCTCAGTCGTGTTCGTTGAGGATGGTGCTGGTCATTGGACGCATGCCATGGCTGACCAGGTGTCCTTCGAAACCTATTTGCTTCAGTGCTATGTTGGCGGTTTGGCTGTTGCAGTGGGTGCGAGGGCTCCGGCCTGCTGGGAACACGTATTCACGATGTCCACTATAGGGTTTGATCTCTTCCAGAAGCGCGAGGGAGACGATATGCGCGCGCTGTTGCTGCATGCGTTCTGCAGGAATCTGCCCAAATCCTCTTCTCGATGTTGATATCCGCCCAGCGGCCAGCGGGTAATCGCAGCTCCTATTTGTGGTCGTAGCGTAGATCTCTTAACCTAGATTTGATGGCATGATGATGTCAGTCACTTTTCAACGCTCATTCGTTGAATGATGATTGCTGCAATATCTTAAGCAGGGAATGCTCGTTTGATGTCGTCTCTTCCTCAACCTAAGGGGTTGGTATTCGATCTGGAGGTAGTACCGGCCAAGGCTCGGCAACCTGCCTCTATCGTGATGGTCGGTGCCTTGCGGCCAGATTCCGGGGCGGAGTTGGAGCTAAAGGTATCTGGAAACCCTCTCTCTGCTTTGCAGCAGTTGGATGCGCTGTCCGAGGGAGCGAGCTTCGTACTTGGGCACAATGTCATTGAACATGACTTGCCCATACTGCGCGAACACTTGCCTAGCATGACTCTGCATGCTCTGCCAGTCATTGATACGTTACGTTTATCACCACTGGCCTTTCCTCAGAACCCGTATCACCGGCTAATCAAGGATTACAAACTTATCCGTGACAGCCTCAACTCACCCTTGTCCGACTGCCGCTCGACGTTGGTTCTTTTTCAAGATCAACGCCAGGCCTTCACTCAGTTGAAGGAGGTCAACCAAAAGGAGCTGCTCTGCTATCAGGCGTTGCTGGCTCCGAGCCTCAAGAGCGACCTGGGGGCTTTCTTCGCATCTTTAAGTGGACAATCTCCTGCCCCTTTATCCGAACTCAGGACGCTGATTCCGCAACTGCTGCAGGAGGTGGACCCGTCGCTGTCGCGAGACCTGAAAGTATGTCGGACACGACTGGAGCAACTGCTCGATGAGGATCTTCAACGAGAAGAACTGCATTGGTCGTTGGCCTATGCTCTGGCCTGGCTCCGTGTATCCGGTGGTAACTCGGTGCTGGCTCCCTGGGTTCGGCATCAGTTTCCGGAGGTTGGCCGGCTAATTTCCGAACTGCGTGATGTGCCGTGTGAGTGGGATGGTTGCCAATATTGTCAGACGACGCACGACCCACGCCACGAACTGAAGCGCTATTTCGGTTTCCCCGATTTCCGTTATGAAAAGCCAGGGATGAGTTTGCAGCACGACATCGTGCTTGCCGGCATGCGTGGCCAGCATGTGCTAGCCATTTTGGCGACCGGTGGGGGCAAGTCGCTATGCTATCAGTTGCCGGCGCTCAACAGTTTCCATCGTAATGGCAGCCTTACCGTCATCGTTTCGCCGCTGCAGTCGTTGATGAAAGATCAGGTGGATGGGTTGCTGGAACGCAACGTCCAGTGCGCCGCGACACTGAATGGCTTGTTGACTATGCCGGAGCGTGCCGAAGTGCTGGAAAAGATCCAGATGGGCGATGTCGGCATACTGCTGGTGTCGCCTGAGCAGTTCCGTAACAAGGCTTTCCGGCGGGCGATCCGCCAACGTCAGATCGGTGCCTGGATTTTCGACGAAGCGCACTGCCTCTCGAAATGGGGGAGTGATTTTCGGCCGGACTACCTCTATGTATCTCGCTTTATCCGGGAGTATACCGGCGACGGCTCTCTAGCTCAGATCGGCTGTTTTACCGCGACGGCCAAGCCGGATGTGCTGGCGGATATTCAGAGCCACTTCAAGGAGAGCCTGGGCATCGAGTTCAAGGTTTTTCCTGGTGGGCATGAGCGGACGAATCTGCATTTCGATGTACTGCCCTGCAGTCGGGCAGAGAAGTGGTCACGCACGGACCGCTTGCTACACGAGCATCTCGACAGTCAGGAGGGTGGTGCCGTCGTCTTCGTTTCCAGCCGTAAGAGTGCAGAGGAGCTTTCCGACTTTCTGATCGGTCAAGGGTGGCCTTGCAAGCACTTCCATGCCGGTCTGGAGCCCAATACCAAAACGGATATTCAGGACGACTTCAAGGCTGGGCAGTTGAGGATCATCGTCGCCACCAACGCCTTTGGAATGGGGGTGGATAAGGCCGATATCCGTCTCGTTGTGCACGCCGACATACCGGGCTCGCTGGAGAACTACCTGCAAGAGGCGGGCAGGGCTGGGCGTGATCAGTGCGATGCACGCTGCGTGCTTTTGTATGACCCGCAGGACATCGAAACCCAGTTTGGCATGAGTGAGCGCTCGAAACTCAGTATCCGTGACATACAGCAGATCCTGCGCAAGTTGCGTAACGAGAGCAATCGGCGAAAGGGCGGCAAGCTGGTTATCACCGCGGGTGAAATCCTGTTGGACGATGATGTTGACACCAGCTTCTCTGTGGATGAGCGGGATGCCGAAACCAAGGTCGTTACGGCGGTTGCCTGGCTGGAGCGTGGTGATTACCTCAAGCGTGAGGAAAACCATACGCAGATTTTTCCTGCACGGCTGGATGTGAGCGAGGAGGAGGCCGAGAAGCGCTTGCTGAAGGCCAAGCTGCCGCAACGTCGATTAGAGGAGTTCAGGGCTATTCTGCGCTTTCTCTACAGCGCCGATGCTGATGAGCGGGTTAATACTGATCAGTTGATGCAGTTGACCAGTCTGGAGTCGGAAGAGGTTGCAAGCGCCCTTAAACAATTGGAGGAGATGGGGCTGCTGGTCAATGATTCGCAGATAACGCTGTATGTGCGTCATGGTGTGGCGGGGGGCTCCAGTCAGCGTCTGCAGAACTCCCTGGCGCTGGAAAAGGCGTTGCTGCAGTGCTTGCCAGAGCAGGCGCCGGACGCCGAGCAGGGCGGTTGGCAGGATCTGAATCTGCCGGCATTGACCGCTGAGCTCAAGGCAACGACAGGACTAGAGGAGCTGCTCCCGCTGCATGTGCTGCGGTTGTTGCGCAGCTTGGCTCAGGATCATGATGCCGATGGTCAGCAGCGCAGCAGCTTTGAGCTTAGGCAGCTTAATCGTGACTACCTCAAGTTGCGCATCAAGGGTGGTCATTCCTGGGAGAAGATCATTAGCTTTGGTGACGTGCGGCGCGTGTTGGCTAGCAAGTTCCTGGAGCTGTTGGTTGGTAAGTTACCGGCGGGATTGCGTGGTGCGGATCTGCTGGTCGAAACGAGTTTCGGCGAATTGCTTCAGGTGATCGAAAGTGACCTTGAACTGCCGCATCTGATTCCACCGAACAGGCGCCGTAAGGTGATTGAGCATGTCCTGCTATATCTGCATCGGCAGGACATTTTGACCCTCAACCATGGCATGACAGTCATGCGCCGGGCCATGACCATTGAGGTCAAGAAGGAAGACAAACGCAAGACCTTCCTCAAAGAGGACTATTTGCGACTCGACGAGCACTACCGCGAGAAGCGCATTCAGGTTCATGTGATGCGTGAGTATGCTGAAGTGGCGCTGAAGGAGATGGCTGAGGCGTTGAGTCTGGTGCTGGATTACTTTACCGACTCTAAGCAGGCGTTCATCAAGCGCCATTTTGCTGGGCGGGAGGACGTGCTAAAGCTGGCGACCAGCGAGGAGTCATGGAAATCGATCATCGAGTCACTGAGCACTACTCAGAAGATGATCGTCGCCGACGATGACGACATAAATCGGCTGGTACTGGCCGGGCCGGGATCAGGCAAGACCCGTGTGATCGTGCACCGCATCGCTTACCTGCTGCGGGTGCGGCGGGTACTAGCAACAAGCATCGTGGCGCTGACGTTCAACCGCCACGCGGCGAACGAGATTCGCAAACGCTTATTGGCCCTGGTTGGGGCCGATGCTTATGGTGTCAGTGTTCTGACTTATCACAGCATGGCCATGCGGTTGACCGGAACCCGTTTCGAGCGAGGCGCAACGGTCGACGAGCGAGCTCTCAAGCAGGTATTGAGCGATGCCGTCGAGTTGCTGGAGGGTAAGCGCAATGTTGAGGGCGAGGACGACCTCCGCGAGCAGTTATTGCGCGGATACCGTTATATCCTGGTTGACGAATACCAGGACATCGACGACCTGCAATACCGTTTGGTAAGTGCTCTAGCTGGGCGGCATGCGGAAGAAGATGGTCGGTTATGCATCATGGCTGTAGGCGACGATGACCAGAACATCTATGCCTGGCGTGATACCAACAATCGTTATATCGAGCGCTTCCGAGAGGACTATGAGGCGTCGATTAGCTTCCTCGTCGATAATTACCGTTCTTCCCTGAGCATCATCAAGGCGGCCAATCAACTTATTGGCCAGAATCCGACTCGCTTGAAAGAGGCCAATCCCATCCGGATCGACAGAGCACGGATGGAGCAGCCTGCCGGTGGTGTATGGGAGGAGCGGGACGAGCAGCGGAAAGGCCGGGTCCTGCGACTGCTGATAGACCCGAGCGACCGTGAGCGTGGCAATCTGCAGGCTCAGGCGGCCATGGCGGAGTTGGAGAGGTTACTAGCGCGTGAGCTGGGGAGCTGGAACGGTTGTGCGGTTCTGGCACGGACGCACCGCTATCTATGGCCGATCCAGGCCTGGTGTGAGCAGCACGATATTCCCTACTTCCTGGCGGCAGATAAGGAAACGACATTACCCATTACTCGACAGCGCAGTTTTGTGGCTGCAATCGACTATCTGCGAGAAATCGAAGGCGCTTTGTGCGCGGCTGATGCATGGCAGTCTCTATCGGGCAGCAATCAGTTGGCAGATACCGAGTGGATGGGGTTCTTCCAGATCGCCTTTGAGCAAATGCGAGGCGAGCTGGGCGAATGTCAGCTTGGCAGTGGTGCCTTGATCGACTGGCTGTACGACTACGCCCGTGAATTGCGCCAACAGCCGAAGGAAGGCCTCTATCTTGGCACTGTGCACTCGGCCAAAGGGCTAGAGTTCCGCCATGTCGTCCTGCTGGATGGCGGTTGGAGCGCTCAGGTCGATACCCTGGCCGATGAGCGACGTTTGTACTACGTAGGGATGACGCGAGCCGAACAGACCCTGACGTTGTGCGAGTTTGCTGACGGCAACCCATTCAGTCGCAGCCTGATGAGGGACGTTCAGCAACACGCCTTCCAGGGAAAACCTCTTCCTGAGCTAGAGGTGCGCTTTCAGCAACTCACGCTGAAGGAGATCGACATTGGTTTTGCTGGCCGTCAATCACTGCATGCCCGGATACACAAGGCGATTGAGGCGCTTCGCGAGGGAGATCCGCTGACGCTGAAGGAAGAGGCTGGCCGCTATCAACTGCTCGACAGGCAAGGCAACGTAGTAGGGCGAACCGCCAAATCATTCCAGCCGCAGATCGGCTTCGATCAATGTGAAGTCGCGGCCGTCATGGTGCGTTTTGCCGAGGATGGTGAGAAGCAGTATAGGGATTTGAATAAGTGTGAGCGTTGGGAGGTGATTGTGCCGAGAGGGAGGGGATGGTGAGCTAAACAGCTTGAAGAGCAGATTGAGCAGATTGAGCAGATTGAGCAGAGTTGTTCCACGTGGGAGCGCGATGAGTCAATACTCGCTGGAGAATGCAATGAGCACGACCAAACAGCTCAGCAACTCCAGTCAAGTTTCACGATTGGTGTTGCGTGACTACAAGTCAATTGTCGAGTGTGGTCTGAAATTAGGTCGCCTCAACATATTGAATGGTGCGAATGGTGCGGGTAAATTCAACTTCATTTTCTTATTTCACCTGCTCAACCGCATTCTGAGTCAGCAGTTGCTGATTGCCGTTAGTCTAGGAGCAGGGGTGGCTGCCATCCAGCGAAAATGTCAAAATTTCGCAGAGTGGCTTCAAAAATTCGAAGTAATTGAGAGAGTCGAATAATGAGCGACCCCTCCTTGCGGTTACGCCCGCTGGTTTCTCTGCTGCTGTTCTTGAGTGCATATTCCCCCCTGATGGTTATTCTGGCCATCAAGGATCTCGACCTTTCCAGCCCTTGGTTTTTTCACACTCCCATCAATAGCGGCATCCTGCTTCTAATGGCGGTTGGTAGCAGTGTCATCACACTCCGGGCTGTGAAAGAGATCGATGGCGGGCTTCCTGTTGTCATTACCAAGGCGGCTAACAAGTCCGGTGATATGTTCGGGTATACAATTCCCTACATGTTGTCCTTCATGCGCATTGATCTGGGAGATTGGCAGACACTCCTTAGTCTCACGGTTTTCCTGAGCGTTTTGTTCATCATGGCCTACCGGACGCAGACTGTGTTCATCAATCCAATCCTTGCGATAGCTGGATACATGCTGATCGACTGCACATTCAAACGTGCTGAAAAAGAAACCCAGGCCATGGTGATCACGCGGGTTCCAATCAGCATAGGGGATTCATGCCAGTTAGAACGTCTTTCGCACTATCTTTATATCGCAGCACAACCGGAGCCTAAGCAGTCAGGGGGATAAATGAGTACTAATAAAGCTAAAAAGCAGCTAAAAGAGATAAAGTCTTTCGACTTCAGTAAGTGGTCGGTAACTTTTTGGTTGGTCAAAAGAAAGGTTGTTCAGAAAGACGCAAATTACAGTATGCTTCGGGTAAATATCGACGCAAAACTGCAGCGGCGCTTCAGGGGATATCTAAGGGCACAGCTTCAGAACAAAGAATTCCATGTTTCAGAATACGACTTCAACAATGCGGATGGTGACGACGCGCTGTTCACTATTTCGACAGATATCACCGACTTTGTGAAGGTCGCGGCGGCGATCGACGATGGTTTCAACAACCCGCACGCCAAGACCTACGAGGAGCTGCTCAATTCATGGGCGTACATCGCTTTGTTCGAGAAAGACGGAAAGCGACTCTTTGCCTGGCGGAAAATCAATGCTGATACGCAGCCAAAGAAAGTGAAGTCGAAGAGCGCCACGTTCTTCCAGGATCATAAACTGGTAGATCTCGACGACAAGGAAATCTTCCTGATCGATCCCCGGTACGATTTCTTTGTCTATGAGGGCACTACCTTCATTGCCAACAAGCGGCAATTCGAAAGCTCTATGAACTTTCGAGAAGGTATGAAGGCCAACGGCGATGAAGTACTGGCTGACTTTGAGAAGCTGAAGATCTTTGACAATGTGGGCATCATCAAGGAGTTCGTAGGCACGAATCTCCATCACCTCAGAAAGCTCTCATCCATCCGAAAGTCGGGATACTACAAGCAACCCGACTACATGCAGAAGCTGATCAGGGTCAATACCAGCGAAAAGTGGGAGCTGAAGATTGTCAAGGGCAAGATCGTTGTTGAGAAAGAAACCGTTGAGTTGCTGCTTAAACTTTTGAACAATGACAGACTGCGATCTCCCATTAACAATGAGCTATTCGACTCCGCTGCGAAGGCACCGGTAGCCACAGGAGGTGCTGCGTGATGGTCCATCAAAGGACGAAAGCTTTGCCCAAGCATCCAGCAATAGGTCTTGTGAACTGCGGAGAAAGGTGATTTATGCTGGCTAATATCAAGGGATTGGTGGAGCGCTTGGAGCTATCTCAAGCCAAAGCGATGATGCCTCTGTTCGAAGCTATATCGAACGCCATTGACGCCATTGAAGAGCATAGAGACGGCTTCCACAGTCATTCGATTCGAATCCGCTTGATTGCGGCGAGCGATCTTGCTCATCAAGGTGGCGACGAGACATTAATTTTGGATGGATTTGATATTATTGATGATGGCATTGGTTTTGACGATAGGAATATTTCCTCTTTTCAGGAGGCCCACACTCTTTCTAAAGTGAAGGTAGGCGGGAAAGGTGTTGGGCGGTTTACCTTCCTGAAAGTGTTCTCTTCCGTCCGGGTTCGCAGCGTGTTTAAGCAGCAGGGCAAAGCGATGTTGCGCGAATTTGACTTCTCCATTCAAGACGAACTTAAGGGCGCAGAGACCACCATTGAAGTACAGGAAGCGTGTGGTACGCAGGTGTCAATGCGGGGGATGAGTAGCAAGTATAAAGGTGGCTGGCCAAATGATCCCGAGATTATTGCCGAGAGAGTCATTGCACATTTCCTGATCCGCTTCGCGGCTCGCTCCTGTCCTCCGATGATTTTGGAGTCAGGCAATCACGCTCCCATCGATTTGCACAAACTGTTCGAATCAACGGTGCTGACCCATATCCAAGAGCAGTTCTTCGATATTTCCGGCCAGACATTTGCATTGCAGGCCTATCGCCATCGTGATGGCCGTGCACGTCATGATCTTCATCTGTGTGCAAATGGTCGAGAGGTCATGACCAGCAAGTTGCGCGATCTACTGCCGGAACTACCTGAGAAGTTACTGGACTCTGAGCAAGAGTCGTACACACTGATCGTCTTGGTCACCGGTGAATACCTGGATACCCACGCTAACCAGGAGCGTACCCGAATTTCGTTCCAATCGGATGATGATCCGGACTTGGATGATTCGCTTGTGTCGCGTCAAGCGTTGCATAGAGGGGTAACAGATACACTCAGGCCACTGCTGGCGGATGACCTGAAAACAACCAACGAAGAGAAGCGTGCACAAATAGAAAAGTTTGTGGAGCAGGCCCCAGAATACCGGGCGCTGACGCATCCCCGCTACAAAGAGATCATTGAGCAGCGTATCCAGCCAGGGCTATCTCCCGAAAAGCTTGATGAGGCCTTGCTGCGCGTCAGACGTGACATGGAAGATTCCGTTCGCAAGGAGGCGCTTCACGTTGCAGCTTTGTTTGAAACAGAAACATTCGAAAAGTATCAAGAACGATTCCAGGAAATAGCTGAAAAGGCCAATGAGATTGGCAAGGCTCAGCTTGCCGCCTATATTGCTCATCGGCGAACAATTCTCGATATGGTGAATAATAGTCTAAAAATGACGCGTTTGGATGATAAGTATCCACTTGAGAAAATCTTGCACAAAATGATTTTCCCAATGGGGAAAACGTCGAGGGACGTGTTCTTTGAGCAGCAGAACCTTTGGATCATCGACGAGCGTTTGTGCTACCACACGCTACTTACTTCGGATAAGAAGTTAAACAGTGTTCCAGGGCTAGGCAGCACATCAGGTAAAGAGCCAGATATTTTTGCGTTTTTCTATGATACCCCAATTGGTGTTGCCGAACTGGACAATTTGCCAGGGGGAGGGATCGTCGTTATCGAGTTTAAGCGGCCTGGTCGGGATAATTATGATAAAGATCCTGCGGATCAGGTTATTCAACGATTTCGGGAAATATCTGAGGGCAATGTCAAGGATGTTGATGGCAGGCTGATCAACTCGGAAAACTTGCGTTATACTGGTTATCTTATTGCTGACCTGACGCCATCTCTGCGCAACCAGGTCTATGGCCGCTACCATCAAACCGCTGACAAGGAAGGTTATTTCTATACCTTGGCGGGCGGGAATGGCTATATAGAAATAATTTCCTACGATAAGCTGATAAAAGATGCGTTGCGTCGAAATCGCATGCTATTTGATAAACTCGGTCTGCATAAAAACTAAATTCCAACTATCTGCAGTATGAGATCAAGGGCGCAATGGTTGACTAGTCAAGACCTTTCTCTGCCGTCAGTTATGTTTTTAGCCAGAATTGCTTCTAGTTTGCCTCCGAGGAGATGCCATGCTTCGGTCTTCTCTTTGGCGTAATCGTGGTGCAGGTAGTGCCGGCGAACTTTGGATCCACCCAGCAAATGGTTCTGGCAGCGGTCAATAATCTCCAGGCTGACCCCCAGCTCTTGCATCAGGGTTGCTCCTGTACGGCGCAGGTCGTGCGGTGTCCATTCACCTTTGTTGCCCTTGCTCAGCACCAGCGAGTCGTCATGATGACGACCAGTAAGCGGCTTGCTGCGGTTCTTGAAACGGCATTGCCGGTCACCGATCAGCTTGCTGACCGTCTTGGTGTCGACGTGGCTTTCCTCGTCCTTGCTGGGGAAGCAGAACGGGGTATGGCCGGTTTCTTCTTTCAAGCGCTTGAACTGGTTCAGCGCGAATGATGATGGAAATACATGGTGATCCTGGCGCTTGCCCTTATGCCCCTTGGTGGCCTCGGCAGGGATGAACCAGGTCCCTTTCTCCAGATCCACATGCCGCCATTCGGATTTGAGCAGCTCACCGATACGGCAGAGCGTGCTCAGGCAGATCCAGACGGCACATTGCACGCGCGGATTTACTGGGCGGATACCGGAGTATTTCTGGCCGGCGGGGAGGGCGTCGTAGTCGCGCTCCAGACGGGCGAAGATATCGCTTAGCTCGCGGATTTCGTCGGGAGAGAGCAGGCGATCGCGCTGTTCCTCGTAGTCGTGGTCGAGCAGCTTGTTGACGTCTACTAGATCTGCCGGGTTGCCGTCGGCCATGAGGGTGCGCCATGGCTTGCGTTTCTCGGCCCAGCGCAGCATCTGGCCGATGTCCTTGCTGCGGATCACCACGGTGCGGTTCAGGCCGCGGGCTTTGACTTGGCGCAGGACGTTGAGCAGGTCTTTCTCGGTCAGGGTGCGCAGAGGCTTCTTGCCAATGAGTGGCAGCACATCCTTGGTGAAACTGCGACGCAGTTCGGCATTACCGTCTTGGCGCGATACGCCATCACGCATCCACTCCTCGAAGAGGTCGGCGACTGTCTTGTTCTCCGCTGCCTGGCGCTCGGCTTCGGCAATGGTGGCCGCGATAGCGGCTTGGGCTTCGATCTTGGCGGCCTTGCGGGCGGCAGTGGGATCGATCCCCTTTGTGACTGTAGCTTTCACTTCGTCGCGCTCGGCGCGAATCTGCGCCAGCGACTTCTTGGGCCAACTGCCCAAGCGATGATCGCGTTTCGCTCCATCCAGTTTGAACTCGTAGCGAAACAGGACAGTGATGCCTTTTACTCCGGCGCGAACCTTGGCGACCAGGCCGCCATCTTCACGCAGTGTCTTGCCGTCGTCGGCCGCGGTGAGCGCTTCCAGTTGCTTCGCCGTCAGTTTTGCCACCGTCTACCCCTTGCCCGATTCGGCTGCCTTGGAATTTTGCCCCACTTTTGCCCCACCGAATCGCTTGGCTGTCGGTGGATGCTCGTGGATCGTGATGGACGCTAATTTAGCCTGTATACCCCGTATTTGCTAGGGTATAGGCGATCCGTCAGTGTCCATCGGCGTCCATGGAAATCCACCAAATAAGCGCATGGGGTGCAAGGGGTAGAGTGTTCGAATCACTCCGTCCCGACCAAATTTGAAATGGCCGGTTCAGCAATCAACCGGCCTTTTTGCATTTCTCTTCCCTCAAAAACTCCCTATATCGACCGCTAGCTCGGCGCGTCCCTCAGTGGCCAATCATCCTGCGCTGCCAGGAAGGCTGGTAGGTCTCGTCGCGCTATCCAGATTTCCCCTTGCTACTTGAGGACGCCGATGCGTTGGTCGGCCCAGATCATGAAGGCGCGCAGGGGGTTGCTGTCGGGGATGTGCTGGGAGTCGTGGAGGGTTGGGAGGACTTCGTCGCTGAGCCATTTGGCGATGTTGCGGTGTTCGGGATGCTAGTGGCGGTATAGGGCTTTGTAGGTGCCGGATTCGCTGATGACTTCCACTTCCTAGCGGAAGCCGCTGAGGTATTCCAGGATGACGGCGCGTTTCTGTTCCGGGTCCATGCGCTTGGGTAGGCGGTAGGGGCGGCGGGCGTTGATCAGGAGGGCGAAGTCGTGGGCGACGGACCAGGGTTGGCGGTCGATCAGGACTGCGCGGAGTTGGTAGGTGTGGCGTTGGAATACGACAGATATGTAAGCGTCTTGCATGGTGAAGCTCCATCTACGAGGTTGAGGAGCCGCGACGCGTCGTCGTCAAGCGAAGGGTGGCGGACCGCGCAGGGTTGACGAACCGGGAGATGGAACCGGCAGACCCGAGGGTCTCCCCGCGCGATCCGCCATAGAGCCAGTAGTGAATGCTACAGGCATGAAAGGGCCTACAGGAAACCGTCGCTCTTTCCCGCACGCGCTTTCAGCGTTTTCGCGCCATCTCATTTCCGGTCGTCAAACCAGGCCACAGGATTGACTGTGACGGGCGCAGGATGGAGGAGGGCTTTCCGGGGCGGCAACCTGCAAAGCGCGTAGGAATCTGGCAAGCGTGCTTTGAAGTGGGAGGTTCGGCAGCGCCTCCTCTATATAGGTAGAACGACTCAGCTGTATGGCTGGGGCCGCGGTGCCTGGCTTGGCGCGGCTGCAGGAAGGTGCTGCTTTCTATATAGAGGGAGAGGGGAGTGGTCCCTTTGTCATCTTTCTGCAAAAAGTCGTTGACGCTCGATTTAAA
>NZ_CP084413.1:2335000-6493503 GCF_020401845.1 Pseudomonas sp. HS-18
TTGGCACCTCGATGTCGGCTCATCACATCCTGGGGCTGAAGCCGGTCCCAAGGGTATGGCTGTTCGCCATTTAAAGTGGTACGCGAGCTGGGTTTAGAACGTCGTGAGACAGTTCGGTCCCTATCTGCCGTGGACGTTTGAGATTTGAGAGGGGCTGCTCCTAGTACGAGAGGACCGGAGTGGACGAACCTCTGGTGTTCCGGTTGTCACGCCAGTGGCATTGCCGGGTAGCTATGTTCGGAATAGATAACCGCTGAAAGCATCTAAGCGGGAAACTAGCCTCAAGATGAGATCTCACTGGGAACTTGATTCCCCTAAAGGGCCGTCGAAGACTACGACGTTGATAGGTCGGGTGTGTAAGCGCTGTGAGGCGTTGAGCTAACCGATACTAATTGCCCGTGAGGCTTGACCATATAACACCCAAACAATTTGCGTGTTGTACGGTGAAGACGTAACGAACCGAAAGTTCGTGTGAACCGCAAATTACCTGTCACATACCCGAATCTGGATGAGCGTGTGCAACTGCCACGAGCGTCCATAAAGAATTGCTTGACGACCATAGAGCGTTGGAACCACCTGATCCCATCCCGAACTCAGTAGTGAAACGACGCATCGCCGATGGTAGTGTGGAGTTTCTCCATGTGAGAGTAGGTCATCGTCAAGCTCCTATCCCAAGACCCCTGGTCAGCTTCGCTGGCCGGGGGTTTTGCTTATTAGTGTAAGCAAGCCGAATTCGGATGAACGCCAAGGCGAGCATCCAACCGAATTGCTTGACGACCATAGAGCATTGGAACCACCTGATCCCATCCCGAACTCAGTAGTGAAACGATGCATCGCCGATGGTAGTGTGGAGTTTCTCCATGTGAGAGTAGGTCATCGTCAAGCTTCTAATTCCAAAGCCCCTGATCAGCGAAAGCTGATCGGGGGCTTTGTTTTTGGGGCGGAAAAATGCCGACAGGATGCTTCGGTATGGTGCTGCCCTCTCCCTGAGTGGAAAGGGGAAGGGAGTCGTTCCCGGGCTAGAACCTTGAGGGATTCGGTTCGCGAGCAAGCTCGCTCCTACAGAGGGACAAGGCGCTTGGTCATGATGATGGTGCGCTCTTCTCCCTGGAGTTGTTCGCGTACGACGTGATAGCCCAGATGCGAGTAGAAGCTCTCAGCGGTGAGGGACGACGGGACCAACAGGGCATCTATACCACGCTCCAGGGCGGCTTTCTCGATTTGCCCCATCAGCGCCTGGCCGACGCCTTTGCGTTGCTGCTGAGGCGCTACGAAGAGGCTGCGCACGGCATTGCCATCCAGTGCGCCTGTGCCGACCACCTGGTTGCCCAGCAGGGCGACGAACGCCAACCGATGTTCGAGTAATTCCATCACCCGTTCAGGCGTGAAGTGCGCCACCACCGACTCGATGACGCTCGTCGGGTAGTCCTGGCCGTTGCTCTCCCTGACCGCCGCCACGATCACCTAGCTGATGGCCTTGGCGTCGTTGCTGCGGGCTTGTCTGATCATCAAATCCATCTGCGTACTCCCTTTTATCAGCCTGTTCATCCTGACCGGATCGAGCGCGGGAGGGTAGGGCGGAATCGCAGGCAACAAAAAAGGCGCCCTGAGGCGCCTTTTTTGTTTGGATCACCGATCAGCCGTTGTGGCGTTTCAGGACCAGGGTGGCGTTGGTGCCGCCGAAGCCGAAGCTGTTGCTCATGACGGTGTCGATCTTCGCGTTTTCGCGGGTCTCGCGCAGGATCGGCAGGTCGGCGACCTCCGGGTCCAGTTCGTCGATGTTCGCGGAGCCGGCGATGAAGTTGCCTTCCATCATCAGCAGGCAGTAGATCGCTTCGTGAACGCCGGCAGCGCCCAGGGAGTGGCCGGACAGGCTCTTGGTGGAGCTGATGGCTGGGGCGTTGCTGCCGAACACTTCGCGCACACCACGGATTTCAGCGACGTCGCCGACCGGGGTGGAGGTGCCGTGGGTGTTCAGGTAGTCGATCGGGGTGTCGACGGTGGCCAGGGCCTGCTGCATGCAGCGGATGGCGCCTTCGCCGCTCGGGGCGACCATGTCGTAGCCGTCGGAAGTGGCGCCGTAGCCGACGATCTCGGCGTAGATCTTGGCACCACGCTTGAGGGCGTGTTCCAGCTCTTCGACCACGACCATGCCGCCGCCGCCGGCGATGACGAAGCCGTCACGCTTGGCGTCGTAGGCGCGGGAAGCCTTTTCCGGGGTGTCGTTGTACTGGGTGGAGAGGGCGCCCATGGCGTCGAACAGGCAGCTCTGGCTCCAGTGTTCTTCCTCACCGCCGCCAGCGAAGACGACGTCCTGCTTGCCCAGCTGGATCTGCTCCATGGCCTGGCCGATGCAATGCGCGCTGGTGGCGCAGGCCGAGGAGATGGAGTAGTTCACGCCCTTGATCTGGAAGGGAGTGGCCAGGCACGCGGAAACGGTGCTGCCCATGGTGCGGGTCACGCGGTATGGGCCGATGCGCTTGACGCCCTTCTCGCGCAGGGTGTCGATGGCTTCCATCTGGTTCAGGGTGGAAGCACCGCCGGAGCCGGCGATCAGGCCGGTGCGCGGGTTGGAGATCTGCTCGGGGGTGAGGCCGGAGTCCTTGATCGCCTGTTCCATTGCCAGGTAGGCGTAAGCGGCGGCGTCGCCCATGAAGCGGAAGACCTTGCGGTCGATCAGCTCTTCCAGGTTCAGGTTGACCGAACCGGACACGTGGCTGCGCAGGCCCATCTCGGCGTAGCTGGGATTGTGGCGGATGCCAGCACGGCCTGCGCGAAGGTTGGCGGAGACGGTGTCTTTGTCATTGCCCAGGCAGGAAACGATGCCCAGACCGGTGATCACGACGCGACGCATGCGGATACCCTTAGAAGCTGTCAGTGGAAGTGAACAGGCCGACGCGGAGGCCTTCGGCGCTGTAGATTTCGCGGCCATCGACGCTGACGGTGCCGTCGGCGATGGCCAGGATCAGCGAACGATTGATCGTACGCTTGATGTGAATGTTGTAGGTGACTTTCTTGGCGGTCGGCAGGACCTGGCCGAAGAACTTCACTTCGCCCGAACCCAGGGCGCGGCCGCGGCCGGGATTGCCCTGCCAGCCGAGGTGGAAGCCTACCAGCTGCCACATGGCGTCGAGGCCCAGGCAGCCCGGCATGACGGGGTCGCCTTCGAAGTGGCAGGCGAAGAACCACAGGTCCGGGTTGATATCCAGCTCGGCGACCAGTTCGCCCTTGCCGTACTTGCCGCCGACATCACTGATGTGGGTGATGCGGTCGATCATCAGCATGTTCGGGGCGGGCAGTTGCGCATTACCCGGGCCGAAGAGCTCGCCGCGGCTGCAGCGCAGCAGGTCTTCTCGGGTGAAGGCGTTTTGTTTGGTCATGCGAGCTCCTCAAAAATCCTGGATAGCAGGCGTTGTTTGGCTTGTGCCTGCGGTGCCGCGTACCGTCGTACTTGTCACGGTGTCATGCGGCAGCCTAGTCATAGACTATTGCCTTTAAGTGAAAGTCACAGCAATCGGCGAACGCTTGTTCACTTTTCGCCGACGCCAGGTTTCCCTGTCGGGACGCAGGCCGT
The DNA here is from genome assembly GCF_020401845.1 of Pseudomonas sp. HS-18. Lineage (NCBI taxonomy): Bacteria > Pseudomonadati > Pseudomonadota > Gammaproteobacteria > Pseudomonadales > Pseudomonadaceae > Pseudomonas > Pseudomonas sp. HS-18. Next base: position 2,338,575 of record NZ_CP084413.1, read on the forward strand.
GGGCCGGTCCGCAGTTTGCGGGCAAGTGCTCCCTGGATCAACGACCTGGAGCAACCCAGCGCTGCAGAATCCGCTGCAACTCCGCACGTTTGAACGGCTTTGCGAGATAGTCGTTCATTCCCGCCTCAAGGCACGCTTCGCGATCGCCCTGTAGCGCATTGGCGGTCAGGGCGATGATCGGCACCTGTTCGCCGCCCGGTTTTGCGCGGATCTGCCGGGTAGCTTCGTAGCCGTTGAGCACGGGCAGGCGGCAGTCCATCAGGATCACCGCGAACTCGCCGCGCTCCGAGGTGCGCACTGCCTGGGCGCCGTCACCCACCAGCGTGACGCGATAGCCCAGGCTGCGCAACATAGCTTCTATGACTGTTTGATTCACCGGGTTGTCTTCCACCAGCAGCACGGACTGACCAGTGGCAAGCGCGGCGCCACCGTTCGTCCCGTCCTCCGCGGCGCTTTGACGCTCGCGGAAGGGCAGGGGAATCTCCAGGGTGAAAGTCGAACCGCAGCCTTCTTCGCTGACCGCACCCAGGGTGCCGCCCATCCGTTCGGCGAGTGTGCGCGCGATGGACAGGCCCAGCCCGGTGCCGCCATAGCGCCGCGAAGTGGAGGAGTCTGCCTGCTGGAAGGCCTCGAACATGTGTTCCAGGCGTTCGTGAGAGATGCCGATGCCGCTGTCCTGCACCGAGCAACTGAGCCAGAGCACCTCTGCGTCCAGTGCCTGCCAGGTGGCCTCCAGTCGCACGCCGCCTTCTTCGGTGAATTTCAGCGCATTGCCCAACAGGTTGACGAGGATCTGCCGGATGCGCGTCGGGTCACCCTGCACCTCGAGATTGTCCAGCCCGTCCTGCACATTCATTTCCAGTGCCAGGCCGCGCTGCTGGGCGCTGTGCTGGAAGACCTGAATGGAGCTCTGGATCAGTTCCAGCAGGTTGAACGGAATGCGCTCCAGTTCCAGAGCGCCGCGCTCGACGCGGGAGAAGTCGAGGATGTCGTTGATCACCTTGAGCAGGTGCTCGGTGGATTCGGTGGCCAGTGCGCTGTATTCGGCCTGCTCCTGGTTCAATTCGGTGGTTTCCAGCAGTTGCAGCATGCCCAGCACTCCGTTCATCGGAGTGCGCAGCTCGTGGCTCATCATTGCCAGGAAGTCGGATTTGGCACGGTTGGCCTCCTCGGCCTCCTCCCGCGCCGCCACCAGTTGGGCAATGCTGCGCTCCTGCTCCAGGCTGGCCTGTTGCAGGCCGCGGGCGAGGTTGTTGATGTGGCGGGCGAGGTCACCGACTTCGCCGTCGTCCGGCACCGGCAGGGTGGTGTGGTAGTCGCCGGTCTGGATCGCCTGCACGGCGCGGCCCATGGTGCGGATCGGCGCGGCGAGGCGACGGGCGAGACGGCGCGCCAGCAGGTAGGTGAGGATCAGGGCGAACAGGGCGAGCAGGCTGGCCTTGAGGAGGATCTCCTGCTGCCGCTCGCTGAAGGCGTCGCTGGCCATGCCGACCACCACGCGGCCCAGGTAGTCGCCGCTGGGCGGTGCGGCGGCCGGCAGCATGTCGTTGGAGCCGCCCAGCTCGCTGCCATTGAGGGCGATGTTCTCGCGCTGGATCGAGGCGTGGAATATTTCCACCTTGGTACTCGCCTGCGCGGGATCGGCTGCGTGCTCGACGTAGACGAGGATGTTGTCGCCCCGGTCGCGCACCTCGATGAAGCGCACGTGGGCGGTGCTCAGGGTCGCCCGCAGGAGGCTCTGCAGCACGGGCAGGTTGCCGGAGATCACCCCGTATTCCGCCGCCGGGGCGAGCTGGTTGGCGATCAGTTGGCCGGTATGGTTCGACTCCAGGCGCAGGTCCTGCAGACGCGAGTAGGTGAAGTAGCCGGTCAGCAGCACGGTCAACAGCAGTGCGGGCCCCAGGCTGATGGCCAGCATGCGCGTCTGGATGTTCCAGCTCTTGCGGGAGCTCATGGTTTCTCTCCTTCGGCCAGGCGCTGCGCAAGCTGCGCGTCGTCCGGCAGGTCGATGCCCAGCGAACGCGCCACCTGGCGGTTGCTCTGCACCTTGAAGCGTTCGGGGTAGAGGCTGCGCGGCCATTGCTCCGCCGGCCGGTCGAGCAGGGTGTCCAGGGTCTCCAGCCAGTCGCTCTGGTCGCTGTAGCTGCTGGCCAGGCTGCCGGCCTTGACGAAGGCGGCGGTAGGGCCGATCAGCGCCCGGTTCTCGGCGTAGGCGCTGAGGAGGATGCCCTTGATGGTCTGCGCGTTATAGAGCTGTTTGTCGTCCAGCCCGAGCAGCAGGTCACTGCGACCGAGCAATTCTCGCAACGGGCGGCTGTCGTCGGGGCGGGTTTGCCGTTCGCTGGTGAGCTCGACGCCGAGCTCCTGCGCAGCCTGGTCGAGCTCCGGCAGGAGGAACTCGCTGGCAGGGCCGAGCAGTACGCCAATGCGCTGCGGACGCGGGCTGAGTTGCAGGGCGAGTTGCAGTTGCCGGGCCGGCGGCGGGTCGCTCCAGAGCAGGCTGAGATGCGGTGGCTCACGCTCGCCCAGGACCTGCCGGGCTTCGACGCGGCTGACCAGTAGCGTCAGCGCCGGCGGTGCGTCGTGGCTGGCCAGGCGCCAGTTCAGCGCGCCGCTGCCGAGCAGCAGCAGGCGCGTCTGGCCATCGAGGTTGGCGGCGGGGGGCAGGTTTTCCGGGGTCTCCAGTCGCACCTGGTCATTCGGCCGGTGTTGCGCCAGCGCTTCGGCGAAGTCCTGCAGGGCTGGGCTCTGCTCGGTGCTGACCAGCAGGATGTCGCGGGCCTGGGCCGGCAGCGCGAAGAGGCAGGCCAACCAGAGCAGCAGGGCGGCGAAGAGGGGACCGGGGCTCGTCCATGAGCGGCGGGCAGACATGCTAGAAGGCCACCTCGGCGCTGAAGTAGAGCAGGTGGCGGTTGTCGTAGCGGTTTTCCGGCCAGGTCAGTGGTTCGTCGTCCAGGCGCTGCTGCAGGACACCGGCCAGTTCCAGCGCGGCGCGGCCCAGGGGAATGCGCTTGGCCACGCGCAGGTCGATGCGCTCGAAGCGGTGTTCGTTCAGCGCATCGTCGCCATAGTAGAAGACCGAGCTGGACCAGCCGCGGCCCCAGTCGCGCATCCACCCGGCCGAGCCGCTGTTGCGCGCGGTGAGGCGCCGGTCGAATCGGCTGCTGGCGTCATAGTCGACATAGGCATAGGTCAGCCGCACGCGGTCCTGCCGCGTCAGGCGCCAGTCCAGCTGGGTTTCGGCGCCGCTGAAGCGGATGTCGTTGTCGTTGGTCGGTTCGAAGTCGGATACCTGCAAGGGATCGCTGATCAGCCCGTGGATTTCGTCGTAGTAGGCTTTGATGTCCACCGCCAGCCCGAGTTCGTCGAACTGGCCGTTGTAACCGATTTCCCGCGAGCGCATGCGCTCCTGATCCAGGTCGCCGGGGCCGTGGGCGCGGGCAAAGTAGTAGGCGCTGGACTGGCCATACGCGAGCGGCGAGAGGTGGCGCGCCCGGTAGCTCCAGTTCACGTCGTTCTCGTACATGTCCGGCGAGCGCACGGCTTCGGAATACACCGCTCGCAGGCTGTGGCGCGGATTGATCAGGTAGTTCAGCGCGAGGCGCGGGCTGACCGAGCTGCCGGAAAGCTGGTCGTCTTCCGCCATCGCACCGCCCTGCAGCAGCCAGTGCGGCGACAGGTGCCATTCCAGCTGGCCGAACAGGCGCCAGATGTCGTTGTTCACCGTGCCGTCGAAGTAGGTCTCCGAGGTGGCCTGGTCGTGCCGATAACTCATGCCGCTGACCAGCCGCACGCCTTCGGCGAGGCTCAGGGTGTCCTGGATTTCCAGGTCGTAGCGGGTCTCGCGAATGTTCTGGTTCACCTGTCCGCACACCGGCAGGTAGGCGCCATTGGCCAGTTGCTGCAGCACCTGCCCGGCCAGAGCCTGTTCCTGAGCGGTCCCGCGGGGAATCCTGGGCAGCGACTCGGCCAGGTCGTCGACGTACTTCGGGTTCAGCGACCAGAGCTGCGCCAGCTGGGGGCTGAAGGCGACCTGGGCCTCGCAGGCGCCGAAGTCCTGCAGACGCTCCCAGTGCTCGGCGTAGCCCTGCACGTAGAAGCTGTGCTCGGGGTTCACGTCGAAGGTCCAGCGCATCGAGCCCGCGTAGTCGCGCGCGGTCAGGTCGGAGTTGTCGTCGCCGGGGGCGATGTCGCCGAAGATCGGCTCGTAGCTGTAGGGCCGCTGGTTGGTGCCTTCCTTGGCTGCCAACTGCCAGTCCAGGCTGTTGCGCAGGTCGAGGTTGTGGCTGGCCACCAGGTTGAAGCGGTTCAGGCGCCGGCCATCGCGGTAGTCGCGATCGAACTGGTCATGGTCGAAGCCGTCGTCTTCCTGGCCGGACAACGACAACCGGTAATAGCCCGAGCGGTCGTGGATGCCCTGGCTCGCGTACCAGTCGCGGACGCCGTTCTGCCCGGCGGTGTATTTCAAGCGCGTGCCCTGGCTGTCGGCCGGGTGGCGGGTGAGGATGTTGATGACGCCCATCAGCGCGTTGGCGCCGTAGCTCACCGCGTTGGGGCCGCGGAAGACCTCGATGCGGTCGATGTCCTCGATGGCCACCGGGATGTCGCTCCAGTCCACCGTCGCCAGGCCCGGGCGGTACACCGAACGGCCGTCCACCAGCACCTGCAGGCGCCGCGCCTCGGTGACGTTGGTGCCGTGGTAGTTCACCGTCGCCTGGTTGCCCGACAGGTAGCCGACCATCATGCCCGGTACCAGGCGCATCAGCTCCGGAATGTCGCGAGCGCCGGAAGCCTTGATCAGGTCGCGGTCGAGTACCGTCATGCTGCCGGGCACCTCCGCGGGGGACTGTTTGAGCCGCGTCGCGGTCAGAACCTGGGGAACGTCGAGGCTGTCCACGAACAGATCGCCCGCCATGGCCTTGCCGGCCAGCAGCGCGGCAAGCAGGGTAAGCGGCAAAGGGACGCGGGCGGGATGCTGCACGGAACGACCTTGTTCTCGGTTTTTATCAGATGTGTCGACGTCTGGAGTTAGACGTTTTCTGTCAGACGGATGTTAAACGAGGCAGCGCTGATTGCCAGTCCGGCGATCCGGGCTGGTCGCTCGCCGATGCGGCCTTATAATGCCCCAATCGCTGCCTCAGGGCGGCCACCAATGGAACAGACATGACACAGCAGCAACCGATCGCCGTCCTCGGTGGTGGCAGTTTCGGCACCGCCTTCGCCAATCTGCTGGCAGAAAACGGGCAGCGCGTTCGTCAATGGATGCGCGACGAGGAGCAGGCCGAGGCGATCCGCACCCGCCGCGAGAATCCCAACTACCTCAAGGGCGTGCGTATCCATGACGGCGTGGAGCCGACCACGGACCTGGTGGCGACCCTGGCCGAGTGCGAGATGATTTTCGTCGCAGTGCCTTCCAGCGCCCTGCGCAAGGTGCTCGACGGCCGCAGCGAAGAGCTGGCGGGCAAGATGCTGGTCAGCCTGACCAAGGGCATCGAAGCGCAGAGCTTCAAGCTGATGAGTCAGGTGCTCGAAGAGATCGCACCGAAATCCCGCATCGCGGTGATTTCCGGCCCGAACCTGGCGCGCGAGATCGCCGAGCACGAGCTGACCGCCACCGTGGTCGCCAGCGAGGACGAAGACCTCTGTGCCCAGGTGCAGCAGGCCCTGCACGGCCGCACTTTCCGCGTCTACGCCAGTGGCGACCGCTTTGGCGTCGAACTGGGCGGCGCGCTGAAGAACGTCTACGCCATTATTGCCGGGATGGCTGCCGCGCTGGGCATGGGCGAGAACACCAAGGGCATGCTGATCACCCGCGCTCTGGCGGAGATCACCCGCTTCGCCGTCAAGCTCGGCGCCAACCCCATGACCTTCCTCGGCCTGGCCGGTGTGGGCGACCTGATCGTCACCTGTTCGTCACCCAAGAGTCGTAACTATCAGGTGGGCTTCGCCCTGGGCGAAGGCCTGACCCTGGAGGACGCCGTGGCGCGCATGGGCGAGACTGCCGAGGGCGTGAATACCCTCAAGGTGCTCAAGGCCAAGGCCGACGAGCTGCAGGTCTACATGCCGCTGGTGGCCGGCCTCAACGCCATCCTGTTCGGCGGCCGTACACTGGAGCAGGTCATCGGAGCGCTGATGAGCGGCGAGCCGAAGACCGACGTCGACTTCATTCCCACCACCGGTTTCTGAGGAGGTTTCGCCATGTCCGCTGAACGTCAGCCCGCTGACCGTCTGGAGAAGGAATCCCTGGTCCTGCGCGTCGTCTGGATGCTGGTCTTCGCGCTGGTCTGGTTCGTCGCCGAGATGATCCTCGGCGCCGTGGTGATCATCCAGCTGATCTACCGCATCATCTACGGTGCGCCCAGCGGCAGCCTGATGGGCTTCGGCGACAGCCTGAGCCAGTACTTTGCGCAGATTGGCCGCTTCGGCACCTTCCAGACCGAAGAGAAGCCCTGGCCGTTCGCCGACTGGCCAACTGCCCGTGCCCCGGAAGGCGAGGCCCCGCACGACGTGCCGCCGGCGCCGCACCCGGTGCGTGACGAGGAGCCGAAGCTTTGAAGCTCTGGCTGCTGCGCCATGGCGAGGCCGAGCCCCAGGCCCGCCGTGATGCCGAGCGCCGACTGACGGCCCATGGCATCAAGGAGGCGCTGAAAAGCGCCGCCCAGTTGGCCGGCCAGCCGCTGGACGGCATCCTCGCCAGCCCCTACGTGCGCGCCCAGGAAACCGCCGAGCTGGTTCGCGAGGCGCTGGGTTTCGAGGGGGCGGTCGGCACCGCGCCCTGGCTGACTCCGGATGACGATCCGAAAGACGTGCTGCGTTTCCTCGATGGCCGCAACGAGCAGAACCTGCTGCTGGTCACGCATCAGCCTCTGGTCGGTGCGCTGGCCGGCCTGCTGGTGCATGGCAGCCGCAGCGATGCCGTGCCGTTCAGCACCGCCACGCTGGCGGAACTGGAAGGCGAGGTGCCGGTGGCGGGATTGATGGAGCTGGTGTCGCTCTACCATCCGCGGCATTCCTGAGTCGTCCGTTTCCGAAAAAGGCCCCGAAAGGGGCCTTTTGCATTTCCATTGCCGGCAAATCGTGCCTGGATGTTTCTTCGCGAGCCCCGTTGCAGAGCGGCTGGTGGCCAATCCTTCGGCTAAATCCTACAAAAGTTCACACGACCAGCCTTGTCTGCCGCTGCGCTGCGTGGAATATTCAACCAAGCAAGTGCTTGGTTGATCCATCGCTATATCCCTGAGCTACACCTCTGACAAAAAAAACAAAGGAGGGGCACGTGGTTAAAGCAGTCCGATTACCACTCGACCTGTTCTATCAGCGCGAGAAGAGCCACCCGAACAAGCGCTACCTGGTGCAGCCGCTCACTGGCGGCCAAGTGCAGACCCTGACCTGGGGCGAAGTGGGCGACCAGGCCCGCCGCGCCGCCGCCTGGCTGCGCAGCCTTGACCTGCCCGAAGGCAGCCGGGTGGCGATCATTTCGAAGAACTGTGCGCACTGGATAGTTGCCGACGTCGCCATCTGGATGGCCGGCCACGTCTCGGTGCCGCTGTATCCCAACCTCACCGCCGACTCCGTGCGCCAGGTGATGACCCACTCCGAAGCGCGGGTGGCCTTCATCGGCAAGCTGGACGACTGGCCTGCGATGGTCGACGGTATTCCCGAGGGCGTGCCCACGGTGGCTTTGCCGCTGCATCCGGAAGGGCGATTCGACCACCAGTGGGGCGATCTCCAGCAGCAGGCGCCGATCAGCGATGATCCGCGCCCGGACACCACCACCCTGGCGACCCTCATCTACACCTCCGGCACCACCGGTACGCCCAAGGGCGTGATGCACACCTTCGGCAACTTCGCCTTCGCCGCCAGCCATGCCATCGACCTGTTCGGTGTCGGCGAGGAGGACCGGCTGCTGTCGTACCTGCCGCTGTGCCATGTGGCCGAGCGGATGTTCGTGCAGATGGCGTCGATCTATGCCGGGCAGACGATCTTCTTCGCCGAGAGCCTGGACACCTTCGTTGCCGACATGCGCCGGGCGCGGCCCACGGTGTTCTTCGGCGTGCCGCGCATCTGGACCAAGTTCCAGATGGGCGTCTACGCGCAGATGCCGGCGAAAAAGCTCGACCGCCTGCTGCGCCTGCCCATCGTCGGCCGCCTGGTCGGTCGCAAGGTACTCGCCGGCCTTGGCCTGGACGCCGTGCGCTACGCCCTGTGCGGTGCCGCGCCGGTGCCCGAGGCGCTGCTGAACTGGTACCAGCGCCTGGGCCTGAATGTGCTCGAGGTCTACGGCATGACCGAGAACTGCGGTTACTCCCACGTCTGCAGACCGGGCGAGCAGAAGACCGGCTGGATCGGCCGCAACAGCCCCGGCGTGGAAGTGCGCATCAGCGACGAGGGCGAAGTGCAGGTGCGCAGCGGCGCGACCATGGTCGGCTACTTCAAGGACCCGGAGCGCACTGCCGAGACCATCACCGAGGACGGCTTCCTGCGTACCGGCGACAAGGGCGAGCAGGATGCCGAAGGCCACCTGCGCCTGACCGGACGCATCAAGGAAATCTTCAAGACCGCCAAGGGCAAGTACGTGGCCCCGGCGCCCATCGAGAACCGCCTGGCCGTGCATTCGCGGATCGAGCAGATCTGTGTGGTCGGCGACGGCCTGATTGCCCCGCTGGGCCTGTGCGTGCTCTCCGAGGTGGGCCGCCAGGAAGCCGCCAACGGCTCGCGCATCGAGCTCGAACAGAGCCTGCAGGCGCTGCTGATGGAGGTGAACGAGGCGCTGGACAAGCACGAACGCCTGGCCGGACTGGTGCTGGTAAAGGACGTCTGGACGGTGGATAACGGCTTCCTCACGCCCACTCTGAAGATCAAGCGCAACGTGGTGGAAGGCACCTACGGTCAGCGCTTCAATGAATGGGCGGAGCGCCGCGAGGCGGTGCAATGGCATGAATGAGACGACATGAGGGGAATGGCATGACCTGGCGCACCACGCCCGATCTGGAAAAGCTCAATGCGAACCTGAAGAACACCATCGGTGAAGTGCTCGATATCCGCTTCGAGGCGTTCGACGACGACTCGCTGACCGCCAGCATGGTGGTGGATTCGCGTACCCACCAGCCCTACGGCCTGCTGCACGGCGGCGCCTCGGTGGTGCTGGCGGAGACCGTCGGCTCCACCGCCAGCTACCTGTGCCTGGATACGTCCAAGTACTACTGCGTTGGCCTGGAAGTGAACGCCAACCACCTGCGCGGCCTGCGCAGTGGGCGGGTGACGGCGGTGGCGAAGGCGGTGCACATCGGTCGCTCGACCCACGTCTGGGAAATCCGCCTGCATGGGGATGATGGCAAGCCGAGCTGCATCTCGCGGCTGACCATGGCGGTGGTGCCGCTGGAGCGTTGAGGGGGCCGGGAACTGGCTCGAACGTGGGATGGCATGGAGCGAAGCGATACCCATCAATTACTGCTCCGGCAGCATGGGTATCGCCTAGGCTCCACCCATCCTACAAGGGCGCTCCCTGCGGTTGCATCTGACTGGAGGAGCGGGCGCTCGCAATTTTGTCCAAGACCCGCCGTTCCTGCGCCGGTAAAGTAGGCCCATGGAACGCATCGAACACCACAGCAGCGGCTTGCCCGGCGTCCGTTTCATCGACGCCGAGTACCGCCGTTTCGCCTTTCCGCGGCATTTTCACCTCGACTATCACGTCGGGTTGATGCTCGACGGTCGCCAGCGCTACACCCATCGCGGTGAGCGCTCGCTGGCCGGGAATGGCGACATCCTGCTGATGAGCCCCGAGAGTATCCACGACGGCTCCAGCGACGGTGAGGACGGCTATCGCATCCGCGTGCTGTCCATCGACCCGCACTGGCTGGACGACGCCTGCCGCGCCTTCAGCGATGGCCGCCAGGGCGCGCCGCGGCTGACGGCCGCGCAACTGCGCGATCCACGGCTGCAGGCCGAACTGCAACAAGCCCATGCCCTGATGCTGGGTGGCGAGCGGCTGGAGCAGGAAGGCCAGCTGTGGCAGGCGCTGGCCGCCTTGCTGGAGCGCGCCTCCAGCCTGCGCATCCGTGAGCCGGGGCAGGGTTTCGACGCGCCGACCTGGGCACGTATCCGCGAATGGCTGGAGTCGCGCCTGGAAACGCCGCCGACGCTGGAGGAGATCGCCGAGTTCTGCGACCTCAGCCCCTGGCAGGTATTGCGCCGCTTCCGCCACCAGTGCGGATTGCCGCCGCACCAGTGGCTGACGCACCTGCGACTCGAGCGCGCCTTGCCGCGGGTGCTCAAGGGCCAGCCGCTGTCGGAGATCGCCCTAAGCCTGGGCTTCTATGACCAGGCGCACTTCAGCCGCCTGTTCCGCCGCACCTACGGATTGCCGCCCGCGCGACTGCGCCAGCGCTGATCCACCCACCGATCCCGTTTCCTTTCCCACTGGAGAATCCCGCGATGCAGGAGGTTCACGTCTTGCTCATGCTCACCGCCGTGTTTGCCGTCGCCCTGGTCAGCCCCGGCCCGGACGTCGCGCTGGTGGTGCGCACGTCACTGCACCAGGGCCGCCGCGCCGGCGTGCTCAGCGCCCTGGGGCTGGCCTGCGGCATCCTGGTCCACGGCACGTTGGTGCTGACCGGCGTGTCGCTGCTGCTCAGCCGTTCGCCGCTGCTGTTCAGTGCGTTGCAGCTGGTGGGCGCGTTCTATCTCGGCTGGCTGGGCATCGGTGCTCTGCGTGCCCTGCGCAAGCCGGGCGGGGCAGGGCGGATCGACGGCGAGCTGGCTGAATCCAGGCTTGGCCCCTGGCTGCGCGGGTTGGCGACCAACCTGTTCAATCCCAAGGCGCTGGTGTTCTTCCTCGCATTGCTGACCAGCCTGATCCCGGTAGACATGTCGGCACCTGGCAAGGTGGCGGTGGCTGTGATGCTGTTCGGCACTGGTTTCCTCTGGTTCAGCCTGCTCAGCGTGATCCTCACCCGACCGGTCTGGCAGAAGCGCCTGCTGCGGGCGGTGCCGGTGATCGATGGAGCCTGTGGGCTGGTGTTCCTGCTGGTGGCTGGCGGCATCCTGTTCAGCGTGGTGAACCACGCGGTGCAGTGGGTCTGAGTCGCGCCGCAAGAGGGCGGGAAGGGCAAATCCGCCGGAGCGCCATGGACTTTGGCCGTAGTGCCGTCATTCGCGGGAATGCGGGTCATTGCCGCACTCGGGTTGCTGTCGGAAAATCCAGGCTGTCATTCCCCCGAGTTCACCCAGCATGTCGCAAGCGGTCTTCTTCGCCCACGCCAACGGTTTCCCCTCGGGTACCTATGGCAAGTTGTTCGACGCCCTGGAGCCGGATTACCGGGTCCATCGGCTGGACATGCACGGCCATGACCCGCGCTTCCCGGTGAACGCCAACTGGGAAAACCTGGTGGAAGAGCTGCTGCATCACCTGGAGGCGCTGGATGAACCGGTGTGGGGCGTCGGCCATTCCCTGGGCGGCGTGCTGCATTACCACGCGGCGCTGCGCAGGCCCGAGCTGTATCGCGGGGTGGTCATGCTCGATTCGCCCCTGCTGACCTTGGCCGATCAACTGGTGATCCGTGTCGCCAAGCGCTTCGGCTTCATCGACCGGCTGACGCCCGCCGGCCGCACGCTCGGTCGCCGCGAGGATTTCGACGATTTTGCCGAGGCGCTGGAGTATTTCGCCGGCAAGCCGCTGTTCAAGCGTTTCGACCGCGATTGCCTGGAAGCTTACGTGCGCCACGGGCTGGCACCGGCCGACGCAAGGGGCCTGCGGTTGAAGTTCGACCCGGCCACGGAAATCTCCATCTACCGCAACGTGCCACACACCAGCCCCGGCCGCGCGAAGCAGCTCGCCGTGCCGTTGACCATGGTGCGCGGCCGCCACAGTCGGGTGGTGCTGCCGCACCACGCCCGTATGATCGGCCGCATCCCCATGGGGGAGAGCCTGTCGCTGCCCGGTGGGCACATGTTCCCGCTGGAGCGCCCGCAGGACACCGCCGCTCTGCTCAAGACCGTCTTCGCCCGCTGGCAACAGCGCACCAACGCCTGAGGAACCGCCATGACCGCCAAAGTCCAGGAAATCCGCCTGAACCTGCCGCATATCGAGCTGGCCGCGCACCTGTTCGGCCCGGAAGACGGCCGGCCGGTGATTGCCCTGCACGGTTGGCTGGACAACGCCATGAGCTTCGCCCGCCTGGCACCGAAGCTCGAAGGCGTGCGCATCCTCGCCCTCGATTTCGCCGGCCACGGCCACTCGGGCCACCGCGCACCGGGGGCCAGCTACCTGCTCTGGGATTACGCGCTGGACGTGCTGATGGTGGCCGACCAGATGGGCTGGGAGCGTTTCTCCCTGCTCGGGCACTCCATGGGCGCAATCGTCTCGGTGCTGCTGGCCGGCGCCATGCCCGAGCGCATCGAGCGCCTGGCGCTGATCGACGGCCTGGTGCCCTACACCGGTGAACCGGACACCTCGCCGCAGAAGCTTGGCGAAGCCCTGCGCGCGCAACTGGCCCTGCCGAACAAGCGCAAACCGGTTTACGAGGCTATCGACCGCGCGGTGGAAGCGCGCATGAAGGGCGTCGGCGCGGTGAGCCGGGAAGCCGCCGAGCTGCTGGCATCCCGTGGTCTGGTACCGGTGCCCGGCGGCTACACCTGGCGTACCGACGCGCGCCTGACACTGCCGTCGCCGCTGCGCCTGACCCGCGCCCATGCGCGACAATTCGTCCAGTCCGTGCAGTGCCCGACCAGCCTGGTGCTGGCGCAGCAGGGGTTGATGCTGGTCGAGCCGGCCACCCGCGAACTGCTCAAGGACAGGCCCTTCGAGGTCCATGAACTGCCGGGCCAGCACCACCTGCACCTGGATGACGAGGCGGGCGCCGAGGCGGTTGCCGCGATCTTCCGGCCGTTCCTGCTGGCGGACTGAGCAATACCCTGTAGCGGCGCGCAGCTTGACTAAAGCGGGGCCTGCCGCGAGTCTGCACGGATCGTTTCAGGGAGATTGTGCATGCTCGACGTCCAGACCACCGCGCGCCAAGACGGCAAAAACCTTTCGGCGGACGCGCAGAAGGCCCGGATCTCGCGGCTCCTTCACTCCCTGATCTTCACCGGTATTCTCGGTGTCAGCGCCGTTGCCGGCGCCGCCGACCTGCCCGACAGCCACGACCTGGACATCCTCCCGCGCTTCCCGCGTTCGGAAATCGTCGACTTCAACCAGGCTGCCGGCCAGGAGCGCATCTACCCACAGGGTTCGATCAGTCGTATCAGCGGGCGCCTGCGCATGGAGGGGGAGGTGCGTGCCATCGGCGACCTGACCGCCGTGACCTACCGCCTGCCCGACGAGGACTCCAGCCAGAGCGCCTTCGCCGCCGCGCGCAAGGACCTGCTCAAGGCCGACGCCACGCCGCTGTTCTGGTGCGAGAGCCGCGATTGCGGCTCCAGCAACCTGCTGGCCAATTCGGTGTTCGGCAACTCCAAGCTGTTCGGCCCGGACGACCAGCAGGCCTACCTGCTGGTACGCCTTGCTGCGCCTCACGAGGACAGCCTGGTAGCGGTCTACACCATCACCCGCGGCAACCGCCGCGCCTACCTGCATGCCGAACAGCTGGACAGCGGCGCCGCCCTCGGCGAGTTGTTGCCCAGCCCGGCGACCCTGATGCGCCTGCTCAAGGCCAACGGCGAGCTGACCCTCAGCCATGTGCCTCAGGAGCCGGGCGGCGCCTGGCTCGACCTGCTGGTGCGTACCCTGCGCCTGGATACCGGGGTGCGCGTCGAGCTGGCCGGCAAGCATGCCAGTGACTGGCGCGCAGCACTCACCGCCCAGGGCGTGCGCGATGCGCGTCTTGAGCAAGGCAAGGACGATAGTGACGGCCTGCACCTGACCTGGCTGCGCTGATTCCCCTACGCTGAAGGGCGAAACGCCCTACACTGGGGCTTTCGAGCCAACCGGGGTTTCCAATGTTCGACAATGATCGCCTGTTGCTGCGCCTGCTGTTGCTGGGCCTGCTTGCGGCCAGCATCTGGGTGTTGCTGCCCTTCTGGTCGGCATTGGTCTGGGCCGCAGTGCTGGCTTTCGCCAGCTGGCCGCTGATGCGCCTGCTCACTCAACTGCTGGGCGGCCGCCAGGCAGCGGCGGCCGGCGTGCTCACCGTCTGCTGGATCGTGCTGGTGGCGCTGCCATTGGTATGGCTGGGCTTCGGGCTGGTGGACCGGGTGCGCGAAGGCGTGGAGCTGGTGAAGAACCTGCAGGTCTCCGGCCTGCCGCCGCCGCCGGAGTGGATGGCCCGCGTGCCGCTGATCGGCGATCGCCTGATCGGCTGGTGGTACCAGGCCGACCAGCAGGGCGTGGCAATGTTCTCCGCGCTCAAGCCGTACATGGGTGAGGTCGGCAACTGGGTGCTGGCGCGCAGCGCCAAACTGGGGGCGGGGATCTTCGAGCTGGTACTCAGCCTGGTGCTGATCTTCTTCTTCTACCGTGACGGCCTGCGCCTGCAGGCTTTTGCCCACGGCATGCTGCAGCGCCTCATCGGCGACACCGCACAGCAGTACATGGACATCATCGCCGGTACCGTGCAACGGGTGGTCAACGGGGTGATCGGCACCGCCGCCGCACAAGGGGTGCTGGCGACCGTCGGCTTCCTCATCGCCGGCGTGCCGGGCCCGCTGGTGCTGGGCTTGCTGACCTTCGTCTGTAGCCTGCTGATGGTGCCACCGCTGATCTGGGGGCCGGCCGTGCTCTGGCTGTTCTACCAGGAGAGCTATGGCTATGGCGTGTTCATGGCCATCTGGGGCTTCTTCGTGATCAGTGGCGTGGACAACATCCTCAAGCCCTACCTGATCAGCCGGGGCGGCAACCTGCCGCTGGTGGTGGTGCTGCTGGGCGTGCTTGGCGGCTTGCTCAGCTTCGGCTTCATCGGTTTGTTCCTCGGGCCGGTGCTGCTGGCGGTGGTCTACAACCTGATCAGCGCCTGGGTCGAGAGCTCGCGCCGGCCGCCGTCACCGCCTGTAGTTTGATGGTTCGGAGCAGGGTTTTGCCCTCTCCCTGAAGGGCGAGGCGACTGTCCGGCGTGTGCCGAAAGCGCGGCACTCGCCGGCTGACTCCGTAGAAGAGCCCCGCGCCGAGCGGCTCCCTCGCCCTGCGGAGCGGGGCGCGCAGCCAGGGCGGGGGAGAGGGCGCAACGGCCGCTTCGGAGCTGACGGGAAGCTCCATTCGCGAGCAAGCTCGCTCCTACAGTTAAGGCGCAATCCCGAACGGGTTATGCGCCCTGCGGCTTCAGGTGTCAGACGTGCTCGCTCTTCACCTGCACCAACCGATCCCGCCCGGCGCCCAGGCCGAAGATGATCGCCGCCACCGTCACCACCACGAAGATCACCCCGGTTGCCGCCCAGCCGCCGGTGACGTCGTGCACCACGCCGACCAGGAAAGGTCCGCAGGCCGCCAGCGTGTAGCCCACGCCCTGGGCCATGCCGGAGAGGTTGGAGGCGACGTGGGAGTCCGGCGAGCGCAGCACGATCAGCGCCAGGGCGATGCTGAAGGTGCCGCCCTGGCCGAGGCCGAGCACCACCGCCCAGCCCCAGATACCCGAGAGCGGGGCGAGCAGCAGGCCGAGCAGGCCGGCCAGTGTCAGGCTCATGACGATCACCACGGCGAGGCGCTGGTCCTTGCCGCGGGTGGCCAGCCAGGGGGCGGCCAGGGCGCTGAACAGCTGCACCATCACCGAACCGGAGAGCACCAGCCCGGCTTCCACCGCACTGAGTCCACGGTCGATGAGAATCGACGGCACCCAGCCGAAGACGATGTAGGCCAGCGACGATTGCAGGCCCATGTACAGCGTCACCTGCCAGGCCAGCGGGTCGCGCCACAGGCCCTTCACCTTGTACACCGCACGGTGGGCGTGGTGGTTCTGGCGCGTCTGCGGCAGCCAGATCGCCGCCGCGACCACGGCGGGAATCGCCCAGAACGCCAGGGCCAGTTGCCACCTGTTGCCCATCAGCCCGGCCAGCGGCACGGTGGAGCCCGCGGCGGTGGCGGCGCCCAGGCACAGGGCCATGGTGTAGACGCCGGTCATGGTCCCGGCGATATGCGGGAAGTCGCGCTTGACGATGCCCGGCAGCAGCACGCCGATGATGCCGATGCTGGCGCCGGCCACCAGGCTGCCGAGGAACAGCCCGGCCACCGGGAACAGGCTGCGCAGGACGATGCCGCCGGCCAGGGTGAAGAGGATCAGCAGCACGGTGCGCTCGGCGCCCAGGCGCCGCGCGAGCATCGGCGCCAGCGGCGCGAACAGGCCCAGGCAGAGCACCGGCAGGGTGGTCAGCAGGCCGGCGGCAGCAGCGGAAAGGCCGGTGTCGTCGCGCACGGTATTGAGCAGCGGCGACAGGCTGGAAAGCGCCGGGCGCAGGTTGATCGCCACCAGCACCAGGCCCAGCAGCAACAGCCAGGTACGTTGCGGGCGCGGTCCGCTCTTCGGCGCGCTGTCGTCTTCGGCGTCGATCAGCAGTTCTTCGGGCGGGCAGGACACCTTGTGTTCGACGTCTTTCGGTTCATTGGGCAGGGACATGGTGGGCATTCCAGGGCAGCAAGGCAGAAAGCGTTCGGTATAGGAAATGGGAGTCAGATCAGCAGCGCGCGGTTCGCTTTCGCGGCGGCTTCGGCGTCGCCACGGGCAATGGCGTCCACCAGCTCGCGGTGCAGCTCGAAGCTCGGCTGCGGCCGGCTCGGGTCGCCGATGGTGCGCTCCAGCCCGGCGCGGATGACCTGGGAGAAGTAGCGGTACAGCTCGCTGAGCACCGGGTTGTGGGCGCTGTCCACCACGCGTTGGTGGAAGGCCAGGTCGTGGGCGATGTATTCGTCCAGCGATCCGCCGTGGTGCACGGCGGAAGCTTCGAGGGCCTCATGCAGCGCGGCGAGGTCGGTTTCGCTGCGGCGCTCGGCGGCCAGTCGGCTGGCTTCCACCTCGATGATGCCGCGTGCCTCCAGCGCCTGCTCCACCGAGCTGCGGGCGAGCACCAGCATGGCGTCCAGCGGGTTGGCGCAGGCGCGCACGTAGGTGCCATCGCCCTGGCGCACTTCCAGTACACCGGAGAAGGTCAGCACGCGCACGGCCTCTCGAACCGTATTGCGGCTCATGCCGAGAGCTTCGGCCAGTTCGGGTTCGGGGGGCAGGCGCTGGCCCAGCGGCCAGGTGCCGTCGCCGATGCGCTGATGGATCTGCTCCAGGGCGATGTCGACCAGGGAGCGCTTTTGAAGAGGGCTTGGCATGGAAACATCCAATCATCGGATGAATTTGAAGAGGCCAAGACTAGGCCAGGCACGGGGTCGCTGGCAATGCGGGACTGACGGGTGATACCGCCGGAGCGGGGGCTTCGGCGGTGGGTACGACGCGGATCAGGCGGCGATGTTCACCAGGCTGCCGCTGGTAGCCTGGAGTGCGGTGACCTCGCTGCTCTGGTATTGCTTGAGCAGGTTGGCCACCAGCTTCTGGTAGGCAGCGCCGGTGTTGGCGCTGCTTGCGGAGTTGCTGGAGGCGGTGGTCGTCGAGCTGTCCGAGGAATCGCTGGATGAGCCACTGGAGGCCGAAGGCGGCGGTGGCGGCGGACCGTCGCTGCGCTGCGCCTGCAGTGCGCTGGCGAGTTCGTCGCTGCTGATGGAGCCGTTGCCGTCGGCGTCGAGCTGGCTGAACAGTTCGCTCAGGCGCTCGCTGTCGTCGCTGCTGCCCAGAGCGGAAAGCTCGTCGCTGCTGAGGCTGCCGTCGCCGTCGCTGTCCAGGGCGCTGATCAGGTCGTCGGCGGATTCCCCCGCATCGGCCATTCCCCCCATGCCGCCCGGCGGAGGGGGAGGCGGGGGCATGGCGGCGGAGAGTTCGTCCTGGGAGATGCCGCCGCTGGCATCGCTGTCCAACTCGCTGAGCAGGGCGTCGATGTCGATATCGCTGCTGTCCGAGTCGTCGCCGGACGACAGCGCGCTGGTCAGTTCGTCCTTGCTGATGCTGCCGTCGCCATCGCTGTCGATGGACTTGAACAGGTCTTCCTGGAACTTCGCCGCGCCCTGGGACGCGCCAGTGCTACCGCTCTGTGTGGCGGTGCTGCTGGCGGTCTGGGTCCGGGCGAGCGAGCTGGTGTAGTAGCTCGCATAGCTGCTGCTCACGCCGCTGATCATAGGAGAGTCTCCATGGTTGCCAAGCCGGAGGGTTCTCCGGTGATGACAGCCTCGGGCGCGCCTGTGTCGCGGGTTTGTGCGCTTTGTTTGCTGGCGGCTACAACGGCGTTACGCAGCCGCGCTTCTGGGCAGGCGCAGCACGGCGGTGGCGCCGCCGCCAGGGGTTTCCTCGAAGAACAGGTCGCCGCCCTGGCGCCGCGCGGCATCGCGGGCGATGGCCAGGCCCAGGCCGACGCCGCCGGAGTTGCGGTTGCGTGAGCCTTCCAGGCGGAAGAACGGCTCGAACACCTGCTCGCGCAGCTCCGCGGGAATGCCCGGGCCGTGGTCGCGTACGCGGATTTCCAGCTCGCGGGTGCCGTCACGCAGCTCGATGCTGACATCGCCGGCATAGCGCAGCGCATTGTCCAGCAGGTTGTTCAGGCAGGAGCGCAGTGCCATCGGCTGCACCTTGAGCGGCGCGCAGTAGCCTTCCACGCCGACATTGGCGCCGCGCTCGCAGGCGTCCTCGGCGAGGGAGTCGGCCAGCGCCTTCACGTCGAACCACTGCAGGGGTTCGCTGGCGCGCTCCTGCTGCAGGTAGTGCAGGGTGGAGTCGAGCATGCCGATCATTTCGGCCAGGTCCTGGCTGATGCGGGTGCGCAACTGCGGGTTGTCGACTTCCTCGACGCGCAGGCGCAGGCGCGAGAGCGGCGTGCGCAGGTCATGGGAAACCGCCACCAGCATGCGGCTGCGCTGCTGCACCTGTTCGCGAATGCGCTCGCGCATGCGGTTGAAGGCGCGCGCGGCCTGGCGCGCTTCACGCGTGCCGGTCTCCGGCAGGGGCGGGCTGTCCAGGTCTTCGGAGAGGCGCAGCGCAGCGTCTCCCAGATGTTGCACCGGGCGGGCCAGCAGGCGCGCGCCGATGTAGGCGGCGAGGATCAGGGTCAGCAACTGGAAGGCGAACGGCACGCTCCAGAACGGCAGGCGCGGGCCGGGCGGTGGCGGCGGCATCATGCCGGGGGGCGGCGGGCCGCGCTCGAAGCTGTGCTCCGCTGGCGGCGGAGGCGGTGGCTCGTGACGCGGCCCGTAGTGATGGAACCAGGCGAAGGCCAGCAGGTGCGCGACCACGATGGCCAACAGGAACACGCCGAACAGCCGGGCGAACAGGCTGTCGGCGCGCTCCAGGGGTTTTTCCTTTGCGCGCACGGGCGCGGATTCAGGCGATGTCGCGGACATCGAACAGGTACCCTTCGCCGCGTACGGTCTTGATCAGCCGGGGCGAGCGCGGATCGTCGCCGAGCTTCTGCCGCAGACGCGAGACCAGCAGGTCGATGCTGCGGTCGAAGGCCTCGATGGCGCGGCCACGGGCGGCGTCCAGCAGCAGTTCGCGGTTGAGCACCCGCCGCGGGCGTTCGAGGAACACCCAGAGCAGGCGGAATTCGGCGTTGGACAGCGGCACCACCAGGCCATCCGGGGCATGCAGCTGGCGCAGCACGCTGTCCAGCCGCCACTGGTCGAAGCGCACCTGGGCACGCGGTTCGCCGCGGGTGCCTTCCTCGCTGGGGAGACTGGTGCCGCGCACGCGGCGCAGGATGGTCTGGATGCGCGCTACCAGCTCGCGCGGCTCGAAGGGCTTGGCCATGTAGTCGTCGGCGCCCAGTTCCAGGCCGATGATGCGGTCCGCCGGTTCGCAGCGGGCGGTGAGCATGAGGATCGGGATGTCCGACTCGGCGCGCAGGTAGCGGCACAGGGACAGGCCGTCTTCGCCGGGCAGCATCAGGTCGAGCACCACGACATCGAAGTTTTCGTTTTCCAGCGCACGGCGCATCTCGACGCCGTCGGCCACGCCATGGGCCTCGATGTTGAAGCGCGCGAGGTAGCCGCAGAGCAGCTCGCGGATCGGCTGGTCGTCGTCCACCAGCAGGGCGCGGGTGGTCCAGCGGCGCGGATCGTCGGAAGTGGTCGGGTGCATGAAGAAACCTGTCGCGGGAATCGTGGGGCAGGGTGGCCAGGGGCCGCCAGGGGCATGCGACACACGCATGCTAACCCGTCAGCGCGTGCGCGGGCCATGGTCGGCGAGGCTGCGGTGCGCGGGTGTCGTCAGCGTGTCGGCTGTGTATCGGTCCGGATACATAAGCGCCAATCGCCGCGCCAGAGCGGCTTTTTACGCTTTCTTTATGCCGCCCGGCACGCTCGGGAATCGCTCCTTTACGCGTTGCTTGCGGAGAATTTCCGTCAAGCGGCAAACAGCCGCGCAAGCGATGGAATCGCCCGCGTGAGGAGAAATAGATCATGAGCGTGCTCGACGCTGTGTCACTGGTCCTGGCCACGGGACTGTTCATCTACCTGCTGGTGGCGCTGCTGCGCGCCGACCGTTCCTAGGAGCGTTCATGAACAGTCATGACGTGCTGCTGATCATTGCCTTCCTGGCGTTGGTGCTGGTGCCGGCGCCCTTCCTCGGGCGCTTCTACTACAAGGTGATGGAGGGCCAGCGGACCTTCCTCAGTCCGGTCTTCCTGCCAGTGGAGCGGGCCATTTACCGCGTGTGCGGCATCCACCCTGACGACGAACAGGACTGGAAGAGCTACACCCTGGCCCTGCTGGCCTTCAACCTGGTAGGGCTGGTGCTTCTGTTCTCCATCCTCCTGCTGCAGGGCGGCCTGCCGCTCAACCCGCAGCACCTGCCGGGTCTGGAGTGGACGCTGGCGTTCAACACCGCGGTGAGCTTCGTCACCAATACCAACTGGCAGGCCTACAGCGGTGAGGCTTCGCTGAGCTACCTGAGCCAGATGCTCGGCCTGACCGTGCAGAACTTCGTCAGCGCCGCCGTCGGCCTGGCCGTGCTGGTGGCGCTGGCCCGCGGCATCTCGCGCAAGTCGACGAACAACCTCGGCAACTTCTGGGTCGACCTGACCCGCGCCACCCTCTACGGGCTGATCCCGCTGTGCCTGCTGCTGGCGCTGCTGCTGGTCTGGCAGGGCGTGCCGCAGACCTTCCTCGACTACGCCCACGCGCTGACCGTGCAGGGCGCCGACCAGTCCATCCCGTTGGGCCCGGCGGCCAGCCAGATCGCCATCAAGCAACTGGGCACCAATGGCGGCGGCTTCTTCGGCGTGAACTCGGCGCACCCGTTCGAGAACCCGACCATCTGGAGCAACCTGTTCGAAGTCGTCTCGATCATCCTGATCCCGGCTGCGCTGGTGTTCACCTTCGGCCACTACGTGAAGGACCTGCGCCAGAGCCGCGCCATCCTCGGCTGCATGCTGGTGCTGTTCGCCCTCGGCCTGGGCGCCTCGCTGTGGGCCGAGTACCAGCCCAACCCGGCGCTCAGCGCGCTGCCGGTGGAGCAGGTCGCCCCGCTGGAAGGCAAGGAAAGCCGCTTCGGCACCACGGCCAGCGTGCTCTGGGCTGTGACCACCACCGCGGCCTCCAACGGCTCGGTGAACGCCATGCATGACAGCCTGAATCCGCTGTCCGGCATGGTGGCGATGCTCAACATGATGGTCGGCGAAGTGATCTTCGGCGGCGTCGGTGCGGGGCTCTACGGCATGCTGCTGTTCGTCCTGATCGCCGTGTTCCTCGCCGGGTTGATGGTCGGCCGCACCCCGGAATACCTCGGCAAGAAGCTCGAAGCCCGCGAAGTCCGCCTGCTGGTGGCAACCCTGCTGGTGATGCCGGTGGGCGTGCTGGTGCTCGGCGCCATCGCCGCCAGCCTGCCCGGCCCGGCCGCCTCGGTGAGCAACCCCGGCGCGCACGGTTTCAGCCAACTGCTCTACGCCTATACCTCGGGCACCGCCAACAACGGCTCGGCCTTCGGTGGCTTCGGCGCCAATACGCCGTTCCACAACCTGATGATCGCCCTGGCCATGCTGATCGGCCGCTTCGGCTACATCCTGCCGGTGCTGGCGATCGCCGGCAGCCTGGCGGCGAAGAAGGCCACGCCGGTCGGCCCCAACAGCTTCCCGACCCACGGCCTGCTGTTCGTCAGCCTGCTGACCGCGACCATCCTGCTGGTCGGCGGCCTGAACTTCCTGCCAACGCTGGTGCTGGGCCCGGTGGCCGACCACCTGACGCTTGGTTTCTGAGGAGCTCCTTGAATGAACGCACATACCCGGGAACTCGCGATGAAAAAGGCCGTTGAAAAACGCCCGACCACCGCGCTGTCCGCCCTCTGGAAGCCGGCACTGCTGCAGGCCTTCATCAAGCTCGACCCACGCCAGCTGCAACGCTCGCCGGTGATGCTGGTGGTCGCCCTGACCGCCGTGCTGACCACCGTGCTGTGTGTGGTCGGCGGCGAGGCGGTGCCCACCTTCGTCGCCGTGCAGATCGCCGTGTGGCTGTGGTTCACCGTGCTCTTCGCCAACTTCGCCGAAGCCCTTGCCGAAGGCCGCGGCAAGGCCCGCGCCGACAGCCTCAAGGCCGGTACCCAGGGCCTGCAGGCCATGCGCATGGCGGTGACCGGCAAGTTCGAGAAAGTCGCCGCCAGCAGCCTGCGCAAGGGCGACGTGGTACGCGTCGAAGCCGGCGAGCTGATCCCCGGCGACGGCGAGGTGATCGAAGGCGTGGCGGCGGTCAACGAGGCCGCTATCACTGGCGAATCCGCGCCGGTGATCCGCGAATCCGGCGGCGACCGTTCGGCCGTCACCGGCAACACCCGGCTGGTCTCCGACTGGCTGCTGGTGAAGATCACCGCCAACCCCGGCGAATCCACCCTCGACCGCATGATCGCGCTGGTGGAGGGCGCCAAGCGCCAGAAGACCCCCAACGAAGTGGCGCTGGACATCCTGCTGATCGGCCTGACGCTGATCTTCCTGCTGGTGGTCGTGACCCTGAAGCCCTTCGCCCTGTTCGCCGGCGGCAACCTGCCGCTGGTGTTCCTGGTGGCGCTGCTGGTGACCCTGATCCCCACCACCATCGGCGGCCTGCTCTCGGCCATCGGCATCGCCGGCATGGACCGACTGGTGCGCCTGAACGTCATCGCCAAGTCCGGCCGCGCCGTGGAGGCGGCGGGGGATGTGCACGTGCTGATGCTCGACAAGACCGGCACCATCACCTTCGGCAACCGTCGCTGCAGCGCGCTGCATACCGCACCCGGCGTGCAGCCGCTGGAGCTGGCCGAAGGCGCTTTCCTCGCCTCGCTGGCGGACGATACGCCGGAAGGCAAATCCATCGTGGAGTTCCTGCGCGCGCAGATCGTCCTTCCGGAGCCGGAACGCAGCCGCGTGACGCCGATTGCCTTCAGCGCCGAGACGCGCCTGTCGGGCATCGACATGGACGGCCACATCTACCGCAAGGGCGCCGTGGACGCCGCACTGGCCTTCGTTGGCCTGGGCCGCGCGCAGATGCCGGAAAGCCTGGCCAAGGAAATCGAACGCATCGCCCAGAGCGGCGGCACGCCGCTGCTGGTGGTGGCCGACGGCAAACTGCTGGGCGCCATCCACCTCAAGGACGTGGTCAAGCCAGGCATCCGCGAGCGCTTCGCCGAACTGCGCCGCATGGGCATCCGCACCGTGATGGTGACCGGCGACAACCCGCTGACCGCCGCCGCCATCGCCGCCGAAGCCGGCGTGGACGACGTGATCGCCGAAGCCACGCCGGAGAAGAAACTGGCGCGCATCCGCCAGGAGCAGGGCGAGGGGCGCATGGTCGCCATGTGCGGCGACGGCGCCAACGACGCTCCGGCCCTGGCCCAGGCGGATGTCGGCATGGCCATGAACGACGGCACCCAGGCCGCCCGCGAGGCCGCCAACCTGGTGGATCTGGACAGCGACCCGACCAAGCTGCTGGACGTGGTGCAGGTCGGCAAGGAACTGCTGGTGACCCGTGGCGCGCTGACCACCTTCTCGGTGGCCAACGATGTGGCCAAGTACTTCGCCATCCTTCCCGCGCTGTTCGCCGGCATCTACCCGCAGCTGGGCGTGCTCAACGTGATGAAACTGGCCAGCCCGCAGAGCGCCATCCTCTCGGCCATCGTGTTCAACGCGCTGATCATCGTCGCGCTGATCCCCCTGGCCCTGCGCGGCGTGCGCGTGCAGGCCAGCGACGCCTCGCAGCTGCTGCGGCGCAACCTGCTGATCTATGGCGTGGGCGGCCTGGTCGCACCGTTCGTGGGGATCAAGGTGATTGACATGATTCTGGTAGCGGTGGGCCTGGCCTGAGGCGCGCGCCTTTTCCCCTCGCCCTGGCCCTCTCCCAATGGGAGAGGGGACCGTCCGGAGTGATCGGGAAACGCCGACCTCGCCGGACACACCGAACGTCTCCCTCTCCCTTCAGGAGAGGGCTGGGGTGAGGGACGCCTCTCGCTCCGAACCCAACAGAGGATCACGAAAAAATGCTCAACCAACTCCGCCCCGCCATCGCCTCGCTGGTCCTGCTCAGCGCGATCACCGGTGTTGTCTACCCGCTGGCCGTCACCGGCATCGCCCAGGTGGCCTTCCACGACCAGGCCAATGGCAGCCTGGTGCGCGACGAGCAGGGCAATGTCCGCGGCTCGGCCCTGATCGCGCAGAAATTCGACGGCGCCCAGTGGTTCCATTCGCGCCCCTCGGCCGGTGATTTCGCCACCGTCTCCAGCAGCGCCAGCAACCTTGCGCCCGGCAACCCGGCGCTGGCCGAACGCATCGCCAAGGATGCCGCCGCCCAGCAGATTGGCGGCCAGCCGGTGCCGCTGGCGCTGGTCACCACCTCCGGCAGTGGGCTCGACCCGCAGCTGCCGCCCGCCGCCGCGCTGTACCAGGTGCCGCGCATCGCCCTGGAACGCGGCGTACCGGCGGCGAGCCTGGAGAAGCTGGTGGAGGCGAACACCGAACGCCCGCTGATCGGCCCCGCCGTGGTCAACGTGCTGGCGCTGAACATGGCCCTGGCCAGCCTGCCTCGCTAGACTCCAGCGCCTGTGTAGCAGGGTGCAGCCAGGGTTGGACCGTAGGGCGAATAACCTGGAACAGGTTATCCGCCGACTCTGATCGTGAACGCACGCGCGCGTTGTTCTGGTAGGAGCGCCGTCGACGCTATGCAGGAAGGCGGCGCTGGCTGACGGAATCTTCCCGTGGGAAAGAGGTTTCGGCCCCTTCTCCAGCAACACATGAACGAGCGCCATCAGGCACTTCGAGGATAGCGACATGACCGACCCCAACCGCGCCGACGCCCTGCTGGCCGACCTGCCTGCCATGGGCCGTGGCCGCCTCAAGGTTTTCCTCGGCGCCGCTCCGGGTGTCGGCAAGACCTACGCCATGCTCCTGGCCGCCCAGAGCCAGTTGCGCCAGGGCGTCAAGCTGCGCGTCGGCATCGTCGAAACCCACGGCCGCGCCGAAACCGAAGCACTGCTCGCCGGTCTGCCGCAGCAGGCACTCAAGCGCTCCGTCTACCGTGGCATCACCCTCGAAGAAATGGACCTCGACGGCCTGCTCGCCGACCCGCCTACGCTGGCGCTGGTGGACGAACTGGCCCACAGCAATGCACCCGGCAGCCGCCACGCCAAGCGCTGGCAGGACATCCAGGAGCTGCTCTCCGCCGGCATCGACGTCTACACCACGGTCAACGTCCAGCACCTGGAAAGCCTCAACGACCACGTCCGCGACATCACCGGCGTGCAGGTGCGCGAAACCGTGCCCGATTGGGTCCTGCAGGAAGCCTACGAGCTGTTGCTGGTGGACCTGCCGCCGCGCGAACTGCTGGAGCGCCTGCGCGAGGGCAAGGTCTACGTGCCCGAACAGGCGCGCGCCGCCATCGATGCCTTCTTCAGCCAGACCAACCTGACCGCGCTGCGCGAGCTGGCCATGCAGACGGCCGCCGCGCGGGTCGATGCCGACCTTACCCATCGCTACCGCCAGCAGGGCGGCGAGGCGCCCGCCGTGCGTGGGCGCCTGCTGGTCGGCGTGGATGGCGAACACAACGCCGAACGCCTGGTGCGCCACGCCAGTCGCGTAGCCGAACGCCGGCACCTGCCCTGGTCGCTGGTGCATGTCGACACCGGCGAGGCGCGCAGCGAAGAGTCGCGCATGCAATTGCAGAGCGCCCAGCAACTCGCTGAGCGCCTCGGCGGCGATGTCGTCGAACTGCGCGGTGGCGAAGTCGCGCGAACCCTGGTCGAACATGCCAAGGAGCGTCGCGCCACGCTGTTGCTGGTTGGCCGTTCACGACAACGCTGGTATCGCCAGCTGTTCGGCGGCGGCCTGGCGGCGCGCCTGCTGCGCCTGGGTGACGGGCTGGAAATCAGCGTGCTCGACAGCGAGGCTGATCTCACGCCACCCAAGGTTCGCGCGCAGACGCCCTGGCCCTGGGGCAATTACCTGCTCGCCGCGCTGGCCGCTGCCTGCGCCAGCGCGCTGGCCTGGGGCGTGGCCAGCGTGCTGGAACTGCCGAACATCTCCCTGGTGTTCCTCGCCGCCGTGCTGCTGGTGGCGGTGCGCAGCAGCCTCGGCCCGGCGCTGGCCTGCGCGGTGCTGTCGTTCCTGGCTTACGACTTCCTGTTCATCCCGCCGCATTTCTCCTTCTCCATCCAGCGCGAAGAAGACGTGCTGACGCTGCTGTTCTTCCTGCTCATGGCCGGCCTCACCGGCAACCTTGCCGCCCGCCAGCGCCGGCAATTGCAGGCCCTGCGCGAGACGCAGGAAGAGACCAGCCAACTGCTCGACCTGTCGCGCAAGCTCACCGCCGCCACCGATCGCCAGGCGGTGATGGCCGCCGCCGCGCAACAACTGGGCGGCTGGGACGGGCTGGACATCTGCCTGCTCGGGCAGGTCAACCGCGAGTGGAAAGTCGAAGGAGGATTGAACCGGCCTTTCGACGACCAGGAGCGCGCCGCCGCCGACTGGGCCTGGCAACACGACCAGCCCGCCGGGCTGGGTACCGGCACGCTGCCGGGGGGGCGCTGGTGGTGGTGGCCGCTGTTCGGCGAGGATGGCCCTTTGGCTCTGCTGGGTGTCAGCCCGCGCGATGGCCAACCGCTGCCAGGTTCGCGCCGCCGTCTGCTCGCCGCCCTCGGCCAGCCGCTGGGGCAGGCCCTGGCCCGTGCGCGTCTGGCCGAAGACCTGGAAGCCGCGCGCCTGCACGGCGAAACCGAACAACTGCGCAGCGCGCTGCTGGCCTCGGTCAGCCATGACCTGCGCACGCCACTGACCTCCATGCGCGGCGCCATCGACAGCCTGCTGGCATTGGGCGACGCGATCCCGCCGCCGGACCGCCGCGAACTGCTGGAAAGCACCCGCGACGAGGCCGAACGCCTGGACCGCTACATCCAGAACCTGCTGGACATGACCCGCCTCGGCCACGGCGGCCTGAAACTCTCGCGCGACTGGGTATCGCCCGGCGACATCGTCGGCAGCGCGCTCAACCGCCTGCGCGCCGTGGTCGCGCCGTATCGCGTGGAAACCCGCGTGCCGCCGGAGTTGCCGCTGCTCTACGTGCACGCCGCGCTGATCGAGCAGGCGCTGGTCAACGTGCTGGAAAACGCCGCACGCTTTTCGCCGCCACAGGGCCGCTTGCGCGTTGCAGTGGATTCCATCGAGGACGAGTTGCGCTTCTCGGTCAGCGACGAAGGGCCGGGAATTCCGCCGGCGGAGCGGGAGAAGATCTTCGACATGTTCTACACCGCGGCCCGTGGTGACCGAGGCGGGCAGGGCACCGGGCTGGGCCTGGCGATCTGCCAGGGCATGGTCGGTGCCCACGGCGGGCGGATCACCGTCGAGGATGGCATCGACGGGCGCGGCACCACCCTCGTGCTGCACCTGCCGCTGCAGCAGCAGCCGGATATGGAGGAGCTTGATGCTGCTGTCTGAAAGGCTCAAGCTGAACGCTTCCGTCAGCCAGCCCAACACCCCGATGAACGCCAGCGCCGCCACGATTCTGGTCGTCGACGACGAACCGCAGATCCGCAAGTTTCTCCGCATCAGCCTCAGCGCTGGCGGCTACAAGGTGCTGGAAGCCGGTACCGGCGAGGAGGGCCTGGCCCAGGCCGCGCTGGGGCGACCGGACCTGGTGGTGCTCGACCTCGGCCTGCCGGACAAGGACGGCCAGGACGTGCTGCGTGAGTTGCGCGAGTGGTCGCAGGTACCGGTACTGGTGCTGTCGGTGCGCGCCAGCGAAAGCGAGAAGGTGCTGGCGCTGGACAGCGGCGCCAACGACTACGTGACCAAGCCCTTCGGCATCCAGGAGTTTCTTGCGCGCATCCGTGTGTTGCTGCGCCAGGGCGGCAGTGGCGAGGCGCAGGAAGCGGTGGTGGCGGTCGGGCCGCTGAGCGTGGATTTCTCCTACCGCCGGGTGCTGCTCGACGGTGACGAAGTCTCGCTGACGCGCAAGGAGTACGCGGTGCTTTCGACCCTCGCTCGGCACGTCGGGCGGGTGGTTACCCAGCAGCAACTGCTCAAGGATATCTGGGGGCCGACGCATACCGAGGACACGCACTATCTGCGGGTGGTGGTTGGGCATCTGCGGCAGAAGCTCGCCGATGATCCGGCGAGTCCGCGCTTTATCGTGACCGAGGCGGGCGTCGGTTACCGCCTGCGCGAGGCCTGATCGCCCGGTATTCACGCTGTTGCGTGGGCCATGCCCGTGATCGCGCCCATGGGGTGCTCCTACAGGTTGAAGCCTTGGTCTTCGTTGGTCAGCAGCCAGTCGGCGATATCTCGCTTACCGTTAAGCACGCGCCAGACATCGATGTGGTCGGCTCGCTCGATGAAGAACACCAAGTGTGGGTAGCGTTTCAGAGGCCAACTGCGCAGGCCTGGAATGTCCAGTTCGTGGGCATATCGTGAAGAGGATGCTGCGGGGTTTCGTGCAATCAACTGATAGGCACGTTGTAGCTCGTCGATGAAGCCGAAGGCGGCCTTCTCACCACCTTCGCTCAAATAGTATTCCAAGGACTCTGCGACATCCTGCCGGGCTATGGCCCGGGGTCTGACCGGGCGGGCTTTCACGAATCGCGCCTGCGTACGCGGTCACGCAGCGCTTCGAAATACCCGTCATCCACAGCTTCACCGGGCTCGGACGCAGCACCGGCCAGAAGCAGATCACGCAGGTGCTGGCGATCCTGGTCCTTGCGGATCAGCTCGCGCACATATTCGCTACTGGTGCCGTAGCCACGCTGGCTGACCTGATCATCGACGAAGCCTTTCAATGCTTCAGGCAGGGAGATATTCATCGTGCTCATGCCGGCTCTCTCGGAAATGGCAAAATTTGCCAAAGCATACGCCGTTCATTCCGCATGGCAAAAGCCTTCCGCCAGCCGGTCAGTAGGGATTCTCCGCCTCATACCTATCCAGCGTATCGCTGGCGATCTGCCGGCCGAGGGCGATGAGTTCCGGGGCCTTGTAGAACTCGAAGAAGCGGCACACGCGCTTGGGCACGTTGATCAGGATATCCGGCGGGTAGCCGGCGATCTTGTACTGCGCCAGCGACGTCTGCATCACCTCGAAGCTCTGGTTCACCAGTTCCAGCAAGGAGGCCGGGCTGCTGCTGTCGATCACGTGGCTGCCGGTCGCGGAGCGCGGCGAGCCCTTGGCCTGCGGGGCGGCGGCGGGTTGCTGCATTTCCGGCTCGGCGGGCTCCTCGGCGGCGGCCGGGACCGGGTGGAGCAGGGCGTCGGCGATCAGCTCGGGTGGCGGCTCGGACTCCCCTTTACGGAAGAAGCTCAGCTTGTTGGACAGCCCGGAGAGCACCGCATCGAAGCGGCCTTTCAGGGCGGCGGGGCGCTCGATCACCGGCAGTGAGTACTGGCGCTGGTTGGTGGCGTTGAGATTGACCGCGACGATCAGGTCGGCGTGGGTCGAGACCACCGGGACGATGGGCAGCGGGTTGAGCAGGCCGCCGTCCACCAGCATGCGGGTGCCCTGCATGACCGGGGTGAACAGGCTGGGAATCGCCGCCGAAGCGCGCATGGCCTGGTGCAGGCAACCTTCCTGGAACCAGATTTCCTGCTGGTTGGTCAGGTCGGTGGCGACCGCCGTGTAGGGGATGGGCAAGTCCTCGATATTGATCTCGCCGAGCAGTTCGTGAATCTTGCCGAACACCCGCTCGCCGCGGATGGCGCCGAGGCGGAAGCTGACGTCCAGCAGGCGCAGCACGTCGAGGTAGTCCAGGCTTTCCACCCAGTCGCGGTATTCGCCCAGTTTGCCGGCGGCGTAGATGCCGCCGATCACCGCGCCCATGGAGCAGCCGGCGATGCACACCACTTCATAGCCACGCCGCTCGATCTCCTCGATTACGCCAATGTGCGCATAACCTCGGGCTCCGCCGGAGCCAAGCACCAGCGCAATCTGTTTTGACATAGGGCAACTCCGCGTTACGAACTGCCTGACGATACGCCGGGCACACCGGTCGAGCCAAGCCGGGCTTTGCTAGAATCGGCGTTTGTTTCCCTGCCGGAGCCTCCCGATGAGCGAACCGATCCGCCTGACCCAGTACAGCCATGGTGCCGGTTGCGGCTGCAAGATTTCCCCCAAGGTGCTGGAGGTGATCCTCGCCGGCAGCGGCGCGCAGAACCTCGACCCGAAGCTGTGGGTCGGCAATGCCTCGCGCGATGACGCTGCGGTTTATGCTATCGACGCCGAACGCGGCGTGGTGTCCACCACCGACTTCTTCATGCCGATCGTCGACGATCCCTTCGATTTCGGTCGCATCGCCGCCACCAACGCGATCAGCGACATCTACGCCATGGGGGGCGACCCGCTGATGGCGATCGCCATTCTCGGCTGGCCGGTGAACGTGCTGGCGCCGGAAATCGCCCGTGAAGTGATCGCCGGTGGCCGCAAGGTCTGCGACGAAGCCGGTATCCCGCTGGCCGGCGGGCATTCCATCGACGCGCCCGAGCCGATCTTCGGCCTGGCCGTCACCGGGCTGGTGGAGAAGCGCTTCATGAAGCGCAACGACACCGCCACCGCCGGCTGCAAGTTGTACCTGACCAAGCCGCTGGGCATCGGCATCCTCACCACCGCCGAGAAGAAGGCCAGGCTGCGCGCCGAAGACGTGGGCGTCGCCCGCGACTGGATGTGCACCCTGAACAAACCCGGCGCGCGCTTCGGCAAGCTCGACGGCGTGAAGGCGATGACCGACGTCACCGGCTTCGGCCTGCTCGGCCACCTGGTGGAAATGGCCGACGGTAGCGGGCTGACCGCTCGCGTGCGCTACGACGCCGTGCCGCGCCTGGCCAGCGTCGAGCATTACCTGGAAGCCGGCTGCGTGCCCGGCGGCACCCTGCGCAACTTCGACAGCTACGGCGAGCGCATCGCGCCGTTGCCCGAATTGCACAAGCTGCTGCTGTGCGACCCGCAGACCAGCGGCGGCCTGCTGGTGGCAGTGGAGCCGGAGGGAGAAGCGCAATTCCTCGCCACGGCGAAGGAACTGGGCATGGACCTGGCGCCCATCGGCGAACTGGTTGGCCGACAGCGCCACGCGGTCGAGGTGGAGTGATGCGCGACAACACCCGCCACTACCGCGAGCTGTTCCTCGGCGATGTGAAGATGATGGACGTGCGCGCCCCGGTCGAATTCGGCAAGGGCGCCTTCCCCAATGTGATCAACCTGCCGCTGATGAACGACATCGAGCGGCAGAAGGTCGGCACCAGCTACAAGCAACATGGCCAACAGGCGGCCATTGCCCTGGGCCACGAACTGGTCTGCGGCCAGATCAAGGCCGAGCGGATCGAAGCCTGGGCGAATTTCGCCAAGGCCAACCCCGAAGGTTACCTGTACTGCTTCCGCGGTGGCCTGCGGTCGCAGATCACCCAGCAGTGGCTGAAGACCGAGGCTGGCATCGACTACCCGCGGGTTGTCGGCGGCTACAAGGCGATGCGTGGATTCCTCTTCGATACCACCCGTGCGGCCACCGAGGAATGCCAGTTCGTGCTGGTGGGCGGCCTGACCGGCACCGGCAAGACCGAGGTCATCGCCCAACTGGCCAACAGCCTGGACCTTGAAGGCCACGCCAACCATCGCGGCTCCGCCTTCGGCCGCCGCGCCACGCCGCAGCCCGCGCAGATCGATTTCGAGAACCGCCTGGCCATCGACATCCTGAAGAAGCGCCACGCCGGCATGGAGCAGTTCGTGCTGGAGGATGAGGGCCGCATCGTTGGCAGCTGTTCGGTGCCGCTGGAGCTGTACCAGGGCATGCAGCACTACCCGCTGGTGTGGCTGGAGGACAGCTTCGAGCAGCGCGTGGAGCGCATCCTCAAGGACTACGTGGTGAATCTGTGCGCCGACCATGTCCAGGTGGTGGGCGAGGAGGGGGGCTTCGACTCCTTCGCGGTATACCTGCGCAAGAGCCTGTCGGGCATCGTCAAGCGGCTGGGCGGCGAGCGCTATCAGCGCCTGGCGGCGATCATGGACGCAGCGCTGGACGAGCAGAAGGTGACGGGCGCGGTGGACCTGCACCGGGGCTGGATCGAGGGACTGCTGGGCGAATACTACGACCCGATGTACGCCTTCCAGCGCGAAAGCAAGGGCGAGCGCGTGGAGTTCCGCGGCACCCAGGACGAGGTGGTGGAATACCTGCGGTTCCGCGCGGAGCGTTGATCGAATCTTCTGCAGCGGCTGGCTGATCGCGGACTCCGTCCGCGATGATTTCAAGGCCGCAGCGGGGCATTGGTCTGTTCACCGGCTCTTGCCGTCGTATTCCTTCACCGTCAGCCCGGCGAGCTCCACTCCCGGCAGGCAGCGCACATTGATCGCCGCCATCGGCGTGCCGTCCGGCGCGCTGGCGTAGGCCAGCGGTGCGCAGCCGCAGGTGGGGCAGAAGCGATGCTCGATGCGATGGGTGTTGAACGTATAGGTGCTCATCGCACTCTCAGGAGTCGTCAGCTTCAGCTTGCCGCGCGACACGAACCAGAGCAGCGAGCCCTTGCGCCGGCAGATCGAGCAGTTGCATGACACGACCTCACCGACATCCCCTTCCACTTCGAACGCGATCTGCCCGCAATGGCAACTGCCCTGATGCACCATGATCCTTCTCCTGTCGGGATATCCCGTGGGCAGACAGTGTAGTAGTCGCTTGAACGCCATCCGTCCGATGGCATACTGCGGCGCCATCCGGCAGGCCCCCGCGCCGCGTTCTAAGCTGGATTCACCGCGAATATTCCCAGGAGTTCCGTCATGCCGCGCATTCCCCTGATCATCGCCCTGGCGCTGGCCGTCGCTGGCTGCTCGGGCAAGACCGTCAACCGCGACAGTTGCGCCTCGCAACTGGATGCCGCCTGGCACGAACTGGACCTGGCCAAGGCCGAAGGCTTCGCCGGCACAGTCAGCTACTCCAAGGCCCTGGGCCTGCTGACCGCCGCCAAGACCCAGCAGCAGGTCGAGGCGTACACCGGTTGCTCCGACAAGGCCAGCCGCGCGCGTTTCTACATCAAGGAATCCCGCGCCGGCCGCTGAGCCGCGCACCGCCGGGCCGCCTGGCGCGGTCCGCGTCTTCCCACCGATTTGTCCGGATCTGCCCATGCAACTCGACTTCACCCAACTGTCCAAGGCCGAGGCCTATCGCTGGCTGGCTTCCACCGTCACGCCGCGGCCCATCGCCTGGGTCTCCACGCTGTCGAAAGAGGGACAAAGCAACCTCGCGCCGTTCAGCTTCTTCCAGGTCATCAGCGATTCGCCGCCGACCCTGCTGGTCAACACCAGCGTGCGCGACGACGGCAGCGTCAAGGACACCTTGCGCAACGTGCGCGAGACCGGCGAACTGGTGATCCACCTGGTCAGCGCCGCGCAGGCCGAAGCCATGAACGCTACCGCCGCCTGGCTGCCCCACGGCGTCAGCGAGATCGAGCACGCCAGCATCGCCACCGTGCCCAGCGAGCGTGTTGCTCCACCTCGCGTCGTGGGCGCGCCGGTGGCCTTCGAATGCCAGTTGGCGGAAATCATGCCGTACCCGGCGGAAAACCCCTCGAGCATGCTGATCTTCGCCCGAGTGCTACTGGCGCATATCGACGATGCGGTGATGCAGGACGAACGCCACATCGACCCGGCGCGGCTGGACCTGGTGGGCCGTCTGGGCGGCACCCAGTACAGCTACACCCGTGACACCTTCAGCATGATTCGTCCGAAGTAGGGCTGCGCGCCTGGCGCTGCGACGTCAGGCAAATTCCAGCTCCAGGCCGAGTTGCCAGCGGATGTCGCCGAGGCGCGCCTCGTCCAGCCGCTCGCCGAGGGCGAAGAGTTCCGAGAGCAATTCGTCGCGGTGGGTGAATTCCAGCGTACTGCCGTGAACCAGGCTGACGACGACCTGTACCAGGCGCCAGCCGGCCTGCGCCTCGAACCAGCAGTCCAGCCATTCGCCCTTGCTCTCGTCGTAGGTCTGCGGGCAGACGAAATGCCGAATCGGCAGATGCCCGCGCGTCAGCAGCAGGGGGTCGAGGCGGCGTTGCTCGCGGTACAGCTCCGGCAGGAAGAGTTGGTCGGCGAATCCTGTCAGCGGGCGCTGCAGGACCAGTTGATAGAAGGCGTTCATCCGCGCACCTGGAGTGGAAGGGCAGGTGTCGGAATCTGAATGGTCGGGCAGGCAGGTCGCTGTCGGCGATTTCCGTATCCGTGCCAGGAAAGTCCTGTTCAGTGTTCTGGATACGACCTCCACGTATCCCTGCGCAGCATCACCGTGCCATCACCGTCGCGCCCTCTATCCAGTCGATGGGCAGCGCTCCTAATGTTCCGCCCACAAGCACCGATAACGAGCAGGAGACCTACGAGGATTTCCTGCAACGCCATTGCGGATGGGGGGAGTAGCCATGGTTGCCTTCGTGCAGCGTCGTCTGGCCGACATGGGCACGGCGAAGAAACTGGCCATCGGCTTCGGCCTGGTGCTGTTGCTCACGGCGCTGGTGGCGGTCATCGGCGTGACGTCGTTGCGCGCCATTTCCCAGCGCTTCGACCTGCTCGGCGACATGTCGACCATCAACCGCGAACTGCTGGAGATGCGCCAGAGTGAGAAGGATTTCGTCATCGACGCCAGCGATGCTTCCGCCAAGCGCCTGCGCGAGCACGCCGGCAATCTCGGCGAGGCGGTGGCGCGGCTCAAGGCCCGGCCGGACCAGGCGGCAGTCATGGCCCGGGTGGAGCAGGGCATCGCCGATTACCTGGCGGCATTCGAGAAGTTCGAAAAGTCCAGCAAAAGCCGGCGGCTGTCGCTGGACGCCGCCACCTGGTCGGTGAACGGTGCGTCCAACAGCCTGGACATCCTGCAATCCAGCCTGGCCGATGACGGCGCCTACGAACTCAAGGAATCCCAGGGCCAGAAGGGTGAGGAGTTGCTGCAGCAGGCCGCCCAGGTCAGCCAGCTCTACCGCCTGGTGCTGCAGGGCCTGAACGAGGCGCGCTCGCGCATGGCGGTCGGCGGCGAGAGCGGCGAGAAGGCCGAGGGTGGGCGCATCAAGTCCGCCGCCGAGGCGCTGGAACTGTCCGCCAAGCTGCAGGAGGCCATCACCGACCCGACCTACGTCTCGGTGCTCAAGGACGTGATCACCAACATCAACGCCTTCGTCGAGAAGCTCGACGAATACACCGCCAGCCTCGAGCAGGAAAAACAGGTCCACGCGCAGATGAACGACCGCGCGGCCCAGGTCATGCAGCAGGTCGATGACGCCTATGCGGCGCAGCGGGCGGCCATGCAGACCCAGCTACGCACCAATACGCTGCTGATCGTCGCTTCGGCGGCGCTGGCGCTGCTGGTGGGCGCACTGGCTTCGCTGCTGATCACCTGGATGATCGTGCGGCCGCTGCGCCAGGTGATCGGCATGGCCAGCCGCATCGCCGAGGGCGATCTGAGTGTGAGTGTCGAAGTGCGGCGCAAGGACGAAGTCGGCCAATTGATGGGCGCGGTGGGCAGCATGGCCGACAGCCTGCGCGGCATTGTCAGCCGCCTCAGCGATGGCGTGGGGCAGATCACCGCGTCGGCGCAGGCGCTTTCCAGCGTCACCGAGCGCACCCAGCACGGGGTGAACTCGCAGAAGGCCGAGACCGATCAGGTCGCCACGGCGATGAACCAGATGGCGGCCACCGTGCATGATGTCGCGCGCAACGCCGAGGAAGCCGCCAGTTCCGCCGAACAGGCCGATGGCAAGGTCGCCAGCGGGCAGGATGTGGTGCGCCAGACCCTTGGCCGTATCGAGCAACTGGCCGACGCCGTGCGCGCGGCCACCGAAAGCATCGAGCAGCTCGGCCGCGAGAGCCAGAGCATCGGCAGCGTGCTGGTGGTGATCAAGAACGTCGCCGAGCAGACCAACCTGCTGGCGCTCAATGCCGCCATCGAGGCGGCGCGGGCCGGCGAGCAGGGCCGGGGCTTTGCCGTGGTGGCCGACGAAGTGCGGGCGCTGGCGCGGCGCACCCAGCAGTCCACCGCCGAAATCGAGACGTTGATCGCCGCACTGCAGAGCGGCGCGACCACGTCGGTCCAGCGCATGCAGCGCAGTCACGCGCTGGTGGAGATGACCGTGGGCGACGCGGTACAGACCGAGGCCGCGCTGGGCAACATCGCCTCGGCGGTGGCGGTGATCCACCAGATGAACCAGCAGATCGCCGCCGCTTCCGAACAGCAGAGCGCGGTCGCCGAGGAGATCAGCCGCAGCGTCACCAGCATCCGTGGCATCGCCGACGAATCGGCGCAGGCCATGGAGTCCACCGCATCGTCCAGCGTCGAGCTGGCGCAGCTCAGTCGCGAGCTACAGGGGCTGGTGGGGCAGTTCCGGCTGTGACGCCGCCGCGGCGCGCTCGGCCGCTTCCTGCTCGCGCTTGCGCTGCTGGTGCCAGCGCCGGTAGGCGTTGACACCCGCACGCACGGAGCTGAACACCAGCGGCGGCTTGACCTCGCCCAGCAGTTGCGAGCGTTTGAGCAGGGCCAGCGTTTCGCCGGTGACCCGCGCCAGCGACAGGTAAACGCCCCGGGCCTCCAGGGTCTGCTGCACTTCGCGTAGCGTGGTCAGGCCGCTGATGTCCAGGTTGAGGATGCCTTCGGCGTTGAGCAGCACGGCGCGGGCGTTCGGCGTCTGGGCCACCACCTCGAGGATGCGTTGCTTGAAGTAGTCGGCATTGAAGAACAGGATCGGCGCGTCGAAGCGGTAGATCACCAGCCCCGGCAAGGTGCGCGCGTTGGGGTATTGCTCGATTTCCACCTGGCCGTCGATGCCATGCACCCAGCCCATTACCGCGTCGTGCGGGCGGTAGGTGAGATAGAGCAGGCGCAGCAGGGCCAGCATGATGGCGACGAAGATGCCCGGCAGCACGCCGACGCTGAGCACGCCGACCGTGGTCAGCACGCACAGGCCGAACTCGAACCGGCTCAGCGCCCAGAAACCGCGCAGTGCGCGGAAGTCGATCAGGCCCCAGCCGGCCATCAGCAGCACCGCGCCCAGCGCCGGCATCGGCACCCAGCCCAGCGGCTTGCTGAACAGCAGCAGGACCAGGCCGATCACCAGGGCGGCGACCACGCCGACCATCTGGCTCTTGCCGCCGACCATGTCGTTCACCGCGGTACGCGAGTCGGCGCCGCTGATGACGAAGCCCTGGGAAATCCCCGCGCCGATGTTGGCCATGCCCAGCGCCATGAACTCGTGGTTGGCGTCGATGGCGTAGCCGTGGCGGGCGGCGAAGCTGCGCGCGGTGAGCATCGCGCTGCAGAAGCTGACGATGGTGATGCCCATGGCATCGCGGAACAGGCTGCCGGCCTCCTCGACGCTGGTCTTCGGCCAGGTCAGGTGGGGCAGGCCTTGCGGCACCTCGCCGAGCAGCTTGATGCCGCACTGGTCCAGGCCGAACAGGGCGGCGATGACCGAGGCGAACAACACGCCGACCAGTGCGCCGGGAATCTTCGGGTAGCGACGTGGTAACAGGATCATCAGCGCCAGGGTGCCGACGCCCAGCGCCAGCGTCGGCAGGTGCGTATCGGCGAGATTGCGCACCAGCGCGATCAGGCCGCGGACGAAACCGCTGGTCTCGCTGTGGTAGCCGAGGATCTTGCCGAGCTGGCCGGCGATCAGGCTCAGGCCGATACCGTTGAGGTAACCCACCAGCGTCGGCCGCGACAGGAAGCTGGCGACGAAGCCCGCACGCGCGAAACCGGCGGCGATGGACAGCGCGCCCACCAGCACCGCGACTATCATCGACAGTTGCAGCAGCCGCTCCGGGTTGCCTGCCGCCAGCGGCGTGATGGCCGCCGCGACCATGGCGGCGGTGGCGGCATCCGGGCCGACCATCAATTGCCGCGAGCTGCCGACGATGGCGTAGATCAGCATCGGCAGGATGCAGGCGTAGAGCCCGACCTGCGGTGGAAAGCCGATGATCTGCGAGTACGCAATGGCAGTGGGAATCTGCACCGCAGCCACCGACAGGCCGGCCTGGATATCGCGCGGCAGCCAGTCGGAGCGGTAGTGCAGCAGGCTGTCCAGACCGGGCAGCCAGCGGGCGAGGGACATCGGGGATCTTCCTTGGAATCGGCCAAGGGAAATCCTAGCTGGAAAGGCGCCTCAGAGCTTGTCGGAAATCATTGAGATAGAGGGCGCATAGCCATCCCAGCAACTCACGGCAACTTCAGCGCTGGGTTTACCCCTCACCCCAACTCTCTCCCGCTAGCGGGAGAGAGGGGCTTTGGGGCTGAGGGGCGGATCAGACCTTGAGCACCAGCTTGCCGAAGTTCTCGCCGCTGAACAGCTTGGCCAGGGTCTCGGGGAAGGTTTCCAGGCCTTCGACGATGTCTTCCTTCGATTTCAGCTTGCCTTCGCCGATCCAGGTCGCCATGTCCTTGAAACCTTCCTGGAAGCGGTGGGCGTAATCCATCACCACCATGCCTTCCATGCGCGCGCGGTTGACCAGCAGGGAGAGGTAGTTGGCCGGGCCGCGCACGGCTTCCTTGTTGTTGTACTGGCTGATCGCGCCACAGATCACCACCCGCGCCTTGGGCGCCAGGCGGGCCAGCACGGCGTCGAGGATGTCGCCGCCGACGTTGTCGAAGAATACGTTCACGCCCTTGGGGCATTCGCGCTTGAGGCCGGCGTTGACGTCCTCGGCCTTGTAGTCGATGGCGCCGTCGAAGCCCAGCTCATCCACCAGATAGCGGCACTTGTCGGTGCCGCCGGCGATGCCCACCACGCGGCAACCCTTGATCCTGGCGATCTGCCCGACCACGCTGCCCACCGCGCCGGCGGCGCCGGAGACGACCACGGTGTCACCGGCCTGAGGCAGGCCGACGTCGAGGAAGCCGAAGTAGGCGGTCATGCCGGTCATGCCCAGTGCCGACAGGTAGAGCGGCAGGGGCGCGCGCTGGCTGTCGACCTTGTAGAAACCCTTCGGCTCGCCGAGGAAGTAATCCTGCACGCCGAGGGCGCCGTTCACCTCGTCGCCGACCTTGAAGTCCTGGTGCTGCGAGGCGATCACCGTGCCCACGCCGAGGGCACGCATCACGTCGCCGATGGCCACCGGGGCAATATAGGACTTGGCGTCGTTCATCCAGCCGCGCATGGCCGGGTCCAGCGACAGGTACTGGTTCTTCACCAGAATCTGCCCCGGGCCGGGTTCGCCGATCGGGGTTTCCACATAGGTGAAGGTGTCGCGGGTGGCGGCACCGACCGGGCGCTGGGCGAGCTGGAACTGGCGGTTGATCTCGGCAGACATGGCAGTGGACTCAGTCAGGGGGAAAGCCTAGGTGATAGTCCGCCTGCTGCGCCGGGGCAAGTTTCGTCCGCCGGAGGAATGTTCACCCATCGGTTCCAGTGATCCGGATTTGCAGGAATCATCATTGCCATGGATGCAGGAACGTCGCCCCGCCTGATAGTGCTTCGCGCCGCTGGAGCGCTGGCTAGACTGCGACGGTTATTTCCCAAACCGCTTCGAGGTTCGCTCATGAGTCAGCTGCTTTCCGGCCAGGTTGCCCTGGTCACTGGCGCCGGTAACGGTATCGGCCGCGCCACCGCCCAGGCCTTTGCCCAGCAGAGTGTGAAGGTCGTGGTTTCCGACGTCGACGCCAAGGGCGGCGAAGCTACCGTCGAGCTGATCCGCGCCGCCGGTGGCGAGGCCACCTTCATCCGTTGCGACGTGACCCGCGACGCCGAGGTCAAGGCGCTGGTGGAAGGCACCGTGGCCGCCTACGGCCGCCTGGACTACGCCTTCAACAATGCCGGCATCGAGATCGAGAAGGGCAAGCTGGCCGACGGCGAGGAGAGCGAGTTCGACGCCATCATGGGCGTCAACGTCAAGGGTGTCTGGCTGTGCATGAAGCACCAGATCCCGGTGATGCTGGAGCAGGGCGGCGGCGCCATCGTCAACACCGCCTCGGTCGCTGGCCTGGGCGCCGCGCCGAAGATGAGCATCTACGCCGCCTCCAAGCATGCGGTGATCGGCCTGACCAAGTCCGCCGCCATCGAGTACGCGAAGAAGAAAATCCGCGTCAACGCCGTCTGCCCGGCGGTGATCGACACCGACATGTTCCGCCGTGCCTACGAGGCCGACCCGAAGAAGGCCGAGTTCGCCGCTGCCATGCATCCGGTGGGCCGTGTGGGGCGCGTCGAGGAAATCGCCAGTGCGGTGCTGTACCTGTGCAGCGACCACGCCGGCTTCACCACGGGCATTGCGCTGCCGGTGGATGGCGGGGCCACGGCGATCTGATCGTCTCGGGGGAGCGGTGCGTTCGAGTGTTCCCTCTCCCCAACCCTCTCCCTGAAGGGAGAGGGGGCTGTTCGGCATGCGGGTGACACGCCCGTTTAGCCGGCTTGTCCCCCGTTTCATGTAACCGAAACGGTGTCAGGTGAGCGACGAACTGAATGTGGCGGAGGACGAATCCCTCTCCCTTCAGGGAGAGGGTGTTCCCAGTCCTATTACTTCATGAATCACCTGTAGGAGCGCATTTACCAGCCGATTCGGCGCTGGGCGGTTCGCGAGCAAGCGCGCTCCTACAAAAAGCGTACCCGCCGACGATCCCGACCCGTTCGCAACAAGACTTTGCATTCTGTTACAGGATGAAGTGGTTTTGGCCTGCAAGGCCAGTTACAAGCGCCCAAGAGGCCGAAACAATCGGCCCACCCCAGTTGGAGAATAATGACAATGACCAACGATCCCTTGCTGACGCTCTTCATGCCCATCGCCCTGGGCATCATCATGCTGGGCCTCGGCCTGTCCCTGACCGTCGCCGACTTCGCCCGCGTGGTGCGCTATCCCAAGCCGGTGCTCATTGGCCTGGTCTGCCAGATCATCCTGCTGCCCCTGGCGTGCTTCCTCATTACCGTCGGCTTTGCCCTCGAAGCCGCACTGGCGGTGGGCATGATGCTGCTCGCCGCATCCCCCGGCGGCACCACCGCGAACCTCTACAGCCACCTGGCCCACGGTGACGTGGCGCTGAACATCACGCTGACCGCGGTGAACTCGGTGATCGCCATCCTCACCATGCCGCTGATCGTCAACATGTCTCTGCTCTATTTCATGAACGATGGCCAGACCATCCCGCTGCAATTCGGCAAGGTGCTGCAGGTGTTCGTCATCGTCCTGGGACCGGTCGCCATCGGCATGATCGTGCGGCGCCTGCTGCCGAGCGTGGCGGCGGCGCTGCAGAAGCCGGTGAAGATCCTCTCGGCGCTGCTGCTGGCGGTGATCATCGGCGTGGCCGTGACCAAGGACTGGCAGACCTTCCTGACCTACGCCCCCATCGTTGGCGCGGCCGCCCTGAGCTTCAACCTGCTGAGCCTCGCCGTGGGCTACTGGGTGCCACGCCTGCTCAAGCTGTCCAAGCCGCAGTCCATCGCCATCGGCATGGAGATCGGCATCCACAACGGCACCCTGGCCATTGCCCTGGCGCTCAGCCCGATGCTGCTGAACAACAGCACCATGGCGATTCCGGCGGCGATCTACGGCGTGCTGATGTTCTTCACCGCTGGTCTGTTCGGCTGGTGGGTCAGCCGCGGCGTGGCGAAGACAGCCGCGGAGCAGGCGCCTGCCTGATCCGCTACCGCACCCGCCATCGGGTGTCCATGTTCTCGTGAGCGCAGGAGCGGACTCCATCCGCGATTGTTTTCCCGTCGCTCCTACGCCATATCGTTGCCTGACTCCGAGCTCAATCCGCCCAATGCCACGCCGGGGTATCGAACATGCCCTGGTCGCGGATGCGCGTCTGGCCCAGTTCCTTGTCCAGGTGCAGGCAATTGCACTCGGGGTGTTCCTCCAGCGTGGCGATCAGCCGGCTGGCGTGGGACACGACCCAGACCTGGGTGTGTTTCGACGCCGCGATGATCAACCGTCCCAGCGCGGGCAGCAGGTCCGGGTGCAGGCTGGTTTCCGGCTCGTTGAGCACCATCAGCGACGGCGGCCGCGGAGTGAGCAGGGCGGCCACCAGCAGCAGGTAGCGTAACGTACCGTCGGAGAGTTCCGCCGCGCTCAGGGGCCGCAGCAGCCCGTGCTGTTTCAGCGCGACGGCGAAGCGCCCGCCAAGCTGGCAATCGATCTGTAGTTCGGCGCCTGGGAAGGCGTCGCTGATGGCGGCTTCCAGGGCATTGGCATCGCCGATTTCCCGAATCGTCTGCAGCGCGGCGGCCAGGTCGCGGCCGTCGTGGTGCAGCACCGGCGTGCGGGTGCCCAGTTGCGGCTGGCGTGCGGGGGCGTCGGCGTCGGTGCGGAAGTGGTCGTAGAAGCGCCAGCCGCGAATCTGCTCGCGCAGCAGCAGTGCTTCGGGGCAGTCCGAGCCACTGCCGATCTGGGTGAACAGGCTGTCGAAGGTCGGGATGTGCTGTTCCAGCACCTGCCAGCTGCGGCCTTCGCGGGCACGCAGCATCGGACCGTTGCGTTCCACCAGTTGCGAGGCGGGGCGATACCAGGGGCCGGCCCAGATGCTTTCGTGCTTGATTTCCGGGTCCAGGCCGAAGGCGCTGACCACCGGCGGGGGCGGCAGGCCGAGGGCGATGGCGTAACCGAAGTCCTCACCGGCGAAGCCCAGGCGCAGGCGCTTCACTTCGTTGCGCGGGCCGCCCTGGACTTCCACTTCGCCCGAGCGCATGCGCCGCGAGTGGTTTTCCGGGCCGGCCCAGAAGGTGGATTCCAGCCCGCCTTCGCGCGCCAATGCATTCACCACGCCGCCCTGGGCGGTCTCGGCGAGCAGGCGCAGGGCACGGTAGAGGTTGGACTTGCCGCTGCCGTTGGCGCCGGTGATCAGGTTCAGCCGGCCCAGCGGCAGCACCAGCGAGTTGATCGAGCGGTAATTGGCGACGGCCAGGGTGTGCAGCATGCGGGCGATCCGGTTCGGGCAAACGCCCGCATGCTAGCAGAAGGGTCTTACGCGGAACGACGCCAGTT
The DNA here is from genome assembly GCF_020401845.1 of Pseudomonas sp. HS-18. Classification (NCBI taxonomy): domain Bacteria; kingdom Pseudomonadati; phylum Pseudomonadota; class Gammaproteobacteria; order Pseudomonadales; family Pseudomonadaceae; genus Pseudomonas; species Pseudomonas sp. HS-18. The sequence goes on from NZ_CP084413.1 coordinate 2,381,925, forward strand.
CAGTACCAGCTGTGTCAGCAGGCCTGCAACCAATCCCCAGAAGGCGGAACCCACGGAGAACAGGGTGAAACCGGAGGCTGTGACCAGGAAGGTGACCATCGCCGCTTCGCGCTGGCGCGCATCGGCCATCGCGTTGGTCAGGCCATTGGTGATCGAACCAAGCAGCGCCAGCGCGGCGATCGACAGCACCAGCGCCTTGGGCAGCGCGGCGAACAGCGCTGCCAGGGTGGCGCCGAAGATGCCGGCGATGCCGTAGAACAGCCCGCACCAGAGCGCGGCGGTGTAGCGCTTGTGCGGGTTCTCGTGGGCTTCCGGGCCGGTGCAGATCGCCGCGCTGATGGCCGCCAGGTTGATGCCGTGGGAGCCGAAGGGCGCCAGCAGCAGCGAGGCGATGCCGGTAGTGGAGATCAGCGGCGAGGCGGGCACCTGGTAGCCGTCGGCCCGCAGTACGGCGAGGCCCGGCATGTTCTGCGAGGCCATGGCGACGATGAACAGCGGGATGCCGATACTGATGGTGGCGGCCAGGGAGAAGCTCGGCGTCGTCCACACCGGACGGGCGATCTCCAGCTGGAAGTGGCTGAAGTTGAGCAGGCCGAGGAAACCGGCCAGGGCGACGCCAACCAGCAACGCAGCGAACACCGCGTAACGTGGCGAAAGACGTTTGGCGACGAGGTAGCTGACGAACATCGCCACTACCAGCGCCGTCTGCTGCTGCGCGGCGTTGCAGATCTCGATGCAGATGCGGAACAGCACGCCGGCCAGCAGCGCCGAGGCCAGCGAGCCGGGCACCTGGCGCATCAGGCGGTCGAAGCTGCCGGTGACGCCGCAGATCGTGATCAGCGCGGCGCAGACAATGAACGCGCCGATGGCCTCGCCATACGGCACGCCGGGCAGGCTGCTGATCAGCAGCGCCGCGCCGGGGGTGGACCAGGCGATGACGATGGGGGTGCGGTAGCGCAGGGTGAGGCCGATGGTGGTCAGCGCCATGCCGATGGACAGCGCCCAGATCCACGAAGAAATCTGCGCGGTGGTCAGCCCCGCCGCCTGGCCGGCCTGGAACATCAGCACCAGCGAGCTGGTGTAGCCGGTAAGCATGGCGACGAACCCGGCGACGATGGCGGCGGGGGAAGAATCGGCCAGCGGGCGCAAGGGCGCGGCGGCGGGAGTGGTGTCAGTCATGCACGAACTTCCATCAGGTGCGGGTGAATAGCGGGTAGAGCGAGGCTACCAGCAGGGCGGCCATGCCGACATTGAACAGGCGCAGCCGCAGTGGGTCTTCCAGCCAGCGCCGCAGCAGGCTGCCGAGTATGGTCCAGACGCCCACGCTGGGCAGGTTGACCACGGCGAACAGGGTGGCGATCAGCACGACGTTGCCGATCCAGCTGTTGGCCGGCAGGTAGGTGGCGATGGCGCCGACGGCCATCACCCAGGCCTTGGGGTTGACCCACTGGAAGGCGGCTGCCTGGAGAAAGGTCATGGGTCTGGCGGCGTTCTCACCCTTCGCTTCGGGCGCGCCGGAGCGGGCAATCTTCCATGCCAGGTAGAGCAGGTAGGCGCCACCGGCATAGCGCAGCGCCGTGTAGGTCGCCGGGAAACGCTCGAACAGCTGGTGCAGGCCCAGGCCCACGGCGACCACCAGCAGCAGGAAGCCGATGCTGATGCCGAGCATGTGCGGGATGGTCCGGCGCACGCCGAAGTTCACGCCCGAGGCCAGCAGCATCATGTTGTTGGGGCCGGGGGTGATGGAGGTGACGAAGGCGAACAGCACGAAAGCGCCGAGGAGTTCGAGGGGCATGGCGGAGTACCGGTCTAATTGTAGGGCCAGACTAATCCTGCCAACGCAGGGCTGTCCCATAACAGCCAGTGGCCGAGTGGCCCGTACAGTGGCGGCATCGCTGGCACGGCCCGCATGCCCGCAGTATGTTGCACACTCCCGACAGACAGGAGTCAGCCGTTCATGGAGCAGAACCCATATGCCGCGCCGCAGGTGGAATTGGTCGACACGCGCGCGCCCACGCCTTTCCTCGTCGGCGACTGGTCGTCCGGCAAGCTGCGGCTGCTGGCGGGACTCACGCTTGCTCTGCTGCTGACGGACCTGACGCTGATCGGTATCGGCATGGTCGCTCGCCTGCCGGGTGGCCCGAAGTTCCTGATGCCGTATGAGGAGTGGCTGGGTGCGCTGAGTATGCTGCTGGGGTGTTTTCTGGCCTGGCGCAGCACGCGTCTGCTTGAGGATCGATTCGCGGCCCGCGGGCTCCGCTGGCCAATGTGGATTCTCATCGTCATCGCCGTGGTGATGCAGGTGTTTTCCATGCTTTTCGACGTCGACCTGACCGGCTCGCGCCAAAGCAACGCGACGGTGTATTTCATGATGATGTACCTGCCCAGCGGCCTGGTGCAGCTCTGGTATGGCATTCGTGTGCTGAAGATCCAGCTGCCGTTCACCTCGGTGAAGGTCATGGGCTGGTTCGACGTCGTGAGCGGCATCTGCCTGGCGAGCATCGTACTGTTCGCCTTTGGCACCTTGCTGTCGATCATCAACACCATCCCCTTGGCGCTGATTTTCCTGCGCGCCGCCGGCGAGCAGGAGCGGGCCGTCCGCTAATCGTCCGGCGAGCGGGCAATGGCCTGGTTCACCGCCAGCCAGCCTTTCACCGCTTCTTCCCCGGCCTCGCCGAAGGCGCGCTGCAGCAGGCGGTCCTGCTCGCGGCGCAGGGCCTTTTCCAGCTTGCCGCCTTCAGCGGTCAGCCCCAGCCGCCGCTTGCGCTTGTCGTTGCCGCAGGCCTCACTGCTGATCAGTTCGCGCTCGAGCAACTGACGCAGCGGCAGGTTCAGTGCCTGCTTGGTCACGCCCAGGGCGGCCAGCAGTTGGCTGACACTCAGCCCCGGATTACGCGCGATGAAGAACAGGATGCGGTGGTGCACCCGGCTCAGCCCGCGGCGGGCGAGCATCTCGTCGGGTTTCGCGGTGAAGGCCCGGTAGCTGTAGAAGAAGGCCTGGATCGCTTCGAGTTGCAGGCTGTTTTTTGTTAGGTCAGGCATATTGACGTATCCATCCCGGGCGTCGTAGCTTCGGTCAAGCAGTTTGACTCATTCTTCCGTGCTCCCGCTACCGGTGACCCCCATGGCCTTCTCCGAACGCATCGCCCGACTGAAAAGCTCTCTGATCCGTGAAATCCTCGCCGCGGCGCAGCGCCCGGAGGTGATGTCCTTTGCCGGCGGCCTGCCCGCCGAGCCGATGTTGCCGAAGGTGAATTGGGACGACATGCCGGTGAGCATGGGCCAGTACGGCATGAGCGAAGGGGAGCCGGCGCTGCGCGAGGCCATCGCCGCCGAGGCGCGAGCGTTGGGCGTGCCCTGCGAAGCGAGCCAGGTATTGATCGTCAGCGGTTCGCAGCAGACGCTCGACCTGGCCAGCAAGCTGTTCATCGATCCGGGCACCGAGGTATTGCTCGAAGCGCCGACCTATCTTGCTGCGCTGCAGGCCTTCCAGCTGTTCGGCGCGAACTGCCTGACCGTGCCGCTGGGCGCCGAAGGCCCGGATGTCGCCGCGCTGCGCCAGCGCCTGCAGGCCAGCAAGCCGGCCTTCGCCTACCTGATCCCGACTTTCCAGAACCCGTCCGGCGTGCGCTACAGCGAGCAACGCCGCGATGAAGTGGCCGCCGTGCTCGACGAGTTCGGCGTGACCCTGATCGAGGACGAGCCTTACCGCGAGCTGGTGTTCGATGCGGGCGCCGCGACTCCGCTGGTCAGTCGCCTGAAGAAATCCAGCTGGATCTACACCGGTACCGTCTCCAAGACGCTGCTGCCGGGGCTGCGCGTGGGCTTCCTGATCGCCACGCCGGACCTGTTCCCGCACCTGCTGCGCCTGAAGCAGTCCGCCGACCTGCACACCAACCGCGTCGGCCAGTGGCAGGCACTGCAGTGGTTCGGCACCGAGGCCTATCGCGGCCACCTGGCCGAGCTGCGCGATTTCTATCGCATTCGCCGCGACGCCATGCAGCAGCAACTGGAAGAGCATTTCGCCGAGCTGGCGGAGTGGAATGTGCCCCAGGGCGGCTTGTTCTTCTGGCTCAAGCTCAAGCAGCCGCTGGATACCCGTACACTGCTGGACGCGGCGTTGGCGCAGAACGTGGCCTTCATGCCGGGCGAGCCTTTCTTCACGCAACCGGATGCCAATCCCGGCTATTTGCGGCTTAACTTCAGCCACGTGGCGCCGGAACGTGCCGGCGAAGGTTTGCGCCGTCTGGCGACGGTCATCCGCGAAGCCCAGGCCCAATGAGGAGATGAGCATGTACACCGTCTACGGCGATCGACTGTCCGGCAACTGCTACAAGGTCAAGCTGGCCTTGCACCTGCTCGGCCTGCCTTACCAGTGGCGCGAGATCGATATCCTCAAGGGCGAGACGCAGACCGCCGAGTTCCTGGCGATGAACCCCAACGGCAAGGTGCCGGTGCTGCAGCTGGAAGATGGCACCTGCCTGTGGGAGTCCAACGCCATCCTCAACTTCCTCGCCGATGGCAGCGATCTCCTGCCACGTGAACCGCGCCTGCGCACCCAGGTGCTGCAATGGCAGTTCTTCGAGCAATACAGCCATGAGCCCTACGTGGCGGTGGCGCGTTTCATCGAGTTCTACCTGGGCCTGCCCGAAGAGCGCCGCGAGGAGTATGTGCGCTGCCAGAAGGGCGGTTACAAGGCGCTGAAAGTGATGGAAAAGCAGCTGCAGCAGACGCCTTACCTGGTGGGTGACCAGTACTCCATCGCCGACATCACCCTGTATGCCTACACCCATGTGGCGCACCAGGGCGGCTTCGACCTGTCGAACTTCCCGGCCATCAATGCCTGGCTGGCGCGGGTGGCCGACCATCCGCGGCACGTGGCGATGCAGGACTGATCATCACGCCCGGCCATTGAAAACGCCGCTTCCCTCGAAGCGGCGTTTTTCGTTGGCAGACCCAATGATGCGGAAGCGGATTCGGTCCGCGATCGTTTTCTCGTCGATTCGAGGTGGCCGGATAGCACTCGCGAACGGAGTCTGCTCCTGGCAAAGTTTCGCTTTGTGCGAAGCGAAAACAGGCAATTTGCCATCAGATAAGTCCGAAAAGCCGCTCTAAACCGCTGATTTCGGTACTTTGGGGTTGACCGGCATCATGGCGGCGTTTTGTCGCCCTCCCTAATCTGGACGGGCTGCCATGCGGGACGTACCGATGTGGCCGGGCGCGAGCGGCAGGCAGTGTCGTCGCCCGGCGTGGGGAGGGGAAAGATGGCCTATCTGGTCTGGCAGGCGGATCTCGACACCGGGATCGGAGTGATCGACGCGCAGCACAAACGCATCGTCGAAATGATCAACCAGCTGCACGAGGCCCAGGCCCATCACGACCGAGCCATGCTCGGCGGCGTGATCGAGGAACTGGTCGACTACACCATCTCGCACTTCGCCTTCGAGGAGACGCTGCTGGAGGATTCCGGCTACCAGTTCACCCGTGCGCACAAGAAGGTCCACGAACTCTTCATCAAGCGCGTTTCCGACTACCGCCTGCGCTTCGACGCCGGCGAGGACGTCGCCGAGGAACTCAAGGGCCTGCTCGGACGCTGGCTGTTCAACCATATCCGTAATGACGACGCCAACTACGTGGAGTCGGTGATGGCCAGCATGCACGAGCTGACCCGCGACCAGAGCCACGGTGGCTGGCTGTCGCGCTCGATGAAGCGATTCTTCGGCTGAATTTTCAGTCACTTCGGCGGTGAATGCCGACGCGAATCCCCTTCGGCTGGCTATGCTCTGTGCACAACTACAAGCAATGCCACGGGGGTATTCGCGCATGAAGACGCTGTTGAAGTCACTGCTGCTGCTTTCTTTCCTCTCATCCTTCCCATTGTTCGCCGCCCAGCCGACGACCTCGCCAACGGACGACCAGCGCGCCAAGGCGTTGCTGTCCAAGGCGGTGGCCGCCTACAAGCAGGAGGGCGACAAGGCCTTCGCTGCGTTCAGCCGCCAGGGCGAGTTCATCGACGGGGACCTGTATGTGTTCGTCGTGGACAGCAAGGGCACCATGCTTGCCAGCGGCGGGCCATCGGTGGTGCTGATCGATCGGGATGTGTCGACCACACTCGATCCGTCATTGCAGAAGCAGTTTGCGCAGGCGCTGAAATCGCCGGAGACAGGCAAGGTGCAACAGGCCGACTACCGCTGGAAGAACTGGGCGGACGGCAAGGTCGAGCGCAAGCACGTCTATTACCAGCGTGTGGGTGAGCGCTTCCTCGCGGTGGGCTACTACATCCCGCGCGCGTCGGCGCAGCAGGCGGCGGCCATGCTGGACAAGGCGGTGAAGGCCGTCGAGGCCGATCCGCAGGACACCTTCAAGAAGATCACCGCGCGCGATCCCGCATTTATCCAGGATGACCTCTACGTCTTCGTTGTCGACCTGGATACGTCGAAATTCGTTGCCCATGGCTTCAATACGCGGATGGTCGGCACGGACTTCGATTCGCTGAAGGACCCGGGCGGCAACCCGATCGGCCACGCCATGCTGGAACTGGCCAAGTCCAAGGGCGAGGCGGAATTCGAGTACCAGTGGCGCAACCCGGTGACCAGCAAGGTGGAGAACAAGCACGCCTTCCTGCGCAAGGCCGGCCATTACCTCGTTGCGGTGGGTTACTACACGCGCTGATTGCAGCGATTCACAGGCACAAAAAACCGGCCCGAGGGCCGGTTTTTTCATGACGGCGGCTGTCAGCGGATCAGGCTGAGGAACTCGCTGCGGGTGGCGGCGTTCTCGCGGAACTCGCCGAGCATCACCGAGGTGACCATGGAGGAATTCTGCTTCTCCACGCCGCGCATCATCATGCACATGTGCTTGGCCTCGATCACCACGGCCACGCCCAGCGCGCCGGTGACCTGCTGGACCGCCTCGGCGATCTGCCGCGACATGTTTTCCTGGATCTGCAGGCGGCGGGCGTACATGTCGACGATGCGCGCCACCTTGGACAGCCCCAGCACCTTGCCGTTGGGGATGTAGGCCACGTGGGCCTTGCCAATGAACGGCAGCAGGTGGTGTTCGCACAGCGAGTAGAGCTCGATGTCCTTGACCAGCACCATCTCGCTGTTGTCGGAGCTGAACAGGGCGCCGTTGACGATCTCCTCCAGCGTCTGCTGGTAGCCGCGGCAAAGGTACTGCATGGCTTTGGCGGCGCGCTTGGGCGTGTCCACCAGGCCTTCGCGGGTGACGTCCTCACCGAGCTGGCTGAGGATCGCGGAGTAGTTTTGTTCCAGGGACATGATCTACCTGTGGCAATGACAAAAATAAAAACCGTGGCGCAGGGTAGGGCGCTCAGCCTTGGCTGGCAAGGCCCGAGCGCCGGTTGGCGCGTTATGGCAGGCGGATTGTCGCCGGACGCGAGTGCTAGCCGGGGGCAGGGCTTTTACTCGTCGCGGCCTTCGAGCATGTTGCGGCGCAGCATCACGTAGATGGCACCGGTACCGCCGTGGCGCGGCAGGCAGGAGGTGAAGCCGAGTACCTGCGGGTGCTGGCGCAGCCAGGTGTTCACATGGCTCTTCACCATCGGGCTGCGGCCGTCGACGCGCGCCGCCTTGCCGTGGGTAACGCGGACGCAGCGGATCTCGAAGCGCGTGGCTTCGGCGATGAAGTCCCAGAGGGTTTCGCGGGCCGTTTCGATCTTCATGCCGTGCAGGTCGAGGCTGCCCTCGAAACTGATCTGGCCGGCCTTGAGCTTGCGTATCTGGCCTTCCTGGACGCCGTCGCAGGCCCAGTAGAGTTCGTCCTCGGGGCCGACGTCGATGACGAACTGGTCGGAGAGGCCGTCGACCCGGATGTTCTCGGTGCGTACGGTCGCGTTCTGTCGCAGCTCCTTGAGCTGCTTGCGGTCGGCCTTGGGTTTACCGGTGTCGGCCTGGTCCACGGTGATCCGTCTGACGCCGCGCATTTCGCTGGCGAATTGGGAAAAATCGTCGTCTTGCATGCGCACCTCCTCAAACAGCCGCGCAGTCTAACGGATCGCGCCGGTCCTGCGGAAATGCGCCGTGCGGGGATCAGTCGCGGCGCTTCATCAGCCGGGGCGACAGGCTCAGGCCTTCACGGCCACGGGCACGGCGGCGCGCGGCGCGCCAGAATGTGACACCCAGCCACAGACAGAACAGTCCGATTACCAGCAGCACGGCGCCGGCTCCCGGTTCGATGTGCAGCACGCCCACCGCGGGCTGGCGGCGGAGCAGGGCGGCGACGCCGGCCATGGCGGACAGGATGCCCAAGGTGGCGATTACCGCGGCGATCGCGGCGGCGAAGCGCCAGCGCCAGCGACCCGGACGCTTCGGGCGCAGGCTGGGTGGATCGAATTTATCGGTCATCTTCATCCCGACTTCCTCATCTATTGAACGAGGCTATGACCGGTGGGGAGGGGTGGGGTTCCAACCCCAGGGTCGGGAAGCGCGGCGAACCCGCTGGGTGAGCGGGTTCGCGGGCTATCGCGCCTAAGCTGAGCCTAACCCCGGGTGCTTGTCGTTGCCGCCCGTCGGGACGAATGGCTTCAGACCAGCGCCTGGGCTTGTGCGACCACGGCGGCGAAGTTGTCGCCCAGGGCGGCGATTTCGGCGCGGTGCAGGTCGCGCGCGGCGAGCACGCCGCCTTCGGGGGTGGGAATGTCGCGGGTGGCGCAGGCGGCATCCACCAGGGTGCAACGGTAGCCGTAGTCCTTGGCGGCGCGGACGGTGGTGCTGATGCTGGAGTGGGTCATGAACCCGCAGACGATCAGGTCCAGGCGGCCGCCGGCCTGCAGGCGGTCATGCAGGTCGGTGCCGGCGAAGGCGTTGGGCAGGCGCTTGTCCACCACCACCTCGCCCGGCAGCGGCGCCAGTTCGGGCAGGAAGCGGCCGCGCGGGCCCTGAGGGTCGAGGAGGCCGCCGACCACGCCCAGGTGGTGCACGTGGACAATGGGAGTGCCCATGGCCCGGGCCGTCTCCAGCAACAGGCGAATCTGCGCCACCGCGGCATCCAGGTCAGGCAGGGCCAGTACGCCGCTGCGGTACTCCTCCTGGGCATCGATGATCAACAGAGTGCTCTGGCGCAGGGTGGCCGGCGGATATCCGCGCCCACTGATCTGCAGCATGCTGAGCGGAAGGGACATGTCACGACTCCTGTAAATGCATGTTCACTCATTGTGGGCCGTAACGCGTCCGCTGTGAATCTTTGCGAACTCGCGCCAAAGTGGTAATGGCATTCTGTGGCGGAACGGGCTGGAAAGCCCCCGGAGTGTCCGCATTCCGCTAGAATGCGCCCCTTTTTGCGAGCTGCGAGGACTGCTGCCGTGACCGAATCTCGTTTGCTGACCCTGCGTGACCACATCCGCTGGGCCGTCAGCCGCTTCCACGCCGAGGAACTGTTCTTTGGCCACGGTACCGACAACGCCTGGGATGAGGCCCGCCAACTGGTGCTGGGCGCGCTCCATCTGCCCTGGGAAATGGCCGACGCCTACCTGGATTGCCGCCTCGAGGACGAGGAGCGCGAATACCTGATGCACCTGCTGCGCCGACGCATCGAGGAGCGTGTGCCGACTGCCTACCTGCTGGGTGAGGCCTGGTTCTGCGGCATGCCCTTCGTGGTGGACGAGCGCGTGCTGGTGCCGCGCTCGCCCATCGCCGAACTCATCGAACGTCGCTTCGAGCCCTGGCTGGCGGCCGACCCTGCACGAATCCTCGACCTGTGCACCGGCTCGGGCTGCATCGGCATCGCCTGCGCCAGCGCCTTCCCGGAATCCGAAGTGGTGCTGGGCGACCTGTCGTTCGATGCCCTGGAAGTGGCCAATATCAATATTGAGCGCCACGAGCTGGGCGAGCGCGTCTACACCGTGCAGGGTGACGGCTTCGAAGGCCTGCCGGGCCAGCGTTTCGACCTGATCGTGTCGAACCCTCCCTATGTCGACGCCGAAGACTTCGCCGACATGCCCGCCGAGTACCACCACGAGCCGGAGCTGGGCCTGGCCTGCGGCAACGACGGCCTGGACCTGGTGCGGCGCATGCTGGCCGAGGCGGCGGACCACCTGACCGAGCGCGGCACATTGGTGGTGGAGGTGGGCAACAGCCAGGTGCACGTGGCGGCGCTCTACCCGGAAGTGGACTTCACCTGGCTCGACTTCGAGTACGGTGGCCACGGGGTATTCCTGCTCTCGGCGCAGCAATGCCGCGAGCATCAGGAGCTGTTCAGGGCGCGGGTAAAGGCCTGATCCGCTCCAAGGGTGGGCTGAATCTGTAGGAGCGAGCTTGCTCGCGAATGGATTTACCGGTTGGTCCGGCGCCTGGCCGGTTCGCCAGCAGGCTCGCTCCTACAAAAGAATGCTTCGGCGTGGGACTCAGCCCATCGCGGAGGTCGGCTTTGGGTAGGAGCGGACTTCGTCCGCGGTTGCCCACCGGCCGCGCCGATCGGTCGGCGGCGCATGCACGCTAGTGCGTGGCGATCCAGATCAGCAGTCCCGCCTGGAACACGGCGAACACCGTCAGGCAGGCGATGGTGAAGCGCAGGCTGGTGTCGTCGCGGCGGAAGGTCTCGATGCGCTGCTCCAGCCGGCGAATCTCGTTGGACTGGGTGGCGAGGTTCTGGTCAGCCTGTTCCAGCATCGAGCCGGCTTCCAGCAGCGGGACTATCTGCACCTTGTCCTTGTGCCAGTCGTCGTACAGCTCGCTGACCCGGCCGACGCTGTAGCGCGCCTTCAGCAGCCGCGAATCCTCGTAGATCACGTCGAAGCCCTGGGCGCGCAGGAAGTGGTCGCGGCGCTGCCGGGCCTCTTCGTTGGGTGCGTCCTTCATCGCCAGCGCGCCACCCTCGACACGGTAGTGCGACCACTTCTTTTTCGCCCAGGCCACTCCCTGGGCCAGCAGGAATCGCCCCAGTCCGCGGTTCAGCGGTTCGGTGGTGAAGCCCGAGTCGGCGCCGAAGCGCACTTCCTTGTTGCGGTGGTCCGCCCAGACCTCCAGCAGGTTCACTTCCTTGCGCAGCACCTGGCCGGGCACCTGTACGGTCAGCCGCAGCAGGCTCTGCTCGCCGTTGTGGCGTTCCACCCGGCCCAGTTGCACGAAGCGCAGCGGCCGCGCGCCAGTGGTGCGGTCGGTGGGCAGCGGCGCCAGGCGCAGCAGGCGATAGTGTTCCGGCGCCAGGTCCGCCCAGGGATGCGGGCGGGCGGCGGCGCTCTCGTCGGCGGCGACGGCTGTCTGTTCGGCTTCGGTCATGGGGTCTACCTCGGGGCCTGGCGGGCGTGGCCAGGGCTCTCCCGTGGTTTATCGACGCACCGGCGGATTTCTTGAGACGTTCGCTCCAGATCCGGGCGCATTTTCGGCAAGCGTACTGCCGGGCAGGCTCGGCGCGTGCTGGATGAAAGTCGTGATGCGCTGCACCAGCTCACGGGCCAGCGGCAGGTTGGGGTTGTTGTAGGAGGCGAGCTGCTGCGGACCGCTGGTCGGAACGATCCGCAGGATATGGTTCATCCCCGAGATCAGATGGAAGTCGCTGTCGGGCTTGGCGCGCTTGAGCGCCTGCGCATCCTCGACGCCGACCTGGATATCGTTGGTGCCCTGCAGGACCAGCGTCGGCAATTTCAACTCGGCGAAGGCGCGGGCCGGGTCCTGGCGGAACAGCGAGATCAGGTAGGGCTGCACGCTGGGGCGGAACAGCACCTTCAGGGGCTCCGGCACCCGTGGCTGCAACTGCCCGGCCTGCAGACCGTCGATCAACTGGTCAGCCTGGGCGAGCAGGGGCGGCGGCAGGCGGGCTTGCAACTGCTCGCGCAATACGTCGCCGATCGGGCGGGCGCTGCCGGCCAGGGAAACCAGCGCCTCGGCGTGGGTTTGCGGCGCGGCGAGGCTGGCGATCAGCGCGCCCTCGCTGTGGCCGATGAGAATCTGCCGGCCGAAGCGCGGGTCGTGGGCCAGCTTGTCGCTCCAGGCCACCACGTCGCTGACGTAGGCTTCGACGCTGAGCTCTTCCTCACGCGGCGCGGCCGGCAGGCTGCGGGCCACGCCGCGCTTGTCGTAGCGTACGCTGGCAATGCCGTTTTCCGCCAAGGCCTCGGCCAGTTTGCGCAGGTAGGCGTTCTGTCCGCCCTCGGGGTTGTTGCCGTCGCGGTCGGTGGGGCCGGAGCCGGCGATCAGCAGTGCTACTGGCGGAGGGGTATCGCCCTGGGGCAGCAGCAGCGTGCCGCGCAGCACGCCGTGGCCGGTATCCAGGTCATAGGGACGCTGCAGGATGCTGGTGGGGGCGGCCTGGGCGATGCTGGTGACGAAACAGAAGAGGAGCAGGGCGAGACGGCGCATCGAAGACTTCGCGATGGGGCTGATGGCGCTTTGATCCTCGCGGGCGGCGAAGGTTCGCAGGGCGGATTGACGCAGGTATACTGCTCGGCCTTTTCGATACCAGTCTTTTCGCGGAGCCTCGCATGTCCGGCAACACCTACGGCAAGCTGTTCACCGTCACCACCGCTGGCGAAAGCCACGGCCCGGCGCTGGTCGCCATCGTCGACGGCTGCCCGCCCGGCCTTGAGATTTCCCTGGAAGACCTGCAGCGCGACCTGGACCGCCGCAAGCCCGGCACCAGCCGCCATACCACCCAGCGCCAGGAAGCCGACGAGGTGGAGATCCTCTCCGGCGTGTTCGAGGGCAAGACCACCGGTACCCCGATCGGCCTGCTGATCCGCAACACCGACCAGAAGTCCAAGGACTACTCGGCGATCAAGAACCTGTTCCGCCCGGCCCACGCCGACTACACCTACCACCACAAGTACGGCATCCGTGACTACCGTGGCGGCGGCCGTTCCTCGGCGCGCGAGACCGCCATGCGCGTGGCGGCCGGTGCGATCGCCAAGAAGGTCCTGGCCGGCATGGGTATCAGCGTGCGCGGCTACATGAGCCAGCTCGGCCCCATCGAAATCCCCTTCAAGACCTGGGACAGCGTCGAAGACAACGCCTTCTTCAGCCCCGACCCGGACAAGGTGCCGGAGCTGGAGGCCTACATGGACCAGCTGCGCCGTGACCAGGATTCGGTGGGCGCGAAGATCACCGTGGTCGCCGAAGGCGTGCCGCCGGGCCTGGGCGAGCCGATCTTCGACCGCCTGGACGCCGAACTGGCCCACGCGCTGATGAGCATCAACGCGGTGAAGGGCGTGGAAATCGGCGCCGGCTTTGCCAGCGTCGCCCAGCGCGGCACCGAGCACCGCGACGAGCTGACGCCCGAAGGCTTCCTGTCGAACAATGCCGGCGGCATCCTCGGTGGTATTTCCAGCGGCCAGCCGATCGTCGCCCACCTGGCGCTCAAGCCCACCTCCAGCATCACCACCCCCGGCCGCTCCATCGACGTCGACGGCAACCCGGTGGATGTCATCACCAAAGGTCGCCACGATCCGTGCGTGGGCATCCGCGCTACACCCATCGCCGAGGCGATGATGGCCATCGTGCTGCTCGACCACCTGCTGCGCAATCGCGCGCAGAATGCCGACGTGAAGGTCGGCACCCCGGTCCTCGGCCAGCTTTGAGTGACCTGGCGCTCCCGCCGGCCTGATCAGGTGGCGGGAGCGTCGGATATTCGCCGCCGATGACTCAGGTTCCCTACTGGCGGCTGTCCAGTTTCTACTTCTTCTACTTCTGCCTGCTGGGTGGGACGGCGCCGTTCCTCGCGCTGTATTTCCATCACCTGGGGTTCTCTGCGCCACGCATTGGCGAACTGGTGGCGATCCCCATGCTGATGCGCTGCATCGCCCCCAACCTGTGGGGCTGGTTGGGCGACCGCAGCGGCCAGCGGCTGGCCATCGTGCGCTTCGGCGCGGTGTGCACGGCGCTGTGTTTCGCCGGCATCTTCCTCGGTCATAGCTATGCGTGGCTGGCGCTGATCATGGCCGGGCACGCGTTCTTCTGGCACGCGGTACTGCCGCAGTTCGAGGTGATCACGCTGGCGCACCTGCGCGGGCGCACCGAGAGCTACAGCCGCATCCGCCTGTGGGGTTCCATCGGTTTCATCTGTACCGTGGTCGGCCTGGGCTGGCTGTTCGAGTTCGCCAGCCTGGACGCCTATCCGCTGGCGATGCTGACGATCATGCTCGGCATCGTCGGCGCCAGTTGGTGGGTACCGAATGCCCAGCCGCCGGCGCGGCAGGATGAGGCCAGCGCCGGAGGTTTCCTCCAGCAACTGCTCAAGCCCGGCGTGCTCGCCTTCTACCTGTGCGTGTGCCTGATGCAACTGTCCCACGGCCCGTACTACACCTTCCTGACCCTGCACCTGGAGTCGCTTGGCTACGCGCGCGGGCTGATCGGCCAGCTCTGGGCGCTGGGGGTGGTGGCCGAGGTGCTGCTGTTTCTGGTCATGCCGCGCCTGCTCAAGCGCTTCTCGCTGCGCCAGGTACTGGTGGCGAGCTTCCTGCTGGCGGCCTTGCGCTGGCTGCTGCTGGGCACGTTGGCCGGGCACCTGCCGGTGCTGCTGCTTGCCCAGTTGCTGCACGCGGCGACCTTTGGCAGCTTCCACGCCGCCGCCATTCATTTCGTCCAGCGCAGCTTCCAGGCTCGCCAGCAGGGGCAGGGCCAGGCGCTGTACGCCGCGCTGGCCGGCACCGGTGGCGCGCTCGGCGCGCTTTACTCCGGCTACAGCTGGGGTAGCCTTGGGCCGGCCTGGACCTTTGCCATCGCCAGCGTGGCTGCGCTGGCTGCCGCCTTCATCATCTGGACCCGTCTGAACGAGGACCCGCATGAACGACACCCGTGAACAGCTGACCCAACAGATCATCGAGGCCGGCCGTTTCCTCTATGGCCGTGGCTGGTCGCCGGCCACCAGCAGCAACTATTCCGCGCGCCTGGCCGCCGACCGTGCGTTGCTCACCGTTTCGGGCAAGCACAAGGGCCAACTCGGTGAGAACGATGTGCTGGAAACCGACCTCGCCGGCAACAGCCTGGAACCGGGCAAGAAGCCCTCGGCGGAAACCCTGCTGCACACCCAGCTCTACGCCTGGCGCCCGGAGATCGGCGCGGTGCTGCACACTCATTCGGTCAATGCCACCGTACTCTCGCGCCTGACCGTGGGTGACCGGCTGGAGCTGGAAGACTACGAACTGCAGAAGGCCTTTGCCGGCGTCAGTACTCACGAAGGCCGTGTGACCGTGCCGATCTTCGATAACGACCAGGACATCGCCCGGCTGGCGGCCAAGGTGCAGCCCTGGCTCGATGCGCATCCGGACTGCCCCGGTTACCTGATCCGTGGCCACGGCCTGTACACTTGGGGGCCACGCATGGCCGATGCCCTGCGCCAGATCGAAGCCTTCGAATTCCTCTTCGAATGCGAACTGAAAGTACTGAGCCTTCGCGGCGGCACGCGCTGAGCGAACCCGGCCCGCTTTTGAGAAAAAAGCCCAGAAGGACAACGACCATGAGCAGCCTGACCGTCTACCACGAATCCAACCCCGAGCAGCCGCTGAAACTGCTGACCCACGCCGAGGACATCGCTTCCACCCTGGGCGAGCTGGGCGTGCGCTTCCAGCGCTGGGCGGCGAATGCCCCCATCGTTCCCGGCGCCAGCCAGGAAGAGGTGATCGCCGCCTACCAGCACGAGATCCGTCGCCTGCAGGAGGAGGAGGGCTACGTCACCGTCGACGTGGTCAGCCTGACCGCCGATCATCCGCAAAAGGATGAACTGCGCGCCAAGTTCCTCGATGAACATCGCCATGGCGAGGACGAGGTACGCTTCTTCGTCGCCGGCCGCGGGCTGTTCACCCTGCACATCGAGGATCACGTCTACGCCGTGCAGTGCGAGAAGAATGACCTGATCTCGGTGCCCGCCGGTACCCGCCACTGGTTCGACATGGGCGAGCGCCCGCACTTCGTGGCCATCCGCCTGTTCAACAATGCCGAAGGCTGGGTCGCGAAATTCACCGGCGACGAGATCGCCAAGCGGTTTCCGTTGCTGGAAGACTGATCTCTCCTTAGCCGGGGAGGGTAGGCTGTTTCCTGCTCTTCGTAGGAGCGAGCTTGCTCGCGAACAGTGTTGCCGGCCCACTCGGTTCCATGCGGTTCGCGAGCAAGGACTGGGCGTCCCCCTCGGTCCTACATGTCATCCCGCCTGGGTTAAAGGCGGGCCTTTGGAGTCCCCATGCCCATCAAAGCCATCCTCACCGACATCGAAGGCACCACCAGCGCGGTCAGCTTCGTCTTCGACGTGCTCTTTCCCTATGCCACCGCGCACCTGCCGGACTTCGTGCGTGGGCATGCCGATGAGCCGGCCGTGGCCGAGCAACTCGCCGCCGTACGCGCCGACAGCGGTGAGACGAACGCCGACACCGAACGCTGCATCGAAATCCTTCTCGGCTGGATCGCCGAAGACCGCAAGGCCACGCCGCTCAAGGCACTGCAAGGCATGGTCTGGGAGCAGGGCTACAGCGCCGGCCAGCTCAAGGGCCATGTCTACCCGGACGCCGTCGACGCGCTGCGCCACTGGCACGCCGAGGGCTACCGGCTGTACGTCTATTCCTCCGGCTCTATCCAGGCGCAGAAGCTGATCTTCGGCTGCTCGGAGGCGGGCGACCTGTCGCCGCTGTTTTCCGGCTACTTCGACACCACCAGCGGACCCAAGCGCGAGGTGGAGTCCTATCGCCGCATCGCCGCCGCCATCGGTCTGCCGGGCGAAGACATCCTCTTCCTCTCCGACATCGTCCAGGAGCTGGATGCAGCGCAGCAGGCCGGCCTGCAGACCATCGGCCTGGCCCGCGAGGGTGGGGGACTGGAAGGCCACGACACGGTGGCAAGCTTCGCGCTGATCGACCCGGCGCAGGTTTGACCCCTGCCTTGAATGCACGCCCGCGCCGCTGCGGCGCGGGCAGCTATGCTGATCAGGCCGACATTCTCATAGAAGGATCTTCCAAATGGGCTCGACCCTCAGTGGCCTGATCAGCCTGATCATCTTTGCCCTGGATATCTGGGCGATCATCAACGTGGTGAAAAGCAACGCCGAGATGCCGATGAAGATCATCTGGATCCTGGTGATCGTCATCCTGCCGGTTCTCGGCCTGATCATCTGGGCGGTGGCAGGGCCGCGCGGCAACGTGCGGGTCTGAGCGCCATCCCGACTCCCGCAGGGGCGGGCCATGTTCGCGATAGCGCCCATGGAACGCTCCTGCAGGTCGACAGCCTCAGTCGAACCGGTAATGCATCCGCACGCAGCCCGGCTCGATCACCTTGGCCGACAGCAGCGTCGGCGACACCCGCAGCCCGGTGGCGGGGAATAGCGCAAAACCGCCGCCGATGATCTCCGGCATCACATAGATCTCCAGCTCATCCAGTGCCCCGCGCTCCAGGAAGGCCATCTGCAGCTGGCCACCGCCGAGCATCCATACGTCGCCATCTTCCAATGCGCGCAGTTCCCCGATCAGCGCGTCGACATCGCTGCGGGTTTCCAGCGGGCCCTTCGGGTCGTCGATGGGGCGCGAGGTCACCACCAGCACGCGCTGTGCGCCATAGGGCCAGGGGCCGGGGTCGGCCGCGAGGAAGTCGTAGGTCGCGCGGCCCATGACCACGGTGCGGATGCGCTGGAGGAACAGGGTGTAGTCATGTTCGCCCAACTGCAGCTGGTCATGCCTGAACAGCCAGTCCAGCCCGTGTTCGGGCGTTGCGATGAAGCCGTCGAGGCTGGTGGCGATGTAGCCGAGAATTCTGGCCATGTTGCGTCTCCCTGGATAAGCTTTGTGCCAATATATAAATGAATGTTCATTTATAAAAGAGATTGGCATGGCTCGAACCAAGACAGTAAGCGACGCAGCGATACTCGACGCCGCCATGCAGCTGATGGTGCGCGCAGGACCGGAGGCGGTGACCTTCGCCGCCGTGGGCCGCGAGGTCGGGCTTTGCGCCGCGACACTGGTGCAGCGCTACGCGACCAAGGCGGATTTCCTCCGCGCCGTGTTGCTGCGCGCCTGGGACCAACTGGATGAGCAGACCGCCCGACTCGACGAGAGCACCGAGTTGAGCCCGGAAGGCGCGATTCGGATGCTGGTGGCGATGTTTCCGGTGGGCGAGGGTGAGACCGATTACGCGGAAGGGTTGCTGATCCTGCGCGAGGACATGCGCGATCCAGTGCTTCGTGAACGTGGTGCACGATGGGGCGCGTCGTTGGCCGCGGCATTGGGGCGGCGATTGAGCGATGATCCGCAACGGCAGCCGATTCTCGGCCGGCTGATGGCCTGCCAGTGGCAGGGTGCGCAGCTGTGGTGGGCTTTCGAACGTCGAGGCGATCCGGCGAGTGCCATCGGCGACGAGCTGCGCCGTTGGTGCGATGTCGTGCTGAAGGCGGAAAGGGTTGCGGGATAAGGCGCCGCGATGGAGACTCGTTCGATGCATTACTGCCTGATCGAAACAAAACTTGGCTGGTTCGGGCTCGCCTGGAGCCCGCAGGGGATCACGCGCGCCTATCTGCCGGGGGACTCCGTGCACAGCGTGCGCGAGCGCTTCGACAAGCTCGGCACCGAGACTGCCCAATGGCCTGCATTCATCGATGAAGCGCGCCGGTTGATCTTCGGCTATGCGCAGGGCGAGGCGGTGTCGTTCGAGACGTTGCCGCTGGACCTGTCCGGCCAGAGTGATTTCCACCGCCGCGTCTACGACGACATCCTCCAGCTGGGCCGCGGGGAGACCACGACCTATGGCGAGATCGCCCGGCGCCTGGGGGATGTCGGCTTGTCCCGCGCGGTGGGGCAAGCGATGGGGTCCAATCCGATCCCGCTGATCATTCCCTGTCACCGCGTGCTTGCCAGTGGCGGCAAGACCGGTGGCTTCTCCGCACCCGGTGGCAGCGGCTCGAAGATGCGCATGCTGGCGTTGGAAGGCTACGTCGATCCGCAGGCAGCGCAGACCGCCTTCGACTTCTCCTAGAGCGGACGGCTAGGCCGTTTCCAGCGCGCCCTCCAGGCGCAGCAACAACTCCTTGCGCGGCAGGCCGCCAGCGTAGCCGGTGAGGCTGCCGTTGCTGCCGATCACCCGGTGGCAGGGGACGATGATGCTGATCGGGTTGGCGCCGTTGGCCGCGCCCACCGCGCGGATGGCCTTGGGCCGGCCGATCCGCCGCGCCAGTTCTGCATAGACAGTGGTGTAGCCGTAGGGAATCTCCAGCAGCGCCTGCCAGACCTGGCGCTGGAACTCGGTGCCACCGGTGTTCAATTTCACCTCGAAGCGCTGACGCTTGCCGGCGAAATATTCGTCCAGCTGACGCGCCACATCGTCCAGCAGCGGGCTGCCTTCGTGCCAGTCCGGCTGAGGGTAGTGGCGCACCTCAAGGTCCATGTAGAGCATGCGCAGGCCGCCTTCGTCGCCGGCCAGCAGCAGGCGGCCGGTGGGGCTGTCGTGGTAACGGTAGTGCATGGTCATCCTCCGGTGCGGCCGGACTGGGAATAGGCGTGCCACAGATAGACGGCGGCGTAGGCGCGCCACGGCCGCCAGGCTTCGGCGCGACGTTGCAGCTCGCGGGCGGTGATGCCTTCCGCGCCCCACACCGGCGACTTGAGCAGGCCCAGGTCGGCGGCGGGGAAGGCGTCCGGATCGCCGAAGGCGCGCAGGGCGACGTACTCCGCCGTCCACGGACCAATGCCGGGGAGGGCGCAGAGGCGCTGTACCAGGTCGTCGGCGCCGTCGTTCACGTGCAATTCCAGCGCGCCGCTGGCGCAGGCGGCGGAGAAGCGCTGCAATGTCTCCACGCGCTTGCCGGGCATGCCGATGCCGGCTAGGTCAGCTTCGGCCAGGGCCTCGGGGGTGGGGAACAGCCGCGTTGGCTGGCCTTCACAATCGCCGGGCAACGCTTCGCCCAGGCGCTGCACCAGGCGTCCGACGATGGTGACGGCGGCCTTCACCGTGACCTGCTGGCCGACGATGGCGCGCACGGCCTGCTCGAACGGGTCGAAGGCGGTGGGCAGGCGCAGGCCGGGCGCCTGCAGTAGCAGTGGGGCGAGCAGCGGGTCGGCCTGGAAGTGCTCGGCGATCTGCAGTGGGTCGCTGTCCAGGTCGAACATCTTGCTCACCCGCGCCGCCAGCGGTTGCGCATGCTGCGGCGCCAGGTGAATGTCCAGTTCCAGTTCGGCGCTGTCTTCCAGCGGGCGAACGCTGAACCAGCCGATATCGCCGCCCACGCGCACACTGCGGGCATAGCGGCGCGGCGACAGGCATTCGACGCCGGTCAGGCTGCGCAGGGCGAAATGCTCGTGGAACTGCTGCCAGTCCCAGGGCGCACGGTAGGGCAGGCGAATGAGTTGGGGAGTGGGGGGCGTGTTGGTCATGGGGCGACATTACCCGTTGCCGGCGATGCTGTCCTCCCGCGCCTGACTTTCAAATTCCCCAGGAAGGCTGGCGCCGACGGCAGGGTTCGACCTGTCATCGATGGGCACGTAGAATGCGCGCCTCTTTCGGGGCGGCCCGGCCGTCCCCTCCTATTGTCTTGCCCCGACGGGAGCGCACTCATGCACGATTACCAGGAAACCCTCTACGACGGCTATGGCCAGCGTTTCAGCGTCGACAGGATGCTCCACGAGGTGCGCACCGAGCACCAGCACCTGGTGATCTTCGAGAATGCCCGCATGGGCCGGGTGATGGCGCTGGACGGCGTGATCCAGACCACCGAGGCCGACGAGTTCATCTACCACGAGATGCTCACCCACGTGCCGATCCTCGCCCATGGCAACGCCAGGCGCGTGCTGATCATCGGTGGCGGCGACGGCGGCATGCTGCGCGAGGTGTCCAAGCACGCCAGCGTCGAGCACATCACCATGGTCGAGATCGACGGCACCGTGGTCGACATGTGCAAGGAGTTCCTGCCCAACCATTCCCAGGGCGCCTTCGACGACGCGCGGCTCAACCTGGTGATCGACGACGGCATGCGCTTCGTCGCTACCACCACGGAGAAGTTCGACGTGATCATCTCCGACTCCACCGACCCCATCGGCCCCGGCGAAGTGCTGTTCTCGGAGAACTTCTACCAGGCCTGCCATCGCTGCCTGAACGACGGCGGCGTGCTGGTGACCCAGAACGGCACACCCTTCATGCAACTGGACACCGTGCGCAATACCGCCGGCCGCATGAACGGCCTGTTCGCCGACTGGCACTTCTACCAGGCGGCGGTACCGACCTACATCGGCGGTTCGATGACCTTCGCCTGGGGTTCGACCAACCCGGCCCTGCGCCACGTCGACGTGACCACCCTGGCCCAGCGCTTCGCCGCCAGCGGCATCCAGACCCGCTACTACAACCCGGCTATCCACCAGGGCGCCTTCGCCCTGCCGCAGTACGTGCTGCAGGCCATCGGCAAGCGGGCCAACGACTGATCGTCGTGCAAGCGCGGGGACAAGCCCCGCGCCACGACATTTTCTTCACGCGCTCTACGGCACTCTGCCCGCCCTTGGGCGGTCCCACATGCGCCGATTCACCCTTGCATCATCCCGAAACGATTGGCATGCCAGGCTTAATGTCCGCTTAAGCGGCGCACTTTAGAATGCGCCGCCGCTGCTTTTGCGGTGTAATGCCGCAGCCTTTCGCGCTCGCGTGGGCCACGGTTCTGCCCGGCCTAGGCGAAGCACCTTCGAACCCACACGTTCATTACGGAACCAAGAAATGGGCCAATCAGAAGTCCTGACCAATCGCCAGACCGGTGCGAGCCTCACGCGGCCGACCGTGTCCAGCCATCTGGCGTTCACCGCGCTCAGCGTCGTCACGCTGATGGTGATGTACTCCCTGCTGCGCCTGGCGCTGTTGATCTATAACCGCGAGCTGATCGGCAGCACGCCGGCCTCTACCTTTGTCGAAGCATTCCTCACCGGCATGCGCTTCGACATCCGCGCCGTGGTCTACATCGTTGCTCCGCTGGTGTTCGCTATCGTCAGTGTGCGCGCCATGGGCTGGCGCTGGCTGTGGAAGACCTGGCTGACCATCGCCGCGAGCATCACGCTGTTCCTCGGCGTGCTGGAAATGGACTTCTACCGCGAGTTCCACCAGCGCCTGAACAGCCTGGTGTTCCAGTACATGTCCGAAGACCCGAAGACGGTCATGAGCATGATCTGGTACGGCTATCCGGTGGTCCGTTACCTGCTGGCCTGGGCTTTTGCCACCTGGCTGCTGTACCTGCTGTTCAAGGGTATTGACCGCGCCACCCGTCCGGCCGCCAGCGGCCCGTCGGCGGCCGCCTGGTACATCCGTACCGCCGTCTTCCTGGTCATGGTCCTGCTGTGCGTCGTCGCCGCCCGCGGCACCCTGCGCCAGGGCCCGCCGCTGCGCTGGGGCGATGCGTTCACCACGGACTCGCAGTTCGCCAACCAGCTCGGCCTGAACGGCACCCTGAGCCTGATCAAGGCCGCCGAGAGCCGCTTCTCCGAAGACCGCGACAATATCTGGAAGTCGACCCTGCCGCAGGATCAGGCCTTGGCCACGGTGCGTCAGATGCTGGTGATGCCGGACGACAAGCTGGTGGATGCCGATGACGCACCGGTTCGCCGCGACTACACGCCGCCAGCCGATGGCACCCTGCCGGTGAAGAATGTCGTGGTGATCCTCATGGAAAGCTTTGCCGGCCACTATGTCGGTGCTCTGGGCGCTCCGGGTGAGATCACGCCGAACTTCGACAAGCTGGCGAAGGAAGGGCTGCTGTTCACCCAGTACTTCTCCAACGGCACCCACACCCACCAGGGCATGTTCGCCACCATGGCGTGCTTCCCCAACCTGCCGGGCTTCGAGTACCTGATGCAGACGCCCGAGGGCGGCCACAAGTTCTCCGGCCTGCCGCAGTTGCTGTCGGCGCGCAAGTTCGAGGACGTCTACGTCTACAACGGCGATTTCGCCTGGGACAACCAGTCCGGCTTCTTCGCCAACCAGGGCATGACCTCGTTCATCGGCCGCAATGACTTCGTCAACCCGGTGTTCTCCGACCCGACCTGGGGCGTCTCCGACCAGGACATGTTCGCTCGCGGCAACGAGGAACTGGACAAGCTGGAAGCCACCGGCAAGCCGTTCTATGCGCTGCTGCAGACCCTGTCCAACCACGTGCCCTACGCGCTGCCCAAGGACCTGCCGGTACAGCCGGTGACCGGTTACGGCAGCCTGGACGAGCACCTGACCGCGATGCGCTACTCCGACTGGTCGCTCGGCCAGTTCTTCGAGAAGGCCAAGAAGTCGCCGTACTACAAGGACACCATCTTCGTGATCGTCGGCGACCACGGCTTCGGTACCCCCGAGCAACTGACCGAGATGGATCTGTTCCGCTTCAACGTGCCGCTGCTGGTCATCGCGCCCGGCATTCAGGAGAAGTTCGGCGCCACTCGCGACACCGTCGGCACCCAGATCGACATCGTGCCGACCATCATGGGTCGCCTGGGCGGCGAAGCGCGCCACCAGTGCTGGGGCCGCGACCTGCTGAACCTGCCCGAGGGTGATAAGGGCTTCGGCATGATCAAGCCCTCGGGCAGTGGCCAGGATGTGGCGCTGGTTTACGGTAATCGCATCCTGATCAAACCCAAGGAAGGCGACATCCGTGTCTACGATTACAAGCTGGGCAAGGACTTCGGTGTCACCCGCATCGAAAACACCCCCGAGCAGTCGCAGATGAAGACCCGACTGGAGTCCTTCATTCAGACCGCCACCCAGGCCCTGCTGGATAACAAGACCGGTGTGGTTGACGGCAAGCCTGACGTGAAGTGATCGATGAGCCGGTGAAAAGGGGCCTTCGGGCCCCTTTTTCTTGCCTGCCGCTACGCCAGGAGTGCCATTCCAGATGACATCGCGCAGGCGCGGCCCATCCAGATTTCAGCAAAAGACAGTTATAAAGTAAGACCACATCGGTCTAAAGGATTATAAGAAAAGTCAGTATCCTCCCGGCCACACCACGAGGTGATCAGTTTCGCCAGTCAGGACGCGTAGATGGATTTCGGCAATATCGGGTTTGTAGTCGCGGGTCTTGTCGTAGGCTTTATCGTTGGGATGACCGGTGTCGGTGGCGGTTCGCTGATGACGCCCATCCTGCTCTGGTTCGGTATCAACCCTGCCGCCGCGGTAGGCACCGACCTGCTCTATGCCGCTATCACCAAGTCCGGCGGTGTCCTGGTTCACCGCAAGAACGACAACATCGACTGGCGCATCACCGGCTGGCTGGCCCTGGGCAGCGTCCCGGCTGCCGCGTTGACGTTGCTGTTCCTGCACAGCCTGCATACCGACACCGCGGCCATGAACGCGGTGATCAAGAACGCCCTGGGCGTCGTGCTGCTGCTCACTGCGCTGGCCGTGCTGTTCAAGAAGCAGGTGCTGGCCTTCGCCCAGCGTCACGCCGGGGACAGCTTCCACTTCAGCGGCCCCCGGCTGAATACCCTGACCGTGATCACCGGCGCCATCCTCGGCGGCATGGTCGCGCTGACTTCCATTGGCGCCGGCGCACTGGGTACGGTGGCGCTGTTCATCCTCTATCCCTTCCTCGCCACCCGCCGTCTGGTGGGCACCGAGATCGCCCACGCTGTGCCCCTGACCCTGGTCGCCGGCCTCGGCCATGCCAGCATGGGCAACATGGACTGGGGCCTGCTGGGCTACCTGCTGATCGGCTCGCTGCCGGGCATCTACATCGGCAGCCACCTAGCCGGGCGTATTCCGGACGGCGTGCTGCGCCCGTGCCTGGCGATCATGCTGGCAATGATCGGCTACAAGCTGGTCTTCTAAGCTCCACTTCTCGAGACGGCTCAGCCGCGGCGGAAACGCCCCGGCGTCACGCCTTTCCAGCGACGGAAGGCGTGGATGAAGTTCGACACCTCGCCGTAGCCGAGTCGCTCGGCGATTTCCTCCAGACGAATTGCCCCCGTGGCCAGCAATTCCTCGGCCAGCGCCTGGCGCACCTCGTCGAGCAGCGCGCGATAGCTGCTGCCTTCGCCTTCCAGCCGGCGCCGCAACGTGCGCGAGGTCATGTGCAACTCATCCGCCAGTTGCTCCATGTCCGGCAGCCGCCCCGGCGTGCCCAGCAGGCGGTCGCGGATCTGCCCGGAAAGCCCGGTGCGTACCTGGCGCCGGGCGAGCAGGGCGCGGCATTGCTCCTCGCAGCGCCGCGCCACTTCCGGGTTTGCGCCCGGCAGCGGCATTTCGAGAATGTGGCTGTCGAAGACGATGCGGTTTTCCGTCTGGCCGAACAGCGGTTTCACCCCCAGTTCATCGATATAAGGCTGCAGGTCGGCTGGCGCCTCGCGGCGGAACAGCGCCTGGCGAATCGGCGGCGGCTGGTTGGTGAGGTCGCGCTGGATGCGCAGCACACCGCCGCCGTCGCGGTCGATGAGGAAGTCGCGCAGGTCTTCCGGCACGGACGTGTCGTCCAGCACCAGGTGCGCTTCGCCGTCGTGTTCCTCCAGGGTCATGCGGTGGAAGGCATAGGTCAGGTCGAGGTAGCGCAGGCCCAGGTGCGCGGCACTGAGGAAGGTCGAGCTGCTGAGCATCGCGAAGCCCCAGATGCCGTAGGCGTTGAGGTGGTAGCGCAGGCCGGCCTTGAGCCCGATGCCGGGGCGCTGGCCGATGTGCCGGTTGATGTTGCGCAGCAACTCCAGTTCCTGGGTGGCCTCCACCTCGGCGCCGGGATCGGCGAGCACGCCGATGTCCAGTCCGGTGCGGCCCAGGCACTGTTCCAGGGTCATGCCATGGTCGAGGCCGAACTGGGTCATGAGCTGCACGCTGATGGCACTGCGCCGGGGGGAGCAGGCTGGGGTAGCAGGCATCGAAACCTCGGGAGTCAGGGTGACCGAAAGTCACAATTTTCTGTCCGACTATGCCATAACCCGTGGCGGGAAGTCGCACTAGGATGTTGTCATCCGCCGCTATGCGGACATCAGAACCGGGAGCACAACAATGACAACATCATCCCGTCGATCGGCCGCCCCGCGCGTGCTGATCATCGGTGCCGGCTTCGCCGGCCTGGGGTTGGCGATCCGCCTGCAAAAGGCCGGGATCGACGATTTCCTGATCCTCGAAAAGGCCGCCGACGTCGGTGGCTGCTGGCGCGAGAACGTCTATCCGGGCGCTGCCTGCGACGTGCCTTCGCACCTGTATTCCTTCTCCTTCGAACCCAAGGCCGACTGGTCGCGCAAGTTCGCGCCCCAGGCGGAAATCCTCGACTACGCGCGGCACTGCGCCGATAAATACCGCCTGCGCGAACGCATCCGCTTCAACTGCGAGGTGCGCGAGGCAAACTTCGACGAGGCTGCCGGCGAGTGGTGCGTTACCTGCGCCGATGGCGAAGAATTGCGCGCGCAATCGCTGGTCTGCGCCCTGGGCCAACTGAGCCGCCCGTTGATCCCGAAGCTGCCGGGGATCGAGCGCTTCCAGGGCAAGGCCTTCCATTCCGCGCAGTGGGACCATGGCACGCCATTGGACGGCAAGCGCGTGGCCGTGGTCGGGACCGGCGCCAGCGCCATCCAGTTCGTCCCGCAGATCGCGCCGAAAGTCGCCGAGTTGCTGCTGTTCCAGCGCAGCGCCGCCTACGTGATTCCCAAGCCGGATCGCCCCTACGCCGACTGGGAGCGCCGCATCAAGTCGCGCCTGCCCTGGCTGCAGCGTCTGGATCGTGGGCTGAAGTACGTGCAGCACGAGGCACGGGCGCTGGCCTTCACGGTGTTCCCGCCGATGATGAAATTCATGCGGATCAGCTTCCACCTGCACATGCGCAAGAGCATCGCCGACCCGCAGCTGCGCGCGCGGCTGCAGCCGGATTACCCCATGGGCTGCAAGCGCATCCTGATCAGCAACGACTACTACCCGGCGCTGGCGCGCAGCAACGTGAAGCTGGTCGATACCGGCATCCGCGAGGTCACCGAGGACGCCATCGTCACTCGCGACGGCCAGCGTCATCCGGTGGATACGATCATCTACGGCACCGGCTTTGCCGCCACCGAGTTCCTCGCGCCGATGCGCATCACCGGCCTTGCCGGGCGCGAGCTGAACCAGGCCTGGAGCGACGGCGCCGAGGCGTACAAGGGCATCAGCGTCAGCGGCTTCCCCAACTTCTTCATCCTCTACGGACCGAACACCAACCTGGGGCACAACTCCATCATCTACATGCTGGAGAGCCAGTTTCCCTACGTACTCGGCTGCCTGCAGCGCATCCAGCGCGAGGGCCTGAAGTACCTGGACCTCAAACCGCAGGTACAGCAGGGCTTCAATCGCCAGTTGCAGCACGACCTGCAGCACACCATCTGGGAGCGCGGTTGCAGCAGCTGGTACAAGACCGAAAGCGGCCGCAACACCGTCAACTGGCCGGGCTTCACCTTCCGTTACCGCCAACAGACCCGCCAGCCGGAGTTCGCCGACTATGACTGCATCCGTTGAGCCCGTGGTACCGCTGTCGACCCGCCAGAAACTCCTGACCGCCACCTTGCGTGGCACGCTCAACCTGCTGTTCCGCGGGTTGATGGGCCCGCAGTTGCCGGTGAAAGCTCAACGTGCATTGCTGCGCGGGCTGACGGCCGCAACCCTGACGCCTCGCGGCGTGCATCGTCAGCAGACGACGCTGGGCGGTGTCCCGGCCGAGGTCTGGCGTCCCCATGGGGGCGGCGAGGGCAGGGTGATCCTCTACCTGCATGGCGGTGCCTATCTGGTTGGCTCGCCGGCGACCCACCGGGCGATCACCGCCAACCTGGCGCGGCGCTGCCAGGCCGAGGTGTGGGTGATCGATTACCGCCTGGCGCCGGAGCACCGTTTCCCGGCCCAGCGCGAGGACGCGGTGGCGGCCTACCGCGCCTTGCTGGACAAAGGCATCCCGGCATCCGCCATCGCCGTCGCCGGGGATTCCGCGGGGGGCCACCTGACCCTGCAACTGGCGCTGGAGGCGAAGAAGCAGGGGCTGCCGGTGCCGGGCGCGCTGGTGACCTTCTCGCCGGTGACCGATCTCTCCGCCGAGCATCTGCACGTGCCAACGGCCGGCGATCCGCTGATCACCCGCGCCTGGATGGACAGCGCCATGGAGATGTTCTGCCCGCCGGGCATGCCGCGCGCGGACGCACAACTGTCGCCGCTGCATGCTGATCTCACCGGCTTGCCGCCGTTGCTGATCCAGGTCGGCGAGGATGAAGTGCTGCGCAACGACAGCCTGCGCTTCGCCGACGCGGCGCGGCGGCATGGCGTGAGCGTCAGCCTGCAACGTTTCCCCGGCTGCTGGCATGTGTTCCAGGCTCACGCCGGCCTGCTGGACGTGGCCGACCGGGCGCTGCAGGACGTTGCCAACTATCTCGCCGGCCATCTGCAGGGAGCACGCCGATGAATTCCATCCTGATCAGCGGTGCCGCCTCGGGCATCGGCGCCGCTACCGCGAAGCTCTTCCACCGCAATGGCTGGCGCGTCGGTCTGATCGACCTCAATCCCGAGCCGCTGGAGAACCTCGCCGCCGAACTGGATGGCGCCTGGCAAAGGGCGCTGGACGTTACCGATGCCGAGGCCGTAACGGCGGCGGTGAACGCGTTCGCCGAAGCCAACGACGGCCACCTGCGCCTGCTGTTCAACTGCGCGGGCATCCTGCGCTTCGGGCGTTTCGAGGACATCAGCCTCGCCGAGCACAACCGCATCATCGCCATCAATGTGCAGGGCGTACTCAACTGTTGCTATGCCGCGCTGCCGTACCTCAAGCACACGCCGGGTGCACAGGTGCTGAACATGGGCTCGGCTTCCGGGCTGTATGGCGTGCCGCAGATGGCCAGTTATTCGGCCTCGAAGTTTGCCATCCGTGGGCTGACCGAGGCGCTGGAGCTGGAGTGGCGCGAGCTCGGCATCCGCGTCGCCGACCTGATGCCGCCGTTCGTGCGCACGCCGATGGTCGCCAGCCAGACCTTCGAGCCCCCGGTATTGCGCCGCCTGGGCGTCACCCTGGTCGCCGAAGACATCGCTCGGGCCGCCTGGCGCCAGGCCCGGAGTGGCGGCGTGCACCGACCCATCGGCGCGATGTTCCGCGCCATGTACTGGTCCGGTCAGCTGTCGCCCCCGGCGATCAACCGCTGGGTGATGGCCTGGCTCAGCCGTGCCTGAGTAGACTGCAGGGGCGGCGAAGGAGGCCGTCCCATGCAGCGAATCCCCGAACCCCAGCCCTCTGTCTGGCAGCGAGTGCTGCAGGACATCACCACACCGTTCGACCGGATCAGCGAGATGACCTACGGGGTGATCATGACCCTGACCATCATCTCGGTGATTTCTGCTGCCAGTGGCGGTGCGAGCCGACAGGACCTGATCGTCGCCGCGTTGGGCTGCAACATCGCCTGGGGCGTGGTGGATGCCCTGATGCTGCTGGTGCGCCTGCGGGTGGAGCGGGTGCACCAGCACGGGCGGCTGCGCGCTTTGCGGGGTGTTTCGAGCGACACCGACTTTCGTGAAGGGCTCGACGAGTTCCTGCCGCCCAGGCTGGTGGCAGTGCTCCATCCGGATGAGGTCTGGAGCCTGCGCCAGCGGCTGATGGCCTCGGAACTGGGTATCGGTCAGCCGCGCGGTGGCGGTGCCGCTGTCTGGCTGGCGGCGTTGCTGATCGTGCTGCTGGTGAGCGGCATCACCCTGCCGCTGATCCTGCCGCTGTGGCTGGTGCCGGACGAGCTGATGGCACTGCGCATCGCCCAGGGCATCGGTGTGGTCATGCTGTTTGGCCTGGGCTGGCTGCTCAGCCGCTGGTCCGGTGACTCCCCCTGGCCGGGTGCGCTGGGCTTCACGGCCCTTGGCGTTGCCATGACGGGCCTGTGCATCGCGCTGGGCGGCTAGTGCCGCGGGGTTGCGCCATCCGCCGCCTGTCGCCGCCGAGCGGAGCAAAGCGTCAAAGTAGCGGCAGGTCGGGCGCCGAGACGCTACGCTGAGAAATGTGGCCGGTATATTTCCGTTGCGCCGCTCGGCGCGTTCGGCGGAGTTGGCCACCATTTCGGGGGACGTTGCGGCATTTGACGTTTCCTGGCGGCACACTGAAGTGCCCGGAACGCGACCGCCAAGGCCGCGTTCGTTGGCGGGGAATACACTCTGAACGTCTCGACAGGAGGTGCGTACCATGGAAAAGCCCCTCTCGGAGGATATCAGCGTCAACGTGTTGCGCCGGATGAAGGAAGGTGGCTTCGATTTCGCACGTATTCATCCCATCGACTTTTTCGCCATCTTTTCCGATGAACAGAACGCCCGCAAAGCTGCCCGGCAGTTTCGCGGCGAATCGCTGAGAACCCAGGTCGAGGCCCGCGATGACGGCGGCTGGAGCCTGCAGATCAGCAAGGTGATGTTCGCCACCCACGCCGCCATCGGTGATTTCGAACACGATCTTGAGGAGGTCGTGGTGCCACTGGGCGGTATTCTCGATGGATGGGGCGTGACCCAGGAGGTCACTTCCCTGCGCTAGCAGCACGTCGTTGAGCCGCCTTTCATGGCGGCCGATCTTCTACCCGCGAAACCAGACAGCGCGCCGTCGCCAGCAGTGACGGCGCGCTTCTTCACCTCGGCAAAGGCGGCGATGCAAGAAGGACCTTGCGGACACGCCCGGTTCCCCCGGCGCCACCGATGCGGCAGACTGCCGCGCGGAGGTGACCATGACCGATATCCTGATCCTGACCCACGTCGATTTCTGCCCGCCCGGCCACCTGAGCGTGGTGCTCGACCGTCTGCAATTGCCGTTCGACGTCCGCCGTGCCGACCTGGACGAGTTGCAAGGCTACGACCTGGAACGGCCCAGGGCCGTCGCCATCATGGGCGGGCCGATGAGCGTGAACGACGACCTGCCATGGCTGCGCGACGAGATCGCAGCAATCCGCCGCTTCATCGAGCGCGACGTACCGATGATCGGCCACTGCCTGGGCGGCCAGTTGCTGGCCAAGGCGCTGGGCGCGGACATCCGTCGCCTGCCGTACACCGAACTCGGCTGGCAGCCGATGCGCCGCCAGGAAGGCCAGAGCCCGTGGCTGGCGCACCTGCCCGACGAATTCCCGATCTACCAGTGGCACGGCGATACCTTCGACATCCCCGAAGGCGCCACGCGCCTGCTGTCCAGCCCCTGGTGCGAGAACCAGGGCTTCAGCTATGGCGATCGTATCCTCGGCCTGCAGGGCCACCCGGAAATGACCGAGGAACTGGTCAGCGATTGGGTCAACGGTTTCCCGGAATACCTCGATCCCAGTCAGCCAAGCCAGGAAAGCGCAGCAGTCATGCTCGACGGTCTGCCGCAGCGAGTGGCGGCGATGAACCAGGTGGCGGAAGGGTTCTACCGTCATTGGTTGAAGCTGGCCGGGTTGATCTGATCCGGCGATCTTGGTGCGGCGGTGGGACATCGCGGACAGAGTCCGCTCCCACACAGGAGCTGGCTTTTCGTAGGGGCGAGCTTGCTCGCGAACAACCCCCGCTGCGGGGCTGGGGTTCGCGAGCAAGCTCGCTCCTACAGTGTCTGCATGCGTGTGCGACTCAATGCTTGAACATGATGTGCCGCGCCACGGTGTAGTCCTCCAGGCCGTACATCGACAAATCCTTGCCATAGCCGGACTGCTTGAAGCCGCCGTGGGGCATTTCGCTGCACAGCATGAAATGCGTGTTCACCCAGGTGCAGCCGTACTGCAGGCGCGCCGCGACTCGTGAGGCGCGTCCGACATCCTTGGTCCACACCGACGAGGCGAGGCCGTAGTCGGAGTCGTTGGCCCAGCGCACGGCCTCGTCCGCATCGCTGAACGGCGTCACCGACACCACCGGGCCGAACACCTCGCGGCGGACGATCTCGTCGTCCTGCTGGGCGTTGGCCACTACCGTGGGTTCGTAGAAGAAACCCTTGCCGCTGACCATCTTGCCGCCAGTGGCGATCTGGATGTGCGGGCTGGCCTTGGCGCGCTCGACGAAGCCGGAGACGCGGTCGCGCTGGGCCGCGGTGATCAACGGGCCGAGTTCGGTATTCGGGTCGTTCTGCAGGCCGGTCTTCAGGCTGGATACCGCGCTGGCCAGATCGGCGACGAAGTTGTCGTAGACCTTCTTGCCGGCATAGATACGGCAGGCGGCGGTGCAATCCTGCCCGGCGTTGTAGAAGCCGAAGGTGCGGATGCCGGCGATCACATCTTCCAGGTCGGCGTCGTCGAAGACGATCACCGGGGCCTTGCCGCCCAGCTCCATGTGCAGGCGTTTCACGCTGTCGGCGGCACTCTTGATGATCGCCTTGCCGGTGCCCACCGAGCCGGTCAGCGAGACCATGCGCACCAGGTCGTGGCTGACCAGCGGCGCGCCCACGCTCGGGCCACGGCCGAAGACCAGGTTGACCACGCCGGCGGGGAACAGCTCGGCGATGAATTCGGCTACGCGCAGGGCGGTCAGCGGCGTCTGTTCCGACGGCTTGAGCACCACGCAGTTGCCGGCCGCCAGCGCCGGGCCGAGCTTCCACGCGGCCATCATCAGCGGGTAGTTCCACGGTGCGATGGAGGCGACCACGCCCACCGGGTCGCGACGGATCATCGAGGTGAAGCCGGGCAGGTACTCGCCGGCGGCGGAGCCGGGCAGCACGCGGCAGGCGCCAGCGAAGAAGCGGAATACGTCGGCGATGGCCGGGATCTCGTCGTTCAGCGCGGCGGCGTAGGGCTTGCCGCAGTTGTCCGATTCCAGGCGGGCCAGCTCCTCGGCGTGTTCCTCGATACGGTCGGCCAGGCGCAGCAAGAGCATGGCGCGGTCCTTCGGCGCGGTCTGCGACCAGCCGTCGAAGGCGGCGTTGGCGGCGCGCACCGCGGTATCCACCTGGGCTTCGCTGGCTTCGGCGATCTGGCCGATCACCTCGCCGGTGGAGGGGTTGAGGATATCCAGCTTGGTGCCTTCACCGGCGACGAACTGGCCGTTGATCAGGAGTTTGGTTTGCATGGGGCTCCTCCTTCAATGGGTTTCCCCTCACCCCAGCCCTCTCCCGGAGGGAGAGGGGGCTGTCCTCTGCACGGTGGTATCCCGCTGCACGGATGCTCCCTCTCCCTTCAGGGAGAGGGGTGGGGAGAGGGCGTTTCGCAAAACGCCAGAGTCATTTCCCGCTCCCTGCCACATCACTGGTCCCGCGCGTCAGGTAGTACGCGCCGAGGATCGGCAGCATGGTGGCGAGCATCACCAGCATGGCAACGACGTTGGTGATCGGCACGTCGCGCGGGCGGGTCAGTTGGTTGAGCAGCCACAGCGGCAGGGTGCGCTCGTGGCCGGCGGTGAAGGTGGTGACGATGATCTCGTCGAACGACAGCGCGAAGGCCAGCATGCCGCCGGCCAGCAGCGCCGTGGCGATGTTCGGCAGGATGATGTAGCGGAAGGTCTGCCAGCCATCGGCGCCCAGGTCCATGCTCGCCTCGATCAGACTGAAGGAGGTGCGGCGGAAGCGCGCGATCACGTTGTTGTAGACGATCACCACGCAGAAGGTGGCGTGGCCGATGACGATGGTCAGGAAGCCGGGGTCGATGCCCAGGGTCTTGAACGCCGAGAGCAGGGCGATACCGGTGATGATGCCGGGCAGCGCGATGGGCAGGATCAGCATCAGCGAGATGCCTTCCTTGCCGAAGAAGTCGCGGCGGTAGAGAGCGCCGGCTGCCAGCGTGCCGAGGATCATGGCAATCAGCGTGGCGACGCAGGCGATCTTCACCGACAGCCAGATGGCGTCGAGTACGTCCCCGCGCTGAAACGCGATGCTGAACCATTTCAGGGTGAAGCCCTGCAGCGGGAAGCTGTAGGCCGACTCCTCGGTGTTGAAGGCGTAGAGCAGGATCACCAGGATCGGAAAGTGCAGGAACAGCAGCCCGCCCCAGGCCGCCAGGCGCAGGAACCAGGAGGGGCGGTCGGTGGAATGTGCATCAGAGCGCATCGAAGGCCCCCAGCCGCTTGGCGATGGAGAGATACACGGCGATCAGCACGATGGGCACCAGGGTGAAGGCTGCCGCCAGCGGCATGTTGCCCACTGCGCCCTGCTGCACGTAGACCATGGTGCCGATGAACAGCCCACTGGGGCCCACCAGTTGCGGGATGATGAAGTCGCCCAGGGTCAGGCTGAAGGTAAAGATCGAGCCGGCCACCACGCCGGGGAAGGCCAGCGGCAGGATGACCTGGAAGAAGGTCTGCCGCGGCTGCGCGCCGAGGTCGGCCGAGGCTTGCAGCAGCGTGGGCGGCAGACGCTCCAGGGCGGCCTGGATCGGCAGGATCATGAACGGCAGCCAGATGTAGGTGAACACCCAGAAGCGCCCGATGTGTGACGTGGACAGGGTGTTGCCGCCCACGCCGGGCACTTCCAGCAGCAGGTTGAGCAGGCCAAGCAGGTGCAGGTGCTCGATCACCCAGTAGAGGATGCCGCCCTTGGCCAGGATCACCGTCCAGGCGTAGGCCTTGACGATGTAGCTGGCCCACATCGGCAGCATCACGGCGATGTAGAAGAAGGCTTTTTCCTTCGGCCCGGCATAGCGCGCCATGTAGTAGGCGATGGGGAAGGCGAGGATGGCGCTGGCGATGGACACGGCGATGGCCATGCCCAGCGTGCGCAGGACGATGTCGTAGTTGGCCGGGTTGAACAGTGCCTGGTAGTTGGCCAACGTCAGGTCCGGCGTCACCGCCATGGTGAAGTCGTCGAAGGTGTAGAAGCTCTGCCACAGCAGGGCGAACAGCGAGCCGATGTAGATCACGCCGAACCACAGCAGCGGCGGGATCAGCAGCATCAGCAGGTAGAGTGTGCTGCGCCGGTAGAGGAAGGTGGAGATCGCCCTCATGACGGCGGTTCTTCCAGCAGCGGCACCAGCGCGCTACGCGCCCAGGAGGCGGTCACTGCGTCGCCGGGTTTCGGGCGCTGTTCCTCGCGCTCGCCGTTGGGCAGCGCGGCGACCAGGCGCACACCGTTCTCCAGTTCGATCTCGTAGCGGCTGCTGGCGCCCATGTACTGCACGTCGAACAAGGTGCCACTGACCTCCAGTTCGCCCTCACCGGCGCGGCCGAAGCGCACGTGTTCCGGGCGCAACGAATGTGGGCGGGACTCGCCGAGCAGGCGTTGGGCGAGATCGCCGCGCAGCACGTTGGCAGTACCGACGAACTCGGCGACGAAGCGCGTGGCAGGGCGACGGTAGAGGTTGCCCGGAGTATCGACCTGTTCGATGCGGCCCTTGTTGAACACGGCCACTCGGTCGGACATGGACAGCGCTTCGCTCTGGTCGTGGGTGACGAAAATGAAGGTGATGCCCAGCTGGCGTTGCAGTTTCTTCAACTCCACCTGCATCTGCTCGCGCAGCTTCAGGTCCAGTGCGCCGAGGGGTTCGTCCAGCAGCAGCACACGCGGGCGATTCACCAGGGCGCGGGCGAGCGCCACGCGCTGGCGCTGGCCGCCGGACAACTGCGCCGGCTTGCGCTTGCCGTATCCGGCGAGGGCGACCATCCCCAGGGCTTCCTCGGCGCGGTGGTAGCGTTCGGCCTTGGCCACGCCTTTCACCTTCAGGCCGTAGGCGACGTTGTCCAGCACGTTCATGTGTGGGAACAGCGCGTAGTCCTGGAACACCGTGTTGACGTCGCGCTCGTAGGGCGGCAGGCCCGCGGCTTCGTTGCCGTGGATGCGGATGGACCCGGAGGTGGGTTGCTCGAAGCCGGCGATCAGCCGCAGGCAGGTGGTCTTGCCGGAGCCGGACGGGCCGAGCATGGAGAAGAACTCGCCGTCGCGGATCTCGATGGACACGCGGTCGACGGCGCGCACCTCGCCATAGTGGCGGCTCACGTCGGTGAACTGGACGGCTGTGGTCATGCTGCGGGCTACCTGCGTGGCGGGGGCTGCATCAGAAAAGGTAGCGCATGGGGGCGGGGGTGCTTGCCGACTTGTGGGTGAGGTGGGGCATTTGTAGCGGCGACTGTTTTCTGGAGAGGTTTGTGCCAACGCATCCCCTCACCCCCAGCCCTCTCCCTCAGGGAGAGGGAGCCGTCCGTGCCGGCTGATGGCAAGGTTTCATCCTGCACCGAACGGTTCCCTCTCCCGCTTGCGGGAGAGGGTTAGGGTGAGGGGCTTTTGATCCGGCAGGGGGATCACCTCCCACCCATGATCGCAATGTAGTCCTGCGTCCAGCGGCTGTACGGCACGCACTGCCCCTGGGCGCACTTGGCCTGCGGGGTCTTCCAGAAGGCGATGCGGTCGAACTGGTCGTAGCCATTGCTCGCGCAACCCTGGGCGCCGAGCAATTGGCTGCCGGTGCAGCCGGCGGGGGCGGCGGGCACCGAGCCGAACCAGGCGGCGACATCACCCTGAACCTTGGGTTCCAGCGACCAGTTCAACCACTTGTAGGCGCACACCGGGTGCTTGGCGTCCACGTGCATCATGGTGGTGTCGGCCCAGCCGGTGACGCCCTCGGTGGGGATGGTCGAGGAGATCGGCTGCTTCTCGCCCTGCAGCGCGTTCACCTGGTAGGGCCAGGAACCGGAAGCGGCCACGCCTTCGTTCTTGAAGTCGCTCATCTGCACCGTCGCATCGTGCCAGTAGCGATGGATCAGCTTCTGCTGTTCGCGCAGCAGCTTGAGGGCGGCGGCGTACTGTTCCTCGTTGAGTTCGTACGGGTCCTGGATGCCCAGCGCGGGCTGGGTGGTCTTCAGGTAGAGCGCCGCATCGGCGATGTAGATCGGGCCGTCATAGGCCTGCACGCGGCCCTTGTTGCTCTTGCCGTCGGGCAGCTTCTGCTCGCTGAACACCACGCTCCAGCTGTCGGGCGCCTTGGGGAAGACCTTGGTGTTGTACATCAGCACGTTCGGCCCCCATTGGTAGGGCGTGCCGTAGTGCTGGCCATCCACCGTGTGCCAGGGCGCGTCCTGCAGGCGCTTGTCGACGTTCTTCCAGTTGGGCACCAGGGCGATGTTGATCGGCTGCACGCGCTTGCCGTAGACCAGCCGCAGCGAGGCATCGCCGGACGCGGTGACGAGGTCGTAGCCACCCTTGGCCATCAGGCTGACCATTTCGTCGGAAGTGGCGGCGGTCTTCACGTTGACCTTGCAGCCGCTGTCCTTCTCGAACTGGCTGACCCAGTCGTAGTTCTTGTCGCTCTCGCCGCGCTCGATGTAGCCGGGCCAGGCAATGATATCCAGCGCCCCTTCGGGGTTGCCGAGCTGCTTGAGTGCTTCTGCCGCCTGCAGCGAGGCGCTGGAGAGCAGGCTGACGCCGGCGAAGGCCAGTGCCGCGGCTTTCACTAAGGACAATTGCACGGATGACATGGACGGACTCCTGTTGTTCTTCGTGTGGGAGCCACTGCGGAACCAGCGCGCAGAAAAATGGCACCTCCGTTGACCGCTGCATGTCCATAGCGAATGGGCACGCTCTTGCAGCGTAGTTCCGGCCCCGGAGGCTGACAAGAAAGCCTCCGGCACCCCGCAAAGGCCCGCCGCATGGCGCTTGCGGCCCCAAACGGGGCGGGCCGGGGTGGCTGGCCGGGAAAAGTGCACCAAGCGGGTGCGTGGCCTCCGGGCAGCCTTTGCAAGTCATTGAACCAACAGGAAATCGACCTCTGGCACGGGCCTTGCGATGGCCTTCGCAGCCGAGGACGAGCGGCAACAAGGAGTAGAAGATGGCTCGGGTGTTCTATGACGAAATGCATGACGCCGCTGGCGCCTGCCGACCGCACTACACGGAGTTCGCCCGCTGGCTGGCGGACATGCCCGGCGAGCATCTGCAACAGCGCCGCCGCGAGGCCGACCTGCTGTTCTATCGCGCCGGGATCACCTTCACCCTCTATGGCGACGACCAGGGCACCGAACGCCTGATCCCCTTCGACACCATCCCGCGGAGCATTCCCGCCAGCGAATGGAAGATCATCGAGGCTGGCTGCATCCAGCGGGTACAGGCGCTCAACCTGTTCCTTGCCGACCTCTACCACGACCAGCGCATCCTCAAGGAAGGCCTGATCCCGCCCGAGCAGGTGCTGGCCAACGACCAGTACCAACTGGCGATGCAGGGCCTGGACGTGCCCGGCAATGTTTACGCGCACATCGCCGGCATCGATCTGGTGCGCGACGGCAACGGCGCCTACTACGTGCTCGAGGACAACCTGCGCACCCCCAGCGGCGTCTCCTACATGCTGGAGAACCGCAAGATGATGATGCGGCTGTTCCCCGAGCTGTTCTCCGCCCAGCGCATCGCCCCCATCGACCACTACCCGAACCTGCTGCTGGATACCCTGCGCAACTCCAGCCCGCTGGATAACCCCAGCGTGGTGGTGCTGACGCCGGGGCGTTTCAACAGCGCCTACTTCGAGCACGCCTTCCTTGCCCGCGAGATGGGCGTGGAACTGGTGGAAGGCGCCGACCTGTTCGTCCGTGACGAGCGCGTCTACATGCGCACCACCGCCGGCCCGCAGCAGGTGGACGTGATCTACCGGCGCATCGACGACGATTTCCTCGACCCGCTGGCCTTCAACCCCGACTCCATGCTCGGCGTGCCCGGCCTGCTGGCCGCCTACCGTGCCGGCAACGTGGTGCTGGCCAACGCCATCGGTACCGGCGTGGCGGACGACAAGTCGGTCTACCCCTACGTGCCGGAAATGATCCGCTTCTACCTCGACCAGGAGCCGATCCTGCACAACGTGCCGACCTGGCAATGCCGCCGCCCGCAGGACCTGTCCCACGTGCTGGCGCACCTGCCCGAACTGGTGGTGAAGGAAGCCCAGGGCTCCGGCGGCTACGGCATGCTGGTCGGCCCGGCGGCTACCACGGCGGAAATCGAAGCCTTCCGCGCGCGTCTGATGGCTCGCCCTGAGGCCTACATCGCGCAGCCGACGCTGAGCCTGTCGACCTGCCCGACCTTCGTCGAGAACGGCATCGCCCCGCGGCACATCGACCTGCGGCCCTTCGTGCTGTCCGCGCCGGACAACGTGCGCCTGGTGCCGGGCGGGCTGACCCGCGTGGCGCTGCGCGAAGGCTCGCTGGTAGTGAATTCGTCACAGGGTGGCGGCACCAAGGACACCTGGGTGGTGGAGGACTGATCATGCTGAGCCGTACCGCTTCTGATCTCTACTGGATGTCGCGTTACCTGGAGCGCGCCGAAAACCTCGCGCGCATGCTCGACGTGTCCTACTCGCTGTCGCTGATGCCCCAGGACGGCCGCGGCGATGGCCTGGAAGAGCTGGCCATGCCGCTGCTGATCACCGGCAACCTCGACGCCTATCTCGCCCGCCACGGCGAGCTCCACGCCGAGCGCCTGCTGAACTTCTTCGCCCTGGATGCCCAGAACCCCACCAGCATCTATTCCTGCTTCGGCGCCGCCCGCGCCGGGGCGCATGCGGTGCGCGGGCGCATCACCACCGACATGTGGGAAAACATCAACGCCACCTGGCTGGAGATGCGTGATATCGCCCACCAGGGCCTGCTGCGCTACGGCATCAGCCACTTCTGCGAATGGGTGAAGGACCGCTCGCACCTGTTCCGCGGCGCCACCTTCGGCACCAGCATGCGCAACGACGCCTTCCACTTCATCCGCCTGGGCACCTACATCGAGCGCGCCGACAACACCTTGCGACTGCTCGATGCGCGGCATCAGGTGCTGGGCGAACACAGCGCCGGCCCGGCGGAAGGTTCCGCCCGTGGTTACTACCAGTGGACGGCATTGCTGCGCGCGCTCTCGGCCTTCGAGGGTTACACCGAGCTTTATCGCGATGCGCTGAACGCACGGAACATCGCCGAACTCCTGCTGCTGCGCGAGGACGTCCCGCGTTCGCTGCTGGCCTGTGCCGAGGAACTGCGCCAGATCCTCGCCAGCCTGCCGGGCGCCAACGGTCGGCCGGCCCAGCGCATGGCCGCCGAACTGGAGGCACGGGTGCGCTACACCGGCATCGACGAGGTGCTTGGCGCCGGCCTGCACACCTGGATCACCGACCACATCGGGCTGGTTCGCCAGCTCGCCAACGCCATTCACAGCTCGTACCTGGAGGCCGCATGAAACTCTCCATCCGCCACGACACCACCTACCGCTACGAAGACCAGGTGCGCGCGAGCATCCAGTACCTGCGCCTGACCCCGCAGGAAAGCGAGCGCCAGCACGTCCTGGACTGGCAACTGCACCTGCCGCGCCCGGCGCACCCGCAGCGCGATGCCTACGGCAACATCCTCCATGTGCTGACCCTCGACGAGCCCCACGAGGCCATTGCCATAGCCGCTCACGGCAACGTTGAAATCGACGTGGAGAACGAGCGCGAGCACGATCACCTGTCGCCGTTGCCGTTCCTGCGTGGCACGCGCCTGACCCAGGCCGACGGCGCGCTGCAGGAGTTCGCCCGAGCCCAGTGTGCCGAGCGGCGCGACCGCAAGGCGATGATCCGCCTGATGCAGGCGCTGAACGAGCGCATCGCCTACGTGCCCGGTTCGACCCAGGTGGACAGCACCGCCGCCGAAGCCTTTGCGGCCGGGCAAGGGGTCTGCCAGGACCATGCCCACGCCTTTCTCGCCTGCCTGCGCTATCTGAGCGTGCCGGCGCGCTACGTTTCCGGCTACCTCTACACCGACAGCGAGGAGCACCTCGCCAGCCATGCCTGGGCGGAGGCCTGGCTGGACGATGCCTGGTACAGCTTTGACGTGACCAACGTGCTGGACCGTCCTGAACGCCACCTGAAACTGGCGGTGGGCCTGGACTACCTCGACGCTTGCCCGGTGCGGGGCATGCGTCGGGGTGGCGGCGGTGAGCAGATGCACGCCCGCGTCACCGTGGCGCCTGGGCATCTCCAGCAGGCCCAGCAGATGCAGCAATGAGCGGGCGTGGCGAAAGACCGGGCACCGGCTTAAGATCGGTGCCAGCTTTCCCGTTCCCTGAACCTGCCATGAGAACGCCATGACCTATTGCGTCGCCATGAACCTCGCCCAGGGCCTGGTCTTCGTTTCCGATTCGCGCACCAATGCCGGCGTCGACAACATCGCCGTGTTCCGCAAGCTGCACATCTTCGGCACACCCGGCGAGCGCCTGATCGTGGTGCAGAGCGCCGGCAACCTGGCCACCTCGCAATCGGTGATCAGCACGCTGCGCCTGCGCATGGGCAGCGACGGGCCGAACCTGGGCAATGTCGAGAACCTGTTCGAGGCGGCCCGGCTGGTGGGCTCGACTCTGCGCGAGGTGGTCGATCACGATGAGAACATCGGCCAGAACCAGGGCGTCGACCTGGGTAGTTCGTTCCTGGTCGGCGGCCAGATCGGCCAGGAAGTGCCGCGTCTGTTCAACGTCTATCCGCAGGGCAACTTCATCGAGTCCTGCCGCGACACGCCTTACTTCCAGATCGGCGAAAGCAAATACGGCAAGCCGATCATCGACCGCGCCATGAGTTACGCGACACCGCTGGAACAGGCGCTGCGCTGCGCGCTGATCAGTTTCGACTCGACCATCCGCAGCAACCTCTCGGTGGGCATGCCGCTGGACCTGCTGGTGTATCGCGAAGGCAGCCTGGAGGTGCCGGCGGGGTATCGTATCCAGGAGGGCGATGCGTATTTCGAGGGCATTCGCGGGCAGTGGGGCGCCGGGCTACGTCAGTTGCTTGGCGAACTGCCGGCGCCGCCGGGGGATTACTGGCACTGACGTTTCGCTGCGGGCCGGGTTTTGGGGATAGTGCTGTAGGGTGCATAACCTGGAACAGGTTATCCGCCGATATCGATAAGACGGATAACGCTGGCGCGTTATGCGCCCTACAAAGAGCCCCGGCTTCTAGCCGCCAACCTTCACCTTGCGCCCCGCCATGTGCTTCAGGTAAGCGACGATCTGATCCAGCTCCTTGTCGCTGATCGCATCCGTCGCAAACCCTTTCATCCGCGCTTCCGGCCAGTGCCGCAGGCTCTGCGGGTCGCGGATGTACTGCTTGAGATAGCCCGCGGCGAAGTATTCGGTCGGGTTGTGCGGGATGTTCAGGTCCGGACCGAACTGCGAGTCCCCGGCACCGTTCAGGCGGTGGCAGGCCAGGCAGTTCTTCTGGAACTGGACAAAACCGTCCTGCACTGGCTTCGGTGCGCTCTTCGCCGGCAGCAGCGCCGGGAAGCGTTCGGCCAGCGGCTTCAGGTAACGGATGCTGGCAACCTGGAACGGCCACTGCTCCGGGCCTATGCCGGCGGCCTTGGGATCGCTCCACACAAGGTAGAACGGCCCGGCGGACGGCTTGCCGTCGCCGAGTTTCGGCCAGGGCCTATCGGCTTCCTCGATGGCCAGCCAGGCGCGCGAGCCTGTGTTCTCCAGCAGCGGCGCGGCTGGCAGCTCGGCGGCGAATCCATCGAGCGCCACTGCCTGCAGGTGATCACCGGGCTTCACGCCTTTGAGCAGCGCGGCCAGTGGCACCGCGCGGTAATGCATGGTGCGGTTGTAGGAAACGTCGGCGGGAATCTCGATGTCCTGCGCCTGGGGATCGGCCAGCAATTGCTCACTGGTCAGGCTGTGCTTGCCATCGGGCAGTTCGAGGGTGAGCGTCGCGGCGAAAGCGGTGGGGCAGAGCAGGAGCAGCGTCAGCAGCAGTGGGCGCATGGTCGCATCCGTGGCGGAGTGGGCCGCGGAACATTAGCAGAGGTGTGGGCGCCGCAGGAGATGGGTGGCTCCCGCGCTGCGTTGACCGTGGCGCGCGGATGGCGGCACGCGGTACGCAGCGACGGGGTAGCCGGGTGTTGGCCCTAGCCGACCAGACGACTCAGATTGGGGATGATCAGTACAACGGTGGTTGCGAAGACGATCAGGCTTGCCTGACGCCACTTTCTCGATTGTTTGTCCATGATGTCCTTCCGCCTTTCTTGTTCTTGGCACGGCCACCCACGGCCTGTTGATAGTGGCGCGCATGCCTTGGCTTCTGGTGACTCCCGCCGAGCCGGCAAAACCCGGCAACGGCACTTTTCGCATCATCTGCACACTTTTCATTCACTGCATAACGGAGTCTAAGCCTAGTGCCGCGCGGGCTTAGACCATCTTGCAGCAAGTGATGCAGCTTCAGGCATATTCCCTCTATATGACTGGAACGTGACAACGCGGTTCAGCTTTTCGACCGCTCGTCCGTTCCCGCCGAAACCCCCTTTCCAGAGCTTTCGGCTCGATCACCTCCGGTCGGTCGCTGAGCGTGGCGGTCAATTTTGCTGAGCGCTGCGGTCATTGCTCCCTGCCGATACGCCGCTAAGGTAGGCCGACACGCCACGCCTGCGTGACGACAACTCTAAGAGAGAACGCCATGACCGAAGCATTCATTTACGACGCGGTGCGTACTCCCCGCGGCAAGGGCAAGAAGGACGGCGCGCTGCACAGTGTCAAGCCGGTCAACCTGATGGCCGGCGTGCTGCGCGCACTGCAGCAGCGCAACCAGCTGGATACCGCCCAGGTCGACGACATCGTCCTGGGCTGTGTGACCCCGGTGGGCGACCAGGGCTCGGACATCGCCAAGACCGCTGCGCTGGTGGCCGACTGGGACGAGCAGGTCGCCGGCGTGCAGATCAATCGCTTCTGCGCCTCGGGTCTGGAGGCGGTCAACCTGGGCGCCATGAAGGTGCGTTCGGGCTTCGAGGACCTGGTGGTGGTCGGCGGCGTCGAATCCATGTCTCGCGTGCCCATGGGCTCCGACGGCGGCGCCTGGGCGCTGGACCCGGAAACCAACCTGCACACCAGCTTCGTGCCCCAGGGCATCGGCGCCGACCTGATCGCCACCCTGGAAGGCTTCAGCCGAGCTGACGTCGACGCCTTTGCCCTGCGTTCCCAGCAGAAGGCCGCCAAGGCCCGCGCCGAAGGACTGTTCGCCAAGTCCCTGGTGCCGGTGACCGACCAGAATGGCATCGTCCTGCTCGACCATGACGAGTTCATTCGCGGCGACTCGACCCTCGAAGGCCTCGGCGCGCTCAAGCCCAGCTTCGAGATGATGGGACAGATGGGCTTCGACGCCACCGCGCTGCGCAAGTACAGCTTCGTCGAGCGCATCGAGCATGTACACACGCCGGGCAACAGCTCCGGCATCGTCGACGGCGCCACCGCCATGCTCATCGGCTCCGAAGCCAAGGGCCGCGAGCTGGGCCTGAAGGCCCGCGGGCGCATCGTCGCCACCGCGGTGACCAGCACCGACCCGACCATCATGCTCACCGGCCCCGCGCCGGCAACCCGCAAGTCGCTGGCCAAGGCTGGGCTCAAGGCCGAGGACATCGACCTCTATGAAGTGAACGAAGCCTTCGCCTCGGTGGTGATGAAGTTCATGAAGGACATGGGCGTGCCGGAGAGCAAGGTCAACGTCAACGGCGGCTCCATCGCCATGGGCCACCCGCTGGGCGCCACCGGCTGCATGATCCTCGGCACCCTGCTGGACGAGCTGGAGCGGCGCAACCTGCGCTACGGCCTGGCCACCCTCTGCGTGGGCGGCGGCATGGGCATAGCCACCATCATCGAACGTATTTAAGGATCGATCATGGGCAACTGCGCTCGGCCATGCCGCGTTGGAAGCTCTCCGGGAATGCTCATTGGCTACAGCCAACTCCGCTTCCCGAAGAGATTCCGCCCTGCCTGACCTTCGCTCGTGACGCCCCTGAAGCGATCCCCCAGCATGGGAAGCAAACAAAAATGACTGACGCCATCCGTTACGAGAAAGGCCAGGACAACATCGTCGTCCTGACCATGGACATGCCTGGCCAGAGCGCCAACACCATGAACGGTGTCTATCGCGAGGCCATGGCCGCCACTGTCGCGCGCCTGGAAGCCGAGAAGGACTCGATCGCCGGCGTGGTGATCACCTCCGCGAAGAAAACCTTCTTCGCCGGCGGCGATCTCAATGAACTGATCAAGGTCACCAAGGCGGACGCCAAGGCCTTCTACGAAGGCATCCTGGTGCTCAAGGGCCAGCTGCGCCGCCTGGAAACCCTTGGCAAGCCCGTAGTTGCCGCCATCAA
Organism: Pseudomonas sp. HS-18; assembly: GCF_020401845.1. NCBI lineage: Bacteria > Pseudomonadati > Pseudomonadota > Gammaproteobacteria > Pseudomonadales > Pseudomonadaceae > Pseudomonas > Pseudomonas sp. HS-18. The sequence goes on from NZ_CP084413.1 coordinate 2,426,744, forward strand.
CGGCGCGGCGCTGGGCGGCGGCTGGGAAATCTGCCTGGCCTGCCACCACCGCATCGCCCTGGACGAAAGCCACGTCCAGCTCGGCCTTCCGGAAGTCACCCTGGGCCTGCTGCCCGGTGGCGGCGGGGTAGTGCGCATGGTGCGCCTGCTGGGGCTGGAGAAAGCCCTGCCGTATCTGGCCGAAGGCAAGAAAGTGCGCCCGGACCAGGCGCTCAAGGCCGGCCTGATCCATCAGTTGGCCTCCAGCCGCGACGAGATGCTGAGCAAGGCCCGCGAGTGGATCGCCGCCAACCCGGCCGCCAAGCAGCCATGGGACAGCGCCGGCTACAAGATCCCCGGCGGCACGCCGTCCAGCCCGGCCGTGGCACAGATGCTCGCCATCGCCCCGTCCGTGCTGCGCGACAAGACCAAGGGCTGCTTCCCGGCACCGGAGAAGATCATGTGCGCTGCCGTGGAAGGCGCCCAGGTGGACTTCGATACCGCGCAACTGATCGAGGCGCGCTACTTCACCGAGCTGATCACCGGCCAGGTGGCGAAGAACATGATCGGCACCTTCTGGTTCCAGCTCAACGAGATCAACGCCGGCAAATCCCGTCCGCAAGGCATCCCGCCGCAGCAGACGAAGAAGGTCGGCGTCGTCGGCGCCGGCATGATGGGCGCGGGCATCGCCTACGTCTCGGCAGCCGCCGGCATCGAGGTGGTGCTCAAGGACGTTTCCGTCGAAGCGGCGGAAAAGGGCAAGGCGTACTCCACCGGCCTGCTGGACAAGAAAGTCGGCAGGGGCCAGATGACGGCCGAGAAACGCGACGCCTTCCTCGCCCGCATCAAGCCGACGGCCAGTGACGCCGATTTCGAAGGCTGCGACCTGATCATCGAAGCCGTATTCGAGGACCGTGGCCTGAAGGCCAAGGTCAGCGCTGCTGCGGAAACCGCCGCGCTGCCGGACGCGGTGATCGCCTCCAACACCTCGACCCTGCCGATCACCGGCCTGGCCGAAGCCGTGGCGCAGCCGCAGAAATTCATCGGCCTGCACTTCTTCAGCCCGGTGGACAAGATGCCGCTGGTGGAAATCATCCGCGGCGCGAAGACCGACGACGCCACCCTGGCCCGGGCCTTCGACTACGTCCTGCAGATCAAGAAGACCCCGATCGTCGTCCACGACAGCCGCGGCTTCTTTACCTCCCGCGTGTTCGGCACCTTCACCAACGAAGGCCTGGCCATGCTCGGCGAAGGCGTGTCCGCCGCGATGATCGAGAACCAGGCGCGCCAGGCTGGCATGCCGGTAGGCCCGCTGGCGATCAGCGACGAAGTCTCCATGAGCCTGATGACCCATATCCGCGAGCAGACCCGCAAGGACCTGGAAGCCGAAGGCAAGCCATTGCCGAAGCATCCGGCCTTCGCCGTGGTGGACCTGATGGTCAACGAGTACAAGCGCCCGGGCAAAGCCGCCGGCGCCGGTTTCTACGACTATCCGGCCAACGGCAAGAAGCATCTGTGGACTGAGCTGAAACAGCGCTTCGAGAAGGCTGACGCGCAGATTTCCGCCGAGGACGTGCGCGACCGCATTCTCTTCGTGCAGGCTATTGAGACGGTGCGCTGCGTGGAGGAGGGCGTGCTGACCTCCACCGCCGACGCCAACATCGGCTCGATCTTCGGCATCGGCTTCGCGGCCTGGAGCGGCGGTGCGCTGCAGTTCATCAACCAGTACGGCCTGAAGGACTTCGTCGCCCGCGCCCAGTACCTGGCCGAGCAGTACGGCGAGCGCTTCCTGCCGCCGGCGCTGTTGCTGGAGAAAGCGGCGCGGGGCGAAAGCTTCTGAGTCGGTTCCTTCGAGAGCCCCTCACCCTAACCCTCTCGCGGAGGGAGAGGGGACCGTTCGGCGCAGGGTGAAACCGTGGCATCAGCCGGCACGATCCGCCCCCTCTCCCTCTGGGAGAGGGCTGGGGTGAGGGCAATCGACTTGCACGGACTTTCAACCGCTCTCTAAAACCGGCCCGCATGGCCGGTTTTTTCTCGTCTGCGCAGCCCATAGAATGGCGTCTTTCCGCCCATCAGGACCGCACCGATGACCGCTCCCGCCCTGTTGATCATCGATATGCAGAACGGCATGCGCACCAGCCCCGAGTCGCGCAACAACCCGCAGGCCGAACGGCGCATCGGTGAGCTACTGGCAGCCTGGCGCCAGGCAGGCTGGCCGGTGGTTCACGTGCGGCACATTTCCCGTACACCAGGCTCACCGTTCTGGCCCGGCCAGCCCGGCGCGGAATTCCAGCCGGAGCTGGCGCCGCTGAAGCACGAGCACGTGGTGGAGAAGAACGTCCCCGACGCCTTCATCAACAGCGCCCTGGAACGCTGGTTGCGCGTGCGCGGCATCGAGTCGGTGGTGATCTGCGGCGTGAGTACCAACAACTCGGTGGAATCCACGGCCCGCACCGCGGGCAACCTGGGCTTCTCTACGCAGGTGGCGGCGGATGCCTGTTTCGCCTTCGACAAGCGCGATTTCAACGGCGTGCTGCACAGCGCAGAGGAGGTCCACGCCATGTCCCTGGCCAATCTGCAAGGCGAATACGCCCAGGTAGTGGACGCGAACTCGGTTCTGCGCGAGCGGTCATTGGACTGAATCCTTGCCAACCGGCCGTCACCCTTGTGCGCCGGTGCAATTGAAGGAAGTCGGTTTTTCCGGTATTTCCCCTGAAATTCCTGCACAAGAATCGGCTTCGGCATCTTGTGCGGTGAAAAAATAGGGCGTAATTTTCACGCGCGTTTCATCAGTGTCAGGATAACCACTCTTATCAGCCGCCAACCCCCCAGGAATCACCCCTGCATGTCGTTGCACATCTGCATTCTGGAAACCGACATCCTCCGCCCCGAACTCATCGATCAGTACAAGGGCTATGGCTGGATGTTCCAGCAACTGTTCGCCAAGCAACCCGTTCCGGCCGAGTTCAAGGTCTACAACGTGGTGGAAGGGCATTACCCGCCCGATGATGAGAAGTTCGATGCGTACCTGGTGACTGGCAGCAAGGCGGACTCCTTCGGCACTGATCCCTGGATCCAGACCCTCAAGGACTACGTGCTCAAGCTCTACCAGCGCGGCGACAAGCTGCTGGGCGTGTGCTTTGGCCACCAGTTGCTGGCGCTGGTGCTGGGCGGCAAGACCGAGCGTGCCAGCCAGGGCTGGGGCGTGGGTATCCACGACTACCGCATCGAGGAGCAGCCGGAGTGGATGAGCCCGTCGCTGGGTGATGGCCTGACCCTGCTGGTCAGCCACCAGGACCAGGTCACCGAGCTACCCCACGGCGCGCGCCGCATCGCTTCCAGCGATTTCTGCCCGAATGCTGCCTACGCCATCGGTGATCAGGTGCTGTGCTTCCAGGGCCACCCGGAGTTCCAGAGCGACTATTCCCAGGCGATCCTGGAACTGCGCAAGCACATCTTCAGCGAGCCGGTGTTCCAGTCCGGTATCGATAGCCTTGCGCGCCCGCACCAGGGGACGGCGGTGGGTGAGTGGATGATGCGCTTCGTCCAGCAGGGCAGCGACGAGAAGAAAAGAGCCGAGAAGAAAAGCGCGGCCTGATTTCTGCCGTGCTGACTGAAAACGCCGCTCAGATGAGCGGCGTTTTCGTTTGCGCAGATGTCAGGCTGAACAGTTTTTGTAGGATGGGTGGAGCGCAGCGACACCCATGCAGGCCGATGCGTACCATTCGATGAGTATCGCTGCGTTCCACGCCATCTTACGTTCCGCGTCGCCGAATGGCCGCCAATGGTCTCTATAGCCAATCCGCCTGCTTGAAGCTGATGTATAGCCCGACGCAGCCCAGCGCCAGCAGCCCCATGATCAGGAAGTAGCCGTAGTGCCAATGCAGTTCCGGGATGTATTCGAAGTTCATCCCGTAGATACCGGCCACGGCGGTGGGGAAGGCGAGGATGGCCGCCCAGGCAGCGAATTTGCGCTGCACCACGCTCTGCCGTGAAGACTCCAGCGCCAGCCCGACCTCGATGGTCTGGCTGGCGACATCGCGCAGGGTAGTGAGGTCTTCCAGCAGGCGGTTCACGTGGATCGCCACGTCGCGGAAGTAGGGGCGCATCTGCTTGTCGATGAAGGGGAAGTCCAGGCGCTGCAGTTCCTGGCAGATTTCCACCATGGGCGCGGCGTAGTGCTTGAGCTTGAGTACCTCGCGGCGCAGGCCGTAGATTTTCTCGATCTGCTCCTGGGTCAGTGACTTGCGCAGCACTTGTTGCTCCACTTCCTCGATCTCCTCGCGTATGGCCTCCACCACCGGTTCGTAGTTGCTCATCACGAAATCCAGCAGGGCGTAGAGCACGAAGTCGGTGCCATGGGCCAGCAGCAGCGGCCGGGCTTCGCAGCGTTGCCTGACCTGGGCATAGGACTGGGAGAAACCATGGCGTGCACTGATGATGTAGCCGATGCCGGCAAACAGGTGGGTTTCGACGAACATCAGCCGGCTATCGGCGCGGATCGGCGAATAGATGACGATGAACAGCGCATCGCCGAAGGTTTCCAGCTTCGGCCGGCTATGCTTTTCCAGGGCGTCGGAGACAGCCAGTTCGTGGAGATTGAACTGCCGTTGCAGGTTGAACATTTCTTCCGGCGTTGGCTCCTGCAGGCCGGTCCAGACGAAGTGATCGGGCTGGCAAGCCCAGCGATAGCCGTCCTCAAGCGGGATGTCGGAAACCTTGCGGCCCTTGCTGTAGACGGCGGAAGCGATGACTCGGCCCATGCTGAAACCCACGCTGCTATCGGATCGGTCGGGAATCGTTCTGCAGGATTTGAGTGTTGGCCAGCCTGGCGAGACGCGCCAGTGACGTGCAGTCAGGAGTGGGGAGTGAGGGCGGCCTGGATACCTTGCAGCGCGACGGGCACCGCCTGGTTGAATCGCTCGAAGAGCCCGTTGCGGTCGACATTGTCCACTGGAGCACGGCGGGCGCCGTCGAAGCCGGCAGTGAGCGCCGTGACCACCAGGATCACGATGGTGTAGAGCCCCAGGGCAGCGAGGGCGCCGTTGCGGGCATAGCGGTGGGCTTGGCGGTTCATGCTGGCGACTCGGGTTCCGGGATGGGATGGCCCAGTGTCGCTTTGGTTATTTCGATTGAATAACGATGATGGTTGGTTCCCGGTATCAGGCGAATTGATAGATGGTGGTGCAACGGCCAGGCGCAAGGCTGCGGGTGGCGGGACCTCGTCGGATGTTTCCGGGACTCTGGCGGTCTTCATGGCTGCTTGACCCTCGTCAAGGAGGGGGAGGCTACCGGGCGTAGCTTGGATATCAGGTGGTGGCGCGAAGCTGCCACGGACACCCCGGACGCAAGGAACTCCCCATGATTCGATACGTTGAAGGCGACATTCTGCTGAGCAAGGCCCAGGTCATCGCGCACGGCATTGCGCCGCAGGACCATTTCGACAGCGGCCTGGCGCTGGACTTGCGCGAGCGCTGGCCGTCGATGGTTCGCGACTACCGTCATGCGTCGCACTCGAATGCGCCCAAACCGGGTGCGATCTGGATCTGGTCGGGCGTGGACGCCGATGGCTCCACCCGCTGCATCGTCAACCTGCTCACCCAGGGCATGCAGGGCGAGGGGCGCGGCGCAAAGCCAGCCGGAGCGACACTGGAGAATGTCAGCCATTGCCTGAAGGATTTGGCCAAATACCTGCAGAGCGAGCGCATCGAAAGCGTGGCTCTGCCCTGTCTGGCAACAGGGGTTGGCGGGTTGGAGTGGAAGGAAGTCAAGCCGCTGGTGGAGCGTTACCTGGGAGACCTGGCCGCCACTGTGTGGGTCTACGAGACCTACCGCCGGGGAGTCGAGGCCGCCGAAAGGCCCTGAGACTGCGTCATCGACTCTGAAAAGCCCGGCTTCAGGCCGGGCTTTCGGCTTCGGGCTCGACTGCATGACGTCACCTGCTGCAGGCGGCTGGAGGGGCGTAAAGGTCTTAGCCCTGCTTGGCAGCGGCTTCGACATTCACCTTGCTGGCAGACTGCTCGGACTGTTGCTGCTGGATGGCGGCCTGGGTCATGTGAACCATGCGGTCCTGCATCAGCGGGGACTCTTCGGCGAAGCTGGCTTGAGCGGCAAAGGCAGTAGCGGCGGCCAGGACGCTGGCGGCGATGATGTTGAGTTTCATGATGAACACCTCCGGTTGGTTTTGCTTGGGTTCATCTATAGATTAATGCGTAATAATTTTTGAAAAATAGCAAACAGGATTAATCAGTGTTGCTTTTTGGGTAATAATTTGGGCATGAAAAAGCCCGGCACAGGCCGGGCTTTGCGTTCTCGGGCGATCAGGCCAGGTGGTTCTTGTCCAGCTCGATGGACTTGTCGAGGGTTTCCAACAACTGCTTGCGCACCTTCAGCTTGGTATTGCGGTGGGCAGTCATGTTCAGCTTCTTCAGGTGCTGTGCGGCTTCCAGGGCGGCGGCCTGGAGCTGTTCGGCCGGCACCACCTTGTCGAGGAAGCCGGCATCCACGGCGTCACGCGGGTTGAACATCTCGGCATTCACCACCGAGCGGGTGAAGGCGGAGCGGCGCAGGCGATCACGGGCCAGCTCAATGCCGACGTGGTGCATGGTCATGCCGATGGCCACTTCGTTCAGGCCGATCTGGAACGGACCATCCACGCCGATGCGGTAGTCCGCCGAGAGCAGAATGAACGCGCCTTTCGCTACCGCGTGACCGGTGCAGGCGACGATGATGGGGAAAGGGTGGGAAAGCATGCGGCGCGCCAGGGTCGAACCGGCAGCGACCAGATTCACGGCGTTTTCAGGCCCGGAGGTCATCACCTTGAGGTCATAGCCGCCGGAGAGGATGCCGGGCTGGCCGGTGACGATGACGATGGCGCGGTCCTTCTCCGCCTGGTCCAGGGCCTGGTTGAAGGCTTCGATGACCGCGGGAGAGATGGCGTTCACCTTGCCGTTGTTCAGGGTCAGGGTGGCGATGCCGTCTTCGAATTGGTAGCTGATCAGCTCACTCATGGCAGAGAGTCCTGGGTTGGAGTCCGTGGGTTGAAGTGGGCCAGAACATACTGAGGCGGACCTGGAGCGTAAAGCGTTTTGACTGACTGGTGGGTCATCCAGCGGCCACTAAATTCGGGCGATATCTGTGCGCTGTGCACGCAAATTCTCGCAGCTCTCATAGAGAGGTCGAGGGTGTGCTGTTAAGCTGCCACTATCCCTGCGCCCCGCTCTCGCACAATCCAGGATGTGCCTTCCATGTCGAAGATTCTCAAGTGGTCTCTTTTTGCTATCGTTGCGATTGCCTTGATCATCAAGGCGTCGCTCTGGCTCTCTGTGCGCAGTGTGGTGAACGACGCAATCGCTCGTGTTTCGCCATTCATGGAGATCTCCTACGGTGGCATTTCCTCGTCCTTCGACGGTCGGGTGGGGCTGCAGAACGTGGTGATCAGGGTGCCAATGGCCGGTGACAGCCTGAAGGTTTCCCATGCACAGTTGAAGTTCAATGGCCTGCGCGAACTGCTCAGCTTCAAGGAGCGCCTGGGCGAGGGCAAGCTGCCGGAGCAGATGGCGGTGGACCTGAAGGGCGTTGAACTGCAGATTCATGGCCCGTTCATGCAGTCGCTGTACGCCCAGCCGGCGGAGAAGAGCGCCTTCACCGCCATGAGCGAAGTGGCCTGCGGCAACGTACGCAACATCGGTGTCGATGAGTTGCTGCAGATGGGTTACCGCACCCTCGAATCGGACATCGAGTTCTCCTACCGCCTGCAGCCGGGCGCGCAGACCCTGACCTTCGACCTGCGTAGCGACACCCGCGACATGCTGGACATGCACACCAGCATGACGCTGATGAACGTCTCCGAGCGCCCGGGCGATATGCGTGTGAATCCGCCGCGGGTGTCTCAGGTCGTCGTCGAGATGAATGACAACCAGTACCAGCGCCGAGTCAGCGAATTCTGCCGGGGCAAGCTGGGCGTGGACCAGAAGGCGTATACCGCGCTTTCGCTGGAACAGTTCGACAAGGCGCTGCGCCAACAGCGTATCGCCCTGGACAAGCCGGTGCTCGAGGCTTACGGCCGTTACCTAGAAGACCCGCGCTCGCTGCGCGTTGAGCTGACCCCCAGTGAGGGTATGGCCTGGGACGGCCTGCAATTTTTCGAGCCCAAGGATGTGATTCAGATGCTGCATCCGGTCGTCTTAGTAAACCAGCAGTCGGTTACACCGCTGGGATTCGCCTGGGTCGATCCGCTGAAGAAAAAAATCACGCCGGAAAGCCAATATCAAATGGTTTCGGCCCAAGAAACGGTTGAGTCGCAGGCCAGAACGCAGCAATATGAGTTCGTTAGCGTTGAAAGCCTTGCCCAGTACACCGGCAAGCGCCTGCAGTTCATCACGTTCGATGGTGCCTATTACCAGGGTGTGCTGCACAAGGTGGAGAACGGTCGAGCCTATATCACGGTCCTGATGGGGACCGGCTCGGCAGAAATGTTCCTCCGCCTGAACAAGATCAATCAGGTGCGGGTCATGTTGTGAGGCCCCCGGAAGGAGAGAGCAAGTGAGTGAGTCGTTGTCCATCCAGCATGATGAAACCAGCCACCAGTTCGTAACGACTGTTGATGGTCATCGCGCCTATCTGGCCTACATGGATCTGGGCAAGCAGACGCTCGACATCTATCGCACTTTCGTTCCGGACAGCCTTCGCGGCCGCGGCATCGCCGCCGCCCTCACCGAACACGCGCTGCAGTTCGCCGAGCGCAAGGGCTACAGCGTCATCCCGTCGTGCTCCTATGTGGAGCGCTACCTGGAGCGCCGCCAGCGCCACACTGATACTGCGCTCTGATCATCAGGGCGCAGAAATGAAAAGCCCGGCCAATGCCGGGCTTTTTTATGCCTAATGGAATTCCATTTCCGGCAGAAGTTCTGTAGGAGCGAGCATGCTCGCAAACGGTGTTTCTACCCAGCGTCAAGCGATTCGCGAGCAGGCTCGCTCCTACAAAAAGCACCGGTGCAGAATTTGCCAAAGAAAAAGCCGGGCATCTGCCCGGCTTCTTCCTATCCGCTCGAAGCGTCAGCCGCGCTGGCGCTTGGGCAGGACGTCCTTGAGCTTGGCATGCATGCTGCGCACTGCCTTCTCGGTGGTGTCCCAGTCGATGCAGGCGTCGGTGATCGACACGCCGTATTTCAGCTGGCACAGATCCTTCGGGATTGGCTGAGCGCCCCAGCCCAGGTGGCTTTCGACCATCAGGCCGACGATGGAATTGTTACCTTCGGCGATCTGGTTGGCGACGTTGTCCATCACCAGCGGCTGCAGGGCCGGGTCCTTGTTGGAATTGGCGTGGCTGCAGTCGACCATCACGTTGAGCGGGATCTTCGCCTTGGTCAGTTCCTGCTCGCACAGGGCGACGCTGACCGAGTCATAGTTCGGCTTGCCGTTGCCGCCGCGCAGCACCACGTGGCCGTAGGCGTTGCCCTTGGTGGTGACGATGGAGACGCCGCCTTCCTGATTGATACCCAGGAAACGGTGCGGGCTGGAAACCGACTGCAGGGCGTTGATCGCCACGGTCAGGCTGCCGTCGGTGCCGTTCTTGAAGCCGACCGCCGAGGACAGGCCGGAGGCCATCTCGCGGTGGGTCTGGGATTCGGTGGTGCGCGCGCCGATGGCCGACCAGCTGATCAGGTCCTGCAGGTACTGCGGGGAGATCGGGTCGAGCGCTTCGGTGGCGGTGGGCAGGCCCATCTCGGCGAGGTCGCGCAGCAGCTGGCGGCCGATGTGCAGGCCGTCCTGGATCTTGAAGGAGTCGTCCAGGTACGGGTCGTTGATCAGGCCCTTCCAGCCGACGGTGGTACGCGGCTTCTCGAAGTACACGCGCATCACCAGGAACAGGGTGTCGGAGACTTCCGCGGCCAGCACCTTCAGGCGCTCGGCGTATTCGTGGGCGGCCTTGATGTCGTGGATCGAGCAGGGGCCGATCACCACGAACAGGCGGTGGTCCTTGCCGTCGAGGATGTCGCGGACGACCTGGCGGCCATTGGCGACGGTGCGCAGGGCGGCATCGGTCAGGGGGATTTCGCGCTTGAGCTGCTCCGGCGTGATCAGTGTCTCGTTGGAGGCAACGTTAAGGTCGTCGATCTGTAAATCAGCCATCGTGGTACTCAATCAGGTCACGGGTGCCGGCCGCCAGAAATCCCCGTGCGATGGGGCGCAGGCAAATGTGTCGCTAAGGGGAACCCGAACCTTAACCGTTCAGGCGTGACCTCGACAATGGCTCGATGCAGGAAAGTGCCCGCAACACGGGCATTTGCGCAACTTTCTGCGCGACGTCGATCAGACCGCGCAAAACAATGGGAAGTCCGCGGCGTTCTGCGCGATCCACTCCAGTGCCAGGTCCTCGAAAGGCAGGCTGTTGCCGCTGGCCCGCTCCCGCTGGCGGCGGTACTGCTCGATCTGGCAGACCTGCTCCACCATGCGTGCCCGGAACAGCGTGTCCTCGTCGATGAAGGCGATGCCCACGCGATAGTCGCTGGCCTGCTTGCGGCTCCAGGCGATGATGCCGGGGTAGCGGGCGGAGTCGCCCAGCAGGGGGATGCGCAGTTCGATGGAGGTGCCGCGGCGAAAGCCCCGTGGCGAATTGCACGCGACACCGCCCAGGCTGATATTGTGCAACCGCTGGCGCGGCAGGAAAGTCTGTTTGCGGATGACCAGCTCGACCGGAAAATCGCAAGGGTGACGCAGGAACTGACGCATGACGGAACGCTCCGACTGCAATCTTTATAGTGGTGGCACCTTGAGTATAGTGCCGGCCCTGGAGCTGACCGACCTGGATGCCGACCGCCGGCTGCTGGAGCTGCCGGGCGCGTCGCTGCTGATTTTCACTGGAGAAGGCTGCTCCACCTGTCGCTGGGCGCGGCAGGCTCTGCCGCAGTTCCACCTGCCGGTGGCTCGCCTGTGCTGGATCGACGCCGGGCACAGCGGTGGCCTGGTCGAGCGCTATGAAGTTTTCCACCTGCCTTCACTGTTCCTGGTGTGCGACGGCCACTTCCTGGGCGCTATCCATGCCCCCCTGCGCCCCGAACCCCTGATCCAAGCCCTGCGCGATGCCCTGTCGCGCCCTGCTGAGGAGTTGCCTTGATGAATCTGCGAATCGGCATCATCGGAACCGGCGCCATTGGCGGTTTCTACGGCCTGATGCTGGCCCGTGCCGGCCACGACGTGCATTTCCTGCTGCGCAGCGAATACCCCGCTGTCGCGCAGAACGGTCTGCGCCTGAACAGCCAGGTGCATGGCACGCTGAGCCTGGCGCCAGTGAATGCCTATGCCGACGTGGCGAAGATGCCGCCCTGCGATTGGCTGCTGGTGGGCGCCAAGACCACCAGTAACGCCGACCTCGCGCCGCTGATCATTCAGGCCGCTGCACAGGGTGCGAAGGTCCTGCTGCTGCAGAACGGCCTCGCCGTGGAAGACGAATTGCGGGCTCTGTTGCCCGAGCACATCCATCTGCTGGGTGGACTGTGCTTCATCTGCGTGCATCGCGCCGAGCCGGGTGTGATCGAGCACCAGGCCTTCGGCGGCGTCAACATCGGCTATCACTCCGGCCCTGCCGACGAGGCCGAGGCGCGCCAGGCGATAGTGGAGGAGGGCGCCGCACTGTTTCGCAGCGCGGGCCTGGACTCCAACGCCATGCCCAACCTGGAGCAGGCGCGCTGGCAGAAGCTGGTCTGGAACATCCCCTACAACGGCCTCTCCGTGCTGCTCGACAGCGGCACGCGGGCGATCATGGACAACCCTGACAGCCGCGCCCTGGTCGCCGAGCTGATGGAAGAAGTCATCGCCGGCGCCGCCGCCAGCGGGCATTCGCTGCCTCCGGGCATTGTTGGCGCCATGCTCAGCTCCACGGATGCCATGCCTGACTACCTGCCGAGCATGTACCATGACTTCGCCCAGCGCCGACCGCTGGAACTGGGCGCTATCTACGCGGCGCCACTGGAAGCTGCACGCCGGGCCGGGTGCGAACTGCCGAAGATCGAGGCGCTGTATCGCGCGCTGCGCTTCATCGACGCGCGCAACCAGGCTCGCTGACGAACGCCGGGGGAAGCATGGCAAAAGGGTTGGGCGACAAGCTGGTGGTGGCTATTTCCTCGCGGGCGCTGTTCGATCTGCGGGAAAGCCATCAGGTCTATGAAAGCGAGGGTGTCGAGGCCTATCGCCAATACCAGATCGCCCGAGAGGACGAAGTCCTGCCGCCAGGCGATGCATTTGCCCTGGTGCAGAAGCTACTGGCCCTCAATGGCGGGACCGACAGCGCGCCGGTGGAGGTCATCCTGGTCTCGCGCAACAGCGCCGACACCGGCCTGCGCGTGTTCAACTCCATCCAGCATTACGGCCTGGGCATCTCGCGCGCCGCCTTCGTCGGCGGTCGCAGCCCCTATCCGTACCTCAAGGCGTTCAACTGCCACCTGTTCCTCTCGACCCACATCGAGGACGTGCGCAACGCATTGGATGCCGGCTTCGCCGCGGCAACCATCCTCTCCGGCGGCACACGCCGGGAGGCCAATGGCGAGCTGCGTTTCGCCTTCGACGGCGATGCCGTGCTGTTCTCCGACGACTCCGAACGCGTCTACCAGCAGGGCGGGCTTGAAGCCTTCCAGACCCACGAGCGCGAGTCCGCCCGCGAGCCGCTGGGCGGAGGGCCGTTCAAGCCCTTTCTGGCGGCGCTGAACCGTGTGCAGCAGGCCTTCCCGCAGGAGTCCTGCCCGATCCGCACGGCTCTTGTCACTGCGCGGTCCGCCCCGGCCCACGAGCGGGTGATCCGCACGTTGCGCGAGTGGGATATCCGCCTGGACGAATCGCTGTTCCTTGGTGGTCTGGACAAGGCCGCTTTCCTCGAAGCCTTCGCCGCGGACGTGTTCTTCGACGACCAGCCGATGCACTGCGAGAAGGCCCGGGAAGTGGTAGCCACCGGCCATGTCCCCCATGGTGTGAGCAACGAGAAGCAGGTCGCCGGATAGCCGCTGGGCCGCGACATCCGGCCTTATCGGAGCGATTCGCGTTCTCCTGCTACGCTGCTGGATAGGCCCCGCCGCGCAGGCAGTCGAGGAGGCCGCATGATCCGATCGATTCTTTACGCCACTGACCTCGGTCTCTACGCCCCCTATGTCCTTCAGCACGCACTTTCGCTGGCCCGTGCCTACGGAGCCGAGGTGTATGTCGTGCACGCGGTGGAGCCGCTGGGGCTGTTCGCCGAGTCCGTCCTGCAGACCTATCTGGACGAAGGCACGCTGAACGAGATGCGCACCCATGGCCTGGCCAACGTCATGGGCAGCATCGAGCAGCGGGTGATGGAGGGGTTCCGCGACGAGTTGGGGGAAGCGCGCCAGGATGCCGAACTGATCCGCTCGGTGCGCGTGGTGCAGGGGGATGCGCCGATGGTGATTCTCGATGAAGCCAAGCGCCTGGGCGTCGACATCATAGTCGCCGGCAGCCACAGCCACGGGGAGGGGCTGAACACGCCACTGGGGCGCACCGCCGGGCGACTCGTGCAACTGGCCGAGGTGCCGGTCTACCTGGTACCGATGCTGCAGCACCGTTGAGCGCTTTGTGACGATACGTCGGGCAAGCCCGGAATTTGTGTAGGGCTTTAGACGAATGGCATGCAGGGCAAAAAAAAACGTCTAGTTTTATTCCTTAAACCATTAATATGGTTATAAAACGACAAGCCCCTGATCGCGGGTCGCGACATTCATTTCGAGGAAAGTCCATGAAGCTTCAGCAACTGCGCTATATCTGGGAAGTCGCGCACCACGATCTGAACGTCTCCGCTACCGCCCAAAGCCTCTACACCTCCCAGCCCGGCATCAGCAAGCAGATCCGCCTGCTGGAAGACGAGCTGGGTGTCGAAGTCTTCGCCCGCAGCGGCAAGCACTTGACCCGCGTTACCCCGGCCGGTGAGCGCATCATCACCACGGCCGGCGAGATCCTGCGCAAGGTCGAAAGCATCAAGCAGATAGCCCAGGAGTTCTCCAACGAGAAGAAGGGCACCCTGTCCATCGCTACCACGCACACCCAGGCGCGGTATGCGCTGCCTGGCGTGATCAGTGGTTTCATCAAGCAATATCCGGACGTCTCCCTGCACATGCACCAGGGCACGCCCATGCAGATCGCCGAGATGGCCGCCGACGGCACCGTCGACTTCGCCATCGCCACCGAGGCCCTGGAGCTGTTCGGTGACCTGATCATGATGCCCTGCTATCGCTGGAACCGATGCGTGATCGTGCCCCAGGGCCACCCGCTGACCAAGGTGCCGAAGCTGACCCTGGAGCTGCTGGCCGAGCAGCCCATCGTCACCTACGTGTTCGGCTTTACCGGCCGCTCCAAGCTGGACGAGGCCTTCAACCAGCGCGGCCTGGTGCCCAAGGTGGTGTTCACCGCGGCCGACGCCGACGTGATCAAGACTTACGTGCGCTTGGGCCTGGGCGTCGGCATCGTCGCGCACATGGCAGTCGATCCGAAGCTGGATAGCGATCTGGTGATGCTCGACGCCAGCCACCTGTTCGAATCCAGCGTGACCAAGATCGGCTTCCGTCGCGGCACCTTCCTGCGCGGTTTCATGTGCGACTTCATCGAGAAGTTCGCCCCCCACCTGACCCGCGACCTGCTGGCCAAGGCCGTGCAGTGCCATAACAAGACCGAGCTGGATGAGCTGTTCGACGGTATCGAGCTACCGGTCTACTGATTGCGTTCATAGCAGCGAGAAGCCCGGCATCTGCCGGGCTTTTTCATATCAGCCTATGCGCTAGCGCAGTATCGGGAATGCTCGGGCGCGTGCGATCCGAACCGTCGGCCATGGGGAAGCTTCCTTGTGTCTCAGGGGCGGGCAGAACTGGCCCATCAAGAAAGCGCCAAGGCTGAGGTTTACAGGCGATCCAGATCGTCGCGCCGCGCCAGTTCAGCGAGGGCCTCGCGTGAGTCCAGCGGTAGCTCTCCACGGCCTTCGAGCACCTCGTGGAGGAAGCTCATGAACACCGTGTAGACCACCTCGCGGCCGTCATCGTGACGAACCACGAAGAACGGTGCGGTGTCCACGCCGTACTGTGCGGCAACCAGCCAGCCGGTGCTGGCGGGGTTGCGCTCGTCGGCGACCAGGGTGCGGTCGATGCGGCTCAGGTAGCCACCCTTGACCAGGCGTTCGTGGACTTCGCGGCACTTGCGGCAGTCCTGGCCATCGGCCAGGACCTTTTTCACCAGGGTGATACGCATGGGATCGACTCCGCCGCAGGCGTGGAGGAGTCCGATCCTGTGCTGCGGGTAGACAAGGAATTTTCCGTCAGTCGAGGGTAAGGCTTCAGGCCTTGCTGATCAAATTACCGGCGTGCAGGCCACACTCTTTCTGCGTGGCTTCTTCCCACCACCAGCGGCCTTCGCGCTCGTGCTGGTTCGGCAGCACGGGGCGGGTGCAGGGCTCGCAGCCGATGCTGATGAAGCCGCGCTCATGCAGGCTGTTGTAGGGGATTTCCAGCATGCGGATGTAGGCCCAGACGTCTTCGCTGCTCATGTTGGCCAGCGGGTTGAACTTGACCAGCGGCTTTTCCGGAGTGGAGAAGGCTCCGTCCAGCTCGACCACGGCGACCTGGCTGCGGGTGCCGGGGCTCTGGTCCTTGCGCTGCCCGGTGGCCCAGGCGGTCACGGTGGAGAGTTTGCGCTTGAGCGGCTCGATCTTGCGGATGCCGCAGCACTCGCCGTGGCCGTCCTTGAAGAAGCTGAACAAGCCCTTTTCCTTGACGAACGGCTCCAGCAGGCGAGGGTCCGGGGTCATCACCTCGATGGCGATACCATAGTGCTCGCGGACCTGTTCGATGAAGCGATAGGTCTCCGGATGCAGGCGGCCGGTGTCCAGGCTGAATACCTTGACGTTCTTGTTGAGCTTCCAGGCCATGTCCACCAGCACCACGTCCTCGGCGCCGCTGAAGGAAATCCACAGGTCGTCGCCGAAGTGCTCGAAGGCAAACTTCAGGATGTCCTGTGGGGATTTGCTGGCGTAGCTCGCGGCGATTTCCGCGATATCGAACGGGAGGCTCATCAGGCGGTATTCCTAGTTTTAATGGCGCAGTGCGCTCTGTGGGCGCGATGGTAGCAAAGAGGGGGATATGCCCCTAAATAACCATCAGGAAGGTCGACTGATGTGTTTGGGTATAAGTGCCGCGTTGCGCCGCTTGGAGCGAGCGGCTAGAGTGCCGCCTCTCAAGTCAATCCTGCGGGGAAATCGTTCGTGGAAATCGCCTGTCTCGACCTGGAAGGGGTTCTGGTTCCGGAAATCTGGATCGCCTTCGCTGAAAAAACCGGTATCGAAGCGCTCAAGGCGACGACTCGCGATATTCCGGACTACGACGTGCTGATGAAGCAGCGTCTGCGCATTCTCGACGAGCACGGCCTTAAGCTGTCCGACATCCAGGAAGTGATCGCCACCCTGAAGCCGCTGGAAGGCGCCGTGGAGTTCGTCGACTGGCTGCGCGAGCGCTTCCAGGTGGTGATCCTTTCCGACACCTTCTACGAGTTCTCCCAGCCGCTGATGCGCCAGCTCGGTTTCCCGACCCTGCTGTGCCACAAGCTGATCACCGACGAGACTGATCGCGTGGTGGATTACCAGCTGCGCCAGAAGGATCCGAAGCGTCAGTCGGTCATCGCCTTCAAGAGCCTGTACTACCGTGTCATCGCCGCTGGCGATTCCTACAACGACACCACCATGCTCTCCGAAGCCCACGCCGGCATCCTGTTCCACGCGCCGGAAAACGTGATTCGCGAGTTCCCGCAGTTCCCGGCGGTGCACACCTATGAGGACCTGAAGAAGGAATTCCTCAAGGCGTCCAATCGCCCCCTCAACCTGTAAGACCGGCTGTGATGAAAAAGCCCCGCGGATGCGGGGCTTTTTCTTATCGGCTTCTTTTTCTGTAGGTAACTGGCAATCCTAGCGAGCCTCACAGGCTTTCCAGTGTGCGCAGCAGCACGCCCACCTTGGTCAGCGACTCCTCGTATTCTTCCTCCCAGTTGGAGTCGGCCACGATGCCGCCGCCGGCCCAGCAACTGGCCTGGCCGTCCTTCACCAGCACGGTACGGATGGCGATGGAGCTGTCCATCTCGCCGCGAACGTCGAGATAGAGCAGGCTGCCGCAGTAGATGCTGCGCTGGGTCGGCTCCAGTTCGTCGATGATCTGCATGGCGCGAACCTTCGGTGCGCCGGTGATGGAGCCGCCGGGGAAGCTGCCTTCGAGCAGGTCCAGCGCATCCTTGTCGGCCGCCAGTTCGCCGCGCACGCTGCTGACCAGGTGGTGGACATTGGGGTAGGTCTCCACTGCGAACAGCTCGGGTACACGCACGCTGCCCGGCCGGCAACTACGGCCCAGGTCATTGCGCAGCAGGTCGACGATCATCAGGTTCTCGGCGCGGTCCTTCTCGCTGGCGAGCAGGGCTTCGGCGTTGTTCCGGTCGGCCTCGGGGGTATTGCCGCGCGGGCGGGTACCCTTGATCGGGCGGGTTTCCACCTGGTTGCCGTGAAGCTGGATGAAGCGCTCCGGCGACAGGCTGAGGACGGCGCCTCCAGGCAATGCCAGATAGCCGGCAAACGGCGTAGGACAGGCCTCGCGCAGCGCGCGATAGGCCAGCCAGGGGGAGCCGCTGCAGGGCGCGCGGAAGCGCTGGGTGTAGTTCACCTGGTAGCAGTCGCCAGCGAGGATGTAGCCGTGCACACGCTCCAGCGCTTCGCGGTATTGCTCGCGACTCAGGTCAGGACGGAATGGCATGCAAAGCCGGAAGGGCGACAGCGCTTCGTCGTCGTGAGCGCCTTCGAACAATCCGATCAAGCGTTCCCTTTCTCTCCTTACCAGAGACGGGTGGAACACTAACTGGCTGCTGCACTCCTCGTGATCGGTAATCAATGCCCAGGTGTACAGGCCCAGGCGCGCATCGGGCAGGGCGAGGTCGTCGAGGTTCGGCTCGGGCAGGTGCTCGACGCGCCGGCCGAAGTCATAACCGAGATAACCGATCATTCCGCCGACGAATGGCATTTTGCGATTATCCGGGACTGTTGCCTCGCCCAGGCTCTGCAAGGCGACTCTTGCGCGGGCGAAAAAGCTCTTGGCCGATTCGTCGGTGGTGGGTGCCAGTTCTGCCAATGGCCAGGCGCTCAGAAGGTCATAGCGTCCACGGGTGGCAATGGGGCGACCGGCGTCCAGGAGAACGGCGCCGGGCGCCTGATGGATCAGGGCGAAGCGTTCGCCCGGGTCTTCTTCGTAAGGAAGCGGGTGTAAGAAACAGTCAGGCATGGGCAAAAGTGTGCAGTGCGTTAGATGTTCACTTGCGGCTGGATAGTCGATGCTAGAGCGTTCTTCATCCGTTTACGTAGGAAACGCATTCTGATAAGAAGTGAGAAATCCCACGGACAGAAGCTCCGTACCAACAACGATAATGACATAGGGATACAGGCCGTGGATGTAGTGCTCGAGCCCGCAGTCGGCAGCCTACTGCGCTCCAGATTAACACCCCCTCGGGTGCCTGCTGATTATTTGATTCGTCCCGCGGTCCAGAATGCCTTGGACCGTCATCCTTATGCCTCGATACTGCAGTTCTGCGCGCCGGCCGGTTTTGGCAAGACCACCGCGCTGGCGGCGCTGGCCGGCAAGCGCGCGAGCGAAGGCCACCAGGTCGCCTGGCTCTCCCTGGAGAGTGACGACGACGATCCCGGCCGCTTTTGCCTGAAGCTCATCCAGGCGCTGGCCACTGCCGTGCCGGGCATCGGCGAGGATGCGCTGGGCTACGTGCGCAACACCATGCGCGTGCCCGTAGTCGCGGTCATGGAAAGCCTGCTGATGGACCTCTCCCGCGACGAGCGCAAGGTCCTGCTGGTACTCGACGACCTGCATGAGATCACCCATTCCGACGTCTTCGCCGGCCTCAATCGCCTGGTGCAATACGCGCCGCCCGGCCTCACCCTGGCCATCGGCAGCCGTTCCCAGCCGCCGCTGAACCTCGCCACCTGGCGCGCCAAGGGCCTGCTGCTGGAAATCGGCCAGGACGAATTGCGCCTGTCCCGCGACGAAACCCGCGAATACCTGGCCCGCGATGGCCTGCAACTCGAAGATAGCTGCCTGCAGTCGCTGCACAACCAGACCGAAGGTTGGATGGCGGGGGTGCACCTGGTCAGCCTGTGGTTGCGCCAGCAGTCTGGCGCGCCGGAGGACCTCAAGCTGCTCAGCAGCGACAAGGCGGCGGTGGGCGATTACCTGCTGCGCGCGGTGTTCGAGCGCCTGCCCGCCGATGTGCAGGACGCACTGCTCTCGCTGGGGATTGCCAATCGCCTGAACGGCGACCTGGCCAATACCCTGACCGGTCGCCAGGATGGCCAGGCGCTGCTGGAGCACCTGGACAGCATGCAGCTGTTCCTCCTGCCGCTGGACCGGGATCGCCAGTGGTACCGCTTCCACCAGTTGTTCGCCGACTTTCTCCGGGCCCGCCTGCGCGAGCGCGACCCGGAACGCTTCAAGCAACTGCACTTCAACGCCAGCCTGTGGTTCACCAACCACCACATGCCGACCCTGGCCATCGAGCACGCCTGCCTCGCCGAGGACCCGGAGATGCTCGCTGCGCTGGTGGACGGCTGCGGCCTGGAGCTGATCAACCGTGGCCAGCTGTACCTGATTTCGCGCTGGCGCAAACATGTGCCCAACGAGATCGCCGAGCGCTACCCGATCCTTGTGCTCAGCGACGTCTGGACCCGCGCCACGGAGCTCAGCCTGCCCGAGGCCAACCGCATGATCGACGAGCTGCTGGCGCGCTGGGGCGACTCGCGCGGCAGCGGCCCGATGGGCAACCAGTACCTTTCGGCACTGGCAGTGAAGGCCGTGCTGGCGCTGCAGAAGGATGACCTAGAGCAGTGCATCACCCTGGCGCGCAAGGTGGAGAGCCAGCTGGGTCAGAACTCGGCGTTTCTCGAGGGAGCCATCCTGCTGATCGCGGCCTTCGCCCAGGTCGTGCGTGGCCAGGCGGAGCAGGCACGTCGATTGATGGGGTTGGCGCAACAGCGCAACCACTTCCTCGACGGCCGCTACCTGCACATGCAGCAGTGCACCATCGAAGTGGTGCTGGCGCTGGAGCAGGGCCAGGTCAAACAGGCGCAGATGCTCATCGAGCGCGTGCGCGAGCAGGCCATGCCGCTGTTCGACAAGCGCTCCCAGGCGCTCGCCCTGCCGGCCATCGCCGAAGCGCTGACCGCTTACTACCGTACCGAGCTGGACGGCCTGGAAGAGCGGCTGCGCTGGGCTCTGGGTCGGGTCGATGTGGTCAATCCCATCGACCTCTACGCTCAGGGCATGCAGTGCCTGGCGCGCATCCAGCGCCTGCAGGGGCGCGGCAAGGAGGCGCTGGCCACGCTGGGTCTGATGCAGACCCTGGCCTCGCGCAACCAGTCCTGGCGCTTCTTTGCCATGGCAGTGGGCGAGGAGATCAACCTGATCCTCCAGGAAACCGCCACTGATCGCTGCAAGCGCGCCGAGCAGCGCCTCAAGACCATCGACTGGGCCAAGCTCGCCAGCCACTACAAGCAGATGCCGTTCAACCCGGTGCTCTGGGTACAGGGCATCAGCCGGGTTCGCCTGCTCCAGGCGCGCGGGCACTTCAGCGAGGCGCTGCACGAAATCACCCAACTGCGCGGCATGCTGCAGCCGGGCTGGCACGGCCTGCAACGGCTGCGCCTGGACCTGCTGGCGGCCTTGAGCTACCAGCGCCTGGGCTATCAGGAGCGCTCCCACAGCCTGCTCGGCCAATGCCTGGTCGGCGCCGAGCGGGAGGGGGTGCGGAGCATTTTCATCGAGGAAGGCGAGGGGATTCGCCAGTTGCTGCAGCAGCTGGAATCCACCGAGCGACAACCGGCACTGCAGGTCTTCATTCGCGGAATGTTGACCGTCTGGCCGGGGCAGGAAGCACGCAGGTCACCCGAGGTGCTCGAGGAAGGTCTGACCGACCGCGAGCGCGAGGTGGTATGCCTGGCGGCCCAGGGACTCTCCAACGAGGAGATCGGCCAGCAGCTGTCGCTGGCCCTGGGCACCGTCAAATGGCACCTGCACAACATCTACGAGAAGCTCAAGGTGCGCAATCGGACCCAAGCGATACGCCGTGCCCGCGAGCTGAGTCTGCTCTGACATGACGACCCTGACCACACTGCCGCAGCAGCCCATGCCGCTGCTGCGCACCAAGCTGTTCCCGCCGCGCACCGACAGCGATTCGCTGCTTCCGCGCCGCGCCCTGATCGATCGCCTGTACGCCAATCGCCAGCAGCGCGTGCTGATCCTCAGTGCACCGGCCGGCTTCGGCAAGAGCACCATTCTCAGCCTGTTCCGCCAGCGCCTGATGCAGAGCGGGGCACGGGTCGCCTGGATGTCCTGCGACGAGGGTGACAGCGAGCCGCAGCGACTGGTGCAGTACCTGGTGGCGAGCATTCGCAGTGTCGAGGCGGACTTCGGCACCAACACCTCGAACCTGCTGCAGTCGGACATGACCCTGCCGCTGGAAGGCATCATCGACGCCTTCCTCTCGGATCTCAGCCGCCTCGACGGGCCGCTGTACCTGTTCCTCGACGACTTCCACCAGATTCGCCACCCGGCCCTGGCCCACGGCGCGCGCTACCTGATCGAGCACCTGCCGGACAACATTCGCCTGGTCACCAGCACCCGTTATCGCCCGCGCTTCCTGGTGGACGAGCCGGGCCTGGCGCCGTGGGCCTTCTGCCTGAGCGGTGACGACCTGCGCCTGACCCGCGAGGAAACCGACACCTTCCTTACCGAACTCAAGGGCCTGGCGCTGAGCGACAGCGAGCTCAAACTGCTGCACAAGCGCACGGAAGGCTGGATCACTGCGCTGCATCTCGCGGCGCTGGCTCTGGCGCGCAATCCGGATCGCGCGGCGCTGCTCAAGGGGCTCTCCGGTACCGAGCGCGACCTCGCCGATTACCTCGCCGAGGACGTGCTGCGCAGCCTGCCCGAACCGCTGCAGCAGTTCCTCGACCAGACCTCGGTGCTCGACGAGTTCTGCGCCGAGCTGTGCAATGCGCTGACCGGGCGCCGGGATGGCCTGGACATGCTGATGCGGTTGCAGAATGAGCAACTGTTCATCATCCCGCTGGACGACCAGCGCGAGTGGTTTCGTTATCACCACCTGTTCGCCGAGTTCCTCCAGGGCCGCCTGGCGCGCAACTCCGACCCGACACCGCTGCTGCACGCCGCGGCTCGCTGGTGCGAGAGTCGCGACATGGCTGACCGCGCGATCAAGTACGCCCTGCGCGCCCGTGACTATGCGTTTGCCGCCGACCTGCTGGAGCGCCAGGGCGCCAAGCTGATCGCCGGCAACCGCGTCTACGGCATTCTCGGCATGCTCAGCAGCATTCCTGCCGAGGTGATCCGCGAACATCCGGTGTTTCAGATCTTCTACGCTTGGCAGCTGGCCTTCGAGCAGAAGTTCGCCGAGGCCGAGGCGCTGATCGAAGAGCTCAGCGTCCGGCTGCTGCAGGGCCAGGGCAAGGTGCGCCACTTCGGCATGGCCGAGTTGCTCGCCGTGGCCCAGGTGCTGAAGGCGCTCGTGCTGCTCTACCAGGACAAACTGGAGGCTTGCCTGAAGGTGGCGCGCCAGTGGCTGGCGCTGGTGCCGGGCAGCCAGCCGGTGTTTCGCGCCAGCCTGTCGTGCATCCAGGCGGCTGCGTATGCGCTGCTGGGTGACTATGCCGAGGCGGCCAACGCCATCGGTGTTGCCCGTGATTGCCTGCGCATGGCCGATAGCGAATACCTGCAGGTCGTGGTCAGCATGATCGAAGCGCTGATCTGCAAGGAACGCGGCGAACTGGAGCGCGGCCGGACCATTGCCGAAAGCGCGCGCAGCCGAGTGGAACGGGTTTTCGGTCGGCGCAGTCGGGTCGGCGGACCGCTGTCCCTGGCCTATGCCGATTTGCTGTATGAGCAGGATCGCCACGCGGCGATTCTCGCCGAATTGCCCTTGGCCACCACCTGGCGCGATGTCGCCACGCCGGTGGAGCTGATCAGTCGTGGTCAACTGGTGATGGCCAGGGCGCGTTTCTTTGCCGGTGAAGCCGAACAAGGGTTGGCCCAGCTCGACGAATGGTTGGTTGGCCTGCAGTCGCCGGGCTATGAGCGTGTGCATGCGTTGGCCATGAGCTGCAAGGTGCAATTGCTGCTGTGGATGCGCCGGCCGAACGAGGCCGAGCGTGTGTGCCTGCAACTGGCGGGGCATCTCTCCGGGCTCAACGCCGAGCGCTATGCCGACGCTCACTCCGCACTGGTGATGGCCGAGGCGCGCCTGGCTCTGTCAGAGCGCCATGCCGAGCGTGCCCAGCAGCGTCTGGAATCGTGCCTGGCGGGCTTTACCTCACTTTATCAGCGCGACCGGCGGCTGCGTCTTTCGCTGTTACTTTCTGTGGCGTATTGGCAGAAAGGTAACAGCGAAAAAGCCTTCGCTTTGTTCGCTCCCACCCTGGAAGAAGCCTGGAACCTGGGCTACCGGCGGCTGTTCCAGGACGACGCGCTGTGGCTGCTACCGCTCTGGGATGCCTGGAAGGTAGCTGAACCCAAACGTGCCTCGGCCTGGCAGGGGGTTGCGGAAATGCTTCGCGAGCAGTGCCGAAGGCTGTCTGTCGATCCGGAAAGTTTCGAAGAGAATCAGGATGTTAGCCATCGAGAGCGGGAGATTCTGCGGCTCGTGGCGGCGGGTTTGTCGAACCGCGACATCGCCCAGGCGGTGCATTTGTCGGAGGCCACCATCAAGTGGCATCTGCACAACCTGTTCGCCAAGCTCGGCGTGCGCAGTCGGACTCAGGCGGTTCTCAAGGGAAAGAGTCTGGGATTGCTGAGCGAAGCTTGAGTCAGACGGTTCGTTTGCGCCATCCCTTGGATGGGCTGGCAGGTTCACGGCGGGTCAGTAGCTTGGAGATCAGGACGCGAAGCTTCGTGCTTCACGAATCCATACCTGCGGCGCCTAAGGAAGAAGTCGTGGGTCTGGAAGATCGGCAGCAGCCGGTCAACCTGCAGCGGGGTAGGACGCCCCTTGCAGTGCCTGGGGCAACCCCACCTGAACACTGGAGATTTATAACAATGAAAATCAAGCAACTGGTTCTTGCAAGCGCAGTTCTGGCCGCTCCGTTCCTGGCACATGCCGACATGAAATCCATGGATGACGCTGCACTGTCCGGTATCACCGGCCAGGATGGCATCAGCATTTCCGGTACCTTCAACGCCTCCATCGGCGCCATCACCTACAAGGACGCCGATGCCGGCGGCGGTTCCCTGGTCCTGCAGGGTATCCATCTGCCGAGCGTGACCATTGCCGACAACGCCCCGATGACTGTCGACGTGGTGACCACCAACATCACCCCGTCCGGTGGCGGCACCGCTGTTGCAACCCAGCAGCTCGCCATCGGTCTGCCCACCGTGACCGGCGACGTTACCATCGACGCCGTCAAGGTTGGCACCACTGGAGCCAGCATTGGCTCGCTGA
Source organism: Pseudomonas sp. HS-18 (assembly GCF_020401845.1). Classification (NCBI taxonomy): domain Bacteria; kingdom Pseudomonadati; phylum Pseudomonadota; class Gammaproteobacteria; order Pseudomonadales; family Pseudomonadaceae; genus Pseudomonas; species Pseudomonas sp. HS-18. The sequence goes on from NZ_CP084413.1 coordinate 2,451,254, forward strand.
CCGTTTCCAACCTGAACCTGGCTGGTTCGACCGTGAAGGTCTGGGGTCACTGATCCCGAGGTTGTACGCGCGGTAACCCTTGCCGGCGCCTGCCGGCAAGGTTTTTCCAGGATTGAAGCGAAGGGGGCTGGATGTTCGAGATTCTGCTGGGAAGCCTGCTGGGTCTGTTCGGTTTTACCCAGGCGGTGGATACCAAGCCGCAGCAGCAGGGCACAGTGAATATCTCGCAGCCGCTCACGCCCAACGGACCGTTTCGCGAGTCGGTGCAACTTGAACCGATGAGCCAGGTGCAGTTCCGCAACGTTATCCGCCAGGCCTATGACTACAGCTGTGGCTCGGCGGCACTGACCACGCTGCTGGATTACTACCTGGGCCGCAATCTGGAAGAGCGTCAGGTCATGGAAGGCCTGATCAAGTACGGCGAGGCCGACAAGATCGTCCAGCGCCGTGGTTTCTCGCTTCTGGACATGAAGCGTTATGCCGCTGCACTCGGCTACAAGAGTGGCGGCTTCCGTGCCGAGTTCTCCGACCTGGACTCGCTCGAACACCCGGCGCTGGTGCCGATCCACTATGCCGGCTTCAAGCATTTCGTCGTGGTCCGCGATGTCTACAACGACCACGTCTTCGTTGCCGATCCTGCCTTGGGCAACATCAGTTTCACCCGCGCCCGTTTCGAAGAAATCTGGGACCAGAACGTGCTCTTCGTCATCTACCCCAGCGGCCAGGAGCCCAAGAACGCCCTGGAGCTGCGCGAGGCCGACCTGCGTCTGGTGGATGACCGGACCGTCAGCCTGCTGGCATTCCGCGAATTCCCGGAGATGAGCAAGCTCACCCAGAACCAGATTGGCGAAGCCGCCACGAAGGGGGATGTTCAGTACATCCGGCGCAAGTGATCGCCCGATCGGCCCAGACGAATAAGAACAAGACCAGGGGATAGCAACATGGATTTCAAGGGGTTTGCGTGCGTTGCCGCTCTGGCCTTGCTGGTAAGCACCAGCACCAGCACCATCGCCGAAGAAGCGACAACCGAAGACGCGCGTGACGCGCTGGCCAAGAAGGACACCGATGCCGACAGCGCCAAGGCGCTGGAGCAGGTGTTCCAGGCCGCCGAGAAAAGCTACACCCTGCTCAAGAAGGGTGAGCGCCAGCTGACCTACGGCTTCGACTACACCCTGATGCGCGACACGCGCCTGCAGGCCGTGCGCAGTGGCGAGAACGTCTACAGCGTACTGGCCCAGAGCGAGGCGCAGCACACCTTCACCAATTCCTTCACCTTCGACTACGGCATCTGGGACAACCTGACCTTCAGCATGCGTCTGCCCTTCGTTGCCAAGTACGACACCGAGCGTGACATCCATGCCTACAGTCTGGGCGACGTTTCCGCGACCCTGCGCTGGCAGCCCTGGGCGGCGCGTCGCGGCCGGCCGGTCACCACGCTCTACGCAACCCTCGGCCTGCCCACCGGCGACAGCCCGTACAAGGGTAACGTGCAGGACGACGTTTCCACCGGCAACGGTTTCTACAGCCTGGGCGCCGGTGCCAACATGTCCTACGTGATCGACCCGGTCGTGCTCTACGGCTCCCTCGGTTACACCTACAACATGAAGGTCGACGACATCCACCAGAACCAGTACGGCGAAGAACTGGAGAAGGTGGTGCCGGGCGATACCCTGAACTTCGCCATGGGCATGGCCTACGCACTGTCCTACGACGTTTCCCTGGCCACCTCCTACCAGATGGCCTACTCGTTCAAGAACAAGTACTACTTCAACGACCGTACGGTCGAGGCACCCGAGCAGACCAGCGCGATCATGAACTTCTCGCTCGGCCTGCGAACATCGCCGGACTACATCGTCAACGTGAACGCCGGTTTCGGTCTGACCGAAGACTCGCCGGATGTACTGCTGGGGGTTTCCCTACCCCTGGATATCCAAGGCCTCAAAGCCCAGTAACCGACGAGCGACTACCACATGACTATGCGCATTTCGCCCCTCGCGGTGGCGATGGCAGGGGTGGGGTTTGGCTGGGCGACGCTCGCCAACGCCCAGTTGGCCAACGACCTGACCATCGGCAACCCCAAGGCCATGGCCATGGCCAACGCGGTCACGGCCGACTCCACCGGCATCGACGCGGTGCACTACAACCCCGCCGCCCTGACCAAGCTCAAGGGTCGCCAGACCCAGATCAAGCTGATCACCGGGGTCATGGACATCCGCGCTGGTTTCAAGGCACCGCCGGACTATGGCTCCGCCGCATTCGGCCTGGACGACGACCCGGTGGCCGGCCAGAACAGCCGTACCCTGACCCCGACCATGTACCTGCCGGGCCTCGGCGGCATGACCGACATGCCGCTGCTGGTGGCGCCACTGGCGGGGCTGTCGATCAACCCGCCCGGCTCCAAGTTCACCTTCGCCACCAACGTCTACGCGCCCCAGGCGCTGGGCTATTCGCGCGACTCCGACAGCGACCCGGCGCGCTACGAAGGCCGTCGCGTCTCGCTGCAACGCATCACCTACTTCTCGCCCTCGGTGGGCTATGAGGTCAACGACACGCTGTCGGCGGGCCTGTCGATCGGCTTCTCGCACCAGGCCATGGCCCTGGACACCGACTTCCGCAACCCCGGCCTGCTCACCGGCCTGCTGCAGACCCTGCACGACACCACCTGTGTGCCGGGCGCGCAGGAGATCGTCGAGTTGGTGTTCAACGTCTGCGGTGGCCGCATCGGCCCCTACGATTCGCTGGCCAACCTCAAGCTGGACATGCAGCAGACCCTGTCGCCGAGCTTCAACCTCGGCGTGCTCTGGGAGCCCTACGACTGGTTCGCCTGGGGCGCGACTTACCAGAGCGAGTCGCGCATGCACCTCAAGGGTAAGTACCGCGTCGACTACACCAAGGACTGGCAGGGCTTCTGGTCCGGCATGCAGAGCTCGGTGTTCGGCGCCTTCCTCAGCCCGCTGTTCCCCTATGGCAATGCCGAGGAAGAGCACGGCGTGGCGACGCTGAACATGGTCAACCCGGACAGCTTCTCCACCGGCATCAAGGTACGTCCGTTCGACAAGTGGCAATTCAACTTCGACCTAAAGTGGACCGACTACAGCGACTGGAACAAGCTGGAAATCGAGTTCGACAAGGAGCTCGACCTGCTGCGTATCGCCAAGAACTTCGCGCCCAACGGCGCCACCGACCACAGCATCATCCTCGACCGCGGCTACCAGGACACCTGGAGCTACGCCATGGGCATGCAGTACGACGTCAACGACCGCCTGCAACTGCGCGCCGGTTACGAGTACCGGCCCTCGGCGATTCCCAAGGACAAGGCGGATGCCCTGGTGCCCATTGGCGATGCCAACCTCTACGGCCTGGGTCTGGGCTATCAGTGGGACAAGGACACGGTGATCGACCTGGGCTTCAACTACTTCGTCTCCAAGCAGAGCATCAAGGCGGGCACCAGCTGCAACCTGAACTGCACCGGCATCGACAACCTGGTCTACAACCCTTATGCCGGACTCGATGTCAGCACCACGGTGAAGGCCTACGTCTTCGCCATGACTTACCGCACCACCTTCTGAGGGCATGAACATGGGCAGGCTGACCCTCCTGATCTCCTGCATCGCCGCCGCCGGCCTGAGTGCCTCGGCGCAGGCCGCCAGCGGCCGCTACCTGTCGTGGGTCGACGACAGCGGCCAGGTGCACAACACCTTCGTCGACGACAGCTATGCCAAACAGCAACGCCAGGCGGACAAGCGCATCGACCAGAGCGACCGAGCGCGGTTGATCGACGTCAGCGCTACCCAGTGGCCGGGAAGTCGGCCGGCGGGGGAGAGCAAGCGTCGTTATTTCACCTGGGTCGATGCCCAGGGCAACCTGCAGAACAGCTTCTACGCCGCCGGCCAGGTCGCGCCTGGGCGTGCCGACTATGTGCTACCCAACGGTGATCATTCTTCCGAGTATATCGATGCCGAGTCCTATGAGGACCGCGGCTTCGTGCGCAGCGAGAACGGCAGCCCTTACTTCACCTGGGTCGACGACAAGGGCCAGGTACGCAACTCGCCGATCACTGCGCAGCAGCGCGGCGAAACCTTCCGTCGTGGCGAACAGGGTGGCAGCCAGATCGCCTTCACCGAAGGCCGTCAGATCGACCTGAAAACACGCCCGAGCAACTTGCCGGGGCTCGATGGTGCAGGCGAGCAGACCGACGCCATGAAGGCACTGCTCAAGGGCAGCGGCAAGACCCTGGACGATCTCTACGTCGACCTGCAGCGGCGCTGCTGCGACCAGATGGGCGAGGGCGACTTCACCGAACTGTCGGCCGAGGAACCGCGTTATGAGGAGCTGAACAAGTTCTCGCCGAGCTTCGACTTCCCCATGGGCAAGAGCTACTACGTGGCGATGAAGCTGCCCAGCTCCCAGCGCGTCTACGGCCTGCGCGTGCGCAGCTTCGCCAATCACCAGGTGGTCTACCCGTCGCTGCTGTTCCTCGACGAGCAGAAACGCCCGACCCGGCTGGTGAGCGACGCGGTGTACAAGCTCAATCCGGAAACCTGGTATCGCTACGCGTTCATCGAGGGGACCATCCCGGTGCGTGCGAACCAGGGCGAGCGCTACGTGCTGTTGCTGACCACCGATGAGGACCGCAGCCTGCAGACTCTGGATAACAAACCGTACAAGCGCCCGCTGGAGAACCTGGCGGTGAACGAGGCGGGGATGAAGGTGCGCGATCACGGCGACCAAGGGGGCTTCGAGCTGGCGGTGGTGCGCTGAGCTGAAGCTCTTTGTAGGACCGAGGGGGACGCCTAGTTATTGCTCGCGAACCGCCCGACTGCGGAGTTGCCGGGGGATCCGTTCGCGAGCAAGCTCGCTCCTACAGGTAGATTGCGGAGCGGCTACCCCATGAAAAAGCCCGGCATTTGCCGGGCTTTTTCATGGGGTAGGGCACTCAGACTTCCTTCGGATGAACATGGCCGAACAGCTGCTGGGAGAAGCGCACGCGCTCCTCCACGGTCTCCTTCACGTCCTTGGCTTCCAGCTCGGCGATATGCGCCTCCACGGCATGGGTGCGCAGGGTCAGGCCGCAGTCGTTGGCGATCTGGATGTTCAGGCCGGGGCGGGCGTTGAGCTCGAGGATCAGCGGGCCCTTGTCCTGGTCCAGCACCATGTCCACGCCGATGTAGCCCAGGCCGCACAGCTCGTAGCAGCCGGCGGCGAGCTTCATGAAGCCGTCCCAGTTCGGCAACTGCACGCCGTCCACCGCATTGGTGGTGTCCGGATGCTTGCTGATCTTGTTGTTCAGCCAGGTGCCGCGCAGGGTCAGGCCGGTGGCCAGGTCCACACCCACGCCGATGGCGCCCTGGTGCAGGTTGGCCTTGCCGTTGGACTGGCGGGTCGGCAGGCGCAGCATCGCCATCACCGGGTAGCCCATCAGGACGATGATGCGGATGTCCGGCACGCCTTCGTAGCTGATGCTCTTGAAGATCTGGTCCGGGGTCACCCGGTACTCGATCAGCGCGCGGTCGCGGTGGCCGCCCAGGGAGTACAGGCCGGTGAGGATGCTCGACAGCTGGTGCTCGATTTCCTCGTGGCTGATGATCCGCCCGGAGACCGTCTTGTAGCGTTCCTCGAAGCGGTCGGCGATCACCAGGATGCCGTCGCCGCCGGCGCCCTGCGCCGGCTTGATCACGAAGTCGCTGCGCTCGCCGATGATTTCCGGCAGGCGTTCGATCTCCTTCTCGGTGGAGATGATCCCGTACATTTCCGGTACGTGGATGCCCGCTTCGATGGCGCGCTGCTTGGTGATGATCTTGTCGTCGACGATCGGGTACAGGTGCCGCTGGTTGTACTTGAGCACGTAGTCCGCGTTGCGTCGGTTGATGCCCATGATGCCTTTGGCTTCCAGGGCTTTCCATCGCTTGATCAGGCCGAACATGGCTTAGTCCTTGAGGAAGGCTTTGAAGCGGAACAGTTCGGTCAGGCGGTAACCGCGGTAGCGACCCATCGCCAGCATGAACGACACCAGGATCAGCAGCACGGCCGGGAAGGTGAACACGAAGTACACCAGTTCCGGTACGCGCATCAGGATGTGCGCCAGGGCGGCGGCGAACAGGGTGCCGATGGCAGCCTTCATGGCGTGGGCGGCGCCGCGCTCTTCCCAGGTGATCGACAGGCGTTCGATGCTCATGGTCAGGATCACCATCGGGAACAGGGCGACCGACAGGCCGCTCTCGAAGCCGAGCTTGTGGCTGAGCAGGCTGATAGCGGCGATCATCACCACCACAAAGGTCAGCACCACCGACAGGCGCGGCAGCATCTGCAACTTCAGGTGTTCCAGGTACGAGCGTAGCGACAGGCCCAGGGCGGTGATCACCGTGAACAGGCCGATGCCCCACTGCAGGCCGGTCTCGCGGAAGGCCAGGGCGATCAGCACCGGGGTGAAGGTACCCAGGGTCTGCAGGCCGATCAGGTTGCGCAGCACCAGGATCACCAGCACGCCGAACGGGATCATGATCATGATCTGGAAGGTCTGCTGGGTAGACAGCGGCAGGCCGTACAGCGAGTATTCGAGGAAGGCCGCGTCGGTGTTCTCGTCCGACAGCTTGGCCAGGCGGATGGCGTTCATCTCGCTGCTGTTCAGGCTGAAATTGACCGTCGCTTTCTTGCCGCCTTCGATGGACAGCAGGCTCTCGTCACCCAGCCACCATATCAGGCGGTCGTTGGGCAGGCCGCGTTCGCCGGTTTCCGGGTTGAAGTACAGCCACTCCTTGCCGTTGTAGCTGCGCAGCCAGAGTTCGGGTTGTTGCGGCTGGTTGGCGACCAGGCGGATGGTGTGCACACGCTCCAGCGGCACGTGGGCCACGGCGAGCAGGGTCTCGACCACGTGGGAGCGCTTGTCCAGGCTGGTATCGCCGGCCAGCAGCAGCTTCACGTTGTCGTCATTGAGGTTGTTGGCGCGCTTGATGGCTTCGCTGACGAAGGTCTCGACATCCGCCGAGTGCTGGCGGATGGGCGCGATCAGCGCTTCGGCGGCGATCTTGTCCGGGCCTTCGAGCGGCAGGCTGTCGCGGAAGATCGGGCCTTTCTCCTTGGCTTTTTCGCCGCTGGCGCCGGCATAGCGCTTGGTCAGCACCAGGCGGTAGTAGAGAGTCTGCTGGCCGCTGGCGCGGCGCGAGGACCAGGTCACCTTGCGGTTGCCGTCCGAGCGGTTGATGCCCACGCCGTAGTTGTTGGAGACGAAGCTCTCGTTGAGGCTGACGTAATCCTGAGTCAGCGGCGGCACGAACATCTGCACCTTCACCGGGGTCTTCGGCGTGGCGACGAACTCGACTTTGGCGTCGATGTTCCACAGGTCGTCGGTCTCGGCCTCGGTCATGGGAATGCCGAGGACGAAGATCTGGTAGGCAGTGATCGCGACGCCCAGCGTCAGCAGGATGGCGATCAGGACCTTCAGATGCAGGGTAAGAGAGCGCATGGGATTACTCGGCAGGTTTCGCTACGGGTTGGCAGCCGGGCTTGCCGGCAGCGTATTTCAGGCTCGGGTCGACCAGGGCGCCGAAACGCTTTAGCGCGTCGGAGCCGATCAGAAGCGGGTATTGGAAGGCGCTGCGGTCGGTAAGGTTCACTTCGATGGTGCGCAGGGCCTTGCCCATGCACAGCTCCAGTTCGATCACCGGGCGCGCGGTATAGGCCTTGCCTTCGTCAGGGTCGTAGTCGCCGTGGCGGCGCTTGATCTTGCTGATGCGCGCCAGGGGTTTCTCGATGGGCTGGCTGTCGGCGGTGTCGGTGGCCAGGTAGAAGCGCACCCAGGTCTCGCCGTCGCGCTTGAAGCGCTTGATATCGCGGGCGCTGAGGGAGGCGGTCTTGGCGCCGGTATCGAGCTTGGCGGCCAGTTCGATGTCCAGGTCGTTGATCCGTGCGTATTCGTTCAGGCCATAGACGGTCTTGCCGGCAGCGGCGCTGATGCCGGGAAGCAGAAAGATGCTCAGGAAGAGGAGCAGGGCAGTGGGCTTGAGTCTCATGGGCCTTGATGAGTGAGTGGCCGCAAAGCCTTGAAAAGAAACGCCCCGGTCGTCACCCCATATGGCTGTGGCCGGCATGCCGGCCGGCGGGACCTGGTGACGCCAGGCAATAGCGCGGCGAATTCTATCATGTGGTTTTTCGCTGGCGACAGTCGGTTGGCGCCTTGGCAGGGTATTTGTTTCAGGCTAATGACAGGCCGGCGCGTACCTGCCGAACAGCGAGGCGAGTGGCAGACTTTCCCCGTCCCGTCCGACCGCAGGAAGGCCGGACGGGTTCAGGGCGTCAGGGTTTTTCTTCTTGCGCAGTGACTTCGGTCCAACTGCTGTCCGGGTCGAAGCGGCTCATCTTCATGGCGATCTTGCCGCTCTCCGGGCCGAGGTTCTTCGAGAAAATCTCGCCGTCGTGGCTGATCATGAAGCTCATGACACCGCTGTCGCCGTACTTCACCGGCCAGGCGATCAGGGCAAAGCCGCGAGTCATCCTGCCGCCGATCTTATAGTCGTAGGCGCCACCCGGTGCCGATGGCCCCTGGGCGGTGAGGATGCGGTAGTGGTAGCCGTGCCAGCCGTCACCGGGCAGTTCGTCGCCGAACAGCGGGCCGAGCGGGCTCTCCTCGCCGCCTTCTTCCTCGGGCCAGTACAGGCCATCGTGGTGTCCGTCGCTGCTGACGAATTTCTGTGCGTATTCCAGGATGCCGTCACCGTTGCGGTCGACCTCGGCGAAGTCCATCTGCGCATCGTGGTAGGCCTGCACGGCTTCCAGGGTCGACTCCTCGTTGCGACCGATGCGGCGGATGCGGATTTCCTCGCCGCCGGCCTTGGCGTTGAATGCCCAGCCTTTTTTCTCCTGCTCGATGGGCAGGGGCAGCGTCCAGGGATCGTTGCCCACCACCAGATGCGCGCGCCTCGCGTTGTCCTTGTGGATTTCGTGCTTGTCCCGATAGTGCGCGAGGAAGGCGTCCACCTCGTCGCGGTCGATACCTTCGGTGGGGATGTAGTTGTGCCAGTCATTGCCGAGCAGGGCAGCGAGGCGCTCCGGATCGGCTTTTTCGGTGCCGAGTGCAGCGATGAAAGCGTCGGCGGCGGCTTCCGGGGTGGGGAAGGACTCCTGCGCCAGCAGGAGGCCGGGCAACGCACCCAGGAGGGCGAGCGCCAGCAGGCGCGATGCGATATGCATGACTCGTCTCCTATCGGCGTCCGCCGCCACGAGGCGCGCGGGCAGGTCGTTGTACGGCATGCCCGGCGCGCGCCGCCTGCGGGCGGCTGGCAGCGGCGCGGCTGACTTGCCCGCGGTTGGCGAGCTCGCGGGTCTGCCGCGGATTGTTGGCGCCGGCGAAGGCGTTGTTGCGGGGAGCCTGGGTACGGGCGTGCTGCTGACGGGCCTGTTCACGAATTTTCTGGTTGTTCTGCGCCCTCGGTCGCTGCTGGGATTGTGCGTTGCGGCTCTGTGCCACGTTCTCCGCGCGCTGGCGGGCCTGGTTGACGTCACGCGGTTCGCGGTTGGCCTGCTGGGCACGCTGGAGGGCCTGCGGGTTGTCGCGCAGATCGCGGGTCGCAGCCTGGGCGCGCTCACGTGCCTGCTGATTGTTCGCAGGCGGTGCGACTCCCCGCTGGGCCAGGCTTTCCCGCGCGCGAGAGCGCTCCTGCGCCTTGGCCGAGTCGAAGCCACGCATGGCCTCGCGCTGCTCGCCACCGGCAAGCCGGCGGTTGTACTGCTCGCGGCTGCGGGTATCGCGATAGGGCACGCCGTTGCGGTAGGTCGGGTCATGGCGCCAGGCGGTGCGATTGCCGTTGACGGTGCGGTTGCTGTTGAAGTCGCGGTTGACGTTGACGTTCCGGTTGCTGTTGAAGTTGTTGTAATGCTCCACGTCGACGTCGATCTCGTGGTCGTCCCAGTCGCAGTCGCCCCAGAGCGAGCCGACGATGGCGACGCCAGCGCCAAATGCCAGGCCGGTCGCCAGTGCAGTGGCTACCGGGTATTCGGGCGGAGGCGGGTAGTAGACCGGTGGGCTCGACGGATAGGCCCAGGTGCCGTAGACCTGCGTCGGGTTGTAGCTGGGGACGTAGACCACCTGCGGATCGGCCGGCTCGATGATGATGGTTTGCGCCGGCGCCGATTGCTGCACAACCGCGGTACCACCGCTGGGCGCGGGCTGAGCGGGAGCCGGCGACGCCGGTTTAACGGTGACGGTCTGCTGCTCATTCGACTGCAGGTTGCCGGCGGCCTGGGCCTGGCGACGCAGGCGCTGGATGGCGTCCATCACCGCATCAGGCTGGGCCAGGAAGGCATCGCCGACCCGCTGTACCCAGACCGGGTCCTGTCCCAGCGTCGCCAGTACCAGCGGGAAGGCAACCAGCGACTGGACGCTGGGGTCCCATGGCTGATTTGCCACCTGCTTTACGGCGTCGTCGCCACTGACTTTGGGGTTCGCCTTCGACCATGCTGCCGCGTCGGCCACATTGCCAGGATAGGTGGTCGCCATCAGCACCTGCGCCAGCAGAGAGTCGGGATACAGCGCGAGGGGCGCGAGCATCTGGTCCAGTTGCTCAGGGGTGAATACGGCCTGGGACTGTTGCTCTGCAGGGGCAGGGGCGGTGGCTGGTGGCGCGGGCGCAGCAGCCTGGGCCGGGGGCGGCGCTGGCACGGCGGTGGGCTGAGTGTTGGCTGGTGGGCTCGGGTTGGCCGCCTTGGCTTTGGGTGGTTTATCCGAATCGCAACCCGACAGCGCCAGCAAAACGACCAGAACCAGGTACTGACATTCTCGCATGGCGCTCTCCTGTGCCGTTGCAGTGGAATGCCCGCCCCATGACATAGGTCACGGGTAATTCGTGGGTCTGGAGAATGATAGGCGCAGCGGCGAGAAGCTGCCGAAAGATCAACGGCCGGTATGACCGGCCGTCGAGCGGAGAGGCGATGAGTCTCGGAGGGATTACTTCAGGCGGCGCTCGACACCTTTTTCCACCAGGATCTTCGCGGAGATTTCCTCCACCGAGAAATGTGTGGAATTGATGTAGGCGATGTTCTCGCGGCGGAACAGGTTCTCCACCTCGCGAACTTCGAACTCGCACTGGGCGAAGCTGGCGTAGCGGCTGTTGGGCTTGCGTTCGTGGCGGATGGCGGTGAGTCGGTCCGGGTCGATGGTCAGGCCGAACAGCTTGTGCTTGTAGGGCTTGAGCGCATTGGGCAGCTGCAGGCGCTCCATGTCCTCTTCGGTCAGCGGGTAGTTGGCCGCACGGATGCCGTATTGCAGGGCCATATAGAGGCAGGTGGGCGTCTTGCCGCAACGCGAGACGCCGACCAGGATCAGGTCGGCCTTGTCGTAGTAGTGGGTGCGGGCGCCGTCGTCGTTGTCGAGGGCGAAGTTCACCGCATCGATCCGCTCCATGTAATGCGGGTTATGGCCGATGCTGTGGGATTTTCCGACGGAATACGACGAGTCTGAGGATAATTCTTGCTCGAGCGGGGACAAAAAGGTCGAGAAGATGTCAATCATGAAACCGTTGGATTGCGCCAAGACCGAACGGATCTCACGATTGACGATGGTATCGAAGATGATCGGTCTTGCCCCGTCTGCCTCCGCAGCCCGATTGATTTGCTGTACCATGACGCGCGCTTTTTCTTCGGTATCGATGTAAGGTCGCGTCAGTTTGGTGAAGTTGATGTTCTCGAACTGCGCCAGAAGGCTCTGGCCGAGGGTTTCGGCAGTGATGCCGGTGCCGTCGGAAATGAAGAATGCAGTTCGTTTCATGTGCGCTGCGGGCCTTATTAGGTAGGATCGAATCCTGGTTATGATAGGCCCCACGTTTGCAAGGCCCTTTGCCGGGGCATTCTCACCCATTTTTCCGGCTCCGGCCAGAAGGGTGGGGCCGCTCCGACTCGTATGACCTTTTCCAACACTTAGTGGAGAGATCACCTTGGTAGAGTACGTAGTTTCCCTCGATAAGCTCGGCGTCCACGATGTCGAACATGTGGGGGGCAAGAACGCATCCCTGGGCGAAATGATCAGCAACCTCGCCGGTGCCGGCGTTTCCGTACCGGGTGGCTTTGCCACTACCGCCCAGGCCTACCGTGACTTCCTCGAGCAGAGTGGCCTGAACGATCGCATCCACGCGGCGCTCGATGCCCTGGACGTGGATGACGTCAACGCCCTGGCCAAGACCGGCGCGCAGATCCGCCAGTGGGTGATGGACGCCGAGTTCCCCGAGCGCCTCGATACTGAGATCCGCAAGGCCTTTGCCGAGATGGCCGGCAGCAATGACAACATGGCCGTTGCCGTGCGTTCCTCCGCCACCGCCGAAGACCTGCCGGATGCATCCTTCGCCGGCCAGCAGGAAACCTTCCTGAACATCCGCGGCGTGGACAACGTGATCCGCGCGGCCAAGGAAGTCTTTGCCTCCCTCTTCAACGACCGTGCCATCGCCTACCGTGTCCACCAGGGCTTCGACCACAAGCTGGTCGCCCTGTCCGCCGGCGTGCAGCGCATGGTTCGTTCGGAAACCGGCACCGCCGGGGTGATGTTCACCCTGGATACCGAATCCGGTTTCCGTGACGTGGTGTTCATCACTGGTGCCTACGGCCTCGGCGAGACCGTGGTGCAAGGCGCGGTGAACCCCGACGAGTTCTACGTCCACAAGCCGACCCTGGAAGCCGGCCGCCCGGCCATCCTGCGCCGCAACCTGGGCAGCAAGGCCATCAAGATGATCTACGGCGACGAAGCCAAGGCCGGTAAATCGGTCAAGGTGGTCGATGTGGAGAAGGCCGATCGCGCCCGCTTCGCCCTGTCCGACGCCGAAGTGACCGAACTGGCCAAGCAGGCCCTGATCATCGAGAAGCACTACGAGCGTCCGATGGACATCGAGTGGGCCAAGGACGGAGACGACGGCAAGCTGTACATCGTGCAGGCCCGTCCGGAAACCGTGAAGAGCCGTTCCAGCGCCAACGTGATGGAGCGCTACCTGCTCAAGGAAAAAGGCAAGGTCCTGGTCGAAGGCCGCGCCATCGGCCAGCGCATCGGCGCCGGTCCGGTGAAGGTGATCCACGACGTCTCGGAGATGGACAAGGTCCAGCCGGGCGACGTGCTGGTCTCCGACATGACCGACCCGGACTGGGAACCCGTGATGAAGCGCGCCAGCGCCATTGTCACCAACCGTGGCGGCCGTACCTGCCACGCTGCGATCATCGCCCGTGAACTGGGTATCCCGGCTGTCGTCGGCTGCGGTAACGCCACCCAGGCGCTGAAGGATGGCCAGCGTGTGACCGTGTCCTGCGCGGAAGGCGATACCGGCCTGATCTACGAGGGCGAGCTGGGCTTTGACGTTCGTCAGAACTCGGTCGATGCCATGCCCGACCTGCCGTTCAAGATCATGATGAACGTCGGCAACCCCGATCGCGCCTTCGACTTCGCCCAGCTGCCGAACGAAGGCGTGGGCCTGGCTCGTCTGGAATTCATCATCAACCGCATGATCGGCGTGCACCCCAAGGCGCTGCTGAACTTCGCCAGCCTGCCTGCGGCCATCAAGGAAAGCGTCGAGAAGCGCATCGCCGGTTACGACGATCCGGTCGGCTTCTACGTCGAGAAGCTGGTCGAGGGTGTCAGCACCCTGGCCGCTGCCTTCTGGCCGAAGAAAGTCATCGTGCGTCTGTCGGACTTCAAGTCCAACGAATACGCCAACCTGATCGGCGGCAAGCTCTACGAGCCGGAAGAAGAGAACCCGATGCTCGGCTTCCGTGGCGCCTCGCGCTACATCAGCGAATCCTTCCGTGACTGCTTCGAGCTCGAATGCCGTGCGATGAAGAAGGTCCGCAACGAAATGGGCCTGACCAACGTCGAGCTGATGGTGCCGTTCGTGCGCACCCTGGGCGAAGCCTCCCAGGTCGTCGATCTGCTGGCCACCAACGGTCTCAAGCGTGGTGAGAACGGCCTGCGCGTCATCATGATGTGCGAACTGCCGTCCAACGCCCTGCTGGCCGACGAGTTCCTCGAGTTCTTCGACGGCTTCTCCATCGGCTCCAACGACCTGACCCAGCTGACCCTGGGCCTGGACCGTGACTCGGGCATCGTTGCGCACCTGTTCGACGAGCGTAACCCGGCGGTGAAGAAGCTGCTGTCCAACGCCATCCAGGCGTGCAACCGCGCCGGCAAGTACATCGGCATCTGCGGCCAGGGCCCGTCGGACCATCCGGACCTCGCCAAGTGGCTGATGGAGCAGGGCATCGAGAGCGTGTCGCTGAACCCCGACTCGGTCCTCGATACCTGGTTCTTCCTCGCCGAAGGCCAGGCTTGACGTTTCCCTTACCATCCTGAGAAGGGCGGGTGATTTCACCCGCCCTTTTTTGTGCAATAGATTCCATGCAAAGCAGCAGTCAACTCTTTCCCGTCGCGCTCGTGAGCGCCGAACTGCGTGGCGACCTCACCGAGGACGTCTACCGCCTCAAGCCCAATAACAGCCCTGACTCCAGCGTCGAGCTGGCGGTCACCCGTCTCGGCCTTCCAGACGGGCGTCGAGGCGTACCGGTGATTCTGCTGCATGGCAGTTTCTCCAATCGGCGCTTCTGGTTCTCGCCCAAGGGCATCGGGCTGGGTGCCCACCTGGCGCGTGCCGGCTTCGACGTGTGGATCGCGGAAATGCGTGGCCACGGCCTGTCGCCGCGCAACGAGGACTACGACCGTAACCGGGTCGCCGACTACGCGCGCTTCGACCTGCCGGCCATCGCCAATTTCGTGGTCGAGCAGAGTGGCCAGGTGCCGCATTGGCTCGGCCACTCCCTGGGCGGCGTGACCCTCGCCGCCGCCCTGGGTGGTGGTTACCTGGGTGATCAGCAAGCGGCCAGTGCGGCGCTTTGCGGCAGCCAGGTCAGCCGCACCTACTGGCCGCTGAAGTTGCCGCCAGTGGCATGGGGCGGGCGGTTCCTGCTCAAGCGCATGGGCGGCCTGTCCGGGGCCCGACTCAAGCGTGGGCCGGAGGACGAGCCGCTGGGCCTGGCGCTGGAGGCCCTGCACTGGTACAGCCTGTTCGGCCGTTTCGGCGAGAAGGGCAATGACTGGTGGGCCGGGCTGCAGAAAGTCTCCGTGCCGGTTCTGGCGGTCGGCTCCGATGGCGACATCCAGGACCCGGCCTGGGCCTGCCGCAAGCTACTGGAGCAGTTTGGCTCCGAGGTGCGTGAATATCTGCACCTGGGGCGTCGTCAAGGCTTCTCCGAGGATTTCGGCCACGTTGACATGCTGATCAGCAAGGGCGCCCAGCGCGAAGTCTGGCCACAGCTGCAGCATTGGCTGGAGCACGGTTGCCTGCCAGCGGGGCAGGGCGCTCTGGCGCAGGCTTGAGCTTGGCGTGGCAGGGAGTAGACTGTGACGCCATTGCGGCTTTCGGTCACATCCAGGCCTGAAACCCTGGCGGATTTCATCAAGAGGAGCGTCTCCATGCATTACGTCACCCCCGATCTGTGCGATGCCTACCCGGAGCTGGTCCAGGTCGTCGAGCCGATGTTCAGCAACTTCGGCGGGCGGGACTCCTTCGGTGGCGAGATTGTCACCATCAAGTGCTTCGAGGACAACTCGCTGGTCAAGGAGCAGGTCGAGAAGGATGGCAAGGGCAAGGTGCTCGTGGTGGATGGCGGCGGCTCGCTGCGTCGCGCGCTGCTGGGCGACATGCTCGCCGAGAAAGCCGCCAAGAGCGGCTGGGAAGGCATCGTGGTGTACGGCTGCATCCGTGACGTCGACGTGATCGCGCAGACCGATCTGGGCGTGCAGGCACTGGCCAGCCACCCGATGAAGACCGACAAGCGCGGCATCGGCGACCTGAACGTCGCCGTGACCTTCGGCGGCATCACCTTCCGCCCTGGCGAGTTCGTCTATGCCGACAACAACGGCATCATCGTTTCGCCTAAGGCGTTGAAAATGCCGGAATAATTCGAACCTTCCCACAAGGTTTCGAGTCAATGCCGGGAGCGGAAGCTTCCGGCATTTTTCATGGGGCTGCGTTCACACGATCTGGAGCGAGGGGAGAGGGCATGCAGCAGTACGAAAGCGGCACGGAGCGCGGGTTGATCGACGGCTTCGTGCTGGATGGCCATGGTGGCGGTCGGCGGATCACCCGTAGCGAATTGCCGCTGCTGGACCTCAAGCCCGAGGAAAGCCTCTGGGTGCACTGGGATCGCGGTGTGCCCGAAGCCCAGGCCTGGTTACGCGAGTCCAGCGGGCTGAACGAGTTCGCCTGCGACCTGCTGCTGGAGGAGGCGACACGACCGCGCCTGGTGGACCTGGGCGGCGAGCGCCTGCTGCTGTTCCTGCGCGGGGTGAACCTGAATCCCGGTGCGGTCCCGGAGGACATGGTCTCGCTGCGGGTCTATGCCGAGTCGCAACGCGTGATTTCCCTGCGCTTGCGTCCGCTCAAGGCCGTGGCTGACCTGCGCGCCGACCTGGATGCGGGGCGCGGCCCCAAGACCGCGTCGGAAGTCGTCCTCTACCTGGCCCATTACCTCACCGATCGCGTGGATACCCTGATCGGCGGCCTGGCCGACCAGCTTGACGCCATGGAAGAAGCCATCGAGGAGGACGAGCGCAGCATTCCCGATCAGCATCAGTTACGCACCCTGCGTCGACGTGCCGCAGGCCTGCGGCGATATCTCGCGCCCCAGCGGGAGATCTACTCGCAGATGGTCAAGTTCAAGCTGTCCTGGACGGTCGCCGACGACGCCGATTACTGGAACGAGTTGTACAACCGCCTGACCCGCAACCTGGAAGAGCTGGAGCTTGTCCGAGAGCGCATCAGCCTGATCCAGGAAGCCGAACATCGTCGAATTACCGAGCGAATGAACCGCACCATGTACCTGCTTGGTATCATCACCGGCTTTTTCCTGCCCATGAGCTTCGTGACCGGGCTTCTGGGCATCAACGTCGGTGGCATTCCGGGTGCGGATGCGCCGTATGGGTTCGTCGCCGCCTGCCTGTTGATCGGTGGTCTGGCGACATTCCAATGGTGGATCTTCCGCCGCCTGCGTTGGCTCTAGGTGTGACTTTCGAGGTGGTGGGGGCGTCAAGCACCTCACACAGGCGAGGTGCGTATGCACGACCCATTTGAAGAATCCTTGCGCGATCTGCTGCGAATGCCCCCGGAACAGCCGGGCGACGATTCGCGCCTGGACCGCGTGCTCAAGACCGCCAACCGCCAGGTGGGCGCGGGCGATCTGTTCAGCCTGATTGGGCACTGGTTCCAGGCCCTGTCCATCGGCGTGAGCCGTGGCGCCGCACACCTTGCACCCGTCTCGCGCCACGCGCAGAATTCCGCCCCTTCCGCTGACAAGGCCGACTGAACATGCAATTCGACATCTGGACGCAAAGCCTGCTCACCGCGATGAACACCCTGTGGGGCAAGCTGGCCGGGTTCATCCCGAACCTACTCGCCGCACTGGTGATCGTGCTGCTCGGCTTCGTCGTCGCCAAGCTGCTGGACGCGCTGCTTTCCAAGTTGCTCGCCAAGCTCGGCCTCGACCGCCTGATGGCAGGTACCGGCCTGACCAAGCTGCTGTCGCGCGCCGGGATTCAGGTGCCGGTTTCGACCCTGATCGGCAAGATCATCTACTGGTTCGTGCTGCTGGTGTTCCTCGTCTCTGCCGCGGAGTCCCTGGGCCTTCAGCGTGTCTCGGCGACCCTGGACATGCTCGCGCTGTACCTGCCCAAGGTGTTCGGCGCAGCACTGGTGCTGATCGTCGGCATCCTGCTCGCCCAACTGGCCAACAGCCTGGTGCGTGGCGCTGCCGATGGCGTCGGCCTCGAATACTCCAACGGCCTGGGTCGTGTCGCTCAGTGGCTGGTCATCATCATCAGCATCTCGGTCGCCATCGGCCAGCTCGAGGTGAAGACCGACCTGTTGAACTACATCATCGCCATCGTGCTGATCACCATCGGTCTGGCCGCTGCGCTGGCGCTGGGCCTGGGCAGTCGCGAAGTGGCGGGGCAGATTATCGCGGGGATCTACGTGCGTGAGCTGTATCAGGTCGGACAACAGGTGAAAGTGGCGGATGTCGAAGGCATCATCGAGGAAATTGGTACCATCAAGACTATTCTGCTGACAGACGAGGGTGAGCTGGTGTCGATCGCCAACCGCATCCTGCTCGATCAGCGTGTGACCAGTCGCTGAAGATGATGACCGATTGCCGGTCCGGCTTCCCGAAAGCCGCGCCGGACGCTGACTTGACCTGGCCCGACCCGACTTGAACAAGCCGCAACCATTGTCCGTGCGCTATGACCCGCGCCAGCTCACCGATGAGGAGCTGGTGGCGCGTTCTCACGAGGAGCTTTACCACGTGACGCGGGCCTACGAAGAACTGATGCGCCGCTACCAGCGCACGCTGTTCAACGTCTGTGCGCGCTACCTGGGCAACGACCGGGACGCCGATGATGTGTGTCAAGAGGTCATGCTCAAGGTGTTGTATGGTCTGAAGAACTTCGAGGGCAAATCGAAGTTCAAGACCTGGCTGTACAGCATCACTTACAACGAGTGCATAACCCAGTATCGGAAGGAGCGGCGCAAACGCAGATTGCTCGATGCGCTGAGTCTGGATCCAGTCGAGGAGGCATCTGAAGAGAAGTCTCCGAAAGTCGAAGAACGGGGTGGGCTAGACCGCTGGCTAGTTCATGTCAATCCCATTGATCGGGAAATCCTAGTCCTTCGATTTGTAGCTGAACTGGAGTTCCAGGAGATCGCCGATATCATGCACATGGGGCTTAGCGCCACGAAAATGCGCTACAAGCGTGCACTCGATCGAATGAGAGAAAAGTTTTCCAATGTGACGGAATCTTAGTCGGGGAAATATTGTCTCTCTGTTTGGGAAGTTCTGATAAACTTGCCACCCAAGTTGTACGGCCTATGGTTGGACAACTTATTGACCACCAAGATGGGGATTTAACGGATGAAACTGAAGAACACCTTAGGCGTCGTAGTTGGCTCGCTGATCGCCACCGCCGCTGTCAACGCGTTCGCTCAAGGCCAGGGCGCCGTCGAAGTCGAAGCTTTCGGCAAGCGCTACTTCACCGACAGCACCCGCAACATGAAGAACGCCGACCTGTACGGCGGCTCGGTCGGCTACTTCCTGACCGACGACGTCGAGCTGGCTCTGTCCTACGGTGAGTACCACGACGTACGTGGCACCTACGAGACCGGCAACAAGAAGGTCCATGGCAACCTGAGCACTCTGGACGCCATCTACCACTTCGGCACTCCGGGTGCTGGCAACCTGCGTCCGTACGTTTCCGCCGGCGTTGGCCACCAGAGCCTGACCAACATCAACTCCGACAACGGTGGCCGTCAGAACCTGACCATGGCCATGATCGGCACCGGTCTGAAGTACTACTTCACCGAAAACTTCTACGCCAAAGCCAGCCTCGACGGTCAGTACGGCCTGGAGAAGCGTGACAACGGTCACCAGGGCGAGTGGATGGCAGGCCTGGGCGTTGGTATGAACTTCGGTGGCGGCGCCAAGCCGGCCCCGGCTCCCGAGCCGGTTGCTGAAGTCTGCTCCGACTCCGACAACGACGGCGTCTGCGACAACGTCGACAAGTGCCCGAACACCCCGGCCAACGTCACCGTTGACGCCAACGGCTGCCCGGCTGTGGCTGAAGTCGTTCGCGTTCAGCTGGACGTGAAGTTCGACTTCGACAAGTCCAAGGTTAAAGAGAACAGCTACGCTGACATCAAAAACCTGGCTGACTTCATGAAGCAGTACCCGTCCACCTCCACCACCGTTGAAGGCCACACCGACTCCGTCGGCACCGACGCCTACAACCAGAAACTGTCCGAGCGTCGTGCCAACGCCGTTCGTGACGTACTGGTCAACGAGTACGGTGTTGAAGGCGGCCGCGTAAACGCTGTTGGTTACGGTGAGTCCCGTCCGGTTGCTGACAACGCAACTGCCGAAGGCCGCGCTGTTAACCGCCGCGTAGAAGCCGAAGTAGAAGCTCAGGCCAAGCAGTAATCGGTCCGAGCTCCTGAGAAAAACCCGGCCTAGGCCGGGTTTTTCTTTGCCTGCAGGAAAGTGAGGCTCAGGCGCTACGGGCTAGTGTTGCCTGCTGCGCAGCGGCTGCGACTTCGCCGACCACCAGGATTGCCGGGCTCTTCAGGGCGAAGTGCTGGGCGTCTTCCAGCATGTCGCCCAACTGGCTGCGGTATTCGCGTTGGGCGGGCAGGGATGCGTTCTCGATCATCGCCACTGGTGTGCAGGCAGCCATGCCGCCTTCGATCAGCCCGTCGCGGATTTCCGCCAGTTTCGCCACACCCATGTACACCACCAGGGTCGTCCCGCCTTCGGCCAGGGCTCGCCAATTCAGCGGACTATCGTCCTGGGTGTGGGCGGTCACCAGGGTCACTCCACGGCTGACGCCGCGTAGCGTCACGGAAATGCCGCATTGGGTAGCGGCTGCCAGTCCGGCGGTGATGCCATTGATCAGTTCGCATTCGATTCCCCTTGCCTTGAGCCAGTCTGCCTCTTCGCCGCCACGGCCAAAGATGCACGGGTCGCCGCCTTTCAGGCGCGCCACGCGGCGACCCTGCCTTGCGTAGCGCAGCATCAGGCGGTGGATGAAGTCCTGTGGTGTGGAGCGGCAGCCGCCGCGCTTGCCGACGGAAATTACCCGCGCGGACGAGCAGTGCTCCAGCACGGCGGGATTCACCAGGTCGTCGATCAGCACCACCTCGGCCTGGGCCATGGCGCGGACGGCCTTCAGGGTCAGCAGATCCGGGTCGCCGGGACCGGCGCCGATCAGCCAGACTTTTCCACTCATGTCGTTTCCCTCAGGCTGCCTTCTTCGCGGCTCGCTTCAGGCGGTCGCCGCCAGCGGCTTGCGGGCCAGCAGGCGCTTGATTTCCGGTACGCAGGAGCCGCAGGCGGTCCCGCACTTGAGTTCGCATTTGAGGCCTTCCAGGTCCAGGCCCTGGTCAATGCCGGCTTGTATGCGGCGTTGGCTGACGTTCAGGCAGTTGCACAATGTCTTATCCGCGGCCGCCCCAGCATTGCCAGGGGCGGCGCTGAGCGGGGCGAGCAGCCAGCGGCGCAGCTCCTGGTCGGCGCGGCCTTCTTTCCACAATTCGCGCAGCCAGGCGCGGGCGGCGGTTTCGCCGGCCAGGCGCAGCGAGACAATTCGCGATTGTTCGATACGCACGCGTTTGCCGACGGTGCGGCGCGGGTCGTCGTAGGCCATGACCGGGCCATCGGACAGGCCGAGCAGAGTATCGATGCGGGCCAGCCACTCCGCGCTGGGTGCCTCGACGTGCGCAGCGCGGATCACCAGTGCCGGTCGCTCGCGGCCGGTGGGGCTGAAGCTGGCGTAGCGCAGGTCTTCGAACAGCGGGCGCAAGGCATCGAAGCGCTTCTGCACCTCGCCTTCCACCAGGGCGAAGAACTGCCAGGGCAATTCGATTCGACTGACCTCGACTGTGGCGTGCTTCAGTTCGGGTTGGCGTGATAGCGGGTCCACGGCAGGCAGGGTCAGGACGTTGATGCCGAGCCCCTTGAGATAGCGGTCGCCCCAGTGCATGGGCAGGAAGGCCTGGCCGGGGCGCAAACGCTCGTCGGCCTGCACCGGCAGCACCAGTTCACCGCGGCGGCTGTGCAGACGGACCAGTTGGCCGTCGCTGATGCGCCGGCGGCGCAGTTCGTCCGGGTGCAGCCCGAGCACGGCTTCTTCGACGTGGCCGAACAGTTGCGGCGCGGTGCCGGTGCGGGTCATGCCGTGCCACTGATCGCGCAAGCGGCCAGTGTTGAGGATCAGCGGATAGCGCGCATCGCGCTTCTCCTTCGGTGCGCGATAGGGTTCGGCAATCAGCCGGGCGCGCCCATGGATGGTGGGGAACTGTCCGTCGCCATACAGGCGCTCGGTGCCGAGCAGCGCGCCGGGGCGGAAGGGCCACTGCTGCGGACCATGGGTGTCCAGCAGCGCGTAGTCGATGCCGGAGAGGTCTAGGTCGCGCTTACCGGTCAGCAGCTTGTATTCGTCGAATAGCGCGGACGGCGATGTGAAATCGAACAGGCTGGGCTCGCCGGGACGCAGGTGTTGCTCCAGGCGGTGGGCGAAATCGCAGACGATGCTCCAGTCCGCCCGGGCCTCACCGATGGCGGGAACGGCCGGGCGCACGTGGCTGATGCGGCGTTCGGAGTTGGTCACCGTGCCTTCCTTCTCGCCCCAACTGGCGGCCGGCAGCAGCAGGTCGGCGTACTGGCAGGTCTCGCTGCTGGTGAAGGCTTCCTGGACGATGATGAAGGGGCAGGCGGCCAGGGCTTCGCGCACGCGAGTCTGGTCCGGCAGTGATTGGGCCGGATTGGTGCAGGCGATCCACAGGGCCTTGATGCGGCCGTCGCGGACCGCATCGAAGAGTTCGATGGCGCTCAGGCCGGGATTTTCCGGGAGCTTTTCGACTCCCCAGTAAGCGGCGACTTCCGCGCGGTGTTCGGCGTTCGAGGCTTCGCGGTGTCCGGGCAACAGGTTGGACAGGCTGCCGGTTTCGCGGCCGCCCATGGCGTTGGGCTGGCCGGTGAGGGAGAAGGGGCCGGCGCCGGGGCGGCCGATTTGCCCGGTAGCCAGGTGCAGATTGATCAGCGCGCTGTTCTTGGCGCTGCCGGCGCTGGACTGGTTGAGCCCCATGCACCAGAGCGAGAGGAAGGCGGGCGCCTGGCCGATCCACTGCGCGGCACGTTGCAGGTCGCCCACGGCGATGCCGCAGATTTCCGCCACGGCCAGCGGGCCGTAGTCGCGCACCAGTGCTTTCAGCTCATCCAGGCCCTCGGTGTGGGTGTCGATGAAGGCGCGGTCGATCCAGCCTTCCCAGAGCAGGATGTGCAGAATGCCGTGGAACAGCGCGACGTCGGTGCCGGGCAGGATCGCCAGGTGCAGATCGGCCGACTCCGTGGTGTCGGTGATGCGCGGGTCGATGACGATCAGCTTCATTTCCGGGCGTCGCGCGCGGGCTTCTTCCAGGCGGCGGAACAGCACCGGGTGGGCGTAGGCCATGTTGCTGCCGGCGATCATCACGCAGTCGGCCAGTTCGATGTCCTCGTAGCTACAGGGCGGGGCGTCTGCGCCGAGGCTGCGCTTGTAGCCGACCACCGCCGAGGACATGCACAGGCGCGAGTTACTATCGATATTGTTGGTGCCGATCAGGGCGCGGGCCAGCTTGTTGAAGGCGTAGTAGTCCTCGGTGAGCAACTGGCCGGACACATAGAAGGCCACGCTATCCGGCCCGTACTCGCGGATGGTTTCGGCGAAAACGCCAGCGGCGTGTTCCAGCGCCGTATCCCAGTCTGTACGGCTACGAGCCAGGCCCTTGCCCAGGCGCAGCTCGGGGAACTGCGCGCGGGCATCTTCATCGCCGGTGAGGTGCAGGGTCGAGCCTTTGCTGCACAGGCGGCCGAAGTTGGCTGGATGCTGCGGGTCGCCCTGTACGCCCAGGATGCGCTCGTCGTCGTGTTCGATCAGTACGCCGCAACCTACGCCGCAGTAACAGCAGGTAGATGCGGTGGTGCGACGGTTGTTGGTCATGGCGCAGCCTCGCTCTGAATCAGAAGCACGGGAAATCACGCGCAGTGGGCGAGGTTGCCGCGCAGGGCCAGCAGCACGCGGCCATCCTCGACCTTCGCCTCGTGGCGATGGGCGCAGCCCTGGTCGGGAGCCACGGCTTCACCGCTGGCCAGCTCTATCTGCCAGTTGTGCAGGGGGCAGGCCACGCGCTTGCCGTAGATCAGTCCCTGGGACAAAGGGCCGCCCTTGTGCGGGCAGCGGTCATCGAGGGCGAAGACTTCGTCGTCAGAGGTGCGGAAGATCGCGATGTCGCCCTGGGGGCCGGCGATGACGCGCGAGCCCAGCGGGTTGATGTCGTCCAGGGCGCAGATGTCGAACCAGTTCATGGGGTGTCTCCGGCAATCGGGTAGTAAGGGCCCCGATGGTGGGGCCCGGCGGGCACTCAGGCGGGCTCCAGCTGCTTTAGCGGAATCCGTTCGAATTCCTTCTTCAGCGGTTGCTGGGCGATGCGCTCCTGCCACGGGTCCTGCTCCAGCGACAGGGAGAATTGCAGGCGTGCATTGAGCGCCTGGCGGTTCTCCGCGTCGTCGAGCACGGCCTTCCTGATGTGCTGCATGCCGACCCGTTGCAGGTAGTGCACGGTGCGCTCCAGGTAGAAGGCTTCCTCGCGGTAGAGTTGGAGGAAGGCGCCGCTGTACTCGCGCACCTCGTCGGCGGTCTTGAGCTTGACGAAGAACTCCGCCACCTCGGTCTTGATTCCGCCGTTGCCGCCGATGTACAGCTCCCAGCCCGAATCCACGCCGATGATGCCGATGTCCTTGATGCCGGCCTCGGCACAGTTGCGCGGGCAGCCGGAGACCGCCAGCTTGACCTTGTGCGGCGACCACATGTTGAACAGGTCGTGCTCCAGGTCGATGCCCAACTGGGTCGAATTCTGCGTGCCGAAGCGGCAGAACTCGCTGCCCACGCAGGTCTTCACGGTGCGGATGGATTTGCCGTAGGCATGGCCGGAGGGCATGTCCAACTCCTTCCAGATTGCCGGCAGGTCATCCTTTTTGATGCCCAGCAGGTCGATGCGCTGGCCGCCAGTAACCTTGACCATGGGCACCTGGTACTTGTCGGCGACGTCGGCGATGCGCCGCAGTTCGGCGGCGTTGGTCACGCCGCCCCACATGCGCGGGACCACCGAGTAGGTGCCGTCCTTCTGGATGTTGGCGTGGGCGCGTTCGTTGATCAGGCGCGACTGCGGGTCATCCTTCGCCTCTCCCGGCCAGGTGGAGATCAGGTAGTAGTTGAGTGCCGGGCGGCAGGTGGCGCAGCCGTCCGGAGTGCGCCACTCCATGAAGCGCATGGCGGCGCTCAGGCTGATCAGGTGATGGTCGCGGATCGCCTGGCGTACCTGGCCGTGGTTGAGGTCGCTGCAGCCGCAAATGGCTTTCTCGCTCTTGGGCTTCACGTCCGCCGCGCCGCCCACGGTACTGATGAGGATCTGTTCGACCAGCCCTGCGCAGGAGCCGCAGGAACTGGCGGCCTTGGTGTGCTTCTTCACCTCGTCGACGCTGAACAGGCCGTTCTCCTGGATCGCCTTGACGATGGTGCCTTTGCACACGCCGTTGCAGCCGCAGACTTCGGCGCTGTCGGGCATGCTCGCCGCGCTGCTTTGGCCCTGGTGGCCGACGTCGCCCAGACTGCTTTCGCCGAACATCAGGTGGTCGCGGATCTGCGCGACGTTGTGGTTCTCGCGGATCTGCCGGAAATACCAGCCGCCGTCGGCGGTATCGCCGTAGAGGCAGGCGCCGACCAGCACGTCGTCCTTGATCACCAGTTTCTTGTACATGCCGCCGATGGGGTCGGAGAGGGTGATGGTCTCGGTGCCTTCGCCGCCCATGAATTCACCGGCGGAGAACAGGTCGATGCCGGTGACCTTGAGCTTGGTGGAGGTCACCGAGCCCTGGTAGCGGGCGAAACCGAGCATGGCCAGGTGGTTGGCGCAGACCTTGGCCTGCTCGAACAACGGCGCCACCAGGCCGTAGGCGATGCCGCGGTGGCTGGCGCATTCGCCCAGGGCGTAGATGCGCGGGTCGTAGGTCTGCAGGGTGTCGTTCACCAGGATGCCGCGGTTGCAGGGCAGGCCGGTCTTTTCCGCCAGTTCGGTGTTGGGGCGGATGCCGGCGGCCATCACCACCAGGTCAGCGGCGATCACTTCGCCGTCCTTGAAGCGGATGGCGCAGACGCGGCCGCTGCCGTCGTCGATCAGCTCTTCGGTGTGGGTGTTCAGGCGGAAGTGGATGCCGCGCGATTCCAGCGCTTCCTGCAGCAGCTTGCCGGCGGTGCGGTCCAGCTGGCGCTCCAGCAGCCAGTCGGAGAGGTGCACCACGGTGACGTCCATGCCGCGTTGCTTGAGGCCGTTGGCCGCCTCCAGGCCGAGCAGGCCGCCGCCGATGACCACTGCGTGGCTACGGGTGCCGGCGGTGTCGATCATGGTCTGGGTGTCGGCGATGTCGCGGTAGCCGGTCACGCCCTGCAGGCGGCTGCCCGGCACCGGCAGGATGAAGGGGTTGGAGCCGGTGGCGATCAGCAGGCGGTCGTACTCGGCCTCGGTGCCATCTTCGGCGTACACCTTGCGACGATGGCGGTCGATGCGGGTGACCTTGCGGTTGAGCAGCAGGCGGATGCCGTTCTCGCTGTACCAGTTGAGGTCGTTGAGGACGATGTCCTCGAAGGCCTGCTCGCCGGCCAGCACGGGGGAGAGCAGGATGCGGTTGTAGTTGGGGTGGGGCTCGGCGCCGAACACGGTGATGTCGTAGAGGTCGGGCGCGATCTTCAGCAGTTCTTCGAGGGTGCGTACGCCGGCCATGCCGTTGCCGATCAGTACGAGCTTGAGCTTTTTCATGTCAGGGCTCCGCGTCACGGAAAAATCACGGAAAACAAAAAAGGCGTCCCGCCGGTTACCCAGCGAGGACGCCTTTGTCCAAGTCCCGTTCGATCGGGAAGTGCGAGCCTCTTCGTTGAGGGACGCGCTTTTGTAGATTGTTGAAACGGTTATTGCAGGGGCTGTGCCAACTTGCTCGATCTCCGGTTTCCGGGGCTTTCAGGTAGATCGCCCGGAGAATCGTCGTTTTTGCTGCACTGCGGTGATGCGTTCTGGGCCGAACTGGTGCGCCCTTAGCCCTGGTGCAACAACCAGAGCAGCAACCCCAGGTTGATCGCCAGGGAGGCGAGGGCAACGCCGCGCCAGACTCTCAGCGGCTCGCGCTCCAGCAGGGGGCGCGGACGCGCTGGTGCCTGCCGTTCGCCTTGTTCCAGGGCGAGCAGGCATTCCTCGGCGGTCTCGAAGCGCTGCTGCGGCGGGGCGGCGGTCAGTTTTGCCAGCCAGTCGTCGAGCCAGGCCGGTATATCCGGGCGATAGCGGCTGGCCGGTGTGGGCGTGCCGAAACGCGGATGCTGGAAGGCTTCGATCTCGCCATAGGGGTATTGGCCGCAGAGCAGTCGATACAGCGTGACACCGGCGGCGTAGAGGTCCTGGCGCGCATCCGGCGGCGCGCCCTGGAAGGATTCCGGCGCCAGGTAGCTCGGGGTGCCGGGCAGGTCGTGCGGGTCTTCCTGCGACAATCCGGGGCAGTAGGCGAGGCCGAAGTCCAGCAGGCGCAGTTCGCCGTCGTCGGCCCAATGCAGGTTTTCCGGCTTGATGTCGCGGTGCAGGATGTTGCGCCTGTGCAGTTGGCCCAGGCCACGTAGCAGGCGCTGGGCGAGGTCGAGCCAGTCGGGCAGGTTCAGCAGGCCGTTGCGTTTCAGGTGCTCGTCCAGCGTCTGTCCCGGATACTCACGCATCACGTAATAGAGGTGCTGGCGCTGCGGCAGGCTGTGCAGTTCGGGGAAGCAGCGGCCTTGCACGCGACGCAGAAACCATTCCTCCAGCAGCAGCGACTGGGCGGCTTCCGGAGAATCGCGCAGCGCTGGCGGCAAGGTCTTGAGCAGCCAGGGACGATTCTGCCGGTCGCGCACGCGGTAGATCAGCGACTGGCGGGACTGGGCCAGCTTGCCTTCGACCTGCCAGCCCTCGAATTCATGGCCGTCTCTGAGCGAGGGCGACGCTGGCCAGTGGACGAGTTGGGCAAGGGCGTCGCCGAGGCTCGCGGGCGGCAGTTCGTCCACCTGCAGCAGCAGGGCGCTGGCGTTGTCCTGGCTGCCGGCCAGGTGGGCGGCGCTGACCAGTGCGTCGACGCAGGCTTGCAGGCTCTGTGCGTCCTCCAGCAGGCGCTGGATGGCACTGTCGCCCAGGGCGGCCCAGATGCCGTCGCTGACCAGCAGGAAGCGTTGCCCGGCTTCCAGTTCTCCGTCGCGGTAGTCCACCACCAGGTGTTGGTCCAGGCCCAGTGCGCGCTTGAGCACGTGTTGCATGCCGGGTTGTTCCCAGACGTGATCCTGGGTCAGGCATTCCAGTGTTCCTGCGTGCCAGCGGTACAGGCGGCAATCGCCGACGTGGGCAAGGGTGAATCGCCGGCCCCGCAGGACCAGCGCGGTGAGGGTGGTGAGCAGCGGCTGGCCGCCGCCGTTGGCCTGCAGCCAGCGGTTCTGCGAGATCAGCAGGCGGTCGAGGGCCTGGGCGACGGCCCAGGTCTCGGGAGTGGCGTAGTAGTCGGCGGCCAGCGCCTGCAGGGTCAGGCGCGCGGCCAGGCCGCCGTCGGCGCACTGGCTGACGCCGTCGGCGATGGCGAACAGGTGCCCCTTGCTGGCGGCCAGTCCGGCGGGCGGGGTGACCACCCGCAGGGCGTCCTGGTTCTCGGCGCGCGGGCCGGTGGCGCTGGCCTGGGCGAAGCTCAGGCGCAGCTCATTGCAGGAGCGAGCTTGTGACCCACAGGGAAGTGGGGAATGCCGAATATTGTCGGGAACAGAGTCGGCCTCGCGAACGCCTTCCTCGGTGACCTCCGCAGCAAGCGGTTCGCGAGCTAGCTCGCTCCTACAAGGGCGCATCGTTCAGACCCGCGCCGCGGTAACGGCCGCGCTGCCCCAGGTGGTGCGCCAGCGAGCCTTCACCGCGTGCAGGCCGAACCAGGCCAGTACGCCGAGGCTGGCGAACAGCCAGAGGCCGATCTGGTAGTCACCGGTAGCCTGCTTGATCGCACCCAGGCCGGCCGTCAGGCAGAAGCCGCCGATGCCGCCGGCCATGCCGATCAGACCGGTCATCACGCCGATGGTCTGGCGGAAGCGTTGCGGCACCAGCTGGAATACCGCTCCGTTGCCCGCGCCCAGGCTGAGCATGGCCACCACGAAGAGGCTGAGCGCGGCCACTGCGCTGGGCAGGTGGAAGCCCACGGCGGCGATGCAGATAGCGGCGACGGTGTACATCACCAGCAGGCTGCGGATGCCGCCGATGCGATCGGCCAGGGCACCGCCCAGCGGGCGCATCAGGCTGCCGGCGAAGACGCAGGCGGCGGTGTAGTAGCCGGCTTTCACCGGGTCGAGGCCGTACTGGTCGTGGAAGTAACCGGGCAGGGTGCTGGCCAGGCCGAGGAAGCCGCCGAAGGTCACACTGTAGAAGAACATGAACCACCAGCTGTCACGGTCGCCCAGGGCCTTCAGGTAATCCGCCAGAGACTTGACCGGCGGCCGCTCCGGGGCGTTGCGGGCGAGCAGGGCGAACACCAGCAGGGTGGCCAGTAGCGGGATCAGCGCGAAGCCGAAAACGTTCTGCCAGCCGAAGGCGGCAGCGATGGCCGGGGCGAACAGGGCCGTCAGCACCGTGCCGGAGTTGCCCGCGCCGGCGATGCCCATGGCCTTGCCCTGGTGCTGTGGCGGGTACCACTGCGAGGCCAGTGGCAGCGCCACGGCGAACGAGGCGCCGGCCATGCCCAGCAGCACACCGAGGATCATCGCCTGCTCCAGGCTGTGGATGCCCAGCTGCCAGGCGCCGAACAGCGCGCAGATGACGATGATCTGACCGAGGATGCCCGCGGCCTTGGGTGACCAGCGATCGGCCAGCAGGCCCATCAGGAAGCGCAGGATGGCGCCGGAGAGGATTGGCGTGGCGACCATCAGCGCACGCTGTTGGGTGGTCAGTTGCAGGTCGGTGGCGATCTGCACGGCCAGCGGGCCGAGGACGTACCAGACCATGAAGCTCAGGTCGAAATACAGGAAGGCGGCGAAGAGGGTCGGCGCATGGCCGGCTTTCCAGAAACTCGTGTTCATCGAACACCTCATCAGCAACGGTTGAGGGCTCCGGTCAGGCGCTCACGTGGCAGCCGCCGGGCTCGGGAAAGGTCCTGCTGAGCCCCTGCGCCGGGGCAAACGAAAAAGGCGTCGCTCCACCCACCGCAAGCTGCGGGTGTGGATGCGACGCCTTTGTCGTAGGTTGGGTAATCGCCGTTGACTACCGCCGCCCTTTACTGAGCAAGGTGCGGGCCAAGGTGACAGAACCCCGACGGATCAGGGCGATGCCGGACGAGGTGGGATCAGCAATGATCCAACGTGGGGCGCTCCGATGGATGGCGCGCGCCCTGCTGGAGCGTCAGGCGATCCAGTTGACGTTGGGGAAGGTGTCGCGGAATGCCGTCGGTATCTCCACGACCTTGCCGATCTTGTAGTCGAAGAACACGAAGCCGGACTTGGCCATCGCCACCAGGGTTCCGTCGGCCGGGCGGGTGATGCGGAAGATGATGTCGCCGCCGTACTTGTTGAAATCCATGACGCCGACCTCGAACAGCAACTGGTCGCGGGCGTGGGCTTCGGCGCGGTAGGTGGTGGCGAGGTCGGTGACGATGATGCCGGTCTCGCGGATGCCGTAGTCGAACAGGAAGCGCGCGCGGGCCTCGGAGATCATCGAGATCATCGAGTCGTTGCCCAGGTGGTTGGCGCCGTTGATGTCGGTGACGCGGACGGTGAGCTTGGTGCTGTAGATGAACAGTTCTTCGGGGAATTCCAGTTTCAGGCGGGCCATGGCGATCTCGGTGACAAGGCGGCGGGTAGTGCGGATGTGCCGCGCATTCTACGCGCAGTCCGCTGCTCCCGCGCCTCATCAGGCCACTGAATGGCGGGTCAGCGATGCGCCATGTTCAGGTGGAAGACGGTCACCCGCGCACCCTCGCCGCTGTTGCCGTAGTTGTCGTTGATATAGGCCCCGGCCTTGAAGTAGAGCAGTTGCTTGGACCAGGTGGTGCTGAGGATCTTGCGGTAGTAGTTGGCGCGGCCGTCGGAGGTTTCCACGCGAATGGCCAGGTTGCCCACCGAGGTGACGCGCAGGCTGTAGTTGAAGGCCTGATCCAGCGCGATGTTGTCGATCAGCGGCACATTGATGCTGGCCCTGTCGTCGGGGTGGTTGCGTACCAGGGCTTCGAGTCGGCCGCTCGCCAAGGTTGGCAGATAGTGGTACTGCAGCTTGACCAGTGGCTCGCCATCACCGGTATAGGGCGAGCGGCTGTGGATCTGGCCGATGATGATCTTGTTCTTCGATGGCACCTGCTGGACGCTCATGGTCACGCGCAGCTCGTTGTCGCCCTGGTTGTAGTACCAGTTGGCGACTTCGCCGGCGGTGGTTGTCTCGCGCAGTTCACTGCGGGGATAGACGCTGTCGGAGGTGTGCGAGCCGGTGACGGGCACCCAGAACACCAGCTGGTTGCCGTCTCTCTTGAAGTAGCGGCTCTGGTAGCCCCTGGCGATCTGCTCGGTGGTGACTTCGGTGGGGCGTGGGTCGGTGGGAACGCTGAGGTTCCAGGTGCTGAGGTCGATCATGGGCTTGCCCTTGCTGAGCCGCGTGTGCGGCGAGGTCGGGTGGGCGCCGAGGTGCCTAGCCGGCGGCGGCCACTGCGATGCGCCATCGAACCCTGCCGATGACGCTCCGGGGGCCCGGCCTGGAGCCGGGCGGGCGCAGCATAGGATGTTGCCGGGAGGGCAGGGGCCAGCTTGGCGGCTGGCGAAATGATCGCGCCGTGCCGTCGCTGGCAGATGGCCGGTCTCAGTGCCCGAGCATTTCATGCATGGGTATGTCGGAAGGCGTGCATCTCTACAGCCCAGTTGTATCAAGCACTGCAGCCATTGATGCGGATTTCCCGCCGAAAGCAGTGCGTGACTTTTGCGTGACTTCGCGTGATTTCTACCCCTTCGCCCTCCTCAGAATCGTCAGCACCGGCCCGCGCGAATCGGTCGCCGACACCTTGTTCGCAGCCTCGATCAGCAATCCGAGTTCTGCGCCCGAATAGTGGCTGGTCACGCTGCCGTTCTTGTGTCCCAATAGCACCTTGCGGTCCTCTAGAGATACGCCTGCTGCCCTCAGTCGTCGGCCAAACGAATGCTTGAGGTCATGCACGCGGACCGTGGCGAAGCCGGAGTGTGCGGCGGTCCCGTGGAGTTTCTCCCACTTGGCCGCCGCCCGCTTCCGAGCCGCTATCCATGCCGGGGTGTACAGCCTGACCATCGGCCCTCCAAATCTGCCATATGGGAAGACGTACACCGGATCTAGGCCGCGCTGCCCATCGACGACTTTTGCGGCTACCTCATTGAGGATCACCAGGCGATCGTCGCGATTCTTCACTCCGGCCTTCGATCCGCGCCCTCCGAAGTCGGCTGGTATCAAGAAGACACTGGCATTCAGCTCCGGAACCTTGATCTCCCACTCCCACTTCAGCTTGCATACCTCCTGCTCACGGCATCCGACGTTGACCTTGTACAGCGCCATGCGGCGTACATGGTCGGGCAACTCGGCGAATAGCAGGCTTTGCTCCCCCCATGACAACGGGTATGGCTTCCGGCTATTCAGTCGCAGGTCCAGGCGCGTGATCAGCGGTACCGTGTCCAGCCATGGTCGCTTATCCTCGTCCCGCCACTTCCGTGCTGACACATTCAGAATCCGCATCACCCGCTCCAGGGCGATGTTGATGGTTCTGTGCGACACGCCTTCTTCTAGCCGCTGTTTGACGAATGGTGCCAATGCTTCGTCGTCTACGTGTGTCAGCGGAACATCACCGATGAAAGGATCGAGTTGCTTCAGGCAGCGCGCAGTCAGCTTGATCGACGGCTGATCCTTTTTCTCCAGCAGGTAGCGTGTAGCTGCCTCCCGCCAGATTCTCACCCTACGCACTCCGTACACCTTTTCCTGACGAATCAGTTCCAGGCGACGTATCAGGTACCTTTCCGCTTCGGCCCTGTCACCAGTGCCAGTGCTCTCGTAAAGTCGTTCTCCGTTGATTTTCTTGTCGATATGCCAGATCCCGTTCCTCTGCGAGAGGCCCGTGATTCCTTTTCGCGCCATTGCGTTGACTCCTTGGCGCTCGCTGCGCCCTGATTCTTGGCCGAATTCGCAGCCTTGGCAATCGCCTGCTGCTCGATGTATCTGTCAGCCCACGCATCAAGCTCTTCACGGTCGAAGCCGACACCGCGGGAGCCGATAGGGAACTCGTGTACGTGCGGGCGTACTGTTTTGTTGAACTCGTCACGGCACATGCCGAGATAGGCCGGCGCGTCTTTGGCGCGGATGAACCTCGGGACAAAAGGAGACTGTCGCCGACGTAGTTCCGGCGCTAGAAGAGCGGACATAGGTTCACCTCGCGCCGTAGTGGCGCAATGGCAGGGAGTGGGGTAGGTCAGGCGCTGAGCCTGTGCTTTACGGTGCGGCGCGCCAGTTCAACGAGCCACTCAGCCAGGGCCGGCGGCGTGTGTTCCCGTTCGGCCTTGGTGATCGACGGAAGCCTGGGATAGCTCCGGGTAGGTCTGACGCAGTGAGTTGGCTTGCCCGTGCGGCGCGGAATTGCTGGGATGTCTGACGGCGAGCAGCCGACGATGTACAGCCAAGTCGCCTTCTCGGCGCGGTGCCCCCAGTGGAACTGCTCTATCTCCAGCGTCCAGCCGCCGAACTCGTCGGGGAACTCTCCGGGGTGGGGCATATGGCAGTGGTTGAAGAGCGTGCTTTCCGCGGGATGCTCAAGCACGCCCCCCCATGTTCTGACCTGATCTACCGCCAAAGGCCCAAGAGCTTTCTCGTCAGGACGCCCTTTGGCGAACTGGCGAAGTCGGCCCCAGGTTCGGCAAGGTGGGTGCGCCACCACCGGAATCCCACCGACGAACGTCCTCGCGTCCCGATCAATGTCGAATACGTCGCAGCCTGCTTCGAGCGCGCCGGAGTAGTTGCAGCAGCACGAGCGTTTCACCGCAGCACGCGGACCATAGGCCGCCTCGCCAAGCAATTTGGCGTTGAGTTCAAGACCGATACCGAACGACAGCTTGAGCGGCGCCGGAAGGAACGCGCAGCGCTTGCCCCGGCAGTTCTGAAGCTCGCCCGCCAGCGCCTCAGCCAAGCACAGATTTGCGAGGCGCTCGGCATCACAAGATGGGTTCTGCGGCACATCGCCGAGGAACACCACATCGACATCAACAGCCGTTCCTACGGATGAATCCCTTGCATCACGTCCTATAGGCGCCTCCACGGCGCCTTCTTTTTGAGGTGTGCCATGGAAACAGACTTCCCCGAGATTGAAGAACGGTTCGCGGCTGATGCCTGGCGAGAGGCGGTATACGTCGATCACAGGATCACTCACGACGACTTGGATGACCTGGTTGCACAGTTCCTCGGCGCGGGCAACCAGATCACGCAGGTTGCAACCGGCGCACAGAATGCTACGACCTCTGAATACAACGGTCGCATCGTATCCACCAGCGTTTCCGGCCTTACCGCAGCAGAGAACCAAAAAGCCAAGGCAGCACTCAACCGCAGCCGCCACGCCGAGCACGACGCTCAGATCGTCTCACGGCTACAGGCCATGCTGCCGACCATGCTCAAGCGCAACGAGATGGCCAAGGCGCTGCAGATCAGCGATCACACCATGCAGCGCATCCTGGCGAACTACTTCGGCAGGGATGAGCGTGTGAATCACCTCCGTAAGATCGAGCGCGGATTCGGATCGAACAAGGTCAAGACGATCCATGATGCCGAATGGCTACTTTCTCACGGACGGATCGCAGAAGTCCGCGGCGTAAAGTTCAAGCGATGCTGCAGATGCAAAACCGACAAGACCGTCGACGAGTACTACGCCGATAACGCTCGATCATCCGGAATTTCGAGCAGTTGCCGCGAGTGCGACAAGGCCGCCAACGCGGAATTCCGCGAGAAACAGCGCCAAATCAAAGCTGTTTAAGCCACCCCACCCCATCCCTTACACGCCATAAGCAGTGCTACAGCGCTTAGGCGGAGCTTTGTCTGGAGAAACCATGACTCGCGAAGAAGCATACAACGCAGTGGCCAAGATCGCCGCGGAGCACGCGCTGATTTTCCAGGGATTCGGTGGCGTACTTACCATTGTCAGCCCCGATACCCAGCGTCGCGAGGGTATCGAGGAGCAATGCCTGTACATGGCTGGTATGCAGGTTGTTCGGCCGTGAAGCCATTCGCCAGATCGATGCACTTGAACATGGCCAGCATCAGGATCAGGGCGCCGAGCCAGCCGAGGTCGAGGGTCTTGAGCTTCATGGCCTAACCTCCATCTCACACCGCCACATGCCCTTGCACTTAAACGGCGATCTCCTGAACTCCAGATACGAAAAGCCCTGATTTCTCAGGGCTTGGATTAGGGCGGGGAAGTTGGGCGCGATGTACGTCATGCGGCATTCCTCCCGAGCACTCTAGCCGTGCAGGCCTTGTCTTGGTCCATGATGTCGGCCATCAGCCGAATGGATTCACCAGGGGTTACGGTGCAGTCCATCTCAGCCATGGCCAGAAGGCCGCGGGTGTATGCGATCTGGGTTGGTGGATATGGCGACGTGGCGCTCAGCTCTATCTCGCGCTTGATGAACTCGTACCGGGTCATGCTGCCTCCCATCCGTAGTCGTCGCCGCGGTCGAAGTCACTGTCATCTCGCTCGTCATCCACCTGAAGCCAAAGCTCTTCCTCAATGAACTCTGCGTACTTCTCGGCAAGTGCTGCGCAGCCATTGGCGCCCAGATCCTCAGTGTTGTTGTCCTCGTCGTAGATAAGGCCAGAAACAACCTCAAACTCCATCTCGCGGTAACCGTAGTAGTCCCAGTCGCTGTCCCAGGTGCTGCGATCTCCCTTGCCATGGTGGTTCTCCTGGTTGTCATCCCAAAGCGCCCGATCACTCAGGCGCTTCAGTGATGCTTTCCCGCCGCGCTCAGCAATCTGGCGTCTCGCGCGGCGTCTATCTCTGCGGTGATGGTTACTGCTGCATTGGCTGGTTCCTCCTCTGGTTGTTGGGTTGAGAACTCTCCGGTAGGCCTGATCGCTCCGGAACCCAATGTCCGACAGCAGAACCGGAACCTGGAGCTCGGCGCCATCAGTCGAGGCATCAAGGCGATGGCCAAGGAGCTGAACTTGCCCATCGTGGTGCTGGCCCAGCTCAACCGCAGCATCGAGACCCGCTCGAACAAGTGCCCTCAGATGAGCGACCTGCGTGACTCCGGCGAGATCGAGCAGGACGCCGACGTGATCATGATCGCCCACCGTGACCCTGAGTCCGACATGGGCCGCGCTGGAGTTACCGAGATTCACGTCCCCAAGCATCGCCATGCCCCAACCGGCATGTGTCTGCTCCAGCACCAGGGTCAGTTCGCCCGTTTTGTGAACTTCGCCGGCCAGCGCGAGCAACAGCAAGCAGTTGCCCAGGCCCGACCATCCGCGAAATCCATGATCGCTGACTTCAAGCCGCGAGGTGTCCAGTGATGAAGCGCTGCTGGAAGGTAATCCTGCCGGGGTGCCCGGCATTCACGATGATCCTGATGGAAGACTGCGACCCGCTGCAGGTCGTGCAGAGCATCTGGCCGGAGGCGACTGTGCAATGACTCCCGCAAAACAAGAAATCCTCATGCAAGGCCAGACCGGAATCGCCAGGAAGGTCTACGACTGCGTTCCCATCGCTGAACCCTGGACTTCGTTCCAAGTGATGACTGCTATGCGGAACATGACCGGTAGCACTCCCGATTCCAGGATCGTCTCCGGCTGCCTGTCGTCCCTGGTGGATTCTGGCCTGATCAAGAAGACCGGCCGCGATTCCTTCCAGCGTATTCCCGTCGAACCGAAGACCAAAACCCAGGAGCTGAAGATGGCCGAGCCCGCCAAGAAAGTCGAAGTGCAGAAAGTCGCCATGGTTGAGCAGAAGCGTGTGGTTTCGCCGCTGGAGATGCTGGGCGAGCTGGCCACTGAGATCGTCGGGGTCGGGGAGCACATCAAGCGCCTGGCGGCCAGGGTCGAGGATGTGGCACTGGCAGTCGAGCAGGAGCGCGAAGCCAATGCCAAGTCCATGGAGAGCTACCGCCAACTCAAGGCTCTGCTGAAGAGCCTGCAAGGGGAGGGTGAGTAATGGCTGACCTCTCCCTTCTCGTAATCCCCGCCTTCTTCGGCTTCCTCTCGCTTGAGCGTGGGGATCTCATCGGCGCATGCATCTGCATCGCTCTGGCTGCAGTCATAGGAGTTGCCTGAATGGACATCGTAGATCTTGCCAACGACTACGCCGAGCAGGAACTAGCAGACCGTCTCTTTGGCCGCGTGCAGTACGTAGGGCAGAGCGCTACTCACTGCGAGGACTGCGGTGAGGAGATTCACCTGCTGCGGCGTGAGGCTGTGCCGGGTGTGCGCCGCTGCGTTGACTGCCAAGAGATCAGTGAGGTGCGGAAATGAAGCCAGCCAATTTCGCGCCAGTCTACGCCTGTGTCTACGCACAACTTGCCGAGGTAGCACGCCAGCACGGCTATGCGCTTTCGATCCACGGTAGCCTCGCTGCTGACTTCGATCTGGTGTGCATCCCATGGGCAAAGGAAGTTAGCGAACCCCAGACCGTCGTCGACCAGATCACTCGCGAGTTTGCCATCGAGCAAGTGACTGGGTACGAACAGAAAGAGCACGGACGCATCGCCACCACGATCAGTTTCTCGTTCGGTGAGTGCCGCCTCGACCTGTCGTTCATGCCATTCATGCGGGGGTCTGAGCTGGAGGAACGTCGCCATGGGTAGTGTCGAGAAAATTTTCGCCGGCGACGTAATTGACGACGCTAATCAGTTCTTCGCGCCGATGTCTGCCGACCTCGTGGACGGCCTGATCGGCCAGTACAACACGACCCGCGCCAGAATCAGCGCCATGGCCCAAGCCGTTCGCTCTGAGCAGTGCCACGGCGTGCTGCACTACTTCGTCGAGGGCAACGTCTCTGAGCAGCGCCACACGCTGCCGAAGGCCGTGGACCAGCTGTTCCGGGTGGAAGGCGCGATCGCCCAGCTAAATGCCGACTTCTGGAACCGCGCGCTTCGACTGACGGACGTGCTCGACTACATGCCGCAGGCGCGCCGCGAAGAGTGGTTCGAGCAGATCCGCAACCCGGAAGGGCGCAAGGCGAACCGCCATACCGGCGAGAAGGATATGCCTGCACTGCCGGAGTTCGAGGAACAGACCGTGCGGGCCACCCTGGGCGGCCTGCTGGCCAACCGCGCGCAGTTCCTCGCTGAGCGCGTCGACGGCATCTTCCGCGCCCTGAGCCGCCAGCACGTGACGAACCAGCCGCAGGGCTTCGGCAAGCGAATGATCATCCAGAATGTGTTCAGCTATCAGACCCACGGCCACATCAACGACCTGCGCTGTGTGATCGCGAAGTTCATGGGCCGCGACGAGCCGAAGTACGGCGCGACGGACCCTGTGACTAAGGCGGCGAGCCGCCAGAATGGCCAGTGGATGACGGTCGACGGCGGGGCGCTGCGCATTCGCGTCTACGGCGGGGTCGGCACGGCCCACCTGGAAGTCCACCCGGACATGGCCTGGCGCCTCAATGGCATCTTGGCCAGCATGTACCCGGCGGCAATCCC
Source organism: Pseudomonas sp. HS-18 (assembly GCF_020401845.1). NCBI lineage: Bacteria > Pseudomonadati > Pseudomonadota > Gammaproteobacteria > Pseudomonadales > Pseudomonadaceae > Pseudomonas > Pseudomonas sp. HS-18. Next base: position 2,489,559 of record NZ_CP084413.1, read on the forward strand.
GGCCGAGTTCCGGACGAAGCCGAAGCGCGCGAAGAAGATCAAGGACTTCGAGCTATTCGACCGGCCGCTTCCGTTCGCTGTGGTCGGCATACTGGCGGGCATGCGCCAGGCAAGCGAGCGCATCAAGCCCGACTGGCCGGAGCGCTACCGCGACATCCCCAACGCCCTGCGCTTCGACTACGGCCAATACGACAAGGCCGCGATGGCCGAGGCCGAAAATGTGTTGGTCGCCCTCGGTGGCGTGAAGGAAAAAGGCTACTGGCAGTTCGACTATCACCCGCGCGAGGTGCTGGACCAGGTAGTTTGCTCAGGCTGCATCCCCGACCACAAGTCGCATCAGTTCTATCCAACTCCTGCGGGCGTTGCTGAGAAGGCAATCGAGTTTGCGAAAATTGGTCAGGACCATACCTGCCTTGAGCCGAGCGCCGGACAAGGCGGTCTGGCTGACCTAATGCCGTCCTCACGTACCATCTGCGTTGAGATCAGCGATCTGCACTGTCAGATACTGAAGGCTAAGGGGCACGTCACCATGCAGGCGGACTTCCTGCAGTTCGTTAGCGAGAAGCCGTTCGATCGCATCGTGATGAACCCTCCCTTCAGTGAGGGCCGGTGGCAGGCGCACCTGCAGCACGCTGCCAGCATGCTGAACCCGGTGAGCGGTAGACTCATCGCTATCCTGCCGGCTACGACCAAGGGTAAGCAGCTGCTAGAAGGCTTCGACCACGAGTATTCGCAAGTCTTCGAGAACGAGTTTTCCGGAACCTCGGTCAGCGTAGTGATCCTTGCTGCGGAGGTGCGCCATGGCTGACCGCACCTTCCGCATCCAGGGCGCCGCAGGAATTCGACCGGCCTTCGTTGCCGCCTGGAATCTCGTTCAGGGCCTCATGCGCGACGCGCAGGGTGGGTATGAGCTCGTCCTTCGCCCGCTCAAGTCCAAACGATCCATTGAGCAGAACAAGCGCTACTGGTCACTCCTGCGCGAGCTGGCCGCAGTTGCTTGGGTCGACAGCCGCCAATTCGACGATCAGGTCTGGCACGAGCAGTTCACCGGACATGCTGCAGGCGATTGGTGAACGCTTCGACCTCGACCCCTGCAGTCCAGGCGCTTCACACTGGGTTCCTGCTGACCGGGTGTTCACAATCAGCGATGACGGCCTGGCGCAGCCTTGGGATGGGTTCGTGTTCATGAATCCACCCTTTGGCGGACGGAATGGGCATGTGCCATGGCTGGAGAAGTTCCTGGCCCACGGCAACGGCATCGCCATTGTCCGCGCCTACACCAGCGCAGCCTGGTTCCATGAGCACGCGGTCAAAGGCCAGTTCAAGGGCCTGCTGGTGCTGGACCGCTGGCTGGTGCAGCCATCGCTGGAAAACCTTGTCACCGAGTTTGGTCCGAACCTCGGCAAGCCGAAGTTCTACACCGTGGTGGCGGATGCTCAGGCACTGATCAACCAGAAGATCCACTACACCCGCGTGATCCGCCTGGAAGGCGTCCAGCTCCCGTACTGGCAGCGCATCGCCGAGAACGGTTGGGGCCAGTCGGTGCTGGAGCGGCTGTGGGATCGCCTGATCGCTTTCGACAGCACCAGCTCAGGCGCCGCGCAGCTTGTCTACAAGGCGCACCTGCGGACCTACAAGGTCGAGAAGCTCCGCGAGCTGATCGCCATGGGTGGCAAGGCCTTCGAGGCCTTCGTCAAGCAGATGGAGATGATCCGGCTGTATCAATCCAACGAGGGGCTCACCCTCATGGACTCGTCGGACGAGTTCGAGGCGCATCAGTACAGCTTCTCCGGCTTGGCCGAGCTGTTGCTCAGCTTCGGCGAGCAGATCTCCGGCGCACTGCAGATTCCGCTGGTTCGCCTGTTCGGCCAATCACCTGGAGGTCTGAACAGCGCCGGAGACAGCGACCTGCGCACCTACTACGACAACGTGGCAGCCTGGCAGGACAGAGACCTGCGTCCAGGCGTCACCACGCTGTTGGAGGTTGTCTCGCGCTCGGTGCTGGGTAAGGAAATGCCCGAAGGCTGGGACTTCCAGTTCCGACCGCTCTGGCAGCTCACTGACACCGAGAAGGCGGACATCGGTAGCAAGGACACCTCGTCGATCGTCGAGGCCTACGACGCCGGGATCATCAGCCGGGCGACGGCACTGAAGGAAATGCGCCAGTCCAGCCAGACCACCGGCCTCTGGTCGAACATCACCGACGAGGACATCACGGAGGCGGAGAACGACCCGCCGCCTGGTGCCGAGACTCTGGAACTGCCCGATGCGAACGATCGACCGGAAGAAAAACCGGAATCCGGTCAAGACCAGCCGGGCGGAGCGTGAGTACCAGCGCAGCCTGACCCAGGTGGCCCGACAGGTCGGATCGATCATCAACGGCTTCCCGCCAGGTGATCCCGCCGCCGACCCGACCATCAGCCAAATCCTGCGCCGGTACGCTGATGCGCTGAACGACTGGGCCATCGCCACTGGCGGACGAATGATTGCCGACGTGAACCAGCAGGACCGGAAGGCCTGGGCGGCACGCACCGAGGAGATGGCCAAGGCGCTGCGGGACGAAATCCTGCACGCCGACACCGGCGCGACGATGCGTGGGCTCCTCGCCGAACAGGTCACGCTGATCAAGAGCATCCCGCTCGACGCCGCCAAGCGAGTGCACGACCTGACGGTGCAGGGGATCGAGGACGCCACCAGGGCGAACGAGATCGCGAAGGAGATTCAGCGCTCCGGCGAGGTGGCTACCAGTCGCGCGCAGCTGATCGCCCGCACCGAGGTGTCGCGTACCGCTGCGACGCTTACCGAGGCTCGGGCCAAGGCCACCGGAAGCGAGGGCTACATCTGGCGGACTGCCCACGACGGCACGGTGCGCAGCTCGCACAAGGACATGGAAGGGAAGTTCATTCCCTGGTCCGACCCTCCCACCCTGGACAAGCTCACCGGCCACGCCGGCTGCCTGCCGAACTGCAGGTGCTGGCCAGAGCCCGTAATCCCCGAATGACACCCGCCGCATGGCGGGTTTTTTGTGAGTGCACACCATGCAGGTAAGGACGCAAGACGACGCCGGCCGCTGGTTCACGCCCGAGACCTTGAGCGCCCGCCAGCGCATGACGCCGGAAGGCTTTCTGCTCTGCGAAGCGGTCCCCATCGCTCGCACCGGCACGCTGATCTACGACGAGAGCGAAATCCCGGTCGAGGGCGGCCCTGGCGGTCTGGTGACCATTGAGCGCAACGCGGACGAGGTATTCCGCGCCGAGACGATGGCCAGTTTCGAAGGAAAGCCGGTGACGCTCTCGCACCCCGACGAGTTCGTGACCCCGGCGAACTGGCGACAGCTGAGTGTCGGCATCGTCCAGAACGTTCGGCGCGGTACCGACGTCGAGCAGGACTTGATGCTGGCTGACCTGCTCATTACCGATGCCGAAGCCATCGAGCTGGTACGCAGAGACAACGACCCCAACAGCGAACGTTTGCGGCAGGTCTCCTGCGGCTACGACGCGGACTATGAACAACTGGCTCCCGGCCGAGGGCGTCAGACCACCATCGTGGGCAACCACGTAGCACTGGTAGAGCGTGGCCGCTGTGGCCCGCGCTGCGCAATCGGAGACTCCGACACCATGAGCAAGACCAAGAAACGCAGCTTCGCCGATCGCCTGCGCGCGGCCTTCATGTCCAAGGACGCCGAGGCAGCCGAGGCCCTGGCCAAGGAAGCCGAAACCGCCGACGAGGAAGAGGAAGAAGAAAGCAAAGAGAAGGCCAAGACCGGCGACTCCGCGACCCTCGACGCCATTCGCGCGCTTTCGGCCGATATCAAGGCGCTGACCAAGCGCGTCGGTGATATGGAAGCCGAGAAGAAAGAAACTGAGGACGAGGACGAAGAAGAGTCCGAAGAGACCAATGACGACGTCCTCGAAGCCGAGAAGGCCAAAAACAATCCCGACGCCGGCGGCGAGACCTACACCGGCGACAGCGCCGCGCTGACCGATCTGCGCTCCCGCGCCGAGATTCTGGTGCCGGGCATCACTTTCGGCACCCGTGACGGCAAGGTGAAGGTTGCCGACCACATCTGCAGCTGCCAGCGCCAGGCGCTGACCAAGGCCATGGCCACCGACTCCGGCAAGGCCGTGGTCGAGCCGTTCCTGTTCGGCCGCGCCCTGGACAAGCTGACCGCCGACCAGGTGGCCGCTGCCTTCAACGGCGCGAGCGAGCTGGCCAAGGTCCGCAACAACGACAAGGCCGCGCGCACCGCCTCCGTCACCCGTGATTTCGGCAAGACCAAGTCGATCGCCGAGATCAACGCCGCAAACCGCAAGCACTGGCAAGGCCAGGGCAACAACTGAGGACCACCCGATGAACAACGCATTCCTGTACCGCATGCCGGCGGGCATTCCGGGTGATGTCACCCGTGCCAGCCAATCCACCATCGAGCCGGTATTCCTGAACCCGTCGCTGCCGTTCGCCGGCTTCGGCCTGTTCGGGAAGATCGCCAGCGAGAAGTTCGTGCCGTTCGGCGCGGGCGACACTGCTGGCACCGAGTACGGCCTGCTGGTTCGCCCGTACCCGATCACCGGCGGCTCCGGTTCCGACCCGCTCGGCACCTCGACCCCGCCCACCAAAGGCGTCGCCGATGTTCTGCGACGCGGCTACATGACCGTGAAGCTGAACGCCGGCACCGCCGCGAAGGACGGCCAGGTGTACGTCCGCGTGGCTGCCGCTGCCGCCGGCAAACCCATCGGCGGCATCGAGGCCGCGGCCGACTCGACCAACACCGTGGCGATCACCACTGCCACCTTCATGGGCCCGGCGGATGCCTCCGGCAACGTCGAAATCGCCTACAACATCTGACGGAGATAGCTCGATGAGCAACCTGATCCTGCCGCGCGCTATCAAACGTGCGCACACCCGCGACTCGATGATGACCTTCGACGCGGCAACCATCGACTCCACCGGCGTGTTCCTCATCGGTGAGCTGGAACGCCTGGACCAGAACCTGCACGGCCCGCTGGCGTCCGTGACCTGGTCACGCGACATCCAGCTTCGCGAGGACGTGTCGATCGCGGACGAGATGTCCAGCTTCACCAACAGCACCTTCGCCGCCGTGGGCGGCACCAGCCCGAACGGCAAGGCCTGGATCGGCAAGGACTCCAGCTCCATCGCCTCGCTGGCGCTGGACATCGGCAAGACCGCCAGCCCGCTGACCCTGTGGGGCATGGAGCTGTCCTGGACCCTGCCGGAACTGGCTTCCGCTCAGCAGCTGGGCCGCCCGGTCGACTCCCAGAAGTTCACCGGCATGCAGCTCAAGCACAACATGGACACCGATGAGCAGGTGTACATCGGTGACGCCGACCTCGGTGTGACCGGCCTGGTCAACGCTGCCACCGTCACCAACGTCAGCAACGCCGTCACCGGCACCTGGGGTACCGCCACTCCGGCGCAGATCCTGGCCGATGTGAACGACCTGCTGAACAGCGTGTGGGCTGCCTCGGGCTTCGCCATCTGCCCGCGCGAACTGCGCCTGGACCCGGTGTCCTACAGCTCCCTGGTGAGCCGCATCGTGTCCGACGCCGGCAACATCTCCATCCTAGAGTTCCTGCGCGTCAACAGCCTGTCCAACTCCATCAATGGCTCGCCGCTGAACATCCAGCCGCTGAAGTGGCTGACCGGCCGCGGCGTCAGCAACAAGAACCGCATGATGGCGTACACCAACGAGCAGGACCGCGTCCGCTTCCCGATGGTGCCGCTGCAGCGCACTCCGCTGGAATACCGTGGCATCCGCCAGATCACCACCTACTACGGCCGCCTGGGCGTGGTGGAAGTGGTCTACCCGGAAACCATCGGCTACCGCGACGGCATCTGAGGAGAGCATCATGGCTACTCGCAACGTGCTCAAGCCATTCAAGCTGAACACTCCGGATGGCATCGTCGAGTTTGCCGCCGGCACCCAGGACATCGAGGACAAACACCTCGACCACTGGTTCGTGCAGGCGCATCTCGAACAGCCGAAACCCAAAGCCAAGGCAGACGCCGAAGGCAAGAAGGACTGACCGATGGATGCCACCAAGTTCCGCCAGGACTTCCCCGAGTTCAACGACCCGGTGAAATACCCGGATTCGGCGGTGAACCTCTGGCTGGACTTGGCCAGCAAGACGCTGCCAGCTGACCGCTGGTGCGACTATCTGGACATCGGCATGGAGCTGTTCGCGGCCCACAACCTGGCGCTGGCCGCCGGCAACCAGGCTACGGCTGCGGTTGGCGGTGCGCCCGGGCAAGTGAAGGGGCCGCTTACCAGCAAGGCGGTCGACAAGGTCAGCGCCGGCTACGACAGCGGCGCAGCGACCCTCGAAGATGGCGGCTTCTTCAACCTGACAACCTACGGCATCCAGTTCCTGCAACTGGCCCGCATGGTCGGCACCGGGGGCATCCAGCTGTGATGAAGGTGACGAAGGACAACGTCGGCCAGGTCCTGGCGTCGATCCGGCGCCTCGTCGGGCAGGAAGTCCTCGTCGGCATCCCTGCCAGCCAGGCGGAGCGTAATGACGAAGACCCGCAGCCAATGAACAACGCCCAGCTGGGTTACGTCCACGAGAATGGCTCGCCGGCACAGAACATCCCGGCGCGGCCATTTCTCATTCCTGGCGTGGAAGACACCCAGGAGAGCATCACGAGCCACCTGCAGAAGGCGGCCAGCGCGGCCATGAATGGCGACAGCACCAAGGTGCAGACGGAGCTGAATGCAGCTGGCCTGGCTGCCTCGTCTGGCGCGCGACACAAGATCACCTCCGGCGACTTCGAGCCGTTGTCGCCTGCAACCGTCCGCAACCGGCGGAAGAGCCGCAGCACCAAGTCGATGCGCGCGGCCGAGAAGAAGTACCTGGAACTGATCGCCAACGGCGCCACGCCGGAGCAGGCCCAGGACGAAGCGGGAATTCGTCCGCTGATCAATACCGGCCAGCTCCGCAACTCGCTCACCTACGTCATCCGCAAGAAGGAATAGTCCTGTGGCCCAGCTCGATGTCACTGAAATCCTCCTCGATCCGGATTTCATGGACACGGGGCTGGTCTGCAAACGCTCCGTCCAGGCCATCGGCGACAACGGTCGCGCGACCAACGTCGTGACCTCGACACCCTTCGCGGCCGTGGTCACCAGCGACAAGGGCGACATCCTGGAGCGGATAGCCGGCGGCGAACGCAAGAAAGGCTCTATCACCATCCACACGATGTTCCGTCTCACAGCTGGCAGCGGCGAGGAAAGCATCGCCGACGTCGTCACCTGGCAGGGCCGCGACTACACCGTGGCCAACGTCAACGACTACAGCCACTTCGGCCGTGGCTTCGTGGCTGCCTCCTGCGACCTTCTACCCCTGGCGGGATAACCCATGGCGAACACTTCAGCATCCGGCGGATACCTGACGCCGGCGGGCACTCCTACGCCCGCAGACGATGCCCTGGAGGACATCCTGCAACCGATGGTCGCCGGCATCACAGGGCTCCCGGGCAAGATGGTCCGGCCGCGCTGGCAGCCGGGAAACCCGAAGCAGCCAGAGCCCAGCGTCGACTGGTGCGCCATCGGTGTGATGCACACAAAGCAGGACGCCAACCCTGCGATCGAGCACGACAGCGCCGGAGACGGTGCCGATCAGTACCAGCGCCACCAGGACGTGATCCTGCTGGCCACCTTCTATGGGCCCAATGCCCAGGCCTACGGCCAGCTGTTGAGCGACGGCATGTACGTCCCGCAGAACAGCGAGGCTCTGCGCGCGCAGAACCTGGCATTCGTTGAGGCAGGCGACCTGATCGCCGCGCCCGACCTGCTCAACCAACAGTGGGTCCGTCGCTACGACCTGCGCATCCGGCTGCGCCGGAAGATCGAACGCACCTACCCGGTGCTCAACATCCTGTCCGCTGATACCACCGTCATCACCGGCTGACTCCATCGGAGAACTCAATGCAAACTCTCGCCGTTTCGGACGTGGTGAGCGTCCAGGTCGTCATGTCTCCCAAGGCGGCAGCCACCAGAGACTTCGGTGCGCTGCTGATCCTCGGCTCCTCGCCGGTGGTCGACGTCAACGAGCGCATCCGCCAGTACTCCAGCCTGGATGGCGTGGTGGCTGACTTCGGTACCAGCGCCCCCGAGTACCTGGCCGCGAACCTCTACTACAGCCAGTCGCCGCAGCCGGAGACGCTGTTTGTCGGCCGCTGGGCCAAGACCGCGACCTCTGCACTGCTGAAGGGCGGCGCGCTGTCCGAAGCCCAGCAGGCCCTGGCGAACTTCACCGCGGTCACCGCCGGCGGCATGAAGATCACCATCGACGGCACCCTGAAGACCCTGAGCGCGGTCGACCTGTCTGCCGTCACCAACCTGAACGGCGTGGCCTCGGCCGTGACCGCGAAGCTTGGCGCGTCGGGCACCTGCGTCTGGAATGCGGACTTCGATCGTTTCGAGATCACCAGCAGCACCACCGGTGCGACCTCGACCATCACCTATGCCTCTGCGCCGACCACTGGCACGGATATCTCCGCGCTGCTTGGCCTGGTAACTGGTGTGGCTTCGGCCCCGGTCAACGGTGTGGCTTCCGAGTCGCTGGTGGATGCCGTTGCTGACATCGCCGGCATGTCCAATGCCTGGTATGGCCTGCTGGTCGCTGACGCCAGCCTGAGCGAGAGCGACGTGCTGGCCGTGGCCGCCTTCATCGAGGGAACCGGGCAGTCGCGCATCTTCGGTTACACCACCCAGAACGCTCTGGCCCTGGACGGCACCAGCACCACCGACATCGTGGCGAAGCTGAAGGCGGCCAACTACAAGCGCACCTTCGACCAGTTCTCCAGCAGCAGTCCGTATGCCGCGGCCTCGATCTTCGGCAGGGCCTTCACCGTGAACTTCCAGGGCAACAACACGACCATCACCCTGAAGTTCAAGCAGGAGCCGGGCGTCACTGCCGAGGGCCTCAACGAGACCCAGGCTGCAGCGCTGAAGGCGAAGAACTGCAACGTCTTCGTCAACTACAGCAACGACACCGCCATCATCCAGGAAGGCGTGATGGCCAACGGGTACTTCTTCGATGAGGTGCACGGCCTGGATTGGCTGCAGAACGATCTGCAGACCGCGGTCTACAACCTGCTGTACACCAGTACCACGAAGATTCCGCAGACCGACCAGGGCATCAACCGCATCGTCACCACCATCTGCCAGCGCCTGGACCAGGCTGTTGCGAATGGCCTGGTGGCGCCAGGCCAGTGGAACGGCCCGGAGTTCGGCGCGCTGAAGACCGGCCAGTTCCTGAGCACCGGCTACTACGTCTACGCGCCGCCGGTGGCTACCCAGTCGCAGGCCGATCGCGAAGCGCGAAAAGCCCCTGTCATCCAGGTGGCGGTCAAGCTGGCCGGCGCCGTCCACTTCGTCGACGTCATCGTCAACGTCAACCGCTGATCGGAGCGCACTGAATGAGCACCTACAGCTTTATCGATGTCAACGCGACCCTGGTTGGCGCCGGGGCCGTGATCGACCTGGGCGCCGGCGCTGCGACGGCAGAAGAGGGCATCTCCATCGTCGCGGCCGGTGACAAGAACACCATGATGATCGGCTCCGACGGCGAGGGCATGCACTCGCTGCACGCTGACAAGTCCGGCCAGGTCACCGTGCGTCTGCTGAAGACCTCGCCGAAGAACGCCCAGTTGATGGCGCTGTACGATGCCCAGTCGCTGAGTTCGTCGGCCTGGGGCAACAACGTCATCACCATCACCAACTCAGCCAACGGCGATACGACCGTGGCTCGCTCCTGCGCCTTCAAGAAGCGGCCGGACCTGAACTACCGGAAGGACGGCGACATCGTTGAGTGGGTGTTCGACTCGACGAAAATCGACGGACTGCTGGGGACCTACTGATGGCTGAGTTCAGCGTAAACGGCCAGAACTACCGCAGTGCCAAGATCGACGCCATGCGGCAGTTCCACCTTTCCCGCAAGCTTGCGCCGATCATCCCGACCCTGATTCCGGTCTTCCTGCAGCTTGCCGAGACCACGAAGGCATCCGGCAAGCCGCTGAATAGCGACGACATGTCATCGCTCTCTGGCCTGCTGGAGCCCTTCGCCGAGGGCATCGCCAGCATGTCCGATGAGCACGCCGAGTACATCCTCGGCACCTGCATGTCTGTCGTGCAGCGTCAGCAGGGGGCGGCCTGGATGTCTGTCTGGAACAGCGGGCAGAAGGTCTGCATGTTCGACGACATCGATGCCGGGGCGATGATCCAGATCGGGTTCCAGGTGATCCGGGAATCCCTCGGCCCTTTTATCTCCGGGCTCCTCTCGACGTCGATGCTCCAGACGGGCCAGCGGTAGAGCTATCCAGGCTTCCTGATGGCGAGGACTGGCTGCTGTCGCCGGTGGGCGAGGGGATGTGCAAGTACGAGTCCTTGCTTGATGGGACCCTGGGTCTGCATGACATCGCCCTGATGAACGATTACCTGCTCATGCGTGCACAGAACAACGCGCGCATGCGCAAGGCGATGGAGAACCAGTAGATGTCCGACGTGATCAAGGAATTCCTGGTCGGTCTCGGGTTCAAGGTCGACGAGAAGGGGCTGAAGACCTTCACCAAATCGATCGACGGTGCCACCACTGCGGTAACCCGTCTGGTCACCACTCTGGCGGGCGCATCGCTGACTGTTGCCGCAGGGGTGTCCGCCTTCGCCTCGAACCTCGAGGAGCTCTATTTCGCGTCGCAGCGCATCGGCTCCTCGGCGGATAGCATCAAGGCCGCGGAGTATGCGGCCCGCGATTTCGGGGCAACGGCCGGCGAGCTACGCGGGTCGCTGGAGGGCGTCGCCAGGTTCCTGCGAGACAACCCGGGCGGTGAGGGCTTCCTGCAGAGCCTTGGCGTCGAAACCCGTGACATCAACGGGAACATCAAGGACACGACGGATCTGCTGACCGGTCTCGGCCAGCAGTTGCGGAGCATGCCGTGGTACCAGGCGCGCCAGTACGCCTCCGTTCTGGGCATCGACGAAAACACGCTCCGGGCAATCATCAACGGCGACTTCGCCAGGAAGGTGGAGCAGAACCGGAAGACGCTCGCCGGCAGCGGCCTGGATCAGGCAACCAAGGACGCACACGCGTTCATGCAGCAGCTGCGGGATATCGGCCTGCAGTTCGAGAACATGTCGATCCAGGTGCAGGCGCAACTGATGCACCGGCTGGGGCCTGAACTGGAGAAGTTCGCCACCTGGTTCGAGAAGAACAGCCCGATGATCGCGGCGCGCATCGTCGACGTCATCGAAAAACTGTTGCAGCTCGCCCAGGACTCAGGGCCATACCTCCAGAGCATCTATGAGTTCTTCGTGAAACTGGACGAAGCCACCGATGGCTGGAGCACCAAGATCATCGTTCTGCTCGGCCTGATGAAGGCGCTGGGCCTGACGTCCGTTGTCACGGGCATTCTGAACCTGGCGGCGGCGTTCTTCAGACTCGGCACTGGTATCGGCTCTGCCGCGGCTGCAGCTGCCGCACCCGCGTTGACATCGCTGCTTGGTACCGCCGCCGTGGGGGCCGGAGCAATGCTCTACTCGTCATCGCTGAATGTCGGGGAGGATGATGAGGTGCGAGCCCGGAAACGGGCTGATTATGCTGCGGCGGGAGACCTGCCCGGCGGTCACGACATGGCAGCCCGCGTCGCCAACTTCTTCGAGGGCCTGGGATGGAGCAAGGAGCAGGCGGCCGGCATCTCAGCCAACCTGTCTGCGGAATCCAGTTTTGACCCGACGGCGGTCGGGGATGGCGGCCAGGCCTACGGCGTGGGCCAGTGGCACCCGGACAGGCAGGAAGCCTTCCGCCAGTGGGCCGGGATGGACATACGCCAGTCCTCCCTCGAGGATCAGCTGCGCTTCGTGCACTACGAGATGACCCAGGGTGCTGAGAAGCGCGCGGGCGACCTGCTCAGGCTGGCGAAGTCCGCTGGCCAGGCTGGAAGTGTTGTTTCCCGTCACTATGAACGCCCGGCAGATAAGGACGGGGAGGCGGCGAAGCGCTCTGCCAGTGCCGAGAAGATCCTGTTGGCTACCCAGCAGATTGCGGATAGGGCTGATCTTGAGCGTGCGCTCTTGGCGGAGCAGGCAAACGGCCGCGGGCCGGTCATCGTGCAGATGAACTCTGCCGAGCAGGCTGACTTCGAGCGCGCCAGGCTGGCAGCTCAGGCCGACGACGCTGCCCAGGCGCTGATTCGTGCTAATGCCGCATCCCAGTTCGAAACACGCGCACCCGATCGGTACGCCGTCCAGGCCGCCATGACCCAGCAGGCGCAAGGGAGTCAGGTTGTGATCCACCAGAAGACGGACGTGAACGTGAGCGGTAGCGCGGATCCTGCTGCCACTGGGCAGGCAGTCGCTGGCGCCCAAGGCCGCGTGAACGAGGAACTGGTCCGCAACATGACCTCAGCGGTGAATTGACATGCCCAACTTCGCAGGCCTGATCTCGATCGACCCGAAGCGCTCCATCGGGCCCATCACCGCGATGGTCACCCTGGAGGAACTCGGGACCGACAACCTGCAGATCACCGAGCATCCGGTGGAGCTCGGCGCCAACATCAACGACCACGCCTTCAAGCAGCCTTCCGAGGTGGTGATCCGCTGTGGGTGGAGCAATTCCAGCCTGAGCAACCTGTTCTCGGGTTTGCGCCAGGCTGTCTCGTCCATCTTCGGCGGGTCCGCCTTCGGATCGGACTACGTCTCGGGCGTGTACAACCAGTTGCTGGCGCTGCAGGAATCGCGAATCCCGTTCGATGTGTCGACCGGGAAGCGGACCTACCAGAACATGCTGATGCGAAGCCTGGCGCTGACGACGGACCCGACCACCGAGTATGCACTGATGTGCACGGTGGTCTGCCGGCAGGTGATCATCGTGCAGACCCAGGCGACCACGCTTCCGCCGCGCGACAGCCAGGCGAACCCGCAAGCTACGGGCGAGGTGGCGAACATGGGGTCCAAGCAAACAGCCCAGGCCTTCCCAGCGCCAGGCGGCTGGCAGCCTCCTAATGGGACCGGGTGACCGATGGCCAACTTCGAAATTCCCCTGAGCCCAGAAGGCCAGCGGTTCAGCATCACCCTCAGCGGTGTCGAGTATCAGCTGCGCGTGCAGTGGCGGAATGCCGTAGAAGGTGGGTGGGTGCTGGACATCGCTGATTCCGGCGGCACGCCCATCATCAACGGAATCCCGCTGGTGGCCGGCTGCAACCTGCTGGCGGCCTATGCGCACCTCGGTTTCACCGCTGCTCTCTGGGTGCAGACGACTGCCGAGCCTGATGCCGTGCCCACGTTCGACAACCTGGGCATAGGCTCCCATCTCTACTGGTGGACCGACGAATGAGCGTTCCGCAATACCTGCGGCAGATCAGCCTGAAGATCGGCAACGACCAGGCCGCTCTGGACCTGTCTAACCTGCGCATCCGTTTCTCGGTGCGCCGTGGAGACCTGAAGACGCCGAACTCGGCGGACATCCGGGTCTACAACGTCAGCGACCAGACTGCCCAGCGCGCGCAGAAAGAGTTCGAGCGGATCGTGCTGCAGGCCGGCTACGCCGGAAACTTCGGGGTGATCTTCGACGGCACCATCAAGCAGGTGCGGCGCGGGCGCGAAAGCCAGACCGACACCTACATCGACATCACTGCGGCCGACGGCGATAGCGCCTACAACTTCGCGGTGATGAACACCTCGCTGGCTGCCGGCTCTACGCCGGACGACCACCTGCAGGCCGCGCTGAAGTCGATGGAATCGCGCGGGATCACGATGGGCGAGGGCAGTGCACTATCGGCGAGCAAGCTCCCTCGCGGGAAAGTCATGTTCGGCATGGCCCGCGACTACCTGGACACCCTGGGCAAGACGCAGGACCTGAGCTGGAGCTTCCAGGACGGCAAGCTGACGCTGATTCCGAACACCGCCTACCTGCCCGGCGAAGCGGTCGTGGTGAACTCGGCAACCGGGATGGTGGGACTCCCGGAGCAAACCCAGAACGGCATCACTGTGAAGATGCTGCTGAACCCCAGCGTGAAGGTCGGGCGCCGGCTGCAGATCAACAACGCCAGCATTCAGCGGATGCGATATGGCCTGGCAATCGGTGATCAGAGAGAGAACGCCATGGCGCAGGTATCGGTGCACCTGGATGCCGATGGCTTCTATCGCTCTATCGTGGTGAATCACAGCGGTGATAGCCGAGGAAACGAGTGGTACACAGATGTGATCTGCCTGGCGATCGACGCCACGATCCCCCTGAGCCTGATTGATCGGCCAGAGACACCAGGGAGCGTCGGCCCGGTTGGCCCAGTCAAGCCATACGGTTAGTAGGTCTTGGGGCACCAGCGATCAGGACCGAGCTGTGGACATGGCTCGTAGTTCTTCTTGTTGTCCATTGACTTCGTAATGACCGCGCTTCCGTTTCCGGAGAGCTCTGCGGCGCGATAGATCGACAAGGGGGTTGGTGCTGCTGATTCACCAAGATCATCCACGATTACGACGTCATTGCGCAGCGTCAGGCCCCAACAGAGCTTATGGACTCCGTCGCCGTAGCGAACGGTTCCTCCCCGCATGTCCTTCGCGTGAACAATAGGGAGGACGCATGGGCGTGCCGCATAGAGGACATAACTCATGTCCTTGAGCTGCACAGTGTCACCCGCAAAGCGCGGGAGCTGATCCATCAGAAAAACCTTCTCGCCAGCTGCCGCTGCTCCCGAAAGCAGCATCGCGCCGATCAACAACATCTTCTTCATGGTGATCTCCTTGGACAGACGCGAGCGGATGCTTGATCCGATCGAGTGGGTTTCCATTGCCCTGGGCGGACTGCAGTCCAAATTGTGGACCGCACTGCCAGGGATTATCCAGAGCTTCGACGCGGCGGCTATGACTTGCACGGTGCAGCCTGCCATCCAGGCGCTGGTTCGGGATGAGTCCGGGGCCCTGGCATCCGTGAATCTGCCGCTCCTGCTGGACTGCCCGGTGCAGTTCCCTGCCGGCGGCGGTTGCACGCTGACCTTCCCGGTGAAGCCGAACGACGAGTGCCTGGTGGTGTTCGCGTCGCGCTGCATCGACTCCTGGTGGCAGTCGGGCGGCATCCAGGCGCAGGCCGAACTCCGGATGCACGACCTGTCCGACGGCTTCGCGCTGCTGGGCTTCCGGTCACAACCGAGGGTGATAGGCGCAGTCAGCACCAGCGCGGCACAGCTGCGGAGCGACGACGGTGTCGCCTTTGTCGAGATCAACCCGGCAACGCATGCAGTCAACGCCACAACGACCGGTCCGATGGCGCTGTCAGCGCCACTCGTGACCATCAACGGGGACGTGAAGGTGAACGGTCGCGTCGACACCACTGGCGACGTGAAGGCCGGGACGATCAGCCTGCAGACCCACAGGCACACCGGCGTCACGACAGGCAGCGGCACCAGCGGAGGCCCGACGCCATGAGGTACCGGAAACTCGATGCCAACGGCGACTACACCTTCGGCGGCAGCCGCGCCGACTTCCTCGTGAACTCGCCGGAGGCAGTTGGTCAGGCCGTCCTGACCCGCCTGCAGCTCTTCAAGGGCGAGTGGTTCGTCGACACCTCTGACGGCACCCCCTGGCAGACCGAGGTCCTTGGCGAGCACACCAGGGCGACCTACGACATGGCCATCCGTAACCGCATCCTGGGAACCCAGGGCGTGGTGCAGATCGACAGCTACGAAAGCCAGTTCGAGCCGAACGGCAGAAAGCTGACGATCACCTGCACCATCACCACGGCCTACGGCCAGACCACTATCAGCGAGACGCTCTGAATGGCCTCTTCGACCGCCCCCATCATCGACGCCAGTGGCATCTCGGCGCCCAGCTATGCCGAGGTGCTCGCCTACCTGCAGCAGCAGTACCGCTCGATCTACGGGGCGGACGTATACCTGGGCAACGACAGCCAGGACGGCCAGTTCCTGGGGGTGCTTGCGCTGGCCATCAGCGACGCCAACGCCGCGACCATCGCCGCCTACAACTCGTTCTCTCCGCTGACCGGCCAGGGGAATGGCCTTTCCAGCAACGTGAAGATCAACGGCATCTCCCGCGCGGTCGCCACCAACTCGCAGGTGGACCTGAAAGTCGTCGGCCAGGCCGGCACGGTCATCACTCAGGGAATTGCCCGCGACGCGTCAGGCTTCAACTGGGCGCTCCCCGCTACCGTGATCATCCCGCCCGCGGGCGAGATCACCGTCACTGCCACCTGCACCGAGATGGGCGCGATCTCCGCCGGTATCGGCCAGGTGAATGTAATCGCAACGCCGACCAGAGGCTGGCAGTCGGTCACGAACCTGTCCGCAGCAGACCCTGGCGCTCCAGTGGAAACGGACTCTGCGCTCCGCCAGCGGCAGCAGGTTTCGGTTGCGCTTCCTTCTCGGACGGTGCTGGAGGGAACCACGGGGGCGGTAGCGAACATTTCTGGCGTGACACGGCTTGCCACCTACGAGAACGACACGAACGCCACCGATGCCATTGGCATCCCGGCGCATTCCATCTCTCTGGTGGTGGAGGGCGGTGACGCTGCCGCGATCGCACAAGCAATCGCGGACAAGAAGACGCCAGGCACCGGAACCTATGGAACCACATCGCAAACGGTCACCGACGTCTACGGGCGTCCGCTGACGATCCGCTTCTGCCGGCCAACGTACCAGGCCATGACGGTCGCAATCACACTGAAAGCGCTGGCCGGCTACAGCTCGGTGACTGGCGCCGCCGTGCAACAGGCCGTCGCGGACTACATCAACGGCGTCGAGATCGGTGGCGGCCTGAGTGGTTCGGTGGAATGGGCAGACGCTATCACTGCTGCCAACGGTGTGCCGAACAACACCACCTTCAAGATCACCGGCTTGACGCTGACGGGGCCAGGTGGCGCTGGTACTCCTGACGTAACGCTGGCTTTCAATCAGGCCGCCCAGTGCGCGCCAGCTTCCGTAACCATCACGGTGACCTGACCCATGGCAGACATCTCCGACTACATCGGGCTGATAACCACCGAGCACTCGGACAAGCCGAAGTTTATGGCCATGGTCGAGGCGGTGGTGCAGCCGATGATCGATGCCCTGAACGCATCGCAAGGACTGCCCGCGGATTTCGACCTGGACCAGGCGATGGGTGCCCAGTTGGATGTGGTTGGGCTGTGGGTTGGAATCTCGCGCAACGTGAATGCGCCGCTGTCTGGCGTGTATTTCTCGCTCGACGTGGTCGGCTTGGGTTTCGACCAAGGGGCGTGGAAGGGCCCGTATGACCCCGATACGGGGATCATCTCTCTTGACGACGACACCTACCGCACGCTGATTCGCGCGAAGATCGGAGCGAATCGCTGGGATGGGACTCTTGGCCAATCGAAAGAAATTCTCGACCTGATTTTCTCCGGTGACACCCACGTCTTCATCGAAGACCGCCAGGACATGTCGATCTTGCTTGGAATCTCCGGCGAGATTCCCTCGGCGGTGTTCCTGGCCTTGCTAACTGGCGGATACATCCCGATCAAGCCTGAGGGCGTGAGGATGACCGTCTATGTGGTGACGTCCGTGAGCGGGTCACCGATCTTTGGTTTCGACATGAGTAACGAGTATGTCGCGGGGTTTGACGTCGGCGCCTGGGGTGGCAATCCGGACAATGTGGTGTATCCGCAGCCACTCGCGTTCGACTTCACCTCTGGCCCGCTGGACTCGCTGATCAGCTTCACCCGGCCCGGCCCAGGCACGCGATACAACGCCGCCGGCATCATGGAGTCGGTGGCAGCCAACCAGCCACGCTTCGACTATGACCCAGCCACTATGCAGCCGCTTGGCCTGCTGCTGGAGGATGCGCGAACCAATCTCTGTATCAACTCAGAGGTCATTGGTGCGGGAACGGGGACATCTGTTTCTGCCAACTCAGCAGTAGCACCCGATGGCGCGACTACTGCTGACCTGCTTTTTGAGACAGCCGTCAACAGCGAGCACTACGGTACCGATTTCACCTTAACCCCAGCAGTAGGGCAGCTTTACGTGTGGTCGGTTTTCGTCCGGCAGGCAGTGGGAACGCGGAATCTCCATCTTCGAATTGCAGGTGGAAACGTCGCAAGCGTGAACTTCAACTTTGCCTCGCAGGCGATGATTACAACGGGCAGACAGTTTGTAGCTGCTTCCTTCCAGCAGCTACCCGGTGGGTGGTTCCGGGTGAGCCTCGTTTGGAGTGCTGCTGCAGCCGCTAGCACTGTATGCCGGGTTCAGATTGCGAATGGAGTTGCCACGAGCTATCTGGGGGACGGAACCAGCGGTTTCTATGTGTGGGGCCGCCAGCTTGAGCTTGGCGACCAGCCGTCCTCCTACATCGCGACTGGCGCGAGTGCGGCAACAAGACCCGCGGACTCCGCCCTGGTCCCAATCTCCACCTGGTTCAACAACCTTGAGGGGACGTTGCAAGCGAAGTTCCAGGACCGTAACCCAGCCCAGGGCCACCGGGTCGCTTCACTGTTCAGCAGCGCTGGCCAGATGATTACCATCGACAGCAATGGCCAGTGCGAGGTGGATGGGACGTTCATCAGCCCGCCAGCTGCCGGCGGAAATGCTGCTGTTGCCTTCCAGGCCGGCGATGCAGCTGCAGCTGTTTCGGGGGCAATCACTGCCACCGGCGCTCCGCCATCACTTCCTGCCTTCCCGAAAGGTCTCTACCTCGGCTCGCTCGACGGCCAAAGCCAATTCCTCAACGGCTGGCTGAAACAGCTCACCTACCAGCCATCGCGGCTGGAAAATGCAGATCTCATCGCCCTCACCACCTGATAGGGGTATCCCATGGCAACAAACGATTTCCTGCCGTTCGCCGGCGGGGCGGGCGCGAACGTCCTGACGCAGGCTGCGTACATCGCGCAATCCGCTCTAAGGTCCAATGGCTTCTCCGCTGGTACTGCTCAATCTGCACAGCTGAACAAGGTCTGGCGCCAGGCGTCGATCATGTCCGCCGTGCTCGCTCAGTTGATTTCCGATAATACCGGGCAGGACGTCCTGGACGACGGAACAACGAGCACGATCCTGGCAAACCTCAAGAATGCCACGGCAGGACGTTTGATCGGGGTTCAAAACTTCGCGTCTTCGGGGACGTATACCTACACCCCAACTGCTGGAACCAAGTCGGTTGTTGTGGAAGTCCAGGGTGCTGGCGGTAGTGGTGGCGGGACTGCTGCAACTTCTGCCGGGCAAGCGGCTGTCGGGGGCGGCGGGGCTGCTGGCGCCTATACCAAGGGGCGGTTCACGTCTGGGTTCGCGGGTGTGACCATAACTGTCGGGATAGGCGGTGCTCAAACAGCAGCCGGCAACAACAACGGAAACGCAGGGGCTACATCCTCATTTGGCTCGTTGCTTACTGCGCTTGGTGGTGGCGGCGGGGCTGGTGGTGGGGCTAGCAGTTCCTTCCCGTTCGCAAGCGCTGGTGGCGTAGGTACCGGGGCTCCGACTGGCGGGATCGTAAATAAGGCAGGCTCTAGCGCTGTGCAGCCGATTGCGCTTCTCGCTAACGTCCTGGTCGGCAGCGAAGGGGCGCCCAGCGTGTTCGGCCGAGGAGGCCAATCCTTCTCAACCAGCGGCAACGGCGGTCCAGGATTGAGTGGAGCTGGGGGTGGCGGTGCCTGTGCAGGCGGTGTCCAGCCAGCGTTCTTCGGCGGCAACGGCGGAAGCGGGCAAGTCACTATCTGGGAGTACGCATGATGAAGCAGTGGGCCTACATCGTGGACGGTGTTCTTTACGAGATCATCGACGACATCATTGAAGTGGATGGGCGAGAAGTTCCCATTGAAGAGCGTTATCGCCCTGACTTCGTGGAGCAACTGGTTCCTTATGTTCCGCCAGTCGAGGGTGGCGAGACATGATGCCTCTCACCGAAGCGCAGCTCCTGCGCATCTACCCCAACGCCAGCCAGAGAGCTGGCGTTTTTGTTCCTGCTCTCAACCGGGCAATGCAGCGGTACAAGATCGACTCCCCGGTACGCGCGGCGGCGTTCCTCGCCCAGATTGGGCATGAGTCAGGCCAGTTGAAGTGGGTCCGGGAGATCTGGGGCCCGACGCCGGCGCAGCAGAAGTACGAGGGTCGCAAGGCGCTTGGAAACTCGGAGCCTGGAGATGGCCGTCGATTCTTGGGCAGGGGCTTGTTGCAGGTAACTGGCCGGGAGAATTACCGGAAGACTGGCGCCGCTCTTGGTATCCCGCTGCTGGACAAACCAGAGCTACTGGAGCTGCCGGAGTGGGCTTCGGCTTCTGCCGCCTGGTGGTGGGCGAACCATGGCCTTAACGAACTGGCCGACCTTGGTGAGTTCGAGCAGATCACCCGCCGCATCAATGGCGGCCTGAACGGGCAGGAGGAACGCCTTGAGCTCTGGGCGCGCGCCAAGGAAGTGCTGGCGTGACCTGGCTGCTCAGCAACTGGCGGCCGCTGCTGTGCGCTCTGATGCTGTTCCTGGCCGCTGCAGGTGGCTGGCATGAGGGCAGCGTTCGCATGGAGGCGAAGTGGAAGGCCCGCTGGGATCAACACGAGAAACAGGACCAGCAGGCCGCCACTGCCTTCGAAGCCAGGGAGCGCGCCGAGGAGCAGCGTCGCCAACAATCCATCAACAAGGTGATCGAGGATGGCCAGAGGAACATTGACCAGGTGCGCGCTAGCGCTTCTGCCGCTGCTGATCAGCGCGTGCGGGACGCAGCCGCCAAGTACGCCGGCCGAGTTGCTGCAGCTGAAGCCGGCCGCGATTCCTGCACTGCCGCCGCAAGCAAGGCAGCAGTCCAGCACGCCAGAGTGCTTGCCGACATGCTTGGAGAGATTGACCGCCTGGCGGGTATCTACGCGGAAGCTGCTGACGAATCCCGAGTGAGGGGTTTGGCCTGCGAGGCGGCTTATGATGTCCTGAGGGGAGGGTAGCTATATAAAGGAATGGATTTGCCCAGAACCGGGCATAGAGGGGCGCGATTCATCCTCGCGCTTGCGTGACTTTTGCGTGACTCTCTCACGCATCTATAGGCACTGATGGGCATTCATGCGCAGCGAGCGCCCATTCTAGACCTTGTATTTCGGGCCGTTCAGCCTACTTTCCGAGCATTTCATGCATCGCGATGATCTGTTCCGCCACCTGCGACAGCTTCTGCTGTCGGCCCATGGCCTGACGGCGCATCAGGGTGTAGGCCTCCGCCTCGGCGCAGCCCTTCATTTTCATCAGCAGTCCCTTGGCCAGCTCGATGCGCTTGCGCTCCGCCAGTTGCTGCTCGCGGGCCTGTAGTTGGGCGCGCAGGGCCTGGTCGCTCTCGAAGCGGGCCATGGCGACGTCGAGGATTGGTTGCAGGCGCTCGGTCTGGATGCCCTCGACTATGTAGGCGCTGACCCCGGAGCGGATGGCCTGGCGCATCACCTGCGGGTCGTGCTCGTCGGTGAACATGACGATGGGGCGTGGCTGGTCGCGGCTGACCAGCACCACCTGCTCCATCACGTCGCGGCCGGGGGATTCGGTGTCGATGAGGATCACATCGGGGCGCAGGGCTTCCACCCGCTGCGCGAGATCGACCGTGAGGCCGGATTCGTCGATCACTTCGAAGCCGCACTCCACCAGGGCAGCCCTGAGGCGCCCGACCTTCTTCGGGGTGTCGTTGATCAGCAGAACGCGCAGCATGCTCAACCTCGTTCCGCCAGGGCATTCAGCTCGAAGCTGCGGGCATAGCCGGCCGGATCGTTACCGTCCCAGAGGCGACCGTCGATCAGGGTGGAGGTGCGCATTTCGCTGTCCGGCACGCTGACACCCAGGGCGCTGGCGGCTTCGCGGTACAGCGCGAACTGCTGGACCTGACGAGCGATGCCGAGGTAGTCGACGTCCTCGCGCAACAGGCCCCAGCGGCGGAACTGGGTCATGAACCACAATCCGTCGGAGAGCCAGGGGACGTTCGCCTGCCCGTCGTTGAAGAAGCGCAGCGGGTGCGCGTCCTGCCAGGCGTGGCCGAGGCCGTCCTGGTAGCGGCCGAGCAGGCGCGGTTCGATGCTGGCGAGCGGGGCGTCGACATAGTCCTCGCTGCTGATCAGCCGGGCGGCGCTGCGCAGGTTGTCCTGGCTGGCTTCGATGAAGCGGCTGGCATCGAGAAGGCTCATCACCAGCGCGCGAGCCGTGTTGGGGTATTGCTCGACGAAGGCGCGGGTGGTGCCCAGGACCTTTTCCGGGTGGTCGGGCCAGATCTGCTGGCTGGTGGCGAGGGTGAAACCCATGCCTTCGTCCACGGCCAGCGCGCCCCAGGGGCCACCGGCGCAGAAGCCGTCGATGCGTCCGGCCCTGAGGTGCTCGACCATCTGCGCTGGCGGCACCACCAGGCTGCGCACGTCCTGCAGCGGATGAATGCCGTGGGCGGCCAGCCAGTAGTAGAGCCACATCGCGTGCGTGCCGGTGGGGAAGGTGTGGGCGAGGGTGAGTTGCGCACCGTTCTGGCGCACATGGCTTTGCAGTGCTTCAGCAGAGGTCACGCCGTCGCGCATCAAGGGGGCGGAAAGGTTGATCGACTGGCCGTTCTGGCACAGGCCCATGAGCACGGCCATGTCCGTGGCGGGGGCGCCGCCCAGGCCCAGTTGCAGGTCGTAGATCAGGCCGTAGAGGCTTTGCGCCGCATCGAGCGCGCCGTTCAGCAGGCGGTCGCGCAGGCCGGCCCAGGAGCTTTGGCGTTGCAGGTTCAAGGTCAGGCCGTAGGGCTGGCCGAAGCCCTGGGTTGCGGCCACCACCAGGGAGGCGGAATCGGTGAGGGCCATGAAGCCCAGGTTGAGCGCGGCCTTCTCCGGGGCATCGGAGCCGGCTACCCAGGCCAGGTTGCCCGGCAGTGCGCTGGTACTGTCGATCATCTCCACCTCTGAACGCGCGCTCATGCACGCTCAATACAAAAAGGCGCCGCTCCACCGGCCTTCGAGGGGCGGTGGCAGCGACGCCATTGTCAGAGGGCGACCCGCCGTTGGATCACCGTTTATGAAAGCGGAGCAAGGGCTGTGCCAGGGAAGCGGCGGAAAAAAGAAGCCCCGCCATGGAGAGCGGGGCGCAGAGGAAGGGAGCGCACCTCTGGAGGGTTCCACAAGGGCACCTGGGCACGGAAATCGGCAGGAGCCTGTTGTCCACCTTAGACCTCGAGGCCCGGGGCGCAAGCGGTCAATAAGTATTAGGCCCATCGTTAGGGGCGGGCGGCAGGCGTCTATTTCGGGATCTGCAAAAGAAAAGCCCCGCACTCAGGCGGGGCTTTTCGTCACGCTGGGATCACTCAGACCTGAAGGGCCGGGATCTTCGCGTTGGCTGCCGCTTCACGGAACTCGGCGATCTGGTCGAAGCTCAGGTAGCGGTAGATATCGGCAGACATGCTGTCGATGTCCTTCGCGTAGGCCATGTACTCCTCGACGGTCGGCAGCTTGCCGATGATCGAGGAAACGGCGGCCAGCTCGGCGGATGCCAGGAACACGTCGGTGGCGTCGCCCAGGCGGTTCGGGAAGTTACGGGTCGAAGTGGAGACCACGGTCGAACCGGTCTGTACGCGAGCCTGGTTACCCATGCACAGCGAGCAGCCCGGCATTTCCATGCGCGCGCCAGCCTTGCCGTAGATGCCGTAGTAGCCTTCTTCGGTCAGCTGATGGGCGTCCATCTTGGTCGGCGGAGCCAGCCACAGACGGGTCGGAATGCCACCCTTGACCTTGTCCAGCAGTTTGCCGGCAGCACGGAAGTGACCAATGTTGGTCATGCAGGAGCCGATGAAGACTTCATCGATCTTGCGGCCTTGCACGCTGGACAGCAGGCGGGCGTCGTCCGGGTCGTTCGGAGCGCAGAGTACCGGCTCCTTGACGTCGGCCAGGTCGATCTCGATGACCGCGGCGTACTCGGCGTCCTTGTCGGCTTCCAGCAGTTGCGGGTTGGCCAGCCAGGCTTCCATCGCTTGTGCGCGGCGCTCCAGGGTGCGGGCGTCGCCGTAGCCTTCGCCGATCATCCAGCGCAGCAGGGTGATGTTGGACTTCAGGTACTCGGCGATGGCTTCTTCCGGCAGCTTGATGGTGCAACCGGCAGCCGAACGCTCGGCGGAGGCGTCGGACAGCTCGAAGGCTTGTTCGACGGTCAGGTCGTTCAGACCTTCGATTTCGAGGATGCGGCCGGAGAAGATGTTCTTCTTGCCTTTCTTCTCGACGGTCAGCAGGCCAGCCTGGATCGCGTAGTAGGGGATCGCATGGACCAGGTCACGCAGGGTGATGCCCGGTTGCAGCTTGCCCTTGAAGCGCACCAGAACCGATTCGGGCATGTCCAGCGGCATGACGCCGGTGGCAGCGGCGAAGGCCACCAGGCCGGAGCCGGCCGGGAAGCTGATGCCGATCGGGAAGCGGGTGTGCGAGTCGCCGCCGGTGCCGACGGTGTCAGGCAGCAGCATGCGGTTCAGCCAGCTGTGGATGATGCCGTCGCCCGGACGCAGGGAGACACCGCCGCGGGTCATGATGAAGTCCGGCAGGGTGTGGTGGGTCTTGACGTCGATCGGCTTCGGATAGGCAGCGGTGTGGCAGAAGGACTGCATCACCAGGTCGGCGGAGAAGCCCAGGCAAGCCAGGTCTTTCAGCTCGTCGCGGGTCATCGGGCCGGTGGTGTCCTGGGAACCGACGGTGGTCATCTTCGGTTCGCAGTAGGTGCCCGGACGTACGCCCTGGCCTTCGGCCAGACCGCAGGCGCGGCCAACCATCTTCTGGGCGAGGGTGAAGCCCTTGCCGCTGTCGGCCGGGGCTTCCGGCTTCTTGAACAGGTCGGACGGAGCCAGGCCCAGCTCGGCACGGGCCTTCTCGGTCAGGCCACGGCCAACGATCAGCGGGATACGGCCGCCGGCGCGGACTTCGTCGAGCAGAACCGGGGTCTTCAGCTCGAAGGTGGTGACCACTTCGCCGCTGTCATGACGCACGACCTTGCCTTCGTACGGGTACACATCGATGACGTCGCCCATGGCCAGGTTGGTGCAGTCGAACTCGATCGGCAGGGCGCCGGCGTCTTCCATGGTGTTGTAGAAGATCGGGGCGATCTTGGTGCCGAAGCAGAAGCCGCCTGCGCGCTTGTTCGGAACGTAGGGGATGTCGTCGCCGAAGAACCACAGCACCGAGTTGGTGGCGGATTTACGGGACGAACCGGTGCCGACCACGTCACCGACGTAGGCGACCGGGAAGCCTTTGGCCTTCACGGCTTCGATCTGCTTCAGCGGGCCGACGGAGCCCGGCTGGACCGGCTCGATGCCGTCGCGGGCCATCTTCAGCATGGCCAGGGCGTGAAGCGGGATATCGGGGCGCGACCAGGCGTCCGGAGCGGGGGACAGGTCGTCGGTGTTGGTTTCGCCGGGGACCTTGAACACGGTCAGGGTCAGCTTCTCGGCGACGGCCGGACGGGCCTTGAACCACTCGCCATCGGCCCAGGACTGCAGCACGGCCTTGGCGGCAGCGTTGCCTTTCTTGGCACGCTCGGCGACGTCGTGGAAGGCGTCGAACATCAGCAGGGTGTGCTTCAGTTGCGCGGCGGCGACTTCGGCCAGCTCGGCGTTGTCCAGCAGCTCCACCATGGTGGCGATGTTGTAGCCGCCCTGCATGGTACCCAGCAGCTCGAGGGCGCGGGTCTTGGAGATCAGCGGGGAAGTGGCTTCACCCTTGGCAACGGCGGACAGGAAGCCGGCCTTGACGTAGGCAGCTTCGTCCACGCCCGGCGGTACGCGGTTGGTGATCAGGTCGAGGAGAAATTCTTCTTCGCCGGCCGGCGGGTTCTTCAGGAGTTCGACCAGACCAGCGGTCTGTTCGGCGTTCAGCGGCTGGGGCACGACGCCCTGGGCGGCACGCTCTTCTACGTGTTTGCGATAGGCTTCAAGCACAGTATTTCCCTCATCAGTGGTCCCGGAGGACGCGTATCCAGGAGACCTCTCCGATCCATTCGTCAGGCATGGTGGACGGTAATCCACTGACCTACGACGGCACCGGCGATCTCCGGGCAGAAGCTGTTTTCAAAGTTTTACGCCGGGGTGGCCAGGGACTGATGGGGCTGGGCGCTTGAGGGAGGCGCCCAGACCGCGCGGCTGCCGGAATCTGTGCTTCGTGACGCTTTGAAAACAGCTTCTTTCGGACAATGACGCCAAAAAGGCGCAGCCATTCTAATGGAATTAATGGGCCTTGGTAAGCCGATTTGCGGCAGCTCGAAGGGTGATCTTGCCTAGACAAAGGGCTAACATGCCCGCTTTGCCGGCTACCCGTTTCCCCATGTCATCTCAGCGCATCAAAACCCCCTGTGTCGGGCTCTGCTCGACGGTCTATGGCGACCTGGTCTGCCGTGGCTGCAAGCGTTTCCACCATGAAGTGGTGAACTGGAACCGCTACAGCGACGAGGAAAAGCGGGCGGTCTGGAGCCGTCTGGAGATTCTGCTGGCGCAGGTAATGATGGCCAAGCTGGAAGTCTTCGACGCGCCGCTCCTGCGCAGCCAGTTGGAGCAGCGGCAGATACGCTTCGTGCCCGAGCAGTCGCCGTATTGCTGGGCCTACCAACTGATCGCCCGCGGTTCACGGATGATCAACCAGGTGGAAGCCTACGGCCTGGTGCTGCTGCCGGAGTTCCGCGGCTGGACACTGCCGGACCTGCGCGACGCCATCGACAAGGAGTTCTTCATTCTCTCCGAGGCGCATTACGAGCGCTACATCGCGCCGAGCTTCCTCGCCGATGGGCTGGAGTCGCGCGTCTGATCTCTTCTGGCTAATAAGAAAGCGCCCGGATGGGCGCTTTTGATTTCTGTAGGAGCGAGCTTGCTCGCGAAGCATTTCCCGCCAGCCGCGATGTTGGGCGGTTCGCGAGCAAGCTCGCTCCTACATGAACCTGCTCCTCACGTCGGTCAAGGCTTGGCGGCGATTTCTTCCAGGTTGGCGATGATGTCGTCCGGCTTGAGCACCAGGATGTCGCTTTCCAGGGAGTCGAGCACCACTTCGGCGGTGTTGCCGATCAGTGCGCCGGACAACCCGGTGCGCGCCACGCTGCCGATCACCGTCACCGCCGCATCGAGGTTGTGGGACGCGCGGGGAATCAGCACGTCCGCCGGGCCCTCCTCGATGTGCAGGTGCTGGTCGTCTACGCCGTATTCGGCCTGGAACGCCTTGCACGCCTCGCGGTACTTGGCCTCGATGGTCTCGCTGAGCTGGAAGGTCGGGTCGGCGGCCGAGAGCATGGGTGACGGGTGGGCGCTGATCACGTGCAACTGGCCGTGAGCGAGCCCGGCGATGTCGTAGGCGTGGCTGACGATCCCGGCATGCAACGTGCGGTGCTCGATATCGTTGTTGCCTACGTCCACGGCGGCGAGGATGTTGCGGCCGGCCCAGGGCAGGCTGGTCTTCACCAGGAGTACGGGGGCAGGGCAGAAGCGCAGCAGCTTCCAGTCGTCCGGGGTGAGCAGGGCCTTTTTCAGCGGGTTGTCCGGGCTGTGCTGCTTGATCACCAGCCCGCACCCTTCGGCCTGCTGCTCGGCGATGACGGTCTGGTGCAGATTGTCCTTCCAGGCCTGGCGGCTGGAAGCGCTGAAACCTTCCTGGCGCAGCACCTCGGCCACTTCTTCGAGTTTGGCGCTGTAGTCGGCGCGCCGCTCGCAGGCCAGCAGGTGCAGGTGCGACTGGGTCACGCTGGCGATCAGGCGGGCCCGTTTCAGCGCGAGACCTTCCGGCTGGTCCGGGTCCACGACTACGAGGATGCTACGGATGGCTTGCATGATCGTCTCCCTTCGTGCGCGTTGTTTATGTAGAACCACTGTAGTCGGGATATCCCGTTCATGACGTTGAGGCATATCAACGCCGGAAGCTGGTTCCGCGCGGCGGCCCCCGTATAATGCTCCGCCTTTATTGCACCGGCCAGCCAGGCGCCGGTGCGCTGAGTCGTCTGGAGCAAGAAGATGCTGTCCGAAATCAGGGAATTCCTCGGTTGTGCCACGCCGGATGCGTGGGTGGAAGCCGCGCTGCGGGATCAGGCGGTCATGCTGATCGACCACAAGAACAACGAATTCAAGGCCGCCAGCACGGCCCTGGCCCTGATCGCCAAGTACAGCGCGCACGAGGAGCTGGTGAACTTCATGTCGCGCCTGGCCCGCGAGGAACTGCGCCACCACGAGCAGGTGCTGGCGATCCTGAAGAAGCGCGGCATCCCGCTGCGGCCGATTTCCGCCGGCCGCTACGCCTCAGGCCTGCGCGCGGTAGTGCGCAACCACGAGCCGCAGAAGCTGGTGGACACCCTGATCGTTGGCGCTTTCATCGAATGCCGTAGCTGCGAGCGTTTCGCTGCGCTGGTGGATCACCTGGATGCCGACCTGGCGAAGTTCTACGGCTCGCTGCTGAAATCCGAGGCGCGGCATTTCCAGGGCTATCTGAGCCTGGCGCGCCGTTATGGCGATGACGCCGATATCGACCGCCGCGTGGCGGAGATTCGCGAGGTAGAGGCTGGCCTGATCCAGTCGCCGGACAGCGAATTCCGTTTTCACAGCGGCGTGCCGGTGGAGCTGGCGGCCTGACTCGCGCCCCGCAACAAAAAAAGCGCCCAGACGGGCGCTTTTTTCCTGGCTCTTCATAGGAGCGAGGAGTGCGCGCAGTTCTTGTTTGCGAACCAGTCCGGCAGCAGGGCTGCCGGGATATCCGTTCGCGAGCAAGCTCGCTACTACAAGTTCAGGCTCAGTCTTTTACCTTCAGGTCCAGCGCCAGGTCGCGCGCCGCTTTGGTGGCGAGCACGCCCATCAGTTGGCCGATCTCGTCCTGGCGGCTGCTGGCGCTGTTCTGTCCGCCCGCCATCATGACGCTAGGCACCGGCGCCTGGGCGGCGGCTTCAGCCCAGACCTTGTTGATGGCGATCAGCGCATCCAGCTTGGGTTGCAGTGCGCCGTCCGCCTTGATCACAGCTTCGCGGGCATAGGCATCGGCGTCAGCGGTGATCTTGGTGGCCTGCGCCGTCACGGCAGCTTTGTCGCGCAGCAATTCAGCAGTCTGCTTCTCGATCTCAGCGCGCTGCTTCTCGCGCTCGGCGTTGATGACTGCCAGCTGTTTCTCGGTTTCCGCCTGGGTAGTGCGCTCGATCTGGTCGCGCAGGGTCTCCTGGCGCTTGGCTTCCACTTCCTTCTCGCCGCGGGCGGTGACCAGCAGTTTCTCTTCCTCTTCCTTCAGGCGGTTCTGGCGGGCCACGGCCAACTCTGCCAGCGCCTGCTGCACCTTGACCATGCGCTGCTTGTACTGCGGGTTCGGGTCGACGTTAGTGATGCGTGCCTCAACCACTTCCACGCCGAACTTGCGGAACTGCTGCTGCTTGCGCACCGGGATGCCCTTGGCGTCGGTGACTTTCTCGGTGACGAACTGGCTGGCGTTGTTGTCGCCGAAGCTGCCTTGTTCGGTACCGGCCTGCAGGATCGCAGTCTGGTGTGGCACGGCGCCACGCGGGCCGCGCACTTCCTTGCGCTTGATCAGGTACAGGCCGTCGTTGAGCTGGTTCTCGAACTCCGCGGCGAACTCGCTGCGGGCGCCGGCGTAGTAGTCATCGGCGGTCATCAGTGAGGCGGTGGCCTGCAGGGTTTCCTTGATTGCCGGGACCAGCGCGGTGCGGATGAAGTTGTCCGGATTGCGGTATTCCTGGGCCATTTTCAGGAACTGATCGCCGCCAGGCAGGCGGAAGCGTGCCGAGGACTCGACCTTGGCGTCGACGTTGCCGAGGAAGACGATGGGGAAGGCTTCGATGGTGGCGCCCAGGGCGTCGTTGTCCGGGTTGTTGTCGTTCTCGTCCATGACCAGCACGGACTGCACGCTGATGGCTTTTTTCCAGGTGGTGGCACGGCCGAACCACTTGGTGGCGTAACCGACGTCGTCGACGATCTTCTCGTCGCCGAAGATGGTCCGCACGTGGGTCATGTAGCCGGCTTCGTTATAGAAGAAGATGCCGTTGAACAGGATGAAGGCGGCGGCGACCAGGGCCAACGGCAGGGCGCCGAACTTGATGAGGTTTCCCTTGCTGAACATGTCTCTTCCTTGAGTGAGCAAACCGCGAATGCTGCGTAAGGTTGCAGTTACCGGTCAAGTGGAAACGTCTGAGAGTGTCGGCGGGTTGGCATCAAAAGGCCACTTCGGCAGTGGCCTTGCCGTGTCAAAGGGGGAAGGGGGCCTGTTGCATGCCGCGGTCATCGGCCTCCAGCGCCCACCCCTGGCGATCCCAGTCGCCGAGGACGATGCGCCGTGCGGGGCGGCCGTCGATCTCCAGTTCGTGGACGGCGGGGCGGTGGGTGTGCCCGTGGATCAGGATGCGCACGCCTTTGTCGCGCATGATCTTCTCCACTTCCGCCGGCGTGACGTCGACGATCTCGCTGGCCTTCATGCGCGTCTGCGCGCGACTTTCCTTGCGCAACTTGCGCGCCAGCTTGTGGCGGGTGGTCAGCGGCAGGTTGCGCAGGATGAACAGCGTCAGCGGGTTGCGCAGCCAGCGACGCAGCTTCATGTAGGCCACGTCGAGGGTGCACAGGCTGTCGCCGTGCATCAGCAGGATCTTCTCGCCGCCCAGGTCGATCAGGCTCGGGTCGCGCAGCAGGGTGCACCCGGCTTCGCGGCAGAAGGTCTTGCCGATCAGGAAGTCGCGGTTGCCGTGCATCAGGTAGATGCGCGTACCGCTGTCGGACAGTTCGCGCAGGGCACGGGCGATGGCGTGCTGGAACTCGTCCATGCCATCGTCGCCGATCCAGGCTTCGAAGAAGTCGCCGAGGATGTATAGCGCTTCGGCTGCGCGGGCGCGGGTGGAGAGGAAATGCAAGAACGCCCGGGTGATATCCGGGCGTTCCGCTTCGAGATGCAGGTCCGAGATGAACAGGACGCTCATCGACTCACTCGCCGATGATTTCGGCTTTCTCGATGATCACGTCGTCGGCCGGTACGTCCTGGTGGCCGGAGCGCATGGTGGTGGCGACGGTCTTGATCTTGTTGACCACGTCCATGCCGTCCTTCACTTCACCGAACACGCAGTAGCCCCAGCCCTGCACGGTCGGCGCGCTGTGGTTGAGGAAGTCGTTGTCGGCGACGTTGATGAAGAACTGCGCGCTGGCCGAATGGGGCTCCATGGTGCGGGCCATGGCGACGGTGCCGATCTTGTTGCCGACGCCGTTGTTGGCTTCGTTCTTGATAGACTTGCGGGTGCTCTTCTGTTTCATGCCCGGCTCGAAACCGCCGCCCTGGATCATGAAGTTGTTGATCACGCGGTGGAACACGGTGTTGTCGTAGTGGCCGGCCTTAACGTACTCCTTGAAGTTGGCCACGGTTTCCGGCGCCTTGTCGTCGAACAGTTCAAGGGTGATGTCGCCGAAGTTGGTCTGCAATTTGACGGTGGTAGTCATCAGGGAATTCCGCTCTTTGGAAAAATCGAAGGCCTGTCAGGGGGTTGACAGCTTCGGCTATGATAAGCGCTTTGGTTTGGCCGGCCTACCCTGGCTGAACGACGGAATGATCAAGGACACCATGAGCAAGCCTACCGCCGATACGAAAGAAGCCACTGTTGCCGCCAACTTCCTGCGCCCCATCGTCCAGGCCGACCTGGACAGTGGCAAGCACCAGAAGATCGTCACCCGCTTCCCGCCGGAGCCCAATGGCTACCTGCATATCGGTCATGCCAAGTCCATCTGTCTGAACTTCGGCCTGGCCAAGGAGTTCGGCGGTGACTGCCACCTGCGCTTCGACGACACCAACCCGGCGAAGGAAGACCAGGAATACATCGACGCCATCGAGGCCGATGTGAAGTGGCTGGGCTTCGAGTGGGCCGGGCAGGTGCGCTACGCGTCCAACTATTTCGACCAGCTGCACGACTGGGCGGTAGACCTGATCAAGGCCGGCAAGGCCTTCGTCTGCGACCTCAACGCCGAGGAAATGCGCGCCTATCGCGGTTCGCTGACCGAGCCGGGCAAGAACAGCCCGTTCCGTGATCGCTCCGTGGAGGAGAACCTGGACCTGTTCGCCCGCATGAAGGCCGGCGAATTCCCGGACGGCGCCCGTTCGCTGCGCGCGAAGATCGACATGGCCTCGCCGAACATCAACCTGCGCGACCCGATCCTCTATCGCATCCGTCATGCGCATCACCACCAGACGGGCGACAAGTGGTGCATCTATCCCAGCTACGACTTCACCCATGGTCAGTCGGACGCCATCGAGGGCATCACCCACTCCATCTGCACCCTGGAGTTCGAGGATCACCGCCCGCTGTACGAGTGGTTCCTGGCCAACCTGCCGGTCCCGGCCCAGCCGCGCCAGTACGAATTCGCGCGCCTGAACCTGAACTACACCATCACCAGCAAGCGCAAGCTCAAGCAGCTTGTTGACGAGGGGCATGTGAACGGCTGGGACGACCCGCGTATGTCGACCCTGTCCGGCTACCGTCGCCGCGGCTATACCCCGGCGTCGATCCGTGCCTTCTGCGACATGATCGGCGTGAACCGCGCCGGCGGCCTGGTGGACATCGGCATGCTGGAATTCGCCATCCGTGACGACCTGGATGCCAATGCCGGTCGCGCCATGTGTGTGCTCAAGCCGCTGAAGGTGGTCATCACCAACTACCCGCAAGGCCAGGTCGAGAACCTCGAACTGCCGCGCCATCCGAAGCAGGACATGGGCGTGCGCGTGCTGCCGTTCAGCCGCGAGATCTACATCGACGCCAGCGACTTCGAAGAAGTGCCGCCGGCCGGCTACAAGCGCCTGATCCCGGGTGGCGAAGTGCGCCTGCGCGGCAGCTATGTGATTCGCGCCGACGAAGCCATCAAGGATGCCGCCGGCAATATCGTCGAACTGCGCTGCAGCTACGACGAGAACACCCTGGGCAAGAACCCCGAGGGCCGCAAGGTCAAGGGCGTGATCCACTGGGTGCCGGCCGCCGAGAGCGTCGAGTGCGAAGTGCGCCTGTACGACCGCCTGTTCCGCTCCGCCAACCCGGAGAAGTCGGAAGAGGGCGGCAGCTTCCTCGACAACATCAACCCCGAATCCCTGGTGGTGCTCAAGGGTTGCCGCGCCGAGCCGTCGCTGGCCAGCGCCACCGCCGAGGACCGCTTCCAGTTCGAGCGCGAAGGCTACTTCTGCGCCGACGCCAAGGATTCCAAGGCTGGCGCTCTGGTCTTCAACCGCACCGTGACCCTGCGCGACTCCTGGGGGCAGTAAGGGATGGCTGACTTGCAGATCTACAGCACGCTGTCCAAGACCAAGGACAGCTTCAAGCCACTGGTGGGCAACCAGGTGCGCATGTACGTGTGCGGCATGACCGTGTACGACTTCTGCCACATCGGCCATGCCCGCGTGATGGTGGCGTTCGATGTCATCGCCCGTTGGTTACGCCATCGCGGCTATGACCTGACCTATGTGCGCAACATCACCGACATCGACGACAAGATCATCCGTCGCGCCCAGGAGAACGGTGAATCGTTCGAAGAACTGACCGCCCGCATGATCGCCGCGATGCACGAGGACGAGGCGCGCCTGTCGGTCCTGCGTCCGGACATCGAGCCGCGCGCCACCGGTCACATCGCCGGCATGCACGAGATGATCCAGACCCTGATCGACAAGGGCTACGCCTACGCGCCCGGTAATGGCGACGTCTACTACCGGGTCGGCAAGTTCGCCGGCTACGGCAAGCTGTCGCGCAAGAAGATCGAAGACCTGCGCATCGGTGCGCGCATCGAGGTCGACGAATCCAAGGAAGACCCGCTGGACTTCGTGCTCTGGAAAGGCGCCAAGCCGGGCGAGCCGAGCTGGGAGTCGCCCTGGGGTGCCGGTCGTCCGGGCTGGCACATCGAGTGCTCGGTGATGTCCACCTGCTGCCTGGGCGAGACCTTCGACATCCACGGCGGCGGCCCGGACCTGGTGTTCCCGCACCACGAGAACGAAATCGCCCAGAGCGAGGCAGCCACCGGCAAGCTCTATGCCGCTAGCTGGATGCATGCCGGCGCGGTGCGCGTGGACGGCGAGAAGATGTCCAAGTCCCTGGGCAACTTCTTCACCATCCGCGAAGTGCTGGAGAAATATCACCCGGAAGTCGTGCGTTTCCTGTTGGTGTCCAGCCACTACCGCAGCCCGATCAACTATTCCGAAGACAACCTGAAGGAAGCCAAAGGCGCGCTGGAGCGTTTCTACACTGCGCTGCGTGGCTTGCCGCAGGTGGCTGCCGCAGGTGGCGAAGAATTCGTCGAGCGTTTCGGCGCGGCGATGGATGACGACTTCGGTACGCCGGAAGCGGTGGCCGTGCTGTTCGAGATGGTCCGCGAGGTCAATCGTCTGCGCGACAGCGATCCGGCAGCGGCCGCTGCGCTGGCGGCGCGCGTTCGTGAACTGGGCGCTCTGCTGGGCGTGCTGCAGATGGATGCCGACGAGTTCCTCCAGGCTGGCGCGGCCGGCAAGGTCGATGCGGTACAGGTCGAGGCGCTGATCCAGGCGCGCCTGGATGCCCGCGCGGCGAAGAACTGGGCCGAATCCGACCGCATTCGCGACGAGCTGACCGCTCTGGGCGTGGTGCTGGAAGACGGCAAGGGCGGCACTACCTGGCGTCTTGCCGAGTAGTAGCTTCCCTGGAAATGAAAAAGGCCGCTGATCAGCGGCCTTTTTCTTGTTCGTCGAAAACCTGTCAGGTGTGCAGGTGTTCGGCGGCGTACAGGGTGTTTTCCAGCAGGCAGGCGCGGGTCATCGGGCCGACGCCGCCCGGAACCGGGGTGATCCAGCTGGCGCGCTCGGCAGCCACATCGTATTCCACGTCGCCCACCAGCTTGCCGTCTTCCTGGCGGTTGATGCCCACGTCGATGACGATGGCGCCTTCCTTGATCCATTCGCCCTTCACCAGGCCGGGTTTTCCGGCGGCAACCACGACCAGATCGGCACGGCCAACGTGGTCGGCCAGGTCGCGGGTGAAGCGGTGGGTGACGGTGACGGTGCAGCCGGCCAGCAGCAGTTCCAGCGCCATGGGGCGGCCGACGATGTTGGAAGCGCCCACGACGACGGCGTCCAGGCCGTACAGGTCGACACCGGTGCTCTGCAGCAGCGTCATGATGCCCTTCGGCGTGCAGGGGCGCAGCAGTGGGATGCGCTGGGCCAGTCGGCCAACGTTGAAGGGATGGAAGCCGTCCACGTCCTTGTCCGGGTTGATGCGCTCCAGCAACTGGGATGCATCGAGGTGGGCGGGGAGGGGCAGTTGTACCAGAATGCCGTCGATGGCCGGGTCGGCGTTCAGGCGGTCGATCAGCGCGAGCAGCTCTTCCTGGGTGGTGCTGGCGGGGAGGTCGTACGCCTGGGAGAGGAAGCCGACCTCTTCACAGTCCTTGCGCTTGTGCGCGACATAGACCTGAGAGGCGGGGTCGCTGCCGACCAGGATCACTGCCAGGCCGGGGATGCGCAGTCCTTGCTGGCGGCGTTCGTTGACGCGTTGGGCAATCTGCTGGCGGAGGCTGGCGGCGATCGCTTTGCCGTCGATCAGTTTTGCAGTCATGTCGGGGGGATAACCATTAAGGCGGGTGAAAAGAAGGCGCGCATTTTCGCACGCTGCCTCCATAAGGCAAAGGCGGATGCCCCTGATTTGCCGTAACTCCTTTATCTCTTTGAATTTTTTTTAAAAAAGTTGTTGACGGGGTAGGGGCTCATCGATAACATGCGCCCCGCTTGCCGAGCACAGCCTGAAACACGAAAGAGGCGGTGCCAACCGATTCAGTGGTTTCACTGAGTCTGCTTAGCAAGGGTTGCCGCCACTTCAAGCGCCCGTAGCTCAGCTGGATAGAGCATCCGCCTTCTAAGCGGATGGTCGCAGGTTCGAGTCCTGCCGGGTGCGCCATGTGGCGTTCGGTACAAGCAAGTGTAATATGGTGGGCGTAGCTCAGTTGGTAGAGCACAGGATTGTGGCTCCTGGTGTCGTGGGTTCGATTCCCATCGTCCACCCCATATTCCGAAGCGCCAGGCCAAGAGCCTGGCGTTTTCGTTTCTGCGGTACCCTGCGGACGTGGTGAAATTGGTAGACACGCTGGATTTAGGTTCCAGTGGCGCAAGCTGTGAGAGTTCGAGTCTCTCCGTCCGCACCATCTTCTTTCCATAAGCTCTCGCATCCGTGAATTTCCGCAGCTTCCACTCAGGGTGACTTCTGCATTTCTAGCTACTAGAATGCTTGCCCTTGATTCTGGGAGCCGGAAGGACCGGCTTACGTCTGTGCCACGAGGAATATCCATGCAAGTTTCCGTTGAAAGCACCTCCGCTCTTGAGCGCCGCATGACCGTTGGCGTGCCGGCCGAGCGTATCGAGACCGAAGTCAACAAGCGTCTGCAGCAGACCGCTCGTCGCGCCAAGGTTCCTGGCTTCCGTCCCGGCAAGGTGCCGATGAGCGTGATCCGTCAGCGCTACGAAGCCGCCGCTCGTCAGGAAGCCCTCGGTGACCTGATCCAGGAAACCTTCTACGAAGCCGTGGTCGAGCAGAAGCTGAACCCGGCTGGCGCTCCGTCCGTCGAGCCGAAAGTGTTCGAGAAGGAGAAGGGCCTCGAGTACATCGCTACCTTCGAAGTCTTCCCCGAATTCCAGGTTGCCGGTTTCGACGGCATCAAGGTTGAGCGTCTGCAGGCCGATGTGGCTGATGCCGATCTCGACAACATGCTGGAAATCCTGCGCAAGCAGAACACCCGCTTCGAAGCCGTTGATCGCGCCGCTCAGAACGACGACCAGGTGAACATCGATTTCGTCGGCAAGATTGACGGTGAAGCCTTCGCTGGCGGTTCCGCCAAGGGCACCCTGCTGGTGCTGGGCTCCGGCCGCATGATCCCGGGCTTCGAAGAAGGCCTGGTCGGCGCCAAGGCCGGTGAAGAGCGCGTGCTGAACGTGACCTTCCCCGAGGACTACCAGAACCTGGACCTGGCCGGCAAAGCCGCCGAGTTCACCGCTACCGTCAACAGCGTTGCCGAGCCGAAACTGCCGGAACTGAACGAAGAGTTCTTCGCTCTGTTCGGCGTGAAGGAAAGCACTCTGGAAGGCTTCCGCACCGAAGTTCGCAAGAACATGGAGCGTGAGCTGCGTCAGGCCATCAAGTCCAAGGTGAAGAACCAGGTGATGGAAGGTCTGGTCGAGACCAACCCGATCGAAGTTCCGAAGGCCCTGATCGGCAACGAAGTCAACCGTCTGCGCGTGCAGGCTGTCCAGCAGTTCGGTGGCAACATCAAGCCTGACCAACTGCCGGCTGAGCTGTTCGAAGAGCAAGCCAAGCGCCGCGTCGTGCTGGGCCTGATCGTCGCCGAGCTGGTCAAGCAGCACGAGCTGAAGGCCGATGAAGCCCGCGTTCGCGAAATGATCGAAGAAATGGCTTCGGCTTACCAGGAGCCGGAACAAGTTGTTGCCTGGTACTACAAGAACGACCAACAACTGAACGAAGTCCGTTCGGTTGTACTGGAAGAACAAGTTGTAGATACTGTCCTGCAGAAGGCCAATGTGACCGACAAGCAGGTATCCTACGAAGACGCGGTCAAGCCTGCAGAAGCTCCGCAAGCGGCCTGATCCAGCGCTTCGTTCGATTGTCACAAGCCAGCCTTCGGGCTGGCTTGTGCGTCTATAGAGACATGACTTTTTATTAGGGAGTGATCGTCGGACATGCATAATCCTTATATGCCGCAAGTTCCGAACATTCAGGCCGCTGGTGGTCTGGTGCCGATGGTGGTGGAGCAGTCCGCCCGCGGTGAGCGTTCCTACGACATCTATTCGCGCCTGCTGAAGGAGCGGATCATCTTCCTGGTCGGCCAGGTCGAGGACTACATGGCCAACCTCGTGGTGGCCCAGTTGCTGTTCCTCGAGGCCGAGAACCCGGACAAGGACATCCACCTCTACATCAACTCTCCGGGCGGCTCCGTGACTGCTGGCATGTCGATCTACGACACCATGCAGTTCATCAAGCCCGACGTGTCCACCATCTGCGTGGGCCAGGCGTGCAGCATGGGCGCCCTGTTGCTGGCTGGCGGCGCCGCTGGCAAGCGCTACTGCCTGCCGCATTCGCGGATGATGATCCACCAGCCGCTGGGCGGCTTCCAGGGCCAGGCCTCGGACATCGAGATCCATGCCAAGGAAATCCTCTTCATCAAGGAGCGCCTGAACCAAGTGCTGGCGCATCACACCGGCCAGCCGCTGGATGTCATCGCCCGCGACACCGACCGTGACCGCTTCATGAGTGGTGACGATGCTGTCAAGTACGGTCTGATCGATCAGGTCTTCACTCAGCGTCCTTCTGCCGCCTGAGTCTCTCCGCTGTACTGCGGCCGGTAATCCGGCCGCTCGCGGGCTTGAAAATGCCTGCGAATGCCTTCATCTTGTCCTTCACGTATATCCCCGATTGGAACGATCGAATGACTGACACCCGCAACGGCGAGGACAACGGCAAGCTGCTGTATTGCTCCTTCTGCGGCAAGAGCCAGCACGAAGTGCGCAAGTTGATTGCCGGCCCCTCGGTCTTTATCTGCGACGAGTGCGTCGACCTGTGCAATGACATCATCCGCGAGGAGGTGCAGGAAGCACAGGCAGAGAGCAGTGCGCACAAGCTTCCGGCGCCGAAAGAGATCCGCACCATCCTCGATCAGTACGTGATCGGCCAGGAACGTGCCAAGAAAACCCTGGCAGTAGCGGTGTACAACCACTACAAGCGCCTGAATCAGCGCGAGCGCAAGGACGACGTCGAACTGGGCAAGAGCAACATCCTGCTCATCGGTCCGACGGGCTCGGGCAAGACCCTGCTCGCCGAGACCCTGGCGCGTCTGCTCAATGTTCCCTTCACCATCGCCGATGCCACCACCCTCACCGAGGCGGGCTATGTGGGCGAAGATGTCGAGAACATCATCCAGAAGCTGCTGCAGAAGTGCGATTACGATGTCGAGAAGGCCCAGATGGGTATCGTCTACATCGACGAAATCGACAAGATCTCGCGCAAATCCGACAACCCGTCGATCACCCGCGACGTGTCCGGCGAAGGCGTTCAGCAGGCCCTGCTGAAGCTGATCGAAGGCACCGTGGCTTCCGTACCGCCCCAGGGCGGCCGCAAGCACCCGCAGCAGGAGTTCCTGCAGGTCGACACCCGCAACATCCTGTTCATCTGCGGTGGCGCGTTCGCTGGCCTGGAAAAGGTCATCCAGAACCGTTCCACCAAGGGCGGCATCGGCTTCAATGCCGAGGTTCGCAGTCAGGAAGCGGGCAAGAAGGTCGGCGAAGCGCTGCGCGAAGTCGAGCCGGAAGATCTGGTGAAATTCGGTCTGATCCCCGAATTCGTCGGCCGCCTGCCGATCATCGCGACCCTCGACGAGCTGGACGAACCTGCGCTGATGCAGATTCTGACCGAGCCGAAGAACGCGCTGACCAAGCAGTACGCCAAGCTCTTCGAAATGGAAGGCGTGGACCTCGAGTTCCGTCCGGACGCGCTCAAGGCTGTCGCCCGTCGCGCGCTGGAGCGCAAGACCGGTGCCCGTGGCCTGCGTTCGATCCTCGAAGGCATCCTGCTCGACACCATGTACGAGATCCCCTCGCAGAGCGACGTCAGCAAGGTGGTGATCGACGAAAGCGTCATCGAGGGCTCCTCCCAGCCGCTGCTGATCTACGAGAACAGCGAGCAGCCGGCCAAGGCTGCACCTGACGCCTGAAACCAGAAGGGGCCCTAGGGCCCCTTTTTTCTTCCCATCTACCGCGCTTGTTTTTTCCTAGTCCTAACCCCATCTTAGGCCGAAGGGTCCAATCCCATCGTTTTGGCCAAGTGCCGTTGTAGAGCCGAATATCATGAAAACACTCGTCGAGTTGCCCCTGCTGCCCCTGCGTGACGTAGTGGTGTATCCGCACATGGTCATCCCGCTGTTCGTCGGGCGTGAGAAATCCATCGAGGCCCTCGAGGCCGCCATGACCGGCGACAAACAGATCCTGTTGCTGGCACAGAAGAACCCGGCTGACGATGATCCGGGTGCAGACGGCCTGTACCGCATGGGCACCGTGGCCACCGTCCTGCAGCTGCTGAAGCTGCCCGATGGCACCGTCAAGGTGCTGGTCGAAGGCGAGCAGCGCGGCCAGGTAGAGCGCTTCATCGATGAGGACGCCTACTGCCGCGCCGAAGTTTCCATCATTGACGAGGTTTCCGTCGGCGAGCGTGAGTCCGAAGTCTTCACCCGCAGCCTGCTCAGTCAGTTCGAACAGTACGTGCAGCTGGGCAAGAAAGTGCCCGCCGAGGTCCTGTCCTCGCTCAACAGCATCGACGAGCCCGGCCGCCTGGTGGACACCATGGCCGCACATATGGCCCTGAAGATCGAGCAGAAGCAGGAAATCCTCGAGATCACCGAGCTGTCCGCCCGCGTCGAACACGTGCTGGCCATGCTGGACGCCGAGATCGACCTGCTGCAGGTCGAGAAGCGCATCCGTGGGCGCGTGAAGAAGCAGATGGAGCGGAGCCAGCGCGAGTACTACCTCAACGAGCAGATGAAGGCCATCCAGAAAGAACTGGGTGACATCGACGAGGGCCACAACGAAGTCGAGGAGCTGAAGAAGCGCATCGATGCCGCTGGTCTGACCAAGGAAGCCCTGGCCAAGGCCACTGCCGAGCTGAACAAGCTCAAGCAGATGTCGCCGATGTCCGCCGAAGCGACCGTGGTGCGTTCCTACATCGACTGGCTGGTGAATGTGCCTTGGAAGGCCGAGAGCAAGGTGCGCCACGACCTGGACAAGGCCGAGGATATCCTCGATGCGGACCACTACGGCCTCGAAGAGGTCAAGGAGCGCATCCTTGAGTACCTCGCCGTGCAGAAGCGCGTGAAGAAGCTGAAAGGCCCGGTACTCTGCCTGGTCGGCCCACCCGGCGTCGGCAAGACTTCGCTGGCCGAGTCCATCGCCCGTGCGACCAATCGCAAGTTCGTGCGCATGGCGCTGGGGGGCGTGCGTGACGAGGCCGAGATTCGCGGTCACCGCCGTACCTACATCGGTTCCATGCCCGGTCGTCTGATTCAGAAAATGACCAAGGTCGGCGTGCGCAACCCGCTGTTCCTGCTGGACGAGATCGACAAGATGGGCAGCGACATGCGTGGCGACCCCGCGTCTGCGCTGCTGGAAGTGCTCGATCCGGAGCAGAACCACAATTTCAACGACCACTACCTCGAAGTCGACTACGACCTTTCCGACGTGATGTTCCTCTGCACGGCGAACTCCATGAATATTCCGGCGCCGCTGCTGGACCGCATGGAGGTCATCCGCCTGCCGGGTTACACCGAGGACGAGAAGATCAACATCGCCTCGAAATATCTTGTACCGAAACAGACTGCGGCCAATGGTCTCAAGAAGGGCGAGCTGGTCTTCGAGGAGGCGGCTACCCGTGACATCATCCGCTATTACACCCGCGAAGCCGGTGTGCGGAGCCTGGAGCGCCAGATTGCCAAGGTCTGCCGCAAGGCGGTCAAGGATGGTGGCAAGGCCAAGCGTATCGACGCCGTGGTGACGCCGGACTCGCTGGAGAACTACCTGGGTGTGCGCAAGTTCCGCTACGGCCTGGCCGAGCAGCAGGACCAGATCGGCCAGGTGACCGGCCTCGCCTGGACTCAGGTGGGCGGCGAACTGTTGACCATCGAATCGGCCATGGTTCCGGGTAAGGGCGCATTGACCAAGACCGGCTCGCTGGGCGACGTCATGGCGGAGTCCATTACCGCCGCGCTAACCGTGGTTCGCAGTCGCTCGAAGAGCCTGGGCATCGCTCCGGACTTCCACGAGAAGCACGACATCCACATCCACGTGCCCGAAGGCGCGACGCCCAAGGACGGCCCTAGCGCGGGCATCGGCATGTGCACTGCATTGGTGTCGGCGATCACCCAGATTCCCGTTCGCGCCGACGTTGCCATGACCGGCGAAATCACCCTGCGGGGTCAGGTGCTGGCCATTGGTGGCCTGAAGGAAAAACTTCTGGCTGCGCACCGGGGTGGAATCAAGACTGTGATCATTCCCGAGGAAAACGTGCGAGACCTTAGGGAAATTCCGGATAATATTAAGGCCGATCTCGTTATTAAACCGGTTAAATGGATTGACGAGGTCCTGCAAATTGCGCTGCAATACGCCCCGGAGCCCTTGCCCGATGCGGCTCCCGAGATGGTTGCAAAGGATGAGAAGCGCGAGTCTGATTCCAAGGAGCGAATCAGCACGCATTAGTTGGGGGGCTTTCTTGACACTGTTTTTGAGCCCTTGTTATAAAGCGGCACTTGCTTTGTCAGTTGGCAAACCAGCACCTGCTTTTGCTTACACCTAACACATAGAAACATACTCAACAGAAATAAGGGGACTTAGAGTGAACAAGTCGGAACTGATCGATGCTATCGCCGCATCTGCTGATATCCCGAAAGCTGTTGCCGGTCGCGCTCTGGACGCGGTGATCGAGTCCGTAACTGGCGCCCTGAAGGCTGGTGACTCCGTCGTACTGGTCGGCTTCGGCACCTTCGCTGTCAAAGAGCGTGCTGCTCGCACCGGTCGCAACCCGCAAACCGGCAAGCCGATCAAGATCGCTGCTGCTAAGATCCCGGGCTTCAAGGCCGGTAAAGCCCTCAAGGACGCTGTCAACTAAGCGTCTTTTTGGACTTGACCTGGACCGGTTCAACTTCGGTTGGGCCGGTCACGGAGCGATGACCCGGCTGGCGTAGGTCGGTTGGAATCATCAGGGGTCACGGGCTCAACGCCCGCAAGCTCCACCAGTTACGAGAAGGCGCATCCTCGGATGCGCCTTTCTTATATCCGCTTTTTTTTCCACGCCGCGCCGCCATTGACGGTGGGCCGTGGCCGCGTCGGGGGCCGCATGCTGCAAAACATCA
Organism: Pseudomonas sp. HS-18; assembly: GCF_020401845.1. Classification (NCBI taxonomy): domain Bacteria; kingdom Pseudomonadati; phylum Pseudomonadota; class Gammaproteobacteria; order Pseudomonadales; family Pseudomonadaceae; genus Pseudomonas; species Pseudomonas sp. HS-18. The sequence continues at coordinate 2,532,386 of NZ_CP084413.1, forward strand.
GGGACAATTCCCAAGGCTGGATCACCAAGACCATCCTGGGCGTGATCGTTGTCCTCATGGCTTTGACCGGGTTCGATCAGATCATTCGCGCAACCCACCACGAGAACGTCGCTGCTCAGGTCAACGGTGAGGACATCAGTCTGCCGGAACTGCAGCAGGCTGCGGACATGCAGCGTCGCCAGCTGATGCAGCGCCTGGGCAAGGACTTCGATTCGTCCATGCTCGACGACAAGCTGCTCAAGGATTCCGCGCTGAAGTCGCTCATCGAGCGCAAGCTGGTCCTGCAGGCCGCCCAGAATGACAAGTTCGCGTTTTCCCAGCAGGCGCTGGACCAACTGATCCTGTCGACTCCCGAGTTCCAGGTGGACGGCAAGTTCAACGCCGACCGTTTCGACCAGGTCATCCGCCAGATGGGCTATGACCGCATGCAGTTCCGTCGCATGTTCGGTGAGGAAATGCTGATCGGCCAGCTGCGCGCCGGCATCGCCGGTACCGGCTTCGTCACCGATGACGAACTGAACGCCTTCGCTCGCCTGGAGAAGCAGACCCGTGACTTCGCTACCCTGACCCTCAAGGCCGACCCGGCCAAGAGCAAGGTCGAGGACAGCGAGATCAAGGCGTACTACGACGCCCACAGCACCGAGTTCATGACGCCTGAACAGGTCACCATCGACTATGTCGAGCTGAAGAAGTCCGCCTTCTTCGACCAGGTCGAGGTGAAGAAGGAAGACCTCGATGCCCTCTATCAGAAGGAGATCGCCGGCCTGGCCGAGCAGCGCGACGCCGCGCACATCCTGATCGAGGTGAACGACAAGCAGAACGACCAGCAGGCCAAGGCCAAGATCGACGAGATCAAGGCGCGCCTGGACAAGGGCGAGGACTTCGCCAAGCTGGCCAAGGAGCTGTCCAACGACACCGGCTCCGCCGCCAATGGCGGTGACCTCGGCTTCGCCGGCCGTGGCGTGTATGACCCGGCCTTCGAAGAGTCGCTGTACTCGCTGAAGAAGGGCGAAGTTTCCGCTCCGGTGAAGACTTCCTACGGCTGGCACCTGATCAAGCTGCTGGGCGTCGAAGCGCCGGAGGTTCCGACCTTCGACAGCCTGAAGGCCAAGCTGGAGCACGAAGCCAAGACCCAGCTGGTCGAGCAGCGTTTCGTCGATGCCACCAAGCAGCTGGAAAGCTCTGCCTACGAGGCTTCAGATCTGGCCCAGCCGGCCCAGGACATGGGCTTGAAGGTGCAGACCAGCAAGCCGTTCGGCAAGGAAGGCGGCGAAGGTGTCACGGCTAACCGCCAGGTCATCCAGTCCGCTTTCAGCCCCGAAGTGCTGGAAGAGGGGGCCAACAGCGGCGCCATCGAACTGGATCCGGACACCGTGGTCGTGCTGCGCGTGAAGGCGCACCACAAGCCTGAGCAGGAAACCCTGGAGCAGGTCAGTGCCGATATCCTCAAGCGCCTGCAGGTCGAGCACGCTGCAGTCGATGCCAAGTCCCGCGGTGAAACACTGCTGGCTGGCCTGCGCGACGGCAAGATCCCGCTGACCCAGGCCCAGGAAGGCCAGCAGTGGAAGGTCGTGGAAGCGGCCGCCCGTGGTCAGGAAGGCGTCGATCCGGTCGTGCTGCAGAGCGTGTTCCGCATGGTTCGCCCGGAAGGTGCCGACAAGCCCAGCCTGGGCGGTGTCGCGTTGCAGAACGGCGACTTCGTGCTGGTCAAGCTCAGCGGTGTGAGCGAGCCGGAGGCCAAGCCGACCGAGGAGGAAAAGGCGATGTACCGGCGCTTCCTCGCCTCGCGCAGCGGCCAGGATGATTTCTCCGCCTTCCGCCGTTACCTGCAGGATCAGGCGAAAGTCGAGAAATTCGACGAAGCCAAGAAGTAAGAAACTGGGGCCGCGCAAGCGGCCCTCGTTTTATCCGGTAAAGGAAAAAGGCCGCATTCGCGGCCTTTTTCTTTGCCTGGAGCAAAGCCTCAGTCGTCGCTGAGCGGCCCCATCGCCGTGGTGTTGAAGCCGCCATCGACATAGAGGATTTCGCCACTGATGCCACTGGCCAGGTCCGAGCACAGAAATGCACCGGCGTTGCCGACTTCCTCGATGGTCACATTGCGCCGCAGCGGTGTCTGGCGTTCGTTGGCGGCGAGCATCTTGCGGAAGCTCTTGATGCCCGAGGCGGCGAGCGTGCGAATGGGGCCTGCGGAGATGGCGTTGACGCGAATGCCCTCCGGGCCGAGGCTGCCGGCCAGGTAGCGCACGCCGGCTTCCAGGCTGGCCTTGGCCATGCCCATGACGTTGTAGTTGGGCATCGTGCGCTCGGCGCCCAGGTAGGAGAGGGTGAGCAGGCTGCCGTTGCGGCCCTGCATCAGCTCGCGGCCGGCCTTGGCCAGGGCGATGAAGCTATAGGCGCTGATGTCGTGGGCGATCCGGAAGCCTTCGCGGGTGGTGACCTCGGTGAAGTCGCCGTCGAGTTGGTCGCCTGGTGCGAAGCCCACCGAGTGGACAATACAGTCAAGCCCATCCCACTGCTTCCCCAGTTCGGCGAACACGGCTGCGATGTCCGCGTCGTTGGCGACGTCACAGGGGAAGCACAGCTCCGCGCTGGAGCCCCAGCCAGCAGCGAACTCTTCCACGCGGCCCTTGAGCTTGTCGTTCTGGTAGGTAAAGGCGAGTTCGGCGCCTTCCCGGTGCATCGCCGCGGCGATGCCGGAGGCGATGGACAGTTTGCTGGCGACTCCGACGATCAGTACGCGCTTGCCTGCGAGAAATCCCATATTCACTCCTTGATCATGTGAGGTCAGGTCGGTGCCGGGACCATGAAGGCTGCTTCCAGCAGTTGCTGTGTGTACGCATGCTGCGGCGCGGCGAAGACCTCCTCGGCCATGCCCTGTTCGACCACCTTGCCATGGCGGATCACCATCAACTGGTGGCTGAGGGCTTTCACTACAGCCAGGTCGTGGCTGATGAACAGGTAGGTCAGGTTGTACTTGGCCTGCAGGCCGCGCAGCAGCTCGACAACCTGGCGCTGCACGGTGCGGTCCAGTGCCGAGGTCGGTTCGTCCAGCAGGATCAGCGCTGGCTTGAGCACCAGCGCTCGGGCAATGGCGATGCGCTGCCGCTGGCCTCCGGAGAACTCGTGGGGGTAACGGTGCCGGGTGTCCGGGTCGAGCCCGACCTCCCTGAGCGCTTCGATGATCGCCTGCTCGCGTTCCTCGGCCGTGCCCATGCCATGGATCTCCAGGCCTTCGCCGACGATCTGGCCCACCGACATGCGCGGGCTGAGGCTGCCGAACGGATCCTGGAAGACTACCTGCATCTCGCGACGCAGGGGCCTGACTTCCGCCTGGTTCATGCCTTCGATGGCCTGACCCTCGAAGCGGATGCCGCCCTGGCTGTTGATCAGCCGCAGGATGGCCAGGCCGAGGGTCGACTTGCCTGAGCCGCTCTCGCCGACGATGCCCAGGGTCTGACCACGCGGCAGGCTGAAGTCGATGCCGTCCACGGCCTTGACGTGATCGACGGTCTTGCGGAACACGCCTTTCTTGATCGGGAACCACACGCGCAGGTCGTCGACCTCCAGCAAGGGCGCTCCTGGCTCGTTCTGTGCGGGGGTACCACTGGGCTCGGCTCCGAGCAATTCGCGCGTGTAGGGGTGCTGGGGGGCCTCGAAGAGGGCTTCGCAATCCGCTTGCTCGACAATGCAGCCGCGCTGCATCACGCAGACGCGGTGGGCGATGCGCCGCACCAGGTTGAGATCGTGGGTGATCAGCAGCATGGCCATGCCCAGCCGTTTCTGCAGGTTGCGCAGCAGGTCGAGGATCTTCAGCTGCACGGTGACGTCCAGTGCCGTGGTCGGTTCGTCGGCGATCAGCAGTTCCGGCTCGCAGGCCAGGGCCATGGCGATCATCACCCGCTGGCGCTGGCCGCCGGAGAGTTCGTGCGGATAGGCCTTGAGGCGGCTGGCCGGGTTGGGGATGCCCACCAGCTCCAGCAGCTCCAGCGTGCGCGCGCGTGCCTGGACGCCGTTCATGCCCTTGTGCAGCGCCAAGACTTCACCGATCTGCTTCTCGATGCTGTGCAGCGGGTTCAGCGAGGTCATGGGTTCCTGGAACACCATGGCGATGCGGTTGCCGCGGATACCCCGAAGTTTGCGCTCGGGCAGCTTGAGCAGGTCCTTGCCGGCGTAATGGATGCTGCCCGAAGGATGGCTGGCGGTGGGGTAGGGCAGCAGGCGCAGGATCGAGTGCGCGGTCACCGATTTGCCGGAGCCGCTTTCGCCCACCAGTGCCAGGGTCTCGCCCTTGCGGATGTCGAAGCTGATGTGTTCCACCGCGCGCACCTGCTCGTCGCCGCAGAGGAAATCGACGGACAGGTCGCGGACTTCGATGAGGTTCTCGTTCTGGTTCATCTCACTTCCTCGGGTCGAAGGCATCGCGGGCGGCTTCGCCGATGAACACCAGCAGGCTCAGCATCACGGCCAGCACCACGAAGGCGGTGATGCCCAGCCAGGGCGCCTGCAGGTTGGACTTGCCCTGGGCGACCAGCTCGCCCAGCGACGGCGCGCCGGCGGGCAGGCCGAAGCCGAGGAAGTCCAGGGAGGTCAGGGTGCCGATCGCGCCAGTGAGGATGAAGGGCATGAAGGTCAGGGTGGAGATCATCGCGTTGGGCAGGATGTGGCGGAACATGATCGCCCCGTTGCGCATGCCCAGGGCGCGCGCGGCGCGCACGTACTCGAGGTTGCGGCCACGGAGAAACTCGGCGCGGACCACGTCCACCAGGCTCATCCAGGAAAACAGCAGCATGATTCCCAGCAGCCACCAGAACCCAGGCTGCACGAAGCTGGCGAGGATAATCAGCAGGTAGAGCACCGGCAGACCCGACCAGATTTCCAGGAAGCGCTGGCCGAGAAGGTCGATCCAGCCGCCATAGAAGCCCTGCAGCGCACCCACGACGACGCCGACGATGGAACTGAGCACGGTGAGAATCAGGGCGAATAGCACCGATACGCGGAAGCCGTAGATTACCCGCGCCATGACATCGCGGGCCTGGTCGTCGGTGCCCAGCCAGTTCTCCGCACTGGGAGACGAAGGCGCCGGCACGCGCAGGTCGTAGTTGATAGTGTCGTAGCTGTAGGCGATCGGCGGCCAGAGTATCCAGCCGTCCTTCTGCGCGATCTGCTCGCGCATGTACGGGCTCTTGTAGTTGGCTTCCATGGGGAACTCGCCGCCGAAGGCGGTTTCCGGGTAGCGCTTGACCACCGGGAAGTACCACTGGCCGTCGTAGTGGATCGCCAGGGGCTTGTCGTTGGCGATCAGCTCGGCGCCCAGGCTGAGGATGAACAGCGTGAGGAATAGCCAGAGCGACCACCAGCCACGCTTGTTGGCCTTGAAGCGCGCCCAGCGGCGCAGATTGATGGGAGACAGGCGCATCGGATTACTCCCGGTTCTCGAAGTCGATGCGCGGATCGACCAGCGTGTAGAGGACGTCGCTGACCAGCTTCATGATCAGGCCGAACAGGGTGAAGATGAACAGCGTACCGAACACCACCGGGTAGTCGCGGTTCAGCGCCGCCTCGAAGCTGAGCAGGCCCAGGCCGTCGAGGGAGAAGATCACCTCGATCAGCAGCGAGCCGGTGAAGAAGATGCCCAGCAGGGCCGAGGGCAGGCCGGCGATGATCAGCAGCATGGCGTTGCGGAACACGTGGCCGTAGAGCACGCGGCGCTCGGTCAGGCCCTTGGCGCGGGCGGTGACCACGTACTGCTTGCCGATCTCGTCGAGGAAGCTGTTCTTGGTCAGCAGGGTGATGGTGGCGAAGTTGCCGATCACCAGCGCGGTGATGGGCAGCGCCAGGTGCCAGAAGTAGTCGCGGACCTTGCCGGCCCAGGTCAGCTCGTCGAAGTTGTTGGAGGTCAGCCCTCGCAAGGGGAACCAGTCCCAGTAGCTGCCGCCGGCGAACAGCACTACCAGCAGGATGGCGAAGAGGAAGGCGGGGATCGCGTAGCCGACGATGATCGCCGAGCTGGTCCAGACGTCGAAATGGCTGCCGTGGCGCACCGCCTTGGCGATGCCCAGCGGGATCGACACCAGGTACATGATCAGTGTGCTCCAAAGCCCCAGGGAGATGGAGACGGGCAGCTTCTCGACGATCAGGTCGGTGACCTTGGCATCGCGGAAGAAACTCTGGCCGAAGTCCAGGTGCACGTAGTTCTTGAGCATGATCCAGAAGCGTTCGGGTGCCGGCTTGTCGAAGCCGTACATCTTCTCGATTTCCTTCACCAGCTCCGGGTCCAGGCCCTGGGCGCCGCGATAGTGCGTGCCTGCCGCAGCAACTTCCCCGCCGCCACCGGAGATGCGTCCGGTGGCGCCGCCGCTGGCGGCATCGAAACCTTCCAGCTTGGCGATCATCTGCTCCACCGGGCCGCCGGGGGCGGCCTGGATGATGATGAAGTTGATCAACAGGATGCCGAACAGGGTGGGAATGATCAGCAGCAGGCGCCGCAGGATGTAGGCCAGCATCAGTTGGCCCCTTGGGCGACGGCGCCGTCAGCCGGCGCTTCGGCTGCAGCCTTGGCGGCGGTCTTGGTCGGCTCGGCCTTCTCGCGGGCCTGCCACCAGGTTTGCAGCGCATAGCTGTAGGGCGGCAGCTTCTCCGGGTGGGCGATGCGGTTCCAGTAGGCGATGCGCCAGTTGCCCAGGTACCAGTTGGGCACCACGTAGTGGCCCCAGAGCAGCGCGCGATCGAGGGCGCGGGCGTGGCGCACCAGGCTTTCGCGGGAGCCGGCGTTGATCAGGCCTTCCACCAGCGCGTCGATGCCCGGATCGCGCAGGCCGATGAAGTTGCGGCTGCCCGGCTTGTCGGCGCTGCTGGAGTGCCAGAACTCCCGCTGCTCATTGCCCGGCGAGCTGGATTGCGGCCAACTGCTGACGATCATGTCGTAGTCCCGCGAGCGCAGGCGGTTGATGTATTGCGAGACGTCGACCCGGCGCAGTTGCATGTCGATGCCCAGCTCCGCGAGGTTGCGCTTGAAAGGCAGCAGTACGCGCTCGAAGTCGGCCTGGGCGAGCATGAATTCGAAGCTCAGCTGCTTGCCGTCCGGGCCGACCATCTTGTCGTTCTCGATCTTGTAGCCAGCCTCCAGCAGCAACTGGTAGGCCTTGCGCTTCTGCTCGCGGATGATGCCGCTGCCGTCGCTGGTGGGCGGCACGTAGACCTGGGTGAAGACCTGCGGTGGCAGCTTGTCGCGCAGCGGTTCGAGGATTTTCAGCTCTTCCGCGTCAGGCAACTCCTTGGCGGCCATCTCGGAGTTCTCGAAGTAGCTGCCGTCGCGCAGGTAGGAGCCGAAGAACAGCTGCTTGTTGGTCCACTCGAAGTCGAACAGGTTGGTGATCGCTTCGCGCACGCGCGGGTCCTGGAACACCGGGCGGCGGATGTTGAAGGCGTAGGCCTGCATGCCCCACGGATTTCCGTTCACCGGCTCCTCGCGGACGATGCGGCCGTCACGCACGGCGGGCGAATCGTAGGCGGTCGCCCAGTTCTTCGCGATGCGCTCGTCGTTGAAGTCGAATTGCCCGGCCTTGAAGGCTTCCAGGGCGACGGTCAGATCGCGGTAGGACTCCACCACCACGGCGTCGAAGTTGTTGAAGCCGCGGTTCACCGGCAGCTTGTCGCCCCACCAGTCCTTGACCCGCTCGTAGCGGATCGAACGGCCGGCCTCGACCTTGGCGATGCGGTACGGTCCGCTGCCCAGCGGCGGTTCCATGTTGGTCTTGTTGAAGTCGCGGCTGGCCCACCAGTGCTTGGGCAGGATCGACAGCTGGCCAAGGATCAGCGGCAGTTCGCGGTTGTCGCCGTGCTTGAAGTCGAAGCGCACGCGCAGCTTGTCCTCGGCCACCACCTTGTCGACGTCCGCGTAGTAGTTGCGGTACATCGGGTCGCCGTCCTTCATCAGCGTCTCGAAGGTGAACACCACGTCTTCGGCGGTGACCGGCGTGCCATCCTGGAAGCGCGCCTGGGGACGCAGGTAGAAGCGTACGAAGCGATGCTCCGGGTCCTTCTCGATCTTCTCGGCGAGCAGGCCGTACTCGGTGAAGGGCTCGTCGAGTGAGTGGAAGGTGAGGGTGTCGTAGATCAGGTTGATCTGCGGCGCCGAGTTGCCCTTGGCGATGAAGGGGTTGAGGCTGTCGAAGCCGCCGAAGTCGGAGAGACGCAGCGTGCCGCCCTTGGGCGCATCGGCATTGACGAAGTCGAAATGCTTGAAGTTCGCCGGGTATTTCGGTGCCTCGTCATACAGGGTGATGGCGTGCTGCGGCGCTGCCTGCGCGCTGCCCAGCAGTCCCAGCAACAGGCCGGCGCAGAGCGCGGCGCGGCGGGGGCTTTTCATAGGGTGTTCTCCTGGTCTTTTTGCCACCACGCGCGCAAGCCCAAGGTGTAGGACGGCGTGGTGACGAAGGCGAAGCGGTTGCGGTACGCCAGTCGATGCTTGTTCAGGTACCAGTTGGGAATGCTGTAGTGCTGCCACAGCAGTACCCTGTCCAGCGCGCGGGCGGCGGCCTCCTGCTGGTCGCGGTCAGGGGCGCCCAGCAGTTTTTCGAGCATCGCGTCCACCACGGGATCGGCGATGCCCGCATAGTTCTTGCTGCCCTTGACCGCCACCTGGCTGGAGTGGAAGTACTGCCATTGTTCGAGGCCGGGGCTGAGGGTCTGGGGCAGGGTCATCAGAATCATGTCGTAGTCGAACTGGTCCAGACGCTGTTTGTACTGGGCGCGGTCCACGGTGCGCAAGCTCGCATCGATACCGATGCTGGCTAGATTCTCGCGATAGGGCTGGAGTATCCGCTCCAGGCTGGGATTGACCAGCAGGATTTCGAAGCGCAGCTGTTTGCCGTTGGCGTCCAGCAGGCGATCGCCGGAGAGCTTCCAGCCGGCTTCGCCCAATAGACCCAATGCGTGGCGCAGGGTTTCCCGCGGGATGCCGGCGCCCTTGGTCACCGGCACGCTGAAGGGGCGCTTGAATAGAGCTTCAGGCAGTTGCTGGCGATACGGAGAAAGCAGCAGCCACTCCTTGCCTTGGGGCGCCCCGGTGGCGGCGAAGGTGCTGTTGGGGTAGTAGCTGCTGGCGCGTACGTAGGCGTCGTTGAACAGGGCGCGGTTGGTCCACTCGAAGTCGAACATCATCCCCAGCGCTTCGCGCAGGCGGCGGTCGGCGAAGGTCGCCCGGCGGGTGTTGAGGAACAGAGCCTGGGTCTGGGTGGGGATCTGGTGGGGGATTTCCACCTTTACGACCTCGCCCCGGCGCACCGCCGGGAAGCGGTAGTTGCTGCGCCAGTTCTTCGCCTGGTGCTCGATGTAGATGTCGAACTCACCGGCCTTGAAGGCTTCGAAGGCGATACCGGCGTCGCGGTAGAAGTCCACCTCGACGCGGTCGAAATTGTACTTGCCACGGTTCACCGGCAGGTTCGCCCCCCACCAATCCTTGACCCGCTCGAACACCAGGCGACGTCCCGGCACCACCTCGGTGATCCGATACGGGCCGCTGCCCAGCGGTGGCTCGAAGGTGGTGGCCTGGAAGTCGCGACCTTTCCAGTAGTGTTGCGGCAGCACCGGCATCTCGCCCAGGCGCAGGATCAGCAACGGGTTGTTGTGGCGCTTGAAGACGAAGCGGATGCTCCGAGCAGAAAGGATGTCGACCCGCTGCACTTCCTGCAGGTTGGTGCGGTACATCGGGTGGCCGTGTTTGAGCAGGGTGCGGTAGGAAAATGCAACGTCGTAGGCAGTGATCGGCTTGCCGTCGTGGAAGCGTGCTTCCGGGCGCAGGTTGAACACCACCCAGCTGCGGTCCTCGGCGTATTCCACGCTGCGGGCGATCAGGCCGTAGCTGGAGGCGGGCTCGTCACCGGAGGGGTCATACAGGCCGGTACCGACCATCAGCGGCTCGTTCAGCTCGCTGACGCCGTACTGCAGGAAGTCCGCGGTGCTCACCGGCGGGCTGCCCTTGAAGGTATAGGGGTTGAGTGTGTCGAAGGTGCCCAGGCCCATCAGCCGCAGCAGGCCGCCCTTGGGGGCGTTGGGATTGACCCAGGCGAAGTGGTCGAAACTGGCCGGGTATTTGAGGTCGCCGAATTGCGCGTACCCGTGGCTTTCGGTGATCTGGGCGGAGGCGGGGACGCCCAGGAAGAGTCCCAGGAGCAGGAGAGACAAGCGACGCATCAGGCGTAGGATCCGATCCTGGCTGGCTGAGGGGTAATTGCGTCGTACAGTAGCAGCTTGTCCCTGTCGCCAGAAGTCATGCAGCCGGGGCATGCAGGCCCCGGCGCAGAAGTGGGATCAGCGGCTCGCGGTGTCGAGGTACAGCGTGATGGTCTGGCCAGGCTTAAGAGCCTTGCCACTGCGTGGGTTCCAGCGCTTGATGTGCTGCATCTCGACGTTGAAGCGCTTGGCGATCAGGTACATCGAGTCGCCTTGCTTGACCTTGTAGTAGGTCGCGGTGTCCTGCTTGGCCTTGGCCTTGGCTTTGCTGTTAGCCGCCAGTTGGGTGGCGGCGGGGCTCTGCAGCTTGAGGGTCTGGCCGGGTTTTACGCCGTGGCTGTCCAGTCCGTTCCAGCGCTTGAGGTCGGCCACGTCGACGCCGTTTTTCTTGGCGATCTGCCAGAGTGTGTCGCCATTCTTCACGGTGTAGCTGCGGGTGGCGACACGCGCGCTGGCGGTGGTCTTCGAGCTTTCCACCTGAGCCAACTGGCGCGGGCTTTCCGGCTCGATGACCGGGCGGCCCGGCTGGCCGGGGATCACCAGGGTCTGGCCGTTGCGCAGGCGGTTGGCGCTCAGGCGGTTGGCTGCCTTGAGTTCGGCGACGCTCAGGCGGTAGCGCTGGGCGATGCTGTGCAGGCTGTCGCCCTTGCGTACCCGGTAGCGGCTACCGGAGCTGGTTGCCACGGTTGCCGCCAGCGGCTTGAGTTCGACAGGCTGCAAGTTGGCGACGCCAGCCTTGAGCGAGTCGGCCTTGTTCAGCGGCACCAGTAGGTGGTGCGGGCCGTCGAGAGTCACACCGCGCTTGAAGGCTGGGTTGAGCTGCTGCAGTTCGTCCTGGTCCAGGTCGGCGACGGCGGCGACCTGGGAGAGATCCAGGCCCGGCTTGACGCGGATCGAGGTGAAGTAGGGCTGGTTGGCGATGGGGCTGAGGTTGATGCCGTAGATGGTCGGGGCATTCACCAGTTGCGACAGGGCCAGCAGCTTGGGCACGTAGTCCTGGGTTTCCTGCGGCAACGGCAGGTTCCAGTAGTCGGTGGGCAGGCCGAGGCGCTCGTTGCGCTCGATCGCCCGGCTGACGGTACCTTCGCCGGCGTTGTAGGCGGCCAGGGCGAGCAGCCAGTCGCCATTGAACATGTCATGCAGACGGTTCAGGTAGGTGAGCGCGGCGTTGGTCGACGCGGTGATATCGCGGCGGCCGTCGTAGAAGTTGGTCTGGCGCAGGTTGAAGTGCGTGCCGGTACTGGGGATGAACTGCCACAGGCCCACGGCCTGGGCGCGCGACACGGCCATCGGGTTGTACGAGCTCTCGATCATCGGCAGCAGCGCGAGCTCCAGTGGCATGTCGCGCTCTTCCAGGCGCTCGACGACGTAGTGCATATACGGTGCGCCGCGCTCGCTGGCGTTCTCCAGGAACGACTGGTTGCTCATGAACCACAGGCGCTGACGCTCGATACGCGGGTTGGTGTTGAGCTGGTCCTGCAGCTGGAAACCGCCACGCATGCGTTCCCAGATATCGTTCTGGGACGCCGTCCAGGCAGGATTGAACTGCACATCGACGGCGCGGGATGCGTTGCGGATCGGGCCGTTGCTGGCTACTTGGCTGGTCGACTGGCACCCAGCCAGGCCCGCGGCGAGAAGGACAATAGAGACTCGGATGGCTCGTGCCAATGCGTCTAGATCGGAGGTATTTCTGGTCTTGGGCGGCATTGGTTGATGACTTTGTCCGGGGCAAAAATTTCGGCGATTCTAGAAACCGAGCCTGCCCTGGTCAAGATTTCGCCAGGCCTCAGAACTGGTCCTTCCAGCGGCGAATGGTCGCAAAGACCTCTTCCGGCGTGCGGATTTGCTGGCCATTCCGCTCGTCGGCCATTTTCTTAACGGATGTTTCTGACACGCGAAGGAAAGGATTCGTCGCCCTCTCCAGGTCAATGGAAGAAGGCAGGCTGATCTTCCCCTGTTCGCGCCAGCGGCTGACTTCTTCGAAGCGCGCCAGGACGACCGGGTTTTCCGGCTCCACCGCACAGGCGAAGCGCAGGTTACTCAAGGTGTATTCGTGGGCGCAGTACACAGCAGTGTGGCCGGGCAGGGCGGCCAGCCGGCTCAGCGAGGCATGCATCTGGGCCGGCGTGCCTTCGAACAGGCGGCCGCAGCCCGCCGCGAACAGGGTGTCGCCGCAGAACAGCAGCGGCTGCTCTTCTTCCTCGATGCTGTCTGCTGCATGGAAAAAGGCGATGTGGCCCAGGGTATGGCCGGGTACGTGGATGACCTCGAAATCCAGTCCGAGCACCTCCACATGGTCGCCGTCCACCAGCGCCACGTCGCGCCCTGGAATCTTCTCCCCTGCAGGCCCCAGCACGCGGGCGCCGGTCTCGGACTTCAGGCGGGCAACGCCACCGACATGATCGGCATGGTGATGGGTAATCACGATGTCGGTCAGCTTCCAGCCAGGATGGGCCAGCAGCCATTGCTCGACCGGTGCGGCATCACCCGGATCGACCACGGCGCATTCGCGGCGGGTCACATCCTGCAACAGCCAGAGGTAGTTGTCGGAAAAGGCGGGCAGGGCATCTATCTGTATCATGGGTCGAAAGTCGCCAAGTGGTGGGCATTGGCGCATAGTAGTGCGGATACGCACTTTTGTGTCGCGCTGTGCCACAGGGGGACGTGATGATCGAAGAACCCTTCGCCCAGGCCGATGCCGACTGGCTGGAGCTGATCGACCAGGCTCGCCATTGGCTGTCCGGGCCGATTGGCGGAATGATGCTCGCCGAAGAGCAGCAGTTGCTGATCGACGAACTGGAGCGCTATTTCGGCGGTTACCTGGTCCATTACGGGCCGCATGCGGAGTTGCCGGCCAGCGTCGGCAACATCCAGCGCGGCGTGCGCCTCGGGCCGCCGCTGCCCGGCGTGGAGATCGCCTGCGACGAAGCGGCCTGGCCGCTGGGCGAGCACGCCGCGGACGTGGTGCTGCTGCAGCATGGCCTGGATTTCTGCCTGTCGCCGCACCGTTTATTGCGTGAAGCGGCGCGCAGCGTGCGTCCCGGAGGGCACCTGCTGGTGGTCGGGGTGAATCCCCGGAGCGCCTGGGGTATTCGCCACTACTTCGCTCGTGATGCCTTGCGCCGCGCCCGCTGCATCTCGCCCGGTCGGGTCTGCGACTGGCTCAACCTGCTGGGCTTCGCGCTGGAGAAACGCCGCTTCGGGTGTTATCGTCCGCCGCTTGCATCGGCGAAATGGCAGGGCCGTCTGGCCCGCATGGAAACCTGGGGCCCCGTGCTGCAGGGCTCCGGCGCCGGCTTCTATCTATTGGTGGCGCGCAAGCTGGTGGTCGGTCTGCGGCCCCTGCGTCAGCCCCGTCGTGAACCGCGCGGCCAACTGGTGCCGCTGCCGGTGGCCAAGGTCAGTCGTCGCGATTCCGAGTCCTGAAAGCGAGCCAAATGAGCGAAGAGAAAGTCGAGATCTACACCGACGGCGCCTGCAAGGGCAACCCGGGGCCGGGTGGCTGGGGCGCCGTGCTGTTCTACAAGGGTGCCGAGCGCGAGTTGTGGGGCGGCGAGGCCGAAACCACCAACAACCGCATGGAACTGATGGCCGCCATCATGGCCCTCGCCGCGCTCAAGCGGCATTGCGACGTGCGCATCGTCACCGATTCGCAGTACGTCATGCAGGGCATCACCGAGTGGATGGTCAACTGGAAGAAGCGTGGCTGGAAGACTGCCGCCAAGCAGCCGGTGAAGAATGCCGACCTGTGGCAGGCGCTGGACGAGCAGGTGAACCGGCATACTGTCGAATGGCGCTGGGTGCGCGGCCACACCGGCCATCCCGGCAACGAGCGTGCCGACATGCTCGCCAACCGCGGCGTGAGCGAACTGCCGCGCTAAGCGTCCCGCTATCAGCATCAAGCTCGCCCGGATCAGCCCGGGCGAATCAACCGCAAGAAGGTTTCTCACAGAATGCGCAGCGTCGTACTCGATACTGAAACGACCGGTATGCCGGTCACCGACGGCCACCGGATCATCGAGATCGGTTGCGTCGAACTCGAAGGCCGCCGCCTGACTGGCCGGCACTTCCACGTCTACCTGCAGCCCGACCGCGAGATCGACGAGGGCGCCATCGCCGTCCACGGCATCACCAACGAGTACGTCAAGGACATGCCGCGCTTCCGCGAGGTGGCCAATGACTTCTTCGAGTTCATCAATGGCGCGCAGCTGATCATCCACAATGCGGCGTTCGACGTTGGCTTCATCAACAACGAGTTTGCCCTGATCGGTCAGAGCGAGCGCGCCGAAGTCGCCGACTACTGCTCTATCCTCGACACCTTGCTGATGGCCCGCGAGCGCCATCCGGGCCAGCGCAACAACCTCGATGCGCTGTGCAAGCGCTATGGCGTCGACAACTCCGGCCGTGATTTGCACGGCGCGCTGCTCGATGCCGAGATTCTGGCCGACGTCTACCTGGCAATGACCGGTGGCCAGACCAGCCTGTCGCTGGCGGGCAATGGCGCCGAAGGTGACGGCAGCGGGCGCGCCACGGCCACGGCGATTCGCCGCCTGGCGGCCGAACGTGGGTTGACCCGGGTGATCCGCGCCACCGATGCCGAAATCGAGGCGCATGTCGCGCGCCTGGCGGTGATCGAGAAGTCCGCTGGCGGCCCGTCGCTGTGGGCGCAGATGGAAGCACCGAAGGAGTGATCCTCCGCGTTGACCGAGAAAAGGCCCCTGAACAGGGGCCTTTTCATTTCTGTGGGCGCTAGCCAGAGCAAATCGCTCGAGGTGAGCGTTCCTGTCAGCCACGCGACGTTTTCGTACAGCCGTCAGTCCAGCGCATTCCCCTACATTCCGTGAGTCCATACTCTGAAGAGGATCGACGCCAGTCGTACGTCTTTTCAGGGGTTCACAATGTACAAAGACCTGAAGTTCCCCATCCTCATCGTTCACCGCGACATCAAGGCCGATACCGTGGCCGGCGACCGGGTGAGGGATATCGCGCGGGAGCTGGAGCAGGACGGCTTCAGCATCCTCTCCACTGCGAGCTCCGCGGAGGGGCGCATCGTCGCCTCCACCCACCATGGTCTCGCCTGCATCCTGGTTGCCGCCGAGGGGGCGGGGGAGAACCAGCGGTTGCTGCAGGACGTGGTGGAGCTGATCCGCATGGCGCGGGTGCGCGCGCCGCAGCTGCCGATCTTCGCCCTGGGCGAGCAGATGACCATCGAGAATGCGCCGGCCGAGTCCATGGCCGACCTGCACCAGTTGCGCGGCATCCTTTATCTGTTCGAAGACACCGTGCCGTTCCTCGCGCGCCAGGTCAGCCGTGCGGCGCGCAAATACCTGGAAGGCCTGTTGCCGCCGTTCTTCCGCGCGCTGGTGGAGCACACCGCGCAGTCCAACTATTCCTGGCACACGCCCGGCCATGGCGGTGGCGTGGCCTATCGCAAGAGCCCGGTGGGGCAGGCCTTTCACCAGTTCTTCGGCGAGAACACCCTGCGGTCGGACCTCTCGGTCTCAGTGCCCGAACTGGGCTCGCTGCTCGATCACACCGGCCCGCTCGCCGAGGCGGAGGCCCGCGCCGCGCGCAATTTCGGCGCCGACCACACTTTCTTCGTGATCAACGGCACCTCCACGGCGAACAAGATCGTCTGGCATTCCATGGTCTGTCGCGATGACCTGGTGCTGGTCGACCGCAACTGCCACAAGTCGATTCTCCACTCGATCATCATGACCGGCGCCATCCCGCTGTACCTGACGCCGGAGCGCAACGAGCTGGGCATCATCGGGCCGATCCCGTTGTCCGAGTTCAGCCGCGAATCCATCGCCGCGAAGATAGAGGCCAGCCCGCTGGCGCGTGGCCGCGAGCCGAAAGTGCGGTTGGCGGTGGTCACCAATTCCACCTATGACGGCCTCTGCTACAACGCGCAGATGATCAAGCAGGCCCTGGGCGACAGCGTCGAAGTACTGCATTTCGACGAAGCCTGGTACGCCTACGCGGCGTTCCATGAGTTCTACGGCGGCCGCTACGGCATGGGCACCCGCCGCGATGACAGCGGCCCGCTGGTGTTCACCACTCACTCCACGCACAAGATGCTCGCGGCGTTCAGCCAGGCCTCGATGATCCACGTGCAGGACGCAGGCTCCCGGCGCTTCGAACAGGCGCGCTTCAACGAAGCCTTCATGATGCACATCTCCACCTCGCCGCAGTACGGCATCATCGCCTCGCTGGATGTGGCCTCGGCAATGATGGAGGGCCCGGCGGGGCGTTCGCTGATCCAGGAGACTTTCGACGAGGCCCTGAGCTTCCGCCGGGCGCTGGCCAACGTGCAGCAGAACCTCGCCGAGGACGACTGGTGGTTCTGCGTCTGGCAGCCGCCGGGTGTCGAGGGGACCGACGAGGTGAAGACCCGCGACTGGGTGCTGGAGCCCAATGCCGACTGGCACGGTTTCGGCGACGCGGTGGAAGACTACGTCCTGCTCGACCCGATCAAGGTGACCCTGGCCACACCGGGCCTGACCGCTGGCGGCCGGCTGGATTCGCGGGGAATTCCCGCCGCGGTAGTCAGCCGCTTCCTCTGGGAGCGTGGGCTGGTGGTGGAGAAGACCGGGCTGTATTCCTTCCTCGTACTCTTCTCCATGGGCGTGACCAAGGGCAAATGGAGCACCCTGGTCACCGAGCTGCTGGAGTTCAAGCGCAGCTACGATGCCAACCAGCCGCTGGCGGATGCCCTGCCCAGCGTCGCCCAGGCCGGCGGCGCGCGGTATGCAGGTATGGGCCTGCGCGACCTGTGCGATGAACTGCACCGCTGTTATCGCGACCACGCCACGGCGAAGGCGATGAAGCGCATGTACACGGTGCTCCCGGAGATCGCCATACGCCCGGCCGACGCATACGCGCAACTGGTGCGCGGCGAGGTCGAGGCGGTACCTATCGATCGGTTGGAGGGGCGCGTTGCCGCGGTGATGCTGGTGCCTTATCCGCCAGGAATCCCGCTGATCATGCCGGGCGAACGGTTCACCGAATCCACCCGTTCCATACTCGATTACCTGGCCTTCGCCCAGAGTTTCGAGCGCAACTTCCCCGGCTTCGATTCGGACGTCCATGGCCTGCAGGTCCGCGAGGTAGACGGGCAGAAGCGTTACACCGTGGAGTGCTGCAAATGACCGTCCGGCTTCTGATAGAAGTGACATACATCACTGTATGAAAAGTGGAACTATTCTTGTGCGCACCGGTAAAGGGAGAACTTGAGGAAAAAGGGAGGTTTCCCCTATGCGCTGTCCCATGACGTTGCCGAATGAGAGTGAGCGCCTGAGCGCACTCGCCGACTATGGATTCGACGACGAAAGCCTGCTGCCCAGCCTGGACCCGGTGGTGCAGATTGCGGTCCGCATGTTCGGCATGCCCGTTGCGGCGGTGAACATGATCGGCAGTGACCATGTGTTCTTCGCCGCCGCCACAGGCATCGGCGAGGTGGACATGGGGCGCGACGTATCCTTCTGCGCTCATGCCATCGCCCAGGACGGGGTGATGGTGGTGGGCGACGCCAGCCGCGACGAGCGCTTCCACGACAATCCGCTGGTGACCGCGCCCAATGGCGTGCGCTTCTATGCCGGCGTGCCGCTGCTTTCAGTGGAAGGGCAGGCGCTGGGGGCTCTCTGCATCATCGACAGCAGGCCCCACGAGGACTTTTCCGGTGAGGACCGCGAACGCCTGGTCGAGCTGGCGCGCATGGCGTCGGACCGGCTCGAGTTGCGGCGCATCGAAGTCGCCTCGTCGCGCACCCGGCCATTGTTCGAGGAATACGCCGGTACCTCACCCACGCCCGTGGTGTGGTTCGACTGCTGGGGTGAGATCGGCGCCTGGAACGAGGCGGCGGCCAACCTGTTCGGTTACGACCTGGTCGAAGGCAGCGGGCAGGCTTTCGAGCTGCTGTTACCTGAGCGTGAGCGTCCGTCATTCCGCGCGCTGATCAGCGGGGCCAGCGATGCCACTTCGCTGGATGGCGTGGCCGTGCCGGGGGAAATCACCGGTGTGCGCAAGGACGGTTCCGAGCTGTCCCTGGGCCTGACGCTGTTCAGTTGGTCGGAGAAGGGCAAGCTCAAGTTCGAGGCCGTACTCAAGGATCTCACCGCCCGCCATCAGGAGGAAGAAGCGCTGCGCCAACTGGCCAGCGTCGACGTGCTCACCGGATTGGCCAACCGTGGCCAGTTCTATCGCCGAACCGAGGAACTGCTGGTGCAGTCGCGGCCGGCGACGGTGCTGATGATCGATCTGGATGGTTTCAAGGACGTCAACGACTCCCTTGGCCATGCGGTCGGTGACGGCATCCTGCGGCAAGTGGCCGAACGGCTGGAGCGTCTGGCAACCGACGGCGCCACGGTCGCGCGAATCGGTGGCGACGAGTTCGCCATCCTCGAGCCCAACCTGCTTTCGCCGGAACACGCCATGCGTTTCGCCCAGGCCGTGATCGCCAGCATCGCCGAGCCGATCCTCATCGATGCCCATGAAATCCATGTTGCCGCCAGTTGTGGCGTGGCGCTGGCGCCGCTGCATGCCCAGGAAGCGCTGGAGCTGGTCGGTGACGCCGACCTGGCCTTGTTCAAGGCCAAGATCAGCGGGCGCAGCCATGCCTTCGTGTTCGTCCCGGCGCTGAAGATGGAGGCAGCGGCGCGGCACCTTTACGGCATGGAGCTGCACCGCGCGGTGGCCAATGGGGAGTTCCTGCTGTTCTACCAGCCCCAGGTCAGTCTGCGCGACGGCTCGCTGCGCGGCGCCGAAGCGCTGATCCGCTGGCAGCATCCGCAGCGCGGCCTGCTGTCGCCGGCGGCTTTCCTGCCGTCGCTGGAAGGCGGGCCGCTGGCGGCCATCGTCGGCGCCTGGATCCTGGACGAGGCCTGCGCCCAGGCGGCCTACTGGCGGCGCAACGGTGCGCCGGACCTGCGCATGGGCGTCAACCTGTTCGGCGCACAGTTTCGCATGGGCAACCTGGTCACCCAGGTGCTGGAGGCGCTGGAGCGTCATGGCCTGCCGGCCGAGGCGCTGGAGCTGGAAATTACCGAGAACATCGTGCTCAACCACGACGACAGCGTGCTCAGCACCCTGCAGAGCCTGCGCTCCTATGGGGTCGGCATCGCCTTCGACGATTTCGGCACCGGCTACGCATCGCTCAGCCTGCTCAAGACCTATCCGCTCTCGCGGATCAAGATCGACCGCAGCTTCGTCAACGGCATGCTGGAAACCCAGCAGGACTTTTCGGTGATCCGTGCCATCCTCGACATGGCGCGCAGTTTCGACCTGGAAACCATCGCCGAAGGCATCGAGACCACCGCGCAGCGCGACCGCCTGCGTGCCGAGCGCTGCAATGAAGGGCAGGGCTACCTGTTCGCCAAGCCGATGCCAGCGCTGCAGTTCGAGCAGCTGTACGGCCTTGGCGGGCGCCAGGTCGGCCGGGCCTGAGCGACGGATTTTCTGCAGCGACATTGACCTTACGGGGCGAAACCGTTCGAAACGGGCGGTGTCGCCTCGCAAATCGGTTTCCTCCTTTGCCCGGCGCTGTCTACCCTGTAGGACAGATCGCCGCTCTGCGTCTTCGCAAGGGGCAGGGCAACAAAATGAAAAGTACGGGTCGCGGGCTTCTAAGGAGCGCAGATGGCGGAAGCGAAAAAGGGCAGCATGGGGTTCTGGAGCTGCACTGCGCTGGTGGTCGGCAACATGGTCGGGTCTGGGGTATTCCTGCTGCCGTCGAGCCTGGCGGCGTTCGGCGGGCTCAGTCTGTTCGGCTGGCTGGTATCGAGCACCGGGGCGGTGATCCTGGCGTTTACCTTTGCCCGGCTCGCCCGGCTCAACCCCGGTGCGGGCGGCCCCTATGCCTACACCCGTGACGGCTTCGGCAGCTTTGCCGGCTACCTGTGTGCCTGGACCTACTGGAAAGCCGCATGGATCGGCAACGCCGCCATTGCCGTCACGCTGGTGGGCTACCTGCGGGTGTTCATTCCGGCGCTGGCCGATCCGCTGCTGATGGTCGCCACGGCCATTGGAGCGATCTGGCTGTGCACCCTGATCAACCTGCGCGGCATCACCGCCTTCGCCGTGGTGCAGAACTGCCTGACCGCGCTCAAGCTGATTCCGCTGCTGCTGGTCGGCATTCTTGGCTGGTTCCACTTCAATCCGGATTACCTGACTATCCCGGCGCCGAGCGAACTGCCGAACATGGGGTATGCCCAGGCCATCGCCACCACGGCGGCGCTGACGCTCTGGTCGTTCATCGGCCTGGAGTCGGCAACCGTGCCGGCGGACGATGTGCGGGACCCGAAGAAGACCATCCCCCGCGCCACACTGTTCGGCACCCTGGCGGCCGCCTCGGTGTACATCCTCTCGATCACCGCCGTGCAGGGCCTGATGCCGCCGGAGGTACTGGCCAAGTCCACGTCGCCGTTCGCCGATGCCGCGCGCATCCTGCTGGGCAACTGGGGTTACTACCTGGTCGCGGGCGGTGCGGTGATCGCCTGCCTGGGCGCGCTCAATGGCTGGGTGCTGCTGCAGGGCCAGATTCCGGTGGCGCCGGCCCGTGACGGGCTGTTCCCCGAGTCCCTGGGCAAACTCAACAAGAACGGCGCGCCGGCCAATGGGCTGCTTTCTTCCGGGCTGCTGGTGACGGCACTGGTGATGGTCGATGGTCACGGCGAGCTGGTGGAGGTGTTCAACGTCATCATCCTGCTCGGCACCATGACCGGTGTCGTGCCCTACGCCTTCTGCACCGCGGCGCTGCTGCAGCTGCTGGCGACCAAGCCGGAATCCTTCTCTCCACGCTCGCGCCCGCAGGTGCTGGCCATCGGTTGCCTGGGCTTCCTCTATTCGCTGTGGGCGCTCTATGGCACCGGCGAACAGGCGATCTTCTGGGGCTTCCTGGTGTTCATGGCGGGCATCCCGATGTACACCTGGCGGCAGTACCGCAATCGCGCCCAGGGTTTACCGGTGGCGGCTGGCGACTGATTGTCGCGTACCGGGCCTTGCTGCCAGATCAAGCACTTGCTGGCCGATCTGCGAGCCAGTTCCCGCCCGATGCCGTGGGCTGCGTCACAGACCACGGCATCGACTTTTAGTTTCGCCTTGTTATAGTGACGCGATTTCCAAAATCTGATTCCCAGCACGAATAAGAACTGTTGGCCCGGGCTCCAGCGGCACTGCGCCGCACCCAGACGAGAAGCAGGGCATACCCGAGGACATCCCCGTGAAAGAATACAAAGCCTTCCGCATCGAGCTGGCGGACAAGATCGCCCATGTGCAGATCAACCGTCCGGAAAAACTCAACGCGATGAATGCCGATTTCTGGAAGGAAATCATCGATATCTTCCAGTGGGCCGATGAAACGGATGAAGTCCGGGTAGTCGTCCTCAGCGGCGCCGGCAAGCACTTCTCCGCCGGTATCGACCTGGCGCTGCTGGCCCAGGCTGCCAGCCAGCTGGGCAAGGACGTCGGCCGCAATGCCCGCGCCCTGCGCAAGACCATCCTCCAGCTGCAGGGCTCCTTCAACGCCGTGGACAACTGCAGCAAGCCGGTCCTCGCGGCGATCCAGGGCTACTGCATCGGCGGCGGCATCGACCTGATCTCCGCCTGCGACATGCGCTACTGCAGCGCGGACGCGCAGTTCTCCATCAAGGAAATCGACATGGGCATGGCTGCCGACGTCGGCACCCTGCAGCGCCTGCCGCGCCTGATCGGCGACGGCATCATGCGCGAACTGGCCTATACCGGGCGCAACGTCAATGCCGAGGAAGCCCAGCGCATCGGCCTGGTCAACAGCGTCTACGCCGACCACGCCTCGCTGTTCGACGGCGTGATGGAGCTGGCCCGGCAGATCGCCGCGAAGTCGCCGATCGCCATCCGCGGCACCAAGGAAATGATCGGCTACGCCCGCGACCACCGCGTCGAGGACGGCCTGGAATACATCGCCACCTGGAACGCCGCGATGCTGCAGTCCGCTGACCTGCAGGCCGCCATGATGGCGCACATGAGCAAGAAGACCGCCGAGTTCGCCGATTGATGTCCGTCCACTCTTCTTGCGCGCAGGAGGCGCACTAGGCCGATGGTTACTGGAGCCACGTCCCTCAGTCTGGTCCGCGACGAGCTGTTCGCCACGATGGAGGAGGCCGAGCAGAACCTCGAGCACTTCATTGCCGAGCGTCAGAACGGCAGCCTGCTGCAACATTCCGTCGATTGCCTGACACAGATTCGCGGCACGCTGAACCTGATCGAGCTGGCGGGTGCCGAGCTGCTGGCGCAGGAAGCGCTGGATCTGGCCACCGACATTCCCACCGGGGTCAGCGAAGACCGCGACGGCCAACTGGCTGCGCTCGGCAATGCGCTCTATGTGCTGCGCCGCTACCTGGAAAACCTCGAGGCGCACCGCCAGGAAATCCCCGAGCTGCTGCTGCCGGCGATCAACGACGTGCGCCAGGCCGCTGGCCAGCCCGCGCTGCCG
This sequence comes from Pseudomonas sp. HS-18, assembly GCF_020401845.1. Lineage (NCBI taxonomy): Bacteria > Pseudomonadati > Pseudomonadota > Gammaproteobacteria > Pseudomonadales > Pseudomonadaceae > Pseudomonas > Pseudomonas sp. HS-18. The sequence goes on from NZ_CP084413.1 coordinate 2,555,088, forward strand.
GAGAGCTTCTTCTTCAGTGCGCGCCTGGACCTGCCGCGCCCGCTGCGTGCCGTTACCGCGCCGCAAGTGGACGACCCAGCGCGTGAAGTCCGCCGCCTGCGGCAGATGTACCAGGTCGGCCTGGTAGGGCTGATCCGCGAACAGAATCTCTATCCGAGCCTCAAGCTCATGGGCCGCGCGCTGGGCAAGCTCGACGTGCTGCTGGGCAGTGCCGCGCGCACCCGCCTGTGCTGGGTCGGCGCCGGCGCGCTGGAAGCGCTGGTCGACGCGCAGATGCTGCCGCGCAAGACGCGCAAGCTGGTGTTCTCGCGCCTGGATCGCGAGCTCAAGCAACTGATCGCCAACCCGCAATACGAAGCGCCGCGGCAGTTGCTCAAGGAACTGCTCTATCTCACCACACTGGCGGACACCGGCGGCGTGCGCGCCACCGAGCTGCGCCAGGTGTTCGGCCTGGCACCGCTGCCGTTCACCGATCACCTGCTCGAAGACGAGTCGCAACGCCTGTCCGGCCCCGGCCAGTCGGTGATGCGCTCGCTGTCGGTGGCGATCCGCGAGGAGCTAACGGCGGTGAAGGACCAGCTCGACCTGATCGAGCGCGGCGTTTCCCAGGCCGATGCGCTGGGCATCCTGCACACCCAGTTGGGCAAGCTGGCCAAGACCCTGGGCATGGTGGGCCTGAACTCTGCCGCCACTTCGCTGCAGCACCAGCATGGCGTGGTCGCCGGCTGGGTCGCCAAGGGCGCGGTGGACGATCCGGCTGCGCTCAACGCACTGGCCGACGCGTTGCTGTACGTCGAAAGCATGGTCGGCAACCTGGAGCGTGGCGAGCGCATGAGCGCGCGCCCGGCGCCGATGGGGGAGGACGATTCCTTCGCCGTGCATCAGCTTGCCGAAGCGCGCATTGTGGTGATCGACGAAGCCCAGTCGGGCCTGGCGCTGGCCAAGCGCGCGATCACCGCGTACCTGGAATCCAACGGCGACAAGCTGCACCTGGCCAACGTGCCGATCAGCCTGCAGGCAGTGCGCGGCGGCCTGTGGTTCCTCGGCCAGGAGCGTGCGGCATTGCTCGTGGGTGCCTGTGCCGATTACATTCAGGGGCAGATGATCGAGACGACCCAGATGCCGTCCGAGCAGATGCTGGAAACCCTGGCCGATGCTCTGACCGGCCTGGAGTATTACCTGGAGGGTGGAGCCATGATGCGGCCTGAAGGCCAACCCGACGTCCTGGACGTCGCCAGCGAGAGCGTCAAGGCCCTGGGCCTGACGGTGGCTGCCTGATGCGTACCGGGCGTTGGGAATCCTCGATGTTCGAGGTGGCTCCGAACGGTGGCTGGGCGCTCGCCCATTGCCAGCAGCAGTTCCTTGCCGACAGCAACGGCGTGCTGTTCCCCCGTGACTGGCTCAAGCGCCAGGACCTTTCCGTGCTTTCCGAGCACGCCGTCGGGCAGTTCGATGGCGAGCCGGTGTACCTGCTGGAAGTCGATCGTACCGACCCGCTGGAGGGTGCCAGCTGGATCGGCCTGCGCCAATTCATGATGCAGGCCGAGGAAGACATCTTCGCCATGCTCGGCTTCGCCAGCCAGATCGGCATCTGGTGGCGGCAGAACCGCTTCTGCGGCAGCTGCGGGCAGCCCAATCAGCGCATGCCCCGCGACCGCGCCATGCAGTGTGAAAGCTGCGGCATCCAGCGTTACCCGCTGCTGTCGCCGAGCATGATCGTGCTGGTGACCCGTGGCGATGAGGTGTTGCTGGCCCGTTCGCCGCGCTTCGTGCCGGGGATGTACAGCACCCTGGCGGGTTTCGTCGAGCCGGGCGAGTCGGTGGAGCACTGCGTCGCGCGCGAAGTGCGCGAAGAGGTCGGCGTCGAGATCGGCAATATCCGCTACATGGGCAGCCAACCCTGGCCGTTCCCGCATTCGCTGATGTTCGGCTACCACGCCGAGTACGTCAGCGGCGAGATCGTCATGCAGCCGGATGAGATCGAGGATGCCCGCTGGTTCCACGTCGACGAGCTGCCGCGCCTGCCGGCCGAGCGCTCCATCGCCCGCTACCTGATCGAGGTCTACCTGGCACGCCGCGCCGGTCGTCCCGATCCCGTCCTGCCCGGCGGCGCCTGACTCCAGGCGCCGTATCGGCCGACTTCAGGCCGCGGCAGTGAACCAGTGCTGCCAGGCCAGGCGCACGGTCAGCGCCAATACCACCAGGATGAACACCGGGCGGATGAACTTGGCGCCGCCGCCAATCGCCGTGCGCGCGCCGAAGTAGGCGCCGACCATCAGTGAGCTGCCCATGCACAGCCCCAGCAGCCAGACCACCTGGCCCGAGGCGATGAATACCGCCAGCGCAACGATGTTACTGACGAAGTTCATGCTGCGCGCCACGCCGCTGGCGCGTACCAGGTCCAGCGGGTACATCAGCAGCGTGCTGACGGTCCAGAAGGCGCCGGTGCCGGGCCCGGCCACGCCGTCGTAGAAGCCCAGGCCCAGGCCCTGCGGCCACTGCCGGCCCTGGGCGATCTGCGGGTTGGCGTCCAGCGGCGCTTCGGGCGTCTTGCCGAACAGCAGGTACAGGCCACAGCCGAACACCACCACCGGCAGCATGCGGTTCAGCCATTCCGCCGGCATCAGGTGCGCGGCCCAGGCACCGAGCGCTGCACCGATGGCGGTGGCGATCAGCCCTTTGCGCCACTGGCGCGGCTGGAACAGTTTGCGGCGGTAGAAGGTGTAGCTGGCCACGGCGGCGCCAAAGGTCGAGCTGAGCTTGTTGGTGCCCAGCGCCAGGTGCGGCGGGACGCCGGCGGTGAGCAGGGCAGGGATGGTCAGCAGGCCACCGCCGCCGGCAATGGCGTCGATGAAACCGGCGAGGAAGGCGACGCCGGCGAGGATGACGAGGGTGGTCGGGTCTACGACGAGTTCGAAGGGCATTGGGTTCGCCTTGATCAGGGGCCCGTCCAGCCACTCTTTTGTAAAGAGCGGGTGGCATAGGAAACGTTAACGGACCCGAAAGCTGCGACGGTCTGGCTGGCCGCGCAGGTACGCGGTGCGCATAATGCCGGCAATTCTACGAGGAAGGAAATCATTCGATGCAGTACGACGGTCTGGCCTGGGTCGTTGCCATCCTGGCGCTGTTGGCCCTGGCGGTAGCCGCCCGAATCCTGTTCGACCGTCACTGGTTCCTCGGCTGGTTGCGCGGTACGGCGGGAATGCTGTTCGTGGCCTTGGCCGCGTTGGTGGCGCTGGTGGCCTGGGACCTGCGCAGCTATGACGCGCTGCCGGCAGAGCGGCCGCTGGCGACCCTGAGCTTCCACAAGGTCGGCGAGCAACGCTATGACGTGACGCTGCTGCAGGGCGACGAGGAGCGTCGCGTGGAGCTGGCCGGCGACCTCTGGCAATTGGATGCGCGGGTACTGGAGTGGAAAGGCCTGGCACGGCTGATCGGCATGGCGCCCGGTTATCGCCTGCAGGATCTGTCCGGCCGCTTCCTGGCGGTTGAGCAGCAGTCCCTCGGGCGCAAGGTGTCGCTGGTTTCCGAAGCGCCGGGGATCGATCTCTGGCGCTGGTTGCGCGATGGCCAGCACGATCTGCTGACCTTCGTGCCGAAAGCCGGGCGGGTGAATTATCTGCCAATGGCCGACCAGGCGGTATTCGCCGTGCGTTATGGGGCGGGCGGGTTGACCGCCGAGCCGATGAATGCGGCGGCCAATCAGGCACTCAAGGAGTGGCAGTAATTCGCCGTCTGCAGGAGCGAGCCTGCTCGCTCCTGCAAAAAGCAGAAAAGGGAGCCGAATGGCTCCCTTTCTCGTTTCCGCGAAAGCGCTCAGGCGAGGAAGCCGCCGTCCACGTTCAGCGTCACGCCGGTGGTGTAGCTGGAGGCGTCGCTGGCGAGGTACAGCACGGCGCCGGCCATTTCGCTCGGGTCGGCTACGCGCTTGAGCGGGATGCGCTGCAGGGCAACGTTGCGGATGGCGTCGTTGCTCACCAGGGCCGAAGCGAACTTGGTGTCGGTCAGGCCCGGCAGCAGGGCGTTGCAGCGGATATTGAACTGCGCGCATTCCTTGGCGAAGACCTTGGTCATGCTGATCACGGCGGCCTTGGTCACCGAATAGATGCCCTGGAACTCGCCCGGGGTAACGCCGTTGACCGAGGCAACGTTGATGATGCTGCCGCCACCGTTGGCCTTCATCAGCTTGCCGCCTTCGATGGACATGAAGTAGTAGCCGCGGATGTTCACGTCGACGGTCTTCTGGAAGGCCGACAGGTCGGTGTCCAGCACGTTGCAGAACTGCGGGTTGGTAGCGGCGTTGTTGACCAGGATATCCAGGCGGCCGAACTGCTCGCGGATCTGCGCGAAGACGGCCTGGATCTGCTCCATTTCACCGATGTGGCAGGCAATCGCGGTGGCCTTGCCGCCGGCGGCGACGATCTCGTCAGCCACGGCCTGGCAGCCGTCAATCTTGCGGCTGGAGACGATCACGTGGGCGCCCTGTTGGGCCAGCAGCTTGGCGATGGCCTCGCCGATGCCGCGGCTGGCGCCGGAGACGAAGGCGATCTTGCCATCGAGGTCGAACAGTTGGGTCTTGGACATGGGGAGTTCTCCTTATTCTTTAGCGCCGTTACAGGCGAGACTTGCCGATGACCTGCAGGCTCACCTGTTCCAGCAGCTTGTTGGCGTGGATGAAGGTGGCGAAGCGCTTGTCCTGGGTCTGGCCGTGGAAGAAGCGGTAGTAGATCTGCTGCATGATGCCGGCCAGGCGGAACAGGCCGTAGGTGTAGTAGTAATCGAGGTTGTCGATCTGGATGCCGGCGCGCTCGGCGTAGTAGTCGGCGAATTGCTGGCGCGTGAGCATGCCCGGCTCGTGGCTGGGCTGGCGGCGCAGCATCTGCATCGGCTGCGGGTCGCCCGCTTCGATCCAGTAGGCGAGGGTGTTGCCCAGGTCCATCAGCGGGTCGCCGAGGGTGGTCATCTCCCAGTCGAGCACGCCGATGATCTGCATCGGGTTGTTCGGGTCGAGGATGACGTTGTCGAAGCGGTAGTCGTTGTGGACGATGCCCGGCTTGTGGTGGTCGGCCGGCATCTTCTCGCGCAGCCATACCTTCACCTGTTCCCAGGCCGGCGCATCGGGGGTCAGGGACTTCTCGTAGCGATCGATCCAGCCGCCGATCTGGCGCTGCACGTAGCCCTCGGGCTTGCCCAGGTCACCCAGGCCGCAGGCGTTGTAGTCGACGTTGTGCAGGTCGACGAACTTATCGATGAAGCTCTTGCACAGCGCGGTGGTCTGCGCCGCGTCGAGGTTGAGTTCCTTGGGCAGGTCGCTGCGCAGGATGATGCCGTTGACCCGTTCCATGACGTAGAACTCGGCGCCGATCACCGATTCGTCGGTGCAGTAGGCGTACGCCTTGGGGCAGTAGGGGAAGCCGTCCCTGAGCTGGTTCAGGATGCGGTATTCGCGGCCCATGTCGTGGGCGGACTTGGCCTTCTTGCCGAACGGCGGGCGGCGCAGGACCAGCTCCTGGTTGTCGTACTGGATCAGGTAGGTCAGGTTCGACGCGCCGCCGGGGAACTGGCTGATGCGCGGCTGGCCCTGCAGGCCGGGAATGTGGTCCTTGAGGTAGCCGTCGATCACGGCGGCGTCGAGTTCTTCACCTTCGCGGGAGCGGATGGTCTGGTCGGTCAACGACATGCTGGTCCCTTCTTGTACTGGGCTTGTACGGGTCATCGCACCGCAGCGAGAGCGGCGGGCAAGGGTGGCGCGCAAGGTGGCGTCGTGCTCTTGCCTGATGGGTTGCGGCAGAATCAGGCAAAGCAATGATGGCGCCGGGTGATCATTGGCTAATCTAATGTCGACGTCTGCCGCTCACAAGCACGGCGGGACGTTATTGGCGTCCGTGTTGCACCCCGATCAAGCTGCCTGATTCGCGGGCCGGAGCGGGGCGCGGGCATAAAAAAACCGGAGCCAGGGACTCCGGTTTTTCGTGCTGCGCGGGTAGGTTTGCCTCGGATCAGACCGGGAACAGTTCGCCCAGCTTCATCGCCAGCATCATGTCGCCTTCGGCGCGCAGCTTGCCGGCCATGAAGGCCTGCATGCCGTCGGTTTCGCCGCTGGTGATGCCCTTGAGGGTCTCGCTGTCCATGATCAGGGTGACGTTGGGGGACTCGGCGTCGCCCTGTACCACTTCGCAGGTACCGTCCTTGACGACCAGGTAGTGGTTGTCGCCGTCTTCGATGTTGAACTGGAACACCAGATCCAGGCCGGCGGCCGCGCTGGCGTTGAACTTGCTCTTCATGGTGGAAACGATGTCAGCAACACTCATGGTTCTATTCCTTTTCTAGGTTTTCTCGCGCGGCGCTCGGCGCCGCATTGGGCCGGTACTCAACGATAGGTGATGAGTTCCGGCGCCCTCAACAGTTCCAGATGCACGTGACTGTTGAAGGAAGCCAGGGCCACTTCGCTGCCGCGGAACTTCAGGCGGTTGAGCGAAGTGTTGACGATCTGCCAGTTGAGCTCGAAGGCGTTCAGCGCCGGAATGCCGGTCACCTGCTGGAGCACCGCGGTGATGGTGCCGCCGGAGGTGAACACGCCGATGTTGTCCTTGCCGCTGGCCGACTCCAGCAGGCGCTTGAGGCCGCCGTGCACGGTGTCGAGGAACTCGGCCCAGCTGACCAGGCCGTCCTTGTCGTGATCGCCGGAAACCCAGCGGGCGATCACGGTGGAGAACAGGCGCTGGAACTCGGCGCGGTGGTCGGCGGCGTTGCGCAGGATGTGCAGCGCCTGCGGTTCGATCTCCAGCAGGTCCGGCAGGTGGGCGCGGATCACTGCGTCGGCTTCGAATTCGTTGAAGGCGGAATCGATTTCCAGGGTGGGCGTATCGATCCCGGCCTCGTTCAGCCGGCCCATCACCGCTTCGGCGGTGTGGCGCTGACGGCGCAGGTCGCCGGCGACGCAGCGGTCGAAACGCAGGCCGAGGCTGGCCAGGTGCTCGCCGAGGATTTGCGCCTGGCGCACGCCGGTGTCCGAGAGCACATCGTAGTCGTCGGCACCGAATGAAGCCTGGCCATGTCGAATCAGGTAGATGCTTCCCACGCGCGCGGTCCCGGCAGGGCTGAAAGTTCCGGCGAGGTTATGAGGATCACCTGGGGCTGTCAACGAAAAAACATACGCTTGTTTGAATGCTATTCGCTGGACTGATACAGCGCTTTGCCAGCGCTGGTGGCGGGCCGGCGGCGTGGGTATGCTTGCGGGATTCACAGCGCTTGTCACGCGTGCGCGTACAGAATTGTAAAAGGGGATGTGAGTGGAGTTTCTAGCGGATTACGCGGGTTTCCTGGCCAAGACCTTCACCGTGGTGGTGGCCATCGTCATCGTCCTGGTGGTGATCGCCGCTCTGCGCGGCCGCGGCCGTCGTGGCGGCAGCGGGCACCTGGAGGTGCACAAGCTCAACGACTTCTACAAGGAACTGCGCGAGCGCCTGCAGCACAGCGTGCTGGAGAAGGCCAAGCTCAAGGCCCTGCGCAAGTCCGAGGCGAAAACGCTGAAGGAAGCGAAAAAGAAGAAGGGCGGCGAGAAGAACCGCGTCTACGTGCTCGACTTCGATGGCGACATCAAGGCCTCGGCCACCGAGCAACTGCGCCATGAAGTGACTGCGCTGCTGACCCTGGCTACCCCGCGTGACGAAGTGGTACTGCGCCTGGAGAGCGGCGGTGGCATGGTCCATGGCTACGGCCTGGCTGCTTCCCAGCTGGCACGCATCCGCCAGGCCGGCGTGCCGCTGACCGTCTGCGTCGACAAGGTCGCGGCGAGCGGCGGCTACATGATGGCCTGCATCGGCGAGCGCATCCTCTCCGCACCCTTCGCCATTCTCGGCTCCATTGGCGTAGTGGCGCAGCTGCCCAACATCCATCGTCTGCTGAAGAAGCACGACGTCGATTTCGAAGTGCTCACCGCCGGCGAGTACAAGCGCACCCTGACCGTGTTCGGCGAGAACACCGAGAAGGGCCGGGAGAAGTTCCAGGAAGACCTGGAAACCACCCACGAGCTGTTCAAGCGTTTCGTCGTCCACTACCGCCCCCAGCTGGCCATCGACGAGATCGCCACCGGCGAGGTCTGGCTGGGCCAGGCGGCGCTGGGCAAGAAACTGGTCGACGAGCTGAAGACCAGTGACGAATACCTGGCCGAACGCGCCCGTGAGGCGGATGTCTACCAGCTCAGTTATGTGCAGAAGAAGTCCATCCAGGAGCGCTTCGGCGTCGGTGTCAGCGGCGTGATCGATCGCGTGCTGGTGACCTGGTGGGACCGCCTGGGTCGCAGCCGTTTCTGGCAGTGACTCTTCTGGCAATGATTGGGCGTCGGGCGCCGGGATCGCGCCCGTTTATCGAATTCGAAAGAGGAGGGTCGAGATGAGTGCATTCAAGGCGTTGTGGGTCACGGAGAGCGCGCATGGCGTGCATGACCTGCAGGTGGCCGAGCGGCAGGTTGCCGATCTGCCGGCGGGTGAGGTGCTGGTGCGGGTGAAGTATTCCTCGCTCAACTACAAGGATGCGCTGTCCGCCAGCGGCAACCGTGGCGTCACCCGCAAGTACCCGCACACTCCCGGCATCGACGCCGCCGGCGTGGTGGAAGAGTCCTCGGTGGGCGAATTCGCCGCCGGCGATGAAGTCATCGTCACCGGCTATGACCTGGGCATGAACACCCCGGGCGGCTTTGGCCAGTACATCCGCGTGCCTGCCGCCTGGCTGATCAAGCGCCCGCAGGGCCTGTCGCTGCGCGAATCGATGATCCTCGGCACCGCCGGCCTGACTGCCGCGCTGTGCGTCGACAAGCTCGAGCGCGCCGGCCTGACGCCGTCCGCCGGCCCCATCCTGGTCACTGGCGCCACCGGCGGCGTGGGCAGCATCGCGGTGATGCTGCTGGCGCAACTGGGCTACACCGTGGCTGCCGCCACCGGCAAGCTGGAACAGGCCGAGCTGCTGAACCGCCTTGGCGCGCGGCAGATTCTCGACCGTGCCACTGTCTCCGACGGAGTCGACAAGCCGCTGCTGCGCGAGCAGTGGGCCGGCGCGGTGGACACCGTGGGCGGCGACATCCTGTTCAACGTGGTCAAGTCGCTGCAGTATGGCGGCAGCGTCGCCTGCTGCGGCCTGACCGCCGGCGCCGCGTTCAAGGCCACCGTGCTGCCGTTCATTCTACGCGGCGTGAACCTGCTGGGCGTGGACTCGGTAGAGCTGCCGCTGGTGGTCAAGGCTTCCATGTGGGACAAGCTGTCCCTGCAATGGAAGCTCGACAACCTCGAAGCAGCCGTCCGCGAGGTCAAGCTCGATGACCTGCCGGCCGCCATCCACCAGATCCTGGCCGGCAAGCTGGTGGGCCGGGTGCTGGTCAACCTGGATTGATGCCCGTGCCGGGCCTGGGTGTCAGCCCAGGTCCGGCAACAGGTAATCCGCCCACAGCGAATCGGCGAACTGGCTTCTGAAAAAGCCGAAGTGGCCAATGCGCTTCACGCCGATATCCTCCGGCGCGATTCTCTTCAGCGTCTTCGGCGAGCCACGGTAGAAACCGTGCAGCGACTCGGTATTGCGCCCGGACATCATCTCGTCGTCGGTGAAAGAGATGGAGGTAATCGGTGTGCTCACCGAGGAATACGCCTCGCGCACCGCGCCGCCTTCCGCGCCCACCGAGTACTCCGGGTCCAGGCACCAGCGCCGCCATTGCTCGATCACCCCGCGTGGCAGGTCGCCGACCACGCCCAGGCGCTTGCCGGGGAAGTAGCCCAGCAGCGGCGTGATCGTCGGTGCCAGCAGGTACCAGAGCAGCCAGGCCTTGTGCCGCAAGCCCTTGGTGTTCTCGCGCCAGTAGCCGCTGCCGGTGGCAATGGTGAAGGCGCGGTGGATGCGCTCGGTACCCCGCACGAAGGGCAGTATCTGCCCGCCGAGGCTGTGGCCGATCCAGTACACCGGCAGCTCGCCGGCCGCGGCGACTACGGCATCGAGCATGGCGCTGCAGTCGTGGTTGCCCCAGGCGAGGATGTCGACGTCCAGATCACGCAGGGAGCCGGCGCGGGATTTACCCATGCCGGCATAGTCGAAGGTGACTGTCAGGTAGCCGCGCTCGGCCAGCCAGTTGGCGAAGGCCGTGTAGAAGCGCTGCTCGACGCCCATGGCAGGAACGATCAGCACCGCTCCGCGGGCTTCGCCGGGTGGGTAGTACCAGTGGCTGGAGAGGCTTTGGCCATTGCCGTTGTCCAGCGGGCGGGGAAGCGGTGTGATCATGGCGCGGTCCCTCAGGCCTGACTGATGTACATGGTGATGTCGGCGCGGAAGACCTTCTTGTCACCGACGTAGGCGAGCACCGGGACGATGACGTCGCCTTCCTGATTCCAGTCCACGGCACGGCCATCGGCCACGGCGCGTACGTCGCCGTCGGCCTTGGCCAGGTATTCCACGGTCATGCCGCGGGGAATCCAGCGGCGGCCCTTGGGGATCGACACGTCGGTCATGGTCCCGGCGGCCAGTTCGGCAGCGTTGCACAGGGCGATGGCGTGCACGGTGCCGATGTGGTTGAGCACTTCGCGGCGCTTGGGGAAGGTCACTTCCGCGTAGCCTGGGCGCAGTTCGACGAACTGCGGGGCGATGCTGGCGAAGTAGGGGGCGACCTGGCCGATCATGGCGCTGAACTGCGCGGGGCCGGCCTGCTGGTACATTTGCATCATCTGACTCATGGCAACTCCGGGGCAAAGCGGATTGAAGATGGATGCGCGCCCAGGCAGTATACGAAGACTAGAAATTAATTCTAGAAAAATATTCTAGAATTATGTTCGAGCGGTTTTTCCAACAGGAACCCCATGGCCCGACCTTCCCGCAAAGACGACATCCTCCAGGCCGCGCTGGCCTGCTTCAGCGAATCCGGCGTGGATGCCACCACCATCGAGATGATCCGCGACCGCTCCGGCGCCAGCATCGGCAGCCTCTATCACCATTACGGCAACAAGGAACGCATCATCGGCGCGCTCTACCTCACAGGCGTTGGCCAGTACGCGGCGCTGCTGGACGCCGGAATCGAGGAGGGCATGAGCGCGGAGGCCTGCGTGAAGCTGTTCGTCACCTGCTACGTCGATTGGGTGGCGGCCAACCCGGAGTGGGCGCGTTTCATCCTGCACAGCCGAGGCCGCGTCGAAGCGGGAGAGGTGGGTGAGGCGTTGCGCGAGGCCAACCGCGAACAGGGTCGCCGCATTGCCGGGCTGCTCTCCGAGCACCGCAAGGCCGGGGCGTTCAAGGAACTCGCACCGGAGCTGTTCAATTCGGTGGTGATCGGCCCGAGCCAGGACTACGCGCGCAACTGGCTGGCCGGGCGCACGCGGGTGGACCTGATCGATTGTCGCGATCAGTTGGCGCAGATTGCCTGGGAGAGCGTTCGCGCTTGAGTGTGGCCTCCCTGTAGGAGCGAGCTTGCTCGCGAACGGATTTGCCGGCGGCACTGAAGCTGGGGGTTCGCGAGCAAGCTCGTTCCTACGAAGAGCCAAAGAAAAAACCCCGCGATGCGGGGCTTTTTCATATCGGCCAGATCAGGCCAGCTGGCGGCGACGGAACAGCGGTTGCGGCTGGGTCACCGAGGTCTGGTAGACCTCGCTGAAGTCGTCCAGGCCCGCCAGCGCTGCTTGCGGATCGCGGTCGGCGCGGATGGCGTAGGCGTCGAAGCCACAGCTCTGCATGAAGAACAGCTGGTCACGCAGGACATCGCCGATGGCGCGCACTTCGCCCTTGTAGCCGAAGCGCTCGCGCAGCAGGCGCGCGGTGCTGAAGCCGCGGCCGTCGGTGAAGGCCGGGAAGTTCACGGCGATCACCTGGAAGTTGTCCAGGTCGCCGGCGATGGCTTCGGGCTCTTCGTCCGCATCCAGCCAGACGCCCAGGCCGCCGTCGCGACCGCGCAGGGCAGGGCCGTGTTCCAGCCACAGGTTCAGCGGGATGATCACGTCGTCGCAGTTGGGCACGGTTTCCAGGGTCGCGTCCTTGGGCAGCAGGTGCCAGCGGTCGTCGACGACCTCGCGGTGTTTAATGATTCGCTGCATATACGCGCTCCTTGAAGGGGTCGATGCCGATGCGACGGTAGGTATCGAGGAAACGTTCCTCTTCGGTGCGCTGTTCCACGTAGACCTTGATGATCTTCTCGATCACGTCGGCCATCTGCTCCTGGGCGAAGGACGGGCCGAGGATCTGCGCCAGGCTGGCGTCGCGGCTGGCGCTGCCGCCGAGGGAGACCTGGTAGAACTCCTCGCCCTTCTTGTCCACGCCGAGGATGCCGATGTGGCCGACGTGGTGGTGGCCGCAGGCGTTCATGCAGCCGGAGATGTTCAGGTCGATGGCGCCGATGTCGAACAGGTAGTCCAGGTCGTCGAAGCGACGCTGGATGGCTTCGGCCACCGGGATCGACTTGGCGTTGGCCAGGGAGCAGAAGTCGCCGCCCGGGCAGCAGATGAGGTCGGTCAGCAGGCCCACGTTCGGGGTGGCGAAACCGTTCTCGCGCAGTTCGCCCCAGAGGGTGAACAGCTGAGCCTGCTCGACGTCGGCGAGGATGATGTTCTGGTTATGGCTGTTGCGCACTTCGCCGAAGCTGTAGCGGTCGGCCAGGTCGGCGACCACGTCCAGCTGCTTGTCGGTGATGTCGCCGGGCGCCACGCCGGTGGGCTTGAGCGACAGGGTCACGGCGACATAGCCGGGCTTCTTGTGGGCGAAGGTGTTGCGGCTACGCCAGCGGGCGAAGCCGGGGTTCTCGGCGTCGAGCTGGGCGAGGGCGGCGTCCTGGTTTTCCAGGGCCTGGTAGGCCGGGTCGACGAAGTGCGCGGCCACGCGCTGCAGCTCGGCGTCGGTCAGGGTGCTCGGGCCGTCCTTCAGGTTCGCCCATTCGGCGTCGACCTTCTGGGCGAAGACTTCCGGCGTCAGCGCCTTGACCAGGATCTTGATGCGCGCCTTGTACTTGTTGTCCCGACGGCCATAGCGGTTGTACACGCGCAGGATGGCGTCCAGGTAGGACAGCAGGTGCTTCCACGGCAGGAATTCATTGATGAAATTGCCGACGATCGGGGTACGACCCAGGCCGCCACCGACAGAGACGCGGAAGCCCAGCTCGCCGGCTTCGTTCTGCACCGCTTCCAGGCCGATGTCGTGCACCTCGATGGCGGCACGGTCGCTCACGGCGCCGTTGACGGCGATCTTGAACTTGCGCGGCAGGTGGGCGAATTCGGGGTGGAAGGTCGACCACTGGCGGATGATCTCGCACCAGGGGCGCGGATCGACCAGCTCGTCATGGGCGACGCCGGCGAACTGGTCGGTGGTGGTGTTGCGGATGCAGTTGCCGCTGGTCTGGATCGCGTGCATCTGCACGGTGGCCAGCTCGGCGAGGATTTCCGGCACGTCTTCCAGTTCCGGCCAGTTGTACTGGACGTTCTGGCGGGTACTGATGTGCGCGTAGCCCTTGTCATAGTCGCGGGCGATCTGCGCCAGCTTGCGCACCTGCCGGGAGGACAGCAGGCCGTAAGGCACGGCCACGCGCAGCATGGGCGCATAGCGCTGGATGTACAGGCCATTCTGCAGACGCAGCGGGCGGAATTCCTCGCCGGTCAGTTCGCCCGCCAGGTAGCGGCGGGTCTGATCGCGGAACTGCTTGACGCGATCCTCTACGATCCTTTGATCGTATTCGTCATATACGTACATGAATCATCCTGCTGTCAGGCTATAGCGCTCAGGGCGTACTGCGTTTCCCAGCGCGCACGGCAACGCGCTCCACGCGGAGTGGGGCGCACGATACCAGTTCGGGAATATGCGCAAAAGTGATGTTTGAGTATATGGCGAGAACTTTCGGATCTAAGCCGCGCCAGGCCTGAATCACGGGTCTGGCCGCGGCTTGCACGGGCACCTGTGTGCGGCTGCGCTTAGTGCTTTTTATGCCGTGATCAGGCTTCGCGGCCGTGGGCGGCATCGCGCAGTTGCGAGGTGTCGACGCGGACGAAGATCGAGTCGCCAACACAGGTCAGCACATCGCCGGCATAGACCTCGCAAATGATCCGGCTTTTGCGGCCGACTTCGCCCTCGACATGGGCCTTGAGGGTCAGCGGCACGCCCATGGGTGTCGGCTTGATGTACTTGATGCCCAGGTTACCGGTGACGCAGTCGATGCGCGGCAGGCTGCCCGGCTCGCGGCCCTCGGCGCGGTAGTGATAGGCCATGGCGGTCCAGTTGGAGTGGCAGTCCACCAGCATCGCGATCAGGCCGCCGTAGACCAGCTCCGGCCAGCCGCAGTACTTGGCCTCGGGCAGGTGCTCGGCGACGACGTGGATGCCGTCCTCGTGCCAGCGGCTCTTGATGTGCAGCCCGTGCGGGTTGCTGCCGCCGCAGCCATAGCAGACGCCTTCCGGCGCGACGGTGTCCTGTAGCGATACCAGGTTCATTACTGTTCCTTGCTCTTGTCGTTGTGCTTGTCTAGCAGCCAAGCCTAACGGCTTTCGAAGCGGGGCGGGAGTAGCGGGGCGGGCGGAGCTGGTCTTAACTGGTGGTGTGGTCCTTCAGCCAATAACGAGAAGATGGGGGAAGCATGAGCGAAGAAACGTCGAACAAGACCAGCGATAGCGTCGTCGATGCCCGCGCCGCATTCATCCTGATCCTGCTGGTGGTCGCGACCGCCGTGTTCTGGGTCAGCCATCAGTGACAGCGGTGCCGGCGGGCCGTCCTGCGGCCCGCTGGTACCAAACGCCCCGCCGCCTGTCCTACAGCCCGGCGAAATGCAGCACCAGCTGCACCAGCCCGTACAGCAGCAGCACGAAGATCAGCGTGAAGAGAATGCCCATGGCGATGAAGTGACTGGGCTTGCCGTGGGTGAAGTCGCGTGCGCGGTTGCGCCCGCTCTGCACGCCGAAGGCTGCGGCCAGCACACTGTGCAGCATCTGCCAGAAGGTCGGCGGCTTGTTCTGTTGCTCGTCCATCGTTGGTCCTCCCTTTGCCTGCAAGCCTAGCTCCTGCGCTAGCGAACGCTAGAGTTCGATCTGCGTCCATTGGCGCTTCTGCCACATCACCGCGAAGATCGCCGAAGCCATCCCGCGCTGGAGAATCTGCATGCTCCAGATCGCCAGCAGACCACCGCCCAGCACCGGGCCGACCAGGTAGGCCAGCGGCAGGAAGAACAGCCACTGGTTGCCCAGGCTGACCGCCATCACCGTGCGCACGGCGCCCGCGCCCAGCAGCGCCTGGGTCAGCACCAGCGCCGTGGCGTCGATCACCATGCCCATGCCGGTGAGCATCAGCGGCACGCGGCCCAGTTCGATCAGCGCAGGGTCGCTGACGAACAGCCGCAGAATGGCCTCGGAGAATATCCAGAACGGCGCACCCAGCAGCGCCAGCCCACAGGCCGCCACCTTCACGACGTCCCAGCCCCAGCGGTGCGCGCTGTCGAAGTCGCGCTCGCCCATGCTCTGGCTGACCAGCGTGGTCGCCGCCATGCCCAGGCCGACGCCGGGCAGGATCAGGAACAGCGCCAGGTTGATCAGCACGTGGGCCACCGCCAGCTCGCGGGTGCCGACCTGGGCGATGATCCAGAACAGCAGGGTGATGCCGGCGGCGAAGAAGAACTGCTGCAGCGAGTTGGGCAGTGACAGGCGCAACAACGTGCGGACGTCGCGCTCGCTCGGCAGGCGCGGGTGGCAGCCTTGGGCGCGCGCATCGCGCCAGGTGATCCAGGCGTAGATCAGCGAGCCGATGTACAACGCCAGCGTGGTGCCCAGGCCGCTGCCCACTGCGCCCATGCGCGGCAGGCCGAACAGGCCGTGGATCAGGCTGTAGCTGATCGCCGCGTTGGCCAGGTGCATGACCACCAGGGTGCGCATGTACATGCCTGATCGCCGGGTGCCGTTCCAGTAGCCCCGGAAGGAGAAGTTCAGGCCCACGGCGAGCACCGACAGCGCGCGCCATTCGAAGTAGGGGATGCCGACCGCCAGCACCTCCGGATCATGAGACAGCGCGCGAATGATGGGCTCGGCGAACAGCAGGCAGATCAGCGTGATCGGCAGCGACAGGCCCAGCGCGACCAGCAGCCCGCAGTTCAGCGGCGCGGCCAGTTCGCCGCTGCGACCTTCGCCCCGCCGGCGGGCCACCAGCGCCTGTACGCCGGCGCCCAGACCCATCACCAGGGAGATGGCGACGAAGTTGGCGTAGCTGCCGATTCCGACCCCGGCGAGGGATTTCTCCCCCAGGTGGCCGACCATGGCTGCATCCACCAGGTTGAGCAGGCTCTGGCTGAGCATGCCGCCGATGATCGGCAGGCCCAGGCTGAGAATGTTCTGGAACCTCTGGCGCTCTAGCATGGCGTCTCGGGGCAGTGAATTCCGGCTTGTTGTGGACATCCGGCGGGCCGTGCCGGTGAGGCGCCGCTGTGGGAAATCCTAGCCGAAGGGCAGGCTTCCTGCTCCCTTTTGGGGCGGAATATGCCTACGAACATTGCGAAGTTGTTCCGGTGATATTTCCGATGTTTGTGTGAGGTCTGTCACGTTTTTTCGGCTTGGCGAACGAAAGCGGCGTACTACGCTGAATTTCAATTGACCAGGGCAAACCTGTGCGAAAGCCAGGGACGCAAAGCCACCGATCTAACGCCCGCAAGGGCCATGACCGCGGGGTTGCCAAGCCGGCCGGACGTTCGTCCGCGCCCTCTGCGAGCTTGTGCTCGGCATCCTCCTACGTCCCGGTGAGCCGCCTGATCAACCCGAGCAGGTTGATGGTGTTTGTTGGCCAAAGGGAGCGCGCCGATGAATCAGCCGTACCAGCTTCAGTACACCTACGGGTTCGCCCGGATGGCGTTGCGTGATCAGGTGGTGTTCAAGTCCATCGTCGGCCTGCTCAGTGGTCGCACCTTGGCGAGCTGGGCGTATGTCGAGGGTCCCGCCGACCTGCTGGTGGAGGGGGAGGAGGGCGCGCCGCGGGTGCGGTTGCGCACGGCCGAGGGTGAGCCGCTCTGGGTGCACTGGCCGCTGCGTGCCAGCGAGGTATTCGATTGCCTGGAACGTGCCGCTCGCGCCATCGGCCAGAGGCCGGCGCAGTCCGCGGGTGAAGCCCTGCGCCTGAAGCACTGGCCGGCCGCGTCACTGCTCAACGGTGATCACCGCTACGTCCGGCTGGCCACGCTGCTTTGTGCAAGGACCATGAGCCTGGACGAGCTTTGCGAGCGCTCCGGCGTGCCGCGCCACGTGGCGGAGAGCTTCGTCCGCCTGATGGCCTCCCATGAAATGTTCCAGCCCGGCGAGGCCCTGCCTGCGCCGGCCGAACAACAGGCTGCCGCTCCCGTCGGCCTGCTGGCGCGCATCCGTCGCAGCCTCGGCCTTGGCGGTGCTTCGGAGGCCGGCCGATGAGGGAATACAAGATCCTCTTCACCGGCACCATGGGCGCGGGCAAGACCACCGCCATCGCCGCGATCAGCGACATCGAGCCGGTCAGCACCGACGTGCAGAACAACGATCCCAGCCTGGACAAGGCGCGCACCACAGTCGGCCTGGACTATGGCGAGGTGGTGATCGGACCCGATGAGCGCCTGCGCCTGTATGGCACGCCCGGTCAGGCGCGCTTTGCCTTCATGTGGAGCATCCTCGCGCGCGGAGCGCTGGGGCTGGTGATCCTGATCGACAACTCGCGGCCCGATCCGCTGGGCGACCTGCAGGTTTACCTCCACGGCTTTGCCGACTGCATCGCCGGTGCGCCCTGTGTCATCGGCGTCGGGCGTCTGCCAGGGCATCCCGCGCCCGGCCTGGATGACTACGCTGCCGCGCTGGCTAGGGCCGGCCACAGCTTCCCAGTCATCGAGGTGGACGTACGTGAGGCAGAGCAGGTGCGCATGCTGCTCGACCTGCTCCTGCTGCAACTGGAATGCACGGCGGCCTGAAGCCTGACGTTTGCAACCGACTGGAGTCGACCATGGAACACGCCTTGACGAGCTTGCCGGAAAGACTGCGGAACGACGCCGAGCAGGCGTTGGATGAGCTCGGCGCCAGCCTGGGGCGGCTGAGCGCGGCGGTGATCGCCACCACCGACGGCTTCGAGGTGGCCTCCCGTGCCGGCAAGGGGCTGGAGGTTTCCAAGCTGGCCGCCATGGCCTGCTCGATTTCGGCCCTCGGCGCCATGGTCGGCCAGGAGAGCGAGGTCGGCCCGCACCAGAACGTGATAGTCGAGGCCAGCGAGGGCTACATCGTCATCGTCGACATACCGCATCCGAGCCATCCGATGATCCTCAACCTGGTCGCCGATCGCGAGGAGATGCTTGGCCAGGTGCTCTATCAGGCCAAGCGAACGGCAACCCGGCTGGCGGATCTGTCGCTGGCCGGCTGAGACAAAAGGCTTCGCGGCGCGCGCGGTCGCGGGGCCCCTATAACAGGACGCGCACTCAAGGAGTAATCGCTATGGCAGCACTGCAACAATCGCTGGACGAACTGCTGAACCTGGATGGTGCCCTGGCGTCGGCCGTGGTGGATGCCAAGAGCGGCATGCTGCTCGGGCAGGCAGGAGGCGGCGTGGACCTGGAACTGGCGGCGGCGGGCAACACCGAGGTGGTTCGCGCCAAGCTCAAGACCATGAAGTCCCTGGCGCTCAACGACGTGATCGAGGACATCCTCATCACCCTCGGCCGGCAATACCACATCATCCGCCCGATGGCGAAGCACGAAGGGGTGTTCATGTACTACGTGCTGGACAAGGTGAAAGCCAACCTGGCGCTGGCGCGGCGCAAGTTGCAGGAGGTGGAGGGGCAGATGGCGATCTGAGGTGAGCTGATGGACGTGGGCGGGCGGGGAGGCCCGCCCACGCTTTGCACAAGGAGTGCTTACTCCTCGAACAGGCCGTGCCAGCAGTCGCTCAGCTCGCCCAGTTCGAAGGATTTCACCCAGGACTGCTTTTCCAGCCACAGGCGAGTGGTCTCGCGGTCGGCCTCGGTCAGGCTACCGACGTCGTTCAGGCACAGGTAGCCGGTGAACTCGCCGTCTTCGGTGGCGCCGCCGACGAAGACCCAGCCTTCGGATTCGACGAAGGCGATCCACTGGTCGAGCACGTCATCCAGGTCGCCGGTGTAGTTCACTTCGAGGCTGAAGCCGAACTCCTGGAACTCGCCCAGGCGCAGCTTCTTCAGCAGGCGGCGTTTGCGAGGCTTGGCCATTTGTTCGGGGGTGAGGTATTTCATCTGTGACTCTCTCTTCAGCGGAAGCCTGGCGGGTGGCCGGCTTCGATCCGTTGTGCCCTGGGGGTGCCCAGGATGCCGGGATTATCCCGCATCTGCGCAGGATATGCAGCGACGCTTTTCCCCAGGCCGCGGACCTGCCTGACGAAACCGCCGTGCCGGGCGGGCCCGGCTGCGGCGTGGGGCGTCAGATCAGTTGTCGTAGCCCAGGTTCGGCGACAGCCAGCGCTCGCTGGTGCTGATTTCCTGGTCCTTGCGCGCGCTGTAGCGTTCGATCTGGTCCCTGTCGAGCTTGCCGACGGCGAAGTACTGCGCCTGTGGATGGGCGAAGTACCAGCCGCTGACGGCGGCGGCCGGGAACATGGCGTAGTGCTCGGTCAGGGTCACGCCGGACAGACCGTCCGGGTCGAGCAGCTTGAACAGCGTGCCTTTCTCGGTGTGGTCCGGGCAGGCCGGGTAGCCGGGCGCCGGGCGGATGCCGACGTACTGCTCCTTGATCAGCGCCTCGTTGTCCAGGTGTTCCTCGGGCTGGTAGCCCCAGTATTCCTTGCGCACGCGCTCGTGCAGCCACTCGGCGCAGGCTTCGGCGAGGCGGTCGGCCAGGGCCTTGACCATGATCGCGCTGTAGTCGTCGCCCTTGGCCTCGTAGGCCTTGGCCACTTCCTCGGCGCCGATGCCGGCGGTGGTGATGAAGCCGCCGACGTAGTCCTTCACGCCGCTGTCCTTCGGCGCGACGAAGTCGGCCAGGCTGAAGTTCGGCTTGCCGTCGGGCTTGATGGTCTGCTGGCGCAGGTGGTGCAGGGTGGCCAGCTTGTGGCCGTCGTCACCGTAGACCTCCAGGTCGTCGTGGTGCACCTGGTTGGCCGGCCAGAAGCCCAGCACGGCACGGGACTTGATCAGCTTCTCGTCGATCAGCTTCTTCAGCATCGCCTGGGCGTCGTTGAACAGGCTGGTCGCCGCTTCGCCCACGACTTCGTCGGTGAGGATGCGCGGGTACTTGCCGGCCAGGTCCCAGGAGATGAAGAACGGCGTCCAGTCGATGTACTCGGCCAGCACATTGAGGTCGATATCATCCAGCACCTTGACGCCGGTGAAGCTCGGCACCGGCGGCTGGTAGCCGGCCCAGTCGAACTTCGGCTTGGCGGCGATGGCCTGTTCGTAGCTCAGGCGCTCGGTGCGTGCGCTGCGGTTGGCGGTGCGTTCGCGCACTTCCGCGTACTCTTCGCGCAGCTTGCGGGCGTACTCGGGCTTCATTTCCTTGGACAGCAGCGTGGTCGCCACGCCCACCGCGCGGGAGGCGTCGGTGACGTAGACCACCGCGTCGTTGCTGTACTGCGGGTCGATCTTCACCGCGGTGTGCGCCTTGGAGGTGGTGGCGCCGCCGATCAACAGGGGCAGGCTGAAGTTCTGCCGCTGCATCTCCTTGGCGACGTGGACCATCTCGTCCAGCGACGGGGTGATCAGGCCGGACAGGCCGATGATGTCGCACTTCTGCTCGCGGGCGGTCTGCAGGATCTTCTCCGCCGGGACCATCACGCCCAGGTCGACGATGTCGTAGCCGTTGCAGCCCAGTACCACGCCGACGATGTTCTTGCCGATGTC
Source organism: Pseudomonas sp. HS-18 (assembly GCF_020401845.1). NCBI lineage: Bacteria > Pseudomonadati > Pseudomonadota > Gammaproteobacteria > Pseudomonadales > Pseudomonadaceae > Pseudomonas > Pseudomonas sp. HS-18. The sequence goes on from NZ_CP084413.1 coordinate 2,575,879, forward strand.
GTGGACGTCGCCCTTCACCGTGGCCATGAGGATCTTGCCCTTGGCCTCGGGCTTGTCGCCTTTTTCCGCTTCGATGAAGGGAATCAGGTGCGCCACGGCCTGCTTCATCACGCGGGCGGATTTCACCACCTGCGGGAGGAACATCTTGCCGGCGCCGAACAGGTCGCCGACCACGTTCATGCCGGACATCAGCGGGCCTTCGATGACCTCGATGGGGCGCGCGCACTTCTGCCGGCACTCCTCGGTGTCCTCGACGATGAAGGTGGTGATGCCCTTGACCAGCGCGTGCTCCAGGCGCTTCTCGACGCTGTGGCTGCGCCACTCTTCGTCTTCCACTTCCTTGACCGCGCCGCCGCCCTTGTAGTTATCGGCGATGGCCAGCAGCGCCTCGGTGGCGTCCGGACTGCGGTTGAGCACCACGTCCTCGACCTTGTCGCGCAGTTCCTGCGGGATCTCGTCGTAGATCTCCAGTTGGCCGGCGTTGACGATGCCCATCGTCAGGCCGTTCTGGATCGCGTAGTAGAGGAACACCGAGTGGATCGCCTCGCGCACCGGGTTGTTGCCACGGAACGAGAACGACACGTTGGACACCCCGCCCGAGGTCAGTGCGTAGGGCAGGTTGTCGCGGATGTAGGCGCAGGCCTCGATGAAGTCGACCGCGTAGTTGTTGTGTTCCTCGATGCCGGTGGCGACCGCGAAGATGTTCGGGTCGAAGATGATGTCTTCCGGCGGGAAGCCCACTTCGTTGACCAGGATGTCGTAGGAGCGCTGGCAGATTTCTTCCTTGCGCGCCTGGGTATCGGCCTGGCCGGCTTCGTCGAAGGCCATCACCACCACGGCGGCGCCGTAGCGCTTGCACAGGCGGGCGTGGTGCTTGAACGGCTCGACGCCTTCCTTCATGGAGATGGAGTTGACGATGCCCTTGCCCTGGATGCACTTCAGGCCGGCTTCGATCACCTCCCACTTGGAGGAGTCGATCATGATCGGCACGCGGGAGATGTCCGGCTCGGAGGCGATCAGGTTGAGGAACTTCACCATGGCAGCCTTGGAGTCGAGCATGCCCTCGTCCATGTTGATGTCGATCACCTGGGCGCCGGCTTCCACCTGCTGCTGCGCCACTTCCAGCGCTTCGGCGTAGTTCTCCTCGCGGATCAGCCGGGCGAACTTGGCCGAGCCGGTGATGTTGGTGCGCTCGCCGACGTTCACGAACAGCGAGCTGCGGTCTATGGTGAACGGCTCAAGGCCGGACAGGCGGCAGGCCTTGGGAATCTCCGGGATGGCGCGCGGCGCGTACTTGGCCACGGCCTTGGCGATGGCTTCGATGTGGCCCGGCGTGGTGCCGCAGCAACCGCCAATGATGTTGAGGAAGCCCGAGGAGGCGAACTCTTCCACGACCACCGCCATTTCCGCCGGGGTCTCGTCGTACTCGCCGAAGGCGTTCGGCAGGCCGGCGTTGGGGTGGGCGGAGACGTGGGTGCCGGCCTTGGTGGCCAGTTCTTCCAGGTAGGGGCGCAGCTCTTTGGCACCGAGGGCGCAGTTCAGGCCGACGGAGATCGGGTTGGCGTGGCGTACCGAGTTCCAGAAGGCCTCGGTGGTCTGGCCGGACAGGGTACGGCCGGAGGCGTCGGTGATGGTGCCGGAGATCATGATCGGCAACTCGACGCCCAGCTCTTCATAGACGCCCTGCACGGCGAAGATCGCTGCCTTGGCGTTGAGGGTGTCGAAGATGGTCTCGATCAGGATCAGGTCCGCGCCGCCCTCGATCAGGCCGCGGGTGGATTCGCTGTAGTTCTCCACCAGTTCGTCGAAGGTGACGTTGCGGAAGCCGGGGTCGTTGACGTCCGGGGAGATCGAGCAGGTGCGGCTGGTCGGGCCGAGGACGCCAGCGACGAAGCGCGGGCGGTCCGGGGTCTCGGCGGTCTTGGCGTCGGCCACTTCACGGGCCAGGCGCGCGCCCTCGACGTTCATCTCGTAGGCCAGCTCCTGCATGTCGTAGTCGGCCTGCGACACGCGGGTGGCGTTGAAGGTGTTGGTCTCGAGGATGTCGGCGCCGGCGTCGAGGTAGGCCTTCTCGATGGCCTGGATGACGTCCGGGCGGCTGAGCAGCAGCAGGTCGTTGTTGCCCTTCACGTCGCTCGGCCAGTCGGCGAAGCGCGTGCCACGGTAGTCTTCCTCCTGCAGCTTGTAGCTCTGGATCATGGTGCCCATGCCGCCGTCGAGGATCAGGATGCGCTCCTTGAGGGCTTGCTGGAGGGCTTGCAGGCGTGCGGCACGGTCGATCATTGGAATACCTGGGGGAAAAGGGCGTGGCGAAAGGTCGCTGATGATAGCAAAGCTGCAGGAAATTTGACGTCGGCGGATTTTGCATGAGGATTTCTCATGTTCAGCCTTTCGTTGGAGCGCATTGGGCCGGCACTCCCGCTAGAATCCGCATCATCCTGATGTTTGGAGCCCTTCATGTCCCTGCGAGCCCGCTTCACGTTGCTTATCGCTGGCCTGGCGTTTTCGGCGCTGGCCCAGGCGGGAGGATTGTCCTACACCCGCGATATCCAGCCGATCTTCACCGAGAAATGCGTGGCCTGCCATGCCTGCTACGACTCGCCGTGCCAGCTCAACCTGACGGCCGCCGAAGGCGCGCAACGCGGCGCGAACAAGCTGCCGGTGTATGACGGCGCGCGTACCAAGGCGCAGGACACCACCCGGCTGTTCCTCGACGCCCATGGCGCGGACGCCTGGCGGCGCAAGGACTTCTGGTCGGTGCTCGATGGCCGTGGCAGCCAGGCGGCGCTGATGGCGCGGATGATCGACCTGGGGCATGACCACCCGCTGGTGCCCAACGCGAAGATCCCCGATGGCCTCGACCTGTCGATCAACCGCACCAACCAGTGCCCGACGCCCGCGACCATCGACGACTTCGTGGCGAAGAACCCGCGCAGCGGCATGCCCTTCGCCGTCACCGGCCTGACCGACAAGCAGCTGAAAACCATCAAGACCTGGCTGGCTCAGGGCGCGCCGGTGGACGAACAGGCCTGGCAGCCGGGCAGCGGCGAAGCGCAGCAGATCGGCGAGTGGGAAAGCTTCCTCAACCAGCCCGGCGCCCGTCAGAGCCTGGTGTCGCGCTGGATCTACGAGCACCTGTTCCTCGCCCACCTGTACTTCACCGAGCGCGGCGAGCCGGGGCACTTCTTCCAGCTGGTGCGTTCGCGCACGCCCAGCGGCCAGCCCATCGACCCCATCGCCACGCGGCGGCCGAACGACGATCCGGGCAATACCTTCTATTACCGCCTGTGGCCGATCCAGGGTGTGATCGTGCACAAGACGCACATCACCTATCCGCTCAACGCGGCTCGCCTCCAGCGCAACCAGGAGCTGTTCTACGGCACAGCCTGGGATACCGACAAGGTTCCCGGCTATGGCCTGCAGCACCGCGCCAACCCCTTCTTGACCTTCGAGGCGATTCCGGCGCGGGCGCGCTACCAGTTCATGCTGGACAACGCCGAGTACTTCGTCCGTACCTTCATCCGCGGGCCGGTGTGCCGTGGGCAGATTGCCACCGACGTGATCCGCGACAATTTCTGGGCAGTGTTCCAGGACCCGGACCACGATCTCTATGTCACCGATCCGAAGTTCCAGCGCCAGGCCTCGCCGCTGCTGGCGCTGCCGGGGCAGATCGACGACGTCGGCGCGATGCTGTCGCAATGGCGCTCCTACCGCGACAAGCGCAATCAATACGAAGAGCTGCGACAGGACGTCTATGACGAGGCGCCCGCGCCGACCTGGGCGGACATCTGGGCCGGCAACGACAACGCCGTGCTGAGCATCTTCCGCCAGTACGACAGTGCCTCGGTGCGCAAGGGCCTGATCGGCGGCGTGCCGCAGACCCTCTGGTGGATGGACTACCCGCTGCTGGAGCGCACCTACTACGGGCTGGTGGTGAACTTCGACGTGTTCGGCAACGTCGCCCACCAGGCGCAGACGCGGCTGTATTTCGACCTGATCCGCAACGGCGCCGAGCAGAATTTCCTGCGCCTGATGCCGGTCGGCGAGCGCAAGAAGCTCCTCGATGACTGGTACCAGAGCAGCGGCAAGTTGAAGATGTGGGCCGACTACTACAACTCCGACAGCGACGCGCCCACCGGGCTGTTCCTGCCGGAGAAGGGCGCCAAGCTGGCCTTCGCCAAGCAATTGCTGAAGCACTACGTGGCGCTCAATGCGCGGCCCGACCCGATCAACCTGTGCGAAAACGGCGCTTGCTACCGCAACTCGGTGGCCGCACCGTTGCAGGATGCCGAACAGGCCTTCAGCCGGCTGGTCAGCCGGCCGGCTGCCGGCCTGCCGGTCATCGACCAGTTCCCCGAGGCGACCATGCTGCGTGTGGAACTGCCGGACGGCCAGCGCGAGATCTACACCGTGCTGCGCAACCGTGCCCACAGCAACGTGGCCTTCATGACGGGCGAGTCGCTGCGCTACCAGCCGGGGCTGGATACGCTGACCATCTACCCAGGCGTGCTGTCGAGCTACCCGAACTTCATGTTCAACCTGAAGGCGGCCGACGTGCGGGATTTCGTTGGCGCCCTGGAGCAGGTAAAGAGCGCGGCGGACTTCGAGAAGATCGCCGACCGCTGGGGAGTGCGTCGCAGCAACCCGCAGTTCTGGTTCTACTTCCACGACCTGGATGCCTACCTGCGCGAAACAGAACCGGTGGAGGCAGGCGTGCTGGACATGAATCGCTACGAGAACCTGTAAACCAGATCGCGGACCTGAACCTGTAGGACCGAGGGGAGCGCCCAGTCCTTGCTCGCGAACCGGCCCCCGCTGCGGGGCCATTCGCGAGCAAGCTCGCTCCTACAGGAAAGTGCTTGGCCTACCTGCGAATTATTCCTACTAAATCAGTAGGGCTTTATCCGATCCCCCCGTTTGGCGTAAACTGGCGCCACGTTTGCGAGGAGTTGCCATGAGCGCTATCACCATTACCGAAGCCGCACAGGATTACCTGGCCGAGCTGCTGTCCAAGCAGGACACTCCCGGCATCGGCATTCGCATCTTCATCACCCAGCCGGGCACCACGTACGCCGAAACCTGCATCGCCTACTGCAAGCCGGGCGAGCAGAAGGCGGAAGACACCCCGGTCGGCCTGAAGGATTTCACCGCCTACATCGACGCCATCAGCGAGCCCTTCCTGGAAGACGCCGTGGTCGATTACGCCACCGACCGCATGGGCGGCCAGCTGACCATCAAGGCGCCGAACGCCAAGGTGCCGATGGTCAACGAGGACAGCCCGATCACCGAGCGCATCAACTACTACCTGCAGACCGAGATCAATCCCGGCCTGGCCAGCCACGGCGGCCAGGTGAGCCTGGTGGACGTGGTCGAGGACAACATCGCCGTGCTGCGTTTCGGCGGCGGTTGCCAAGGCTGTGGTGCAGTCGAGATGACCCTGAAGGACGGTGTCGAGAAGACCCTGATCGAGCGCATCCCTGAGCTGAAGGGCGTGCGGGACGTCACCGACCACAGCAACCGCGAGAACGCCTACTACTAAAGGCAGGCGATCGAGCAGCGAAAAGGCGACCTTCGGGTCGCCTTTTTCGTTTGGAGCCGGGTCTGGGCCTGCTCGGAAACGTAAGGCGAATAACGCCTCAGGCGTTATCCGCCATTGCGGCGGATAACCCGCTCCGGGTTATGCACCCTACGCAGTGGTGCTCCTTGCAGGAGCGAGCTTGCTCGCGAACCGCGTAGGCAGCCAAACCCTCAGGCCTGCGCCACTTGCCGTCGCCCCGACCAGAGCATCACCAGCGCCACCAGCAGCACCGGCCAGACCAGCAGGTTCACCGCGCTCCAGCCGACGCTGGTGATCAGCGCGCCGGAGCTGAACGACATCAGCGCCGCCAGGCTGCCATTGCCCAGTTCCATCAGCCCTTGCGCATGCCCGCGCTCCTGCGGCGAATGGCCGAAGGCGAGCAGGGTGGTGCCGGCCACCAGCATCAGGTTCCAGCCCATGCCCAGCAGCAGTGAGCTGATGAGGAACTGCGCCACCGACTGACCACTCAGCGCCACCGCCGCACTCACCGCCAGCAGCGCCATGCCGGCCCAGGCCACGCGGCGGCCGCCGAGGCGGTCCACCAGCGGGCCGGCGACGAAGGCGGGGAGGAACATGCCCAGCACGTGCCACTGGATCACGCTCACCGAGCGCTCCAGCGGCAGCCCGCAGAAGCTCATGGCCAGCGGCGTGGCGTTCATGATCAGGATCATCAGCCCGTGGCCGGCGGCGGTGCAGGCCATGGCCGCGCGGACCGCCGGGCGCGACAGCAACTCGCGCATCACCTTCCAGCCGCCGGTGGATGGCGCGGGCGCTGCGCCTTCCGGCAGACGGCTGAGCACGGCGAGGGCGACCAGCGCCAGTGTGGCGATGGCCAGGTACGAACCCACGAAGGGCGCGGGCAGGGCATTGCGCGACCACAGCGCCAGGCTCGGTGCGAGCAACGCCGCCAGCACGCCGCCGCCGATCACGTAGGCGGTGGCGCGCCCCTTGTGGGTTTCGTCCACCGCTTCCAGCGCGGCGAAGCGGTAATACATCGCCGACGCCTGGTAGGCGCCAATAGGCAATGCGCCGAGGCAGAACAGCAGGAAGTCCGCCAGCCACACGCCCAGCGCGCAAAGCAGCCCGCCGAACACGCCGCAGGCGGCGCCCAGCAGCAGGCCGCGCCGCCGTCCGTGGCGTTGCATGAACAGCGACAACGGCTGCACCGCCAACAGGTTGCCCAGCACCAGAATTGCCAGTGGCAGCGTGGCCAGGCTGTTGAGCGGCGTAAGCTGCGCGCCCACCAGCGAGGTGAGGGTGATGCCGATCAGCGAGCAGGACCAGTACAGCGCCTGGCTGGCGAACAGCAGGCGGATCGACGGAATGCGCAGCAGCATGTTCCGTCCTCAGCCCTGGCAGCCGGCAGGCTTGAGCACGCGCTGGGTCGAGGCCGGGTTGGCCGCCAGCTTCGCCAGCGGCCGGCGTGGGCGCGGCAGCAGTTCGCCGCCGCAGTTCGGGCAATGGCCGTGCAGCACCTGTTCGGCGCAGTCGCTGCAGAAGGTGCATTCGAAGCTGCAGATGCGCGCGTCGGCGCTGTCGCCGGGCAGGTCGCGGTCGCAGCATTCGCAGCCGGGGCGAAGTTCGAGCATGGCAAAGTCCTTTGCGGTGGATTGAAGTCAGTGCATCTGGCCGAAGCGCTCGGCGTATTCCTGCGGGCTGATCGCCAGGTGCTTGTGGAAGGTGCGGCGCAGGTTTTCCGGGTGGCCGAAGCCACACAGCCGCGATACCGTGCTGATCGACGCCTGGGCGTCCTGCAGCAGTGCACGGGCGGCTTCCAGGCGCACGCGCTCGACGTAGCGGCCCGGGCCCATGCCCAGCTCGTTGATGAACACCCGCGACAGTGTGCGCGGGCTCATGCACGCCTGTTCGGCCAAAACCTCCAGCGACAGGTCGCTGCCCAGGTTGGCCGGTATCCACTCCAGCAGTGCCGCCAGGCGTGGCGTGCGGCTAGGTTCCGGGGTCAACCAGTGACTGAACTGCGCCTGCCCGCCGGGGCGCTTGAGGAACATCACCAGCCGCCGCGCCACGGCCAGGGCGAGGGCACGGCCGAGATCGGCTTCCACCAGCGCCAGGGCGAGGTCGATGCCGGCGGTGACGCCGGCCGAGGTGAACACGTGATCGTCGCCGTCCCGGCGCTGCGGATCGTAGGTATGCAGGCGGTCGCCCTGGACCAGTACCTCGGGGTAGTCGCTGCACAGCTCATCGACATCCGCCCAGTGCGTGGTGGCCGGACGGCCGTTGAGCACGCCGGCCGCGGCGAGGATCAGCGCGCCGGAGCACACTGAGCCGAGCCGGCGCACCTGGGGCTCGGCGGCAGCCAGCCAGTGCAGCAGGTCGGTGTTCTCGCATTGTTTCGGGACGCCAAGCCCGCCGGGGACCAGCAGGGTATCCAGGGTGGCGGGCTCGACTTCCCGCCATCCCATGTCAGCGCAGATGCGCAGGCCGGCCGAGGTGGCCACCGGCCCGGCCTGTTCGCCCAGTACCAGCAGCTCATAGATCGGCGCCAGGCCCTGGCGCTGGCGCTCGACGTTGGCGGAGGCGAACACCTGCAGCGGCCCGGTGATGTCCAGACTCATGACCTCGGGATAGAGTAGGCAGGCGACGCGGCGCAGCGATTCCATGGCGACACTCGTTCATTGGATGTCACGAGTGTGGCGGTGGCCGACGCTGGCGGCAACGTCAGCTACCCCACATATCCTGCCAATCCACTGGCCAGCTCCCGCTCGCCCCGGTGGGCAGGGCCGATCTGCTCAGGAGCAAAGCCCTCCGCCGCTGTGGTGCCGAGCCTCGACGAAAGGCGTGAAAACGGTGCCGCGTCAGACTTTCAGCACGCCGCGAAACCCCCGCGCGGCGTAATAGGATTGCACGCCGTTGTGATAGGTGAACACACGCTCGTAGCGGCGATCGCCGAACAGCGCGCCATCCAGCTTGCGCATGGAGCCGGGCGTGCGCAGCCAGCTGGAGGTCTTCTGGTCGAAGCTGCCCAGTTCCTGCAACTGGCGGTACTGCGCCTCGTCCAGTAGCTCGATGCCGATCTGCGCGGCCAGTTCGGTGGCGCAGCCAGCGGGCTTGTCCTTCTTGCGCGCGTCCAGGGCTTCGCGGTCGTAGCAGAGGCTGCGGCGGCCGGCCGGGGTTTCGGCTGAGCAGTCGAAGAACAGGATGGCGCCGCTGGCGCTTTCGCGGTCGACCACGTCGGGTTCGCCGCCGGTTTCCTCCATCTGCTCCAGCGCTTTCAGTTTGGCCGGGGCGGCCTCCAGGCGCGCCTGGACTTCCGCCCAGTCGATGCCCTTGTGGCGCTCGGGGTGCTGCTTGAACCGCGCCTGCAGGGTGGCCAGCAGGGCGTCGCGTTGCTTCGCATTCATCTTGCTTACTCTCGGCAGGGGTTGAAGGTCAGAGAGTAAAGCAGGATTTGCGCGGCCTGCGGCTCAGCCGGCGTCGGCCCAGCGCTCGCGCACAGCGAGGATGTCGGGCAGGCGACCGAGGAAAAGCTCCACCAGCTCCGGGTCGAACTGGCGGCCTTTTTCCCGGCGCAGCAGTTCGATGGCTTCGTCGATGCTCCAGGCCGGCTTGTACGGGCGCACGCTGGTCAGCGCATCGAACACGTCGGCGATGGCGACGATGCGGCCCTCCAGAGGGATTTCCTCGCCGCGCAGGGCATTGGGGTAACCCGTCCCGTCCCAGCGTTCGTGGTGGGTGAGGGCGATGCTGCGCGCCAGGGTGAGCAGGGTGGAGTCGTGTTCGCCGATGATCCGCGCACCGATCTCCGGGTGTTGGCGCATCACCGCCCATTCCTGCTCATCGAGGCGTCCGGGCTTCTGCAGGATGGCATCGGGAATGCCGATCTTGCCCACGTCATGCATGGGCGCCGCGTTGAGCAGGTCGTCGGCGGCCTTCTCCGAGTAGCCGGCAGCGCGGGCCAGGATGTGCGCGTAGTGGCTCATGCGGATGACGTGCAGGCCGGTCTCGTTGTCCTTGTACTCCGAAGCCTTGCCCAGGCGCTGGACGATCTGCAGGCGTGTTTCGCGCAGTTCCTCCACGCGCACCAGCGACAGGTGCGTGCGCACGCGCGCCTTGACGATGGGCGGGCTGACCGGCTTGGTGATGTAGTCCACCGCGCCGACCTCGAAGCCCCGCGCCTCGTCGGGTACATCGGCGAGCGCGGTGACGAAGATCACCGGAATGGCGCAGGTGGCCTGCTCGGCCTTGAGCCGCTGGCAGACCTCGAAGCCGGTCATGCCGGGCATCATCACGTCCAGCAGGACCAGGTCCGCGCGTTCGCGGTTGGCCAGCTCCAGCGCCTTCTCGCCATCCTTGGCGAACAGCAGACGGTAGTCGTCCTGCAGGATGTGGCGCAGCACCTGGAGGTTGGTGGCTTCATCGTCCACCAGCAGCAGGCAGGGACGATGATCTTGGGCGGTCAGGCTCATGCTTGCTCCAGTCGGGCGCCGAGGGTGCGGACCCATTCCAGGGCCTGGTCGAAGTCGAAGTCGTCGATGGCGTAGCGCAGGGCTTCGAAGGCCTCGCGGTGTTCGCCCTGGGCGGTGCCCAGGCGCAGGCGTTCCAGCGCCTGGTCGTCCAGGCCGCCGCGGGAAAGGGCCAGTTGCAGGGCCTGCAGCGCGTCACGCAGGTCCTGCGAGGCGGCCTCGCCAACGGCAGCCCCGACCGCCTCGGCGAAGGCTACCGGCACCAGCGGCACCGATTCGCGGACCGTAGTGAACTCCGCGCGGACACGCTCCAGGGCAGCCGCCAATTGTTCAGTCTTGCCGTGATCTGCGGCGCCTTCCAGCGCGCCGATGGCGCCGGCCAGACGCGGCAGGGCGAGGTTGGCGGCGGCGCCGCGCAGGCGGTGGGCGAGGGCGGCAATGCCGGCGCGATCGCCGTTGCTCACTGCGCTTTCCAGAGCGTTCAGACTGGTTTCCTGCTCTTCGAGGAAGCGCACGACGGCCCGTGCCATGGGCAGCGGTCCGCCCCACAGGCGGGCGCCGACGGTCCAGTCCAGGGTCGCCAATGGCGCAGTTTCGCTGACGTGCGCGCTGCGAATCGCGGGCGCGGCACCCAGCAGCCGGGCCATTTCGTCCAGCAGGCCGGTGAGGTCCAGCGGTTTGCTGGCAAAGCCATTCATGCCGGCATCCAGGGCGTTCTGCCGGTCGCGGTCGAGCACGCTGGCGGTGAGGGCGATGATCGGCACGGCGTCTTCACCACGTTGCTGCTCGATGGCGCGGATGCGCCGGGTCGCTTCCAGGCCATCCATGCCGGGCATCTGCACGTCCATCAGAACCAGGTCGAAGTCCTGCGCGCTGTAGGCCTCCACCGCGGCCTGGCCGTCGCCGACACTGTGCGGGTGGTGGCCCAGGCGCCGCAGGTTCAGCTCCAGCAGCTCGACGTTCTGCGGCACGTCGTCCGCCACCAGAATGTGCAGCGGCGGCAGGCTCGGCGCGTGGCTGCGGATAACCGGTTGCACACTGTGGCCGGCTGGCAAGGGCAGGTCGACGGTGAACACGCTGCCCCGGCCCACTTGGCTTTCCACGCTGATGCGACCGCCCATCAGCTCCACCAGCTGGCGCGAGATGGTGGTGCCCAGCCCGGTGCCGCCGAAACGCCGGCTCATGGAGGCGTCGGCCTGGGCGAAGGGGTCGAAGATGCGCTCCAGGCGGTCGGCGGCGATGCCGATGCCGGTGTCGCGGATGGCCAGGCGCAGCGCGCCGGGTTCGCCGCTGATGACCAGCCGCACTTCGCCACGCTCGGTGAACTTCACCGCGTTACCCAGCAGGTTGGTGAGCACCTGTTGCAGGCGCAATGGGTCGCCACGGAAGTACTCGCCGGCGCGCTGGCCATAGTCGATCTGCAGGCTCAGGCCCTTGCGCTCGGCGGACAGCCGCAGCGCCGCGCAGACCTGCTCGCACAGCTCCGGCAGGGAGAAGTCCAGGGCTTCCAGTTCGATGGCGCCACGATCGAGCTTGGCGGTGTCGAGGATGTCGTTGAGCAGGCCCAGCAGCGAGCGCGAGGCGTTCTGTACGGTGCTCAGGTAGCGCCGCTGGTTCGCTTCCAGCGGTGAATCCAGCAGCAGTTCGGTGAAGCCCATGATGGCGTTCATCGGCGTGCGGATTTCGTGGCTCATGTTGGCCAGGAAGCTGCTGCGCGCGGCGGCGGCCTGTTCGGCGCGGTCGCGGGCGCTGCGCAGTTCCTGCTCCATGACGCGGCGCGGGGTGAGGTCGGTGGCCAGCTTTACCACCTTCACCGGCTTGCCGTCGAAGTCGAGGATCGGGTTGTAGGTGGCGTGGATCCAAACCTCGCGCCCGTCCTTGGCCAGGCGGCGGTATTCGCCGGCGCTGTGCTCGCCTTTGCGCAGTGCCTGCCAGAACGCCTGGTACTGGGCGCTGGCGGCGATGTCCGGCGGGCAGAACAGGCTGTGGTGCTGGCCCAGCACCTCGGCTTCGGTGTAGCCGAAGAGTTCGAGGATGTTGTCGTTGGCGGCGAGCACGCGGCCTTCGAGGTCGAATTCGATCAGCGCCATGGCGCGGCCGATGGCCGTGACCTTGCCTTCGTATTCGTTGCTCAGCAGCTTGGTTTCGGTCTGGTCGAGCAGCACACCGTCGATCCACTGCGGGTTACCGGATTCGTCATAGCAGGCGCTGCCGCCTTCCCAGATCCAGTGTTCGGCGCCGCTGCGGTCGAACAGCCGGTACTCGACGACGTAGCTGCGGCGCTCGGCAATGGCGCGGCGGACTTCCTCGTTCACCGCTTCCTGATCATCGGGATGGTAGAGCTGGGCGAAGGTGATGCGCTGGTCGCTGAAGTCCTGCGCCGACCAGCCGGTGACGGCCTCGACCGCATCGCTGACGAACAGGGTGCTCCAGGCGTGGTCCGGGAGGACGCGGAAGACGATGCCGGGCATATTGCGGATCAGCGAGCGGTACTGTTCCTCGCTGGTGCGAAGGGCCTGCTCCATCTCGCGGCGTTCGCTGATGTCGGCGACGAACACGACGAACCAGGGCTTGCCGTTGTGATCGGTGACGCCGAGGCTGACGCGCACGGGGATTTCCCGGCCGTCGCGGGTCAGGCCTTCCAGCTCCAGTTCGGAGTTGCTGAACTGGCGCTTGCCGCTGCTCTTGTAGTTATCCAGCGCCATGCGGAACTGATGGCCGTAAGCCTCGTTCATCAGTACCTGCATGGGTTTGCCCACCAGCTCGTGCGGGTGCCAGCCGAACAGGCGCAGCACCGCGTGGTTGACCGAACGGATCACGCCGCTGTGGTCGATGGTGAGGATCGCCTCGACGGCGGCGTCGAGCAGCGAATCCAGGTGCTTGCGCCGGCGCTCCAGTTCCTGGAACAGCTGGCGATAGCGCAGCAGGCCATTCACCGCGGCAACGCAGATGCTCAGGCTGATGGTGGCCATGGACACTGCCAGCGCCAGGTAGAAGCTGCCCTGCACGCCCTGCGGCACGCCGAACTCCTCGCGGCCGACGAAGCGCGCGGCGGCCATGCCGGTGTAGTGCATACCGGCGATTGCCAGGCCCATCACCAGGCCGCTGACCAGGATCGCCAGGTTCGGCCGCATCCGCCCGCGCAGGCCGAAGCGCACCCAGAGCGCAATCACCGCCAGCACCACTGCGACAAGGATCGACAGGGCGAACATCCACGGGTTGTAGCGCAGCAGCGGAGCCATCTGCATGGCGGCCATGCCGCTGTAGTGCATGGCACCGATGCCGGCGCCCACCAGCACCCCGCCGCCAATAAGCTGAAGGCGATTGACGTTGCGCCGGGCCAACAGGCTCAGGGCTATCCAGGAGGCGAACAGGCTCGGCAGGCCGGAAAGCAGGGTGATCAACGGGTCGTAGCGCACCGCCGCGCAGAGCTGGAAGGACAGCATGCCGATGAAGTGCATCGCCCACACGCCGCCGCCCAGGGCCACCGCGCCGGTGCCGATGGCCAGTTGGCGGTAGAACGGGCTGCGCGCCAGCCGCGCCACGCCTGACAGTTGCAGGGCCATGGTCGAGGTGAAGACGGCAATGAGGATGGAGAGCAGCACCAGAGCATTGTTGTGCTCGCCGAAAACAAGCAGCGAAGGGGTGTCGCCGCTGTAGAAATATCGCTGCAGATCGAGCATTGAACGAGACCGTACTGCGTGCCGAAGGCCCGGTGGAAGACGAGACGGGGTGAGCAAAACACAGGATGGCTGCAAATTGCCATCATTGTCGGTCGCTGCTCCCGCTGAACCGGCAGTGGAATGCGGGTTTCGGACGAGCGGAAAGCCAATGTTCGGAATCGAAGCTGAAACGATGCAGCCGGACGGCGACCGACACTTCGTTGTCGGCAGACGAAGCGGCAAATTGAGCGGTTGCCGACGGCTGGCGCCGGAAATGAAGAAGCCCGGCTTGGGGCCGGGCTTCTTTGGGTACCTGTCTGCGGATCAGGCGGGCATGTGCCATTCCTGCAGGCGGTAGCCTTCGCGGTTCAGCTCGTCGCGGGCCTGATTCAGCAGGCCTTCGAGCTGCTCCGGGTCGGAGTAGGCGGAGCTGGGAATGCGGGTGAGGCCCAGCAGACGGGTACCGGTGCGATCGAGGACGGACAGGTCGAGGCTGCCGTCGCCCCCTTGGTCAACCCAGGTCACACAATTGAAGGGTTGGAAGGCTCGTCCAGTGATCAGCAGAGCCTCGTTGAAACGAAGAGTCGCATGCATGGTTGTGATCTCTCTGCGTGGTAATCCATTGCGAAGGTGGCGAAAGCGGCTCATCCACTTTCGTGTTCGTTCACGCAATTGATGGATTCAGAGTCGAAGAAAGTCACAACCCATGTCGCGGTTGTACACAAAATAGTCGCAAATAAAACTGTTTCAGTCGCTACAGACCCCGTCAGCCGTGGCCTGTCGCGATTTTTTGGGTGCGCCATCGCGCCGCACGTGCCATTTGTAGTTGGCGACGAGCGGTCAGGCCTGCATGGCCCAGCCGTCCACGTTCATCGCCGCCTGGCGCAGTGCCTCGGAGCGGGTCGGGTGGGGGTGGCAAGTGCGGGCGATGTCCTCGGCGGCGCCGCGGAACTCCATGGCCACGCAGTACTCCGCGATCATGTCGCCGACGTTCGGGCCGATCATGTGCACGCCGAGGATCTCGTCGCTGCGCTCGTCCGCCAGCACCTTCACGAAGCCCTCTGTCTCGTGGTTGATCTTCGCCCGGCTGTTGGCGGTGAAGGGGAACTTGCCCACTTTGTAGGCGCGGCCCTCAGCCTTGAGCTGTTCCTCGGTCTTGCCCACGGTGGCCACTTCCGGATGGGTGTAGATCACGCTGGGGATGACGTCGTAGTTCACTTCCCCGGCCTTGCCGGCAATCAGCTCGACGCAGGCGATGGCCTCGTCCTCGGCCTTGTGTGCGAGCATCGGGCCGGAGGTCACGTCGCCGATCACCCAGATGCCCGGCACGCTGCTGCGGTGTTCGTGGTTCTCCAGCATGCCGCGCTTGTCGGTAGCCAGGCCCACGCTTTCCAGTCCCAGGCCCTGCGTATAAGGGCGGCGGCCGATGGCGAGCAATACGTAATCCGCCTGGATCGACTCCGCCGCGCCGCCAGCAGCCGGCTCCACGCTCAGCGTCACCTGCTTGCCGCTGACCTTGGCCTGGGTGACTTTCGAGCCCAGCTTGAAGCTCATGCCCTGCTTGGTCAGCGCGCGCTGGAAGGTCTTGGCGGTTTCCAGGTCCATGCCGGGGCAGATGCGGTCGAGGTATTCGATCACCGTGACTTCCGCACCCAGGCGGCGCCATACCGAACCCAGCTCCAGGCCGATGACGCCGGCGCCGATCACCACCAGGTGCTTGGGCACCTCGGGAATCGACAGCGCGCCGGTGGAGTCGAGGATGCGCTTGTTGTCGACTTCCACGCCCGGCAGCGGGGAGGGCTCGGAACCGGTGGCGATGATGATGTCCTTGGCGGTGAGGCTGCTCTTGCTGCCGTCGGCGGCGGTCACTTCCACCTTGCCCGGCCCGTCGATGCGGCCCCAGCCCTTCACCCAGTCCACCTTGTTCTTGCGGAAGAGGAATTCCACGCCCTTGGTCAGCGCGGTCACGCTCTCGGATTTCTGCTTCATCATCTGCGCCAGGTCCAGCTTGGGCTTGACCTGGATGCCGAGGTTGGCGAACTCGCCGCCGGCCGCCGCTTCGTACAGTTCCGACGCGTGCAGCAGCGCCTTGGACGGCATGCAGCCGACATTCAGGCAGGTGCCACCGAGGGTTTCGCGGCCCTCCACGCAGGCAACTTTCAGGCCCAGCTGGCCCGCGCGAATGGCCGCGTTGTAGCCGCCGGGGCCGCCGCCGATGACGATCACATCGTATGCGCTCATGCAGTGCTCTCCGAGTTGGAAAAAGGGGTCAATCGAGGTTAGCCCGCGCTCGCCGGATCACCAGCGCATGGCCTGGGATAAGCGTTACTCGATTTATATTACGAACATAATATATGATTCAACGCAAGTCACGCAGACATGACAGACGCGGCGGGGAGGGCGAAAATGCAGGGCTTTGGCGCCTCGGGTTCGTGCGCCTACGGAGAATTCATGAAAATCGACTGCGATTTCGACAGCGGCAATATCCGGGTCATCGACGACAGCGACCCGCGCCAGGTGCGCCTGGCGCTGCGCCCGGACACGAAAAGCCCGCACTTCCAGTGGTTCCACTTCAAGGCGGAAGGTCTGGAGCCCGGTGAGCAATATCAGTTCAGCCTGACCAACGCCCCCGGCTCCAGCTACACCGGCGGCTGGCCGGGCTACAACGCGGTGGCTTCGTATGACCAGCGCGACTGGTTCCGCGTGCCCAGTACCTATGATTCCAACGGCTTGCACTTCAGCCTCGTTGCCGAACAGCCCCAGGCCTGGTTCGCCTACTTCGAGCCCTACAGCCGCGAGCGCCATGCCGACCTGGTGAAGCGCGCCCAGGCCAATGGCGCCGAGCTGCTCGCCACCGGCCACAGCATCGAAGGCCGCGAACTGCCCCTGCTGCGCATCGGCAAGGGCGTGGAGGGTGCGCGGAAGATCTGGCTGATCGCCCAGCAACACCCCGGCGAGCACATGGCCGAGTGGTTCATGGAGGGCCTGATCGAGCGCCTGCAATCGGGTGATGCCGAGGTCCAGCGCCTGCTGGAGCGCGCCGACTTC
Source organism: Pseudomonas sp. HS-18 (assembly GCF_020401845.1). Lineage (NCBI taxonomy): Bacteria > Pseudomonadati > Pseudomonadota > Gammaproteobacteria > Pseudomonadales > Pseudomonadaceae > Pseudomonas > Pseudomonas sp. HS-18. The sequence continues at coordinate 2,592,591 of NZ_CP084413.1, forward strand.
TACCTGGTGCCGAACATGAACCCGGACGGTGCCTTCCACGGCCACCTGCGTACCAACGCCGCCGGCAAGGACCTGAACCGCGCCTGGGCCGCGCCCAGTGCCGAGGAAAGCCCGGAAGTGCTGTTCGTCCAGCAGCAGATGGCCCAGTACGGCGTCGACCTGTTCCTTGACGTGCACGGCGACGAGGAAATCCCCTTCGTGTTCGCCGCCGGCTGCGAAGGCAACCCGGAGTTCACGCCGCGCCTGGATCGCCTGGAAAGCCTGTTCCGCGAGCGCCTGGAAGCCAACGGCGAATTCCAGAGCGTGCACGGCTACCCGAAGGACGCTCCCGGCCAGGCCAACCTGACCCTGGCCTGCAATCACGTCGGCCGCACTTACGACTGCCTGTCGCTGACCCTGGAAATGCCGTTCAAGGACCACAACCTGTCGCCCAATCCGCGTACCGGGTGGAGCGGGGCGCGGTCGAAGGCGCTCGCGGAGGCGGTGCTGGTCACGGTCGCCAGCCTGGTCGACGAATTGCGCTGATTCGCGAGCGGACGGACATCGCGGTTTGCCATAGCCCGCCTTGGAGTTCTTCGTAGGACCGAGGGGAATGCCTGGTACTTGCTCGCGAATCCGCCCAGCCGCAGAGCCGCGGGGTGTTCGCGAGCAAGCTCGCTCCGGCAGAAAGGCGTCTTTCCCGGCGACGTCTTACATCCTTGGCGGCTGACCGTTGGGGTAATCCGTCGCAGGCAGCCTTTGAATCCTTCCCCTCGCGTGCTAATCCAAAACATGAGGCATACGAATTCAGGAGGCAGGTATGACTCGACATCGCAAGCGGTTGACCCCGCAAGTCATCGAAGACCTGCAGGACCGCACGGACGCCCTGGAAGAACTGGACTTCATAGAGCGCCGTGAAGTGCGCAAGAACCGCGCGGGCGAACAGAGGCCACGCACCCTCGCTGGCGCAGGCTGAGCAAGCAGGCCTCAGGGCCCGGCCGCACCGGCGCGTGCGCCAGCCAGTTGGACACGCCAGGGCCGATTCGGCTTCCCGCCGGGCCGGCCTTGCCTGATGTTGGCCTGTAGTCATTCACTTTGTCGGAGCGCCTCTGCCGATCCGCGTCGTCAGCCTTTTTCCGTCATCCGTTTCCGGGCTGTAACCGGCATTTTAGAGCGCCCCGGATCTGTAACTTCGTGCTTACTCAATAGTCGGTGTCTTACAAAATACAGACTGAAAACTTGAACTGCTTCACATAAACTCGGGTCTTCCGTTAGCGCATTTCGCTCTACCCGCAGCCGTCAGAAGTAACCCCATGGAAAACCACAGTACCCCCCTGGGTCCGGTTCCCGCTCATCTGGTCCGTGAAGCCGTGGCCAAGAAGACCGGCCTGGGATGGGTGGTCGAGTTCAACGTTGCCACCTGGCTCAACCTGGCTGTGCGCGACGACACCGCTGTAGCCCTCAAGATCAGCTACCTGGACGGCGACAAGCCCCGCGAAGTGCTGGTCGACAAGGGCAGCATCTTCGGCGCCCAGCGCATCCTGCTGTGTGGCATCGCCCGCCTGGGGGTGAACCAGAAGCTGGAGTCCATGAGCCTGTCGCTGGAAACACGCTCGCCGATCCAGTCGCTGCTGGTAGAGGAACTCTTCGTCCAGGCCGTCGAGCGCCAGAGCGAAAAGAAGAGCGGCACCCGCAAGGCGCGCTGACCACCCGTGGCGAGGGGCGCCGGTGGGGCGCCTGAGCGCTGCAATCGACGGGCATTCCCGCCGTGCATGAAGCTTCGCCGGGCTTGCGATCCGCCGGTCGGAGCGGGGAATATCGCCTGGCCCCACTCGTTGCACCAGGAAGCCCCATGCCCCTCGATATCGAACAGCTCAAGCTCTACACCGCACACCGTGGCATCGCCATTCCCATGCTCGACCTCCTGCAGTTCCGCCATGCCCCGGCGGAGGACGGCAACGGCCCCGGTCGGCTGGTAGTGCGCGTCGAACCGCAGCACGTGAACGGCTGGGCCAACGCCCATGGCGGGCTGATCATGACCCTGCTCGATGTCGCCATGGCCCTGAGTGCCAGCGATGCCGACGAAGCCGGCCGCGGCGTGGTGACGGTGGAAATGAAGACCAATTTCCTGCGGCCGGGCGGGGAAGTGGGCGAAGTGCTGGAAGCCCTTGGCAGCGTCCGCCACCACACGCGCTCCATCGCCTTCTGCGAGGCCGAGTTGCGTAATAGCGCGGGCGTGGCCGTGGCGTCCGCCTCGGGCACCTTCAAGTACGTCAACAAGCCGCGCCCGCTGGCTGACGCCTGAGCATTTTCCTCCCCGCATAGTCACTTCCCCACGGCCGCGGACGGATGTTCGCGGCCTTTTCCCCGGGCTGATAGCGCTTCGATACCAGCACCGCTCGGCGGCTCGGCGTGCGTTCTTAAGATCTTCTTAATTCATCGGGTGTCCTATCAAGGGACGCTCTAGCACGGGCTTTGCAAGAAACTTCTTTCACTGGTTGTAATGAATTCGTCATAAAGCGTGACTACATTTTTCTGTCATGAAAGTGTCACTCAATGTGGCTGAGCCAGTGACGGCACAAGGCAACCCACCATGCTGCTCGATGACAAGAACTTCCCACGGCGCGTCCAGCGCGACCTGCAGGACGACCGCGACGAAGAGCTCGAACTCGAACTGTTCGACGAACTCTACGATTTCGAAGGGCTGCGCCACGGCAGCCTGCAAACCCATGAAGAACGCCTGGCGCGCCAGCGCTACTTCCACACCCTGTTCAGCCTGCAGGCCGAGCTGGTCAAGCTGCAGAACTGGGTGGTGAAGACCGGCCACAAGGTGGTCATCCTCTTCGAGGGCCGCGACGCGGCGGGCAAGGGCGGCGTGATCAAGCGCATCACCCAGCGCCTCAATCCGCGCGTGTGCCGGGTCGCCGCGCTGCCCGCGCCGAACGACCGCGAGCAGACCCAGTGGTACTTCCAACGCTACGTCTCGCACCTGCCGGCGGCGGGGGAGATCGTCCTGTTCGACCGCAGCTGGTACAACCGCGCCGGGGTCGAGCGGGTAATGGGCTTCTGTACCGACGGCCAGTACGAGGAGTTCTTCCGCAGCGTGCCCGAGTTCGAGCGCATGCTGGTGCGGTCCGGCATCCAGGTCATCAAGTACTGGTTTTCCATTTCCGACGAGGAACAGCACTACCGTTTCCTCAGCCGAATCCATGATCCGCTCAAGCAATGGAAGCTCAGCCCCATGGACCTGGAATCGCGCCGCCGCTGGGAGTCCTACACCAAGGCGAAGGAAATCATGCTCGAGCGCACCCACATCCCCGAGGCGCCCTGGTGGATCGTGCAGGCCGATGACAAGAAGCGCGCACGACTGAACTGCATCAGCCACCTGTTGAGCCAGATTCCCTACCAGGAAGTGCACCTGCCCGCTGTCAGCCTGCCCGAGCGGCAGCGCCACGAAGGCTACCGCCGGCATCCCACGCCGCAGGAGTTGCAGGTGCCGGAAGTCTACTGACCGGCCGCGGGCGCTTTCGCAGGATGGCGGGGAGTCGCGCCACCGGCGCGATTCGCACTCGGGGATCAATCACGCCAGGCTGCGCACCGTGCAGCGGCCGTCCGCGATGGCGTCGCAGAGGAAGTACGGCATCCATTCCTCCCAGTGCCCCTTGGCCACTGACGATTCGTAACGGCACAGCAGCGTGCCTTCGGCTTCGAACAGGCCCCAGGGCTGCAGCTCGCCGTCCTTCAGCTGGCTCGGCACCTTGATGCCCTGGTAGCTGACGTTGCAGCCCACATGGAAGGCTTCCATCCGCCAGCGCACCGGCTCGTGCGCGGGGAAGGGCTGCGCCTCCAGGAAGCCGAACAGTTCGTCATGGTTCAGCAGGCTCTGGCGGATGGTCGGCCACAGGCTGCGGCGCAGGAAGTACTGGTCGGCGAAGCGCGGATGCGCCTTCTCATCCTTCAGGTACTGGGCGATGAGCTCGCGGATGCCCGGCAGGTTCGGGTTGTGACAGCCAGCCCACATGCCCGCCAGCAGCAGTTCGGTGTGGCTGAAGTAATCGCGCATGTGGTGATACCAGTAGCCACTCCGCAGCCACGCCTCAACGGCCGCCCGGTCGCGTTCGGAGAGCAGCGAGTCGGCATCGCGCACCTGGAAGCGCGAGACTTCGCGGTCCTCCATCACCAGGAAGCGCCACATCGTCGGCGGGATCGAAGCGCGTGTCGCCGCGTCCACCAGCACCACCTGCGCCCCGGCTTTCGCCAGGCGATCCAGCACCGTCGGCGGCACCGTGTCGTCCACGTAGAAGCGGCAGCGCCATTGCGGGAACAGCTCGCGTGCGGCTTCCACGTTCTTCAGCGCGCTCTCGCAATAGCGGGGGCGGGCGCCGAACAGCGAAAACACGATCAGGTTGCGTTCCGGGATTGAGCCGTCAAACGGCGGGGGCGGCGCATCGGGCAGGGGATAGGCGGGGAGCTGGCCGTACTTGCGATCCGCCACGCTGAGCGACAGGTTGCCGTAGCGGCGCACCAGGTCTTCCCGCTTCAGCCAGCCGCAAACCTCCGTCAGCCCGTCCAGCGCGGTGTCCGGCATCCTCTCTTCGCCCAGCGTATTCAGCAGCTTGAGGTAGGTCTTGTAGGCCTGTTCGTAGTCTTTGGTGCGCATCAGGCACAGGGCGTAGTCCGTCAGCAGCGTCGGATTGTTCGGCGAGAGCTGCAGCGCCTGACGCGCCACGTCGCGGCCCTGGCGGTAATTGCCTGCCGCCAGGGCGGCGCGGAAGGTGGCGGCCAGCTTTTGGAACTTCTTCTCGACGGCAGACATGCAGAAACTCTCCAGGGCAGGAGGGCGGCGGGTATTTCTGCCCGGAATGAGCAAGCTCGCGCGCCCTCGATTGCATGGAGCGCAAGGCTAGGGAGCGGGGGGAGCGGGCTCTATCGGATATTTCCTGCCCGCGGCGGCGATAAGTACGAAGTCTCCTCCGCGCCGCCGCTGTCTCCCGGCTAGCGGTGATATCGGCCCGCCACTATTCTTTGCCGGCAGGAAAGCCATCGGGCCCTGAAGCCTTGTCAGCGGGTGATCGAATGAATCGAATCGGACTGGCGAGCCTGCTCGCCATGCTTGTCAGCGCAGCGGGCCTTGCCGGCGAGTTCGCCAGAACGGACAAGGGCTGCCTGGTTCAGGACTGGAACGCCCAGCGCTCCAATCCCAGCTACATCTGGTCCGGCCAGTGCGTGGGCGGTTTCGCCGACGGCAAGGGCATCCTCCTGTCGCTGGTGGACGGCCAGGTGTTCTCCACCACCGAGGGCACCCTGCGCAAGGGCAGTTTCAACGGCCCCGCGGTGATCCAGTGGGCCAAGGGCGACCGCTACGAAGGCGAGTTGCAGAACGGCACGCTCAGCGGCCACGGCACCTATCGCTACCCGAATGGCACCACCGCCAGCGGCGTGTTCAGCAACAGCCAGTTGGTGCAGGCCGATGCCCCGGCTGCGCCGGCCGGTGGCAGCCAGAGCGCCGGTGGCGCAGCGGTTTCCGGCGAAGTCGGCTCCGTCGACCTCACCGGCGGCTGCCAGGCAGCGCAGCAGAAAGGCCAGGCCTACATGGAACGGCTTGGCCAGCAAGCCAACAACCAGGACCTTGGCATTTGCGGCTCCGCCAGGGCGATGCACAAGATCGGCGAGATGACCGTGCGCGTCGCCGAGCTCTGCCATGAAATACCCACCTGGACGCAACTGCGCGACGAAGGCCAGCGCATCATCCGTGAAAGCCAGGAAACCATGGACGGCTCCTGCGGCTGAGGTCGCCATGTACTTAGGATGGATTGGAGTGCTGCTCTATCCATCGCCGTTGCGACTGCTGTTCCGATGATTCGCCGGAAGGTTCGTTCCTGCCGGAACCGGCCGGGCAATTGGCCTCTTCTGGAAGGGCTGCGCAGCTCTCCCCATTCCTGGCTGCGGAAGGGAAAGGGTTGATCGTGCAGGTCCGGACGGACGCCGGTTCCTTGCTTGCGAACCCACTCGGCGCCCCATTGAAAAAGCCGTCCCGAGGACGGCTTTTTCGTCACTGCGCCAACCGGCCGCAATCAGTGCCAGAACAGCGCGATCAGGATGATGATCGGGATTGGAACGCCGAGGAAATACAGAAGGATCGAGCGCATGGTGTGCCTCCGGTCAGTGGGCAGGACGGGACTGCGTGGAATGCAGCGTGCGGGTATTGGTCAGCAGCACCACCGCATCGCGGCGACGGCCACCGTGGATGGCCAGGAAGCTGGCGAAGAAGGCGCCGCAGAGCAGGGCCACGAACATCCACAACGCCGAGGCGGCGGCCACCTTGCGCGCGGTATCGGCCGCTTGCTGTGCTTTCAGCTTGGCCTGCTGGGCCGCAGCGAATACCTGGTCGATGCGCTGCTCGGCTTCCGCCTGGCTGATCTCGGTACGCTGCGAAACCACGCGGGCGAGATAGCTGCGATCGTCCGCGCTCAACTGCCCGTCGGCCAGGCCGCGCAGGAAGATGCGCGTGGCGATGGCATGGGCAGCGTCGTCACTGACGGCCACCGGGCGGTTATCGCGGAACAGCATGTCGATGAAGTACGCCGAGCCGTCGTCCGTACCACTGGCGCTGGTGTTCGAACTCGCGGTAGCGGCGGTGGTGGTTGCCGCAGAAGCCCCGGCCTGCAGGCCACCGCCGACGATATTGCTGACCGAGCCCACCACCAGCGTCGCGGTTACCAGCGTCGCCACGGCCCAGGCGAGGAAGCCGTGCGCGGTGTCGCGGAAATACACCTCGTCGTCATGCAGCGTTGCCCAGCGCGCGCGCAGGCGCCCGGCGATGTAGCCACCCAGGCCCGAGGCGAGGATCTGCGTCAGCATCAGCCAGACGATGGTGGAAACGCCTATCTGCTTGAGCGTCGCGCCATCGCCCGGCCAGGGCGACACCGCGGAAAAGCCCAGGCCGAAGCCCAGGATGATCAGGATCAGGGACAGCGCCGCCGCCCCGGCGGCTCCGGCGAATACCGCCGCCCAGGACACCCCCGAATGGTCGGTGGTATCCACGGCAGTGGTGGCGTAGGCATCGGTCGTTGTAATCATTGCTGACTGCTCCGTGAAAGAGAGGTGGAAGCCTCCGTCTTTCCGCTGCAGCGGCTATGCCAGGTGTAACAAAATAATATTTCTAGTCTAATCAATGGCTTGGAAAATTTCGGCGGCCGATGGCCATGCAGATTGCAGGATCGGGCCCGCGCAGCGCCGCAGATTGCATGCTCGGGGAACGGCTGGCTTATAGTTCCTGCTACCCCAGCCAACGTACCTGACAGAGCAGGGCGCCCATGACCCTCGAACCCACCACCCTGCTATGGGGCGCTCCCGTGCTGATGCTGCTGGGCGGCTACCTGCTGACCCGCTGTATCGGCCGGTTGCGCCGCATCATCTTCCCGGCCGTGCGCCAGCGCTGGGCCGACGCCACGCGCCCGCAAACGGTCGCCTTGCCCCGCGCCGGGCGCTACGTCATCAACATCGTCTTCCCGGCCTTCACCGTGGTCACCGGCACCGCCTATTTCTCCGCCGACTTCGCCATCACCGCCCGCGCCTCCGGCCAGCCCGTGCCGTACCAGCGCTATAGCCGTTTCAACCTGTTCAGCGTGCGGCGCAGCGACATGGGCGGCAACTCCAGCAACCCACTGGGCGAGTTCAGCTGCAGCGAACCCGGCGATTACCAGGTCACCTGCCTGACCCCGGAACACATCCGCCCCGGCTTCCAGTTGGAAGTCTCGCCCCATGTCTCGCCGGCTACCTTCGTCCCGCTGATCCTCGGCACCATCCTTTCGGCCGCGATGACCATCGGCGGATTGGTCTTCACCGTCCTCAAGCTGACCGGCCGGCTCTGAATCCGCCTTGCATCGAGGCAGCGCCTTGGCCGCCCATCCTACGAACGGTATTCACCGGCAACACCGTAGGGCGAATAACCGCGAAGCGGTTATCCGCCGCCACGCCCCTAATAGTTAAGCGGTCTTCAGTCAATCATAAAGAATTCTATTATATATTTAGCCGGAGACGGCTTCCTTTAAAGATAATACAAAAGAATTTCTTGCAAAACTTTGATTGATTGTTGGTTTCCCTGCGGTGAAATTCAGGGTGGCTCCATTTAGTGTCGCCATTGCCTTTGCTAAGTAGAGTCCGATTCCAGTTCCATGCAGATTGTTCGCGATTGCGCTTTTTCCAGAAAATCCCTCGTCGAAAACTTTTTGCTGCTCTTCTTGAGTTACCGCAAGGCTTTCCATTTCGAATCGAATGTCTATATAGCCATTGTGATCTTCAGTGGTGAATACATTAAAAGTGCTGTTGCGCATGGTGTATTTGGCGGCATTCTCGACGAGGTAGTATATGCAGGCGTGTATAGAGTCATAGTCAAAATTTGCCTGCAGTCGTGTGCGATCCACCGATACCTTGACTTTTTTGTCTAGAAACTCTCCGAAGAAAAGATAAAAAACGTTCATTAACACTCTGTGGATGTCGTGGTTTTCCTTTTTTATCGACTCTATTTTTCCTGAAAGCTTTTCGAAGGCGGAGTATTCTGCTTTTTGCGCAGCTTGGTGTTTGAGTATTTCTATGATTGCTTTTGCTGTTTCATGCGGTTTTTTCTCTATTTCACCTTCAATGTAGTTAATGGTTTCTTTGGGGTCGGATAGCATTCTGTCTTGACCTACAAGATAGAATATTTCTTGGCTGGTTTTTGCGGTTAAGCTTTTTAGGTTGTGAATAAGTCTTCTGGTTCGCTGCTCTGCTTGTCTTATAGATGAGTCAATTGTTGCTGCGGCTGAGAATACCGAATTAATGTCTTGATCCATTAATTTCTTGCTGTTTACTCTGTCTGTATTCTCTGAGGCGGCAATAATTGTATATTGATCCCTTTGGTACCTGGCTATTCGGGTTTTTCTCCCGCCTATTTTAACTACCCGAGAGCCAGAGTCAGGCAGTTCGGCTTGTACTTTCAAAAGCTCGTCTAGAAGTTGGTCGATGAGAGGGTCGGTGCGCTCTTTCGACCAAAGAGTGACTTTTAAGGTTTGAGAAATCATTTTTTCAAAACTTTAACTATTGTATCTTCAAAACGAACTGGTTCGGCAGTTTTGGGTAGGCTGTAGTCTGCAGCCTGTAGGGCTTCGTGGAAGCGCTCGCCTTCTTCTTGGGCTGAGTAAATAATGACTTTTTTCATAGGGTGTCGACGCTTTATCGCTGAGGCGAGACCTAATCCTTCTTCTGTATATTGCATTGCCTTCCCTACGCCTTGGATGTCGACAAAAATCACATCGGCTTCGGTGATTTCTGGCTGCTCTAGAGATGTCGCATCTATGATTATATTTGTATACGACCATCCCATGTTTTTGAGGATTCCAACAATCTTGAAGTCAGTGTCATCATCTATAAAAAGGATTCTAATTTTTCTTTTGAGTTCGACTATGTCTAAGTTATTTGTGCTTGCGTCCGATTCTTTTTGTGCTGTTGGGGTAGTTTCGGTGAGATTAATTGTCACCATCTGAGTGTTGGTGTTGGTGTTGGTGTTGGTGTTGGTGTTGGTGTTGGTGTTGGTTTGTGTGGCTTGAGCTGGTGTTGTGTCCCCTGTCTTTTTCTTGAAAAAAATCACTGATCCAATGGCTATAAGTCCTGCGATTAGAGATATGATTTTTTCTGATGTGTCTAGTGTGAAGTCCAATTTTTTCTCCTTCTTTCTGTTCTTTTATGCGTGCTTGTGTAATTTTTAAAATATTCTCTGCTGTGTTTCTATCCGAGTAAGTTGGCTCAAAACGTCACTCGCTAAATAGGGTCGGTGAGCTCGTTCAAGAGCTACTTCATAAGTTCTTTGTCGTTAGATTAATAGCTGTTTCTGTAACTCATTCCCCACCCCCCCCCATTGCGCTGATGCCGATAAACACTCACCGCCTCATAAACCGCCTTCCGCAACCGGTTGATCCCGCCAATTGGCTGGTGCTCCGGCAGGGCATGCCACGGGTTGTAGGAGATGTTGTCGCAGGCGAGGTTCTGCTCGCGGCTGTCGAAGTCCTGGGGCGGGATGCTGACGGTGGCGACGGTCTGGAAGGGGGCGTCGGATTCGCTCCATTCGACGCTGGTGTCTTCGATGGGCATGTACTTGCTCGGGTCCTGTTTCTGCACTTGCAGGGCGAAGCAGGCGGGTACGCGGTCGACCGAGAGTTGCTGGTACATGGCGGTGCGCAGGAAGTTGGGCAGTTTTTCGTTGAGCTTGGGTAGCTGGTAGGCCGGGCAGCCTTCGGTCTGCGGGATGACGCGGAACTTGATGTTGTTCGCCTCGCCCAGCTTGTACGGCGCGATGCCGTTGTAGCCGGTTTCGAAGGGGCTGTCGGGCGCGGGGGCGAGGGTCTGCAGGGCGATGACCAGGTGGCGGATTTCCCAGGTGCTGGGCTTCCAGCTGGGGAAGAAGGCGGCGACCTTCTGGCCGCTGGCCTGGGCGGCGAAGTTCTGCCGGTATTCGGCGACGTCGCGGACGAAGAACACCGGGTGGTTGAACATGACGAAGTCCTGCTCGGTGTCGTGGCCCTTGCCGGGCATCAGCTTGGCGCCGGGGACGTCGAGCAGTTTGATGGCCATGCCGCGGGCGTCGCGGGCGCTGTCGAACTGCGGGTAGGCGTTGCCGTTGGAGAAGCGGACCATGGCCTCCCACTTGTGGCCCGGTTCGGCAAACACGCCCTGGCGCAGGCCGGGGGCGATGTCGCTGGCGACCGTGACTTCGGCCTTCACGCAGCCGTGGGCCTTGGCGTGGGCATCACGCAGCACGCGGGTGTTGTCGCGGTGCTGTTCGACGATGCGCACGGCGTCTTCGATGATGGCCTGGGTGAGCTGGGCTTCGCCCGGCGGGATTTCTTCCTGGGCGGAGACGGGGCCGGAGAATTTCCAGGCGTAGTAGAGGCTGCCGATGCCCCAGCCGAGCAGGCCGATGGCAGCGATGGCGAGCAGCAGACGGCCGAGCCATTTGCCGAGGAAGAGCCAGATTCGGGTGAGCAGGGAGCGCATGGCACGGGGTCCTTTGGTGTTTTCTTTTTTTGGAGGGGATTCCGTTCCCTGGCCCGTGCGGGCTGGCTGTGGAGCGTTTCCCTCTCCCTAGCCCTCTCCCTGAAGGGAGAGGGGATGGGGTCGGTGTTTCGGTGGTGCTTGGGAGCGGGCGGCTGGCCCTCACCCCAGCCCTCTCCCAGGGGGAGAGGGGGCGGATCGGTGTTACAGGTTGCTGCGGAGCCTAGGGTTGCCTGTAGGAGCGAGCTTGCTCGCGAACCCGCTTCACTCTGGAGCGGTGGGGAGTCTGTTCGCGAGCAAGGACTAGGCGTCCCCCTCGGTCCTACAAAAAAACAAAAGACAGTTCAGCGCTGGCCGGTCATTCGCACTTTGGCCCGGGCGTCCACGCTGGGGTGGGGACGTTCGGGTCGAGCTTGCTTTCGTATTCGGCGTTGCCCAGCACCTTCAGGTATTCCACCAGCGCCCAGCGTTCTTCCGGCGACAGGGCGCGGCCGATGACGCCGTCCTGGCGGCAGCCGTCGCGGAATTCGTGGCCGCGGTTGCTGTTGCCGGTGACGCTGGTCTTGTAGAGGAAGCCGCCGGGGAAGCGCTCGGTGCGATAGCCGGCGAACTTGGGGTCGTACTCGAAGCTGCCGACCCAGAACTGCGCGTCGCGCTCGGCCACCGGGGAGAGCATCTGGAACAGGTTGGGCACCGAGCCGTTGTGCAGGAAGGGCGGGGTGGCCCAGATGCCGTCCAGCGGGCGGGCCTTGTAGGCGCGCAGTTCCTGCACGCCGATGGGCAGGCCGTAGCCGTTCATTTCCTGCTGCTGTGGCTCGCTGATGTGCGCGTCGCGGTAGGCGCGCTGCTCGACGAAGGCGGTGACGTAGGCCAGGCCCTTGGCGGCGGAGATCTTCGACAGGTCCAGTGGCACGTCGCTCTGCGGGTAGAGGTGGACGTTCATGCCCTGCAGCTCGTCGGTCTTCAGCTTCAGCGCGCGGATGTCGAAGGTGTGGTCGGCGATGTTGTCGGCGGTGGTCGGGTCGGTGCCGATCTCTTTCGTGGACACCAGCTTCATGCGCCACTCGGGCACGCGGGCCGGGGCGATGTAGTCCTTGGCTCCGGGCTCTTTCACGTGCGGGCCGTGGCAGTAGACGCAGTTGGCCTGGAACAGGGCGCGGCCCTGGGAGGCTTTCTTCAGGTCGATCTCGCCGAAGACGTCTTTCGGCCAGGCCGGCGGCTTGAGCTGCTTGAGGGTTTCTTCGAGGGTGTAGAGGTCGCGCAGGCGCACGCTGGAGGCGTAGCGCTCATCGCCCATCACCGGCTTGCCGTCGCTTTCGAACAGGCGCAGGGTGGCGCCGACGCCAAGGGCTTCGCCGATGTTGCGGGCCATGGGCTGCATGGCCGAGCCGTTCCACTGCACCCAGTCGAATTTCCAGATGTCCCACACCTGCGGGTAGTTCACCGGGGCGTTGGCGACGCGGTAGTTGGAGGCGTCGATGCCATCGCCGAACACGCTGTTGGCGATACGTCCGAAGGCGTCGGCGCGGCCGGGGCCTTCCAGGGTCGGGTAGAGGCCGCGGTGGGTGTCGTTCCAGGCGGTGGAGACGAGGGTGCCGAGCACGTTGCGCACGTCGCGCTTGAGCGCGGCCTTGCCCTTGGGATAGCGGTCGCCCAGTACGCCCTTGGCGAAGCGGTCGAACTTCCACGGCACGTAGTAGGTGGAGGCGAGGCTGGCGCCCAGCGCCTGGCCGAACGCGCCGCCGCGCAGGGTGGGCACGGTGGAGGCGATGGAGTGCATGGCCGCGCCGCCGTCGATGCGGATGGCGGTGCCTTTGTAGCGCAGCTCGCCGGTGTGGCAGGCGGAGCAGGTGATGTCCAGGTACCAGGCGCCGGTCTCGCCGTCCTGGTGGCGGGCAAAGCCGACCGGCAGGTTGCCGGGATTCTTTGCGGTGGCGGCCAGGGTGTCGTCAGGGGCGCGGCCGATCTGCTCGGGCTCGATGAGGAAGCCGAAGCGCGCAAGGTTTTCCGGGGAGGCGAACTTGTCCTTGTTGAAAGGCTGCTCGAGGTGGGTGAACCAGTCGTAGCGCAGGCCTTTCACCTGGGTGCCCTGGGGCGTGTAGTAGTAGGTTTCGCGGTCCTGTTTGGACCACTGCTCCTCGAGGTGGATCATCTTCTGCGGCGGAGTGTATTCCGGCAGGTTGGGATGCGCGGTGTACCAGGCGATGAGGCCGCCGACGAGCAAGAGCAGCAGCAAAATCGCCAGTAGGACGCGTCCGAGAATGCGCATCGAAACTTCCTTGTTATGTGTGCGAAAAACATTCGGACGTTTATGCCAACTGCGTGACGGATTGGCAAGGTGATGCCGCACCGAATTCAGGGTTTTTATGGCGGGTTACGGGGTGTGGCGGGGAGTTTCCGGATATACGGAGAGCGGATGTGCGGCGGCAGCCATCGTCTTTCAGGCAAGCGCCTAAGTCGCGGGGCGCAGCTCCATCAGCAGGCTCAGGCAGATCACCGCGCCGATCAGCACGCCGACCACGCTGGCGATGATCAGCGGCCAGCGCAGGCCGGGGCTGTCCTCTTCGTCATCGGGCAGGCGCGCATGGATGGCGGGCCAGAGTTCGTCCGGGGGCGGCAGTTCCGGCCAGGGTTCGTCGCTGGGCGGTGGGGAAGGGTGGCCGGCGAGCTGGTAGAGCAGGGCGATCATCCAGTCCAGCGCGGCGATTCGCGCGGGGTGATAGCGGTCGGCGTCGGTCCAGACGTGGAGGAAGGTGTCGACCAGCAGGGCGTCTGCCTGTGTCTGATCGGCCTTCAGCTTCAGCGCCAAGGGGTAGAGGCGCGGGGCGGTGCAGCGGTACAGCGTGGCGAAGGCGCGCGCGTCTCCGTCGCCGCTTTCGGCGAGCAGGTAGCTGAGGAAGTTGGCTTCGTCCGGGTCGATGACGGCCTCCGGCGGTGTCGCGGCGAGCGATGTGGCTGGAGGGTAAGGATAGATCGCGATGCTTTTTGTAGGAGCGAGCCTGCTTGCGAACAGTCGTGCGAGTGGGTTCGCCTTTGGGGCGGTTCGCGAGCAAGCTCGCTCCTGCCCGATCAAGAGCCCCTCACCCTAACCCTCTCCCGCGAGCGGGAGAGGGGAAAGCATCGGTACGAACAGCCAGGGAACGACGGTTGCTCCTGCAAGCTCGGTGAGTCGGCACTAAGCCACGTCCTCGAACGGCAACCCGACATAGTTCTCGGCAATGGTCGTGCGCCCGGCCTCGGAGCCGAGGAAGTAGTCCAGCTCGGTCTCCAGCATGCGCCGGGTGAAGGCGTCGCTGTCGGGGAACTGGTGCAGCATCGAGGTCATCCACCAGGAGAAGCGCTCGGCCTTCCAGATGCGCCGCAGGGCAATCGGCGAGTACTGCGCCAGCAAGTCGGTTCGGCCGTCGGCGTAGACTTTCACCAGGATGCGATGCAGCGCGTCAACGTCACTGGCCGCCAGGTTCAGTCCCTTCGCGCCGGTGGGCGGGACGATGTGCCCGGCGTCGCCGACCAGGAACAGCCGGCCGTACTGCAGCGGCTCCACCACGAAGCTGCGCAGCGGGGCGATGCTCTTTTCCAGCGACGCCCCGGTCACCAACTGGCGCGCAACGTCTTCGGGAATACGGCGTTTGAGCTCGTCCCAGAAACGCCCGTCAGACCAATCCTCCACCTTCTCATCCAACCCTACCTGCAGGTAGTAGCGGCTACGGGTGGCGCTGCGCTGGCTGCACAGGCTGAAACCGCGCTCGCTGCTGGCGTAGATGAGTTCGTGGCTGACCGGCGGGGTGTCGCTGAGCAGGCCGAGCCAGCCGAAGGGGTAGACGCGTTCGAAGACGCTCAGGCGCTCGGCGGGAATGCTGCGCCGGGCCACGCCGTGGAAGCCGTCGCAGCCGGCGATGTAGTCGCAGTCCAGGCGCACGCGTTCGCCCTGATGGGTGAACGTGACGTAGGGCTTGTCGCTGGTGACGTCGTGCAGCTCCACGTCAGTCGCTTCATACACGCTCATCGCGCCGCTGGCTGCGCGGGCCTGCATCAGGTCGCGGGTGACTTCGGTCTGGCCGTACACCATCACCTGCTTGCCGCCGGTGAGGGCCTTGAGGTCGATACGCTCGCGGCGGCCGTTGAGCACCAGCTCGAAACCGTCGTGGAGCAACCCTTCGGCGTCCATCCGCGCGCCGGCTCCGGCTTCGCGCAGCAGGTCGGCGGTGCCCTGTTCGAGTACCCCGGCGCGGATGCGGCCGAGCACGTAGTCGGGGGTCTGGCGTTCGAGAATCACGGTGTCGATGCCAGCCTTGTGCAGCAACTGGCCAAGCAGGAGGCCGGCAGGGCCGGCGCCGATAATGGCGACTTGGGTCTTCATGGCGTGGCTCCTTGGAGAGCGCTGTTGTTTTTATCTCCTGCATTTTTTGTGGATGGGATCGGTCTTTGAAGGTAATTTCCAACAGTCTTCTTGGATTTTTCATGGATGCGGGCGGTGATCGAACAACGTGCTGACAATCCGGTCCCGGTGTTCCGCCTGTATGGCGAAACGACGGTTTGGCCGACGCCGGACCTGATCCACTGCGAGTCGATCGCCTCGCGCAGTCGCCTGCATGACTGGGAAATCCGCCCGCATCGCCATGGCGACCTGGTGCAACTGCTCTACGTGCAGGCCGGTGCGGCGGAGCTGGAGGTGGAGGGGCAGCTGACGCCGATCCGCGAGGCGTCGCTGCAGGTCACGCCGGCGCTGGCGGTGCACGGTTTTCGCTTCGCCGAGGACGTGCAGGGCTGGGTGTTGAGCATGGGTCTGCCACTGGCCGAACAGCTCGGTAGCCTGCTGGAAAGCACGGTGCTGGAGCAGCCGGCGTGCTTTGCCGTGGGCGAGGGCAAGCGTCACCTGGATGCGCTGTTCGAATCCATCGACCGCGAGTACGCCGGGCAGGCGCCGGGCCGCGACCTGATGCTGCAATCGCTGCTCAACATGCTGCTGGTCTGGCTCAGCCGCCGGGCGCTGGAGCAGTCCCGTGCGGAGGCAAGCCAGCAGGATCGCGGCGTCGAGCATATGCAGGCGTTCTCCCGCCGGCTGGAGCAGGATTTCCGGTTGCATCGGCCCATCGAACACTACGCGGCGGCGCTGGGCATCAGCGCCGCGCACCTCAATGCGCTGTGCCGGCGCCTGGCCGGGCAGTCGGCGCTGCAGATGATCCACCAGCGCCTGCTGCTGGAGGCCAAGCGCAACCTGGTGTACACAGCCATGACCATCCAGCAGGTGTCGGACAGCCTGGGCTTCTCCGAACCCGCGTATTTCTCCCGATTCTTCAAGCGCTACGCCGGGTTTTCGCCCCGCGCGTTCCGCGAGCTGCGTTGAGCCGCCATGAATATCGATTCGCGTATCAAGTTCCGCCACCTCGTGTGCTTCCTCGAAGTGGCCCGCCAGGGCAGCCTGGCCCGCGCGGCGGATGCCCTGGCCGTGAGCCAGCCGGCCATCTCGAAGACGCTCAAGGAGCTGGAGGACCTGCTCGAAGCCAGCCTGTTCGAGCGCGGCAAGAGCGGGGCCAGTCTGACGGAAGCGGGAGTAGCCTTCCTGCGCTACGCCGGCCCCTGCGTGCAGGCGCTGCGTGACGGCGTGAACAGCCTGCGCGGCGGCGAGTACGCCTCCAGCACGGTACGCCTGGGCGTGCTCTCCACCGTCGAAAGCCTGCTGATGCCGGAGACGGTGCGGCGCCTGCACGAGCGTCACCCGGCGCTGGTGGTCAGCGTGGTGACCGGGCCGAGTGCGCACCTGCTCTCGCAATTGCGTGTGGGCGAGCTGGACCTGGTGGTCGGTCGCATGACCGAAAGCCCGCAGATCCAGGGCCTCGCTTTCGAGCACCTGTACAGCGAGGCGATGACCCTGGTGGCCCGCGCCGGCCATCCGCTGCTGGGTCGCCCGCTGCCGCCCTCGGCGCTGGACGACTGGCCGCTGGTGCTGCCGCTGGCCGGCACCACCATCCGCAAGTCCGCCGACAGCCTGCTGGTGCAGAGCGGCCTCGGCCAGCCGCGCCAGAGGCTGGAAACCCTGTCCACGGTGCTCAGCCGCCGTTATGTATTGACCAGTGATGCCCTGTGGATCGCTCCGCTGGATTCGGTGCGCCTGGACCTGCGCTCCGGCGAGATGGTCGAACTGCCGCTGGATGTACAGGAACCGGGCGGTTCAGTGGGGATTTGCAGCAACTCGACGCTGCCGCTTTCCCTCGGTGCGCACTGGTGCTTGGAGGTACTGCGCGAGGTGGGGGAAGCTTATCGCAGCGAGACTTATCCATAACCAGATGGTTATGGATGGCGGGTATCTTTTCAATTTTCCAGGTCCGTTGGGCGGGTGACACTCTGCCGCACTGCCTGATGCAACAGGCTCCTATAAATCCAACAAGAGGAGACCGATATGTCCGACGCGGAAAACAGCCGCTTCGTCATTCGTGACCGAAACTGGCACCCCAAAGCCCTCACGCCCGACTACAAGACTTCCATCACCCGTTCCCCGCGCCAGGCGCTGGTGAGCATTCCGCAATCGGTTTCCGAAACCAGTGGCCCGGACTTCTCGCACCTGAAGATGGGCGAGCACGACAATGACCTGCTGCTCAACTTCAACAACGGTGGCCTGCCCATCGGTGAGCGCATCATCGTTTCCGGCCGGGTCATGGACCAGTACGGCAAGCCTGTGCCGCATACCCTGGTGGAGATGTGGCAGGCCAACGCCGGCGGCCGTTATCGCCACAAGAACGACCGTTATCTCGCGCCGCTGGACCCGAACTTCGGCGGCGTCGGCCGTGCGCTGACCGACAGCGAAGGACGATACGTCTTCCGCACCATCAAGCCCGGCCCGTATCCCTGGCGCAACGGCCCGAACGACTGGCGCCCGGCGCACATCCACTTCTCCATCAGCGGCCCGTCGATCTCCACGCGGCTGATCACCCAGCTGTACTTCGAGGGCGACCCGCTGATTCCGATGTGCCCCATCGTCAGGTCCATCGCCAACCCGGATGCGGTGGAAAGCCTGATCGCGAAGCTCGACATGAGCAACGCCAACCCCATGGACTGCCTGGCCTATCGCTTCGATATCGTGCTGCGCGGCCAGCGCAAGACCCATTTCGAGAACAAGTGAGGAGGACCGACCATGCCTATCGAACTGCTGCCGGAAACCCCCTCGCAGACCGCCGGCCCCTACGTGCACATCGGCCTGGCGCTGGCCGCCGCCGGTAATCCGGCCCGTGACCAGGAAATCTGGAGTGAGATGGCCAAGCCCGGCGCGCCCGGCGAACACATCCTGCTGATCGGCCATGTGTACGACGGCAACGGCCACCTGATCCGCGATTCCTTCCTCGAGTTGTGGCAGGCGAATCATGAGGGCGTGTATGACACTACCTTCGATCTGGAAAAGCCCTTCAATGGCTTCGGACGCACGGCAACGACCTTCGATGCTGGCGAGTGGCAGGTGCAGACCATCAAGCCCGGTGTGGTGAAAAATGCTGCCGGTGTGCCCATGGCGCCGCACATCAACGTCTCGCTGTTCGCCCGGGGTATCAATCTCCATTTGCAGACGCGCCTGTACTTCGACGACGAGGCGCAAGCGAATGCCGTGGACCCGATCCTGAACCTGATCGAGCAGCCCGAACGTCGGCAAACCCTCATTGCAAAGCGTTGCGAGGTGGACGGGAGGCTCGCTTACCGGTTTGATATCCGCGTCCAGGGAAATGCGGAAACGGTGTTCTTTGACTTCTGATACACGACTCCATGAGACATCCGCCGAACCGGTCGCCGACCGCGTTCGGCGGCACTTCGCGGCCGCGCTCGACGAGCGCGGCTATCGCGCTGACGAAGCTCAGGTGACGGCGGTGGACCACCTCGCCACCTGGCTCGACGACTTCCTTGCCGGGCGTCACGGTTTCCTGCGCAAACCAGTCGCAGGCGTCTACCTGTGGGGCGGTGTGGGGCGCGGCAAGAGCTTCGTCATGGACCAGTTCTTCGCCGCCGCGCCGACCCAGGCCAAGCGCCGCGTGCACTTCCATGCTTTCCTGCAGGAACTGCAATCACGCATGCTGGCGATCACCGGGCAGTCCGACCCGCTGGTGCGCGTGGCCCGCGCCATCGCCGAGGAAACCAGGCTGCTGTGCTTCGACGAATTCCACGTGCACGACATCGGCGACGCCATGCTCCTGGGGCGGATGCTGAAGGTGCTGGTGGACGAAGGCGTAGGCCTGGTCTGTACGTCCAACTATGAACCGGAAAATCTCTGTCCGAACCCGCTGTACCGCGAGCGCTTCCGTCCGGCCATCGAGCTGATCGAAAAGCGCTTCGACGTGATTTCGGTGGATGCCGGGCAGGACTATCGCGAGCACAGTACGTCGCTGGAAGAGTGGGGCAGCTTCCTCTGGCCGGCGCGCGCCGATGATCTCGAACTGGTCGGTTCCCGACTGGGGCTGGCGGCGGACGCGAAGTTCGACGAGGTGCTCAGCGTCAATCACCACCCGCTGAAGGTGCATGCCCACGACGATCACTGTGCGTGGATGGATTTCAGCGAAATGTTCGAACGCCCGCGCTCAGCCAGCGATTACCTGTGGCTGATCGAGCATTTCCCGCGCATGGCGGTGAGCGGTCTCGGCCCGCTAGCGGACTACCCGCCGGACGTGAGCATGCGCTTCCTCAACTTCATCGATATCGCCTACGACCGGCAGTTGAGGCTGCAATTGTTCGCCACGGTGTCGCTGGACGAGTTGGCGGCGGGCGGGGCCGCGCTGGACTTCTCGCGAACGCTGAGCCGGTTGCGGCAGTTGAAGCTGGAGCCGCTGTAGGCGGTCGCGCGGGCTGTCGAGAGTTGTTCGCAAGCAAGGACTAGGCGTCCCCTTGGCCCTACGAAGAGCGCGCAGGCGTTTTCCTGAAGGAGCGAGCTTGCTCGCGAACCCAGGTTGTCCCTGGCGCGATGCGCTAGATTCGCTAAGCATGGATAACCTCTGTTCGATAATCGGCCAAGTGTGTTGCGATAATCGCCCATGCGTGTCGATAATCGCCCGGCATTCGCCTGCCAGGACAACAACAATGACCGACTCCCCCCGTGCCAGCCTGCCGCCCCTTGCGCCGCCGATCATCGCTTCGCCCGCCAAGCGCATCGAGGCCTTCACCGGCGACCCGAACTTCATGACCTCGCTGGCCCGTGGCCTGGCGGTGATCCACGCGTTCCAGGAGCGCAAACGGCACCTGACCATCGCGCAGATCAGCCACCGCACCGAAATTCCCCGCGCCGCCGTACGCCGCTGCCTGCACACGCTGATGAAGCTGGGCTACGTCACCTCCGACGGCCGCACCTATTCGCTGTTGCCGAAGGTGCTGACCCTGGGGCACGCCTACCTGTCCTCGACGCCGCTGGCAGTCACCGCGCAACCGATCCTCGACCGTTTGAGCGAGCAACTGCACGAAGCCTGTTCGATGGCCACGCTCGAAGGCGACGAGATTCTCTACATCGCCCGCTCGGCCACGCCGCAGCGCCTGATTTCGGTGGACCTGAGCGTCGGCAGCCGCCTGCCGGCGTACTGCACCTCCATGGGCCGCATCCTGCTCGCCGGGCTGAACGACGACGCGCTGGAGGACTACCTCGCCCACGCCGACCTGCAGGTGAAAACCAGCCGTACCGTGCACACCCCGGAAATGCTGCGCGCGAGCATCGCCGAGATCCGCCAGCAGGGCTGGGTGATCATCGACCAGGAACTGGAAGTCGGGCTGCGCTCCATCGCCGTGCCGCTGAAGGATTCCGCCGGTCAGGTGCTGGCCGCGCTGAACGTCGGCACCCACGCCGGGCGCGTGTCGCGCCAGGAGCTGGAAACGCGCTTCCTACCGGTGCTGCTTGAGGCCAGCCGCGAGCTGGGCACACGGCTGTTCCATTAGTCGCGGCTCGGATCGGCTCAGCGCTAAACCCGTTCGCTAACCGCCCACTGTGGCGATTATCGAATTGAACGGCTGCACGTCTCTTCGTACTGTTGCTCGACCCGTCCAGCCGGACGGGTAATAACAACAATGAGCGTCAGCCATGGCCCCTGTGTGCCTGCCCCATCCGCCGGTCCTTGCGTCCACCGGCTCGCGCCTCATTCCTGTCCAGCTTGCGGGAGTGCAGGGCGATCCAGCCGGCCTTCCCGCGACGACGCCTTCGCAGGAAGTCTTCGCATGACCAGTTCCGCCCACGTGCCCGCTGCCGGCACCCTCGACGTCCAGTCCTTCATCAACGCCCAGCCGCTGTCGCTGTACCAGTGCCGCATCGTGCTGCTGTGCTTCCTCATCGTTTTCCTCGACGGTCTGGATACCGCCGCCATGGGCTTCATCGCCCCGGCGCTGACCCAGGACTGGGGCATTGACCGCGCCAGCCTCGGTCCGGTGATGAGCGCCGCGTTGATCGGCATGGTGTTCGGCGCCCTGGGCTCCGGCCCGCTGGCCGACCGTTTCGGGCGCAAGGGCGTACTGGTGGTAGCGGTATTCCTGTTCGGACTGTTCAGCCTTCTGTCGGCCTACAGCAGCAACCTCGAACAGCTGATGGCGCTGCGCCTGCTGACCGGGATCGGCCTGGGCGCGGCGATGCCCAACGCGACCACGCTGCTCTCGGAGTACACCCCCGAGCGCCTCAAGTCGCTGCTGGTGACCAGCATGTTCTGTGGCTTCAATCTCGGCATGGCCTCGGGCGGCTTTGTCTCCGCCAAACTGATCCCGGCCTACGGCTGGCACAGCCTGCTGTTGCTCGGCGGCGTTCTGCCGCTGCTGCTGGCGGTGGTGCTGCTGGTATGGCTGCCGGAGTCGGCGCGTTTCCTGGTGGTGCGCAATCGCGGAGCAGACAAGGTCAAGCGCGTGCTGGCGCCCATCGCGCCGGCCGAGGTGGTCACGGCCCGCGAGTTCAGCGTGCCGGAACAGAAGACGGTGCAGAGCCGCAACGTGTTCAAGGTGATCTTCTCCGGCACCTACAGCGCGGGAACCCTGCTGCTGTGGCTGACCTATTTCATGGGCCTGGTGATCGTCTACCTGCTCACCAGCTGGCTGCCGACGCTGATGCGCGACGCCGGCGCGAGCATGGAGCAGGCCGCCTTCATCGGCGCGCTGTTCCAGCTCGGCGGGGTGCTCAGTTCGGTGGCGGTGGGCTGGGCCATGGACCGCTTCAATCCGCACAAGGTCATCGGCATCTTCTATTGCCTGGCGGGCGTGTTCGCCTACTTCGTCGGGCAGAGCCTGGGTACCGTCACGCTCCTGGCGACCCTGGTGCTGGCTGCCGGAATGTGCGTGAACGGCGCGCAGTCGGCCATGCCGTCTCTCGCCGCGCGCTTCTACCCGACCCAGGGACGCGCCACGGGCGTGTCCTGGATGCTCGGCATCGGCCGCTTCGGCGCCATCCTCGGCGCCTGGATCGGCGCGACCCTGCTGGGCCTGGGCTGGAACTTCGAGCAGGTGTTGACCGCGTTGATGGTGCCGGCCGCTATCGCCACGGCGGCGGTGCTGGTCAAGGGGCTGGTGAGCCACGCCGACGCTACCTGAGCAGCGAGCGGGGCAGGGATTGTGTTGCCATTCATCTCTGCCTCGCGCCGACCCTGCTGCACTTGCATAGACTGGATGCACCGCAACGCAGATTGCGGCCACTAACAACAACTGTGAGTGCCTCTATGCAAAGCCTGCTGAGCGAGCGCAGCCGTGTATTCGAGCGTGCCGATCCTTACGCGGTTTCCGGTTACGTCAACCAGCACGTGGGCACCCACGACCTGCGCCTGCCGGCGCACGGTCATCCCCAGGCCAGCCTCAACCACCGCCGCTTCGCCAGCCTCGACCTTTGCCGTATCAGCTATGGCGGCGCGGTGCGCGTCACCTCGCCGGCGTTGGAAAGCATCTTCCATCTGCAGATTCTCCTCAGCGGCCACTGCCTTTGGCGCGGCCAGCGCCAGGAGCGCTACCTGGCGCCGGGCGAGCTGCTGTTGATCAACCCGGACGATCCGGTCGACCTGACCTACTCGGACGACTGCGAGAAATTCATCCTGAAGATTCCGGTGACCCTGCTCGAAACCATCTGTGCCGAGCAGCGCTGGAACGCACCGCGCGGTGGCGTGCGCTTCACCGAGAATCGCTACCGGCTGGGCGAACTGGAAGGCTTCGTGAACCTGTTGTCGATGGTCTGCCAGGAGTCCGAAGCCGGCGAACGTCTGGCTCGGGTGGACGAGCACTACCAGCAGATCGTCGCCAGCAAGCTGCTGACCCTGCTGAAGACCAATGTCAGCCGCGAGCCCATCGCTGGCGGCAGCGCCTCCTTCGAGCGCATCGAGGCGTACATCGAAGGCCACCTGCGCGAGGACATCGATGTCGAAGCCCTGGCGCGCCAGGCGTCCATGAGCCTGCGCTCGTTGTACACGCTGTTCGAGCGCCATGCCGGCGCCACGCCGCGGCAGTACATCCGCCGGCTCAAGCTGGAGCGTATTCGCTCGTGCCTGGCGGACCCGGCTTGCAACGTCCGCAGCGTGACCGAACTGGCGCTCGACTATGGCTTCCTGCACCTGGGGCGGTTTGCCGAGGGGTATCGGCAGCAGTTTGGCGAGTTGCCTTCGGAAACTTTCAAGCGTCGCACCTGAGCCGTTCCTGCTGGTTAGCCTTGGTTCCAATATTGGATGGGTGTGCCGTTTGGGCGTCCTGCGCCGCATCGGCGTGCGCTCCGACTCTTTGTTTCGCCCCCTCGGGCGAGTCACTTTGGCAAACGACGGATGGCCGCCCCGCCCAAA
Source organism: Pseudomonas sp. HS-18 (assembly GCF_020401845.1). NCBI lineage: Bacteria > Pseudomonadati > Pseudomonadota > Gammaproteobacteria > Pseudomonadales > Pseudomonadaceae > Pseudomonas > Pseudomonas sp. HS-18. Next base: position 2,616,344 of record NZ_CP084413.1, read on the forward strand.
GTAACCAAAGGTCTTGCCCCGGACATCCGGTTTTTCGCTTAGGCGAAAAATTCCCTCGTTGAACGGGGGCGTTCGGAGTGCTCGGAAGTCGCTCTGGAAGCCCTCAAGAGCACACAGAGGCAGCCCCTGCCTGTAGGAGCGAGCTTGCTCGCGAATCCCGTGCCACAAATCAAGGGCATCCGCTCACCAGCACGCCTGCACAAAACGGATAGCACTCTGCACAAAGCGGATATTGCCCCCGCGTACCCAGCCCTAACCTGAGCCTGCCTGAACAATAACAACGGAGGCCCTGGCCATGTCCCTGGGTATCGACTACTTGCGTTCACTGCTTGAGGAAGACGCCGCGAAGGGCGTCTACCGCTGCCGCCGGGAGATGTTCACCGACCCGCGCCTGTTCGACCTGGAGATGACCCATATCTTCGAAGGCAACTGGGTCTACCTCGCCCATGAAAGCCAGATCCCCGAGAAGAACGACTTCCTGACCACCATGATCGGTCGCCAGTCGGTCTTCATCGCGCGCAACAAGGACGGCGTGCTCAACGCCTTCCTCAACGCCTGCAGCCACAAGGGCGCCATGCTCTGCCGGCAAAAGTCCGGCAACCGTTCCAGCTACACCTGCCCGTTCCACGGCTGGACCTTCAACAATTCCGGCAAGCTGCTCAAGGTGAAGGACCCGGCCGAGGCCGGCTACCCCGAAGGCTTCAACTGCGAAGGCTCCCACGACCTGACCAAAGTGGCGCGCTTCGAGTCCTATCGCGGCTTCCTCTTCGGCAGCCTGAAGGCCGACGTCAAGCCGCTGGTGGAGCATCTGGGCGAGTCGGCGAAGATCATCGACATGATCGTCGACCAGTCCCCCGAAGGACTGGAAGTCCTGCGCGGTTCCTCCAGCTACATCTACGAAGGCAACTGGAAGCTCACCGCCGAGAACGGTGCCGACGGCTATCATGTCAGCTCCGTGCACTGGAACTACGCCGCCACCCAGAACCAGCGTCAGCAGCGCGAAGCGGGCGAGGCCGTGAAGACCATGAGCGCCGGTGGCTGGGCCAAGCAGGGTGGCGGTTTCTACTCCTTCGACCACGGCCATCTGCTGCTCTGGACCCGCTGGGCCAACCCCGAGGCGCGCCCGGCCTTCGAGCGCCGCGACGAGCTGGCACGCGACCATGGCCAGGCCCGCGCCGACTGGATGATCGAGAACTCGCGCAACCTCTGCCTGTACCCCAACGTCTACCTGATGGACCAGTTCAGCTCGCAGATCCGCATCGCCCGGCCCATCGACGTCAACCGCACCGAGATCACCATCTATTGCATCGCGCCCAAGGGCGAGAGCAGCGAGGCGCGCGCCCAGCGCATCCGCCAGTACGAGGATTTCTTCAACGTCAGCGGCATGGCCACGCCGGACGACCTGGAGGAATTCCGCTCCTGCCAGCAGGCCTACCAGGGCAGTGCCGGTGGCTGGAACGACATGTCGCGCGGGGCGAAGCACTGGATCGAAGGCGCCGACGACGCAGCGCGGGAAATCGACCTGGCGCCGGCGCTGTCCGGCGTGCGCACCGAGGACGAGGGCCTGTTCGTGCTGCAGCACCAGTACTGGCAGCAGACCATGATCGACGCGCTGGCTGCCGAACAGGTCAATCACATCGCGCTGACAGAGGAGGACGTGTGATGAGCCGCTACGAACTCGTGCGTGACTTCCTCTACCGCGAAGCGCGCTATCTCGATGACAAGGACTGGGATGCCTGGCTGGAGTTGTACGCCGCCGATGCCACCTTCTGGATGCCCTCCTGGGACGACCGCGACCAGCTCACCGAAGACCCGCAGCGGGAAATCTCGCTGATCTGGTACGGCAACCGTGGCGGCCTGGAAGACCGCGTGTTCCGCATCAAGACCGAGCGCTCCAGCGCGACCCTGCCGGACACGCGCACCTCGCACAACCTGAGCAACATCGAGGTGCTCGGCGAGGCCGATGGGCAGTGCCAGGTGCGCTTCAACTGGCACACCCTGAGCTTCCGCTACAAGACCGTCGACAGCTACTTCGGCACCAGCTTCTACACGCTCGACGTGCGTGGCGAACGGCCGTTGGTGAAGGCGAAGAAGGTCGTGCTGAAGAACGACTACGTCAGGCAAGTCATCGACATCTACCACATCTAATTTCGCCGTCAGGGCTGTGCGTCGCGCGCGTGGATTCGCCGCGCGCGACGCCGCCTGCGCGGCATCGAGGTGCACGCCATGAACCACAAGATCGCCCTCAACTTCGAAGACGGCGTTACCCGCTTCATCGACGCCAGCCCGAGCGAGACCGTGGCCGATGCGGCCTACCGCCAGGGCATCAACATTCCGCTGGATTGCCGCGACGGCGCCTGCGGCACCTGCAAGTGCTTCGCCGAAGCCGGCCGCTACGACCTGGGCCAGGAATACATCGAGGACGCGCTGACCGAGGATGAAGCCGAGCAGGGCTACGTGCTCACCTGCCAGATGCGTGCGCAGAGCGATTGCGTGGTACGCGTGCCGGCTTCCTCGCAGGTCTGCAAGACCGCCCAGGCCAGTTTCGAAGCGAACATCAGCGCGGTGCGCCAGCTCTCCGAAAGCACCATCGCGCTGTCGATCAAGGGCGAGTCGCTGAGCAGGCTGGCCTTCCTGCCGGGGCAGTACGTCAACCTGCAGGTGCCGGGCAGCGAGCAGAGCCGCGCCTATTCCTTCAGCTCGCTGCAGAAGGACGGTGAGGTCAGCTTCCTGATCCGCAATGTGCCGGGCGGCCTGATGAGCAGCTTCCTTACCGGCCTGGCCAAGGCCGGCGACGCCCTGTCCCTGGCCGGCCCGCTGGGCAGCTTCTACCTGCGCGAGATCAACCGACCGCTGTTGCTGCTGGCCGGCGGTACGGGCCTCGCGCCCTTCACCGCGATGCTCGAACAGATCGCCGAGCGCGGCAGCGAACACCCGCTGCACCTCATCTACGGTGTCACCCACGACGTTGACCTGGTGGAAATGGACCGGCTGGAAGACTTCGCCGCGCGCATTCCCAACTTCACCTTCAGCGCCTGCGTGGCCAGCCCGCAGAGCAGCTACCCGCGCAAGGGCTACGTCACCCAGCACATCGAGCCGGCGCACCTGAACGACGGCGAAGTGGACCTCTACCTCTGCGGCCCGCCGCCGATGGTCGAGGCGGTCAGCCAGTACATCCGAGAACAGGGCATCACTCCGGCGAATTTCTACTACGAGAAGTTCGCCGCCAGCGCTGCCTGATTCCCGACAACCCACGCGGGGCGGCTCTTCGTAGGAGCAAGCTTGCTCGCGAACAGCTTCGCAGCGGGGCTTTGGTTCGCGAGCAAGGGCTAGGCGCCCCCCCTCGGTCCTACAGGGCGGCTCGCTCCAGTGCCATGAGGTCACCATGAAAAGATTCAACAACAAGATTGCCCTCGTCACCGGCGCCGCCCAGGGCATCGGCCGGCGCGTCGCCGAGCGGCTGGTGGAAGAGGGCGCGAAGGTCATCGCCGTGGACCGTTCGGAGATCGTCCACGAACTGCGGGACGCCCTCGGCCAGCACGGCGAAGTCCTCACTCTCACCGCCGACCTGGAGCGTTTCGCCGACTGCCAGGGTGTGGTCGCGCAGACCATCGAGCGCTTCGGCCGCCTCGATATCCTCATCAACAACGTCGGCGGCACCATCTGGGCCAAACCTTTCGAGCACTACGCCGAAGACGAGATCGAAGCCGAGGTGCGCCGCTCGCTGTTCCCCACCCTGTGGTGCTGCCGCGCGGCGCTGGTGCCGATGCTGGAGCAGGGCGCGGGCGCCATCGTCAACGTGTCATCCATTGCCACCCGCGGGGTGAACCGCGTGCCCTACGGCGCGGCGAAAGGCGGGGTGAACGCGCTGACCGCCTGCCTGGCCTTCGAGACCGCCGAGCGCGGCGTACGGGTGAATGCCACCGCACCCGGCGGCACCGAGGCGCCGCCCCGGCGCATCCCGCGCAATGCAGCGCAGCAGAGCGAGCAGGAGAAAGTCTGGTACCAGCAGATCATCGACCAGACCGAGAACAGCAGCCTGATGAAGCGTTACGGGACCATCGACGAACAGGTCGGCGCGATCCTCTTCCTCGCCTCCGACGAAGCCAGCTACATCACCGGCGTGACTTTGCCGGTGGGTGGCGGCGACCTGGGTTGAGGCGCCGCCATGTTCCGCTTACGGCAGGTTTGCGCCGATCAGTTGCAGGCAGCGTTGCAATGGCGTGCTGACGTCGCCGCGGCGCTGGCTGAGGATGATCGGCGAGACCGCCTCGGCGTCGGTCAGCCTGGCGTAGCCGATGTCGGCGCGGTGCTGCTGTTGCACCGACGCCGGCACCAGCGCCACGCCCAGGCCGGCGGCGACCAGGCCGATGGCGGTCTGCAGCTCATTGGTCCACTGCGTCACGCGCACGCTCAGGCCATGGTTGGCGAACAGCGCCAGTACATGGTCGGCATAGCTGGGGCGCGGGTTGGCGGGGTAGAGCACGAAGTCCTCGCCGGCCAGTTGCGCCAGGCTCAGCGGCGCGCCAAGCAGGCGATGCCCGGCCGGCAGCACGGCGACCATCGGCTCCTCGCGCAATACCTGCTGGGTAATGGCGGGGTCGTCGATGCGGATGCGCCCGAAGCCGATGTCGATACGCCCGCTTTTCAGCGCCTCGACCTGCTGCACTGTGGTCATTTCCTGCAAACCCAGCTCCAGCCCGGCATCGCTGCGCAGCTCGCGGATCAGCTCGGGCAGGCCGTCGTACAGCGTCGACGGCGCGAAACCGATGCCGAACCACTGGCGCTCGCCCAGGCCGATGCGCCGGGTGCTTTCGCAGATGCCCTCCAGCTGCGCCAGCAGGGTGCCGGTCTGCTCGTGGAAATAGCGTCCGGCGTCGGTCAGGCGCAGCGGCCGGCCGCGCTCCAGCAAGGGCACGCCGAGCAGTTCCTCGAGCTGCTGGATCTGCCGGCTCAGCGGTGGCTGGGCGATGTGCAGGCGCTCGGCGGCGCGGGTGAAGTTGAGGGTGCCGGCCACTTCGCGGAAGTAGCGCAGGTGTCGCAGCTCCATGATACCTCCAGGGTATGCAACCAGACGGCATCGATATTGGACTGGCCGCAGGCCCCGGCGCAATCCTTCTTGAATCGCGAAAAGACCCTCCGGGTATCGCCAGCTGGCAGCCCGGCCACTTCAGAAATAGCAGAACGGAACGCCGTCCATGAGTAGCCCCGTCATCGAACGCATCGAGTCGATCATCGTCGACCTGCCGACCATCCGCCCGCACAAGCTGGCCATGCACACCATGCAGCGGCAGACGCTGGTGATCATCCGCCTGCGCTGCTCCGACGGCGTCGAAGGCATCGGCGAAGCCACTACCATCGGTGGCCTGGCCTACGGCAACGAGAGCCCGGAAAGCATCAAGGCCAACATCGACGCGCACTTCGCGCCGCTGCTCCAGGGCCAGGATGCGAGCAACATCAACGCTTGCATGCAGCGCCTGGACAAGTCGATCAAGGGCAACACCTTCGCCCGATCCGGCATCGAGAGCGCGCTGCTGGACGCCCAGGGCAAGCGCCTGGGCCTGCCGGTCAGCGAGCTGCTCGGCGGCCGCGTGCGCGACAGCCTGGAAGTGGCCTGGACCCTGGCCTCCGGCGACACCGCCCGCGACATCGCCGAAGCCGAACAGATGCTGGAGATCCGCCGCCACCGCATCTTCAAGCTGAAGATCGGCGCCAACCCGCTGGAGCAGGACCTCAAGCACGTGGTGGCGATCAAGAAGGCCCTGGGCGAGCGCGCCAGCGTGCGCGTGGACGTCAACCAGGGTTGGGATGAATCCCAGGCCATCCGCGGCTGCCAGGTGCTCGGCGAGAACGGCATCGACCTCATCGAACAGCCCATCTCGCGCATCAACCGCAGCGGCCAGGTGCGCCTGAACCAGCGCAGCCCGGCACCGATCATGGCCGATGAGTCCATCGAGAGCGTGGCCGACGCCTTCAGTCTCGCCGCCGACGGCGCCGCCAGCATCTTCGCCCTGAAGATCGCCAAGAACGGTGGCCCGCGCGCCGTGCTGCGCACTGCACAGATCGCCGAAGCGGCGGGCATCGCGCTGTACGGCGGGACCATGCTCGAAGGCGCCGTCGGCACCCTGGCCTCGGCCCACGCCTTCATCACCCTGGAGAAGCTGACCTGGTCCACCGAGCTGTTCGGCCCGCTGCTGCTAACCGAGGAGATTGTCACCGAGGCGCCGGTTTACCGCGACTTCCAGCTGCACGTACCGCGCACGCCCGGCCTGGGCCTGAGCCTGGACGAAGAGCGCCTGGCGCGCTTCCGCCGCACCTGATTTTCAACCTGTTCCCGACTGCCCGATAGAGGAGATGACCCGATGCTGTTCCACGTGAAGATGACCGTGAAATTGCCCGTCGACATGGACCCGGCCAAGGCCGCCCAGCTCAAGGCCGACGAGAAGGAACTGGCCCAGCGCCTGCAGCGCGAGGGCAAGTGGCGCCACCTCTGGCGCATCGCCGGGCACTACGCCAACTACAGCGTGTTCGACCTCGCCAGCGTCGAGGAACTGCACGACACCCTGATGCAGCTGCCGCTGTTCCCCTACATGGACATCGAGGTCGACGGGCTCTGCCGCCATCCGTCCTCGATCCATGCCGACGACCGCTGATTTTCGTTCCGTACGACTCGACAAGAACAAGACTTGAGGATCGCACCATGACCGTGAAGATTTCCCAGACTGCCGACATCCAGACCTTCTTCGAAGAGGCCAGCGGCGCCCTGAACGATGCCGGCAACCCGCGGGTGAAGAACCTCGTCCTGCGCATCCTGCAGGACACCGCCAGGCTCATCGAGGACATGAACGTCACCCCCGACGAGTTCTGGAAAGCCGTGGACTACCTCAACCGCCTCGGCGCGCGCCAGGAGGCCGGGCTGGTCGTCGCCGGCCTGGGCATCGAGCACTACCTCGACCTGCTGCTGGACGCCCAGGACGCGGCGGTCGGCATCGAAGGTGGTACCCCGCGCACCATCGAAGGCCCGCTGTACGTGGCCGGTGCGCCGCTGTCCGAAGGCGAGGCGCGGATGGATGACGGAAAAGACGCCGGCACCGTGATGTTCCTCTCCGGCCGCGTCTTCGACCTCGACGGCAAGCCGCTGGCTGGCGCCGTGGTCGACCTCTGGCACGCCAACACCAAGGGCACCTACTCGTATTTCGACAGCACCCAGTCCGAGTACAACCTGCGCCGGCGCATCGTCACCGACGCCGAAGGCCGCTACCAGGCGCGCAGCATCGTGCCCAGCGGCTACGGCTGCCCGCCGGACGGCCCGACCCAGGAGCTGCTGAACCAACTCGGCCGCCACGGCCAGCGCCCGGCGCACATCCACTTCTTCATCTCCGCGCCGGGCCATCGCCACCTGACCACACAGATCAACCTGGCCGGCGACCAGTACCTGTGGGACGACTTCGCCTATGCCACCCGCGATGGGCTGATCGGCGAGGTGCGTTTCGTCGAGGACGCAGCCGCCGCCAAAGCGCGCGGAGTAGAAGGGCGCTTCGCCGAGATCGAATTCGATTTCCAGCTGCAGCCGGCGGTTTCCGCCGATGCCGAAGACCGCAGCAACCGCCCCCGCGCGCTGCAGGAGGCCTGACCGGGTAGGACCGAGGGTACGCCCAGTCCTTGCTCGCGAACGCAATCTCCGGCTGCTCCGGCGCCGGGCGGGTTCGCGAGCAAGCTCCCTCCTGCAGCGGGCTGCGCCTCCCGCGCACTCGCTCAAATGGCAATCCTCACTCGCAGCGCAGCCGTTAGTCCCCTAAGAGAAGTGTTCGATATTCGCACCAATAGTCGATTATCGCATTGTTTGCCCATCCCCCCGGCGGTACCTTTTTCCCACCTGCACCACCCCTACAACGAGACCGACCATGGCTGAACTCCTGACTCTCCGCGAAGCGGTCGAGCGCTTCGTCAACGACGGCGATACCGTCGCCCTCGAAGGCTTCACCCACCTGATTCCGACCGCCGCCTCCCACGAGCTGATTCGCCAGGGCAAGAAAGATCTGCACCTGGTCCGCATGACGCCAGATCTGGTCTACGACCTGCTGATCGGTGCCGGCTGCGTACGCAAGCTGACCTTCTCCTGGGGCGGCAACCCTGGCGTCGGTTCACTGCATCGCCTGCGTGACGCGGTGGAGAAGGGCTGGCCGCGCGAGCTGGAGATCGACGAGCACAGCCACGCCGACCTGGCCAACTCCTACGTCGCCGGTGCCTCGGGTCTGCCGTTCGCGGTGCTGCGCGCTTATGCCGGCTCCGACCTGCCGAAGGTCAACCCGAACATCAAGTTCATCAACTGCCCGTTCACCGGCGAGCAACTGGCTGCCGTGCCTTCGGTACGCCCGGACGTCACCGTGATCCACGCGCAGAAGGCCGACCGCAAGGGCAACGTGCTGCTGTGGGGCATCCTCGGTGTGCAGAAGGAAGCCGCCCTGGCCGCCAAGCGCTGCATCGTCACCGTGGAAGAAATCGTCGACGACCTGAACGCGCCGATGAACTCCTGCGTGCTGCCGACCTGGGCGCTGTCCGCCGTCTGCCTGGTGCCCGGCGGCTCGCACCCGTCCTACGCCCACGGTTACTCCGAGCGCGACAACCGCTTCTACCAGGCCTGGGACCCGATCGCCCGCGACCGCGACACCTTCAACGCCTGGATCGATACCTACATCCGTGGCACGAAAGATTTCAGCGAGTTTCGTACCAAGCTCGCGGAGGCCAAGTAATGAGCGCCTACAGCACCAATGAAATGATGACCGTGGCCGCCGCCCGCCGCCTGAAGAACGGCGCCGTCTGCTTCGTCGGCATCGGCCTGCCGTCCAAGGCTGCCAACCTCGCGCGTCTGACTGCCTCGCCGGACGTGGTCCTGATCTATGAATCCGGCCCCATCGGCGCCAAGCCCAGCGTGCTGCCGCTTTCCATCGGTGACGGCGAGCTGGCCGAAACGGCCGACACCGTGGTGCCCACCGGCGAAATCTTCCGTTACTGGCTGCAGGGCGGGCGCATCGACGTCGGCTTCCTCGGCGCGGCCCAGGTCGATCGCTTCGGCAATATCAACACCACCGTCATCGGCGACTACAACAAGCCGAAAGTGCGCCTACCCGGCGCCGGCGGCGCGCCGGAAATCGCCGGTTCCGCCAAGGAAGTGCTGATCATCCTGAAACAGTCCCACCGCACCTTCGTCGACAAGCTGGCCTTCATCACCTCGGTCGGCTTCGGCGAGGGCGGCGACCACCGCCAGCAATTGGGCCTTCCCGGAAAAGGCCCGGTGGCGATCATCACCGACCTGTGCATCATGGAACCGGAAGCCGGCAGCAACGAATTCATCGTCACCTCGCTGCACCCGGGCGTGACCCGCGAGCAGGTCGTGGAAGCAACTGGCTGGGCGATTCGCTTCGCCGAGCAGGTGAGCGAAACCGTCGCGCCGACCGAGGTCGAATTGGAAGCCCTGCGCGCCCTGGAGGCCCGCACCGCTGCCGCTCACGGTCAGCAGGGAGGTGAGGAATGAGCCGCGAGGTCTTCATCTGTGACGCAGTGCGCACGCCCATCGGCCGCTTCGGCGGCGCGCTGGCCGGTGTGCGCGCCGACGACCTCGCCGCCGTGCCGGTGAAGGCGCTGGTGGAGCGCAATCCGCAGGTCGACTGGGCCGCGCTGGACGAGGTCTACCTCGGCTGCGCCAACCAGGCCGGCGAGGACAACCGCAACGTCGCGCGCATGGCGCTGCTGCTGGCGGGCCTGCCGGAGAGCGTGCCGGGCGTGACCCTCAACCGTCTCTGCGCCTCGGGCCTGGACGCGGTGGGCACCGCCTTCCGCACCATCGCCAGCGGCGAGGCCGAACTGGTCATTGCCGGCGGCGTGGAGTCCATGTCCCGCGCGCCCTACGTAATGGGCAAGGCCGACAGCGCCTTCGGCCGTGGGCAGAAGATCGAGGACACCACCATCGGCTGGCGCTTCATCAACCCGCTGATGAAGGCGCAGTACGGCGTGGACGCGATGCCGCAGACCGCCGACAACGTGGCCGACGATTACAACGTCAACCGTGCTGACCAGGACGCCTTCTCCCTGCGCAGCCAGCAGCGCGCCGGCGTCGCCCAGGCTTCCGGTTACTTCGCCGAGGAAATCGTCCCGGTAGTGATCAAGGGTCGCAAGGGCGAAACCGTCGTCGACACCGACGAACACCCGCGCCCGGACACTACGCTGGAAGCGCTGGCCAAGCTCAAGCCGGTCAACGGCGAAGGCAAGACCGTCACCGCCGGCAACGCCTCGGGCGTCAACGACGGCGCCGTGGCGCTGATCCTCGCCAGTGCTGAAGCGGTGAAGAAACACGGCCTGACACCGCGTGCGAAAGTGCTCGGCATGGCCAGCGCCGGCGTCGCCCCGCGGGTGATGGGCATCGGCCCGGTGCCGGCGGTGCGCAAGCTGCTGGAGCGCCTGAATCTGTCGATGGATCAGTTCGACGTCATCGAGCTGAACGAAGCCTTCGCCGCGCAGGGCCTGGCGGTGACCCGTGAACTTGGCGTCACCGATGACGATGCGCGGGTGAACCCCAACGGCGGCGCCATCGCCCTTGGGCATCCGCTGGGCGCCAGCGGTGCACGGCTGGTGCTCACTGCTGTGCATCAGTTGCAGAAGACGGGCGGCAAGCTCGGTCTGTGCACCATGTGCGTGGGCGTAGGGCAGGGTGTGGCGCTGGTGGTCGAGCGGGTGTGATCCCAAGAGCCCCTCACCCTAACCCTCTCCCGGAGGGAGAGGGGATTGTCCGTCATGGCGGTGATTGCGTGCGCATCCTGAAGAGTCAGGATGCATGGCGGAATATCTTCTCACTGCGAACGGCTCCCTCTCCCTCTGGGAGAGGGCTGGGGTGAGGGCCGCCCAACGCGCCATACTGTCCCGACAACGCCCGCCGATCTCCGGAGCTGCCTCGTGAGCACCAACCTTCTGTTCGACGCCTACTTCACCCAGCCCGCCATGCGCGCGATCTTCAGCGACCACGGCCGGGTGCAGGGCATGCTCGACTTCGAGGCCGCCCTGGCTCGTGCCGAGGCCCGCGTTGGCGTGATCCCGGCGAACGCGGTGGCACCCATCACCGCTGCCTGTCGCGCCGAGCTCTACGATTTCGAGGCACTGGCCCAGGCCATCTGCAGTGCCGGCAATTCCGCGATCCCGCTGGTGAAGGCGCTGGGCAAGCGCATCGCCGCTGAGGACGCCGAGGCCGAGCGCTATGTGCATCTGGGCGCCACCAGCCAGGACGTCATGGACTCCGGGCTGGTCCTGCAACTGCGTGCTGCCATCGAGCTTCTGGAGAGTGATCTCGCTCGACTGGCCGACGCGCTCGTCGCTCAAGCACAAGCCCACGCCGGTACGCCCATGGTCGGCCGCACCTGGCTGCAACATGCCACGCCGGTCACCCTTGGCATGAAGATCGCCGGTTGGCTGGGCGCGATGACCCGCCACCGCCAACGCCTGGACGAACTCAAGCCGCGCCTGCTCTGTCTGCAGTTCGGCGGCGCTTCCGGCAGCCTCGCCGCATTGGGTGAGAAGGCCTTTGCCGTGGCTGAGACGTTGGCTGAAGAGCTGGACCTGCAACTGCCCGAGCAACCCTGGCACACCCAGCGCGACCGTCTGGTGGAGTTTGCCAGCCTGCTCGGCCTGATCGCCGGCAGCCTCGGCAAACTGGGCCGCGACCTCAGCCTGCTGATGCAGACCGAAGCCGGCGAAGTCTTCGAGCCATCCGCGCCGGGCAAGGGTGGTTCCTCCACCATGCCGCACAAGCGCAATCCGGTGGGCGCTGCCGTGCTGATCGGTGCGGCCACCCGTGCGCCGGGGCTGGTCTCGACGCTATTCGCCGCCATGCCCCAGGAACACGAGCGCAGCCTTGGCCTGTGGCACGCCGAGTGGGAAAGCCTGCCGGAGCTGTGTTGTCTCGTCTCGGGTGCCCTGCAACAGGCGCTGTCCCTCGTGCCGGGCCTGGAAGTCGACGCCGAGCGCATGCTCGCCAACCTCGACCTGACCCGCGGCCTGGTGCTCGCCGAAGCAGTGAGCATCGCCCTGGCCCAGCGTATCGGCCGTGATGCCGCGCACCATCTGGTGGAAAAGTGCTGCAAGCAGGCGGTGAAGGAGGGCGCGCACCTGCGCGTGGTGCTCGGCGCCAATGCCGAGGTCACTGCACAGCTGAATGCCGAGGAGCTGGATCGTCTTCTCGATCCTGCCCATTACCTGGGTCAGGCGCGCCGCTGGGTCGAGCGCACGCTGGCCGAACACCAAGAACTTTCCTTGCGCAAAGAATCCCGATAGGAGCCTTGCATGCCTGCCGTACGTCTCGCCGATGGCGACCTGAACTACCAACTGGACGGCCCGGCCGGTGCGCCGGTGCTGGTGCTGTCCAACTCCCTGGGCACCGACCTGCACATGTGGGACGCACAGGTCACGGCCTTCGCCGAACACTTCCGCGTGCTGCGCTATGACACCCGTGGCCACGGCGCTTCGCTGGTCACCCCCGGCCCCTACAGCGTCGAGCAGAACGGCCGCGACGTGCTGGCGCTGCTGGACGCGCTGGACATTCCGCGCGCGCATTTCTGTGGTCTGTCCATGGGCGGCCTGATCGGTCAGTGGCTGGGCATCCATGCGCCGGAGCGCCTCTCGCGGCTGGTGCTGTGCAATACCGCCGCGAAGATCGGCACCCCGGAAGTCTGGAACTCGCGCATCGAGACCGTACTCAGCGGCGGTGCCGAGGCCATGCGCAACCTGCGTGACGCGTCGATCTCGCGCTGGTTCACCGCTGACTTTGCCGAGGCTGAGCCGGGCAAGGTGGAGCCCATCGTCGGCATGCTGGCGCAGACGTCGCCGGAAGGTTATGCGGCCAACTGCGCAGCCGTGCGTGATGCCGATTTCCGTGGCGAGATCGGTGCGATCACCGCGCCGACCCTGGTGGTCTGCGGCTCAGTCGACCCGGTGACCACTACCGAGGACGGCCGCTTCCTGCAGGCTCGCATTCCCGGCGCCGAGCTGGTGGAGTTCCGCGCTGCGCACCTGTCCAACGTGCAGGCGGGGGATGCCTTCAGCCAGCGCGTGCTTTCCTTCCTGCGCGCGTAATTGCTCGCTCCTACAAGGTTCCGATTTGGAGTTTGAGATGGACGAAAAAGAACGCTACGAAGCCGGCATGCAGGTGCGTCGCGCGGTACTCGGCGATGCCCACGTCGACCGCAGCCTGGCCAAGCGCAACGCCTTCAACGAAGAGTTCCAGGAAATGATCACCCGCCACGCCTGGGGTGACATCTGGACCCGCCCCGGCCTGCCGCGCCACACCCGCAGCCTGATCACCATCGCCATGCTGATCGGCATGAACCGCGAGGGCGAACTCACGCTGCACCTGCGCGCCGCGCGCAATAATGGAGTGACCCGCGAAGAGATCAAGGAAGTGCTGCTGCAGAGCGCTATCTACTGCGGCATCCCCGCTGCCAACGCCACCTTCCACCTCGCCGAGGCGGTGTGGGACGAGCTGGGTACCGAGTCGCTGGACGACGCCTGATTCAGCGCCGCCCGGACCACGCATCCGGGCGGTGCCTGATTGGCTGATGCTCGTCCGCCCTACGACCCTGCGATAGTCCGAGCGGGGAAGTCTCGCGGAGAAACTCCGCTCCCATGAGATCAAGAGCCGCTCCCACGACTCTGGAGAGACTCAGCTCTCCAGCTCCTTGCGATCCCTGAACAACTCCAGCGCCTGCGGATTGGCCAGCGCATCGGTGTTCTTCACCGGCCGGCCGTGCACCACGTTACGCACCGCCAGTTCGACGATCTTGCCGCTGATGGTGCGCGGGATGTCGGTGACCGCGAGAATCTTCGCCGGCACGTGGCGCGGGGTGGTGTTGCTGCGGATGGTCTGGCGGATGCGCTCCTGCAGTGTCTCGTCCAGTTCCACGCCGTCGCGCAGGCGCACGAACAGCACCACGCGCACGTCGCCCTGCCAGTCCTGACCGATGGCGATGGATTCCAGTACCTGCTCGACCTTTTCCACCTGGCGGTATATTTCCGCGGTGCCGATGCGCACGCCGCCGGGGTTGAGCACGGCATCCGAACGACCATGGATCACCAGGCCGCCGTGCTCGGTTTCTTCGGCGTAGTCGCCGTGGGCCCACACGCCGGGGAAGGTGGCGAAGTAGGCCTCGTGGAATTTCTCGTCGTTTTCGTCGTTCCAGAAACCCACCGGGATCGATGGGAAGTGCTTCACGCAGACCAGCTCGCCCTTTTCACCGTGCACCGCTTTACCCGTCTCGTCCCAGACCTCAACTGCCATGCCCAGCGCCTTGCACTGGATTTCCCCGCGCCAGACCGGCGCAGTCGGATTGCCGATGGCGAAGCAGGAAACGATGTCGGTGCCGCCGGAAATCGACGACAGGCAAAGGTCGGGTTTCACCTCGCGGTAGACGTAGTCGAAGCTCTCGTGGGCCAGCGGTGAACCCGTGGAGAGGAGCGTCTTCAGACGCTCCAGCGAGTGGGTCAGGCGCGGGCGCACATTGGCTTTCTCCAGCGCCGCGATGTACTTGGCGCTGGTGCCGAAGACACTGATGTGTTCCGCATCGATCAGGTCCATCAGGCGCTCGGGGCCGGGGTGGAAGGGCGAGCCGTCGTAGAGCACCAGCGTGGCGCCGACGGCCAGGCCGGAGACCAGCCAATTCCACATCATCCAGCCGCAGGTGGTGTAGTAGAACAGCGTGTCGTCCTGCCCCAGGTCGACGTGCAGGCCGTGTTCCTTCAGGTGTTGCAGCAGCACGCCGCCGGTGCCGTGGACGATGCACTTGGGTACGCCGGTGGTGCCGGAGGAGTAGAGGATGTACAGCGGGTGGTCGAAGGGCACCGGGGTGAATACGGGCTCGCCGCCGCTGTGGAAGAAGTCCTGCCAGAGGCTGACCCGCGCCGGCGTCTGGAAGTCCGTGCGGCGCGCATGGCCGTTGGCGTAGGGGACGATCAGCAACTGTTCGAGGCTCGGCAACTGGGCGAGGATTTCGTTGAGCTTGGCGGTCAGGTCCAGCACCTTGCCGGCGTAGCGGTAGCCGGCGCAGGCGATCAGCACCTTGGGTTCGATCTGACCGAAACGGTCGATCACGCCCTGGGTGCCGAAGTCCGGCGAACAGCTCGACCAGGTGGCGCCCAGGCTGGTGGTGGCGAGCATGCCGACCACGGTCTGCCAGGTGTTGGGCATGAAGGCCGCGACGCGGTCGCCGACGCCCACGCCGGCTTCGCGCAGGGCGCGCTGCAGGCCGGCGACCTGGGCGGCCAGTTCGGCGTGGCTGAGCACTTCGCGCTGTTCATCCTCGCTGACGGCGATCAACGCCGGCTTGTGGTCGCGGCGGCGCAGCAGGTGTTCGGCGAAGTTCAGGGTGGCGCCGGGGAACCAACGCGCATCGGGCATTTCCGGGCCTTCCTCGAGGACCGCCGTGGGCGCCTCGTGGAATTGCACGTCGAAGCTGTCGACGATGGCCAGCCAGAAGGCCTCGCGCTCGGCGATGCTCCAGGCGTGCAGGGCGGCGTAATCGGGCAGGTCAAGGCCGTGCTGCTGCGCTACCTTGCGCCGGAAGGCGTCCATGCGGGTGGCGGCGATGCGTTCGGGGGAGGGGCTCCAGAGCGCCTGGTTCATCGACTACGACTCCAACTGATTCGTGTGGGACGGAAGGCACCGCCGACGAACGGTGCCTGCGCAGCATGTCACGAAGCGCCGCAAGAACCCTCAAGTCACTGGGCGACCCAGCCGCCATCCATGTTCCAGGCGGCGCCGCGGACCTGGGCGGCAGCTTCAGAACACAAGAATAGCGCCAGCTCGCCGAGCTGGTCGGCGGTGACGAAGTCCAGCGACGGCTGCTTCTCCGCCAGTAGGTCGTGGCGCGCCTGTTCGGGGCTGGCGCCGGCGGCGATACGCGCGTCGATCTGCTGTTGTACCAGCGGCGTCAGCACCCAACCGGGACAGATGGCGTTGCAGGTGATGGCCGTGGTGGCGGTTTCCAGGGCGGTGGTCTTGGTCAGGCCGATCACCCCGTGCTTGGCGGCCACGTAGGCGCTCTTGCCGGCGGAGGCGACCAGGCCGTGGGTCGAGGCGATGTTGAGGATGCGCCCCCAGCCGCGCTGGCGCATGCCCGGTAGCGCCAGGCGGGTGGTGTGGAACACCGAGGAGAGGTTGATGGCGAGGATCGCGTTCCAGCGCTCCACGGGGAAGTCTTCCAGCGCCGCGACGTGCTGGATGCCGGCGTTGTTGACCAGGATGTCGGGGCCGCCGAACTCGCGCTCGACGTAGGCGATCATCTCGGCGATCTGCTCGGGTTGTGCCATGTCCGCACCTTGGTGCCCGATGCGCGTGCCGTGCACCGACAGCTCGCGCACGGCCGCGTCGATGTCGCCGAAGCCGTTGACCACCACATTGGCGCCCGCCTGGGCCAGGCGCGCAGCGATGCCCAGGCCGATGCCGCTGGTGGAGCCGGTGACCAGTGCGGTCTTGCCCTTGAGTGTCATGCAAATCTCCTCTGCAACGGAGCGGTCGCCGCGCGGCGACCGCTGGAAAGCAACGGGTTTATACGATGCCGGTGGCGTAGAAAGTGCCAATCACCACGAACACCGCGAGGGTCTTGATCAGGGTGATGGCGAAGATGTCCTTGTAGGCTTCGCGGTGGGTCAGGCCGGTGACCGCGAGCAGGGTGATGACCGCGCCGTTGTGCGGCAGGGTGTCCATGCCGCCGGAGGCCATGGCCGCCACCCGGTGCAATACTTCCAGCGGGATGTTGGCGGCCTGGGCGGCAGCGATGAACTGTTCGGACATGGCCGCCAGCGCGATGCTCATACCGCCGGACGCCGAGCCGGTGATGCCGGCCAGGGTGGTGACGGTGATGGCCTCATTGACCAGCGGATCGGGAATCTTCTTCAGTGCGTCGGCCAGTACCAGGAAGCCCGGCAGCGAGGCGATCACCGCGCCGAAGCCGTATTCCGAAGCCGTGTTCATGGCCGCCAGCAGCGCGCCGGAAACAGCGGTCTTGCTGCCCTCGGCGATCTTGCTGCGAATCACCGCGAAGCTGGTCACCAGCACCAGCAGGATGCCCAGCAGCAGCGCCGCCTGCACCGCCCAGATGCCGGTCAGCTTGGCCACATCGCTGGCCACCGGCGCGGCCATGCCGGCCAGTTGCAGGCTGTGGGTCTTGCCGTAGACCTGGGGAATCCAGTGGGTGAACAGCAGGTTGGCGACGCCCACCAGCACCAGCGGCGAGAGCGCCAGCAGCGGGTTGGGCAATCGGATGTCGTCCGCGGTTTCCGGCTCGTTGCGCAGTTCGTTGCCGTAGCCTTCACCGGCCGCGCGCGCCTTGCCGGCCTGGCGGCGGAGGAACAGCATGCCCACGGTGAACACGAACAGGCTGCCGATCACCCCCAGCCAGGGCGCGGCCCAGCCGGTGGTGTTGAAGAAGGCAGTGGGGATGATGTTCTGGATCTGCGGGGTGCCGGGCAGGGCGTCCATGGTGAAGCTGAAGGCGCCCAGGGCGATGGTCGCCGGGATCAGTCGCTTGGGGATATTGCTCTGGCGGAACATCTCGGCGGCGAACGGATAGACCGCGAACACCACCACGAACAGTGACACGCCGCCGTAGGTGAGCAGGGCGCAGACCAGCACGATCACCAGCATCGCCTGGCGGGTGCCGAGCAGGCGGATGGCCGCGGCGACGATGGAGCGCGAGAAGCCCGACAGCTCGATCAGCTTGCCGAACACCGCACCGAGCAGGAACACCGGGAAGTAGAGTTTGACGAAGCCGACCATCTTCTCCATGAACACGCCGGTGAAGGCCGGTGCCACGGCGGAAGGGTCGGTGAGCAGCACTGCCAGCAGCGCGGCGATGGGGGCGAAGAGGATCACGCTGTAGCCGCGGTAGGCGGCGAGCATCAGCAGGGCGAGGGCCGCGAGGGCGATGACCACGCTCATCGAAGTATCTCCAGTTGTCGCGCGGCTCCGGGCCGCGCGTCGTTCTTGTTGTAGTGGGATTGCCTGACGCTCAGATGATCACCACAGCGGCAGCACGTAGCTGAGGATCAGGCGGTTTTCGTCGAGGTCGTTGCCGAAGTGGCTGGAACGAACTGTCGCATTGCGCCACTTCACGCCGAAGTTCTTCAGCGGCCCGTTCTGCACCACGTAGCCGATGTCGGTGTCGCGCTCCCACTCCTTGCCTTCGGGCTTGCCGGCGCCCAGTTCGATGTTGTCGCCGGACAGGTAGCGCGTCATGAAGGTCAGACCGGGCACGCCAAGGGCGGCAAAGTCATAGTCGTAGCGCGCCTGCCAGGATTTCTCGTCGCGGTTGGCGAAGTCGCCGATCTGCACGAAGTTGACCAGGAAGGCGTCGGTGCCGCCGATGTAGGCGAAGCCGGTGTCGCCACTCATCTTCTGGTAGCCGGCGCCGAAGCCGTGGCCGCCGAGGGTGTAGGTGAGCATGGCGCCGAAGGCGCGGTTGTCGACGTTGCTGTGGCCGTCGTCGTCGGAGCGGGCGTAGCGCAGGTCGGTCTTCAGTGACTGGCCGGCGGCGATGGGCAGTACGTGCACCAGGTTGACGATGTGCTGGTCGTAGAGCCCGTCGAGCTTGGCGTAGCTGTAGCCGGTGGTGAGTTGCGGCGTCCACTTGTAGCTGAGGCCGGCGAAGTCGAACTGGTCGCTGGTGTCGGTGGCGACGATGCCGCGCGCGCTGCCACTGGTGACTGTCATGTCCTCGCGGTTGGACGAGTCGCGCTGGCTCACCTGGCGCAGGCGGCCGCCGTCGAAGGTCAGGCCGGCGAACTCGGCGGAATTCAGGTGCGCACCTTCGAAGGTCTGTGGCAGCAGGCGCGAATCGTTGGCCAGCACGGTGGGCAGCTTGGGCAGCAGGGTGCCGATCTTCAGCGTGCTCTTCGAGGCGCGCAGCTTGGCGGTCAGGCCCAGTTCGCTGTAGTCGTCCGGCGCGCCGTTGACCTTGTCCTTGTCGCGCGGCAGCAGGCCGGACCCGGCGCGGTCGGGGCTGGAGTCCAGCTTTAGGCCCAGTAGACCGATAGCATCGACGCCCACGCCGATGGTGCCTTCGGTGTAGCCGGATTCGTAGCGCAGCAGGAAGCCCTGCGCCCACTCGTCCTGCTTGGATTGCGCGGCGTTGTCCTGGCGGAAGTCGCGGTTGAAGTAGAAGTTGCGCAACTCGACGCTGGCCTTGCTGTCGGCAAGGAATTCGGCGAAGGCCTGGGGCGAAAGGGCGAGGGTGGAACCGAGGGCGGTGATGACGGCGGCATGATTGAGCGTGGAGCGGCTCATCGGGTGATCTCCTGGCGCGGCGCCGTATGCGAAGCGGGACTAGCCGTGGTGTCCGCTGGGGTCTGTTCGCGTTCGGGCAGCGTTGATTGTTGTTATGTCGGCTGTGCGGCGCGAAGGCCGCGAGAGGCGACATAGCCAGGACCATGCCAGGATTGTAACTATTTGATTTATAAGTCTTATTTTGAGATTTTCGTGGATTGGGAGAAGCGGTTTGTCTCTAACTGGAGACAAGGCGACGGATTGAATCGCCTGGGGCCCATCACTCAAGAGTTTGGAGTGTTTGTCTCTTTTTTGAGACTTGTCTCTTTTTCAGGACTGAAGGCCCAGCGCTGCCATTTTCTTGTACAGCGTCGAGCGCCCCAGGCCCAGGCGTTGTGCGGCCGCATCGACGTTGCCGGCATGCTCGGCCAGGGTGTTGGCAATCAGTTCGCGCTCGAAGGCATCCCGTGCTGCGTAGAAGTCCTGCCCCTCGGCCAGACGGGTTCCCGGTGTCGTCGAGGCGACGGGCAGTGGCTGCAACTCGCCCAGTGCCGAACGCAGCGCGGCGGCGTCGATCTGCGGGCGATCACCCAGCAGCACGGTGCGCTCCAGCAGGTTGCGCAGCTCGCGCACGTTGCCCGGCCAGGAGTGCCGGGCGAGTAGGGCGAGGCCATCGGTGTTCAGTTCATAAAGTGTCTGGCGGTCGTCGCGCAGGCCGTCGAGGATGGCTTCGCACAGCGCCGGCAAATCCTCCAGGCGCTCGCGCAGCGGCGGAATCTCGATGGGCAGGACGTTGATGCGGTAGAACAGGTCGGCGCGGAAACGTCCCTCGCGCACGGCCGCAGCGAGGTCGATGGAGGTGGCGGCGATCAGGCGGATGTCGCTGCGCAGGACTTCGTTCGAGCCGACCGGTTCGAACTCCTTCTCCTGTAGCACCCGTAGCAGTTTGCTCTGCAAGGTCAGCGGCATGTCACCAATCTCGTCGAGGAACAGCGTGCCGCCCTGGGCGATCTGCAGCTTGCCGGCGCGGCCCTTGCGGTCGGCACCGGTGAAGGCGCCCGGCGCGGTACCGAAGAACTCGGCTTCCAGCAGGGACTCGGGAATGGCGGCGGCGTTGAGGCTGACGAAGGGTTTGTCGGCGCGTGGCGAGGTCGCGTGGATGGCGTGGGCCAGCAGTTCCTTGCCGGTGCCGGTCTCGCCCAGCAACAGGATCGGTGCCTCGCTGGCGGCACCCCGGCGGGCGCGGCGCTTCACTTCCAGGCTGGCCGGGCTGGTGCCGATGAAGTGGCCGAAGCTGTACTTCGCCTGGCGCGCCTGCAGCAGCGAACGGGTCGAGGCCAGCTCGGCCTGCATGCGCTGGTAGCGGGTGAGCAGGGGCGACAGCGCACGCAGTTCGTCGAACAGGGCGAAGCCGATGCCTCCGATGACCTCGCCCGCATCGTCGCGGATCGGCACGCGCATGACCACCAGCGGGTCCTTGGCCATGTCGAGGATGTCCAGCAGCATCGGCCGGCCGCTGCTGACCACTTCGCGCATCAGGCTGCCGGGGATCACCTGTTCTACCGGGCGGCCGACGGCCTGCTCGGCACTGTCCAGGCCGAAGCGCTGCGCATAGCGCTGGTTGATCCAGACGATCCGCGCCTCGCGGTCGACGATCACCGTGCCCTCGCTGAACTGCTCGAAGATCTCGAACAGCGAGCGGATCGCCAGTTGGCGGACGCTGGGGTAGTCCTTGAGGCTGTGGGTGTCGGTCATGGTCAGGCCGTGCGCGGGGAGGGCAGAGGGCGCACTGTACCGGGATGCGAAGATCAGGTCAGCCGGTAGGGCGAATAACGCCACAGGCGTTATCCGCCGATGGCTCGGCGCTGGATGAAGCGCGCTGCTTCAGGCGCCCTACGTTCTGGGAGTGTGCCGGCGAGCAGCCCCGTGAATCGGCGTCACCGGCTCCCCCTCACCCCAGCCCTCTCCCCGAGGAGAGGGGGCAGTCCGTGCCGGCTGACACATTGGTGTCAGCCGGCGCCGAACGGTTCCCTCTCCCTTTGGGAGAGGGTTAGGGTGAGGGGCTCTTGTAGGATCGGTCGACGTCAGCGCTTGGACAGTTGCGCCTTGGCCACCCGCGAGCCGTTGGGCTTGTCCAGCACCGCGCAGATGCGTTGGCCAGCATCGATCAGCTGGTCCAGGTCGACGCCGGTGTGGATGCCCAGGCCGCCCAGCAGGTAGAGCACGTCCTCGGTGGCGACGTTGCCGGTGGCGCCCTTGGCGTAGGGGCAGCCGCCCAGGCCGGCGACCGAGCTGTCGAACACCGCAATGCCTTCCAGAAGGCTGGCGTAGATGTTCGCCGTCGCCTGGCCATAGGTGTCGTGGAAGTGCCCGGCCAGTTGCGCGCGCGGCACGCGTTGGCCGACGACGTCGAACATGTGCCGGGTGGCGCCGGCGGTGCCGACGCCGATGGTGTCGCCCAGGGAGACTTCGTAGCAGCCCATGGCGTGCAGTTCCGCGGCGACGGCGGCGACCTGCTCTGCGTCCACTTCACCCTGGTAGGGGCAGCCGAGCACGCACGAGACATAGCCGCGCACGCGCACGCCGTGCTGGCGTGCCGCTTCCATCACCGGGACGAAGCGCTCCAGGCTCTCCTTGATCGAGCAGTTGATGTTCTTCTGCGAGAAGGCCTCGGAGGCGGCGGCGAATACCGCGACTTCCTTCACCTGGGACTCCAGCGCGGCTTCGAAGCCCTTCAGGTTCGGCGCCAGGGCTGCGTAGGTGACGCCGGCCTTCTGCCGGATGCCGGCGAAGACTTCGGCCGAGCCGGCCATCTGCGGCACCCACTTGGGCGACACGAAACTGCCGACTTCGATGTAGCCCAGGCCGGCGGCGGTGAGGTCATCGACCAGGCGCACCTTGTCGGCGACGGCGATGGGTTGCTTCTCGTTCTGCAGGCCGTCGCGCGGGCCGACTTCGACCAGGCGGACGGATGTTGGCAGTGTCATTAAATGTCCTCGTTGGGTTTGGGCGAAGGGCGCAGGAGCTTTCGGCCAAGTAGGGCGCATAAAGCGGAACGCTTTATGCGCCGTTGCCTGGTGGCGGATAACGCTGGCGCGTTATGCGCCCTACAAGAGCCGGGGTCAGGCCGGCGCTTCTTCCAGTTCGACCAGCGCGGTGCCTTCGGACACCAGTTCGCCCTCGCTGCAATACAGCGATTTCACCACGCCGGCGTGCGGCGCGCGAATGCTGTGTTCCATCTTCATCGCTTCGAGCACCACCAGTGCGGCGCCGGCTTCGACGCTCTGCCCCGGTTCGACCAGGATGCGCACGATGCTGCCGTTCATCGGCGCGCCCAGGCCGCCCTGGTGCGAATGCGCGGCTTCGGCCTCGGCGATGGCGTCGAAACGCTGCACGTTGACCAGTTCACCGTTCCACTCCAGATAGAGGCTGTCGCCACGGCGGATCACCTGATGGCGGCGGCGAATCTCGCCGTCCTTCACATCCAGCCACTGACCCTCGAGCTGGGCGATGCGCTGCCCATCGGCATGGCGCAGGCGCACCACGTGCGACTCACCCTTGGCCAGCAGGTGCAGGTCGGTCTCGCCCGGCAGGCCGCTGCGCCAGCCGCTCTGGGCGGACCAGGGCGAATGGGCGTCGTCGCCGCGCACGCGGGTGGCTTCGCTTTGCACCCAGGCTTCGCCGGCCAGTTGCCAGAAGCGCTCGGGCAGTGCGGTCGGAGCGGGCAGCAGGGTGTCCTGGTAGCGGGCGATGAAGCCGGTGTCCAGCTCGCCGTCGGCGAAGGCCGGATGGGCCAGCACGCGGCGCAGGAAGGCCAGGTTGGTCTTGAAGCCGCCAACGGCGGTTTCGGCGAGCATCGACAGCAGGCGCTGGCGCGCTTCCTCGCGGTTCTCGCCCCAGGCGATCAGCTTGGCCAGCATCGGGTCGTAGAACGGCGAGATGTCGTCGCCCTCGCGGATGCCGCTGTCGGTGCGGCGGCCGGGGCCGGCGGCGGGTTCGCGGTACAGCGCCAGATGGCCGCTGGCGGGCAGGAAGCCGCCCTCGGGGTCTTCGGCATACAGGCGCACTTCGATGGCATGGCCGTTCAGCGGCACCTGTTCCTGGGTGATCGGCAGCGGCTCGCCACGGGCGACGCGGATCTGCCAGGCGACCAGGTCGAGGCCGGTGATGGCTTCGGTGACCGGATGTTCCACCTGCAGGCGGGTGTTCATTTCCATGAAGAAGAACTGCCCGCTGCCTTCGTCGTAGAGGAACTCCACGGTGCCGGCGCCGACGTAGCCGATGGCCTGGGCCGCGCGCACAGCGGACTCGCCCATGGCGGCGCGCAGTTCGGCGGAGAGGCCGGGTGCCGGCGCTTCTTCCACCACCTTCTGGTGGCGGCGCTGGATCGAGCAGTCGCGCTCGTTGAGGTACAGGCAGTGGCCGTGCTGGTCGGCGAACACCTGGATTTCCACGTGGCGCGGCTTGGTCAGGTATTTCTCCACCAGCATGCGCGAATCGCCGAAACCGGACTGCGCTTCACGCTGGGCGGATTCCAGCGCCTCGGCCAGTTCGGCCTCGCGCTCGACGACCTTCATGCCTTTGCCACCGCCACCGGCGGCGGCCTTGAGCAGCACCGGGTAGCCAATGCGCTGCGCTTCGCGCTGGAAGGTGGCGTAGTCCTGCGCCTCGCCGTGGTAGCCGGGCACCAGCGGTACGCCGGCGGTTTCCATCAGCGCCTTGGCCGCAGACTTGCTGCCCATGGCGTCGATGGCGCTGGCCGGCGGGCCGAGGAAAATCAGCCCGGCCTCTTCGCAGGCGCGGGCGAAGCCGGCGTTCTCCGAGAGGAAGCCGTAGCCAGGGTGAATGGCCTGGGCACCAGCGGCCTTCGCGGCGGCCAGCACGGCGTCAGCGCGCAGGTAGCTTTCAGCCGGTTTGGCGCCGCCCAGGTCGATGGCGATGTCCGCCTCTTCGACGTGGCGGGCATTGCGGTCGGTGGCGCTGTGCACGGCCACGGTGGTCAGGCCCAGGGCCTTGGCGGTGCGCATCACGCGGCAGGCGATCTCGCCGCGGTTGGCCACCAGCAGGGTATCGATCTTCTTCATCAGACTTGCTCCTGCCAGGCCGGCTTGCGCTTCTCCAGGAAGGCGCGCAGGCCTTCCTGCCCCTCGGGGCTGATGCGGATGCGGGCGATGGCGGCTTCGGTGTAGCGGCGCAATTCGGGCTTGAGATCACCGGCGCCAATTTCGTGGAACAGCGCCTTGCAGGCGACCAGGGCCGCCGGACTGTTGTTCAGCAGGTTGGCGATCCACGCTTCGGCCTCGTCGTCCAGTTCGGCCGCCGGATAGGTTTCGTCCACCAGGCCCAACTCTCGCGCGCGGATGCCGCTGAAGCGCTCGGCGGTCATTGCGTAGCGGGTGGCGGCGCGCTGGCCGATGGCCTTGGTGACGAAGGGGCCGATGGTGGCCGGGATCAGGCCGATGCGCACTTCGGACAGGCAGAACTGCGCGTCCTCGGCGGCCAGCACCATGTCGCAGCAGGCGGCCAGTCCGACACCGCCGCCAAACGCCGCGCCCTGGACGATGGCGAGGGTCGGCTTCTTCAGTTGGTGCAGGTTGTAGAGCAACTCCGCGAGTTGCTGGGCGTCGTTCAGGTTGCCCTGGTAGTCCAGCTTCACGGACTCCTGCATCCACGCCAGGTCCGCACCGCCGCAGAAGTGGCGGCCACGGCCGCGCAGCACGACGAGGCGTACGCGGTCGTCGTTGGCCACGGTGTCCAGTGCCTGGATCAGCTCGGCGATGGTCTGTGCGTTGAAGGCGTTGTTCTTCTCCGGGCGGTTCAGCCACAGGCTGGCGACGCCGCGCGGGTCGATATCGAGCTCGATGCTCTCAAAAGAGAAAGTCTGATAGTCGGTCATGGCTGCGGCCTTACATGCGGAAGACGCCGAAGCGGGTTGCTTCGACAGGCGCGTTGAGCGAGGCGGAGAGGGCGAGGCCGAGCACGTCGCGGGTCTGCGCCGGGTCGATCACGCCGTCGTCCCACAGGCGGGCGCTGGAATAGTAGGGATGGCCCTGGCGCTCGTACTGCTCGAGGATCGGTGCCTTGATCTTTGCCTCGTCTTCGGCGGACAGCGCAGAGCCTGCGCGTTCGGCCTGCTCGCGCTTGACCTGGGCCAGCACGCCGGCAGCCTGTTCGCCGCCCATCACGCCGATCCGCGCGTTGGGCCACATCCACAGGAAGCGCGGGTCGTAGGCGCGGCCGCACATGCCGTAGTTACCGGCGCCGAAGCTGCCGCCGATGATCACGGTGAACTTCGGCACCTGGGCGCAGGCCACGGCGGTGACCAGCTTGGCGCCGTGCTTGGCGATGCCGCCGGCCTCGTACTTCTGGCCGACCATGAAGCCGGTGATGTTCTGCAGGAACACCAGCGGGATGCCGCGCTGGCAGGCCAGTTCGATGAAGTGCGCGCCTTTCTGCGCGGCCTCGGCGAAGAGGATGCCGTTGTTGGCGAGAATCGCCACCGGGTAGCCGTGCAGGTGGGCGAAGCCGCACACCAGGGTGGTGCCGAACAGCGCCTTGAACTCGTCGAATTCGCTGCCGTCGACCAGGCGGGCGATGATCTCGCGCACGTCGAAGGGCTGCTTGCTGTCCACCGGAATGACCCCGTACAGCTCGTCGGCGGCGTACAGCGGCGCGCGCGGGGCGCGGGTGTTGAGCTGGCCCTGCTTGGTCCAGTTGAGGTTGGCGATGCAGCGGCGGGCGATGGCCAGCGCGTGCTCGTCGTCCTCGGCGTAATGGTCGGCCACGCCGGAGGTCTTGCAGTGCACGTCGGCGCCGCCCAGGTCCTCGGCGCTCACCACTTCACCGGTGGCGGCCTTCACCAGCGGCGGGCCGGCGAGGAAGATGGTGGCCTGGTTGCGCACCATGATGGTCTCGTCGCTCATCGCCGGCACGTAGGCGCCGCCGGCGGTGCAGGAGCCCATCACCACGGCGATCTGCGGGATGCCCTGGGCGCTCATGTTGGCCTGGTTGAAGAAGATGCGGCCGAAGTGCTCGCGGTCGGGGAAGACTTCGTCCTGGCGCGGCAGGTTGGCGCCGCCAGAGTCCACCAGGTAGATGCACGGCAGGCGGTTCTGCTGGGCGATGGTCTGGGCGCGCAGGTGCTTCTTCACGGTCAGCGGGTAGTAGCTGCCACCTTTTACCGTGGCGTCGTTGCCGACGATCATGCATTCCACGCCTTCCACGCGGCCGATGCCGGCGACCACGCCGGCGGCGGCGACGTCTTCGCCGTACACCTCATGGGCGGCGAGGGCGGAGACTTCGAGGAAAGGGGAGCCGGCGTCGAGCAGGCGGTTGATGCGCTCGCGCACCAGCAGCTTGCCGCGCGCAGTGTGCTTGGCCTGGGCGGCGGCGCCGCCGCCTTCATGGACGCGGCCGAGGACGGCGCGCAGGTCCTGGACGTTCTCCAGCATGGTCGCGGCGTTGGCGGCGAAGTCGGGGGAACGCGGGTTGATCTGGGTGTGCAGGATGGCCATGGGGGCTCCATCAGGTTGAGCTCGGTGCGGGGGCTTTTCTCTCACCCCGACCCTGGCTGCGCGCCCCGCTCCTGAGGGAGAGGGGGCGCAATCGGAACGCTGAAGGTTCAGCCGGCACCGCTCAGTTCCCTAACCCTCCGGGAGAGGGTTAGGGTGAGGGTGCTCTCAGGCTGCTCAGCGGGTCTCGTTGAACAGCTCGCGGCCGATCAGCATGCGGCGGATTTCGCTGGTGCCGGCGCCGATCTCGTAGAGCTTGGCGTCGCGCAGCAGGCGGCCGGTGGGGAACTCGTTGATGTAGCCGTTGCCGCCAAGTATCTGGATGGCGTCCAGGGCCATCTGGGTCGCGCGCTCGGCGGTGTAGAGGATCACCCCGGCGGCGTCCTTGCGGGTGGTTTCGCCACGGTCGCAGGCCTGGGCCACGGCATAGAGATAGGCGCGGCTGGCGTTGAGCTGGGTGTACATGTCGGCGACCTTGCCCTGGATCAGCTGGAACTCGCCGATGCTCTGGCCGAACTGCTTGCGGTCGTGGATGTAGGGAACGATCACGTCCATGCACGCCTGCATGATGCCGATCGGGCCGCCGGCAAGAACCACGCGCTCGTAGTCCAGGCCGCTCATCAGCACCTTTACGCCGCCGTTGACTGCGCCCAGCACGTTCTCTTCCGGCACTTCCACATCATCGAAGAACAGCTCGCAGGTGTTCGAGCCGCGCATGCCCAGCTTGTCGAACTTGCTGCCACGGCTGAAGCCTTTCCAGTCGCGCTCGACGATGAACGCGGTGATGCCGTGGGCGCCTTTTTCCGGTTCGGTCTTGGCGTAGATCACATAGGTGTTGGCATCCGGGCCATTGGTGATCCAGGTCTTGCTGCCGTTCAAGACGAAGCGGTCGCCGCGCTTCTCGGCGCGCAGCTTCATCGATACCACGTCGGAGCCGGCGTTGGGCTCGCTCATGGCCAGGGCGCCGATGTGCTCGCCGCTGATCAGTTTGGGCAGGTACTTAGCCTTCTGCTCGGCGTTGCCGTTGCGCTTGATCTGGTTGACGCACAGGTTGGAATGCGCCCCGTAGGACAGGCCGACCGACGCCGAGCCACGGCTGATTTCCTCGATGGCGATGACGTGGGCCAGGTAACCCATGTTGGCGCCGCCGTATTCCTCCGCCACGGTGATGCCGAGCAGGCCCATGTCGCCGAACTTCTTCCACATGTCCATGGGGAACAGGTTGTCGGCGTCGATCTGCGCGGCGCGCGGGGCCAGTTCGCTGGCGACGAAGCCCTGCACCTGCTCGCGCAGCATGTCGATGGTTTCGCCGAGGCCGAAGTTGAGGGAGGGGTAGCTCATGGAATCACCTGTACTTGTATTTATATGCGGATGAGAGAGCGGGCAGGGCGGCGAGATCAGCTCGTGGCGCGCTGCTTGCGGGGTTTGTCGGTCTCGGCCATGGCCGCCAGGCAGCGCTCCTCGGCCGTGTCCAGTTCCAGTTTCATCTGCTCGATGTCGAGCAACTGTTGCTCAAGCTGCGCGCGGCGCGCGGTGATCTTGTCGAGGAAGGTCTGCAGCTGCCTGGTGTTGCCGCTGCTGGGGTCGTAGAGGTCGATCAGCTCCTTGCACTCGGCCAGCGAGAAGCCGATGCGCTTGCCGCGCAGGATCAGCTTCAGGGCTACCAGGTCCTTGGCGCTGTAGATGCGCTCCTGGCCACGGCGCTCGGGGCTGAGCATGCCTTGCTCCTCGTAGAAGCGGATGGCGCGGGTGGTGACGTCCAGTTCGCGGGCCAGCTCGGAGATGGTGTAGGTCGTGGGCATGGGAATCTTCTTGCTCGGTCGTTTACCTTTACGTTAACGTAAACCTGCCTTGGGTCACTGTCAACACACCTCGCAGGTGGCGTAGGAAAGGTGGATGGCGCGGGAATTGCCTCGTGGTCGCCTCTAACCTTTCCCACCAGGGGCTTCCCCTTTACGGACGCCGCCGGCGGGTGTACACAGCCCTGACCAGCCTGCGAGTTCCGTGCCCTGAAAGAGGGCGCGGAACCTACCGGAGCGATGCATGACGACAAGAACAATAAGCAGCAACCTGTTGCGCGAAGCCCACCTTGCCCGTGAACACCTGCAGCAGGAGGGCGAAGTGCCCAGCGGCGTGCTCCGCGAGGAAATCGACGCCTCCTGGCGACGCAGCCTCGGCCACGGCCTGGACTGCGCCAGCGGCACCGAGCACGGCCTCGACACGCGGGTGAAGCCCGACGTGCTGCTGGCCGGCAATCGCCTACTGCTCGACGCCGCCACGCCCGAGCTCGACTACCTGCAGCAGCGCCAGGGCCACGATGGCGTGATCATCCTGGCCAACGCCGACGCCACCATCCTGTCCGTCGAAGGCGCGCGCGAGCGCATGCAGAGCAAGGGCCTGGCCGATATCGTCCAGGGCGCCTGCTGGAGTGAAGCTTCCCGCGGCACCAACGCCCTGGGCACCGCGCTGGTGGAAAAGCGCGCCACGCAGATCGACTGCGGCGAACACTTCCTCGACCGCCTGAGCCGCTTCTCCTGCACCTCGGTGCCCATCGAGGGGCCGCAAGGCACGTTGCTCGGTGTGCTCGACATGACCCGCGAAGGGCCGCTTTCCGGTCCGCGGGAAAGCCTCTCGCTGCTCAGCCTCGCGGTGTTCCAGATCGAGGCGCGGCTGTTCGCTGTCAGCCATCCGGGACAGGTGGTGATCGCCTTCCATTACCGCCGCCAGTACCTCGATTCCGCCTGGCAGGGCCTGCTGGCGCTGGGGCTGGACGGCAAGGTGCTGGCCGTCAGCGGCCAGGCCTGCCAGTTGCTCGGCGCCAACCGCGAAGCCCTCGTCGGCCGGCGCAGTGAAGATTTCCTCGGCGTGCGCGGTGAGCAGCTCATCGCGCGGCTATACCAGGGCGGCGTGGGCAGCCTGCAGACGCCCAAGGGCGAGCTGTTCTACAAGACCCTGCAAGCGCCGCTGCGCAGCCATGCGGTGCCGGTCAGTACGCGTGCACCGCGCCCGGCGGCCGGCCCCGAACTCGAAGCTCTGGCCGGCAATCACCCCCGCTACGCCCGTGCCCTGCGCATGGCGCGCCAGGGGTTGGTGAACGAACTGCCCGTGCTGCTGCTGGGCGAAACCGGCAGCGGCAAGGAAGTGGTGGCCCGTGCCCTGCACCAGGCCAGCGCGCGCAGCGACAAGCCCTTCGTCGCGGTGAACTGCGCGGCGATTCCCGAGGGCCTGATCGAGTCCGAACTCTTTGGCTACCGCGACGGCGCCTTTACCGGCTCTCGGCGCGGCGGCATGGTCGGACGGCTGCAGCAGGCCCACGGCGGCACGCTGTTCCTCGATGAAATCGGCGATATGCCCCTGGCCCTGCAGGCGCGGCTGTTGCGCGTACTGCAGGAGCGCAAGGTGGCGCCGCTGGGCGCCGGCGAAGAGCAGGACATCGACGTCGCACTGATCTGCGCCACCCACCGCGACCTCAAGCGCCTGGTGGAGGAAAAGCACTTCCGCGAGGACCTCTACTACCGCGTCAACGGCATCAGCGTGAAGCTGCCGGCGCTGCGCGAACGCGACGACCTCGCCGAGCTCGCCAGAGGTCTACTGGCACGCCTGGGCGCACCCAAGGTGAAACTTTCAGCCGAACTGCTCGGCCTGCTGCGCGAATACCATTGGCCGGGCAACATCCGCCAGCTGGAGATGGTCCTGCGCACCGCGCTGGCCATGCGCGAGGAGGGCGAGGAGGAACTTGGCCTCGACCATCTGCCCGACAGCACTCTCGACGAACTCGCCGCCGGCGAGCGGCCGCAGAGCGGCAGCATCCGCGAGAACGAACTGGAGTTGATCCGCCAGGCGCTGGAGCGCCACCAGGGCAACGTTTCCGCCGCTGCCGATGCGCTGGGCATCAGCCGCGCCACGCTGTACCGCAAGCTCAAGCAACTCAAGGTGGGCTGATGTTCTTCACCCGCCTGATCGAGAGCGACGATCCGCAGGCGCTCAAGGCTTCGCTGCGTTGGCTGTACGGCTTCGTGAGGCCGCACAAGGCGGCCATCGCCGGCCTGCTCGGGTTGTCGTTCTGCGCATCCCTGCTGGTGCTGGCGCAGCCCTGGCTGACCAAGACGCTGATCGACGACGGCCTGCTGGCGAAGGACTTCCCGGTGCTGGTGACGGTGGCGGTGGCGATGATCATCGTCGGCCTGGCGGGTACGGCGTTGTCCGGCCTTAACCGCTACCTGCACACGCGGCTGTCCGGGCGCATCCTGTTCGCCTTGCGCGATGCGTTGTACCGCCACCTGCAGACGCTTTCGCCGAGCTTCTTCGGCCGCCGTCGCATCGGCGACCTGATGTCCCGGCTGGATGGCGATGTCGCGGAAATCCAGCGCTTCGCCGTGGACTCGCTGTTCTCCGCGGTTTCCAGCGTGATCGGCCTGGTTGGCGCGCTGGTGCTGTTGCTGACCCTGTCGTGGAAACTGTCGCTGCTGGTGGCGCTGCTGATTCCGCTGGACGTGCTCTGGCTGCGCTGGATGCGGCGCAAGGTCGAGCGCGAGGCGCGCGGTTTGCGCGAGCGTTCGGCGGACCTTTCGTCGTTCTTCGTCGAGACCCTGCCGGCAATGAAGTTCATCCAGTCCGCCGGCCAGCAGAACCGCGAAGCCGGGCGCCTGGAAGGCCTGGGGCAGGGCTATCTGGGCCAGCTGCTGCGCCTGCAGCTCACCGAGTTCTTCACCCAGGCCGTGCCGGGCACGCTGATGTCGCTGTCCCGCGCCTGCGCCTTCCTGGTCGGTGGCTACTGGGTGGTGCAGGGCACCTGGCAACTGGGTTCGCTGATCGCCTTTTCCACGTACCTGGGCATGGCCATCGGGCCGGTGCAGAGCCTGCTCGGCCTGTATGTCGCGTTGCAGCGCATGACGGTCAGCCTTGGCCGGGTGATGGAACTGCGCGGCGAGGAAGCCAGCATCGTTTCACCGGTCACTCCACGGGCCATGCCTGCGATTGGCGAGCTGCGCCTGGAGAACCTGAGCTACGCCTGGCCGGGCCGTGCGCAAGCCGTTTTGCTGGACGTACAGGCGGTGATTCCTGCCGGCCTGAAAGTCGCGCTGAGCGGCCCATCAGGCGTCGGCAAGAGCACTTTGATCGACTTGCTGCAACGCTTCTACGACCCCGACAAGGGGCGCATCCTGCTGGACGGCGTGGACCTGCGCGAACTCGACCTGCAAGCCCTGCGCCGGCGCGTGGCGGTGGTCAGTCAGGACATCGTGCTGTTCCGCGGCAGCCTCGCCGACAACCTGGCCTACAGCGCACCCGAGTCGAGCCGCGAGGCCATCGAGAAGGCCGCTCGCGCCGCGCAGCTGGACAGCCTGATCGCCAGCCTGCCCGAAGGCCTCGACAGCCCGCTGGGCGAGCGCGGCCAGCAGCTGTCCGGTGGGCAGAAGCAACGCATCGCCATTGCCCGCGCGCTGCTGCAGGACCCGCTGATCCTGGTGCTGGACGAGGCCACTTCGCAAGTGGACGAGAGCACCGAACGCGAGGTGATCGCGGCCATCGACCAGTTGTTTGCCGGGCGTACGCGATTGCTGATCAGCCATCGCACCTCGACCCTGGCCGCCGCCGACCTGTATCTGGAATTGCAGGACGGGCAGATGCGCGTGCGCGCAGCGCAGCCGGTGCAGCGACATGAGGCCTGAGCTGCGGGTTGGGGTGGTCGATAGCGGTTTTGCCGAGTCGCAGTCAGCGAGTGTCAGCGCTGCGCGCCGTTTCTTCCTCACCGACACCGGCCATGCTGGAAGCGAACCCCAGGTGGATGCCCTTGGCCACGGAAGCGCTGTCTGCGAAGCCGTCCTTACCCGTGCGCCGGATGCTCGCCTGTCTGTTGCACAGGTCTTCGATGAACGCGGCGTGACCAGCCCGCTGCAGATCGCCGCTGCGCTGCACTGGCTCGGCGAGCAGGGTGTGCGGGTGATCAACCTGAGCCTGGGCGTGCGCCAGGATCGGCCGATCCTGCGTGATGCCGTGGCGGAACTGGTCGAAGCCGGCCTGATCGTTTGCGCGTCCAGCCCGGCGCGGGGGGAAGCGGTGTTTCCGGCAGGTTATCCGGGTGTGATTCGCGTGACGGGTGATGCGCGCTGCGGTGAAGGCGAGTGGTCCTGGCTGGATAGTCCGCAGGCGGATTTTGGCGCGGCGGTGAAGGTCGGCGGGCGTTCCGGGGCGAGCCTGGGGTGTGCGGCTTTTTGCGGGCATCTGGCGGCATTGCTGGTGGAACGACCGGAGCTTTCCAATGTGCAGCTCATTGAGCTGATGCGGGAGCGGGCAGCTTTTCGGGGGATCGAGCGGAAGGTGAGTTTGTGAGTCATGGTCGAGATCTTTCCCCTCACCCCAACCCTCTCCCGGAGGGAGAGGGAGCCGTCCTCTGCAAGCGTTCATTACGCAGACTTTCCCGCGGCCCTCTGCGTGCGAAGAAACTCCCATGCACGCCGATCAGTCCCTACTCCCTCCGGGAGAGAGCCGTCCTCTGCAGGCATTCAGTTCTGAGACTTTGCTGCAGCCCTCGGCGTGAACAGAAATCCCCATGCACGCCGATCAGTCCCCTCTCCCTCTGGGAGAGGGCTAGGGTGAGGGCCTCCGTAGCATGAGTGAACGCCCGATCCTGATTCTTGGCGCCGGCCCCGCCGGAGCCGCCGTCGCCCTCGGCCTGCGCCGTCTCGGTCATCCCGTCACAGTGATCAGCGAATGGCGCCGCTTCGCCGCCGTCGAAGGTGTCTCCCAGCGCGTACTCGAAGGCCTGCGCAATGCCGGCTTGCGGCATGCGCTGGAGTGCGCCGCGCCACCCTCACAGCGTCGCGTGCACTGGAACGGCGTGGAAAGCGCGCAGAACATCGAATGCATCCTCGACCGTCCGCGCTTCGATGCCGGGCTGCGCGAGGACATGACCCAAGCCGGTGTCGAGCTGATCGAAGCGCAGGTGCTGGCAGTGGAGAAAGACGGCGCTGCTTGGCGCGTGACGCTGGATGACGGCCGGGTAGTGCAGGGCGCCTTCCTCGTCGAAGCCCGCGGCCGCCAGGCACCATTGAATCAAAAGGGCCAGAAGGCCCGGCGCGGCCCGGAAACCCTCAGCCTGCTGAATCGCTGGCGGGGCGAGCCCGGTCCTTTGGCGACAGCGGTGGAGAGTCTGCCCGACGGCTGGGCGTGGATGGCGCGGCTGGAGGATGGGCGCTGCTACTGGCAGCTCACTCTGGACGTCGCCAGCAGCCAACTGCCGCCCCGCGAGCAACTGCTGGACTACTGCCGCGAGCGCCGCCGCGCGTCGAGGCTGGTCCGGCAACTTTTCGGGGATGCCGAGGAGCGCGAACTGGACCTGCACGCCCGCAGCAGCACGGCGATCCTCTGCCTGGAGGCTTGCGGCGATAACTGGATTCGCGTGGGCGATGCGGCGATGGCGGTGGACCCGTTGTCGGGCAATGGCATCTTCCAGTCGCTGTCCTCGGCCTTGCAGGCGCCGCTGGTGATCAACACGCTGCTGCGCGCGCCGGAGCGGGCTGAATTGGCCAAGCGCTTCCACCGGCAACGGGTCGAGCAGCTGTTCCTGCGCTTCGCCCGCGTTGGCCGTGACTTTTATGCCAGCGAAGAACAATGGAGTGGCCAGCCGTTCTGGCAGGCTCGCCGCGGGTGGCCGGACGAGCAGCCGAGCCACGTGCCTGCGGATTTCGCCAGCCTGCGCATCGAGCGTGCACCGGTCCTGAAGGGCGAGTTCGTCGATGAGGCGGAAGTGGTGGTCAGCGCCGATCAGCCGCTGGGCATCTGGCACCTCGACGGCCTGGAACTGGCGCCCTGGCTACGGCGGCTGCGCGCGGAGCCGGAAGCCCAGGTGCTGGCGGACCTGCCGCCGGAACGGCGTCGAGCCTTCCAGGGCTGGCTGCTCGCCCAGGGCTATCGCCCGCAGCTTTAACCACTTCACGGATTTTCGAGGCTGCGCCAGGCGATGATGTACGGCTGCCCGATGGAGAATCCCATGGCCTTCCTGCGATCCGCCTTTGCCCTGTCGCTGATCCTGCTGACGCTCTTCGATACCTCGCTCGCGGCTTCGACGTCGGCGGTCGACACCGCCAGCGCGGAACGCTTCCTGCGCCAGTTGTACGCCAGCTATTCGCCGGACGGGCCGGGCGTGCCGAACCCGTCGCTGAAGGAAGAGGACGTCTACGATGCCTCGCTGATCGCCCTGATGAAGGCCGACCAGGACGCCGCCGATGGCGAGCTGGGCTACCTGGGTGGCGACCCGCTATGCGATTGCCAGGACTGGGGCGATATCAAGGTGAAGTCGCTGGAGTTTGCGCCGGTGGACGATGAGCGAATCAAGGCCCGGGTGGTGCTCAAGGATGCACTGACCGGGGAGGACCGCGACCTTGGCCTGCTGTTGCATCGCACGTCAGGCGGCTGGCTCGTCGAGGACTGCTTCAACGAGCAGGGCAGCCTGGCCGAGAATCTCCGGCATAGCACCCGTGAGCTCCTGCAGCTGAAGAAGGGCGCGGCCAAGCCCTGATGCAGAAGCGCCTCAAGTTCTTGTAGGGCGCATAACGCGCAAGCGTTATCCGCCGAAGGATGAGCCGGCGGATAACCTGTTCCAGGTTATGCGCCCTACGGCTTGATGACGGACTTCGGTCCGGTTCGCGAGCAAGAAGTCTGCCCCTGCAAAGGCCCTTCTGCCTTGAACGAAACGCACGGCACATCGCCCATGAAAAAGGCCCCGCTACCGCTTGGCGATAGAGGGGCCTTCTGCTTTCAGAGCGGCTTACTTGCGGTCGATCCAAACGGTCTGCGGGTTGGTGAACTCGCGCAGGCCGAAGTGCGACAGTTCGCGACCGAAGCCGCTTTTCTTCACGCCGCCGATCGGTACGCGCGGATCGGAAGCGGAGAAGCCGTTGATGAACACGCCACCGCTGACCAGGCGACGGGCCATGTGCTGGGCCTTGGCCTTGTCGGCAGTCCAGATCGCGCCGGAGAGGCCGAACTCGCTGTCGTTGGCCAGTTCCAGGGCGTGCTCGGCGTCGCGGGCGACGATCAGCGAGGCGACGGGACCGAAGATTTCCTTCTTGAACGCGGTGTTGCCCGGCTGCACGTTGGCCAGCACGGTCGGCGCGTAGTAGTTGCCTTCGCCGTCGAGCTTGTGGCCGCCCAGCAGCAGGGTGGCGCCGTCGGCGATGGCTTGCTGTACCTGGCCGTCCAGCTCGTCGCGCAGGTCGAAGCGGGCCATGGGGCCGACGAAGGTGTCGTCTGCCAGCGGGTCGCCGATCTTCAGCGCTTTCACCGCAGCCAGCAGCTTCTCGGTGAAGGCCGGGGCGATGGATTCTTCGAGGATCATGCGCTTGGCGGCGATGCACACCTGGCCGCAGTTGCCGAAGCGGCTGGCGACGGCAGCCTTCACGGCGGCGTCGAGGTCGGCGTCGGCGAGCACGATGAAGGCGTCGGAGCCGCCCAGTTCCAGCACGCACTTCTTCAGCGCGGCACCGGCCTGGGAGGCGATGGCGGCGCCCGCGCCGACGCTGCCGGTCACGGCGATGGAGGCGATACGGTCATCGGCGATGGCCTTGGAGACCAGCGGCGGCTCGACGTTCAGCACCTCGAACACGCCTTCCGGCAGGCCGGCCTGCAGCCAGGCGTCGCGCAGCTGATAGGCGCAGCCCATGACGTTGGGCGCGTGCTTGAGCACGTAGGTGTTGCCGCCGAGGATGATGCTGACCGCGCCACGCATGACCTGCCAGGTGGGGAAGTTCCACGGCATCACGGCCAGGACTGGGCCCAGCGGCAGGTAGGAGATGTACGCGCCGTCGATGCTGGTCTTCTCGTCTTCGAGCATGGCCGGGCCGTTGTCGGCGTACCACTCGCAGAGATTGGCGCACTTGTTGATCTCGCCACGGGCCTGGGTGACCGGCATGCCCATTTCCTGCGCTTCCATGCGAGCCATCGGCTCGACGTTGGCGCGCAGCACCTCGGCCATCTTGCGCAGCACGGCGACACGTTCGGCGATGCCGGTGTCGCGCCATTGGCGGAACGCGGCGTCGGTGCGGGCCAGCGCGGTTTCCAGCTGGGCGGCGTCTTCGAAGGTGTAGCGGGCCAGTTCCTGGCCGGTGGCGGGGCTGCGGGAGATGGCAGCGGGGATGGCGGCGATCTGGTTCATGGTGAGTCCTGCTTGTTCTGTAGGAGGCGGTTCGTCCGGTCGCACTGGCTCCGGAATGACGCTGAAATTAAGATGTCGAACCATTCATGTAAAATGAATAATCAAGAAAGACTCTTTCTCCAGGAGAGAATGATGGACCTGACCCAGCTGGAAATCGTCCGCGCCGTCGCCACCGAAGGCAGCATCACCGCCGCTGCGGCCCGTCTGCACCGCGTGCCTTCGAACCTGACCACGCGGATCAAGCAGTTGGAAGCGGAGCTGGGCACCGAGCTGTTCATCCGCGAGAAGCTGCGCCTGCGTCTGTCGCCAACCGGGCGCAGCTTTCTCGACTACGCCGAGCGCATCCTCGATCTGGTGGAGGAAGCCAGGCAGGTCGCGGTGGGCGCCGAGCCGCACGGCGGGTTCTCCCTGGGCTCGATGGAAAGCACGGCGGCGGTGCGCATCCCGGAGATGCTCGCTCGCTATCACCAGAATTGCCCCAAGGTACAGCTGGACCTGTCCACCGGCCCGTCGGGCGAGATGATCGACGGCGTGCTCTCCGGCCGCTTCATCGCCGCCTTCGCCGACGGCCCGGCCAACCACCCGCAACTGGACGGCCAGCCGGTGTACCGAGAAGAGCTGGTGTTGATGAGCGCCAAGCACCATGCGCCGGTGCATGACGCGCGGGACGTGGCGGGGGAGACGGTATTCGCCTTCCGCGATACCTGTTCCTACCGCAAGCGCCTGGAGGGTTGGTTCGCCGAACACCGGGTGGTGCCGGGCAAGATCGTCGAGATGGAGTCCTACCACGGCATGCTCGCCTGCATCGCGGCGGGCGGCGGCGTGGCGATCATCCCGCGGGGGATGTTCGACAGCCTGGCCGGCGGTCGCAACGTGGCGATCCACCGGCTGGCGCCGCAGCATGCCGATGCGACGACCTGGCTGTTCTGGCGGCGCGGCACCGATACGCCGGCGCTGCGGGCCTTTATCGAGCTACTGGACGCGCCGGGCGCGGAAACCGAAGCGGCTTGATTTCAGCGCTGAAACAGCAGCTGTTTCAGCGCTGCAACGTAACGTTGGCAATACGCTCGAATTTATCCGCAAAGCCCCCTTGCAGAGCCTTTGCGCTGCGCTAACGTGAGCTGGACTGTCAGCCGTGCGAATGCGCGGAAGGCGCCCGTGGTTGGAGCATTGGGCGCATGCCGTGGCGCTTCGCGACAGGGATCGTTTCCATCCCTCGTTGCCCGGAGCCACTATGGACACACGCCCCCGGACCCGTCGCGCGAATCGTCTGCAGATATGGACGATGGGCGCTGGCCTGATCTTCCTTTCCCTTCTGCTGGCCTGGCTGCTGGTGTCGTTGTGGCCGCAGCACTACCCGAAGTTCCCGCTGGCCGGTGTCGAAGGCGATGCTGGCGCGCAATGCCTGCTCGGCTGGTGCCCTGGCCCAGATGCCCGGCTGCTGGTAATGGTGATGGTCGCGGGCGGCCTGGGCAGCTTCGTGCATATCGCCAAGTCGTTCGGCGACTTCGTCGGCAACGACCGCTTCATGGCCAGCTGGATCTGGTGGTACATCCTCAAGCCCTTTATCGGCATGATCCTCGCGCTGATGCTCTACCTGGTCATCCGCGGCGGATTCCTCACCGTCGGCACCACGGCGGCTGCCGATGACGGTGTGGTCAACGTCAACCTCTACGGCCTGGTGGGCATGGCATGCCTTGCCGGTATGTTCGCCAAGCAGGCCACCGACAAGCTGGGCGAGCTGTTCGACACCCTGTTCCGTACCCGTGAAAGCGACAAGCGCCGCGACGGTCTGGGCAACCCCGTGCCGACCTTGACCGACGCACAGCCTGGCGCCGTGGATGCCCAGTCCCTCCATGTCTGCCTGCAGGGCGGCGGTTTCGTGCGCGGCGCCGTCGTCCAGGTCAACGGCGTGAGCCGTGAAACCACCGTCAGCGACAGCACTCGCCTGGCGGTGCAGCTGCTGGAGGAGGACCTGCTGACGGGCCGCCAACTGAGCCTGGTGGTAGTCAATCCGCCTCCGGGGGGAGGCGCCTCGGCGCCGCTGATGCTGCCGTTGCTGGAGGCTGCCGCGCCGCCGCTCGCGGCGCCGGTGGGGCTGTCGGCGCCTGGCGTCGTCATGCTGCACCCGGAGGTTGAGATCGACGGTTGCGATTGCCCCATCGAAGAGGAAACCGCGGACGAGGACCTGCCCGCCGCTACCGGAGGAGTCCAAGCATGAACTACGCGTTGACCTGGTTGCCGGACGTGCTCGAAGCCGCCGGCTTGAAAGTCGCCCGTGTGGACGGCTGGAGCAGTCGCGGGGTGGGTGATATGGGGCAGGTGCATGGCGTGATCTGCCATCACACCGCTGGCCCGTTGCGCGGCAATATGCCCAGCCTGAAGACCCTGATCGAGGGGCGCCGTGACCTCAGTGGGCCACTGGCCCAGCTGGGGCTCGGGCGTGACGGCACCTACTACGTGATCGCCGCCGGCCGCTGCAACCATGCCGGCAAGGGAAGCTGGGAAGGCATAAGTTCCGGCAACAGCAGCTTCATCGGCATCGAGGCGGAAAACACCGGGCTCGATGAAGCCTGGAGCGATGTACAGATGGACAGTTACCAGCGCGGTGTCGCGGCCATTCTCAAGCACCTGAGGCAGGACGAACAGGCCTGCGCCGGCCACAAGGAGTACGCCCTGCCGCATGGGCGCAAGAACGATCCGACCTTCGACATGGAGGCATTTCGCACGAGGGTGCGCGAGATACTCGATGGCAAGGCGATCCTGCGTCCGATGATCCCGGCCCTGGAGCCGGATACGGTGCCTGGTCAGTTACCGCGGCCGACCTTGCGGCGCGGTGCGGTAGGTGACCTGGTGCGCCTTGTCCAGCGTGCCTGTGGTGCCGATGAGGACGCCCATTTTGGCGCGAAGACCGAAGCTGCGGTGCGGGAGTTCCAGCGCCACCACGAGCTGGTGGCCGATGGCATAGTGGGGCCGAAGACCTGGCGGCTGATCGATCAGGCCCTGCAGCAGGAACAGGCGCCCTGAATGAAAAAGGCCCCGGAAGGGGCCTTTTTCATGGACGTCTGACCGAGTATCAGGCGCTGCTGTTCACCGTCTCGCGCTTGAGCGGTCTGGTCGCTGGCGCGTGGTGCTCGTCGTGGTCGTGATCGTCGACGATTACCGGTACTTCGTTGCCCTCGGCGTCAAACAGCTTGCCGTTCTGGAAGTAGTCACCCTCGTTCAGCGCGGCGATGTCACGGTAGCGCAGGGTGCGTTCCTCGGCGGCGACGAACACCGACTGCTGGTCCGAGTTGCCGGTCTTGAAGTGGTTGAACAGCAGGTTGAGGCCGATGGCCATGATCGCCGCCGAGCTGATGCCCGAGTGGAAGATGGTGGCGAACCAGCTGGGGAAGTGCTCGTAGAAGCTCGGCGCGGCGATCGGGATCATGCCGAAGCCGATCGAGGTGGCGACGATGATCAGGTTCATGTTGTTGCGGTAGTCGACCTTGGACAGCGTGCGGATGCCGCTCGCCGCCACGGTGCCGAACAGCACCACGCCAGCGCCGCCCAGCACGGAGGAGGGCACCGCGGCGATCACCCGGCCCATCACCGGCAGCAGGCCGAGGGTCACCAGGATCAGGCCGCCGGTGGCTACCACGTAGCGGCTCTTGACGCCGGTCACCGCCACCAGGCCGACGTTCTGGGCGAACGCGCTCTGGGTGAAGGAGCCGAAGATCGGCGCCACTATGCTCGACGCCATGTCGGCGCGCAGGCCGTTGCCCAGACGCTTGGAGTCGACCTTGGTGCCGATGATCTCGCCCACGGCGAGGATGTCCGCCGAGGTCTCCACCAAGGTCACCATGATCACGATCAGCATCGACAGGATCGCGGCGATGTGGAAGGTCGGCATGCCGAAGTGGAAGATCGCCGGGAAGGCCACCATCGGGCCTTCGGCCACGCGGGAAAAGTCGGTCATGCCCAGGGCGGCGGCGATCAGGGTGCCGATCACCATGGCCAGCAGGATCGACAGGCGCGAGATCGACGCGCTGCCCAGTTTGCTCAGCAGCAGGACGATCACCAGGGTGAGCGCGGCCAGGCCGATGTTGGCCATGCTGCCGAAGTCCGGTGCCTTGGGGTTGCCGCCCATGGCCCAGCGCGCGGCCACCGGCATCAGCGTCAGGCCGATGGTGGTGATGACGATGCCGGTCACCAGCGGCGGGAAGAACTTGGTGATGCGCGAGAAGATCGGCGTGATCAGGAAGCCGATGAACGAGGCGGCCATGACTGCGCCGAGCACGGCATTCAGACCGCCGCCCTCATAGCCGCCGCCGAGGATGGCGATCATGGTGGCGACGCCAGCGAAGGATACGCCCTGCACCAGCGGCATCTGTGAGCCGAAGAACGGGATGCCGAGGGTCTGCAGCAGGGTGGCGAGGCCACCGGCGAACAGCGAGGCGGCGATCAGCAGGCCGATTTCGCTGGGGGAGAGCCCGGCCGCCTGGCCGAGGATCAGGGGTACGGCGACGATTCCGCCGTACATGGTCAGAACGTGTTGCAGGCCGTACGCCAGGTTGGCGCCGATTCCGAGGTTCTCGTCTTCCGGGCGTGCGCCGGCGGACGCTACAGCTGAACGATCATTCATGGCTGAGGACTCGCTTGTTTTTGTTGTGCGGCCACTGTAGACAAAGTTCGTGGGAAATATCCACTGGTTTGTATACATTTTCGCGTCCAATGATCAGGAATCTGACCGGGTGGTTAGGTGCCTTTTCCGTTGAGATGGCTCTGTAATCAGCGTTATGCATGAAATCCTGACTCGGTATGCTCTGCCCAAAATGTGTGCATTCTTGAATCCAAAAGCACCAGTTGGCTGCATGCAAAGCGCCGCAAGCTTCTTTGCACCCACCTGGACACAGGACTTCGCAAATTGCGGGCCAGAGGTGCCTGGAGCGCGTTGCGTTCCCGGGTGAAGGCCGCTCCTGCTATAACCGTCCGTCACGATTTGCGCAGGATTGCTTCAGAAGGTGGCCCTCCCGCCACTGGCGCGGTCAGCCAGCAGGTCAAGGCGCTGCAGGCCGGCCTGGGTGTGGAGCTGTTCGAGAAGCGCGGCCGCCAGTTGGTGCTGACCGCCAGTGGGCGAGCGCTGCAGAAGAGCGTGGCCAGCGCGCTGGCTTCGGCGTGGCGCTCAGCGACGAGACGGTTTCACAGCGCGACCTCGACGAAGGCCGGCTGGTGCGTCCGGCGCCGATCTCGGTGGCGGCAGTGCACAACTACTACGTGGTCTGCCCCGAGGCGAAGCGGGAACGCCCGGAGGTCCGGGCGTTCATCGAGTGGTTGCTGTCGGTTGGTGAGTAGTGCTCAACCCGGGAGCGCTGTGGCTTGGGTGAGTCTGCAAAAGGCGGCTTGGGCGCAGGCCTCAGTAGCCGTAACCGCGCCCATCCGTGAACTGGATGTCGGTCAGGATGCTGATGTCCTTCTCCATCTCACCGCTGGCAGGGGCGCACTTCAATGCACGATTTCTGTGGCCCGACAGTTCTGTTCGACTAAAGCATTGCGGATTAGCTGGACTGATTTTTGAGAGCTTGCATAAGCCTGGCTAATACTTCATTCGGGGATTTCATGGCAGCGTCGGCGCCTTCCCGGTAGAAATAGCCTGGCCAGGCTTGCTGCCCGGCGCCTTCGTGCCCACCGATTCCGGAGACATTCCCATGAAGTCCAGATGGACCACTTTGCTTTGCCTGCTGAAAACCCTGTCCGTTGCCTGGGGCGACTACCACAAGCGCAACTTCGTCCACCGCTGAGATGGGCAATTTGATCGTCCGCATTCGCTGTACACCAAGGATTTCGTCATGCATCCCGTCACGCCTCGCATTGCCCCCGCCATCGCCGCCATCGCCCCCGGCTTTCGGGCCCTGAGC
Source organism: Pseudomonas sp. HS-18 (assembly GCF_020401845.1). Lineage (NCBI taxonomy): Bacteria > Pseudomonadati > Pseudomonadota > Gammaproteobacteria > Pseudomonadales > Pseudomonadaceae > Pseudomonas > Pseudomonas sp. HS-18. The sequence goes on from NZ_CP084413.1 coordinate 2,659,205, forward strand.
ATCACGGTCGAGGCCGCGCCGATCCGCCACCCGGCGGTGGCCGAGCAGGCCCTGCAGCGAGCCTGCGCGGCTCTCCTGGCGGGCGAGCCGGCCTGGGCCGAGGCACACCTGGCGGCGTGGGCCGACGTGTTCCGCCGTTTTGGTGCCAAGCCTCAGCGCACGCCCTGCTCGGCGGAGGCGCTGCGCAAGCGTGTACTGCGTGACGGCAGTCTGCCGGTCATCGATCCGGTGGTGGACCTGTACAACGCCATCAGCGTGCAGTTCGCGATTCCGGTGGGTGGGGAGAACCTCGCCGCCTACGCCGGAACCCCGCGCCTGGTGATCGCCGACGGCAACGAACTCTTCGACACCATGAAGGACGGCGCGCCGGCCCACGAATCGCCCGAATCCGGCGAAGTCATCTGGCGTGACGACCTCGGTGTCACCTGTCGCCGCTGGAACTGGCGGCAGGGCGTGCGCACCCGCCTGGACGCCGACGCGCAGCAGATGTGGTTCATCCTCGAAAGCCTGCCGCAGATGCCGCTGGAAGCCCTGCGCGAGGCGGGCGACCAACTGATCGCCGGGTTGCAGGCGATGATGCCGGGCGCCAAGGCCGAGGCGCAGTTGGTGGAGTGCCGGGAGTAAGCCTCTACTGCATGAGGCTCTTCAGGTAGGCGCAGAACATATCTGCCAGCGCATCGCTGAAGGCGTCGATCTGCTCGGCGCTGCGCGGGCTTTCCGAGAACTGCTTGCCCACTGAGCTGAGCGTCGTGGTGATCAACTCGCAAGCCAGCGTGCGCTGGGTTTCGGGAGCGAGCGGGAGGGCTTCGGCGATGAACCCCTGGAAAATCCCCTCGCCGGCGGCCTTGGCTTCGCGGGCCTCCGGCGCATCGCGGTAGAGCGGGGCGGCATCGCTCAGGGCGATGCGCATGCGCGCCTCTTCGCACTCGGAGCGGATGAAGGCATGGACGAGGTTGCGCAGGCGCTGCAATGGCGCCTGCGTTTCGTCCGCCAGCAGGCCGCGCAACATCTCCGTGGTTTGCCGCCATTCGTCGCTCTGCAGGCGGAACAGGATCGCCGCCTTGTTCGGGAAGTACTGGTACAGCGAGCCGACACTGACCCCGGCGCGCTCGGCCACGCGCGCGGTGGTGAAACGCGAGGCGCCTTCCTTCTCCAGAACCTGAACAGCGGCATCCAGAATGGCCGTCACCAGGTCGTTGGAGCGCGCCTGTTTCGGCTCCTTGCGCGTGGAAATACGCGGGCTGCGGCGTTCGGGCATGGGGCTCTCCGGCAATGCGAATAGTGTAACCTGACGAATTCGTCGCATTCTAGTCGGGCGCTTGTTCGCGCTCAATCCCCTATCCGGAGACCAGCATGACGACCCTCACTTCTGCCCCCTTGGCACCCCTGCTGCAACGCCTCTTCGAGGAAGCTGATGCGGCCTCTCCCCAGTCCAGCCCGGCCTTCGCCAATCTCGACCAGGCCGCGCTGACGCGCCTGATGCAGAGCAAGACCCAGTATCGGGAGCTCTACGGCCAGCTCAGGGACCAGCCGCTGCCCGTCTCGCGGGAAACCGCTGCGCTGTTGTACATGCTGGCGCGCAGCATCGGCGCCAGGCACATCGTCGAATTCGGCACTTCCTTCGGTATTTCGACGCTGCACCTGGCGGCTGCTTTGCGCGACAACGGCGGCGGCCGGCTGATCACCAGCGAGTTCGAGCCTTCGAAAGTGGCACGCGCCCAGGCCAACCTGGTCGCGGGTGGCGTGGCCGACCTGGTGGAAATCCGCGAGGGCGATGCACTGCAGACGCTGGCCCGCGACCTGCCTGAGAGCATCGACCTGTTGCTGCTCGACGGCGCCAAGGCGCTCTACCCGGAAGTCCTCGCCCTGGTGGAAAACCGCCTGCGGCCCGGTGCGCTGGTCATCGCCGACAACGCCGACTACAGCGCGGAGTACCTGGCGGAGGTCCGCCTGCCGGGCGGGCGCTACCTGTCGATTCCGTTTGCCGATGACGTGGAATTGTCCATGCGCCTGGGTTGAAGTTGCGCTGTCTAGAGCTGGGGCTGGGCCACCGGCGCGTGCCGCGCCATCAGCTCGACGATCCAGTCGATGAACACCCTCAGCTTCGCGCTGACGTGGCGGTTGGGCGGGAAGGCCACGAACAGCGGCATGGTTTCCATCGTCCAGCCGGCGAACAGCTCCACCAGTTCGCCGCGCGCCACGGCCTCGTCGGCCATGTAGCGCGGCAGCCAGAGCACCCCCATGCCGGCGATACCGGCGGCGAGGTAGGCGTTGCCGTCGTCCACGGTCAGCACCGGCCGCCCCTGGACCTGCACGGTCTCTCCCGCCTTGTGCAGCGCGTACGACAACGGCTTGCCGGTGCGCGCCCAGAGGTAACCGACGATGCGCTGCTGGCTGTTCCCCAGGTCACGCGGGTGTTCCGGCATTCCGGCGCGCTGCAGGTAGGAAGGCGCGGCGAAGACCCCCAACTGCAGGTCGCCGACGCGCCGGGCCATCAGCGATTGATCGGTAAGTTCGCCACCGCGGACCACGCAATCCACATTCTCATCGATGAGGTCGACCATGCGGTCGCTGACGCCCAGGTCGATCTGGATGTCCGGGTAGCGCGCGTGGAAGTCCGGCAGCGCGGGGATCAGCAGGATGCGCGCCAGCGGGCTGGGCACGTCCACCCTCAGGCGCCCGCGAGGCAGGGCGGCGGCGCTGGAGAGGCTGGTCTCGGCGTCGTCCATGTCCGCCAGCAGGCGCACCACGCGCTCGTAGTAGGCGGCGCCGTCGGCGGTGAGGTTGAGTTTGCGCGTGGTGCGGTTGAGCAGGCGCACGCGCAGGCGCGCCTCCAGCTGCTGGATCAGCTGGGTCACGCTGGTGCGGCTCATGTGCAGGGTGTCGGCGGCCTTGGTGAAGCTGCCGGTTTCCACCACGCGGGCGAAGGCTTGCATCGCATCGAAACGGTCCATGGCGGCTCCGGCTGACCTGCGTTGAGAGGGGCTGATTGTTTGGATTCTACAAACAATGCTGACCAGTGTTGCCCGATTATCGCTGCCCCCGCGCGCCGTAACCTGCCTCCATCGTTGAACCGGGGCCATCGCGCCCCTCGCTGGAGCAAGCAGATGAGTACACGTGACGTGGTTTTCCCTTCCGGCCGCCAGGCTCTTTATGAACGCAACCGCTATTCCCCGGCGATCCGCAGCAACGGCCTGCTGTTCGTCTCAGGTCAGGTTGGCAGCCGCGAGGACGGTTCGCCCGAGGCCGGGCTGGATGCCCAGGTGCGGCGCGCCTTCGCAAACCTCAACGGGATCCTCGACGCCGCCGGTTGCAGCTTCGATGACGTGATGGACGTGACGATCTTCATGGTCGACCCCCAGGCGAATTTCGAGCGCGCCTGGCAGGTCGCCGCCGACTATTGGGGCGCAGCCCCCTATCCGACGGTGACGGCGGTGGGCGTGACCTGGCTCTACGGCTTCGATTTCGAGATCAAGGTGATCGCGCGCCTGCCACAGGGCTGAAACCGGCCGCAGGGCAGGGCGGCGAGACGGGACGGCCGGGTTTCTTTACCATGCCGTCCTGTTTTGCCCTGCCAGGATTTCCCCATGACCGCTCCGACCTTCCGCACCGCCGTTCCCGCCGACACCGACCGTTGCTTCGCGATCGAAACCACCGCCTACGAGGGCGACGAGGCGGCGACGCACGAGAAGATCGCCACGCGCATCGCGCAATATCCCGAAGGCTTCCTGATCATGGAGCTGGACGGCGAGATCATCGGCTTCATCAACAGTGGCTGCGCGTTCGACGTGGTGATGTCCGACGAGGGCTTCAAGGAACTCATCGGCCATGATCCGGCGGCGCCCAACGTGGTGATCATGTCGGTGGTGATCGACCCGGCGCAGCAGGGCAAGGGCTATGCGTCGCTGCTGATGCGCACCTTCGTCGAACGCATGGCGGGCCTGGGCAAGCGCACCATCCACCTGATGTGCAAGGACCGCCATGTGCCGCTCTACGAGCGCTTCGGCTACCGCTACGTCAAGCCGTCGGCGTCCGACCATGGCGGCATGGCGTGGCACGAGATGGTCATGGAATTGCCAGCCGCCTGAGCCTTCAGCGCTCCGGTCGATCGTTCACCCGGTCGCGGGTGGCGCGCTCGGCCAGCCGGTCGAAGGATTCCGGCAGCAGCGCCGCCTCGCCCTGCTCGTCGAGCAGCTGGCGGAATACCAGGTGGTCCGGGAAGCTGCGGCTGATCAGCGTGAGCAGCTCGGTGCCGCGTTCGGTCAGCTCGAAGTTGTTGCCGGTGCCGCCGTGCTCGCGCGGGCGCTCCTGGATATAGCCGTTGGCGTAGAGATCGCCCTCCAGGTCGCCAGCGACCTTCTTCAGATGATCCGTGCTGCCCTCCACCGGCTCGCCCTGCAGCCGGTGCTGCTCGGCCACTTCCTCGCCGCATTCGCGAGCCTTGTAGGGTTGGTCGGCGCATTCCTGGGCGCGCAGCAGCAGGCGTTCGATCAGGTCCCAGTCGTAGCTCATGGCATGTCCTCCGGGGTTGGAAAGTCGGGGGCTTCCTGATTTGCGACCGGCCAGGGCGGGGAGGGTTCGAACTTCCTGCGCAGCGGCGCGCAACCATCAATGCCGTCGAGCTTCACTATCGATGCAATCGAGTGGTGCGCGGGCCGGGCGCGGCTGACTATCTGCCCCACGAGATCGATGAACCGAGCAAGGGACAGAATCGATGAACACCCAGCGCCCCACCGCCAATCGCCCGGCTGCCCGTATCGCCCTTGGTCCGCTGCTGCTGGCGTTGGCAAGCCTGACCGGCTGCGCGGCGACCTCCGAAAGCCAGCTGAGCTGGGATAGCCTCGGTGGCATGACTGCCCAGGACAGCAGCGCCTACCTCAACTGCGTCGACGGCAGGCTGACTCCCGGCACCGCCACGTTCGTCAGCGACCGCGGCACCACCCGCCAGTTGCTCACCGGCAGCGCCGATCCGCTGCAGGCCAGCGGCATCGTCCAGGTGACCCCCATCGCCGGCGGCAACCATTTCAGCGCCTTCCAGCGCAGCGCCTGGCAGGACAAGGGCGAGTTGCTGGACGCCGCCTACCAGTGCTCGCAGCACGGTTGATGATCTGTAGAGGTTGATACGTCTTCGGGCGGATCGCTCCCCCCAGCGACCCGCCCAGCGCCGGCAGGCGGCGAGTAGCCTGCGCCAGCGTCTGCCTTCGGGCTTTCGCTGATTCACTCTCCAAGGGTGCTTCCCCCGGCACCCGTATCTCGCCCGTCGAGTCCGCGCTCGGCGGGCGTTTTTTTTAATTTACGCGTGTTGTGTATTCTGATCGGACATGCCAGTGTGTGCGCCCTGGCGGCTGTATTCGCCCTGCCTTGCCCAGGATGCGCATCCGGTTTGTCCGCCGGGCGCTGAACGACGCCGCCGGCCGACGGTAAACTCACTCCCGTCGCGTAACAGAAGTACAAGAGAATCGAGATGAACACGCATTTTCCGACTTGCGCCGTCTGGGTCCTTCGCGACGCAGACCTGCCCCTTCCCACCAACCTTCAGCCGACGGTGAAAGCATGATCGAGGTAACCGAAGTTTCCATTGCGCAGCTGCGTGAAGCCCTCGAGTCGGGCCGCACCACCGCGGTCGAACTGGTCAAGGCCTACCTCGCGCGCATCGATGCCTACGATGGCCCGACCAAGCTCAACGCCGTGGTCGTGCGCAACCCCGAGGCCCTGAAGGAAGCCGAAGCCTCCGACGCCCGCCGCGCCCGTGGCGAAACCCTCGGCCCGCTGGACGGCATTCCGTACACCGCCAAGGACAGCTACCTGGTGAAAGGCTTGACCGCCGCTTCCGGCAGCCCGGCCTTCAAGGACCTGATCGCCTACCGCGACGCCTTCACCGTCGAGCGCCTGCGCGCCGGCGGCGCCATCTGCCTGGGCAAGACCAACATGCCGCCCATGGCCAACGGTGGCATGCAGCGCGGCGTCTACGGCCGTGCTGAAAGCCCGTACAACCGCAAGTTCCTCACCGCGCCCTTCGCCTCCGGCTCCTCCAACGGTGCCGGCACTGCGACCGCCGCGAGCTTCTCGGCCTTTGGCCTGGCGGAAGAGACCTGGTCCAGCGGCCGCGGCCCGGCCTCGAACAACGGCCTGTGCGCCTACACCCCGTCCCGTGGCGTGATCTCGGTGCGTGGCAACTGGCCGCTGACCCCGACCATGGACGTGGTGGTGCCCTACGCCCGCACCATGGCCGACCTGCTGGAAGTGCTCGACGTGGTCGTCGCCGAAGACGCCGACAAGCGTGGCGACCTGTGGCGCCTGCAGCCGTGGGTGCCGATCCCCGCCGTCAGCGAAGTGCGCCCGGCGTCCTACCTGGACCTCGCCGCCGGCCCCGAAGCCCTCAAGGGCAAGCGCCTGGGCGTGCCGCGCATGTTCATCAACAAGGACGAACTGGCCGGCACCAGCGAGAAGCCTGGCATCGGCGGCCCGACCGGCCAGCGCATCAACACCCGCGCCTCGGTCATCGACCTCTGGGAACAGGCCCGCAAGGCCCTGGAAGCCGCCGGCGCCGAAGTCGTCGAAGTGGATTTCCCGCTGGTCTCCAACTGCGAGGGCGACCGTCCCGGCGCGCCGACCGTATTCAACCGCGGCATCGTATCCCCCGAGTTCCTCCACGATGAACTGTGGGAGCTGTCCGGCTGGGGCTTCGACGACTTCCTGCGCGCCAACGGCGACCCCAAGCTGAACAAGCTGGCCGACGTCGATGGTCCGCAGATATTCCCGCACGATCCGGGCACCTTGCCCAACCGCGAGGACGACCTGGTCGCCGGCATGGACGAGTACGTCAACATGGCCAAGCGCGGCCTGAAGACCTGGGACCAGATCGAGACCCTGCCCGACGGCCTGCGTGGCCTGGAAAAGACCCGCAAGCTCGATCTGGAAGACTGGATGGACGGGCTGAAGCTGGACGCCGTGCTGTTCCCCACCGTGGCCGATGTCGGCCCGGCGGACGCCGACGTCAATCCGGAGTCGGCCGACATCGCCTGGAGCAACGGCATCTGGGTGGCCAACGGCAACCTGGCGATCCGTCACCTGGGCGTGCCGACCGTCACCGTGCCCATGGGCGTGATGGCCGACATCGGCATGCCGGTGGGCCTGACCTTCGCCGGTCGCGCCTATGACGACTCGGCGCTGCTGACCTTTGCCGCGGCCTTCGAGGCCACCGGCTCCAAGCGCCTGGTGCCGCCGAGCACGCCGCCGCTGGGCTGATCGGTCGGTTGCTTCCAGCAGGATGAAAAACCGCGCCCCAGGGCGCGGTTTTTTATTGCCAGAAGCGCTGGGTGCGACGTTTTCGATGATCTGGCGTGCTAATGGGCCATATTAGCGACCAGGCGCCGGCCCGGTTGCCGAAGCGTGCCTCTACAACCGCTCCCCTGTGCGCACCGCCTTCACGCAACCGAAGCGCGACTCCTTGGACGGCGAGTAGCCGTAGAAGGACGTGTAGCACTTGCTGAAATGGCTGGGCGAGACGAAGCCGCAGGCCAGCCCCACCTCGTACATCGGCAGGCTGGAATGCTGCAGCAGGCGACGGCTTTCGGTAATGCGCAGCTCCAGGTAATAGCGTACCGGCGTGGTGCCCAGTTGGTCCTGGAACAGTCGCTCGATCTGCCGCTTGGAGCGCCCGACGTAGTTCGACAGCTGGTCCTGGCTCAGCGGTTCCTCGATGTTCGCGCTCATCAGGTTGATCGCCTCGCGCAATGGCTCGCTGAGCTTCTCGTGCAGTGCCGGGCGAGTGCGGCGGAAGCGGGACTCCTCGAAGGCCAGGATGTCGACAATGGCGTCGACCAGTTCGCGGCCGTGTCGCACATTGATCCACTCCAGCACCAGGTTGAAGGCGCCGGTGGGACTGGCGGCGGTGAGGCGGTCGCGGTCGGCCTGGTAGCTCTCGCTGGTGACATCGCTGTGCCGGGCGATCTCCGCCAGCGCCGCGCGGTTCTCCGGGTGGATGGCGCAACGGTAGCCGTCCAGCAGGCCCGCCTGGCCGAGGAACCAGGCGCCGTTCCACAGGCCGGCGAGGGCGATGCCGCGGTCGGCGGCGATCCGCAGCAGGCGCGTCAGCTCGGGGATCGCGCGCAGCGAGGTGCGCAAGCCGCCGCAGACCACCAGCAGGTCGAGCTCGGCGAGTTGCGCCGAGGTCAGCGTCGCGCCGGGGCAGATCACCAGGCCCAGGTCGCTGGTGACCGACTCGCCATCGAGGCTGAAGGTCTGGGTGGCGAAGGTTTGTGCGCGGATGAGGTTGGCGGTGACCAGAGTATCCAGAGCCTGGGTGAAGGCCGGCAGGGAGAAGTGCTCCAGCAGCAGGAAGCCTACCCGCGCGAGACGGCCGGGCTCCCGGGACTTTCCGTCGAGATAGCGCAGGTTGCGCCTCTGCATGGCCCCACTGAACTGGCGGCGTTCGACCAATTGGCGGTTCTCCTGTGGGCAAGCGTCAACCGTGAACGGCCCGATGGCCGTGGGCGGGCTGGGAATGGGGGCGCCGTGAGACTCAAGCTAAGGCAGTGGCAGAGCTGTGAGTTACTCGACATCGTCGTGGGCATCGCCAAAAACGACATGGCCGGTCGGCGGGGCCGTCGGTCGCTCCCCTGCATTCGGGGCTAGGCTCAAGGCTTTGGTCCACCCCAGGTAATTCCGCCATGTCCCTTGTCCTTTTCGGCCATCTCTTTTCCTCCTACACGCAGAAGGTGCTGATCGCGCTGTACGAGAACGCCACGCCCTTCGAGTTCCGCGGCCTGGGCCCGGATGAGCCGGACAACGGTGCGCACTGGCTGCGCCTGTGGCCGCTGGCGAAGTTCCCGGTGCTGCTCGACGGTGAGCACAGCGTCGCCGAGACCAGCATCATCATCGAGTACCTCCACTTGCAGCATCCCGGCCCGGTGCGGCTGTTGCCGGACGATCCGCTGAAGGCGCTGGACGTGCGCTTCCTCGACCGCTTCTTCGACTGGCACGTGATGACCCCGGTGCAGCACGCCGTGCTGGGGGCCATGAGCGGTGAGGCGAGCAAGCGTGCCGAAGGCCTGGCCCACGCGGTGAGCAAGCTCGAACTGGCCTATGCCTGGCTGGAAGAGGAACTGGCCGGGCGCGCCTGGGCGGCGGGCGACAGCTTCAGCCTGGCCGACTGCGCTGCGGCACCTTCGCTGTTCTACGCCGACTGGACCCACCCCATCGGCGACCGCTACCCGACCCTGCGCGCCTACCGTTCGCGCCTGCTGGCGCGCCCGTCCTTCGCCCGCGCGGTGGAGGATGCGCGACCTCTGCGGACACTGTTCCCGCTGGGAGCGCCGGATCGCGATTGAGCGCAAAAAAATCCCCCGTGCGCTGCCGCGTCCGGGGGATGCAAGACCCGCACAGAGGATGCGCGGACGAGGTAGACGAGTGGAGAGTTACAGGCGAATCAGCACCGACTTCAGCTCGGTGTAGTGCTCGATGGCGGCGGCGCCCATTTCGCGGCCGAGGCCGGACATCTTGTAGCCACCGAAGGGCAACGCCGGGTCCAGCGCGCTGTGGCAGTTGACCCACACCGAGCCGGACTTGATGCGCGGCACCATGCGGTGCACCGCCGCCAGGTCGTTGGACCAGACGCTCGCGCCCAGGCCGTAGGGGCTGTCGTTGGCCAGGCGCAGGGCATCCTCGATGTCGTCGAAGGGCAGGGCGACCAGCACCGGGCCGAAGATCTCTTCCTGCACCAGCGGGTTCTTCTGGTCGACGTCGACGATCACCGTCGGCTTGACGAAGTAGCCGGGGCCGAACTGCTCGCCGCCGCAGGCGATGGTGGCGCCCTTGTCGCGGCCCAGTTCGATGTAGTCGAACACGCGCTTCTGCTGCTTGGCGGAGATCAGCGGGCCCATGTCGATGCTCGGGTCGAGCCCGTTGCCCAGCTTCATGCCATTGGCGATGCCGGCGATGTCGGCCACCACGTTGTCGAAGTGCTTGCGCTGCACATACAGGCGCGAGCCGGCGCAGCAGACCTGGCCCTGGTTGAAGAAGATCGCCTGGGCGGCGCCGGCTGCGGCGGTGGCCAGGTCGGCGTCGGCCATGACGATGGTCGGCGACTTGCCGCCCAGCTCCAGGGTCACGCGGGTCATGTTGTCCATGGCCGCCTTGCCGATCTGCTTGCCCACCGGGGTGGAGCCGGTGAAGGTCAGCTTGTCCACCAGCGGGTGGTGGGAGAGGGCGGCGCCCGCGGTGATGCCGGTGCCGGTGACGACGTTGAACACGCCGGCCGGGTAGCCCGCTTCGAGGACGAGTTCGGCAAGTTTCAGCGCGGACAGCGGCGTCTCGTCGGCGGGCTTGAGCACCACCGAGCAGCCGGTGGCCAGCGCCGGGCCGAGCTTCCAGCAGGCCAGCAGCAGCGGGAAGTTCCAGGCGACGATGGCGCCGACCACGCCGACGGCTTCGCGGCGGATGTAGCCGTGGAAGTCGCCGTCGGGCATCAGCGGCATCGATACGTCCACGGTGGTGCCTTCGATCTTGGTGGCGTAGCCGGCCATGTAGCGCAGGAAGTCGATGGCCAGTTGCACGTCCATCACGCGGGCGACGGCGGCGCTCTTGCCGTTGTTCAGGCATTCGAGTTCGGCCAGCAGGTCGGCATCGCGCTCCATCAGCTCGGCGAGCTTCCACAGCAGGTTCTGCCGCTCGCGCGGGCGGGTGCGGCTCCAGGCGGAGTCATCGAAGGCCTGGCGTGCGGCGCGCACGGCGCGGTCGACATCGGCGACGGTGCCGGCCGGCACCTGGCAGAGCACTTCGCCGGTGGCCGGATTGCGCAGGTCCATCAGGGCGCCGTCGCTGGCGGAGGTCCAGTCGGCACCGATGAGCATCTTCGGCGCGCGCTGCAGGAAGGCGCGGGATTCGGGCTTGATGGGCAGGGAAGCGAGCATTGCGGTGGCCTCTTGTTGTCTGTTCCAGGAACGTTGAGGCGGGATATCGCAACGGCTGTGCCAAGGCTGAAAATTGAAGGCAACTTTATGACTTAAAAGGATTTTATTTTTATGGAGGAAAAGAAAAAGGAAAGCCGCTGTCGCATTGTGCGACAGCGGCTGAGACGTCGGGCTCAGGTGCGGGTGATATCCCGGTCCTTGGTCTCCGGCAGGAACAGAATGCCCAGCACCGCCGTCATCACGGCAATGACGATGGGGTACCAGAGCCCGTAGTAGATGTCCCCGGTGGCCGCCACCATGGCGAAGGCGACGGTGGGCAGGAAGCCGCCGAACCAGCCGTTGCCGATGTGGTAGGGCAGTGACATGGAGGTGTAGCGGATGCGCGTCGGGAACAGCTCTACCAGCCACGCGGCGATGGGGCCGTAGACCATGGTCACGTAGATCACCAGGACGGTCAGCAGCACCAGCATCATCAGGTGGTTGATCTTCGCCGGGTCGGCCTTCTCGGGGTAGCCGGCTTCCTTCAGCGAGGCGGCCAGTTGCGCGGTGAAGACTTCGGACTGCACCTTGAACTCTGCCGCCGGCATGCCGGCCCCTTCGAAGCTGGCGATGACCTTGTCGCCGATGTGCACCTGGGCGACGGCGCCCGTTTCGGCCTTGAGGTTTTCGTAGGGGATCGCGCGCTTGGCCAGCAGGCTTTTGGCCATGTCGCAGGAGCTGACGAATCTGGCCTTGCCCACCGGGTCGAACTGGAAGGCACAGGCGCTCGGGTCGGCGACCACCGTCACCGGGTTCTTCTCCTGGGCGGCGAACACGTCCGGGTTACCGAACTGGGTCAGCCCGTGGAAGATCGGGAAGTAGGTCAGCGCCGCGAGGATGCAGCCGGTCATGATGATCTTCTTGCGGCCGATGCGATCGGACAGGCTGCCGAAGAACACGAAGAACGGTGTGCCCAGCAGTAGGGAGCCGGCGATCAGCAGGTTGGCGGTCTGCGGGTCGATCTTCAGTGTCTGCAGCAGGAAGAACAGCGCGTAGAACTGCCCGGTGTACCAGACCACGGCCTGGCCGGCGGTGCCGCCGAGCAGCGACATGATCACCACCTTGAGGTTCTCCCAGCGGCCGAAGGACTCGGTCAGCGGCGCCTTGGAGGCCTTGCCTTCTTCCTTCATCTTCATGAACACCGGCGACTCGGCGAGTTGCAGGCGGATGTACACCGAGATGATCAGCAGCAGGATCGACAGCAGGAACGGAATCCGCCAGCCCCAGGCTTCGAACGCCTCGGTGCCGAGCACGGTGCGGCAGGCCATGATCACCAGCAGCGAGAGGAACAGGCCGAGGGTCGCGGTGGTCTGGATCCACGAGGTGAAGAAGCCCCGCTTGCCCTTGGGCGCGTGCTCGGCGACGTAGGTCGCCGCGCCGCCGTACTCGCCGCCCAGCGCCAGGCCCTGCAGCAGGCGCAGGGTGATGAGGATGATCGGCGCAGCGACGCCGATGGTGGAGTAGGCCGGTAGCAGGCCGACTACGGCGGTGGACACGCCCATGATGACGATGGTGATGAGGAAGGTGTGCTTACGCCCGATCATGTCGCCCAGGCGGCCGAACACGATGGCGCCGAAGGGCCGCACCGCGAAGCCGGCGGCGAAGGCCAGCAGGGCGAAGATGAAGGCGGTGGTTTCGTTGACCCCGGCGAAGAAGTGCTTGGCGATGATCGCCGCCAGGGAGCCGTAGAGGTAGAAGTCGTACCATTCGAAAACGGTGCCCAGGGAGGAGGCAAAGATGACCTTGCGCTCCTCCTTCGTCACTCCGGTGGAAGGCGCGTTGCCCGCGGACGGGCTGTATGTCTGTGCCATGTTCGTCTCCGTCTTGTTGTTGTGTTGGGCCGGAGTCCCTCAATACCGTTACCGCACTCGAGCCCAGGGCTGATGTCAGGTCGTACGGATTGCGCGAAGCTTGAATACAGGCAGCCCTGCGGCACGTCGCAAGGTCAATGAGAAGCATAATCGGCCTGCCGCGGATATCCACTGGCCATCACCGGAAAAGCCCCGGCTGGCGCGGATTGGCACCTGTTCTGGACAAGCGGTGGGAAGTGACGCGTCTGGCTGGCGCCTTTCTCGGGAGCGGTATTCGATGATGGCTTTCTGCTGTTAGACCATCGTCTATAACGGGTGGAGCTGTCTCAGGCTGCTACAGCTGTCGCGATCTGCCACGCCGCATTGCCCATCGCGTGAGCGCAGCCTGCTGTTTCACAAGGATTTTCCCCCCTGGCACGCAACGTGAAGAGCGCTGGGTTTCGCCAAGCGCCGCGTCGGCGCTGCACAAGGAGGCCTGGCTTGAAGAGGATGCATCTGTCGTTGCCGTGGATGGCGGGGCCGTCGGCCGCCGCGCTGACCTGCCTTTTGCTGTGGTTGCTGCCCGGCGTGGGCAACGCTTTGCTCTGGGCGCTGGCGGGTCTGATTGCCCTGGGCGCCATCCGCCATGAATGGCGAGGGCCGGCTTGGCCGATTGCCGTCGGTGCGCTCTGCGGCGCCTGCCTGGCGCTGGCGTTGCACCTGGTGGCCGACCACTTTCAGCTGCGTTATGCGTGGCTCTACAGCAGCGCGGGGCTGCCGGCCTACCTGAAGTTTTCCAATCTCTGGGGTGGCGACGAAGGCACGGTGCTGCTGCTGGCGACCTTCTGCATGGCGATCGCCCTGAAAAGCGCCGCGCTGCCCGGTTGGGCGGGGCGCGGCATGGCGCTGATCGCTGCCTGGTATGCCGCCACCGCCGCCTGGCTCGGGCCGTTCAGTGCGACACCGGGGGATTGGCTGGCGGCGCAGCCGAGCCAGGGCATGAACGCGCACCTGCAGACGTTCTGGATGTCGTTGCACGCGCCGCTGATTCTCTGCGCCTATGCCTGGGTGCTGGCGCCCGCCGGGGCCGCGCTCGAAGCGCTGGGGCGAGGCGGGCACGCCTATGCCTGGGTGATGCCGCGCTATAGCCGTCGCGCCTGGCTGATCCTCAGCGCGGGCATTGGCGTCGGCATGGCCTGGGCCATGGAAGATTTCACCTACGGCCAGCTGTGGCACTGGGACCCGGTGCAGACCTCGGCCTTCATCATCTGGGCGCTGCTTGGCGCGGTGTTGCACGGTGCCCGTCGCTGGCGCGCTGACGGCGCCTACGCACGTCTGCTGCCGGTGCTCAGCCTGCTGGCGGCGGCCATGGCCTGCGGCGCCATGGCGGTGACTCGCAGCACGGTTCTGGCCAGCTCGCACCGCTACATCGGTACCACGTCCTGGCTCAGCCACCTGGCATTGGCGGCGATCCTGCTGGCCCTGGCGGCGTTCCACCTGCTGGCCGGATGGCGATCCCGCAAGCGGGCAGGGCGGCGGCGCGGAGCCTCGGACTGGACGCTGGACGTGGCCATCTACCTGTTCGCCGGCACCGGCCTGCTGGCCCTCGGCGCGCTGCTCCAGGCGCACCTCTACGAATGGCTGGGGATGGAGCGGCCGAGCGAGCTGAAACCCTTCTTCGAAACCCTGACCGCCTGGGCCACCACCGCCGAGATGGACAGCCTGCGTCGCGCCTTCGACCAGTGGGACGTCAACGGCTACGGCCTGGCGCACTGGGTGGTGCCGCTGCTGGCGGCCCTCGGCCTGATGGGCGGCTACAGCTTCCTGCGCCGTTGCGGGCGACCTCGGCTGGCGCTGCTGGCAACCGCCCTGATGGCCGCCCTGATGCTCTGGACCGGCTGGCGCGGCGGTTGGCTGAGCGGCGGCTACAACGGCGACGGCATGCTTTCGCAGAATATCGTGCAGGTGCTGCCCTGGCTGGACGCGGCGCTGCTGGGGGGCGCCTTCCTGATGGGCAGTTGCCTGCTGTGGGGCGTGCAGAGCCTGTGGCGCAGCCGACGCCTGGGCAACCTGCGCTACAGCGGCGGGCTGGCGCTGGTGCACGGCGGCGCGGTGATTGCGCTGGTGGGTGGGCTGGCCGCCACGGCGCTGAACAGCTACCAGCAGATCAGCATCCCGCCGGGCACGTCCTTCGAGCAGTGGCACGCGGTGATCGGCGGCATGCAGATGCGCGTCTCGCCGGATTCCAGCCGCCCGGATTTCTCCGGTTACCACGCGGTGGCCAAGGTCGAGTTGCGCGACGGCGAGCGCACATTGGCCGGCCACGCGCTGTTCCAGGACAGCCGCGGCAACCCGCCGGCCTACCAGGGCCCGGTTCGCCAGCTCTGTGAAATCCTCGACTACCACTACGCGCGCTTCGCCTCGGATCGCGGTTACGTGCTGCATCCCTTCATCGTCCGTGGCTGGAGGGGCGATCTGCAGATATGGGTGCCAGCCTCGGCGCGTCTGCTCAACCAGCCCGGCGACGACATCGAGAGCGTGGTGGTGGTGCGCCGCTTTCCGTTCCTCTCGCTGGTCTGGATCGGCCTGCTCACCATGCTGTTCGGCGCCCTGATGCTGCCGGCGGGCGGCACTTTGCGCAGGCAGGACCATACTGCTTCGCAGGGTGTCTCACAGGCCCTGTCTCAGAGTTAGACAGCAATCGCGAAATGTGACGTCGCAACCCCGCTGCCACCCGCCGGGCGTGCCGGCAAGTACCGCCGGAAGCCTGAGTAGGCGGGGTTTGCAAAGGAGTGGCACACAACCTGCTAAACCGCTTTCAAGAGCTCGCTCTTAGCCCATCGGTGGGCGCCAATAACCAACAAGAATACCGAGGAGGCCTGACCTTGAAGATGACACGACTTCGGCACTATCTGGGTGCCGGAACCCTGGCCGCACTGGCCCTCGCGTTGCACCAGACGGCCCAGGCCGCACCCGAGGGCCAGGCGATCATCAACGCCAAGTGCCAGGCGTGCCACACGCCCGAAGGCAACAACTCCCTCAGCCGTATCAGTCATCAGCGGAAGACCCCCGAGGGCTGGCTGATGAGCATCGGCCGCATGCAGGTGATGTACGGCCTGAAGATCACCGACGAGGAGCGTCGTGCGGTGGTCAAGTTCCTCGCCGACAAGCAGGGCCTGGCGCCCAGCGAGACCGAAGGCGTGCGCTACGCCCTCGAGCGCCGGCTGAACACCGTCGAGACATTCGATACCAACTTCGAGCAGATGTGCGCCCGTTGCCACTCGGGCGCGCGCATCGCCCTGCAGCGCCGCCCGGCGGCGGAGTGGGAGAAGCTGGTGAACTTCCACCTCGGCCGCTGGCCGTCTCTGGAATACCAGGCCCTGGCCCGTGACCGTGACTGGTTCGACCTGGCGAAGAAGGAGATGGTCCCGGAGCTGGCCAAGCGCTTCCCGCTGGAAGACAAGGCCTGGAGCGACTGGCAGAAGAACCGGCCCAAGGCCGAGACACTGGCCGGCGAATGGAGCTTCGCCGGGCACATGCCGGGCAAGGGCGATGTCGCGGGCAGCATGAAAGTCGCAAAGGACGGCGACGACGCCTTCAAGGTCAGCGTGACCGGCAAGTATGCCGACGGTTCGCCGTTCGATGGCGAGGGCAGCGCTGTGCTCTACAACGGCTACGAATGGCGCGGCGCGGTGAAGGTCGGTGACGTCACCATGCGCCAGGTGTTCGCCGCCCTGAACGGCCAGATGCAGGGCCGCATGTTCGACAAGGCCCACGACGAGCGCGGCCTGGACTTCGTCGCCGCACAGAACGGCACCAGCCGCGTCCTGGGCGTGCAGCCGGCGTACCTGAAGGCGGGCGCCGAGACCGAAGTCAGCGTCATCGGCAGCGGCCTTAAAGGCAAGCCGTCGTTCGGCCCGGGCGTCGAGGTGGTGTCGGTGGTTTCCGCGACGCCCGAGCGCGTGACCGTCAAGGTCAAGGCTGCCGACTCCGCTGCCGTCGGCGAGCGCGATGTTGCCGTGGGCAGCGCCAAGGGTGGAAGCCTCGCGGTGTACAAGGACATCGCCGAAGTGAAGGTGGTGCCGGAGTTCTCCATCTCCCGCATCGGCGGCAATGGCGGCTCGACGCCCAAGGTCCAGGGCAGCTTCGACGCCGAGGCCTGGGGCAAGGGTGCCGACGGCAAACCGTTCCGCATCGGCGTGTTCCCCGCGCAGTGGTCGGTGGAGCCGTTCGACGACCGCGCCAAGGAAGACCAGGACGTGAAGTACGCCGGGGTGATGGACGCCGACAGCGGCATCTTCACGCCGGGTGACGCCGGCCCGAACCCGGCGCGCAAGATGATGACCAACAATGCCGGCAACCTGAAGGTGATTGCCGCGGTGGACGACGCCGGCCAGTCGCACAAGGGCGAAGGGCACATGATCGTCACCGTGCAGCGTTGGAACAACCCGCCGATTCCGTGATGCGGGATCGGATGAACTGAACCCCTGAACCCCGTCTTCGGACGGGGATTGGCAAGCAAGTTCCGGGAGGTCGCCATGGGCGCCATCTTGAATCTGGTCGAACGCAACCTGCATGAAGTGCAGGTCGACGCCGACCGCCTATTGTTCCATATCCCCAGCTCCTCGCTGTTCGCCAGCGACGAGTTGACCGGCGGGATCATCGACGCGCTGCGCGGGCATGCCTGCTCGCCGGACGAGCTGACCCAACGCCTGGCCGGGCGCTTCGGCGCCGAGGAAATCGACGAGACCCTGCGCGAGCTGATCGCGCTGGAGCTGGTCAGCGACGGCTCGCCGCTGACCCCTGAAATCGGTATCAAGAAGGTTGACCGTACCGCACTCAATACCGTGGTGCTGAACGTCAACACCGGCTGCAACCTCAGCTGCACGTACTGCTACAAGGAAGACCTGGACAAGCCCTCCGCCGGCAAGAAGATGGGTGCGGAAACCGCCGAGGCCTCGGTGGAAATGCTGATCCAGGAGTCCCCCGACGAGCAGCGCTACACCGTGGTGTTCTTCGGCGGCGAACCGCTGTCCAACCGCCCGCTGATCGAGCACATGGTCGCGTATTGCGAGCGCCGTTTCGGCGAACTGGGCAAGACGGTGGACTTCGTCATGACCACCAACGCCACGCTGCTCACCGAGGAAATCGTCGACTGGCTCAACGCCCATCGCTTCGGACTGTCCATCAGCATCGACGGGCCGAAGACGGTGCACGACCGCAACCGCATCACCGTGGGCGGGCAGGGCACCTATGACGTGGTGCGGCGCAAGGCCGACATGCTGCTGTCGCGCTATACCGCGCGGCCGGTCGGCGCGCGGGTGACGCTGACCACCGGCGTCACCGATGTCGAGACCATCTGGAATCACCTGTTCAACGAGATGGGTTTTGCCGAAGTCGGCTTCGCCCCGGTCACCTCGGGCGACATCAGCAGCTACAACCTCACCGGGGACGAGTTGAAGGCGGTCTTCGCCGGCATGAAGGCCCTCGGCCGGCGCTACCTGGACGAGGCACTGCAAGGGCGCAACATCGGCTTCTCCAACCTGCACCAGCTGATCACCGATATCCACGAAGGGCAGAAGAAGGCCCTGCCGTGCGGCGCCGGGCTGAAGATGCTGGCGGTGGACCACAAGGGCGAGCTGAACCTGTGCCACCGCTTCACCGGCTCCTCGCTGCCGACCTTCGGCAACGTCCATGAAGGGGTGAAGCAGGCCGAGCTGAACGAGTTCCTCTCCCAGCGTCTGGACCGCACTGACACCGGCTGCGCCAGCTGCCACATCCGCAACCTCTGCTCCGGCGGCTGCTACCACGAGAGCTATGCGCGCTACGGCGACCCGGCGCACCCCACCTACCACTACTGCGAACTGATGAGGGACTGGGTCGATTTCGGCATCGAGGTCTACAGCCGGATCATGGCTTCCAACCCCAGCTTCATCGACCGCCACATCACTCCGCGGAAGGCGCACTGACATGAAACATCTGAAAGCGATCAACACCAAAGCACAGAAGCTCGAACAGGCCGCCGCCGAGGATCGCATCGAGGACGTGGTGGCGATGAACTCCGTGGCCGGCTGCGCGGCCACCACCGACCCGGGCTGGGAAGTCGACGTGTTCGGCGGCGTGTCCTCGCTCTGCCAGCCGATGGAAGCGGACCTCTACGGCTGCTCCGACCCCTGCTGGTGGCCGGCCCAGGTGCCGGACATGATGAGCACCTACCCCGACTGGAACAAGGATGCGCAGGCCTCGGCCGAGAACTGGCGCAACCTCGGCACCGTATTCCCGGACGACAAATGACCGGACTGACGAATATCGGCCCAAAGAGCATGGACCAGAAGAACAAGAGGAAAACCTGCATGTCCAGAAAAGCATTCGCCGCCGCGCTCGGTGGCCTCTCGCTGGCCTGCGCGCTGCAAGCCGTCGCCGCCGATGCCGGCACCGACACCGGCAAAGCGCTGGAAAGTGGCCACGAGTACCTGATCAGCACCAACTACCCGAACAACCTGCACGTCATCGACATGCAGACCGACAAGCTCTACAAGACCTGCGCGATCCCCGGCGCCTATGGCCCGGGCATGACCCAGCTGTCGCCGGATCGCAAGGTCGCCTACATCCTCAGCAACCACTACGCGGACATCTACGGCATCCAGCTCGATGACTGCAAACCGGTGTTCCACGCCACCATCGCGCAGAAGCCGGGCGAGAACGCGCGGGCGATGTTCTCCATGACCGTCAGTCACGACGGCAAGGAGATCTACGCCATCGCCAACCCGACGCTGATCCTCTCCGAACACTACGAAGTGCAGCAGCCGCGCCTGCAGGTCTACTCGGTGGCCGACGGCATGGGCGCCAAGCCGGTGCGCACCTTCCCGGCGCCGCGTCAGCTGACCATCATGCAGAGCGGCGATGACGGCACCCTCTACGTGGCGGGCCCGGACATCTACAAGGTGGACGTGAAGACCGGCAAGTTCGACGTGATCATCCCCAGCCGCAACTGGAAGCGCCCCAACTACGCGCCGCCAGATGTGCTCTACGTGTGGAACCAGCAGACCTACCCGCGTGACTTCTCGCTGCTCTACACCACGGCGAAGTTCAAGGACGCCAAGCAGGACATGGCCACGGCCGATTTCCTCTACGGCTTCTTCAACATCGACCTGGCCACCGGCAAGACCGAGACCGTCGATTTCGGCCCGGTCACCGAGGTGTACTTCAGCGGTATTCGCTCGGCCAAGGACCGCAACGTCATCTACGGCGTGCTGAACCGCCTGGCCAAGTACGACATCAAGGAGCAGAAGCTGGTCAAGGCGGCGAACCTGGACCACTCCTACTACTGCCTGTCGACCAACAAGGCCGGCAACAAGCTGTACCTGACCGGCACCCTGAACGACGTGGCGATCTACGATGCCGACAGCCTGGAGCGCATCGGCGATCTGAAGCTGCCCGGCGGCGACATGGCGATCACCACCAGCCAGGCCTTCGTGGCGAACTGATTCACCTCCGCTGTACCGGACTGTCCGGAGCACTTGCGTGCTCCGGGCAGCTTCGTTTCCGGCCCGCAATCCCGGCTCAGATTTCCGGAGCGGGCCTCAGGTACCGCTGCGCCCCGCAGCGCGCACAGCGCTGGCACAGCATCGGCACATGGCCGACCTCGGTCAGATTCCCTTCATCCCAAGCACAGCCCAGGAAAAAGCAGCGCAATCGCATGTGTCCTCCTCCGGCAACGCCGGTGTTGAGACAGGCAGAAAGGTGCAGGTGTGGCTCCCGGCTTGTTCTTGTGTGGAGACGCCCGAGAGGTTCTCGCGCGCGCTCTAGAATGGGCAATCTAAACCGCCCAATGGCCTTCATGGCCCGTGCGGTGCGGTCTGCCGCCACGCCGGTTACCACTCGTCACCCTCAGGGAATGGACCTTGACAGTTAATATTATGAGCATAATATTCACCTTCAGATGACGGCCATAATCTGAATCGGGTCGGACATTCCAGACGGCCAATCGGCCCTACCCACCTTGCATGCGGGGCAACCGCCTCACTGGAGACAGAACCATGTATGCCAAATCCGAACTGGGCCGCGCACTGATCACCGGTGCTTCCTCCGGCATCGGCGCCACCTACGCCCAGCGCTTCGCCGCCCAGGGCTACGACCTGCTGCTGGTGGCCCGCGACCAGCAACGCCTGGAGGCCCTGGCCGCACGGCTGGGCGAGGAGTACGGCGTTGCCGTGGATGTGCTCAAGGCCGACCTCACCCGTCGCGAGGATCGTGCCCGCGTCGAAGCGCGCCTGGCCGAAGACAGCAGCATCAGCCTGCTGCTGAACAATGCCGGTGTCGCCATCAACGGCACCCTGCTGGAGACCGACCTGGACCGCCTGGAAAGCATGATCGAGCTGAACGTCACCGCCACCGCGCGCCTGGCCGGCGCTGCCGCCAAGGCCTTCGCCGGGCGCGGCACCATCATCAACGTGGCCTCGGTGCTGGCCCTGGCGCCGGAGCTGTTCAACGGCAGCTACAGCGCCACCAAGGCCTTCGTGCTCAACCTGACCCAATCCATGCAGCAGGAACTGGCGCCGCAGGGCCTGCGTATCCAGGCCGTGCTGCCGGGTGCCACCCGCACTGAAATCTGGGATCGCGCCGGCACCGATATCTCCGCACTGCCGGCGGAAATGCTGATGGACGTGAACCACATGGTCGACGCCGCGCTGGCCGGCCTGGCCCAGGGCGAAGTAGTGACCCTGCCGGCGCTGCCGGATGCCGGCGAGTTCGACGCCTTCACCGCTGCGCGCCTGAAATTGGCGCCGAACCTCTCGCGCAGCGTGCCGGCGCAGCGCTACGGAGTTGCAGTGGGCTAACCGGGTAACTGAGTGGCGAAAAGCTTGCCCCGGCCTTGCGCCGGGGCTTTTTTATGCGCGGCTCTTTGTAGGAGCGAGCTTGCTCGCGAACCTGCAAGGCACGCTGCCAAGCGGTTCGCGAGCATGGACTGGGCGTCCCCCTCGGTCCTGCGGGTGTCTCTTATTCCGCCGCGCCGATTTCCCGCTTCAGGTGCCGGCGGGTGCTGTCCAGGATGCGCTCGGCCAGCTCGGTGTCCGCCACGCTGCGCGACAGCACGAGCGCGCCAATCAGGGTGGCGAGCAGGGCGACGCTTTGGTCCTCGGCATGCTCGGTTGGCAGCGCCTGCTCGATGGCTTTGATGCGTGCCTGGACGATGGCGTCCGTGGTGGCGCTGGCATGCCCGCGGGCGCCCAGTTCGGCAGAGATGGTCGGCAACGGGCAGCCCTTGCCCGGCGTGTTGCGATGGCCGGTGGAGAGGTACTGGTCGATGAAGCCGGGCAGCGGGTCGTCCTTGGCGAACTGCTGGTCGACCACCGGGCGCAGTTGCTCGGCGGCCTGCTGCAGGGCGATTTCCACCAGTTCGTCCTTGGACTTGAAGTGCGCGTAAAAGCCGCCGTGGGTCAGGCCCAGCGCCTTCATCAACGTCTGCAGGCCGGTGGCGTCGACGCCTTCGCTGCGGAAGCGCTGTGCCGCCTCGTTGATGATGCGTTCGCGGGTCTGGGCCTTGTGGTCTTCGGAGTAACGCATGACCGGGTGTCTCCTGCGGTGCATGGAATGCTGGGTGACATTCTAACGCAGGGTGGGTGAGGAGAGGTGATTCAGGGCAGAGGTGTGGATGGAGTTGCAGGAGCGAGCTTGCTCGCGAACGAACCCCCGCAGCGGGTCCAGGTTCGCGAGCAAGGACCAGGCGTTCCCCTCGCTCCCACAAACGTCAATAGCGCTCGGTAACCGTCAGCGAACAGCTTCCAGCAACGTCGCCACACCTTGCCCGCCACCAATGCACTGGGTGGCAATGGCATAACGCCCGCCGGTTTCCTTCAGCAGCGCCGCCGCCTTGCCGGTGATGCGCGCACCGGTTGCGCCCAGCGGGTGACCGATGGCCAGGGCACCGCCGTGCAGGTTGACGCGGTCGATATCCAGCTCAAGCCCGCGCAGGCAGGCCAGTGCCTGGCTGGAGAAGGCTTCGTTGATTTCCACCAGGTCGATGTCGGCCATGCGCAGACCCGCGCGGTCGAGCAGCTTGCGGGTGGCATAGAGCGGGCCCATGCCCATGATTTCCGGCGGGCAGCCAACCACGGCGACGGCTTTCACCCGCGCCAGGATGTCCAGCCCATGGGCACGGGCGAAGTCTTCGCTGCACACCAGCACGGCCGCTGCGCCATCGGTGAGGGGGGAGGCAGTACCCGCGGTGACGCTGCCGCCGAACGCCGGTTTGAGCTGCGCCAGCGCCTCCAGGTTGGTGCCGGGGCGGATGCAGCCGTCCTCGTTGACCACGCCGTTGGGTGTGTCGATGGGCACGATCTCCGCGGCCAGCAGCCCTTGCTCGCGGGCACGGGCCGCCTTGGCATGGGAGTCCACCGCCATGGCTTCCTGGTCCGCGCGCGAGATGCCGAAGCGCTCGGCGACGATTTCCGCTGTCTGCCCCATCGGCATGTAGGCCTGCGGGAATTCGGCCAGCAGGTGCGGGTTGGGTGACAGGTTGAAGCCACCCATGGGCACGCGGGTCATGGATTCCACGCCGGCGCAGATGAACGCATCGCCGGCGCCGAGTTGGATCTGCCCGGCGGCGAAGTGGATGGACGTCATGGACGAGCCGCAGAAACGGTTCACCGTGGCGCCGGCCACCGTTTCCGGCAGCCCGGCGAGGAAGCTGGTGATGCGCGCGATATTCATGCCCTGTTCGGCCTCGGGATAGGCGCAGCCCATGATCAGGTCCTCGATCAGGCTGGCATCCAGGGCGCTGCGTTGTACCAGTGCCTTGACGGTCTGCGCGGCGAGGTCGTCCGGGCGTACGTCGATCAGCGCGCCCTTTTTGGCGAAGTGGAACGGGGAGCGGGCATAACCCGCGATCACTACGGAAGTCATGGTCGGTCTCCTGAACAGCTGTCAGCGCCCGAGGATCAGGCAGGTGGTGGAACCGGTGGCGTAGAGCTTGCCGTCCACGTCGTAGAGACGGCCTTCGGCCAGGGCGGTGGAGCGGCCGACATGCACGATCGTGCCCTCGGCGCGGATCGGTCCGGTGTCGCGGGTCAGTGCGCGGATGTAGCTGATGCGCAGGTCGGTGGTGGTGTAGCCCAGGCCCGGTTCGAGCATGGTGTGCACCGCGCAGCCCATGGCCGAGTCCAGCAGCGTGGCCGCGTAGCCGCCGTGCACGGTGCCCAGCGGGTTGTAGTGGCGCATGTCCGGGGTGCCCTGGAAGATGAAGCGGCCCTGGCTCCATTCCAGCGGGACGAAGCCGATCAGCGCGTTGATCGGCGGGGCGGGCAGCTCGCCTGCTCCGATGCCGTCGAAGAACTCCTGGGGCGTCTTGCTGCGCAGTTCCTGCACGGCAATCACGCCAGGCTCGGCCAGGCGCTGGCGCATTTGCGCGGCCGCCGCTTCCCAGGCGGCAATCTTCTGTTCACGGGTCAGTGTCAGTTCGGTCATCGCGGGCTCCAGCACTTCGATTAAATATTACGATCATCATACTAGCATTGAATGATGATCGGCATATAAGTGACGGAAGCGCCATCCAGCAGGGCTGAAACGACAGGGAAAGTGGGAAGGAGAGGGCGCTGGCGGAGCGGACTCCGCCAGCGCGGAGGGCTTTACTCGGCGGTGGCGGTCATGCTGGCCGCACGGGCCTGGCTGCGCTGAGCCTTGTATTGCAGGGCGACGGCGGGCACCGGCGAAGCGACACCGGTTTCGACCCAGCGGCGGATGCGACCGGCGTCGGCCACGTGGGTGCGTTTGCCAAAGGCATCGAGCAGGGCCAGGGCGACCGGGCGGCCGTTCATCATGGTAACCATCACCAGGCAGTGGCCGGCGTCGTTGGTGAAGCCGGTCTTGGTCAGGCGGATGTCCCACTTGCCGTTGCGCACCAGCGGGTTGGTGTTGAAGAAGCTCAGCGAATAGCTGGGCTTGCTGAAGCGCGCATCGCTGGTCGCCGTGGTGCTCAACTGGCGGATCTGCGGGTAGGTGTAGGCAGCCTTGGCCAGGCGGATCAGGTCATTGGCGTCGGAAACGTTGTGGATCGACAGGCCGGTGGGCTCGACATAATGAGTGCTGGTCATGCCGAGGGATTTCGCCTTGGCGTTCATGGCTGCGACGAAGGCCCTGGAGCCGCCCGGGTAGTTGTGGGCGAGGCTGGCGGCGGCGCGGTTTTCCGAGGACATCAGCGCCAACAGCAGCATGTTCTGGCGGCTGATCATGCTGCCCAGGTGGACGCGGGAGAACACGCCCTTCATCTCGGCGGTCTCGGAGATGTCCACGGGGATCAGCTCGTTCATCGGCAGCTTGGCGTCCAAGGTAACCATCGCGGTCATCAGCTTGGTCACCGAGGCGATAGGCACTACCAGGTTGGGGTTGCTGGAGTAGAGGGTCTTACCGTTCTCCAGGTCGACCACCAGCGCGCTGCCGGAGGCGAGGACGAGTTCTTTGGGGGAGGCCGTCTTGGGGGTGGCAGCAAAGGAGTTCGATGTACAGACAACAGCGGCGCAGGCAAACAGCAGGCTCAGTATCGAACGACGAGTAGTCATGGATGTGATTCGCAAGCGTTGAGTGGGAATTTGTCTACATCCATGTAGGCATTTTCGTCGAATTCTACTGCAAGGCCTGCGCTAGCGCACCTGGCGCTGGGCGTCTCAGTTTGCGACAGCCTGAGACGTGCCGACGTCGTCCAAGCAAGGCCACGACTGGTACTGGCGGCCGTAGCTCAGCTACCAGCTCGAGCTGTTGCGAAATGCAACCGCAGCGGTTGGGAGGCGAACTTCCGAAACTCTTCTCAAGGCCTCGCCAGCTCTGGCTTTCAGGCCGAATGGCACGCTTTGTGAGTAGCTATCCTGAATGATGCGGAGGCGCCCGCCAACATCGTTCTGCCGATGGTCGGGGTTGCGTTTACCTTTACGTTAACGTAAACATTCTCCGTCGCCCGCGACCGGTCAGTCAGTCCGGCCGGGTAGGTTGGCTCTCGGTGCTTTGGCACCGCTGCCAGAGCCGATCGTTCAGCGTTGATCCCAGAACAAGCACAACAAGGGAAAGCCATGAACCACCTGAGTTACACCCGCGGCCCCCAGGACAAACCCCTGCTGGCCATGACCGTCGGCGCTGCCTTCGACGCCACGGTAGAGCGTTTCGCGGCCCGCGAGGCTCTGGTCGTGCGTCACCAGAACCTGCGCTACACCTGGGCCGAGCTGGCCGAGGTGGTCAATGGCATCGCCCGCGCTTTCCTCGCCCTCGGCCTGCGCCCCGGCGACCGACTGGGCATCTGGGCGCCCAACTGCGCGCAATGGTGTGTCACCCAGTTCGCCAGCGCCAAGGTCGGCGCAGTGCTGGTCAACATCAACCCGGCCTACCGGGTGAGCGAACTCGAATACGCGCTCAAGCAGTCCGGCTGCCGCTGGCTGGTGTGCGCCGATGCGTTCAAGACGTCCGATTACCACGGCATGCTTGCCGACCTGCTGCCCGAACTGGGGCAGGGGCGACCGGGCGAGCTGTCCAGCGACCGCCTGCCGGAGCTGCGCGGGGTGATCAGCCTGTCCGATACGGCGCCGTCCGGCTTCCTGCGCTGGAGCCAGCTGGAGCCGCTGGGCCGTGGCACGTCCGCCACCGAGCTGGCCGAGCGCCAGGCGCTGCTGCAGTTCGACGAGCCGATCAACATCCAGTACACCTCTGGCACCACCGGTTTCCCCAAGGGCGCCACGCTCAGCCACTACAACATCCTCAACAACGGCCTCATGGTCGGCGACAGCCTCGGCCTCACCGAGCACGACCGCCTGGTGATCCCGGTGCCGCTGTACCACTGCTTCGGCATGGTGATGGGCAACCTCGGCTGCCTGACCCACGGCTCCACCATGATCTACCCCGCGCCCAGCTTCGAGCCCGAGGCAACCCTGGCGGCGGTGGCAGAAGAGAAGGCCACCGCGCTGTACGGCGTGCCCACCATGTTCATTGCCGAACTGGATCACCCGACCCGCCACGACTTCGACCTCTCCAGCCTGCGCACCGGCATCATGGCCGGCGCCACCTGCCCGATCGAAGTGATGCGCCGCGTGATCGACGAGATGCACATGGCCGAGGTACAGATTGCCTACGGCATGACCGAGACCAGCCCGGTGTCCCTGCAGACCGGCCCGGAAGACGACCTGGAAACCCGCGTCACCACCGTCGGTCGCACCCAGCCGCACCTGGAAAGCAAGATCATCGACGCCGACGGCCGCGTCGTCCCGCGCGGCACCATCGGCGAACTCTGCACCCGTGGCTACAGCGTGATGCTCGGCTACTGGAACAACCCGCAGGCGACTTCCGAGGCCATCAGCCCGGCGCGCTGGATGCTCACCGGCGATCTCGCCGAGATGGACGAGGCGGGCAACGTGCGCATTGTCGGGCGCAGCAAGGACATGATCATCCGCGGCGGCGAGAACATCTATCCGCGCGAGATCGAGGAGTTCC
Organism: Pseudomonas sp. HS-18; assembly: GCF_020401845.1. NCBI lineage: Bacteria > Pseudomonadati > Pseudomonadota > Gammaproteobacteria > Pseudomonadales > Pseudomonadaceae > Pseudomonas > Pseudomonas sp. HS-18. The sequence goes on from NZ_CP084413.1 coordinate 2,686,416, forward strand.
TCTATACCCACCACGCCGTGGCCGACGCGCAGGTGATCGGCATTCCCGACGAGAAGTACGGCGAGGAGCTGGTGGCCTGGGTCAAGTTCCACCCCGGCCACAGCGTCGCCGAGGACGAACTGCGCGCCTTCTGCAAGAACGCCATCGCCCACTTCAAGGTGCCGCGCCACTTCCGCTTCTGCGACGAGTTCCCGATGACGGTGACCGGCAAGATCCAGAAGTTCCGCATGCGCGAAATCAGCATCGACGAGGTGCGCGCCAAGCGTGGCTGAGCGCTCGACACCTTCCTGCGCCCAGGCGTGCGTCCCTGACATCGGCGCGCCATGGGCGTAGAGAAGGGCACCATCTCCATCCGCCTGGTCAGCGAAGCGCTGGCCGAGTTTCGTCGCGCCGGCCGTGACGACGGGCCTCTATTGGCCGCCGCCGGCATCGCCCCGGAGCTGTTCGGCAAGCCTTACGCGCGGGTTTCCAGCCAGGCTTACGCGCGGCTCTGGCTGCGCCTGGCGAAGGAGATGGACGACGAGTTCTTCGGCATGAATGCCCGGCGCATGAAGTCCGGCAGCTTCAACTTCATGGCCGCTGCTGCGATCCGCGAACTGACCCTGGAAGCGGCGATGAACGCCGCGCTGCGCTTCATGGGCCTGGTGTTCGACGACTTCTCGCCGCGCCTGGTGCGCCAGGACGGCGTCGCCTCGATCACCCTCGACGAGCCTGCAAGCTCCGCGCCTCGCGCTTTCTGCTACTTCACCCTGTGGTTGATGCTGCATGGCCTGGCCTGCTGGCTGGTGGGGCGGCGCATCCCGATCCTCGCCATCGAGCTGCGTTGTCCACGGCCGGATTTCATCGAGGACTACCGGGTGATGTTCTGTGACAATCTGCGCTTCGCCCGCCGCCAGTCGCGCCTGCTGTTCAACGCCGAAGCGCTGGAGCTGCCGGTGCGCCGCGACGAGCGCGAGTTGCGGCGATTCCTGGGTGGCGCGCCGGCCAATATCCTGGTGCGCTACCGCGACCCGCAGAGCCTCGCTGCACGTACCAAGGCCTACCTGCGCAGCCTGAAGTTCGAGCGCTGGCCGGACCTCGACGCGCTGGCCAGCCACTTCTACATGGCGCCCTCGACCCTGCGCCGCAAGCTGGCCGCCGAGGGGCAGTCCTACCAGGCACTCAAGGACCAGTTGCGCCGCGACCTCGCCCTTGCACGGCTGGACAGCGGCGACGGCAACTTCGCCGACCTGGCCGAAGAGCTGGGTTTCGCCGACACCAGCGCCTTCTACAAGGCGTTCCGCAAATGGACCGGATCGACGCCGGGGCAATACCGCGCACTGATCCGCCAGGAGCCTGAAATTTAAGGGCGCCGCTCAAGTAGCCGCCTTTCAAGCCGATAGAACGACACAGAACCGCTCTTGCCCAAGGACGCCCCTCCATGCCCCTGTCCCGCCTTTCGATCCAGTGGAAGATTACGCTGCTGACCGGCCTTTGCCTGCTCTGTATCGTCTGCCTGCTGGTCGGCCTCTCGCTGTTCCGGATGAACCATGATGCGCAGCTGATCAAGGCGGCCAACGCTGACATGCTCAAGGACGCGGCCAAGTCGCGGATGCAGGCGCGCAGCGAGCAGCAGGCGGAAATCATCCAGCGCTTCTTCACCGACGTGTACCACTTCGGCAACCAGTTCTCCCGCCAGGTCGCCCAACTGCGCGAACAGTCCACCAAGCACGGCGCGGACCCGGCAGCCGTGCGCAAGGACCTCAACCTGCTGGTGCGTGACGGCCTGAAGAGCAACCCCAACCTGCTCAGCCTCTACGTGGTCTTCGAGCCCGATGCGCTGGACGGCCAGGACGCCGCCTTCCATGACCAGCCCGATGCCGGCAGCAACGAAAAGGGCCGCTTCGGTGCCTACTGGGCGCAGAAGGCCTCCGGTGAAATGACCGGCCTGGCAGTGACCGAAGACATGATCGCCGACACCTCGGCCATGCTCGACGGCAGCCCGTTCAACACCTGGCAGCTGTGCCCGCTGCAGACCCGCAAGGCCTGCGTGCTCAACCCCTATTTCGACAGCGCCTCGGGCACCAAGGTGCTGATGACCACCGTGACTTTCCCGCTGATGGATCAGGACAAGGTCATCGCCGTGATCGGTATCGACATCAGCCTCAGCCGCCTGCAACAGCTGGCCGTTGATGGCGACCGCGAGCTCTACGACGGTGCCGGCAGCGTCAGCATCGTCAGCCCGGCGGGCCTGCTCGCCGGCTACAGTAGCGACGAAGCGTTGCTCGGCCAGCCGCTGGAGAAGGCCATTCCCGGCCAGGCCGCCGAACTGCTGTCGCTGCAGGCCAGCGGTCGCCCGCAGGTGCTGGAGAAGGATGGCCAACTGCGGGTGGTCGAGCCGCTGCTGCCGATCCCGGACGCCACCAAGCCATGGGCCGTGGTGCTCGACGTACCGCAGGACGTGCTGCTGGCGCCCGCGCTGCAACTGCAGAAGCAGCTCGATGAGCGCAACTCCAGCGGCGCGCTGTGGCAGACGATCTTCGGCCTGATCGCCGCCATCGTCGGCCTGCTGCTGGTCTGGCTCACCGCCCGCGGCGTGACCCGGCCGATCCTCGGTGTGGCCGCCATGTTGCGCAACATCGCCAGCGGCGAAGGCGACCTGACCAAGCGCCTGGACTACGCCGGCAAGGATGAACTGGGCGAGCTGGCCGGCTGGTTCAACCGCTTCCTCGACAAGCTGCAGCCGATCATCCGCGACGTGAAATCCTCGGTGCACGACGCCCGCGCCACCGCCGACCAGTCCTCGGAAATCGCCAGCCAGACCAGTGCCGGCATGCAGCAGCAGTTCCGCGAAGTCGACCAGGTTGCCACTGCTTCGCAGGAGATGAGCGCCACCGCCCACGACGTCGCCAACAGCGCCGCCATGGCCGCCGATGCCGCCCGTGGCGCCGACGGTGCGACCCGCGACGGCCTCAACGTGATCGACAACACCACCCGCCTGATCGACGAACTGGCCAGCGACATGAGCAGTGCCATGAGCCAGGTGGAAGGCTTGGCCGCCAGCAGCGAGCAGATCGGCTCGGTGCTGGAAGTGATTCGCGGCATCGCCGAGCAGACCAACCTGCTGGCGCTCAACGCCGCCATCGAAGCGGCTCGCGCCGGTGAAGCCGGGCGCGGCTTCGCGGTGGTCGCCGACGAGGTGCGCAACCTCGCCAAGCGCACCCAGGATTCGGTGGAGGAAATCCGCCAGGTCATCGAGGGCCTGCAGAACGGTACCCGCGACGTGGTTGGCGCCATGAGCAACAGCCACCGCCAGGCCCAAGACAGCGTGTCCCAGGTCGAGCAGGCCGTGGCCGCGCTCAAGCGCATCGGCGATGCGGTCAGCGTGATCACCGACATGAACCTGCAGATCGCCAGCGCCGCCGAGGAGCAGAGTGCCGTGGCCGAGGAGATCAACCGCAACGTGGCAGGCATCCGTGACGTCACCGAATCGCTGTCGAGCCAGGCGCAGGAGTCGGCGCAGGTGAGCCAGTCGCTGAACAAGCTGGCGAATCACCAGCAGGGGTTGATGGATCAGTTCAGGGTTTGAGTTCCGGGCCTGCCATTCAAGGAAGGCAGGCCGCTCAGCCAGCGGTGGATAACGCTGGCGCGTTATCCACCCAACAAAAGCACTCGCCGGGCTGTCCAATCCGCTCATCCAGGTTGGCGGCTTTCGACATTGCCCGCGCGCCAGTGCAGCGGGAACATCAGAGGACTCCACACAAGAACAAACCCAGGAGTTCCGCGATGCGTTCCCATACCGCCGCCACGGCCGAGTTCGACTACTTCGCCGCCGCCGACGCCGTCCTGGCCGGCAACCTCGATGCCCTCAACGCCTGTGTCGAATGCTGCGACCGCCACGCCATTCCCGGCCGCGTCGCGCTGTTCTGGGAGGGCAAGGACGGTGACAGCGCCAGCTACACCTTCACCCAGCTGAAAGAACTTTCCGGCCGCTTCGCCAGCTTCCTGTACAGCCTCGGCGTGCGCCCCGGCGACTGCGTCTCCGGCATGCTGCCGCGTACCCCGGAGTTGCTGATCGCCGTACTCGGTACCTGGCGCCTCGGCGCGGTCTACCAGCCGCTGTTCACCGCCTTCGGACCCAAGGCCATCGAGCACCGTGTCAAGCTCGCCGGCAGCAAGGTGGTGGTCACCGACGGCGCCAACCGCGGCAAGCTCGACGAGGTCCCCGACGCCCCCACGCGGGTCACCGTCGGCGGGCCGAAGGGGCAGGGTATTCGTCATGGCGACTACAGCTTCTGGGCCGAACTGGAACGACACTCGCCGGACTTCGAACCTGTCCTGCGCAGCGGCGAAGATCCCTTCCTGCTGATGTTCACCTCCGGCACCACCGGGCTGGCCAAGCCGCTGGCCGTGCCGCTGAAGGCCATCGTCGCCTTCGTCGGCTACATGCGCGATGCGGTCGGGCTTCGCGAGGAGGATTCGTTCTGGAACCTCGCCGATCCGGGCTGGGCCTACGGCCTCTACTATGGCCTCACCGGGCCGCTGGCCATGGGGCACCCGATCACCTTCTACGAAGGCGCGTTCACGGTGGAGAGCACTTGCCGCATCGTGCGCCAGTACGGCATCACCAACCTGGCTGGCTCGCCCACCGCCTACCGTCTGCTGATCGCGGCTGGCGAGGCAGCGTCCAAACCGCTCAAGGGCCGCCTGCGTGCCGTGAGCAGCGCCGGCGAGCCGCTGACGCCGGAAGTCATCCGCTGGTTCGCCAGCGAGCTGGGTGTAACCATCCACGACCACTACGGCCAGACCGAGTTGGGCATGGTGCTGGCCAATCACCACGAGCTGGAACACCCGGTGCACCTGGGCGCTGCCGGCTTCTCCATCCCCGGCCACCGCGTGGTGGTGCTGGACGAGCAGGGTAACGAGCTGCCCGCCGGCCAGCCCGGCGTGCTGGCCATGGACCGCAAGCGCTCGCCGCTGATGTGGTTCGCCGGTTACCAGGACATGGAAACCAAATCCTTCGTTGGCGACTACTACCTCAGCGGCGACACCGTGGAGCTGAACGCTGACGGCAGCATCAGCTTCGTCGGTCGCGCCGACGACCTGATCACCACCTCCGGCTACCGCGTCGGCCCGTTCGACGTGGAGAGCGCGCTGATCGAGCACCCGGCGGTGATCGAGGCGGCGGTGATCGGCAAGCCGGACCCGGAACGCACCGAACTGGTCAAGGCCTTCGTGGTGCTCTGTTCCTCCTACCGGCCGGGCGCGGAGTTGGCCGAGGAACTACAACAGTACGTGCGCAAGCGACTGTCGGCGCACAGCTACCCGCGGGAAGTGGAGTTCGTCGAGGAACTGCCCAAGACCCCCAGCGGCAAGATCCAGCGCTTCCTCCTGCGCAACCAGGAGATCGCCAAGCAACGCGAAGCGGCCGAGAAAGCGGCGGCTCACTAAGTCCAGCGGAGAAACTTCATGCAGATCCAGAACAAGGTATTCCTCATCACCGGCGGCGGTTCCGGCCTCGGTGCGGCCACCGCGAAGCTGCTGGTGAGCGCTGGCGCCAAGGTGGTGCTGGCCGATATCAACGCCGAAGCCGGTGCGGCCCAGGCTGCCGAACTGGGCGAAGCCAATGCACGCTTCATCCGCACCGACGTGTGCAGCGAGGCGGACGGCAAGGCTGCCGTGCAACTCGCCCTGGACGCCTTTGGTGCGCTGCATGGGCTGGCCAACTGCGCGGGCGTGGCGCCGGCGGAGAAAGTCATTGGCCGCAATGGCGTGCACGGGCTGGAAAGCTTCGCCCGCACCATCAACATCAACCTGATCGGCACCTTCAATATGCTGCGCCTGGCCGCCGAAGCCATGGCGCAGAACCAGCCGGACGCCGGCGGCGAGCGCGGCATCATCATCAACACCGCCTCGGTGGCGGCCTTCGACGGGCAGATCGGACAGGCCGCGTATTCCGCCTCCAAGAGCGCCGTGGTCGGCATGACCCTGCCGATCGCCCGCGAACTGGCGCGCTCGGGCATCCGCGTGATGACCATCGCCCCCGGCATCTTCGAGACGCCGATGATGGCCGCCATGCCCCAGGAAGTCCGGGACTCCCTCGGCGCCAGCGTGCCGTTCCCGCCGCGCCTCGGTCGTCCCGACGAGTACGCCGCGCTGGCCCGCCACATCATCGAGAACAGCATGCTCAACGGCGAAGTGATCCGCCTCGACGGCGCCATCCGCATGGCCGCGAAGTAAGCAGGAGAATTGCCATGAACGATCCCATCGTCATCGTCAGCGCCACCCGTACCCCCATGGGCGGCTTCCTCGGCGACTTCAAGGATGTCACCGCCGCCACCCTCGGCGCAGCCGCGATCCGTGCGGCCGTCGAGCGCGCCCGCCTGGGTGCCGAAGAAGTGGATGAAGCCGTACTCGGCTGCGTGCTCGCCGCCGGCCAGGGCCAGGCGCCCGCGCGCCAGGCGGTGCTGGGCGCGGGGCTGGCGCGTGGCACGCCGTGCTCCACGGTGAACAAGATGTGTGGCTCGGGCATGAAGGCCGCGATGATGGCCCACGACGCCATCCTCGCCGGTAGCGCCCGCGTCGCCTTGGCTGGTGGCATGGAGAGCATGTCCAACGCACCGTATCTGTTGGAGCGCGCCCGCAGCGGCTACCGCATGGGCCACGGCAAGGTGCTTGACCACATGTTCCTCGACGGCCTCGAGGACGCCTACGACAAGGGCCGCCTGATGGGCACCTTCGCCGAGGACTGCGCCGAGAAATACGGCTTTACCCGTGAGCAGCAGGATGACTACGCCATCACCTCGCTGAGCCGCGCGCAGAAGGCCATGAGCGAAGGCCGCTTCAAGGACGAGATCGTCGCGGTCACTGTGAAGGCTGGCAAGGAACTGCGTGCCATCAGTGAAGACGAGCAGCCGCCGAAGGCGAAGCTGGACAAGATTCCGAGCCTGAAGCCGGCCTTCCGCGAAGGCGGCACCGTGACGGCGGCCAATGCCAGCTCCATCTCCGACGGCGCCGCCGCACTGGTGCTGATGCGCCTGTCCGAAGCCGAGAAGCGCGGTTTGACCCCGCTGGCGGCGATCCGTGGCCATTCGTCCTACGCCGATGCGCCGAACCTGTTCCCGACTGCCCCGGTGGGCGCGGTTGAGCGCCTGATGCAACGCACCGGCTGGGCGATCGGCGACGTCGATCTGTTCGAGGTCAACGAAGCCTTCGCCGTCGTCGCCATGGCCGCCATGCGCGACCTGGATATTCCCCATGACAAGCTCAATGTCCACGGCGGCGCCTGCGCCCTCGGTCATCCCATCGGTGCTTCCGGCGCGCGGGTGATCGTGACCCTGCTGTCGGCGCTCAAGCAGTACGACCTCAAGCGCGGCGTGGCCTCGGTGTGCATCGGTGGCGGCGAAGCCACGGCCATCGCGGTCGAGCGCCTGGCCTAAGGAGCGAGCCATGATTCCCAGCGAAGAAGACCTCCAGATCCGTGACGTTGCCCGCCAGTTCGCCCAGGAGCGGCTGAAACCCTTTGCCGCCGACTGGGACCGCGAGCACCGTTTCCCGGCCGAGGCCATCAAGGAAATGGCCGACCTCGGCTTCCTCGGCATGCTGGTGGCGGAGCAGTGGGGCGGCGCGCAGACCGGCCACCTGGCCTACGCCATGGCGCTGGAAGAGATCGCCGCCGGCGACGGCGCCTGCTCGACCATCATGAGCGTGCACAATTCGGTGGGCTGCATGCCCATCGCCAAGTTCGGCAACGACGAGCAGAAGCGCCAGTTCCTTGTGCCCCTGGCCCGTGGCGAGATGATCGGCGCCTTTGCCCTGACCGAGCCGCAGGCCGGCTCCGACGCCAGCTTCCTGAAAACCCGCGCACGCCGGGACGGCGACCATTACGTGCTGAACGGCAGCAAGCAGTTCATCACCTCCGGCAGCCATGCTGGTGTAGTGATCGTCTTCGCAGTGACCGATGCGGCGGCAGGCAAGAAAGGCATCAGCGCCTTCATCGTGCCGACCGAAACGCCTGGCTATCGCGTGGTACGCGTCGAGGACAAGCTCGGCCAGCACGCTTCCGATACCTGCCAGATTGCCTTCGACGACATGCGTATTCCTGCGAGCTACAGGCTGGGCGAAGAGGGGCAGGGCTACGCCATCGCCCTGGCAAACCTGGAAGGCGGCCGCATCGGCATCGCTTCGCAAGCCGTCGGCATGGCCCGCGCCGCGTTCGAGTACGCCCGCGACTACGCCCACGAGCGCGAAACCTTCGGCAAACCGATCATCCAGCACCAGGCCGTGGCTTTCCGCTTGAGCGATATGGCTACCGAGATCGCCGTGGCCCGGCAGATGGTTCACCACGCGGCCAGCCTGCGCGAAGCCGGCCTGCCGTGCCTGACCGAAGCCTCCATGGCCAAGCTGTTCGCCTCGGAAATGGCCGAGCGGGTGTGCTCCGCGGCGATCCAGACCCTGGGCGGTTACGGCTATCTGCAGGACTACCCGGTGGAGCGCATCTACCGTGACGTGCGCGTGTGCCAGATCTACGAAGGCACCAGCGACGTGCAGCGACTGGTGATCGCGCGCAGCTTGTAAAGGGTTCGCCGGCAGACCCCGGCCTGTTCGTTGGACAGGCACTTCGGCAGGGCGGGGTCTGCAGGTGGCTTGTCGAGCATGACGCCTTCGCTTATGGCGGGGAGCGAAGCGATACCCATCAATGGGATCGCTCCAGGCATCAGGCGCGCTCCGCCGCCTCGCGCGCTTCGCGCGCCGTCACCTGCTGGCACAGTTCGATGATCTGCTCGCGCATCCAGCGGTTGGCCGGGTCCTGGTCGGTGCTTTCGTGCCAGTACAGGTGGGTTTCCAGCTTCGGCACGTCATTCACCGGCAGGTCGACGAAGTGCAGGCCGTGGTGGCGGGCAAAGCGCTCGGGCACGGTGACCACCATGTCGGTCTGCTGTACCACGGTGGAGGCCATCAGGTAGTGCTGCGAACGCAGGGCGATCTTACGCTGCAGGCCCATCTTGCCCAGCGACAGGTCGACGTAGCCCAAGCCGCTGCGGCGGCTGGAAATCTGGATGTGCGCCACCGACAGGTATTCCTCCAGCGTTACCTTGTCCTTGGCCAGCGCATGGCCCTGGCGCATGGCGCAGACGTAGCGGTCTTCCATCAGCTTGACGTGGCGTACCTGCGGGTCGGTGTTCAGCGGCGCGTCGACGGCGAAGTCCAGGCGGCCGGCGGCCAGTTCCTTGGTGGTTTCGCGGCGCTTGGAGAGGAAGCTCTCGATGTGCACGTTCGGCGCCTGGCGGCGCAGGCGCTGGAACAGAGGCGGCAGGACGATGGCCTCGGTGAGGTCGGTCATGCTGATGCGGTAGGTCTTGTTCGCCTGGGTCGGGGTGAAGGTGCGGCTTTCCTGTACCGACACACGCAGCAGCTGCAGCGCGTTGCGTACCGGGCCGATGATGTTCTGCGCCATGGGCGTGGGCACCATGCCCTGCGCGGTGCGCACGAACAGCGGGTCGTTGAAGGTTTCGCGCAGGCGGGCGAGGGCGTTGGAGACGGCGGGCTGGGTAATGCCGACGATCTGTCCGGCGCGGGTCAGGTTGGCTTCGGTGTAGATCGCGTCGAAGACGATGAACAGGTTCAGATCGACCTTGCTGAGGTTCATTACCGGGGCTCCGCTTGTCATTGTTTTGGCCCGATCATACCCGAACCGACGCTCAGGTCCATACGGGTTATGAATGTTCATTGATTCGGATAATAGGCTGGGTAAATGCCCTTGGCTGTTCTAGCATCATCACCACACAAACAACCGCCGCCAGAAGGTTAGCCCCCATGGATTTCGCTTATTCCGCCAAGGTTCAGGACCTGCGTGAGCGCCTCACCGCGTTCATGGAAGCCAACGTCTATCCCGCCGAAAAGGTGTTCGAGGAGCAAGTGGCCCAGGGTGACCGCTGGCAGCCCACGCAAATCATGGAAGACCTCAAGGTCAAGGCGAAAGCCGAAGGCCTGTGGAACCTGTTCCTGCCCGAGTCCGAGCTGGGCGCTGGCCTGACCAACATGGAATACGCACCGCTGGCCGAGATCATGGGCCGCTCGCTGATCGGCTCCGAACCCTTCAACTGCGCAGCTCCCGACACCGGTAACATGGAAGTGCTGGTGCGCTACGGCTCCGAAGAACACAAGCGCACCTGGCTGGAGCCGCTGCTGCGCGGCGAGATCCGCTCCGCATTCGCCATGACCGAGCCGGGCGTGGCTTCTTCCGACGCCACCAACATGCAGGCCAACGCCGTGCGCGATGGTGACGAGTGGGTTATCAATGGCCGCAAGTGGTGGACCTCCGGCGCCTGCGACCCGCGCTGCAAGATCATGATCTTCATGGGCCTGACCAATCCGGATGCACCGCGTCACCAGCAACACTCGATGATCCTCGTTCCCACCGACGCCCCCGGCGTGAAGATTCTCCGTCCGCTGCCTGTATTCGGCTACGACGACGCTCCGCACGGCCACGCCGAAGTGCTGTTCGAGAACGTCCGCGTGCCCTACGAGAACGTCCTGCTCGGCGAAGGCCGCGGCTTCGAGATCGCCCAGGGGCGCCTCGGCCCAGGCCGCATCCACCACTGCATGCGCTCCATCGGCATGGCCGAGCGCGCGCTGGAACTGATGTGCAAGCGCTCCGTCAGTCGTACCGCCTTCGGCAAGCCGCTGGCGCGCCTGGGCGGCAATATCGACCACATCGCCAACTCGCGCATCGAGATCAACCAGGCCCGCCTGCTGACCCTCAATGCCGCGTACATGATGGACAAGGCTGGCAACAAGTTTGCCCAGAGCGAGATTGCCCAGATCAAGGTCGTCGCGCCCAACGTCGCCCTGCAGGTGATCGATCGCGCCATCCAGATGCACGGCGGCGCCGGCGTCTCCAACGACTTCCCCCTGGCCTACTGGTACGCCATGCAGCGTACCCTGCGCCTGGCCGACGGCCCGGACGAGGTGCACCGTGCGGCCATCGGCAAGTACGAGATCGGCAAGTACGTACCGCGTGACGCGCTGCGCAGCAGTCACTGATCGCAACCTGCAATGAAAAAGCCCGCTGATGCGGGCCTTTTTCTTGGGCGGGACAGGGTGCTTTTCGTAGAAGCGGACTCCGTCCGGGATTGGCCTGCATCGTGCCGGACACCATCGCGGAAGGTGGGGCGTCCCGCGCAGGGTGTCGGATATCGGTTGTGCAACGGCACACAGAACAAGGCCAGCTTGCGCTGGCCCTGTTCATTCACTGTTCCGGTGACGGCTCCGGCCCATCCGCCTGGCTCTGCTGCGTCAGCAACCACTCCCGGCGCGTGTGCAACTGGGCGGCGAAGGCCCGCGCAGCGGCCTCGTGGGGAAATCGCAGCGCGCGACGACCGAGACGGACCTGCCAATAGGCCCTGCCGCGAAACTCAACGGCTTCGATCCTCACCTCCAGCGCTTGCATGGATCCTCTCCTGGCTGACGATTTCCAGCGGTTCCTCGCCGGTTCTGCGCGTCTTGAGCAAGGATAGCAGTATGCCACCCGCCAAAAGGCCGAAGGTTACGCCAAGGGACAGTGCGGCGGGAACCTTGCCGATGAATCCGTGCAGGAAAATCTTCGTGCCGATGAACACCAGGACCAGCGCCAGGGCGTACTTGAGGTACACGAATCGATGGATCATCGCCGCCAGCGAGAAGTACAGGGCGCGCAGGCCCAGGATGGCGAAGATGTTCGAGGTGTAGACGATGAAAGGATCCTGGGTGATGGCGAAGATCGCCGGCACGCTGTCGACGGCGAATACCAGGTCGGCCAGCTCGATCAGGATCAGCGCCAGGAACAGCGGGGTGGCGTAGCGCACCAGCTTGCCCGAGGCGTCCGGCATCTTCACGAAGAAGTGGTGTTCGTGAATGGTGTCGGTCATGCGGATGCGCTTGCGCAGGAACTTCAGCACCGGGTTGTTGGCCAGGTCCGGCTCGGCATCATGTTTGCTGAACAGCATCTTCACGCCGCTGAACAGCAGGAAGGCACCGAATACGTACATGATCCACTCGAATTCCTTCACCAGCGCGGCGCCCAGGCCAATCATCAGCGCGCGCATGACGATGGCACCGAGAATGCCCCAGAACAGCACCTGGTGCTGGTAACGGCGAGGGATGCCGAAGAAGCCGAAGATCATCGCCATGACGAACACGTTGTCCATCGATAGCGACTGTTCGACGAGGAAGCCGGTGTAGTACTCCACCGCGCTGGTGGCGCCGAACTCGTACCAGACCCAGCCACCGAAGGCCAGGCCGCAGGCGAAGTAGCCGGCAGAGAGCATCAGGCTCTCGCGCACGCCGATCTCGTGGTGATCGCGTTGCAGGACGCCCAGGTCGAGTACGAGGAGAAGAATCACGATGGCCAGGAAGGCCAGCCAGAACCAGGTGGCGGTTCCGAGGAATGGTTCGGTTAAAAAGGCGTGCAGAGCTGTCATTTGGCCCCTCCCTTAGTGTCGTTGTCGAAAAGTGACTCCGACATGGCGGTTGGCAACCGTCAGAGGGGCCCGGCGTCACTGGCGGGAAAATAGCAGAGCGCCTGGCAGAGACAAGCGAAGGAACGTAACAAGTTCCTACAGTATTTCCAGACCGGGCGATCAGCTTCCTTCAGACAGTCTAGACGCTGATCGCCAGGGGGATCAGTAGACCCAGACTTCGACGCGGCGATTCCTCACCCGTCCGTCATTGTCGCTGTTGGCTGCCACCGGCAGGGCATCGCCCATCCCGCTGATCTCGCGGAACATCACGCCTTCCTTGGCCAGCTCACGGCGCACGGCCATGGCGCGCAGCTTGGAAAGCAGTTCGGCGCGCGCCGGGTCCTGCTTGGGATCGCCGAAACCGACCAGCACGGCCTGCTTGTTCATCTTGCCGGCCTGCTGCAGGTAGGCGAGCAGTCGGTCGATATCGCGCTGTGCCTTGTTGTCCAGGGTTGCGCTGCCTTCGCGGAAACGGAAGTTCACCGACAGGCGCTCGGCGTCTCGCGCCAGGGCCTGATAGTTCTCCGGCATGCTGGCACGCGGTGCCATCTTCACTGCCTGTACACGCTGGCCGACGAAGCCGCTGGCGCTGACCAGGGCCTGGCCCTTGTCACCCTGGGCGAACTGCAGCAGGGCGCGGGCCCAGCGGTTTGGCTCTTCGGGCTTCATGTAGAGGAACAGGCGGCGCGACAGTGGGTAGTCCTCGGTGGCGATCAGCGTTGTCGATGGCGGCATGGCCTGGGAGTCGCCGTCGGCAATGCGCAGCGCCTTGGCATTCTGGACGGACGACAGGCCGACGAAGCCAATGCCCTGCGGGTCCTTGCTCACTTCGGCGGACAACTGGTCGCTGGATTCGAAACGCTGGACGCCACTGGCCAGCGCCTTGCCGTGACTCGCGAGGACAAGCTCCTTGAAGGTATCGAAGGTGCCGGAGTTGTCGTCGCGGGAATACAGGCGAATGGCACCACCTCGCCCGCCAATCTCTTCCCAGGTTTTCACCTCGCCGGAAAAGATCTTCGCCAGCGTATCGGTGGTCAGTTCATCCAGTGGGTTGGCTGCATTGACGATGATTGCCAGGCCATCGATGCCGATCACCTGTTCGGCCTTGGCGCTGCGCAGGTTGCCCGATGCCGAGAGGCCTGCGACTTCGGCGTCCTTGATCGGGCGCGAGGCGGCTGCCAGCTCGGCACTGTTGTCCTTCAGGGCGAGGAAGCCGGTGCTGGAACCGTGGGCGGCCAGGTCGACGATGGCCTCCTTGCCGTCCTGGGTGCGACCGATGATTCGCTGTTCGTTCTCCGCCTTGCCCGGCTTGGCAGTGACGTCGCTGTAGCCCTCGCTCACCAGCAGGCCTTTCACCAGCTCCGGCAGCAGGTGCGCACCGATGGTGTTGGAGCCCTGGATGCGCAGTACCGGCTCGCCGCCCCGGGACGAAGGCAGAGCCGCGAACGCCGACCAGGGGAACGCATAGCAGATGAAGGCGATGGTGAGCCAGGCGATGGTCACGGGCCAGGGTTGGGCGTCGCTGGGGCTCGGCTTGTACTGCATGGGTCAACTTCCATTTGAGGCATCGTTGGCGCGGCAGATTAAGTCGGAATCATTGCACCGATATGACGCATCGCTGGGCTGCTGACTGCCTGCCGCTGCCTTCGGATATGACTGGCGGGTTGTCGGAGATTTCCGATTTCGACTCCGTGCGGGCGGGGTTATACAGATCACCTTGTGCGAGCAGGCCGGAGAGCAAAATGGACGAGATTCTCGACTTTTCGTCGCTTCTGATGAAGCTGGTGCTCATCCTGCTGGTGACGCTGATGGCTGCAACCCTGGTGGTGGCACCCGAATCGATGGTGGAGAACGCCTTCGCGACGCTGTGGCTGGTCGCCCCGCTGTTTGTCCTGACGACACTGCTCGACCTGGCTGGCGCGCTGCGTCGCCACCCGCGGGGCCGCTATGCATCGAAGCCATTGCACGATTTTCGCCACCGTTGATCAACGCAGACCCAGAGGAAGGGTGATGGGAAAATACTTCAGGCTCATCAGGATTACCTGATAACGCCAGTTTTCCGGCCAAGCGAAACTTGCGCGGTTTTAACATCCCCGCCGGACATTAATCATGACTCACCCCCGTAGTGCACCAACGCCGGTCGGCCCCGAGCATCCTGTCAAGCTGATTTCCCTGGCTGTACACAACGCCTCTGCCAATCACTGGGGGCGCCCGTGGCGCCGGCGCACTTTGAGTGTGCTGTATCCGCGGGAGCTGACGTTCAAGGGGATCAGACTGCCGACGCAACAAGTGCACTCATGGTTGCACCTGCTGGCAAGGTCCGGGATGTTGAACCGGCGTAGGGCCGTGCCTGCAGTCAGTCCTCAAAGCGAGACGGCGAATCAGGCTCCGCTGCCGGTAGAGACGCCGCAAGCCAGTTCAGCACTGGCAGACCTGGCCTTCGAGTGGAGTTCGGAGATGATTCCGGATTTCGCACAGTTCGCCCGCTTGTCGCGATTGAAGAGAGAGCAGGAGCAGGCTTCCATAGTTGGTAGCGAGGATATGTCCGACTCCACCGGTGATCAGGAGCGGTTCGATGGCCTGCCCAGTGACGCCGATGCAGTTCTCAGCCAAGTCTCGATGGATGCCGTGTCATCGGATGTTTTGGATGCGGAATTCCTGGATCCCGTGAGTAGCTCGGACACGGCAGATGAAGAGAGCAGCGAGACTACGCAACATGCGGAAGGCACTGCCGTAGAGCCAATTGAACAGCATGGCTCCGGTGGCACCGTGACGGATGAGCTGCAAGCCGTGGAATCGCCAGCTGTTACCGGCCATGAGACCGCCCCAGTTTCGGGGTCGGTGCCGATGTATTCAACGGTGGCTTCGGTGTCAGCCGCTTCCGCGGCGGTGGAGGGCGTCGAGAGGATTGTGGCAGATGCCTCGGAACAGCCCGTTCGCGAAGAGTCGATACTAATCGAGCCGGACAGGCCTTTCCTGCCGGAGCGGGAAGTAGGCGCCGAGCCAATCGGCACACCGCCCGAGTCCGCTGAAGCAGAGCCTGTTCCGTCGACGTCCGTATTGACCCCGCAGCCGGATCGGCAAAACACCGAAATATCCCCCGGCATCTTCTCAGATGAGGTCGTAGTACACGCATCGCTCGCCCAGTCTCTGCCAGACGCCCCGGACATTCTGGAGCCGCTGGAGAGTCCGCACACCGAGGCCTTTGTCCACCACGAGTCCACCGTGGATGAGCGCTCTCTCGAATGGCAGTCGAATGATGTGACGGGTGGTGCCGACCTTGATGAACCTATCGACGACGCCCCCCTCGCGCCTGAGTTGGCTGTTCAGGTTCCGATCGAGTCTTCGGAGCTTTCGGCTGTTGATGCGACCGGTGCCGATGTCCCGGATGAGCCCGAACAGCAGGCATTGGTCGAGCAGGAAATTGTGCAGGTGGAGAAGTTCCCCGAGCCGGATGGTGCCAAGGTGGCGGATCTTCAAGAGGGGGCTGCAGCTGTCGAGCCTTTGTCGACCCCGATGGTGGAGCCAGCGGCGTCACCCGAATCGGCAGTGGCGGCCGGAGTTGGTGCAATGGATCTGCAGTCGCTGGACGAAGCGGTTTCCACAGTGCGAGTCGCAGCGGAGGCGTTAGGGCATTTCGAGCCGGAAGAAGACACGCTGACGGAAGCCGTCCTGCCCCAGGAGAACCGGACCTCGGCAGGTCAATCCGACCACTTGATGGTGCAGCCTGCAATGGACGAGCAATCCAGTCATGGCGTTTCCGGCTGCGGCCCTGCTCAGAGCGACGTAGCCCTGGAGCCGATCATCGCAAGCCTTGAAGACGCGCTGGCGATGCTGGAGGCAGCCAGTACCAATCACGACGGCAAACACAGCCTGCCGTGCGGCTGCAACGACGAAGAGTCCTCAGGGTCGGAGTTCCTCGTTACCACCTCGATCGATGTCGCGGCGGCGACCACTTCCCAGTCGAGCGTGGCTCCTGCAGTTCCCGCAGTCGAGCCCCAGCCACTGGCTGACAACCACCTTGAGGCAGCGGTGCTTCAGGGAGTCTTTATCCAGAAGGAAACTGAAATGACCCATGTGCACGATGAGTTACCTGAGGCCGAGGTGCGGGAAACGGCTGTCCCAGTAACCTCGGTGGAGTTGCAGGAAGTGTCGGCTGTGCTGAATGTGCCTCAGCTCGAGGCGGACCCGGAAGATGTTCTCTCCGACGTCCAGAGTACCCTCAACTCCCTTGCCGGGATGGCCCAGGGACTGACCCAGCAGAAGCAGGCCGCCGGCCGTTTGCAGGAAGAGCTGGAGGAGTGGAGCACCCAGTTGCAGGAGCGCGAGCGCCTGGTGGGTGACAAGGAAGAGCGTCTGCTGCAGCTCGAGAACCACCTCAAGGAGGCCAAGGCCAATCTGGATCGCATGGCCGCCGAGAACAATCGCCTGCTGGCAGAACGCAGCGAAGCACTGAAGGAGCTGGCCCAGACAGTCGATATGCGCGACAAGGCGACTCTTAAACGTGCCGAGTCTATCCAGCTGGAGCAGCAGCGCATCGATGAGCACTCGGCCAGCCTGCGCGGCCGAGCGAGCGAATTGGATGAACTTGAAAGCGCACTCAAGCGCAAGACCGAGGAACTGGCGGTGCGGCTCAAGCAGTTGCAGAGCGCCAAGGATAAGTTCAGCACCATCGTCAAGAGTTTCAACGAGACGGTGCAGTTCAACAGCACCTTGTCGGCCATTTCCAAGACAGTGAGCGAGTAACCGAGCAGGCCGGTAGGTTGGAAAACCTGCTGGCCGAGCTGCTGTCACAGCGGGTGCGCTGTCGTATGGGCGTTGCCGAGACCCGGATTGGTCCGTTTACGTTCATTTGATTGCCATGAATACCGTTGCGGCAGCCATTCAATGACATTCTGCGGGAACGACTGCGGCGGCGATTTCTGTCGATGCGCCATGTCGCACCCGGCCCGTGGGGCCTTTGCTGCAAGGAGGAACATGGCCCGCGTAGTTCTCATCGAACCGTTGCGACGTGACTTCGTCGCGCTTCGCCGGTTTCTGCTGGACCACGGTCATCAGTGTGACGTGCATTTCAAGTTTGCACGCCAAGCCTTGAGTGGCCTGGATACCAGCAGCTGTGATCTCCTGGTGGTGACCCTGGAGCTGCCCGACATCCATGGCATGGAACTGGTCACCATGCTTCGACGGGATGGCCGACTCAAGGCCACTACCCCGGTGCTGGTCTGCTCCAGCCTGGGATCGCCACTGAACATTCAACGGGCGATTCGCATCGGCGTGTCGGGGTTTCTGCTGATGGACGACCGTCCGACCCTGATCGGTCGGGCCGTCGACGCCGTTCTCGCGGGCGGAAAGATATTTCCCGAGCACGCGCGTCTGCCGTTGGACCGTGATCCCCGACTGGAGTCCGCGCTAGCACTTCCCACCCATTTGGTGGCCGTTCTCTATGGGTTACGCAGGGGGCGCTCGGTCGGGGCGCTGGCCGATGTCCTGGCATTGTCGGGAGCAAGCATCGGCCAGCACAGGAGGCAACTGATGCGGAAACTGTCCGCCACGACTCTCGATGAGCTGTTCAGCATCAGCGAACAGATTGGGCTGCTCTAATGGCGGGGCGCTCGAGCTATCAGTCGGATCCTGGAGCCCAGTGGGTTGATTGTCCTGCGAGGCGTCGAATGATTCGGGTGGTCTTACATAGTTTTCCTTCGCCCATGCAGGAAGTTACTGACATTCATGACGACATAGGGCTGTGAGAATCCTTCCCGCAACCTGTCCCGGTCTCAAACTATCAAGGTAGAGCGGGGCAGCCCATCGGCTCATCCAGTCGGCCTGATTGCCTCTGCTTTCGAAGCGCAATCACCATCAGATTCCAGGGCTCGTTCGCATTGTCGAGCGTTCTGTCGGGACGGTGGGGCTGACCACCCTTCAGGGTAGGACGTTTCATGACTTCAGATGCGAAGCGGTACGAAGGACATCAAGAAGAGGGCTTGTCAGCCATGACCGCCACTCAGCCGTCCGTTCAGGAAACCGCATTTCTTTCCCCAGATATCGAGGACGATCTGCCCGGGCTCCTGTCTCCTCTGCCTGCGACCACCGAAGGCATGGTTCGTCCTTCCGTGTCGGTGGGATATATCCCAATCCAAGTGAACGCCGTGACTGGAGTTGGGGAACCGGCCGATCTCCATTCCGTGAAGGCTTTCGAAAACCTGGAGCGGGATCTCGACGATCTCGCCTCGGCCTGCTCGGGGCTGGGCCCTGTGGAGCCCAGTTGCTCCGACTCCATCGAGCCGTTGGCAATGATCAGCGACGCAGCATCTGCCTGTCCGGCGATCAATGAAGCTGAAGCCGTCACGACTCTGCTCGATTCGCTCCAACTGCCGGCATATGCGCATGACGCCGAATGCAATGTGGCTGACGCAGCAATCCTCTCGCCTGCCGGCGAGCCGGCCTTTCACTTTTCCAACGAGGAATCCTCCACCATGAATGCCCAAGCCCAATCCGTCAGCTCCGGAGTCGCAAATGCCCAGGCGCCCGTGGAGTCGGCTGTGACTGTACGTCAGTCGTCCTCCCTTGAAACCGACGGCGTACTGCACGACGTGCAGTCCACGCTCGATTCCCTGGCGGGAATGGCCCATGGCTTGTCGCAGCAGAAGCTGGAGATCGTGAAAATGCGCGAGGCGCTCGAGGAGCGTCGCCTGGCGGCGCTTGAGCGTGAGCGTCAGCTGGCCGAGCGTGAGGAACGCCTGAGCCAGCAGGAACAACGGTTGCAGGAAGAGAAGCACGGCATCGAACGTATTGCCGAGCACAATGCTGCCGTGCTCGCAGAGCGCAGCAGCGCGCTGCAGGCCCTTGCTGAAACAGTCGACAGCCGCGACCGCGCGACGACGAAACGTGCCGAGATCCTGAGCCAGGAGCAGCAAAGCATTGACCGTCAGTTGAATCAGCTACGCGCACGGGTGCAGGAACTGGATGATCGAGAGGTGGGGCTGCAACGTCAGGGCGCGGAGCTGTCCGATCGTTTCAAGCAACTGCTCGATGCCAAGGAGCGCTTTGGCGCCATCGTCAAGGGATTCAACGAAACCGTACGCTTCAACACCACCTACAGTGCTATCAGCAAGACTGTGGGAACCGGCACGGAAGAGGCCTGAGCCCGAAGCCGAGCCTGAGAATGAAATAGCCCGGCCCTTGCCGGGCTTTTCACTCAGGGTGTCACTTCAGCTGCAACCAGATCGGCGCATGGTCGGACGGCTTTTCCATACCGCGGATGTCGTAGTCCACACCGGTATCGGCAATGCGCCCGCGCAGGGCTTCGGAGGCGAGGATGACGTCAATGCGCAGGCCGCGCTTGGGGGTGTCCTCGAAGCCGCGACTGCGGTAGTCGAACCAACTGAAGCGGTCATCCACGCTCGGGTTCTGCAGGCGGAAACTGTCCACCAGACCCCAGCCCTTGAGGCGTGCCAACCATTCGCGCTCTTCCGGCAGGAAGCTGCACTTGCCGGTCTTCAGCCAGCGCTTGCGATTCTCTTCGCCGATACCGATGTCGCAGTCTTCCGGCGAGATGTTGATATCGCCCATCACGATCAGTTGCTGGTCGGGCTGGAAGCGGGTTTCCAGCAGGTCCTGGAGGTCGGCGTAGAAGCGCTGCTTGGCCGGGAACTTCACCGGATGATCACGGCTCTCGCCCTGCGGGAAGTAGCCGTTCATCACGGTGATCAACTGACCCTGGGCGTCCTTGAAGGTGCCCCAGATGAAGCGGCGCTGGGATTCCTCGCCGTCGTTGGGGAAGCCGCGCTGCAGTTCCAGCGGCTCCTGACGGGAGAGCAGGGCGACGCCGTAGTGGCCTTTCTGCCCGTGGTAGTGCACGTGGTAGCCGAGGGCTTCGATTTCCTCGCGGGGGAACTGTTCGTCGGCGACCTTGGTTTCCTGCAGGCCGATCACGTCCGGCTGGTGGCGTTCGATGATCGCCTGGAGCTGGTGGGGACGTGCGCGCAAACCGTTGATATTGAAAGAG
Source organism: Pseudomonas sp. HS-18 (assembly GCF_020401845.1). Lineage (NCBI taxonomy): Bacteria > Pseudomonadati > Pseudomonadota > Gammaproteobacteria > Pseudomonadales > Pseudomonadaceae > Pseudomonas > Pseudomonas sp. HS-18. The sequence continues at coordinate 2,706,900 of NZ_CP084413.1, forward strand.
ACGATTTTCATCCTGGGCGCCCTGGCAAAAGCACGATGCTAGCCCAGGTGGACGGACCCTGGCGACCCCGGCGAGGCGCTGCTAGGGTTTTGTGGCTGGACTCATAACCATAAGAAGAACTCACAAGAAGAGGCGTCCGCATGCCTGATACCCGCGCCGAAGTCCGTCTGCTGGACGGCAGCTACAGCCGTGAAGTCCGCTCGCTGCTGTACCACGCCTATCGTCACGAACCCACTTTTGCCTATCTGTTCGAATCCGATCGCCCTGGATTCGACCAGCGCGTGCGAGCCACCATCCGTGAACTGGTCAACCAGCACTTCCTCGAGGAGTTGCCATCCATCGGGCTGCTGCTCGAGGACCGCTTGGTGGGCGTCGCGCTGATCGTTCCGCCGCAGCGCCGGCTGGATGTCACTGAAAGCTGGTTCTGGCGCATGCGCATGCTGCTGACCACCGGCCTGGGCTGCACCCGGCGCTATCTGGACTACCACGCCGCCGTGATTGGCTGCCTGCCGCCGGGGCCATACCACATCCTGCCGCTGATTGGCGTGCACCCGGAGTTCCAGGGCAAGCACCTGGGCGAACAGCTTCTCGACGCGCTGCATACCTGGTGCGCCGAGGATGGCGGCTCGCAAGGGCTGGTGCTGGATACGGGCAACGCACGGTACCTGGAGTTCTATCGGCGTCATGGCTACGAGGAACTCGGTGAAGTTGCCCTGGGACCGATCCGCGAGCATGTCCTGTTCCATCCGAATGCCGGGCGCGAGGCGGCAAAGGCAGCTGCGGGATAGGCCGGCGGTCAGTCGCTCAGACGTTTCCTACGCTCTAGGGTGAGGCATCGCGGGGAAAACCCGTGCTAGCATTTCGCGCCATGAGAGTTGTCCAAGGATTGCTTGGGCTGCTGCTGGTAATGGCCTTCTGCTTGCAGAGGGCGCTGGCGGTCGAAGCCCATCTCGACGTTCGTGTCACCCCCGCCAACGCTGCGCTCAAGGCCAATATCGAGGCCTATGTGGGCAGCCTTGGCGAGCGTGATCAGGCGGCCCTGCAAAGATTCCGGCGCAATGCCGTGGAGCAGGCGCAGAAGGCCGCCCAGGCTTTGGGTTACTACCAGGCGCGGATCCGTGGCCGGGTGACCGATGACAAGGTGCCCACGCTGCGGATCAATGTGCGGCCAGGCGAGCCCGTGCACCTGCGTAATGTGACGGTGCGAGTTGACGGGCCGGCCGCCAAGCTCAAGAGCTTCCGCGTTCCCGGCGGGGATTCCCTGAAGCCTGGTGCGCAGCTCAACCACGGCGCCTACGAGGACGCCAAGCGGCTGATCCAGAACCAGGCTTCGCGCTTCGGTTTCTTCCGCGGGCAGTTCACCCAGCAGCAGTTGCGCATCGACCCCGAGGCGGGTGTGGCGGATATCGAGCTGGTCTACGCCAGCGGGCCGCGCTACCGGCTGGGCAAGGTCGACTTCGCCGGCGATTTCCCCTTCGACGAGGACCTGCTGCAGCGCATGGTGCCGTTCAAGGAAGGCAGCGACTACGATTCCGAGCAGATTGCCGATCTCAACCAGGCTCTGCAATCCAGCGGCTATTTCGATGGCGTGCGGGTCGACGCTGCACCGACCAATGCTGATGGCGAGGTGGTGCCGGTGCACGTTCACCTGGAAGCGCGCAAGCCGCGCACCATGGGGCTTGGCCTCGGCTTCTCGACGGACGTGGGGCCGCGCGCTCGGGCGACCTGGACCCGCCACTGGGTCAACCCGCAGGGCCATAGCCTGGGCTTCGAGGCGGAAGTCTCGGCGCCCCGGCAGAACGTCGGCGCCTGGTACGAGATCCCGCTGGACCCGCCACTCACCGACAAGCTGCGCTTCACCAGCGGCTACCAGTACGAAGACCTGGTGGACACCGAGAGCAAGCTGCTCACGCTCGGTGGCGAGTGGCACCACAAGCTCGACAGCGGCTGGCAGCGGGTCGTCTCGCTGAACTGGCAGCGCGAGGAGTACAAGCTGGGTGACGATTCGGGTCTGAGCAGCTTCCTGATGCCGGGGATCGGTTACTCGATCCTCGAAGCCGACAACAAGATCGACCCCGGCAAGGGCTACCGTCTGCAGTTCGAAGTGAAGGGCGCCAAGGAAGGTCTGCTGGCGGACGCCGACGTGGCGCACATCAACGCCATGGCCAAGGGCGTGACCAGTTTCTGGGGAGGGCAGCGCTTGCTAGGACGCATCCAGGTCGGCGGCATCGCCACCAATGACTACAGCGCGATCCCGCCGTCGCTGCGCTTTTTCGCCGGTGGCGACCAGAGCGTGCGTGGCTACGACTACCAGACGCTGTCGCCGAAGAACTCCGATGGCGACCGCATTGGCGGCCGCTACATGGTCGCCGGCAGCGTCGAATACCAGTATCCCGTCGCCGAGCGCTGGCGCATCGCCGCCTTCGTCGACCAGGGCAACTCCTTCAATTCGCTGGACTTCCCCTCGATCAAGACTGGCGTTGGTATCGGCATCCGCTGGATTTCCCCGGTCGGCCCGTTGCGCCTGGACCTCGCCGACGGCCTGGATGAGGACGGCGGCATCCGCCTGCACTTCTCCATGGGGCCTGAGTTGTGAGTCGCGTGGGCTGGATGCGCGCGCTGCGCTGGAGCCTGGGCGGCCTGCTCGGGCTGATTCTGCTGCTGGTTATCGCCGCGGCTGCCTTGCTCGGCACTCCAGCCGGCAGCCGTGCGGTGTTGAGCTGGGTGCCGGGCCTGAACGTGGAAGGATTCGACGGTCGCCTCGCCGGCGGTTTCAGCGCCAAGCGCCTGGAATGGAGCGATGGCGCCACGCATCTGGTGCTCGATCAGCCACAGATCGACTGGTCGCCCGCCTGCCTGCTGCGCATGACCCTGTGCTTGCACAAGGTGGTGGCCAACGAAGTGCTGCTGACCCTGCCGCCAAGCGAGCCGAGCGAGTCCTCCGGCCCAATCGAGCTGCCCGACCTGAGCCTGCCGCTGTCGCTGGAGCTGGGCGATATCCGTATTGGCCGCTTCCTGCTGGATGGCCAGGAACAGCTGCGCGACGCTGAACTGGCGGCGCACTGGGACCGCGAAGGCCTGCATATCGATTCGGTAAAGCTCGCCCGCGATGGCCTGAACCTGTCGCTCAAGGGCTTGCTGAAACCCACGCAGGGCTGGCCGCTTGAAGCTGAGGGCACTCTCGGCCTGCCGGCGCCGGGCGAGCAACCCTGGACCCTGCGACTGCAGGCCAGTGGCGAGCTGATGGGCCACCTGAAGTTGCAGGCGCGGAGCAGTGGCTATCTGAACGGCACCCTGGAAGGTGACCTGCAACCGCTGGCGGAGAACCTGCCGGCCACCGCACTGGTGACTGCCGACGGCTTCAAGGCGGACGCCTCGCTGCCCGATACCCTGACGCTGAACCAACTGCGCCTGAACGCCAGCGGCAATCTCAAGGATGGCTACCAACTGGCCGGCGCTGCCGTGTTGCCTGCCGAGGAAAGCCCGGTGGTACTGACGCTGCGCGGCCGTGTCGACGCCCAGGGCGCGGATATCGCCGCGCTGGACCTGAGTGCCGCCAAGGACCAGCGCGTGGCGCTGACCGGCCGGCTCGACTGGAAGGATGCCTTCGCTGCGAACGCTCAGCTCGACTGGCTCGACTTCCCCTGGCGCCGCCTGTATCCGGCCATCGACGAGCCGCCGGTGAGCGTGCATACCTTCAAGGCCGAAGTGAGCTACAGCGAGGGTGCCTACCTGGGCAACTTCGATGGCGCCTTCAAGGGGCCTGCCGGCGACTTCACCCTGGCCAGCCCGGTGTCGGGCAACCTCTCGGAAGTCTTCCTGCCGTCGCTGAAACTGGTGGCGGGTCAGGGCAAGGCCGAAGGACACCTGAAGGTCGGCTTCGCCGACGCGGTTACCTGGGATGCGGCCCTCGACCTGTCCGACCTCGACCCGGCCTACTGGCTGGAGGAGATGCCCGGTCGCCTCGGCGGGCCGCTGCGCAGCAAGGGCTCGCTCAAGGGCGAGGCGTTGAACCTTGATGCCAACCTCGACCTGCAGGGGCGCTTGCGCGGCCAGCCAGCCATTTTCAAGGCAAATGCCGTGGCGGCCGGTCAGGCGTGGAAGGTCGATGGACTGACGCTGCAACTGGGCGACAACCGCATCAGCGGGCAAGCTGCGCTGGACCAGCGGTTGTCCGGCCGCCTGGATATCGCGCTGAATCGCCTGGGCCAGTTGTGGCCGCAATTGTTCGGCAAGGTCAGCGGCCAGCTCGATCTTGCCGGCACGCTGCAGGCGCCGCAGGGGCAGCTCAAGCTTGACGGCCAGCGCGTCGTCTACGCCGACCAGGGTCTGCGCACGCTGGACCTGAACGCTTCCCTGGATGCCGCCCAGCGCGGCCGGGTCAACCTGACGGCCCAGGGCCTGCGCAGCGGCGATACGGATTTCGGCGTGCTCAAGCTGGACGGCAGCGGCGATCTCAAGCGCCAGCAGCTTGCCCTGAACCTGCAGGGCAAGCCGGTGGTGCTCGACCTCGGCCTGGATGGCGACTGGAACGGCAAGGACTGGCGCGGACGCCTCGCGAAAGGCGATATACAGAGCGGCGGACAGGACTGGCGCTTGCAGCAGCCGGCGCGCCTGGAGCGTCTGGCGGACGGGCGCATCAACCTTGGCGCCCATTGCTGGGCCTCCGGCCCGGCCAGCCTGTGCATGGAAGACCAGCGCCTGATGCCCGACCCGCGCCTGCGCATGCACCTGCGCGAGTTCCCGCTGGACAGCCTGGCGCGCTGGCTGCCGGAAGACTTTGCCTGGAAGGGCAAGCTCGACGGCGACGTGCAGCTCGACCTGCCTGGCAGCGGGCCGAACGGTTCGATCCTGATCAATGCCAATGACGGCACCCTGCGCATCAAGGAGCAGGAGGAATGGGTCGACTTCCCCTACCAGCGCCTGCAGCTGGAAAGTCGCCTGACGCCACGGCGCATCGACACCAACCTGCAGTTCCAGGGCGACAAGCTCGGCAGCCTGCAGGCCCAGGTCCAGCTCGATCCGCGCCCGAAGAACAAGCCGGTCAACGGCACCTTCAGCCTCAATGGCCTGGATATCTCCCTGGCCCGGCCGTTCGCGCCCATGGTGGAAACCCTGAAAGGCCATCTCAATGGCAGCGGGCAGATTTCCGGCGGCCTGCTGGCGCCCCGGGTGGACGGCGAACTGCGCCTGAGTGACAGCGAAATCTCCGGTGGCGATCTGCCGACGCGCTTCGAGCAGCTGCAGGTCACCGCGCGGATCGCCGGCGAGCAGGTCGACCTGAGTGGTGACTGGAAGGCGGGCGAGAACGGCAACGGCAGCCTGTCCGGACGCATCGCCTGGGCCAGTGGCCTGGATGTCGACGTGAAGCTGCGCGGCAATCGTTTGCCGGTCACCGTGGAGCCTTACGCCAACCTGGAGGTCGAACCGGACCTCAGCGTGCAGATGGCGGGTGAGAAGCTCGCGGTTTCCGGTTCGGTGCAGGTGCCGCGCGGCGCCATCACCATTCGCCAGTTGCCGCCGTCCACGGTCAAGGTCTCCGACGACACCGTGATCGTCGGCGCGAAGCAGGAACCCAGGAGCGCCCTGGCGCTGAACATGGACATCGACGTCAAGGTCGGCAGCGACAAGCTGACCTTCAGCGGCTTCGGCCTGAATGCCGAACTGGCCGGCCAGGTGCACATCGGCGACAACATGGACACCCGCGGCGAGCTGCGCCTGAACAACGGCCGCTACCGCGCCTACGGTCAGAAGCTGACCATCCGCCGTGCGCGGCTGCTGTTCGCCGGGCCGATCGACCAGCCGTTCCTCGATGTCGAAGCGATCCGCAAGGTCGACGACGTGGTGGCCGGCCTGCGCCTGACCGGCAATGCCGAGCAGCCGCGCAGCGAGGTGTTCTCCGAGCCCGCCATGAGCCAGCAGCAGGCGCTGTCCTACCTGGTGCTGGGGCGGCCGATGTCCAGCGGCGAGGACAGCAACATGCTGGGCGAGGCGGCCCTGGCGCTCGGTCTGGCGGGCAGTGCGCCATTGACCGGCGAGGTGGCGCAGAGGCTGGGTATCCAGGACTTCCAGCTGGACACCGAGGGCACCGGCAACAGCACCAGCGTGGTCGCCAGCGGCCAGCTCTCCGACCGTCTCAGCCTGCGTTATGGCGTGGGCGTGTTCGAGCCGGCCAACACCATCGCGCTGCGCTACCTGCTGAGCAAGAAGGTCTACCTGGAGGCCGCCAGCGGCCTGGCCAGTTCGCTGGATATCTTCTACAAGCGCGACTTCTGAGTGCAGTCGGCAGCGTTGCTGCCGACTCTTCCGCCCCGGCCCCGCCAGCCTTCATGGCCCCTTAAGGTAGCCGGCACAGACTTCCCCCGCCGCCGGACGACGTGGCGCACAAGGGGAGAGTCATCATGCGCCTGGACCTCATCAGGACCCACCTGCTCGAATTCATCAACAAGGGCTTCCCGGCCCGTCAATTGCGCCGGCTGGCCGCACGCGACCTGCTGCGGGGCTCCGCCGTCGGGCGCCAGGCGTCCAATGCGCTGACCTCGAGCCTGCTGGAATGGTCCGCGCTGGAGTCCGCCTCTGTGCTGGAGCGCCTGGAAAGCCGGCGCGAGGGCCTCAGCGAAACCGAGGCAGAGGAACGCCGCCAGCGCGACGGGCTGAACGAGGTCGACCAGGACCGGCCGATCGGCGCCTGGATGCACCTGTGGTACTGCTACTGCAATCCCTTCAACCTGCTGCTCACCGTGCTGGCGACCATCTCCTGGCTTACCGAGGACGTCGAGGCCGCCGTGGTGATCGGCAGTATGGTGGCTATTTCCACGTTGCTGCGTTTCATCCAGGAGAAGCGCTCCAACCGGGCCGCCGAAAAGCTCAAGGCGATGGTCAGCAACACCGCCACGGTATTCCGCAGCGCCGAGGACGATGGCCCCGCGCTGCGCGTGGAGGTGCCGATCCGTCAACTGGTGCCCGGCGATGTGCTGTGGCTGTCGGCCGGCGACATGGTGCCGGCGGACGTGCGCCTGCTGAGCGCCAAGGACCTCTTCGTCGGCCAGGCTGCACTGACCGGCGAATCCCTGCCGGTCGAGAAGTTCGCCCAGCTGCGCGATGCCCGCCAGGGCAATCCGCTGGAGCGCGACAGCCTGTGCTTCATGGGCACCACGGTGGTCAGCGGCTCCGCCCTGGCGGTGGTGATCGGCACCGGCACGCGCACTTACTTCGGCTCCCTTGCCGAGCGAGTGATCGCCAGCGATCCGACGCCGACCGCGTTCCAGACCGGGGTGAACCGCGTCAGTTGGCTGCTGATCCGCTTCATGCTGGTGATGGCGCCGGTGGTCCTGCTGATCAATGGCTTCACCAAGGGTGACTGGCTGGAGGCCGCGCTGTTCGCGCTGTCCATCGCCGTCGGCCTGACCCCGGAAATGCTTCCGATGATCGTCACCTCGACCCTGGCCAAGGGCGCGGTGGTGCTCAGCAGGCGCAAGGTGATCGTCAAGCGTCTGGACGCCATCCAGAACTTCGGCGCGATGGACATCCTCTGCACCGACAAGACCGGTACCCTGACCCAGGACCGCATCGTCCTCGAACGCCACACCGACGCCTTCGGCCAGGTGCAGGACCGCGTGCTGCAACTGGCCTTCCTCAACAGCCACTACCAGACCGGCCTGAAGAACCTGCTGGACGTCGCCGTGCTCGAACACGTCGAGCTGCGCCATGCGCTCAAGGTGGACAGCCGCTTCCGCAAGCTCGACGAGATTCCCTTCGACTTCGCCCGCCGGCGCATGTCGGTGGTGGTCAGTGAACGCGAGGACAACCACCTGCTGATCTGCAAGGGCGCGCTGGAAGAAGTGCTGGCGGTGTGCGGATCGGTGGAGACCGCCGAGGGTATCGAGCCGCTGACCGGTGCCCGCCTGGACAGCATTCGCGCGGTGGCCGACGAGCTCAACCAGGAAGGCTTGCGGGTGGTCGCCGTCGCCACTCGCGAGTTGCCGCCGACCCGCGATACCTACGGCGTGGCGGACGAGAGCCGGCTGTGCCTGGCCGGCTACATCGCCTTCCTCGATCCGCCCAAGGAAACCACCGCCCCGGCGCTGCGCGCGCTGGCACAGAACGGCGTGGCCGTGAAGGTGCTGACCGGCGACAACGAGCGGGTAAGCCTCAAGGTCTGCCGTGATGTGGGCCTGGTGGTCGAGGGTGTGCTGCTCGGCCCGCAGCTGGACGAACTGGACGATACCGCGCTGGGCGAACTGGCCGAGCGCACCACGCTGTTCGCCAAGCTCACCCCCAGTCACAAGGAGCGCCTGGTGCGCGTGCTGCGCGAGCGCGGCCATGTGGTCGGCTTCCTCGGCGACGGCATCAACGACGCTCCGGCGCTGCGCACGGCGGACATCGGCATCTCGGTGGATTCGGCGGTGGACATCGCCAAGGAAGCCGCCGACCTGATCCTCCTGGAAAAGAGCCTGATGGTCCTGGAGGAGGGCGTCATCGAAGGTCGCCGCACCTTCGCCAACATGCTCAAGTACATCCGCATGACCGCCAGCTCCAACTTCGGCAACGTGTTCAGCGTGCTGGTGGCCAGTGCCTTCATTCCGTTCCTGCCGATGCTGCCGCTGCAGCTGCTGGTGCAGAACCTGCTCTACGACCTGTCGCAGGTTGCCATTCCCTTCGACCATGTCGACGACGAGCTGCTGCGCAAACCGCAGCAATGGAACCCGGACGGGCTGGGGCGTTTCATGGTGTTCTTCGGGCCGATCAGTTCGATCTTCGACATCGCCACCTTCCTCGTGCTCTGGCATGTGTTCGGTGCGAGCTCACCCGTGCACCAGACGCTGTTCCAGTCCGGCTGGTTCGTCGAGGGGCTGATCTCGCAACTGCTGGTGGTGCACATGATCCGCACCCGGCGCATTCCCTTCCTGCAAAGCCGCGCCGCCTGGCCGCTGCTGGGCATGACCCTGGTGATCGTCGCGGTGGCGATCTTCCTGCCCATGGGACCGCTGGCGCACTCCTTCCGCATGGAGGCGTTGCCGCTGGGTTACTGGCCTTGGCTGGTGGCCATCCTGTTGGGCTACATGGCGCTGACCCAGGCGGTGAAGGGCTGGTTCGCGCGGCGCTACGGCTGGCAGTGAGCGAAACGGGACGAACGTCCGAACCCGATCACCGCTGGTCACGCGGGCATGGGGTTCAATACACTGCGGCGTCCGTCTTCTCCCGCTGTGAGTCGAGATATTGCCATCGCGAGCCGTTCGCCTGCCGTTGCTCCTGCGTGTGCGCTTCAAGCGCCTGGTCCTGCTGGGCCTGGCGCTGGCCAGCTTGCCGCTGGCTGCCTGCGAAAAGTCACTGCGCTGGGATGACGACCCGCCGTTCAGCATGCAGTTGCCCGACGGCCGCATCGGAGGTCTCTACGTCGAACTGAACCGTGCCGTGCTGGAGCGCCTGGGTTGCCAGGTGCGCATGGTCAAGCTGCCCTGGGCGCGGGCGTTGAAGGAGCTGGAGCTGGGCCGCCTCGACGTGTTGCCCGGCGCCTTCCGCAAGCCCGAGCGCGAGGTCTATGCCTGGTTCTCCGGTGCACTGTTGCCGCCCTCGCGCAACATCCTCTTTGTCCGACGCGGTTTGCCCCAGCGCGACAGCCTGCAGCAGCTGTCCGATCTGGCCGGCCGCGACTTCCGTCTCGGCGCACAGATCGATGTGTCCTACGGCGAACCCTTCCGCCAACTGATGGCCGATCCGGACTACGCCGCGCGGGTGTTCTTCAACCCAAACCGCAGCAACCTCTGGCATATGGTCGACAAGGGGCGCATCGACGGCATCATCGCCGACGAGCACAGCGGCCAGTATGAGCTTCAGCAACTGGGCCTGGCGGGGCGCATCGAACCTACGGGCGTGGTGGTGTCAGCGGAGTCGGCGGAGGTCGCGTTCAGCAAGCGCACCCAGGACGAGGGTTTCGTCCGTCGCTATGTGCAGATGCTCAAGACCCTGGTGGAAGAGGGCGAGGATCGGCGCATCCTGCAGCACTATGTCAGCAATTGACTTCAGGGCTTGCGCCAGAGGTTGATTCGGCGCGCCTTGGCTTCGTGTTCCTCGAACTGGTACTGGCCGACTTCCTCGGGCGTCTGCGCGTCGCTCTGCCGCCAGCGTGCGAGGCCGATGCTCAACTGGGCGCGGCCGATATCCAGGGTGTGGCCGCAGTTCGGGCACTCCGCCGGAGTGACCCACACCGCCGCGCGCAGGCTGCCGTCGGCCTGCGGTTCGGCGTGCTTGAGGGTGGCGCTCTTGCCCAGGGCAAGCTGCACCAGGGCTGCGCGGGAACGTTGGCCGAAGGGCTGCTCCAGTTCCGGAGCGGTCACGCCGCGCAGGTGGATGGTGGTGTCGCCACCGTCCGCGCGCTGGCAGGTCAACTGGTCGCCGCTGAAGACGGCCGTCACCTGGCATTCCTCATCCGCGTGGGCGGCGAGGGGAAGGAAGGATAGTACGAGCAGTGCGGCGGGAACGAATCGCATGGAGCCTCCGGCGGACCCCGTCAGCATAACCGCTGCGAGCGTCCACCGGAGCGCCGCTGCAGAGCTTTTACTGGATCAGCGCCATCACCTGTTCGCTGTAGCGCCCGCCGGCGGCGGCGCCGGCCGGGAAGATCGCGTCCAGTTCGAGCAGTTCAGCCTGGGTCAGCGCCAGGTTCACGGCGGCGACGTTCTCCTCCAGGTACTTGCGCTGCTTGGTGCCGGGGATGGGCACGAGGTGCTCGCCCTGGGCCAGCACCCAGGCCAGCGCCAGTTGCGAGGGTTTCACGTCCCGAGCGGCGGCCAGCTCGGCGACCTTGTCCACCAGTTGCAGGTTCTTCGCGAAATTCTCGCCGGTGAAGCGTGGGCTGGAGCGGCGATAGTCATCCTCGGCGAAGTCATCGGGGCTCTTCAACGCACCGGTGAGGAAGCCCCGGCCCAGCGGGCTGTAGGGCACGAAGCCGACTCCCAGGCGTGCACAGGCGGCCAGCACGCCGTTCTCCTCCGGGTCGCGGGTCCACAATGAGTACTCGCTCTGCAGCGCGGTGATCGGGTGGACCCGGTGCGCGCGCTCCAGGGTTTCTGCCGAGGCTTCGCTGAGGCCGAGGAAGCGCACCTTGCCGGCCTTCACCAACTCGGCCATGGCACCGACGGTTTCCTCGATGGGTACCTTCGGGTCGACGCGGTGCTGGTAGTAGAGATCGATGTGGTCGGTGCCCAGGCGCTGCAGGCTGCCTTCCACGGCCTGGCGGATGTACTCCGGGCTGCCGTTGGCGCCGCGTACCTGCGGCTGGTCCGGGGTGCGCACGATGCCGAACTTGGTGGCAAGGAAGACCTGTTCGCGCTTGCCCTTCAGGGCGCGGCCGAGCAGTTCCTCGTTGGTGTGCGGGCCATAGATGTCGGCAGTGTCGAGCAGCGTGACGCCCAGTTCCAGCGCACGGTGCAGGGTGGCGATGGATTCGGCTTCATCGCTGCCGGTGGTGTAGAAGTCGGACATGCCCATGCAACCGAGGCCGATGGCGGAGACGATGGGGCCTTGCGGGCCCAGGCGACGGGTTTTCATGCGGGATTCTCCAGGTGAGGAAAGGGCAGGACCATTCTTGTTGTTTGTCTGGTATGGATAAACCAGCGGATTACGGTTTAACTATTCGGTATGGATGAATAATCGGAGCGTGTTATGGACCGCTTGCAGGCCATGCAGGTCTACACCCGCATCGTCGAACTCAGGGCCTTCGGCAAGGCGGCGGACAGCCTCCAGCTGCCGCGCGCCAGCGTGACCCAGCTGATCCAGCAATTGGAGACGCACCTGGGCGTGCAACTGCTGCGCCGCACCACCCGGCAGGTGAGTGTCACCGCCGACGGGCAGGCTTACTACGAGCGCTGTGTGCGCCTGCTGGAGGATCTGGAGGAAGCGGAGAACTGCTTCTCCGACTCCCCCGACAACCCGCGCGGCAAGCTGCGCATCGACCTGCCCAGCTCGCTGGGGCGGCTGGTGGTGATCCCGGCGCTGCCGGAGTTCTGCCGGCGCTACCCGCAGATCGAGCTGGAGCTGAGCCTGAACGACCGCCAGGTGGACCTGGTTCGCGAGGGGGTGGACTGCGTGCTGCGCGCCGGAGAATTGCCGGATTCCAGCCTGGTCGGCCGGCGTATCGCCGAGCTCGAGCAACTCACCTGCGTGGGGCGCGCCTACGCGCAGGAGTTCGGGCTGCCCGAGCATCCGCAGCGGCTCGAAGGGCACTTGGCGGTGAACTATCAGTCGGCTTCCAGCGGGCGCATCTTCGACCTGGAGTTCCGCTTCGACGGCCAACTGCGTACCCAGCGGTTGCCCAGCCGGATCACGGTGAACAACGCCGATGCCTACATCGCCGCCTGCCGTGCCGGTTTCGGGATGATCCAGGCGCCGCGCTACCACTTGCGCGAGGGGCTGGCCAGCGGTGAGCTGCTCGAAGTACTGCGCGCCTGGCAGCCGCCACCGTTGCCGGTCAGCGTGCTGTATCCAGTGCGCCGGCAGATGTCGCGGCGCCTGCGGGTGTTCTCCGACTGGCTCGGCGGTTTGTTCGAGGCGGGCATCGGCTGAGCCGTCGCTCGTCGGAAAGCTGCCGGCGAAACCTGCCGCCGTCACTGTGCTGACTATGCTCAAGGCCGCCGTAGAGCGGTTTGCAGTCGCTGAAGTTGCGGCGTTTCTTTTCAACTACTCCCTGAAGGAAACGACCCAAATGAGCATCGTGAAAGCGAAAGATGGCACCGAGATCTTCTACAAGGATTGGGGCAGCGGGCAGCCAGTGGTGTTCTCCCATGGCTGGCCGCTCAATGCTGACGCCTGGGACGCGCAGATGCTGTTCCTGGTGCAGAAGGGCTACCGTGTCATCGCCCATGACCGGCGCGGCCATGGACGCTCGGGCCAGCCGGCCAATGGCAATGACATGGATACCTACGCCGACGACCTGGCGGCGGTGATCGAGGCACTTGACCTCAAGGGCGCCACACTGGTGGGCCACTCCACCGGTGGCGGCGAGGTGGCGCACTATATCGGCCGGCATGGCACCAAGCGGCTTTCCGGCGCCGTGCTGATCGGTGCGGTGCCGCCGCTGATGCTCAAGACCGCCGCCAACCCCGGTGGTTTGCCGATCGACGTGTTCGACGGCATCCGCAAGGGCGTGAAGGAAGACCGCTCGCAGTTCTTCAAGGACCTGGCGCTACCTTTCTACGGCTACAACCGGCCGGGTGTGAAGGTTTCCCAGGGAGTCATCGACAACTTCTGGCTGCAGGGCATGATGGGCGGGCACCTGGGCTTGTACCTGTGCGTCCGTGAGTTCTCCGAAGTGGATTACACCGAGGACCTGAAGAAGATCGACGTGCCGGCGCTGATCCTCCACGGCGATGACGATCAGATCGTGCCCATTGGCGCCGCCGGCCAGCGCTCTGTCGAGCTGGTGCAGAAAGGTGAGCTGAAGGTGTACAAGGGCGGGTCGCACGGCATGTGTACCACCATGGCCGACCAGGTGAACGCGGATCTGTTGGGCTTCCTCAATCGCTGAAGCCATTCACGAGCAAGCTCGCTCCTGCAGGAGTAGCGCACAGGCAGTTGTAGGAGCGAGCCTGCTCGCACACCCACTTCTTAATGAACATGCTGGAGTGCATTCACCAGCGTCCCCTGTGGATCGCGCACGAAGAACCGCCGCACGCCCCAGGGCTCGAGGGTCAACGCATAGACAATCTCGTGGCCGGCGGCCTGGGCACGCTGATACACCTCATCGAGATTGTCCACCTCGATGGACAGGCCTGGCACCGGCGCGCCGGAGCCCCCTTCGCTGGCCAGGCTCAACTGCGCGAGTGCGCTTTCGCCGCTGGCGAGCGTGATCAGCCAGCCGTGGTCCATCACGATCTCTAGGTCGAACAGTTCGCGATAGAAACGCGCGACTTCGGCAGGCTGGCCGGCGGCGAGGTTGGCGACGATGCGGCGGACGGTCATGGCGGAGCTCCGATAAGGACAACCGCCAGCATAGACCCTCAGTGTGCCGGGCGTGCCGGCGGCATCCGCCGACGATGGATGCGGTAGAACTGGTAGAGCACACCGACGACGAAGACCAGCAGCGCGATAGTCACCGCTGTTTGCACCGGTGGCGAATCCGGACCCTGGCCGATGGGGTTCGACGGCGGCAGGCGCGACAGCGATTCGTTGAGCGTCGGGATCATCATCAGGAAGAAGCTGAAGCTCATCGCCGCCGTTTCCACGTACTCGCCCAGGCCGCCGAGGGCGCCGACGCGCTGCGCGTAGCTGCCCACCGCAATGGCGACCAGGCAGAGGATGCCGATGGCGTGCCCCGCGTTGAAGCCGCCGGTACTGGAGAGTCCGAATGCCGTCAGCACGCCGAGGATCATCCCGTAGACATACCACCTGCCGACACGGCTGCGCGGGTCGATGCGCCCCGCCTGATAGAACGCCCAGATGCCCGCGACCAGGGGCACCAGGCTGATGGCGGTATGCACGATACCCAGGGTGGAAAGGGGGTTGGCCATGACGAACGCCTCCGCAGTGAGCACAGGGACGCCACGCATCCACGAGCTGTGCCGGGGCACGGAGGGGCGGGTGTGTTGTCAGGTTAGACGCAACCCGCGTCGGAGCGGGGCCGTGGCGGATTCAGCCGACGAACGTCACAGCCGCTTGTTCAGCCAGCGCGCCAGGCGGTCGCCGCCGAACTGGATCAGGGTCACCAACGCCACCAGCAGGATGATCACGGTGAGCATCACCTGTGTATCGAAGCGCTGGTAGCCGTAGCGGTAGGCCAGGTCGCCGAGGCCGCCAGCACCGATGGCGCCCGCCATGGCCGAGGAGTTGATCATGGTCACCAGGGTGATGGTGAAGCCGGCGACGATGCCTGGCCGTGCCTCGGGCAGCAGCACGTTCCAGATGATGTGCCGGGGTTGGCAGCCCATCGCCTGCGCGGCCTCGATCAAGCCGTGGTCGACCTCGCGCAGGCTGACTTCGGCGATGCGCGCAAAGAACGGCGTGGCGGCGATGGTCAGCGGCACGACCGCGGCCCAGACGCCGTAGCTGGTGCCGACGATCAGGCGGGTGAAGGGGATCAGCGCGACCATCAGGATCAGGAACGGGATCGAGCGCAGCACATTGACCACGCTGCCCAGGCTCTGGTTGACCAGGCGCGCCTGGAAGATCCCGCCGGGGCCGGTGGTGACCAGCACCAGGGCCAGCGGAATGCCCACCAGCAGGACGATGGCCGAGGATGCGCCGATCATCAGCAGAGTGTCGAGCAGGCCTTGCAGCAGGCGGTCAGGCATGGGGGAGCACCTCCAGGCGATCGGCAACATCGCGGGCGCGTTCGAGCAGTTGCGCAGCGCTGGTTGCGGGCGCGGCGACGCTCAGCAGCAGGCGACCAAGGGCGCGGCCCTGGATACGTTCGATGCCGCCGTGCAGCAGACTGATGCGGCTGCCCAGTGCCTGGGCAATGGCCAGCAGGTCGGGCTCCTGCTCGCGTACACCGGTGTAGTGCAGGTCGAGGATGACCTCGTCGTCCGACGGATTTTCCAGCCGCGCCAGCAGGTCCGGCGGCAGGTGCTGCTGCAGCGAGCCGAGCAGGGTGCGGCTGACTTCGTGCTGCGGGTTGCCGAAGACCTCCCAGACGTCGCCTTGCTCAACGATGCTGCCCCGTTCGAGCACCACCACGCGGTCGCAGATTTCCCGGATCACCGCCATCTCGTGGGTGATCAGCACGATGGTCAGGCCGAGGCGGCGGTTGATGTCGCGCAGCAGGGCGAGGATGGCCTGGGTGCTCTCCGGGTCCAGCGCCGAAGTGGCCTCGTCGCAGAGCAGGATTTCCGGCTGGTGCACCAGCGCGCGGGCAATGCCGACGCGCTGCTTCTGCCCGCCGGAGAGTTGCGCCGGGTAGGCGTGGCGCTTGTCCTGCAGCCCTACGAGCTGTAGCAGTTCGTCCACCCGCTCGGCGATGCGCGCCTTGGGCACGCCGGCCACGCGCAGGGGCAGGGCGATGTTCTGTGCGACCGTCTTGGCCGACATCAGGTTGAAGTGCTGGAAGATCATGCCGACGCGGCGGCGCAGGCCGACCAGTTGCTGGGCGTCGAAGGCGCCGATGTCCTCGCCGTCGATCAGCACCTGGCCGACGCTGGGTTGCTCCAGGCGGTTGAGGGTGCGGATCAGCGAGCTCTTGCCGGCGCCGCTGCGGCCGATGATGCCGAACACTTCGCCACGGCGGACGGAGAGTTCGATATCGCTCAGTGCCTCCACCGGGCCGTGGTGGCCGGCGTAGGTCTTGCCCAGGCCGCGCAGGGCGATGTGCTGGGTGGCGAGTTCGAGGTTACGGTTGAAGCTGACCATGGTGGGGGCCTGTTCTGGAGTTCGGAGAAGGCTGGTTGCCCTCTCCCTTCAGGGAGAGGGCTGGGGATAGGGAAAAAGCTCCGCCTCGGCTTCGCAGAAGAAGACATTTACCCTTACCGATGAACGTCGGCGCGCTCACTGCCAGCCGGGTTGGTAGAGCGAGCCATGGGCCTTGTCCAGCGCGGCGCGCACCTGCGGTGAATGCTGGTAGAGGTCGACGAATTTCTTCAGCTTGCCGTCCGGGTCCTTGTAGTCATCGCGGGTGACGAACTGGATGACGTACTCCTTGTTCTCGATACCGTCGAACAGCAGCGCGCTGTTCGGATCGATGGTGCCGGCCAGGCGGATATAGTGCGGGTAGCCCTGGGCCAGGTCGACGTCATCCAGCGCGCGCACCAGCTGCACGGCTTCCAGTTCGATGATCTGAATGTGCCTGGGGTTGGCGACGATGTCGTCCAGCGTCGCCTTGTAGCCCACTCCATCCTTGAGCTTGAGCAGCCCGGCCTTCTGCAGCAGCTGCAGGCCGCGGCCGCCATTGATGGGGTCGTTGGCGATGGCGACCTTGGCGCCCTCGGGCAGGTCGGCGATGGCCTTGTATTTGGTCGAATACAGGCCGACGTTGTTGATGATCCCCGGTGCGAAGGCCTTCAGGTGCAGCCCGCCTTCGCGGTTGGCGTTTTCCAGGAAGGGCGTGTGCTGGAAGTAGTTGGCATCGATGTCGCCGTGGTCGAGGGTGATGTTCGGCGCATTCCAGTCGGTGAATTCCACCAGCTCGACCTTCAGGCCTTGTGCGGCGGCTTCCTTCACCGCCACTTCCAGCGGAGGGGCGAAGGCGGCGGTGGTGCCCAGGCGCAGGGTATCGGCGGCCTGGGCGAGGCCGGCGGCGAGGAGGCTCAGCGAGAGGCCGAGGGTGAGCTTGAAGCGTGCATGCATGGCAACGAATCCTTATGGGGTTTAGAGCCTGACGGCCTTTTAAAGAGAGAAGGCTGGAGTCGCTCCAGTGGCGGTTGCCTGGCGATAGCTCGCGCCGACGTGCTGCGCGGGCAGTCGGGCGCGGCCGGCGCCGAAGAGTTTTTCCCGCAGGGTGCCGGCCTCGTAGGCGGTCTTGTAGGCGCCGCGGTTCTGCAATTCGGGCACCACCAGCTCAATGAAGTCGGCGTAGCTTTCCGGCTCCACGGTGCGGGTGAGGTTGAAGCCGTCCAGGCCCGCCTCGTTGATCCAGCCCAGCAGCTCGTCCGCTACCTGCACCGGGTCGCCCACCAGCGTGGTGTAGCGGCCGCCGAGGGTGAACTGTTCCAGCAACTGGCGCACGGTGGCGTCGGTACGGGCCACGGTCAGGGCCTTGGTGGCGGACTCGATGGCATTGGTCTTTTCGTAGCGGATCGGCTCGTCCAGCGCGTAGCGCGAGAAGTCTATGCCGGTGGTGCTGGCGAAGTGCGCAAGCCCGGCCTCGGCGCTGGCGAAGCGGCGGTACTCGGCGAGCTTGTCGCGCGCCTCGGCCTCGGTCGGTGCGACGATGACGTTGATGCCCATGAACACCTTGATGTCGTCCGGCCGACGCCCCGCGTCCACTGCCGCCTGGCGGATGCGGTCCACCAGCACGCGGGTGGCTTCACGGCTCTGTGCCGAGACGAACACGCACTCGGCGTGGCGTGCTGCGAAGGCGAGCCCGCGATTGGACGCGCCGGCCTGGAACAAGAGTGGCGTGCGCTGCGGCGATGGCTGGCTGAGGTGGTAGCCCTCGACGTCGAAGAACTCGCCGTGGTGGCGGACCTTGTGCACCTTGCCCGGCTGCGCGTAGAGGCGGCGCTGGCGGTCGGCGATTACCGCGTCGTCTTCCCAGCTGCCTTCCCAGAGCTTGTAGAGCACCTCCAGGTATTCGTCGGCGCGGTCGTAGCGGCGGTCGTGGTCGATCTGCCGGTCCTGGCCCATGGCGCGGGCGGTGCTTTCCAGGTAACCGGTGACGATATTCCAGCCGACCCGGCCATCGCTCAGATGGTCGAGGGTGGAGAGGCGCCGGGCGAACGGGTAGGGTGCCTCGTAGGTGAGGTTGGCGGTGACGCCGAAGCCCAGATTTTGCGTAACGCCGGCCATGGCCGAGACCAGCATCAGCGGGTCGTTCACCGGCAGCTGGATGGCCTCCTTCGCGGTGAGCTCGATGCCGTTCTGGTAGACGTCGTAGACGCCGAGGATATCGGCCAGGAACAGGCCGTCGAACAGGCCTTTCTCCAGCAGGCGGGCGAGCTCGGTCCAGTGGCTGAGCCTGTTGAAGTCCGTCGAGCGGTCGCGCGGGTGGGTCCACAGGCCGTGGTTGATATGGCCGACGCAATTCATGCTGAAGGCGTTGAGGAGAATCTGTTTCTGGCTCATAGGGTTCCCCGGCGCGGCGGGAGCTTGCCGTTGAGGTAGTAGTTGCCCACCGCGAAATACTTCCAGCGCGCCGGGTCGTGCAGGGTGTGCACGCGTGCGTTGCGCCAGTGGCGATCCAGGCCCAGTTCGGCGAGGCTGGCGCGGCTGCCGCCCAGTTCGATCAGCTTGCTGCCGGCGAGCAGCGAGACTTCGGTGGTAATGGCGCGCGCCTCGGCCACGGCGATGGACGCGGCGGCAACGCTTTCGGCAGTCGGCTCGGCGGTGGCTGCGTCGAGCACTCGGCCGGAGCGGTCCAGCAGCGCTTCGGCGGCATGCAGGCGGATCGCCAGGCGGCCCACCTCGTTGATCGCCAGCGGATCATCGCTGGCCTTGTCCACCCCCGAATCGATCCACGGCCGTGCCTTCTCGCGCAGGAAGGTCAGCGTGTCTTCATAAGCGCCCCGAGCGATGCCGACATCGATGGCCGCGTGCAGAATCTGTGCGTAAGGGCCAACGGTGGTCGGGCGTTCGAAAGCAGCCTGGAACGAGACGATGTCGTCCTCGCCGACCTGCGCGCCGTCGAACACCACGCTGCCGCTGCCGGTGGTGCGCTGGCCGAAGCCGGACCAGTCGTCGATGATCTCGACGCCCGGGGTGTCGCGCGGGATGAAGGCGAATTGCTGCAGGCCATCGTCATCGATCACCAGCGTCGGAATGCGCTGCGCATACAGCGCGCCGGTGCAGTAGAACTTGCGGCCGTGAATGCGCAGGCGGCCGTCCTCGCGCTTGAGGCGCGTGGTGCGATCATGGGCGGTACGGGTGCCGATCTCCGCCAGCGCATTGCCGAAGCGCACGCCGGCCAGCACCTCGGCGAACAGGCGGGCTTTCTGCTCGTCGTTGCCATTCACCCGCAGCAGTTCGATGGCATAGAAATGGTTCTGCGGAATCTGCCCCAGTGAGCCGTCGGCGGCGGAGATGATGGCGATCACCCGCGCCACGGTGACGCGGGAGACGCCCGCGCCGCCATACTCGCGCGGCACGGTGATGCCCCACAGGCCGGAGCGGCTGAAGCGTTCTAGTTCGTCCCACGGCAGGCGCCGCTCGCGGTCGCGGGCGATGGCGCCTGCGCGGAAGTCGGCGGCCAAGGCGTGGGCGACGTCGAGGGCTTCGTCGTCGCTGCGGATGATGTGGACGGGATTTGGCTGTACGAGACTGTTCATCGGCGCTCCTCAGATCCAGGAATGTCGCGCCGGGCGGGCGCCGTTGAGGTGGTAGGCGCCAACCGCCTGGACCTTCCAGCGCACCGGGTCGTGCAGGGTGTGCACGCGGGCGTTGCGCCAGTGGCGGTCGAGGTTGAACTCGGCGAGGGTGGCGCGGCTGCCGGCCAGTTCGAAGAGCTTCTCGCTGGCGGCCAGGCTGATCTCGGTGGTCAGCACCTTGGCCTCGGCCACGGCGATGGACGCGCGGGCGGCGGACTCGTCGTCGACGGGGCGTGCGCTGACTTCGTCGAGCACATGGCCGGCGCGCTCCAGCAGCGCCTCGGCGGCGTGCAGTTCGACCTGCAGGCGGCCGATCTCGAAGAGGGTGAAAGGCTCTTCGCTGGCCTGCTCGACGTTGGCGTCGATAAAGGGGCGGGTGCGCGTGCGGATGAAGTCGATGGCGTCTTCCAGGGCGTTCGCCGCGATGCCGGCATCAATGGCGGCCTGGATCAGTTGCGAGACGGCGCCCTGGATGTTCGGGATGTCGGCCAGGCGACCGTTGTGGATCACCAGCGAGTCAGCGACGGGTGCGTTATCCAGCAGCACGGTGCCGCTGGCGGTGGTGCGCTGGCCGAAGCCGGACCAGTCGTCGACGATGCGCAGGCCATCCACGCCACGTTCGACGAAGCCCATGACCGCGCGGCCGTCTTCGTCGATGGCTTTCACCGCGACCCAATGGGCGAACAGCGCGCCGGTTGAATAGAACTTCTCGCCACTGACGCGGAACTGCTCGCCGTCGCGCACCAGTCGTGCCTTGAGTTCGAGGGTGTTCCTGGTATTACGCTCGGGGCCGGCATTGCCGATGCGCCGGCCGTTGAGTACGCCGCCGAACAGCACGCGCTTCTGTGCGTCGCTGGCGACGTTGTCGATGACGTTGAGCAGGCCGAACTGGTTCTGCGGGATCTGCCCCAGAGCCGGGTCGGCGGCACAGATCACGCGGAAGACTTCGGCGACGGTGGCGTAGGAAACCTGCGCGCCGCCGTACTCGCGGGGAATGCTGATGCCGCCCAGGCCGAGGGCGGTGAAGTGTTCCAGTTCGCTCCAGGGCAGCGCGCGCTCGCGGTCGCGGGCGGCGGCTCCGGGTTTCGCCAGGCGGGCCACTTCGTGGGCGGCTTCGATGGCCTGGGCGTCGTTGCTGATACGGCGCGCCGGGAGTAGCCGGGGCGCCTGGTCACGAAGGTCCTTGGGTGCGGATTCGTTGGTCATGCGTTGCCTTCTTTTTTGCTTTTGTTGCTGCCGGTGGTATCGAGGTCTGGCGAGCCAGAGCCAGGCAAGGCGGGCAGGGACTCGGAAGTGCTGTTCACTCCAGTGAATGAGCATTGCGAGTCCCTGCCCAGCGCGGCATGGCCGACGCGCAGCAGACCGTTTCCGGAGCTCGATCAGAACGCCGGCGCAATCTCGCCCTTGTAGCGGGTCAGGATGAACTGGCGGACCTCCGGCGAATTCAGCACCTTGGCCAGCTTCTGGATGCCTGGGTCCTGGATGTTGTCCGGACGCGCCACCAGGAACTCGGCGTAGAGGTCCTTGCCTTTCTCCACGATCAGCGCGCTCTTGGTGTCGATGCCTGCTTCCAGGGCGTAGTTGGCGAAGATGAAGGCCAGGTCCACCTGCTTCACGGCGCGGGCGAGCAGGGCACCTTCCAGTTCACGGATCTTCAGGTGTTTGGGGTTGTCGGTAATGTCGCGCTCGGTGGATTGCGGATTGCTCGGATCCTTGAGCTTGATCAGGCCACTCTCGGCCAGCAGTACCAGGGCGCGGCCGGTGTTCACCGGGTCGTTGGGGATGGCCACGCTGGCGCCGTCGGGCAGTTCGGCGAGGGACTTGTACTTGGTGGAGTAGGCGCCGAACGGCTCGATGTGGATGCCCACCACCGGCACCAGGTCGGTGTGGCGGGTCTTGTTGAAGTCATCGAGGAACGGGCGGTACTGGTAGTAGTTGGCGTCGAGGTTCTTCTGCGCGAGTTGCAGGTTGGGCTGGATGAAGTCGGTGAAGACCTTGATGTCCAGGTCGACGCCTTCCTTGGCCAGTTCCGGTTTGACGAACTCGAGGATTTCCGCGTGCGGCACCGGGGTGGCGCCGACAACGAGTTTTTCCCCTGCGTGGGCGGAGAAGGCGACGACGGCCGCCAGAATGGCGATGGCCTTTTTCATGGGTGTTGCTCCTTGGCAATAGTGGGTGGGCCGTCGTGGTGTGGACGTGGGGCCTTGAGGGCAGCGGAGCCCGGCTGCCGGCGGGTGTTCTGGGTGCCGCTCCCGGAGAGGGAGTGGGCGGGGATTTCAGCGCCGGGTGTAGCGCGCCACCAGTCGGTCGCCGCTCATCTGCAGGGCCTGCACCAGCAGGATCAGCAGGGCGACGGTGATGATCATCACGTCGGTCTGGAAGCGCTGGTAACCGAAGCGGATCGCCAGGTCGCCGAGGCCGCCGCCGCCGATCACGCCGGACATCGCGGTGTAGTCCACCAGCACGATGGCAGTCACGGTGACGGCAGCGATCAGCCCGGTGCGGGCTTCCGGCAGCAGCGTGTGCCAGATGATCTGCCAGGTGCTGGCGCCCATCGCCTGGGTGGCTTCCACCAGGCCGCGGTCGACTTCGCGCAGGGCGGTTTCCACCAGCCGCGCGAAGAACGGCGTGCAGCCCACCACCAGTGGCGGGATGGCGCCGGGCACGCCCAGCGAGGTGCCGGTGACCAGCGTGGTGACCGGGATCAGCACGATCAGCAGGATGATGAACGGCAGCGAACGCAGCATGTTCACCACCACCGACAGGGCGCGGTACAGGCCGGGTTTCTCGTGCAGCTGGCGCTTGCCGGTGAGGTACAGCAACACGCCCAGCGGCAGGCCCAGCAGCACGGTGAAGGCCAGCGCGCCGCCGAGCATGGCCAGGGTGTCCAGGCAGGCCTGGGCGAGGTCGTGCCAGTCGAGGTTGCGGAACCAGCCGTCCATCATTCGCGGCCCCTGCGCAGCTTGGCGGCGCGGTGCGAAGCGCCCAGGCGGTCGCCCTGGCCGAACAGCTTGTTGCGTAGCGTGCCCTGTTCGTACTCGCGCTTGAACAGGCCGCGCGCCTGCAGTTCCGGAACAAGCAGGTCGACGATGTCGACGAAGGTTTCCGGCGCCACCAGGCTGGAGAGGTTGAAGCCGTCCACGTCGGTTTCCTCGACCCAGGCCTGCAGCTGGTCTGCCACGGTCTGCGGCGAACCCACCAGCAGCGGGCCGTCACCGCCCAGTGCGCAGTAGTCGGCGATCTCGGCGGCGGTCCACTGGCGCTGCGGGTCGGCAGCGCTGAAGGCGTCCACCGCGGACTGGATGGCGTCGCTCTGTACGTGGCGCAACACCTGGTCCGGCGCGTACTGGCCGAAGTCGATGCCGGTCCAGCCGGAGACCAGCGCCAGGGCGCCTTCGCGGTCGCTGTACTGGCGATAGTCTTCCAGCTTGGCCAGTGCCTCGGCGTCGGTCGGCGCGACGATCACGGTGAGCTGGTTCAGGACCAGCACGTCGTCGGGCTGGCGACCGGCTTCCACGGCGAGGCGTCGCAGATCGGCCACCTGGTCGCGGAGGATGTTCTTCGTCGGCGCGGCGACGAACACGCACTCGGCATTGCCGGCGGCGAAGGCCTTGCCGCGGCTGGAGGCGCCGGCCTGGTACAGCACCGGCGTGCGCTGCGGCGATGGCTGGCTGAGGTGGAAGCCGGGCACCTCGAAGTGTTCGCCCTTGTGCTCGATGGGGTGGACCTTGCGCGGGTCGGCGTAGACGCCGCTCTTGCGGTCGGCGACCACGGCGTCATCGTCCCAGCTGGCTTCCCAGAGCTTGTAGCAGACCTCCAGGTACTCGGCGGCCAGGGCGTAGCGCTGCTGGTGGTTGAGCTGCTGCTTCAGCCCCAGGTTGCGCGCGCCGCTGTTGAGGTAGGAGGTGACGATGTTCCAGCCGGCTCGGCCACGGGTCAGATGATCCAGCGTGGACATGCGCCGGGCGAACGGTAACGGGTGCTCGAACGACACCGAGGCGGTGATGCCGAAGCCCAGGTGCTCGGTGGCCGCGGCCATGGCCGGGACGATCTGCAGCGGGTCGTTGGCCGGCACCTGGGCGCCGGCGCTCAGCGCGGCGTCAGCGTTGCCGTGGTAGACGTCGTAGACGCCCAGCACGTCGGCCAGGAACAGGCCGTCGATCCTGCCGCGTTCGAGGGTTTTCGCCAGTTCGATCCAGTAGTGGATGTCGGTGTAGCGCGCGGCCTGCTGGTCGCGCGGGTGGCGCCAGAGGCCGGGCGAGAGGTGGCCGACGCAGTTCATGGCGAAGGCGTTGAGGCGAATCTGCTTGCTCATGGCGATGGCCTCAGTTCCAGTCGTGGCGCGGCGGACGCTTGTCGTTGAGCAGCCAGTTGCCGACCAGGTGGTACTTCCAGCGCACCGGGTCGTGCAGGGTGTGCACGCGGGCGTTGCGCCAGTGGCGGTCGAGGGCGTGGCGGGCGAGGGTGGAGCGGGTGCCGCCCAGCTCGAACAGCTTGTTGGCGGCATCGATGGCGACTTCGGTGGTCAGCACCTTGGCCTTGGCCACGGCAACCGAGGCGCGGGCCACGCTGTCTTCGTCCGGCGCCGGGCGAGCGGCGTCCATCACCCTGCCGGCGCGTTCCAGCAGGGCATCGGCGGCTTCGATGCGGATGCCCAGTTCACCGACCTGGATGATGGTCAGCGGGTCTTCGCTGGCCTTCTCCACGCCGGCGTCGATCCACGGGCGCGCCTGTTCGCGGACGAAGGCGATGGTGTCGCGCAGCGCAGCGCGGGCAATGCCGGCGTCGATGGCGGCGGTGGTGATCTGCGCGAACGGGCCGGCCAGGGTCGGCACGTCGTAGGAGCGGTGGGTAGGGAAGACGTTGAACGCCGGCACCCGCAGGCCGTCCACCAGCACGGTGCCGCTGGAGGTGGTGCGCTGGCCGATGCTGGCCCAGTCGTCGACGATCACCAGTCCCGGCGTGCCGCGCGGGACGAAGGCCAGCTGGGCGTTGCCCTGTTCGTCCAGGCCCAGCACGCCGAGCCAATGGGCGTAGAGCGAACCGGTGCAGTAGCCCTTGCGGCCGTCGAGCACGACATGATCGCCGTCACGGCGCAGGCGGGTCTGGATGTCCTGCACGGTCTTGCCGCCGGTTTCCGACAGCGCGTTGGCGAAGCGGTTGCCCTTGAGCGCGAGGTCGAAGAAGAAGCGCTTCTGTTCGTCGCTGCCCTGCAGGCGGATGTCTTCCAGCAGGCAGTAGTGGTTCTGTGGAATCTGTCCCAGCGACGGGTCGGCGGCGGAGATGATGGCGATGACTTCCGCCAGCGTGGCGTAGGACACCTCGGCGCCGCCAAAGGCGCGCGGCACGGTGATGCCCCACAGGCCGCTGTTGGAGTAGACCTCGACCACTTCCGGGGGGACTTCGCGGTTGCGGTCGCGCTCGGCGGCGCCTTCGAGCAGGAAGGCGGCGACCTTGTGGGCGACGTCGATGGCCTCGGCGTCGGAGGTGATTACCTGGGCGTTCGGCTCACGGATGTCGTAGTGGGCGGATTCGGGGAGTTGGGACATGGCAGTACAGCGACCTCGGGGCAGATGAATCGGCCCGGTGTTCGGGCCTGTCTGTTCAGGTCATTGCACAAGCTGTGCCGTAATTTAAAAGTCTTTTAAATCAATAGTTTGTCGTTTTTGGTAAACAGTTGAGACGCTGGGCGAACAGCAAAGTGTTGGGCGAGTGTTGCTGTGGCAACAGTGGCGGAGCAGGGATATACCTTGGCGGATTGGAGCGGCCTGACGCCCATCGCGGATGGAGTCCGCTGCTAACGGAAGTTTCCATCGGGTGTAGCAGCGGACTTCGTCCGCGATGGTCGGCAAACCTAAACTGGTTGATCAACCCGCTCCTGGCAGACGTCGATCCAGTCCGCCGCCACCAGCTCCGCCATGCGCTGCGGCCCGATCCGCACGGCGCTGTGCACCGCGCCAGCGGCCGGCAGCACCTCGTCGAACGCCTGCAACGACACATCGCAATACACCGGCAACGGCGTCGCCAGGCCGAACGGGCAGACCCCGCCCACGGGGTGGCCGGTCAACTCCACGACTTCCTCGGCACCGAGCATCTTCGCCTTGCCGCCAAAGGCTTCCTTGAGCTTGCGGTTGTCCAGCCGCGCGTCGCCACGCGCCACGACCAGCACGGTGCGCTCGCCGATGCGCAGGGACAGCGTCTTGGCAATGCGGCCCGGCTCGACGCCGTGGGCCTCGGCGGCCAGGGCGACGGTGGCGGTGCTGGTTTCCAGCTCGATGATGGGGATGTCGGGGGCCTTTTCGGCGAAGAAGGCGCGAACCGATTCCAGGCTCATGGGGCAATGCTCCGTATCTTGCGAAAAGGTCTGAATCTAAGAAGCGCGGAGAAGACTGTCCAGCCCGGAAGGCTAGCGTCCGTGGATGAGCAGGGTTTCGATGTCCGGTACGTGCAGCGCCTGCTCGGCGTTCACCAATGCCAATCGCGCCGCGAAAATCCGTAGTTCCCGATCGGCGGCATGCACGGCGCGCATCAGTTCGCTCAATGGTACCGTGACCGAATGCAGCGGCGGGGGCGGGGCAAAGCCCTCGCCCGGCCCGTTGAAGTCGAAATGGGCGGACTGGTTGCGGCGACTGATGTCGGGCGAAGGGTGGCCGCTGTACAGGTAGGCACCCTTGCCAGCGGCGATGCGCTTCCAGCTGTGCAGGTCGCCCAGGTCGCTGCAGCACTGCGGGAACAGCACATCGAGACTGCCGATCCGCAATACATAGCCGCCGGGCAAGGGCTGGATCTGTTTCCAGTTCCCCGAGCCCGCCAGCCCCTCTTCACAGTGCAGCCGTATCAGGCGCGAAATGTCAGCATCGCTCAGCTCGGCGATACGGTGGAATGCGCTTCCCGGCCGGTAGGGCCTGAGGCTCGGATCGAAGCCGCTGGCCCTCAGATTGCGCTCATGGAAGGCCCGCCAGCTTTCCACGTGCTCCCAGTACGGCCCCTCGGTCGGCACCGGCACGGAGTCGACCAGGTAGAACAGTTCGATGACGGGAATGAGCTGGACCTGCATGGGGGCGCCCGGAGTTTTCCGAACGGCACGTTCTAATGGCGTTGGCCCTGGGCGTCCATAGCGAATTTTCCCATTTCTGCAGCTGCGGTCCTTGGCGCGACCTATGCTCAAAGCCCTCGCAGTACCCCTGAGAATATTTTTGCGTGGGCTGTCGATTCGTCGTCCTGCCCTTCGACTATTCATCAGGAACCGGATGAAACCGGCCGCCACGCTGGCAATTACAAGAGAATGACAAGAGGAGAAAACCCATGCGTTTCATGGTGATCGTCAAAGCCACCGCCGACTCCGAGGCGGGTGTGATGCCCAAGGAAGAACTGCTCGCCGCCATGGGGGCGTTCAACGAAGAACTGGTCAAGGCCGGGGTGATGCTGGCGGGCGAAGGGCTGCACCCCAGCGCCAAGGGCGCGCGGGTGCGCTTCGATGGCGCTTCGCGGCAGGTGATCGACGGCCCGTTCGCCGAAACCAAGGAGCTTATCGCCGGCTTCTGGATCATGCAGACCGCGTCGTTGCAGGAGTGCATCGATTGGGTCAAGCGCTCGCCCAATCCCTTCGATGGTGAGTCCGAGATCGAAATCCGGCAGATCTTCGAGGCCGAGGACTTCGGTGCCGAATTCACCCCTGAATTGCGTGAGCAGGAAGAGCGTCTGCGCGCCGAAATCGCCAGCAAATCCTGAATCTGGAGGATACCGCCATGTTGATGAATGCCTATCTGGTCTTCGATGGAAACTGCGAGGAAGCCTTCCGTTATTACGCCGAGGTGCTGCGCGCAGAGCTGCCGGCGCTGATGCGCTTCTCCGATGCGCCGGGTTGCGAGGACATGCCCGAGGCCTTGAAGAACCGCGTCATCCACGTCCGTCTGGAAGTGGATGGCCATGTGCTGATGGGATCGGACGCCTCGCCCCAATGCGGCCAGTACGAAGGAGTGAAGGGTGTGTCGATCACCCTGAACGTCGACAGCAAGGCCGAGGCCCGGCGCCTGTTCGAGGCGCTGGGCAAGGGCGGCAAGGTCACCATGCCGCTGGAGCAGACCTTCTGGGCCGAATTGTTCGGCGCAGTGGAGGACCGCTTCGGCGTGCCGTGGATGATCAACTGCGAGAAGGAAGCTTAAGCGCAACGGCGAGCCTGTCGCGGACGGAGTGCGCTCCTACACAAGGGCCGACCCTGGCGTAGGAGTGGACTCTGCTCGCGCTTGCCTATTCAGCTGAGATCCCGCCCGCTGCGCGGAATCGCTCCGGTGTCGTCCCGGTAAACCGCTGGAATGCCCGGTGGAAGCTGGTGACGTGTTCGTAGCCGAGGAGGAAGGCGATCTCCTGCAGCGCCATCCGGCTGGCCAGCAGATAACGCTGGGCCAGCGCCATCCGCACCTCCAGCACTATGCCCTTGAAGGTCAGCCCGTGCTCCCGCAGCCGGCGTTGCAGCGTATGCGGCGGCAGGCGCAACCAGGCGGCGGTCTGTTCCAGATCCGGTAGTGGGATACGCGCGT
This sequence comes from Pseudomonas sp. HS-18, assembly GCF_020401845.1. NCBI lineage: Bacteria > Pseudomonadati > Pseudomonadota > Gammaproteobacteria > Pseudomonadales > Pseudomonadaceae > Pseudomonas > Pseudomonas sp. HS-18. The sequence goes on from NZ_CP084413.1 coordinate 2,735,389, forward strand.
TCTGCAGCAGGTAATAGCGCACGTCATCCGGTAGCGCCTGACCGCGTTCGAAACTGGCCAGGGTCGCCGCGCCCTGGGCTTGGCACAGCCGCGTCACGGAAGGGTTGGCGGTCGAGAAGGGGCGATCGTGGAATTCCCGTGGCATCCACAATTCGGCCCGCTCGGCATTGAAATGACAGAGGCCGGGGAAAATCTCGCCGTACAGCGCGGCATGCGCCGGCGGCGGGTAGGGCAGGTGCAACTGCATGCTGGCGCAGTTCTCCAGGTCCGGCAGGCGCTGGCACAACCAGCGCCAGGTGCTGCTCAGCCATTCCTCGCAGAGGGCGATGCGCTCCACTTCACTGAAAGGCGGCAATTGCAGCGTCAGCCGAATGTGCTCGTCGACCTCCTCTCGGTGGGTGTGGATCGGGTGAGGCATCAGGCTCGACGGCTGGCCGAGGGAGATGTCCCAGGAGCGCCGCAGGTTGGCCGCGCTGATCAGCGCGTAGCCGATCACTCCCAGGTCATAGAGGTTGTAGCGCTGGCCCAGGCGCAGGAAGAAGTCGCTCGGGCCGAGCAGTCCGGCGGCCTGCTGCAGCAGGCGATAGTAGCGGGCGAAGTTCATCATGCTGGCTGCCGCTTCTCCGCTCGGTGGCAAGCCGAGGCCACCGAGCAGGGGAGCCACGGGTGGCAGGGCGGGGCGAGCGCGCCATTCGTCGATGAAATGGCGGAAAAGCTGACGCGCGGCGTAATCGATATCGAAGGAAGCGGTGGGCATTCGCGCGGTCAACCTGTTGTTTAGTGCTAGCGAGTTGTCATCTTGTGCTAGTCAATGGTTGAAAGTCGAGCCCTATACTGCCCCCACGGACAAGAACAACAAGGGCTTCCCATGACCGCTCCGGACCGCTTCCGCTCCTCCAATTCCCCAACCGGCCGCTTTGCCGAACTGCTGCTGCACAACGGCCGCTTCTACACCCTCGATCCCGCACGACCCTGGGCCGAGGCCGTTGCCATCCGGGATGGTCGGTTGCTGGCGGTCGGCCTTCGCGAAGAGATGGAGCACCTGATCGGCCCGGACACCCTGGTGCATGATCTCGAAGGCGCCTTCTGCATGCCTGGCCTGCACGACATGCACACTCACCCGGACCTGGCGCTGAATCCGCGCTATGCCGACGACCTCGATGTCGGCATCGAGGACCCGACTCCGGAGCAGCTTGCCAAGGCCATTCGAGACTATGCCGACAGCCACCCGGGCGATGGCTGGGTCTACGGCCAGTACTGGGTGCGCTACACCTTCCGCGAAGCCGGGCTGAAGCCGGGCCGCGAGTGGCTCGACTCGGTGATGCCGGATCGCCCCGTGGCGCTGCTCGACCGCATGTGGGGCACCATGATGGTCAACTCCCGCGCGCTGGAACTGGCCGGCATCGACGCCAATACGCCCGATCCGCGCAATGGCTACCTGGAGCGCGACGAGCTGACCGGCGAGCCCAACGGCCTGTTGATCGACGGCGGTTACGCGCTGATCCACGCTGCCATGCCGCCGACCCCGGCCAAGGTGCTGCGCCAGTCCTACCGCGAAGGCGTGCACTTCCAGAGTTCTCGCGGCGTCACCGCGGCCAAGTACCTGCACGTCTGCGAGAACCGCCTGGATGCGCTTAAGTACCTCGATGACGCCGGCCAGCTGACCCTGCGAGTGGAAGCGGCAATCAGCTGGCAGGACGACATCTTCCCGGTGCGTCGTCGCTGGGAGCTGCTCGCCGGCGAACGCCACTACTACCGCAGTGCGCGGCTGTCGGCGAATGCGGTGAAATTCCACTTCGACGGCACCGTCGAGCCGCGCTCGTCCTTCCTTATCACTCCCTGGCCGGGCGAAGATGCCTGGCGCGGCAAGCTGAACCTGACGCCGGAGCACATCACTGACATGGTGGTGGACATGGACCGTCGCGGCATCCGCGTGATCGCCCATTGCACGGGTGATGCCGCGTCCGACGTATTCCTCGATGCGGTGGCCGAAGCGCGCCGGCGCAATGGCTTTTCCGGCGTGCGCCACCAGTGCGCGCACAGCACCATCCTGCATCCGGGCAACCTCAAGCGCTTCCGTGAGCTGGAGGTGATCGCCGAGTTCTCCCCGGCGGCCTGGTACCCGACGCCTTTCGCCAGCGGCGCGCGCTCCGGCTACGGCCCGGATCGCCTGAAGCGCATCTACGACTTCAAGGGCGTGCTGGCCGCCGGCGGCGTCGCGGTATTCGGCACCGACTGGCCGGTGGCGTCAATCGACCCGTGGCTGGCACTGGAAACCCTGGTGACCCGGCAGAACCCATGGAATGACGACCCGGCCTGCTTCGGCGAGCCGATCAGCCTGGAACAGGCGATCCGCGTTGCGACCCTCAACGGTGCCTATGCGATGGGCCTGGAAAATCTTACCGGCAGCCTGGAGGCGGACAAGTCGGCGGACTTCATCGTCCTCGACCGCAACCTGTTCGAGCAGCCGGCGCGCAACTACATCCACCGCACCGAGGTGCAACTGACCTTCGTCGAAGGTCGCCCGGTGTACGACCGCCTCGGCCAGTTCAGCGATACCGCCCTGGCGGCGGTGTGGCAGGGCGAGCCGCCGCGTATCGAAGGGGTCAACGCATGAATGCCGCGAGCATCCCGGTAACGGTGGTCGCCGGCTTCCTCGGCGCCGGCAAGACCACGCTGTTGCGCAACCTGCTGGAGCGCTGTGAAGGGCGGCGGCTGGCAGTGATCGTCAATGACTTCGGCGAGCTGAACATCGACGCCGGGATGATCGCCGAGCAGACCGAGGCGGTGTACAGCCTGGAGAACGGCTGCATCTGCTGCTCGGTGCAGGACGACCTGCTGGCGCAGCTGGAACGACTGGCGAATATGCACCCGCCGTTGGAACAGGTGGTGATCGAGTGCAGCGGGGTGTCCGACCCGCAGCGCATCGTACAGACGCTCGGCTACCCGAAGCTGCGCAGGCGCCTGCACCTGGATGCGGTGCTGACCGTGGTCGACGCCGCCCGTCGTGAGCCGCTCGAAGGCGAGTATGCGCGGCTGGAACGCATGCAGGCGGCTGCCGCCGATCTGCTGCTGCTGAACAAGTGCGACCTGCTCGAAACCGATGAGCTGGCCGCCCAGCGCGAACGCTTCGGCCGTGGCGCGCGGGTGCTGGAAACCATCCAGGCGCAGATTCCCGATGAGCTGCTGCTGGGCGAGCCGTCGCGCAAGCTGCGGCCCCATGGGCAGGAAGGTGTCGACCATGGCGACCTGTTCGACAGCTGGAGTTGGCAGGGGGATGAAAGCTTTGAGGGTGTGCGGCTGAAACTCTGGTTGGAGACGCTGCCGCGTGGCCTGCTGCGCCTCAAGGGACTGATCCGACTGTCTGGACAGGGGGATGCGTTGTGGCTGCAGTACGTTGGCGGGCGCTATCAGCTGCGGCCGGCGACGGCGGCCGAAGCGGCACAGGGATCGCGGCTGGTGTTCATCGCGGAAAAGGACGCAGGATTGCGGGCTGATCTTGCGGCCGGGTTATGCGGCTGCTTTTCGTAGGACAGAGCTCGACAGTTGTACCGGCAATAAAAAGCCGGCCTCAGGGCCGGCTCTTTCATGGAACAGCCGAACTCAGCGGTATTCGCAGAGGTAGGCGGTGTCCTGGGCGACTTTCAGCTGGAACTTGCTGTTGGCCGGTACGGTGAAGTTGCTGCCGCCTTCGAAGGTTTCCCAGCTGTCGCTGCCCGGCAGCTTGACGGTCAGCGCGCCGGCGACGACGTGCATCACCTCCAGCTGGCTGGTGCCGAATTCGTATTCGCCGGGAGCCATCACGCCGATGGTGGCGGGGCCTGCGGTCATGTCGAAGGCGATGGATTTGACGGTGCCGTCGAAGTACTCGTTGACCTTGAACATGGGCTTCTCCTGCTAGAGGGGTGAAAAAGGGCCCGCCAGTATGCCCAAGGGCGCAGGCTCCGTCACTAGAGCGGCGCAGGCGACCGTTCGGTCAGTGAATGGAGCCTTCTTTCAGCCGGCCACCGGCAGTGTCAGCGGCAACAGGCGGGCAGTATTACGGGCATCCTCCAGGGCGCGGTGCGGCTGTCCCTGGAAGTTCAATCCGGCCAGGTGCAGCGCGGCATTCAGGCCCACCGGCCGCTTGAGCTGGCGGGCCTGGGCGAAGCGCTGTTTGAGGTTGACGTGAGGAACACGGGCCAGGTGGCTGTCCAGGTTCTGGCGGCGCCATTCCAGTTCCAGTTGGTGACGGTCGTAGTCGCCCCAGCTGGTCCAGCCGGCCAGGCGCGGGCGGTGCTGGGCCAGCCAGCGCTCGAATTGCGGCCAGACCTCATGCAGGGGCGCGGCGGCATCGACGTTGGCCTGGGTGATGTGGGTGAGTTCGCGACAGAAGGCGGTCAGCAGCGGTCGACGTTGCGGGCGCACGAAGCGCTGGAAGTGATCCAGCTCGCGGCCGTCGGCCTCGGCCACCAGGCTGGCGCCGATCTCGATGATTTCCATTTCCTCGACCGGCCAGCCGCCTTCCTCGGTGGTGGCTTCCAGGTCGATCACCAGCCAGTGGGGCATAGTCGGTGCTCGTGGTTGGGTACGAATCGAGTATGGAAGGCGTTTGCGGGGCCGGCAAACCGCTGTGCTAGGCTGACCGGCTACCAGGACAAGGGGGATCAAGATGGCGAAAGTGGCATTCATCGGTCTGGGCGTGATGGGCTATCCCATGGCCGGGCATCTGGCGCGCGAAGGGCATGAGGTGTGCGTCTACAACCGCACCGCGAGCCGCGCGGCCCAGTGGGTCAGGCAGTTCGGCGGCGGTTCGGCGGACACTCCGCGCGAGGCCGCGCAGTGGGCTGAGTTCGTGATGTGCTGCGTCGGCAACGATGATGACCTGCGCAGCGTGGTGCTGGGCGAGGAAGGCGCGTTGGCCGGGATGCAGCCGGGCGCTGTGCTGGTGGACCACACCACCGCTTCGGCTGAGGTCGCCCGTGAACTGGCCGTGGCGGCGGCGGAGCGCGAGCTGGGCTTCCTTGATGCGCCGGTCTCCGGCGGCCAGGCCGGCGCCGAGAACGGTGCGCTGACGGTGATGGTCGGCGGCGATGCGGACCTCTATTCGCGCGCCGAACCGGTGATCGCCACCTACGCGCGCATGGTGCGGCGCATGGGCTCGGTGGGCAGCGGCCAGCTGACCAAGATGGTCAACCAGATCTGCGTCGGCGGATTGCTGCAAGGGCTGTCGGAGGCGCTGCACTTCGCCCGGAGCGCCGGCCTCGACGGCATGGCGGCCATGGAAGTGATCAGCAAGGGTGCGGCGCAATCCTGGCAATTGGAGAATCGCCACCAGAGCATGCTGGAAGGGCGCTTCGACTTCGGCTTCGCGGTGGACTGGATGCGCAAGGACCTGGGGATCGTGCTCGACGAGGCCCGCCGCAACGGCGCGCAACTGCCGGTCACGGCGCTGGTCGACCAGTTTTACGCCGAGGTGCAGGCCGCCGGTGGCGGGCGCTGGGATACTTCCAGCCTGATCACCCGTCTGCGGGACTCGTCCGAGTCCTGATCGGTCTTCTATTTCCCCGGGCGTTCGCGGAGATCGTCGTGTGCCGAGTCAGTCCGATTCAGGCGCGGAAGATGAAGTACACCGCGCCCAGCAGGCACAGCCCGGCCCATAGATAGTCGAGCTTCAGTGGCTGCTGCATGAAGTACACGCTGAACGGCACGAAGACCGCTAGCGTGATGACCTCCTGCATGATTTTCAGTTGCCCGACCGACATCACCGTGTAACCGATGCGGTTGGCCGGCACCTGCAATAAATACTCGAAGAGTGCGATGCCCCAGCTGACCAGTGCCGCGATGATCCACGGCTTGCTGTTCAGGGTTTTCAGGTGGCCGTACCAGGCGAAGGTCATGAACAGGTTGGAAAGACACAGAAGAAAAGCGGTTTGCAGCCAGACCGGCATGGCAGAGGCTCCAGGGTTGGGGGCTGCGCATGAGCCTACTGGATGCGCCGCGATACAGCCAAGGGGCGGCGATCGCGGCGCTAGGACGGCATGCTGTTGCTGTGAAGCTGACATCCCTGGGCCTGGTCGGGGTGAGACGGGAGTCCGAGAGTGTCCGATGAGCGAGCCGTTGCCGGAGTTTCCCGCTGATCTGGCCCGCTTGGCGGAATGCTCGACCCGCTATATGCTCGGCGGCCCCGTTCTGCTCGCCTCGGGATTGCCGCCCGCCGTGCATATCCGCCCGCGGCGAAAGGGCTTAGCGGGCCATGCAAGATGCTGGCTCGCCGCGCGGTCGAAGTCGATATGTGAAGTGGCGAAGCTGCGCAAGCAACGGCTGCTGAGCGACCAGCCCCGATGACGTCTTGATGTCGAATAGAGAGTAGATCCATGCAATGCCGTATCGGCTGTGGCGCCTGTTGCATAGCGCCGTCGATTTCCTCGCCCATCCCTGGCATGCCCGACGGCAAGCCGGCGGGTGTTCGCTGCGTGCAACTGGATGAGCGCAATCTGTGCAAACTATTCGGCGACTCGCGGCGTCCAAAGGTCTGTGCGGCCTTCGATGCGGACGCCGATGCCTGTGGCAGCAGCAACGAACAGGCCCTGCGGATCCTCGCCGAGTGGGAGCGCATCACCGCCGCCTGATGTGACTTGGAAGTCACGATTTCGCGGTCCATACTGACGCCCCGATCCGCTCAAGACCGCGGATTGCGACAGGGCGCCGGCAATTGCCGACCCTACGAGACCAAGAATAAAGAGAGGTAAGACGATGCGTGGTGTATTGCGTATGACCCTGCTGGCCACTGCCGTGATGGGCTTTGCCGGTACTGCCCTGGCGGACGACTGGAAGCTGGAGAAGGAAGACGACGGTGTGAAGGTCTTCCTCAGCCCGGTCGCGGGCTCCAAGTACAAGGCCTACCGTGGCGTCGTCGATATCAAGGCCGATGTGGCCAAGATCAACGCCCTGCAGGAAGACGTGGCCGGCTCCTGCAAGTGGATCCACGCCTGCGCCGAGATGCGTCTGCTGAAGACCGAGGGCGACAATTCCTGGACCTACTCGAAGATCGACATGCCCTGGCCGGTGACCGGCCGCGACGTGGTGATCCACGTAACCACCGAGAAGACCGCCGACGGTGGCCTGATCCGTCATCTCAAGGCCGAGCCGACCTATATCCCGGAAGAGAAAGGCGAAATCCGCGTGCCGAAACTGATCGGCGAGTGGAAGCTGGTGCCCAAGGGTGCCGGCGTGACCGAGGTGACTTACCAGGTGCAGACCGAGCCGGGTGGCAGCATCCCGTCCTGGCTGGCCAACAGCTTCGTGGTCGATGCGCCGATGAATACCCTGAAGGGCCTGCGCAGCGCTGCCGAGAAGTAATCGGCGCTGTCGTTCCCTTTCGTGAAGAAGCCGCCCTCGGGCGGCTTTTTTGCTTTTGCAGGACCGAGGTGACGCCCAGTTCCTGCTCGCGAACCGAGGGGTGGGGAAGCTCGCAGCGGGGCTGTTCGCGAGCAAGCTCGCTCCTACAGAAAAGCCGTGGCAATAAAAAGGCCGCCCGAAGGCGGCCTTTTCTTTTACGCCGTAGCGCTTAGCGGGCCTTGAGGTCCACGAAGTCGCGCTGGGTGGCGCCGGTGTACAGCTGGCGCGGACGGCCGATCTTGTACGGGCCGGAGAGCATTTCCTGCCAGTGCGAGATCCAGCCCACGGTACGTGCCAGGGCGAAGATCACGGTGAACATGCTGGTCGGAATGCCGATGGCCTTGAGGATGATGCCGGAGTAGAAGTCCACGTTCGGGTAGAGGTTGCGCTCCACGAAGTACGGATCGTGGCGGGCGATTTCTTCCAGCTTCATGGCCAGTTCCAGTTGCGGGTCGTTGATGCCCAGCTCCTGGAGAACCTCGTCGCAGGTCTGTTTCATGACCTTGGCGCGCGGGTCGAAGTTCTTGTACACGCGGTGGCCGAAGCCCATCAATTTGAACGGATCGTTCTTGTCCTTGGCCTTGGCCACGAACTTCTCGATGTTCGACACGTCACCGATCTCGTCCAGCATGCGCAGAACGGCTTCGTTCGCACCGCCGTGAGCCGGTCCCCACAGGGCGGCGATGCCCGAGGCGATACAGGCGAACGGGTTGGCACCCGAGGAGCCCGCCAGGCGAACGGTGGAAGTGGAGGCGTTCTGCTCGTGGTCGGCGTGCAGGATAAAGATGCGGTCCATGGCCTTGGCCAGCACAGGGCTGATCGGCTTGGTCTCGCAGGGGGTGTTGAACATCATATGCAGGAAGTTTTCTGCATAGTTCAGGTCGTTGCGCGGGTACATCATCGGCTCGCCCTTGGAGTACTTGTACACCATGGCAGCGATGGTCGGCATCTTGGCGATCAGACGATGCGCCGAGACTTCCCGGTGCTTCGGATTATTGATGTCCAGGGAGTCGTGATAGAAGGCGGAGAGGGCACCGATTACGCCGCACATCACGGCCATCGGGTGCGCATCACGGCGGAAACCGTTGAAGAAGGTCTTCAGTTGCTCGTGAACCATGGTGTGGTTCTTGATGGTGCCGACGAACTTCTCTTTCTGCTCGGCAGTGGGCAGTTCGCCGTTGAGCAGCAGGTAGCAGGTTTCCAGGTAGTCGGACTTCTCGGCGAGCTGTTCGATCGGGTAGCCGCGGTGCAGCAGTACACCTTTATCGCCGTCGATGAAGGTGATCTTCGACTCGCAGGAGGCAGTGGACATGAAGCCGGGGTCGAAAGTGAAGTGACCCGTGGAGGTCAGGCCCCGCACGTCGACAACATCGGGACCCAGCGTGCCGGAGAGGACAGGCAGTTCGACGGGGGCAGCGCCCTCGATGATCAACTGCGCTTTTTTGTCAGCCATGATGGCCTCCTATTTATGCTTGAAATCATCTGTACGACCCCCCACGCAGGGCCCGCACCACTATAGAGAGATAAATCCGAATGTCAATTTGCACAATCGGAGAAGTTTGGCTCCTCCAAGCCCCTGTTTTGCCGGAAAAATTTGCCTGTTTACGCCTTTTATGGGGGTGCGGCAATTAGTCCTTAGGTGGAGGTCTTTCCGTTGTCATTAGGGGCCTAACTGTCTATACTCGGCGACCAGCCGCCAAGGGCCGTCCGGCCTCGCTTGATTGGTGGTTGTCACTCCCGAAGGTGATGGGTACCTGACAAGTGCACCTCCCGACAACTAGCCCTGATCCATAGAAGGGCTCTCAGTGTGAAAAAAGCCGTGAATAGCAAACGACCCGTAAACCTAGACCTAAGGACCATCCAACTCCCTATCACTGCTTACACGTCGATTCTCCACCGCATCTCCGGCGTCATTCTGTTCGTGGGTATCGCAGTGCTGCTGTTCGCACTGGATCGTTCCCTCGCATCCGAAGACAGCTTCGAGCAGGTGAAGGCGTGTCTGACCCATCCGTTGGTCAAGCTTGTGATTTGGGGCCTGCTGTCTGCGCTGCTGTACCACCTGGTAGCCGGTATTCGTCACCTCGTCATGGACGCAGGTATTGGCGAAACACTGGAAGGCGGTAAGCGTGGTTCGAAAATCGTCATCGCTGTCGCAGTGGTGCTGATCGTTCTGGCGGGGGTATGGGTATGGTAACTAACGTCACTAACTTGTCGCGTTCGGGTCTCTACGACTGGATGGTCCAGCGCGTCTCCGCGGTCGTTCTCGCGGCTTATGTTCTCTTCCTGCTGGGCTTCCTGATCGCTCACCCAGGTATCACCTACGCCGAGTGGCATGGTCTGTTCTCCCACAGCCTGATGAAGATCTTCAGCCTGTTGACGCTGGTGTCCCTGAGCGTGCACGCATGGGTCGGTATGTGGACCATCACCACCGACTACCTGACTCCGATGGCGCTGGGCAAGTCCGCGACCGTCGTGCGTTTCCTCGTCCAGGCGGTATGCGGCATGGCCATGTTCGCATTCTTCGTCTGGGGTGTGCAGATTCTCTGGGGTAACTGATCCATGGCTAGCATTCGCTCTCTTTCTTTCGACGCCATCATCGTGGGTGGCGGCGGTGCCGGCATGCGTGCCGCGCTGCAACTGGCTCAGGGTGGTCACAAGACTGCCGTGGTGACCAAGGTCTTCCCGACCCGTTCGCACACCGTATCCGCCCAGGGCGGCATCACCTGCGCCATCGCTTCGGCCGACCCGAACGATGATTGGCGCTGGCACATGTACGACACCGTCAAGGGCTCCGACTACATCGGTGACCAGGACGCGATCGAATATATGTGCTCCGTCGGCCCGGAAGCCGTGTTCGAGCTGGAACACATGGGTCTGCCGTTCTCCCGTACTGAACAGGGCCGCATCTATCAGCGTCCGTTCGGTGGCCAGTCCAAGGACTTCGGCAAGGGTGGCCAGGCTGCTCGTACCTGTGCCGCGGCTGACCGTACCGGTCACGCCCTGCTGCACACCCTCTATCAGGCCAACCTGAAGAACGGTACTTCCTTCCTTAATGAGTGGTACGCAGTCGATCTGGTGAAGAACCAGGACGGTCATGTGGTTGGCGTCATCGCCATCGACATCGAAACCGGCGACACCGTTTATATCCGCTCCAAGGCCGTGGTCCTGGCCACTGGCGGTGCCGGCCGTATCTACGCCTCCACCACCAACGCCCTGATCAACACCGGTGACGGTATCGGCATGGCGCTGCGCGCTGGTGTGCCGGTGCAGGACATCGAGATGTGGCAGTTCCACCCGACCGGCATCGCCGGCGCTGGTGTACTGGTCACCGAAGGCTGCCGCGGTGAAGGCGGCTACCTGATCAACGCCCATGGCGAGCGTTTCATGGAGCGTTACGCTCCGAACGCCAAGGACCTGGCCGGCCGCGACGTGGTTGCCCGTTCCATGGTGAAAGAAGTGATCGCCGGCAACGGCGTGGGCCCGAACAAGGACCACGTACTGCTGAAGCTCGACCACCTCGGCGAAGAAGTTCTGCACAGCCGCCTGCCCGGCATCTGCGAACTGTCCAAGACCTTCGCCCACGTCGACCCGGTGGTCGCTCCGATCCCGGTTATCCCGACCTGTCACTACATGATGGGTGGCGTGGCCACCAACATCCATGGCCAGGCCCTGACTACCGATGCCAACGGCAACGAGCAGATCGTCGAAGGCCTGTTCGCCGTAGGCGAAGTGGCGTGCGTATCGGTACACGGTGCCAACCGCCTGGGCGGCAACTCGCTGCTCGACCTGGTTGTGTTCGGTCGTGCCACCGGCCTGCACCTGGAGAAGGCGCTCAAGGATGGTATCGAGCACCGCCAGGCTTCCGAGTCCGACCTGGAATCCGCTTTCAAGCGCCTGAACGGTGTGAACGAGCGCACTAGCGGCGAAGAAGTCGCTCCGCTCAAGCGCGAGCTGCAATCCTGCATGCAGAACTACTTCGGTGTGTTCCGTACCGGCGAGTACATGCAGAAAGGTATCGCTCAGCTGGCTGATCTGCGTGAGCGTATCGCCACCGTCAAGATCAACGACAAGAGCCAGGCATTCAACACGGCGCGTATCGAAGCGCTGGAACTGCAGAACCTCCTCGAAGTGGCCGAAGCCACTGCGATTGCGGCAGAAGCCCGCAAAGAGTCCCGCGGCGCGCATGCCCGTGAAGACTTCGAGGAGCGCGATGACGAGAACTGGCTGTGCCACACCCTGTACTTCCCGGGTGAGAAGCGTGTAGCCAAGCGTGCCGTCAACTTCGCGCCGAAAACTGTTCCGGCATTCGAACCCAAGGTTCGTACTTACTAAGGGTGCCCGCCATGTTGCAAGTGAGTGTTTACCGCTACAACCCTGAGAAGGACGCTGCACCCTACATGCAGGACTTCCAGGTCGATACCGACGGCAAGGACATCATGGTCCTGGACGTGCTGGCGCTGATCAAGGAACAGGACGAGGGCTTCTCCTATCGTCGTTCCTGCCGTGAAGGCGTGTGCGGTTCCGACGGTATGAACATCAACGGCAAGAACGGCCTGGCCTGCATCACCCCCCTGTCGGCCGCTGGCCTGAAGGGCGGCAAGCTGGTTCTGCGTCCGCTGCCGGGCCTGCCGGTCATTCGTGACCTGGTCGTCGATATGCGCATCTTCTACAAACAGTACGAGAGCGTGAAGCCGTTCCTGCAGAACAAATATGCAGCGCCGGCCATCGAGCGTCTGCAGAGCCCGGAAGAGCGCGAGAAGCTGGACGGTCTGTACGAGTGCATCCTGTGCGCCTGCTGCTCGACCTCCTGCCCGTCGTTCTGGTGGAACCCCGACAAGTTCCTGGGTCCCGCCGCGCTGCTGCAGGCCTACCGCTTCCTGGCCGACAGCCGTGACACCGAAACTCAGGCGCGCCTGGCGAGCCTGGATGACCCGTTCAGCGTCTTCCGCTGCCGCGGGATCATGAACTGCGTGAACGTTTGCCCGAAGGGTCTGAACCCCACCAAGGCAATCGGTCACATCCGTAACATGCTGCTGCAGAGCGGCACTTGATCTGCGGGCCTTGCGCCCAAAGATCATGAAAGAGCGACACCTGTGCCGCCGGAACATTGTCCGGCGGTACAGTCCTTAGGACCCAAGCCCACAAAGCGGGGGTCCTGTTTTGAAAACGTATATATGACCAGCAGGGGCATCCGGGCTGGTACCCGGACTATCTGCGGGAATCGGTGGCTTGAAGTCGCTGTGTTTGACTTCGCGCCAGAGGTTCCACAGGTGGAGTCCCCTTACCGAGGGTGACCAAGCATGCACGAAAGCGTAATGCAGCGGATGTGGAACAGTGCCCATCTATCCGGTGGAAACGCTGCCTACGTCGAAGAGCTCTACGAGCTCTACCTGCACGACCCGAACGCTGTGCCAGAAGAGTGGCGCACGTACTTCCAGAAGCTTCCTGCCGACGGCAATCCTGCCCCCGACGTTTCGCATTCCTCTATCCGTGATCATTTCGTACTCCTGGCCAAGAACCAGCGCCGCGCCGCGCCTGTTTCCGCTGGCAGCGTAAGCACCGAGCACGAGAAAAAGCAGGTTGAAGTCCTGCGTCTGATCCTGGCATACCGTCTGCGTGGACATCAGGCAGCATCGCTCGATCCGCTGGGTCTCTGGGTGCGTACCGCTCCCTCCGATCTGTCGCTCGAACACTACGGGCTCACCGCTGCAGACCTCGACACTACTTTCCGTACCGGTGAGCTCTACATCGGCAAGGAAGAAGCGACCCTGCGTGAAATCATCGATGCGCTGAAGCAGACCTACTGCAGCACCATCGGCGCCGAGTTCATGCACATCGTCGATTCCGAGCAGCGCCACTGGTTCGCCCAGCGCCTGGAAAGCGTCCGTGGCCGTCCGACGTACTCCGCCGACGCCCGCTCCCACCTGCTGGAGCGCCTGACCGCTGCAGAAGGCCTGGAGAAGTACCTGGGCACCAAGTACCCGGGCACCAAGCGCTTCGGCCTGGAAGGCGGCGAGAGCCTGATCCCGATGGTCGACGAGATCATCCAGCGCTCCGGCTCCTATGGTGTGAAGGAAATCGTCATCGGTATGGCCCACCGCGGCCGTCTGAACGTCCTGGTCAACACCCTGGGCAAGAACCCGCGCGAGCTGTTCGACGAGTTCGAAGGCAAGAAGCTGGTCGAGATGGGCTCCGGTGACGTGAAGTACCACCAGGGCTTCTCCTCCAACGTCATGACCACCGGCGGTGAAGTCCACCTGGCCCTGGCGTTCAACCCCTCGCACCTGGAAATCGTTTCCCCGGTGGTCGAGGGTTCGGTACGCGCCCGCCAGGACCGTCGCAAGGACGGCAGCGGCGACAAGGTCGTGCCGATCTCCATCCACGGTGATGCCGCCTTCGCGGGGCAGGGCGTGGTCATGGAGACCTTCCAGATGTCGCAGACCCGTGCTTACAAGACGGGCGGCACCATCCACATCGTGATCAACAACCAGGTCGGCTTCACCACCAGCCGTCAGGACGACGCTCGCTCCACCGAGTACGCGACCGACGTGGCGAAGATGATCCAGGCGCCGATCTTCCATGTGAACGGCGACGATCCGGAAGCGGTCCTGTTCGTGACCCAACTGGCCGTCGACTACCGCATGCAGTTCAAGCGTGACGTGGTCATCGACCTGGTCTGCTACCGCCGTCGCGGCCACAACGAGGCCGACGAGCCGAGCGGCACCCAGCCGCTGATGTACCAGCAGATCGCCAAGCAGCGCACCACCCGTGAACTGTATGCCGACGCGCTGATCGCTGCCGGCGTGCAGAGCACCGAGCAGGCCCAGGAGAAGGTCGACGAATACCGCGACGCTCTCGACAACGGTCAGCACGTGGTGAAGAGCCTGGTCAAGGAGCCCAACAAGGAGCTCTTCGTCGACTGGCGTCCGTACGTGGGGCACGCCTGGACCGCGCGTCACGACACCCGCTTCGACCTGAAGACCCTGCAGGACCTCTCCGCCAAGCTGCTGGAAACCCCGGACGGCTTCGTCATGCAGCGTCAGGTGCAGAAGATCTACGAAGACCGCGCGAAGATGGCTGCCGGCGGCATGCCCATCAACTGGGGCTTCGCCGAGAACCTGGCCTACGCCACCCTGCTGTTCGAAGGTCACCCGGTGCGCATGACCGGCCAGGACGTCGGCCGCGGTACCTTCTCGCACCGCCATGCGGCGCTGCATAACCAGAAGGACGACTCGGTCTACATCCCGCTGGCTCACCTGTTCGACGGCCAGCCGCGCGTCAGCCTGTACGATTCCTACCTCTCGGAAGAAGCCGTACTGGCCTTCGAATACGGCTACGCCACCACCACGCCGAACGCGCTGGTGATCTGGGAGGCCCAGTTCGGTGACTTCGCCAACGGTGCGCAGGTCGTGATCGACCAGTTCATCACCAGCGGCGAGACCAAGTGGCAACGTCTGTGTGGTCTGACCATGCTGCTGCCGCACGGTTACGAAGGCCAGGGTCCGGAGCACTCCTCCGCGCGTCTGGAGCGTTACCTGCAGCTGTGCGCCGAGCAGAACATCCAGGTCTGCGTGCCGACTACCCCGGCTCAGGTCTACCACATGCTGCGCCGTCAGGTGATCCGTCCGCTGCGCAAACCGCTGATCGTGATGACTCCGAAGTCGCTGCTGCGTCACAAGCTGGCCATCTCGACCCTGGAAGATCTGGCAGACGGCTCTTTCCAGACTGTGATCAACGAGATCGACAGCCTGGATCCGAAGAAAGTCGACCGCATCGTGCTGTGCAGCGGCAAGGTGTACTACGACCTGCTGGAGAAGCGTCGCGCCGAAGGTCTCGAGAACATCGCGATCGTTCGTCTCGAGCAGCTGTATCCCTTCCCGGAAGACGATCTGGCCGAGGTGCTGTCGCAGTACAAGAACCTCAAGCACATCGTCTGGTGTCAGGAAGAGCCGATGAACCAGGGTGCCTGGTTCTGCTCGCAGCACCATATGCGTCGTGTCATCGCCGCGCACAAGAAAGGTCTCAACCTGGAATACGCGGGCCGCGAAGGCTCGGCAGCTCCGGCTTGCGGCTACGCTTCGATGCACGCCGAGCAGCAGGAAAAACTGCTGCAGGACGCCTTCACCGTTTAACGCCAACGCGCAGTTGATACCGAATTTAAGGAAACACACATAATGGCTATCGAAATCAAAGCCCCAACCTTCCCGGAATCGGTTGCCGACGGCACCGTTGCAACCTGGCACAAGAAGGTCGGTGAAGCCGTCAAGCGCGACGAACTGATCGTCGACATCGAGACCGACAAGGTCGTGATCGAAGTACTGGCCGAGGCTGACGGCGTCCTGGCAGAGATCGTCAAGAACGAAGGCGACACCGTTCTCTCCAACG
This sequence comes from Pseudomonas sp. HS-18, assembly GCF_020401845.1. Taxonomy (NCBI): domain Bacteria; kingdom Pseudomonadati; phylum Pseudomonadota; class Gammaproteobacteria; order Pseudomonadales; family Pseudomonadaceae; genus Pseudomonas; species Pseudomonas sp. HS-18. The sequence continues at coordinate 2,751,154 of NZ_CP084413.1, forward strand.
AACTGCTGGGCAAGCTGAGCGAAGGCGGTGCTGCCGCTGCCGCTCCGGCTGCTGCCTCGGCTCCCGCTGCTGCACCTGCTGCCGCTGCACCGGCCGCCGCTGGCGACGACAACATCCTCTCGCCGGCTGCCCGCAAGCTGGCCGAAGAGAACGGCATCGACCCGAACAGCCTGGCCGGTACCGGCAAGGGCGGTCGCGTGACCAAGGAAGACGTCGTCGCTGCCGTTGAAGCGAAGAAGAACGCCCCGGCCGCCGCTCCGGCTGCCAAGGCTGCAGCTCCGGCTGCCGAGGCTCCGGTCTTCGCCGCTGGCGACCGCGTCGAGAAGCGCGTTCCGATGACCCGCCTGCGCGCCAAGGTTGCCGAGCGTCTGGTCGAAGCCCAGTCCTCCATGGCCATGCTGACGACCTTCAACGAAGTCAACATGAAGCCGATCATGGACCTGCGCAACAAGTACAAGGACCTGTTCGAGAAGAAGCACAACGGCGTTCGCCTGGGCTTCATGTCCTTCTTCGTCAAGGCTGCCACCGAAGCCCTGAAGCGCTTCCCGGGCGTCAACGCCTCGATCGACGGCAACGACATCGTCTACCACGGCTACCAGGACATCGGTGTGGCAGTTTCCAGCGACCGCGGTCTGGTCGTACCGGTCCTGCGTAACGCCGAGTTCATGAGCCTGGCCGAGATCGAAAACGGCATCGCCACCTTCGGCAAGAAAGCCAAGGACGGCAAGCTGTCCATCGAAGACATGACCGGTGGTACTTTCACCATTTCCAACGGTGGCGTATTTGGATCGCTCCTGTCGACTCCGATCGTCAACCCGCCGCAGACCGCCATCCTCGGCATGCACAAGATCCAGGAGCGCCCGATGGCCGTTAACGGTCAAGTGGTCATCCTGCCGATGATGTACCTGGCGCTGTCCTACGATCACCGCATGATCGATGGCAAGGAAGCGGTAAGCTTCCTGGTCACCATGAAGGATCTGCTGGAAGATCCGGCTCGCCTGCTGCTGGACGTCTGATACGTCAGTTCACACGACGGCCCCGTACTACACGACGGCCCCGCGAGGGGCCGTCCGCTTCACCGGAATAAGGATTGAGACATGAGCCAGAAATTCGACGTGGTTGTGATTGGTGCCGGCCCCGGCGGCTACGTAGCCGCCATCCGTGCCGCCCAACTCGGCCTGAAGACCGCTTGCATCGAGAAGTACATCGGTAAAGAGGGCAAGGTTGCCCTCGGCGGTACCTGCCTGAACGTAGGCTGCATTCCGTCCAAGGCACTGCTGGACAGCTCCTGGAAGTACAAGGAAGCCAAAGAGGGCTTCGAGGTCCACGGCATCTCCACCGGCGGCGTGAAGATGGACGTTCCGGCGATGGTTGCCCGCAAGGCCACCATCGTGAAGAACCTGACCGGCGGCATCGCCACCCTGTTCAAGGCCAACGGCGTGACTTCCTTCGAAGGCCACGGCAAGGTCCTGGCCAACAAGCAGGTCGAAGTGACCGGCCTGGACGGCAAGACCCAGGTTCTGGAAGCCGACAACATCATCATCGCCTCGGGCTCCAAGCCGGTTGAAATCCCGCCGGCCCCGCTGACCGAAGACGTGATCGTCGACTCCACCGGCGCCCTGGAATTCCAGAGCGTACCCAAGAAGCTCGGCGTGATCGGCGCTGGCGTCATCGGCCTGGAACTGGGTTCGGTCTGGGCTCGCCTGGGCGCTGAAGTCACCGTACTGGAAGCCCTGGACAAGTTCCTGCCGGCTGCCGACGAGCAGATCGCCAAGGAAGCCCTGAAGGTCCTGACCAAGCAAGGCCTGAACATCCGCCTGGGCGCTCGCGTCACCGGTTCGGACGTGAAGAAGAAGCAGGTCACCGTGACCTTCACCGACGCCAACGGCGAGCAGAAGGAAACCTTCGACAAGCTGATCGTGGCCGTGGGCCGTCGCCCGGTGACCACCGACCTGCTGGCCGCGGACAGCGGCGTGACCCTGGACGAGCGTGGCTTCATCTACGTCGACGACCACTGCAAGACCAGCGTTCCGGGCGTCTACGCCATCGGTGACGTGGTCCGCGGCGCCATGCTGGCGCACAAGGCCTCGGAAGAAGGCGTTATGGTTGCCGAGCGCATCGCCGGTCACAAGGCCCAGATGAACTACGACCTGATTCCGTCGGTGATCTACACCCACCCGGAAATTGCATGGGTCGGCAAGACCGAGCAGCAACTGAAAGGCGAAGGCGTTGAAGTCAACGTCGGTACCTTCCCGTTCGCCGCCAGCGGCCGTGCCATGGCTGCCAACGACACCACCGGCCTGGTCAAGGTCATCGCCGATGCCAAGACCGACCGCGTACTGGGCGTCCACGTGATCGGCCCGAGCGCCGCCGAGCTGGTACAGCAAGGCGCGATCGGCATGGAATTCGGCACCAGCGCCGAAGACCTGGGCATGATGGTCTTCTCCCACCCGACTCTGTCCGAAGCGCTGCACGAAGCGGCACTGGCAGTGAATGGCCACGCCATCCACATCGCCAACCGCAAGAAGCGCTAAGGAACGGGACCACGGCGGGGAGGGCGGCAGTCTTTTGCGAGGGGCTGCCCCCGACCCGCCGGATCGTTTCTCCCCCGAGGGGGACTCGGTCACAGGTGGCGTGGCGCCACGAGCGCCGCGCCGAATGCGCAATACCCAAGACGAAAACGGTAGACAAGCATGAATCTCCACGAATATCAGGGTAAGCAGCTGTTCGCTGAGTACGGCCTGCCCGTATCCAAGGGCTTCGCCGTCGACACACCCGAAGAGGCCGCAGAAGCCTGTGAAAAAATCGGTGGTACCGAGTGGGTCGTTAAAGCCCAGGTACACGCCGGTGGCCGCGGTAAAGCGGGCGGTGTGAAGCTGGTCAAGAGCAAAGAGGACGCCAAGGCGTTCGCCGCCAACTGGCTGGGCAAGCGTCTGGTGACTTACCAGACTGACGCCAATGGCCAGCCGGTCAGCAAGATCCTGGTGGAGTCCTGCACCGACATCGACAAGGAGCTGTACCTCGGCGCCGTTGTCGACCGTTCCAGCCGTCGCATCGTCTTCATGGCCTCCACCGAAGGTGGCGTGGACATCGAGAAAGTGGCGCACGAAACCCCTGAGAAGATCCTCAAGGCCACCATCGATCCGCTGGTTGGCGCACAGCCCTACCAGGGCCGCGAGCTGGCCTTCCAGCTGGGCCTGAAAGGCGACCAGATCAAGCAGTTCACCCACATCTTCGTCGGCCTGGCCAAGCTGTTCCAGGACTACGACCTGGCGCTGCTGGAAGTGAACCCGCTGGTGATCAAGAAAGACGGCAACCTGCACTGCCTGGACGCCAAGATCAACATCGACTCCAACGCCATGTACCGTCAGCCCAAGCTGCGCGCCATGCACGACCCGTCCCAGGACGACGCTCGTGAAGCCCATGCGCAGAAGTGGGAACTGAACTACGTCGCGCTGGAAGGCAACATCGGCTGCATGGTCAACGGCGCTGGCCTGGCCATGGGCACCATGGACATCGTCAACCTGCACGGCGGCAAGCCGGCCAACTTCCTCGACGTTGGCGGCGGTGCCACCAAAGAGCGCGTGACCGAAGCGTTCAAGATCATCCTGTCCGACAGCAACGTCGCTGCCGTTCTGGTGAACATCTTCGGCGGCATCGTTCGCTGCGACATGATTGCCGAAGGCATCATCGGCGCCGTGAAAGAAGTCGGCGTGAAAATCCCGGTTGTCGTTCGTCTGGAAGGCAACAACGCCGACCTCGGCGCCAAGGTCCTGGCCGAAAGCGGTCTGAACATCATCGCGGCGACCAGCCTGACCGACGCTGCCCAGCAAGTCGTCAAGGCCGCGGAGGGTAAGTAATGAGCGTCCTGATCAATAAAGACACCAAAGTCATCTGCCAGGGCTTCACCGGCTCGCAGGGTACCTTCCACTCCGAACAAGCCATCGCCTACGGCACCAAGATGGTTGGCGGCGTGACCCCCGGCAAGGGCGGCACCACCCACCTGGGCCTGCCGGTGTTCAACACCGTCAAGGAAGCCGTGGAAGCTACCGGCGCCGACGCTTCGGTCATCTACGTTCCGGCTCCGTTCTGCAAGGACTCGATCCTGGAAGCGGCCTTCGGCGGTATCAAGCTGATCGTCTGCATCACCGAAGGCATCCCGACCATTGACATGCTGGAAGCCAAGGTCAAGTGCGACGAGCTGGGCGTACGCCTGATCGGCCCGAACTGCCCGGGCGTGATCACTCCCGGCGAGTGCAAGATCGGCATCATGCCGGGTCACATCCACCTGCCGGGCAAGGTAGGCATCGTGTCGCGTTCCGGCACCCTGACCTACGAAGCCGTGAAGCAGACCACCGACGCCGGCTTCGGCCAGTCCACCTGCGTGGGCATCGGTGGCGACCCGATCCCGGGCTCCAACTTCATCGACATCCTGAAGCTGTTCCAGGAAGACCCGAAAACCGAAGCTATCGTCATGATCGGCGAGATCGGTGGTTCGGCTGAAGAAGAAGCGGCTGCCTACATCAAGGCCAACGTGACCAAGCCGGTGGTGTCCTACATCGCTGGTGTCACCGCACCGCCCGGCAAGCGCATGGGCCACGCCGGCGCCATCATCTCCGGCGGCAAGGGCACTGCGGACGAGAAGTTCGCCGCCCTGCAGGACGCTGGTGTGAAAACCGTGCGTTCCCTGGCCGACATCGGCAAGGCCCTGGCCGAGCTGACCGGCTGGCCGGTCAAGTAAGCGCCTCGCTTATTTAACCGTTCGTCAACAGAGGCCACCTTCGGGTGGCCTCTGTCGTTTCCGCCTCGTCTGAAAAGTGTCGTTCAAGCGACATCGCCGATCATTGCGCGGACGATCTGACGTATGTCAGTGCAGCTCATCGGAATAGATCGTTAGGCTAGCAACTATATGAAGCGTCGCGTTCCCCACAAGGGAAGGCTCGCTCACCGTCAATTCCTACCCGGAAGCGATGGCGATTCCTGACCGTCAAGGATGGCGGGATAACCAGAATGCAGGAGCAAACGGGCCACGAGCCCATGGAAAACCTCTGCTATCGGACTTCCAAGAACAACTCTCCGTACCGATGACAGCAGCATCACAGGATGCGCAGGCTCGCCCCGAGTGAGTCGGCCAGTCCCGTTCGATGCGGCTTTGTCACGTCCGTACGGTGTGCGTGCCTTGGGAGACCACAAACCCGCTAAAGCACTGTGGTATTTCCCTTCATGAACGTCTTGAAAGGCCAGGACATCCTGGCATTGGGTTTTATGACCTTCGCGCTGTTCGTCGGTGCGGGCAACATCATCTTCCCGCCGATCGTGGGCCTGCAGTCGGGGCCGCACGTTTGGATGGCCGCGCTGGGTTTCCTCATCACCGCGGTCGGCCTGCCGGTAATCACCGTGGTCGCGCTGGCCAAGGTCGGCGGTGCGATGGATACCCTGAGCCACCCGATCGGCAAAGTCGCCGGTGGGTTGCTGGCGGCTGTCTGCTACCTGTCGGTCGGACCGCTGTTCGCCACCCCGCGTACCGCCACGGTCTCCTTCGAAGTCGGCCTGGCGCCGCTGACCGGGGAGGGCGCTCTGCCGCTGTTCCTCTACAGTCTGGTGTACTTCCTGATCGTGCTGGTGATCTCGCTGTATCCGGGCAAGCTGCTGGATACCGTCGGCCGCTTCCTCGCGCCGCTGAAGATCATCGCCCTGGCCGCCCTGGGCATCGCCGCCTTCATGCTGCCGGCGGGCCCCATCGGCGTTGCTGAGCCGGCCTACCAGGCCGCGGCGTTCTCCCAGGGTTTCGTCAATGGCTACCTGACCATGGATACCCTGGGTGCGCTGGTCTTCGGTATCGTCATCGTCAACGCCATCCGTTCCCGTGGCGTGCAGTCGCCGCGGCTGATCACCCGCTATGCCATCATCGCCGGGCTGATCGCCGGGGTTGGCCTGGCGCTGGTGTACATCAGCCTGTTCCGTCTGGGCGCTGGCAGCCACGACATCGCCGCCGGTGCCGCCAACGGCGCAGCCGTCCTGCACGCCTATGTGCAGCACACCTTCGGCTCGCTGGGCAGCACCTTCCTCGCCGTGCTGATCGCGCTGGCGTGCCTGGTCACCGCCGTAGGCCTGACCTGCGCCTGCGCCGAGTACTTCTGCCGCATCCTGCCGCTGTCGTACCGCAGCCTGGTGATCATCCTGGCGGGCTTCTCGCTGCTGGTGTCGAACCTGGGGCTGACCAAGCTCATCCAGTTCTCCATCCCGGTGCTGACCGCCATCTACCCGCCGTGCATCGTGCTGGTAGCGCTGAGCTTCTGCGCCAGCCTGTGGCGCTCGCAGACCCGCATCGTCGCTCCGGTGATGGTGATTTCCTTCGCATTTGGCATCATCGACGCGCTCAAGGGCGCCAAGCTCGACGCCTGGATGCCGTCCTGGATGGAGCATCTGCCGTTGGCCGAGCAGGGCCTCGCCTGGCTGATCCCCTCGGTCGCCATGTTGGCCGTGATGGTGGTGATCGACCGTCTGCTGGGCAAACCCCAGGAAGCGATGGCCTGATCCCGCCGTACTGAGCCACCAATGAAAAAGGCCGCCCACAAGGCGGCCTTTTTCATTGCTCCAGCAGATGCTTGGCGGCGTCCTTCGTGGACTCGTCGGGTACTATTTGTGCTTCAACTGCTCGTAGGACTTGACCATGTCCCGCGCCCAGCCATCGAGCAGGGCCTTGGCGTCGTTGGCGGTCATGACCTGGGAGGAGTTTTCCAGCTCGGTGCCGGCGCCCTTGCGGACCACCTGGGCGACCACCGTGCCGTTGCTGCCATCGAGGAAGGCGGCTTCGGTGGCGATGCTGGTGTCCTGGTCGCGGATGCCGGTAGCGGTGCTGACGCCGGCAGCGATCAGGGCGATGGGGATGACCTCATAGGGCTGCAGCCCCTTGGTCGAGGCGCTGACGGCGGTGATCGCCGGACGCACGATCAGCACGCCCGGGCCGGGGCCGCTGGCCAGCGGCAGGGCCTTGGAAAATTGCGTCTGCAGGGCCTGATCATAGTACTTGGTGATGCCATCCAGGGTGCTCTGCGGAATCTTCTCGCTGGCTTGTGGTTGTGGATAGAGCTGGCTCGGCTCGACGTACACGCTGGTGAACTGGCTGACGTCGATACCGGGTTTGATCCAGCGCATCACCGGCGCACCGGAAGGGGACTTCTCTTCCTTGAGGACCTTGTAGTCCTTGAGGAAGCCGGAGTAGTTCTCGGGCTCGACGTACTTGCTTGCGCAGCCGGCGAGCGTGATGGAAGCCAGGCACAGGGCCAGGAGTTTGGTGTGCATCGAGTCGCTCCTTGTAGGTACAGCAGGGGTTGGATCGCGTTCTTCGTCGCGTGAATGCTTCGTTTGGCGTGAGTGGTCAGAATCGCCAGGTCGCACCGCCGCCAAGAATGTGCAGGGCCGCATTGCGATAGGTGCCGGATAGGGTTTCACCAGAGCGGGGCTTGGTCTGCTCGTCGTCCATGTCGCCGAGCCACACCAGGGTGTAGGCGAGGTGCAGGTCGAGGCCTTCCTCCAACTCGTAGTTCACGCCAGTCGCCAGGCGCCAGGCCTCGCCCATGGGGTTGTCGACGGTGCGGTCCTTGTCGTCCACCGCCGAGCTGTCGTAGCCCAGGCCCATGCTCCAGCGCAGGCGTGGGTTGGCCTGATACTGCGCGCCGACGGAGGCGTGCCAGGTGTCCTTGTACTGACGGTCGACGGTGCGGTCGACGCCGCCGGCGTTGGCGTCGACTTCCACGCCGATCTGGCCGAAGTCGCTCCAGTCCTGCCAGCCCAGGCTGCCCAGCAGCTTCCATTGCGGGTCGAGCTGGTGGGCGATGCTCAGGGTCGCCGTCTGCGGGATGTTCATGTCCAGTTCCAGGGAGTCGACATCCAGGCGATTCAGGGCGGCATTGATGATCGGGTTGCTGACCTTGCGTACATCCGGGCTGTCCTTGAACTCCAGCTTGACCTTGCTGGTGTAGGCGAGGCCGATCTGCGTACGGTCGCTCACGTGGTAGAGCAGGCCCAGGTTGACCCCGGTGCCGACGTCGGTGTCCTTGTATTCCAGCTGGCCGTCCGGCCGGTCCGCCAGCCCGAGCAGGTTGTTGTTGATGGCCATCTCGGTGCGGTAGTAGCCGTAGACGAAGCGCGGACCGATGCCCACGGTGAGGTCATCGGTGAACTTGTGCGCCAGGGTCGGCTGGAAGGACACGCCGATCACTGCCGCCTCCTGCGTGAAGTAGCGGCCGGCCCAGTCGTCGTCGTAATCGAGCGCCAGGCCGAAGTTGCCGTACATGCCGAAACCGATGGCGGAGCGGTCGTCGATCTGGTGGCTGATGAACAGGCTGGAGCCCGGCAGCCATTGCAGGGCGTTGCCGCCTTCGTTGCCATCGAACTGGTTGTCGCTGTCACGGGAGAAGCGGATGTCGCCGAGGATCACCTGGGCGTTGGCGCTGATCTGCGTGCCCTTGAGTTCGGCGATGCCGGCCGGGTTGCTCATCAGCACGCTCGGGTCGGTGGTCAGCGCAGCGGAGCCGGCGTTGGCAAGGCCGTTGCCTTCCTGCCCGGCCTCGTAGATCAGGATGCCGCCCGCCAGCGCAGGGCTGCTCAGGCAAGCCAGGAAAACGGTCGATAGCAGATAAACAGAAGCAGGCTTGGTTCGTAGGTGATCCGCGTTCATCTGGCGCTCCGGGTGCATATCGTTAGCCACCGCCCCAGATTCAGGTCTGTGGTGGCTCAATGCTCCGAATGCTGTCTGGAGTCGACTGCTGATTCCCCATTGAGTGGGGGACCGTGAAATCAGCCTAGATAGCCAAATGCGATGTGCAAGCCGACTTTAAATTCTTAGTGAAATTAATGCCCACCGCATCCCCCTTCAGATGCAAACCGCTTGCTCAGCTCTGCCGGGGAGTGCGTGAGCCAGGATGAATCTCTCGGGCGTGAAATGAAAAAAGCCGACGTAGTGCCGATTGTAGGAAATCGCCAGCTGGGGAAAATCATGCACTACCAGGAGCGGTGACCGTTCCCCAGCTCTGCTGCACGAGGCCCGCCAGCATTGCGGTGCATGCTCGAAGTGGCGATGGCAGAAGCCAAGGCTGCAGAGCACGCCGCCGCCAGCCTCCCTGGTTTTGCCTGCCCGCATCATGGCAACCCGCTTCCATAGCGAAGTATTACCGGTGGGCTACTGTTATCCAGCAGGCCGTGGCACGGCAGTGTGGCTGGAGGGCAGCTCCAGCACGCCATCGGCAAGGAACCCGAACCCACGGTACAAGGATCATCCCCGTGTCCACGCGTGAGCAGATTGCTGGCCTGGAAGCCGCCGTGTCGGCGCAGGTGCTCGGCCAGGAAGAAACCGTCCGCCACATCCTGCTGGGCCTGCTGGCCAACGGTCACGTCCTGCTGGAAAGCCTGCCCGGCCTGGCCAAGACCCGCACCGTCAAGGCGCTGTCGAAGCACCTCGATGCGCGCATGAGCCGCGTGCAGTTCACCCCCGACCTGTTGCCGTCGGACATCACCGGTGCCGAGATCCTCCAGCAGACCGAGCAGGGCAACCAGCTCAGGTTCCAGCCGGGGCCGCTGTTCGGCAATGTCATCCTCGCCGACGAGATCAACCGCGCGCCGGCCAAGGTGCAGGCGGCGTTGCTCGAAGCCATGGAAGAGCGCCAGATCACCGTCGCCGGACAAACGCATCGGATGCCTGGCCTGTTCATGGTGCTGGCGACGCAGAACCCCATCGAGCAGGAAGGCACGTACCCGTTGCCCGAAGCGCAGATGGACCGCTTCCTGATGAAGCTGCTGATCGACTATCCCAAGGTCGAAGACGAGTCCCGCGTCTTGCAGCTGGTGCGCGCCGAGGAGCGCAGCCAGCAGTCCGGCACCGAGCCGCCGGAGATCACGCCGCTTGCCCAGGACGCCGTGTTCGCGGCGCGCCGGGAAGTGGGCGACGTGCATGTCTCGGACGCCATCGACCGCTACCTGATCGACCTCATCCATGCCACCCGCCGACCCGCCGACTATGACGCCGACCTGGCCCGCTGGTTGAAGGTCGGCGCCAGCCCGCGCGGCGGCATCAGCCTGGACCGCGTTTCCCGCGCCCACGCCTGGATGGCCGGCAATGATTACGTCACGCCCGACGATGTACGCGCTGTCGTGCATCCCGTTCTGCGCCATCGCCTGCTGCTGTCCTATGACGCGGTGGCCGATGGCGTCGGTGCCGATCAGGTGATCGACCGGCTGCTCGACAAAGTTGCGATTCCTGCCTGAGGAGGAGGGCGTCGATGGCGGATCAGCAGCCGGTCGCCGATGGTTTCGTCTACGCCTCGCTGCAGCAACTGATGCTGCTGGAACATCGCGTGCGCGGCCTGAGCTTCCTGTCGCGGCAACCGTTGTCCAGCATCCTTTCCGGCAGCCACGCGGCGCGCCTGCGCGGCCGGGGGCTGAGCTTTGACGAGCTGCGCCAGTACAACCCTGGCGACGACCTGCGTCATCTGGACTGGCGTGCCTCGCTGCGTTACGGCAAGCCCTTCGTGCGCAGCTATACCGAGGAGCGCGACCGTCCCACGCTGCTGCTGGTGGACCAGCGCATGAGCATGTATTTCGGCTCCAAGCGCAGCTTCAAGTCCGTGACCGCCGCGGAGATTGCCGCACTTGGCGCCTGGATGGCCCTGCAGGCGGGTGACCGGGTCGGTGGCCTGGTGTTCGGCGACCGCCAGATCGAGTACATCCGCCCCTTGCGCAGCCGGGCCAGAGTCGAGGCGCTGTGCGCGGCCGTCGTGCGGCACAACCATGCACTGCAAGCCACCCGCAGCGACGACGATGCACCCGGCCAGCTCGACCGGGCGCTGCGCCAATGCCTGGGGGTAGCGGGGCACGACAGCCTGGTGGTGATCATCAGCGACTTTGCCGGCGTGACCGACCAGACGCTGCAGCTGTTGCGGCAGCTGAGCTCGCATAACGACGTGCTGGCCTTGCAGGTATTCGATCCGCTTGCCCTGCGCCTGCCGGACCGCGGCCGCGTGACCGTGACCCAGGGCGAGCTGCAGGTGGAACTGGAGGTTGGCCGGCGGCAGGTGCACCGGCCGCTGGGCGAGTTCCTATCCGGCCGCCTGAAGGACGTGGCGACCCTGCTGCGCCGCAGCCAGGTGCCCTTGATGATGTTCAGCAGCGGCCGCGACAGCCTGGAGCAACTGCGCGGCGAGCTGGGGCGCCTGGCCCGATGAGCACTCCGCGCATCGACCAGCTCCAGGAACTGCCGCCGCCACCGACGCTGGTCAGCTACTGGCCGCAGACCTGGGCCTGGGCGGTACTTGCCCTGCTGCTCGTGGCGGCCCTGGCCGTGTGGGCGCTATGGCGCTACCGGCGATGGCGGCGCGACCGCTATCGGCGCGAGGCGCTGCTGCTCCTGGATGATCTGGGCGAGGCCCTGGCGGACCCACAGCGTCGTCTTGCCGCGCTGCGCCAGCTGCCTTCGCTGCTCAAGCGTGTGGCGTTGTCGAGGCCCGGTGGCGAAGCCACGGCGGCGCTGGGTGGCCGCGCCTGGCGCAGCTATCTGCAAGGCCGCAGCCCGGCGCAGCTGCCGGCCGATCTGGATCAGCGGCTGGCCATGCTGGCCTATGCGCCGGATGAGCGCGTCCAGGCACTGGGTGAGCAGGAGGCGCAGGCCCTGCTGGCGGTCTGCCGGGAATGGATCGAGGTGCACCATGTGGCAGTTTGATCTGCCCTGGTTGCTGCTCCTGCTACCGTTGCCCTGGCTCGCCTGGCGCTACCTGCCGGCCTACCGGGAATCGCGCAGCGCCTTGCGGGTGCCGTTCTTCGCCGCCATGAGCCGCGCCGTGGGGCAGGAGCCCAGCCGCGGCGGAGCCGCCGGCGGGCGCTGGCAACTCCCGCTGAACCTGCTGGTGTGGGGGATGGTGCTGGTGGCGTGCGCGCGTCCGGTATTGGTGGAGAAACCCATCGAGCGGGTGCGGCCGATCCGCGACCTGATGCTGGCCATCGATATCTCGCAGTCCATGGAGACCAACGATTACCTCGATGCCGGTGGCCAGCGGGTGGACCGCCTGAGCATCGTCAAGGGCGTGGTGCGCGACTTCATCGGCGAGCGCAAGGATGACCGTATCGGCCTGATCGTCTTCGGTACCGGCGCCTTCGCCCAGGCGCCGCCGACGCTGGACCACGCCAGCCTGCTGATGTTGCTGGACGAAGTCGGCATCGGCATGGCGGGGCCGAACACCGCCCTGGGCGATGCCATCGGCCTGACGCTCAAGCTGCTCAAGGACGCGCCGGAGCAGGAAAAGGTGCTGATCCTGCTCACCGACGGCAACGACACCGCCAGCGCCATCACGCCCAGCCACGCGGCGGCCATGGCCCATGAGCGCGGTGTGGTGGTGCACACCATCGGCATTGGCGACCCCGCGGCCAGCGGCGAGTCGAAGGTGGACCTGAAGACGTTGCAGGATATCGCCCACAGCACCGGCGGGCGCTACTTCCGAGCCGGCGACCGCGAGGCGTTGAAGGCCGTCTACGCGACGCTGGACCAGATCACGCCGCACCAGGTGAAGACCCTCAGCCATCAGCCCAAGCGCGACCTGTTCTGGGTACCGCTCAGTGCTGCGTTGGTGTTGCTGGTGCTGTCGCACCTGTTGGCGGCCATCGCCGGACGATTGGCCGTGCCAGGCGATTCGCGCGCCAACCGGGAAGTGGAGGGCTGATGGACATCGACCTCAGTGCCTTTCATTTCCTGCGGCCGTGGTGGTTGCTGCTCCTGCTGCCGGGAGTGCTGCTGCCGCTGCTGTGGAGCCGGCGTCACGATCTGGCCCGCCGCCTCGACGGCATCATTGCACCCCATCTGCTGGCGCACCTGGTGATCACGCCCACCGAACGCCAGCGTGTGCGCCCGGTACAGCTGCTCGGCGCCGTGCTGGTGCTGGGCGGCGTGGCGGCGGCCGGGCCGACCTGGGAGCAGGACCGCCCGGCCTTTCTGGAGAACCGTGCGCCGCTGATCCTGGCGGTGGACCTGTCGCCCTCCATGGCCGCCAGCGATGTTCCGCCGTCACGCATCGAGGCGGTGAAGCACAAGCTCCACGACCTCATCGTGCGGCGGCCGGGCAGCCCGACGGCGCTTATCGCCTATGCCGGCAGCGCACACCTGGTGCTGCCCGCCACCGACGATGGCGGCTTGCTCGACAGCTTCCTGCAGGCGCTGTCTCCCGGCCTTATCCAGCGCAGCGGCAAGGACACGCTGGGTGCCATCGAGATCGCCAAGCGCCTGCTGGCGGCCGAGCAGTCGCCGGGTACCCTGGTATTGCTGACCGATGGCGCCGACCAGCAGCAGTTCGACGCCATCGACAAAGCCCTGCGCGGCAGTGATCTGCAAGTGCTGGTGCTGGCGGTGGGCAGCCAGGATGGCGGCTTGCTCGACGGTGGCCAGCAGGACGCCGCCGGCCGCCCCTTGTTGGCCAGCTTCGACTCGGACGCCTTGAAGGGCCTCGCGGAGGCGGCGGATGCGCCGCTGGGAAGCCTGACCCTGGGAGATGACGACCTGGACTGGATCGAACTGCACGCCCAGCAACACTTCCAGGCCGCCCAGGGTGACGAGCAGCAGCTGCATTGGAAGGATGCCGGTTATTGGCTGTGCTGGCCGTTGCTGCTGCTGGCGCTGGTGAGTGTACGCAAGGGCTGGAAGGTGCACTGGATGAGCGCACTGTTGCTCGCCGTCGGGCTGAGTGGTGCCCCGGAACCGGCGCGTGCCGGCGCGCTGGCCGATGCCTTTTTTACGGCGGACCAGCAGGGGCGCTGGGCTTTCGAGCACGGCCATTATCCGCAGGCGGCTGCGCATTTCCGTGATCCATTCTGGAAGGGGCTGGCCGCGTATCGCGCCGCAGACTACCCGCTGGCCCTGAGCAGTTTCGCCCGGCTGGATTCGTCCGAGGCGTACTTCTACCTGGGCAATACCTATGTGCGCCTGTCGAAGTTCGATCAGGCCATCGACGCTTATCGTCAGGCCCTGCAGCGCCAGGCGGACTTTCCAGCCGCCACCGCCAACCTCGCCCTGGCGCTGGCCCTGCAGAAGGACCGCGAAGACCAGCAGGAAGCCGGCCCGCCCGACGAGAAGCCCGACCAGGAGGTCTTCGACAATACCGCCGGCAAGGGCAAGAGCGTGCCCCGCGCACGCGCCAAGGCCGACTCGGACGAGCAGTGGCTGAACAACCTGAGCACCTCGCCGGCACAGTTCCTGCGCCGCAAGTTCCTGCTGCAGGATGCGGCGACGGGGGCGGGATCATGAGGCGCGCGCTGCTCTGCCTGTTGCTGTGCTGGCCTTTGCTGGGGCTGGCCGCCGAGCCGGAGGTGAAGGTCCGTACCCAGCTGCTGCCGGGCGATTCGGTGCTGGTCGGTGGGACGCTCACGTTGCAGGTCGATCTGCTGGTGGACACCTGGTTCGCCCAGCCGCCGCAACTGCCCGCGCTGAAGGTCGCCGGAGCAGTGGTCTCCGAGCCGAGCAGCGAGGCTGCCCACCTCAACGAGAAGATCGCCGGGAAACCGTTCTTCGGCCTGCGCTACGGCTACCAAATCACCCCGCAGAATGCCGGGGAGTTCACGCTGCCTGCGCTGGATATCCAGGTGCAGCCAGGGCAGGGCAGCGGTCCGCTGAAGATCACCAGCCAGCCGCTGCACTTCACCGCCAAGGCCCCCGCGGGCGTTGCTGCCGAAGGCGGTCAGCGCCTGGTCGCCAGCCAGGTGCTGATGGCCCAGCAGCTCAAGGCTTCCCACGAGCCACTGCGGGTGGGCGACAGCGTGACCCGCAGCCTGCACATCACCGCCGAAAACGCCCAGGCCATGCTGATTCCCGCGCCGGACTTCGCCGAGGTGAAGGGGCTGCGCCGCTACATGCAGCCCCCGACGGTGCAGGCCTTGAGCGATGGGCGTGGCGGCAGCAGCGGCGGTGAGCGCATGGATGCGGCCACCTACGTGGTCAGCCAGGCCGGCGATTTCCAGCTGCCGCCCATCGAGTTGCACTGGTGGGCGGCGGACAGCGGGGAACAACGTACTGTTTCGGTCCCTGCGCTGGAGCTGTCGGCCCAGGCTGCGGCCGTCTACAAGGCGCCTTTCTCCATCAGCGATGACCTGCGCGAGCTGGGGCGCCATGCCCAATTGCGTATCGCCCGTCACTGGTTGCTGCTGGCCGTGTTACTGGCGGTTCTGGTGGGCGCGGGTTACGCCGCGCATGCGTGGGGCGCGCCGTTGCGTACCGGCGTGATGAATGCCATCGAACGCCGCCGCCAGGCATGGCGCGAGTCGCCTGGCTACGCCTGGCGCCAGGTTCGCCCCCAGCTCAAGGGCGACCCGCCGCAGCTCGGTGCGCTGTACCTGTGGCTGCGGCGGACAACCGGAGGTCGTGAATTAAGCACGGCAGTGCCTGATGGTTCCGTCAAACCCGGCAATTCTTTGCTAGCGTTTCTCAGGGCCCGTTACGGCCGGGCCGATGCGCAGGTGCGTAGCGCTCCCGCCCAACTGATACAGGCGTTGCCGGAAATCCACCGGGAGATGGGCCGCGGCAAGCCGGCGAGCCTGCCGGCCCATGCCCTCAAACCTTTGAATCCGTGATCCAGGGATGTGACATGCCTTCGTACCTTGCGCGACCGATTGCCCGCTGGATGCTCCTGCTGCTCTGCCTGCCGCTGCTGGTTCAGGCAGCGGACGAGTTGCCATCGTGGAACGAAGGACCCTCGCGGCAGGCGATCATCGAATTCGTCGAGGCCGTGACCCACGAGGGCGGCAAGGACTTCGTGCCGCCGGCCGAGCGCATCGCCGTGTTCGATAACGACGGTACGCTGTGGAGCGAGCAGCCGATGTACTTCCAGGTGCTCTTCGCCCTGGACGAGGTGAAGCGGCAGGCGCCGCAGCATCCGGAGTGGAAGCAGAAGCAGCCGTTCAAGGCGGTGCTCGAGGGCGACCAGAAGACCCTCGCCGCCAGCGGCATGAACGGCATCCTGGAGATAGTCGCCGCCACCCATTCGGGCATGAGCACCGAAGATTTCATCGCCAATGCCCGCCGCTGGCTCGCCAGTGCCAAGCACCCGCGCAGCCACCGGCCCTACACCGAGATGGTGTTCCAGCCGATGCTGGAACTGCTGGGCTACCTGCGGGCCAAGGGCTTCAAGACCTACATCGTCTCCGGTGGCGAAGTGGCGTTCATGCGCGCCTTCGCCGAAGAGGTCTATGGCATTGCGCCGGAGCAGGTGATCGGCACCACCCTGGGCAGCCGCTTCGAGGACCGCGACGGCAAGCTGTCGATCCAGCGCCTGCCCAAACTGGTGCACAACGACGACGGCCCCGGCAAGCCGGAGAGCATCGACAGCATCATCGGCCGCCGGCCGATCCTGGCCTTCGGCAACTCCGACGGCGACCTGCAGATGCTGCAGTGGACGACCGCCGGCGAGGGGCTGCGCTTTGCCGGCCTGGTGCACCACACCGATGCCCGGCGGGAGTGGGCCTATGACCGGGAGAGCAAGGTCGGGCGCCTGGACAAGGCGCTCGATGAGGCGAAGAGCAAGGACTGGGTCGTAGTGGACATGGCAAAGGAGTGGAAGCGGATCTACCCGTTTGATCAGTAAGACCAACAAGTGAAACCGCAGGGGCATGGGGATCTCCAGTCGAGCAGTCGGTATCTCCAGTGACGCAGTCGTGGCAAACGATGAGTAACTGGAATGGAGAGACAACAATGAAGCGCACGGGAAGATGGTTATCGCAGTTCGCCCTCGCGGCGACCGCGATAGTGGGGTGTACGGTCGCCAGCGCTGCTGACAAGCCGAACATCCTGGTGATCTTCGGCGACGATATCGGCCAGACCAATATCAGCGCCTATTCGTTCGGCGTGGTCGGCTACCAGACGCCGAACATCGATCGCATCGCCAAGGAAGGCATGATGTTCACCGACTACTATGCGGAGAACAGCTGCACCGCGGGGCGTTCGACTTTCATCACCGGGCAGACGATCCTGCGTACCGGGCTGTCGAAGGTTGGCATGCCGGGGGTGCCGGTGGGGCTGCAGGACCGCGATGTCACCATCGCCCAGGCGCTCAAGGCCCACGGCTATGCCACCGGCCAGTTCGGCAAGAACCACCTGGGCGACCGCGACGAATACCTGCCGACCAAGCACGGCTTCGACGAGTTCTTCGGCAACCTCTACCACCTCAACGCCGAGGAAGAGCCCGAGCGCCCGTACTGGCCCAAGGATGACGAGGCCTTCACCAAGGCCGCGACGCCCCGTGGCGTACTCAAGGCTACTGCCGACGGCAAGATCGAGGATACCGGTGCGCTGAACAGCAAGCGCATGGAAACCATCGACGATGACACCACCCAGGCTGCGATCAACTTCATGGACAAGCAGGTGAAGGCGGACAAGCCGTTCTTCGTCTGGATGAATACCACGCGCATGCATGCCTTCACCCACGTGCGTGATTCGATGAAGGGCCAGAGCGGCATGGCAGGCAACGATTACGCCGATGGCATGATCGAGCACGACGGCGACGTCGGCAAACTGCTCAAGGCGGTGGATGACCTGAAGATCGCCGACAACACCATCGTCATCTACACCACCGACAACGGCCCGAACCAGTGGTCCTGGCCGGACGCGGCGACGACCCCGTTCCGCAACGAGAAGAACTCCAACTGGGAAGGCGCCTACCGTGTGCCAGCGATGATCCGCTGGCCGAACCACGTCAAGCCGGGCAGCGTTTCCACCCAGATGTTCTCCGGGCTGGACTGGTTCCCGACGCTGCTGGCCGCCATCGGTGACACCGACATCAAGGACCGCCTGCTCAAGGGCGCCGATATCGGTGGCAAGAACTTCAAGGTGCACCTGGACGGCTACAACCAGCTCGACTACCTGACCGGCAAGACCGACAAGGGGGCGCGCAAGGAGTTCTACTACTTCAACGACGATGCCGAGCTGGTGGGCATGCGCTTCGACGACTGGAAGATCGTCTGGTGCGAACAGCGTGCACCGGGCGGGCTGAAGGTCTGGAGCGAGCCGTTCACCTGCCTGCGGGTGCCCAAGCTGTTCAACCTGCGCATGGACCCCTACGAGCGGGCGGACGTGGTATCGGACCAGTACTACGACTGGCTGACCAAGAACGACTACCTGCTGTTCCAGGGCACGCAGAAGGCGGCGAAGTTCCTCCAGACCTTCG
Source organism: Pseudomonas sp. HS-18 (assembly GCF_020401845.1). Classification (NCBI taxonomy): domain Bacteria; kingdom Pseudomonadati; phylum Pseudomonadota; class Gammaproteobacteria; order Pseudomonadales; family Pseudomonadaceae; genus Pseudomonas; species Pseudomonas sp. HS-18. The sequence continues at coordinate 2,769,345 of NZ_CP084413.1, forward strand.
TCGACTACCCGCCGAGCCAGCGCCCGGCCAGCTTCAGCATCGATCAGATTCGCAAGGATGTGGACGCGAAGATCGAAGCGAAGATGAAGCAGGGCAGCAAGTAGTGATCCACGCATTGGGCAGCGCTCCGGCATTGCCCACCTCAATCCCCGCGACAGCACCGCTGTCGCGGGGATTCTTCTGTTCGACAAGGTTGTCCCGATGCCGTCACCTGCCAGTTCGTCGACCATGAATGCTCGCCCCGCCAGACAGGCCGCCATTGGCGTTCCGCGCCGGCTGGCCATGTGGATGCCGGCTCTGCTGCTGTTTGCTTCCGGCGGTGCGGCGCTGGTGTTCCAGGTGCTGTGGGTGAAGCAGTTGTCGCTGGTGGTCGGTGTGGAGGTGTACGCCGTGACCACGGCGATCAGCGCCTTCTTCGCCGGCCTGGCGCTGGGAGGACTGGCTTTCGGGCGGCTCGCCGATCGGCTGGCGCGGCCTTTGCGTCTCTATGCAGCGCTGGAGGTCCTGGTGGCGCTGCTGGCCGTCGCGTCTACCGTGGCGCTGGCCAATGCCGCCAGCGCTTTCGCGTTTCTGGAGGAAGCCTTCGGCATCCTGGCCTGGGCGCTGCCGTTGGTGCTGGTGGGCGTGCCGGCATTCTTCATGGGCGGCACGCTGCCGGTGCTGGTGCGCGCCGTGGAGCCCGCCGACGGGCAGATGGGACGCGCGGGCGGCAGTTTGTACGCCGCCAATACCGCCGGCGCCATCGCCGGCACGCTGATGGCGGCGTTCGTCTTCCTGCCGATGCTTGGCGTGTTGGCGAGCGCCTTTGCGGCAGCCGTGTTCAATCTGATCGCCGCCGCAGGCGCGCTGACGCTGCGGCGCGAGCCCGCCACGCCAGTGATCGCAGGTGAATCGCTGACCGCTCCGCGCGGCAAGGCGGCGCGCCTGGCCATCGCTCTTTACTGCGTGGCGGGTGGCGTCGCGCTGGGTTACGAGGTGGTCTGGACGCAATCCATCGTCCAGTTCATGAGCACCCGTACCTTTGCCTTCGCCGTGGTGCTGGCCACCTATCTTTGCGGCCTGGTGCTGGGCAGCGCCCTGTATGCCCGGCGCGCGGACCGCGTTCGCGACCCCTGGAGCCTGTTCGGCCTGCTCATCGCGGCGGCCGGGTTGCTGGCCATCCTGCAGGTCGCCGGGCTGGGTAGCTGGCTGGTCGGCCTGCAGACCCGCGCCGAATGGCTGGTGCTGCAGGCCGGTGGCAGCGAACTGGCGGGCATGTGCGCGCGCTTCGCCGTGGCCTCGCTGTGCGTGGTGTTCCTGCCGACCACCCTGCTGGGGGCCGCGTTCCCCATCGCCCTGCGCCTGGCGGTGGACCAGCAGCACGTGGGGCGCGATGTGGGCGTGGTGGTGGCGCTCAATACCCTGGGCGGCATCGTCGGCGTGATGCTGACGGGGTTCGTCCTGGTGCCGGGGATCGGCCTGGTGCGTACCCTGGCGGTCCTCGGAGCTTTGGCTGCGCTCATCGGCCTGCTGGCAGTCTGGCGGGGGGATGGCGTGGGCAAGGTCCCGCGCATTGGCGTCGCCATGGTCGCGGTCCTGACACTGGCCATCGGCGCACTGACGCCAGCGCAGCATCTGGCGCAGCTGATGCCGGGGGCGCGCAACGGTCAGATCAGCTTCTATGCCGAGGGCCGCGGCGGCACGGTGGCGGTGATCGAGCAGGGCCGGGGCGACAACCATTTCAGCCGTCTCTACATCCAGGGTGTTTCCAACACCGGCGACGCCATGCCGTCGCTGCGCTACATGCGATTGCAAGCGCTGTTGCCGCTACTGATCCATAACGGCGAGCCGCGTTCTGCGTTGGTCATCGGTTTCGGCACGGGCATTACCGCGGGCGCGATGCTGCGTTATCGCGACCTGCAGCACCCGGTGGTGGCCGAGTTGCTGCCCGAGGTACTGGCCGCCGCCCCGCGCTTCAAGGGCAACTTCGACGCGATCCACGACCCGCGCCTGGATATCCGCCTGCGCGATGGTCGGCGTGAGCTGCTGCGCAGCGCCGAGCGCTACGACATGATCACGCTCGAACCGCCACCGCCCTCGGCTGCCGGGGTGGTCAACCTGTATTCGCGGGACTTCTATGAGCTGGCGGCGTCGCGGCTGGAGGAGGACGGCATAGTCGCCCAGTGGTTGCCGCTGCCGACGCAGAACGATGAGGAAAGCCGCTCCCTGGTGCGCAGCTTCATCGATGTCTTCCCCAATGCCACGCTCTGGACGACCGAGTTCCATGAAATGCTCCTGGTGGGCTCGCAGCAGCCTCTGCATCTGGACGTGACGACCATCCGCCAACGCTTCGAACAGCCCGATGTGGCCGCTGCGCTGGGAGAGGTGGGGATCGATTCGGTCGAAGCGCTGCTGGCCACCTGGGTGACCGACCGCGCGGGCCTTGAGCGCTATGCCGGCGATGCGTTGCCGGTCACCGACGACCAGCCGCGAATCGAATATGCGCCGTGGGTACGTTCCAAGGAAATCGCCCGTGTGCTGCCAACGCTGCTGGCCCTGCGCACGGCACCGCCACTGGAGAACGCCGTGCCATCGGTCCGCGCGTCAGTCGACGATTACTGGGCCCGGCTGCGACGCTTCTACGATCTGAGCCTGCACGCGTACCGGGGCGACCGCCAGGCCTGGGCACGGGATGCGCGGCAGGTGGCGATCGATGACGGCGACAATCCCTATTACCGATGGTTCCTGGGCTCGCCTTGAGCGTCAGGCTCAGCCGGGTTCATGTGCCGTGCCGCCAGTTCCAGCGCGCCTCGGCCACCACGGCGCAGGCAAGCTAGCAGGGGCAGCCAGGGAATGTCGGTGACACGCACCGAGCCGGCCGGCACCATCCGCACTTCCCCGGCGGTGCCACCGGCAGGGCCGCCATCGGGCAGGTAGACCAGCAGCCAGTCGTCCCGAGTTTCCAGAATCAGCGCGAAACGAAACCCGACGTCCTCCCCCACCAGGCCGACCTTGGCGCCTTCCACTTCGTCCATTCCGGCGAAGCGCGCCGTGGCGTCCTTGAGCAACTGGTAACCCGGCAAGTTGCTCAGCAGCCGGTCTTCCAGCGTGCGCAGCGAGGCCGCCGCGGCGCGGGTCCTTGCCAGCAACCCGGCGAGAAAGCACAGCAACAGGAGCAGAACGATGCAGGCCAGCGTTACCGAGGTGACACCCCAGGCGGTGAAGCCGGTGAATAGTGGCAGGATCTTCTGCACCGGTGGAGTGAGCAGGTGGATGGCCTTTTCGATCAGAATGAAGAGCAGCACCAGCGGCAGGATGAACAGCAGGCCACCGGCGATGGTGGTGCGGATGAACTTCAGCATTTCGACCTCCTTGGGGAAGCCGGCCGACGACAGCGCAACGCAGCCGGTGAACCGATGGCGGGCTCAGCCCGCCGTGACGGCGACGATGATCGGACCGCACACCGCCAGCAGTACGTTGGAAATGGCGTAGCACACCGTGAAGCCAATGACCGGTGTATTGCTGCCGGACTGCTCGATGATCTTGTTCATCGAGGCCGCTTCGGTCTGCGCGCCGGCCAGGGCGCCGAACAGGATCATCGGATGCAGCCCCAGGACGTAGCGGCCGAAGTAGAGCGTCACCAGCGGCGGGATGATGGTCACCAGGGCGCCGGAGAGCAGCAGCGCCGCGCCCTGGCTCTGGATCGCGGCGATGGCGGCCGGACCGGCCAGCAGCCCCACCACGGCGCCGAAGGCGGTCAGCCCGAACTCCGAGAAGGCCCATTGCGCGGCCGGGGGCAGGGCGCCGACTTCGGGATGCCGCGAGTTGTACCAGCCGATCAGCAGGCCGGCGAGCAGCATGCCGCCACCGATGCCCAGCTCTACCGGAATCATGCCGATGTGGGTGGAGAGCATGCCGACCAGCGACCCCACGACCATGCCCAGGGTATGGATGGCGATATCGCTCTTGTAGTTGCTCGCCCGGATGCGGCCGATCTGCGCTGCCAGCGCCTCGACGCTGGCCGTGCGGCCGACCAGGGTGATGACGTCGCCACGGCGCAGCACGGTGTCGGGCAGCAGCGGCAGCTCCAGGCCTTGCCGGGTGATGGAGCGGATGTAGCAGCCCATTCGGTCGGCGCCGACCAGCAGCGTCTTGATCTGGTGGATGGTCTTGCCGGCCAGCCGGGGCGAGGTCAGGACGATATCGGCATCGCGGGTGGCGAAGGACATGCTGTCGGGGTTGTCGATTTCCGGGCCGATCCAGTCGTTGAGGTCGGCCACGGCTTCGCGCAGGGCGTAGACGCCGAGGATGTCGCCGCTCTCCAGTCGCAATTGCGGGTCGCGCTCGAGAATCTGACCGCCACGGATGACCCGCTCCACGCTCAGCGCGGCGTGCAGCGCCTCGACATCGGCGATGCGCTGGCCGATCGCTGCCGCCGACTGGGCACGATGGGCACGGACGACGATGCGGGTGTAGGGAATGCTGATGGCGTTCTCTTCGCGCTCGATGCCCAGCTCCCGTTCCAGCTCGCGCGCGCTCTGGCGCAGGTCGACGCGCAGCAGCTTCGGCGCGATGCTGCCGACGAAGACGATCAGGCCGATGGTGCCGAACAGGTAGGTAATGGCATAGGCCACCGCCATGTGGCTATTGAGCTGGCTCTTGGCGGCATCGTCGATGGCCAGCTGGGAAATGGCGCTGCTGGCGGTGCCCATGATCGCCGTGTCGGTCAGCGCTCCCGCGCCCAGGCCGGCGGTGAAGCCGGCGTCGAAGTGGAACAGGTGATACATGCCGAGGATGACGCCCAGGGCAGTGGCGCAGAGCACCACGGAAAGCAGTACCAGCTTCAGGGTGCCGCGATTGAGGCTGCCGAAGAACTCCGGGCCGCTCTTGAAACCGACGGCATAGATGAACAGCGCGAAGAACACCGACTTCAGCTCATGGGGAACTTCCAGGCCGATCTGCCCGATCAGCAGGCCCATCAGCAGCGCGCCGGAGACCGAACCCAGGTGAAAGCTGCCGATCTGGATCCGCCCCAGCAGAACCCCCAGGGAGATCGCCAGGAACACCGCAATCTCGGGGTTGGCGCGCAAGGCGTGGAGGAAAAAATCGAGCATCGACGCGGCTCCCTGTCGAAGTGGCGTCCGTGCAGTATGGACGGTGAATGCCGAGCTGCCGTTATGCAGTGGAGTGTGGAACGACTTTCTCTTTAGTGCGATTTCGCCGCGCGACCCCCACCATCGAAAATCCTCGACTAGTCTTGTGCTGACTTCATGCGGATCGCTCCAGAGCCTGTGCCCAGGCTCTCGTCGTGGATAGCGATTTCCCTGGCCGGCGCCGTGCGCCGGCTCACCACGAGAGCGCCCATGGCAGCAGCCAGCGACCTGATCATCTGTGAGTACTGCGATGCGGTGTACGAACGCCAGCCACTGCAGCGACACCAGCGTGCCCTGTGCGTGCGCTGCGGCGGGGTACTGCATCGGCACAACTCACTGTCCGTGCAGCAACGCCTGGCGCTGGCGCTGACCGGCGCGGTGCTGCTGGCCTTCGCCAACAGTTACCCGGTGATGACCATCAGCATGCAGGGCCTGAGCAATTCGGCGACGCTGTGGGACGCGGTGATGATCCTGAGCAGCGGCCCCATCACCTTCATCGCACTGGTGACAGCGCTGGCCATCATCCTCGCGCCGGCGCTGCAGGTAGCGCTGCTGATCTGGGTACTCGGCTTCGCCCTGGCCGGGCACCGCGCGCCGGCCTTTGCCGGGTGCATGCGCTGGCTGGAGTCGTTGCGCCCCTGGAGCATGCTGGAGGTCTGCCTGCTGGGCACCATGGTCGCGGTGATCAAGCTGGCCGGCCTGCTCGATGTGATACCCGGCATCGGCCTGCTGGCGATGGCCGCCCTGAGCGTGCTGATCATCTACATCGCCGGCAAGGACATCCGCGATCTCTGGGAGCGGGTATGAATACGCCCCCGCTCGCCGCTCAGCTGAACCTGTGCCTTTGCCACGGCTGCGGCGCCGCCTGCGATACGCGCAGCGGCGGCCATCATTGCCAACGCTGTGGTGCCCCCCTGCACCCGCGCAAGGCCGATGCCATCACCCGCGGCTGGGCGTACCTGGTGGCGGCGCTGATCTTCTACGTGCCGGCCAACCTGTTGCCGGTCATGCACACCGAGATGCTCGGCCAGGGTATCGACAGCACCATCGGTGGCGGCGTGCTGGAGTTCTGGGAAAGCGGCGCCTGGGACATCGCGCTGATCATCTTCATTGCCAGTATCGGCGTGCCGGCGATCAAGTTCTTCTCCCTCGGGCTGCTGCTCTGGACTGCCCAGCGCCGCAGCAACTGGGCACGCCGCCAGCGTTCGCAGCTATACCGTTTCGTCGAGCTGATCGGCTACTGGTCGATGCTCGACGTGATGGTCGTCGCACTGGTGGCGGCCCTGGTGCAGATGCATGAACTGGGCACCATCGAGCCGCGCGCCGGCATCCTGTTCTTCGGCATGGTGGTGGTCCTCACCATGCTTTCCGCCATGAGTTTCGATCCACGACATATCTGGGACGACGGAGATCCGATTGATGGAGCAGGACACCCCTAAGCACGCCGCCCCCGGACAGCCGCAGGTACGCACGCGGCGCTGGAATGTATCGCTGGTCTGGATCGTGCCGATCGTGGCGCTGCTGGTGGGCGCTTCGCTCATCGTGCGCAACTGGATGGAGCAGGGGCCGACCATCGAGATCTCCTTCCGCACGGGGGAGGGCCTGGTCGCGCACAAGACCCAGGTGAAGTACCGCAGCGTGGTGATCGGCGAGGTCGAAGGCGTCGAGCTGGCCAAGGACAAGAAGAGCGTCACCGCCAGCGTCAAGTTGAACAAGGAGGCCGAATCCTTCGCCACCGAGGGGGCGAAATTCTGGGTCGTGCGGCCACGCATCGGCGCTGGCGGCGTGACCGGCGTCGACACGCTGTTGTCGGGCAATTTCATCGGTGCCGACGCCGGTGAATCGAGTGCGCCGAAGAAGCGCTTCACCGGCCTGGAGCTGCCGCCGCCGATCACCTACGGGGAGAAGGGCAAGAGCTTCGTCCTGCGCGCCGACGACCTGGGCTCGCTGGATATCGGCTCGCCCATCTACTACCGCAAGATTCCGGTGGGCCAGGTGACTTCCTACGCCTTGCGCAGCGATGGCAAGGGCGTGGACCTGGGCATCTTCATCGAGTCGCCCAACGACGCTTTCGTGACCCAGAACACAAGGTTCTGGAATGCCAGTGGCGTCGACGTCAACGTCAGCGCCAACGGCCTGAAGGTGAACACCGAATCGCTGTCCGCGCTGCTGGTCGGCGGGCTGGCCTTCGGCACGCCCGAGGGCAGCGAGGAAACGGCCGCCGCCCAGGACAACGAAGCCTTCGACCTCTACGTCGACCGCGACAATGCCCTGGCTCCGCCCACCGGCCTGCCGCAGTACCTGCGCCTGCGCTTCGACCAGTCGATGCGCGGCCTGAGCGTGGGCGCACCCGTGGAGTTCATGGGTGTCGAGTTCGGCAAGGTCACCAACATCCAGCTGGACTACGACGAGAAGCTGCAGATTTTCCCGGTGGTGGTCGATGCGGTGATCTACCCGCAGCGTCTGGGGCCCGTGCACCAGAAGATGCTCAAGGTCTTCAACAGCAGCGTGGGCGACCAGGGCGGCGTCACCCGCGTGATCGGCAGCTTCGTCGAGCACGGCATGCGTGCCCAGGCGCGCAGCGGCAACCTGCTGACCGGGCAGCTGTACATCTCGCTGGACTTCTATCCCGACGCCAAGCCGGTGGCCTTCGATGCCAGCGCGCGGCCGCTGCGCATCCCGACGGTGCCCAGCAGCCTGGCGAAACTCCAGGAACAGTTGCAGGCGGTGGTCGACCGCATCGGCAAGCTGCCGCTGGAGCGTATCGCCAACAACCTCGACGGCAACCTGCGTGAGCTGCAGGGCAGCCTCAAGCAGTTCAATACGCAGACGTTGCCGGGCGTCACCCGGACGCTCGATGAGGTGCGCACCACGCTCGCCACGGCCAACTCGGCGCTGGGCGAGAACTCGCCGCAACGGGAAAAGCTCAGCGACACCCTGGATGAGCTGGACCGCATGTCGCGCTCGTTGCGTGACCTGTCCGATTACCTCGGGCGCCACCCGGAATCCTTGATCCGTGGTCGTCCGAAGAACGCCAACGCCGACAACCTGCAGCCCTGATTCGCGTACAAGGAGAGACTTCAGATGCCGAAGCTGCCCATGCTGCTCCTGGCCGCACTGTTCCCCGTGTTGTCGGGCTGCAGCAGCGCTCCGATCCACTACCACACGCTGGTTCCCGCACAGCCGGGCAGCCCCGCCAGCGGCCAGGTACGCGTCGAACGGGTGGAGATGCCGCCGCAGGTCGATCGCTCGCAGATTGTCGTCCGCCAGGGCGGCAGCGGGCTGTCGATCCTGGAAACCGAGTGGTGGGGCGCCAACCTGGTGGACGAGTTCCGCAATGCCCTGGAGGACCAGCTCGGCGCTCCGGGGCCAGGCGCTGCATTGCTGCGCGTGGAAGTGCAGCGCTTCGATTCGGTGCCGGGCCAGTACGCGTTGCTCGATGCCCGTTGGCGCCTGCAGCGGCCCGGATCGAACAAACCGCTGAGCTGCCGTAGCAGCCTGCAGACGGTGGCCAACGGTACCGTGGACGGGCTGGTGGTCGCGCACCAGGCCAATGTGCGCAAGTTCGCCGAACTGGTGGCGCAAGCGAACGCCAGCGGCGGCACGCGTTGTCCTTGATGTTCGGGGCAGGGTGCCAACCGAATCTTTACGAGTACTGAACGCGATACCCTTGGACCGGCGTGCCGCCACGCACGCCGGGGCTTGCAGGTTGGTGCGCGCGATGTCGTTGCACAGGAGAAACCTTCCCGATGAGCTCATCCGGCAAGCCAAGGACAACCCTGAACCCTCCGGTCTTCTATACCAGCGCGGCGCTGATCCTGCTGCTGGTGCTCTACGCCGTGCTCTTCAAGAGCCAGGCCCAGACGCAGTTCGAACACATCCAGCAGTGGATCTTCACCAACGCCAGCTGGTTCTACATCCTCGCGGTGGCGCTGATCCTGATCAGCGTGGTGTTCCTCGCGGTCAGTCGCTACGGCGACATCAAGCTCGGGCCCGATCACAGCGAGCCCGAGTATCGCAGCAGCAGCTGGTTCGCCATGTTGTTCTCCGCCGGCATGGGCATCGGCCTGATGTTCTTCGGCGTGGCCGAACCGGTGATGCACTTCACCAGCCCGCCGGTGGGCGAGGCGGGCACGGTCACCGCGGCTCGCGAAGCGATGAAGATCACCTTCTTCCACTGGGGCCTGCATGCCTGGGCGATCTACGCCATCGTCGGGCTGATCCTGGCCTACTTCAGCTTCCGCAAGGGCCTGCCGCTGACATTGCGCTCGGCGCTGTATCCGCTGATCGGCGAGCGCATCTACGGCCCGATCGGCCATGCAGTGGACATCTTCGCCATCCTCGGCACGGTGTTCGGCGTCGCCACCTCACTGGGTTATGGCGTGCTGCAGATCAACAGTGGCTTCCACCACCTGTTCGGCCTGCCGGTGAATGCGACGGTGCAGATCATCCTCATCGCCGCGACCTGCGCCCTGGCGACACTCTCGGTGGCCAGCGGCCTGGACAAGGGCATCCGCATCCTTTCCGAGCTGAACCTGGCGCTGGCGGTGATCCTCATGCTGTTCGTGCTGCTGCTCGGCCCGACCGTGTTCCTGCTGCAGACCTACGTGCAGAACACCGGTGCCTACCTCTCGGACATCGTCAACAAGACCTTCAACCTCTATGCCTACGAGCCGACCGACTGGATTGGCGGCTGGACCCTGCTGTACTGGGGCTGGTGGCTGTCCTGGTCGCCGTTCGTGGGGCTGTTCATCGCGCGCATCTCACGCGGGCGGACCATCCGCGAATTCGTCTGCGGCGTGCTCTTCGTCCCGGCCGGCTTCACCCTGCTGTGGATGACCGTGTTCGGCGATTCGGCGATCCACATGATCCTCAACGAGGGCGTGACCACCTTGGCGGCGGTTGTTGATCAGGACAGTTCCCTGGCGCTGTTCGCCTTCCTCGAGCACTTCCCGCTATCCAGCGTGGTGTCGATGGTGGCGGTGCTGATGGTGGTGGTGTTCTTCGTCACCTCGGCAGACTCCGGGGCGCTGGTGGTGGACATGCTCGCGTCCTCGGGGCACTCCCACTCGCCGTTGTGGCAGCGCATTTTCTGGTCGGTGAGCATTGGCGTGGTGGCGGTGGCATTGCTGCTGGCGAACGGGCTGAAGGCCCTGCAGACAGCGACCATCGCCAGTGCGTTGCCATTCTCGGCGATCCTGCTGGCGTCCATCTGGGGACTGTTCCGCGCGCTGCACCTGGATGCCACGCGGCGCGGCCTGCGCCACCAGTCGCTGCCTGCGCCGCGGCATGCGCCACACCACGAAGGCGGTTGGCAACGGCGCCTTCGCAGTATTGCCATGCGCCCCCGGCGTGCCCACGTGACCCGCTTCATTGCCGAAGTCGTGCGGCCGGCTTGCGAGGAAGTGGCCGCCGAGTTGCGCAAGCAAGGCCATGACGTGCAGGTGCTGGAGCGCGAGGATGGCCGCGTGGCCCTGGAGCTGGCGCAGCCGGGGGAGGGCCATTTCCTCTATGAAGTCCGCCCGCGGGCCTTCACCAGCCCCAGCTTCGTTCTACTGGAGGAGGACGAGGGCACCGAGGCGCGCAAGTACTTCCGCGCCGAGGTTCACCTGCGCGAAGGAGGGCAGGATTACGACGTGATGGGGTGGAACCGCGACGATGTGATCTCCGACATCCTCGACCAGTACGAGCGGCACCTGCATTACCTCCATGTCGTGCGCTGAACTCAGGGCTTGTTCGGCGCCACCTTGTCGAGAATCTGCCGGGCCAGGGCATGGTAGAGCGACACCGGCGCTATCCAGCCGGAAATGGCCGCGGCCAGCAGCGTGGCGGCGAGCATGGGAATGGCCAGGTCCGGGCTGTGGGAAAGCTCCAGCACGATCACCGAGGCGGTCAATGGCGAGCGCGTAACGCCCGCCAGATAGGCGCCCATGCCGAGCAGTGCACAGGTCTGCGGGTTGACGCCCGGCAGCAGGGAGAGCACGGGCGCGAACCCCGCGCCGACGCTCAATGATGGCGAGAACAGGCCGCCAGGAATTCCGGCCAGGTACGAGACCACGTTGGCGAGGAACTTCCAGAGCAGGAAGCTGGCGTCGGTCACCGGGTTGCCGTCGAGCAGGGCGCGGGTTTCCTCGTAGCCGGTGCCGAACACGTGGTTGCCGGAAATCACGCCGAGCAGTGCCAGTGCAAGCCCGCAGACAGCAGCGAAGCGCACCGGGAAGCGCTCTCGCACGGCGCACATCCGGCCTATCCAGCCGTGCTGCGCCGGCAGTACCAGCTTCACGTAGAGCCCACCGAGCACGCCGCCCAGCAGCGCGCAGGCGGGCACTTCGCTCCAGCCCCAGCCCGTGGGCAACCCGCCGCTGATGTCGCCAAAGTAGGAGTAGTGCCCCATCAGGCCCAGGGTGACCACGCCGCCGATCAGTACGGCGGTCAGCACCAGCCCGCTGAAGCGCTGCTCGTAGGTGCGGCTCAATTCCTCGATGGCGAAAACCACCCCGGCAAGGGGTGTGTTGAAAGCTGCCGCGATGCCGGCGGCGCCGCCCGCCAGGATCAGCCCTGCCACGGTGCGTCGGCCGTGGAGGCCCAGGCGCGTGCCGAAGGCGTAGATCACCGCGGCGCCCACGTGCACGGTAGGCCCCTCACGGCCGACCGAGCCACCGACCAGCAGGGCGCCGAGGGTGAACAGCATCCTCACCAGCGCCACCGGCAGGGCGAGCACCTGCGCACGGAATCGCCGCGATGGCGATTCCAGCGCGGCAATCACCTGCGGGATGCCACTGCCTTTCGAGTTCACGAACCAGCGCTGGGTGATCCAGGCCAGCAGCGCAAAACCCAGCGGCGTCGCCAGTAGCGGCAGCCACGGCGATACCTGCAGCATCCGCTGGAATAACCCGAAGGAGCGATCCGCCAGCCACGCAAAAGCCAGGGCTACCAGCCCCACCAGCAGGGCGCCGACCCAGAACGCGAGGTGCTGCCGCCATTTCAGCCAGCGCGAGCGAAGCAGTCGCCGCGTGCGCTTGCTTGCGGCGGAAACGCTTCGTGCATCGGGTTCATCTTGGAGGTCAGAGTCGGACATCGGCGGGTAGAGGTTTCGTCCCAGAAAGACCGAGTATGACCGCTACCGGCTGAACCGGGAAAGCCAGGATGACCGTCGACGAGAGCCGCCATGCCGTCAGCCGATCTTCAATGCCCGGTCCAGCGACCAGGCGCCCGCGCCGCGACCAATCAGCAGCAGGAGCAGGCCGGCCCAGGACAGGTGCGTCGGCCAGGCATCGGGGTAGACGAACACTTCGATCACGGCAGTCATGCCCAGCAGGGCGAGGGCGGAGAGGCGGGTGAACAGGCCCAGCACCAGCAGGACCGGGAAGAAGTGTTCTGCGTAGGTCGCCAGGTGCGCGGCTATATAGGGTGGCACCAGCGGCAGCACGTATTCGGTCTGGAACAGCTCGTAGGTGCTCGGCGTGATGGTCAGGATGCCCTCGACCTTGGTGCGCCCGGAGAGGAAGAAGATCGAGGCGATCCCCAGGCGCGCCACCAGGCACAACAAAGAGTCGCTGAGCAGGGACTGCAGGCGGCTGGCGATGGTGTTCCAGTGCTGGCGAAGGGCGCCGCCCGGGTAGTGGCTGCGGGAGATGTCCATGGCGGCTTCCTCAGGTGAGTTTCAGCGGTTGGAACACGGCGGCGCCGAGCAGGTTGCCCAGCAGTACCGTGAAGTCGAGGTCGGCTTGCGCCCTGAGCGCCAGGGTCGATGCCTGATCGAGGTCATGACCGCTGGCGCAGGCATCGAGGAAGGCGCAACCGCCCACGTCCAGTGCCTGCCAGGTGACGCCCTCGGCATGGCCGACCAGCAGCGCGCCTTCAGCGTGCCAGGGCAGCTCTTCGGGCAATGGCAGCGCTTCGCGGTTGTAGCGCCAGATGCTGTAGATCGGCTGTTGATCGAACCAGCGCCAGCGCGCGCTGGCGCGGGGTTGCAGGTGACAGGGGGCAAGGTCGGAAGCGGTCATGCCCGCCAGGTCGGACCACTGCAGCGCAGGCTCCTGTGGCGCGGTGTAGGCTTCCAGCCACAAGCGGTCGAGGCGCGCCACGCCGGCCAGGTAGGGCAACTCGCGCGCGGGTTCGAAGGCGTCGAGGAAATCGGCGAAGTCTTCGCCGTAGAGCACCAGGCGAGCGTCGTTCGGCGGTGTCTGCTGTGCGTGGATGGTCGCCGCGCCGCGCAGCCAGTCGGTGCCGACCAGGCGTTCGACACTGGGGAAGTTGTCGCACAAGGCGTCGGTGCAGCCCTTGAGCACGGTGTTGCGGTAGACGCTGAAGCCGGCCTGCTCGGTCAGACCTTGCAGTCCGGGGGGAGAGCGCTGGTACAGCGCTTCGACGAAAGCTTCCTGGAATCTGCCGAGGGACGTCTTCATGCGGCCACCTTCGCCCGGTTGAGGATACCCTGGGCGATTTCGCGCTCGGCCAGCAGTTCGCTGAAGGCGGGGATCTGGTCGTCGCGCTCGATCAGCGTCGGGCGCGGGCCGATGCGCCGGATCAGGTGCTGGTAGAGCTCCCAGACCGGTTCGGCGATGGGGGCGTCGTGGGAGTCGATCAGCAGCTCGCCGCGCTCGTCGTGGCTGTGCCCGGCCAGGTGGATTTCCAGGATGGCCGCGGCGGGGAATCGGTCGAGATAGCGCTTGGCATCGAAGCCGAGATTGTGCGCGCTGACATGCACGTTGTTGATGTCCAGCAGCAGGCCGCAGCCGGTGCGCAGCGCCAGTTCGGTGAGGAATTCGATCTCGTCCCAGTCGTGGCCGTCGAGGCGAAGGTAGTGGCTGGGGTTCTCGATGGCGATGCGCCGGCCCAGGGCATGCTGGGTGCGCTCGATGTTGTCGACGATGCGGGCCAGGGCCGCGTGGCTGCGCGGGAAGGGCAGCAGGTCCGGCAGGTACCGGCCGCGCCAGGTGGACCAGGCCAGGTGCTCGGAGATCAGCACGGGCTGCACGCGCTCAACCAGCGCGCGCAGCCGCAGCAGATGAGCCTTGTCGGGGGCGGCGTCCGCCGCCAGGGACAGCGAAACCCCGTGCAGCGACAGCGGATGCCGTTCGGCGATCCGCTCCAGCCAGGCAAGGCGAGGGCCGCCGACCATGTAGTTTTCCGGATGCACTTCGAACCAGAGCCCTCGCGCGCAGCAGTCGAGCGCCTGGGCGTAGTGCTCGGCCTTGAGCCCAAGCCCGGCACCCGGTTGAGTCGATACGTTCATGGTCGGCAGCCTGCACTCAGGACTTCATCGGGGTCAGCGAGCCCATGCCGTGCGGCGTCTTGATCGAGGCGCAGGTGCCGGCCGGGACGTTCTTCCAGTGCATGCCGTCGTAGTCCTTCTTGGCGCTGCCTGCGCAGGTGGTGCCGGCGCCGGCCTTGCAGTCGTTCTTGCCGGCCAGGGCCACGCCGTAGCATTTCTCCATGGCCGCGCCCGTGCTGGCCTTGGTATTCATGTCGTCGGCCAGCGCGTTCCCGGCAAGGGCAGCAAGGGCAAGGGCGGCGGTGGCGAGGGTGAGGTTTTTCATGGTGCGGTCTCCCGTTGGGTGGTGGGGCCGCACAGAGATTTCCGGCGGCTTGTCGAGTAGTTCGCCGGGAGTGGTGATCCGGTTACAGCCGCCTGAAGATTTTTTTGAGATTTCCCTGGGGCGGCCCTAAGGTATTGAACAGCTGCCTGTTTTTTCTGCGGGCCGGCGATCTGCCAGCAAGCGTGGGGCAGACTCGGGAAGATTTTCCTTGCGCGCTGTAACCAGGACGGCCGATGCAACGAACTACCAGCCAGGACGTGTTGATCGCGCGCGAAGCGCAGCTTCAGACACTGCTGATGCAGGGCATGGCCGGTGACGCGGCGGCCTACCGCGAGTTCCTCGCCGCCCTTGGCCCGCACTTGCGCGCGTTTCTGCGCCGCCGTCTGGCGCAGCGCCCCGGCGAGGTGGAGGACCTGGTGCAGGAAGTCCTGCTGGCCGTGCACAACGCCCGCCACACCTATCGCGCAGAACAGCCACTGACGGCCTGGGTGCAGGCGATTGCGCGCTACAAGCTGGCTGACCATTTCCGCGCCTTTGCCCGTCGCGAAGCGCTGCATGATCCGCTGGACGACGATGAGGGCGAGCTGTTCGCCACCGAGGACGACCAGCCGGCGCAGGCCAGCCGCGATCTGGGCAAACTGCTGCAGCAGTTGCCGGACAAGCAGCGCCTGCCGATCGTCCATGTGAAGCTGGAAGGGTTATCTGTAGAGGAAACGGCAAGCCTGACCGGGCTTTCCAGTTCCGCCGTGAAGGTCGGCATCCACCGCGGGCTGAAGGCCCTGGCGAATATGATCCGAGGGTTGCGAAGCGATGAAGACCAATGAACTGATCGACCTGCTGGCTGCCGGCGAAAGCGCGGTCGATAGGCGAGCGCTGGGCAAGCGCTTTGCACTGGCTCTGCTGGGCGGCGGCCTGGGCGCGATACTGCTGATGGCCGCGCTCTATGGGGTGCGCGCGGACCTCGCTGACGTCGCGCGGACTCCACTGTTCTGGGCCAAGGTCGCGCTGCCCGGCGGCCTGGCGCTGATCGCTTACGGGTTGAGCAGCCGCCTGGCGCGGCCGGGAGTGAAGGGTGGTGCTGCGTGGCTACTGCTCGGGCTGCCGGTGCTGCTGGTGTGGCTGGGTGGCGCGGTGGAGCTGGCTGCGGTGCCTGCCGAAGCGCGCGCCGGGCTGATACTGGGCAAGACCTGGCGCACCTGCCCGCTGAACATTGCGTTGCTCTCGATACCCACATTCATCGCCGTCTTCTGGGCGCTGCGTGGGTTGGCGCCCACCCGGCTGCGCCTGGCCGGTGCTGCTGGCGGTCTGCTCGCCGGGGCTACCTCGACCCTGGCGTACTGCCTGCACTGCCCGGAGATGGGCATTCCCTTCTGGGGCGTGTGGTACCTGCTCGGCATGCTCCTGCCTACGCTGCTGGGCCTGGCCCTGGGTCCGCGTCTGTTGCGCTGGTAGGGGCGTGCCGGGCAACACGCCCACCGGGCGCGGCTGCGAAGGCTTGTGAACGCCCGGCGGCCCCCGCGCCCGGACATGCGCCACATACCGGTAAGCCTGCGCAGGGGGCGCGTGTCCTGGCGGGATAAACTGGCGTCTATCGGCTGCGTACCGACTTCATTCCGTCTCCAATCGCAAGGAAATCCATGACCGACGTCGTCGACCTGTTCGACATCCAGTATTTCTGGAACCTGCTTGCCATCCTCTGGTTCCTCTTCTGCTGGATCGGCTACACCCGCTACGCCAAGACCAAGGCCCGCGACACCGCGTGCCTGGCCAGCGTGTTGCATCTCTACCGCCAGGACTGGATGCGTCGCGTGCTGCTGCGCGACAACCGCGTGGCGGACGCCAGCGTGATCGGCAACCTGGAGCGCAACGCCTCGTTCTTCGCTTCCAGCACCCTGATCATCCTGGCCGGTATCCTCACCCTGCTGGGCTCGGCCGAGCGCACGATATCGGTGCTCGCCGACCTGCCTTTCGTGACGCCGCCCACTCGCGGGCTTTCAGAGCTGAAGCTGCTGTGCCTGGCGGTGGTGTTCGTCTATGCCTTCTTCACCTTCAGCTGGTGCATGCGCCAATACAACTTCGCGGCGGTGCTGATCGGTTCGGCGCCCATGGTGGGGGAGCGCAACGTCGGCGAGCTGGAGCGCAAATCCTTCGCCGAGCGCGCGGCACGCGTGGTGTCGCTGGCGGCGCACCAGTTCAACCAGGGCCTGCGCACCTACTACTTCGGCCTGGCGATGCTGGCCTGGTTCATCAACCCCTGGATCTTCATGCTGGTGACGGCGGGTGTAGTGGGCGTGCTGTACCAGCGTGAATTCCACTCCAGCGTGCTCCATGTGATGGTCTACACGCCGACGCCCCAGAGCGACGCGCCACGGGACAACGACATTCCTCCCAGCGGCTGAGCGGCAAACGGCAGAAACGACAAGGCCCGCAAAATGCGGGCCTTGTCTTGTGCAGCGCAAGCGACTTACTGTTTCTGCTCGTCGCCGGCGGGCTCCTGCGGCGCAGTGGCCGGGGCAGCCGGAGTGGCCGGGGAGGCTTCAGGTGCCGGTGGAGTGGTCGGCGCCGGAGTAGCCGGCTGCTCGGTCGCGGCCGGTGCCGGCGGCGCTTTCGGCTCTTCTTTCTTGTCGCAGGCGGCAAGGCCCAGACCTGCAACGATCAGCAGAGCGAAGGGAAGGGTTTTTTTCATGCGGAGCCTCCATGTGCGGCTTTCCTGGTGTTAGCCCTTTGAACCAGGCTTGTGTGAATTAGTTCAATGAATATTCCTGCGCCCCTGTATTCCATCACTGCAGGAGTGACAACGACCGGGGTATGATGCGGCCCCGTGCAGTCAATCGGTCGACCCTCCCATGTCCGAAAACCCACTCCTGGAGCGCGCCCAACGCTTCCTTTCGGCGCTGCGTCACTGCCAGTTGCTGGGCATCAGCGCGCATGCGGCAGACGCCTCCGGCCTGACCCTGCGGCTTCCCTACAGCGAGGCCATTGTCGGCAACCCGGAAACCGGCGTGATTCATGGCGGCGCCATCACCACGCTGATGGACACCACCTGCGGCATTTCCACCGTCTGCGTGCTGCCGCAGTTCGAGATCTGCCCGACCCTGGACCTGCGTATCGACTACATGCACCCGGCGCAGCCGCACAAGGATGTCTACGGGTTCGCCGAGTGCTACCGGGTCACCCCGAACATCATCTTCACCCGTGGCTATGCCTATCAGGACGACCCCAGCGAACCCATCGCCCATGTGGTCGGGACCTTCATGCGCATGGCTAAGGCGGTATCCGCCGGCTCGGTGAAGCGCGACGTCGATGGGGGCCAGGGATGACCACGGTGAACATCGAGGCCATGGTGCGCGCCGCGCACGAGAGCAAGGACTACGACCCGCTGATAGACGCGATCCCCTATGCCCGGCTGCTCGGCATCCGCTGCCTGCGCCTGGGCGACGATGCGATCTTCCACCTGCCGGCCAACCCGGACAACATCGGCAACCCCACGCTGCCGGCCCTGCATGGCGGGGTGATCGCCGGTTTCATGGAGCACTCGGCGCTGCTGCATTTGCTGATGTTCATGGGCATCCCGCACATGCCCAAGATCATTGACTTCTCCATCGACTACCTGCGCGCCGGGCACTTCCGCGATACCTACGCGCAGTGCCAGGTCTGGCGCCAGGGCCGGCGCGTGGCGAACGTCGCCATTACCGCCTGGCAGACCACTCGCACCGAACCCATCGCCACCGCTCGCGCGCACTTCAAGGTCGATGGCGCCTGAATGGATACGCTGCTGATCCTGCTCGGCCTGCTGCTGATCCTCGCGGGGTACGTCTGGCTGATTGCCCGCGCGTTCGAGCGCAGCCTGTTCTGGGGGCTTGCCAGCCTGTTACCGCCGCTGGCCGTGCTGTTCGTCCTGATCCACTGGCGGCTGGCCCGCAGCGCCGTGGCCCTCGGGGCCCTGGGCTGCATTCCGCTGGTGGTCGGCCTGACGATGCTGGCCAGCCGCGACAGTGCGCGCCTGGAGGCCATCCTCCGCCTGGAGTGGCTCAAGCCCGAGGCGGTCGCCAAGCCTGAACTGGCGATCAACCTGCGCGGGGAGCTGAATGGCCAGCCCTTCGTGCCCGAACAGGCCGAGTTCATCGACGGTGTGCTCAGCCTGCGCGAAGGCCAGGACTTCTACGCTCACCGCGAAATCCAGGTGCGCCTGGCTGCGCCGGTCAGCGGCCCGCTCAGGCTGGACGTGCTGCCCGACGACAAGGGACGCCTGCCGGAAATCGAAGTCAGCTGGCTCGCGCCAAGCCAGGACCTGCCCGAAGCGGTCCGTCTGCAGCGTGGCTACAGCCTGCACCTGGACCTGACGCCGAAGGCTCCCAACCGCCTGGAGGGCGCCTTCCACCTGGTGCTGCCGGCCCAGATGCAGACCACGCTTTCGGGCACCATCGAAGTCTTCACCGACCGCCTGCGCTATCGCGATGGCGAGGTGGATACCCGCTTCGACTCCCGCGATACCTTGCGTTATGTACTGCAGGACTACCTGCAGCGCCGCTTTGCGCGTCGTGATGTCGCCGTCACCCGCATGCCTGCCCTGGATACCCAGCGTGCCTCCCAGGAGGTTGCACTGACCGTCGAGGTAGGCGGCGCGCCGCAGGACCTGCAGGTCACGCTGGAGAAGACCCCCACGCGCGGCTGGGGTGTGCGGGACGACCGCTACCCGCGGATGAAGGCGTCGAACGTCGCTGCTGCCCCCCTTGCGGCCGCCACGCCGGCGAAATCCAGTGCCCCTGTGCCGCAGGCGCCGGAAAGCGGTCGCCTGGCCATCGAGCGCCTGCTGTCCGCACCGCAGCGCTACGTCAACCGCAGCATGCGCGTGACCACCGAGCGCGGCCGGGTTGCCGAGGGCGTCTTCGTCGGCCTCGATGTCGACGGCCGCATCGTCATCCGCCAGGTCATCGATGGCCCGGGCGAGGCGAGCTACACGCTGCGTCCCAGCGAAGTGACCGACATCGAACTGCCGGCGCGCTGACCTTTCGCCGGTCATTTGCCGGCGAATTTTCTCCAACCCCTTGAATTGGTTCGGGAAGCCCCCATCTCGCTGACATCGGCCGCACGACGCGGCATTTGTCACCCTCGGAGCGAGAAACGATGAGCGCGGAGACTCAAAAAGAAACACTGGGCTTCCAGACCGAAGTGAAGCAGCTGCTTCACCTGATGATTCACTCCCTGTATTCGAACAAGGAAATCTTCCTTCGCGAACTGATTTCCAACGCCTCCGACGCGGCCGACAAGCTGCGTTTCGAGGCCCTGGCCAAGCCCGAGCTGCTCGAAGGCGGCGCCGAGCTGAAGATCCGTGTGAGCTTCGACAAGGACGCCAAGACCGTCACCCTCGAAGACAACGGCATCGGCATGAGCCGCGAGGAAGTGATCGCGCACCTGGGCACTATCGCCAAGTCCGGTACCGCCGACTTCCTGAAGAACCTCTCCGGTGACCAGAAGAAGGATTCCCACCTGATCGGCCAGTTCGGCGTGGGCTTCTACAGTGCCTTCATCGTCGCCGACCAGGTCGATGTGTTCAGCCGCCGTGCCGGTGCGCCGGCCAGCGAAGGCGTGCACTGGTCGTCCAGGGGCGAGGGCGAGTTCGAAGTTGCCACCATCGAGAAAGCCGAGCGCGGCACCCGCATCGTCCTGCACCTGAAGGACGGCGAGGACGAGTTCGCCGACGGCTGGCGCCTGCGCAACATCATCAAGAAATACTCCGACCACATCGCGCTGCCCATCGAGTTGCCGAAGGAGCACCACGGGGAAGAGGCCGACAAGCCGGCTGAAACCGAGTGGGAAGTGGTCAACCGTGCCAGCGCCCTGTGGACCCGTCCGCGCACCGAGGTGAAGGACGAGGAATACCAGGAGTTCTACAAGCACATCGCCCATGACTTCGAGAACCCGCTGACCTGGAGCCACAACAAGGTCGAGGGCAAGCTCGAGTACACCTCGCTGCTGTACGTCCCGGCCCGCGCGCCGTTCGACCTGTACCACCGCGAGGCGCCGCGCGGCCTCAAGCTCTACGTGCAGCGCGTGTTCATCATGGACCAGGCCGACCAGTTCCTGCCGCTGTACCTGCGCTTCATCAAGGGCGTGGTGGATTCCAACGACCTGTCGCTGAACGTCTCCCGCGAGATCCTGCAGTCCGGCCCCATCGTCGATTCGATGAAGTCCGCGCTGACCAAGCGCTCCCTGGACATGCTGGAAAAACTCGCCAGCAATGACGCCGAGGCCTACAAGGGCTTCTGGAAGAACTTCGGCCAGGTGCTCAAGGAAGGCCCCGCCGAGGACTTCGCCAACAAGGACAAGATCGCCGGCCTGCTGCGCTTCTCTTCCACCAGCGACGAGAGCGGCGAGCAGAGCGTTTCCCTGGCCGACTACATCGGCCGTCTGAAGGAAGGCCAGGACAAGATCTACTACCTCACCGGCGAGAGCTTCGCCCAGGTGAAGAACAGCCCGCACCTGGAAGTCTTCCGCAAGAAAGGCATCGAAGTGCTGCTGCTCACCGACCGCATCGACGAGTGGCTGATGAGCTACCTGCCGGAATTCGACGGCAAGCAACTGGTCGACGTCGCCCGCGGCGACCTGGACCTGGGCAGCCTGGACTCGGAAGAGGACAAGAAGGCCCAGGAAGAGATCGCCAAGGCCAAGGAAGGCCTGGCCGAGCGCCTGAAAGCCGCACTGGGCGATGAAGTCGCCGAGGTGCGTGTCTCCCACCGCCTGACCGACTCGCCGGCGATCCTCGCCATCGGCGAGCAGGACCTGGGCCTGCAGATGCGCCAGATCCTCGAGGCCAGCGGGCAGAAGGTGCCGGAAGCCAAGCCGATCTTCGAGTTCAACCCGGCCCACCCGCTGATCGAGAAGCTCGACGCGGAAGCCGACGAAGACCGCTTCGGCGAACTGACCCACATCCTCTTCGACCAGGCCGCCCTGGCCGCGGGGGACAGCCTGAAGGACCCGGCCGCTTATGTGCGCCGCCTGAACAAGCTGCTGGTGGAACTTTCCGCCTAAGCTGAACCAGCCCAAAGCCCGCTTCGGCGGGCTTTGTGTTTTTCCAGTACTCGATCAACTACACCGACAAGCGAAAGGGGACTACCCGAATGAGCCAGATCAGCGTGCAACCTGTCGCCTATAGCCTCGATGGCGTGTCCTTCGAAGGCCAACTGGTATTCGATGCCGCCAGCAACGCGCCGCGTCCCGGCCTGCTGATGGCGCCGAACTGGATGGGCGTCAGCCAGGGCGCAGTGGATATCGCCCGCAAGGTCGCCGAGCGCGGCTATGTGGTGCTGGTGGCCGATCTCTACGGCAAGGATGTGCGCCCCAATGGCACGGAACAGGCCGGCGCCGCCATGATGCCGCTGAAGAACGACCGTGCATTGCTGCGCAAGCGCATGCAGCTTTCGCTGAAGACCCTGCTGGAACAGGCCGACAAGGCGCCGCTGGATACCGCGAAGCTGGCCACCTTCGGCTTCTGCTTCGGCGGCTGCTGCTCCCTGGAACTGGCCCGTGACGGCGCGCCGCTGGCGGCTGCGGTGTCCTTCCACGGCACCCTGGATACGCCGAACCCGGCCGATGCGCAGAACATCAAGGGATCGGTACTGGTCCTCGACGGCGCTGTCGACCCGTTCGTGCCGCGCGAGCAGCTCAGCGGTTTCGCCAAGGAAATGATCGATGCCGGGGTGGACTGGACCCTGACCAGCTACGGCGGCGCCGCGCATTCCTTCACCGACCCGCACGCGCAGATTCCCGGCAAGATGCAGTACGACGCCAAGGTGGCACGCCGTGCCTTCGCCGCGATGTTCGACCTGCTGGAGGAGCGCTTCGGCGCCTGACGGCATCGGGGGGAGGGCGGTCGCGCCGCTCCCCCACGCCGGGCTCAGCGCAGCTTGGCGACCTTGAATTCGAGGTCCGGCCAGGCTGGCAGGCCGGCGAAGTCCTCCCGCAGGAAGCGCGCCAGCGCGACAATCTGTTCGTCGTTGAGGCTGTGACGGAACGCCGGCATGTAGCCCAGCTCCGGTCGGGCGGGTTCGCCGATGCCATCCAGGATCACCCTCAGCAGATTGTCCGGCGTGGCCGCATAGAGTTTGTTGCTCACAGCCAGTGACGGCCGCACGCCATTGAGCTTCGGGCTGTCGCCGTCATGGTGGCAGGCCATGCAGGCGCCATTGAATAGCCTTGCGCCAGTACCGCTGACCGGTTGCAGGGTGCCGTAGGTACGCTCTTCCAACTCGCTCGCCTGCTTCTGTGGCGAGAAGTCGACGGGCTGTTCCGGCCGGAGGCTCGCGAGGTAGCGCGCCATGGCTTGCAGGTCCGCGTCCGGTTGCTGCGCAAGGCCTGCAGCTACCGCTGCCATGGGGCCGGCGGCGCCGCCGTGGTAGCGCGAGAAGCCGTTGCGCAGATAGTCGTACAACGTCGCCTGGGTCCAGGGAATCGCCGTCTGGCCGCTGCCGTCGAGAGGGGGCGCCTGCCAGCCGTCCACTGTCGCACCGGTGAAGCGTTGCTTGCCGGCACGCTCGGCACCCAGTGCGTTGCGCGGTGAATGGCAGACGCTGCAGTGGCCGAGCCCCTCCACCAGATAGGCGCCGCGGTTCCAGGCCGCATCGCGCTGCGGCTGAGGCTGGAAGCGGCCCTGGTCGAAATACAGCAGGTTCCAGGTGGCCATCAGCCTGCGCTGGCTGTAGGGGAAGCGCAGGCGGTTGGCCCTGGGCTGCGCCTTCACCGGCGGCCGGCTCATCAGGTAGGCGTAGAGGTCGCGCAGGTCTTCGTCGCCAATGCGGGTGAAGGCGGTGTAGGGGAAGGCCGGGTAGAGGTAGTCGCCCTCCCGCGAGACACCTTCGCGCATCGCTCGCTCGAAGGCCTCGAAGGACCAGCTGCCCAGCCCGGTATCGCGGTCCGGGGTGAGGTTGCTGGTGTAGAGCGTGCCGAACGGTGTGGCCATCGCACGGCCACCGCTCAGCGGCGCGCCACCTTCACGGGTGTGGCAGGCGGCGCAGTCGCCCAGGGCCGCCAGTTTCTGCCCGCGGGCGATGGACTCGGCACCGAAGCTGTCGACGGCCGGCGGGTCGGCTGGTGCAATGCTCCCTTTCCAGGTAATGGCCAGCGCTACCAGGCTTGATGCGGCCAGCGCTGCGATGATGCCCGGTGAGTGGTTTTTCATTTGGGTTGTTTCTCGTTCAGGGCAGCCAGTACCCGTTCTGGCGTGAACGGCGGGCGGGTGAAGCGCACGCCCGTCGCGTCGTGCAGGGCATTGGCGATGGCGGCGACGCTGGGTACCGAGGCAGATTCGCCGGCCCCCAGCGGCGGTGTACCGGGGCGGTCGAGCAGCAGCGCGGTGATCCTGGGCACCTGGGGGAATCCGAGGATCGGGTAGCCACCCCATTCCAGGCTGGTGACACCGCTGCGGTCGAAGGTCGAGCACTCCATCAGTGCACGGCTGGTGGCCTGGATCACGTTGCCGTGGACCTGGTGGCGTACCCCGTCGGGATTCACCATCTGCCCGCAGTCCTGCGCCACGTGGACCTCGGTCACGCGGACGGCGCCGGTGTGCGGCTCGACCTCGACGTCGACTATCCACGCCGCCCAGGCCGCGCCGAACCCTGGGAAGGTACTGTGGAAGTAGCGCGCGTAGGCGAAGCCGCGGCCGACCAGCAGGTTGCCCTGGCGTGCCCGCGGGTTGGGCGAGACGCGCGGCTGCCACTGGGCGGCGGTGGCCAGCGCGTTGATCAGCGCTATGGCACGTTCGTCATGCAGGTAGCGCAGGCGGAATTCGATGGGGTCGGCGCCGGCCATCTGCGCCAGTTCGTCGATGTAGGACTCATGGGCGAAGACGTTGGGCAGTGCCGATACGCCGCGCATCCACGAGGCGCGAACGATGGGGGCTGCGTCGTTGCAGACCACCCGCATGTGCGCAAAGGCGTATTGCGGGACGGCGGTGCGATCGCCCATCTGGGTTATCTGCGGCTTGGCGTCCACCCGCGAGGTGAGCAGCAGGGCCAGGTTGGCCGCGTTATTGGAGGGGTAGCAGGTTGAGAAGTCGTACGCCGCCACGTCGCCGTTCTCATCCAGCCCGCCGCGGACTTCGATCAGTTGCGCCGAACCCTTGGGCTCCCAGCCGTGTTCCTGTTCGCGCATCAGTTGCACGCGCACCGGTCGGCCGACGGCCAGGGCGAGCAGCGCGGCATCGGCGCTCACGTCGTCGGCGCAGTTGCGGCCATAGCAGCCCGACGCTTCCATCCGGATGACCTCGACCTGTTCCGGCTGCATGCCCAGCAAGGTCGCCAGGTCGGCACGCAGGTCGTGGGGGTTCTGGCTGCCCGACCAGACCTTCATCAGGCCATCCTCGAAGTGCGCGAGCGCGCAGGATGGGCCGATGGAGGCGTGCTGCTGATAGGGCCAGACGTAGGTGCGCTGCAGGGGACGGTGGAGCTGCGCCAGCGCGGCATCCATCTGCATGTCGTCCTGGAGCATGCGTGGCTGCTTGGGATGGGCACGCAGGGTGGATTCCAGTTCGTCCAGGCCCAGGGGTGGCAGGCCGCTCCAGTGCTTCCAGCGTACTTTCAGCTGGCGGGCAATGTGGATCGCCTGCTCTTCGCGCTCGGCTACCACGCCGATGAAGTCACCTATTATCACCAGCCGGACAAAACCGGGCAGGTGGGCTACGGACTGCTCATCCACTTCCGCCCGGCTCCTGCCCAGCGGCGCGCTGACATCCGCACCGGTGTAGGGCGGCCGCACCACGCGGCCATGGAGCATGCCCGGCAGGCGCATGTCGTGTACGTAGGTCAGCCCGCCCGTGACCTTGGCCGGGATGTCCAGGCGCGGCACCGAGCGGCCGACCACGCGGTAATCGCTGTGGGCCTTGAGCGGCGCGCTGGCATCGACCTTCAGTTCGAAGCGCTCGCCACGCAGCAGTTCGCCGTAGCCGATACTGCGGGTGGGTTTGCCTCTGACGAAGATTGCCCCGCCGGCGCAGTCGAGCTGGCGAATGTCGACCCGGAGGTGTTGCGCCGCGCGCTGCATCAGGAACTCCCTTGCCTCGGCGGCTGCCCGGCGCAGCGGAATGGCGCTGACCTGGAGGGTCGAACTGGCGATGGTCGGCCCCTGGTCGGGCGTGTAGCGGGTGTCACCCAGCAGCAGGGTGATCTGCTGCAGGTCGACATTCAGCTCCTCGGCGACTATCTGGGTCAGGGCAGTGCGTATGCCGGTGCCGAGGTCGACATGGCCGCAGGCAGCGGTGATGGTGCCGTTGCCGGCGATGGCAATGAAGCTGTCGACCTCGTCGAGGGTCAACACGCCATCGGCGCCTTGCGCCAGCAATGGGGCAGGCAGTTGAGTGCTGACCAGCAGGGCCGCGCCGGCCTTCAGGAACTCACGGCGGCCGAGCAGGCTCATGCCGGGTTTTCCTGGCCGCGGTTGCCGATTCGCTCGGCGGCCCTGCGCACGGCACTGAGGATCTGCACGTGGGTACCGCAGCGGCACAGGTTATAGGCCAGTTCCTGGCGGATCTCCTCGTCGCTGGGCGAGCCGTTGCGGGCGAGCAGGGCTGCGCTGGTCATGATCATGCCGTTGCTGCAGTAACCGCACTGCGCCGCCTGCTCGTCGATGAAGGCCTGCTGGACCGGGTGCGGGGCATCCAGTGTACCGAGACCTTCCAGGGTGGTGACCTGGCGCCCCACAGCCGCGGAGACCGGCGTGACGCAGGAGCGGGTGGCGATGCCGTCGAGATGCACGGTACAGGCGCCGCACTCGCCCAGGCCGCAGCCGAACTTGGGGCCATTGAGCTGCAGGTCGTTGCGCAGGACGTACAGCAGCGGCGTATCGGCGGCCACGGCGAGGTGCCGGGGCTGGCCATTGACGACCAGCGAGAGGGGGTCAGCCACGGGGTGTGCTCCTTCCGGGGAAATCGGTCCCTTGCGCCGAAGAGGGTCGGCGGAGGGAAACGGAAGGCAGTCTTCGGGAACGAGCTGACGCCAGCTAGGGCGAGGGGGCCGATAGGCCTGTAGGAATCAGGTGAAAGGGGCGCGGACACCGCGCCCCGTCGCAGTGTGGTTTCAGGGGGTGCCGGCAGGGGCGGAGGCTGATTGGTCGGCACGATAGCCGCGCGCACCGAACCAGATGATGTACAGGTAGCACACCAGCGGCACGGCAAAGGAGGGCAGCAGGCCGATACGGTCGGCGAAGAAGGCCTGCACCAGCGGCATCAGCGCGCCGCCGACGATGGCCATGCAGAGCAGGCCGGAGCCTTTGCTGGTGAGGTTGCCCAGGCCCTCCAGAGCGAGAGAGAAGATGGTCGGGAACATGATCGAATTGAACAGGCCGATCAGGATCAGCGCCCACATCGCCACGTGCCCGCCCAGGGTCAGCGCTATGCCGATCAGCACCGCGATGGCCACGGCGTTGAAGGCCAGCAGACGGTTCGGCGCGATCGCGCGCATCAGGGCGCTGCCGATGAAGCGACCGACCATGGCGCCACCCCAGTAGAACGACAGGTACTTGCCGGCCTGCTCCGCCGGCAGCCCGGCGATGTCCGGCTGGCCCATCAGGCTCACCAGGTAGCTGCCGATGGAGACTTCGGCGCCGACGTAGCAGAAGATCGCGATGACCCCGAACACCAGGTGCCGGTGGGCGAGGATCGACTGGCGGCCTGCCGCGCCATCGGTGGGTTCGCCGTGATGGATCTTCGGCAGGCGGAACAGGGCGATCAGCACGGCGATGGCGAACAGCAGCCCGGCCAGCACCAGGTAAGGCGTCTTCACCGAGTCGGCTTCGCTGGCGGCGGAGCCACCGATCTGCGAAGCGGCACCGGCTCCGATGGCGAGGATGGTCACCGAACCCAGCAGCGGGCCGACCGTCGTGCCCAGG
Source organism: Pseudomonas sp. HS-18 (assembly GCF_020401845.1). NCBI lineage: Bacteria > Pseudomonadati > Pseudomonadota > Gammaproteobacteria > Pseudomonadales > Pseudomonadaceae > Pseudomonas > Pseudomonas sp. HS-18. Next base: position 2,796,901 of record NZ_CP084413.1, read on the forward strand.
GAGTTGAACGCCTGGGTCAGGTTCAGCCGGCTGGCCGCGGTGGCGGCGGGGCCGAGCACATTCACGTAGGGGTTGGCCGCAACCTGCAGCAGGGTGATGCCCGAGGCGAGGATGAACAGCGCGGCGAGGAAGAACGGATAGGACTGCGAGCCGGCCGCCGGGTAGAACAGCAGGCAGCCGAGGCCGGCTGTGGACAGGCCGACGATGATGCCGCTCTTGTAGCCGACCTTCTCCACCAGCCGCCCGGCGGGGAAGGACATGATGAAGTAGGCGCCGAAGAAGCAGAACTGCACCAATGAGGCCTCCACATAGGACAGCGTGAAGACGGCCTTGAGGTGCGGCACGAGGATGTCGTTCAGCGAAGTGATCAGGCCCCACATGAAGAACAGCAGTGTCAGCACGGTGAGGGCGCTGGTGTGGCGTTGGGCGGTCGACTGGTCCATCGCGGACTCCTCGGGCCAGAAGTAGCGGGCTTGCCGGGGGCAAGGGTTCAGGGCGCGCGATGCTACAGCAGGCCTTCGCGCGAGTCCTCAAGCATTCGCCGGTGTTCGACAGCGCGGCGGCGATATCCGATAGGTTTCTCTGTTCGGCTAGCGCGGCAACTCGATGCGTTCCTGCTCACCCGGCACCGTCGGCCAGTCGTGGGCGGCCCAGCGGGCACGAGCGTTGTCGATCAGTGCCGGGTCGCTGGCGACGAAGTTCCAGTTCATCCGTCGCGGACCATCCAGCGGCTCGCCGCCGACGATCACGGCATGGCAGTCGCCACAGGCACTGAGGGTGAAGGTTTCACCTTCGGGCAGCACCACCAGCTCGTGCGGTGACAAGGGCTCGTCGTCCAGGAGGGCCTCTCCCTCGATGAGGTAGAGCGCCCGTTCGGGGTGTTCGTCGGGTATCACCAGGGTCGCGCCAGCATTGAGTTGCAGGTCGGCGTAAAGCGTTCTGGAGTGCACCGGCACCGGTGACTCCAGGCAGAAGCCGGTGCCGGCGATCATGCGGATGCGCACGCCCAGGTGGTCGCTTTCCGGCAGGCTGGCGCTGGCGTGGTGGCTGTAGCTGGGCTCGCAACTCTCGAGCTCGCGCGGCAGAGCCAGCCAGACCTGCAGGCCGTGCAGGCGCGAGCCGCTGTGCAGCAGGTCGGCGGGGGTTCGCTCGACGTGGGCGACGCCGCGGCCGGCGGTCATCCAGCTGACGTCGCCGGGCAGTACCCGCTGGTCCGAGCCGAGACTGTCCTTGTGCTGCACCTGGCCCTCGAACAGGTAGGTGAGGGTGGACAGGCCGATGTGCGGGTGCTGGCGGATGTCCATGCCATGCTCCGGCGCGAAGCTGCTTTCGAGCATGTGGTCGAAGAATACGAAGGGGCCGATGCTGCGCCGCTGTGCAGACGGCAGGGGCCGCAGGATGGGCACGCCCTCGACGTCTTCGGCGCGCGGGCGGATGGCTAGCAGGCTGTCGCTCATGATGGTGTCCAGTGGTCCGATCCACGCATGATAGACGCTTGGCGCCATGCCTACCCACGCGGCGCCAAGCTGTCATCAGGCTGTCACGGCGATGTCATAGCCTCGCGCGGACCCCAACAAGGAGCGCGACATGCCCATTTCCCGCCTGCCAGCAGTCCTGGCTCTCTCCCTGGCTTCTGCCTTCGCCTCCTCGGCCTTTGCCGAAGTGCGCGTCAACGGCCCGGTCGAGTACGGCGTCTTCGTCAGCAACTACAAGGATTACCAGCCGGGCGAGCGCGTGCTGACGCGCAGCGAGCAGGAGCTCGAGTCCACCACCCGCGTGCCGGCCAAGCTGGGCACCAAGTTCGGCCTGCGCTACCAGCTCAGTGGCAAGGTCGAGGGCGATACTCCGCTGACGCTGCTGTACTTCACTCCCGGCGTGGTCAGCCCCGATGGCCAGCGCCACGACAAGTTCGAAGTGGTGCAGAAGCTGGTCGTGGGCGCGCCCACCGATGTGATGGCCTACCAGTTCACCGAGAATCATGAGGTGGTACAGGGCCAGTGGCGCTTCATGGTGTTTCAGGGCGATCGCCTGCTGGCAGAAAAGACCTTCACCGTCGAATAAGTCACGCAGTAATAACCCTCTGTAAGAGAAGGGCCCGGTCATATGCCGGGCTTTTCTTTGCCTGTTGAAAGAGACGGATTACATCCTTTCCATTGGCAGAGGGGAAACAGTTTGTTACTTTGCCTGCACGATAGTCCCAACTCCAGCGTGCAAGCAGAAGAGGAGGGGGGGCCATAGCGCCCGCAAGCGCTCTGGCAGGAGTGTTACTGCACGGCGGCCCGGTTTTGTCCGAGGCTGGCGGCAGCCGAGAAACGAATAAGAACAGCTCTGGCCGCAATGACCGGGGCGATAAATCTTGGCCATGGAGGTAATGCTGTCTATGAACAGTCGATTGGGTGCGCGCTCGTCCATTTTCTGGGCGCCGCGGCGGGCGGGGGCGGTGATGGGACTCTTGCCGCTGCTGGTGGCGGGCTCGGCCCAGGCTCTGGAGTTCAAGCTGGCCGACAACGAGATCACCGGCTCGCTGGACAGCACGTTGTCCTACGGCGCCATGTGGCGCGTGCAGGGCCGCGACAAGAGCAACATCAGCGACATCAACGCCGACGACGGCAACCGCAACTTCGACACCGGCCTGGTTTCCCAGGTCTTCAAGCTCACTTCCGACCTCTCGGCCAAGTACCAGAACTATGGCCTGTTCATGCGTGGCACCGCGTATTACGACACGCAGATCATGGACAAGCGCAACGACTACTACGACACCACCAATGGCGTGGAGCGTCCCAGTCAGTCGTACCCGCAGGACGACCACTTCACCGACGACACCCGGCATATCGCCGGCCGCAAGGCCGAGCTGCTGGATGCCTACCTGTCCGGCAGCTGGGATGTCGACGAGCACCCGCTGACCGGCCGCGTCGGCCGCCAGGTGCTGAACTGGGGCGAGGGCGTGTTCTACCGTGGTGGGGTCAACACCATCAACCCGGTCGACGCCGCACGCTTCCACCTGCCGGGTTCCGAACTCAAGGAAGTGCTGGTGCCGGTCGAGGCCCTGAGCTTCAACCTCGGCCTGACCGACGACCTCTCCATGGAAGCCTTCTACCAGTGGAAGTGGAAGGAAACCCGCCTCGACTCGGTCGGTACCTACTTCTCCGATACCGACCTGTTCAGCGATGGTGGCGAAACCGCCTATACCACCGAAACCGACCCGCTGATCAAGGAACTGCTGGCCGGCTACCCGACGGTCGCCTCTCTCGGCCTGCTGGGCAACGGCCCGCATGGGCCGAACGCCTTCCTCGATCCGAACACCGGCACCTTCAAGGTGGCCAACATCGGCAAGGACATCGAGGCGCGCGACGACGGCCAGTTCGGCGTGGCGTTCCGCTACATCGCCGAGGAGCTCAACTCCACCGAGTTCGGTTTCTACTTCGTCAACTACCATGCCAAGGAGCCGCAGGTCGCGGTCGATCTGCGCAACTACCAGGGTGTCGATGTCGACGCGTTGAACAGCCTGCTCGGCCCGCTGGGCCTGGGCGAGGCGGTGCCGGGCCTGGCCACGCTGGACATGGCGAGCAACGCCGAAGCCCGCCGTGACTATGTCGAAGACATCCGCATGTACGGTTTCAGCTTCAACACCACCCTGGGCGATGCCTCGGTATCCGGCGAGATCGCCTACCGGCCGAACATGCCCATCAGCATTTCCGCCACCGACGACCTGCTCGGCGACCTGCTGACCCAGGGCGTGCTGGGCCAGACCAACCTCTACGACGGCAATGTGGCCGCCGGGCAGGCCTGCGCCCAGGTGGCCGGCAAGCAGCTGTGCCGCGGCAGCCTGTTCGAGAACTATGAACGCGCCGAGACCTACAACATCTCGCTGTCGACCATCTACAACTTCGGCCCGCACCTGACCTTCGACTCCATGACCGGCGTGGCGGAGCTCGCCTCCGAGCACATCCGTGGCAGCAGCCTGAAGTACACCGCCTGGGACGGCACCGAGCGCAAGTTCGTCGGCGCCCAGGACAAGGCCTACGTCGGCGGCAACGACGACGACGTGCAGATCAGCCGCGACAGCTATGGCTACACCCTGCTGCTCACCGGTAGCTGGAACGACGTCTACGCTGGGGTGAAACTTTCGCCCTACGCCGTCTACCAGGAGGACTTCAGCGGCAACTCCGACCGCACCGGCAACTTCATCGAAGGCCGCAAGGCCTACACCCTCGGCATCGACGCCAGCTACCTGAACACCTTCGAAGTCGGCACCCAGTACACCAACTACTACGGCGCCGGCTCCAGCAACTCCATGCGCGACCGCGACAACGTCTCGATCACCGCGAAATACTCGTTCTGATCCGGAGAGGACCATGTACAAGAAGAGTTCCCTGATCGTCCTTGCCACGCTGACAGCCCTCGCCGTCACCGATGCGCGCGCTGCCGTCTCGGCCGACCAGGCTGCCCAGCTGAAGAGCAGCCTGACGCCCATGGGCGCGGAGAAGGCCGGTAACGCCGCTGGCACCATTCCTGCCTGGAGCGGCGGCCTGACCTCGGCACCCGCCGGCTACAAGGGGCCGGGTGCGCACCATGTCGATCCGTTCGCTGGGGAGAAGCCGAAGTTCGTCATCACCAAGGCCAACCTTGACCAGTACAAGGCCAACCTGACCGCGGGGCAGATCGCACTGTTCAACGCCTATCCGGACAGTTACCAGATGCCGGTCTACGAGACCCACCGTACCGGTTCCGCGCCACAGTGGATCTACGACAACATCTACAAGAACGCCACCAGTGCCAAGCTGGTGGAGGGCGGCAACGGCTTCTCCGACGCCTACGGCGGCGTGCCGTTCCCGATCCCGAAAAGTGGCGTGGAAGCGGTGTGGAATCACATCGCCCGCTACCGCGGCACCTATATCGTGCGGCGTTCGTCCCAGGCCGGCGTGCAGCGTAACGGCGCTTACGCGCTGGTGACCTCCCAGGACGAGGCGCTGTTCCGTTTCTACGACCCCAAGGGCAGCTACGACAAGCTCGGCAATACACTGTTCTACTACATGACCTTCACCACCGCGCCGGCTCGCCTGGCCGGCAACGGCGCACTGGTCCAGGAGACCCTCGACCAGGTCAAGGAACCGCGCCAGGCCTGGGGTTACAACCCCGGCCAGCGACGCGTGCGCCGCGCCCCGACGCTGGCCTACGACACTCCGATCGAAGACTCCGACGGTCTGCGCACCGCCGACGACACCGACATGTACAACGGCGCGCCGGACCGCTACGACTGGACCCTGGTGGGCAAGAAGGAAATCTACATTCCCTACAACAACTACCAGATCACCAGCCCGGAGGTTAAGTACAAGGACCTGCTCACCCCGGGCCACGTCAATCCCAAGTACACCCGTTACGAACTGCACCGCGTGTGGGTAGTGGACGGCAAGCTGAAGCCCGGCGCGCGGCACATCTACTCGCGCCGCACCCTCTACCTCGACGAGGACAGCTGGGGCGCCGCCGTGGTGGACCAGTACGACGGCCGCGGCGAGCTGTGGCGCGTGTCGCTGGCCTACCTGAAGAGCTTCTACGAGCAGCCGATGGTGTGGACCGCCCTGGACACCTTCCATGACCTCCAGGCGCACCGCTACAGCATCCAGTGGCTGGACAACGAGGAGCCTGGCACCGCCGACTTCAGCCAGCCGGCCCCGGACGACTCCAATTTCAGTCCCTCGGCGTTGCGCCGCAAGGCCTCTCGCTAAGCGAGCAAACGACAAAGGCCCCGCAAGGGGCCTTTGTTTTTCGGCTAGCGCGGAGATGCTCCGTGCTTGCCGGCAGCCCAGACGCTTTGTGGCTCGCCAGCCGCTAGCAGATCCGCGGTAGTTGCTCTCCTGCGAGCCAGTCGACGATGCGGCGGCCACCGAAACGGGTTTGCATCTGCACGAAGCCGTGCCCGTCCTCGATGACGCTGCCGATTCGCGCCGCCTGTGCGCCCAGCGGATGGGCACGCATCACTTGCAGCAGGGTGTCGGTGTCGCGCGCGTCGCAGATCGCCACCAGCTTGCCTTCGTTGGCGACGTACAAGGGATCGAGCCCGAGCAATTCGCAGGCGGCTTCCACCTGCGGCTGCACCGGGATGGCGGCTTCATCGAGCAGCATGCCCACGTCGGATTGCCCGGCGATCTCGTTGAGCGTCGCTGCCAGCCCGCCGCGCGTGGGGTCGCGCAATACGCGTATGCCCGGTACGGCTTCGAGCATGCACATCACCAGACCGTGCAGTGCTGCACTGTCGGACCGTATCTGTGTCTCGAACTCCAGGGATTCGCGTTGCGAGAGGATCGCTACGCCGTGCTCGCCGATGCAGCCGGACACGAGGATCACATCGCCGGGGCGCGCGCGGTTGCCGCTGGTATCGATGCCGGCGGCCACCACGCCGACTCCTGTGGTGCTGATGAACACGCCATCGCCCTTGCCACGCTCGACCACCTTGGTATCGCCTGTGACGATGGCGACGCCGGCTTCCTGCGCGGCGCGGCCCATGGAGTCGGCAATGCGCTTGAGGTCGGCGAGGGGGAAGCCTTCTTCGAGGATGAAGCTGGCCGACAGGTACAGGGGGCGAGCGCCGCTCATGGCGACATCGTTGACGGTGCCGTGTACCGACAGGCTGCCGATATCGCCACCGGGGAAGAACAGCGGCGAGATCACGTGGGCGTCGGTCGCCATCACCAGTCGCTCACCCGTGCCCAGCACCGTAGCCAGTGTCGCCCCATCGTTGCCCTGGCGTAGCCAGGGATTGTCGAAGGCGCGCAGGAAGATTTCCTCGATCAGTTGCGCCGAGGCCCGGCCGCCGGAGCCGTGGGCCATCTCGATGCGGCCGTCGCGCAGGTTCAGAGGGCGCACGTAGGCGCGTCTGACGGCAGTGGGGGAGGTCATACGCGGGTTACCTCGATGTCCTTGTAGCGCCCGTAGGCGTAGTGCGCGGCGCAGGCGCCCTCGTTGGAAACCATGCAGGAGCCGACAGGGTTCTCCGGGGTGCAGACCGTGCCGAACAGTCGGCAGTCGACAGGCTGTTTCTGCCCGCGCAGGATCGGCCCGCAGTCGCAGGCCCTGTGGTCCGGTACGGACTGGTAGTGCAGGGCGAAGCGCGCTTCGGCGTCGTGCCGGGCGAAGGCCGGGCGGATGCGCCGGGCGCTGGCGGGCATCTCGCCCAGGCCGCGCCATTCGAAGCATTCGCGCAGTTCGAAGACCTCCTCCATCAACGCTTGCATCGGCCGGCTGCCTTCGTCGCTGACGGCCCGGATGAATTCGTTCTGCACCTCGGCGCGGCCTTCGTTGACCTGCTGCACGAGCATGAGTATGGACTGCAGCACGTCCAGCGGTTCGAAGCCGGCGATCACCACCGGCTTGCGGTAGCGCCGGGCGAACTCGCCATAGGCACCTGCGCCGATGACCACGCTGACGTGTGCCGGGCCGATGAAGCCGTCCAGCGCTACCGCCTGTTCGGCCGGTGCGTCGAGAATGTGGGCAATGGCGGGCGGGGTGAGGACGTGGCAGCAGAGCACGCTGAAATTGTCCACTGCGCGCCGCGCCGCTTCGCGAATCACCAGGGCGGTGGGTGGGGTGGTGGTCTCGAAGCCGACGGCGAAGAACACCACTTCGCGCTCAGGGTTGGCCTCGGCGATCTTCAGCGCGTCCTGGGGCGAGTAGATCATGCGGATGTCCGCGCCCCGGGCCTTGGCGCGCAGCAGCGAGAGTCCATCGGAGGCTGGCACGCGCATCGTGTCGCCGTAGCTGCAGAGGATCACCTGCCGCTCCATGGCCAGGCGGATGGCCAGATCGATTCGCCCGATCGGCAACACACAGACCGGGCAGCCGGGCCCGTGGATCAGGCGTACGTTGGTTGGCAGCAGGTCGCTCACGCCATAGCGGGAGATAGCATGGGTATGGCCGCCACAGAATTCCATGAAGCGGTATTCCCGTTCCGGCTGTGCGACTGTGCGGATGCGTTGGGCGATCTGCCGGGCGAGTTCGCCGTCGCGGTATTCATCGATGTATTTCATGGCTCCAGCCCCTGGGACTGGCCCAGCTCATTGAACATCTCCAGGGTGCGCTGCGCTTCTTCCGGGTCGATCAGCCCGAGGGCATAGCCCACGTGGACGATCACGTAGTCACCCAGCTGCGCGCCATTGACCAGCGCCAGGGAGATTTCCTTGCGGATGCCGCCGAGATCGACCAGCGCCTGGTCGTTATCGCGCAGTTCGACCACGCGGGCGGGAATGGCTAGACACATGGGGCAATATCCTCCAGCGGCAGCGCCGCCTCACAGGCCGGGACGGCCCACTGCGCGGCGACCCAGGCCTGCCCCAGGGCCAGGCCGGCATCGCCGCAGGAAACGGTTTGCGTGCCGAATACACACCGCCCCTGAAGTGACAGAAGATCGCTCAATTGCGCGCTGAGCAGGCGATTGGCAAAACAGCCGCCGCCCAACAGCACCGAGAGTTCCGTGGGCTGCTGTGCCACCCAGTCGGCCAGGGCGGCGGCGAGGGTCAGGTGGAACAGGGCGGCGCCTTCATGGGCGCGGCCCTGGTCGGCCAGCTCGAACAGTCGGGCCAGCAGCGGCAGGAGATCCAGGCGCCCGTCGTGGCGCACTTGCCAGAGTCCGGCGACGTCCGGGGCCGGATGCTGACTCAGATAGTCGGTTGCGCAGCGTTCGAGGGCGATCGCTGCTTCGGCTTCGAAGGCCTGGCGCACACTCAGCCCGAGAATACCGGCGGCGGCATCGAACCAGCGTCCGGCGCCGCTGCTGGTCGGGCAGTTGAGCTGACGTTCGAGCATCCGGGCCACGGTGGCGGCAGGCTGGGCGCCGACCAGTGGGGCCAGGCGCGGGCCGATCTCTTCGCTGCGTCTGAGCAGATGCAGCGCCGCGGCCACCAGCCGCCATGGCTCGCGAGCGGCGATATCGCCACCGGGGAGGGGCAGCGGCAGTAATGCTCCGAGGCGACGCCAGGCGCCGTGGTCGACCCACAGCAGCTCGCCGCCCCAGGCGTTACCGTCAGTGCCCAGGCCCACGCCATCCAGTGCCAGTCCGAGGGCCGGCCCCTGCAGACCGTGTTCGGCCTGAAGGGCGGCGATGTGCGCATGATGATGCTGCACGCCCAGCGCCGGGACGCCCAGGCGAGCTGCTACATCGAACGCCAACCGGGTGCTGTGGAAGTCCGGGTGCAGGTCATGGGCGATGGCGCGCGGGCGGGTTTCGGCATGGCCGAGCAAGCACTCCAGCGAGTCTTCCAGCGCCAGGCAGTTGTCCGGTTCACCGAGGTCACCGTGTACCGGGGACCAGATGACCTGATCGCCCTGCAGCAGACAGGCGCTGTTCTTCAGCCATGCGCCGCAGGCCAGAACCGGCGGCCAGGTCGCAGCGCCGGGCAGGCTCTGGATTCTCAGCTCAGTCATGGCGCGCCTTGAGCTGAGCGAGCTCCGCTTCCAGGGCGGCAATGCGCGCGGACCGGGCATCGGCGCGCAGTGTCCGGTCGCCGAGCAGCCAGTCCAGCCAGGCCTGCATGCCGCTGCCATTCCGGGCGCTGAGCTGGATCACGCGCAAGCCGGGGTTGACCCGCTGGGCATACTCCAGGCAGCGCTGCACGTCGAAGTCCAGATGCGGCAGCAGGTCGGTCTTGGTCAACAGCATCAACCCCGCCGCCGCGAACATGTCGGGGTACTTCAGCGGTTTGTCCTCACCCTCGGTCACCGACAGAATCGCCACCTTGGCCGCTTCACCCAGATCCCACAGGGCAGGGCAGACCAGGTTGCCGACGTTCTCGATGAACAGAATGCCGGCCGGGGCGTGGGGCTTGACCGGACGCAGTGTGCCGGCGCCCAGCCCGGCGGCGGGCGCCTGCAACGGCATGGCATGGGCGTGTCCATGATGGGCGTGCACTGCGTCGTGCAGCGGCAGGCGCGCGTAGGCGTCGGCGACCATCCGCGCATCGAGATGGCAGCCCTTGCCGGTGTTGACCTGGATCGCCGCGACGCCGGTGGCGCGAATGCGCTCGGCATCATTGCTGGTCTGCTGGTCGCCTTCGATCACCGACAGCGGCAGGTGCGGGTGCTGTGCACGCAAGGCTTCGAGGGTGGCGCAGAGCAGGGTCGTCTTGCCCGAGCCGGGGCTGGACACCAGGTTCAGGGCGAGCACCTGGTGGCTTTCGAAGCCCTGGCGATTGCGTCTGGCATGGCGGTCGTTCTCGCCGAGGACATCCTGCTCGATCTGGATGGTGCGCGACTGGCTGACGCCGGGCAGGGACACCCCGGCGGTGCCCAGGCCGTAGTGCAGGTCGCCACCTGCATCCATCACATCGGTACTGGGTGCAGAGTCTGGTGCGGGATGCGAGTGACTGTCATGGGAGTGGCCGCTGGAGCAGCCGCAGACGACGCACATGGCGTTCCTCCTGTCGCGGGATCAGTGGTCCTCGACCTGCAGGTCGAGGATTCGCAATTGGGTGCCGGCATTGGGTTGCAGCCAGAAGCCGCCACACTGCGGGCAGGGAGCACCGCGCTGGACCAGCGGTACGTTGGTGGCGCAGTCCAGACACCAGGCCTGGCCGTCGGGCTGTTCGATCACGATCTGTGCGCCTTCGAGCAGGCTGCCGGGAGCGATGGCCTCAAGGGCGAAGCGCAGTGACTCAACCTCGACTCCGGCCAATTTGCCGGCCTCCAGGCGCAGGCGGCTGACGCGCCGGAACGGGTCCTTGCGCGCGGCGTCGTCAACGGCGGCGAGAATGCCCCCGGCCAGACTGACCTCATGCATCGTGCAACGCTCCTGCGGTATTGACTGGGGTGAGCACGGGACTTTCCAGTCGGTAGGGAAGGCAAGGATCGAATACCGCCAGCAACAGTTCCGCCTGGCGTGCTGCCATGGCATCGTCGGGCAGGGTCTCAAGCGCCCGCGCCAGCGTTCCACGAGGATGCAGGTTCCACTCGGTAGGTGCCAGTATCCGGTAGTCACAGATTTTCCAGCCGCCGGGGGCGGGTTCGAGGCGTACCCGGTGCAGCAGCAGGCCACGGGCGGTTTCGCTCCAGGCCAGCGCCTGACTTTCGCCCAGAGCCAGTGCGCCCATCTCCAGCGGTGCGGCAGGCGCCTGACTCAGTTCGACGAGGTCGGCCAGGCGTGCGCCCAGGCGCAGCCAGGCGGTGTCGTAGCGCTCCGGGCGGGTTTCCCGTCCGCGCGTCCAGGCGCCGGTCTCGCGTGGTTCGCCGCACAGTTCGGGACGGCGCAGGAAATCCTCTTCACCGCCCAGGCTTCGGCCGATTTCCAGCAGGCTGGCCGGGGTGGTCGGCAGTGCCTGGGCCGATAGCACAAGCGCCTCAGCACGCCGACGGCAGTCGTGCAGCAGGCGGGCCAGAGGGTGATGGCTATGGAGGCTCCACTCCAGCAGAGCCTTGCGTGGGTCGGTGTGCCAACGTTGCAGCCAGTCCTGGGCTGAGCCATCGAACCAGCTGTCGAGGTTCTGAGCCGGCCGGGGCGAGAGCAGCTTCACGCCGGATTGCGGGCCTGCCAGAAGACGCGGCCAATCCAGCAGGATATGCCGCAGGTGTTCGCGGATGTTTTCCTCGCGAAGGCGCTGGCGAGCCTGATCATCAGGCTCGCCGCCGCCCTGTATCGCGGCTTGCAGCGCCAGTTCGGCAGTCAGCCGATGGGCCTGGCCGCAGAGGCTGTAGATCAGCGGAAGATGACGCACTGCCGCTTCCGCCGGCTGCCCGCGCAGCAAGCGTCCGGCCAGTGGCGGGCGACCACCGAGCAGTGCCGGCTGCTGCGCCGGGCGCACGCGTAGCGAACCGGCCAGACGCGAAAGGCCTTCGCCAACACTCATTGACGGGCTCCTGCCAGGCGGAAGAACAAGCCACGGCGGCTCGGGTTGGCCGGCTGTTCAACGGGCGGACGGCGTAGAGCGGCCAATACCTGGTGAGCCATATCCCGAGCGCTTTGTGGGTCGCGGAACTCGAACATGGGCGAGAACAGCGAGCAGCTCCGGTAATGGCCGATTCGTTCATCGACGCTGCCGATGAAGCTCAAGCGTTCGCCACCCAGTGCATACTCGCAGGTGATGCCTTCGGCGGGTGAGTTCCGGGTGTCGTCGGGTAACCAGACCAGGTTCATGCACCAGGGCGTGATGAGGATGCCGAGCAATCCACTGTTGGATTCCGGGCCCAGGCGCTGAGGGGCAAAATCGATTGCCTCGACTCCCAGTGCTGGGTTGAGTAACGGCAGGCCGCGCATGCGCGTGTCGGCAATCTCGCGAAAGCGCTGCGCCAGGGCTTTGGCGCGGGCGAGCGGGTCAGTCATCGAGCACCATGAACTGCTCGGCCTCGCCATCGCAATTGGGGCAGCGCCAGTGTGCGGGCAACTGCGCGAACGGCGTCCCCGGCGCGATCTGCCATACCGGATCGCCCTGGGACGGATCGTAGACCCACCAGCAGATCTTGCATTCCAGGCGTGCATCGTCCGGTAGCCGATTGCGGTCGCCCAGGTAGCTGCCTTCGAAACCTGCACGCTCGCTCATTGGTCGGCCCCGGCAAGCTCACTTTCGAACCATTGGATGACGTCTTCGAAACGTTCCAGCGAGTCGGCGATGTCTTCTGGCGCGGCGAGTACCACTTCGGGCAGGTCGGTGACTTCGATGGTGTCGAGGATCAGCGCGTCCTGGGAGTTGAAGTAACGCACCCGCCAGCAGTTGGGCGCGCGGGTGTTGCTGATGCGGCAGTTGCCGTAGCCGCGCGCCAGGATCAGCACGGTGCCTTCACCCAGGCGCTGGTCGAGAAAGGGCACATCCTGTTCGGAGAGCGGTAGCAGGCTGAGGTTGATGACATGAGCCGCGCTGCCGGGGCGCCAGTTGAGGGTGCGATCCTGCAGTTCGGTGAGGAGCGCCGGGGCGTTCATCACGCCTCCCGGCAGCGGTAGCACTGGTACGAACACCTCGGTCGAGACGTCGAGCTTCGTGGTGCGCCGCAGCAATGCCGGGGCCGCGTCCACGTCGATGTAATCATGCCCGGCACCGAACACACGCCAGACGCCGGCGAAAATCGATTCCTGGATGCGTACACCGTCGGCGCCGCCGATTCGCGCGCTGACTTCGCCTTCGCCGAGCAGTTGGTCGAGCAGGACTCGATCAGCCTCGCTATAGGTATGCAGGTCGAGGCTCGGCGGCGCATCGCCGGCGCGCCGGCTGCGCAGCATGTGGAGGATTTCGCCCAACGCCTGGCGTGCGCCCGGCGTGGCGTCCAGCGCCTCAGGCTCGGGAAGCCTTGGCGACGCGTGGGTGTACATGCCCTGCGGCATGCTGATGTATTCCAGCGTGGCGTCGTCCTCGGGTTGTGAGCCGGGGCCGATGTCCATCAGTGGGATGTACTGGAGCGGGTCCATGGGACGGGCGCCGTTCACTGGCAGCCTCCTGGCACGGGTTGTACGGCTTCGCTGCGCAGCGGGATCAGCGCGTTACCCTGCTGCAGGGCGTCCTCGGCCAGGCGCAGGTAGGCATCCCAGTCGCGCATGCCGTCGATCTGGGTGACGTAGCCACCATCGCGCAGCCAGATGATGCTCGGCCAGCGGCGCAGGGCGAAACGCTCGGCCAGGGCTGCTTCGTCCGCGCTGCGCCCAACGCCCAGGCGCGGGTGGCAATCGTGGCGGGCAGCGAGCGTCCTGCACAGCTCGGGCAGTATCACCGCCACGTCGAGACCTTCGGGATGGCGCACCGGGTCGCCGCAGAGGAGCAGCAAGGCTTCGCCGGACTGGGCGAGCCAGGCATCGAGGTTATCCAGGCCCACCCAACTGGCGGCGAATTGCTCGACCAGGCGGGTGATCAGCGGCGGTACGTCGGGGGTGGCAGGCAGGGGCGCCAGGAAGGCGGCGGACTCGCTCATAGGGTCTCCTTGGATAGTGGTTGGCCTAGCAGGCTGGCGAGGTGCTCGGCGCTCATGGCCGAGGGCAGGGCAAAGGCGGGCTGGCTATCGGCGGGTTCGCCGTGCAGCGCGGCGTCGAGCAGGGTGAGGGTGGCGTGGATTTCCGCTGCGCGTTCAGGCGCCAAGCGCTCGCGAGCCGCATCGATGAATACCAGCAGCCAATCGCCGATGGCGCACTCGTCCACCAGAACGGTGTCGATCCAGCGTTGCTGGCCCTGGCGGTCGCTGCAAAGCGCTGCGCCGGGGCGGACGGCGAGGACGTTCATGGGAAGGCCGATGCACATGTCAGCTGCGCCGCCCGAGGATGCGTTCGTCGCCGACGCGGCAGGCATCCTGCTCGCTGGGGCGCTCGCTTTCGTAGCGCTGCAGGTCCAGGTTCAGCATCGTCACGGCTTCCTCTTCAGGCAGCGGCGCGGTCCGTGTACGCGGCGCGCCTCCCCAGTCCTCGAGTACCTGCCGGGCGGCGTCGATGGCCAACTCCAGTGCGGCCTTTACGGGTGGGCGCAGGCTGCCGCCGTAGTCGTCCATGCGCTCGGGCTGGCAACCCATCAACAGGACCCGCTGAGGGTAGTGGCCGGTGAGCTGGGCCAGCATCAGCACTTCCTGGAAGCCCGTCTGGTGCAGGCTGAGCTTCTTCACGCCGAGAAAGCGCGGCACCTCGTCATCCGCGACGAACTTGAGGGTGCCGGGCGCCATGTTGTAATCCACCGCGTCGAAGATCAGCAGGTAGTCGGCCTGCTGCACATGCTGGATCAGGTACAAGCCCTGGGTGCCGCCATCGATCAGGGTAACGTTGCCGGCGAACTCGTAACGTTGCTGCAGTGCCTCGACGCAGCGCACGCCAAAACCTTCGTCGGCCCAAAGCAGGTTGCCGATGCCGAGCACGGTGATGCGCGGCGAGGGGGAGGTCGGGTTCATTTCTTCAGGCTCTTGTAGCCGGTGATGATGCTGCCGATCAGGTTCAGGCGGCCGTAGATTTCCTCACGCACGGCGGCATACACATGCGCCATGATGAAGATGACCATCAGCCACAGGCCCAGGTGGTGGAGGGTACGCACATTGTTCGACCCTCCCAGCAGCGGCATTACCCAGCCGAACAGGCGCTCCTGCCAGGAGCCCATCTGCGCGCCCTCGCCATACAGGGCGAAACCACTCACCAGCATGAACAGCGAGGTGAGCAGGAAGACGAACACCATGGCGAATCGGGACAGCGGGTTGTGGCCGAACATCGGTTTCGGTACCGGTCCCATCGCCAGGTAATAGCGCAGCCAGACACCGAAGCTGAGCCAGTAGGCCTTGCTGGTGAGGGGAACCCAGAACAGCTCGCGGGCATGCTGATTGCCGACCAGAGCCCAGTAGGCGCGGCCGACGATGCCAATGGCGAACAAGTAGGCCGCGGCGAAATGGGCGAAGCGGATATAGCCCATCAGGAAGTCGGCACTGGCTTCGCCCGGTTGGGTGGGTAGCGGCGAACCGATGAAATAACCACTCACCGCCAGCACCAGGATGCAACTGGCGTTGATCCAGTGCCATAGGCGCACGGGTGCCTCGTAGACGTATTCGCTGTGATGCTCGGACATGTCGTCACCTCAAGTGCGCCGGGAGCGCGGTGGCGCCCGGCGTCTGGCTGCTGGGTGGCTCAACGCACGGTGACCGTGCTCAACTCGACGCCTTCCTCACTCATCACGTGGGTCGCGCAGGCCATGCAGGGGTCGAAGGAGTGCAGCGTGCGAAGGATTTCCACCGGCTGATCGGCCACCGCGACCGGGGTGTTCATCAGTGCGGCCTCGAAGGCGCCGATCTGACCTTTGCCGTCGCGCGGGCTGCTGTTCCAGGTGCTGGGCACCACGCACTGGTAGTTCTCGATGCGCCCATTCCTGATGCGTATCCAGTGGCCGAGCGCGCCGCGCGGCGCGGCAACGCTGCCCACGCCCTTGGCTTCGGCGGGCCAGGTCTTGGGGTCCCACTTTTCGACGTTGGCGGTGGCGCGGTCGCCGTTGCGGATGTTCGCCATCAGCTCGTTCCAGTCGTCGACCATCATCTCCGCGCAGTATTCCGCTTCCAGCGCGCGGGCAAGGGTGCGGCCGATGGTGCTCGGCAGCAGTTGCTTGGCGCTGTAGTCGGTTTCGCCCAGGCCAAGGGCGCGGGGCAGGTCATGGTTGACCGCCTGCAGCGAGCCTTCCAACTGCTCCTTGACCCGTTGGCAGTGCGGGTTGCCCTTGAGTGCGTGGGCATAGCCGAGGATATAGCGGGCCAGCGGACCGACCTCCATGGCATGGCCGCGCCAGCGCGGCGACTTGACCCAGGAGTATTTTGCGCTTTCGTCGATCTCCTCGATCGCGGTGCGGGAACCTTTGGTGGCGGCGCCCAGCTCGTAATGCGGCTCGGTGATGCCATCCCAGGGGTGCAGGCCCTTGTCGTTGTCCGGGTACTGGTACCAGGAGTGGTTGACGAACTCCTGTACCTGCTCCGGGTCGCGCAGATCCACCGGCAGGATCTCGTCCCAGTTGCCATTGAGGATGGCGCCGCCGGGCAATTGGTTGGTGCTGTCGTCGTAATTGACCTTGGCATAGGTGCCGTAGTCCATCACGTTGCTCGCCGCCAGGCCGCCGCCATGCAGCCAACCCTGCTGTTTGTACAGAGTGCCGATTGCCAGAACGTCGGGCACATAGACGTTGCGCACGAACTCAAGCGCTTCGTCGATGCGGGCGCGCACGAAGTTCAGCCGCTCCATGTTCAACGGAGCGCCGGCGGCGAGGTCGCCATCGATGTTGATGGCGCAGGGTACGCCGCCCACCAGATAGTTGGGGTGGGGGTTCTTGCCGCCGAAGATGGTGTGGATCTTTACCCACTCCTTCTGCAGGTCCAGTGCTTCCAGATAATGGGTGACCGCCATCAGGTTGGCTTCCGGCGGCAGCTTGTACGCCGGATTACCCCAGTAGCCGTTCATGAACGGACCGAGCTGGCCGCTTTCGACGAACTTCTTCAGGCGGTTCTGCACGTCGCGGAAGTAGCCCGCAGAAGACTTCGGATTCGCCGGTGAAACCAGTTGCTGCAGCTCCGAGGTTGCCTTGGGATCGGCCTTGAGCGCCGAGACCACGTCGACCCAGTCCAGCGCGTGCAGGTGGTAGAAGTGCACGACGTGATCGTGCACCTGCAGGGTCTTGGCCATCATTTCGCGGATCAGGTGGGCGTTGGGCGGGATGTGGATACCCAGCGCGTCCTCCACCGCGCGTACCGACGCCAGGGCGTGACAGCCGGTGCACACACCGCAGATGCGTTCGACGAAGGCCCAGGCATCCCGCGGGTCGCGCCCCTTGAGGATGACTTCGAGGCCGCGCCACATGGTGCCGGTGGATACGGCATTGCGGATCACGTTGTTGGCATCGAGATTGACCTCGACACGCAGATGGCCCTCGATGCGGGTCACGGGGTCGACGACGATGCGCCGGCCGCTGTTGTCCAGATCGAAACCCTGGGTGGAATAATTGCTCATGGATCAGGCTTCCTGTACTGCGTTCAGGCGTCGTGCGTGGAGGTATGGGCCTTGCCGTTGCTGGCGCGCTTGATGGCGGAGACCGCGGCGTGGGCGGCGATTGCCGCACCGACCGTGCCGGCAGCGGCCAGGCCGATCTGGTCGGCGTTGGCCTCCACGCCGAAGGCGTTGATGTCGGTCAGGTGCTGGTAGAACGAGCCTTTGTCCCAAAACCCCTCTTCCGAGCAGCCGATGCAGCCGTGCCCGGACTGGATCGGGAAGCTGGTGCCGCCGTTCCAGCGCACGGTGGAGCAGGCGTTGTAGGTGGTCGGGCCTTTGCAGCCGACCTTGTACAGGCAGTAGCCCTTGCGCGCGGAGTCATCGTCCCAGGCCTCGACGAACTGGCCTGCGTCGAAATTCGGTCGGCGATAGCATTTGTCGTGAATGCGCTGGCTATAGAACATCTTCGGCCGCCCCTGGCGATCCAGCTCCGGAATGCGGTCGAAGGTCAGCATGTAGGTGATTACCCCGGTCATCACCTCGGCGATGGGCGGACAGCCGGGCACCTTGATGATGGGCTTGTCGGTGATCACCTTGTGGATCGGCACCGCCTGGGTCGGGTTTGGCTTGGCGGCCTGCACGCAGCCCCAGCTGGCGCAGGAACCCCAGGAGATGATTGCCTTGGCGTCGCGGGAGACGCGCTTGAGCTGCTCGACGAAGGGCTTGCCGCCAATGATGCAGCTCATGCCGTCCTGGTTCAGCGGCGGGTTGCCTTCGACGGCGAGGATGTAGTTGCCCTTGTACTTGGTCATCACCTCATCGAGGATCGCCTCGGCCTGGTGCCCGGCGGAGGCCATCAGGGTGTCGTCGTAGTCGAGGGAGATCATCGACAGCACGACGTCCTTGGCCAGCGGGTGCGCAGAACGGATGAAGGACTCGGAGCAGCAGGTGCACTCCAGGCCGTGCAGCCAGAGCACCGGCGTTCGCGGTTTGTTCTCCATGGCCCAGGCGATCTGCGGCATGAAGGCCGGGCCCAGGCCCAGCGACGTGGCGGTCAGCGAGCAGAATTTGATGAAGCTGCGCCGCGAGATGCCCTGCCTGCGCATTACTTCATAGAAGGTTTCGGTCACTTGTTTTCTCCTCGGCCAGGCTTTTCTTGCTCTCTGGAATGGCTTGCGCCGGCGTTTCTGACACGGCGTAAGGGACCGTCACGGCGGACCGGCAGGCCGGCGTGACGGTGGGATCGGGGGAGGAAGGGGCAGCCGGCGCGTGATCATGGCGAAAGGCTGCAGGGTGCGATGGGGACGTGCGTTGAAATGGCATACCCGGCCACTTCAAAACCTGTGCCATTTGGTCGCATGACGGGATACGACTTTTTTCCAGGCCGAAAAGGCCGGTACGGCAGGGTTTCGCACCGTCAGGTAGTGGTCTTCCAGAATCGCTGAGGGCCCTGTCTGGAAAGTTGATTACCGCTTTGGGGTCTGAACTGGAAACACTGTGATCAGTTGTTCAGGCCGATGCCAGGTCCAGCCGGTCATAGCCCTTGTAGCGATAGAACGCCCAGGACAGCAGCCAGGTAGCGACGAACAGGCCGATGATCAGGTAGCCGAGCAAGCCGAACTGCTCGTTGACTTCGGCAATGAAGTCCCAGGCGGCGCCTTCCAGTCCCAGTTGCCCGGCCAGCAGGTTGAGGGCTTCCATGCCACCCACCAGCAGCGCCACCAATATGGAAGCGGAGGTGATGGTGAGGTTGTAGTAGAGCTTGCGCGCAGGGCGCACCTGGGCCCAGCGATAGGCGCCGGTCATCAGCACGCTGTCGACGCTGTCGACCAGGGCCATGCCGGCGGTGAACAGCGCAGGAAACACCAGAATCGAGACCATCGGCAGGTTCTGCGATGCCTGGCTCGCGGCAATGCCGAGTAGGCCGATTTCCGTGGCGGTATCGAAGCCCAGGCCGAACAGGAAGCCCAGCGGGTAGAGATGCCAGCTTCGGCGAATGAGGCGGAACAGCGGGCGCGCCAGGCGTGCGATTGGGCCGCTGCCGGTGAGCATGCCCTGCAGTTCAGCTTCGCCGAGCCGCTCACCTTGGCGGACGCGGCGGAAGGCGCGATAGACCGAACGCAGGATCACCAGGTTGATCAGCGCTACCAGCAGCAGGAAAGCCGCCGACACCGAGGTCCCGATCAGTGCGCCGATACCGTGGAAGGCTTCCAGTTCGTCCTGCAGGCTGGCAGCGCTGAGGGCGATCAGTACCGAGGCGAGGATCACCACGCTGCTGTGGCCGAGGGAAAAATACAAGCCGACGCTGGCGGTGCTCTGGCCCTCCTGGATCAGTTTGCGCGTGGCGTTGTCGATGGCGGCGATGTGGTCTGCATCCACTGCATGGCGCAGGCCGAAACTGTAGGCGAGCACAGCGGTGCCCAGCAGCATCGGATAGTCGCTGAAGGCGACCAATGCCCAGGCCCAGGCTAGAAGATTGATGCTGAACAGGCCGATGAACAGCGTGATGGTGGAGCGGGGCGAGGCCGGGTGAGGCATGGGGTCTCCAGCTGTCTTGTATGAAGAATCAAAAAATCGTCATACAAGCGCTGTGCCAATCCCTCGGGCGCGGCAAATGGCCGGTGCTCGTGGTGCGGATGAGTCGATTGCCGGTATGGCTCGCGCAGTGGAAAGCTATTCTCCGTTGCGGTCAGTCCAGGCTCGGCAGGCGCAGGTGGAACTCCGCACCGCCCGAGTGGTGATTGCCCGCCGTCAGCGTGCCCCCACACCGCTCGACGATGCCGTAACTGATCGCCAGGCCCAGGCCGGTGCCTTGTCCGGCAGGCTTCGTGGTGAAGAAGGGTTCGAACACCTGGCTGAGGTGGTGTTCGGCGATGCCGGCGCCGTTATCACGCAGGCTCAGATTGGCCCAGCCGGGCTCGCGGGTCAGTTCGATCCACAGTTGCGGGGGCTCGGCCGTAGCATGGCGCGCGGCGTCGTAGGCGTTCTGGGTGAGGTTCATCAGCACTTGCAGCAACTGCCCGGCATTGCCCTGCACCTGCACATCGTCGGCGGGTTGCCAGTGCACGATCAGATCGGGTGCGGTGCCGCGGGTGATCCAGTGAATGGCACGCTCGATAACGTCATTGAGCGAGGCTTCGCCGGGGTGCCCGCGGTCCATCGCGGAAAAGCGCTTGAGTGCGCTGACGATATCGGCGGTGCGCTGCGCGCCTTCCAGCGTACCTTCGATCAACAGCGGCAGGTCGGCCAATAACGGATCGATGCGCAGTTGCCGTCGCAGCACCTCGCGCTGGTCGATCGGTTGCTCATCGTGTACGGCTTGCAGGTAGTCCTGCAGGCGTTTGCCATAGCCACCCAGGACGTGGGCATTGGCGAGCACGAAGCTGATCGGATTGTTCAGTTCATGGGCCACGCCGGCGACCAGGCGTCCCAGGGAGGCCATTTTCTCGGCGTGCAGCAGTTGCTGCTGGGTGCGCTTGAGCGCTTCGTGGGCCTCATGGAGTTGGCGGTAGGCGTGCTGCAGTTCGCCCAGTGGACGGCCTACCAGAACGTGCCCCAGGCAGCGACCATGCAGGCCACTGCGTACCGTGCAACTGAGGTCGACCGGTAACAACTCTCCCGCGTTGCCGCGAAAGTTCACTTCCAGGCTGGCACTGTCGTTGTCCCGGCGCAGGCCGCCGAGCAGGCTGCGCAGCCGCTGGATACTGGCGTCATCGCCAAGTAACGAGTAGACCGAAAGACCGAGCAGGCCTGCTTCGTCGCTGCTGACCAGGTTGCGCAGCGACTGGTTGGACTCCTCGATCAGCCCCTGCGGATCGCACGCCAGGAGGATGTCCGACATGGATGCCAGCATGCTGGCGATGAACTGCTGCGACTGCTCCAGTTCGGCGTTTTTCTGCTCCAGTTCGATCTCGTCCTGGACCAGTTGCGAGTAAACCTCATCCATCTTGACGATGACTTCCAGCCAGGCGTCTTCGTCCAGTTGCGACGGCGGTTTGCGGGCCATGCGTGTCAGCTCGTGGGATGCAGGTGGACGTGATCATCGGTCGAGGTCGCCACCGGGATCAGGTTCAGATTGCCGTGGCGTACGCCGCGTTCGGCGCTCAGCCGTTCGGCGAAGGCGCGGACCTGCTCCACCGGTCCGCGTAGCATCAGGCTTTCCAGGCAGTGGTCATGGTCCAGGTGGACGTGCTGGCTGGCAATGGTCAGGTCGTGGTGGTCGTGCTGCAGCGTCATGACTCTTCCGGCGAGCGTGCGCGAGTGATGATCGTAGACATAGCTGAGGTTGGCGACGCAGTGCAGCGACTCGGCGTCCTGGCACAGGCGCGACTGTTCGATGTGCCGGCGCAGCATGTCGCGCAGCGCCTCGGAGCGATTGCCGTACCCTTGGGCGCGAATCAACTGGTCAAGCGCATCGGCCAGGTTGTCGTCGAGGGAAATGGTCAGGCGTTGCATGGCGATACTCCGGGTCAATGCACGGTGCAGACCATGCAGGGGTCGAACGAGCGCACGATATGTTGCACCGCTAGCGGATTCTGTTCGCCAGGCTGCACCGGGGCGCCTTCCAGGGCCTGCTCCAGGGCTCCGGGACGGCCCTGGGCATCGCGTGGCGAGAAATTCCAGGTGGTCGGGGCGATGATCTGGTAGCTGGCGATTCGCCCTTGATCGACCGTGAGCCAATGCCCCAGCGCGCCGCGCGCTGCTTCTGTGAGGCCGACGGCGCTGCCGTTTTCGGGTAGTGGGCAGTCCAGATAATAAGGCTCGCCAGTGCGCAGGGCGAGCAACCAGCCCTCCATCAGTGGTATGACCTGTGCCAACTCCACCAGGCGGGCCAACAACCGCGTGTAGACGCTACCGCCACAGCGAGCCGCTGCCTCGCGCAACAAGGGCTGGCCGCGGATCAGCTGGCGGGCGAGTGCGCCGGTTTCCAGCACGGCGCCGGCCAGGCGCGGTGCCTTGTTCCAGGTGTAGGCCGTGTTCTTGTCCAGGCTAGGCTCGGTCACGCCGACGGAGGGATGCAGCGGGCCTGCGCTATCGTGCAGCCAGGCATGGCTCGCGTCCTCGCGAATCTCATCCAGTACCAGCGGGCGGACCTGCCTTGTCGCCGCATCCCACAGGCCGCGTTGGAAAGCCAGCGTGCCGTCGGCCTGCGGATAGGCGCCATAGGACAGGTAGAGTCCCGGCCCCTGGCCCAGGCGTTCCAGACCGCTGTCCAGGACGATTCGCAGGAACTGACGCAGGTCGCCGTGCCCCGGCGCTTCGGCGTACCAGGACCACAGCTGATCTTCACTGGAGAGCCCGGCGATGCGCTCGAGGGACGCTGCGAACAGCTCGTTCTCCAGGAACTGGCGAAACTCGCGCACCCGCGTCAACAGGCGCAGGCGCTCGGCCGGATCGATGGCGCGGGTGGAGCCGCCGGGATGGATGGAGCCGGTGTGGGGCCACTTGCCGCCCAGCGTACCGATCAGGTCCAGCCAGCGTTTGCGCGCGGCCAGGGCCAGACGCTGCTGGCTGCCGGTGTGCGGCGTGAAACGCTGTACCGCATCGGCGAACCAGGGGCGGTCGGCATACAGCGGGCGCACGAAGTCCGGCATGAAGAACAGGTAGAAATGACTCAGGTGGTCGGCGAGATTCTCTGTCGCGGCCATCAGATTGGTGGCGATCAAACCGTTGGCGGGTGGCTGAACGCCGGCCAAAGCACCGAGCGCCCGTGCGGCAGCGACTGACTGGGATACCGAACAGATGCCACAGATACGCGGGGCATAGACCAGCGCGTCGAGCGGTGGATGATCACGGAGGATCTGTTCGAAGCCCCGGTACATGGTGGCGTTGACCTGGGCCGAGCGCACCCGTCCGTCCTCGATATCCAGCTGGACTTCGAGGTCACCTTCGACACGGTTGAACGGGCCGACCAGCAGGCGTGTCATGGGCGAATTCCCTAGCGGCGGGTGCGGTGGATGACGGGTGCGATCAGCGTATGGTCGGCGGTGGCGTTCTGCTTGACGCGTTCCGGGGTGGCCGATTTCGACAGGGCCGCCAGGGCGACGAACCAGGCCTTGGGCATGTCGGTGGGCAGGCCGATGGGGATGCCGGCGCGCTTGGGCGTGAGGTGGAAGCCGTGGCCGGGCTCCTCGAACCCGGGCGCCGTGCAATTGATGCAGGCGTAGCCGCCGCGGGTGCAGGAGCCCTCGCCATTCCACAGGCGGTTGTTGCAGTCGCCGTGGGCCTGGGTGCCCTTGCAGCCGAGGTTCTCCATCATGCACCCCAGGTCGGAGGGTTTTACCGCACTGGCTTTGTACTCGTAGAACTCGTTGCGCGTGCAGCCGTGATGGACCAGTTGGTCGGCGTAGAAACGCGGGCGGCCCAGGGCGTCCATGTCGGATGCACAGAACAATCCGGCTGCCAGGGCCATCAACGTATCGGTGACCCAACCTGGATGAGTGGGGCAGCCAGCGACATTGATCACCGGTAGCCCTTTGCGCGAGCGGTATTCGCCCCCCAGCAGGCCGCCGAGACGCTCGCCGTCGTACTGCAGGCCGCAGGCGTCGGTGGGGTTGTTGCCGGCTGCGGTGATGCCGCCGTAGGCGGCACAGGTACCGATGCCCAGGGTGTAGTCGGCGACATCCGCCAGGCGCCGCACCCACTCGATCATCGCCACGCCGGTGCCGGCCAGTAGATGGAAGCGACCGCTGCCATTGGGGCCGCGCAGCAGCGAACCTTCGATACAGAGTGCATTCAGATGCGTGCGTCCACTCAGACAGTCATCGAGGATCGATAACGCTTCATGCGCGCTTTCCAGCGACAGCGAGGGGTGCCACAGCAACTCGATCCCGGCGTTGCGCCACAGCCCGGCGAAGTCCTGGGTATCGGCGCACAACAGCGACATGTTGCAACCGCCGCAACCGCCGGACTGCAGCCAGAGAACGCGAAAAGGGGCACTCATGGCGATTCCTCCAGGCCGAAGCGGCGCAGTTTCTGGCGCAGGCCAACGCGCGACAGTCCCAGTTCGCGTGCGGCGTGGGTCTTGTTCCAGTGGTTGCGCAGAAGCGCTTCCTTGAGCAGGCCCGCCTCGATGGCGTCGAGTTGCTCCTGCAACGTGCCGGCTGGGACTCCAGGCACACAGGAGGAGGGGCGTGCGCGTTGTGCCTGGCCCTGAAGTACCTTCAGGGAAAACGCACGGGCGCCGACTTCCGCTCCCTCGGACAGCGCGGCGGCACGGTAGATCTCGTTGCGCAACTCGCGGATGTTGCCGGGCCACGGATAGTGCAGCAGGCTGCCCAAGGCGTCGGCGGCGAAATGCAGGCCGGGCAGGTCGAGTTCCTGGCTGGCGTCGGCCAGCAGTTTGCTGGCGATGGGAATGAGATCGCCGCTGCGTTCACGCAGCGGCGGCAATCCAAGGGATACTCCGGCGAGCCGGTAGTAGAGGTCGCCACGGAATCGCCCGTCGCGGACGTCGGCCTCCAGGTCACGGTGCGTTGCGGCGATCACTCGCACATCGACGCGCACCGACGTGCTGGCGCCGACCGGGCGAAGCTCGCCTTCCTGCAGAACGCGCAGCAGCTTTACCTGGAAGGCCGGCGAGGTGTCGCCGATCTCGTCGAGGAACAAGGTCCCGCCATGGGCGCGCTGGATCAACCCGATGTGATCCTGGTGGGCGCCGGTGAAGGCTCCGCGCTTGTGGCCGAAGAGTTCGGATTCGAGCAGCGAGTCCGGCAGCGCCGCGCAGTTCTCCATGATGAAGGCCTTGCCTGAACGCGGGCTGGCGTAGTGGATGGCGCGTGCCAACAGTTCCTTGCCGGTGCCGGACTCGCCGAGCAGCAGCACCGACAGATCGAAACGTGCCACCCGTGCCGCCAATTCGCACACGACGTCCAGGGGGCTGCCGGGCTCGCGCACGATGCGGGCGAAGTCGAAGGCGTCGCGGACTTTGTCCAGCACCTGCTGGCTGCGCCGACGAAGCACAGGCGTAGCTGTGCGCAACTCGACATCCAGATGCTGCATGTGGTTGTGTAAAGCACGACTTTCCACGGCGTTGCGCACCGTGGTGAGAAGGTGCTCGGGCAGCCAGGGCTTGAGCAGATACTGGTAGATGCCGGCCTGGTTGACGCCGGCGATGATGTCTTCGGAGTCGGTGTAGCCGGAGAGTACGATGCGCACGACCTCGGGCCAGCGCTCGCGCGCCTCCTTGAGAAACTCGATGCCTTGCACGCCGGGCATGCGCTGATCGCAGAGGATCACCGTGACCGGGTGGCATTCGAGCAACTCGCGGGCCTGCTCGGCCGAGTCTGCCAGCAGAACCTGGAACTCGCCGTCGAGCACTCGCGACAGGGCTTCGCGGGAGCGCAGTTCGTCATCGATGACCAGAACGGTCGGTAGGTGTGAGTCAAAGCCGCCGAGTGAAGACATGGACGCCGAATTCAAGTGTCACAGTGCAAGTGCCGGGCTAGCGGATCCGGCGGACGCCGAATCATGACATTCGAAACAGGCCGGCGAAAGGGAACACTACCATTGGACTAGGCCGGGCCCGCTAGCGGGACCCGGTTCCGATCTGGCGAAGCCGCGTGGCGCCTGGTCTTGAATGTCTGGCTTTCGGTCTGAGTTGTCTGACGCGGGCCACGGCGATTCATGCCATCGGCGGCAACCGCCGCTTTACCGGACTCTTCTTGACGATGGCCGTATTGGTCTCGGCGAAGCCATTGAGGTGATCGAGAATTTCATCCAACTGCTCCATCGAGCGCACGCACATCCGCGCGTAGAAGCAATCCTCCCCGGTGACCTTGTCGCATTCGGTGAATTCGGGGATCGCCAGGATCTGCTTCTCCACTTCCTGCAATTTTCCCGGTAGCGGTCGCACCCGGACAATCGCCTGCAACTGGTAGCCGAAGGCGCGCGGGTCGACGTTCAGCGTGTAGCCGGTGATCACCTGGCGCTCCTCCAGCTTGCGCAGGCGCTCGGCGACGCTGGGGGAGCTTAGGCCGCTGACTTGGGCCAGGGCCTTGAGGGACAGGCGCGAGTCTTCCATCAGTGCGGCGATCAGCAACTGGTCGATATCGTCGGTCATTTTTGTCTCGAAAGGTGAATTCGGATAGTTGCCTTGATAGTAAAGGTGAATAGCTGGCTTTGCCTGCGTCAGGCGATGGAGTGCATGAATTCACCTCTTCATACTGATCACCACAAGCGGAGGTGAATCATGAACGAGCGAATCAGGCGCGGCACCCTGGAAATGATCAGCGCCATGCTGATCTGCGGCACCATCGGCTGGCTGGTGGTGGTTTCCGGCCAGCCGGTGCTGGACGTGGTGTTCTGGCGCTGCGTATTCGGCGCCGCCACCCTGCTGGTGATCTGTGCCGCCATGGGCTTCCTGCGCCCTGGCATTCTCAGCCGCGCCACCTTCGGCCTGGCGCTGCTCAGCGGCGCGGCCATCGTTGGCAATTGGGTGCTGCTGTTCGGCTCCTACTCGCGGGCCTCCATCGCCATCGGCACGGCCGTGTACAACGTGCAGCCATTCCTGCTGGTGTTGCTCGGCGCGTTGTTCCTCGGCGAGAAGGTGACGGCGCAAAAACTCGCCTGGCTGGGTATTTCCTTCCTCGGCATGCTGGCCATCGTCAGCGCGCACGGTGAAGCGGGGCAGGTGGGCAGCGACTACCTGGGCGGGATCGCGCTGGCACTCGGTGCGGCGGCGTTGTACGCCGTGGCGGCACTGATCATCAAGCGCCTGACCGGCGTGCCGCCGCACCTGATCGCGCTGATCCAGGCGGTGACCGGCGTGCTCCTGCTCGCCCCCTGGGCCAACCTGACCTCGCTGCCCCAGGCGTGCACGGCCTGGGCCAGCCTGGCGACCCTGGGCATCGTGCACACCGGCATCATGTACGTGCTGCTCTACGGCGCGATCCAGAAACTGCCGACAGCCCTGACCGGGGCGCTGTCGTTCATCTATCCGATCGCAGCGATCTTCGTCGACTGGTTCGCCTTCGGCCATCGCCTGACTCCGCTGCAATGGCTGGGCGTGATCGCCATCCTGCTGGCCGCCGCCGGCATGCAGCGCGGCTGGAGCCTGAACCTGCGGCGCCTGGCCTGGCGCTGAAATCCGTGCTTGCCTGACAATGCCGGGGAACCTGTGCCGCTGCGCACCGGTCCTGTAGGCGGACTTCAAGCAAGGAACGGACTATGACTGCGGCTGCCCTGACGGCAGATTCACCCAGCCTGAAAAGGCTTTCATCCCGATACATTCAACTGCTGGGCGTGGCCGCGTTGCTGGCGCTGGCCGGCTGCGGCAGCCGCGCGCCGAGCGTGCCGGAGCCGACCCCGGAGGAGGTGCGCGGCAAGCTGGTCAGGCTGATTCCCGCTGGCACTTCTGACCGCGAGGGCTGGGCGAAGGACATCCAGGTCGCCTTCACCACCCAGCGCATTCCGGCGACTACCGAGAACCTCTGCTCAGTGGTGGCGATCACCGAGCAGGAGTCCAACTTCAAGGCCGACCCGGCCGTGCCTGGGCTGGGCAAGATCGCTCGCGCCGAGATCGACCGGCGTGCGAGCAAGGTCCATGTGCCGGGTTTCCTCATCGATACCGCGCTGGCGCTGAAATCGCCGAATGGCCGCACCTACAGCCAGCGCCTGGCGAGCGCGAAGACCGAGAGGGAACTGAGCGCGATCTTCGATGACTTCATCGGCGGCGTACCGCTGGGCCAGCAGTTGTTCGGACGCTTCAACCCGGTGCATACCGGTGGGCCGATGCAGGTCAGCATCGCGTTCGCGCAGGCCCATGCCGAGGGCTACCCGTACCCGGTGGACGGCAGTATCCGCCGCGAGGTGTTCAGCCGCCGAGGCGGCATGTACTTCGGTACCGCCCACCTGCTGGGTTATCCGGTGAACTATCCGCGTCAGTTGTACCGTTTCGCCGACTTCAACGCCGGCTGGTATGCCAGCCGCAACGCGGCGTTCCAGCGCGTGGTCGCGGACCTCACCGGTATCACCCTGGCACTGGACGGGGACGTGATCCTCTATGGCAGCAATGACGCCGGCAGCACCGAGAAGGCGGTGCGCACCCTGGGGCCGAAGCTGGGCATGAGCGAGCGGGAAATCCGCCGCGACCTGGAGTTGGGCGATAAGCCGGAGTTCACCCGGTCGGAGCTCTACACCAAGGTCTTCGCCCTGGCCGAACGCTCCGCTGGCAAGTCGATGCCGCGGGCGATGTTGCCGGGGATCACGCTGCACAGCCCGAAGATCACCCGCCAGCTCACCACCGCCTGGTTCGCCCAGCGCGTGGGCGAGCGCTACCAGCGCTGCCTGGGGCGTGCGCCGAAGGACTGAATCAGTCGCCCTCAGCGGGTTGGCACATACCGTTGGCGCCTTTCGGCCCGGTGTAGGACACCGTGGCGCTGCCATCCTCATTGAGGCTGATGGAGATGGTCACGCCTTCGCCCTTGGCCTCGAGGTACTGGTCGTTCTTCTGCTTGACCTTGGCTTCCTTGCCGTTGATGTACACCGGGCCGCCCTCGTCGGTGTAGACCTGGATGTCATTGGGGCAGTCGTAGTTGAGCATGGGGATGGCGGCAAAGGCGGGCTGCACGACGATCAGCGACAGCGTAGCGATCAGTAGCGGTTTCATGGCGTCTCCCTGAGAGCTGCGGACACGGCGCAAGGCCGCGCGGACAATCACAGCTTAGTGCAGACCTCGTGGCGCGCTAGAGCGGCAAGGGCCGCAGGCGTGCTGCCGGTTCCGGCTCGGTACCGCGCAGGACGAGGCGGGTGATGGTCGCGGCGGCCGCGTCGAAGTCATCGGCATCCGGCTGTGCCTTGCCGGTGATCATCGCGATCTGCCAGTCGAAATCGATGTAGGTGCGGGTGGCGGCGGAGATGTTCAGCAGCAGGTGCTGCGGGTCCACCGGGGCGAGCAGGCCACGGTCGATCCAGGCGGCGATGCACTCCAGGCTGCGACGCGATTCCGCCCGCAGGCGCTGCAACCATTCCGGCGGCAGGCGCGGAGCGCCGTGGAGCATTTCGCTGGCGAATACCTTGTACGCGTACGGCCACTGCCGGGCGATATACAGGCGCGCGCGGATGTGCGCGGGCAGCGCCCAGGCCGGGTCGTCACACTCGCGCAGCAGGGCGGAGGCTTCCAGCACGGCATCCACCACGTTTTCCAGCAGGCGCAGGTAAAGATTCTCCTTGCTCTGGAAATAGTAATAAACGTTGGACTTGGGCAGGTCGGCGCGGCTGGCGATGTCCTGGGTCTTGGCGGCGGTGAACCCCTTCTCGGCGAATTCCTCGCCGGCGGCCAGCAGGATGCGCTGGCGATTGCGGTCACGGATGCTGAGGGCGGGGCGCTGACGGCGGCGCGTCGGGGTGGGCGCGGTCTGGGGCATGGGGAAACATCGGGGCAATCAAGCGAGGGTTCAGAATATAACTTTATATATAGCGCTTGCACACCCATGAGGTTGGCTGGCGGATGGCCATTTATCCGCCATTAGATTGAACCTGCCGTGTGACGAATTTGTCAGAGCCAGTCTGAAACCTAGGAAGGGGCTGAGATGCTGTTCGTAGTCATGCTGGGGGGACGCCATCCGCGCGCGCGGATCGAGGTTCACGATGTGGCCTTTGTCCTTGGCGACAACCTGAAATCCACCTACGCGCAATTGCGCGACGCCTGGTTCGGCAGCCCGGAAGGCCTGCACATCGATTCCTGGCTGGAGGTGGACGGCGTCGAGGCGTATCGCGTGGAGTTCAGCGATTCAATGCCGGCGCCAGGCGAGCAGCGGCTGTTCTTCGTCAACCTGGGCGGCTACGAGCTGGGCAGTTTCGGCGAGGCGCACCAGTACGTACTGGTGGCCGCACGCGATGCCGCCGACGCCAAGGTACGCGCCAAGCGCCGCATGCCGCGCAGCTGGGACAAGGCGCACACCGATGCCGTGATCGACGTCGACGATTGCATTGCCGTCGACCAGGTCGGCGGGCGTTATGTCCACCTGGTGGAAGGCGAGAGCCGCGGCATCGTGCAGCGCAGCGACTACATCGTGTTGTGAGCCTTCATGGCGCTGACACGGCCTTGTCATAAAACCTGACGTATAAGGGGGCGCAAAGCCGATCCCCCGTGCCGAGGTAAAGATGACCGAGAAACGCCGAGTCCTGTTCGTCTGCGTCGCCAACGACGCCCGCTCGCCGATGGCGGAAGCGCTGCTGCGGCACACCGATGGCGAACACTTCGAAGCCTTCAGCGCGGGCATCCACCCGACCGCCGTCGATCCCCGTGCGCGCAGCGTCCTGGAACACGCAGGGATTTCCACCGAAGGCCTACGCAGCAAGTCCATCGATGAATTCCGCGGCCAGCATTTCGATTACCTGATCGACTTGTGCGACAAGTCCAGCGACGAGGGCGACGAACTGCCGACTTCCAGCCAGGTGATCGTGTGGAATTTCGTCGACCCGGCCCACAGCGAACAGCACGACCCGTTCCGCCACACCCTGCAGGAAATCAGCGATCGCTTGAAACTCTTCGAAATGGTGAAGAACCGCGACTGAAGTTTCTGGCGATGACAAAGCAAAAAGCCCGCACGGATGCGGGCTTTTTGCTTCGCAGGCCACAGGATTCGCCGTTGCCTGGGGAGGATTGGCGGCGGATGTCCGTGTAGATGGGGCGCTGGTCCTTCAGCGCCAGGGCATTCTGGCGGTCCGGCATGACAGCGCGGTGACTGTCCCGTGAACAGGTGATGGCAACGCGCCTGCGCCTTTATCACTCGCCGGCATGAGCACTATCGATCCCGACAAGTGGTCAGGCGAGGAGCGCATCGATAGAGTCATTGTCAAAGTCCTGTCCGCGGCGCTGCGTTCCGGTGCCTGCGCGACCCGAATCGGAGTGCCTATGAAGTCCCTGTCAGAAACTGCCTTTTCCATGCTCGACCTGGTCCCCGTGCGCGACCAGGGCACCGCTGCCGAGGCATTGAACAACGCCGTCGCGGTGGCCCGGCACGTCGAACGCCTGGGCTTTACCCGCTACTGGCTGGCGGAGCACCACAACATGGACGGCATCGCCAGCTCGGCCACGGCCGTGCTGATCGGTCACATCGCCGGCAAGACCGAGCATATCCGCGTCGGCTCCGGCGGCGTGATGCTGCCCAACCATCCGCCGCTGGTGGTGGCGGAGAACTTCGGCACCCTGGAGACGCTGTACCCGGGCCGTATCGACCTCGGCCTTGGGCGTGCGCCGGGTGCCGACCAGGCGACCATGCGCGCGTTGCGCCGCGACCGCCTGGGTGACGGTGCCGATTTCCCCGAGCAGGTCGCCGAGCTGGAAATGCTCCTCGGCCCGCGTCGCTCGCAACAGTCGCTGCTGGCGATTCCGGGGGAGGGCACCAACGTGCCGATCTGGCTGCTGGGTTCCAGTCTGTTCAGTGCCCACCTGGCAGCGCAAAAGGGTTTGCCCTACGCCTTCGCCTCGCACTTCGCACCGCGCTACCTGCACGACGCGCTGCGCATCTACCGCGAGAACTTCCAGCCTTCGGCGGTGCTCGACAAGCCGTACGCCATGATCGGCGTACCGCTGGTGGCGGCCCCGACCGACGAGGAAGCCGAATACCTGGCGACCACTGCCTTCCAGCGCGTGCTGGCGCTGATCCGTGGCGACAGCCTGAAGCAGAAGCCGCCAGTGCCGAGCATGGCCGGGCTGTGGCTACCTCATGAGCAGGATACTGTCGGCAACTTCTTTGGTCTGGCGGTGATCGGTGGTCCGGAGAAGGTGCGCAGCCGCCTGGAAATCCTGCTGGAGCAGACGGGCGTGGACGAGATCATCTTCACCAGCGACATCTACGATCACGAGCTGCGCCTGCGCTCGCTGGAGATCGTTGCCGGCCTGCGCTGAAGTCTCCATCGCGCGGACCGGTTTGTAGGAGCGAGCTTGCTCGCGAACCGGGTCCGCAGCGGGGGTTGTTCGCGAGCAAGCTCGCTCCTACAGGTGCATGCCAGATTGTGGCAGGCGGCGTAAGAGCGGACTCCGCCCGCGATGGCTTCGCGGAGATCCCTTGTCGACCGGTGCGGTGGAAAACCGATCGCGGACGGAGTCCGCTCCTACAAGTCCGTTCCTACAGGAAGGATGTGGGATTCATGCTTCGCCGTCGTCCTTCTTCTTCAGCAGGTCGGCCAGCCCGGCGAGTCCCTTGTGGGTGACCTTCGGCCCCTTGTTCCCGGCGTCGTTGCCGTTCTGGTAATGCAGGTCCACCTGCCGCTGGTGCTCGTTGTCGTGGCAATAGAGGCACAGCAGCTCCCAGTTGGAGCCGTCTTCGGGATTGTTGTCGTGGTTGTGGTCGCGGTGGTGGACGGTCAGTTCGCGCAGGCGCACGCCACTGAACTCGCGGCCGCAGCGACCGCAGATCCAGGGGTACATCTTCAGGGCCTTTTCGCGGTAGCTGGTTTCGCGGCGGCGTTGGGCTTCGGCGAGGACGGCGTCGACTTTGCTGGTGGGCTGGTTCATGGCTCGTTGAGGCAGAAAGGAAACGGACCTCCAGCATAGGTCCGCGCCCGCGTGCTGGCTACGGCCTGGGTGTGTCCGGGCGCGACCAGATCCACAGATTGCCAACCGCCATACCGAGGATCACGGCGTACAGCCAGAGGCCGTGGGGCAGGGTGATCAGCATGATCGCCAGGGCGGCGAGCATTGCCAGGCTGGCGCTGATCTTGGCGCGGCGGGCGACGGCGCGCCCATTGCGCCAGTTGTGCAGGATGGGGCCGAACAGCCGGTGGTTCTCCAGCCAGGCCGAGAGACGCGGCGAACTCTTCGACGCTGCCCAGGCGGCGAGCAGGACGAACTCGGTGGTCGGCAATCCTGGCACCACCAACCCCACCATGCCCACGCCCAGGCTGGTATAGGCGAGCAGCGCGAAGGCGATCCGTGCCAGGCGCGAGCGTGCCGGGCCGAACGGCGTGGCGCGCGCTCCTGCTACGGGCGCGCGCTCGATGGCCTCAGACGGCGGCAGGTGCACTGTCGTAGCTGTGTTGCAGCAGATGGGCGAAGCGCTCGAAGGCGGCAATGGCACCGGCTTCGGCTTCACGCTCTTCGGCTTCGCTGAGCTCCAGGGCGTCGAGGGTGCGGGTGAAGCGTTTCCAGCCTTCGGCGCGACCACCCTCGGGCTCGCCCAGGTGGCGCGCGCCGGTGTTTTCGTCCAGGCCCATCGCGGCGACGCGCTTGATCAGGAACGCAGCGCCCAGCTTGGAACCCTCGGAGACGAACAGCCAGCCCAGCGCGTGGGCCAGGCTCGGCTTATCGACGGCGCCGGCAACCGGAGCGGGGACTTCGGTGTCCAGGTCGGCCAGGTCCAGGCGGGCCTGATCGGCGCGGCAGCGCTGCGGCAGGTCGGGGAATATCTTGCCCAGCTCGGCGTCCTGGTACAGGGCCTGCAACTCGGACTGGAACAGGTACTGGGCGACCACGAAGCGAGCGAAGCGCTCACGGCTGGAGAAGGGCTCGCGGGCCTTCACGGCGTGGTCGAGGCGCTCGTGGGGAGCGTGGGTCAGCGCGTTCAGGCGCTGCGAGCGCAGGGCAGGGAGTTCCACGGTGGACATGTCCAATTCCTTGAAATTACAGGGCTTTGTAGACGAGACGAATCAGCGTTTGGAAAGCGTAAAGATTGTCGCGCGTTCAATGGGTGATGCCGGAGCGAGACAGGTTCGCGAGCTGGCACGGGGTTCATCAGGAATCCCGTGCCAATCAGTGCATCAGATATCCCACACCAGGTTGATCGCGAAGTTGCGGCCCGGCTGGGTCAGGCGGTCGAGGTTGGCCGGGGCCAGCACCGCCGCTTCGCCGACGCCGTCGTAGCCGCGCACGTCATCCCACAGCCAGTACTTCTTGTCGGTGAGGTTGTAGAGGCCGGCGTTGAGGGTCAGGTCGTCGGTCAGCTTGTAGTAGCCGGTCAGGTCGAGGATGCCGAAGCCCGGCGTCTTGAACTGGCTGCTGGTGCCGTCCGGGGCGTTGAACTGGCTGTCGTCCACGCGGTTCTTGCGCTTGACCAGGGTCCAGTCGAGCAGCGCGCCATAGCGGCCAGCCTGTTCGTCGTAGCCCAGGCCGAACACCCCGGTGAGCGGGTTGACGCTGTTGATCGGCTCGCCGGTGTCCTTGTTGCGACCGTAGGCATAGGCCACCGAGCCCTTGGTGTAGAGGCCTTGTGGTGCGCCGAAGGCGCCCAGCTCCAGGCGGCCCTTCACTTCCACGCCCTTGATGATGGCGTGCTTGATGTTGTTGCTGGTGAAGGTCGGTTCGTCGTAGCCGGGGGTGATGGCGTCTTCGTTGATGAAGTCGCGGTACTTGTTGTAGAAGACCGCCACGTCGAACGAGCCTTCCTCGAAGTTGCCGCGCAGGCCGGTCTCGTAGCTCTGGCTGCGTTCCGGGTCCAGGTCCGGGTTGGGCTCCACGCGATAACCGCTGGTGGGGTTGTCGAAGCGACCGTACAGCGCCTTCGCGGTCGGGGTGCGGAAGCCCTGGGCGTACTGGCCGTACCAGAGGTAGTTGTCGTTGAACGAATAGGTCACGCCGAGCTTGGGCGAGAGCTGGTGCCAGGTCTTGCTTTCGCTGCTCACGTCGCCGTCGCCGCTCTGGTCGACGGTGTTGAGGAATTCGTCGGTGACGTGGGGCTTCAGGCGGGTGTGGTCGTAGCGCAGGCCGGGCAGGAAGGTCCAGTCGTTCCAGCGGATTTCGTCCTGGGCGAAGAGCGCGTAGGTGTCGATGGTCGGATCGGGAAAGTCGCTGCTGCGCGCCAGTTGATCGCTGGCCACGGTGCTCGGGCCGCCGATCGTGGGGCAGGTACGGCTGACGGCCAGGCAGGTGGCGCCGCCTTCGCGGTAGCCGGTGACCTTCTGGCGCTTGAGGGTGGTGCCGTAGGTCAGCAGGTGGTCGGTGTCGCCCAGGGCGAAGGCCTTGTCCATCTGCAGGTCGAGCACCCACTGGCGTTCCTTGTACTGGGTCTCGCGGGTGCGCAGCACCTGGCGGGTGATGGGGTAATAGAACTCGTCGGTGCTCTGGTCGGTCTTGGCGATCTGGTAGTTGAAAGTCCACTTCAGGTGATCGGCCACGGCGCTGTCCAGCAGCATCTGGTGTTCCAGACCATAGCGCTCGCGGGTGATGGTGTCGTTGCCGGTGCGCCACTGGTACATGCCGCCGGGCAGCACGGAATCGGGAATGGTCGGCGCACCGTTGAAGTACGGGCCGCCGTAGGCGCTTTTCTGGTCGGTATCGACGTCGTCCTTGTACTTCTCGTAGACCAGGCCGAAGCGGCTGCCTTCGGCGTAGTTCCAGCCCAGCTTGGCCAGCACGTTGGTGGTGCGCACGTCCTCGGGGTTGGCTTCGGTGCGCGACAGGCCGGTGCCGCCGGTGCTGCCGTAGGACTCGGTTTCGTGGCCGTTGCGCTGGCTCAGGTGCAGCAGGCCGTCGAAGGTGTCGAGGCGGCCGGCGACGGTGGCGGAGGTCAGCCAGCTGTCATCGGCGGAGCTGTAGCCGGTCTTCAGTCGCGCGCCAACGTCCTGGCCGTCCTTGATGATGTCGTCCGGGTCGAGGGTGAAGTAGCTCACCGCGCCGCCGATGGCGTTGCTGCCGTACAGGGCTGAGGCCGGGCCGCGCAGGACTTCGACGCGCTTGACGATCTCCGGGTCGACGTAGTTGCGCTCGGTCTGCGCATACGGGCCATTGAAGAAGCTGTTGGGGATCTCGACGCCGTCGATCTGCGTCAGCACGCGGTCGCCGTCGATGCCGCGGATGTTGTAGCCGGTGATGCCGGCACGGTTGCCGGTGCCGCCGACGGAGACGCCGGGCATGTCGCGCACCAGTTCCTTGATGCTGTTGACGTTCTTGCGGTCCAGCTCTTCGCGGCTCACCACGTTGACGGTGGTCGGCACCGAAGTGACGCTCTGCGCCTGGCGGGTGGCGGTGACAGTCAGCGGCTGCATCTCGGAGACGGAGGAGAGGTTGCGTTCCAGGACCACATTGCGCGGGCCGAGCTGGCGGACGGTCAGGCCGGTGCCGCCGAGCAGGGTCTTCAGTGCGCGCTCCGCCGGCAGGCGGCCGCTGACGCCTGGGGATTCCACGCCGTCGGCCAAATCGCCAGCCACGCCCACCTGCCAGCCAGTCACCGCGCTGAAGGCATTCAGTGCCTGCGGCAGGGGCTGGCGAGCGATATCGAAGCGGTAGCCGGCCTGGGTCTGGCTGGCCTCGGCCGCCAGTGCGGAAGTGGCCGGCAGGCTGGCGAGGCCGATGGACAGGGCGAGCAGCGAGATGCTGGCCGGCGCGGACAGCCGGCGCAGAGGGGCACGCGAAGAAGCAATGGTCATCGAAGGGCTCTCTTAGTCAGTCGTTGTTCGCATTCGTAAATGCGAATCTATTGCATTGGCTTCTGACTAAACGAACGAGCCTTTCGAATCGAGTAAAAATACTTTCCGTTCAGCGGCGGGCGATCAGTTGAGGATCAGCAGTTTCGGGTATTCGTGCAGCTCGGCGGAGGTGATCTGCGCCA
Organism: Pseudomonas sp. HS-18; assembly: GCF_020401845.1. NCBI lineage: Bacteria > Pseudomonadati > Pseudomonadota > Gammaproteobacteria > Pseudomonadales > Pseudomonadaceae > Pseudomonas > Pseudomonas sp. HS-18. The sequence goes on from NZ_CP084413.1 coordinate 2,833,783, forward strand.
GCGAGCGGGCCACGCCCAGCGGGTCGTCCAGGCGCCAGTTGCCGGTGACGCTGACGTTGTCCAGGCGCTCGTTGGTGTTGACGATCCAGCCGGGGTAGTAGCGGCGCAACTCGGCCAGTACCTGGCTCATGGGGCAGTTCTCGAACACCATGCGGCCCTTTACCCAGGCCAGTTGCGAGGCAGCCTCGCCGCTGTGCTGGCGTTCGCCGAAACCCTGCGGGCCGACGCGGATGCTGTCGCCGGCACCCAGGCTGACGCGGGCATCGTCCAGGCGCGTGCGCAGGTCCACCTCGCCGCGCTGCACGCTGACCTCCGCCTCGTTGCCCAGGTAGCGCACAGCGAATGCCGTGCCGCGCACGGTGACCTGCACCGGCCCGGCTTCCACTTCGAACGGGCGGCTGCGGTCGTGGGCGACGTCGAAGAAGGCTTCGCCGCGATAGAGGCGGGCGACGCGTTGCTGGTCGTCGACCTTGCTGGAGAACGCGGTGTCGGTATTGAGCAGCACGTTCGATCCATCGGCCAACTGGACTTTCTGCCGTTCGCCCACGGCGGTGAGATGGTCCGCGCACAGGCGCGTCAGCAGGTCGCCCTGAACCACGACACCGATGGCGAGCACCAGCGCCGCAGCCGTGGCGACTGGTTTCCAGAAGCGGCGCTGTCGGCGCAGCGGCTGAACCTTTGCCTGCTCCCGCTTGCGTTCCAGGCGGGCGGCAGCCACCGGCAGCAGTGGCGACTGCCACGCATCGCGCACGCGCTGGTACGCCTGCGTATTGCCTTCGCTGGCAGCGAGCCAGGCCTCGAAGCGCGCACGGGTGGCGGCGTCCATGTCGTCCTCGAGGATCAGCCAGTCGAGGGCTTCGGCCATCTGCTGCGGGTCTGCGGGGGGCAAGGGGCGATCCTCGGGGCGGTCCTGGGAGGGGGAGCCGCGCATTGTTGTCGAATCGGCCGGCGAACGGTAGTCCGTCATACCGTTTCCTCGAGGCGGCTGACCAGTCCGACACAGATCGCCATGATCAGTTTCAGTTCCTTCTGCACCGTGCTGGGCGAGACGTCCAGTTGCTCGGCGATTTCCGCATAGCCGCAGCCGTGCAGGCGGCTGAGGATGAAGATGCGTTGCTGGCGTTCGCTGAGTTGTTCGAGGGTGGCGCCCAGGCGTTCGAGCAGCTTCTCCGCGTGCAACTGGTCCTCGGCGCTGGAGCCCGGCGCTGGCACAGCCTGTACCACGTCGAAAGGCACGTCCTCGAGCATGGTCCGCGACTGCATGCGCAGGTGGCGCAGGTGGTCCAGCGCGAGGTTGCGGCCGGTCTGGAAGAGAAAAGGCTCCAGGTGATCGATGCGGCGTTCGAGCAGGGTGCGGGCGACGCGCAGGTAGGTTTCCTGCACCAGGTCTTCGGCGATGCTCGGGTTCTTCACCATCCGAACGAGCGTGCGCAGCAGCGGCAGGCGCTGGGCCAGGAAGACCGCGTCGAGGTTGGAAGTGCTCACAAGGGCGTCCAGCAGGAATAATTTTCAAATGATAATCAATGTTATTCAGCTGTGACTGATGGCACAAGTCCATCCATGGTTCCGGGTGTGTTCGGTAAACGAAAAAAGGGCGAGGCGCGCGGGGCGCCTCACCCATGCCCTCAGCCGGCTGGTGAGGGGCAAGCGGGACTCAGGAGCGCACGGGGCGTGCGTTCAGGCGGGGTTCGTCGTTGCCGGAGTTTGGCTGGTTGGCCGCTTCCGGGCGGCTGTTCCAGTGCGGAATGAGGATGCCGGCGGCGATCAGCGCGGTAACGGTGAAGCCGATGAACACGGTGTAGGTGTCGAAGTAGCCCGGCAGCAGGCCACCGAGGATCGCGCCGATGGAACCGCAGCCGTTGACGAAACCCGCTGCCGTGCCGGCCGCTTCGCCGGTGCCGAAGTCCACGGCAGCGGCGCCACTGATCATCGAGTCCGGTCCGTACAGGGTCAGGCCCATCATGAACAGCAGGCCCAGCACCAACAGGCTGCTGCCGGTCTGCATGGCCGGGACGAACAGCGCCAGGCACACCGTCAGGCCGAGCAGGCTGATCACGCAGGCCGGCATGCGCCGTGCGCCGAAGATGCGGTCGGAGGCGTAGCCGATCAGGATCGGACCGAGCAGCCCGGCGACCTCGAAGGCTGACGGCAGGATTGCCGCGCCGACCTTGCCCAGCCCCGGCATGCGTTCGTAGACGATCACCGGCCCCCACAGCAGGATCGCGTAGCGCGCCGGCTTGAGCAGGAAGTACGCCAGCCCCAGGGTCAGCACGGTACGGTTGCGCAGCACCTTGCCGAGGATGCGCAGGGATTTGCCGTTTTCGCCCTCGTGCTTGAAGCCGGCGTAGTTCACCGCTTCGGGTTGCTGTACATCGGCCTCCACCGGCGGCAGGCCGACGTCCTGCGGACGGTTGCGTTGCAGCAGCAAGAACAGGATGGCGACTGCGCCGACCACGGCAGCGGTGGAGTAGAACGCCGCATGCCAGGTGCCGAACACTTCATAGGCCCACCAACCGGCGAAGGGCGAGGCGACCAGTCCGCCGAAGGCGTAACAGGTACTCCACAGCCCGAGCACGCGGCCGCGTTCGTGGGTGGCGAAGAAGCTGCCGATGTTCTTGCACAGCCCCGACCAGCCGGTGGACTGCGCCAGGCCCTGGACCACCATGCAGGTGGCGAAGATCGGCAGGGTGGCGAAGCTGCCCATGACCAGCGCGGCAGCGGCGGAGATCAGCAGGCCGCCGAACACCACCACACGCGGGCCGTAACGGTCGGCGAAGACACCCCAGGTGAACTGGCCCACTGCATAGGCGGTGAGATAGATGGCGTCGAGGTTGGCCATCGCGATCTTGTCGAGATGGAAGCTGGGGTCCTCGGCGATGCCGAGCTTGGCCACCGAGAAGGCCTTTCGGGTGAAGTAGAAGGCCGCGTAGGCCAGCCAGGTGATGGCGAAGATCTGCCATTTCCAGCGGGCGAGGGAGGCGCGCGGCGATGCGATGCCGTGAGGGTTGAGCATGGTCTGACCTCTTTGTTGTTGTGCTGTGCCGGCAGTCAGTGGGTAACGCCTTTTTTATTGTTGTTTTCCGAGCACGTCGCACCGTCTTCGCGGTGCGGGTCAGAAGCGCTGTAGCTGTTCTGTGCCGCCGTTCCGTGTGGATGTCGGGAAGCGGCGGTGGAGCGATGGAAACAATTTCGAATAAATAACTGAAATCGATTTATCAGATTTCAAAAATAAGCTGGGCTTGTATGACAGAGCGCCATGACGCTAGTGTTCTGCGTGAATGACCTTTCAGTCGCGTTCTGTCCGATGGCGGATGACGGGTCAGAACCTTCCTGCAGAGGCGCGCCCATGTCCGTTTCCCACGCCCAGCTCAAGGCCTTCCATGCCGTCGCGGTGCACGGCAGTTTCACCCGCGCCGCCGAGCGCCTGTTTCTCACCCAGCCGGCGGTCTCCGATCAGGTGCGCAAGCTGGAGGAGCGCTATGGCGTGTTGTTGTTCCACCGCAACAAGCGTTCGGTGCGCCTGACCGAATTGGGCGAACGCCTGCTGTCGGTAACCCAGCGGCTGTTCGTGATCGAGGCTGAGGCGCAGGAGCTGCTGCAGGAATCCAGCGCGCTGCAGACAGGGAGCCTGACCCTGGCGGTGGATGCACCGGTACACGTGCTGCCGCAGATCGCGCGCTTCTGCCAACGCCATCCGGGTATCCGCGTAAAGCTGGAAACGGGCAACACCGACGAGTCCCTGCAACGGCTGTTCGACTATCAGGCCGACCTGGCGCTGCTGGGCCGCGAAGTCCAGGACGAACGCCTGCTGACCTTCACCCTGCGTAGCGACCCCATCGTGGCCTTCGTCGGCCGCAGTCATCCCTGGGCCGGGCGCGAGTCCATCGAATTGGCCGATCTCGACGACATGCCGCTGGTGCTGCGCGAGCAGGGCTCGGTGACCCGGCAGATGCTCGAAGCGGAAATGGCCCGCGCCGGCCTGCGCATCCGTCCGGCCATCGAGGTGGAGGGGCGTGAGGCGTCGCTGGAAGCGGTGGCAGTGGGGATTGGTGTGGGCGTGGTTTCGGCCGCCGAACTGGGCGCGGATGCGCGCGTGCATGCGCTGCCGATCCTCGATTGCCACTGGCGTATGAGCGAGACGCTGGTATGCCTGCGCGAGCAGAGCACGCGGCGGATCGTGGCGACCTTTCTCGATCTGGTGAAGGAAGATTTGCCGGCGGAGTAGGGCATGGTTGTGGGTGGTTCGCGAGCAAGAACTAGGCGTCCCCTCGCTCCTACAGATTGGTCATACGCTGGCGTTTCCCTTGTAGGAACGACCTTGCTCGCGAACCGCATCCTGCCGAACCTCAGGTCAGGCTTCCGCCAACTCCAGAAACGCACTCACCACCCGCAACCCCCGGCGCCGTTCCAGGCAGCCGATGGCGTGGCGGTTGAGCAGCCCGTCGCCGCTCAGTGGAATCGCCTTCACCCGCGGGTCCGGGCTGACCTCCAGCGACGACACGATGCCGATCCCCAGCTCCGCCGCCACTGCTTCGGTCACCGCTTCGCGGCTGTCCAACTCCAGCAGCACGCGCGGCGCCACTGAGGCTGCCGAGCAGGCCGCATCGAAGGTGCGCCGGGTGATGGAATCGGGCTCGCGCAGCACCATGATCCGCTGGTCCAGCTCGCCCAGCGGCAGCTCGCCAGCGTGCTCGCTCCAGGCATGGCTGGCCGGCACCAACGCGCAGATGCGTGACTCCACCAGTTCGCGCAGGAACAGCCCGGCGCGCGGCTCCACTTCGGTCAGCACGGCGATATCGACGTGCTCGTCCATCAGTGCTGCGAGGGTTTCCTGCGCATTGCCCAGGCGCAGATTGACGGTGATGCCGGGGTAGGACGCGCGCAGCCGGGCGAGCATCGGCATCACCAGGTGCGGGCCGTCGGCGGCTACCTCGATACGCCCGGTCACCAGCTCGCGGCTGGCGTCGAGCATGGCTTCGGCTTCCTCCTCCAGGGCGAACAGGGTGCGGCTGATCGCCGACAGGCGTACGCCATCTTCTGTCAGCTCCACGCCTCGCGCGGTGCGGCGGAACAGGTTGACCTGGTAGTGCTCCTCCAGCGCCTTTACATGCCCGGTCACCGCTGGCTGGCTGATGAACAAGCGCTCGGCGGCGCGGGTGAAGCTGCGTTCGCGGGCGACGGCGTCGAACGCCCGGAGCTGGAAGAGGTTCATGAGGTATATGTCCGGCTTATGCAGTGCATCGTGATAAACAATTTGAACGATATCTGCCCGGCCGGCAAGTTATGCCCAGGCCACGGCGAACCCGCCCGGCCCAACCGAATTCAGCCCTGACGACGTTCCCACGAAAGAGGAATCGAGCATGAGCACTGCCGAGCGAGCCCCCATCCTGCTGACTCCCGGTCCGCTGACCACGTCCCCCCGCACCCGTCGCGCCATGATGGTCGACTGGGGCTCCTGGGACCGCGATTTCAACGACCTGACCGCCGACGTCTGCAAGCGCCTGCTGGCGATCATCCACGGCGAAGCGACCCACACCTGCGTACCGCTGCAAGGCAGTGGCACCTTCTCAGTGGAGGCCGCCATTGGCACCCTGGTGCCGCGCGACGGCAAGGTGCTGGTGCTGATCAACGGCGCCTACGGCAAGCGCCTGGCGAAAATCTGCCAGGTGATCGGCCGCGAGTTCAGCACCTTCGAAACCGAAGAAGACGTGCCGACCACCGCCGCGGACGTCGACCGTCTGCTCACGGAAGACCCCAGCGTCACCCACGTCGCACTGATCCATTGCGAGACCAGCACCGGCATCCTCAACCCGCTGCAGGACATCGCCAAGGTCATCGAATCCCACGGCAAGCGCCTGATCATCGACGCCATGAGCTCCTTCGGCGCCCTGGACATCGACGCCCGCCACATTCCCTTCGACGCGCTGATCGCCGCTTCCGGCAAATGCCTGGAAGGCGTGCCGGGGATGGGCTTCGTCTTCGCCCGCAGCAGCGCGCTGAACGCCAGCGCCGGCAACTGCCATTCGCTGTCCATGGACCTGCAGGACCAGCAGGCCTACATGGCCAAGACCGGCCAGTGGCGCTTCACTCCGCCGACCCACGTGGTCGCCGCGCTGCACGAAGCGCTGACCCAGTACGAGGAGGAGGGCGGCCTTGCGGCCCGTCATCAGCGTTACGCAAACAATTGCCAGACTCTGCTGGCCGAGATGGCCGAACTCGGGTTCCGCAGCTTCCTGCCGGCCGCGATCCAGGCTCCGATCATCGTCACCTTCCATGCTCCGAGTGACGCCCGCTACAGCTTCACCGAGTTCTACAACCGGGTGCGCGAGAAGGGCTTCATCCTCTACCCGGGCAAGCTGACCCAGGTGGAAACCTTCCGCGTCGGTTGCATCGGCCAGGTCGACGCCAGCGGCATGCGTGCCGCCGTCGCGGCCATCGCCGAGACGCTGAAGGAAATGGAAGTATTCGAAATCTGACGCCTGCCCGAATTCCCACAGGATTGAATGCCATGAACTATGAACAACCCAAGCAACTGCAAGCCGCCATCCTCGACTGGGCTGGCACCGTGGTCGATTTCGGCTCCTTCGCACCGACCCAGATCTTCGTCGAAGCCTTCGCCGAGTTCGGCGTGCAGGTCAGCCTGGCAGAAGCCCGCGGCCCCATGGGCATGGGCAAGTGGGACCACATCCGTACCCTGTGCGACATCCCGGCCATCGCCGAGCGCTACAAGGCCAAGTTCGGCCGCGTGCCGAGCGACGATGACGTCACCGCCATCTACGAGCGCTTCATGCCGCTGCAGATCGAGAAGATCGCCGAGCATTCGGCGCTGATTCCCGGGGCGCTGGATGCCATTGCCACCCTGCGCAAGGGCGGGCTGAAGATCGGCTCCTGCTCCGGCTACCCGGCGGTGGTGATGGAAAAGGTCGTGGCGCTGGCCAAGACCAACGGCTATGTCGCCGACCACGTGGTCGCCACCGACGAAGTACCCAATGGCCGTCCGCACCCGGCCCAGGCGCTGGCCAACGTGATCGCCCTGGGCATCAATGACGTGGCAGCCTGCGTGAAGGTCGACGACACTTGGCCGGGCATCCTCGAAGGCCGCAGCGCCGGCATGTGGACCGTGGCGCTGACCTGCTCGGGCAACGCCCTGGGGTTGACCTACGAGCAGTACAAGGCGCTGCCGGCCGAGAAGCTCGATCAGGAGCGTCGTCGCATCGGGCAGATGTTCGAGGGCTCGCGGCCGCATTACCTGATCGACACCATCGCCGAACTGCCGGCGGTGATTGCCGATATCAATGCGCGGTTGGCGCGGGGCGAGATGCCGCAGGGCAACTGATCCCGAGCGTTAATGAAGAAGGCCTGCTTATCGCGGGCCTTTTTTGTTGGGGGTTTGGTGTTTCTGCGCCGCTTTGGTGTGCGCGTGGGGTTCTGTGTTTCGCCCCCTCGGGCGAGTTACTTTGGCAAACGACGGATGGCCGCCCCGCCCAAAGTAACCAAAGGTCTTGCCCCGGACATCCGGTTTTTCGCTTAGGCGAAAAATTCCCTCGTCGAATCGAAGTTTCAGGGGCACGCCACGACGGGCCATCCCTGGCCCATCGCGGCTCTCGCGACATCCATGTCGCTCAACCCCTGAAACTCCGCTTCAACGAGGCCTCCTGAACGGGGCATTCGGTGTGTGCGGACATTTCTCTGGAAGTCTTCAAAGCCAAAGCTAGGGTGAGCACGGATGCTCCCTCTCCCTTCAGGGAGAGGGCTGGGGAGAGGGTGGTTCAGACTTCTTCCAGAGCGTTCGCGAGCAAGCTCGCTCCTACAGGTCAATGCCGCTGCTTCCTCGGACCTGGGAGCGGATTTCGTCCATGATTGGCTTGCCGCTCTGTCTGTGGGGGCGGCCAGTCAGCGAAATTCAATTCACAACGTTCCGCACAAACCGCACCAGCACGTCCCCATGGTTCTGGTAGGAAAACGGTTGGTTGCTCTTGAACACATGGAATCCGCCGGCCTCGACCTCCACCGTCTCCTCGGCCAGCACGATGGTCAGCCGGCCCTCGATGACATAGGCCATGTCGTACCAGCCTTCGGCGTCGGGCTCGGCGTTGTAGCGGTCGCCGGGGGCGAGTGCCCAGTGCCAGAGTTCGGCCTGGCGCGTGGCGGGCGTGCTGGCGAGGAGGGTGCCGCGGCTGTCGGGCTGCTGGCCGCCCCAGGCGACGGCGTCTACGCGGGTCAGGCCGCCGGTGGCCGGTGGGCGTACCAGGTCGGCGAAGGTCACGTGGAGCGCGGCGGCGATGCGGTCGAGGGTTGCGAGGCTGACGTTGTTGTCGCCTCCCTCGATGCCGACCAGCATCCGCCGGCTGACGCCCGAGGCCTTGGCCAGCGCGTCCTGGCTGAGGCCGGCGCTCCGACGGTGCGTCTTAACGTTATCGGCGACGTGGACCAGCACGCTGGGACGTTCAGAAGGGGTGGGCAGTATATTGCTCATTCTGGCCTTTTTGCGCATTATGTTGCGCATAACAGTCAATCAAGATTTTCCCACCGTTGCAACGCCTGTCCTGGTCCGCATCATGCCTCGCTCTCGCTTTCTTTCCACTGTCTTTCCCATCCTCATCCTGATCGTGTCCATGGCCTCGATCCAGACCGGTGCGTCCGTCGCCAAGAGCCTGTTCCCGGTGCTCGGCGCGGAAGGCGTGACTTCCATGCGCCTGATCTTCGCCGCCATCCTCCTGCTGGCGATCCTGCGGCCGTGGCGCACCTCCCTGCGCGGTAAACCGCTCAAGCCGCTGTTCATCTATGGCGTGACGCTGGGCCTGATGAACCTGACCTTCTACATGGCGCTGCAGACCATCCCGCTGGGTGTCGCCGTGGCCCTGGAGTTCACCGGGCCGCTGGCGGTGGCGCTGTTCTACTCGCGCAAACCCATCGACTTCCTGTGGATCGCCATCGCGGTGGTCGGTCTCGGCCTGCTGCTGCCGATCGCCGACTTCGGCAACGGCATCGACCCCAAGGGCGCCGCGCTGGCGCTGGGAGCGGGAGTCTGCTGGGGGCTCTACATCATCTTCGGCCAGCGCGCCGGCAACGACCTGGGCGCCCAGGGCGCGGCGCTGGGCATCAGCATCGCGGCGATCTGCGTGGCGCCGATCGGCCTCGCGCACAGTGGCATGGGGTTGTTCGATGTCAGCCTATTCCCGGCGCTGCTGGGCGTGGCGATCCTCTCCAGCGCCTTGCCCTACACCCTGGAAATGATTGCGCTCACCCGTTTGCCTGCACGCACTTTCGGCACGCTGATGAGCATCGAGCCGGCGTTCGGTGCGTTGTCCGGTCTGGTGTTCCTCGGCGAGCAGCTGACATCGCACCAGTGGATCGCCATCGGTGCCATCATCGTCGCTTCGGTGGGCACCACGTTGAGCAGTCGGCCAAAGCCGGCGCTGGTCGCCGACTGAGAGCGGTGTCCGACAGGAAAAAGCCGCCCGAGGGCGGCTTTTTTGCGTGCGTGGGTGTCATCCCTCCACGCGCATTTCCTTCAGCAGGATCTGCCGCTTGGCGCTGCGCGACAGGCGGATGCACAGCATGACCGCCGCGCAGGTCAGGCCGACGATCAGGCCTTCCCACAGGCCGCGCGGGCCGGTGGGCTCCTGCAGCCAGTGGGTCAGGCCGAGGCTGTAGCCCACCGGCAGGCCGATGCCCCAGTAGGCGAACAGGGTCATGATCATGGTCGCGCGGGTGTCCTGGTAGCCGCGCAGGGCGCCGGCGGCAGTGACCTGCACGGCATCGGAGAACTGGAACAGCGCCGAGAACACCAGCAGCGTGGCGGCCAGCGCCAGCACTTCCGGGTCCTGGGTGTAGAGCCCGGCGATGTGCTCGCGCATCAGCAGCATGCCGCTGGCGGAAATGCAGGCGTACGCCAGCGCCGCGCCCATGCCCACGCCGGCGGCGAAGCGCGCATCGCGCGGTGCGCCGGCGCCGAGGGACTGGCCCACGCGCACGGTCACGGCCATGGCCAGCGAGTAGGGGATCATGAACACCAGTGCACTGAAGTTCAGCGCCACCTGGTGCCCGGCGACGACCTTCTCGCCGAGCTCGCCGATCAGCAGGGCGATCACCGAGAAGATGCTGGATTCGGCGAATACCGCGATGCCGATGGGCAGGCCCACCGCCACCAGGCTGCCGATCACCTTCGGCTGCGGCAGTTCCCAGTGGCTGAACAACTGGCTCGGCTGGTAGACCTTGGCCCAGTTCACCCAGAACAGCATGCCCAGCAACATGAACCACATCACCGAGCCGGTTGCCCAGCCGCAACCGGGGCCGCCCAGGGCCGGGAAACCTAGGTGGCCGTAGATCAGCACGTAGTTGATCGGGATGTTCAGCATCAGCCCGCAGATGCCCAGCACCATGCTCGGCCGGGTGCGGCCCAGGCCGTCGCTGTAGCAGCGCAGTACGTGGTACAGCGCCACCGCCGGCAGGCCGCAGGCGATACCGCGCAGGTAGAAGCAACTGGGCTCGATCAGCGCTTCCTCGACCTTCATCGCCCGCAATACCGGCTCGGAGAGCAGCCACAGCGTCGCGCCCGCCAGTGGGCCGACCAGCAGCGCCAGCCACAGCGCCTGGCGTACCAGCGGGCCGGTCCCGGCCTGGTCGCCGGAACCATAGCGCTGGGCCACCTTGGCGGTGGTGGCAAGCAGGGTGCCGGTCATCAGCAGGAACACCGGAATCCAGATCGAGTTGCCCAGCGCCACGGCCGCGAGGTCACGCGGGCCGACGCTGCCGGCCATCACGGCATCGACGAAGCCCATGGCGGTAGTGGCCAGCTGGGCGATCATGATGGGCGCTGCGAGGGTCAGCAGTTCCTTGAGTTCGGTGGCGGTGCGCCGTCCGCGGGAGACGGGCTGGGCGAGGCTGGTCACGGCTTTCCTTGGCGAAAGAAATTGGCGGGAAGCCGACCAGTTTAAGGGCTGACGGGCCGGTCAGGAAGTCTTGCCTGCGCCGCGCGGGACCGCGCAGGGCTGAAGGATCGGCGCTGACGCAGGGCGCATAACGCGCCAGCGTTATCCGCCTTGAAGGGAGCGGCGGATAATCTGTTCCAGGATATGCGCCCTACATGGCTGTGCGGGACCGAGCGCAGCAGCGCTGGTAAAGTACCTGCTGCCGATTTCTGGAGTCAGCCCATGCGTATCCTTGCCGATGAAAACATTCCCCTGGTCGAAGCCTTCTTCGGTGCCCACGGCGATATCCGCCGTCTGCCGGGACGCGGCATCGACCGTGCCGCCCTGGGCGATGCAGAAGTCCTGCTGGTGCGCTCGGTGACAGACGTCAGCCGCGAGCTGCTCCAGGGCAGCCAGGTGAAGTTCGTCGGCACCTGCACCATCGGCACCGATCATCTCGATCTCGATTACTTCGCCGAGGCCGGTATCACCTGGTCCAGTGCGCCGGGTTGCAATGCCCGTGGCGTGGTCGACTGGGTGCTGGGCAGCCTGCTGGCGCTGGCCGACGTGCACGGCGCGAAGCTCGCCGAGCGCCGCTATGGCGTGATCGGCGCTGGGCAGGTGGGCGGTCGTCTGGTGGACGTGCTGCGCGGTCTGGGCTGGGATGTGCGCGTCTGCGATCCGCCGCGCGCGGCTGTCGAGGGCGGCGATTTTCGCAGCCTGGAGGAAGTGCTGCGCGAGTGCGACGTGATCAGCCTGCACACGCCGCTGACCCGCGACGGCGACAACCCGACCCGCCACCTGATCGACGCCGAGCGCCTCAAGGCACTGCGCCCCGGCACCTGGCTGATCAATGCCAGCCGCGGCGGTGTGGTCGACAACACCGCGCTACGCGTTCACCTGGAATCCGGCGCGAATCTCGACGTGGCGCTGGATGTCTGGGAGGGCGAGCCGGAGGTCAATGTGCGCCTGGCCGAACTCTGCCGCATCGCGACGCCGCACATCGCCGGCTACAGCCTCGACGGCAAGCTGCGCGGCACCGCGCAGATCTACGAGGCGTTCTGCGCCTGGCAGCAGCGCCCGCCGGAAGTCGATCTCGACGACCTGCTGCCCGCGCAATGGCTGGCCGAACTGAGCCTCAAGGAAGAGTGCGACCCGGACTGGGCGCTGGCGATGCTCTGCCGTGCGGTCTATGACCCGCGCAGCGATGACGCCAACTTCCGTCGCAGCCTGGTAGGCGATACCAAGACCCGGCGGGCGGCTTTCGACGTGCTGCGCAAGCACTACCCGCCGCGGCGCGAGATCACCGGGCTATGGGTGGACATCCAGGGTGATTCGCCGCGCCTGGAAAGCCTGCTGACCGCCTTGGGCGCCAACCGGGTCGGGGAATAGGGCGGACGCGCCGCCGCACCGACTGTCAGCGGCGTGGCTGCTCGCAGGTCTTGTCCAGTTCCTGGCAGGCGCGCTGGATCATGTCTTCGGTGATCGGGACCTCGCGGCCCTGGGCATCGATGATCGAGCCGCCGACCGGCTGCTGCGGGTTGCGCGGGGCGGGGCGGGGAGTGGGTTCACGGTGGGTTTGCAGGCTCATGGCCAATCTCCTCTACATCAGGGTCGTTGCAGTCTAGGCAGATCAGATGAAAGCCCGGTGACAGAGGCTGCGCGTGGCAGCGCCGAAGAACCGTCACCGAAGACAGGCGACCAATGCCCTCGCAGATTGCATGCCAATCGCGTGGTCCCCGGTCGTCTGCTTGTCGTTATAGTGAGTGGAACCGTCGCTTCCCTGGTCCGACCCGGCATTGCGCCGGTGGTTCGAAGAAGTTTCCCTCGAGGTTGAGTATGGACAGGATTCGCATAGGGCTGATCATCAATCCGCTGGCCGGTATTGGTGGGCCGACGGCGCTCAAGGGCAGTGACGGGGTGGCCGAGCTGGCCCTGGCGCGCGGCGCGCAGCCGCGGGCAGCGGAGCGCACCCGCGTGGCGCTGGAGCATCTGTTGCCGGTGCGCGAGCGCCTGGAGTTCCTCACTTTTCCCGGCGCCATGGGCGCCGAGCTGCTGGCGAGCATGGGCTTCGGCCACCGCCTGGTCGGCGTGCTGGAAAAGGAGCAGAGCAGTGCGGCGGATACCCGTCACGCCGTACAGGCGCTGCAGGAGGCTGGCGTGGCGCTGATCCTCTTCGCCGGTGGCGATGGCACCGCGCGGGACGTCGCCGAAGCGGCCCGCGAAGGCCAGCCGGTGCTGGGCATCCCCGCCGGGGTGAAGATCCACTCCGGCGTCTATGCCATCAGCCCGCGGGCCGCCGGGGAACTGGCACGACGACTGGTGGACGGCGGCCTGGTGCGCCTGACCGAGGGCGAAGTGCGCGACCTCGACGAAGCGGCGCTGCGCGAGGGTCGTGTCGCTGCGCGCTGGTATGCCGAACTGACGGTGCCCGAGGAAGGTCACTTCATGCAGCATGTGAAACAGGCTGGCATGGAGACTGAGGAGCTGGTGCTGGCCGATCTCGCCGCCTGGCTGGAAGACAGCTGGGAAGACGACGTACGTTACGTCTTCGGGCCCGGTTCGACGCTGCATGGGCTGGCTACCGACCTGCACCTGGACACCACGCTGCTGGGCGTCGACGTGGTCGAGAACGGTGAAGTGATCGCCCGCGATGTCACCGAGGCGCAGTTGTTCGAGCTGGTGCACGGCCACCCGGCCTTCCTGCTGGTGACGGCCATTGGCGGCCAGGGGCATGTCCTCGGCCGTGGCAACCAGCAGATCAGCCCACGGGTGCTGCGCGCCATCGGCATCGAACGGCTGCGGGTGATCGCCACCAAGCGCAAGCTCGGCACCCTCGAAGGCCGGCCGCTGCTGGTGGACAGCGGCGACGCCGAACTGGATGCCAGCTTCCCGGCGGCAGTGCGGGTGTGGGCTGGCTACAAGGAAGAGCTGCTCTATCCGCTGGGTTGGGGCAACGAAAGCTGAAAATCCACTCCAACGCACGGTGGTGAATGTCGGCAAGGCTGATCTAGACTCCTTCGCTCCGCGAAACCGGAAGAGGGAGCAGGGCATGCATTCGGGCGGTTGTCTGTGTGGCGCGGTGCGCTACGAGATCAGCGGTGAGCTGGCGCCAATCCAGGTCTGTCATTGCAGCCAGTGCCGCAAGGCGCAGGGCGGGCCGTTCGCCACCAACATTCCGGTGGAGGTCGCCAGGTTCAGGCTGCTCAGTGGAGCGGCGCAGCTTGCCGAGTTCCGCGCGTCGCCGCAGAAGAAGCGAGTGTTCTGCCGCACCTGTGGGTCGCCCATCTACAGCGCCCGTGACACGCTGCCGGAAATATTGCGAGTGCGTGCGGGAACCCTGGACGAACCCTTGCGGACAAACCTCGAAGCACATTACTACGTCGAGTCCAGGGCCACCTGGTGGCCACTGGAGGACAATCTGCCCCAGTACCAGGGCAGCAAGCCGGGATGAGGGAGCTGGGGTGACCAGCAGCAGTCAGGGAGCAACAGGGTCAGTGGGAATGGAACGGAGATTTCGCGTGCTGGTGCTGGGCGGTTACGGCAATTTCGGCAGCATCATCGTGCGTCGCCTGAGCGCCATCGACGGCATCCGCGTGCTGGTGGGCGGGCGCGATCAGCGCCGCGCCAACGAGCTGGCTTCCCAGGTGGGGGGCGAGGCGGTGTGCCTGGACATGAACCAGCCGACGTTGGCCGGACGCCTCAATGAGCTGAAGGTCGACCTGGTGATTTCCACTGCCGGGCCCTTCCAGGGGCAGGATTATCGTGTGGCACGCGCCGCCATCGGTGCCCGCGCGCACTACGTCGACCTGGCCGATGCGCGCCAGTTTGTCTGCGGTATCCATGAACTCGACCGTGCCGCCCGCAGTGCCGGTGTTCTGGTGTGCACGGGCGCCAGTTCCGTGCCGGCGTTGGCGGCGGCGGTCATCGACGAACTGCTGCCGCGCTTCCAGCGCCTGGACAGCATTCACCATGGCATCAGCTCCTCGGCGAAGATTCCCGGGCAGGCCACCGTGTCGGCAGTACTGGGTTATTGCGGCAAACCCATTCGCCAATGGCGGCAAGGTCGCTGGCAGGACGTGCATGGCTGGCAGGGGCTGAATCGCCACCGCTTTGCCGCGCCTCTCGGATCGCGCTGGCTGGCCCACTGTGATGTGCCGGACCTGGACCTGTTCCCGCAACGCTATCCCGGCGTGCAGGACGTGCGCTTCTCCGCTGGGCTGGGCCTGCGTCTCACCCAGTTCGGTACCTGGGGCCTGTCCTGGCTGGTGCGCGCCGGCCTGGTGAAGGATGCCGCACGACTGGGCGCAGGCCTGCATCGCATGGCTGTGGCCATGGAGCCGCTGGGCGATGGCCGCAGTGGCATGTTCGTCCAGCTGCAAGGCCTTGACGGCGAAGGCAAGCCACTGCTGCTGTGTTGGGAAATACTTGCGCAGCGCGACCATGGCCCGAATATCCCCTGCATGGCGGCGGTGGCACTGGCCCGCAAGCTGGCCGCCGGGGAGCTTCGCCAGCGTGGCGCCACGCCCTGTATCGGCCTGCTCAGCAAGGATGAATACGTGGCTGAACTGGAGGGCCTGGATATCTCCCACGGCCTGCGTGAGCTGGCCGTGCATTGAGTGCCGGCTGTTGCTCAGGCAACAGTCGATCAGCAGCGCTGTTGCCTGAGTGACATGAGTCACCCCCGGTTCCCCGCTCAAGTGCCCTGAAACCGCACATTTCCCTGTTGGTACGGCCCTTGCTCAAGGCTTCTGTACCTAGCGCAACAGTCAACAGGGAAAACCCATGACCAGCCCCATCAAAGTGGTCGCCGTCTCCGGCGGCACCTATCGCCCCTCGCGCACCCTGGTGCTTACCCAGGCCGTGCTCGACGCCCTCGGCGAGCAGCTCCCGGTAGAAGCCCAAGTCATCGAATTGGCTGACATCGCCCGCCCGCTGGGTGCCGCGCTGTCCCGCCAGGAGCTCTCCGCCGAGCTGGAAGCCACCTTGCGCGAGATCGAGACCGCCGACCTGCTGGTCGTCGCCTCGCCGGTCTACCGCGGTTCTTATCCGGGCCTGCTCAAGCACCTGTTCGACCTGGTGGACATGAACGCCCTGATCGACACCCCGGTGCTGCTCGCCGCCACCGGTGGCAGCGAGCGCCACGCGCTGGTCCTCGACCACCAGCTGCGCCCGCTGTTCAGCTTCTTCCAGTCGATCACGCTGCCCATCGGCGTGTACGCCAGCGAGGCGGACTTCGCCAACTACCAGATCACCAGCGACACCCTGCGCGCGCGCATCCAGCTGGCCGCCGAGCGCGCCGCGCCGCTGTTCGCCCGTCCGCAACTGCGCAAGACCGCCTGAGGAGCCCTCGATGAACGTGTTCTGGTTCCTGCCCACTCACGGCGACGGCCACTTCCTCGGCACCAGCGAGGGCGCGCGCCCGGTATCGCTGCCGTATCTCAAGCAGATCGCCCAGGCCGCCGATTCCCTCGGCTACTACGGGGTGCTGATTCCCACCGGTCGTTCCTGCGAAGATTCCTGGGTGGTCGCCTCGGCCCTGGCGCCCCTCACCGAGCGCCTGCGCTACCTGGTGGCGATTCGTCCGGGAATCATCTCGCCGACCGTCTCCGCGCGCATGGCCGCGACCCTGGATCGCCTGTCCGGCGGACGCCTGCTGATCAACGTGGTCACCGGTGGCGATCCGGATGAAAACCGTGGCGACGGCATCCACCTCAGCCATGCCGAGCGCTATGAAGTCACCGACGAGTTCCTGCGCATCTGGCGCCGCGTACTGCAGGGCGAGTCCGTGGACTTCGCCGGCAAGCACCTGCAGGTGGAGAACGCCAAGGCGCTCTATCCGCCGATCCAGAAGCCGTATCCGCCGCTGTACTTCGGCGGCTCTTCCGCGGAGGCCCACGGCCTCGCCGCCGAGCAGGTGGACGTCTACCTGACCTGGGGCGAACCGCCACAGGCGGTCGCGCAGAAGATCGCCGACGTGCGCGAGAAGGCGGCGAAGCAGGGGCGCAGCGTGAAGTTTGGCATCCGCCTGCACGTGATCGTCCGCGAAACCGCCGAGGAAGCCTGGCAGGCGGCCGACAAGCTGATCGCCAACATCTCCGACGAGACCATCGCCAACGCGCAGAAGTCCTTCGCCCGCTTCGATTCCGAAGGCCAGCGGCGCATGGCCGCGCTGCACGG
Source organism: Pseudomonas sp. HS-18 (assembly GCF_020401845.1). NCBI lineage: Bacteria > Pseudomonadati > Pseudomonadota > Gammaproteobacteria > Pseudomonadales > Pseudomonadaceae > Pseudomonas > Pseudomonas sp. HS-18. The sequence continues at coordinate 2,850,876 of NZ_CP084413.1, forward strand.
CGGCCGGCGTGACCGGCTGGAGATCTACCCCAATCTCTGGGCCGGCGTCGGCCTGGTGCGCGGCGGTGCCGGCACCGCGCTGGTGGGCGACCCGCAGCAGGTCGCCGAGCGCATCAAGGAGTACGCGGACCTGGGGATCGACAGCTTCATCTTCTCCGGCTACCCGCACCTGGAAGAGGCGTATCGCTTCGCCGAGCTGGTCTTTCCGTTGCTACCCGAACCCTATGCGAGCCTCGCCGGGCGCGGCGTGACCAACCTGACCGGGCCCTTCGGCGAAATGATCGCCAACGATGTGCTGCCCGGACGCAAGGCCGGCTGAGCCCCACCCATGACGTGCCGGGCAGGAGCCCGGTACGCATTCAATCGAACAAAGAGGAAGCGAGCGTGAACGCCAAGACGCGTCTCGACGCACAGACACCTGGGCAAATAGCCCAACGCCTGGCCGCCGGTTTCGCCGAAACCGCCGCCGAACGCGACATCCGCGGCGGCACGCCGAAAGCCGAGCGCGACGCGCTGCGCCAGAGCGGCCTGTTGTCGCTGATCATCCCCAGCGAATACGGCGGCCTGGGCGCCGACTGGAGCACCACGCTGGACATCGTCCGCCAGTTCGCCGTGGTCGATAGCTCCATTGCCCATGTGTTCGGCTTCCAGCACCTGATGCTGGCCACCGTGCGCCTGTTCTCGCGACCCGAGCAGTGGCAGCCGTGGTTCGAGCTGACCGCGCGCAACCAATGGTTCTGGGGTAACGCCCTGAACCCGCTGGACACCCGCACCGTGTCGCGCAGCTTCGCCGGCTGGCGCGAGTTCTCCGGGCGCAAGAGTTTCTGCTCCGGCGCGCTGGATTCGGAAATGCTCATCGCCTCGGCGCTGGACGGCGAGGGCGGCAAGCTGCTGATCGCCGCCATTCCCACCGCGCGCAGCGGCATCAGCCTCGCCCACGACTGGGACAACATGGGCCAGCGCCAGACCGACAGCGGCAGCGCCACCTTCGAGCGCGTGCGCGTGGAGGAGAGCGAGCTGCTGCTCGATCCGGGCCCGCTGAGCACGCCGTTCGCCTGCCTGCGCCCGCTGATCGCGCAACTGATCTTCACCCATGTGTTCCTTGGCATAGCTGAAGGTGCGTTCGAAGAGGCGCGGCAGTACACGCTCAAGGAAGCTCGCCCGTGGTTCCGCTCCAACGCCGCCACGGTCAGCGAAGACCCTTACGTGCTTGCCCATTACGGTGAGTTCTGGGTCGGCCTGGAAAGCACCCGCCTGCTGGTGCGCCGTGCCGCGCAAATGCTCGACGAGGCCTGGGGCAAGGGCGCCGCGCTGGACGCCGAGGAGCGTGGCCGGCTGGCCGTGGCCATCGCCACCGCCAAGGTCGCGGCCACGCGCAACGGCCTGGAAATCTGCAACCGCCTGTTCGAGGTCACCGGCGCACGTTCCACCCATGCCGCACTGCGCATCGACCGCTACTGGCGCAACCTGCGCACCCAGACCCTGCACGACCCGGTGGACTACAAGGTCCGCGAGCTGGGTGACTGGGCGCTGAACCAGCAACTCCCGCAACCGACTTTCTACTCATGAATGCGACCACACCCGAGGGTCTGCTGACCCTGCCCAAGTCCCCCGCGCTGGCGACTTCCATCCGCGCCACGGCCCAGGTTTTCGAAGACCCGAAATCCCAGGCGTTGCTCGACCACCTGCAACAGGTCGCGCCCAGCGAGGCCAGCGTTCTGATCATTGGCGAAACCGGCACCGGCAAGGAATTGGTGGCGCGGCACATCCATAATCTCAGCGTGCGACGGGGCGGTCCGTTCGTGGCGGTCAACTGCGGCGCCTTCTCCGAATCCCTGGTGGAGGCCGAGCTGTTCGGCCACGAGAAAGGCGCCTTCACCGGTGCGCTGGCGGCGAAGGCCGGCTGGTTCGAGGAAGCCGATGGAGGCACCCTGTTCCTCGACGAGATCGGTGACTTGCCGATGCCGATCCAAGTGAAACTGCTGCGCGTGCTGCAGGAACGCGAAGTGGTGCGCCTGGGCTCGCGCAAGAGCATCCCGATCAACGTGCGGGTGCTGGCGGCCACCAACGTGCAGCTGGAGAAGGCGATCAACGCCGGGCACTTCCGCGAGGACCTCTACTACCGGCTCAACGTGGTCAGCCTGGAGCTTTCGCCGCTGCGCGAGCGGCCCGGCGACATCCTCCCGCTGACCCGCCATTTCATCGCCGAATACAGCCGTCGCCTGGGCTACGGGCAGAGCCAGCTGAGCGCCGAGGCGGCGCAGAAGCTGCGCAGCTATTCCTGGCCGGGGAACATCCGCGAGCTGGAAAACGTCATCCACCACACTTTGCTGATCTGCCGTGACGGCGTGGTGCGCGCGCAAGACCTGCACCTGTCCAACCTGCGCATCGAGCGCAGCGACGAGCCGCGCCTGGAATCGCTGGGCGCCGAGCAGATTCTCCAGCAGGCCTTCCAGCGCCTGTTCGAGGAGCAGGGCGGCAACCTGCACGCACGGGTGGAAGACGCGCTGCTGCGCGCAGCCTATCGCTTCTGCCACTGCAACCAGGTGCACACTGCCAATCTGCTGGGCCTGAGCCGCAACGTCACGCGCACGCGGCTGATCGAGATCGGCGAACTGGTGGTGAACAAGCGCCGGGGCGCGGCGGTGATCGACCCGGACAGGGGCGTGCGGTTGTCGATCTAGGCCCGTCTATTTGGAGGTATTCGCCACGGGCAACTGATCCACGGCAACGAAACCGGCCACTGGCCAGCCTAGACTCCGGGACCGCCCCTCCCCAGCGAAAGGAGTCACCCATGCACGTGGACATCGCCATCGTCGGCGCCGGCCCCGCCGGGCTTTGCCTGGCCCGCTCGTTGTCGGGCAATGGCCTGTCGATCCTGCTGATCGAGCGCCAGCCGCTGGCCGCCGTGGCCGAACCCGCCGAGGATGGCCGGGAGATCGCCCTGACCCACGCTTCACGCGCCGAGTTGCAACGCCTGGGGATGTGGTCGCGGATCGACCCGCAGGAAGTCTCGCCGCTGCGCGATGCCCAGGTGCTCAACGGTCCGTCGCTGTTCACCCTGCGCATCGAGGCGGAACAGGCCGGGGCCGAACAGCTGGGCTACTTCGTGTCGAACCAGATGATCCGCCGCGCGGCGTTCGATGCAGTGCACGAGTGCCCGGACGTCTCGCTGGTCTGCGGACGTGCACTGCGCTCGCTGCGTGTCGGGCAGAACGGCGTGGACCTGACGCTGGATGACGACAGCCGCGTCCATGCGCGCCTGCTGGTTGCCGCCGATAGCCGCTTCTCCGAGACCCGCCGCATGCTGGGTATCGGCGCGAGCATGGAGGACTTCGGCAAGACCATGATGGTATGCCGCATGGCCCACGAGAAACCGCACCACAACGTCGCCTGGGAATGGTTCGGCTACGGCCAGACCCTGGCGCTGCTGCCGATCAACGGCGACCGCTCCTCGGTGGTACTGACCCTGCCGCAGCGCGAGATGGCGCCGCTGCTGGAGATGGACGAGAAAGCCTTCGCCGCCGAAATGGAACGTCGCTTCGACCGCCGCCTGGGCGGGATGGAACTGCTCGGCCCGCGGCACAGCTACCCGCTGGTGGGCGTCTACTCCGACCGCTTCGTCGGCCCGCGCAGCGCGCTGATCGGCGATGCCGCCGTCGGTATGCATCCGGTGACGGCGCACGGCTTCAATTTCGGCCTGCAGAGCCAGCGCCGGCTGGCCAATGAAATCCTCGCGACCCACCGCCGGGGCGGCGATATCGGCGGTTCCTGGCCGCTGCGCCGCTACGCCATGGCCCATCGCCTGGCGACCTGGCCGCTGTACCAGGCCACCCGGCTGATCGTCGGCATGTACACCGACCCGCGTCCTCCGGTTCGTCTGCTGCGCAATGCCGGCCTGCGCCTGGCGCAGAACCTGCCGCCGCTGCGGTCGGCGATTGCCAGGCACTTGACGCAAGGCGCCTGAGAGCGTTCTCCCGACGCTTCAGGCGGCCTCGGTCCGCCGCGCCTTCTTCTGCTCCAGCTCCTTCACCAGCGGCAGTACCTTCTCGCCGAAGTAGCGCACCTCTTCCTGGAAATGCAGGAAGCCCGCCAGCACCAGATCCACGCCGACTGCCTTTAGCGCGACGATGCGTTCGGCGATCTGTTGCGGCGTGCCGATCAGGTTGGTCTTGAACCCGTCGTTGTACTGCACCAGGTCCTCGAAGGTGGATTTCGCCCAGTTGCCTTCGCCTTCGGGCGAGGCGGCGCCGGCCTGTTTCGCCGCGTGGCCGAAGGCGTTCACTGCTTCCGGGTCGGCCTTGTCGATGATTTCGGCGAGCACCGCGCGGGCCTCTTCCTCAGTGTCGCGGGCGATGACGAAGGCGTTGACCCCGATTTTCACCGAATGACCGTTGGCGGCGGCCTTCTCGCGGATGTCGTCCACCTGAGCCTTGATGCCTTCCACGCTGTTGCCGTTGGTGAAGTACCAGTCGGATACCCGCGAGGCCATGTCGCGCGCGGCCCGGGAGCTGCCGCCCTGGAAGATTTCCGGGTGCGGGCGCTGGATGGGTTTGGGTTTCAGGTTGTAGTCGTGGAAGCGGTAGAAGTCACCCTTGAAGGTGAAGTTGTCCTGGGTCCAGATGCCCTTCAGGGCGCGGATGAATTCCTCGGAGCGACGGTAGCGCTCGTCGTGCTCCAGCCAGGGTTCGCCGATGGCCTGGAACTCGCCCTTGAACCAGCCGCTCACGATGTTCACGGCGATGCGGCCGGCGGTGAGCTGGTCGATGGTCGCCAGTTGCTTGGCGGCCAGCGAGGGCGTCCAGGGCCCGGGGAGGATAGCGGCGATCACCTTGAGCTTTTCGGTGGCGCCCAGCAGCGCGTGGCTGAAGGCGACGGACTCATGCTGGTTCTCGGCGCCGTAACCGGCGGTGAAGCGAATCTGTGTCAGCGCGTAGTCGAATCCTGCGTTCTCGGCGATGCGCGCCAGTTCGCGGTTGTAGTCGATGTCCCAGTGGGTGCGCTGTTCGATCTTGCTGACCACCAGGCCGCCACTGACGTTGGGGACCCAGTAGGCGAAACGGATCGGTTGCTGGCTCATGGCTCGGCTCCTCGTTGCTGCACGGCGGCGAAGGTGCCGCAAGGTGAACAGAGCGAAAGCCGTGCCACGCGAGGAAACTCCAGCCTGATCAGTAGCTTGCCGATTCGCCGGGACAGCCGCCGGTGTTTTGCCGGGAGCAATGCTGCTGGCCAGGTGTTGGACAGGCAACAGTGGCGGGTGCGACAACCGGCCCCTGAGCAGGCTTGGGGAAGGCTGTCAGAATTCCCCGTTCACCTGCTCCCAGAAGCGGGAACCTCCTGCGTGCGAATCCATAACAGAAGAAATCCAGGGGGCACCATCATGGCCATCACTTCCAGCGATATCTGCAACGCCGCCGAGGGCCTGTCCGGCTTCGTCGGCTTCAATCTCAAGACCGGCAAGTACATCGTGCGCTTCAGCGAGGATTCCTTCGGTATGGACGTGGCCGAGGACAGTATCCGTCCGGCGTGCGAGTTCGTCTGGGCGCCCAGGAGCGGCGAGGTGATGACCTTGAGCAGAGAGTGCCTGCAGATCCTCGCCGAGCAGAATATCCACGACAGGCTGAACCTCAACGAGGCGTTGCTCACCTATCTGCGCCGCACCGATCTGCCGGAGATCGCCGCCGAGCGTCGGCTGAAGTAATCACCACGCCTGGGCGCCGGGCGTTCGCGGGAGCGGGGAGCGCCGGGTTGCGCGAAGCCGGGGAGGGGTTCGCGGGCCCGCTCCTGCAGGGTACGAAATAGCAGGATACGTAGGAGCGGGCGCCGTCCGCGATAGGTCCGCGTCGTGCGGAGACCATCGCGGAAGGAGTCCGCTCCCACGCTCATTGCACCTTACTCAGCCAGTTCCTTGCGCAGGTCCGCCACCTGGCTGGCGGTCACCGGTGTCGCCGCGTTGCCCCAGGTGTTGCGCACGTAGGTCAGCACCTTGGCGACCTTGTCGTCGTCGAGGTTCCAGGCGAACGAGGGCATGGCCGGCGCCGTCGGGGCGGCGTCGGTGCTTCCGGCGCGGCTGCCGGCCAGCACCACGCGGATCAGCGAGGTGGGGTCGTCGTTGTTGACCAGGGGGGCGGCGGCCAGGGTCGGGAACAGGTTCTTCACGCCCTGGCCGTTGCTCACATGGCAGGCGGAGCAGCGGTCCGCGTAGATCGCCTTGCCTGCCACCATGTCGGCGTCGTCCGCCGCCACGGGTGGGGGAGCGGCCTTGCCGGGGACGCCATCCTTGAGATACACGGCGACCGCCATCAGGTCTTCGTCGCTCCAGTGCTGGGTGGAGTTCTCCACCGCTTCGGCCATCGGGCCGGAGGCGATGTCGAAGCGGTTGGCGCCGGTTTTCAGGTACTGCACCAGGTCCTGGGTGCTCCACTGGCCGATGCCGCTGTGCGGGTTGGCGGTGATGTCCGGGGCGACCCAGCCCTGCAGGTTGGCGCCGGCGAGGAAGCGCTCGTTGTCGTCACCGCCGAGCAGGTTCTTCGGTGTGTGGCAGGTGCCGCAATGGCCGAGCCCCTCCACCAGGTAGGCACCACGGTTCCATTGTGCCGACTTGTCTGGCTTGGGAACGAACTCGCCCTGGGTGAAGTTCAGCCAGTTCCAGCCGATCAGGCTGGTGCGCACGCTGAAGGGGAAGGGCAACAGGTTGGTTTCCACCGGGTTGTGCACCGGCTGCAAGGTCTGCAGGTAGGCCCAGAGCGCCCGGTTGTCCTCGCGGTGCACCTTGGTGTACGCGGTGAACGGCATGGCGCCGTACAGGCGTTTGCCGCCGCGACTGTGACCGGTGGACATTACTGCCTGGAAGTCCTCGAAGCTCCAGCGTCCCAGGCCGGTGTCCGGGTCCGGGGTGATGTTGGCACCGACCAGTTTGCCGAACGGTGTCTCGATGGCCACGCCGCCGGCGAACGGCGCGCCGCCGGGCAGGGTGTGGCAGGCGGTGCAGTCGCCGACGACGGCGAGATAGCGACCTTTTTCCACCAGGTTGTAGGAGTCCGCGCCCGTTCCTGCACTGGCTTGCTGCAGGTTCAGGCCCAGCAGGGCGAGGGTGCCGATGCGAAGGAGAGTCTTCATGCGCTGATCATCTCCCCGGGGCGTTTAAGGTATAGCCTGCGGATCGCATCGGCGGCCTTGAAGGCCAGTGCGCCGACAGTGCCGGTAGGGTTGTAGCCGGGGTTCTGCGGGAAGGCCGAGGAGCCCACCACGAACAGGTTGGGCACGCCCCAGACCTGCAGGTGCTTGTTCACCGAACTGTTCTTCGGATCGGCGCCCATGATGAAGCCGCCGACGATGTGCGAAGACTGGTAAGAGGTATTCGACCAGGGGCCCTTGCGCGGAGCCGGGACTATCTGCTGCGGGTTCATGCTGCGGGCGATCTCTGCCACCTTGTCGGTGCAGTACTGCGCCATCCGCAGGTCGTTTTCCGGGAAGTCGAAGGTGATGCGCAGCAGCGGTCGACCGTGGGGGTCGTTGTAGTTGGGGTCCAGCGACAGGTAGTTGCTGCGCGTGGTGTAGCTGCTGGCCTCACAGCCGATGGACATGTTGCTCAGGTAGCTCTCTACCGTGGCTTTCTTCCATTGGGAGCCCCAGGCAGGCGTGCCGGGCGGAACCGGCCGCGAGTCGATGGGGGCGGCGCCGATCGGGGTCACGCGGGTGCTGCCGCCGCCGACGAAACCCAGGCCGGAGTGGTCGAAGTTGTCGTTGTTGAACTCGTCGATGCCCATGCCGATGGCGCCGCCACCGATGAAGGGATTGAAGTTCTTGTCCTTGAAGAACAGCTTGACGCTGTTGGCCGTCTGGTAGGCGAAGTTGCGCCCGGTGGTGCCGGTATTGGCGATCGGGTTGTAGGGTTCGCCGACGCCCGAAAGCAGCATCAGCCGCACGTTCTCGAAGATGAACGCGGCGACCACCACGATGTCCGCCGGCTGTTCCCATTCCTCTCCGCTGGAGTCGACGTAGACGATACCGGTGGCACGGGAACCGCTGCTGTCCATGGTCACCTTGAGTACTTCGGAGTTGGTCCTGGCGGTGAAGTTGGGTTTGCGGATCAGCGCCGGCAGGACGTTGACGATGGCGCTGGCCTTGGAATAGTTGGCGCAGCCGTAGTTGGTGCAGAAACCGCAGAAGGTGCAGGGCCCCATGGTCACGCCCAACTGGTTGGTGTAGCCCTGGGAGGCCAGTGCCGAGGGCACCGGGAAGGGTTTGTAGCCCAGGTTGCGCGCCGCTTCGGCGAACAGCGTCGGGGCGTAGGTCTGCGCGGTGGGCGGGTTGGGGTACTCGCGCGAGCGCGCGCCCTCGAAAGGGTTGCCGCCTTCGACGATCTGCCCGCCCAGATTGCCGGCCTTGCCGGAAACGCCGGCGAGCCGCTCGAAGGCGTCGTAATGCGGCTCCATTTCCTCCCAGGTGGTGCCCCAGTCCTGCAGGGTCAGCTCGGCGGGCACTTCCTTGCCGTAGCGCTCCTTCAGGTGGCTGGCCAGGCGGAATTCCTCGGGCTGGAAGCGGAAGGTGATGCCGGCCCAGTGGTTGCCTGCGCCGCCGGTGCCGTTGCCGGGGTGGAACGAACCCCAGACGCGCATCGGCAGGGCGGTTTCCGACTCCTTGTTGCGCATCGTGCAGGTGTTCTGCCGGGTGCGCAGCATCAGCTCCTGGCGGCGGTTGTAGCGCAGTTCGTCGGCGGCCGAGGCGAGGTTGAAGTCGCTGGCGGTGTCGCGCCAGGGGCCGCGTTCGAAGCCGATCACATCGAGGCCGGCGTCGGCCAGTTCGTGGGCGATGATGGAACCCGCCCAGCCGAGCCCGACAACCACGACGTCGGTGGAAGGTAGTTTCTTGGCCATGGTGTTGTTAACCCTTCTTGGTCCAGGCGGAGCTGCCGACGATGGAGAGCGGCACGAGATTCAGCTTCTGGTTGTGCAGGCCGATGTAGTCGCGGTAGTCGTAGCGCGCGCCGGGGAAGCCGAGCATCTTCCACGACACCATGTCGCGGTTGCCGCCATAGATGGGGTCGGCGAAGAAGCCTTCCATGGTGTTGTCCAGCACCTGCTGGAAGAACGCCCTGGCGTCGATGCCGTCGAGGGTGATGGCGCCTTTTTCCAGGTCGGTCAGCACCTGGTCGCGCTGTTCGCCGGGCAGGGCGCTGAACGGCTTCTGGAACTTGCCCTGGCAGTACTTGCCCAGTGCGGCCAGGCCGATGCGATAGCGCTCGCGCGGCACCAGTGGCGACTGGTCGGCCTGCGCGGGGGTGCCCGGCGTGAAGGGCCCGGTCATGTACAGGCGGCCGAAGTCGCCGTAATCGCTCACCAGCTGGCGGTCGATGAACACCGCGCAACCGGCGTCCTTGCCGCTGACGCTCAGGTCATCGGCGGGAATCAGTTGCTCGACAATGGCCTCCACCTCGGTGGCTTCCTCGGCGGTGAAGAACTGCCAGCCGGGGCTGTCGTAGTGCAGCGGGCCGTTGTGGTCGAAGGGCAGCCATTTCGGCGTGCCGATCACGGTGGCGGCCTGGGTGCTGGCGGCGGCGCCCACGGCCAGGGAGGCGGCGGAAGACTTCAACAGCTGACGCCGGGTGAATCCCTTGGGGTGTTCGGTCATTTCGGCTCCTGAGGCAGCACCCGTCCGCTCGTTATCGAGGTGGCAGGAACGGGTAGTGCCAGGTCAGTTCACGGTGATCTGCGCTCGCGGCAGGTGCCGGATGAGCGGAGCGAGGGTGCGAAGTCGTCCCATCGGGGCGCTGTGCAGATCGGCTGAACGGGTCCTTCGCCCAGGCGGAATCTGCGATTCGTCTTCTCCACGCGCGTTTTTAGACTAGAGGCCGTAACAGAATGTTGCAGGAATTTTCGCGGTAAATGTTTATTGCGTATATCGAGAAAGTCCGCAGCCTAGGCGGTCGGACGGGGCAGGAACGGACTCTTTGCGCGATGGGGTCCGGCGCGATGCGGACCCCATCGCGGACGAAGTCCGCTCCCATGATCATGCTGTCGTCCGGATCAGAGGAACATGCCGCCAGACGCCTCCACGCGCTGGCCGTTGATCCAGCGGCCGCCATCGGAGAGCAGGGCGGCAATCACCGCGCCGATATCGTCCGGCAGGCCGACGCGGCCCAGGGCGGTGTTGCTGGCAATCTGCTGGTTCAGTTGGGCGTTGTCGCGCACCACGCCGCCGCCGAAGTCGGTCTCGATGGCACCGGGGGCGAGGATGTTCACCGCGATGCCGCGAGCGCCGAGTTCCTTGGCCTGGTACTTGGTCAGGGTCTCCATCGCCCCCTTCATGGTCGCGTAGGCGGCGTAGCCGGGCAGGGAGAAACGCGTCAGGCCGCTGGAGACATTGAGGATGCGGCCGCCATCGGCGATCAGTGGCAGCAGCTTCTGGGTCAGGAAGAACGGGCCCTTGAGCTGGATTTTCATCAGCTGGTCGAACATCTCCTCGCTGGTCTCGGCGAAGCTGGCGTAGAGGCCGATGCCGGCGTTGTTCACCAGGAAGTCGAAGTTCTGACGGCCAAACGCCTCGCCCAGGGTGGCGCGGATCCGCTCGGCAAAGGCGGTAAAGCTGGCACTCTCCGCCACGTCCAGGTGCAGCATCACGGCGCGGCCGCCGTGCTGTTCGATCTCGGCGGCGACGGCCTGGGCTTCGTCGGCCTGGCTGCGGTAGGTGCCGATGATGTCGACGCCTGCGGCGGCGAGGTGCAGGGCGGCGTTGCGGCCAAGGCCACGGCTGGCGCCGGTGATGAGAGCGATCTTGCGGGTCATGGCGAAGCTCCTTGTTTGCGGTAGCTGGCGGGTGGGGGTGAGGGATAGCTTATTGTTCGATTGAATGGTGATAAACCGGCGAGAATCGGAAATACTGGTCGGCATTAGCGAACAATGATCCGCGAACAACAGGCCTGCCCATGATCCGCCCCGACCTCCTGCGTACCTTCGTCCGCGTTACCGAACTGGCCAGCTTCACCCAGGCTGGCGAGCAACTCGGCCTGCCGCGCTCCACCGTCTCCGAGCACGTGCAGGCGCTGGAGGAGCTGCTGGGCACGCGCCTGCTGCAACGCACCACCCGGCGCGTCACCGCAACCCAGGACGGGCTGGTGCTCTACGAGCGCAGCAAGGACATGCTGGCCCAGCTGGACGAGTTGCAGGGCCTGTTCCGCCAGGACGACGAAGCCCTCGGCGGCCGTCTGCGGGTGGACATGCCGACGGTGATGGCGCGCAAGCTGGTAATGCCGCGCCTCGGCGAGTTCCTCGCGCGGCACCCGGCGCTGGAGCTGGAGGTGAGCTGCACCGACCGCCGTGTCGACCTGGTGCGCGAGGGCTTCGATTGCGTGGTGCGGGTCGGTGCGGTGAACGATCCGTCGGTGGTGGCGCGCACCCTCGGGCAGTTCCCGCAGGTGACCTGCGCCAGTCCGTCCTACCTTGCCGAGCGCGGCGTGCCGCAGTCGCTGGACGACCTGGCGGGGCACCAACTGATCCACTACGTGACGGTGCTGGGCGCGCGGCCGCCGGGCTTCGAGTACCTGCATCAGGGCGAGGTGCGCTACATACCGATGGGCGGAGCGCTGTCGGTGAACAACGCCGAGGCTTACGAAAGCGCGGCGATGGGTGGGCTGGGGATCATCCAGGTGCCCATTCATGGCGTGCTGGATGACCTGGAGGCGGGGCGTCTGGTGCAAGTGCTGGGGCACATTCCGTTGCCACCCATGGAAATCTCCCTGCTCTACGCTCATCGTCGCCTGCCGCAGCGGGTACGGGCGTTCATGCAGTGGCTGACGCAGCTGCTGGGCGAGCCCGGTGTGCTGGGCACGCCCCTGGAGGCGAAGCCCTAGCTGGCCCAGTCGGAATTCAGGATCACTTCGCAGAAGTTGCCGCGCACGAAGTCCGCATCCTTCATGGCCAGCACGTCGGCCTTGACGTTGCCGAAGGTGGTTTCCGGCTTGGCTTTGATGCCGTCGTAGAAGGTTTGCAGGATGTCCTGCTTGAACTGCCCGCCGCGGGGGTGGGCGGCGACCACTGCGTCACGCTGGGCGTCGGGGAACTGGTCGTAGGCGATGCCCAGTACGTCCATTTCCACGCCGGCGGTGACCAGGGCGATCTCCGGCTTCATGTGCTGCGGAATGCCCGGCGTGGTATGCAGGGCTATGGCGGTCCACACGGTGTCGATATCACTTTCGGCGATGCCATGGCTGCGCAGGAACTGCGCCGCGCAGTCGGCGCCGTCCACTTCGAAGCGTTCGCACTGGCTGCAATAGCGCGGCATCAGGCCCATGTCGTGGAACATCGCGCCGGCGTAGAGCAGCTCGGCATCGAACTTCAGTTCCTTGCGCGCGCCGGTCAGCGCGCCCCAGTAATAGACGCGGGATGAGTGGTGGAACAGCAGCGGGGTGGCGTTGTCGCGGACCATCTCGGTGATGGCATTGGCGAGACTGCTGTCAGGGACTTTGACACCGTTCAGATCGAGGCTCATGGCGGGCTCCGGGGCAGGGTTTCCAGGGTGCGTCGCGGGCTGCGTCGCGGTCGGTTCCATTGGAAATCCACGGCCTTGTGCGGACAACGAGAGCGAGGGAGTGAATCCGGACAGCCGTCGTTCGTTTGCTGCCAATGGGGAGTCTTCAGGCGAACCGGTCTTGATGCGTCTGACGGAAAACTTGTCGTTTTTCATCAAGAGCCGCCGCAGGCGTGCCCCTAGATTTGTCCTCGAACCGAGCCGCCGGACCATGAGCCGGCCACGCCAGAAGAAGCCGAGGAGAGTCGAACATGTCGTCCATCGAGAGCCTGAAACTGCGTACTTCCATCGACGGCTGGGACCGCCAGGACCCGGAGCAGGCCTTCACCCTGCCGTCGCGCTATTTCTTCGACGAGGCGCTGTTCAAGGCCGAACGCGACAATATCTTCCTGCGCTCCTGGCACGTCGCCGGGCACCTGAGCGAGTTCGCGGAGGTTGGGCAGTACGTGGTCTGCGACCTGTTCGACCAGAGCATCGTCATCGCCCGCAGCCGCAGTGGGAACATCCGCGCCTTCCACAACGTCTGCCAACACCGCGGCAACCGCCTGCTGGAGGAGCGTCGCGGCAACACCGGCGGCATCGTGCGCTGCGCCTACCACTCCTGGTGCTACGAGATGGACGGCGCGCTGCGCAGTGCGCCGCGCTGCGAGCGCATCAAGAACTTTGACAAGGAAGAATTCGCCATCCCGCAGGTGCGCCTGGAGGAACTGGGCGGCTTCCTCTACTTCAACCTCGACCCGAACGCGCCGTCGCTGGCCGAGCTGTTCCCTGGCGCCGACGAGGAGATGCACCGGGTGTTCCCGAACCTCGCCGACATGCGCCTGATCGAGGAGGCGGACGTGATCGTCCCGGCCAACTGGAAGGTGATCATGGACAACTCCATCGAGGGCTATCACTTCAAGCTCTCCGGGCCGTGCCACATCGACCTCGCCAAGCTGATCGACTTCAAGGGCTACCGACTGACCAAGCGCGACAACTGGTGGACCTACATCGCCCCGGCGAATCTTGACGCCGGCGAAGCCTACGGCGTGAAACTGCGCAGCGACCTGAACCCCGACGAGTGCTTCTTCAACATCGGCCTGTGGCCGAACAACACCTTCTACACCTTCCCGTTCTCCGAGTTCCTCGGCACCTTCATCATGATTCCGCTGGACGCCGAGCGTTCGCTGCTGCGCTTTGGCTACTACTCGGCGAACGAGCAGACCGCCGAGGTGAGCAAGGCCTGCATGCGCTGGATGAACGAGGAGCTGGGGCCCGAGGACATCTCCCTGAACATCAGCGTGCAGAAGGGCCTGCACTCCATGGGCTACGACCAGGGCCGCTACATGATCGACGCCGAGCGCAGCAACGAGAGCGAGCACCTGGTGCACCACTTCCACCGCCTGGTGTTCCAGGGCATCCACGGCGCGCAGCGCTGAGGAATGGCCATGGACTACGACTACGACTACGACTACGACTACGACTACGACTACGACTACGACTACGTCATCGTCGGCGCGGGCTCGGCCGGCTGTGTGCTGGCCAACCGTCTGGGCGCCGATCCGGCCGTGCGCATCCTCATGCTGGAGGCGGGCCCGGCGGACAGGAGCTGGACCATCGACATGCCCTCGGCGGTGGGCATCGTGGTCGGTGGTACCCGTTACAACTGGAGCTACAGCAGCGAGCCGGAGCCGTACCTGGATGGCCGGCGGATCGCCACGCCGCGGGGGCGTACGCTGGGCGGGTCGTCCTCGATCAATGGCATGGTCTACATCCGTGGCCACGCCCGCGATTACGACGGCTGGGCCGCGCAAGGCTGCGCGGGGTGGGACTACCAGCATGTGCTGCCGTATTTCATTCGTTCGGAGAACCACGCCAATGGCGCCGACGATTACCACGGCGCGGCGGGGCACCTGCATGTCACTCCGGGTGATATCGACACGCCGCTGTGCGCGGCTTTCGTCGCGGCGGGCGAGGAGGCCGGCTACGGGCGCAGCAGCGATCTCAACGGTCATCGCCAGGAGGGCTTCGGCCCGGTGGACCGCACCACGCGTCAGGGGCGGCGCTGGAGCACATCACGCGGGTACCTGAGCGAGGCGCTGGGGCGCGGCAATGTCACTGTCGCCACCGGGGCGCTGGCGCTGCGTGTGCTCTTCGAGGGTGAGCGTGCCGTGGGCGTGGAGTACGAACAGAACGGCCAGGCACTGACCGCCCGCGCAAGCCGCGAAGTGCTGCTGACCGCGGGGGCGATCAATTCGCCGCATCTGCTGTTGCTCTCGGGCATCGGCCCGGCGGATGAGCTGCGCCAATTGGGCATCGCAGTGAAGCATGATCTACCCGGCGTCGGCCGCCGGCTCAACGACCATCCGGACAGCGTCGTGCAGTTCCGCTGCAAGGCGCCGGTGTCGATCTATCCCTGGACCCGCATGCCGGGCAAGTGGTGGATCGGCGCCCGCTGGTTCGCCAGCCATGACGGGCTGGCAGCGAGCAACCATTTCGAGGCCGGCGCCTTCATCCGCTCCCGCGCTGGAGTCGAGCATCCGGATCTGCAACTGACCTTCATGCCGCTGGCGGTGCAGCCGGGCAGCGTGGCGCCGGTGCCGGAGCATGCCTTCCAAGTGCACATCGACCTGATGCGCCCCACGAGTCTAGGCAGCGTGACCCTGCGCAGCGCCGAGGCACGGCAGGCGCCGCGCATTCTCTTCAATTACCTGCAGACCGAACGGGACCGCGCTGACATGCGAGCCGGCGCGAGGCTGGTGCGCGAATTGATGCGCCAGCCGTCGATGCGCGGGCTGGCCGGCGAAGAGCTGACGCCCGGCCCGCTGGCGCACAGCGACGCCGAGCTGGACGCCTGGGCGCGCCGGGTGACCGAGACCGGCTACCACGCCAGCGGCACCTGCAAGATGGGCCTGGTCAATGACCCTGAAGCGGTAGTCGATCCACAGTTGCGCGTGCACGGGCTGCAGGGGCTACGCGTGGTGGACGCGTCGATCATGCCGAGCATCGTCAGCGGCAACACCAATGCGCCGACGGTGATGATCGCCGAGAAGGCCAGCGATATGATCCGGGGGTTGCCGCCGCTGCCGGCGGCCAATGTCCCGGTGTGGCTGCATCCGCAGTGGCAGCACCAACAGCGCTAAGGAGCGTCGATGGCCAGTGTTGCACCGCCTTCCCGGTTCCGCCGCGAACCTTTGCGCGTGGGCCTGCTGTTGTTGCCGTCGTTCCCTGGCCTGGGGCTGGCGGCGGTGGTCGAGCCGCTGGCGATCGCCAACTGGCTGGGCGGCGAGGCGCTGTTCGAGTGGCAGCTGCTGTCGCTGGACGGCGAGCCAGTCACCGCCAGTAACGGCCTGACCAGCACGGTCCACGAGGCCATCGACCCGGAGCGGGGCTGGGATGCCTGCTTCGTCATCGCCAGCTTCGACGTGCACAAGCATGCGCGCAATCGACTGCTGAAGAGCTGGCTGCGCCGGCAGGCGGCGTTCGGCGCCACGCTGGCGGGCATCGAGACCGGCACCGAACTGCTGGCCGCCGCCGGGGTGCTCGACGGGTTTCCCGCAGCGGTGCACTGGGACAACCTGCAGGGCTTCCGGGAGAGTTACCCGAAGGTCCAGGCCCGCGCGCAGCTCTACACCCTCGACCGCCAGCGCCTGACCTGCGCCGGGGCCAGCGCCATCCTCGACCTGATGCTGGGCTGGATCGCCCAGCGGGTGGACACCGACCTGTCGCGGGAGATCGCCATGCACCTGCTGCTGGGCGAAACCCGCGAGCCCGGCGCGCACCAGTTGCAGGGCCGGCAGAGCGACGCTCACGCCCACGGTGGCAAGGTGCGCCGCGCCATCGCGCTGATGGAGCAGGCGCTGGAGGAACCACTGGAGTGCGATGCCATCGCCGAGCGCGTCGGGCTTTCCAGGCGCCAACTGGAGCGGCAGTTCAAGCAGCACACCGGGTTGTCGCCGCTCAAGTACTACATCGTCCTGAGGCTGGGCCGCGCCCACAGCCTGCTGCAGCAGACGCGCCTGAGCGTGGCACAGGTCGCGGCGAGTTCCGGTTTCGGTTCGCTGGAGCATTTCTCCCGCGCGTATCGAGCGCATTTCGGTTGCCCGCCCAGTGCGGACCGCACCCAGACCTACACGGCACCGGTGATGCGCCAGCCTTTGGGGCGCGATAGCTGACGGCGTAAAGGCTTTGCGTAGGAGCGAGGGGGATACCTGGTTCTTGTTCGGGAATCACTTGCCGGAAACTTGGTGCTTCCGGGCTCTCGTAGGGCGAATAACCCGGAGCGGGTCATCCGCCACTCACGGCGGATAACGCCCGTGGCGTTATTCGCCCTACGCAGGCCTGCAACTACGGGCTTCAATCGGCGAACGCCGGCTCGCTCTCCAGCAACATCTCCCGCAGTGCCGCGAAATGCCGCTCGGCGAAGCCCGGATACTCCAGCCACTGGCGCATGGTCTTGCGCGCGACCTCGTCGCTGGCGATGCGCAGCGGGCGGCCGGTGGCCAGGGCGGTGAGGTAGACCTCGCAGGCGCGCTCGAAGTAGTACAGGTCATCGAAGGCCTGGGCCACGCTGGGCGCCGCGACCAGCACGCCGTGGTTGCCCATCAGCAGGATCGGCTTGTCGCCCAGCAGGCGGCTGACGCGCTCGGCCTCATCGCCCAGGCCCATGCCGTCGAAGCCCTCGTCGATGGCCACGCGCTCGAAGAAGCGCATGCTGTTCTGCTCGATGGGCGGCAGCCGTGAGTCGGCCAGGCAGGCGAGGGCGGTGGCGTACTTCGAGTGCACATGCAGGATGCAGCGTGCCTGCGGGTTGTTGCGGTGCAGTGCGCCATGCAGCGCCCAGGCGGTGATATCCGGTGCGTCCGGGCGGTTGATTGCCTCGGGGTCGTCCGCGGGCAGGCGCAGCAGGTCGCTGGCGCGCATCTGCGAGAAGTGCCGGCCGTAGGGGTTGATCAGGAAGTCCCGGCCATCGGCGGACAACGCCAGGCTGAAGTGATTGGCGATGGCCTCGTGCAGGTTCAGGCGTGCGGCCCAGCGGAAGGCGCAGGCAAGGTCGATGCGGCCCTGGCGTTCCAGGCCGGTGTCGAGGGTGCGGCTGGCGAGCGTTGGCATGGCGGCTCCGGGAGCGATGCCCGTGCCGGGCTGGCCGGGCCTGGCTTCCGAGTCTAGGGGTGTGGCGCCACTGGACTTGATGCGGAACGACCGGGCGTGCCGCTCGGCCGGTCGTCGAATGCGTCGCCAGCCCTAGACGAACTGCGCCGCCGCGTAGCCCGAGGCCCAGGCCCACTGGAAGTTGAAGCCGCCCAGGTGGCCGGTGACATCCAGCACTTCGCCGACGAAGTACAGGCCGGGGGATTTCAGCGACTCCAGGGTCTTGGACGACACCTCGCGGGTGTCCACGCCGCCTAGGGTGACTTCCGCCGTGCGGTAGCCCTCGGTGCCGGCGGGCACCAGTTGCCAGTCGCCCAGGCGTTCGGCGATGGCCTTGAGCTCGCCTGGCGTGTACTGCTTCATGGGTTTGGAGACGAACCACTGTTCGGCCAGCAGGCCGGCCATCTTCTTGGTGAACAGCTCGCCCAGCAACGTCTTCAGCTCGCTGTTGGGGCGCTCTCGCTGCTGCTCGGCGAGCCAGGCAGGCAGGTCGATATGCGGCAGGAGGTCGATGCTGAGGGTATCGCCAGGCTGCCAGTAGGAGGATATCTGCAGGATCGCCGGACCGCTGAGGCCGCGGTGGGTGAACAGGATGTTCTCGACGAAGCTCTGGCCGTTGCAGCTGACCCGGCAGTCTTCCACCGAGGTGCCGGACAGCTCGGTGCACAGGGCCTTGAGTTGCGGATCGGTAAGGGTGAAAGGCACCAGGCCGGCTCGGGTCGGCAGCACGCTGTGGCCGAACTGGCGGGCGATCTGGTAGCCGAAACCGGTGGCGCCCAGGGTCGGGATGGAAAGGCCGCCGGTGGCGATCACCAGGGATTCACAACGCGCCGGGCCGAGGCTGGTCTGCAACTGGTAGCCGCCTTCGTCGAGGCGGGCGATCTCGCTCACCGAGGTGTCCAGGCGCAGGTCGACGCCGGCCTGGTCGCACTCGTCCAGCAGCAGGCCGAGGATGTCGCTGGACTTGTTATCGCAGAACAGCTGGCCGAGCTTCTTCTCGTGGTAGGGCACGCCGTGCTTGGCCACCAGAGCGATGAAGTCCCACTGGGTGAAGCGCGCCAGCGCGGACTTGCAGAAATGTGGATTGTGCGAGAGGAAGTTGACCGGCTCGCAGTACAGGTTGGTGAAGTTGCAGCGCCCGCCACCGGACATGAGGATCTTCTTGCCGGCCTTGTTGGCGTGGTCGATCAGCAGAACCTGGCGACCGCGCGCGGCGGCGCTCATGGCACACATCAGTCCCGCGGCGCCGGCGCCGATGATGATGACCTGGGAGGTGAGCACGGTGGTTTCCTTGTAGTACGGGTTGGCTGACGCTGGAGGCGGCGCATCTTACCCGAAGCACGGGCCTGCGCTCGACCATGCGTCGAGTACGCATCTGCCATGAGGGCAGGCGTCCAGACCGGCGCCGGGTACATCGGGATATCCCCGCGGCGCTTTTGTCCGGATAATGCCGGGCAGTTCGCTTTCTACTGGTAATGCCCGCATGGAAATCAAGGTCAATTTTCTCGACAACCTCCGACTCGAAGCCAAGTTCGACGACTTCACGGTGATTGCCGACCAGCCCATCCGCTACAAGGGCGATGGCTCGGCTCCCGGTCCGTTCGACTACTTCCTGGCTTCCTCGGCGCTGTGCGCGGCATACTTCGTCAAGCTCTACTGCCAGACCCGCGACATCCCCACGGACAATATCCGCCTGTCGCAGAACAACATCGTCGACCCGGAAAACCGCTACAAGCAGATATTCAAGATCCAGGTGGAGCTGCCGGCGGATATCTCCGAGAAGGACCGCCAGGGCATCCTGCGCTCCATCGACCGCTGTACGGTGAAGAAGGTGGTGCAGACCGGCCCGGACTTCGTCATCGAGGAGGTGGAAAACCTCGACGCCGACGCCCAGGCGCTGCTGATGCCGAGTGCGAGCGCGGATACCACCACCTACATTCCGGGCAAGGACCTGCCGCTGGAGCAGACCATCGCCAACATGTCGGAAATCCTCGCCGGCCTGGGGATGAAGATCGAGATCGCCTCCTGGCGCAACATCGTGCCCAACGTCTGGTCGCTGCACATCCGCGACGCGCAATCGCCGATGTGCTTCACCAACGGCAAGGGCGCCACCAAGGAAAGCGCGCTGGCTTCGGCGCTGGGCGAGTTCATCGAGCGGCTGAACTGCAACTTCTTCTACAACGACCAGTTCTGGGGCGAGGAGATCGCCAACGCGCCCTTCGTGCATTACCCCGACGAGCGCTGGTTCAAGCCCGGCCCCAAGGACGCGCTGCCGGAGGAAATCCTCGACGAGCACTGCCTGGAGGTCTACAACCCGGACGGCGAACTGCGCGGCTCGCACCTGTACGACACCAACTCGGGCAACACCGAGCGCGGCATCTGCTCGCTGCCGTTCGTGCGCCAGTCCGACGGCGAGACGGTCTACTTCCCGTCCAACCTGATCGAGAACCTCTACCTCTCCAACGGCATGAGCGCCGGCAACACCCTGGCCGAGGCGCAGGTGCAGTGCCTGTCGGAAATCTTCGAGCGCGCGGTGAAGCGTGAAATCCTCGAAGGCGAGCTGGCGCTGCCGGACGTGCCGCAGGAGGTGCTGGCCAAGTACCCGGGCATCGTCGCCGGCATCAAGGGCCTGGAGGAACAGGGCTTCCCGGTGCTGGTCAAGGACGCGTCCCTGGGCGGCGAGTTCCCGGTGATGTGCGTGACCCTGATGAACCCGCGCACCGGTGGCGTGTTCGCCTCCTTCGGCGCGCACCCCAGCCTGGAAGTGGCGCTGGAGCGCAGCCTCACCGAGCTGCTCCAGGGCCGCAGCTTCGAGGGCCTCAACGACCTGCCGCGGCCAACCTTCGAAAGCCAGGCGGTGACCGAGCCGAACAACTTCGTCGAGCACTTCATCGACTCCAGCGGCGTGGTGTCGTGGCGCTTCTTCAGCGCCAAGGCCGATTTCGAGTTCGTCGAGTGGGACTTCTCCGGCCACGGCGAGGACTCCAACGCGCAGGAAGCCCGGACCCTTTTCGGTATCCTCGAAGAGCAGGGCAAGGAGGTCTACATGGCCGTGTACGAGCACCTGGGCGCCACCGCCTGCCGCATCCTGGTGCCCGGCTACTCGGAAATCTACCCGGTGGAAGACCTGATCTGGGACAACACCAACAAGGCCCTGGCGTTCCGCGCGGACATCCTCAACCTGCACAGTCTGAACATCGTCCGCCTCAAATCGCTGCTCAAGCGCCTGGAAGCCTGCGAGGTGGACGACTACACCGACATCACCACGCTGATCGGCATCGAGTTTGACGACAACACGGTCTGGGGCCAGCTGACCATCCTGGAGCTCAAGCTGCTGATCAACCTCGCGGTGAAGCGTTTCGAGAACGCCAAGGAGCTGGTGGAGATGTTCCTCCAGTACAACGACAACACCGTCGAACGCGGGCTGTTCTACCAGGCGCTCAATGCGGCGCTGGAAGTGCAGCTGGACGAGGAACTGGAGATGGCCGACTTCGAGGCCAACTTCCGCCGCATGTTCGGCAACGAGCGCATGGACGCGGTACTGGGTTCGCTGGACGGCAGCGTGCGTTTCTACGGCCTGACACCGACCAGCATGAAGCTGGAAGGGCTGGACAAGCACCTGCGCCTGATCGAGAGCTACAAGAAGCTGCACCAGGCGCGGGCCAGGGCAGTGGCGCGCTGATCGGGCCTCTGAGCAGAAAGGCACCTTCGGGTGCCTTTTTCGTCTGCAGGGTTGCTGCGCGGCGAACCCGGCATACCGCCCGACCGGTCGTCCGGTGAGGCGCGAAAGTCCGCCTAGACTTGTCGATTCCGTCGTCGCCCAGGCGACCAAGCTGCATGCCGGTCACGCCGACCGCGTGAGAATCAGGAGAGTCACCATGTCCAGCCTGCAACGCGTCACCCCCTGCCTGTGGTTCGACGGCAAGGCCGAGGAAGCGGCCAAGTTCTACACCGGGATATTCCCCAACTCGCGGATCGTCCAGACCGCCTATTACCCCGAAGCCGAGAAGGACCGCCACGGCGGCGTGCCCGGCTCGGTGCTGACGGTGGAGTTCGAACTCGACGGCCAGACCTTCATCGCCCTCAACGGCGGGCCGGCGTTCAACTTCACCGAGGCGCTGTCGCTGCAGGTGATGTGCGACAGCCAGAAGGAGATCGACCACTTCTGGGACAAGCTCGGCGCCGGCGGTCCGGTGGAAGCACAGATCTGCGGCTGGCTGAAGGATCGCTACGGGGTGTCCTGGCAGATCTGCCCGCGCCATGTCGGCGACATGGTCGCCGACCCGGACAAGGCCAGGGCCAGCCGCACGCTGCAGGCGGTGATGGGTATGAAGAAGCTGGACATGGCCGCCATCGAGCGTGCCCACGCGGGTAATTGAGGCCGGCACGGAAGAAGAGGGCGCGCGACATGTTCAGCCATATCACCGTCGGCACCAACGACCTGCCGCGGGCCATCGCTTTCTACAGCAAGCTGCTCGAGCCGCTGGGGATCGTCCTCAAGGCGCACCGCCATGCGCCGGAGCGGGCGATCTTCGCCCATCCGGAGAGCGACGTGGTGTTCTGCGTCTACGAGCCCATCGACGGCCAGGCGGCGAGTGCCGGCAATGGCAGCCTGGTGGCCTTCGAGGCGCGTACGCGGCATCAGGTGGACAGTTTCCATGCTCGTGCCATGCAGTTGGGCGGCGTCGATGAAGGGCCGCCGGGCCTGCGTCTGCATTATTCGCCGACCTATTACGGTGCCTATGTGCGCGACCTGGATGGCAACAAGCTGTGTTGCGTCTGTCATCTGCCGGAGTGAGCGGCGAGCGAGGGCGCTAGAATGCGCACTTGCCATCCTGTCGACGAGAATGCCCATGACTGCTGCCAGCACTTTCGCTCCGCTGCTTTCCGTGGCCCTGTTATGGGCCGTGGCGGTGGTCACGCCGGGGCCGAACTTCTTCACCACGGCGCGCATCGCCGCTGTGCATTCGCGTCGCCATGGACTCATCGCCGCCCTGGGAGTTGCCTGCGGCACGGTGATCTGGGGGCTTGCCGGCGGCCTGGGAATCAAGTCGCTGTTCAGCGCCGCGCCCGCGCTGTACATGGGCTTCAAGCTGGCCGGCGGCGCCTACCTGATCTATCTCGGCATCAAGCTGCTCAAGCGCAGGACGCCGGCCGATGGTGGAGAGAGCCTCGCTGAAGTCAGCCGTGAACGCAGTGCCTTCTCGGCGTTCCGTCTCGGCCTGCTGGGCAACCTGACCAATCCGAAGACCGCGCTGTTCGTGGCGACCCTGTTCGCCACCGCCATGCCGGCTGCGCCCTCGGCTGCATTGCTGGGCATGGCTATCGCGCTGATGGTGACGCTGTCGTTCAGCTGGTACTGCTGCGTGGTGCTGGTCTTTGCCAGCGAGCGCATGGCGGGCGTCTACCGCCGCTTCCGCCGGGCGCTGGATCGCTTTGCCGGCTGCTGCTACCTGCTGTTCGGCGCGCGGATGGTAGCGACCCACTGACGGTCGCATCTGGCAGATATTTCGAACCTCAGTGCGTAGCGGCCCGTCCAACTCCCTGAGCGCCACAGTCAACCGGCACGCACCGTTCGCCCGACTGCGGCACCGCCAAGCGGCGAGGGTGCGCTCGCCGGACAGGGAGAATCTGCGATGGTCACTCACTACAAGGTCAAAGGCCACCTGGCTTGCGGGCACGCGGGCAAGCACCTGGAATCCACCACCGAGCTGAACCGGGTGAAATGCCGGAGCTGCCGTAACACCGACGTTTACAAGGAGGCCCGCCGCGATGCACGCAACGCCGCGCGCCGTGCCCAGCGCAAGGCCCGCGCAGAAGCCGTGCACAACGACTGGCGCAGCTTCTGGGAGAAACGCCTGGCCGCGATGCCTGGCACCCAGCGCCTGCCGCGTGGGTTCCAGGACCAGGCATTCGTGGGCGCTGGTGCCGGCGCTCCTGTAGCGGCTGCCGCTTGAGCCGGGCCTGAGGGGAGGGTTGGCCGGATGCATGTCCGAGCATTGCGCTCGGGCAAGTCGTGCTAGCATCTGCTCCGGCCCCGAATCCTCCTGCGGCGCTGGCAACCCGTCTGCGCCGCCATCCCTCACAGAAGGACCCAAGCAATGGCTCAAGTCACCCTCAAGGGCAACCCGGTATCCGTCGACGGCAAGCTGCCGCAGAAAGGCGAGCAGGCTCCGGCCCTGTCGCTGGTCGCCGGCAACCTGTCCGACGTCACCCTGGAAACCTACGCTGGCAAGCGCAAGGTGCTGAACATCTTCCCCAGCGTCGACACCCCGACCTGCGCCACCTCCGTGCGCAAGTTCAACGCCGAGGCGAGCAAGCTGGCCAACACCGTGGTGCTGTGCATCTCCGCTGACCTGCCGTTCGCCCAGGCGCGCTTCTGCGGCGCCGAAGGTCTGGAGAACGTGGTGAACCTGTCCACCCTGCGTGGCCGCGAGTTCCTCGCCAACTACGGCGTAGCCATCGCCGACGGCCCGCTGGCCGGCCTGGCGGCCCGGGCCGTGGTGGTGCTGGACGAGCAGAACAAGGTACTGCACAGCGAGCTGGTCGGCGAAATCGCCGACGAGCCGAACTACGCCGCCGCCATCGCCGCCCTGGCCTGATGACGCTGCTGCTTTCGTGAGAAAGCCGGGCCGGCCCATCCAGGGTCGGCCCACTGGCGGGGAACCCTGCCGGTCAATCCGGGTCGCAATGCCCCGGAATTTCGTAACTCCCGGTAAATCAAAGGTAAATAGCGGGTAAAGAGACTTTGCCTGCGGCCTGGCTGTGCTTATCGTTCAGCCTCGCTATTCTCACTTTTTTGCGTGAAGCCCTCTTTTCAACAAGACAGAGTCCCATGACTGCAAGCAACGGATCGCCCTCCAAACTCCGCAAACTGCGCCCCTGGCTTATCACGGCACTGCTGTTCGCCGCCGTGGTGGGGCTGATCATGTGGCTGCACTCGACCTCCACTGGTGCACCGGCGGCCCAGGGCGGGCGTGGCGGGCGACCGGGGCCGGGGCAGATGGCCGCGGGGCAGGGCGGTACGGCGGTGACCGTCAGCGTCGCGCCGGTGACCAGGGGCGACTTGCCGGTTCACTACCATGCGCTGGGTACGGTGACGGCCTACAACACCGTGAACGTCCGCGCGCGGGTCAGCGGCCAGCTGGTCAAGGTGCCATTCCAGGAAGGCCAGGAAGTGAAGGCCGGCGACGTTCTCGCGGTGATCGACCCGCGTCCGTTCCAGGCCGCGCTGGACCAGGCCCAGGGCACCCTGCTGCAGAACCAGGCACAACTGAAGAACGCGCAGATCGACCTCGCCCGCTACAAGGGCCTGTACGCCGAGGACTCCATCGCCAAGCAGACCCTGGACACCCAGGAAGCCCAGGTGCGCCAGTACGAAGGCACCCTGAAGACCAACCAGGGCCAGGTCGCCGACGCCAAGCTCAACCTCGAATTCACCCAGGTGCGCGCGCCCATCGCAGGCCGCG
Source organism: Pseudomonas sp. HS-18 (assembly GCF_020401845.1). Taxonomy (NCBI): domain Bacteria; kingdom Pseudomonadati; phylum Pseudomonadota; class Gammaproteobacteria; order Pseudomonadales; family Pseudomonadaceae; genus Pseudomonas; species Pseudomonas sp. HS-18. Next base: position 2,876,003 of record NZ_CP084413.1, read on the forward strand.
TCGGCCTGCGCCAGGTGGACGTGGGTAACCTGGTCACCTCCGGCGACACCACGCCGCTGGTGGTGATCACCCAGGTCAAGCCGATCTCCGTGGTGTTCAGCCTGCCGCAGCAGCAACTGGGCACCATCGCCCGTGAGCTGTACAGCAACAAGCCGGTGCCGGTCGAGGCGCTGGACCGCAACCAGAACCAGACCCTGGCCACCGGCGTGCTGAAGACGCTGGACAACCAGATCGACACCACCACCGGCACCGTCAAGCTCAAGGCCGGCTTCGAGAACGCCGACCACAAGCTGTTCCCCAACCAGTTCGTCAACGTGCGCCTGCTCGCCGAGACCCTGCCGGGCGTGCTGACCATTCCGGCCAACGCTGTGCAGCGCGGCAACGACGGTACCTACGTCTACCTGGTCGGCGAGGAGAGCAAGGCCAAGCGCCAACTGGTCACCCTGGGCACCAGCGAGAGCGAGCGTGTGGTGGTGACCGAGGGCCTGAAGGAAGGCGACCGCGTGGTCGTCGAAGGCACCGACCGACTGCGCGAAGGCACCCGCATGAACATCGTTGCCTCCGATGAAAAGGCCCGCGCGGCCGCGACGGAGGAGGGCGACAAGTCCACCGCCAAGCCGTTCGGCTCGGACACTCCGGTCCAGGACAGCGGTAAGAGCGAATGAACCCGTCCCGCCTGTTCATCCTGCGGCCGGTCGCCACCACGCTATTGATGGTGGCGATCCTGCTGTCGGGGATCATCGCCTACCGCTTCCTGCCGATCTCGGCCCTGCCGGAGGTGGATTACCCGACCATCCAGGTGGTGACCCTGTATCCCGGCGCCAGCCCGGACATCATGACCTCCTCGGTGACCGCGCCGCTGGAGAACCAGCTGGGGCAGATTCCCGGCCTGAACGAGATGTCTTCCACCAGTTCCGGTGGCGCTTCGGTGATAACCCTGCAGTTCAGCCTGCAGATCAACCTCGATGTCGCCGAACAGGAAGTCCAGGCGGCGATCAACACCGCGCAGAGCCTGCTGCCCAAGGACCTGCCGAACCAGCCGGTGTACAGCAAGGTGAACCCGGCGGATGCGCCGATCCTGACGCTGGCGGTGATGTCCCCGGACATGCCTCTGCCGCAGATCCAGGACCTGGTGGACACGCGCCTCGCGCAGAAGATTTCGCAGATTTCCGGCGTCGGCCTGGTCAGCATCAGCGGCGGCCAGCGCCCCGCGGTGCGCATCCGCGCCAACCCCGGCGCCCTGGCGGCGGCCGGCCTGAGCCTGCAGGACCTGCAGACCACCGTCACCAACAACAACCTCAACGGTCCCAAGGGCAGCTTCGATGGCCCGACCCGTTCCTCGACCCTGGACGCCAACGACCAGCTCAAATCCGCCGACGCCTACCGCGACCTGATCATCGCCTACAAGAATGGCTCGCCGCTGCGCGTGCGTGACGTGGCGAGCGTGGAGGACGACGCCGAGAACGTGCGCCTGGCCGCCTGGGCCAATACCTCGCCGGCCGTGGTGCTGAACATCCAGCGCCAGCCGGGCGCCAACGTCATCGAGGTGGTGGACAGCATCAAGAAGATGCTCCCGCAACTGCAGGCGACCCTGCCGGGCAGCCTGGAAGTAACGGTGCTGACCGACCGCACCACGACCATCCGCGCCTCGGTGGCGGATGTGCAGTTCGAGCTGTTCCTCGCCGTCTGCCTGGTGGTGATGGTCACCTTCCTGTTCCTGCGCAATATCTCCGCGACGCTGATCCCCAGCTTCGCCGTGCCCCTGTCGCTGATCGGCACCTTCGGCGTGATGTACCTGGCCGGCTTCTCGATCAACAACCTGACGCTGATGGCGCTGACCATCGCCACCGGCTTCGTGGTGGACGACGCCATCGTCATGGTGGAGAACATTGCGCGCTACCTGGAGCAGGGCGATCCGCCGCTGGAGGCCGCGCTCAAGGGCTCGAAGCAGATCGGCTTCACCATCATCTCGCTGACCTTCTCGCTGATCGCCGTGCTGATCCCGCTGCTGTTCATGGGCGACGTGGCCGGCCGATTGTTCCGCGAATTCGCCATCACGCTCGCCGTGGCGATCCTGATCTCCGGTTTCGTCTCCCTGACCCTGACGCCGATGCTCAGCGCCAAGTTGCTGCGCCATGTCGAGCCGGAGCAGGAAGGGCGCTTCGCCCGCGCGGCCGGGCGCTTCATCGACAAGATGATCGAGCGCTATGCCGCCGCCCTGCGCGTGGTGCTGCGGCACCAGCCGCTGACGTTGCTGGTGGCCATCGCTACGGTCGTGCTCACCGCGCTGCTGTACATCTTCATGCCCAAGGGCTTCTTCCCGGTGCAGGACACCGGGGTGATCCAGGGCATCGCCGAGGCGCCACAGTCGATTTCCTTCCAGGCCATGGCGAGCCGCCAGCAGGACCTGGCAAAGATCGTGCTGCAGGACCCGGCGGTAGAAAGCCTGTCCTCGTTCATCGGCGTCGACGGTACCAACGCCACGCTCAATACCGGGCGCCTGCTGATCAACCTCAAGCCCCACGCCGACCGCGACGTCACCGCCACCGAGGTGATCCACCGCCTGCAGCCGGAACTGGACCAGATCGCCGGCATCAAGCTGTACATGCAGCCGGTGCAGGACCTGACCATCGAGGACCGGATCGCCCGCACGCAGTACCAGTTCACTCTGCAGGATGCCGACCCCGACGTGCTTGCCGACTGGGTGCCGCGCCTGGTGGACCGCCTGCAGCAATTGCCGGAGCTGGCCGACGTGGCCACCGACTGGCAGGACAAGGGGCTGCAGGCCTACATCAACATCGACCGCGACACCGCCTCCCGCCTGGGCGTGAGCCTGTCGAACATCGACAGCGTGCTGTACAACGCCTTTGGCCAGCGGCTGATCTCCACCATCTTCACCCAGGCCACGCAGTACCGCGTGGTGCTGGAAGTGGCGCCGGAATTCCAGATCGGCCCGCAGTCGCTGGAGAACCTCTACGTGCCGTCCAGCGACGGTACCCAGGTGCGCCTGTCGAGCCTGGCCAAGGTGGAGGAGCGCCACACGCTGCTGGCGGTCAACCACATCGCCCAGTTCCCGGCGGCGACCATCTCCTTCAACCTGGCCAAGGGCGTCGCCCTGGGCGAGGCGGTGCAGGCGATCCGCGACGTCGAGGCGCAGATGGAAATGCCCGTCAGCCTGCAGGGCAGTTTCCGTGGCGCCGCCCAGGCGTTCGAGGCCTCGCTGTCCAACACCCTGCTGCTGGTGCTGGCGTCCATCGTCACCATGTACATCGTGCTGGGCATCCTCTACGAGAGCTTCATCCACCCGGTGACCATCCTTTCCACGCTGCCCTCGGCCGGCGTGGGCGCGCTGCTGGCGCTGATGCTGTCGGGGCAGGACATCGGCATCGTGGCGATCATCGGCATCATCCTGCTGATCGGCATCGTCAAGAAGAACGCGATCATGATGATCGACTTCGCCCTGGACGCCGAGCGTAACGAGGGCAAGCCACCCCATGAGGCGATCTACCAGGCGTGCCTGCTGCGCTTCCGGCCGATCCTGATGACCACCATGGCCGCGCTGCTGGGCGCCTTGCCGCTGATGCTCGCCGGCGGCGCCGGCGCCGAGCTGCGCCAACCGCTGGGCGTCACCATGGTTGGCGGTCTGCTGGTCAGCCAGTTGCTGACGCTGTTCACCACGCCGGTGATCTACCTGTACTTCGATCGCCTCGCCGCACGCTGGGCTGCCTGGCGCGGCCGCCACGGCCTGGACGTGAACAGCATCGACCCGGCGGAGCGCACCTGATGGGCGGCCTCTCGCGCCTGTTCATCCTGCGCCCGGTCGCCACCTGCCTGCTGACCCTGGCGCTGATGCTGGCCGGCGCGCTGTCGTTCAGCCTGCTGCCGGTGGCGCCATTGCCCAACGTCGACTTCCCGACCATCCTGGTGCAGGCCTCGCTGCCCGGCGCCAGCCCGGAAACCATGGCGTCCACCGTGGCGACGCCACTGGAACGCTCGCTGGGGCGCATCGCCGGGGTCACCGACATGACCTCCAGCAGCTCCCTGGGCAACACCACCATCATCGTGCAGTTCGACCTGTCCAAGGACATCGACGGTGCTGCCCGCGAGGTGCAGTCGGCGATCAACTCGGCGATGAGCCTGCTGCCCACCGGCATGCCGAACAACCCGACGTACCGCAAGGCGAACCCGTCGGACATGCCGATCATGATCCTCACGCTGACCTCGGACACCTACACCCGCGGGGAGATGTACGACCTGGCCTCGACCATCGTCTCGCCCAAGCTGGCGCAGGTGAAAGGCGTGGGGCAGGTGAGCATTGGCGGCTCGTCGCTGCCGGCGGTACGGGTCGACGTCAATCCGGACCAGCTCAGCCACTACGGCATCTCCCTGGACACGGTGCGCACGGCGATCAACAACACCAACGCCGATGGACCCAAGGGCTCGCTGGAGTTCGGTGAGCGCCATTGGCAGGTGGACTCCAACGACCAGCTGCGCAAGGCCAGCGAATACGCCCCGCTGATCGTCCATTACAACGCCGAGACTGGCGCGGCGGTGCGTCTGAAGGACGTCGCCACGGTCACCGACTCGGTGGAAGACGTGCGCAACGCCGGCTTTTCCGACGACCTGCCGGCGGTGCTGCTGATCATCACCCGGCAGCCCGGCGCGAACATCATCGAGGCCACCGATGCCATCCACGAGCAGTTGCCGATCATCCAGGACGTGCTCGGCCCGCAGGTGAAACTGTCGGTGATGGACGACCGCAGCCCGTCGATCCGCTCCTCGCTGGAAGAGGCCGAGCTGACCCTGATCATCTCCGTGGTGCTGGTGATCCTGGTGGTCTACCTGTTCCTGCGCAATGGCCGCGCCACGCTGATCCCCAGCCTCGCGGTACCGGTGTCGCTGGTGGGGACCTTCGCGGTCATGTACCTGTGCGGCTTCTCGCTGAACAACCTGTCGCTGATGGCGCTGATCATTGCCACCGGTTTCGTGGTGGACGACGCCATCGTCGTGGTGGAGAACATCGCCCGGCGCATCGAGGAGGGCGACCCGCCGATCCAGGCCGCTATCCGTGGTGCGCGGGAAGTAAGTTTCACCGTGCTGTCGATGACCCTGTCGCTGGTGGCGGTGTTCATCCCGCTGCTGCTCATGGGCGGCATCACCGGGCGGCTGTTCCGCGAGTTCTCGGTGACCCTGGCGGCGGCCATCCTGGTGTCACTGGTGGTCTCGCTGACGCTCACGCCGATGCTCTGTGCACGCCTGCTCAAGCCGGTCGAGCGCGGGCCGAAGAAGGCCTCGGTGGAGCGTCAGAGCAACCGCTACTTCGTCGCCTTCATGCAGCGCTACCGCGCCAGCCTGAGCTGGGCGCTGGAGCACTCGCGGCTGATGTTGGTGATCATGCTCGGCTGCATCGCGCTGAACCTGTACCTGTTCGTGGTGGTGCCCAAGGGCTTCCTGCCGCAGCAGGATTCCGGGCGCCTGCGCGGTTTCGCGGTGGCCGACCAGAGCATCTCGTTCCAGGCGCTGGACAAGAAGATGGCGCAGTTCCGCAGGATCCTCTCCGAAGACCCGGGCGTGGAGAACGTGGTGGGCTTCGTCGGCGGCGGCAAGTGGCAGTCGAGCAACACCGGCTCCTTCTTCGTCACCCTCAAGGACATCACCGAGCGCGACTCGGCAGAAGCCATCGTCAATCGTCTACGCAAGAAACTGGCAGAAGTACCTGGCGCCAATCTGTTCCTGGTCGCCGGCCAGGACGTGCGCATCGGCGGCCGCCAGGGCAACGCGCAGTACGACTTCACCCTGCGCAGCGACGACCTCACGCTGCTGCGCGAATGGGCGCCGAAGGTCGAGGCGGCGATGAACAAGGTGCCGCAGATCGTCGACGTGAGCAGCGATGCCCAGGACAAGGGCGTGCAGAGCCGCCTGGTGATCGACCGCGACCGCGCGGCGAGCCTGGGGGTGAACGTTGCCGAAGTCGACGCGGTGCTGAACAACTCCTACGGCCAGCGCCAGGTCTCGACCATCTTCAACCCGTTGAACCAGTACCACGTGGTGATGGAGGTCGCCCAGCCGTACCAGGAAACCCCCGAGGAGCTGCGCCAGGTCTACGTGATCAACAGCGAAGGGCAGCGTATCCCGCTCTCGGCCTTCACCCACATCGAGCCGAGCCGCGCACCGCTGGAGGTCAACCACCAGGGCCAGTTCGCCGCGACCACCTTCTCCTTCAACCTCGCCCAGGGCGCGCAGATCGGCCCGGCCCGCGACGCGATCCTGGCGGCGGTGGAACCCATCCATCTGCCGATGGAAATCCAGGCCACCTTCGAAGGCAACGCCGGCGCGGTGCAGGACACGCAGAACGACATGCCCTGGCTGATCCTGCTGGCGCTGGTGTCGGTTTATATCGTGCTGGGCATCCTCTACGAGAGCTACGTGCATCCGCTGACCATTCTTTCGACGCTGCCCTCGGCGGGCGTCGGTGCGTTGCTCACGCTGATGCTGTTCCGCACCGAACTGTCGCTGATCGCGCTGATCGGGGTGATCCTGCTGATTGGCATCGTGAAGAAGAACGCCATCATGATGATCGACTTCGCCCTGGACGCCGAACGCACACTCGGTCTGTCGCCGCGCGATGCGATCCTCGAAGCGGCGATGAAGCGCTTCCGGCCGATCATGATGACCACCCTGGCCGCCATCCTCGGCGCGCTGCCGCTGATCTTCGGCATCGGCGGCGACGCCGCGCTGCGCCGCCCGCTGGGCATGACCATCGTCGGCGGCCTGATCGGCAGCCAGTTGCTGACCCTCTACACCACCCCCGTCGTCTACCTCTACCTCGACCGCCTGCGCCATTGGGTCAACAAGAAGCGCGGCGTGAAAACCGACGGCGCCCTGGAGACACCCGTATGATCCGTTCCCGTTCCCTGCTCACTCCGCTGGCTCTGGCGCTGGCCGTGGCCCTGGCCGGTTGTGCTATCGGTCCGGACTACCAGCGCCCCGAGCTGACGGTGCCCGCCAGCTTCAAGGAGGGCGAGGGCTGGCAACTGGCGAAGCCGCAGGACGGCTTCAACCATGGCGCCTGGTGGGAACTGTACGGCGATGCCACGCTGAACGACCTACAGACCCGACTGGTTGCCGCCAACCAGACCCTGGCGCAGTCGGTCGCTTCCTACCGCCAGGCCCAGGCGCTGGCCAAGGGCGCGCGTTCCTCGTTCTTCCCGACCATCAGTGCCGACGTCGGCAAGACCCGTTCCGGCCAGGGCACCGGCAGCGGCGGCAGCGTGCGCCTGCCCGATGGCTCCACCGTCAGCAGTGGTGGCGGCAGCAGTTCGATCAGCAACAGCTATTCGGCGAGCCTGGGCGTGAGTTGGGAGCTCGATCTGTGGGGCAAGCTGCGCCGCCAGCTGGAAGCCGACACTGCCAGCATGGATGCCAGCGCCGCGGACCTGGCCAACTCGCGTCTTTCCCTGCAATCCCAGCTGACCCAGAACTACCTGCAGCTGCGCGTGATGGACCAGCAGATCAAGCTGCTCAACGACACGGTCACGGCCTACCAGCGCTCGCTCAAGCTCACCGAGAACCAGTACAACGCCGGCATCGTCACCAAGGCCGACGTCGCCCAGGCGCGCACCCAGCTGAAAAGCACCGAGGCCCAGGCCATCGACCTGAAGTACCAGCGTGCACAGCTTGAGCACGCCATCGCGGTGCTGGTCGGCGTACCGCCGGCGCAGTTCTCCCTGGCCGCCGTGGAAGGTGTGCCGAGCCTGCCGTCAGTGCCCGCGCTACTGCCGTCGGAGATATTGCAGCGCCGCCCGGACGTGGCCTCGGCCGAGCGCCAGGTGATCTCCGCCAACGCCAAGATCGGCGTGGCCAAGGCTGCCTGGTTCCCCGACCTGACCCTCACCGCCGCCGGCGGCTACCGCAGCGGCAGCTTCCAGAACTGGATCGAGACGCCTAACCGTTACTGGTCCATCGGCCCGCAGTTCGCCATGACGCTGTTCGACGGCGGGCTGATCGCCTCCCAGGTCGAGCAGGCCGAGGCGAGCTACGACCAGACCGTGGCCAGCTACCGGCAGACCGTGCTGGACAGCTTCCGCGAGGTGGAGGACTACATGGTCCAGCTCAAGGTGCTGGAAGAGGAGAGCGGGGTGCAGCAGGAAGCGCTCGACGCTGCGCGCGAGGCGCTGCGCCTGACCACCAATCAGTACAAGGCCGGGACCATTGACTACAGCGATGTCGTCACCACCCAGACGGCCGCGCTGTCCAACGAGCGCACGCTGCTGACCCTGACTGGCAGCCGGCTGACTGCCAGTGTGCAATTGATCGCCGCACTGGGCGGTGGCTGGGATGCGGCGAAGATCGCCGAGGAAGGGCAGGCGACCCGGGACTGACGCTGGGTCAGTCCTCGCTCAGTGCGCTCAGAGGGATACGGAAGCGGCTCTCGCCATCCAGCGAGGTGATTCCGCGCGGTCGCGCGGTGCTCACCAGCGCCGTGCCATCGCCTCGTTCCAGGACTTCACAGTCGATATGGCCGACTGCCGGAAGGCTGTCGTCTTCCTGCTCGGTACGCAGCCGCGCGCGCGGCTTGAGAAAACGCCAGGCACGGCCCGCTGCATCGATCAGGCGGCACTCGGCCCAGCCGGCGAAACACTCGTCGGTATAACGCACGATCTCGACCCGAACGCTGGACATGCACATGCATCCCTTAATGAGGTGTGGTTCAGCCGTTGAAGCGGCGGGCGGTGGTGAAACTGCGCTGCCAGTAGCTTTGCGCCAGCGAATCCATGCGGACGCTTTCGCCGGTACTGGGCGCATGGATGAACTGGTTGTTGCCGATGTACAGCCCGACGTGGCTGACACTGCCGCGACCGTTGCGATTGAAGAACACGGCGTCGCCGGGGCGCAGGTCGTGGCGATCGACGCGCCTGCCACCGCTCTCGATCATTTCGCCGGTGGTGCGTGGCACTTTCATTCCAGCTTCCGTGCGGAACAGATAGACCAGCAGGCCGCTGCAGTCGAATCCACTGGTTACCGTGGTGCCGCCGAAGCGATAGGGGATGCCGACCAGCTGGCGCGCACGGGCAACTACCCGCGAACTGCTGCTCAGCTGGGGCTTGTGCACGCCGGACTGCAACGGGCGCTTCGTCGCTGTGTGCAGGCGGACGTTGTTCCGGTTGAGCGGTTTGCCCTGTGCTGCGCGCGCGAGTTTCGCGCTGGTCTTGTGCGGTAGCAGGCCTTTGCTCTCGCGGGCTTCGGCCGGCGGAACGGAAAGAATGAGCAGCAATGCTGTACTCAGGAGAATCAGGGGGCGCATTTGGGCTACATCGTGTGACTAACGAGTAAAACGGGGCGCCATCTTAGAAATCTCCTGGGAAGAGTTAACGTGGGAATACTGCAAATTCGGGTAGGGCATTTCTGATTGATGGTGTGTAGGTGACCTGCCCTCGATGATCAGTCGTATCAACCACTGAAACGGCGGGCCGTGGTGTAGCTGCGGTTCCAGTAGCTGTTGTCCAGGGAGTCGATACGAATGGTCTTGCCGGTTCGCGGCGCGTGGATGAAGCGGTCGTCGCCGATATACAGGCCGACATGGCTGGCGCTGCCGCCGCCGTTGTGGTTGAAGAAGACCGCGTCGCCGGGTTGCAGTTCGGCGCGGCTGACTTCGTTCTGGCGCTGGGCAATCATCGAATGGGTGGTGCGCGGCAGCTTGCGGTTGGCGATGCTGCGGTAGAGATAGACGAGCAGACCGCTGCAGTCGAAGCCGTTTTCCTCGCTTTCACCGCCCCAGCGGTAGGGAGTGCCGATCAGCTCGTGGGCGCGCTCGACGATGCGCGAGGTGTCTACCGGGCTGAATTGCCGGCTGCCCAGGTCGTGGCCACGGGAGGCCAGGACCGCGGCGCTTCGTTGGTGTGCTTGTGAGAATTCCCCGTTGCGCTGCATGCGATGGGCCATGCCGCGTTGCTCGCCGCCACGCGAAGCGTGGCCAGCGGGCGAGAAACTCCGGTCGATCACGGCGCTTTCGTAACGACGCCAGTCTGGCGCGTCGTAATCATCTGCCAGGGCGATGGACGCACCCAGGGTGCAGAACAGGTAAAACGGAATCCAGCGGATGGGGCGCACGTCAAGTCACCTCAGGGTGAGCGTTGGAGACGGGCGTTATCCTAGGAACTGGCTATCAGGTGCTATGTAGGAGATTTCCATGTCGCATGAAGGCGATTTCCACGCCTGACCGACGGTCAGGAAGCGAACAGCTGGCCGATATCCTTGAACGACTTGAACTCCAGGGCATTGCCGCAAGGGTCGAAGAAGAAGAACGTCGCCTGCTCGCCCACCTGTCCCTGGAAGCGCACGTGGGGCTCGATGACAAACTGCGTGCCGTGCTCGCGCAGGCGCTGCGCCAGGCGCTCCCAGTCCCCCCAGTCCAACACTACGCCGAAGTGCGGCACCGGCACATCGTGGCCGTCCACGGCAGTGGTATGCGCGGCCGTCTGGCTGGCTGTACGCGGGTGCAGGTGGATCACCAACTGGTGACCGAAGAAGTCGAAATCCACCCACTGAGCGCTGCTGCGGCCCTCGCCGAGGCCCAGTACCTCGCCATAGAAACGCCGCGCCAGTGCCAGGTCATAGACGGGGATGGCCAGGTGGAAGGGCGACAGGGCCATGGGCATGCTCCTTGTCGGTTTCAGGCCGGTACGGCCAGCAGGCGAGTGATGGTAGCCTTGGCCGCGTTTATCTGACCCTGGCGGGCGAGGCGGGTGAATTCCAGCAGGGCATGTTCGTGCTCGGCGAGTTCGTCGAGTATGTCGCGGTCATCGTCGTCGCCATCATCGGCCAGGCTGTCGTAGCGCTGGACGTAAGGCTCCACCAGCACTTCGAGTTTCTCCAGGGTCTGCGTCCAGTCGAGCCCGAGCCAGTCGGCGGCGCGTTGCCGGCCCTGGGCGGCGGCGTGGGCGGTATCGCCAAGCGGCAGGCCGTGGCGCTGCAGCAGGCGCGCCATGCGCAGGCCGGTCTGGCGCTCCAGCCGTGCCAGCAGGAGCATTGAGGCTGCGCCTTCGGGCAATTGCTCGGCCAGGCCGAGAAAGAAGTTTTCGCCGCGGACCTCGCCCAGGTAGGCGGCCTGCAGTTCACTGGCTTGTCGGTGCATGCGTCGGTCCCCCTTGCTCAATGGGGACCAGCCTAGACGATGTGTGCCGGGCATCGAACCCGGCATGTCGTGTCTGGGCCAGAACGGGTCGCTCAGCGTTCGAAACCGTACTCGCGCTCGATGCGGCTGATGCGCACGCGGAAGGCGCTGTACCAGTCGCGGCGGCCGGCCTGCTGCGCCAAGCGGTGTTCACTCTGCTGCTTCCAGCTGCGGATGGCGGCTTCGTCGCGCCAGTAGGACACCGTGATGCCCAGGCCATCGGCACCCCGGGCGGACTCGACGCCAAGGAAGCCGTCCTGCTGCGCCGCCAGCTCGAGCATGCGCTCGGCAGTGGCGCCGTAGCCTTCGTCCAGCTCGGTTCGGTAGGAAGTGAAGGTCACGGCGTAGTATGGCGGTTGCGGTGTGCTGGCGATCATGCGGGACTCCCTATTCGGCTGGAATGATGGCGGAACGCGGCGGACAGGAGCGCCTCGGCCAGCGGTACGGCGATGCCGGCCAGGGCCTTGCGCTCGGGTTGAAACAGGGTGGCGATGAAAAACGGATGGTCGGCGGCTTCCAGCGCGCGAATGCTGTCGTCCTCGCCGCGGGCACAGGCGCGCAGCGAGCCGCCGAACAGGACGTCCTGGAACTCGGGGTTCACGCCGTAGCGGCAGCGGTAACCTTCACGAATCTCCGGCAGCCCGTAGATGGCCGCCAGGTTCGAACCGGGCGTGAGACGGATGGTCTCGCTGACTTCCAGCAGGGAGCAGGGCAGCGCATGGACCACCTGTTGCGTCGCCTCCGGCTCCAGTTCCCCATGGGCCGCGTCGCTCCAGGCCAGTACATGGCGAGCGCGCTCCAGCAGGGCATGCTGGAAGCCACCGCAGGTACCAAGGAAGGGCACCTCGCGCTCGCGGGCGAAGCGGATCGCGCGCAAGGCACCTTCGGTGTTCAGGTAGGGGCTGCCGGGGATGCACCAGAAGCCCGAGTACCCTTCCAACTCCAGGCCTTCGGCGAGGCGCGGGGTATCCAGCCAGTCCACGCGCAGGGTCCCCGAATGCGGCAGCAGCGATTGCTGCAGGGCCAGGGGTATCGCCCAATGGGCGGTGACGCGGCTGTCGCGGTCGCCGATCAGGCCGATCCGCAGTGATTTACGACGTTTTCCCATCCGTTGTTCCCCCCGGCGTCGTGGCCCATTGGCGGGCCCATGGGAGGCAATTTATAGTTGCGCAGGCGCAATCGAAAATGGGCGGTTGCGCAACCTTGGAGTGCGTCGATGCAATACCGTCTGGAATACGCCGATCTCGCCCTGGTGCTGGCACTGGTGCGCGGGGGCAGCCTTGCCCGTGCCTCGGAATTGCTCGAGGTAGACGTTTCCACCGTATTCCGTGCCGTGCGCAGGCTGGAGAAGGCGTTGGGTACCGCGTTGTTCGAGAAGGGCCGCAACGGCTACCTGGCGACCGCCACCGCACAGCAACTGGCGACCCAGGCGGAACTGGCCGAGCAGGCGCTGGAAGCGGCACGCCTGGGGCTGGAGCAAGGGCACGACGTGCTCAGTGGCACCGTGCGCCTGACCTGTTCCGATACCGTGCTGCAGGGCCTGCTCCTGCCTGCCCTGGCGCGCTTCATGAAGCGCTACCCGGCGCTCAACCTGGAGCTGACCACTTCCAATGCCTTCGCCAACCTCAGTCGCCGCGATGCCGACATTGCCCTGCGTCTGACCAATGCGCCGCCGGAGCATCTGGTGGGACGCAAGCTGGGCGAGGTGCACTACGTCCTCTGCGCCCATCGCGATTACCTGGCCGAGCAGGGCGAACGTCCCTGGCAGGAAATGAGCTGGATCGCCCCGGATGACTTTCTCCCCGATCACTCCAGCGTTGCCTGGCGTCGCCAGGCTTACCCCTCGGTGCTGCCGGCTTACCGCTGCAACAGCATGCTGTCGGTGCTGGACCTGTGCCGCGCAGGCCTGGGCTTGGCGGCGCTGCCGGCGTTCCTGCTGCGCCCGGACGACGGCTTGCAGGTGCTGGAGCCGGAACTGCCCGGCTGCAGCATCCATCTCTGGCTGCTGACCCGGCCAGACTGCCGGGCCTTGCGGGCGGTGGTGACGTTGTTCGAGGAACTGGCCGGCAGCATTCGCCTGCCGGCCTGAATGAAAGACCCCGCCAGGAGGCGGGGTCTTTTGTCCGTAATGGCTATTACCAGTGACGGTAGTGTCCCGGCGGGCCGTAGTAGCCAGGGCCGTAATAGCGCGGCGGACCATAGTAGCGAGGCGGCCCGTAGTAACGCGGGCCCGGCACCACCACCACCGGGCGGTAGACCGGCTGGTAGACGGGTTGGTAGACCGGCGCCGGTTGGTAGTAAACCGGCTGCGGCGGGTAGTACGCCACCGGGGGTGGCGGCGCGTAATAGGGCGCTGGCGCGGGTTGCGAGCCGGCAACCACTGCACCCCCGACAACGGCACCGACCACGGCGCCGATGGCGGCGGCATCAGTGTTGCTGTTGGCCGCGGCTTGACCTGCGAGGGCTAGGCCAGCGCAGAGCAGGGCGATCTGGGGGAGACGGTGAAGCATGATGCACCTCCTGAGGAACCCGGCGAGGATCCCGGTATCTATGAGACATCGGCCTCGAAAGAATCGTAACGCCGCTGGTGTAAAGGTTGTGTAAATGGTGCTGCAAGGCTCTGCGACGGGCCTGCATGTATCAGCCTGCAATACATCCATCGCGCCGCCGCAGCCCTGGGGCTGGTAAGGTGGCGCCTTTCGCGTTTTTTCCATGAAGAACCAGGGAGACCTTCCATGCCCTTCAACCGAGTGACTCTCTTGTCGCTTCTCGCTGTCGCCGCGCTAGCCGGTTGCAGTTCCAAGGATTCCCCGTCCGATGCCGCCCAGCCGGCCGCGGACAGCTCGCCGGCGATGACCGGCACCTGCAATGCCAAGGCGGTGCAGTCGATCATCGGCAAGGTCGTTACCCCGACGCTGACCGAAGAGGCGCGCCGCGATGCCGGCGCCAGTGTCGCCCGCGTGCTCACTCCGCACCAGCCGGTGACCATGGAGTACAACTCGCAGCGCCTGAACATTGATGTTGACGACAATCAGGTGGTGAAGCAGGTTTCCTGCGGCTGAGCCGAGCACCTGTCAGCACCCATGAAAAAGCCCCGCCTAGGCGGGGCTTTTCCTGTCCAGTGATTATCAGCGGTTGGCGGGCTTCTTGATCACGCGTAGTGCCTGGCTGGACTGGTTGACGCACTCCTCGTAGTTGCCGGCCTTCTTCGCTTCCTCGGCTTTGGCGAGGTACTCATGGACCGCGTTGACCTTCACGCCGGTCGCGTTCTTGCTAGCGGTCTTGAGGAAGTCGTTGATCTGCTGCAGGTTGCCATCGCACAGCGCACTGTCAGCGAAAGCCGGTACGGAAAACACCATGGCCAGGAGCAGAGCGTACTTTTTCATGCAGGTTCTCCTTGCATCTCATTTGCCGAATCGAAGAAATTCGAAATTAAGTTAGCTTGCTAACAATCGACAAGCGCTTTCCCCGCGAATTCATTTCATTTCTGACGCTAGTCAGGAAAATGCCGATCCGCCGTGTCGCTGGTCAGATGGCGCTGAACTTCCGCTCCAGGCCCTGGCTGCGGAAGTGCTCGATGACATAGTCGACGAATACCCGCGTCTTGGCCGGCAGCAGTTTCTGCGCGGCATAGTAGAGCGCCGTGTTGCCGGCATCCACGTACCACTGCGGCAGCACGCGTACCAGGCGGCCGTCGTCCAGGTAGGGCACCGCGTGCTGCATGCTGACCAGGGTCACGCCCAGGCCCATGAGCGCGGCGACGCACGCCGCCTCCGGGTCGCTGAAGGTCATGCGCTCCTTCAGCGCGATCGGCGCCTGGGACTGCTGGCGGTTGGTCAGCGGCCAGGGGCGGACGCGCCCGGTCTGCGGCGAGCGGATGCGGATGCCGTCATGGCTGGGCAGGTCCGACGGATAGCGGATCGCCGGGCGGCCTTCCAGGTACGCCGGCGAGGCCAGCAGCACCAGGTGCGCCGGGCAGAGCTTGCGTGCGACAACGCCGGGCGGCAGTTCGAAGCCGCCTCCGATGGCCGCGTCGAAGCCCTCGGCGATCAGGTCGACCTGGCGATTGTCGAAGTGCCAGTCCGGGCGGATCGCCGGGTAGCGGGCCAGGAAGTCTCCCAGCAGCGGCAGGATGTAATCGCGGCCGAACACCAGCCCCATACTCACCTTCAGCGCCCCGCTGGGCTGGCCATCGGCGCTGGCCAGGTTGGCGATGGCGCTCTGCAGGCTGGCCAGGCCGCCGCCGGCTTCATCGA
This sequence comes from Pseudomonas sp. HS-18, assembly GCF_020401845.1. Classification (NCBI taxonomy): domain Bacteria; kingdom Pseudomonadati; phylum Pseudomonadota; class Gammaproteobacteria; order Pseudomonadales; family Pseudomonadaceae; genus Pseudomonas; species Pseudomonas sp. HS-18. Next base: position 2,891,432 of record NZ_CP084413.1, read on the forward strand.
GAAATCGCTCACCCGATTCAGTCAGGGTCAGGCTGCGGGTACTACGCTGGAACAGCCGCACGCCCAGGTTGTTTTCCAGGCGGGCGACGTTCTTGCTCACTGCCGCCGGGGTCAGGCCCAGACGCCGCGCGGCCGCCGCGAAGCTGCCGGCTTCGGCGCTGCGGACGAAGCATTCGATACTGATCAGGCTTTCCATGGGTGGTATTCCGGACGTTTGGTATCGACTGAATATAGCGATTGCTGGCTACCGAGTAACGAGTACGAAGGGGAAACTGGCCCCGTAGAACTTAATCCCACTTCCTGTTTCGGAGACGCATCATGACCACCAACCAATCCCTTGCTGGCAAAGTCGCTTTCGTACAAGGCGGTTCCCGCGGCATCGGCGCTGCCATCGTGCAGCGCCTGGCCCGCGAAGGCGCCGCCGTGGCCTTTACCTACGTCAGCTCGGCGCAGAAGGCCGAAGACCTCGCCGCCAGCATCGAAGCTGCCGGCGGCCGCGCCCTAGCGCTGAAGGCCGACAGCGGCGACGCGGCGTCCGTGCAGAGCGCCATCGATACCGCCGCCCAGCGCCTGGGCGGCATCGATATCCTGGTGAACAACGCCGGCGTGCTGGCCATCGCCCCGGTGGAAGAGTTCAGCCTGGAAGACCTCGACCGCACCCTGGCAGTGAACGTGCGCAGCGTGTTCGTCGCCACCCAGGCCGCTGCGCGGCATATGGGACAGGGCGGGCGCATCATCACCATCGGCAGCACCAACGCGGACCGCATGCCCTTCGGCGGCGGCGCGGTCTACGCCATGAGCAAGTCGGCCATCGTCGGTCTGACCAAGGGCCTGGCTCGTGACCTCGGCCCGCGCGGCATCACCGTGAACAACGTGCAGCCCGGTCCGGTGGACACTGACATGAACCCGGCCGACAGCGACTTCGCCGCATCGCTGATGGACCTGATGGCGGTCGGCCGATACGGCCGCGCGGAAGAGATCGCCGCCTTCGTCGCCTACCTGGCTGGCCCGGAAGCCGGCTACATCACCGGCGCCAGCCTGACCATCGACGGCGGCTTCGGCGCCTGATGGGCTCTTGGTAAGCGCAGCACGGCCGGGCTCAGGCCCGGTCGCGGCTCTGGATGTTCCAATGGGTGGAGGTGCTGGCGAGTTTTGCCGAGAGCATCTCCACCTGCTCGTAGAGGCGCAGAGTCAGCCAGTAGAAGCCCTGTTTCTCGAAGGAATCGGTCAGGTTGTGCGGCCGTGCCGGCAGGTTGTCCAGGCCCTGGCAGGCCTGGACCAGCTTGCTGGTGCGGCTGAACTTCAGGGCGTGGGCCGATTGCAGCAACAGGCGTCCGATGATCTGCCGGTGGGTGTCGAGGCTGGCAGGCACCGGTTCTATCTCCCCGGCCTGGGCGGCAAACTGCCGCGAGGCGATCAGCGATTCCAGGGTGCCCATGATGGCGCGATGGATGCGCTGGAGGATCTCCAGCTCGCGCAGCGGCATGCCCGTCTCCCGCGAGACCGGACCCAGGTGGGCGCGCGAAGCCACCAGCCGATGGTCCAGTTCTTCCAGCTGGCGGGCGAAATGCTCGGCGGTAAAGTCGTGGTTGGACGACAACTGCCCATACATTCGCGCACAGGCGCGCAGGTTGTCCGAGAGCAGGTAGCGCCAGACGTAGACCGCCCGCAACGGGTAGATCTGCGAGAAGACCAGGGCCACCGCGACACCGATCAGCACATTGGCCGAGCGCCACAACCCTTCGGTAAAGCCAGTCTCGCCGGGGCCGGCGACAATGCACATGGTGATCCCCGCCAGCAGCGCGACATAGCCGGGACGGCGAATCGCATAGAAGGCCGAGGCTGCGCCCAGCACCGACATCACCAGGTAGGTGAGGGCGAGCGAGCGCGTGCGGTCGTAGACGGCGATCACGCACAGGCCCAGCGCCGCGCCAGCCAGGGTGCCGAGCACCCGTTCGTAGGACTTGCCGCGGATCGTCCCCTGGTGCACCAGCCCGCCCATCACCACCAGCACCGTCACCGAGGCCCAGAGCCCGTGCGGCAGTTTCAGCGCGCTGGTCAGCAGCATCGAGGCGAGCAGGGCGAGGCCGACGCGCACGCAGTGGATCCAGGCGGCGTAGCGATAACGGGTGTAGGGATTGGCCAGGCGGCGGAACGGCAAGGTCAGGATCGAGGGTTGCTTCGCCAAGGGAAGCGGCTCCTGTGCGGACGGTGGCGATGCAGCAAGGTTAGCCGCTCCCGACCGCAACGGTCGGCCCCGGGTCAATCATCTCGATGATTGCTGGCCGACGAAGTAGTAGTCGCGCTCGCCCACTCGGAAGTGCTGCAGCACGCTCAGTGGCGCCTGTGGCACGGTTTGGCTTTCCAGCAGGGCGATGTGCTCATCCGGCTGGCCGAGGAAGGTCGTCAGCTCCTCGCTGGTCTGCAGGGCCGGCAGCAGGCTGCGGCTGTAGAACACGCTGGCGCCGGCCAGCCGCTCGCTGGGCTGGTACAGCGCCACCTGGCGCCCGAGCATCTGGTACTGGCGAATCCGCTCGGTCAGCGGCAGGAAGGATTCCTTCAGATCGGCGCGGGGTTCGACCCATATCGCGTATCCCAGGTAGCAGGCGGGTACCAGCAACGCCAGGAACACGGAGGCACGGCGCATCCACTGCGAAGCCCGGGCATGCCAGCGCGTCAGCAGGACATGACCGAACTCGGCGGCGATCACCGCCGCTGCCGGGGCCAGCGCCATCAGGTAGACCAGGCGCTTGCTGGAGGCGAAGCTGAGCAGGGCGAACTGTGCCGCTAGCCACAGGCAGAAGAACAGCAGGTAGCGGTCCCGCGCCAGGCGTTTGCGCAGGTGCCAGAGCCCGAGGTAGAGCAGGATGTTCCACGGCAGGAAGGCCTGCGGCAGACGCACCAGGTAGTAGTAGAAGGGTTCGAAGTGCCCGGCTTCGCTGAACGAGCCGCTGAAGCGGCCGACGCTGTTGGTCCAGAGGATTTCCTGCAGGGCTGCAGGCCCGCCATCGTGATAGAGGAACAACAGCCAGGCCAGCAGCGGCAGCAGGCCCGGCAGTGTCCACAGCAGCGGTCGCAGCCAGGTGGAAATTTCCAGGCGGCGCCGCGCCAGGCTGTCCCACAGCAGGCAGGCGAAGATCACCACCCCCGGCAGCGCCAGGCCCAGTACGCCCTTGCTTAGGGTGGAGAGGGCGATCCCTGCGGCAAACGCCAGCCAGTGCCCGGTGCGCCCCGGTGGCCTGAGCCAGGCCTGCAGGAAGGACAATAGCGCCAGGGTTACGCCCAGCGTGAGCAGGGCGTCTTCGCCCACCTGGCGTGCATTGGCCCAGAAACTCGCCAGGGTCATCAGCATCAGCGCGGCGAGCAGCGCGAGCGTCGCCGGTCGGCCGCTGCGCCGGAGCGCGCCGTAGAGCAGCAGCACGCAGAACAGCCCGGCAAATGCCGAGGCCAGCCGCACGGACAAGGTGGTCGGACCGAACAGTTGGATGGCGGCAACGTCCAGCCACAGGCTCAATGGTGGCTTTTCCAGGAACGGCTGGCCGTTCAGGCGCGGCGTCACCCAGTCGCGATCCAGGTACATTTCCATCGCGATGCCCGCCACCCTGGGTTCGGTGGAGCCCTGCAACTGGTGATTGCCCAGCGCGCAGAAGAACAGCAGGCCGCCCAGCACGAGCAGGAGGAGTAGATGGCGGCGCTGGTTCATGGCGGATCCCGGGCAGGGGGTTTTAGCCTGCATGTATAGGCGACATTTCGTTAACGCGAAATTAACCTTCTCGGTGCTTCACTGCGACCCTCACCCGGTACTCCCCTGGGGGTCGCCATGTCCGCTCGCCTGCCTGGTTCCCGCGTTACCCCGGCCCCTCGTTCGCGCCGGCGTTATCTGCTGCTGACTCTGTTCGTGCTGATCGTCGTGGCCGGATGCCTGGCCGGCTTCATGGTGCTGGTGCCACCGCCGCCCTATACGCCCTTGCTGGGCCAGAACCCCGCACAGGTCACCTTGCTGGCGCTGGGCGACCAGGGCAGTGGCGACCTGCAGCAATGGCGCGTGGCGGAGGGCATGGAGCGTGTGGCGGAGAGTGATAACGGGGTGAACATGGTCCTGCTGCTGGGCGACAACTTCTACGGCAAGGCGTTGAGCGGTGTCGACGATCCGGCCTGGCAGCTCAAGTTCGAACGCGTCTACCACGGCCGCTGGCTCAGCCATGTGCCGTTCTACGCGGTACTGGGCAATCACGACTTCCCGGCCTCCGCCGCCGTTGAACTGGACTACGCCCGGCAGCGCGCGGGCTCCGGCCGCTGGCAGATGCCTGCTCCCTTCTATACGCGCGATTTCGGCGAGGCAGAGGGGCGCCCGCTGTTACGGGTCGCGTTCCTCGATACCAATGCCGATGCCGCCGGCCGCCAGCGCCAGGCAGACTTCCTGCAGGCGGCCTTTGCCCGGCCGGGGCCTGCACCATTGTGGAAGATGGTGGTGGCACACCACGCGATCCGCAGCAGTGGCGGCAAGCACGGCGATGACAACGCGTTGCTGCAGCAGTTGCTGCCGGCGATGCAGCACAGTGGGGTGGATCTCTACCTGTCCGGCCACGAGCACAACCAGGAGGTGATAGTCCGCCCTGGCGAGCCCGCCTGGCTGGTCTCCGGTGGCGGCGGCCAGACGCTCGACGGCATCAGGCCCGGTGTGCCGGCCGATGGCACCTTGTTCGCGGTCGAACAGCACGGCTTTGCACGGTTGGCCTTCAGCGCGGACCGACTGCAGCTGGCCTACTACAACCCGCAGGGAGACCGCGAGCAGGGCTTTCTCTGGGCGCGGGCCTGCCCCTGGCTGGCCCAGGGCTGCCTGAAGCGGGACGACGTTGCCCAGTTGAAGACGAGCACGGCCACTGGCCAGTAGTTGAGCCCTGGGGGTTTTCGCTAGAATCCCGGACTTTTGCGTGCATGGACCGCGCGCGGCCATCAGCGCTTGAGTCCAATAGAGAGCCCCCATGCTTACCGGTAGTTACGATCCCGCCCTCGTCCTGATCTCGCTGTGCGTCGCCATGCTGGCGTCCTACACCGCCCTGGACCTGGCCGGGCGCATCGCGACTACCCGCGGCTGGCCGGTGCTGCTGTGGATCGGTGGCGGCGGGGTGGCCATGGGAATCGGCGTGTGGTCGATGCACTTCATCGGCATGCTTGCCTTCAGCCTGCCGATCCCGCTGGGTTACGACCTCACCCTGACCCTGCTGTCGCTGGCCATCGCCGTACTCAGTTCCGGCTTCGCCCTGGCGCTGGTCAGCCAGGAGCGGCTACCGCTCTGGCAGCTGATCTGCGGCGCGCTGGCCATGGGCGCCGGGATCAGTTGCATGCACTACCTGGGCATGTACGCAATGCTGATGCAGCCGGGCATCGACTACGACCCGACGCTGTTCGGGCTCTCTCTGGCGATCGCCGTGGCGGCGTCCGGCGCCGCATTGTGGATCGCCTTCAAGCTGCGGCGGAACACCCCCTATGTGCGCCTGGCCCGGGGTGGCGCAGCGTTGGTGATGGGCCTGGCTATCGTCGGCATGCACTACACCGGCATGGCCGCGGCGCGCTTTCCCGAGGGTAGCTTCTGCGGCGCATCCCCCAACGGGCTGAGCAGCGACTGGCTGGCGATGCTGGTCGTCATCGTGACCCTGGCGATCATTGGCATCGCGCTGCTCACGTCGGTGCTGGATGCGCGCCTGGAGTCGCGCACGGCACAGCTCACCTCGTCGCTGGCCCAGGCCAACCAGGAGCTGACCCAGCTCGCCCTGCACGACAACCTCACCCGTCTGCCCAACCGCATCCTGCTGGAAGACCGCGTCGAGCAGATGATCGGCAAGGTCCAGCGCAACGGCGGCTACTTCGCGCTGATGTTCCTCGACCTCGATGGCTTCAAGCCGGTCAACGATGCGTTCGGCCACCATGTCGGCGACCTGTTGCTCAAGGATGTGGCGTTGCGTCTGTGTGGCAACCTGCGCAGCGACGACACCGTGGCGCGCATCGGCGGCGATGAATTCGTGATGTTGGTGGCGCTCGCCGAAGCCGAAGACGCGGTGAGCGTCGCCAGCCAGCAGGTCAACCTGCTGGCCCAGCCGTTCCAGGTGGCCGGGCAGGAGCTGCGCATCGCCGCCAGTATTGGTATCGCGCTCTATCCGGGCGACGGCACCAGCCAGCAGGAGCTGCTGCGCAACGCCGACGCAGCCATGTACCACGCCAAGGGCAATGGCAAGAACGGCTACAGCTTCTTCGAACAATCGATGAACACCAATGCGCGCAACCACCTGCAGCTGCTGCACGACCTGCGCGCCGCCCTGGACCGTCGTGAATTCATCCTGCATTACCAGCCCAAGTTTGCCGCCAGCGGCGAACCCATCGGCGCCGAGGCGCTGCTGCGCTGGCAGCATCCGCAACGCGGGCTGCTGATGCCCGATACCTTCATCGCCCTGGCCGAACGAACCGGGCTGATCATCCCCATCGGCGACTGGGTGCTCGACGAGGCCTGCCGGCAGATGCGCGAGTGGTACCTGCAGGGCCACGAAAGCTGGCGGGTGGCGGTGAACCTCTCGGCCCTGCAGTTCTGCCATGCGGCGCTGGTGCAATCGGTGGCCGATGCGCTGCAGCGCCATCATTTGCCGGCGCGCTGCCTGACCCTGGAAATCACCGAGACCACGGCGATGCGCGATGCCGATTCCAGCCTGGAAATCCTCGGCAAGCTGTCGGAGATGGGCGTGGACCTGTCCATCGACGACTTCGGCACCGGCTATTCCAGCCTGCTGTACCTCAAGCGCCTGCCGGCCAACGAGTTGAAGATCGACCGCGGTTTCGTCCGCGACCTGGAGCAGGACAGCGACGACGCCGCCATCGTCTCGGCCATCGTCGCCCTGGGCCAGGCGCTGGATTTGCGCATCGTTGCCGAAGGGGTGGAAACCTCCGGCCAGCAGAGCTTCCTCACCCGCCTGGGTTGCGATTCGCTACAGGGCTTCCTGCTCGGCAAGCCCGTGCCGGCCGAGCAATTCTTCGAGCGTCTCGGCGCTCCGGGCTGAGTGGCTCAGTACTCCGCTGGCAGCGCCGCCAGCTGGGTACACAGATCACGCAGTTGCTCGCACAGGCGGCGCCCGGCACTGCCCAGTTCCGGGCGGGCGTAGAGTGCCAGCTCCAGCCCCTCGATGGGCGCAAAACCCTCCTCGGCGGTCAGCACCCGGTGGCCTTCGTGGCGCCCGCGCAGTGGCAACAGGCTGACGCCCATGCCGGCCGCCACCGCGGCTGACAAGCTGGCCAGGCTCGCGCTGCTGTAACTGATGCGCCATCGCCGGCCGCTGGCTTCCAGCGCGTGGATCATCTCCTGGCGGTACAGCGCGCCCAGCGGAAATACCACCAGCGGCAACGGGTCGCGCGCGGCGGCGGGGGTGGCGGCGCTGTCCTGCCAGGCCAGTGGTTCGGGCCAGTGCGCCAGGCAATCGGCATCGGCGCCCCATTGCTTGACCAGCGCCAGGTCCAACTCGCCGCTGCGGTACTGGCGCAACAGCTCCTGGCTGAGACCGCTGGAGACCTCCAGGCGCAGCCGCGGGCGTTCGGCGCTGAAGGCCGCCAGCAGCGGCATCATCCGCTCGCCGGCGAAGTCTTCCGGCATCCCCAGGCGCAGCACGCCCTCGCTGTGCTCACTGCTCAGAGCCTCACGGGCCTCCGAGCCCAGTTCGAGGATGCGCCGCGCATAGCCCAGCAGCCGTTCGCCCTGTTCAGTGGGCAGCACCTGGCGCTGGCTGCGGTCCAGCAGACGACAGTCCAGGCTCTGTTCAAGGCGCAGGATCTGCTGGCTGACGGTGGACTGGGTGAGGTGCAGCAATTCGGCGGCGCGGGTGAAGTTGCCGGCGTCCACTACCATCACGAAGCTTCGCAGCAGGTTGGGGTCAAGCATTTGGATTCCCACTGAAACTCATGTTTCTATTTAATTTCAGCATAGAAAATCCCTTTGTCATACTGCGACTGCTCATTATCGAGAGTGATTCGAGGCACGACAGCCATCGCGGGGGAGCGCCCATGGACATGCCGACCATCCAGACCGAGGACGTGCACAGCCGTGCCGCCGCGGACGCACTGCTGGGCGCCGCCAGCGACGGCCGGGAAGCCGAGGTGGCGACGCTGCTCCAACGCGGTGTGCCAGTGGATGTGACCGACGGGCAGGGCAACACGCCGCTGCTGCTGGCCACCGCCCAGAACCGCGTGGAAGTCGCGCGGCTGCTGATCGCCGCCGGCGCCGACGTCAACCGGCAGAACCGCATCCACGACAGTGCCTACCTGCTGGCCGGTGCGGCGGGACGTCTGGATATCCTCCAGCTGACCCTGGCCCACGGCGCCGACCTGCGCAGCACCAACCGCTATGGCGGCACGGCGCTGATACCGGCCTGCGAGCGTGGCCATGTGGACGTGGTAGCGACCCTGCTCAAGGCCGGCGTCGACCCCGATCACGTCAACAAGCTGGGCTGGACCGGGTTGCTCGAAGCCATCCTGCTCAGCGACGGCGGCCCGCGGCACCAGGCCATAGTGAAACAACTCATAGAAGCCGGGGCGAACCTGAACCTGGCCGACAACGACAGCGTCACGCCGCTGCAACACGCCCGCCAGCGCAACCAGACCACCATCGCCAGGATGCTGGAAGTCGCCGGCGCGCATTGATCGAACCGATTCGCTGGAAACTGCCATGTCACACGAAGTCTTCATGCGCGAGGCCCTGCAACTGGCCCGCGACAACATCGAGGCCGGCGGCCGCCCGTTCGGCGCCGTGCTGGTCAAGGACGGCCGGGTGATTGCCCGCGCCGCCAACTCCATCCACCTGGATTTCGACCCCACCGCCCATGCCGAGCTGCTGGCGATCCGCCGCGCCTCGGCGGTGCTGGGCATGTCGCGGCTGGACGGCTGCGTGATCTACGCCAGCGGACACCCTTGCCCCATGTGCCTGGCGGCCATGCACCTGTGTGGCGTGGAAGGCGCGTACTTCGCCTATTCCAACGACGATGGCGAGCCGTTCGGGCTGTCGACGTCCGCCGTGTACCAGCAGATGACCCAGCCGCCGCAATGGCAGGCGGTGCCGCTGCGGGCCCTGCGCCCGAGCGGCGAGGAAGGCCTCTACGATCACTGGCAGGAGCTCCGCTCGTGAGTCGCAGCATCGCCATGGCGAGCGCGCAGAGCGGCAGCGAGCAGAACGTGCGCGCCGGCTGGATCGGCTTGCTGGTGATCGTCGCGCTGGGCATCAACCTGCGGCCGATCCTCACCTCCATCGGCCCGCTGCTGGCCGACATCCACGACGCCACCGGCCTGGGCTTCCAGGGCCTGTCGATGCTGACGGTACTGCCAGTGCTGTGCATGGGGCTGTTCGCCCTGGGGCTGCCGTGGGTCGGCCCGCGCCTGGGCGAGAGCCGGGGCATGGTGCTCGGCCTGCTGGCCATCGGCGCGGCATGCTTCTGGCGGCTGCTGCTGGACAGCGGCTTCGCGCTGATCGCCAGCGCGGTGCTGGCGGGCTGCGGCGTGGCGGTGATCCAGGCGTTCGTGCCGGGGGTGATCAAGCGCTGGTTCCCGCACAAGGTGCCGTCCGCCATGGGTCTCTACTCGGCATCGCTGATGGCTGGCGGCGGTAGCGCCGCAGTCCTGGCACCGGTGGTTTCGGAACACTTCCATCGCTGGCAGGACGGTCTCGGCGCCTGGCTGCTGCTGGCCATTGTCGGCCTGGTGCTCTGGGCGCTGGCCCGCCCGCGGGAAACGCCGGTGGCGGCGCCGCCCCGGCAGAAGGCGCAGCACTATTTCGGCAGCCGTCGCGCCTGGCTGTTGGCGCTGTACTTCGGCCTTATCAATGGCGGCTACACCAGCATGGTGGCCTGGCTGCCGGTGTATTACCGCCAACTGGGCTGGACGGCCCAGGCCAGTGGACAGCTGATCGGCCTGATGACCATCTTCCAGGTGATCGCTGCGCTGACCATCCCGTTGCTGATCCGCCGCTCGCTGGATCGCCGCGGCTGGCTGTGTCTGTGCCTGCTGATTCAACTGGCGGGCTTCATCGGGTTGATCTCGGCGCCGCTGTACCTGCCGGGTATCTGGGTGGCGATGATCGGCTACGGCCTGGGCGCCTGCTTTGCGCTGAGCCTGACGCTGACCCTGGATCACCTCGCCGATGCCGGCGCGGCCGGTCGGCTGGCGGCCTTCGTACAGGGCATCGGCTTCATCGTTACCGGCATCGTGCCCTACGTCACCGGTTGGCTGCGTGACAGCACCGGGAGCTTCCAGGCGTCGTGGATCCTGCTGGCGGTGTCGGTGGTGCTGATGCTGGGCGTGACGTTGCGCTTTTCGCCCAAGAGATACGCGCGGGCAATGCAGCGCTGAGGCTGGAAGAAATGGAAATGGCGCCGGAGGGCGCCATTTTTTTTGCCTGCGTTACACGGAGGTAGCGATGTAGATGCGGTAGGCGATGATCGACAGCATGCTCAGTGTGCCGACCCACATCAGGAACACACCCACCGGGCGCTGGCGGATGGTGAAGCCGATCCCCAGCATGAACATGCCGAAGACGAGGATGCCGAGGGTGATGAAGAGGGACGTGGGGTCCAGGGGGATGAAGTGGGCGGTGGCGTCCATGGCGAATCCTTGTCTGAAAATTCCGATATAGAAAGTCTAGGCCAGGGCGAGGGCGAACTCTTTTGATCCCTGGCAAGTCGCGCTGGATCATAACGGCACGAACCGCTCAGCCCAAGGCTCAAGACTGCGCCAGCAGTTGCCCCTTGTTCGTCAGTACCAGTTGCAGGCCGCGGAACTCAGCCAGCTGCAGGTGCACGAGCCATCTTTTCAGGTCCGGGTGAAAAACGTCGCCGCGCCGCACGCGCCGCAGGAGATCATTCAACTCGTTACCGCGGCGAGGGGCTGGGATTCTGGTTTCATCGGCGTCGGACACTGAGCGGTATTCCTTAAACCTGGCGTCAGTGAATTCTGAATTCGAACGAGCTTCAGCTTATTTTCTATTGCTATCAGAAAATACTGATCAGCATCTAAGTATCTGACAGATTCCGGAACCGGGTTGCCAATAGCTAGGAAGCGCCGCTGAAGCATGGCCATAAAAAAGCCCCGCGGTCCGGAGCGTCAGACCGCAGGGCCAGAACGGTCGAGAAACTCTCGACCGGGGAGGATCGATCAGGCCGCAGGCGTCGGCTGCCAGCCGCCGCCAAGGGCCTTGTAGATCGCCACGATGCCGCGGTACACGTCGACTTCCGCGAGGGCCTGGGCGTCCTCGGCGGCCAGCTGTTCGCGCTCGGCGTCCAGCAGGTTGAGGAAGTCCACGGTGCCCTCGCGGTATTGCAGGCCGGCCTGTTGCGCGGCATTGCGGCTGGCTTCGGACTGGCGCACCAGCGAGACCAGGCGCTGCTGGCGCTTGCCGTAGTCGCTGAAGGCGTTCGACGATTCTTCCAGGGCCAGCAGGACCTGCTGCTCGTAGGTCGCCAGGGCGCCGTCGGCATCGGCCTTGGAGGCGCGCAGGCGAGCCCGCACACTGCCCAGGTCGAAAGCCGCCCAGGTGATGCTCGGGGCCACGCCCCAGGCGCTGGCGGCGGACGAGCCGATCTGCGAGCCACGGCCGGCGGTGTAGCCGAGGAAGCCGCCGAGGCTGACCTTCGGGAACAGGTCGGCGGTGGCCACACCGACATCCGCGGTGGCGGCCGCCAGGCGGCGTTCGGCGGAGGCTACGTCCGGCCGACGGCGCAGTAATTCACCGGGATCGCCGATGGGCAGGGCCTTGGCGATGGCGGGTAGCTTTTTCGGCGACAAGTCCACCGTCAGCGCATCCGGGCGCTGGCCGAGGAGGGTGGCGATGCGGTTGCGCTGGCGCACTTCCTCGGCTTGCAGTTGCGGCACGCTGGCTTCGGTGGAAGCCAGGCGCGCTTCGGCGCGTTGCACGTCCAGTTCGCTGCCGACGCCGGCGTCGCGCAACTGGATGGTCAGGTCGCGGGATTCGCGCTGGTTCTCCAGGTTGCTCCTGGCAATGCTCTCGCGAAGCTGCGCACCGCGCAGTTGCCCGTAGGCATCGGCGAGCTCGGCGATCAGGCTGACCTGTAGCTGCTGCAGGTCGGCCACGGTGGCTTCGCTCAGCGCGTCGCTGGATTCCAACTGGCGGCGCACGCGGCCGAACAGGTCGACTTCCCAGATCATGTCCAGGCCTAGGTCGTAACGCTCCTGGTTGACCCGGTCCTCGGTCTGGCCGGGCACCTGGCCCTTGCCGACCTGGCCTTCGGCGCGGCTGGTGACCGTGGGGAAACGGTCATTGGCGACGTCGTCGCGGATCGCCCGCGAAGCCAGCACGCGGGCGTAGGCCACGCGCAGCTCGCGGTTTTCCTTGAGGGACTGGTCGACCAGCTGGGTCAGCACCGGGTCGTCGAACTGCTTCCACCAGGCGTCTTCGTAACGGCTGCGGTCGTAGTTCTGTACCTGGGCATTGCTGTCCAGTTGCGCCGGCGCGGTGTCCGGCTTCTGGTAGTCGGGGCCGACCATGCACGCGCTGAGGGCCAGCGCGAGCAGGGAGGGGACGAACAGTTTCACGGCACTCTTGCTCACAGCATTGTTGATCATGACGCTCATGCCTGATGGGCCTCGTGGTTCTGGGCGATGCGCGCTTGCTGCGCCTGTTTCTTCGCTTCACGGGCTTCCATGAAGCGGCGGATCAGCACATAGAAGACCGGGGTCAGCAGCAGGCCGAAGAAGGTCACGCCGAGCATCCCGGAGAACACTGCGACACCCATGGCATGGCGCATTTCGGCGCCGGCGCCGGACGACAGCACCAGGGGCACCACGCCCATGATGAAGGCGATGGAGGTCATCAGGATCGGCCGCAGACGCAGGCGGCAGGCTTCCAGTACCGCGCTCAGGCGATCCATGCCTTCGTCCTGCTTGTCCTTGGCGAACTCGACGATCAGGATCGCGTTCTTGCACGCCAGGCCCACCAGTACGATCAGGCCGATCTGGGTGAAGATGTTGTTGTCGCCACCGGACAGGATCACGCCCGCAATGGCCGACAGCAGGGTCATCGGCACGATCAGGATCACCGCCAGCGGCAGGCCCCAGCTCTCGTACAGCGCGGCCAGCACCAGGAAGGCGAGCAGCACGCAGAGCGGGAACACATAGATCGCGGAGTTGCCGGCGAGGATCTGCTGGTAGGTCAGCTCGGTCCATTCGTAGGTCATGCCATTGGGCAGCTCCTGCTTGAGCAGGCGCTCGATGGCGGCCTCGGCCTGGCCGGAGCTGTAGCCCGGTGCAGCGGCGCCGTTGATCTCGGCGGTGATGAAGCCGTTGTAGTGCATCACGCGGTCGGGGCCGGCGGTGTCGCTGATCTTGATGAAGGTGGCCAGCGGGACCATTTCACCCTGGTTGTTGCGCACCTTCAGCTGGCCGATCTGCTCGGGTTCGAGGCGGAACTGCTGCTCGCCCTGGACGTTCACCTGGTAGGTGCGGCCGAAGCGGTTGAAGTCGTTCGCGTACAGCGAACCCAGGTAGACCTGCAGGGTGTCGAAGATGTCGCTGATCGCCACGCCGTGGGTCTTGGCCTTCTCGCGGTCGATGGCGGCATCCACCTGCGGCACGTTCACCTGGTAGCTGGTGAACACCGACATGGGGTTCAGCTCCGGCAGTGCGCGGGCCTTGTTGAGGATGTTCTGGGTCTGTGCGTAGAGCTCCTCGTAACCGGCGTTGCCGCGGTCTTCGATCTGCAGGCGGAAGCCACCGATGGTGCCCAGCCCCTGCACTGGCGGCGGCGGGAAGATGGCGATGTAGGCGTCCTGGATGTCGGCGAACTGCTTGTTCAGCTCGGCGGCGATCTCGTTGGCCGACATGCCCGGGCCTTTACGCTCGCTGAAGTCTTTCAGCGGGGTGAAGACAATGCCGCTGTTGGGGCTGTTGGTGAAACCGTTGATCGACAGACCCGGGAAGGACACGGTGTGCTCGATGCCCGGGTGCTTGCCGGCGATGTCCGACATGCGCTTGATCACCGCTTCGGTGCGGTCCAGCGTAGCCGCGTCGGGCAACTGGGCGAAGGCCACCAGGTACTGCTTGTCCTGTTGCGGCACGAAGCCGGTGGGGGTGCTGGAGAAGCCCAGGTAGGTCAGGCCGATCAGCCCCGCATAGAGCAGCAGCGCGATGGAGCTGCCACGCAGCACGCGGGTGACGGTTCCGACATAGCCATGGCTGGCGCGGTCGAAGAAGCGGTTGAACGGACGGAACAGCCAGCTGCCGAGCAGCTTGTCGAGGATCACCGAGAAGCGGTCCTTCGGCTCGTGGTGACCCTTGAGCAGCACGGCGGACAGCGCCGGCGACAGGGTCAGCGAGTTGAACGCCGAGATCACCGTGGAGATCGCGATGGTCAAGGCGAACTGCCGGTAGAACTGCCCGGTGAGGCCGGAGATGAACGCAGTGGGGATGAACACGGCGCACAGCACCAGCGCGGTGGCGATGATCGGCCCGGTCACTTCCTTCATGGCGCGCTTGGTCGCCTCGACGGGCGTGAGGCCCAGCCCGATGTTCCGCTCGACGTTCTCCACCACCACGATGGCGTCGTCCACCACGATACCGATGGCCAATACCAGGCCGAACAACGACAGCGCGTTGAGCGAGAAGCCGAAGGCGTGCATCACCGCGAAGGTGCCGATCAGCGATACCGGTACGGCAGCCAGCGGGATGATCGAGGCGCGCCAGGTCTGCAGGAACAGCACCACCACCAGCACCACCAGGATCAGGGCTTCGAACAGGGTGTGAACCACCGCTTCGATGGAGCCGCGAACGAAGATGGTCGGGTCATAGACGATGGAGTAGTCCACGCCCTGCGGGAAATCCTTCTTCAGCTCGGCCATCTTCTCGCGCACCAGGTTGGAGATGGCGATGGCGTTGGAACCGGGACGCTGGAAGATCGGGATGGCGACCGCCGGCTGGTTGTCCAGCAGCGAGCGCAGAGCGTACTGGCTGGAGCCGAGTTCGACGCGGGCGATGTCCTTCAGGCGGGTGATCTCGCCGTCCGGGCCGCTGCGGATGATGATGTTCTCGAACTCTTCCTCGGTGACCAGGCGACCCTGGGTGTTGATCGACAGCTGGAAGCTGGTATCGCTCGGCGAGGGCGGGGCACCCAGGGCACCGGCGGCGACCTGGCGGTTCTGCTCGCGGATCGCGGCGACCACGTCGGTGGCGGTCAGGTTGCGCGAGGCGACCTTGTTCGGGTCCAGCCACACACGCAGCGAATAGTCGCCCATGCCGAACAGCTGTACGTCGCCCACGCCGTCCAGACGCGCCAGCTCGTCCTTGATGTTGAGGATGGCGTAGTTGGACAGGTAGAGCATGTCGTAGCGGTTATCCGGCGAGGTCAGGTGCACGACCATGGTCAGGTCGGGCGAGGCCTTGTCGACGGTGATGCCGATCCGCGTGACTTCCTCGGGCAGCTTGGGCTGCGTGCGGGTCACGCGGTTCTGCACCTGCACCTGCGCGTTGTCCAGGTCGGTGCCCAGGGCGAAGGTGATGGTCAGGGTCATCTTGCCGTCGGCGGTGGATTGCGAGGACATGTAGAGCATGTTCTCGACGCCGGTGATGGCCTGTTCCAGCGGCGCGGCGACGGTCTCGCCGATCACCTTGGGGTTGGCGCCGGGGAAGTTGGCGCGTACGACCACGGTGGGCGGGACGACTTCGGGGTATTCGCTGATCGGTAGCTGGAACAGCGAGATGGCCCCGCCGATCAGGATGATCAGCGAGAGCACGGCGGCGAAGATCGGCCGCTGGATGAAGAATTGCGAAAAGTTCATGGCTGGTTCCTGTCGCGAACGCTCGGTTCGCCAAACCCGGGACAAAGGTCACCCAAGGCCCTGGTGGGAGAAGGGCCTGGTACATCGATTCAGGGTGAGTTCGTCGATGATCCGCCTGCGCTTGCCCAGGCTGCGTTGGAAGCCGGCTCGGAATGCTCATTCACTACAGTGAACTGCGCTTCCTCACCGCCTTCCGCCTTGCCTGGCCTGCGCTCGGCAGGATCCTCGCTGAACTCGTACGGGTTGGGTCAGCCGCGAGGCGCGCCCGGTTTGACGGACTTTTCGGCCACCTTCGGCGCCTCGAAGCTCTCCAGCGCACGGCGCTGATTTTCGAGGTTGGCGAGGGTTGACTGGCTGGCCATCTCGACACCCTGGGCGTCGACCTGGGCACCGGGGCGAACCCGTTGCAGGCCGTTAACCACGATGCGGTCACCCTTGACCAGGCCGCTGCGGACGATGCGCAGGCCTTCGAGTTTCGGGCCCAGCTCGATGCCGCGGTACTGCACCTTGCTGTCCTTGTCGAGCACCAGTACGAACTTCTTGCCCAGGTCGGTGCCGACCGCTTCGTCCTTGATCAGCGCGGCGGGGTAGGTGCCGCTGCCGACCAGCTTGATGCGGGCATAGAGGCCGGGGGTGAACTGGTTGGCGTCGTTGTCGAACACGGCGCGGCCACGGATGGTGCCGGTCTTGGGGTTGACCTGGTTGTCGAGGAAGTCCAGGCGGCCCTGGTGGGGGAAGCCGTCCTCGCCGGTCAGGCCCAGGTACACCGGGCTGCTGCCACGAGCGTCCGGACCACCCTTGCGGGCGAGGTCGACGTACTTCAGGTAGACACGCTCGTCGGCGTCGAAGTAGGCGTAGACCTTGTCGGTGGAGACCAGGGTGGTCAGCACGCTCTGGCCGCTGTTCACCAGGTTGCCGGCAGTGACTTCGGCCCGCGAGACGCGGCCGTCGATGGGCGCGGTGATCTGGGTGAACGACAGGTTCAGGCGGGCGTTGTCCAATTCCGCCTGGGTCGCGGCGACCACGGCCTTGGCCTCGGTGGCGGCGGCGGTACGGGCGTCGGCGAGTTCCGCGGAAATGGCGTTGGTGGCGCGCAGGCGATCGCCCCGGGAGGCTTCGTTGACGGTACGGGTCTGGTTGGCGCGAGCCTGCTGCAGCTGGGCTTCCAGGCGATGCACCTCGGCCTGGAATGGCCGTGGATCGATCTGGAACAGCAAGTCGCCTTTCTTCACCAGGGCGCCCTCACGGAAGGCGACGCGGTCGATGTAGCCGGAGACGCGTGGGCGCAGTTCGACGGATTCCGGCGCCTCCAGGCGACCGGTGAATTCGTCCCATTCATTGATTGGCTGCTCGATGACATCCGCCACGCTGACCTTGGGCGCGGCCATGTTCTGGGCCGCGTCCTGGCCTTTGCCGCAGGCGCTGAGAACCAGCACGGCGGCCAACGCCAACGGAATACGCAAGGTGTTCAGATTTCGCTCCATGGAAAAGACTCCGGCGATCTAATTGGTTTTGGGATTTCTGATGGAGCGGAGTCTGCGCAACAGGGCGCTTGGGAACTAATCGAACGAGCAGATTTTGATTATCACGCGCAGTGATAAATGCTTTTGCACTATGCGCAGGAATAGATAGAAGGAGTGGGCACGGGGATTGCCCGAAAGCGCTACTGGATAGTTTGGCGTGCTCGGGCTGCCCTCACGCTAACCCTCTCCCTCGGGAGCGGGGCGCGCAGCCAGCGCCGGAGTGAGGGAGTCGCCTCGCACCGAGGTACGGCCTAAGAGGGTTTCTGGAGGAGCGAGTTAGGTGGGCGGTGTCAAAGGCTGTCCGGGTCACCCACGAACATGGTGATCCGCGAACGCAGCCAGCGCTCGGCCGGGTCCTGGTCCTGGGCGCCACGCCAGACCATGGACAGTTCGGCCAGGCGGGTGGGGAAGGGCGGTTCCTCTGCGCGCAGGCCGCCGGCGGCGGTGAGGGCCAGGGCCACGTACTCGGGGACGGTGGCGATGATATCGGTGCCGGCCAGCAATTGGGCGAGGCCGACGAACTGCGGCACCGCCAGCACCACCTGGCGCTTGCGGTCCATCTCGGCCAGGGTTTGGTCGACGAAGCCGTCCAGGTCGCCGGCGTAGGACACCAGCGCGTGTGGGCGCGCGCAGTAGTCATCGAGGGTCAGCGCGCCGGGGATCGAGTCGGCCCGCAGGATCTTCCAGGTACTGCGGCGCAGGGTCTTGCGCTTGGCGTTGGCCGGCAACTCGTCGGTGTAGCTCACACCCACGGAAATCTCCCCGGACGACAGCAGCTGCGGCATCAGCAGGTAGTTGGCGCGGCGCACCACCAGGGTGATGCCCGGCGCCTCGGAGCGCAGGCGGCGCAGCAGCGGCGGCAGCAGGCCGAATTCCACGTCATCGGACAGGCCGATGCGGAACACCGCCTTGCTGGTGGCCGGGTCGAAGTCGGCGGCGCGGCTCAGCGCGGTGGAGATGGAGTCCAGCGCCGGCGAGAGGTGGCCGAAGATTTCCTGCGCCCGCGCGGTGGGCTCCATGCTGCGCCCGGTACGCACGAACAGCGGATCGTCGAACAGACCGCGCAGGCGCGCCAGGGCCGCACTGATCGCCGGCTGGCCGAGGAACAGCTTCTCGGCGGCGCGGGTCACGCTGCGTTCATGCATCAGCGTCTCGAAAACGATCAACAGGTTGAGATCAACCTTGCGAAGGTCGTTGCGGTTCATGGGGACTCCCTGGCGATGGGGGAAAAGTGAGGCCGAGCGTGTCCTGAGTCAAGTCTGTCAGATAAGTCCTTGATCAATTTCTACTTTTTTAATGAGAATCTCGTCCCGGCGGTGTGGTCTGACTCTGTATGAACAGAGCCACCCCGGTCCCGTGGACAGTCCCGGCGCAGAGCCTTGCAGCCGCGCAGGGCAAGGCTTGTAGCGCGGGCCGAATCATCGCCATTTATGTCAACTATCAATGGTGAACGGTGGCGTCACCCCTAAAGCCCGGATAGAGTCCGTGGCTATGAAGCACTACAAAGGCGAGGTATGTGATGTCCCGCATGATCCGTTTCCACCAGTTCGGTGACGCCTCGGTCCTGAAGATCGAGGAGATGCCGACCCCGCAACCGGGGCCGGGTGAAGTACTGATTCGCACCCAGGCGTTGGGCGTCAGTTGGCGCGACGTGCTTTGGCGGCAGAACCTCGCCCCGGATCAGGCCAAGTTGCCGGCGGGCATCGGCTATGAACTCTCCGGTATCGTCGAAGCCGTGGGCGAGGGTGTGGAAGACCTCGAGCCCGGCGTCGCGGTGGCCAGCTTCCCGGCGAATTCGCCGAACCTGTATCCGGCCTGGGGTGACCACGTCATCCTGCCGCGTACGTCGCTGACCCGCTATCCGGATGTCCTGACCCCGGTCGAGGCGGCGGTGCACTACACCGGCCTGATGTACTCCTATTTCGCCCTGGTGGAGCTTGCCCAGATCAAGCCCGGCCAGCGCGTGCTGATCACCGAGGCCGGCCATTGCCTGGCCCCGCAGGCGGTGCAGCTCGCCAAGGCGCTCGGCGCCCAGGTGATCGCCACCACCAGCCATGAGGAAACCCGCGAGTTCCTCAAGGGCCTGGGGGCGGACAAGGTCATCTATACCGAGGAGCAGGACCTGGTCCTTGAAGTCGAGCGCTTCACCAAGGGTGAAGGCGTCGAGATCGTCCTCGACCAGTGCGCCGGCCCGCAGATGAAACTGCTGGGTGACGTCGCGGCCCCGCGCGGCAAGCTGATCCTGTACGGCATCAACGGTGGCAATGACGCAGCCTTCCCGGCCTGCGCGGCCTTCAAGAAGCACCTGCAGTTCTTCCGCCACTGCGTGCTGGACTTCACCGGGCAGCCGGAGATCGGCCTGACCCGCAACGACGAAGCCGTGCAACGGGCGCTGACCGCGATCAACCAGATGACCGCCGACCAGTTGCTCAAGCCGAGCATCGACCGGGTGTTCGATTTCGCCCAGTACCTGGACGCCAACACCTATATGGAAACCTGCCCGGGCGGCGGCCGTGTAGTCATCAAGATGCCGGAGTGATCCGGCCTCCCTGAGGCGAGAAAGCCACTCTTCGGAGTGGCTTTTTTGTGCACACGAGATTCTGCGTTGTCCCAGCGGGAATTGGCCTGCCCGCTAGCCCTCGATTCAGGCCGCACGGCTCATATCCCGTCACACCCTGAGCAGTATCAGGCAAGCCTCAAGAGAACCAGGCAAACCGCTCGGCGCCTTCCTGGCGTATCGTCGCGGCACTGGTCGGCGCTTGCGCCTAGGCTGAATCCATTGCGTGACGAAGCGGCTGTGCTTCGCCCCATCCCATCACCCGCAGAAGAGGTGAAACCCCTGATGATTACCGTGAACCTGAACGGCAAGGACCATGAACTCGATGCCCCCGGCGAGATGCCGCTGCTCTGGGCCATCCGCGACGTCGCCGGCCTGACCGGCACCAAATACGGCTGCGGCATGGCGCTGTGCGGCGCCTGCACCGTACACATCGACGGCCAGCCGACGCGCTCCTGCGTCACCCCGCTGGCAGCGGTGGCCGGCAAGAAGATCACCACCATCGAGGCGGTGGCCGAACAGCCCGCCGGCAAGGCGGTGCAGGAAGCCTGGCGCAAGCTCGATGTGGTGCAATGCGGCTACTGCCAGTCCGGGCAGATCATGTCGGCCACCGCGCTGCTGGCCTCCAACAAGGCGCCCAGCGATGCGGATATCGATGCCGCGATGAGCGGCAACATCTGCCGCTGCGCCACCTATGCGCGGATCCGTGCGGCCATCCACGACGCCGCCCAGACCTTGGCCTGAGGACCGACACCATGCTCGAACCCCGTATCGACCAGCAGCCGGCCGAGGCCGGCAGCATCCTCAACGTCAGCCGCCGCAGCTTCCTGCGCGGCGCCGGCGGCCTTGCGCTGGGCATCTACTTCGCACCGTTGCTGGGAAAATTGGGCGACGCCCAGGCGGCCAGCGACTTCGAACCCAACGCTTTTGTCCGTATCGCCCCTGACGGCACCGTCACCGTGATCGCCAAGCATGTCGAAATGGGCCAGGGCAGCTACACCGGTCTCGCCACCCTGGTGGCCGAGGAGCTGGATGCCGACTGGAGTCGCGTGCAGGTCGAAGGCGCTCCGGCCGATGCCAAACGCTACGCCAACCTGGCTTTCGGCAATCTGCAGGGCACTGGTGGCAGCAACGCCATGGCCAACTCCTTCGAGCAGATGCGCAAGGCCGGCGCCAGCGCCCGCGCCATGCTGGTGGGCGCGGCGGCGGAGCAGTGGAAGGTGCCGGCGGCCGAGATCGAGGTGCACGACGGCGTCGTCAGCCACGCTGCTTCCGGACACAAGGCCAGCTTCGGCGAGTTGGCCGAGGCGGCGGCGAAACAGCCCGTGCCGACAGACGTTAAGCTCAAGGACCCGAAGGACTTCAAGCTGATCGGTCAGGTGCAACTGCCACGCAAGGACAGCCCGTCCAAGACCGACGGCACCGCCCAGTTCACCCAGGATGTGCACCTGCCGGACATGCTGGTCGCCGTGGTCGCCCACCCGCCGCGTTTCGGTGCGGTGCCGGCCAAGGTTGATGCCAGCAAGGCCAAGGCGGTGCCAGGCGTGGTCGATGTGGTCCAGTTTCCGGGGAGCGAACGCCGTTTCGCTGGCGTTGCCGTGCTGGCGAAGAACACCTGGGCTGCGCGTCAGGGCCGCGATGCGTTGCAGGTCGAGTGGGATGAGAGCAAGGCCTTCAAGATGGGCAGCAAGGAAATCTTCGCCCAGTATCGCGACATGGCCAGCAAGCCGGGCCTGGTGGCGCGCAATGACGGGGATGTCGCCAAGGCGCTGGAGAAACCGGCGCACCTGATCGAGGCCGAGTATCAGTTCCCCTATCTTGCCCACGCCGCCATGGAGCCGCTGAACTGCGTGGTCTTCCTCAAGGAAGACGGCTGTCAGATCTGGAACGGCGAGCAGTGGCAGACCGGCGACCAGATGTCGGTGGCGCAGTTACTGGGCATGCAGCCCGAGCAGGTGAACATCACGCAGCTGTACGCCGGCGGCAGCTTCGGCCGCCGCGCCAACCCGCACTCGGACTATGTGCTGGAAGCGGCAGCCATCGCCAAGGCGGCTCGCGACCAGGGTGTGAAGGTGCCGATCAAGATGGTCTGGACCCGCGAAGACGACACCCGTGGCGGCTATTACCGTCCGGCCTTCCTGCACCGCGCGCGACTGGCGGTGGACGCCCAGGGCAATCTGGTGGGCTGGGAGCAGCGGTTGGTGGGGCAATCCTTCATCGTCGGCACGCCGTTCGAGAAGTTCATGGTCAAGGATGGCGTCGACAAGATCGCCGTGGAAGGCGCCGCCGATCTGCCCTACGCCGTGCCCAACCTGCGTGTCGAGCAGGCGCTGGCGGATAACGTGACGGTGCCGACCCAATGGTGGCGCTCGGTGGGCCACACCCACACGGCGTTCTCCACCGAAACGCTGATCGACGAAGCGGCCATCGCCGCCAAGCAGGACCCCTACGAGTTCCGTCGCAAGCTGCTGGAGAAACACCCGCGGCATCGCGGCGCGCTGGAGCTGGTGGCGCAGCGGGCCAATTGGCTGGCGCCGCTGGACAAAGGCAAGGACGGCGAGCAGCGGGGCCGCGGCATCGCCGTGCACGAGTCATTCGGCAGCTTCGTCGCCCAGGTGGTGGAGGTGACCTACAAGGCGGACAAGAGCTTCAAGGTGGACCGCGTGGTCTGCGCAGTGGACTGTGGCCTGGCGATCAACCCGGACGTGATCAAGGCGCAGATGGAGGGTGGCATCGGCTTCGCTCTGTCGGCGGCGTTGCACAGCGCCATCACCCTGACCGACGGCAAGGTCGACCAGTCCAACTTCCACGACTTCCAGGTATTGCGGATCAACGAGATGCCGGTGGTGGAGGTGCATATCGTGCCATCCGCCGAGCCGCCCACCGGCGTGGGTGAACCGGGGGTTCCGCCGCTGGCGCCTGCATTGGCCAATGCGCTGTTCGCGGCGACCGGCAAGCGCATCCGCAACCTGCCGATTGGCAATCAGCTACAGGCGTGATGCCTGGCTGGTAACACAAATGCCCCGCACGAGCGGGGCATTTGCTTGGCTGGGTCTAGACTTTCCCGAGATCAGGCGACCAGGGCCTGCTGTTCGTGCCCTTCGCAGATCAGTTCGCGCAGCACCCGGCGTTCTTCGGGCAGGGTGGCGGCGTTGTGCAGCGCCAGGCCGCCTTCCTCGTCGAGCACAGCGATCTGGGTCTCGAAGTGCAGCTGCAGCTCGTCCAGAGTGATGTAGGTGATGCGGTACGCCGCCTCGGTACTGTGCATGGTCGCAGGCTCGATGTGGGAGGGCGCAGGCCCGATGGAGGTATCGTCGCGCCGAGCGGGCAAGGGCGGAAGTGAAACACCGTGATGGTGAACATCACCAAAGGCGATGGTGCCGGCGAGATTTTCCGGCATCTGTCATGCAGGACGGGTATCCTGCGCGGGCGTGCCCACACCGGGCATTTTGTAAATCGAATTGGAGCAGTGACATGAGCCGCGACAAGCAGCTTTTCCCGGAAGACGAAATCGGCGATGCCCTGTGGGCCCTGCAGGAAGACGGCGAAGACCTCTCCCTCGAGCATGAGGTGGAGTTCGCGGTGATCTTCCCGGACGAGCAGTCCGCCCTGGACTTCGCCATCATGCTGCTGCAGAACGGGCAGAAGGTGGCGTACTCCGAGTACGACGGCAACGACAAGCTGCCCTGGCAGGTACTGGCCTACCCGGTGATGGAGCTCTCCCACGAGCACATCAGCGGCTACGCGGCGCTGCTGTCCGAGCACTCCGCTGACCTGGGCGGTCAGATGGACGGCTGGTCGGCGCTCTGATTGGTTGATGCAGCATGAAGGACGGCGCCTTCGGGCGCCGTTTTTCTTTGGTCGTTTGAGCATTGGCAGTGGGACCACTCTCCCCTCAGAGAGAGGGTGGGTAAGTGGCTGGCCCGGAGTACAAATCTTCCCGCATGAGACGAACGTCCGTACGCGGCGCATCACCCGCCAGCGTTATCCCTCCTACGTTCCTGCCAAGGTAGTCACTCCGGTAGTGGCGCCTGCCGCGCGACCTGGCGCAGTGCCTGCTCGTAGTAGTCGGTACTCTGCGCCCCGGATATCAGCTGGCGGCCATTGAGGATCACCGCTGGCACGGCGCGAATGCCTCGACTGGTGTAGAAATCTTCTTCGGCCACCACCTCGTCGCCATAGGCGTCGCTATCGAGGATTTCCCGGGCGCGCACGGCGTCCAGGCCGACGCTGACAGCCACTTCCAGCAGCACTTCCGGGTCGCTCGGGTCGCGGCCTTCGCCGAAGTAGGCATGCAGCAAGGCCTGTTTCAACGCCACGTCGCGATGCGACTCGGCGGCCCAATGCAACAGGCGGTGGGCGTCGAAGGTATTGTAGATGCGGTTGCGCTTCTTCAGATCGAAGTGCATGCCGACTTCCTCGCCCATGGAACGCAAATGCTCCTGGTTGCGGGCGATTTCCTCGGCGCTGCTGCCGTACTTGCGCTGCAGGTGCTCCACCAGGTCTTCACCCTCGGCAGGCATGTCGGCGTTGAGTTCAAAGGGCTTGATGTGCAATTCCACGGTCAGTTCGCCATCCACCCGGCGCATGGCCTCCAGCAGGCCATTGAGGCCGATGGCGCACCAGGGGCAGACGATATCGGAGACGAAATCAATGGTGATGGCGTCGCTCATGGGGGCGAACTCCGGCAAATGGGCGAGCGCCTAGCATGGACCCGGATGGGCGTTCCAATCCAGTGGCGATAGCGCCGGGCGGTGATTCGGCCCGTTGGCCAGGCCTTGGCGCCCTTGTCTCGGGCGTGGGTCTTCCATCGGGGCGACATCCCTGTCGCGAAGGGAGTATCAGGGGGCGGGAGAGGGCGACGACGAACGCATTGGCTGCTTCGGGTTATCACCTGAGAACTACAATCATTTCATGGGTTTCCCGCCATGCGGTGAAATGCCGGAGCGACGCAGCCGGTCGGACTGCGACATCCGCGACGCTCCGGCACTGGAATTGCCACGAAGACGCGCTACCTTGAGCCTGTTGCGCTCAGAAAATTCTGATGCCGCACTCCCTCCCGCCGTCCCGCGCAGGCAACGGACCCGCAGCAGCAGGCCCGGCAGTCAACCAGCAGAAACGGAGCACACCATGGCTCGCAATACGCCCATCGAGCTTTACCGCAATATCGGCATCGTCGCCCACGTCGACGCCGGCAAGACCACCACGACCGAGCGCATCCTTTTCTATACCGGTGTGAACCACAAGATGGGCGAGGTGCACGACGGCGCGGCGACCATGGACTGGATGGTGCAGGAACAGGAGCGTGGCATCACCATCACCTCGGCGGCCACCACGGCGTTCTGGCAGGGCTCCTCCAAGCAGTACCCCAACAAGTACCGCTTCAACATCATCGATACCCCCGGGCACGTCGACTTCACCATCGAGGTGGAGCGCTCCCTGCGCGTGCTTGATGGCGCGGTGGTGGTGTTCAGCGGCGCCGATGGCGTCGAGCCGCAATCCGAGACCGTCTGGCGCCAGGCCAACAAGTACCACGTGCCGCGCCTGGCCTACGTGAACAAGATGGACCGTCAGGGCGCCGACTTCCTCCGGGTGGTGGCACAGATCAAGCAGCGCCTGGGCCACACCCCGGTGCCGATCCAGCTGGCCATCGGCTCGGAGGAAACCTTCTCCGGGCAGATCGACCTGGTGAAGATGAAGGCCATCGTCTGGAACGACGCCGACCAGGGCACCAGCTACACCGAGGAGCCGATCCCGGCGGAGTTGCAGGCGCTGGCGGACGAGTGGCGCGCGCACATGGTCGAGGCTGCCGCCGAAGCCAACGACGATCTGATGAACAAGTACCTCGAAGGCCAGGAACTGACCGTCGAGGAAATCAAGGCCGGCTTGCGCCAGCGCACCCTGGCCAACGAGATCGTTCCCGCGGTGCTGGGCTCCTCGTTCAAGAACAAGGGCGTGCCGCTGGTGCTCGACGCGGTGATCGACTACCTGCCGGCGCCCACGGAAATCCCGGCGATCAATGGCACCGATCCGGACGACGAAGAGAAGCACCTGGAGCGTCACGCCGACGACAGCGAGCCGTTCTCCGCGCTGGCCTTCAAGATCGCCACCGACCCCTTCGTCGGTACGCTGACCTTCGCCCGCGTCTATTCCGGCGTGCTCAGCAGCGGCGACGCGGTGCTCAACTCGGTGAAGACCAAGAAGGAACGCGTCGGTCGGATGGTGCAGATGCACGCCAACCAGCGCGAGGAAATCAAGGAAGTGCGCGCCGGCGACATCGCCGCGTTGATCGGCATGAAGGACGTCACCACGGGCGACACCCTGTGCTCCATCGACAAGCCGATCATCCTCGAACGCATGGACTTCCCTGACCCGGTGATCTCCGTGGCCGTGGAGCCCAAGACCAAGGCCGACCAGGAGAAGATGGGCATCGCCCTGTCCAAGCTGGCCCAGGAAGACCCCTCGTTCCGCGTCAAGACCGACGAGGAAACCGGGCAGACCATCATCTCCGGCATGGGCGAACTGCACCTGGACATCATCGTCGACCGCATGCGCCGCGAGTTCAACGTCGAGGCCAACATCGGCAAGCCGCAAGTGGCCTACCGCGAGGCGATCCGCAGGAAGTGCGAGATCGAGGGCAAGTTCGTCCGCCAGTCCGGCGGCCGTGGCCAGTTCGGTCACTGCTGGATTCGCTTCGAGCCGGGCGACGAGGGCAAGGATGGGCTGGAGTTCGTCAATGAGGTGGTCGGCGGCGTGATCCCGCGCGAATTCATCCCGGCGATCCAGAAGGGCATCGAGGAACAGATGCAGAACGGCGTGCTCGCCGGCTACCCGCTGATCGGCTTGAAGGCCTCGGTGTTCGACGGCTCCTACCACGACGTCGACTCCAGCGAGATGGCGTTCAAGATCGCCGCCTCCATGGCCACCAAGCAGCTCTCGCAGAAGGGCGGCGCGGTGCTGCTGGAACCGGTGATGAAGGTCGAGGTGGTGACGCCGGAGGACTACATGGGCGACGTGATGGGCGACCTGAACCGCCGGCGCGGGCTGATCCAGGGTATGGAAGACACACCGGCGGGCAAGGTCATCCGCGCCGAGGTGCCGCTGGGCGAGATGTTCGGCTATGCCACCGACGTGCGCTCGATGTCGCAGGGGCGAGCGAGCTATTCGATGGAGTTCACCAAGTACGCCGAGGCGCCGGCGAACATTGCCGAGGCGATTATCAAGAAGGCCCACGGCTGAGGTTTCCCTGAGCCAATGACGGCGCCTGCGGGCGCCGTTTTCGTTGGTGTGGTCCGGTATGACTCTTTTCGTAGGGCGCATAACGCGCCAGCGTTATCCGCCGCATGGCCATCGGCGCATAACCCGTTCCGGGTTATGCGCCCTACGGTGCTGGTGTTTAGCGCCGCATTTGAGTGTTCGGATGTATTGGGTTTCGCCCCCTCGGGCGAGTCACTTTTCCAAACGCCGAAAAGTAACCAAAAGGCTTGCCCCGGACATCCGGTTTTTCGCTTGGGGCGAAAAATGCCCTCGTTGAACGGGGCACTCGGAGTGTGTGGGCGTTTCTCTGGAAGTCTTCGAGTGCCAAAATCCGATCTTCCCGTGTTGGAGCGGGCCACGCCCGCGATCCGCCGGCAAGGCAGGCGGCCGCTCACTCCGCCAACGGCAACCCAAAGCAGAACATCGCCCCGCACGGCTCGACGTTCTCCGCCCAGATATCCCCGCGATGCCGCGAGACGATGCTCTGGCACAGCGCCAGGCCGATGCCGTTGCCGCTCACCTTCGAGGTGAAGAAGCCATCGAACAGGCGCTCCTTGGTCCCGGCATCGATGCCGGGCCCCTGGTCCAGCACGCACAGCCGCGCGCTGCCGGCGTCGCGCGAAGTACGGATGCGCAGCAGGCGGCGCTCCTCGGGGAGGTTGAGCATCTCTTCGATGGCGTTGAAGGCAAGGTTGAGGATCACCTGGCCGACCAGCACCTTCTCGCAGCTCACCCACAGCGGTTCGTCGCAGCGTTCCAGCTCCACGCGCACGTTGCTTGGCTGGGCTTTCAGACTGATGAAGTACAGCGTCTCGCCCAATAGCTCGTTGAGGTCGATGCGCTGTTCGGCCTGCTCCAGTTTCACCACGTACTCGCGCACGCTCTTGATGATCAGCGAGGCGTGCTCGATCTGTCGCACGGCGCTGTCCAGGCCCCAGGCGGCGGAGGCTTCGGCCTTCTGCTCGCGGTCCAGGCGGATCAGCGCGCCTTCGATGAAGTTGCGCGTCGCCGCCAGCGGCTGGCTGAGTTCGTGGGCGATCGCCAGGGCCATCTCACCCATGGCGTTGTAGCGCGCCAGGTACTCCAGCTTCTGGTCGCTCTGGCGCTGCGCCTGTGCGGCGCGGACCTGCTCGGTGACGTCGCGGAACAGCAGCAGGTGGCCGACCAGGTCGTCCTCGATCTCGATGTAGCGGCAGGTCGCGTGGTGCCAGCGCCATTCGCCGTCCAGACGTTGCAACTGATAGCTGACGGAGTACGGCTCGCGGCTGGGCGGCTGCATCGCCAGGTGGTGTTCCAGGCGCGGGCGCGTGGCGCTGTCGCAGCGGCCGAGGAAGTTGTGCGCCAGCCAGTCGTCCTGGCTGCCGCCCAGCAGGGGCAGGGCGGATTCGCTGAGGAAACGCAGGTTGCCGTCGGCATCCAGCACCGCTACGCCTTCGGCGAGGTCCTGCATGAAGGCCTTCAGGCGGCTCTCGAAACGTTGCAGGTCGCGCTCGACCTGCTTCTCCCGGGAGATGTCGCGGAACTGCACCATCAGCACGTCGCGCTCCTGCAGGTGCACGCGGGTGGCGACGGCTTCGGAAAGGATTTCCACACCCTGCTTGGAGCGGTAGCACCACTCGATGGTGCGCTGGCCGGTACGCGCCGCGCCTTCCAGCCAGCGCAGGCCCACCGAGCGGCGGTACTGCGGGGCCTTGGCGGTCATGTCCGGGGCTTTGAGCGGCACCAGCTCTTCCAGGGTGAAACCGAGCACCGCCAGGGCGGCGTTGTTCGCCCAGAGGATTTCCTTGGTCTGCGCATCGTGAAGGATTACGCACAGCGGCATGGCCTGGAGCAGGGCGAGGAAGTCGTCGGGCCGGGGCTGGAACATCGGGGAGTGGTCTCGGTGGGCAGTGGCGCCTTTATACCTTGCAGCGTAGCGCGATGGGACTGCGGAGTAACTCGCCGCCGACTAGGGGATTCCCTTAGTCATGGGGCTGCACGCACCAATGGTTGGCCGGGCAGGGCGGTTCATACACTGGCCCCAACGACGACCTGCCCGCATCGAACGGGCCGATGGCCTACACGACCTGTTCCAGGTCTCGCCGAGCGCAGTTCAGGCAAGGCGGAGGCGCGCGAGGAAGCGCAGTTTGCATTTGCAAATGAGCATTCCGAGTGCGCCTCCAACGCAGCCTGAGCAAGCGCAGGCAGACCGGGAGCAGGTCGATAAGAACAAACGGAGATAATGCCATGCTGCGTGCCGCCCTCGCCGAACCGCTCGATGCGGACGGCCGTGCCCTCGAATTCCAGCGCGTACTCGATGAAGTGCGCCAACGCCGCGACGAGTTCGACAGCCGCTCCCACGTTCCCCGCGACATGATCGAACGCTTCCGCGACGTGGGCATCTACCGCGCCGCGACCCCGCGCTGCTTCGGCGGCGACGCGCTGCCGCCGGCCCGGTTCCTGCGCCTGGTCGAACGCATCGCCGAAGCCGACGGCTCCGCCGGCTGGGTGGCCAGCTTCGGCAGCGCCAGCACCTACCTCACCGCGCTGCCGCGCCATACCCTCGCCGAGCTCTATGCCGACGGCCCGGACCTGGTGTTCGCCGGCGGCCTGTTCCCGATCCAGCCAGCCACGCAGGTGGGAGGCGGCTGGCGCGTCAGCGGCACCTGGAAGTTCGCCAGCGGCTGCAAGGGCGCCGACGTGCTCGGCGTCGGCATCGGTATCGGCGGCCCGGGCGGCAAGCCGCGCACTGCGCTGCTACGTGCCAGGGACGTGGAGATCGTCGAGAACTGGAACGTCGTCGGCCTCAAGGGCACCGGCAGTCACGACCTGAAGCTGGACAACGCCTTCGTTGCGGACGACTGGACGTTCATTCGCGGCGGCGAATCGAACATCGACGAACCGCTGTACCGCTATCCGACTATCGCCTACGCCGCCCAGGTGCTGGCCGTGGTCAACCTCGGCCTGGCCCGTGCAGCGCTGGACGAGATCACCCGCATGGCGTCTTCCAGCGGCGTGACCGGCGCGCCCAAGCTTGGCGACCGCGCCTACGTACGCATCGAAATCGGCAAGGCCGAAGCCGAATTACAGGCTGCGCGCGGCTTCTTCTATGACGCCACCGAGACCGTCTGGGATTCCATCCTCGCCGGCAACACCGTCAGCCCCGAGCAGGTCAGCCAGCTGCGCCTGGCCGCCGTGCATGTGTCCCGCGCCGGTGCTGACGTGGTGCGCCGCGCCTACAGCCTGGCCGGCACCACGGCGATCTACCTGAACCACCCGCTGCAGCGCTACCTGCGCGACGCCATGGTGGTCACCCAGCACGCCTTCCTCAGCGATGGCATGTACGACGGCGCCGGTGCGGTGCTGCTCGATGTGCCGCCGTTCCCCGGATACATCTGATTCAAACCCATAAGAACAAGGACTCGAAGCATGAC
This sequence comes from Pseudomonas sp. HS-18, assembly GCF_020401845.1. NCBI lineage: Bacteria > Pseudomonadati > Pseudomonadota > Gammaproteobacteria > Pseudomonadales > Pseudomonadaceae > Pseudomonas > Pseudomonas sp. HS-18. Next base: position 2,921,994 of record NZ_CP084413.1, read on the forward strand.
CCGTCCGACCACCGAACCCTTGCGCGTACTGTTCTGCATCGGCATCGCCCAGCCGTTCTTCGACCTGCCCACCGGTGAAGGCATCACCGTGTGGAAAGGTTTCTCGCAGATGATGAGCGACCTCGGCGCGCTGCCGGGCATGAACGTGCTCGGCGTGCTGGATGACGACCGCCTGATGGTCGGCCCGTCCACCACTTCGCCGTGGACCGTCTACATCATGGCCGACGTGGATTGCCACCAGACCGTGATCGATGCCTGCAACCTGTTCCGCACCACGCCGGTGGGCGAGTACAGCCTGTGGAAGTACGCCAAGGTCGAGGCGCGCATCGGCCGCCCGCTGACCATCCCCGAAGCCGCGCGGACCTGAGCCATGAACAGCCTGAGCATGGCCGAGCTGAACCGCCGCCTGGAGGTCCTCGAAGGGGAAAGCCAGGTGCGTCGGTTGATGGCTCGCTACATGGACCTCTGCGACGTGCCGCACGCGCCGGTGGCGATGAGCGAGCTGGCCGAACTGTTCAGCGAGGATGCGGTGTGGGAGGGCATCGGCACTTCCACCGCGCAGACCTTCGGCCATCACCAGGGCCGCGAGGCGATCGCCGCGTTCGTCTTCGGCTACCTGCCGCCGTCGCCGCACTTCACGCTGAACCTGCATTTCCTCACCAGCGAGTCGATCCGCGTCGACGGCCGCACCGCGCGCGGGCAATGGATCATGCAGCAGCTCTCGACCTATGCCGAGGGCCACACCGAGCTGTTCGGCACGCGGCTGGACATCGATTTCCGCGAGATCGACGGGCGCTGGCAGATCAGCCATTTCCGCACGCAGCGCCTGTCGCAACGCGCGCTGGGTGGTGCAGGGGAGGGCCGTTCGTGAGCACTTTCGTCAGCGAATTCATTCTCGGCGGCGACGGCAAGCGCGTCGCGGTCAAGGACAGCATCGACATCGCCGGCTACCCGACCCGTTGCGGCACCCGCGCACTGGCCGATGCCGCGCCGGCCGAACGCAACGCCTTCGTGGTCGACGCCGTGCTGAACGCCGGCTGGCAGATCGTCGGCAAGACCAATCTTCACGAACTGGCCTTCGGCGTCACCGGCATCAATGACTGGACCGGCACGCCGGTCAACCCGATGGCGCCGGACCGCGTACCCGGCGGCTCGTCCAGTGGCTCCGCGTCCGCCGTGGCGGCGGGCCTGGCGGATATCGCTTTGGGTACCGATACCGGCGGGTCGGTCCGTGTACCGGCGGCCTGCTGCGGTATCGCCGGGCTGAAGCCGACCTTCGGTCGCGTCAGCCGCGATGGCGTGCACCCGGCGCAGAGCAGCCTGGATTGCGTCGGCCCGTTTGCCGCCAACATGGCCGACCTGATCGCCGCCATGCAGGTCATCTGCCCCGGTTTCGGCGACGTGCAGCTGCCGGGCGAGGGCGCCCGCGTGGCCTTCCTCGAAGTGCCGTCCGCGCCGCACATCCAGGCTTGCCTGGGCGCCGCCGCCGACCGTGCCGGCTGGCGCCGCAGCCACCTGTTCCTCGGCGAGTTCGAGGCGGCCTTCCAGGCCGGGCTGGTGGTGATCAATCACGAGAACTGGGCCGCCTACGCGGCGCTGACTGGCAAGGGCCTGATCGGCGCCGATGTCGAGCAGCGGCTGCTGCTGGCCAGCCGCACCACCGACGCCGAGCGCGCCGAGGCGGAGAAAGTGCGCGAGCACTTCACCCGTGCCATCGACGCCGCGCTGGAGGACTTCGAAGTGCTCTTGCTGCCGACCATGCCCGACCTGCCGCCGCTGCTCAGCGATGCGCGCAACGGCAAATCGGTGGCCGGCATGACGCCCCTGGTGCGGCCTTTCAACCTCAGCGGACACCCGGCGCTGACCGTGCCGGTGGACCTGGATTGCGGCGGGCTGAGAGTCGGCCTGCAGATCGTCGGCCGCAAGGGCGACGACGAACGCGTATGCGCCTTCGGTGCGCAACTCGAACACAGCCTGGCTGCCACGCGGCCTGCGCAAAAACATAAGAAATCGGCATGAGGAGATGGGCATGAGCGCTCACGAATACCGGCTGATCGCCCGGTCGCGCAGCGTCGAAGAGCTGGTCGGCGACGACCGCGTCGATGTCTCGCTGTACAACGACCCGCAACTGTTCGAAGCGGAAATGGACAAGATCTTCTACCGCACCTGGGTGTGGGTCGCCCACGAAAGCGAAGTGCGCAACGCCGGTGACTTCAAGACCACCAGCGTCGGCCGCCGCCCGGTGATCGTGGTGCGCGACAAGAAGGGCAACATCAACGTCCTGGAAAACCGCTGCCGCCACCGTGGCGCCACCGTCTGCGAGAAGCACAAGGGCAACGCCACCGGCTTCACCTGCCCGTACCACAGCTGGTCCTACGCGCTGGACGGCAAGCTGCGCGCGCTGCCGTATCCGGACGGCTACGAGGACATCCTCGACAAGGCCGAGCTGCCGCTGACCAGCCTGCGCGTGGAAAGCTACGCCGGCATGGTGTTCGCCACCTACAACGACGAGATCGAGCCGCTGGAGGACTTCCTCGGCGGGGCGAAGCACTGGATGGACCTGTTCATGAAGCAGGGCGCCGGCTACCCGATCAAGACCCAGGGCGAACACAAGTTCACTTTCCGCGGTAACTGGAAGATCCAGCTGGAGAACACCACCGACGGCTACCACTTCCCCATCGTGCACAAGTCGTTCATGTCCTCGGTGGATGAAGAGACCGAGGAAATGCTCTCGTTCATGAGCGACGAGCAGGCGGTGACCCACGCCCTGGGCAACGGCCACAGCGTGATGGTGATGGTCCCCGAACACGTCGACCTCGACCACGACGACGGCACCGAGCAGCTGCAGGAGCGCTTCGCCCACGTCACCGCGGAACTGTCGAAAACCATGGAGCCTGCCCAGGTGCGCCGCATCGTCCGCTCGCTGCACGGCGCCGGCTTCAACCTCAACCTGTTCCCCAACGTGGCCATGTCCATGTCGTTCTTCCGCGTGCTGCGGCCGATCTCCGTCACCGAGACCGAGATTCGCCACGTCGCCCTCGGTATGGACGGCGGCCCGGAGATCGCCAACCGCGAGCGCATGCGCATCCACGAGCACTTCCAGGGTCCGTTCGGCTTCGGCAGCCCGGATGATGCAGAGGCCTGGGACCGCGTGCAGCGTGGCTCCTACGCCGGCGTCGACGCGCCGATCCTGGTCAACCGCGGCCTGAACCGCGAAGTGGTCGCCGAGAACGGCGACAAGGTCTCCCACGCCACCGACGAAGGCGGCATGCGCGAGGCGTACCAGATGTGGAAAAGGATGATGAGCCAATGAGCAACGACACCCTGAACGGCTTCTCCGGCCCGCTGGCCAAGGCCATCGAATTCGTCTGGCGCGAGGCCGAACTGCTGGACCGCAAGGACTACGCACAGTGGTCGCAGCTGTGGAGCGAGGACGGCATCTACGTGGTGCCGATCAACGCCGAGGGCGACGACTTCGCCGCCAGCCTGAACTACGTCTTCGACGACGCGCGCATGCGCGCCCTGCGCATCGAACGCCTCACCGGCGGCCATTCGCCGTCGGCGGTGGACGCGGCGAAGACCGTGCGCACCGTCTCGCGTTTCACCCTGGTGGAAGCGGCGGGCGATGTGGTCGAGGTGAATTCGGCGCAGGTGCTCTACGCCTACAAGCGTGGCGTGGCGACGCCGTTCATTGCCGACCTGAACCACCGCATTCGCTTCACCGACGGGCAAGCCTGCCTGGAGCGCAAGGTGATCCGCCTGATCAACGCCGCAGACGCGCTCAACGCGCTCGGCTTCCTGCTCTGAGGGCCGCGCCATGCAACGAGTAGCCCTGGTAACCGGCGCCGCACGCGGGCTCGGCGAAGTCATCGCGCGCCGCCTGCATGCCGCCGGCCTGCGCGTGGCGCTGGCCGATCTCAACGAGGAGGCTGTGCAGCGCCTGGCCGACGAGCTGGACCCGGAAGGCCAGACAGCTCTCGGCTTGAAGCTGGATGCACGGGAGAAGGCCGACTTCGAACGTGCCCGCGATGTGCTCGCCGAACGCTGGGGCGGCGCCGACATCCTGGTGAACAACGCCGGGATGTCCAAGGTTGCCGCGCTGATGGACATCAGCCCGGAGGACTTCGACGCCTCCATGGCGGTGAACCTGCGCGGCACTTTCGTCGCCTGCCAGGTGTTCGGCACGCACTTCGCGGCACGCGGTTTCGGCCGCATCGTCAACATTGCCTCGCTGGCCGGGCAGAACGGCGGCACCGCCACCGGCGGCCATTACGCCGCAGCCAAGGGCGGTGTGGCAACGCTGACCAAGGTGTTCGCCCGCGAACTTTCGGCGCAGGGCGTGACCGTCAACGCCATCTCGCCGGGGCCGCTGGATTTGCCGGTGGTCTACGAGAGCGTGGCGCCCGAGCGCCTGGAACAGATCCTCAAGACCATCCCCGCCGGCCGCCTGGGCGACCCGACCTTCATCGCCGACAGCGTGTTGCTGCTGTGTGCGGAGAACGCCGGGTCGGTGACCGGGGCGTGCTGGGATATCAATGGTGGGTTGTTCATGCGTTGAGGTGCCGGGCTGAGAGATCGACGGATAACGCTGCGCGTTATGCGCCCTACGCTCGGCCTGAGATGAGGTGAGGGCACCAGGAGTCCCTCACCCTAACCCTCTCCCGGAGGGAGAGGGGACCGCTCGGAGCAGGATGGAACTGTGGTATCAGCCTGTAGCGCCGCGCGAAATTCGCCCGGCTGATGCGCGATATTCCATCCTTCCGCGCAGTTTCACCAGATGAAAAGGAATTTCCAATATCAGGGGTCAGGGACGATACCCTGCCCCTGACAGGTCAGACAGTCCTCGCGCTCACCGAATCGATCGCCGCACTCGGGGCACACCATCCAGGCAGCTGATTCGATCCGAACCCCGAGCCACGCCGCCCTCTGCTCGTCGCCGTCCTCGATCGCCTGCTCCCGCTGCAGCAGCATGACCCGGAACAGATCAGCGTCCTGGACGCGCGACCCTAGCCAAGGAAGCTCGACAAGCTCCCAACGCTCGCCGGCCTGCGTGATAAGGGTCCGCCCCTCGATAACCCCGAGGGGCGGACCGAGTCGCATATGGACGAGCCGCTCGCCATTGTCATCGGTGATGACAGTCCCGGCGTAGTAAGGGTCGAAGCCGCCCTGGTGCGTGGAGTCGGCCTGCAGGTAGACGCCGCGAATGATCCGCGCCACGACAGTCCCATCGGGCTTGCGGACCTCGTAAGCGGCTGCACTCACGTATCTGGCCATCAGGCCTCCCATTCAGAACAGCCCAGCGGGCTCGGCTTGAATATCCCAGCTGAAGATCAGCACCTCCCGCGCATCACTTCCCTTGCCGCCCCCGACCGTATAGCGGATGTCCGTCGCCTCGATGTGGAAGTCCGCGAAGCAGCGCCGGATATCGGGGTGGTCGTTCAGGCTGATGATCGCCTTGCCCTTCAGGCGCTTCAACATCTCGGCCATGTCCAGGTACTGCTCGAAGCCGAAAGGCACGCCATAGCCTTCCGTCTCCCAGTATGGCGGGTCCATATAGAAGAGCGTGTGCTCGCGGTCGTAGCGCTTCAGGCAGTCCTGCCAGGTCAGGTGCTCGATGTAGGTGCTGCTCAAGCGCAGGTGCGCCGCTGAGAGTGTCTCCTCGATCCGCAGCAGGTTGAGGCCTGGAGGTTGCGTGGTGGCCGTACCGTAGCTCTGGCCATCGACCCGACCGCCGAAGGCACTCTGCTGCAGGTAGTAGAACCTGGCCGCCCGCTGGATATCGGTCAGGGTCTCCACGCGTGTCTCCTGTAGCCACTTGAAGACCTGGCGGGAGCTGAGCGCCCATTTGAACTGGCGGACGAACTCCTCCAGGTGGTGCTGGACGACGCGGTACAGGTTGACCAGGTCGCCGTTGACGTCGTTGAGGACTTCGACCTCGGCCGGTACCGGCCGGAGGAAAAACAGCGCCGCCCCTCCTGCGAACGGCTCAACGTAGCAGGAGTGGCGCGGGAACAGCGGGAAGATGCGGTCGGCGAGCCGACGTTTGCCCCCTATCCAGGGGATGATGGGTTGGGCAGACATGATGCCTCCTGGCGGCATGGGGCGCTCAGCGGCGCTTGCAGGAGGCTCTCGGCCTTCAGGTGATTCAAGGTCCCGCACCGGGGACACTTGATCTGGAGCTGGTCGAACAGGCCCACTCGGGCCAGCAGGCGGTTGCACCCGCCACAACGAACCTCTTTCATCCTCTGCAAAGCCTTTTCATTTTTGCTAGGCTCGCCGCGCTCTCGCGAGAGCGGGGGGCCTTGGCTGGCTTGCAGCTCTGTCCTGCTTGTCGGCGCCGGAGATCAGTGTTGGCGCACTGCCCCCCGGCGCCCCCTCTTACATCAGCTTGCGAGCCCTGCAGCCTGGGCGTGGGCCAGGACGCGGGCATTGGTCAGCGCGTGGTTGAAGTACACCATCTCGTCCACCACGCCACGGAAGCCGGCGTTCGTGTTGATCGGGCTGGTCAGGTCGGTGATGTTGGTGCGGCCGACATACAAGTACCCCGCGTAGGAAGCCGTCGGCACGCTGTTGAGGCTCCCCTGCACGACCCCGTCGATGAAGAACGTCGTTGTGGTCGCAGTGACCACAACGTGTGCGATGTGCCGCTGGCCGTCATTCACGGTGGCCAGGCTGGCGATCCTTGCAGTCGAGCCGATCCAGTACTCGTAATACAACTTCCCGTCACTGCCCAGGACGAAGCCTCGGTCGCGTGACCCGGACAAAGTGCTGGGGTCTGCGTTCTGGTTCATCATGGTCAGCACACCAGCCCCGGCGCCGGCGTCGGCCTTGAAGCAGATCGCCTGGGCGAAGTTCGTGAGCGGGAGCGTATATGCCGCCACCGAGCGGATATAGCCCGCATCGGCCAGCAGCTTGATGGCCTTGTTGCCGTCGCCGGCCAGGCCGTCCTGGTTGAGCAAGTAGGACGTACCAGCAGTCCCCACAACCGATGCGACGCGCCCATTACCCGAACGGTCAGCGAGCGCCGTACCGGACACCTCGTCCAGCCGCCACCACATGTAAGGCGTATCGGTGGCGATGGCGTTCCGGAATTTAGTGGCGGCGGTCGGCGCAGTCGGCGGGCTGGACTTATAGGGGTGGCCAGCTGGCAGACGGTCAACCAAGCCATAGCGCCAGGCCGCCCAACCGAACAGACGGTCAATATCAGCCGCCTCGGGGAACGCTCCAGCACCGGAGATGACAACCGCGATGTCATCGTTGGCGAACGAGTTTGCTACGAAGCCAGAGCCAGAGAAGACCGCGCCAACACTCAGCGGGCCACCAGCGGCAGTATCTGAGGTCAACCCAGCTGAAGGCCAAAGTCCCGTCGCAGTGCCGTCCAGCGCCCCGTCCACGTACAGCGAGGACGAGTTAGCGGCCCAGTCATCTTGGTCCAGCCGCATATACCAGGTGCCGGCCCGTGGCGTTGCCGAGGTGTAGCCAGCAAAGGCATCGGTGTCGCTGCGACGGCCGCCAACCCCCGGCAGAGCCGTTCCCGCGAGCGCGTCATATGCTGCGAACCGGACCCCGGACGAGGCACCGCCTCGGGTCGCGCCGAAATAGACCGTCGGTGAAGCAGCGGCGGCGCGCTTGTTCAGAACGGCAAACGACCAGCCTTTGCCCACGTTCCGGAAGAGGTCCTTGCCGGCGCTGTTGGACAGGTGGTCGTTTACGCCGTCGAATCGAATGGCGCGCAGGCCGTTGATGGCGTTGTTCACGACGGTCGGCTGGTTGGCGCCAGTAGCCTGAGTGAAGTGCCAGGCCTTCAAGCTCCGGTCGTTCCACTGGCTGACTGCACTGCCGGACGTGGTGATCGGGCTCTGATCATCCAGCCATACCGAGACCAGCGCTCCCAGCAGGTCAGGTGTCCACAGGGCGTCCTGCAGGCCGAAATCGGCTGCCAGGGGATAGAGCGACTCGACGCCACCCCGAACAGCACGCACCTCTACCCGTGCGGTGCCCACGTTGACCGACGGCGACCAGGCGTAGGAGGCAGTGGCCAGGCCATCCTGGGAGCTGTCCAGCACGCCGTTGACGTAGCAGCGTACGCTCCAGGTCGTTCCCGCCTCCGGGCCAACTCCGGCCATGCTGTTGTCGATGAGCTTGTCGGCCTGCATCAGCCGATCGCGCGGCACCCATGCCAGCGCGATATCCCCGAAGGCCCTGGTCGGGTAGGCCTCATTGTTGATGGTCAGCTTCGCCGGCGGATACGGCCGGTACTGGCGCTGGTTCATCTCTACCGCCAGCGCGGTGGCAGACGCCAGCAACTGCTCTGCTGTTTCGGTCCTGGTCAGCAGCTTGGCGGAAACGATCTCGCCGTCGACGTACTCCCGGCCGTCGGTGATGCCCCAGTCCCCGCAGAAGTAGATACGAGAACCGGCAGCATGTACTTCAGGGGGCGTATCGGCGCAACCACGACCGACGGTCATGGTGAGTGCCACGGGGTCCAGGGCGTCGACGCGCACGATCTCATTACCCCACAGCGCCCACGAACCGACCGGAACGAGGTCCAGGTCGGTTGCCGCCTGCAACGTGAAGCTGATCGGCGTCAGTTGGCTGGCCGCCTCGACGACCAAGGCCGACGGACACCAGTCGCCCAGGACCGAGTCCTCCAACTCCTCGCCAGAGGCGCCGGCATAGAGGTGGTAGTTGATGCCGTTCTTCGGGCGCGTGGCCATCGCCAGGATCAGGCCTGCGTCGGCCGGGATCGCATCCAGGTCGGCGCGGCTCATGCCGGCGGCCAGCTCGACATAGGGCGCCTCGATCAGCACCTGGTGCGGCGATCGCACCGGGGTGGTGTCCGGCGGCTGGGCCAGGCCGGGCGATGGCTGGACGTAGACCGTGTCGGGCATACCGAAGACGCTTTCCACGGCGTTGATCTTCACTCGCCCATCCGTCAGGGTCCCGCTGTCGTAGTCGCTCACGATGCAGACCATGTCCGCGATGCCCTCGGAGGGCATCTGCAGGCGGAACGCCTGGCCAGGTCGCAGCGGGCCGATGCGGTCATTGGTCGTCAGAGCAAACTTGCTGGTGGGCGTGGCCTCCGCCTGCAGATCCCGCGCCCCGACGCGGAGCGCCAGTTCCTCGGTGCAGATCTCCGGATAACTGCGTACCTCGCTGCGCACTCCGCCGGCGGCGCGGATCGCACCTGGGCTCTGAATCGGGGCGGTGGTGCGCTTCTCTTTGGTCTGCGGATCGAACCATTCGACGATGATCTGGTTCACCACCTCGCCAATGTCAGTGGTCACCTGGTTGAATTGCAGGACGTCGTCTTCGGTGATTTCTGGCAGATCGGCCAGGACGTAGTCGCCACGGATCAGGTCGAGGTAGTACTGCCCATCCTCCAGCGACTGCGTGAGGCAGCCACCGATGATGTCGCAGATCCGCTGCTGGAAATCCGCGATCTCGCCGTCCTCATAGCTCATGCACAGCCCGAAGCCCTCCGCGTGCAGCTTGTCAGCAGCAGCGCGAAGGGATGCGTCATTGATCAGGCCGACAGGCTCGCCCTGCATTTCGACCGATGTCAGCGTGTCGTAAAGGATATGGGCGCCATTCATGGCCAGCAGTCGGTTGCCGTCCTGACGGCAGGTCAGGCCCGCGAAGATGTGCGTCGGGGAGCCGCCAGGGACGCCGTCCAGGACCTTGGAGCTACGCGGACAAGATCGCCAAGCAGATGTTCAAGGTCGAGAAGGTGGCCTGGCTCAAAAAGCCTGACCAGGTCAAAGCAGTCCTGGCCGCGCTGCACGTCGAACAGGAGAAGCGACATCTGCGGGCGGAAGTGGATCGCCTCTGCCAACGCCTCGGCATCGAGCATCCAGAACAGGCCGCCGGGTTGGATCAGCTGCCGAAGGACTGGCAGCGGCAACGTCCAATCCTCAAGGCTCTGGTGGATGCCCTGAATGCTGCTGTTACAGCCAAGGAGGGCCGCTGATGGAGCTGCAATGCCCGTGCTGCGGCGAGCAGTTCCCGTTTGAGGCGGGCTTCGCTGATGCAGACGGAAAGCAGCTGGCAGCGTTGTTCGCCGGCATGGATCCGAAACTGGGGCGTGCCGTGCTGGGCTACCTCCGCTTATTCAGCCCGCGTAGCCGCGGGCTGCGCACCACCAAAGCGATCCGCCTGGTGGCAGACCTGGTCCAGCTGGTTGATGCGGGACAGGTTCAACGGGACGCACGCACTGCGGAGTTCAAACCGGCCCCGCCGCGGCTGTGGGTGGCAGGGATCGAGCAGATGCTGGTGCAGCGCGAGCGGCTCCAGCTGCCGCTGGAGAACCACAACTATCTCCGCGCGGTGGTTTGGGGCCTGGCCAACGATCCCGCCCAGGTTCAGGCGGAGCTGCCGCGGAAGGCACGAGGCGGTGGCCTTACCCCGCAAGGGATCTACCAGGACCAGGTCGGACGAATCCGCTCTGACATGCTGCTCGGCCTGATTTCTAAAGAGGATGGAGAGCGCCAAATCGAGGCGCTGAAGGGGGACGCATGAAACAGGGTTCCATTCTGGCTGAGACTCGCCACGAGCTGCTGGACGACATCGCGGCGCACACGGCAACGGTGCTGTCAGAGCATGGGATCGATGCTGCCTTGGCCGAGCAGGCTGGCAGCGCGGTGGCCGATCATCTGGCGAACCAGTGGCGGGGAGCAACGCTCTACATCCCCTCCGACTATCACCACCGTCTCACGAAACGCGACTTGCAGATCCTGGGCGAATTCAACGGCCGCAACCACCACGCGCTTGCCCGGAAGTACAATCTGACGCCCAGCTCTATATATAAGCTGCTGAAGCGGACCCAGGACCGGAAGTTCGACCGCGACCAGGGTAAACTGGACCTCGGCGACGGCCTGGCCTGACGGCCGCCGCCTTTTTCATCCTTGGAAACTCTTTTTCACTTCCTATCCCGCTAAATCCCTTTCCCTTCCTCTATATCCCGCAATTATCTCGCTTTACCCTCTTGGTTTATCTCAGTCCCTCTCATCAGCCGGTACGTTCTGCTCCCTCTCCCTCTGGGAGAGGGCTGGGGGGGAGGGCATTGCCCTCGCTCCGACATCAAACCGAAAACCCGTGCGCTCGTGAAAAAGAGGCCGGAAAGGGGCCACAGAGCCCGCAATCAACGCCTTGCAGGTAACGCCATGATGAAGGTCAGAATCGAAAGGATCGTCGAGGAAGCGCAGGACATCCGTTCCCTGCGTCTCGTACGTTGTGATGGCCAGCCGTTCGACGCCTATGAGCCCGGCGCCCACGTCGACGTCACCGGACCCACCGGGGTGACGCGTCAGTACTCGCTGTGCAGCCCGCCGGACGACTGCACCGCCTACCTGGTGGCGGTGAAGAAGGAGGGCGCGTCCCGTGGCGGCTCCAGTGCCCTGCACGACGTGCAGGAAGGCGCGGAGCTGGACATCGGCGCGCCGCGCAACCTGTTCCGCCTGGCAGCGGAAGCCCGCGAGCACGTGCTGTTTGCTGCGGGCATCGGTGTCACACCGCTGCTGAGCATGGCCTACCGGCTGAACGCCAAGGGCGAGCCGTATCGCCTGCATTACTTCGCCCGGTCCGCCGAGCATGCGGCATTTGTCGAGCTGCTGGCCAGCGAGGCGTTCACCGGCAAGGTCGAGCTGCATTACGGTGTCGAGCCTGCTGACCTCGACAGCGTGCTGGGCGAGTGCCTTGCGCGTGCGCCGCAGCAGGCCCACGTCTACACCTGCGGCCCGGCGCCGTTCATGAACAAGGTGGTGGAGATCGCCGCGCGCAGCCGCCCGGAAGATGCCATTCACCTGGAGCACTTCCAGGCCGACCCAGCCGCCAACGCGGCGCCGGCCGGCTCCTTCGAAGTGGAACTGGCCAGCTCAGGCGTGGTGCTTCACGTACCGGCGGACTCGACGCTGGTGGACGTGCTGCAGGCCCATGGCTGCGACATCGATACCGAGTGCCGCGAAGGCATCTGCGGCACCTGCATCGTCGAAGTGCTGGAGGGCGAGCCGGAGCACCGCGACAACTGCCTGTCGAACAAGGAGAAGGCCTCCAACAAGCAGATCTGCGCTTGCGTCTCGCGGGCGAAGTCGGCGCGGTTGGTGCTGGACCTCTAGTCCGGATCGGCCTTTGTAGGACATGGATCATGTAGGAGCGAGCTTGCTCGCGAACCCCCTTGATGCCGGTGCCGCAGGGATGCTCCGTTCGCGAGCAAGCTCGCTCCTGCAACATCAGATCGGCGGGTGATGGCAGCGCTGGCAATTCGTCTGGCAGGCAGCGACACTCGCGCGCCGCCGGCAATTGCTAGCCTCCGGCGATAATCCCCCGTTCGGAGTCCCCCATGCCTGCGCTGATCGCGCGTCTGGCGCTCGGCTGCCTGCTGCCGGTCGCCATCCTGCTCGGCCTCGGCGCCATGCCGGGGCTCGGCTATGCCTGGGATTTCGCCAATGCCGCCGGGCTGCTCGGCGCCTGCCTGCTAGGGCTGCTGTTCGTCATCGGGGGGCGCCCGCAGCCGCGCCCGCTCTATGAGGGCAAGTTCTTCCTGCGCCTGCACCGCGACCTGGGCTTCGCCGCCGTTGCGCTGCTGCTGGTGCATATTGGCGTGCTGCTGGTCGATGAACCATTGCTGATCGAGGACCTGCTGCCATCCGCACCCGGCTACATGCTCGCCGGGCTGGCTTCGGCGGTGCTGATGCTGGTGCTCGCGATATCCAGCCTGAACCGCGTGCGCCCGCGCTGGAGCAGCAGCGCCGTTTCGTTCCGCCGCTGGCATTACGGCGGCAGCCTGCTCGCCCTGTTGCTGATGGCCGTGCACGTGCTTGGCGCGGGTTACTACAGCGGTGGCATCTGGAAAGGTGCACTGCTGGTGACGCTGATGCTGGCGGCGGCGATCTGGCCGCGCTTGCCAAAACCTGGCAACGGTATCAGCGGGCGCAAGCGGAACACGGCGCAGCGCGCCACCTGGTTTGCGCTGGCGGCAAGCGGCGTGATCATCGGACTTTCGGCGCTCTACAGCCTGCTGGCGAACCTGGAGCTGCCGCTATGAGGCGAGTCTGGATCGGGCTTTCGCTTGTTTCAGTCGTGGCGCTGTCGGTGGGGGCGTGGTTCGCCCACGGGCATTGGCAACGCAGCCGGCCGCTGATGCCGTTGGCCTTCCCCCACGAGCCGCACGCCTCGGTGAACTGCCTCACCTGCCACCACGACTACAAGGACCAGTCGCCTTCGGTCTCCGGCAACCGCACCTGCATTCTCTGTCACAAGCAGAGCCCGACGCTGGCGGTGCGCATCGAGGCGGATTTCCATCAGCTGTGCCAGAGCTGCCACCTCGAACGATTGCAGGCGTTTCACGCCAGCGGGCCGGTGCGTAGCTGCCAGGCGTGCCACCGCAATACTACGGAAATGCCGAACCTGTAGGAGCGAGCTTGCTCGCGAACCCGCCTGACGCCGAAGCTGCTGAAGAGTCTGCTCGCGAGCAAGAACTAGGCATCCCCCTCGGTCCTACAAGAGAAGTTGCAGCACCGACGGAGAAAGCCCGGCGGAGTGCCGGGCTTTTTATCAGCTGCGATAGAGCACCGGCCGCCGCAGGTGCACATAGCTGTACCCCTCGCGCGCCAGGGCGATGCGCTGCGGGTCCAGTTCGGCCACCAGCAATTCCTCGCTGTGCTTGGCCTTGGTCAGCACCTGGCCATCCGGGGCGACGATGCTGCTCAGCCCGCAGTACTCGATTTCGCCCTCGCTGCCGACGTAGTTGGCGTAGGCGAGGAACACCTGGTTCTCGTAGGCGCGGGTCGGCACCAGCACCTGGGCGACGAATTCGTAGGGGTGCATGTTGGCGGTGGGCACCAGCACCAGGTCGGCGCCGGCCAGGGCAAGGGTGCGCACGGCTTCGGGGAATTCCACGTCGAAGCAGATCAGCAGGCCGATCTTCCAGCCGTCCAGCTCGAAGATCGCCGGCGGCTCGTCGGAGGCGCTGAACTGGCTGCGGTCGAGATCGCCGTAGAGGTGGGTCTTGCGGTAGTTGGCGCGGCGTTCGCCCTGGCGGTCGATCAGTTGCACGCTGTTGAAGATGGCGCCGTTGGCGTCACGTTCGGGGTAGCCGTAGAGGATGCCGAGCTTGTGCTCACGGGCGATCTCGGCGATGCGCAGGGCGGACGAGCCGTCGCAGCTTTCCGCCAGCTCCGCGACACGCTTGGCGCCGATGTTGTAGCCGGACAGGAACATCTCCGGCAGGACCAGCAGGTCTGCGCCGTTCTGCACCGCCTGCCGCGCTGCCTGTTCCAGACGCTGCAGGTTGCCGGCGACGTCTTCGGGGCCGGGAGGGCACTGGTAGAGGGCGAGGTACATGAGGGTCTCCTTGAAAAAAGCACGAGCGGGTCAGGCAGTTTGCACCCGATCCCACTCGTGCGCGAGGCGGTTTTTGTCAGCCGGGCTTCAGTCCGGCAGCGCCATCGGGCCCAGCTCGGCGAAGCGATCGCCAGGGCCGGGGTTCTCCGGATGAGTCGCGCCGCCGAAGTGCTTCATGATGCCCCACACGGCGTTCAGCGAGGTCTGCACCGCGCCTTCCACCCAGGCCGGGGTCCAGGACACATCGTCGCCGGCGATGAAGATGCCGCGCTGTTCGGCGGGCATGTCGTCCTGCATGAAGTGCGCGTACATGCGCTGGTTGTAGCGGTAGTGGCCCGGCAGCGCGCCCTTGAAGGCGCCGAGGAAGTGCGGGTCGGCCTCCCAGGACACGGTGATCGGATTGCCGATGATGTGCCCGGCGATGTCGACCTTCGGGTAGACCTTCTTCAGCGCGTCCAGGGCCAACTGCACGCGCTTCTCCACCGGGTGAGGGAGCATCTTCATGGCGTCGCTCATCCAGGAGTAGGACAGGCAGATCACCCCGGGTTTGTCGTCCCCGTTGTCGAACAGGTAGGTGCCGCGGGTCAGGCGGTCGGTGAGGGTCATGCTCATCACGTCGCGGCCGGTCTGCGGGTCCTTGTCCTTCCAGAACGGCCGGTCGACCATCACGAAGGTCTTCGAGGACTGCATGTAGCGGGTGCGGTCCAGGGCCATCCACATCTTCTGCGAGAACAGCGCTTCCTCGCATTCGATCTGGGTGGTCAGCAGCCAGGTCTGGCAGGTCGCCAGGACGGCCGCGTAGTGGCGGGTATCGCCCCAGTAGTCGGTGACGGCGAAGGTGCCATCGGTGGCACGGGCGATCTTCTTCACGCCCGGGCGCGGCGCGCCGTTGTGCAGCGAGGCCAGGGAGGTGCCGGCTGGCCAGTGCGCGCAGTTTTCCGGTACGTGGCTCCAGATGCCGCGCGGCACCTGCTCGACGCCGCCCACCACCAGGTGCTGGTGGTCGTCGCAGTTGGTCATCACCACGCGGAAGATCTCCAGCATGGAGTTGGGGAAGTCCGAGTCCCAGCCGCCGGTGCCGAAGCCGACCTGGCCGAAGATTTCGCGGTGCTGGAAGGACAGCCGGGAGAAGGCCTTGGAGCTGGCGACGAAGTCGTAGAAGGTGCGGTCGTCCCACTTGGGCACCAGCTCGTCCCACAGGGCCTTGAGCTTGACCGTGTCGCGCTCGCGGATGGCGTCCTGGATCTCGGAGAAGCGCGCGCCGTCTTCCAGCGCGTCGGCCCAGGCCTGGGCGACTTCGCGGAAGATTTCCGGCAGGTCGTCGATCTTCTCCGCGTAGTGGCTGGTGCCTTCCAGGTCGACCACGGTGCTGCCCGACGCCGGGGTCAGCGGGTTGGGGAAGGGTCTGGTTTCCAGGCCGAGCTTGTCGACGTAGTGGTAGAAGGCGGTGCTGGACACCGGGAAGCGCATGCCGCCCAGCTCGGCGATGATCCCGTCGGCGCCTTCGAAGGTCTCCGAGCGCAGGCGACCGCCCATCTTCGAAGCTTCGTAGACCACGGGCTTCAGGCCCATCTTCATCAGTTCGTAGGCCGCCACCAGCCCGGAGATGCCGGCGCCGACGATGGCCACTTCCTGGCCGTGTTTATCGGCCGGGATGCTGCCCAGGCCGGCGGGGTGCTCGATCCAGTCGTCGAAGGCGAAGGGGAAGTCCGGGCCGAAGATGGTCACCGGTTTCTTGCCGGGGGTCTGGGGATGGCGGTTCTTGTGCATTGGAATCTCCCGGTTATCAGTCTGCCGGTCTGTCTCGACCAGCTTGGCAAGGCATTGCGTGGCCCGCAGGAGCCAGTCGATGAGCGGCGCGCGGGCAAAGAAATGGCGAGCTGGTGGGCTCGCCTTGACGATCACTATTGCAAAGCTTGTCGTTGAAATGAATCCGGCAATCTGCAAGATTGGCGAAAGCTTTCAGGCAGATTGATCAATCCAATGAGCAATATGACGAAAAACGCCGATGCGGCCTTGTTGAACCTGTTGCGCGCCAATGCCCGCGAGTCGATTTCCGAGCTGGCGCGCAAGCTGGGGGTGTCCCGCTCCACGGTGCAGAGCCGTATCGAGCGGTTGGAGCAGCAGGGGATCATCAGCGGCTATTCGATCAAGGTATCGGACAGCTACGCCCAGTCGCTGGTGCGCGCCCACGTGCTGGTGACGGCGCTGCCCAAGCTGTCGCACCAGGTGGTGCAGGCGTTGGAGAAGATCATCGAGGTGAAGACACTGCACTCGGTGAGCGGCAACTTCGACATGATCGTGATCGTCGAGGCGCTGTCGATCCGCGACCTGGACGCCGTGCTGGACCGCATCGGCGCGCTGGATGGGGTGGAGCGGACGATGTCGTCGATCATTCTGTCGACGCGCATCGATCGGTGAGGGGGCTGTTGTCCTTGTAGGAGAACTTCGCCCGCTCCTCGCCGGCGGAGCCAGCGTGGAGCGGGTTCGCGAGCAAGCTCGCTCCTACGAAAAGCACTCCGAAACCGGGATGGAACTGTAGGAGCGAGCTTGCTCGCGAACCGCCCAGCGCCGATGGCCTCTGTAATGGGCCACGCCCGCAATCAGGCCAGGTCTTCTTCCAGCGCCAGCAGCTCTTCCACCCGCTGGCGGCGGCGGATCAGCCTGGCTTCGGTGCCTTCCAGCAGCACTTCGGCGATCAGCGGGCGACTGTTGTAGTTCGACGACATGGACGCGCCGTACGCGCCGGTGTCCTCGATCAGCAGCAGGTCGCCGACCTGGACGCGCGGCAGGGCGCGGGGGATGACCACGCCGCCGTCACCCTGGGTGAACACGTCGCCGGACTCGCACAGCGGGCCGGCCACCACGGTGTCGATCACCTCGCGGCTGGCCACGTCGCCGGCCAGCACGCGGATGCCGTGGTAGCTGCCGTACATGGACGGGCGCATCAGCTCGTTGAAGCCGGCGTCTACCAGTACGAAGTGGTTGCGGCCGGCGTCCTTGGTGGCGCGCACTTCGCTGAGCAGGCAGCCGGACTGGGCGACCAGGTAGCGGCCCGGTTCGATCTCCAGGTGCAGCGAGTGGCCGACCACGGCCTCGGCGGCCTTGCGCGCCTTGTCCCACAGCTGGAAGTAGTGTGCGGTGTCCACTTCCGGGTCGCCGGCGCGGTAGGGGATAGAGAGGCCGCCGCCGGCGGAGATGCCCGACAGGTCGTGGCCGGCGTCCTTCACCTGCTGCACCAGGCCGAGCATGGCTTCGCCGACCTGGGCCAGGTGACCGTAGTCCACGCCCGAGCCGATGTGCATGTGCAGGCCGACCAGGCGCAGGCCGCGTTCGCGGATCACGTCCAGGGCGGCGCGCAGGTCGCTGTGCCAGATACCGTGCTTGGAATGCTCGCCGCCAGTGTTGGTCTTGTTGCTGTGGCCGTGACCGAAACCGGGGTTGATGCGCAGCCACACCGGGTGGCCGGGAGCGACTTCGCCCAGCTGGCGGAGCATGTCGATGGAGCCGGCGTTCACCGGGATGCCGTGCTCGACCACGGTTTCCAGGGTGGTGCGGTCCAGCAGGTCGGCGGTGAAGACGATCTCGGATTCATCCTCGCGGCACGAATAGCCGGCGGCCAGGGCGCGCAGCAGTTCGCCCTGGGAGACAGCGTCGACCTTCACGCCCTGTTCGCGCATCAGGCGCAAGATGTGCAGGTTGGAGCAGGCCTTCTGGGCGAAGCGGATGATGTCGAAGCTCTTCAGACGCTCGATCTGACCGCGGATGGTGGCGGCGTCGTAGATCCACAGCGGGGTGCCGAATTGCAGGGCGAGCTGTTCGGCGCGGGGCAGGGCGAGGAAAGTCATGAATGGGCTCCGAATATAGATGGCGCTAGTCTACCGGGCCTTTGATTGGCTGAATAATGCCGCTTGTTATTCAATCAATTCATTTTTGATATAGGGTGCAGCCCACACCGGCTTCGCGCAGGCGCTGTACCAGCACGCCCGCTTCTGCCTGGAGTGCCGCGACGAAGCGCTCGCGCAGCGGGGTAGCAGGGCGATACAGCGGCTTCGCCACGCTCACCTGGAACGGCAGCGAGAATGCCAGCGGCCGCAGCTGGATGCCCTGGCCCTGGAACATCAGCGCGGTGATCGGGTTGACCACGGCCAGGCCCAAACCGGCGCGGACCATGCTGCACACCGAGACGGCGCTGTGGGTTTCCACCTGCATCTGCCGTTGCACGCCGACGCCGAGGAACACGGCGTCGATCAGGTGCCGGTAGCGGTCGCTGGTGGCCAGACTGACGAAGGGCAGGCCGGCGAAATCCGCCGTCTCCAGGCGCTCGCGGGCCAGCAGCGGATGGCCGTCTGGAAGGATGCATACTTCGTCCACCGCCAGCAGCGGCTGCAATTCGGTGCCGCGCGGGGCGGCGTCGTTCTCGATCAGGCCGATATCGTGGTGCTGGGCGCTGAGGGCTTCCTCCAGGTGCGGCGATTCCAGGGCCGCCACTTCCAGGCTGATGGCCGGGTTCTCCCGGCTGAAGCGCTTGCAGGCTTCCGGCAGCAGCGCCTGGGACAGCGCCGGCAGGCAACCGATGGAGAACTTGCCCTCGGCGAACTGCCCCAGGCTGTCGGCGAAGGCGACGATGCGGTCGAGTCCGGTGAAGGAGCGCTCCACCTCCTCGAACAGCATCAACGCCCGCGCCGTCGGCGCCAGCCGCCCGCGCTCGCGCAGGAACAGCTCGAAGCCGACCAGTTGCTCGAGCCGAGCCAGTTCGCGGCTGACGGTGGGCTGGCTGGTATGCAGGAACGTTGCTGCGCGGGTGACGCTGCCGGTGGTCATGACCGCGCGGAAGACTTCGATGTGGCGGAGGGTGATCATGGAACTCGTACTGGCAGTGGAGGAGAGCAGGTTGCCAAGCTGCAACCTTCAAATCAATCCACCGATGGGTATTCGCCTGGTTGTCGCTCTTCGCGTGTGAACCGCCGGAAGGAGCTACAGGCCGGCTCGACAGAAGTTCTTCATAAAGTCTTCATCGGGCTTGGTAATCCGTCTTTTGAGCTCGTGGCTGATCGATTTGATGTAGTTCAGCTCTTCCGGGGACTGGGTCGTGGGAATCGAACGATAGGCTGACTTGGTCAGGAGCTTGAGCTTGGATACGGATGGTGCATCGATGTTTCGCAGATCGACGACGAGGAATGGGGTTCTGTCCATTATCCCGGGGGTGAGCAGGTCAGCGAAGAATTCATAGACCTGTCCATCCGTGAGAATGGAAAGGCTAGCGGCGCAGGCGTTGTGGGCTCGGGAGAGGGCGTTGCGCTGGAATGCACCCATGCGCGTTCCATGCTCGACCTGTTTGACCAAACAATGGATGGACTGATCCAGGACGATAGCGTAGGCGAGCTGTTCAACCCGATTTTCGCCGATCCGGCAGGAGTAGTCGCAGATGATCTCGTCGGGGTTGTCTATGCCGTACTCCAGGATGGAGCGGAGGAAGGCGTGAACCGAGCGAGTGCCTGTCGTGTTGGAGTTTTTGTTGGAGATACTTTCCTGACGGGCCTTGCCCGCGAACGCATCGAGTTTCTCGAAGAACTTCATACCACATCCCTTCGCAGCCGCTATTTCTTCGGCGTTTAATCTTCTTGATGGTGATCCTAGACCAAGCTGGATTATCGGCCGTCGATCTCGATGTGAGGGCGGAGATATTGTTCAATCCGCTTTTTCCTACCGGCGCCTCTCTATATTCGGATGATGTCTGATATCAAAATGATGTTTCGTTTTGTCGGCACGGTGCGGGTAAATGCATCTTTTTCTTTCGCTGAACGTTTGGTTCGAGAAACTCCAGTACGGCTCTTGAAAGTTCCAAGCCTGAGCTGAGGCCAGGATGCAAGCGGTTAGTGGAAGTCCCGACTCCGCACATCCAACCCCTCCAGCAGTCTACTCAAATCCGTCAACCGCCCGGCGATCACATGGCGCACGCCGTCCTTGGCCTCCAGGGTGCCGTCCACCTGCATCAGGCGGGCGCTGAGGAAGGGACGGCGCTGCTGTTCGGCAAGGTCGCGCCAGACGATCACGTTGATCATGCCGAACTCGTCTTCCAGGGTGATGAAGGTGACACCGCTGGCCGTCCCCGGCCGTTGCCGACCGACCACCAGGCCGGCGACGCGCACCGGGCGATCGGCTTCGAGCTTGAGCAGGTCCCGCGAGCTGCGGCAGCGACGGGCCTTGAGGGCGCCGCGCAGCAGGGTCATGGGGTGCGGGCCGAGGGTGGTGCCCAGGGTCGCGTAGTCGGTCAGCAGGTCTTCGCCGCGGCTGGGCAGCGGCAGGCTGACCGGCGCTTCCTCGGTGACCTGGCCGGCGAACAGCGGCAGTTGCGGCTCGACCCCGGCAACCGCCCAGCGCGCCTTGTGCCGGTGGCCGGCGAGGCCGCGCAGGGCGCCGGCGTCGGCCAGCTGTTCACGGGCACGGTGGTCCAGATGGGCACGCAGGCAGAGGTCGGCGACGTCGACGAAGGGACGTAGTTCGCGCGCCTGGGCGATGGTGTTGGCGACATCCTCGCGTAGCCCACGCACCAGACGCAGGCCAAGGCGGATTGCCGGCTGGCGTTCGGCGATGGGTTCCAGGGTGCAGTCCCAGTGGCTGTGGCGTACGTCCACCGGGCGGATATCCAGGCCGTGGCGGCGGGCGTCCTGCAACAGTTGGTCGGGGCTGTAGAAACCCATGGGCCAACTGTTGATGAGGGCGCAGGTGAAGGCCGCCGGTTCGTGGCATTTCAGCCAGCAGCTGGCGTAGGTGAGCAGGGCGAAGCTGGCGGCGTGGGATTCGGGGAAGCCGTAGCTGCCGAAACCCTTGATCTGCTCGAAGATGCGGGCGATGTATTCCTGCTTGTAGCCCTTGGCGGTCATGCGTTCGAACAGTTTCTTGCGGTGCGGCTCAAGCCCGCCGTGGCGTTTCCAGGCGGCCATGGAGCGGCGCAGGTGATCGGCTTCGCCGGGCGTGTACTCGGCGGCGATGATCGCCAGTTGCATGACCTGCTCCTGGAACAGCGGCACGCCGAGGGTGCGCTCGAACACCGGCTTGAGCTCCTCGGAGGGGTAGACGACCGGCTCTTCCTTGTTCCGCCGCCGCAGGTACGGATGCACCATGTCGCCCTGGATCGGGCCGGGGCGGACGATGGCCACTTCGATCACCAGGTCGTAGAAGGTCTCGGGCTTGAGGCGCGGCAGCATGGCCATCTGCGCGCGGGATTCGATCTGGAACACGCCCACGGTGTCGGCGCGGCTGATCATTTCATAGGTCTTTTTGCACTCCTGGGGCAGCGAAGCGAGGGTGTAGCGTTCCCCGCGATAACGCTCGATCAGGTCGAAGCAGCGGCGCAGGGCGCTGAGCATGCCGAGGGCGAGCACATCGACCTTGAGCAGCCCCACCGCGTCGAGGTCGTCCTTGTCCCACTGGATCAGGGTGCGCTCAGGCATGGCGGCGTTTTCCACCGGTACCAGGGTTTCCAGCGGCTGCTGGGAGATCACGAAGCCGCCGGGGTGCTGCGACAGGTGCCGGGGGAAGCCGACCAACTGGCCGGTCAGCGCCAGCACGCGGCGCAGGATCGGATTTTCCGGGTCGAAGCCGGCCTCTCTCAGGCGCTCGGGCGGCGGCGCTTCGCGGCTCCAGGCGCCGCAGCAGTCGGCCAGCGCGCCGACCTGGTCCGGCGGCAATCCCAGCGCCTTGGCCACGTCGCGCACCGCGCCGGCGCCGCGGTAGGTGCTGGCCACGGCGGTGAGCGCCGCGCGCGTGCGGCCGTAGCGGCGGAACACGTACTGGATGACTTCCTCGCGGCGGTCGTGCTCGAAGTCGACGTCGATGTCCGGCGGCTCATTGCGTTCGCGGGAGATGAAGCGTTCGAACAGCAGGTGTACGTGTTCGCGGGTCGGGTCCAGCTCGGTGATGCCAAGGGCGAAGCAGACCACCGAGTTGGCCGCCGAGCCGCGTCCCTGGCAGAGAATGCTCTGGCTGCGGGCAAAGGCGACGATGTCGTAGACCGTGAGGAAGTAGCTGTCGTACTCAAGCTCGGCGATCAGCGCAAGTTCATCCTCGACACGCTGGCGGACGGCGGCATCGGCGCCGTCTTTCCAGCGGCACAGGATGCCTTCCTCGGTCTTCTCCCGCAGCCAGGTGGTGGGCGTGTGACCTTCGGGCACCAGCTCGCGCGGGTACTGATAATCCAGTTGACCGAGATCGAAGGTGCAACGCTCGGCAATCTTCAAAGTCTCCGCCAGCAAATCGTCCGGATAGATCGCCGCCAGCGCCTCCCTCGGCCGCAAATGCCGCTCGCCGTTGGGATAGAGATACTGGCCGGCCTCGTGCACCGGCAGGTGCTGGCGGATGGCGGTCATGCAGTCCTGCAGGGCGCGGCGGCCGCGGATATGCATGTGCACGTCGCCGCAGGCCACGGCGGGGATGGCCAGGCGCGCGGCCTGTTCGCGCAGGCGATGCAGCTTGCCGGCGTCGTCCGGGCCCTTGTGCAGCTCGACGCCCAGCCACAGGCGCTCGGGGAAGCTTTCGCGCAGCCACAGGCCGTCCTGATCCTGGTCGTCTCGCGGCAGCCAGATCGCCAGCAGGTAGTCGAGGTTGCCGTCGAAGTCCGCGCGTACCAGGCGGTAGCTGCCTTTCTCGGCGCGGCGCCGGGCGTGGGTGAGCAGGCGGCAGAGGTTTTCGTAGCCAGCGAGGTTCTCCGCCAGCAGCACCAGTTTCGGGCCCTGCTCGATGTTCAGTTCGCTGCCGGTGATCAGGGGAATCTCGGTTTCCTTCGAGGCCTGCCAGGCGCGGACGATGCCGGCCAGGCTGCATTCGTCGGTGATCGCCAGGGCGCGGTAGCCCAGCTTCTTCGCCCGCTCGAACAGCTCGGCCGCGCTGGAGGCGCCGCGTTGGAAGCTGAAGTTGGACAGGCAGTGCAACTCGGCATAGTCGATGCCTTCGACCGGCGCGCTCATGCGAACCAGCCGTGCAGCAGCAACGGGCCGTCGTCGCCCACCGGGCGGAACACCCAGGCGCGCTGCCCGCTGCGGGTGCGCACCTGGTAGTAGTCGCGGCGGATGTCCTCGCCGTCCCACCAGCCGGACTCGATGCGCTCCGGGCCGGCCAGCAGGGTAGGGGCGAATTCGCGCAGCGGTTGCGGTTCTGCCAGCAGCCAGCCGGGGCGCGGGACCTCGGTAATGGACAGACGCGGTGTGGAGTTGCCCTGCCAGGCGCGCTCCGGGCGGTGTTCGGCGCAGGCGCCGAGGCCGTGCACGGCGTCGTCGCCCAATCGAGCGCGCAGGCGTTCACGCAGCTGTTCCCAGGGTTGGGATTGCTGCGGACGGTCGTCGAACAGCTCGCGGTGTTGCGGCACGAAGGGCGGCAAGTCGTCGGCGATGAGCCGCACGCTGTGTACCGGGGCGCGCAGTTGCAGTTGTTCCAGGCGGCCCCGGCTCAGCTCGAAGAGCATCGCCGCCTCGCGCTCGGCGCTGAGCAGGCCCACCGGCATCTGCGTGTCCGGGCCGTCGTGGTGCTCCAGATGCAGGACGAAGCGCTGCACGCCGCTGTCGCGCCCGGCGAGGAAGGCGCCCAGGTCGCCGGTCAGGCGGCGCAGCGGGAAGAGCAGGGCCTGGGTGGACTCCACGTCGAAGTTCAGCTCGATGCGCGACTCGAAGCTGTCCGGTGGTCGGTGGAACTCCAGGGCCAGCGGGCGCTGGCCGAGCAGGGTGTCGACCTGGCGCAGTACCTGCGGCGGGAAGCGCCGGGCCAGGCTCTCGCGTGGCAGGACAAGCAGTTGCTGCAGGCTGCGCAGGCCCATGCGGTTCAGCGAGGTGGCGGCGTTGCGCTCCAGGCCGAGGCGGTCCAGTGGCATCCTGCCCAGGTACTGACGCAGTTGCTCGTTATCGTGGATGGTCAGCCCATCGTGGCCATTGGCGAGGATGCGCGCGGCGGCCGGATTGGGCGCAGCGGTGATGCGGTGGCGAAAACCCAGGGCGTTCAACTCTTCGCGCAGGCGCGCCTCGAAGCGTGGCCAGGGGCCGAACAGTTGCAGGCTGGACTGCACTTCCATCAGCAGCGCACGCGGGTAGTGCTGGCTGACCTGCGAGCTGAAACCGTAGGCCCAGGCGGCCAGCAGGTCCTGCCAGCGCTGCACTTCGCGCAGGTCGTACTCGGCGGTTTCGAAATCGCGGCTCAGGGCCTGGGCGGCGGTGAGCGACTGGCCGGGCTTGAGCCCCAGCGCCCGCGCCGCCGGGTTCACCGCTTGCAACACGCGGCGTTGCGCTGGTCCGGTGAGCAGTGCCAGGGCGGCGTCCGGCTCGGGACGGCCACGGAGCGCGCCGTCCATTGCCAGCTGTGGCAGGAGAATGCAGGCCCAGAGCATGACGGCCTCAGTGCCAGGGCAACGGGATGGGCCGCGTCGGCGCCAGGCCGCCACGGCACTTGAGCACGCGCAATTGCGCCGGGTTGGCGTCCAGTGCCAGGCGCAGGGCGGCGGGCGAGGGATTGAACCCTTCACGCTGCGAGCGGTAGGCGATGGCCAGCGTCTGCCCGGTTTCGGCAGCCACCTGCAGGCGACGCAGGGCACGGTCGTCGGCCTGTTGCGGCCAGCACAGCACGGCACCACAACTGCCCGAGCGCAGGCACTGTTCGGCAGCCCAGAGAGCGTCACGGCCAGCGGCGCGGACGATACTCATCTGATCTAGCTCCACGCCAGCCGCCTGCCAGGCGGCCGGGTAGGGGATGTGGGGCGGTGCGACCAGCACGATACGTTCGCCGGCTGCGCTGAGTCGTGCCAGGGTCGGCCAGATCAGTTGCAGTTCGCCGACGCCTTCTGCTGCCAGAAGGATCTCGCTGAGGGCGGCTTCCGGCCAGCCACCGGTGGGCAGGGCCTGATCCAGCGCGGCGTGGCCGGTGGGTTGCTGGCTGGGCGGCAGCCCCTGGGGCTGACCTTTCCAGACCTGCCGCCGGTGGAACAGGGTGTCGAGCGCAACCACGCTGCCCATCATGCACTCTCGACCGGCGAACGGCGACGGTCATGCGCCTGGCAGGAGTGCCAGGGAAGAAGATGGGATGGATAGTGCATGGGATGGCTCGAAAATAACTGTATGGATATACAGTTTATCGAGTGGGGAGATGCCGTCAATGGCGGTTGGTCCGATGGTTGTTCGGACGCGCCGGATCTCTTCGAAGGGCCGGCTCCAGCGTTTCTGCTCGCGTTGGAGCGGAGCTTCTCCGCGGATGGTCGACAGGCGATGTACTGAAGAGGATCTCTGTGGCTGCCATATCCGCCGCGACGGCCTTCGCGGATAAGGACCGTCTAGGGAGAACAGTGCAGGGTCAAAGCAGCAAAAAACCTTGCGGCGTTTTCGAGCGCGGCGGATCGGCAACGAACCTCAGCCGCTCCGGCTTCCACCACCCCGGCAGCAGGCGCCGCACCGCCGGCTGGTTGAAACGGTCATCGAGCAGGTAGATCACCCCCGAATCCGTGGGCGTGCGGATCACCCGCCCGGCCGCCTGGACGACCTTCTGCAGGCCGGGGAACAGGTAGGTGTAGTCGTAGCCGTCGCCGAACATCGCCTGCATGCGTTGCTTGATTTCCTCGTTGACCTCGTTCACCTGCGGCAGGCCCAGCGTGGCGATGAAGGCGCCGATCAGGCGCTCACCCGGCAGGTCGATGCCCTCGCCGAAGGCGCCGCCGAGCACGGCGAAGCCGATGCCCTGCGAGTGCGGGGTGAAGCGGTCGAGGAAAGCCTGGCGCTCGAGCTCGTTCATGCTGCGCGACTGTACCCAGCGCGGAATGTCCGGGTGCTCGGCGGCGAAGCGTTCCAGCGCCTGCTGCAGGTAGGCGTAGCTGCTGAAGAAGGCCAGGTAGTTGCCGGGGCGCGTGCGGAACTGCCGGGCCATCAACGTGCTGATCGGCGACAGGCTGGCCTCGCGGTGCTGGTAGCGGGTGGACAGGTTGCTCAGCGCATGGACTTCCAGTTGCTCGGCGCGGAAGGGCGATTCCACTTCGCGCCAGGTGGTGTCTTCCGGCAGGCCGAGCAGGTCGGCGTAGTAATTGGCCGGGTTCAGCGTGGCGGAGAACAGCGTGGTGCTGTGGGCCGCCTCGAAGCGCGGTTCGAGGAAGGGCGCCGGCACCACGTTGCGCAGGCACAGGGTGGAGAGCGTGCGCTGGCCGCTGCCGTCGTGGCGGGTGATGTCGAACAGCGAGTGCGGTCCGTAGGCTTCGGCCAGCCGGCAGAACAGCATGGCGTCGAGGTAGAAGCGCAGCAGTTCGGCCTCGTTGCCGGTGGGCTGGTCGGTGAGGTGGTCGGTGATGGCGCTGACGGCTTTCTGCAGCGCGGCGATGAACAGGTCCGGCACCGTCGGGTAGATCTGGTAGTCGACCTCCTGGTCGCGGTGCATCTGGTTCCAGTGGCGGCCGACGCGCTCCAGCACGCCTTTCAGCCCGGCCGGGGCGACCTTGCGCAGGGCGTTGAACTCGGACTGGTCCAGCTCGGCGCTGTACATGCCGCGGCCGCGCTCGATGAGGTTGTGCGCCTCGTCCACCAGCAGGGTGACCTTCCACTCGTTGAGCACGGTAAGGCCGTAGAGCAGGGCGCTCATGTCGAAATAGTAGTTGTAGTCGCCCACCACCACGTCGGCCCAGCGGCACAGTTCCTGGCTCAGGTAGTAGGGGCAGACATGGTGCTGCAGCGCCACGTCGCGTAGTGCTTCCTGGGTCAGCCAGCGCTGCTTGAGCGCGGCCTCGCGGGCGGCGGGCAGACGGTCGTAGAAACCCTTGGCCAAGGGGCAGGAGTCGCCATGGCAGGATTTGTCCGGGTGCTCGCAGGCCTTGTCGCGGGCGACGTGCTCCAGCACCCGCAGCGGCTGCGCGGCGTCCTGCTGGCGCAGGGTCGCCAGGGCGTCGAGGGCCAGGCGCCGGCCGGGAGTCTTGGCGGTGAGGAAGAACAGCCGGTCGAGCTTCTGGCCGGGGAACGCCTTGAGCTGCGGGAACAGCGTGCCGAGGGTCTTGCCGATGCCCGTGGTGGCCTGGGCCATCAGCGTCTGGCCGTCGCGGGCGGCGCGGTAGACCGATTCGGCGAGCATGCGCTGGCCCTGGCGGAAGTCCGCGTAGGGGAAGCGCAGCGCCTCCAGGCCTTGGTCGCGTTCGATGCGGTGGGCGCTTTCCTGCTCGGCCCATTTCACGAAGCGGCTGCATTGCAGCTCGAAGAAGGTGCGCAGGTCATCGGCGACGAAGCGCTCGCGGAATACCGTTTCCTTCTGGGTGATGACGTTGAAGTAGACGACGGCGAGATCGATGGCGTCGGTCTCCAGCGTCTGGCACAGCAGCCAGCCGTACACCTTCACCTGTGCCCAGTGCAGCAGCCGGTGGTTCTGCGGGATGCGCGCGACGTCGCCGCGGTGGGTCTTGATCTCTTCCAGCAGGTTGGCGTCGGGGTCGTAGCCATCGGCGCGGCCGCTGACCACCAGCCCCGGATACTCCCCGCGCAGCGGCAACTCGGCGATATAGCCAAGGCCCCGGCGCGAGACCACCGTGGCGTGCCCGGCCATGCCTTCCTGGGCAGTGGGCGCGGGGGTGAAGCGCAGGTCGAGGTCACCTTCCTTGGCGGTGAATTCGCACAGCGCGCGCACGGCGACGGCGTAGCTCATTGGCTTTCGTCCGCCTCACCCTGCCAGCGCACGTAGCAGACTTCTACCGGCATGCCGTGCTCGGCGCAGAACGCCAGCCAGCGCTTTTGATTATCCTGCAGGCGGTCGCCGGGGCCTTTCACTTCGATCATCCGGTAGCGCGCCTCACTGGGCCAGAACTGGATGAGGTCGGGCATGCCGGCGCGGTTGGCCTTCGGGTCGGCCAGCAGGCGCGCGAACCACAGCTTCAGGTGTGCCGCCGGCAGGCAGTGCAGGGCCTGCTCCAGCAGGTTTTCATCCAGCAGTTCCCAGTGCACGAAAGGCGAGAGGATGCCGGACTTGGTGGCGTAGGTGTCGCGGATGGCCGAGAGATACGCGTCGCTATCCAGCAGTGCCAGGCGGGCGGCGAAGGCTTCGGCGCGGCGGCTGACGAAATCGCCGCGATACAGATCGCTGGGCCCGGCCTGGAAGGGGTGGAAGAAGGCGCCGGGCAGCGGGGCGAAGATCACGTCCCAGCAGAGCAGGCCGAACAGGCTGCAGACCAGCGCGTTCTCCACGTAGTGCACTGGCGCCTCTTCCTCGTGGAGCACGGATTGCACGGCGAATTCGACGTTGACGTCGGGGCGCGGCAGTTCCAGGTCGATACGCAATGGTGGTACGGGCTTGGCCGCTTTTTCCTTCGGCAGGCCAAGCTGGCGGACCAGTCGCGTCAGCGCGCGCTCCACAAGCTGCAGCTCGCCGTCGCTTTCCGGCGCGGTCAGTGCGGCCTGGGCCAGTGCATGCGCTTCATCGAAGCGCTGCAGGCGTTCCAGCACGCGGATCTGCCGCTGTCGTGAGCCCCCGGCAGTGGTCCGCCGATAGAGCGCCAGGGCGGCGTCCAGCTCGCCTTCACGCTCCAGCTGATAGGCCATGCGGTACAACAGGCGGGCGTGGCGGGCTTGCAGGTAGGCGTTGTCGCTGCGGAACTCGCCCAGTTCGACCAGCAGCTCGGCGATGGATTCGCCGGCGTCGAAGCGGACGGCGCCATTCCACAGGTGGATGTAGGCCTCCAGTTCATCGCGGCGGCGGAAGGCGCGGGAATCGGGGGTGAAGGGGACGGTTTCGTAGCGGAAGATGCCGAGGTCGGCGAGGACGAATTCGGACCAGTCCTGCTGCAGGTTGCCGAAGAACAGCAGGCGCAGACGGTCGCAAAGCGGCGTCGCCATGAGGGTATAGAGGCGGTCGAGGTCCGGGTACCAGCTGTCGAATGGCTGCACCTGCTCGTGATAGGCGTGCAGGTACTCGTACAACTCGGCCTTCTTCAGCGAGCCGCGCGGCAGGTCGTCGCGGAAGCGCGCGAGCAGTTCGTCCTTGAGCAGCAACGGCAGCAGTTCGTCCAGTGCCAGCGGGTAGTCATCGCTCAGCCAGCCCAGCTCCAGCAGCGGCGCGGCGGCCTCGGGGATATCGCCGATCTCGGCATAGCTCAGCTTGCCGGCGCGAAAGTGCGGCCCCTTGCGCATGACCAGGCGTACCAGCAGCGCCCGCGAGGGCTGCGGCAGCGCGCGGAAGTCCGCGATGAACCGGGCTTCCTCGGCGTCGAGCAGGTCGGCGTAGCGCTCGTCGATCCAGTCGAGGGCGCGGTGGAAGTTGGTCAGGTAATAGAGGCTGGGGTCGAGCGGCGCAGACATCGGCGGGCACTGGTTTTACATACAGTGCCAAGGATGGCGTGGTGAAGGCTTGGCCGCAAGGGGTAGTGCGGCCTTTCATCGGGAGGTATGGCATGCGTAGGGCGAATAACCGTTCACGGTTATCCGCCGTTCAGGTGCCCCTGAGCGATGAAACGGCGGATAACGCCGTTGGCGTTATGCGCCCTACGGAACAATCGAGACGAAATACCAGTGCCTTCAATCCGCTGTCTTCCTCGATGTCGGCGAATTCCGGCGGGTTCTCCAGGCGCTCGATGAAACGTAGGTGCGGCGCCTCGGTGGCCATGCCCTGGAGCAGGAAGTCGATGCCAACGGCCGGGTCGTTCACGCAGGCCAGTACGGTACCGCTGCCGTCCAGCAGTTCCGGCAGGCGGCGCAGGACGCGGGCGTAGTCCTTGTCGAGGACGAAGCTGCCTTTCTGGAAGCTCGGCGGGTCGATGATGATCAGGTCGTAGGGGCCGGACTTCTTCACCTTGCCCCAGGACTTGAACAGGTCGTGGTCGAGGAAGCTCACCCTGGACAGATCGTGGCCGTTCAGACGGTGGTTGTCGCGGCCACGGCTGAGCGCGGCGCGGGCCATGTCGAGGTTGACCACCTTCTGCGCGCCGCCGGCGATGGCCGCCACGGAGAAGCCGCAGGTGTACGCGAACAGGTTGAGTACGCGCAGGCCGCTGGCGTTGGCCTGTACCCACTGGCGACCGTAGCGCATGTCGAGGAACAGGCCGTTGTTCTGCTTGCGGCCCAGGTCCAGCTGGTAGCGCAGGCCGTGTTCGCTGATCTGCCAGCCGTCGAAGGCTTCGCCATGAAGCACTTCCATGGTGCTTTCCAGGGTGTAGCGGTGCTGCAGCATCAGGCTGCGGGCGCCGGTGGCGCGCCAGGTTTCGCTTTGCGCCAGTTCGACCAGCATCGTCCTGAGTGCCGCCAGCTCGCCTTCGGCAGGTTCGCGGAACAGCGAAACCAGCAGCACGCCTTCCAGCCAGTCGGCGGTCAACTGCTCCAGCCCCGGCCAGCGCCGACCGCGGCCGTGGAACAGGCGGCGGGACTCCGCGGGGGCGGGGTTCAGGGCCGCAAGCAGTTGCTCGCGCAGGGTAGCGATGGCGTCGGTGTTCATGCTTCGGGTCTTTCTACACAGGCTGATTCGGCGGATCGGGGCGGCGATTCTACGCGCTCAGCCGCCATGGCGCTGCACCCGCAGTTTTTCCTCCGGGCGCGGGGCGACGAAGTAGCGGTTGAGCGCCTCGTAGCCGGCTGGGTCCAGCGGGGCCGCCAGCGGGGCGATGGCATGGCGCGCCAGCAGGCGGCTGCGGCAGGTGGCCGGGTCGATGTCGAGGAAGTGCAGGCAATGCGCCGCGCCGGCCTGTTGCGCCAGGTCGATCAGCCAGCGGCGGTCGGCCAGGGTATTGGCGGGAATATCCAGCACTACGCTGGTGCCGGCGCGCAGCAGGCCGACCACGTGCGGCCCCATCACCTTGCGTACACGGCGGGCGTAGAGCTGGTAGTCGTCGGGGCTGCTGATGCCCCAGGGGAACAGTTCGGCCAGCCACTGTTCCTCGGCCAGCATCACGGTGCCCGGCGCCTGGGCCAGCTCCCGCGCCAGGCAGGACTTGCCCGACGCCGCCTTGCCGCACAGCAGGTGCAATGTGCCGGTATTCATGTCGTGGCCTCCAGCAGGTCGGTGCCGTAGGAGTTGTCCACGGCGCAGCGCCAGGCGCCGTCGGCCTCGCAGCGAAAGACGTAGGTGGCGCGGCGGGTCAGTTTGCCGTGGCTGGTGTCGAGCAGGGTCTGCGCCACGACCAGGGCGGTGTCGCCGGTCTCGAGGATTTCCAGGCGCCCCTGGCGCACCCGCAGGTTGTGCCCGAAGTGCTCGGCGATGGCGACGAAGGCCTGGCGGATCTGCCCCTTGCCGCGTGCGAACAGGCCGGGCTTGACCACCAGCAGGGCGTCGTCGGTGTAGAAGTCGATCAGCGCGTCGAAGTCCTCGCGGCCGATGGCTTCGTCGGCGGCCTGGATGAGCGCTTGCAGCGGGTGCTGTGGTGGGGGGAATGCCTGGTCCATCGGTGTCTCCATGATCGGAGCCTCGGACGGCGGGCATTAAAAAACCCGCCGGGAGGCGGGTTTGGTTGTTCGCGGAATGCGCTAACCCACCATCGGAGCGATGGTGGTAATAATCTGCTGGAAGGTACGGTTGGCGGCATTCATGGGGCAGAAGCTAGCAGAAGTCTCACCGGTCGCGCCAGCCCTCTTTTTTTGCCGGCGGCATGGCATGATCGCGCCGGCCTGTGGTCCAAAAGGCCATGCCTTCCTCCACGTTGTAGCGGAGCCATTCATGTCATCCCTTTGCCCAACCCGCATCCTGCGCGCCCTGGCGCTGCTTGCCGGATTGGCCGTTTCCGTCGATGCCCTGGCGGTGACTTGCCCGTCAGGGCAGCGCCAGGTCTGCCTGGATACCTGTATGTGCCTGCCAGACCTCGGCGCCGTGCTCGGCCCAGTACTCACCGACACCCGCAAGGTGGCGGCCCAGGCGCTGGGCGTGTGGCTCCAGCAGTCCCGCGATCAGGCTGTGCAGGGCGGCACCGAACCGATGCCGCTGGAAATCCGTGCTCAGTTGCAGCCCTATTTCGCCGATGACGTGCTGATGGCAGCGCGTTATTCCATTGGCGCACTGGACGACCTGAACGCCGGCCAGGCGATCATGCAGAACCCCGACACCGAGGCTGTCACCCTGGTGGACGTGATCGTCTTCCGCAGCGAAGAGGACGCGCAGAAGGACGTCGCTCTCTGGGCCCACGAGCTGTGGCACGTGAAACAGTATCAGGAATGGGGTGTGCAGGGCTTCGCCACGCGTTACACGGACGATTTCGACGCCGTGGAGGCACCGGCCTACGAGATGCAGCGGCGGGTCGCCAAGGACCTGCGCGACGGCAAGGTCACCGCACAGAAGAACTGACCTCAGCGGCTGGCGCTGGCCTCGGGCGTCGGCGTGCCGCCGCCCAGTGCCTTGCACAGGGCAATCAGCGTCAGGCGCAGCTGGGTGTCGCTGTCCACCACGTCGCGGCGTGATTGCAGGTAGGCGCGCTGGGCGTCCAGTTCCACCAGGAAGTCGGTCATGCCGCCGGCGTAGCGCGCCTTGGCCATGCCATAGGCGATATCGCTGCTGCGCAGTTTTTCCTGCAAGCGCTGGTTGCGCTGGCGTTCGGCGCCGTAGTGGCTCAGCGCGTCGTCGACTTCCTGCCAGGCCTTGAGCACGGTCTGCTGGTAGGACACGGCGGCTTCCTGCTGTTCCAGCTTGCGCAGATTGATCTGCGAGCGACGCCGGCCGTTGTCGAAGATCGGCAGAGAGAGGCTCGGGCCGACCGTCCAGGTCCGGCTTCCCCAATCGCCGAATTTGCTGTCTTCCACCGACTCGTAGCCGAAATGTGCGCCCAGGCGGATGGTCGGATAGAGGTCGGCCACGGCCACGCCGATGTTGGCGGTGGCGGCGTGCAGTTGGGCTTCAGCGGCGCGGATATCCGGGCGCCGGCGCGCCACTTCCGAGGGCAGGCCGAGGCTCAGGTCCGGTGCCTGCGGCGCAGTCTGCGCGACGGGTTTCAGGTCCTCGCGCAGGCTGCCCGGCTCGGCGCCGATCAGTACGCCGATCTGGTTGATCGCCGCGCTCTCGCTGGCCTGCAGTGGCGGCAGGCTGGAACGCAGCTCGGCGAGCTGGCCGCGCTGGCGTTCGACGTCGAAATCATCCACCAGCCCGCCATCAGCCCGCACCTGGATCAGCTGCATGGATTCCTCGGTGGCGGCGATGTCCTGCTGCGCCACGGCGATCTGTTGCTGCACGCCGCGCAGCTCGAAGTAGCTGCGGGCCAGTTCCGCCGAAATGCCCAGGCGGGTTTCCTCCAACATTGCCTGCTGCGCATCGACACTGGCATCGGCGGCCTCGATGGAGCGACGGATGCGACCCCACAGGTCGGGCTCCCACGAAGCGTCGAAGCCGGCCTGGTAGAGCGTGAAGGGTTCGGCCAGGACCTTGGCGATCTGGCCGCTGTCACCGGTCGGTGCGATGCGCTGGATCATCAGCGCGTTGGAGCCGTTCTCGCTCAGGCGCTGGCGATTCACAGCGGCCGAAGCGTTGACGTCGACGCCGCGCTGGGCCGCCACCATCTGCCGCTGCAGGCGGCTCTGGGCGAAGCGCAGCGCGGCAGTCTTGAGGTCCGGGCTGGCCTTGTCGGCGCGGCGTTGCAGGTTGTTCAGCACCGGGTCGCTGAACAGGGTCCACCAGTCCTCGCTGAGCCGGGTACTGCCCTCCACCGGGTGCAGTTGTCCGGCGCCGGCGTGGGCGGCCTGCCAGCTCGCCGGTGCCTGGGTTTTCGGCGCTTCGTAGTCGGGGCCGACGGCGCATCCACCAAGGGTGATAACGACAATTGCAGCGGGAGTGAGGTTGCGCTTCATCTTCTTTCTCTCACGCAAGCCGGTGGCGGAACAGCCACGAGGCGAGTGGCAAGGTGACCGCAGCGACCACCAGCATGGGGATCAGGTTGAGCCCCACGTCGGCCAGGGTCGCGCCTTCGAGGTACACCCGCTGGATCAGGTCGATGCCGAAGCGCAGCGGGTTGGCGTAGGTCACGATCTGCAGGAACTCGGGCATGTTGCGCACCGGCGTGGCGAGGCCGGACAGCAGCGTCAGCGGCATGATCAGCACGAAGGTGTAGAGCATCGCCTGCTGCATGTTCAGCGACACGGCGCTGATCGACATGCCCAGCCCGACGCAGGCGATGGTGAAGACCGTCAGCCCGCCATAGAGGTTGATCAGCGAGCCGGCCATGGGTATTCGGAACCAGAACAGCGCCATCAGCAGCACCAGCGTGGCCTGCACCAGGCCGATGAGTAGCGGCGGGATGGCCTTGCCGAACATGATTTCCAGCGGCGTGTAGGGTGTCACCAGCAACTGGTCGAAGGTGCCCTGTTCGCGTTCGCGGGCGACCGAGAGTGCGGTGAGCATCAGCGTCTGCATCATGCTCAGGGTGGCGATCAGCGCGGGGATCAGCGGCCAGCGGGTTTCCAGGTTGGGGTTGTACCAGGAGCGGCTGACCACGCTGATGGGCGCCGAGGCCAGGCCCTGTTCGCGGTTGAACTGGTCCACCACCACGGCGAGCCCGGCAGCGGCGGAGCCGGCGGTGTTGGAGTTGCGGCCGTCGAGGATGACCTGTATCGGCGCCGGGTCGCCCTGGGTCAGGCGGGTCTGGAAGTCCGACGGGATGTGGATCACCAGCAGCGCCTTCTGCTCGTCGATCACCGTCTGGATTTCCTCGACGCGGGTCAGGGTCGCCACCCGGTGGAAGATGCCGCTGCCGTCCAGGCGCGAGGCGAGGCGGGTGGAGGATTCGCTGTGGCTGAGGTCGAGGATGGCGTAGGGGGCGTCGTTGAGGTCGAAGGTCACGGCGTAGCCGAACAGCACGCTCTGCATCAGCACCGGCGCCACCAGCACGATGCGGTTGGCCGGGTCCTTGAGGATCACCAGCAGTTCCTTGCGCCAGAGGTTGAGGATGCGCCAGAGAAATTCCATGTCGTCAGAACCTGCTCAATGTCTGCCTGCGCTTGCCCATACTGCGTTGGAAACAGGCTCAAAATGCTCATTTACGGCACGTAAACTGCGCTTTTTCGCCCGTTTCCGCCTTGTCTGGGCTGTGCTCGGCGAGACCTTGAACACGTTCTAGTCCAGCCGCTTGCGCGTCACCAGCCGCGCCAGGCCCAGCAGCGCGACGGCGTAAGCGGCGAGGATGGCGCAGTTCTTGAAGATCATCGGCCAGAAGTCGCCGGCCAGGAACAGGGATTTCACCAGCTCCATGAAGTAGGTCGCCGGCAACAGGTTGCCGATCACGCGGATGGCGGTCGGCACGTTGCGCAGGTCGAAGATGAAGCCCGAGAGCATCATCGCCGGCAGGAAGCTGGCGAGCAGGGCGATCTGACTGGCGAGGAACTGGTTCTTGGTCACCGCCGAGATCAGCAGGCCGATGCCCAGCGCCACCAGCATGTAGAGCATGGAGGAGATCACCAGCACGATGAAGGAGCCGTAGATCGGCACGTCGAACAGGAAGCGTGCGGCGAGCAGGCACAGCGCCAGGCCGATCATGCCGATGCCGAAGCAGGGGATGATCTTCGCCAGGAGGATTTCCACCGGGCGCACCGGCGTGACGAACAGTGCTTCCAGCGTGCCGCGTTCCCATTCGCGGGCCATCACCAGGGCGGTGAGGAAGGCGCCGACCAGGGTCATGATCAGCACGATCAGGCCCGGCACCAGGTACCAGGTGCTGGTGTTGGCGGCGTTGAACCACATGCGCTGGACGATGGTGACCGCGCCAGCCTGGCTCGCTGAGCCGGCGCCACGGTCGGCCTGCTTCTCGGCGTAGCCCGCCAGTGCGCTGCTGACGTAGGTGGAGACGCTGGCGGCGCGGGTGGCGTCCGAACCCTGAACCAGGACCTGGATCTGCGCATGGCCATCGTTGAGATTGCGGGTGAAATCGGAAGGGAACTGCACCACCGCGTCGACCTCGCGGTCTCGCATCAGCTTCTCGCCTTCGGCGAATGAACGCACCAGGTGCGGCTCCAGGTATTCGGTGCGGCTGATCCCGGCGGCCACATCGCGGGCCACGGGGGAGGGATCGTCGAGGACGATGGCGACGATGGCGCGTTTCACGTCCAGCGACAGGCCGTAGCCGAAGATCAGGATCAGCGCGATGGGCAGGCCGATGCCGATCAGCAGGTTGCTGCGGTCGCGCACCAGTTGCCGCACTTCCTTGCGGGTCAGCGAGGCCAGGCGCCGCCAGAAGCCGCCGGCGCTCATGCCGTGCCTGCCTTGGCGTGCTGGCGGTTGGTCTCCACAATTTCGATAAAGGCCTGCTCCATGTTCAGCGTGCTGCCCTTGCCGCCGGCCTGTTCGCGCACTTCCCGCGGCGTACCCATGGCCAGCAGCTTGCCGGCGTCCTGGATGACGATGCGGTCGCAGTACTCGGCCTCTTCCATGAAGTGCGTGGTGATGATGATGGTGGTGCCGGACGCCGCCAGCGCCGTGATGCGCTGCCAGAAGCCGCGGCGGGCGAGGGGGTCGGCGCCGCTGGTGGGTTCGTCGAGGAAGAGGATTTCCGGCTCGTGAAGCAGGCCCACCGCCATCGCCAGGCGCTGCTTGAAGCCGCCGGGCAGCTGGCCGCTGGGCGAATCCTCCTGCCCGGCGAGGTCGAATTGGCGGGAAACCTTGGCCATCCGCTGCTTCAGCTGCCTGCCGCCCAGGCCATAGGCGCCGCCGAAGAAGCGCAGGTTCTCCGCCACCGAAAGGTTGCCGTACAGGGAAAACTTCTGCGACACGTAGCCGACCTTGCGCCGCGCCTGGGCCCGCGCGTGGCGCAGGTTGACCCCGGCCACCTGCAGCGTGCCGCTGGTGGCCGGCAGCAGCCCGCAGAGCATGCGGAAGGTGGTGGTCTTGCCGGCGCCGTTGGGGCCGAGCAGGCCGAAGATTTCCCCGCGGTGCACGCTGAAGCTGGTGCTGGCCACGGCGGTGAAGTCGCCGAACTTGCGCACCAGGTCCTTCACTTCGATCACCGTTTCGTCGCTGTCGGCGTGGCCCTCTCCGTGGCGACGGGTGCCGGCCTTGAGCGATTCCATGTCGACTTTCTCGGCATCGCTGCGGGCGCGCAGCAGGAACATGAAACCGTCTTCCAGGCGCGCGTCCACCTGGTGTACCGGGGCTCCATCGAGTAGCTGGTCGAGCTTGCCCTGATCCGCGTCGGGCTGGCGGATGAAGCGCACTTCGCCCGATTGCGGCACGGCATCGACGATGTTCTGGTGGTCGTCCAGCAGCCGCGCCTGCAAGGTGCGCGCAGGTTCGTCCGGGGGCGGGGTGGCGATGAAGCAGAGGTTGTCGGCGTGCTCGCGGATCGATGCCGGGTCGCCCTTGGCCATCAGTTGGCCCTGGTGCAGCAGGAAGACTTCGGCGCAGCGCTCGGCCTCGTCCATGTAGGAGGTGGAGACCAGCACGCTGAGTTGTTCCTGTTCGATCAGTTGCTGGATGATTTCCCACAGCTCACGGCGCGACAGCGGGTCGACGCCAACGGTAGGCTCATCGAGCAGCAGCAGGTCCGGTGAGCGCACCAGGGTGCAGGCCAGCCCGAGCTTCTGCTTCATGCCGCCGGAGAGCTTGCCCGCCGGGCGGTCGGTGAAGCGGGCCAGGTCGGTCATCTCCAGCAGGCGCTGGTAGCGTTCCTGGCGCGCCTTGTGCGGCACGCCGTGGAGGTCGGCGTAGAGGTCGAGGTTCTCCTGCACGCTCAGGTCTTCATAGAGGCCGAAGCGCTGCGGCATGTAGCTGATGCGGTCCTGAACCTGCTGCGGGTGGGCGTGGACGTCCAGGTCCAGCACGGTCAGGGTACCGGAATCGGCTTGCAGCAGCCCCGCAACCAGGCGCAGGAAGGTGGTCTTGCCGGCCCCGTCCGGACCGACCAGTGCGGTGAGCTGGCCGCGCGGGATGTCCAGGCTGATGTCCTTGAGTGCCTGCACGGCCTTGCCCGACTCCTTCACCAGGAAGTGCTTGGCCAGGCCCTCGGCGCGGATGACCGGGCCTTCTTCGCGGCCTGCCGGAGTCGTGGTCATCAGCGTTGCTCGTCGGCGAAGCGCACCGTGGCCGGCATACCCAGGCGCAGGCGATTGTCCGGATCGGCCACCAGCACACGGACTTCGTAGACAAGGCTGGTGCGTAGTTCTTCGGTCTGCACGGATTTTGGAGTGAACTCGGCCACCGAGGAGATGAAGCCGACGTGGCCGTCGATGGCCTGGTCCGGATGGCTGTCGGTGAACACCTGTGCCTTGAGCCCCGGCTTGATGCGGCCCAGGTTGGTTTCGCTGACATAGGCCCGGATCCATTTCGGATCGGTCAGCGCCAGGGAGTACACCGGGCGTTGCGGCGAGGCCAGGTCGCCGGGCTCCAGCAGGCGCGAACGTACGGTGGCGTTCTGCGGCGCCTTGAGGTCGGCCTCGTCGAGGTTGTGCTGCAGCAGCGCCACATCGGCGCGGGCGGCGGCGAGCTGGGCTTCGGCCTGGGCGATGTCTTCCGCGCGCGGACCGATCTGCGCCAGGCGCAGGGACTTCTGGCGGTCTTCCAGCTCGGCCTGGGCGACCTTCTGCTGCGAGGTGGCGCTGTCGATGTCCTGCTGGCTCACGGCACGGCCGCCCGGGCTGCTGGCGCGGATATTCTGCAGGCGGCGCAACTGTGTGTTGGCGAGGTCGAGCTGGGCGCGGGCGGCCTTGTCCTGGGCCTTGGCGCGGTCGATATCCTCGGGGCGCGAGCCGTTCTTCAGACGCAGCAGGTTCTGTTCCTGGGCGGCGATCTGCGCCTGGGCCTTGTCGATCTGCAGGCGCAGGGTGCGGGTATCGAGGCTGGCCAGCACGTCGCCGGCTTTCACCGGGTCGCCTTCCTCGACATTCATCTTCGCGATGCGCTCGCTGCCGGTGAAGGCCAGCGACACCTGGCGGATGTCCACGTTGCCGTAGAGCACCAGGCGTTTGTCGTCACTCGCGCGCGAGTGCAGGTACCACCACACTCCGCCCCCCAGCAGCAGCGCAACCAGCGCCACCAGCACCAGCTTCTTAGGCATTCAGGCCTTCCCTGTTTCGTGACAGCCCGATGAAGGATAGACAGTTCCACGCCAAGCATGGGGACCTGTATCAATGGCGAAACGCTCTGGCCTGCTGGCCCGGCCGTTTCGATGAGCATTCGGCAGCGACAGGGGATGAAGGTTTCAATTCGATGGCGCCGCCGTACGGGCTTCCCTTGTACGTTTCGTCAGTTCCCGCGTCATGGGGCGGATTGCCTGTTAGCGTGGTGTGACACCCCTCATGGAGATGCCGCCATGGGCAACCAGAAGACCGTCCTGAGCCAGCATCCTGGGTCGTGGCGCCTGCGCGCCCTGCGGATGCAGTGGTTTGGCCTGGTGTTGCTGTTCCTGGCCGCAGCCCTTGCGGCGTTGACCGATTTTCTGCAGCAGGACGGCGGCGTGGCGACCATCATCGCTTTCGCCGTGGTCGGGTTGCTGGCGTTGGTGGTGACGCGGGTGATCCTGATGACGCCCACGCCCGCGTAGGTGCCACCGTCTTCTTCTGGGAAATTGCTGCCCGTGCATGCCCTTACCCTGGCCCTGGCTGCGCGCCCCGCTAATCAGTGAGTGGGGCAGTCCGAGCAGACTGAGGCAAAGGTTTCATCCTGCACCGAGCGGCCCACTCGCCATGAGGGCGAGGGCTGGGGTGATAGCCGGGCCAGGCGCAGAGGCTTCTCGCAGGAGCGGACCCTGGCTTGCGCCAACGCCGGCGTTCGGACTGCTTCAGCGTTGCGCAATCGACTGCCCCTGGGGCTGGATCTGCTGCTGCGGAATCCGCTGGTAGCCCATCTCCCCATCGTCCATGGGCGGTCTGGGTGGGGCGTCATGGCGGTCGTTGTGACCGCCGCAGGACGAGCCGCCGAGCAGCACGGCCAGCGCACCGATCAGCAGCAGGAGGGTGGACTTTCGCATGTCGTTTCTCCCGGCGATCCCCTTGATAAGTGAACGCGAAATCCCGGCAGCTGGATGGCTGGCCTGACGAATGGGAGCTGTTGCAACCCAGCGCCCAGGGCGGCCTGGCGATTGCTCTAAACTCCGCCACACGGGCCTGAGCACTATCGTGCAGATCGCCGGGGCTAAGCCATACTCATCCGGACTTCCCAGGCATTGGGCCCGGGATCAAGGAGTGTGGGATGCTCGATTACGTTGCCCTGGGAATACTGATCTTCGCCGCCGTGGTGTTGTTCTACGGGATCATCGTACTGCACGACATTCCCTACGAGATTGCCGTTCACCGCGACCATCCGCATCAGGACGCGATACATGCGGCGGGCTGGGTCAGCCTGTTTACCCTGCACGCCCTCTGGCCGTTCCTGTGGATCTGGGCCATGTTGTACCGCAAGGACCGTGGCTGGGGCTTCCACCACGGCAGGACGCCACAGGCCGAGGCGGAATATCTCGAAGGGCAACTGGCCGAGTTGCGCCAGCGGCTCGAGGTACTCGAAGGGCGCGCTCCCGCTGTCATTGCCGAACCGCCGCCAGTTCCGCCAGCAGCCCCGCCGTCACGACCCGGCGGGGAGGGCTGAGCCATGGACCTGTTGCTGATCCTGACTTACACCGCGATCTGCATCGCCATCTTCAAGATCTTCCGCATCCCGCTGAACAAGTGGACAGTGCCTACCGCCGTGCTTGGCGGCGTAGTGTTGATCGGCGCGCTGATCTTCACCATGAACTACAACCACCCGTATTCCGAGGTGGCTCGCACCTATTTCGTGACCACGCCGGTCATCCCTGTGGTGACCGGCCAGGTGATCGAGGTACCGGTGAAGGGCAACGAGATGCTCGAGAAGGGCGCCGTGCTGTTCCGCATCGACCCCAGGCCTTTCCAGCTCAAGCTGGATTCGATCAAGGCGCAACTGGTATCGGCGCGCGCCGACCAGGCCCGCGCCCGCGAGCTGGCCCTGCGCAATGTTGGCAACAAGCGTGATGTCGACCTCACCACTGCCCGCGTCGACGACCTGAACGCGCAATTGGCGCTGGCCCAGTTCAACCTCGACAACACAGTGGTGCGGGCGCCTTCACGGGGGTTCGTCACTCACGTCTCACTGCGCCCGGGAATGATGGCGACACGCCTGCCGCTACGCCCCTCGATGGTCTTCGTCCCGGACGAAGGCCAGTATTTCGTCGCCTGGATGCGCCAGAACAGCCAACTGCGCCTGACTTCCGGGGATGAGGCGGAGATTGCCTTCGACGGCATTCCCGGCAAGGTCTTCAGTGGCAAGGTCAAGCAGGTCATCGGGGTGATCGGCGAGGGCCAGGTCCAGCCTTCCGGGACCTTGCTCAGCTACACCGGCTCACCGCCGGCCGGCCGTGTGCCGGTGTTCATCGAGATCACCGACCCCGACTATGCCCAGTACGCCAGCTTGATGCCCGGTGGCTCCTACGGCCAGGCAGCGCTGTACAGCCAACATTTCCACCACGTGGCGATCATGCGCAAGATCCTCCTGCGCATGGCGGCCTGGATGAACTACATCTTCCCGTTCCACTGATCCGAACCCGCGCTGCGGCCGCCCGGCCGCAGCCGCCTTCCGTCCACCGGCGCCGCGCGCCTGTCACGAAATGAAAAGCCCCTGTCGCACGATGTGAAGCTGCCCGCCGGCCCCCTGCCTATTGTCCGCTCAAAGGCGCTTGTCCGCTCCAATCGAAAGCGCCCACGACAACAAGACAACTGGAGATTCCGGCCATGGCCAAAGCCGTTCGTTTCTATGAAACAGGGGGACCCGAAGTCCTGCGTTACGAGGATGTGGAGGTCGGCGAGCCCGGCCCGGGGCACGTGCGCATCCGCCATGTGGCGGTGGGCCTGAACTACGCCGACACCTACTTCCGCAATGGCACCTACGCCGTTCCGCTGCCCAGCGGCATGGGCGTGGAAGCCGCCGGCGTGGTGGTCGCGGTGGGCGAGGGCGTGACCAACGTCGTGCCCGGTGACCGCGTGACCTACACCGGCTTCATCAACACCCTCGGCGCCTACAGCACCGAGCGCCTGGTTCCGGCGGCGCCGCTGATCCGCCTGCCGGAGAACATCGCTTTCGAGACCGCCGCCGCCATGACCATGCGCGGCCTGACCTCGGCCTACCTGCTGCGCCGCATTCACGACTTCAAGCCGGGCCAGAGCATCCTGCTGCACGCCGCCGCCGGTGGTGTCGGGCTGATCGTCGCGCAGTGGGCGAAGCTGCTCGGTCTGCGGGTGATCGGTACCGTTTCCAGCGATGCCAAGGCCGAAGTGGCCTTCGCCCACGGCTGCGAGCAGGTCATCAACTACAGCCATGAAAGCGTCGCCGAGCGCGTGCGCGAACTCACCGACGGACGTGGCGTGGACGTGGTGTTCGACAGCGTCGGCAAGGACACCTTCATGACCTCCCTGGAGTCGCTCAAACGGCGCGGGCTGATGGTCTGCGTCGGTACCGCGTCCGGCCCGATCCCGCCGTTCGATCCGGTGCTGCTGGCGATGAAGGGTTCGATCTTCCTCACCCGTCCGGCCCTGGCCGACTACATCGCCGACCCGGCGGAAAAGGCGGCGCTGCTGGACGAGCTATTCACCCACGTGGGCAACGGTGACATCCGCATCGAGATCAACCAGCACTACGCACTGGAAGATGCCGTGCAAGCCCACCGCGACCTCGAGTCGCGCAAGACCACCGGCTCGTCGATCTTCGTCATCTGAGGGCGTCGCCATGCACGTAGAACGTCTGACCTGCAGCATCGGCGCCGAGATTTCAGGCGTGAACCTGGGCGATGCGTCGCGCGACGAAGGGCTGTTCGCCGAGCTGCGCGAGCTGCTGCTCAAGCACAAGGTGCTGTTCCTGCGTGACCAGGACATCAGCCGCGCCGAGCACGTCGCCTTCGCCCGTCGCTTCGGCGAGCTGGAAGACCACCCGGTGGCCGGCAGCGACCCGGAGCATCCGGGCCTGGTGCGCATCTACAAGACCCCGGACCTGCCCAACGACCGCTACGAGAACGCCTGGCACACAGACGCCACCTGGCGCGAGGCGCCGCCCCTGGGCTGCGTCCTGCGCTGCGTGGAGTGCCCGCCGGTCGGGGGCGACACCATGTGGGCGAACATGGCCTTGGCCTACGACATGCTCCCGGCTGAGATCAAGGAGCGCATTGCCAAGCTGCGCGCCCGCCACAGCATCGAAGCCAGCTTCGGTGCGGCGATGCCCATCGAGAAGCGCCTGGCACTCAAGGCCATGTACCCCGACGCGGAGCACCCGGTGGTGCGCACCCATCCCGAGACCGGCGAGAAGGTGCTGTTCGTCAATGCCTTCACCACTCACTTCAGCAACTACCACACCCCGCAGAACGTGCGCTTCGGCCAGGACGCCAACCCCGGCGCGTCCGACCTGCTGCGCTACCTGGTGAGCCAGGTGTACATCCCCGAATTCCAGGTGCGCTGGCGCTGGAAGAAGAACGACGTGGCGATCTGGGACAACCGCTGTACCCAGCACTACGCAGTGATGGACTACCCGCCCTGCGTGCGCCG
Organism: Pseudomonas sp. HS-18; assembly: GCF_020401845.1. Classification (NCBI taxonomy): domain Bacteria; kingdom Pseudomonadati; phylum Pseudomonadota; class Gammaproteobacteria; order Pseudomonadales; family Pseudomonadaceae; genus Pseudomonas; species Pseudomonas sp. HS-18. The sequence goes on from NZ_CP084413.1 coordinate 2,965,754, forward strand.
CATGGAGCGCGCCGGAATCATCGGCGACAAGCCGTTCTGAGCCCTCTCGACAACAACAATTCCAGGAGACAGACATGCAATTCTTCGACGATTCGCTGCACCCCGAGAACCAGGAAAAGGTGGTCATCACTACCGCTCCCTACGGCCCGGAATGGATGCCCGAGGACTTCCCCGAAGACATCCCGGTGACCATGGACGAGCAGGTGCAGAAGGCCGTGGACTGCTACGAAGCAGGCGCCACCGTGCTCCACCTGCACGTGCGTGAGCTGGACGGCAAGGGCTCCAAGCGCCTGTCCAAGTTCAACGAGCTGATCGCAGGTGTGCGCGAAGCGGTGCCGGACATGATCATCCAGGTCGGCGGCTCGATCTCCTTCGCCCCGGAAAGCGACGGCGAAGCGGCCAAGTGGCTGTCCGACGACACCCGCCACATGCTCGCCGAGCTGACCCCCAAGCCCGATCAGGTGACGGTGGCGATCAACACCACTCAGATGAACATCATGGAGCTGCTCTATCCGGAGTACCTCAAGGGTACCTCCCTGGAAAACCCGCTCTACCAGGCGGCCTACAGCGAGATGACCGTGCCGGCCGGCCCCGCCTGGGTCGAGGAGCACCTCAAGCGCCTGCAGGCATCGGGCATCCAGCCGCACTTCCAGCTCACCGGCATGCATGCCCTGGAAACCCTCGAGCGCCTGGTTCGCAAGGGCGTCTACAAGGGCCCGCTGAACCTGACCTGGATCGGCATCGGCGGCGGTTTCGACGGCCCCAACCCGTTCAACTTCATGAACTTCGTGCACCGTGCACCGGACGGCGCCACCGTCACCGCCGAGTCGCTGCTCAAGAACGTCCTGCCGTTCAACATGATGGCGCTGGCCATGGGGCTGCACCCGCGGTGCGGCATCGAGGACACCATCATCGGCCAGCATGGCCAGCGCATGACCTCGGTCGAGCAGATCCAGCAGTGTGTCCGCGTTGCCCACGAACTGGGCCGCGAGGTCGCCAGTGGCAAGGAAGCGCGCGCCATCTACAAGATCGGCGTGCAGTACGACAGCGTCGAGGAAACCCTGCGCATGAACGGCATGGCGCCCAACCGCCAGCCGGGCCAGAAGTCCGTCCCGCAGCGCGCGTGACAGGCTCCAGTGCGGGTTCTGCCAGTAACCCGCACTGGCTTTATCCAAGAACAACAAGAATCCACTGACTCCCCCGGAGAGCTAGCACCATGGCCATCCACTCCGTCGCCCTGGGCGACATCCCTGCCACCGCGCCCAGCGTGCCGCGCCGCTATGCCTGGGTGGTGTTCGCCCTGACCTTCGGCCTGCTGATCTCCGACTACATGTCGCGCCAGGTGCTCAACGCCGTGTTCCCGCTGCTCAAGGTCGAATGGACCCTGAGTGACGCACAGCTCGGCCTGCTCAGCGGAATCGTCGCGGTGATGGTCGGTTTGCTGACCTTCCCCCTGTCGCTGCTCGCCGACCGCTGGGGCCGCGTGCGCAGCCTGGCGCTGATGGCCATGCTGTGGAGCCTGGCGACCCTGGGCTGCGCGGTGGCGCAGAACTTCCCGCAGATGTTCGCCGCGCGCTTCTTCGTCGGCGTCGGCGAGGCCGCCTATGGCAGCGTCGGCATCGCCGTGGTGATCTCGGTCTTCCCGGCGCACCTGCGCGCCACCCTGACCGGCGCTTTCATGGCTGGCGGCATGTTCGGCTCGGTGCTCGGCATGGGGCTGGGCGGCGTGCTCGCCGCGCACCTGGGCTGGCGCTGGGCCTTCGCCGGCATGGCGCTGTTCGGCCTGCTGCTGGCGCTGCTCTATCCGCTGATCGTCAGTGAGAAACGCATCGCCCCGGTAGCCGCCGCCGAAGCGCCGCGCCAGGTGGGCGGGCGTTCCCTGCGCAGCCTGTTCGGCAGCCGTTCGGTGATCGCCGCCTACCTGGGCAGTGGCCTGCAACTGTTCGTCGCTGCCGCCGTCATGGTGTGGATTCCCAGCTACCTGAACCGCTACTACCACCTGGACACCGGCAAGGCCGGACTGATCTCGGCGGTGATCGTGCTGGTCGGTGGCAGCGGCATGGTGCTCTGCGGCATCCTTTGCGACCGCCTGGGCCGCGCCAACCCGCCGCGCAAGATCATCCTCGCCATCGGCTTCTGCCTGGTCAGCTGCGTGCTGCTGTCCATTGCCTTCCACCTGCCACCGGGCACCACGCAGCTGAGTCTGATCTGCCTGGGCATGCTGGTCGCCGCCGGTACTTCCGGGCCGTCCGGCGCCATGGTCGCCAACCTCACCGCGCCGGCGGTGCATGGCACCGCCTTCGCCACCCTGACCCTGGCCAACAACTTGCTGGGCCTGGCCCCGGGCCCGCTGCTCACCGGTGTGTTGGCCGATCATATCGGCCTGGATCGCGCCTTCCAGCTCATCCCGCTGCTGAGCATCCTCGCCGCGCTGGTGTTCATCTATGCCCGCCGCCACTACCACAACGACATGCGCCGCCTGCGCGGTGAAGAGGAGGGCGCCTGATGCCGACTCTGAACCTGGAAATGACCTTCGACTTCATCTGTCCCTGGTGCCTGATCGGCAAGCGCAACCTCGACGCCGCGTTGCGACTGCTGGCACGCCAGCGTCCGGAGCTGAACGTGCGGGTGAGCTGGCTCGGCCTGCAGCTGTTGCCGCAGATTGCCATGGAGGGCGAGCCCTTTGCCGAGTTCTACCAGCGCCGCCTGGGCGGCAAGCGTGCGGTGAAGGCACGCATGGGCGAGGTGCGGCGGGCGGCGGAGGGCGCGAAGGTTGATCTTGACCTCGAACGCATCCTCACCATGCCCAACACCACCTATGCGCACCGGGTATTCCAGCGCGCGGTGCACGTGGGCAGCGACAACCAGAAGGAACAGTTGCTGGAGATGATCTTTCGCGCGCACTTCCAGCTCGGCCAGGACATCGGCCAGCGCGATACCCTGCGCCGCCTGCTGCGCGCCTGCGATTTCAACGTGGTCGACTTCGACGACGCGCTGGCCGATGGCGCGCGGCAGTTCATCGGCCGCCGCGTGGCCCTGGCCGACTCCAGCGTGCCGATGTTCCTCCTCGAGGGCCGCGCGTTCGCCCTCGGCGGGCAGAGCCCGGAACAGCTGCTGGCGGCGCTCTATCGTGCGCTGGAACGGCAGTTCCCGGAGGCGATTCCGGCATGAGCGGTGTGGTCCGTATTCCCGCTGAACGCCTGCCGGCGCGCGGCGGCAGAAGCCTGTTCCATCATGAGAACGGCATCTTCCTGTTGTTCGATATCGACGGTGAGCTGCATGCCATCGAAGACAGCTGCCCCCACGCCGGCGCGTCGCTGTTCAGCGGGCGCCTGGATGGCCCCTGGTTGCAGTGCCCGGCCCATGGCCTGCGCTTCGACCTGGCCACGGGTTGCCCGGCGGGCATCAAGGGTTTCGGCCTGCGCCGGCACGGGATTTCCTGGATTGCCGGCGAGTGTCATGTGGTGATCGCCGATCAGGAGGTGCCTGCATGACCGTGCTGACGATTTCCGCACTTGGCACGCGCAGCCGCACGCTGCTGCCGGGCCTGCTGGTCAGCGCCATGGTGGCGGCGGCCGCGACCTTCCTCTCCGAACACTACGGCGCGCCGGTGATGCTCTTCGCGTTGCTGCTCGGCCTGGCGATGAATTTCCTCGCGGCCGACAGCGTGTGCAAGGCCGGCATCGAATTCACCGCCCGTGAAATCCTGCGCCTGGGCGTGGCGCTGCTCGGTATCCGTATCACCTTCGGGCAGATCGCCGAACTGGGCTGGCAGCCGGTGGTCATGGTGGTGGTGCTGGTGACGGTGACGATCCTGGTTTCCATTGCGGCGGCGCGCGCCATGGGCTTCAACTTCCTCTTCGGCCTGCTCACCGGTGGCGCCACCGCCATCTGCGGCGCCTCGGCGGCCCTGGCGCTGGCCGCGGCGCTGCCGGCGCACACGCAGAAGGAAAAGGCCACGCTGTTCACCGTGCTTGGCGTGTCGGCATTGTCGACCCTGGCGATGATCCTCTACCCGATGATCGTCCGTGCACTGGGCCTGCCGCCACTGCAGGCGGGGATCTTCCTCGGCGGCACCATCCATGACGTGGCCCAGGTGGTCGGCGCCGGTTACAGCATCTCGAAGGAAGTCGGTGACAGTGCCACGGTAGTCAAGCTGATGCGTGTGGCCATGCTGCTGCCGGTGATCCTCTGCGCGGCGATGATCACCCGCGCCCGCGGCGTAGAACCGGGCGACAAACGTCCGCCGCTGTTGCCGTGGTTTGCCGTGGGCTTCGTGCTGCTGGCGGCGGTGAACAGCACCGGCTATCTGCCGTCGATGCTGGTAGAGGCCGGCGGGAAGCTGTCGCAGTGGTGCCTGGTGATTTCCATCGCGGCGCTGGGCATGAAGACCCAGCTCAAGGCTTTGGCGACGGTGGGGGTGAAGCCGATCCTGCTGATGGTGGGGGAGACGGTGTTCCTGGCCCTGTTGGTGTTGGGGATGTTGAAGGTCGCGGGGTGAGCCGATCCGCCCTACGTACTTTGCTCTTGAAGATTTCCAGAGAAACTTCCGCGTACGCCGAGGCCTCCTGAACGGGGCGTTCGAAGCGCGCTGACGTTTATCTGGAAGTCTTGCAAAGCCAAAGCCAAAGCCAAAGCCAAAGCCAGGGCGTGCTCTTGCAGGAGCGAGCTTGCTCGCGAACCGCACGGCACCGTTCCCCTCAGGGAAAAATTACTCCCCCTCCCGCCCCAGATGCTCCTTGCGCCACGCCGCCGGCGACATCCCGTACTGCACGGCGAACCAGCGGGTGAAGGAGCTGGGCATCGAATACCCCAGCAAATCCGCGATGCGCCCCAGCGAATAGCGCGGGTTCTCCATGTAGCGCAGCACCAGCTCGCGGCGGACCTCGTTGATCAGGTCGGAGAAGGTCACCCCGTTGTCTTCCAGGCGCCGTTGCAGCGTGCGCACGTTCAACCCCAGCGACTGGGCGATCTGCTCGATGGTCGCGCGGCCCATGGGCAGCAGCAGGTAGATGGACTTGCGCACCTCGTTCAGCGTGCTGCCGTCGGTGGCGCCGGGCAGGGAGTCGACGAAGCTGCGCGCATGCCGGGCCATGGCCGGGTCGGCCATGGGGTTGGCGGCGTCCAGGTCGGCGGCGGGGATGACGATGCCGTTGAACTCGCTGCCGAACTCGATCTTGCAGCCGAACAGCCGGCGGTGCACCTGCAGGTCCGCCGGGGCGTCGTGGCTGAAGTTGACGCTGATCGGTCGCCAGTGCGGGCCGAGGAGGGCGGCGCAGAGGCGGTAGAGGGTGCCCAGGGCCAGCTCCAGGCCCTGGCGCATGGGCATTGGCGGTACGGTGAGGAGCTCCTCGCGCAGGATCGCCATCTTGCCTTCCTGGTCGACGTACAGCGCCAGGGATTCGTTGAGCAGGTGCCGATAGCGAATGATGGTATCCATCGCCTCGCGCAGCGTCGCCTGGTGCGACAACAGCAGGCTGATCACGCCAAAGTCGGCGAGCTGGCGCGATTCGGCCATGCGCAGGCCGAAGGTTTCGCAGCCGCTGATGCGCGCCGACTCTTCCAGCAGGGTCACTGCCGTTGCAACGGGAATGCGCTGCTCCGGGTGCTCGAGCATGGATTGGGAAAGGCCCACCGCACTCAGTTGTTGCTGCGGGTTGAGGCCCAGGTGCCTGGCCACTTCCAGGTAGTTGGTGAGGGCCGCAATGCGAACCATTGGGGTCATGCGTGAATCGCCTTCTTGTTCTTGTGGTTGCTCCGTGTCGGCAGGGTTCATGGACACCTGGCGACCGGGGCGCACGCTGGCTGGGTCGATGACATCAGATTCTAGCGACAGCTGTAACCAAGCGTGTACGAAAGTTCGTGCTTCGGCCAGTGCTTCCGGCGCTCTGGAATGCACCGTACGTCCCGTAACGCACGGCCCCTGGCTCAGCGACGACATGCCGGGTGGGGGGCAGGCTGTCATCAAATGCGAAGTGCCTGACGCTCAATGCAAAGCACCGCCACCGGGGCATCTCTACTGTCTGTCCAACAAGTTCGAAATCACTGAAAGGTGAACCGGTGAACAACAATAAATCTTCCACCACCGTCCTCATGGTTCCCGGCCTGCGCGACCACGTGGCCGAGCACTGGCAGACCCTGCTCCAGCAGCGCCTGCCCAATGTTCGCAGCGTGCCGCCACTGACCGAGAACAAACTCGACCTGAACGCCCGTATCGAAGCCATTCAGTGCGAGCTTGAAGGCATCGACGGCGAGGTGATCCTGGTGGCCCACAGCGCCGGTGTGCTGATGGTCGCGCACTGGGCGGCGCGCTACAGCCGGCCGATCAAGGGCGCGCTGCTGGCAACCCCGCCGGACCTGGACGGCGACTGGCCGGCCCACTATCCCAGGCCTGCCGTGCTTGCCGAGATGGGGTGGGCACCGCTGCCGCAGCAGCCTCTGCCGTTCCCGACCCTGGTGGCGTGCAGCGACAACGATCCGCTGGCCACGCCCGATGCCGTACGGCGACTGGCCGAGGCCTGGGGCGCGAGCCTGGTAGAGCTGGGCCGTGTCGGCCACCTCAATCCCGCTTCGGGGTTCGGCGACTGGCCAGAGGCCGAAGCACTGATCCAGATGCTGGACCGCTGATCCACCACACCTGACTCAACGACAACCCCCGGTTCCGGCGTTCGCGCCGGGGCAGGCCCTCGTGCGCCCCGGCGCACGCTCTTCCAGAGCAAAGAAGGGGCTGCGGGACGGGCCCGGAAAGCGTCCCGACCACAACAAGAAACGGAGCACACGCATGCATCACCAGAGCAATCCGAATCGTCCCCTGCAGCGCTGCCTGCTGGCGAGCGCAGTCCTCGCCGCCATGGCTGGCCAGCCCCTGCAGGCCTTCGAACTGGACACCGGCAACCCGGACCTGTCGATCCGCTTCGACAACACCGTCAAGCTCAGCTACGGGCAACGGGTCGAGTCGCCCAACAGCAAGATCGCCGGCACCGCCAACACCAACGACGGCGACCGCAACTTCTCCTCCGGCACCCCGGTGACCCAGCGCTTCGACCTGCTCAGCGAACTGGACTTCGTCTACCGCGACAGCATGGGCTTCCGCCTCAGCGCCGCCGGCTGGTACGACCATGCCTACGATGATGTCGGTTCCGACAACCCGTTCCCCGGCCAGAAGGGCAACGCCGGCCACCTGGTCAGCCGCAACGGCACGGTAATCGCCCCGCGTGGCGCGCAGCCGGCCAGCCACGGCCTGAGCACCTTCGCCGACCGTTACTACAACGGTCCATCGGGCGAGCTGCTCGATGCCTTCGTCTTCGCCAGCCACCAGGTCGGTGACGACATGCAGCTCAGCGGCAAGCTCGGCCGCCACACCATCTACTGGGGCGAGACGCTGTTCAGCGCCGCCAACGGCATCAACTACGGCCAGTCGGCCCTGGACCTGGGCAAGCTCTACAACGTACCGGGCACCGAGGCGAAAGAGCTGTTCATGCCGCGCAACCAGCTGTCCGCCTCGTTGACGGTAAACCCCGAGCTGACCCTGGCCGCGCAGTACTTCCTCGAGTTCGAGAACTCGCGCTTCCCCGAAGGCGGCACCTACATGGGCCCCTACGACATGCTCAACGACGGCGGCAACGTCTTCTGGCTGCCGCTGCCGGCGCAGAATGCTTTCTACGCCGCGCCCCGCGGACACGACCGCGAGCCGAACAACACCGGCGACTTCGGCCTGATGGCCAAGTGGAGCCCGGAGTGGCTCGACGGCACCCTGGGCTTCTACTACCGCAAGACCTCGGACACCCTGCCGGCGGTACTCATCGACGCACCGAACCTGCACAAGCCCGGCCTCGCCGGCCTGCAGGGGATGAACTACATCACCGCCTATGCCGACGACATCGATATCTACGGCATCAGCCTGTCCAAGGAAATCGCCGGCGTGAGCGTCGGCATGGACCTGAACTACCGCGAGAACATGCCGCTGGCGAGCAACTTCACCACCGTCAACTCGACCCTCTACGCGGCCGCCAAGCGCGGCGCGGTCAATGGCGCCAACCTGATCGGCGAGCTGCCCAGCGACGGCGACACCGGCCTTGCCCGCGGCAAGACCTTCCACGTCGTGCTCAACGGCCTGGTGACCTTCGGCGCCACCCCGCTGTGGGACGCCTCGTCGCTGGCGGTGGAAGGCACCCTGACGCACCTGATCGACGTCACCGAAGGCGAGCAGACCTTCAAGGGCGACTCCAGCTACCACGGTGTCGACAAGGTCACCACCAACGCCTACGCCATGTCGGCCAACTTCACTCCGACCTGGTACCAGGCTTTCCCCGGCGTCGACCTGTCCATGCCCATGTCCTACAACGTCGGCCTGCACGGCAACTCGGCGGTGCAACTGGGCGGCAACGAGGACGCCGGCAGCTACTCCGTTGGCGTGGCCGCGGACTTCCACCAGAAGTACCGCCTGGACCTGAAATACGTCGACGCCTTCGGCCCCTTCGATACCTGCGAGAGCGGCCGCGACAACAACACCCCCGGCGCCAACGGCCAGTACCAGTGCATCCCCGGCCAGATCACCTCGCAAGGCGGCCTCGCGCCCCTGCTGAAGGACCGCGGCATGGTCACCGCCTCCCTGAAGGCCACCTTCTGATTTCACGTAAGGCTTCGCTCTCGAAGCAGGAGAAACCCAGCATGAAATTCAAACCCACCCTGATCGCCACCGCCCTCGGCCTGACCCTCTGCGGTCTGGCCCAGGCCGCTGTCTCCCCGCAGGACGCTGCCCAGCTGGGCAGCACCCTGACCCTGGTCGGCGCCGAGAAAGCCGCCAGCAGCGACGGCTCGATTCCCGCCTACGCCGGCGGTCTGACCAGCGCCCCGGCCGGCTTCAAGGCCGGCGATTCCATGCGCCCGGACCCATTCGCCGGCGAGAAGCCGCTGCTGGTGATCGATGGCAAGAACGTCGAGCAGTACAAGAACCAGCTGTCGGCCACCACCGTCGAGCTGGCCAAGCGTTATCCGACCTTCCGCGTCGACGTCTATCCGACCCACCGTAGCGCCGCGCTGCCGGATACCGTGCTGGAAAACAGCAAGAAGAACGCCGTCACCGCGCAGTCCCTGGAAGGCGGCACGGCCATCGACAACGCGCTGCCGGGCGTGCCGTTCCCGATTCCGCAGACTGGCGCGGAAGCCATGTGGAACTTCCTGCTGCGCTACCAGGGCGTGAACATCAAGGCCAAGTACGACTCCTGGAACGTCGACGCCTCGGGCAGCGCGAACCTTGCCACCACCGGCCAGGCCTTCATCAATTACCCGGTGTACGAAGACCTCACCCAGCCGGTGAAAGGCTCCGAGGTCTACTACCAGATGAAGCTGTACTACAGCGGCCCGGCCCGTCGCGCCGGCGAGGCGATGATGCTCAAGGACGCCGCCAACCCGCTGCAGCAGCCGCGCCGCGCCTGGCAGTACCTGCCCGGCCAGCGCCGCGTGAAGCTCGCGCCGAACCTCGCCTACGACACCCCGAACCCCGGCATGGCCGGCGCTGGTACCTATGACGACGTGTTCGTCTTCAACGGTGCGCTGGACCGCTACGACTGGAAGCTGGTGGGCAAGCAGGAAATGATCGTGCCCTACAACACCTACCGCCTGACCTATGCCAGCGACATCAAGCCGGTGGTCACGCCCAACCACCTCTCGCCCGACTACGTGCGCTGGGAGAAACACCGCGTGTGGGTCGTCGAAGGCACGCTGAAATCCGGCGCGCGGCACATCTACGCCAAGCGTCGCTTCTACCTCGACGAAGACAGCTGGGTGGCCCTGGCTTCCGACCAATACGACGCTCGCGGCCAGCTCTATCGCGGCTCCTTCGCCTTCCTCAGCCAGAGCTACGACAAGCGCATCCCGGACGCCACGCCGTTCATGATCTACGACCTGACTGCCGGCTCCTACAACATCAACGGCGTCGTCGGCCCGTACGGCGGCATCAGCTACATCGACCCGCTGGCCAAGACCCAGTGGTCCCCCGAGGCGCTGGCCGGTAGCGGTATTCGCTGATGAAAGAAGTGGCGGCTCCCCCGGAGCCGCCGCTGTTCTACCCGAGGAAAGCTCCATGCAGATCCCCTTCAAGCGCCTGTTATTCCTGGGCGCGTTGCTGCTGGCGGGTGGCGTCCAGGCTGGCGAACAGGCTGATGGTTTTGTCGACGTGCTCGACCTGCCGGCGGCCTACAGCAACGCACCGAGCCGCGTACCGCTGCTGGCCGTCACCCGTGCCGGCAACAGGCTGGTGAGCGTCGGCCAGCGCGGCCATATCCTGTACTCCGATGACGGCGGCAGCCACTGGCGCCAGGCCGAAGTGCCGGTCAGCTCGGACCTGACTGCCGTCTACTTCCCGACGCCGAACGAGGGTTGGGCCGTGGGCCACGATGGCGTGGTGCTGCACAGCGCCGACGGTGGCATCCACTGGGGGCGCCAGCTCGATGGCCGGCAGATCGGCCAGCTGATGCTCGACTACTACGCCGCCCATCCGCAGCCGGACAACGCTACCTGGCTGGAGCAGGCGCGGCGATTCAAGGAGGAGGGCGCCGACAAGCCGTTCCTCGACCTGTGGTTCCGCGATGCCAATGAAGGCTTCGTGGTCGGTGCCTTCAACCTGATCCTGCATACCCGCGACGGCGGGCGCACCTGGGAGCCCTGGAACCATCGCATCGACAACCCCCAGGCGTTGCACCTGACCGCCATCGCGGCCAGCGGCGATGACCTGTTCATCGTCGGCGAGCAGGGCCTGTTGCTGCGCCTTTCCCACCAGCAGGAGGGCCAGCAGGAACGCTTCGTCGCCCTGCCATCGCCCTATGTCGGCAGCTTCTTCGGCGTGGTCGCGCAGCCTGGCCTGGTGTTCGCCTACGGCCTGCGCGGGCACGCGGTGCGCAGTGTCGACGGTGGAGAGAGCTGGAGCGCGGTCGACACCGGCCTGCCGGTGAGCCTGACCGCCGCCAGCTTCGACGCCAGCGGCCGGCTGTACCTGTTCAGCCAGGCTGGCCAGGGGCTGGTCAGCGATGACCGCGGTGTCAGCTTCAAACCGCTGGAACTGGCCGAGCGCCTGCCCGTCAGCGGCGCCGTGGCCGGTCCCGGTCGCCTGCTGCTGGTCGGCACCCGCGGCGTTCGCGAGAACGCCATGCCGGTGCGCTGAGTGCGCCGGCCCTTCATAAGAACAAGAGAAAGAGAGACAGCCTGATGGTCGACCTCAAGCAAGGCGAGATGCCTGTAGTCCGCGAACTGCGGGACTTCGACGCCCACAGCGGCAACCTGCTGGAGCGCCTGGTGTTCAACCACCGTGCGCTGTTCATCGCCCTGATTGCCCTGGTCACCCTGGTGCTGGGCTACATGGCCGTGACCCGCCTGGAGATGCGCCCGGCCTTCGAGAAGATGATCCCCCACGGCGATCCCTACATCCGCAACTACCTGGACAACCGCGCCGCGCTGCGCGGCCTGGGCAACTCGGTGCGGGTGGTGGTGGAGAACCCCAACGGCGACATCTTCGACCCGGCCTACCTCTCCAGCCTGCGGCAGATCAGTGACCAGCTGTTCCTCAGCCACGGCGTCGACCGCGCCTGGATGAAGTCGCTGTGGTCGCCGGCGGTGCGCTGGACCGAGGTCACCGAGGAAGGCTTCCAGGGCGGCCCGGTGATGCCCGACGGCTACGACGGCAAGCCCGAGGCCATCGGCCAGTTGCGCCAGAACATCGCCCGCGCCGGCATCGTCGGCAGCCTGGTGGGCAATGACTTCCGCTCCAGCATGCTGGTGGTGCCGTTGCTGGACCGCGACTCGGCCACCGGCAAGGGCATCGACTACCGCGAATTCTCCCGCGCCCTCGACGAGCTGCGCCTGAAGTACGAATACCTGGGCGATGCCCGGGCCTTCGCCGCTGGCGAAGAGGGCAAGGGCGCAGTACGCCTGCACGTGATCGGCTTCGCCAAGCTGGTGGGCGACCTGATCGACGGCCTGCTGCGGGTGATGCTGTTCTTCGGCCTGGCGGTGGTCACCGCCTTCGTCATCATCGTCTTCTACACCCGCTGCCTGCGCAGCAGCCTGCTGGTGATCGGCTGCTCGCTGCTGGCGGTGGTCTGGCAGCTCGGTCTGGTGGCGTGGCTGGGCTATGCGCTGGACCCGTACTCGATCCTGGTGCCGTTCCTGATCTTCGCCATCGGCGTGTCCCACGCCACCCAGAAGATGAACGGGATCATGCAGGACATCGGCCGCGGTACCCACAAGCAGGTGGCCGCGCGCAACACCTTCCGCCGCCTGTTCCTGGCCGGCGTCACCGCGCTGCTGTCGGATGCGGTGGGCTTCGCCGTGCTGATGCTGATCGACATCCCGGTGATCCAGGACCTGGCCATCGCCGCCAGCATCGGCGTGGCAGTGCTGATCTTCACGTCGCTGCTGATGATGCCGGTGGCGCTGTCCTATGTCGGTGTCAGCCAGCGTGCCGCCGAGCGCGCCCTGCGCGAGGAACGTCAGGTGGATCGCCGGCAGGGCCTCGGCAAGCTGTGGGCGCTACTGGATCACTTCACCGAGCGACGCTGGGCGACTATCGCCCTGGCCGTGGCGGCGCTGCTCGGCGCGGGTGGCCTGCTGGTCAGCCAGCACCTGCAGATCGGCGACCTCGACGCCGGCGCTCCGGAGCTGCGCGCCGACTCGCGCTACAACCGCGACAACGCCTACATCACCAGCCATTACGCACTTTCCAGCGACCTCTTCGCGGTAATGGTGAAGACCGCGCCGGAAGGCTGCCTGAACTACCGCACGCTGATCCTCGCCGACCGCCTGGGCTGGGCGCTGCAACAGCACGACGGTGTGCAGGCGACGACCTCGCTGGTCAACGCGGTGCGCCAGATCACCGCCGGCACCTACGAGGGCAACCCCAAGTTCGCCAGCCTGCAGCGCAACCAGGACGTGCTCAACTACGCCGCCCAGCAGGCCTCGGTGAACACCCCGGAGCTGTTCAATACCGAATGCTCGCTGATGCCGGTGATCGCCTTCCTCAAGGACCACAAGGCGCAAACCCTGGACGAAGTGGCCGGCATCGCCGAGAACTTCGCCCGCGCCAACAGCACCCCGGACCGCCAGTTCCTCCTCGCCGCCGGCAGCGCCGGCATCGAGGCGGCGACCAACCGCGTGGTGCGCGAGGCCAACCACCGCATGCTGTTCTACGTCTATGCGGCGGTCGGCATCTTCTGCCTGATCACCTTCCGCAGCTGGCGCGCAACCCTGGTGGCGCTGCTGCCGCTGGTGCTCACCTCGATTCTCTGCGAGGCGCTGATGGTGATGATGGGCATCGGCGTGAAGGTCGCCACGCTGCCGGTGATCGCCCTGGGTGTGGGGATTGGGGTGGATTACGCGCTCTACCTGCTCAGCGTACAGCTGCAGTTGCAGCGGGCCGGGCTGCCACTGTCGGTGGCGTATCAGCAGGCGGTCGCCTTCACCGGCAAGGTGGTCGCGCTGGTTGGCGTGACCCTGGCAGCGGGTGTGATCACCTGGGCCTGGTCGCCGATCAAGTTCCAGGCGGACATGGGCATCCTGCTGACCTTCATGTTCCTCTGGAACATGCTCGGGGCGCTGATCCTGATTCCGGCGTTGTCGTATTTCCTCCTCGGTGGGCGGAAGCTCTGAGGACATAGCCGCCCGCCACAGCGGGTCTTTGTTCGCGAGCAGGCTCGCTCCTACAGGGTGCGCCATGGTGCTCTTTGTAGGAGCGAGCTTGCTCGCGAACGCCCAACGCAGGCCCTGCCGGATAGCCTCCACCCATCCTACAAGAGCATTTCGCTCCTCAATCAAACGCCGGAATCGCCTCCAGCTCGTGCAGCAACCAATCCGCGAACTCCCGCGCCAGGGCCTGGTTGCCGTGGGGCGGGATGATCAGGAAGTAGGGGTGGGGCGCCGGGAAGTCGATGTCGAACAGGCGCACCAGGCGGCCCTCGGCCAGCTCCTCGCCGGCCAGGATGTGGTCGCTGATGGTCACGCCGCCGCCGGCCAGCGCGGCGCGGATGGTCAGGTAGGCGTCGGGCAGGAAGACGTTCTGCCGCGCCTGCAGGCCGGGTACGCCGGCGGCGAGGAAGTAGCGGCTCCAGTCGAAACCATCGTCCTCGTGCAATAGCACCTGGCGCGCCAGGTCGCGCGGTTTGCGCAGGTGTTCCTGGGTGTTGAGCAGGCGCGGGCTGCATACCGGGAAGTAGCGGATGTCGCCCAGCGCGGCGAAGCGCTGGCCTTCGATGTGCGTCTCGCCGAAGGAAATCACCATGTCCACCTGGCCCAGGTCGCTGCTCATCGGCAGCAGGTGCAGGGCGACTTCCTGGTAGTTGCGCAGGAATTTCTCCAGCAGCGACGACACCCGTGCCAGCAGCGCCGGGGCGCAGGCGATGCGCAGTTCGCCGGCGGGTTCCTCGCTGGGCAGGGCACGGCGGATGTCGCGCAACTGGTCGAAGGCGCTGCTGATCTGCTGGCTCAGCTGGCGCCCGGCGGCGGTCAGTTTCACGCCCTTGCCCTGGCGCTCCACCAGCGCCATGCCCAGCTCTTCTTCGAGCTTCTTCACCTGGTGGCTGACCGCCCCGTGGGTGACGTGCAGCTCCAGCGCCGCACGGCTGATGCTGCCCTGCCGGACCAGCGCCTCGAAAGCGCGCAGGGCGATGAGGGAAGGCATTCGGAACGCACTGTTCTGACGCATGGAAGACCTTTTTGTGTGAATTTTACTAACGATTCAGGCGGAAATCTATTGAATTGTCGTTAGTTAAATTTGCACAGAAGATGGCCCCAAGCCAACACCGATCAACAAGAAAAACGGCTGGAGACCCGCCATGCAGCATTTCGTCGACTTGCTCGGCCTGGGCAAGCGCTACGGCAACCTGCAGGTCCTGAGCGACCTCAGCCTGAGCATTCGCCAGGGCGAATTCCTCACGCTGCTCGGCCCTTCGGGCTCGGGCAAGAGCACCACGCTGATGATGCTCGCCGGCTTCGTCGAGCCCAGCGAAGGGCATATCGAGATGGACGGCCGCGATATCACCCAGCTGTCGCCGGACCAGCGCGATTTCGGCGTGGTGTTCCAGGGCTACGCGCTGTTCCCGCACATGAGCGTGGCGCAGAACGTCGCCTACCCGCTGCGCATCCGCAAGGTGCCGGGCGCGGAGATCGAGCGCCGGGTGGCCGAGGTGCTGGAGCGCGTCGGCCTGGCCGGCATGGGCAATCGCGGCATCGCCCAGCTCTCCGGCGGCCAGCAGCAGCGCGTGGCGCTGGCCCGTGCGCTGGTGTTCAAACCCAGGCTCTTGCTGCTCGACGAACCGCTGTCCGCCCTCGACCGTCGCCTGCGCCAGGAAATGCAGGGCGAGCTGGCGCGCATGCACAAGGATTTCGGCACCACCTTCGTCTTCGTCACCCACGACCAGGAAGAAGCCCTGGCGCTGTCCGACCGTATCGCCGTGTTCAACAAGGGCCGCCTGGAGCAGGTCGGCACCCCGCGCGAAGTCTACGAACGCCCGGCCAGCCGTTTCGTCGCCAATTTCCTCGGTGACACCAACCTGCTGGAGGTCGGCGTGGTACGACGCGAAGCCGAGGCCACGCTCTGCGATTTCCGTGGCCAGCACCTGCGCGTGGCCCATTCGGCCCAAGCGAACCAGGGCGGCAAGAGCTGGCTGGCGGTGCGCCCGGAGCATATCGACCTGCGCCCGCTGCAGGACGCCGGCCGCGACAACGGCCTGTGCGCCACCGTCGGCAATGCCACTTACCAGGGGGCCCACGTCAACCTCGAACTGACCCTGGAGCAGGGCGAGCGCCTCGACCTGCGCCTGCCGGTCGCGCACCCGCTGCTGGCCGATCTGCGCAGCGGCCAGCGCTACTGGTGCAGCTGGTCGCCGCAGCACTGCCACCTGTTGTCCGCCTGACAACCACATAACGAAAACAACGATCGGGGAGCAATCACCATGAAAGAACGCCAAGGCTTCATCGAAGACGCCATCGAAATCGCTGCCCAGAAGGGCGAGCGCGCCGGCATCAGCCGCCGCGATTTCAACCGCAGCCTGCTGCTGCTCGCCGCCGCCAGCGCGCTGCCGTTCGGCACCGGCGGCCGCGCCTTTGCTGCCGGCGGCAACCTGGTGGTGGCCAACTGGGGGGGTGATGCGGTGCCGGCCTTCGAGAAGAGCTTCGGCGGCTTCAACGAGGTGGCAGGGCTGACGCTGAAGATCGATGGCAGCGGCCCCACCGAGGGTGCGCTGAAGACTCAGGTCAGCAGCGGCGCGGTGCGCTGGGACGTGTGCGACGGCGAGATGTATTCGTCCTATCGCCTGGGCAAGGACAAGTTCCTCGCGCCCATCGATTTCGGCATCGTCGACAAGTCGCTGATCGGCTACGGCGACGTGCATGATTTCGGCCTCGCCAACTACACCTACAGCTACGTGATCGGCTACGACCACGAGCAGTTCGGCAAGAATCCGCCCAAGTCCTGGGCCGACTTCTGGGACGTGAAGAAGTACCCGGGTAAACGCACCCTCTACAAATGGATGAGCGCCAACCTCGAATGCGCACTGCTGGCCGACGGTGTGCCGCCGGAGCAGCTCTACCCGCTGGATGTGGACCGCGCCTTGCGCAAGATCGAGGAGCTGCTGCCGCACATCGCCACCCACTGGTCCACCGGAGCCGAGTCGCAGCAGCTGATCCGCGATGGCGAAGTGAGCATGGCGCAGATGTGGCACACCCGCGCGGAACTGGTGAAGAACGACACCGGCGGCAAGATCGACTGGAGCTTCGACGGCGGCATCGTTTCGCCCTCGGTGTGGATGGTGCCCAAGGGCAACCCGGCCGGCGCCAAGGCGGCCATGGAGTTCATCGCCTACGCGCTGCGGCCGGAAGTGCAGGCCAAGCTCATGGAGGTCTACAACATGGGCCCGGTGAACCTTGCGGCCAACGACCTGCTCAGCGCCCAGCTGCAGGCGATCAACCCCACCGCGCCGGACAACCTGAAGAAGCAGGTGTCGCTGAACAACAAGTGGCATGCCGAACACTACGGCGAAACCCTGGAGCGCTACCTCGCGCTGATCGGTGGCTGAGATGCGACGTTTCGCACCGGGCGTGCTGCCGGTCTACGGCCTGCTGATCCTGCCGCTGCCATTGCTGGTGGTGGTCGGCTACCTGCTGCCGACCCTCGGCGTGCTGGGCTGGAGTTTCAGCCTGCCGGAGTGGGGCACGCAGAACTACGCGGCCATCGCCGACAACGCCAACCTGCAGGCCGTGATCTGGCGCACCTTGCGCATCTGCCTGCTGACCACCGCGATCAGCGTCGCCATCGCCTACCTGATCGCCTACCGCTGGCGGTTCGCGACGCCGCGCGGCCGGCAACTGATCGAGCTGTTCGTGCTGCTGCCGTTCTGGCTGTCGATGCTGATCCGCGCCTTCGCCTGGCTGGTGCTGCTGCGCAACGGTGGGCTGGTCAGCCAGGGGCTGATGGCCACCGGCTGGTTCGACGCGCCGCCGCCGCTGGTGCGCAACGAACTGGGCGCGCTGATCGGCATGGTGCACTTCATGGTGCCCTATGCGGTGCTGCCACTGCTGTCGTCGCTCAAGCAGGTGGACGACAGCCTGCTGCGCGCATCCAGCAGCCTGGGCGCCAGCCACTGGCAGACGCTGAAGGACATCTTCATCCCGCTGACGCTGCCCGGTGTGGTCGCCGCATCGGCCATCGTCTTCGTCTTCAGCCTCGGCTGCTTCGTCACCCCGGCGCTGCTGGGCGGCGGCAAGGCGGCAATGCTCGCGGAGTACATCTACGTGCAGATGTTCCAGCTGTCCAACTGGGGCCTGGGCGCCGCGCTGAGCATCGTGCTGATGCTGCTGGTGGTCGGTTGCGCGCTGCTGTTCGGACAACTCATCGGCTACCGCCGCCTGCTTGGGAGGGCTGAGCTGTGACTCCGCAGGGAACCTATCTCTCCGCCATGCCCAAGGGCGTGAAAAAGCCGCAACTGCCACGCCCGCAGGTCGGCCGCTGGCTGTCCTGGGCCGCCCTGGCGCTGTCCGCGCTGTTCCTGCTGCTGCCGATCCTGGTGATCGTCCCGCTGTCGTTCGGCAACCAGCGCTACCTGGCCTTCCCGGACGGCGGCTGGTCGTTGCGTCACTATGCGACGCTGTTCGACGGCGCCTGGCTGGTGTCGATCCTGCAGAGCCTGGGCCTGGCCCTGGTGGTCGGTGCGCTCTCCACGGCGCTGGCTTTCCTGTTCGCCACCGGCATCTGGCTGCAGCGCCGGCACCGCACGCTGCTGACCGCCATCGTGCTGCTGCCGATGATCGTGCCGCAGGTGGTCTCGGCCATGTCGATCTACTACCTCGATGCGCGCCTGGGCGTGCTCGACAGTCTGCTGGGCGTCGGTTTCGGCCACCTGCTGATGGCGCTGCCGTACTCGGTGATCGCCATGCTGGTGGCCTACGCGCGGCTCGACCAGAGCCTGTACAAGGCCTCGCGCTCCCTCGGTGCCGGGCTCTGGCCGACGCTGTGGAACGTGCTGCTGCCCAACGTGCGCGGCGGTGTGCTCGGCAGCTTCTTCATGGGCTTCGTGATGAGCTGGGAAGAAGTGGTGGTGACCCTGTTCACCAGCGGCCTGAACGTGGTGACGCTGCCCAAGCGCATCTGGGACGGCCTGCGCTACAACCTCGACCCGGCGATTGCCGCCGTGTCCACCCTGATGATCGTCCTCACCCTGGTGGTGATGCTGGTACGCCTGTACCTGGCGCGACAGCAACCACCCAGCTGACTGTTTCAACCCCGCATACGGCCGCTGGATGGCGGCCCCAAACAACAACACCTGTGTCGCTTGCACCTTGTCCCTGAGGAGGGAATCCCCATGCTTACTGCTTTCCCCGCTCGCACCTACCGTCAACGCGTCGAAGCCGTCAAACGCCGCATGGCCGACCGTGGCCTGGATGCCCTGGTGGTCAACTACCCGGACAACATCAACTACCTGAGCGGCTTCGACAGCCTGGGCTTCCTCTGGTACCAGGCGCTGATCATCTCGCCGAAGCTGGCCGAGCCGGTGTTCCTCACCCGCACCAGCGAAGAGCCCTGCACCTGGGAGCTGTCGTGCATCAACGAGGCGATCTTCTATGACATCGCCAAGCAGGACCCGCTGAAGATCGTTGCCGACGTGCTGGCCCAGGCGGGTTTGAGCCAGGCGCGCATCGGCCTGGAGATGACCGCTTCGACCTTCTCTCCGGCACAATACAACGCGCTGCTCGGTTATATGCCAGAAGCCCGTTTCGAAGACGCCGGCCCGCTGGTCGCCGAGAACCGCCTGATCAAGACTGCCGAGGAAATCGAGTACCAGCGCAGCGCCGCACGCATGGCCGACCAGGGCATGCTGGCCGCCTTCGAGGCACTGCGGCCGGGCATCTCCGAGGTGGAAGTAGCGGGCATCGTCGCCAACGCCCTGGGCCGCGCCGGCAGCGAGTACTCGGCGATCAGCCCGATGTGCGCCACCGGCCGTCGCAGCACCATGACCCACGCCATGCCGCACCGCCAGACCATCAGCCATGGCGACGTGGTGATCCTCGAACACGCCGGCGTGTGCAACCGCTATCACGCCATCCTCATGCGCACCGCAGTGATCGGCAAACCCAGCCCGCGCGTGAAGGAAGTCGCGACCCTGCTCACCGAGGCGTTCAACGCCGCCATCGAGATCGCCAAGCCGGGCACCCCGGTGGGCGAGGCCAACCGCGTGTGCAACCAGATCCTCGACCGCATCGACCTCTCGCGTACCCGCGTGCACCGCATCGGCTACAGCCTGGGCCTGGCCTACCCGCCGACCTGGCTGGAAGCGATGATGGTGGACGAGGCCGACGACCACGTGTTCCAGCCGAACATGTCGTTCTCCATCGAGCCCAACCTGTCCTTGTACAACGAAGGCTTCGGTATCAAGCTCGGCGACACCGTGCTGTGCGGCGAGAAGGGCTCGGCGAGCCTTTCCGAGCTGGCGCCGGAACTCACCATCATCGATTGATGGGCGTTCGCCCCCGGTCTGGCCGGGGGCGAACTTGTGTCAGTTGTCTGCGCCTGCGCGCGCAGTGATGGAAACCGAGGGCTTCTGATGAGTCACACGATGGATGTTTTCTGGCACGACGACGTGCTGCGCCACGACACCGCCGCCGGCGTGTTCGAGGCGCCGCCCAGCGACC
Source organism: Pseudomonas sp. HS-18 (assembly GCF_020401845.1). NCBI lineage: Bacteria > Pseudomonadati > Pseudomonadota > Gammaproteobacteria > Pseudomonadales > Pseudomonadaceae > Pseudomonas > Pseudomonas sp. HS-18. The sequence continues at coordinate 2,985,926 of NZ_CP084413.1, forward strand.
TGCTGGCCGAACAGCTGCTGCACCCGGAGAGCAATCCCCGGCTGCTCAACATGCGCGCCATCCTCCAGCGCGGGCCGGTGGCCGGCTCGCTGCGTTGGCACGAAGGCCGCCACGCCAGCGAAGAGGATCTGCTGAGCTTCCACGATGCCGACTACCTGAGCGGCATCTTCGAGGCGGACGCCGCCGGCAAGCGCTTCAGCAGCACCACGCTGATGTCCGCCGGCAGTCTCGCCGGGCTGCTGGCCGCTGCCGGCACCAGCCTGGCGGCGCTGGAAAGCGTATTGGCCAGCGGCCATCCGGCCATGGCCCTGGTGCGCCCGCCGGGTCACCACGCCGCGCCGGCCATGGCGGACGGCTACTGCTTCTTCAACCACGCCGGGATTGCCGCGCGCGCCGCACAGGCGGCTGGCCTGGAACGCGTCGCCATCGTCGACTGGGACGTGCACCACGGCAACGGTACGCAGGAAGGCTTCTACGACGATCCCTCGGTGTTCACCGTCTCGCTGCACATGGACCACGGCGCCTGGGGCCCGAGCCACCCGCAGACCGGCGCGGTGGACGAGCGCGGCTTTGGCGCGGGACTGGGCAGCAACCTCAACCTGCCGCTGCCGATGGGCTCTGGCGACCAGCTCTACGAGATGGTCTTCAGCCGCTTTGTCGAGCCGGCGTTGCGCGCGTTCAAGCCCGATCTGCTGATCATCGCCAATGGCCTGGACGCCTCGCAGTTCGATCCCAACGGCCGCCAACTGGTGACCATGCAGGGCTTCAACCGCCTGGCCCGCCGTGCCCGTGCGCTGGCCGACGAGCTGTGCGCCGGGCGGCTGCTGGTGGTGCAGGAGGGCGGCTACAACCCGGCGTATAGCGCTTACTGCCTGCACGCGGCGACCGAAGGCTTCCTCGGCCAGCCGTCCTCGCTGCCCGATCCGCTGGCCTACATGCCGGAACCGGCAGCGCGGGTGGAGGCCGACCTCGCCACGCTGGATGCGCGGCTGGCGGCGGCGGGGTGGAAGTTCGGCTGAAGCCTTGGCGCCCTTCGTAGGGCGCATAACGCGTCAGCGTTATCCGCCGAAAAGCCGGCGGACAACCTGTTCCAGGTTATGCGCCCTACATGCTTGCTCGCGAGCCGCCTCCGTCCCCGGCGCCCTACGGATGGTTGCGATAGCGCTCGGTCAGGGACTGCACGCGGGCGACGTAGGTTTGCGTCTCGGCGTAGGGGGGTATCCCGTTGTACTTGTCGACCGTCATTTCACCCGCGTTGTAACTGGCCAGCGCCAGCCGCTGATTGCCGTTGAAGCGCTTGAGCAGCCACGCCAGGTAGCGCACGCCGCCTCGGATGTTCTGCCGCGCGTCGAACGGATCGCTCACGTTGAAGCGCTCGGCGGTGTCGGGCATCAACTGCATCAGGCCCTGGGCGCCGGCGATGGAAATGGCATTGGGCTGGAATGCCGATTCGGCATGGATGACGGCGCGCACCAGCGCCCTGTCGACACCGTAGCGCACCGATGCGGCCTCGATCTCCCGGCGATAGGAGCGGGTGTCCAGGCGCAGTGTGGCGACGTTGAAATCCTTCGGCGCCATGCACAGATAGCAGCCCTTGATGTAATACACCTCGATCACATCGACTCGCGCTGAAATGCCGACCGGGCGTCGGCTCACATACTGGCGGACGCCCTTGTGAACGAAGGTGTACACGCGAATCCGATCTGCCCCCTGGCTGGTGCCCCGCTCCAGCGTGGATGCGGTCCTTGCCCGGGTGCTGCCAGCGGTGCTCGCCGGGTCTTTCTGGCGAGTGCAGTGCGCGCCGGCGATGGCCTGGCTGCTGAGGCTGACGGTTCCGTCCCGTGCGTGGCACTTGAACAGGGCGTTGGCGTAAAGCGGCGCGACCAGCAATGCCAGTCCGATGCAGCCAGGAAGGCTCCTGCGAGCCCATCGCCAGGTTCTGGAACTCATCACACCGCTCCGCGCCGCGGGCGCCGATCAGGCTGGGGCGCCTGATCCGGGCAAATGGGAAATGCCAATAGGGGCTGCCGTTGCAGGGTTCATCCCCGGCAGCCCGCCGTTTCGGTTCGCTAGTTATAGCCCTTTCAAACGGCAGTGGAACTTTGGGGGACGTACGGCCTGCGGGGAATGTGGGGCAAGGCGTACGTCTGCGCGGAGGAGGCAGGTTCGGGGGCGCAGTAGAGGCAGGTCGGAATCGTCAACGGCGATGCCAGTGTGCAGGCTGTTCGCGAGCAAGCCCGCACCTGCCGGCAAGCTCCGAAGCTGGCCGCACCGGTAGGACCGAGGGAACGTCTGGGCCTTGCTCGCGAACAATAGGCAAACGCTGAAGCTACCCGAGAATGAAATACACCTTGCGCACCGGCGTGAGGTTTTCCCAGGTGCCCTTGAAGCCCGCTGCCACGACGAACGAGTCCCCCGGGCCGAAGGTCTTCGCCACGCCGTCGGCGTCGGTCAGGCGCACGGTGCCTTCGAGGATGTGGCACAGCTCGTCGTAGTCGCACTCGCAGCGCTCCAGGTGCACGCCGGCTTCCCAGATGCCGGCGATGGCGTTCTTTTCGGGGGCGCTGAAGTGCCGCCAGCTGCGGCTCTGGTAGGGCGCATCGACGATGGCCGGGTCGTTGATCTCGCGCTCCTGCGGGGCGAGGGCGGGGTTGGCGAAGTCGATGACGTGGCGGGGCAGGGTGGACATGAAGTTCTCCATCAGGAATCGAAACCGATGCCAAAGGCATCGCAGGTCTTGAGCAGCAGGTCGCGGCGGCCGGTGCGGTCTTCCTTGGCCAGCGAGCGTTGGGCGAGCTTCACGCCGAGGTAGCGCAGCGGCTCGGGCGGGAAGGGGAAGGGCTTCTGCGAGGTCATGCGCAGCTGGGTGCGTTCGGTGCGCTCGCCACCCAGCTGGTCGAGCATGTTCAGCGCGGCGAAACGGCTGGCCGACACGCCCTGGCCGGTGAAGCCCAGCGCATAGGCGACGCGGCCGCCCAGCACGCAGCCGGTGAACAGCGTGGTGCGCGCCGAGGTGTCGATGATGCCGCCCCAGGCATGGCTGAACTCGACCGGGCCGAGCTGCGGGAAAGCCTCGCGGAACTGTCCGGCCAGGCGCTCGAAGCTTTCCGGGCGCTGGGTCAGGGACTCGTCGCGGCGGTTGCCGAAGTGGTAGATGGCGTCGAAGCCTGCCCAGAGGATGCGGTTATCAGCGGTCTTGCGCAGGTAATGGAACTGGTTGCCGGCGTCGGCGATACCGTAGCGGTCGACCCAGCCGATGGCACGCAGCTGCTCGTCAGTGAGCGGCTGGGTGACCAGCGAATAGTCGTACACCGGGATCACGCTGGAATTCAGGTGGCCGAGCAGCGGCGGTGCAATATTGGTCGCCAGGGCGATCTGCCCGGCCTCCAGCTCGCCACGATCGCAGCGCAGCATCAGGCGGTCGCCGCGCTGGTGCAACTCGTGCACGGGGGTGTTCTCGAACAGCTCGACGCCTTGTTCCAGGCAGACGCGACGCAGCTCGGCGGCCATTTTCGCCGGGTTGAGCAGTGCATAGTTGGGCTCGAACACGCCGGCCTGGTAGGCGGGTGAGTCCAGTTTGTCGGCCAGTTGCGCCTTGTCGAGGAACTCCGAGGCGATGCCAAAGCGCTCGTAGTTGCGCTGCATGCTGCGCAGGCCGTCGACCTGCCAGGGTTGGGCGGCAACGCTGAGCTTGCCGCGGCGCTCGAATTCGACGTCCATGCCGAAGCGCTTCAGGTCCGCTTCGAATTCGTCGAGGTTCTGTCGGCCCAGGCGTACCAGGGTTTCGGCTTCTTCCGGCCAACGGCGCAGTGCATTGCCGACACCGTGGGAAATGCTCGGCGCGCAGAAGCCGCCGTTGCGCCCACTGGCTTCGCCGCCGCAGCGCCGCGCCTCCACCACCGCGATGCTTGCACCAGGCCAGCGCAGGCGGGCGTGGAGGGCGGTCCAGAGACCGGTGAAGCCGCCGCCGACCACCACCAGGTCGAAGCGGCGATCCGCTTCCAGCGCCGGTGCGGCGGGAGCGGGGTCGAGGGTGTCGAGCCAGTAGGGTCTGGGAGTGGCGTGCGCAAGTGGGGCGGATGTCATCGGAAAACTCCGGCAGAATGTCGGAAGAAAAAGCGGTCTTCGGGCCGCGTCCGAGTTTTGTAATCGCTCCGGGGGGCCAGGCATACGGTCCGCTGCTCTTTGCGGGCACGCCCGGAGCAGGAAATGCCGGCCGAGACCGGCAGGGGAAAACAATGATCGAAGAACAGGGCTGGAGCTCCACGCTCGACGGCACGACTCACCAGCCCGACCCGGCCAGCGCCGCTACTCACGCGGTGGTCATGCGTTACCACCAGGCCTGGCGCCGGCATGACATCGAGGCGCTGATGGCGCTGTTCGACCCGCAGGTGGAGTACAACGATTTCTTCCAGGGGCGGCGGATCGCGCCGAGCGAACTGCGCGAGTACCTGCAGACCAGCATGCCGGCGGCGGGAGATGAGTCGCAGGTCTACACCGATCGCCTGCGGGTGGACGGTGACACGGCCTTCCTGCAGTACCAGGTGACCCTGCGCGGCACGCAAGGGCTGGTGTCCTTCCGCACCACCGAGGCCTATACCGTGCGCGATGGCCGGATCATCCGGGTCAACGAGCACGCCGCGTTGATCGGTCAGCCGCAGAAAGCGGCCAGTGAGCCGCAACCACGCATGGCCGACAGCCGGCTGGGGCTCTCAGCGCGGCAGCTGAGCCAGCTCGGCGGCGATATCCAGCAGTATTTCCAGCAGACCCGGCCGTTCCTCAATCCCGACCTGGACATGCCCCAGGTCGCAGCGGCCACCGGCTATACGCGCAACCAGATTTCCTACTTCCTCAACCAGGTGCTGGGCCTGAGCTTCTACCAGTACCTGAACCAGCTGCGCCTGCGCCACCTGCTCGGCCAACTCGACGGCGCCACCAGCGTCACGCGCATCGACGAACTGGCTCGGGCGGCGGGCTTCCGTTCGCTGTCGACCTTCTACCGATGCTTCCGCGAGGAGACGGGGCTGTCGCCCAAGGCCTATCTGGAGCAGAAGGCAGCGCTGTAGTTGAAGGTGCTGCCCCTGGCTATCCTGCTGTAGGCGGCAAGGGGCGGCTTACTTACCCATCAAGGATGATGCTATGAACCTGTTGAAGTGGGCGATCTGCCTGATCATGCTCGCTGCCTTCGCGAAGATGTGCAGCATGGAGTCCGATAGCCGCAATGGTCCCAGGGCCGATGCCGTGGTGGAGAGCACCGAGGTAGTGCGCGAGTTGGGGTCGAAGAACAGTTCTCCGCCAGCGAAATACCACGTCTACGCACACTACGTTTATGAGGTCGGCGGCAGGGAGTATCGTGCCCGCTATCTGGTCGCAATCACGGCACGCGAGTCGCGCGCTAACCAGGAAGCAGCCCAGTTTCCCGCTGGGCGGCCGATTACGATTGGCTACAACCCGAAGAAGCCTGCTTATTCGGTCATCGTCGTGCCGGAGATTCCACGCTTCCACGCGGTTCTTTGAGGTCGGGTGCGGGTCGTTGCGCGCTTCCCGGGCGTCCGCTCCGCGCGTGCCCGCATGCACGGCGTCCGCGTTATCAACCCCGTGTCCATTTCCCTATGCTCGCCCGACAAGCATTCCAACAAGCTCAGGAGACCTTCGCATGCGCGACCAGCTCTATATCGATGGCCAGTGGCAGGCACCCGCACAGGGCGGCCGCTTCGAGGTGTACGAACCGTCCAGCGAAGCAGTGCTGACCGAGGTTGCCGCTGCTACCGGTGAGGATGTGGATCGTGCCGTGAAGTCTGCGCGTCGGGCCTTCGATGAAGGCGAATGGGGCCGGAGCACCGGCAAGGAGCGCGCCGGCTACCTGCGCGCCATCGCCGACAACCTGCGTGGCCGCCGCGAGGACCTGGCCCGCCTGGAAGTGCAGGACAACGGCAAGCCGCTTCCCGAAGCACAGTGGGATATCGACGACGCCATTGGCTGCTTCGACTACTACGCCGAGCTGGCCGAGGGGCTGAACGGCGAGGGCGAAGTGGTGGCGCTGCCCGACGAGCGTTTCGCCTGCCGCGTGCTGCGCGAGCCGGTCGGCGTGGCCGGGCAGATCATCCCGTGGAACTACCCGCTGCTGATGGCTTCGTGGAAGGTCGCGCCGGCGCTGGCCGCAGGCTGCACCGCCGTGCTCAAGCCTTCGGAACTGACTCCGCTGACCGCTCTGGAACTGGCCGCCGCCGCCGATGCCGTGGGCCTGCCCAAGGGCGTGCTCAACGTGGTCACCGGCCTGGGTCGCGGCGCCGGCTCGCCGCTTTCGGCGCATCCGGGCGTGGACAAGCTGGCCTTCACCGGCAGCGTGCCCACCGGGCGCGCGATCATGCAGGCGGCAGCCCAGGACATCAAGAACGTCAGCCTGGAGCTGGGTGGCAAGTCGGCCTTCATCGTTTTCGATGATGCGGATGTCGAAGCGGCCGTGGAGTGGATCCTGTTCGGCATCTTCTGGAACCAGGGCCAGGTGTGCAGCGCCACCTCGCGCCTGCTGGTGCAGGATGGCCTGCATGACCGGCTGATCGAGCGCCTGGTGGAGGAAACCCGTCGCATCACCATCGGCAATGGCCTGGAGCCGGGCGTGCTGCTCGGCCCGCTGGTCAGCGCCGGCCAGCACGCCAAGGTGCTGCAGGCCATCGAAGCCGGCGTGCGCGATGGCGCAAAGCTGGCCACCGGCGGCAAGCGCCCGGCGCATCGGGACAAGGGCTGGTTCGTCGAGCCGACGGTGTTCATCGATTCGCCGCTGGAGAGCGCCCTGTGGCGCGAGGAAATCTTCGGCCCGGTGCTCGCCGTGCGCCGCTTCAAGGATGAAGCCGAGGCGCTGCGCCTGGCCAACGACAGCCAGTTCGGCCTGGCGGCAGCGGTAATGTCCGCCGACCCGGCGCGTTGCCAGCGCGTGAGCCGTGGCCTGCGCGCCGGCATCGTCTGGGTCAACTGCTCGCAACCGACCTTCACCCAGGCGCCCTGGGGCGGCTACAAGCAGAGCGGCATCGGCCGCGAGCTGGGCGTGTGGGGCCTGGACAACTACCTGGAGACCAAGCAGGTCACCGAGTACCTCAGCGACCAGCCTTGGGGCTGGTACATCAAGTAAGCTGAAACTACCGGCTCAACGTCGGGCATTTGCGTATGAGCGGACTTCGTCCGCGATCGATACCCGGCGGCTCTGGGCTGGCCGGTGACACATCGCGGACAAAGTCCGCTCCTGCGTTCGACGGGAGCCGCGCCGGTTTCCTGTAGGAGTGGGCGATGCCCGCGATCACGCTTACGGCGTGCTCCTTCAGGTCAGTGCCATCGTTTCGGCTAAATCAGCCCCTTCCCCTGCAAATGCTCGCGCAGGTAGTCGATGAACACCCGCACCTTGCGCGTGCTCCTTCGGTGCGGCAGGTAAAGCACATGCACCCATGGCCCGAATGCACTCTGGTCGCGCCAGCAATCCGGTAGTTGCTCCACCAGCTCGCCGCGTTCGAGGTAGGGCAACGCGCTCCATTGCGGCAGGAATTGCAGGCCCTGGCCATCCAGCAGGCACGACAGCAGGAAGTCGTAGTTGTCGCTGGCCACGCGCGGTATCGGCTGGCGGATACGGATGCGCTCGCCGTCCCGCTGCACCCACCAGAAATTCCGGTTCAGCAACGGGTGGCGGAAGATCAGCCAGTCGTGCTGCTCGTAGTTCTCCAGGGTCACATCCAGGCCCTTGCGTGCGAGGTATGTCGGGCTCGCGCAGAGCAGCAGGCGGTTTTCCAGGAGTGGCTGGGCGATCACGTCCGGCAGGTCGATGGGGCCGTCGCGCAGGGCGAGGTCGTAGCCGCCTTCCACCAGATCGGCGAACTCGTCGGCCAGGTCGACCTCCAGGCGCACTTGCGGGTGTTCGCGCAGGAAGCGGCAGCACACGGCATTGAAGAAGGCCGGCGCGAAGGAGGGCGGGGCGGCGATGCGCAGGCTGCCGCGCAATTCGGTCTGCAACTGCTCCACTTCCTCCTCGGCTCGCTGCAGTTGCACCAGCGCCTGGCGCGCACCTTCCAGGTAGATGTGCCCGGCCTCGGTCAGCGCCATGCGCCGCGTGGTGCGTTCGAACAGGCGCTGGCCCAGTTCGGCCTCCAGCTGTGCGACGCCCTTGGTGATCGCCGAGGGCGTCTTGCCCAGCTGTTCGGCGGCGCGGCTGAAGCCGCCATGGTCGGCGGTGGCGACGAACATCGTCAGGGCGGTCATCTTGTCCATGAATTGCTTCCTGGCAGGAACAGAAGTTGTGCGGGAAGTCGGTGTTAAAGGCGCCGGGGCTTTTGCTTAACCTTCTTCGCAGACCAACAATAACGAAGGCTTTGCGATGAAACTACTGATTCCGGCGCTGGTATCCGCCGCTTGCGCTTTTTCCTCGATGGAAACGATGGCCGCCGCCGACCTGATCTTCCATGGCGGCAAGGTCTACACCGCCGAACCTGGCCAGGCATTGCAGCAGGCGGTGGCGGTGGAGAACGGCCGCATTCTCGCCGTCGGTTCCGACGCGCAGATCCTCAAGCTCAAGCAACCGGAAACGACCGTCATCGACCTGCATGGCCAGGTGCTGATGCCCGGTTTCATTGACGCTCATACCCACCTGGTCAAGGGCGGCCTGCAGATGCTCCAGGCCAACCTGGACAACCAGGACCTGCCGCTCGCCGAGTTCGAGGGCAAGCTGCGCCAGTGGCGCGAGGATGGCCGCGCGCGACGTGGCCGGTTCCTCTATGTCGGCGGCGTGCCCACGGCGTACTGGGACGAAATCGGTGAGCTGCAGCGGCGCTTCAACCAGGGCGAATGGGCTGATCAGCCGATCCTCCTGGCCGGTGGCGACTACCACACCGGCTGGGCCAACCAGGCGTTGCTGAAACTGGCCGGCATCGACGCCGCCAAGGTCAAGTCGTTGCAGGGCGAGGAGCAGGCCACCATCGGCCACGGTGCCGACGGTACGCCCAATGGTTTCCTGGTGGACGCCGGTCTCTATCCGGTGCAGGCACTGCTGCCGCTGCCGAGCGATGACGAGCTGCTCAAGGCGCTGAAAGGCGCGCAGAGCTATTACCATGAGCTGGGTATCACCGGCTGGATGGAGCCCCTGGCGAACGAGAATCCCGGTGGCGACATCCACAACGACTCTGTTGGCGTGCTGCCGGCCTACAAGCTGCTGGCGGAGCAGGGCGGGCTGACCGCGCATGTCGCTGCGCTGCTGATGGCCGATTCGAAGGCGACCCCGGCTGACCTCGACGAACTGGACAAGGTGCGCCAGCAGTTCATCGATGTCCCCAACCTGACGCTGCCGGGCATCAAGATCTTCGCTGACGGCGTGGCCGAGGTGCCGGCGCAGAGCGCGGCAATGCTCGAGCCCTACAGCAACTCGAAGAAGTACGGCGAACTGCTGATCGACCCCAAGCACTTCGGCGAACTGGTCAGCGCCGCCGACGCCCGCGGCTGGCTGGTGCACATCCACGCCATCGGCGACCGGGCGGTGCGCGAATCGCTCAATGGCATCGAGCAGGCGCGCAAGGATCGCCATAGCGGCATCCCGCACTCGATCACCCACCTGCAGATGGTCAACCCGAAGGATTTCCCGCGCTTCAAGGCGCTCGACGTGATCGCTGCCATGCAGCTCTATTGGGCGGCCGCCGACGAGAACAGCGTCGATCTGGTCAAGCCCTACGTCAGTGCCATGGCTTTCCTGCACATGTACCCGGCACGCTCGCTGCTGAAGCATGGCGCGACCATCTCCGGCGCCAGCGACTGGCCGATCACCACACCCGATCCGTGGAAGGCCATCTACCAGGCGATCCAGCGCGTCGGCCCGAAAGGCGTGCTCAACTCCGCCGAGGACATCGACCGGCAGACCATGTTCCAGGCCTATACCCTCAACGCCGCGCGCACCATCCGCCTGGAGGACCGCATCGGCTCGCTGAAGCCGGGCAAGCAGGCTGACCTGATCCTGCTCGACCGCGATGTGTTCACGGTCAAGCCGGAAGCGCTGCGTGACACCCGGGTGCTCAAGACCTGGTTCGCCGGCCGCGAAGTCTATAGTCGTTCGAGCGACAAACTCTGATCCAGCCAGAGCGCCGCGGCGCTCTGGCTTCTTGAAATAAAGCAATTGCAGGAGCCTTGCCGTGATCCTTCACACCTTCACCACCGACATCCGCGACCCGCTGCAGCGTGGCCGGCAGATCGGCGAAACCTTCTCCGAGCAGATCCGCCAGACCGTGGCGCTGTACCTGGACTTCTTCCCGCGCGTCGGCGTGGAGATCGACAAGGCACGGGCCATCGGCGAAGGCAGCCTGTCCGCGCTGGCCGACTGGTGCCCGGCGCTGGCGAAGGAAGTGGAGGGCCTGGCCCTGGGCGCCGGCCTGCCGCTGTGGCAGCTGGCAGCGCTGAATGCGCGCACCGAAGTGCTGGCGGTGATGCCCGCACAGCCGGTGGAGGGCGAGTGCTCCACTTCCGTCCATGCGCCCGCCGGCGCCATCGCACCGCGCAGCCTGCAGACCTGGGACTGGCACGACAGCCTGGTGCCCCACGGCCTGCTGCTGGGCTTCACCGGCAGCACCGGCCTGACCGCCAAGTTGTTCACCGAGTTCGGCATGCTCGGCAAGATCGGCGTGAACAGCGCGGGCCTGGGCGTGCACTTCAACATCCTGCACCACGAGAGCGACAACGGTAGCGCCGGTGTGCCGGTACACGCCATCGCCCGCCGCGTGCTGGAAGAAGCCACCAGCGTCACCGAGGCCATCGACATGGCGCGCTCGGCGCGGGTCAGTGCGTCCACCGTGCTCAGCGTGTTCACCCGCAACGATGTGCGCGCGCGTGCCGCGAGCATCGAGATGAGCCCGGCGCACACCGCCGTGGTAGTGCCGCGCGAAGATGGCTGGCTATTGCATACCAACCACTTCCTCGACGGCGAACTGAGCTGGGGGGAGCGTACCGCGGATGTCTCCACCACCTACGCGCGCCTGGAGCACCTCAAGGCGGGCACCACCGGCATGACCGGCAAGGCCCTGGGCGAACGTGCCGACGCCTTCTGTGGCGCCGACGGCGACCAGGCGGTGGTGTGCTTCCATCCGGACATGTCCGAGCCGGACACCGAGCGCTGGGAAACCCTGCTGAGCATCGGCCTGGACACCGCCGGTTGCGCGCTGGAGTACGTGGCTGGTACGCCGAAGAAAATGGCCGATGAGGGCTTCCTGCGGTTCTAGAGGCAAACGGGTGAGGGCAATGTCCGAGCGCTGAAGTTCGCTTCACCGCCGATCGTAAAACGTCACAACGCAACTTCTCAATTTCAGAACTTACGCCCCCGTGGCAGCCCACCGGCCGCCGCGCAGGTTTCGTATTGCCACAAAAACAAGAGTGAACCGCCATGATCGACCACACGCCCGCCGCGCCGGGCTCGCGCTCGGCCTTTCGCACCTTCTGCGTCTCCGGCATGGGCACCGCGCTGGAGTTCTACGACTTCGTCATTTACGGCTACGCCGCCGCGCTGATCTTCCCGCAACTGTTCTTCCCTGGCATGGACCGGCTGACCGCCGTACTGGTGGCCTTCGCGTCCTTTGGAGCCGGCTTCTTCGCCCGGCCATTGGGCGGCGTGGTGTTCGGGCACCTGGGCGATCGTTATGGCCGGCAGAAGGCGCTGGTCGCCACCCTGGTGCTGATGGGCCTGAGCACCTTGCTGATCGGCTTCCTGCCGACCCACGCCAGCATCGGTGCCGCCGCGCCCGTCTTGTTGGTGTTGCTGCGCCTGGTGCAGGGTTTCGCCGCCGGTGGCGAGTGGGGCGGGGCGGCGCTGTTCGGCATTGAGGTCGCACCTGAAGGCCGACGCGGCCTGTGGGGCAGCTTCACCAGCATGGGTATCGGCATCGGCGGCATCTTCGGTTCGGCGGTGTTCGCCATCGTCAGCTTCGCCTTCGACGATGACCTGAGCGGCATTGCCTGGCGCATTCCGTTCTGGCTCGGTGGCCTGCTGGTGCTGATCGGTCTCTACGCGCGCCTGCAGAACACCGCGCCGCAGCCCAAGGCCGCGCCGAAAGCCGAGGCGCGCATGCCGCTGATGGAAGCTTTCCGCCGCCGGCCGCGCGAGCTGTTGCTGTGCATCGGCATCGCCTTCGGTTACGTCACCATCGCCTATATCGGCAGCACCTTCTTCCTCGCCTACGCGACCGACATCGGCTACAGCAGCAGCCACGCCCTGCTGTTCGACTTCTCGCTGTCGGTGGCCATCGTCGCGTCCGCGCCGTTCTTCGGTCAATTGTCGGACCGTTTCGGCAGGCGTGCAGTGATGATCTTCGGCGCGGCGATCATGGCGCTCGGGCTGTTCGCCTTCTTCCCGCTGATCGGCTTGCACAACCTGCCGCTGGCGTTGCTGGCGTATATCGCCGTGGGCTTCTTCATGGGGGCGACCCAGGGGCCGATCCCGGCTTTCCTCGCCGAGCAGTTCCCGCGGGAGATGCGCTACTCGGGGATTTCCTTCAGCTACCAGATCGGCGCGGCACTGGGTGGCGGCACGGCCTCGAGCATCGCTACCGCCATTCTCATCGCCACCGGGCGCAACCCGTTCGGCGTCGCGCTTTACGGCGCTGCAGCGCTATTGCTGGTGGCGATCTGTTCCTGGCTGCTGCGCGAAACCTCGCATCTGCCGATGGAGCTGATCGACCGCGACGACGCCTCGCCGGGCGTTGCCCAGGCTCAGGTCGGTTAAGTCACGGCGCGGGCTTTGGTGCCGGGCACCAGGCCGAGCACCAGGGCGCAGCCGATCAGGATGATCAGCGCGCCCACGCCCTGCACCAGCGACAGGCTCTCGCCCAGCACCAGGGCGCCGATCAGGACGGCGACCACGGTGACGACGAACTCCACGCTGATGGTTCTGGTCGCGCCGATTCGCGAGACGAGCTGGAAGTAGACGACGTAGTTCACCGCGCTGAATATGCAGCCGCAGATCAGCAGGAAGAACACATCGATCGGTTGCGGCGTGCCGGGCACCGGCACCCAGATCAGCAAGGGCAGGGTCAGCAGGCCGCCGATCCCGAACGCGCCGCAGGTCACTTCCCAGGGGCCGGCGGTGCGCAGCTTCAGGCTGGCGTAATTGCTGCCGAAGGCCGCGCAGACGGCGCCGAACACGGAGGCTGCGCTGCCAAGCATGAACTCGTGGGTGATCGGCACCGCCGGGAAGCCCACCAGCAGCACCATGCCGAAGAAACCCAGCACCAGCCCGCCGAGGCCGCTCCAGGTGATGCGTTCCAGGCCCCAGAGGCGGCCGATGAGCATCGAGAACAGCGGAATCCCGGCGACGAAGATCGCTGCCATGGCGGTGCCGATGCGCGGGGTGGCGTAGGTCATGCCGATCAATTGCCCGGCCACCGTGGTGGCGCCAACCACGCACAGCGGCTTCCACATCCCTGCGAAGTTCAGCTGGCGCCCGGCCAGCCGTGCCACGGCGAACAGCGTGAAGCTGGCGATCAGCGCGCGGAAGCTGACCGCGCCAACCCAGCCGAAGCCGGCGATGGCCTTGAGCAGCACAAGGAAGGACAGCCCCCAGCCGACGGCGAGGAACAGGTAGGCGGCAAGGTCGCGCGGTTGCATACGACTTCGGTGGCACAAGGCAGCAGGGGCCGCCAAAGCGTGGCAGCGAATGCCGCTATCTTGCCGGTCGCGCTTGACGCTTGGGAAGGCAGCACGCCGAGGTTTTCCGCCTGCCTGTGCCGCCCTGCGCTGGCGGTGGCGGCGCCAGGTGGCTGGTACTATGATTTTCAGCTCCTCACTTCAGCACGTCGCTGTCCTGCCACTCCCGCCAAGCGAGCCTTGTGAAGCCTTCGACCATCTGTGCAGCCTTGCTCTGTTCATTGCTCAATGCCGGGGCCTGGGCAGGGGACTATCGGGTCGTCACCGAAGAGTGGGCGCCTTACAACTACGTCGAGAACGGCCAGCTCACCGGCATGGCGACGGACATCGTCAAGGCCATCATGGGGCTGACCGGCGATGATTTCGCGATCGAGCTGTTGCCCAGCATGCGCACCAGCCTGGCCCTGCAGTCGCAGCCGAAGACCATCATGTTTTCCATGTTCCGCACGCCGGCGCGCGAGCCGCTGTACAAATGGGTAGGCCCGATCGTCGAAGAGTCGATCCATCCCTATCAGTTGGCCAATGCGCGCCAGCCGGCGAATACCCTGAGCGACCTGCGGGGCGCTCCGCGCATTACCACCCGGCATGCCGGGCTGGTTCCGGAGACATTGGAGGCCATGGGCTTCGACAATCTCGACAAGCGCGCCACCGGAAGCCCGCAGCTCTATCTCATGTTGCTGGCCGGGCGTACCGACATCATCGTCGGCGACACCGATGCCGGCGTCGCGTATTACAGCCGCCAGTTGGGCCTGTCGCCCGGCACATTGCGCCAGGTGCCGGTCGAGCTGTTTCGCTCCACGCTCTACATCGCCTTCAGCCGCGACAGCGACGACCAGCGAGTCGCCGCCTGGAGTCGCGCGCTGGAGCGGTTGCGCGAGTCCGGCGAGCTGGCGCGCATTCAGCGTCGATACGAGAGCCCGGACCTGCAGTGAGATCGTCCGGGTACTTGCGTCGCGCCTTGTCCGTGTGCGGGAGGCTCAGCCCGCGATGTCCCGATACGGACGTGGCTCGCCGGGGGACTGGCTCGGCGGGCCAAGCTCAAGACGCCAGTAGCCCACGTCGTGCCATTGGCCGAGCTTGAAACCGACCTGCGGGAAGGTGCCGACATGCTGGAAACCCAACCGCTCATGCAGGCCGACACTGGCTGCATTGGGCAGGGCAATGCCGGCATAGGCGGCGGTGAATCCCTGCCTGGCCAGGATGGGGAGCAGCTCGGCATAGAGGCTGCGGCCCACACCCGAGCGCCGCTCGCTCTCCGCGATGTAGACCGTGACATCCACTGCCCATCGATAAGCAGCGCGCGCCCGGTGCTGGCTCGCATAGGCGTAGCCGGCCATGCGCCCATCGCGTAACGCAACCAGGTACGGGTAAGTCTGCAGGGTCGTGCAGATCCTCTGCCGAATCTCTGCGGCACTCGGCGGCACCTCTTCGAAGGAGATCGCCGTTCCACTCACGATCGGCGCGTAGATGGCCTGGATTGCTGGTGCATCCTCGGGGCGCGCCTCCCTGATTTCGCTGGGCATGGTCACCTCAGATCGAGCGCTGATTCACACGGGCGGACAGCTGCTCGGCATTCTCCTTGCGCTCCGAATAACGATCCACCAGGAACTCCTGGCGATCCCGCAGCAGCAGGGTGAACTTCACCAGCTCCTCCATGACGTCGACCACGCGGTCGTAGTACGCCGAGGGCTTCATCCGGCCCGCCTCGTCGAACTCCAGGTAGGCCTTGGGAACCGAGGACTGGTTGGGGATGGTGAACATGCGCATCCAGCGGCCAAGGACGCGCAACTGGTTGACCACGTTGAACGACTGCGAGCCGCCGCAGACCTGCATCACCGCCAGCGTCTTGCCCTGGGTGGGGCGCACGGCGCCGAGGGCCAGGGGGATCCAGTCGATCTGTGCCTTGAACACCGCCGAGAGTGCGCCGTGGCGTTCCGGCGAGCACCAGACCTGGCCCTCCGACCACCGCACCAGGTCACGCAGTTCCTGCACCTTCGGATGCTCCACCGGCACATCGTCCGGCAGCGGCAGGCCTGAGGGATTGAAGATGCGCGTCTCGGCACCGAAGTGCTGCAGCAGCCGTGCGGCTTCCTCCACCAGCAGGCGGCTGAAGGAGCGCTCGCGCGTCGATCCGTAAAGCAGCAGGATGCGCGGTTTGTGCTCGCTGGCATCGGCGGCGGCTGGTAGCGGATCGATCAGCGACAGGTCGAGGTTGGGCAGTTGTTCGGACATGTGTCCTCCTGATCAAAGGGCGCCGATACGATCCAGCTCGCGCTTGAGTTCGTCGCGGCCGAGGGTGGCGAAGGGCAGGGCGAAGAAGGCGCGGCAGCGCAGTTCGATGCGCGCCAACGTGGCGCGGAAGGCGGCGTCGATCGCGGCCTCGTCACCCTCGGCATCCGATGGATCTTCCAGCCCCCAGTGGGATTTCACTGCCGGGCCGAAGTAGACCGGGCACGCCTCGCCGGCGGCCTTGTCGCAGACGGTGACGACGATATCCGGCGGGTTGCCTTCGAAGGCGTCGTTGCCCTTGCTGCTCAGGCCTTCGGTAGAGATGCCGGCCTGCTCCAGGGTGGCGAGGCTGCGGGGCAATACCTGGCCCTTGGGAAAACTGCCGGAGCTGACCGCCTCGAAGCCTTCGGGCGCCAGGTGATTGAACAGCGCCTCGGAGAGGATGCTGCGGCAGCTGTTGGCCGTGCACATGAACAGGACTCGCATGGAAGGCTCCTCCGCTTCTGGGCGGGACGTCAGAGGCTCAGGCGCAACGCCAGGGCCGAAAGGGTGATCAGCAGAACCGGCAAGGTCAGGAGGATGCCGACCTTGAAGTAGTAACCCCAGGTAATCCGCACGCCCTTGCGTTCCAGCACATGCAGCCAGAGCAGCGTGGCGAGGCTGCCGATGGGGGTGATCTTCGGGCCGAGATCGCAGCCGATGACGTTGGCGTAGATCATCGCCTCGCGCACCAGGCCTTCCGCGCCGCTGGCCTGGATCGACAAGGCGCCGACCAGCACGCTGGGCATGTTGTTCATCACCGAGGACAGCAGCGCCGAGAGCAGGCCGGTGCCGAGGGCGGCGACCCACAGCCCCTGTTGGGCAAGACGGTCGAGCAACTGGGCAAGGAAGTCCGTGAGGCCGGCGTTCTTCAAGCCGTAGACCACCAGGTACATGCCGAGGGAAAAGATCACTACCTGCCAGGGCGCTTCGCGCAGTACACGGCGGGTGGAGATGCGCTGGCCGCGGGCGGCGACAGCGAAGAGGAGCGCGGCACAGGCGGCGGCCACGGCGCTGATCGGGATGCCCAGCGGCTCCAGGGCGAACAGGCCGACCAGCAACGCCAGCAGCGTCCACCAGCCGACGATGAAGGTGGCGCGGTCATGGATGGCGGCCTTGGGTTCCTTCAGCGCATGGAGCGCGTACTGCCTCGGGATGTCGCGGCGGAAGTACAGAAACAGCACCAGCAGGGTGGCGGCAATGCTGGCAAGACTCACCGGCAGCATCACCGAGGCGTATTCGGCGAAGCCCAGGCCGAAGTAATCCGCCGAAACGATGTTCACCAGGTTGGACACCACCAGCGGCAGGCTTGCGGTGTCGGCGATGAAGCCGGCGGCCATGACGAAGGCCAGGGTCGCGGCGGGGGAGAAGCGCAGGGCGAGCAGCATCGACATGACGATGGGCGTGAGGATCAGGGCCGCACCATCATTGGCGAACAGCGCCGAAACGGCCGCGCCGAGCAGCACGCAGAAGGCGAACAGGCGATGACCGCTGCCGTTGGCCCAGCGCGCCACGTGCAGTGCGGCCCACTCGAAGAAGCCGGCCTCATCCAGCAGCAGGCTGATGACGATGACCGCGATGAAGGTGGCGGTGGCGTTCCAGACGATGGCCCAGACGACCGGGATGTCGTGCAGCGAAACCGCGCCGGCGGCCAGGGCGATGATCGCACCCAGGGCGGCGCTCCAGCCGACGCCAAGGCCCCTGGGCTGCCAGATGACCAGAACGAGGGTGAAGATGAAGACTGCAATGGCGACCAGCATGGAGGATTCGCTCGGTGGGGATCAGCAGCAGGCGGCGTCACGGACGGGTCGGCCGTCCATGTTCTGCAGGCGCAGGGTGTTGTCGGCCAGCCACTGCCCGTTGGCCAGCAGGGTGACCTGCAGCATGTCGTGCACCCAGGTGGGTAGGTCGGGGTTGAGGCGGTAATACACCCACTGCCCCTGGCGGCGATCCAGCAGCAGGCCGCTGCTGCGCAGTTGTGCCAGGTGGCGGCTGATCTTCGGCTGGCTGTCGTCCAGCGCGCACATCAGCTCGCAGACACACAGTTCGCCCAGGCTGGCGATGAGCAGGGTGGCGCGAGCGCGGGTCTCGTCGGCCAGACACTTGAAGACGTCGGGTGGGGTAATCATGGCGCTGCCTAAATATATGGAAAATCGAATATACGTATTTCCATATATTAAGCGCAAGCCCCACGAAGCCTGATCCCGGCGGAGAGGGCAGTTCATCGTATTTTCTAAATTTAAATTGAATTTAGATTTAACCTGCTTCAGGCTTCCTGGCACTGTCCGCTGTTCAGGAATAATCATGGCCTCCCGCGAAGCTCGAAAAGATGGTGAAGCGACCCGCCTGCGCATCCTTGAAGCCGCCGGCGAACTTTTCGCGACGCTCGGCTTCGGCGAAACCAGCAACAAGGCCGTCGCCGCCAAGGCGGAGGTCGACCTGGCGTCGATCAACTACCACTTCGGCAGCCGCAACGGTCTCTATCAGGCCGTGCTGGGGGAGGCCCGTCGACGCTTTCTCGACATCGCCGACCTGCAGCGGATCATCCAGGGCGAGCAGGCGGCGCCGGACAAGTTGTTTGCGCTGACCGAACTGGTTGTGCGCAAGGCCGCGCGCGGGAGGGAGAGCTGGCACCTGCGGGTGCTCGCTGCCGAAGCCCTGGCGCCCAGCAGCCACGGTCAGGAGTTTCTGCACCCCGAAAAGGCGCTGAAGCTGACGTTGCTCAAGCAACTGTTCAGCGAGATTACCGGGATCCCCCCCGAAGATCCCACATTGGTGCCCTGCATTCTCAGCGTCACGGCGCCATGGGCGATGCTGCTGATCGGGCCTCGTGGAGGGCATGGCGCCCTGCGCGACATTCTCGACATGCCGGGTCCTGTGGTCGTCGCCCAGCTCTACAGCTTCACCCTGGCCGGCCTGCAGGAAGTGGGGCGGCAGCATCGCCAGCGTGCACTCTGCGCGGGCGAATGAGCCGACTCCATTCCTTCCCTGTCCCACGCCACCTCATCTCATCAGGTCCGCCCCATGCAAACGGCCTCCGAAAATAGCCTGGCCACGAAGCTGAGCCCCCCGGACGACGCTAAGGCGATGCAGCCGTCCATTCCACTGCTGCTGGCGGCGTTGCTGCTGGTGATGTTCCTCGCGGCGCTGGACCAGACCATCGTGTCCACCGCGCTGCCCACCATCGTCGGCGAACTGGGCGGCCTGCACCTGTTGTCCTGGGTGGTGACCTCCTACCTGCTGGCCTCCACGGTCGTGGTCCCGCTGTATGGCAAATTCGGCGACCTGTACGGCCGCAAGCTGGTGCTGCAGACCGCCATCTTACTGTTCCTGGCGGGCTCGGCGCTCTGCGGGCTGGCGCAGAACATGACCCAGCTGATCCTCCTGCGCGCGCTGCAGGGCCTGGGCGGCGGTGGCTTGATGGTGGTGGCGATGGCGGCCATCGGCGACGTCATTGCGCCGGCCGAGCGTGGTCGCTACCAGGGGCTGTTCGGTGGCGTATTCGGCCTCGCCACGGTGGTCGGTCCGCTGGTGGGCGGCTTCCTGGTCGAGCAGTTGTCCTGGCGCTGGATCTTCTACATCAACCTGCCGCTGGGCCTGCTCGCCCTGCTGGTGATCGGCAGCGCGTTCAAGCCCCACGTCGCGCGGGTGAAACACGTCATCGACTACTTTGGCGCCTTCTTCCTGACCCTGGCCCTGGCTTCGCTGGTGTTGATCACCAGCCTGGGCGGCAGCACGCTCGAGTGGACCTCGATCGACATCCTGTGCCTGTCGCTCTTCGCCGTTGTCGGCGTGATCGGCTTCGTCCACGAGCAGCGCATCGCGGCGGAACCGATCATGCCGCCGCACCTGTTCCGCCACCGGACCTTCGTGCTCGCCGGGCTGATCGGGTTCACCGTCGGTGTTTCGCTGTTCGGCTCGGTGACCTTCCTGCCGCTCTACATGCAGGTGGTCAAGGACGCCACGCCGACCAGTGCGGGCCTGCAGATGCTGCCCCTGATGGGTGCGATGCTGATCGTCTCGGCTATTACCGGTCGCCTGATCAGCCGCTGGGGGCGTTACCGGGTCTTCCCCATTCTTGGCACACTGCTGCAGGTCGTCGCCCTGGCGTTGCTGAGCCGTCTGGATCTGCAATCGTCGATGTTGCAGATGAATCTCTACATGGCCTTGCTCGGCGCCGGGCTGGGCATGGTGATGCAGGTCCTGATCCTGGCGGTGCAGAACAGCGTCGAATTTCGCCACATGGGCGTGGCGACCTCCGGGGCGACCCTGTTCCGCTCCATCGGCGGCTCCATTGGCGTCTCGGTGTTCGGCGCATTGTTCTCTCACGAGCTGATGAGTCGGCTCGTGAGTGCCTTCCCGGCCAGCGTCGGCTCACCGGCCAACCTGTCGCCGGCCGCTGTGCATGCCTTGCCCGCAGCGTTGCGGCAGGCTTACCTGGAAGCCTTTTCCGGATCGATGCACTGGGTCTTCCTGGTGGCGTGCATGGTCAGCGCGGTGGCCTTCGCGCTGTCGTGGCTGCTGCAGGAAGTACCACTGCGCAAAGCCTGAAGACGCCTGGGTCACCGGTCCTTCACCGGGTGTCCGGCCCAGGTTCCGGGCGAGTTGGCGGCGCCGGAGAGGCGTCGAAATCCTCGCTGCGCAGTGGGCGAAGTTGCAGGGAGTCGCCGAGCAGGGCTGGCTGGTCATTGAAGCTTGTCATGCCTGGTTCCAGGGACATGGAGCCAGGCTTATGGGGCGACCGGAAACTTGCACAGAGCCAATGGCACGTCCTTGCACGGTGCCATTGGCCGCTTAGTCGCTGCAGATGCCAAGAATCGCCCGCGCGGCCGACGCTGTGCCGCGCGAGGCCTGCATCTGTTCGCGTACGCTGGTCAGCCGTTGCTGCATCGCCTTGTCGCAGAGCAGGTCGGCCAGTGCGCCGGGCAGCGCCGCCAGCGGGTTTTCGAAGCGCGGCAGGTAGCGCGCCACGCCCACTTCCTCGGCGCGCCGGGCGTTGTCATGGCCGTCCCAGCAGTAGGGGATGATCACCGACGGCAGGCCGAAATACAGTGCCTCGCAGAAGCTGTTGTTGCCGCCGTGATGGATGAACAACTGGCATTCGCGCAGCACGGCCGGTTGCGGGTACCAGCTGTCGAGGTAGACGTTGTCGGGCACGCTGTCGTAGTGCTCGCGGTAGGCGCCGACGTTGATCAGGAAGCGGTAGGGCAGTTGCGCGACGGCATCGATCAGCTTGCGCATCATCTCGATATCGGCCGCGCCGAGGCTGCCGAAACTCACATAGATCAGCGCAGCATCGTCGTGCCGCGGGAACTGCGGCGGGATATACGGCGCCTCGCTGCGCACGCAGCCGTCGAGGTACAGATAGCGCTCGGCCGGCAGCGGATTCTGGCGCTCGTAGCGCACCGGTGTGGGTGAGAGCAACAGGTTGAGCCAAGGCGAATCTTCGAGGAATTGGCCGGCGGGCAGGGCAGGGTGACCGCACTCGGCGAGGAAGCGGGCGAAGCGTTCGTGCGCCGGCTTTGTCGCTTGCAGGTAGTGTTCGCGGTAGGTGGCGCAGGCTTGTGGATCGCTGCTGCTGGCGCCGGACAGGTAGGGCGGCACGGCGGGGTCGGGTAGTTCGGTTTCCGCGCAGGAGATCATCCGCACCCAGGGACAGCCGGCGGCGGAGATGGCCGGGAAGCTGACCACGTTATCCAGCACGATGGCATCGGGCTTGAGCCGGGCGAGCAACTGCTGCAGCGGTTTTTCCGATTCGATGGCGGTATCGATGATGGCTTCCCAGGCCGGCGCCACGTAGCTGTCGATCTGCGCCAGGGGCGGCTGGTCGAAGTAGGGCACGTTGCGCTCGATGAAGCGCTCCCAGTAATGCTGGTGGTCGGCGGCGGAGAGCGGCGAGTCCAGTTGCAGCGGGTACTCGGCGAAGCCGTACTCGGCGAAGATGCCCTGGAAATGCGCATGGCAGATGAACACCGGGCGTGCGCCGAGTTCGCGCAGGGCCTGGGCGATGCCGATGCAGTTCAGCGCGGCGCCGAAACTGGCCTCGGGGAAGAAGGCGATGGTTCTTGTTCTTTGCGTCATGGGCACATCCGGGTGTTGCTCACGGGCACTGCGTGAAACTGATACTGCATTTTTTCGTTAAAAAAAACACTGTGTGAGAAAAATAATCAGCGACGCCCCTGGGCGAATGACTGTGGAATCCCGCGGTTGGCGGTCTGCGGGCGTTGCGCGAAGGACAGCCGCAGGTGCAGGCGCATCAGGTCGGCGGCGACTTCCAGCTGGCCGCGCTCGATCTGCTCGATGATTCGCAGGTGCTCGCGCAGGGCTTCCTGCAGGCGGTGCACGCTGACCATCGGCAGCAGGTTGGGCAGGCGCCGCAGACGCTGGTGCTGCAGCAGAGCGTCGCCAACGAAACGGTTGCCGCAGCCCTGGGCGATCAGCTCGTGGAAGCCGATGTCCAGCTCGCGGAACTGGGCCACGTCGAAGCGCTCGATGGGCGCCGCCAGCAGTTCCTCCATGGCCCCGCGCAGCAGGGCGAGGCGCGCCAGGTCTGGCTCGAAGCCGGGGGCGAGGAGGGCTTCGGGTTCGAGGATCAGCCGATAGCGCAGGCTGTCTTCCAGCGCTGCGAGGTTGTTCAGCAACGGGCGGAACGACCAGCTCTGCCCGGCGCCGCGCTCCAGCACCTGGTCCTCGCTGAGTTGCGCCAGGACCTTCTGTGCCGCGACTCGGCCGATGTCGTAGCGGCGCATCAGCTCGCTGGCGCTCAGGCTGTTGCCCAGGCGACCGGCCATGCGATCCCGCAGTACCGAGGCGGCCAGCGCTTCTTCCTCGGCCTGGGGCAATGCCGAGCCGAGCACCTGGGCGGACGGATCGGCGGCGAGGCGATAGCCCTTGCCCGGCTCGTGGGCCACCAGTTGCTGCTCCTGCAGCAGGTCGAGCCCGGCGCGGATCAGCGTGCGCGACACGCCGAAGGTGCGCGCCAGTTGCTGCTCGGACAAGGCGTCGCCATCGGCGAGACCGGTGTCCTGGGCATGCTCGATGATCCGCCGGGCCAGTTCCAGGTGGTTGGTGCGCGGTCTTTTCTCGGTGTCCTTGCTCAAGCGGCTTCTCTCCGGCAGGCGTCGCAGGCTTGTGGGCGCGGGGCGCCCCCTTATGCCACAGCGAGGAGGGTCCAACAAGAATGCAAGAAATGGTTGACTTCGCCAGTGGTTCGGTTTTTATTTTGAAAAAAAGACATGTAGTACGCTTTTCGTTCCGCTGCCGTTGACACACAAAAACAACCATCGTCAGGTGCGCAAGATGAAGCTGAAGACCATGCTCTACGCAGGGGCAACCCTCGCGCTCACGCTGTCCGCCACCACGGCCAGCGCCAAGGATCTGGTGATCTCCATCTGGGACGGCTACATGGCCCCGGACAACCTGGAGAAGTTCCAGAAGGCCACAGGCCTTGAAGCCGACAAATCTCTCCACGCCACCAACGAAGAAATCATGGGCAAGCTCATGGCTTCCGGTGGCGAAGGCTATGACGTGGTGTTCGTCTCTTCGCCCTTTGCCGAGATCCTGCACAAGCAGGGCCTGCTCGCCGAGATCGATTCGGCCAAGGTGCCGAACCTGAAGAACCTCTACCCCGAAGCGCAGAAGCTCGAGTACGACGTCGGCAACCACTTCTCCGTGCCCTACACCTGGGGCACCACCGGCATCTGCTACCGGTCGGACAAGGTCAGCCCGGCGCCTTCGAGCTGGAGCGACCTGCTCAAGCCCTCCGACGCCCTCAAGGGCAAGACCACCATGCTCGCCACCGACCGCTGGCTGCTTGGCGCCGGCTTCCTGGCCAACGGCTGGTCGGTGAACGACGGCAACCCGGACCAGATCAACGCGGTGCGCGACCAGCTGATCGCCACCAAGAAGCGCCTGCTGTCCTTCGACGACACCACCTTCTACTCCAAGCTGGCTTCGGGCGAGGCGCTGATGGCCCACGCCTGGGATGGCTGGTGCAACTACGGCACCCAGGCCAACGAGTCGATCAAGTTCGTCGTGCCCAAGGAAGGTTCCGACCTCTGGGTGGACGCCATGGTCGTGCTGAAAAGCTCGAAGAACCCCGACGCCGCCTACCGCTTCATCAACTACATGCTCGAACCGGCGAACCACGCCTGGGTCGCGGAGAACATCCTCTACAAGGTGCCCAACCAGGCGGCGATGGCGACCCTGAAGCCGGACCTGCTGGCCAAGTATCCGAACCTCACCACCACGCCGGCCGAGCTGGTCAAGCAGCAACAGTTGCGTGACGTGGGTGGCTCGACGCAGAAGGCGTACACCCGCGCCGTAACGGAAATCATGGCCGCCCAGTAAGGCCGATGGGGCGTCGCGCTGGCGCCCCGAACTCTCTCCGGAATAACCCTGAAGCACCCCGCCTGGCGTGGGGTTGGGGGAACTACGCATGACCGCTTTATCCGCCGACCGCAAATTGTCGGCCTGGCTGCTCGCGCCCGGTCTGGGCTGGCTGGCCCTGTTCCTGCTGCTGCCGTGCCTGCTGGTGTTGGTCTACAGCTTCCTCGAGCGCGGTGCCTACGGCGGCATCGACTACGTGTTCACCTGGGAAAACTACCGCCGCGCGGTGGACCCGCTATACCTCGACATCCTCCTGCGCTCGGCGAAGATCGCCGGCCTGGCCATGCTCTTCGCGGTGATCATCGGTTACCCGGCGGCCTACGCCATCACTCGCACCACGCCACGCCGGCAGGCGGTGTACCTGTTCCTGGTGATGCTGCCGTTCTGGAGCAACTACCTGATCCGCACCTATGCCTGGATCGTCCTGCTCAACCGCGAAGGCCTGCTCAACCGCCTGTTCAGCCTGCTGGGCTACGGCGGTGAGCCGATCAGCCTGCTGTACACCGACGCCACCGTGGTGCTCGGGCTGGTCTACAACTACATCCCCTTTGTCATCCTCGCCATCTACAGCTCGCTGTCGCGCATCGACAACGAGCTCTGGGAAGCCTCGCGGGACCTTGGCGCGTCCGGCTGGACCACTTTTCGCCGGGTGATCCTGCCGCTCTCGGTGCCCGGCGTGGCGGCCGGCGCGGTGTTTGTCTTCGTGCTCTCCATCGGCAACTTCATCACCGCCGACCTGTTGGGCGGCAAGCAGGTGCAGATGGTCGGCAACCTGATCTACGCGCAATTCCTCACCGCGCGCGACTGGCCGTTCGGCGCGGCGCTGAGCTTCTTCCTGATCGGCATCATGCTGCTCCTGCTGTTCATCCAGGCCATGGTCTCGCGCCGGGCCCAGGGCGCGGAGGGCGAACGCCATGCGTAATCCCTCCGGCATTGCCCTCGGCACGCACCTGTGGCTGGTGTACGCCTTCCTCTATGTACCGATCCTGGTGCTGATCCTGCTGTCGTTCAACGCCAGCGGCCTGCCCACCGCGTGGGGCGGCGCATCGCTGAAGTGGTACGCCAAGCTGCTGGCCAATGCCTCGATCCAGCACGCGGCGCTGAACACGCTGATCGTTGCACTGACCTCCACCTTCATCGCCTGCGTGCTCGGCACGTTGCTCGCTCTCGGCGTGGAGATGCGCGCCCGCAGCAGCGGCAAGAAGGGCAGCAACATCGCCGACACCCTGCTGATGGCGCCGATGATCATCCCCGACATCGTCCTGGCCATCGCGCTGCTGAGCTTCTTCAACCTGCTGAAGATGAGCCTGGGGCTGCACTCGATCATCCTCAGCCACGTGGTATTCAACATTGCCTTCGTCTGCGCGGTGGTGCGCACGCGGCTCAAGCACTTCGACTATTCGATCCTCGAAGCGTCCATCGACCTGGGCGCCGGCTGGTTCACCACCGCGCGCCGGGTGCTGCTGCCGGCAATCTTCCCCGGCGTGCTGGCCGGCGGGCTGCTGGCGTTCACCCTGTCGGTCGACGAATTCATCATCGCTTTCTTCAACTCCGGCTCCGGCAGCGCCTCCACCACGCTGCCGATGCAGATCTATTCGATGATCCGCTTCGGCGTGACCCCGGAAATCAACGCCCTCGCCACCCTGGTGATGCTGGTCAGCTTCACCGCGCTGTTCGCCTCCCAACGTCTGAACAAGGTGCCCAAAGCCCATGACTAAGTCTTCCGACCTGCTGGTGCTGGACCAGGTCAGCAAATCCTATGGCGAGGGCCTGACGGCGGTGGACCAGGTGTCCCTGGCGATCCGCGAGAACGAGTTCTTCGCGCTGCTCGGCCCGTCCGGCTGTGGCAAGACCACGCTGATGCGGATGATCGCCGGCTTCGAGACACCCAGTTCCGGCGCCATCTACCTCAATGGCCAGGACATCTCGCCGCTGCCGCCGAACAAGCGCCCGCTGAACCTGATGTTCCAGTCCTACGCGCTGTTCCCCAACATGACCGTGCGCGGCAACATCGCCTACGGCCTGGAGATGGAAAAGCTGCCCGCCGGCGAGATTCGCCAGCGCGTCGATGCGGTGCTGGACACCGCGCAGCTCGGCCCGCTGGCCAACCGCCGGCCGGACCAACTCTCCGGCGGCCAGCGCCAGCGCGTCGCCCTGGCCCGCGCCCTGGTCAAGCGCCCGCGCGTGCTGCTGCTGGACGAACCCCTCGGCGCGCTGGACAAGAAGCTGCGCGAGAAGATGCAGCTGGAACTCAAGCGCCTGCAGCACGAGAGCGGCATCACCTTCATCATGGTCACCCACGACCAGGAAGAAGCCCTGGTGATGTCCGACCGCATGGCCGTGCTGCGCGACGGCAAGGTCTGCCAGTGCGGCAGCCCCAGCGAACTCTACGAGAACCCGGGCAGTCGCTTCGTCGCCGACTTCATCGGCGTCAGCAACCTGATCGAGGGCCGGCGCGTGGGCACCAATCGCCTGCAGGCCGGCGACCAGGTGCTGAGCATCGAGACCACAGCCGAGTCCAGCCCCGAGAGCGTGACGCTTGCGCTGCGCCCGGAGCGCCTGCGCGTGCTGACCGATGCCACGCCCGCCACTGACAACCAGATCCAGGGCCAGGTGGCGGAGGTCGCCTACCACGGCCTGGACACCAACCTGCACGTGAACACGGCGCTGTCCAGCAAGCCGCTGATCGTCCGCGTGCCGTCCTCGGACTACGACTTCCTCCGCCTGGCCGCCGGCATGCCGGTGCGCCTGGGCTGGGATGCGCGGCACGGCCGCGTGCTGACTCACTGATTGCCAAGAACAAGACCTACAGGAGAGCACCATGAGTAGTGAACGCAAGGTCATCGCCTTCTTCCCCGAGGCCGCCTACGGCCCGGCCCTCAACTCCGTCGGCATCGCCCAGGCCTGCGAGGCGCTGGGGCACAAGGCGGTGTTCCTCACCGATCCGGGCATGACCGGAGTGTATTCGGCCTACGGCTTCGAGGAGCACTACGTGAACATGTCCGAGCCGATGCCGGCCGAGGAGATGGCGCGCTACTGGACCGACTTCATCAACGGCCACATCCCCAACTTCCGCAAGGCGCCGATCGACCAGCTCGACAACTACGTGAAGGAGTGCTGGGAGGCCATCGTCTCCACCGCCAAGTGGGCGCAGAAGGAGCTGCCGGCGATCCTCGACAGGATCAAGCCGGACCTGATCTGCGTGGACAACGTGATCCTCTTCCCGGCCATCAAGCACTACGGCAAGCCGTGGGTGCGGATCATCTCCTGCTCGGAGAACGAAGTGCATGACCCGGACATCCCGCCGTACCTGTCGGGCATGAGCGTGGACGACAAGGAGGGCCACGCGCGCTTCCAGAAACGCTTCGAGGAGGTGATCGCGCCGATCCACGCCGACTTCAACGACTTCCTCGCCCAGTGTGGCGAGCGACCGTACCCGCTGGGCACCTTCTTCGAAGAGTCGCCCTACATGAACCTGTTGCTGTACCCGGACCCGGTTAAGTTCCAGCGCCGCCATCCGCTGCCGGCGCGGCAGTTCCACTACCTGCAGGGTTGCGTGCGCACCGACAAGCCCTACGAGATTCCGCAGTTCAAGGCGCACAACGACAAGCCGCTGCTGTACGTCAGCTTCGGCAGCCTCGGCTCGGGCGATGTCGACCTGCTCAAGCGCCTGGTCACCGCCATCGGCAAGCTGCCGTACCGCGCGCTGTTCAATGTCGGCGAGCACGTGGAGAAATACGACGACCTGCCGGACAACGTGATCGTTTCCAACTGGTACCCGCAGCCCTCGGTGATCGCCCAGGTCGACGGGGTGATCCACCACGGCGGCAACAACAGCTTCACCGAGTGCCTGTTCTTCGGTAAGCCGGCCATCGTCATGCCCTACGTCTGGGACGGCCACGACAACGCCATGCGTGCCCAGGAAAGCGGCCACGGCCTGCGCATGGACCGCTACGACTGGAGCGAGGAAGACCTGGCGCGCAACATTGCCCAACTGCTCGGCGATGACCTGATGAAAGAGCGCCTGGCGCGCACCAGCGACTACATGCGCTCGCGCAAGGGCCCGGAAGACGCCGCGCGCATCCTCGATCAACTGATGGGTGGCAAGGCGGTGAGCCATGGCTGAGTTCAAGGCCGACAGCACGGCGCCGCACATTCGCGGCGCCCGCGAGTACGACGACCTGGTGGACTGGGGCGTGCAGTCCGATGCGCTGGAGGGCGTCTCGCACTCCAGCGGGCGCCTGCTGTTCAAGGGGCCGAACAACAGCCCCGAGACCGGCCTATGGGTCTGCACCCCCGGTCGCTGGCGGTTGTCGATCCCGCGTGACGAGCTGTGCCATTTCGTTTCCGGGCGCGCCACCTATCGCTCTGATGAGGGCGAGGTGATCGAGGTCGAGCCCGACACCCTGGTGCTGTTCCCCGCCGGCTGGACCGGCGAATGCACCGTGCACACGACCCTGCGCAACCTCTACATGCTGGCGTGATTTTGTAGGGCGCATAACGCCTCAAGCGTTATCCGCCACCAACCTTGCGCCGAACCTGTCGGCGGATAACCGCAAGCGGTTATTCGCCCTACGCCTTAACCGGCTGCCCGTGCGGGTGGCCATCGCTGGAGAAAGACATGAAAACCCCCGTTATCCATCGCCCGCTGCAAGTCACCGAACTCAAGGACTGGGGCGTGATCCCGACCATGCTTGAGGGCGAATCCCACGTCAGTGGCGTGGTCCTGCACAAGGGGCTCGAAGGCCAGTCCGAATGCGGCATCTGGCACTGCACGCCGGGCAAGTGGTTCTGCCACGTGACCAGCGACGAGTTCTGCCACTTCCTCGAAGGCCGCTGCACCTACGTGCACGAGTCCGGCGAGGTGATCGAGATCGAGCCGGATACCGCGGCCTTCTTCCCCAAGGACTGGAAGGGCGTGTGCACCGTGCACGAGACCGTCAAGAAGGTCTACATGATCCGGTGATGCCATGAACCTGCCTTGCGAAACCACCCGTGCCGCCGCCCGCGAGACCTTCCTCGCCGGCAGCGGCCTGGCCGGAGAGACGCTGACCGCGCTACCGGCCGACGCCTCGGCGCGGCGCTACTTCCGCGTCGACGGCAAGGGCCTGCTGCTGATGGATTCGCCACCCGGCGCCGAGCCGCTGGCGCCGTACCTGCGGGTGGCACAACTGCTGCGCGACTGCGGGCTGTCGGCGCCGAACGTGCTGGCCGCCGACCGTGAGCTGGGCCTGGCGCTGATCGAGGACTTCGGTGACGCCACCTATACCCGGCTGTTCGCGGCCGGTCACAGCGAAACGGAGCTGTACCGTCTCGCCGTCGACGCGCTGGTGCGCCTGCACCGTGCCGGCCCGCAAGCGGCAGAGGGTGTGCCGGCCTACGACGGGCAGAAGCTGGGCGAGGAAGCGGCGCTGTTCATCGATTGGTACGCGCCGCTGCTCATCGGCGAGAAGGCCGCCGCGCAATTGCGCGAACGCTATCTCGCCGAGTTCGCCGCGCTCTGGCGAGACGCCTCGATGCGCCGCGAAGTACTGGTGCTGCGCGACTATCACGTCGACAACCTGATGCTGCTGGAGGGCCGGGACGACGTGGCGGCCTGCGGGTTGCTGGACTTCCAGGACGCGCTGTTCGGCGCGCCGGCCTATGACCTTATGTCGCTGCTCGAAGACGCGCGCCGCGACATTCCCGAAACGCTGCGCGTGACCCTGCTCACCCATTACCTCGGCCAGCGCCCGGAAGTGGACGGCCGGCGCTTCCTGGCCGACTTCCAGGTGCTCGCCGCGCAGCGCCACGCCAAGGTGCTGGGCATCTTCGTGCGCCTGGCCAGGCGCGATGGCAAGCACGGCTATCTCAAGCACCTGCCGCGCGTACTGCGGCTGTTCCAGCGCGCGCTGGATAACGAGCAGCTGCGCCCGCTGGCAGCGCTGCTCGACGCAAACCTGCCGAACTGGCGCCAGCCGCTGGAGAGCGACGTGATCGCCCAGCGTCTGGCCTCACCCGAATCCCTGCGGAGCATTCCATGACCGACTTTCACGTTGACGTGCCCCTGCGTTTCATCGGCCCTCACTATCAGGGCGTGGCGACGCAGCGCCTGCGCGACATCATCAATCCCGCTGACCTCACGCCCGTGGGCCGCATAGCCCTGTGCGATACCGAGGATGTGGACGCCACCATCGACGCCGCCAACGCTGCCCAGCGCGAGTGGAAGCGTGTCGATGCGAAATCCCGCGCGGCGATCCTTCACCAGTTGGCCAACGCCATCGAGACCGACCAGGCGACCCAGCGCGAAGTGGCACGGCTGATGACGCTGGAGATGGGCAAGCCATTCCCCGAGGCCATAGGCGAGCTGGCCAACTGCGCGCCGATCTTCCGCTACTACGCCGAGATGGCCCGCGATGAAGCGGGCAAGGTAGCCGGCACCACCCAGCTCGGCTCGTTCCAGCATGTGCGCTACGAGCCCTATGGGGTGAGCGTGCACATCATGCCGTTCAACTTCCCCATCCTGCTGATGTGCTGGACCCTGGCAGCCTCGCTCGCGGCGGGCAACGCCTGCATCGTCAAGCCGGCGGAAAGCACCACGCTGTGCACGCTGAAATTCATGGAACACTTCAAGGTGCTGCCGGCGGGGATGGTCAGCTGCGTGCCGGGCGATGCCAGCACCGCGCAGCGCCTGGTGCAGTCCGAGCGTACCCACGCCGTGGCCTTCACCGGCAGCGTCGCCGCCGGCAAGGCAGTGGCCGTGGCCTGCGCCGAGCGGATGAAACCGGCGGTGATCGAGGCCGGCGGCAGCGACCCGATGATCATCTCCCGCCACGCACCGCTGGAAGTCGCGGCGGCCGGCGCAGTGACCGCAGCCTTCCACCTGAGCGGGCAGATCTGCACCTCGGCGGAGCGCTTCTATGTGGTCGACGAAGTGCATGACGAGTTCGTTGCGCGTTTCGCCGAGCGGACTCGCGCGTTGCGCATCGGTCACGGGCTGGAGCGCTCAGAGATCGGCCCGATGGTCAGCGAAGCGGCACGCGCCAAGGTGATTCGCCTGGTGGACGACGCCATCGCCAAGGGTGCCACGCTGGTCTGCGGCGGGCGCATTCCGCCGCAATTCCCGGTGGGCTGGTACTACGAGCCGACCATCCTCACCGACGTCACCCCGGCGATGGCCATCTTCCACGAGGAGTGCTTCGGCCCGGTGGCGGCGATCTGCAAGGTGAAGGATTTCGACGAGGCCGTGCGCCTGGCCAATGACTCGCCCTTCGGCCTGGGCGCCTCGCTGTTCTCCACGGACCTGGCCGAAGCCATGGAAGCGGCGGACCGCCTGGAGGCGGGGATGGTCTGGGTGAACAATCCGCTGATCGACAACGATGCGCTGCCGTTCGGCGGCTGGAAGATGTCCGGCATGGGCCGCGAACTCGGTCGCCAGGGGCTGGATGCGTTCCGCCGCTCGAAGATGGTGATCATCGACCACCAGCCGCAGATTCATTCCTGGTGGTACCCCTACAGCGACGAGGTGTTCTACCAGGGCTGATCCTTCAAGCCGAGGTGCGGCCCAGCCTTTGCTGCAGCCGCGCCTTCACCTCGGACCACTCGCTGTCGATGATGCTGAAACGCACCGAGTTGCGCTTGCGGCCGTCGGGCATGATGCGTTCGTGACGGACGATGCCTTCCTGCACAGCGCCCAGGCGCAGGATGGCGGCGCGGGATTTCTCGTTCAGCTCGTCGGTGGTGAACTGCACGCGCACGCAATCGAGCTGCTCGAAGGCGTAGGTGAGCAACAGGAGCTTGGCCTCGGTGTTGATCGGTGTGCGCTGCGCCGACAGGGCGAGCCAGGTGTGGCCGATCTCCAGCTTGCGGTTGGCTCGGTCGACCTTCCAGAAGCGCGTGCTGCCGACGATCTTTCCACTGCGCCGGTCAAGGATGGCGAAGGGCAGGACGGTTCCTTCCTCCAGGCCCTTTTCGGCCTTGGCGATATAGCCCGCGACCGTGTCCGGCCCGGGTACCACGGTGACTTTCAGGTTCCACAGTTCGCCATCGGCGGCTGCGTCTAGCAGGGCCTGCGCGTGTTCGGCGCGCAGGGGGAGGAGTTCGACGTGGTCGCCGATCAGGTGGGGACAGGTGAGGGCGTGCATGCTGTGCGGCTCTTCAGGACGAGGCTACAGCCTACCGGATGCCACGCGGTTTTCTAGGAGCGAGGGGGACGCCGGGGCCTTGCTCGTGAACCGGCGCGATATGTGGATCGCCGCTGAATCCGTTTGCGAGCAGGCTCCACCGTACGGCGGATAACGCTGAAGCGCTATGCGCCCTGCGAGGGCGTTTCAGCCGACGAAGCGATAACCCTTGCCGCGCACCGTCAGGATCAGCGGATGCGAGGGCGCTTCGCCCAGCTTGGCGCGCAGGTGGGCGATGCGCACGTCCATCGAGCGGTCCAGGCCGTCATAGGTAATGCCGCGCAAGGCGAGGAACAGCTCATCGCGGCTCAGTGTCTGGCCGGCGCGGCTGGCGAGGTACCAGAGCAAGTCGAACTCGGCGCCGGTGAGGTCGATGCGCTGGTCATCGCGATGGACCTCGCGCTGCCGTGCATCGAGGAGCAGGCCGGCGATTTCCAGTCGTTCGGAAGTGGTTCCGGGAGCCTCGCGACGCCGTAGCAGCGTGCGCACGCGGGCCAGCAGCAGGCTGGGGCGCACCGGTTTGCAGACGTAGTCGTCGGCGCCGTTTTCCAGGCCGTCGATCTGCTCGGTGTCTTCCGAGCGCGCGCTGAGCATGAGGATGGCCCCCGAGTAACCGGGGCGGATGCGCCGGCAGACGGACAGGCCGTCTTCGCCGGGCAGCATGCGGTCGAGGATCACCAGGTCCGGGCGTTCGTCCATCACCCGGGCAGCGGCGCGGGCGCCGTTGGCTTCGATGCTGGCGGTGAGACCGTGGTGCTCGAGAAAGTCGCGGGTGAGTGCGGCGAGACGCAGGTCGTCCTCGACGATGAGAATGCGGGTGGTTGTCATGGCTGCGGGAGTCAGAGGGCGCCGGGCAGCTTGTGGCTGCCCGGCGCTGCGGCATCAGAGTGTGATGCGCGCAATCGAGCCGTCGATCGACAGCCGAGTACCGTAGGGCTCCGACAGCGCGGCGAAGCGCTGCAGGATCGCTTGTGCATGGTCGCCTTCGGCCAGGCGCGGACGGCCACGGCGGTGCACCGCCTCGCCCAGGCCCAGGCTCACCGGGTGCAGTTCGATGCCCGTCAGGCGACGGCCGTCGAACTGGCACACCGGCACCAGGCTTTCCCAGAAGCGCGAGTCGGAGGGAAAGCTGCGGGTGTCGTTCTGGGTGCGCTGCAGGAAGACTTTCGACGGCGTCTGGTTGCGGTCCACGCGGAACTGCTCGTAGCTGTCCGCCGGCAGGCGCGACACCAGTTCGTTCTGACCGATGAAGTTGCCCAAACTGTAGAAGATCGGCTTGCCGTTGTAGATCTCCATGCCGCGCAGCAGGTGCGGGCCGTGGCCGACCACGATGTCGACGCCGGCATCGATCATGCGCCGCGCCACCGGCTGGACGAATTCGGCCGCCACTTCCAGGTCCCACTCGCCGGCGGCGTCGTGGCCCAGTTCGTGGGCGTGGATGCTCAGCACCACCACGTCCGACATCAGCCGCGCTTCCTCGACCCAGCGCAGGATCTCGTCCATGTCCTTCTTGCGCGGCAGGGTGCGCAGGCGCGAGGACTCGCCCTGGCGGAACAGCAGCGGGGTGAAGGGGCCGAATACCGCCAGCGACGGATCGGGAATCGGATGGGCGAAGCCCAGGTCCACCGCGCCCTGGTAGAGGCGGTCCAGGCCGAGGCTGGCGATGATGCCGCGCATGGCTTCCATCTGCGCGCCGTCGAGCTGGTGCACGGTGTCGTAGCGCAATGGGTTGAGGCCGGGTCGGCCGGGCATGTCGCGGGTCTGCTCGCTGGCTTCCTGGCCCTTGCCGAAGGTGGAGGTGCAGGCCAGCAGCGAGACGGTGCCGGCGGGTTTGGTGCAGTACACCGGGCGGCGGGCTTCCTCCAGGTTGCGGCCGGTGCCGGCGAACAGCAGCTCGCGCTTGTTCAGCTGGGCGTGGGCGGCATGCAGGCCGGCGATGCCGTAGTCGAGGCTGTGGTTGTTGGCCGTGGAGAACAGGTCGATACCGCCCTCCACCAGTTCATCGAGGATCCACGCCGGCGCGCCGAAGTGCGAGCCGCCGCTTTCCAGCACGGCATCGCCCTGGAAGTCGTTGGGCAGCACTTCCAGGTTGGTGAAGCTGACGTCGGCGCCGCGCAGCAGGTCGAACAGCGGGCGCAGGGTTTCGTCGTCGCGGCTGTTCAGGCGGCGTTGCAGGATGCTGTCGCCGGTCAACGCAATCTTCATGGTCCACCTCATCGTTGGGGAGTCGCTGATGGCGGCGGACTTTAGGGCAACTCAAGGCTGCGGTCGGCTGAATCCTGGGTATCGCAATAGCCGTCGGTTATCGCTCGCGGAGCTTCGCGCGGGGGGATGGTCGCGAGCTTGCATTCTGGCTATGGGCATCACTTTTTTTCAGAAGTCAGGCTCGTGACCGCGCTCTTACCATGCGACCGCCTACCGGCCGACGAGCCGGGGGCAGGGGTGGCGCGGCTTGCCGTGACCAGCACGATCCAGGCGGAGAGCAGCATGAAAAGAACAATAACCGGCGCCGCAGGCTTCAGGCCGCACGCGCTGGCGCTGGCGACCAGCATGGCCCTTGGCGGGGCAACTTCGGCTCAGGCGGTGAGCTTCAACGTGGGGGAAATCGAGGGGCGCTTCGACTCGACGCTGTCCATCGGTGCGAGCTGGGCGATGGACAGCCCGGACAAGAAATTCATCGGTACCCGCAACGGCGGCACGGCGTCCAGCCAGACTTCCGACGACGGCCGCCTGAATTTCAAGAAGGGCGAAACCTTCTCCAAGATCTTCAAGGGCCTGCACGACCTGGAGTTGAAGTATGGCGACAGCGGTCTGTTCCTGCGGGGCAAGTACTGGTACGACTTCGAGCTGAAGGACGAGCATCGCCCGCTCTACGATATCGACGACAGTGGTCGAGACAACGCCGCCAAGTCCTCCGGCGTCGAGCTGCTCGATGCCTTCATCTACCACAACTACGACTTCCGCGATCTGCCCGGTACCGTGCGTCTGGGCCGCCAGGTGGTGAGCTGGGGCGAGAGCACCTTCATCCAGAACGGCATCAACTCGATCAACCCGGCAGATGTCGCCGCGCTGCGTCGTCCCGGTTCCGAGGTGAAGGAAGCGCTGATCCCGGTGAGCATGCTGTATTTCAACCAGGGGTTGACCGACACCCTGTCCATGGAGGCCTTCTACCAGCTCGAATGGGAGAAGACCGTGCCGGACAATTGCGGCACCTTCTTCGGCAGCGATGTGGCGGCCAAGGGCTGCGACATCAACATGGCGGTGAACGGCAGCGACTTCGACCGCGACATCGACGGCACCGGCATCAGGGGTGGCTATGGCTACGTGCCGCGAACCAGGGACCATGACGCCCGCGATGGCGGTCAGTTCGGCGTGGCGTTGCGCTGGATGGTCAATGACACCGAGTTCTCCGCCTACGCGATGAACTACCACAGCCGCACGCCGACCAGTAACTGGGTGGTGGGCAAGGGCGCGCTGGCCGACCCGGTGGGGGGCCTGATCGGGCAGGGCGGGCGCAGCACCGCCAGCTGGTACCTGGATTACCCCGAAGATATCCGCCTCTACGGCCTGGGCTTCAACACCACCTGGGGCAGCACGGCGGTGCAGGGCGAGATCAGCTACCGGCCGAACATGCCCATGGGCATCAACTCAAGCGACGTTTCCGGTGCCGCGACGCTCGGCTCCGCGGCGACCAGCCCGCTGGTCAACGGCGGCCTGCCGATCTTCTCCAGCGGCTGGGCGGACTCGAGCTACGGCTCGCTGATCCAGGGCTACAAACGCCTCCCTTACACACAGGCGCAGATGACCTTCACCAACACCTTCGACCAGATCCCGGTGATCGGCGCCGAACGCCTGACCCTGGTCGGCGAGATCGGCTTTGGCCATATCGCCGACCTGGGCTCCACCGACGGCTCGGACCTGCGCTTTGGTCGCAGCAGCGTCTATGGCAATGGCGAACTGGCCAGCGCCGGCACCTCCGCGTTGCTGGGACTGTCGGGCAATGCGATCTGCCAGAAGGTGGTGAACACCGCCAACCCCGGCCAGTGCGACGACAAGGGCTTCTACACCCAGAATTCCTGGGGTTACCGCGTGCGCGCCGGCCTGGAATACAACGACCTGATCGGCGGCATCTCGTTGCGCCCGAACCTGGCCTTCTCCCACGACGTGGAAGGCTACGGCCCGACCTTTAACGAGGGCGACAAGTCAGTCAGCGTCGGCGTCGATGCCGAGTACCTGAGCCGCTACACCGCGAGCATCAGTTACACCGATTACTTCGGCGGTGATTACAACGTCAACACCGACCGCGACTTCCTCGCCGTCAGCCTGGGCGTCAGTTTCTGATGCCTATCCGTCCCAGAGGTACAAGCATGAACAACAAGCAATGGTTGCAGGCGGGTTGCCTGACGCTGAGCCTGCTCGCCGGGCAGGTCATGGCCGCGGTCGGCGCCGACCAGGCCGCGCGCCTGGGCAATGAACTGACGCCTGTGGGTGCTGAAACAGCGGGCAACGCCGATGGCAGCATTCCAGCCTGGACCGGTGGCCTGGCGCCCAATGCCGGCAAGGCCGACGCTGGCGGCTTCCTCGCCGATCCGTATGCGGCCGACAAGCCGCTGTTCACCATCACCGCGCAGAATGCCAGCCAGTACCAGGACAAACTCACGCCCGGCCAACTGGCCATGTTCCAGCGTTTCCCGCAGACCTATCGCATCCCGGTCTACCCCAGCCACCGCAGCGCGAGCTACCCGCAGGCGGTGATCGATGCGGCGAAGAAGAACGCCACCGCCACCTCGCTGGCCGAAGGCGGCAACGGCCTGACCAACTTCCAGATGACCGTCCCGTTCCCTATTCCGCAGAGCGGCCTGGAAGTCATCTGGAACCACGTTACCCGCTACCGCGGCAATGCGATGCTGCGCACCACCGCGCAGATGAACCCGCAGACCAACGGTGACTACACCATCAGCTACATGAAGGAGCAGTTCGCCTTCCCGTTCGGGCTCAAGGACTACGACCCGGCGAAGATGAACAACATCCTCTACTACTTCCGCCAGGAAATCCTCTCGCCGCCGCGCCGCGCCGGCAGCGTGATGCTGGTGCTGGAGACCATCGATCAGGTCAAGGAACCGCGCATGGCGTGGATGTACAACGCCGGCCAGCGCCGCGTGCGCCGCGCCCCGCAAGTGGGCTACGACAGCCCCGGCGCGGAAGGCATGCGCACCTACGACGACTTCGACATGTTCAACGGCGCGCCGGATCGCTACGACTGGAAACTGGTGGGCAAGAAGGAGCTGTATATCCCCTACAACAGTTTCGCGCTCGACTCGCCGACGCTGAAGTACGAGGACATCGTCAAGCCCGGCCACCTCAACCCGGACCACACCCGCTACGAGCTGCATCGCGTGTGGCATGTGGTAGCGACCCTTAAGCCGGGCCAGCGCCATATCTACAGCAAGCGCGACCTGTACATCGACGAAGACAGCTGGCAGATCGCCGAGGCCGACGCCTACGACGGTCGCGGCAGCCTCTGGCGTGTGTCCGAGGGCCATGCGCGGCCGTTCTATGACCAGCAGTTCACCTGGCTGACGGCGGAGACCCACTATGACGTACTGTCCGGCCGCTATACGGTGTCCGGCCTGCGCAACGAAGAGAAGAGCAGCTACGACTTCGCGGTGCAGTCGAGCAGCAACGACTTCACGCCCAACGCCTTGCGCGCCACGGGTATCCGCTGACAGCGGGCTCTACTGGCGCTCACCGGCGCTCCTTGTGTTTATCAGCGGCCTTCGGGCCGCTTTTTTTTCGCCTGCGCCTCGCTCGCTCCTGCAAATTCATGCGAACACGACCCGCCGGTCCCGCTCCGTTTACCAACCGTTACTCACGCAGGCCTCGTTTTTGCTTTATGTTCGGACCTGTTACCGATCCCCGAGCCGTCGTTCAAGCCATGAAGTTGCATCAACTCCGCGCCATCGTCGCCATCTGCGAGAGCGGCAGCATCCAGGAGGCTTCGCGCCTGCTGCATATCTCACAGCCCGCCCTGTCCAAAAGCATCAAGGAGCTGGAGGCCGAGCTGGGCGTGCCGCTGCTGGTGCGTTCCAACCGCGGCATTACCGCCACCGAATACGGCGAGCGCCTGGTGCGCCGGGCGCGCCTGGTGGTGGAGGAGGTGCGCCGCGCGCGGGATGAAATCGAGACGCTCAAGGGCGCGATGGACGGCCGCGTGGCCATCGGGGTGTCGCCGGTGACCCCCAGCCAGCAGTTCGCCAGTTGCCTGCTGCGTTACCGCAAGCGCTACCCCAAGGTGCAGTTGCAGATCAGCGAACTTCGTCCGGCCAAACTGCTCGAAGGCCTGCGCGAAGGTCAGCTGGATCTTGTGCTCACCTCGCAGCCGGCCTCGCGCAATGTCGATGGTTTCCACTGGCAGGAGCTCTACGCCCAGCCCACTACGTTGGCAGTTCGCAAGGGACATCGACTGCGCAGCGCCCGCTCGCTGCACGAACTGCTCGACGAGGAATGGCTGGTGCCCGACTCGCTGGATGTCTCCCTCGCCGGGCAGATGTTCGAGCAGTACCAGGTGCGTTATCCGGAGCGTGTCATCGAGTGCGCCTCGGTGGTGCTCTACGCGGAGCTGGCGGCCAATACGGATGCGGTGAGCTTCTGGTCGCGGAGGGTGTTCGACCTGCCCATCGTGTCCAGCACCCTGGAGGCGCTGGACATCGCCGAGACCGTGCCGGGCACCGACATCTCCCTGGTCTGCCGGCCGCCGGAGCTGATGACCCGCGAGGCGCAGACTCTGGTGGACGAGCTGGTCTACGCCTTCAAGGGCCCGCACCTGCGCAAGGCCGACTGATTCTGGCTCGAAAACGGCCGTCGATAACCAGCCTCGATAAGCATGCGTGAAGGTCATTATTCAGCATCGCGCGCGTGGGGCATCCTGCCGGCCACATCAGAACAATGAGCAGGATGCGGCATGAGTCAGCACCCCACGATAGAAAGACTTGCGGCAAGCACCGAGGACTTCGCGCGGATTCGCCGGGACCTCCACCAGCATCCCGAACTGGGCTTCGAGGAGGCGCGCACCAGCGCCATCGTCGCCGGCTACCTGCGCGAATGGGGCTATGAAGTCCATGAGGGCATCGGTGGTACCGGCGTTGTCGGCGTACTGCGCCAGGGCAACAGCGCGCGCAGCATCGGCATTCGCGCCGACATGGATGCATTGCCCATCGACGAGGCCAGCGGTGTCCCCTACGCCAGCCAGCACGCCGGGCGCATGCACGCGTGCGGCCACGACGGCCATACCGCCATCCTGCTCTGTGCCGCACGCGACCTGGCCGAGCAGCGCCTCTTCGACGGTACCCTCAACCTGATCTTCCAGCCCGCCGAGGAAACCCTCGGCGGCGCCGTGGCGATGATGGACGATGGCCTGTTCGAGCGCTTCCCCTGCGATGCGGTGTACGCGCTGCACAATGCGCCGGGCCTGCCGGTCGGTTGCTTCCTGACCCGCGAGGGCGCGCTGACGGCATCCTCCGACCGCGTGTCGATCCGCCTGACCGGTGTCGGCGGTCATGGCGCCATGCCGCACCTGACCAAGGACCCGATTGTCGCCGCCGCCGAACTGGTACTGGCACTGCAAAGTATCGTCGCGCGCAATGTGCCGTCCACCGAAGTGGGCGTGGTGACGGTCGGCATGCTCAAGGCAGGGGAGGCGGCCAACGTCATTCCCGATCATGCCGACCTGCGCCTGAGCGTACGCGCTACCAGACCCGACGTGCGCGAGCTGCTCAAGCGGCGCATCGGCGAGATCACCCGTGGCGTTGCCGCGGTGCACGGCATGGAGCTGCAGTACGAATACGAGGAGCTGGTGCCGGTGCTGGTCAATACGCCGGAAGAAACCCGCCTCGCCCGCGAGGTACTGACCGAGCTGGTCGGTCCGCAGCGCCTCCTGTCCGAGATCCCTTCGGGCTTCCTCGGCAGCGAGGATTTCGCCTGGATGCTCGAGCGCCGCCCCGGCTGCTACATCGCCCTGGGCAACGGCAACAGCGGCCCCAGCGGCTGCATGGTCCACAATCCAGGCTACGACTTCAACGACGCCGCCATCCCCTTCGGCGCTGCCCTCTGGGTGCGACTGGTGGAAACCTTCCTGGGCACGGGAGCCAGAGCATGACCCGACGTAATGGGGTACTCATTCTGTTGATGCTGGTGATGGTCATCAGCGTGCTGGACAAGACCATATTCGCCTTCGCCGGCGCACAGATCATCGACGAACTGAAGCTCTCGCCGACAGAGTTCGGCTTTGTCGGCAGCGCGTTCTTCTTCCTCTATTCGATCTCCGGCGTGCTGGTGGGCTTCCTCGCCAACCGCTTCCCGACGCGCTGGATTCTCGCCGGCATGTCCGTGGTGTGGATGGCCTCGCAACTGGTCGTGGCGCTGTCCAGCGGCTTTGCCGCGCTGGTCGCCGGGCGCCTGTTGCTGGGCGCCGGCACCGGCCCGGGCACGGCGGTGACCCAGCATGCCTGCTTCAAGTGGTTCGGGCCGAAAGAGCGTGTATTGCCCTCGGCGCTGATCCAGGTGTCGATCATGCTGGGCGCCGTGCTCGGCGCGTTGAGCCTGCCGCTGGCGATCCAGCATTTCGGCTGGCGCACCGCGTACTTCCTGTTGGCGTTGCTCGGGCTGGTCTGGCTGGTCGTCTGGCTGATCTTCGGCCGGGAAGGGCAGCAGACCGAGCAAGAGGGGCCGGGCGCGTCGCTGCGTCTGCCGTACAGTCGCCTGTTACTGAACCGCAGCTTCCTCTGGATCACCCTGATGGGCTTCCTCAGCTATTTGCCCACCGCGCTGGTGTACAGCTGGGTGCCGGTCTATCTGCAGAAGGGCCAGGGCATGACGCCGATGCAGTCGGGCTACACAGTGATGGTGGTGACGGTCGGGGTGATACTTGCCAACCTGCTGCTCTCGACGCTGTCGCAGCGGGCCATGCAGCGCGGCACCTCGGTGCAGCGCGCCATGGTGCTGCCGCCGATGGCCTTTGCGGCGGTCGCTGGCATCGCCTTCTGCGCGCTGACCCTGCTGCATGGCGATCGTCTGGCGATCCTGGTGCTCTATGCACTGGGCGCCATCCTGGTGAACGTCCTGCCGACCTTCTGCAACACCCTGGTCGCCTATATCGCCCCGAGCTCACAGCGAGGTTCGATGCTGGCGATCCATATCGGCGGCATGACCAGCGCCGGCATGCTCGCGCCATGGATAGTCGGCCAACTGGTCGAGCTGCGCGGTGGTGACATTGCCCATGGCTTCGAGACGGCGCTCGGCCTGTTCGGCGTGCTCACCGTCGTCTGCGCCATCCTCGGCTGCCGGATCATCGCTCCCGAGCGCACTCGCCAGTCCCTGCAGGGCGGGCACAGCGAAGCGCCGCTCCCCGGTGCTGTCGGCCACGCCTGATCTCTTTCAAAGGGCCCGCACGTCGGGCCCATATTCCTGACTCGAATCCAATCATCCGGAGTGGTGATGAAGCCGTCTGCCTGTTTTTCCCAGAGCTACGCCGAGGCGCGTGGCAAGTTTCTCGCCGCCTGCCTGTCCGCCGGCCTGGTCGTCGAGTCCCACCGCCACCCATTGCCAGGCCGAGATGGCGAGCCGCTGGCGCTGGATGTGGCTCGCGGCGGCCCGAGCGATGCGCAGAACCTGCTGATCATCAGCAGCGGCTGCCATGGGGTGGAAGGCTTCTGCGGCTCGGCGGTGCAGGTCGCGCTGCTCAACGACCCCGATTGGCTTGAGCTATGCGCCAAGGCCGATTGCGCGGTGCTTTACCTGCATGCCGCGAACCCCTATGGATTTTCCTGGTGGCGGCGTTGGACCCACGAGAACGTCGACCTGAATCGCAACTTCATCGACTTCTCCCAACCGCGCCAGCGCAACCAGGCCTACGCAACATTGGACCCGATCCTGATACCGCGCCGCTGGCCATCTTTCGCCAGCCACCTGCGCCTGCTGCGCTACGCCATGCGCCATGGGCGCAAGCGATTGCAGGCGGCCATTTCCAGCGGCCAGGACAGCCACCCCAACGGCCTGTTCTATATCGGCGCCAAACCGACCTGGAGCAACCAGGCGGTGCGCCAGGTGCTGCGCCAGCATGCACGTCAGTGTGCTCGCCTGGGTTGGATCGACGTGCACACCGGCTTGGGCCCTAAGGGGCATGGCGAGCGTATCTACGTGGGGAGTGACGACCCGCGAACGCTGGCGCGCACGCGTCGCTGGTGGGGAGCCGAGGTGACTTCTGCGAGGGAAGGAGGATCGGTGTCGGTGCAGTTGCAGGGGCAGATGATCCTGGCCGCCGCCAGCGAGTGCCCGCAGGCCGAGCTGACCGCCATCGCCCTGGAGTACGGCACGCTGCCAGGGCTCAAGGTCCTCAAGGCGCTGCGCGCCGACCAATGGCTGGCCAACAATCCCGGCGTGCCGGCAGACAAGGCCCGGCGTATCCATCGCCAACTGCGTGATGCCTTCTACGTCGACGAGGATGGCTGGAAGCGCCAAGTGCTGGAGCAGGCCGGCCAAGCGGCGCGGCAAGCCCTTGCCGGGCTGGGCGAGTCTCAGGCACTGCCGGCGCGCGCGTCGAGGTAGCAGGCGGTGATGCACCGCGCCCCTTCGGGAGCGGAGCTGCCGGTCGGCCATGGGTTTTCCCTCGACGTCGAGACTAACGCCTCCAGCCACTACCGCTGCATGCGGGCAGGCCCAGTGGCTTGGGAAAACGCTGGGGGGATCGTATCAGCGGCCGGGCAGCATCGGCGTCAGGTGCAGGATGTTCAGCAGGTGCGGAACGCGTAGCGGGTAGCAGGCCTGCAGGCGCACCCGCGCCTCGGAGAGGGTCATCTGACGGGAGAACGAGCGCAGCACAGTCTTGCCCAGGCAGTGACCGTCCTGAAAATGCACGAGGAATTCATTCATGGCAAAGCGACAACGAGGAAACACGCACGAGGAGGCGCACAGGGCGCGAATAATAGCGGCTTCAGCGCGTTCATCGTTGCCATAA
The DNA here is from genome assembly GCF_020401845.1 of Pseudomonas sp. HS-18. Lineage (NCBI taxonomy): Bacteria > Pseudomonadati > Pseudomonadota > Gammaproteobacteria > Pseudomonadales > Pseudomonadaceae > Pseudomonas > Pseudomonas sp. HS-18. The sequence continues at coordinate 3,029,408 of NZ_CP084413.1, forward strand.
ATCATCCTTTGCAGGAACTGTCCGACGGAACGCTTTGTCCGCCACCGGCCGAATCGACGACCGGAGGTGTCGGAAATGGCCTAGAGCCCGGAGGCATGCTCGTAAGAGTAGTCCAGGCGCAGAACGTTGTAGTCCAGGCGCATGCCGAAGGCGTGCATGAAGAAGGCCTCCAGCTGCAGCTCCAGCGAGCGCGAGGTCAGCGTGGCCAGGCGCGCGCCCTGGCGGCGCGTGCGGCGGTTCACGGCGGTGAATTCCTCGTGGACTATGCCCTGGGCGGCCGGGTCGGCAATCAGGCGATAGCAACTGTCCGGCAGGTCGTCGCGCTGGGTGGCCGACAGGCTGAGCTCGGGGTGCCCTTCGGCATTGGTGATCAACTCCACGCAGCAGCGCAGACCTCGGTCGCGGGCGAAGCGCGAGGCCTCTTCGAAGGCCGGCAGGGCCTTCTGCAGGACCTGGATCTCGAAGGCGAGGAAGAATTGCTCGTCGAATTCAACGTCCTGGGTATCGCGGGGTGCCTGGTTCAACATCGCCGGCATCTCCTGTGTCGATGAAGCCATGAAACGTCCGGAAGCGACCGTCGGGATCGCCGAAGTTTCGTCATCGCGGCATTGCGGATACAACGCACACAGTCAGTCGGCAATGCCATTTGCCTGAACGAAAGGCCATCTCACTGAAGCCACGCAGGACTGTCAACGAGCATTTCCATATAAGAACGGCCCCTCGCAATAGCCAAGCGTTCACCTCGGAGAGGCGAGACCAGCCGGTGGCGCGATTGGCGTGGTCAACACGAGGTGTAATGAAGTCTTTACAGAGAATGGCCGCCCATCCTTGATTCGGATGGGCGGCCAGGACGGCTGTCTACTGCGCGTCACTCACCTTGAACGGTGAACTCGATGCGGCGGTTCTTGGCCCGGCCTTCATCCGTCGCGTTGTCGGCAATCGGCTTGCTGGAGCCGTAGCCTTTGGCGATCAGCGAGGACGGTTGGACGCCCAGCTCCACCAGCTTCGCAACTACGGCGTCGGCACGTTTCTGGCTCATGTCCAGGTTGCCCTGGTCGGTACCGACGCTGTCACTATGGCCGCTCACCTCGATGTGCGTTCCCTGCGGGGCGGCCTTGATCGCTTCGGCGGCGCGGGAAAGGATTTCCAGGCTGTCGGCGGTGATCGCGTTGGAGTTGGTATTGAAGTAGACATTCATCAGGTTCAGCGCCTGAACCAGGTCCTGGGCACTGAAACCGGCTTGCAGTCCCGCCAAGGCTGCGGTCGCGCGCTCCCACAGGCCACTGATGGAGTAGCCGTTGAACAGCGTACGCAATTGCTGGCTGATGTCGAACCGCTTGTCTTCCGGCAGAGCCGATGTATCGATGGACAGCTCGTCGCCGTCGAAGCCGATCTTCAGGCCACTGGCATTGAGTTTCGGCAAGGCGGCGATGAGCCTGTCCAGCCAGTCGGCCGGCAAGGTCTGCGGTTCGACCTGGATATTGCCGGAGAGGTTGCTGGCGCCGAACTGGGCATTGAGCGCATCCCATAGCCGTTGCTTGTCCGCCTCACTCGCCAGGCGGCCATGAACGGTGATGTGGCCGTCCTGATTCGCCAACTGGAATTGAGCGGGCTCCGGTGCCGGCTGCACAGGCTCCTGGACGGCCGTTTCCTCCACCACCGGCGCAGGTACATTCTGCGTTACCGGAGCGGGGCTGGTGGGCGGGGTTTGCTGTGCCAGCAGAGCAGGGCGGCATTGGCTGATCGCCATGATGAACAGGGCGATCAGCAGGGCGAGAATCAGCCAGAACACCCAGCCCAATCCTTCGCGACGAGTTTGTTGAGGGGTTTCGTTTTCGCCGATAAGGACTGCCAGCGGCGCCGGCAGGGTGCCGGGGATGGGGTATCTGCCGTCGGTGGTGATCAGCGCAACTAGCCTGGGTAGCGTTTCCGCACCTGCCATGTTGACCGCTCCCGGAGTCACACCGAGCAACTGGGCGATACGGTTGCTTTCCTGCTGGCCGAAACCTGCGCTGAACTGGTCGGGGTGCAGAACGTGGTCCGCTGGGTGGGCACCGATCCACGATTGCAACAGATCGCCAAGTCCTGCGTCCTCGAAGCGCTTCGTGAGCCCTGCGAAGCCGCCAGTGCGAGTGTTGACGAGCGAGTCCGCCAGCAGGCCGACAAAACGTCCGGCCTGGTTACCCATGCCCCGCTGGGCGGCCTGGTGAATGAGGGTGTCTAGCATCAGAATCTCCGTGGGAAAGGATGCCGGTCCGTGCTTGTGCCGCGGACCGTTTAGCTCGGCGCAATTCCGTGATGAGCCGAAAGCGGTCTCATTCTTGGATGCACCACATGCCGAGTCAGTCAGTCATTTCCCATTTGGATCATCTTCATGCCGCAATTCGCCAGGCGCCGCGGGTTTCAGAACGAGAAGTCTTCCATCGTCAGGGCTGCATCTCCACCGTCCGTGATCGTTTGCGCCAGCCCTGGCGCGCGCGTGAGGTAGTGCCCGGCATAGAACTGAGCAGTGCGCAGTTTGGCGCGGTAGAACGCGGTATCGCCGGTTGCCTCAGCCAGGCGCTGCCGGGCGACCTGGGCCGAGCAGGCCAACTGCCAGCCACCGCCGACGATACCGAACAGCTCCAGCAGTGGAACCGAGCCCAGTACGACCTGACGTGGCTGCTCGGCATAGTGCTGGACGACGAACCGCACGGCATCGTCCAGGGCGTTGATCGCGGAGAAGAATCGGTGGCGGATGGCGGCCAGGGCAGGATCGTCATCCGGTAGCAGCCGCTGGACATCGCGCATGCGGGCGATCAGGGCGAATGCGGTGGCGCCCTTGTCACGGGCGATCTTGCGGCCGATCAGGTCGCTGGCCTGGATGCCGGTGGTGCCTTCGTAGATCGGCGTGATGCGGGCATCGCGCAGATGCTGAGCGGCGCCGGTCTCCTCGATGAAGCCCATGCCGCCGTGGACCTGCACGCCGAGGGAGGCGATATCCACGGCGTTCTCGGTGCACCAGCCCTTGAGCACCGGGATCATCAGCTCGACATAGGCCTGCCGCTCCCCGCGCACCAGGGCGTCGGGGTGGCCTTGGGCGAAGTCGGTGGCCAGTGCGACATCGCAGGCCAGGGCGCGCATGGCCTCGATCCGCGAGCGCATGGACATCAGCATGCGGCGTACGTCCGGATGGCGGATGATCGCGGCCTTGTCACGGCCGGGCGCGCCGATCTCGCTGCCCTGCACGCGCAGCCGCGCGTAGGCTGCGGCGCGCTGGTAGGCGCGTTCGGCCAGGCCGACGCCTTCGATCCCCACGGAGAAGCGGGCGGCATTCATCATGATGAACATGTATTCCAGGCCGCGATTCTCTTCGCCCACCAGCCAGCCCGTGGCACCGCCCTGGTCGCCGAACGCGAGCACGGCGGTCGGGCTGCCGTGGATGCCGAGCTTGTGTTCGATGGATACGCAGTGCACGTCATTGCGCTCGCCGGGGGCACCATCGGCATTCAGCAATACCTTTGGCACCACGAACAGCGAGATGCCTTTCACGCCTTCGGGTGCTCCGGGCACGCGGGCCAGCACCAGATGGACGATGTTGTCGGTGAGGTCGTGCTCGCCGTAGGTGATGAAGATCTTCTGCCCGAACAGCTTGTAGGTCCCGTCACCCTGCGGCTCGGCTCGGGTGCGCACGGCGGCGAGGTCGGAGCCGGCCTGGGGCTCGGTGAGGTTCATGGTGCCGGTCCACTCGCCACTGACCAGCCTGGGCAACCAGGTCTGCTTCAGTTCTTCGGAGCCACGCAGTTCGATGGCCTCGATGGCGCCGCGGGTCAACATCGGGCACAGGCCGAAGGCGACGTTGGCGGCATTCCACATCTCCTCGACCAGCGCCGACACCAGTCGCGGCGCACCCTGGCCGCCGAAGTCAGGCGGGCAGGAGAGGGCGTTCCAGCCATTGCTGGCGAACTTCCCGTAGGCGTCGCGCCAGCCGTCGGCGGTATGGACTGTGCCGTCATTCCACTTCGCGCCCTGGCGGTCTCCGATAGCGTTCAGCGGTGCCAGTACGCCCTGGGCGAAGCGGGCGGCCTCATTGAGGATCGCGTCGACCAGTTCGGCGCTCATGTCTTGCTGGTTGGGCAACTGTTTCAGGCTGTCGAGCAGTTGCAGCTCACGCAGGACGAACTGCATGTCGCGCAGCGGGGCGCTGTAATCACTCATGGTGAAACTCCTGTCCGGGGGGCGTGGCTGTTATCCCTGGCCGCGGCGAGGGAAACGTCGGTCACCAACGCTTGAGACCGATGCAAGGCGGCGAAGGTGCCGTCGTCGTGCGGCGCAGACCGTCAAGCCGTCCAGTGGCGGGCGCGCAGGATGCCGTCCAGGGTGCGGCTGATGGCGGTGCAGTTGCGCACCATCTCCATGCGCTCCCAGGTCGCCTGTTCACCTTCGCGCAGCAACTGGCGCAGCTCGCCCAGAGGCATGGGGGCCAGCAGCTTGAGCGGGTTGTGCCAACGCTTGCCGAGGAAGATGTTGATATCGGCGATGTAGTCCTGCACCAGCACGCTATAGCTCAGGTGCTGCCAGCGGGCGAGGGTGGGATTGCGGATGCGCAGGTGGTCGCGGCCCAGCCGCAGCAGGTGGGTGGCGACGCCCTTGCTGAGGCGTATCTGCTGGTTGAATGCACTCTGCAACAGGTTCGGCTGGGCGTTCGGGTTGGGCGTGAAGAACAGCGCGGCGGGATTGGCCATGCTGGAGATGAAGTGATTCACCCCGTACAGGCGGCCCAGGCGCTTGGCGGGCAGATCGTCGAGGAAGGAACCGTCGATCCACTGTTGTTCCGGCAGGTAAGGCACTTGGACGCCCGCTGCATTCTTCGCCTGCAGCGTTACCGGCGGGTAGATGCCGGCAATGGCGCAGGAGGCCATGACCGCCGAGCGCACCAGGACCGTCGGCGCGGTGATGGCGTTGAGCAGGCGCGGCGCCTGGCGCGGCTCCAGCCCGGTGACGGTGATGTTCAGGTGGCGACCGCTGACCTTGTAGGCTTCGGCGAAGGTCAGGTCGGGAATCAGGCGCTCCAGGTAGCTGGCCAGGTCGCCGGCTTCCAGGGCGGGGCGGGTCCTCGGCCGGCGTTTGCCGGCCCGGCCTTCCGGATGCATCAGCAGGAGTTCCGGCTGCAGCTTGTCGAGCATTTCGCTATCGGCGTGGGTGCAGGCGATGGAGGCGAGGATGGAGCCGGCACTGGAGCCGGAGATGATGCTCGGCAACATGCCTTCCTCGAACAGTGCCTTGAGCACGCCGGCATGGAAGTAGCCCAATACTGCACCGCCGCTGAGCATCAGGGCGGAGCGGCCGAAGCACTGGCTGGCGCGGAGGAAGAAGTCCTTGCGCTCGTCCAGCGCGATGACACTCTCGTCGAGGGCGTCGATGGCCTGCAGTGCCAGGCAGACTTCCTCGATGTACTGGTGGATCAGGTGCTTGGTGCCCAGGTTGGCGTGGCCATAGAGCACGGCCTTGCCCATGCCGGCGAGGTTGCCGTGGATACCCTCGTTGAGGACGAACATGAGGTTCGCGTAGGCGCCGGCGTTGCGCATGCCGCGCAGGCGCTCCATGCGCTGTCGCACCGTGCGGTAATCGTAGTCGCTGGAAACTTCGTTGCCGCGCCAGTCGTCCATGCCGGTCGCGTGGTCGAGGGCGGCGGCGTGCTCCGCCCATTCCTGGTAGCTGTGGGCATGGTCCATCTTGTCGCTCAATTGCCGGACCGCTGACTTCTGCCTGAACATCGGGACTCTCCCTGTTCGCTGATGGATGACGGCGGCGCGCGGGGCGTCCCTGCTTTTCACGCGCCGCCGCAGTTTTACTCGGCGCTCGGCTCGGCCGGTTGCGAGGCGGGGCGCTTGCGCGGGGGAGCCGGGCGCTTCGTCGATTGGCTGGCCGCTTCGGCCCCGCGCTGGTGTGCCAGGGCCAGGTACTCCTCGGTCGATTCCTGAAGGCTTGCCATGTACACATCCATGTCCGGCAGCATCTGCCGGTCGGCCAGTACGCCGAGGATGATGTTGCCGTAGAGGCTGGTGATGCCGTGGCTCAGGCCCATGCCGTCGAACACCGGCACTATGGGGTAGGTGGCGAGGATCTCGGCGCCGGCGAAGTACTTCTTCTCCGCGCCGTTGGTCGGGCCGGGCACGTTGGTGATCAGGGTGTTCTGCAGGTGGAAGCGGCTCACGTAGCGGACCTGGTTCTGCAGCCAGCCGCCGAGCATGCGCATCGGCGCGGGCAGCACTTCGCCCATGGAGGTGATCAGCTCGTGCATCACTTCCTTGGCCAGCGGTGCGCCGCGCTGGGTGCGCTCGGTGATGGCCTGCAGGCGCAGTTGCGGATCGGCCATGTCGGTACCCATGCCGATCAGCATCATGGAGATCAGGTTGCCCATGTCGCGCCGGGCGCTTTCCGGACGCATCGCCACCGGGCACAGGGCGACCAGCGATTGCTCCACCGGCAGCGCCTCGCGCCGCAGCAGGTAGCGCCGTAGCCCGCCGGCGATGATGGCGATGATCACGTCGTTCAGGGTGGCGCCCTCGGCGCAGCGGCGGATCTGCTTGAGATCGGCGATCGGCCATTGGGTGGCGCCATAGCTGCGGTGTGGAGAAATCTGCGCGTTGAACAGCGTGCTGGGCACACGGTTCTGGTCCGGGCTGGCATCGCCGCGCAGCTGGGCCGCCAGTTGCAGGCTCTTGCGCGCGATGCTGAGGCTGGCCTTGGCGCTGCGCAGGGACTGGCCGAGCAGGCGCGGGACGGTCTTGGCCCACATCTGGGTGCGGGTGGGCAGGCGGTCGCTGACCGGCTGGCGGTAGGTGTTCTCGTCAAAGTCGATCTGGTCGTCCATCAGCAGGGTGGTGATCTCCACCCCCGACTTGCCATCGACATAGGCGTGGTGCAGCCGCAGCAGGAGCGCAAAGCTTCCCGGCGGCACGCCCTCGACGTTGTTCAGACCCTCGATGACGGTGATTTCCCAGGGGGCCCGTTCCATGTCCAGGGTCCGCGACATCGCCCGGGCGGTGAAGATGCACAGTTGCCGCCAGTCGCCCGGTTGCGGCAGGCCGACATGGCGGATGTGGTACTCCAGGTCGAAGTTCTTGTCTTCCAGCCAATAGGGGTCGTCGAGCCGCAGCGGCGCGTGTTGCAGGCGGCGGCGGAACAGCGAGGTGCTGCTCAGGCGGCTGTTGATGTAGCGGATGATGTCCTTGTGCCGGACCAGGCCATTGGGTGCGGAGTTCTGATCGCAGATCCACAGGCCGCCGATGACCATCGGCTGATGGGGGGCATCGGAGTAGAAGAACTGTGCATCCATGGGGGTAAGTTGCTTCATGCCTTGTGTCCTGTGTCGAAGTGGCTCGCGTCAGGGAGTGACGATGTTGAACTGGGGAGCGGGGGTGTCGATCATTCCCAGGAAGACGCCCAGGGCCTTGCCGTCGCCGTCGAGCTTGATGTCGCCTTGTTTGATGGCGGTGGGGAAGTCCAGTTTGCGCAGGCTGATCTGGTCCAGCGTGGCCTTGGCCAGGGTGATGGTCACCGTGGGGCTGGCGTTCTTCTCGTTATCACGGTGGGTGAGTACGCCGTTACGCAGGGTCACGGCGTAGTCCTTGCCCAGATCGGTGAACACCCAATTCATCACCATGTCGTGGCCCTGGGCTTTATCCGAATCCAGGCGGATCGCCAGGAAATCGAAGAACTGTCCCGGCTCCATGCTTCTCACCACGTCGGCCTTGGTGGCACCAGCATCGTACTGCGGTACGCCGTTGCGCAGCTCCATGGCACCGGTCAGGTAGATGTTGCGCCATAGGGCGTTCTCGGACTGGTAGCCCAATTGCTCCAGGGCATCGGCCTGCAGCTTCTTCGCCTCTTCGTTCTGCGGCTGGGCGAAGACCAGGTGGTTGCCCAAGGTGGCGGCCCAGCGATAGTCGCCCTGGTCGATGGCAGCGCGGATCAGCTTGATGACGGCATCGGCACCGCCCATCGCGTCGACGTAATGGGTGCCCGCATCCACCGGCGCCAGCGGGTCGAGGTTGGCCGGGTTGCCATCATAGAAGCCCAGGTAGCGTTGGTAGACGGCGCGGGAGTTGTGGCTGAGCGAGCCGTAGTAACCGCGGGTGTACCACTTCTTCTCCAGGTCGCCCGGCAGCTTGTCCATCTTCTGGGCGATCTCGGTAGAGGTCAGGCCCTGGTTCATCAGGTGGACGGTACGGTCATTGAGGAAGGCGTACATGTCGCGCTGGTCGGCCAGCAGCGTACGGATGCGCTCACCGCCCCAGGTCGGCCAGTTGTGCGAGACGAACATCACGTCGGTCTTGTCGCCGTAGCGTTCCAGGCTGGCGTCCAGGTATTGCGACCAGGCCTTGGCGTCGCGCACCAGCGCGCCGCGCGGTGTGAGAATGTTATGCATCATCTGCGTGCTGTTCTCGGACATGCACAGCGCGCGATGTTGTGGGAAGTAGAAGTTCATTTCCGCCGGCGCTTCGGTGCCGGGGGTGAGCTGGAACTCGATCTCGATGTCGCCGACGGTGTGGGTTTCGTATTCCTTCTGGATCAGGTCGGTCGGCGCGATCAGGGTGAAGGTGCCGCCCGAGGGCAGCGCCTTGCCCATGCCGACGTCGACCTGGCCACGCTCGCCTCGCGGCAGGAAGGTACCGAACTGATACTGTGAGCGGCGGCTCATGGCGTTGCCGGCGAAGATATTCTCGCTGATGGCGTGTTCCATGAAGCCCGATGGCGCGAAGATCTTCACCTTGCCGCTCTTCACGTCGGCCTCGTCGACGACGCCACGAACGCCGCCGAAGTGATCACCATGGCTGTGGCTGTAGCCCACGCCGATGATGGGTTTCTTCGGCCGGTGCTGGTAGTACAGGTCCAATGCATTGCGTGCGGTTTCCGCATAGGTCAGCGGGTCGATCACGAAGAGGCCGTCCTTGCCCTCGATGATGGTCATGTTGGACACGTCCATCCCGCGCAACTGGTAGATGCCGTCCGCCACCTGGAACAGGCCCGCATGGTTGTTCAACTGGGCCGTGCGCCAGAGGCTCGGGTTGACCGTCTCCGGCGCTTCGTCCTTGTCGAGGAAGTCGTGGGCCTGGCTATCCCAGATCACCTTGCCGGCGGCGTTCTTCACCTGGCCCTTGTAGGGCGCGATGAGTCCCCGCGTGACCGACTCGTAGTCGGTACGGTCGCTGAACGGCAGCACCTTCAGCACCGCGGCATTCTTCTGCGCGGTGATCGGGCTGGCCGGCTGGCTACCGTTGGGGTCGCCTGCTTGCAGAGGCAGGCTCGCGCTGGCGGCGATGAGGCCGGCCAGCAACGTCGAGGGCAGGGTGATCCGGGTCTTCATGCGGGACTCCGTGTTCTTGTTGTTTTTTCGATGAGGGTAAGCGGCGTGGCGGTTATTGCAGGTTCCCGGCCACGGCGACGGTTTGCGCGGTGATGTAGTTCGACTCCGGCGAGCAGAACAGGTACACGGCGTCGGCCGCTTCCTGCACCGTGCCTGGGCGCCCCAGTGGATTGCGCTGGGCGAACGATTTGGCGACCTCCGGGCTGATGCCCACCCGAATGTCGCGCCCGTCAATGCTTACCGTTGCGCCGGCATGGGCGTCGGCACGGGTCATGCGGGTCTCGATGAAGCCGAAGGCCACGGCGTTGACGTTGACCTTGAAACGCCCCCACTCGCGGGCCAGTGCGCGGGTCATGCCGGCCACGCCGGCCTTGGCGCCGCTGTAGTTGAGCTGGCCGGCATTGCCGTTGAGGGCCGACACCGAGGAGATGTTCACCACCTTGCGGAACACTTCTTTACCGGCCTCGGCCTCGGCCTGGGCCTGCGCCTTGATGATCGGATAGGCCGCGCGGAAGATGCGGAAGGGCGCGGTCATGTGGCAGTCGAGAATGGCGTACCACTGCTCGTCGCTCATCTTCTGCACCACGTCGTCCCAGGTGTAGCCGGCGTTGTTGACGATGATATCGATGGCCTTGAAGTGCTCCATCGCGGTGCGGATGTAGCGCTCGGCGAAGTCCGGTGCGCTGACGTTGCCGTGGCAGATCGCTGCCTGGCCGCCCAGGTCGCGGATCATCGCGGCGGTTTCCTGCGCGGGCTCCAGATCCAGGTCATTGATCACGATGCGCGCGCCTTCGCTGGCCAGCTTCAGGGCGATGGCCTGGCCGATGCCGCGTCCGGAACCGGTGACCAATGCCACCTTGCCGTCGAGTTTTGCCATGTGCTTGTTCCTCACTGCAGGGCGACGATGGCGTCGCCGACGATCTTGGTTTCGCCGTATTGGTTGGCGGTCTGGATTTCCAGCTTCACGCGACGCTCACCGTCGGCCTCGAACTTCTCCACCACCTTGCCGGTACAGGTGATCTGGTGGCCAAGATGGGTGATGCCGGCGAAGCGCACGCCGAAGCTGCGCAACTGACGTTGATCGACCCATTGGGTGAGCAGCCGGCCCAGATAGGCCATGGACAGCATGCCGTGGGCGAACACGTCGACCATGCCGGCCTTGCGGGCATAGTCGATGTCGATGTGGATCGGGTTGTGATCGCCCGAGGCCCCGGCGAACAGTGCCAGGGTGGTGCGGTTGATCGGTGCCAGGGTCAGTGGCGGCAGGCTGTCGCCAACCTGGACGGAATCGAAGCGGACTGTGCTCATGTGTGGTCTCCGGTTCAGCCGTTGCGGTGGACGAGGGTGGTGCGCAGGGTTGCCACGTGCTCGCCGCGCTGGTTGGTCACCTTCGATTCGCGCACCACGAAGCTCAGTGCGCCGCCTTTCTTGTCGTAGATATCGGTGATGCGCACGTCGTAGTGCAGGGTGTCACCGGCGTAGGCCATGCGCTGGTAGGTGAAGGACTCTTCGCCGTGCAGGATGCGCGAGGAAATGATGCCCAGCTCATCGCGCCAGGCCTGGTTTGGCATCTGGAAGGCAAGGGAGAACAGAAAGGTCGGCGGCAGCGGCAGGGCGGGGTGTCCCGCGTCGCGTGCAGCCTGCTCGTCGAGATAGATCGGGTTGGTTTCGCCGATGCTCTTGGCGAAGAAGCGCAACTGGCCAGCTTCGGCGGTAGCGCTGAAGGACGGCAGGACTTTGCCGATGTGTTTCTTGTCGATCATCTGGTAGGCGCTCCGACGTCAGTTCTTCTGGTACACGGTGACCACCCCGGCACCACCCAGGCCGAGGTTGTGCTGCACGGCGATGCGGGCGTTCTCCACCTGGCGATCACCGGCGCTGCCGCGCAACTGGTGGGTCAGCTCGTAGCATTGCGCTAGGCCGGTAGCGCCCAGCGGGTGGCCCTTGGAGAGCAGACCGCCGGACGGATTGACCACCCACTTGCCGCCATAGGTGTTGTCGCCGTCGTTCACCAGTTTCTCGCCTTCGCCCTCGGCACACAGGCCGAGGCCTTCGTAGGTCAGCAGTTCGTTCTGGGCGAAGCAGTCGTGCAGTTCGATGACGTCGATATCGTTCACGCCGATACCGGCCTGCGCGTAGGCCTGCTGCGCGGCGAGGCGGGTGACCTCGAAGCCGACCACACGGATCATGTCGCGCGTTTCGAAGGAGGCGGGGATGTCGGTGGCCATGGACTGGCCGGCGATCAGTACGTCGGTGCGCAGGCCATGTTTTTTCGCGAAAGCTTCGGAGACCACGATGGCCGCGGCGGCGCCGCAGGTGGGCGGGCAGGCCATCAGGCGGGTCAGTACGCCGGGCCAGAGCACCACGTCGTTCATCACCTGCTCGGTGGTGACCACGTTGCGGAACACCGCCAACGGGTTGCGTGCGGCGTGGCGGCTGGCCTTGGCACGGATGGCGGCGAAGGTTTCCAGCTTGGTGCCGTACATCTGCATGTGCGCGCGGCCCGCACCGGCGAACTGGCGAATGGCGTTGCTCGGTACATCGACACCGGTCACCAGTTCGCTGACGACGGCGTTGGCGCGCTCCAGCGCTGCCGGGCGGTCCGTCCAGGCGGACTTCAGGGCGCCGGGGTTCATCTGCTCGAAACCGACCGCCAGCGCGCAGTCCACCGCGCCGCTGGCGACAGCCTGGCGAGCGAGGAACAGGGCGGAAGAACCGGTGGCGCAGTTGTTGTTGACGTTGAGTACCGGAATGCCGGTCATGCCGGCGTGGTACACGGCTTTCTGGCCACAGCAGGAGTCGCCATAGACGTAGCCGGCGTAGGCCTGTTGCACCAGGCGATAGTCGATGCCGGCATCGCTCAGCGCCTGTTGGATCGCCTGGGCCGCCATGACGTCATAGAAGTCGCTGGTGCCGGGTTTCTTGAACTGGATCATGCCGACGCCGGCGACGAATGCTTTCTGGCTCATGGTTGTTGTCCTTGTGTGATCAGAGCTTGCGCGAGATGAGTTCACGCATGACTTCGCTGGTGCCGCCGTAGATGCGGTTGACGCGCATGTCGACGAAGGCGCGGGCCACCGGGTACTCGAGCATGTAGCCGTAGCCGCCATGCAGCTGGACCATCTTGTCCAGCGCCTTGCCCAGGGTTTCGGTGGCGAACAGCTTGGCGATCGCCGCCTCTTCCAGGGTCAGGCGGCGACGCATGTGCTCGCCCAGGTAGTGATCGATCATCAGGCGCACGGCGGTGGCCTGGGCCTTGATGTCGGCGAGCTTGAAACGGGTGTTCTGGAAGTCCCAGACGGTCTGGCCGAAGGCCTTGCGGCTCTTCACGTATTCCAGGGTGTGTTCGAGCACGGTCTCCAGCCGGGCGGCGGCGGAAACGGCGATGGAGAAGCGCTCCTGCGGCAGCTCGCCCATCAGGTAGGCGAAGCCCTTGCCTTCCTCACCCAGACGGTTGCCGACCGGTACGCGCACGTTGTCGAAGTACAGCTCGGCGGTGTCCTGGGCGTGCTGGCCGACCTTGTCCAGCTTGCGGCCACGCTGGAAGCCCGGACGGTCGGTTTCCACCGCGATCAGGCTGATGCCCTTGGAGCCGGCGTCCGGGTCGGTCTTGCAGACCACGATGACCAGGTCGGCGGTCAAACCATTGCTGATGAAGGTCTTGCTGCCATTGATGACGTACTCGTCGCCGTCGCGGATGGCGCTGGTACGCACCGCCTTGAGGTCGCTGCCGGTGCCCGGTTCGGTCATGGCGATGGCGAGAATCAGCTCACCGGAGCAGGCACCGGGCAGCCAGCGCTGTTTCTGCTCTTCGCTGCCGCAGCGGGCGATGTAGGGGGCAATGATGTCCGAGTGCATGCCCAGGCCGTTGCCAGACAGCCCGGCCCGGTTGAACTCCTCGTTGTACACCGCGCTATGGCCGAAATCGCCGCCGCCGCCGCCGTACTCCACGGGCAGAGTGATGCACAGCAGCCCTTCGCGGCCGGCCTTCAGCCAGATATCGCGGTCCCATTGCCCAGCCTGGTTCCAGGCTTCCTGGCGTGGCACGCATTCGCGCTCGAAAAAGCGTCGCACCGTGGTGCGGAAGATCTCATGGTCGTCGCGGAAGACGCTGCGCTCGATATGCACGGAAGGCTCCTGACTGCCCGACCGGCGCCGCCGGTCACTGTTGTCGTATTGCGCGAAAGGGCGCGATGGTTCGTTACGTTAGGGGTGGGCGCCGGGTGGCTACTCCACCCAGGCTGGGTGGCTCAGTCGCGGTCCCAGTCGTAGCGCGACGGCTCGCCGCGCAGGAAGGCGGAGACTGCTTCGTCGTGATAAGGCGCAGTGGAGGCGACGCCCTGGGCCAGGCCTTCCAGTTCGGCCATGGCGTTCCAGTTCGTCTCGTAGCTTTGGTTGAGCAGGCGCTTGCTCATGGCGATGGCATCGCGGGGCGAGGTCAGGAAACGGCGGGCCAGACCTTGAGCCGCGGCGGGCAGTTCTTCCTGGGTGTGGATCGAATGAACGATGCCCAATTCGCGGGCTTCTTCGATCGAGACGCGGCGGGCGCTGAACAGCAATTCCTTGGCCTTTTGCAGGCCGACCGCTCGGGGCAGTGTGTAGAGCGCGCCGGAGTCCGGCACCAGGCCGAGCTTGGCGAAGGGCATGCAGAACGAGGCGCGGTTGGAGGCGACGATGAAATCCGCCAGCAGGGCAATGGCGAATCCGGCGCCGTAGGCCGGCCCGTCGACGGCGGCAATCACCGGGATCTCCAGGCCGCGTAGACGTTCCAGCCAGCCATGCAGGCGGCGGATGCGCAGGCGCATGGCGTTGGCTGAGTTGACTTCCGGGTCGGTGCTGATCTGGCGTTCCTTCAGCGACTTGATATCGCCACCGGCGCAGAAGCTGCCGCCAGAGCCGGTGATGATCAGCGCGCGCAGGTTACGGTCGGCTTCCACGCGGTCGAGCATGTCGGCGTAGTCTTCGCGCAGGTCCAGCGAGAGTGCGTTGCGCGCGGCGGGTTTCTGGTGGGTGAAGGTAGCGATGCCGTCGGCAATGGCCAGCTGGGACTCGCGAAACTCGATCACATCGGTGCTCATGGCGGATCCTCGGGAAAGGTTCCAGCCATGCTCGGCTGCGTTGCAGCCGACGCCGCCACCCGTTGCGGGTGGCGGCGCGGTGGGGTCAGCGGTTGGCGTCTTCGGCAGTCTCCGCATCCCGCAGGCGGGCCACGGCTTCGTCGCGGCTGCCGACGCCAAGCTTGCTGTAGATGTGCCGCAGGTGCCATTTCACCGTTTCATGGGAAAGGCCCAGTGCACGGGCAATCTTCTTGTTCGGCAGGGCCTGGGCCAGTAGGCGCAGCACCTCGAGTTCGCGCTCGCTGAGCGGTTCCATGCCAGCGCCCAATTGCAGGCCGGTGGTTCGGGTTACGGGATCTGCACAGGACTGTATGGCCGGTGCGCGGCGTGTGCCGCGCAAGCGTTCGACGTAGAACGCCAGCAGGGGGTCCAGCGGGTGGTCGCGGGTCAGTGTTTCGATCAGCTCCAGCGCATCGGGATGGGCGTCGATCACGCTGCGCAATTGGCCGTAGCGCTGGGCGACGCGTAGCAGGGCGAGGACCTTTTCCCTGGCCTGCTCGGTCTGTCCGCGCTGGGCGTCGAACACCGCGCTGAGCATTTTCAAACGGGTTACCGCCAGTTGCCGACCGTCCTGTTCGCCGGCCGCGATCATGCGGTTCAGGCGCAGGTTGGCACTGTGCAGGTCGCCGTGGGCTGCGTCCCAGCGCACGTGGGCATTCTCGACGATGATGAAGATGTCCTTGAGGTGCCGGGTGGCGGCGTCGGGATGGCGCGCGGCGATTGTGTCCAGGCGCGCCAGTTTGGTCTCGGCGGCGACCACTTCGCCCAGCAGCAGGTGCCAGTGCACCTGCCAGACCAGCGCGTGGGCCATGAGCCGGTCGAGCTTGTTGCGGCGGCCGTATTCCTCCAGGTGTTCGAGATAGGCGAAGGCTTCGCGGCGGTTGCCGGCGACCCAGTGCGCCTTGCCCAGTACCTCCAGGGCGCGCAGGACCGAGTCGGGAATCGAGATGCGCTCCAGAACATCGATCTGCGGCTCCAGCAGGGCCAGCGCGGCTTCGATTTCATTGCTTTCGTAGAGCGTGTCGCCCAGCAGGGCGGTGGCCAGGTGCAGCGCGTCCGCGCAGGAGCGGCCGTGGCGCTGCGCTTCGTAGATGACCTCGCGGTAGATGCGCTCTGCCTGGCTGATCTGGCCTTCCATTGCCAGGCTCAGGCCGATCAGGCAGCGGCCCTGCAGCGTCCCGCCGGCGGTGCCGAGCAACGGCGCACCATTGACCAGCAGGGGCGGGCGATCCAGCTGTACCTGCCGCGCTCGCTCGTATTCGCCGCGGTTCATGTACAGCCAGGAGAGGATATTCAGGCTGCCGCCGAGCATCACCGAGTTGACGCCCGGTGGCGGGTTGAGCAGCTGTGGCAGGATCGCCAGTGCCTCATCGGTGTCGTCGCGCTGCACCGCCAGCACGGCACGCAGCATCGCGAGGCGGAAGCGTGAATCGTCATCATCGACCGGCAGGTCTCGTTCCAGGCTGGAGATGCTGTTCTCGCAGGCATTGAAGTCGCGGGCGAAAACCTGCATGCGTGCCAGCAGCAGGCGCAGGCGGATGCTGGTCTGGATCTGCTCCCTGGGCAGCAGGCGCGCCAGTTCGATGAGGATACGCAGGTCGCCCTGGGCATACAGCGCTTCGAGCTGATCCTCGACCAGTTGCGCGGCCATCGCGGCCTGGCCGCCGGCTACGGCATGGCGGACGGCCTCGACTAGTTGCCCGCGATCACGCTGCCATTGCCAGGCGCGACTGTGTACCGCACTTTGCTGCTGGGCGGGCAGGCGGGCGAAGAGGCCGAGGAGCGTTTCCCGCAGCAGAGGGTGCAGGCGATACCAGTTTTCCTGATCGGGAGTCTCCAGAGCAATCAGGAACAGGTTGTCCTGCTCCAGGCGCGCCAGCAGTTCCACGGCCTCGGCAATGGCCTCCGGGCGATCGACGAGTGCTGCGCACAGGCTGGGGCAGAAGCGATTGCACACGGCGGTGTGCAGGAGCAATTCGACATCGTCGGGTTGCAGACGAGCCAGCACGGCCGATTCGAAATAGCTGGCGAAGGCCTGGTGGTCGCGCAAGGGAGATGGCGAGCCGTTGCTGCTCTGGGATGGCTTGCGCCGGCTGGCGGCGAGCAGTTGCAGGCCGGCAATCCAGCCGTCGGTCAATTCATGGATCTCACGTATCTCATCGGTAGCCAGTTCGCCTAGTTGCTGCTGCAGGAACTGCCGGGTTTCCTCCAGGGTGAAGCTCAGGTCGCGGAGATCCAGCTCCAGGACCTGTCCCTGGCTGCGCAGGCGGGCAAGCGACAGCGGCACCGCGCTGCGAGTGCCGAGCACCAGGTGCAGGTTGCTCGGCGCGTAGTCGAGCAGCCATTGCAGAGCCTGGTGGATGCCAACGTCGGTCAGGCTGTGCAGGTCGTCGAGCACCAGCACCACTTCGCGCTGGCTGCTGGCGACGCCCTGCACCAGCGTGATGATGGTGCGCTCCACCGATTCGCTGTCGAATCCGTGAGCCTCCATCAGGGACGCGTGCTGCACCATCTGCAGGTCGATCTGCGCCAGGCTGCCCAGCAGGTAGTCGATGAAGCGACCCAGGTCGTTGTCCTCCGGGCCCAGGCTCAGCCACGCGACTTCGAAACCCAGCGAGAGCAACTGCTGGCGGCAGGCGAGCAGGAGGGTGGTCTTGCCCCAGCCGGCAGGGCCCTTGATCACCGTGCAGCGACGCCGGCGGTTTTCCACCAGTTGCTGCAGCAGGCGGTCGCGACTGATGGTGCGGCTGCCGCTACGGGGAGGGACCAGCTTCGAGCGATCCAGGGCCGTGGTCAGTGCCGGTTCGTGGGGGCGGTCGTGCGGAGCTGAGACGTTTGTTGTTGTGCTGCTTGGCTTGTCCATGGCGCTTCCGAGGCAGTTTCATGCGCCCGCGATTGTTTTCAGTGTAGGCGGGCGTCGATCAGAGCATGCCCCAGTTGCCACGCTCTTCACCAGAGGCCTTCGGGAGCTCGATGACCGGGTGGAAGGCTGCCACCCAACGCGGGTGGCGGCCCCCGCGAGCCTGGAATGTTCCATTGATGAAAAGCCGCAAAGGCGCGGCATTGCCGAGGCGCGGGCCAATTGCGCTGCAGATCAATGGGACTACGTCGATGGGTGTGTTGAGCGGTATTCGAGTTCTGGAGTTCGAGGCCATCGGCCCGGCACCCTTCGCCACCATGCTGCTGGCCGACATGGGCGCGGACGTCATCCGCATCGACCGGCCACAGGCGCACAGCGACCTGGGGCCGAAGATGAGCGGGCCGAAGGTGGATATCACCGGTCGTGGCCGCCGCTCGGTCACGCTCGACCTGAAACTCCCGGAGGCGGCGGCTGTTGCTCTGGAACTGATGGAGCATGCCGACGTACTGATCGAGGGCTTCCGCCCCGGTACCCTGGAGCGCCTGGGGCTTGGCCCCGAGCAGGCATTCGCGCGCAATCCGAAGCTGGTCTACGGCCGCATGACCGGCTGGGGCCAGCACGGCCCCCTGGCTCAGCGCGCAGGGCATGACATCAATTACATCGCGCTGTCCGGGGTGCTTTCCGGTATCGGTCCGGTGGCCGGCCGGCCCGTGCCGCCATTGAACCTGCTGGGCGACTACGGCGGTGGTGGCATGCTGCTGGCCATGGGCGTGCTGGCGGCGCTGGTCAATGTGCTGCGCGGCGGTGTCGGCCAGGTGGTCGATGCTGCCATGGCCGAAGGCGCCGCCCAGCTTGGCTCGGTGATCTGGGGGCTGCTGGCCTCCGGAAACTGGCGCGAGGAGCGCGGCAGCAATCTGCTGGATGGCGGTGCGCCCTGGTACGACACCTATCGCACCCTGGATGGGGGCTACATGGCCATCGGTCCAGTGGAGTCGCGCTTCTATGCGGAGCTGCTGGCCAAGCTTGGCCTCGATCCGGCCCAGTTGCCGCCGCAGCATGATCGCCAAGGCTGGCCGCGCCTGCGCGAGGCCTTCATGCAGGCGTTCCTCCAGCGGCCCCGTGAACAATGGTGCGAGATTTTCGCCGACAGCGATGCCTGCGTGGCGCCGGTGCTGGGGTTCACTGAGGCCGCCGAGCATCCTCATGCGCAAGCCCGAGGCAGCTTCATGCAGATCAATGGCGTGGTGCAGCCGGCGCCGGCGCCGCGTTTCCTCGGCACTCCCAGTTCCGTTCCGAAGCCCGCACCGGCGCGTGGTGAGGGCGGGCTCAGCGCGTTGCGCGACTGGGGGCTGACCGACGAGCGGATCGACCGCCTGCGCCAGGGCGGATTGGGCATGAGTGCCTGACCGTCTTTGCATCCCCACGACCCGAATCGACAAGAAGAGACAGCCATGTCCAACGCCTACATCCTTTCCCCCGTGCGCACGCCCATCGGCAAGTTTGGCGGTGCGCTGGCCTCCGTGCCGGCGGCGAACCTCGCCGCGCTGGTCCTGCAGGAGGTGCTGCGGCGCACCGGCGTGGATGCCGCGCAGGTCGACGAAGCGATAGTCGCGCAGTCCTACCAGTCCAGCGAGGCACCCTGCATGGGGCGCTACGCGGCGTCACTGGCGGGGTTGCCGGACGAGGTCGCCGGCTACACCGTGGATCGTCGCTGCGGCTCCGGCCTGCAGGCAGTGATAGACGCCGCCATGCAGGTTCAGACCGGCGCTGCCGACTGCCTGCTGGTGGCCGGCGTCGAGAGCATGAGCAATATCGAGTACTACAGCACCAGCATGCGCTGGGGCGCGCGGCTGGGTGACGTGAAGCTGCATGATCGCCTGGATCGCGGGCGGGTCAATTCGCAACCGGTCAGCCGCTACGGCGAGTGCTCCGGCGGTGCGGTCGAAACCGCCGAGAACCTGGTGCGAGACTACGGCATCAGCCGTGAAGCCTGCGACCGGTGGGCCGTGGGTAGCCACCAGAAAGCCGCCGCAGCCTGGAGCCGGGGCCGCTTCGATGCCGAGGTGATGCCAGTGGCAGTGCCGCAGCGTCGAGGGGAGCCACTGGTGGTCAGGCGCGATGAGGGCATTCGCGAAGACGCCAGTTACGAGGCGCTGGCCAAGCTATCCCCGATCATCAAGGGTGGCACCGTCACCGCCGGTAGTGCCAGCCAGCAGAACGATGCGGCGGCGGGGTGCCTGGTGGTGTCCGAGCGCTTTGTCATCCAGAACGACCTGCGTCCGATGGCGCGCTTCGCTGGCTGGGCCTCGGCCGGCTGTCACCCACTGCGCATGGGCATCGGTCCGGTACCGGCGGTGGCCAAACTGCTGAAGCGACTGAACCTCGAGATGGCGGACATGGGCCTGATCGAGGTCAACGAGGCCTTCGCCGGCCAGGTGCTCGCCGTGCTGCGCGAATGGCAGCTCGAGGACGATCCGCGCATCAATGTCAACGGTTCCGGGATTTCCCTGGGCCACCCGATCGGCGCCACCGGCCTGCGCATCATGACCTCGCTGCTCCACGAGATGCAGCGCAGCAAAGTCCGTTACGGCCTGGAAACCATGTGCATCGGCGGCGGGCAGGGGCTTGCCGCGGTGTTCGAACGCGTCTGAAGCCAAGGAGCTCCCATGAGTGCACACCACGAGGCGACACCCAGCGTCGCCGAACAACCCTGGCGCGAGCGAGATGGCCGTGTGGTTCTGCTCGCCAGCCGGCGTGCCGGCCATGCTGGCCTGCACTTTCCACCGCTACCGGAAACCTCGCCACTGCGCGAGGGCGGCGAACTGGTCGAACTGGATTCCACGCCGCGCCTGTACAGCTTCACCGTCGTGCATTTCAGCCCGAAGGCGAACAAGCCGCCGCAGCCGCTCGGCCTGGCTGACTTCCCCGAGGGCCTGCGGGTGTTCGCCCGCCTGGACTATCCCGCCGGAGGCCAGCCGCGTATCGGTGAAGCGCTGAGCCTGTGCCTGGTGGAGTCCGACAGCGGCCCGATCTACGCCTTCCGTCCGCAGGAGGACGCATGAACAAGCCCGTCTACATCTCCGGTGTGGCGATGACCCCGTTTGGCCGTCCGAACGCCTCCATGCAGGACCTCACCCAGCAGGCTGTATTGCAGGCCCTGACCGACGCTGGCGTCGAGCTGCACGAGCCGCAGGCGTTCTATGCGTGCAACGTCTTCGGCGGCATGGTCCTGGGCCAGGTACTGCTGCGTGATCTCGGGCTTTCCGGCCTGCCGATCTACAACGTCGAAAACGCCTGCGCCAGCGGTGCCACTGGCGTGCACCTGGCTTGCCATGCGCTGCAGGCGGGTATCTACGACACTGTGGTGGTGTTCGGCGTGGAGAAGCTCACCGCCTTGGGCGGCGGTACCATTCCGCTGCAGCGCAACGACTACATGACCGAACTCTATGCCCGTGCCGGCATGGCGTTGCCGGCGATCTACGCGATGCGCGCCACCCGCTACCTGCACGAATTTGGTGTCAGCGCCGACGTGCTGGGCGAGGTGGCGGTGAAGAACCGTCGCCACGGCGCGCTGAACCCCTATGCGCAGACCCGTACCGAGGTATCCCTCGATGAGGTGATGAACTCGCGGATGGTCTTCGATCCGCTGACGCTGCTGCAGTGCTGCCCGTCAGCGGTGGACGGCGCGGCAGCGCTGGTGCTGACCACTCGCAAGCCGCAGCAGGCGCGCCCGGTACGGGTGATGGCCTCGGTGATCCAGTCCGGCCGTGCCGAGGAACCGGACGACGACATCCTGTCTGCCGAGATCACCGCCCGCGCCGCCACGCTGGCCTATCAGCAGGCGGGCGTGAAGCCGGCCGATATCGATGTCATCGAGTTGCACGACGCCTTCAGCATCGCCGAACTCATCTACTACAACGCCCTGGGTCTGTGCGGCCGCGGTGAGGCTCACGAGCTGCTGAAAAGCGGTGCCACCAGCCTGGGTGGCAAGACAGTGGTGAACCCCTCCGGCGGCCTGCTCGCCAAGGGCCACCCACTGGGCGCCACCGGCGTCGCACAGATGGTCGAGGCGGTCTGGCAGCTGCAACTGCGTGCCGGCGAACGCCAGGCCGATGGCGCCGAGCTGGCGCTGACCCAATGCACCGGCGGCGGCATCGCCGGCGTCGATCACGCGGCGTCCGCCGTACACATTCTGGGTGTTTGAGGAATTTCCATGAGCAAGCAAGTTGCAATCGTTACCGGCGGCGCCCAGGGCATCGGCCTGGGCCTGACCCGAGCACTGTTGAATGCCGGTTATGCGGTGGCCATGTTCGATCTCAATAGCGAGGCCATGGACAAACTGGTCGCGGAAGCGGGCGCCCAGGCGCAGAACCTGATGGGCGTGAAGGTCGACGTGACCAGCGCCGAGCAGGTCAACGCTGCCGTGGCGCAGGTCGCCGCGCGCTGGAAGGCGCCGGACCTGCTGGTGAACAATGCCGGCCTCACCCGTGACAAGCGCCTGGTGAACATGAGCGAGGCGGACTGGGACCTGGTACTGGATGTCAATCTCAAGTCGCAGTTCCTCTGCGCCAAGGCCGTCGTGCCGGGGATGATCGAGCAGGGCTTCGGGCGCATCGTCAACATCTCCTCGCGCGCCTGGCTCGGTGGCTTCGGCCAGGCCAACTACTCGGCGGCGAAGGGTGGCGTGATCAGCCTCACGCGCACCCTGGCGATCGAGTTGGCCAAGCATGGCATCACCGCCAATGCCATCGCTCCGGGCGCCATCGACACACCGATCCTCGCACCGCTCTCCGACGAGCAACGGGCAAAGATCATGGCGACCATTCCCGTGGGCCGCATCGGCAAGCCCGAGGACATCGCCCATGCGGTACTGATGTTCGCTGACCCGAAGGCGTCCTACATCACCGGCCAGACGCTGTACGTCTGTGGCGGCCGTTCCCTGTCCAGTCCGAGCGCGTAAGCCATGGCGATCCAGTTCCAGATCATTGGCCACGTGGCGCTCATCACCCTGGATGCGCCCGAATCCATGAACGCCCTGACCATCGGCGATCTGCGCCATCTGCGCAAGGCGCTGAACACCGCGCAGGATGACGACCAGGTGCGCGTCATCGTTCTGACCGGCGCCGGCGACAAGGCGTTCTGCACCGGCGCCAACCTCAAGGCGACGCTGCCGCCGTCCACGGGCTTCGCCAGCGGTCACTTCAAGAGCCGCGCGGCGGAGGCCGAGGAGGGCGGCTACACACGGCTGATCGACCTCGGCGACCTGGAAATCTGGAAACCGATGATCGCCGCCATCCATGGCTATTGCCTGGGGGGCGGCCTGGAGCTGGCGCTGCAGTGCGACCTGCGCATTGCCAGCGACGAAGCGTCTTTCGCTCTGCCCGAAGCTAAGGTGGCCAGCGTTCCGGCGGTGGGTGGCGTGCAGTACCTGATGCGTGCGGTACCCGCCGCCCACGCGATGAAGTTGGCACTGACCGGCGAGCGCATCGGCGCGGAGGAAGCCTTGCGCATCGGCCTGATCAGCGACTGCGTGCCGCGGGAGGGCCTGCTGCCGCTGGTCATGCAACTGGCCGAGCGGATTGCCGCCAATGGCCCACTGGCGGTCCAGGCGATCAAGCGCCTGGCGGTGGAAACCAGCCACATGGCGCCGCGCGATTTCGTCGCCCAGTCCAACCTGCATTGGGGCCTGCTGCGCGACAGCAAGGACCGTATCGAAGGCCGCAAGGCTTTCGCCGAAAAACGCTCGCCGAAATACACCGGCGCCTGAGCCCGTCAACGAGTTCCCACGATGAATTTCGCGCCTAACGAATCCCAGGAAATGATGATCGATGCGGCCAAGCGCATGGTGCGCGACCGTATCGATCCGGTGCTCTCTCGTCACCCCGTGGATAAGCCGCTACCCAAGGCGGCCATGCTGGAAATCTATGCCGCGCTGGCCGAGTTGGGCATCACCGCGCCGCGCCTGCCGGTGGAAGTCGGCGGCGGTGGGCTGAAGATGCTCGACTACGGGCTGATCCTCGAACAACTGCCGGCCATCGTCGCGTTGTCGCTGATCTCCCATGAAGGCACCGTGGCGCGCATCTACTCCGGCTGTCCGGAGGCGATTGCCGCGCAGTACCTGCCAGACCTGATCGCCGGGCGCAAGATCGCCTGCACCGCCAACTCCGAAGTGAACGCCGGCTCCGACTCCAATGCGGTGAAGACCCGTATCCGTGTCGAGGGCGAACACGCCTACATCACCGGGCGCAAGATCTGGATCACCAACGCCTCGGTGTGCGACGTGCTCAACGTCTCCTGCACCCTGGGCAACGACGAACGCGGCCGGCCTATCGCCCAGCGCGCCCTGGTCGACCGCAGCCAGTCGCAGGTCGAGGTGCGCGAAATCGGTGTCACCGGCTTGCAGCAGGGGCACTTGAGCGAGGTGGTCTTCGAGGAGACGCGCATTTCGCGCAGCCACCTGATTGGCGAGGCGGGCGACGCGGCCAAGACGCTCACCGTCGGCTGGAATGGCAACCGTCCGCTGATTGGCCTGATGTGCGTGCACCTGGCGCAGAAGGCTTTCGAGATGTGCGTCGAGTACACCCGCGTACGCGAACAGTTCGGCAAGCCGCTGGCCGCGCACCAACTGGTGCAGCAGGACCTGGCCGATATGGAAACCCTGATCGTCACCTCGCGCCTGCTCTGCTACCAGGCGCTGGACGCCATGGACCGCGGCCAGCGCGCCAACGGCACCTCGGCCATGGCCAAGCGCTACGCCACCCAGGCCTGCGAGCGCGCGCTGGGCTTGGCGATGCAACTGCACGGCGGCATGGGCATCACCGAGGAACTGGGCATCGAGCGCATGTGGCGTGATGCCCGGATGTTCCAGGTGCCCGACGGCATGAACGGCATCCTGGCGCTGATCCAGGGCCGCGAGATCACTGGCCTCAGCGCATTCCGCTGAGAGCCGCACAGAACAAGAATACGAGGGAGCAATCGATGAGTTCGCAGATGATGGAAGGCAAGGTCGTCATCGTCACCGGTTCCGGCCGGGGCATCGGCCGCGAGATGGCGCTGCAGATGGCCGCGCAGGGCGCGCGCGTGGTGGTCAACGACGTTGGTGTCAGCGTGACCGGGGCTGCCGATGATGAAGACCCCGGCCGCGAGGTGGTGGACGCGATCCACTCGGCGGGTGGCGAGGCGGTATTGAGCCGCGACAGCGTGTCGGAATGGGACAGCGCGCAGCGTATCGTTCAGCAGGCGCTGGACAGTTTCGGCCGAGTCGACGCGGTGGTGAACAACGCCGGTATCCTGCGTGACCGCATCTTCCATCAGATGAGTCCGGAAGAGTTCGATGCGGTGATCAAGGTGCACCTGTACGGCAGCTTCTACATGAGCCGCGCGGCCATCACCCATTTCCGTGAGCAGAAGTCCGGCGCCTTCGTGCACATGACCTCCACTTCGGGTCTGGTTGGCAATGTCGGCCAGGCCAACTACGCGGCGGCCAAGCTGGGGATCGTCGGTCTGTCCAAGTCCATCGCCCTGGACGGCGCGCGCTACGGCGTGCGCTCGAACTGCATCTCGCCCTTTGCCTGGAGCCGCATGGTCGGCTCGATTCCCGCTGCTGATCCGGCCCAGGCCGCACGGGTGGAAAAGATCAAGTCGATGACGCCGGCGCCGATCGCCGCCATGGCCACCTTCCTGGCCAGCGATGCAGCGGCCAGCGTCAACGGGCAGATCTTCACCGTGCGCAAGAACGAAGTCTTCCTGATGAGCCAGCCGCGGCCGATTCGCTCGCTGCACCGTGCCGAAGGCTGGACGCCGGAGTCGTTGGCCGAGCATCTGCTGCCGGCTTTTACGCCATCCTTCCTGCCGCTGGAAGTATCGAGCAACGTGTTTGGCTGGGACCCGGTCTGAGGAGCGCACCATGGATTTCACGATTCCCGATGAGTGGGTCGCGGTTGGCGATGCCCTGATCCGCTTCATCCAGCAGGAAGTCGAGCCGCTGGAGAAGCAGCATGCCGCGCTGCTGCACAACGAACGCAAGTTGTACACCGAAGAAGGCCGCTACGCGCCGGAGCTGATGGCGCTACGCGCCCGCGTCCGTCAGTTGTCCGCCGAGGCCGGCTTCTACACGGCGCTGGGCGATGAGTCGCTGGGTGGCGGAGGGCTCGGCGCCCAGGTTTCGGTCTACATCCAGGAGCGTCTCAATGCCCATGTCGGTCCGTCGCGACACCTGATCCAGACGGTGATCCTGCCATCGCCCTTCACCAATGGTTTGACGCCGGTGCTCAAGCATATGGACCCGAAGGTGCTGGCGGATTATCTGCCAGGCATCGCCAGTGGCGAGAAGACAATGTGCTTCGGCCTGAGCGAGCCGGATGCCGGCTCCGACGTCATGGCCATGCGCACCCGTGCGGTACGCGATGGCGACCATTGGGTGATCAACGGCACCAAGCAGTGGATTACCAACGCGCCTTATGCCGACTACGCGATGATTTTTGCCGTCACCGACGAAGAGAAGGCCAAGGCAGGGAAGGGCGGCATCAGCGGTTTCTTCCTGCCAACCGATACACCCGGTTTTTCCGTGCCGAGTGTCATCCCTACCATGGGGCACCTGGGCGCAGATATCGGCATTGTCAGCCTGGACAATGTACGGGTGCCGCACAGTCATCTCATCGGCCCACAGGACAAGGGGCTGAGCGTGGCGCTGGATGGCGTGAATGCCGGCCGCCTGAGCATGGCGGCGTCCTGTCTGGGACTGGCGCGCTGGGCACTGGACCAGGCGCTGGACTACGCCAAGGTCCGCAAGACCTTCGGCAAGCCGATCGCCGAGCACCAGATGGTGCAGGCCATGCTGGCCGAGTGCGCCATGGACATCTATGCGGTGAAGAGCATGGTGCAGCATTGCGCCTGGTTGATCGACCAGGACAAGCCGGCGACCAAGGAAGTCTCCATCGTCAAGGCCTCGTCCACCGAGGCATTGTGCCGCGTGATGGACCGCTGCATGCAGATCCACGGCGGCATGGGGCTGACCAACGAGTTGCGCCTGGAGGAAGGTTTCCGCTTCGCTCGCACCATGCGTATTCCCGATGGCACCTCGGAAATCCAGCGGCGCACCATCGCCCGACGGTTGCTCGATGGCGATACGCGCTTCTGACCGATAATTCCAACAAGCGGGCCACAACCCGCGATAGGAGGCTTTCTTCATGGCCTACAGCCATCCCTGCCCAACGGCGCCCGGGGTGATCGAGCGCCCGTCCGGACCGCTACGCGTCGACCCGCGCCACGCCGCGAATCTTCCGACGCGACAGGTGCACATCCCCGAGACGAGTATCTTCTCGCACCTGGAAACAGCTGCCCGGCGTTACCCAGGCAAGACCGCGGTGCAGTTCTTCGGCGCCGCCTATCGCTACGCCGAACTGCTGCGTGACGCCGAGCGGATGGCCGGCTACCTGCAGAACGTCTGCGGGGTGGAGCGCGGCGACCGGGTCGTGGTGTTCAGCCAGAACTGCCCGCAGTACATCGCCGCGTACTTCGCCATCCTGCGCGCCGATGCCGTGCTGGTGCCGGCCAATGCCATGCTCCGGCTCGACGAAATGGAGCATATCGTCAGCGACAGCGGCGCCGTGGCAGCCTTCGTCGCCGAAGAGCTGGTGGAGCAGGTCGCGCCGCTGATCGGGCGCACCTCGCTGCGCCATGTGATCGTGCATGCCTACGGCGATGCGTTGGGCGAGGATGATGCGGGCCTGGCTGTGCCGGACTGGGTGCGTCGGCCGTCATCGACCGAGTCCCTGTTCGCCGGTGGCGAGCGCTGGACGGCCGCCCTGGCCCAGGAGCACGCGCCGGCGCCACACCGGGCCGGGCCGGATGATCTGTGCATGCTGCCCTACACCTCGGGCACCACCGGCAAACCCAAGGCGTGCGTGCACACGCACCGCACCGTCAGCACCTCGTTCGTCGGGGGGAGCCTCTGGCGGCCCACCAATGCTTCCTCGGTGTTCCTCGCGGTGGCCCCGCTGTTCCACCTGCTGGGCCTGCAGACCAACGTCAACGCGGCGGTCTTCAATGGCGCCACCATCGTGCTGATGCCGCGCTGGGACCGCGAGACCGCTGCCACGCTGATCGAGCGCCATGGGGTGACCTTCTGGGCGGCGCTGCCCACCATGCTGGTGGACTTCTTTGCCCTGCCGGGCATCGAGCAGCGCGACCTGTCGAGCCTGGCAATCATCACCGGCGGCGGGGCGGCGACACCGCAGCACATCAATGACCTGCTGAAGAATCGCTACGGCCTGGACTACATCGAAGGCTACGGCCTGACCGAGACCGCCTCGTTCCTCTGCACCAATCCGTTGTTCAGGCCCAAGCGCGGTTGCCTGGGTATTCCGACCTATGGCGTGGACCTGCGCCTGCTCGATCCGGAAACACTGCAGCCGGTGCGCCAGGGCGACGTCGGCGAGATCGTCGCGCATGCCGCGCAGATCATGCTCGGCTACTGGAACAACCCCAGGGCCAACGCCGATACCTTCATCGTCATCGACGGCAAGCGCTTCCTGCGCACGGGCGACCTGGCAAGCATGGACGAGGACGGTTACCTGTTCATGCGCGACCGCCTCAAGCGAATGATCAATGCGTCGGGCTTCAAGGTCTGGCCGGCGGAAATCGAAGCGATGCTGCATACGCATCCGGCGATTTCCGAGGCTTGCGTGATCGCTGCTCCCGACCCGCATCGCGGGGAAACGGTGAAGGCCGTCGTCACCCTCAAGCCCGGTTCCCTCCTGGGCAGCGACGAGCTGCTCGCCTGGTGTCGCGAGCACATGGCGGTCTACAAGGCGCCGCGAGTGGTGCAGATCGTCGACAGCCTGCCGAAGAACGCCACCGGCAAGATCGCCTGGCGCGAACTGCAGGAACAGGAGATGGCCCGCTGCGCCAGTTGAGCGCGCGGGTCCGATAACAACAATTCCAAGGACTCTCACCATGTATCTGACGCAAGGTCTGCAGCGTTCGCTGCAGCAAACGCCTGACAAGATCGTCACCCTGTTCGGCGCCCGTCGCCGTACCTTCCGCGAATTCGGCGAGCGCGTCGCGCGCCTGGCCGGCGCGCTGCAACAGCTGGGCATGGTACCTGGCGACCGGGTCAGCATGCTGGCGCTGAACTCGGACCGCTACCTGGAGTACATGCAGGGCACCTGGTGGGGCGGTGGCGTACTCAACCCCATCAATATCCGCTGGGCCGTGCCGGAGATCGCCTACTCCCTGGACGATTGCCACACCCGCTTCCTGCTCGTGGATGACTACTTCCTGCCGATGGTGGAGGAGATTCGCCGCCAGGTTCGTGGCCCACTGACGCTGATCTACGCTGGCGAGAAACAGGCACCGGCCGGCCTGCTCGATTACGAGACCCTGCTCGCCGAAGCCAGCCCCGTGGCGGATGCGGGCCGTGGCGGCGAAGACCTCGCCTGCATCATGTACACCGGCGGCACCACCGGTTTCCCCAAGGGGGTGATGCAGACCCACCTGAACTTGTGGTCCGCCTGCATCCAGCGTATGGCGGAAATCCACCAGAGCGCCGAACAGCGCGATCTGCACGTGATGCCGTTGTTTCACATCGCCGGTCTGGCCCGTGTGGTGTCGGGTTTCATCGCTGGCGGCTCGCATGTGATTCAGCCGACCTTCGATGCCACGGCAGTGCTCAAAGCCATCTCGCAAGAGGGTGTGACCGACAGCATTCTGGTGCCGACCATGATTCTCGGCCTGCTGGCGCATCCGGAGTTCGACCGGTACGATTTGAGCTCGATGCAGCGCCTCACTTATGGCGCCTCTCCGACCGCCGGGGAGATGATCGAGCAGGTACTGGCAAAACTGCCGCACCTGCAGTTGTCGCATTCCTACGGCCTTACGGAAGCGTGCCCGATCGTCTCCACCAATCCGCCGCAGAACCATGGGCCGGAGGCACGCGAAAGTGGCCTGATCCGCTCCGTCGGGCGTGGCGGCCTGGGAGTCAACGTGATGATCGTCGACGAGTCCGGCGTCGAGGTGCCGCGCGGAACTGTCGGTGAAATCATTGTCCGCGGTCCGAACATCATGGCCGGCTACTGGAACAAGCCGGAGGAAACCGCCAAGGCCCTGCGCGATGGCTGGCTGTTCACCGGCGATGGCGCCTATATGGACGAGCAGGGCTACCTGTTCATCGTCGACCGCCTCAAGGACATGATTGTCAGCGGTGGCGAGAACGTCTATTCCGCCGAAGTCGAGAACATCATCGCCCGCCATCCGGCGGTGCTGATGTGCGCGGTGATCGGCGTACCGCACGAGCAGTGGGGCGAAGCGGTGCATGCCATCGTGGTGCGCAAGCCCGGCGCACAGGTCAGCGAGGACGAGCTGCGCGGATACTGCCGCGAATATATCGCCAGCTACAAGTGCCCGAAATCGATGGAGTTCCGTGAAACACTGCCGCTCACCGGTGCCGGCAAGATTCTCAAGCGCGAACTGCGCGAGCCGTTCTGGGTGGGCAAGAGCCGGGCGGTGAACTGATGATGACGACCGATGGGGGGGCGCAGCCAGCGCCCGGAAGTTTCTCGGCCCTGCCGACTCCGCCCGGGTTCGTACGCTTCTGTG
This sequence comes from Pseudomonas sp. HS-18, assembly GCF_020401845.1. Taxonomy (NCBI): domain Bacteria; kingdom Pseudomonadati; phylum Pseudomonadota; class Gammaproteobacteria; order Pseudomonadales; family Pseudomonadaceae; genus Pseudomonas; species Pseudomonas sp. HS-18. The sequence continues at coordinate 3,059,334 of NZ_CP084413.1, forward strand.
GGGGGTTCTATCTGCACGACGAACTGCCCCTGCTCGGCGTGCGGATTGGCGGTCACCTGCTCAACTCCGTGCGCATCGTCCACGGCGGCTTCCTCGCCACGCTGGCCGATACCGCCTTTGGCGTGGTGTTCAAGCGTGAATATGGCCTCGAGGTGCCGCCGATCACGGTCAGCCTGAACCTCGACTACCTTGGCGCGGTGCGTGAAGGTGACTGGCTGGAGGCTCACGTGCAGATACTCAAGTTCGGCGGCAGTTTCGCCAACGCCGATTGTCTGCTGAAAGTGGGGGAGCGCACGGTGTTGCGAGCCACTGGCATCTTTACCATCTGGAAGGGCAAGATACCCGGCAGAACCTGACGGCTACTGTTCCCCGTGATACCCAGCGCCCCGCCGGCCAACCGGCGGGGCGCTGGCATTTTCGGGGTTACGGCAAGGTTCGTGAAAGGCCTCTGGCACAAGGCTTTTCGCGCAGCCTGTCACTCTTGGTAACGCACTTTCCCAAGTGTGGAGAGAACGCGATGGCCGCCGCCGAAAAGGGACTCAAAGAATTACCCGATCGGGTGAATTGGCCCCCGCGAATGCCTCGATAGCATCAGCTCTCCCAACACTGATCCGCTTTCGGAGCGCCGCATGAGAACAATAAGAAAACGCGGAGTTTTTCAGCCGCACCTGCTGGCTGCCGCCGTCGCCCTGGGCGTCGGCTCGCAAGCCAAGGCCGTCGATTTCAACATTGGGGAGATCGAAGGCAAGTTCGACTCCTCGCTGTCCATCGGGGGCAGTTGGTCCACGCAGTCCCCCGACAAACAGTTCATCTCCAACTTCAACTCCGTGGGCGTGAAGGGCGGCAAGTCGTCGTCGCGCACCGTGGATGACGGTCGCCTGAACTTCAAGAGCGGCGAGAACTTCTCGACCATCTTCAAGGGCCTGCACGACCTGGAGCTGAAGTACGGCGACAGCGGCGCCTTCGTCCGCGGCAAGTACTGGTATGACTCCGAGCTCAAGGACGGCAACCAGCATTACTACGACATCGATGACCATGGGCGTGACCGTGCGGCCAAGTCGTCCGGCGCGATGTTCCTCGACAGTTTCCTCTACCACAACTACCAGCTCGGCGACCTGCCGGGCAACGTGCGCCTGGGCAAGCAGGTGGTGAGCTGGGGCGAGAGCACCTTCATCCAGAACGGCATCAACTCGATCAACCCGATCGACGTCGCCGCGTTGCGCCGCCCCGGGTCGGAGATCAAGGAAGGCCTTGTGCCGGTCAACATGTTCTACCTCTCCCAGGGGTTGATGGAGAACGTCAACGCCGAGGCCTTCTACCAGCTCGAATGGGACAAGACGGTGACCGACAACTGCGGCACCTTCTTCGGCACCGACGGCATCCCCAAGGGCTGCAACGACCGCCTCGTGGTCTCCGGCCAGGACCTGGCGCCGGGTGTGGCGAAGAATACCGGCGGTGCCCTGGCGATCGCCCAGGGCCTGGACGACGTCTACATCCCCCGGCAGAAGGACAACGACGCGCGCGACAGCGGGCAGTTCGGCCTGGCGCTGCGCTGGTTCATTCCAGACTGGAACGATACCGAGCTGGCGGCCTACGCCATGAACTACCACAGCCGCAACCCTTTCCTCAGCACCATTCGCACCACCGGAGCCGGTAGTCCGCCCAGTGCGCTGAATGTGCCGCGCAATGCTGGCTACTTCATCGACTATCCGGAAGACATCCGCCTTTACGGCGTGAGCTTCCAGACCAATATCGCCGGGACGTCCCTCGGTGGCGAGGTCAGCTACCGACCGAACATGCCGCTGCAGATCAGCACCCCTGACCTGCTCAGCGCCACCACCAACATTCCAGGCACCCCCAGCCTCAACCCCCTGGTCACCACTGGATACGTCAGCGGTATTCCCGGTGGGGGCGTGATCAATGGCTACAAACGCATGCCGGTGCTGCAGGCCCAGGTCACCGCCACTCAGTTCATCGACCAGGTGATGGGGGCCGAGCGCCTGACCCTGATCGGCGAGGTCGGCTACAACCGCATCAACGGTCTGGGCGACTCGGATGGCACCGACATCCGCTTCGGCCGCAACCCGGCATTCGGCTCCGGCATCCTGCCGACTGCCGCGGGCGCAACGACCTGTGCCGGCACCGCGGTGGGGCAGGCCAATGCCAGCAACCCGGCGCAGAAATGCAATAGCCACGGCTTCTACTCTGCCAACTCTTGGGGGTATCGCCTGCGCGGCATGCTCGATTACCCGGACGTATTCGCCGGGGTGAACCTTAAGCCCAACCTGGCCTGGTCCCACGACGTCGAAGGTCGCGGCCCGAACTTCGAGGAAGGTGCCAAGGCCATCAGCCTCGGCCTGGATGCCGACTACCTGAATACCTACACCGCCAGCCTCAGTTACACGAACTACTTCGATGGCGAATACAACACCCTGACCGACCGGGACTTCGTCTCGCTCAGTTTCGGCGTGAACTTCTGATTGAGCACAGGCAGAAACTCGCATGAAAAAGATCGTATTCCTGCAAACCGGCGCCCTGGCGCTGTCCCTGCTGGCCACCGGTGTGATGGCGGCCATTTCTCCCGAGGAAGTCGCCAAGCTCGGTACCAGCCTGACTCCACTGGGTGGCGAAAAGACCGGTAACGCCGACGGCAGCATTCCCGCCTGGACCGGTGGCCTGAAGCCTGGCGCCGCTCCGGTGGATGGCAACGGTTTCCTGGGCAATCCCTATGCCAGCGACAAGCCGCTGTTCGTCATCACCCCTGCCAACGTCGATCAGTACAAGGACAAGCTCACCCCCGGTCAGCTGGCGATGTTCAAGCGCTATCCGGATACCTACAAGATCCCGGTGTATCCGACCCGTCGCAGTGCTTCTTCTCCCGAATCGGTGTACGAGGCGGCGAAGAAGAGCGCAGCCAGCGCCGAACTGGTCAGCGGTGGCGACGGTATCGCCAATGTCAGTGGGCGCTACTACCCGTTCCCCATTCCAAAGAGTGGTGTGGAGGTGGTGTGGAACCACGAGACCCGTTATCGCGGTACCAACTACACCCAGCAGATTGCCCAGGCCACTCCCCAGGTCAATGGCGATTACACCATCGTGTCGCTGCAGCAGAATGTCGGCGTACCTTCCCTGATGAAGGATTTCGATCCGAAAAAGGTGGGCGATTACCTGTTCCTGCTGCGCCAGGAAGTGACCGCGCCGTCGCGCATGGCCGGCAACGTGCTGCTGGTCTATGAAACCACCGATCAGGTCAAGGAACCGCGCAGCGCCTGGTCCTACAACGCCGGCCAGCGCCGCGTGCGCCGCGCTCCGCAGGTAGCCTACGACGGCCCGGGTACGGCCGCCGACGGCCTGCGGACAGCCGATAATGCCGACATGTACAACGGCTCGCCGGATCGCTACCAGTGGAAGCTGATCGGCAAGCGCGAGATGTACGTGCCGTACAACAACTACAAGTTGTGGTCGCCTCAGGTGAAGTACGCCGACATTCTCAAGCCCGGCCACATCAACCAGGACCTGACGCGGTACGAGCTTCACCGGGTCTGGGAAGTGGAGGGCACGCTCAAGCCCGGCCAGCGCCACATCTATGCCAAGCGCCATATGTACTTCGACGAGGACACCTGGTCCCTGCTGGAAGTGGATCACTACGACGGTCGCGGCCAGCTGTGGCGCGTGGGTGAGGGTTACCAGGTCAACGACTACCAGCATGGCATCAGCCTGTACGCCGCCCAGGCCCTGTACGACCTGATCGCTGGCCGCTACCTGGTGTTCGGCATGACCAACGAATCGAAGAAGGCTACCCAGTACGACCAGAACTACAGTATGAACGACTTCACTCCCGCGGCCCTGCGCAACGCCGGTATCCGCTGAAGCAAGGCGCTTGAAGGCGGCGTGTGGGTGGTCCAGCGCCGCTCTTCTGCCGGGGCACGGCTCCTGCCCCGGCTTCTTTCATCGTGAACTCTCTCACGGGCCACTCTTGCCTCGACGCCACCTGACGTGGGGGGTGCCTTTTCCCTCGGTGTTTTGCAGCATCGTTTCCGACTCAGCGGATCGCCGTGCGTCTGCGCCGGCCGCTGTCCCTGAAACGCCGTGGATCGAGGCTCATCATGCAAGGTCTGGGTGTCAGTTCGAGCCGCGCGCAAGCGCCTCTTGCCAGAATTCCGCGACTGCCGGAGCACCATGTGCCGCGTCCGCGGCTGGCCACTGCAGTACGTGGCAGCCGTCAACGCCTGACCCTGCTGTGCGCCCCGGCGGGCTATGGAAAGAGCATCCTGCTGGCCGAGAGTCTTGCCGATGCGCCATCCGGCACCGAACTGCTCTGGCTGGCCTGCTGGGGGGAGCCGATGTCCCTGACGGAGCTCTGTGCCCGCGTTGCGGCCGGCTACGGTCTATCGCCGCTGCTCCCTCCGCAGGTACTACTGCACCAGATCGGCCAAGGCGAGCGCATTCTGCAACTGGTGCTTGATGATCTTCCAGGTAACCTGTCCATCGAGGTGAACACCTGGATCGAGCATCTGCTCCACCTGCCGGAGAGCCGCGTACGCCTGATCGTCAGTTGTCGGCAACGGCCGGCGTGGGATCTGCCGTCGCTGCTGCTCAAGGGCGAACTGTTCGAACTGGGTACCGACACGCTCGGCATGACGCGTAGTGAGTACGCCGCGATCAGCGCTCGAATTGGCGGCGATATCGCGGATGCTCGACGCGAAGAAATCGGTGTGCAAAGCGGCGACTGGTGGAGTGGTGCGCGTCTTTTGCTGGCGGGCCAGCAGCAGGGCAGGGCATTGCTGCGAGACTATCTGGAACGCGAGTTGCTCGGGCGCATGAGCGATGAGGAGCGTCGTCTGTTCGTCGGGCTGTGCAATCTGCCGCGCTTCTCCGTTGATCTCTGCGCCCAGCTCTGGGATGGCAACGCAGGCGATCAGGTCCTCCATCGCCTGCTGCGGCAGCAGGTCTTCATCCAGCCGGTCGCGCGGGATGCTGGTTGGTACCGCGTGCACCCGCTGGTGGCGGCCACGCTGCAGGATGGCATTGCCGCGCCGGAGCTGACCCGACTGCGCTTGCACGCCTGCCGCCTGCTGAGCCTCGCCGGCCACCTGCATGACGCCATCGATCAGGCCCTGCACGTGCACCAGCCGGAAGTTGCGGCCAGCTACATCGAGCGCCTGAAGCCGAGCTGGCAACTCGCTGACCTGCATCTGCGGCGTGTGCTGGACTGGCATCGGCAATTACCTTCCCACCTGATGGAAGGCACGCCCCGGCTGATCTATCTGAGCACGCTGGCCCTGTTGCTCAGTGGCCGGGTCAGTGAGGCAGAGCGTGGTCTCCAGGGGCTTTCGCGCTTTCTGCCGGCCGCCAATACAGCGGGCAATCAGCTGTTGCTCGCCCATTGGCAGGCCCTCAAGGGCAGTGCTCTGGCGTTTCGTGGCGAGTTGCTGGAGGCCGAACAGCATTGTCGCGAAGCCCTTGGGCATCTGGGCTCGGCGCCCAGGGAATGCCTCTCGCAGTTGCTGTGCCAGTTCACCCTGGGGCGGATCCTGCTGGCCAGCGAACGTGGCGATGAAGCGCAATTGCTGTGGCGCGCTGCCCTGGAGCAGGCGCGGCGGCAAGGTTGCCAGGACAGCGAGGCGCTGTTCCAGGGCGAGCGCCTGCGTGCCTTGATGCTCGCCGATGAGGCTGCGCTGGCGGACCTGCTGCTCCAGGATTGCCTGGCCAGCCGCGCCGCCACCGGGCTCGAGCGCGACCCGGTGCTCGGGCGACTGATGATCACCAGGGCCGACCTGCTGCAGCAGCAGGGGCGACTGCATGAGAGCGAGGCCGTGCTGCTGGCCGCTCAGCCCTACCTTCGCGATTGCTCGGCGCCCTTTGTGCTGTACGGCTACCTGGGGCTGGCCGAGGTAGCGGGGCGGCACGCAGATCTGGCGTTGGCGCAGGCGCAGATCCAGCGTGGCGAGCGCGCGATGCACTGTGGGCGGATCGATGAAGGTCTGTACCAGGCGGCCCTGGCGCTTCAACAGTTGAAGCTGCTGGCCCATTCACAGGACTGGCGGGCGGCGCTGGAAGCCGCCCGCCGACTGGCGCTCGAGTATCCGTTAGGAAGCGTCTTCTCCATCATGCTGCCGCCAACCCTGCCTCACCATGTCCAGTGGTTTGCGGCGATGGCGGAGCACAATCTGGGGCTTCGGGAGCAATCGCGGGCGCGGCTACAGGTGCTCGCCGAACACTGCCGGCTGGCTGGCTTCCTTCAGTTGCAGACCGAGGTGCTGGCGTTCCTTCGGCAGTGTGGTGCTGCGGACGAAGGCGAAGGAGCGGACGCTTGCGGCTACCAGGAAGAGCTCACTGTGCGGGAGGTGGCGGTGCTCGAGCTGCTGGCCGAGGGGCTGTCGAACCAGGAAATCGCCGACGCGCTCTTCCTCTCGGTGAACACCGTCAAGTATCACGCCAAGAATATCAATGCGAAGCTCGGCGCCACCCGGCGCACCCAGGCCATCGCTTGCGCCAAGGCTCGGGGCCTGCTGGCCTGAATGGAACGCCACCTGATCCGGGTGGCGTGTTCCTACAGACGAAACCTCAACCATTGCAGCCACTCCCCGGCGGCGGATGCCGCCCGATCATGCACAACAGGAGCTTCTGCAATGAGCACCCACGAGTACCTGGACGAGGCCGCGATTCGCGCCTTGCTGGAGCGCCAGCGCGCCGCGAGCCGGGCCAGCGCGCCGCCGAGTGCCGAACAGCGCGGCGAACTGATCGACCGCGCCATCGAGCTGCTGGTGCGCTATGAGCAGCCCCTGATCGAAGCGCTCAATGCCGACTTCGGCCAGCGCAGCCCGACCTTCTCCCGGCACAGCGACGTGTTGTCGCCCTTGGCGACCCTCAAACAGACCCGCGCCGAACTGGCCGGGTGGATGCAGCCCGAGCGCCGCCCGGCACCCCGTGGCGAGGCCTGGGTGGAATACCAGCCGTTGGGCGTGGTAGGTATCGTCACCGCCTGGAACGTACCGGCCAACATGGTCTTCAAGGGCCTCGCCGGCGCTCTGGCGGCGGGCAACCGGGTAATGATCAAACCGTCGGAATTCAACCCACAGACTTCGACGCTGATTGCGCAGATGATCGGTGAGGCCTACGCCCAGGACGAAGTGGCGGTCGTCACCGGCCCCGCGGAAGTCGGCCAGGCATTCTGCCGGCAACCCTTCGACCACCTGATGTTCACCGGGGCAGCGAGCATCGGCCGCCACGTGCTTCGGGCCGCGGCCGAAAACCTGGTTCCGGTGACCCTGGAGCTGGGCGGCAAGTCGCCGACCATCATTTCCCGTTCGGCGGACCTGAAGACCGCGGTGAGCAAGATCATCGTCGGCAAGCTGATGAACGCCGGCCAGCTGTGCGTCGCACCGGACTATGTATTCGTCCCCGAAGAGTCGATGGATGCTTTCGTCGAGATCGCCCGTGCGTTAGTAGGCAAGGTGTTCCCCACCCTGGCCGGCAACCCCGAGTACACCGCGATCCTTAACGACCGCCACTATCAGCGCCTGCAAGGGTATCTGGAGGAGGCGCGTGCCGCAGGCGTCGACGTGGTCGAGCTGAACCCGGCCGGTGAAGTGCTCGATCCTGCGCGCCGCCTGATCGCCCCGACCCTGCTGCGCAATCCGGATGATCGATTGCAGGTCATGCAGGACGAGATATTCGGCCCGCTGCTGCCGATCAGGCCCTACCGCGACTTCGCCGAGGTCATTGCCTGCATCAACGCGCGCCCGCGCCCGCTCGGCCTGTACTGGTTCGGCAGCGATGCCGACGAGGAGCGCCAGGTGCTCGAGCGCACCTGCTCCGGTGGCGTGACGCTCAACGAGGTGATGCACCACGCCGGCCTGGAAAGCCTGCCCTTCGGCGGCGTCGGCCCCAGTGGCATGGGTGCCTATCACGGCATCGACGGCTTCCGCACTTTCAGCCACGCCAGGGCGGTTTATCGCGCGGGCTGACCGCTGCGATTCACCGCTGTCGATTTCCCCTACTCGAGAACGAACATCATGAAAGCAGCTGTATTCCATCAGGTCGGCGCGCCGCTGAGCATCGAGGAAGTCGGTATCAGCAAGCCGGGGCCACGCGAGGTCTTGATCCGCACCGTCGCCGTCGGCGTCTGTCATTCCGACCTGCACGTGATCGACGGGTCCTATCCGTATCCGGGCCCGCTGGTGCTCGGCCACGAGGCGGCCGGTATCGTCGAGCAGGTCGGTGCGGAGGTCCGCACTGTCAAGCCCGGCGACCATGTCGTGACCTGTCTAACGGTCTTCTGCGGCCATTGCGAACACTGCGTGACGGGTCACCTGTCGCGCTGTGTTTCGCCGGAAACAAAGCGCGGCAAGGACGAGGAGTCGCGTCTGACCTACGTGCAGAAGCCGATGCCGCAGTTTGTCAACCTGTCGGCCTTCGCCGAGCAGATGCTGGTACATGAGAACGCCTGCGTGGCCATCCGCCGCGACATGCCGCTGGACCGTGCTGCGCTGCTGGGCTGCGCTGTCACCACCGGCACCGGCGCGGTGTTCAATACGGCCAAGGTGCGGCCCGGCGAGACGGTCGCGGTGATCGGCTGCGGCGGCATCGGCCTGGCTGCGATCAATGGTGCGGCGCTGGCCGGGGCAGGGCGGATCATCGCCATCGACATGCTCGACTCCAAGCTTGAGCTGGCCCGCCAGTTCGGCGCCACCGACGTGGTCAACGCGAAATCGGGCGATGCGGTGAAGCAGGTGCAGGAGCTCACCCGTGGCGGGGTCCAGCATTCCTTCGAGTGCATCGGCCTCAAGCAGACCGCCGAGCAGGCCTTCGCCATGCTGGCACGCGGCGGCACCGCCACCATCATCGGCATGATCAAGCCCGGCCTGAAGATCGAGGTCGACCCCTATCAGTTGCTCCACGAGCGCCGGCTGCAGGGTTCGCTGATGGGCTCCAACCGTTTCCCGGTGGACATGCCGACGCTGGTGGATTTCTACATGGCCGGCCGCCTCAAGCTCGACGAAATGATCTCCCAGCGTATCCGCCTGGAGCAGATCAACGACGCCTTCGACGAATTGCGGCGCGGCGAGCTGGCGCGCTCGGTGATCGTCTTCGACCAATGACCCGCACGGGCCGCCCCAAGCGGGCGAGCCCCTGCCAGGAGTTCGCTGATGGATATCCATTTCACGCCTGAAGAACAGGCTTTCCGCGAGGAGGCGCGTGCCTTCCTGCGTGCCGAGCTGCCCGAGCGGCTGGCGAGCCGCATCCTCCAGGGCAAGCGCCTGAGCAAGCAGGACCAGGTGCTGTGGATGCGCAAACTGAACGCACGTGGCTGGCTCGCGCCTGGCTGGCCGGCCGAGTACGGCGGCCCCGGCTGGAGTGCTGTGGAGAAGCATATCTTCGAGGAGGAGTGCTTCGCCGCCGGGGCGCCGCGAGTGGTTGCCTTCGGGGTGAAGATGGTGGCGCCGGTGCTGATCAGGTTCGGCACGCCCGAGCAGAAGGCGCGTTTTCTGCCGCGCATCCTCGACAGTTCCGACTGGTGGTGCCAGGGCTATTCCGAGCCGGGGGCAGGCTCCGACCTGGCATCGCTGAAGACCCGCGCGGTGCGTGAGGGTGACCACTATGTGGTGAACGGCCAGAAGATCTGGACCACCCTGGCGCATTACGCCGACTGGATGTTCTGCCTGGTGCGCACCGACCCGGATGCCGCGCAGCAACGCGGCATCAGTTTCCTGCTGGTCGATATGAAGACGCCGGGCATCACCGTGCGGCCGATCATCACCCTGGATGGCGAGCACGAGGTCAACGAGGTGTTCTTCGACAATGTGCGCGTGCCGGCGGAAAACCTGGTGGGCCGCGAAAACGAAGGCTGGACCTGCGCCAAGTACCTGCTCACCCACGAGCGCACCAGCATCGGCGGCATCAACCAGACCAAGGTGTTGCTGCGCAAGCTCAAGCAGGTGGCCGGACAAGAGTTGCGCAATGGTCGGCCACTGATCGAGGACCCGCTGTTCCGAGCTCAGGTCGCTGCCGTGGAGATGCAACTGATGGCCGCTGATATGAGCAACCTGCGCGCACTGGTAGCCGCCCGCGATGGCGGGGTGCCCGGTGCGGAAAGCTCGATCCTCAAGATCAAGGGCACTGAGGTGCGCCAGCAGATCGTCTATCTGCTGACCAAGGCGGTGGGCACCTATGCGCTGCCGTTCCTAGAGGATGAGCTGGGCTTCGAGGCATCGCAGGAACCGGTGCTGCACAGCGCCGACAGTGCCACCGCCACCTACCAGTACCTGGATTCGCGCAAGGCTTCGATCTATGGCGGCTCCAACGAAATCCAGAAGAACATCATCGCCAAGATGATCCTCGAGCTGTAAGGAGCCCAACGCATGGACTTCAAATTGACCGAAGAGCAGCAGATGCTGCAGGACACCGCAGCCCGCCTGGTTCGTGACCATTATGCTTTCGAGCAGCGCGAGGCCTATCGGCGCGAGCCTGGCGGTTTCAGCCGGGCATTCTGGGCCCGGCTTGGCGAGCTGGGCCTGTGCGCGGTGCCGTTCGAGGAGGCCCATGGCGGCTTCGGCGGCCAGGGTGTGGAAATGGGCCTGATCTGCGCCGAGCTTGGTCGTGGCCTGTGCCTGGAGCCGTACCTGCAGTCGGTGATTTTCGGCGGCGGCCTGCTGGCGCAATTGGGCAGCGCCGCGCAGCGTGATGAGCTGCTGACTCGTGTGGCCGCAGGCGAGTTGCAACTGGCGGTCGCCCTGGAGGAGCCGCAAAGCCACTATCAGTTGCACGATGTTTGCTGCACCGCGAGCCCGACTGCCGACGGCTGGCTGCTGGACGGGCGCAAGAGCGTGGTGTTCGGTGGCCAGAGCGCCGGGTTGATCCTGCTGTCCGCGCGCACCGCTGGCGGCGCCCGGGACGAGCAGGGCATCAGCCTGTTCCTGGTCGATCCGGCCAGCACGGGCGTCGTCCGGCGCGAATTTCCCACGCTCGACGGGCGCATGGCCTGCGATCTTTACCTGGATCAGGTTTTCGTCCCGCGTGCCGCGCTGCTGGGCCTCGAGGGCGAGGCGCTGCCGGCGTTGCGCTACCAGCAAGGCCGGGCCGTCGCGGCGCAGTGCGCCGAAGCGGTCGGCAGCATGGAAGCCGCCTGCGCGCTGACGCTCGATTATCTCAAGACCCGCCAGCAGTTCGGCGGCGTCATCGGCAAGTTCCAGGCGCTGCAGCACCGCATGGTGGATATGCGAATCGAACTGGACCAGGCCAGCTCCATGGCGCTGCTCGCGGCCTGCATGGCGGACGAGCCCGACAGCGATGAGCGCAGCCGGGCGCTGGCCGCGGCGAAGTACATCGTCAGCCGCGCCGCGCGCCTGATCGCCGACGAAAGCGTGCAGCTGCATGGTGGCATCGGCCTGACCTGGGAGTACCAGCTATCGCACCACGCCAAGCACCTGTGGATGGTGGCGCGTCAGTTCGGCGACGATGATCATCACCTTCAGGTCTTCAGCGAACTGATGGCGCCGGCAGACTGAGCAAGCGTCCAGGAGTCCCTTCTCGGGCCACCGCGGGTGGCCCTTTTTTCAGGGTGTCGGGGTGGAGGTCATCGCCCAGGTGATGAAGCCGGCATTGAAACCGGTGAACACCAGCGCGAACAGGAATACTGCATCGGCAATGTGCATCATCCGCCGGCCGCGCAGGGTACGGTGGGTGCGCAGGCTCCAGTAGGAGCAGAAGGCCGAGACCACATAGAACATCATGTTGACGGCCACCATGTCATCGATGATCAGGTCTTCCCGGCGCAGGGTGAGGATCACCCGGATGATCCCGATCACGGTCAGGCACACGCCGACCATGGTGGCCGAGACGGAGAAGATGTGGACGCAGATGTCGTCGTCCAGGGAGGGCGTTTCCGGCTCGTTCATGACGCGCGCTCGCTGTCGTGGAAGGTGTGGAAAGCGTAGTTCCGATTCAACCAGGGCTTGAGTCGCTCGCCCAAGGAGCCTACTGTCAGCGGCTGCCCCAGGCCCGGATATGAAACGCCCCATGATCGACTTCAACAACGTCACCGCCTACCAGCAGCAGACCCGCGTGCTCGATGGTTTTTCCCTGCATATCGGCGAAGGCGAGAAGGTCGCCATCCTCGGCCCCAACGGCGCCGGCAAGAGCACGCTGCTCAAACTGATCAGCCGCGAACTCTACCCGGTGGATCGCCCGGACAGCTCGCTGAACCTGTTCGGTCTGCAGAACGTCACCCTGTGGGACCTGCGCAGCCGCATCGGCTTCGTCTCCCAGGACCTGCAGGAAGACTACACACCTTTCACCCAGGCGCTGGACGTGGTGATCTCCGGTTTCTTCGGCGCCATCGGCAGCCACGGTCACCTGCAGCCAACACCGGAACAGGCGGAGAAGGCGCGCGAGATGCTGGCCCAGGTGGAGATGGACGGCTACGCCGAACGCATGTTCCAGCGCCTGTCGACCGGGCAGAAGCGCCGCCTGCTACTGGCCCGCGCGCTCATCCACGAACCCCGTGCGCTGATCCTCGATGAGCCGGCCAATGGCCTGGACATGGGCGCCAGCCTGCAGATGCTCACCCTGCTTCGACGCTTCTGCGGCCCGGAGCACGCGATGATCATCACGACCCATCACCTCGACGAGATCATTCCGGAAATCGAACGGGTGGTGCTGATCGCCAACGGCAAGGTCGTGGCCGACGGGCCGAAGGCGGAGATTCTCACCAGCAAAAACCTGTCGGCGCTGTACCAGGCTCCGCTGAAAGTGACCGAGCAGGATGGCTGGTATCGCTGCTGGCATGCGTGATTCGATGCTGGCCTTCTGAGCCAGACCAACCCTGTCGCGGACGTGCGTTCATGGAGGCTCCTGCAGGAGCAGACTCTGTCCGCGATGGACGCCCGCGCGTGCCGATCCTCGATCGGATTTTTGTCCAGCGCCCGCCACTGCGCCTGCATCGCACGAATGCGCTATCCGCTGAGCCTTGCCGGCGGGGACGCCGAGCAGGCCGGTGCGGCTGGGGTCGATCAGCCCGAAGTCACGCACGCCCACCGGATAGGGCCGCTGGACTTGGGCATCGGTGACACCGGGAAGACGCACAAGGCGGCGACGGCCACACTCACCAGCAGGGTGAAGCATATCCCCGACCAGACCGGTACCCGCGCAGGGCGCTTTTTCCGCAACAGCAGCCAGGGCAGCAGGCCGTCGGCGATCATCACGCTACGGCGCCCTTGCGCGGCAGCACGGTCCAGACCACGCCAAGGACCAGCAGCACGGCGATCAGCAGGTAAGGCGCGCGGCTATCGACCTGGTGCAGCAGGGTGCCCAGCAGCGGGCCAGTGATCATGCCCAGACCGTGCACGGCGACCAGGCTGCCGGCGGCGGCGCCCTGTTCGTCGGCTTCCACGGCGTTGGCGTTGAGCGCCGAGACGGCGGGGAAGACCCAGCCCATGCCGGCAGCAGCGACGAAGCACGATGCGTAGAGCATCCACGGTGCGACGGCGATGCATACCGAGGCAAAGCCCAGTGCCGAAATCACGCCGCCCACGCCGATCAGCCGCAGCGGCGCCCAGTTCAGCTTGCGCACCAGCATCTGCGCGCAGATCAGCGCCACGCCGACGGAGGTCAATGCGATACCGGCGACCCGCGCCGCGTCGGCGGGCGGCAGTCGCAGGCGGTCGAGGGCGAAGAAGCCGACGGTCATCTGCGCGACGGTGACGCAGACCATGGCGATGAAGCCCAGGGTCAGCGAACGGCGTAGGCGCTTGTCAGTGATCGCCAGGGCCGGGCCTTTGCGTTCATGGGCAGGTTCGTGGTGTGGCAGCCACTTCCACAGCACGGCCAGGGCCAGCAGCGGCAGCAGGCAGGTGAGCAGCAGCGGCAGCGCCAGGCCGAGCATGGCCAGCAGGCCGGCGAAGCTCGGCCCGACCACCATGCCCACCGCGCTGGCGGCGCCCATCGCGGCCATGGTGCCGGCGCGCTTGTCCGCCGTTACGTGGTCGGCTACCAGCGCCGCCGAGCAGGCCGGCACGGCGGCATAGAAGCCGCCGGCCAATCCGCGTAGCGCGACGATGCCGATGAACGCCGGCCAGGGCGACATCGCGGTATTCAGCGCCAAGGCCATGAAGGCACACAGCAGCGCGTAGCTCAGCGCGAAGCCGGCCAGGCCGCTGAGCAGCACGCGGCGGCGGCCCAGGCGATCGCTGGCGATGCCCCAGACGCGCGCCATCAGCATCCAGGCGATACCGCCGACGGTCACCGTCATCCCCGCCTGCCAGGGCGCCAGGCCCAGGGTGCGGGCGACCGGGCCGATCAGCGCGACGAAGGACATCACCGCCACCGTGCAGACGAAGGTCTCGAACATCAGCGGGCGCAGGTTGAGGATCGGCGCCGGGGGCGGCAGGGCGGTCATTTCAGCGGGGCTCCTTGGGTCGGCGGGGCATTCTCATCCCTACAAAGACGATCAGCAGCAGCGGAACACCAAGGGAAATCCACGACAGCACGTCGAAAACCCCATCGCCGAGCAGCGCCGAGAGCAGCCCGAAGCTGCTCAGCACGGCCAGCGCAAGGGGCCAGCGGAAGATCATCCAGAGTCCGCGCCTCATGCCTTGACCTCCGTGTTCAGGCCGCCGGAATCCAGTTCCGCCAGGCGTTTCTCGATGGGCGTGCGGCGTCGGCCAAGCCACAGGTACAGGCCGCTGGCGAGGATGACGATGCTGACGATATCCAGCAGCGCCCAGACGATCTTCAGCGGCATGCCGCCGTAGTCGCCGAAGTGCAGCGGCTGGGACAGCAGCGTCTTCACGTACAGCGGCATCTCGCGCATGTCGGTCAGTTCGCCGGTTTCGGCATCCACCGGCGCGGGCTTGAGCAGGCGTTCGGTGAACGGCGTGTTGCCGCGCATGAACACGGCGTAGTGGTGCTTGCTGCTGAACTGCGTGCCGGGGAAGCCGACGAAGCTGACCTCCATGTCCGGCGCGGCCTTGCGGGCGGTGTCGATGGCCTTGTGCTGCGAGCCGAGGCTTTCCAGCGGCGGCGCGTCCTTGTGGGGCGCGGTCATTTCCGCCAGCTGGCCACCTTGCCAGAGCATCAGGATCGGCAGCGCCAGGGTGTTGATCACCCCGGTGACGCCGACCACCAGCACCCAGGCGAGGGTGACGATGCCCAGCACGTTGTGCAGGTCCAGCCACTTCGGCCGCGAGCTGCGCTGGGAGCGCACGGTGGCGAAGTCCAGCTTGCGCATGAACGGCGTGTAGACCACCACGCCGGAGACCAGCGACGCCACCAGCAGCGTCTGCAAGGGCATGCGGTCGGCCATCAGCATGCCGTGGGTCCAGGCGTCCGGGGCCGGCGAGGGGGCGACCGAGGTGATGCCCAGTGCTGACAGCAGCACGGAGTCCCCGGCGCCCAGCCCTTGGCCGGCTCCGTGCGACGACACTACTTCGACGCGGCCCTCGACAACGGCAACGCGGGTCGCCCCTTGGTCCTGGCGCACATTGAAGCGCGCTTCGCGGGTCGTGACCAGGAAAGGCCGGCTGTCCACGCGCGCATCGAGGAAGATCTCCCCCGCAGCAGGTGCACCAGGCGCGGCGCGGGGTGAAGGCGATGTCCACGGCACTGTCGGTGTTGAGCGTCAGCAGGCTGCCATCGGGCAGCAGCCATTTGCCAACAGCAGGGCAAGCTGCTTGAGTGCCCGGCGGCGGTCGAGCTGGCGTTCACGGCCCAGGGTTGGCATGGCCAGTGCGGGCGGCAGGCTGCCGAGATGCCCCATCAGGCGCTCGGCACGATCCCAGGGATACGCCCAGGCGCTTGGCGATAGCCCCTCGACCTGCGCCAGCAGGAAGGCCTGGCGCACCGGGTCGGGCAGGTGCGGGAGCAGGGTGTCGATCTCGTGCAGGGTTTCCAGCACCAGGTAGCGCTGTTCCGGCGAGGGTGCGAGCTCTTCGGGGATGCTGGCGAGGGCTTCGAGGTAGGCGCGCTCCAGCGACTGGCGCTGGAACCAGTTGATCATCTGCCCCTTGGCCACCGTGGCGAGATAGGCTCGCGGCTCGCGAGCCTCCAGCACACGGCGTGAATCGAGCAGGCGAGTGAAAGTGTCCTGGGCCAGGTCCGCCGCCTGTTCGTGGCAGCCCAGGCGCCGGCGCAGCGTGCCCTGCAGCCAGCCGTGATGGTGCTGATAGAGGTCACTGACAGGAGCGTGGAGCGGAGCGTCGACCGAGGGCATGGCGGAGCTTTCATCATTTGAGAATGCTTCTCCTGATAGTGGTTGCCAAGGCCTGCTCACAAGCCCCGGAAGGAGGCGCGCTTGTGACAGTTGCTCAGGATATTCCGCTGGCGAGGTCGAGCATTGCCAGGTGGGAGTCTGAAAGGCTCAGTCGGGTCGCTCGCCCCAGACTGGCTAGCTGGTGTTCGCTGGTGGCGCTGGCGATGGGGGCGGTGATGCCCGGCTGTTGACGCAGCCAGGCGAGGGCGACCTCGGCCGGCGACGACTGGGTTTCCTCGGCGACCTGGTCAAGCGTCGCGAGAATCTTCAACCCTCGAACATCGAAGTAGCCCTCCAGGTCTTCGCCACGAGCACTTCCAGTGAGGTCGCCGGGGGCGCGGTACTTGCCGGTGAGAAAGCCCGAGGCGAGGCTGAAGTAGGTCACTACAACGTTGCCGTGCTCGGCAGCAATGGCTGCGGTTTCCGTTTCGTGGCCTGCGCGGTCGTAGAGGTTGTACTGGACTTGGAGCGCCGAGTACGCGGGGAGGTCGTTACTGCGCGCAGTTGCCGCGGCCGCTTCCAGTTGATTTCGGCTGAAGTTGGACGCACCGATGGCGCGCACTTTTCCCGAGGCGATCAACTCTTCGTAGGTGCGCAGGGTTTCCTCGTGGGGCGTGCTGTCATCCGGGTAATGACTGAAGTACAGGTCGATGTAGTCGGTGCGCAGGCGCCGAAGGGAGTCCTCGACTCCCTGCAGAATCCATCGGCGCGACAGGCCGCGCCGCTGTACCGAAAGTTCGGCGCCGATCTTGGTGCATAGCGTCACCTCGGTGCGGCGCCCCGGCTGGCTGGCGAGCCAGCGGCCGATGATGGCCTCCGACTCGCCGCCCTCGTGACCCGGTACCCAGACCGAGTACATATCCGCGGTGTCGATACTGCTCAGTCCCGCGTCGAATGCCGCGTCCAGCAGGCGTCGAGAAATGGCTTCGTCCACCGTCCAGCCGAACACGTTGCCGCCCAGTATCAGTGGCGAAAGGTTGAGGTCACGCGCATGCATGGCTGTCTCCTCAGCACACCGCGATATGCGAATCCGCGCGCGGTTCAGTGCCGCCGCAGAGCACGCCGGTCTGCGGGTCGCGGACGATGATCTGGCCGCGGCCGTAGTCGGTGAGGTCGCAGGCAATCTCCACCTCGTGGCCGCGTCGCGCCAGGCCGAAGGCGAGATCGCGGTTGGCGTGCTGCTCGATGCCGACCTTCATGCCACCCAGCCATTGCCAGCGCGGGGCGTCCAGCGCAGCCTGCGGGTTGAGGCCGAAGTCGACCAGGTTCATCACCATCTGCACGTGGCCCTGGGGCTGCATGTAGCCGCCCATCACGCCGAACGGGCCGACGGCCACGCCATCCTTGCTGAGGAAGCCGGGGATGATGGTGTGGAAGGTCTTCTTGCCCGGCGCCAGGGCGTTGGAGTGCGTTGGGTCGAGGCTGAATTCCGAGCCGCGGTTCTGCAGGCCGATACCACTGTCGGGCAGTACCACGCCGGAGCCGAAGCCGTGGTAGGCGCTCTGGATGAAGGAGACCATGTTGCCTTCGCCGTCGGCGGTGGCGATGTACACGGTGCCGCTGGAGAGTGGGTCGCCATGCCTGGGTTCGGCGGCACGCTCGCCGATCTCGGCGCGACGGCGTGCGGCATAGTCATCGGAGAGCAGCGCGGCGGTGCTGACCCGCATGTGCTCGGCGTCGGTGATGTAGTGCAGGCCGTCGGCGTAGGCCTTCTTCATCGCTTCGAGCTGACGGTGCCAGGTGAGCTGGCTGTCGCGCTGGTCGAAGTCGTAGCCCTGGAGGATGTTCAGGGTCATCAGGGCGATCAGGCCCTGGCCGGCCGGCGGGATTTCCCAGACGTCATAGCCGCGGTAGTTGGTCTTGATCGGCTCTACCCACTTGGGCTTGTAGCCGGCCAGGTCAGCGGCGCTCAGCTCGCCACCGGTGGCGGCAGAGTGCGCGGCCAGGCGCTGGGCGAGGGCGCCACGGTAGAAGCTTTCGCACTTCGTCTCGGCCAGCTCGGCGAGGGTTTTCGCCTGGGCCGGGTTGCGGAACAGCTGGCCGGCGCGCGGCGCTTCGCCGTTGACGGTAAAGGTGTCGAACCAGGCTTCCAGGGCCGGCACGGCGGCGCGGCTTTCCTGGTATTCGCGGCGGGCGATTTCCCATTGGTGGGCGACCACCGGGGACACCGGGAAACCGTCGCGGGCGAGGGCGATGGCCGGTTGCAGAAGGTCGGCGAAGGGCAGCTTGCCGAAGCGTGCGGACAGCTCGGCCCAGGCCGAGGGAATGCCCGGCACGGTGACTGGCAGCCAGCCGTGAACGGGCATCTTGTCGTGGCCGGCGGCTTTCACCTTGTCGATGGAAATGGACGCCGGTGCGTGGCCGCTGGCGTCCAGGCCGTGCAACTGGTCCTTGACCCAGACCAGGGCAAAGGCGTCGCCGCCGATGGCGCAGCCGGTGGGTTCGACCACGGTCAGCGCGGCGGCGGTAGCGATGGCGGCGTCGATGGCGTTGCCGCCGGCACGCAGCATGGCAATGCCGGCCTCGGCAGCCAGGGGCTGCGAGGCGGCGACCATGCCGTTACGGGCGAACACGCTCTGGCGCTGGGAAGCGTAGGGGTACTCGTGGGCAGAGAAGCTCAGCATGGAAAACTCTCTTCGGTTCAGCGGTCAGTCTTGATACGGGTCCATTCGCGGGTGATCACGCGCTGGATTTTCGGCGGCAGGTCGGCGGAGACGTAGAGCTTCTCGATCACCGCGTCGCTGGGGTAGATGCCGGGGTTGTCACGCACTTTCGGATCGAGCAGCGGTGTGGCGTCCGGGTTGGGGTTGGCGTAGCCGACGTAATCGCTCACCGGGGCGATCACTTCCGGGCGCAGCAGGTAGTTCACCAGCTCGTGGGCGCCCTTGGGGTTCTTCGAGTCGCGCGGGATGGCGAGCATGTCGAACCACAGGTTGGCGCCTTCCTTGGGAATCACGTAGCGCACGTCGATCTTCTTGCCGGCTTCCTGGGCGCGGGTCTGCGCCTGCATGACGTCGCCCGAGTAGCCGACGGCCACGCAGATGTCGCCGTTGGCGAGGTCGGTGGTGTACTTCGAGGAGTTGAAGTAGGTGATCGACGGGCGCAGCTTCTGCAGCAGCGCGGAGGCCTTGGTGTAGTCCTCGGGATTCGTGCTGTTCGGGTCCAGGCCCAGGTAGTGCAGCGCCTGCGGGATGATCTTCACCGGTGCGTCGAGGAAGGCCACGCCACAGCCGTGCAGCTTGGCGAGGTTTTCCGGCTTGAAGATCAGGTCCCAGGAATCCAGCGGCGCGTTGTCGCCGAGGGCGGCCTTGACCTTGTCATAGTTGTAGCCGATGCCCACGGTGCCCCACATGTAGGGCACGGCGTACTGGTTGCCCGGGTCGGCGGCTTCCAGGCGCTTCATCAGGCGCGGGTCGAGGTGCTTCCAGTTGGACAACTGGGCGCGATCGAGCTTCTGGTACACGCCGGCGTTGATCTGCTTGGTGAGGAACTGGCTGGACGGCACCACCAGGTCGTAGCCCGAGTGCCCGGAGAGCAGCTTGGCTTCGAGCATCTCGTTGGTGTCGAAGACGTCGTACTGGACCTTGATGCCGGTGTCCTTCTCGAAGTTCTTCAGGGTGTCCGGGCCCATGTAGTCGGACCAGTTGTAGAAGCGCACCAGCTTGTCGTCGGCTTGGGCTGCGGTGGCGCAGGCGAGAAGGGTGAACAGCAGAACTCCATTACGCATGAGCTTTCCTTTCTTCATTAGTCAGAGAACACGGCTGAGGAATTCCCGCGTACGCAGGTGGTGCGGATTGCCGAAGACCTGCGCGGGCGGGCCTTCTTCGATGAGTTCGCCCTGGTGCAGGACCACCACGCGGTCGGCCACTTCGCGGGCGAAGCCCATTTCGTGGGTGACCACCACCATGGTCATGCCTTCGTCGGCCAGCTCCTTCATCACTTGCAGCACCTCGCCGACGGTTTCCGGGTCGAGGGCGCTGGTGGGCTCGTCGAAGAGCATCGCCTGGGGCTTCATCGCCAGGGCGCGGGCGATGGCCACGCGCTGCTGCTGGCCGCCGGAAAGCTGGCCGGGGTAGTGCTCGGCCTTGTCCGACAGGCGCACGCGGGCGAGCAGCCGGCGCGCCTGCTCCAGCGCTTCGCCCCTGGAAACGCCGAGCACCTGGGTCGGCGCTTCGATGATGTTTTCCAGCACGGTCATGTGCGGGAACAGGTTGAAGCGCTGGAACACCATGCCGATGTCGCGGCGACGGCGGGCGATGTTGCTTTCCGAGTCACGCACCAGCTTGCCATCGGGACGCTCGCGGTAGCCCATCAGCTCGCCGTTGACGCGGATGCTGCCGCCCTGGATGTCTTCCAGGTGGTTCATGCAGCGGATGAAGGTGGTCTTGCCCGAGCCGGAGGCGCCGATCAGCACCACCACTTCGCCGCGGTGCACTTCCAGGGAAACACCCTTGAGGATTTCCAGCTCGCCGAAGGCCTTGTGCACGTCGCGGGCCTGGATCACCACGTCTTTCATATCCGGGATCATCTCAACGCCCCCTCAGCAGTTTCATGGCCTGGCGGCCGAACATGCGGTTCGGTGCGGCGGCCTGGCCGTCGGATTTGCCGAAGCGCACTTCCAGCCAGCGCTGGAAGAAGCCCCACAGGGTGGTCAGGGCGAGGAAGTAGATCGCCACGACCAGGTACAGCTCGAACACGCGGAAGGTCGCGGAGGTGACCATCTGGGTGCTCAGCAGCAGTTCCTGCACACCGATCACGCTGACCAGCGTGGTGTTCTTCAGCATCACGTTGAACTCGTTGCCCAGCGGCGGAACGATCACCCGGAAGGCCTGGGGCAGCACGATGCGACGCATCAGCCTGGGGAAGGTCATGCCGAGGGATTTGCCGGCTTCGTACTGGCCCTTGTCCACCGCGCCGATGCCGGCGCGGATGATCTCGGCCATGTACGCGCCTTCGTTGAGGCCCAGGGCGATGATCGCCGCCTGGATGTTGCCGGGCAGGATGAACAGCCCCAGGTCCAGGTCCTCGAAGCGGAAGAGGCCGCCGGCGGCCAGTGCGGTGTAGAGGAAGACGATCTGCACCAGCAGCGGCGTACCGCGCATCAGCCACACGTAGAAGCGCACCGGGTATTGCAGTAGCGGGTTGGTCGACAGGCGCATCAGCGCCGCCAGCAGCCCGAGCACGCAGCCCAGGAGCATGGCGCTGACGGCAATCACGCAGGTCAGCCAGAGGCCGTAGAGGTAGATGTCGCTCGGCCGCAGCAGGTACTGCCAGAACACGTCCCAGCTGAAGTTCATATCTCGTTACCTCAGTCCAGTTTGTCGCCTTCGATGTGCCACTTGGCCAGGAGCGCGGCGTAGCTGCCGTCGGCCTGCATGTCCTTGATGATCTGGGTGACGGCTTCGCTGAGCTGCTTGTCTTCCTTGCGGATGCCCAGGCCGGTGAGGATGCGTGCGAAGGCCGGCACGCCGATCTCGAACAGGTCCGGGGCCATGCTCTGGTAGTAGCCGGCGGTTTCCACGGTGGTGCCGTAGGCGTCGGTCTGGCGGATACGCAGGGACTGGAAGGCGTCGGTGTCGGTGTTGTAGACCACCACCTTCATCGGCGGCTTGCCGGCCTTGGCCAGTTTCTCGTTGTGGGCGTCGAGCAGGGTGCGGATGGTCGAGCCATTGAGCACGGCGACCTTCTTGCCGGAGAGGTCGTCCAGGCTGCGGATGCCTTCGGGGTTGCCCTTGCCGACGACCACGGCCTGGCTGGAATACATGTAGTTGACCATGTCGATCACTTCGCGCCGCTCGGGCTTGTCGAACAGCTGGTCCACCAGCATGTCGCACTGGCCGGCGAGCAGCGCCGGGATCAGCCCGGAGAAGGGCGTGATGCGCCAGTCGATCTTCTTGTCGCCCAGGCGCTTGGCGATGGCTTCGCCGAGGTCGATGGTGACGCCGGTGAGTTTCTGGTTGGCGTCATAGAAGCCCATGGGCGGGGAGTCCATGCCGCCGCAGAAAGTGACTTTGCTGGCGTTCTGCAAGCGGTCGGGAATCTTCACTTCGGCATGCGCCAGCGGGGCGGCCAGGCAAAGGGCGAGAAGGCACTGCGGGATCCTGCGTTCGAACATGTTGCTCTCCGGGGTGGGGTTGCCAGGGGCAGTTCAGGGACACAGAAGTACGGGTCTGGGCGCCCGTTGCTTCAAAGGACTTGCGCTTGCTCAGGAGGATTGCGCCTCAGGAGGCTTGTGCTTCAAGGAAATGGGCCAGGGAGGGGATGGTTCCCTCGATGTGCTCGCAGATCACCCGCTCGGCTTCGCGGGCATCGCCCGAGCGCAGGGCGTCGAGGATCACGGCGTGCTCCTCGCGGGCGCTCATGGGCTTGTCGACGTGCTGCAGCCACAGGCGCATGTGCGGCTCGATCACCGAATACAGGGCGGTGATCTGGCGCAGCAGGCGAGGGCGCCCGGCGAGGCTGCAGAGGTATTCATGGAAGGCGCGGTGGCGGCTGACCCACTGCGCGCTGTCGTCGCGGTAGTCGTCCATCTCGTCGAGCATGCGCTCCAGGCGAGAGATGTCGCGGTCGCTCAGGTGCGGCACGGCAATGCGGACGGCCAAGCCTTCCAGGGCGCTGCGCATTTCGAAGACTTCACGCATCTCCTCGATGTTCAGGCCGCTGACGATGGCGCCGCGATTGGGCCGCAGGGTGACCAGGCCTTCGGCGTCCAGGCGCTTGAAGGCACCGCGCACGGGCATGCGGCTCATGCCGATCTCACCGGCGATGTCCTCGGCCACCAGGCGGTCGCCAGTCTTGTAATGGCCGGTGCAGATGGCCTGGAGGAGGTAGTCGTAGGCCTCGTCTTCGGCACTCATCGGTGGGCGGGCAGTGGGCACCAGGCGCATGGGGATGTTTCCTCGTGGATTTTTGGATCCAATTATCCATGCATGCAAATAAGCAGATGCCGTGCCAATGATGGCGAAGTGATTGGAAGTCGGCGGGGTAGAGCGGCGGGCGCCTGAAATTGGCGTAGGAGACATGGAGGGAGAAGGGGCGAAACGGTAACGGATGGGGCTGTTGGTGCGCGCTCGCGGTGCGCTTCGGTAACGTTGTGGTGCAGGGCCGGTGTAGCAAGGGCGCCGCATTTTGTAGGAGCGAGCTTGCTCGCGAAGGATTACCCGGCGATACCGGCGCTGAGGTCGGTTCGCGAGCAAGCTCGCTCCTACAGCTTCGGGCCGGGCTCCGCGTTCATTGGAGAACACACCTACACACAAACCGGCTGGTCGATAGTTGACCAAGACGCTTGGTGAATGGCTGCGGCTTTCTATAGAATGCACAAACGTTTCAGCAGACCATGCATCCCTCCCACAACAAAAGCCAAAGCCGAAGGCTTTGCGTGTCTCTCTGCGCAGGACGTCCCTCATTCCATCAAGCAGGCCTCAGAGCCGGCGGAGGAGGGAACTGAGTCCCGACTCATCCTCGTCATCTGTCGCCTTGCCCATCGCTCGCACGCTGTGCGCCGGGTCCGGCCTTCACGCTGAATGACGCCGGTGGGGAAGGCCAAGCCCTAACGACGAGAAACCTTTCGATGATCAAGAAAGTTAGCGGGGCGCTGCTGGGCCTCGCTCTGGCAGTGAATTGCGCGCCCGCCTTTGCGGATACCAAGAAAGTCGACGTGCTGCTGATCGGCGGCGGCATCATGAGCACCACCCTGGGCGTCTGGCTCAATGAGCTGGAACCGGGTTGGTCGATGGAAATGGTCGAACGCCTCGACGGCGTCGCCCAGGAAAGCTCCAACGGCTGGAACAACGCCGGCACCGGCCATTCGGCCCTGGCCGAGCTGAACTACACGCCGGAAGACAAGGACGGCAACGTCACCATCGCCAAGGCCGTGGAGATCAACGAGTCGTTCCAGATCTCCCGTCAGTTCTGGGCCTGGCAGGTGCAGAACGGCGTGCTGAAGAACCCGCGCTCATTCATCAACTCCACCCCGCACATGAGCTTCGTCTGGGGCGACGACAACATCGCCTTCCTCAAGAAGCGCTATGAAGCGCTGCAGGCCAGCCCGCTGTTCCGCGGCATGCAGTACTCCGAGGACCCGGCGCAGATCGCCAAGTGGGTGCCGCTGATGATGCAGGGCCGCGATCCTTCGCAGAAGATTGCCGCCACCTGGACACCCATCGGCACCGATGTGAACTTCGGCGAGATCACCCGCCAGTTCGCCGGCTACCTGCAGACCAGGCCGAACTTCAGCCTGAAACTCTCCAGCGAAGTCGAGAACATCACCCGTAACGACGATGGCACCTGGCGCGTCGAGTACAAGAACCTCAAGGACGGCAGCGTTACCGAGACCGACGCCAAGTTCGTCTTCATCGGTGCTGGCGGCGGCGCGCTGCGTCTGTTGCAGAAGTCCGGTATCGAGGAAGCCAAGGACTACGCCGGCTTCCCGGTGGGTGGTTCGTTCCTGGTCACCGAGAACCCGACCATCGCCCAGCAGCACCTGGCCAAGGCTTACGGTAAGGCGTCGGTTGGCGCACCGCCGATGTCCGTGCCGCACCTGGACACCCGCGTGCTCGACGGCAAGCGCGTGATCCTGTTCGGGCCGTTCGCCACCTTCTCCACCAAGTTCCTCAAGGAAGGCTCGTACCTCGACCTGCTGGGCAGCACCAACGTGCACAACGTCTGGCCGATGACCCGCGTTGGCATCGACGAGTACCCGCTGGTGGAATACCTCGCCGGCCAGCTGATGCTCTCCGATGACGACCGCCTCGCCGCGCTGCGCGAATACTTCCCGGAAGCCAAGGCCGAGGACTGGCGCCTGTGGCAGGCCGGCCAGCGCGTGCAGATCATCAAGCGTGATGCGGACAAGGGCGGTGTGCTGAAGCTCGGCACCGAGATCGTCGCTTCCGCCGACGGCAGCATTGCCGGCCTGCTGGGCGCTTCGCCGGGTGCATCCACTGCGGCGCCGATCATGCTCAACGTGCTGGAGAAGGTGTTCAAGGACAAGCTCGCCACGCCCGAGTGGCAGGCCAAGGTCCACCAGATCGTCCCGAGTTACGGCACCAAGCTCAACGACAGCGCGGAGAAGACCTACGCCGAATGGAGCTACACCGCCAAGGTCCTGCAACTGGACCCGCCGCCGGCGATCGACCAGGCACCGGCCGTGCAGCCGACCGACGCCGCCCCGGCTGCGGAAAAAGCGGCCAGCGACATGGCGCTCTGACCCCCGCAAAAGAAAACCGGAGCTGATGCTCCGGTTTTCTTTTCTGCGCCTGGAAATTAGCCGCGCGAAGCTTTCCAGCGGCGGATCACCAGTTTCTCCAGTTCCACCGCGAAGAACACCACGATGCCGATGCCCAACGAGATCAGCCAGCCGCTGAAGGGCAGGGCGACCGTATGGAAGGCGGTCTGCATGAAGGGCACGTAGATCACGAAGCATTGCAGCAGGATCAGCGCCAGGGTCACCGTGAGCAGAGCGCCGTTGCGCAGCAGCGCCCAGTTCAGCGAGAACTCCTCCTGCAGGCGGCAGTTGAACAGGTACGCCCACTGCGCGGTGACCAGGGTGTGCAGGATCATGGTGCGGATATAGTCGGTATCGTGGCCGTTGCTGACCAGCCAGGCTTCCAGCAGGAAGGCTGCGGCGGTGAGCAGGCCGCCGACGTAGAGCACCCGCCAGACGGCGAAGCCGTTGAGGATCGACTCCTTCGCGTTGCGCGGCGGCCGGCGCATCATCCCCGGCTCGCCGGGCTCGAAGGCCAGGGCGAAGGACAGGGTGGTGGAGGTCGCCATGTTCATCCAGAGGATCTGCAGCGGCGCCAGCGGGATCACCGCGCCGGCGAGGATCGCCATGACGATCAGCAGGCCCTGGGCCATGTTGGTCGGCAGGATGAACAGCACGGTTTTCTTCAGGTTGTCGTAGACCCGGCGGCCCTCGCGCACGGCGCCGGCGATGGTAGAGAAGTTGTCGTCGGTGAGCACCATGTCGGCGGCTTCCTTGGTCACCTCGGTGCCCTTGATGCCCATGGCGATACCGACGTCGGCCTGCTTCAGCGCCGGGGCGTCGTTGACCCCGTCGCCGGTCATGCCGACCACTTCCTCGTTGGCCTGCAGCGCGCGCACCAGGCGCAGCTTGTGTTCGGGGCTGGTGCGGGCGAACACCGAATACTGCAGGGCGAGGGATTTCAGCTGCGTATCATCGGCCTGCTCCAGTTCCTGGCCGGTCATGGCACGCAGGTCGTTGCCCATGCCGAGCATGCCGGCGATGGCGACGGCGGTGTCCGGGTGGTCGCCGGTGATCATCTTCACCTGGATGCCGGCGCGCTTGCACAGGGCGATGGCTTCGATGGCCTCCGGGCGCGGCGGGTCGAGCAGGCCGGCGACGCCGAGGAAGATCATGCCGTCCTGCACGTCCTCATGATCGATCACGCCGTCATCGGGCTGCACCGGCTTGTAGGCGGCGGCCAGCATGCGCAGGCCTTGCCCTGCGATGAAGCCCATCTCGCGCTCCCAGTACTCGCGGTCCAGCGGCTCGGCGCCGTTGGCGCCCAGTTGCTGGTTGCACATGCGCAGCAGCACGTCCGGCGCGCCCTTGAGGTAGATCAGGCTCTGCCCGGCGACGTCACAGCGGCGCGCCATGTACTTGTAGGCGGAGTCGAAGGGGATCTTGCCGAATTTCTGGAACTCGATCTCCGGCAGGGTCGCCTTGCGTGCCAGGACCTTCAGTGCGCCCTCGGTGGGGCCGCCGACCACGCCCCAGCGGCCTTCTTCATTGAGCTGCAGGCTGCTGTCGTTGCAGATGTCCACCGCGCGGATGAAGGCTTCCAGCGAGCCGTGTTGCGACCAGTCCAGCTCGTCACTGGTGCCGCCGAAGGTGATACGGCCCTTGGGCTCGTAGCTCTGGCCCTCGACGCTGTAGAGACCCTTGGCGAGCAGCACGCTCTTCACGGTCATCTCGTTCATGGTCAGGGTGCCGGTCTTGTCCGAGCAGATCACGCTCATGGCGCCCAGCGTTTCCACGGTCGGCAGCTTGCGGATGATCGCCTTGTTCTGCGCCATGCGCTGTACGCCCAGGGACAGGATGATCGAGACGATGGCCGGCAGGCCCTCCGGCACCGAGGCCACGGCCAGGCTGATCAGCGACAGCAGCAGCTCGCCGAACGGATAGTCATGCCAGAAGAAGCCGATGATGAAGAGCACCACCATCATGCCGACGATCAGCTGGAAGATGCGCTTGCCCAGCTCGGCGATCTGCCGCAGCAGCGGCGTTTCGCTTTCATCGACGTTGGCGATCAGTTTGTTGATGCGGCCCAGCTCGGTGTTCGCTCCGGTCTCGATTACCACGCCGCGCGCATTGCCGGCGCTGACGTTGGTGCCGGAGAACCCGAGGTTCAGGCGGTCGGCCAGCAGCGCCTCCTTGTCCAGCGCGTCGGCCTGCTTGCCGACGGTGAGGGATTCGCCGGTGAGCATGGATTCCTCGACCTGCAGGTGGTGCACGTCGAACAGGCGCACGTCGGCGGGAATCTTGTCGCCGGGACGCAGGATGACGATGTCGCCGGGTACCAGCTGGGCGGCGTCCATCTCGATCTTCTTGCCATTGCGCACCACGTGGGCGGTGCTGCTGAGCATGCCGCGCAGCGCGGCGAGGGATTTCTCCGCCTTGTTCTCCTGGAAGAAGCCGATACCGGCGTTGATCACCGCCACCAGCAGGATGACGATGGTGTCCGTCCAGTGGCCCATCAGCGCGGTAGCCACGGCGGCGGCCAGGAGGATGTAGATCAGTACGTCGTTGAAGTGCCGGGCGAAGCGCAGCCAGAGCGGATCGACGTCCTTGGCCGGCAGCGCGTTGGGACCGACGCGCAGCAGGCGTGCGCCGGCATCGTCAGGGGAAAGGCCTTCCGCGCTGGTTTGCAGGTCGGCCATGGTCTGCTCGACGCTCTTGCGGTACCAGTCGGTGGCTTGCGGTTTGTGGTCGGTGGTTTGCGGTGCAGTCATGCTCTGACTCCCGGCTCCTGCCTGTTGGGAAAGTGGGACTGCACCCAGATTAGACGGTGGGGATTGCACCGGGCCTGTCATATCTCAAGGTTCGGCGGATCCTCGCTGAGCCGTTGCTGAATAGCGTGGGATTTGTCATCAGAGGTAGGGATTGGCGTAGCAATGGACTCAGTGCGTGTTCGGGGCAGCATCGCTCCGGGCCGTGGTGAGGTGGGCGAAACCCTCGCGAACGGAGTCCGTTCCTGCAAGGTCGATGGCTCCAGTTCCCGCGTTCCGCCCACCCGGCTGGCTTGCCGCCAGCGGTTCGGCGTGCAGCCCACGAGCTTGCGGAAGCTGCGGCAGAAGTGCGACTGATCGGCGAAGCCGCATTCCTGCCCGACCTGGGAAATCGGCGCGTCGCCGCTGGCCAGCAGCTCGCGGGCGCGGTCGATGCGCAGGCGCAGCGCCCATTCCCGCGGCGCGAGGCCGGTGGCCTGCTTGAACGCACGGGAGAAATGGCTGCGCGACAGGCCGCACTGCTCGGCGACATCGGCGATGTACAGGCGGCTGAGCAGGCAGCCGGCGAGGATTTCCTTGGCCTTGCGCTCCTGCCAGGGGGCGAGGGCGAGGCGTTCGCCATCGCTGCGCGCGTCGTTGCACGGATCCGGCATGCGGTAGTGCTCCAGCAGATGCCGGCAGAGGCGCTGGCTGGCTTCGTGCACGCCTTCACCGGGGGACTGCAGTTGCTCCATGAGCTGCAGGACCAGGCGGTGTGTCGCAGGGGCGAGCATGGTCGCTACCTGGTGGGCAGGTGCGGGCATGATGTCTCTCTTCTCGTCGGCTTCCAGTGGCGGCAAAAGCCGCCTTATAAAAAGGAAAATTCAAGGTAAATCAAGGTGATCCGATGCTCAATCGAATTCGCCGGAGGCAGCGCTTTCAAGCACATCCGTCCAAGAAAAACCTCGTGGGGCATGGTCGACTGGCGCGACCCTCATCTTGTGCCAAGATGCCCAATTCCACAGCCCCGAGCGACCAGCCATGAACCGAAACGACCTGCGCCGCCTGGACATGAACCTGCTGGTGATCTTCGAATCCCTGATGCTGGAGCGGAATTTGACCCGCGTCGGCGAGAAACTGTTCATCACCCAGTCCACTGTCAGTGCTGCGCTGGCGCGCCTGCGCGACCTGTTCGACGACCCGCTGCTGGTGCGCGCCGGCCGCGCCATGGAGCCCACCAGCCGGGCGCTGCACATCTTCGAGGAGTTGCGGCCGGCGATGGATGTGATCTCCGCCGCGGTCAGCCGCGCCAAGTCCTTCGAGCCCCAGAGCAGCTGCAATATCTTCCGCCTGGGCCTGTCCGACGATGCCGAGTTCGGCCTGTTTCCCGCGCTGCTGGCGCGCTTGCAGCAGGAGGCGCCGAACATCACGGTGGTGGTGCGCCGGGCCA
Organism: Pseudomonas sp. HS-18; assembly: GCF_020401845.1. NCBI lineage: Bacteria > Pseudomonadati > Pseudomonadota > Gammaproteobacteria > Pseudomonadales > Pseudomonadaceae > Pseudomonas > Pseudomonas sp. HS-18. The sequence goes on from NZ_CP084413.1 coordinate 3,088,982, forward strand.
ATTTTCTGCTGATGCCGGCACTGCTCTCGTCCGGCGAGATCACCGTTGGCGTCAGCTACACCACCGACCTGCCGGCCAACGCCAAGCGCCGCAAGCTGCGCGATATCGGCGTGAAGGTGCTGCGCGGCGACGACCGCCCCGGCCCGCTGACCCTGGACGAATACTGCTCGCGGCCGCACGTGATGGTGTCCTTCTCCGGCGACCTGAACGGCGCCATCGACCTGGACCTGGAGCGTATCGAGCGCCGCCGTCGGGTGGTGCTTGCCGTGCCGCAGTTCGGCAGCCTGCGCGCGCTGCTGCGCAACACCGAGATGATCGCCACCGTGCCGGACTACGCCGCCTGCGCCCTGGTGGAGGACAGTTGCCTGCGCGCCGAGGAGCCACCCCTGGAGATCAAGCCGGCGGAGCTGTCGATGGTCTGGAGCGCCGCCCACGACAACGACCCGGCCGAGCGCTGGTTGCGCGAGCGGATGGTGGAATACATGAGCGCGGCGGTACCCTGAATCCCGCTATCCGCTATCCGCTATCCGCTATCCGCTATCGGTATGCTTCCGACACAGGCGTCCAAGAATCGGGCGGGCAAAACGGAGCAGCATGGCGCCATCATCTTCCAAGGAGGCGCCCGCCATGCCGGCATCCCGCAGCAACCCTTGCTTGACGCTTTTGGCCAGCACACTGCTGGTCTCCACCGTTGCCTGGGCCGAGCCTCCGGCCGCGCCGAAGACCCAGGCGCCGGGCTATTTCCGCCTGGCCGTGGGCGATTACGAAGTCACCGCGCTGTACGACGGGTACAACGATCTGTCGCCGGGCCTGTTGCTGGGCCTGAGTCGCGAGCGCATCGGTGCTCTGCTGGCGCGCAGCGCCATGGGTGACGAGCGTGTGCAGACCAACTTCAACGCCTTCCTGGTCAATACCGGCAAGCACCTGGTGCTGGTGGACAGCGGTGCCGGCCAGTGCATCGGCGGCACCGCCGGGCACCTGCCGGAGAACATGAAGGCCGCTGGCTACGCGCCTGAACAGGTGGACAGCATCCTGCTCACCCATATGCACCTGGACCATGTCTGCGGCCTGGTGGACGGGCAGGGCCGGGCGCTGTTCGCCAACGCCACCGTCTACGCGACCCAGGCCGAGGCGGATTACTGGCTGGACGAGAAGCGCCGAGACCAGGCGCCGGAAAAGGCCCGCGAGTTCTTCCAGGTGGCGCAACAGTCGCTCGCGCCATACCGAGCCACCAATCGCCTGCGGACGTTCGTGCCACCGGCCTCGCCTTTGCCCGAGCTGCAGACCGAGGCCACCAGTGGCCATACGCCGGGCAGCACCAGCTACCGCTTCGAGTCCGGTGGAGAGGCTATCGTCTTCATCGGCGACCTGATTCACAACGTCGCCGTGCAGTTCGCCCACCCGGAGGTGGCGATCCGTTTCGACACCGACCCGAAGCAGGCGGTGAAGGCTCGCGAGGCGGAGTTCGGCGCGCTGGCGAAAAACGGCGCCTGGGTGGCCGCCGCGCACCTGCCGTTCCCTGGCATCGGCCATATCACCCGCGACGGCAAGGCGTACAACTGGGCACCGGCGGTTTACGGCCCGTACCAGCGTGCGCAGGAGGTGCCGTTCATCCAGTGACAGGCAGGGCGAAAGCCTGTGCGATGGCATCGATCACTGCCCGCACCCGCGCCGTATGGCGCACGTCCTTGTGGGTGACCAACCACACGTCATAGGGCAAGGGCGGGCGCTCCGGCCACAGGCGGACCAGGCCGCCCGCCTCACCCATTGGCAGCGGCAGTTCGCCCACGCCGAGGCCGCAGGCCAGCGCGCGGCGGACCATGAAGCCGGAGGTGCAGGTCATGGCGATGCGCCCGCGGATGATCGGCTCGGAGGCGAGGAGCAGGTCCTTGCCGGCATCCAGATATGGCTGGTAGACCACCAGGTCGTGCCCGGCAAAGGCGGTTCCCGGCTCGGGTATGCCGCGCTCCTCGATGTACTGCGCGGAGGCGAACAGCCCGCTGCCCCAGCGCGCCAGGCGCCGTACGATCAGGTCGGGGTTCTCCGGCTGGTGGGTGCGCACGGCAATGTCGGCCTCGCGCTTGCTCAGGTTGAGCATCTGCGTGGAAGTCTGCAGCTGCACCTCGATCCCCGGCTCCTCGCGGTGCAGGGCGGCCACGGCGGGGATGATGTAGTCCGTGGCGAAGGAGTCGGTGGTGGTGACCCGCACCACGCCACTCATGCGCTCGTCCATGCCGAGGATCTGCCGTTGCAGGTCGGCGGCGGAGGACTCCATGGCCTGCGCCGCGGCCATGGCGATCTCGCCCGCGGCGGTCAGACTGTAGCCGGCCGAGGTACGCAGGAAGAGCGTTGCCTCCAGCGAGCGTTCCAGCGAGGCCAGGCGCCGGCCCACCGTCGCCTGGTCCACCGCGAGCACACGGGCGGCGCCGCGCAGGGTCTGTTCGCGGCACAGGGCGAGAAACACCCGGGCGTCGTCCCAGTTCATCATGGTGATTTTCCTTTGATGCAGAAATGCAAACCTGGAAAGAAAACTCGCTGCATTATTTCATCTTCTCGCGACTTTATGATCTCCCCATTGTCAAGCAACGGCGCCGCCCCGACGGCGCGATAGGGGTTGTCATGAATACCGATGCTTCCCGCCTCGCCAGCCGAGGCTCCCTCTGGTTGCCGATCTGGGCCGGCCTGTGCGCCAGTCTGGTCGGCATCGGCCTGGCGCGTTTCGCCTACACGCCACTGATTCCGGCGCTGATCGAGGCGCACTGGTTCTCGGCCTCGGCCGTGGTCTACCTGGGGGCCGCCAATCTCGCCGGCTACCTGGTCGGCGCCCTGGCCGGGCGCCCGCTGGCGGCGCGTTGGTCGAGCGCCGTGGTGCTGCGCGGCATGATGCTGCTGGTCACGCTGTCGTTCTTCGCCTGCGCCTGGCCGCTGAACCAGGCGTGGTTCTTCTGCTGGCGACTGGTCTCGGGGATTTCCGGCGGGGTGATCATGGTGCTGGCCGCCAGCACCATCCTGCCGCAGGTGGTCGCCAGTCGTCGTGGATTGGCCAGCGGAGCGATCTTCCTCGGCATCGGCCTGGGCATCGCCGCTTCCGGCACGCTGGTGCCTTTGTTGCTGGCGCTGGGGCTGGTGCAGGCCTGGCTGGGCCTCGGCGCGCTGGCCCTGGCGCTCAGCCTGAGCAGTTGGTTCGGTTGGCCACGGGAGCACGCCCACGTCCAGGCGCACAATGTCGCGGCGCCGCGAGCCTCGGCAGGCGTCTACGTGCTGTTCGCCCAGTACGCATTGATGGCGTCTGCGCTGGTGGCGCCGATGATGTTCCTGGTGGACTACGTCGCTCGCGGGCTGGGCGCCGGCACTCACAGCGGCGCACTGATCTGGACACTGTATGGTGTCGGTGCCATCGTCGGGCCGGTGGTCTACGGCTTCCTTGCCGATCATCTCGGGGCGCGGGCAGCGATCCGCCTGGTGCTGGTGGCGCAATTCATCGCCCTCGGCCTGTTGCTGGAAACCGGCGACCTGCGCCTGCTGGGCGTCGCCAGTCTGGTGATCGGTTCGTTCCCGCCGGGCATTGTGCCGCTGGCCCTGGCGCGGGTGCATCAACTGGTGCCTGGCCACGCTGCGCAGAATGCCACCTGGAGCCGTGCGACCGTCTCCTTCGCCAGCTTCCAGGCCATTGCCGGCTACGCCTACTCGGCGCTCTTCACTGCGAGCCAGGGGCACTACGCGTTGCTGTTCGCGGTGGCCGCCGGAGCCATCGTCCTGGCGCTGCTGATGGAATTGGCGCTGCTGTTCAGGGCATCGTCCGCAGTGGCTGAAACCGCCCATGGCTGAGTCAGAACGCGCCCTTGAGCGGATACTCGATGATCACGTAGAGGCGGTCGATATCCGCTCCGCCCTGGGCGTCGTTGGCGCGGTGCGAGACTTGCGCGAAGCTCAGGGCCAGGTCTTTGGCCGGACCGGACTGGACCACGTAGCGCAGGTCCAGGTCGCGTTCCCAGTGGCGCCCGCCGTCGCCGTAGGTCGGCTGGCAGGTGGCGCCCTCCAGGGGGTTGTAGGCACCCCCGCACGGGGCATGGGTGCCGTCGATGCCACTGCCGCGTACGTAGCGCGCGGACAGAGTCAGGCCGGCAAGCCCGGCGCTGGCGCCGTCCCACTGGTAACGCGCTTGCCAGGAGTGCTCACCGGGGCCGTTGAAGTCGGCGTACTTGATGGAGTTGGCGAGGTAGATGGAGTCGCCGCCGACGAAGTCGAAGGGTGTGTCGCCGTTGACTTTCTGGTAGGCAAGGCTCAGTGCGTGGCTGCCCAGGGCGACCTTGCCCAGCAGGCTCCACGCCAGGGTGTCGATGTTGCCGGCGCGGGCGCTGCCGGTGTCGCCGGTCTTGTACAGGTTGGCGTCCACCGACCAGCGACCGACTCGGCCATTGAGGTTGGCGTAGCCCTGGCGCCAGACGTCGTCCAGTTGGCTGGCATAGAGTGCACCTCCCCAGTTCGCATCGGGTGCGCTCCAGGTGGCGCCGGCCAGGCTCAGGCCGCCGAAGCGGGTACTGGCGCCGTAGCCTTCGAACTCGCCGTGGCTGGAGCTGGAATTCTGGTTCTTGAAGGCGGTGAAGCGCCCGGCTTGCAGGCGCAGGCCCGGCAGGCTCCTGTCGTCGAGAAACCAGCCGGTGGCGTACTCGGGTTGCAGGCGCTTGTCGCCGGTGTCGAATACCGGCGTCTCCACTTCCATTTCGCCCCAGGCCAGGCTGGTTTTTTCGTGCATCAGACGCAGCGCGCCACCCGCATCGGAGTAATCGCTCTCGCTGCGGCCGTCGCTGTCCAGCGGTAGCAGGCCGGTGCCGGCGTGGCCGCGCCCGCCATCGAGCTTCAGGCCGAGGAAGGCATGGGCATCGACGCCCAGGCCGATGGTGCCGGGCGTGACGTCGCTGCTGAACTTGCCGATGAAACCCTGCGCCCATTCACGGCGCAGGCTCTGGCCGTTGGGGCCGGGGCTGCGGTAGTCGTTGTCGAGGAAGTAATTGCGCGACAGCAGCGACCAGTCGGCGGCGTGGACCGGAACGCAGGCGAACGCCAGGGCGCAGGGAAGCAGGGCGTTTCTCACGGTCCGGGCTCCGTGTGGAGGGCGCCAGGGCGGGGCAGGGCGAGGCGATAGCTTCCCGGCCCGGCAATCGCCAGACCGGCGAAAAGAATCAGCATCCACCAGGCGAACTGGCCTTCCTCCAGCGACCACTGCGGGTGCACGAACACCAGTGCCACCAGCAGCACGGCGATCACCGGCAGGCAGGCGAGGCGGGCGAACACGCCGAGGATCAGCAGGATCGGGCAGAGCACTTCGGCGAACACCGCCAGCACCAGGGTTGGCGCAGCGCCGAGGCCGAAGGGGTCTTCGATGTGCTGCAGCTCGCTTTGCCAGTGCAGCAGCTTGGGCAGCCCGTGGACCTGGAGCAGCAGCAGGGCGGCGGCAACGCGCATGAACAGCAGCGCTAGCGCGCCGGAGCGGTCGGGGGTCGGCATGGTGTCGTCAATCCTGCAAATGAAAAAGGGGCGGCAATGCCGCCCCTATCCGGTGCCCGGGCTCAGTGGCCTTCGCTGGCGTTGAACATGGTCTTGGCGTAGATCAGGCCCAGGCCGTAGGCGCCGCCATGCTCGATGGAGGTCTTCACCGTGGCATCGTAGGTCTCGCCGCGGGCCCAGTCGCGTTGCAGCTCCAGCAGGTACTGCAGGGAGGTCATCGGGCGGGCACCCAGCTGGATCATTCGTTGCAGGGCCATTTCGTGGGCCTCGGTGGAGACGTCGCCACAGGCGTCGGCGATGACGTAGACCTCGAAGCCCTGGTCAATGGCCGACAGGGCCGGGCCGACGATGCACACGGAGGTCCAGAGGCCGGCCAGGACGATCTTCTGCTTGCCGAACTTGTTCACTTCCACGGCGATGCGCGGGTCTTCCCAGGTGTTCATGCTGGTGCGGTCGATGACGTTGTGCTCGGGGAAGACCGACTTGATCTCGTCGAAGATCGGGCCGGAGAAGCTCTTCTCGGCGACGGTGGTGAGGATGGTGGAAACGTCGAACTCCTTGGCCGCCTTGGCCACCAGGGCGGCGTTGTTGCGCAGGGTCACGGCGTCGATGGACTTGGTCGCGAAGGACATCTGCGACTGGTGGTCGATCATGATCAGGGTGTGGTCGGTGGGGTTGAGCAGGGTCTTGCCGGGAACGGCTTTGGCGATGGCGGTCATGGCGATGGTCCTTGTGGATGGCGTGGGTGGATGAGGTTCGAGTGGTCGATGGGCCCGGACTGCCGTAGCCGGTGCCGAACCGTGGACGCATCTTTGCCGATCGGCGAAAGGCGCGGAACAGACAGCCTTGCACGGCTACTTTGCAGTTCTGCAAGGCCCGCCCGAGGGCGTTGATGGGCAGACTATGGTTCCGCCGCCCCGCCATTTATTGGACCTGTGTGCTCGGCCCGCATGGCGGAGAATGATGCAAACGTGCGATTCGCCGTCGTGGCGAATGGGTACAGTGGTTTTTTCCATACCGGGGCACGCGAGACCGCCAAGCCCCGCTTGCGTGCGAGTAGAAGAATGAAAACAGTGGCCATGGTGCTGTACGACGATGTGCTGGCGCTGGATGTAACGGGGCCGATGGAGGTGTTCTCCATGGCGAACCGCTACCTGCCGCCGGAGCAGCACTACCGGTTGCTGACGGTGGCGGCGAAGCCCGAGGGCGTGCGCGCCTCCAGCGGCCTGAAGATGAGCGCGGACCTGCCGCTGGAAGCACTGCTGGCGGGCGTCGACCTGCTGCTGGTGCCCGGCGGGCCGGGCGCCTACAACGGCCGCAACGAGGCGCTCACTGCCGGGCTGCCGGCAGCGGCGCGCGCGGCGAAACGCTATGGCGCGGTGTGCACCGGAGCCTTCCTGCTCGGCGCGGCCGGGTTGCTCGACGGCTATCGTTGCACCACCCACTGGAATTACCTGGAGCGCCTGGCACAGCTGTACCCGCGCACCCAGGTGCAGGCCGAGCGTATCTATGTCATCGACCGCAACCTGATTACCTCTGGTGGTGTCACCGCCGGCATCGACATGGCGCTGGCCGTCGTCGCCGAGGACCACGGCAAGGACATCGCGCTGGAAGTCGCCAAGGTGCTGCTGGTGGTGCTCAAGCGCCAGGGCGGGCAGACGCCGTTCGGCCCGCTGCTGGTGTCGGTGGTGCGCGACGGCTCGGTGATCGCCCGCGCACAGGCCTTCGTGGTGGACCACATCGACGAGCCGCTGACGGTGAATCGCCTGGCCGAGCAGGTGGCCATGAGCCCGCGCAACTTCGCCCGTGCCTTCCAGCGCGAGACCAGCATGACGCCCATGCAGTACGTACAGAGCGCGCGCATCGACCACGCGCGCAAGCTGCTGGAAAGCAGCGACCTGCCACTCAAGCAGGTGGCTTGTCGCAGCGGCTTCGGCAGCCCCCGGCACATGCGCACGGTATTCGGCGAACGCATCGGCATGACGCCGAGCCAGTACCGCGAGCAGTTCGGCTTCGCCTGATGGCAGTGCGCCGCGTTTCATGCCGGTTGACCGTCCGGCGCACCCTAGTTGGCCGAATCCTTCCCCCTGCGGGAATTGCGCTGTCACACGAGGACGGGAAAATACTCTGACCACCAATCAGGGGCGCGTCACCTCGGTTCTGACCAGATCGCCTGGAGGCCTTGTTGTAGAGCGATCCGTCGGACTAAAGACGTGAGCAGGAAATGAGCGAAAGCACGGAAAACCGCACCGAGACCATCCTGCAGTTCGGTCGCTTCCAGTTTCATCCCTACAAGCGCCAGCTGCTGCAGGGGGACCGCCCGGTGCGCATCGGCAGCCGGGCGCTGGACATTCTCCAGGTGCTGATCCGCCAGCCCGGCGAGATCATCGGCAAGGATACGATCATCGCCCAGGTGTGGGGCAACACCGTGGTCGAAGAGATCAACCTGCGCGTACACATCGCCGCCCTGCGTCGCGCCCTCGGCGAAGGCCGCACCGGCGAACGCTACATCGCCAACGTGCCGCTGCGCGGCTATGGCTTCGTCGGCGTGGTGGAAACCGTCACCGCCCCGGTACAGGCTGTCGCACTGCCTTGCGAGGTCCGCGCCAGCAACCTGCCGGTGCTGCTGATGGGCCTGGTCGGCCGCCAGGCGCTGCTGGAACGGGTGGTGAGGCAGCTGCCCGCGACGCGCCTGCTGACCCTGGTCGGCCCTGGGGGCATGGGCAAGACCTCGCTGGCGATCCACTGCGCCGAGTCGCTGCACAAGCATTTCAGCCAGGTGCGCTTCCTCGATCTGTCCATCGACCCGGATGGCATCTCCCTCAGCCAGAACCTCGCCGTCCTCCTGCGCGAGCCGGTGCAGGAGCCGACCCTGCTGTTGCTGGATAACTGCGAGCACCTTGCCGAGCGCTGCGCCGAGGCGGTGGAGTACCTGTTGCGCCTGCATCCGGCGCTGAGCATTCTTGCCACCAGCCGCGAGCCGTTGCGCGCGGAAGGCGAACATGTGCTGCGCCTGCCGCCGCTGGAGGTGCCCGCGCAGGACGACGCGCCCCTGGCACTGGCCATGTGCAGTTCGGCGGTTCAGCTCTTCGTGATGCGTGCGCGGGAAGTCTGCGACCGCTTCGAACTCAAGCCGGGCCAGGTGCGCGCGATCATCGATATCTGCCGGCGCCTGGACGGCATTCCCCTGGCCATCGAGATGGCGGCGCGGCAGGTGGGCATCCTCGGTCTCACCGGGCTGCCGGCCCTGCTGGATACGCCCATGCAACTGCTGATGCCCGGCCGCCGTACCGCGCCGGCGCGGCAGCAGAGCCTGCGGGCGACCTATGACTGGAGCTACGGGTTGCTGGATGTTGCCGAGCAACGCTGCCTTCGCCTGCTCGCGCAACTGGACGAGGACTTCACGCTCGACGCGGCCGTGGCCTCGCTCGATGGCAATTCCCTGTGCCGCGAATGTGCATTCGCGGCGGTGCGCCAACTGGCGGACAAGTCGCTGCTGTGGGTGGAGCAGGGCGAGTGCGAGGTACGCTACCGGTTGCCCCACACGGCGCGGGCGTATATGCGGCAGGTCGATGTGGCCGAATTGGCTATCAGCGCCGCTTAATCGCACCTTCGATTACCCAAGCGCGGGGGCGGACTCGAAAACTCTGTCACCGCAAGGTAACCCGCCCTGTCGGCGATAGCCCGTTCCGGGTTCGTCACCCTGGAAAAGCAAAAGCCCAACCCAGCACATGCGTCCAATAGGCCAGCCGCGACCGCAGCCATAGTGACCGGACCTCAACCCCGAGCCCGGAACACCCATGAGCGCCGAAGCCATCGATCTGAACAGCGTGGTGACGCTGGTGGTCCACCACAAGGTGCGCTGCGAAGCCCTGCCCAGCTATGAAGCCTGGCTGCGCCGCACCGTTGCCGCTGCGCGCCAGCAGCCCGGCCACCTGGGCGTGAACGTGATCCGCCCCGACGGCGAAGGCGCGATGTTCACCACCGTGGTGCGTTTCGCCCGGGCCGGCCAGCTGCAAGCCTGGATCGATTCCCGCGAGCGTGCCGAGCTGGTCGCCGAGGTCCTGCCGCTGCTGGAGGAGGGTGACCACCCGCTGATCCACAACGACGCCGAATTCTGGTTCACCCCCGAGCACGGCAACGTTCGCCAGCCACCGAAATGGAAGCAGGCGCTGCTCACCTACCTGGTGATCAGCCCGCTGACCATGGTCATTCCGCCGCTCTGGGGGCCCGCGTTCGAGCGCTTCCCTGTGCTGGCCGGCGTGGTGCCGAGCAACCTGCTGGTAACCCTGTGCATCGTCCTCCCGGTGGTCTACCTGATCATGCCCTGGGTGACCCGGCATTGCGCCGGCTGGCTCAACGCCGACTGATCTTTCCCCTGACTTTCCCCTCACGGGGCGCCCTGGCGCCCGTCCCCACATCGTCCTGCATGGCAGGCAGAGGAGTTTCCATGAGCACTTTCGTCACCCGCGACGGCACCGAGATCTATTACAAGGATTGGGGCAGCGGCAAACCCGTGCTGTTCAGCCACGGCTGGCCACTGGACGGCGACATGTGGGAATACCAGATGCAGTACCTGAGCAGCCGCGGCTACCGCACCATCGCCTTCGACCGCCGCGGTTTCGGTCGCTCCAGCCAGCCGTGGGACGGCTACGACTACGACACCTTCGCCGACGACATCGCCGGCCTGATCGAGCACCTTGACCTGCGCGAGGTCACGCTGGTGGGCTTCTCCATGGGCGGCGGCGACGTCAGCCGCTACATCGGCCGCCACGGCACCTCGCGCGTCGCCGGCCTGGTGCTGCTGGGCGCGGTTACCCCGATCTTCGGCAAGGCCGCCGACTTCCCACAGGGGGTCGACGGGGCTGTATTCGACGGTATCAAGGCCGGCCTGCTGCAGGATCGCGCGCAGTTCATCGCCGACTTCGCCGCGCCGTTCTACGGCACCAACCATGGCCAGAAAGTCTCCGACGGCGTGCTTGCCCAGACGCTGAACATCGCGCTGCTGGCCTCGCTCAAGGGCACCATCGATTGCGTCGGCGCCTTCTCCGAGACCGACTTCCGTGCCGACCTGGCCAAGGTCGACGTGCCGACCCTGGTGATCCATGGCGATGATGACCAGATCGTGCCGTTCGAGACTACCGGAAAGCTGGCTGCCGAACAGATCCAGGGTGCTGAACTGAAAGTCTACGCCGGTGCTCCCCATGGGTTCGCCGTCACTCACACGCAACAACTCAACGAAGACCTGCTGGCCTTCCTGCAACGCTGAGGGTCACGAACATGAGTAACGCAGAGCGCAATGCAGACCTGATCCTGTTCAACGGCAAGCTGCACACCGTCGACCCCGAGCGCCCGCACGCCACCGCCGTGGCCATCGCTGACGGCAAGTTTCTCGTCGTGGGCACCGACGCCCAGGCGATGGCCTATCGCGACGCCTCGACGAAACTGGTCGACCTCAATCGCCGTACCGTCATCCCCGGCCTCAACGACTCGCACCTGCACCTGATCCGCGGCGGCCTGAACTACAACCTGGAGCTGCGCTGGGAAGGCGTGCCGTCGCTGCACGACGCCCTGGAAATGCTGCGCCTGCAGGCACAGCGCACGCCGTCGCCGCAATGGGTGAGGGTGGTCGGCGGCTGGAACGAGTTCCAGTTCGCCGAGAAGCGCATGCCGACCCTCTCGGAGCTGAACCAGGCGGCGCCGGACACCCCGGTGTTCGTCCTGCACCTCTATGACCGCGCGCTGCTCAACCGCGCCGCGCTGCGCGTCGTCGGCTATACGAAGGACACGCCGAACCCGCCCGGCGGCGAGATCGTCCGCGACAGCAACGGCGAGCCCACCGGCATGCTGATTGCCCGCCCCAACGCGATGATTCTCTACGCGACCCTGGCCAAGGGGCCGAAGCTGCCGCTGGAGTACCAGGTCAACTCGACCCGCCAGTTCATGCGCGAGCTGAACCGCCTGGGCCTGACCAGCGTGATCGATGCCGGCGGCGGCTTCCAGAACTACCCGGACGACTACCAGGTGATCCAGCAGCTGGCCGACGCCGACCAGCTCACCGTACGCATCGCCTACAACCTGTTCACCCAGAAGCCCAAGGAAGAGCTGGCGGACTTCCGGAACTGGACCTCCAGCGTGACCTACGGCCAGGGCACCGACTTCCTGCGCCATAACGGTGCGGGCGAGATGCTGGTGTTCTCGGCGGCCGACTTCGAGGACTTCCTCGAACCGCGTCCGGACCTGCCCGGCACCATGGAAGCCGAGCTGGAACCGGTGGTGCGCCACCTGGTGGAGCAACGCTGGCCGTTCCGCCTGCATGCCACCTACGACGAGTCCATTTCGCGCATGCTCGACGTGTTCGAGAAGGTCGACCGCGATATCCCGTTCAATGGCCTGCCGTGGTTCTTCGACCATGCCGAGACCATCACGCCGAAGAACATCGAGCGGGTGAGGGCGCTGGGTGGCGGCATCGCCATCCAGGACCGCATGGCCTTCCAGGGCGAGTATTTCGTCGACCGTTATGGCAGGCAGGCCGCCGAGGCCACGCCGCCGATCAAGCGCATGCTCGCCGAAGGCGTTCCCGTCGGCGCCGGCACCGACGCCACCCGTGTCTCCAGCTATAACCCCTGGACCTCGCTGTACTGGATGGTCAGCGGCAAGACCGTGGGCGGCCTGAGCCTGTACCCGGAAGGGCTGTCGCGCGAAGTGGCGATCCAGCTGTTCACCCACGGCAGCGCCTGGTTCTCCAGCGAGCAGGGCAAGAAGGGCATGCTCAAGGCTGGCCAGCTGGCTGACCTGGCGGTGCTGTCGGAGGACTTCTTCAGCGTCGAGGAAGAGGCGATCAAGACCATCGAGTCCGTGCTCACCGTCGTCGGCGGCAAGATCGTCCATGGCGACCGCGAGTTCGACAAGCTGGCTCCGCCGAGCATCCCGGTGGTGCCGGAGTGGTCCCCGGTGGCCATGGTCCCTGGCCACTGGCGCCCGCAGGCCCCGTTGCAGCAGGCCGTGCACCAGTGCGTCGGTTCCTGCGGCGTGCATGGGCACAGCCATGAGCGTGCGCGCACGAAAGACGTGCCGGTGAGCGACTTCGCCGGCTTCTGGGGCGCGTTCGGCTGTTCCTGCTTCGCATTCTGACGGTGTGAGAGTCCGGCCCGCGAGGGCCGGATTGTAATCGTTCATCCAATGGGCGAGGTTCTTTGTAGGAGCGAGCTTGCTCGCGAATCGCCCTTTACCGGATCAAGCCTACGTGAAGCGGGTTCGCGAGCAAGCTCGCTCCTGCACCATCGATGACAACTGCGTCCGTTACCGTCTCCCGCGATGAGGCCTTTGGCCACCCTTCATCGATAGCCTTTTACCGCTTCAGCCAATCGAAAACTGCAATAGCAGCCCGCCCCGTTTGATCTATCTTCTGATGGGTTGTGCGAATACAAGGCGCCAACGATAGGCGCCCCCAAGGAGCCTGCAATGAGTGAAGAAAAGAAAGGTAGCTGCCCGTTCCACCAGACCGCTGGTGGTGGTACTTCCAACCGTGACTGGTGGCCCAACCAGCTGAGGCTGGACCTGCTGCACCAGCATTCTTCCAAGTCCAACCCCATGGGCGAGGACTTCAACTATGCCGAGGCCTTCAAGACCCTCGACCTGGAAGCGGTGAAGGCCGACCTGCGCGCCGTGATGACCGACTCCCAGGACTGGTGGCCCGCCGACTTCGGCCACTACGGCCCACTGTTCATCCGCATGGCCTGGCATGCCGCCGGCACCTACCGCATCGGCGATGGCCGTGGCGGCGCCGGTCGTGGCCAGCAACGCTTCGCTCCGCTCAACAGCTGGCCGGACAACGTCAGCCTGGACAAGGCCCGTCGGCTGATCTGGCCGATCAAGCAGAAGTACGGCGCCAAGCTGTCCTGGGCCGACCTGATCGTCCTCACCGGCAACGTCGCCCTGGAGTCCATGGGCTTCAAGACCTTCGGCTTCGCCGGCGGCCGTGAGGACGTCTGGGAACCGGACCAGGACGTGTACTGGGGCGAAGAGACCACCTGGCTGGGTGGCGACAAGCGCTACACCGGCGACCGCGACCTTGAGAACCCGCTGGCCGCGGTGCAGATGGGCCTGATCTACGTGAACCCGGAAGGCCCCAACGGCAACCCCGACCCGGTGGCTGCCGCCCGAGACATCCGCGAGACCTTCGCCCGCATGGCCATGGACGACGAAGAAACCGTCGCCCTGATCGCCGGCGGCCACACTTTCGGCAAGACCCACGGCGCGGGCCCGGCGGACAACGTCGGGGTCGACCCGGAAGCCGGCGGTCTGGAAAACCAGGGTCTGGGCTGGGTCAGCACATTCGGCACCGGCTCCGGCGGCGACGCCATCACCAGCGGCCTGGAAGTCACCTGGACGTCGACGCCGACGCGCTGGAGCAACAACTTCTTCTGGAACCTGTTCGGCTATGAGTGGGAACTGACCAAGAGCCCGGCCGGCGCGCACCAGTGGCAGCCGAAGAACGGCGCCGGCGCCGGCAGCATTCCCGATGCGCACGACAAGTCCAAGCGTCGTGCGCCGTCGATGCTCACCACCGACATCTCCCTGCGCGTGGACCCGGTCTACGAGAAGATTGCCCGGCGTTTCTACGAAGATCCCGAGGCGTTCGCCGACGCTTTCGCCCGCGCCTGGTTCAAGCTGACCCATCGCGACATGGGCCCGCTGGCCCGCTACCTGGGGCCGGAAGTACCGAAAGAGGAACTGATCTGGCAGGATCCGATCCCGCCGGTCGACCATCCGCTGGTGGACGAGAAGGACATCACTGCGCTCAAGGCCAAGGTACTGGCCTCGGGCCTGTCGATTTCCGAGCTGGTCTCCACGGCCTGGGCCTCGGCCTCCACCTTCCGTGGTTCGGACAAGCGCGGCGGCGCCAACGGCGCGCGCATTCGCCTGGCGCCGCAGAAGGACTGGCCGGTGAACCAGCCGGAGCAGCTGGCCAAGGTGCTCGGCGTGCTGGGCGAGATCCAGTCGGAATTCAACGCCTCCGCCACTGGCGGCAAGAAGATCTCCCTGGCCGACCTGATCGTGCTGGCCGGTGATGCCGCCGTGGAAGAGGCCGCGCGCAAAGGGGGGCACTCCGTCAGCGTACCCTTTGCGCCGGGCCGCATGGACGCCAGCCAGGAGCAGACCGACGTGCACTCGGTGGGCATGCTGGAACCGGTGGCCGACGGCTTCCGCAACTTCCTCAAGTCGAAGTTCGCGGTGCCGGCGGAGGCGTTGCTGATCGACAAGGCGCAACTGCTGACCCTGACCGCGCCGGAAGTTACCGTACTGATCGGCGGCCTGCGGGTGCTCGGCGCCAACACCGGCGGCTCGCAGAACGGCGTGTTCACCACGCGTCCCGGCACCCTGAGCAATGACTTCTTCGTCAACCTGCTGGACATGGCCACGGTCTGGAAACCGACCTCGGACGCCAATGAGCAGTTCGAAGGCCGTGATCGCAAGACCGGCGAAGCGAAGTGGACCGGCAGCCGCATCGACCTGCTATTGGGATCAAACTCCCAGCTGCGGGCGCTGTCGGAGGTCTATGGTTGCTCGGACGGCGAACGCAAGTTCGTCCATGACTTCGTCAAGGCCTGGACCAAGGTGATGAACCTCGACCGCTTCGACCTGCCGCGCTGATCGGGCAGCAACGAGCACAAGGCCCGCGGACGAGCGATCGTTCGCGGGCCTTGTCGTTGTTGCGGGTGCCGGCCGTCGCAAGAGTTTCACAGGCCGGCGGCAGACTGGGCCGCTAATCCGTTACCCAGCCAATGGGGGTTCGCACATGCGCCGTCGCATCATCGCTGTACTGGGCACCTTCGCGCTGGCTGCCGCCAGCTTCACCGCCAGCGCCGCGGAGTCGCCCGGCCGCGCCCTGAGCGAGGCCGCCGGCATTCCGTGGCCGACGGTGATCGCCCACCGCGGCGCCTCCCACGATGCTCCGGAGGAAACCGCACCGGCCTATCTCGCCGCCCGTGATCTGGGCGCGGACTACCTGGAAGCGGACCTGCAGCGCACCAAGGACGGGGTGCTGGTGGCGGTGCACGACGACACCCTGGAACGCACCACCAACATTGCCAAGGTATTCCCTGGCCGCGAAAAGGATCCGGTGAGCCGATTCACCCTGGCCGAACTCAAGCGCCTGGACGCCGGTAGTTGGTTCAACATGGCCTATCCCGAGCGTGCCCGCTCCAAGTACGCGGGTGCGCGCATCCTCACGCTCGATGAATTGATCGATATTGCCGAAGGCGGCGGTGAGACCCCGGGCCTTTACCTGGAAACCAAGGCACCAGGCCAGTTCCCCGGCATCGAGGAGGATCTGCGCAAGGTCCTGGAGAACCGTGGCTGGCTCAATGCTGACGGCGAGCCCCAGGGCAGAATCGTGCTGCAGACCTTCGAGAAGAGCAGCCTGGAACTGCTGCAAAAGAGCATGCCGAAGGTGCCGAAAGTGTTGTTGTTGTGGGTCGGCGACGGCTACATGGCGGCAAAGCAGTCGACCACCTTTGCCCAGTCCGGCGAGAAGATCAAAGCGGACTTCTATGCCAGGCAGGAAGTGAAGTCCAAGGAAGAGCTCTTCGCCTGGCTCGACTGGGCCAAGACCAACGGCGCCCTGGGCACTGGCCCGTCGGCGACCCTTACCGCTCGCGGCGACCAGAGCTACATGGACCTGGTGCAACCCTGGATGAACCAGGCCGCCCATGAGCGAGGCCTGTTTGTGCATGCCTACGCCGTCGACGACGCGGTGGACTTCGACAAGCTGAGCAAGGCTGGCGTGGATGGCTTCTTCACCAACCGCACCGACCAGTTGCTGATGTTCCTCGGCCGGCCACCGAGCCAGGGCGTGGACGAGGTGCTGAAGTCGGTGGGCTATTGAAAGAGGTATTGCGGGAGGGGGACTACACTCGCAGTGGTCTTTCACTTCGTGTCCTTCGTCAGGAGATTCCCATGACTACCCGCAAACTGATTCCCGCGGTCCTCGCTGTCGCACTGCTGCCCTGGTCGCTGGCCCAGGCCGCGTCCCTGGGCGATGTCGCCGGCAGCCTTGGCGGCCTGGGCAACCTTTCCTCGGTCTCTTCCAGCAGTAGTAGCAACGTCGCCGGGGTCCTGGAATTCTGTGCGAAGAACAATTACCTCAATGCCGATGCTGCGACCCAGGTGAAGGACAAACTGCTCGGCAAGCTGCCCGGCAACACCACCACCAGCGACAGCGGCTACAAGGACGGCGCCAAGGGCATACTCACCGGCAAGGACGGCAAGAGCCTCGACCTGTCCGGCAGCGGTATCAAGGAAAAGGTGACCAGACAGGTGTGCGACAAGGTGCTCAGCCAGGGCAAGTCGCTGCTTTGAGCCGAGCGCCGAATCAGTGAGTCCGCTTCCTTAGAGGGCGACCCTTTCTAGGAGCGGGCGTCGTCCGCGATCGGATCACCGGTCACCCCGCGCCTTTGCGCCGAGCGCGTTTTTTCATAACGCACATCGCGCTCATCCAGGCGCGCGGCCAACTGCCAGCCGTGCTTGCGGTAGAAGGCATTGGCGCGAATACCGTCGCCGCCATCGGTCACCAGCCAGATGTTCTCGTGTTCACGGAACAGCTGGTACTCGGCCATGCCCAGCAGTTGGCGGCCTGCGCCGTGGCCCTCGTATTCCGGGCGCACGAACAGCGCGAAGAGTTCTCCTGACGCGATATCCACCATGGCGAAGCCGACGGCCATGCCGTCGATTTCCGCGATCCAAGCACAGGCTGCTGACTGGATGGCCTCGGCCAGCACCGCCGGCGTGATACCCAGCACCGCCATCTGCTCGCGGCTCAAGTGGTTTTCCCGCACGCTGGTGCGAATGTCGAAGAGGCCGTCGATGTCGTCAACGCTGGCGAGGCGGATCGATAGGGGCATGAGGCGCAGTTCCGGATTCAGGAGGCAGAAAAACCGCTGTGGTAGGCGACTTCGCCATTGGCTTTGGAACCGTCCAGCGACAGGGCCATGAAGTACTCCGGCGGCACGCCTTGATAGTGGATCGCCGGGTCCTGACGAAAGCCGAATCGCCGATAGTAGGCTGGGTCGCCCAGCACCACGCAGCCTTTCGCACCGAGCTTTTCAAGACGCTCCAGTCCGGCGCTGATCAGCGCCGCTCCAAGTCCCAGGCCGTGCAGGTCAGGCCGCACGGAAACCGGCCCGAGCCCGTACCAGCCGATGTCCGCGCCATCCAGGGTGACGGGAGAGAAAGCCACATGGCCTACCACTTGGTCTTCCTCCGTCGCAACCAGGGAAATCCTCAGCGCCCCCGCCGCGCGCAGGGCGTCGACGATGGCGCCTTCGGTGCCGCTGCTGTGCTCGGCCATGGCGAAGGCGGCGGTGGTCACCTCGCGAATGATCGCGACGTCTTCGGGGCGTTCAGGGCGAATGGCGTAATCCATGGGACGTGTTCTCGAGTGTTCGTCGGTGGACACTGTAGCGCGTCTCGCACCACGGGATACGGTAAGCTGCGCAGCTTTCCCCAGCGTTCCATGCGGAGAACGATCCATGGAAGACCTCAACACCCTCTATTACTTCACCCAGGTGGTGGAGCAGGGTGGTTTCGCCGCCGCCGGCCGCGCGCTGGACATTCCCAAGTCCAAGCTCAGCCGGCGCATCGCCCAACTGGAGGAGCGTCTGGGCGTGCGCCTGCTGCACCGCACCAGCCGGCTCTGCTCGCTGACCGAGATCGGCCAGGAGTATTACCAGCGCTGCGTGGCCATGCGCATCGAGGCGGAAGGCGCTTCGGAGGTGATCGAGCGCAACCGTGCGGAGCCGCGCGGGCTCGTGCGGCTGGCCTGTCCGACGACGCTGCTCAACTCCTGGGTTGGCCCGATGCTCACCCGCTATATGCTCAAGTACCCGTTGGTGGAACTGTTCATCGAGAGCACCAACCGCCGCGTCGATCTGCTCCACGAGGGCTTCGACATCGCGTTGCGCGTGCGCTTCCCGCCGCTGGAGAACACCGACATGGTGATGAAGGTACTGGGCAACAGTACCCAGTGCCTGGTGGGGCGTCCGGACTTCCTCGAACGCATGGCCGGTGACAGTTCGCCCCTGGGCTTTGGGCAATTGCCCAGCCTGCACTGGGGCGGCATGCAGCGCGAGTACCAGTGGGAACTGTTCAACGACGAGGGCGAGCGCCTGCTCATCTCGCACAGGCCGCGCATGGTTACCGACGACCTGCCGGCCCTGCGCAACGCCGTCCTCGCGGGTGTCGGCATCGCCCACGTGCCGCGGGTAGCGGTGCGCGAGGACCTGGCTGCCGGCAGGCTGGTTGAACTGCTGCCGGGCTGGTCGCCCAAGTGCGGCATCGTCCATGCGATCTTCCCTTCGCGCCGTGGCCTGTTGCCCTCGGTGCGCACGCTGATCGACTTCCTGGCCGAGGAATTCAGCAACAGCGATATGGCCTGAAGCGCCGCGTCGGTGGACAGCGTTGCGTATTGCGCACCGCTGTGTTGCCGGCCCGACCGATTCTGCCCGGAAGGTTACCGGCATAGTCTGGGGGCACTGTTTCCCGTTCAAGGATTGGTCATGAACTCCGCTTCGACTTCCCACCCGGCTGACCATGCACAGCCGACCCTCTCCTCGGCGATGGTCGCGCTGCTCGCGTTCTGCTGTGGCGCCGTGGTCGCCAACCTCTACTACGCGCAACCCATCGTCGAGCTGATCGCCCCGGCCATCGGCCTCTCCACCCAGCACGCCAGCCTGATCGTCTCGCTGACCCAGTTCGGCTACGCCATCGGCCTGCTGTTCCTGGTGCCGCTGGCGGACCTGCTGGAGAACCGCAAGCTGGTGATCGGTTTCACCCTGGCGGTGGCGCTGTGCCTGGCCGGCGCCGGGTTGGCGAGTGCGCCGTCGGTGCTGCTGGCCTGCGCCCTGCTGATCGGCCTGACCTCCGTGGCGGTGCAGATTCTCGTACCGTTGGCCGCGCATCTGGCGCCGGAGGAGGCCCGTGGCCGGGTGGTGGGCAACATCATGGGCGGCCTGCTGCTGGGTATCCTGCTGTCGCGGCCGGTGTCGAGCCTGGTGGCGGAGGTCTTCGGCTGGCGCGGGGTGTTCCTTGCCGCGTCGCTGCTGATGCTGCTGATCGCCCTGGTGATGGCGATAGCGCTGCCGCGCCGCTTGCCGGCGCACAGCGCCACCTATCCGCAACTGATCGGCTCGGTGTTCTCGCTGGCCCGGCGCTACGCCGTGCTGCGCGAACGCGCGCTCTATCAGGGGCTGCTGTTCGCTGCATTCAGCGCGTTCTGGACCATCGCGCCCATCGAACTGATCCGCCACCACGGCTTCAGCCAGACCCAGGTCGCGCTGTTTGCCCTGGTCGGTGCCGTGGGCGCCGTGGCTGCGCCCATCGCCGGGCGGCTGGCGGATGCCGGCCACACGTTCAAGGGCACCCTGGTGGCCTTGCTGCTGGCGCCATTGGCCTTGTTGCTCGGGGCGCTGCCCGGTGCCGGATGCTTCTGGCTGGTGGTCTGTGCTGTGCTGCTGGATTTCGCCGTGCAGTTGAACATGGTGCTCGGCCAGCGCGAGGTGTACGCACTCGACCCGCATAGCCGCGCACGCCTGAATGCGGTGTACATGACCAGCATCTTCGTCGGTGGCGCGCTCGGTTCGCTGGTCGCCAGCCCGCTGTACGAAACCATCAGCTGGACGCCGTTCGCCATTGGCGTGGCAGTCGTTCCGGCCGTCGCCACCTTGCTCTTCCTGCTCCGCGGCGAGCGCCACGCCTGAGAGCACAGGCGTGCAAGGCGAAGGCGGGGGCGATTGGGTAAACTCCGGGATTTCCCGTTTCCGGAGTCCCGCCATGGACAAACTGCAGGCCCTGTCGATGTTCGTCGAGACCGTCCGTTGCGGCGGCTACTCGGCGGCGGCCCGCAAGCTGGGCGTGGCAACATCCTCAGTGACTCGCCAGGTGGCGGCGCTGGAAGCGGAACTGGGTGCCGCGCTGCTCAATCGCACCACCCGTCACAGCAGCCCGACCCTTGCCGGGCAGGCCTATTACGACAAGGCCGTGGCGATCATCGAGGCGCTGGTGGAGGCCGACGGCCTGGTCAGTGACCGCGGCCGCGAGGCGAAAGGGCGACTGCGGGTCAGCGTACCGGTGGAGTTCGGCCGGCGTGTCATTGCCCCACACCTGGGGCGCCTGCTGGCGCAGTACCCGGAACTGGAGATCAGCCTGTCGCTGAACGACCAGCTCGTCGATCTCCCCAAACAGCAGATCGACCTGTCCGTGCGCCTGGGGGCGACGCTGATCAGCGACGACATCATCAGCCGGCCCATCGGCCAGTTCGATCGCTGGCTGGTGGCGAGCCCCGACTACCTGCGCGGCGCGGGCATGCCCCGGCATCCGCTGGAACTCATGGAGCATTCGTGCCTGCGCTTCGACTACGGCGGCCCGCACGCGACCTGGTCCTGCAGTGACGGCCGGGAAACCTGGGCACTGAATGTGCAGGGGCGGTTGCAGAGCAACAATGCTGACGTTCTCCGGGAAGCCGCCCTGGCCGGCGGCGGTATCGCATTGCTATCCGACTGGCTGGTCGCCGAGGACGTGCGCAGTGGCCGGCTGACGCGGCTGCTGACGGACTACAAGACCTACCCCGGCAGCACGGTGAGCAGCATCAACGCGCTGTACCCGCCGAGCCTGCGCGACTCCAGCCGCATCCGCGTGTTCGTTGCGTTCCTCGAGGAGATCCTCGCGGCTCAGTGAGCGTCCGCACTGGGCTGGGTGGGCGGGGCGATCTTGCGCATCAGCGGCACCAGCAGCAGCGTCACCGCAAAACAAGCGCCCACCAGCAGGAAGGCATCGGCGAAGGTCAGTGTCTGCGCCTCGCGCCAAGTCAGGTCCCACAGGTGTTTCAGCGCCTGTTGCGAGGGTTCGCCATTGAGGTCCATGGACGGTGCCAGCCACTGGTTGAGCGCCTCGTTGCTGCTGTTCAGGTGCTCCGCCAGGCGCAGGAAGTGCAGGTTGGCGCGGTCGTTGAGCACCGTGGCGCAGGCAGCGATGCCGATGGCGCCACCGAGGTTGCGCATCAGGTTGAACAGCCCGGAAGCGAGCTTCAGGCGTTCCGGGGGCAGCGAACCGAGCGCCAGTGTCACCGTGGGCGCCACGCAGAACTGCTGGGCCATACCGCGCAGGGCCTGCGGGAACATCAGCTGCGCCGCGCCCCAGTCGTGGGTCAGCGGGGCGAATTCGTACATCGATAGCGTGAACATCACCATCCCCAGCAGCAGGATCCAGCGCAGATCGACGCGCCGCGCAAGGGCGGCGTAGAGCGGGATGCTCATGATCTGGAAGATCCCGGTGGAGAAGATCGCCAGGCCGATGTCCAGCGCGCCGTAGCCGCGCACACGGCCGAGGAACAGCGGCGTGAGGTAGATGGTGGCGAAGATGCCGATGCCAGTGACGAAGCTGAACAGGCAGCCGAGGGCGAAGTTGCGTTCCTTCAGGGCGCGCAGGTCGACGATGGGGTGCGCTGCGGTCAGGCTGCGGTAGATGAAGGCGATGCCGCACAGTGCGGAGATCCAGGCGGTGGCGCGGATGGTGTCGTCGCTGAACCAGTTCCAGCGCGGACCTTCCTCCATGGTGTATTCCAGGCAGCCGAGGAACAGCGCCATCAGCAGGATCGCCGGGTAGTCGGCGCCCTTGAGCAGCGACAGGTCGGGCTTGTCGATGCGCACCATGATCGGCACCACGATGGCGACGAACAACCCTGGCACCAGGTTGATGTAGAACAGCCAGGGCCAGGAGGAAATATCAGTGATCCAGCCGCCGACCACCGGGCCGAGGGTCGGCGCGAGGGAGGCGATGGCGCCGATGGTGGCAGCGACAATCACCCGCTGCTTGCCGTCGAAGTAAAGGAAACCGGTGGTGAACACCATGGGGATCATCGAGCCACCGAGGAAGCCCTGCAGTGCGCGGAAGGCGATCATGCTCTGGATATTCCAGGCCATGGCGCAGAGCAGGCTGGTGAGGGTGAAGCCCAGCGCCGAGGCGGCGAACAGCCAGCGTGTGGACAGCACCTTGGACAGCCAGCCGGAGAGCGGGATGACGATGATCTCGGCGATCAGGTAGCTGGTCTGCACCCAGGCCAGTTCATCGGCGCCGGCCGATAGTCCGCCACCGATGTCGCGCAGCGAAGCGGAGACGATCTGGATGTCCAGCAGGGCGATGAACATGCCCAGGCACATGCAGGCGAAGGAGATCACCTTGCGCCCGGTGGAAAGACTTTCCACCGGCACCACCTCGTTGCTCCAGAGGCTCACGGCCGGTTGCTCTGGGCGACGCGCTGGTCGGCATCGCCATGGTCATGGGCACGGGTGTCCACTTCCACCAGCACGGAAAGGCCGGGGCGCAGGTTGCCGAGGCGACCGTCGGCGTCGTCCAGGTGCACGCGTACCGGCACGCGCTGGACGATCTTGGTGAAGTTGCCGGTGGCGTTCTCCGGCGGCAGGATGCTGAACTGCGCGCCAGTGGCCGGGGCGAGACTGTCCAGGTGGCCATGGAAGACCTTGCCGGGAAGGATGTCGGCCTCGATGGCCACCGCCTGGCCAGGCTGCATGCGGGCCAGTTGGTCCTCCTTGAAATTGGCATCCACCCACAGGCCCTGCGCGGGGACGACGGCCAGCAGTTGCGTACCGGCGGCGACATAGCTGCCGACCTGTGCGCGGCGGTTGCCGATGTAGCCGTCCACCGGGGCGCGCAGCTCGGTGTAGCTCAGGTTCAGGCGTGCCAGGTCGCGGGCGGCGATGGCTTGCTCCAGGGCGGCCTGGGCCTGCTGCCGCTGACTCTGGATCACGTCGAGCTGACGGCGTGCAGCGAGCAGGCTGGCGCGAGCCTTGTCGCTATTGGCGCGGGCGGATTTGAAGCTGGCGTCGGCGCGCTGCGCGGCTTCCACCGACACGGCATTGGTGCGCACCAGGGTGGCGTAGCGGCGCTGGTCGTCGCGGGTGCGCACTTCCTCGGCAGCGGCCGCGTCGATCTCCGCCTGGCTCTGGCGGATCAGCGCGTCCTGCAGCGAGGCCTGCGCATCGACGTTGCCCAGCGCCGCTTCCTCGGCATGCACGGCGCCGTCCGCCTTGGCCAGCGCGGCGCGGTAATCGCGATCATCGATGCGCGCCAGCAGGTCGCCGGCATGCACCAACTGGTTGTCGCTCACCTTCAGCTCGGCGATGTAGCCGGCGACGCGTGGGCTGATCACCGTTACGTCGCCGCCGACATAGGCATCGTCGGTCTTCTCCAGGAAGCGACCGTCGAGCCACCAGTGCCCGGCGTACGCGCCCGCGCCGAGGATGGCAGCCGCTGCGACAGCGAGCTTGAGGGCCTTGCGCGACTTCGGTCTTGCCGTGTCGACGGCCGGCGTGGCGGGAATTGTGACGGGCTGGTTCATGGCGGCCTCGCTCAGGCGTGATCGGCTTGTGGGATGTGGGCAGGGACGAGTTGGTCGCCGTCGCGGCGATGGATCTGGTGCTGCGGGCCGATGGCTTCGCCGCTGTCGGCGTCCACCAGGGCGATACGCACTGGCCGGCCCGTGCGGGTGTCCACCAGTTCGGCGGCGCTGGCCTTGCCGGCGTGGCGCTTGCCCCACTGCAACAGGGTGAGCAGCACCGGGCGCAGGTCGCGGCCACGATCGGTGAGCAGGTATTCGAAGCGCGGCGGATGGTCGTTGTACTGGCGGCGCTGCAGCAGGCCGCTGTCCACCAGTGCGCGCAGCCGACGGGTGAGGACGTTGCTGGCGATGCCCAATCGTGCGAGGAACTGGTCGAAGCGCGTGGAGCCGTAGAAGGCTTCGCGAAGGATCAGCACGTTCCAGCTGTCACCGATCAGGTCCAGCGCCTGGGCCACGGGGCAGGGGAGGTTTTCGAAGCTGGATCTGCGCATGTCGGTCTCTCTTTACATGAATATCGTCATCTAATCGGGCCGCCTTGCTACGGGCCTGGCAGGGCGTCAGGCCAAAGGCGGCTAGAAAGATTATGGTTGTAATCTAATGGGGTCGCTTGCTTTGCGCAAGTGACTTATCGACGGGGAAGGGGGCGCGGGGATGAGCGGTATGCCGAGGTGAAATCACCGCTGCGGAAAGAGTTGCCCAATTCTGCGGAAGTTGCCCGGAGAAATCTTGGGAAGTTGCCCTGAAACCATCTTTGGAAGAGTTTGAAATTGGCCAGGAGAATTATCCGGGAATGGCCTGGAACACTTGTTCCATAACTTTCCTGCAGGCAAAAAAAGGCCGCCTGGGGAGGCGGCCAAACCAAAGGATGATGAAGTGGAGCAATCCTCCGGACGCTCTGGAGCGGGCATCCGGGACTCATGTTCTTCATCGGGGCGCAAGCTTAATAGCGATAGCGACAAATGCTTAATCATTCGTCTCGATATCGACTATCGACAAGGCTGGTTGGAGGGCGAGGCGGCGGATTGTTATCTCTTCGCTCGCTCTGCCTATGGCGGGGAAACATAAGAAAGTTATTCAGGATTCAATCGATACGCCTGCCAAGACAAGTCCAACAAAGGGGTAGAAGATGTCTGCTTTCCGTCTTTCCATGCTGGGGGCGATCGTCGCCGGCATTCCGTTCCAGCTGGCGCATGCCGCCGCCGTTGCCGATCAGTCCGAAGCCACCGGCTTCATCGAAGGCAGCACCGCCTCGCTGCTGATGCGCAACTACTACTACAACAGCGACCGCAAGTCCGGAGACCGGGACCGCAAGGACTGGACCCAGGGCTTCACGCTGAACTACAGCTCGGGATTCACCCAGGGTACCGTCGGTTTCGGCGTGGAAGCCTTCGGCAACTGGGGTATCCGCCTGGATGGCGGCGCCGGCACCTCCGGCACCGGCAACCTGCCAGTGCGTGACGATGATTCGCCGGAAGGCGAATACGGCCGTGCCGGGGGCGCCGTGAAGCTGCGTGTGTCCAAGACTGAGTTGCGCTGGGGCGACCTGCAGCCCACCGCGCCGGTATTCGCCGCCGGCGGCACGCGCCTGTTCCCGCAGACCGCTACCGGTTTCAACGTGCTCAGCAGCGAGATCGAGGGGCTGGACCTGGACGGCGGCCACTTCACCGGCGGCAATGGCCCGGTGACCACCAACGGCGACCATGGCATCTGGGCCTCCTATGCCAACGTCGAGGCCAGCAGCATCGACTACGTGGGCGGCAAGTACGCGGTCAACGACGCGCTGAATTTCTCGCTCTACGCCTCCAAGCTGGAGGATGTGTGGCGTCAGTACTACGGTAACGCCAACTACACGCTGCCGCTGACGGACGATCAGTCGCTGAACTTCGATTTCAACATCTACCGCACCAACGACGACGGTAGCGCCAAGGCCGGCGAGATCAGCAACACCACCTGGTCAGCCGCCGCCGCATATACATTCCTTACCGCACACACCCTGACGCTGGCTTACCAGAAGGTCCACGGCGACACGCCGTTCGACTACGTGGCCTTTGGGGTCAACGGCCCGGGCGACACCGGTGACTCGATCTTCCTCGCCAACTCCATCCAGTACTCGGACTTCAACGGTCCGGAGGAGAAGTCCTGGCAGCTGCGCTATGACCTGGCGATGGCCACCTACGGCATTCCAGGCCTGAGCTTCATGGCCCGTTACGTCAACGGCCACGGTATCGACGGCACGAAAATGGCTGCCGATAGCCAGTACCGCGGTTATGGCTACGGCGAGGATGGCAAGCACCACGAGACCAACCTGGAAGCCAAGTACGTGGTGCAGTCCGGGCCGGCGAAGGACCTGTCCCTGCGCCTGCGCGAGGCGATCCACCGTGGTAATGCCGACCAGGTGGAAGGCGACGTCAATGAGTTCCGCCTGATCGTCGACTACCCGCTGTCGATCCTGTAACGCCAGTGCGCACCTTGGAGGACACCGCGGAACATCCGTAGGGCCGCATAACGCGCCAGCGTTATCCGCCGTTAGCTGGCTGGCGGCGGATAACCTGTTCCAGGTTATGTGCCCTACGGGTGCGGCCCACTGCAAGGCTGTGGTGCTGAAGTGAGCGGGCGGGGCGCTACAATCGGCGCTCCGTTCCCGTCCCGCGAGAAGAGTCGATGTCCGAAGAAGAGCGCCGCACGCAACTGATCGATGGCCCGGTGGGCAAGCTGCAATTGCTGATCGACCGGCCGGGTGTGCCGCCGCAGGGCATCGCGCTGATCAGCCATCCGCAGCCTTTGCTCGGTGGCAGCCCGAGGCACCGCGTGCCGCTGACCCTTTCGCGCAAGCTCTGCGGCGCCGGCTGGCTGACCGTGCGGCCGAGCTTCCGTGGGGTGGATGGCAGTGAAGGCGAGTACGCCGAAGGCATCGGCGAGGCGCAGGACATGCTGGCGGTGATCGCGCACCTGCGTGGCGAATACCCCGGCCTGCCGTTGGCGCTGGTGGGCTTTTCCTTCGGTGCCTATGTGTTCGCCCGCGTTGCCAGCGAACTGTCACCGCCTGCGCAGGCCATCGCGCTGATGGGCTTGCCGGTGGGAACGGTCCCCGGCGGCCGCGACTACGAAGCACAGGCGCTGCCGGCCGACTGCCTGCTGCTGCACGGCGAGGCGGACGAAATGGCGCCGCTGGCCAACCTGCTGGACTGGGCGCGGCCGCAGCAGCGCGAAGTGGTTCTCTATACCGGCGCCGACCATTTCTTCAAGGGCTGCCTGGAGCGCGCTGTGGAGCGGGTACTGGAGCACCTGACCCGAGCCATCAGCTGAGTGCGGACCGCCCCAGTTCACGCAGATACGACCACGGGTAGATCCCGCGGTCATGGCCGTCGTCGAACACCAATTGCACGCCGTAGCCCTGCAGGTTCAGCTGTTGCAGGACAACGCCGGCCTTCACCAGCTCGATGCGACCTTGCAGCCGCGCGGCCCGGCATTGCGAACAGGGGCAGGCGCCGCGCAGGCGAGTGAAGGCAATGCACTGCTCGACGCCGTCGTCCCAGCGGATGCGCAGTTCGCCGTCTGCGCTGGAGCGATGCAGCGCGACCGGCGTGTTCATGTGTTCTGTCCCAGTTGAGCGAGGGCGATGCGCACGGCCTTGCGGACTTCCGGATCGCCGTCCTGCTCGGCGTTGCGCAGTGCCTCGATGGCATCGCCGCTGCCCAGTTCGCCCAGGGCCAGCGCGGCTTCCTTGCGCAGGTTGCTGATGCCGTGGCCGAGCACGACCTTCAACCCTTCCAGCGCCGGCAAGTAGCGCAGCTTGCCCAGCGAACGGGCAGCGCGCAGGCGAACCTGCCAGAAGTCGTCTTCGAGTGCCTGCACCAGCGCTTCGCCGGCTTCGGGCTGGGCGAGTTTGCCGAGGGTGCCGGCGGCTTCCTCGCGCACTTGCCACGCCGGATCGGCCAGGGCGGCCTGCAAGGCCGGCAGCACGCTGGCGTCGATGGCCAGGCCAAGGGCGCCGGCGGCGGCGCGGCGGACCTCGGCGTCCGGGTCGTCGCGGGTCAGCCGGGCCAGGTGCGGCAGGGCGTCGGTGCGTTTGAGCCAGCCGAGGATGCCCACGGCTTCGCGGCGCACGCCGGCATCGCTGTCTTGCAGCGCGGCGCGTGCCGGTTCTGCAGCCGCTTCCAGGCGCAGCTCGCGCAAGGCGCGCAGGGCGCTGCGGCGGACGAAGATTTCGCTGTGCGCTGCCCAGGGCAGCAGGCGTACGCCGGCCTCGGCGGTCTTCAGCTCGCTGAGGCTCTGGGCGGCGGCTTCGCGCACGTCCTCGGCGCGGTCGGCAAGGGCCTGGCAGAGCGCGTCCACCACGTCGGGCTCTTCCCAGGCTTCCAGCAGGCGCGCGGCTTCGGCACGCACGTTGGCGGCGGCGTCATGGGTCAGCGCATGGGCGAGCCAGGGGAGGCCGTCAGGGTCTTCAAGGTCGGCCAGTTCGATCAGGGCAATGCGGCGCACGCCGGCGTCGGCATCCTGGAGACGCGGTTGCAGGTCGAGGATGTCGGGATTATCGGTAGTCAGGCTGAAGTCGGTCATATGGCGAATCGCGGTATCCGTTGTGGAGTGGGCAGCCCCAGCGGCGTCAGGCGCGGCAGCTGGCGGCCGTCTTCGTGGCGCAGCAGTTCCAGGCAGTGACGCTTGAGGCGGGAGAATTCCGGGCTGGTGAGCAGGTCGGCGTGGCGTGGGCGCGGGAAGTCGAGGCGGATGTCTTCGAGGATGCGCCCGGGGCGCGGGCTCATCACCAGGATGCGGTCGGCGAGGAACAGCGCCTCGTCGATGTCGTGGGTGATGAACAGCACGCTGGTGCGCAGGCGCGTCCAGATGTCCAGCAGCAGTTCCTGCATCATCATCCGCGTCTGTGCGTCGAGGGCGCCGAAGGGTTCGTCCATCAGCAGCAGGCGTGGCTGGTTGATCAGCACACGGGCGATTTCCACGCGTTGCTGCATGCCGCCGGAGAGCTGCGACGGCCAGCGATTGGCGAAGCCGTTCAGGCCGACCAGCTGGAGCATTTCATCCGCCTGGCGATGGCGTTCCGCGCGGGGCACGCCGCGCATCTTCAGGCCGAAGGCGACGTTGTCGCGCACGCGCCGCCAGGGCAGCAGGGTGTGGTGCTGGAACACCATGCCGCGCTCGGGCGAGGGGCCGGCGACAGGACCAGCGTCCACTTCCAGTTTGCCGGCGCTGGGCGCCAGGTGGCCGGCAAGGGCACCGAGCAGGGTGGACTTGCCGCAGCCGGACGGGCCGAGTACGCAGACGAATTCGCCGGGTTCGATGGAGAAGCTCAGGGACTGCACGGCCTCGAAGGCGTCGCGGCCGCTGCCGAGGTGGATCGACAGGCCGTCGACGCGCACGCGCCCCGGTGCGCTGGCGGGCAGGCTCATGGCTTGCCTCCGGCCTGGCGCTGCCAGGGTGTGACGAGGCTGCCGAGCTGGCGCACCAGCAGGCTGCTGGCCATGCCGAGCACGCCGATCAGCAGCATGCCGACGACGATGTCGGGGTAGTTCTGCAAGGTGTAGGACTCCCAGGTGTAGTAGCCGATGCCCCATTGGCCGGAGATCATTTCGGCGGTCACCAGGCAGAACCACGAGGTGCCCATGCCGATGGCAAGACCGGTGACGATGCTCGGCGCGGCACCCGGCAGCACGACCTCGCGCAGCAGCGCCAGGCGTCCGGCACCGAGGCTGCGGGCGGAGGCGAGCAGGCGCGGGTCCACCGCTTCCACGCCGTGGATGGTGTTGAGCAGGATGGGGAACAGTGCGCCGGTGAAGGTGATGAAGATCATCGACAGCTCGGAGCTGGGGAACATCAGGATCGCCAGCGGAATCCACGCCACCGCGGGGATCGGCCGCAGCACTTCCAGCGGCGGCAGCAGGCTGTCGCGCGCCCAGCGGCCACGGCCGATGAGCAACCCCAGGGCGATACCGGCGAAGGCGGCCAGCAGGTAGCCGGCGAGCACGCGCAGCAGGCTGCTGCCCAGGTGGCGCCCGAGCTTGCTCGATTGCGCCAGGTTCCAGGCCGCTTCCAGCACATCACGCGGGCCGGGCACGTTGGCGAAGGTGACCACGCCGAAGTTCACGTGGCGCGCGCTGAGCACCTGCCACAGCGCCAGGCAGACCAGCAGCGAGGCCAGGCGCAGGCTCCAGCGGGTGAGGGGGGTGGTGTTCATCATCGTTCTCCGTCGAGCCCCGGTGCGCGCGGCACCGGGGCTGCACCTCAGCGGCTGGCGACCGCCTGCTGGCTGGCAGCGGCGAAGTCGGCGACCTCCCCGCCGTGTTGGCGGGCGAAGGCGTCGGCCTGTTCGCGCAGCAGGAAGGCGTCCAGCGCGCCGTCCTTGCCACGCACGAACCAGGCCTGGCTGGCCAGCAGCTTGATGCCGCTGTCGCTGGCCTGGGCGTAGACGGCGCGGATGGCCTTGCCTTGCTGCTTCAGCTCGGCCAGTTGCCCCAGCGCTTCACTGGCGGTCGCGTAGCTGCGCACCTTCGGTTCGCCGCGCACCCAGATCTGCGCGACCTTGCGCGTATCGCTGATCGGCTTGTCGGTCAGAACGTCGTTACCCAGCAACGGCTGCTGCGCGTAGTTCTTCAGCGCGGCGTCGTAGTCGGCGCCGGAGGCCTTGAAGGCGGCGCGGATGTAGCGGTCGTCGACGAACTGCTCGACGTTCAGGCCGCGGTCGGCCTTCTTCAGCAGCTTCAGGGTGTCGATGGCGGTGGTGACGGCCTGGCGGTATTCGGGCTTCCAGGTCAGGTCGCGGGTCTGCAGGCCGAGCGGGCCGTGGAACAGGTAGTTCACTTCGGCGGGAATGCCGGCGACCTTCTCGATCAGTTCGCTGTATTTCTCCGGGTCTTTCGCCAGCAGTTGGTTGGCTTCATAGGTGGCGCGCAGGTAGGCCTCGACGATTTCCGGGTACTGCTGCGCGTAGTCGGCTTCCACCAGCGCACCGTGGAAGGTCGGCGCCTTGGCCTGGGAGCCGTCGTAGATCTTGCGGGCGATGCCCCGGCTCTCGAACAGCTCGGCGAAGGGCACGAAGTCGGCATGGGCGGCGATCTTGTTGGCCTGTAGCGCGGAGCCGGCGACTTCCGGCGGTTGCGCGATGATGGTGACGTCCTTCTCCGGGTCCCAGCCCTGCGCGGCGATGGCGCGCAGCAGCAGGCCGTGGGCGGTGGAGGCGAAGGGCACGGAGATGGTCTGGCCCTTGAGTTCGGCCAGCGACTGCACCTTGGACGAGGCGGGCACGACGATGCCGTTGCCGCTGCCCTCGATGCTCCCCGAGAGCACGCTGATGAACAGGCTGCGCTTGCCGGCCGCCTCGTGGGCGACGCCGTTGAGCGAGCCGGGGAAGTCGGCCATGGCGCCGAAGTCGAGCTTGCCGGCGAGCATCTCGTTGGTCAGCGGCGCGCCGCTGGTGAAGTTCTTCCACTGCACGTCGTACTGCGCGTCCTTGTACTTGCCGTCGTGCGGCAGGTACTTGTCGAGCAGGCCGAGTTCGCGGATCAACAGGCCGCCGGCGGCGCAGTTGATGGTGGTGTCCTGGGTGCCGATGGCGACGCGGATGGTCTCGCCGTGGGCGGTGATACTGGCAATGGCGAGCGCGAGGCCGGCCAGGGTAGTGCGCAAGGTCATGGGTGTTCCCCTCGAATCATGAGTGTTGGAATCGTCTCCGCCGCAGGCCTTGCGGTGGGAAACGAGGGGCGGTGCATCAGGCGTCCGGCGGTGGGGCCGGATGGCGTTTCTTATGGCTTTTGTGTAGGAGCGAGCTTGCTCGCGAACAGCCCCGCTGCAGGAGTTGGTTCGCGAGCAAGCTCGCTCCTACAGGGGAACTTCGTTGCGGGAGCTCAACGCAGGAGGTACGGAATCTCCACGCGCACCGCACCGGTCGGGCAGTCCTTCTCGCAGGGCATGCAGTACCAGCATTCGTCGAAGGCCATGTAGGCCTTCTGGGTGGCGGGGTTGATCGCCAGCAGGTCCATCGGGCAGACCTCGACGCAGACGGTGCAGCCCTTGTCGGCGATGCACTTGTCCTCGTCCACCGTCACCGGGGCGCTGGAGCGGAAGAAGATTTCTTGGGGCTGGTAGGCCATGGCACGCGGTCCTCATCGTGTTGCTTGCCGGCCGTCGTGGCGGCGGGCTGGTTATTCGGTCGAAGGTTCGGCGCGGGGCTCGGGACCCGCTCCCCAGCCCTCCCTCTGAAGGGAGAGGGGGCTTGATCGTGCCGGCGGTTAGCGCTGAGCCCGCCGGGCTGCTCTTTTTCCGTTTGGTGTGGCGCAGGCTCCTGTGCGCGCAGGCTGAATCCCCAGTTGCCGCTCGCGCCGGACAGCTCCCTCTACCGCTTGCGGGAGAGACCGGGGGGAGAGGGGCTCTGCGAGCAGCCGAAACCCCTCAAGCCGCCTCGCTCTTCACCCGCAGTTTCTCGTAAGCCTGCTGCTCGTCCTCATCGAGCGCGATCACATAGGGCTCGATGGGCTTCTTGAAGCTGGTCATCTCGCCGTCGTCGCCCTTCTTCAGGTGCGCATGGCAGAACCAGTCGGCGTCGTTGCGCAGCGGGTAGTCGACGCGGTGGTGGTACAGGCCCCAGCGGCTCTCGGTACGGAACAGCGAGGCGCGGGCGGCCATCTCGGCGCAGTCGCGGATCACGCTGACTTCCATGGCGCGCATCAGCTCGTGGGGGGTGTTGGCCTTGAGCTGGTCGAGGTCGCGGGCGATCTCGGCGAAGCGCTGCAGGCCGATCTCCATCTTCCTGGTCACCTTGGGCGGCTGCAGGTAGTCGTTGACCATGCGCCGCAGCTTGTACTCCACCTGTGCTGGCGGCAGGCCGTGCTCGCGCTTCAAAGGGGCGAAGACGCGTTCACGCTCGCGCTCCACCTGGGCGCTATCGACCTCGCTGAACTCGCGGTCGGCCACGTATTGCGCGGCATTGGCCCCGGCGAACCAGCCGTAGGTGAAGGCGCCGAGCATGTAGTTGTGCGGCACGGCAGCCATGTCGCCGGCCGAGTACAGGCCCTTGACGCTGGTCTCGGCCTTCTCGTTGACCCACACGCCCGAGGCCGAATGGCCGGAGCAGAAACCGATCTCGGAGATATGCATCTCCACCATCTGCTGGCGGTAGTCGGTGCCACGGTTGGCGTGGAACTGGCCGCGGCTGGGGCGTTCGTTGCTGTGGAGGATTTCCTCGATGGTCTGGATGGTTTCCTCGGCCAGGTGGTCGAGCTTGAGGAATACCGGGCCGTTGCCGCCTTCGAGCTCCTGGTGGAACTCCCACATCATCTGGCCGCTCCAGTAGTCGCACTCGATGAAGCGCTCGCCCTTGCTGTTGGCCGTATAGCCACCCAGCGGGCCGGTGACGTAGGCGCAGGCCGGGCCGTTGTAGTCCTTGATCAGCGGGTTGATCTGGAAGCACTCCAGGTTCGAGAGCTCCGCGCCCGCGTGGTAGGCCATGGCGTAGCCGTCGCCGGCATTGGTGGGGTTCTCGTAGGTGCCCATCAGGTAGCCGGACGAGGGCAGGCCCAGGCGGCCCGCGGCGCCGCAGGCGAGGACCACGGCCTTGGCGCGGATCACCTGGAACTGCGCGGTACGGCAGTCGAAGCCGAGCAGGCCGTTGACCGCGCCTTCTTCGTCGGTGAGCAGGCGGGTCACCACCAGGCGGTTGGTGATCTCGATGCGGGCGCGCTTGAGCTGGCGGTACAGCACCTTCTTGATGTCGTGGCCTTCGGGCATGGGCAGCACGTAGGCGCCCATGTGGTGGACCTTCTTCACCGCGTAGTCGCCGACCTCGTCCTTCTCGAACTTCACGCCCCAGCGGTCCAGTTGCTGCAGGGTCTCGAAGCTGTGGGTGGCATAGGCGTAGACCGCCGCCTGGTTGACGATGCCATCGTTGGCGACGGTGATTTCCTTGGTGTACTGCTCAGGCGTGGCGTGGCCGGGAATGATGGCGTTGTTCAGCCCGTCCATGCCCATGCTGATGGCGCCGCTGCGCTTGACGTTGGCCTTGTCCACCAGCAGCACGCGCAGCTCGCGGTTGGCTTCCTTGGCCTTGATCGCCGCCATGGGGCCGGCGGTGCCGCCGCCGATCACCACGATGTCGTAGGCGAGTTCCTTATCCTCGGGGATCTGGGAGAGATCGAACTGGGTCATTGGTGCTGTCCCTTGTGGCGGTCGATGCGCAGGCGGTACTGGAAGGCGTCGCCGCGGTAGTAAAGGTGTTCGTAGTCCAGCGGTGCGCCGTCGGCGGTGTGGGTCAGGCGTTCGATGCGCATCACCGGCGAGCCTTCTTCCACCTCCAGCGCGCGGGCCAGTTCGGCATCGGCGAGGATGGCGTCGATGGCGAGGTCGGCATGGCCCAGGGGCAGGGCGCAGTCGTTTTCCAGGATCAGGAAGATGTCGCGGCTGACCAGGTCGGCCTTTTCCAGCCGCTTGCCAACGGCCTCCGGCAGCCAGGTGATTTCCAGCGACACCAGCTCGCGGTTGACCAGGCGGGCACGCTTGATCTGCACCACGTTCTCGCCCTCGGCGACCTGCAGACGGGCGGCAACCTGGGCGTTGGCGGGCACGGTCTTGAAGCTGCGCAGGCGGTTGATCACCTCGTAGCCGCGCTGGGTCATGGATTCGCCCAGGCCTTGCAGGGTGCTGACGTTCTGGAAGGCCTTGGGCTTGGCGACGAAGGTGCCCTTGCCGTGAATCTTGAAGATCAGCCCTTCCTTCTGCAGGTCGCCCAGCGCCTGGCGCACGGTAATCCGGCTGACCTCGAAGGCCTTGCCCAACTCGGCCTCGGACGGCATGCGGCTGAGCGGCGGATAGGTGCCGTCGAGGATGCGCGTGCGGAGGATTTCCTTCAGCTGGCTGTACAGGGGAACGGGGGAGAGGGGGAGTAGTTCGGCCATAGTTCATAACTTGTTATGACGAGTTGCCGAAACTATAAAAGGAATAGCTGATTCAGGACAAGAAACGATTTCGCATAAGCATAGAAAGCGCCGTCAGCAGGGGTATCTCAGGTTTTTTTGTAGGAGCGAGCTTGCTCGCGAACTGCCTGATGCCAGAGCGCCCGGGTAATCCGTTCGCGAGCAAGCTCGCTCCTACAGGGTCAAAAGCCCTTGCGCGGAGATTTCCGCCCCATAGGGCGGACATAACCTCAGAACGGCCGGCTGCCAGACAGGCTGATGCGCTTCAAACGGCGCTTCTCGCTGGCCGGGAAGGCGTTGCGACCATGCAGCACGGCCTGGTTGTCCCACCAGACGATGTCGCCCACCGACCATTTGTGGCTGTAGATCAACTCGGGCTTCTGCAGGTGTTCGCGCAGCCGCTCGACCAGTGCGGCCCCTTGCACGGGATCGGCACCGGGGATTTCAACCTCGGTGTGCACGGAGAGGAACAGCACGCGCTTGCCGTTTTCCGGATGGGTGCGCACCAGTGGATGCTCGGTGCCCTGGATGGGCTCGATGTCCGGGGTGCGGTAGCGCACGAAGGTGCCGTTGTAGCCGCCGCTCTTCAGGCGGATGAACGGGTTGTAGTTGATCAGGCGCAATGGGTCGATCTCGGCGCGGGTCGCCTCATCCAGTGTCTCGTAGGCGCGGGCGAGGTTGGTGAACTGGGTTTCTCCGCCGGTCCTGGGTACCTCCAGGGCGTAGAGGAAGGAGCCGGAGGAGGGCACCGGCGTCCATTGGTGGTCGACGTGGGCCGGCAGGGCGAAGTTGCCCAGTTCACCGTCCTCGGTGTTGGCCACCTTGACGATGTCCGGGGCCTTGCCGTCTGCACCGGAGGACAGCACGGGCACATCTGCCGGCGGCTGGAACACCGCGCCGAACAGCGTGGCGAAGCGCAGGTATTGCTTATCGTCCAGGTCCTGGTTCTTGAAGATCAGGATGTGGTGCTCGCGGTGGGCCTGCTTGATCGCCAGGATCTGTTCCGGGGGCAGCGGCTCGCGGGCGTCTAGACCACGCACTTCGGCGCCCAGCGGGGCGTCGAGGGGGACGATGGCGAAGGGTTCGGGGGTGGGTTGTTGTACGGCGTTGGATTGGGTCATCTCGAGAATCCTGAGTTTGGGGCTTCCCTCACCCCAACCCTCTCCCGGAGGGAGAGGGGGCAGTCCGATGCAGCGGGTCATCCCGTTGCGCCGATCTACTCCCTCTCCCCCTGGGAGAGGGCGGGGGTGAGGGGCTTTGGGGAAAGGCTCAAACCTTCTTGATTGTCCGGCTGCGTTGCCCATCGATACCCACCGGCACTTCGCCGCTGAGCGTCACGCGGCGCACGATGCGCGGCTGGGTGCCGTAGTCGTCGACGGCATAGTGCTGGGTCGCGCGGTTGTCCCAGATGGCCACGTCGCCCGGCTGCCAGCGCCAGCGCACGGTGTTTTCCAGGCGGGTGACGTGGCTCTGCAGCACGGCGAACAGGTGCGCCGAGTCGTGCTGCGACAGGCCCTTCAGGCGCTTGACGAAGTGCCCGAGCAGCAGCGTCTTCTCGCCGCTGATGGGATGCACGCGCACTACCGGGTGCTCGGTCTCGTAGACGGTGGAGGTGAACACCTTGCGGTATTCCTCCAGGCGCGCCGGGTCGACGTTCGGGCGCACGCTGGCATAGTCGTATTCGTTGCTGTGCACGGCCCAGAGCGAGTCGGCCAGCGCCTTCAGCTCCGGCGTCAGGTCGTCGTAGGCGGTGGCGGTATTGGCCCAGACGGTATCGCCGCCAGACTCCGGTGCCACCACGTTGCGCAGGATCGACGCCTTGGGATAAGCGTCGACGAAGGTCACGTCGGTGTGCCAGGAGTTGGCGCGGCGGCCCTGGGCGCCGTCCAGCTCCAGCAGGTAATGGGTGCCTTCCTGTACCGGCACGGTGGGGTGCGCCACCGGCTCGCCGAGCAGCTTGGCGAAGGCTTCCTGGCCCTGGTCGTCGAGCTGGGTCTGGCCACGGAAGAAGATCACCTTGTGCTGCACCAGCGCAGCCTGGATGGCCTCGATGGTGGCGGCGTCGAGATCGCCGGAAAGCGTGACGCCGCGAATTTCCGCGCCGATGCGGCCGGCTACCGGGTGGATGTCCAGGTGTACCAGGTCTTGCTGAATGGCTTGTGCTGCAGTGCTCATCTCATCGTCCTCTTGCTGTGGCAATAGCGCCGCGCCCGGGAGCGCGGCGGATGGGGGTCAGAAGTCGTAACGGACCGACGCGCCCAGGGTCCGCGGCTGCCCCACCGAGGCGGTGTAGGAGCCGTTGATGCTGGCGAAGGCGGCCAGGTAGTAGTCCTTGTCGAAGGCGTTCTTCAGCCAGACCGAGGCGTCCAGCTGGCCGTCGCCGAGGTCCTTGCGCAGGCCGACGGAGAAGTTCGCCAGGCCGTAGCCGTCGATCTTCGAGAGGTCGGAGTTGTCCAGCGTGCCCTCGGCCTCGGAGCGGTAGGAGTAGCTGCCGGTCACGTACGGGCGGATGCCGTCGTCGAGGTTCCAGGCGTATTCGCCATTGAGGTTGGCGATCCATTTCGAGGCGCCGACCACGCGTTGCCCGGTGAGGTCGCAAGTGGCGGGCGCGCCGGGCTGGGTGGAGATTTCCGCCGGGCACGGGGCGTCCTTGAACGACAGGTAGGTGACGTCGTTGTAGGAACCGTTGAAGTTCAGCGTCAGGCCGCGAATGGGCAGTGCGGTGGCCTCGAATTCCAGGCCGCGCGAACGCACGCTGCCGGCGTTGGAGAGCACCGAGACCAGCTGGGTCGAACCCGGCGGCTGGTACAGCGTGGTCGCCTGGTAGCCATGGATGCCGGTCCAGAAGAGGTTGGTGTTGAGTTGCAGGCGGTTGTCGAACAGGGTGGTCTTGATCCCCAGTTCGGCGTCGTTGGCGCGCTCCGGGCCGACCAGCAGGGAGTCGGCGCCGGCCGTTGGCGCACTGGCCACGGCCAGGTTCACGCCCCCGGACTTCTCGCCGTGGGACAGCGAGGCATAACCGAGCAGGTCATCGGTGAACTGGTAGCTCAGGCTCAGCAGGGCCGAGGGCGCGAAGCTGTAGAGGCTGAGGTCGCCCGAGTCGTAGGCGCCCAACTGGTTGCGCCGAACCACTGCGCCGACGCCGGTTACCGGCGCGCCACCGACCGGGTCGAAGCGCTCGACCTTGGCGTCCTTCTCCTCGTAGGTGCCGCGCAGGCCGGCGGTGAAGTCCAGCTTGTCGGTGAGGTGCCAGGTGCCCTGGGCGAACAGCGCAAAGCTGTCGGTCTCGATCTTGCCGTTGGCCTTGGAGTAGGTGTTGTTCAGGGCGTTGAGGTTCGCCCCCAGCAGGTACGGGTCGGCCAGCGGGCCGTAGTCGGTGAAGGTCTTGTTGCCCAGGTTCTGGTTGAAGGCATAGGCGCCCAGCACGTAGTCGAAGAAGCCGCCGGTGGGCGAGGCCAGGCGGATTTCCTGGGAGAACTGGCGGTCGTGGACTTCCACGCCGGTGTTGTTGATCGCCGAGACGTTGAGCTGCTCGTCGTTGGCCGGGGTGAAGTGCCAGTAGCGATAGGCGCTGATGGAGGTCAGCTTGTAGCCGCCGTTGAGGTTCCAGTTGGCCTCCACCGAGCTGCCGCCCTGGTGCACGCTGACGTGCTGGCGGCTGTTGATGTTGACCTTGTGCCGGTCCGGATCGCGGATCGGCGAAGCGCCTACCGCGGCAGCACGCTGCCAGAAGCGGTCGGCGGCGCCATAGACCACCATGCTGCCGTTGCTCGAATCCTCCTCGTTGTAGTCGTTGATCCAGCGCAGGTCGAAGTCCTCGCTGGGCTTGAACAGCAGTTGCCCGCGGATGCCCTGGCGCTCGCCGCCGTTCAGGTAGTTGTCGTCATGGACGTTCTTGATGTAGCCGTCGTCGCGGGTGCGGTAGGCGGACACGCGCCCGGCCAGGGTGTCGGTCAGCGCGCCGGAGACGGTGCCCTTGCCCTGGAAGTAGCCGTCCTGGCCACCGGAGACCTCGACGCTGCGCTCGGGGCTGAAGGTCGGGGCGCGGGTGCTGATGTTCAGCACGCCGGCCGTGGTGTTCTTGCCGAACAGGGTGCCTTGCGGGCCGCGCAGCAGTTCCAGCTGCTCGATGTCCAGCAGGTCGAACACCGCCATGCCTGGGCGGCCCAGGTAGACGTTGTCCAGGTAGACCCCCGCGCTGCCTTCCAGGCCGTCGCTGGCCGGGTTGTTGCCGATGCCGCGCACGGCGATGCTCGACTGCCGCGCGTGGATGAAGGCGACGTTCACACTGGGCAGGATCTGCTGCAGGTCCTGCACCTTGTAGACGCGCTGGGTTTCCAGGGTTTCGCCGCCGACCACGGTGATCGGCGTGGGCACCTTCTGCGAATCCTCCTCGCGGCGGCGGGCGGTGACTGTCACCTTGCCCAGGGTGGCATCGGCCTTGGCCGGCGCGGCGCTGACGGGCTTGCTGGTTTCGCCGGTGGTGCTGCCGTCCTCGGCTTCCTCGGCGAATGCCGGTAGCGCGCCGCCCAGGGCCAGCAGGACGATGGCGTAGCGCAGCCGGTGGAGTTTGAAGGGGAAGGGCAAATGTCTCGAAATCATGCTGTGTCCTTATCTGCCGGCGCCAATCGCGGGCAAAACGGGGCCGCGCCACGCAGCAGTGGCGAACGACGTTTTCGGTGGGGTTGAAGCGGCTTCTGCTGTCAGCGACAGCGGGACAGGCACATTCGCGAAGAAAGGAGGGGCAAGGCTGACATCGGGCGACTCCTGGTCTGAGCTATATTCTTAGTTCATAAAAGAATAGATGTTTGCTTTATTCTTCGTTGACGGAATAAGAGCTTGCATTTAAAACCAGCGCATAACGAGCGGCAAATGCCTTTGCCCACTATTTTCAATGCCGGAAATGCATCATGGATCTGCGCCAACTCCGCTACTTCATCGCCCTCAACGAACACCGCAGCTTCGTTCGCGCGGCCGACGCCATGGGCATTACCCAGCCGGCGTTCAGCCGCAGCATCCAGGGCCTGGAGCAGGAGCTGGGCTGCCGCCTGGTGGACCGAGGCAGCAAGGACCTGCGGCCGACTCCCGAAGGCCAGGTGGTGCTGCAGCACGCGCTGAGCCTGGTGCAGGGCGCGAACAACCTGAGCCATGCGGTCGCGAGGC
The DNA here is from genome assembly GCF_020401845.1 of Pseudomonas sp. HS-18. Taxonomy (NCBI): domain Bacteria; kingdom Pseudomonadati; phylum Pseudomonadota; class Gammaproteobacteria; order Pseudomonadales; family Pseudomonadaceae; genus Pseudomonas; species Pseudomonas sp. HS-18. The sequence goes on from NZ_CP084413.1 coordinate 3,128,984, forward strand.
TGAACAAGCTGGATTCGGGCGAGTTGCGCTTCGGCAGCGGGCCGGCGCCTGCACAGAAGCTGGTGTCCGACGCGGTGTCGCGCTTCGTCCAGCGCTACCCGCGCATCCACATCCAGTTCGGCGTGGACAACTGGGAGCGCCTGGCGCGCAGCCTGAGCCGCGAGGAGATCGAATTCTTCGTCGCCGACATCCGCCATTTCGAAGCCGACCCGAACTTCCAGACCCGCGCGCTGAAGCCGCGCAGCGGCCTATTCTTCTGCCGCCAGGGGCATCCGCTGCTGGCCAAGGAAAGTCTCTCCACCAACGACATGTTTGCCTACCCGCTGGCTGCCACGCTGATCCCCCCCAGCGCGCGGAAGATGCTCGCCAACCTCAGCGGGAAGATCGACATCACCACCAATGTGCAGTGCGAGGACATGGCCTCGCTGGTGCGCATCGTCAGCCAGACCGACGCCATCGGCATCGCCGTGGAGGAGGCGCTGAGCGAGCCCATGGCGCGCGGCGAACTGGTGCGCCTGCACTTCCGCAACCTGCCCAACAACGTCGATATTCTCCAGGCCCGTTGCGGCATCGTCACCCGCAGCGGCGACCGCCTCTCGGCAGCGGCGCGGGCAATGATCGAATTGCTGGTGGACCTCGACGCAGGAGTGGAGAGCGCGGTGGCGTGAGGCGGGCTCCGCCTTAAGCCTGGCTCTCCTGGCGCCGGTCCAGTCCGTTTGGCTTTCGAGACCGGTTTGACTCCCAAAGTACAGGCCTGGCGAGGATTTACCGAACCTTTACAGAGCGCTGGAAAACTTGCGGCAACAGTGCATGTCAATCTGATGGCAATCCCAAGGGTCCTGTTCTCAGGCATACCAATGGAGTGGTCAGGAGCATTGCGTCATGCGCTTCCCATTCGTCGTGGTCCTGCTGGCCGCGCTGGGTTTCAACACCGCGCAGGCCGAGATTTACAAGTGCACCGTGGAAGGTCGGCCGGTCTTTGCCCAGACCCCTTGTGGCACCGATGATATTCAGGTCATCCCCAATGCCTGGCAGCCGAGCGAGGAAGACGTCGCCCAGCAGAAACAGGCCAACCGCTCTGTCGTAAACTCGACGCTGCAGATGCAGTACGTCAGTCAGGTGACCCGGATGAGAAATCTCATACGGGAGGTCGATCAGACCATCGAGGATTTGCGCGAGAAGTGCGATGAGCGGCTCAGATGGTTGCGCTACGAGCGTAGTCGCGCCAACAACAACCTGGCCGGGGCGATCTGGGAAAACACCATCGTCACGGAGATGATTAATGTGAAGGCGGATTACGACAGGCGTATTGGGGAACTGCTGGATGCCCGGGCGGAAGCGGTGCGCAAGTTGGAAAATTTCGAGACCCAGGCACGTGAGCAATTGGATGCATCGCTGCCTTCGTCGACGAAGTGAGTCCTCGGCATTGGCCTCGGGTAGCCGTTAGCTTCAATCTTGGCAGCTCACCGGACAAGGACGCCCGCAATGACCCTTACGCTCCGCCCCGCCCGCCTGACAGATGTCCCCTACGTCCAGCGCGGCGAAGAGGCCTATATCCGTCAGTGGGAGCCCGCCCACGAGGCACGCTGGAGGGAAGGCTTCGACCGGCATCTGGCGCGCTGGCTCGAGTACTTCGAGCATCTGACCATTGCCGAGCACGCCGGCGAAAGCGTGGGCTATAGCTTTTGGATGCCGGAAGATGGCAGCGCGGAACTTTGCACCCTGGGGGTCAGCACGGCTTGGCGGGGCAGGGGCGTCGGTGCAGCGTTGTTGCAGCGCTACATCGAGGATGCCCGGCAGGAAGGCTACACGCGACTCAAGCTCAGTGTGCGCCCCGACAACCCGGCGCGGCGCTTGTATGAGCGCGCCGGGTTCCAGCCACGGGGCAGCGACGCCCTGGGCTATCGGCAGTACGAATTGCTGATCGACTGAGGCGTCAGACCCACTCGGTGCTGCGCTTGCGCCGCACGCGCAGCATGGTCGGCAGGATCAGCCCGGCGAGCAGGCCGGCGCCGGCGATGCTGCCGCCGTAGGCCATGTAGCGCATCAGCACCTGCTTGTTCTCGTCGCCCAGTTGCGCCTGGGCATCGCGCAGTTGCGAGCGGGCTTCGTTCAGTTCGCTATCCAGTACGGTGCGTGCAGCCTGAAGTTCGTCGATGAGCTTCTTGCGCGCATCCAGGGTTTCCTGCATGCCCTGGACACGGTTCTTCCAGCTGTCGTCGATGGTCTGCAATTGCGTGGTCAGCTCGGTGACCTTCTGCTCCAGCGCCGGCAGGCGTTCGGCCTGGCCGGGCTTTTCCTGCAGGTCCTTGCTGGCGATCCACACGCTGTTGCCGCTGTCGCTGCGCACCTGGCTGTAGTCGCCGGAGGTGCTGACCAATTGGACCTTCTGCCCGGAGGTGAGGGTGCCAACGATGCGATAACCATCGGTGGGGCCGCTGCGCACATAGGTGCTCAGGCTGTCGTTCACCCAGCGCGCGTTGCTGGCGGGCTCCTCGGCCTGGGCCGGAGCACCGGCTGCCAGCAGGCCGGCAAACAGGCAGGCACCGAGGGCGCGGGTCTGGAGGGGAGAAACTCGTGCGGGGAAGCGACGCGATAGGGACATGGGCAATCTTCACATGACTTGGAACGAAACCCGCCTTGCGGGAGCGAAAACGCCGGCCGGGCAATTTATTCAGAACTGGCCGGGTGGCCAATGGCCAGGAAACCCACCCGGGGGGCCGACAGCACACAGACAGTCGTCGGATGCCGAGAGTTCACCGCTGGGAAAATGCACGGATGAGTGGTGGGAAAATGCCTGCACTGCCGGGGCAGTCCGTGCGCCGGATAACCGAATCGTCATCCTTGCCTCAGCTTCCCGTTAGCGGCGGCTTCGTAAGGTGGAGTCACTTTCAACCACCCATGAGGTGACTGCCATGCAACTCTCCCGCTTCTTCCTGATTGCCGCCCTGCTGGGCACTTCCTCCCTGGCGCTGGCCGACGGTGGCGGTGACATCACCTTCGCCCGCATGGAGCAGGCCCGCCAGCAGGCCATGCAGGCTCGCGAGGGCGCCCCGTCGCCGATGCAGATCGCCGAGGCAAAGCAGTACACCTACGGGATGAACCTGGACATCGCCGAAGTCGTGGCGGTGACGCCGATGAGCACCGACTGTGGCGTGGTCCCGGTGCAACTGCGCTACAAGGATTCCTCCGGCGAGGAGCAGGCCATCGAGTACCGCACCGAGCGCGTCGCCTGCCGCGCTACCCGCTGATTCAGTCCGGCGAAGCGGGGAATTTCAGGAGGAAGCGCGTCGGCCCTTCCTCCGAACTCTGCGCGCTGGCGGCACCCAGGTGCAGCTCCATGATCGAGCGCACGATGGCCAGCCCCAGGCCCGTGCCGCCCTGCGCTCGCGAGCGGCCCTTGTCCACCCGGTAGAAGCGCTCGAACAGGTGCGGCAGGTGCTCGGCGGCAATGCCCGTTCCGGGGTTCTGCACCGCTAGCGTCACGGTTGCGCCATCGTCCCGCACTTGCACGCTGATGCATTCGCCCTCGGGCGTGTGGCGGATCGCGTTGGAGAGCAGGTTGGAAATGGCGCGCTGGATCATCAGGCGATCGCCCACGACCTGCCCATGCCCCTCGATGGCGATGCGCAACGACCTTTCCTCCGCGCTGAAATCGAACAGCTCGGCGACCTTCGCCGCTTCCTCCTCCAGCTGCACCGCCTCCTGCGGCAGCAGCGCGCGCGGGTGGCTGACCTGGGCGAGGAACAGCATGTCGCTGACGATCCGGCCGACCCGTTCCAGCTCTTCGGTACTGGCGGCCAGCACCGCTTCGTACTCGTCCTTTTCCCGCGGCCGCGACAGCGTCACCTGTGCCTTGCCCAGCAGGTTGCCGATGGGCGAGCGCAGCTCGTGGGCGATGTCGTCGGAGAACTGGGTGAGCTGCTGCACGCCGCCATCCAGCCGATGCAGCATCAGGTTCAGCGCCCGCGCAGCCTTGCCCAGCTCCCGTGGCAGGTCCTGCACGGGAATGCGGTGGCTGAGGTCCTGGGTGGTGATCAGCGAGGCCACCTGGCCGAACTGCCGCAAGGGCTGCAGGCCGCGCTTGGCCACCAGGCGCGCACCCAGGGCAATGAGCAGCAGCAGCGGTGGTACCGCCAGCCAGGCCGAGCGCAGGAAGGCGCCGAGCAGGGCATCGTCGTCGCGCCGATCCAGGGTCAGGAACACCCGCAGGGTATTGCCGTCGCGCAAGCGGACCAGGCCCCGCTCGGTCAGCAGGCGGCGACCGTCCGCCGAGGTCCAGCCGAAGGCGCGGCCACTGCCGGCGAACTCATCGAGCGCCGCTGCGTCGCGGGGCGGCCCGCTGCTGAATCGCGGCGGCTGCCCGCGTTGCTCGTCGAGCAGCGCGGCGCTCAGGTTGTCGTGGCCCATCAGCTGGTCCTGCAGGGCATGGCCGCGCAAGGGCAGGGCAGCGAGGCCGGGGTCTGCGTCCAGCGCGTGACGCAACTGCCCGAGCTTGTCTTCCAGCTCACGGTGGGCGCGCTGGTCCAATTGGTGGTCGAGGGCGAGGTAGGCCAGGGTAAGCAGCAGGACTATCAGCACCGAACCCAGTACGCCGACCCACAGGCCGATGCGCAGCGACAGGCTGGCCGGCTTCATGCGCGCGCTTCCAGCACGTAGCCGACCCCGCGCAGGGTGTGGATCAGCTTGTCGGCGAAGGGATCGTCGATCTTCGCCCGCAGGCGGCGGATGGTGACTTCCACCACGTTGGTATCGCAGTCGAAGTTCATGTCCCAGACCAGCGAGATGATCTGCGTGCGCGAGAGCACCTCGCCGCTGCGGCTCATCAGCAGGTGCAGCAGGGCGAACTCCTTGCTGGTCAGGTCTATTCGGCGGCTGTCGCGGTAGGCGCGGTGGCGGCCGGGGTCAAGTTCCAGCCCGCCGATCTCCAGCACCTGGGGCTGGTCGATGCGTTCGCTGCGGCGCATCAGCGAGCGCACGCGGGCGAGCAGTTCGGGGAATTCGAAGGGCTTGAGCAGGTAGTCGTCGGCGCCCAGGTCGAAGCCTTTCACCCGCTCGGTGAGGCGGCCGCGGGCAGTGAGCATCATCACGCGGATATCGCTGTGCTGGCGCAGGCTGGCGAGTACGTCCCAGCCATCCATCTGCGGCAGGTTCACATCGAGGATGACCAGGTCGTAGGCGCACTGCCGCGCCAGGTGCAGGCCATCGACGCCGTTATCGGCGCGGTCGACCACATAGCCGCTTTCGCTCAGCCCCTGTTGCAGATAGTCGGCCGTCTTGTGGTCGTCCTCGATGAGCAGGATTTTCATCAATAGTTACTCGGTAATTGCGTGAGAAATAATGCCAGGGACACAGGAAAGTTCGCCGAGCCCTGTAAAGCGCGCGCAGTCTAGAAGCTGTAGCGACTTCAGGGTCAATCGCGGCGATGTTGTATTCGGCGTTGTTCAGAAAACCGGGGAAGTTCTGCAGGTGACTGCTCTTGAAGGGTTTTCTGGGGAATGCAGGGCTGCCGGGAATTTCGCGAATTGTTTCCTGAAGTTACCTGGAAGAGGTGCGAGGCCTTTTTAAATACATACAACGAGAACTCCCCGGCTGACCAATTACATGTTTGTAATTATCCAGTCACCTTGTCGCTAGAGAGGCGCCCCTAGATTCGCCGATGGAAATGACGGCATGCCGTCGAAGTTGACTCCATCGTGCGAGGTTCGCCGTGTTTGCAAGACGTACTGGGTTCGTTCCATGGGCGGGGTTGCTCGCCTTGCTGCTCTGGCAGTCGCCTGCCTGGGCGCAAAGCCGAGAGATCGGCATCGAGGAGGCGCTGCAGGCTGCGGCCAATGGCAATCCCGAACTGGCTGCCAGCGCCCGTGAGATCGGCATCGCCCAGGGTTTGCGCGAGCAGGCCGGCCTGCTGCGCAACCCGACGCTGTCCTGGGAGCAGGAAGGCACCGAATCGCGCAATCGCACCACCACGGTGGGCATCAGCCAGCCGCTGGAGCTGGGCGGCAAGCGGGGCGCGCGGGTGGAACTCGCGGAGCGCGGCCAGGCCGTCGCCGCGCTGAGCCTGGAGGCGCGGCGCAACCAGCTGCGCGGCGAGGTGATCGCAGCCTTCTTCACAGCCTTGCGCGCCCAGGAGCGTGAACGGCTGGCACAGCAGTCCGTCGAGCTGGCGCGGCGTGGAGTGGCCGCGGCTGACGGGCGTGTCCGCGCCGGCAAGGCCCCGCCGCTCGAGGCCGATCGCGCGCAGGTACAGCTGGCCGAAGTGCGCCTGGAGCAGGATCGCGCCCGCCGCGACCGCGCCGACGCCAACCAGGCGCTGGCCAGCCTGATGGGGCTTGCCTCGCCGGACTTCACCGGCGTGCGCAGCGAGACAGCCCGTTCACTGCCCGGCCTGCCCTCCAGCGAAGAGCTGTTGCGCCGTCTGGCCGACAGCGCCGAGATGCGCCTGGCGCAGAGTCGCATCGATGAAGGCGAGGCCGCCGTGCGTCTGGCGAAGACCCAGCGGATCCCCGACCTTGATGTCAGCCTGGGCAGCCAGGAGGCAATCGAGGACGGCAACCGCGACCGCATCGCGGTGATCGGCCTGAGCCTGCCCTTGCCGCTGTTCGACCGCAACCAGGGCAACATCCTCGCCGAGTCGCGCCGGGCCGATCAGGCTCGTGACCTGCGCAACGCCGTCGAGCTGCGTCTGCGCCAGGAGACCCAGCAGGCCTGGCAGCAGTGGAGCACCGCCCAGGGCGAGGTCAACGCCTTCCGCCAGACCATCCTGCCCACCGCCCAGACCGCCGTGGAAAGCGCCACTCGCGGTTTCGAGATGGGCAAGTTCGGCTTCCTCGAAGTACTCGACGCCCAACGCACCCTGATCACCGCGCGCGACCAGTACCTGCGCGCGCTGGCCCAGGTCAGCGATGCCTGGGGCCGTATCGAACGGGTCTACGGCGATGTCGGCGCGGCCCGCTAAGGCTCGCCGCGCCTGGCTCGCCCTGCTGCTGGTGACCCTGACGCCGTCTGCCGCGGCGCCGACTGCGGGCCTGCTGGTGCATTGGTGCGTCCACGACCTCTTCAGCAACCTCCATCACCTTGCGGTGCCAGCGTCACAGCGCGGTGCCGGCGGATACTTTCCGGAGCTTCCATGATCAACAAAACCCCTCTCGCCGCCGCCGTGCTGCTCGCCTCTGCGCTGGGCGTCAGCGCCTATGCCTGGATGGGCAGCGAACAGGCCGGTGGCAACCACCTCGACGATGCGACCCACGCGGACGGCGAGCACCACAACAGCCTGGCGCCGACCCTTCATGCCGAAGCGGCGAGCCATGCCGACGGTGAGCATCACGCCGCCCAGGAAGCCGAAACCGAAGAGCAAGTCCTGCATCTGACCCCGGCACAGATCGAGGCAGCCGGCATCCAACTGGTCACAGCCGGGCCGCAGGCGCTGGATGAGGCATTCAGCCTGCCCGGCGAGATCGGCTTCGACCAGGACCGCACTGCCCACGTCGTACCGCGCACGCCGGGCGTGGTGGAGTCGGTGGCGGTTGAGCTCGGGCAGAACGTGAAGAAGGGCGAGCTGCTGGCCGTGATCGCCAGCCAGCAGGTGTCCGAGTTGCGCAGCGAGCTGGCCGCCGCCCAGCGCCGGGCGAGCCTGGCGAACAAGACCTTCGAACGCGAACGCGAGCTGTGGCAGGAGAAAATCTCCGCCGAGAAGGATTATCTCCAGGCCCGCCAGGGCCTGGAGGAAGCCCGCATCGCCCTGGCCAATGCGCAGCAGAAGACCAACGCCCTGATCGGCGTTTCGGCCAGCGCCGGCGGCAACCGCTACGAGCTGCGGGCGCCGTTCGACGGCGTGGTGGTGGAGAAGCACCTGGTGCCCGGCGAGGTGGTCAGCGAGACCACGGCGGCGTTCACGCTGTCCGACCTGTCGCGGGTCTGGGCCAGTTTCAGTGTCGCACCGCAGGACCTCGCGCGGGTTCAGGTGGGCAAGCCGGCACGGGTTGAAGCGGCGGACCTGGGCATGCAGGTCGACGGTCGCGTGAGTTACGTCGGCAACCTGCTCGGCGAGCAGACCCGCAGCGCGGTGGCCCGCGTGACCCTGGCCAATCCCGATGGCGCCTGGCGCCCGGGCCTGTTCGTCAACGTGCGGGTCAGCAGTTCGGCACGCCAGGTGCCGGTCGCGGTGCCGGAGCAGGCCGTCCAGGAGGTGGAAGGCCAGCCGAGCGTATTCGTGCGCAACGCCGAAGGCTTCGACCCGCGCCCGGTCAACCTTGGGCTGCGCAGCGCCGGCCAGGTGGAAGTGCTGGCGGGACTCTCGGCGGGTGATCAGGTGGCGGCCGAAGGCAGCTTCATTCTCAAGTCGGAGCTGGGCAAGAGCTCGGCGTCCCACGCTCACTGACGGGGCGCCAGCATGTTCGAACGCATCATTCGTTTTGCCATCGAGCAGCGCTACCTGGTGCTGCTCGCCGTTCTCGGCATGGCCGGCCTGGGTATCGCCAGCTACCAGAAACTGCCCATCGACGCGGTGCCCGACATCACCAACGTACAGGTGCAGGTCAACACGTCTGCTCCGGGCTTCACGCCGCTGGAGACCGAGCAGCGCATCACCTACCCGGTGGAAACCGCCATGGCCGGCTTGCCGGGCCTGCAGCAGACGCGCTCGATTTCGCGCTCGGGGCTGTCGCAGGTGACGGTGATCTTCAAGGACGGTACCGACCTGTTCTTCGCCCGCCAACTGGTCAACGAACGCCTGCAGCAGGCGCGCGAGCAGCTCCCCGAGGGCGTCGAGTCGGCCATGGGGCCGATCTCCACCGGCCTGGGCGAGATCTTCCTGTGGACCATCGAGGCCGAGCCGGGCGCGCGCAAGCAGGATGGCAGCGAGTACACGCCGACCGATCTGCGGGTGATCCAGGACTGGGTGATCAAGCCGCAACTGCGCAACGTGCCGGGTGTGGCCGAGGTGAACACCATCGGCGGCTTCGCCAAGCAGTTCCAGGTTGCCCCGGATACCCGCCGGCTGGCGGCCTACCGGCTGACCCTGGCGGACGTGATCGCTGCACTGGAGCGCAACAACGCCAACGTCGGCGCCGGCTACATCGAGCGCAACGGCGAGCAGTTGCTGGTGCGTGCGCCGGGGCAGGTGGGCAGCCTGGAGGACATCGCCAACATCGTCGTGGCCAATGTCGACGGCACACCGATCCGTCTGCGCAATGTCGCCGAGGTCGGCCTGGGGCGCGAGCTGCGCACCGGCGCCGCCACCGAGGACGGCCGCGAAGTGGTGCTCGGCACGGTGTTCATGCTGATCGGCGAGAACAGCCGCACCGTCGCCAAGGCTGCCGCGGCCAAGCTGGACGAGATCAACCGCACGCTGCCGGCCGGGGTCAAGGCGGTGACCGTCTATGACCGTACACAACTGGTCGACAAGGCCATCGCCACGGTCAAGCGCAACCTCACCGAGGGGGCGATCCTGGTGGTGGCAGTACTCTTCCTGTTCCTGGGCAATATCCGCGCGGCGTTGATCACCGCCATGGTGATCCCGCTGGCGATGCTGTTCACCTTCACCGGCATGTTCAGCAACCGCATCAGCGCCAACCTGATGAGCCTCGGCGCGCTGGACTTCGGCATCATCGTCGATGGCGCCGTGGTGATCGTCGAGAATGCCATCCGCCGCCTGGCCCACGCACAGCAGCACCACGGCCGCCTGCTGACCCGCCGCGAGCGGATGCACGAGGTCTTCGCCGCGTCGAAGGAGGCGCGCCGCGCGCTGATCTACGGGCAGTTGATCATCATGGTGGTGTACCTGCCGATCTTCGCCCTCACCGGCGTCGAGGGGAAAATGTTCCACCCGATGGCCTTCACCGTGGTGCTGGCGTTGCTGGGCGCAATGATCCTCTCGGTGACCTTCGTGCCGGCGGCCATCGCGCTGTTCATCAGCGGCAAGGTGAAGGAAGAGGAAAACCTGCTCATGCGTGGCGCGCGCCGCGCCTATGAACCGGTGCTGGACTGGGTGATGGCGCGCCGCGCGCTGGTGTTCGCCTGCGCCGCGGTGCTGGTGCTGCTCTCCGGCCTGCTGGCCAGCCGCATGGGCAGCGAGTTCGTGCCCAGCCTGGGCGAGGGCGACTTCGCCCTGCAATCGCTGCGCACGCCGGGCACCAGCTTGTCGCAATCGGTGGCCATGCAGGAGGCCCTGGAGCGCCAGGTGCTGGTCAAGGTGCCGGAGGTGCAACGCATGTTCAGCCGCACCGGCACCGCGGAGATCGCCTCGGACCCGATGCCGCCGAATATCTCCGACGCCTACGTGATGTTGAAACCCAAGGAGCAGTGGCCCGATCCGAAGAAGAGTCGCGCGCAGCTGGAAGCGGAAATCCAGGAAGCCGCCAATGGCGTGCCGGGCAGCGCCTATGAGCTGTCGCAACCGATCCAGCTGCGCTTCAACGAGCTGATTTCCGGGGTGCGCAGCGACGTGGCGGTAAAGGTCTTCGGCGACGACATGGCGGTCCTGAACCAGACCGCCGAGCAGATCGCCGGCGTGCTGCGCCAGGTGCAGGGCTCGTCCGAGGTGAAGGTCGAGCAGACCAGCGGCTTGCCGGTGCTCACCGTGAACATCGACCGCCAGCGTGCCGCGCGTTACGGGCTGAATGTCGGCGACATCCAGGACAACGTCTCCGTGGCCATCGGTGGCCGCGAGGCGGGCACGCTGTTCGAGGGCGACCGCCGCTTCGACCTGATCGTGCGCCTGCCGGAAAGCCTGCGCAGCGACATCGACGCCCTGTCGCGCATGCTCATCCCGGTGCCGGCCCCGGCCAATGCCACGGATTCGCGCATCGGCTTCATCACCCTGGGCGAAGTGGCACGCCTGGAACTGGTGCAGGGGCCGAACCAGGTCAGCCGCGAGAACGGCAAGCGCCTGGTGGTCGTGAGCGCCAACGTGCGCGGGCGGGATATCGGTTCGTTCGTCGCCGAGGCGAGCGGCAACATCGAGCGGCAGGTGAAGCTGCAGGCCGGCTACTGGACGACCTGGGGCGGCCAGTTCGAGCAGTTGCAGTCGGCGGCGCAGCGTTTGCAGATCGTGGTGCCGGTGGCGCTGTTGCTGGTGTTCACGTTGCTGCTGATGATGTTCAACAACGTGCGCGACGGGCTGGTGGTCTTCACCGGGATTCCCTTTGCCCTCACCGGTGGCGTGGTCGCGCTGTGGCTGCGGGATATCCCGCTGTCGATCTCGGCAGGCGTCGGTTTCATCGCGCTGTCCGGCGTGGCGGTACTCAATGGCCTGGTGATGATCTCCTTCATCCGCAGCCTGCGGGAGGAGGGGCGTGGCCTCGACGCGGCGATCCGCGAGGGCGCATTGACCCGCTTGCGCCCTGTGCTGATGACCGCGCTGGTGGCCTCGCTGGGCTTCGTGCCCATGGCCCTGGCCACCGGCACGGGTGCGGAAGTGCAGCGGCCGCTGGCGACCGTGGTGATCGGCGGCATCCTCTCGTCGACCACGCTGACGCTGCTGGTGCTGCCGGCGTTGTATCGGTGGATGCATCGGCGGGATGAGGATGCCCGGGTGCAGCGGGAGGGAACTGGCCTCGGCCGCTGACGAGCCGGGCAGATGTACGGTCGGGAAATGCTCTGAACTATCCCGGCCGGGATGTTTCCATCGATGGAGCGTCCGCCACTCCGACGCTCTGTCCGGCACAGGGGTGGCAGCGGCTCTGGCCGCCTGCCTGTGCCCCGAGCCACCAGCGTACAGGGGCAGTACTGTCCCGGGAGATGCAGCGTGAAAGAGGAAATTGTACCCGAGCCGCGGCCGGGGCCGATCGCCGAGCACGACAAGCCGGGCGAAAGACCGCCCAGGACACCGGTGCGCAAGGACGAGCCTGATCCTGCGCGTCCAGGCCCCGTGATCGAAGAGCCCCATGAGAAAAACGACCGCCCGGAGCGCGATTCGAAAGATCGGCGGTAACCGTGGTGGATGCCTGGTGTGGGGCCCTGGAAATGCCCGCCCCAGGCATCGCACGGATCGATCCCCCTGTGTCGCCCCGCCAGCGCTCGGAGGTCACTTGCAGCGCTGCCGCTCGCTCCTGGCCGTAGCAGTCGGAGACGTGCTCTCTGTCGGTTGTCCGCCCGTGCACCCGGCTGCCGAGGCGACTGGCAGTCTTCCCGCCTATTCATCGCTCCAAAGGGAACGACGAACTCCGCGCAGCGATTCCGGCTCATTTCTGGGCGATTGCTTCTATTGACCTCAGGCTAGGTTGAGGTTTTAGAGTCCGGCCCGAACCTTTGCGCAGTGGCGAATTCGCCCCTGCGCAAAAGCACACTGGACAGGCAGGCGCCGGGGAGACGTTCGATGAACATCATGATTGTGGGCGCGAGCCGGGGGCTGGGCCGCGCGCTGGCCGAAGGCCTGGGACGGGCGGGCGATAGCGTGGTGGGCGTATCGCGCAGGCGGCCGGATGCATTGGCGGCCGTTGAAGGCGTCCAGCTCGAGTGGATCGAAGCCGACCTGTCGGTCGCCGGAGAGGCCGCGTCAGCCATCGAAGCGCAGGCGCCTGCCGAGCTGGATGTATTGATCTGCAATGTCGGCATCTGGGAGGAGGAGGCCTTCAGCGAAGGCTATTGCTTCCTCAGCGATTCCGACGAGTCCATCGGCAGGCTGGTCGACGTGAACATCACCGCCACGCTGTTCCTGCTCAGGCGCCTGGTTCCCAGGCTGCTGGACTCGCCACGGCCGCAACTGATCCTGACCGGGTCGACATCCGGCTTGCGCCAGAGCGGACGTCCCGAGGTGACCTTCGGTGCTTCCAAGTTTGCTCTCAATGGCATGGCCGATGCGCTGCGCGAGGGCTTCAGGGACAGCAGGCTGGCGGTGAGCGTGCTCCAGCTGGGTTACCTGAACACCGAGGATCCGCTGACCACGCCCCTGGCGGATGCCGCTCGCCGAGGAGGAGGCCATCAGGTTCCAGTGCATGATGTGGTGCGAATGGTCGATGCGTTGTTGCAGCTTTCGGGAGCTTCGTTCGTCCGCGAGCTGGTCCTGCCGGCGATTCGGGACGAGCGCTTCTGACATCGAACCTTCCAGGCTCCACGAAAAAAAGGCGCCCTTGCGGGCGCCGAGGGTTCCTCTTCCTCCAAAGGGGCACGTGGAGCGCCAGGAAGTGGAGCAGTCTTGCGGGGGAAATCATCACCAGAAGCCTTGGGGGGCGGTGATGCCTTCCGTTATACCCAGGGGCGCCTAACGGCAGGCTGATGCGCAGCTGACAATTCCGTCATCCGCCTGCCAGGCGCCGGCCTTACAGCACGGCCAGCGGGTATTCGATGATCAGCCGCACTTCGTCCAGGTCCGATTCGAAGGCGGTGGCGCGAGTCGTCGCCTGGCGCACGCGCAGCGACAGGTCCTTGAGCTGGCCTTCCTGGAATACGTACTTGGCCTCGATGTCGCGCTCCCAGCGCTTCTGGTCGGTCAGCGGGTCGCCGTTGTCGTCGCGGCGCATGTACACGGCGTTGGCATTGGAGTAGTCGGCGTCGGTACCGCGGGCGTAGCGGGTCATGAAGCTCAGGCCGGGCACGCCGTAGGTGGCCATGTCGAGGTCGTAGCGGACCATCCAGGAGCGCTCCTTCGGCGAGTTGAAGTCGCTGTACTGGATGGAGTTGTCGAGGTAGATCGAGTCGGCCTGGCGCAGGTAGTCGAAGTCGTTGTTGCCGTTGTTGCGCTGGTGGCTGACGGCGATGCGGTGCGCGCCGAAATGCACGCCGGCGCTGGCGCTCCAGATGTTGGTGTTGAACTCGCCGAGCAGCTCGCGCCCCTCGTCCTGCGACTTGTAGTAGTTGAACCCGCCGAACAGCTCCACTGCCTCGCTGAGCGGGAAGTTCAACGCAGTGCCGAAGTAGTACTGGTTCCAGGCGTCCTTCAGGCGGCTGCTGTAGAGGCTGACGCTGGCATTGTCATTGATCGCGTAGTCACCGCCGCCGTAGGCAAGCCAGGACGAATCCACCGGGCCGGCGTAGAAGGTGGCGAAGCCGTCGTCCATCTGCCGTGATTGCGGCTGGCTCATGGAGTGCAGGCGGCCACCCTGCAGGGTCAGGCCTTCCAGGCTGGTGTTCTGCAGGGTGAAGCCGCGGAAGGACTCGGGCAGCAGGCGCGAGTCGCCGTAGTGCACCACGGGTGTCTCCGGGAACACGTCGCCGACCTTCAGCACCGTGTCCCACAGGCGCACCTTGGCCGCGCCGCCGGCCTTGGAGTAGTCGCTTTCGGTGCGGCCGTCGTTGTCGGTGGGCAATACGTCCACCGAACTGCCCGCGCCGTTGCGGCCATCTCCGGTATCGAGCTGGAAGCCGAGCATGGCGAAGGCGTCCACCCCGACGCCGAGCGTGCCCTGGGTGAAGCCGGATTCGAACCTGCCGATGATCCCGTGGGCCCAGACTTCCGAGTAGCCGTTGCCGCGCGGCGGTACGGACTGGCCATGGCGGGCGTCGCGGTTGAAGTAGAGGTTGCGGTTGAGGATTTCCAGGCTGGCGCCTTCGATGAAGCCTTCGGGCTTCTCTTCGGTTGTCGCTTCGGCGAAGACGGTCGGCGATGCGATGCCCAGTGCCAGCAGCGAAGCCGCCAGCGGGAATTTGCGTCGGTATTTTCGAGGCGTGCGATACATGAATGTGCTCCTAAGGGCAGGATGGTCGGTTACCGCCTGCTGTTGTTGTTTTCGCCCAGGCGTGGCGAGGGCCACGGGCATCGTGTAGGAGCGTGGATAACGAGCCGGTGAGCGGCGGATGACAAATCTGTCAGGCAGCGGCGGGGCAGCGCTGGCAGGCAAACCGATGTCGGAACCAGGCAATCGTTCCCGGCGGTCGATGCCTAGGGTGGCGAACCCTCACCGAAACGATCTGGAGCCGACATGTCCGATTTCATTACCGTGCTGCGCGACACCTGCCCGACGCCCGTGCTGGATGCCACCAAGTGGCAGCGCATCGGCGGCGACCCGCACACCGTCAACCTCAATGCCTACCTGTCGGCGGACGGCAGCAAGATCATGGGCACCTGGATCTGCACCCCCGGCAAGTTCCAGGTGAACTACGAGAAGTGGGAGTACTGCCATTTCCTCGACGGCTACTGCGTCATCACCCCCGAGGGCGAGCAGCCGATCCATCTGCGCGCCGGCGATGTATTCGTCATCGAGCCGGGCATGAAGGGCACCTGGGAAGTGGTGGAGACGGTGCGCAAGTACTTCGTCTTCGCCTGACCAGGCGGGTATGAAAAAGGGAGCCGACAGGCTCCCTTTCTGCGTTCCGGGCGGCTCACTGCGGGCCGTCGCTGACCGACCAGCTGGCCGCCGATACATAGGGCGCCAGTGCCAGTTCGCCGACCAGGGCTTCCAGCAGGCTGTCCTTGTCGCTGGGGGCCAATACCAGCGCGGCCACTTCCACTTCGCCGCCGGTCTTGCGCGCGTGGCTCTCCAGGCTTTGCAGGGCCAGGCCGTTGGCACTCAGGCGGCGCAGCAGGGTGGAGCGCACCAGCGCTTCCTGGTGGGCCTCGGTGACGGCCTCGACCGTGTAGTAGCGCTCGCTGCTCGGTTCCATCGGCGCGTGACGCTGGATCCAGCGTGTCACCGAGGGCAGCGTCAGGTTGCACAGCACGATCAGCAATGTGGCGACCAGCGCTGCCGCGAGGAAGCCGCTGCCGGCCAGCACGCCTACCGCCCCGGTGCACCAGACCGTCGCCGCGGTGCTCAGGCCGCGCACGCTGAGGCCGTCGCGCATGATCACGCCGGCACCGAGGAAGCCGATGCCGGTGACCACCTGCGCCGACATGCGCACTACCTGGTCCTCCGCGCCCATGAGGAAGGGCAGGGTGGCGAAGGTAGCGGCGCCGAGGGAGACCAGCCCGTGGGTGGCGACCCCGGTGAAGCGCTGGCGCCACTGGCGCTCCATGCCGATCAGCGCGCCGAAGCAGAGCGCTGCGAAGAGGTCGAGGATGATGTCGAAGTACATGCCGTGGTGCTCCGCGCCGGCCTTGCGCCGGCGCCCGTGGGAGGGCGCGTGCCCCGCTATGGTTGAAGATGCGGCCAGTCTAGCGGGCCGCGCAGTGTTGCAGGCGGATGTTGCACAGGGGAGCGCAGCCTGCAGGAGCGAGCAGGCTGCGCTCCCACAAGTTCTGCCTGGCGTGGGGCAAGGCAGGTTTGGGTGTTCCCGCGAGGAATAGGTACAGTGGCGTCCCTTTCACCGGACGAGAGTTGGCAAGATGGTCACCTGTTACCTTCGCTACGTGCTGGACCCCTACAAGCTCAAGGAATTCGAACACTACGGCCGACTGTGGATCCCGCTGGTGGAACGCTTCGGCGGCCAGCACCACGGCTACTTCCTGCCCTCCGAGGGGGCGAACGACATTGCCCTGGCGATGTTCACCTTCCCCAGCCTGGCCGACTACGAGCGCTACCGGCAGCGGTCCATGGACGACCCCGAGTGCCAGGCCGCGTTCCGCTACGCCGAGGAAACCCGCTGCATCCTCAGCTATGAGCGGAGTTTCTTCCGACCGGTGTTCGGCGACTGATCAGCGCTGCGCCGTCGCTTCCCCATTCCAGCCACCGCCGAGGGCTCGGAACAGGTCCACCAGCGCAATCTGCCGCTGGGTGCTGGTCTCGATGTAGGCCGACTCATTGACGAAGTTGCTGCGCTGCGCGTCGAGGTAGCGCAGGTGGCTGTCCACGCCGCCTTCGTAGCGCGCCTTGGCCAGCTTCAGCGTCTCGTTGGTGGTGTTGGCCAGCGCGCGGCGCGCCGCTTCCTCGCGGCGCAGGGTGTCGGTCGCCGCGAGCGCGTCGGCGACTTCGCGGAACGCCGTCTGGATGGTGCCTTCGTAGGCGGCCACGGCGGAGTCCTTGCGCACCTTGGCCAGGTCGAGGTTGGCGCTGTTGCGGCCGGCATCGAAGATCGGCAGCGACAGCGTCGGCACGAAGCTCCACGACCGCGAGCCGCCGTCGAACAACCCGGACATTTCCGCACTGGACGTGCCGAAGCTGCCGGTCAGGCTGATGCGCGGGAAGAACGCCGCGCGGGCCGCGCCGATGTCGGCGTTGCGCGCCTTGAGCACGTGCTCCGCGGCGAGGATGTCCGGGCGCCGCTCGATCAGTTCCGAGGGGGTGCCGGGGGCGATGTCCTGGATCAGCATGGGCTTGTCCTGGGGCAGCTGCGGGATGCGCTTGGCCGCATCGGCGGTACCGAGCAGCAGCACCAGGGCATTGAGCGCCTGCTGCTTCTGCCGGGCATTGCTTTCCAGCTCGGCGCGGGACTGCTCGACCAGCCCCAGCGCTTCCTGGTAGTCCAGCGCGGTGGCCGCGCCAGCACTGCGCCGCTGGCTGATCAGGCCGAGGGAATCCTCGCGGCTGGCCAGGGTCTGCTCGGTGAGCTGCAGGCGGCGCTGCGCGCCGTCATAGGTGAGATAGGCCTGGCTGACCTCGGCGATCAGTGCGATGCGCGCGCTGCGGGCGGCCGCCTCGGTGGAGAGGTATTGCTCCAGCGCGGCGTCGGTCAGGCTCTTCACCCGGCCGAACAGGTCCAGCTCGTACTCGGGCAGCGCGAGGCCGACCTGATAGCTGCTGCTCACCGCCGAGCTGCCGGTGTTGGACAGATCAGCCGGCAGCCGCTGGCGATTGCCGTTGGCCGCGGCGTTCAGCCCCGGCACGCGGTCGGCGCGCTGGATGCGGTATTGCGCACGGGCCTGTTCGATGTCCAGCAGGGTCTGGCGCAGCGAGCGGTTGTTGTCCAGGGCGACGCCCACCAGATTGCGCAGCTCGCTGTCGACGATGAAGGTTTGCCAGTCGAGGTTGCTGGCGGCCTGGCCGGTCTTCGCGGCGGGGCTGTTCCAGCTCGACGACACCGGTGCTTCGGGGCGTTCGTAGGTGGGCGCCATCGAGCAGCCGGCCAGGCTCAGCGCCAGCAGCAAGGTGCAGGCGGGTTTATGCAGGGCGGTCATTGCGCGACCTCCGACGGTTGTTGCGCAGGTTTGGGTTGGCGACGCAGCAGCGACAGCAGCCAGACGAAGCAGATGGGCACGAAGATCACCCCCAGCAGCGTGGCGCTGAGCATTCCGCCGATCACCCCGGTGCCGATGGCGCGCTGGCTGGCGGCGCCGGCTCCGCTGGCGAGCACCAGCGGCACCACGCCGAGGATGAAGGCCATGGAGGTCATGATGATCGGGCGGAAGCGCAGGCGCGCGGCCTGGATGGCGGCGTCGCGCAGGCTGTGGCCCTGTTCCCAGAGCTCCTTGGCGAACTCGACGATGAGGATCGCGTTCTTCGCCGCGAGGCCGATAACAGTGATCAGGCCGACCTTGAAGTACACGTCGTTGGGCAACCCGGTGACCGTCACCGCCAATACCGCGCCGAGGGCGCCGATGGGCACGATGAGCATCACCGACAGCGGGATCGCCCAGCTCTCGTAGAGCGCCACCAGCAGCAGGAACACGACGAGGATGGCGAGGGCGAACAGCTGGCTGGCCTGGCCGCTGGCGACCTTCTCCTGATAGGACAGGCCGGTCCACTCGTAGCCGATGCCGGCCGGCAGCTCGGAGGCCAGGCGTTGCATCTCGGCCATGGCTTCGCCGGTACTCACCCCCGGTGCGGCGTCGCCGGCGATACGGATCGACGGGTAACCGTTGTAGCGCGCCAGCTGCACCGGGCCTTCTTCCCAGCGGGTGCTGACGAAGGCGGACAGCGGCACCAGCTCGCCGCTGGTATTGGGCACATAGAGCTTGAGCACGGCTTCCGGGGTCATCCGGTCACCCTGTTCGGCCTGCACCACCACGCGTTGCTGGCGGCCGGCGTTGGCGAAGTCGTTGATCACCGAGGAGCCGAAGGCGGTGGACAGCGCACTGCTGATGGACTCGAAGCTGACGCCCAGGGTGCGTGCCTTCTCGCGGTCGATTTCGACGCGCAGTTGGGGTGCCTCGGCGAGGCCTTCCATCATCGCGTAGAGGATCTTCGGGTTGCCGTTGGCCTGTCCGAGCAACTGGTCGCGGGCCGCCAGCAGTGCCTCGCGGCCGAGGCCGGCGCGGTCCTGCAGGCGCAGCGAGAAGCCGCCGGAGTTGCCCAGGCCGTCGATCGGCGGCGGCGTCACGGCCATGATCGCGCCGTCGCTGATACCGGCGAAGCGCTCGTTCACCGCGGCGGTTTCCGCTTCGGCGGACTGCGACTTGTCGCGCACGGACCAGTCCTTCAGGGTCGGGAAGGCCAGCGCGGCGTTCTCGCCCATGCCGGAGAAGCTGAAGCCCATCACCAGGAAGGACGAGGCCACGGCCTCACGCGAAGCGAGGAACTTCTCCAGCTCCTGGCCGGTGACGTCGGCCCGCGCGCGGGTGGCGCCCGGCGGCAGCTGGATGTCGACGATCATGTAGCCCTGGTCTTCCACCGGCACGAAGGATTCCGGCAGGCGCAGGTAGCTGTAGCCGAGCAGGGCGAGGATGCCGGCGTAGATCAGCATGTAGCGCCCGGCGCGTTTCACCAGCGCACTGTTGAGCCGCGTGTAGCGCTCGGTCAGGCGCGTGAAGCCACGGTTGAAGGCGCCGAAAAAGCCGCGCTTCTCGTGATGGCCCGCCGGGATCGGCTTGAGCAGCGTGGCGCACAGCGCCGGGGTGAAGGTCAGGGCGAGGAAGCCGGAGAACAGGATCGACACCGCCAGCGACAGGGAGAACTGCTGGTAGATGACGCCCACCGAGCCGCCCATGAAGGCCAGTGGCAGGAACACCGCCGAGAGCACCAGGGTGATGCCGATGATCGCGCCGGAGACCTGGCCCATCGCCTTGACCGTGGCCTTCGCCGGGGACAGGCCTTCCTCGGCCATGATGCGCTCGACGTTCTCCACCACGACGATGGCGTCGTCCACCAGGATGCCGATGGCCAGCACCATGCCGAACATGGTCATCATGTTCACCGAGAAGCCCAGCAGGTACATCATCGTCAGCGTGCCCAGCAGGCACACCGGCACGACGATGGCCGGGATCAGCGTGTAGCGCACGTTCTGCAGGAACAGGAACATCACCAGGAACACCAGCACCATGGCTTCGAGCAGGGTGTGGATGACCTTCTCGATGGCCACGTCGACGAAGCGCGAGGTGTCGTAGGGCACCGAGTACTCGACGTCGTCGGGGAAGTTCGCCGACAGCTCGGCCAGGCGCTCCTTCACCAGGGCGGCGGTCTGCAGGGCGTTGGCGCCGGGGGAGAGCTGGATGGCGCCGGCCACGGTGGGCTTGCCGTCCAGGCGAGCGGTGAAGTTGTAGCTTTCGCTGCCGACTTCCAGGCGCGCCACGTCGGCCAGCTTTACGCTGGAGCCGTCCGGATTGGCGCGCAGGACGATGCGGCCGAACTCCGCCGGGTCGTCCAGGGTGCCTTTCACGGCGAGGGTGGCGGTCAGCTCCTGCTCGGTGCTGCCGGGGGAGGCGCCGAAGCTGCCGGCCGGTACCTGCACGTTCTGCCCGCGAATGGCGTTGCCCACGTCATCGATGGACAGGCCGTAGCCGACCAGCTTCTGCGGGTCGATCCACACGCGCATGGCGGCTTCGGAGGAGAAGAACTGCAGCTTGCCGACGCCTTGTACGCGACGCAGCTCGTTGTTGATGTTGCGCGCGGCGTAGTCGCCCAGGGCGGTGGTATCGGTGCGCTGCGAGCCTTCCTTGTAATTCAGCGCGTAGATCAGCAGGAAGCCGGCGCTGGTCTGCTCGACCTCCAGCCCCTGCGTGAGCACGGCCTGGGGCATGCGTGCCTCGGCCTTCTTCAGGCGGTTCTGCACGTCCACCTGGGCCAGCTCGGGATTAGTGCCGGGCTGGAAGGTGACCACCACTTCGGCCATGCCGTTGGAGTTGCTGGTGGATTCGAAGTAGAGCAGGCCCTTGGCGCCGTTGAGCTCCTCCTCGATCACGCTGGTGACCGAGTCCACCAGCACCTGCGCCGAGGCGCCGGGGTAGGTGGCGGTGACGGTGATCTGCGGCGGCGCCACGCTGGGGTATTGCGCTACCGGCAGCAGCGGAATCGCCAGCAGGCCGGCCAGGGAAATGAACAGCGCCACCACCCACGCGAAGTTGGGGCGCTTGATGAAGAACAGTGACATGGGGAGTTCCTCGGCGCTGCCTTACTGGCGCGACGCCTGCTGTTGCTCAGGGGCGTGACGGGCCTCGACCTTGGCGCCGGGCTGCAGGCCGGTCAGGCCGCCGACTATCACCTGGTCGCCGCTGGCCAGGCCCTGGCTGATCTGCCAGCGCGCGCCCTGCATGGCGCCGGTCTGTACCGGGCGCGTCTCGACACGGTTCTCGGCGCCGATCACCAGCACGTGGGCGGTACCATCGGTGGCGCGCTGCACGGCGCGCTGCGGCACGAGAATGGCCTTGGCGTCGGTACCCTGTGGGGCGGTGACGCGCACGTACATGCCGGGCAGCAGCAGGCCGTCGGCGTTGTCGAACTTGCCGCGCAGCGAAACCTGGCCGGTGCCGCGATCCACCGAGATATCGGTGAACAGCAGTTCGCCCTGGCGCTCGTACGGGGTGCCTTCCACGCGCAGGCTCAGCGCCTGGCTCTGGCCGGCGGGGAGGTTGCCGCTCTTCAGCGCTTCACGCAGGCGCAGGGCATCGGCCACCGGCTGGGTGAAGTCGGCATAGATCGGGTCGAGTTGCTGGATACGCGCCATCAGCGTGGCGTCACCCTGGCCGACCAGCGCGCCTTCGGTCACCAGCGCGCGGCCGATACGCCCGGAGATCGGCGCCTTGACCGAGGCATAGCCCAGGTTCAAGCGCGCGGTTTCCAGGTCGGCCTGGGCCGAGCGCACGGACGCCTGGGCACTGCGCAGGTCGGCGGTGGCGGTGTCGAAGTCCTGCTGGCTGACCGCTTCGATCTTCACCAGCGGCTCGTAGCGCTTCACCCGTGCCTGGGCTTCCTGCTGCGCGGCCTGGGCTCGCGCCAGTTCGCCTTCGGCGCGGGACACAGCGGCCTTCAGCGGCGCCGGGTCGATCTGGAACAGCAGGTCACCGGCCTTGACGTCGGCGCCTTCCTCGAAGCGCTTCTGCACCACGATGCCCGCCACCCGCGCCCGCACTTCAGCAACGCGCATCGGCTCAATGCGCCCGGGCAATTCCGCCGTCAGGGTGAGGGCTTCGGGCGCGACTGCCACCACATCCACTGGCCTTGCCGTCTCGGCGGCCGCCTGAGGTTCGCCGGATTGTCCGCAACCCGCCAGCGCCAGCGCTGCCACCAACGCACTGATTGTCCCTACTGCACGCAACCTGCCCATGATTCACCCGGGTCTGTCTATCTGGAAGGTGCGTATGATCCTTTTAAACTCAAAATGAGTCAATAATGTCTCATTTGCTTCTGTGGTGTATAAAATGTGTCATGACCTTTCAAAAGAGAGGTCTTTTTCTGCACAATGAGACGATCCGCCACCTGACAAGAGGCCCCGAATGACTCTCTCCGCCCACGATGAACGTCTGCTCAAGGCGCTGGCTGTTGCCATCGTCGACCGCCCCAGGGCGACGCTGAAGGAGCTGGCGGAGTCGGCGGGGGTGAGCAAGGCGACGCTGCATCGCTTCTGCGGCACCCGCGACGGGCTGATGGAAATGCTCGAGGACTATGGGCACGTGGTGATCCGGCAGATTCTCGAAGCTGCCCAGCTGCAGCAGGCCGAACCCCTGGAGGCGCTGCGGCAGTTGATCGCCGAGCACCTCAAACATCGCGATATGCTCAACTTCCTGCTGTTCCAGTACCGCGCGGAAAACCTCGACATGCAGGCGACGACCGAACGCTGGAGCTACTACACGGAGGCGGTGGACGCCTTCTTCCTACGCGGTCAGCAGAGTGGCAGGTTCCGTATCGACATCACTGCGGCGGTGTTCACCGAACTCTTCCTCTCCATGCTCTACGGCATGGTCGACGCCGAGCGCTACGGCCGCGCGGCCAGCTCGAGTTCCGCCCAGGTACTGGAGCAACTGTTCCTCAATGGCGCCTTGGTGAAGCCATGAACTGAGGCCGCACCGCGGCCGGAAGAGCGCTGGAGCGGTGGCCGGGCAGGGCGGTTTTCCGTACCATTGCCGGCCCTTCGAAGTCCCCGTTCCGAGTAGATAAATGAAACCCGCCCGCCTGCGTGCCGATGTCCTGGCCGGACTCACCACGTCCTTCGCGCTGGTGCCCGAGTGCATCGCCTTTGCCCTGGTCGCCCACCTCAACCCGCTGATGGGGCTGTACGGCGCCTTCATCCTCTGCACCCTGACCGCGCTGTTCGGCGGCCGTCCCGGCATGGTCTCCGGCGCTGCGGGCTCGATGGCGGTGGTAATCGTTGCGCTGGTGGTGCAGCACGGCGTGCAGTACCTGCTGGCCACGGTGCTGCTGGGCGGGGTGATCATGATCCTGTTCGGAGCGCTGCGCCTGGGCAAGCTGGTGCGCATGGTGCCGCACCCGGTCATGCTCGGCTTCGTCAACGGCCTGGCCATCGTCATCGCCCTGGCGCAACTGGAGCATTTCAAGGACGGCGAGCATTGGCTGAGCGGTAATCCGCTCTACGTGATGCTGGGCCTGGTGGCGCTGACCATGGCGGTGGTCTATCTGCTGCCGAAGCTGACCCGCGCGGTGCCGCCGGCGCTGGTGGCGATCCTCGGCGTGGGCCTGCTGGTCTACCTGCTTGGCCTGCCGACGCGCACCCTGGGCGACATGGCGCACATCGCCGGCGGCCTGCCGACGTTCGCGCTGCCGGACATCCCCTGGAACCTGGAAACCCTCCGGATCATCGCGCCCTATGCCTTCCTGATGGCCATGGTCGGCATCCTGGAAACGCTGCTGACCCTCAACCTCACCGACGAGATCACCGAGAGCCGCGGCTTCCCGGACCGCGAGTGTGTGGCGCTCGGCGGCGCCAACATCGTTTCCGGGCTGTTCGGCGGCATGGGCGGCTGCGCCATGATCGGCCAGACGGTGATCAACCTCAGCTCCGGTGGCCGTGGCCGGCTCTCCGGCGTGGTTGCCGGGGGGATGATCCTGCTCTTCGTGCTGTTCCTCTCGCCGCTGATCGAGCGGATTCCGCTGGCGGCGCTGGTGGGCGTGATGTTCGTGGTGTCCCAGCAGACCTTCGCCTGGGCCTCGCTGCGGGTACTGAACAAGGTGCCGCTGAGCGATGTGCTGGTGATCATCGCGGTGACCGCGATCACCGTGGCAACGGACCTCGCCATGGCGGTGTTCTGCGGCATCATCCTGGCGGCGCTGGACTTCGCCTGGAAGCATGCCCGCGAGCTGTACGCGGATATCCATGACGAATCGGATGGCAGCAAGCTGTACCGCGTCCACGGCACGTTGTTCTTTGCCTCCACCACGCCCTTCCTCAACCAGTTCGACCCGGCGGGCGACCCGCAGCAGGTCACCCTGGACTGCGCGCACCTGAGCTTCGTCGACTACTCGGCCATCGCGGCGCTGATGACCCTGCGCGAGCGCTACGCCAAGGCCGGCAAGCAATTGCGCGTGGTGCACCTGTCCGAGCGCTGCAAGCAACTGCTCAAGCGGGCGGGTCTGCAGGCCGCCTGAGTGCAGGGGGAACAGGCCGTTCGCTGTGCATGTGCTGTGGGGGGATTGCCGTGGAAGGCAGCTTCGCGCTGAATCGGTGATCCAGGAGGTGTAGGACCGCGCTCGCTGCGGCAAGGAGCGTCAGGTGGATCCGCCGCTGAGCTTTTCCCAGACGTATTCGAGCGTGTCGGCATCCAGCATGAGCTGGCGGGCGGCGCACCGGATGCGTCTTGCCTGCTCGTCGCTGACGCTGCAGCTGCTCAATTCGCGGAGCAGCTCGGCGGCGACTTCATTGTTGAAGGCGGTGGTGCGTACGGCGCGCAGCACGTCGCAGTTCAGGTTTCGCATGGGGGCTCCGATAGGTGGTGGGTCAGCGTCGGGGAGCGCTTCACCCGCAGGGGGCTCGGTTCAGCGTTTCACCTCGATGACGAGGATGCCTTCGGAGCTGCGGACTTCGCCATCGAAGGATTTCGGACCTGTGGCGACTGCTTGGGGGGCTGATCAGCTGCTGCACATGAATGTGGCAAGCAGGCGAGCCGCCAGGTACAGGCCGAGCCCGAAGATCAGGTGAGTCAGCAAACTGTGCAGGCGGGCTTTGGCAGGATTGGAACTGTTAGCCGCGGCGATACCCAGGCCGAGTGCCGGCTGCATCAGCAGGAGTGGCATGAGCACCGTCACCAGACCGAACAGCAGGGCGGGCATCAACACAGGTTCACAAATCCAGGGGGTGTCGAGGATGACGAGGGCCAGTGCGAAAAGGATGCCGGTCAGGTAGTGGGTGATCCATCCCAGCGCCCGCTCACCGCGCACGGGGGCCGCCCTGCCGATGGCGGCGTGGCGGAACTGCCCGCGCGGCATGTGGCCGACCCAGCGGCCGACCAGCGCATAGTCCAGCGACGGTATGCCCAGCAGGCGCTTGCGCAGGATGCTCCAGCCGTCCATCAGCAGGGTGGCGCCGATGCCGATGGCGGCGATGTGCAGCAGGGTAAAGAGGGAGTAAGGCATGCGGGGCTCCTTGAGCGAGTCGATGGAGCCCAGCATCCCGGTTCAAGTGGACTTGAGGTCAAGGGCCGGCGGTGGGGCGATTGCCCAGCGAAGATCCGATCACGTAGAACACCCCGCCGCCAATGATGAAGGCGCCGAGCATGACGAACACCCAGTGCGGGGCGAACAGTGCCAGGAACCAGCCCACCAGGATCGGCCCGAAGGCGCCGCCGAGGTTGGCCAGGTTCTGCGTACCGTAGTAGATGCCGCGCAGGTGCGGCGGGGCGATGCGGTCGATGAACATGTACTCGGCGGGGATCACGATGATTTCGCCCAGGGTGAACACCACCATCGCCAGCCCCCAGTGCCAGAGGCTGTGGGAAAGACCAAAGCCGATGATGCCGAGCACGAACAATCCCAGGCCGACGATCAGCCAGCGCTGCAGGTGCTCGTTGCCGATGCGCTTGCCCAGCAGGTACTGCAGGGCGATCACCGTCACCGCGTTCACCCCGAGCAGGGTCTGGATCACCTGGTAGGCGTATTCCGCCGTTCCGGTGGCCACCAGGTACTGGGACAGGTAGGCGGAGAACTGGCCGAACACCACGGCGGTGAGCACGCCGCCGATGGTGAAGGACATCAGCCGCTGGTCCTTCGCCAGCACCCCCATCACGGCAATGAAGGACGGCGGCGCCGTCCCTTGCGCCGGGCGCATGCTGCGGTCGCCGTAGCGCAGGAAGGCCAGCAGGAAAAGGCCGCCCAGGGCTGCGGAGACGACGAAGGGAACATGCGTGTGCCACTGCGCCAGTGCCGCGCCGATGAAGGGGCCTATGGCATAGGCGAGGTTGATCAGCGTGTAGCGGACGGAGAAGGCGCGGCCTTGTTCTCCGGCTGGCAGCAGGCGGCCGAAGAGGGTCTTCACCACCACGTCGGTGACCGAGTAGGCGAAGTTGAAGCCCAGCAGGAACAGGAAGAACAGCCACAGCTGGCTGGTCAGCAGCATGCCGGCGAAGGCGGCGACGAAACAGCTGCCGAAGCCGAGGATCAGGCGAAAGCCGGGCATGCGGTCGATCAGGAAGCCGCCATAGAGGCTGAGTAGCGAGCCGCCGAATAATGCGCCACCCATGATCAGGCCGATGCGGTTGACCGGCAGGCCGAACTGGGTGGAGAGATAGATGACCAGGTAGGGCAGGGTGATGGCCCGGCCCATGGTCAGCAGGAAGGTGCCGCCGAGCAGCAGGTTGACCTGTAGCGGGTAACGCTTGAGGGCGACGAGCATTCCATGCCTCGGCTGTCGATAGGGGTGGGTGGGCTCCCGATCCTATCAGCACCAGCTTGGTGCATGGCAAGCGCCGGCGGCTCTGGCGAGCCCCCGGCGTGCCCGCTGGGTCAGCTGCTGCCCTTCTGCCTGGCGCGCAGTGCCTTGACTGTCTCGCCACCCACGCCCCAGCTGTCGGTGGGGATTTCCTGGATCACCACGAAGGTGCTCGCGGCCGGCTTGCGCAGCACGCGTTCCAGCAGTTCGGTGACGCCTTCGATGAGTTGGCGACGTTCATCGGCGGTCACGCCTTCGTCGGTTACCTGGATATTCACATAGGGCATGTCGGTTCTCCGTTGTTGTTCGCGACGGGGCTGCTTACCAGACCCCAGTGGTGGAGCCGCCATCGACGTTGAGCACGGCGCCGCTGACGAAGGTCGAGTCGGTGAGGTAGAGCACCGCTTCGACGATATCCTGCGGATTGCCGATCTGGCCACTGGGCGACAGGCTGCGCAGGAAGGCGTGGGTGCCTTCATCGCTGGCGTGCAGCGGCGTCTCGATGATCCCCGGCGCCACGGCGTTGACCTGCACCCGGGACGCCGCCAGCTCAAGAGCCAGGCCGCGCACCGCGCTGTTCAGGCCACCCTTGATCAATACCGGCAGCAAGGCCGGGACCTTCACGTTGGGCTGCATGGCGATGGACGCGGTGATGGTGACGATGTGCCCGGAACCATTGGCCGACATATGCCGGGCGGCCGCCTGGGAAGGGTAGAAGAAGCCCATCAGGTTGGTGCCGACGATGGCGTTGACCTCTTCCTCAGTGTAATCAATGACGGGTTTGGGGATGAAGATGCCGGCGTTGTTGATCAGGATGTCCACTCGGCCGAAGGCTTCGATAGCCTGGGCGAACAGGCGGCTGGCGGTTTCCGGCCGGGCGATGTCGCCGGCCACAGCGAGGAAGTTGTGCGGGTTGCCCAGCTTCGCCGCGGCTTCCTCCAGGCGCGCCTGGGTGCGGGCGTTGCCGACCACGTTGTAGCCGCGTTCCAGGTAGGCGCGGGCGATAGCGAAGCCGAGGCCGCTGGAGGCGCCGGTGACGATGACGGTCTTGCTCATGGGGGAATCTCCGAGAGTGGGGCGGGGCGGAGTGCCCGCGTCTTGGAGGCCAATCTAGGCGGCATTCGCTACTTGAAAAATGAGGCCCATGGCATTTGAATTGATACTTCATGTAATCAATTGGGCAGGCCATGACTCGCCACTTCGACGATCTGCAACTGGGCAGCATCGAGCTGTTCTGCCTCGCCGCGGAAAGCGGCAGCTTCACTGCCGCCGCCAACGAGGCGGGAATCACCCCGGCGGCGGTCAGCCGCTCGGTGGCGCGACTGGAGGAACGCCTGGGCGCGCGGCTGTTCGTGCGTACCACGCGGCAGATGCGCCTGACCGATGACGGCCGCAACTACTTCGAGCAATGCCGCCAGGCGCTGACCCAACTGGTGGACGCCGAGCGCGCTGTCAGCGGTGGCCAGAGCGTCGTGTCCGGGCGTCTGCGCATCAGCGTGCCCACGCCCTATGCGCACTACCGGCTGTTTCCGTTGCTGCCCGAGTTCCGCCGACGCTTCCCACAGGTGCAGGTGGATGTGCATGTCAGCAACCGCAACATCGACTTCGCCAACGAGGGCTATGACCTGGCCATCCGTGGTCGCGACCCGGCGGATTCCACCCTGGTGGCGCGGCGCCTGGAGGACGCGGAGAACGTGATTGTCGCCACGCCCGAGTACCTGGCGCACGCCGGTACGCCGCAGACACCGGAGGAACTGGTTCATCACGAGTGCATCCAGTTCGAGTTGCCCAGTACCGGGCGGCGCGTGCCCTGGTCGTTCCGGGTCGACGGCAAGCCGGTCGAGATCGAGACGTCCGGCAGTCTCACGGTGCTGGAGGATTACCTGGCTACCGCCAGCCTGGCCAAGTGCGGGGGAGGGCTGATGCAGGCCTACCGCTTCACCGTGGAAGAGGAGTTGAAGCGGGGCGAGCTGGTGGAAGTGCTGAAGGACTACGGCCGGACCACACGGCCATTCCTGCTGATCTACCCCCACGCGCGCCATGTCCCGTCGCGGGTGCGTGCATTCATCGAGTTCATGCTGGAAACGCGCCGCCGGTGAGCGCTGGAGAAACGGACGATGTGGCCGCGCCAGCGGTTGTAATAGTCGTGCGTGCGACGCATTCGCATTTACAAGTAATTTACATCTGCATACACTTTGGCTCCCCGCTGGCGCTCCACCACGCTGGCATTTGCCAACCCGAGTCATTGCGCCTTCAGAGCGCAAACCTCGCACCGAAGGATCCTTTAGCAGATGAAAGACGTAGCGTCGGGAGCGCTCCTGCTCGGTCTCTCCACCTTTGCTCTCTCCGCGGTCGCCGCCCCCGTGGTCATCGACCTGCCCAAGCAGCCCCTGGCCGCTGCCCTGGAGCAACTGCAGTCCGCAAGCGGAATGCGGATTTCCTATGATCGTGCCCAGGTCGCCAAGGTTGGCGCGCCGGCACTCAAGGGCAACATGGAGGCGGGCGAGGCGCTCGACCGTCTGCTCGCGGACAGCGGCCTGCAAGGCACGGTCGACGGCAACAGCGCGCAGGTCAGCGGCATCGTGCGCAGCAAGGCAGCGGGCAACGACAGCGTTGACCTGGGCGCGACCGAAATCGTCGGCGCCGCCAGTGTGGCGCCCGGCACCACCGAAGGTACCGGCTCCTACACCACCGGTGTGATGCAGACTTCCACCAAGCTGAACATGACCGTCCGCGAGACGCCGCAGTCGGTCAGCGTGGTCACCCGCCAGCAGATGGAAGACCAGAACATGCAGGACCTCGACGACGCGATCCGCGGCGTCACCGGGATGACCGTGCAGCAGTACGGCCCGGCGCGGGTGAGCTACGCAGCACGCGGTTTCGACGTCGACAACATCATGTACGACGGCCTGGCCACCAGCATTTCCACCTACACGCAGGACGTGATTTCCGCGGCGGACCTTGCGATGTTCGACCGTGTCGAAGTGGTGCGCGGCGCCACCGGCCTGATGCAGGGCGCCGGCAACCCGGCCGCTGCCGTCAACATGGTGCGCAAGCGCCCGACCCGGGACTTCCACATGAGCCTGGAAGGCAGCGCCGGAACCTGGGACCGCTACCGCAGCCAGGTCGACGTCTCCGGCCCGCTGAACAGCGAAGGCACCCTGCGCGGCCGCGCGGTTGCCGCCTACGAGACCCGCGACAGCTTCCAGGACGTGGTCAGCGGCGAGCGCGGCGTGCTCTACGGCATCACCGAAGCCGACCTGAACCCGGACACCACCCTCACCCTGGGCGCTTCCTACCAGAACGACAACAAGAACGACAACTGGGTGGGCCTGCCGGCGCCGCTCGGCGGCCGCCACCTGGATCTCAAGCGCTCCGATTACTACGGCGCCGACTGGTCCTACTGGGATACCACTACGACCCACCTGTTCGGCGACGTGGTGCACCGCTTCGACAACGGCTGGCAGATGAAGGTCGCCGCCGACAAGTTGTGGGCGCGCATCGACATGCTCGGCCTGTACAACAGCTGCTACTACACCGAAGGCTGCCCGACCATGACCATGGGGCCGGGAAAATACGCCTACACCGACGACCACCAGAGCTACGACGCCTTCGCCAACGGCCCGTTCCAGGCTTTTGGCCGCGAGCACGAACTGGTGTTCGGCGGCAGCTACCGCGAAGAACGCTTCGACGGCCACGGCGGCTGGGGTGACCTGACCTACAACGATGGCTCGCCAGTGACCCCGTTCGACCCGACGAAGTGGGACCCGGGCTCGGTGCAGAAGCCGAACATCGACATGAGCCTCTGGAACATGAAGCTCGACCAGGAGCAGAAGGGCGCCTATGTCACCACCCGCCTGAACGTCGCCGACCCACTGAAGGTCATCCTCGGCGGGCGCCTGGACTGGTACGAGGCGGACCCGCACAACGACACCGGCACTCAGAAGGTCACCCGCAACGTCACCCGCTACGCCGGCGTGGTCTACGACCTGAACGACGTGTACTCGGTCTATGCCAGCTACACCGACATCTTCAAGCCGCAGAGCAACTTCGACGCCAGCGGCAGCCTGCTCGACCCGATCACCGGCAAGAACTACGAGATCGGCCTGAAGGGCGAGCACTTCGGCGGTGCGCTGAATACCCAGCTCGCGATCTTCCAGATCGACCAGGAAAAGCGCGCCACCGACGACACCAGCGGCCCCTCGCCGTGCCCCAGTTCGCCAACCTCGATCTACTGCTCGCGCGCCTCCGGCAAGGTGCGCAGCCAGGGCGTGGACATGGAAGTGAGCGGTGCCATCACCGAGAACTGGCAGGCCATGGCCGGCTACACCTACGTCGACGCCAAGTACAAGCACGACAGCAACGAGGACAACGTCGGCAAACAGTTCGACCCGAGCAAGCCGCGCCACCTGTTCAAGCTCGCCACCAGCTACACCCTGCCGGGCGAACTGCACCAATGGCGCGTCGGCGGCAACCTGTTGACCCAGAGCCAGACCGAGGACACCACCACCGGCTTCCAGCAGGGCGGCTACACGGTGACCAACGCCATGCTTGGCTACAAGGTCAACGAGAACATCGACACCCGGGTCAACTTCAACAACATCTTCGACAAGTACTATTACAGCGGGATCAGCTTCGGCAACCTGAACTACGGCGAGCCGCGCAACCTGATGTTCACGGTGAAGTACTCGATGTGATCCGCCTGGCCTGAACGGAAAAGCCCCGCATTGCGGGGCTTTTTCTTGCTTTCGGCTTACAGGCCTCCGGTGCCTTTGCAGGATGGCGTGGAGCGAAGCGATACCCATCGATTGGCCGGCAACTCCGTTGTTCGCTCCACCCATCCTACGATTGCCTTTCCGGCAGCTCCGTAGGGCGCATAACGCGCCAGCGTTATCCGCCGCAAAGTGCCGGCGGATAACCTGTTCCAGGTTATGCGCCCTACCTATCTGCAAGCAGCGGGTCAGGCGCGGCCTTCGGCTTTTTCGAACAGATCGAGCAGGTCGCGCAGCGTGCTCTCCAGATACTCGCCCGCGCGGTAGGCCGGCTTGAGTGCATCGCCACCGGCCACCACTTCCAGCGGCCGTTCGATGAAGCGCCCGACTGGCTGGAAATTCCCATCAAGCACCAGCACCACAGGAATCAGGATACGGTCCAGCGCCATGCGCTCGCGCAGATCGTCCTCGGCGCGGCCCTTGGTGATCACGGCCAGTTCCACGCGCGGTTGCAGGCGCTGCAGATGGTCCATCACGGTGACGTTGATCTGGCAGTCCGGGCACCACATCTCGCCGGCGATCAGCAGGCGGTAATGGCCCTCTATGGCCTGGATGCGGTGCAGGGTTTCGGCGCTGATCGAACCGGGCTCGGCCAGCTGCTGCTGGACCTTGCGGACGCCAGCGATCTCGGCGGGCAGGCCGTGGGCGACGAAGGCGTCGAAGCCCTCGCCGATGGCGAACAGTTCCTCATAGGAGGCCATGGGGATTTCCTTGAAACGGGTGATGGGCTCATCCCAGCAGAAATCCCCGTGGCCGGCAATCCGTCCGTCAGGCTTTCGCGGCCTGCGCCTTGGCTGCCGCCAGGTAGGGTGCCAGGCGCCGGCCCATTTCCTCGCCCAGGGCCTGCAGGCCGCTGAGCGGGCGGACCATTACCTCGAACTCGACGATCTTGCCGGCTTCGTCGAAGCGGATCATGTCGATGCCCTTGAGCTCCTTGCCGCTGACGGTAGCGCTGAACTCCAGCACGACGTTCAGGCCGTCGCCGGTGGCGAGTTCGCGGTGGTAGGTGAAGTCCTCGAACACCTGCAGCACGGTGTTGAGGATGGTCGAGACCACCGGGGCGCCGGGGTAGGGCGTGTGCGCCATGGGCGAGCGGAACACCGCGTTGGGCGCCAGCAGTTGCGGCAGGTTGGACAGGTTCTTGGCAGCCACCATCTGGTGCCAGCTGGCCAGGGAAGCGGCGGCCTGGGGATGCAGGTTCAGTGCGGTCACGGGAATACCTCCTGAGGGTTCTTGTTGTTCACTCAGGACGATACGGCCGGGTTGGCGAGTCGCTCAATGATCGGAAATGACAGAAGACTGATCCTGGCGTACAGCCCATCAGTGCGTGGCCGGGTTGATCAGGTAGCTCATCAACTGCGGATCGTCTCCTGGCTCGACGTTCTGCACCGGGCGCGGCAGGTCGGCGAATACGGCCTTCCAGAAAGCTGCCGCGACCTCGTCCTGTGCGTAGAAACGCACCAGCCAGGGCCCCGGATTGCCCAGCAGCACCTGGTTGGCCAGCGCGCGGCCGATACCGAGGCGGCGGTACTTCTTCAGGACGAACAGGTCCGATAGCTCCAGCGCATCGATGCCCGGCAGCTCGCTGCCTTCCACCAGCAGGAAGCCGGCGATGAAGCCGTCGGCGAGGATCAGGTTGGCGCTCCACTCCGGCTCGCTCCAGTAGCGCGCCAGGTGCTCTTCGTGGATGTAGAAGCGGCCGTCGACCTCGACGTCCTCGTCTTCCCAGTCCGATGACTCGTAGGCGTAGTACTGGTAGAGATTGCGGATCAGGTCCTGGTGCTCGGGGCCGGCCTGCACCAGCTGGATGGAAAGATCGTTCATGGTCGGGAGGCTCGCGGCGAGTCGGAGGAGGGCGCGTGGCCGCCATTGTCGCCCATTCCCATCGCAATGCCAGTGGCCGAGGGGTTTGAAGCTTGCAGTGGCGCGATGCGATGATGCTGTCGCATTTCCCTTCGAGATTCCGCAGTGAGAACCGACAGCCGCCTCTCGCGCATGCTCCACGTGCTGCTGCACATGGCCCGTGACGACCAGCCCGTGACCTCCGAGCACATCGCCCGGATGCTCGGCACCAACCCGGCCGTGGTGCGGCGGACCATGGGCGGCCTGCGCGAGGCCGGCTACGTGCGCTCGGAGAAGGGCCACGGCGGCGGCTGGACGCTGGACTGCGACCTGGCCCGGGTCACGCTGCTGGACGTCTACCGCGCGGTGGGCAGCGAGCGCCTGTTCGCCATGGGCTTCGACAACGTCCACCCGGACTGCCTGGTGGAAAAGGTGGTCAACGCTGCGCTGCAGGACGCCATGGAGCAGGCCACGGCGATCCTCCTGGAACGCCTGGGCGCCGTGTCGCTGGCCGATCTCGCCGAGCGTTTCAGCACGCTTTACCCGCAGGACCGCTGACCCTCCCTCGATGAACATCGCTCGATACCGAGCGTTGACCCTGTGTGTTCAATCACGATACTTTAAAGGTAACGAAAGAATCCGAACCCACCAGGAATCCCTTCATGATCGACCTCCTGAACTCGCCGCTGGCCGGTGCGCTGTGGACCTGCCTGGCGCTGGCCATCGCCGCATCCGCCCTGTCCATGACCGTCACCCAGACCGAACTCTTCGCACCCCTGCGCGCGCTGGCCTGGAAGATTCACCCGCAGGTCGGCCACCTGTTCCAGTGCTTCTACTGCTTCAGCCATTGGGTGGTGATCGCCGGCACCCTGGTCTACCGTCCGGTAGTGATCGCCAGCGGCTGGGCGGCGGTCGACTGGCTGGTGGCGACCTTCTTCACCGTCGCCTTGACCGCTCTGTTCTGCGGCCTGCTGTTCAAGGTGTTCCTCACCGCCATGGCCAAGGCCGTCCGCGAGCGGGAACTGAAAAAGCTGTTCGCCTCCGAATGACGTCGAAAGGACTCGCCGTGAACCACTCCGAACTGATGGCCCCGTTCCACGATCCTGATGCCGCCGCGCGCTATGCGGAAAATCCGCCGCGTTTCGTCCCCGGCCTGTTCGACCTGCACCGCATGGCCGCCATCCTGCTGGCCGAGCATGCGCCGCCCGACGGCCACCTGCTGGTGCTCGGCGCGGGCGGCGGCATGGAGCTGCGGGCCTTCGCCGAGGCCCAGCCGTCCTGGCGCTTCACTGGCGTCGACCCTTCTGCCGAGATGCTCGCGGTGGCCGCACAGATGCTGGGGCCGCACGCTCGTCGGGCCGACCTGCTGCAGGGCTATATCGATGACGCACCGCCAGGCCCGTTCGACGGTGGCGCCTGCCTGCTGACGCTGCACTTTCTGCCCGAGGCGGAGCGCCTGCGCACGCTGCGCGAGATCCACTCCCGGCTCAAGCCCGGCTCTGCCTTCGTCATGGCGCACCTGTGCGTACCGCAAGGCACTGGCGAACGGGCGCGCTGGCTATCGCGCTATGCCGATTTCGCCGTCAGCTCGGGGATGGAACCGGCCAACGCCCAGCAGGCTCGCAGCGCCGTGGATGCGCACCTGAACATCCTCACTCCCGAGCAGGACGAAGCGCTGCTCTGGGAAGCCGGCTTCAGCCGCATCGAGGCCTTCTACGTCGGTTTCGCCTTCCGCGGCTGGGTCGCGCTCGTCTGAGCGCCCTTGCAAGAGCTGTGTCTGCTAGATTGGCGTCCCGTTTCGCCGGACGCCAGTCGATGCAGATTCCTTCCTCCCACGTCATCCACCAGACCGGGCACTGGCTGCTCAACCACCATCTGGCGTCCGCCCTGCCGGGTTACCTGATGCTCGGTTCGAAGCAGCCGGTGGGCTCCCTGGCCGACCTGCCGGAAGCCGCGCTGGCTGAAATGGGCGGACTGATGGCGAAGGTCCAGCGCATCCTCGAACAGACGCTGCAACCCAAATGGCTGTACATCGGCCGCTTCGGTCACTCGCCAGGCTTCCCGATCCACTTCCATTTCATCCCGGTGTACGCCTGGGTGGAGGAACTGTTCTGGGCCGATGAGCGCTATCGCACGCTGAGCCGGTTCGCCCATATCGAGGATGCCGCCACCCAGACCGACGGCGCCGAGCTGACCCTGTTCGTCTGGCGCGAGTTCGGCGAGGCGCCCGTACCCCCAGCGCTGCAGGGGCCGTCGATCGGGCAGGTGATCGAGTTGCTACGCGGTCGCTTCACCCAGGCCCAGTGATGCGAGCAACCAGTCATGGAACAGCTGCGCGGCCGGCGACAGTTCTCGATGGCGTAGCGACACCAGGTATTCGCCGCGCTCGGTGACCATGGCCAGGTCGGTCACCCGTTGCATCTCGCCGCTGGCCACCGCTTCGTCGGCCATGAAGCCCCAGGCCAGGCCGATGCCCATGCCCTGCTGCACGGCGCGGTAGGCGAGGGTGAGCTGGTTGAACACCGGGTCGCTTTCCGCCGGCTGGTAATCCTTGCCGAAGTGGCCGAACCAGTCGTGCCAGTCCAGGCAGCTCCAGGCCGAGGTATCCAGTTGCACCAGCGGCGCGGCGGCGAGCTGGTCGAGGCTGGTGATGCGCGAAGCGTCGAAGTCCGGGCGGGCGACGGGGTATACCACTTCCGGCAGCACGAAGCGGCTGTCCAGCGTGGTCCAGTCGCCTGCGCCGTAGAGGATGCCCAGGTCGAAATCCACCAGGCTGGCTTCGTCCATCTCGTTGATCGCGTGCACATGCACGGCAATGCCGGGATGCGCCTTGTTGAACTCGATCAGCCTGGGGAACAGCCAGAACTGCGCCATCGCGTGGGTCGCCAGCACCGACACGGCGTTGCTCTGATGCACGTTGCGGATGCGTCGCACGCTGTGCTGCAGGCGCTCCAGCAGCATGTCCACGGTGCTCAGCAGCTCCGCGCCGGCAGCGGTGAGGGTGACGCCACGCGGTTTGCGCTCGAACAGCGGCACCTTGAGGCTGCTTTCCAGCGCCCGCATCTGCTTGCTCACTGCGCTCTGCGTGAGGAACAGCTCGGTGGCGGCCTGGGTGAAGCTGCCGCAGCGGCCAACGGCCTCGAAGGTGATGAGGGTTTCCAGCGGCGGCAGGGTGCGCAGATATCGGCTGATGACGGGGCTCCAGTGAAAGCGTCTGGCATTCCTCCGGGGAATGCCTCGGTGCGGATTTATCCTTGGTCAGAAGCTAGCACAGCCGCTACCGTGGCGGCACTTTCTAGGCATTCATTGCAGTATCGAGGTCGTTGGAGATGAAACGCGGGGTGGTCTACGCAGGCATGGCAGGCGCAATCTGGGGCGGCGTGATCCTGGCGCCGTCGCTGGTGCCGGAATTCAACCCGCTGCTGATCAGCTCCGTGCGTTTCGCGCTGTATGGCGCCATCTCGTTGCTGATCGCCTTGCCGGTGGCCCTCGGCCTGTTGCGCCGGGTCAGCCGCGAAGACCTTTCGATGCTGGTGCGCCTGTCCCTGGCCGGCAACCTGCTGTACTTCGCGCTGCTCTCGGCGGCGGTGCAGTTCGCCGGAGTGGCGGCGGCCTCGCTGATCAACGGCATCATGCCGCTGGCGATCGCCTACCAGAGCCGTTCGGAACATGATTCGCTGCCGCTGTCGCGGATGAAGCTGCCGCTGGCGCTGGTGGCGCTGGGCATCCTCTGCATCAACCTCGACCCCTCGGCCCTGATGGCGTCCGGCAGTACCTCGGGCGAGCGCATTCTCGGCATTGTCTGCGGCTTCTGCGGCGTAGCCTGCTGGTCCTGGTATGCCAGCGCCAACGCGCGTTACCTGAAGGCCAGCCATTTCAACAGTCATGAATGGTCGACGCTGATCGGCGTGGTGACGGGCGTGATGGCCGTGATACTGGCGGGCGTTGGCGTGCTGATTGCGCCGCAGGCAGTGCCCAGTGGCATTTCCACGGAGCGCTGGATGGCGTTCCTCTGGGTGTCGCTGTTCCTCGCCGTGTTTGGTTCCTGGGTCGCCAATGGCCTGTGGAACG
Source organism: Pseudomonas sp. HS-18 (assembly GCF_020401845.1). Taxonomy (NCBI): domain Bacteria; kingdom Pseudomonadati; phylum Pseudomonadota; class Gammaproteobacteria; order Pseudomonadales; family Pseudomonadaceae; genus Pseudomonas; species Pseudomonas sp. HS-18. The sequence goes on from NZ_CP084413.1 coordinate 3,166,450, forward strand.
CGGCGACGCGCCGCTTGCCGATGAGCCTGGGCGGGCAGTTGATCGTCTTCGAGACGTTGTTCGCCTGCGCCTATGCTTACATTAACGAGCAGCGCTTGCCCGGTCCGGTGGAAGCGCTGGCAATTGTTCTGCTCACCGTTGGCGTGCTCTGGGCCATCGGCCTGCACCGCGCGCCGGCGCAGGTTCCGGCTCGCGCCGTGGAGTCCTGAGTCAGGCTCTCGGCGCGCCTTCCAGGCGCGGGCTCCAGTCTTCCACCGCGCCGTTCTCCAGGCGCCGTGACAAGGTTCGGCGCCAGTTCGGCGGCAGCGGCAGTTCCAGGCATTCGCGCAGGATATCGGCATCCACGCGCTTGTCGAACAGCACGGCGGAGAGCCGTTGCAGCGACCAGTCGGGATACGGACGCTCGACCACTTCCAGCGTCGCACCGGCGGCCACGGTGCCTTCCTCCAGCACCCGGTAGTACCAGCCGGTACGTCCCGACTCCTGCACCCGCAGGGCCATTTGCATCACGTCGAAGCGGTCGTTGAGCTTCCAGCAGGGCATGCGCCCCTGCGACACCTCCAGTAACGCCGTGCCGGCGCGTATGCGGTCGCCCAGGCAGAGATCGCGTTCGGTCCAGCCGGTGCTGCTGAAGTTCTCGCCGAATGCGCCGGGCTGGCTCAGCAGCGGGTGTTCGCCCAGTTCGGCGGACCAGTCGGCGTAGTGCTCGCGGGGGTAGTGGTGAATGGCCTTTTCCACCCCGCCGTGCACGCGCAGATCACCTTGCTCGTCGCTTTCCAGGCCCAGCCTGGTCACCCTCAGTGCCGCCTGGCGCGGCAGCTTGGCAATGGCGCTGCGCGAGCCTGGCCGGGTGAAAGGCACGGCGCGGCCAGTGAGCAGGGCATCGAGGCGAATGGAGGGCAGGTTCATCGCGGAACACTCCTGGTGAAGCGGGTAAATATGGTGTCGATCAAAAACTACATGGACAAAATCTGCCAGATCGGTAGGCTCTGTCAAGGTTTTGATTCGATACCAAGATTCATTCCAGTCCGATTCTTCGTCGAGAGATTTCCATGCAGAAGTACCGTCTGATCATTCAGCGCCATGGCCGGTTGCTCGGCCATTTCGATTCCGACCTGCCGTGGGCGAAGGAGGCCGTGAGCAGCATTGCCTGTTGTCTGGGCGAGCTGGGTTATGGCCTGGAACTGCTGGTGGCCGACAGCGAGCGTCGCCTGTTGGAGAGTTCTCCAGAGGGCATCAAGGTGCTGAGCAGCGAGCCGCTGTATCGACCCCTGGCGTTGGACAAGCTGTAGGCCAAGAGCCCGGCAGAGCTGGCCCGTCAGCCCAGCTTCTGCGCCAGTTCGCCGATGAACTGCCGCAGCCACTGGTGGTGCGGCTTGTTGTGCCGGGCAATGTCCCAGACCATGAAGCAGCGGAAGGACGGCACCGGGAAGGGCACCGGGCTCACACTCAGGTCGGCCATCGCCGCGTAGCTTTCGGCAGCGAAGCTGGGGATGGTGGCGATCACGTCGCTGCTCATCAGCGTCGTCAGCGCGCCACTGAAGTGCGTGAAGGAGGCGGTGACGCGCCGTGCGTAGCCTGCCGCTTCGAACATGTCGTCGATGAAGCCGCGCCGGCCGTCGTAGGAGACCCGCACGTGATTCGCGGCGAAGTATTCCTCCAGGGCAATCGGCTCGACCGCCGCACGGTCACGGGAGCGGAACAGGCACGAGTAGGACGACGAAAACAACACCTGCGACGAGTAACTGGTGTTGAAGTCCTTGGGCTCGCTGCAGATCACCAGGTCCATGTCCGGGTCCTGCAGGGACTGCTTCCACAGCGAGCTGTTGCTTTGGTGGAAGGCGAAGCTCACACCCAGGCCTTCCGCGGCTGCGGCATTGACGATGCGCGGGGCGAGGTAGGCCTCGATGTCGTCGGACAGGCCGATATTGAACACGTAGCTGGAATCGCGCGGCGAGAAATCCGGCTCGGCGCCCAGCACCCCGGAAATAGACGTCAACGCCTCGGCGATCTTCGGTGCCAGCTCCATCGCCTTGCGCGTGGGCTGCATGCCGGAAGCCGTGCGGATGAACAGCTCATCGCCGAAATGCTCGCGCAGCCGGCGCAGGGCCGAGCTCACCGCGCCCTGGGTTACGTGCAGCATGGCCGAGGCGCGGGTGGCGCTGCGCTCGGTCATCAGGCAGTGGAAGGTGAGCAGCAGGTTCAGGTCGATCCGCGCGATATTACGTACGTTAATCCGGCTCATATTTCCTAATCGTTTGCCCTGCGGTCGTGGGGCTTCCTAGTCTGGCGTCCACACAAACATAACAAGGGATGGAGAGTCCTGTGGACGCGATTTCGCAAAGCGTGGGTGCTAGCAGTATCCATACCAGCAAAGGGCAGTCGGATATCCGCAAGCGGGCCATGGCGGTCGGCATCGGCAACTTCATGGAGTGGTTCGACTTCGCCATCTACGGCTACTTCGCCGCCGTGATCGGTATGCTGTTCTTCCCCTCCAGCGCGCCGGGCGTGTCGCTGCTGTCATCGCTGGCAGTGTTCGCCGTCGGCTTTCTTTCACGGCCCTTCGGCGCGCTGATCCTCGGCCCTGTCGGCGACCGCTTCGGCCGCCGCGCGGTGCTGATCATCACCGTCTTCGGCATGGGCGTGTGCACCACCATCATCGGCCTGTTGCCCTCCTATGAGGCAATCGGCATCGCCGCGCCGATCCTGCTGATCGTCATGCGCTTCATCCAGGGCATGATGGTCGGCGGCGAGTGGTCCAGCGCCGGCATCTATATCGTCGAGAGCGCACCGTCGAACCGCCGCGCCACTGCCGCCAGCGTGATCACCGGCACGGCGGGGCTGGCCTTCCTGTTCGGCACCTTCACCGCGGCGAGCATTTCCTCGGCGCTGGACGATGCGCAACTGGCGGCCTGGGGTTGGCGCCTGCCGTTCGTGGCGTCCATCGTGATGACCGGTATCGCCGTGTTCATCCGCCGCAAGCTGGGCGATACGCCGGTCTACGAGGAAATGGTGCGCCAGCGTGATTCGCACCAGGTCCACGCGCCGAGCAAGGCCGTGCGCCGCCGCGCCTTCATCACCACCTTCGCCTTCTCCGCGCTGTTCGGCGTCTCGCTGTACTACTTCATCACCTACGCCAACAACCATTTGGTCAGTACCGTCGGCCTGCCGCGCAGCAGCGCGCTGTGGCTGTGCAGCATCGCGCTGGTGGTCTACGTCATCGTCAACCCGCTGATCGGCCGCCTCAGCGACAGCATCGGCCGGCGCAAGCTGCTGCTCGGCGCGGCTGCCGCGCTGACGGTGCTCGCCTATCCGATCTTCCTGCTGCTCAACACCGGCAACCCGCTGGCGATCCTCGTCGGCCTGACGGTGATGGGCGTACTGGTGGCGATCACCGCGGTGATGGACGTGGTGTTGCTGGTGGAAGTCTTCCCGGCCTCGATCCGCTCCACCGGGGCTGCGCTGGGCCACAACCTGGCACTGGCGATTCTCGCCGGCCCCGGTCCCTTCATCGCCGCGGCGCTGATCCGCCAGACCGGCGACGCGAATCTGCCTGCGGCTTATCTCGCCGTGGTGTCCCTGGTGTGCCTGCTGGTGCTGTGGAAGACCCTGCCGGAAACCCGCGACAACGACATCAACCGCTTCTAGTTCCTTATCACCCGCAGTCAGGAGTCCCCATGACCCGTGTAGCAATCATCCAGGCCGCCGCCGTTCCCTACGAGCCGATGGCCAGCGTCGAGAAGGCCGGCGGCATCCTGCGCCGCGTGGCGGAGCAGGGCGCCAGGCTGGCGGTCTTTCCCGAGGCATACATCGGCGGCTATCCCAAGGGCGCCAGCTTCGGCAGCGTGATCGGCAACCGCAGCGGCGCCGGGCGCGAGTTGTACCAGCGCTACGTCGAAGGCGCCGTGGCGCTGGACGGCCCCGAGCTGGCCGCGCTGGCCGAGTTCGTCGAACAGACCGGCGTGATCACCGTGGTCGGCATCATCGAGCGCTTCGGCCGCACCCTGTATTGCACCGCCGTTACTTTGGCGCCGGGGCGTGGGATCGCCGGCTACCACCGCAAGCTCATGCCGACGGGCCAGGAGCGGCTGGTGTGGGGCTTCGGCGACGGTTCGACGATCGAGCCGGTGAACAGCGAGATCGGCGTGCTGGGCAGCGTGATCTGCTGGGAGAACTACATGCCGGCGCTGCGCCAGGCCATGTACGCCCAGGGCGTGGAGCTGTATTGCGCACCGACCGCCGATGATCGGCCGTCCTGGGCCAGTTCCATGCAGCACATTGCCCTTGAGGGGCGGGTGTTCGTGCTCTCCGCGTGCCAGGCGATCCGCCTGGGCGAGTATCCGCAGCAGCACCGCGAGGCGTTCGGCCTGGACTTCAAGGAAGACGATTACGTGATGCGTGGCGGCAGCATGATCGTCAGCCCGCTGGGCGAGGTGCTGGCCGGGCCGGTGTTCGACTGCGAGACGGAGCTCTATGCCGACCTCGACATGGGCCAGCTCAACCAGGGCAACCTCGATTTCGACGTGTACGGCCACTACGCGCGGCCGGACGTGTTCGAGCTGAAGGTGAATACCGCGCCCTTGCGCCCGGTCACTTTCGAGGGTTGATCGCCAATGCCCGGTGCCATCCGGCACCGGGCTTTCCCTGCCTCAGCGACCCACCCGTTGCTGCAGATGTGCCGGATGGTGCTCGCCGACGCTCTCGATCTGCCGCAGCGCGGCTTCGATGGCAGCCAGGTCGGTGGAGTCCAGTTCCAGCGTTGCCGCGCCGAAGTTTTCCTCCAGGCGATGCCTTGGTGGTGCCGGGAACCGGCACGATCCAGAGATGCCGCGCCAACGGCCAGGCAATGGCGATCTGCGCGCGCATCACGAGCAGGAAGGACAGAATTGCCCTGCGAAACGTCTGGAATGGGCTTTACTCAAGGACTTTCAACATGATTGGACGGCGGCACGCCGGGCCATTCATGAGAGTCCTTCATGATTCCAAACGCGTTTCCCCCCCTTATATCGATGGCGCGCGTCAACCTACTGCATTTCCACCCGGCCAAGGCGCTGGACAATGGCCTGGCCCGCGAGGAGCTGATCCATCACTCACCCGGCATCCTATTCCGGCGGGCTTTCGACCTCTACCGCAGAGGGCTTTGCCCGCCCAGTGTTTGCCGAGCGCGATGCCGCCTGAGGAGTACTGCATGGAATACCGTTACCTGGGCCGCAGCGCCCTGAAAGTCTCGCCCCTGTGCCTGGGCGCCATGATGTTCGGCGGCGAGACCGACGAGCCGACCTCGCGGCGCATTATCGACAAGGCCCGGGAGCAGGGCGTCAACTTCATCGATACCGCCGACGTCTACCACAAGGGCCGTTCCGAAGAGGTGGTCGGCCGCGCGGTCGCCGCCCGCCGGGATGACTGGGTGATCGCCAGCAAGTTCGGCAATGCCCTGGGCGATGGCCCGAACCAGCGCGGCCAGTCGCGCAAGTGGATCTACCAGTCGGTGGAGGACAGCCTGCGCCGCCTGGGCACCGACTACCTGGACATCCTCTACTTCCATCGCACCGACGTCGCCGCGCCGCTGGAAGAGGGCCTGCGCGCGGTGGGCGAGCTGATCCGCCAGGGCAAGGTGCGCTACTACGGCCTGTCCAACTTCCGCGGCTGGCGCATCGCCGAGGTGGTGCGCCTGGCCGACCAGTTGGGGATGGATCGGCCGATCTGCAGCGAGCCGCTGTACAACCTGGTGGACCGCACCGCCGAGGTCGAGCAGCTGCCGGTCGCCGGCCACTTCGGCATCGGCGTGGTGCCCTACAGCCCATTGGCCCGCGGCATACTTACCGGCAAGTACCGGCCCGGCGCCGAACCGCCAGTGGACTCCCGCGTTGGCCGTGGCGATAAACGCATTCACCAGACCGAATGGCGTCCCGAATCCCTGCAGATCGCCCAGCGCATCGCCGAGCACGCGGTGGCCCGCGGTACCACGCCGGCCGCGTTCGCCCTGGCCTGGGTGCTGAACAACCCGTTGGTCAGCTCGATCATCGCCGGCCCGCGTACCGAGGCGCACTGGGACGGCTACCTGCCGGCACTGGACCTGCAACTGACCGCCGAAGACGAGGCCCTGGTGGACAGCCTGGTGCCGCCCGGCCACGCCTCCACTCCCGGCTACAGCGATCCTGCCTATCCCGTGGAAGGCCGCCCGGCCCGTTGAATCACCTTGAGGAGCAATGCCGATGAAGACCCTTGGATATGCTGCGCAGAACCCGCAGGACCCGCTCGCTCCCTTCACTTTCGAACGCCGCTCGCTGCGCGACAATGACGTGGCGATGGACGTCCTCTACTGCGGCGTCTGCCACTCCGACCTGCACCAGGCGCGCAACGACTGGGGCTTCAGCCGCTACCCGATGGTGCCGGGCCACGAGATCGTCGGCCGGGTCAGCGCCGTCGGCTCGAAGGTCACCCGCTACCGGGTCGGCGACGCCGTGGCGGTGGGCTGCATGGTGGATTCCTGTCAGGTGTGCGATCAGTGCCGCAAGGGCGAGGAACAGCTGTGCCGCGAAGGCAACACCCAAACCTACAACGACCGTGACCGCGTGACCCGCGAGGCGACCCAGGGCGGCTACTCCAAGCAGCTTGTGGTGCGCGAGGAATTTGTCCTGCGCGTGCCGGACGGCCTGGACCTCAGCAGGGCCGCGCCGTTGCTGTGTGCCGGTATCACCACCTATTCGCCGCTGCGCACCTGGCGCGTCGGGCCGGGCAGTCGTGTCGGCGTGGTCGGTCTCGGCGGGCTGGGACACATGGCGGTGAAGCTGGCGGTCGGCCTGGGCGCCAGCGTCACCGTGGTCAGCCGCACCGCGGACAAGCGCCAGGATGCCCTGGAGCTGGGCGCGGATGCGCTGCTGGCGTCCTCTGACGCCGCTGCGATGAAGGCCGCCGCCAACGGCTTCGACCTGATCATCGATACCGTGCCGGTAAAGCATGACCTCAAGCCCTACCTGCCGCTGCTGGACGTGGATGGCACCCTGGTGCTGGTCGGCCAGGTCGGCCCGCTGGACGAGATCAGCACCGTACCGCTGCTGCTCGGCCGGCGGCGCATCGCCGGCTCGCCCATCGGCGGCATTGCCGAAACCCAGGAGATGCTCGATTTCTGCGCCAGGAAGAACATCCTGCCGGAGTGCGAGATGATCCGCATGGACGAGATCAATCAGGCCTACGAGCGCATGGAGCGCTCCGACGTGCGCTACCGCTTCGTCATCGATCTCGCGACGTTGGCCTGAGGCGCCGCGCCGGGCGTTTCCGGTGAGCATGTCGACGGGGAGATAGGCAGGCCGAAACATCCAGGGCGGCGCGTAGAATGTGCGGGCCGCTGTTGAGGGCCAGTTGCCCCTCGACGCGGGCCTTGCCCGTGACCGTCGTTGCTGAATCCCAGGCCGTCAGCCCGCTGTAGGCCGGTAGCCGCAGGTTCAGTCAATCATGCCCGGCGAGCGACGGCACATCGGCTGGCCGCCTGCTGCGCCTACAGCGTGACCACCACCTTGCCGAACTGCTGGTTGGATTCCAGGTAGCGGTAGGCCTCGACGATCTCGTCGAAGGCGAAGGTGCGGGCGATCACCGGGCGCAGCGAGCCATCGGCCAGGCCGGCGAGAATGTAATCCTCGGCTTCCTGCAGGCGCAGCGGATCTTCGAGTACCTCGTAGACCCGGTAGCCGCGCAGGACCAGCGAGCGACTGAGTACCTCGAAGAGGGGGAAGGGCGTGGGCTCGGGGCTCAGGCCGCCGTACTCGATGAGGATGCCGCCTTCGGCCATGGCCGCGGTCAGCGGTTCGAAGATGGGGCCGCCCACCGGGTCGAACACCACCCGTACGCCGGCCTTGCCGGAAATATCGAGCAGGCGTGAGCGCAGGTTCTCCTCCGCGCTGGCGATGACCTCGGCGGCGCCGGCCTGCAGCAGGGCTTCGCGTTTGGCCGACGTGCGGGTCACCGCAATGGGCACCGCGCCTGCGCGACGGGCGATCTGGATGGCGGCCAGGCCGACGCTGCTCGACGCGGCGGTGATGACGACGAAATCTCCCTCGCGCAGCCCGGCTACCTGGATCAGCGCGCCATAGGCGGTGAGGTACTGCATCCAGGTGGCCGCGGCGTCGCTCCAGGCCTGCCCCGGCGGGTTCTTCACCAGGCGGGCTTGCGGGACCACCAGGCGCTCGGCGTGGGTCGGGTCCTGCTGCATCGAGGTCGGCGGCAGAACACTCACCGCGTCGCCCGGCGCGAACCCGCGCACCGCGCTGCCCACCGCCTCGACCACGCCCGTGGCTTCCAGCCCTAGCCCGGAGGGGAACTGCGCGCTCTCGATGTAGCGATCAGTGCGCAGCAGCGCTTCGGCGCGGTTCAGTCCCAGGGCTTTGACCCGGATACTGACTTCGTTCACGCCGGGTTGGCGACCCTCCACCGGCTCGATGCGCAGGACCTCCGGGCCGCCGAACTGGTGGAAACGCACGGCGCGGGTCTTGATGCTTTCCATGTGATGCTCCCATACGAAATTGATTTGACGTAAAGCGACTATCAGCCATGGGATTCGCCCGATAAATGGCGTATAGAAACACTCAGCCGAAATCAGGAGTTTCGAATGGATCGTCTGACCAGCATGGAAGTCTTCGTTCGCGCGGTGGACCTCGGGTCCTTCGCTGCGGCGGCGGATGCCCTGGAAATGTCCGCGCCCATGGTGGGCAAGCATGTGCGCTTTCTCGAAGAGCGCCTGGGTGCCCACTTGCTGCTGCGCAGCACGCGCCGGCAGAGCCTGACCGAGGCCGGGCGGATCTACTACGAACGCTGTCGCGCGCTGCTGGCCGATGCCGAGGCGGCGGACATCCTTGCCACCGGTGAGGTGGCCGAGCCGCGCGGCAGGCTGCGGGTGGCCATGCCGGTGCATTTCGGCCGGCGCTGCGTGGCGCCGGTCCTGCTGGAGCTGGCGCAGCGCTACCCGCAACTGGAGCTGGACCTGCGTTTCAGCGACCGGCTGACGGACCTGGCGGAAGAGCAGATCGACCTGGCGATCCGCACCGGCGAGCCGCAGCCCAGGGATGGCATCATCGCACGCCGCATCGGCCGGCAGCGCATGGTGGTCTGCGCGGCGCCAGCGTATCTGGCGGTCCATGGACGGCCGGAAGGCATCGCCGAGCTGGCGGCTCACCGCCTGCTGGTCTACCACCGCTCCGGGCGGATCAACCCCTGGCTGTTTCCTCGCGAGGGGCAGGCGCCGGAAGAGTTCGCGCCGAGCTCCCGGTTGCGCTTCGACGACCTGGCCGCCATAGCCGATGCGGCCGCACGCGGCATGGGGCTGGCGTGGCTGCCTTACTGGCTGGTGCGGGAAGTCATCGCGCAGGGCGCGCTGGAGGAGTTGCTGCCAGGGCAGCCGGGTTTTCTCTACGACGTGCACGCGACGTGGCTGCAGACTACTCAGCTGCCGCGCAAGGTACGCCTGGCGATCGATGCGCTGGTCGACGTGATACCCGGCCTGGTCATGCCGGCGGGGCAGGAATAGGGCGGCCCTGGAGACCGCCCGGCGGCGTCATCTGCCCGGCGTGAGTTGCAGGACGCGGTCGCGGCCGCCTTCGGCGAGCAGGTAGCCGCCCTTGCCGTCCGGCACGATGGATTGCGGGGCCTTGAGGAACGACAGGATGGTGCGCGGTTCCCCCTTGCCGTCCCATAGCAGCAGGCGGGCACGGTGGGTGGCGTCTTCGCTGATCCACAGGCCGCGGGCATCGCACATCAGAAAGGTCGGCTGGTTCAGGCCCGAGAGCAGGATGGGGTCCTTGCCGTCATCGCTGAACTGGTGCACCACACCTTTCTTCTTCTCGGTGTAGAGCAGTTTGCCGTCGGTGCAGCGGGTGACGGATTCGGTCTCCTGCAGCTTGTCGCGCAGCACGGTCAGCTCGCCGTCGCTCCAGCGGTAGCGCAGCAGACGGCCATCCTCGCGGCGGTCCTCGATGGCGTAGAGATTCTCGCCGTCGTCCCACAGGCCCTGTACCGACTGGCCCATGAACAGGTCGGTGATCTTGCCATCCTTGAGCAGTTGCACCGGCCTGCCGTTGGACTCCTGGCTGAACACCCAGCCGCCCTGCGCGGCGATCATGCCGTCAGGCTTGGATAGCCCGTCGACCATGATCCGGCGCTGGCCATCGGCGGCGATGCGCAGGATGTTGCCCTTGTCCTTCTTCAGCTCCTGGCTGACCAGCAGGCCGCCATCGGCAAGCGGCACCAGGGATGCGGCCTTCTGCACGTTCTGGTGCAGAACCGCGACGGACCAGCCATTGGCTGCCTGCACAGGGTAGAAGTCCTGCCAGGCGAAGAAGGCCAGGGCGGCGGCGATGACGAAACTGGTACCGGTCAGCGCCAGGCGGAATAGCGGGCGACGGGACGGGCGCGCGGAGGTCTGGGACATGTATCGGCTGCCAATACAGAGGTGGGCGACACTGGGGCGTTCCTTGTGGTTTTGTGCCTTCCTGGCGTCCAGTGTGCGGGCCGGCATGGTAACCAGACAGTTCATCGGCGGGCTAGGGCGAAAGGCAGTGATGCTCGTCACGCCGTTGAAGATGCGGACACAGAAGCAATTGTGGTCCGGCCGGCCCTATTGGGACGAATGTGCCGCGAATGGGTGGCTATCGCTGGGGTAATTGCGGCTGTTTGCCGCGTTTGTGGCTATTTGCCGGCCATGCGGGAGAACTGGGAAGACGGCTTGATGGCCAATGGCCTACAATTCCTCCGTCCTTTGCTGAGGACAATCCAGACGGCTGTTGCGGACAGGAAGTCCGCAACAGCCGTTTTCTTTTCTGCGCTTCACTGCGCCGGACGCATCGCCGGCACCGCTTCCAGCTTCTGCAGCCGCAGCGGCGCGCCGCGCAGGAAGGTGCTGATCTGGCTGGCATCCATCGGCTTGCCGAACAGATGGCCCTGCGCACAATCGCATTCCAGCTGCTGCAACTGGCGAAGCTGGACGGCGTTCTCGACGCCCTCGGCGATTACCTTCAGCCCCAGTTCGCGGCCCAGCGCCAGCGCATTGCGCAGTACGATCAGGCGGCGCGGGTCGCCATTGTTCACATCGGCGACCAGGTGGCGGTCGAGTTTCATCTCGGTGAAGGGCAGCTCCATCAGGCGCTGCAGGGTGGAGTGTCCGCAACCGAAGTCATCGATGGCCAGGCCGCAACCCAGCAGGCGCAGGCGCAGCACGTTCTCCAGGCTCAGCGGCGGAGCATGCAGTGGCGAGGATTCGGTCAGCTCGAAGGTGATCCGCTGGGGCTCGATGTCCAGCCCGCGCAGATTCCTCTCGACGGTGGCGGCAAAGTCGATCTGGGCGATCTGCTCGGCTTCCAGGTTGAAGGACAGCTTCAGCTCGTTGCTGCCCTGTGCGCGCAGCGCTTCGACGGCCTGGGTCATCAGCTCGAAGAGCATGCCATCGAGCTTGCCAGCGCGGCGCAGGGAGGGCAGGAATTCAGCGGGCAGCAGGACGGCGCCGTCTTCCAGCTGCCAGCGCGCGAGCACTTCGAATCCATAGACCTGGGCAGTAGCGACATTGACCTTGGGTTGCAGGTAGGCGCGCAATTTTCCCCGCGCCGGCAGGCCTGATGGTTCGCCATCGTCCGTCGTGCCGTTCTCCGCCAGCGGCAGGCCGAGCTGGCCACTGCCTGGCTGGAAGTCGCTGAGCAACGCCCGCAGGCGCTCCAGAGTGGCGGCGTCGTTGCCCAGCCAGAAGACCTTCATGCCCTGCAATTGCAGGAGGTGCGAGAGGGCGCTCCAGGTGCCAGGGGCCATTTCCCCGCTGACCACCACGCCATGGGCCAGTCGCTCGCGGGCAACCGTCTGAAGGAATTCCAGACGGGCCACCGGATCGATGCGCACATCGCAGATCAGCAGGTGGACGCCCCCTTGGCTGCGCAGCCGATCCAGTGCGAATGCGTTGCTGGAAACTTCGGACAGGAAGCTGTAGCCCAGATGATGCAGAGCGGTAACGGCGGTCGAACGGTGCAGGCCGGAAGCCTGGAGTACCAGCGCAGAGAGCGGAGGCATGGATTTTTCTCATGGAAGATTGGCCCTGTGCATTCTCACGAACGTCGCCATCGATGTGAGGCGGAGGATTCCAGTTCTTCTGTCAGGGAAATCTCATCGGAACTGCTACCGGTTTGTCAGCTCCTTTCATGGTCCTCGCGGAAGAGGTTCGCTGCCACGTTCGCCGGGCGTTGTCATGCAGCACCGACTTCGAGGGGGCGAATGCCCGCTGGCACATCCTCGTCTCCCGATCATCGAGGCCAGCCTCTGACCGAGTCCGCCCAGCAGCTTCGGCAAGGCCGGCCGCGATTGGATGTGGCGCAGGTGCCGCCAGTTCTGGCCTGAGCCTTCCCGACAGGGACTTCAGGGGAAAATCCGAGGTCGACCCTCGTGGCCTCCCATGTTAGGGTCCCTGTGCTCCCTTTCACGTCCGCACCGGCTGCCCACGGCTGCGCGGCACGCCCTGAACAAGGAGAAATGGCTCATGTCACGTCCCGCATCGAGAGGACCTGTCGACACGGCCATGGCCCCGCAAAGCGAGGCCTCAGCCACTGCGCTGCTGAACCTGTGGCTCAGCCGACCTCAGCAGACCGCAGTGTTCCTGGATGTCGACGGAACCCTTCTGGACATCGCCGAATCACCCGGCGCGGTCGTCGTACCGCCCGGGCTGCTCGATGCACTCACGCACCTGCAGCGCCGACTCGATGGTGCCCTGGCCCTGATCAGCGGCCGCCCGGTCGAAGAACTCGACCGGCTCTTCCAACCCCTGCGCCTCGCCGCCAGCGGCGGTCATGGCGCCCACTGGCGCGAGAGCGGCGACAGCCCGTTGCGTCGTACCACCAGGGACCTGCCCGCCAGCGTGCGAGTGCAATTGAACGCCCTGGCGAACCGGCATGTCGGAATCCATGTCGAGGACAAGGGCAGCAGCTTTGCACTGCACTACCGCTCCGTACCCTCGCTGGCCACCGATCTGCGCGTCGAGTTGCAGTCGTTGTTGCGCTCGCCGGCAGGTAGCGGATTGCGGCTGCTCAATGGCAAGCAGGTTTACGAAGTCGTCAGCGAGGGCGTCGACAAGGCTCGCGCCGTCCAGCGGCTGCTGGAAGTGCCGGGCTTCGCCGGGCGCCTGCCGCTGTACATCGGCGACGACGTCACCGACGAGCCCGCCATCGCGCTGATGCCGACGCTGGCCGGCCTCGGGCTTTCCGTCGGGCGCGCGTTGCCCGGCGCCAGCGCCGTATTCAGCGATGCGCAGCAAGTCCGTCACGCACTGATGCAAGCAGGAGGAACCCCCACATGACGAACCGGCACGAAGGTGCTCTGGAAGTGGGCCTGATCGGCAACTGCCGGGTGGCCGCCCTGGTCAACCCGCAGGCGCGGCTGGTCTGGTGGTGCTACCCGAATTTCGACAGCGACCCGGTCTTTTCCCGGCTGCTGGCCGGGGACGACGAAAAGGGTTTCGCCGATGTGGTGCTGGATAATCAGGTCAGCAGCACGTCCGATTACCAGCGCAACACGGCGATCATCACCACCGTGCTGCGCGATGACAGCGGTGGTGCGGTACGCATTACCGATTTCGCCCCACGCTTCCTCGAGCACGGCCACGTCTATCGCCCGGCACAGCTGTGCCGGCTGATCGAACCCATCGAAGGCGTGCCGAAAGTCACCCTGCGCGTGCGTCCGACCCACGGCTACGGCAAGCCCAGCCAGGGCGTCACAGGCTCCAGCCATATCCGCTACCTGGAGGGCGAAGAGCCGCTGCGCCTGACCACCGATGCACCGCTGGCCTACATCCAGCACGAAACACCGTTCGCCCTGCGTCACCCGGTGAGCCTGGTGATCGGCCTCGACGAGCCGCTGGACAATGCTCCCGGCGAAGTCGTCCGCGACTACCTCAAGCGCACCCAGAACCACTGGCATGACTGGGTACGTGGCCTGGCGATCTGCTTCGAGTGGCAGGCCGTGGTGATCCGCTCGGCGATCACCCTGAAACTGTGCAACTTCGAGGACACCGGCGCGATCATCGCGGCCGCCACCACCTCCATCCCGGAGGCACCGGACTCCCAGCGCAACTGGGACTACCGCTACTGCTGGCTGCGCGACGCCTACTTCGTGATCCTCGCCCTCAACCGCCTGGGCGCGACGCGGACCATGGAGGGCTACATCGACTTCATCACCACCGTGGCCAGCGGCAACGCCGAACTCAAGCCGCTGTACGGGATCATTCCCAACCAGGACACCACCGAACGCGTCGAGCCGGACCTTGCCGGTTTCCTCAATCACGCGCCAGTGCGTGTCGGCAACCAGGCGGTGGAGCAGAACCAGCATGACGTGTTCGGCTCGGTTGCCCTGGCGGTCCTGCAGAGCTTCGTCGACGAGCGCCTGCCCAATCCGAGCAGCGAGGGCATGCTGCAACTGCTGGAAAACCTCGCCGCCAAGGCCGTGCACGCCGCCTTCGAGCCGGATGCCGGCATCTGGGAGTACCGCGGCCGCCAGCGCGTCCATACGCATTCCGCGCTGCTCTGCTGGGTCGCCTGCGACCGTGTCGGGCGCATCGCCAGGCGCCTGGGCCGCAGCGAGGAAGCCGGTGGCTGGATGGACAAGGCGGCCAACCTGCGCGAACAGGTCCTCGCCAAGGCCTGGAGCGAGACGAAACAGTGCTTCACCGGCGCCTTCGGCCACGATGACCTCGACGCCAGCGTGCTGCTGATGAACGAGCTGGGGATCATCGAAGCCGACGATCCGCGCTTTGTCGCGACCGTCGAGTGCATCGGCCGCGAGCTCAACGTCAACGGCCAGATGCTGCGCTACGCCGCGGCGGACGATTTCGGCGTGCCGGAAACCGCCTTCCTCGTGGTGAAGTTCTGGTACCTCGACGCGCTGGCCGCCATCGGCCGTACCGAGGAGGCACGCCAGTTGTTCGAACAGCTCATCGCCGCGCGCAACCGCTACGGGCTGCTCTCCGAAGACCTGCACCCGCATACCGGCGAACTCTGGGGGAACATTCCACAGACCTATTCCATGGCGGGGCTGATCAACTCGGCCATGCGTCTTTCCATGGGCTGGGAGGAAGGCCTATGCCGCGCCTCGTGGTGATATCCAACCGGGTCGCGATCCCCGATGAGAACGGCCCGGCGCCGGGCGGGCTGGCCGTGGCGGTGGAGGCCGCCATGCGCAACCGCGAGGGCATCTGGTTCGGTTGGAGCGGCGAGAAGGCCGAGGAGCCGGGCCCGGCGACCGTGGTCCAGCGCGACAACCTGCAGTACATCCTCACCGACCTGCATCCGCAGGATTTCGACGAGTACTACAACGGCTTCGCCAATCGCGTGCTCTGGCCGATCCTGCATTACCGGGTGGACCTCGCCGAGTTCAACGAGGCCGAATTCGGCGGTTATCAGCGCGTCAACGAATTCTTCGCCGAACGGCTGAGCCCGCTGCTGGAGGAGGACGACGTCCTCTGGGTCCACGACTACCACCTGATCCCCCTGGCCTCGGCCCTGAGGCAGCGCGGGCACGGCAACCGCATCGGCTTCTTCCTGCACATCCCGATGCCGCCGGCCGACCTCATCACCGCGTTGCCGCACCACGACGAACTGCTCCGCGCGCTCACCGAATACAACCTGATCGGCTTCCAGACCGAGAACGACGCCAGCAACTTCGCCCGTTACCTCACGCGCGTGGTCGGCGCGGCGACCCCCGATGGCCGGCGCTACCACCTGGAGGACCAGCATTTTCGCGTCGGCGTGTTCCCGGTGGGCGTGGATGCCGCCGGTTTCCGCCACCTCGCCGAGGAAGCATCGCAGAGCCAGGCCGCCGAAGACCTGCGCGAGAGCCTGGGCGGTCGTGCGCTGATGGTGGGGGTGGATCGGCTCGACTATTCCAAGGGCATCGTCAACCGGCTGGACGGCTACGAGCGCTTCCTCGAACTCAACCCGGACTGGCACAACCGCGTGACCTGCCTGCAGATATCACCCGGCAGCCGCCAGGACATTCCCGAGTACGCCGATATCGACGCCGCCGTCAGCGCGCGGGTAGGGCATATCAACGGACGATTCGGCGCGGTGTCCTGGGTGCCGCTTCGCTATGTGGCGCGCAACCACCAGCGAGCGGACATCGCCATGGTCATGCGCCACGCGCGGATCGGCCTGGTGACGCCGCTGCGCGATGGAATGAACCTGGTGGCCAAGGAATTTGTCGCCGCCCAGGACCCGGATGATCCTGGCGTGCTGATTCTTTCCCAGTTCGCCGGCGCAGCCGCCGAACTGGGAGGCGCGCTGATCATCAATCCCCATGATCGCGGCGCCCTGGCCGATGCCATGGCGCAGGCACTGCGCATGCCGTTGAAGGAGCGCCAGGCGCGCCACCGCGACATGTACGCGGTGCTGGAAGCCAACGACATCCGTTTCTGGGGGCCCAGCTTCATCGATGCGCTGACCCGGCCGGGAAGGGCGCTGAACTGGCTGTCCAATCACTACCTGAGTCACTGACCCAAACAACAAGCCCCGCTTCGGCGGGGCTTTCTTCGAGCGGGCGCTTGCGCTCAGGCGGCTGGTTTCTTGCTGTCGGACTTCGCCCACTGCGACTTCTTCTCGACCTTCACCGCCAGTTGGCCAACGGGGATTTCCTGGATTTCACCGCCCTGGGAGAGGAAGGCAGCAATCTTTTCATCAAGCTCCGAACGTTCGCGAATCAGCTGTGAATCAGTCATGAAGTCACCTATGCGTTGGGGCGCCAAACCGGCACCGGCAGACTACACCTGTTTTGTCGAAAGCGCCGCGTTAGCTCGACCATTTGTCAAAATCACCACTGGTCGTGAAAAAAAGCTATGAATTAGCGCCAAACCTTGTATTCTGCATGGGCTGCCTGCCCAGTAACGAGTTCCGCGACTTGATGTTCTTCTACAAGATGCTCCATCTCCTCGGCACCTCTTCACTACGCATTCAGCTCATCGCCGGTCGGCTTTCGGCCGGCCTTTAGCATTTTTTTAGGAGACAACATCATGTCCGATCGTCAAAATGGCATCGTCAAGTGGTTCAACGCTGAGAAGGGCTTCGGCTTCATCACCCCGGAAAGCGGCCCGGACGTATTCGTTCACTTCCGCCAGATCGAAGGCAACGGCTACAAGTCCCTCGACGAAGGCCAGAAGGTCAGCTTCGTTGTGACTGCCGGCCAGAAAGGCCCGCAAGCTGAACAAGTTCGCGCTGTCTAATCGACATCGCTGACGAAGAAAGCCCCGCTTAGGCGGGGCTTTTTTTTTGCCTGTTCGATTTGCTCCGTGCCATTCGACAGCGCAATAAAAAACGCCCGGTGCAGTGCACCGGGCGTTTTTGTTTTGAAGGGGGTGAGCCAGCCGAAGCGGGCTCACTGGTTCCCGATCATTCCTGTTGCGGGTCGAACTGCTTGTCGCGGATCAGCAGGGCGGGGATCACCCCGCAGATGAAGTAGGCCGCGCCCATCACCAGGAAGCCCACGCCGATGGACATCTGCGTGGCGAGGAAGCCGATCACCGCCGGCGCAATGGCCGCGCCGATGCGACCGATGTTGTAGGCGCCGCCCACGGCCGTACCGCGGAACGCCGCAGCGAAGCTTTCGGTCATGTAGGTCGCGTTCACGCCATACGGAATACCGTAGAGGAAGCCGAACACCACCAGCATCCACAGAATGTTCTCGGGGCTGTGGAACAGCACGATCACCGGCAGGAACACCGCGGTGCCCAGGGCGCCGAAGGAGAATACGGTGCGGCGGCCGAACCAGTCGGCGGCGACGCCGGCCAGTACCTTGCCGAGGATCATCGCGGCATAGGTGCCGACCAGGTAGGCGGTCATGGCCTTGAAGTTCATGCCCATCTCGGTTTCCAGGTACGACGGCATCCAGTTGTTCACGCCGTAGTAGCCGAACTGCAGGAAGCCGGCGGTCAGCGCCCAGAACAGGAACATGCGGCTGGCCTTCGGGTCGGCGAAGATCTGGCGGAAGGCGTTCTGCCGTGAAGCGGCAACCGTTCCGGCAGGAGCGTCGGCCTTGCGCTGCTGGCGTTCGGCCTGCGCCTGGACCCAGGCGGCAGGCTCGGGAATCAGCTTGCGCATGGCGATGGCCAGTACCACCGGGATGATGGCGATATAGAACAGGTAGCGCCAACCGTGGTCCGGCAGGATCCAGCCGGCCAGCAGGGTGGCGACGATGTAGCCGACCGACCAGCCTGCCTGCAGGGTGCCCAGCACGGTGGTGCGGTATTTGGTGGGCACGTACTCGGCCATCAGCGTATTGCAGGCCACGTAAAGGGCGCCGAGGCCGAGCGACGCGACGAAGCGTGCCGCGGCGAACTGCCAGTAGTTGTGGGTCAGACCAAGGACAGCGGTGCCGACGGAGAACAGCACAATGGTCCAAACCACCGTCTTGACCCGGCCGAAGCGATCGCACGCCCAGCCGCCGTAGATTCCACCGAAGGCCATGCCGGCCAGGGTGACGCTGCCCAGGCTGCCGGCCTGGAGGTTGCTCAGGCCGAACTCGGCCTTGAGGCTGGTGAGGCTGTAGGAGAGCAGCATCAGGTCCGCGCCATCGATCAGCAGGCCGATGAAGCAGAAGGCGAAGACGAGCACCCAGGTCTTGTCCTGGGTGGCGGCGGTTGCCGCCGGAGCGGAAGCAGTGTTTTCCATGAACGAATTACCTGTTGTAGTTGTTGGCGGACCGGCGTGCCGGTCCTCGGTAAGCGTGTGGCAGGTGCTTTGGGGTTGGCAGGCGCGGGGGCGTGGCCCCGCGCCGCCTGAGGGGTCAGGCCTGGGCTTCGCGGATCATGTTGCGGGCGATGATCACCTGCTGGATCTGCGTGGTGCCCTCGTAGAGCCGGAACAGGCGGACGTCGCGGTAGAACCGCTCGATGGCGTACTCGCTGACGTAGCCGGCGCCGCCGTGGATCTGCACGCAGCGATCGGCAACGCGGCCGCACATCTCGGTGGCGAACATCTTGGCGCAGGAGGCCTCGGTGCTGACGTTGCGGCCCTCGTCGCGCTTGCGCGCGGCGTCCAGCACCATGCAGCGGGCGGCGTAGATCTCGGCCTTGCTGTCGGCGAGCATCGCCTGGATCAGCTGGAACTCGGCAATCGGCTGGCCGAACTGCTTGCGCTCCAGGGCGTACTGCAACGCATCGGCGAGCATGCGCTCGGCGGCGCCGACGCTCAGCGCGGCGATGTGCAGGCGGCCCTTGTCGAGCACCTTCATGGCGGTCTTGAAGCCGACGCCCTCGACGCCGCCGATCAGCTGGCCGGCCGGGATGCGCACGTTGTCGAAGATCACGTCGCTGGTGTGCGCGCCTTTCTGGCCCATCTTGTGGTCCGGCTTGCCGAGGGAAATGCCCGGCGTGCCGCGCTCGACGATGAACGCGCTGATGCCGCCGGAACCCTTGACCGCCGGGTTGGTGCGGGCCATCACGGTATAGATGCCGGCGTGCGGGGCGTTGGTGATGAAGCGCTTGGTGCCGTTGAGCACGTAGAAGTCGCCATCGCGCACGGCGGTGGTCTTCAGCGAGGCGGCGTCGGAGCCCGAGTCCGGCTCGGTCAGGCAGAAGGCGCTGAGCAGTTCGCCGCTGGCGAGCTTGGGCAGGTAGTGGGCTTTCTGTTCCGGCGTGCCGTCGATCAGGATGCCGATGGAGCCGATGCCGTTGTTGGTGCCGATGTAGGAGCGGAAGGCGGGGGAGGTGCGGCCGAGTTCGAAGGTGATGTTCACCTCTTCTTCCATGGTCACGCCCAGGCCGCCGAACTCTTCGGGGATGGTCAGGCCAAACAGGCCCATCTCGCGCATCTGCTGGATGATGTCCTGCGGGATCGCGTCGGTTTCGGCAACCTCGTTTTCCCGCGGGATCAGCACTTCGCCGACGAACTGGTGGATGGAGTCCAGAAGTATCTGCAGCGTTTCTGGGTCTCGGATCATGTGCACTCCTCACAAGGCCCGCGAGCGGGCCAGTCTGGCGAGGCACCGTCACCCGAGATTCAGCGAGCGGCGGCACCTATGTTGTTGACCATGTTGATCAGGCGGGGCCCGATGTCGTCCTCGAGCTTCTCGCGGGTCAGCTGGAAGCTCGGTCCGCCGCAGTTGAAGGCCAGCAGGCCGTACTGCGGGTGTACCAAGGGCACGGCGACGGAGTTGACGTCGCGGTGCCATTCACCGATCGACAGGCAGTAGCCGTAGTCGGTGTAGTCCCTGAAGGCGCGGTCCAGACCCTTGCGGATGGCCGGCCAGTTGTCCGGTTCGCGTTCGCGAACGTGGTCGAGCAGGAATTCCCGTTCGTTTTCCGGCATCGCCGCGAGGCACGCGCGGCCTACCGAACTCACCGCCAGCGGCAGGTAACTGCCGATCTGCCGGCGCATCGTCATGTTTCCCTGTCCCTGGACCACGTCCAGGTAGACCATCTGCAGGCGGTCGCGGGCGGCCATGGCCACCGCCGCCTGGGCGTGGTTGGCCAGTTCCTCCATCAGCGGATGGGCCACCGCGCGGATCGACAGGTTCGACAGCATCGCGTAGCCGAAACCCAGCACGCCGACATCCAGCTGGTACTTGCCCGAATGCACCTCGCGCTTGAGGCAACCCAGGCGCATCAGGGTGTTGGTCAGGCGCGTCACCGTCGGCTTGGGCAGGTCGGTCTTGCGGGCCAGGTCCTGGTTGCTCAGCACGTTTTCCCGTGGCGTGAAGCAACGCAGGATCTCCAGGCCGCGAGCCAGCGCCGTGACGAACTGGCCGCTGTTTTCCTCTTCGCTCAGTGCCGTGGCCGGGTCGTACAGGCCGCGTTCCAGCAGGCCGATTTCACCTTCGTTTTTCGTCGGCGCAGCCGAGTCCATCTCCGTCTTGTTGCGGCGCATGGTAGAACCCCTATTCACGGAAAATCAATAAAATAAAATTCAGTTTCGTCAGACGAAATTGTAATGGGTCTGAACTGGTTAGTACAGGCGTGCCGCTAAAAATATATCGGGCTCAGGTTTTAAAGGGCTTTCAAGGCTATTTGGCTCAGCACCGTTTACAGCGCCGATCCAGGATCACTATGATGAAATCGAAATACGGAATGTGGTTTCGTCAGACGAAACAAAGTGAGGTCACAGCTTTCATGAGTACCAGCGTGGTTCATCTCGATATCCAGGCCAACGGCGTGGCGGTTGTCCGCATCGACCGCCCGGAAGCCAAAAACGCCCTCAATGCTGCGGTGCGCCAGCAACTGGCCGAGCACTTCCGCGCCCTGAGCGATAACCCTGAGGTTCGCGCGGTGGTGCTGACCGGGGGAGAGGAGTGCTTCGTCGCCGGCGCTGACATCCGTGAATTCGCCCAGGCCAGCCCCATCGAGATGTACCGTCGCCACATCGAACTGCTGTGGGAAGCGATTTCCCGTTGCCCCAAGCCGGTGATCGCTGCGGTAAACGGTTTTGCCCTGGGCGGCGGCTGCGAGCTGGCAATGCACTGCGACATCATCGTCGCCGGCGAGTCGGCACGCTTTGGTCAGCCGGAAGTGAAACTCGGCCTGATGCCCGGCGCCGGCGGCACCCAGCGGTTGATCCGTGCCGTGGGCAAGTTCCAGGCAATGCGCATCGCCCTGACCGGCTGCCTGCTCAAGGCGCCCGAAGCCCTGGCCATCGGCATGCTCAGTGAAGTGGTGGAAGACTCGCGCACGCTGCCCCGCGCGCTGGAACTGGCCGCTGAGATCGCCGCGCTGCCGCCGCTGGCCGTGGCACAGATCAAGGAAGTGATGCTCGCCGGTGCCGATCTGCCGCTGGACAGTGCGTTGACGCTTGAGCGCAAGGCCTTCCAGTTGCTGTTCGACTCGAAAGACCAGAAAGAGGGCGCCGCCGCCTTCCTCGAAAAACGCAAAGCCAGTTTCCTGGGGGAATGAGCATGACCCTTTCTTTCGGTATTGAACGTATGGCCATCGTCGGTACGGGAGTCATGGGCAGCGGTATCGCCCAGATCGCCGCCCAGGCCGGCATCCAGGTGAAACTCTTCGATGCCCGTGACGGTGCGGCCCAAGCCGCGCGTGAAAACCTCGGTCGCACCCTCGCCAAGCTGGCGGAGAAGGGCAAGATCACTTCTGCCGAAGCCGACGCCACCCTGGCTCGTTTGCTGGTTGCCGGTTCCCTGGGCGAGCTGGCCGATTCTGATCTGGTGGTGGAGGCGATCATCGAGCGTCTCGATGCCAAGCAGGCGCTGCTGGCCGATCTGGAAGCCGTGGTTAGCGCCGACTGCATCCTCGCCACCAACACCTCGTCGCTGTCGGTCACCAGCATCGCCCGTGGTTGCCAGCATCCGGAGCGGGTGGCGGGCTTCCACTTCTTCAACCCGGTGCCGCTGATGAAGGTGGTCGAGGTGATCGACGGCCTGGCCAGCGACCCGCTGGTCGGCGACAGACTGGTGGCGCTGGCCGCGCGCATGGGCCATCGCGGCATCCGCGCCAAGGACACCCCCGGCTTCATCATCAACCACGCCGGCCGGGCCTATAGCACCGAAGCCCTGCAGATGCTCAAGGAAGCCATCGCCGAACCGGCCGATATCGACCGCATCCTGCGCGAAGGCCTGGGCTTCCGCATGGGGCCGCTGGAGCTGTTCGACCTCACCGCGTTGGACGTTTCCCACCCGGTGATCGAGTCCATCTACAACCAGTTCTACCAGGAACCGCGTTATCGCCCGGCGGCGCTGACCCGGCAGATGCTCGAGGCCGGCTTCGTCGGTCGCAAGGTCGGCCGCGGCTTCTATCGCTATGCAGACGGTAAGATGATCGACCCGCCGGCGCCGCAACCGGTGCCGAGCGTGGCCGCGCTGCCGCCGGTGTGGATCGGTGCGGAGAACGACCAGGACCGCGAGTTGCTCGGCGAACTGCTGAAGAAACTCGGTGCGACCCTGGAGCAGGGCGGCCACCCCAGTAGCGAGGCGCTGTGCCTGCTCGCCCCTTATGGTGTGGACGCAACCACGGCCTGCCAGAACTTCGGCACCGACCCGGCACGCACCGTCTGCATCGACCTGCTGCTGGACCTGCAGCGCCACCGCTGCCTGATGCAGAACCCGGCGACTGCCCCGGCCATGCGCGATGCCGCCCATGCGCTGCTGGCGGCGGACGGTGCAGGTGTCACGCTCATCAATGACAGCGTCGGCTTCGTCGCCCAGCGCGTACTGGCGCTGATCGTCAACCTGGCCGGCGATATCGTCCAGCAGCGCATCGCCAGCGTCGACGACCTCGACGAAGGCGTGCGCCGTGGCCTGGGCTACCCGCAAGGTCCGCTGGCCTGGGGCGACAGCGTCGGCCCGGCGCGCCTGCTGACCATTCTCGAACGCATGACCGACCTGACCGGCGATGCCCGCTACCGCCCCGGTCCGTGGCTGCGCCGCCGCGCTGCGCTGGGACTGTCGCTGCGCCACGCCGAGCCTGCGCTGGGCTGAAGCCCGGCGCCTACCGATTCAAGGAGATACCGATGCTCAATGCTTATATCTACGCCGGCCTGCGCACGCCCTTCGGTCGCCATGGTGGCGCCCTGGCGCCGGTGCGCCCGGACGATCTGATCGCCCAGGTGATCCGCGAGCTGCTGGCCAGCGCCAAGGTGCCGGGCGAAGCCATCGAGGACGTGATCCTCGGCAACACCAACCAGGCCGGTGAAGACAGCCGCAACATCGCCCGCCATGCCGCACTGCTCGCCGGCCTGCCGGTGACCGTGCCGGGCCAGACGGTGAACCGCCTGTGCGCCAGTGGTCTGGCGGCGGTAATCGATGCAGCGCGCGCCGTGACCTGTGGTGAAGGCGCGCTGTTCGTCGCTGGCGGTGTGGAAAGCATGTCCCGCGCGCCCTTCGTCATGGCCAAGGCCGAGGCGGCGTACAGCCGTGACCTGACAGTATTCGACAGCACCATCGGTGCGCGCTTCCCCAACCCGAAGATCGTTGCCGGGTTCGGCAACGACAGCATGCCGGAGACTGGCGACAACGTAGCCCGCGAATTCGGCATCAGCCGCGAGCAGGCCGACCGCTTCGCTGCCCGTTCCCAGGCCAACTTTGAAGCCGCCCGCCAGGCCGGTTTCTTCGCCGGGGAAATCCTTCCGGTCAGCGTGCCGACCGGGCGCAAGACGCCGCCGAATGTGGTCGAGCAGGACGAGCATCCGCGTCCGTCTTCCGATGAATCCGCGTTGGCGCGCCTCAAGCCGCTGTCCGAGGGCGGGGTGGTCACCGCGGGCAACGCTTCCGGCGTCAACGACGGCGCTGCCGCATTGCTGATCGGCTCGGCAGAGGCGGGCGAACGCCACGGCCTCAAGCCGCTGGCGCGGATTCTTTCGGCGGCGGCGGTCGGCGTCGAGCCGCGCATCATGGGTGTCGGCCCGGTCGAGGCGATCAACAAGGCGCTGGCCCGCGCCAACCTGACCCTGGACGACATGGACATCATCGAGATCAACGAGGCTTTCGCTTCCCAGGTGCTCGGTTGCCTGCACGGTCTGGGTGTCGACTTCGACGATGTGCGGGTCAACCCCAATGGCGGCGCCATCGCCGTCGGCCACCCGCTGGGCGCCTCCGGCGCGCGGCTGGCGCTGAGCGTGGCGCGCCAACTGCAGCGCAGCGGTCAACGCTATGCGGTGATCAGCCTGTGCATCGGCGTGGGCCAGGGGCTCGCCATGGTTATCGAGCGCGCCTGAGCGCCAGAGAGGAATTGAAGATGGGTGCTTTGAGCGGATACCGCGTACTCGACCTCAGCCGCGTGCTGGCCGGGCCCTGGTGCGGCCAGGTGCTGGCCGACCTGGGCGCGGAAGTGATCAAGATCGAACGGCCCGGCGTGGGGGACGACACCCGCGGCTGGGGCCCGCCCTACATGAAAGCCGCCGACGGCTCGGACAGCTCCGAGGCGGCGTACTACCAGTCCACCAACCGCAACAAGCTGTCGGTGGCGCTGAACCTGGCCACCGAAGAAGGGCAGGCGCTGGTGCGCGCCCTGGCCTGCGAGTGCGACGTGCTGATCGAGAACTACAAGGCCGGTTCGCTGGCCAAGTACGGGCTTGACTACGAGAGCCTGTCGAAAGTGAATCCGCGCCTGGTCTACTGCTCCATCACCGGTTTCGGCCAGACCGGCCCGCGCGCCGAGGAGCCCGGCTACGACTTCATCATCCAGGGCATGGGCGGCTTGATGAGCATCACCGGCGAGAAGGACGGCGTGCCCGGCGCGGGCCCGCAGAAAGTCGGTGTCGCCGTATCCGACGTGATGACCGGCCTGTACTCGGTGGTCGCCATCCAGGCCGCGCTGCTGGCCCGCGAGAAGACCGGCCGCGGCCAGCACTGCGACATGGCGCTGCTGGACGTGCAGGTCGCCATGCTCGGCAACCAGAGCCAGAACTACCTCGCCACCGGGCGCTCGCCGGGCCGCCAGGGCAATGCCCACGTCAACATCGTGCCGTACCAGGTGTTCAGCGCGAAGGACATGGACTTCATCATCGCCTGCGGCAACGACAGCCAGTTCGTCTCTCTGTGCGACGCCATCGGCCTGCCGGAATTGCCGAAAGACCCGCGCTTCACCCGCAATGCCGACCGCGTGCGCAACCGCGACATCATCGTCGGCAAGCTCGCCGAGCACTTCCAGGGCGACACCGCCGATAACTGGGTGAAACGCATCCACGCGATGAAGGTGCCGGTCGGCGTGATCAACGACATCGGCCGCGCGCTGGACGAGCCGCAGGTGGTCGCCCGCGACATGCTGGTGGAGATTCCCCACGCGCAGAACCCGGCGTTCCGCATGGTCGGCAGCCCGCTGAAATTGTCCGAGACGCCGGTGGAATACCAGCGCCCGGCGCCCATGCTCGGCGAGCACACCGACGAGGTGCTCAAGCGCCGCCTGGGGATCGATGACGCACGCCTGGCGCAGTTGAAGGCCGAGGGTGTGATCGAGCAGTTGGGATAATCCTGAGGCCTTCACCCGAACCACCCCCAACCGCAGCGCCGATACAAACCGGCGTCAGCCAAGGAAACAACTGATGAAAGTACTGGTCGCGGTAAAACGCGTGGTTGATTACAACGTCAAGGTCCGCGTCAAGGCGGACAACTCCGGCGTCGATCTCGCCAACGTCAAGATGTCCATGAACCCCTTCTGCGAAATCGCCGTGGAAGAGGCCGTACGCCTGAAAGAGAAGGGCGTCGCCAGCGAGATCGTGGTGGTCTCGGTCGGCCCGAGTGGCGCGCAGGAACAATTGCGCACTGCTCTGGCGCTGGGTGCCGACCGTGCGGTGCTGGTCGAGAGCAACGAAGAACTGAACTCCCTGGCTGTCGCCAAGGCCCTTAAAGCTCTGGTCGACAAAGAGCAGCCGCAGCTGGTCATCCTCGGCAAGCAGGCCATCGACAGCGACAACAACCAGACCGGCCAGATGCTGGCCGCGCTGACCGGCTACGCGCAAGGCACCTTCGCCTCCAGGGTCGAAGTCGCTGGCGACAAGGTCAACGTCACCCGTGAAATCGATGGCGGCCTGCAGACCGTTGCCCTGAACCTGCCGGCCATCGTCACCACCGACCTGCGCCTGAACGAGCCGCGCTACGCGTCGCTGCCCAACATCATGAAGGCGAAGAAGAAGCCGCTGGAATTCCTCCCCCCTGACGCGCTGGGTGTCTCCACGGCCTCGACCGTGAAGACTCTCAAGGTCGAAGCGCCTGCCGCGCGCAGCGCCGGCATCAAGGTGAAATCGGTGGCCGAACTGGTCGAGAAACTGAAGAACGAAGCGAAGGTGATCTGATGACTGTGCTGGTTGTTGCAGAACATTCGAATGGCGCACTGGGCGCTGCCACTCTGAACACCGTTGCTGCCGCGCAGAAGATCGGCGGCGATATCGCCGTCCTGGTCGCAGGCCATAACGTCGGTGGCGTGGCTGAAGCCGCTGCCAGGATCGCTGGTGTTGCCAAGGTGCTGGTCACCGACAACGCCGCCTACGCTCACCAGCTGCCGGAGAACGTAGCTCCGCTGATCGCCGCTCTTGTGAACGGAGAGGGGGGCAAGGGCTACAGCCACGTGCTGGCCGCCGCCACCACCAACGGCAAGAACTTCCTGCCGCGCGTTGCCGCCCTGCTGGATGTCGACCAGATCTCCGAGATCATCGAAGTCGTCAGCGCCGATACCTTCAAGCGCCCGATCTACGCTGGTAACGCCATCGCTACCGTGCAGTCCTCGGCCGCCGTCAAGGTCATCACCGTGCGTGGCACCGGCTTCGACGCCGTTGCTGCCGAAGGTGGCTCCGCCGCTGTTGAAGCCGTTTCCGGCCCGGCCGATGCCGGCAAGTCCGCCTTCGTTGGCGAAGAACTGGCCAAGTCCGACCGTCCGGAACTGACCGCTGCCAAGATCGTCGTATCCGGCGGCCGCGGCATGGGCAATGGCGACAACTTCAGCATTCTTTATTCCCTGGCCGACAAGCTGGGCGCTGCCGTCGGCGCTTCCCGCGCCGCCGTCGACGCCGGCTTCGTGCCGAACGACATGCAGGTCGGCCAGACCGGCAAGATCGTCGCTCCGCAGCTGTACGTGGCCGTCGGCATTTCCGGCGCCATCCAGCACCTGGCGGGCATGAAGGATTCGAAAGTGATCGTGGCGATCAACAAGGACGAAGAGGCACCGATCTTCCAGGTCGCCGACTACGGCCTGGTCGCCGACCTGTTCGAAGCCGTACCGGAGCTGGAAAAGACCCTCTGATCCTGCTCATTCCCCTGGCCGGGCCAGCTGTCATCGGCCCGGCGTTTTGCCAACACCCCAGTAGAAAGAAACAAGAACAATGAAAAATCGTCGTACCCCTGTGCTGGTCTCCGGACTGGCGCTGCTGCCCTCGTTCGCCCATGCGGATTTCCTGGCCGACAGCAAGGCCAGCATCGAAGCACGCAACTTCTACTTCAACCGCGACTACCGCCAGAGCGGTGCCGCGCAGTCCAAGTCCGAAGAGTGGGCCCAGGGCTTCCTGCTGCGCTACGAGTCGGGCTACACCGAGGGCACCGTCGGCGTGGGCGTCGATGCCCTCGGCCTGCTGGGCCTGAAACTGGATTCCAGCCCGGACCGTTCCGGCTCCGGCCTGCTGCCGTACTCGGCCAGCGACAAGCGCGCCGCCGACGACTACAGCGACCTCGGCCTGACCGCCAAGCTGCGCGTGTCCAAGAGCACGCTGAAGGTCGGCACGCTGCTGCCCAAACTGCCGGTGGTGCAGTACAACGACACCCGCCTGCTGCCGCAGACCTTCCAGGGCGCGCTGGTGGAGTCGAAGGAACTCGACGACCTCGACCTGCAACTCGGCCAGCTGCGCGAGGTGAAGCAGCGCGATTCGTCCAACAACGAAGACCTGTCGATGACCCGCGGCAACAAGCGCAACATCGTCGCCGGCAGCCACCTCACCAGCGACCGCTTCAACATCGCCGGCGGCACCTATCGCTGGAACAGCCAGCTGAGCACCAGCTACCACTATGCCAACCTAGAAGACCTCTATCGTCAGCACTACGTGAGCCTGGTGCACACGCTGCCGATTGCCGAGGGCCAATCGCTGAAGTCCGACATCCGCTGGGCACGTTCCACCGACGATGGCGGCAGCAACGTCGACAACCGCGCGCTCAACGCCATGTTCACCTACAAGCTGGGCAACCAGGCGTTCGGCCTGGGCCTGCAGCGCATGTCCGGCGACACCGGCTTCGCCTACCTGTCGGGCACCGATCCGTACCTGGTCAACTACGTGCAGATCGGCGACTTCGCCAACAAGGACGAACGCTCCTGGCAGCTGCGCTACGACTTCAACTTCGCCTCCTACGGGCTGCCCGGCCTGAGCCTGATGACCCGCTACCTGCGCGGCGACAACATCGACCTGCTGAACGGCCAGGGCAACGGCAAGGAATGGGAGCGCGACACCGACGTCGGCTACCTCGTGCAGAGCGGCCCGCTGAAGAACGTCGGCTTCAAGCTGCGCAACAGCACCTTCCGCAGCAGCTTCGGCAATGACATGGACGAGACTCGCTTCATCGTCAGCTACACCTTGCCGATCTGGTAACGCGCCAGGCAGCATCGAAAAGCCCCGCTCAGGCGGGGCTTTTTTATGCGTTCGAGCTGGGCCTTACCACTTGCTGACGTCGACGACGGCCTTGGCGAATGCCACCGGTGCTTCCTGCGGCAGGTTGTGGCCGATGCCTCCGGTCAGCGTGCGATGCTCGTAGTGGCCGGTGAACTTGGCCGCGTAGGCCTTGGGTGGCGGATGGAAGGCGCCGTTGGCGTCGCCTTCCAGGGTGATGGTCGGCACGCTGATCGGCGGGGCCTTGGCGAGCTTCCGTTCCAGCTCGTCATACTGCGCTTCGCCTGCCGCCAGGTTCTGCCGCCAGCGGTAATTGTGGAGGGTGATGGCGACGTGGTCGGGGTTTTCGAACGCCTTGGCGCTGCGCTCGAAGGTGGCTTCATCGAAGTCCCACTTGGGTGAGGCCTGCTTCCAGATCAGCCGGGTGAAGTCGCGGGTGTTCTTCGCGTAGCCGGCGGCGCCGCGCTCGGTGGCGAAGTAGAACTGGTACCACCAGAGAAACTCGGCTTCCGGCGGTAGCGGTTGCTGGCCGGCCGCCTGGTTGCCGATCAGGTAGCCGCTGACTGCTACCAGCGCCTTGCAGCGTTCGGGCCAGAGGGCGGCGATGATATCGGCGGTGCGCGCGCCCCAGTCGAAGCCGGCGAGCACGGCCTTGTCGATCTTCAGCGCATCCATCAGCGCGATGATGTCGCTGGCTACCGCGGCGGGTTGGCCGTTGCGCATCGTCTGCTCCGAGAGGAAATGCGTGCTGCCATAGCCGCGCAGCCACGGAACGATCACCCGCAAGCCTTGCGCGGCCAGCGCCGGCGCTACGTCGACGAAGCTGTAGATGTCGTACGGCCAGCCATGCAGCAGGATC
Source organism: Pseudomonas sp. HS-18 (assembly GCF_020401845.1). NCBI lineage: Bacteria > Pseudomonadati > Pseudomonadota > Gammaproteobacteria > Pseudomonadales > Pseudomonadaceae > Pseudomonas > Pseudomonas sp. HS-18. The sequence continues at coordinate 3,196,336 of NZ_CP084413.1, forward strand.
ACCGCCGGGCCATCCGCCGGGCCATCTTCGGCATAGCCGACATTGAGCAGGCCTGCATCGATCTGCTTGAGCGCCTTGAAGGTGGTGTGTGTGCCGGCCTTCAGCGACGCGGTGGTCTTGCTCTTCTCGCTGGCAGCCAGGGCGACGGCTGGCAATTGGGTGGCGGCGAGTGCCACCGCTGCCAGGCGCATCAGGTCGCGGCGGCTGCTATCGAAATACTCCGACATGTCTTTTCCTTGTTGGGGTGGGCCGAACAAAGCGTAGGCGAGGATGAATCGACTGCTGGGAGAACTCCGGGACGAATGGTGCGAAAGTGCGTGCTTGAGCGTGTTATTGGCGATTTTTCCCGTGTCGAACCTCTCACCGAGCAAGGAAAAGTCTGGTCAGGGTGCGGGCCCTCGGCTTATAAAACCCCTTCGCCGCTGTAGACCCGCAGGGATGGCGGCCCCACGAGATCAAGGAACGATGATGCGACGAATCACGATGATTCTGCTCGCCGCCACCCTGTTGCAGGGCTGCGCGCACCAGAAGACCGGCAACCAGTGCGAAGACAACTTCAACACCGAGGGCGGCTTCATCGCCGGCAAGACCTTCACGTCCAACGTCCAGCTCGACATGCCCTACGCCAAGGTGTTCGACCGGGCGCAGAAGACCCTGGTGAAGGAGGGCTTCACCATCCAGACCGCCGACGAGAAGAGCGGCACCATCTCCGCCTACCAGGGCGTCATCCTGAGCAGCCGGAACGCACCGTTGAACATCGTGGTGGAAAAGGCGGGCTCCGGCTCCAAGGTAAGCTACGTCTTCGTCACCCTGGGGGGGATGTACACCACCGAAGGCGCGGTGCGTGACGGCTTCTGCCGGTTCACTGACGGGATTCGGCAGTAAGCCGGCAGGGATTCCTGGCTGGACTTCTGCGGGCGGATGTCGAGCACAGACGGAGTCCGCCCCTAAGCGCGAACCAGCTTCTCCACGAGGCGGCGCGTCAGCGGGGCGATGACCAACACCAGCGGGAAGGCAATGCCCCAACTGGTGAGCCAGGCGCCGAGCCAGAGATGGGCGAAGCCTGGTGCGAGGCCGACGGCGCGCCCGGTGGCAAGGCCGGAGACCAGCAGGCTCATCACCCCGGACAGAATCAGCGCGAACAGCAGCGGAGCGTATCGGCGCGCGATCATGCTTGAGCCTCCTGTTCGAGCTGGGGCTGGTGAAGGCGGCCGAGGGTTTCGGCGAAGTGTTGGCCGAACAGCCGTGCGGTCTTCAGGTCGCCGGGGCAGAAGTCCGCTGCAGTCTTGTCGGCCTGGGCCATCAGGCCGGACCAGGAACCCAGGCGGTTGGCGGCCTCCTCGAACGGTACGCCCAGGTGCTGCTCGGGGAGGATCGGGTTGCCCGCCCAGAGCATCCCGTGCTGCATGCAGAAGGTGAACAGCGAGATCAGCGTGGACTGCTTGTCGCCCGCCGGCAGCGCGGAAACGGTGAAGCCGGCGGCGAGGCGGCCGCGCAGCTTCTGTTGGCGCCACAACGGTCCGGTGGCGTCCATCAGAGCTTTCAGCGGTGCCGAGACGCCGCCCAGATAGGTGGGGGAGCCAAAGATCAGGCCGTGGTAGGCGAGGAGGGCGTCCGGGCGTCCGATCAGCTCCTGGGCCCTGAGCAGCTGCACGTCGCAGCGGGAGACAAGGCGCGCTCCGCTGGCGATGGTCTGGGCGATGCGCTCGGTACGGCCGTTGGCGCTGTGGTAGACGATGGCAATGGTTTTCATGGCTTCTCCGTGGGTGCACGCAAGGTGAAAGCCCAATCCTGGGTTGACCGGGATGGGCTTTGGCGTGACCCTACAAGTTCAAGTGAACTTGAAGTCAAGAGGTGATCCATGGACATCGCCGATGTGGCGAAACGCTCCGGCGTGCCGGCATCTACCCTGCGTTTCTACGAGGAGAAGGGGTTGATCGTCTCCCTGGCGAAGCCCGGCGCGCGCCGCCAGTTCGCCTCGCAGATTCTCGACCAGCTGGCGCTGATCACCCTGGGGCAGACAGCGGGTTTCAGCCTGGACGATATCCGCTCGATGTTTGCAGCTGACGGTGGGCCCCATATCGACCGGGCGATGCTGGCGGCCAAGGCGGACGAGCTGGATGCCACGATCAGGCGCCTGCAAGCGATGAGCCGGGGATTGCGCCACGCGGCAGCCTGTCCGGCGCCCAGCCACGCCGAGTGCCCGACCTTCCAGCGCCTGGTGAAGGCGGCGGCGAAGAGTGCGCTGGAGGGGAAGAAGGAGCGGGGACGGTTGAGGAAGGGGAAGGGTGCTGTCTGATGGGGCTGGAGAGAGGGTGGTATCGGTTGGCACAGAGCTAGGGGGCGTCTGATTCTTGCTTGAGTCCCGTCCGGCGCCGGCCCTGCCAGCGGATCGCGGACATGGCCCGCCCCTACAAGGAAACGCCAAGTGCGGCCGACAGCCACTCGCAGAACCCCTGCGCCTGCGCATTCCGCTCGCTCTGCTGATGCACCAGCAGCGACCAGTTCGGCCCGCGCACAGTCTGCTCGCTGAGTGGGGCCAGCAAGCCATTCTGCCGTGCATCCCCCGCCAGCAACTGGCTCACCAGCGCGATGCCCAGGCCCTGGCTCGCCGCATCCAGCAGCAATCCGGGATCGGAGAAGTTCAGCCCCTCGCTGCGCTGGCCGACATCCGCGCCGCCCTGCACCTGCCAGTGCGCCCAGTCCATCTCCCGTTCACCGTGCAGGGTGGTGCGCGACGGCTCCGCCTGTGCCAGTACGGATGGATGGCCGGCCGGGTAGAGACGATCCTCCAGCAGCACGCGGAAGCGGCATTCGGCCTGGGCGGTGAGGTCGTCGCGCACGGCGATGTCGATGGTCTGGGAGGCCATGTCCGGGGTTTCGTCGGTGGTCAGCAGCCACAGGTCGATCTGCGGATGGCGCGCGTGGAAGTCGCCCAGACGCGGCACGAGCCAGTGGCGGGCGAAGGCCGGGGTAGTGTTGACCACCAGCTGGTTGGGCTTGCGGTACTGGTCCAGGCGGCGGATGCCCACGGCCAGTTGCTGCAGCATGGATTGCGTGGTGCTCAGCAGGTCGGCGCCGGCGTCGGTCAGCGCCACCTTGCGCCCGGAGCGGTAGAACAGCGGCTGCTCGACGAAGCTTTCCAGGCTGCGGATCTGCTGGCTGATGGCCGACTGGGTGAGGTGCAGCTCCTCGGCGGCCTTGTGGAAGCTGCCCAGGCGCGCGGCGGCTTCAAAGCCGCGCAGGGCATTCAGGGGTGGCCAGTGCTTGAGCATGATCGATAAGTTCGCCTAATCAGATTTGCGCAAAATCTATCGTTTGTTGTCGCGTTTTTACAGGCCTAGCATGGTCATCAGGCGCCGCTTAATCCTTTTCTTCCGATAAAAATTCCTTACCAAAGGTTTGAATATGCATCGCAATGACGATAGGCAGAACGGCTGGCGCATGCCTGCCGAATGGGTCAACCACGCGGCGACCTGGATGGCTTTCCCGCACAATCGTCCGCTCTGGGAGGGCGGCTGGCGCGTCACCCTGGAACAGGTGCAGGAAGACTTCGCCGGAGTGGCCAATGCCATTGCCCGCTTCGAGCCGGTGAAGCTGGTGGTGGACCCGTCCGCCGTCGCCCGCGCCGCCGAACTCTGCGGGCCGAACGTCGAGCTGGTGCCGCTGCCCCTCGACGACAGCTGGTGCCGCGACTCCGGGCCGACCTTCGTCTGCCATCCGCAGCATGGCGTGGCCGGTGTGAGCTGGCGCTTCAACGCCTGGGGCGGCAAGTCCGAGCATACCCTGGACGAAGGCCTGGGCCGGCGCATCCTCAACCACCTCGGCCTGGACTGCTTCGGCACGCCACTGGCCAACGAGGGCGGGGCGATTCATGTGGACGGCGAGGGCACGCTGATCACCACCGAGTCGGTGCTGCTCAACCCCAACCGCAACCCCGGCGTGAGCAAGCGCGAGATGGAGGAAATCTTCTCCCGCCTGCTGGGCGTGACCAAGACCATCTGGCTGCCGGGCGACCCGCAGTACGTTACCGGGGACATGACCGACGGCCACGTCGACGGTGTGTGCGCCTTCGCCCGCCCCGGCGTGCTGCTGGTGGATGCTACCCACGACGCTTTCGGCACCTACGCCGAAGTCGCCCGCGAGAACCGCCGCGCGCTGGAACTGGCCACCGACGCCAAGGGTCGTTCCTTCGAGCTGATCGAGCTGTTCGAGGCCAGCGCGGCGGTGGACCCGGAGGCCGAGGTGTTCTGCGCGTCCTACACCAACTTCTACCTGGCCAACGGCGCGGTGATCATGCCGGCCTATGGCATCGCTGCCGACGACGAAGCCGCTGCCGTGCTGGCCCGCGCCTTCCCCGGTCGCGAAGTGGTGCCGGTGCGCATCAACAACCTGGCCCACGGTGGCGGCGGCGTGCACTGCATTACCCAGCAGCAGCCGGCCTGGCCGCTGGGAGGCCTGTGATGAGCAAGCTGACCGTCGCCGTGCTGCAGTTCTCCTGCAGTTGGGACCTGCCGCGTAACCTTGCCGAAGCTGAGCGCCACGTGCGCGCGGCGGCGGCGGCCGGGGCAAGGTTGATCCTCCTGCCCGAGCTGTTCGCCACCCCGTACTTCTGCATCGAGCAGGACCACGCCCACCTCGCGCTGGCCCAGCCCTACGACGACAGCCCGCTGCTGCAACGCTTCGCCAGCCTGGCGGCGGAGTTGAACGTGGTGCTGCCGATCAGCTGGTTCGAGCGCGCCGGCAACGCCTACTTCAACTCGCTGACCGTGGCCGATGCCGACGGCAGCCTGCTCGGCGTGTACCGCAAGACGCACATCCCCAACGCCATCGGCTACCAGGAGAAGGAGTATTTCAGCCCCGGCGATACCGGTTTCCGCGTCTGGGGCACCGCCGTTGGGCGCATTGGCGTGGGCATCTGCTGGGACCAGTGGTTCCCCGAGACCGCCCGCTGCCTGGCACTGCAGGGCGCGGAGCTGCTGCTGTTCCCCACCGCCATCGGCTCCGAGCCGGGCGCGGAACAACTGGATTCTCGCGGTCACTGGCAGACCGCCCAGCGCGGCCACGCCGCCGCCAACCTGCTGCCGGTGCTGGCCGCCAATCGTATCGGCGAGGAAGTGGCGCCCAGCGATGACGCGCTGCGCATGCGCTTCTACGGTTCGTCCTTCATCACTGACCACAAAGGCGCGCTGCTGGCCGAGGCCGGGCGCAACGAGGCCGCCGTTCTGGTGCAGGAGCTGGACCTGGACCTGGCCCGCGAAGAGCGCCTGACCTGGGGCGTGTACCGCGACCGCCGCCCGGAAATGTACGGCCCTCTGCTCGGCCTCGATGGCCGCCACCTGCACCCACGCTGGCAAGGAGTCTGACCATGAACAAGCACCTGCTGATCGGCGCGTTGGGGTTGTCCCTGGCGTGCGTCCTGCAACCGGCCGTGGCGGAGGAGGAGAAGGTCCTGCGCCTGTTCAACTGGGCGGACTACTTCGCCCCTGACACGCTGGCGAATTTCACCAGGGAAACCGGCATCCGCGTCATCTACGACGTAATGGACAGCAGCGAGACGCTGGAAGCCAAGATGATGGCCGGGCACAGCGGCTACGACCTGGTCTTCCCCGGCGACACCGTGGCCGAGCGGCTGATGCGTGCCGGCGCCCTGCAGAAGCTCGACGACAGCAAGCTGACGCAGCTGGCCGATATCGAGCCGGGCCTGCAGACGCTGCAGACCCAGTACCCGTACTCGCGCCACGCGGTGGTGCCCTATACCTGGGGCAGCATCGGCCTGACCTACAACCAGGCGAAGATCGAACAGCGCATGCCCGGCGCGCCGGTGAACAGCCTGGACATGCTGTTCAAGCCGGAAGTGGCCAAGCGCTTCGCCGATTGCGGCATCTCCATGATCGACTCGCCGGACGAAGTGCTGGCCGTGGTGCTCAACTACCTCGGCCGCGACCCGCGCAGCGGCAAGCCGCAGGACCTGGCGGACGCCCTGGCGCTGCTCAACGGCATCCGCCCGTACATCCGCAAGTTCCAGTCGCAGCCGGTCACCCAGCTGGTCAATGGCGACCTGTGCCTGTCGCTGGGCTACAGCGGCGACGTCACCCAGTCGCAACGGGCGGCCATTGATGCGAAGAAGCCCGAGCGCTTCGAGTACCGCGTCCCGCGCGAAGGCACCTCGGTGTGGATGGACACCATGGCCATTCCCGTCGACGCGCCGCACCCGGAATACGCCTATGCGCTGATCAACTACCTGATGCGCCCGGAGGTGATGGCCGCAATCAGCAACGCCACCGGTTATCCGACCTCCAACGCCAAGGCGCGGCCGATGGTCGAGGCGAGCATGCGCGACAACCCGGACATCTATCTTGATGAGAAGGCCTACGCGCGGCTGTTCCCCGGCAAGGACATCCCCCAGCGCGACATGCGCGCGCGGATGCGTACCTGGACCAGTTTCAAGACCGGCACCGGCGGTTGAGGAGGCGAGGATGATGACACGCAGAAACCTGCTCGGCACCGGCATCACGCTGGCCGCCGGGCTCGGCCTGGGGCTGGGGCGCGTCGCCCTGGCCGCGGGCAAATGGACCATGGCCGACGAACACCGCAAGCAGGAGCGGGTGTACGTCGCTTACGCGGCGAGCGCCGACGTCTGGGAAGACATTGCCCCCGACGTCAACGCCACCGTGGCGCGGCTGGCCCGCGCCATTGCCGAGTTTCAGCCGGTGACCGTGCTCTGCCGGCCGGAGCAGCAGGCCGAGGCCAAGCGTGCCTGCGGTGGGCAGAATGTCGACTTCCTGCCGGTGCCGGTGGATGACATCTGGGTGCGCGACTACGGCGGTTGCTTCCTTGTCGACGGCACCTCGGGCGGCCTGGCGCTGGCCGACTTCAACTTCAACGGCTGGGGCGGCAAGCAGCACGCCGAGCGCGACCGTGAAGTGTCGGCGGCACTGGCCGAAGACCTGGGGGTCAAGGCCATCGTCAGCGAGCTGTGCGGGGAGGGCGGCGGCATCGAGGTGGATGGCCACGGCACGGCGATCTTCACCGAAAGCTGCTGGGTCAACGACAACCGCAATCCTGGCTGGTCGCGTCCTCGCGTGGAGGCGGAACTCAAGCGCGTGCTGGGGCTGCGCAAGGTGATCTGGCTGCCGGGCATCCGTGGCAAGGACATCACCGATGCGCACGTGGACTTCTACGCGCGCTTCGTCGAGCCGGGCGTGGTGGTGGTCAACCTGGACAATGATCCGCAGTCCTATGACCACACTGTCACCCGCCGCCACCTGGACATCCTCAAGACCGCTACGGATGCCGATGGCCGTCCGCTGAAGCTGCACACGCTGCCGCCGCCGATGAAGCCCAAGCCCAGCGCCTACAGCCGCGACAACCCGGATTTCGCAGCCGGTTACATCAATTATCTGCCGGTGAATGGCGGGGTGATTGCGCCGAAGTTTGGCGATGCGGCGGCGGACGAGCATTGCCATGCCTTGCTCAGCGAGCTGTACCCGGACCGCGAGATCGTGCAGCTGAACATCGACCCGATCGCCGCCGGTGGCGGCGGCATCCATTGCGTGACGTTGCAGATGCCGGCGGTGTAAGCCGCGTCGTGCTGCCGGGCTCTTCGTCGCACGATCAGCGCTCGGCGAAAGCCTCGTTGAGCAAAGCTGGCAGGGCCGTGCCCGCCGCGCTGGCGAGGGCGAAGTCGCGTTCGCCATGCAGCGGGCCCGGTGCGGGGTTGATGTGCAGGACGGTGGCCCCGGCGCGCCAGGCGATCTGCGGGACTTCGGCCGCCGGGTAGACCACGCCGGAGGTGCCCACGGAGATCAGCAGGTCGCAGTCTTCGGCGACCTGGAAGGCATGGTTGAGGGCATTCATCGGCAGGCCTTCGCCGAACCACACCACGCCGGGGCGCAGCGGGCCGCCGCAATGGGCGCAGGGCGGCGGCGGTAGGCGGCGCCCTGCCTCAGGCTCATCCGGAACCGGCAGCGCTGCGTCGGGTTCGCGCTGGCAGTCGAAACAGCGAGGGCGCTCCAGTTGGCCGTGCAGGTGGGTGACGTCCTGGCTGCCGGCGCGTTCGTGGAGATCGTCGACGTTCTGGGTGATCAGCGTGAACTTCGGCACCTTGCCCGCCAGCGCTGCGATGGCCAGGTGAGCGGGATTGGGCTGCGCGCGATGGACGACACTGCGTCGCCATTCATACCAGCCCCAGACCAGCGGCGGGTCGGCACGGAACGCCTGGGCGGTGGCCAGGGATGCGGCGTCGAAACGCTGCCACAGCCCGCTGAGGCGGTCGCGGAAGGTGGGGACACCACTCTCGGCAGAAACACCAGCACCGGTGAATACCACCACGTGATGGGCGTTGCGCAGGACGTCGAGCAGGGCGGGTTCGAATATCACGGTGCGGCTCCCGGCAGCGTGGGGGCATTTTCCAGGCGATTGCGGCCAGCGGCCTTGGCACGGTACAACGCGCGGTCGGCGGCTTCGATTAGCGCCTGCGGGCTACTGTCGCTGCCGCCGGGCAGGGTGGCGATGCCGATGCTGGCGGTGATTCGGCCCAGCGGGCTGCCGGCGTGGGTGAGGTTGGCCGTCTGCAGGCGCTGCATGAACTGCTCGGCCACGGCCTGGGCGCCATCGGGGCCGGTATGGGGCAGGATCACGGCGAGTTCCTCGCCGCCATAGCGCGCCGCAAGATCAGCGGGGCGGCGGACGCTGTCGGCGAGGACGCGACCGATGCGACGCAAACAGTCGTCGCCGGCGGGGTGACCGTAGGTGTCGTTGAAGCGCTTGAAGTGGTCGACGTCGATCAGCAGCAGTCCCAGCGGCGTGCGCTCCCGGTGGGCGCGGCGCAGTTCGGCGATCAGGTGGTCGTCGAAGCTGCGGCGGTTCTCCAGGCCGGTCAGGGGGTCACGGGAGGCGAGGACTTCCAGCTGGCGGTTGGCCTTGATCAGGTCCTCGCGGGCGTCGCGCAGCAGGCGTTCGGTGCCGATGCGGCGCTGGATGGCGAGGATCAGCAGGCTGCCGATCACCACGATGACCATCAGCAGGCCGAAGGCGATGGCGACCGTGCGCCAGGCGTCGGCGCGCCAGGCGGCCAGGGCTTCGTCCTTGCCCAGGGCGACGGAAGTCACCAGTGGGTAGCGCTCGTTCTTGCGGAAGGCATAGATGCGCTCGACGCCATCGAGGGAGGACGCGAAGGTGGCGCTGCCGACCGTGGTTTCATCCAGGTACTGGGTGAAGATCGGCGAGCGCGAGAGCACGCGGCCCATGTCGCTCTCGCGGAAGGGATAGCGCACCAGCACCTGGCCACTGCTGGTGGCAACGCCGATGGCGCCGGTCCTGCCGATATCGATCTTGCCGAACAGGCGCAGGAAGTCCTGCACGCCGAGCGCCGCCACTATCACCCCGGCAAAGTTGCCCTGGGCGTCGTTGTAGCGGCGGCTGACGGTGATTACCCAGACGCCGGTGGAGCGGCTGTGGATCGGTCCGTCGATGTAGGCCTCCAGCGAAGGGTTGTCGCGATGGTGGATGAAGTACGCACGGTCGGCGCTGTTGGAGCCGCGCGGGAAGGGGCCGGTAGAGGTCATCAGCCAGTTGCCCTGGGCGTCGTAGATGCCGACGCCATTGAGCTGCACGAGCAGGTGCTGCTGGCGCTGCACCAGTTCGTTGAGGCGTTGCAGCTGCGGAGCGTCGAGGCCTTCGTGTTCCAGGCGCTCGGCAATGCCGAGCAGCAGCATGGAGCTCTGCGTGACAATACCCTCGACGTAGGTATCCAGCGCCTGGGTGAGGTTGAGGTTGTGCGTGGTGGTTTCCGCCAGCGTGCGCTCGCGGGCCGACCACAGCTCCCAGGCCGTGGCGATGGCGACGGCCAGGCTGATGATCGACAGCAGGAGGATGGCAAGGCGGATGTCGCGTTTCACACTGGCCTCGTAGGGACGTTCCCTGTGGTGGTCGTCACGCAGGGCGGGCATCGCCCGGCGCAGTCCTGGGAGACGCCGGCAGCACGTGCCGGGTTGGCTATGGTGGTCAGACGCCTGGCATGCCGCTGAGTTGCACACGGTTGCGACCTTTCTGCTTGGCGATATACAGATGCCGGTCGCAGCGGGCGAGCAGCTCGCGCGGTTCGTGCAGTCCGCCCTCGTTGGCCATTGCCGCACCGAGGCTGATCGTCAACTGGCGCAGGCTGTCGGGCCGGTGCAGGTGCTCGATGCCTAGGCTCGCCACCTGTTCGCGCAGTCGTTCGGCGATGCAGCGCAGGTCTTCGGCACTGGTCGCTTCCAGCACGATGGCGAATTCCTCACCGCCATAACGATAGACGTTGGCCTGCCCGCCGCGCAGAGTGCCGGCGAGATTCTCGGCCACCTGGCACAAGCAGCGGTCACCGGCCTGGTGCCCGTAATGGTCGTTGTACGGCTTGAAGTAGTCGATGTCGGCCATCAGCAGGGCGAAGGGGCGTCCGTGGGCGCGCATGCCGTGCCAGCTTTCATTGAGTTGCAGGTCCAGCGCACGGCGGTTGCCCACGCCGGTGAGACCGTCGGTGGTGGCCAGCTCCTGCAGACGCAGGTTGAGGGCGGCGAGCTCCGTGCGCTGGCGGCGCTCCTCGAGATCGGCGAGGAATGCCTGGCGCACGCCCTTGATGTTGGTCCAGCTGATGAACAGGCTGAACAGCGCGATGGGCAGGTACACCAGAGTGAAGATCAGCAGCGGCTTGGTCGCCCCGTCATGGATCAGCCAGACGTTGTAGAGAATGATCGCCGAAATGATCGCCGACACCACGGCGATGCCCTTGAACGAGTAGCGCACGCCGAGGTTGCCCAACAAGATGAACACCACCGAGGCATAGAGGAAGAACGGCACGTCCGGCGAGGCACTGCGCTTGAGCAGCTCGAACCAGGCGACGGTGGAGATGATGTCGTGCACCGGCATCAGCATGTCCATCACCAGCACGCTGCGGCTGAAGCGGAACACCAGGAAGATATTGAGCAGGCCGATCAGGCTCAGGCCACTGCGCAGGAGCAGGGACTCCTTGGCCATGTCCGGGATCAGCAGCGCGTCGGCCAGCACGTAGGAGTCGTAGGCGGCCATGGCGATGAAGTTGATCGCCAGCAGGAAACGCCGGTAATGCTGGACCACGTACGCCTTGTAGGCATCGTGCAGGCGCGGCGGAATTCTCCCCTGGGATTGCCGGGGAGGAGCGGCGGGAAACTCGGGTGCGGTCATGGAGAGTGGGAGCCTGTGTCTGCCGTCCGGGGCGAATGCTGGCCAAGGGCTAGAGTAGGGGGCGGCACCATTGCCGTCCAGCGGGGTGATGCATAGGGTGTACCAAATCTTCGGCCGCCGGGGATTGGCTCTGTCGACAGGGTCGGCAATGGATCTTTATAAGGTGCCAATACCGCGGCATGATGATCGCTGTCACCTGCTGTCGAGGCCTTTCATGTACGTACCCGCGCATTTCGAGGAAACCCGGACGGACGAGTTGCACCGGCTGATCCGCGAGTATCCCCTGGGCATCCTGGTCACCGGTCATGGCGGCCTGCTGGACGCCAATCATCTGCCCTTCGAACTGGAACTCTCCACCGAGCGGCCGCTGCTGCGCGCCCACGTCGCCCGCAACAACCCCGTGTGGCAGGAATCCGACGGTGAGGAAGTGCTGGTGATTTTCCGTGGCGAGCACGCCTATGTGTCGCCCAACTGGTACCCGAGCAAGCACGAAGCACACCGCCAGGTGCCGACCTGGAACTACCAGGTGGTGCACGTGCGCGGTCGCCTCAAGGTCATGGACGAGGAGCGCTTCGTGCGCGGCGTGGTCGGCCGCCTGACCCGCACCCACGAGGCCAGTGAAGCGAAGCCCTGGAAGATGAGCGATTCCACCCCGGAGTTCATCAGCGGCATGCTGGCCAACATCGTCGGCATCGAGGTGGAAATCAGCGAGATCGTCGGCAAGTCCAAACTCAGCCAGAACAAGGAAGAACGTGATCGCCTGGGCGCCGCCGAGCGGTTGGAACAGCTTGGCAGCAGCGAACTTTCCGCCGCGATGCAGCGCGCCATGGAATGAGGCCCGCGGGTGCGGATGGCCGTCGTAGACATGTCTGCATGTTTTAAGGGGTTGGCAGGTCGGCTGCCTGAAATGTAATAATATTACAATTCAATCGCAGTCGATTCCCTCAATGACCTCCGCCATCACGCCTCCCTCAGCTGTCATCACCAAAGCCACTACCCGACTCCACTCCATCGATGCCCTGCGCGGGCTGGTGATACTCTTCATGCTGCTGGACCACGTCCGTGAGACGTTTTACCTGCACCTGCAGGTGAGCGATCCGATGGACGTGACCCAGACCGACCCCGCGCTGTTCTTCAGTCGCACCCTGGCGCACCTCTGCGCGCCGGTTTTCGTCTTCCTCACCGGGCTTTCCGCCTTCCTCTATGGCGAGAGGCACGAGGGCCGCGTGGCGGTCTCGGCCTTCCTGCTCAAGCGCGGGCTGTTCCTGGTGCTGCTGGAGGTGACCCTGGTGAACTTCGCCTGGACTTTCCAGTTGCCGCCCAAGGTGATCTACCTGCAGGTAATCTGGGCCATCGGCCTGAGCATGCTGGCGCTCTCCGCGCTGGTCTGGTTGCCGCGTGCTGCCCTGGTGGGGCTTGGGCTGGTGCTGGTGGCGGGACACAACCTGCTGGATGGGGTGCACTTTGCACCCGAGCACTGGGCCCATGTGCCCTGGGCGGTGTTGCACGATCGCGGCTGGATCGGACTGGGCGATGCGCTGCGCCTGCGTACGTCCTATCCGCTGCTGCCGTGGATCGGCGTGATTGCCTTGGGTTATGCAGCCGGGCCCTGGTTCGGACGTTCGGCCAATGCCGCCCGGCGCACGCGCAACCTGCTGCTGACGGCGGCCATCGCACTGGGCGGTTTCATCGTCCTGCGCCTGAACAACGGCTACGGCGAGAAGCCTTGGGGCGACGGCGACAACGGCCTGCAACTGCTGATGAGCTTCTTCAACATCACCAAGTACCCGCCGTCGCTGCTGTTCCTTGTCCTGACCCTGGGGATCGGCCTGCTCCTGCTGGTGTTCTTCGAGCGCCGCGGGCAGGGCGCTCTGGCCCGCCGGCTGGCGGTGTTCGGCGCGGCGCCGATGTTCTTCTACCTGCTGCACCTCTATGTGCTGAAGCTGCTTTATCTGGTCGCGGTGGCAATCTGGGGGCTGAACCACGGGCAGTACTTCGGCTTCGATTCGGTGTGGGCGGTCTGGGGTGGCGCGCTGTTGCTGATCGTCGTGCTTTATCCGCCGGTGCACTGGTTCGCCCGCCTCAAGGCCCGCCGCCGCGATATCGCCTGGCTGAAGTACCTGTGAGGCTGCGCAGCTCCGCCGTGTTGCTGGCGTTGTCCGTACCGGCATTTGGTGCGGGGCAGGAGGAATCCAATGGTTTTGTTGAGGACAGCCGCTGGAGCCTGCTAAACCGCACGCTGTTCGACCAGCGCGAATACCGCCACGGTGATCGCAACAGCGCCGCGCGCAACGCCTACAAGCCCCGCAATGAACGCAATGGCTATGCGCAGGAATGGGCCTACGGGCTGATGGGCAGCCTGCAGTCCGGATTTACTCGAGGCAGCGTCGGGCTGGGGCTGGACGCGCATCTGTATCAGGGCGTGCTGCTGGACAGTGGCGGCGGTCGCGCCGGTAAGGCACGGTTGGTCGGCCTGGACAATGACGGTCATCCCAAGGATAGCTTTGCCCGTGGCGGTGCGGCGCTGAAGGCGCGGGTGTCTTCGACGACACTGTGGTGGGGCGAACAGCGGGTGAAAACCCCGGTATTCAGCTCCTCCGACAGTCGCCTGCTGCCGGAAACGGCCAGCGGTTTCTTTCTCTCCAGCGAGGAGCTTTCCGCGCTGCGGCTGGTGGCTGGGCACTTCACCGAAAGCACCGACCGCAACGCTTCCAGCCATGATCGCGGCTTCGTGGTGAATTATTCCAATGGTCGCCAGGGCACTGCTTTCGACCTGGCGGGCTTCACCTATTCGCCCACAAAGGGCACAAATCTCAGCCTGTTCACCTCGCGCTACGAGGATACCTGGCGCCAGGATTACCTGGGCGGCACCTTCAGCCAGCCGTTGGGCGAGGGACAGGACCTGTCGCTGAACCTCAATCTCTATCGCAGTCGAGATACCGGGCGGGCGTTCTCCGGGCGGATCGACAACACCACCTGGAGCCTGCTTGGCGTCTACGGCTTCGGCGCGCACCGACTGAGCGTCGGTTACCAGCAGGTCGACGGTGATACGCCGTTCGACTACGTGACCCGCGGAGCGATCTTCCTCACCAACGCAGTGCAACTGTCGGACTTCAATGCGCCCAACGAGCGTTCCTGGCAACTGCGCTATGACCTGGACCTGGCGGCGCTCGGAGTGCCGGGGCTGTCGATGGCGGCGGCCTACGTGCGCGGCACCGGCATCGATGGCAGCCATGTCGACCCGCGTGGCGGTTACGCGTACCTGGGTTATGGCGAGGGTGGCCAGCACTGGGAGCGCGACCTGATGCTGCAATACCGTGTGCCGGAAGGCCCGGTCAAGGGGCTGCGGCTGGTACTGATGCACAACAGCCATCGCGCCAACGCCGCGCAGACGGAACTCAATACCGACCAGTTGCGGGTTGCCGTGGAATACCCGCTGGAAGGCGGCTTCTGATCAGAGCCCGCCGAGCAGGTCGTGGGCGTCCAGCAGCCGCCAGGCGATTTCCGGGTTCTTCTCCAGGCCCCGGCGGATCGCGGCGGGAATGGCCTGGCGGGTCTTGCGGCAGAGGCCAGGCTGCTCCTCGAAGGCAAACTCGATGCCGCGCATGGTGCGCACTTCGTTGAAGCCGGGGGCGATGTGCAGGCGAATGCCGAGTTGATCGAAGAGCCTGTGCAGCAGGTGCTCCAGGTCCGCCAGGTCCTTGAGATTTTCCAGGCGCTCGAGCAGGCGCTGCTCCTCGTGCCGGGTCAGCAGCAGGATTCGCAGGTCGGCGTTGGGTGTCTCCAGTAGCCGTTCCCGGTCGCAGTTGCAGGCGCCGGGTGGGCATTGCTGGCGGAGCGGGGGCGTGGTGGGCATGCCCCGATCATAGCGGGGGATCGGGGAGTTGCGCAGGGGGGAGATCTGCAGGAGCGAGCGAATGCGCCCCTGCAGGTTCAGGTCTGCCTCAGTGCGCCGGCTTGCGAATGGTCTTGAGCAGGTCTTCCGGGCTGATCTGCCCGACGATGGTGTTCACGCCTTCGCTGCCCGGCTGCGGCAGGCCGAGGATGTGGCCCTTGATCTTGCCGATCACGTGCATCTCGCACGGCTTGCAGTCGAACTTCAGGGTCAGCACCTCGTCGCCGTGGATCAGTTGCATCGGCTGCACCTTGGTGCGCACGCCGGTGACGCCCTTGGCCTGTTTCGGGCACAGGTTGAAGGAGAAGCGCAGGCAGTGCTTGGTGATCATCACCGGTACTTCGCCGGTTTCCTCGTGGGCTTCGTACGCGGCATCGATCAGTTGCACGCCGTGGCGGTGGTAAAACGCGCGGGCCTTCTCGTTGTACACGTTGTACAGGAACGACAGATGCGACTCCGGGTACACCGGCGGCGGGGTGGTCTCGGCCTTGCGGCCGCCACGCGGGTGGGCCTGCACGCGGGCTTCGGTGAGCGCCTCGATGGCCTCGCGGCGCAGCGACTTGAGCTGGGAGTTGGGGATGAAGAACGCCTGCGGGGCGTCCAGCTCGATGGCGTCGGCGTGATACTGGGTGGTGCCCAACTGGCCGAGCAGGTCGTGCAACTGGTCCAGCGCCTGTTCGGGCTTGTTGGCGACACCGAACGGGCCGTCCAGGGCGACGCTGGCGCTGACGCCTTCTTCGCTGGTGGCGGTCAGTTCCAGGCGCTCTTCACGCAGCTTGGCGACCCACGACAGGCCGACACGGCGCTCGGCGGACGTCTTCTGCAGCGCCTGCTGCCAGTTGTGGTCGAGGTTGCGCGACAGCGGGTGGTTCGGGCGCAGGCGGTAGAGGCCTTCGGGCATCTCGTTGGGCTCGACGCGGTAGCGGTAGCGCTTCTCGCCGTCTTCCTCGAACTCGCCCTTCGGCTCGGCAATGTTGGCGCGGAAACCGACCACTTCGCGCTTGACCAGCACGTTGAGGCCGTCGCCGTTGGACAGCGGGTCCTTGGTCACCACCAGCAGGTCGCGCTTGCCGACCTTTTCCACGGTGCCCACCGGCAGGCCGGTGAAGGTCGGCGAGTCGAAGGCGCCGATGTCGATCTTGCGGTCGCTGACGAAGTAGTCGGTGCTGCCGCGGTGGAAGGTCTTGTCCGGGTCCGGCACGAAGAAGTGGTCGGTGCGGCCGCTGGAGGCGCGGGCCAGGTCCGGGCGCTCGGCGAGGATGCCGTCCAGGCGCTGGCGGTAGTAGGCAGTGATGTTCTTCACGTAGCCCATGTCCTTGTAGCGCCCTTCGATCTTGAAGGAGCGCACGCCGGCGTCCACCAGGGCGCTGAGGTTGGCGCTCTGGTTGTTGTCCTTCATCGACAGCAGGTGCTTCTCGAAGGCCACCACGCGGCCCTGGTCATCCTTCAGGGTGTAGGGCAGGCGGCAGGCCTGGGAGCAGTCGCCGCGGTTGGCGCTGCGGCCGGTCTGGGCGTGGGAGATGTTGCACTGGCCGGAGAAGGCCACGCAGAGCGCGCCGTGGATGAAGAACTCGATGGCCGCGTCGGTCTCGTCGGCGATGGCGCGGATTTCCTGCAGGTTCAGCTCGCGGGCCAGTACCAGCTGGGAGAAGCCGGCCTGGTCGAGGAACTTCGCCCGGCCCAGGGTACGGATGTCGGTCTGGGTGCTGGCGTGCAGCTCGATCGGCGGGATGTCCAGTTCCATGATGCCCAGGTCCTGCACGATCAGCGCGTCGACACCGGCGTCGTAGAGCTGGTGGATCAGCGCGCGCGCCGGCTCCAGCTCGTTGTCGTGGAGGATGGTGTTGATCGTGGTGAACACCCGCGCGTGGTAGCGATGGGCGAACTCCACCAGCTGGGCGATATCGCTCACCTCGTTGCAGGCATTGTGCCGCGCGCCGAAGCTCGGGCCGCCGATGTAGACGGCGTCGGCGCCATGCAGGATGGCCTCGCGGGCGATGTGGACATCGCGGGCAGGGCTGAGCAGTTCCAGATGGTGTTTGGGCAAGGACATGGTTTCTTCTTTATCAGGCGTGCTTATCAGGTATGGAACGGGCAATCGCGCATTGTACCGGTCAAACGCCGCGCCGGCATCCGTGGCGTGCCGGACGGTGCGCAGGGGGCGCCTGTAAAGAACGGGGCGGCCGTTACCAGCCGCCCCGGGTGGCTCAGTATTCGAACCGGTAGCCGACGTTGGCGTGGTTCTGGTCGAAGTTGTCGCCGTCGCGGTAACCCACTTCCATGAACAGGCTGTGGCCGCCGGTCAGGCGCGTGGAAACGCCCACGGCCGCCTCGCGCCAGCCGCCACTGAAGTCCGAACTCTGCTTGGGCGTGCCGTTGATCCGGTAGCCGATGTCGTCGGCCATCAGCTCGCGAACGTAACCGCCCTTCAGGTACACCTCGGACTTGTGTTTAGCGTTGCTCAGCTCGTAGCCGACGATGCCGCCGGCGCGAGCCAGCAGTGAGTCGTAGTCGTCGTAGTGGATCTTCAGGCCGTTGCTGGCGCGCGAAGAGAAGCCGCCCTGGTCGGTGTAGACCAGTTGCGCCTGGGGCTCGACGTACCACTGGCTGTCCTTCTCGCGGTGCAGGGTGAAGCGTTTGCCGGTTTCCACCGAGGCGGAGTAGCCGTTGCTGCTGCCGGAGCTTTTCACGCGATTGCCCTGGGTGTCGTTGACGCTGAAGTTGTTCTTCAGGTGCGCAGCCTTGAGCACGGTGTCGATGTAGAAGCCGTTCTCGTGCAGCCAGGTGCCGTAGATGCCGACGTGGGTGTTGCGCGCGCCGCCGCTGCCTTCGTCGAAGCTCTGGTCGGCCTCGGTATGGCCGATCATGGCGCCGGCGAACAGGTCGCCGCTGGACACTGGCACGCGGCGGTCCACGCCCAGCTGGATGCCCCGGTAGCTCAGGCGGTAGCCGTCGAAGTTGCTGCCGGCGAAGGAGTGCAGGCGGCCGCCGTTGGTGCGCAACCAGACGTTGCCGTCGGTATCGCGCTCGGTGTAGCGCAGCTCACCCATGCGTTGCAGCAGGGTCTGCATGTCCAGGTAGGACAGCAGGTAGTTGGTGTGCACCTGGGCGTGGAAGGCGCGGGTAGTCGAGGTGCCGGGGCCCGGTGCCGGGCCGGGCGGCGTCGGCGCTACAGGGTCGCCGGGTTCGACCGGGCCAGGCGGTGTGGGGTCGACAGGCGGTGTCGGGTCTACTGGCGGTATAGGGTCAACCGGAGGCTTTGGATCGACCGGGTCGGTCGGGCCCGGATCAACCGGCGGCGCGGTATAGCCATACAGCTCCCAGTTATCGTCCTCGTTCTTGCGCAGGGCATAGGTGTTGCCGCCCAGCTCCACCAGCGCGCCTTCGTAGAGGCCGAACTGGCCGCTGCCGCCGTTGGTTTCGATGATCTCGATGCGCTCGTCGCCCAGGGTGCTCTGCGAGCCGTCGTTGGCCACCAGGACCGAATGGTTGCCGGTGCTGCCGTCGGTACCTGTGATGGTCAGCTTGTCGGTCAGCTGGTTGACGATGTCGGTGTAGAAGTGGAACGCCCCGGCGCCGCTCAGCGAGCCCAGTTGCAGGCTGCCGTAGTGCTCCGGCTGGTGGGCGGCAAAGCCGTTCTGCCAGGACTCGCGGCTGTTGAGGTAGACCTGCGAGTCGTCCTGCAGGTCCAGCGCCGTGAGGCTAGAGGTGGCGTAGTGGCTGGCCTCGCTGCTGTTCTTGTCCAGCAGGAACCAGCGCGAGCCCTTGAGGTTGAGCGTGGCGCTACTGACGCTGCCATCGCCGGCAACGGTGCTGTCGGTCACCGCGCGGCCCACCAGTTCGCTGTTCTCGGTGTTGAGCGTGAAGCTGCTGGCGAACACGCCGTCGGCGCTGTTCTGGCTGGCGTTGACGTTGAGCAGGCTGCGCCCGTCCTGGGCGGTGGCGCTGCTGTTGGCGAGGTTCAGGGTGGCGTCCTTCACCGCATCGGCGACATTCATGATGCCGCTGTTCTGCCCGTCACTGGTGCGCCCGGCGAGGCCGCCGACTTCGATCAGTCCGGCGGTGCCGGTGGCGCCATCGAGGTGCGCCATGTCGGTGTCGGTGAGGTCGATCACCTGGCCGCCTTCGAGGCGGTCGCCGTTGCTGGCGAGGCTGTAGCCGTTGGCGAAGGAGTAGCGGATCGCGCTGGCGGCGGAGGTGATGCTGTTGCGCACGCCAGCCACCAGCGGTGTGAGCGTGATCTTCGCGCCGTCACCCATCACCCGCAGGCCGGCGGAGTCCTTGCCTTCGGTGGTGATATCGGTCTTGCCGTACACCGTGACTTCGGAGTTGCCGTACTGCGCGCCGGCGTGGCCGCTGTCGACGGGGGCGCTAGCACTGCCGCCGCCCAGCGAGCCTGCGGCCAGACCATGGGATTGCCCGGTGCCGGTGGTGTGGATCACCGTCTGGAAGTCCTGATGCTTCTCGCTGTTGATGGTCACCTGAGAGTTGCCGGTGGCCCAGGCGCCGATTTCGTTGAGGCCGCCGGTCTTGATCCGCAGGTGGCCGCCGTCATAGCCGGTGGCGGTGACGTTCGAATGGTTGAGGGCAAACAGCGCATTGGCGCCCGGGCGGCTGGTGGTCTGGTTGAAGTCGCCACCCATGAAGGTGATGGACGAGTTCTTGGTGGCGTACAGGCCCACGCCGTTGCTCAGGTAGGAGGTACCGTTCATGTCCACCAGGTCGAGGGTCACGGTGCCGCCATTGTTGGCTTCCACCGAACGCTGGCTGGACTTGTTGGTGACCGTCAGCACATAGGGCGTGCCGTCTTTCGAGGTCATGTCGATGGTCCCGCCATTGGCGGCGAACAGACCCTTGCCGCCGGCGATGGTCAGGTTGGCGTTTCCGTTGATTTCCGCGCTGGATGTCGTGCCATCCACATACATCGCGCTTTTCGGGCTGCTGTAGCCGGAGTTGGTCGAGGTGGCAGTGAGGTTGCCGTTGATCACGAAGCGGCCGCCGCCGGTGACGGCGATGCCGTTGTAGACGTACTTGCCGGCGGGGTTGGTGTTGCTGCCGTAGTTATAAGTCAGGTCGCCGTTGACGGTGACCAGGCTGCCAGCGCCCTTGATGTCGAGGGTGTTGCCGGCGTCGGTTCGGACGGTCTGCCCGGTGAGCACCAGGGGCGAGCCGCTCGGCCCGGTCATGGTGATGATGGCGCCGCCGCTGACGTTGAACGTCTTGATGGTGCCAACCTGAGTGAAATCCTCGTAAAGGCCGCTCTGGTTGGCGGTGTAGCTCTGGTTGCTTTCGGTGACGCTATTGGCCGCCATCGCGGTGGCCATGGCCAGCGGGCTGGCCAGGAAGAGCATCAATGGGGTGTTCTTCATCACGGTTTCCTACCGCCTCTCGGCGGGATGGGTGAAGAGAACCCGGTTGCGCAGTTTCCGTGTGCCGCACCAGGGGTTGCCTGGCGTGAAGGGGTGGGGCGGTGGGTTTCAGTGGTGGTTTCCTGGCACTGTGAGTCACTCACGGGAGTTGGTAGCGGCGGTGATTGTCGGCTACACGGCCTGGGCACGCCCTTGAGTTATGTCAGAAGGTTTTCGAATCCGGCATGGGTATTGAGAAACGTCATGGCCAGGCGGATTTGTGCCTGACCTGAATCAATACGCACCCGCTCTGGAGCTGAGCAATGCAGCGTCCATGCGGCATTGCAGAGGGCAGGGCGGTGCCCTTGCAAAACTGCAAAGCGACCCTGCAAGCCTGTCTATTCCGCGCTTTGCGGGCATGGATCAAGATTCGTTCGTCCTCTCGGAATACCTCCCCCACTTTCAAGGAACCGAATCATGAACGCCAAGCAATCCCTGCTCGTCGCCTCTCTCGCCCTGGCCATCGGCAACGTCTTCGCCGCCGGCAACCCGACTGTCGAACACAACACCCAGGCCTTCCTCGAAGCCCTGGAAGCCGGCAAGGGCCAACCGCTGGAAACCCTGTCGCCCAAGGATGCCCGCGCCGTGCTGACCGGAGCCCAGGCCTCGGTGAAGGTCGACCTCTCCGGCACCCAGGTCAGCGAGAAGACCGTGCAGACCGAGGTCGGTCCGGTGAAGCTGACCATCGTCCGCCCGGCCGGCGTGAAAGGAACGCTGCCGGCGTTCATGTACTTCCATGGCGGCGGCTGGGTGCTGGGCGACTACCCGACCCACGCCCGCCTGATCCGCGACCTGGTGGTGAACTCCGGCGCGGTGGCGGTCTACGTCGACTACACCCCGTCCCCCGAGGCGCATTACCCGGTGGCGATCAATCAGGCCTACGCCGCGACGAAGTGGGTCGCCGAACACGGCACGGAGATCAACGTCGACGGCAAGCGCCTGGCTGTGGCCGGTAATAGCGTTGGCGGCAACATGGCGGCGGTGGTCGCTCTGATGGCCAAGGACAAGGGCGCACCCAAGCTGCGCTTCCAGGCGCTGCTGTGGCCGGTGACCGATGCCAGCTTCGAGACCGGCTCGTACAACCAGTTCGCCCAGGGGCACTTCCTCACCAAGCCGATGATGCAGTGGTTCTGGGACAGCTACACCACCGACCCGAAACAGCGCGCCGAGATCTACGCTTCTCCGTTACGCGCGACCACCGACCAGCTCAAGGGCCTGCCGCCCACGCTGATCCAGACCGCCGAATCCGACGTACTGCGTGACGAGGGCGAAGCCTACGGTCGCAAACTCGACGCCGCCGGTGTGGCGGTCACTTCGGTGCGCTACAACGGAATGATCCACGACTACGGTCTGCTCAACGTGATCAGCCAGGTCCCGGCGGTACAGTCCGCCATGCGCCAGGCCGGTGAAGAGCTGAAAGTTCATCTGCAGTAAGCCGTCTGTCGAACGAGCCGCTTGCCTCCCCCACCAAGGGGGAGGCCACTTTTCCGGAGGGAACCTGCATGAACCAGCCGACCCAGCAAGAGTCCGTCACTCTGATCATCCGCCACCGCGCCCGCCCCGACAGCGTCGCTGCCTATGAAACCATCCTGCGCGAGCTGACCCGCGCTGCCAGCGAGTTCCCCGGCCACCTGGGCGTGGACGTGATGCGCCAGGGCGACCACTTCACCTCGGTCCTGCGCTTCGCCAGCGCCGATGAACTGCAGGCCTGGCTCGACTCGCCGCAGCGCCGCGAGCTGATCGAGCGTGCCGACCCGCACCTGATCGACGGCGAGCAGAAGGAACTGCACCGCGCCCACGAGTTCTGGTTCACCGCCCCGGACAACCCGCAGAAGCAGCCGCCGCGCTGGAAACAGGCGGCCGTCTCCTATCTGGTGATCCTGCCGCTGGTGATGCTGGTGCCGCAGCTCTGGCGCCCGCTGTTTACGCAAATCCCGCTGCTGGGTGGCTTCGTGCCGGCCAACATGCTCATCGTCGCGACCATCGTCCTGCTGGTGGTCTACGTTTTCATGCCACGGGCCACGCGCCTGTTCTCCGCCTGGCTCAACGCCCGCTGATCGAAAGAGGAACATAGCCATGTACGCCGATCTGATCCTGACCAACGGCCGCTTCCACACCGTCGACCGCGAGAAACCCGAGGCCACCGCCGTGGCCATCGCCGACGGCAAATTCATCGCCGTGGGTACCGAGGCGGAGGCCATGGCCTTGCGCGCCGGCGCGACCCGCGTCATCGACCTCAAGGGACGCACCGCGATTCCCGGCCTCAACGACTCGCACCTGCACCTGATCCGCGGCGGGCTGAACTACAACCTCGAACTGCGCTGGGAAGGCGTGCCGTCCCTGGCCGACGCCCTGCGCATGCTCAAGGAGCAGGCCCTGCGCACGCCGTCGCCGCAGTGGGTGCGCGTCGTCGGCGGCTGGAACGAATTTCAGTTCGCCGAGAAGCGCATGCCGACTATCGAAGAGCTGAACCTGGCGGCGCCGGACACTCCGGTGTTCGTCCTGCACCTGTACGACCGCGCGTTGCTCAACCGCGCCGCGCTGCGCGTCGTCGGCTACACCAAGGACACCCCGAACCCGCCCGGCGGCGAGATCGTCCGCGACAGCAAGGGCGAGCCCACCGGCATGCTGGTGGCCCGGCCGAACGCGATGATCCTCTACGCAACCCTGGCGAAGGGGCCGAAGCTGCCCTTCGAGTACCAGGTCAACTCCACCCGCCAGTTCATGCGCGAGCTGAACCGCCTGGGCGTGACCAGCGCCATCGATGCCGGCGGCGGTTTCCAGAATTACCCGGACGACTATCAGGTGATCGAGCAACTGGAAAAAGAAAACCAGCTCACCGTGCGCATCGCCTACAACCTGTTCACCCAGAAACCCAAGGAAGAGCTGGCCGATTTCAAGAACTGGACCAGCAGCGTGAAATACGGGCAGGGCAGCGACTTCCTGCGGCACAACGGTGCCGGTGAGATGCTGGTGTTCTCCGCCGCCGACTTCGAGGACTTCCTTGAACCGCGTCCGGACCTGCCCGGCAGCATGGAAGCCGAGCTGGAACCGGTGGTGCGCCATCTCGTCGAACAGCGCTGGCCGTTCCGTCTGCACGCCACCTACGATGAATCCATCTCGCGCATGCTCGACGTGTTCGAGAAGGTCAACCTGGACATTCCGTTCAACGGCCTGCACTGGTTCTTCGACCATTGCGAGACCATCTCGCCGAAGAACATCGAGCGGGTGAGGGCGCTGGGCGGCGGCATCGCCATTCAGGACCGCATGGCCTTCCAGGGCGAATACTTTGTCGACCGCTACGGCAAGCAGGCCGCAGAGGCGACCCCGCCGATCAAGCGCATGCTGGCCGAAGGCGTCCCCGTCGGCGCCGGTACCGATGCCACCCGTGTGTCCAGCTACAACCCCTGGACCTCGCTGTACTGGATGGTCAGCGGCAAGACCGTCGGCGGCATGGAGCTGTACCCCGAGGGCCTGTCCCGTGCCACCGCGCTGCAGCTGTACACCCACGGCAGCGCCTGGTTCTCCAACGAGCAGGGCAAGAAAGGGATGATCAAGGTCGGACAGATGGCCGATGTGGCCGTGCTTTCGGCGGACTACTTCAACGTGCCGGAGGAAGAAATCAAGACCATCGAATCGGTGCTGACCGTGGTGGACGGCCGCGTAGTGTTCGGCAGCGGCGACTTCGAGCGCCAGGCGCCGACGGCCATTCCGGTACTGCCGGACTGGTCTCCCGTGGCCAAGGTCCCCGGCCACTGGCGTCCGCAGGGCCCACTGCAGCAGGCCGTGCACCAGTGCGCCGGCTCCTGCGGCGTGCATGGCCACAGCCACGAGCGCGCCCGCCAGTCGAGCGTGCCGGTGAGTGACTTCCAGGGCTTCTGGGGCGCTTTCGGTTGTTCGTGCTTCGCGTTCTGACGCTGGCGCTGCGGCCTCCGACCTCAATGGCCGGAGGCCGCTCTTAAGCCCTTCTGTAGGTGCCTCGGTGCGCTCCTTGCTCGTGAATCACGGAGCGCGCCTTAACCTTGTCTCTTCCGCTAGAACCCCACCAACTGCCCCACGGCCTGCGCCTGCGGATCATCGCTGCGGCTGACCAGCGCGTAGTTGTAGCCACCCTGGCTCCAGTAACGTGCCAGCAGGTCTCCATCCGTACGCTGCCCCTGCGGCAACATCTCATGGCGCGGGCCCGGCGGACGGATGAAGAAGGTCAGCCGGCGGCCCTGGCCATCTTCGTAGATCACCAACGCTGCCGCCCCCTGTTCCGTCGCCAGCAGACGCGCCCCGACGGTCTTCAAGCCAACCTGCTCCAGCGCCGGCGGCGGCACCGCGTTCTTCAGGTAACGCGCCAGCCAGCCGTTCAGGTCGCCGCCATCGCGCAGGTCGAGCCCGCTCTGGCCGGCATCGGCGAACAACCGGTAAGCCTGCACGGCGTCCTGCATCGGCACCATGCCGCGCATCATCGCGTCGCCGCGCATCTGCCAGCCGCCCATGCCGCCCACGCCCAGCGCCACCAGCAGCGCCGCCGCCGTGGCCAACCGGGTTCGCCGGCGTTGCTGGAGCTGACGGCGAATCCGCGCCGGGTCCAGTTGTTCGGAAATTGCACTACGCGCCTGCCCGGCAAAGGCCGCGCGCAGTTGCTGCGCATCCTGTCGCCAGCCTTCGACGCGACGGGCGTCGTCCGGGTGCGTGGCGAGCCAGGCTTCCACCCACTGGCGGCGCGCCGGGTCGAGCTGGTCGTCGATGTAGGCGTGCAGATCGTGCTCATCGGGAATGCGTTCGTTCATTTCAGTACCCGCAGAGAAGGTGTCGCCGCCTGTCCTTCGCTCAGCGCGCGCAGCGCCGTGCGGGCGCGCGACAGGCGGGACATGACGGTGCCCATGGGAATGTCCAGTGCCTCGGCTACTTCGCGGTAGCTCAGGCCTTCCACGCTGACCAGCGTCAGCAGCGCGCGCTGCTCGGCGGGTAGGCGATCAAAGGCCTCCAGGGTCGAGCGTGCGCTGACGATGTCCTCGGGTGATGCGCTGACCGCGCTGTCCGCGCCGAACAGGCTGAGCAGGCGCGCGTAGCGCTTCGCGCGGCGCTGCCCGTCGATGAAGTGCCGGTAAAGGATCGAGAACAGCCAGGCGCGCAGGTCGCCGTCGTCGCGGCGGCCGGTCCAGGCCGACAGCGCCTTCTCCAGGGTGGCCTGCACCAGGTCGTCGGCGCTGCTCGCGCTGCGGGTCAGCGACAGGGCGAAGCGCCGCAGCCGGGGCAGCAGTTCGCGCAGTGAATGGTCGTCCAGTGAATGCATCGGGGCGCCGGGAGTGGGTGGGTTCGAGCGAGAAAGACGAACGCGGCGGCGATCTATTCCCGGCCTGCAAAAAAATAATTCTTTGGCAGTGGTCGGGAATAACCCGGCGCACGGTGCGTCGTACCGGCTCAACGCATTCAGCCTAAGCCTGAGGAGCTGGAAATGACAGAAACACCCACACCCAACGTGCCCCTGCGCCTGGCCGCCATCGGCGCCGTGGTGCTCGGCGTGGCCGCCGTCTTCGCCTATGTCGCCGGCTGGCTCGACCCGCAGCGCCTCACCCCGGACAAGGTCATCAACACCCTGGAGCACAACGGCGGCGTCTATCCCGGCTATCGGCGCAACCACGCCAAGGGCCTGTGCGTGATCGGCCACTTCGACAGCAACGGCGGGCTCGCCGATCTGTCCCGCGCCAGCCTGTTCTCGGTCGGCCGCGTGCCGGTGGTGGGGCGCCTGGCCATTCCCGGCGGCAACCCCAAGGCCAGCGACGGTGCGGCGCCGATCCGCAGCCTGGCGCTGCGCTTCCTGCCCAAGGATGGCCAGGAATGGCGGACCGGCATGAACGCCATGCCGGTCTTCGTCGTCCGCGACGTCGCCAGCTTCTTTGCCCTGCAACAGGCCACTGCGCCGCAACCGGGCACCGGCAAGCCCGACCCGGAAAAAGCCGGTGCCTTCTTCAAGGCGCACCCCGAGACCGGCCCCTTCCTGCAATGGGTGAAATCCTCCACGCCATCCTCCAGCTACGCCAACAGCGCCTACTACGGCCTCAACGCCTTCTACCTGGTGAACAAGGACGGCCAGGAGCAGCCCGTGCGCTGGTCCGTGCAGCCTGAAGCGCCGGTCGAGCCGCTGGCCGCCGACAAGCGCGGCGACGCCGACTTCCTCGCCGACGAACTGGCCCAGCGTATTTCCGCCGGCCCGTTGCGCTGGCGCCTGCAGTTCACCCTTGGCGAGCCCGGCGACAGCACCAGCGACGCCACCCAGGCCTGGCCTGCCAGCCGTCGCACGGTGGATGCCGGCGAACTGGTGATCGAGCGCCTGCAGCCGGAGATCGGCGGCGACTGCCGCGACGTCAACTACGACCCGCTGATCCTCCCCGACGGCATCCGCGCGTCCGACGACCCGCTGCTCAGCGCGCGCTCGGCCGCCTACTCGGAATCCTTCAACCGCCGCACCCGTGAGCAGGCCCAGGAGACCCACTGATGAAACCGACCTACTTCCCGCTCTCCCTGCGCGTGCTGCACTGGCTCATGGCGGTGCTGGTACTCGCCATGCTGCTGATCGGCCTGGGCATGGTCGCCAGCGTCTCCCCGCGCCACGCCGCGCTGGTCGCCATCCACAAACCCCTGGGCGCCGCGCTGCTGGTACTGGTGCTGCTGCGTATTCTGGTGCGCCTGACCCATCGCATCCCCGCGCTGCCCAGCGACATGCCCGGCTGGCAACGCAGCGCCGCACACCTCTCGCACCTCGCGCTCTATGGCCTGCTGTTGGCCCAGCCGCTGGTGGGCTGGACCATGCAATCGGCCGGTGGTTACCCAGTGCTGCTGTGGGGTGGCTTCGAACTGCCCGCGCTGGTCTCGCCTTCGGTGCAGCTCCACGCCATCCTGCGCAGCGCGCACACCGTCATCGCCTACGCCTTGCTGGCGACCATCCTCCTGCACCTGGCCGCCGCGCTGTTCCACGGGCTCATTCGTCGCGATGAAGTGCTCCCGAGCATGACTGGCGCCCCCATGCCGCGTACCACTTCCTCGGGAGAACGGCCATGAAGCGATTGCTCGCCGTGGCTTGCCTCTTCACCTCCTGCGCGGCTCTCGCCGCGCAGGACGCACCACCCGCCGAGGACTATCACTTCGGCCAGAAGCTCGACATCAAGCGCGTGGTGCAGGCACCGGAGCTGGATTTCTGCGGGATTCGCGAGGTGGAGATGATCTACGAGGACAGCACCGGGCAACGGCATACGCTGCGGTATCCGGTGTGGGGGCAGGGGTGTGGGAATGAAAATTGAGGCGTAGTGGCTCGGTTACACGGGGCATGTGGCGCAACAGGCAGCCATTGCTTTCTGGAGTGACAATGTCGCTCCCTCTCGGCTAACGTCCCTGAACAGTCATCTTGCAGGCTGTTTGAAGTGTCCAGTAT
This sequence comes from Pseudomonas sp. HS-18, assembly GCF_020401845.1. NCBI lineage: Bacteria > Pseudomonadati > Pseudomonadota > Gammaproteobacteria > Pseudomonadales > Pseudomonadaceae > Pseudomonas > Pseudomonas sp. HS-18. The sequence goes on from NZ_CP084413.1 coordinate 3,224,264, forward strand.
TGTTTCAGGCTTCATTCAATGTTTTCGCGGCGAATATGAGGCAGAGCTGCTCAATCGACAGGTAATTGAAGAACTGCACGACAGAGGAACGCTGATAGTTCGGCCTATGTTCAATGTGATTCCGAATGCGAGTGGGCATTGTTATTACGGCCCGCTGATCAGCTTTGCTGCGTATTACGACGAGCTCCAGTGCTTCGACGAAGACGGGCGCCTACAGTACGAAAACCTGCTCAAGCGTTTCGTCCGGGATAGTTCCGAAGTAATCCACGGCTATTCCGGGGAGCGCTGCGTGTGGACTTGCCGCAGGTCACCCGTGGAGACAGAGTGCCGCGCATCGGTAGTTGCGGCTCGGCGCGTATTCTCCAGCCATCATGGCCTCCCAGCGATACAGGAATAGATCCAAGTGCCTGCAACCTTGCTGGTGTTCGATTTGTATCGAGAGCCTACGGACCGGCTCGACATGTCACCATTGGCTTCTGCGTAACTAGTGATGGCGTCGCTCAAATCAAACTCATGCTGCGCAGTACATTGGATCGGGCCTGCTGCCAGGTTCTTTAGTAGGAGGGAAATACTTTGCGGGACTTCCAGTAAATGCTTGTGCCAAGCAATTATCCGGAGAATATCGGTAGTGGAGTGTTCTTCCATCCGCTACGGTTAAGCGGACGAATCCACTGGCTGCTTTATTGAATTTAGCCTTGACCAATTCCTGCCGAGTGATTGGAAGCCTTGGCCCCCTGGCCTCTCGCCATCCGTACTTTGCGCACCGTCTCGACGAACGGCGTCACGATCAGGCTCCACAGCGAAGAATACTTGGCATCGTCCTGCTCTCCCGCGCCGAACTGGATCGGCTCCGGCGCGCGCTGGGTGACGTAGAGCGTGCCGAACATCCAGTCCCACAGCGAGAGGTTGATGCCGAAGTTCCGGTTGAAGTGGCGGGGCGCGTCGCTGTGGTGGATCTGGTGCTGGGCGGGGCTGTTCACCACATGTTCGATCACCGGCCCGAACGATAGCCACACATGGCTGTGGCGCAGGTTGGTTGCCAGCACGTTGAACAGCAGGATCATCCAGGTCACGCCGAACAGCGTATAGGCGCTGACCTGTCCACCACAGACGTACCAGAAGATGCCGGCGTAGGCGCCCAGCAGCACGGTCCCAGCCAGGTTCGCCGCCAGCTTCTCGACGAAGTGCACGCGGCTCGCCGTGATCGGCGTCAGCACCGCCGCCGAGTGATGAACCTTGTGGAATGCCCACAGCCAGCGCGAGTGGAAGGCGCGGTGCACCCAGTAGTTCTTGAAGTCGCTGACCAGGAACACGCCCAGCCCATAGAGCAGCGACAGACCAAGATTCTGGCCCACCTGCGGTCGCGCGCCCCAGAGCTTGGTAAAGAAGGCGATGTAATCGCCCGAGCGCAGGATGTAAGGATCGACCAGCCCAATGATGGGTACCAACACCACCACATTGAGGATGCCGCGTACCAGGTAGTAGCGGTAATCCAGCAACGCCGAACGATGGAAATTCACCCGCGCCCCACCGATGAACTGCCAGAACGAGGCTGCCTGCGTCAGTCCGCGCTGCTGGCGGAAACGAAACAGGGCGTAAGCGACCGCATAGGACAGCAGCAGGAACAACACACCCACACGCCCACTCAGGTCGAAGAGGCCGGAGACCTGGTGAGCCACCGGCTCGATGAGGAGGGTGGTCAGGTGCTGGTGGAGATGCGAGAGATCAGGCATGGAGAGTTACGCATCGTTAGCTCGGCGACCAGCATAATTCGTGCTGTGGCAGTTGCAAAAGGGGCAGGGCAGCTTGATTGGACAGGAAGGCTGCGGGCGCTCGCCGAAAATCCCTGTTGAGGCGCATGCAATCGGCCACTGGCAGCCCCTGGGCCAGGAGCGTTTGATGACGCTTGGCTGAATCCGGTCGCCTCGATTCGGTAGCCTTTCAGAAGGATAAAGCGATGCAATGGAAGACCTTTGCCCTCTGGATATGCGCTGGCATGCTTGTTCCAACGGTGGTTTGCATTCAGGCGAGATACCCCGTAACCCCATCCCACAACAGCTTCCCGGCTGTCACCACCAGCAGCCCATAACAAGCGCGGTACATCTGGCGCTGATCCAGCCGCTCATGCAGCCGCCATCCCAGCCAGACCCCGCTGGGCACCGCCATCAGACAAATCCCCATCAGGCCGAGCACGCTCCCCGTCGGTTTGGCCAGCAGCAACCAGGGTACGGCCTTTATCAAATTTCCCACCGTGAAGAACATGCTGGTGGTACCGGCATAGAGTTGTTTGCTCAAGCCCAGCGGCAGCAGGTAAATCGCCAGGGGCGGTCCACCCGAGTGCGCAACCATTGTCGTGATACCCGAGGTAAAGCCCGCCGCCACTGCCTTGGGCGATGAGCGCGGTCTAACCTTGACTTCCCCGCCAGCCTTGAACCAAAGGCCGACAAACACCAGGGTGATCGCTGCCATGACGATGGCGACCATGCGATGGTCCACCACGCGGAAGAACAGGTAGCCGATGCCGATGCCGACCAGCAGTCCGGGAATCAGCAACTTCAGATCCGCTGTCGACCAGGTGGAGGGCTTCCAGTAGCGCAGGCCGAACAGGTCCATGGCGATGAACAGGGGCGCGAGCAGGCCGCCGGCAGTGATCGGGTCCATCACCAGCGACAGCAGCGGAATGCCGACGATGGCGAAACCGCCGCCGAACGCACCTTTCATGAAGCAGATCAGAAAGACTCCGGCGAAGGTCACGAGGATCGTGGTGGGGGTCAGGTCCAAAACGCAGTTTCCTGTGACGGGGGATTTCATTCCCCGAGGCTGGGTACCCATAATGTCGGTCACAACCTGCACCACAAAAAGTGCCAGTTTCGAGGTTTTTTCATGGGCCAGTTTTCCAGCCAGTCCGAGCCATCCGGGCGCGGGGCCGAACGCCGGATCTACGCTAGGCTGCGGGCGCAGATAGAACAGGGCACGTTGGCTGCCGGCACGAAATTGGTGTCGACGCGGGTCCTGGCGGCCGAGCTGGGCGTATCGCGAACCACCGTGACTGCGGCCTACGAACAACTGGCCGCCGAAGGTTTTGTAGTCACCGCCAAGGGCAAGGTCGCCACCGTAGCCAGCGTCATCAATGGCCCAGCGGAACGTGCCAGGGAGAACCCGGCACTGCTGCCGCCGGTGCTTTCCGACTATGGCCAGCGCGTTGCGGCGATGAAGCCCTACAGCATGGCCACGCCCCATGCGCGTATCGACTTCCGCTACGGTTCGGTGGCTACCAAGGATTTCCCGGCCCTGGGCTGGCAGCGCGCTTATCGTGCTGAACTGGTCAGGCGCCAGCCCACACTTTCCTACGGCCAGCCCGAAGGAGAATCGCGCCTGCGCACGGCGCTGCAGGGCTATCTGCGCCGGGCGCGCGGCCTGACCTGCGACGCCGAGCAGATTCTCGTGGTGCATGGTTCGCAGCAGGGGCTGGACCTGTGCGCTCGGCTTCTTCTGAACCCGAACGATGGGTTCGTCTTCGAAGACCCCGGCTATCGCATGGCCCGATACAGCTTCGAAGCTACGGGTGCGACAGCGCTGCCGATCAATGTCGACAGTTCAGGATTGGATACTGGCGCGTTGCCGGAAGATGGTCGTGCGCGCCTGGCCTACGTGACGCCTTCGCACCAGTTCCCCATGGGCGCGGTGCTTCCCGTCGCGCGTCGCCTGGAACTGCTGGAATGGGCGCGTCGTCATCGTGCCTGGGTCATCGAAGACGATTACGGCGGCGAGTTTCGTTACGGCCAACGCCCCATCGATGCGCTGCAATCGATGGATACCCAGGCGCGGGTCATTTATGTGGGGACGTTTTCCAAGGCACTTTCACCGCAGCTCAGGCTGGGTTATCTGGTGCTTCCGAAGGAACTGGTCCACGTGTTCCGCGAAGCCAAGCGCCTGACGGATCGCCACTCGCCAAGCTGGGAGCAGAACGTCCTCGCATCGTTGATCGAAAGTGGCACATACGAGCGGCACGTTCGCCGCCTGCGCCGGAATAATGAGCAACGGCGAAAGGCGATGCTGGAGGCTTTCGAGCAGCATCTGGCGGGGTACGGGGAACTGGTCGGAATGGCGGCGGGGCTGCACGGCGTACTGCTATTGCCAAGGCTTCGCGCCGAAGAGGAAACAAGAGTGCAGGCAATGGCACTTGAGCGCGGCATAGGGGTATATCCCTTGTCCCCGCTGTATGCAGGTCTCACATCGGCGAAAATGGAAAGAACCGCAGCCCTGATCCTGGGCTATGCGGGCCTGTCGGCTAAAGAAATTCATGAGGGCATAGCCGTTCTTGGAGGAATCATTCGTTTCCTGACGCCTGCCCTCCCTCGATAGTTTCGGGACACCTTGCGAGTAATCCTGACCTAGTGGCGTTGGCGTCAGCCATGTGCTGCACCAGTTTCGCGACCCGGAGCATCGGGAGTTGCGCCGGTGGATCACCGGCATCTGTTGCCGGTATTGAGGGACCAGGAGCTTGGCAGGGCGGGATACCCCTAGCGCATGCAGGCAAAAGGGGAAGGCCGGGCACTGGCTGTGCTGGATTGGCAGGGAACGTTATGAGTGCCGATGGGGGAGGTGCTGCGGGTGATGCGGGAGGACCGGCGTGGGAAGTGCTGCAGTCGGAAGCGATTGTCGGCGCGGTGCGGGGGCCTTTCGCGAGCGAGCCTGCTTCGGCAGGATCAAGAGCCCCCTACCCCTCTCCCGCCAGCGGGAGAGGGGACCGTTTGCTGTGAGTCATGCCTCGGCGTCAGCCGGACAGGGCATGACTCGTTGTACGCCAATCAAGCAGCCGGCGGCGTACCTTCTGCGTTGGCGACCACGGCGTCGATCTGGATCGAGGCGCCTTTGGGCAGGGCCGAGACACCCACGGTGCGGCGTGCCGGCGTGCCGCCAGGGAAGTAGGTGGCGTACACCTCATCCACTGCGGCGATATCGTCGATGTTGGTCAGGAAGAGGTTGACCTTCACCACATCCGCCAGGGCGTGGTCGATGCTTTCGACGATGGCCTTGAGGTGCTTGAAGCACTGGGCGGCCTGTTCCTTCACGCCGCCTGCCACCAGTTCGCCGGTCCGGACGTCCAGCGGCAGCTGGGCGGAGATGTGGTTGTAGTGGGAGAAGGCGACAGTCTGGGTGGAGTAGGGGCAACGCGGCGCGGCGTCGGTGTTGTGGGCCTTGATGACGATGCCGTGGCGGTCTTCCACCGCTTGCGGCGGGGTGCCGTCACCGTGGGAGACCACGGCTTCGATCTGCACCAGGGCGTCCAGCGGCAGGGCTTTTGCCGCTACCACGGTGCGCGCGGGGAAGTAGCCGACGGCACGGGCGATGGCCGAATCGGGGAAGAAGGTGGTGTAGACCTGGTTCACTGCTTCGGCATCGGCGAGGTTCTTCACGAAGACGGTGATCCGCACGATGTCGTCGAAGGGCACGTCGATGCCTTCGAGGATGTTCTTGATGTTGCGCAGGCACTGCGCGGTCTGTTCCTTGATGCCGCCGGAGACCAGCTTGCCGGTGCGCGGGTCGATGGGCAGCTGCGCGGACAGGTTGTTGTAGTGGGAGAAGGCAACCGACTGGGTCGAGAGCGGGTTCAGCGGCGCATTTTCGGTGCTGCCTTCGACCTTGATCAGGTCGCCGGCCTGCGGGGCGTTTGGGATGGTGCCTTCACCGCAGGTGATGAGGGCTTCGACCTGCACCTGGGCGCCCAGCGGCAGCGCTGCCACGCCAACGGTGGTCAGGGTCGGGACGTAGTCCGGGAAGAAGCTGGCGTGGACTTTGCCGACGGCTTCGGCGTCCGCGATGTTGGTCAGGAAGATCGAGATGCGGACGCTGTCGTCCAGTTTGTGGCCGATGCTTTCCACCACGGCCTTGAGGTTCCTGTAGCACTGCTCGGCCTGCTCTTTCACGCCGCCGGCGACCAGCTTGCCGCTGGCTGGGTCGATGGGCAGTTGCGCCGACAGGTTGTTGTAGTGGGAGAAGGCGACGGTTTGCGAGTAAGGGCCGGTGCCCTGGGGTGCCTTGTCGGTATTTCTCGCCAGTACTGCGTTGTAGCCACTCATAGGGTGCTCCCTGGTTTGCTGGGAATCCGTGGGTTTCGTGGCAAAGGCTCAGTCCGGTTCGTTATCGGTCGTTGCCACTGTTCATTCAGACGACGGATATCGAACTCGTCGAGAGGCGCGCAGACTATCGAGTCTCCAGGGGGGACCCCTTTGACTTAAGGCAAGCGTAGTGGGGTCTTCTTACCGGGTTGTTTCAATTGGCGATGAGCGTTAGTCGGGATGGTTTGCAGGGGGCTGGGAGGGCTTGAAGCGGAGTCAATGCATTTCATGGGAATGCCGTGCCGGGGCGCTTCCCTCTCCCCAACCAGGGTCAGGGAGAGGGGCTCTGCGCAACCGAGTGTCAGAAGATGTAATCCGTTGTCAGGAAGCTGGAATCGCGGTCACGGATGATCTGGCTGATCAGTTCCTTGTTGGCGTCGGTGAACCGCGTGGCCACCAGGGTGCGGATGGAGAAGGTGCGCAGGGCGTCATGGACGGAAAGGGTGCCTTCGGCGGAGTTCTTGCGGCCGTTGAAGGGATAACTGTCCGGGCCGCGCTGGCACTGGGCGTTGATGTTGATACGGCCCACCTGGTTGACGAAGGCATCCACCAGCGGGCCGATCTGCGCCGGGTCGTTGCCGAACAGGCTGAGCTGCTGGCCATAGTCGGATTGCAGGACGTAGTCGATCACTTCGTCCAACTCGCGGTAGGGGACCACGGGCACCAGCGGACCGAACTGTTCCTCGTTGTACAGGCGCATGTCGGCGCGCACCGGGCTGAGCAGCGCGGGGTAGAAGAAGCTTTCACGGCTCTCGCCACCGCCGGCGTTGATGATCTTGGCGCCCTTGGCCTGCGCGTCCTGCAGCAGGCCGTTGAGGTAATCGACCTTGCCCGGCTCGGGCAGCGGCGTCAGCGCCACGCTGGGCTCCCAGGGCATGCCGGGCTTGAGTTCGGCGAGCTTGGCGCTGAACTTGTCGAGGAAAGTCTCCAGCACGTCTTCGTGGACGAAGAGGATCTTCAGCGCGGTGCAGCGCTGGCCGTTGAAGGAGAGGGCGCCGGTGATGGCTTCGCTGACGGCGTTGTCGAGGTCGACGCTGGGCAGGACGATGCCGGGGTTCTTGGCGTCCAGCCCGAGGGCGGCGCGCAGGCGGTGCGGGCGCGGGTGGAGCTTCTTCAGGTCGGCGGCGCCGGAGTGAGTGCCGATGAAGGCGAAGACGTCGACCTTGCCGCTGGCCATGAGCGCGCTGACGGTCTCGCGGCCGCGCCCGTAGATGACGTTGATGACGCCTGGCGGGAAGCTGTCGCGGAAGGCTTCGAGCAGCGGGCGGATCAGCAGCACACCGAACTTGGCGGGCTTGAAGACCACGGTGTTGCCCATGATCAGCGCCGGGATCAGGGTGGTGAAGGTTTCATTCAGCGGATAGTTGTACGGGCCCATGCACAGCGCCACGCCTAGCGGTACACGGCGGATCTGCCCGAGGGTGCCCTGTTCCAGCTCGAAGCGGCTGGAGCGGCGATCCAGCGCCTTGAGCGCCTCGATGGTGTCGACGATGTAGTCGCAGGTGCGGTCGAACTCCTTCTCCGAGTCCTTGAGGTTCTTGCCGATCTCCCACATCAGCAGCTTGACCACGGCGGTGCGCTGCTCGCGCATGCGGGCAAGGAAGCGTTCGACGTGGGCAATCCGTTCGGCCACGCGCAGGTTGGGCCATTCGCCCTGTCCGTTGTCATAGGCGGCCACGGCGGCGTCCAGCGCGGCGAGGGCGGCGTCGGCATCCAGCAGCGGGGTGCTGCCGAGGATGACCTGTTCATCGCCCTGCTCGGTGGCGAGGAAGATCGGGCTGCGCACCGGCGCGAGCGGGCCGTTCCAGCGGCGCAGTTCGCCGTTGACCAGGTACTCGCGCTGCTCGACGGGCAAGTCGGGGCGCCAGGCGTCGGGGATGTCGGTGAGGCGGGGGAACAGATGGTCGAGCTTGTTGTTGTCGGGCATGACTCATCCCTCGGGGAAGGTGGGCGACTGGTCTGTTTTAGATCGTAGCTGTATTTAGCTAAAACGATTCAGCCAATGATCCAATACTCGGTGCGCAGGCGCGCCATGCGAGCGATAGCCAGCATCGCGCGCTCCTGTGGGTGGATCAGACAAACAGTGACAGCAGCAGGATGAAGCCCAGGCCGACCACCGAGAGGATGGTTTCCATCGCCGTCCAGGTCTTGAAGGTCTCCATCACGCTCATGTTGAAGTACTGCTTCACCAGCCAGAAACCTGCGTCGTTGACGTGGGAGAGGATCAGCGATCCGGCGCCGGTGGCCAGCACCAGCAGTTCGCGATTCACGCCGGGGATCAGGTCGATCACCGGCACCACGATGCCTGCGCCGGTGATGGTGGCGACGGTGGCGGAGCCGGTGGCGATGCGGATCACCGCGGCGACCAGCCAGGCGAGGAGGATCGGCGAGATCTGCGCGTGCACCGCCATGTGGCCGATCACGTCGCCTACGCCGCTGGCCACCAGCATCTGTTTGAAGCCGCCGCCGGCGCCGATGATCATCACGATGGCGGCGGTGGGCGCGAGGCTCTGGTCGAGCAGCTTGAGGATCTTCTTCGAGTCGAAGCCGCGGGCGTGGCCGAAGGTGTAGAGCGACAGCAGCAGGGCCAGGAGCAGGGCGGTGATCGGGTGGCCGATCATGTCCAGCCAGGCGCGGACGACGTGGCCGTCGGCGAGCATGACGTCGGCGAAGGTCTTCAGCAGCATCAGGAACACCGGCAGCAGCACGGTAAACAGGGTGACGCCGAAGCTGGGCAGGTTGCTGGTGTCCGGCTCGTGGGCAATCTGCGCCACCAGCTCTTCATTGGGCTGGCCGGGGATCATTTTCGAGATCCAGGCACCGAAGATCGGCCCGGCAATGGCGGCGGTGGGCAGGGCGACCAGCAGGCCATAGAAAATGGTCTTGCCGATATCCGCGCCGAACACGCCGATGGCCAGCAGCGGACCCGGGTGCGGCGGCACCAGGCCGTGCACGGCGGAGAGGCCGGCGAGTAGCGGGATGCCGATCTTGATCAGCGAGACACCGCTGCGCCGGGCGACGATGAACACCAGCGGCACCAGCAGGATGAAGCCGATCTCGAAGAACAGCGGGATGCCGACCAGGAAGGCGGCGAACATCATCGCCCAGTGCACGCGCTGCTTGCCGAAGGCCTGGATCAGCGTGCGGGCGATCTGATCGGCACCGCCGGACTCGGCCATCATCTTGCCGAGCATGGTGCCCAGCGCAAGGATGATGCCGACGAAGCCGAGCACGCCGCCAAAACCGTCCTGGAAGGATTTGACGATGGTCGCCACGGGCATGCCGGAGGTCAGGCCGAGGAAGCCGGCGGCGATGATCAGGGCGACGAAGGGATGGATCTTGAAGCGGGTGATCAGCAGGATCAGGCCGATGATGGTGACCACCGCATCCAGCAGCAGATAGGTCTCGTGGGACATGCCGAGCATGGGGCTCTCCTGTTGTTGTCGTTGTGTGCCGGAGCGGCTCTTCTCTGGGTGCAGAGCGTTTGGTGAGTTGAGATAGCGCTATCTTTAGCGGGCAGGCGCTATCAAGGTCAGTCGCTGGAATGCTGTCGCCACCACAGGTGCGCGGCTTCGGCCAGGTCGTCGACCGGGCGGGTGGCATCCAGGTGCAGGGTCAGCGGTTCGCTCAGCGGCGGTTCGAGGGCGGCGAACTGGCTGTCGATCAGGCTGGCCGGCATGAAGTGACCGGGCCGGGTGGCGACGCGTTCGGCGGCGGCGTCACGGGTCAGTTCCAGGAACACCACGCCCAGGCCGGGCACCGCGCGACGCAGGCGTTCGCGGTAGATCAGCTTGAGTGCGGAGCAGGTGAGCACCGGGCGCTGGCCGGCGGCGATGGCCTTCTGCAGTTCGGCGGCGAGGGTATCGAGCCAGCCGGCGCGGTCTTCGTCAGTGAGCGGGATGCCGGCGCTCATCTTCTCGATGTTGGCGGCGGGGTGGAAGGAATCGCCTTCGATGGCGAACGCGCCGTTGCGCAGGCAAAGCGCCTCACCGACGCTGGATTTGCCGCATCCGGAGACGCCCATGATGAGGACGGCATCGATGGAAGGGGTCATGGAAAGCCTCATTGCTGAGACAGCGCTGTCTTTATTGGGCGTAACGAAAAGCATCGGCTGCCTCCGTATTCTTGTCATTCTAGTCGGTCTGTCCTGGCGACTTCGACAGCGGTGCTCTGATGACGAGCAAGGGGCCGGCGGGCGAGGGGCCAGCGGGAGCTGGTCTCAGGCAATTGCCCTGGTCGCAAGACAGCGCTACCTTAGTGCCTCGATTTTTGTTTGGCAATACGCCCGATGACCGCCAAGAAGAATGACAAGAAGAACGACAAAAGCTCCCGAACCACCGGCCGACCGACACTGGATGAAGTAGCGCGCCGCGCCGGAGTGAGCCCGATCACCGCTTCGCGGGCCTTGCGAGGGGTGAGCACGGTGGCCGAGGAGCTAGCGGAAAAAGTCCGACAGGCGGCCAGCGAACTGGGCTACGTCGCCAACCCGGCCGCCCGCGCGCTGGCCTCCAAGCAGAGCCACAACATCGTGGTGCTGGTGCCGTCGCTGGCGAACCAGCTGTTCATCGAAACCCTCGAAGCCATCCATGCGGTGATGCACCCGCGCGGCCTCGAAGTGCTGATCGGCAACTACCACTATTCCCGTGACGAAGAAGAGAACCTGCTGCGCAACTACCTCTCCTATCAGCCGCGCGGCCTCCTGCTGACCGGCTTCGATCGCACGGAAAGCGCACGACGGATGATCGAGGCGAGCGGCGTGCCGAGCGTCTACATGATGGACCTCGACCCTGGCGCCGGCCTGCACTGCGTGGGCTTCTCGCAGATTCGTGCGGGGGAGGCGGCGGCCAAACATCTGCTCAAGAGCGGCCGCAAGCGCCTGGCCTACATCGGCGCGCAGCTGGACCAGCGTACGCTGCTGCGCGGCGAGGGCTATCGCCGCGCGCTGCAGCAGGCTGGCTGCTACGACCCCGCGCTGGAATTCCTTACGCCGCGCCCATCTTCGGTGGGCCTTGGCGGTGAGCTGTTCCGGCAGTTGCTGGCCAGCCAGCCGCAGGTGGAAGGCATCTTCTTCGGCAACGACGACCTGGCCCACGGCGCCTTGCTGGAAGCCATGCGCCACGGCATCCGCATTCCCGAGCAGGTGGCGGTGCTGGGCTTCAACGACCTGCCCAGCTCGGAGTTCATGGTGCCGCGCCTCTCCAGCATCCGCACCCCGCGCAAGGCCATAGGCACCCATGCGGCGGAACGGTTGCTGGACTTGATCAACGACAAGCCGGTGAGTGAGCCGGTGATGGACCTGGGGTTCGAGTTGATGGTGCGCGAGAGCAGTTGACTCCAGCGCTTTCGTAGGGCGCATAACGCGCCAGCGTTATCCGCCGTGAGGCATCCGGCGGATAACCTGTTCCAGGTTATTCGCCCTACGGAAAATGGCGGCGCGCGGGTGCTTTGTAGGAGCAAGCTCGCTCCTGCAAAAAGCGGGTCTCTGCGTGAACATGCCGGGCATAAAAAAGCCCGCTGGAGCGGCGGGCTGAATGCGGAGGCAAAACAATCCGGCGGGCAAGCCGCCGGAGCAATCACTCAATACGCATCGCTCATCCCATCGGTGATGGTGATGCCCTGCTTGCGCATTTCCTGGATCAGCCCGGCACGGGTGCCGGGCAGGTTCATCAGGGCCTGGTAGCGCGTGGCTTTGACTTCTTCGGCGGTGTAGGGCTTGAACTCGGCGGGCATGCTGTCGCCCGCCATGCCGTCCTTGCGCAGCAGCCAGTTGAGCAGGTCGGCCAGTTGCGCGTCGTTGAGCGCGGACTGCGACATGCCCGGCACGCGCACGAGGAATTGCCGGCCACCGTCCACCTTCAGGAAGTTGCCGACGAAGCCGTGCAGGCGCGGCGTGTCGTTGGCCTTGCTGCCGCTGCCTTCGGTGAGATGGCAGCCGGCGCATTGCAACTGGTAGTTGGTGGCTGGGGTATAGCTGAGCTGGGAGATCGGCTTCTGCACCGCCTCGTTGCCGGGCGCCGGGCGCTGGTGCGGATCGGGGATCGCACGGGCCTGGGCGAGGGGAGCGACCAGGCTGCAGAGCAGGGCGCCGACAACGAGACTACGCATGGGACTTCTCCGGACTCAGACCGCGACGCCGCGGATGATGGTGACGGTGCAGTTGTAGATGCGCGATTCCGCGCCCAGGCACCAGTTGACGTCGTTGTTGTTGAACGGACGGTACAGCGGTTCTTCGCTCTCGTTGCGGGTACAGGCGCACTGGGAGCAGCTGTGCTTACCGCAGCAGTCGTTGTAGGAAATGATGTAGTCCTTGCCGTCCGCCGGGTTGCGGCAGGTGCCGATCCAGGTCACCTGGGAAGCATCGGTGCCGGGCGGGCAGGAGGTGGTGGTACCGCCGCAGCAGGAGCAGAGGAAGCCGTCGATGGAGCAGTAGCGCCAGTAGTCGCAGCTGTTCGGATCACCCGGGTCGCCGGCCTTCGGCGCCTCGGCGGCCAGGGCCTTGGACGTGCGGTCGATCGGCAGGATGATCGGCAGCGCCGCGCCGGCCACCAGCAGCGAGCCGAAGCGGCCCAGCAGCTTGCGCCGCGAAGTGACGTTGGCCACCTGGCGGGAGGAGCGCTCGAACAGGTTGTCGAGGAATTTCATTCTTGTTCTCTCCGTGATCAGTGGCTGTGGCCGTGGCTGGCGTCGTGGGTGTGCACGCCGTTGTGGCTGTGGCCATTCATGTACTGCTGCAGGGTGGCGCTGCCCAGGTGCTCGACCTCGAACAGACTGTCCAGGTGCTCGCGGGAGTTCACCAGGCCCTTGGCGCGCAGCACGCCCTTGCTGTCGATCAGCGCGGCGTAGGGCAGCTTGCCGATCTGGTAGGTCATGCCGACTTCCGGGCCGACCACGTAGGCGGCTTTCTCCAGGCCGTGCTCGGCGATCAGCGCCTGCTGGGCGGCCATGTCGCCGTCGCTGACGTAGATCACTTCCAGCTCGCCGGCCTTGTCCTTGGCGATGGATTTGATCGCCGGCAGCAGCGATTTGCAGATCGGGCAGGTCGGCGAGAGGAAGAACAGCAGCTGGCCGCGCTCGCCTTCATAGCCGAAGTTGACCGGGCGACCGTGGCGGTCGGCGGCGGTGACTTTCGGCGCGGGCTCGTTGACGGCCACGCCCTTGTCGACCATCAGCGCGCCGGCCGGAGCGATGCGGCCATGCAGGACGCCGATCTGGCGCACCAGCGCCATCACGGTGAAGGCGAGGGCGATGAGCAGCACCCAGAGAAGAATGTTGGAAACGATCAGGCCTTCCATTTGTTCACCTTCCGATGAGTTTGAGCAGACGGGGATGGTTCGCCAGCAGGCTGTCGGCCGCGGCGTACAGGAGCAGGGTGACGGCGCTGGCCGCGAGGATCACGAAGGCGTCGAACACGCCCAGCTCGCGAGCCTGCGGAGCGCTGGCGGCGAGCAGGGCGAGCGCCGCGATGATCGCGTTGCGCAGCAGCAGCACCGGGCGCAGCGGTTGCATCTGGCCGGGGCCGGAGCAGCCGCAGTCGATGTCACGACGACCGCGCCAGAGGTTGATGCCGATGGCGCCGGCATAGAACAGGATCAGCGCCGTGGCGGCCAGGGCCGCCACATGACGGCTCGCCGGCACCAGCAGGGCGAAGGCAATGACGCCCTCGACCAGCGGCAGCACGCGGGCCACCGGGCCGACCAGCGAGGCCGGCAGCAGGCCGTAGTCTTCGACCTGGCGGGCGAAGCGCATCGGCGCGCGCAGCTTGTGGCTGGCGGCGCTGGCGAGCAGCACCGCAACGGCCACCGCACTGGCGATGATCAGGATCGGATCGGAAAACATATCCGCACCTCTCAGGGATGACTTGCTAAAAAGGCTTAGTGGCTCAGGACCAGGATCGGGGTCTTGGCGATCTTGTCCATGGCGCCGTTGTACTTGCCGGTCTTCAGGTCGAAGATCTGCAGGCCGCCTTCGATGTCGGTGCCCAGCAGCAGCGGCTTGTCGTCGGTGGTGGCGTGCAGGCTCCACACCGGCTTGGGCGCTTCCAGGGTGCCGATCTTCTTCTGCGTCTTCAGGTCGTAGACCCAGATGAACGGGCTTGGGTCTTCCCATTTGCCGGCGCTGTGCTCTTCATGCATCAGCACGTACATGCGATTCAGCTTGGGCGCTACGGCCATCAACTGCCAGCCGCCGGTACCCCAGCCTTTCTTGCGCTCTTCGTCGGTGGTCAGCGACCAGCTTGGCAGCATCTTCGGCTTGTCGCCGGAGACGTCCACCGGCTTGACCATGCCGTCGGTGGTCACGAAGAAGTAGGTTTCGCCCACGGCCAGGCCGCGTTCGTTGAGCTTCTCCTTGTTCGGGTCGAAGAACGGCGTCTGGCTGCGGCCGGTTTCCTTGCCGTCGTCGCCGATCTTGGTGATCTGCAGCTGGCCGTCACCGCACAGCGAGGCGAAGGCGCGCTTGCCCACCGGGTAGTTGAGCACGCAGCCGCTGATGGCGATTTCGCTGGCGACCTTTTTCTCTTGCGTGTCGACCACGGTGACCGAGGTGGACGGGGTGAAGTTGTAGATGTAGACGAAGCGATCGTCGGAGCTGGTGCCCAGGGCGTACTTCTGGGTCAGGATCGAGGCGCGCTTGGCCGGGATTTCCACTTCCCACTTCGGACGCAGGTTCGAGGTGTCCCAGGCGGTCAGCACATCGGTGCGCACGCCGCGGGTGCCGCGCGAGTAGAAGGTGTCGGCGGAGTACAGGGTCTTTTCGTCGTGGCTCAGGGTGGACGGAGCGACGAAGCCGGTGCTGACCATGCCGAGCATCTTCTTCTGCTCGGGGTCGACCACGGTGACGCGGCCGGCGATGAAGTTCTCGAACTCCACGTCGACGATGTACGCACGGTGCGGCGAGGGCGGGAACGGCAAGACGGTCTCACCGATGCTCTCGGTCGGCAGCTCGGCGTGGGCTGCGCTCATCGCGAGGCAGGTGCCCAGCGCGAGGACCGATGGAGCGAGGAACCTGGCGACGCTCATTGGGTTACTCCCTATTCTTGTGTTGGCGGGCTTTTCGTGGCTTGTCCGCCATCTGCGGGGAGCGGATGACGGACGGAGGATTGAGGAGAGTCTGCCTGTGTCGGTGTGCGCCGGACTTGTTGTCCGTGCCATTTCCTTGTCTGGGGGTGACAGGGTGTCGCAGGGAGAAAGTGCAGACTGCCGTGGCGTTTGGAAGGAGAAAATCCGCCGAACGGCACAGACATGGATCAAGGCTTTCGTCAGTTTTGGTGCGAAAAAGCTGCATCGTGCCCCGAAAATCCGCACAATGCACATTTGAGCTATCTTGAAACGCCGTTACACCCACCGGAAGTGTGCATTGTGAACAGTTCACAATGTTCGACATGCTCAAAATTTCCGCGTCGTTCCTGATTGGCTTTTCCGGCCCGCTATTTGCGTTGTGCCGGGAGTCCTCAACCAATCCTCGCGGAGACCCCTCTCGATGAGTTCCCCCAGTGAGTTCCCCCTGAGCGCCACGCCCAGGGAAGGGCGCAAAGGCCTGCTGCCCATCGCCATGGTCCTGTTCAGCTTTACCTTCTTCACCGGCACCATGTTCGCCGGCGGCAAGATCGGCATGGCCTTCGACTTCGTCGACATGCTCTGGGTCGCCTTCATCGGTAACGTGCTGCTCGCCATCTACGCCGCCTCCCTGGGCCTGATCGCCTCGCGCAGCGGCCTGAACACCGTGCTGATGGGGCGCTTCTGCTTCGGCGAGCGTGGCAGCAAGCTGTCCGACTTTCTCCTCGGCTTCGCCGAACTGGGCTGGTACGCCTGGGGCACTGCCACCGTGGCCATCGTGCTGGTGAGGATGCTGGGCCTGCCGCCTGAGCTGCAGACTCCGCTGATGGTGGTGTTCGGCCTGCTGTTCTCGATCACCGCGATCATTGGCTTCAAGGGCCTGGACATCATGTCCCGCGTTTCGGTGCCGCTGATGTTCATCCTGCTGGTGGCGTCCATGGTCATCGCCACCGACAAGGCCGGCGGCTGGAGTGGCCTGCTGAGTGTGGAACCGAGCCAGACCCTGACCTTCTCCGCCGCCGTGACCATGGTCTTCGGCACTTTCGCCAGCGGCGCGACCCAGGCCACCAACTGGACGCGCATGGCCCGCAGCGGGCGCATCGCGGTGATCGCCAGCGTGGTCGCCTTCCTCATCGGCAACGGCCTGATGATCGTCGCCGGCGCCTGGTGCGCCATCGTCTACCAGAACGCCGACATCGTCGAAGTGATGGTGCTGCAGGGCCTGTCCTTCGCCGCGGTGATCATGCTCTGCCTGAACCTGTGGACCATCCAGGGCCCGACCATCTACAACGTCTCCGCTGCCGCCTGCCACCTGGTGCGCAGCGAGCGCCGCCGCACCATGACCCTGCTGGCCGCCGGCATCGGCATCATCCTCGCCATCGGTGGCATGTACGAATGGCTGATCCCGTTCCTGGTGCTGCTGGGCTCGATCATCCCGCCGCTGGGCGGCGTGATCATGGCCGACTACTGGTACCGCAACCGCGGCGAATACCCGGCGCTGGTGGGCACCCACATCCCGGCGTTCAACGTCTCGGGCCTGGTGTCCTACGCGGTCGGCGCGGGCCTGGCCTACGCCTCGCCGTGGATCGCGCCGCTGGTGGGCATCGCCGCCTCGGCCATCTGCTACATCGTCCTCACCGAAGTCACCCGCGCCCGTGCGCCGGTGGCCGAGCCGCGCGCTTGAGCCTGAGCGTCGAGGAAATCCTCCGTCTGCCGGGGCTGGAAAGCCTCGCGCTGCGGGCCGGCGCGCGCAATGTGCATCGCAGCGTGCGCTGGTCCTACGTGGCGGAGAACGTCGGCATTGCCGACTGGGTGATGGGCGGTGAGCTGGTGTTCGTTACCGGCATCAACCACAGCCGTGACGAAGCCAACCTGCTGCAACTGGTGTGCGAAGGCGTCGCCAGCGGCATCGCCGGCATCGTCATTCTTACCGGTGACGAGTTCATCCAGCGCATTCCCGAGTCCGTGGTGCATCTGGCCGAGGTGGAAGGGTTGCCGCTGATCGAGCAGCCCTACGCGCTGAAGATGGTCATCGTCACCCACCTGATCGGCACGGCGCTGGTGCAGATGACCCAGGTGAAGACCTCGCGCCGGGACATCCTCGGCCAGCTGCTGAGCGGCGACTTCCCCAGCCTGGAGATCGTCCGTCGCCGCGCGCAACACCTGGAGTTGCCGCTGGAAGCCCCGCGGCGCCTGGTGGCGCTCCGGCTGTCCGGCGTCGACAGACTATTCCAGCAGCACGAACCGGAAGAGGCCGAGCGCGCACTGCAGCTCACCCGCCAGCGCCTGCTCGACCATCTGGAAAGCTGGCAGCAGGAGCGCCCCGAGCGCCTGCCGGTGGTGATCCAGGGCGACCTGTTCGTCCTGCTGCTGGCCGACATTGAGCGCGCCGAACTGCACGCGCTGGCCGCCGAGCTGCAGCAGGAGCTGGCTCCGCTGCGCGCCTACCTCGGGCTTTCTGCCTGCGCCGATTCCTGCGCGGAATATCCCCGTGCGCTGCTCGAAGCGCGCCAGGCGCTGGATGTCGCCGAAGGCATGCAGGCGCCGGGCGGCGTCTGCGACTACCGTGAGCTGGGCGTGCTGCGCCTGCTGCGGGCGATCCCCGATCGTGCGGTGATCGAGCAGTTCATGAAGGACACTCTCGGCCCGCTCAACGAGGCGGGCCGCAAACAGCCGCACCTGCTGATCGAGACGCTCGACGCGCTGGTCCAGGAAGGCGGCAACGCGCTCAAGGCGGCACAGCGCCTGGGCATCCATCGCAACACCCTGAACCAGCGGATCGCGCGCATCGAGGCCCTCAGCGGCCAGTCCCTGGACGACGCGCAATTCCGCCTGAATACCTCCGTGGCGCTGCTCATCTGGCGCATGTCCAGCGCGCCGCGCCACGAATAGCCTGAAGAGGACCTTTGATCCCATGAAAATCATCAACGCCTCCCTGCGCAAGCAGACCGGCCTGTTCACCATCCGCTGCGAAGGCGACGTGATCGCCGACGTCGTCCAGCAAGCCGGCACCCTGGCCGCCAGCGGCGACGACATCGACGCCCGTGGTAACCTGGCCATCGCCCCGCTGGTGGAGCCGCACATCCACCTCGATGCCACCCTGACCGCCGGCGAGCCGGAGTGGAACATGAGCGGCACGCTGTTCGAGGGCATCGAGCGCTGGGCCCAGCGCAAGGAAACCATTACGCACGAGGACACCAAGTCCCGCGCCCACACCACCCTCCGCATGCTGGCCGCCCATGGCATCCAGCACGTGCGCACCCACGTCGACGTGACCGATCCGACCCTGGCCGCGCTCAAGGCCATGGTGGAAGTGCGCGAAGAGGCGCGGCACCTGGTGGACCTGCAGATCGTGGCTTTCCCGCAGGAGGGCATCGAGTCCTACGAGGGCGGCCGCGAGCTGATGGAAGAGGCGATCCGCCTCGGCGCCGACGTGGTCGGTGGCATCCCGCACTTCGAGAACACCCGCGAGCAGGGCGTCAGCTCGATCAAGTTCCTCATGGACCTGGCCGAGCGCACCGGTTGCCTGGTCGACGTGCATTGCGACGAGACCGATGACCCGAACTCGCGCTTCCTCGAAGTGCTTGCCGAAGAAGCCCGCGTGCGCGGCATGGGCGGCCGCGTCACCGCCAGCCACACCACGGCCATGGGTTCCTACGACAACGCCTACTGCTCCAAGCTGTTCCGCCTGCTCAAGCGCTCGGGTATCAACTTCGTCTCCTGCCCGACCGAGAGCATCCACCTGCAGGGCCGCTTCGACACCTTCCCGAAACGCCGCGGCGTGACCCGCGTGGCCGAGATCGACCGCGCCGGCATGAATGTCTGCTTCGGCCAGGATTCGATCAAGGACCCGTGGTACCCGCTGGGCAACGGCAACATCCTGCGCGTGCTGGATGCCGGCCTGCACATCTGCCACATGATGGGCTTCGATGACCTGCAGCGCGCGCTCGACCTGGTCACCGACAACAGCGCCCGCGCGCTGAACCTGGGGGCGCGCTACGGCATCGCCGCCGGCCGTCCGGCCAACCTGCTGGTACTGGGCGTGGACAGTGATTACGAGGCGGTGCGCCAGCAGACCAAGGCGCTGTACTCGATCCGCAATGGCCGCGTGCTGATGAAGCGCGAGCCGGAGCAGGTTGAGCTGATCGAAGGCTGAAACCGGCGTGGGGTGCAAAACGCCGGAGGCGTTATGCGCCATTTGGCGGATAACCCGTGCCGGGTTATGCGCCCTACGGGAGCCACAGATGCAATTCGCAGGATGGCGTGGAGCAGATCGCTCTGCTCAGGGCACCATCGCCATGCCCACGCCGAAGCGGTTCCAGGCGTTGATGGTGGCGATGGCCAGGGTCAGGTTGGCGATCTCGGCGTCGCTGAAGTGCTCGCGCAGGGCGTCGAACTGGTGCTGCGGGGCGTGCTTCTCCGGCAGGCGGGTGAGGCTTTCCACCCAGGCCAGCGCCGCGCGTTCGCGCTCGCTGAAGAAGCGGGTTTCCTCCCACACGCTCAGGGTCTGCAGCCGCGCCTCGGTCTCGCCGGCCTTGCGGGCGTCGTTGGCGTGCATGTTCACGCAGTAGGCGCAGCCGTTGATCTGCGAGGCGCGCAGGCGGATCAGTTCCAGCAGCGAGGTTTCCAGGCCGGATTTGGCCAGTGCCTGTTCCAGGCCGAGCATGGCCTTGTAGGCGTCGGGGGCGGCCTTGGCCCATTCGAGTCGTGCGCTCATGGTGGTCTCCAGTGGGGCCCGCGGTAGTGCGGGAATGGAGCTAAGGTAACGCCGACTCCCCGGCGTTCGAATAGCCAATTCCCGGCAATACCGGCAGACCAATGGAGCCAATCCCGGCTATGCGCCGGGCGCTCAGTCCCAACCCCCCGGGCACCCCTTGCAGCCCACCATGTTGCTGCCCTGGAAGTTGCCGAAGCGCTGGCGGCTGCCACGCAGGTCGGCATCTTCCAGATTCGCTTCGGCCAGCTTCACTTCCTGCAGGTTGGCGTCGCGCAGGTCGGCGCCCTTGAGGTCGGCGCGGGACAGCCAGGTCATTTCCAGGTCGGCAGCACGCAAATTGGCCTGGTGCAGCTTGCCGCCGCTCAGGCGGGCGAATTCCAGGTAGGCGGCGGTGAGGTCGGCGCCTTGCCACTGCGCGCCCTGGGCGAACAGGCCCCAGGCCTGGATGGCGACCAGCTTGGCGCCACTCAGGTCGGCGCCGCGCAGGTTGGCCTGCTGCAGGCTGGCGCGGGTGAGATCTGCACCGTTCAGCTGCGCCTGTTGCAGGTTCGCCAGGTCCAGCTTGGCGTGGCGCAGGTCGGCTCCGGCAAGGTTGGCGCCGGAGAGGTTCATCCGCGTCAGGTCCTGGTTACGGAGGTCGGCACCGCGCAGGTCGGCGTTGGGACATTGGCTGTCCGGCTCGATGCGGCAGCCGGCGATGACGGTGGCCGCATCGTCGTCCACTTCCGGCGCAGGCTGGCTGGTGGCGAAGGCGAGGGCGGAGAGGGGGAAGAGCAGGCAGGCGAGCAGGCGCATGGCGATCTCCTGGCAAAAAGGAAAAGGCCCGCACCGGGTTCGGCGCGGGCCTGTGCATCAACGGCTGGCGGTCTTGTTATCCCAGCTGGGCAGCTTGAACACCCAGAAGGAGCCGCCCTGGGCCACCGGCTTGGTCAGCTCGGCCATGTCGCCGCCCCACAGCGGCACCGCGCCGCCATAGCCGACGGTCACACCGATGTACTGCTCGCCGTCCTGTTCCCAGGTGATGGGCGGGGAGACGATGCCGCTGCCGGTCTGGAACTGCCAGAGCTCCTTGCCGGTCTTGGCGTCGAAGGCCTTGAGGAAGCCCTCGCCGGTGCCGGTGAACACCAGGTTGCCGGCGGTGGCCAGCACACCGGCCCAGAGCGGCAGGTGGTCCTTGTATTCCCATTCCACCTTGCCGGTGGTGGGGTTCATCGCGCGCAGCGTGCCGACGTGGTCGTCATACATGCGCTTGATGCGGAAGCCCATGCCCAGGTAGGCGCTGCCCTTGGCGTAGTTCACTTCCTCGGTCCAGTAGTCCTCCTTCCAGTGGTTGGCCGGGACGTAGAACAGGCCGGTGTCCTGGCTGTAGGCCATGGGGTTCCAGTTCTTGCCGCCGAGGAACGGCGGCGAGACTTCCACAGCCTTGCCGTGCTTCTGCCCAGGCTCCGGCAGCGGCGGGCGCTGGCCTTCGTTCTCCACCGGGCGGCCGGTCTTCAGGTCGATGTGGCTGGCCCAGGTGATGTTGTCGACGAAGGGGAAGGCGTTCTGCAGCTTGCCGTTGGTCCGGTCGACCACATAGAAGAAGCCGTTGCGGTCGGCGTGGGCGGTGGCCTTGACGATCTTGCCGTCCTGGGCCTTGTAGTCGAACAGCACCAGTTCGTTGTTGCCGGAGAAGTCCCAGGCGTCGTTGGGCGTGTGCTGGTAGAACCATTTCACCTCGCCGGTGCTCGGGTCGACACCGACCTGGCCGGAGGTGTAGAGGCTGTCGTAATCGTGCGGGTTGCCGCCCTTGGCGGTGCGCGCCCAGGTATTCCACGGGCCGGGGTTGCCGGCGCCGACGATGATGGTGTTGGTCTCGGCGTCGAAACTCGCGCTCTGCCACGGGGCGCCGCCGCCATGGCTCCAGGCTTCCACCTTGCCGGTGGGGGAGTTCTTGTCCTCCGGCCAGGAGGGTGCCTTCACGTCGCCCGTGGGAGTGCTGTCCTTGCCATTGAGGCGGCCCATGTGGCCCTCGACGAAGGGCCGCATCCACACCTCTTCGCCGGTGTCCGGGTCGCGGGCGAACAGGCGGCCTACCACGCCGAACTCGTCGCCCGAGCTGCCGTGGATCAGCAGCACCTTGCCGGTCTTGCCGTCCTTCACGATGGTCGGCGCGCCGGTCATGGTGTAGCCGGCGCCGTGGTCGCCGAACTTCTTCTTCCAGACCACCTTGCCGGTCTTCTTGTTCAGCGCCACGACCGAGGCGTCGAGGGTGCCGAAGTAGATCTTGTCGCCATAGATGGCAGCGCCGCGGTTGACCACGTCGCAGCACGGGCGGATGTCGTCGGGCAGGCGGTGGTTGTAGGTCCACAGGCGCTTGCCGGTCTTCGCGTCGAGGGCGAACAGCCGCGAGTAGGAGGCGGTCACGTAGACCACGCCGTCGCTGACGATGGCCTGGGATTCCTGGCCGCGCTGCTTCTCGTCGCCGAAGGAGTAGGACCAGGCCGGGGTCAGCTTGAACACGTTGTCGGCATTGACCTGCTTGAGCGGGCTCCAGCGCTGGGCATTGGTGCCCATGCCGTACTGCAGCACGTCGCCTGTGGTCTTGTGGTCGTTGGCGATGTCGTCCCAGGTCACATCCTTGGCCAGGGCGGAGCCGCCGGCGGTGAGGGCGATGGCGCAGGCAAGGCTGCTGAGGACGAGGTGCAGGGGGGCTGTTGTTGTTCTCATGGTGGGTTTCCCGTGATGGATGGCGGCAGGCCGCTGCACGTGCCGCGGCGAATCCATGGTGGGAGGAGGGCGTGGCGGCGGGGAACGGAAAAGCTCCCGGCGATGCCGGGACTATTTCCCGGTCCGGGCATGACTTGGGCTTGCTGCCAAAGCGCCGGCAGTGGCCGACCGGCGTTCTAGTACGAAGGGAGTAGACGGGAGCATCCAAAGCAGGATTCGGCCGTCGGTCGCGCGTTCTTACCATCGTCGTCACTGGCGTCTTTCCGGGCGCCGTGCCTTGCCAAGCATCTCGATGAGAGGATGAAGTGATGAACAACAAGAACGTGCTGTGCGGCCTGCTGTTGCTGGCCGGCCTGGGTGTCTCGGGCCTGGCCCTGTCCCACGGCAATGTGACGCCCCAGGCAGTGGATACCACGGGGCTGGAACCATTGGGCAAGGAATGGCGCGACACCAACCCCTACCGCGAGCCCTACGCCAACCACGCCAAGGCGGTGGAGATCGGTGCTTCGGCCTACAACCAGAACTGCGCGCGCTGCCATGGCCTGGAGGCCAAGTCCGGCGGCATCGCCCCCGACCTGCGCATGCTCGACGTGGGCGCCGAGGGTGACGAGTGGTTCAAGGAGCGGGTGATCAACGGCGCGGTACGCGACGGTGCGGTGTACATGCCGAAGATGGCGGACTTCATCAGCCAGGAAGGCCTCTGGGCAATCCGCACCTACCTGGACAGCGTGCACGTGGACGAGTGATCGCCATGCGCCTGTTCGCCTGGTTGTTCGGCCTCTGCCTGCTATTTGGGCAAGCGCAGGCTGGGGTACGCCCCTATGAGGACATGGTCGCCAGCGGCGTGCTGCGGGTGGCGGTGTACGAGAACTTCCCGCCCTACAGCTTCATGCAGGACGGGCAGCCGCGCGGGGTCGATATCGATCTCGCGCAGCACCTGGCCAGCGGCCTGGGCATGCGCGCGGAGTTCCTCTGGGTAACCCCCGGCGAACGTCTGGACGACGACCTGCGCAACTTCATCTGGAAAGGCCACTACCTGCGCCCCGGCGTGGTTGCCGACGTGATGCTGCGCGTGCCCTACGACCGCCAGTACGCCAACCGGCGCAACGATGTCGGCGAGTTCGCCAACGAGCAGGTGGTGATGTTCGGCCCCTACCAGCGCGAGCGCTGGCAGGTGGTCAGCGATGACCGTCGGCTGGCGGAAGTGGACACCATCGCGGCGTTCCGCGAACACCCCATCGGCGTCGAGCTGGACAGCGTGCCGTCGTTCTACCTGACCTCGGTGCTGGGCGGCCAGCTCAGCCGCATGACCATCCACTTCCCCAGCACCCAGGCGGCCTTCGACGGCATGCGCGCGGGCAAGGTGGACGCGGTGATGGCCCTGCGTGGCGAGTTGGACTGGATGCGCGGGCAAGCCGCCGACGAGCACCTGAAGAACGCCGAGAACACCTATCCCAACCTCGGCCAGCCCGAGTGGGACATCGGCATGGCGGTGCATGAAAGCAATCGCCAGCTCTCCAATGCCCTGGACGGCGAACTGGAGGAACTGGTGCGCAGCGGCGAGATGGAGAAGCTCTATGCGGCCTACGGCGTGCGTTACGAGCTGCCGGGGCTCTACCAGGACGTGCAATGAGGGAGACATGATGCGCAGGCGCCAGATGTTGCTCGGGCTGTGCGGCTTGCCGCTGCTGGCCGCGGCGGTGGAGGGCGATCCGATGCCCTCGGTGATGTGGGAGTACCACCACAAGCGCCTGCTCAATGGCGAGCCCTACGTCTTCGACGAGCGGGTCAGGCTGGGTGTGCCGCCGTTCGCCGAGGACTCCCGCCAGGTCCCGGTGGAGGTGGACGCCCGCGCCTTGCCGGGGCGCTTCGACCGACTGCTGCTATGGGCCGAGCTGAACCCGATTCCCCATGTGCTGACGCTTTACCCCGGCGTGCACCTGGAGCCGCTGCTGGCGGTGCGCATCCGTATCGAACAGGCCACACCGATCCGTGCTGCGCTGCGGGACGAGCAGGGAGTCTGGCATGTCGGCTCGGCGTGGATCGATGCGGCCGGTGGCGGCTGCACAGCGCCCAGCGTGGTACGTGCGCAACCGGGCTGGGAGGACCGGCTCGGCCAGGTCCATGGCGAGTCCTACCCCAAAGGAGAGTACAGCCGCGTGCGCCTGTCGGTCTCGCACCCGATGGACAACGGCCTGGTCGGCGGCATCCCCGAGTTCTACCTCGACCACGCCGAATTGCGTGGGCCGGAAGGCGAGGTCTTCGCCCGACTGGACCTGTTCCCCGCGGTCAGCGAGAACCCGACCTTCACCTTCGAAGTGCGCGGCCACCCGCATACCGAGCTCTGGCTGCACGACAACAACGGCAACGAATTCCAGGCCGCTCTGCGCTGACGCCGCACTGCGCCAACGAGGTGCCCATGCGTTTCCTCCTGATCGCCCTCGCGTGCCTGTGCCTGCCGGCACTGGCCGACCTGCAGTACCACCTTCAGCCCCGGCAGATCGCCGAGGGCACCTGGGTGGTGGAAGGCAGCACTGACAACTTTGCCAAGGACAACGGTGGCGCCATCGTCAACGTCGCCTTCATCGACACCGGCGACGGCGTGCTGGTGATCGACAGCGGTCCTTCAAGGCGCTATGGCGAAGCCCTGCGTGCGCTGATCCAGCAGACCACCGGCAAGCCGGTGAAACGCGTCCTGCTGACCCACCATCACCCTGACCACGTGCTGGGCAACCAGGCCTTCACCGACCTGCCCATCGGCGCGCTGGCCGGCACCAGCAAATTGCTGAAAGAGCAGGGCAACGCCATGGCGGAGAACATGTACCGCCTGATCGGCGACTGGATGCGTGGCACCGAGGTCGTGCTGCCCACCGAGGCGGTGGAGCCCGGTGAATGGCAGATGGGCAGCCACCGCTTCCGCCTGCTGGGCTTGCGCGGGCACACTGGCGCGGACCTGGCGATTCTCGACGAAACCACCGGCGTGCTGTTCGCCGGGGATATCGTCTTCTACCAGCGCGCACTGACCACGCCGAACAGTCCCGGCCTGGATGTGTGGCTGGGTGACCTCGATACCCTGCAGCAGCTGCCGTGGAAACAGATCGTCCCCGGCCATGGCCCCATCGCCGCGGATGCCGCGCCGTTTGCGCAGATGCGCGACTACCTCGGCTGGCTCGACACTGTGATGCGTGACGGCATCGCCCAGGGCGCGGACATGAACGACCTGCTGCGCACGCCGATTCCGGACCGTTTCGCCGGCATCAGCCTGACGCGCTATGAGCTGATCCGCAGCGTCAGCCACCTGTATCCGCGCTATGAGCAGAAGGCTCTGCCGCGCGTCGATGAGCAATAGCCATTTCTGCGGAGGTTTCGGTGCGCGGACAGGCCCTCACCCCAGCCCTCTCCCGGAGGGAGAGGGGGCTGTCTGGAGCGGCTTTGCTGCTCGCCGCTCCGATCTGCTCTTCCTGTAGGAGCGAGCTTGCTCGCGAACCTTCCAGCAGGATGCATTCCTGTTTTCGCCCCTCGCGCCGAACGGCTCCCTCTCCCCCTGGGAGAGGGCTGGGGTGAGGGGCTCGGAACCCCGTTCAGACAACGCAGTGGCCGGGGAATCCGCTTCGCGAGCAAGCTCGCTCCTACAGGGGCAAGGCTCTCCCATCCAGCCCGTAAATGCCTCGAATTTCGCGGCTCGGCAGCCCGGTATTGCTACCAAGGAACTAGGAAATTCGGCACTGCGTTCAATTGTTGGCCTGCCGTGCCAAACCAAGAATCTGCGACAGACCGGGAAATTTTCCCGGGTACAACAACAATCGCAGAGGCGCACCGCCATGAGACAGCTTCAACCTTTCGCCCGCACCGTGCTGTTCACCGCCATCGGCCTGGCCAGCCTGGGCGCCCACGCCGGCGTCACCGACCAGGACATCAGTGATGCCGCCAAGCGCACCGACCAGGTCGTGGTCAACGGCATCAACCAGCAGGGCCAGCGCTTCAGTCCGTTGAACACGCTGAACAGCGATAACGTGAAGGAGCTGCGGCCGGTGTGGGCGCTGTCCTTCGGCGGCGAGAAGCAGCGCGGCCAGCAGGCGCAACCGCTGATCAAGGACGGCGTGATGTACGTCACCGCCTCCTACTCGCGGGTGTTCGCCGCCGATGCGCGCACCGGTCGCAAGCTCTGGCAGTACGACGCGCGCCTGCCTGACGGCATCATGCCCTGCTGCGACGTGATCAACCGTGGCGTGGCGCTGTATGGCGACCTGGTGATCTTCGGCACCCTCGACGCCAAGCTGGTCGCCCTGAACAAGGACACTGGCAAGGTGGTGTGGAAGAAGACCGTGGCCGACTACAAGGCCGGCTACTCCATCTCCGCCGCACCGCTGATCGCCAAGGGCAAGCTGATTACCGGCGTGGCCGGCGGCGAGTTCGGCGTGGTCGGCAAGATCGAGGCCTACAACCCCACCAACGGCGAGCTGCTGTGGAGCCGCCCGACCGTGGAAGGCCACATGGGCTACGTCTACAAGGACGGCAAGGCCGTGGAGAACGGCATCTCCGGCGGCGAGGCGGGCAAGACCTGGCCGGGTGACCTGTGGAAGACCGGCGGCGCGGCGCCGTGGCTGGGCGGCTACTACGACCCGAGCACCGACTCGCTGTTCATCGGCACCGGCAACCCGTCGCCGTGGAACTCGCACCTGCGCCCTGGTGACAACCTGTACTCCTCCTCGCGCCTGGCGCTGAACCCCGAAGACGGCTCGATCAAGTGGCACTTCCAGACCACCCCGCACGACGGCTGGGACTTCGACGGTGTGAACGAGCTGGTGTCCTTCGACTACAAGGACGGCAGCAAGACCGTGCAGGCGGCTGCCACCGCCGACCGTAACGGCTTCTTCTACGTGCTCGATCGCACCAACGGCAAGTTCATCCGTGGCTTCCCCTTCGTCGATAAGGTGACCTGGGCCAAGGGCCTGGACGAGAACGGCCGGCCGATCTACGACGATGCCCACCGTCCGGGCGCGCCAGGCGAGGGTGGCGAGAAGGGCAGCTCGGTGTTCGTCGCGCCGTCCTTCCTCGGCGGCAAGAACTGGATGCCCATGGCCTACAGCCAGGACACCGGGTTGTTCTACGTGCCGTCCAACGAGTGGGGCATGGACATGTGGAACGAGAACATCGCCTACAAGAAAGGTGCGGCGTACCTCGGCGCGGGCTTCACCATCAAGCCGCTGAACGAGAAATATATCGGCGTGCTGCGCGCCATCGATCCGAAGACCGGCAAGCAGGTCTGGCGCTACGAGAACTACGCGCCGCTGTGGGGCGGCGTGCTGGCGACCCACGGCAACTTGGTGTTCACCGGCAACCCCGAGGGCTACCTGATGGCCTTCGATGCCAAGACCGGCAAGAAGCTCTACCAGTTCAACACCGGCTCGGGCGTGATCGCCTCGCCGATCACCTGGGAAATGGACGGCGAGCAGTACGTCACCGTCCTCTCCGGCTGGGGCGGCGCGGTGCCGCTGTGGGGTGGCGAGGTGGCCAAGCGGATCAAGGACCTGGACCAGGGGGGGATGATCTGGACCTTCAAGCTGCCCAAGGATCTCGTCGCCAAGAAGTGATGGTGCTGTGAGGTGATCAGAGGGCCGGCCGTTGAGTCGGCCCTTTGTTTTTGTGGTGTCTAACGACGCCGCTCGCGAGCATGGTCCGCTCCTGCATTCGATCGCCGAAGTCAGCTCTAGCTCTGGCTCTTCAACATTTCCAGAGAAACATCCGCACGCTCCGGAGTGCCCCTTGCAGGAGGCCGAAGGTGATCGGAGTTTCAGGGGTTGAGCGACATGGATGTCGCGAGAGCTGCGATGGGCCAGGGATGGCCCTTCGCAGCGGGCCCCTGGAACTCCGAAGAACCGAGGGTACTTTTCGCGAAGCGAAAAGCCGGATGAAGGGGCGAGACTTTTTGGTCCCTTTTGTGAGGGCGGCTATCCGACGTTTGACAAAAGGGACTCGCCCGAGGGGGCGAAACAAGAGATCCGTGCGCACGCTGAGGCGGCGCCGAACCCCCAAAGCCAAAGCGGCATAGAGCATTCAGCTCCTTGCCTAGCGGTTCGCGAGCAAGCTCGCTCCTACAGTTCTGCGTATGCCGAAGCGCCGCTGAAGCAATCAAGCACCAACAAAAGCATCGCGTAGAAGCCCCACTCCTGCGAGAGCCAAGCGTACGAGTAAACCTGTAGGCACGCCCCATGGGTCCGCTACTACGAACTTCCATGCCCCGGCATCTACTACCAAATGAGGAACCCATCCCTCCCATGGGTGCATTCCGGGCCGGGAAGGGCGCTGCCTAAGATCGCTCCATGACCTGGCCGATGGAGGCCGGGACCCGACAGGAGAGCATCCCCATGATCTACGCCGCACCCGGAACCCCCGGCGCCGTCGTCACCCTCAAGCCGCGCTACGGCAACTACATCGGTGGCGAGTTCGTCGCGCCGGTGCTGGGCCAGTATTTCAGCAACACCTCGCCGGTGAACGGCGAGGTCATCGCCGAGTTCCCACGCTCCACCGCCGAAGACATCGACAAGGCGCTGGACGCCGCCCACGCCGCCGCTGGCAGCTGGGGCCGTACGTCGGTGCAGGACCGCGCGCTGATCCTGCTGAAGATTGCCGACCGCATCGAACTGAACCTGGAACAACTGGCCGTCGCCGAGACCTGGGACAACGGCAAGGCCGTGCGCGAAACCCTCAACGCCGACGTGCCGCTGGCCGCCGACCACTTCCGCTACTACGCCGGCTGCATCCGCGCGCAGGAAGGCGGCGCCGCCGAGATCAACGAGAACACCGTCGCCTACCACATCCACGAACCGCTGGGCGTGGTCGGGCAGATCATCCCGTGGAACTTCCCCTTGCTGATGGCTGCCTGGAAACTCGCGCCGGCCCTGGCCGCCGGCAACTGCGTGGTGATCAAGCCGGCCGAGCAGACGCCGCTGTCGATCATGCTGCTGGCCGAGATCATCGGCGACCTGCTGCCGCCGGGCGTGCTGAACATCGTCCAGGGCTTCGGCAAGGAAGCCGGCCAGGCGCTTGCCACCAGCAAGCGCATCGCCAAGATCGCCTTCACCGGCTCGACCCCGGTCGGCTCGCACATCCTCCACTGCGCGGCGGAGAACATCATCCCGTCCACCGTGGAACTGGGCGGCAAGAGCCCGAACATCTTCTTCGAGGACATCATGAACGCCGAGCCGGCGTTCATCGAGAAGGCCGCCGAGGGCCTGGTGCTGGCGTTCTTCAACCAGGGCGAGGTCTGCACCTGCCCGTCACGGGCGCTGGTGCAGGAGTCGATCTTCGAGCCGTTCATGGCCGAGGTGCTGAAGAAGATCAAGGCAATCAAGCGCGGTAACCCGCTGGACACCGACACCATGGTCGGCGCCCAGGCTTCGCAGCAACAGTACGAGAAGATCCTGTCCTACCTCGACATCGCCCAAAGCGAAGGCGCCGAGCTGCTCACCGGCGGCTCCAGCGAGCGGCTGGAGGGTGACCTGGCCAGCGGTTACTACATCCAGCCGACCCTGCTCAAGGGGCACAACGGCATGCGCGTGTTCCAGGAGGAAATCTTCGGCCCGGTGGTGGGCGTGACTACCTTCAAGGACGAGGCGGAAGCCCTGGCGATCGCCAACGATACCGAGTTCGGCCTCGGCGCCGGCGTCTGGACCCGCGACATCAACCGCGCCTGGCGCATGGGGCGTGGCATCCAGTCCGGCCGCGTGTGGACCAACTGCTACCACCTGTACCCGGCCCACGCCGCATTCGGCGGCTACAAGAAGTCCGGCGTCGGCCGCGAAACCCACAAGATGATGCTAGACCACTACCAGCAGACCAAGAACCTGCTGGTGAGCTACGACATCAATCCGCTGGGCTTCTTCTAACCCTTGCAATAACCCGGCGGACCTTCCCCCATCAGGTTCGCCGGCCCTTTCCGCTGTACCCGCCTGGCACTCCACCAGGCATCCCTTGTGTCGACGCGCCCGATCGGGCGGCCGTCCGCTTCCGTACCCATTCCACGGGTGACGGCCTTCGTCGAACGCGGCTCCGGCCGCGTTTTCTTTTCTTCGATTTACCTCTGTTCGCGAGCAAGCTCGCTCCTACAGAAAAGCGCGGGACCCAACCTGTAGGAGCGAGCTTGCTCGCGAACCCGCCCATGTGCCGGATTATCCGGCGAGGCACGTTCCCTAGGATGGCGGGGAGCGTAGCGATACCCATCGATCTCGCGTGGCGCCCGCATGGGTATCGCTGCGCTCCACCCATCCTACAAAGCATCCGCAGCGTCCCGCCCGCGCAACACCTGCCGCCGATGAGCGCAACACCTGTAGCGCCCGCAACACCCGCTTCGCATCTGGCATAAACAGCCGGAAGCCCCGAACCGCAAGCCCTCCAGCCCAATCCGAAAGGCCTGGCACAGCGGTTGCTCTGAGCCTTGCAAGCCGCGGCGAACGATCCGCGGCACCAACAAGAATCGGAGAACCTCCATGAGATCGAATGGCCTGTCTGTGCCTTCCGTTCGCCTGCAACCCGCCCTGCGTCAATCCCTGCTGACCGCCTCGCTGCTGATGGCTGGTCTGTCGCCCAACCTCCATGCCGCCGACAGCTCCACCGACAGCCCGGCCAACGTCGACGGCAAGCGCATCGCCGCCGCCAACAGCGAACCGGGCCACTGGATGACCACCGGCCGCACCTACGACGAACAGCGCTACAGCCCGCTCAAGCAGATCGACCAGAGCAACGTCGGCGGCCTGGGCCTGGCCTGGAGCCACAAGCTGGACATCGACCGTGGCGTGGAAGCCACGCCCATCGTGGTCGATGGCGTGATGTACACCACCGGACCGTTCTCCATCGTCTACGCGCTGGATGCCCGCACGGGCGAGCAGCTGTGGAAGTACGACCCGCAGTCCGACCGCAGCCGCGCCGGCGAAGCCTGCTGTGACGCGGTGAACCGAGGCGTGGCGGTGTGGAAGGGCAAGGTCTACGTCGGCGTGCTCGACGGCCGTCTGGAGGCCATCGACGCCAAGACCGGCAAGCGCGTGTGGAGCGTCGATACCCGCAGCGACCCGTCGCGCAGCATCACCATCACCGGCGCGCCGCGCATCGTGAAGGGCAAGGTGATCATCGGCAACGGCGGCGCCGAGTTCGGCGTGCGCGGCTACATCACCGCCTACGACGCCGAGACCGGCAAGCAGGACTGGCGCTTCTTCACCGTGCCCGGCGACCCCAAGGAAATGCCCAAGGGCAAGGGCATGGAAATCGCCGCCAAGACCTGGTTCGGCGACAACTTCTACAAGCAGGGCGGTGGCGGCACCGTGTGGGATTCGATGTCCTACGACCCGGAGCTGAACCTGCTGTACATCGGCGTCGGCAACGGCTCCTCGTGGAACCCGCGCATCCGCAGCGAAGGCAAGGGCGACAACCTGTTCCTGTCGTCCATCGTGGCGATCAACCCTGACAACGGCGAGTACGTCTGGCACTACCAGACCACGCCGGGCGATGCCTGGGACTACACCGCCACCCAGCACATCATGCTGGTGGACCTGGAGATTGACGGCAAGCAGCGCAAGGTGCTGATGCAGGCGCCGAAGAACGGCTTCTTCTACGTCATCGATCGTGCCACCGGAGAGCTGCTCTCGGCGAAGAACTTCATCCCGATCAACTGGGCCACCGGCATCGACATGAAGACCGGCCGGCCGATCCGCAACGAGAAGGTCGCCGAATACTGGAAGGACCCGCAGAAGAAAGCCCGGCTGATCCAGCCGGCGTTCTGGGGCGCGCATGACTGGCAGCCCATGTCGTACAACCCCAACACCGGCCTGGTCTACATCCCGGCGCACATCATGTCGGCGATGTACCAGGACGTCGACGGCGCACCGCCGCGCTCCAAGTTCAAGAGCATCTACCAGCTCGACGTCAACACCGGGATGATGCCCGAGGACCCGGAGGGCCTGCGCAAGATCGCCGACACCTGGACCGGAAAGCTGATCGCCTGGGACCCGGTGAAGCAGGAAAAGCGCTGGGAAGTCCCCTACAGCACCATCTTCAACGGCGGCACCCTGAGCACCGCCGGCAACCTGGTGTTCGAAGGCACCGCCGACGGCCGTGTGGTCGCCTACGCCGCCGAGTCCGGCAAGAAGCTCTGGGAGTCCCCGGCGAACACCGGCGTGATGGCCGCACCGATCACCTATGAGGTGGACGGCGAGCAGTACGTGACCTTCATGGCCGGCTGGGGTGGCGCGTTCTCCACCTTCGCTGGCGCGCTGTCGCTGCGCGCCGGGGTCAAGCCCAACGCCCAGGTGCTGACCTACAAGCTCGGCGGCACCGCCAAGCTGCCGGATGCCAACTACAAGTGGGCCGACCGCAAGCCCGAGCCGCCGGCGCTGACCGGCACTACCGCGCAGATCGACCAGGGCCGCGAGCTGTTCAACTCCAGTTGCTCGCAGTGCCACGGCATAAACGCCATCAGCGGCGGTGTGGTGCCCGACCTGCGCACCCTCAGCGCGGAAAACCACCAGCGCTTCCTCGGCATCGTCTACGGCGGCCGCATCCCCGACGGCATGCCCTCGTTCCAGGGCCATCTCGACCTGCAGCAGGCCGAGGCCGTGCACCAGTACCTGATCAAGCGCGCCTACGACCTCAAGGAACAACTGGCCGGCGCGCAGAAGACCGCCGCCAAGTGACCGTCTAAAAGGAGACCAACCCCATGACTGACGTGACAACCTACCAGCACTACATCGACAACCGCTTCGTCGCCGGCGAACCGTTGATCGAGGTGCACAACCCGGCCAACGGCGAGCTGCTGGCACGCATCCCCGAGGCCAGCGCGGCCCAGGTGGACAGCGCCATCGACGCTGCCCGCAAGGCGCAGAAGGGCTGGGCAGCCAAGCCTGCCATCGAGCGTGCCGGCTACCTGCGCCGGATTGCCGAGAAGGTACGTGCCAACGCGCCGCGCCTGGCGAAGATCATTACCACCGAGCAGGGCAAGGTGCCGGCACTGGCGGAAGTGGAAGTGAACTTCACCGCCGACTACCTCGACTACATGGCCGAATGGGCGCGCCGCCTGGAGGGCGAGGTGCTGACCAGCGACCGCGCTGGCGAGCACATCTTCCTGCTGCGCAAACCGCTGGGCGTGGTGGCGGGCATCCTGCCGTGGAACTTCCCGTTCTTCCTCATCGCCCGGAAGATGGCTCCGGCCCTGCTGACCGGCAACACCATCGTCATCAAGCCCAGCGAAGAAACCCCGATCAACTGCTTCGAGTTCGCTCGTCTGGTGGCGGAAACCGACTTGCCCACCGGCGTGTTCAACGTCGTCGGCGGCACCGGGGCCAGCGCCGGCAGCGCGCTGACCAGCCACGCCGGGGTCGACCTGATCAGCTTCACCGGCAGCGTCGCCACCGGCTCGCGGATCATGGCCGCGGCCGCACCGAACATCACCAAGCTGAACCTGGAACTGGGCGGCAAGGCGCCGGCCATCGTCCTCGCCGACGCCGACCTGGAACTGGCGGTGAACGCCATCAAGGCCTCGCGGGTGATCAACACCGGGCAGGTGTGCAACTGCGCCGAGCGCGTCTACGTGCAGCGCCAGGTAGCCGACCAGTTCATCGAGAAGATTGCCGCCGCCATGGCCGCCACCCGCTTCGGTGACCCGAACGTGCAGGCCGACCTGGACATGGGCCCGCTGGTCAACCGCATCGGCCTGGACAAGGTCGCGCAGATGGTCCGCACGGCGACGGGGCAGGGTGCCCAGGTGATCACCGGCGGCGCCGTGGCCGATCTCGGCAAGGGCTTCCACTATCAGCCCACCGTGCTGGCGGGCTGCAAGGGCGACATGGAGATCATGCGCAAGGAAATCTTCGGCCCGGTGCTGCCGATCCAGGTGGTGGAGGATCTGGACGAAGCCATCGCCCTGGCCAATGACAGCGACTACGGCCTGACCTCATCGATCTACACCCGCAACCTCAGCGCCGCGCTCAAGGCCAGTCGCGAGCTGGACTTCGGCGAGACCTACATCAACCGCGAAAACTTCGAGGCGATGCAGGGCTTCCACGCCGGGACGCGCAAGTCCGGCATCGGCGGCGCCGACGGCAAGCATGGGTTGTACGAGTACACCCATACCCATGTGGTGTATGCGCAGGAGTAAACCGACGCCTTGATTGGGCGGGCCGTCCTTGCCAGGTGCGGCTCGCTCCTTTTTCCCTGCGCTTGGAGTCGGTCGAGCGCAGGGAAAAGGGAAGCGATCAATACAACGCGTTGGGCTGCACGATGCCGTGCTTCTTCATCTTCCGATACAGGGTCGACCGGGCAATGCCGAACTGCTGCGCCACCGCACTGATGTTCCACTGCTGCTCGCGCAGAACCGCGAGCAGGTGGCGCGCCTCGTCGTCGTCCAGGCGGGCGGCGAGGGCGGTGGCCGGCGGCTGCATGTCGGCGACGATGTCGGGAGTGGCCTGATGCAATTCCATCGGCAAACAGTCCAGGTCGATGCGGCCGTCTTCGGCCAGCGCGGCGGCGTAGCGCAAACAGTTCAGCAACTGGCGGATGTTGCCCGGCCACGGATGGTCGCGCAGCCGCTCGCGCACCGCGCTGTCGAGCTGCAGGTCGCCGCCCAGGCCCGCCAGCAGGCTGTCGATCAGTGCCTCGCGGTCCATGCGTTCGCGCAGTGGCGGCAGATGCAGGGTCATGCCGGCAAGTCGGTAGAAAAGGTCCTCGCGGAAGCCCTTGGCGCGGATCATCTCGGCGAGATTCTGGTGGGTTGCCGAGACCACCTGTACATCCAGCACCACCGGAGTTTCGGCGCCGAGGGGGAGGATTTCGCGTTCGGCCAGCACGCGCAGCAAGCGGGTCTGCAGGTGTGCCGGCATGTCGCCGATCTCGTCGAGGAACAGGGTGCCGCCGTTGGCCAGTTCCAGCTTGCCCTTCATGCCTTTCTTGCTGGCGCCGGTGAAGCTGCCGCCGCGGTAGCCGAAGAGTTCGCTCTCGATCAGGCTCTCCGGGATCGCCGCGCAGTTCAGCGCGACGAAGGGCCCGGCATGGCGCGCACTGGCCTGGTGGATGGCGCGGGCGAAGGCTTCCTTGCCGGTGCCGGTCTCGCCGGTGAGCAGGATGGAAATGCCCTTGTCGAGCACTTTGCGCAGCTTGCGCACACCGTCCTGCAGGCGCGGGTCGGAGCCGGCGAGGCGAGTGAGGTCGGGATGCTCCGGGCTACTGGACCCGCTGCGGACCGGAGCCTGGCGACGCGGCGGACTGGCCGGCGTGCGCAGGCCCACATCCACCAGCGCGTGATCGGCCAGGGTACGCAGGCGGATGCCGCGCGCGCCGCCCTTGCTCAAGTCGAGCAACTGGTCGACGTCCGCTTCCAGCAGCTGTTCGATACGGCTGCCCAGCAGTTCGCCCCGGCAGGCTGCGAAGGCGGCGTGGTTGGCGCCGATTACCCGACCCTGTTCGTCGAGGGCAATGAGCTGTTCGTTGGCCAGGTCCGAGACCTCGTCGCGGGCCTTCACCGACAGGGTCAGGCGGTCGCGGTAGCGCTGGCGGAAGCTGGCGTTCTCGATCAGCCGGGCGTACAGGATGACCAGTTGCAGGGTCAGGTACTGCGCGTCCTTGGGCCCGTCGTTGTACAGGCAGGTGGCATTCAGACAGCCGCGCAGGCGGTGCTGGGCATCGAAGATCGGCGCCACCGAGCAGCTCAGGCGGAAATTGCTCACCAGGAAGTGTTCCTGGCGATGGATGGTCAGCGCCTCGCCGGCGGCCAGCGCGGTGCCGATGCCGTTGGTGCCGGCAATGGATTCGTCCCAGCGCGCGCCGACGATCAGCCCGGCCTGGGTGTAGCGGTCGCGCTCGCTGGGCAGGCGCGCATCGAGGGTGATACCGCGCTCGTCGCTGAGCAGCACCGCAAAGCCCGCCGGCAGCACGCGTCGGGCAAGGCCGGTGACGCCCTGGCTGGCAATTGCCAGGTAGTCCTGGTGCAGACCCTGGTGCTCGCGGATTTCCCCGGCGGTGAGGATGTGTTTTTCCGCCCGCGCACGGGGGTCGAGACGGTGCTCCATCACGCTGCGGTACCAGGAGCGCGCGATGGCGCCCTCGGGCTGGATGTCACGCTCGCCGAAGTGATCGGCGATGAAGGCGGTAAGGTCGTTCGGGCAGTTTTCCAGGGATTGAGGGTGCATGGTCACTCCCGGCGGCCGTCAGTCGGACTGCGGCGCATTGTTTTTGTAGGGAACCGGCTCCGTTTAGGAGCGTTCCTAGGATTGGCTAGTCTAGACCGGTGGGTCACGGGCGACGAGAGCCCGAGCAAAGCCTGTGCCGAAACGCTTCACGCGGGGCATCGAGCCCCGCGCCAGAGCGCCCGCCGCCCAAGGGCGCGGGCGCAACCGGGCAGCGGCTGTCGCAGCCATGGGACAGTTGTAGCGGCGGGGCGCGACAGCTGTCGCGGGCCCGCTACCAAATCAGGGGGGAATCTCCTTCGAAAGTATCATTCGGGGAGCCTGACCCTGGTGTTTTACTCGACCTTGCCGGTTCTTCCGGTGCCTTCCAACAAGAAAGAGGACAGACCCATGTGGACCAAGCCTAGCTTCACCGACCTGCGCCTTGGCTTCGAAGTGACCCTGTACTTCGCCAACCGCTGATCCACTGCGCCCCGGTCCGCCGGGGCCCCTGCCCACGGGGCACTGTCATGCACATCCGAATTCTCGGGTCGGCCGCCGGTGGCGGCTTTCCCCAGTGGAACTGCAATTGCCGCAACTGTCGCGGTGTACGCGACGGCAGCGTGATCGCGCAACCACGCACGCAATCCTCCATCGCGCTATCCGACGACGGCGAGAGCTGGATTCTCTGCAACGCCTCCCCCGACATCCGCGCCCAGCTGGCGTCCTTCCCGGCCCTGCAGCCGGCGCGGCGCCTGCGCGATTCGGCGATTGCCGCCATCGTCCTGCTGGACAGCCAGATCGACCACACCACCGGCCTGCTCAGCCTGCGCGAAGGCTGCCCGCACGAGGTGTGGTGTACGGAGATGGTCCACCAGGACCTGTCCACCGGCTTCCCGCTGTTCCCCATGCTGTCGCACTGGAACGGCGGGCTGAAGCACAACCTCATCGAGCTGGATGCCGAGCCCTTCGTCATCCCGGCCTGCCCGGGCCTGCGCATCACCGCCATCGCCCTGCGCAGCAGCGCACCGCCGTACTCGCCGCACCGGGGCAACCCGCATCCGGGCGACAACATCGGCCTGTTCGTCGAAGACACCGCTACCGGCGGCAAGCTGTTCTACGCGCCCGGTCTGGGCCAGGTGGACGACGGCTTGCTGGCCTGGATGCGCCGTGCCGACTGCCTGCTGGTGGACGGCACGCTCTGGCGCGACGACGAAATGCGCGTCTGCGAGGTGGGCGACAAGCTCGGCAGCGAGATGGGCCACCTGGCCCAGAGCGGCCCCGGCGGCATGATAGAGGTGCTCGACGGCATCGACGGGCCGCGCAAGGTGCTCATCCATATCAACAACACCAATCCCATCCTCGACATCGCCTCGCCCGAACGCGCCGAACTGGACGCGCGCGGCATCGAGGTGGCATTCGACGGGATGGGGATTTTCCTTTGATGGCTCTTTTTCCAGAAGGAACCTCGCGATGACCCGCGAAGCCATGAGCCCCGCCGAATTCGAGCTGGCACTGCGCGCCAAGGGCGCCTGCTACCACATCTTCCACCCGTACCACGTGGCCATGTACGAAGGCCGCGCGACCCGTGAGCAGATCCAGGGCTGGGTGGCGAACCGCTTCTACTACCAGGTGAACATCCCGCTCAAGGATGCGGCGATCCTCGCCAACTGCCCGGACCGCGACGTACGCCGCGAATGGCTGCAGCGCATCCTCGACCACGACGGCGCGCCCGGCGAAGAGGGTGGCATCGAGGCCTGGCTGCGCCTGGCCGAATCGGTGGGGCTGGACCGCCAGCAGGTGCTGTCCCAGGAACTGGTGCTGCCCGGCGTGCGCTTCGCCGTGGACGCCTACGTCAACTTCGCCCGCCGCGCCAGCTGGCAGGAAGCGGCCAGCAGTTCGCTGACCGAACTGTTCGCCCCGCAGATCCACCAGTCGCGCCTGGACAGCTGGCCGCAGCACTACCCGTGGATCGATGCCTGCGGCTACGACTACTTCCGCAAGCGCCTGTCGCAGGCGCGCCGCGACGTCGAGCACGGCCTGCGCATCACCCTGGAGCACTACCGCACCCGCGAGGCCCAGGAGCGCATGCTGGAAATCCTGCAATTCAAGCTCGATGTGCTCTGGAGCATGCTCGACGCCATGAGCATGGCCTATGAACTGCAGCGCCCGCCGTACCACACGGTAACGGCCGAGCGCGTATGGCACAGGGGGTTGCTGTGATGAGTCTGCCTTCGCTGGACAGCATCCCGGCGCTGCGCCGGGGTTTCCGCCTGCAGTTCGAGCCGGCCCAGGGTTGCCACGTGCTGCTCTATCCTGAAGGGATGGTGAAGCTCAACGACAGCGCCGGGGCGATTCTCGGTCGGGTCGACGGGCAGGCCGACGTCGCCGGCATCATCGATGGTCTGCGTGCCGATTTCCCCGGCGTGCCGGGCATCGACGAAGACATCCTGGCATTCCTCGAGGTGGCCCATGCGCAATTCTGGATCGAACTGCGCTGAGGCGCCGGTAGGGCCACCGCTCTGGCTGCTGGCCGAGCTGACCTACCGTTGCCCGCTGCAGTGCCCGTACTGTTCCAACCCGCTGGACTTCGCCAGGGGCGGCGAAGAGCTGTCCACCGAACAATGGATCGAGGTATTCCGCCAGGCCCGCGAGATGGGCGCGGCGCAGCTGGGCTTCTCCGGCGGTGAACCGCTGGTGCGCCAGGACCTCGCCGAGCTGATCGCCGCCGCGCGTGGGCTGGGTTTCTACACCAACCTGATCACCTCCGGCATCGGCCTCAACGAGAAGCGCCTGAAGGAGTTCGCCGACGCCGGGCTCGACCATATCCAGATCAGCTTCCAGGCCGCCGACGAGGAGGTGAACAACCTGCTCGCCGGCTCGCGCAAGGCGTTCGCCCAGAAGCTCGCCATGGCCCGCGCGGTAAAGGCCCACGGCTACCCGATGGTGCTGAACTTCGTCACCCACCGGCACAACATCGACAGCATCGACCGCATCATCGAGCTGTGCATCGAGCTGGAGGCGGACTTCGTCGAGCTCGCCACCTGCCAGTTCTACGGCTGGGCCGAGCTGAACCGCGCCGGCCTGCTGCCGACCCGCGAACAGCTGCAACGGGCCGAACGCGTCACCGCCGAATACCGCGAGCGCCTGGCCGCCGCCGGCAACCCGTGCAAGCTGATCTTCGTGGTGCCGGACTACTACGAGGAGCGCCCCAAGGCCTGCATGGGCGGCTGGGGCAGCGTGTTCCTCGACGTCACCCCGGACGGCACCGCGCTGCCCTGCCACAGCGCACGACAGCTGCCGGTCAAGTTCCCCAACGTGCGCGAGCACAGCCTGCAGCACATCTGGTACGAATCCTTCGGCTTCAACCGTTTCCGCGGCGACGCCTGGATGCCCGAGCCTTGCCGTTCCTGCGACGAGAAGGAGCGCGACTTCGGCGGCTGCCGCTGCCAGGCCTTCATGCTCACCGGCGATGCCGAAGCCACCGATCCGGTGTGCGCCAAGTCCGCCCACCACGGGATCATCCTCGATGCCCGCCGCGAGGCGGAAACCGCCGCCATGCCACTCAGCGCGCTGACCCTGCGCAACGAGCGCGCTTCGCAGCTGATCTGCAAGGCCTGAGGATGCACGACAGCGACTGGAGCGCCGAGCGCGCGGTAGCCGCCGCGGGGGACTTTGCCGAGCTGCACGTGGCCCACGGCGGATTGCTGTGGGCCGCGTTCGACCCTGTCAGTGCGCGTTGCCGACTGTTCCTGCGCCGCGAAGGACAGAGCCGCGAACTGACGCCACCGGGCGCTTCGGTACGCAGTCGCGTCTACGAGTACGGCGGCGGCTCCTGCTGCCCAACTGCCGACGGCGTAGCCTGGGTGGAGGAGGGCGACCAGCAGGTGTACTGGTTGCGCCTGGGCGGCACGCCAAGGCCGATTACCCACCGCGAAGATTGCCGCTACGGCGACCTCCACTTCGTTCCGGCATGGAATGCACTCCTGGCGGTGGAAGAGGAGAACGGTAGCGCCGGGGTGAGCCATCGTATTGTTCGTCTCGACGCCGATGGCCGGCGCCGGGTGATGGCCTTCGGCGCGGACTTCTACGCATCGCCGGTGGCGGAGCGCAATGGCGAGCGTATCGCCTGGGTGGAGTGGGATCGCCCCCACCAGCCCTGGACGCGCACCCGCCTGTGCGAGTCCTTCGCCGGCGAAGAGCGCTGCCTGGCCGGGCAGGCCCGCCACGAGTCCATCCAGCAGCCGCGCTTTGCCGAGGATGGGCGCCTGCACTGGCTGAGCGACTGTGCCGGCTACTGGCAGCCGTACCACGAGGTACTGGGTGCCTTGCCGTGCGCCGCCGCCGATCACGCCGGCGCGCCCTGGCAACTGGGCGGGCACACCTTCCTGCCGTTGCCGCGTGGGCAACTGCTGGCGACGCGCTACGAAGAAGGACGCGGCGTGCTGGTGCTTTACGACGGACGCGGTGGCGAGCGCCGGCTCGCGCCGGAGTACAGCCGTTTTCGCGCGCTGGCGGCAGATGAGCTCCACTTCTATTGCATCGCCGCCGCACCGGATCGCTTGCCGACGCTGCTGGCCATCCGCCGGGTGGATGGCTCCACCCAGGTGTTATCCGGTGGTGAGAAGCCGCTACCCGAGGCAGAGCTGTCCCGTGGCGAGGCCTTCCATTACCCGGTGGGCGAAGACGAATGTGGTCACGGTTTCTTCTATCCAGCCCACGGCAACCCGGAAACGCCTCCGCTGGTGGTCTTCTTGCATGGCGGGCCGACCTCGGCCAGCTACCCGGTGTTCGACGGGCGCATCCAGTTCTGGACACGCCGCGGCTTTGCCGTCGCGGATATCAACTATCGCGGCAGCAGCGGCTACGGCCGCGCCTATCGCGAACGCCTGCACCTGGGCTGGGGCCGGGTGGAAGTGGAAGACATTGGCGCAGCATTGGATTACCTCGGCAACGCCGGGCGCATCGATCGCCAGCGTGTCTTCGTGCGTGGCGCCAGTGCCGGCGGCTATAGCGCACTGATGGCGCTGGCGCGGCTGGAGGGACTGCGCGGGGGCGCCAGCCTGTATGGCGTCAGCGATCCGCAGGCACTGGCGCGGGTGACCCACAAGTTCGAGGCGGACTACCTGGACTGGCTGATCGGCGATCCGCAGCAGGACGCCGGGCGTTACCGCGAGCGCACCCCAGTGCTGCTGGCCGGGCAGATCAAGGCACCGGTGATCTTCTTCCAGGGTGAACTGGACGCGGTGGTGGTGCCGGCGCAGACCGATGCCATGGTCGAGTCGCTGCGTCGGCGCGGCCTGCCGGTGGCGGTGCACCGCTATGCCGGGGAACGTCATGGGTTCCGCCAGGCCGCCAACCTCGCCCACGCGCTGGAGGCCGAGTGGCGCTTTTACCAGGCTCTACTGGACGTCTGAATCGTCTGCCAAGGTCGCATTGCAATACCTGACGGATACAGTAGGCTGCCGGAAATATCCCATAACAATAACGACAGAGCCCCCGATGTCCCACGAGCTCAGCCAGCTGCGCAAATTCGTCTCGCCAGAGATCATTTTCGGTGCCGGATGCCGGCACAATGTCGCCAATTACGTGAAAACCTTCGGCGCCCGCAAGGTGCTGGTGGTGTCAGACCCGGGCGTGGTCGCCGCCGGCTGGGTCGCCGATATCGAAGCCAGCCTGGCCGCCCAGGACATTCCCTTCTGCCGCTACACCGAGGTCTCGCCCAATCCGCGTGTCGAAGAAGTGATGCGCGGCGCCGAGGTCTACCGCAGCGAAGGCTGCAACGTGATAGTCGCGGTCGGCGGCGGCAGCCCGATGGACTGCGCCAAGGGCATTGGCATCGTCGCCGCCCACGGCCGCAATATCCTCGAGTTCGAGGGCGTGGACACCCTGCGTGTGCCCAGCCCGCCGCTGATCCTGATTCCCACTACCGCCGGCACCTCGGCGGACGTCTCGCAGTTCGTGATCATCTCCAACCAGGACGAGCGGATGAAGTTCTCCATCGTCAGCAAGGCAGTGGTGCCCGACGTGTCGCTGATCGACCCGGAAACCACCCTGACCATGGACCCGTTCCTCTCTGCCTGTACCGGCATCGACGCCCTGGTGCATGCCATCGAGGCCTTCGTCTCCACCGGCCATGGCCCCCTCACCGACCCCCACGCGCTGGAGGCGATGCGGCTGATCAACGGTAATCTGGTGCAGATGATCGCCAATCCGGCGGACATCGTCCTGCGCGAGAAGATCATGCTGGGCAGCATGCAGGCCGGGCTGGCGTTCTCCAACGCGATCCTCGGCGCGGTGCACGCCATGTCCCATAGCCTGGGCGGCTACCTCGACCTGCCGCACGGGCTGTGCAATGCCGTACTGGTGGAACACGTGGTGGCCTTCAACTACAGCGCCGCTCCCGAGCGCTTCAAGGTGATTGCCGAGACCTTCGGCATCGACTGC
This sequence comes from Pseudomonas sp. HS-18, assembly GCF_020401845.1. NCBI lineage: Bacteria > Pseudomonadati > Pseudomonadota > Gammaproteobacteria > Pseudomonadales > Pseudomonadaceae > Pseudomonas > Pseudomonas sp. HS-18. Next base: position 3,267,459 of record NZ_CP084413.1, read on the forward strand.
CGCGGCATGAACCACGCACAGATCCGCCAGCGCCTGGTGGAACACCTGATCGCCCTGAAGAACGCCGTGGGCTTCCACGAAAGCCTCGGCCTGCATGGCGTTGGCAGTTCGGATATTCCGTTCCTCTCGCGCCATGCCATGCAGGACCCGTGCATCCTCACCAATCCTCGCGAATCCAGCCTGCGCGATGTCGAGGTGGTATATGGCGAGGCCCTCTGACGAGCAGCAACAACAAGCCCTGGCCGGGTTGCTCGGGCTGGGCAGCCATTCCGCACGCAAGAGCCATTACCCGGAACTGGTGGCGCGCCTGGACGAGCTGGAAACCGAGCGCAACCGCTACAAATGGCTGTTCGAGCACGCCGTCCACGGCATCTTCCAGGCCAGCCTGAGCCAGGGCCTGCGCGCCGCCAACCCGGCGCTGGCGCGGATGCTCGGCTACGACGATCCGCAGCAGGTGTTGTGGAGCCTCCCGGACATGGCCAGCCAGCTGTTCGTCGAGGGCGAAGCGGAGATGCGCCGAATCCTGACGCTGTTGCGCGAGCGCGATGGCCTGTTCGGTTATGAGACGCGCCTGCGTCGCCGCGATGGTAGCCACGTCATCGTGCTGATGAACCTGCTGATCAAGCCCGATGAAGAAGGACTGGTGGAAGGCTTCGTCGCCGACATCACCGAACGCGTCCAGGCCCAGCAGCGCCTGCAGAGCCTCAACGAGGAACTGGAGCAGCGCGTCGCCGCACGCACCCGCGAGCTGGAAGGCCTGAACCAGCAGTTGCGCGAGGCGCGCGACGCCGCCGAGGCGGCCAACAACAGCAAGGACAAGTACCTGGCCGCCGCCAGCCACGATCTGCTGCAACCGCTCAATGCCGCGCGTCTGCTGGTCTCCACTCTGCGCGAACGCAAGCTGCCAAACGCCGAGCAGGTGCTGGTGGAGCGCACGCACCAGGCGCTGGAAGGTGCCGAGGATCTGCTCACTGATCTGCTGGAGATTGCCCGGCTGGACCAGAGCGCGATCCGCCCGGACCTGGACGTTTACCCGCTGGGCGAGCTGCTCGGCCCCTTGGTTTCCGAATTCGACGAGGTGGCGCGAGCCGCCGGCCTGCGCCTGCGCTCACGGATTCCCGTGGTGGCCGTGCGCACTGACCACCGCCTGCTGTCACGTATCCTGCGCAACCTTCTCAGCAACGCCTGCCGCTACACCGAGCGGGGCAGCGTGATGCTGGCGGCGCGTCGACGCGGCGATAACCTGCGTCTGGAAGTCTGGGACACCGGGCGCGGGATTCCGGCGGACCAGCTGCAAGCGATCTTCCTCGAATTCAACCAGCTCGATGCCGGCCGCGCGGCGAACCGCAGGGGGGTCGGGCTGGGGCTGGCCATTGTCGATCGCATCGCCGGCATCCTCGGTTGTCGCGTGCAGGTACGCTCGGTGCCTGGGCGTGGTTCGGTGTTTGCCATCGAAGTGCCGCTCGCGCGCGACCTGCAGCACCCGGGCCGGGTCGAGAGCGGCCCGCGTCCGGTCACCGGCGACCCGCTGCCGGGACGGCGCCTGCTGGTCATCGACAACGAAGAGGCAATCCTCGCCAGCATGGCCGCGTTGCTTGGGCAGTGGGGGTGCCAGGTGCTGTCGGCGACGAACTACGAGGAAGCGCTGAAGGCGCTGGATGGCAAGGCGCCGGAGGTGATCCTGGCCGACTACCACCTCGACCATGGAGGCACCGGCTGCGAGGCGGTACGCGGGTTGCGCGAGTATTTCCAGCGTGAACTGCCGGCGGTGATGATCACCGCCGACCGCAGCGACGACTGCCGCCGCGCCCTGCAACGGCTGGGCATGCCGCTGCTGAACAAACCGGTGAAGCCGGGCAAGCTCCGCGCGGCGCTGAGCCTTTTGCTCAGCAACTGAACTCAACCGTCCTTGCGCCCCAGCATGCCGTTGACCTTGTCGCGCAGCGCGTCGATGGAGAAGGGTTTGGCGATCATCGACATGCGCGTGGCCAGCTCGCTGCCGTCGATGTGGACGATCTCGGCGAAGCCGGTGGCGAACAGTATCGGTAGCTCCGGTCGGGCCTCCCGCGCGGCGGCGGCCAGCTCTTCGCCATTCATGCCCGGCAGGCCGACATCGGTGAGCAGCAGGTCGATGGCAGTGTCGCCCTGCAGGACCGGCAGCGCCTCTTCGGCATCCTCGGCCTGCAGCACCTGATAGCCGATTTCCTCCAGTACCTCCACGGTGAGCATGCGTACCAGGTCGTTGTCTTCGACGACCAGGACACAGAGTTGCTGGTTGGCGGTTGCGGCGGGAGTTGCAGGAATCTGGGGGATGTCGACCACGGTGGAGCCTCTCGGGAAATAGAGTGTGACGCAGGTGCCCTGGCCGGGCTCGCTGCGCAGGCGGATATGCCCGCCGGACTGTTTGATGAAGCCGTAGACCATCGACAGGCCCAGGCCACTGTTGGGGCCGATGCCCTTGGTGGTGAAGAAGGGGTCGAAAACGTGGGTGCGGGTCGCTTCGCTCATGCCCAGGCCATTGTCCTGCAGGGCGAGGGCGAGGTAGTCGCCGGCCGGCAGGTCATGGTCGCCACTGCTGAACGTGTGCCGCTGCAGGACGATGTCCAGGCGTCCGCCGCCCGGCATGGCGTCGCGGGCATTGTCCACGAGGTGGAGCATGGCCTTGTGCAACTGGTCGCGGTCGGTCAGCACGCTGTGCGTCTCTTTCAGGCTCAGCTCCACTGCGACATCCGGGCCGGCGCGCTCGCTCAGTTCGTCCTGCCACTGGCGCAACTGCTGGCCGAGGTCCACCGGGTGCATGGCCAGCGCCTGGCGGCGCGCGAAGGCGAGCAGGTTGTGGGTCAGCTCGGCGGCGCGCTCGGTGGCCTGGGTGGCGGCATGCAGGATGTGGTCAAGCTCGGGTTGAGCGCTGGCCGGCGCGCGGCGGGTGATCAGGTCGAGGCTGAAGCGGATGCTCGCCAGCAGGTTGTTGAAGTCGTGGGCGATGCCGCCGGTGAGCTGGCCGACCGCCTCCATGCGCTGGGCATTGGCCAGGGCGGACTGCGCCTGTTCGAGCAGTTCAGCGGCGCGACGTTGTTCGGTGACGTCGCGGCCGCAGCCGTAGATCAGACCGTTGTCTTCGCTGGCATGCCAGGAAATCCAGCGGTAGCTGCCATCGGCGTGGCGCATGCGGTTCTCGAAGTGCTGCAGGCGCTCGCCGCGGGCGAGGGTGGCGCGGGTGCCGATGCTGGGCGCCAGGTCGTCGGGATGCACGAGCTCCTCGCTGTTGCGGCCGCTGAGCTGCTCTTCACTCCAGCCCAGCAGGCTGCTCCACGCCGGGTTGACACTGCGCAGCACGCCCCGGTGATCGAGCACGCAGAGCAGGTCCTGGCTCATGGCCCACACGCGGTCGCGCTCCTGGGTGCGTTGGCGCGCTTCCTCCTGCACCGCTTCCTTGATCCGCCGCTCCTCGGCGCGCTGGCGGGCAGCGGCCAGGGCATGGCCGAGCAGGGCGGCCAGATCGTTGAAGAAGCTGGCGTAGCTTTCGTCCAGCCGCCGGCGCGGGCTGATGCCGAACACCGCAAGGCTGTCGGCATGGCCGTCCAAGGGGGTGGCGTAGGTGCTGTCGAGCACTTCCGGCCAGGGCGCGAACGCGCGCGCGTACTGACTGCCCAGCGGCGACTGCTGCGGCTGCTGCAGGCCGTTGAACAGGTGCAGCGGGTCATCGTCGGCCGTCAGCCGCGCCGGGACGAAGCGGTCGCTGGCATCGGTGCCGCAGGCGCCGAGCAGAGTGCCGGCGTGGTAGAGCAGGCAGAACGGCACGTCATGGGCGGCTTCGGCGAGCAGGGCAAGGGCCTGGGCGCAGACCTGGGTGATCTCATCGGCCTGGCCAAGACGCTCGGCGAGGCGGGTCAACAGGCGCTGACGGCGTTGCTGGATGACGTTGCCGGTGGTCTCCACGGCGGTATTGAACAGGCCGACGGGCTTGCCGTCCGGCCCGAAGATAGGGCTGACGTTGTAGGTGAAGTAGGCTTCTTCGACATAGCCGAAACGCACCATGGGCAGCAGGCGGTCTTCCTCATGGGCGGCGACACCGGTCTGCAGGATGCCGTTGTACATGGGGTCGAGGATCGACCAGATGTCCGACCAGGCGACCCGCGCCGGCTGCCCCAGGCAGGCGGGGTGCTTGTCGCCGGGTATGACGCTCCAGGCGTCGTTGTACAGCAGGACGAATTCCGGGCCCCAGTAGATGCACACCGGCAGGCGCGAGTTGAGGCCTACCTCGAGGATGCCCTTGAGCGTGGCCGGCCACTGGTCCATCGGGCCGAGCGGCGTTGCCGCCCAGTCGTGCTGGCGGATCAGCGGCGCCATGGCGCTGCTGTTGAGGAGGTCACCGGTGAACGGCGCGGGTGACCTTGAGGTTTCCCCGGGAGAGCTTGGCATCGAGCAGACCCTGCGTCTGATCCTTCGTACAGTGTTGATCAACAATTCCCTATCAGGGGTTGGAAACGCCCGGCGGAAGAAAATTCCACTTTTTTGCGCTCCGGCGGCGAGCCCTGTCGAAAATAGATCGAACGTCCCACAAGAACGCGTGTCAATTCGCCAGCTGGGTAGGTAGCCTACAACTCTTCGCGTTATTATTTCTGCTGTTTTACGAATGTTCTTACAATAACTTCAAGTACTTACCTGGCCTCTGTCGCAGGCGCCACCCCGGTGGCGGACCGCATCCAGGAAGGGCAGCCAACAGGGAATTCGTCTGTATGAACCAGAAACCCGTCGCCGACGAAAGCGCCTTCCGCCGCATCCTTGCGCGCAACATGGCCCTGCCGTTGGGCATCTGCCTGTTGGGCGCGGTGCTGTTCATCGGGCTGATCCTGTACATGCTGAATGTGCTCGGTTGGGTCGAGCACACCGACCGGGTGATCTCCAGCGCCAACGAGATGCAGCGGCTGAGCGTCGACCAGGAGAGCGGCCTGCGCGGCTTCCTGATCACGGGCGATCCGCGCTTCCTCGAACCGCTGGAACAGGCACGGCCACGGATCAACGCCGGGCTGAAGAGCCTCTCGGAGCTGGTCGCCGACAACCCGCCACAGGTCGAGCGGGTCTCGCGCCTGACTTCGATGCAGGACGAGTGGATGACCTTCGCCCAGCAGATGATCGAGCAGCGCCGCCAGGGCGAGGATACCTCCGACGCGATCAAGGCCGGGCGCGGCAAGAGCATGATGGACGCTATCCGCGCCCAGTACGCCTCGTTGATCAACACCGAGCAGCAACTGCGCCACGACCGCAACCAGTTCGCCACCAGCCTGTCGACCGGGGTGGTTGTACTGTACCTGGTGTTCAGCATCGTGGTCGGCACGCTGCTGGCGTACTTCGGGCGCCGGCAGTTGGTCAGCCTGTCCGATTCCTACGCCGAATCCCTGCGTCGCCAGGTGCTGCACAACGAACAACTGCAGCGTCAAGCCTGGCTGCGCGACGGTCAGAGTCGTCTGGGCGAGCAACTGATCGGTCAGCAGTCGCTGCCGAATCTGGGACGCAGTCTGATGGACTTCCTGGGTGAATTCGTCGCGTCCCCGGTGGGGGCGCTGTACGTGCGTGATGATCACGGCGGGCTGCGCTTGACCGGCACCTTCGGGTTCGCCGCCCATGCGCTGGGCGAGGACTATTTCGCCCCGGGCGAAAGCCTGATCGCCCAAACCGCTCGTCAGCGCAAGCTGCGTATGGTAGACGGCCTGCCGCCGGATTACCTGAAGGTCAATTCGGCATTGGGCAATGGCCAGCCGGTGAGCGTGGCGATGCTGCCGCTGCTTAACGATGGCGGCGTTGTCGGTGTATTGGAGCTGGGTTTTCTGCGCCAGTTGGAGGAGCGCGACCAGGCCTTCCTGCAGAACGTCGCCGAGCCCCTGGGGAGCGCCATCGCCTCGGCTCAGTACCGCCAGCGCCAGCAGGATCTACTGGCGGAGACCCAGCAGCTCAATGAAGAGCTGCAAGTCCAGCAGGAAGAGCTGAAGACGGCTAACGAGGAGCTGGAAGAACAGTCGCGGGTGCTCAAGGAGTCCCAGGCGCACCTCGAGGCGCAACAGGCCGAGCTGGAGCAGACCAACGAGCGCCTCGCCGAGCAGGCCCAGGAGCTGGCCGCGCAGCGCGATGACCTCGATGGCAAGAACACCGAGCTGAACCAGGCACGCCTGGACCTGCAGCGGCGTGCCGACGAATTGCAGCGCGCCAGCCGCTACAAGTCAGAGTTCCTCGCCAACATGTCCCACGAGCTGCGCACCCCGCTCAACAGCTCGCTGATCCTGGCGCGCCTGCTGGCGGACAATGAGGACGGCAATCTCAACGACGAGCAGGTGAAGTTCGCCGAGTCGATCTATGGTGCCGGCAATGACCTGCTCAACCTGATCAATGACATCCTCGACATCTCCAAGGTCGAGGCCGGCAAGCTGGAGGTGCGCCCGGAGAATGCCAGCGTGCGACGCCTGGTCGAAGCGGTGGAGGGGCTGTTCCGCCCGCAGGCCGACGACAAGGGCCTGCGCTTCGTCGCCGAAGTCGCCGAAGATACTCCGGCACTGCTGTTCAGCGACCGTCAGCGGGTCGAGCAGATCCTCAAGAACCTGCTGTCCAACGCCTTCAAGTTCACCGATGCCGGCGAAGTCTCGCTGCGTGTCAGCGCTGCGCCCGAGGGGCTGCGCTTCGACGTGCGCGATAGCGGCATTGGCATCGCCGAAGACCAGCTGCAGCGCATCTTCGAGGCCTTCCAGCAGGCGGACGGCGCCACCACCCGCCGTTACGGCGGCACCGGCCTGGGCCTGTCGATTTCCCGCGACCTGGCGCACCTGCTGGGCGGCAGCATCATCGTCAGCAGCCAACCGGGCGAAGGCAGCGTGTTCAGCCTGTTGCTGCCGTTGAACTACGAGGCGCCGGTCGAAACCGATGTGGCCAGCACACCCGCGCCGGTCGTCCCCGCAGCGCCAGTCCCGATGACCCCGCCGGTGGTCCATGCGCCCGTCGCCGCTGCCTTTGCCGATGACCGCGAGCAGCTCAATATCGGTCAGCGCTGCGTGCTGGTGGTGGAGGACGAACCGAAATTCGCCCGCATCCTCTACGACCTGGCCCACGAGCTGGGCTATCGCTGCCTGGTGGCGATGGGCGCCGAGGAGGGCCTGCGCCTGGCCGACGAGCACGGTCCCGACGCGATCCTGCTGGACATGCACCTGCCCGACGAATCCGGCCTCGCCGTGCTGCAACGCCTGAAGGCCAACCCGCGTACCCGCCATGTGCCGGTGCACGTCGTCTCGGTGGAAGACCGCAGCGAAGCGGCCCTGCACCTGGGCGCCATCGGCTATGCCCTCAAACCCACCACCCGCGAGCAACTGCGCGAGGTGTTCGGCAAGCTGGAGGCGAAGCTGACCCAGGAGGTCAAGCGCATCCTGCTGGTGGAGGACGACCCGCTGCAGCGCGACAGCGTCTCGCGACTGATCGGCGACGACGACATCGAGATCACCGCGGTGGAGCAGGGCGAGCAGGCCCTGGAGCTGCTGCGCAAGAACATCTACGACTGCATGATCATCGACCTGAAGCTGCCGGACATGCAGGGCAACGAGTTGCTGCGGCGCATGGGCGAGGAGGACATCTGCTCCTTCCCGCCGGTGATCGTCTACACCGGGCGCAACCTGACCCGCGACGAGGAGGCCGAGCTGCTCAAGTACTCGCGCTCGATCATCATCAAGGGCGCGCGCTCGCCAGAGCGCCTGCTGGACGAGGTGACGCTGTTCCTGCACAAGGTCGAGTCGCAACTCTCCAGCGAGCGCCAGCGCATGCTGCGCACCTCGCGCAATCGCGACCGGGCCTTCGAGGAGCGGCGCATCCTGTTGGTGGACGACGACGTGCGCAATATCTTCGCCCTCACCAGTGCCCTGGAGCACAAGGGCGCCCGCGTGGAAGTGGCGCGCAACGGCCGCGAGGCCATCGAGAAACTCGCTGAGGTCGGCGACATCGACCTGGTGCTGATGGACGTGATGATGCCGGAGATGGACGGCTACGAAGCGACGCGCCTGATCCGCCAGGACGCGCGCTGGAAGAAGCTGCCGATCCTCGCCGTGACCGCCAAGGCGATGAAGGACGACCACGAGCTGTGCCTGCGCGCCGGCGCCAACGACTACCTGGCCAAGCCCATCGACCTCGACCGTCTGTTCTCCCTGATCCGTGTCTGGTTACCGAAGCTGGAGCGCATCTGACATGCCTGATCGCAGCCAGGACATCGAGCTGCGCCTCCTCATCGAGGCGATCTACCTGAAGTACAGCTACGACTTCCGGGACTACTCCGGCACCTCGCTCAAGCGCCGGGTGCTGCATGCCACCCAACTGTTCGAGTGCCGCAGTATCTCGGCGTTGCAGGAGCGCATCCTGCACGACCCGCATGCGTTCCACGAGCTGCTGCAGTACCTCACCATCTCGGTGAGCGAGATGTTCCGCGACCCCAGCTACTTCCTCGCGCTGCGCCAGGAGGTGGTGCCGGTGCTGCGCACCTATCCGTCGCTGCGCCTGTGGGTGGCCGGTTGCAGCACGGGTGAGGAGGTCCATTCGCTGGCCATCCTCCTGCATGAAGAGGGGCTGCTGGAGCGCACGCTGATCTACGCCACCGACATCAATCCGCGCTCGCTGGAGCAGGCGCGGCGGGGTATCTACTCAGTGGACGACCTGGCGCAGGCCAGCGCGAACTATCGCGCCGCCGGCGGCAAGGGCTCGCTCTCGGACTACTACACGGCGGCCTACGACGGCGCGCTGTTCGACAAGATGCTGCGGGCCAACGTGACCTTCGCCGACCACAGCCTGGCGACCGATAGCGTGTTCTCCGAGACGCACCTGATTTCCTGCCGCAACGTGCTGATCTATTTCAACCGGCAGTTGCAGAACCGCGCCATCGGCCTGTTCCACGAATCGCTGTGCCACCGCGGCTTCCTCGGCCTGGGCAGCAAGGAAAGCCTGGACTTCACCGACTTCGCCTCGGAGTTCGAGGTGGTGAACCGCCGCGAACGGGTGTTCCGCAAGCGATGAACACGCAACGAGCTGTGCGGGCCGTGGTCATCGGTGCCTCCGCGGGCGGCGTGGATGCCTTGTTCCAGTTGTTTGACGGGTTGCCGGCGGACTTTGCCCTACCCATGGTGGTGGTTCTGCACTTGCCCGAGAGCCACGAGAGCCAGTTGGTCGAGCTGTTCGCCCGGCGCCTGGAGATTCCGGTGCGCGAGGCACACGACAAGGCACCGATTGAGGCGGGAACGCTGTACTTCGCCGCGGCGGGTTACCACCTGTCCATCGAGCGGGATTTCACCTTTGCCCTGAGCCGCGAGGCGCCGCGGAACTTCTCCCGGCCCTCGATCGACATCCTCTTCGACTCGGCGGCGGATGCCTACCGCGGCGCGCTGGCCGGCATCCTGCTGACCGGCGCCAACCAGGATGGCGCCGAAGGCCTTGCGCACATCCACCGCGAGGGCGGTCTCAGCATCGTCCAGGACCCGGCCGAAGCCGCCGTGTCCACCATGCCGGAAGCGGCCATTGCACTGCACGCCCCGGACTACATTCTCCCTTTGCGCGAGATTCACGCGCTCCTGCTCCGAATGGGCCCCCGACATGCTGCGTAACCAGGGAAGCAAACTGCTGATCGTCGACGACCTGCCGGAGAATCTGCTGGCACTGGAAGCGTTGATCAAGGGCGAGGGCCGTGAGGTGTTCAAGGCCTCCTCGGCGGACGAGGCGCTGTCGCTGCTGCTGGAACATGAGTTCGCCCTGGCGCTGCTGGACGTGCAGATGCCCGGCATGGACGGCTTCGCCCTGGCCGAGCTGATGCGGGGCACCGAGCGCACCAAGAACATTCCCATCGTCTTCGTTACTGCCGCCGGGCGCGAGCTGAATTACGCGTTCAAGGGCTATGAAAGCGGCGCGGTGGACTTCCTCTACAAGCCGCTGGACAACCACGCGGTGCGCAGCAAGGTGAACGTCTTCGTCGACCTCTACCGCCAGCGCAAGGTACTGGAGCAGGCACGTGCCGAACAGGACGCGCTGCTTGCGGAGCTGCGCGAGACCCAGGTGGAGCTGCAGCGCGCGGTGAAGATGCGCGATGACTTCATGTCCATCGTCTCCCACGAGCTGCGCACGCCGCTCAATGGCCTGATGCTGGATACCCAGCTGCGCCGGTTGCAGCTGGCCAAGGGCAAGCTGGAGCACTTCGCCCAGGATCGCCTGGGTGTGCTCTTCGAGCGCGACGAGCGCCAACTGGTCGGCCTGACCCGGCTGATCGAGGACATGCTCGACGTCTCGCGCATTCGCACCGGCAAGCTGTCGATCCGCCCGGAAGCGGCCGATCTCGCCGACATTGCCCGCCGCGTGCTGGGCAATTTTGCCATCCAAGCCCAGGCTGTCGGCTGCGATTTGAGCCTGAGCGCGCTGGAGCGGGTAGAGGGTGTGTGGGACGCGTACCGTATCGAGCAGGTGATCAGCAATCTGGTCAGCAATGCCCTGCGTTATGGCCCCGGCCAGCCGGTCGAGGTGACGGTTGCGGTATACGGGGGCCAGGCACAGCTTTGCGTACGCGACCACGGCGATGGCATCAGCGCCGAGGAGCAGCGTCGCATCTTCCAGCAGTTCGAGCGCGGCGCCGGCGCAACCCGCGTCGCCGGATTGGGGCTTGGGCTCTTCATTTCCGAACAGATCGTCCAGGCCCACGGCGGCCGCATCGAGGTGCGCAGCGAGCCGGGGCAGGGGGCGGAGTTCTGCGTCTACCTGCCGTTGGATTGAGCGCCGTCCGGCGGCATTCGAAGTGACGTGCCTGAGCCTATGCTTTGCTCCAATGAGCCAAGAGAGCAGATTTCATGCCCGAAAAGACTGCCAGCACCGCCCAACTCGTCGAAGACGCACGCTACCGCCTACTGGTCGAGGCGGTAACCGACTATGCCATCTATATGCTCGACCCCGATGGTCGGGTTAGTAGCTGGAGCTCCGGTGCTCAGCGGCTGAAGGGCTACGCCGCCGATGAAATCCTCGGCGAGCATTTCTCGCGGTTCTATACGCCCACTGATCGCGAGGCCGGCCTGCCCGAGCGGGCACTGGGCGAAGCGGCGCGGGTCGGCCGTTACGAGAGCGAAGGTTGGCGCCTGCATCGCGATGGCAGTTCGTTCTGGGCCCACGTCGTGATCGACGCCATCCGCAGCAGCGAAGGCGAGTTGCTGGGCTTTGCCAAGATCACCCGTGACCGCACCGAACAGCATGAGACGGAGCTGGCCCTGCGGCGCAGCGAGCAGCAGTTCCGCCTGCTGGTCAATGGCGTGACCGACTATGCCCTGTACATGCTCGATGCCGAGGGCAATGTCACCAGCTGGAACTCCGGAGCCGAACGAATCAAGGGCTACCATCCGGAGGAAATCATCGGCCGCCGCTTCGATTGTTTCTACTGCGACGAGGACCGCCAGGCCGGCGTCCCGCGGGCCAGCCTGGATACTGCACTGGCCGAGGGGCGCTACGAGGAAGAGCGCTTGCAGATGCGCAAGGACGGCTCGCGCTTCTGGGCCAATATCGTCATTGATCCGGTGTTCGACGACACCGGCAAGCTGCTGGGGTATGCCAAGATCACCCGCGACATCACCGACAAGCGCCGCGCCCAGGAAGAGCTGGAGCGCGCTCGCGATGAGCTGATCCAGTCGCAGAAGATGGAGTCCCTGGGCCAGCTTACCGGTGGCGTCGCCCACGACTTTAATAACCTGCTGACGGTGATCCTCGGCGGTCTTCAACTGCTCGAACGGCAGTTACCGAAGGATAATGAGAAGATCCAGACCATCTGGCGCAATGCCCTGGAGGCGACTCGCCGTGGCGCCCAGCTGACGCAGCGGATGCTGGCGTTCGCCCGCAAGCAGCGGCTGTTCCCGCAGCCGATCCAACTGCCGGCGCTGCTGCAGGACATGAGCGAACTGCTGGTCAGCTCCCTGGGCCCGACCATCAGCCTGGAGACCCGCTTTCCGCTTCAGCTGGACTGCGTGATGAGCGACCAGAACCAGCTGGAGCTGGCGATCATCAACCTGGCCACCAACGCTCGGGACGCCATGCCAGGCGGTGGCCGCATCACCTTTTCGGGACGCAACGCCCAGGTCGGGCCGCAGCAGAGCGGCAAGCTGGCGCCGGGGGAGTACGTGTGCCTGGCTGTGACCGACTCGGGACAGGGCATGGACGAGGATACCCTGCGTCGCGCCGCCGAGCCTTTCTTCACCACCAAGCCCACCGGCAAGGGCACCGGGCTAGGGTTGTCCATCGTCCACGGCCTGGCGCAGCAGCAGGGTGGAGCGCTGCTGCTGCGCAGTACGCCGGGGCAGGGCACTACGGCGGAAATCTGGTTGCCGGCGGTGAAGCCGAAGGCGGGGCTGGAGGTGGCGGAGGACCCGCAAACGGTCGTGCGGGCCGAACCGAACGAACCATTGGCGCTGCGAGTGCTGGTGGTGGATGACGATGCGCTGGTCCTGGCCGGCACCAGCGCGTTATTGGCCGACCTCGGCTGCATGGCGGCGCGAACCGACTCGGCGCGAGCGGCCCTGCAGTTGCTGGAGCAATCGGCGTTCGATTTGATGATCACCGACTTCGCCATGCCGGACATGGACGGCATGCTGCTGATACAGCAGGTGCGCCAGTCCTATCCAGAGCTGACCTGCGTGCTCACCACTGGCTACGCCGGACGGGTGGATACCCTGGCCGACTCGTTGCTGAGCCTGCCCAAGCCGTTCGATCGCGATCAGTTGCTGGCACTGCTGTTGCGAGTGAAAAACGGCGGGTAGAAAAAGCGAACCTCCCAGTCCCGGGCGCAGCCCAATAGGGACTGCCAATGCTCAGGAGGTTCTGTCATGCACGCCCACTCGTATGCCCAGCGACCGGAGCCACAGGAAGCTCCGCCCGACCGTGAGAGCCAGATTCCCGAGGACTTTCCCGAGGAGGTGCCGATGCAGCAGCCTCCGGAGGAGCCGGTACCCCGGCCGGAGCAATAGCCGCCTGCTGCGCCCCTACGGGAGCGCGCCATACCTGTGCGCATGGCGCGCCTCTTCTGCTCAGGTGCTCAGGACGATAGCTGTGTGCGTAATCGAGGTCAGTGCCGTGTCGGCCGGCGTTTCGGACGCAGGCCTTCGGCGACCTCCACCTCGATCAGCGAGCCGGGGTCTTCATTGCCCGGGTCATTGATGCCGGGCTCGGCCATGGCAGAGTCCAGGCTGCCCTGGGGCATCAGGCCTTCGCTGCGGTCGCGGAGGTCGAGCAGCGGCAGCAGATCGTCGTGGAATTCCTGCTGCTGCGTCTCGGAAAGCGCGGCGAAACCGTGGTTGAGGATATAGCGGGCGAGGACTTCCTGACGGCTGTCAGCCACCAGCGCGCCTTCGTCGAGCAGGCGACGAAGGCCCTCTGTACGCTCAAGATCGCGGTGTTCGTTGCAGCCCATCGTTCGCACCTCCCAGATCGGTTCCAGCGCGGGTGGTTAAGCGTGTGCGGCTCGGTACGAGCACTGGCAGTCGGCGATATCGTTGTGGCCGCCTGATCGGAAGACCGGCGCCGCGCGCGGCCGTTCGCGGCGAGGGACGAACGGTCCCGGTCCTGCACGCCAGACTGCCATCGCATTCCGGCATGGCCGGCATCGACCTATGGTATTGGCCGGACGCGGCGCGCGGCTCTTAGCATCTCGGATGTCTTCCCCGACAACGAGAACAACAAGTGGACCTGGGTAAAATCCTGCGCCGTAGCGCGCTTTACTGGCCTGACCGCGAAGCCGTGGTCGATTCCCGCCAACGCATCACCTTCGCCGACCTCGAACGCCGCACCAACCGACTGGCCTCGGGCCTGCTGGCGCTGGGGCTGGAGTCGGGCGCCCATGTGGCGATCCTGGCGCTCAACCGTGTCGAACTGGTGGAGGCGGAGATCGCCTTCTACAAGACCGCCATGGTCAAGGTGCCGATCAATGCGCGCCTGGCTGCCGATGAAGTCCTCAGCGTGCTGAAGGATTCGCGCAGCCAGGCGGTGATCGCCGATGCGACCTTCGCCCGGCTGATCGACCAGCGACGCGCCGAGCTGCCGGACCTGCAGCTGATAGTTCCGCTGGCGGACGAGGGGGGCGACGTGCCCTACGAGCAGGTCCTCGAGCGAGGTTCGGAGGCTCCCATCAGCTGCGACCCCGCCGACGACGCCCTGGCCGTGCTGCACTACACCTCCGGCAGCTCCGGCGTGCTCAAGGCCGCCATGCTCAGCGTCGGCAACCGCAAGGCGCTGGTGCGCAAGAGCATCGCCAGCCCCACCGGTCGCTCCGGCCCTGGTGACGTGATGGCCCACGTCGGCCCGATCACCCACGCCAGCGGCATGCAGATCCTGCCGCTGCTGGCCGCCGGTGCCTGCAACCTGCTGGTGGAGCGTTACGACGACCGCCTGCTGCTGGAGACCATTGAGCGCGAACGCGTTACCCGTCTGTTCCTGGTGCCGGCAATGATCAACCGCCTGGTGAACTTCCCTGCTGTGGAAACCTACGACCTGAGCAGCCTGCGCCTGGTGATGTACGGCGCTGCTCCTATGGCACCGGCGTTGGTGCGACGTGCCATGCAGGTGTTCGGGCCGATCCTCGCCCAGGGCTACGGCGCTGGCGAGACCTGCTCACTGGTTACCGTGCTCACCGAACAGGACCACATCGCCGCGCTGGATGACCCCAAACGTCTGGCTTCCTGCGGACGCTGTTACTTCGACACCGACCTGCGGGTGGTCAACGAGGACTTCGAGGACGTGAAGGCCGGCGAGATCGGCGAGATCGTCGTGCGCGGGCCGGACATCATGCAGGGCTACTGGCAGGCGCCGGAGCTGACCGCCGAGGTCATGCGCGACGGCTACTACCTCACCGGCGATCTCGCCACGGTGGATGAGCACGGCTACGTGTTCATCGTCGACCGCAAGAAGGAAATGATCATCTCCGGCGGCTTCAACATCTACCCGACCGAAGTGGAGCAGGTGCTCTACAGCCTGCCGGAAATCTTCGAGGCGGCGGTGGTTGGCGTACCTGATGAGCAATGGGGCGAGGCGATCAAGGCGGTGGTGGTGCTCAAGCCTGGCATGCAGCTGGACGAGGCACGGATCATCGAGCTGTGCGCCGCGCAGCTGGCCGGCTTCAAGAAGCCGCGCAGCGTGGACTTCGTCGGCGAACTGCCGAAGAACCCCAACGGCAAGATCGTGCGCCGCCTGGTGCGCGAGCCCTACTGGCAGAACCAGGATCGGCGGATCTGAGGAAAATTACCATGCAAGCTGACTCTCTGCAAACGAGCTCCGTGCACGCGAGCTATCCGGGTATTCAGCCCAGCGCCAAAGCGCAGGCGATCATCGACGATCTGCGCGGCTTCCTGCGCGAAGAGCTGCAGCCGCTGGAGCAGCGCGAAGGCATCCGCTTTGGCGAAAAGCACTCCCGCGAGCTGCTGCGCAATCTGTGGAAGCGCTCCTGCGAGCGCGGCTTTTACAACATCATGCTGCCCGAAGAGCTTGGCGGCGCCGGCCTGGGTATCGCCGACCTGTGCGCAGTGAAGGAAGCCGCTGCCAGCAGCGGCGCGGTGCTGGCAGCCCATGTGCTGGGCGAGCTGAGCGGCCCGCCGCGAGTCGGCCACCTGTTCCGCGTGGCCAGCGAGGAGCAGATCGAGCACTTCCTGCGCCCGGTGTGCCGTGCCGAGAAGGCCGTGTGTTTCGCCCTGACCGAGGCTGAGGCTGGCTCCGACGCCACGGCGATCAGGACCAGCGCGCGCCTGGAGGGTGATCACTACGTACTGGACGGCGCCAAGCGCTACATCTCCGGCGCGCCCTACGCGGACTTCGCCGTGCTGCTGGCGGTGACCGGGCCGGGCAAAGGCGCGGAAGGCATCTCGGCATTCTTTGTCGATCTGTCGGCGCCGGGGGCGAAGGTGGTTTCCGACTATCAGGCGATGTCCGGCCCCGGTACCCACGGTGACATCCTCCTCGAAGGGGTGAAGGTGCCGGTGGCGCACCGCATCGGCGCGGAGGGCAAGGGCTTCAAGCTGGCCATGGGGCGCATCACCCTGAACCGCCTGCTGCATTGCGCGACCATGCTCGGCATGGCCGAGCTGGCGCTGAACCTGTCGGTGGATTACGCGCGCTCGCGGGTGCAGTTCGGCCGACCGATCGGCATGTTCCAGGCGGTCAGCCACATGATCGCTGACATGGCCACAGAACTGTATGCCGCGCGCAGCATGATGTACGCCACGGCGGCCAGCTACGACGGGGGCGGTGACATCCGCACCCAGTCGTCGATGTGCAAGGTGTTCAGCTCGGAAACCGCCTTCCGCATTGCCGACCGCGCAGTGCAGGTGCATGGCGGAGCCGGGTTGATCAATGGCCATCCGGTGGAGTGGCTGTTCCGCGCGACCCGTATGATGCGCATCCTCACCGGCACCAGTGAAATCCAGCGCAACACCATCGCCAAGGGCATCCTGATGCCCGACTGATCGGCGGGACACTCAGGCACTGCACCCGACAAGAACAAGAGAGATAAGCGACATGCAAGATTCTTCTGCTAAAGAGCATGCCTACCAGCCCCGCCGGGCCTGGACGGTCGCCTTCCTGCTGGCGGCAATGATGCTGGTGAACTTTCTCGACAAGGTGGTCACCGGCCTGGTGGCGGTGCCGATGATGAAGGAGCTGGACCTGACGCCAGCGGAGTTCGGCCTGGTCGGCGGCAGCCTGCACTGGCTGTTCTCCCTCTCCGCGGTGGTCGGTGGCTTCCTCGCCAACCGCCGCTCCACCCGCTGGCTGTTGCTGGGCATGGGCGCCTTCTGGGCGCTGGTGCAGTTGCCGATGCTCTATGCCACTTCGCTATGGACGCTGGTGGCCTGCCGGGTGCTGCTCGGTGTGGGCGAGGGGCCGGCTTCGCCGGTCGCCACCCATGCGCTGTACAAGTGGTTCCCGGACGAGCGCCGCAGCCTGCCGGTCGCGCTGCTGCACTCGGGCAGCGCCATGGGCCTGCTGATCGCCGGGCTGATGATCCCGTGGGTCAGCACCCATTACGGCTGGCGCAGCAACTTCGCCGTGCTGGCGGTGCTCGGGCTGGCGTGGTGTGTGGCCTGGCTCCTGCTCGGTAGCGAAGGCCAATTGGCCGATGGGAAACGCAGCGGGCAGGGCGCCGAACGCTTGCCCTACCGCCGTCTGCTGGGCGACAGCACGGTGCTGGCCAACTATTTCTGCCACTTCGCCGCCAACTGGTCGCTGGCGCTGACACTGACCTGGGTGCCGGCCTACCTGGAGAGCGGCCTGGGCCTGAGCGCGATGAACGCCGGGCGGCTGTTTGGCCTGTTCGTGCTGGTGACCATGCCGCTGAGCCTGTTCATGGCGTGGCTGTCGCAGCGCCTGTTGCGCGCCGGGTTGTCGTCGCGGGTGGCCAGGGGCGTATTCGTCTCGGCTTGCCTGATGGCCAGCGGCGTGCTGTCCATCAGCCTGCTGGCGGACCTGCCGGTGGCGCTGCGCATGACCTACATGACCCTCAGCGGCGGCCTGGCGCTGGTAATGTACTCCGTGGGCCCGGCGATGCTTGCCGAAGTCACGCCCACCGCGCAGCGCGGCAGCATCCTGGCTATCGGCAATGCCTTCGCCTCGCTGGCGGGGCTGAGCGCGCCCATCGTCACCGGCTTCCTGGTACAACGCTCCGGTGGCCTGGATGGAGCAGGTTACGCCCACGGTTTTGCGGTCAGCGGCGTGCTGCTGGTGGTGGCGGGACTGGTCGGCCTGGCCTGGCTGCGCCCGCAGCGTTCGCGGGCGCAGTTGTCGATGGCGTTGCTCAGCCCCAGCTGAGCTTCCCCGCGTATCGCGGTCAATCGAGGAGATTGACCGCCGGCAGAGGCGAGCGCGCGATCAGCTCGCCTTTCCACGCTCCGCTGGCCACCGCTTCCACCAGCAGCTCGCGCACCAGGTCATGCACGCAGGACGCCGCGAAGCTCAGCGGCTTGTGCGCCGAGTGGGCGATGGAAACGGTGCGCTCGATCTGCGGCTCGACGATGCGCCGAGCCAGCGGCTGCGAAGCCACCTCGATGGGCGGCCAGTTGCTGATGGTCGCCGCCAGCCCGCTGACCACCAGGCCGGTGATTCCCACGGCGGACTGCTGCTCGTACTTCACATTCAGCTCGACCCCGGCTGACATCGCCGCCTGCTCGATACGCCGGCGCAGGTGCATGCTGCGCGGCGGCATCACCAGCGGCTGGCTGAGCGCCTCGGCCAGGGTCACGGTGTCGCCTTCGCTGGCCAGCGGCAGGCGTCCGACCCAGTAGAGCTGCTCGACGAAGATCGGCTCGGCAATGACGCCCTCCAGCTCCTCGGCGTTGGGCACGATGCCGAAATCCACCTTGCCCAGCTCGATGGCTTCACCACCTTCCTTGCTCAGGCCGTCGCGCACCACAAGCTCGATGCCGGCGAACTTCTCCTGCACACGGCGGATGATCGTTGGCAGCAGCAGGGCAGAGGTGGTCACTGGAATCGCCACCGACACCCGCCCGCGCGGATCGCCGCGGCTGGACATCAGCTCGTCCTTCACCGAATCGATCTTCTGCACCACCGAGCGGGCCACCTCATAGAGGCGCCGGCCGGCATCGGTGAGATCAACGCCGTCGTGCTGGCGCAGCAGCAACTGCACTTCCAGCTCACTCTCCAGCATGCCGATCTGCCGGCTCAGCGCCGGCTGGGCGATATACGCCTTGCGGGCGGCGGCGGAGAAGCTGCCGGCTTCGGCG
Organism: Pseudomonas sp. HS-18; assembly: GCF_020401845.1. Taxonomy (NCBI): domain Bacteria; kingdom Pseudomonadati; phylum Pseudomonadota; class Gammaproteobacteria; order Pseudomonadales; family Pseudomonadaceae; genus Pseudomonas; species Pseudomonas sp. HS-18. The sequence continues at coordinate 3,286,214 of NZ_CP084413.1, forward strand.
ATGGCGATCAGGTAACGCAACTGCTTGAGGGTCATCGTCGTGCCTTTCCGGCCATGCCGGTTTGTTATGGGGCCCATCTGAAGACGATATTTGTTCGTCGTCCGGCGGCTATTTAGTATCGACTCATCCGCGCAGATCAAGGGACGGTAACGATAAGAAAACAATCTCGGAAGTATCCTGGAAGTTCATTCGAAGAATAATTCTTCTCTTCAAAATATCCAGATAATTCAATCATCTGAGATCGATAGTTCATGTTGCCTCATGTGCTTTCGAGGATGAGTTTGTATTGCCTGCAGATCGCTCGAACAAGAATAAAGAGGATAAGAGTGATGACGCCGAAAGTTCGCATCATGGTGCGAGGTTCATGGCTATTGGTCGCAACTTGCGCCTGCCATCCCGCCTGGGGTTTCACCTTCGACATCGGGGAAATCCAGGGCCAGCTCGACTCCGCGCTGTCGCTGGGCGCGAGCCTGTCCACCCACAACCCGGAACAGCGCCTGATGCGCAGCGCCTCGGGCGATGACGGCCGCCGCAACTATCGCGCAGGCGACGTGTTCTCGAAGATCTTCAAGGGCCGCCATGATCTGGAGCTGAAATACGGCGACAGCGGTGTGTTCCTGCGCGGCAGCTACTGGTACGACTACGCCTTGCGTGACGAGAGCCAGCGCTTCAAGGACGTCGAGGACAACGGACGCAAGAACGCCAACAAATCCGCCGGCTTCGAGTTGCTCGATGCCTTCGTCTACCACAACTTCCAGATCGCCGATGAGCCGGGTTCGGTGCGCCTGGGCAAGCAGGTGGTGAACTGGGGTGAAAGCACTTTCATCCAGGGCGGCCTGAACGTGGTCAACCCGACCAACCTGTCGGCTATCCGCCGGCCAGGCTCGGAGGTGAAGGACGCACTGGTGCCGGTGAACCTGTTCTACGTGACGCAGAACCTCAGCGAGAACCTCTCCGCCGACTTTTTCTACCAGTTGGACTGGGAACAGACCAACCTGGACAACTGCGGCACCTTCTTCTCCAACAATGACTACATCCCCGATGGCTGCTCCGGCCTGGACGTGGGCAGGAATCTCAGCGGCAACGCCGCCGCGGTGCGTGCGCTGACGCCGTTCGGCGTGGACCTGACCAGCGAAGGCATCCGCCTGCAGCGTGCCGCCGACCAGGATGCGCGCAACAGCGGGCAGTGGGGCCTGTCGCTGCACTGGTTCGTACCGGCGCTGGACACCGAATTCGGCGTCTACGCCGCCAACTACCATAGCCGCCTGCCATACACCGGCTCGATCAGCAGCCCGTACCTGACCAACACCGACTTCGTGCCGCAGCTCTGCGGCAACCTCGGTCTGTCCGGAGCGGCCTGCAACGGCCTGATGAACAGCAGCGCCGGCAAGACGCTGACCGATGCACTGCGCATGGGCACTTCCAGCTACTTCGTCGAGTACCCCGAAGACATCCGCCTGTACGGCCTGACCTTCGCCACCACGTTGTCCAGTGGGACTGCACTGCAGGGCGAGTTGAGCTACCGGCCGAACCTGCCCCTGCAGTTCAACGGCCCTGACCTGATCCAGTCCGGCCTCGGCGATCCGTCGCGCACGCCGTTGTACAACAGCGGTGTCGTGGCTTACGCCGACAGCAACGCCACCGACGGCTACCGCCGCAAGGAAGTGACCCAGGCGCAGATGACCGCCACCCAGAGCGTCAGCCAGGTCATGGGCGCCGATCAGCTGGTGCTGGTGGGCGAGGTGGGCGCCACCTTCGTCGGCGGCCTGGAAGGCAACGGTGGCCCGCGCTATGGGCGCAACAGCACCTTCGGCTCCGGCGAACTGGCCAACAACGCGGTGTGCATCGCCAACTCGGCTACACCAGAGAACTGCAACAACGACGGCTTCGTCACGTCCTTCTCCTGGGGCTACCGCGCCCGCGCGATCTGGAGCTACGCCAATGCCATCGCCGGCATCGACCTCAAGCCGGGGATTTCCTGGTCCCACGATGTGAAGGGCTACGCGCCGGCGGAAGTCTCGGGCTTCAACGAGGGCGCCAAAGCCATCGGCCTGTCGCTGGATGCGGACTTCAACAGCACCTACAACGCCGGCATTTCCTACACCAACTACATCGATGGCGACTACGGCATTCGCGGTGACCGCGACTTCGTCTCGCTGTCGGTCGGCATCAACTTCTAAGCGGAGCCTGCCTCTTGAAACGCTTCCATTGTGTGTTATCCGCCATCCTCCTGGCCCAGGGCTCGGCCCTCGTGCTCCAGGAGGCCTGTGCCGCCGTCTCGGCCGGAGACGCCGCCAAGCTGCAAGTCTCCCTGACCCCCATCGGCGCCGAGCGTGCCGCCAGTACCGACGGCAGGATTCCGGCCTGGCAGGGCGGGCTATCCGGCGACGGCCTGAAGATCCAGGGCAACGGTACGCCGGCCGACCCTTATGCCGCGGACAGGCCGCTGTTCACCATCGATGCGAGCAACTACGAGCAGTACCAGGCCAACCTCAGCGCCGGGCAGATTGCACTGCTCAAGCGCTTTCCCGGCCAGTACAAGCTGCCGGTGTACCCCAGCCGCCGCAGCGCGGGCGTCTCCGGGCAGGTGAAAGGCTGGGCTGCGCACAACGCCACTGGCGCCAGACTGGTGAACGACGGCAATGGCATCGAAGGTTTCCACGGTGCGGTGGCCTTTCCGATCCCGCAGAACGGCCTGGAAGCGATCTGGAACCACATCACCCGCTATCGCGGCGGAAGCCTGTTGTCGGTCAACGACAGCGCAGCGCCCCAGGCGAGCGGCGACTATGTAATCACCACCACCGAGCAGCGCTTCACCATGGCCGATCAGGTCAGCAACTACGAGCCGGGCAAGGTGGACAACATGCTGTTCTACTACAGCCACCGCATCACCGCGCCCTCGCGCCAGGTGGGCGAGGTGGTGCTGGTCCACGAGACTCTGGACCAAGTGAAGCAGCCGCGCCTGTCCTGGGTCTACAGCTCCGGCCAGCGCCGCGTGCGCCGCGCACCGGACAACGCCTACGACGCCGCCGGACCGACCACCGCCGGCCTGCGCACCGCCGACAGCCGCGACATGTACAACGGCGCGCCGGATCGCTACGACTGGAAGCTGATCGGCAAGAAGGAGCTTTTCATTCCCTACAACAGCTACCGCCTGGCCTCGCCGAGCCTGAAGTATGCAGACTTTCTCAAGCCCGGCGTGATCGACTCCGCGCAGACCCGCTACGAGCTGCACCGTGTCTGGGAAGTGGAGGCGACGCTGAAACCGGGCGCGCGGCACATCTACTCCAAGCGCCGCTTCTACCTCGACGAGGACAGCTGGACCGTGGTGGAGAACGATCAGTATGACAGCCGTGGCGAGCTCTGGCGGATCGGCGAGAACCACACCTTCTACCGCCCGGACGCGCAGGTGCTGTTGTCCGCCGCGCAGGTGTTCTACGACCTGCAGGCCGGGCGCTACATCGCTTCGAACATGAGCAACGAGCAGCCGCGGGGCTATGACTTCGGTTTCCGCGCCACCACCTCGGATTACTCGCCCGGCGCCTTGCGCGGACTGGGTATCCGCTGATGGGCGAGCACCAGTGAGCCTTCATCCATGAAGGGCGACCGCAGCCGCCTGGCCGACCGCCTGCTGGGCGGCGGCCAGGAACCGGACCCGCGTTTCAGCCTGGCCAACGAGCGCACCTTCCTGGCCTGGATTCGCACCTCCCTGGCGCTGCTGGCGGGCGCCGTCGCGGTGGACGCATTCATCGGCCCCGCTCTGACGGGATCCTCGCGAACCTTCCTGGCGCTGCTGCTGGCTTGTCTCGGCCTACTGACCGCCGGGGCCGCCGGATTGCGCTGGTTGGGCGTGGAGCGCGCACTGCGCCATGGGCGGCCCTTGCCGGTGCCGCTGCTGGTGCCGCTGCTCGCACTGACCTGTGTCGTACTGGCTGCCGGGCTGATCGGCTTCCGGCAATGAGTCGCGATAACGGATTGCAGGCCGAGCGCACCACGCTGGCCTGGATGCGAACCTTGCTGCTTCTGCTGGTGCTGGCGGCGATGGTGCTGCGGCGTATCGCCGAGCTGTCCGTGCTGGCGCTGATACCCGCGGCGTTGCTGGTGGGCTGCGTGCTGGTCTGCCTGGTCGGGCAGGGCGGCCACTACCGGCGCAGTTGTCGAATGCTCGCCGGAGATCACCAGGGCGGCACCGGCTGCGCCGTGGCCTGCCTGTGTCTGGCGCTAATACTCATCGCCGGCTTGCTGCTCGGCCTGATCCTGCTGCACGACGAAACCTGACCATGCACGACCTGTACGATCTTGACCTGAACCTGCTGTCGGTCTTCGACGCAATCTACCAGCAGCGCAGCATCACCCGTGCGGCTCGACTCATGGGCCTGAGCCAGCCTGCGGTGAGCAACGCCCTGAGTCGCCTGCGCAAGCATTGCGGCGACCCGCTGTTCCTCAAGAGCCATCTGGGTGTGACGCCCACCGTGGCGGCGCACCGGCTGGCCGATCACGTGCGCCTGGCCTTCGAGAGCCTGCGCGAAGGCTGGCGTCAGGTGCCGGGGCGCGAGCCTTCCACGCCCGAACTGCGGGTCAGTTGCATCGACTGCCTGCAGCCGCTGTTCCTCGACACGGCACTGGCGCGGCTTGGCGAGAGCTGGCGGGTAACCTTCTACCAGCCGCAACGCCGCGCAGCCTTCGACGAACTGCGTGGTGGCCAGCTGGACATTCTGCTGGACATCGATCAGGTGGTGCCCTTCGGCTACGGCATCGAGCGCATCACGGTGCTGACGGACTACTACGTCTTCGCCCACGGCGCGGCGCTGGAGCAACCGCCGCAATCCCTGGTCGACTACCTGCGCCTGCCGCAGGTTCAGGTATCCGCCCGGCGCTCGGGCTTGTGTCCGGTGGACCTGCAGCTAGGCTTGCGCGGGCTGCGCCGGAACATTGCCTGCCGGGTGCAGAGCGTGCTGGCCGCGCGCGTGATGCTCGACCGGCATCCGCTGGGAGTGACTTTACCGGCGCGCATGGCCGGCATATTGGGCCTGAGCAGCCAGCCACTGCCCCTGGACGGAGCCGTGGCATTCCCCGTGGCCATCTACATCGCCCCCGGCCTGGACGATGGCGGGCGAATCGCCGGCCTGGCGCGGGCACTGGCGTCACGCCTGGCAGCGCTGGTCGTGGCAGCTTAGGCGTCGTCGTTGCTGACGACGCGGTTGCGGCCGGTCTGCTTGGCGCTATACAGGCGCTGATCGGCCTGCTTGAGCACGGCATCGGAGGAAAGCGACGTGCGGTCGCCCACGGCCACGCCGATGGACACCGTGACCTTGCCGACCTGGGGAATCAGTGTGCCGGCGACCGTTTCGCGGATACGCTCGGCGATGCTGCGGGCTGCTTCCAGGTTGGTTCCCGGCAACAGCAGGACGAATTCCTCACCGCCGGAGCGACACGCCAGGTCTTCGCTGCGGGAGGAGTCGCGCAGTACGCCGGCGACCCGCCGCAGAGCCTCGTCGCCAGCGTCATGGCCCCAACTGTCGTTGACTCGCTTGAAGTGGTCGATATCCAGCAGCAGCACCGCGTAGGACAGCCCGGACTGCTCCAGTGCTGCCAGGGCTGCGCCGAGGGCGCGGCGATTGGCCAGACCGGTGAGCGCGTCGCTCTGGGCTTCCTGGCTGAGCCGGCCGAGCTTCTGCTGCATGAGCCCTACGCCCGTCAACAGCGCCTGGCGAATGGCCGCGGCCTCGCGGTACCAGGTCCTGATGGCGCGCAGCTCGCCCGGTGTTTCCGGTGCCGACAGGCGCTCGGCGCTGTAGGCCAGTTGCCGCAGCGGTCGGGTGATCAACAGCGCGCCGCCCCAGATCAGCAGCACGCCGAGCAGGCTGGCGGGGATCAGTCCGAAGAACATGTCCTTCATCAGCAGGCCCAGCGGCGCAAGGCTCAGGTCGCGGGGCTGCTGCGCCACCACGGCCCAGTTGGCCTCAGGCACCTGGGCGTAGCCGGCGAGCATTTCCACGCCTTGGGTGTTGGGCACCTCCATTGCGCCGGTTTCCCCGCGCAACGCGGCTTCCACCGTCGGGCTGCCCTTGAGCAGCTCGCCGACGCGCTGGGCCTCGGGATGGTGCAGCAGGCGGCGGTTGGCGTCGGCGACGAAGGCATAGGTGCCCTCGTGGTGGAAGTGGCTGCCGATGATGGTGTGCAGTACGCTTTGCTTGAGGATGTAGACCGAGCCGCCGACCAGCCCGAGGTATTCGCCGGAAGGGCTGACGATGGGCTGGGAGATGAACACCACCAGGTTGCCGGCGATGGACACATACGCCTGGCTGACCACTGGCTGCTTGAGTTGCAGGGCCTGCTGCACACCCACCGAGCGCAGCGTGGTGCCGACTATCTGCAGCGAGTCAGGGTAGGCCTCCAGGACCTTGCCGTGAGCATCGACGATGGCGATGGAGTTGAAGTAAGTGTCCTGGGATTGCAGGCGCATCGCTTCGGCGCGCAACACCCCGCGATCCCCCTGATGCGTTGCGAGGATATTGGCGCTGAAGGCCAGGTTGCGCTGCGCCGAATCGATAAACTCGCTGATGCTGGAGGCGACCTTGGCGGCATAGGCGCGGTTGGCCTCCAGGGTGGTATGGATCAGCGCCGAACGTTGCACGGTATAGGCCACGACCAGGCTGTTGCCGAGGGTCGCCAGGGCGGCGAGCAGGACGAAGAGCAGGATCAGCAGCCGCAGGGTCAGCGGCTTGCGGCTCCAGCGCTTCATGCGGCCACCGCAGGTGGGCGAGGCGCACCGGGAGCTTCGACGAGGGGGCAGTTCTCTGCGCCGGGGCGCGATTTCAGGTGGCTGTCCATGGGGCCGGGCTCTGTACTGGGGCGGGCTGCCTGGTTCGTCTGTCTTCGACGGGTCGAAGTTCAGGATAGGCAGGGATGAGCCGCCAGTCACCTGTGCCGGGGCGGTTCAGCCGCCCGGGAGGGCAGCACGCCCGGCAGACAGCGCGTCACGATTGTTGGCGCAGGCGTGCGGCGTGCCTCCAAGCCTGGCTCCCATGCCCTCGACGGCAACTCTGCAGGAAGCTGCAGGGTGAGCTCAACCGGAGGTTGCGTACCGGGGTTTCCTGGCGGCGCGATTGGGGGAGTGCTGACACAGGGGAACACCTCAGCAGATTCGCCGCCCATGAAAAAGCCCCGCACAGGCGGGGCTTCTTCTTCAGCTGCGGCGCGATCAGTTGCCGGCGGCGGCAGCGGCCATGTCCGACACGCTCTCGCCACGGTGCTGGCTGAACTGCGGGGCCAGCGAGCCGACGATCATGCCGACGGCGCTGCAGATCAGACCCACTAGCTGCGGCGGCCAGAAGTCGCCTTCCTGGTGGCCAAGTTCCAGCGAGACCCAGCCGATCAGGCCGCAGGCGATGGCGGTCAGGGCGCCCTGGGTAGTGGCGCGCTTCCAGAACAGGCCGAAGAACAGCGGCACCACGGCGGCGACCAGGGTCACCTTGTAGGCGTTGCCGACCATCTCGTAGATGCTGGCGTTGGACAGCAGGGCGAACAGGCAGGTGGCGACGGTCATCGCCAGTACGCTGCAACGCATGGCCAGCAGGGCCTGGCGGTCATTCATGTTGGGCAGGAAGTGCTTGACGATGTTCTCGGTCAGGGTTACCGACGGGGCCAGCAGGGCGCCCGAGGCGGAGGACATGATGGCCGAGAGCAGGGCGCCGAAGAACATGATCTGGGCGAACAGCGGGGTACGTTCCAGGATCAGGTGCGGCAGGATCTGCTGGGAGTCTTCGGCCAGCCAGTGCTTGACCATCTCCGGTTCGATCATCGAGGCGGCGTAGATCAGGAAGATCGGCAGCATGCAGAAGACCAGGTAGCAGCAGGCACCGGTCATGGTGGCGCGCTGGGCGATCTTCTCGGTCTTGGCCGACATCACGCGGGCATAGACGTCCTGCTGCGGGATCGAGCCGAACATCATGGTCACCGCCGCGCCGAGGAAGGCTACGATGTCCTTCGCCGAGGTGCCGTGCATGAAGGTGAACTTGCCTTCGCTGGCGGCGTGGCTGATCACGTTGACCGGGCCGCCGGCCATGTCGCCGATCAGCCAGACGAGGTAGAACAGGCCGCAGACGATGATGATCATCTGCAGGAAGTCAGTCAGCGCCACCGACCACATGCCGCCGAACAGGGTGTGCAGCAGGACGATGATGGTGCCGATGATCATGCCCTGGGTGGTGGTCAGGCCGCCGTCGGAGAGCACGCTGAAGACCACGCCCAGCGCGGTGATCTGCGCAGCGACCCAGCCCATGTAGGAAATGATGATCACCAGGCTGGTGAAGATTTCCACGTGTTGGCCGAAGCGCTTGCGGAAGAAGTCACCGATGGTGAGCAGGTTGAGGCGGTACAGCGGGCGGGCGAAGACCACGCCGACCAGCATCAGGCAACCGAAGGAGCCGAAGGGGTCTTCGATGATCCCGGCGAAGCCTTCTTCGAGGAAGGTGGCCGGAATGCCCAGCACGGCTTCGGAGCCGAACCAGGTGGCGAACACCATGGTCACGACGAGGGGGAAGGACATGCTACGACCGGCGGCCGCGTAGTCCGAGGAGTTGTGCACGCGGGTGGTGGCGTAGAAACCGACAGCTACGGTGATCACCAGATACACCGCTACAAACCAGATCAGCATTTGTTCGTTCCGTTGGCTCGCCGGGAACCGTACCGCCGAGACGAAACTCGGGCAGGTGGGCCACGACTGACAAAGTTGTTTTTGTTGTGTTGCGCGGCCGAGGTCATCCGGTGCACCAGGCAGGGGAGCCGGAAAAACGTAACCAGTTGCGACAACGGGCCGCAGTCTGCCAAATCCGTTAAATATGTCAAACACTTGAATCGCCAATGAGCGAAAAAAATTACATTGCTGGACGAATGGTTGCGCTAAAGGATTGATTTGATTGGTTGCTAACGATCAAAAGTGACTGTTTAGTCTTTTATTTTTTACAGCCCATGTTCGATAAGCAGAACAGCTTGGGAGCCGCTAGGCTCTTGGCACGGCACGCTTTCAAGGACTTTCATGTTCGAGCATTTCGACCTGGCGCAATTGCTTTCCCAATACGGCTACCTGGCGCTGTTCATCGGTTGCCTGCTGGAGGGCGAGACGATCCTCATCCTGGCCGGCCTGGCAGCCCACCAGGGCCTGCTGGCCTACGTGCCGGTGGTGTTCTGGGCGACCCTGGCCGGCACCCTGGGTGACCAGTTGCTCTACTGGACCGGCCGGCGCGCCGGCGACCGCGCGCTGCCCTGGCTGCAGCGGCGTGGGTTGGCCGTGGAGCGGGTCACCGGGCTGATCGAGCGACATCCGCTGCTGGCGATCTTCTCCGTGCGTTTCCTTTACGGCATGCGCCTGGCCGGGCCGTTGCTGATCGGCGCGAGCCGGGTAGGGCCGCTGCGCTTCCTGCTGATCAACCTGCTCGGTGCCTTCTGCTGGGCGCTGCTGTTCGCCAGCGCCGGCTACTGGGCGGGGGAGGTGCTGGAGCGCTGGCTGGGCAACCTGCGGCCGTATCGGCTGCCGATCTTCCTTGCGGTGCTGGTGCTGGTGGGTGGATTGGAGCTGTGGCGGCGCCATCGGCAGCGGCGCAAGGCGCATTCCGGGGCAACCCGGGAAAGTTTGCACAAGCCTTGATACAGAGCGGTTTGGATTCGTGCGCGGCGCGATTAGAATCGCCGCTCTTTCGATCAAGGACGCTGTCATGAGCCTTTACCAGCCCGGCATTCTCGCCACCCCGGTTCCCGCCCACGCCCGCCATCTGTTCTTCGATGTGAAATCGCTGCAGGACCTGCCCGCCGCGCTGGATCGCCTGCTGCAGTTCGCCGATGGCGAGGGCGCGGTGGTCGGTTTCGGTGAGTCGCTGGTGCGCGCGCTGGGGCGCCGCATCGAGGGGCTGCGCGAGTTCCCGGCCATTTCCGGCGTGGGCGTGGACAACCCGTCTACCCCGCATGCGCTGTGGATCTGGCTGCGCGGCGAAGAGCGCGGCGAGCTGCTGCTGCGTACGCAGGAAGTCCAGGTGCTGCTGGCCCCGGCGCTGGAACTGACCTGCCTCACCGAAGCGTTTCGCCACGGTACTGGCCACGACCTGACCGGTTACGAGGACGGCACCGAGAACCCGCACGACGACGACGCCATTGCCGCCGCCATCGTCGATGGCGACGCAGCGGGTCTGGTCGGCGGCAGCTTCGCCGCGATCCAGCAGTGGCGTCACCAACTGCAGGACTTCGCCGCGCTGCCGCAGCACGAGCGCGACGACATCATGGGTCGCCGCCTGAGCGACAACGAGGAACTGGACGACGCGCCTGAGTCCGCCCACGTCAAGCGCACCGCGCAGGAGAGCTTCGAGCCCGAAGCCTTCATCGTGCGCCGCTCCATGCCCTGGACCCAGGGCCAGGACGCGGGGCTGATGTTCCTCGCCTTCGGCCGCACCCTGGACGCCTTCGAGGTGCAACTGCGCCGCATGAGCGGCCTGGAAGACGGCATCACTGACGCGTTGTACCGCTTCAGCCGTCCGCTCACCGGCGGCTACTACTGGTGCCCGCCGCGCAAGGACGGGCTGCTGGACCTGAGCGCGCTGCTCGGCTGAGCCGCCGCCGTCCCCGAGAGCCCCGCCAGTGTGCGGGGCTTTTTGTGGGCGCTGACGCGCTGGTTCGCGAGCACAACACTGCACTGAAAGGGCGCCGCAATGGCACCCCGATCTTCGGCGGAATTGGCTGTTGGTCCGATGCACCCCGAGGCGTAGCGTGAACCCCACGTTCCCACTGCCCGAGGTACCCACCATGCACGCATCCGCATCCCTGAAACTGTTGTCCGCCGGCCTCGGCCTGGCGCTGAGCCTGCCGGTATTCGCCCATGGTGATGCGGCCAACCCGGAGAAAATCGACGTCCAGCAGGAGCAGAAGCTCCCCGATGCCGCCGGCAAGAAGGGCCTGATGATCACGGTTGCCTACGAGCCGGGCCAGGCGTCCGGTGCACACGTGCACAGCGGCTCGGTGTTTGCCTACGTACTCGAGGGCGCGGTGATCTCCCAGCTCGAAGGGCAGAAGCCGGTGACCTACCGGGCCGGCCAGTCCTGGTACGAAGCACCGAACACGCCGCACCTGGTCTCGCGCAACGCCAGCGACAAGAAGCCGGCCAAGTTGCTGGTGTGGATGCTGCTGGACGAAGGCGCACCGGTGCTCACGCCGTTGAAGAAGTGAATGCCCGAATGCAGAACCCCGCCAACTGGCGGGGTTCTTCGTCGTGGCTTGCGGATCACTCCGGCGCGCCGGGCACCTGGCGCGGGGCCATGAAGAACATCCAGGCCAGGGCCAGGAAGTACATGGTCGGGATCAGGGTGAAGAGGATCGCGTAGTTGTTGTGGGTGACGGTGAGGATGTAGCCGACGATCTGGGTCATGAACATGCCGCCAATCGCCGCGCACATGCCGCCGAAGCCGAACACCGTGCTCATCATGTGCTTGGGCGTGTAGTCCATCACCAGGCTCCAGATGTTCGCCGTCCAGGCCTGGTGCGCACCCACCCCCAGGGCGATGGCGGCCACGGCGATCCACAGGCCGCTGGCCTTGGCGGCGAAGACCACGCCGATGATGCAGCAGGCGCAGATGAACATCGACAGCAGGCGCGCATGGATGGGCTTCATGCCGCGACCGATCAGCCAGGACGACAGGATGCCGCCGCCGATGCTGCCGAAGTCTGCGGTCAACCAGATCAGCATCAGCGGAATACCCATCTGGGTGACGCTGATCCCCAGGCCGTATTGCTGATTGAGGAAGGGCGGCAGCCAGTAGAGGTAGAACCAGAACACCGGCGCGGTCAGCGAAAGGGCCACGGCGAAGGCCCAGGTGCCGCGCATGCGCAGGATGGCGGAGAAGGGCGCGCGCTCGGCCGGCGGCTCGTCGGCTGCCTGGATGTAGTCCAACTCGCTCTGCTTCACCGTCGGGTGTTCGTCGGGATTGAAGTACTTCAGGCCCCACAGGATCACCCAGACGAAGCCCAACGCACTCATGCACAGGAACGCCGCCTGCCAGCCCCAGGCCGCGAGGATCAGCGGCAGCAGGGCAGGCGTGACCATGGCGCCGACGTTGGTGCCGGCATTGAAGATACCGGTGGCCATGGCGCGTTCGCCGGCGGGGAACCAGAGACGCGTGGTCTTCACGCAGGCGGGGTAGTTGGCCGCTTCGGTCAGGCCGAGGATGAAGCGGCAGACCATGAAGCCGGCCGCCGAACTGGCCAGGCCGTGGGCGCCAGTGGCGAAGCTCCACAGCAGCACGGCGAAGAAGAATGCGCGCTTCACGCCGATGCGGTCGATCAGCCGACCCTGCAGCACGAAACCAATGGCATAGCCGACCTGGAACCAGAAGTTGATGTTGGCGTAGTCCATGGCCGTCCAAGCCATCTTCTCGGCGAGGATCGGCTGCATCACGCCCAGGGCGGCGCGGTCGATGTAGTTCAGGGTAGTGGCAAAGAACACCAGGGCGAGCATGCCCCAGCGCACCTTGCCGACGGCCATGGCGCCACGCACCTTGCCGAAGAGGGAAGAACCGTGCGGAGCGACCGCGGCGAGGGGAGCGGATTGCGTATGGATCATGATCGGGCCATCCGTTATCGGGCTGACGCGCAGCCTCGGGAATTATTGTCGTGCCGCAAGCGTTCCGCGTACTCCACCGCCGATCGGCGAGGGTTGCAGGAATGACGTGCGGTGGCTGGCGAAAATCAGTGCGCGCGGCGGTGGCCGGACGGCGTGCACAAACCGGGCATCGGGCGGGCCAGGATGGTTTGGCGATGCGCAAGGGGGGCAGCGAGGCGGGGGGGAGTGATGTACATGAGCAAGTACCCGTTCTTGAAATTGTTATGGATGACACGCAGTCATCTCGCAGCGGCTGTCGTTGTTCCAGGGATTGAGGCAGGTCCCCGGCAGCCGGTTTGCGTCGACGTGGCCAAATCTTGAGCAGCGGCCGGAACAGCGTCAATTCGATAAACGGCCTTTGGTTCGGTAATCGAACACAAAGCTAACTAGTTAGTACACTTTAAATTGCTGCCGGCCCGGACCGCCAGAATAATCGGACTCAGCCGGAGACCGATTCCAACAAGCCCCTCACCCCGCCCGGCAGGAGTTCAGAGATGCAACGTTCGATCGCCACCGTTTCCCTGAGCGGGACCCTGCCGGACAAGCTCGAAGCCATCGCCGCCGCCGGTTTCGACGGCGTGGAAATCTTCGAGAACGATCTTCTCTACCATGGCGGCAGCCCGCGCGACGTGCGCCGCCTGTGTGCCGATCTGGGGCTGGCGATCACCCTGTTCCAGCCGTTCCGCGACTTCGAGGGCTGCCGCCGCGACCGCCTGCCACGTAACCTCGACCGCCTGGAACGCAAGTTCGACCTGATGCAGGAGCTGGGCACCGACCTGGTGCTGATGTGCAGCAACGTTGCGGCGGACTGCCTGGGCGAGCGCGAATTCCTCCTCGAGGACCTCGGCCTCGCCGCCGAGCGCGCCGGCGCCCGTGGCCTGCGCGTGGGCTACGAAGCCCTGGCCTGGGGGCGTCATGTGAACACCTGGCAGCAGGTCTGGGACCTGGTGCGCGCGGTGGACCACCCGGCGCTGGGTGTGATCCTCGACAGCTTCCACACGCTATCGCTCAAGGGTGACCCTGCCGGCATCGCCCAGATTCCGGGGGAGAAGATCTTCTTCGTGCAGATGGCCGATGCGCCGATCCTGGCCATGGATGTGCTCGAGTGGAGCCGGCACTTCCGCAATTTCCCCGGCCAGGGCGAGTTCGATCTGCCGGGCTTCCTTGGGCCGATCCTCCAGAGTGGCTATCGCGGCCCGCTGTCGCTGGAAATCTTCAACGACGGCTTCCGCGCCGCGCCGCCGCGGGCCAACGCCGCCGATGGCCTGCGTTCGCTGCTGTATCTGGAGGAGAAGACCCGCGAGCGCCTGCTCGGCGAAGGCATGCCGCAGGAACAACTGGACTGCCTGTTCGCGCCGCCACCGGCCAGCCAGCTTGATGGTGTGGAGTTCCTCGAATTCGCCGTGGACGAAGCCCTTGGCGCGCGCCTGGGCAACTGGCTGGAGCGCCTGGGCTTCGCCCGCGCCGGCGAACATTGCTCCAAGGCGGTCAGCCTGCTGCGCCAGGGCGACATCAATATCGTGCTCAACGCCGAACCCTATTCCTTCGGCCACAGCTTCTTCGAAGCCCATGGCCCGTCGTTATGCGCCACCGCATTGCGCGTGCGTGGCGCCGCCAGCGCTCTGGAGCGTGCACAGGACTACAAGGGCCAGCCGTATCGCGGGTTGGTCGGCCCCAACGAGCGAGAGATTCCCGCTGTGCGTGCGCCGGACGGCAGCCTTATCTACTTGGTTGAAGAGCGTGCCAGCGGGCAGACCATCTATGACGTGGACTTTCGTCTCGATCCCGAGGCCCGGCCCAGTGGCCGGCTGCAGCGTATCGACCACATGGCCCTGGCCCTGCCGGCGGATGGGTTGGACAGCTGGGTGCTGTTCTACAAGGGGCTGTTCGACTTCGAGGCCGACGACGAAGTGGTGCTGCCCGACCCCTACGGCCTGGTGAAGAGCCGCGCCCTGCGCAGCGCCAACGGCAGCGTGCGGTTGCCGCTGAACATCTCGGAGAACCGCAACACCGCCATCTCCCACGCGTTGTCCAGTTATCGCGGCTCCGGCGTGCACCACATCGCCTTCGCCTGCGAGGACATCTTCGCCGAGGTGGCGCGGGCCAAGGATGCCGGCGTGCCTCTGCTGGAAATTCCGCTCAACTACTATGACGATCTCGCCGCTCGCTTCGACTTCGACGACGAATTCCTCAGCGAGCTGGCCTACTTCAATGTGCTCTACGACCGCGATGCCAACGGCGGCGAGCTGTTCCACGTCTATACCGAACCGTTCGAGGGGCGCTTCTTCTTCGAAGTCATCCAGCGGCGCGGCGGTTATGCCGGTTATGGTGCGGCCAATGTCGCCGTGCGCCTGGCGGCCATGGCCCAGGCACGCAACGGTACCACGCGCCGGCCGAAGGTCTGAGCCCGCTGCGCTTTGCCTGAAGGGCGCTGGGGCGCGCATAATCCGCGGATTCTTTCACCGCACAGCCGGCGCACTGGCGCCGGCGGACCGATGCCCGAGCCCATGACTGCCGACAGCGCCATCCAGCCTATTCCTGCCGAAACCGCCCGCCGGGGCCGCAAGAACAACCCGGAGAAGACCCGCGAGGATATTCTCCAGGCGGCCATCGTCGAGTTCGTCCAGCAGGGTCTTTCCGGGGCGCGGGTGGATGCCATCGCCGAGCGCATGAATACCTCGAAGCGGATGATCTACTACTACTTCGGCAGCAAGGAACAGCTCTACCAGGCCGTACTGGAGAAGCTCTACGGCGACATCCGCGGCACCGAGCAGACGCTGCACCTGGCTGAGCTGGAGCCGCTGGAAGCCATGCGCCGGCTGGTGGATTTCACCTTCGACCACCACGACCGCAACGTGGATTTCGTGCGCATCGTCAGCATCGAGAACATCCACTACGGCCAGTTTGCTTCCGGCTCCGAGGCAATCCGTTCGATGAACAGCAACATCCTGCGTACCATCGAGGACATCCTCCAGCGTGGCGCCACCAGCGGCGCGTTCCGTGGCGGCCTGCAGGCCATTGACGTGCATATGCTGATCAGCGGGTTCTGCTTCTATCGCGTGTCCAACCGCCACACGGTCGGATCGCTGTTCCAGATCGAGCTGGAGGACCCGGCGATCAAGGCGCGGCACAAGGACATGATCGTCGAGGCGGTGTTGCGCTACGTCCAGCCCTAGGCCGGCAGGATTTGGAGCGGGGAGGGTTCGCGAGCGAGCTCGCTCCTGCCGAAACCGCTCGATCTGGATCCTGGCGCAGGAGCGAGAGCGGAATCACACCGTCGCGAAATGCGCC
The DNA here is from genome assembly GCF_020401845.1 of Pseudomonas sp. HS-18. Lineage (NCBI taxonomy): Bacteria > Pseudomonadati > Pseudomonadota > Gammaproteobacteria > Pseudomonadales > Pseudomonadaceae > Pseudomonas > Pseudomonas sp. HS-18. The sequence goes on from NZ_CP084413.1 coordinate 3,302,148, forward strand.
AGCATCCGCTCAGCGTTCGCCTTCACACCACTGAACAACTCGAACGCCTTCACCGCCTGGAACACCGCCATGTTGCCGCCATCCAGCGTACGACAGCCCAGGCGGCGGGCGTGGCTGAGCAGTTCGGTCTCCAGCGGGAAGTAGATGATCTCCGCCACCCACAGGCGTGTGTGCAGCAATTCCAGCGGCAGCGGCGCACCGGGTAGCTTGGCCATGCCGACTGGCGTGGTGTTGACCAGCCCGTCGGCTTCGGCGAGTGCGCTGGCCAGGTCGTGACCGATCCGCGCGCGCTGTCCGCCAAAGTGGGCGTTGAGGTTGTCCACCAGCACCTGGGCACGGGCCGAATCCACTTCAAAGATCGTCAGTTGCTCCACGCCTTCGCTGAGCAGGGCATGGGCTACCGCAGCGCCCGCGCCACCGGCCCCCAGTTGCACCACACGTTCGCGCGGCGCATCACTGAGGTTGCGGCGGAATCCCTCGGCAAACCCCAGACAGTCCGTGTTATGCCCGATCCGTCTGCCGTCACGCAGCACCACGGTGTTTACCGCACCGATGCCGCGCGCTTCATCGGAGAGTTCGTGCAACAGCGGAATCACCGCCTGCTTGCACGGAAAGGTGATGTTCAGCCCGGTGTAGCCCATGCGCTCGGCGGCAGCCAGCAGGTCGGGCAGGGCGGCTGAATCGACGCCCAGGGTGTCCAGGTCGATCAAGCGGTAGAGGTAGCGAAAACCCTGGGCGTCGCCTTCCCGCTCGTGCAGCGCCGGGGTGCGCGAAGCCTGGATGCCGGCGCCGATCAGGCCGGCCAGGACGGTACGGTGCTCACTCATCGGGCTCACTCCTGCAGCAGCTTGGCGAAGTGCTGGATGCCGGCGCGGTAACCGCCGCTACCCAGACCCGCGATCACGCCCACGGCGATAGCGGAGACGAACGAGTGGTGCCGGAATTTCTCGCGCTTGTGCACGTTGGACAGGTGCACTTCGATCACCGGCAATTCCACGGCGGCCAGTGCATCGCGGATCGCCACCGAGGTGTGGGTCCAGGCAGCGGGATTGATCAGGATACCGGCGCAGCGGCCGCGCGCCTGGTGAATCCAGTCGATCAGCTCGCCTTCGTGGTTGGTCTGGCGGAATTCGATTTCCAGGCCACTCTCGGCGCCGGTGCGTTGGCAGAGCGCGGCGATGTCGTCGAGGGTTTCGTGGCCGTAGGTGGCGGGCTCCCGGGTACCGAGCAGATTGAGATTCGGCCCGTTGAGCACGAGCAGGATGTGAGGCATGGGGAATGGCTCCGTTGTTCTTGTATGGCCGTAGAGGAAAGGCCTGTAGAAGCAAAATGTACCAAATGGTTAATTTGGTCAATGCGGGGCGGTGAAGCGGATATGGTGAGGAAAATTCCCTATAAATCGTCAAAACGCCGGAAACGTCGATGATTCACCAGGCTAGGTAATCCCCTGTGCACAGGTGTGCAGAATCACATTCCGTGCGGTGATCGACCATCGGTAGGGGCGGGCTCCGCCCGTGACGGGTTCAAGCCCGCCGAGGACGTCCAAGGAGCACTCCCGCAGCAGGGCCACGGATTCGCGAGCAAGGACCAGACGTCCTCCTCGGCCCTGCCAAAAAAGACCCGCCAATCGGCGGGTCAGGAGGGGGAAGCCAGTTGGAGAGTGCAGGCTTCAGACGTGCAAGGCATGTCCCAGCGCGCGCAGCGCAGCTTCCTGCACGGCTTCGCCAAGGGTTGGGTGGGCGTGGATGGTGCCGGCGATGTCTTCCAGGCAGGCGCCCATTTCCAGGGACTGCACGAACGCCGTGGACAGCTCGGAGACCGCCTTGCCTACCGCCTGCCAGCCGAGGATCAGGTGGTTGTCCTTGCGTGCCACCACGCGGACGAAGCCATCGCTGGACTCCAGGGTCATTGCGCGACCGTTGGCGGCGAACGGGAAATTCGCCGTCAGCACCTCGTAGCCTGCGGCCTGGGCCTGCTCGGGCGACAGGCCGACCACCACCACTTCCGGATCGGTGAAGCACACTGCCGGGATTGCCGTGGGCGTGAAGGCGCGGCGCTTGCCGGCGATGATCTCGGCGACCATCTCGCCCTGGGCCATGGCGCGGTGGGCCAGCATGGGCTCGCCAGCGATATCGCCGATGGCCCAGACGTCGCGCATCGAGGTGCGGCACTGCTCGTCGATGCGCACGGCGCGGCCGTTCATGTCCAGGCGCAGGGTGTCGAGGTTCCAGCCGGCGGTGTTGGGATGGCGGCCAACGGCAACCAATACCTGGTCGGTCTCGATCACCCGTTGCGAGCCGGCGCCATCCTGCACGCGCAGGCCTTTGCCGTCCGGCTCCAGGCCCATGACGCTGTGGCCCAGGTACAACTCGATGCCGAGCTTGCGCAGGGCGTTGGCCACCGGCTTGGTCAGTTCCTCGTCGTAGGTCGGCAGGATGCGCGGCTGCGCTTCCACTATCGTCACTTCCACGCCCAGTTTGCGGTAGGCGGTGCCCAGTTCCAGGCCGATATAGCCGCCGCCAACCACCGCCAGGCGCTTGGGCAGAGTTTTGGGCGCCAAGGCTTCGGTGGAGGAGATGACATTGCCGCCCACCGGCAGGAACGGCAGCTCCACGGATTTCGAACCGGCCGCCAGCAGCAGGTGTTCGGTGTGGATGTGCTGGGTGCCGCCTTCGGCAAGGTCGACTTCCACCGTCTTGCCGTCGACGATCCTGGCCCAACCGTTGACCAGGGTGACACCGTGCTTCTTCAGCAGCGCGGCGACGCCGGTGGTCAGGCGGTCGACAATGCCGTCCTTCCATTCCACGGTGCGCTGGATGTCGATGCTCGGTGCCTGCACGCTGATGCCCAGCGGCGACTGGCCGGCGAACTCGCGCGCCTTGAGGTATTCCTCGGCGGCGTGGATCAGTGCCTTGGACGGGATGCAGCCGATATTCAGGCAGGTGCCGCCCAACGAGGCGCCTTCCACCAGCACGGTGCGGATGCCCAGTTGACCGGCGCGGATCGCCGCGACGTAGCCGCCGGGGCCGCCACCGATCACCAGCAGGGTGGTTTCGAGAGTCTGGTTCTGTTTCACGTCTCTGGCTCCAGTCAATCGATGAACAGGGTGGCGGGATGTTCGAGCAGGGCGCGCACGGCCTGGATGAAGGCCGCCGCATCCATGCCGTCGACCACCCGGTGATCGAAGGAGGAGGACAGGTTCATCATCTTGCGCACGACGATCTGCCCGTTGATCACCATGGGCCGCTCGACCATGCGGTTGACCCCGACGATGGCGACTTCCGGGTAGTTGATCACCGGTGTGCTGACGATCCCGCCGAGCGCGCCGAGGCTGCTCAGGGTGATGGTCGAGCCGGACAGCTCCTCGCGGCTGGCCTTGCCATGGCGGGCGGCTTCGGCCAGGCGCGCGACTTCCGCGGAGTTACCCCACAGGTCGCGGGATTCGGCGTTGCGCAGCACCGGCACCATCAGGCCGTTGTCGCTCTGGGTGGCGACGCCCAGGTGCACCGCGCCGTAGCGGGTGATCACGTCGGCATCGTCGTCATAGCGCGCGTTGATCTGCGGGAAGTCGCGCAGGGCGACGACCATGGCACGGGCGATGAAGGGCAGCAGGGTGAGCTTGCCGCGCGCCGCGCTGTGCTTGGCGTTGAGGTGGACGCGCAGGGCCTCCAGGTCAGTGACGTCGATTTCCTCGACATAGCTGAAGTGCGGGATGCGCCGCTTGGCCTCGGCCATCTTCTGCGCGATCTTGCGGCGCAGGCCGATTACCGGGATCTGGTGCTCGTCATGGCGGGCGGCGTAGCCGGAGGCGATGGTCGCGCCGCCGTGCTCGAGGAAGTGCTCCAGGTCTTCCCGGAGGATGCGCCCGGCCGGGCCGCTGCCCTGGACGAACTGCAATTCCACGCCCAGGTCGCGGGCACGTTGGCGCACGGCCGGCGAAGCCAGCGGCTTCTCGCCCGGCGCGCGGCGCGGAGCCGGAGAGGGCGCAGGGCGCACGGCCGGGGCGACCGGCTTGCTTTCGACGCGTGGAGCCGGCTTCGCTGCTTCGGCTACCGGCGCAGGTTTCTCCGCCGGTTGGGTTGGAGCTTCTTCATGAGCCTTCTGCTGCGCGGCTTCGCGGTGATTGCCCAGGCCTTCCACTTCCAGGCGGATCAGCTCGCCGCCCACGGCCATCACCTGGCCGGGCACGCCGCCCAGGGCGAGGATCTTGCCGGCGACCGGCGAGGGAATTTCCACGGTGGCCTTGTCGGTCATGACTTCCGCCAGCAACTGGTCCTCATGGACCTCGTCGCCAACCTGGACGTGCCACTCCACCAGCTCGACCTCGGCGATGCCTTCGCCGATGTCCGGCATCTTGATGACGTGAGTGCCCATTCAGACCTCCATGGCGCGCTTGAAGGCCGCGCCGACGCGGGCGGGGCCGGGGAAATAGTCCCATTCCTGGGCGTGCGGGTAGGGCGTGTCCCAACCGGTGACGCGGGCAATCGGCGCTTCGAGGTGGTGGAAGCAGTTCTCCTGCACCAGCGACATCAGCTCGGCGCCATAGCCGCAGGTGCGCGTGGCTTCGTGGACGATGACGCAGCGGCCGGTCTTCTTCACCGACTGGACTATGGTGTCCAGGTCCAGCGGCCAGAGGCTGCGCAGGTCGATGATCTCGGCGTCGATGCCGGTTTCCTCGGCGGCGGTCTGCGCCACGTAGACGGTGGTGCCATAGGTCAGCACGGTCAGTTCCGAGCCGGGGCGGGCGATGGCGGCCTTGTCCAGCGGCACGCTGTAGTAGCCCTCGGGCACCTGGCTGGCCGGGTGCTTGGACCACGGGGTCACCGGGCGGTCGTGGTGGCCGTCGAACGGGCCGTTATACAGGCGCTTGGGTTCGAGGAAGATCACCGGGTCGTCGTTCTCGATGCAGGCGATCAGCAGGCCCTTGGCGTCGTACGGGTTGGACGGCATGACGGTACGCAGGCCGCAGACCTGGGTGAACATCGCCTCCGGGCTCTGGCTGTGCGTCTGCCCGCCGTAGATGCCGCCGCCGCAGGGCATGCGCACCACCATCGGCACGGTGAAGTCGTTCACCGAGCGGTAGCGGATGCGCGCGGCTTCCGACACCAGTTGGTCGGTGGCCGGGTAGACGTAGTCGGCGAACTGGATTTCCACCACCGGGCGCAGGCCGTAGGCGCCCATGCCGACGGCGGCGCCGATGATGCCGCTCTCGGAGATCGGCGCATCGAACACCCGCGAGGTGCCGTACTTCTTCTGCAGGCCTTCGGTGCAGCGGAACACGCCGCCGAAGTAGCCGACGTCCTGGCCGAACACCACGACGTTGTCGTCGCGCTCGAGCATCACGTCCATGGCCGAGCGCAGCGCCTGGATCATGGTCATGCTGGTGACGGCCTGGGCGTTCTCGTGTTGCGGGTTCATGGCATTCATACCCCAAGCTCCTGGCGCTGCCGGCGCAGGTGTTCCGGCAGGTCCTTGTAGACGTCGTCGAACAGGTTGGCGGCGCTGAACACATGGCCGTCCACCAGGGAGCCGTGGCGTTCGGCTTCTTTCTGCGCGGCGATCACTTCGGCTTCCAGTTCCTTCTTCAGCGCTTCGTGCTGGTCGTCGGACCAGATGCCGAGGCCGACCAGGTGCTGCTTCAGGCGGGCGATGGGGTCGCCCAGGGGGAAGTTGGTCCAGTCGTCGGCAGGGCGGTACTTGGACGGATCGTCCGAGGTGGAGTGCGGGCCCGCACGGTAGGTGACCCACTCGATCAGGCTCGGGCCGTGGCCGCGGCGGGCGCGCTCGGCGGCCCATTGCGAGGCGGCGTAGACCGCGAGGAAGTCGTTGCCGTCCACCCGCAGGGAGGCGATGCCGCAACCCACGCCCCGGTTGGCGAAGGTGGTGCCTTCGCCGCCGGCGATGGCCTGGAAGGTGGAGATCGCCCACTGGTTGTTGACCACGTTGAGGATCACCGGCGCGCGGTAGACGTGGGCGAAGGTGAGGGCGGTGTGGAAGTCGGATTCGGCGGTGGCGCCGTCACCGATCCAGGCCGACGAGATCTTGGTGTCGCCCTTGATCGCCGAGGCCATGCCCCAGCCGACAGCCTGGATGAACTGGGTGGCGAGGTTGCCGGAGATGGAGAAGAAACCCTTCTCGCGGCTGGAGTACATGATCGGCAACTGGCGGCCCTTGAGCGGGTCCTGCTCGTTGGAGAGCAGCTGGCAGATCATGTCTTTGAGCGGGTAGTCGCGGGTGATCAGGATGCCCTGCTGACGGTAGGTCGGGAAGGTCATGTCGCCGTCGCGCAGGGCCATGGTGTGGGCGGTGGCGATGGCCTCTTCGCCGAGGCACTGCATGTAGAAGGACATCTTCTTCTGGCGCTGGGCGGTGAGCATGCGCGCGTCGAAGATGCGCGTCTTGAGCATCAGGCGCATGCCGCGCAGCAGTTGCTCGTGGCTCAGTTCCGGGGCCCAGGGGCCGACGGCGTTGCCGTCGTCATCGAGCACGCGTACCAGGCTGAAGGCCAGGTCGGTGGTTTGCGCGGGTTCCACGTCGATGGCGGGCTTGCGCACCTCGCCGGCGGGCGAGAGATGGAGGTAGGAGAAGTCGGTCTTGCAGCCCGGGCGTCCGGTGGGTTCGGGGACGTGCAGGCGGAGTGGGGCGTAGTCGGTCATGGCGGTCTCCAGTTGTGATCGTGGGTGTGGATCAGCGAACGGAAGAAGCCATGCCTGGCGGGCGCACCCGGCCGGGTCGGGCTACGGTGCAGGTGCCGCGCGGGGTCGCGTGGCGGGTGGTGACATCACTCATGGTGAGGTCCTCGGTTGTTGTAGTTGTGGTTTCAGTATAGGTGTGACCGATTGGTTTTTTGCTCCAAATTGACTAGCTCAGAGCTTAAGGATTAGTGTGTTTGCACTATAAAAACAGCACTGAGTAGTACGACCGAAAATGGCTGATCTCGACCGCACCGACCTGAAAATCCTCCGCGCCCTGGCCGACGATGGCCGCCTGTCCTGGCGCGATCTGGCGCAGAACATCGGCCTGTCGCTGACCCCGACGCTGCGCCGGGTCCGCCGCCTGGAAGAGGAGCACTACATCCAGGGCTATTTCGCCCGCCTCGACGAGGAGCGCCTGTCCGGCGGCATGAGCGTGTTCGTCTCGGTGTCCCTGGAAAAACAGACCGGCGACTACCTCGCCCGGTTCGAAGAACGCATCGTCCAGGCGCCGCAGGTGATGAGCTGCTTCCAGATGACCGGCGACGCCGACTACATGCTGCGCGTGGTGGTGAAGGACCTGTCGGCCTACCAGCTGTTCCTGACCAATACGCTGACGCAGATTCCCGGCGTGGCCGGGATCAAGTCGGCCTTCGCCTTGAAGTCGGTGATGCTGCGCTCGGCACCGCCGATCTGAGCCGGACAGGCTCATCGCAGGAGCGAGCCTGCTGTCTGCCGAGGTTTCCGTGTGGACGGACAGCAATCGCTGACGAAGTCCGCTCCCACGCTCGAGCGGAATAGGTGCGGGCGGTTGTGGGAGAGGGTTTATCCGCGGTCGGGTGGGCGCCGCAGGTCACAGGTTCGCGAGCAAGCTTTCTCCTGCAAAAAGCAGGTCAGCCCTCGCGGCGGAACTGCTCCCGATACTGCGTCGGGGTCACGCCCAGGCGTTGCACGAACACCAGGCGCATGCGCGCCGGGCTGCCGAAGCCGCAGCGCCAGGCGATCACTTTCAGTGCCAGGTCACCGCCTTCGAGCAGCCCGCGTGCGGCGTCGATGCGGGCGCGCTGGACGAATTCCGCAGGGGTTACGCCTGCCTCGCGGACGAACACACGAGCGAAGCTGCGCGGGCTCATTGCCACTTCGGCGGCCAGTTGCGGTACGCCCAGCGGTTGGTCGAGGTTTTCCTGAACGTAGCGCTGGATACGCGCCACGGGCGAGGTTTCGTCGGCCGGCGCCTGCAGGAAGGGGCTGAACTGCGATTGTCCGCCCTGGCGCTGGGCGACCACCAGCAAGCGTTTCGCCACGGACAAGGCCACCGCCGCGCCGTGGTCTTCCGCCACCAGCGCCAACGCGAGGTCGATCCCTGCCGTGACGCCCGCCGAGGTCACCAGCGCGCCATCGCGCACATGAATGCGGTCCGGTTCCACCTGCGCCTGCGGGAACAAGTCGGCCAGGCGCCGTGCATCGCTCCAGTGGGTGGTCACGCGTTTGCCGTCCAGCAGCCCGGCGTGACCAAGCAGAAAGGCGCCGGTGCAGATCGAGCCATAGCGCGGCGCCAGCGCACAGGCTGCACGCAGCCAAGCGCGCAACGCCGGCGCGGGCGCCTCGTCCGGTAATCGCGGCCCGCCCGGCACCAGCAGGATATCGGCCGCGCAATCGACCTGGTCGAGGCTGAAATCGGCACTGAGCAGTTGACCGTTGGACGCACGCAAAGGCAGCGGCGGGGCGGCCAGGGTAATTACCTGATAACCCTGGCCGGCAGGAACGAAGGCATTGGCCTCGGCGAACACATCCAGCGGCCCGGAAACGTCCAGCGCCTGCACGCCGGGGAACAGCAGCATGGCCACGCGTTTCATGGCGCCTCCCGATCCGATCGATGGCGATCATTCTTGCGGCGGAACGCCCTGGCTGCAATCGGCGGGCGGGAACGAATGCTGCCATTCTGACAGCGGGAAGCGTCACAATCACAGGCCATGGCACACCCGCAAGGCATTATTGTTGCGCTAACTGAAGAAATGCATTGTCGAAGTCGATCTGTGTAGGAAAGGTCTCATCGGCTAGATTTATGGCAGTGGGCCACGATCGACGCGACCCGCGTGATCCCTGAGGTTCCCGCCATGAAATCCGCTCTAAATGCACTCTTTGCCATCCCCGCCTTGCTGTTGTCCTTCAGCGCCTTCGCCGACGATGCTGCCGTTTACCACTACGGCATGCCGCTGGACGTCGCCAAGGTGCTGAGCATCAGCCAACCCAACGAGCGCTGCGAAGTCAGCCAGGCCACCATGGTCTACCTGGATTCCCAGGGCCAGCAGCACACCGTCAAGTATCTGCGCCAGACCCCGCGCTGCAGCGACATCTGAATCAGGCGCGGAACTGCTCCACCAATCCCTGCTGCCGGCTGGCCAGTTCGTTCAATGAACGGCTGGCGCCGGCGGCCTGTTGTGCGTGTTCGGAAATGGTCTGGGTGACATCGCGGATACCGGCGATATTGCGGTTGATCTCCTCGGCGACGCTGCTCTGTTCCTCCGCCGCGCTGGCGATCTGCAGGTTCATTTCGCTGATCAGGTTCACCGCCTCGCCGATCCGGCGTAGTGCATCGATGGCCTGCCGCGCTTGATCGACGTTGCCCTGGGCCTGGCTGAAACTGCCCTGCATGGCCTGAGTTACCGAGTGACCCCGGGCTTGCAAGTTTTCGATCACCTGGCGAATTTCCTCTACCGATTCCTGAGTGCGCCGGGCCAGCCCGCGCACTTCGTCCGCGACCACGGCAAAGCCTCGCCCTGCGTCCCCTGCGCGCGCCGCTTCGATGGCGGCGTTGAGGGCCAGCAGGTTGGTCTGCGCGGCGATGCCGCAGATGACTTCCAGGATCGAACCGATCTGCTCGTTGCTCGTCGCCAGTTGTTGCAGCTCAGCCATGGCCTGGTGCATGCCGGCGGCCAGCAGGTCGATGCCGCTGTTGGTCGCGTCGAGGGTGCGGAAGCCGTCATCGCAGGCCTGCTCCGCGGTGCGCGCAGCTTCGGCTGCGCGAGCGGCGCTGCGCGCCGAATCCTGCGCGGTGGCGGACATCTCGTGCAGCGCGGTGGCGACCTGGTCGATCTCGCGGAACTGCTGCTGCATGCCGTCGCTGGTCTGCCGGGCGATCTGCGCGGAGCGGTCGGCGGTGGCATGGGCTTCGCGGGTGGCTGACTGCACGGCGGCGATGCTCGGTTGCAGCTTGTCGAGGAAGCGGTTGAAGGCGGTGGCGAGGCGGCCCAGTTCGTCGCGGCGCGGGTAGTCGAGGCGGCGGGTGAGGTCGCCTTCGCCATCGGCGATGTCTTCGAGCATGCGCGCCAGGCGCAGGATCGGCCGGCTGATGCCCAGCGCGGTGAGCGCCACCAGCAGCATGCCGAGCAGGCCGGCGGCGACACCGATGCCGATCTCCAGTGCAGTACTGCGCCAGCGCAGGTCGTCCAGCGTGCCCTTGAGACGTTCCGCCGGGGCTAGCATCACCGCGCGCGGCACGCTGAGCAGGATTCCCCACGGGGCAGCATCCGGCACCGGGGCGAGACTGTGCAGCACGTTGATGGACTCGCCGTCGTCGCTGGACTGTGAGCGCCCGGCGGCAATCTCGGCGAGCACGGTCTTGTCGCCGAACTTCTGCCCCAGCTTCGAGGCATCGCCGCTGTCGCTGGCGACCAGCCCGTTTGGGCTGAGGATACGGATGCGGCCCTGGCCGTCGAACAGGCTGCGGCTGCCTTCCACGCTGCTCTGCTGGAGGGTGGCGAGGTCGATGTCGAAGCCGATGGCGGCAATCGCCTTGCCGTTCTCCAGCACGGGCAGGGTGACGCTGGTGACCAGCCGGCGCTGGCCGGAGGCTTCGTCGAAATACGGGTCGAGCACGCAGGGGCGGGCGTGAGTGGTGGAGCAGGTGAAGAAGGCGTTGTAGGGCTGGCCGCTGGGACCGGGCGTGGTGTCGCCGAGGACTTGCTCGGTGCCGATCACCCGCTGGGTTTCCTTGCCGTTCTGCAGCAGGTAGAGGGCGAAGCGCCCGGTTTCGTTGCTGCCCAGGTCTTCACGGGCGGCGAACTGGGCGTCTGCGGCGTCCAGCGCATCGGGCTGGAATACCAGGAACAGGCCGAGCAGCTCCGGGTGCGCGCCGAGGGTTTCTGCCATCGCCTGGTTAAGTGCGTTGCGCAATGCGGCGGGATCGAGAATGCCCTGACGTTGCTGTGCGCGAAGGGTCTGCACGGTGCGCGACAGGCCTTCGCCGAGCAGCAGGTTGTTTTGCAAACGCGCGCGGATCAGCAGGGCCTGAACCTGGCCCTGGGTTTCCAGGTTGTGCCGCGCGGAGGCGGCGAAGAGTTCGCCGCTGTCGTGCCCGATGGTCTGGCTGTCCTGTCGCGCCTGGTACAGCGACAGGCCGATCAGCACGCTGGAGACCAGCAGCAGGCAGAGGCCCGCCAGCCAGGTGATGCGGCCCTGGATCGAAGTCAGGAGGCTGGGCATGGCGGGCTCGCTTTCGTTGGATCAGAAGGTGGTGGAGAACAGCAGCTGGCTGTAGAGGTTGCTGTCGTCGTTGCCGATCTGCGTGCCGCCTTCGGCCGCGCTCTTCTTCGGCTGGTAGAGGCCCACCAGCGGGATGATCACCAGGTGTTCGTTGATCGCCCACTCGGCGTAGAGGTCCAGCTCGCGGCCGTCGGTGTTGCCCAGGTCGGTGTCGAGGGTGTGGAAGTCGAAGAACTGCGCGCCGATGGACAGGTTTTCCAGCGGGGTGACCTTGGCGCCGATGTTGTGCACGCGGGTGTTGTTGTTGAACGGGCCGGAATAGTTGCCTGCCACTTCGCCCTGGAACCAGGTGCCGAAGCCACGGCTGAAGCCGTAGAAGAGCGTGTCGTAGCCTTCCGAGAAGCGGCTGAAGCGGTAGCTGACGTAGGGCTTCCAGGCGATGTCGGAGAAGGTCCAGCCGGCTTCGAGGTACCAGGCGTTCGCGGTGTCGTCGCTGTACTGGGCGTCGCGCTTGTCCTGCCAGGCGTATTCGCCGGAAAGGAACAGGTTCTCCACGCCGGCGTTACCGGTGCCGCGCAGGCTGTAGGTCTTCATGTCCTTACGGTCGAGTTGGATGGGCGAGGCGTAGCGTTCGTCGATGTCGGTGACATCGATGTAGGTCAGACCGAAAGTCGCTTCCGGGGCGACGTGTTCCAGGGTGGCGACGTATAGCTCGGAGTTGGCCTGGGCGCGGTTGTCGGATTTCAAACGCATCAGGTCGCCACGCCAGCCTTCCTTGCCGCCGATGCGCAACACGGCGGTCTCGTCGAAGTCACGGCGCGCTGCCAGGTAGTAGCCACCGCCACGGTTGTATTCGCCATCGGCCAGGCCCTTGCCCATGTTCAGGGCGTCGCCATCGATCAGGAAGCCATCGCCGACCACGATGTTCTGGCGGCCGAAGGACAGGTCTATGCCGTCCTCGCCCAGCATCGGGAACAGCCCGGCCGAGCGCCAGCCGGCGTAGGCGTCTTCGATCTTGGTGGTGCGCTCGGAGCCGTCGCTGAAGCCGGCGGCGTCGCCGTCGCCCCAGGTGCCGGAGCTGAGCAGGTTGAACGCGCCGTAGGCGGTGCCAGCGCCGCCGAGTTTCTGGTCACCGCTCAGGCCGTACTTGATGAAGCCTTCCTGCCAGGAGGACGAGCCCTCGTCCAGCGTGCCGGTCATGTTGTAGCGTTCCTGGCTGTGGAACAGCCCGAAGGTCGCCGAGAGATCGGCGTTCAGGTGCGTGTCGTCGGTGGCGTACAGCTGGTAGGCGCTGGCGGAGCTGCTGGCGCCGGCGATGAGCAGGGCGAGCAGGGTGGGGCGCAGCACGGCGGCGTGGGTCATGGCGAAGGCATCCGTTTCGTTATTGTCGATTGGGGGATGAGACTTCTGCCGATGCTAAGTAAGGGCTGGCGTTGTGCCGTTGCGTGTGTCTGCCAAGTGATTGGGTGTGGTTGCCAGATCGGCTGGGAGTGTCTTTTGCAGGGCCGAGGGGACGCCCAGTCCTGGCTCGCGAACCCGATTGACTCGGGAACTGCCGGTGAATTTGTTCGCGAGCAAGCTCGTTCCTACAGATAAAGCCGATCAGCGTGTACGGGAGATTACGGAGGGTTGTTCGGCGTACAGGCGCTTATACAAGGCCGAAAAATGGCTGGAGCTGGCAAACCCCAGGTCCAGCGCCAGGTGCGTGATGCTTTGCTGCGGCTCCTGCTTGAGCCGTCGCCGCGCCTCGGCCAGGCGCAGGCTGAGGAAGAACTGCTGCGGCGTGCTCTGGCAGATCTGCCGGAAGCAGTACTGCAGGGTGCGCTGGCTGGTGTTCAGGTTCTGGCTCAGCTCCAGCAGCGACAAGGGGTGCGAGAGATCCGTCTGCATCCGTTCGATGGCGGCCAGCACCAGGCGGCGATGCTGCGGCAGGGAGCGCGGTGTGCCCTCGCGCGCCGTGTTCGGGAGGATTTCCTCCAGCGCCTGCAGGACATGACTGAGCACCAGCGCAACGGCATGGCCGGCCTGTTGTGGGTCGCCGGTGCGCCACGGCTCGTCTTCGAAGGAGGCGATGGCGTCGCACAGACTGGACCGCAGCGCGCCCGCGCCGATGGACGAGAGCTGCAGGCGGCCCTGGGACAATGCGCGCTCGAACAGCTCGCGCTCCTCGGCGCCGAGCAGGCGTTCCAGCTGCGGTTGGCTGAAGGTCAGGCCGAGCATGTGGATCTCGCCGGCGGCGCAGATTTCCAGCTCGCGCCCGCCTTCGAGCACCAGCAGGGTGTCGTCGTGTAGCGCCTGGCCGTTGAAGCGGGAATCGCGACCGGCGCGCAGAGGAAGGCCGATCACCAGATGGTCGTCCGGCGGCGCCATGTTTTCGTGCAGGTGCAGATTGGAGTGTTCGTAGATCAGCGAGGCGTCGGGCAACTGCACGTGCAGCAGTTCCGCCTGCAAGCGGCCGTGGCCGAGCTGGGTGTAGTCCTGGCTCCAGCCCGCGAGGGCGCAGGCCAGTTCATCGGAGTCGGTTGCCTGGTGGCGGGCTATGCCGGTCATGACGGTTCACCTCGGTTGTGCGCCGAGTATCGGTCAGCGCTGGCGTGCAGGATTGTGCCTGCACGCCAGGGGCTTGTGGCGCTCTGCCAGATTCAGCGGCTCGCCAGGTAGGCGCGGGCCAGGGTGCAGGCGCGTTCGATCAGCATCGGTGCCAGTTCCTTGGCCGTCTGGCTGTTGCGTCGGGTGTGCACCCAGCCCAGGTACGTCGTGCCGCGCAGGGCGAGGAACAGCGGCAGGGCGGCGCGGTCCGCGGCGGAGAGCGGCTTGACCGAGTGGTAGCCGGCCAGCAGCGCGGCTTCGATCTGCGCCAGGCGCGGGTCGTCCTGGCAGAAGTACAGCGCCGTGGCCAGTTCGAACATGTGCCAACCGAAGCCGGCGTCGTCGAAGTCGATCAGCTGCAACTCGCCCGCCTCCAGCAGCAGGTTCTCGGGCACCAGGTCGGCGTGGATCATGCCGAAGTTGCCCAGGCTGCGGCCGTAGCGGCGCAAATCCATGCGCGCCTCCTGGCGGGCGCGCTGGAGCAGCTCGCGCTCATCGTCGGCGAGCAGGTCCAGTTCCCAGAAGCGGCCCCAGAACGGATTGGCGCCGACCAACCCCTCTTCGTCCCAGGCGTGGCGGGTGAACTCGTTGGGCTGTCGCCACTGGGCCGAATTCAGGTGGATGCGCGCGGCCACGGCGCCAGCCTTGTGGAACAGTGCCTCGATGTCACCGTCGGCGCTCAGGCCCTGTTCCGCCGAGCCCAGAGTGCTGCCGGACAGCCAGCCAAGCATGTCGACGTAGCGCGGCTCATCGAGCGCGGCGCTGCGCACTTCGGCCAGGTGCTCGCCGTCGCGGGTGCGGATGATGGTCGGCACGCCAATGCCGCCGGCGGCCAGTTGCTCCATCCAGGTCAGCTCGGAGCGCAGCGCCGCTTCGCTGTGGTAGCCACCGCGGTGCACGCGCAGGGCGCTGCGCGTGCCGTCGCTGCGGGTGGCGCAGAACACGGCGTTCTCGCGGTACTTGAGCAGTTCCAGGCCGACGAAGTCGCCGTCCCAGTGGCGCAGGGCATCCAGCGCCACGTCGCGCAGGCAGGCGATCTGCTGGTCGTGGTCGAGTGAAGAGAAGTCAGTCATGTCGGATTCCCTCAAAGCTCGCCCAGGACCTGGTCCAGGGTGTCGATGAACAGCTCGCCGTGTTCGGCCTGGAAGGGCAGCGGCGGGCGGATCTTGAGGATGTTGTCCGCGCCACCGATCTTGCTGATCAGCACGCCGCGCTGGCGCATGGCGTTGACGATACGTCGCGCTTCGAGCCCGGCCGGCTCGCGGCTGGTGCGGTCGCGTACCAGTTCCACGGCGAAGAACAGGCCCTTGCCGCGCACGTCGCCGATGATCGAATGGCGCTCGGCCAGGCGATGCAGTTCGGCGCTGAGCTTCGCGCCCTGGCGCAGGGCGTTGCCTTGCAGGTCTTCCTCGGCGATCACGTCGAGTACTGCCTGGCCGACTGCGGCGGCCACTGGCGAGCCGCCGAAGGTGTTGAAGTACAGGTTGGCGCGGCCGAAGGTCTCGACGCGCTCGCGCGAGGTCACCAGCCCGGCCAGGGGGAAACCGTTGCCCATGGGTTTGCCGAGGGTGACGATGTCCGGCACGAACGGGTGTGCCTGATGGCCCCACAGGTGCTCGCCGGTACGGGCGAAGCCCGATTGCACCTCGTCGGCGATCAGCAGGCCGCCTGCATCGCGCACCAGCTTGGCCACGCGCTCCAGGTAGCCGGCCGGCAAGCGCGGGATGCCTTCGTTGGCGAACAGCGTGTCGATCAGCATGGCGGCCAGACCGACGCCGGCGGCCTGCAGCTCGGCGATGGCTTCGGCGACCTTGGCCACGTAGCGATCGGCGACTTGCTCGGGCGTACCGTCTGCCTGATACAGGCAGGGAATCGGCACCGCCCGCGCATGGGCCGAGAACGGTTCGGAGCTGGGCAATGCCGTGGTTACCGCCGCCAGCGAGGTGGTGTTGCCGTGGTAGTTGTAGTCGCTGACGATCACGCCCTTGTTGCCGGTGACGAAGCGCGCCATGCGCAGGGCCAGCTCGTTGGCCTCGCTGCCGGTGCAGGTGAACATCAGGCTGTCCAATGGCTCGGCGAAGGTCGCGGTGAGGTTCTCGGCGTAGCGCACCACACGCTCGTTGAGGTAGCGGGTATGAATGTTCAACGTCGCCGCCTGTTCCGCCATGGCCGCGACCACTTTAGGGTGGCAATGGCCGACGCAGGGCACGTTGTTGTAGCAGTCCAGGTAACGCTTGCCGTTGGCGTCGATGAGCCAGACGCCTTCGCCTTTCACCAGCTCCAGCGGCTCGTCGTAGAACAGCGGCGAGGCATCGCCCATGACCTGGTGGCGGCGTTGCAGCAGGGTTGGTTCAGACATTCTCGACATTCTCCAGGGGCTTGCCGGCGCGGGTGGCAGCGCGCAGCAGGTAGTTGAGGATCAGTGCGGCGACCACCAGCGCCAGGGCGCTGAGCATGGCCACTTCCAGCTGGAAGCAGGCGGCGATGACCACGAAGGTCAGCAGCATGCCGACGCTGGCGATCACAGGGCCGCCGCGCAGGCGGAACGGGCGCGCCAGGCCGGGCTGGCTGCGGTGCAGGCGCAGGTACGCGGCGAACAGCACCAGGTGGCAACTGCCCAGCAGCAGGACGATGCACAGCAGGAGCTTTTCCGGCGGCACCAGGGTCAGCGGCAGGCCGATCACGGTCAGCACCAGCAGGGCGACGTAGGGCGCGCCTCGGCGGTTGGTGCGGGCCAGCGCGGCAGGGAAGAAACCGTCGCGGGACAGGGCGAACAACTGGCGGGAAGCCGAGAACACCACCGAGAAGAAGGTCGCCAGCAGCCCGCACACGGCGCCGGAGCCGACCAGCAGCGGCAGCCAGTCGCGCTCGCCGTACAGCCCGCCGTGGGTCATGGCGGCGTACAGCGGATCGCCGGCGTTGCCGACCACTTCCACGCCGGCTGCGCCCGGCGCGCTGATCACCACGGTCAGGGCCGTCAGCAGGAGGGTACCGACAGCGGCGATGATCCCGCGCGGCATGCTGCGGCCGGGGTCTGCAGCTTCCTCGGCAGCGGAGGCGACCTGCTCCAGGCAGATGAACATCCAGATGGCGAACGGTACGCAGGCGAACACGCCGGCGACGCTTATGCCCGGCAGTGCGCTGCCAGCCGTGGGCAGCAGGTTTTCCCAGTGCACGTGGGGCAGCATGGCGCCGCCGAAGGCCAGCAGGGCGATGGCGGCCACGGCGCCGGCCAGCAGGGTCAGGCCCAGGGCCTCGCCGACGCCGATGATGTGGATACCGATGATCACGGCGAACAGGCCGATGCGCACCGGCCAGCCGCCGAAGCCGAATACCGACTCCATGTAGGCGGCGAGGAAGTTGGCCGCCGCGCCCGTGCCGATGGTCAGCGCCAGCGCGCAGGCGGCGCCGACCAGGTAGCCGACGAAGGGGCCGAAGGCCAGCTGCGCGTAGGCGAACACGCCGCCGGCATGGGGCCGAGCAGTGGAGAGTTCGCACACGCACAGCGCCAGGCCGCCGCAGAGTACGGCCATCAGCAGGGTGGCGACGAGCATGTTGGCCCAGCCGCTACTGGCCAGGCCGTAGTTCCAGCCGGAGAACTGCCCGGCGATGACCAGTGAAATGCCGAGCCCGGCGATCTGGGGCCAGCGGAGTACGCCTTGTTTGAGCATGGTGGTTGTCCCTTGCCTGTAATTGATCGAGAGAGTGGACGGCAGTCAGCCACGAGCGCCGGGGCGCAGCGGGCAAGGGAGGGCATCGGCGTGCGCCGACGGATGAATGCGTGGAGTCATGGGGCGGGCCCTTCTTGTTGTTTTGTGGGTTGCACGCTCCCGGCGTCGGATGCGCCGGGCAGGCAGAAGGTACGAAGGGCGCGGGGTGGGGCGATATCAGAATTCCGCAAAGACGCGGACGCTGGCATTGCCGGTGCGTTAGGGGCCGATTCGGCACCGCGGGGGATGGCTGTTCGGAAAACCAATCACCCACAAAAAAGCCCCGCATTGCGCGGGGCTCTTTCATTCACTCGTCACTCAGGCGTGCGCACGCAGCTCCGAGCTGAGGCCGGCCTGGGCGATCGTTGCGATCGCCTGGTCACGTGCGGCCTCGGAGTCGTACAGCTTGCTGGTCAGCAGTTCTGCACCGGTGTTATCGCGGATCACGAAGAAATTCTTGCCGCCGGGGGACATCTGGCGCTTGTAGCGCTCGACGGCCGCACAGGAGCTGCGGAGGCTGTTGATGGCCTGCTCGGCTGCCTCCTGTGTCGGGTAGGCCGGAGTTTCCAGCAGAGTACCGTGGGCAGTGTTCTTGAGCAGAACGCGACAGTTGCCGCTGCTGAGTTCCTTGATTTCATACCAACCGGGCATGTGTAGCTCCCTATAACCGGTGTCAACGTCCTGCGGGTGTTCCCGCAGGGTGACAGGCCAGTTTAGGAGTACAGGCGTGCTATTTGTATAAGAAAAGTCCTATGAATCATGGGGTTACTGTATCAATTTGTCTCAGGATCGCGTTTCTCAGAAGCTGGCTTTCACCTGCAGGCCGAGCAGCAGGGCGTTGTCGATGTCCTGGCCGGAGAAGGCCCCCGGTTCGATGACGTACTGCAGGTCCGGGCGCAGGGTCAGCCAGGGCGTGGCCTGGTAGCCGTAGCTCAGCTCGATGAGCTGTTCGCCGCTGTCCAGGTTCGGGTAGTCCTGGCCGTTGGCGAGGGCGTTGTTCTCCTGCACTTCGCGGCTGCGCGGGTTGGGTACGGCGCGGCCGTAACCCAGCGCGAGACTGTCTTTCGGGCGGCCTTCGAAGGGCTTGTAGAGCACTACACCTGCGCCGTACCACTTGGTGAAGGGCGAGGCGGCGCTGCTGGCGGCCGAAGCCTGGCCGAACAGGTGCAGGCTGCGCCCCTTCGAGGCCAGGTCGTTCCACACGGTCTGGTCCACCAGCAGGTAGTGGCCGCTGCGGCCGGAAACCTGCTTGTCGCTGCCGATGCGCTGTACGTCGGAGCTGTCGTAGTACCAGCCCAGTTTGTACTCGCCGGGCAATTCGCCCTGAGGCTTGTAGACCAGTTCGATGGGCACCACGGTGCCGGTGGTGTGCTTGGGCGTGAGGTGCCAGGCGCGGCTGGAGTTGCCGTTGCTTTCCGGGTCGACGTTGAACGCGGCGATGCGCAGTTGCCAGTCCGGAGCGAAGCTGTACTTCACCCGTGCGCCAAGGTGCGCGTTGGGGTAGTTGGTCCAGCCGCTGCCGCCGGACATGTTCAGCGGGTGGCCGCAGAAGCCGGCGTTCATGAAGTTGCAGAGGATACCGCTGTCGAGCCCGCCGACGTCATTGCCCATGGCCATGTAGCCGAGCTTGAGGTTCACCGCCTGGCCCAGGTCGCGCTCGTAGCTCAGCTCGGTCAGGCGGGTATAGAGGCCGCCGTAGTTTTCCTGGATCGGCAGGCGGTTGCCCACCAGGTCTTCCGAGGCGCTGTTGCCGCGGCGGTCGTTGATGGTCAGCTGGACCTTGCCGCCATTCTCCAGGCCGTAGAGTTTCGACAGGTCGAACTGCACGCCCAGCTTGATGTTCTGCGAATAGCGCGCGGAACGGTGCAGGCCGCCGTGGGCGTTGTAGGCGGTCTCGCCGCTGTAGTCGCCGGTGAACTTGACGCCATCTTCTTCCAACTGGTGGCGCAGGCCGCCCCAGTCGCCGGTCATCGTGGATCGTTCGAGCAGGCCTTCTGCTGCCAGCGCAGGCAGCGAGGCGACGCACAGCAGCAGGCCGGGCGTGAGGCGAAGGGAAGTGCGCATGGAGTTTCCTGAGCTTGAAGCGAATAAAAAAGGCGCGGTGGGAGTGCCGCGCCGGAAGGAGGCGCCCGCACGAAGCGGGCGCGATGGGAGGGTTACTGGCTGGCTGTCGGGGTGTCGGGCAGCGCGTAGGCCATCACGTAGTCGCCACGGTCGGTGGACTGACGTGCACCACCGGCGGTAACGACGATGAATTGCTTGCCGGTCTTCGGCGACACGTAGGTCATCGGGCCGCCCTGGCTGCCGACGGGCAGGCGGGCCTTCCAGATCTCCTCGCCGTTGCTGCTGTCGTAGGCGCGCAGGTAGAAGTCCTGGGTGCCGGCGATGAATACCAGGCCGCCCTGGGTGGACAGCGTGCCGCCGAGGGTCGGCAGGCCGATGGGAATCGGCAGGTGCATGCGGATGCCCAGCGGGCCGGTGTCTTCCACGGTGCCCACCGGTACCTGCCAGGCCACCTGGCGGGTCTTCAGGTCAATGGCGGTGAGGGTGCCGAACGGCGGCGCCTGGCACGGGATGCCGGCCACCGAGAGGAAGCGGTTCTTGTTCACCGCGTAGGGCGTGCCCTTGAGCGGCACGGCGCCCATGCCGGTGTTCAGTGCCTCGCCACCGCCGGCGGCCGCGCCCTTGTTGGCCGAAGGGATCATCTGGATCCACAGGCCCAGGCGCATATCGTTGACGAAGATGAAGCCGTGCACCGGGTCGGTGGACAGGCTGCCCCAGTTCATGCCGCCCAGGGAGCCGGGGAAGCTCAGCGACAGGTCGGTGCCCGGCGCGGTGTAGAGGCCGTCGTAGCGCATCTTCTTGAAGTCGATGCGGCACAGCAGCTGGTCATAGGGCGTGGCGCCCCACATGTCCGACTCGCTGAGGGTCTGCGCGCCGATCTGCGGCATGCCAACGGACTTCGGCTGGGTCGGCGAGTAGGGCTCGTCGGGGATGTTGCCCGGCTTGACCGGCACATCCTTGACCTCGGTCAGCGGCTTGCCGGTGGCGCGGTCGAGTACGTAGATCTGCCCGGCCTTGGTGCCGATGACGACTGCCGGAACGGTCTTGCCGTCGGCCACGGGGAAGTCGACGAGGCTCGGCTGCATCGGCAGGTCGAAGTCCCAGAGGTCGTTGTGCACGGTCTGGTAGACCCACTTTTCTGCGCCGCTGGTGGCGTCCACGGCAAGGATCGAAGCGCCGTAGGTGTGGTCGAGTTTCGTCCGCTCCACGCCATAGATGTCGGTGGAGGAACTGCCCATGGGCAGGAAGACGGTGTTCATCGCCGGGTCGTAGGACATCGGCGCCCAGCTGTTGGGCGTGCTGCGGACGTAGCTCTTGCCGTCCGCCGGGGCCTGCTTGTCTTGCGGGTTGCCCGGGTCGAAGGCCCAGCGCATGGCGCCGGTGATGACATCGAAACCACGGATCACGCCGCCGGGCATGTCGGTCTGGACGTTGTCCGCGACACGGCCGCCGACCACCACCGTGGTGCCGGCCATCAGCGGGGCGGAGGAGAGCTGGTAGTAGGAATCGGGTACGTCGCCCAATCCTGCCTTCAGGTCGACCTGGCCGTTAGTGCCGAAGCCCTGGCAGAACTCGCCGGTGTCGGCGTCGACAGCGATCAGGCGCGCATCGATGGTGTTGGTCAGCAGGCGACGCTGGCAGTTGGCGCCGGCCGGAACGCTGGCGGCGATGACCGGCGTGCTGTTCGGCTGGGTCGGCTGTGCGATTTCCTTGGTGGCATCGAAATAGGCCATGCCACGGCAGCGTTGCCAGACCTTGGACTGGGCGTTGATCTCGTTCTTCCACAGCTCCTTGCCGGTGTCCGCGTCCAGCGCGATCAGGTTGTTGTGCGGGGTGCAGATGAACACCTTGTCGCCGACCTGCAGCGGGGTGAGCTGGTCTTCCGCGCCGTTGCCGTCGCTGATCGCCACGTCGCCGGTGTGGTAGGTCCAGGCCACCTGCAGCTTGTCGACGTTGCCGCGGTTGATCTGGTCCAGCGCGGCGAAGCGGCTGCCACCCTCGGTGTTGCCGTAGTGCGCCCAATCCTTCTGCGCATGGGCCGGGTCTACCGGCGTCAGGCCGGGGCCCTTGCCGGTGGGCGCGACGCTGGGATGGGCGACGAACATGTTGCCGGCGGCGATGGCCACCAGCACCGCCAGCACAGCGGCGATGCCATAGGCACCACGACCAGCGTTGCGGCCTGCCGAGCGGGCCAGCAACGGATAGACCAGCGCGACCACCACGCCGATGGCGCTGAACATGAACAGCCGCGAGAACAGCGGCCAGAATGTCAGGCCGGTATCGGCCACGGCCCAGACCCCGGTAGCGACCAGGAAAACGGCGAACAGCCAGGCGCCTGCCGGCTTGCGAAGGGCGATCAGCAGGCCGGAAATCGCCATCGCCAGGCCGCCGATGAGGAAATACCAGGAGCCGCCGAGGCTGACCAGGCGGACGCCGCCGGTAGCCAGGGCGAGGCCGAGGAGGGCGATGATCACGCCCAGGCCGAGGAGGATGAAAGTGCTCGCGCGGGATGCGCGCTCTACTCGTTTCATACAGAAGGTTCTCGCTGTGGAATTCGCCAATTATACGCTTAGCATGCTAATTAACTAGATAGTACAATCGTCGAAGATTAAAATCCTGACGAATGAAATAGCCTCTTGTTCGCCCCTTGCCCACAAGACGCCAATCCACAACAAACCTGTGCAGCGGCTGCCGCGACTGGCAGCATCGCTGCTCGGTCCTACAGAAGAATCCTAGTCACCGTGCCTGCCAACCGCTCTGTCGTGCCCACCCAACTCAAACTGCTGCCGTTGCTGATCTGCGGTGCTGTCCACGGCCAACTGGCCCGCGCCGAAGCCGCGGAGGTGAAGAGTGAAGTGCAGCTTGCGCCCATGGTGGTGACGGGCGCCTATGCGCCGGTATCGAGCTTCGACCTGCCGTTCTCCATCGACACCGTGCAGCAGCCGCAACTCAGCGATGGCCAGCTCGGCGTCAATGCCTCCGAAGTGCTGCAGCGGGTCCCCGGCCTGGTGGTGCAGAACCGCCAGAACTACGCCCAGGACCTGCAGATTTCCTCCCGCGGCTATGGCGCGCGCTCAGCCTTCGGCATTCGCGGGCTGAAGCTGCTCAGCGATGGCATTCCGGCCAGCACGCCGGACGGCCAGGGCCAGGCGGCGACACTGAACCTGGATGTCGCCGACCGCATCGAAGTACTCCGTGGTCCGGCCTCGACGCTCTACGGCAGCAACAGCGGCGGGGTGATCCAGATGTTCTCCCGCGACGGCTATGGCACGCCGAAGGTCGGTGCGCAGACCACCTTCGGCAGCGACGGCTTCAACAAGAACCACCTCTATGCCGAAGGCGGCACCGACCAGGCCGGCTTCCTGCTCGACGCCTCGCGCATGGACACCGACGGCTACCGCGACCATAGCGCCGCGCGCCGCGACCAGACCTTCGCCAAGCTCAACTTCAAGCCCGACGAAGACAGCCGCCTGGCGCTGATCTACAGCAGCCTGGAGCAGAACGGCACGCAGGACCCGCTGGGCCAGACCTGGGACGCATACCGGCACGACCCGCGCTCGGTGGCAGCGGCGGCCGAGACCTACAACACGCGCAAGAGCATCGACCACCAGCAGCTGGGCATGAACTACGAGCGCTACTTCGGCGACGCGACCCTGCAGTTCAACCTCTATGCCGGCCAGCGCAGCGTGGTGCAGTACCTGTCGATCCCCAGGGGCGTGGCTTCCAATGCCCAGCGCGGTGGCGGGGTAGTCGACTTCGATCGCGAATTCCACGGCGGCACCCTGCGCTGGATCCAGCCGGTGCACGGCGTGCCGGGTGAGCTGACCGTCACCACCGGGGTGGACTACGACCGCAGCGAAGACGACCGCAAGGGTTTCCAGAATTTCAGCGGCGACCAGTTGGGTGTGAAGGGCGAGATGCGCCGCAACGAAAACGACATCGCCACCAGCCTCGACCCCTACGTGCAGGCGCGCTGGGAGCTGGGCAACTGGACTTTCGACGCCGGCCTGCGCCACAGCAGCATGAAGATGGAAGTGGACGACCATTACCTGAGCAACGGCGATTCCAGTGGCTCGAAGACGTACCAGCAGAACAACCCGTCGCTCTCGGTGATGTATGCCTTTACCCCGAACCTGCATGGCTATGTCAGTGCCGGCAAGGGCTTCGAGACGCCGACCCAGGCAGAAATGGCCTACGCGCCAGGGCTGGCGGAAAGCTTCAACTTCGGCCTCGACCCCGCCACCAGCACCCAGTACGAAGTCGGCCTCAAGGCGAAGGTCGCCGGCAATACGCGGGTCAACGCGGCGATATTCGAAATCCGTACCGACGACGAGATCGTCGTTGCCAGCTCCACCGACGGCCGCACCAGCTACCAGAACGCCGGCAAGACCCTGCGCCGGGGCTTCGAGCTGGGCGTGCAGAGCGACCTCTCCGAACACTGGCAGGCCAATCTCGCCTATACGCGCCTGGATGCCACCTACGACGAGGACTTCGTCGAGAGCGGCAGCGTGATCGAAAAGGGCAACCACCTGCCCGGCGTGCCCGGCAGCAGCCTGTTCGGCGAGCTGGTGTGGAAGCCCAGGGACGGTATCAGCATGGGCTTCGAAGGCCAGTACCGCAGCAAGGTCTACGTCGAAGACAGCAACCAGGACAAGCCGGCGCCCAGCTATGCGGTGTTCAACTGGCGCACCCGCTTCGAGCAGCATGTCGGGCCCTGGACCTTCCACCAGCTGGTGCGGTTGGACAACCTGCTGGATCGCCAGTACGTCGGTTCGGTGATCGTCGGCGACAGCAACGGTCGTTACTACGAGGCGGCGCCGGGGCGGTCGTGGTACGCGGGGGCGGGGCTGGAGTATCGCTTCGACTGAGCGTCCTGACCGAGGTTTTGCGTAGGGCGGATAACCTGTTCCAGGTTATGCACCCTACGGTCCTGTGGGGTGCGGATCGCGAGCAAGCTCGCTCCTGCGAAATGCGCTGCGGAGCTGATCAGTAGGACCGAGGCGAGGCCTGCTCCTTGCTCGCGAACTCGTTATCGGCAACGCCGGTCATCGCCCGCGGGGCACCATAACCGTTCCGAATCCTCTATCCTCGCGAGTTTTGAACCGAGCGGGACTTGTGTGTGATGGGTAGATGGGCAATCGGGGCATTGTTGATGTGCGTCGCGGGCTGGGCGTCGGCGGCTGACCCGCTGTTCGGCAAGTACAACTACGGCGCGGCGCAGAAGGGTTTCGGCAAGCAGCAGGGCTTCGTCGAATGCCTGCAGCCCATGGGCGTCACCGCGCGCTGCAAGGACGGCGTCGACTATGCCGGCACGCGCTATCGCCTGGCGCTGACCTTCGACAAGCAGAAGCTGGTCGAGGCGGTGTTGTACACCGAATACAACGACGCCGCGTACCGGCGCGTGCTGCAGGAAGTGGCCAAGCGCTTCATGCTGGTGGCCATTGCCGACGACAAGAACGTGGTCGACGTCCTGGCACATACCCTGAACCCGAACCGCACCGAGGCCGACGCCAAGGCCATCGGCGACTTCGAGACCCACGCGTTGCGCAGCGGCATGATCAGCTACCGCCTCTACGAACAGCTCGACAAGTACATCAAGCCGGGTCTGGACGCCCGCCAGGTATTGGCGACGGTGCCGGCGAGCATTCGCGTGGTCGAGGTCACGGTGAAGCATGGCAAGTCGGAGAACTGGCTGATCGTGAAGTTCGCCAAGCCGGGCCTGGCGCCGAAAAAGCCCAAGGCCTGATCCGTGCGAATAAATCCGCTCCCAAAGGAACAGAGCCCCTCACCCTAACCCTCTCCCGCAAGCGGGAGAGGGGACTGTTCGCTGCAGGATGAAACCATAGCGTCAGCCGGCACGGTCTGCTCCCTCTCCCTGAGGGAGAGGGGTGGGGTGAGGGGGAAGCTCAGGCACAGAGCAGGGCGGAGAGTGCGGTCGTCCATCGGCTTCATATCTTCGTATGAGGCCTTCCCCCGGATTGCATGGAACGGACGATTGTTCGCCACTGGCCTGACACAGGACAGTGGCGCACTACCGTTCAATCTGGAATCCGCACATGAAACGTTCCCTGTGGCTGGAGGAAATCGCCTCCGAGCTGACTCCGCTGCCTGCCCTGGAAGGCCCGCTCGAAGTCGACGTGGCCATCGTCGGCGGCGGCTTCGTTGGCCTCTGGACCGCGCTGCGCCTGCTGGAGCTCAAGCCTGACTGCCGTATCGCCATCATCGAGCGCGACATCTGCGGTGGCGGCGCCTCCGGGCGAAACGGCGGCTTCGTCATGTCCTGGTGGCCGAAGATCAGCTCGCTGGCCGCGCAGTGCGGCAAGGATGAGGCGCTGCGCCTGGCTCGAGCCTCGGCGGCGGCCATCGGCGAGATCGAGGAATTCTGCAAGGCCCACGATATCGACGCGCACTTCCGCCGCGCCGGCTGGTTGTGGACCGCCACCACCGAGGCGCAGCGCGGTGCCTGGAAGGGCGTGCAGCAGACCTGCGCGCGCTTGGGCGAGCCGGTCTTCCAATCGCTTTCCGACAGCGAAGTGGCCCGCCGCGCCGGCTCGCCGAAGCACCTGGAAGGCGTACTGGAAGCCAGCAACGCCACCGTGCAGCCGGCACGCCTGGTGCGCGGCCTGCGCCGGGTGGCGCTGGAGAAGGGGGTGCGCATCTTCGAGAACACCCCGATGCTCAGCCTGGATCGCGGCCGGCCGGCCGTGATCCGCACGCCCGGCGGCGAATTGCGCGCACCCAAGGTCGTGATGGCGACCAATGCCTGGGCGGCGGCGATTCCCGAACTGCGCCGCACCATCCTGCCGGTGACCAGCACGGTGGTCGCCACCGCGCCGATTCCCGAGCGTCTGGAGCAGATCGGCTGGACCGGCGGCGAAGCCGTCACCGATTCGCAGCTGATGGTCGACTACTACCGCACCACCCGGGACGGCCGCATCGCCTTTGGCAAGGGCACCGGGATGATCAGCTACGCCAGCCGCATCGACGAGCGCTACGACCACAACCCGCAGCTCAACGACGCCACCGAACAGGACCTGCGCCGCACCTACCCGCAACTGGACGACGTGCCGGTGACCCACAGCTGGTCCGGGCCCATCGACCGCACCTACGACAGCCTGCCGGTGTTCGGCCACCTGAACGGCGCGCCGCACATCGTCTACGGCATCGGCTGGAGCGGCAACGGCGTCGGCCCGAGCCGTCTCGGCGGGCGCATCCTCGCCAGTCTCGCGCTGGGTATCGATGACGAATGGAGCCGTTGCGGCCTGGTCGGCCGCCAGCCCAAGCGCTTCCCGCTCGAACCGGTGCGCTACATCGGCGGCCTGATGGTGCGCGGTGCGGTGCAACGCAAGGAACAGGCCGAGGCGCAGAACCGCAAGGGCGCCTGGCTCGACCGCACCCTGGCCGGCTTCGCTCCGGCGGGCCTCGAAGACAAGGACCTCTAGGAGAACAGCCCCATGCCCCAACCGATCCTGCTCACCGGCACCGCCGGACTCGAACTGCCGGCGCCGCAGCCGGTGAAGGAACCCCAGGGCACCCCCGTGTCCGGCACCGCGACCCACGCCGAGGAAGGCGAGGGTGGATTGCTCACCGGTGTCTGGGAATGCACGCCCGGCCGCTGGCGGCGCCAGGTGCTGTCACGGGAGTTCAGCCATTTCATCAGCGGCCACTGCCTGTTCATCCCGGACGACGGCGAGCCCATCGAACTGCGCGCCGGCGACGCCGTGCTGTTCCCGGCGAACTGTCAGGGCACCTGGGATATCCGCGAGACGGTGCGCAAGAGCTTCGTGATCATTCCCTGATCCCCAGGTCCATCCCGGCAATCTGCGCCGAGCGCAGCGCGATCCAGAGGACGGCCACGTCCTCGGTGGAATCCAGCGAGCGCTCGGTGATCTCCTCGATGCGGCGGATGCGGTAGACCAGCGTCTGCTTGTGTACGTTGAGCAGCTGCGCGGCTTTCTGCCAGGAGCGGTTCTGTTCGAGGAAGACGCGCAGGGTGTGCTGCAACTGGCCACCCTGTTGCGCGTCGTAATCCGCCAGCGCACCCAGCACCCGGCGATGTACGCGGCGGGCTTCCTCCAGGCTCGCCGGCAGCCAGGACTGCTCGCCCTGCGCATCGGCGTATGCCACCAACGGTCGCTGGCGGTTGGCATGGGACAGCGCCAGGCGTGCCTCGCGCAGCGCCTCCACCGCGCGCAATGCATGGCCCAGCGGGTTGCTATGGCCGAGCATGCAGTCCAGCTCGGCCTGCAGGGCCTGCGCTTGGGCAGGATCGTTCAGCAGCAGGATCAGCTCGTTGCCCTGGTGGCGCACCAGCAGCCCCATACCCAGCCGCTGTAGGCGCTGCTGCCAGTGCGTCGGCAGTTCGCCGGCGGCGCGCGCAAGCACCAGGCAGGCGGCATCCACCGGGCAGTTCAGCTGCGCCAGGCGCTCCTGCGCGGCGCGCTCGGTGAGGCGCTGCTGCAGCAGGTCATCCAGCAACTCCGAGCCCAGGCGCAGCATGCGCTCGTGCTCGACCTGGGCGCGTTCCAGCTCGATGCCCAGCACCGCGACGATGTGGTGCAGCAGGCCGTAGTCGAGCAGCTCGCCGCCGGTAGCGAGAATCTCGCAGGTGGCCAGCGACGGCAGTGGCATCACCAGCGCTTCCTGCTCGCCATTGCTGCAGCGGGTCACGGTGTCCGGCACCGAGCGACGCTGGGCGAGGGTTGCCCGCCAACTGTCCGGCAGCGGCGGCAAAGCCTCGTGCCAGGGCTGCAGGGTGGCCGTATCGAACAGGTAGAGCTGGGCACGCACATCGCTGCACAGCCGCCGCAGCAGCCCGGCAAGGCCGAGCCCGCGCAGACCGATGCGTGCGCTTTCATAGATGCGGGTGACGGCGCTGCGGCGTTCGTGCTCTTCCTGCTTGCTGGCGTCGACGATGGCGCGGGTGACGGCGGAGAAGGGCACCGCGTAGTCGGTCATCAGCAGCGGGAAACCCAGCCGGCAGGCTTCGTCCTGCAGGGCCTGGATATCCGCCGGCGCCTGCATGTTCTCGCCGATCATCAGCCCCGATATCCGCGCCCCGGCCAGGCGTTGCAGGTAGTCGCGCTGCGCCTGCGCCTGCGCGGGAATGCCGATGCCGGTGGTCATCAGCAGGTCACCTTCGCCGAGCCATTGGGTGGGGTCCGCCAGCTCGCACACGTGCGCCCAGCGCAGGCGCCGGCCGACGCCTTCGCTGCCGCCGAGCAGGCGGGTGCGCAGGGAGGCGTTGTCGAGGATGTCCTGGATATGGAAAGGCATGGCGGGTCCGCAGCGAAGAGAAACGGCCGGCAAGCATGCCACCAAGCGCGAGGCCTTGTCGCGCCTGGCTTGAGTGGGGATCGCAGGCTTCGTACCAGGATACGAGCGGGGTCTTCCGAATTGTAGTTCCGTCTGATTGTGGAGCTTGCCCGCGTGCCCCAAGACTAGCTGGCAGTGCGCCATGCGAGCCCTTGGAGGCCCCGGATGGCGCCGCCTGCCGCGAGGCGGGCCGTCTACTCACCGGAGACCATAACAATGAACAAGATCCTGAGTTCCTCCATCGCCTGCGCCCTGGGTTGCGCGGCGACTTTCCCTGCCTTCGCCGACCTCACCGTGGTCTCCCACGGCGGCGCCAACAAGGCCGCGCAGGTCAAGGCCTTCTACCAGCCCTACATGCAGCAGAGTGGCAGCCGGCTGATCGCCGACGAGTTCAACGGCGAGATGGCCAAGGTCAAGGTGCAGGTGGACACCGGCAGCGTTTCCTGGGACGTCGTCGAGATGGAGATGCCGGAACTGGCGCGCGCCTGCGATGAAGGCCTGCTGCAGGAAATCGGCGAACAGCCGGGCATTGCCAAGCTCGCCCCTGAACTGCTGGACGGTGCCGTACAACCCTGCGGCGTGGGCTTCTTCGTCTGGTCCACGGTGCTGGCCTACAACGCCGACAAGCTGAAGAGTGCGCCCACCGGCTGGGCGGATTTCTGGGACACGCAGAAATTCCCCGGCAAGCGCGGCCTGCGCAAGGGCGCCATGTACACCCTGGAGTTCGCTCTGATGGCCGACGGCGTGGCGCCGAAGGATGTGTACGCCGTGCTCGGCACCAAGGAAGGCCAGGACCGCGCCTTCCGCAAGCTCGACCAGATCAAGCCGAGCATCCAGTGGTGGGAAGCCGGTGCGCAGCCGCCGCAGTACCTCGCGTCCGGCGACGTGGTGATGAGCTCCGCCTACAACGGCCGGATCGCCGCCGTGCAGGATGAAAGCCAGCTGCGCGTGGTGTGGAACGGTGGCATCTACGACATGGACGCCTTCGCCATTCCCAAGGGCGCGAAGAACACCGAGGAAGGGCTGCGTTTCATCCAGTACGTATTGCAGACCGAGCAGCAGAAGAACTACGCGCAGCAGATTGCCTACGGCCCGGTGAACCGTACTGCCGTCCCGCTGGTGGACGCCGCGCGCCGCAGCAACATGCCCACCGACGAGGCCAACCTGGCCGGCCAGGTGGCGATGAACGCAGCCTTCTGGGCCGACCACGGCGAGCAGCTGGAGCAGCGCTTCAACGCCTGGGCCGCCAAGCAGTAAGTCTTCCCAGTGTGCGGTCCCGCCCGCACTTTCAGGCCACCTTCGGGTGGCCTTTTTGTGGGTGGAGGGGCGGGATTTCGAGATGAGACGACTGTTTCGGTGCTCGATTTCCGTCTGTGCAGCCGGATGCCACGTGCCTTCGATGTTGGCGAGCAAGGACTAGGCGTCCCCCTCGGCCCTACAGATGGGCCTGGCATTTTTTGTAGGAGCGAGCTTGCTCGCGAACCGGGACCGGCTTGCGGACAAGGTCCGCTTGTGCGGGAACGCCGGTAGCTCGCCCACAAAAAAAAGCCCATCGGGTCACCGATGGGCTTGGGGGCAGGCTGGATAACGGATCAGGTCGCCAGGCTCAGCGATGCCGACTGCTGCAGCGAACGGCCCTTGGTTTCCGGCGCCCAGGCCAGGCAGATGAAGAACGCCAGCAGGGTGATCGCCGCACCGATCAGCAGGGTTGCCTGCAAACCGATGGACTCGATGCCGATCGGCATCAGGTAGGTGCCGGTCGCCGCGCCTATGCGGCTGAAGCCCACGGCCACACCCACGGCAGTGGCGCGCACGGAGGTGGGGAACAGTTCGTTGGGGTAGATCCATTCCAGGATGCTCGGCCCGCCGGAGACGAAGGCATAGAAGGCAAAGGCTCCAACGATGAACCAGGCCGGCGCGTCCGCCCACAGGCCCAGGGCCAGCAGCGGCAGCGCCATCAGCGCGAAGGGCACCACCACCATGGGCCGGCGGCCCCAGGTTTCCACCAGTTTCAGCGCCGGGATCACGCCGATGGCGAAGAGAATGGCGATCATCAGCTCGCCCAGGGTCGAGGAGTTCTCGCCTTTGATGCCGGCGGTCAGCAGGATCATGCTGCCGAAGGTGTACAGCACGTACTGCGGAGTGATCTGCGCGAAGTAGAGCATGCCGCACATGATGGTGCGCTTGAGGTAGCCGCCCGAGGAAATCATCTTCAGGTCGCTCTTCCACGAGCGATGGCGGCCGCCGTCGTTCAGCTCGGCGACGTCGGCCGGGGTGATCACCACGTCCCTGCCGTAGACCAGCTTGATGACCTTCTGCGCTTCCTCGATGCGGCCCTTGCTGGCCAGCCAGCGCGGCGATTCCGGGATGCCGCGGCGGATCAGTACGACGATGATGCCGACCACCGCGCCGCTGAACAGCATCCAGCGCCACAGCGAATGGTCGCCCGTCCAGGAGACCATCAGGTAGCCGACGATGAAGGCGGTCATGGCGCCGCAGGACCAGGCCAGGCCGGACACGCCGATCATGAAGCCACGGCGCTTGGACGGGGTGAACTCGGTCAGCAGCGAGGTGGCGATGGGGTAGTCCGCGCCGACCGCCAGGCCGATGACGAAGCGCAGCACGATCAGTTGCCAGGCCTCGGTGACGAAGGCAGACAGGCCGCAGGCGATCACCAGTATGGTGAGGTCCAGGGCGTACATGGTTTCCCGGCCGATGCGGTCGGTGATGGCGCCGAACACCGTCGCGCCGAAGAAGATGCCCAGCAGCGAGGCAGCGCCGATCAGGCCGGTCTCCACCGAGGTGGCGGCGATGTCCTGGCCGAAGCCGATCAGCGCGATGCCGATCAGGCTGAGGATATAGCCGTCCAGGAACGGCCCGCCGCAGCAGGCCAGCAGCAGCTTGCGGTGAAATTTCGATACCGGGGAATGTTCAATGACATCAAACACGCTCATGGGTACAACCTTTGTTGAATTTATAAGTGGCCGGGCAGGCGGCTGCCGAGAGTCGGCAACGGGCGGCAGGAGCCCGCGTTCAGCGGCCGGCAAGGGGAGGCAAAGGTTGCAGGGGTGGGTCAGGGCGGACAATCCACCCAAGGTAAGAAGCGCCGCGTAGGGGTCTGTACGATCGTATGAGCGCCTGCGGTTGCGCCCGCAGCAGGTTTCAGCCGGCGGGTTGCAGCAACAGGTGCACGGTCGCGCTGCAGGCCTGGCCGGGCAGTTGGGACACCTGCAGCTCGCCGCCGATGCTGTTGATCAGGTGCTGGGCGATGCTCAGGCTGAGGCTGCTGCGCGCCGGGTTGCGGGCGGGGTAGTCGCGGGTCAGCTCGGAAAGTGAGTACGCGCGCATTTCGCGGCGTCTGCTGCCCGGCAGGCCTTCGACGGTAATCCGCACGGCCATCTGTTCCTGCTTCGGGGTGGCGGCAATGCATAGCCGGACACTGCCGTCATCGGTCAGGTCGATCACGTACAGGCCCAGGTGCCGCAACGCCTCGCGCAGGGACTTGGCGTCGACCAGCAGCCGCTTGCGCGAGCGACTGTCGGTTTCCAGCTTCAGGGCCAGTTGCTTCTGCCCGGCCACGCCGTGCAGGGCTTCGAGCACCTCGCTGGCGAGTTCGTCAAGCCGCGAGGGCAGCAGCGGGACTTCATCCTGGGCGATGAGCGCCCGCTTGAGCGAGGCGCCATGGACTCGCAGCTCGTCGAGGATCGCCTGGGCCTGGTCGAGGGCCGGGCCGCCAGGCTGCCCCAGGGTATCGGCCAGCGCCTGGAGGCGTTCGTTCAGGTGGGTGGTCGCGCTGGTGAACAGGTCGGTCAGTTGCTGATGCGCCAGTTCGCCGGCTTCGGCGCGGCTGCGCAGCTCTTCGAGCTGGTCGTAGCGTTCGGTGATGTCGGTGCTGCAGCAGATCATCCCAAGCAGGTTGCCTTCGCCATCCCGGTAGGGCGTACCCCAGTGATGCAGCACACGGCGTTCACCGTGGACGTTGATTTCGATGTCCTTGTTGAATGACTGCTCCTCACTGATCGCGCGCTGCAGGAAACGCAGCATGTTGCGGGCGTCGCTGGGCGAGTACCAGTCCACCTCGGTGGTGCGGGTGCCGAGCACGTCGTCCAGCTCCGCCTGGTACAGCTCCAGGTGCGCCGGGTTGGCATAGACAAGACGTGCCTCGGTATCGCGAACGTAGAAGGCCGCCGGCAGGCTTTCGACCATGGAGCGCCACAGGGGCGTTCCGCCGGTATCGGCATCGGTGCCATGGGCATCGCTGGCTGGCGCCGCGAGGTGGTTGCGGCGGGCGAAGTCGATCAGTTCGAGCATGCTGGAAAGGTTGAGCTTGCTGCGCATGCGCGCCCGGTAGGTACTGACGGATTTCTCGCTGATGGTCAGCTCGTGGGCGATCTCCTGGTTGCTGTAGCCGCTGGCGAGCAGGCTGAGCACGCTCAATTCACGGTTGGACAGCGAGGCCACGCGCTCGGCGTCGTTCTCGTGCAGGCTGCCGCGGTGCACGCTGCCGAGCATTTCGGCCGGGAAGTAGCTGTGCCCACGCAGGACAACGCCCAGTGCTTCCTTGAGGCGCTCGATGTCCTGGTGCTTGCTGACGAACCCCGAGGCGCCCGCCTGCAGGAAGCGGCCGACGTAGTGCTCCGAGTCCTGGGTGCTGTAGCCCAGGATCGGCAACGTCAGCCCCCGCGCGCGCAGGCGCGAGATGACATCCAGGCCGGTGAGCTGCGACAGGTCGATATCGATGATCAGCAGGTCCGGGGCCAGGCGCGTGGCCAGGCTCAGGGCTTCGAGGCCGTTGCAGGCTTCCCCGACTACCGTGTGGCGCTCCGCCTGCAGCAGCATGCGCACGGCGTAGCGGGTCATCGGGTGTTCGTCCGCGATCAGTATCCGCGCCATCTCTATCCCTCTGGTCTGCTCTCCACTCTAGGGCATGGCGGCGGCTTTCGTGTAGTCATTTTCCTACAAGTCGTGACTGGATTTCGCATCCTCAGTTCATGGTCGCTGGGAAAGAATGCCTGCAAAGACTCCCCATTCCCCTCAAGGTGACCCACATGAGTCGCACTCGAATCGTCAGGGCCGGCATCCTCGCCGGCTCGCTGGGTGTCGCTCTGGTCATGGCCGGCAGCGGCGTCCTCGCCTGGCACCTGGTCATGCAACACACCGCTGAACGCCTGGAAAGCCTGGCACGGCTTGCCTCCGAACGCGCGGACCGAACCCTGGCTCAGGCCGCGACCGCGCTGCGGCAACTGAACAGCTCGCCGTTGCCGCCCTGCTCGGTGGAGGGCGTCGAGCAGATGCGCCTGGTGGCCATCGACACGCTGGCGGTGAAGGCGGTCGGTTATGTCGAGGAAGAGGTGTTCGTCTGCAGTTCCTGGGGCGCCGTCACGTCCCCGGCACAGCGCTGGCCGGAAGACTTCCGTACCCGCGAGGGCCTTGGCGTGTCGATCAACGTGCAGCCGTTCGTTGTGCCGGCCAAGCCCATGCTGGCCCTGCGCGATGCCGCGTTCAACCTGCTGATCGAGCCGGAACACTTCCTCGAGACATCCCTGGCGCCCGGTGTCAGCCTGGCGCTGGGCACGCCCACGGGGCACTGGCTGGGTACGCCTGCCGCCGGTTTCGCCCAGGTGCTGACGCGCATCCATGGCGAGCCGCACTCCGGCTTGCAGGACGGCTACGTGTACGCGCGGGTTGCGCACGGCAATTGGCAGACCGTCGCGGCGGTCACCCGCCAGGAAATCCTCGGCGACCTGTGGCGCGAGATGCTGATGCTCGCACCGCTGGCCCTGCTGCTTTCGGGCCTGTGGTGCTGGCTGGTGGCGCGCCGAGTGCGGGCATGGCTGTCGCCCTTGGCCGTACTGTCACGGGCGGTGGCGAAGGGCGAATTCCACGCCTTCTACCAGCCCATCCTCGACCTGCGCGACGGCCGCTGCATCGGCGCCGAAGCGCTGGTGCGCTGGCGCCGCGCAGACGGTTCGCTGGGCATGCCTGACAGCTTTCTTCCGCTGGCCGAATCCAGCGGCCTGATCGAGCCGATCACCGCGCAGGTGATCGCCGGCGTTTGCCGCGAGCTGGGCGCCAGCCTCGTTTCCGGGCAGTTGCAGCACGTGTCGATCAACCTGTCGGCGCGCGACGTAGCCAGCGGCGCCTTCCTCCCGCACCTGACGCAGGAACGGCAGCACGCCGGCATCGCCGCCCAGTGCATCTGGCTGGAAGTGACCGAAAGCAGCCTGCTGAGCATCGATGCGGCGCACCGGACACTGGCGCAGAGCCGCGCGGCAGGGCACCCGATTGCCCTGGACGACTTCGGTACCGGGTACTCCAGCCTGCAATACCTCAGGCGGCTGCCGCTGGACCTGCTGAAGATCGACCGCTCCTTCGTCCAGCCGCTCTCGGCCGGCACGCCTTGCCCGGTGACCGACCACACCATCGCCATGGCGCGCCAGCTGAAGCTGCTGCTGGTGGCTGAGGGCATCGAGTCCGACGAGCAACTGCAGTACCTGCGCCAGCGTGGCGTGCAGTACGGTCAGGGTTGGCTGTTCGGCCAGGCGATGCCGCTGGATGCATTCTTGACCTTCGTAGCCGGCCACCACTGGCAGGCTGCGTCATGATTTCCCCGCCCCCTGAACACAGGATGATCACCATGAAAGCTTCCCTGCTGCTGTTCTGCCTTGCCACTGCCACTCCCGCGTTCGCGCTGGCTGCCGACACCGTCACCACGGTCCCGGTGCACTTCGCCAAGGGCGCAAGCAGCACCGCCCACAAAGGCAGCTTCAAGGGCTACGACACAGTCCTCTACACGCTTTCGGCCAAGGCCGGGCAACACATGAAAGTCGGCGTCACGGGCAGCAGCAAAGCAAACTTCAACCTCTTCGCTCCGGGCGACAAGCCGGGCGAATCGACCGCCCTGGGCGCTGGCTCAGTCGGCCAGGACTGGAGCGGTGCGCTGCCAGCCTCGGGAACCTACAGCGTGCAGGTCTACCAGATGCGCGCCAGCGCGCGGCGCGGCGAAACGGTGAACTACAGCATCCACTTCGCCATCGAGTGACGCCGGGGCCGCCTTCCGAGTGGCGCAGGGCTGCTCGGCCCAGGTCGTCAGGAAGGTGGGTACGCCGATTCGGTGGACCGGCTTGTTCATCCCCGCCCGGGATCGAGCCGGTGTAGCCCTCTCGCTCAGGCGGCAACCCGGCTCGCGAAAATGACAACCTATCTGCAACCCGATTCAGGAATGGGCCGCCTGGTAGTGGCTTGGCGATTGCCCGAGGACGCGCTTGAAGGTCTGCGAGAAGGCGCTCGGGCTTTGGTAGCCGTGCTCCAGCGCCACTTCCAGCACC
This sequence comes from Pseudomonas sp. HS-18, assembly GCF_020401845.1. NCBI lineage: Bacteria > Pseudomonadati > Pseudomonadota > Gammaproteobacteria > Pseudomonadales > Pseudomonadaceae > Pseudomonas > Pseudomonas sp. HS-18. The sequence goes on from NZ_CP084413.1 coordinate 3,338,331, forward strand.
GGGGCTCCGGAGAGCAGGCGTTGCAGGCTGAGCACCATGCGCACGCGCGTGCGCCAGTCGCTGAAATTCATGCCCAGTTCGCGCTGGAACAGTCGGGCAAGAGTGCGGCTGCTGATGTTCAACTGCTGTGCCCATTCCTCCATCCCTGTTTCGTCGGCCGGCGCGCCGATCACCGCGTTGCACAGCCGCAGCAGGCGCGGGTCGCGCGGCATCGCCAAGTGGATGCCAACGGTCTGCGCCGCATCCATCTCCACCAGCAGCAGCTCGTGCAGGCAACGGCGCCGGCGCTCGTTTCCATCGCCGGGTTGTACGGCACTGGCGGCGACCAGCAACTCCCGCAGCAGCGGGGTCACCTCGAGCAGCTGGCACTCTTGGCCACCCCAGGGCCAGCTCGAAGCGGGCATGAACAGGGTGCGCATACGCACGCTGCCAAACATGCGGAGCTGGTGCTCGGTGCCCGGCGGCACCCACAGCGCATGTCCCGCCGGTACTACCCAGCTCTTTTGCGCCGCACCCACCAGCATCACGCCGGAAATCGAGTGGATCAGCTGCGCCTGGGTGTGGCAGTGCGGCAGGATTTCCTCGCCATCCTGGTGGTCGTAGGCCAGCGCTTCGAGCGACATGGCGCAGGTCATGCTGCCGGACCTTGGCGGCGAGAGAGTGTGTCGAGCGGCGTCATGCGGGACTCCTGGTTGATCCGGCATTCTAAATGAGGATGTCCGGCATGATTTGGCGTTGTATTGTCGCGATAATAAAAAAGGCGCAATAAATCGGCACAAATCATAAATAAATTGGATTTATTGGTAAGGCTTTCTCTCTTCGGTGAGATGAGACAAAACCCGACACTTCCCGCGCGGGTGGAATCGCGAAGTTTTGCCGCATGCGCTGGGCTTCAGACACGGACATTCGGCCGAACAGGCGCTTGAGTTCGCGGGTGAACGGCGAGCCGACGGCAACGCTCGCTGCGTGCTGGGCAGCGATGCGCCGGGCCTGGTGCGGCAGAAGCTTTCGGCACTGCATGAGGAGCTCAGCCGATCCACCGACGGCTGAGGCGCAGGTCAGCGCCTGGGGTTGCGTTCCTCGGGGCGCAGCGTGAGCACGTCGAAACCCGTGGTGGTTACCGCCACGGTGTGTTCGAACTGTGCGGAGAGCTTGCCGTCGAGGGTCACCACGGTCCACTCGTCCTTCAGGGTTTTCACGCCCGAAAGTCCCTCGTTGAGCATGGGCTCGATGGTGAAGACCATGCCCTGCTTGAGGATCTGCCCGGTGCGCGGACGGCCGACATGCAGTACCTGCGGCGGCTCGTGCATCTCGCGACCGATGCCGTGGCCGCAATAGTCCTCGACCACGCTGTAGCCGTGCTGCCGGGCGTGCCGCTCGATGGCGTGGCCCACATCGCCCAGGCGGGCGCCGGGCTTCACCGCGCGGATGCCTTTCCACATGGCTTCGTAGGTGATGTCCACCAGGCGCTTTGCAGCAGGCGAAACCTTGCCGATCAGGTAGGTCTTGCTGGAGTCGGCGATAAAGCCGTTCTTCTCCAGGGTGATGTCGAAGTTGACGATGTCGCCGTCCTGCAGGCGATCCGCCTCGGAGGGAACACCGTGGCAGACCACCTGGTTGCGTGAGGAATTGAGTACGTAGGCGAAGCCGTACTGGCCCTTGCTGGCCGGCCGCGCCTGGAGTTCGTCGACGATGTAGCGCTCGACCTTGTCGTTCACCTCCAGGGTGGTCATGCCTTCCAGCGGCAGGGCGTCGACGAAGCCGAACACCTGCGCCAGCAGGCGGCCGGACTCTCTCATCAGCGCCAGTTCCGCCGCCGTCTTGATCACTTGGCACCTCCGGCGACGGGGTATTTCACCCCGGCTTCCTGCAATTCGCGGGTGACGATGTCGTTGTAGCTCAGGGTCGGTTCGAGCTCGCAGAGCATGCCGATCTTGATCCAGAACGCCGCCTGGGCGTTGATCGAGCGGCACGCCACGGTGCTGGCACGGCGCAGTTGGTCGTGCAGATCGTCATCCAGGTTGATGATGCCCATGGGAAAAGTCTCCATATGAAACATAACAATACATATATGAATCATATTTCCCGGCGTACAGAAACGCAAAACTCCCGCGCCCACTCACTGCGGTGTATCGGCGTCCTGCATGGCGTGTAGCAGGTCCACCAGTGCGCGGGCGCAAGCGGGCAGGGCCTCGCGGTCGCGCAGCAGCACGCTGCGTTCGCGCACCACCCAGGGTTCGTCCAGCGGCAGGATGCGCAGGTTCATGGTGCGGCTGTGGCGCAGGGCGGCCGTTTCCGGGATGACGCCGATGCCGACACCGGCCTCGACCATCCGGCAGATCGCCTCGAAGCTGGCTACCTGGATGCGCAGGTTGAGCTCGCCACCCATGCGGTCCACCCGCTCGCGCAGGAAGCTCTGCAGGGTGCTGCCCTCGTGCAGGCCGATGTGCGGGTAGTCCAGGGTATCGGCCAGGGTCAGGCGGGGCAGGGCGCACAGCGGGTGGTCCGGGGCCACGGCCAGCACCAGCCGGTCGGTACTGAAGTGGACGATCTGCAGGCCCTCGGCACGCACCGGGCCGGCGACTATGCCCAGGTCCGCCGAGCCATCGAGGATCGCGCGGACGATGTCGCGGTTCAGCCGCTCCTGCAGGTCGACACTGACGCCGGGGCGTTCGGCGAGGAAGTCCGCCAGCAGCTCGGGGAGAAACTCGGTGCATGCGGTGGTGTTGGCGAAGATGCGGATGTGCCCGACCTGGTCACCGGCCTGGCCGCTGAAGTCGCTTTTCAGGTGGTCCACCTGGCGCAGGATCAGCCGTGCGTGCTGCAGCAGGCGCTCCCCGGCAGGGGTCAGCTCGACCCCGCGGTTGTCCCGATACAACAGTCGGCAGTCGAGTTGCCCCTCCAGCGCCTTGATCCGCGCGCTGGCGGCCGCGGCGGAAAGATGGGCACGGCGCGCGCCCTGGGTGAGGCTGGGGGCTTCGGCGATATGGATGAAGAGACGCAGGTCGGCGAGATCGAAATGCATGCAACGGGTTCCCGCTAGGCTTGGGGATGGGGGTGGCGTTCGTTTCTGCTTAACGCTGGATTATGAAAATGTGGATTCGCTGAACGCAAGCCCCTGTTGCATCCTCGGCTCATCCACTCTGCCAAGAGGTCACCCATGAGCGATTCGCCGTACGCCGACTGGATCGGCCGTTCCCAGGAACGCGAGGAAGAATTGAGTGCCGTGCTGGTCCGCCGTCTGGCCGTGACCCTCGCGGAAGACGTACCGGCCGCGGGCGATGCGCTGCCGCCGCTGTGGCACTGGATGTTCTTCCAGGACGAGGTGGTCGAACCCGGCCTGGGCGCGGATGGCCATCCGGCGCGCGGTGGCTTCCTGCCGCCGGCCGATGGGCGCAACCGCATGTGGGCCGGCGGCCGCCTGGAGTTCCATGCGCCGCTGCGCGTCGGCGGGCTGGCGAAGCGCACCACGACCATCCTCAATGTCGAGGAAAAGCACGGCCGCACCGGCTCGCTGCTGTTCGTCACCCTGCGCCATGAATTCCATCAGGACGGCCGCCTGGCCTTCAGCGAGGAACAGGACATCGTCTACCGCGAACCGACGCCGCCCCGGCTCTCCAGCGGCGACGCGCTGCCGGCCGGCGACTGGAGCGAGGCCGTCGAGCCGACACCGATCCTGCTGTTCCGCTATTCCGCGCTGACCTTCAACGGCCACCGCATCCATTACGACTGGCCCTACGTCACCGAAGCCGAGGGCTACCCCGGCCTGGTGGTGCACGGCCCGCTGATCGGCACCCTGAACCTGCGCGCGTTCTGCCGCGCCAACCCCGAAGCACGCCTGCGCCGATACGCCTACCGTGGCTTGCGCCCGCTGATCAGCCCCGAACCTTTCGCAGTCGGCGGCCGCCTGAGCGGCCCCGGCAAGGCCGAAGTCTGGGCTGGCAACGGTGCCGGCATCGCCCAGCGCGGCGAAGTGGAATTCGACTGATCGCACCCCTGCGGTGCCCTCCCAACAAGAAAAGAGAAAAGGTGATTCGATGACTTCCACCCCCGAAGAACTCCAGGCCATCCGTGAAGGCGTGCGCGCCCTGTGTGCGGAGTTCCCCGCCGAGTACTGGCGCCGGATCGATGAAGAGAAAGGCTTCCCCGAGGACTTCGTCCGCGCCATGACCGAAGCCGGCTGGCTCTCCGCGATGATCCCGGAAGAATACGGCGGCTCGGGCCTGGGCCTGGCCGAGGCCTCGGTGATCCTGGAGGAGGTGAACCGCTGCGGCGGCAACTCCGGCACCATCCACGGGCAGATGTACAACATGTTCACCCTGTTGCGGAACGGCAGCGCCGAGCAGAAGGCCTACTACCTGCCCAGGCTCGCCAACGGCGAGCTGCGCCTGCAATCCATGGGCGTCACCGAACCCACCACCGGCACCGACACCACCAAGATCAAGACCACTGCCGTGCGCCAGGGCGACAAGTACGTGATCAACGGCCAGAAGGTATGGATCTCGCGCGTCCAGCATTCCGACCTGATGATCCTGCTGGCCCGCACCACGCCGCTGGCCGAGGTGAAGAAGAAGTCCGAAGGCATGTCGATCTTTATCGTCGACCTGCGCGAGGCCATCGGCAACGGCCTGACCGTGCAGCCGATCGCCAACATGGTCAACCACGAGACCAACGAGCTGTTCTTCGACAACCTGGAAATCCCCGCCGGCAACCTGATCGGCGAGGAGGGCAAGGGCTTCAAGTACATCCTCGACGGCCTCAATGCCGAGCGCACGCTGATTGCCGCCGAGTGCATCGGCGATGGCCGCTGGTTCACCGAGAAGTCCGCGCAGTACGCCCGTGACCGCGTGGTGTTCGGCCGCCCGATCGGGCAGAACCAGGGCGTGCAGTTCCCCATTGCCGAGGCGCACATCGAGATCGAGGCCGCCGACCTGATGCGCTGGCGCGCCTGCGAGGAGTACGACAACGGCAAGAACGCCGGCGCCGCCGCCAACATGGCCAAGTACCTGGCGGCCAAGGCCAGCTGGGAGGCCGCCAACGCCTGCCTGCAGACCCACGGCGGTTTCGGCTTCGCCAACGAGTACGACGTCGAGCGCAAGTTCCGCGAGACGCGCCTGTACCAGGTGGCGCCGATCTCCACCAACCTGATCCTGTCCTACGTGGCCGAGCACCTGCTCGAACTGCCGCGCTCCTTCTGACGAACCGGGACGACAAGCGATGAACAATACCCACGCCCTGGCCGAGTTCCTTGCCGGCCTGCGTTACGAAGACCTGCCCGCGGCAGTGGTCGAGTACACCGAAGAACTGTTCCTCGACTGGCTCGGCTCGGCCCTGGCCAGCCAGAACCGCCATCCGATCCCGCTGTTCCAGCGCTATGCCCAACGCATGGGCCCGGCGAGCGGGAAGAGCCGCGTACTGGTGGACGGCAGCTCGACTTCCGCCTACTTCGCCGCGCTGGTCAACGGCGCCAGTTCGCACCTGGTGGAACAGGACGACCTGCACAACAGCTCCGTGCTGCACCCGGCCACCGTGGTCTTCCCGGCGGCCCTGGCGGCCGCGCAGGAACTGGGCAAGTCCGGTCGCGAGCTGATCCTCGCCAGCGTCGCCGGCTACGAGGCGGGCATCCGCATCGGCGAGTTCCTCGGCCGCTCGCACTACCGCATCTTCCAAACCACCGCCACGGTCGGCACCCTGGCCGCCGCGGTGGCGGTGGGCAAGCTGCTGGGGCTGGACAGCCGCCAGTTCGTCAACTGCCTGGGCAGCGCCGGTACCCAGGCCGCCGGCCTCTGGGAATTCCTGCGCGACGCTGCCGATTCCAAGCAGCTGCACACCGCGAAGGCGGCTGCCGACGGCCTGCTCGCCGCCTACCTGACGGCCGATGGCCTGACCGGCGCGCAGAACATCCTCGAAGGCGAGCAGGGCATGGCGGCCGGCATGTCCAGCGACGCCGACCCGAGCCGTCTGGTGGACGGCCTGGGCACCCGCTGGGCACTGTGCGAGACCTCCTACAAGTTCCACGCCTCCTGCCGCCATACCCATCCGGCCGCCGACGCGCTGCTCGGCCTGATGCAGCGCGAAGGGCTGGCGCACGGCGATATCGCCAAGGTCACCACCCGCGTGCACCAGGGCGCCATCGATGTGCTCGGCCGTGTGCTGGTGCCACAGACGGTGCACCAGGCGAAATTCTCCATGGGCACCGTGCTGGGCCTGATCGCCGTGCACGGCAAGGCCGGGCTGGTGGAGTTCGAGGAGTTTTCCCTGAAGGATTCAAACGTCGCGGCCTTCCGCGAGAAGGTCGCCATGCAGCTCGATGCGGAAGTGGACGGCGCCTACCCGCAACGCTGGCTGGGCCGCGTCGACGTGCTGACCACCGACGGTCGCCAGCTGCACGGCGCCATCGACGAGCCCAAGGGCGATCCGGGCAATGGCCTGAGCCGTGCCGAACTGGAAGACAAGTTCCGCCGCCTGCTGGCCTTCGCCGGCCAGCGCGGCAGCGCCGAAGCGGATCGACTGGTGCAGGCCAGCTGGCGGCTGCACCAGCTGTCGAACCTCGACGACTTCCACTGAAACAGACTCGCGGGCGCCTAGGCCGCCCGATCCCACCGAATCGTAGCGTCGGCCACCCGGCCGGCGTCTGGAGTTGCCCATGAGTTCGCGTCCCCTCGACGGGATTACCGTCGTCAGCCTGGAACACGCCATCGCCGCACCGTTCTGCACCCGCCAGTTGGCCGACCTCGGCGCCCGCGTGATCAAGATCGAGCGCCCCGGCGTCGGCGACTTCGCCCGCGGCTACGACGAGCGCGTGCGCGGCCTGGCCTCGCATTTCGTCTGGACCAACCGGTCCAAGGAAAGCCTGTCGCTGGACCTCAAGCAGGAGCCGGCGCAGGCCGTGCTGGAGCAGTTGCTGGAACAGGCCGACGTGCTGGTGCAGAACCTCGCTCCCGGCGCCGCTGCGCGCCTGGGCTTGTCGTTCGAAGCGCTGCACGAGCGCTTCCCGCGGCTGATCGTCTGCGATATTTCCGGTTACGGCGAAGGCGGCCCCTACGAGCAGAAGAAGGCCTATGACCTGCTGATCCAGAGTGAAAGTGGCTTCCTCTCGGTCACCGGCGGCCCCGGCGCCGACGAGATGGCCAAGGCCGGGTGCTCGATCGCCGACATCTCCGCCGGCATGTACGCCTACAGCGGCATCCTTTCGGCCCTGCTGCTGCGTGGCAGGACCGGCGAGGGCAGCCGCGTCGAGGTGTCGATGCTCGAAGGCATGGCCGAGTGGATGGGCTTCCCCATGTACTACGCCTTCGAAGGCCAGTCGCAGCCGCCGCGTGCCGGTGCCGCCCACGCCACCATCTACCCCTACGGGCCGTTCCCCACCGGTGATGGCGGCAGTGTGATGCTCGGCGTGCAGAACGAGCGCGAGTGGAAACTGTTCTGCGAGATCGTCCTGCAGCGCCCGGAGCTGGCAACCGATCCGCGTTTCACCGCGACCAGCCTGCGCGTGGCCAACCGCGATGCCCTGCGCGAATCGATAGTCGAGGCCTTCTCGGCCCTGGGCGCCGAACAGGTGGTCGAACGCCTGGAACAGGCGCAGATCGCCAATGCCCACGTCAACGACATGCGCGGCCTCTGGCAGCACCCGCAACTGGCGGCCCGTGACCGCTGGCGCGAGATCGACAGCCCGGCCGGCCGCCTGCCGGCGCTGTTGCCGCCGGTGAACAGCAACGCCTATGCCCCGCGCATGGACGCCGTGCCGGCGCTGGGGGAACAGACGGATGACCTGCTGCGGGAACTGGGGTATACCCCCGGTGATATCCAGCGCCTGCACGAGCAGGGCGCGGTATGACCCAGGAGAGCCCAATGATTCAGGACACCCCGGCGGATTCCATCGTACGGACCGCGCTGTTCGTTCCCGGCAGCCGCCCGGAGCGTTTCGCCAAGGCCTTGGCCAGCGGCGCCGACGCAGTGATCGTCGACTTCGAGGACGCCGTCGAGGCATCGCTCAAGGCCCGGGCGCGGGAAAACCTCGAAAGCTTCCTCGACGCCAACCCGGAGGCGCGCGTGCGGGTACGGGTGAACGCCGCCGGCGATCCGCAGCAGGCGGCCGACCTCGAACTTTGCGGGCGCCTGCCGGGCGTCACCGGCATCCTGCTGCCCAAGGCCGAACGCGCCATGCAGGTGCGCATCGCCGCTGCCTCCGGCAAGCCGGTGTGGCCGCTGATCGAGAGCGCCCGCGGCCTGCTCGCGCTGGGGGAGATCGCCGCCTGCGAGGGCGTCGAGCGCCTGACCTTCGGCGGCCTCGACCTGGCGCTGGATATCGGCATGAGCAGCGGCACCCAGGCCGCCGCGGTGGTCTACGACCAGGTACGCCTGAGCCTGCTGCTGCATTCGCGGGTGAACGACCTGCAGCCGCCGCTGGATACCGTGTTCCCCGCCTTCGACGATGCCGAAGGGTTCGCCGCGACCATCCGTCATGGTCGCGACCTCGGCCTGCTCGGCGCCCTGTGCATCCATCCCCGACAGGTCGCTGTGGCCCATGCGGCGCTAGCCCCCGGCGCTGAGGAACTGGACTGGGCACGCCGGGTGGTGGAGGCCTCGCAAGGCGGCGCGGCGGCCTTCCAGGTCGACGGGCAGATGGTCGACGCGCCGGTGCTGGCCCGCGCCCGGCGGCTGCTGGCCAGCGCCGGCGGTTGAACGACTGTCTGCAGGAGCGAGCTTGCTCGCTCCTGCATGGTCGGCCGGTTTTCGCGAAACGCCTCGGCAACGCAAAACTGCGGTCTTGACCGAGAGCACCGTCAAGGGACAGGTGGCTGATCTAGGCTAGGGGACACAAGGCTCCCATGCGCGGGCCTTCGCAGCAGCGACCCGGAGCCTTTCTACCCCATGCCCGATACCTCACCACGGCAATCCTCCCGCTTCGACTGGCAGCGTTGGCTGCCAGGGCTGGCCACCCTGTGCAACTACCAGGCGAGCTGGCTGCCCAGGGACCTGGCCGCCGGCTTGGTGCTGACCACCATGCTGGTGCCGGTGGGCATCGCCTACGCCGAGGCTTCCGGCGTACCGGGCATCTACGGGCTGTACGCGACCATCATTCCCTTGCTGGCCTATGCGCTGTTCGGCCCGAGCCGCATCCTCGTGCTTGGCCCGGACTCCGCGCTGGCCGCGCCGATTCTCGCGGTGGTGCTGGTGCAGGCGGCTGGCGATCCGCAGCGGGCCATCGCCATCGCCAGCCTGATGGCGCTGGTCTCCGGCGTGGTCTGCATGGTCGCCGGGCTGCTGCGCCTGGGCTTCATCACCGAACTGCTGTCCAAGCCGATCCGCTACGGCTACATGAACGGCATCGCCCTGACGGTGCTGATCAGCCAGTTGCCCAAACTGTTCGATCTTTCCGTCGAGAGCCGGGGGCCGCTGCAGGACCTCTGGTCATTGGGCCGGGCGCTGCTGGGCGGGCAGGCCAACTGGCCGAGTTTCGCGGTGGGTGGAGGCTGCCTGGTGCTGATCCTCGCACTCAAGCGCTACAGGCGCCTTCCGGGCATTCTCATCGCGGTGGTGCTGGCGACCCTGTCGGTCAGCCTGTTCGACCTCGGCAGCCGCGGCGTCAAGGTGCTCGGCGAGTTGCCCCAGGGGCTGCCAGAGTTTTCGTTCCCCTGGGTGAGCGGCATCGATCTGGTGGAAGTGCTGCTGGGCGGTATCGCCGTGGCGCTGGTGTCATTCGCCGACACCAGTGTGCTGTCGCGCACCTACGCGGCGAGGCTGAAGACGCCGGTGAACCCCAACCAGGAAATGTTCGGCCTGGGCGTGGCGAACTTCGCTTCCGGGCTGTTCCAGGGCATTCCCATCAGCAGCAGCTCCTCGCGTACGCCGGTCGCCGAGGCCGCAGGGGCAAAGACCCAGCTCACCGGCATCGTCGGTGCCCTGGCGGTGACCCTGTTGCTGCTGGCGGCGCCCAACCTGATGCAGCACCTGCCCACCAGTGCCCTGGCTGCGGTGGTGATCGCCGCGGCACTGGGGTTGTTCGAGTTCACCGACCTCAAGCGCATCTTCCGCCTGCAACAATGGGAGTTCTGGCTGTCCATGGGCTGCTTTGCCGGCGTGGCGGTGTTCGGGGCCATTCCAGGCATCTGTATCGCCGTGGTGATCGCGGTGATCGAGTTCCTCTGGGATGGCTGGCGACCGCACCATGCCGTGCTGGGCAGGGTGGACGGCGTGCGTGGTTATCACGACGTAACGCGTTACCCGAATGCGCGGCGCATTCCCGGCCTGGTGTTGCTGCGCTGGGATGCGCCGCTGTTCTTCGCCAATGCCGAGCAGTTCCAGAACCAGGTACTGGCGGCGCTGAACCAGTCCCCCACGCCCGTGCAGCGCCTGGTGATCGCGGCCAGCCCGGTGACCAGCATCGATATCACCTCCGCCGACATGCTCGCCGAGCTGGACAAGATCCTGGAGCAACGCGGGGTGGAGTTGCAGTTCGCCGAGATGAAGGACCCGGTGAAGGACAAGATGAAGCAGTTCGAGCTGTTCGAGGGCCTGGGTGAATCGGCATTCCACCCCACGGTGGGCGCCGCCGTGGATGCCTACCTGGCCGACTCCGGCGTGGACTGGGAGCCTTAGGCGCCTGTCGATCAGACGGCGCCCAGGGCTACGGCGGAGCAGGGCGCAAGGCTCAACATGACGGTGGCGAATCTAGAGCTTCCAGATGGGGCCGTAGGTGCCAAAACACGCGTTCGATAGCGCCTGCTTGCGAACGCCGTGAGTCTGGTAGCCGCCGAATTCGTTGATTTCCAGGGTCAATTGCGGGGTCAGCTCCTTGCCGCTCTTGAGGCGGACGCTGTCGAACACCCGCAGCTTCTTGCCGGTATTGACCACGCTGGTCTCCATCCAGGCCTCGGGCGTACTGGCTTCATCCAGGCGGGCCAGCAGTGCGTTATAGAGGGGCAGGTAGCGACCGTCCGGGGCCTTGCAGTCGATGTTGATCTTCTTCACCAGGGCCTCGGCCTCGGCGGAGCTGAAATACAACCGGCTGCCAAAATCGCGCTGAAGCCTGTCGACGTAGGAACCCTGGTCGCCACCCGTTGCGGTGGCAACCGTCGCAACATCGGCGGCCTGCCCGGCAAGCTCAGCCTGGCAGGCCTGCCGGCTCTTGTAGAAGGTGTGCGAAACCCTGACGCCAGACGGTTTGTAGATTGCAGAAGCGATCAGTACCTGGCCGTCGGTACTCACCAGGTCGCCATCCGGAATGTATTCACCGCCCTTGCCCCAAACGCCATCCGGGAGACCACCTGACCACTCGACGCAGGAGGGCTGCTGGATATCGCGGCGCAACTCGTAAACGCGCCCCTGGAGAAAGGCCTGCGTATTTTCGGCAACGCTCGGAAAAGATGTCAGCGACAGGCAGGATGCGATGAATAGCCGAGTCCAATTCAAGAAGCGTCTCCTTGTCGCCCGTCGACCTGTCGGCGGGCATTTGTGACTCAGGATAGCTGCGTATCGCGTCGACACAGGGCGAAGAAATCATCCGGAACGATCAGGGCGTCGCCGGGCCTGCTTCGCCAAATATCTGAACTCTGCGCCAGAGGTCTGTCCCAACAGGTAGAACCCGGCGCCGACGTCCATCCCAACAGGGCGCCATTCTGCATCCTGATGAGGAGGACCCTACCGTGGCCAAGAAGCCCACCATCAAGCGAAGCGATCTGGCTGGCACCGACACCACCGACCGCAGTAACCGCAACGAGAAGATCGAGCAACTGGAGCCTTACCGCGAGGACGCCACGGGGGAGGCGCTCACCACCAATACCAACGTGCGCATCGCCGATAACCAGAACAGCCTGCGCGCAGGGGAGCGCGGACCTTCGCTGCTGGAAGACTTCATCCTGCGGGAGAAGATCACCCACTTCGACCATGAGCGGATTCCCGAGCGCATCGTGCATGCGCGGGGCGCAGCGGCCCATGGCTATTTCGAATGCTACGAGGACTGGAGCCAGCTGACCAAGGCGGCGTTTCTCGGCAAGGCGGGCCTGCGTACGCCGGTGTTCGTGCGCTTCTCCACCGTGCAGGGGCCGCGCGGGTCGGCGGACACGGTGCGCGACGTTCGCGGCTTCGCGGTGAAGTTCTATACCGAGGAGGGCAACTACGACCTGGTTGGCAACAACATGCCGGTGTTCTTCATCCAGGATGCGATCAAGTTTCCCGACTTCGTCCACGCGGTGAAGCCCGAGCCGCACAACGAGATTCCTACCGGCGGTTCGGCCCATGACACCTTCTGGGACTTCGTCTCGCTGACGCCCGAGTCCGCGCACATGGTCATGTGGGCCATGTCGGACCGCGCCATTCCGATTTCCCTGCGGCATATCCAGGGCTTTGGCGTGCATACCTTCCGTCTGATTAATGCGGCGGGCGACAGTGTGTTCGTCAAGTTCCACTGGCGGCCGAAGTCCGGTGTCTGCTCGCTGGTCTGGGACGAAGCGCAGAAGCTGGCCGGCAAGGATGCGGACTTCCATCGCCGCACCCTATGGGACGACATCGAAAGCGGCGACTACCCCGAATGGGAGCTGGGCGTGCAGGTGATCGCCGAAGCCGACCAGGACAAGTTCGACTTCGACCTGCTCGATCCCACCAAACTGGTGCCCGAGGAGCTTGTTCCCGTGAAGCTGCTGGGCCGCATGGTGCTGAACCGCAACCCGGACAACTTCTTCGCCGAAACCGAGCAGGCGGCGTTCCACCCCGGCCATGTGGTGCCGGGCATCGATTTCAGCAATGACCCGCTGCTGCAGGGGCGGCTGTTCTCCTATACCGACACCCAGCTGTCGCGCCTTGGCGGGCCGAACTTCAACCAGATTCCGATCAACCAGCCGCTGTGCCCGTTCCACAACAACCAGCGCGACGGCCTGCACCAGCACATGCTGCACAAGGGCCGCGCCGCCTACGAACCCAATTCCATCGACAACGGCTGGCCCAAGGAAACCCCGCCCGCCGCGCGCCACGGCGGTTTCACCAGCTATCCGGAAACCATGACCGGCACCAAGGTCCGCGTACGGGCCGATTCCTTCGCCGACCATTTCACCCAGGCCGCGCTGTTCTACCACAGCCTCAGCGAGGCGGAGCAGGGCCATGTGGTTTCGGCCTATGCGTTCGAGCTGTCGAAGGTCGAGCGAATGGCGATTCGCGAGCGCGAGGTCAACCAGATTCTCGCCAATATCTGCCCGAAACTTGCCGAGCGCGTGGCCCAGCGTATCGGGGTGAAACTCACCAACAGGAAGGCCAAGGTTCCGCAGCCCAAGCCATCGCCGGCCTTGAGCCAGGCCAACCTGCTGCCCGGCGATATCCGCTCCCGCAAGGTGGCGATCCTGGTCGCCGATGGCGTCAAGGAAAGCGACGTCAAGGGCTTGCAGGATGCGCTGAAAAAGGCGGGGGCGAGCGCCAAGCTGATCGGCCCCAGTGCCGCCCCGGTGAAGTCCGAAACGGGTTCGGCGCTGGTGCCCGATGCCAGCTGGGACGGCCTGCCGTCGGTGGCTTTCGACGCGGTGTTCGTGCCCGGCGGCGCGAAATCCGTGCAGGCCATCGGTAGCGATGGCCGCGCGCTGCACTACCTGCTGGAGGCGTACAAGCACCTCAAGCCGCTGGCATTCGCCGGCGACGCCGGGAAGCTGCCGGCGCAGCTCGGCCTGCCCGCGGATGAAGGGGTGATCGACGGCAAGTCCGCCAGGGAAGTATTCGGCAAGTTGCAGGAGGCCTTGCTGCAGCACCGCATCTGGGGCCGCGAGGCCCATGCCGGGAAGATCCCTGCCTGAGCGGAGGGGCGGCGGCCGATGCTGCCGCCCCGTGCCCACCGGGCAGTCAACCTGAACTCCAGCCGCTGGTTCGGCTCAACCGGCCGACAGCCTTTGTCCGAGAACCGCAGGAGAGTCGCCATGACTGAACGACGCCAGCAACACATCGAGATCGACGATACCGAGGACCGCATGGGCAGCGTGCGCGAACTCGACTTCGAGAAACAGCCGGAAGGCCGCATAGGCGACGAGCGCTCGCCGCAGGAGGTGGAGCGCGAATTCCCGCCGCAGCGCCGTCGCGAGATGGGCATGACCGGCGGCGAGACGCTGGGCGACAGCGCCGTCGAGGATGGCGTCAGCATGGATGACCTGGCACCGGAAACCCTGATCGACGAGGACGGGTCCGAATCCCCGCTCGATCCGCCGTCCGGCAAGCCGGCAGACCGCGACCTGCGCATCGTCCGCGGCAACGAGATCGGCGCGGGCAGCGGGCTGGACGAGGCCGAGGAAGGCCGTGTGCACCCGCTGGACGGCAAACCCTGGGACGCCTCCGACCCCGACGAGGAACAGTGATCCATGGCCGGGGCCAAAGCCGTCAAGGACAGCACCCTGAAGGAATACGCGCGCAAACGCGACTTCAGCGGCACTCCCGAGCCACGGGGCGGAACGCCGGCGGACCGGGAAGGGGAGGCTGCCTTCGTCGTGCAGAAGCACGACGCGAGCCACCTGCATTACGACTTCCGCCTCGAACTCGATGGCGTACTCAAGAGCTGGGCGGTGCCCAAGGGCCCCTGCCTCGATCCCAGCGTGAAGCGCCTGGCCATCGAGGTGGAGGATCATCCGCTGGACTACGCGGGCTTCGAAGGGCATATCCCGGAAGGTCATTACGGTGCCGGCGACGTGATCGTCTGGGACGAGGGCCGCTGGATGCCCATCGGCGATCCCCACGAAGGCCTCGGCAACGGCCATCTCAAGTTCCGCCTGGCGGGCAGCAAGCTGACCGGCAGCTGGAACCTGATCCGCACCCGCATGGCCGGGCGGCAGCCGCAGTGGTTCCTGATCAAGGGGCGGGATGACCAGGCACGGGACTACCCGCGTTACGACATCCTCGCCGAGCAGCCGCTGAGCGTCGTCACCGGAAAGGCATTGCCCGGCGAGGTCGCGCAGCGCAAGCAGGCTTCGGCAAAGCGCGCCAGGCCGGTGCAGCCTGCGAAGAAAAGAGCGGCGGGCAAGGCCAGCCTGCCGGCGGCCATTTCTCCCGAACTCGCCACTCTGGTGGACGCGCCACCGGCAGGCGACTGGCGCTACGAGATCAAGCTCGATGGCTACCGCCTGCTTGCCCGGCTCGACGGCGGCCAGATCAAGTTGCTGACCCGCAACGGCCACGACTGGTCGAAGAAGCTGCCCGAACTGTGCGCGGCGCTGGCGGCACTGCCGGTGACGTCCGCCTGGCTGGACGGCGAGATACTGGTGATGGACGAGGAGGGCCGACCGGACTTCCAGCGCCTGCAGAATGCCTTCGATGCCGCGGTCTCGGCGCCCATCCACTACACGTTGTTCGACCTGCTCTGGCTGGATGGCGAGGATTACCGCAACAAGCCCCTGGAGCAGCGGCGCCAGGCGCTGGCACAGGTCCTGCGCGGCAATGGCGATGATCGCCTGCGCTATTCCGAGGACTTCACCGACGACCCGCGCAGCATCCTCGACAGCGCCTGCCGGCTCGGCCTGGAAGGGCTGATCGGCAAGCGTGTGGGCAGCCTCTATACGGGGAAACGCTCCTCCGACTGGATCAAGCTCAAATGCAAGCGCCGGCAGGAGTTCGTGATCGTCGGCTACAGCGCACCCAAGGGCTCGCGCTCGTCTTTCGGCGCCTTGCTGCTCGGGCTGCACGACGAGAATGGCGAGCTGCGCTACGCCGGCAAGGTGGGCACCGGTTTCAGCGCGGCCAGCCTGAAGAGACTGCATCGGCAGTTCCAGCCGCTGCAGCGCAAGACCTGCCCGCTGCGGGAGCCGCCCAAGGGAGCCGAGGCCAAGGGCGTGACCTGGCTGCGTCCGGAGTTGCTGGGCGAAGTTGCCTTCGCCGAGATCACCCGTGAAGGCAGGGTGCGCCAGGCGGTGTTCCACGGTCTGCGCAGTGACAAGCCGGCTGAGGCGATAGTCGAGGAAAAACCGAAGAGGGCTGCCCGTGCCGGCGCTGCCAGACCGTCGCGCTCGAACAGCGGCAATGTCCTGGAGGGCGTGACCATCACCCATCCCGAGCGAGTGGTCGATCCCACCAGCAAGCTGCGCAAGATCGATGTGGTGCGCTACTACGACAAAGCCGCGGAATCCCTGCTGCCCTGGCTGGCCGACCGTCCGGTGTCCCTGGTGCGGGCGCCCGATGGTGTGGCGGGCGAGCAGTTCTTCCAGCGCCATGCCTCGCGTACCGGGATCCCCGGCGCCGAACAACTGGACCCGCAGCTTGACCCCGGTCACGCACCGCTGCTGCGCATCGCCTCGGCCAAGGCGCTGGTGGGCGCCGCGCAGATGGGTGCGCTGGAGCTGCATACCTGGAACGCCGCGCTCGATGACCTGGAGAAACCCGACCGCTTCGTCCTGGACCTCGACCCCGATCCGGCGCTGCCCTGGCAGCGGATGATCGAGGCGACCCAGTTGACCCTCACGCTGCTGGACGAACTCGGCCTGACAGCCTTCCTCAAGACCAGCGGCGGCAAGGGCATGCACATCCTCGTGCCGCTGCAGCGGCACCATGGCTGGGATGAAGTGAAGGACTTCGCCCATGCGATCAGCCGACACATGGCCCGGCTGATGCCGGACCGCTTCAGCGCCGTATCGGGGCCGAAGAATCGCGTCGGGAAGATTTTCATCGATTACCTGCGCAACAGCCGGGGCGCCAGCACGGTGTGCGTGTGGTCGGTACGTGCACGGGACGGGCTGCCGGTCTCGGTGCCGATCAGTCGCCTTGAGCTTGCCAGGCTCAAGTCGGCACACCAATGGACCCTCGCGAATGTCGACGAGCGTCTGGCAGGCGCCGACCCCTGGGCCGACTGGGCGAAGACCCGGCAACGGTTGAGCGCAAGGATGCGCGGCAAACTGGACGGCTGAGGAAGCTAAAACGACACCTCCCGGCTCAGGTGGCTTTTCGCAAGGCGTCGATCAGTTGCTGCTTGCGCATGCCGGAGCGCCCGGCGATGTGCCGGGTGCGCGCACGATTGAGCAGCTCGGCCTTGGTCATGGATTCCAGCGGCTGGTCGGGCCGCGGCACGCCGTGTTTGCTGGCAACGGCGCGACGGGCCGAGCTCTTGCGCGCAGCGGCCTTGGCGGTGGCGCTTTTCTGCTGGCCCGAGCCGCCCTTGCGCTCGCCGCCGCCGGACTGCTTGTTCACGGTCGCCCAGGCTCGCGCCTCGGCTTCCGCCCTGGGTACGCCGCGCTCTTCGTAGCTTTCCTCGATGTGCTCGGCCTTGCGCTTCTGCTTCTCGGTGTACTTGCTTTTGTCGCCGCGGGGCATGGCGGTTCTCCTGTCTCTGATTAGCTGGCAGCCCTTTGCCAAGGGCCACATGAGGGGAGAAACCGCTCGTCGCCGATGGTTCGGCGTTTCTGATGAACGGGCCGTGCCGGTCGGCGAAAAGGTCTGAACTCATGGATTTCACTGGGGACTGATGCACTGGGCACCTCGCGTACCCGCAGCCACCGGCAACCAGAGGAGACGGCAATGGCCCTGGACAGCATTCCCGATCAGTCGGAAGTCGAGACCTTCAAGCATGCGGTGCTCACCCGCCTGCGCTACGCAGTCGGCAAGGACCCGGCCGACGCTTTCGACCACGACTGGTTCGAGGCGGTGGCCCTGGCCGCACGCAAATACCAGGTCGACAACTGGGAGGAAACCACCCGCGCCATCGACCGCAGCGCCCGCAAGCACGTCTACTACCTGTCGCTGGAGTTCCTCATCGGCCGCCTGCTGATCGACAACCTGAGCAACCTGGGGTTGCTGGAGGTGGCGCGCCAGGCCCTTTCGGAGCTGGGCGTGGACCTCGACCGCGTACGCCTGCTGGAGCCCGACGCCGCGCTGGGCAACGGCGGCCTGGGGCGGCTCGCCGCCTGCTTCATGGAGAGCATGGCGACGCTGGACATCCCCGCCCACGGTTACGGCATCCGCTACGAGCACGGCCTGTTCAAGCAGGTGATCGGCGACGGCTGGCAGCAGGAGCACACCGAAACCTGGCTCGACTTCGGCAACCCCTGGGAATTCGAACGGCCCGAGTGCAGCTTCAGCGTCGGCTTCGGCGGCAGCGTCCACAGCGAGCGCGACGCCCGCGGCGTCGAGCGGCAACGCTGGGAGCCGGCCGAGCGCGTGCGCTCGGTGGCCTACGACATGCCGGTGGTGGGCTGGCGCACCGCCAGCGTGAACACCCTGCGCCTGTGGCGCGCCCGTGCCGAGGAAACCCTGCGGCTGGACCGCTTCAATGCCGGCGACCACCTGGGGGCGGTGGCGGATACGGTGCGTGCGGAAAGCATCTCGCGGGTGCTCTACCCGGCGGACAGCACCGAGGCGGGCCAGGAACTGCGCCTGCGCCAGGAATTCTTCTTCGTCAGCGCCTCGCTGCAGGACCTGATGCAACGGCACCTGGGGCAGGGCGAGGACGTCTTCGGCCTGCCCGAGCGGGTGGCCATCCAGCTCAACGACACCCACCCGGCCATCGCCGTCGCCGAGCTGATGCGCCTGCTGCTGGACGAGCGCAGCCTGGACTGGGACGACGCCTGGGCGCTGACGGTAGCGACCCTGTCCTATACCAACCACACGCTGCTGCCCGAGGCGCTGGAATCCTGGCCGGTGAGCCTGATGGAGCGCCTGCTGCCGCGGCACATGCAGATCATCTACCTGATCAATGCCTTCCATATCGACGCGCTACGTGCCAAGGACATCCACGATTTCGCCCTGCTGCGCTCGGCCTCGCTGATCGAGGAGGACCACGGCCGCCGCGTGCGCATGGGCAACCTGGCGTTCCTCGGCTCGCACAGCGTCAACGGCGTGTCGGCGCTGCACACCGACCTGATGCGCGAGACGGTGTTCCGCGACCTGCACCGGCTCTACCCGGAGCGCATCAGCAACAAGACCAACGGCGTGACCTTCCGCCGCTGGCTGTTCCAGACCAACCCGGAACTGACCCGGCTGCTGATGGAAAACCTCGGCGACGAGGTACTCGACGAGCCCGAGAAGCACCTGCCGGCGCTGGCCGAGCTGGTGGAGAAGTCCTCGGTGCGCCAGCGCTTCGCCCAGCAGCGGCGCAATGCCAAGGAACGCCTGGCGGCGCTGGTCGAGGAGCGCTTGGGCGTGCGCATCGACCCGGATGCGCTGTTCGACGTCCACGTCAAGCGCATTCACGAATACAAGCGCCAGTTGCTCAACCTGCTGCATACCGTGGCGCTCTACCAGGACATCCGCAACGACCCGACCACCGACCGCGTGCCACGGGTGAAGATCTTCGCCGGCAAGGCCGCGCCCAGCTACACCGTGGCCAAGCTGATCATCAAGCTGGCCAACGACATCAGCCGGATGGTCAACGGCGATCCCACGGTGCGCGGTCGGCTCAAGGTGGTATTCATCCCCAACTACAACGTCAGCCTGGCGGAATCGATCATCCCGGCGGCGGACCTGTCCGAGCAGATTTCCACGGCGGGGCTGGAGGCCTCCGGCACCAGCAACATGAAGTTCGCCCTCAACGGCGCGCTGACCATCGGCACGCTGGACGGCGCCAACGTCGAGATGTGCGAGCGCATCGGCGCGGAAAACATGTTCATCTTCGGCCTCAAGGCCAAGCAGGTGGAGGCACGCAAGCGCGCTGGCGACTTGTCGATGCATGCCGAGATCGCCGCCTCGCCGCGGCTGGAGGAGGCGCTGCGGGCGATCAGCTCCGGGGTGTTCTCACCGGACGATCCGCAGCGCTATACCGGCCTGGTCGATGCGCTGGTCAGCGACGACCGCTTCCTGGTCTGCGCCGATTTCGACGCCTACTGGGACGCCCAGGAAAAGGTCGAGGAGCTTTGGCGCAAACCGGCGCGCTGGTGGAAGGCCTCCATGCTCAATACCGCCAGGGTCGGCTGGTTCTCCTCTGACCGGACCATCCGCGAGTACGCCAGGGATATCTGGAAGGTGCAGGCCGCGGAGGACTGAGCCGTCACCAGAAACCGCCGGCATGCCGGCGGGAGGCGTAGTCCAAATGCAGCGCGAAAGCCGCCTGGAAGAATTCCAGCAGGCGGGTGTCGAGCACCCTCTCGTTGAGCGAAGCGATGGAGCCGACCACCCGCTGCACGTCGGCATCGGTCTCGCCGCAGCGGTTCTCATGGCACAGCCGCTGTGTGCTCGGGTCGGCGCTGATGCGACAGACGCAGTCGGCTGCCTGGCACGCATTGCGCACGGACAACACCAGTTCGGGCAGGTGGCGCCGACCCTCTCGCAGCTCGACGCTGCACTCCAGGCCGTGGTCGCGGGCGAACTCGCCGGCTCGGGCGAAGGCCGGCAGGGCGACCTCCACGAGGGCCTTCTGGTAGTCGTTGGCGAAACGCTTGGGGTCGATGCTCATTCCGGTCTCCGGTGCTGAGGGTGCGTTGGCCGGCAGTGCTGCGCCGGGTATGAGCGATGGACCGCGCCGGTGGCGAGCTGCACGGATTTTCCGCCGGGCGGTGGAATCGCCGGCGAATTTTCAGCAAACCAATTGCGCGGTCGGTGGGTCTGCACCCTTAAGAGGGACTGCGGAGCCTGTCATGGACACGTTGGATCGCATCTGGGTGACGCTGGTCGCCGAATTCTCCGACCTGAGCGAAGTCGAGCAGATCACCCGCGCCTCGCTGCGCCTGACGCTCGCCGTGGTGCTGGGCGGCGTGGTCGGCTACGAGCGGGAAAGCCAGGGCAAGGCCGCCGGCTTGCGCACCCACATGCTGGTCACCCTGGGCGCTGCGCTGTTCGTGATGGCGATCCATGAGGGCGGTGCGCAGGCCGATGCGGTCAGCCGGGTGATCCAGGGGATCGCCGCCGGTATCGGCTTCCTTTGCGCCGGCACCATCCTCAAGGGCAGCCAGGTGTCCGAGGTGAAGGGGCTGACCACCGCCGCCGGGCTGTGGCTGAGCACGGCCATCGGGATCAGCGTCGGGCTCGGGCACTCCGCCACGGCAGTGCTGGGTACGCTGCTCGCGCTGCTGGTGCTGCATGTTCTGCCACGCTGGCTGGAACGCAACCGACCGCCTGCCGAGCAGGCGGCGAGAGAGGACCGCGATGTTCCGTGAATTCGCCCAGGCCTGCGCCTGGACCGATGCGATGCTGGAGAACGGCTGCTACACCGGCCTGATCGAGTACCAGGTGACCCGCCAGGGCGCACCGGTCGAGGTGCTCTGGGTCTACGCACCCGGCAGCCGCAACGTGTCGGAGGCGGAGTGGCAGGCGCAGCGCATGCTCGAGCGGATCAGCGACATCGATAGCGCCGGCCGCGTGCATTTCGACGACGGCATCATCCTGCAGGAGAGTTACCCATGACCCGTGTGATCTGGAAAGGCGCCATCAGCTTCGGCCTCGTACACATCCCGGTGGCGCTCAACAGCGCCGCGCGTTCCAGCGCCACCGACTTCGACTGGCTGGACGAGCGCAGCCTGGAACCGGTGGGCTACAAACGGGTGAACAAGATCACCGGCAAGGAGGTGCCCAGGGAACACATCGTCAAGGGCGTGGAGCTGGAGAAGGGCCGCTACGTGGTGATCAGCGAAGAGGAGATTCGCGCCGCGCGGCCCGAGGCGACCCAGACCATCGACATCCTCGGTTTCATCGAGATCGCCGAGATTCCCGTGGCGTTCTACGACTCCCCGTATTACCTGACGCCCGAGAAGCGCGGCGAGAAGGTCTACGTGCTGCTGCGCGATACCCTGCGGAAGACCGGCAAGGCGGCGGTCTGCCAATTGGTGATGCACAGCCGTCAGCACCTGGCGATGCTGCGCGACGACGGGGATGCCATCCTGCTGATGACCCTGCGCTGGCCGGCGGACGTGCGCGAGGTAGACGAACTGGGCCTGGCGCTGGACAAGGTCAAGCTGGACAAGCGCGAAACCGAAATGGCCGAACGCCTGGTCAAGGACATGAGCGGCCGCTGGTCGCCCGCGGATTACCAGGACGAGTTCAGCGCCGAAATCCACCGCCTGGTGGAGCAGAAGGCCGCCAGGGGCCAGCTGGAGAACGTGCCGCAGGCCCAAGCGAAAGCCAGCGAAGGCGCCGACATCATCGACCTCACCGAATTGCTCAAGCGCAGCCTCAAGGGCGCAGCAAAACCGCGCAGCGCCGCCAGCGCCGCGAAGAAAACGACCGCTACGCCGGCGAAGAAGAGTGCCACGAGCAAGGCCGCGCCCAGGCGCAAGAGCTCCTGAAACGACCACTGGCGCAATTAGCCTGAACTTGCCGAAGCCCTGCCGTTCCCAATGCCTGTAGCGAGCAATCCACCCACGAGCGCGCATCCGGCGCGCACCGCAGCGAGGAGGGCGCCGCGATGGAACTGGAGAATCCGGCCGACCGGGCCGAGGTTGCCGCCAACGAGGCGCGCATCGTCATCGAAGAGGTAGCGCCGCGCCTGGAAGGTGGGCGCTTCGCCGCCAAGGCCATCGCCCACCGGGCCTCGCGCATCCATGCGCGGATCTTTGCCGATGGCCACGACAAGCTGGCCGCCGAGGTCGCCTGGCGCGAAGGCAAGGGCCAGCCCTGGCAGAAAACACCCCTGCAGCACCTGGGCAACGATCACTGGGAGGCCGATATCACGCCGACCCGAATTGGCCGCACGGAATTCATCGTCCTGGCCTGGATCGACAGCTACGCCAGCTTCCGCTACGAACTGGAGAAGAAATACGCCGCCGGTCAGTTGCTGGACCTGGAGTTCCGCGAGGGCCTCGACCTGTTCCAGGAGGTACTGCACCACGCGCCACAGGATGGCGCGGCGGAGCTGGGCGAAATCCTCCGCAGCCTGCAGGACACCACCGAGCGGGAGGCGCGCTTCGGCCTGTTCATGGCCCCGCGGACCCTGGAACTGATGCAGCGCGCCGAACACCGTCCGCACCTGACCCGCAGCCTTACCTTCGAGCTGGACGTGGAGCGCCCGCTGGCCGGGTTCGCCAGCTGGTACGAGCTGTTCCCGCGCTCGGAAAGCCCGACACCCGGCCAGCACGGCACCTTTGCCGACGTTCACCGGCGGCTGCCGGAGATCGCCGCTATGGGCTTCGACGTGCTGTACTTCCCCCCGATCCATCCCATCGGCCGCACCCACCGCAAGGGCCGCAACAACAGCCTGCAGGCCGGCCCCGACGACCCTGGCAGCCCCTACGCCATCGGCAGCGAGGAGGGCGGCCATGACGCCGTGCACCCCGAGCTGGGCAGCCTGGACGACTTCCGTGCTCTGGTGGACGCCGCCCGCGGGCACGGCCTGGAGATCGCCCTGGATTTCGCCATCCAGTGCTCGCCGGACCACCCCTGGCTGCGCGAGCACCCCGGCTGGTTCAGCTGGCGCGCGGACGGCAGCATCCGCCACGCGGAGAATCCGCCGAAGAAGTACGAGGACATCGTCAACGTCGATTTCTACGCCGCCGACGCCATTCCCGATCTCTGGCTCGGCCTGCTGGGTGTGGTGCAGGGCTGGGTGGAGCAGGGCGTCAACCTGTTCCGCGTCGACAACCCGCACACCAAGCCGCTGCCGTTCTGGGAATGGCTGATCGCCGAAGTGCGCCGCGAGCACCCGCAGGTGATTTTCCTCGCCGAGGCCTTCACCCGCCCGGCGATGATGGCGCGCCTGGGCAAGGTCGGCTTCAGCCAGAGCTACACCTACTTCACCTGGCGCAACACCAAGGCGGAGCTGGAGGAGTACCTCACCGAACTGAATGAGCCGCCGCTGCGCGACTGCTACCGGCCGAACTTCTTCGTCAACACGCCGGATATCAACCCCTACTTCCTGCAACGCTCCGGCCGCGCGGGCTTCCTCATCCGCGCCGCCCTGGCAACCATGGGCTCGGGGCTGTGGGGGATGTATTCGGGCTACGAGCTGTGCGAGGCCGACCCGGTGCCGGGCAAGGAGGAGTACTTCGACTCCGAGAAGTACCAGCTGCGCCAGCGCGACTACCACGCGCCCGGCAACATCGTCGGCGAGATCACCCGGCTCAATCGCATCCGCCGCGAGAACCCGGCGCTGCACAGCCACCTGGGCTTCAAGGCCTACGCCGTCTTCAACGACAACATCCTGCTGTTCGGCAAGCGCAGCGCCGACCTGTCCAACTTCATCCTGGTGGCGGTCAGCCTCGATCCGGAGAACGCCCAGGAGGCGGACTTCGAGCTGCCGCTGTGGGAATTCGGCCTGCCCGATGACGCGCCCATGGGCGGCGAAGATCTGATGAATGGTCACCGCTGGACCTGGCACGGCAAGCGCCAGTGGATGCGCATCGAGCCCTGGCACCTGCCGTTCGGCATCTGGCGCCTGCATCCCGAGCAATGACTTCCAGGAGCGCGACCATGGCCAAGCGCAAGACCCGCCCCTTTCTCGATGACCCGCTCTGGTACAAGGACGCGGTCATCTACCAGTTGCACGTAAAGTCCTTCTTCGATGCCAACAACGACGGCATCGGCGATTTCCGCGGCCTGATGGAGAAGCTCGACTATATCGCCGAGCTGGGCGTGAACACCCTCTGGCTGTTGCCGTTCTACCCCTCGCCACGGCGTGACGATGGCTACGACATCGCCATGTACAAGGGCGTCCACCCGGACTACGGGACCCTGGCCGACGCCCGCCGCTTCATCGACGCGGCGCACCAGCGCGGCCTGCGGGTGATCACCGAACTGGTGATCAACCACACCTCCGACCAGCACCCCTGGTTCCAGCGCGCGCGGCGGGCGAAGAAGGGCTCGCAGGCGCGCAACTGGTACGTCTGGTCCGACGATGACAGCAAGTACGCGCAGACGCGGATCATCTTCATCGACAGCGAGCAGTCCAACTGGACCTGGGACCCGGTGGCCGAGCAGTACTTCTGGCACCGCTTCTACTCGCACCAGCCGGACCTCAATTTCGACAATCCCCAGGTGCTGCGCGCGGTACTCGGGGTCATGCGCTACTGGCTGGACATGGGCGTCGACGGGCTGCGCCTGGACGCCATCCCGTACCTGATCGAACGCGACGGCACCAACAACGAGAACCTTCCCGAGACCCACGTGGTGCTCAAGCGCATCCGCGCCGAGCTGGATGCGCACTACCCGGACCGCATGCTGCTGGCCGAGGCCAACCAGTGGCCGGAGGATACGAGGCCGTATTTCGGCGCAATGGACGGTGCCACCGAGGGCAGCACCGGCGATGAATGCCACATGGCCTTCCACTTCCCGCTGATGCCGCGCATGTACATGGCCATCGCCCAGGAAGACCGCTTCCCGATCACCGACATCCTGCGCCAGACGCCGTCGATTCCGGACAATTGCCAATGGGCGATCTTCCTGCGCAACCACGATGAGCTGACCCTGGAGATGGTCACCGACGACGAGCGCGACTATCTCTGGAACTACTACGCTGCCGACCGCCGCGCGCGCATCAACCTGGGTATTCGCCGCCGTCTCGCCCCGCTGGTGGAGCGCGATCGCCGACGCATCGAACTGCTCCACAGCCTGCTGCTGTCGATGCCCGGCACGCCGACCCTGTACTACGGCGACGAGATCGGCATGGGCGACAACATCTACCTGGGCGACCGCGACGGCGTGCGCACACCGATGCAGTGGTCGGTGGACCGCAATGGCGGCTTCTCCCGCGCAGACCCCGCCAGCCTCGTGCTGCCGCCGATACTCGACTCGCTCTACGGTTACCAGAGCGTCAATGTCGAGGCCCAGGCGCGCGACCCGCACTCGCTGCTCAACTGGATGCGCCGCATGCTGGGTGTCCGCAAGCAGCAGAAGGCCTTCGGCCGCGGCAGCATCAGCATGCTGTCGCCGCCCAACCGGCGCATTCTTGCGTACCTGCGCCAGTACCGCCCGGAGGGCGAGGGCTCCAGCGAGGAGAGCATCCTCTGTGTCGCCAACCTGTCCAGTGCCGCCCAGGCGGTCGAGCTGGACCTGTCGGCCTTTGACGGCCGTGTCCCGGTGGAAATGCTCGGTGGCTCGTCCTTCCCGCCGATCGGGCGGATGACCTACCTGCTGACCCTGCCGCCCTATGGCTTCTACTGGTTCTACCTGGCCGACAGCCAACAGATGCCGGCGTGGCACGTGAAGCCGGTGGAGCGCATGCCCGAACTGCCGACCCTGGTACTGGCCCAGCGCCTGGCGGAGATCGCCAGCGGTGCGCCGCGCGAGCTGCTGGAGAGCGACTCGCTGCCACGCTACCTGCCCAAGCGCCGCTGGTTCGCCAGGGGGCGGCTGGAGGCCGGCAGCGCCCGTCTGCTCTACGCCATGCCGCTGGGCGAGGCCGATGCCGCACCAATGCTGGCGGAAGTGGAAGTCAATGGCGCGGACGGCGCCGAGCATTACCAATTGCCGCTGGCCGCCGTGCCGGAGAAGGGCGCCGCCGGCAACGATCTGCCCCAGCAACTGGCCCTGGCCCGGCTGCGCCGTGGGCGCAAGGTCGGCCTGCTCACCGATGCCTTCGCCTTGCCGGCGTTCAGCCGTCTGGTGCTGCGCCTGTTGCGCGAGACCTCGACGATGCAGGGCCCTGCGGGCGAGCTGCAGTTCCTGCCACAGCCGGGGCTGCTGCAGTACGGCGACATCGACGATGAAGCGGAAATCCGCGTGCTCGGCGTCGATCAGTCCAACAGCTCTGCGCTGATCGGCAACAAGCTGCTGCTCAAGCTGCTGCGCCGGGTGTTCCCCGGCGTGCACCCGGAAGCCGAGATGGGCGGTTACCTGAGCCGCCGCGGCTTTTCCAACATTGCGCCGCTGCTGGGCGAGGTGCGCCGCATCGACGCCCTGGGCCAGCCGCATACCCTGTTGCTGCTGCAGGGTTACCTGAGCAACCAGGGCGATGCCTGGAGCTGGACCCTGAACCAGCTGGAGCGCGCCATGCGCGACGGCCTGTCGCCGGCAGTGGAAACACCCGGGCCGGAGTTCGATGTCATGGAGGAACTGCGCCTGTTCGCCGGACGGCTTGGCCAGCGCCTGGGTGAAATGCACCAGCTGCTGGCCGAAGCCACCGACGAGCCGGAGTTCGGCCTGCACCGCAGCGGTGCTGTCGACAGCGGGGCCTGGAGCAACAGCATCGGCGCGCAGCTCGAACAGGCGCTGGAGACCCTGCGCCACGCCCGCGCGAGCCTGGACGAGCAGGGCGGCGCGATGGCCGACTGGCTGCTGGAACAGCGCGGGGAACTGCTGCAGGCTATCGGCAACCTGGCGCGGCTGGCGGAGGGTGGCGTGATGATCCGCGTCCATGGCGACCTGCACCTGGGCCAGGTCCTGGTGGTGCCGGGCGATGCCTTCCTGATCGATTTCGAAGGCGAGCCGAATCGCCCGCTGGTCGAACGCCGCCAGCGCCACAGCCCGCTGAAGGACGTCACCGGCGTACTGCGCTCCTTCGACTACGCCGCCGCCATGGCCCTGCGCAGCGCCCAGGGCACCGAGGCGCCGGCCGAGGTCCAGGCGGCCAGGGCGGAACTGGCCCTGCGCTACCGTCGCGACGCCCGCGACGCCTTCCTCGAAGCCTACCGGGCGGCCGCCGCCGGCCTGCCCCATGAATGGCACGGCCGTGAGGGGGAGGGCGCCGCCCTGGCGCTGTTCAGCCTGGAAAAGGCCGCCTACGAAGTGCTCTACGAAGCCGGCCACCGCCCCGACTGGCTGGAAGTCCCCCTGCAAGGGCTGTTCGAACTGGCACGACACTTACTCGGAGGACGCACATGACCCTGCGCAGCGACCTGGACCACCTGCAGCGTGGCGATCACGCCGATCCCTTTGCCTTCCTCGGCCCGCACCGCGACGAAGGCGGCGAGCAGGTGCGCGCCTGGCTGCCGGGTGCGCTGGCAGTGGAATTGCTGTCGCCGCAGGACGAAATCCTCGCCGCCATGGACGCAGTGGACGCCAGCGGGCTGTTCGTCGCCCGCCTGCCGGCCAAGGCACCGTACCGCCTGCGGATCCACTGGCCGGAGCACGAGCAGGTGAGTGAAGACCCCTACGCGTTCGGGCCATCGATCAGCGAACTGGACCTCTACCTGTTCGCCGAGGGCAACCACCGCCAACTGGGCAAATGCCTGGGCGCCCAGGCGATGCAGATCGACGGCGTGCCAGGCGTGCGCTTCGCCGTCTGGGCGCCGAATGCACGGCGGGTGTCGGTGGTCGGCGATTTCAATGGCTGGGACGGCCGCCGCCACCTGATGCGCCTGCGCTATCCCGCTGGCGTCTGGGAGCTGTTCATCCCGCGCCTGCAACCGGGCGAGGTCTACAAGTACGAACTGCTCGGTCCGGATGGCCTGCTGCCGCTCAAGGCCGACCCCGTGGCGCTGGCCACCGAAATGCCGCCTGCCACCGGCTCGCGCGTGCCGGACCCGACGCCGTTCCCCTGGCAGGACCAGTCGTGGATGCAGCAACGCCGCGAGTGCCAGGGCATGGACCGGCCGCTGTCGATCTACGAACTGCACGCCGGCTCCTGGCAATGGGTGGAGAACCGCGCGCCGACCTGGGATGAGCTGGCCGACCGGCTGATCCCCTACATCAGCGACCTGGGCTTCACCCACATCGAACTCATGCCGATCATGGAGCACCCCTTCGGCGGCTCCTGGGGCTACCAGCCGCTTTCGCTGTTCGCGCCCACCGCACGCTACGGCAGCCCGGCGGACTTCGCGCGCTTCGTCGACCGCTGCCACCAGGCCGGAGTCGGCGTGATCCTCGACTGGGTACCGGCGCATTTCCCCACCGACGCCCACGGCCTGGCGCACTTCGACGGCACCGCGCTGTACGAATACGCACATCCCTTCGAGGGCTTCCACCCGGACTGGGATACCTACATCTACAACCTCGGCCGCAACGAGGTGCACGGTTTCATGTTGGCCTCGGCGCTGCATTGGCTGCGCGAGTACCACATCGACGGGCTGCGGGTGGATGCCGTGGCGTCGATGCTCTATCGCGATTACTCGCGCAAGGACGGCGAATGGATCCCCAACCAGCACGGTGGCCGCGAGAACCTCGAGGCCATCGAATTCCTCCGTCACCTCAACAGCGTGGTACAGGCCGAGGCGCCGGGCGCCCTGGTGATCGCCGAGGAATCCACCGCCTGGCCGGGCGTCAGCCGCTCCACCGAGGAGGGCGGCCTGGGCTTTGCCTACAAGTGGAACATGGGCTGGATGCACGACAGCCTGGCGTACATCCGCGAGGACCCGATCAACCGCGGCTACCACCACCAGAAGCTGACGTTCG
Source organism: Pseudomonas sp. HS-18 (assembly GCF_020401845.1). Taxonomy (NCBI): domain Bacteria; kingdom Pseudomonadati; phylum Pseudomonadota; class Gammaproteobacteria; order Pseudomonadales; family Pseudomonadaceae; genus Pseudomonas; species Pseudomonas sp. HS-18. The sequence continues at coordinate 3,367,470 of NZ_CP084413.1, forward strand.
GCCTGCACTACGCCTTCTCCGAGCACTTCATCCTGCCGATCTCCCATGACGAGGTGGTGCACGGCAAGGGTTCGCTGCTGGGCAAGATGCCAGGCGACCGCTGGCAACAGTTCGCCAACCTGCGCTTGTACCTGGCCTTGATGTGGACCCATCCGGGCAAGAAGTTGCTGTTCATGGGCTGCGAGTTCGGCCAGTGGCGCGAGTGGGACCACGACGGCCAACTGGACTGGTACCTGCTGCGCTACGCCGAGCACTTCGGCGCGCAGGCGCTGATCCGCGAGCTCAACCGGCTGCTGCGCGAAGAGCCCGCGCTGCACGCCTTCGACGACCGGGCCGAGGGCTTCCACTGGCTGATCGGCGACGACCAGCGCAACAGTGTCTACGCATGGCTGCGCCTGGCCGGCGACGGCGCGCCGGTACTGGTCGTGCACAACTTCACGCCGGTGCCGCGCCCGCACTATCTCGTTGGCGTGCCGCTGCCAGGGCGCTGGGAGGTGCTGCTCAACAGCGACGCCGACTCCTTCGGCGGCTCCGGCGCGGGCAGTCGCGGGATGGTGGAAAGCGATCCGCAGAAATCCCATGGGCAGGCCCAGTCCCTGGCGCTGGACCTGCCGCCGCTGGGCTGCCTGATCCTCCGGCCCGAAGGGCAGGGTCAGCCCTAGCGCGGCGTCAAAACGATCGCGGACAGCGTTCGCTCAGGAGCCCCTCTCCCGCAAGCGGGAGAGGGGCTCGTGTGGGGCAGGATGACTCTTCGGCGACAGCCGGCGGGGCCTGCTCCCTTGGGGCGGCTGCGTATCGTCGAATCGCACCGGCGTCACGAAGCGCGCGCCGCCTCCCGTCGCTCATCCCGGCGCTTGAGCTTCTTCGCGTGGCGCTCCAGCCACAGGTAGACCGCGCAGGCCAGCAGCAGTGGTATGAGAAAATACAGCAGCCGATAGCCGATCAGTGCCGCCACCAGTTCGCCGCGGGAGAAGTGGTCGCGCAGCACGGTGATGAACACGGTCTCAATCACCCCCAGCCCGGCCGGCACGTGCAGGACGACACCGGCGATGCTGCTGATCATCAGGGTCGCCAGCACTTCCGGGTAGCTCGCCGAAGCGGGCAGCAGGCTATAGATCAGCAGCGCCATCATCGACCAGTTGCTCGCCCCGAAAAGGCCCTGCAGGGCGGCCAGCCGCCAGCTCGGCAGCTTGAGCCGGTAGCGTTTCCAGCCCCAGGCGCGGCGGCGGGCAAAGCGGCAGGCCAGCAGGTAGGCCGCGCCCAGCACCAGCAGCAGAACGCCGATGGCCCGCAAGCCACCCTGGCCGAGGGACCAGCTCTGCGGCAGGTCGGGGAAGCCGCAGACGAACAGCCCGCCGGCCAGCAGCAGATAGCCGTACCAGTTGGTGATCAGGCTGAAGGTGAGGATGCGCGTGATGTCCCCGGTACTCATGCCCAGTCGCCCGTAGAGGCGGTAGCGCAGGGCGATGGCGCCGACCCAGGAGCTGAGGTTAAGGTTGAAGGCATTGCAGACGAAGGCCACGGTGAACACCCGCCGCACCGGCAGCGGATGGCCGATATAGAAGCGGCTGAGCACGTCGAAGCTGCTGAAGATGGCGTAGCTGCAAAGGGCTATCAGCATGCCCAGCGCCAGGGTGCTCGGTCTGTACTCGCGCAGCAGGCGGAACACCTCGTCCCAGTCGGTGGCGCGCAGCAGCAGGAACAGCAGCACCGGCAGGGCGATCAGCAGGGCAATGTTGAAAACGCGGTTGGCGCGCCTCCAGAAGCGCTTGCGGTTCATGGCTGCACCTGCGACTGGCCGGGCTCTTCGTCGAGGCTGGCTGGGCTGAGAATCTGCCGGTGCGCCGGCAATTGCCCGGCGATCGCCGGGAAGTGGCGCAGGAAGTGGAAGCTGGCGAATACCAGCGGCGCCCGCCACCAGTAGCCACGCCGCGCATACTGGCGGGTCACGCGGCGGCAACTCTGGTTGGCCAGTTGCTCCAGGTGGTCGTCCAGCCCGGCGCAGAAGTCGCCGTCCTCGATCATCAGGTTGCCTTCCAGGTTCAGCGACAGGCTCAGCGGGTCGAGGTTGCTCGAGCCCACCGTCGCCCAGCGCCGGTCCGCCACCGCGACCTTGCCGTGCAGCGGGCGGTCGCAGTATTCGTGGATTTCCACGCCATCGCGCAGCAGGGTGTCGTAGAGCAGCTTGCTGCACAGCCGCACCAGCGGCATGTCCGGCAGGCCCTGGAGGATCAGCCGCACCCTGACCCCGCGCCTGGCTGCATCGCGCAGGGCGCGCAGCAGGCGATAGCCGGGGAAGAAGTAGGCGTTGGCGATCAGCAGCCGCTCCTTCGCCTGGCCGATGGCGCGCAGGTAATGCTGCTCGATCTCGGTGCGGCGGTAGAGGTTGTCGCGGATTGCCAGGCAGGTTCGGCATGGGCCGGCCACGCCGCCGGGATGCACGGCGTCGGCGGCGGGAATGTCACCATACTGGCTGAGCAGTTCCAGGCAGGCGCGGCGGACGTCTCCCACGCCGGGGCCCTCGATCCGCACTGCGTAGTCCTGCTTGGCCATGGGGCCGAAGTCGGCCAGGTGGTCGGCGCTGAAATTGATCCCGCCGACGAAGGCCTGCGCGCCATCGACTACCACGTGCTTGCGATGCAGGCGGCGGAACAAGTTGGTACGCATGCCCAGCAGCGGCGGCTGCGGGTCGAACAGGTGCAGGCGTACGCCGGCGTCCAGCAGGCCGCCCAGGTAGCTCGCGTCCAGGTCCGGCGTGCCGTAACCGTCCGCGATCACTTCGACACGCACGCCGCGCCCGGCTGCATCGATCAGTACCTGGCGCAGACCACGGCCCACCTTGTCGTCGCGCAGGATGAAGGTTTCCAGCAGCACCTCGTGCCGCGCCTGCTCGATGGCGCGAAAGACGCTGGGGAAGAAATCCTCGCCATTGATCAGCAGTTCGACCCGGTTGCCGTCGCGCCATACCTCGTTCATAGCGAAACCTCGGCGAGCAGCGGCAGGTGATCGGACAGATGCGGCCAGGGCTTGCGGTTGAGCACCTCGCTCAGGGTGACCCGCAGGTGCCGCACATAGATGCGGTCCAGCCGCAGCAGGGGCCAGCGCGCCGGAAAGCTGCGCGGCTCGCCGCCACTGGCCAGGAATGCCGGCTGCAGGCCGCAGCCGGCCAGAACGCCGGTGGCGCGGCAGCGCCAGTCATTGAAGTCGCCCGCGACGATGACCGGGTCGTTGGCCGGCAGTTCGCCTATCAGGGCGCAGAGCAGCTGCAGTTGCCGTTGCCGCTGTGCTTCATGCAGGCCCAGGTGCACGCACACCGCGTGCAGGGCGCGCTCGCCGGGCAGGTCGATCTGTGCGTGGAGCAGGCCGCGCTCCTCGGTGCCGGCCTCGGAGACGTCGCGATTGTCCCAGCTGCGGATCGGCAGGCGCGAGAGCAGGGCGTTGCCGTGGTGGCCTTCGGGATAGACGGCGTTGCGTCCGTAGGCGAAGGCCGGCCACATGCTGTCGGCGAGGAACTCGTACTGTGGTCCGCTCGGCCAGTTCGGATGGCGTTCGGCGTGCAACTGGTGTTCGCCGTGGACTTCCTGGAGAAACACCAGGTCCGCCGAGGTGGCGCGCACCGCATCGCGCAGTTCGTGGAGGATGAAGCGGCGGTTGAAGGCGTTGAAACCCTTGTGGGTGTTCACCGTAAGCATCCGCAGCCGCGTATTGCCCTGCTCAGCGGCGGGCACCAGAGGGGCGCGTTCGGCCTGGCTCATGCCCAGTCTCCCGCCGGTTGGCCGGGTTCCTGTCGCCCCTTGAGCTGCAGATCGAGCAACCTCATCAGCTTGCTGGCGTCGTAGGGCGCGCGGACCTTGATGTCGTTGTCGAAATAGCAGAACACCTCGCGCTGCCGGCGATCGCCGCGGGTGGCGCCGTCGAACAGCTCCGCGTCGGCGGGTTGCAGCCCGCGCCGCCAGCGGGCTACGCGCTCGCTCCAGCGCTGGAGGGCGGCGTCGCCATAGCCGCTGGCGTAGAGTTCCTTGTCGCCGTGCAGGCGCAGGTAGACGAAGTCCCTGGCGGTGAGGTCCTCGCCGTAAGGCCACTTGCGCGGTGCGTCGGCGAAGACCAGGGCGACGCCGTGCTGACGCAACTGCCGGGCGAATTGTGCGCAGGCGAAGCTGGCATGGCGAACTTCCATGGCATGACGCAGCGGGCGCCGCTTCAGCGACCGGGGCCAGTGCGGCGGCCGACGGCTGGCGGAGGCCTTCGCCAGGTCCAGCGCGGCCTCGCTGGTGCGCGGCAGCAGCGCCAGAAAGCTTTCCACCACGTCCTCGTCGTACTGCAGGCTGGGCGGCAGTTGCCAGAGCAGCGGCCCGAGCTTCTCGCCCAGCTCCAGGGGGCCGGAGGCGAAGAAGTTGGCGAGTCCTTCCTCGGCATCGCGCAGGCGCCTGATGTGGGTGATGTAGCGCGGGCCCTTGAGGCTGAAGACGAAACCTTCGGGCGTGTCCTGCGCCCACCGGCGGTAATACTCGGGCTTCTGCAGCGAGTAGAAGGAGCCGTTCAACTCGATGCTGTTGAAGGCGCGGGAGGCGTAGCGCAGCTCGTCCTTCTGGCGCAGTCCCTGCGGGTAGAAGTCGCCGCGCCAGGGCGCATAGCGCCAGCCGGAAATGCCGATGTGCAGGGCCTTCATCGGCTCAGCCCGCCAGGTGGCGGAGGCTTGGGCGGGAGGCGGCTGGTGGCATCGGGTTCTCCTTCGGCGGTGGTTGTTTTTCCGGCTCGCTGACGCCCGGTTCCTGAACGTCCGACCGGGGTTCGCTGGGCAGCGTTCCGTGGGATCGCCCAGCGGTCAGTCCTCGCTGCGACGCAGGGTGAACAGCGCCAGGGCGCGCGCACCCAGCGGGTAGGCGGCACCGAACGCCCAGCTGTGCTCGTGTTCCCGCGGCAGCTCGGCGGTGTCCAGCAGGAACTGCCAGTCGCGGCCTTGTGCGGTTTTCGGGAGGATGAAGTCCAGGCCTTCGTGCCCGGCATTGACCAGCAGCAGCAAGGTGGCGTCGCCACCGCTGCGGCGGATGCCGGTGGGCTGGGCGCGGCCATCCATGAGCATGCCCAGGCTGCGGCGCTGCGGGTCGTGCCAATGGTCCTCGGTCATTTCCTCGCCTTCGGGCGCAAGCCAGGTGACATCGCGTACACCCAGCTCCTCGTTGTATTCGCCGACCAGGAAGCGCCCGCGCCGCAGGATCGGATAGGCCTGGCGCAGGCGGATCAGGCGGTGGGTGAAGGCCAGCAGTTCACGGCCCTCGTCGTCGAGGTTCCAGTCCACCCAGCCCAGTTCGTTGTCCTGGCAGTAGACGTTGTTGTTGCCCTGCTGGGTGCGGCTGAACTCATCGCCGGCCAGCAGCATCGGCGTGCCCTGGGAGAGCAGCAGGGTGGCCAGCAGATTCTTCATCTGCTGCACGCGCAGGCGGCGAATTCCGGCATCGTCGGTGGGGCCTTCGACACCGTGGTTCCAGGAGCGGTTGTCGTCGTGGCCGTCGCGGTTGTCCTCGCCGTTGGCCTGGTTGTGCTTGTGGTTGTAGCTGACTACGTCGCGCAGGGTGAAGCCGTCATGGGCGGTGATGAAGTTGACCGAGGCATAGGGACGCCGCCCGCGCTGGTCGTACAGGTCGCCGGAGGCGGTGAGCCGCCGGGCGAGGTCGGGCAATTGGCCCTCGTCGCCGCGCCAGAAGCTGCGCACGGTGTCGCGGAAACGGTCGTTCCATTCCACCCAGCCCGGCGGGAACCCGCCGACCTGATAGCCGCCGGGGCCGCAATCCCAGGGTTCGGCGATCAGCTTGCGATGGCTCAGTACCGGGTCCTGGCGGCAAGCGACGAGGAAGCTGTGGCGCTCTTCGAAACCGTCGGCGTAGCGGCCGAGGATCGAGGCGAGGTCGAAGCGGAAGCCGTCCACGCGCATTTCGGTGGCCCAGTAGCGCAGCGAGTCGGTGACCATCTGCAGCACGCAAGGGTGGCTCAGGTCGAGGGTGTTGCCGGTGCCGGAATCGTTGACGTAGTAGCGGCGATTGTCGGCCTGCAGACGGTAGTAGGAAATGTTGTCGATGCCGCGCATGCACAGGGTCGGGCCGAGCTCGTTGCCCTCGGCGGTGTGGTTGTAGACCACGTCGAGGATCAGCTCGATGCCGGCGTCGTGCAGGTGCGCGACCATTTCCTTGAACTCGTTGATATGCCCGCTGGCGAGGTAGCGGGCCTGGGGCGCGAAGAAGGCGATGCTGTTGTAGCCCCAGTAGTTGCTCATGCCCTTTTCCAGCAGGTGCTTGTCATCGAGAAAGCCATGCACCGGCAGCAGTTCGAGGCTGGTGACGCCCAGTTGCCGCAGGTGACCCAGCAGACTGCTGTTCATCAGCCCGGCGCAGGTGCCGCGCAGGCGGTCGGGCACCTCAGGGTGGCGCATGCTCAGGCCGCGCAGGTGGGCCTCGTAGATCACCGTTTCATCCCAGGGCACGCGCACCGGCTGCTGCTCGCCCCAGGTGAAGGCCGGGTCGATGACCTTGCACTTGGGCACGTAGGCGGCGCTGTCGCGCTCGTCGAAGCTCAGGTCCGCATCCGCCGAGCCGATGGTGTAGCCGAACAGCGCTTCGGACCAGTGCAGCTCGCCAACCAGTTGCCGCGTGTAGGGGTCGATCAGCAGCTTGTTGGGGTTGAAACGGTGGCCGGCGTCCGGCTCGTAGGGGCCATGCACGCGATAGCCGTAGATCTGCCCGGGATGGGCGTCAGGCAGGTAACCGTGCCAGATCTCGTCGCTATATTCGGGCAGCTCGATGCGTTCCAGTTCGCGCTTGCCCTGCGCATCGAACAGGCACAGCTCGACCTTGGTGGCATGGGCGGAGAACAGCGCGAAATTGACGCCCAGGCCGTCCCAGGTGGCGCCCAGGGGGAAAGGGCGCCCTTCGGTAACGCGGGACTGTGCACGTCGTGTCATGGCGGGCTCCAGGGATCAGTCGGATGGGGATGGCTTCGATGTCGGCGGCCGCACGCCCGAGGGTTTGGACGTGGCTTTCGCGGCCGCGGAAGGCTTGCTCTTGCGCTGCTTGTCGGTCGGCGCGCTCCTGGCCGGCCTGGCTTTGGGCGGTGAGTTGCGCTCGGCGGGCGGCGGCGGTGCCACGGCTTCACTGGAGGTTTGCGGTGCGTCGGGGGTTTCGGGGGTTGCCTTGGGCAGTCGGCCCTTGCGTCGTGGCGGCTCCTGCAGGATTGCCGGCTTTTCCGGCTCCTGCTCGCCCTCGAAGCGTGGCTGCACGGGCTCTTCGTTTTCGGGGACGGCCTCGCCCGCTTCGGCGGCGGCAAGGCTGAGGGCCATGCGCCAGTGGCGTTCGTGCTGGCCGTCGGGGCGTCCTTCGGACTCCCAGATCTGGTAGGCCAGGTCCCGGACTCTTCGCTCGTCGATTTTCATCCTTCACCTCCGGATATCAGCAGGTTGACCGGGACCTCGGCCAGCAGCTCGGCCAGCAGCGGCTCCCCGTCGTGCGGTTCGAGGGGGCCGGCCAGCCCGCTCCAGCGGATGGCGGCCAGGGAAGAAGGCAGGTGCAGGCGGGTGTCCCGCCAACCTTGCGCATCGACCAGGGGCAGGCGAGATTGGCCCAGCAACGCGGCGGCGCAGCGCGGTACCACCACCAGCAGATGCTGGCCGGCATGGCTGCGGACGAAGGCCACCACCTGCGCGGCGAATTCGCCGCGCACCTCCAGCGGCAGGTAGTCGCCGGCAGCGAACAGCGTCGGCCAGCGTCGGCGCAGACCGAGTGCGCAGGCCAGCAGGGCCTGCTTGATCTGGCCATTGCGCCAGTCGCGCAACAGCGCGGGCCAGTCCGGCGGGCCATCCAGAGCCGCTTCGCGGGCCGGGAAGTCGGGGATGCGTCGGTTGTCCGGGTCGACCAGGCTGAAGTCCCAGAATTCGCAGCCCTGGTAGAGGTCGGGCACACCCGGCACGGTAGTGCGCAACACGCACTGCACCAGGGCGTTCAGTGCGCCGGCGGGCATGAGGCTGGACGCCGCCCTGGCGATGGCCTGGCGCAGCGGCAAAGCGGGCGCACCGAGCAGCAGTGCTTCGAGGAATTCGCTGCAGCCCTGCTCGTAGGCTTCGTTGGGCGAGCTCCAGTCGCTGTCCAGCTTGGCCTCGCGAATGGCCTTGAGCTGCCACTGCTCGATGCGCTGGTGGTAATCGCGCAGGCCTGCTTCGTCATCGGCGGCCAGCTCCAGCGGCCAACTGCCGAGCAGGCACTGGTACAGAATCAGCTCGTCGCCGCCACTGGGCGCGGGGCCGCGGGCAGTCTGCCGGCGCAGTGGAGCGGCCAGTTTCCACCAGCTCCAGGCTTGCTCGGCAAACCATTCGGCGCGCTCGCTGAGCACCGCCAGGCGGGCGCGGCAGTCTTCGCCGCGCTTGTGGTCGTGGGTGGCGGTGGCGAGCAGGGCGCCGGGGAAGTCGCGCAGGCGTTCCTGGCAGGCGCGGTGGAAAGCCTCGACATCGCCTCCCATCTGCTGCGGATCGAAGCCGACGTCGTTGCGCCCCAGCGCCGCCGCCGAGCGATAACAGGCGGTGTCTTCCAGGGACTTGGCGGCGATGGGCGGGGTGAGCTGCTGGAAACGGTCCAGAGCCCGCTTGCGCAGCTGCCGCAATGGCCCCGGCGGCAGGCTGCGCAGGGGCTCGCCGCCCAGGATGCGGTCGAGCCAGCCGAGGGTGCGCTGGTCCATCGGTTCCAATTGCTGCCGGGCCTGTTCCAGGGCCTGGGTGAAGAAGCGCTGGTCCTGCGTCGAGCGACCCAGGGCATGGGTATAGGTGCGGTAGACCGGGAAGGCGACGAGCAGCTGGAACAGCGCGCGCCTGATCGAACCCAGCGGAATGTCGCGGCTGGCCAGCTCGAAGCGGGCGATCTGCCAGAGCTGCAGGGCGAGGCCTTCGACGTCGCCGGCGAACAGCGAGTTCAGCACGCGCTCGCGCGCCTGGCGGACTTCCTCGGCGAAGCCGTCCTGGCGACCGCTGAATTCCAGCCACAGATGGCGAAGCACCGGCTCGCCGCGCGCTTCGTGCTGCAGCAGCGAAAGCTGATTCATGAAGTCATAGCCGGTGCTGCCCCGGACCTTCCAGTCGGCTGGGAGGGTCTCGCCGGGGGCGAGGATCTTCTCCACGAAGACCGGCGCGCCGTGGGTGGCGCGCCACAGGCGCCGGCAATAGCCGCGCGGGTCGGCGAGGCCATCCACGTGGTCGATGCGCAGGCCATCGATCAGCCCTTCGGTCATCAGTTTCAGCAGGTAGGCGTGGCTGGCCTCGAAAACGTCGGGGCGTTCGGCGCGCAGGCCGACCAGTTCGTTGATGTCGAAGAAGCGCCGCCAGTTGATGTCGTCCGCCGCCACGCGCCAGTTGGCCAGGCGATAGTGCTGTTGTTCGATGAGCCGGTGCAGGCTGTGCCAGTCGGCGCGGTAGGAGTCCAGCAGGCGCTCCAGCCGGCCACTGTCGGCCAGCGCGACCGCGGCTTGGCGGCATATGTCGTGGGCGAGGTGGCGGGCCATGGGGTGGTGGTGCAGTTCGACGAAACGTGGTGCCAGGGCCAGCAGCTCGAAGCTGTCGGTGTGGCAGAGGATCATGCCGTAGCTGGAGGGGCAGACCGGGAAACGCTGTTCGCCATAGCGCAGCAGGAAGCGCGCGCTGGCAGCGTCGTAATCCAGGCGGATGCCCCCGCCGCTGACTTCATCGACATAGTCCTCGCCAAGGCAGGGCAACAGCACCTGCTGGTCGAGCAGCGGGTCGTCGCTGTGCCAGCGGATGTCGAAGAACTGCGCGTAAGGGCTGTCCAGCCCCCATTCGAGCACGTCCTGCCACCAGGGATTGGCGTCGCCGATACGCATGTGGTTGGCCACGGTATCCACGATCAGGCCCATGCCGTGCTGCCGCAGCCCGTCCACCAGCCGCCGCAGCGCCGGCTCGCCGCCCAGTTCATCGCTGATGCGGCTCGGGTCCACGGCGTCGTAGCCATGCATCGAGCCCGGTTGCGCGGCCAGCAAGGGCGAGGCGTAGAGGTGGCTGATCCCCAGGCGGGCGAAGTAGCCCAGCCAGGGGAGGGCGTCGTCGAGGGTGAACTCGCGATTGAATTGCAGGCGCAGGGTGGCGCGGATTTCACTCATGCTCGCGGCCCTCGCTGCGGGCACGACGCAGGCGCTCCAGGCGGGCGCGTACCGGTGGGGAATCAAGCAACCGGGCCGCGTTTTCCTCGAAGCGGCGCCGCCAGTTCGGGTGTCTGTCGCCCGGCCCAGGCAGGTTCGGCTGCTCGACGCAGGCCAGAGCATCTTCCAGCGGCAGCAGCACCAGGGGCGCGGGTGTGGCGCCGAGGAACTCGATGGCGCCGTCGAGCATCGCATCGGTCTGAATAGCGCTTTCTGCAAGAGCCTGTCGCAGGGCGAAGGTTTCGTACTGGCGGGTGTTGCGTTCTTCGGCGGCACTTTCGCGGCTGCGCTGGCCGAGCTTTTCGCGCCAGTCGATGTCACGTCCTCTCTGCCATCCCTCCAGGGTCGGCAGGTCGTGGGTGCTGCTGGTGGCCAGCGCACCCTCCGGCCAGTGTCGCGGGGCGATGAAGTGGCCGTGCTGCTGCTCGAACAGCAGGACACGCATGCCCAGGATGCCACGTTCGGCCAGCGCCTCGCGCAGCCCCGGCGGTACCGTACCGAGGTCCTCGCCGATGATGATGGCCCGAGCCCGCTCTGCTTCCAGGCAGACCAGCCGCAGCAGATCCTGGATGGGGTAGTCCAGGTAGGCGCCGTCCTGCGGCGCGGCTTCCGCCGGGATCACCCAGAGCCGGCGCAGGCCGAGGATATGGTCGATACGCAGACCACCGACGTAGCGCAGGTTGGCCCGCAACATCTCGATGAAGGCGCGGTAGCCGTTGCGCCGCAGGCCGTCCGGGGAAAAGGCGCAGATCCCCCAGTTCTGCCCGCTACGATTGAGGATGTCCGGCGGGCAGCCGACGCTGACGCCGGTGAGCAGCTCGTCCTGGCGCATCCAGGCCTGGCTGCCGGAAGGTTCGGCGCCTACCGCGAGGTCGGCGATCAGGCCGATGCCCATGCCGGCCTCACGCGCCTGTCGCTGCACCTGCTGCAGGCCGCGGGCGACCAGCCATTGGCCGAATGCCTGCTGGCTGATCGCCTGTTCCTCCTCCACCATGAAGTGGCCGACCTCGGCGCTTGCCGCATTGCGATAGGGCTCAGGCCAGGAGCGCCAGTCGAGCCCATCGCCGGCCGCGACGCGACGCAACTGCAGGACCTGGAAGCAGCAGTGCTGAAGCAGCTCGGCGCCACCCTGGTTGCGGAAGGCGAGAAAGTCCTCCTGCAGGGCGCCGCTGTGGTGCTGGAACTGCCCATAGAGCTGTGCCAGCAAGCGATCGCGCAGGTGGGCGACGGCCTGCCAGTCGATCAGCGGCAAGTGTTCCAGGCGCTCCCGCTCGGCCTCCAGGCCGGCGGCAACGAATGCCCGACGTACCGGCTCGTCGCCCAGCACCAGGGCGGGAGCGGCATAGAGCTCGTTGAACAGCAGTCGGCTGGAGGGCGAGTAGGGGCTGTAGATTTCCCGCGCCGCAGGGAACATGGCATGCACCGGGCTGATCGCCACGGCGTCGGCGCCTTGCCCGGCGGCAGCGCGAACCAGTTGGGCGAGTGCGCGGAGGTCGCCGGCGCCGCCGTCCGCCTCGCTGCGCAACGAGTACAGCTGTGCCGCCAGGCCCCATACGTGCCGCCGTCCGCCGCAAAACTGCGCAACCGAAGGGCAGCGCGGCGGCGCCACGGCGAGGATCAGTTCATGCGTGCCCAGGTGCAGCGGGTAGTAGCCGCCGTGTTCGAGGGCTGGAATCTGCCCATGCTCGTCGACATGGCCTTCGCTGTGGCCGCTGTCGTCCTCGTTGAACAGCTTGTAGCGGGTGCCTGGGGCGACCGGCACGCTGACCGGCCGACCGCAGTCGGCGGTCAGCAGCGGCGGTACCTGGGCGCGCCGCTGTTCCAGCTCGTTCAGGCTCTGGCGGATCTGCTCCGGGCTCTGCGCCGCGAAGCCCAGGGCCTGCAGCACACTGCGCTGCACGTCGGCGCTGAGTCGCTGGGGACGATTATCGGCGTCGACCCAGTCGATCATCAGCCCGGCTTCAGCCGCCAGGCGCTCCAGCTGTGCATCGCTCATCGGCGCGCCTCCAGGCTGGCGACCAGCGACGCCGCGCCGAGCCAGCCATGTCGGTAATGCGCCGCACTCTGCCCGCAGCAGAACAGCAGCTGGGCGCTTTCGGCCGGCGGCTCGACGGCGACGTCGTCCGTTCCCAGGTTGAGGTCCAGGCGCCACTGGCTGCCGTCGCCCAGTTGCCAGCGCGCGCTCAGGGCGCGCCCGCCCAGTGGCTTCGCCTCCAGCGCGCGGCTGCCGGGCAGGTGTGGCACCAGCCAGCGCTGGCGTACTTGCAGCAATTGCCGGTAGTGCTCGCGCCAGGCGTCATCGCCCTGGTCCGGGCGCGGACGCGAGGCGATGAAGGTCTGGTAGTCGTTGGGGTCGGGAATCCAGGCCGCGGCACCGGGCGAGGCGAACCGGCTGAAGCGTTTGAACTCCTCGCGGCGGCCCTCGGTGACGGCGCGGGCGAGGTCGCCCTGGTAGTCGGTGAAGAACAGGAAGGGCTGCCTCTCGCCCCATTCCTCGCCCATGAACAGCATCGGGATCATCGGGCTGAGCAGCACCAGCGCGGTGGCGGCGCGCAGCGCGTCGGTGTGCGCCAGGCTGGTCAGGCGCTCGCCCAGGGCGCGGTTGCCGACCTGGTCGTGGTTCTGGGTGAAGGCCACGAACGCCTGCGGCGGCAGCGCACCGCTGGGTTCGCCACGGGCGATGCCGCGGTAGTCGGTCTCGCCCTGGAAGGCGAAGCCTTGGCTCAGGCAGCGGCACAGGCGGCCGATGGGGTCGTGGGCAAAGTCGGCGTAGTAGCCTTCATCCTCGCCGGTGAGCAACACGTGCAGGCAATGGTGCAGGTCGTCGTTCCATTGCGCGTCGAAGCTGTCGTTGTTTGCCTCAGTGCTGCGGCGCAGCAGGCTTGCCTCGTTGTGTTCGTTCTCCAGCACCAGGTGCAGTTGGCGGCCTTCGGCGGCGTGGCGGGCACGGGTGGCGAGATCGCGGAGGAAGTCCTTGTCGGCAATGGCGTGCACGGCATCCAGGCGCAGTCCGTCGACGCGGTATTCACGCACCCACATCTCGGCATTGCCGATGAAGAACTCGCGCACCGCCGGATGGTGGAAGTCGATGGCCGGGCCCCAGGGAGTCTGCTGGTCGCGGCGGAAGAAGGCGCTGGCGTAGCGCCCCAGATAATTACCCTGCGGGCCGAAGTGGTTGTAGACCACATCGACGAAGACCATGATCCCAAGGCCGTGCGCCTCGTCGATGAACTGGCGCAAACGGTCCGGATCGCCGTAGGCACAGGAGGGGGCGTAGGGCAGCACGCCGTCGTAACCCCAGTTGCGCCGGCCGGGAAAGGCATTCAGCGGCATCAGCTCGATGGCGGTCACGCCCAGTTCTGCCAGCTCCGCCAGCCGTCCCTGGAACGCGGCATAGCCGCCGAACAGGCCGACATGGGCCTCGTAAAGCACCGTTTCATGCCAGGACCGGCCACGCCATTGCGGGTAGCGCCAGCGGAATGCGGTGGGGTCGACCACGCGGCTTTCGCCCTCGACACCGCCGGCCTGGTGGCGGGAGGCCGGGTCCGCCACGCTCAGTTGGTGATCGATGCGGTACCGATAGGTTTGGCCGGCAACAGCTGCCAGTTCGGCGCTGAACCAGCCGTCCCGCGTCGCCTCCAGCGGATATCGGCGATCGCCGCCCAACTCGACCTCCACCCAGTGGGCATCCGGGGCCCACAGCGCGAACCTCACCTTGCCGCCGGGCAGGACCTGGGCTCCATGACGTGACGTCATCGTGCGGCCTGCGCGGGCGCCTGGAGCAGGCGCTGGTAAAGAGCGCTGTAGGGGCGAACGGCGTCGCCCCAGGTCAGCGGCGAGTCCATGGCCTTGCAGCGCATGGCGTGCATCAGCTCCGGATAGCGGTAGATATTCAGCGCCCGGCGCACAGCGTCGTAGTAGCTGGCCGGGGTCTCTTCGCGGAACAGCAGGCCGGTGACGCCATCGACGATGGTGTCGGCCAGGCCGCCGGTGTGCCGCGCGATCGGCAACGAGCCGAAACGCTGGGCATACATCTGGCTGAGGCCGCAGGGCTCGTAACGCGAGGGCATGAGCAGGAAATCGCTGGCGGCATAGATGCGCCGGGCGAGGGTTTCGTCGAAGGCGATCTGCACACCGACCCGACCGGGATAGCGCTCAGCCAGCTCGCACATGGCCAGTTCCAGCTCCGGTTCGCCACAGCCGATGGACACCAGTCGTCCGCCGGCCGCGACCATCTCGTCGGCAATCGCCAGGGTCAGATCGATGCCTTTCTGGTGCACCAGTCGCGACACCACGGCGAATAGCGGGCCGCGGCCTGGCAGCAGGCCGAAGTGCTTCTCCACGTATTCGGCGTTGCGTCGCTTGCCGGCCAGCCGGGTGACGTCGAAGCCCTCGATCAGATGCGGGTCACAGGACGGGTCCCAGCCCGCATCGATGCCATGCGTAATGCCGCTGAGCTGGCCACGGTCGCGGCGCTGGGAGAGTATGCCCTGCATGCCGCAACCGAATTCTTCTCCGGTGATCTCGCGTGCGTAGGTTTCGCTCACCGTTGTGATGTGGCTGGAGTGGCTGATACCGGCCTTGAGGAAGGACAGCTTGCCGTAGAATTCCATGCTTTCCGGCAAGCCGGCTGTTTCCGGCAGGCCCAGTTCGGCGCAGCAGCCCAGCGGGCAGGCGCCCTGGTAACCGAGGTTATGGATGGTCAGTACGCTGGGCGTCGATTGTCCGCGCCAGGCCATATAGGCCGGAGCAAGAGCCGTGGGCCAGTCGTTCACGTGCAGCAGGTCCGGGCTCCATGCGAGTTCGCTCATGCCGGCAGCCAGGTCTGCGGCGGCGAGGCTCAACCGTGCAAAACGGATGTGGTTGTCGGCCCATTCATGGCCGTTCTGGTCTACATACGGGGTGCCGGGGCGGTCGTAGAGTTCCGGGCAGATCACCGCGTACACCACCAGCCCGTCGGCGAGCCGCAGCTCGCCGATATCACAGGCGGGCAAGGCCGCGAGGCCGGGCAGGCGGCCAACCATCTTGCACGCCACGGCGCCCTTGAGTACCTGTGGGTAGCCGGGAATCAGCACGCGGATATCGTGGTCACCCAGCAGGGCACGGGGCAGGGCAGAGGAGACATCGCCCAGGCCGCCGGCCTTGACGAAATCTGAAAACTCCGAAGAGACGAAGAGAATCCGTTTGCGTCGCTGCGGCGGCGCACCATCGGCCGAGGGTATCGCGCTGAGGTTGATTGTGGCGTCTTCCAGACGCACATCGGCCAGCTGGTTGCGCATCGTTCGTTCCTCTCTGTGTCAGCCGGGCCGTGGCTTTATCTGCCGGCCCTGCGGGTCTCCGTGGGTGGGTGCCGTACTTCGGGTGACAGGGGGGCGGAGGGCGAAGTTTCGTCTTTCCGCCAACAGGCCCGGTGGTCGGCCGCGGCCGGTTGCTCCTTCTGTACAGACAGGCGCCAGCTACCGAAATGTCTGGGGTGGCTCCGGAACTGCTGTTACTGCGGTCACTCAGGCAGGGGGAAAGGCCCCGCCGGTCAAGAAGCCCAATGGAAAGCCCCCGATGGTCACTTAAAGCCGTAAGCAGGGTCCGTACCAGTCGCCGGCTTGAAGCCAAGTAACTGAAAGAAAAGAGAAAACTCAAATGCGGCTGGCTATGTGCAACCAGCAGAATGCACGACCCGGCTTTCAGCCGGTTGCAATACGCCTTGCCGCTGCGCTTCGCGGGGTGGGTTGTGTTGGCTCTGATCGACGGATCATCGGGTGAACTCGTCCGTTCAGCGCGCCGAGAGATTCGCGAGGAACTCGCCGAAGCCGCCGGAGGCCCGGTAATCGGCGCGCGCGCTGGTAGTGACGCAGGTCTGATGGGTCCAGACGATCCGCGCGCCGCTTCGCTCCAGGTCACGAACCAGGCAGACATCCTCGTTGCAGGGCAGGGGACGGAATCCCCCGGCCCGCTGATAAGCCCGGGCGCAGATCCCGAGGTTGGCTCCGTGGATGTGGCGATGGTCCTCGCGGCACTGGTAATGCTCTTCATGGCGAAGGCGCACCTGTTCGTCGTGGCCCGACCAATCCGATACCTGCACCGTGCCGCAGACGGCCTCGGCGCCGAAGGCCAGCTGGCGAACCAGCCAGTCATCGCTGACGCAGGTGTCGGCATCGGTGCAGGCGAGCCAGCGTGCTCCCTGGGCGAGCAGCCACGCGGCGCCGGCCCTGCGCGCATGACCGACATTGCGCTCGTGGACTTGCAGCACGGCGACGCCCAGCGAGGCGGCGACGGATTCGCTATCGTCGGAACAGGCGTCCAGCACCGCGAGGATGCACACCGGCTCGCCCTTCAGGCCGGGATGCAAGGCTGCCTGCTGCAGGGAGCGCAGGCAGGTTCCCAGCAGCGCGGCCTCGTTGTGCGCCGGTACGAGAATGCCAATCATCCGGGAGCCTCGTTGGCCCAGAGTTCCAGGCGGAAGTCGGCCTCCAGATGCTGCACACTGGGCGCAAACCCCATCGCCAGGGTGATCGCCTCATGGACCTCGTCGCCGATCAGCGTGCAGCCTTCGATCGGGTGCCGCCAGTGACAGGCCAGCAGTACGCCGCCCTCCGCCAGGCTCGCCGCCGCTTTCCGGCAAGTCCGCTGCCAGGCTTGCCCTCCCAGGTAGTAGCCCAGCTCACCCAGCACGATGAGTTCGAACCTCGCCTGCGGCCATTGCTCGGGCAGTGCCTGCCGCACCACGCGCACATTGCCTAGTCCAGCAAGGCGCTGGCGAGCCAGCGCGACAGCCTCCCCGCTGTAATCGGCGCACAGCAGATGGTCGACCCGCCGGGCCAGCTCGACACTGGTTTCGCCGTTGGCACAGGCCGGTTCGTAGCCGCTGCGAAATCGCATGCGGGGGAGACAGGCGAGCAGCAGGTCGCGCTTGCGCTTCTCGTACCAGGAGGTTCGGAATGACCAGGGGTCCGGGTCATCGCGGTACAGCCGGTCGAAATGCTCGGGCGGCAGGGCTCGTTTCTCGGCGTTCACAGGAAATACACCTCGAAGGGCTGCAGCAGGGTCTCCAGCAACCGGGCGCTGAGGATCGGCGTGCTGCCTTGCAGTTGGCTGGCGTGGGCTTCGAGAGCCTGGCGCTTGCGTCGCAGCGCTTCGTCGTCAAGGTCCAGGCGCCGTGCGCGGCTCCAGGGCAGGCGCGGGTCACCGGGAAAGGCCCAGTGCCACGCCCAGATCGGAGTCTCGAAATGCCGGGCGCCGCACTCTGCCGCCAATTGCGCACAGGCGAGCCCGACCTGTTCGTGATCGCAATGGCCGTCCTCTCGCCAGGTACTGACCAGTCGATCACCCGGGCGCAGCAGGGCGCGCAACGGGTCGCGAAGCGCTGCTGCGGTGACGCCGCCATCGGGCAATCGCAAGCGTCGCCACTGCCATTGGCCGAGATCGATGCCGAGGCGGGTGAGGGCGCTGCGGCTTTCGACGATTCGTGTCTGCCGCAGCGTGTCTGCTGTCCAGTGTGTGGAACCGGGATGGCTGGCTTCGCCATCCGTCACGGAAACCAGCAGGCCCGCGCAGTCCTGTGCCGCCAGGCTGGCAAGAAGCCCTCCGCAGCCCAGTACTTCATCGTCAGGATGCGGGGCGACGACGACCAATCGGCGCCCCGGCGGCACCAGTTCTTCGCGGCGGAGGCGCGGCAGTCGTTCGAGCTGGATGCATGAGCGCCACAGCGAAGGCGGTGTGCCCTGGGTTCCGGCTATGAGGTTCTGCGCCTGGCTCATAGTGCCCAGGACTCGATTTCGAGACGCTTCAGGTGCCTGCCCAGGTGGGCCAGGTCGCGCTCTCCGTGGCTCTGCCGGAGGAAGACCGGCAGGTCTGCGGCCAACCGAGCGAAGCGTCGGTCGCGGCAGAACGGCGTTGCCCCGAGTGCCCGGCCGACATGCCATTGCACGGCTTCGACAGCGCCTTCGACCTGGGCGCGAACCCGGCGGGCGGCCAGCTCCGAGGGGGCGGCGGGGTTCTCGTCGATCCAGCCGGCGCATTCGCGAAGTGCCCCGGCGGCCCCGGCCAGGGCTGCATCGACCGCTCCCAGGTGCGCCATGGCATGGGGATCCTCGCTACGGCCCTGGCGAAGATAATCCGCCAGGCGACCCGCGGCGCCATACCAGCAAGCGGCGATGCCTGCGCCGCCATGCCAGAAGCCTGGACGTTCCAGGTACTCCTGCGGGCCGCCGACGCAGCGGGCCAGCGCCTGGTCGAAGGTCACCGCCACACTGCCCGTGGCTGCCATTCCCACGGCGTTCCAACCGCTGCTTCCGACGCTTACGCCGGGCTGGGCGAGGGGGACGGCGACCAGCTGGGTACGCTGCTGCTCATCTTTCACCGTGACCAATGCGTGCTCCGCCACGGCTGCGCCGGAACACCAGGGTTTGCTCCCGCTGATGCGTACATGGCCCGCCTCGCGAGCCACCACCTCGACACAGGGAGTGGGCGGATCTGCCGCCCAGACGGCCCAGATTCCGCACTGGGGCTCGCCATCCAGCTCTGCCAGAATGGCCAGGGCGTCGGTGTGTCCCTCGTAGAGCTTGAGCAGGGATAGATCGCTGCCCGCCACAGCCGCCAGGGCTTGCCACCGCTCGAGGGTTGCGCCACTGGCGGGCAAGGGCAAACGATCAAGTCCGTCGTCGATCAACTGGCGCAGCGCGGCGCCGACAAAGGGCACCTGCTGAGAAGCATCCTGCGGCAGTTCGAAGTCGCGCAGCAGACGAGACAGGGCGTGCGAGCGGTCGTGTTTCATGGCATTCCCCCTTTCGGAGCCTCTATGCCATGCCGACCTCGCGTTGCGGTTTGCGGTTCAAACCGATTTGTCCTGTGCTTTGCGGCCAATTCGGCGGCGCGCGGCCGGTATAGCGATGGCTGCCAAAACGCGCCCAGCAATCCGTACCGCTCGGGTGTTTTGCACAGGCCGCAAGGGCGGATCGGGCGTTCTGCTGATTGCACCGTGCGATCAATTCCTGGCCCAGCCGCTCTATCGCGTCCTCCTACGCTCAGGGACGAACCGGGCGTGGAACTTGCTGAATCAGTCTGGCACTTCACCCGAAGCTGCCGGAACCGGGCCACCCCCGGTCCCGCGCTGGATGCGCACGGCCCAAATCGTTCCGTGCGCACCTGGAGCAGAGTCGACCGCCCCGGTGCGAAGCTGCTCCAGCCTTCCGTGGCCAATGGCCAGGAGCACTCCATGAACTACGAAGATCGCGATACCTATGGCATGTACAAGAATCGCCCCGTCGCCGTCGAGGCCGACTCCAGTCGTGGGCCGGGCCCGCGCCTGATGGGCGCCGACACCCTGATCGGCAACGATGTCTACAACACCCGCGACGAAGACCTGGGCGACATCAAGGAAATCATGCTGGATACGCAGAGTGGCCGTGTCGCCTATGCGGTGCTGTCCTACGGCGGGTTCCTCGGCATGGGCGAGAAACTCTTTGCGGTGCCCTGGAGCGCGCTGCGCCTGGACACCGTCAACAAGCGCTTCGTCCTGGACGTCGACAAGGAACGCCTGTCCAGTGCACCAGGGTTCGATAAACACGACTGGCCGGATATGCAGGACCCGACCTGGAGCCAGCAGATCCACGACTATTACGGCACCAAACCCACCGACGACCCGCGTTTCTGACGTTGGTCGCCTGGCCGATGCGCGGTGTTTCGCATCGGCCGGGAACAATGGCAACGCAGAGCTTCAATACCGATCGCTACACCACTGGCAGTGCGGGCTCAGAGCAGATTTCTGAACTCCCCAGGCTGCCACGTCTCTACCGGTCAGGCCCCACTTCAGCGGAGTGCATGCCATGATCGGACCAGGATCGCGCGGTGATTTGCCTGCCCACGCTCAGCCCCAGCGGGGCGCCCCCTCAGCGGCGGGTCAACGGAAAGCAATTCCCCCTTCGCACGACCCCACGCAACCAGCAGCAGGGAAGAAGGGCGGGGCGGGCTTTTCACGCTTTGCCCAAGCCCTTTCGCAATGGGCCGGCCGCCCACTGACCTTCGCCCTGGCCTGCGTGCTGCTGGTGGCCTGGGCACTCAGCGGGCCGTTCTTTCACTTCAACGATACGTGGCAGCTGGTCATCAATACCTCGACCACCATCATCACCTTCCTCATGGTCTTCCTTATCCAGAGCACCCAGAACCGAGACACCGACGCGCTGCACATCAAGATCGACGAGTTGCTGCGCACCACCCACCACGCTCACCGCGTGCTGATGGGGTTGGACGACTTAGGCAGCGAGGAATTGCAGAAGCTGCGCAAGACCTACGAGGAGATCGGTGAGGAGAATGTGCAGGACGGTTCGCCACAGAGGGTGGCCGAGCATGAGGAAGAGGATCAGCGTGGGCCGGCCACTCCTTGAAGCTGGTGAGTCGCCTTGTCGTCGTCATTTGCTTTGTGAGTCAATAGATGGCGGAGCGGCGCTTCGGCAGATCACCTCAAGTCTGCTCAGACCTGGGTCAACGCCATGAACCGTTGTGAAGACATGGCAGCCGATACCGTGGTCAGCCTAAGAGTGGGGTTGGCGTTCTGATTGAGCAGACAGAGAGAACGCCTGGAGTACTGCGGGTATCCACATATCTAATTTAACATAATATACATTATGCGAAGTTTCCTATGGCGCTACCGGGCTCGAGTGTCACGAATTTCAATCTGCAAAATCCCCCACCTGGACAGTTCTGCTGCCTTTCTTTCGATTCCGGATCAATCCATGTCGGTTCACGCCGATGCGACTCGATTCTCTTGTTCCTGCGCTTCGCGTGACACTGATGTCGATGCTCATGCTGCCTCTTGCCAAGCCGCATCTGATTTCAATGCACAGGTATCCGTTCAGGGTTTGCAAATCATTCGAGCAGACGCTCAGGCAGCGAAAAGCCTGATGCGAGTATTAAAGCCGCCTCATGATCATGCCGCACGAGTCAGGCGCCAACCATTCCACTGCAGCCGACTTCGTCTTGCCAGTCTTCAGTAACGCGTTACCGAATCTCCTTGCTCATTCTGGTAACGCGTTACTTGTCCTTTTGCAGAGCCTATCCAGCCAGCGCCGCCAAAACCCCGCGCAGCCTTTCCAGCGTCGCCGGCGTGCACGCCTGCATCGGCTCGCGTACCTCGTTGGCAATCAATCCTTGCAGTGCCAGCGCGCCCTTGACGGCTGACGGATTGGGCTCAGCGAAAGCGGCCTGCATCCAGGGCAGCAAGCGGTAGAAAATGGCTCGGGCAGCGATGACATTTCCTTCCTCCATCTGCCGGAACATCTGCATGTAGAGCTCGGCACCCACATGGGCCGACGCCGAGATCGCGCCGGCACCGCCCAGGCACAGGCTGGAGAATATCTGCAGGTCCTCGCCTGTGAGCACGTCGACGTGTCCGTCGGCGATCAGCGCCATGGTGGTTTCCGGGTCACCGCCGCAGTCCTTGATCGCGGCAATGTTGGGATGGCGGACGATGCGGCGCAGCGTTTCGCGCTCGATGCGCACACCGGTGCGGTACGGAATGTCGTAGAGCACAACGGGCACGCTGGCTGCGTCGGCGATGGTATGGAAGAAGGATTCCAGGCCGGCCTGCGACGGACGAATGTAGTACGGCGCCGGCACCAGTACAGCAGCCACCGGGCGGCGCTGGATGTCCTCCAGGCAGGCCAGGAGCTCAGGCTGATTGTTGCCTGCCAACCCCATGATCACCTGCCGCGACGGCACCCATTGCAGTACCGCATCGAGGATTTCCAGCTGCTCCGAGTGGCTCAAGGCGGCCGCCTCGCCGGTGGTGCCGCAGACGACGAAACCGCTGACGCCCTCCTCCAGCAGCTTCGCTACCAGACGCTGCAGGGCCGGAAAATCGACGGCGCCGCCACGAAAAGGCGTGGCCAGTGCCACCCAGATTCCACGAAAACTCGACATGCAAAAAACTCCTGTTGGCTGACCGTCGGGTCGCCGTCAGGGAGGGTGCGGAAATCAAGCGGGAGGGAGGTTCGACCTTGCGCCTTGTGTCCTGTCAGCCCATCTGACGGGACAGCGCCCCGGTCAAATGAGCGACTGTTTCTTCGATTTCTTCGCAACGACGACGCACGCGCCAGCCTGGGCAAGGAAGCCCGAAGCGGAAAGCGAATGATCGTGAGTGGGAAGCATGGAAATGCCGTTGCGCTAAATGTCTGGCAGATACTGCTGAAGGAGCGAGGGAGCTGTCAACTCCCCTGCCCCGTTTCCATCGCATCAATCCTTGCCGCAGCGACTCTCGTCGTGCTGCAGGCTGGCTTGGCTCACCTGGCTGCCTGGCGGCACGCTGCGAGTCAGCCAGACGTTGCCGCCGATGGTCGAGCCCTTGCCGATGGTGACGCGCCCCAGGATGGTGGCGCCGGCGTAGATGACCACTTCGTCTTCGACGATCGGGTGGCGTGGTTCGCCCTTGTGCAACTGGCCGCTTTCGTCAGCGGTGAAGCGCTTCGCACCCAGGGTTACCGCCTGGTAGATGCGCACCTGTTTGCCGATGATCGCGGTTTCTCCGATTACCACGCCGGTGCCATGGTCGATGAAGAAACTGCTGCCGATCTGCGCGCCGGGATGGATGTCGATGCCGGTGGCCGAGTGCGCCAGCTCCGAGATGATCCGGGCCAGCAATGGCAAGCCGGCGTTGTACAGGTGATGCGCAAGGCGGTGGTGGATAATCGCGACGACGCCCGGGTAGCACAGCAGAACCTCGTCGACGCTGCGCGCGGCAGGGTCGCCCTGATAGGCGGCGAGCACGTCGGCATCCAGCAATTTGCGCATTTCCGGGAGCGCACGGGCGAAGTCGCGTACCAGCAGCACGGCATGCTCGTCGATCCGACCATCTACTACGTCACCGCGCTGCCGCGCGCTGTAGCGCAGCTCCAGGCGGGCCTGCACCAACAGTGCATTGAGGGCCGCGTCCAACGTATGGCCGACAAAGAAATCTTCGCTTTCCTCGCGCAGGTCGTTCGGGCCGAGGCGCATGGGAAACAATGCGCTCGCCAGGCGTTCGACCACTTCCTCGATGGAGTGCCGCGAAGGCAGTTCACGACCGCCCTGTTCCGGATGTCGCCCAGTGCGGGATCGCCACTCGTTACGGGCTCCGCGCAGGTCCTCGACGATCTGCGCCAGTTGCCAGTTCACCGGGCCATTCTCGTTCAGTCGATTGGCGTCGTTCATCGCTTGCTGTGTTCCTTGGTATTCAGAGGCTTCGATCACGAATGCCTATCCTGATCGGTCGCGCCTCCGAGGACAAATCGCCGGAAGGCATAACCTAATGCCTTTTTCGCAGCACCAAGTGCTGGCACAGCAACAGTCGATCAACAGCACTGCTGCCGCAGCAACACCTACCCAGCGGCGAATCCCCCGGAATCCGCGGGCCGCAGCGCTGGCACAAGCCTTGCTGCCCCGCAGGACCGCAGCGCAGCCGCCCTCGTACCTTCCTGCCTGAATCGAGCGCACCAACCGTGCCGGCTGCCGGGTCGCATTCCAATGAAGACTTGCCACGCGTGCACCGACAGGGCGACGCCCTACTTCGATGATGGCAACGAGGACACCCCTATGAGTCTGGATATTTTCTGGTTCCTGCCGACTTCCGGCGACACCCGCTACCTGGGCCATTCCGGCAGCGGTCGCCCGGCGACCAACGAGTACATGCGGCAGATCGCGGTCGCCGCCGACCAACTCGGTTACGACGGCCTGTTGATTCCCACGGGCAGCAGTTGCCTGGACCCCTGGGTCACTGCGGCCAGCCTGGTGCCGGTCACGCAGCGGATCAAGCTGCTGGTGGCGCTGCGCACCTCGCTGGGCAACCCGACAGCCTCCGCGCGCCGGGCCGCCTCCCTGGACCAGGCCAGTGACGGTCGGCTGCTGCTCAACGTAGTCCCTGGCGGAGACAGCACTGAGTTGGAGGCGGATGGCGTTTTCCTCGGCCACGACGAACGCTACGCCGCCTCGGATGAATTCCTCGCCATCTGGCGTCGCCTGCTGTCGGGCGAGACGGTGGACTTCGAAGGCCGGCACCTGAAGGTAAAGGGTGCGCAGAACTTCTTCCCTCCCGTGCAGAAGCCCTACCCGCCCCTGTACTTCGGTGGCTCCTCCCCTGCCGCCCATGAACTGGCCGCCAGGCATGTGGATGCCTACCTGACCTGGGGCGAGCCACCCGCCGCCGTGGCCGAGAAGATTGCCGACGTGCGCGAACGGGCAGCACGCCTGGGGCGCACGGTGAGATTCGGCGTGCGCTTGCATGTGATCGTGCGGGAAACCAACGAGAAGGCCTGGGCCGCCGCCGACGAACTGATCAGCCACCTGGATGACGCCACCATCGCGGCCGCGCAGTCGAACTACGCGAAGATGGATTCGGTCGGCCAGCAGCGCATGGCCGCGCTGCATGGTGGCGACCGCAACAAGCTGGAGGTTGCGCCAAACCTCTGGGCCGGCGTCGGCCTGGTCCGTGGCGGTGCCGGCACCGCACTGGTAGGCGACCCGCAAACCGTCGCGGCACGCCTGCTGGAATATGCCGCGCTGGGAGTCGACAGCTTCGTGCTGTCGGGCTACCCGCACCTGGAGGAAGCCTACCGATTTGCCGAGCTGGTATTCCCGCTGCTGCCTGGCAAGGGGCGTGTCACGGTGGATGGCGTGCTCACTGGGGGCGCCTTCGACGTACGCGCCGGGCGCGAGGAGGCCAAGGACGCTGCCGCCTGATCGGTCAGCTCAAGTGTCGGTCCGATGACCAGTATTGCCCCTGAGCGATCAGGGGCTACTCTTGTCAGCCATTCCACAGATCGACCCTGCCAGGGAAGTCGCACGACCATGCAATGGCTGATCGAGTATCAACTCAACGGCAAGGACCGCCACCTGCTCATGCGCGCGCGGAGCATTCCCCATATCAAGGCGATCGCCTTCTCCATCTATGTTCGTGAATTCCCCGAGCAGCCCCGCCCGCTGCACTCCTCCGCCGAGGTCGAGTCCTGGCTGGGCGCCCGCGGCATTACCATCTGCGACGTCCGCCTGGTCTCGGCGCAGACCTGAGGCGGCGGCCTAGTCTCCCGCCCTGGCAACACGGTAGGTAACGTCCTGCACGTTGTGGGCCTCCACATTGCGGCGGATGGTGTGGTAGCGCTTCTGGTAGCCGCGCAGATCGTGGATCGGGATGTGCAGATGGCGCGCCACGTGGCTCCATGCCCGCGCTTCGCTCATGGATTCGTCCTCGGCTTCGAACTCGAATTCCCGCCCGTCTCGCACAAAGCAGACGTGATAACGCCTGGTCAGGGATTCGTCCTGCATGGTGCCTCCGGATTCTGGCTCTCTCCCAAGCACTGACCGGGCGATCGTGGCGGCGGTTCAAATCGATCGTTCGAGCTGGATCAGTCCATGACCACCCATGAAATGGTGCCTCCCTCGCCGGACGCATGGTGCAGCACGAGATCGATCCGGTGGGCGGCGTGAAGCAGGGTTTCCGCGTCGTGTTCCAGCAACTGCGCCGCGGCCATCAGCGCCGATGCCGTGTCGGCAGTGCCGGCCTTGAGCGCGGCCTCGCGCAGCACCTGGACAACGCAGGTCTCGTTGAAAGCCGAGGCCATTAGCACCTTCCGCAGTCGTTCCACGTCAGCCTCCCTTGGCCCTGTGCGCCTGTGAGGAATAGCTCCATTTGACCTAGTGCGTCGCCTCGGCCGACGATTGGCGCGGCTTGCGAGCTCGGCTATTATTGGTAACGCGTTACCATGAAAAGCGGATCAATACGGTAACGCGTTACCAACCCCCTGACGAGGCCCGCATGAAAGACGCCAAGGACAGAGCCACTCGCGACGCTTTCGAAGCCCCGAGCAAAGGCCGCCCCCGCAAGGAAGGCGCCATGACCAACGCCGAAAAGCAGGCCGCCTACCGCAAGCGCCGCGCGGAATCCGGCGGCGGCGCGGTCATGCTCAACAACGAAGAAATCTGGCTGATCTGCCACGCCCTCGATGGCAAGGTCTGGGAGGCGGACGCCGAGCAGCGGCAGAAGCTCATCGGCCGGCTTCGCAAACGCGTGGTGTGAGCGGTGTGCCAGCAGGCGAACTCCGCTCGGCCGTGCTCCCCCATATAACGAGCGGCCGCCCGATTCATGCCTGATCGTTCTTAAAATCAGTCGAACACCGCTGATCGATTTGTTTCGGATGAAGTGAATGCACCGCATTCGCCCATTCACTTCCCACGGAGTAGTTCCCCATGGCCGAACACAGAGGTGGTAAAGGCAACTTTGCGGAAGACCCCCAGCGGGCATCCGAGGCCGGCAGGAAAGGCGGCCAGCATAGCGGCGGCAATTTCAAGAATGACCCGGCGCGAGCATCCGAGGCGGGTCGCAAGGGAGGCCAGCGCAGCCGCGCTGATCACTGACCGGCAGAGGGTGGTCTCCGGCGCTCGCCGGCACGATGAATCCACCCTGCTCTCTTCAACGAAAACGGCGCCCAGGGACGGGCGCCGTTTTCGCTGGCCGCCATCGGTGCGGCGGAACCCCGGTCACTGAGTGCAGAGCACCTCGCTGACCTGGATATCGGAGCGCGAATCGCGCCCGATCGGCCCATGCAATGCGCGGACGAATTGTTGCGCCTGCTGGCGGCTCAGGCTCTCCTGCACCAGCACAGTGCTCATGGGTTGGCCGTTGCGGCGGTAGCGGATCAGGTACGCGTGCATGGCAATCTCTCCTCGGTTGGCTGGTGGCAGACGAAACTCGCAGGAGCAACTATAGGCACAGCTCCGGCAAAGAGCGGGATCGGTACCGTTTCGGCATGGACCTGATACTGGGAGTCGCAAGACCGGCAGTCGTTCAAGGTGTGTGGCAGACGCTCCCGATAGGGCCGTCCGTGCGCAATTCCTGAACCTTCGATGGGGCTGCCGCTCACAATTCACGGCAGCCCCATGCAGGCTCAGTCGGTACGAATCTGCCAGGCGCCATCGATTTCCGGCGGCTCGCAGTCGCAGCGAGGTCCGTCTGGCCTGGACCGGCAAACGCACCCGCAAATGGCGCCGGGCACGGGCCAGGCTGCTGTGATTCGCGAAAGGAGGTTCAGATGCCCTCAGTTCGATACACCAACCGTCGCCATGCCGGCGTGGCGCTGGCGATGGTCCTGCGCGACATGCCGCTGGAAAACCCGCTGATCCTCGCTCTGCCCCGCGGTGGCGTGCCCGTGGCCAAGGAGGTCGCCCGAGCGCTGGGCGCGCCGCTGGATGTACTGCTGGTGCGCAAGATCGGCGCACCCGGCAACGAGGAGTACGCCCTGGGCGCCATTGTCGACGGCCCCGAGCCAAACTGGGTGGTGGACGAACAGATGCTCGAGCAGCTTGATCCGCCGCCGGAATGGTTTGAACAGCAGGTGCTGGAGCAGATCCGCGAACTGGAGCGGCGCCGTTTGCTGTACCGCGGCGCGAAGGCGCCAGCGCAACTCGAGGATCGCGACCTGATCGTCGTCGATGACGGCCTGGCGACTGGCAGCAGTGTGCGCGCCGCGCTCAAGTGCCTGCGTGCGCAGCACCCGCACAAGGTAGTGCTCGCCGTTCCGGTGGGCCCGGCGGAAACCGTGCAGAAGCTGCGTGACGAGGTGGATACCCTGATCTGCCTGGACACGCCGTCACCGTTCCGCGCAGTGGGTGATCACTACCGGGACTTCCACCCGCTCAGTGACCAGGAAGTGATCGACCTGTTGGCCAAGTAGGCGCGCTTGAGCTTTTCGCAGGAGCGAGTCTGCTCGCGAACCGCTCGACTACGGAGCCGCCGGGATACTCGTTCACGAGCCGGCTCGCTCCTGCAGTGGATGGACGGCTGCGGGGCTCAGGCGCTTTCGCGCTCCAGCACCCGGCAGCCGAGCAGGTTCAGACGTTCCACCTCGCCATCCAGTGGCACCACACCGATGGACTGCAGCACGCGCAGCGCTGCGACCTCGCCGATCTCGCGGGCTGGCGGCTTGATGGTGGACAGGTTGGGCAGCAGCATCGGCGCGAAGGGATAGTCACCGAACCCCAGCACCGCGCACTCATCAGGAATCTTCAGCCCTGCGCGCTGCCCCGCGAGCAGGCCACCGGCAGCGAGGTTGTCGTTGGCGAAGACGATCGCCTCGGGACGTTGCGACCCTCGTGCCATCAAAGCTTCCATGGCCTGCCGCCCAGCCTCGAAAGGCGCGCTCTCGGTGGGTACGAACATCCAGGGCTCGCCACCCAGTTCGCGCAAGGTATCGGCATAGCCGTCGCGGCGGTCCAGGGCGCTGAAGTCTCCCGGCGCGCTGTTCTGCACGAAGGCGATTCGCCGGTAGCCCTTGCCGTGCAGGTAGTTCAAGGCATCCACGCCGACCTGGTAATGGGAAAAACCGACCTGGATCGGCGCGCGCCCAGGCTGGTAATCCCACACCTCCACCACTGGCATGTCCTCCGCTGCAATGAGCTTTTCGGTGGCCGGCGTATGGAAATGGCTGGTCAGCACCAGCGCCGCCGGGTTCCAGCCGAGAAAGGCGCGTACGGCGTTTTCCTCCCTGTCTTCGGAGAAGTAGCTGGACGCCAGCAGCAGTTGGTAACCGTGCGCGGCCAGGGTGTCGCTGAAGGCCTGGATGGTGTCGGCGAAGATCGGCCCGGAAATGTTCGGCACCACCATCCCCACTACCCTGCCCCGCGCCGAGGCCAGCCCGCCGGCAACCTGGTTGGGCACGTAACCCAGCTCCTCCACTGCCGCGGCGATGCGCTCGTGCAGGTCATCCGACAGCTGCGCCGGCTGGTTGAAGTAGCGCGACACGCTGATGGCGGAAACCCTCGCCAGCTCCGCCACGGCGGTGAGCGTCACGCGCCCTGCCCCACGGCGTTTGCGCGGTATCTGGTTGGCCAATTCGGCGCTCCTGTTTCTTTAAGTCAGGAATATAAACGTAATTTTTAATTATTTGACGATCTATCTAGTGATTCAGGATACTCGCCAATGTTAGCGCTAACAACACAAACTGTCCGCAACGATTCCAGCCACTCGCACGAGCGAGCGCTCGTGACAGTCCCGTAGAGAAAAGCGCCCCGAAATGAGAAACGAGGGCGGACCAGGGCACGAAGGAGTGGCTATGCAATCGCAACAATGGGGGACGCTCGGCCGTCCGCAATTCACCGGCCGACGCAGCGCGCTGGCCCTGGGCATCGCCAGTGTGATCGGCGCGCTGGCCTGCAGCGTGCAGGCAGCCGAAACCACGGGCAGCGACACCCAGTCCGCCGACTCGGCGCCGACGCTCAAGGCAGTGACCGTCACCGCGACCCGTCGCGAAGAGTCGCTGCAGAAGGTCCCCGTCGCGGTCTCGGTGATCGACGGCGAACAGCTGGAGCGCGACAACCGCAACAACGTGTCGAGCATCGTCCAACAGGTGCCGACCCTGAATTTCCGCACCGGCGCCTCGAACAAGGACACCTCGCTGTTCGTGCGTGGCGTGGGCACCATTTCCACCTCCCCCGGCGTCGAGCCGAGCGTGTCGACGGTGATCGACGGCGTAGTGCTCGGCCGGCCCGGCCAGGCGACCCTGGACCTGCTTGACGTCGAGCGCATCGAAGTGCTGCGCGGCCCACAGGGCACGCTGTTCGGCAAGAACGCCTCGGCCGGCGTGCTCAACGTGGTGACCCGCGAAGTGCCGGACGAAACCACCGGCTACATCGACTATTCGCACTTCGGTGGCGGCAACGAGAATCGCACCCGCTTCGGCATCGGCGGCACGTTGATCCCCGGCAAGCTCAAGGCCAGCGTCACCACCCTGGTGGGCAGCTACGACGGCAACGTCGACAACGTCTACAACGGTCACGAAGTGAACGGCTACAACCGCGCCGGCGCCCGCACCAGGTTCGAACTTACGCCGAACGACGACCTCAAGGTAACGCTGATCGCCGACTACATGAAGGCCAGCGACGATGGCCCCAGCGGAGTGATCACCAGCACCACCAGCCCGGCGTTCGCCAACGCCCTGCGACCGGTGACACCGGACAGCGACAACCGCAAGATCAACAGCGATTACCGCACCCACGTCGACGACACCAATCAGGGCTTGTCCGCGCAGCTGGACTGGAACCTGGGCGACTACACCCTGACCTCCATCAGCGCCTGGCGCGGTTGGGACAACACCCAGTGGCAGGATGGCGATCGCCTTTCCCACATCACCGCGACCATCCCCAGCTCCCACGACAAGGGTGAGCTGAACTACGACCAGTACTCCCAGGAACTGCGCCTGGCCTCGCCCAAGGGCGAATTCCTCGAGTACGTCGGCGGCCTCTACTACATGCATGCCGTGGACGATGAAACCTACCGCCGCGTGGTGACCTCCACGAGCGCGCAGAACACCGGCGTGGCCGACTATGGCACGCGCAGCGACACCTACGCGGTGTTTGGCGAAAGCACGCTGAACTTTACCGACGATTTCCGTGGCATCGCTGGCCTGCGCTACACCCACGACGACCTGGAATACGATCATCGCCGGCGCTCCACCTCGGCCACGGCGGTGACCGGTATCCAGCCGTCCACCTCCAGCTCCGGTTCAACCGACGAAGACGGCTGGTCCGGCCGCCTGGGCCTGCAGTACGACCTCAGCGAGCAGCTCACCAGCTACGTGACCTACTCGCGAGGCTACAAGGGCCCGGCCTACAACGTGTTCTTCAACATGCAGCCGCGCGATACCGACGCGCTCAAGCCGGAGACTTCCAACTCCTGGGAAGCCGGCCTGAAGGCCACCGCGCTGGACAACCGCCTGACCGCCAACGTGGCGGTGTTCCACACCGTCTACGACAACTACCAGGCGAACTTCTACGACACCGTCGCCGGCCAGGTGGTGACCCGCCTGATCAACGCCGGCAAGGTCAAGACCGAAGGCGCCGAGCTGGACTTCAGCTACCAGGCCACCCGCCAGTTGAAACTCTCCGGCGCCCTCGCCTACACCAAGGCCCGTGTCGACAGCTTCGCCTGCCCGCCGGGTGCGGCGTCCAGCTGCAATGTCGACGGCAAGCCGCTGCCCTTCACCCCGGACTGGAAGAGCTACGTGCGCGCCGACTACAGCATCCCGCTGGACAACGGCCTGGATCTGGAGTTGGGCACCGACTACAGCTGGCAGGACAAGGTGCAGTACGACCTCAGCCAGAACCCCGACACCATCCAGGGCGCCTACGGCCTGTGGAACGCCAGCATTGCCCTGGCCGACTACAACGACGGCTGGCGCGTCGCCCTGCTGGGCAAGAACCTCACCGACAAATCCTACTCGCCGTTGCTGGCAACGGGCGGCAGCTACATCTACCGCATGGTGCCGCGCGACGACGGGCGCTACTTCGGTGTGGAACTGCGCAAGGACTTTTAAGCACAAGGCGCCGGCTTGCCCCGGCGCCTTCGACAAGAACCCCACGCCGCCTTGCGTCCACCCCGACGGACACACAGGAATACCGACATGACACGAACCCTTTCCCTTGGCGCCTTCCTCATGGCCACCGGTCACCACGTCTCGGCGTGGCGCCACCCGGACGTGCCGGCCAACGGCGGCCTCGACTTTCCACTTTACAAACGCCTGGCGCAGGTGGCCGAAGCGGCGAAGTTCGACGCCGTCTTCGTGGCCGACAGCGTCGCCGCACCCACGGCGCAGATTGCCAGCCGGATGGCCCGCTCCGACCACTTCGAGCCGCTGACCCTGCTCTCGGCGCTGGCGGCGGTGACCGAGCGCATTGGCGTGATCGGCACCGTCACCACCAGCTACAACGAGCCCTACCACGTGGCGCGCAAGTTCGCTTCCCTCGACCATATTTCCGGCGGCCGCGCCGGCTGGAACCTGGTGACCTCCGACGCGGCCGCCGAGGCGCTGAACTTCAACCGCCAGAAACACTTCGGCCACGCCGAGCGCTATGCCCGCGCGCGGGAATTCCATGACGTGGTGACGGGACTGTGGGACAGCTGGGAAGACGACGCCTTCACCCGCGACAAGGCCAGCGGGCAGTACTACGACCCGGCCAAGCTGCACGTGCTGAACCACGAAGGCGAACACTTCCGCGTGCAAGGCCCGCTGAACGTCGCGCGCTCGCCCCAGGGCCGCCCGGTGATCGTCCAGGCCGGCAGTTCCGAGACCGGCCGAGAGCTGGCCGCGCAGACCGCCGAAGTGGTGTTCACCGCGCAGACCTCGCTCGCCGCCGCCCGCGACTTCTACTGCGACCTGAAGGGCCGCCTGGGCAAGTTCGGCCGTACGCCGGATGAGCTGAAGATCATGCCGGGCGTGTTCGTGGTAGTCGGCCAGAGCCAGAGCGAAGCGCAGGAGAAGTTCGAGGAATTCCAGGAGCTGGTGGAGCCTCATGTCGGCGTCGCACTGCTCTCGCGCATGCTCGGCAACTTCGATCTCTCTGCTTACCCGCTGGACGGCCCGTTGCCCGAGCTGCCGCTGACCGACAGCGGCCAGCGTAGCCGCCAGCTGCTGCTCACCGAACTGGCCGGGCGCGAGAACCTGAGCCTCGCCCAGCTCGGCCGGCGTATCGCTGGCGGACGGGGGCATTACAGCCTGATCGGCACGCCGGCGCAGATCGCCGATGAGCTGCAGGCCTGGTTCGAAGGCGGCGCCGCCGATGGATTCAACGTGCTGGTGCCACACCTGCCCGGCGGGCTGGAAGACGTGGCCCATCACGTCGTGCCTGAGCTACAGCGGCGCGGGCTGTTCCGTCGCGACTACAGCGGCAGCACCCTGCGCGATCACCTCGGGCTCAAGCGCCCGGCCAATCGCTACACGATCTGACGATTCACGGGCCGCCCCACGGCGGCTCGTTTCCACGGAGCTTCCATGACCTATATCGCCCACCCCGACCGCTACCAGCGCGTCCCCTACCGCCGCGTCGGCCGCAGCGGCCTGGTGCTGCCCGCCCTCTCCCTTGGTCTGTGGCACAACTTCGGCGACAGCATGCCGCTGGACCGCCAGCGCGCCCTGCTGCGCACCGCCTTCGACCTGGGCATCAACCACTTCGACCTGGCCAACAACTACGGCCCGCCCTACGGCAGCGCCGAGATCAACTTCGGTCGTCTGCTGCGCGAGGACTTCGCCGCCTACCGCGATGAGCTGATCATCTCCACCAAGGCCGGCTGGGACATGTGGCCCGGCCCCTACGGCCAGGGCGGCAGCTCGCGCAAGTACCTGCTGTCCAGCCTGGACCAAAGCCTGCAACGCCTGGGCGTGGACTACGTGGACATCTTCTATTCCCACCGCTTCGACCCGGACACGCCATTGGAGGAAACCGCCGGCGCACTGGCCAGCGCCGTGCAGCAGGGCAAGGCGCTGTACGTCGGTATTTCGTCCTATTCCGCGGGCAAGACCTCCGAACTGGCCGCGCTACTGAAGGAATGGAAGGTGCCGCTGCTCATCCACCAGCCGGCCTACAACCTGTTCAACCGCTGGGTGGAGAAGGACCTGCTGGCCACCACCGACGAACTGGGCGCCGGCGTCATCGCCTTCACCCCGCTGGCCCAGGGACTGCTGACCGAGCGCTACCTGAATGGCGTGCCGGCCGATGCGCGGGTCAATCAACCGGGCGGCGCGTCGCTGCGGCCGGAGCATCTGTCCGAGGACAACCTGCGCCGCGCCCGCGCGCTGAATGAAATCGCCCAGCGCCGCGGGCAGAGCCTGGCGCAACTGGCACTGGCCTGGGTACTGCGTGATGCCCGCGTGACCTCCGCGCTGATCGGCGCGAGCCGCCCCGAACAGATCGTCGAGAACGTCGCCGCCCTGGACAATCTCGCCTTCAGCGCTGAAGAACTGGCGGAGATCGATCACTACGCAGTGGAAGGCGGGATCAACCTCTGGGAAAAGCCTTCCCACGACTGGAAGGAATGAGCCTGT
This sequence comes from Pseudomonas sp. HS-18, assembly GCF_020401845.1. Taxonomy (NCBI): domain Bacteria; kingdom Pseudomonadati; phylum Pseudomonadota; class Gammaproteobacteria; order Pseudomonadales; family Pseudomonadaceae; genus Pseudomonas; species Pseudomonas sp. HS-18. Next base: position 3,401,486 of record NZ_CP084413.1, read on the forward strand.
GAAGCGGCTTCATCGACTGCTCGCCGGGCTGCTGCTTGTGGCCGGCACCGCCCAGGCGCAGGACCCGGCGCAACTGCGCATCGGCTACCAGAAAGCCTCGGTCAGCCTGGTGCTGGCCAAGGAGCATGGCCTGCTGGAACAGCGTTTCCCGCAGACGCAGATCCAGTGGATCGAATTCCCCGCCGGCCCGCAGATGCTCGAGGCGCTCAACGTCGGCAGCCTGGACCTGGGCTCCAGCGGCGACATCCCGCCGATCTTCGCCCAGGCGGCCGGCGCCGACCTGCTCTACGTCGGCGTCGAACCGCCCAAGCCGCAGGCGGAAACCGTCGTGGTACCCAAGGACAGCCCGATCCACAGCGTGGCCGAGCTCAAGGGCAAGCGCGTGGCCTTCCAGAAAGGCTCCAGCTCGCACAACCTGCTGCTGCGCCTGTTGCAGCAGGCCGGCCTGACCCTGAGAGATATCCAGCCGCTGTATCTCACACCGGCCGACGCCCGCGCCGCCTTCGAGAGCGGCAAAGTTGATGCGTGGGCGATCTGGGACCCGTGGTACTCGGCGCTGCTGCTGGGCGGCAACGCGCGGCTCCTGGCGGATGGTTCCGAGGTGGGATTGAGCGGGCCGTTCTACCTGTCCAGCCGTGAGTACGCTGGAGCGAATCCCGAGTTCATCCGCCAGGTAATGGACAGCCTCAACCAGGCCGAAGCCCTGACCCGTAGCGACGAAACCGGCAGCGTAGCGATCATGGCGCGCGTCACCGGCCTCTCTCCGGACGTGATCGCGGAAACCTTCAAGCATCGCCCGCCCTCGCCTATCCGTCCGCTGGAGGATGCAGACATTGCCGCACAGCAACGCACCGCCGACCTGTTCCTCGCCGAGAGCATCCTGCCGCGCACCGTCGACGTTAGTGCCGCACGCTGGAAGCCCTGACAGCTTCCGCCCTTTGTAGGAGCGAGCTTGCTCGCGAACGAAGTTCCCGGCGACTCGGGCGCTTGGCCGTTCGCGAGCAAGCTCGCTCCTACAGGTGCAATTCCGCTCCTACGCACATGCGAGATTCATGTAAATGGTTATCTAACCCGTTACTTTATATTTCTTCCAGTTATTAGATAGACGAATTCATTCCTTCTCCGCCACCCCGCCGCACTGCCACACTCGGCTTCGCCGGCGGGCGACCCCCGCCGCTCTACAGCGGGCTTCTCCCACCCTCGAGCGCCCGCTCTCGATCACCCCGGGACCCCGTCAAACGAGCGTGGCCCGACAAGGAGCTGGATGTTCATGAAGAAACTCACTGCCGTTACCGCCCTCGCCCTGGCCGTCCTCTCGGGGCTGGCTCACGCCGACCGCCTGGAAGACATCAAGAAGGCCGGAGTGCTGCGCGTAGCCGCCTTCGACAGCAACCCGCCGTTCGGCTTCGTCGACGCCAGAAGCAAGCAGATCGAAGGCCTCGACGTGGATTACGCCAAGGCACTGGCCGACAAGCTCGGCGTCAAGCTGCAGGTACTGCCGACCAACCCCGCCAACCGTATTCCGCTGCTGACCGCGAACAAGGTCGACCTGGTGCTGGCCAACTTCACCATCACCCCCGAGCGCGCCGAGCAGGTGGATTTCAGCATCCCCTATTTCTCCTCAGGGCAGCAGTTCATCGTGCGCAAGGGCAGCCTGAAATCGCCGGAAGACCTGAACAAATGGCGCGTCGGCGTCGACAAGGGCACAGTGAACGAAGGCGTTCTGCGGGAGAAATTCCCCGGCGCCAAGGTCATCGCCTACGACGACACACCGTTCGCCTTCACCGCCCTGCGCAACGGCCAGGTCCAGGCCATCACCCAGGACGGCCCCAAGCTGATCGGCCTGCTGGCCAACGTGCCGGACAAGGACAAGTACGAAGTCCCGCCCTTCACCATCTCCAATGACCTGATTGGTGTGGGCATCCCCAAGGGAGAGAAAACCCTGACCGAGTTCGTCAACCAGAGCCTCACCGAACTGGAGGCTGATGGTAAAGCCCAGACCATCTACGACACCTGGTTCGGCCCGACCACCAAGACGCCCCTGGCGCGCCTTTACAAGATCGGCGACAAGAGCTGATCCGCGCCGACCTTCCGCACCACCCCACGCCCCGGCTCGCCGGGGCGTGTCCGTTTCTTCCACTGATGGATTCGTGACATGTTCGGCGAACTGCTCGCCCCGACCTACCTGCGCTGGTTGCTCGACGGCTTTCTGCTCACCCTTGCTATCTCCCTGTTCTGCTGCGTACTTGCCACCCTGCTCGGCGCGCCGCTGGCCATTGCCCGGCAGGCGAAATCGCGCTGGCTGTCGTGGCCGGCGCGGGCTTATCTCGCGCTGTTGCGCAACACGCCGCTGCTGGTGCAGCTGTTCTTTTGGTATTTCGGCGTGCCCGCCCTGCTCCCGGAGGAGCTGGTGTTCTGGCTCAACTCACCCCACGAGCTGGGCTGGCTCGCATGGCCGTCGTTCGAGTTTCTCGCCGCCGCGTGGGGGCTGACGCTCTACACCACGGCGTTCATTGCCGAGGAGTTCCGCGCCGGTATTGCCTCGGTCAGTGCACAACAGCGTGAAGCCGGCATGGCGCTGGGCCTTCGCCCGATACAGGTTTGGCGCTGGGTGATCCTGCCGCAGGCGCTGCGCACTGCACTGCCCCCGCTGATGGGCCAGTACATGAACGCCCTGAAAAACTCCTCGCTGGCCATGGCCATCGGCCTGGCGGAGCTGTCCTACGCCTCGCGACAGGTGGAGACGCAGACCTTCAAGACCTTCCAGGCGTTCGGCATCGCCACCCTGCTGTACATCGGCGCCATCGCGCTGATCGAGGCGCTGGGCCAGGCGATCCAGCAGACCCGCCGCTATCGCCAGGGGGCCTGACATGGATTTCTCGGTGATCTCGGACAACCTGTCCTATTTCCTCATCGGCGCCTACCCGGACGGCCCGCTCGGCGGCGCGGCACTCACGGTGATCCTTGCCCTGGCCTCCGGCCTTGCCTCAGCGGTGATCGGCCTGGCACTGGGCATCGCGTTGTCGGTACTGAGTGGCAAACCGCGCCTGCTGCTGGTGGCGTTCCTCGGTTTCTTCCGCGCCATCCCGGTGCTGATGCTGATCTTCTGGGTCTACTTCCTGCTGCCCATCGTTCTGCACATCGACGTGCCTGCACTGGGCACGGTGGTCTGCGCCCTGTCGCTGATCGGCGGGGCCTATCTGGCGCACTCGGTGCACGCGGGTATCGAAAGCCTGCCCAAGGGCCAGTGGGACGCCGCCCGCGCGCTGGGCCTGCGCCCATGGCAGGTGCTCACCCTGGTGATCCTGCCGCAGGCGCTGCCGATCATGCTGCCGTCCTTTCTCAACCAATGGGTCTCGCTGATCAAGGACACTTCGCTGGCCTATGTGATCGGCGTGGGCGAGCTGTCCTTCGTCGCCACCCAGGTGAGCAACCGGGTGATGGTGCATCCCACGGAAGTGTTCCTTTTTGTCGCCCTGCTCTACTTCCTGCTGTGCTCGGCGCTGGACCTGACGGCGGCGTTGGTGGCGAGGCTGCGGCCGGCTTATCGCAAGCCCGTGTGAGCCTCAGTACTCATCGTGCCGGCGCCACCACATGCCCTGTTCGTTGCGCCCCCGTGGCGCGCGGTCGAGCCACTGGAACAGGCCCCAGAGGGCATCCAGGCCGCGGGCGTAGGTGGAGTAGCAGTGATAGATGTGGTCGCCTTCGCGAACGAAGCTGCTCATGCCGGGCAGATCAAGGGTAAAAGTCGCCACATCGGTGCCGCAGCAGGCGGCGGTTTCCACGACGGGTGCCGGTGCCGGCCCCTTGGCCGGGCCTTCGCGGCGGAAGTTGTAGTCGACTTCCCCGCCGCGCTGCTGTGCTTCGGTGAAGGATACGTTGAAGTCGTAGTTGAAGCCGCTGCCGTGGGATGACGCCCAGGGGAAGCTCCAGCCCATGCGTCGCCGATACCCCAGCAGCCTTTCCAGCGGTGCGCGGGACACCGCCACCAGGCTGACGTCGTGGTTCGCCAGGTGGCTGGCGTAGCCGTCGAAACCGTCGGCGATGTTCGAGCAGGACGGGCAGCCGGCTCGGTAGTCCGGACCGAACATGAAATGGTAGACCAGCAACTGCGAGCGGCCGGCAAACAGCTCCTGAAGGCTTGCAGGGCCCTGTTCGGTGTCGAAGCGGTAGTCCTTGTCGATCAGCACCCAGGGCAGCGCCTGGCGCTTGCGGGCCAGCTCGTCGCTGCGCCGGGTCAGCGCCTTTTCCTCGGCCAGCAGCTCCAGGCGTGCGGCCAGCCATTCTTCGCGGGTGCCGATGGAATGGGCAGTCATGGCAGTTCTCCTCCGCCAGCGGCGGTTCGGTGGGCATGGCTTAGACTAGGCAGCGGGCCGACGTCGACGGGAGTGACAAAGGTGGCGGGATTTACATGGATTCGCTGATCACCGCGGCTGCCCGCGCTTTGGCAGCGGGCGATCCGCTGGGCGCGTTGAACCGCGTGGCACTGCGCGAAGACCCGCCGGCTCTCGCCCTGCGCGGCATTGCCATGGCGCAACTGAACGACTATCCCCGCGCCCGAGCCCTGCTCCGCCGTGCCGGCCGCGCGTTTGGCGCCCATGAGCCGATGGAGCGAGCGCGCTGCCGGGTTGCCGAGGCGGAAGTGGCGCTGGCCAGCCGCGAACTGAATTGGCCGGCCGAGCCGATGGAAAACGCCGCGAAGACTCTGGAGGCTCACGGCGACGAGGGAAACGCGGCCCAGGCGCGTTATGTGCTGATTCGCCGAGCGCTGCTGGTCGGCCATCTTGACGAGGCAGAAAGCCGGCTGGCGGCGCTTGATCCAAGCGCCATCCCGGCACCATTGCGTGCTGTGCACTGGCTCATCGTCTCGGGCCTTGCCGTGCGCCGGGTGCGTGCCGGCGAAGCGCGCGCGGCGCTGCGGGCTGCGGCCCTGGCGGCCAGGGAAGCCGGAATACCGGCGCTGTGCGCCGAGGTCGAACAGGCCGGGCGACTGCTCGATGCACCGGCCGCACGACTGATCTCGCCGCAAGCGGATCGCCTGTTGTCGCTGGAGGAAGTGGAAAGTCTGCTGGGCTCGGACGCTTTGGTGGTGGATGCCTGCCGCAGCCGCTTCGGCCCTGTGGCGCTGGCCAGCCGGCCGGTGCTCTTTGCCCTGGCCCGCGCGCTGGCCGAAGCCTGGCCTGGCGATGTATCACGCGCAGACCTGATCGCCCGGGTGTTCCGCACCCGCCACCCGGACGAAACCCACCGGGCGCGCCTGCGGGTGGAGATGGGCCGCTTGCGCCGCCTGCTGCAGCCACTGGCGCGGCAGCCTCTGGCACGGATAGCGGCGACGCCGCGCGGGTTCGCGCTGTATCCCGAAAAGACCACCCGCCTGATTGTCCTCGCGCCGCCGCTGGAGGACTCCCACGCCGACGTACTGGCGTTGCTGAGCGATGGCGAGGCCTGGTCCAGTTCGGCCCTGGCCATGGCGCTCGGCAGCAGCCAGCGCAGCGTTCAGCGCACGCTCGAAACACTGGCCAGAACCGGGCGGGTACAGGCGTTGGGCCAGGGCCGGGCGCGGCGCTGGACGCTGCCGCCAGCGCCCGGATTCGCGACGACCTTGTTACTCCCCGCGCCCTTCGGCGCCTGAATAGGCTCAAGCCTCCCATACACAACGTGCAGGGCCAAACCATGACTCGCTACAAGCAATCTCCCGCAGAAGTACTCCAGGAATACGGCCCATACCCCGGCGTCGAGACCGTCGCCGGCGTGACCTGGGATGGCGAGCGCGTCTGGATCGCCACCGGTGACCATCTGCAACGGCTGGACCCCGCCAGCGGCGAGCTGGAAGCGTCGATCGCAGTTCCTGCCCACGCCGGTACGGCCTTTGACGGCAAGTACCTGTACCAGATCGGCGAAAGCATCATCCAGAAGATCGACCCGGCCAGCGGCAAGGTGCTGGCGAGCATTCCGGCACCCGGCAAGGGCGGCGACTCCGGCATGGCCTGGGCGGAGGGTTCGCTCTGGGTCGGCGAGTACCGCGCCAGGAAGATTCACCAGATCGACCCGGAAACCGGTGAAGTCCTGCGTACGATTGATTCAAATCGTTTCGTCACCGGCGTGACCTGGGTCGAGGGACAACTCTGGCATGGCACCTGGGAGCCGGAGTCGACCTACAGCGAGCTACGCCGCATCGACCCGCAGTCCGGCGAGGTTCTGGAGCAGCTGGACATGCCCGAGGGCGTGCACGTTTCTGGCCTGGAAGCCGACGGCGCCGAGCGTTTCTACTGTGGCGGCGGCAACAGCGGCAAGGTCCGCGCGGTGCGTCGGCCGCGCTGAGGCGCGCCAGCGAACGCAATCTGGGCTAGTGTTGGCAGCTCACTGGATTTGGCCGCACTGGCCCGGAGACCGAGCATGGATTGGCTGGAACACCGCATTCCCCCGCCCCTGGTGGCGATCATCAGCGGCCTGCTGATGTGGCTGGCGGTACGCCCGATTGCGCCCCTGGGTGGCCGCCTGTGGCTGGCGCTGCTGGTGGTGCTGGCCGGGGCGGCGGTATGTCTGGCTGGCGTGGCGTCTTTCCGCCATGCGCGCACCACGGTCAATCCGCTGAAACCGGAGAGCGCCTCGTCCCTGGTGGTCGCCGGCATCTACCGGCACACCCGCAACCCAATGTACCTGGGCTTCGCCATCATCCTGCTGGGCTGGTGCGTGTTCCTTGGGTCCGCACTGGCGGTGCTCGGTGTCGCAGCCTTCGTGCTGTACATCGGCCGATTCCAGATCCGCCCCGAGGAAAGGGCGTTGCGCGAGCTGTTCGGCGCGGAGTTCGAGGCTTTCTGCGGTCGGGTGCGACGCTGGGTCTGAGGGCCTCGCGGCAGATTGCCATTGCCTTGTGACCGGGAGAGATGAGATATTTGCAAATGCTAAACATTCTCATCAAGGTTTATCGTGTCCCCTTCGCTTCTGCTGGTGGAGGACGATTCCCGTCTTCGCCTGGACCTCGAACGCCATTTCTGTCAGCGCGGTTTTGCCGTCACCACCTGCGCCAACGGTGACCAGGGCCTCGTCGCCGTTCACCAGAACGACTTCGACCTGGTTGTGCTGGACATCATGCTGCCCGGCGTCGATGGGCTTTCCCTGCTCGACACCCTGCGCAGCCATCGCACTACGCCGGTCATGCTGATGTCCGCCCTTGGCGCGGAGCAGGACCGCATCACCGGCTTCACTCGTGGCGCCGACGACTACCTGCCCAAGCCCTTCAGCCTGGCGGAACTGGACGCCCGCATCGATGCGCTGCTGCGCCGGGCCAACCTGGACCGTGCCCGCGAGATGCCTCGCCCGCAGGGTTCGCTGGAGTTCGACGATGAGCTGCAGGACGTTTCCCGCAACGGTGAGCACGCAGGGCTGACGCATTCCGAGTATCGCCTGCTGGCCACGCTGAACGCCCACGCCGGCGAGGCACTGAGCAAGAGTTTCCTCTACCAGAGCGTGCTGCACCGCGCGTACACGCGCCTCGACCGTGGGCTGGACGTGCACGTCTGCAACCTGCGCCGCAAGCTGGCCGTCATCGGCGCGCAGCAGGTGCAGATCCAGGCGGTGCGCGGCCAGGGCTACATCCTGGTGGACGCGGAGCGCCATTGATGCGCCGTCATCCCCTGCTATGGAAGATCGCCGCGCTGCAGGTCGGCTTCTGCCTGCTGCTGACCTGGCTGATCTGGACCTGGGGCCTGTCGCTGGAGCGCAGCACCTACTTCCTGGGCGAAGCCGATCGCGACTACCTCGCGCGCTATGCCGAGCAGGCGGAAATGGTCCTCGAGCAGCACGGCACCGAAGGTGTCGAGCACTTCCGCCGGGAGCTGTCCGCCGCCGAAGACACCTGGGTGGCGGTGATCGGCGACCACCTGCAGAGCCTGGGCACCACGCCGCTGACGGCGGCGGAATCCAGCCACCTGACGTTCATGCGCAAGCTCGACTGGCCGATGAGCCGACGCCTGCAGGATGAACTGCCCTACGTCAGCATCGAGTTTCCCAAGCATCCCGAACGCGGCCGGCTGGTCATGCAACTGCCCGAGCGGCTGCTACCTGGCGGCCTGACGCCCTGGACGCACCTGTTCAGCCACGGCGTGGTGCCGACCCTGCTGGCCGCCTTCCTCGGCCTGCTGATCTACCGCCACCTGGTGCTGCCGCTCAATCGCCTGCGCGCTCGTGCCGACGCCCTGCGCGCCGACGATCTGGACAGCGACATGCCCGGCACGCCACTGACCAATCGCCGCGATGAACTGGGCGAGCTGGCACTGGCCTTCGATCACATGGCCGAGCGGCTACGTCACAGCCTTGCCCAGCAGCGACTGCTGCTGCGCACCCTGTCCCACGAGCTGCGCACTCCGCTGGCGCGCCTGCGCATCGCCCACGACAGTGACCTGCCGGCGGAGCATCTGCGCGAGCGGCTGGACCGTGAGATCAACGATATGCAGCGCCTGCTGGAAGACACACTCGACCTGGCGTGGATGGATACCGAGCGCCCGCAGCTCGAACGAGAGCCGGTGCTGGTGCTGTCGGTGTGGGAGGCGCTGCGCGAAGACGCCTGCTTCGAAAGTGGCTGGGAAGTCGAACGCCTGCCCTGCTCGCTGGGCACCGACTGCAGGGTGCAGGTGCACCTGGACAGCTTCGCCCAGGCCATCGAGAACCTGCTGCGCAACGGTATCCGCCACTCCCCGCGCAACGGCAAGGTGCGTCTGGACGGCTGGCGCGAAGGCGGTTTCTGGCATCTATGTGTCAGCGACGATGGCCCCGGCGTCGCCGAACCTGACCTTGAGCGCATCTTCCAGCCCTACCAGCGGCTACAGCCGTCCGAGTCCAGCGGTTTCGGCCTTGGCCTGGCCATCGCCCGGCGCGGTATCGAGCTAGCGGACGGCCGCCTGTGGGCCGAAAACGGCGCGAAGAATGGCCAGGCCGGGCTCTGCCTGCACCTGCTGCTGCCCGCAGCGCCGAGCCAACAGTCCATCGCAAGTGTTTAGAAAGTTAATGCGCTTTACTGGCAAATAGCAGTCATTATCATGTGTGATCTCTCAGTAATCGTCCTCCTCTGGAGATCACCGATGTCGTCTCGTCCGATGCAGTTCCTTCCGCCCTTCCTGCTGCTTTCCAGCTGCCTGCTGTCCTTCGCCGTACAGGCCGCCAGCGCCGATTCCGATGTCGTCGAGTTCGACAGCGAAACCATCGTCGCCACCGCCGCGGAGGAAGCCAAGCAGATGCCGGGCGTGTCGATCATCACCGCCGAGGACATCAAGAAGCGCCCGCCGGCCAGCGACCTGTCGCAGATCATCCGCACCATGCCGGGCGTCAACCTGACCGGCAACTCCACCAGCGGCCAGCGCGGCAACAACCGCCAGATCGACATCCGCGGCATGGGCCCGGAGAACACCCTGATCCTGGTAGACGGCAAGCCAGTCGCCAGCCGCAATGCCGTGCGCTACGGCTGGCGCGGCGAGCGCGACTCGCGCGGTGACACCAACTGGGTGCCGGCCGACCAGGTGGAGCGCATCGAAGTGCTGCGCGGCCCGGCGGCGGCGCGCTACGGCAATGGCGCGGCGGGCGGCGTGGTGAACATCATCACCAAGCAGGCCGGCAAGGAAACCCACGGCGACGTCACCGTCTACAGCAATTTCCCGCAGCACAAGGACGAAGGCGCCACCCAGCGCATGACCTTCGGCCTCAACGGCCCGCTGACCGACACCCTGAGCTACCGCGTCTACGGCAACGTCGCCAAGACCGACTCGGACGACTGGGACATCAACGCCGGCCACGAATCCAACCGCACCGGCAACCAGGCCGGCACCCTGCCGGCCGGCCGCGAAGGCGTGCGCAACAAGGACGTCAACGGCCTGCTCAGCTGGCACCTGACGCCCGAGCAGACCCTCGACTTCGAGGCCGGCTTCAGCCGCCAGGGCAACATCTACACCGGCGATACCCAGAACACCAACAGCAACGCCAACGTGAAGTCCATGCTCGGTCACGAGACCAACCGCATGTACCGCGAGAACTACTCGATCACCCATCGCGGCGAGTGGGACTTCGGCAGCTCCATGGCCTACCTGCAGTACGAGAAGACCCGCAACAGCCGCATCAACGAAGGCCTGGCCGGCGGCACCGAGGGTATCTTCAGCAACACCGATTTCTACACCGCCACCCTGCGCGACCTCACCGCTCACGGCGAAGTGAACCTGCCGCTGCACGCCTGGCGCGACCAGACCCTGACCCTGGGCAGCGAATGGGTGCAGCAGAAGCTCGACGACCCCAGCGCCAACACCCAGACCACCAGCGAAGGCGGCTCGGTGCCGGGCCTGGCCAGCAGCAACCGTGACACCACCTCGCAGGCACAGATCTTCTCGCTGTTCGCCGAGGACAACATCGAACTGTTGCCCGGCACCATGCTGACTCCGGGCCTGCGCTGGGACCACCACAACATCGTCGGCGACAACTTCAGCCCGTCGCTGAACCTGTCCCACGCGCTCACCGACAGCGTCACCCTGAAGGCCGGCATCGCCCGCGCCTACAAGGCGCCGAACCTGTACCAGCTCAACTCCGACTACCTGCTCTACAGCCGCGGCCAGGGCTGCTACGGCCAGAGCACCAGCTGCTACCTGCAGGGCAACGAGGACCTCAAGGCGGAAACCAGCGTCAACAAGGAGCTGGGCATCGAGTTCAACCAGGACGGCCTGATCGCCGGCCTGACCTACTTCCGTAACGACTACAAGAACAAGATCGAGTCGGGCCTGTCGCCCATCGATCAGGCCAGCGGCGGCACCGGCAGCTACGCCAACGCGGCGATCTACCAGTGGGAAAACGTGCCCAAGGCGCTGGTCGAGGGCCTGGAAGGCACCCTGACCATCCCGCTGATGGAGCAGCTGAAGTGGAGCAACAACTTCACCTACATGCTGCAATCGAAGAACAAGGAAACCGGTGACGTGCTCTCGGTGACGCCGAAGTACACCCTGAACTCCATGCTCGACTGGCAAGCCACCGACGCCCTGTCGCTGCAAGCCAGCGTCGCCTGGTACGGCAAGCAGAAGCCGAAGAAGTACGACTACCACGGCGACCGCGTCACCGGCAGCGCCAACAACCAGCTCTCGCCCTACGCCATCGCCGGGCTGAGCGGCACCTACGTGTTCACCAAGAACCTGAGCTTCACCGCCGGGGTGGACAACGTGTTCGACAAGCGCCTGTTCCGCGAGGGCAACGCCCAGGGCGTGAATGGCATCGAGGGCGCCGGCGCGGCCACCTACAACGAACCGGGCCGCACGCTGTACACCAGCCTCACCGCGTCGTTTTGATTAGAGAAAAGCCTGATGAGATTTCGCCTCCTGGCCCTGGCACTGGCATTCGCCGTGCCGGGGCTGGCAGCGCACGCCGCGCCTGCCCCCGACCAGAAAATGGACACGACCCTGCTGCAACGCAGCGACCTGGCCTACCGCTTCAGCGAGCTGAAGCTCGATTCCGCCGATGGCCAGCGTCACTACCAGCTGTGGATTGCCCGGCCGAACCACCCTGCTCCGGCCGCTGGTTATCCAGTGGTGTGGATGCTCGATGGCAACGCCGCCGTCGGCGCACTGGACGAAAAGCTGCTCAACGACCTGAACAACGGCAAGGCGCCATTGCTGGTTGCCGTGGGTTACCAGACGCCCCTGCGCATTGACCGCGCCGGCCGCACCCGCGACTACACCCCGCCGCGCCCGCAACTGGCCGAGCAGAAGGACCCGCTCACCGGCGACCCCAGCGGCGGCGCCGATGCCTTTCTCGACCTGATGCGCGACCGCATGCTCCCGGCGGTGGCCGCCCAGGCGCCCATCGACCGTTCGCAGCAGACGCTCTGGGGCCACTCCTACGGCGGCCTGCTGACACTCCACGCGCTGCTCACGCGCCCGCAGCAGTTCAGCTTCTACGCACCGGCCAGTCCTTCGCTGTGGTGGGGGGATGGCGCCATCCTCCAGGAGCAGGAAGGCTTTGCCCAACGCATGGCCGGGCATTCTGCGCAGCTGCTGCTGATGCGCGGCGGCAAGGAGCCCTTCAAGCCACGCGAGGACATCACCCCCAGCGCGCCGCGCGCCGCCCAGCAACTGGTAGAAAGCGTGGGCAAAGTGCCCAGCATGCAGGCGCGGTTCCACGCCTTCGACGGCATGAGTCATGGGCAAACGCTGGAGGCTTCGCTGCGCTATCTGCTGCAGACGCGGTTTGGGCAGTGACCTGAGGCACCGTGCCAGGTTGTAGGAGCGCCATCGACGCTCAGACTGCCGCGGCAATCTGCTCCCGCAACCACCGGTGTGCCGGGTCGCGGTGCGAGCGTTCGTCCCAGAGCATCGACATCTCGTATCCCGGCACTTCCACCGGCGCTTCCACCACGCGAAGCGCCGGGTTATTGCGCACCAGCCGCGCCGGCACCATGGCCACCAGGTCGCTGCTGGACAGCGCCGAGATGACGAAGAGGAAATGCGGCACCGACAAGGCCACGCGCCGGCTCAGGCCGACCGCCGCCAGCACTTCGTCGGTCACGCCGCTGAAGCCGCCGCCATCGGGCGACACCATCACATGCTCCAGTTGGCAGAACTGCGCCAGGCTCGGCTTGCGCTTCAACTTCGAGTGCCCGGCACGCCCGGCCAGCACGTAGCGCTCGCTGAACAACGTGCGCCGGCGCATGTTCGGCGGGCTGCCCTCGGTAGTGTGGAACGCCAGGTCGATCTCGCCCTGCTCCGCCTGCCGGGCGATGCGCGGTGGCGACAGCTCCAGCAGGGCCAGGCGAGTGCTTGGTGCGCTGCCGCGAATGGCGCTCAGGGCCGGCAACAGGATGGTGGATTCGCCGTAGTCCGTCGCGGCGATGCGCCAGGTGTTGTCCGCCATGGTCGGATCAAAGGGTGCTGATGGCGCCACCGCCTGCTCCAGGGCCTCCAGGGCAATGCGCAGGGGCTCGCGCAGGGATTCTGCCCGCGCTGTCGGGCGCATGCCGCGGGGGCCGGGCAGGAGCAGCGGGTCGTCGAAGATGTCGCGCAGCTTGGCCAGGTGCACGCTGACCGAGGGCTGGGAAAAATTCAGCTGCTCGGCGGCGCGTGTGACGTTGTGCTCGCGCAGCAGCACGTCGAGGGTCACCAGCAGATTCAGATCGAGCCTGCGTAGATTATTCATTGATATACCTGGGATTCCGGATATTCATTTCCACTATACCCCGGCAATCCGCATCCTGCGCCCATCCCCTCTCACCGGATGACTCACAGGAAGGCATCATGAACGTACTGATCGTCTACGCCCACCCCGAACCACGTTCGCTCAATGGCTCATTGAAAGACTTCGCCGTGCGCCACCTGCAGGCGGCCGGCCATGCCGTGCAGGTCTCGGACCTGTATGCGATGAACTGGAAGGCCCCGCTCGACGCTTGCGACAACCTCGACCGCGATCCCGAAGCGCGTTTCGACCCCTCGCAGGACTCCAAGCGCGCCTACGCCGCTGGCCGGCAGAGCACGGATATCGCTGCCGAGCAGGAAAAGCTGCGCTGGGCCGACACCGTGATCCTGCAGTTCCCGCTCTGGTGGTTCAGCATGCCGGCAATCCTCAAGGGCTGGTTCGAGCGGGTCTACGCCTATGGCTTCGCCTACGGCGTCGGCGAGCACTCCGACGCCCGCTGGGGCGACCGCTATGGCGAAGGCAACCTCGCCGGCAAACGCGCCATGCTGGTGGTCACTACCGGCGGCTGGGAGTCGCACTACAGCCCGCGCGGCATCAACGGCCCGATCGACGACCTGCTCTTCCCGATCCACCACGGCATGCTGTATTACCCCGGCTTCGACGTGCTGCCGCCATACCTGGTCTACCGCACCAGCCGGGTGGATGGCGAGCGCTACAGACAGATCGAACAGGAGCTCGGCGAGCGCCTGGACACGCTCCAGACCGCGGCTCCCATCCCCTTCCGCCGGCAGAATGGCGGCGACTATGAAATCCCGGCGCTGACCTTGCGCGATGAGATCGCCCCGCAGGCGAACGGCTTCGACGCGCACCTGAAGTGAGAGCGCACGGGCACACGGACTGCTTGCAGAACCCTGCTGCATTCAAGTGCAGCCCCGATGGGGGGAGGCTTCCGGGACACGTCCTGCCTGACTCTGAAGGCTTGCGGCGGCTGCCCCGCAAACAGGCACAACGCACCACCATGGAACCATTTAATTCAGAAAAATTACTTATTGAATTATTTGATTTACACGCTTAACCTCGATTGCAGATTCCTTCAGACGGGATCGCAGGCTTCTTCAAAACAAGAACGAGGGGAGCAGCAATGAAAGCAAAGTGTGTAGCGGGTTTCGCCCTGGCGGCAGCCTTCACGACCGGAGCCACCTGTGCCTGGTCCGCTGACTGGACGGTTGGCGCCAACGTCGGCAACGTGCCTTGGGAGTTCCAGGATGCCAAGGGTGAGATCGTCGGTTTCGAAGTGGACGTCGTACGCGAAGCCGCGAAGCGCGCCGGCAAGTCCGTGGAGTTCGTCAACATCCCCTTCAATGGCCTTTTCAGCGCCGTTCAATCACAACGCGCGGACCTGGCCATTTCCTCGATCACCATCACCCCCAAACGCCTGGAGTCGGTTGGATTCGCCCAGCCGTACTACGACAGCGACCAATCCCTGTCGGTGCTCAAGACCTCCTCCATCAAGAGCCTGGACGACCTCCCCGGCAAAGTCGTCGGCGTCGATACAGGTTCCACGGGGGACATGTGGGTCGGCCAGCACAGCGCGCAGTATAAGTTTGGCGATGTATCGCGCTACGAGGGTCTGTCACCGGCCATGCTCGATCTCGCCTCTGGTCGAATCGACGGCTATATCAGCGACATCCCCGCAGTCCTCTACTACATCAAGGACAAGCCGCAGTATGCCGTGGTCGCGCACATCCCTACCGGTGAGCGTTACGCGATCATGCATGCGAAGAACTGGCCGGCCTCCGCGCAGCTCAACGACATCATCAGCACGATGAAGCAGGACGGTTTCATCGCCGACCTGCACAAGAAATGGTTCGGTGCCGATGCGACTGCCGGCTCCAGCACCCTGGAAGTGGTCGACGCGCCTCGCTGAAACCATCCCTGCCATGCGGCGGCAACCAACGGCGCCGCTTCGCTCAGGAAGTCCCGATGGAACTGCTACATACCTTCTTCAACTGGGGCGTCTTCGTCGATGCCCTGCCGGTGATGCTGCGTGGGCTGGGCGTGACGGTCATGCTGGGTATCCTCAGCATTGTGCTGGGCCTGGCCGGCGGCCTGGCTCTGGCGATGATCCGGCTCTACGCGCTCACACCGCTGCGCGCACTGGCGCGGGTCTATATCGATGTGCTGCGTTCAATCCCGCTACTGGTGCTGCTGGTGCTGATCTACTACGCACTGCCCTTCATGGGGATTCGCCTGTCGTCCTTCGCCGCGGCCACTGCAGCCTTGTCCATGGTTTCCTGCGCCTATGCCGCGGAAATCTTCCGCTCGGGCATCGAGGCCATCCCCCGTGGCCAATTCGAGGCCGCTGCATCGCAGGGCATGGGCTTCTTCCACACCATGCGCGACGTGATCCTGCCGCAGGCAATGCGCATCGTCATGCCACCGATGACCAGCAACTGCATCAACGTGATGAAGGACACAGCGCTGGCCTCGGTGGTAGCGATGCCGGACCTGCTCAAGCAGGCGACCCAGGCACAGGCGCTGGCAGCCAACCCGACACCCCTGGTCGGTGCGGCCGTCATGTACCTGCTGCTGCTGTTGCCGCTGGTGCAACTGGTTAGCTGGGTCGAACAGCGCAATCACAGCGGGAGCAAAGCAGCATGAAGCCGATCATCCAGGTCAAGCGCATGTCCAAGCACTATGGGGAGTTCCAGGCGCTGTACGGCATCGACCTCGACGTCGTCGAAGGCGAAGTGGTGGTGATCCTGGGGCCTTCCGGCTCCGGCAAGTCCACCCTGATCCGCTGTATCAACCTGCTGGAGAACTATCAGCAGGGCGACATCCTGGTCGCCGGCGAACGCGTCGAGGCAGGCCCGCGCCTCACGCACATCCGTAGCGAAGTCGGCATGGTGTTCCAGGGGTTCAATCTCTACCCGCACCTGAGCGTACTGGACAACGTGGCATTGGCGCCGATCCGCGTACGGAGGATGTCGCGCCGCGACGCCCACGCCCGCGCCCGTGTGCTGCTGGAGAAGGTCGGCATGGCCAGCCACGCTCACAAATTG
Organism: Pseudomonas sp. HS-18; assembly: GCF_020401845.1. Classification (NCBI taxonomy): domain Bacteria; kingdom Pseudomonadati; phylum Pseudomonadota; class Gammaproteobacteria; order Pseudomonadales; family Pseudomonadaceae; genus Pseudomonas; species Pseudomonas sp. HS-18. The sequence goes on from NZ_CP084413.1 coordinate 3,417,703, forward strand.
CCGGGGCAACTTTCCGGCGGACAGCAACAGCGCGTAGCAATCGCCCGGACCATGGCGATGGAACCGAAGGTCATCCTGTTCGACGAGCCCACCTCTGCACTCGATCCCGAGATGGTCGGCGAGGTACTGGATGTCATGCAGGCGCTGGCCCGCACGGGTGTAACCATGATCGTGGTTACCCACGAGATGGGCTTTGCGCGGCGTGTTGCCGACCGGGTGATCTTCATGGAAAGCGGGCGCATCGTCGAAGAGAACGAGCCCGAAGCGTTCTTCACCCAGCCCCGTGAGCCGCGCACCCAAGCCTTCCTGCAAGCCATTCTGCACCACTGAAGCTTGCATCACCGAACAATGGAGCACCGATGTGAATCTGCCTTCTGCCCCTCGTCATAACGCGCTCGACATGGATTACGTGCGCGCCCAGTTCCCCATGCTGGCCGATGGTTTCGCCTATCTCGACAACGCCGGTGGTTCGGCCGTGCTCGGCCGCGTGGCCGACCGGGTGCGAGACTACCTGCTCAATAACAGCGTGCAACTGGGTGCCTCCTACAGTGGCTCGGCGCTGGCTGGCGAGCGGGTCCTGGAAGCACGCCGGGCCATCGCGCAACTGATAAACGCTCGTCATCACGAAGAAGTGATCATGGGTGGCTCGACCACCCATCTGCTGCAGACTCTCTGCCGCGCACTGGCCCCGAGCATCGGGCCAGGCGACGAAATCATCGTCACCAACAGCGACCACGAAGCCAACATCGGCCCCTGGGTGCGACTGGCCGAGGAGCGCGGCGCAACACTGAAGTTCTGGAGCGTGGACAGCGCCAGCCAGGAGCTGGAACTGGCCGACCTGGACCGCCTGCTCAGCCCGCGTACCCGCTACGTCAGCATGACCCATGCGTCGAATATCCTGGGTAGCGTCAATCCGGTAGCCGAGGTCGCGCGACGTGTCCATGCGGTCGGCGGAAAGCTGTGTGTCGACGCCGTCGCCTATGCGCCGCACCGTCTGGTGGATGTCCAGGCCAGCGCGGCGGACTACTACGTCTTCAGCTTCTACAAGGTGTTCGGCCCTCATTTCGCCGTGCTCTGGGGCCAGCGGGACACATTGCTCGAGTTGCCGAGCCTGAATCACTTCTTCATCGGCCGTGAGGTGCTGCCCTACAAGCTGCAACCGGGCAACCTCAACTACGAGCTGTCGTTCGGCTGTGCCGGCATCAACGACTATCTGCTGGATATCGGTGCTCGGCTCGGCGCCCAGGGCAGCCCCCGGCAGATCATGCAGGCGGCCTTCGACGCGTTCGAGCAGCAGGAGGACCTGCTGGCCGAGCGCCTGCTGCAGTTCCTCCGCGAAAAGCCTGGGGTGCGTATTATCGGCAAGGCGCAGGTGAAAGACCGCGGGCGCGTACCTACCATCAGTTTCGTTGCCGACGGCCTATCCTCGGAAAGCATCGTGCGCGCCATCGACGAGCACCGCATCGGCATCCGCTTCGGCGACTTCTACGCCCGTCGCCTGATTGAACATCTCGGGCTGACGCAGCATGGCGGAGTGGTGCGGGTTTCCATTGCCCACTACAACACCGTCGAGGAGATCGACCGACTGGTCGACCATCTCGACTGCGCGCTCGGTCGCCTGCGCTGATCGACGTCCTCCACCTGACCGAGCCTCTTATGTCTGCCCCGAAGAATCTCACGGAACTGCGTGCCGCCATCGTCTCCCAGCAGGCCGACCTCACCCAGCGCATGCGCGACGCCGCACGCTACCTGACCGACCATCCCCATGACGTTGCGCTCAATACCGTTGCGGCGCTCAGCGAGCAGTCGGGGATTGCGTCGACGGCCTTCATCCGCCTGGCCAAGGCGCTGGGATTCAATGGCTTCAGCGAGCTGCAGAAGCTCTTCAAGGAGCCTTTGCAGCAAGCTGGCCAAGGCAGCTTCAGCGAGCGCATTCGCCACCACAAGGGCGAACAGTTGCTGGAGGATCCAACCGATGTCGGCGGCATCCTGCGCGAGTTCAGTCGCGCCAATATCGTCTCGCTCGAACACCTGGCCGAAGGCACGCAGCAAGCCGCCATCGAAGAGGCCATCGAGCTGCTGCAAAGCTCTCGCACCGCCTTCGTGATCGGGATGCGCCGCTCCCTTCCGGTAGCCAGCTATCTGAGCTATGCGATCAGCCGCGGTGGCCGTCCATCGGTGCATATCGGCGGTTTCGGCGGAACGCTGCGCGAGCAGGTCGCCGCGATTCGCAGCGACGACGTGCTGGTGGCGGTCAGCTTCCCACCCTATGCCAGCGACACCGTCGAGGCCTGTCAGCAGGCCCTTGCCGCCGGTGCCAGGGTATTGGCAATCACTGACAGCCTGCTCAGCCCGATCGCCCAGGGAGCTTGCGTGCTGATTGAAGTCAGCGATGCCGAACTGCTCGGCTTCCGCTCACTGACTGCGTCGTTCTGCGTGGCGCAGACACTGGCGATGGGCCTGGCCTTCAGGGACCGCCAGGCTCCGGACGGCAGTATCGATCATCAGGTACTCGAAGACATCGACTGCTGACCTCCCTTTTTCTCACTTTTCACGGTGCGGCCCTGTGGCCGCTGCCAGGAGTAACTCTGGATGAGCAACCCTGCCCGCAATCTTGTCGGCTATGGCCGCCAGCGCCCCACCGGGCGCTGGCCGAACGGCGCGCGCCTAGCGATCAGCCTGGTGATCAACTACGAAGAGGGCTCCGAGCGTTCCCTGGCCATGGGCGACCCGGACCAGGAGTCGATGACCGAATGGGGCAGCTATCAGTGCCCGCCCGGCGTGCGCAACCTTGCCATGGAGTCGATGTACGAATACGGCTCGCGGGTGGGCATCTGGCGCATCCTGGATATCCTGCAGGCGGCCGATGTACCTGCCACGTTTCACGCCTGTGCCCTCGCCTTTGAGCAGAACCCCGACGTTGCTCGCGCCGCCGTCGAGCTCGGCCACGAAATATGCAGCCACGGGTATCGCTGGGAAGAAGTCTTCCGCCTGAGCGAAGCCCAGGAGCGTGAACACATCCGCCTGGCCATCAAGTCATTCGAGCGTACCTGCGGCAAGCGCCCAGTGGGTTGGTACTGCCGCTATGGCGCCAGTGTGCATACCCGTCGCCTGGTCGCCGAAGAAGGCGGGTTCCTCTATGACTCGGACGCCTACAACGACGATGTGCCGTACTTCGTCGAAGTCGAGGGAAAACGTCACCTCGTGGTGCCCTACACCTCGGACGTCAACGATTTCCGTTACTGGAACACGCCGGGACTGAATCAGGCCTCCGACTTCCTCGAATACATGAAGGAAAGCTTCGATGTGCTCTACGAGGAATCGGCTCAGGGACTGCGCATGCTCTCCATCGGCTTGCATCCACGCATGGTCGGCCGCCCGGGCCGGGTAATGGCGATCAAGCGTTTCATCGAGTACGCACAACAGCACAGCGACGTCTGGTTCACCACCCGCGAGCAGATCGCCCGAGCCTGGCTGGAGCGTTCCTGACATGCCCGGCTCCGGCGCTGGAAGCACTACGCCGTTCGACCTGGTCATTCGCAATGCACGGGCGGTGACCGCCGCCGACGAGTTCTTCTGCGACATCGCCGTGCACGACGGCAGCATCGTCGCGCTCGGCCTGGAGCTGCCCGCTGGGACAGCCGAGATCGACGCCGCCGGGCGCTACGTGACGCCCGGCGGTATCGACAGCCATGTGCATTTCGACCAGCCCACCGGCGACGGCTCGCGAATGGCCGACGACTTTCTCAGTGGCACGCGTTCGGCAGCCTGTGGCGGCACCACCTGCGTGATCCCCTTCGCCTGCCAGCAGAAGGGCCAGTCGTTGCGAGCCGCGGTGGAGGACTACCACCACCGCGCCAACGGAAAGGCAGTTATCGACTACGCCTTCCACCTGATCGTGACCGATCCCACGCCAACGGTGCTGCGCGATGAGTTACCCACGCTGATCGAAGAAGGCTACAGCTCTTTCAAGATCTACATGACCTATGACGCGCTCAAGCTCGACGACCGACAGATTCTCGAGACCCTCAGCGTCGCGCGTGAGCACGGCGCAATGGTCATGCTGCATGCTGAAAACAGCGACTGCATCGGCTGGCTGACCGAGCGCCTGCTTGCGGCCGGACGCACGGCGCCTCGCTACCATGCGACTTCGCGGCCGATGCTGGTGGAGCGCGAAGCCACGCACCGTGCCATCGCGCTGGCTGAACTGGTGGACGTTCCCATCCTCATCGTCCATGTCTCCGGACGCGAAGCCATCGAGCAGATTCGCTGGGCGCAGGGCCAGGGCCTGCGGGTGTATGCCGAGACCTGCCCACAGTATCTGTTCCTCACCGCCAAAGCGCTGGGCTGCGACGACAGCTTCGAAGGGGCCAGATGCATCTGCAGCCCGCCACCGCGCGATGCGGCGAACCAGTCGGTGATCTGGACAGCTTTGCAGAATGGCACTTTCGAGGTGTTCTCCTCCGATCATGCGCCCTTCTGCTACGACGGCCCGGACGGCAAGCGAGCCCACGGCGAGGACGTCTCGTTCGAACGCATCGCCAACGGCATTCCCGGCGTGGAAACGCGCATGCCGCTGCTCTGGTCCGAAGGTGTCCTGACAGGTCGCATCACTGCGCAGCAGTTCGTTGCCCTGACCTCCAGCAATGCGGCGCAGCTCTATGGGCTTGCGCCACGCAAGGGCACTATCGCCGTGGGTGCCGACGCCGACCTGGTGATCTGGAACGACGGCCTGGACCTGCGCCTGGACAATCGGATGCTGCACCACAACGTCGACTACACGCCTTATGAAGGCATGCCCCTGAGGGCCTGGCCGGCCCTCACACTCTCGCGCGGCGAAGTGGTCTATGACGGCGAGCCACGCCTGGAACCAGGACGCGGCCGGTTCCTGTGCTGCGACCGGCCAGCGCCGGCACGGCATCGCCAACGCAGCGACCCGCTGCCCCTCTGAAGCTAATTTCGCCGCGAGGCTCCTCATGGCTGAACACGCGGCTCTGCCTCGAAGGCGCTGCGCAGCAACTCGACGAACTCCGGCGCCGGCGGGATTTCAACATCACCGATGCGGCTCACCGGTACCGCCGGCGTCCAGGAGTTCATCACCACGGCACCGGTCAGGCGCGGCAGGTCCTGCTGGTCGATGGCGCGGGTGACCTGGCGCACGCCCTGCCGTTCCAGTTGCCGCTGGAGAATGCCCATGGTGGTGCCGGTAAGCATTTTCGCCCGCGGCCAGACCACGGTTTCACCGTCCCAGAACGCCAGATTCCAGATGGTCGCTTCGCTGAAGCGCCCGCGATGGTCGGTGAACACCGCATCGTCGAAGCCGGCGACCACCGCTTCGCGCAGATACCAGGTCTTGGCGATCTCGCCAACGTGCTTGATCTCCGGCAGCACCCGTTCGTGCCCGGCAATAGCGAGCGCCAGCGGTCCCTGCGGGCCATCTGAAGGCGGCGCGGTGCGCACCAGCAGCTCGGGGCGATGCTCAGGGCCGGCAACGGTGAACTCCCCGGCGGGCGAGTAGACCGTCGCCATCAGGGATACGTCTGCTGGCGCCTGCTCCAGTGCGGTACGTAAGGCGGCACGAATCTCCTCATCGGAGTGGCTCTGGCCGAACAGCCGCTGCGAAGCGTTGCGCAGGCGCTCCAGGTGCAGGTCCAGGCCGCGAATGCCGCCGCCACGAACCTGCATGGCGGTGAAATGCGCATAGCCGGCGAAAGCCAGGGGCGCGAGGTCGTCGGCGCTGGCCGGCTGGGCATTGCGCTGGGTGATGTAGGGATGGATGGCGGCTGACATGGCGTGGCTTCCTCTGCTCGGTTATCTTCAAATTAAACATCAGGTGAGATCACTATCGGCCTTTGACGAAGCCAGGAGAAACGAGTATTTCTCGACGGATCATCAAGAAGGATTTGAAGATCGATGAGTCGCCCCTTTCCCGGTATCCGCAGCCTGCGCACCTTCGAGGCGGCTGGCCGTCACCTCAACTTCACCCGCGCGGCGGAAGAAGTCGGCCTGACGCCGGCCGCGGTCAGCCACCAGATCAAGGAGCTGGAAGACCAGCTCGGCCTCGGCCTCTTCGTGCGTACCAGTCGCAGCATCCAGCTGACCCCGGCGGGCGCGTTGCTGCTCGAAGCGGCAGTCGAGTCCCTCGGTCTGCTGCACCGCGCCACCGTGCGTGCCCGACGGCTGGTGCGGACGTCGGAACAACTACGGGTCTCGTTGACAGCCCGGTTCGCCACGCACTGGCTGCTGCCGCGTCTGCCGAAATTCCGCGCACTGCATCCGGGGTTGAAGCTCAGTTTCGACGTCAGCGACGAGTTGCGGGATTTCGCCGTCGACGACATCGATCTGGCCATCCGCTTCGGCAGCGGACACTACCCCGGCCTGGTCGCGGAGCGCCTGTTCGATACCCAGATAGTGCCGGTGTGCTGCCCGAGCCTGCTCAGCGAAGGCCCACCCTTGCGCGAGCCGCGCGACCTGCAGGCCCATACCTTGTGCCATGTGGTGTGCGAGACCGAAGGCGCCGCCTGGCCGGACTGGTCGCGCTGGATGGCGGCAGCCGGCGTGGAAGACTTCGACGCCGGCAACTGCGTGACCTTCGAGGACACCAGCCACGTGGTGCAGGCCGTGCTGGAAGGCGGCGCGGTCGGGCTGGCCGATCAGGCCATGGTTGCCCGCGAACTGGAGCAGGGCCTGCTGGTGCAACCGTTCGAGCTGGGCGTGCGCGTCGCTGAGGATTACGCCTACAACCTGGCGTATCCGCAGGCGAGCACGGACGACCCGCGCGTCAAAGCCTTCCGCGAATGGATTCTCGGGGAAATGGCCAGCGGCTGATCCTGGCGGTCCGCTTGCCAAGGCCGGATTTTCCTGCGAAAACGCACGCCCTCGCGGCGCTGACGCCGCACCGCATCACTGGAGAACGCCATGAGCAACGAACTGCAGATCGAAGATATCGTCGTCGGCGACGGCAAGGCCGTGGTCAAGGGCGCCCTGATCACCACCCAGTACAAGGGCACCCTGGAAGATGGCACCGTCTTCGATTCGTCCTACGACAAGGGCCGCCCCTTCCAGTGCGTGATCGGCACCGGCCGGGTGATCAAGGGCTGGGACCAGGGCCTGATGGGCATGAAGGTCGGCGGCAAGCGCAAGCTCTTCGTCCCGGCGCACCTGGCCTACGGCGAGCGGCAGGTCGGCGCGCACATCCAGCCCAACTCAAACCTGCTGTTCGAGATCGAACTGCTGGAAGTCCTTACCCGCGACGATTGATCTTCAGGCGGGCGCGGCTTCTACATTGCGCCGCATGGCCAGGATCGCCGTCGGTCCCTGCGCCTTGCGGGTGAACCAGAACACCCGGCTCACGCCGCGGGTGATCGCCACGTAGGCCAGGCGCAGTTGCTCGTCCTGCTGGGCCTGGTCATAGCTGCTGGCGAAGAAACCCGAAGCCGCATACAACGCGCTGCGCAGCGGATGTTTTTCCGGTGGCGCGCAGTCGTCGACGATGATCGCCACTTCCGCCTGCAGGCCCTTGGCACGGTGGATGGTCATGCCCTTCACCGGCAGCTTGCGGTCCAGCTCGCCGAGGATCGTTTGCAGGGTTTCATTGCGCCGGCTGAGCAGCAGCACGGCGGTCTTCTCCCGCGATCCTCGTGCGGCAACGTGCTCGCACTGCTTGTGGATCTCCTCCAGCAGGATTGGCAAGCTGCTGCGCGCATCGAAGCGCTGCACCAGCTTCACCCCATGATCACCCGCCTCCGCCGACTTGAACGCGCGGCAGGTCTTGGCATGCTTGTTGGCCACGCCCACCAGCACCCGCTCGCCGTCGCGGATCACCGGGTCGATGCTGCGGTAGTTGGTTTCCAGCAGCAGCACGCGGCTCTTGCGCCGGCCCTTGCTGGGGAAGTGGCGATCGAAGTCCATGAACAGCTCCGGCGAGCTGCCACGCCAGGCGTAGATGGACTGCCAGTCGTCACCGATGGCCATCAGGCTGACGGCTTCGCCGCGCTTGGCGAGGTCGCGATGCAGAGCCTGCAGCCACTGCACGATCTGCGGCGATACGTCCTGGAACTCGTCGATCAGCAGGTGTTGGAACGGCGCCAGGGCTGCGGCCGGCAGCTTGCCGTCGCCGAGCTGGTCGGTGAGGCGCTGGAAGGCCAGGTTGAAGGTCAGCAGGCCCTGTTCCTGCAGCGCGTTTTCGAAGGCCACCCAGAACCGTTGCAGCGCTTCGACGAACTGCCGTTCGCGCGCCGGACAGCCGAGCTTCTTCGGCTGCAGCTGGGCGATGCGCAAGCCGATGCTCTCGATGAACCCGGCCTGGGCATAGAAGGCTTCGAACAGCGGCAGCGCGGTGAACTCTCCAGATAACTTGAAGGCATCCAATGGCGCCTTGCCGATGCGCGGCGGCTTGCCGTCCTCGCCGGCCTCAGGCGGTGGCGGCAGCTCCAGCAGCTGATGCGCCAGGACACGGAATTCGTGCTGGTCGGCATAGCACTGCTGGTAGACCTGCTTCAGCAGCCGCTGTTGCGCCGGGCGCAGGCGTCCCGCCAGCAAGGGGTTGTCCAGTTCGTCTGCTGGAGTGCGCTCGTCCAGTTGCTCGAACCAGCGAGGATTCTTCAGCGCGACTTTCGCCAGCGTGCCCATGGCCGAATGGAAGGTACGCACACACTGACGCGCCTGGGCAGCGTCGAAGGGATGGCCCCAGTAGCCGAGCACTTTCACCAGTTGCTCGCGCAGCTGGGCGCAGGAGGCGTTGGTGAAGGAAATCACCGTCACTCGCTCGGCCTCGATGCCCAGGTGGCACAGCATGTAGACGACGCGCAGGACCAGCGTCGTCGACTTGCCGGAACCGGCGCCGGCGAAGATGCGGGTCAGCGGTTCGGGCGCGAGGATCATCGCCCACTGTTCGTCCGAAGGCTGGCTGATCACGCCGTGGGCGGCGGCCTGGGCCACTCGCTGGCGCATGTCCAGGGCGAGCTGTTCATCGGGCACCTTGGCGGTGCCGTAGATACCGGCTGCGGCCGGAGTTCGCGGGCGCCTGGGCGCGGGCCCCTCGCCATCCTTCTTGGTTTTCGCCGCGCGCTTGGCAGGTGCCTTGGCTTTGCCCTTGGTCTTGCCACGTCCACGGGGCTGCGGCTGCGCCGCTTCGCGTTCGGCCCGCAGGTATTCGGTGGTGCGGGGGAAATAACGCGCCAGGGCCTCGGCGAGCAGGCGTTTGTAGCGTTCGACAGCAGACTCCATGGGCCCTACCAGATCAATTACAGCGTTGAATCATAAGCGCTTTCGGACAGTGACAGGCAAGTGATCGGGCGGTTCCGCAAGGTCTTGGAAAATTGATAACCATTAGCGATTGGATTAGAGTCGGGCTCCCGCTTTTTCCGGCCTTGCCGCCCTGATGGATGACCCCATGTTCGAACTGGAAAATGTCAGTTTCAGCGTCCCCGGTCGCACCCTTCTGCAACCGCTGAGCCTGCAACTGGCCGACGGCAACATGATCGGCCTGATCGGCCACAACGGTTCGGGCAAGTCCACGCTGCTCAAGCTGCTGGCCCGCCAGCAGCAGGCCAGCAGCGGCAGCATCCGCCTGGACGGCAAGCCGCTGCAGGACTGGGGCAACCGCGACTTCGCGCGGCAGGTCGCCTACCTGCCGCAACAGCTGCCGCAGACCGACGGCCTGACCGTGCGCGAACTGGTCGCCTTCGGCCGGTACCCGTGGCATGGCGCCCTGGGCCGCGTGACCGGCGAAGACCGCAAGCAGATCGACCGCGCGCTGGAGCTGACCGACACCCAGGCCTTCGCCGACCGCCCGGTGGACCTGCTTTCGGGCGGCGAACGCCAACGCGTCTGGCTGGCCATGCTGCTGGCGCAGAACAGCCGCTACCTGCTGCTGGACGAACCGACGTCGGCGCTGGATATCGCCCACCAGGTCGAAGTGCTCTCCCGCGTCCACGAACTGAGCCGCGAGCTGGGCCTGGGCGTGCTGGTGGTGCTGCACGACATCAACATGGCGGCGCGTTACTGCGACCACCTGATCGCCCTGCATGGCGGCCGCCTGCTGGCCCAGGGCTCGCCCGCCGAACTGATGCGCGGGGACACGCTGGAAGACATCTACGGCATTCCCATGGGGGTGCTGAGCAATCCGGTGGATGGCTCGCCGATCAGTTATCTGCGTTAAGCCCCTATTGGGGGCGAACCGCCCCCTGCCAGCCTCCCCGGCGAGCGCATCTGCCGCGATACCCATGCTGCGGGGGCGTGGATATCGATGGGTATCGCCGCGCTCCACGCCATCCTGCGTCCGTGCGCCAGCGTGATTCTCGGGTGAGCGGAAACGCCGGCCGCGGGCATGGGCGGCTGCGACAGGAATGTTCGATTACAGATCGCTGGTTTCCGCCGGCGGCTCGTCGATCAACGGGCAATTATCGCAATTGCCCATCTCCCCCAGCCGATAGCGAATGCAGCAGGTCCGCCGCTGCCGCCAGAGCCCGTCGGGGCGCTGCGCGCAGGACACCTCGACATACTGGATCGGTTTGAACAGTGGATTGCGCGTGCCATCCGGCCGGCGCTCGGTCTCCAGCAGCTCGCGACCGTGCCCCAGCATCGGAGCCAGCGGCGCTAGCTTGCCCATCTCGCCGATGAACCACTCGAAGTAATTCCCGGCATTGCTCCACAGCACCCTGGGCGACAGGCGCACCTCGGCGGCGAGGCGCTGCACGAAGGGTTGCAGGTGACCTTCCAGGAGATGGGCGAAGCGCTGGAACGGATCGCCCGGCAGCGCCGCGAACGGCCCACCCTCCCCCGGCAATTTGAAAGCCTCGGGAATGCCCTGGGCATCCAGCACCACTTCCACGTCGTCGAAGTCCAGCGGCAGCGTGCGGCCGAGCACCAGCGCGGCGGCAACGGCCGGCGGGATGATCCGCACCAGGTACCACTTCGACCACTGCGAGGCCAGGGCGCGGCGATCGCCATCGGCGTGGGACGGGTCGAAGCGGCGCAGCACGCTGTCAAGCCTCTCGCGTTCGAGCAGCGTGCGGGCCGGTATCGAAGGGCGAGGATCGTCGCGAGTCACCAGCACCTCGCGGTAACTGGCGAACTCGCCGAAATACAGCGGCGCCAAGGCTGCGATCACCGGCAGCCCTCGGTCGCGCGGCCCTCGATCCGGCAGAGCAGCGCTGTCAGCACAGGGCGCACCGCTCGAAGAAGGTTTCCCGGCTCTGCACCATCAGCGCGGCGCGCTTGTGCGGGAAGTTGAATTCCTTCTCGCGCCAGAAGCCCAGGCGCTGCATGTGGCCGATCATCTTCGCGTTGTCGGCGCGCGGTTCGGCGACGATGCGCTGGGTGCGCGGGTCGTCCAGCAGCAGGTAATGCACCAGGGCGGTCATCCAGCTTTCCACCTTGTGCGGCCCGCGATGGGATTCCTCGCCCACCAGCATGTGGATGCCGCGGTCGTAGTCACCCACGTCGTAGAACGGCGCGATGCGGTCTTCCTTGGCCCAGTAGGCTTCGTAGTAGGCGAAGGGCTCGTCGTCGATGCAGCCGATCAGGGTGGTGGTGTGCGGGTCGGCAGCGGCTTTTTCCAGGTAGGCACGGTGCTGTTCGAGGGTGCCGCCCTCCTGCCAGAACTCCAGCACGCGCGGGCTGTTCTGCCAGCGGTTGAAGCGCTCCAGGTCCAGCGCGATGTCCAGGGTGCGCAAGGAAATCCATTGCCCCAACTTTGCATCGAAGCGGCGATAGACCTCACCCTGCGGCTTGGGCGCGCGCAGCGGATGACGGCGGCCGCTGCTGATGCGATAGACCTGCGGGTAATCGGCACTGGCGATGCCCTTGTGCCAGGCAGCAGGCAGCTGCCAGAAGGCCGCACGCTCGATCTGCAGGTGCCCGCCGACTTCATCGCGGCTCACCAGGCCTTGCGCCAGGGCCGCGGCGGGTACGTTGGCGACAGCGAACTGCACGCGCTCACACTGCGCGTCGCCGGCAAAGCTCCAATAGGCCAACGCCCAGAGGGCATCGCGGGTGACGGCACCGTTGAGCTGCCAGCACTCGCCCTCGCGTTGCGCAGTCAGCAGCGGTTCGCCACCGAGCAGCAAGGTCAGGCCTGTGGCACCGCGATCGGCGGACAGTTGGCGGCCATCGGGCAGCGATAGGGAAAAAGTGGGCGTCATGATGGATAACCTTTCGTGAATGCAACGACCCCGCCCGTATGACGAGCAGGGTCGGCAGGAATTTAGTCGGCCCGGAAGAAATCTCCGGGCCGTTGGCTTCAGGCGCTTTCGGCCGCCAGCGGACGCGAGGGCTTGTGTGCCGATTCCTGCGGCGGCAGGTGCTCGAACATCGACGCGGCGATTTCCTCGGCGCGCATCGGCAGCACCGACAGCAAGGTGTCGCTCAGGCCGTGGCTGTCCTGGGTGAAGCCCTGCAGGTAGATACCGGCGTGCAGGCGCTCGTCGGCCAGCACGCGGTAGTCGCGGCCCACCTCGAAATCGCCCAGGTAATCCTGCAGCGGCGCAAGCAACTCGCGGTGCGATTTGCGCTCGTAACCGGTGGCGAGGATCACCGCGTCGTAGCGATGGGTTTCCACGGCGCCGGTGGCGCTGTCGCGCAGGGTCAGCTCGATACCATCGGTGTCGGCCTTGGCGGCTTCGACGTTGCGGCGGCAAAGGAAGGCGTGGCGATCCGCGCCCGCCACCTTCTGGCGGTAGAAGATGCCGTAGATGCGCTCGATCAGGTCCAGGTCGACCACCGAGTAGTTGGTGTTGTGGAATTCCTGGATCAGCTTCTCGCGCTCGGCCTTGGGCTCGTTGAACACCAGGTCGGTGTAGCGCGGGGCGAAGATTTCGTTGACGAAGGGGCTGTCGTCGGCCGGTTTGAGCACGGCCGCGCGCAGGACCATGTCGACCTGCACCGAGGGGAAGCTGTCGTTCAGGTCGATGAAGGCTTCCGCCGCGCTCTGGCCGCCGCCGATCACCGCGATGCGCATCGGCTCGTTCTGGTTGCAACGCTGCTTGGCCATGCACTCCAGGTAACGGGCGTGGTGGAACACGCGCGGATCGTCACGCAGGTGGTTGAAGGCGGACGGGAAGCGCGGCGTGCCGCCGGTGCTCACCACCACGCTGCGGGCCAAGCGGAAGCGCTCGTGGCCGCGGGCATCGGTGGACAGCACCTTGACCAGTTCGATGCCGTCCGGGCCCTGCACCGGCTCCACGCGGCTGACCGTCTCGCCGCAGACGCGCTGCTCGGCGAACTGGTCGCTGACCCAGCGCAGGTAGTCGTTGTACTCCATGCGGCACGGGTAGAAGGTGCCCAGGTTGGTGAAGTCGACCAGCCGCCCCATCGCATGCAGGTAGTTGACGAAACTGTACGGGCTGGTGGGGTTACGCAGGGTCACCAGGTCCTTGAGGAACGAAATCTGCAGCTCGCTCTGCGCCACCAGGGTGTTGCCGTGCCAGCGGTAGTCGGCCTGCTTGTCGAGGAACAGGGCATGGTAATGGCGGCCCTCGCGTCGCGCCTGCTCCTGCAGCGCGATCGCCAGCGCCAGGTTGGAGGGGCCGAAACCGATGCCGAGCACGTCGTAGGTCGGGGTGATCATCTGAGTCATGGTGCCAATGTCCTGTGTCGCGATGGCCGTGGGGCATGACGGCGCGGGAACCGGTGGCCTACTGCTCGGCCCTGCCAGGAGCGCCCCGCCGCTTGGCGGCCGGCACTCGATCCTGCGTGTCGCCCATGATTTGCGCTGTCGATAGCGCGTTATCTGGAGAGACGAGACAGGCTTCGGGAAATTTAGAATGATTCTCACTAAGTCATGAGAATTTCAGAATGACGAAGAGCTGAGTGGCACCTGGAATCTGCGTGCGGGCCCGCAGAAATTAATTGTCGGCGCGGGCCATACGTCTGTGTATGTAATTGCGATTGGTGCGGTGCGGTTCGCGAGCAAGCTCGCTCCTACAGGCAGGGTTCGCGCGCTCTTTGTAGGACCGAGGGGGACGCCCAGTCCTTGCTCGCAAACCAGAGATGACGGGGAGGAATGAGGTGTGACTAACCCTGCACGCCCCAGGCCCTGAGCCGCAGCCGGCAATGCTTCATCGCGTTGACGATGTGCTTCTCCACCATGTCGCGGGAAATGCCCATGGTTTCGGCGATCTCGATATGGCTGCAGCCCTCGACCTTGCGCAGCAGGAATGCGCGGCGACAGTTTTCGGGCAGCTCGCCAAGGGCGCGCTGGAGCAACTGCAACTGCTGCTGCCGGCTGGCCTCTTCCTGCGGGCAGCGCTCGTCGAGGCAGCCTTCGCGATCGAGGGTTTCCAGCTCTTCAGTGCGGCGCACGCGCCCGCGCCGGTGCAGGTCGATACTGAGGTTCACCGCCGTGCGATAGAGAAATGCGCGAGGTTGTTCGATATGCTCGTCACCCTTGCGGTCGAGCAGGCGCAGGAACGCCTCCTGCGTCACATCGGCAGCCGCCTGGCGGTCGCCGAGGCTGCGATTGAGGTACAGGACCAGTTCCTTGTAATACCGGATGAACGCGCTTTCCACCCCGTCGGGCATCCTATGAAAAACAGTCGAGGCTGCAGGCGCCTGCTGACAGTCCGAGTCAGGCTTATTTATAATCACTCGCATCAACACGAAAAGAAAGTGTGATATCGGCCGCAAACGGCCTCACCGAGATCCCTGATGACCAGCTCCCCCGCCCCGTTCGACGATGACCGCATCAGCGCCGAAGCCGCGCACTGGTGCGCGCGTCTGCACGATGCCGAGTGCAGCGATGCCGAGCGCGCCGATTTTGCGCAGTGGCTCGAAGTCGACCCGCGACACGAGGAGGAGTACCAGGCGATGCTGGAGATCTGGCAGCTCTCGGAACTGCTGCCGCCTACTCCGCAGATCCAGCCGAACCTTGTCGTCAGCCCGGCACCCCATCGCGCACGCAGCCAGCGTCGTCCTCGTAACGGCAGGCGTATTGCCGCCGTGGCCGCTGGCCTGCTGGTCGCCATCGGCGCGGTCTGGTCGGCGGGCTGGTCCGCCGGGTTGCTGCCCTCGCGGGTCGGCTATTACGCTGCGCAACCCGCGCCGCGCATGGTCGAACTGGCCGACGGCTCGAACGTCGAGCTCAACAGCAATTCGCAACTGGTCTTCGCCAACTTCCGCGACCGCCGCAGCGCCTGGCTGAAAAGCGGTGGCGAAGCCTACTTCCAGGTCGCCCACGACACGCTGCAGCCCTTCTCGGTGTGGACCGACAACGGCAGCGTGCGGGTCACTGGCACCCGCTTCAACGTCTGGACCGACTCCCGCCAGATGCTGGTCACCCTGCTCGAAGGCTCGGTGGTGGTCAGCCCTCCCGACAGCGTCGACGGCAACAGTGCGCAACTCACACCCGGCATGCAGGCCCGCTACCTGAAGGGCAGCGAGCGCATCGAACTGGCCCAGGTAGCCCCGGCCGGAGCCATCGCCTGGACCGAAGGCAAGCTGGTGATCGACGATCTGACGCTTCAGGCCGCCATCCCGCTGATCAATCGCTATCTCAAGCAGCCGGTATTCCTCGACGACGCCACGGTCGCGGCCATGCGCATCGGCGGCATCTACCGCACGGACGACCTGCAGGCGCTGGTGGATTCGCTGCCCAAGGTCCTGCCGCTGGAGCTGCGCAAGGACAACCAGGGCCGTACGGTTCTCGCCAGCCGCTACGTTCAGCTCTGATAGTCGCCATGCGGGCATGCCGGGTAGCGGCGTGCCGTGCGGGATCGCGAGCAAGCTCGCTCCTACAAAAAGCACCCAAGTCCCAGGCCAGACTGTTGGAGCGAGCTTGCTCGCGAACTCCAATGCGACGAAATCCGCAGCTGCCGACAGACTCCGACACCTGGTGCCCGCTCCTGAAAGAGGCCGCGACCAGGCGTCCCACCCATACGCGCCCTTCCTACTTGCGAAACTTTCGCAAATTCTCTTCAGTTTTCTCCTGGCTCATTCGTCTTGATAGGAACGATTCGGATTTGCCGATGATCTCCTGATTCGCGCGCCGTCTCGTCCCGTTGTGCGGCCTGCCCTGTGGCAGGCCGGGGCCAGGAAAAGACGATGCCAACACCCGCTCCAAGCGCCTTGCGCGAAATGCTCAAACTGCTGCGGCCGCACTGGCTGCCGCTGACTGCCGCCACCCTGCTGGGGATTCTGGGCGGCTCGGCCATCACCGCGCTGCTCGCCACCATCAACTACAGCCTGCACTCCCAGGGCGGCATGCCCGCCGGCCTGCTGCTGGGTTTCGCCGGGCTGTGCGTACTGGCGCTGCTGGGCTCGATCATTTCCGACATGGGCACCAACTACGTCGGCCAGCACGTGATCGCTCGGCTGCGCAAGGACCTGGGCAGCAAGATCATTTCCGCGCCCATCGAACAGATCGAGCGCTACCGCAGCCACCGCCTGATTCCGGTGCTGACCCACGACATCGACACCATCAGCGATTTCGCCTTCGCCTTCGCGCCGCTGGCCGTCGCCCTGACCACCACACTCGGCTGCCTGGGCTACCTGGCCTGGCTGTCGCCGCCGATGTTCCTCGCCACCGCCATCGCCATCGTCGTCGGCAGCGCCGTGCAGTACGTCGCGCGGGCCAAGGGCATCAAGGGCTTCTTCGAGGCCCGCGACAAGGAAGACGAGCTGCAGAAGCACTACCGCGCCATCGCCGAGGGCGCCAAGGAGCTGCGCATCAGCCGCCCGCGCCGCTTCCAGCATTACAGCGAGCGCCTGCAGGGCACCGCCGACGAGATCTGCGACATCCAGCTGCGCTCGATCAACCTGTTCAACGTCGCCAAGGGCTTCGGTTCCACGCTGTTCTTCATCGTCATTGGCGTGGCGCTGGCGTACCAGTCGCTGTGGCCGAGTACCGACCAGGCGACGCTGTCCGGCTTCATTCTCGTGCTGCTGTATATGAAAGGCCCGCTGGAAGGGCTGATCGGCCAACTGCCGGTGGTGACCCGCGCGCAGGTCGCCTTCCGCCGCATCGCCGAACTGTCAGTGCGCTTTTCCTCGCCGGAGCCGAACCTGCTGCTGGCCGACGACGGCCGACAGCCGCTGGAGTTCCAGTCCATCGAGCTGCGCGACCTGGCCTACCACTACCCCACCGACGACGGCACCCGTGGCTTCGGCGTCGGCCCGCTGAACCTGAAGGTGAATCGCGGGGAAATCCTCTTCATCTCCGGCGAGAACGGCTGCGGCAAGACGACGATGATCAAGCTGCTGCTCGGCCTCTACGCCCCGCGTGACGGCGAACTGCTGCTCAATGGCGAAGCGGTCGGCGATAGCGGCCGCGACGACTACCGCCAGCTGTTCACTACCATCTTCGCCGACTACTTCCTCTTCGAGGACCTGCTCAGGGGCAGCCAGGACATCCCGGCAGAGGCCGGCCGCTACCTGGAGCGCCTGGAAATCGCCCACAAGGTCAGCCTGCAGGGCCAGGCGTTCTCGACGACCGACCTGTCCACCGGCCAACGCAAGCGCCTGGCGCTGGTGCAGGCGTGGCTGGAGAAGCGCCCGGTGCTGGTGTTCGACGAATGGGCCGCGGACCAGGACCCGGAATTCCGCCGCATCTTCTACACCGAGCTGCTGCCCGAGCTGCGCGCCCAGGGCAAGACGCTGATCGTGATCTCCCACGATGACCGTTATTTCGACGTCGCCGACCGCCTGCTGCGCATGCGCGCCGGGCAGATCGTGGAGATCGAGGACCACCGCACTGCGACCCCGCCCGGCCCTTCCGGCGTGGCGCTGCACTGACCGTCGGGCGGCCCGGACGGCCGCCCTTTCACCCGGTCGTCGTTGAACAACAAAAAAGATCGAACGGAATTTTCCGGTTTTTTCCAACCGGCGCGTCACATAAAGCTGAATCATTCTTATTAGAAACTGCATTACAAGATCACGCTGACAAGATCATAGGAGCTAACAAGTGAGTCGCACCCGCAATGCGCTGCAATCCCGGCACCCGGTGAAGCCCCTGGCCCGCCTGGTCCGCGCCACCGCCCTGGGCATGGTTCTGACCGCCACCGCCGTAGAGGCTGCGCCGGTCCGCATCGATATCCCGGCCCAGTCGCTGGCTTCCGCCCTGACCAGCCTGGGCGCGCAGTCGAACCTGCAGATCGTCTTCAACCAGACCCAGGTGCAGAACCTGCGCGCCCCCGGTGTACGCGGCGAGATGGAGCCCACCGCGGCGCTGGAGCGCCTGCTGCAAGGCACCGGCATCAAGTACCAGGTCGAAGGCAGCCGCGTGACCCTGCTGGGCGCCGATGCCGCCAGCGGCGACACCCTGAACCTGTCCGCCCAGGTCATCACCGGCGCCATCGAAGGTGAAGACAGCTATGTGCCGCGCACCTCCAACAGCGGCAGCAAGACCGACACCCCGCTGCTGGAAATCCCCCAGTCGATCTCGGTGATCACCCGCAAGCAGATGGACGCCCAGGGCGCCCAGACCGTCACCGAGGCGTTGCGCTACGTGCCCGGCGTCAAGGTGGAAGCCTATGGCCTGGACCCCAAGGGCTTCGACTGGATGTACATCCGCGGCTTCAATGCCCAGGCCACCAGTGACTACCTCAACGGCCTGCGTCAGCAGAACAACAGCTACGCGTTCTTTCGCAGCGAGCCCTATGCCTTCGAGCGCATCGACGTTGTCCGTGGCCCGTCTTCCAGCCTGTTCGGCATGGGTGATGCCGGCGGCATCGTCAACCGCGTGAGCAAGAAGCCCACCGCCAATCACATCAACGAAGTGGAACTGACCGGCGGCAACCATGACCGCAAGCAGGGCCAGTTCGACCTGGGCGGCGCGTTGGACGACCAGAACCAGTTCCTCTACCGCGTGGTGGGCCTGGCCCGCGACGCCAACACCCAGGCCGAATACGACGACGGCCACGAGGTCGAGGACGACCGCTACTACATCGCCCCGTCCTTCACCTGGGCGCCGGACGAAGACACCAGCCTGACCGTGCTCACTGACTTCCTGCGTGACCGCAACTCCGGCTCGATCTTCGACTACAGCGTCAACGGCCACCCCACCGGCACCCTGCTCGGCGATCACAGCTACAACCACTTCAGCCAGGACCAGTACACCCTGGGCTACGAGTTTCGCCACCGCCTGAACGACACCTGGGAATTCCGCCAGAACGCCCGCTACGGCCAGGTCGACCTGGTGTTCGCCAACCTGCTGCCGCAACTGCAGGTCGGCCGCAACATCATCCGTACCGCTGACCGTTTCGATCAGCACATGGACACCTTCAACCTGGATAACCAGTTCCAGGCCAACTTCGACACCGGCGCGTTCAAACACACGCTGCTGATGGGCGTCGACTACAGCTGGCAGGACGCCGACATCGCTCGCTGGCGCACCCTGGGCCCGTCGCTGAACCTGGACAACCCGCAGTACGGCCAGAGCGTGCAGCGCCCGACCAAGGACACCACCCTCCCCGGCCAGGCCATCAACTACGACCAGACCATCCAGCAGGTGGGCGGCTACATCCAGGACCAGGTCAAGTTCGACGACCACTGGATCCTCACCGCCGGCGGCCGCTACGACTACGTGCGCAACGACCTCGACAGCCATACCAGCGCGCACACCATGCAGAAGGACAACGCCTTCACCGGCCGCGTCGGCCTGACCTACCTGACCGATTTCGGCCTGGCGCCCTACGTCAGCTACTCGGAGTCCTTCGTACCCAACACCGGCATCACCGCCGACGGTGGCGCCTTCAAGGCCAGCGAAGCCCACCAGTACGAAGCGGGCGTGAAGTTCCAGCCGGACGAAACCCTGCTGATCACCCTGGCCGCCTACGAGCTGACCAAGGAAAACATCCTTACCACCCAGCTCAACGCCAACGGTGTGCCGACCGGCTTCAGCGAGCCGACCGGCGAGCAGCGTTCGCGCGGCATCGAGGCCGAGTTGAAGGCCAAGCTGGATCAGAACTGGGACCTGCTGGCCTCCTACACCTACACCAAGGCCAAGATCACCAGCAGCAACGACGGCAACGAGGGCAATCGCCCGGCCAACGTGCCCGAGCACATGGCCAACGGCTGGCTGAACTACACCTTCCACGAAGGCGCGGTCGACGGTCTCTCCATCGGCGGCGGCGTGCGCTACACCGGTTCGCTCTACGGCAACAACGCCAACACCTATCACGTCGACAACTACACCCTGTTCGACGCCGGCGTGAGCTACCCGCTGAACAAGAACGTGACCCTCTCGGTGAACGCCCAGAACCTGCTGGACGAGGAATATGCCGCCACCTGCGACAGCCCGATCTCCTGCTACCCGGGCCTGCGCCGCACCGTCATGACCAGCGTGAAGTACAGCTGGTAAGGCACGGGCGGAAGCGGCCCCGCGCCGGTTCCGCCTGCTGCTTCCGGGCTCCCTGTTCGCAGGGGGCCCTTTGTTGTTTCAAGAGCCTGCTGTTTCAGAAGCCTGTTGTTTCACGCGAGGAGTAGTGCATGTCCCTCACCCGTCGCCACCTGCTGCAGGGCCTCGCCCTGGGCGGCCTGGCCTGCGCCTGCGGCCTGCCGGTTTTCGCCGGTGAGCGCCTGACGCGGATCGTCGCGCTCAACTGGGTCGCCGCCGAGACGCTGCTGACCCTGGGCGTACCGCCGCTGGCGATTTCCGACGACCGCTATTACCGGGTGCGCATGCCGACCATGGCTCTGCCGGAAAGCGTGCGTGACGTGGGCCCCTACTGGGAACCGAACCTCGAACTGATCCAGCAGTTGCAGCCGCAACTGATCCTCAGCGACCCGATGACGCCGACCTTGCAGCGTCGACTCAACGGCATTGCGCCGACCGAAAAGGTCGCTATCTACCCGGCTGCCGAGGGTGCCTGGAAAGCCACTACCGACTTCATGAACGACCTGGCGCGGCGACTCGGCGTCGAGCAGGTGGCTGCCGACTACATCGCCGCCGGCGAACAGCGCCTGGCCGAGCTGCGCGCAGAACTGGCCAAGCGCAGCCTGCCGCCGGTGTGCGTCGCCGTACTCAACCAGGACGGCCGCCACGCCGCTGTCTACGGCAGGAACAGCATGGTGCAGGACGTGCTCGACCGCCTCGGCGTCGAGAATGCCTGGCAAGGGCCGGTCGGCCCGGTGGGGCTGGCCATGGTCAGCATCGAACGCCTGGCCGAGCGCCCGGATGCGCACCTGGTCTACGTCGACATCCCCACCACCTCGGCACGACTGCAGAGCCTGCGGCAGCCCAACGACCTCTGGGCCAACCTGCCCGCCGTGCGCCAGGGGCACACGCTGACGCTGGAGCGCTTCTATCCCTACGCCGGCGCTGCCTCGGTGCTGGACCTGGCCGAACGCATCGCCGCTTACCTGGACAATGCCACGGAGGTCGCCCATGCCTGAATCGACCCTCGGACTCGCCGCACCATGCCGCGGCCTACCGATTGGCCCGGCGCTCTGTACGCTGCTGCTGGCGCTCCTCGCCGCACTGCTGGTATTCCATGGCCTGCAAGGCGCCCTGCCCCGCGAACTCTGGTGGCAGGCCTTGTGGTCGCCGGACCTGGACGACGTGCGCCAGGTGCTGCTGCACTTCAGCTTCTTCCCGCGCCTGGCGGTGAGCCTGATGGCTGGCGCCGCGCTGGCCCTGGCCGGCACGCTGTTCCAGCAGATCCTCCGTAACCCGCTGGCCGAGCCGGTGACGCTGGGCGTTTCCGCCGGCGCCAACCTGGCACTGTCGGCCGCCACCATATTCGCCCCGACGCTGCTGGTGCATGGCCTGGAGGCCGTCACCCTGACCGGCGCCGCGCTCGCCACCGCCCTGCTGTTCGCCTTTGCCTGGGGCCGCACGCTGTCACCGCTGCGTTTCATCCTCGCCGGCATGGTCATCAGCCTTTATTGCGTGTCGCTCAACGCGCTGCTGGTGCTGTTCAACCACGACTACCTGATCGACCTGCTGCTCTGGCAGGCCGGCTCGCTGAACCAGAGTGGCTGGGACGGCGTGCTGTACCTCGCCCCGCGCCTGGCGGTGGCCATGGCCATCGCCCTGTTGATGGTGCGCCCGCTGGCAGCCCTGGGCCTGGAAGATGAAGGCGCGGCGGCGGTCGGCGTCAACCTGCGCCGTACCCGCGTATTGGGTCTGGCCGTGGCCGTGGCGCTGAGTGCCTTCGTGACCAGTGCCGTGGGTATGCTCGCCTTCGTCGGCCTTGCCGCGCCGGCGATTGCCCGGCTGTGTGGTGCCCGCACGCTGAAGCAACGGCTGATCTGGGCGCCACTGCTGGGCGCTGCGCTCCTCTGCGTGGTGGACCAGATCGCCCGCGAGCTGTCGCGCTTCGCCGGGGAAATTCCCGCCGGCATCCTCACCGGCATTTTCAGCGTTCCGCTGCTGCTGTGGCTGCTCAGCCGCCAGCGCAGCGGCGGGATCATCCCGCGCCCGGCGCCGGCCAGGCCGCAGCGGGAGCATCCGTGGCGGCTGATCATCGGCATGGCCATCCTGCTCGCCTTGCTGACGCTGCCGGCGATCCACTTCGCGGTGGACGCCAACGGCTGGCACTGGGGCGACGCCGGTCTGAGCGACGCCATCGCGCAATGGCGCCTGCCGCGCGTACTCGGCTCGCTCGCCGCCGGCGCCATGCTGGCCGTCGCCGGACTGCTGGTGCAGCGCCTGACCGGTAACCCCATGGCCAGCCCGGAAGTCCTCGGCGCCACGTCCGGCGCGGCCATCGCCGTGCTGGTGCTGTTCCTGGTGATGCCGCAACCGCAGGCCTACATGGTGCCAGCCGCCAGCATCGGCGCGCTGCTGACGCTCGGCCTGCTGCTGTGGTTCGCCTGGCGCAAGACGTTCAACGCCGAGCGGCTGCTGTTGACCGGCGTGTGCCTGACCACCTTGTTGCACTCGTTGAGCACGTTGCTGCTGGCCAGCGGTGACCCGCGCATGACCGCGATGATGAGCTGGATGACCGGCTCGACCTATCAGGTGGATGTGACGTCCGCGAGCACCGGCCTGGTCGTCGGAGCGTTGATGATCGGTATCAGCCTGCTGCTGGCTCGCCCGCTGGACCTGCTGACCCTGGGCAACGGCACCGCGACTGCGCTGGGCTTGCGGTTGCGCGGGAGTCACCTGGCAATCCTGCTGACCGCTGCGGTGTTGACCGCCACCGCTACCATCATCGTCGGCCCACTGAGCTTCGTCGGCCTGATCGGCCCGCACATCGCCCGCCACCTCGGCGTCCGCCGCGCCGCGCCGCAATTACTCCTGAGCGCGCTGGCCGGAGCCGTGATCATGGTGGTGGCGGACTGGCTGGGGCGGAACATCGCCTATCCCTGGCCGGTCTCTGCGGGCCTGCTGGCGGCGTTCATCGGTTGCCCGTACTTCCTCTGGCTGATGCATCGGGAACGGCGGGGCTGAACGCAGCACGCCCAAGGTCATGCAGGACGTGCAACCGCGAACCGTTGTCCGCCCTACGGTCAGGTCCCTTGCAGAGCGCGAGGACGATTGCTGCGGTCTTCGGCTCCGGCACCGACGGCCCGCTGCAGCTGGAAATCGAATTCGATCTCGGCGAAGCGCCCTTCTACTCCGCGCGCTTTGGCGGCGGCTGCGTCCTCGACGAAACGCACCTCGCCGATCAGCCCATCGCGGGTGGCATAGGCGAAGTCGTCCCACAGGTACTGGTCGCCGGCGAGATTGATCTGTGTGGTCAGGTGGCGATGGCCCGGCGCGGAGATGAAGAAGTGGATGTGCGCCGGGCGCTGGCCGTGGCGGCCCAGTTGATTGAGCAGCTCCTGGGTCGGGCCGTCCGGCGGGCAGCCGTAGCCGCTGGGTACGATGCTGCGCGCCTGGTAGCGGCCTTCGGCGTCGGTGACGATGCGCCGGCGCAGGTTGTACTCGGACTGGGTACTGTCGAAGTACGAGTAGGTGCCGTTGGTGTTGGCGTGCCAGAGGTCGACCACGGCGCCAGCCAGCGGCTTGCCGTCGAGGTCGAACACGCGGCCGGAGAGGAACATCACGGTGCCGGCGTCTTTTCCGTCATCCATCCGCGCCTCGCCTTCGGACAGAGGCGCACCCGCTACGTACAACGGGCCTTCGATGGTGCGCGGGGTGCCGCCTTCGATGCCGACCGCCGCGTCCTGGGCGTCCAGCAGCAGGTCGAGGTAGTGCTCGATGCCCAGGCCGGCGACGACCAGGCCGGCCTCCTGGCGCGCGCCGAGGCGGTTGAGGTAGTCCACGGCTTTCCAGAACTCGTCGGGGGTGACGTTCATGTCTTCGATGAGCTTCGCGGTGTCCTGCAGGATGCGCAGGACGAGGTTCTTCACCCGCGGGTTGCCGGCCTCGTTCAGGGCGCCGCTGGTCTCTTCGAAGAAGGTCCGGATGTCGGCAGTCTGGGAAATTTTCAGGGTCACGTTGATCACCTCGTTCTTGTTGTTTTCGGGGTCAGCAGGGAGTCAGCTGGCGCAGCGCACGGCCTCGCGGTCGACGCGGTGGAAGACGCGATTGAAGTACACCAGGCTGTCCTGGCGCTCGCGCACGGCGACCTTTTCCAGCTCGACGAACATCACGGTGTGCGAGCCGACTTCCTTGCAGTCGCTGATGCGACCCTCGAGGCTGACCAGCGCCTGGCGCAGCACCGGCAGGCCGGCGTAGCCGTCGTCCCAGAGGTCCCAGGCGAAGCGCTCTTCCATCGACACCTTGGTCATCCCGGCGAAGTGCTTGGCCAGTTCCTCCTGCTCGCCACAGAGCACGTTGACGCACAGGTGGCCGTTGCTGCGGAATACATCGTGAGTGGCGCTGCCGCGGTTGACGCAGACCAGCACCGTGGGCGGCGAGTCGGTGACCGAGCAGACCGCGCTGGCGGTGATGCCGCAGCGGCCTTCCGGGCCGTTGGTGGTGATGATGTTCACCGCCGCCGGCAATTGCGCCATGGCGTTGCGGAAATCGATCTGGGTCTGGCTGAGGGTGTTGGCCATGTCTTCGCCCCTTGTGCTGGAGTGGCCGGCACGCCCGGCCTTTCTTGTATGGGGCCAGCGTAGGGCAGCGCCAGGGCGCGAAACATTCAGACGATTACCACCCCAGAGGGTGGTGGCCGCTAGTCATCTAGGTGGTTTCTTTATCGTCAGCCTCGGCGACTATGGGTATGCTCCGGGACATGCCATTGCGGCGACCGGGCCAAAGCCCGGCGTACGCGGCCTACGTGCAGCTCTACAACGATAAAAAAAGAAAGTGGCAACGCCTGATGGATGCTAGAAAACCCGTGGTCTACATCGTCGACGACGACAAGGACCTGCGCACCTCCCTCGCCTGGCTGCTCGAATCGGTCAGCATCGAATCGCTGTGCTACGGCGGCGCCGAGGAGTTCCTGCGCGAATACGACCCCAAGCTCCCCGCCTGCCTGGTGCTCGACGTGCGCATGCCCGAGACCAGTGGGTTCCAGTTGCAGGAAATGCTCAACGACAAGGGCATCGCCCTGCCGACCATCTTCGTCACCGCCCACGGCGACATCCCCATGTCGGTGAAGGCGATGAAGAACGGCGCGCTGGATTTCGTCGAGAAGCCCTACAACCCGCAGCAGATGCTCGATCGCATCCAGGCCGCACTGAAAAGCGCGGTACAGGTACACGCCGGGCAGGAGCAGAAGCAGGTCCTGCAGCACAAGCTCGACCTGCTGACCGGGCGGGAACGGGAAATCCTGATGATGGTGGTGGACGGCAAGGCCAGCAAGGTCATCGCCCGCGAGCTGAACATCAGCGTCAAGACCGTCGACGTGCACCGCACCAAGATCAAGGAAAAGATGGGCGTGAACAGCATCGCCATGCTGGTACGCGAAGTGCTCAACGTGCCGCTGGAAGAATCGCGCCCCTGACCGGGGCGCTCTCCCTTAATTCGTTTCGACGCGCTCGCCGCACAGGTCGAGGGCGAACAGGCGCTCCGTCTCGGCCGGCGCCAAGCCGCTGCCGATCAGGCTGAACAACTTGCCCAGCGCCGCTTCGCGGGTCATGCCTCCGCCGGAAACCAGCCCCGCATCGCGCAGGCGACTGCCCGCGGCATAGACGTCGAACGCCACGTGCCCCTGCGGGCATTGGCTGATCGCAGCCAACACCACGCCGCGAGTATGAGCCTCGCGCAATACCGCCAGCAGCTCCTCGTTATCCGACGGACCGGTGCCGCTCCCGTAGCACTCCAGCAGCAACGCCTGTACCCCACTGCCGAGCAGCGCACGCAGGTGCTCGGCACGCAGGCCGGGGAACAGCGGCAGCACGGCGAGGTTCACCGGTTGGCGCGGCTGGCGGTAGCTCAGTTCGGCAGGAAGCGATTCCGCGCGTTCACCTTTGCGCTCACGCGGCAACACGGCAAAGGCATCGAACGCCTCGCTGCGCAGCTTGGTGACGCGGGCGCCGTGCATCATCTCGCCATTGAAAAACAACCAGACACCCGGCTCGACACCGGCATCCAGTGCATTCAGCGCGCCCAGCAGGTTCGCCGGCGCATCGCTGCCCGGCGCGCCCATCGGCTGCATGGAGCCGGTGAACACCACGGGCACGTCCAGCCCCAGGAGCAGGAAGGACAGCGCCGCAGCGCTGTAAGCCAGGGTGTCGGTGCCGTGCAGGACCAGCACGCCGTCATGGTCGCACTCCTCCACCGCACCGACGATGGCGTCGCGCATGGCCAGCCAGTTGGCCTGGGTCATGTTGGCACTGTCGAGCAGCGGTTGCAGTTCGCTGAAGGACCAGTCGAGGTGAATCTCGCCGTGGCCTTGCAGTTGTTCGCGCATGCGCGCTTCGAAACCGCCAGCCGGCGCCAGGCCTTCGGCAGTCTGCAGCATGCCGATGGTGCCGCCGGTATAGAGGACGAAGAGGTTCTTCACGCGACGCATGCCAGTGCTCTTGTAGGAAAGTTCACAGGATAAACCGCAAGGCCGGGAGAAGTCCCGGCCTTGCGTATCAGACCAAAGTCAGCGGATCAGCCCTGGGCGGGCAGGCTGCCGTGGGCCGGAGCGGTCGAATTGATCTTGTGCGCGTCGCGCCAGGCGTCATGGTCGATGTCCAGGTCGGCGAACTTGCTGGCGTCGAACACCGGGCGCTCGATACCGGAGCGGCGCTGCTCGTCGTAGTCGCGCATCACGCGCAGGCCGGTCTTGATCAGCATCGCCAGGGCCACCAGGTTGACGAAGGCCAGGCAGGTCATGGTGATGTCGGCGAAGGCGAACACGGTGCCCAGGTTCTGCATCGAGCCCCAGAGGATCAGACCCAGCACCAGTACGCGGAAGGCGATCAGCGCGGTGCGGCTGCGGCCGACGATGAACTGCAGGGCGTTCTCGCCGAGGTAGTAGTTGTAGGTGATGCAGGTGAACACGAACAACGACAGCGCGACGCTGACGAAGATCCGGCCCCAGTCACCGACCACGGCGGCCAGCGAGTTCTGGGTCAGGGTGATGCCGTCGCCTTCGAAGCCCGGGGTGTAGAAGCCCGAGAGCAGGATCAGCAGCGCGGTGCAGGTGCAGATGACGAAGGTGTCGAGGAACACGCTGAACGCCTGGACCACGCCCTGGGACGCCGGATGGCGCACGGCGGCGACTGCGGCCACGTTCGGCGCACTGCCCAGGCCCGCTTCGTTGGCGAACACGCCACGCTTCACGCCCATCACGATGGCGCTGCCCAGCAGGCCGGCGAAGGCCGGTTCCAGGCCGAAGGCGCTCTTCACGATGGTGGTCAGCATGCCCGGCACCAGCTCGATCTGGGTGACGATCACGTACAGGGTCACGGCGATGTAGGCCAGGGTCTTGACCGGCACCAGCAGGTCGGAGACCGCGGCGATGCGCTGGATGCCACCGAAGAACACGATGGCCAGCAGCACGGCCAGGGCGATGCCCGAGTACAGGACCGGGATGTCGAAGGCATTCTGCAGCGAATGGGTCACGGTGAAGGCTTGCAGGCCGTTGAAGGCGAAACCGTAGGTCACCAGCAGCAGGACCGCGAAGGTCATGGCCATCCAGCGCAGCTTCAAGCCGTGCTGGATGTAGTAGGCCGGGCCGCCGCGGTACAGGCCGTTGCCGTCGCTACGCTTGTAGACCTGGGCCAGGGTGCACTCGAAGAAGCTGCTGGACATGCCCACCAGCGCGGTGACCCACATCCAGAACACAGCGCCGGGGCCACCGAGGGTCACGGCGATGCCGACACCCGCGATATTGCCGGCACCCACGCGGCCGGCGAGGCTCAGCATCAGTGCCTGGAACGAGCTCAGCTGGCCGGATTGGCCACGGATCGACTCCTTGAACACGCCGAACATGTGGCCGAAGTGGCGGAACTGGACGAAACGGGAGCGGATGGTGAAGTACGCGCCGAGTCCTACGATGAGGACGATGAGGACTTTCCCGGAGAGGAAATCGTTGATCGCGTCGAGCATGTGCTGGGGCCTCGATTGTTATTGTGGGAGCACGGACCTGGGGCTGGTCCGCTCACTGGGGGCGCATGGTTGCGCCCGAAGCCTTCCGAAACAATTTCGCGGCTTGCTACGAATTGATGCTACCTGACGCTATAATTGCGCCAGTCGCATCACCTGGACCTGGCACGAATGTCCGAAAACCTCGGCCCCAATCTCAAGCTGCTCTGCGCGCACTACCGCTCTATCTCGGAGGTTTGCCGCAAGCTTTCGATCAACCGCGCACAGTTCAACAAGTATCTCGGCGGGCAGAGCCAGCCCACCGCGTACAACCTCAAGCGGATTGGCGACTTCTTCGGCGTCGAAGACTACGAGCTGCAATTGCCGCCCGAGCAATTCGCCCGGCTGATTGGTGCGCGCGGCACCTCGCAGGCCAACGTGCAACGCGACGATCCATTGCTGGAAATGCTCCGCCCGCTGCGCGACCACGCGGGCAACCTGTCGCGTTACTGCGGCTACTACTTCGAGTATTCCAACTGCATGTCGGTCCCCGGCTCGATCCTGCTCTCGCTGGTCCACCTGTACGAAGAGGACGGCAATTTCCTCTTCGAGCGCCAGGAGCGCCAGGAGCGTTCCAGCAGCACCGACGTGCAGGCCGAGGACTGGGTGCGTTGCCGCTACCTGGGCGCAGCGTTCCAGTTGCAGGACCGGGTGTTCCTGATGGACTACGAGTCGCTCACGGTCAACGAGATGAGCCAGACCATCCTCATCCCCAGCTTCAAGAGCCGCATCACGCGCCTGAACGGCCTGAAGACCGGCGTCTCCAGCGGCGACCGGCGCACCCCGGCCTGCACTCGCGTGGTCTGGGAGTACCTGGGGCCGGAGATCAACCGCATCAGCGCCTATCGCCAGGTGAAGCTGTACCAGCCGGACGACCCGCGCATCGACGATGACGTGCGCCAGCGCCTGCAGGTCGGGCCGATCCGCCATGGGTTGTTCGAGATCGAGTAAGCCTGCTCGGCGCTATTGCTTTCTGTAGGAGCGAGCTTGCTCGCGAACGGATTCACCGGTTGCTCCGACGCTGGGCTGTTCGCGAGCAAGCTCGCTCCAACAGCAACGGTGTCGCCCTACCCCTTGCGACTCTGCAGCCAGGCCGCCGCCAGCCCGCTGCCGCAGATCACCGCGATCCCCAGCAGCGCCGACGGCTCCGGCGTATGGCCGAAGATCACGAACCCCAGCAGCCCGGCGAAGACGATCTGGCAATAGCTGAACGGTGCCAGCAGAGCCGGCGCGGCATGCTTGAAAGCCTGGGTCAGGAACAGGTGCGCGGTCATCCCGCAGGTGCCCAGGGCCAGCATCATCAGCCCATGGACCAGTCCCGGCCATTGCCAGAAGAACGGCACCAGCGCGCTGACGATCAGGGTGTTGCACAACCCGGCGAAGAAGTTGCTGGTGGTCGGACTGTCCACCTGGCTGAGCTTGCGGGTCAGCAACTGGTAGAAGCTGAAACACAGCGCCGAACCGAAGGGCAGCAGGACTGCCGGGGTAAACAGGTCACCGCCGGGGTGGACGATGACCAGCACGCCGGCGAATCCCACCAGCACTGCGGCCCACTGGCCGAAACTGACCCGCTCGCCCAGCAGCGGTACCGACAATGCCGTCACCAGCAGCGGCGCGAGGAAGTTCACCGAGGTCGCCTCGGCCAGCGGTATGTACTGCAGCCCCGTGGTGAACAGGAAGCTGGTACCCAGCAGGCACAGCGCCCGTAGCGTCTGCAGGAACGGATGGCGGGTGCGCAGCACGGCGAGGCCGGCGCGCGGCAGGAAGATGCCCGCCATCAGCAGCGTGTGCACCACATAGCGCGCCCACACCACCATGACGATGGGATAGATGCTCGCCAGGTACTTGGACAGCGCGTCGTGGCTGGAGAACAGGAAGGTCGCCAGGACGATGAGCAGGATGCCCTTGAAGGGCTGGTGGACGCCGGACAACGGCGATTGGCTGGTACTCATCGACTCACGGATTCACTAGGCAGATGCGGCCGGCACGGGGGCCAACATGGAGAGCAGGACAGCCTAGCAGGAGGCTCTGCAGAAAGAATCCGCCGCGCCGCTACCCGAGCACCTCGCGGGTCCGCTGAAAGGCCGGGCGATACGAGTCCTGCTCGGCGTTGTGCCAGGCATCCTACGCGCAATGCCGGCGGAAGAATGTTCCATTTGGTTAATTCATGTTCGAACAGCGAACGCTTACGCCTCTGGCGAATTGCGGCCCGCCGCTGCGGAACACCACTATGGACCCAGCCGCCGCCTCGATGCGGCGCCAACAACTATAAGAAAGGTCCGTTCACATGCTCATGCTCACCCTGGCACGCCTGCGCGCGTGCATCGCTCGTACCGCCCCTCCGCACATTCCTGTCGCGCCTGGCTGATCCGCGTCCTGACCGCCTTAGTCCTCCATCCGCCGCCCTCCGAAAGGGCCGCGCGGAGGTCCCCGCTCGCCTCAACAATGACAAGAATGCCGAGGGAATACCCCATGCTCCGCCACCTGCCGCATCTCACCATCAGCGTCTGCCTGTTACCTACCCTGCCCGTCCTGGCCAGTGCCGACGAAGGCGGCTTTCTCGATGACGCCAAGGCCAGCCTGCTGCTGCGCAACTTCTACATGAACCGCAATTACGTCGGCGAAGCCCGCCAGGACAAGGCGGAGGAATGGACCCAGAGCTTCATTCTCGACGCCCGCTCCGGCTACACCCAGGGCACCGTCGGGCTCGGCCTGGACGTACTCGGGCTGTACAGCCTGAAGCTCGATGGCGGCAAGGGCACGGCCGGCACCCAGTTGCTACCGACCCACGACGACGGTCGCCCAGCCGACGATTTCGGCCGCCTGGCGGTGGCCGGCAAGGCCAAGGTGTCGAACACCGAATTCAAGGCCGGTGAATGGATGGTGGTGTTGCCGATCCTGCGCTCGGACGACGGCCGCTCGCTGCCGCAGACCTTCCAGGGCGCCCAGGTCACCTCGAAGGAAATCGACGGCCTGACGCTCTACGGCGGCCAGTTCCGCCAGAACAGCCCGCGCAACGACGCCAGCATGCAAGACATGTCACTGTTCAACCGCCCCGCCTACACCTCGGACCGCTTCAACTTCGCCGGTGGCGAATACCGCTTCAACGGCGACCGCACGCTGGTCGGCCTGTGGAACGCGCAGCTGAAGGACATCTACCAGCAGCAATACCTGCAGCTGCAGCACAGCCAGCCGCTGGGCAATTGGGTACTCGGTGCGAATATCGGCTACTTCTGGGGCCAGGAGGATGGCAGTGCCAAGGCCGGCGACCTCGACAACCGGACATTTTCAGGGATGTTTTCGGCCAAGTACGGTGCAAGCACCTTCTACCTCGGCCTGCAGAAGGTCATGGGCGATGACGAATGGTTCCGCGTCAATGGCACCAGTGGTGGCACCCTCGCCAACGACAGCTACAACGCCAGCTACGAGAGCGCGAAGGAGCGCTCCTGGCAACTGCGTCATGACTACGACTTCGCCGCCTTCGGCATTCCCGGCCTGACCCTGATGAACCGCTACATCCACGGCGACAACGTGCACAACGCCAGCACCACCGACGGCAGCGAATGGGGCCGCGAGAGTGAACTGGCGTACACAGTGCAGAGCGGCACATTCAGGACGCTGAACGTGAAGTGGCGCAACTCGACCATGCGCCGGGACTGGGGCAGCACCAACAGCTTCGACGAGAATCGGCTGATCATCAGCTATCCGCTGTCATTACTCTGATGCGCTTTGGGCGCCGAACTCACCGACGCGCGAAGGAACGCGCTGATTCCGCTCCCATGAAAAAGCCCCGGCGTGCCGGGGCTTTTCCTTCGTTCAACTGGCGGTTTACTGCCCGGCCGGCTTCTCGGCGTCTTCCGCCTCGATCTCTTCCAGTGCCAGTTCCAGCCCCCAACTCGAAGCCTCGACAGGCTGGGTGGCCGGCGGCGGTGCAACCGGCGCCGGGGCAGCTGGCTTGGCAGCCGCAGGTGTGGCAGTGCTGCCGACGCTGCCCGGGTTGTCCTTGTACAGCTTGAGCTTCAGCCGCAGGTTGTTCGCCGAGTCGGCGTTCTTCACCGCCTCTTCCTCGGTGATCGCCCCTTCCACCGCCAGGTCGAACAGCGCCTGGTCGAAGGTCTGCATGCCCAGGGCACGGGACTTGTCCATGATCTCCTTGATCGAACTGAAGTCGCCACGCTTGATGATGTCGCTGATGGTCGCCGTGCCCAGCAGCACTTCCACTGCTGCACGGCGCTTGCCGTCCTGGGTGCGTACCAGGCGCTGGGAAACGAAGGCCTTGAGGTTGTTGCCCAGGTCGTTGAGCAGCTGCGGCCGGCGCTCCTCGGGGAAGAAGTTGATGATGCGGTCCAGCGCCTGGTTGGCGTTGTTCGCGTGCAGCGTGGAGATCGCCAGGTGGCCGGTGTCGGCGAAGGCCAGGGCGTGCTCCATGGTCTCGCGGTCACGGATCTCGCCGATCAGAATCACGTCCGGCGCCTGGCGCAGGGTGTTTTTCAGTGCGGCATGGAAGCTGCGGGTGTCCACGCCCACTTCGCGCTGGTTGATGATCGACTTGCGGTGCCGGTGCACGTATTCGATGGGGTCTTCGATGGTGATGATGTGGCCGCCGCTGTTGCGGTTGCGGTGGTCGATCAGCGCCGCCAGGGAAGTGGACTTGCCCGAGCCGGTGCCGCCGACGAAGAGCACCAGGCCGCGCTTCTCCATGACCACCTTGAGCAGCACGTCGGGCAGCTTCAAGTCGTCGAACAGCGGAATGTCCAGCTTGATGTTGCGCGCCACGATGGACACTTCATTGCGCTGTTTGAACAGGTTGATCCGGAAACGCCCTACACCGGGAACTGAAATCGCCAGGTTCATCTCCAGCTCGCGGTCGAACTCCGCACGCTGCTCCTCGTCCATCAGCCCATAGCCGATGCGGGCGACATCGCCTGCCTTCATCGGCTCGTTGGACAGGGGTTTGAGCACCCCGTTGAACTTGGCGCAGGGCGGCGCGCCGGTGGAGAGGTAAAGATCCGAACCATCCTGGGTGGCCAGGATCTTGAGCATCGCTTGGATATCCATTGAACTGCATCCGTACGCAAGGTGGCGGCGGACGCCGTCTGTAAGCGGCGCCCCATAAATAAGAATTTGCTTATTGACTCTATGGAGCGCCCCCAGACCAGACAATGCAACCCATCGCGAAATGCGACCTGCATCACTGCTGCCGTACAATCGCGCCCAGACGCTTTCATCTAAGGACACGAAACAATGCCCGTTGCCATGGCCCGCCACATCCTGGTCAAGACCGTCGCCGAAGCCGAGCAGATCAAGCAGCGCCTGGCCAAGGGCGAGGATTTCGCCGCCCTGGCGCGCAAGCACTCCACCTGCGCTTCCGGCAAGCGCGGCGGTGATCTGGGCGAGGTGCGCCCCGGCCAGATGGTGAAGTCCATCGACCAGGTAATCTTCAAGAAGCCGGTCGGCGTGGTCCACGGCCCGGTGAAAAGCCAGTTCGGCTACCATCTGGTCGAGGTCTATTTCCGGGACTGAGGGAACCGAGTCATGACGCCGCAACAGATCGCCCGCTTCTGCCTGGAACTGCCCGGCGCCCGCGAAGACATCAAGTGGGGCAGCAACCGAGTGTTTTCGGTGGCGGGCAACAAGATGTTCGCCATCCTCGATTTCCTCGACAGCGGCAATGGCGGCCTGGCGTTCAAGGTCGGCCCGGAGCTGTTCCTGGGCTATGTCGACCGCCCCGGCATCCGCCCTGCGCCCTACCTGGCGCGGGCCTTCTGGATTTCCATGCAGCGCCCCTACCCCATGGGCGATGCCGAACTGCGCGAAGCCCTGACCCGTTCGCACCAACTGGTGGTCGCCCGCCTGCCCAAGCGGCAGCGCCTGGGCCTCGTGCTGGAGGCGCCCTGATGCGCACGCTGAATTGGGAAGGCCTGTGGCACGCGCCGACCTCCAGCTGGGAGTCCCTGCAATTGGGCGACGGCCGCGCGGAAAGCCAACTGCGCGCCATCAACGAGGCGGGCGGGCCGCCCTATCAGTTGGAGTATCAACTGGAGTGGGACAGCCAATGGCGCCTGCGCGAGGCGCATTTCTCCGTCGAGAGCGAGCGCGGTGCGCATCAGCTTCACCTGCTGACCGATGGCGAAGGCCATTGGCGAAGCGGCAGCGGCGAGTTGCTGAGCGAGCTGGAAGGATGCCTGGACATCGACCTCTGGCCGTCGCCCTTCACCAACACCTTCCCGATCCGCCGCCTGCAACTGGCCGACGGCGATCGCCGCGAACTGGCGGTGGTGTATCTGGAAGCGCCGAAGCTCATGCCGGTGCGGATGCGCCAGGGCTATACACGCATCGACGCCACTCACTACCTGTACGAAAACCTGGAGGGCACGGACTTTCAGGCGTTGCTGTCAGTGGATGCCGAAGGCCTGGTGATCGATTACCCGACACTCTTCCGCCGGGTGTGACAGGCTCGCCCCTGCGGATGACACCCCTGGCTGGCGCCTACGCAAAACCATATCCAGGTAGTTCGTTAGCTAGCTTTCCTACATGGCCACTGCGGTCCATCATGTAGCACCCACCTGCCGTACCGAACTGCTGCACATGCCTGCCCAGAACCGCTCCACCGCGTCCACCCTGCAAGTGGTGTCCGTCGTCCTGTTCACCTTCATCGCCTACCTGACCATCGGTATCCCGCTGGCCGTGCTCCCCGGCTATGTGCACACCGACCTGGGTTTCGGCTCGGTCATGGCGGGCCTGGTCATCAGCATCCAGTACCTGGCCACCCTGCTGACTCGTCCCTACGCCGGCAAGGTCATCGATACTCTCGGCCCCAAGCGCGCCGTGCTCTACGGCATGCTCGGCTGCGCCGGCAGTGGCGCGCTGATGCTCGGTTCCTGGGCGATGCAGGGCCTACCGTGGCTCAGCCTCGGCCTGCTGATGGCTGCACGCCTGGTACTGGGCACCTCGGAAAGCCTGGTCGGCAGTGCCTCGATCGCCTGGGGCATCGACCGCGTCGGTGCGGCGAACACCGCCAAGGTGATTTCCTGGAATGGCATCGCCAGCTACGGCGCCCTGGCCATTGGCGCGCCGTTGGGCGTGCTGATGGTCGGCCAACTCGGGCTGGCCAGCCTGGGAAGCAGCGTAGTCCTGTTGGCGGCGCTCGGCTTCGCCCTGGCCTGGCCCAAGCGCGCCGCGGCATTGGTGCATGGCGAGCGTATGCCCTTCCACCACGTACTCGGCCGGGTATTCCCCCACGGCATGGGCCTGGCACTGGGCGGTATCGGATTCGGCACCATCGCCACGTTCGTCACGCTTTATTACGCCAGCCTCGGCTGGAAAGACGCCGTCTACTGCCTGACCGCTTTCGGTGGCTGCTTCATCGGCGCGCGACTGCTGTTCGCCAACGCCATCAACCGCCACGGCGGTTTCCGCGTAGCCATCGCCTGCCTGTCGGTGGAAAGCCTCGGCCTGCTCCTGCTGTGGAGCGCCCCGACGCCATGGATCGCCCTCGCCGGCGCGGCGCTGACCGGCTTCGGCTTCTCCCTGGTGTTCCCCGCGCTGGGCGTGGAAGCCGTCGGCCTGGTGCCTGCCTCCAATCGCGGCGCCGCGCTGGGCGCCTATTCGCTGTTCATCGACGTGTCGCTGGGGGTTACCGGGCCGCTGATGGGCGCCGTCGCCAACGGTTTCGGCTTTGGTTCGATCTTCCTCTGCGCCGCGCTCGCAGCATTCAGCGGGCTGATGCTCAGTTTGTGGCTCTATCAACATTCCTATCAGCAGCCCTGATTGACACGGCGCAGCTTTAGAACCGCAACAGCGCTGATTGCCTTCGAGCGCCCCTGATCCGGGAGCCATCGCCGTTGATCAGGTCATCATGACATCCGCATGACAGAGGCTGGACGAAAAAGTTCGATCCTCTGCTATTATCCGGCGGCGCCGGGGCGACCACGCCCCGAATACAACCAAAAGAACATGCCAGCACAGAACTCCACCTACCCCGTTCACGCACTTCGGGGCGGAGAGCTTTTTTCTTTCTGTTCGCTGGCGCTGCACCATTAAGGAAATCAAGATGCTGAACCACCGGATCAGTCTGCTCGCACTGGGGATCCTCGCGTCGACCGCCGCGATGGCCGAAGACCAGTCCACTGCCAAGGGCTTCGTCGAAGACAGCCACCTGGACCTGTTCTTCCGCAATGCCTACATGAATCGTGACTACAAGCACGGTCGCGACGACAAGGCCGAGTGGGGCCAGGCCGCTACCGCGACCTTCACCTCCGGCTTCACCCAGGGCACCGTGGGCTTCGGCGTTGACGCCTTCGGCATGTACGCCCTGCGTCTGGATGGCGGCCAAGGTAAGAGCGGCGCTGCCGGCATCGACTTCTTCAAGCAGGGCGACAGCGGCGAAGCCGCCAACGACCTGGCCCGCGCCGGCGGTGCAGTAAAAGCCCGCTTCTCCAACACCGTGATCAAGTACGGCGACCAGATGCCGGCCCTGCCGGTGCTGAGCTACGACAACTCCCGCCTGCTGCCGGAAAGCTTTACCGGCACCCTGATCACCTCCAAGGAGATCGAAGGCCTGGAACTGAACGTCGGCCGCTTCACCTCGGAAACCCGCAAGAGCGCCGAAGGGCGTGACAGCGGCGGCCTGAAGCGCATCGACGTGTTCGGCGGCAGCTACAAGTTCACCGACAACTTCAGCGGCTCGCTGTACGGCTATGAGAGCGAAGACGTCGCCCGCAAGCAGTACATGAACCTGAACTACGTCATCCCGGTAGCCGACAAGCAGTCCCTGACCCTGGACTTCAACGGCTATCGCACTCGCGTGAATGAAGACTTCGCTGCCGACCACGGCTACGACGGCACCAAGAACACCATCTGGAGCCTGTCGGCCGCCTACAACATCGGCGCCCACAC
Source organism: Pseudomonas sp. HS-18 (assembly GCF_020401845.1). Classification (NCBI taxonomy): domain Bacteria; kingdom Pseudomonadati; phylum Pseudomonadota; class Gammaproteobacteria; order Pseudomonadales; family Pseudomonadaceae; genus Pseudomonas; species Pseudomonas sp. HS-18. The sequence continues at coordinate 3,454,958 of NZ_CP084413.1, forward strand.
CTTCATGGTCGCGCACCAGCGCAACAACGGCGACTCCGGCTACCAGTACGGCTGGTACCAGAACGAAGGTGGCCTGGGTGATGGCGGCACCACCATCTGGCTGGCCAACTCCTACTGGTCGGACTTCAACGGCGAGGACGAGCGTTCCTGGCAGGGCAGCTACAGCCTGGACTTCGCCGAGTACGGCGTTCCCGGCCTGAGCTACACCGTGGCCTACGTCTACGGCGACAACATCAAGACCGCCGAGACCAGCAACGGCAAAGAGCGTGAAATCTTCAACCAGGTGAAGTACGTCGTACCGAGCGGCCCGGCCAAGGACCTGTCGGTCAAGCTGCGCGGTTCCTGGCTGCGCGTGTCCAACGACGCCCGCTCCTACAACGACGACGGCAACGAAGTGCGCGTCTTCGTCGAGTACCCGGTCAACATCTTCTGATGATCTGATCACGCTCCAAGGAAAACGCCCCGTGGCAGCGATGCCACGGGGCGTTTTTCATTCCGGCCTCTTCTACTCCAGAGTGCGCCGCCTGGGTAGCCACGGCATCGGCGGCAGCGCCATGCGCAGGATGTGGAAGCACAGCAAGAGGATCAACCCACCGGCCACGAAGGAGCCCAGGCGCTGCGCCGGTTCGAGCGTGTCGTTGAGCACATTGAGCAGCAGCATCGCACTGCCCCCCAGCATGCAGGCGAGCAGGAATACCGCAAGGATGTAGATCTTCAGCGTCAACAGCCGCCAGTGCCAGTGCATGCGGCGGCGAACGGGGACCTCATCGGGGGGAAGTTGCGGCACGATCCTTTGCCTCCTGACAGGTTTCTGACGGGCTCACGCAACAGCAGCATGCGACGTCGAGATACTGGCAGGATGCTAGTCCGCACGGCGGGAAATGCCAAGGCGCGCAGGGTGCGACCCATCGACAGGCCGGCTGCGCGCCGATGAATGGCCGGGCGTCAGCGCACCACGCTGTTGATGTCGTGGCGATTGAGGGAGGTGCGCATTTCCTCGTACCACTCCGGAATCACGTCCTTCAGGCGCTCCTTGGCGTCCTCCAGCTTGAACGGCTGGGTATAGCGCTTCTTGCGATAGGAATAGATGAAGTAGGTGCCGTTGCGGTAAAGGATGCGGTCGAAGGTGTAGAAACCGATATGCGTGCCATTGCAGCGCGCAGTCAACACCATGTCGCCCTCTTCGTACGGCAGCACACCCTCGGCACATTCGTAGGTGAAGAACTCGCGCACGTCGTCCCAGTCCACACCATCGCTGCTGGCGTGCAGGAAGGCTTCGGCCTGCTCCTCGGATTCGTCGGAGTGGTCGCTGTACCAGATGAACAGCGGGATACTCTGGTTGGTCTCGTCACCCAGCCAGCTCTCGCCGTCCAGGTACTGCGCGCTGCGTGCGAGGCTCGCCTGCACGCGGCGGTGGCTCTGGCGGTACTCTTCCAGTTGCTCGTCGAACGCAGGAATGTCCTCGCCCAGCACCACGCCGTCCATGCCCTTGATCTCGGCCACGCGCGCCAGGTAATCGGCATACAGTGCCGCATCCTGGATCACGGTGCAGGTATCGCGGGTCAGGCTCAGGCCGATCTCGGTGAAGTTGGCACTGCCGAGGATCACCACGTCCGGCTCGATGAGCACCAGCTTCCAGTGCACGCTGTTCTGTGCACGAAAATCCACGTGCAGGGTCACGCTCTTGCCGGCGTCGCGGACGCAGAAGTCGATGAAGTCCGGCGAGGTGAAGGAATTGATGGTGCCCACCAGCAGGTCCAGGCGATTGCCCTTCTCCACCAGGGTTTCGATCAATGCCTCGGTTTCACTGGCGGAGGCCGAGACGACCGTGATCAGCTTGCCGCTGACCTGCTCCAGGTACTGCTTGAGCGAATGTTGAGCGTTTAGGATTTTCATACAGCCCCCACCAGAATTCTGAACACCGAATTCTGATGCAGGACAATGGGGGGTTTCAACTGTCGGATGCCGACCTACGCCCGCAAATCGGGCGCTGCAGCGGCAAAGCATGCAGCCCGTGCCTGGTCATGGCATAATGAGCGGCTTTGCCAGGCGCCTGTCGGTCTCGTTCGACGACCGCGCCTTCCCTGCCCGCCCGCGCCGTCAGCGCCCGGCGCGCACCATGTCCAGCCAAGGGTCAGTCAGTTGATTTCCACCGCCAATATCACCATGCAGTCTGCGGAGATTTGCGGAGAAATCTAACCTATTGATTTTGCTGGGCTTTCGCAGAAGAAATATTTCTCACGACAGCGTTAAAACGCACTCGAAAGCGGCGATTGGTATCAAAATTGGTATCGGTCGCCGCCCCGCCTCGCCAGTTCTGGGAAACCTACTCCCCAAAGATTCGCTTCACATAGGCCTGGCAGGCAGTCAGTTGCCGGATGGCGTCGTCGCCTCGGTTGGCGATGGCGACAATTCGTTCAGCAGATCTCGGGTCAATGTCGGCTCGACTGCCTGCATCACCCACGCTTCCGGTGCTGGCGGCAGTGGGCACTTGGGCGGCGGGACTGCAACCACTGACCTTGACTGACAGCCGACGATTAGCGTCGCGCAGATCAGTCCGAAGCTGATCGTTCTGAGCCTTGGCATCGGTGTACTCCTGATATTGAGCGGCGCTCTGCTGCTGGATGGCCTTGGCGAGCGCCTGGCGCTGTTCGTTGGCTTCCTGCTGGACCTTGGCTGCGGCGAGGTTGATCGTGCTCAGGTCAGCCTGAAAGGCGGCCCGCTGCTGCTCGATCTGCTGGCCAAGTCGCCAGCCATTGGCTAACCAGCCACCTGCAGCGGCCAGGAACAGCACAAGAGCACACAGCAGGGGCCTCCAGTTGCTGAGCAGCCAGGCCATCAGTAGTCGTCCACCGGTGGCAGGTCGACCGTCTGGCCGGCCAGGGCGTGCGTGCAGTCGCCGAGGAACTCGATGCGCCCATCGCGAACGAAGGAGTGGCAGCGGCGGTCCTCGCGCTGTTCACCCCACCAGTACGTCACCAGGATCGAAGGGCTGAAGGTCGGCTTGTTCACGTCGCCATTCCAATCCCATCCCGGACCCGGCTTGTCCCGGTTGACGTTGACGCCGTGGAGCATCTGGCAGCCCGGGCAAAGGAAGAACAGCTGGTCATCGGCGCGCTCAAGGATCGGGGACAGCGGAATAAAGCTGCTCATATCAGCCTCCATCTAAACTCTGGTTTCGTTTTTCTCGGCAGACCGGCAAAGCGCACCGGAAACGAAACTATGGTTTCGTTCATGCCAAAACTTTCTTGGCACGGTCCCACAAAGCTGCCCGCTCTTCCTGACCGTTCAGACCGCCATTGATGCGTCGGGTGATCTGCTCGAACTCACCGGCATCAGCCAACTCATTCAGGCCGTGGTTTGCCCACCACCAGGCGGCCGATGCTGCGGCCCACTCGGCCTGCTCGAGCAGTTCGGGTTTATCCAGCAGCGGAATCCCCAGCGCCGCACCGGTACGGCGGTAGTTCTCGCGCCCGGTGATCTGGATCAGGCCGCGGCCCAAGAATCGACGGCCGTCACCCGGCTCGGTATTGCCCAGGTCCCGCCGGCCCTCGTAGCGCGATTGCGCCGCCGTCGGCCCCCAGATCTCGCGCACCCATTTCAGCTGGCCAGACTCATGCCCGATCTGCGCCAGAAACGCAGCCTGCCGAGCCGGAGAATTGATCTGGTAGCGCTGCATCGCCCGGTTCAGCGCAGGAACAAAAACGCCAGCTCTCTGGCTGGCGTTGGGGTAGATGCGCAGGAGCTGCGCTTCGGTGAGAGGCATCATGTCTCGCCACCCTCGACTGGCGGAACATAAGGAACCAGTTGCTCCACGAAGTCAGGGCGATAACGCTCTTCAATGGGAACTTCTCGCCCATCCACTTCAATGATGTCGTCGATGATCTCGTAAAGAACACCGTCCACGATGTAGGCCCACTGCTTCATCATGCGTACTCCCAGATAGTGACTTGCCCGCTTCCGCCGTTGCCGCCGAAGAACGCCGGCTGGACACCGCCTGCACAGGCACCGCCACCTCCAGCTCCACTCAATCCTGGCCCGCCGTTTCCGCTGGTTGGGAATGCCAAGCCTCCCTTTCCAATAGTGCTAGGGGCACCATAGCTAGCAATCACTACGTTGGCGGCAAGCGCTATCGGCTGAATACCGTTAGCCCCCCCGATATTAATAATTCCACCTGTTGGATTGCCTGCGCCTGATCCGCCGCCACTGGCAAATGGGAATGAGCTTCCAGCTCCGCCACCTTGACCGCCGCCACCACCAGCAGCTGTGATAAGAGAACCGAAAGAAGAAGTTCCCCCTGCGTTGCCGTTGTTGTTGCCGGCTGCCGTTTGAGCGCCACCCAGCCCAACAGTGATGGTCACGCCAGAAAACCCGGATGTGAACCGCCCCTTGGCATATGCGCCGGCACCGCCTCCACCGCCAATAGCCGCCTGCCCAGCAGACGTTGCGGCAGTTCCTCCTCCGCTTCCGCCAGCACCCTGGACCTCAACAACAACCGACTTGGTTCCTGCAGTCGGGGTGTAAGTGTAGGAACCTGAAGCCGCGAAGTTCTGAACGCCGATCAGGCGGCCGGCGGAGAAGTCCTGCCAACCAGCACCCCCGGTATCCGGGTTAGCCGTGTTGTTCTCGACAGTACACAGCCAGGTGCCAGAGCCATCAGCTTTCTGGAGGTTTGCACCTTTTGGATACCCGCCAATTGCGGTAGCAAATGCTGCATCGAATTTGAACGTGCCGCCCGCCGACTGCCACTGCAAGATCGCAGTGATGGCATTGAGGACACCGTTCATGTCCGTTCCGAACGGAGGCACGCCACCCGCCACAATCGGGGTTCGAGTTAGCGGAGGGAATCCATCGGTATAGGACGCACGGCCATCAGCCACGCCGATCTGGGAGGCAACGGGGATGGCCTGCTTGTCACCGTTATCGGCGAATGGCTTCTGGATCTTTCCGGGTGCGTTGCTAGCTTGCATAAATGACTCCGCCCTCTCCGAGGAAAACGCCTTGGTCGAATGGTTGGCCGCCGGCCTCTGCGAAGCCGAAGGTGGTCGATGGGTCTAGCTGAAGGATGATGCTGAGTGACACGCCGGCAGGTCTTGCGATGGCGCCAGAGCGCAGGATGATCGCGGCATCCACTGCTGATAGGTCGAACTCGAACACAAAGCGCATGCCCATGCCGCCGGTGTCCTGGACGTAGCAGCGGCCCTTGTTGCCGAAGATGAACCTGAGCATCCGGTTCATGGACGGCGCAGTGCAGTCCGTGATGTTGGACATCGCCTTGAGCAGGATCAGTTGGCGATAGGCCGTATCCGAAAGCTCGTAGGTTTGCGTCGGCAACGGGCCGTCGTAGAACGGCGCCTGGTCAAACGGCTGCACCCCGGTGTTTGCGGTAGGACTGGTGAAGGCCTCGTCGAAGCCAAAGTAGGTGACAGCCTGGTCTACCTGCAGCAGGCGGGAGACGTTGACGATCTTCCCCCAAATGTCGAGGCCGAAGCCTTGGGCAGTGGCCACGTTCCAGACAACTTCGTAGAACGCATCAATGTCCGCTGATGGATCAATGGCGCCGTTGAAGCTATCAAGCAGCGCGGTGATCGTCGGGCTGTTGGCGTACTGCGCCAGCAAGGTGTCCCGATAGTTGTTCATACCAGGAGCACCTGAATATTGGAGGCGTCGAGAGTTGGCCTCTGATCAATACCGAATGCCAGGGACACTGCCGCGGCAGTAGACGTGAACCCCATCGTGATCGACTCGATGTTGACGTTGCCATTTACCGCTGCGACGCCGGCATAGTAGCGGCCGGCGTAAATCGTCGAACCGATGCGGGCCCGGCTACCTCCATCTGCACCATTGAACGCATTCAATACGGCGGCGCGCACCAGGTCGACAATGTTCGATGGCAGAAGAGGATCATTGGCAATCTGGATCTTGAAGAATGTCGGCTTGGCATCTGGGGTTTGCCAAGTGACGGTGTACTGCGGATAGGGCTTTTCATAGCCCTCTGAGTCCTCGATGACGTAACTGGTATCGCCGTTGTAGTTACAGCCAAGGGACTTTTTCCCCCAGATCGCAGCCGCCACATCTGCTGCTGCGCCTCCGACGACGGCGGCATACATTGAGTGCGCAGCAAGCGGGTAGTTGGTCGCCCCAGTGTTCACGACAACCCCCTTGGGATTGTCGATGACATAGGCGTCGAGAACATCTGCCACCGAGAGAAGACGGCCCAGAATGGATTGGACCGAGTTCACTCCGTTGGCAGCAACAGACAGACGGCGTCGGTATTCGAAGTCGGCGCGGGACTCAACATCAGTTCCAAGGGTTCCGGCCGCGGAATTGGTCACGCGATCCCAGCCAGGGACGGCGGTGTAGATCTTTGACAGGTTCCCGATCGGACAGGCAATCGGCCCCATGGTGGAGTTCTGGAAATCAACATCCACAGAGCCACTGGCAGGAATCGTGGCATCCGCCAAGCTGAAATAGATATAGCCATTGGCGTCCTGCGCAGCAGAGCCCGCTGGAATCACCGCGCCTACTAGGCCAGCACATGAGCCAGTAACAACCGTTCCGGAGGCTGCAATTCGCTCCAAGAAGTAGATACGCCCGATTGCGTCCTGCCACCGACCGACGGCCTTGTCCGGGTCGACGTTGTTGACCACCTCGGCAATCTGGTCGTTCTTGTCGCCGATAATCGCAGTGGTCGTCTGAGCAAGCTGTCCTTGCGGGGTCGTTAGGCCTGGGTTAACGCCTCCGCCAAAGGCTTGGTTAATGTCAGCCTGAACGCCTTCAAGGATGTCTTTCTCCTGTGGCAGGGTGATGCCATTGGCATCAATTACCACGCTGGGGACGTTGGTGGTCATTAGAAGGAGACTCCCGCTTCCTGTCCGTCGGTATCGATGATCTGGATTTGTCCGGTCAGGCCACGCTCAGTGAACGAAACGGCGATCGTCTTGACCAAGGCCACCTTGGGGACGGTCAGTGCCGCCATCTCGATCTTCTTCTTGATCAGAGATACCGAAGGGTACTTGCCGAGGATCTGCTGCCAGTACGGAAGGCCTTGTGTGGTGTCGTACCAGCACTCCCCGAGGAATGTTCGAACTGCACTGGCGACGTCCTGAGCAATGGCATACGGTTCCGTAGCTAGGGCAATGTTTCCCTCCCCATCCAGCACCAAATCCCATGCGCTGCGATCAAGTAGCAGTGTGCTTGCCATGTGAGGTTCCGATTGAATCTTCCAGTTGAAATGCCAGACCTTCCCGATCTCTCGCAGCGCTATGTACTGGTCATCGCCTTCCAGTCCTCACGCGCAGCGGACTACCCGCTCGCCGTGTCATTGGCGCGCCGAGCGAAATACTTCATCGAGGTTTCGAAGGGGAAAATCGACTACCACATAGCTGCTTTCGAGCCGACGCCAGCGGATATCGCGCGAGCGGTTTCTATCGCCGATATGGTCGCAGGACTTAAAGGGACGCTATTTGCAGTGAAAGGCCGGATGTTCAGGGAGGACGGCAGTGTCCGACAGGTTCTGCACTGCCTAAATCAGTCATTCCGGGTTGCGGACTACCGATCGCACTGCCACGTTATCTTCCCTACCCAATTTCCGGCGGGGATTCCTCAGGCATATGTGAAGATTCCTCACCTGAAGAAAGGTCAGGAATTGATCATTCCCTGCGCCTATGCGGCGCAATACACGGGGTGGGCCTTAACCAATTCACACCCAGGCACGCTGCAGGACCAGTTTCGCGACGTCTGCGTGACGCGCGGCTGTGACTGGTGCCCTCGGTGCAATCCAGAGGATTTGAGGCCGCCTCAAGCGCTCGGCGGACCAGAAGTCCCACTCCCGCCCTGAACACCGGTATGCGTGTGCGTCTTCCCGATGTTCACCCCATCGTTCGTCACGCCTCCGCCATTGACGGCCAGGTTGCCGTGGATGGTGGTATTGGCATCGATCACAGCGGCCGGCGCCTGGATGTGAACCTTAACCGGCGAGACCAGCTCGATACCGCTCTCGCTGAAGCGGACGTACTGCGTCGGCGCACCAGCGATTATGCTGCTCAGGTAGACGGCATCGGCAGGATCATTCTGGCGGCTTGACCCTGGCGGAGATTCAACCTTGGCAGCCTTCACGGCGCTGATATCCCGGTCGCAGAAAGCGGCTATCCCAATATCCCCAACTTGAGGGTCTAGGATCACTGCATTGGCACCGCCCTGGATTCGCATGTACGGCGCGTTGTAGATGACCCCATGGCTCGTCACATCGCCCTGACCATCGATCTGCTGAACCAGCGGAAGAAGGCCGACGTAGCCGATTGGAGAAACCCCTCCGTCATTGGTGACCGAGACCACCTTTACCGGCCTAATCGTCCAGCGCTCGCTGAAGAACGCCCTAACGAAAGCCTCAAGTGCGTTCGTATCGTCGTTCTTGTCCGACGTGCCGAGGAGCGGCTGATAGTTACCACCTGGAGACATTCAGGGCCAATCCTTCTTTCGCGAGTCGCATCGTGGTGAACCATGGTCCTTGCGGGTAGATGGTGCTCAGTTCGTGGCGCATGGAGTGGATTACCCATTCGCCGCGGGCCTTCTCTACCGAGCTATCCAGGCGAACCCTGCGCCCTAACGATGCCTCAGGGTTGAACTCAGCGATGATCTGGATGCCCGTATTGGTGAACACTGGGTAACCAACAAGCCCCGTCGCCGGGGATATCTCAAGGAAGTTCTCGCCAAACGCCGACCCATTTGGCCAGATGGAAATTATCCCGTTCTCGATCTTGCACAGCACCCGAGCGGCATTGCATACCGACTTGAGCTGCTGGATCAGTGCGCCGGGCAGATTAGGGTTACTGAGTTGTGCCGACACGCCATGGTTTTTGAAGCCGTACCCCATTTGCTTGGCAAGCGCCTCGACAATGGTCGCCACGTCGGCGCTGCCTTCGTAGCTGTTGGCTGCAGCGGGAGAAACTTGGAAAAGGTAACCAGGCCTGGCATTCAGATCGAACGCCACATCCGGTGCTCCGGAGTAATTGACCACCCCGGCGATGATGGTGCCATCGAAGATCTTCTTGATGCCCTTGATGGTATCGCCAGCGCTGACGCTGATGTCCGCGCCGCGCACGGCCAGGGCATGCAGCTGATTGGTGCTGAACTTGTTCATGTCGGCCATCTTCATGCCGAACACGCGCAGCTGTAGCTCTCCCAGCGTCAGAATCCCGCCCGACTGAGCCAAGATCAATTCGACCCGATGGCCCCGCAGCGAAACAGTGTCCTGGCCTTGGTCATTCAGCCCTCCGTCGTGGAGGCGAAATGTCAGTTCAATTTCCCTCGTGACGAAGCTCATGCGTGATCCTATTTGACCAGGTAATCAGTGGGTGATCGGAGACATAGCTCGTAGTAGGCCGCAGCGGCGGAGTTGGGCGTCGTCAGAAATACCCGGTCGTCTGCGAAGAGGTGATCCGTCATCCTGTCTGCCCACACCCGATGGGGCATGTTGTAGAGCCCTGCGTCTGCCAACTGCCGACCCATGCCTGACTTGGTCTGCTCAAGCGTCCAGCCTTCCAGGCGCGCGGCAACGATCCAGGCATAACCGTTGGACTGGCGAACGCATCCATTCGTGATCTGGTTCGGCGTCATGTTCGCAGCCATCGCGGCTGGAGCAATCAGGGCGACGATTGCGATCCATTGCTTCATCGTTATTCCTCGGTCAGAGGTCGGAGGCCTCAAGATACATCAACACCCATCGGGTTCCGAGGCCCTGAAAAGAGGCGTCTTCTGTTCCCTGAGTATCCATGAAGGACAGATCCCCCATGAATCCGAGATACGCCTGGCGGACGCATCGCACACGGTCTCGGCACAGCACGCCGGACAGAATCCTCTCGCCCTCAAGGGTCACATCCAGATACATGCCGGTCGACTTCTGGTAGACGTTCAGCACGCAGTTCTGTTGGCCGAGCACTACCTTCAGCGTCTGCGAGGCGATAGCGGCGAGCGGAATAATCTGCATGGGAATCTCTAGGCGATTGCGCGGGCGTCGAATGACGCCTCCTGTTGAGGAGTTGGACTGACCGGCTGAACTGCGCCGATACTGGTGACCGGCTGGCCTTGCGGCTCAGCAGTGGCCGAGTAGATGGCAACTTCCGTTTGCCGGACCTCTTCGAACTGGGCATCCACGGTCAACAGCGTAACGCCATTGGATGAGGTGCGGCGGTAGTCAAAGCGCACCAGATTGACGTCCTGATAGGTGAAGTCTGGAGTCGCCAGGTCGTAAAGCTCGGTCGTCTCCTTCAGCAGCTCAAGCTGCTGCAGGAACTGATCCCGGCTCATCGCGCCTTGTCCGCTGCAGGTCATCAGGATTCGGATGTCGTACGGCAGCGCGACCTTGTTGTAGGACGAGAACGAACCGAGCTCGACGGGATACTTGGAGATGCGCTGCTCACCGCGGTAGTCAAACGCGACGACCGAGTCAGGCAGGATGACCTGGCCGCCATTCTTGTCGAAGATGCCCCATTGCGGTCCAAGAATGCCGTCCAGAAAGCCAAACGCATCCACCCCAAGGACCTCGCCAAGTATTCCCGATACCGCCCCGATGCCTACGGCACTGCGGCGGATATTGGGAACGCCTGGAGCGAAAGGAACGTCCGGAAAATCGATCAAGGACATCAGTTCATCCCCGTTGCCACTGAGTTGATCAGCGAGTTCTGGCGCAGCGCTTCGTTCATGTCCCTGGCAATGCCGGGCGCGTCTGTTGCCTGGGTCTGGACCGTGATCTGCCCGATGCTGACCTCGTTGGTGGTGGTCGAGGTCTGCGAAGGCGCTAGGTTCGCGCCGGCGCCGATGCGCATCTCGCCAGGGCGAACGCCGTATTGCATATCAGCTTGGCGAGCAGCCATTCGATCACGCTCAAAGACCGCCCTCTCATCTGGAGACATCCGGGCAAGCTGAGCAGCAGCTGGCTGTACTGGCTGCTGATCGTAAAGCGCCTGCGCCAATGCCCCCCTGCGACTAGCCTCGACCTCTTTCTTGGCCGGCCGCTCGTACTGAGATGAGACGATTCCTCCAGCTTCGTAGGCAGAACGAGCCTTGCGCAACGCATCGCCTGCAGATTTCTCCTGGCCGATCGTGAGCTCGTATTGCACGAAGGCGAGCTGCTCTTCCAGGGTGGACCCGCGAATATCCTTACCGGAGAAGTTCCTGAACTGCGCTTGGCGGTCGGGATGCCATTGGCCGACACCGAAGGCCTTGCCGTTATCTCCGATAGCGCCAGGATTGAATCCGCTCTCCACGCTGAGGTTTGAGGCAATACCCAGCGCCTGAGCGCGACTCCAGCCTTGGCTTTCGAAATACTTGGTGACGTACTCGGCCATATCTCGACCGCCATTCACCTTGCCTTTTGAGGCATCCATCAGGTTGACGGATTCTTCTGCGCTCTCAACTCCAAGCGCCGCAGCACCACGGTTCAGCCACTCGCCGATGAAGTCACCAGTAGCAGTACCGCTGATGAACTTGTCGTTGAGGTAAGTACCGGCCTGATAACCGCCGTAGCCGGCAATACCAACGGCCCCTAGCCGCGCGGCCATGGCCAGAGAGCCAGCGCCGGCAGTCATGAACACGCCAAGGCCTTTCGCGGCAAACATGAAGGCTGCGCCCAGGGCAAGGATCTTGGTAGAGGCTCCATCCGTGCTCTTGTCCAGATCGGACAGCATCTTCACCAGGTCCTTGCCGCCCTCCAGAAGGGCCGAGAAGAACTGTTGAATCTCGCCTCGATGCTCGCCTATCCAGTTTCCAAGCTGCTTCCCGTCCTCAACGATCCGCTTGAAGAACTCCTGAATCTCGGATCGGTGCTCATTGATCCAGCCACCGAAGTCGCGCAGATACTTGGTCAGATCGACCAAAGCCGGCCCCATTGACTCGAAAATCGCCTGCCCGACGCCATTCGCCTGAGCGGTGAACTCTCCCCATACCCGCTGCGCTTCCTGGGCGCGCTTGACACTCTCATCCGTGACGCCCGAGGACTTGTACATCTCGGCGTACAGGTCTTGGACCGCCTGACGGCCCTGACGCAGGACGTTCAGTGTTCCCTGATCGATACCCAGGCTCTGGGCAATCTTGATCTGATCCTGGGCATCGTAGCGCTGCAAGGCATCAGCGACATCCAGTAGCACGTCCTTGAACGGACGCATCTTGCCTTGCGCATTGGCGACGTTCACGCCAATGGCGCGGAACATGCCGATGACCGGCGAATCCTCGCCGAGCTTGAACGCCTCGATGCCGGACGCGATGTTCTGCAGGCTAGCCTGGAATCCTTCCGCCGAACCGCCGACGGTCTTGACTGTCTTTCCCCACGCATCCAGTTCCCGGGCACTCATGCTCAGGTTCTTGGACAGATATCCCAACTCGGCCTGCCCCTTCACCGAGTTGGTGATGAAGTCCTTCAGACCATGGGCGCCGATGGCTACGGCGAACAGGCCTAGCAGCTCGTTCCGCACACGGCGGAAGCCCTCGGCCATCACCTTGGCCTGGGCCGCAATCTGCTTGGCGTTGACCTCGGATTCACGCACGAAGCGCTTCTGCGCATCGGCCGCTTCCTTCTCGCCCTTCTTGAAGCCGGACGAATCCAGCCCCAGCGTGACGATGAGGGCATCGATGACAGTTGCCATGCGTTATTCCTGGGAGGCGAGATTGCGGTTGTGGTTGTCGACCGAATTCACTTCGATCAGCCACCACAGGTCTTCAAGGCCGTAGACGGTATCGAGCTCGTGGAGCGTCGCCAGGCGTGAGGAAATCACCGTGGCGATGGTCGGCGGGAGGTTCAGGTAGTCGACGACGCCGTGTCGTCTTATGCCGGCGACGGGGCCGAAGTCGATTGACCGCCGCCGATGGAAAAACCCGAGTGCAGGCTCAGCACCTGCGCACGGATCTTCAGCCGGGTGGCGATCTCCTCGATGTCGTCTTCCACCAGCGGACGGACGATGGATGGGTTCGACGGGTTGGGCATCATCTGCACGCAGCCCATCATCTCGTCCATCAGCGGCTCAGCCTGCTGGAAGGGGATCATCGCGATGGCGTTCATGCCCATGCGGACGATGCCGGCGAAGCCGAGATCGGTGATACCTTCGGGAAGTTCGACGCCCGACTGAGCCATGGACAGGAAGGCACGCATGGCCCACTTCTCGGCCTGGGATGCCGGCATCTCGGTGATGACGAACACCTTGCCCTGGTCGCGACCGGTGTCGGATACACGGAATTGAGCAGTCTTGCGAGCCATCAGACGTTCTCCGCGATTACGCGCTCCCAGGTGATGATGAACGGCACCGGCTGCAGGGTGCGGCGGTTGCCCGGGAACGGGTTGCCGCTGACGAGCACGCCGTTCTGCAGCGAATACTTGCGACCGATCGCCGGCAGGATGACGGTGCCGTTGCAGCGGTATACCTCGCGCGCGGTGCGCTGGGCCAACTGCCAGTTCTCGAAAATGATCAGGGATGGCGAGTCGGGCATGATCGTGATGGTCATGCGAGTCGGGTTGAAGATGAAGCCGGCCGACATGTGGCCGTCCACGCCCATGACGATCTCAGCCTGCTCCACCGCATCGGCGGTGAAGGCATCGTCGGCCGCATAGCCCTGAATGCTCTGCGGCGCCGGGTACAGGTCAGTAACGGCGATGGCGAGACTGGAGTTCGCCGAAGTGATAGTTGCCATTCGGGTTGCTCCTTACTGGATTTCGATCGAGGCGAGGGTCAGGCGCTGAACGCTGCCGCCGTCGGTGTAGTACAGGGTCATGCTCGGGCTGGCACGCTCCGCGCGGATGGCGGCAGTGGCCGGAACGATCTGCAGGTAGTAACCCTTGGCCTCCAGCGCCGGACTGATGTCCGAGCCCACAGCGAACTGGATTTCAGCCTTCTGCGAGGCGGACAGTGCTACACCGGTGCGGATGGCGCCGAAGTTCACGGCAGCGGCAATCGGGTCCTGACAGGCCGCATCGATCAGGGCATAACCCTGGTTGTTGTACGGCACGGAACCGACGTTCTGCAGCAGCGTGATCATCGCCAGCTGCAGGTTGGCGTTCAGCCAGATCTGGTTCAGATAGGTATCAACCCAGTCCCATTCGCCAGAGATGGCGCCCGGGTACATGAAGTTGAAGTTCTCCTTGGCGTTCGCATAGATGCCATAGAAGTTATACCCGTTGGCTTCCAACGCCGAGGCATCGCTTGCATTGTCCGCCGAAGCGGCCAGTCCAGACTGGTTACGGAACGCCAGGGTGGCGCGGCCATTCAGGCGGCTAAAGTCCAGGGAGGCGGCGAACGCCAGCACGAAGGCGGCATGCGTCTCGTCGCCATACACCGGAATCGAGCCTACCAGTTGCTGGGTCTTCAGGTAGGCGCCCCAGGTGCTGGTGCTGCCAGACACCTTGGCATTCACATCGGTGTCCCAGCCGACGTAGGCATAGCGGTCGTTCTGGGCATTCGCCCAGTCGGAGAAGGCCTGCTTGTCTGCGAGATCAGGCTCGAAGGTACTGGTGAAGCAGCCCCAGTTCTGAGTAACAGCCACGACAGCAGGCATGGCGGTCGCCGGCGTGGATGCTTCGGCACCAACGGAGGTTACTGCACCATCCGCTGCAGTCAGCTTGAGGCTGGCCGCCAGGGTTCCGGAGGCGAAGCCTACCGACGAGGACGCGCCAGTGGTGTCCGACACGAACTCGAAAGCTGCGTGCTGGCTGTCGTAGCTCACGCTTGCGCCCAGCGAGGTGAACGCAGCCTCGATCAGCAATGCAGCATCGGAAAAGCTGGTCGCGGTGCTCAGGTTGATCGCCGAGGAGGTCTTGGCGGAACCATCCACGGAAACGGTGAGCGTGCCGGTCAGCGCCTTGAGCTGGTCCAGGGTCATGGCGGACAGGTCGCCGCCACGCAGGAAGCCAGCCACTGCCGAATCCGGATAGGCCCAGAAGTACAGCAGGCCCGGGCGCTTGGTGCAGTTGGTGTAGCCGCTGAAGTAGATGGCGGCCATCTCGGCTTCCACCGAGGCGCCACCGAAGTAGTCGATGACGTCCTGCGCAGTGGCGAACGGAACTGCTTGGCCGGTGGGCAGGTAGGCGCTGTCCGAGAGGATCAGGCCGTTGAGATCGACAGCGCTACCGGCAGCAGCCAGCACGCCAGGATTGACTTGGACAATCTGGCTGATAGGGATAGTGGGCATCAGGGTGCTCCTGGCGGAAACTTGGTATCGACCTCGGCCAGATTGATCTGCAGGGCTTCTGCAAACTGCTGGGGCGAAGTGATGGTTGGGTTGAATTGCATGTACAGCTCAAACGTCCAGCGGTCTTCGTACTGCTGCTCGCTGTTGGTCATGACGTTCTGTTTGGGATCGGTCGCGTAGAACGGCTGAAGCGGACCGGAGGCCATCAGGTCCGTGGCGTACTCGCTGCGGAACAGGGTGGCGATGATGTTCGAGTTGGCTGAGGCTTCAGCCCCGTACACATCCAGCTGGACGCGGAACTGAGTGGTGCGCGTGTCGTGCCGGGTGCCGGTGGCGCGGTCATAGTCCACGACGTTGGTGGATAGGCCGTCGATGAAGAGCGGCGTCATCATGACGAAGGAGCCCTTCGGCATGGACACCTGGTTCCCCTGGGCCTTGAAGACCTGGAAGGTCTCTCCGAGGACAGCCAGCAGGAACGACCGAAGCGCCGTGAAGAGATCGGCCTCGGTTACGTTGACAGTTGAAGGCATGCCAGAACCCTCGTCCAATCGGGCCAGAGTTCGGTGACGGCCACGACCAGCCACTCTTCCGACTTGGACGGTATCAGGATGATGTCTCCACCCTTCCCGTCGGGGCGGTTGACGCTGTACCAGTTGCCGTTGATGTAGAACGGCGCGAAGACGCCTGACATGTTCAGGCCGTCGATGTGCATCAGGTCCTTCTGGGTGAGGGCCTGGCGCTGAACCTTGATGTCGACTGGATCGCTGAAGACCGGGGTTCGCGTTCCGTCCGGATTCGTCACCCAACTACCGCTGGATGGCTTGATCTGCGCCGGAATGTTCGGGTTCACGGCCTGCGTGACGCTGTTAGCTATTCCCCGCAGGTTCATCTTTGCGGACCTCGTAGTCGACGCTGTTCAGCATGTGGGAGGTATCGATCAGCGGCTTGTCGAAGCCGGCCTTGGCTGACTTCTTGCGGGTGTTCCGAGAAAGTGGCGGGGAGGTGAACTTGCGGATTGAATCCTGAATGTCCGCCCGTACCACTTCACCAGTGAGCGCTAGAGCCTTCTCCACGCTGTTTCCGGCATGAATGAGCTTCCCAAGCCCCTTGGACCAGCGCTTCCCGTTCTCCTTGACCGCATCACGAAAGAACGGGCGTGCCGGGATGGTGATGCTGTGAGCCGCGGTCACACCGCTGAATTCCGTGGCATCTGCAGGCAGGAAGACGGCCATTCCGTCGTCGCCGATCTTGTACTTCGTTCCACCAGGGTGTTCGAAAGTGCCGCCGAATTCCTGAATCGCAGCGATGTACGCCACCGGCTTTCCATCTTCGTAGGTAGCCCCTTCCAAGAAGCCAGCTCGAAGAATCTCGCCGTCGTCCAGGCGCGAAGCCAGATCGCGGAGATAACGACTGATCCGATCGCCACCTTTCACGGCTGCCATGGGAAGCGATTCCTGTAGGTGATCTCGCTGGAGCGCCCGGGCACGTACTGCATGGTCCGGAACGGCGCAGTGGCTTGCCAGAAGGCAGCCCCATACTTCGTTTGGAGGAACCATGCGGCAGTGAACGGAACCTGCCCCATGTCGGTGCCGACGGAGACAGATCCCTCGGTGGCGTTGTTGATCCTACCCACCAGCGGAGAAGCAGCCTCGCCATTCACTCCGGAGTTGATCGCCGCGATGTGCGCCGTAAGCATCCAGAGCAACACCGTCCGAAAGCCGAGGTCTTGCACCCGGCTCTGGTCGGTGTTGTCCAGATAGATCGTCCCCTCCGAGAAGTAGGCGCTCAGCAGCGGGTCCGAAACAGTGGAGAACTCCGGATAGCGCTGCTTGAACGCCGCCGGATCGAAGACGACGACGCCCATGGCTTATTCCTCGGCTTCAGCCGGCTTCAGACCTTTGCCGGGCTTCTTGGGGTCGACGCCTTCGAAGCCATTGGCCTCTTTCTCGCGATCCGAGACAGCCTTCTCGACTTCGCGCTCGCTGCCGGCGATGAACACCAGGCCGTTGGCGACGATGGGGTTCTTCGCCTCAGCCTTCAGCCAGTTGTCCATGAAGTCCTTGTCGACATCGCGGGTGATGCCGAAGCCACCGATGATGGCGGAGCCGTTGGAGCCGTTCAGGGTGACTACCTTGCCGGCCAGTTCGGCATGGATGCCGTGCGGGAGCTTGCAGCCTACGATTACGGTTGCCATGGATTACACCCCCAGCATCTGAGCGATTGCGACCGGGCGACGGATGATGGTGCCCCAGCCGCCGGCGGACTTCTTCTGTTTGAAAGACGAGAGGCCGACCTTGACCGGGTGCGCGCGCATCTTCTCAGTGAAGGCGCAGTACGCGGTCGATTGACCTTCGATCTCATCAACGACCAGCTGAACCAGCTCACCGGAGGTAGTGCTGTACTCGACAGCGGTCTCGATGCGCAGGTTTGGGAAGTTCTTCTTCAGCTGGTCCGTGACATTGACGTTGTACTGGTTGGTCTTAGTCAGGTTGACCTCGGCCGTCGGCGACATGGTCAGCGTCATGCGCACATCGCGCTCGACCAGGCCTTTCAGCTGGGTCTGGAGTTGCTTGTACAGCACCTGGCTGATGTCGTCGTAGACCTGCTGGCCGTCCTTGTCCGCCCACAGACGGCTGGAGCTGGTGCCGGTAGCGGCCGGCTGAACCGGAGTGCTCAGGTCGGGATCGTTCAGGGCTCCGTAGTTCTCCAGACCCGACACGCCGAAGAAGTACATCTTGTTCAGCGCCTTGTTGATGGTCAGGGCGCTGGCGATGTTCAGGCGCGCGGCGTAGTCGATGCGGCCAAGGCCCATCATCTCCAGCTCACGCTCGCCCCATTGGGTGACAGTCTGGAAGTGGTAGGACTGGCGCGGCACCCAGTTGACGTTGGCCGAGGACTGGCCGGCATTGCTGAAGTCGCCGTAGGTGTCAACCTCGCCGGTGGATTCCACGACCGGGAACTGACTGGTCATGGTGGTCCAGTCACCCTTCTTGGCTTCGCCGAAGATCTGGGCGGCCTTCATCGGAGTGACCAGCACCTGGATCAGTTCCGGGTCCAGGTAGTTCGCCAGGTATGCCGGGATGCCGGCGTTGCTGACGGTCACCAGACCCGGCTGGGCGTCCATGGCCATGTCGAAGTTGGTGCGGACACCGTCGGCCAGGTAGGCGCGCACGGGTTCCATGAAGTGAACGCCGTAATCGGCGCCCAGCTTGTGCAGATCAGAACGGATATCCATGGTCAGAGTACCCAGCTGGAGATTTTGATCAGTTCATTGGCAGCGGCAGCGCTGGCAACGGACCATTTGGTTTCGGTGAAGCCCGCGACAGTCGCGCCCGTGGCGCCCGTGGCGACCTCGCCGGTGGTGTTCGAGGCAAAGACCTTCTGGCCGACAGTGGCGATAGTGGTAGTGCGCGCCCAGAAGTCGCCCTGGTTGTGCACGGTGACGCCATAGCCTTCCGGGATCACCATGGTGGCCTCGCTGAGCAGAGCGAAGTTCAACGCCTGATGATCGCGATGGATAAAGCCGCTCGGGGCGCCGGCGCCTGCATTGGAAACGGTATCGCCGTCCACCCAGGCGAAGCGGCCGACGGTCACGCCGCCGGTATCGGCAACCATGACGCCAGCGCTCGGCAGCACAGAGGCGCGCGGGTTGGCGGAAGCGAAATCGCCCTCAACTGCGGGCGCCGGATATTGGTTCACAGTTTTTTGGAAGCCCATGGCATCACACCTTCAGTACGCGGCCAGCAGTCGGGAACCGCTTGGCGAAGTCGGAGGAATGGGCAGCGTCCATTGCGAAGCTGTCCGGTTTCTTGGAGGCGTTGCGCTCCTTGGCGAGCTTGATCAGGGCCGGGTAGGCGCTCGGGTGGATGCCCTTGTGCTCGATGCCCAGGCTGTCCATGGCGAAGCGATAGACGTCCTCGGCGCTGTCCATGGCGGCGATCTCGCCAACCAGCGGGCGGACATCGGCCTCAGCCTCACGCAGTGCCTTGACGGCCTGCAGGGCGTCCTTCTTGGCGTCAGCGCGGATCAGGGCGATGGTGGAAGCGTCCATTGCTTTCGGCTCGTCCTTCTCATCATCCTCATCCTCGGCTTTCTTCTCGTCGTCTTCGTCTTCCGCCTTCTTGTCCTCGTCGTCCTCGTCCTCGGCGGTGTCGGGCTTCTTGGGCTCCTCCTCCGCTTCGTCCAGGGCGAACTGGATGGACTTGGTCAGGGCAGCCACGTCGATCTTGGCTTCGGGGAATGCCTTGGCAGCGTCCTCAGCCAGTTTCTGGGCCGTGGTTGCCTTGGCGGTCAGCTTCCGGATTTCGGCCGGAGCGCTGTCCTGAGCCAGCTGCGGCAGCAGGACGGCATGAAGGGCCGCACGTGCAGCGGCGGCTTTGCTCAGTTTCATAGGGATAAGTTCCTCGGGTAGTGAGTCGCTGACGAGGACGTCAGCACCGGCACGGCCAACAGGGACCAGTGCCACGTGATTGCCCACGATCTCGGTCATGCGACCGTCGTAAGGCACGCCCTCGGGAGAAACGCCGGGCGTCATGTCCGCGACGTAGCGATACGCCGAGGACAGTTCTCGTTGTTCGTTGGTCTGCACCCCGGCGATTGCGGAGGCATCCCAGATGACCAGGCTGTTGCGGAGGAAGGGATCGGCGAACTCGGCATTGCTGCCAGTGGCGCCAACCACGAACTCCTTCTGCGGGTCTTGCGCGCTGACGGCGATATGCCGGCTCAGCAGCGGGATGTTGTTGAAGGTGGCCACGCCCTTCGCCAGTTCACCCGGGTCGCGGTAGAGCTGGTAGAGGCGTTCGGGCTCAAGGCCCATCGCCTCGCCTCCAGGAATCTCCCGACCGAAGTACGGGCAGACGTTCGCCTTGCTGATCGGGCTGACCTCGACGTGCAGGCGGCCGTCGGCGTCGATCCGGCGCACCGTGGCGCGATCGAATGCCAGGCCATCAATGCGCATGGTCATGAATCCTTATCGTGAATGCCCAGGCAGGAACCCAGATGGGTTTCCCGTACAGATGGCGGGCACAGTTAATGACGACGAGCAGAGGCCATGCCCCTCGGCGGAGCTTCGCCGAGACGGTCAGGGTTGCAGTTGCCATGGGTAGCCCTCAGTCGAAACCGGGGATCACAGGCTTCCAGCCGCACCGGCAGTTGATCTTCTCGCCCGGCATGATCCATTCGCCGTCGATGTACATGCCCTTGGCGAGCTCGAACTGCTTTCCGTCGGCCTCCACGTGGGACTTGCGCGGCTCAGCGCCGGCGTGCGAGTGACGCCAGATGCCGTGCGTGACGCCCAGCGACTGCTGCCGGGCCGACGTCATCACCGACGTGGCCTTGTTGTTCTGGTCCCGTGCGATGAGTGCGGCCCGGCGCTTCGTGACGCCGTAGCGTGACTGCAGGTCCTGCGTCAGCGTGGCGAGGTCGCGCCCGCGCTGCACCGACTGCATCACCATCGTCTCGACCTGGGTCAGGTACTGCTCGGGGATGCTGCGGATCAGGTTGACATTCTCGTTGATCACGCCCTGATAGGCCGTGCGCATGGGCTCCGTCATCTTGAACTGGACGGTAAAGCCCATGTCCTTCAGTGCCGACGCGAGCGAGACATCGGAGGCGTTCAGCGACTTGTCGGCGAACCGCTTGGCCAGCTTATCGGCCATCACGTCGAAGTGACGCTCCCAGCGCTGGGTCAGGCGGCGCATCGCATCGCGCATCACCGTCGCTGGGTTGGCGTCCTGGGCGAATGGCGTGTCGCGGTAAGCAGCCTTCAGCCAGTAGACGACCGAGTTCTGCATGTCGTCGATGGATTCGTCGAGCTGCTTCTGGTACCAAGCGCGGATGCCGGCGTTAGGACGTACCTGCCTCAGGGTCTGGGGCGCCTTCTTCCGGCTCTTCTTCCGCGTCGAAGTCATCGCTCAGTTCCAAAGCGTGGTAAGGGCTCGTCGGATCGCTGGCCAGCCGCTCACGTACTTCCGAGCCATCGAGAATGCTGGCGTTGACGTAGACCGCATCCATGTCTGCGTCCGACTTACGGATTTCAGCCAACTCCTTCGCGCTCATCTCGTACAGCGGAACGAACTCGAATGTGATGTCCGGGTCGATCTCGCCAAACTCGGACAGCTGGATGATATCCAGCACCTTCTTCAGGTTGTCCTGGTAGATCGACTCTTGCTGCCCCCGCACGTAGTCGTAGAAGACGCGAATCTCGCCATCGCTGGAGGCGTTCAGGCCGCTAGGGGTGATGCCGAGCAGCACCACCAAGGGGATGCTGGACACCGATGCCATCTGCTCCTGCGCTTGCGCCTGGAGCTCATGGACACCAGAAAGCGGCGTGTTGATCTGATCGATCTCCTCCGAATCCTTGTCGATCGCCATCGCGCCGCGGTTGTCGCGGACACGGTTGAACAGGTCGATACGGTCGAAGAGATCAGTCGAAGATGCCCCGCCGTAGATGGTGGTCTGCATGTTCGTCTTGAGGATCGTCAGACTGAAGCTGTGGATCAGGTCGCCCACACTGTTGCGGGTGCGCAGCCAGTTGTTCACGTAGGGCTCGGCAATTTGACTCAGCGACAGACCACCGAAGTTGTAGGCGGCTTTGAGCAGGTCCGGGTTCTCGCGGCTGACGAACATCAGCAGGCGCGAGGCATGGACCGTCTGGCCCATCACGAACCATTCCTGCGGCTTGTAGTAGTCCGCCTTCAGGGGATTGGTGCTCTGGTAGACGCCTGGGTAGGTCCAGACGGCCTCTACCTTGCGGAAGGCCACCAGCGAGCCCTTGGCGATCTTCTCCTTGGCCAGGAACAGCGGCGATGCCAGCTCGTCAGGATCATCCGAAGCAAGAGTGCCGCGCGGCGCCTTCACCTCGATGTAGATCTGCCCGCGGCCAAAGTATCCATCATCCTCGGCGGCCTGCCGGAACAACTCGCGGACCTTGTAGCGCTTCAAAGCGTCGTTGAGCTGGGCCACCTTGTCCGACTTGTCGTCGTCGCCAATGGTCTTGATCTCGATCCACTTGCGCGTCATCTCCTCGGCCAGGCGCGAGACCATCTTGCGGTATTCGGCGCGCTGGGAGAGATCGGCCAGATAGGGATAGCCCGGGAACCCACCGCTGAAGCCGGTCAGGTTCAGGTAGGTGTAGGGCGTGGAGTCCATCGCCATGGCGGACTTCAGCTGCGCAGCAGGCACCACGCCGGGCGGCGGCTCATACGGAGCCAGATCGATCCGCTGCATCGCCGGGCTCGTGGTTTCCCTGGACTTGGCCAAGGTCATGGCACTGATCCGCATCCGCTCCTTCTCCGCCGGCGTGGCGACAGGCTCGGCGCGGCGGCGGAAGAGGTTGAGGATTCGTTTCATGCTCGTTTCAACAGGTCCTGGTTGATGCGCATTGGCTGCTGGCCAGGCGCAAACGCCATGACGAAGGCGTCAGCAAGGTTCGGGGACGGGATAGGGCCACCCTCACGCTTTGGATTGGCGAGGTCTTTCTTGCTCTCAACCTTCACGCGGCCGGCGTTGTCGTAGTCCTTCTTCGGCGCAGCCAGCTCATCAATCAGCTGGTCCAGGTTGGGCATGCTGCTGTCGAGGAAGATCATCTCGTCCATGTCGAACTGGTGACCGTTCTTCACGGCGTTGAAGGTGTTCTTCAGTCTGTCAGCCACCAACCACCAGGCTTGCGCCTTGATGTTGGCGAACATGTCCTTGTTCTTCGTGCCATGCGAGTAGATCGCTTCAGGCTTGAAGACGGCTCCTCCAGCGTTGAACTTCGAGTGCGATACGCTCACTCCGTCACGCCGGGCGATGTTGAGTTCGTTGAACTTGGCGCCACATCCGGCACCGACCCCGATGGAGTCGTAGGTGATTGCGGCATTGCGACGGCGAGCCTCATCCCAGACACGAGTCGCGGACTGGAGCAGCTCATCTTCACCGGCCTTCCATTGCTCAGACCATGAAGCCAAGGGCCCATGAGCAAATACCTGGGCGCACTTGTCCGCTCCACTGTCCGCCACGTCGAAGCCTAGTCGGCTTGATCCGGTAATCTGGACGCCAAGAGCCTTATGAGCATCGATGGCTGCTATCAGCCAAGAACGCTTGATGATCGCGGCATCGTCATCATCCCTGGGAATTCCAAGGTAGATGTGCCCGAAGTCGTCTTCATCTTCCAGGCGGGCGGCATCAATGATGGCTAGCGCCGTGTCGCTGAGGAATTGGTTCTCGTCGAAGTTGATCTTCCGCACGATGGTGCCGGGCGGAGGGCTCACGACAAAGCGCTTGTAGACGAAGTCAGTGGCCAGCTTCGGGTTGAATGTGATCCAGACCTGGGAGTGAGCCTTCCGAATGGTCGGCTCCAAGATCTCCCACTGCTCTTTGGTGAGGTTGTGAGCCTCTTCTATCCAGAGAACGTCTATCCCTTCGAGCGACTTTATCTCGTCAATGTGTCGCCAGAGGCCGTAGAACAGGAACTCACTACCAGTTCGGCGGTTGAGAATCTTCGTGTCGAGGATGCGGAACCGGCTATTCAGGCCAAACCGTTCGATCTGCCCCTTCAACAGGGAGTAGACCGACTCCTCGATCTTGTTCTGGAACTGGCGGGCGCACAGGAAGCGCAGCTTGTAGGTGTTCGCCAAGTAGGTGGCAAATCCCGCAGCATCCCATGACTTCGACGACATCCGGCCGCCGTAAAGAACCCTATTGCGGATCGGATTCCCGTTTTCATCCTCACGCGCCGTCCAGAAACCCCGCAGGGCCGGGTTAAGCGTTGGATGGTTCTCCATAGAAATGCCCCAGGCCCGAGGGGACCTTGTCTTCCTCTTCTGGCGCCTGGTCCATTCCGTAGGCTTGCCGCTCGAGCAGGATCAGATGCTTCAGCGTCTCAGCCAGTTCTTTCATCGTCTTGGTGCGCGATGGCAGCGATGACATCTTGCTGGCGAGCTCAAGCATCGCTGTGTCGACGTCATCGTTCTCCTTGAGCTGCTCAATCAGCTCTCGGAGGGTGCCGCGCTCTTCAGTGAGGTCTTCCAGTTCATCAAGCAGCTTGTTCGCCAACTCACGGGACCGACCAATGTCAGTCCGGTGAGCAATCCGAATGTCCGCGATGACCTTGGCGTTCGCATCAACGATTGCCCGCTCGGTTAACGCCTTTTCCGTGTTAACCGAGGTGTTAACCACCTGCGTGTTAACCAGTGAATCAGCCTTCTCCTTGATCTTTCCGGAGAGGTCTCGCGTCCATCCTTCCCGCTTTGCACGCTTATGGATGGCAACATGGGATGGCCCGCAAGCAGCTGCAATCTCACGCACCGAAAGAACACCGGCCCTGTAGAGCTGCTCAATCCGCTCCCAGTCGATTGGCTTCTTCTCAGTCATTGCTCATCTCACTTTGCGCCGGCGGTCGATACCATCCCAGGACCAGTCCTCGCGGAAGATCTGCTTCCGGCGCGCCCAGGCGTAGCTGACGATGCCGAGGTGCGTGACGACAGCCCAGGGACTGATCCAATAGCCTTTGGCCAGCTCAGTGAGCAAGCCGAAGGCTCCGATGGCAACCAGGTAGAACGACAGGCTCAGCACGGGATGCTCGAACAGGTGGACCGAGCGCAGGAATTCCAGCGCGGCGAGTACCACGAGAATGCACAGCACGGCGTCCAGGCCCATGAGGATGGTGTTCATCATGGTCATGCACCCTTGGCAGCGAGAAGGCGCTCCGCAGCCGCCTTGATGGCGGGGATGATGTTCATGGCCAGCAGGCCGATCAGGAAGGCCACGCCGTTCTTCGACTCAGCGTCGGAGGGGAGGCCGAAGTAAGCCACCACCAGTTGAGTGATGGCCATTGAGGTTACGAATCCGGTAGCCACCGCAACGAACGCCTGCCAACGGGTCAGGCCCTTCAAGGGAGCCAATGAAAGAACAGCGCCGGCAAAGCCGAATACAGCCATGCCGTACTTGGCGAGCAGCGCTCCGCCGGCAGTGGTTGTCGGCTCCATCGGTATCTCCATAAACGAAAAAGCCCCGGCGGGTGGCCAGGGCTTCGGAGTGACTTTTGTCAGGATGGGAAAATCGTATCGCCAGCCGCACAATTCTGTCAATACGTTATAACGGTGTGCTTTTACGCAGCCTCTCTCATCACCGCCAGCGTTCCCGACACCGGGATAAGCGCCTGCTTATCCAGATCATCGCAGGCGAGGAAGCAGGCATCCACGAAAGGCTCCCACTCGCGCGCCCAGTTGCGTGAGTCGATGCTCACCTCGTGGACCGCGAGCAACCATGCGCGGAATCCCTCAGGCGTCGGCATCGGATCAGGCATGGCGCTCTGCCCTCCCTGGTGCATCCGACGATAGCGCTCGAGCACTCCGGCAGCGACATAGCGGGCCTTCTCGAACTTCTTCGCGTACATCTTCTCGCCGCGGCTGTAGGCAACATCAAACACCAGAGACTCTGCCTCTTCGCGAATGCCATCGCTCGTGCCAGGCCCGTACATGTGGTGGCCGAACATCTGCAACCGCCTTGGAAGAGTAGAAATGGCTACTTGGATTGGTCCCGCCAGGGCCTGGTGTATTGCAACCTGTGTTGAGCGATCCCGCTCGGAAGTCTGCACCATGCATCCGAGATAATGCTGCTGCTCGAAAGCAAGCCATTGTCGGTCAGTCTGCGAATAAAAAGCAGAGTGCCAAGCTTCTCGCGCGCTGTTGAGCTTCATGCAGACACTCCCCTGTAGTTTTCCGTAGCGTCCAGGTAATCCCTGATCGTCTTCTGCGCCGCATCGAACCCCCTGCACACGACCGCCATGAATCCCTGTTCGTTGAGCCAGTCCAGCCACTCGGCCTGATCGGATTGAAGTGCGCCGCCCTTCTCCCGCTTCAGCTCGATGAACAGACCAGCAAAGCCATGCCGTGGTGTGAGCAGGTTGAGGTCTGGATACCCTGCCCTCACCCCCTCGGCCTTGAGCTTCGCCGCCACGATCGCATTGCGCTTACCACCATTCGGGCATGCCGCCAGGCGTCCGCGAAGGGCTGGGTACTGCATGTCGAACCACTGGATCAATGCGACCTGATCCTCGTGCTCAGACGGAATGCGTTGCTTTCTGTGCCTCGCTGGAATGGTCTCGAAGATGCTCATCGAACGGCAACTCCGTACAAGACACCAATCAGGAAAGTGACCATGGCCATGATCTGATCCTCGTGTCCGATCATCGACGCCTCCTCAAACCACGATGGCCAAGTGCTCGGACGCACGGGTGCAGGCGACGTACAGGGCACGGTTGAACTCGAAGTCGCGACGCATGCTGCAGAGGTCACCCCAGTCGACGATGACGGTGTGGAACGTGCTGCCCTGTGACTTGTGCGCAGTGATCGCATAGGCATGCCGCAGGGGTGCGAAGGCACGGCGCATTGCCCAGGTTCCACCAGAGAGTTCTTTTGCACGCTCCATCAGCTCAGCCTGCTTATGGAAGTCACGCTCCATCTCGGCTGCCTGCTTGACTTTGCGCCATTCCGTCCAACGGTCCTGGATAGTCCGCTCGACCTGAGCAGGGATGGCTGGAAACGCTGCGCGAACCATGTCTTCGTTATCCCGGCGCAAAAGCAGATGGAAATACTCGAAACCGTATAGGGTTCCTTCTGCCCTCTCGACACCTACCACCTCCAGTTCTTCGCTGGTGATGATCCTGGCGTCTTCGCCGAACGATTTGAGCTCATCATCCAGAAGGGTTGCCTTGAACTCCTCATGCGCAATGACGGCCTCGTCTGGGCTGAACTCGCAGTCGGTGTAGCCATACAGGGCCTGGTGCAGACGCATGTTGTACTGGCGCACTTGCTTGTTGGTGTAGGCCACCACGCGGCAATCGCCTCCACTCTGGAGCACCTGCAGCGCGATCTCGAACACAGCCGAGCTGCCGCCCGTGACGAAGCCGGCCTTGGATGGTCCATCCACAGGAAGCGACTGGGACAATTCAACGTAACCTGAACGGCGCTGCTCCTCGATGGCGGAGCGGATCTGCATCGACAGGCCGATGATGGGATTGTCGGCTGCCTGGCGAACGATCTCGGAGAGGCGGATATTCAGTTTGACGTCGCGGAAGACCGGCGATTCGTATTGATCTCCTACAGGGGGAAGCTGGGCAGGATCGCCGACGAAGATAACCTTGCATGTTCCGCGCATCATGATGATATGCCTGAACATCTCCTCCGAGATCATCGAGCACTCATCGACAACCACCACGGAATACTCCTTCAGTGACGGGGTTCCGTCGGGTATGCATTCCTGAGTTCCGTTCTCCAGCTCCTTCATCTTCAGACCAAGCAGAGAATGGATGGAGGCCGCGTGGACGTCATGGTTATTGATCTTCTCGCGCAGAACGGCCACGGCTTTGTTGGTAGGTGCAGCGATGGCCATCTTCATCTTGAGCGACAAGGCGCGGACCAGTTCTCCCACGACAACGGTCTTACCTACACCTGCATACCCTTCCAGGGTGGCCAGTCCGGTGTCCTTGTCCTTAACGAATCCCATGAGCAGGTCGTAGGCCGACTGCTGGTGAGGGGTGAGCTGGATAGTGCTCTTCTTGAAATCGACCAATGCGCCCATCTTCTACTCCTTAAAACAGATCATTTTTTAACCATATGACCTTTATGACCTCTATGACCGTTCATGGTCATGCGCTCAATCCCTAGTGCTGCGTGGGCTACAGGAGCTTTATGACTTTATGACCCTTATATAGGGCTTTTCTTATCCCTATATATAGGGGGTCATAAAGTCATAAATTCATCGAAGGCCAGAAACCACGCGGATTTCAGTCGCATGACCGTGATAGAAATCGAGGTCATAAACGGTCATAAAGGTCATAAAATTCATCACTGCACCTCGACCTTTAGCAGGGCCGCGCTAACGTAGGCGCCCGGCTCGGTGGGGTGCTGAATGATTTCCCCGTCGTTCACAAGCTGCAGCAACAGTTCTCCACGGGCGTCCTTGTCCAGATTCCTGAATGGCTTGCAGGCCATTGGTAGATAGCCCTGCTTGATGCCCTTCGGGCCGGCCTTGGTGATTGCAGCCAACGTCTTCTCGTAGGCAGTGCTACGGCCCTCCTCGCTACTCCCCAACTTCATGGCCTGCAGGACTTCGAAGGTGCTGCCCAGGACGAACTGGGCGGCCCAGTCGAGGATGTCGCGGGTGACGATCGGAGAGCCAGGGTTTCCCCAGGCGGCCAGGGTGCAGGCCAGGCGGCGCAGGATGACGCGCGCGCCATGAAGGATCGGCCGCATGTTGCGGTGCGAGGACAGCGCGTCGATGGCGGCGTAGTGTTCGACCGGCTGCGCTTGGAAGATAACTGGCTTTAGGGTCGGGATCAGGCCGGCATTGCCGTTGAAGACGGTGACAAGGTCGAGCTCATTGGTACCGGTCGGAAGGGCACGGACCCGGCGAATGTGGTTGATCAGCCACTCGGGTGTTGGTTCGCTGCGCGGGTCATCGTTGAAATCAACATTGACCCGTGCGAACAGCATGGTCTCGATCAGGCCGCGCCCGGACTGCGCCTCGGAGAAGATGTTGGCCAAGTCGTTGTCGGCGGCGAAGGCCAGCAGGTTGAAAGCCGGCTTGTGAATGACAGGCTGGTCGTCCTCGAGCTCGGACTTCTTCAGGCCCGCCTCTTCAGGCGCATCGAGAACCCATACCTGCTTGTTGAAACCCTGACCGATCAGGATGCCGACGTGCTCGACCGCGGCGAACTGAGGGCCGAAGAACTTGCGCCCCCACTCTGCAGCCAGATAGAGGCTGGCCGGCGAACGGTGCAGCGTCTTGAAGAATCCACTGGGAGAGCTGATGCGCTGCTCACGCAGCAGCTTGCGCAGACCAGCATCATGGAAGATGCGGCCGACGGCATTCATGATCGGGCCGATCTCGCTGTAGCTCTGCGCAGAGACCAGCTGGTTGAGGTGGCAGCCATCGCCCATGCTCGACTCGTACAGGCGCGAGGCGGCCAGCGCGGCGACGCTGATGGCAGCCATCTGCGTAGCAATGCCGTGGCGCGCACCGGTGACATGCCCGATCCACTCTGCCACCGCGTCAAGGCCAGGCACCGGGAACGGCAGGACGTCGCGCTTACCGAGTTCGGTGATGATTCGCTTGCCGCCATTTGCTGCTGACAGCTCGGCCAGATAGGCGTCGTCGACTTGGCGAAGCTCAGGCTTAGCGGCGCGAGGATTCTCCCAGCCGTTGGCTTGGGCATCGGCGAACAGGGCCGCGTGGGTAATGCCATCAAGGCCCCTGTTCTTGAAAGAACGCCAGACGCGGACCTGATCAACTGGATCGAACTTGTGTGCCCACTGGCGGGACCAGTCGGACCAAGTGTCGAAGGCCCACTGATAATCGCCCGTCGAGTGCAGGGCCATGCCAACGCGGTACCAGCTGTCGCGCGACTCACCGTTGATGAATTGGAGAGCGCTCTGCAGGTCCTCGGCGAGCTCCTGGGTCAGCTTGTTCTCTGCTGCCGCCGTCTGCTCAGGTGCCTTGGCATTGGCGCGGAAGAGATCACGCAGCCAGTTCGGCATCGGGCTCGGGCAGGCGCCATCCAGAGGGCTGCTGGAGACTTCCCACTCATAGCTACTGCCGGAGATGTGGTTCGACGGCGCCACCATGATGTAGCCGTTGACCTTCACGTCGACGCCCTTCCCCAGGGTGCCGGGGAGCGAGCCAGCAAGGTTGGCCGGCAACGCGAATACGCGGTGCTCGCCACCACCGCCGGTGAAGGCCAGGACGTCAGAGCTAAGCTCGCCGTGCTGCGCTTCGACTTGCTCGATGGTGAACAGGCCGCCATTGCGCGGGTCGATGTCGATCGCCACTAGCGAGGACTTCGCCATGTGCACGGCGATGTTGGCGTCCGGCACGGCGGCCCACCACTGAGCGATCACTTCCGGATCCAGCGTGGCGGCCTCCTGGCCATGCGGGACCATGTGGCCAATGGGATGCTTGCCGGGCGACTTGCAGGGCTTGCCACATGCGCAGGCGCCGTCACGAATCGGCCAGCAGGGGAACACGTGCCATCCCATGCGGGCGTATGCCAGCGCGGCAACCTTGGGCGAGTCGGAGAGGTGAATGACGGCAGCCATTGGGTAATTCCTTTGAGGCCCTCAGGCCTACCCTTTTGAGGCCCTGTCGGAGTCCCTATTGAGGGGCACCAACTGCAAGACCTTCGCTTTTTTGCGTCCAACAACAGAGGTGGCGCCGTTGGAAACAGCAGAAATACAGATTTCATTCAGGGCCTTCTCGAAGCTCCAGCCATTGGCGAGCATCAGCCCCTGAATTCGCCGTCGCGTCTCTGGCGACAGCTTCTCGGGATCGAAAAGCATTGGGCCCTCCAGAGGGCCTTCAGCCCGCGATATCTTCGTGGTCGTTCTGGAGCTCTTCGATGGCGCCGTTGGCTACTGCCCACTCGATCAGTTCGTAGAGGTATGTGGCGTGCTGTCGGCGGGACTTGTGCGCCGCCTTGCGCAGGATTCGATCCAGCACCGGTTCGAACCGGACCTTCACGGGGATGGCGCGTTTCTGGGATTGGTCGAGATACATGCACAGGGCTCCTATGCGATTTGTTTCGTCTTCAGGCTCCACATGGGAGCCGCTGTAAAGGTCGGAACCTCGCTGATAGGCTGGAAGCTCTCACCCAACACAGCGAACCAGGAGGTTCCGATGTCCATAACTCCGCTAGGCACTCTCAACGTCAGCTGCCCGCAATGCGGAAGCACACAGATCGTCCAGTCCGGCGAAGCCAACTCGAAGAACGAGCTTTTCACCTGCACTGGATGCAATGCCGCCTTCACCCGCGATTCCCTCGCAGAAGGCTTCATCAACACGGATGAGGCTCAGGCCGCTATCCGAGAGAAGGCGCTCAAGGCTGCTCAGGAAGTCATCGCGAAGCTCAAGCGGTAATCGCTCCAAGGTCTGCCTGACCTTCTGCTCGAAGTCGCTGAGGTCGGCGTAGACCTGGACCTTGAGTTCCTGGATAGCCATGGGGGGCTCCTATGCGGCTAAGGGGTGTTCGAAGAAGTAATTGGCAAGCTTCTGCACGGTGCTGATCCGTGGATCGGAGGTCGTCCGGCTGGCCATCTTGCTGATCGTGAAATAAGGCACCCCGGAGGCCTTGCTGATCTCCGGCCAGTCGCCCTTGCGAAGCTCAAGCTGGCTCAGCACAAACCCATTCAGGTCACGGCTGGCTTCATTGCGTGTGGATTTGGTTTTCATGGGAATGCCTTTTCTAGCTATTCGCGGCTAGGTTAGCCGTTTATAGCTAGCAACGTCAAGCCGCACGCGGCTAACCGCAAGTGGCATCCTTTAGGGATAAATTGACAGGAAAGGATTGATGGCTTCGATCGAGCAGGTTCTCGCCAATAACCTCAAATTCTTAATGGCTTCAAACCCAGATGTCGGGACCCAGCCGAAGCTTGAGCTGCGCTCAGGCGTTGGTCAGTCCACAATTGGACGTATACTGCGCGCTGATGGTGAGGCGAAGATCGGCACGGTTCGGGACCTCGCCAAGGTGTTCAAAATATCCGCAAAAGATCTTCTGGATGAAAGCCTCGTTGACAGGGTTAGCGGAAACTCCGACAACCTTTCCGGGACGCCCGGCCATGCTGGATTAGTGCCTTTAATATCGTGGGTTACCGCAGGGATGATGTACGAAGCGATTGATAACTTAGCCCCAGGCGATGCCGAGGAATGGCTGGAATCGCCTTTCCCTCACGGCAATAGCACATTCTGTCTTCGCATCCGCGGCGACAGCATGCATCCCGAATACAAGGACGGAGAGATCATCCAGGTCGACCCTGACGTAGCCGCTCAGCACAATGATGACGTGGTGGTCCGTACTCCAGATGGTCACACGACATTCAAGAGACTGCAGGAATCCCTGGAGGGACAGTTTCTGATCGCCCTTAACCCTGAGTTCCCAGATCGAATCATCAGGGTCCCAGAGGGGACAGTCATCTGCGGCGTGTGCACGGCAAGCTGGAAGGATCGTCGCCGCAAATAATTTCGCCTTAATTGCCAAAAGCCCGCCTTGAGCGGGCTTTTTTGTGCCCGCCATTCAGACACTTAGCCAAGAACGAATTTTCTAGCCATTTATGGCTTGACGAGATAGCCATGCATGGTTAGATTTGTAGCCATGAACGGCTAACAGCCATTCATGATTAGCCGCCGATAGGTGGCAAGGGCCTCAAAAGGCCAGGCCGAGAGGCCGAAGCTCTTTAGCTCTACCCAAGGCAGCGATGGACAGGCCTCAACAGTCCAGAGGGATGGCAACTCTCCCGGGCGTGCAGCGTAAAGCGCCAAGACGAGTTTTCCGGCAGGCAGAGACCGTGGCTGGAGGAACAGACGAGACACGCCGCGCGAGAGGCCAGTAGCTGAGCGCGGCGGGAAAGCATCACTGAAGCGCCTGAGTGATCGGGCGCTTTGGGATGACAACCAGGAGAACCACCATGGCAAAGCGTCCCACCAACAAAGCGCGACTGAAGGTATGGACCGAATCCTCCACAGCTGAGATGGAGGGCGGCATCAAGGACTGTGCCTATTACCTGTTCATGTTCGTTCCCGAGGCAGACCGTGCGCAGCTTCTGGAAGACATGAAGCAGTGGCACGAAGAGGTAACTGCGAAGTAACGCCCTCCGGTGCATCGAACCTTGGAGTCATGAGGGGAGCGTATCGGCCGGAACGCGAACACCGGTTAGCTGCCAGCGGATCGCGCCGCATCAGATACGACAGCTATAGGCGCATAAGCCTCTCGGTACGCTCCCCCATGGCTCCGCATACAGGAGAAAGAGATGAGCAACATCAAATACACGGACGATGGGAAGAAGGTTCTCGTCCTTGGCAAGCTCAATGCTGAGCAATCCATTGTTCAAGAAGTTTTCGTCAGCGAAGGGCAGGAAATCCCTAGCGGCGAGAACTTCGTCGTCAAAAGCCTGCACGACAAGCCGGTTGAGTCGTGGAAGGAAAAGCACCTGCGTGAGCTTCAACAGAATTACGACGCACAACGCAAAGACCTGGAGCTTCAGATTAGCCAGCAACAGCAGCGGCTGTGCATTGCTCGGGACAAAGCCAAGCATCATGCCAATGCTCTGTTCAAGTTCGTCGAGAACTCTGACGAAGGCTCGCTAGGCCTGCTGAAGAAGGTCATGTCTGGGCAGGTAACCCACATCTTCGTTTCCGGTTACTCGCCAGAAATCTTCGAGTGGGATGGCGGCAAGGGCGTGTATGAAGAAGACCGAAACTACAACCGAGTTGAGGTAAAGGGCATCAAGCTTCTGTCCCTGTACGGCTATTCAGACGGCGACCTTGAGTATCGGCTGCATAGCTACCGAGACGGGAGTGGCGGAAGTCAACAAGTATTCCCGACTTGCAGCTACGAGGAAGCTCTGAAGCTTGCTCAGGCCGAATGTGATGAGCAGGCGACTACCTACCTAGAGGACAACCGCAGATCGTTCCCTCTTGAATCCTGGAAGAAGATCGAAGGCATCGTTATCCCGCAAGCGGTAATCGACAAGTGCGACGCCGAGGCGGACGCGCATCGCCGCAAGCGGATCGATAACCTCAAGAAGGAATTGGCTGAACTTGAGGCCAAGGCCACCGCCTAACGCGCCCTTGCGCATACACACACTGGAGGCGAGATGAGCGAACGAACCTATCCCTATACCGCATGGGTCCTTCAGCCAAGCTTCAAGCCAAAGCAGGTTGAATTTGTGCGGAACTACGTCACATGGGGGCGCGACTACGGAGACGAATCTGCTTCGGGGAAAATCTACATGAAAGGCGACATCTTCCCCACCAAGGAAGATGTCATCAACGAGGGTTGGCGCCGCGTAGAGAAGCAGGAAGCTGACCTCGAAAAGAAGCAAGAATCGCTGAACAAGAAAAAAACTGAGCTGACCAAGGCATCCACCTGACTTCCCCGGCAAGTACGCCACCCTTCAATGGGGATGAGTCCCGCGCAGCGGGAGATGTACTAGGTACCTGCGGCCGTCCCTGCTTCGGCATACGAAATGAGTCACTGAATGGGTCCGCGCCAAGTCAGTTGCCGGTGAGAATCCGGCCATCCCCACCCTACCCCTCATTAGCCCGGTCCTCCGGGCATTTTTTCGCTCTCTTTCGCGTGCCGACGTATCGCCGGCAGCCGAAAGCGCGCACACGCCCGGCCAGGGCTTATTGCATAGAAAGGAACGAATCATGACCCGCAAGAAAAAGAACGAGGCTGCTGAAGAAATCGTTACCGCCTACAAGGGCTTCAATCAGGACCTGACCTGTCGCGGCTACCAGTTCGAGATTGGCGGCACCTACAAGCACGAAGGTCCGGTGGAGGCCTGCGCGTCCGGCTTTCACTCGTGTGAATACCCGCTCGACGTGTTCGGCTATTACGCCCCTGGTCAGAGTCGCTTTGCCATGGTGAAAGCCTCCGGGCAGCTCAGCCGCCACGACGACGACAGCAAGATCGCCAGCGCCACCCTTGTGGTGGAGGCGGAGATCAGCGTGCCGACCATGATCTCGCGAGCCATTGATTGGATCATGGGTCGCTTGGATAGCTCCATTGAACAGGCCGTGGTAGGCGGTACAGCCAGCAACACCGGCAACCAATCGGCAGCCAGCAACACCGGCTACCAATCGGCAGCCAGCAACACCGGCAACCGCTCGGCAGCCAGCAACACCGGCTACCAATCGGCAGCCAGCAACACCGGCAACCGCTCGGCAGCCAGCAACACCGGCTACCAATCGGCAGCCAGCAACACCGGCAACCGCTCGGCAGCCAGCAACACCGGCTACCAATCGGCAGCCAGCAACACCGGCAACCGCTCGGCAGCCAGCAACACCGGCAACCAATCGGCAGCCAGCAACACCGGCTACCAATCGGCAGCCAGCAACACCGGCTACCAATCGGCAGCCAGCAACACCGGCAACCGCTCGGCAGCCAGCAACACCGGCAACCGCTCGGCAGCCAGCAACACCGGCTACCAATCGGCAGCCAGCAACACCGGCAACCGCTCGGCAGCCAGCAACACCGGCAACCGCTCGGCAGCCAGCAACACCGGCTACCAATCGGCAGCCAGCAACACCGGCTACCAATCGGCAGCCGAGGTGAGCGGGCAGGAATCCGTCGCCGCTTCCCTGGGCATCGAAGGCCGCGCTCGTGCATCTGCTGGCGGTGCCATCGTCCTCTGCCATCGCGACGGCGAAGGCCGCCTCATCCATATCCGCGCCAGCAAGGTTGGTGAGAACGGCGTCAAGCCCGATACCTGGTACCAGCTGAGCGCCGACGGTGAGTTCGTCGAATACGCCGAATAAGCAGGAGGTAGCGCCATGCATCGCAAGAGTCATTGGCGGTCGCTCCTCGACTGGCGCGATCCCGACTACGAAGAACAGCTTGCTGATCCGGTCCCTGACGACATCGACGATCAATCTGCATGGGCTGATCACGATCTCTTCGACGGGCCGCCTGCTTACGAAGGAACCGGCGGCGAATGCCGCCAGTGGAGGGCTGCATGACTACCCGTCCGGTTAAACCCCTGGTCGAAGATCAGGTTGAAGAGATCGAAGAGTTCGCCGCCCGAAGCATTCGTGCGGCTGTCGAGCTTGCTAGCCGTCACGGCTACCGCGATCCCATTTTCACCAACATCTGCGGCGACCTCTGCGTCATTCGCTTCCGGCGCCAAGGAAAAGAGGTCCGCCATGAAAGAGCTATTTGAGGCTTGGATCGACGCCAAGACTCGTGAATCGTCGGCCAATGCCGAGCGCGTCGCCATCGAGCAACAGATCGTCGCTGCAGTTGGCTGTCCAGACGAGGGCAGTAAGACCCAGAAGCTTGAAGGCTTCAAGGTCACCACGGGCGGAAAACTCACCTACAAGGCCGACATGCCGCAGCTCACCAACCTGGTCGAGCAGCTACCGCCGCACATGCGGCCCATCAAGAGCGAACCGAAGCTCGACGAAACCGGCTGCAAGTGGCTGCGCACCAACGAGCCCAGCCTCTGGGCGCTGATCGCGCCCGCCATCGAAACGAAGCCCGCCAAACCAACCGTGAAAGTCGAACGAATCAACGAGGAAAGCTGAAATGGCAATCTCGCTCGCATCCCTGAAGAAAGTCAGCAACGACCGGCCGCCGATCATCTGCATCCATGGCGGACCCGGCATCGGGAAAACCACCTTCGCCGCCAACTCGCCGGACTGCGTGTTTATCCGCACCGAGGATGGCCTGGGCAATATCGAGGCGAATGCCTTCCCGGTCTCCAACAGCTTTTCCGAGGTCATGGAAGCCATCGGCGCCCTGGCCGGCGAAGAGCACTCCTTCAAGTGGCTGGTGATCGACTCGCTGTCGGCCCTTGAGCCCTTGATCTGGGACGCAGTTGCCCGGGCCGAAGACAAGAAGAGCATCGAGGACCTTGGCTACGGCAAGGGCTACATCATGGCCCTGGATCGCTGGCGCGAACTGCTTGATGCACTCAGCTACTTGGCGTCCGAGAAAGGCGTCGGCTCGATCCTGATCGCCCACAGCGACATCGTGCGCTTCGAGCCGCCGGAGATGGCGGCCTATGACCGAGTGCAGATCAAGCTGCACAAGCGCGCCTTCCAACTGATCTACGAACGCGCCGACGTCATCGGCTACGCCGCGCCGGAAGTATTCCTGCGCCAGGACGGTGATCCGAAGTCCCTCAAGGGTGCTCGCAACATCGCCACCGGCACTGGAAATCGCTGGCTCAACCTGGTGGAGAAGCCCTCCTTCATCGCCAAGAACCGCTACCAGATGCCCGAGCGCCTCCCGCTCGAGTGGAACGCCTTTATCAGCGCATTGCTCAACCCGCAGGGCGCCGAACAACCCCAAGCAGTCAACCAGTAACGAGGAAACACACCATGGCACAACTCAACTTCAACGCCGCTGCAGTAGAACCCGCCCAGTCCTTCGAACTGATCCCGGCCGGCACCTATACCGCCATCATCGAAAGCTCGGACATCAAACCGACCAAGGCGAACAACGGCCACTACATCTCCCTGAAGCTCCAGATCATCGACGGCCAGTTCAAGGGGCGCCTGGTGTTCGCCAGCATCACCCTGGACAACCCAAACCAGCAGGCTGTGCAGATCGGCCAAGGACAGCTGTCGTCCCTCTGCCGAGCCGTCAACGTCATGCAATTGCAGGACACCAGCCAGCTGCATGACAAGCCGTTGCACATCAAGGTCGGCATCCGGAAGGACAGGACTGGTCAGTACCCCGATCAAAACGAGATCAAGGGCTACGAGTCGTGCACTGGTGGCGTTCCGACCCACACTCCGCCGGCGCACGTTGCCGCTGCCGCACAGCAACAATCGCAAGCCACTGGCGCAACGAAGGCTCCCTGGAGCCGCTGAGGTGCATCATGGCTGCCATGCCCGCGAACCTGCTGGCTGACCCAACCCTGGCAGCCATAGACGCGGCCCTGGTACAGGAGAAAGCAAAGGAGCCCAGGCGTACCTACTTGGGCTTCTCTGCGATTGGCCAGAGTTGCTCCCGGCGGCTCTGGTACTCCTTCCGCTGGGCCGAGAACGAAACCTTCAGCCCGCTTTCGGCGAAGGCCATCGAGGATGGCCACCGTGGCGAGGACATTCAGGCAGCTCGTCTGCGCATGGTTCCTGGAATCGAGCTCCACACCCATGACGAAAGCGGCAAGCAGTTCGGCTTCATCGCCCTTGGAGGACACTTCCGCGGCCACATGGATGGTGCGATACACGGAATCCTGCAGGCGCCGAAGACCTGGCACGTATGGGAGCACAAGCAGGTCAACGAGAAGAAGTTCGCCAAGCTGGATGCCTGCAAGGCGAAGCA
Organism: Pseudomonas sp. HS-18; assembly: GCF_020401845.1. Lineage (NCBI taxonomy): Bacteria > Pseudomonadati > Pseudomonadota > Gammaproteobacteria > Pseudomonadales > Pseudomonadaceae > Pseudomonas > Pseudomonas sp. HS-18. Next base: position 3,492,939 of record NZ_CP084413.1, read on the forward strand.
TGGCGAGAAAGACGCACTCCGCCATTGGGATCCCGTGTACTACGCCCAGGCGTTGCTCTACATGCGCTACACCGGCATGACGCGGCACTACCTCACCTGCGCTTCTCCTGGCGGTCGCACCACCACCAGCTGCCGCACCGACGAGAACACCGCCGAGGCCGATCGCCTGGTCGACAAGGCTGAGCGGATCATCTTCACCGACCGGCCACCAGAGCGCATGACCGAGGATCCGGCCTGGTTCGAGTGCAAGTGGTGTCCCTATTCCTCGCTCTGCCATGCCACTGCTGCCCCGCTGCCGAACTGCAGGACCTGCGCCCATGCCACACCGGCGCGCGACGGTACCTGGGTCTGCGAGCGGCACCACAAGACGCTGAGCAAGGACGACCAACTGGCCGGTTGCCAGGCTCATCGCTTCATTCCTGCCCTGCTTGACCGCTTTGCCGAGCCAATTGACGCCAGCGAAGACGACAACTGGATCGTCTACCGCAATACGCTGACGGGCGAGCAGTTCGTGAACGGCGCCGACGGCCTCTCCAGCGAAACCATCCACGACACCCTCGACAAGCGCCTGCTTGGCGCGAAGGAGAACGCTGCATGATTGTCCTGCGCGACTACCAGCAGGCTTCGATTGATGCACTGATCGATTGGTGGGACCGCCATCGTGAGGAGGACGCCGCGCCCCTCCTGGTGGTCCCCACCGGTGGCGGCAAAAGCCTCATCGCCGCCGCTATCACCAAGACCTTGTTCGACACCTGGCCTGAGTACCACCCGCGCACGGTGGTGATCGTCCCCAGCAAGGAGCTGGCCGAGCAGAATGCGGAGAAGCTCAAGGCGATGCTTCCGCGCACCATCAAGGTCGGTTACTACAGCGCGAGCATTGGTCGCCGCCAGCCGGATGCCGACGTGATCGTCGCCACCATCGGCAGCGTGGCCAAGCATGCCCACGTCCTGGGCAACATCAAATGCGTGATCGTGGACGAGGCTCACCTGATCAATCCGAAGGACGCCGGCCTGTATCGGCAGTTCCTCAACGACCTGGGCAAGTACTGCAGCTTCCGCCTGGTCGGCATGACCGCCACGCCATTCCGCGGCAACGGCGTCTGGCTGACGGATAGCGAAGAGGCGCTGTTCACCGGGATAGCCTACGAGATCCGCATGCAGACCCTCTTGGATGCCGGCCACCTCTCCCCGCTGGTGCTTCCGGCCGAAGTGATTAGCACCCAGATCGATACCGGCTCGGTCAAGCTGAGCAATACCGGCGATTACAACATCCGTGATCTCTCCGATGCGGTTTCCGGGTACCTCGACGGCGCCGCGGAAGAAGCCGTCCGCCTTGCCGCTGAGCGGAACAAGTGGATTGCGTTCTGCGCCACCGTAGCTAACGCCGAACAGCTTCGCGACCTTCTGCGCGATCGCGGGATCACCTGCGAAGTCGTCACCGGCGAAACGAAGAAACCCATCCGCGAGCAGCTGATCGCCCGCTTCCGCGCCGGCCACATTCGCTGCCTGGTCACCGTTCTAGCCCTGGCGACCGGCTTCGACGTGCCCGACGTGGACTGCATCCTCTGGCTACGCCCGACGCGCTCGCCAGTTCTGTACTGCCAGGGGGCCGGCCGCGGTCTTCGCATCGCTCCCGGAAAATCGGACTGCCTGTGGCTGGACTTCTCCGACACGACTTCGCGCCTTGGCCCGCTGGACCAGATACGTGGGCGAAAACGCGGCTCCGGCAGCGGTCTCGGGGCCCCTTACGTCCTCTGCGAAAACTGCGGTCTTCAGGTGAAGCCGGCCTCATCGCTCACCTGCCCCGATTGCGGACACATCCTGCGCACCGAAGAGGAAAAGCAGTTCGAAGGGGTGTCCGACGCCGCCATCCTCAGTGGCAGCAAGCCCGCTGTCGTGCGCCATCCCATCACCGGCGTCGACTACGCCCAGCACTTCAAGGCCGGGAAGCCGGACACATTGCGCGTCATCTACTGGTCGGGCCTGCGCATCGTAGCCAAGGAATGGGTGTGCCTCAGCCACGAGGGATATGCCAGAGCCAAGGCCGAGTTGTGGTGGAAGCGCAGACAACCAGAAGGGTTCGACTTCACCCCAGGCAGTACCGAGCAGGCCATTGAGTGGTTGCGCGACGGCTTCAAGTTACTCGAGCCGCTGGCCATCCAGGTGAATGAGACAGGCAAATACCCGGAGATCGTCGGTTATGAATTTGACCCAGTTGAACAGCCAGAAGGACGCCATGCGGGAGATGTTGCGGAAGCTTGAGGCTATCGACGTGAAGTGCGGCACCTGCAAGCACTGCCACGGCAAGACGTGTCTGAAGTACATGTCCGACCCGCCGGACGATGTGCGCGCCAAGGGATGCGAGGAGTGGGAGTTTGATGGGGTGCCATTCTGATGAGCAAAGAGTCAATGGGACGGCTCGGCAAAGCAGAGCTTGTCCTCGCCTACGAACTCCGCGCCGCTGGCTACGACTGGCCCCACATCGCAAGCGGCCTCGGCGTTGACCCTGACCACCTTCGCAAGCGCGTCCGCCAGGCTGAGCTCAATGGCCTGAGCGCCCCTCGCCTTCCGCGATAACCCACCACTTCCGCCACTCGCTGCACTCGCGGCGCGGCGGCGCTCTACCTGGAGAAACCCAATGCAAGCAGTCATCTACGCCGGCCTGCGCAATCCAGGCCGCGACCAACTGATCTTCAACGCCTTGGTCAGCAAGCCCGTCAGCGAAGTCGCAGAAGAGTTCTGCTGCGCTCCGAGCACTATCCGGGCAGCGGCCAAGCGTATCGCTGATCTGAACGTCTATGAGCTCCGCCTGACAGGGGGGGGTAAAGACATCCCCGTTGGACAAGTGGCCGCCAAGTCATTTCGGCGCGCTGCGCTGGGAGCCTATCGCCATTTCTGCGGGACCTTCCGCCATCTGGAGCTTCCGAGCTGGTCCGTCACTGATGGCACCAGCGCCATCTCCATTCAGGAGCTTCGCAACCTTGACAGCGGCAGTGCCTAGGTAACGGAAGACGACAAGGAGTAACGCCATGCCGGCGGCCTACTACAACGAGATCGATCCCTACGCCGCCCAGTGGCTCCGCAACCTGATCGCCGCCGGCCACATCGCGCCAGGCGACGTCGACGAACGATCCATAGAGGACGTGCACCCCGATGACCTCCGCCCTTACACCCAATGCCACTTCTTCGCCGGCATCGGCGTCTGGTCTCTCGCCCTTCGCCGCGCCGGCTGGCCAGATGATAGACCTGTTTGGACCGGTTCCTGTCCGTGCCAACCTTTCTCCACGGCAGGCGCGGGAGCTGGGTTTGATGACCCGCGCCATCTCTGGCCGCATTTTGCCTGGCTCATCCGCCAGCGCCGCCCTGGAGAAATCCTTGGTGAGCAGGTTGCAAGCAAGGACGCAGAGCCTTGGCTCGACCTTGTACAAACTGACCTGGAAGCCATGGATTATGCCTTCGGGGCTGTCGCGTTTCCGTCTGCGGGCGTCGGTGCCCCGCACATCCGTGACCGCACGTACTGGGCGGGGAACGCCAACAGCGAACGAGTGTGGCGGGACGGCCGAGCGGTTTCTGGAGCGGAAGAACCAACTCGGCAGAAAGTGCGGCGTCAGCCTGACGCCGCTGAATCTTCAGGTGCAATTGGCGACATGGGCAACGCCGGCGGCCAGAGACTTGGTGAGCGCATCAGCCTCGGAGGAGTTTCTGGCCGAGCGCCTGGAGCAGTCCCGGGGCAAGCCACTCAGCGAGCAGGCATTTACCTTGGTGGGATGGCCAACCCCGACAGTTCAGAACGCGAAGCACGCCACCTTCTCGCCGGCGGCCCAAGCGAAAGCAGCGAAGGGAGAGTGGACTCTCTGCTCCATGGCTGCGATATCAGACGGCCCGGCCCGGTTAACGGCATGTGGGCAGATGCTGACTGGCTCTTCTGCCGGGATGGAAGGTGGCGGCCAGTTGAACCCGGCACATTCCCGCTGGCTAATGGGGCTCCCTCCCGAGTGGGACGCCTGCGCGCCTACGGAAACGCCATCAATGTTGAGGCGGCGACGCAGTTCATAGGGGCCTACCTGGAGGCGATCGCCTGAACCTCTCCAGCCTTCACCCGCTCCGCCATGGCCTTCGCCTTATCCACGCAGTCATACACCATCCCAACGGCGTACATCAGTTCGGTCAGTCTCTCATCCGGCAAGGTCTTTGCCACCTGACCGATCAGGTAAGCAGCCTCATCCGCTCGGGCGGCGATGTCTCTCAGCTCTCGCCGTAGCTGCTGATTCGGTCTACTCAGGCCCACGGCTCTGCCCTCCATCGAAACCAGACAATCAGCATAGCTCGCTGATTCCTACCCCACTCCATGCCATTGCGCCACTACGGCGCGAGGACGCGTCATGTCTGAAAAACCGCTGAAGGCCTACCACGTAGGCGAAGGCTCCGAAGGGGAGCATGTGATCGTCTTCGCCACCAGCGGGGCGGCCGGCCGCCGGAAAGGTGGCAATGAGCTGAACCTTGAGTTCGAGGAGGTCGAGTTCTGCCGCCGCGCGCCTTGGGCTGATGAGTTTGCCGGCCAGCGCTTCATCCCGGCCAAGGTCTATCACGAGAACGGCTGGTGGCTGTACTGCAATCACTGTGAGGCCCGGCTCTACGAGGACGCCGAGGACGCCGACGGCAACCGGCGACAGCTTGTCTACGACGGGCAGCACGCCTACTGCGACCAGGCCTGTAAGGATGGGCATGAGCGGGAGATCGCCGACGCCAATGCGAAGGGCGAATCCTTCAAGGCAAAAGCCCTGCAGGAGCGCCCGTACCTGACCTTCACGAAGTGGAACGTCGGTTGGCCACGGATCACTCAAAGCGCGGAGTACACCTTCCCCGGCGGGAAGTACGGCGGCTCAGTCAGAGACGAAGGCGACGGGCAGCTGCAGTGGTACATCGCCCAGGCCGATCAGGAAGCCTGGAACGCCTTCCAGGCGCAGCAAGCAGCCTGACCCTCCGCAACAAATTACCCTTTTCCGGAAACTCTTTTCCGCGCCAGCAGGCGCCGAGGACAAGTCATGCCCTTAGAAAAATCCGCGACTCAGCGTCGAATCGCTGAGTTGGTAGACCCGCACGCCCATTACACGGCTCAGGCCGAACAGGCGCAGTTCCACGCCGAAGCACTCGACCTTCTACGCCGCCTGAAGGTCTACGCCGACCGCAGCGCATCCCCTATCGCGCATGACCTCTGCGTCGAGGCCTGCGAGTTCATCGCCAAGCACACGAAGAAGGAGGCAGCATGAGCAAGGAACTGGAACGGCACAGCACGAACATGGCAATTCAAGCGCTCCGCACTGGTCTGCGCACTCTGGCCGACTACATCGGGCCCAAGTGCCGAAATGCGGTGGAGGTCGCCATGGCCACGACCGCAAACGACGACGCTGCACAGCACCCCGAGCAGGCAGAGGATGACATCAAAAAACTGATCGTTCTGCTGCGCCATGGTGACGCTATGCCTGGCGAGCAGGATCTTGCAGCTGATCACTTGGAGCGACTGTTGAAGGCCGAGCAGGCAGAGGGCGCGCAGGGGGAGCGGGAGATGTTTGAGGCTCGTTATGCCGGATCGTTTGATCTGACTCGTGACGAGGAAGAGCCGGATGACTACAGAAACAAGTTCGTGGACGAATTCTGGCAGGGCTGGAAAGCCCGCGCCGCCCTGGCGCAACCCTCCCCGGCGCCGGAGCTGGAGCGGCCGGAGGTGGTGGCGTGGTCGAACTGGAAAGTAGGGACCCGCTCTCATGTCCCGTTCCGTACCGAAGTAGAAGCGGCACGCTCGGTGAATGCCTCCGAGATCGCCGCAACTCAGGAAGGGCCGTACAGCGTAGAGCCGCTGATGACCGTCGCCCAGCACGACCGCATCGTCGGGGCGCTGCAGCGCCAGGTTTCGGCGCTCGCACTCGGGGCCGAGCAGGCAATGGAGCAGCGCGACGCCGCCCAGGCCAGGGTGGCGGAGCTGGAGAGGCAGGAGCCTGCACTTTGGTTCTGGCTTGAGCGCGGTGACGAGTCCAACGACTACGCTCGCCGTGCGCGATACACCGCGAAACGCCCAACCAACATGCAGGCCGACCTTGGCATGATACCGTACTACGCCGCCCCGGTCGCCCAGGCTGGGCAGGTGCCGGAGGCGCTGCGCGAAGGCTTCATGACGTCGTGCTCTGGAGGCGGGAAATACGAGGTGAAGATTCAGTTCTCCAACCTCAAGGATGCCCAGGAATCGCACAACTTCCTGGTGAAGCTGCTCGCCGCCGCGCCGGCGCAGGGAGATTGACCATGAGCGGACGATACCTGTACTGCCAGAACCCAAGCTGCGGCGTGTATCTCGGCAGCCTAGGTGGGAATAGCTGCTGGATATGCGGCTGGAACGCTGGCCGAGATGAGGATGGCAGCGATGAGTGACGTGAAGCGCTTGAATTTCACCGTATCCCAGTTCGAAAGCGTTGTGCCGTATGCGTCAGAACACGGCCAATACGTCCGCTTTGCGGACTACGCCAAGCTCGAAGCCGAGGCCCAGGCGCTCAGGGAGGAACTGAAGAACCGCACCGCCGAGTGCAACGGCCTGCACGAAATGCTGCGTCAGGAGCATGACCGAACGGAGAAGGCTCGGGAGGAAGTCGCAGCCCTGCTCGGCGAGGGGAAGGAGCATGAGTGAGATGAAGCCTGCTGCATACCTGATCAGCAACGCCACTGCGCGAGAGCTGCGATTCGAAGCACTAGCCAGCGATGACAAATGGCATTCATACACGACGCCACCGGTTGAGACGGCGCTCTACGCCATCCCCGTTGACCAGGTGCTGGTGCGGAGGGAGTTGCTGGAGCGCGTCTGCGCAGACCGCAGCCTCTTGCCAGGCCACAACATGGCGATCAACGCCATTGACGAACTCCGCGCCATCCTCCAGCGCTAACCCCGCCGGCTCATAGAAGCTCATAGCCGGCTCATATCCCTTAACCGCACACCCGTATGGGAGGTAGTGCTGTGTCCGACATTCAAGCAACCTACATCGAAGTGAGCGCCGAAGTGCGCTATTGGGAAGACGCCAAGATCAACGGGCAGGAGGACAGCGAAGGTGATCTGGTGCCGTTTCGTCGTGGCGACCTCTGGTGTCCAGTGATCCGTCTGGAAGACGGCATGGTGACGGACTGGCCGGCAGGCATCGTAGCCGATATCCACTACAAGGTTTGCGATGCCGGGGAGTACTGGCTGCTGGACGAAGGCCGCCTTCGCGTAGCCAAGTGGGCCGGATACTACGTACCAGACGACTTCCTTTGCCCGAACGAGAACGGCTACGGCGACTACATCATCCTCAAGGTAGGTGCCGACGGCTTGATCAAGGGATGGAGCAAGCCTGATATCGAGTGGGGAAACCGTGAGGATGATCAGGCAGCCTGGAAGCGCCTCAAGGAGGACGACCGTGCCTGACATTCGAGAAGAGTTTGAAGCATCCATGCTAGCCATCTGGCGAAAAACGGAAGGTCCATTCGCTGACCTGATGTTTGATCGACGACGGAATAATGAGTACGTCCAGCAAGTCACACGGGAATGCTGGCAAGCCTGGAAAGCCAGCCGCGCGGCTCTGAGGGTGGAGCTGCCGGAAGCGCAGTTCATCGGCAACCAGTCCTGCCACAACCTCGCCTACTACGCAGAGGACGTGAAAGAAGCCCTCCGGCAAGCCGGAATCGAGGTGAAGTGAATGAGCCATACGCTTGAGAAAGTCATGCGCGTCTACGACGAGGAAGGCGTGTACATCGAGATTCGGCAGAACCCGGACTCTCCAACTGACAGTCTCGAACTCCATACGACTGGAAGCGAGGCGTGTGAAGCATGGTACGGGAAGCAAAGCATCATGCTGACGGGCAAAGAGCACGCGCTTGCTCTGGCCAAGGCCATTACCGAAATGGCGGAGATGATCCAATGACCGACACCAACAAGCTGAAGGAGCTGGCGGAGCAGTGCCTAGCAAATCCATCCGGCATAGGCGGCGAAGACTCGGCATTCCGAGCCGCCGCCAACCCTCAAGTCATCCTCGAGCTGATTGCCGAGGTGGAGCGGCTGCGCTCGGCTTTGTCGGCACCGGAAACGATTACTGCAGAGCCTGCCAGCGACTACGACACGCTACGTAAGCAGTTCATGTCCCTCCGCACGTTGGCCAACAGCAACGCCAAGATGGTTCATCACTGGCGGCAGCAATCAGGCATCGAGATGCGGGAGACACTGCTGGTCAACGCCGAGAACGTCAATGCGGAGCGAACCATAAACGAGCAACTGACCTACAGCCTTCTGGATGCAGAGGACAAGGCAGACCGGCTCAAGGCGGAGAACGAGGCGCTGCGCAAACAGCTTGAGCAGGTGCATCCGTTCAAGTTTGCCGGCCAGCATGAAGGACATTACCTCAAATGCGCGGCGTGCGGCGGCTATCACTATGGTCTGCCTGCGGGTATGCCATGCCCGAAGAGCGCTGCGGTTGCATACGACGCAGCCCTGGAAGGAGGCGGGAGATGAGCGAATGGATCAGCGTGAATGATCTGCTTCCGGCGGAGGATCAATGCGTCCTTGTGTGGGTGGACGGCGGTATCGAGTTCGCCACTCAGCACAACAGCTTCTTCGTGGATGAATTCCACGACCTGCTTGACGTAACCCACTGGATGCCACTCCCCTCCCCACCCTCCGCATAACCCCACCCCACTCACATCTCCGCACTGCGAATAGATGAGGTATTGCCATGAAGACCGCAATCTACATCGAGGACGGCGTAGTCCAGCTGGTCATCACGCCGGAAGGCGAGTTCGAGAAGAACGCGCTGAAGTCGTTCGAGAACAAACCCATGGAAGCCAAGGTGTTCGCCGGGGCGTTCTATGACTGCCGCGGCGGATGGACTAGACAGACGGAGCACTACACACCGCGGTATGGCTGTGCTGATAGCAACGACAGAAGTCTGATCATCCGCATGGCGGAGAAGGTAGAGACGAAATGAGCGCAGCAGAGAAGATCGCCAATGACGATCATGACAAGCTGACCGAGGAGCAATTCGCAGAGTTCCTCGGAACGACGGTGGCTGCGCTGAGAACGCGCCGCTTCCGTAAGCAAATTCCTGAAGGCGTCTGGATGAAACTCGGACGCGAAACCATCTACAGCAAACGGAGATACGACGAATGGCTGGAAAGCCAGTGGATCTGCCCACCGGGGTGGAAATCTTCCGCAACTCCCTCCGCGTCCGCTTCACATGGAACGGTCGTCGCCACAGTGAAACGCTCCAGTTTCCCGTCACGCCGAAAGGCATCCAAGCTGCATCCCGACTGCGTACTAAGGTAGTCGGCCTGATCAAGATGGGGCTGATGGACGACGCTACCTACGCGGAGCACTTCCCCACGTCGTCCAAGGCCTCTGACGTGAACTCCTTCGGCGGCTATGCCCAGCTCTGGCTGGATAGCCGGGGGATGACGAAGGGCACCAGAAACAACTATCTCAGCGCGCTGAATCTCTACTGGCAGCCTCACCTTGCCAAGACCCGCCTCGACCTGATCACCACTACCCTACTTCGCCAGATCATCACCGAGACTGAGTGGAGCTCTCCCGCGGTGAAGCGAAACGCAATCGTCCGCCTATCCACTGTCCTGAAGTCGGCTGTCTCGGACGGGCTGCTTGCCAAGAACCCGGCTGAAGCCATCGAACTGCCTCGTCGGTCACGGAAGGAGGTTGATCCTTTCACCCAAGATGAGGCAGATAGCATCATTGCCGCCATGTATGCCCGTGACCATTGGCCGACAAGCATCTACGCCGCGCTGTACGAGTTCATGTTCTACAGCGGTGTGCGTATCGCTGAGGCCTTAGCGCTGCAGTGGGATGCCGTGGACATTGAACGCAAGCACGTCCGGGTGTTCCGCGTAGTAGCCTTGGGTGAAGTTGAAGAGCGCACAAAGACCCACAAGTCGCGCACCGTGCTGCTCAATCATCGTGCTATCCATGCCCTGGAGTTCGCCAAGGCATACGCCGAGCGCCGCAAGACAAGCGAGAGCCGCGTTAAGACGACTCCATTTGTCTTCCCGCCATCCAAAAACTCCGAGTACGTGAAGCAAACGTCGGACATCCACCATCAATGGAGGCCTACCCTCAAGGCTTTGGGTATCCGGTACCGGCGGCCATACAACTGCAGGCATACCTATGCGACAATGTGCTTAATGTCCGGAATGAATCCCGCCTTCATCGCGCAACAACTGGGCAATACAGTCCAGATGCTGCTGTCCACCTACGCCCGCTGGATCAACTCAGGCTCCGATTGGAGCGAAATCGCGAAGCTCGAAATAGGTATCAAATCGGTATCAGGCTGATCCAGAAGCTCGCAAGTTATTGATAGGTAAGTACCTTGATCTCTACCGCTAACATCACCATGCAGTTTGGCGCCAAGCCGCTGTTCGAAAACGTTTCCGTCAAGTTCGGCAACGGCAACCGCTACGGCCTGATCGGCGCCAACGGTTGCGGCAAGTCCACCTTCATGAAGATCCTTGGCGGCGAACTGGAGCCCTCGAGTGGCCAGGTCATGCTGGAAAACGGCGTGCGCCTGGGCAAACTGCGCCAGGACCAGTTCGCCTATGAAGACTTCAGCGTGATCGACACCGTGATCATGGGCCACGAGGAGCTGTGGAAGGTCAAGGCCGAGCGTGATCGCATCTACTCCCTGCCGGAGATGAGCGAGGAAGACGGCATGGCCGTGGCCGAGCTGGAAGTCCAGTTCGCCGAGTTCGACGGCTACACCGCCGAATCCCGCGCCGGCGAGCTGCTGCTGGGCCTGGGCATTCCGCTGGACCAGCACTTCGGCCCGATGAGCGCCGTCGCTCCGGGCTGGAAGCTGCGCGTGCTGCTGGCCCAGGCGCTGTTCTCCGATCCGGACCTGCTGCTGCTCGACGAGCCGACCAACCACCTGGACATCAACACCATCCGCTGGCTGGAAAACATCATCACGGCGCGTAACAGCACCATGATCATCATTTCCCACGATCGCCACTTCCTGAACAGTGTCTGCACCCACATGGCGGACCTGGACTACGGCGAGCTGCGCCTGTTCCCGGGCAACTACGATGAGTACATGACCGCGGCCGAGCAGGCCCGCGAGCGCCTGCTGTCGGACAACGCCAAGAAGAAGGCGCAGATCGCCGAGCTGCAGACCTTCGTCAGCCGCTTCTCGGCCAACGCCTCCAAGGCCAAGCAGGCCACCAGCCGTGCGCGCCAGATCGACAAGATCCAGCTGGAAGAGGTTAAGCCGTCCAGCCGCGTCAGCCCGTTCATCCGCTTTGAGCAGCACAAGAAGCTGCACCGCCAGGCGGTCACGCTGGAAAAGGTCAGCCAGGGCTTCGACGGCACCGCGCTGTTCAAGAACCTGAGCATGCAGGTGGAAGCCGGCGAGCGCATCGCCATCATCGGCCCCAACGGTATCGGCAAGACCACCCTGCTGCGCACCCTGGTCGGCGAAATGGCGCCGACTACCGGCGAAGTGAAGTGGACCGACAGCGCGGACGTGGGCTACTTCGCCCAGGACCACGCCGAGGACTTCGAGGACGATTACAACCTGTTCGACTGGATGGCCCAGTGGACCCAGGGCGGCGAGCAACTGGTGCGCGGCACCCTCGGCCGCATGCTGTTCTCCAACGACGACATCAAGAAGTCGGTGAAGGTCATCTCCGGTGGCGAACAGGGCCGCATGCTGTTCGGCAAGCTGATCCTCAAGCGCCCCAACGTGCTGGTGATGGACGAACCGACCAACCACCTGGACATGGAGTCGATCGAGTCGCTCAACCTGGCGCTGGAAAACTATCCGGGCACCCTGATCTTCGTCAGCCATGACCGTGAGTTCGTCTCCTCCCTGGCGACCCGCATCATCGAACTGTCGGAAAATGGCGTGACCGACTTCAGCGGTACCTACGACGACTACCTGCGCAGCCAGGGCGTGATCGTCTGATTACTCCCCTGCCCGGATGAAAAAGCCCCGCTCTGTGCGGGGCTTTTTCTTGGGCGCATTCTAGTCAGGATTCCTTGCATCAGCGTCCCGACGTCTGCATCGTTGCGCTACCCAGGCTGACGTCGAAGAACTCCGCGGCCGAAGCGGCCAGGTCACGGTGGATGGCCTGGCGATCGAGTCCCTGGGTGTCAGTGCACAGGTCCGGCGTGGCTTCTTTTTCTTCTTCCGAGCAGGGCGACATGAACACGAAGTGCCCTGCCCCATCCAGCACCCGCAGGTCCGCCTGCTGTGGCAGCTTGCGAGCCAGTGCGGCGGCATTCTTCTTCCAGTCGAGGATATGGTCGTCATTGCCGGTGTAGAGCAGTACCGGCACCTGCACGTCTTCCAGCTCATGGGCGCCATACATCAGGCTCAGCGGCGCGAGCAGGAGCAAGGCGCCAACGCGCGGGTCGGCCATGGGCACCAGGTCGCTGCGGTCGGCGCGCACTTCCCCCTTCTCGCTGCAGGCATCACGGTCGTCCGGGCGCTGTTGGCAGTACTTGATCAGCCGCTCCAGGCGCGGCTGAGCGCCGGCCAGGATCAGGGCGGTCTCACCGCCGGCGGAGTAGCCGATCACACCGACCTTGCGCGGGTCGACAATAGCCGCGATCTGCGGATCGAGCAGCGCGGCGCTGATGGTTTCGGAAACCTGCAGCGGCCGCCCGTAGAGATTGCTCAGCGCGCCCAGGCGGCTGTGGTCATGCAGGTTGTCGCCGGGATGCAGCAGCGTCACCACCACGAAGCCCTTGCGCACCAGCGCCTCGATCAGGTCGCGATGGGCCAGCGGCGTGCCGTAGTTGCCGTGGGACATCACCAGCAGCGGGAAGCGCCCGTTGGCGGTCTTGCCTTCATAGGCGACGTCGAGGATGAAATTGCCCAGGTGCAGGGGCTGTTCGGCGGCTCGCGTCGGGTAGAAGGCGATGGCCTTCATCGGCTGCTGATCCAGCGGGTCGCTCACCTGAAGGCGATGGAATCCGACGCCCCAACCGGAAGAGGCCCAGCTGGAGGTACTGACCGCGGTACCGAAAGTAACGAGCAGAAGAACCCAGAGCAGGCGCCTCGCCATGGTGCACACCGTCCCGTAACGACTCCAGATCAGGCGCCACGGGGCATGTCGTAGGAAAAAAAGCCGCCGGGCACCGCCAAACGGAAATATCTGCATAGTACGCGCCAGTTTTCAGCGCCCTGAAACGGCAGACGGACGGCAAAAGAAAAAGCCCCGCAATGCGGGGCTTTTTTCAGCGGCGTTACTCAGGCAGCGGCGAACTGGCTGGCAATGCTCGCCTGGGCGCCGGCAATGGCGTTGCGGCGCGGCTCGTCACCGTAGGCCAGACCTTCGGCACGCACGACCTCGATGTCGGTGATACCGAGGAAGTTCAGCACCAGCTCGAGGTAGTTCTCGTGGGCGACACCGCTGGGTTGGCCGGCATGGATGCCGCCGGCGGTGGAGACGATGATGACTTTCTTGCCGCCAGCCAGGCCTTCCGGGCCGCTCTCGGTGTAGCGGAAGGTCTTGCCGGCAACGGCGATGCGATCGATCCAGGCCTTCAGCTGGCTGGGGATCGAGAAGTTGTACATCGGCGCGCCAATGACGATGGCGTCGGCAGCCAGGAATTCTTCGATGCTTTGCTCGCCCAGGGCGGCTTCGTGCTTCTGCGCGGCGTCGCGCAGTTCTGCCGGAGTGCCGGCGGCAACCAGGCTGGCGGCGGACAGGTGGCTGATGGCGTCAGCAGCGAGATCGCGATAGGTGACGTCGACGCCCTGCTCGGCGGCGGCCCAGGCAGCGACCAGTTCGGCGCTCAGTTGGCGGGAAGCGGAGTTGTCGCCGAGGATGCTCGAATCGATGTGCAGCAGTTTCATGTCTGTTCTCCAGAGAAGGTGCCAGGGGAATTGGCGGAGGAATTCGTCGTTGAAGGCAAGACTACGCATGTAGCCAATCTTCGATAAGTCGGCAAAAATGCAATGATTCGTCTCACCAGCAGGACAATCCCATGCAGGACCTCAATGACCTCTTCTATTTCGCCAAGGTGGTGGAGGCTGGTGGATTCGCCGCCGCCGGACGCCTGTTGGGCTTGCCGAAGTCGCGCCTGTCGCGGCGAGTAGCAGAGCTGGAAGCGCGCTTGAATGTGCGCCTGCTGCAACGCACTACCCGCAAACTGGCACTCACCGACCTGGGCGAGCGCTATTACCGGCACTGCCAGGCGATGCTGGTGGAAGCCGAGATGGCGGACGAGGTGGCCGCACAACTCAGTGCGGAACCGCGCGGACGGGTGAGGCTGTCGTGCCCGGTGGCGCTGGCGGAAACCTCGCTGAACGAGATGCTGCCGGGCTTTCTCGCCGCCTATCCGCAGGTGAACCTGGAGCTGATGCTGACCAACCGCCGCGTCGACCTGCTCAACGAAAGCATCGATGTCGCCCTGCGGGTGCGGGCGCCGGGAGACGAGGACCTGTCGCTGATCTCGCGGCGCCTGCGCCTGGCGAAGACCGCGCTGGTGGCGGCGCCGTCACTGCTCAAGGGCGTCAAGTTGCGCACGCCGGAAGACCTGGCCACCCTGCCCGTCCTTGGCGCCATCGACAATGACCGCCGCGTGCACATGAAACTGACCGGCCCCGAGGGAGAAGTGAAGGAAGTCGCGCTGGAAGCGCGTCTGGCGGTGGAGGACTTCAACCTGCGCAAGAACGTCGCGCTGGCGGGGCTGGGGGTGACCCTGCTGCCATTGCACTACTGCACCGAGGAACTGGAGGACGGTCGCCTGGTGCGCGTGCTGCCCGCCTGGAGCGAGCCGGAGGCCTACCTGCAGGCGGTTTATCCGCACCGGCGCGGCATTCTCCCGGCGGTTCGGGCGCTGCTCGATTACCTGGAGGAAGGCTTCTCCAAGGACGATTGGCCGGTCTGACGACTGCGCTTAGGCGGGATTCGCGCCCAGCCCCATCAATGCGCCGACCCAACCCAGCAGACGGCCGCCGCTGAGCCAGTCAATCCAGAACAACTGGTGCAGCAGGACGATGGCCCAGAACACCAGCTGGAACGACAGCTTACGGGTCTTGTGACGGAATACCTGCTGGGCGAGGAAGGCGCCGGGCCAGCCGCCGAGCAGCTCCAGCAGGTGCAGGCTCTGTTCGGGGGTGCGCCAGCCGTTGCGTTCGGCGCTGCGTTTGTCGCGCCAGTAGGCAAGGAAAGCCAGCGCGCTGAAGGCGGGATAGAGCAGCAGGAACCAGATGAAGTAGCCGTCCTTCAGCCAGAGCAGCGAGCCGATGACGGGTAGCGCCAGCAGCACCGCGAGAACCGCCAGCGCCCGCCCCAGCGAGCGCTTCGGCGCACTCGGGAAAGCCACTTCGCGACCGCTGCGGACGCGCTCGCGGGTGGCGGCGGGAGCAGGATTGCGGCGTATGGCCGGGGTATCGATGGCCAACCCGGCCAGCCTGGCGTGATCGGCGCGGGGGCGGCCGTCCTTGCCTGCGCCTTCGATGTAACACACCTGGTCGCCCGCTTCCGGACGGCGGTCGCCGCGGAAGTCGGAAATGTGCAGGAAGACTTCCCTGCCGCCGGCCTGGGGACGGATGAAGCCGAAGCCCTTGTCATCGTCCCAGCGGCTGATGATGCCGTTCTTTTCCACGTTCACTCGCTATCGGATCAGGGTTTGACGCTGCTCCAGTCGATCAGGGCGAACTGCCAGGTTGCCAGGATCAGCAGGCCGAACACGATACGGTACCAGGCGAAAGCCGCATAGCTGTGGTTGGCGATGAACTTGAGCAGGCCGCGCACGGCGATCATCGCGAAGATGAACGAGGTGACGAAGCCCACCGCGAACACCGGTAGATCCGCCGGCTGGAAGACATCGCGATACTTGTAGCCGGAATAGACCGCGGCGCCGACCATGGTGGGCATGGCGAGGAAGAAGGAGAACTCGGTGGCGGCCTTGCGCGACAGGCCGAACAGCAGGCCGCCGATGATGGTGGCGCCGGAGCGCGAGGTGCCAGGGATCAGCGCCAGGCACTGGCAGAAACCGACCTTCAGGGCTTCCTTCCAGGTCATGTCGTCGACGGTTTCGGCGTGGATCACGTGCTGGCGCTTCTCCGCCCAGAGCATGATCACGCCGCCCACTACCAGGGCCACGGCCACGGTGATCGGGTTGAACAGGTAATGGTGGATGTAGTCGGCGAAAGCCATACCCAGCACTACGGCGGGGAAGAAGGCGATCAGCAGGTTGAGGGTGAAGCGTTGCGCCCTGGGCTGGCTGGGCAGGCCAAAGATGATGTCGAGGATCTTGCGGCGGAACTCCCAGACCACCGCAAGGATGGCGGCGAGCTGGATGATGATGTTGAAGGCGTCGGCACGTTCGCCGCCAAAGCCGATGATATCCGCCACGATGATCTGGTGGCCGGTGCTGGAGATCGGCAGGAACTCGGTAAGCCCCTCGACCACGCCAAGAATGAAGGCCTGAAAGGCGCTCCACAGATCCATACTACTTCCCCCGCGAGGCACGCTGGCTCGCACGTTTCTAATGGTTTTTTCCGCTGCCTGCTCCGGGCGCGCAAGCGCCGCAACGGCGTCGCATGCTAATGCATCGGCCGTCGGGCGCCATGAAATTCACAAAAATTTCTCTTGCACAGCGCCGGCAGAGGAAGCGTTGGCAATTTCGCAAGGAATCTCTTCCCACCGTCGCCAGGAAGATGCAGACAACCACGATCCGGGCCGGTTCGCGCCATCATGCAAAATGCCTAATTCGTTGAAAATTCTCAGCACATTCGTACCAGAAAGCCTAGGAAATACCCTGATGTGTTAGTCCGACGAAACACTCGGGTCGCCGCAAACGCAGGCCCGCTGCAGCTTGACCCTCCCCGCCCAAAGTTGTGTATCAGGGATGCAACAGAATCCGCTTCATTGGTGATCCGCGCCCCGTGCTAGGGCCCGCGCAGGAGTTTCGTACGGCCGTTCTGTATCACCCGCGTGACACGTGCCTCTCGATGGCTCGCAGGGGTGAACGCTATCTCATTGATTAGCAATGGGTGTTCAAAAGCGGCACGCCCCCTGCTCCACCTTGGTACCGCTGGTTAGGGCTCAGCGCACCAAGAAGGAACCGCCATCATGTTGGGGAGCATCGCAAGGAGAGTCGCATCCTGCTCGCTGCTGGCCGCAGGTTTCGTCGCCTCAATCGCCATGCAGCCATTCGATCAGGCGCAGGCAGACAACGGCGTCATCGTGCTGCAACGCACGGTACAACCCAGGGTCGCCACGCGGCCGACCATGACGCCCGATCCGAATCCGATCACCGTCAACACCAACATCTCTTCCCAGGTCAACGCCACCGTTGGCGGCACGCTCGGCTCGAGTGAAGTGGGCGACGCGGAATTCGCCTCGGTCACCAGCGGCTCGGGTATCAACGCGATGATCCTGCCGGGCGGCAACCTGCCTGCCATGACGACCACCCAGGCCAACATCAGCAACACCGTCGGCAATGTCAACGCCGGCCACTCTTCGGGCGGCGGTGGTGCGGGTGCCGGATTGTCCAACCAGATCAATGGCGCCATCGGTCGTGGCCTGGCTCCGTTGCAGATGCTCGGTGGAGGACGCTGACATGCGCACCATCGTGTTCTGCGCCAGTGTCCTGCTGCCGCTGCTGGCCCATGCCGCCAGCCAGACCGAGCAGGACAATGCGGTAATCGACGGCAGCGGCCGCGACTTCGTGGGCAACCTCTCGATCAACCAGGCTGCGGGCAACCAGCAACAGCAGAGCAACGCTCGCGCACTCGCCAACGGCACCAACGCCCACGCCTCAACCCATCAGAACCAACAGCTGCAACTGATCGACCCCGATGCCTCGTTGGATGCCAGCGCCAGCATCAGGGGCAACTCGTTCCAGGGCAGCGGTGTCGTCGGCGTCAACCAGGGCGCAGGCCTTGGCAACCAACAGATAAACGCCTTGCGGATCAGCGCGGCAAACACCGCGAACCATCCGGAAAGCCTCGATGACAGCACCCTCGCGCAAAGCGTAGCGGTGACCAGAAACTCGGGTTCCCCCGTAGCCATGCCCGGCCAGCGGATCGTCAATACCGACGATCAGGCATTCGCCGGCAGCGTGGGTGTGGTGCAGGTGAACCAGAGCGCTGGGGTTGGAAACCAGTCGTACAACAACCTCAGCATCAGAGTCGCGGGAGGACTCTGAACAACCAACCTAGCCCAACACTAGATGCACAATAAGCAAGGAGTAAGGCCATGAAAGCAAAACTGGTACTGACCCCGTTAGCAATGGCAATGGCAGCAGTGCTCTCCGTCGCGGCTTACGCCGACCAGGGCGGAGAAGGCAAAGGCAAGGACGATCACCACCATCAACAGCACCACCAGCAGCCCAGCATTCCTGACTGGCTCAAAGGTGGCGCAACTGCCACCGTGACCGATGCCCAGTACAACCACGGCAACCAGGTCACCAACAAAGGTACCCAGAACAATGCCAGCGCCAACGGCTCCATCGGCGGCGTATCGGGCAACGTAGGGGCCAACGTGGCGGCGGGCGACAACAACCAGCAGGCCAACGCCGTGGCACTGGCAACCGCCGACGAGAGCTTCGTCTTCGGCTATGCCAACGCTTCGACGTCTGTAACCCAACAGGCATACAACAACAAGCTGGACAATTACTCGACCGCCAACAACGCCAGCCTCAACAACTCGTTGCAAGGCATTTCGGGCAACTTCGGCGTCAACGTGGCCGCGGGCAACTATAACCAACAGAAAAACGACATGGCGGCTGCCGTTTCCAACGGCCAGTACACCAGTGCAGCTGGCAGCGCAACGCAAACCAGCAATGGCAACGTCACCACCAACAACTCCACTGTCAAGACCGAGTACGTACAGGTCGGCATGGGCTTCGTCGCAGGCGGCGGCTACAAGGGGATCTCCGACCAGCACGGCGATACCTACCTGGATACCTGGTCGGGCGAAACCCACCCGGGTGGTTCCAATACGGGCCACATCGACGTGGATAGCCAGGCTCAAGGGGCTTCAGACCGCCTGAACAACGGCGGCGCGCTGTCCTTCGACGAAGTGGGCACCATCGGCCTGGCCGGCTTCGCTACCGGCTACATTCCGGTGGTATCCGGCTTCAACAAGGCCGTCGTGAACAACGCCTCGTTGAACGGCTCGATCATTGGCGTCTCCGGCAACGTCGGCGTCAACGTGGCAGCCGGTGGCGGCAACCAGCAGACCAACTCGCTGTCCATCGGCGCCGGTTGCTCTGCCTGTGCCGGCAAGTCGACCTTCTGAGTGGCCGTATCGGGTCCCGGCTTCGGCCGGGGCCCCTTCCAATGACGGGACCTGCCGCCATGCGCTCTCTCTTTGCCCTGACGTTGCTATTGCTGACCGGAATCGCCGACGCGGCCTACCTGCCGTTCGCTGCGTTGCCTGGCGGCAACCTCGCTTATAAGGAGGTCCAGAGCATTCGTGAGCGCCGCTTCGCCGATCTGGTGGAACAGAAAACCGACTTCAGCTGCGGCGCTGCCGCCCTGGCAACCATCCTCGAGAAGGCCTACAACGCCCCGCTGGATGAGCAGACCGTGATCCAGGGCATGCTGACCTATGCCGACGCCGACCAGGTGCGCAAACAAGGCTTCTCCATGCTGGATATGAAGCGCTACGTCGAGAGCATGGGCATGCGCGCCCGCGGTTATCGCATCCAGGCCGATCAGCTCGAGCAATTGAAGATTCCGGTGATCGTCCTGATGGAAATCCGTGGCTACAAGCACTTCGTGGTGCTGCAGCGGACGCAGGACAACTGGGTCTACGTCGGCGACCCCGCATTGGGCCACAAGAGGTACACCCGCGACGATTTCAACAAAGGCTGGAACGGCATCGTGTTCGCGGTGATCGGTCATGGCTATGACCGAAACAACCCTTTGCTGAGCCCGCCCGAACCCCTGACCGCGAGAGACCGACTGGACCACTTTCGCCCCGTCAGGGATGCCGATCTGATGGACTTTGGCTTCATTCACAGCGACTTCTTCTGAGAATGAGCGGAGCAGGACAGCTCCTGGAGAACGCCATGAAACGACAACTCCTGCTTGCCGCGAGCTGCCTTGCCGCAAGTTTCCAGTTACCGGCGGCCACCCTGTTGCAGCCCGTGGAACTGAGCGATCTCGAACTATCCCAACTGCGCGGCCGGTTTGTCCTTCCGGACCGTATCATCAGCTTCGGGGTGACCATGTCCAGCATCTGGCAGAACGCCAACGGACAGAGCCTGGGAGCCCAGGTCAACATGCAGGTGCAGAACACCATGAACCTGCAGACGAAAATGCCGGTGGCAACTCCCGTCTTCAACGTCACCCTGCTCAACGGCCAGCAGAACAACCAGATCGCCACGCCCCCCGCCGGCACTGGCCAGGTCAATGGCGGCGCCGGCTTGAATCAGGTACAGGGCATTGCCCAAAGCGTACGCACCGCGGGTGACTACAACCAGGCCGGCAACGACATGACCATCGACGTCAAGCAGGCCGACACCGCCGGGCCGCTGCCCAGCGGCACCAGCAACCTGAACCAGAGCGTCACTACCGACGCCGGCACCGTCGCCGTGGCGGCCGCCAACAACGGTCTGCAACTGTCGGTCCAGGCCAACGGACAGGGCACCGCCCTGCAAACCATCGGCGCCAGTGGCGTCGCTCAGGCCATCGCGCTCAGCGGCAACGCCAATCTGGTGCAGAACCTGGCCAACTTGAGCGTGGTGATGAAGAACAATCCAACGGCACTGAACAACATCAACTGCGCCCTCGACCAGCTCCGCGCGTTACGTCCCACAGGGTACTAGGACACGTCCTACAGTTTATTGAAAGTTGAACTAGGCTGAGATCACCACGCGTATTTCTCAACCAAACCAATAACGACCAGGGACGCCGGAAATGCGTAAATCCAGCTGTTTGCAGGCAGTGGTGTGTGCAACGTCCATCGTGACTTCGCTGACCGCACAGGCAGCCAGCGAAGCCGAGGTGGAGGCCCTGAAGAAGGAGCTTCTGGAGCTTCGCCAGCGTTATCAGGAGCAACAGAACGCCCTATCGGTGCTCGAACAGCGGGTACGCCAGGTCGAGAGCCAGCCCGCCCAGGCTCAGGGTATCGTCAAACCCATTCAGGCACCTTACCAGGCCAAGGCCGCCGCCCAGCAACAGCAGGTGGCTGCCGCTCAGGGCGCCCCGCGCAACAGCTCCGGCAGTACCTACGGCGAGTCCCTCAAGGACAACTCGCAACCCGCGCAAAGCGTGGAGAACATCTACCAGGACGCCAGCGGCTTCTTCGGCAATGGGGCATTCAGCGTCGAGACCGGCCTGACCTACAGCCGCTACGATACCCGCCAGCTGTTCCTCAACGGCTTCTTGGCGCTGGACTCGATCTTCCTCGGCAACATCGGCGTTGACCAGATCGAGGCCGATATCTGGACCCTGGACCTCACCGCCCGCTACAACTGGCGCAATCGCTGGCAGTTCGACGTGAACGTGCCAGTGGTGTATCGCGAGTCCACCTACGAGTCGGCCGGCGCTGGCGGCAGCACCAACCAGATTTCCTCGGAATCGGTCACCGGCGACCCGCGCATCGGCGACGTCAACGTCGGCATCTCCTACAAGTTCATGGACGAGAGCGACAGCCGTCCGGACATGGTCGCCAGCTTCCGGGTCAAAGCGCCCACCGGCAAGGACCCGTATGGCATCAAGATCCACCAGGTGCCGGGCAACAATAACCTCAACGTCCCCGACGACCTGCCCACCGGCAACGGCGTCTGGTCGATCACCCCGGGCATCTCGATCGTCAAGACCGTCGACCCGGCGGTACTGTTCGGCAGCCTCTCCTATACCTACAACTTCGAAGAGTCATTCGACGACATCGACCCCTCCCAAGGCGTGAAGACCGGCGGCAAGGTCGACCTCGGCAACTGGTTCCAGATCGGCGCGGGCGTCGCCTTCGCGCTCAACGAGAAAATGAGCATGTCGTTCTCCTTCTCCGACCTGGTCAGCCAGAAGAGCAAGATCAAGCCCGACGGCGACAGCTGGCAGACCATCCAGGGCAGCGATGCCAACGCCGGCTACTTCAACTGGGGCCTGACCTACGCGGTCAGCCCGAAGCTGACCATCGTGCCGAACCTCTCCATCGGCATCACCCCGGACGCTCCCGACTTCACCTTCAGCGTAAAATTCCCCTACTACTTCTGACCGCAGAAACACGGAAGGCCCCTTTCGGGGCCTTCCTTTTTTAAAGCTCTAACCTTTCAGCGCAACTGATGCTTGTGCAACAAGCGATAGAAGGTTGGCCGCGAAATACCCAGCATCCGCGCCGCCACGCTGAGGTTATCGCCGTGCCGGGCCAGCGCATCGCACATGGCCTGTCGTTCGGCACCCAGCTTGTATTCCTCGAGCGTCACCAGCGGCAGATGGACCGAGCGTCCCTTCTCCCGCTCCAGCCCCAGATCACGGGCCTCGATCTGTCGCCCTTCGGCCAGCACCAGCCCGCGCCTTACCCGGTTGGCCAGCTCGCGCACATTGCCGGGCCAGCCATGCTCGGCCATTGCGGCCAGCGCGTCGTCCGAGAAACGCCGCGGCCGGCGGCCGGTCTCGACGCTGTAAAGGTGAGCGAAGTGATTGGCGAGCAACGCGAGGTCGCCGTTGCGCTCGCGCAGCGGCGACGTGGATACCTGGAGGACATTGAGCCGGTAGTAAAGGTCTTCGCGGAACCGCCCGGCGCGGATGGCCTGCTCCAGGTCGACATGGGTCGCCGCCAGCACCCGCACATCGACATCGATGGGCTGGCTGCCGCCAACGCGCTCGATCTGCTTCTCCTGCAGCACACGCAACAGGTTGGCCTGCAGCTCCATCGGCAGATCGCCCACCTCGTCGAGGAACAGCGTGCCGCCATTGGCCTGTTCGAAGCGACCAATCTTGCGCTGATGCGCCCCGGTAAAGGAACCCTTCTCGTGGCCGAACAGCTCCGACTGGATCAGCGCTTCGGGCATTGCACCGCAGTTGATCGCCACGAAGGGGCGGATCGCCCTTCGCGACTGGCGGTGCAGCGTGCGCGCCACCAGCTCCTTGCCGGTGCCACTTTCGCCGCGAATCAGCACGGGGGACTCGGTGGGAGCGAACTTCGCCAGCAGTTTGCGCAGTTCGCGCACGTCCCGGCTTTCGCCCAACAGCTCATGTTCGCGCTCATCGCTGTGCACACTGCCGCGTCCGCGCAGGCGCGCCATGCCAAAGGCGCGGCCGAGGGTGACCTGCACCCGCGCCACATCAAACGGCAAGGTATGAAAATCGAAGAACCATTCGCTGACGAAATCGCCCACTTCGTTCAGGGGCAAAACGTCAGGGCTGAGCACGGCTATCCACTCCGTGCCACTGCGGCTGATGAGTTCCTTGACGGACTCCCGGCGTTCGAGATGCCGGGGTTGCAAACGCAGCAGGCCGACATCACAGCCGCGATTGCTGGCGTTATCCAGCTCGCAACTGTCTACCTCCCACCCTGCTGCCCGTAGTCCGGGTAATAACCTGCGGCAGTCGTCGCACGGATCAACCACCAGCAGGCGACGAAGATTCGCGGCTGCCTCGAGCATGCTCCCTTCCTTGGCGCCATTATTTTGAAAAACTTTAAAAAACAGTTGGTTGGCGCTCCAGTTTGTAAAGCTAGCAATATCTTGACGCCGCACATCGACCGTTTTCCTATAAGGTCAATGCCGAATCGATCTCACCATCCCTGCCCCCGCCGCTTGACTTCCAGCCGACGGACGAACTCCTCCAGCACCAGCTTGTAGAGATCGTCGCCCAGGTACACATCCTCCACGCCG
Source organism: Pseudomonas sp. HS-18 (assembly GCF_020401845.1). NCBI lineage: Bacteria > Pseudomonadati > Pseudomonadota > Gammaproteobacteria > Pseudomonadales > Pseudomonadaceae > Pseudomonas > Pseudomonas sp. HS-18. The sequence continues at coordinate 3,516,760 of NZ_CP084413.1, forward strand.
CAGTCGATGTTCGGGTTGTCGTTCACCTCGATCACCACCACCCGCTCCCCCGACTGCTTCAGGTCCACGCCGTAGAGCCCGTCGCCGATCAGGTTCGCGGTTTTCACCGCCAGTTCCACCACTTTGCGCGGTGCCTCGTGGACGGCCATGGTGCGGAAATCGCCGCTCACTTCCTGCGCGCCAGGGCTGTGGTCGTAGATCTGCCAGTGCCCCTTGGACATGAAGTACTGACAGGCGAATATCGGTTTCTGGTTCAAGACGCCGATCCGCCAGTCGTATTCGGTATAGAAGAACTCCTGGGCCAGCAGCAGTACCGAGCGCTCGAACAATTCGGCGCTGGCCTTGAGCAGCTCCTCCTGGTTGCTCACCTTGATCACCCCACGGGAGAAGCTGCCGTCGGGGATCTTCAGCACCAGCGGGAATCCCAGGCGCCCGCCGACCTTTTCCAGCTCCTGCGGGTTGTCCTTGTAGAGGATTTCGGTGGCCGGCATGCCCAGCTTGTGGCTGCGCAGCAGGTCGGCCAGATAGACCTTGTTGGTGCAGCGCAGGATCGATACCGGGTCGTCCATCACCACCATGCCCTCGCTCTCGGCCTTCTTGGCGAAGCGATAGGTATGGTCGCTGACGCTGGTGGTCTCGCGGATCAGCAGCGCGTCGTATTCGGCCAGGCGCGAGTAGTCCTTCTTCTCGATCAGTTCGACGTCGATGCCCAGGGTCTTTCCGACGCGGATGAAATTCTTCAGCGCCTTGCGATCGGACGGCGGGAAGGCCTCCTCCGGATCGTGCAGGATCGCCAGGTCATAGCGGTACTGCTTGCGCGAGCGCGGCTTGCGCCATATCTGCCGGCTGAAGCCGTCCAGCGCATTGGCGAATTGCTCCTCCTGGTCCTCGCGCAGCTTGTGGATGTTCCCCGGTTTCACGCCTTCGATATGCCAGCCCCGGTTCTTGCGGAACTCCACCAGCAGCATCGGGCACGGCAGCGCCTCGAACAGCTGGCGCGCCAGGTCCTGCAGCGGCTCGATGTCGGTGCGGCCGAAGTACAGCGTCAGGGTGAAACCGTCGGTGCTGCCGTAGGGATGATCGGCCAGCGCCTTGTCGAGGGTTTTCTCCAGGTCCTCCAGGGCCAGGCTGTAGAGCGATTTCTTCGCCAGTTCGCTGATGCTGCGCACCGACGGAATCACCTTGTGCCCGCGCGCCTCGGCCAGCAGCGAGCAGTAATAGCCATGGCCCAGGTACTTGTAGTTGCGGCACAGGTTGATCACCTGCACACGCTTGCCGTTGTCGTCGTCGATGGGCATCTCCAGGTATTCCTGGGCGCTGACCACATCTTCACTGGGATAGTAGGAGGCCCAGTCTTCCTTGCGCTCCACGATGATGAACAGCTTGCTCACGACACCTCCGAAGTTGCCCCGCGCTTGCCGCGCCGATAGGCCAGGACAATACTGGTTGCTGCTTCGACCGCACTGAACCGCGCCCGTTCGCAGCCAGCACCGACACGGTGCGCCCCGCAGATTAACGAATGCTTACCCTATGAAACTCCAGTTCCGCGCCGCCTCCGCCGACGACCTGCACGCCCTGGTCGAGATGGAAAACCGCTGTTTCGAACACGACCGCCTGTCCCGCCGCAACTTCCAGTGGATGATCACCCGCGCCCACGCCAGCCTCACCGTCGCCGAATCCGACGGCGTTCTGCTCGGCTACGCGCTGGTGCTGTTCCACCAGGGCACGTCACTGGCGCGCCTGTACTCCATTGCCGTGGACGAGCGTGCGCGCGGCATCGGCCTGGGCCAGAAGCTGCTGGACCGCGCCGAGGCCGAGGCGCTGGAGAACGACTGCGCCTACCTGCGCCTGGAAGTACGGCCGGACAACCGCGGTGCCATCGCTCTCTATGAGCGTAACGGCTACCGTCCGTTTGCCACGGTGCGCGACTACTACGAAGACCACAGCGAAGCGCTGCGCTTCGAAAAGCGTATCCGCCAGATCAACGAACGCACACATCGTCACGTGCCTTACTACCGGCAAACCACCGAGTTCACGTGCGGCCCCTCGGCGCTGCTGATGGCCATGGGTGCGCTGGAACCCCAGCGCCGTCTGGAGCGCAGCGAGGAACTGCGCCTGTGGCGCGAGGCGACCACCATCTACATGACCGCCGGCCACGGCGGCTGCAGCCCGCAGGGTCTGGCGCTGGCGGCGCACCGACGGGGATTCCGGGTGCAATTGCAGCTATCAGAAGATGGCCCGTTGTTCCTCGATGGCGTGCGCAGCGAGGAAAAGCGCGAGGTGATGCGCCTGGTCCACGAGGACTTTGCCGCCGAACTGGCTCGCAGCGACGTGGAGCAACTGCTGCTCAACCAGTTGGATATCGACAGCGCGCTGGAGGCAGGCGGTCAACCGATGGTGCTGATCAGCAGCTACCGTCTGACCCGCTCCAAGGCGCCGCACTGGGTGACGGTCACCGACTGCGACGAGGACTTCGTCTACCTGCACGACCCCGACGTCGACCACAGCCAGCACCGCGAGCCGCTGGACTGCCAGCACATCCCGGTGAGCCACGCGGAGTTCGAGCAGATGAGCCGCTTCGGCCGCAGCAAGCTGCGCGCGGCGGTGATCCTCTACCAACGCTGACGCTAGCCGGCGATGGCTTCGCCACCGACCCGCAGCACGCCGGTATCGATCGCCAGGTGCACCAGTTCAGCGTGGGACACCACCTGCAGCTTCTGCTTGAGCAGGGTGACGTGGTTCGACACCGTCTTGGCGCTGATGCACAGGTGTTCCGCCACCTGCCGCACCGGCAGGCCGCGGGCGAGCATCACGAAGATCTCGAACTCGCGCTGGGTCATGCCCTGCAGGCGCGGGTCCTGGCCATCGGCGCCCCGGGGCTGGCGCGCCAGCTGGGTGGCCAGTGGCTGCTCGATGTACGCATGCCCCGCCAATATTCGCCTGACCGCCTCCACCAGCACCGCCGGCGAGGCGCCCTTGGTGATATAGCCCGCCGCGCCGGCGTCCAGCGCCTGGCGTACCAGCGGCAGCTCGTCGTGCATGCTGAAGAACAGCACGCGCAGTTGCGGCAGGCGCTGGCGCAACCGCCGGGTGACTTCCAGGCCACTGATGCCGGGCAGGCCGATATCCAGGATCACCAGGCTCGGCACGCTGCGCTGCACCGCCTCCAGGGCGGACTCGCCATCGATGGCCTCGCTCACCTCGACCTCGGGGATCAGCCCGCGCAGCAGTGCGGCGACGCCGTCGCGGACCACGAAATGATCGTCCACCAGCAGGATCTTCACGCCCTCTCTCCTTCCATCACACCGGTTGCCAACGGCATCCACAAGCGCAGGGCCAGGCCGCCACCCGGTCGACGGCGCAGGTGCAGTTCGCCGCCCAGGCAACGGGCCCGCTCGTGCATGGAACGCATGCCGATGCCTGTTCGTGGCCGCCCGTTGCAGCCTCGCCCATCATCACGCACCCACAGGTAGAGCCGCCCGCAATGGCGTCGCAGGATCACCCGAACCCTCCGCGCGTCGGCATGTCGCGCCACGTTGGTCAGCGCCTCCTGTAGCAGGCGGTACAGGTGCGCCTTCGCCACTGTCGGCAGCGCCGGCAGTGGCTCCAGGTGCAGGCTGCACGTCACCCCCTGGCTGGCCTGCCATTGCCCGACGTGCAGCCGCAGCGCCTCTTCCAGGCTGACCCGCTCCAGCACCACCGGGTAAAGGTCGCGCACCAGCGCACGAAAACTCTCGTTGAGGCCCTGGCAATGCTGCTCCAGACGGTCGAGGGTGACGCATCCGATACCGTTCTGGCCTTCCAGGCTGCGCAGCAGGAATACCTGCGCGCGGATGCCGGCGAGGTACTGGCCGATGTCATCGTGCAGCGCCTGGGCCAACTGCTGGCGCTCACGCTCCTGCACCGCGAGCAGCGCGCGGGTCAGCTCGGCATTTTCCACGCAGGCACGTTCCAGCTCGCCGACCATGCCGTTGAAGCCACTGGCCAGGCGCTGCGCCTCGGGCAGGGCATGGTCTGGCAGGCGTACCTGGAACTGGCCACGGGAGACATTCTCCAGGGCACCATGCAGTTGCTCCACCACCCGCAAGCCCCCCTGCACGGCCCAGCGGATCGCCAGCAGACTGGCCAGCAGCGATACGCCGAACAGCACCAGCAGTTGCACCAGCGAATCGCGCACCTCGTCGATCTCGTCGCGCGGGTCCAGGCTCAATTGCACGCGTCGGCCATCGGCCAGCGTGAGCAGGGTCGGCGCCGGCAGGTCGGGATACAGGCGAGTCACCAGCCAGTCATCCAGGCCGGTGTGCGGTGCGGGCGCCCCAGAGTCCAGCCAGTGCACGCGCACATGGCGCAGGCCGGCGGTGAGGTCGGGGTCCAGGCTGGCCGGGTCGCGCTGCGCTGCCTCACGCAGGTACTCGAGCACGCCCCGCGCGGCATCCATCTCACGGCGCACATCGTCGTTGCCCTGATGCACCAGCACCGCCAGGCAAACCCCAGCGAGTAGCGCGAAGAACAACCCGACCAGCAGGTTGATCCGCCACAGCGCGGACATCTAGTGCGCGCCGCGACAGGTCGTGATGCAGCCTACCGGCGCCACGGGCGCACGCAGCTCCGCCGCCGGCAGGTAACCGTTGCGCGTGTAGAGGAAATCGAAACCGAACAGGCTGAGCATCAGCAGGATCGGCAGGACGAGAGTGACGGCGATACGCATGGCGACGCTCCTCTTCTGGTTCTTGTAGCGCCATCCTAGGTCGCGGGCGCGGCGCGCAACCTACTACCTTGGTACTGCCCCACCGGTACTTTCTGCATATTTGCCGCGCCGTGGGCGATTCCTATGCTGGCCGCACAACAACAAGCCGGCCCACCCAGGGAGTCGCCCATGCGTCAGTTCGCCTTTCATGGCGTCGCCTATCTGCTCGCGGTTGCCTGCGCCGCTGCTTTCAGCCTCGGGGCTCGTGCCGAGGAAGCCCCTGCGCTGGAAATCCGCATCGGCTACCTGGGCTACACGCCCGATCCGGGCCCACTGCTGTCCAACGTCATCCCCGAACCCACTGACGCCGGCCTGCGCGGCGCCGAATTGGCGATCACCGACAGCAACAGCACCGGGCGCTTCCTCAAGCACCGCTACAGCCTGGAAGCCGCCAGTTCCGATACCCCGGAAAAGCTGCTGGCCGAAGCCGGGCGCCTGCACGCCGCTGGACTGCGCCTGTTCGTGGTCAACGCCCCGGCAGACACGCTGCGCCAACTGGCCGCCGCGCTTCCGGACAGCCTGCTGTTCAACGCCGGCGCTGCCGATGACGAACTGCGCGCCAGCCAGTGCGCGGCAAACGTGCTGCATACGCTGCCCAGCCGGCTGATGCTGACCGACGCCCTCACCCAGTTCCTGGTGCTGCGCAAGTGGACGCGCTGGCTGCTGATCGTCGGCCAGCGCCCGGAAGACGCCCTGTACGCCAACTCCCTGCGCCGCTCGGCCAAGCGCTTCGGCGCGAAGATAGTCGAAGAAAAACCCTTCACCTTCGATAACGATCAGCGCCGCAGCGCCCAGGCCGACATGGCGCTGTTCACCCAGTCCGGCGAGGACTACGACGCCGTGCTGGTAGCCGACGAGCACGGCGACTTCGGCGAGTACGTGCCCTACAACACCTGGTTGCCGCGGCCCGTCGCCGGCACCCAGGGGCTGGTCGCCACCGGCTGGCACAAGACGGTGGAAACCTACGGCGCCGCGCAGCTGCAGAAGCGCTTCGAGGAACGCGCCGGACGCTGGATGAACGACCGCGACTTCGCCGCCTGGATCGCCGTGCGCAGCATCGCCAGCGCCGTTACCCGCCTGCGCGACGCCGATCCCATGGCGATCCGCACGCTGTCGCTCTCCCCCGACCTGCCGCTGGACGGCTTCAAGGGCTACAAGCTCGGCTTCCGCCCGTGGGATGGCCAGCTGCGCCAGCCGATCCCGCTGGTACAGCCACGCGCGCTGGTCAGCACCTCCCCGCAGGAAGGCTTCCTGCACCCCGCCAGCGAACTCGACAGCCTCGGCCTGGACGCACCGGAAAGCCAGTGCCACCTCGCCGACACACAGCCATAAGAAGAACGCCCCATGAGGAACCTGCCCATGCCCCGCCTGCTTGCCCTCTCCTGCCTGAGCCTCGCGCTCGGCCTGGTACCCACGGCCTTTGCCGCCACCGCCTACGTGTCCAACGAGAAGGACAACAACCTCAGCGTCATCGACCTGGATACCCTGGCCGTCACCGGCACCATCGACACCGGCAAGCGCCCGCGCGGCCTGGCGCTGTCCCACGACAACAAGCTGCTGTACGTCTGCGCCAGCGATTCGGACACCGTGCAGGTGATCGACCTGGCCACCCGCAAGATCATCAAGCAACTGCCCTCGGGCGCCGACCCCGAGCAGTTCGCCCTGCACCCCAACGACCGCTGGCTGTATGTCTCCAACGAGGACGATGCGCTGGTCACTGTGGTCGATACCCAGACCGCCCAGGTGCTCGGGCAGATCGACGTCGGCGTCGAGCCAGAAGGCATGGCGGTGAGCCCGGATGGCAAGTGGGCGGTGAACACCAGCGAGACCACCAACATGCTGCACTGGATCGACACCGCGACCCAGAAGCTGGTGGACAGCACCCTGGTGGACCAGCGCCCGCGCCACGCCGAGTTCACCCACGACGGCTCGCAGGTCTGGGTCTCGGCGGAGATCGGCGGCACCGTCAGCGTGGTCGACACCGCCAGCCGCCAGATCCTCAAGACCTTGCGCTTCGCCATCCAGGGCGTGCACCCGGACAAGGTGCAGCCGGTGGGCGTGCAACTGACCCGCGATGGCAAGTACGCCTTCGTCGCCCTCGGCCCGGCCAACCATGTGGCGGTGGTGGATGCGAAGACGTTCGAGGTGCTCGACTACCTGCTGGTGGGCCGCCGCGTCTGGCACCTGGCGTTCACCCCGGACGAGAAGACCCTGCTGGCCACCAACGGCGTCAGCGGCGATGTCTCGGTGATCGATGTCGCCTCGCGCAAGGTCACCAAGTCGATCAAGGTGGGCCGCTATCCGTGGGGCGTGGTGGTGACGCCATGAATGCGCTGACGGTCCGCGACCTCGGCTTCTCCTACGGCCCGCGCCGCGCCCTCGACGGCCTGGAGTTCGAGCTCCCCGCCGGGCGCTTCACCGCCCTGCTGGGGCCCAACGGTGCCGGCAAGTCCACCCTGGTTGCCCTGCTCACCCGGCTCTACGACCTGCAGCAGGGCGAGATCGACGTGCTCGGCTACAGCCTGCGCCAGCAGCCGCGCCTGGCCCTGCGCCAGCTCGGCGTGGTGTTTCAGCAGAGCACCCTGGACCTGGACCTGAGCGTGGAGCAGAACCTGCGCTACCACGCCGCCCTGCATGGCCTGCCGCGCAGCGTGGCGCACGAACGGATCGACGCCGAACTGGCCCGCCAGCACTTGCAGGAGCGCCGTCGCGACAAGGTCCGTGCGCTCAATGGCGGCCATCGCCGCCGCGTGGAGATCGCCCGCGCGCTGCTGCATCGGCCACGCCTGCTGCTGCTCGACGAGGCCAGCGTCGGGCTCGACCCGGCGGCGCGCCAGGCGCTCAACAACCATGTGCGCCGGCTGTGCCGCGAGGATGGCCTGGCGGTGCTCTGGACCACCCACCTGCTGGATGAGGTGCGCGACGAGGATGCGCTGCTGGTGCTCGATCGCGGCCGCCTGGTCGCCCGTGGCGAGGCGCGGGACATCTGCGCGGCGGACGCCGGCAACCTGGAGCGCACCTTCCACCGCCTGACCCGCCTGGAGGCCTGCGCATGAGTACCCTGGAGAGCCCGCGGCTCGGTCCTGCCGCCTACTGGCAATGCCTGTGCGGCATCGTCAGGCGCGAATGGCTGCGCTTCGTCCTGCAACGCTCGCGTTTCCTCAGCGCGCTGGTGCGGCCGCTGCTCTGGTTGCTGGTGTTCGCCGCCGGCTTCCGCGCCGCGCTGGGTATTTCGATCATCGAGCCGTACGACACCTACGTCACCTACGAGACCTACATCGTGCCGGGGCTGTGCTGCATGATCCTGCTGTTCAATGGCATGCAGGGCTCGCTGTCGATGGTCTACGACCGCGAGATGGGCAGCATGCGCGTGCTGCTGACCAGCCCGCTACCGCGTGCCTTCCTGCTCGCCAGCAAGCTGTTGGCCACCGCGCTGGTGTCGCTGTTGCAGGTCTACGCCTTCCTGCTCATCGCCTGGCTGTATGGCGTGCAGCCGCCGCCGATGGGGCTGGTTGCCGCGCTACCGGCATTGCTGCTGGCCGCCCTGCTGCTGGGCGCGCTGGGGTTGCTGCTGTCCAACGGCATCCGCCAGCTGGAGAACTTTGCCGGGGTGATGAATTTCGTCATCTTCCCTCTGTTCTTCCTCTCCTCCGCGCTCTACCCGTTGTGGAAGATGCGCGAGGCCAGCCAGTGGTTGTACTGGCTGTGCGCGCTGAACCCGTTCAGCCACGCCGTGGAACTGCTGCGCTTCGCCCTGTACGAGCGCTTCAATCCGCTGGCCAGTGGCGTCTGCCTGGGCCTGACGCTGCTCTTCGCCGGCCTTGCCGTGCTGACCTTCAACCCGCAGCACGCCGCCCTGCGCAAGGGGTGAAATCTCCTACTTTGGTACGGGTTTGCCCCTCCGGACGTCGAATTTCCAAAGCGGCAGCGCCGGCATCTAATGGCCACTACAAGAAGAACTAATCAGAGATACCGCCATGCCTCGCCTTGCCACTGCCCTGTACGGCCACGTGAGCGGCTGCCTCGCCGCATGCCTGCTCAGCCTGACGCTTCTGGCCGCGCAGGCCGACGACACGCCGCTGTTCTCCGCAGACGGCTATCGCCAGGCCCAGTACCGCAGCCCGACGCCGCCTTCCGCCGACCACGCCGTCACCCTCGACACCCCCGCCCTGCAGGCGCTGCTCAAGCGCGAGCCGAAGGCCCGGCTGGTGGACGTTTACCGCCGCACCTTCTTGAACGGCCAGTTCGTCGAAGATGAAAAGCACCGCAACCTGCCCGGCAGCCTGTGGCTGGCCAACGTCGGCACCGGCATCCTGGAACCGCAGTGGCAGGCCTACTTCGAACACAATCTCGCCCAACTCACCGAGGGCGATGCCAAGCGGCCGCTGGTGTTCTACTGCCGCTCCGACTGCTGGATGAGCTGGAACGCCATCCGCCGCGCGCATGCGCTGGGCTATGCCAGCCTCTACTGGTACCGTGACGGTATCGACGCCTGGGAGCAGGCGGGACTGCCCTTGCAGGACGCCCAGCCGCAACCCCTGAAGTAACTTGCAATCACCGCCCATAACGACAACAACGAGGTGCAGGCCATGTACAAGATCCTGATCGCCGACGATCACCCGCTGTTCCGCGAGGCGATCCACAACGTCATCGCCGACGGCTTCCCCGGCAGCGAAGTGATGGAGACCGCCGACCTCGACAGCGCCCTGGGCCTGACCCAGGAACACGACGATCTCGACCTGATCCTGCTCGACCTGAACATGCCCGGCATGCATGGCCTGAATGGCCTGATGAGCCTGCGCAACGAGGCGCCGACCATTCCCGTGGTGATCGTCTCCGCCGAGCAGGACAAACAGGTCGTCCTGCAGGCCATCACCTACGGCGCCGTAGGCTTCATCACCAAGTCCTCACCGCGCGTGCAGATGACCGAGGCCATCGAACAGATCCTCAACGGCAACGTCTACCTGCCGTCGGACATCATCCGCACCCAGAAGTCCTCGCCACGCCGCAGCGGCCAGGAAGACCACAGCATCCCGCCAGAACTGCTGCAGGCACTGACCCGCAAGCAACTGCTGGTGCTGGAGCGGATGACCAAGGGCGAGTCGAACAAGCAGATCGCCTACAACCTGGAGATCGCCGAGACCACGGTGAAGGCCCACGTCTCCGCCATCCTGCGCAAGCTGAAGGTGCACAACCGCGTGCAGGCGATTCTCTGCGCGGGCGACATCGACTTCGCCGCCTACCTGCGTCGCTGAAACTTTCATCAGCGTGCCGCTGAGACCGCTACCGGGAACCACTCGATGCCCTCCACCCGCACCCTGAGCCTCACCGGCCTGGCGATGCTTGCCTTCGCCGGCAACTCCATCCTCTGCCGCCTGGCGCTCAAGGCCGCCAGCATCGACGCGGTGAGCTTCACCGGCATCCGCATCCTCTCCGGCGCGCTGATGCTTGCCGTGCTGCTCAGACTGCGCCGCCGCGCCGCCAGCGAAGGGGGCAACTGGCGCGCAGCAGCGGCGCTGTTCGTCTACGCCGCGGCCTTCTCCTACGCCTACGTGCAGCTGGATGCGGGTACCGGCGCCCTGCTGCTGTTCGGCGCGGTGCAGGTGACCATGATCCTGGTCGGCCTGCTGCGCGGCGAACGCCTGCACGGCCAGGCGCTGCTCGGCTTCCTGCTGGCTCTGGGCGGGCTGCTCGCCCAGCTGCTGCCCAGCGCCAGCGCGCCGCCGTTGGCCGGCGCGCTGCTGATGCTGCTGTCGGGTGTGGCCTGGGGGCTGTATTCGTTGCTGGGTCGCCAGGGCAGCGATCCGCTGGCGATCACCACCGGCAATTTCGCGCGCGCCATTGCCTTTGCGGCCTTGCTGGCGGCTTGCTTCCACGCCGATCTGCGGGTGGATGCGATGGGTGTCGTCTATGCCGTGCTGTCCGGCGCGGTGGCGTCGGGCATCGGCTACGCGATCTGGTACAGCGCACTACCGGGTCTGTCGGCGATCCAGGGCGCTTCGGTGCAGTTGAGCGTACCCATTCTCGCCGCCCTTTCCGGCGCCGTGCTGCTCGGCGAGGCGATCAGCCTGCGCCTGGCACTGGTGTCATTGGCGGTGCTCGGCGGGATCGCGCTGATCCTGCTGGCCAAGGTGCGCGCTCCGGCCGCCCAGCGGGCCTGATTCAATCTGTTTTTTGCAGGAGCGAGCTTGCTCGCGAACGATGTTTCCGCGTTGAGCGGTTCGCGAGCAAGCTCGCTCCTACTATTCGTGGGCCTGGGAAGGTCCGTGCAAGCTATTACCCTCTCCCAGAGGATGGGGGCGTATGGTGCAGGATATAACCACAACTTCAGCCTGTACGGACTCCCCCTCTCCCCTTGGGAGAGGGCTGGGGTGAGGGCCGGCCCGAGCGCCGAAACTACCCGCACACTACGGCGCCCAAATCAGTGGGCGCTATCGATCAGATGGCACAGCGCGGTCTTCAGCTTCATCGGCCGCACCGGCTTGTGCATCAGCGTGTGCCCCAGCTCGCGGATCTGCTGCTTCAGCTCGTTGCTGTAGTTGGCGGTGATCATCAGCGCCGGTAGCGGCGTGCCGCGTCGGGCGTTGATCGAGGCGACGGCATCGACGCCGTTCAGCCCCTCGTCCAGGTGGTAATCGACGATCAACAGGTCCGACTCGGCATGGAAATTATCGACCTGCCGCGCCAGGTCCTCCTCCGACAGCGCGGTCACCACCTGGCAACCCCAGGTTTCCAGCAGCGTGCGCATGCCGGCGCAGATCGCGGCATCGTTATCCAGCACCCAGACGCGCGACCCGCGCAGGCGCTCCACCAGGTCGTCGGCGGTACGCTCCGGTTCCGGTTCGGTGCGCGCCACGCGGCGAGCCAAGGGGACTTCGATGGAAAAACGCGACCCCTTGCCCAGCGCCGACTCCACCTGGATACGATGGCCGAGCATGCGTGCGATCTTCTCGACGATCGCCAGCCCCAGCCCCAGCCCGCGGTCCTGGTGAAAGCGCTGCACGTCACCGCGTTTGAACTCCTGGAATATCTCGCCGAGCTTGTCCGCGGCGATGCCCACGCCGGTGTCCCAGACCTCGATCCACAGGCTGTGCCGGCGCCGCCGGCAGCCCAGCAGCACGCGCCCCGAAGGCGTGTAGCGGATGGCGTTGGTCAGCAGGTTGCGCAGGATCCGCGCCAGCAGCTGGATATCGCTGCGCACCTGGGCGCCGCACGGCACGAAATCCAGCACCAGGCCTTCGCTGGCGGCGACCTGGCGGTACTCGGCTGCGAGGTTGCCGAGCAGTTCGCTGACGTCGAACGAGGCGATGTCCGGCTTGATCACCCCGGCATCCAGCTTGGAGATGTCCACCAGAGTACCGAGCAGGGTTTCAACATCCTCCAGCGACTGGCTGATGTTGCGTACCAGCACCTCACCGCTGCGCTCCTGCAGCGCGCTGGTGAACAGCCGCGCGGCGTTCAGCGGCTGCAACAGGTCATGGCTGACGGCGGCGAGGAACTTGGTCTTCGACAGGTTGGCCTGCTCCGCCTCGCGCTTGGCCTCGCGCAGCCGGCCCTCGACCTGGCTGCGTTCGTCGATCTCGCGCTTGAGCTGGTCGTTGAGGCTGGTCAGCTCGGCGGTGCGCTCACGCACCCGCTGCTCCAGGTTCTGGTAGGCCTGGTGCAGCGCCTCGGCGGTGCGGCGGCGCTCGGTGATGTCGCGGATCAGCACGAACAACCCGCTCACCGTGCCGTCGGCCTGTCGGTTGGGCACGTAGGAGCGCTGCATGTAGCGCTCCTGCCCGGCCAGGTTGGTCTCGGCAATCTCGAAGGTCACGCTTTCGCCCGACAGCGCGCGCTCGAAGTACGGCTCCAGCCGCTGGCAGTGTTCGGCGCTGTGCACCTCGCGCAGGTTGCGCCCGAGCATCGAGCCGCTGGGCCAGCGGTACCACTCCTCGTAGACCTTGTTGGTGAAGTCGTAGTCGAGGTCGGCGGTGAGGTAGGCGATCAGCGCCGGTACCTGGTCGGTGATCAGGCGAATCCAGCGCTCGCTCTCACGCAGCGCTTCAGCGTGGCGATAGCGCTCGGTGATGTCGGTGAAGGTGTTGACGAAGCCACCGGTAGGCAGCGCGTGGGTGCGAATCTCGAGCATGCGGCCGTCGAACAGTCTCTGCTCGATCACCCCTTCCGCCTCCCCCTTGCGCGGCCGGCTGCGTGGAGTCAGCAGCGGCAGCTCGCTGTCGGCCATGACCTCGGCAAAGGGTCGGTGTGCCCCGATCGGCGCCAGCCCACAAAGCTCCAGGAAGCGCCGGTTCCACAGTTCCAGCGCGCCATCGGCGCCGACCATGGCCACACCCTGGGACAGGTTATCCACGGCGCGCTGCAGCAGGTGCGACTTCTGCGCCACCGCCTGTTCGCGGCGGGCCATCTCATTCTGCTTGATCTCGGTGATGTCGCTGTAGAGCACGACCAGGCCACCGTCGCGGGTCGGCCGCTCGGTGACGCGCACCCAGCGGTCGTTGCGCAGGCGATAGAGGGTGTGTTCGTCGTCGCTGCTGCGCTGTTCCTCGACGATCAACCCGCTGCTCTGTGCCAGACGGCGCACTTCGGCAAGCCGCGTCCCTGCACCGACACGGGCGCGGGTCTGCGCCCAGAACGCCCGGAAGCGCTCGTTGTAGAGGACGATGCGCTGTTGCGGATCGAACAGCACGAAGGCGTCGGAGATGCTCTCGATGGCGTCGAGCAGGTGCTGGTGCGCGGTCTCGGCGCGCAGGCGGGCATCGCTGAGCAACTGGTTGCTGGACTTCAGCTCGACCATCGCCTCGCTCAGCGCGTCGGTGCGCTCGCGCACCTGCTCGGCCAGTACCACCGAATGCTGGAAGGCGCCGTACGCGTTGTCGCCGCGCGACGTGGCCGACTCGACACGCTCGATCAGCGCTGCATTGATCCGCTGCAGCTTGTGGTTGTCGCGCTCCAGCTCGTCGATCCGCGCGTGCAGCTCAGCCTCCGGCGTTGCCCCGAGGACGGCCAATGGCGACACCGGTGAAGGTCTGGTTGATATGCATGCCATTGAATTGTTCCCCGTAGGTGTTGAAGCCGATCACCTGCTGGCTGCGGAGGAACTCGGCGGTGGGCTCGGTATCGCCGGCCACCTCCAGCTCCAGCCGCCGCAGGAAGCAGTCGCAGCCGATCGTCAGCAGTGGCGGGCCGAGGCGCTCGTGCAGGCGCTGGAACTGCGCCTGGAGCCCCGGCAGCAGCGGGCCGGTGCTCATGGCGGTGAGGACGATGCCGTTCTCCACAGCGCAGTAGAAGGTCAGGCTGAGGTCATCGTTGATCTGCTGGATCGAACGCACGTAGTACTGGTCGCGCACCCGCACCGCCAGCGGGTGCGCCGGGAACAGCGAGAAGTCCAGTTGCTCCAGCGGCACCCCGACCAGGCGGGCGAATTCCAGCGCTGCCGGTTCTGCGTTGAGCTCCAGCACGCGGCGGCTGTCGCTGTCGGCGCGGGTGACCACCAGCTTCTCCTCGCTCGGCAGCACGTGGTGGGTGGTGAACACCTCGAAGTCGAGCCAGGTGTTGAACAGCACCACCACCGCCGCCCCCGTGTGGAACTGGCCCTGGTAGAAGACGTGGGTGTGGGTCAGGTGATTATCGTCACCGGCCGAGCCGCCGAAATGCGGGATGGCACCGAGCGCAGCACTGAGCGCGGCGAGCACCACTTCCTCACGGCTGGAGAGACCGTCGAGCAGGGTCAGGGCGAAACTGTGGTCCTTGATCGGCGCCAGCCCGGCGCTGCGACAGTCCGCCACCAGCGACTCGACCATCTGCTGCGCGTCGATCAGGCTGAAGCGCTCCATCTCGTCCACCAGCGCACAGGAGATGGCGAAGCTGCGCAGGTCGAAGCCCACGGCGGTGACGCAGCCACGCCCATAACCCTGCGGGGTGATCTCGCCGGCGGTGGTGCAGCCGGCCAGGTCGATACCGCCGAAGTACTGCTCCAGCGCGGCGGCCAGCGCTGGCAGGTCGTATTCGGCGGAACAGAAGAACAGCACGAAGCCCAGGTTCGGATGGATCAGCTGGCGCGCCAGGTCCTGGGCGACCGCCTCGACGTCGCGGGCATCGGACATGCCGCGAACGACTCCTTGTGTTTCGTGCATGGCGTACGCCCAGTCAGGATATCGACGCTGGCATTCTACGAAGCGGCCGGGGCGCGCCCCATGCTACTTGGGTCGCGGCGGGTCTATCCGAAAGTAGCGGGATGTCTGTAGGAGCGGGCTTGCTCGCGAACAAGCTCCGCGACTTCACTGTAGAAGCCGCGACGCTTTGGGTTTTGTTGTTATGCGCCGCTTCGGCGTGTGCTGAAAGACTTCGTTTCGCCCCCTCGGGCGACCCACTTTGGAAATACGGATGGCCGCCCCACCCAAAGTAGGCAAAGGTCTTGCCCCTGCATCCGGCTTTTCGGAGTTCCAGGGGCCCGCGGCATCCATGTCGCTCAACCCCTGAACTCCAATTCAACGAGGCCTCCTGAAGGGGCACTCCAGAGCATGCGGGTATTCCAATGGAAGACCTCAAAGTCCAGAGCCAGAGCCATTCCGTAGGGCGCATAACCCGGAACGGGGTATCCGCCGATTGCCACAACGGCGGATAACGCCGACGCGTTATGCGGCCTACGGTGTGAGGAGGCGGCCTCGCGACCCAACGGAATGGCTTGTTGCATCAGGCAGCGGGCCAGAACAGCAACGTCAGTACCAGCATCCCGGCGTAGAACCCCGTCTCCACCGTCTCCGTCCACGGCTGAATCCTGCGCAGCGCGCCGTAGATGTGCACCACCACCATGAATCCCGCCACCGCCGCCAGCACCTCGAAAGTGGTCAGCAGCGCCTCGCCGGTCAGCGCCGCGCGCAGCATCAAGGCTTCGACGATGAGGATGAACGCCCCCAGGCAGCGCCCGAAATACGCCGCAAGATCGGTGTGTTCCGGCAACTGCCACTGCATCACCCGCGCCCACAGCAGCGGCACCAGGAAGATGGGCAGGGCGAACACCAGGGTGGTGGCGATGGACAGAACCAGCAGGTAAGTCTGCGCGTGCGCGCTCCACGATCCGATCATGACGAGCCTTCCTTGAAGTGAAGAAAAAAGGCGGGCGACACGCTGTGCCGACCCGCCGAAATGCAGCCAAAGGAGTTGGGGGATTACCAGTTGAGGACGGCGCCCACTGCGAAGGTGTCGGTGTCCTCGCTGACGGTGGAGCCCTTGCGGCCGTCGATTTCGTAGACGTTGTACTCGGCTACCAGCTTCAGGTTGTCGTTGATGGTGCGGAAGTAGGCGATGCCCTTGGTGGAGTAGTCCGCCGCGCTGCCCAGGCCGTTGCCGTCGTCGCGGGTCTCGCCGGTGGACAGCGCTACACGGTTCTTGCCCCAGCTGTAGGAGCCCTGCAGCAGCACGCCGCGGCTGTCCACTTCGCGCAGCGCGGCTTCGCCGGCGTTGTTGGTGAAGAACGGGTTGATGCCCTTGGCGGTGAAGCCCGAGCCGGTCAGCGAGAGGCCGCCCATCTTCGCCTGGATGCCGTAGCCCAGGCCCTTGGAGGTCACGCTGTCGACTTCGTCGTTGGTGTTCTTCGAGGTCTGGTAGGCGCCGTTGACCCAGCTGTAGATCTGCGCGCCGCCGACATCGAACTGGTAACTGATCTCGCTCTCGTAGCGCGGGTTGTCCTGGTAGGCCTTGTCGTCGAGGCCGTCGCTGGCGTCCTTGTCGATCTGGTTGGTGTCGATCGGGTCCATGATGCCGACAGCGACGCGTAGACCATCCACCAGGTTGTTGTTGCGGTAGGTGATCTGCGAGGTCGGGAACGGGTACGGGTAGCCGGTGCCGATGTTGCCGAAGGACACGCCCTTGCCGTCCACCAGGCCGAGGGTGTCGCTGGCGTTGCCGAAGCCGGCGAGCAGTTCGTCGAGGAAGATGTTGGAGCGCGAGAACAGGCCGAAGTCCTTGCCGATCAGCACCTCGCCCCAGTCGCCGGCGACATTGCCGTAGAACTGGCGAACGTCGATGGCGGTATCGGTGCCGTCCTGCTCGCTGTCGTTGATGGTCACCCAGAACGACGAGCGCCCGGTGAGGGTCAGGCCGTCGATCTTCTTGCCGAAATTGAAGCCGATGTAGTTGGGCAGGAAGCCCATCTTCACCCGCGACTGGCGGCGGTCGTAGGTATCGCCGTTGCGGTCGACGTCGCTGTTCACATAGAAGGCGTTGAAGTAGCCGTCGGTGGAAAAGGTGGTGTCATCCTTGTCGTACAGCAGGATGTCGGCGCGAGCCCCGCTCGACGCTGAAGATAGGGCCAGGGTGGCCAGTGCCAGCGGAAGAAGCTGGCGGCGGACGGCGATGTTGTTCTTGTTCATGGCGCTCTCCGGGTGAATGGAACGACTGCGGTTTCAGTCGTGGCGGAGGCGATTATCGAAATGGCGAAAGCCGCGCCATACGCTGCTTTGGCGCCGTTTCACCGGGCCCTTCGGGCGTTCTGCGAGAGCGCTGCGCAAGGCTCTGCGACCGCCACTACCTCAGGCTCGCGGCGATGGTCGCGCAGGGTCGCGACCGCCGGGCCACTACCTGGGACCCGCCCCAGGGAGCAGGTCGCGGGGCGTAAGGCAGAAGTCGACCGGGCGACCGCCTTGCGGACGGTACCCTCGGTCGAAAGTACGAGTCTCAGGCGCGGCTGAGCAGCAGCCAGTGGCCGCCCTGGGCAGAGGTCAGCGCGGAATGCGCGGCGCGTAGCTCGGTGCCGCAGAGGCTCTCCAGGGCCTCGGCCATGAGTGCCCGGTGAGGCGGCAGGACACCCGCCAACTGGTCATGCCAGGCCTGCTGCAGACGCTCGGCGAAATCGCCCGGCGCGCGGGCCAGTTCGGCAGCCAGCGAAGCACGCAGGCTGTCGACACGCTGCGGCTCGATGCGCAGCAGGGCCTCGCCCTGCTGGTAGAGGAAGCTGTCCACCTCGGCCTGCAATTCAACAGCCGAGAGCAACGGCGACTGCACTGCGAAGAGGATGCCGCGCCGCATGCCTATCTGGCGGAAACCACAGTACAGCGCATAAGCCAGCTGCCGTTCACCGCGCAGCCAATGGAAGAAAGCCGGCTCCAGCACACGCGCCAGCAGGCGCCACGCGGCTTCGTCCGCCACCGAGCGGGACACCAGTGGGCAGAACAGCAGCAACGCTGCTTCACCCGGCGTCTCCAGCACCTGGCGCTGACGGCCGGGCGGCCCGCTGCGCGGTGGCAGCGGGCTGGCGCTCGAGTGATCGGCCAGGGTATCCGGCAACTCGATACCCAGGGCCAGGGCGTCCCAGTGAGCAGCCGACCAGTCCGGCAGCGCTTCGCTGTCCCCCGCCAGCACCTGCGGCAGCAGGTCGATCAATTGACGGATGGGCATTTCGCCTTCGCGGCGACGGCGTTCGGCCGCCAGCAGGCGCGCGCCCTGCCCCAGTACTGCGGCTGGAGGATGCTGGAGGGCATTGATAGCGCACTCGGCTAGGTCGGCGAGCTGGTTTCTGGCGCCGGACAGCAGCAGCGCCCAGTCACTTTCCAGGGCTTCCAGGCGCAGCGTGACACCTTCGTGCCGCGCCGCGCCAGCCAACGGGCGCAACACCTGCCGGGCACTGAGGAAGGCCTGTCGACCCGGCGCCTGGGGGAAGCGCCAGCGCAGGTGCAGGGCCGCTGGCTCGCTGTCGGCCGGAAGCTGCGTCGGTGTAAAGGACCAGGGCTCGGCACGCAGCGGTTCGGCGGCGCGCTTCGCGCAGCGCACGACGTCGAGAATGAAGCCGGCCGAGGTCAGGGATTCGCCGATCACCAACTCCGAGGCCAGCAGGCGGATCATTCGCGACGCCACCAATTGGCCGAGCCAGACCGATGACGCGTCGCTGCGCGCTCTGCGCTGCAACTGCGCCAATGACCCCGTTGCCCCATCGGCAGGCGCAGCGGCGAGCACATCCGCCGGCAACTTGCGCAGCGCCTCCAGCCAGGAGAGAAAGGCCGACTCCACGAGATCGGCCGTGGACGCTTCGGCCAGTTCGAAATCGAAACGCAGCAACGCCTGGCCGTCGGCGAAGCGACTCAGGCGCGCACGAGCACTGTCGGCCAGCCCGTTCTGCCCCAGGCAGGCCAGCAGCGAGCCGGGCGCCTCGTCGGCCAGCCAGCCCTGCAGTTGCTCCAGCAGCGCGCCGCCCTCGCCCGCCATGCCATCCAGGGCGAATGCCAGGACCAGCCGTGGCGCACCCGGCAGGCGCAGTTTCAGCTCCTCACCGCTGAGCGGCAGAAGGGATTCCCGGCCAGTGCTTGCAACGGCCGCGCCCAGGGGAAACACACTCCCTTCACGCTCCGCCAGTATCGCCAGCTCTTCCAGTGTTTGCGGGCCCTGCAACCAGAGTTCCAGCGCACCGCCGACCTGGCAGGAGCGGATGAAATCACGCAGCGCCTGCTGGAACTCGGCGCTTTCCACCTTCAAGGTGTCGCGCCGGCCGGCCACGAAGCGTCCCAGCGCGTGCCCCGGCGCCACCGCCAAGGCCAGGGCGGCGTCGATCAGGGTATCGGGATCGCGGCCGCGGGCAAGAAACTCGGCCTCCAGCACTTCGCGTTCGGCCACCTGCACGGCTTCATCCAGGCGTGGTCGCGCGAGCATGCCCAGCAGGCGTGCCAATCCGTCCCCCAGTGCATCGGCCGGCACCTCGAAGAAGTAGTCGGTCTGCCGCGCGCGGGTGCTGGCGTTGACCCGCCCTCCGCGCGCCTGCACCCAGGGCATCAGTCGCTCACCCTCGACGAAGCGTTCGCCGCAGAGGAACAGCAGGTGTTCGGTGAAATGCGCAAGGCCGGGAAAGGCTTCGGGCTCGTCGTGGCTGCCACGGGCAATGCGCAGCAGCGCAGCGGCGTGGCTGGCGCCGGGAGCATGAATGACAGTGGCACGCAGGCCGTTGGCGAGAATCAGGGTCTTGGCGGGGAGATTGTTCATCGACATCCGGTCCGGTTCATGGCCGACACCATCGCCCAAGCCGGGGCAAAGGGAAATACGGCTTTGGCAGCAAATGTCCGCCGGCATTGGCCCGCCGCACTCGGGCGGCTACCATTCCCAGCTTCACCGCCCCTTCGGAATCTTCCCTCCATGAGCACCGCCCTGCTGATCATCGACGTCCAGTCCGACCTGTGCACCGGCGACTTCGCCTGTTTCGACATCGACAACGTGCTGCAGCGCATCAACAGCCTGAGCCACTCGGCGCGCGAGGCCGGCGTGCCGGTGGTGCTGGTGCAGCACGAGGATGACGATTTGCAGTATGGCAGCGCCGGCTGGCAGCTGGAACCGCGCCTGCTCACCCGTCACTCCGACCTGAAGGTGCGCAAGACCACCCCGGACTCCTTCCTGCGCACCGACCTGGGCGAACACCTGCATTCACGTGGCATCGATCACCTGGTGATCTGCGGCCTGCAGAGCGACTACTGCGTCGATACCACCACCCGCCGCGCACTGGCCCAGGGCTATGCGGTGACGCTGGTGGGCGATGCCCATTCCACCGTCGACAACGCCGTGCTCAGCGCCGCGCAGATCACCGCGCACCACAATGCGGTGCTGGGCAGCATCAGCAGTTTCGGCCCGCGCGCCAAGGTCGTGGCAACTGCCGACGTGCACTTCTGAAGCCCGCCACGAGATAGCCATGAACTTCGACTGGAACGACATTCCGATCCTCCTCGCCCTCGCCCGCCACGGCAGCATGAGCGCCGCCGGCCGCGCCCTGGGCGTCGATCCCTCGACCATGAGCCGGCGCCTGGTGGCGGCGGAAGCCGCGCTGCAGACGCGGCTGTTCATTCGCGACAACGCCGGCTACAAGGCCACCGACGCCGGCGAGGCCTTTCTCAGCCATGCCGAGCGCATCCTCGGCGATGTGCAGAGCATGCTGCTGGAGACCCGCGACGAAGCCAGCGCCATCAGCGGCAGCGTGCGCATCACGGCGGTGGACTTCCTCTTCAGCCACTGGCTGGTGCAGCACATGCCCCACCTGGCGCGCACCTACCCGAGCCTGCAGTTGCAGCTGATCCCGGCGAACCGTTCGTTGTCCTTCACCCGTCGCGAGGCCGACTTCGCGCTACGCCTGGCACGCCCGGCGGAAGACGCCGCACTGGTGATGCGCAAGGTCGCCGACATCGGTTTTGCCGTGTACGCGGCCACGTCCTTTTCCCGCGTGCCGGTGGAGCTGTGGCCACAGCAGGCCTGGCTGGGCTACGGCGAGGAACTCGACGATACGCCGGAGATGGCCTGGGTGCGGCGCTTCGCCCCCGGCGCCGGCTTCGCCCTGCGCGCCAGCAGCGTGACCACGCTGATCCATGCCTGCCAGAGCGGCCTGGGCATGGCCCTGCTGCCGTGCATCCTCGGTGATCGCGAAGGGTTGGTGCGGCTGTCCGGGCCGGTGGTCATGCGGGAAATCTGGCTGCTCAGCCACCGCGACGCCGGCCGCATCGGCCGCTTCCAGGCCGTCAGCGACTGGCTGCGCGAAGTGTTCGACCAGGATGCCGCGCAGCTCAGCGGCGAGCACCTGGACGCCCGCGTGCTGGGCCCGGTGGAAATCAGCCGCGGCTGACCATGAAGAAGCCCGGATGTCTTGCGACATCCGGGCTTGCTGCTGCCGGAACCGAATGCGTGGTTACGGTTGGACCGGCGGCAGGTACTGCAGGGTGGTGCCCAGCGCCCAGAGCAGGAACAGCACCAGCGGGATGTGCACCAGCAACTGGACGAAGCTGAAGCCGATCAGGTCGCGGGCCTTCAGGCCCAGCACCCCCAGCAGCGGCAGCATGTAGAACGGGTTGATCAGGTTCGGCAGCGCCTCGGCGGCGTTGTAGATCTGCACCGCCCAGCCCAGGTGGTATTGCAGCTCATTGGCCACCTGCATCACGTAGGGCGCCTCGATGATCCACTTGCCGCCGCCGGACGGGATGAAGAAGCCCAGCACCGCCGAGTACACGCCCATGAGCAGCGCATAGGTGTCGTGGGAGGCGATCTGCACGAAGAAGGTGGAGATATGGTGGGCGATGGTCGAGCCGTCGCCGCCCTTCACCGTGGTCAGGATCGCAGCGATAGAGCCATACAACGGGAACTGGATCAGCACACCGGTGGTGGTCGGCACGGCGCGCGCCACGGCATCAAGGAAGTTGCGCGGGCGCCAGTGCAGCAGCGCGCCGGCCATGATGAACAGCAGGTTGTAGGTATTCAGCCCGGAGATCGCGGTGATCGCCGGCTTGGTGCTGAACTCGTGGACCAGCCAGCCACCGGCCAGGGCCACCAGCATCAGGATCAGCAGCGGGCTGTGCTCCAGCCACTCGCCCGGGCGGGTCGCCTTCGGCGCGCTGGGCGGGGTGAAGCTGACGTCCACGCCGCAGGCCTTGGCATCGCGGGCGCTGCCGGCGCCTGGTGCGGTCATGTAGGCGATCACCAGCGACACCAGCACCAGGGCCAGCAGCATCACGCCGGATTGCCAGAGAAAGATGGTCTCGGTGAACGGGATGACGCCGGTGATCGCCAGGATCGACGGCGGCAGGCTGGCCGGGTTGGCCTGCAACTGCGCGGCGGACGACGACAGGCCCAGCGCCCATACCGCGCCCAGGCCCAGGTAGGCGGCTGCACCAGCGGCGCGGTAGTCCATCTTCAGGTCTTCGCGGCGAGCCAGTGCGCGCACCAGCAGGCCGCCGAACACCAGGGACAGGCCCCAGTTGAGCAGCGAAGCGACCATGGAGATCAGCGCGACCCAGGCCACCGCCGAGCGGCCGTTCTTCGGCACGCGGGCGAACAGGTCGATGAGCCTGGAAGCCGGGCCGGAGCTGGCAACCACGTAACCGCCGATGACCACGAAGGCCATCTGCATGGTGAAGGGAATCAGGCTCCAGAAGCCGTCACCAAAGGCCTTGGCGGTCTCCGTGGCCGGCGCGCCGATGGCCAGCGCGGCGACGGTGACGATCAGCACCGCGAGTGCGGCGAAGACCCAGGAGTCGGGGAACCAGCGTTCGGCCCAGTTGGAACAGGCCATGGCGAAGCGCGCGGAGCGGCTGTCCTGCAAGGCAGTGCCGGGGGTGTGCACGTGGGAATTCATAATGGTCTACCTCATTGTTCTTGTCATGGCTCAATTCGGATGAGCTCGTTGTGGCAATGGTGCGGTGTTCAGAAACAGAAAAACCGCCCGGCCTGCGTGGGGCCGAGCGGTGACGCAAGGGTTTGCCGGCACCGGGGGGACGCCGAAAACCGCGGCGGGATGTCGTCTGTCGGTGTGCCCACCTCCCATCCCGCCTGCCTGAGCAGCATTGCTACATGCCGCCCGGCGCTCGCCAATAGGTCGTTAGTCGCGCGCCTCAGTCCCGGACGAGGGCCATGGCGACACCCTGGCCACCGCCGATGCACAGGGTCGCCAGGCCCTTCTTCGCATCGCGGCGGAGCATTTCGTGGAGCAGGGTCACCAACACGCGAGCGCCGGAAGCGCCGATTGGGTGGCCAAGGGCGACGGCGCCGCCGTTGACGTTGACCTTCTCGGCGTTCCAGCCCAGCTCCTTGCCGACCGACAGGGCCTGCGCAGCGAAAGCTTCGTTGGCCTCGATAAGCTCGACGTCGTCGAGACTCCAGCCGGCCTTTTCCAGGCAGCTGCGGGTCGCGGTCACCGGGGCGATACCCATGATCGACGGGTCGACGCCGCTGCTGGCATAGGCTTGGATACGCGCCAGAACCGGCAGGTTCAGACTGCGTGCGCGATCGGCGCTCATCAGCAGCACGGCGGCGGCGCCGTCGTTGAGGGTGGAGGCGTTGCCGGCGGTGACGGTGCCGTCCTTCTTGAAGGCCGGCTTGAGCTTGGCCAGGGACTCGGCAGTGGTGCCGGCGCGCGGCTGCTCGTCGGTGTCGAAGGACAGCGGCTCGCCCTTGCGCTGGGGAATCAGCACCGGGGTGATCTCGTCCTTGAAGCGCCCGGCTTCAATGGCCGAGGCGGCCTTGAGCTGGGACTGCGCGGCGAAGGCGTCCTGGGCTTCACGGCTGATGCCGAACTTCTCCGCCAGGTTCTCGGCGGTGATGCCCATGTGGTAGTCGTTGAAGGCATCGATCAGGCCATCGCGCAGCAAGGTGTCCTGCAGTTCTGCGTGACCCATGCGCAGGCCGGTACGGGCCTTGGGCAGTACATAGGGCGCCAGGCTCATGCTTTCCTGGCCGCCGGCGATCACCACGTCGGCATCGCCACAGCGGATCGCCTGGACGCCGAGGAACAGCGATTTCAGGCCCGAACCGCAGAGCTTGTTGATGGTCATCGCGGGTACTTCAACCGGCAGACCAGCACCGATGGACGCCTGGCGCGCGGGGTTCTGTCCGGCGCCGGCGGTGAGTACCTGGCCGAGGATCACTTCATCGATCTGGTCCGGCTTCACGCCGCTGCGTTCGAGCAGCGAGCGGATCACCAGGCTGCCCAGTTCATGGGCGGGAATATTCGCCAGGCTGCCCTGGAAGGCGCCGATGGCGGTGCGGGTGGCGGCGACTATCACTACGTCTTGCATGGATCATTCTCCGGAAGGCTTGGGCTGCCCTCTCCCCCCCTCTCCCTTCGGAGCGGGGCGCGTAGCCAGGGTTGGGGAGAGGGAAGCGCGGGATAACTCAGAAGGTCATTTCCTTCACATCGTCCGGCACGATCAGGCGGCCGGCGGTCTTCTCGGCGATCTCGGCAACGCTCACGCCCGGCGCGGTCTCGCGCAGGATGAAGGCGCCGTCCTCGATCTCCAGGTAGGCCAGATCGGTGAGCACCTTGCGGATGCAGCCGGCGCCGGTCAGCGGCAGCGAGCAGCGTTCCAGCAGCTTGGATTCACCGTCCTTGGAGGCGTGGGTCATGGTGACGATGATGTTGTCCGCGCCGGCCACCAGGTCCATGGCGCCGCCCATGCCTTTCACCAGCTTGCCGGGAATCATCCAGGAGGCGATGTTGCCCTGTACGTCCACCTCGAAAGCGCCCAGCACGGTGAGGTCGACGTGGCCGCCACGGATCATCGCGAAGGATTGCGCGGAGTCGAAGATCGACGCGCCCTTCACGGCGGTCACGGTCTGCTTGCCGGCGTTGATCATGTCGGCGTCGACGCTGTCCTCGGTGGGGAACGCACCCATGCCGAGCAGGCCGTTCTCCGATTGCAGCATCACTTCCATGCCCTCGGGCACGTAGTTGGCGACCAGGGTCGGGATGCCGATGCCCAGGTTCACGTAGAAGCCATCCTGCAGCTCGCGCGCCACGCGCTGAGCCATTTGTTCGCGGGTCAATGCCATCTTCTTGTCTCTCTTGTCCGGTGGGCTCAGGAACGCACGGTGCGTTTTTCGATACGCTTTTCGAAGGTTCCCTGAATGATGCGGTCGACGTAGATGCCGGGGGTGTGGATCTGGGTCGGGTCCAGTTCGCCCGGTTCGACGATTTCTTCCACTTCGACGACGGTGATGCGGCCCGCGGTGGCGACGATGGGATTGAAGTTCTGCGCAGTGTGGCGATAGATGACGTTGCCATAGTGGTCGGCCTTCCAGCCCTTGACGATGGCGAAGTCACCGGTGATGGCGCGTTCCATCACGTAGTGGCGGCCCTCGAACTCGCGCACTTCCTTGCCATCGGCGACCGGGGTGCCGTAGCCGGTGGCGGTGAAGAAGGCCGGGATGCCGGCGCCGCCGGCACGGAGTTTTTCCGCCAGGGTGCCCTGCGGGGTCAGCTCGACCTCCAGTTCACCGGACAGCAGTTGCTGCTCGAACAACGCATTTTCGCCAACGTAGGAGGCGATCATCTTGCGGATCTGCCGATCCTCCAGCAGCACGCCGAGACCGAAACCGTCGATGCCGCAGTTGTTGGAGACCACAGTCAGGCCCTTCACGCCCAGCTTGCGGATCTGCGCGATGAGGTTCTCCGGGATGCCGCACAGGCCAAAACCGCCGGCCAGTACCGTCATGTCGTCGGTGAGCCCGGCGAGGGCTTCCTCGTAACTGCCTACACGCTTGTCGAGTCCTGCCATGTTGCTGCCTCTTTCTTATTTGGAATGTCCGACCCATCGGTCAGAGAGCGAATGCAGCTTCACCGGCAAAGACTGATTTGTTAAGTTTGTTTTTCCAATCGATTGATTTGGCGTATTTATAAATGACCGTAAAGCAACTGCGCGCCTTCCTCGCCGTGGCCCAGAGCTTGAGCTTCGCCCAGGCCTGCGAGCGCCTGCACCTGTCGCAACCGGCGCTGAGCCTGGCGATCAAGAGCCTGGAGGAATCCCTGGGCGGCCAGTTGTTGGTACGCACTACGCGCAGCGTGGCATTGACACCCGAAGGCGAGACGTTGCTGCCGGTGGCACGGCGCCTGCTGGCGGACTGGGACAACGCCGAAGAACTGATGCACCAGCACTTCACCCTGCAACTGGGCAAGGTTTCCATCGCCGCCATGCCCTCCTTCGCCGGCAACCTGCTGCCTGCCGTGCTGCGCACCTTCCGTGATCGCCACCCGAAGGTGAATGTGGCGGTACACGACGTGATCAACGAGCAGGTGCTGGAGATGGTCCGCAACCGCCGTGTGGAACTGGGCATCGCACTGGAACCGGACAGTCTCGACGGGCTGACCTTCACGCCCTTCTATACCGACCGTTTCGTCGCGGTGCTGCCGGCGGATTCACTGCTGGCGAATGAGGCGCGAATTACCTGGGAGCAGTTGCTGGAAGATCACTTCATCACCCTGCAGCGCCCGTCAGCCGTGCGCTTGTTGCTGGAAGACCAGTTGGCGGCACGGCACGGTCGACTGCCGGTGGCGTTCGAAAGCCACCAGTTGGTGACGGTGGGCCGGATGGTCGCCGAGGGGCTGGGCGTCAGCGCCGTACCGCGTCTGTGCCGGCAGCAGATGGAGGAGTTGGGCGCGCGCTGCGTGGTGCTTGAGGAACCGCGCATCGAGCGCCGCGTTGGCCTGTTCTGCCTGGCGGAGCACCAGTTGTCCAGCGCCGCGCAGGCGCTGAGCGATGTGCTGGTGCACGGGACAGATTGGGCGGGGATGGAGCGGGAGTGATCGCGCCACGGGCCCAAGAGCCCCTCCCCCTCCCAGAGGGAACACTTCGAGAGCGCCGGCTGACTCAGAATTTCTCCTCGCACCGAACGTTCCCCTCTCCCTTTAGGGAGGGTTAGAGTGAGCGAGATCCATGGTTGCGGAATCTCAGATCTTTCCCCCCATCCGCAAACTGATCTCCCGTGCCACTTCCAGCAGCGCCCCCGCCGCCTCACCGTGAACTTCGGCGGCAAAGCTCGCTTGTGAGCCAACCACGGTAATCACCCCGGCCAGTTCGCGGCCGGTCTTGAACAGCGGCACCGACAGCGCGTTCACTCCAGGCATCAGCAAACCGTGGACCGCATGCAGTCCTTCGCTGCGAATGCTCTCCAGCACTGATTGGTCCGCGCCCTCCTCCAGCCCAGCCTTGAACGCCGCGAACACCAGCCCGGTGGATGAACCATGCAGCGGCAACACCGAGCCTACCTGCGTGACCAGCGTGACCATGCCCTGGGCCGGCTCGACCTGCACCACGGTGGGCCCGTGACTGCCCCAGATGGCGAGGAAGCAGGTCTGCCCCAGCGCGTCGCGCAGATCGGCCAGCGCCGGGCTGGCGACCTTCACCACATCCAGCCGGCGGATTGCGGCCAGGCCGACGTACAGCGCCTCACGCCCCAGGCCGTAATGGTTGGTCAGGGGATCCTGCTCGGCGAAGCCACTGGCGATCAATGCCTGCAGGTAGCGATGAACCTTGGCCGCCGGCATGTCCAGGTACTCGCCCAGGCGCTTGAGCGAGGTACTCGGCGCGAGGTCCGCCAGGGCCTTGAGGATCTGCGTGCCGACCTCGGCGGACTGCACCTTCGCGCCCTTCGTCGGGACGGAGTCTTCTGCGTCGTTCATGGTCTTCAACTTAAAGGAACTCCCGGACGGGCTTGACGGCCCGTCGACACGAAATTACGTTAATCGTAATTCAATTACGATAAAAAGAGTAAAACCACCATGACCGCCTCTCCTGCCTACCAATCCGGGTTCGGCAACGAATTCGCCAGCGAGGCCCTGCCGGGTGCACTGCCCGTAGGCATGAACTCGCCGCAGCAGGTACCGTTCGGGCTCTACGCCGAGCAGTTCTCCGGCACCGCCTTTACCGTCCCGCGCAGCGAAGCCCGGCGCACCTGGCTGTATCGCATCCGCCCGTCCGCCGCGCACCCGCGCTTCGAGCGCCTGGAGCGGCAGATCACCGGCACGGCGCTTGGCCCGGTCACGCCCAATCGCCTGCGCTGGAACAGCTTTGAAATCCCGCAGGAGCCTACCGACTTCGTCGACGGCCTGCTATGCATGGCCGCCAACGCCGAGGCAGAAGCCTGCAGTGGCGTCAGCCTGTATGCCTACCGCGCCAATATCTCGATGCGCCGGGTATTCTTCAACGCCGACGGCGAACTGCTGATCGTGCCCCAGGCCGGCCGCCTGCGCCTGGTCACCGAACTCGGCATGCTGGAGGTCGAACCGCTGGAAATCGCCGTGATCCCGCGCGGCATGCGCTTGCGCGTCGAACTGCTCGACAGCCAGGCCGCCGGCTATATCGCCGAGAACCACGGCGCCGCCCTGCGCCTGCCCGACCTCGGTCCCATCGGCAGCAACGGCCTGGCCAATGCCCGCGACTTCCTCGCCCCGGTGGCGCATTACGAAGACGTGGAAGGCCCGGTGCAACTGGTGCAGAAATTCCTCGGCGAACTCTGGGCCACCCAGCTCGACCACTCGCCGCTGGACGTCGTCGCCTGGCACGGCAACAACGTGCCCTACAAGTACGACCTGCGCCGCTTCAACACCATCGGCACGGTGAGCTACGACCACCCGGACCCGTCCATCTTCACCGTACTGACCTCGCCCAGCGACACCCATGGCATGGCCAACATGGACTTCGTGATCTTCCCGCCGCGCTGGATGGTGGCCGAGAGCACCTTCCGCCCGCCGTGGTTCCACCGCAACCTGATGAACGAGTTCATGGGCCTGATCCAGGGCGTGTACGACGCCAAGGCCGACGGCTTCGTCCCCGGCGGCGCCTCGCTGCACAACTGCATGAGCGCCCACGGCCCGGACAACGCCACCACGCGGCAGGCCATCACCGCCGACCTAAAACCCCACAAGATCGACCAGACCATGGCCTTCATGTTCGAGACCGGCCGCGTGCTGCGCCCCAGCCGCTTCGCCCTCGACTGCCCGCAGCTGCAGCCTGACTACGACAGCTGCTGGAGCGGCATGCAGAAGACCTTCGACCCTTCCCAGGAGCAGTAACATGAGCGCCGCCCACAGCACACAAAGCTGGATCGAATCGGCCAACGGCCACCCGGATTTTCCCCTGCAGAACCTGCCGCTGGGCGTGTTCAGCCCGCCGGGTGACTCGCCCCGTGGCGGCGTGGCCATCGGCGACTACATCTTCGACCTGAAGACCGCTTGCGAAACCGGCCTCTTCCACGGCGCCGCGCACCAGGCCGCGCTGGTGGCCAGCGGCGACAGCCTGAACGCCTTCTTTGCCCTCGGGGGCACCGCACGACGTACCCTGCGCGATGCGCTGATCTACCTGCTCAGCGAAGGTAGCGGCGAACAGAAGCGCATGGAGCACTTGGGCGCCGCGCTGCTCAAGCCCCAGGCCGCGTGCCGCATGCACCTGCCGGCCAAGGTTGGCGACTACACCGACTTCTACGTCGGCATCCACCACGCGAAGAACGTCGGCAAACTGTTCCGCCCGGACAACCCGCTGCTGCCCAACTACAAGTACGTGCCCATCGGCTACCACGGTCGCGCGTCCACCGTCGTGCCCTCCGGCACCGAGGTGCGCCGCCCCAACGGCCAGACCCTGCCCGCCGGCGTCGACGTACCGACCTTCGGCCCCTGCGCACGCATGGACCTGGAGCTGGAACTGGGCATCTGGATCGGCCAGGGCAACGACCAGGGCAAGGCGATCCCGATCAATGCGGCCTCCGGCCACATCGCCGGCTTCTGCCTGCTCAACGACTGGTCCGCGCGTGACGTTCAGGCCTGGGAATACCAACCGCTGGGACCGTTCCTGTCGAAGAGCTTCGCCACCACGGTGTCGCCCTGGGTGGTCACCGCCGAGGCGCTGGAGCCTTTCCGCGTGGCCCAGCCGGCCCGCCCGGAAGGCGACCCGCAGCCGCTGCCGTACCTGTACGACGAAGGCGACCAGCAACACGGCGCTCTGGATATCGAGCTGGAAGTGCTGCTGCACACTGCGCGCATGCGCCGCGAACACCAGGCTCCCGAGCGCATTGCCCTGAGCAACACGTTGAACATGTACTGGACGGTCGCACAGATGGTCGCGCACCACAGCGTCAATGGCTGCCGCCTGCAACCGGGCGACCTGTTCGGCTCCGGTACCCTCTCCGGCGAGACCCCTGACAGCTTCGGCAGCCTGCTGGAAATGACCTTTGGTGGAAAGCAGCCGGTGGTGCTGGCCAATGGCGAAGAACGGCGCTTCCTCGAAGACGGCGACGAGATCATCCTGCGCGCCCGCTGCCGCCGCGAGGGGCATGCGACCATCGGCTTCGGCGAATGCCGCGGACGGATTCTGCCAGCGCACTGATGCGATTCCCGCGGACCGTAGGGCGCATAACGCGTCAGCGTTATTCGCCCTACGCCTCATACCGCTCTGCGCTCCACCCATCCTACGACTCGCCACCGCGCGAGGCTTTTCGTAGGGCCGAGGGGGACGCCTAGTCCTTGCTCGCGAACAGCCAGTGTCACCGCGGCTGGGCGGTTCGCGAGCAAGCTCGCTCCTACAAGTCCGGTCCGATACAAATCCCGCGCAAAAAAAAACGGGCCCGAAGGCCCGCTGCTAAACGAGGGTGTTGCTCTCTCTATCAATCAGTGCGCGATGCACACCGACTTGATCTCGGTATAGGCCTCGACCACGGCACGGCCGAACTCGCGGCCCATGCCCGACTGCTTGACGCCGCCGAAGGGCATGCTCGGGTCGAGCAGCACGTGGGCGTTGACCCACACGGTGCCGGACTCGATGCGCGGCACCAGGTTCATCGCCTTGCTCAGGTCGTTCGTCCACAGGCTCGCGCCCAGACCGTATTCGCTGTCGTTGGCCATCTCGATGGCCTGGTCTTCATCATCGAACGGCAGCACCGCCAGCACCGGGCCGAAGACTTCGTCACGGGCCACGGCCATCTGCATGGTCACGTCCGCCAGCACGGTGGGCTGCACGTAGAAACCGTTGCCAGCGATCCGCTCACCGCCACAGACGATGCGCGCGCCCTGCTCACCGGCGCGGGCAATGTGCTCCAGTACGCTGCGCTGCTGCTTGGCGGATACCAGCGGGTTGATCTGCGCGGATGGATCCATGCCCTCGCCCAGGCTCATGCCGGCGACGGCAGCGGCCAGCTTCTCGACGAACTCGTCGTAGCGCGAGCGATGTACGTAGAAGCGCGAAGCCGCAGCGCAGACCTGGCCGTTGTTCAGCAAGCCGCCCAGCAGCGCGCCCTGCACCGCGTTGTCGATGTTGGCGTCGGCCAGCACGATCATCGGGTTCTTGCCGCCCAGTTCCAGGGCAAAGCGGGTCATGTTCTGCACGGCGGCCAGGCCGACGCTGCGACCCACCGCAGTGGAACCGGTGAAGGACACCTTATTGACCAACTTGTGGCTGGCCAGGCCACCACCGATACGCGGGCCATCGCCAGTCACCAGGTTGAACACGCCGGCCGGTACGCCGGCTTCGAAGGCCAGTTCAGCCAGGCGCAAGGCGGTCAGAGGAGTTTCCGAAGCGGGCTTGATCACCACGCTGTTACCGGTAGCCAGTGCCGGGATCAACTTCCACACAGCGATCATCAGCGGGAAGTTCCACGGCACGATGCCGGCGACCACGCCTACCGGCTCGCGGCGGGTGTAGGCGGTGAACTTGGCGCCCGGCGGCAGCGGGATGGAGACGTTCAGCGACTGGCCTTCGATCTTGGTCGCCCAGCCAGCCATGTAGCGCATGAACTCGACGGTGGCGCCCACATCCAGCATACGCGCGATATTGATCGACTTGCCCTGGCTGAGGGTTTCCAGCTGGGCCAGTTCTTCGCCGTTGGCTTCCACCAGGTCAGCGAAGCGCAGCAGAATGCGCTCGCGGTCGGCCGGGCGCAAATCGGCCCAGACGCGGGACTTGTAGGAGGCGTGGGCGGACTTCACCGCGTGGTCGAGCAGGTCGGTGTCGATGTCGGCAACGCTGGAGATCGCCTCGCCGGTGGCCGGGTTCAGCACGTCGGTGCGGGCGCCTTCGGGCACCACCCAGGCGCCGTCGATGAAGCAGCCATGCTTGCGCTGCAGGAAGGCCGTGACCTTGGGCAGAGTCTGTGTGACGTTCATGGTCTCTCCTGGAATATCAGTGCTGCTGGCTCAGCCAGCAGGTGAGCGCCCGCCGCTCGGCCGCGTCGGCCAAGCCTGCAAAGGGCATGTAGGTTCCGGGCACGGCGGCCTGGGGCTGGCTGACGAAGGCGTCGAGATTGTCGCGCGACCAGGCCGCGCCCTTGCTCTTCATCGCCTGGGAATAGCTGAAGCCGGCGAGCGAACCGGCCATGCGGCCGACCACGCCATGCAGGTTGGGGCCCATCATGCCGGGGCCGTCGGCCTTGGCGGTGTGGCAGATCGAGCAGTCGCGGGCGAAGACGGTCTCGCCTTTCTGCGCATCGTTTGCCGGGCAGCCCCCGGCGAACGCCAGGACCGGTTGCAGCAGCGCGCCGGCCAGCAGCAGGCCGAGGGCACCGAATCGGAGCTTGTTACGGGACATCGGGATATCACCTTCGAGAACAGCGTGCGGCCGAGAGGGCGCGCGTCATCGAAGCTGATTGTTGCCAGCGGCGCTCGGGAGAGTCTTTTCCTCTGTGCCAGACGTGTTGGCGGGAGTGCCAGGATGGCACTCAGGTGACGAGGATCATTGTGCGAAAGCGTTCGCGAGCAAGCTCGCTCCTACAGAGGTAGCACCGTCGCTCTCTTCGTAGGACCGAGGGGGGACGCCTGGTCCTTGCTCGCGAACCCGCATGGGCACGGTGCTAACCCACGGCATGGGTATCGCCGTCGACCGGCTGAATCAATTGGCGTAACGCTTGCGATACTCGCCCGGAGAAACCCCGAAGCGCCCCTTGAACGCCGTGGAGAAGTAGCTCGAATCGGAGAAGCCCCAGGCATAGCCCAGCGCCGACAGCTTCTGCTCGAACTGGGCGTTGCGCAGGGTTTCGGCGCAGAAGTCCAGGCGGCGGTTCTTGATGTACTGCGCCACCACCAGGCCCTTCTTGGCGAACATGCGGTACAGGCCGCGCACCGAAATGCCCACTTCACGGGCGATCAGCTCGGGGCAGAGCTCTTCGGCGCCGATGTGCTGGTCGATGAAGACGGTGGCCTTGCGGAACATGCGTTCGTGGTTGTCCTGCTCGGCGTCGTGGCTGGCCAGCGCCGGGCGCAGCAGCGTCACCAGGGCGTCGAGGGTCGCTTCGCTTTCCAGCATGCCGAGGCTTTCCTGCTGGCTGGTCTCGACGATCAGTCGATTGGCGAGCACGGCAATCGGCGAGCTGGCGGGGATCTTCGAGGCGCAGGTCACTTCCGACATGCGCAGGCCGCGCTCGATCACCTGGCGCGGAAGGATCAGCGAGAGCTGCCGGGATTCCTCCAGGTAGGTCATGTCGCTGGGGCGGCTGGCGTCGATCAGGCTGATGTCGCCTCGCGACAGCTCCACACGGTTGTCGCCCTGCTCCAGGCGCGAGCGCCCTTCGAGCTGGAACACCGCGTAGTAGTGGCCGCCGGCGCTGGAGCCGACCTCCTTGCTGGTCCGGTAGAGGTGCACCTGGGCCATGTCGACCACGGAAAGCTTGATCGCACCGCCCTGGTACTCGCGCAACCGTCCATGGAACTGGGGGCCGAGGGTACGCGCATCGAAACGACCGCACGCCCGGTTGACCTGTCCCAGCCACGCCTCGAAAGCGTCATCCCTCAATGTCGATGAAGAATTCATGACCTGCAAAGCCTCACACGCATTGTTTGTTGTTATTCAGCGACAGCCTCATGGGCCTGTCGTCATCGTCCGCCGCTCGCCTTCTCAGGAAGGATTCGCGGCGGTGTCCCCGCGCTGCAGCCGCAGCGTTGCAGAGCGGGAGGCATTTTTCACGCCAACTCCTGTCAGTTCAATCCGCCGAAACGCTTGTAGAAGCTTTCCCCGACGTCCGGCAGCGGGCCGTCGGCGGTCTCCAGGTTGCGGTTCAGCCAGTCCTCGGCCTTGGCGTGGATCAGTCGGTAGATGTTGCGGCACAGCTGTCGCGCGGCGCGGCCTTCCCAATCACCCGGCAGCAGCTCGTCGGGCAGTTGTGGGTCGCGCAGTAGCAGCCGGCGGTATTCGTGGATCAAAAGGGTGCGCGCCAGGAAGCAGTCTTCCGGGCGCAACTGGTCCTGCTCGCGCAGTGCCTGCCAGAGCGGGCGGAACAGCTGGATGAATTCGCTGTAGTGCTCGCCGAGCTCGTCGATCTTCCAGCTCTCGCGCACCTGCAGGCGCATGGCACGGGACGCCAGCACGTCCTGCGCGCGGGTTTCGAAGACAATGCAATCGTCGGCGACTTCGAGATCCTGCAGAGTCGCCATGACGTCGCTGCGGTCGGCGCGCGGGCAGGCCATGACGGTCGGAGAAATCGCGCCAAAGCCCTGCCATTCCAGTTCCTCGCGGACCTGCTTGCGCTTGTCGGCAGCGATCTGCGAGAGCATCACCAGGGTCCAGGAACCGTCCCAGGCCGGCAGGCTGGAGCTGTAGACGCGCTTGAAAGCCTTTTCGAACCGCCGCCGGCCGGTGCCGGTCAGGCTGTAGTAACTGCGCCGGCCGACCTTTTCGGCGGTCAGCCAGTCTTCCTTGGTCAGGCGGAAGATCGAGGTGCGGATCAGCCGCTCGTTGATGCCGAACGGTTCCAGCAGATTGATCAGGCTGCCCAACCAGACGGTGCCGCCGTGGGGTTCGATGGCATCGCCATACAGGGTGATGATCAGCGAACTGGCGCGGATCGGCGTCTGTTCCTGGAAGCGATTGATCAGCTGGTTCAGCGGTGCTAGAGCGGTCATGGCACGTTGCGCAGGCGAAGGAGCGGCGACTATACCTGCCCGCCGCACCGCCTGGCCATTGGAGCGAACCCCAGTACTCATGCGCCCTTCCCTGCCCCTGCCTTCGGCCGGAAACCGGAATCCCCCAGGCGCGGGCGCTCTTCTTCTATCTCTGCCAGCGGCTGGCACTCCACCAGGCTTTCGATACAGCGCCTGGCCAGGGCCTGGTATTCCTCGGTGCCACGGCGCTTCCAGGCGATCTCTTCGTCGCTGAGGCTGCGCTTGACGCTGGCCGGCGCGCCCATCACCAGGCTTTGCGCAGCGCACTCGAACTTGGCCTTGACGAAGGCGGCGGCTGAAACGATGGAGCGAGCACCGATCTGCGCGTAATCCATCACCACGGCGTTCATGCCCACCAGGGCGTCCTCGCCGATGCGGCAGCCGTGCAGCACAGCGCCATGGCCAATGTGGCCGTTGCGCTCGACGACGGTGTCGCTGTCCGGGAACCCGTGCATGACGCAGGTGTCCTGAAGGTTCGCGCCCTCTTCGAGGACGATCCGCCCGAAATCACCGCGCAGTGCCGCCAGAGGGCCGACGTAACAGCCGGGGCCGACGATAACGTCGCCGATCAGCACGGCGGTGGGATGGACATAGGCGGTCGGGTGTACGACGGGGCGCACGCCCTCGAGGCTGTAGCAAGGCATCGGGCTCTCCAGCTTTACGGCATCGCTGCGCAAAGCGATTTGTTCTTTTGCATTTCTTGTATCACATCAAATCAAACCAACCAATCTAAATCTGCCGTATCGCTTCCAGCGACCAGCTGAAGGCCTTTAAAAATCCTTGTGAAACCAGCAAATACGCTGGAACCATTACCTTGCATGAGAACCGAGCCGATTCATTCGATGGCATCGGCAGAAACATTTTAGACACGCAATTTAACTTTCATAGTTGTTTTATTGTATCGCTTTAGGCCTATACTGCGGAAAGGCCGGAGTCGGGCAACGCCTGCCTCCCATAATTCCAATACCAGCCGGCCATGCAGCCGTGCGTGCAGCCTGAGGACGATGTCATGCCTCGCACCCTTGCCGTTCAGATGCCTGAAGCGGGCGTCCGCCTGATCACCCTGCAGCGCCCCGAAGCGCTGAACGCCCTGAACACCGAACTGCTCGGCGAACTGGCCGCCGAACTCGACGCCGCCGAGCAGGACAGCGAAACCCGGGCCGTGGTGCTCACCGGTAGCCGCAAGGCCTTTGCCGCTGGCGCTGACATCAAGGAGATGGCCGAGCGCGACCTGGTCGGCATCCTCAACGATCCGCGTGTCGGTTACTGGCAGCGCATAGCCGGCTTCTCCAAGCCGCTGATCGCCGCCGTCAACGGCTTTGCCCTGGGCGGCGGCTGCGAGCTGGCCATGCACGCCGACATCCTGATTGCCGGGGAGGACGCCCGCTTCGGCCAGCCGGAAATCAACCTCGGCATCATGCCCGGAGCTGGCGGCACCCAGCGCCTGCTGCGCGCCGTGGGCAAGCCGCTGGCCATGCAGATGGTCCTCACCGGTGAAGCCATCGACGCCCGCCATGCTCAGCGCGCCGGCCTGGTCAGCGAAGTCACCCAACCCGAATTCACCGTCGAACGTGCACTGCAGATCGCCTGCAGCATCGCCGCCAAGGCGCCACTGGCCGTGCGCCTGGCCAAGGAAGCGCTGCTCAAGGCACAGGACACCGATCTTGCGACCGGCCTGCGCTTCGAGCGCTACGCCTTCACCCTGCTGGCCGGCACCGCCGACCGCATTGAGGGCATCCGCGCCTTCCAGGAAAAGCGCAAGCCGGCCTACGAAGGCCGCTGATCTCCCCCTCTTTTTTGCCTTTTGATGGAGCGAGCCCGCCCATGAACTTCGAGCACATCCTGTTTTCCATCGAGGACGGCGTCGCCCTCCTCAGCCTGAACCGCCCCGAGCAGCTCAACAGTTTCAACGCCGCCATGCATGGCGAGGTACGCGAGGCGCTCAAACAGGTCAGGCAGAGCCCGGAAGCCCGCGTGCTGCTGTTGACCGGTGAAGGCCGCGGCTTCTGCGCAGGCCAGGACCTGTCCGACCGCAACGTCGCGCCCGGCGCGGAAGTGCCCGATCTCGGCCAGTCCATCGAACAGTTCTACAACCCGCTGATCCGCACCTTGCGCGACCTGCCGCTGCCGGTCATCTGCGCGGTGAACGGCGTGGCCGCCGGCGCCGGCGCGAACATTCCGCTGGCCTGCGACCTGGTGCTGGCGGCGCGCTCGGCCAGCTTCATCCAGGCTTTCTGCAAGATCGGCCTGATCCCCGATTCCGGCGGTACCTGGACCCTACCGCGCCTGGTCGGCATGGCCCGCGCCAAGGCGCTCGCGCTGCTGGGCAATCGCCTCACCGCCGAGCAGGCCGAGCAGTGGGGCCTGATCTACCAGGTGGTGGATGACGCCAACCTGCGTGAGGAAGCCCTCAAGCTCGCCCGTCATCTGGCCACCCAGCCGACCTACGGCCTGGCGCTGATCAAGCGCAGCCTCAACGCCAGCCTGACCAACAGCTTCGACGAGCAGTTGGAGCTGGAGCGCGACCTGCAGCGCCTGGCCGGCCGCAGCGAGGACTACCGCGAGGGCGTGGCCGCCTTCATGGAAAAACGCACCCCCAGCTTCAAGGGCCGCTGATCGATGAGCGCACTTTCGAAAGACACAAAAGTCGCGGTGATCGGCGCCGGCGCCATGGGCGCGGGTATCGCTCAGGTCGCCGCCCAGGCCGGCCATCTGGTGAAGCTCTACGACAACCGCCCCGGCGCCGCCGCCCAGGCCATCGACGGCATTGACCGCCAGCTCGGCCGGCTGGTGGAAAAAGGCAAGCTTGACGCCGAAGCTCGCAGCGCCATCGTCGCCCGCCTGCAACCGGTGGAAGCCATCGACGCGCTGGCCGATTCGAAGCTGGTGATCGAGGCCATCGTCGAGAACCTGGAGGTCAAGCGCAGCCTGTTCCAGCAGCTGGAAGCCCTGTGCGCAGAAGACTGCATCCTCGCCAGCAACACCTCGTCGCTGTCCATCACCAGCCTCGCCGCCGGCCTCAAACGCCCGCAGCAGGTGGTCGGCATGCACTTCTTCAACCCGGCACCGCTGATGGCGCTGGTGGAAGTCGTCTCCGGCCTCGCCACCGACCCGGCGCTGGCCGACAGCCTGTACGCCACCTCGCTGGCCTGGGGCAAGAAACCGGTTCACACCAGGTCGACCCCCGGCTTTATCGTCAACCGCGTGGCGCGCCCCTTCTACGCCGAAAGCCTGCGCCTGCTGCAGGAAGGCGCCGCCGACTGCGCCACGCTGGATGCGCTGATGCGCGACGCCGGCGGCTTCCGCATGGGCGCCTTCGAGCTGACCGACCTGATCGGCCACGACGTCAACTACGCCGTCACCTGCTCGGTATTCGCCGCCTACTACGGCGACTTCCGCTTCCAACCCTCGCTGATCCAGAAGGAACTGGTGGATGCCGGCCGCCTCGGCCGCAAGAGCGGCCGCGGCTTCTACGACTACGCCGAAGGCGCCGAGCGCCCGCAGCCCGCCAGCCTGAGCAGTACCGCTGCCGTCAGCGCCTGCGTGCTGGAAGGCGACCTGGGCGTCGCCCAGCCGCTGGTGCAACGCCTGAAAGACGCCGGCATCGAAGTCACCCAACGCGCCGGCAATGGCCTGCTGCACGTCGGCGATGCGGTGATCGCCCTGTCCGATGGCCGCCTCGCCAGCCAGCGCGCCAAGGAAGACGGCCTGCGCAACCTGGTGCTAATCGACCTCGCGCTGGATTACACCAAGGCTTCGCGCCTGGGCATTGCCTGCTCGGCGGACACCACGCCCGCAGCCCTCGACCAGGCCGTCGCCCTGCTGGCCAAGGCCGGCATCGCCGCCAGCCGCCTGAGTGACACGCCTGGCCTCGCCGTGCTGCGCACCGTGGTGATGCTCGCCAACGAAGGCGCGGATGCCGTGCTGCAAGGCGTCGGCAGCGCCGCTGATATCGACCTCGCCATGCGCGCCGGCGTGAACTACCCGCAGGGCCCGCTGGCCTGGGCCGGGCAGATCGGCATCGGCAACGTGCTGCGCGTACTCGACAACCTGCAGGCCGCCTACGGCGAGGACCGCTATCGCCCATCCCTGCTGCTGCGCCGCCTGCATGTCGAGGGGAGAACCTTTCATGACTGACGCTACCCAACTGGCCCGCGCCTGCGCCGAGGCCATGTACGAGCGCGACCAGGCCACCCGTCGCATGGGCATCCAGCTGCTGGATGCCGGCCCCGGCAGCGCCAAGCTGTCGATGCGCGTGCGCGAGGACATGATCCAGGGCCACGGCACCTGCCACGGCGGCTACCTGTTCGCCCTGGCCGACTCGGCCTTCGCCTTCGCCTGCAACAGCTACAACGACGCCACCGTCGCCATCGGCTGCAGCATCGACTACGTGGCGCCGACCCGTGAAGGCGACGAGCTGATCGCCAGCGCCTTCGAGCAGAGCCGCAGCGGCCGCACCGGCAACTACGACGTGCGCATCGAGAATTCCCAGGGCCAACTGATCGCCCTGTTCCACGGCAAATCCTACAAAGTGCGCGGCACCGTGCTGGCGCAGGAGACCTCCGAATGACAGACCTCACTGACGCCCTGATCATCGACGCGGTGCGCACGCCGATTGGCCGCTACGCCGGCGCCCTGTCCGGCGTGCGCGCCGACGACCTCGCGGCGATCCCGATGAAGGCCCTGATGCAGCGCCACCCGGAGCTGGACTGGAGCGCCATCGACGACGTGATCTTCGGCTGCGCCAACCAGGCCGGCGAGGACAACCGCAACGTCGCCCATATGGCCTCCCTGCTGGCCGGCCTGCCGGTCACCGTGCCGGGTACCACGCTCAACCGCCTGTGTGGCTCGGGCCTCGACGCCGTGGGCAGCGCCGCCCGCGCCCTGCGTTGCGGCGAGGCCAGCCTGATGCTGGCCGGCGGCGTGGAATCCATGTCCCGCGCGCCGTTCGTGATGGGCAAGTCCGAGCAGGCCTTTGGCCGCACTGCGGAAATCTTTGACACCACCATCGGCTGGCGCTTCGTCAACAAATTGATGAAAAAGCAGTTCGGTATCGACTCCATGCCCGAGACGGCGGAGAACGTCGCCGAGCAGTTCAACATCAGCCGCGAAGACCAGGATGCCTTCGCCCTGCGCAGCCAGCACAAGGCCGCCGCCGCCCAGGCCAATGGCCGTCTGGCGAAGGAAATCGTCCCGGTGGAGATTCCCCAGCGCAAAGGCCCGGCCAAGGTGGTCGAGCAGGACGAACACCCGCGCGGCGACACTACCCTGGAGCAGCTGGCCAAGCTTGGCACACCGTTCCGCGAAGACGGCAGCGTCACTGCCGGCAACGCCTCGGGCGTCAACGACGGTGCCTGTGCGTTGCTGATGGCCTCCCCGGCCGCCGCCGCGCGTCACGGCCTGAAGGCCCGCGCCCGCGTGGTCGCCATGGCCACCACCGGCGTCGAGCCGCGGATCATGGGTATCGGCCCGGTGCCGGCGACCCGCAAGGTGCTGGAGCTGGCCGGCCTGGCGCTGAACGACATGGACGTGATCGAACTCAACGAAGCCTTCGCCGCCCAGGGCCTAGCCGTGCTGCGCGAGCTGGGCCTGGCAGACGACGACGCGCGGGTGAACCCCAACGGCGGCGCCATCGCCCTCGGCCACCCGCTGGGCATGAGCGGTGCGCGCCTGGTGACCACCGCCCTGCATGAGCTGGAGGAACGCGGCGGCCGCTACGCCCTGTGCACCATGTGCATCGGCGTCGGCCAGGGCATTGCCCTGATCATCGAAAGAATCTGATCCACAGGGAGCTTCGCCCCCCGCACCGCCAGTCGCCAAGTGCGCCGGCTGGCAGACAGAGCAACGTCTCTGGCAGGGGTTCGAATCCTTCCGCGAACGGGGGCGTTATGCTGCTCCCATGACACTCGCAGCCCGCTTACGGGCTGGCGTACAAGAACAAATCGAGTGAACCCATGAACATGTACCATGATGCCGAACGTGCCCTGCTTGACCCGATGGAGACCGCCAGTGTCGACGAGCTGCGCCAGCACCAGCTGGAGCGCCTGCGCTGGAGCCTCAAGCACGCCCACGACAACGTCCCGCTGTACCAGAAGCGCTTCGCCGAGGCTGGTGTACACCCGGACGACCTGACCTCCTTGGACGATCTCGCCAGGTTCCCCTTCACCGGCAAGAACGACCTGCGCGACAACTACCCCTACGGCATGTTCGCCGTGCCGCAGAACGAGATCGTGCGCCTGCACGCCTCCAGCGGCACCACCGGCAAACCCACGGTGGTCGGCTACACGCAGAACGACATCGACACCTGGGCCAACGTGGTCGCGCGTTCCATCCGCGCCGCCGGCGGCCGCAAGGGTGACAAGGTGCATGTGTCCTACGGCTACGGCCTGTTCACCGGCGGCCTGGGTGCGCACTACGGCGCCGAGCGCCTGGGCTGCACCGTGATCCCGATGTCCGGCGGCCAGACCGAGAAGCAGGTCCAGCTGATCCGCGATTTCCAGCCGGACATCATCATGGTCACCCCGTCCTACATGCTCAACATCGCCGACGAGATCGAGCGCCAGGGCGTCGACCCGCACAGCCTCAAGCTGCGCCTGGGCATCTTCGGCGCCGAGCCGTGGACCGCCGAACTGCGCCGCGCCGTGGAAGAACGCATGGGCATCACCGCCCTGGACATCTACGGCCTTTCGGAAATCATGGGCCCGGGCGTGGCCATGGAGTGTGCCGAGACCAAGGACGGCCCGACCGTCTGGGAAGATCACTTCTACCCCGAGATCATCGACCCGGCGACCGGCGCCGTGTTGCCGGACGGCCAGTACGGCGAGCTGGTGTTCACCTCGCTGTCGAAGGAAGCGCTGCCGATGATCCGCTACCGCACCCGCGACCTGACCCGCCTGCTGCCAGGCACCGCGCGGCCGATGCGGCGCATCGACAAGATCACCGGGCGCAGCGACGACATGCTGATCATCCGTGGCGTCAACGTCTTCCCGACCCAGGTCGAGGAACAGGTGCTGAAGATCAAGCAGCTCACCGAGTGCTACGAGATCCACCTGCACCGCAATGGCAACCTCGACTGCATCGACGTCCACGTCGAACTGCGCCACGACCAGCAGAACCTGTCGGCGGACGAACAGAAGGCCATCGGCAGCGAACTGGGCAAGCAGATCAAGACCCACATCGGCGTCAGCGCCCGCGTGCTGGTGCAGCCGAGCCACAGCCTCAAGCGTTCGGAAGGCAAGGCCTGCCACGTGTATGACAATCGGCCCAAGGGCTGATTCGCCGGCGTGACTGAAGGCCCCGCTTCGGCGGGGCTTTTTATCTTCCGAAGGAGTGATTTAGAACCTCGGCCCGCGCAATCACCCCTCACCCCAGCCCTCTCCCAAGGGGAGAGGGAGCAGTTCGCAACTGCCGGTTGGCTCGGCATTCCTCCTCACGCCGAACGGTCCCCTCTCCCTCTGGGAGAGGGTTAGGGTGAGGGAACGCCCAGCGCCCATCGCTCCCGCAACACGACAACCATCCGTCGCCCCGCCCTCCCTGCCTGTCGATCCTTCACACTGCCCTTCGACTATTCCTCAAAGGCAGGCGGCATCCGGCCGTCCGCCCACTCGCAGGAGATGAACGATGAATTATGTCGATGGCTTCCTCGTACCCGTACCCACCGCCAGCCGGGAACGCTACATCGAAGTGGCGCGCAAGGCGGCGGCGCTGTTCAAGGAGCATGGTGCACTGAGCGTCGTCGAGTGCTGGGGCGACGACGTGCCCGAGGGCAAGGTGACCTCCTTCCCCATGGCCGTGAAACGCAAGGAGGACGAAACCGTGGTGTTCTCCTGGATCACCTGGCCGAGCAAGCAGGCGCGGGACGAAGGCATGAAGAAGTTCATGGAGGACGCCCGCATGAAAACCGACTTCAACGACATGCCCTTCGACGGGCAACGCATGATCTTTGGCGGCTTCCAGGTGATCGTCCAGGCCTGACGCCTGCCTCTCCCCACACGCGCTGCTCATTGCAGGACCGAGGGGGACGCCTAGTTCTTGCTCGCGAACCGCTCGACGCCTGGTCATCGGCAAGCATGGTTCGCGAGCAAGCTCGCTCCTACGACCCCTCCGAACCACCACATATTATTCATTCATAAAAATACATTTGCGTATCACTTTGTCATCTTTCCGGTGAATGGCAGGCGCTTTTCACGCCCAGGCAAATACGCCGCAGAATTCCGATAAATCCCTGCACAATTCTCACTTTTTACCGAATTAGCTCGGTGAATTGCGCCCCTTTGCGCGCCAGCCTGCTCCCAAAAGACCGCCAAAGCGATACACAATCCATTTACGACACATCATTTAGTGTTAGACATTCATTTCTGTATCATTTAAAACTACAGCCATGGCCAAGGCCGTCCCACGAACAAGACAAAAGGCTGGAGACACAGCATGTACGCACAACTGGTTGAGACCGGCGTGAAGCGCATCAAGGCGCTGGACGAGATGTCGCCGGAAGAACGCGCCTTCCAGGAAAAGATCGATGCCGAGATCAAGATCGAGGCAAAGAACTGGATGCCCGACGCCTACCGCCAGACGCTGATCCGGCAGATTTCCCAGCACGCCCACTCCGAGATCGTCGGCATGCTGCCCGAGGGCAACTGGGTGACCCGCGCACCGACCTTGAAGCGCAAGCTGCAGCTGATGGCGAAGATCCAGGACGAAGCCGGCCACGGCCTGTACCTCTACAGCGCCATGGAAACCCTGGGCGCCGACCGTGATACCGAGATCGCCAAGCTGCATTCGGGCAAGGCAAAGTATTCGAGCATCTTCAACTACCCGACGCTGAACTGGGCCGACATGGGCGCGGTGGGTTGGCTGGTGGATGGTGCGGCGATCGTCAACCAGGTGGTGCTGCAGCGCACCTCCTACGGCCCCTACTCGCGCGCGATGATCCGCATCTGCAAGGAAGAGAGCTTCCACCAGCGCCAGGGCTACGAAATCCTCCTGACCATGATGCGCCACGGCAACCAGGCACAGAAGGACATGGTTCAGGACGCCATCAACCGCCTCTGGTGGCCGGCGCTGATGATGTTCGGCCCCAGCGACGCCGACTCCCCCAACAGCGCCCAGTCCATGGCCTGGAAGATCAAGCGGCAGAGCAACGACGAGTTGCGCCAGCGCTTCGTCGACCAGACCGTGCCGCAACTCGAACTGCTCGGCTGCACCGCGCCGGACCCGGACCTGAAGTGGAACGAGGAGCGCGGCCACTACGACTTCGGCGACATCCAGTGGGAAGAATTCTACGAAGTGCTCAAGGGCAACGGCCCGTGCAACACCGAGCGCGTCGCCACCCGCCGCAAAGCCATCGAAGACGGCGCCTGGGTCCGCGAAGCCGCGGTCGCCTACGCCCGCAAACAACAACAGAAGAAAGACGCCGCCTGAGCCGCGAGGAG
Organism: Pseudomonas sp. HS-18; assembly: GCF_020401845.1. NCBI lineage: Bacteria > Pseudomonadati > Pseudomonadota > Gammaproteobacteria > Pseudomonadales > Pseudomonadaceae > Pseudomonas > Pseudomonas sp. HS-18. The sequence continues at coordinate 3,561,083 of NZ_CP084413.1, forward strand.
AGAAAAGTCATGTCCGAGTGGACTTTGTTCGAAGTATTCGTGCGTAGCAAACACGGCCTGAACCACAAGCACGTTGGCAGCGTCCATGCCGCCGACGCCGCCATGGCCATCGAGAACGCCCGCGAGCTGTACACCCGCCGCAACGAAGGCGTGAGCCTGTGGGTCGTGCCCTCCGCGCTGATCACCGCCTCCTCCCCCGACGAGAAGGACCCGCTGTTCGACCCGGCGCAGGACAAGGTCTACCGCCACGCCAGCTTCTACGAGCTGCCGCCCGAAGTCGGCCACATGTGAGATCGCGTGCGATGAACCCGAATTCTGACAAGATCGAATACCTGCTGCGCCTCGCCGACAGCGCCCTGATCCAGGGCCAGCGCCTGTGCGAATGGTGCGGCCACGCCCCGGCCCTGGAAGAAGAGCTGGCGCTGATGAATGTCGGCCTCGACCTGGTGGGCCAGGCGCGCAACTGGTACGAGTACGCCGTGGAACTGCTGGACGACGGCCGCGACGCCGACCACCTGGCCTTCCGCCGCGACGAGCGCGCCTTCCGCAACCTCCTGCTGGTCGAGCAGCCCAACGGCGACTTCGCCGTGACCATCGCCAAGCAGTTCCTCTATGACGCCTGGCACTTCCATGTGCTGCACGCCCTGAGCAGCTCCAGCGACGAGCGTATCGCCGCCATCGCTGCCAAGGGCCTGAAGGAAGTCACCTACCACCTGCGCCGTTCCTCCGAGTGGATGCAGCGTCTGGGCGACGGCACCGAGGAAAGCCATGCGCGCATGCTCGCGGCGATCCCGCAGGTATGGCGCTTCACCGTCGAGCTGTGCAACGCGGACGAAGTAGAGCAGCGCCTGTTCGAAGCCGGGATCGCACCGAACCCGACCGAGCTGGCCAATGCCTGGAAGTCCAAGGTCGCCGACATCTTCGCCGCCGCGACCCTGCCGCTGCCGGAGCCTGCGGTGAACTTCTACCTCAGCGGCCGCCGTGGCCTGCACACCGAGCACCTGGGCATTCTCCTGGCCGAGATGCAGTTCCTCCAGCGGGCCTACCCCGATGCAACCTGGTGAGCTGATTACCAGCGATCGCGGCGCGCGCGCCGGCACGGCTGATGACCTCAGCCGCGCCTGGAACGTACTCGGCGCGGTGATGGACCCGGAAGTGCCGGTGGTCAGCGTGGTCGAGCTGGGCATCGTGCGCGGGCTCGACTGGCAGGACGGGCACCTGCACGTGGTGGTCACCCCGACCTACTCCGGCTGCCCGGCCACCGAAGTCATCGAGCAGGACATCCAGCACGCCCTGGAGCACGCCGGCTTCGCCGCGCCGCAACTGGAGCGCCGCCTGAGCCCGGCCTGGACCACCGACTGGATCAGCGACAGCGGCCGCCAGGCCCTACGCGAATACGGCATCGCCCCGCCGGCCGGCAGCACCAGCAAGCGCAGCCTGCTTGGCGAGACCCCGGAAGTGCGCTGCCCGCAGTGCGGCAGCCTGCACACCGAGCAGCTCAGCCAGTTCGGCTCCACCGCCTGCAAGGCGCTGTACCGCTGCATCGACTGCCGCGAACCCTTCGATTACTTCAAGTGCATCTAGGAGGACGAAGACAAACCGCTGCGCTAAGCCACGCGTCGCTGAAAACGACTTCGAATTGCTCATTCACAGATGTGAACCCCGCTTCCGAAGCCGCTTCCGCCTCGCCTGACCTTCGCTCGCGACGTTTGTAGTCGCCCTCCGCGCGGTAGAACCGCAGGAGAACAACAATGAGCAAATTCCACAGCCTGAAAATCAAGGAAGTGCGCGCGGAAACCCGCGATGCCGTGTCCATCGCCTTCGACGTCCCGGCGGAGCTGGCCGACAGCTTCCGCTTCCAGCATGGCCAGCACCTGGTGATGCGCACCCAGCTCGACGGCGAGGAAGTGCGCCGCTCCTACTCCATCTGCAGCGGCGTGAATGACGGCGAGCTGCGCGTGGCGATCAAGCGCGTGCCGGGCGGGCGCTTCTCCGCCTACGCCAACGAGACGCTGAAGGTCGGCGCCAGCCTGGACGTCATGCCGCCAGCCGGCCACTTCAATGTCGAACTGGACCCGGCGCGCCACGGCAACTACCTGGCGGTCGCCGCCGGCAGCGGCATCACGCCGATCCTGTCGATCGTCAAGACCACCCTGGAAACCGAGCCGCACAGCCGCGTCACCCTGCTCTACGGCAACCGCTCCAGCAACGCCGCGATGTTCCGCGAGCAGCTCGAAGACCTGAAGAACCGCTACCTGCAGCGCCTCAACCTGATTTTCGTGTTCAGCCGCGAGCAGCAGGACGTCGACCTGTACAACGGCCGCATCGACGCCGACAAGTGTGGCCAACTGTTCAGCCGCTGGCTCGACGTGAAGAGCCTGGACGCTGCCTTCATCTGCGGCCCGCAGGCGATGACCGAGACCGTGCGCGACCAGCTCAAGGGCAACGGCATGCCGGCCGAGCGCATCCATTTCGAGCTGTTCGCCGCCGCCGGCAGCGAGAGCAAGCGCGAAGCCCGCCAGGCTGCCGCTGCCGTCGACAGCGCGAAGAGCCAGATCACCGTGATCAGCGACGGCCGCGAGCTGTCCTTCGAGCTGGCCCGCAACAGCGTCAGCGTGCTCGACGCCGGCAACGCCCAGGGCGCCGAACTGCCGTACTCGTGCAAGGCCGGCGTGTGCTCGACCTGCAAGTGCAAGGTGGTTTCCGGCGAGGTGGAAATGGACAGCAACTTCGCGCTGGAGGACTACGAAGTGGCAGCGGGCTACGTACTGAGCTGCCAGGCGTACCCGATCAGCGACAACGTCGTGCTCGATTTCGACCAGCTCTGATCTGGCCCTGCGCTCCTGCAGAAAGAATTCAGCTCCACCGCCAGCGCCCACAAGGCCCCTGGCGAACCCAATCCGGCGGCATCGTCCCGCCAATGAAGAATGCGCCGCCGACGCCCACCCGGCGCGGCGGTCACCGGCAGCAGCCGGCACCCTTGCGTAGCGATCCGGAGGACAACAACCATGGCCCAAGAGCCTATCCTGCAAAGTTTCATCGGCGGCCGCTGGGTCGGCCAGCATGGCGCCCAGGCGCTGCGTAGCGCGCTCAACGGCCAGACCGTGGCGCGCACCCACGAGGAGGCGCTGGACTTCGCCGAAACCGTCGCCCATGCCCGCGAGCAGGGCCTCAAGGAACTGATGTCCATGGACTTCCAGCAGCGCGCCCAGCGCCTGAAAGCCCTGGCGCTGTACCTGACCGAACGCAAGGAACAGCTCTACGAGATTTCCCGCCACAGCGGCGCCACCCGCGCCGACAGCTGGATCGACATCGAAGGCGGCGCCGGCACCCTGTTCGCCTACGCCGGCGTCGGCGGCCGCGAGCTGCCTTCGGGCAACGTGGTCCACGAAGGCCCGGCCATGCCGCTGGGCAAGACCGGCAAGTTCGCCGGCAGCCACATCCTGGTGCCGCGCGGCGGCATCGCGGTGCACATCAACGCCTTCAACTTCCCCATCTGGGGGATGCTGGAGAAGTTCGCGCCGAGTTTCCTCGCCGGCATGCCGTGCATCGTCAAACCGGCCACCGCCACCAGCTACATCACCGAAGCCGCCGTGCGCGTGATGCACGAATCCGGCCTGCTCCCGGCCGGCAGCCTGCAACTGATCATCGGCGGCACCGGCGACCTGCTGGACCGCCTGCAGGGCCAGGACATCGTCACCTTCACCGGCTCCGCCGACACCGCCGCCAAGCTGCGCGTCAATCCAAACCTGATCCGTCACTCGGTGCCGTTCAACGCCGAGGCCGATTCGCTGAACTGCGCCATTCTCGCGCCGGACGTCACCCCGGACGACGAGGAATTCGACCTCTTCGTCAAGGAAGTGGCCCGCGAGATGACCGTCAAGGCCGGGCAGAAGTGCACCGCCATCCGCCGCGCCATCGTGCCCGCCAAGCACATCGACGCCGTTGCCGAGCGCCTGCGTGACCGCCTGGCCAAGGTCGTGGTCGGCGATCCCTCGGTGGACGGCGTGAAAATGGGAGCCCTGGCCTCCCATGCCCAGCAGGCCGACGTCGCCGAGCGCGTGGAAGCCCTGCTGAAATCCAGCGAACTGGTCTTCGGCGCGAAGGACGGCTTCGCCCCGCGCGGCGACGGTGTGGCCGAAGGCGCATTCTTCGCCCCGACCCTGCTGCGCAGCCGCGATCCGCACGCCGAAGGCGGCGCCCACGACATCGAGGCGTTCGGTCCGGTGACCACCCTGATGGCCTACGACGATATCGACGAAGCCGTCGCCCTCGCCGCTCGCGGCAAGGGCAGCCTGGTGGCGAGCCTGATCACCCGTGATCCGCAGGTCGCCGCAAAAGTCGTCCCGGTGATGGGCGCCCTGCACGGCCGCCTGCACATCCTCGACCGCGAATCCGCCGCCGAATCCACCGGCCACGGCTCGCCGCTGCCAGTGCTCAAGCACGGCGGCCCGGGCCGCGCCGGCGGCGGTGAAGAGCTGGGCGGCCTGCGCGCGGTGAAGCACTACCTGCAACGCACCGCCGTGCAGGGTTCGCCGAGCATGCTGATGGCCGTCACCGGCGAATACGTGCGCGGCGCCCAGGTCTACGAGACCGAGGTGCACCCGTTCCGCCGCTACTTCGACGACCTGAAGATCGGCGAGTCGCTGCTGACCCACCGCCGCACCGTCACCGAGGCCGACCTGGTCAACTTCGGCTGCCTGTCGGGCGACCACTTCTACATGCACTTCGACGAACTGGCGGCCAAGGACTCGCAGTTCGGCAAGCGCATCGCCCATGGCTACTTCGTGCTCTCGGCGGCGGCCGGCCTGTTCGTCTCGCCCGGCGTCGGCCCGGTGCTGGCCAACTACGGCCTGGATACGCTGCGCTTCATCAACCCGGTGGGCATCGGCGACACCATCCAGGCGCGCCTGACCTGCAAGCGCAAGATCGACCAGGGCAAGAAGAGCCCCAAGGGCGAGCCGCAAGGCGTGGTCGCCTGGGATGTGGAAGTCACCAACCAGCTCGGCGAACTGGTGGCCAGCTACGACATCCTCACCCTGGTGCTCAAGCGCGCGTGATGCGCTGAGCGCTCAACTCCGCTGCCATCTTCGACCGGCCTTCGGGCCGGTTTTTTCATGCCCGCGCGCTGCCGACATGCAGGCGCCAGCGGAGCCTCTCCGCTGCCAGGGCCCTACTGGTCGGGCGCCGCCACGGTGGTCATGCTCCTGCCATCCACCCGCCGCAGCGGCAGCGATTCAGGGTCGAACCCGTCGATGCAGCAGGCGTTCACGCTGAGCAGCGCCGGGTTGCTGCGGCGCTGGTGATAGACGTAGATCCCGCACGTTCCGCAGAAATAGTGCAGCGCCACGCCGCTGTTCCAGCGATACAGGCGCAAGGCCTGATCGCCGCGGGTCAGACGGAAGTTGCCCTTCGGCACGGTTGCCATCAGCGCATTGCGCTTGCCGCACAACGAGCAGTCGCAGCGCACCAGTTCGTCGAGTTCCGCGTCGAAGGCGAAAGCCACCGCGCCGCAGTGGCAGGTGCCGGTGTAGTGCATGGCTGATTCCTCGTCACAAGTGCCCTTGATCACTGCCTGCAAGCGTAGACCCTCGCCCTATTCGTGATTCAGGATCAACTATCCTTTGCCCTTCACCGCGTTTTTCTCAAGGGCTAACTTCCGGACAATGCCTCCCATCGCATCCCATTCGTCCGGAGCCCCCACCATGCCCCTCGCCCTCCTGGCGCTGACGCTCAGTGCCTTCGCCATCGGCACGACGGAGTTCGTCATCGTCGGCCTGATTCCAACCATCGCCAGCGACCTGGGGGTCACCCTGCCCTCCGCCGGCCTGCTGGTGAGCCTCTACGCCCTGAGCGTCGCCATCGGCGCACCGCTGCTGACCGCCATGACCGGGCGCATTCCACGCAAGGCGTTGCTGGTCGGGTTGATGGCGTTGTTCACCGTCGGCAACCTGGTGGCCTGGCAGGCGCCCAGCTACGAATCGCTGATCGTCGCGCGCATCCTCACCGGCCTCGCCCACGGCGTGTTCTTCTCGGTCGGCTCGATCATCGCCACCAACCTGGTGAGCAAGGACAAGGCCGCCAGCGCCATCGCCACCATGTTCAGCGGCATGACCGTCGCCTTCGTCACCGGCATTCCGCTGGGTACCTTCATCGGCCAGCACCTGGGCTGGCGCGTGACCTTCCTGGTGGTGGCCGCCTTTGGCGTGATCGCCCTGCTCGGCAGCCTGCTGTTCGTGCCGAAGAACATCCAGCACACGCCGCCGGCGCCGCTGCTGCGCCAGGCCCGCGTGCTGCTGCAGCCGCGCCTGCTGCTGGTCCACGCGATGACCGCGGTGGGCTACGGCGGCTCGCTGATCGCCTTCACCTTCCTCGCGCCGATCCTCCAGGATCTGGCCGGTTTCAGCCCGAACATGGTCGGCGCCGTGCTCCTGGCCTACGGTGTCTCGGTAGCCATCGGCAATATCTGGGGCGGCCGCCTGGCTGACAAACGCGGTCCGGTGAGCGCCCTGAAGATCATCTTCGGCCTGCTGGCTTCGGTGCTGCTGGTGCTCACCTTCACCGCCGGCAACCCGTGGCTGGTGGTGTTGACCGTGCTCGCCTGGGGCGCCGTCGCCTTCGGCAACGTACCGGGTCTGCAGGTCTACGTGGTACAGCAGGCCGAGCGCGTGGCGCCGGACGCCGTGGACGTGGCCGCCGGCTTCAACATCGCCGCGTTCAACCTCGGCGTGGCCGGTGGCTCCTGGGCCGGCGGCCTGGTGGTCAGCCACCTGGGCCTGGGCCATACGCCCTGGATCGCCGCTGTCGTCACCCTAGCCGCCTTCGGCCTGACCGCCCTGAGCGGTCGTCTGGACCGGCGCAATTCCATGGAACCGGCCGCCCCTGGCGCGGTTCCCACTCACTGATCGACCACAAGGAGTTCTTCCATGAGCGTTCCCGCCTTCGGCCTCGGCACCTTCCGCCTCAAGGGCCAGACCGTCATCGACTCGATCCGCACCGCGCTGGACCTGGGTTACCGCGCCATCGACACCGCGCAGATCTACGGCAACGAAGCCGACGTCGGCGAAGCCATCGCCGGCAGCAAGGTAAAGCGCGACGATCTGTACCTGACCACCAAGATCTGGACCGAGAACTACGCCGCCGACAAGCTGATCCCCAGCCTCAAGGACAGCCTGCACAAGCTGCGTACCGACCGCGTCGAGCTGACCCTGATCCACTGGCCGTCGCCCAAGGGCCAGGTACCGGTCGCCGAGTTCATGGGCGCCCTGGCCGAAGCCAAGGCCCAGGGCCTGACCGGCGAGATCGGCGTGTCCAACTTCACCATCGCCCTGATGCAGGAGGCCATTGCCGCTGTCGGCGCCGACCAGATCGCCACCAACCAGGTGGAACTGCACCCCTACCTGCAGAACCGCAAGGTGGTGGAGTTCGCCCAGAGCCAGGGCATCCACATCACCTCCTACATGACCCTGGGCTACGGCAAGGTGCTCAGCGACGAGGTGATCATCGGTATCGCCAAGCGCCACGGCGTCACGCCGGCGCAGGTCACCCTGGCCTGGGCGATGCAGCTGGGCTACTCGGTGATCCCGTCGTCCACCAAGCGCGAGAACCTCGAAGGCAACCTGCGCGCTGTCGACCTGCGCCTGACCGACGCCGACATGGCCGCCATCGCCGCACTGGACCGCAACGAACGCATCACCAGCCCGGAAAGCCTGGCCCCGGCCTGGGATTGATCCGCCGCTGACCGACAGCCGCCCCACCGAGGGCGGCTGTCCCGTTTCCAAGGAGTCTTCATGAGCGCTATCATTGCAGATTATGCCGCCTGGACCTGGACGCCCGGCGCCGGCCTCGATGGCCTGAAACAGGTGCGCCTGCCGATTCCGCAGCCCGGTCCGGACGAGGTACTGGTGGCCAACACCGCTATCGCGCTGAATCCGGTGGACTGGAAGATGATCGACTGGGGCCGCGACGACTGGCAGCAAGGCCAGGTACCTGGCGTGGATGGTGTCGGCATCGTCATTGCGGTGGGCAGCGAAGTGAACCTGCGCGCCGGCGCCCGCGTCGCCTACCACCAGGCGCTGACCCGTGGCGGCAGCTTTGCCGAGTACACCCTGCTGCGCGCCCGTGCTGTCTACCCGGTGCCCGATTCGCTGGACGACGCCACCGCCGCCAGCCTGCCCTGCCCCGGCCTCACGGCCTGGCAAGCACTGAATAAGCTGCCGGCCTGCAACCACCGCGATGTGCTGGTGACCGGCGCCGGTGGTGCGGTCGGCTATCTGCTCGCGCAACTGGCGCTGCAACGTGGGCTGCGCGTGTGGGTGACCGCGGCGCCGAAACACCGCGAACACCTGCTGCAACTGGGTATCGCCGGGGTCTTCGACTACCGCGACGGGCAGTGGTCCCAGCACCTGCGCGAAGCCCTCGGCCCGCGCCGCCTGCAGGGCATCTTCGATACCGTCAGCGGCAACCACGCCGCCAGCCTCGCCCCGCTGCTGGGCTACAACGGCCACCTGGTGTGCATTCAGGACCGCCAGGAAAACGCTCCGCTGCCAGCCTTCAGCACTGCCATCTCGCTGCACGAAGTGGCGCTCAACAGCATCCATGCCCACGGCGAAGCGCTGGACTGGCAGGAGCTGCACCAGGCGGCAGCGAGCCTGATGCAGGGCGTCGCCAGCGGCCAGTTGCAGGCGCCAGCGAAGCAGTTGTTCGACTTCGCCGAACTGCCCGAAGCGCTGCGGCGCTTGAAGTCCGGCGAAGGCAGCGGTAAATGGATCAGTCTGCTGCCGGCGCCGATGGTCGTTGCCTGACCAGAGCGCTGCGGGCGAAAGCGGAACTCCCATTTCGCAGGACGAACACGTCCTACAAAGACACTCCCCGGGCAAACACACAGGAGAACAACATGGATCTGGGCATCAAGGGCCGCTGGGCCGTGGTCTGCGCCGCCAGCAAGGGGCTGGGCAAGGGTTGCGCCGTGGCGTTGGCCCGCGAGGGCGTGAACCTGGCGATCAACGCCCGCGACGTCGATACCCTCGCCGCTACCGCCGCCGAGCTGCGCCAACTGGGCGTGGAAGTGCGCGAAGTGGCCGGCGACATCAGCCAGCCGGAGGTGCGTGCCGCACTGCTCGCCGCCTGCCCGCAGGTGGACATCCTGGTGAACAATGCCGGCGGCCCGCCACCCGGCGATTTCCGCGACTGGGAACGCGAAGACTGGCTGCGCGCCCTGGAGCTGAACATGCTCACGCCCATCGAGCTGATCAAGGCCACGGTGGACGGCATGGCCGAGCGCAGTTTCGGCCGCATCGTCAACATCACGTCCGGCTCGGTGAAGGCGCCAATCGCCACTCTCGGGCTGTCCAACGGAGCGCGCAGCGGCCTGACCGGCTTCGTCGCCGGCCTGGCACGCCAACCGCAGGTGGCGGGCAGGAACGTGACCATCAACGGCCTGCTGCCCGGCTCCTTCGATACCGATCGCCTGCGCAGCGGCTTCCACCGCGCCGCCCAGCTGAGCGGGCGCAATGAAGATGAGCTGGTGGAGGCCGGCAAGCAGGAAATCCCCGCCGGACGCTTCGGCAGCGCGGAAGAATTCGGCCAGTTCTGCGCCTTCCTGTGCAGCGCACAGGCCGGCTACCTGACCGGGCAGAACCTGTTGCTCGATGGCGGCGCTTATCCGGGAACCTACTGACGGCGCCACCCTGTAGGAGCGAGCTTGCTCGCTCCTACAAAGGCCAGCCGCTACCATCCACCCCGCCGCTCCCGAACAGGCCCCCCGATGAAAGCCCACTCCGACGAACTCAAGACCTTCGCCACGGTGATCGACTGCGGCTCCATCACTGCCGCCGCCGAGCAACTGGGGCTGACGCCCTCGGCCGTGAGCCGGGCGTTGTCGAAGCTGGAGGAGAAACTCGGCACCACCCTGCTCAACCGCACCACGCGGCGGATGAAGCTCACCGAGGAAGGCGAGTTCTTCCTGGAGAACGCCCGGCACATCCTCGAACAGATGGACGCCCTGGAGGAACGCCTGGCCCTGCGCCAGCAATCCCCGGCCGGGCGACTGCGGATCAACGCCGCCTCGCCCTTCATGCTGCACGCCGTGGTGCCGCATATCGGTGCCTTCCGCGAGCGCTACCCGGACATCGAGCTGCAACTCAATACCAACGACCTCAACATCGACCTGCTGGAGCAGAGCACCGACATCGCCATCCGCATCGGCCACCTCGCCGACTCCAGCCTGCACGCGCGCCCCCTGGGCAGCAGCCGGCTGAACCTGCTGGCGGCGCCGCAGTACCTGGAGCGCCACGGGACGCCGGGCAACCTGGAAGAGCTGCTCGGCCACTCGCTGCTGGGCTTCACCCAGCCCGAAGCGCTGAACATCTGGCCGATCCGTCACGCTGGTGGCGATACCCTGACCATCAATCCGTCGCTGTCCGCCTCCAGCGGCGAGACCCTGCGCCAACTGGCCATCGGTGGTCAGGGCATCGCCTGCCTCGCCAGCTTCATGACCTGCGACGACATCCGTGCCGGGCGGCTGGTACGAGTGCTGCCGGAGCTGACCAGTGAGCGTCGCCAGCCAATCCACGCGGTGTACTACCGCAACTCGCAACTGGCGTTGCGCATCCAGTGTTTCCTCGACTTCATCCAGGAGCGCCTGGCGCAGTCCCTGCACGCCACCGGCTGACCTAAGAAATTTCCCACAGCTGGAAAACCTCGACCACACTGAACAGGGTTCGCGACGCACCGCATCGACGGGCGTCCTCCCGCCAAGATCGAGGGCCCGGCATGTCACCCATGCTGCTGTACCTGCGCGCCATCATCCATCCCGGCCGCGACACCCTGCTGTTTGCCCTGCGCACCGTAGTCGCGGGCCTGCTGACGCTGTACCTGGCGTTCCTGCTCGACCTCGACCAGCCCAAGTGGGCGACCATGACGGTCGTCATCATCAGCACCCCGCTGGCCGGCATGACGCTGCAGAAGAGCTTCGCCCAGGTGATCGGCACCACCATCGGCGCCATGGTCGCGGTGGCGATCATGGCGCTGTTCCCCCAGGCGCCCCTGCCCTTCATCGTCACCCTGGCGCTGTGGCTGGCGATCTGCACGGCCGGCGGCACGCTGATGCGCTTCACGCATTCCCATGCCTTCGTGCTCAGCGGCTTCACCGCTGTGATAGTCGCCCTGCTGGCCCAGCCGGCGCCCGAATCCACCTACACCCTGGCCATCACCCGCGTCACCGAGACCTTGCTCGGCGTCGCCTGCGTCACTCTGGTCAGCCTGTTCTTCGCTCGCCCACAGAGCGTAGCGCGGGGCTATTTCGCCAAGGTCGACCAACTGATCCGCTTGATCGCCGTGCATGCCGCTGCGGTGATCCGCGGCGAGGAGCCGGAAGAGGACTTCCAGCAAAGACAGAAGCAACTGCTGGGCGAGATCGCCGCCCTGGAAATGTTGCGCCGCCACCTGTATTTCGACGCCCCGCGCCTGCGCGGCGCCAACGAACTGGTGCAGCAACTGGCCAACCAGCTGGTGCTGATGACCTCGCGCCTGGCCATTCTGCGGCGCCAGCGCAAGCTGATCGAAGCCCGGCTGACCGGCCCGCTGCCCGAATCCGTGCGACGGCTGCGCGAAGACGAACTGGCCTGTCTGGAGGAACTGGCCGAATTCGGTCGCTCCCTGCCCAATACCACTCGCCGACGCATCACCCAGCTGCGCCAGCGCTTCGACGCCGCCGCGCGGCAGGCCGAGGAGCTGGCCGACGGGCTGCCCGCCTCGCTGCGCTCGCTGGCCTGGGCACTGCGATTCGAACAGGCGCGGCTGATGCAGCAGCTGGACGAGATGATCGAGCTCAGCGAAGCCATCCAGGAAGGCCGACCCGGCAGCAGCACCTATCGGCAGAGCCAGGCCCAGGCGCTGCACCTGGACTTCCACCTCGCCGCGATGAACGCCACCCGCGCCTTCGTCGCGCTGTGCTGCGCCGGCTGGATCTGGGTGGAAACCGCCTGGGACGGCGCCCGCGCCGGGATGATCCTGATCGGCATCCTCTGCTCCCTGCTGGCCACCTTCCCGCGCCCGCTCATGGCCAGCCTGGCGTACATGCGCGGGCTGGCTATGGCGCTGGTGGCGGCGGCGTTGCTGCAATTCCTGCTGCTACCCAGCGTCGGCGACTTCGAGATGCTCGCACTGTTCCTCACGCCGCTGCTGTACGTGATCGCGGTGGGCCTGGCCAATCCGCAGACCGCCGGGATCGGCATCGGCCTGGGGCTGTCGACCTTCCTGCTGGTGGGCCCGCAGAACCAGGGCGCGTGGATCAACACGTCGCTGCAATGGTTCGAGTTCGCCGGTGGCTATGTCAGCGCCGGCGTGCTGGCGCTGCTGGTGTACGCCTGGGTGTTCCCCTTCGACGCCGACGCCCGCCTGCGCCGCCAGTCGCGGCGGACCCGCGCCGAGGTGCGCTCGGTGCTGCTGTCCAAACCCAGCGAGGCGCGCCGCTTCCTGTTCGAGAGCCGCATGGTGGATCGCCTGGCAATCATGCTCGGGCTGCTGCCGGCGGCGCGCGACAGCCAGTCCGGCGAGCGCTTCCAGTGCAGCCTGGCGAGCATGACCCTGGGCGTGGTGCTGCACCAGTTGCGCCGCGAGAGCCTCAACCCCGGCGGCCTGCCGCAAACCCTGCGCGCCCGACTGTCGCTGCTGCTGGATGAGCTCGCCGCCTGCCTCGACCAGCCACCCGCCGCCCCGCTGCACCGGGTGCTGCCGGCGATGCGCGAGCTGGGAAATGAGCTGGACGAGCTGCAGAGCCTCGGCAGCTACCCCAGCGGCGACGCCATGCGCCCGGTGTTCGTCAGCGGCGTGGCGCTGCTGGTGGCCGCCGATCTGCTGGAGCGCTTCCGCGACCTTTACGGCGAATCCACCGCCTTCCACGACGACCCTGGGGAACCCGCGCTGCATGCCCGTTGATATCGAATTGGGCGGGGTCTACCTGCCGCCGCTGGCCCAGGCCCTGCTGCTGGCCTTGCCGATCTTCCTGCTGCTGGACTGGAGCCTGCGCCGACTCGGCGTGTTGCGCCTGGTCTGGCACGAGGCGCTGTTCGAAGGAGCGCTCTACGCCTGCCTCTGTGCCGGCCTGATCCTGCTCATGGGAGCCCTGCACTGAATGGCCGGCCTGCGCAAAGCCCTACCGCCGCTGATCACCCTGGCCGTCGTGGCGCTCGCCCTGGTCCTCGGCTTCTTCGCCTGGACCTACTACACCCGTGCGCCCTGGACCCGCGACGCCCGGGTGCGTGCCGACGTGGTGACGGTCTCGGCCGACGTCACCGGGCGCATCGTCGAATTGCGGGTGAAGGACAACCAGCACGTCAGCAAGGGCGACCTGTTGCTGAGCATCGACCCGGCGCGCTACGAGCTGGCGGTATTGCACGCCGATCGCGCGGTGGAAGTCGCCCGCGCCGCGCTCGGCCAGTCCCAGGCCGCCATCGCTGCCAACCAGGCGCTGCTGCGTCAGCGGCAGAGCGAGGAAGTCCGCCGCAAGGCGCTCAAGGCCCGCTCGGCAATCTCCAACGAGGAGTGGGAGAAGGCTCACACCGACGTCACCGTGGCCGAGGCGCAACTGCTGCGCGAGCAAGCCAACCTGGGGCTGGCGCAAGCCAATGTCAGCCTCGCCGAGGCCGCGCAGAAACAGGCCCGCCTCGATCTGGAACGCACCCAGGTGGTGGCGCCGGTGAACGGCTACGTGACCAACCTGCTGACTCGCGCCGGCGACTACGCCACCGCCGGCCACTCGCTGGTGGCGCTGGTGGACAGCGATTCCTTCTACGTCGGCGGCTACTTCGAGGAAACCAAGCTGCCGCGCATCCGCGAGGGCGACGCGGTGAACGTGCAACTGATGAGCGGCGAGCGCTTCGCCGGCCGCGTCGAAAGCATCGCATTCGCCATCACCGACCGCGAGAACGCCCCCGGTGCGCGCCTGCTGGCGAACATCAACCCGAGCTACACCTGGGTCAAACTGGCCCAGCGCATCCCGGTACGCATCGCCATCGCCCCGGACTACAAGGGCCGTGACCGCCTGCGCGCCGGCACCACCGCCACCGTCAGCGTGGTCGAAAGCCCTCGTTAGACTCGATCTTCCGATGGGCAGGCGGAACTTTCATCAGCGCCTCGTCATCAACCCATCGCGTGATTGTCACCCGCCCGGTGCAACATGCGCCCAGCTTCCCGCATCCCGCGCGGCAGCCACCGCCGAGGATCGCCCTTGCCCCGCCTTCGCCTTCTGGCCGCTTCCCTGCTGACCTGCACCACCCTCGCCCTGGTGGCCTGGCGCGCGCTGCCCTCGCCACTGGAGGACGTGCCCAGCAGCAGCCTGTTCGCACAGAACTGGGCCCGTGGCGGAGTCGTCCTGCTGGTCCGTCACATGGAGCGCTGCGACCGCTCCAGCGCCGAATGCCTGGGCGCCGCCGACGGCATCACCGAGCGTGCCGCCGCCCTGGCACGGAGCATGGGCGAGAGCATCACCCGCCTGGGCCTGACCGCCACCGACATCTACAGCAGCCCGGCCAACCGCACCATGCAGACCGCCGACCTGATGTTCGACCGCAGCGTGGCGCGCCAGGACTGGCTGCTCACCTGCAAGGACGGCGACCTCGCCGCGCAGATCCGCGAACACAAGGCCGAGCACCGCAACCTGGTGCTGGTCACCCACAGCGAATGCTTCGACCTCCTGCGCGAGAACCTCAAGGTGCGCGAGACCGACACGCCCGAGTACGGCAGCGCCCTGGTGCTGTTCGACGAGGCCCAGCCGCGGTTGCGCATCGCCGGCGAAGTCGAGACCGATGAATGGCTGAAGCTGGTGAACCCGCACAACCCGAGCTGAGGCCGCTGCCAGAAAGCGCTTTCTGTGCCATCTTCTTGCGATCGCTCCAAGGAGAGGCTCGATGCCCGCCCTGCTCACTAGCCACCCACTGTTCGCCGCCCCCATCCTGCTGCTGATCGACCTGCTGCTCTGGCGGCTGGTCGGCCCGGCCCATCCGCATTGGCGCCTGGCCGTGCGGCTGGTCGGCTTCCTGCTGTTCAGCCTGCTGCTGTTCAATGCCGGGATGAACCCGCTGCGCGCCGCACCCTGGGCGGACGACCTGCCCAGCCACATGGTCGCCACCGCCGTGCAGATCATCTGGTGGCTGTTCGCCGCGCGCTGCCTGACGGTCGTGCTGGGCTTCCTGCTGGTGCAGCGCATCGGACATGGCGGGCGGTTGCTGCAGGATGTGGTCGGCGCGCTGATCTTCCTGGTCGCCATCATCGCTGCCGCCGGCTATGTGCTGGAGCTACCGGTGAAGGGCCTGCTGGCGACTTCCGGGGTGGTCGCCATCGTCCTCGGCCTCGCGCTGCAGAGCACCCTGAGCGACGTGTTCTCCGGCATCGTGCTGAACACCACCAAGCCGTACCAGCTGGACGACTGGATCTCCATCGACGGCATCGAGGGCAAGGTCACCGAGATCGACTGGCGCTCCACCTACCTGCAGACCTCCCAGGGCACGCTGGCCGTGGTGCCCAACTCCCTCGCCGCCAAGGCCAAGGTGCTCAACCTCAGCCGCCCGGCGAACCTGTATGGCGTCAGCGTGAGCCTGACGGTCAGCCCGCACATCCGCCCGCGCAAGGTGATCGAGGCGCTGGAGCACGCCCTCGGCGGCTGCCGCGCCCTGCTGGCCAACCCGGCGCCGGCGGTCAGCGTGCGCAAGTCCGCGCCCGATGGCGTGGAGTACGAGATGAGCGGCTTCGTCGCCGCCATGGGCGAGAAGCGCGAGGTGCGCAACCAGTTGTTCGACCTTGCCTACCGCCACCTGCAGGCCGCCGGCATCAACCTGCTGGCCGAGGCCGACGCACCGATGCGCGAAAGCGCCTCGCGGGCGCGGGCGTTGCTGGTGCGCTCGGGGCTGTTCGATGCGCTGCGGGACGAGGAGCGTGACGAACTGGCCAGCCGCATGCAGCGCCGGCCCTTCAAGCTAGGGGAAGTGCTGCTGGCGCCGGGGGATGTCAGCGACCGCCTGCTGATCATCGACTCGGGCGTCGTCAGCGTCACCCTGCCCCAGGATGCCCAGAGCATCGAAGCCGGACGCATGGGGCCGGGCGAAGTCTTCGGCGAGGCCGGCGTGCTCACCGGCTCCGGCTGGCAGGCGCAATTCACCGCCATGAGCGACGGCGCGGCCTATTACATCGACAAGGAAACCCTGGCGCCCTGCATGGAAGCCCGCCAGGAGATCGCCGAGGCCATGGGCCGCCTGCTGGACTTCCGCCAGAAGGCCAGCGCCGCGCTGCTGGTCGAGCAACCCACAGTGGTGCAGCAGCGCGGGCTGATGGCCTGGCTCAGGCAGCACGCCGGGCGCCGCTACAAGGCCTGACCCGTCGCCGGGTCAGGCGCTGACTTCCTGCAGGCAATCCAGCGGTACCCAGCCGGCCTCGCCGCCGGAGCGGACGCACCAGAGCCAGCCACCGAGCTCGCGGCCGCCTTCGAGCCGCTCGCCGACCTCCACGTCGAGTTCGCGGGCGGTGTAGTCCTCCATCGCCACCCCGGCGCCTGGCGCGGTCATGTTGAACACCTGCGCCGGCACCCAGCCTTCGCGCTGCCCTGGCGTGGAGCAGAAGTACCAGTCTTCCCAGCCCTCGGCGCCTTCGTAGCGTTCGCCGACGAACAACGGCGCCCCCTTGGCGAAGGTGATGGGCGTGGGGTACTCGCTACGGTGGCGTTGAATCACTTCGTAGTGCATGTCTCTCTCCCGGCTCCCTCGACCGATCCATGCTACTCCTCACAACGCATCGTGGAAGATCAGCCCGAGGGTGAAGCGCTCACCGGTATGCAGGCGGCTGACGCCATGGCGCAGGTTGACCCGGTGGTAGCCGCGCACGCCCCGTACCGGCCGCTGGGCCACGGCGAACACCACGGCATCGCCCTGCCTGAGCGGCACCACGGCCACCCGCGACTGCATGCGCGGCCGCTGCTCGGTGAGGACGAACTCGCCGCCCTCGAACTCCTCGCCCGGTTGCGACAGCAGGATCGCCACCTGCAACGGGAAAGCCAGCTCCCCATACAGGTCCTGGTGCAGGCAGTTGTAATCGCCGGCGCGGTAGCGCAACAGCAAGGGCGTCGGCCGCCGCTGCCCGGCGGCATGGCAGTGAGCAAGGAAGCCGGCGTGCTCCGGCGGGTAATGGATACCGGTACCCATGCGCTCGTGCCAGCAGTTGGCGATGTCGCGCAGTGGCGGATAGAAGGCTCCGCGCAACGCCTGCAGCAGTACCGGCAAGGGATAGGCGAAGTAACGGTACTCACCGAGGCCGAAGTTGTGCCGGGCCATGATCACCCGGCTGCGGAACGGCTCGTCCTGGTCGTAGAGCGCGCGCAGGGCTTCGCATTGCGCCTTGTCGAGCAGGCCCGGGATCAATGCATGGCCGTCGGCGTCGAGGCGCCCAGCCAGCAGCGGCCAGTCCAGGGCAGCGATTCGATGGGCAAGGATGGGGATGACGGGCATCTTGAAGGTCCGTGGAAACCAGGCTCCAGTCTAGGTTCGCCCCTGCCCCAGCGCGCCCCGAGGCCGACTTTCAAACTGCCCCGCAGCGACGCATTGTAGAATCAACCACTCATTCTCGCTCGAACACGGCCATGCCCCCCGAAGACCCGATCCTGCGGGACATTTCCCGCGTGACCCTGCAGCATTACCAGGAGCGCGCCGAAGCGTTTCGCGAAGGCACCTGGGACCACGATGTCACCCAGAACATCGCCGCGCTGCTGCGGCATATCCAGGGCGATGCGCCCTTCGCCCTGCTCGACTTTGGCTGTGGTCCTGGGCGTGACCTGTGTGCACTGAAGCGCCTGGGACATGAGCCAGTCGGCCTGGACGGCTGCGCCGACTTCGTCGCCATGGCCCGCGAGACCAGCGGCTGCGAGGTCTGGCAGCAGGACTTCCTGGCTCTCGACCTGCCCGCCGAGCGCTTCGACGGCATCTATGCCAATGCCAGCCTGTTCCACGTCCCGCGCAGTGAACTGCCACGGGTGCTCGGCCAGTTGCAGGCGGCGCTGAAGCCGGGTGGCGTGCTGTTCAGCTCCAACCCGCGCGGGGAGAACCAGGAGGGCTGGAATGGCGGGCGCTATGGCTCCTACCACGATCTGCAGAACTGGACGCGCTTGCTGGAAGCCGCGGGATTCCGCGAGCTGGAACACTACTACCGCCCCACCGGCCTGCCGCGCGAGCAGCAGCCCTGGCTGGCGAGTGTGTGGCGCAAGGTTTGACGGCTTACAGCAGCCGGAAGTGATTCGCGAGCAAGCTCGCTCCTCCAGGCCAATGTCGGTGCGACCGTGCAGGAGCGGGCTTGCTCGCGACCCCGCCTGACGTCCGGCCGAAGACCAGACGTTCCCCTCTGGACGGCGCGGGCAGTATTACCCGCGCCGCTGCGGTCAGCCCTTCGCCGCCCAGGCGTTGAAGCGCTGCTCCAGGTCCTCGCCGTGGTCGACCCAGAACTCGAAGTTCACCGGGACAGCCTGTTCGAGGTTCGCCGGTGCGGTGTTCAGGCGCTCCACCAGCTTCGGATCGAGCAGCTTGGTAGTCCCCAGGTTCACCGAGCCGTAGCCCAGCTTCACCGTGTGGATCTTCTGCTGTTCGGGCTGGAGCGAGAAGGCGATGAAGTCCTCGGCGGCCTTCTTGTTCGGGCTGCCCTTGGGGATCGCCCAGGAGTCGATGGCATACAGGCTGCCATTCCACACCACCTTCATCGGCGCGCCCTCTTCCTGGGCGGCGAAGGCGCGGCCGTTGTAGGCGGTACTCATGGCCACGTCGCCGCTGGCGATGAACTGCATCGGCTGCGCGCCGGACTCCCACCACTGGATCGACGGCTTGATCTCATCGAGCTTCTTGAACGCGCGGTCCACGCCTTCTTTCGTCGCCAGCACCTTGTACAGGTCTTCCTTCTTCACGCCGTCGGCCAGCAGGGCGATCTCCAGGGTGTACTTGGCGCCCTTGCGCAGCGAGCGCTTGCCGGGGAATTTCCTGGTGTCCCAGAAGTCCGTCCAGCCGGTGGGGCCGTTGGCGAAGCGCTTGCCGTCGTAGACCATGGCCATCGACCAGACCAGCAGGCCGGCGCCACAGTCGGAGAGGGTGCCGGGCACGTAGTCCTCGGCCTTGCCGAGTACCGCCGGGTCGAGCTGCTCGAACAGGCCGTCCTCGCAGCCGCGCAGCAGCTCCGGGCCTTCCACCTGGACGACATCCCAGTTGACGCTGCCGGTGTCGACCATGGCCTTGATCTTGCCCATTTCGCCGTTGTACTCGCCGGCGATCACCTTCATGCCTTCCTTCTTCTCGAAGGGTTTGTAGAAGGCTTCGGTCTGTACATCCTTGCTGGTGCCGCCGAAGGAGATCACGGTCAGGTCAGCAGCCATGGCGCCGGACGCCACGCCCATGAGCAGGGCTCCCAGAATCGGGTTCTTCATTTCCACCTCTTGGCTTTGTTGTTGGCAGATTGCTTAAGCACGCAGGCGCCCGGCCTCTGCGGACCGGGGCACGATAACAGGGTCAGGTGCGATAGACGGCCTCACCATCCTCGATCAGGCGCAGCGCCGATTCCCAGGCCAGCAGGTGCAGGCCGTCGACCAGCGCTTCTTCTTCCTGCACGGCAACGCGCTCGCATACCGCGGGCGCCGGGTAGCGCAACTGGCGACCGCCGGCCAGGGCCTGGACCTGCGCCTGGCAGGCGCGCTCGAGGAAGTAGATCTGGTTGAAGGCTTCGGCGATGCAGCGCCCGGTGGCCAGCAGGCCGTGGTTGCGCAGGATCATCACCATGTGGCTGCCCAGGTCGTTGACCAGGCGCGAGCGCTCGTCCGGGTCCAGGGCGATGCCTTCGTAGTCGTGGTAGCCCAGGCGGTTGTAGAACTTCAGCGCGTGCTGGCTGATCGGCAGCAGGCCGTCTTCCTGGGCGGACACCGCGATGCCGGCGGCGGTGTGGGTATGGATCACGCAGGCCACGTCTTCGCGGGCGGCGTGTACCGCGGAATGGATGTTGAAGCCGGCACGATTGACGCTTTTCGGGCCAAAGCGCGGGTCGATGACGTCGCCCGCGTGGTCGACCTTCACCAGGTCGGAGGCGCGCATTTCGTGGAACAGCACGCCGTAGCGGTTGATCAGGTAGTGGCCTGGCTCGCCCGGCACCCGTGCGGAGATGTGGGTGTCGATGTGGTCGGTCCAGCGGAAGTGCGCGATCAGGCGATACAGCGCGGCGAGGTCGCAGCGGGCCTGCCACTCTTCGGCGGAAATACTCGACGGATCGATGTTGTAAGCTGTGTCACGCATGACGGGTGGTCCTTGTTGTTCTGTCAGGCTGTGCGGCGAATTGCCGCCGTCTGGGACCGAGTGTGCTGGGCGCGCCCCGCTCGCGCCATGCACAGGCACCCTGGAGAATTTGCAGTGCTGTTATGGTCCACCGACCTGTACAGATCCTTCCTCACCAGAATCGGACCCTCGGATGCTGTTGCTCGACCCCACCTCGGACACTCCCCTGGTCACCCAGATCGTCGACGGCATCGCCCAGGCCATCGACGAGCAGCGCCTGCGTGCAGGCGCCAAGCTGCCCTCGATCCGCAAGTTCGCCCAGGCCAACGGCGTCAGCCACTTCACCGTGGTCGAGGCCTACGACCGGCTGGTGGCGCGCGGCTGCCTGAACGCGGTGCCCAATGCCGGCTTCTACGTGCGCGGCCCGGCGCTCGAGGACAGCGCCAGCGCCGAGGCACCGACGGAATTCGACTTCGACGCGCACCTGCTGCTGCACAAGGTCTTCCAGCCGCTGGGCATGGAGATTCGCCCCGGCGTCGGCCTGCTGCCGGAACACTGGCTGGATGGCGAAGGCCTGCAGCGCGGGCTGCGCAGCCTGGCGCGGGAAGAGCCGACGCAGTTCGGCAACTACGGCCACAGCAAAGGCAACCTGAAGCTGCGCGGCAAGCTCGCCGACCGCATGGGCGACGCCGGCGTCGCCGCCAATCCCGAACAGATCCTGCTGACCGCCGGCGCCAGCCAGGCGCTGGACCTCACCGTGCGCTACCTGGTGCAGCGCGGCGATCCGGTGCTGGTGGACGAACCCGGCTACCACAACCTGTTCCTCAACCTGCGCCTGCAAGGTGCGCAACTGCTCGGCGTGCCGCGCAGCGCCGACGGGCTGGACCTCGACCGCCTGGAGCAACTGGCCCGCGAGCACCGGCCCAAGGTCTATTTCACCCAGGCGCGCCTGCAGAGCCCCACCGGCGGCAGCCTGTCCCTGGCCGCCGCGCACCGCCTGCTGCAACTGGCGGAAAGGTACGATTTCCTCATCGTCGAGAACGATATCTACGCCGACCTCGACCCGGCCGGCCAGATGCTGCTGGCCAACCTCGACCAGCTGGCGCGGGTGATCTACATCGGCAGCCTGTCGAAAGTCATTGCACCGGCACTGCGCACCGGTTTCATCGCCGCCCACCCGGAGCTGATCGAAGAGCTGGTGCCGCTGAAGATGGTCAGCGGCCTGACCAGCTCGGAACTCACCGAAACCCTGGCCCTGGACATCCTCCTGCAAGGCCGCCACCGCAAGCACGTACGGCAGTTGCGCGACCAGCTTGGCGAAGCCCACGACAGCGTGGCGCGGCGCCTGGAAGCAGCCGGCCTGGAAGTCTTCCACGAACCCCGCGCCGGGCTGTTCCTCTGGGCCCGGCACCGCGCGGTGGACGATGCCACCCTGCTCGCCAGCCGCGCCAAGGAAGCGAAGATCCTGCTGTTCCCCGGCCAGCTGTTCATGCCCGATGGCCGCAGCGTGCCGTGGATGCGCTTCAACGTGGCGCATTCCCTGGATGAGCGGCTGTACGCTTTTCTTTCCCGGCAGGGCTGAAGACGGTCACAAAACTCGCGGCAGCCAAGTCCAAGGAAGAAGAGCCGGAATTTCCCCGGCCACGTCAGGAGGACACCGTGAAGTTCCCAGCCATCGAACCCGAGCAACTGCAACGCGCCCGGCAGGGCGAACCCGCTGCCCTCGACGCACTGCTGCTGGCCTTGCAGGCGCCGGTGTACAACCTCGCCCTGCGCATGCTCGGCCGCCGCGAAGACGCCCAGGACGCCAGCCAGGAAATCCTCCTGCGCATCACCACGCACCTCGCCAGCTTCCGTGGCGACAGCCAGTTCTCCACCTGGGCCTTCCGCATCGCCAGCAATGCGCTGCTGACCGCGCGCACCAAGGTCCGCGAGACGCCCACCGTGTCGCTGGACGCCCTGGCCGACAAGCTCGACCTCGGCCTGCGTCTGGCCCAGGCCAACGAGCGCCCGCTGGAGCCAGCGGACAAGCTGGCCGCCGAACGCATCGCACTGGCCTGCACCCAGGGCATGCTGATGTGCCTGGAGCGTGAACAGCGCCTGGCCTACGTGCTGGATATCGCCTTCGGCCTGGATTCGGAAACCGCCGCCGCCGTGCTGAAGGTCGAACCGGCGACCTACCGCAAGCGCCTGTCACGGGCGCGCCAGCGGCTGGACGACTTCATGCAACAGCATTGCGCTCTGGTGAATCCCCAGGCGCCCTGCTCCTGCGAGCGCCAGGCGCTGGCCCTGCCGGCCGGCGTGAACGACACCCGCAAGGCCGAAAGCGAACTGCTTGCCCTCACCCGCCTGGCCGACGCAGCGGCGGTATTCCGCGCGCACCCGGATTACCAGGTGCCGCAACGGGTGATCGAAACCGTGCGCGCCGTGCTGCAGCAGCACACCGGAGGCTGGCAATGAACGCTTTCGCCGATCTGGGCTATCCCGAGGGCTTCCAGCCACTGCAACGGCGCAACCCGCTGCTGGACCTGCTCGGTCCCTTCCTGGTGCGTGGCGAAGGCGATTCGCTGGAACTGGGCCTGCTGCTGGACGAACGCCACACCAACAGCCGCGGCGGCGTGCATGGCGGCATTCTCGCTACCCTGGCGGACATCGGCATGGGCTACGCCATGGCCTTCTCCGTCCAACCACCACAGCCGCTGGTCACCGCCACCCTGACCCTGGACTACGTTTCCAGCGCCCAGGTCGGCGACTGGCTGAGCATCCGCCTGCTGCACAGCCGGCGCGGCAGGCAGATGGCTTTCGCCAATGCGCTACTGTCGGTGGACGACAAGGTGGTCGCCCAGGCCAGCGCGGTGTTCGCGGTGCCGGCGCAGCGCTGAGCCGCCGGATATCGCCGCAAATATCGCCAGAGTCCGCGCAAGGCCTTAGACTTGCCGCCCATCAGCAACCGCCAGCAAGAGATCACTATGGGCGCCCAGTGGAAAGCCAAACATAAAGAAGTCGCCGCCAACGCCAAGGGCCGCGTGTTCGGCAAACTGTCGAAGGAAATCATGATCGCCGCGCGCAATGGCGCCGACCCGGACATGAACCCGAAACTGCGCCTGGTCGTCGAGCAGGCGAAGAAGGCCTCGATGCCCCGCGATACCCTGGAGCGCGCGATCAAGAAGGGCGCCGGCCTGCTGGATGGCGCCGCCACCTTCGAGCGCGTGGTCTACGAAGGCTTCGCGCCGCACCGCGTGCCGGTGATCGTCGAGTGCCTGACCGACAACGTGAACCGCACCATCGCGGAAATCCGCGTGCTGTTCCGCAAGGGCCAGCTCGGCGCCTCCGGCTCGGTAGCCTGGGACTTCGATTACCTGGGCCTGGTCGAGGCCACCCCGGCCAGCGCTGACGCCGACCCGGAACTGGCCGCCATCGAGGCCGGCGCCCAGGACTTCGAGCCGGGCGAGGAAGACGGCGACACCCTGTTCCTCACCGACTCCACCGACCTTGACGCCGTCTGCCGCGCCCTGCCCGAGCACGGCTTCACCGTTGCCTCGGCCAAACTCGGCTACAAGGCGAAGAACCCGGTCAGCCTGTCCGGCGCGGAACTGGAGGATGTCGAAGCCTTCCTCGACGCCCTGGACGGCAACGACGACGTGCAGAACCTTTACGTCGGCCTGGCGTAACGCAGAACGGGCGGCCCATTGGCCGCCTGTTTTCTTTGTAGACCGCGCATCCCGTAGGGCGCATATCGCCCCAAGCGTTATCCGTCGTCCTGCATACGGCGGATGAATCGTACCGATTCACGCGCCCTACGCTTTCCGTCCCATCAACACTTCCTGGCTGCTCTCGGCCTTCTCGCGCAGGAAGTCCCAGGTCGTGCGCATCCGCGCGATGTCCTTGAGCTCCGTGGGCATCAGCATCCAGAACGTCCGCACGAACTCGATCTCGCCAGCCAGCACCGGCTGCAGCGACGGGTCTTCGCTCGCCGCGAACGCCGGCAGGATCGCCAGACCCGCGCCCTCCGCCACCGCCCGCTGCTGGGCGAGGATGCTGGTGCAGCGCAGCGCCATGTGCAGCGGCCGGCCGATCTCGTCGAGGTATTGCAGTTCCTTGCTGTACAGCAGGTCGTCGACATAGCCCACCAGCGCGTGCTCGCGCAGGTCGTCGCGCGTGCGGATCGGCCCGCGTTCGGCCAGGTAGTCCTTCGAGGCGTAGAGCCGCAGCACGTAGTCGGTCAACCGGGTGATCAAGTAAGGACCGCGACCGGGCCGCTCCAGGGTGATCACGATGTCCGCCTCGTGACGTGACAGCTGTAACGCACGCGGCACCGCCAGCAAATCGACGCCCAGGTGCGGGTGGCGCTGGTTCAGCTCCACCAGCTGTGAGGTCAGCAGCGTCGAACCGTAGCCCTCGGTGGCGCCGATGCGCACCTTGCCGGAGAGGTTGTCCTCGGTGCCGGCCAGGCGTTTCTCGATCACCTTGCAGGCGCTTTCCATCGCCTCGGCCTGGGGCAACAGACCATGCCCGGCTTCGGTCAGCCGATAGCCTGCGGGCTCGCGCACCAGCAATTGTGCGCCGATGCTTTTCTCCAGTGCCTGCAGGCGGCGGGCCACCGTGGTGTGGTCCACGCCCAGGCGCCGCGCCGCTACCGTGAGTTTGCCGGCACGAGAGAGTTCGAGGAAAAACCGCAGGTTGTCCCAGTCCATGTGCGCTCCTGTGCGCCACCTCTATCTGCAAAAATGCAGACCATACTTGCACATCACCTCATTGAGCACATCAAAAATGCACTGTTAGGATCGGACCACACAAGAACAAAGCCTTCAGGCTGGGAGAACCACGATGACTGCACCTGCCGTCCCGACCGTCAAACTCTTCCTCGACGGCAAGCCCGTCGAGTCCACCACCGCCGAATGGCGCGAGGTGATCAACCCCGCCACCCAGGAAGTCCTCGCCCGCGTGCCCTTCGCCACGCCCGAAGAAGTGGAGCGCGCGGTGGCCAGCGCCAAGGCCGCGTTCAAGACCTGGAAGAAGACCCCCATCGGCGCCCGCGCACGAATCTTCCTCAAGTACCAGCAACTGATCCGCGAGAACATGAAGGAACTGGCGGCCATCCTCACCGCCGAACAGGGCAAGACCCTGCCCGACGCCGAAGGCGACGTGTTCCGCGGCCTGGAGGTGGTCGAGCACGCCTCGGCCATCGGCAACCTGCAACTGGGCGAGCTGGCCAACAACGTGGCCGGCGGTGTGGATACCTTCACGATCCTGCAGCCCATCGGCGTGTGCGCCGGCATCACCCCCTTCAACTTCCCGGCGATGATCCCGCTGTGGATGTTCCCGATGGCGATTGCCACCGGTAACACCTTCGTCCTCAAGCCCTCCGAACAGGACCCGATGGTGACCATGCGCCTGGTCGAACTGGCCCATGAGGCCGGCGTGCCGCCGGGTGTACTGAACGTCATCCATGGCGGCCCGGACGTGGTGAACGCCATCTGCGATCACCCGGACATCAAGGCCGTCTCCTTCGTTGGCTCGACCCGTGTCGGCACCCACGTCTACAACCGCGCCTCGCTGGCCGGCAAGCGCGTGCAGTGCATGATGGGCGCGAAGAACCACGCCGTGGTGCTGCCCGACGCCAATAAGGAACAGACGCTGAACGCCATTGCCGGCGCCGCTTTCGGCGCCGCCGGGCAACGCTGCATGGCAGTCTCGGTGGCGATCCTGGTGGGCGAAGCCAACGAATGGATTCCCGACCTGGTGGCCAAGGCCAGGACCCTGAAAGTGAGTGGCGGCACCGAGGCCAACACCGACGTCGGCCCGCTGGTTTCCTGCGCGGCGCTGGACCGCGTCAGCGGCCTGATCGAGCGCGGCACCCAGGAAGGCGCCACGTTGGAACTGGACGGCCGCAATCCGCAGGTCGTCGGCTACGGCAAGGGCAACTTCGTCGGCCCGACCGTGTTTTCCGGCGTTACCCCGCAGATGACCATCTACCGCGAGGAAATCTTCGGCCCGGTGCTTTGCGTCGTGTCGGTCAAGACCTTCGACGAGGCCATCGAGTTGATCAACGCCAACCCCAACGGCAACGGCACCGCGCTGTTCACCCGCTCCGGCGCTGCCGCACGGCACTTCAAGGAGGAAATCGACGTCGGCCAGGTGGGCATCAACGTGCCGATCCCGGTGCCGGTACCGCTGTTCTCCTTCACCGGCTCGCGCGGCTCCAAGCTCGGCGACCTCGGCCCATACGGCAAGCAGGTGGTGCAGTTCTACACCCAGACCAAGACCGTCACCGAACGCTGGTTCGACGAGAATGAGGTCGGTGGTGCGGTGAACACCACCATCAATCTGAAGTAAGACTGCCCGCCCGCCTGCCCCGAGCCGGCCCGGACTTCAGCAGGGATGCTGGTCCGGATTCGGCACCACGCGGGCGGGCACCCTTTCCGGCGCTCCGACCACGGAGCGCTTCCAGTACAAGAAGAAGAGGAAATCCCCATGCGCATCGGTTTCATCGGACTCGGCAACATGGGCGGGCCCATGGCCGCCAACCTGCTCAAGGCCGGCTTCGACCTGAGCGTCTTCGATCTTTCCGCCAAGGCCGTGGAGGCCGCCGTAGCCTTGGGCGCACGCGCGCTCGGCTCGCCAGCCGAAGTGGCTCGCGACGACGTCGAGGTGATCATCACCATGCTGCCGGCCGCCGCCCATGTGAAGCAGGTGTTCCTCGGCGACGATGGCCTGCTGGCCAACGTGCAATCCGGCGTGTTGCTGATCGATTCGTCCACCATCGACCCGCTGAACGCCCGCGAGGTCTCCGCCGCCGCCCTCGCCCACGGCAACCCCATGCTCGATGCCCCGGTTTCCGGCGGGACGGCTGGCGCCGCAGCGGGCACCCTGACCTTCATGGTCGGCGGCGAGCAGGCCGACTTCGAGCGCGCCCGCCCGGTGCTGGCCGCCATGGGCAAGAACCTCGTGCACTGCGGTGGCGCCGGCAACGGCCAGGTGGCCAAGGTGGCGAACAACCTGCTGCTGGGTATCTCCATGATCGGCGTAGCGGAAGCCATGTCCCTGGGCGTGAAGCTGGGTATGGACGCCGAAGTGCTGGCCGGCATCATCAACACCTCCAGCGGCCGCTGCTGGGCCTCGGAGATCAACAACCCGCTCACCGGGGCCCCGGCGGCGCGCGGCTACAGCGGCGGCTTCGGCACCGACCTGATGCTCAAGGACCTGGGCCTGGCCAGCGAGGCCGCGCGACAGATCCGCCAGCCGGTGCTGCTTGGCGCATTGGCCCAGCAGCTGTTCCAGACCTTCAGCAACCAGGGCAACGGCCAGCTGGACTTCTCGGCGATCGTGAAGCTGTACCAACAGGGCTAGGTCCGCCAGGGCGTTCCGCTTTTCTGTAGGAGCGAGCTTGCTCGCGAACCTCTTCGCTACGAGGCCGGTTCGCGAGCAGGCTCGCCTCTACAAAGGTCCCACTCCGCGACACGTCGCCCAAGCCTTCATCTCGGCTATCATGCGCGCTCCGCCCCACCGGATGCCGCCGCATGATCCTCCGCCCGCAAACCCCGACACTCTGGGTCCTGCTGTTCTCGCTCAAGGGATCGATCATCCCGGCCATCTGGCGCAAGGTGCTCTACACCGTGCTGCTGAGCTCCCTGGTAGTAGCCACCCACGGCACGCTCTACCACTACAAGGTGATCATCACCTCTACGCCATTCACCCTCTGGGGGCTGACGCTGGCGATCTTCCTCGGCTTTCGCAACAACGTCGCCTACCAGCGCTTCTGGGAGGCGCGCACGCTCTGGGGCGAGCTGCTGATCGTGACGCGCAACCTGGCGCGGCAGACCCGTTCGCTGCTGCCCGACCTCGATGCCGATGGCCGCCGCCAGCTGTGCAAGAAGCTGATCGCCTTCGGCTACACCCTGCGCGACCAGCTGCGCGGCACCGAACAAGGCGACGACGTGAAACGTGTGCTGGGCGACGCCGCCGCAGCATTCGCCCATCGCCGCAACCCGGCAAACGCCCTGCTGGCGGACCTTGGCCAGCGCTTCGCCGACCAGGGCCGCGCGGCGGGCGCCAGCGACATCACCCTGGCCGCCATCGACCAGCAGATGACCCGCCTGTCGTACGTGCTGGGCGGCTGCGAGCGGATCAGCAACACGCCGATTCCCTACCCCTACATTCTGATGCTGCACCGCATCGTGCACGTCTACTGCTTCCTGCTGCCTTTCTGCCTGGTGGACAGCATCGGCTGGTTCACTCCGCTGGCCGTCTGCGTGCTGGCCTACACCTTCTTCGGCCTGGATGCCCTGGGCGACCAGATTGCCGACCCGTTCGATACCCAACCCAACGATCTGCCGCTGGACGCCATGAGCCGCAACCTGGAAATCACCGTGCTGGAAATCCTCGGTGAAACCGACCTGCCCGAACCGCTGAAACCGGTGGACGGCCTGCTGCTCTGAGCCAGCCCTGAGGACCCGAGAATGAGCCATCTGAAAGACGTACCGCTGAACAAGGCCTACCTGCTGCTCAACCACGGCCCGAGCACCATCGTCACCTGCGAGCACCAGGGCACGGCCAACGTCATGGCTGCCGCCTGGGTCATGCCGCTGGACTTCGACCCGCCCAAGCTGATGCTGGTGCTCGACCGCAACACCTGGTCACGTCATCTGGTGGAAGGCTCCGGCGCTTTCGTCATCCAGCTGCCAACGCGCCAGCAGGCCGAGCTGACCCTGGCGGTGGGATCGAGCAACGGCGGCGAGGGCAACAAGTTCGAGCAACTGGACATTGGCGTTTCGCGTGCGAAGCAGGTCGACGCACCGGTGGTCGATGGCTGTGTCGCCTACCTGGAATGCAAGGTGATCAGCGAGCCGCACAACCAGGAGAAATACGACCTGTTCATCGCCGAGGTGGTCGCCGCCTACGCCGATGAGCGCGCCTTCTCCAACGGTCGCTGGCATTTCCCCAGCGACGAGTTGCGCACCATCCATTACCAGGCCGGCGGCGCCTTCTTCGCCACTGGCGAGGCGTTCCAGGTCAGCCGGGGCTGACCGGCTGCCAGGCGGCCGGCGCCGAGCCCAGCTCGGAGGCCGGCAACTCCCAGAAGAGCGGCGAACCGGCGACCTGCAACGGCGGGCGCAGGCGGCGGGCATGGCCCCAGGGCGTGGCTTCGATGCCCGGCGCCAGATCGGCCGCGGTTTCCGCCCCCAGCTCCGCCTGGTTCGGCGGCGCGGCACCCGCCTCCAGCAGGAACTGCGCTGTCCGCGCCAGCGACAGCCGCCAACGGCTGCCCCGGCCGCTGCGCCGGCGCTCGGCCAGCCCGCGCAAGGCGGCGGCAGCAATCAGGTAGCCGGTCGCGTGGTCGAGCGCCTGAACGGGCAAGGGTACGGGCTTTTCCTCGCCACGCCACACGCGCCCAGCTTCGGCAATGCCGCTGCTCATCTGCACCAGGCTGTCGAAGCCGCGTCTTTCGCACCATGGGCCGGACCAGCCATAGGCATTCAGGCTGACGTCCACCAGCCCCGGTGCGATGGTGCGGCGCACGTCGGCACCGAAACCCAGGCGTTCCAGGGCATCGGCCCGATAGCCGTGGACCAGAACGTCGGCGCTGGCGAGCAGCGCCTGGAAACGCTCGCGACCTGCCGGCTGGCGCAGGTCCAGCCGCGCGCACTGCTTGCCCAGGGTGACTTCCGGCACCACGCCGGGCTCATCCCAGTCCGGCGGGTCGATGCGCAGTACCTCGGCACCGAAGCCGGCGAGGAATCGGGTGGCGACCGGGCCGGCCAGTACACGGGTCAAATCGAGCACCCGCAGGCCGGCCAGCGGGCGTTCGCGGTCGATCTCGATGTCCAGGGAGGGTCCGGACACCAGTTGGATATCGCGCAACACGAGAGGCTCGCGAGCCACGGCGATGCCTTGCGGGTGCTGTTTCCAGGCATCCCATGAGCGCATCTCGGCCGCGCAGCCGCCCTCCCTGACGATCGCCAGTTCCAGCTCGCCCGCCGCCCAACCGGCCACCGCGCTGGCGACCTGATCGCGCTGATTCTCGACGCCGAGGACCCGGAGTGCGACGGCGCGGTGGTGCGGCGCATTGGTGTGCAGGCGAATCCAGCCGTCGCGTGTGCGGTAGTTACCGGCAATGGCATCCCAGAGGTCGGGCACTGTCCAGCCCTGAGGCCGCAAGGAGGTGGAGAACCAGAAGGAGGCCAAACGGCGGTCCACGACCATGGAGGTCGCCGTGCCACCTTCCGGCTCCAGCCACTCGCCCAGTGCCAGCCCGGCGCTGGCGATGCTGGCGGCGGCCAGCTCGGTGACGAAGAATGCCGAAGGCAGGGAGCCTTCGCTGCGAGGGGCCAGGTGGCTCAGGCGTTCGGCCTGGCCGCCGAGGGCTGTCCAAAGTCGTTCCGCAAGAACCCGCTGCATCTCTATCTCCGCCTTTCCGTGGAGCTTCACCTTAGCCGCAGAGCGTCTGGCGGGCGAGCCGACCTTGGTCGGCAGGCAATAAAAAGCCCGCAATCAAGCGGGCTTTTCGATGGGGAGCTAATCCCTTAGCTGGTTTTCATCCTCTGCCCCTGGGTGTGAAAAAAACGTGAAGAGAGGGCCAGCCGAAACATTTTGTCGGAGATCGGATTTCTGGAAGCTGATGCTCAGCTCGAATAGTCCAGCGCGGTCCAGACGCGGCTGAGCCCATCGCTGATCCGGCAGCCCGAAAGGTCGTCCGCTTCGCCCTGCGGGGACAGCCGCACGGTGGAGTCGCCCTCGCCTTCGGTCAACCATTGCAGGCGCCCGCAGTTGGGCGTGTCGATCACGTAGCTGGCAGCGATCGCCGAGCGCTCCTTCGGCAGACGGATGGCATCGCGTACCGTGCCGCGCTCCTCGATGCGCTTGCCGTCAGCCACCAGAACGGCCCAGGCCTCCTTGCCCTCGATGATGAGGTAGGCGCCATTGGCGCGCGGGACATCCGCCTGGGGCTGGGCGCAACCCGCAAGCATCGCCACACCGGCACAAAGCATCAGTTTCTGCAGCATCGCCATCGCTCCTGTTCGTCGAGCAATGCCCGCCAGGCCACTGGCGACGGGCACTTCAAGGTTTCTGTCAGACCGCGAGAGGGATACTAGGAGAAAATACTGTTCATGCATACAGTATTTTGCGAAAATTTTTTAAACCTCGACGAAAGGCCATAGTCCATTGGCTACGTCGATCACCTCGAATCACAGGGCATGGGCCTGAAACCCATTGAGGAGCAAGCGATGGTGAGTATCCATCAGCTGAAGTACACGGTGAACCACATGGCCATCGAGGAAGTCAGCGAAGCCGTGGCGGAACTGCTGTTGGAGGGGTTGGTCACAGAGGGCAAGACGCCTTTCAGCCGTACCCACTTCAACCTGTGCTTCGCGGAAATCGAGGCCCTGATGCAGCGCGCCGGCTATCACCGCCCGCTGGATGTGGTGGGTTACCAGGGCCAGGCCTACGCCATGTTCGACCCCAGCCGCTGGGATGCCGTGGAGGTGCTGCGCTGGCTGAAGGAGTACGTCGAGGAATCGAAGGCGCTCAGCACTGCCTGAGTGCGCAGGCGTTTTCGCAGGTTGCGGTTGCGGGAGCAGCGACTTGCGAAGGCCTATCAGGCGCACTAATGTCCCATGCACTTTTCCCGCTTGCCGAATCAAGGACGATTCCATGAGCGCCTCCTCCGACGACAGCTGGCTCTGGGCCTACCGCAAACTCCGTAGCTGGGATGTGGGCCGGGTCAGCTCGGCGTTTCTCGCCACACTCTTCCATTGGCGCGGCGATACCGGGCTGTTCTACAGCCACGGCGGCCTGCGTAAATCCCGCCTGACGCGCGACGACCTGGTCGACTGACCCGGCTCACTGCTGCTGATAATTGCCGTTGCCTCGCGGATAGACCGCGCCATTGGGGTATTCGATGCTCTGTCGGATGCCGCCGCTGCCCTGGTCGATGATGACCGTGTTCGAACGCGTCTCGCCGTAGCCACTGGGCACCCGCACGCCACCATAGCTGTCATTGCGTTGCCAGCTGGACGAGCTGCCTACGCTACCGCTTGCCCCCGGGCTGACATAGATGCGCTGGATCACCGGCGGCGACTGCTGCCATTGCGTCTGGTTCTGATAGCGCGGCGCACTTTGCGATTGCGCCTCCTGCCCGGTGAACTTCTGCGCGAAGGCTGGCATGGCCAATGCGAGGCAGGCGATCGCCGCCAAGGTTCTGCGCTCAATCATGATGATCATCCCGGATGACGGAAAGGTTCAGCTTACCAAGCCTTGTATACCTCGAGCAGGCCGCGCACAAAGATACTTTAATCATTTTATATCAATGACTTGCAAGAATATATTGATGTCCAATCTCTGATATATGCCCCGCAAGATGCACGACAGATGCGGCCGCCACCCGCAGCAGGGGAAAACTCATTAAAACATCGTGATAGCGCTTGTTCTTAAAGTAATTTAGACAACTTAATTTACTTTAAAATCATGACGTTACGAGCCATTTATGAAGCAAGTTGAAAAGATTGGAAGCTCCATTGCCAAGCGTTCCCAGTCGCCATAAGCCCTGCGCACCACATCGGGCGTTTCTCGTCACGCCACAGCCTTGCCATTCCATTGCCACGATTGGCAATTCTTTCCCAATCAGTAAGATGCAGCGACTTTCGTAAGGAATGCCTCATGTTCGGACGCTGCCTGGCCCTGCTGCTGATCCTCGCTGTTCCCACCGTTGCCTCTGCTGCCGCCCCGCGCACCTTCGAGGAAGCCAAGAAGGTCGGGCGCAAGCTGTACGCCCGCCAATCGGTGGAGTTCTATTGCGGCTGCCGCTACAACGGCACCAAGGTCGACCTGAAGAGCTGCGGCTACACCCCGCGCAAGAATGCCAACCGCGCCTCGCGCATCGAGTGGGAGCACATCGTTCCCGCCTGGGTGATCGGCCACCAGCGCCAATGCTGGCAGAGCGGCGGGCGCAAGAACTGCTCGCGCAATGACCGGGTGTACCAGAAGGCCGAGGCGGACCTGCACAACCTGGTGCCGAGCATCGGCGAAGTGAACGGCGACCGCGCCAACTACAGCTTCGGCTGGCTGCAGCAAAAGCCCTCGCAGTACGGCGCCTGCCCGATGGTGGTGGATTTCAAGGCACGCAAGGCCATGCCCCGCCCGCAGATTCGCGGCATGATCGCCCGCACCTACTTCTATATGAGCGACCGCTACGGCCTGAAGCTCTCCAACCAGGACCGCCAGCTGTTCACCGCCTGGAGCAAGCAGTACCCGGTGGAA
Organism: Pseudomonas sp. HS-18; assembly: GCF_020401845.1. Taxonomy (NCBI): domain Bacteria; kingdom Pseudomonadati; phylum Pseudomonadota; class Gammaproteobacteria; order Pseudomonadales; family Pseudomonadaceae; genus Pseudomonas; species Pseudomonas sp. HS-18. The sequence goes on from NZ_CP084413.1 coordinate 3,594,622, forward strand.
GCCTGGGAGCGCCAGCGCAACCAGATGGTCGGCTGCGTAATGGGCTGGGGCAATCCCTACGTCGGCCCGATCGAGAACGATCGCTGTCCGGCGCCGAAAGTGGCCTGGCGCTGAAGCCTGGCGACAGCCGCAGATACCCGCAGTAGACTCCGACGGCCGTCCACCGTGACGAGCTCACCTTCATCTGTCTGGAGTACGCAGCATGTCCCTCTCGATCTACCAGGCTTCCGTTCCCGTCTTCATCCGCATGCTCGGCAATCTCTCGGCGATTCTCGCCAAGGCGGCCACCCATGCCGAAGCCAAGTCCATCGACCCTTCCGTCCTGATCAACGCCCGTCTCGCCCCGGACATGTTCGCCCTGGGGCGCCAGGTGCAGATAGCCTCCGACTCCGCCAAAGGCGCCGGCGCGCGCCTGGCCGGTGTCGAGGTACCGAGCTTCGCCGATGACGAAACCACCTTCGCAGAGCTGCAAGCGCGCATCGCGAAGACCATCGACTTCCTCAAGTCCCTGAAGCCCGAGCAGTTCGAAGGCGCCGAAAACCGCACCATCGAGCTGAAGCTGCGTACTCGCGAAGTCAGCTTCAAGGGCTCGGACTTCCTGCTCGGGTTCGTCAACCCGAACTTCTATTTCCACATCACCACAGCCTACGACATCCTCCGCCACAATGGCGTGGAAGTCGGCAAGATGGACTATCTCGGCGGCGTCTGACCGCCCTGGGCGCCGGCATCCCGGCGCCTTTTCAGCCGCGCGGCAGGGGCAATGTGGTGGTGGACTTGATCTCCGAGAGCGCCACGATGGAGTTGATCTCCTGCACGCCCGGCACCTGGGACAGTCGCTCGAAGAAGAAGCGCTCGTAAGCCTCCACATCCTCCGTCACGATGCGCAGCATGAAGTCGACCGCGCCCATCAGGACGTGGCACTCCAGCACCTCGGGGAACTCCTGCATGGCCTGCGCAAAATCCGTCAGGTGATTGCGCCCATGGGCGTTGAGTTTCACCTGGGCGAATATCTGGGTGTTCAGGCCGATCTTCTTGCGATCCAGCAGAGTCACCTGCTTGCGGATCACACCCTCGTCCTTCAATCGCTGAATTCGGCGCCAGCACGGCGATTGCGACAGGCCGATGCGCTCAGCGATCTCGGCCGTCGAAAGCGTTGCCTCCTCCTGCAGTAACTCGAGGATCCTGCGGTCTTGGGCATCCAGCGATATGGGCATATACAAACCTCAAATACCAGCAATAAAGACTTATTAATGCACAAATAAGTCACCTATTGCAGAAATCAGGCAAATAATTCCTCCGGCGCGCCCGCAGAATATTCTTCACCTCTCCTGCATCGGCCAGCCGCCATGACACTCCCCGCACTCCAACTCGTCGAACTCCCCCCGCTCCCACAAGACCGCCCCGTCCCCACCGCAGTGGCCGCCGACGTGCGCTACCTGATTCGCGCCGAGATCGATGCCGACATTCTCTGTCGCCTGCTGAACCTGTTTGCACTGCAGGGCCACGTACCGGCCGAGGTGGAATCCTCCCGTCGGGAAGACTGGCTGGACATCGCCCTGCGCGTGAACACGCTGCCGCGCTATCGCGCCGAGGTGATCGCCCAGCGCATGCGCGGAATGGTCAGCGTGTGCTCGGTGGACCTGCATGTACAGGGAGCAGAAACTGTCCTTTCAGCGACATAAGCTGACTTTCTGGCGTTAGCCGGCACATCCTCGCAGGCTTAGAGTGCGAACCTGACCTTCGTGGTCTTTCACACACAACAACGATGAGAGATGTGCCCATGGCTCGCCCACGCCTGCTCCCCGACAACTTCACCCTGGCGCTGATCGCCACCGTGACCGTTGCCAGCCTGCTGCCCTGCGAAGGCACCGCTGCCGTGATTTTCGGCTGGATCACCAACCTGGGCATCGCGCTGCTGTTCTTCCTTCACGGTGCCAAGTTGTCGCGCCAGGCGATCATCGCCGGCGCCACCCACTGGCGGCTGCACCTGCTGATATTCTCCTGCACCTTCATCCTCTTTCCCCTGCTCGGCCTGGCGCTCAAGCCCGCATTGTCGCCCCTGGTGACCCCGGACCTGTACCTGGGCATGCTGTATCTCTGCGCCCTGCCCGCCACCGTGCAATCGGCTATCGCCTTCACGTCGCTGGCACGGGGCAATATCCCGGCGGCTATCTGCAGCGCATCGGCCTCCAGCCTGCTGGGCGTCTTCGTCACGCCGCTGCTCGTGCAGTTGCTGATCGGCGCCCATGGCGATACCGGAATGTCGACGCTGGACGCCATCGGCAAGATCACCCTGCAACTGCTGGTGCCCTTCATTGCCGGCCAGCTGCTGCGCCCGTGGATCGGCGCCTGGGTGGAGCGGCACAAGCCGGTCCTGCGCTACGTGGACCAGGGATCGATTCTGCTGGTGGTCTACACCGCCTTCAGCGCCGCCGTCATTCAGGGCCTGTGGCACCAGGTTCCGCTTCCGGCGCTGGCCGGCCTGGTCGTGGCCTGCTGCGTGCTGCTGGCACTGGCGCTGGTCGCCACCAACCTGCTGGGGCGCTGGCTGGGCTTCTCCCTGGAAGACAGGATTACCATCATCTTCTGCGGCTCGAAGAAGAGCCTCGCCACCGGCGTGCCCATGGCCTCGGTGCTGTTCGCCAGCAGCACCGTCGGTGTGATCCTGCTGCCACTGATGCTGTTCCACCAGATCCAGCTGATGGTCTGCGCCGTGCTCGCCCAGCGCTACTCCCAGCGCCAGGAAGACGGCCACGCACCGCTGGAGCGCGCCAACTGACGGCGCCCCGCCCGCAAAAAAGCCGGTGCATCTGCACCGGCTTTTTCATTTCCGCCAGCGCCGTCAGGCACCGACCGGGGTACGCAGCGTCACGAACTCTTCCGCCGCGGTCGGGTGAATGCCGATGGTTTCATCGAACACCCGCTTGGTTGCTCCAGCCTTGAGCGCAATGGCGATGCCCTGGAGGATTTCTCCGGCTTCCGGGCCGACCATATGGCAACCCAGCACCTTATCGGTGTCGGCATCGACGATCAGCTTCATCAGGGTCCGTTCCTGGCACTCGGTGAGCGTCAGTTTCATCGGACGGAAACGGCTCTCGAACAGCTTCACCCGGTGTCCGGCGCTGCGCGCTTCATCTTCGGTCAGGCCGACCGTGCCGATGTTGGGCAGGCTGAATACAGCGGTGGGAATCAGCTTGTAGTCTACCGGGTGGTATTCCTCCGGACGGAACAGCTTGCGCGCCAACGCCATGCCTTCGGCCAGTGCCACGGGGGTCAACTGCACCCGGCCGATCACATCACCGATGGCATGGATCGACGGCTCGCTGGTGCAATAGACCTCATCGACCTTGATGTAACCACGATCATCCAGCTCGACCGAGACATTCTCCAGGCCCAGGTTGTCCAGTTGCGGACGGCGGCCGGTTGCGTAGAACACGCAATCCGCCTCCAGCACGCGACCATCCTTGAGCGTCGCAGCGAGGCTGCCGTCGGCCTGCTTGTCGATGCGTGCGATGTCGCTGTTGAACTGCAGGTCCAGCCCCTTCTTCGTCAGCTCGTCGCGCAGGTGCTCGCGTACGCTGCGATCGAAGCCACGCAGGAACAAATCCTTGCGGTACAGCAGCGAAGTCTGCGCCCCCAAGCCGTGGAATATGCCGGCGAATTCCACGGCAATGTAACCGCCGCCGACCACCAGCACCCGACGCGGCAGTTCCTTGAGGAAGAAGGCCTCATTGGAAGAGATCGCGTGCTCCTTGCCGGGAATGTCCGGCACCTGCGGCCAGCCACCGGTGGCAATGAGGATGTGCTTGGCACGGAAACGCTGGCCGTCGACTTCCACGGTGTGCGCATCCTGCAGCCTGGCATGTCCCTCCAGCAGCGTGACGCCGCTGTTCACCAGCAGATTGCGGTAGATGCCATTGAGGCGATGGATCTCGCGATTCTTGTTGGCGATCAGTGTCGGCCAGTCGAACTTCGCTTCACCCAGGGTCCAGCCAAAGCCGGCAGCCTGCTCGAAGTCCTCTTGGAAATGCGCCCCGTACACCAGCAGCTTCTTCGGCACGCAACCGACGTTGACGCAGGTACCGCCCAGGTAGCGGCTTTCCGCCACCGCCACCTTGGCGCCAAAGCCCGCGGCAAAGCGCGCAGCACGCACACCGCCGGAACCCGCACCGATGACGAACAGGTCGAAATCGAAAGACATCATGGATCTCCGCTTGGATATGACAGGCAGCATACCTCATGACGCCTGACCTATCCTGCCATCAGCCGCTGCCAAAGGAGTATTCGCCATGCGCCCATCCCTGACCCACCTGGCTCTGCACGTACCTGATCTTGAGGCCTGCATAGCGTTCTACGAGCGCTTCTGCGGTATGCGCATCATCCACCAGCGCGAAGGCAAGGGGTCACGCATTGTCTGGATGGCGGAGCCCGGCAAGGAGCACCGCTTCATCTTCGTCATCATGCCAGGCGGGCAGGCGCGGCACCTGGCCAGCGATGACTACAGCCACTTCGGCTTCGCGGTGGACAGCCACGAGGAAGTCGACCTTATCGCCAGGGATGCCCAGTCGGCCGGCTGTCTGATCTGGGCACCCCGGGCAGAGCCCTACCCGGTGGGTTATTACTGCGGACTGCGCGACCCGGCGGGCAACTACGTCGAGTTCAGTTATGGGCAGCCACTCGGGCCGGGATCGGAGGCCATGCCAATCCCGCGCTCGATGTGATGCCCGGCTGCACACACGAAAAAGCCACCCGAAGGTGGCTTTCTCAAAGAGCGGAAAGGTCCGGAATTACCAGGCCTTGCCAGTCTTGTAGAGGTGCTCGTAGCAGAAGTTGGTCGCCTCGATGTAACCCTCGGCGCTACCGCAGTCGAAGCGCTTGCCCTTGAATTTGTAGGCCAGTACGCAACCGTCCTGGGCCTGCTTCATCAGAGCGTCGGTGATCTGGATTTCACCGCCCTTGCCCGGCTCGGTCTGCTCGATCAGGTCGAAGATATCCGGAGTCAGGATGTAACGGCCGATGATCGCCAGGTTCGACGGGGCATCTTCGGGCTTGGGCTTCTCGACCATGGTGTTCACACGGTAGATGTCGTCGCGGATCATCTCGCCGGCGATCACACCATATTTATTGGTCTCTTCCGGCGGCACTTCCTGGATTGCCACGATGGAGCAGCGGAACTGGTTGTACAGCTTGACCATCTGCTTGAGGACGCTGTCGCCTTCCAGGTTCAGGCACAGGTCGTCCGCCAGCACGACAGCGAAGGGCTCGTCGCCGATCAGCGGGCGACCGGTCAGGATCGCGTGGCCCAGGCCCTTCATTTCAACCTGGCGGGTGTAGGAGAAGGTGCACTCGTCGATCAGGCGACGAATACCGACCAGGTACTTTTCCTTGTCGGTGTTGCGAATCTGGTGCTCCAGCTCATAGGAGATGTCGAAGTGGTCTTCGAGCGAGCGCTTGCCACGGCCAGTGACGATACCGATTTCGCCGAGACCGGCTTCCAGCGCCTCTTCAACGGCATACTGGATCAGCGGCTTGTTCACCACCGGCAGCATTTCCTTGGGCATGGCCTTGGTGGCCGGGAGGAAGCGGGTACCGTAGCCGGCGGCCGGGAACAGACATTTCTTGATCATGGGAGTCCTTCGAGAGGGACAGGGGTGCGAGTTGCGCGCAGTCTAATCAGGCTGCGTCCGCCTTACAATGCCCCGGATTGCAAGCTGCACGACACTTCCGCGCACTTGAAACCGATGACACGCGCATCTGACCACCGGATTGCCAGTTTAGTTCTCGAACTTAATGGCAAATGGGCAGCATCCCAGTCCTGCCCGCGCCCTTTCTATGCTCCGGCTCCTTGCGCCACGTCGTTCCCGCAAAGCCGCTGCCGCACCACGCCCCAGATCGAAAGCTCATCTCCCTCCTCGATCTTCAAGGTGGGAAAGCCATCGCTCGCTGCTTGGAGAGCGAAACAGCCATCGATGATGGCGAGCCGGCGAATCAGCGCCTCACCGTTCAGTGCCGCCACCACGATCTCACCCGGCGCCGCCAATTCGGAACGGTCGACCAGCAACAGGTCGCTGTCGTGAATGCCCGCCTGCGTCATCTCTTCGCCACACGCACGGACTATGTAGGTATGCAGAAGCACTGCGGTGGCCGCAACGCCTGCGCCCGACTGCATCACATCTTGGACATCCAGAATGGCTTGTTGCATGACCTTTCTCCGAATACTGTATATACATACAGATATCAGATACCTGCCAGCCCGGCAAGCCATTGAATGGAACCTACGCAGAGATTGCCGCTCAACCGAAAGGACAGTACGCCGTTGGCGGTGGACTACCCTTAGGGAGGGGTGAGGAAATCAAGATGAATCCAGGCACGTTCGTCACACTCATGATTCTCGGCTGGGTCCTGCTGGCACTGGTCACGCTGTGGGCCATCCTGCGCGTACCCATGCGCCGCGCCCGCATGCAGAAGTTCAAGCACAAGGCAAAAACCGCTTCACCGAGGCGTCACCTCCTCCCGCACTAGAATCGCCATCGTGCAAAATGCCATTGTATTTGCGCCACACCTTGCAGGCTGCATGGAAAGCGAGACACGGATTATTTTTAAATATTTGATTTTAAAGGATTTTTAATTTATCCGAGATTGGTACGCACCCTGCAATGAAAGGGATGAATCCACCCACACATTGCCGAGGACGACGCCATGCCAATCGACCGCCTGCCTGCCGCCCAATATCTCTGCCAGGTCTTTTCCGATTTCGAAGTGAGTTTCACCGCTCGACCGGACGGCAATCTGATCATGACGCTGAGCAAGGAAGCGGGTGAACACATCGCCTGTCGGGTGGTGCGACTGGAAGAACAACGCAACGAAGAGCTGCTAACTAGCCTGGTAGGTCGCATCCGCCGCGATCTGGCAACCGAATACGGCCCGCTGCAGGAGCAGGACGCCGATCACTTCAAGGAAGAAGTACCGCTGCAGAATTTTTATGAGGCCAGCGGCCCCCTGCGCCAGCGCCGCATCGTCAAGGCCGGCGCAAAACTGCGCTCGATGGCGCACATCGGAGCCTGAGTCGCTGAAAATGAAAAACCCGGCCTAGGCCGGGTTTTTCATGTATGGCGCTCGCCTCGATTCAGACATGCAAACTGCAATGATTCGGGGAGATGGGAAATGGTGCCCGGAGCCGGACTCGAACCGGCACGCCCAAAGGGCGAGAGATTTTAAGTCTCCTGCGTCTACCGATTTCGCCATCCGGGCGGCAGCGCGTTGTAGCGTATCCAGGCATGCGCCCGGAAAGGGCTGGACTATATACAGCCCCAACTCATCTGCGCAAGTTGCCGAACCTGGCAACTCCCGCAGCGGGCAGTTAAAGAAAAAGCCCTGTAAATCTTCGATTTACAGGGCTTTTCTATTGGAGGCTGAGGTCGGAATCGAACCGGCGTTCACGGATTTGCAATCCGGTGCATAACCACTCTGCTACTCAGCCGTAACACGGATGACTCAAGGTGAATCATCGAAAATCTGGAGCGGGAAACGAGACTCGAACTCGCGACCCCGACCTTGGCAAGGTCGTGCTCTACCAACTGAGCTATTCCCGCGTTGTCGTGTTGACGGGCGCCATTCTAACGATTTGGAAATGCCTGTCAACTCCTTGATTCAAAAATACTTATTTCTCTTTTGGGGTAGTGTTCAGGTGCGGCCATGCAGCCAGAAGATAGTGCAGCATCGACCACAGGGTAAGGATGGCGGCAACAATGAGCAGCGCGTAACCCACCAGGACCCAGAAAGTCATCAGCGGCGGATTGGCCAGGAGAATGACCAGCGCCAGCATCTGCGCCGCCGTCTTCCATTTGCCCAGGCTGGATACCGCCACGTGCGCCCTAGCCCCGATCTCTGCCATCCATTCGCGCAGCGCGGAAACGACGATCTCGCGACCGATGATGATAACGGCCGGCAGGGTCAGCCACAGATTCGCGTGCTCCTCCACCAACAGCACTAGCGCGGTAGCGACCATCAGCTTGTCTGCCACCGGATCGAGGAAGGCACCGAAGGGCGTGCTCTGCCCCAGCCGTCGCGCCAGGTAGCCGTCCAGCCAGTCGGTGGCGGCAGCAAGGGCAAAGACGGCACTGGCGGCCAGATGGCTGGCCGGGAACGGAAGATAGAACAGCAGGATGAAGATCGGGATGAGCAGAACGCGAAGCAGTGTGAGCAGGTTCGGGATATTCATCGGGTCGGAAGGTCTGCGAGTTGAGCCGGCATTCTACTCGCTGTGCAGTGCTGCATAAATCTGCTCTGCCAGCTTTTTGCTGATGCCGGGGGCTTTGGCAATTTCATCGATACTGGCTCTGCCCAATTCCTGCAACCCGCCGAAATGCTTGAGCAGATCGCGCCGGCGCTTGGGCCCGACGCCAGCGACGTCTTCTAATGTGGAGGTGCGTCGCGCCTTGCCCCGCCGTGCACGGTGACCGGTGATGGCAAAGCGGTGCGCTTCGTCGCGGATCTGCTGGATCAGGTGCAACGCCGGTGAGTCAGCGGGCAAGGTGAATTCGTGCTCGGCATCATTGAGGTACAGGGTTTCCAGACCAGGCTTGCGAGTGACGCCCTTGGCGACCCCTAGCAGCGTCAGGCCGACTACCGCCAGTTCCTGAAGCACCTCCTGAGCCATCGCCAGCTGCCCCTTGCCGCCGTCCACCAGAAGGATATCGGGCATCTTGCCCTCGCCTTCCTTCAATCGGCTGAAGCGGCGGGTCAGCGCCTGGTGCATGGCGGCGTAATCATCGCCGCCAGTGATGCCCTCGATATTGAAGCGGCGATAGTCCGACTTCAGTGCGCCTTCGGGGCCAAAGACCACACAGGACGCCACCGTCGCCTCGCCACTGGAATGGCTGATATCGAAACACTCGAGCCGCTGCGGTGGCTCGGGCAGGTCCAGCGCCTCTCCCAGCGCATCGAAGCGCGCCGCCATATGCTGTCGATTGGCGAGGCGTGCCGCCAGCGCCTGCTCGGCGTTGGTCACGGCAAGCTGCTGCCAGCGGGCGCGGGTAGCACGCACGCGGTGACTGATTTCCAGCAGCCGCCCACGTGATGCCTCGATGGCGGAAGCCAGGATGGGGAAGTCCTCGTGCACGGCATTGACGATCAGCTCGTTCGGCAGATCGCGCTCGTGATGACTGAGGTAGTACTGCCCAAGGAAGGCCAGCAGGACATCGCCCACCTCCTCCTCGATCGCCACCTGCGGGAAGAAGTTCTTGCTTCCCAGCACTCGACCGCCCCGCACGCTGATCAGGTGTACGCATGCGCCACCCGGCGTAACGATGGCCGCCACCACATCGACGTTACCGGTGCCGAACTCCATGCTCTGCTGGTCCTGCACGCGGCGCAGGATCTGCACCTGATCGCGCAGCTCCGCCGCCTTTTCAAAGTCCAGGCGCATCGCCGCCTCTTCCATGTTGGTGGAGAGCTCCTCGGCCAGCACATTGCTGCGCCCTTCGAGAAACATGATCGAGTGGCGTACGTCTTCGGCGTACTCCTCCTCGCTCACCAGTCCGACACAGGGCGCCTTGCAGCGCTTGATCTGATACTGCAGACACGGGCGCGTGCGGTTGCGGTAGTAGCTGTCCTCACACTGGCGCACGAAGAAGGCCTTCTGCAGCAACGCCAGGCTTTCGCGAATGGCGCCAGCGCTCGGATAAGGCCCGAAGTACCGTCCTTTGGCCTTCTTCGCGCCGCGGTGAATGGTCAGACGCGGATACTGATCCTCGCTCGACAGGAAGACGTACGGGTACGATTTATCGTCGCGCAGCAGAATGTTGTAGGGCGGCCGCCATTCCTTGATCAGCGTCTGCTCAAGCAGCAGCGCCTCGGTTTCGTTGGCGGTGATGGTGGTCTCGACCTGGGCGATCTTCGCCACCAGGGCGGCCGTCTTTGGCGCCAGGCCAGTCTTGCGGAAGTAGCTGGAGAGACGCTTCTTGAGGTCCTTCGCCTTGCCGACGTAGAGCAACTTTGCGTCGACGTCGAACATGCGATAAACGCCCGGCCGCCCGCTGCAGGTGGCAAGGAAAGCCGCCGAATCGAACGGTTGCACCATGATCAGTTACTGGCGTCGACCATGCCGTGCCGGACAGCCAGCAACGCCAGTTCGACGTCACTGGTGATCGAGAGCTTCTCGAAGATGCGGTAGCGGTAGGTATTCACAGTCTTGGGCGAGAGGCACAGCTTGTCCGAGATGCTCTGCACCTTGTGACAGTTGGCGATCATCAGCGCGATCTGGATTTCACGCTCGGACAGGGTATCGAATGGCGATGCGTTCCTTTCCGGCTCGAAGGACTTCAGCGCGAGGTTCTGGGCGATCTGCGGGCTGATGTAGCGCTGACCGGCAAAAACCTGGCGTATCGCCTGGACCATCTCATCCAGCGCTGCACCCTTGGTGAGATATCCCGCAGCACCAGCCTGCATCAGACGGGTCGGGAACGGGTCTTCCTCGCATACCGTCACCACCACGACGCGTACGTCGGGCTGGCTGCGCAACAGCTTACGGGTGGCTTCGAGACCGCCGATGCCGGGCATCTTCACATCCATCAGGACGACGTCAGGCTTGAGTTCGCGAGCGAGCTGCAGCCCACGCTCACCGGAGTCGGCCTGCCCAACGACCTGCAGGCCATCGATATCAGCCAGCATGCGGGTAATTCCGGTGCGCACCAGATCGTGATCATCGACCACCAGCACCTTAATCACGCAGCACCCCTTGAGCAGAATGGAATGGTGAGACCCGAAAAGGGACTTCGAACAATTGCCGAACCTTAACAGAAAGCAGCCTTACGACCTAGCTTGGAAGCGGTTCGCCAAAATGCAAGCGCCAGAGATACGTGGCGCAGGAGGGGTAAATGCTGACAGATGCTTGGCGAAGCGTCTAGGACGGCCGTACCGGTAACCTATTGCGCTGTAAGAAGCTGGAGCCATCGCCGGAGTTTTCAATCTGATAGACGCTATCGGCTCGACATCCATCGCACGGGATTGCCACGCCATATCGGCAACCGACGGATGCCCCATGGCGTCACCGCGCTCATGCGGCTCAGGCCTCGACGGCATCCAGCAGGGCCCAGGGCTTGTAGCCTGCGGCGCGCGCGGCTTTCTCCGCCTCCAGGATGGCCTCGGTACGGCTCAGCGAACGTGAGCGGTGCTCGAAGCGAAATGCGGGCCCGCTTGCGCCTCGCACACTGAGAACAATCAGATAACCCCTCATGGGGTTGCTGACTTCCCGAGTGGTTTTCACTTTCTTCGGAGCTACGCCCAGCGCTTCGCGCATCTGCCGCTCGAGATCTTCGACTTGGTTCATTCAGGGTTTTCCGAGAAGAGGAACTTTAAGTTTAACTGAGACAATCATCGCCCTACAGAAACATCTACCGGGATGACTGACTTTTCCGACGCTGTTTAACTTGTGCGATGTGTATTCGGAGGTCGAACCCTTAAAGCAACCCACCGCAGAAACGCGAAAGCCCCGCATTGCGGGGCTTTCAACGTTGTAATAGTGGCGGAAGCGTAGAGATTCGAACTCTAGGACAGTTGCCCGTCGACGGTTTTCAAGACCGTTGCCTTAAACCACTCGGCCACGCTTCCACATGAGCGGGCCGCAATATTACCGGATCGCAACACACTGTCAAACTCTGATGATTCAGCGCGCTTTTCCCTCTGTTATGATAAGCATCACTACGGTCATGGATCCGTATCCCGCTTAACAGGAGTGTCACGACATGCAAGAACGGCAATATCTCGACTCCACAGCCGTGGAGCAGAAAGAGGTCAGCGGCGTCCTGCGCAATACCTACGGCCTGCTGGCCCTGACCCTGGCCTTCAGTGGCCTGGTAGCCTTCGCCTCGCAACAGATGCGCCTGCCGTACCCGAGCTTCTTCGTGGTACTGCTCGGCTTCTATGGCCTGTTCTTCCTCACCGTGAAGCTCCGCAACAGCGCCTGGGGCCTGGTCAGCACCTTTGCCCTGACCGGCTTCATGGGCTACACCCTCGGCCCGATCCTGAACATGTACCTGGGCATGGCCAATGGCGCGAGCATCATTTCCTCCGCCTTCTTCATGACCGCCCTGGTGTTCTTCGGCCTGTCCGCCTACGTGCTGACCACCCGCAAGGACATGAGCTTCCTGTCCGGCTTCATCACCGCAGGCTTCTTCGTCCTGCTGGGCGCCGTGCTGGTCTCGCTATTCTTCCAGATCAGCGGCCTGCAACTGGCCATCAGCGCCGGCTTCGTGCTGTTCTCCTCGGCGATGATCCTGTTCCAGACAAGCGCGATCATCCACGGTGGCGAGCGCAACTACATCATGGCGACCATCAGCCTGTATGTGTCGATCTACAACCTGTTCATCAGCCTGCTGCAGATCTTCGGCATCATGGGCAGCGACGACTGATCAACACAGCGCCAGGGAAAAAGCCCGTTTCGACGGGCTTTTTTCATGTCAGGCGCGGCAAAAAAAGGCGCAGCGCCGTATCATCCTGCGAAAATTCGCCGCCAAGGCCAGCTCCATGAAGTTCGTCATCGCCCTCTTCTCCCCGCCGCACTCGCCAGCCGCCCGGCGCGCCCTGCGCTTCGCCGAAGCTGCGCTGGCCGGCGGCCACGATATCTCCCGACTGTTCTTCTATCAGGACGGAGTGCACAGTGCAGCGGCCAACACCGTGGCCAGCCAGGATGAACTGGATGTTGCGGCGGCCTGGACGCGCTTCGTTGCCGACAACCAGCTTGACGGCGTTGTCTGCATCGCCGCAGCGCTGCGCCGCGGCGTGCTGAATAGCGAGGAAGCCAGCCGCTACTCCCGTCCCGCCGCCAACCTGCAGGCACCCTGGGATCTTTCCGGCCTCGGCCAGTTGCATGAAGCGGCGCAACAGGCGGACCGCCTGATCTGCTTTGGAGGCAACTGATGGCCAAGTCCCTGCTGATCATCAGCCGCCAGGCTCCCTGGGCCGGCCCCGCTGCCCGCGAGGCGCTGGATATCGCTCTGGCCGGCGGCGCGTTCGACCTGCCGATATCAATGCTCTTCCTTGATGACGGCGTGTTCCAGCTGGCACCCGACCAGCGCCCTGCCGGTATTGAGCAAAAAGACCTGCAAGCCAATCTGCAGGCCTTGCCGCTTTTTGGCGTCGAGGATCTCTATGCCAGCGCGCACAGCCTCACCGAGCGCGGCCTGGACGCCAGCAGCCTCACGCTGGCCACACAGGTGCTGGATGACAACGCCCTTCGCGGCCTGCTGCAAACCCACGACCAGGTGATCACGATCTGATGGCTACCCTCCACCTGCTCTCGCACTCCCCCTTCAATGACAGCAGGCTCGACAGTTGCCTGCGCCTGCTGGGCGCCGATGACGGCATCATGCTGACCGGTGACGCGGTATACGCGCTCCGCACAGGTACGCAGCCGGCGCAGGCGCTGGAGCAATTGCCGGCAAGCAACTCCCTGTTTGCGCTGCAGGAAGACCTGCAAGCGCGCGGGCTCGACGCCCTCGCCTCCCGAGTCGACAGCGTGGACTACCCCGGCTTCGTCGAACTCTGCACCCGCTTCGACAAGGTGAACGCCTGGCTATGAGTATCTTATTGGTCAATGGCCACTCCCTGCCGCTGGATAAGGACGGCTACCTCGCCGACCTGAACGACTGGAGCGACGCCGCCGCCGAAGCCCTGGCCCACAACGAAGGCATCCACCTGACCCCCGAGCATTGGGAAATCCTCCTGTTGCTGCGCGAGTTCTACGGCGAGTTCCAGCTCTCGCCGGCCAACCGCCCGCTGATCAAATACGTAGCCCAGAAGCTGGGCGCGGAAAAGGGCAGCAGCCTGCACCTCAACCTCCTGTTCAAGGGCACCCCGGCCAAGCTTGCCGCCAAGCTCGCCGGCCTGTCGAAGCCGACCAATTGCCTATGACCGCCGCCCCGCTCGTCCTGCAGACACCCGCCGAACACCCCTTCGCCCAGTTCGTCCGCATCCTCGGCAAAGGCAAGCGCGGTGCACGCGGCCTGACCCGCGAGGAGGCCCGCGAAGCGCTGGGCTTCATTCTCGACGACAAGGTCGAAGAGGCGCAGCTGGGCGCCTTCCTGATGCTGCTGCGGCACAAGGAAGAGAGCGCCGAGGAACTGGCTGGCTTCACTGAAGCGGTGCGCGAGCGCCTGCAAACTCCGAAGATCGCCGTGGACCTGGACTGGCCCAGCTACGCCGGCAAAAAGCGCCACCTGCCCTGGTACCTGCTGGCAGCGAAATGCCTGGGCGGCAGCGGCACCCGCATCCTGTTGCATGGCGCGGGCGCCCACACCGCGGGCCGCCTCTACACCGAACAACTGCTGGAGCCGTTGGGCCTGCCGCTGTGCCGCGACTGGGCCTCGGTCAGTCAGGCGCTGGATGCCCAGGGTGTCGCCTTCGCCCCGCTGGTGGACTGGATGCCGCGACTGCAGCGAATGATCGACTTGCGCAATACCCTCGGCCTGCGCTCACCCATTCATTCCTCGGTGCGCCTGATCAACCCGCTGGGCGCTACCTGCGTGCTGCAAAGCATCTTCCATCCCGGCTACCAGGCCGTACACCGCGAAGGCAGCCGGCTGCTGGGCGACTACGCCATCGTCATCAAAGGCGAAGGCGGCGAGATCGAAGTGAACCCGGACGCCTCTTCGTACCTGTACGGCTGCCGCGATGGCAATGACTGGGACGAAGAATGGCCCGCGCTTTCACCGCTGCGTCACGTCAAACCGGAAAGCCTCGACCCGCAGCATCTGGCCGCGGTCTGGCGCGGCGACGCAGAGGACGTCTACGGCGAGCTGGCCGTCCGCGCAACAATGGCCCTGGCCTTGCGCGCGCTCGGGCTGCAGCGAGACGAAGCCTTCGCAGAGGCCGATAAACGCTGGACTGAGCGCAACAGATCGATTTAGTCGATAGCTGGAATCCTGTTTTTGCGCTAAACAATCGAGCCAGAGCCGATAGACTGGTCCCATCTTCCCGCTTTCTGGAGCACTCAAGATGGGACAGTTGATTGATGGCCGCTGGCAAGATCAGTGGTATGACACCAGCAAGGACGGCCGCTTCCAGCGCGAAAATGCGCAGCGCCGCAATTGGGTCACCGCCGACGGTCAGCCCGGCCCCACCGGCGAAGGCGGCTTCCGCGCCGAGGCCGGCCGCTATCACCTCTACGTATCCCTGGCCTGCCCTTGGGCTCACCGCACGCTGATCTACCGCCAGCTCAAGGGCCTCGAATCGTTGATCGACGTGTCGGTTGTCAGTTGGCTGATGCTGGAAAACGGCTGGACCTTCGACAAGGCGCTCGGCTCCACCGGCGACAAACTCGAAGGCCTCGACTTCCTCCATCAACGCTATACCCGGGACGACCCGCACTACACCGGCCGTGTCACCGTACCAGTGCTGTGGGACAAGCATGAGCAGCGCATCGTCAGCAACGAATCGGCGGAGATCATCCGCATGTTCAACACCGCTTTCGACGGCATCACCGGCAACAAACTGGACCTCTACCCGGAGCCGCTGCGCGCGCAGATCGATGAGCTGAACGAGCGTATCTACCCGGCCGTGAACAACGGTGTTTACCGTGCGGGCTTCGCGACGACGCAGGACGCCTACGAAGAAGCCTTCAAGACATTGTTCAATGAACTGGACTGGCTGGAAGAGCGCCTGGGCGAGCAGCGCTACCTGGCGGGCGAATACCTGACCGAAGCCGATGTGCGCCTGTTCACTACGCTGATCCGCTTCGATGCGGTCTACCACGGCCACTTCAAGTGCAACCTGCGGCGCCTGGCGGACTATCCGAACCTGTCCGGCTGGCTGCGCGAGTTGTATCAACTGGACGGCGTTGCCGGTACGGTGGATTTCCAGCACATCAAGCACCACTACTACGGCAGCCATCGCACCATCAACCCGACCGGCATCGTGCCTCTGGGGCCGCAGCAGGACTTCACCAGTCCGCACGGGCGCGAGCATCTGGCGGGCGAGGGTATTTTCCGTAGGGGCTGAGTCAGCCGCGGGAGCGGAATTCGCCATCAGACCTGTGGGAGCGAGCTTGATCACGGACCCAGCGCAAGCCATCAGCGTCAAGCGGCTCGCGAGCAAGCCCGCTCCTACAAGGTCAAGAGCGGATCAGATCGGTTTTTCGATACCGTCGTAGACCTTCTGCAGCGCGCCCAGGCGCTCCTGGTAACGCTGCTTCAGGCAGGCCTTGTTGGCGCCGCAGGCGCGGCGCTGCTCCAGCCAGGCGAGCTGGGAGTCACCCAGGTTGCCCCGCATGCCCATCGCAAACAGGCCGCGCAACAGGCGGTAGGTGGTTGCCACCTGCACGTCCATTTCGGACAGTTGGCGGTCCGCGCAGATGGCTTTCTCGTCGGCCTGCCTGGCCTTCTTGCAATCGAAGCTGGCCGCTGAGGCCGGCGCGGTGAACCCCATGGCACAGCACACGGCGCCCAGGATCACCACGTAAGGGGCTTTCACTGCTGCCCCTCGAACCACGCCAGCTTTTCGCGCAGCTGCACCACTTCCCCGACGATCACCAGAGTCGGCGCATGCACTTCGTGCTCGGCGACCAGCTCCGGCAGATTCGCCAGGGTGCCGGTGAACACGCGCTGATGCACCGTGGTGCCCTGCTGCACCAGGGCGGCAGGCGTGTCGGCGGAGCGGCCGTGACGCACCAGTTGCTCGCAGATGACCGGCAAGCCGACGAGGCCCATGTAGAACACCAGGGTCTGGCCCGGAGCGACCAGGTCGTTCCAGGGCAGATCGGTGGTGCCGTCCTTCAAGTGCCCGGTCACGAAGCGTACGGATTGTGCGTAATCACGGTGTGTCAGCGGAATACCGGCATAGGCCGCGCAGCCGCTTGCCGCGGTAATGCCCGGCACCACCTGGAACGGGATTCCGTTGGCCGCCAGTTCGTCGATCTCCTCGCCGCCACGGCCGAAGATGAACGGATCACCGCCCTTCAGGCGCAGCACGCGCTTCCCTTGCTGGGCGAGCTCGACCAATTGGCGGTTGATCTCATCCTGCGGCACGGCGTGGTCCGCGCGGCGCTTGCCGACATACAGGCGGTCCGCATCGCGGCGGCACAGCTCAAGGATGGCCGGCGCAACGAGGCGGTCATAGAGCACCACATCGGCCTGCTGCATCAGGCGCAGGGCACGGAAGGTCAGCAGGTCCGGATCGCCAGGGCCGGCGCCGACCAGATAGACCTCGCCACGGGATTCGGGCTGCGGCGCTTCCAGCTTATCCGCCAGCAAGCGCTCCGCTTCGTTCGGCTGGCCGGCGAGCATGCGCTCGGCGACCGGGCCCTGGAACACCTCTTCCCAGAACTTGCGGCGCTGCTGCAGGTCCGGCAGGCGCTGCTTCACGCGCTCGCGGAAGCGGCTGGCCAGGCCGGCCAGTTGGCCGTAGGTCGCGGGAATCCAGGTTTCCAGCTTGGCGCGCAGCAGGCGCGCCAGCACCGGCGCGTCGCCGCCACTGGAGACAGCCACCACCAGCGGCGAACGGTCGACGATGGCGGGGAAGATCACGCTGCACAGGGCCGGTGCGTCGACCACGTTGACCGGTACGCCGCGCTCGTTGGCGTCTCGGGACACTTGGGCGTTGAGCGGCTCATCGTCGGTGGCGGCGATGACCAGCACGCAGTCCTGCAGGTCGCCCTGGGCGTAGGGGCGCAGGATCAATTCGCCCGCGCCCTCCTCGACCAACTCTCGCAGCTCGGAGTGCACCTCCGGCGCCACCACACGCAGCACCGCGCCGGCGTCATTCAGCAGGCGCGCCTTGCGCAGTGCGACATCACCGCCGCCGACCAGTAGCGCGCGACGTCCGCGCAGGATGTGGAACAGCGGCAGGAAGTCCATCTCAGCCGATTACCTCGATGCCCGCCATGTACGGCTTGAGCACTTCCGGCACGCGAATCGAACCGTCGGCCTGCTGGTAGTTCTCCAGCACGGCGACCAGGGTGCGGCCCACGGCCAGTCCGGAGCCGTTGAGGGTATGCACCAGCTCGGGCTTGCCGGTTTCCGGGTTACGGTAGCGCGCCTGCATGCGACGGGCCTGGAAGTCGCCACAGTTGGAGCAGGAGGAAATCTCGCGGTACTTGTCCTGACTCGGCACCCAGACTTCCAGATCGTAGGTCTTGGCGGCGCCGAAGCCCATGTCGCCAGTGCACAGCGCCAGGGCGCGGTACGGCAGCTCCAGTGCCTGGAGAACTTTCTCGGCATTGCCGACCAGGCTTTCCAGGGCTTCCCAGGACTTCGACGGCTCGACGATCTGCACCATCTCGACCTTGTCGAACTGGTGCTGGCGGATCATGCCGCGGGTATCACGGCCCGACGCGCCGGCTTCGCTGCGGAAACACGGGGTGTGGGCGACGAACTTCAGCGGCAGCTCCTTCGCGTCGAGGATCTGGCCGGCCACGATGTTGGTCAGCGAGACTTCGGCAGTCGGGATCAGGTACAGATCGGCCTCGTCTTCACGCTGGATCTTGAACAGGTCTTCTTCGAACTTCGGCAGTTGGCCGGTACCCTGCAGCGCCGGAGCCTGTACCAGGTACGGGGTATAGGCCTCTTCGTAGCCGTGTTCGCGGGTGTGCAGGTCGAGCATGAACTGCGCCAGTGCGCGGTGCAGGCGGGCGATCGGGCCGCGCATCAGGGCGAAGCGGGCGCCGGACAGGCGCGCGGCGGTCTCGAAGTCCAGCCAGCCGTGCTGCTCGCCCAGGGCGACGTGGTCCTTGATCTCGAAGTCGAAGGTGCGCGGGGTGCCCCAGCGACGGATTTCGACGTTCTCTTCTTCATCGGCACCGACCGGCACGGATTCGTGCGGCAGGTTCGGAATGTTCAGCAGCAGGCTGTCCAGCTCGGCCTGGATGGCATCCAGCTCGCGCTTGCCCGACTCCAGTTCCTCGGCCATGCGATTGACTTCGGCCTTCAGCGGCGCGACGTCCTCGCCATTCTTCATGGCCTGGCCGATGGCCTTGGAGCGCGAGTTGCGCTCGGCCTGCAGGGTCTCGGTGCGGGTCTGCACGGCCTTGCGCTGGCTCTCCAGCGCTTCGATGCGCGCCACGTCCAGGGTAAAGCCACGGGTGGCCAGGCGTTCGGCCACTTCCTGCGGCTGGGTACGAACCAGTTTGGAATCGAGCATGGTGTCTTCTCGTGTCTAGTGTCAGGCGACGCTCAAGGGCGCCACTTCAGGATTTTCTGCGACGGCGGGAACTGGCCTTGTCGAGGCTGGCCAGGTGGCGCAGCTTTTCGCCGATCTTCAGTTCGAGCCCGCGCGGCACGGGTTGGTAATACTGGCGCGGTTCCATGGACTCGGGGAAGTAGTCTTCTCCGGCCGCATAGGCATCCGGCTCATCATGGGCATAGCGATACTCGTCGCCATAGCCCAGGTTCTTCATCAGCTTGGTCGGCGCGTTGCGCAAATGCAGCGGCACTTCCAGCGAACCGCTCTCCGCCACGTCACGGCGCGCCATGTTGTAAGCGTTGTAGACGGCATTGCTCTTCGGCGCACAGGCCAGGTAAACGATAGCCTGTGCAATCGCCAGCTCGCCTTCCGGGCTGCCGAGGCGTTCCTGCACGTCCCAGGCGTGAAGGCACAGGGTCAGCGCGCGCGGATCGGCATTGCCGATGTCCTCGCTGGCCATGCGCACCACTCGGCGGGCGATGTACAGCGGATCGCAGCCACCATCGAGCATGCGCGAATACCAGTACAGCGCGCCATCGGGGCTGGAACCACGCACTGACTTGTGCAGCGCGCTGATCTGGTCGTAGAAGGCCTCGCCGCCCTTGTCGAAGCGCCGGCGTGAGTCGCCCAGCAGGTTCTGCAGCAGCTCGGCGCTGATCTCGCTGTTGTCTTCGGCGAGGTCGGAAGCGTTCTCCAGCAGATTGAGCAGGCGCCGCCCATCGCCGTCGGCGGCGGCCATGAGGATCGCGAAACTGTCGTCGGGCAGGCTCAGGTTGCGCTTGCCCAGGCCCTTTTCCTCGGTCAATGCGCGCTCCACCAACCGCCGCAGGGCCGCTTCGTCCAGGCTTTTCAGCACGTAGACGCGGGCACGGGAGAGCAACGCGTTGTTCAACTCGAAGGACGGGTTCTCGGTGGTTGCACCGATGAAGATCAGCGTGCCGTCTTCAACGTAAGGCAGGAACGCATCCTGCTGGCTCTTGTTGAAGCGGTGCACTTCATCGACGAAGAGGATGGTGCGACGGCCATACTGCGCAGCATGCTGCTTGGCCACTTCCACCGACTGGCGGATTTCCTTCACGCCCGAGAGCACCGCCGAGAGGGTCTCGAAGTGCGCGTCGGTGACCTGCGCCAGCAGTTTCGCCAGGGTGGTCTTGCCGACTCCGGGCGGGCCCCAGAAGATCATCGAGTGCAGCGCGCCCTGCTCCAGCGCCTCACGCAGCGGCTTGCCACGGGCGAGCAGATGCTCCTGGCCGACGTACTCGTCCAGGCTGGTCGCGCGCAGCCGCGCGGCCAGGGGCTGGGAAACGGGGGCGGAGCGGAACAGGTCCACGGTATTACCTATCGATCAATCCGGCGCGCGGCCGGTCATTCCTGGATGACGTCGACGCCCTTGGGCACTTCGAAGACGAACTGCTTGGTGTCCATCGGCTCGTTCATCTTCACGTCGAAGAACAGGATATTGGTGCGCTGGCCGACGCTGTCGATCAGCTGCATGTCGTTCACCACACCGCTGCGGAAGGAAATCCGCAGGCTGTCGAACAGGGTGTCCTTGGACTTGGGCTTGAGGGTGAAGTCGACCACGTTGCCGCCATCCTTCGCGGTGATATCGAAGCTCTGGCCGATCTTCGACACATCACCGGACAGCAGCAGCGCCGGGGTCTGGGTCAGGCGCTGGTCGAGCTTCTGGATGGTCACCTGCTCCAGGTCCGGGTCGTACAGCCAGATTTTCTCACCGTTGGAGATCAGCAGCTGCTCGTTCGGCGCATCGGTGTGCCAGCGGAACAGGCCAGGGCGCTTGAGGCCCAGGGTGCCGGCGGTTTCCTGCAAGCGGGTGCCGCTGCCGTCCAGGGTCAGCTGGGAGAAGCGCGCGGTCATTGTCTGGGCCTTGGTGAGCATCCCGCTCAGGCGCTGCGCAGCAGCATCGTCGGCATGGGCCTGGGCGCCGGCAAAGGCCAGCGCAGCAACGAACAACAGGCGGATCAGACGCATCGAAATCCTCGAAGTCGAATCAATCACGGATCGGGGCCGGCGCGATCACTTCACGCGAGCCATTGGTATTCATCGCGGTGACCACGCCGGCCATTTCCATGGCCTCGATCATCCGCGCGGCGCGGTTGTAGCCGATCTTCAGCTTGCGCTGCACGGCAGAGATGGAAGCCCGGCGGCTTTCGGTCACGAAGCGCACGGCTTCGTCGTAGAGCGGATCGTCCTCGCTGCCCTCGCTGCCTTCGCCGCCACCGCCACCGCCACCGTCGAAGGAACCACCACCGCCTTCATCGGCGCCGGCGAGAATGTCCTCGATATAGTTCGGTGCGCCACGCAGCTTCCACGCCTCAACGACACGGTGCACTTCGTCATCGGACACGAAGGCACCATGAACTCGGATCGGCAGGCCGGTGCCCGGCGGCAGGTAGAGCATGTCGCCGTGGCCCAGCAGTTGCTCGGCGCCGCCCTGGTCGAGAATGGTGCGCGAGTCGATCTTGCTGGACACCTGGAAGGCGATACGGGTGGGGATGTTCGCCTTGATCAGGCCGGTGATCACATCCACCGAGGGCCGCTGGGTCGCCAGAATCAGATGGATGCCCGCCGCACGCGCCTTCTGGGCAATACGGGCGATCAGCTCTTCCACCTTCTTGCCGACGATCATCATCATGTCGGCGAATTCGTCCACGACGACCACGATGGTCGGCAGGGTCTGCAGCAGCGGCGCTTCGTCTTCCATGCTCTCGCGGCGATACAGCGGGTCGGTCAGCGGGGTGCCGGCCTCCTCCGCGTCCTTCACCTTGCGGTTGAAGCCAGCCAGGTTACGCACGCCCATGGCCGCCATCAGCTTGTAGCGGCGCTCCATCTCGGCGACGCTCCAGCGTAGCGCGTTGGCGGCTTCCTTCATGTCGGTGACGACCGGGCAGAGCAGGTGCGGAATGCCTTCGTAGATCGACAGCTCCAGCATCTTCGGGTCGATCATGATCAGCCGCGCCTCTTCCGGCGTGGACTTGAACAGGATCGACAGCAGCATGGCGTTCACGCCCACCGACTTACCGGAACCGGTAGTACCGGCCACCAGCAGGTGCGGCATCTTCGCCAGGTCGGTGATGATCGGATGACCGCCGATATCGTGGCCCAGGGCCAGGGGCACGGTGGACTTATGCTCGTCGTATTCCGGCGTCATCAGCACTTCGGAGAAGCGCACCATCTGCCGGTCTTCGTTGGGAATCTCGATACCCACGGTGGTCTTGCCGGGGATGACTTCCACCACGCGCACGCTGATCACTGCCAGCGAACGTGCCAGGTCCTTGGCCAGGTTGGAGATACGGCTGACCTTCACACCGGCGGCCGGCTGGATTTCGAAACGGGTGATCACCGGGCCCGGATGCACGGACTCGACGATGACTTCGACGCCGAACTCCTTGAGCTTGATCTCCAGCAGGCGCGACATGGCCTCCAGGGATTCGGGCGAATAGCTCTGCTTCTTTTCCGAGGCCGGGTCGAGAATCGACAGCGGCGGCAGCGTGCCTTCCACGGCAGTATCGACGAACAGCGGTGCCTGCTTCTCCTTCAGCACCCGCTTGCTCGGTTCGACCGGCTTGCTGGGCGGCGGCGGGACGTCGATCTTCGGCGCCACGCGTTTTTCCCGCTCCTGCACGCTCTTGACCAGCGCTTCCTCGCGCTCGATCAGGCGCTCCTTGACCTTGGCCTGCTCGCGGCGATCGGCAACGATGGGCGCGGCAACTTCGGCCACGCGTTCGTCGACTTCACGCAACTGGGCGACGAGCTGCTTGTGCTCGCTGCGGGCGCTCCACCAGCGGTTGGTGGCGTTATGAATGAGCTCGAACAGGTCGAGGGTGATCTTGCCGGTGACGTCCATCACCTTGAACCAGGACAGGTCGGCGAACACCGTCATGCCGAAGAGGAACAGCGCCAGAAACAGCAGAGTGCTGCCCTGCACGTTCAGCGCATTGACGCCCAGCTGGCCGAGGCTTTCCCCCAGGGCGCCGCCCGCGGTAGCCGGCATGTGGGCACCGCTGGTATGGAAATGGATATAGGCCAGGGCGGAACCGGACAACACCAGGAACACCAGGCCGATCAGGCGCCAGGAGAACAGCCAGCCACTCCACTCCCAAGGCAGGTGGCGCTTGCGGAAGACCTGGTAGGTCTTCACCGCCAGCAGCAGCGGGAACAGGTAGGCGAAATACCCCAGCACCATGAACAGGATATCTGCGCTCAGCGCCCCCAGACGGCCGGCAGCGTTCTGCACCTGCTCGACGTGACTGGAGTGGCTCCAGCCCGGATCGGAGGAATCGTAGGTGAGCAGCGCCATCCAGAGGTAAAGGCAGAGCGCGCCAAGCGCGATCAGGGCCCCTTCCTTCAGACGGTAATGCAATTGCTGGCGCCAGGCGGCGGCATGGCTTGCTGTGGTGTCCTTCAAAACGCTTCTAATCCTGCGCTATACGCGCTTCCGAGAGTCGTTGGGCCGCGAAACGGGCCTATTGTACGGCTTTGGCCGGCCGATGCCAGCGACCCCGGATGTGCCTGACTGCGCTTTTGCCGGCTTTCCGGGGTTCGGTGTAGCATAGCCCAACACCGCTTTTCGGCTGCTCAATTGGAGCATGCATTCTCTTACGTGACAAAGGCTTATGGAGTCTTTTTATGAGTGAAGTCAAGCATTCGCGCCTGATCATCCTGGGCTCCGGCCCCGCGGGCTACACCGCGGCCGTGTATGCCGCGCGCGCCAACCTCAAGCCTGTTGTCATCACCGGCATCCAGCCCGGCGGCCAGCTCACCACCACCACCGAGGTCGACAACTGGCCCGGCGACGTCGAGGGCCTGACCGGTCCCGCCTTGATGCAGCGCATGGAGCAGCACGCCAAGCGTTTCGACACCGAGATCGTCTACGACCACATCCACACCGCCGAGTTGCAGCAGAAACCCTTCACCCTCAAGGGCGACAGCGGCACCTACACCTGCGACGCATTGATCATCGCCACCGGCGCCTCGGCCCAGTACCTGGGCATGTCCTCGGAAGAGGCCTTCATGGGCAAGGGCGTTTCCGCCTGCGCCACCTGTGATGGCTTCTTCTACCGCAACCAGGTCGTCTGCGTGGTCGGTGGCGGCAACACCGCCGTGGAAGAAGCGCTGTACCTGTCCAACATCGCCAAGGAAGTCCACCTGATCCACCGCCGCGACAAGCTGCGCTCGGAGAAGATCCTTCAGGACAAGCTGTTCGAAAAAGCCAGGAACGGCAACGTGCGCCTGCACTGGAACACCACACTGGACGAAGTCCTGGGCGACGACATGGGCGTGATCGGCGTTCGCCTGAAAGATGCCGAAAGCGGCGAAACCCGCCAACTGGGCCTGTCCGGCGTATTTATCGCCATCGGCCACAAGCCCAACACCGACCTGTTCAAGGGCCAGCTGGAGATGCATGACGGTTACCTGAAGATCAAGGGTGGCGCCGAAGGCAACGCGACCCTGACCAGCATCGATGGCGTGTTCGCCGCTGGCGACGTGGCCGACCACGTCTACCGCCAGGCGATCACTTCTGCCGGCGCCGGCTGCATGGCCGCGCTGGACGCTGAAAAGTTCCTCGACGACAACTGATCGGTGCCAGGGGAGGCTCGCCCTCCCCTCCTCCCTATGCTCAAGTGGCTTTCCCGCAGCAATTTCGACTTTCCGCCCCTCGACAAGGCCCTGCGCGAGCCCAACGGCCTGCTCGCGGCCGGCGGCGATCTCAACCCGCAGCGCCTGATCCAGGCCTACCGCCATGGCTGTTTCCCCTGGTTCCAGGACGGGCAACCCATCCTCTGGTGGTCGCCGGACCCACGCACCGTGCTATTCCCCGAAGAACTGCACGTCTCCCGCAGCCTCGCCAAGCTCATCCGCCAGCAGCAGTACCAGGTCACCATCGACCGGGCGTTCGAGCAGGTCATCCACGGCTGCGCCGGCCCGCGCGATTACGCGGACGGCACCTGGATCACCACACCGATGCAGGATGCCTATTGCCAGCTGCACCGCCTGGGCGTCGCCCATTCGGCCGAAGCCTGGCAAGGCAATGAACTGGTCGGGGGCCTCTACGGCCTGGCCATCGGCCGCCTGTTCTTCGGCGAGTCCATGTTCAGCCGCGCCGACAATGCCTCCAAGGTGGCCTTCGTGACCCTGGTGCAGCGCCTGAAGGCAGCCGGCTTCGTGCTGATCGATTGCCAGATGCCGACGCAGCACTTGCACAGTTTTGGCGCTCGCGCCATTTCCCGCGGCGAATTCGCCAGCTACCTGCACCGTCATCTCGACGAAACACCTTCGCAGGACTGGACTTCGCAAGCGGACCTGCTCAGCCTGTCTTAAACTTGCCTGAGGGACCTCGCAGGGGTTGAAGATGACCGAGCTCGCCCGCCTGAAGTTTTACGCTACACAACCGCATCCATGCAGCTATCTGCCCGAAGAACAGGCCACAACGCTGTTCCTCGACCCCAGCCAGCCCATGGATGCGCAGTTGTACGCCTCGCTGTCAGAGGTTGGCTTCCGGCGCAGCGGCGAACACCTCTACCGGCCGCACTGCCAGCACTGCACCGCCTGCATCCCCGCGCGCATCCCTGCAGCCGGATTCCAGCCGAGCCGCCAGCAGAAGCGCATCATCAAGCGCAACGCCGATCTGGAAGTCATCCGCAAGCGCCCGGCCTTCACCGAGGAGTACTATGCGCTGTACATGCGCTACATCGAGCAGCGCCACGCCGATGGAGACATGTACCCGCCCAGCCGCGACCAGTTCGCCACCTTCCTGGTGCGCGACCTGCCGTTCAGCTGTTTCTTCGAGTTCCGCCTGCAGGGCCGCCTGCTCGCCGTCGCCGTGACCGACGTGCTGCCCAACGGTCTTTCAGCCGTCTACACCTTCTACGATCCGGACGAAGAACGCCGCAGCCTGGGACGCTTCGCCATCCTCTGGCAGGTCGGCGAGACCGAGCGACTGGGTCTGCACGCTGTCTATCTCGGGTACTGGATCAAGAACTGCCGCAAGATGAACTACAAGACCCAGTACCGCCCGATCGAACTTTTCGTAAATCAGCGCTGGGTCGCATTGAACTGACCCGAAAACACCCATTGGCGTTGTGGGGCGATTTCAGGCACACTATGTGCCTTTTTTAATGGCCTGAAACACTTCAGGCAATCTTAGATACCGAGGGTTCTACTGCATGTCGAAAGAAGACAGCTTCGAAATGGAAGGCACTGTCGTCGACACCCTGCCCAACACCATGTTCCGCGTGGAGTTGGAAAACGGGCACGTCGTTACCGCGCACATCTCCGGGAAGATGCGCAAGAATTACATCCGCATCCTGACCGGCGACAAAGTTCGCGTTGAACTGACGCCCTACGACCTCTCCAAGGGTCGTATCACCTACCGCGCTCGCTGATAGACGGTAGGTGCCGGTAGAAACCGGCACATAGAAAAACGCCCGGCATTGCCGGGCGTTTTTGTTTGGGCCTAACTTTTCAACGTCAGGCCGGCTCTGCAGCGATCACCTCGAACTCGAAGGCCAGCTCGCCATCCTTCAGGTCCACATGGGCCACGCCACCGTGCTCGGCCAGCTCGCCGAACAGGATCTCCTCGGCCAATGGCCGCTTGATCTTGTCCTGGATAAGCCGCGCCATTGGGCGAGCCCCCATCTGCGGGTCGTAGCCCTTGTCCGCCAGCCAGGCGCGCGCCGAGTCGCTGACTTCGATCTGCACGTGCTTGTCTTCGAGCTGCGCCTGAAGTTCGGTAAGGAACTTGTCGACGATGCTCTTGATGGTCTCGTGACTCAGACGGCCGAACTGGATGATGGTATCCAGGCGGTTGCGGAACTCCGGCGTGAAGCTCTTCTTGATCACTTCCATGGCGTCGCTGGCGTGATCCTGTTGCGTGAAGCCGATGGAGGCCCGCGCCGCGGTTTCCGCGCCTGCGTTGGTGGTCATGATCAGGATGACGTTGCGGAAATCCGCCTTGCGCCCGTTGTTGTCGGTCAGGGTGCCGTGGTCCATCACCTGCAGCAGCAGGTTGAAGACTTCCGGGTGCGCTTTCTCGATCTCATCCAGCAGCAGCACGCAGTGCGGCGTCTTGGTGATTGCCTCGGTCAGCAGGCCGCCCTGGTCGAAACCAACGTAGCCCGGAGGCGCGCCGATCAGGCGGGACACGGTATGCCGCTCCATGTACTCGGACATGTCGAAGCGCACCAGCTCCACACCCAGCGCTTTAGCCAACTGACGAGCCACTTCGGTCTTGCCCACCCCGGTCGGACCGGAGAAGAGGAAGGAGCCGACCGGCTTGTCCGGTGATTTCAGGCCGGCGCGTGAAAGCTTGATTGCCGTGGACAGTGATTCGATCGCCGCCGTCTGGCCGAACACGGTCAGCTTCAGGTCGCGCTCCAGATTACGCAGCAGCTCTTTATCGGAACTGGACACGTGCTTGGGCGGAATCCGCGCGATCTTCGCGACGATATCCTCGACCTGCGGGACTTCGATGCGCTTCACGCGCTTCTCTTCCGGCTGCAGGCGCTGGTAGGCACCCGCCTCGTCGATCACGTCGATGGCCTTGTCCGGCATGTGCCGGTCGTTGATGTAGCGGGCAGCCAGCTCGGCGGCGGCACGCAGGGCTTCATCGCTGTATTCGATGTGGTGGTGCTGCTCGAAACGAGGCTTCAGGCCCTTGAGGATGCCGAAGGTATCCTCGACGGACGGCTCGGTGACGTCGACCTTCTGGAAGCGACGGGCCAGCGCGCGATCCTTCTCGAAGATGCCACGGAATTCCTGGAAGGTGGTGGAGCCGATGCAGCGGATCTCACCGGAGGACAGCAGCGGTTTCAGCAGGTTGGACGCATCCATGACCCCGCCCGATGCCGCACCGGCACCGATGATGGTGTGGATCTCGTCGATGAACAACACGGCGTGCGGACGCTTGCGCAGCTCGTTGAGCAGTGCCTTGAAGCGCTTCTCGAAGTCGCCGCGGTACTTGGTGCCCGCCAGTAGCGCGCCCAGGTCCAGGGAGTAGACGACGCTGTCGGACAGCAGGTCCGGCACCTGGCCGTCGACGATGCGCTTGGCCAGGCCTTCGGCGATGGCGGTCTTGCCGACGCCAGCCTCACCCACCAGCAGCGGGTTGTTCTTGCGGCGCCGAGCCAGGATCTGCGCGACGCGCTCGACTTCCGACTCGCGACCGACCAGTGGGTCGATACGCCCCTGGCGCGCCAGGTCGTTCAGGTTGCTGGCATAGGCATCCAGCGGGTGGCTGGAAGTGGAAGACTCGCCGCCTTCCTCGTCCTGCATCTCCTGCTCACTGTCCTGATGCTCGGCATGTCCCGGCACCTTGGAGATGCCGTGGGCGATGTAGTTGACCACGTCGATCCGCGCGACGCTCTGCTGCTTGAGCAGGAACACCGCCTGACTTTCCTGTTCGCTGAAGATCGCGACCAGCACGTTGGCGCCGGTGACTTCGCGCTTGCCGGAACTTTGCACGTGGAATACCGCACGCTGCAGGACGCGCTGGAAGCCCAGGGTCGGCTGGGTTTCGCGATCCTCGTCGTGCTGGGGAATCAGCGGCGTGGTGGAATCGATGAACTCCTGCAGGTCTCGCCGCAGCTTGTCCAGATTCGCACCGCACGCCTTCAGAACCGTCGCGGCGGCTTCGTTATCCAGAAGCGCCAACAGCAAGTGCTCAACGGTCATGAACTCATGCCGCTTCGCCCGCGCCTCCTTGAAGGCGAGATTGAGGGTGACTTCGAGCTCTCGATTCAACATGACTTCACCTCGCTCCCAAACATCCGCATCAACCTTCTATCTCAATTTCACACAACAGTGGATGTTGGCTCTCCCTCGCATATTGATTGACCTGCATGGCTTTGGTTTCCGCGACATCGCGGGTAAAGGTCCCGCAGTTCGCCTTGCCCTGGGTATGCACAGTCAACATGACCTTGGTTGCCTGCTCGCGGTTCATGTTGAAGTACAACTCGAGCACCTCAACCACGAAATCCATCGGGGTGTAATCATCGTTGAACATGATGACCCGATACATGGACGGCGCTTTCAGTGCAGGCTTGGCTTCTTCAACCGCCAACCCCGTTCCGTCGTCTTCCAATGGATCCGGGCGGTCCTGATTGAATGTTAGTCGAATCTGGCTACTTGCATGCATGCTGGAATAAAAGCTTTGCGAGTGGGTGAATGAGTGGGCCAGGCGGAGTATGAAACGCCTCTCAGGCCCAGACGACGCCGCCTTGACTAACGGCAAAAGGGTGTTACAACCAAAGGATACCCCCCGGAGGGTATCAGGAGTTCCGGACGCCAGTCTTTACAAAAAGGCATAGCGGAATAGTAGTGGATGATACTCCAGCGATGGAGTCCTTTGCAGAGGGATATCAGCATGCTCAGCGGTAAGGTCAAGTGGTTCAACAACGCCAAGGGCTACGGTTTCATCCTGGCTGACGGCCGAGATGAGGACCTGTTTGCTCATTACTCGGCAATCCAGATGGATGGCTACAAGACACTCAAGGCCGGCCAACCCGTCAGTTTCGAGATCCTGCAAGGTCCGAAAGGGTTGCACGCGGTGAACATCCAACCCGTCAACGCCAATGCATCCACCTCATCCGCGCAGACTGCCCCGAGCAGCGAGGTAGAGAACCTCACGGCGGAAGCCTGATTCGTCAAGGATCAGACGAAATGAAAAAGGCCGGCAGCAAGCCGGCCTTTTTCATGGACGGAAACTCACCCGGCTACATCTTGGCGATGATCGCGTCGCCGAACTCGGAGCAGGACAGCAGCCTGGCGCCGTCCATCAGACGCTCGAAGTCGTAGGTGACGGTTTTCGCGGCAATAGCCCCGTTCACGCCGTCGATGATCAGGTCGGCCGCTTCCGGCCAGCCCATGTGGCGCAGCATCATCTCGGCGGAGAGGATCACCGAGCCCGGGTTGACCTTGTCCAGGCCGGCGTACTTGGGCGCAGTACCGTGCGTCGCTTCGAACATGGCCACTGAATCGGACAGGTTGGCTCCCGGCGCGATGCCGATACCACCCACCTCCGCCGCCAGGGCGTCGGACAGGTAGTCGCCGTTCAGGTTGAGGGTGGCGATCACGTCGTACTCAGCCGGGCGCAGCAAGATCTGCTGCAGCATCGCATCGGCGATTACGTCCTTCACCACGATGCTCTTGCCGGTATTCGGGTTCTTGAACTGCATCCACGGACCGCCATCCAGCAACTCGGCACCGAACTCGTCGCGGGCAATCTCGTAGCCCCAGTCCTTGAACGCACCCTCGGTGAATTTCATGATGTTGCCCTTGTGGACGATGGTGACCGAGTCACGGTCATTGTCCACGGCGTACTGCAGGGCCTTGCGCACCAGGCGCTTGGTGCCTTCCTGGGAAACCGGCTTGATGCCGATGCCACAGTTCTCGGTGAAGCGGATCTTCTTGACGCCCATTTCCTCGGTGAGGAACTTGATGACCTTCTGGGCTTCGGGGGAGCCGGCCTTCCATTCGACGCCGGCGTAGATGTCTTCGGAGTTCTCACGGAAGATCACCATGTCCACATCGCCGGGCTTCTTCACCGGGCTGGGCACGCCTTCGAACCAACGCACCGGGCGCAGACAGACATAGAGGTCGAGCTGCTGGCGCAGGGCCACGTTCAGGGAGCGGATACCGCCGCCGACCGGCGTGGTCAGTGGGCCCTTGATGGACACGACATAATCGCGAACGGCGTCCAGGGTCTCCTGGGGCAGCCAGGTGTCCTGGTCATAGACCTGGGTGGCTTTCTCGCCAGCGTAGACTTCCATCCATGCGATCTTGCGGTCGCCTTTGTAGGCTTTCTCGACGGCTGCGTCGACGACCTTGATCATGACCGGGCTGATATCCACGCCAATACCATCCCCCTCGATGAAGGGGATGATCGGGTTCTTCGGTACATTCAAGGACATATCGGCGTTGACGGTGATTTTGTCACCGGCCGGCACCTGGATCTTTTGGTATCCCATGCTGAACTCCGCTTTTTGGTTGAAACCCTCTTGCAGCCACTGAGGGTAGCTCACAAGTCGGTAATCGAACCACATCATTCCTTAGTCTAAAAAAGGGACGCGCTTCACCCTGCCTTTAGGGTGGTATACTGGCCGGCATGACTTAATGGTCATCGAGGTCCGAGCAGTCTGGGACCAGACTCTCTCCTCGCAGCGGCGCATGTCCCCACCAGGATTCCGCCGTACAACGCTCTACTGGCGCCCCAATATCCCCGCGGCAAATCTCGAAGGTCGGTCAACCACTTCGTTGAACGCATGCGTGTACCAACGCGATTCGAGACTCTGTGCGCGCCCAGCAAAGAAGAGAGTTAGAACGAGATGTCCATCCGCTCGAAGATCACCTACACCTTCACCGACGAAGCACCCGCCCTTGCCACCTATTCGCTTCTTCCTATCGTAAAAGCCTTTGCCGCTTCCGCCGGCATCGACGTCGAGACCCGCGACATCTCTCTTTCGGGCCGTATCCTGGCCTCCTTCGCTGACAAGCTCGGCGACAAGGCGATCGAAGACGATCTGGCCTACCTGGCCCAACTGGCCACCGACGCCAAAGCCAACATCATCAAGCTGCCGAACATTTCCGCTTCGGTACCGCAGCTCAAGGGCGCCATCGCCGAGCTGCAGAAGCTGGGCTACGCCATTCCGGACTTCCCGGAAGACCCGCAGACCGACGAAGAGAAAGACACCCGCGCTCGCTACGCCAAGGTCCTGGGCAGCGCCGTGAACCCGGTCCTGCGCGAAGGCAACTCCGACCGCCGCGCCCCGGCCGCCGTGAAGGCCTACGCCCGCAAGCACCCCCACAGCATGGGCAAGTGGAGCATGGCTTCGCGCTCCCACGCCGACTACATGCGTGGCGGCGACTTCTTCTCCAGCGAGCAGTCGGTCACCATTCCGAAGGCCGGTGAGGTCCGCATCGAGTTCGTCGGCAAGGACGGCAAGGTCGAGACCAAGAAGACCTTGAAGATGCAGGAAGGCGAAGTCCTCGACAGCATGTTCATGAGCTGCAGCAAACTGCGCGCCTTCTTCGAGAAGACCCTGCAGGACTGCAAGGAAACCGGCGTCATGTGGTCCCTGCACGTCAAGGCCACCATGATGAAGATCTCCCACCCGATCGTCTTCGGCCACGCCGTCACCGTCTACTACAAGGACGTGTTCGAGAAGTACGGCCAGCTGTTCGAAGAGCTGGGCGTAAACCCGAACAACGGCATCTCCAGCGTCTACGACAAGATCAAGTCGCTGCCGGCCTCGCAGCAGGAAGAAATCCTCCACGACATCCACGAGGTGTACAGCCACCGTCCGGAAATGGCGATGGTCGACTCGGTCAAGGGCATCACCAACCTGCACATCCCCAGCGACGTGATCGTCGACGCCTCCATGCCGGCCATGATCCGCAACTCGGGTCAGATGTGGGGCAAGGACGGCAAGCAGAAAGACACCAAAGCGGTCATGCCGGAAAGCACCTACGCCCGCATTTACCAGGAAATGATCAACTTCTGCAAAACCAACGGCGCGTTCGACCCGACCACCATGGGCAGCGTACCGAACGTTGGCCTGATGGCGCAGAAGGCCGAGGAATACGGCTCCCACGACAAGACCTTCGAACTGGAAGCTGACGGCGTGATGCGCGTCGTCGACGCCGACGGCAAGGTGCTGATGCAGCATGCCGTGCAGGCCGGCGACATCTGGCGCGCCTGCCAGACCAAGGACGCCCCGATCCGCGACTGGGTCAAGCTGGCCGTTACCCGCGCCCGCGCCTCCAACACCCCGGCCATCTTCTGGCTGGACCCGGAGCGCGCCCACGACAACGAGCTGCGCAAGAAGGTCGAGCTGTACCTGAAGGACCACGATCTGACCGGCCTGGACATTAGCATCAAGGGCTACAACGAAGCCATCCGCACCAGCATGGAGCGTCAGCTGCGCGGCCAGGACACCATCTCGGTGACCGGCAACGTCCTGCGCGACTACCTGACCGACCTGTTCCCGATCATGGAACTGGGCACCTCGGCCAAGATGCTGTCCATCGTTCCGCTGATGGCGGGCGGCGGCATGTACGAAACCGGCGCCGGCGGCTCGGCGCCGAAACACGTACAGCAGCTGGTGGAAGAGAACTACCTGCGCTGGGATTCCCTGGGCGAGTTCCTGGCCCTGGCCGTCTCCTTCGAAGAAGAAGGCATCAAGACCGACAATGCCAAGGCCAAGGTACTGGGCAAGACCCTGGACATCGCCACCGGCAAGCTGCTCGACAACAACAAGTCGCCGTCGCGCAAGATCGGTGAGATCGACAACCGCGGCAGCCACTTCTACCTGGCCATGTACTGGGCCCAGGCCCTGGCCGAGCAGAACGACGACGCCGAGCTGAAGGCTCACTTCGCCGGCCTGGCCAAGACCCTGACCGAGAAGGAAGCGGCCATCGTCGCCGAACTGAACGGCGTTCAGGGCAAGCCGGCGGACATCGGCGGCTACTACCGTTCCAACCCGGAGCTGACCAGCCAGGTCATGCGTCCGAGCGCGACCTTCAACGCCGCGATCGACGCACTGGCGTAAGCCACTTCGCGTGACACCAGAACCCCCGGGCCTTCCCGGGGGTTCTGCTTTCTGCGCCCCGCCACGTTAAACTCGCGCCTTTTGAGTATCGAGAACAGACCCATGCGCTGGCTAGCACACGTCACCGTCGCCACTATCGTCGAAGACCAGGGCCGCTTCCTGCTGGTGGAAGAAATGTCCGCTGACAAAAAACAGGTCTTCAACCAGCCGGCCGGCCACCTGGAGGCCAACGAGAGTCTGCTCGAGGCCGCCGTGCGCGAAACCCTTGAGGAGACCGGCTGGGACGTGGAGTTGACCGCCGTCACCGGCATCTACCTGTACACCGCGCCGAGCAATGGCGTGACCTACCAGCGCGTCTGCTTCGCCGCCCGCCCCCTGCGGCATCACTCCGAGCGCGCGCTGGACGACGGCATCCTCGGCGCCCGCTGGCTGACCCGCGACGAACTCGCCGCCCAGCCCGAGCGCTGGCGCAGCCACCTGGTACTGCGCTGCATCGACGATTACCTGGCAGGCGAACGCTTCCCGCTGACCCTGATCCGCACCTGAGCCAAGCCCGAGCCTCTGCCGCTCGGCTCTGGTAGAATCCCCGCCTTTACCTGCACCTGTGATGCGCCACCATGCCTGATTCCCTGAAAGCCCCGCAGAACACCCGCGTCATCGTCGGCATGTCCGGCGGCGTGGACTCCTCCGTCTCCGCCCTGCTCCTCAAGGAACAGGGCTACCAGGTGGAAGGCCTGTTCATGAAGAACTGGGAAGAGGACGACGGCACCGAGTACTGCACCGCGATGACCGACCTGGCCGACGCCCAGGCAGTCTGCGACCGCATCGGCATCACGCTGCACACTGCCAACTTCGCCGCGGAATACTGGGACAACGTCTTCGAGCATTTCCTCGAGGAATACAAGGCCGGCCGCACGCCGAACCCGGACATCCTCTGCAACCGCGAGATCAAGTTCAAAGCCTTCCTCGATTACGCCGTCGCCCTGGGCGCCGACCTGATCGCCACCGGCCACTATGTGCGCCGCCGCGACATCGACGGCCGCAGCGAACTGCTCAAGGGCCTGGACCCGAACAAGGACCAGAGCTACTTCCTCCACGCCGTGGGTGGCGAGCAGATCGGCAAGACCCTGTTCCCGGTTGGCGAGCTGGAAAAGCCCGAGGTCCGCGCCATCGCCGAGAAATACGGCCTGGCCACTGCAAAGAAGAAGGACTCCACCGGTATCTGCTTCATTGGCGAACGCCGCTTCAGCGACTTCCTCAAGCAGTACCTGCCGGCCCAGCCGGGCGACATCGAGACCACCGACGGCCAGGTCATCGGCAAGCACGTCGGCCTGATGTACCACACCATCGGCCAGCGCCAGGGCCTGGGCATCGGCGGCCTGAAGAATGCCGATGACAGCCCCTGGTACGTGCTGGAGAAGGACCTGACGCGCAACGTCCTGGTCGTCGGCCAGGGTAACGACCACCCCTGGCTGTTCTCCCGCGCCCTGCACGCCTCGCACATCTATTGGGTCAACCCCGTCGACCTGGACCAGCCCAAGAACCTGCGCGCCAAGGTGCGTTACCGCCAGGCCGACCAGGATTGCGTGCTGGAGCGCACCGAGAGCGGCTATCGCGCCGTCTTCGACGAGCCGCAGCGCGCCGTGACCCCGGGCCAGTCCGTCGTCTTCTATGACGGCGAGATCTGCCTCGGTGGCGGCGTCATCGAATCCGCAGAACCCGCGTTCGCTAAGGACCGCACATGAGCGATCTGCACGACCAGATCATCGCCCTCTCCGGCGTCTTCGAAGCCGCCGCCCTGGTAGACCGCCTCGCCCGCACCGGCCAGGTTCCCGAGGCGCCGCTGGGCTGCATGCTCGGCAGCCTGCTGGTGCGCGACCCGAAGACCACCCTCGACGTCTACGGCGGCGACACCGCCAACCTGCGCGAGGGCTTCCGTGCCCTGGTCAGCGCGCTGGAGCGCGACCCGAACAGCCTGCAGCGCGAGCCGCTGCGCTACGCGCTCTCGCTGATCGGCCTGGAGCGCCAGCTGAACAAGCGCGACGACATGCTCGACATCATGGGCACCCGCCTGGACCAGATCCAGCAGCAGGTGCAGCACTTCGGCCTGGTCCACGAGAACGTCATCGCCTCCTGCGCCGGCCTCTATCAGGACACCCTGAGTACCTTCCGTCAGCGTATCCAGGTGCACGGCGACATGCGCCACCTGCAGATCAATGCCAACGCCGCGCGCATCCGCGCCCTGCTGCTGGCCGGCATCCGTTCCGCGCGCCTGTGGCGACAGCTCGGCGGCAACCGCTGGCAGATGCTGTTTGCCCGAAAGAAAATGCTCAACGAGTTGCGCCCCCTGCTGCGCGGCTGAAGCATGCCCTTCCGGTCGCCGCAAGGGCGACCGGTTCGCGCCATTCGTGTATGATGTGCGCCCTTTTCGTTGACCGACAGCTACGAGAACGCCCCCATGCAGCTTTCCTCCCTTACCGCGGTTTCCCCCGTTGACGGCCGTTACGGCAGCAAAACCAGCGCCCTGCGTCCGATCTTCAGCGAATACGGCCTGATCCGTTTCCGCGTCCTGGTGGAGGTCCGCTGGTTGCAGCGTCTCGCCGCCCATGCCGGCATCCCTGAAGTAGCGCCCTTCTCCGCCGAAGCCAACGCCGTGCTGAACCAACTGGCCGACGACTTCCAGCTGGAGCACGCACAGCGCATCAAGGACATCGAGCGCACCACCAACCACGACGTCAAGGCCGTGGAATACCTGCTCAAGGAGCAGGCGGCCAAACTGCCGGAACTGGCCAAGGTCAGCGAGTTCATCCACTTCGCCTGCACCTCCGAGGACATCAATAACCTGTCCCACGCCCTGATGCTGCGCGAAGGCCGCGACAGTGTGCTGCTGCCGCTGATGCGCCAGATCGCCGATTCCATCCGTGAGCTGGCGGTAAAATTCGCCGACGTACCGATGCTCTCGCGCACTCACGGCCAGCCGGCCTCCCCGACCACCCTGGGCAAGGAACTGGCCAACGTCGTGTACCGTTTGGAGCGCCAGATCAAACAGGTGGCTTCGGTCGAGCTGCTGGGCAAGATCAACGGCGCCGTGGGCAACTACAACGCCCACCTGTCCGCCTATCCGCAGGTCGACTGGGAAGCCAACGCCCGCGAATTCATCGAGGGCGACCTGGGCCTGAACTGGAACCCCTACACCACCCAGATCGAGCCGCACGACTACATCGCCGAACTGTTCGACGCCATCGCGCGTTTCAACACCATCCTCATCGACTTCGACCGCGACGTCTGGGGCTACATCTCCCTGGGCTACTTCAAGCAGAAGACCGTCGCCGGCGAGATCGGCTCCTCGACCATGCCGCACAAGGTCAACCCGATCGATTTCGAGAACTCCGAAGGCAACCTGGGCATCGCCAACGCGCTGTTCCAGCACCTGGCCAGCAAGCTGCCGATCTCCCGCTGGCAGCGCGACCTGACCGACTCCACCGTGCTGCGCAACCTGGGCGTCGGTTTCGCCCACAGCGTCATCGCCTACGAAGCCAGCCTGAAAGGCATCGGCAAGCTGGAGCTGAACGCCGCGCGTATCGCCGAAGACCTGGACGCCTGCTGGGAAGTCCTGGCCGAGCCGGTGCAGACCGTCATGCGCCGCTACGGCATCGAGAACCCCTACGAGAAGCTCAAGGAGCTGACCCGCGGCAAAGGCATCAGCGCCGAGGCCCTGCAGGTATTCATCGAAGGTCTCGACATGCCGGCCGAAGCCAAGGCCGAACTGAAGAAACTGACCCCCGCGAACTACATCGGTAACGCTGCCGCCCAGGCCAAGCGCATCTGAGATTCGCCCCGACTTTGCACGCCCGGCTGTGCCGGGCGTTTTTGTTTCAAGGACTTAGACATGAATCCTGCTATTCCTCTTCAGCTTTTGGGCGGCATCAGCGCCGAAGAATTCCTCCGCGACTACTGGCAGAAGAAACCCCTGCTGGTGCGCCAGGCCATCCCGGATTTCAAGAGCCCGCTCGACCCTGACGAACTGGCCGGCCTCGCCCTGGAAGAGATGATCGAGTCGCGCATCGTCGTCGAGCACGGCGACAGCCCCTGGGAACTGCGCCGCGGCCCGTTCCAGGAAGACACCTTCAGCCAGATGCCCGAGCGTGACTGGACCCTGCTGGTGCAGGCTGTCGACCAGTTCATCCCGGAGGTCGCGGAGCTGCTGGAACACTTCAAGTTCCTGCCCAGCTGGCGCATCGACGACGTGATGATCAGCTACGCCGCACCGGGCGGCGGTGTCGGCCCGCACTTCGACAATTACGACGTGTTCCTGCTGCAGGGCCACGGCCACCGCCGCTGGAAAGTCGGCCAGACCTGCGATGCCAGCAGCCCGATGCTGCCGCACGCCGACCTGCGCATCCTCGCCGAATTCGAAGAGAGCGCCGAGTGGGTCCTGGAGCCCGGCGACATGCTCTACCTGCCGCCGCGCATAGCCCACTACGGCATCGCCGAAGACGACTGCATGACCTATTCGGTCGGCTTCCGCGCCCCCAGCGCCGCCGAAGTGCTGACCCACTTCACCGACTTCCTCGCCCAGTTCCTTTCCGACGAAGAGCGTTACAGCGACGCCGGCATGGCCGCGTTGAAAGGTGATTTCGACCAGCACCAGATCCAGCGCGACGCCCTCGACCGCCTGA
This sequence comes from Pseudomonas sp. HS-18, assembly GCF_020401845.1. Lineage (NCBI taxonomy): Bacteria > Pseudomonadati > Pseudomonadota > Gammaproteobacteria > Pseudomonadales > Pseudomonadaceae > Pseudomonas > Pseudomonas sp. HS-18. The sequence goes on from NZ_CP084413.1 coordinate 3,633,038, forward strand.
AGAACCTGCTGCAGGAACACATGAGCGACGAGCGCCTGCTGCTCACCTGGTTCGGCCAGTTCATGACCGAACCGCGCTACCCGGAACTGGTGGCCGGCGAGGAGATCGAGGAAGCCGACCTGACCGCCGCCATCGAAGACGGCGAGGTCCTGATTCGCAACCCCAGCGCCCGCATGGCCTGGAGCGAAGTGGACGTCGGCCTGCTGCTGTTCGCCAGCGGCCAGACCGTCGTCCTGCCGGAAAAACTGCGCGACCTGCTCAAGCTGGTGTGCTCGGCAGAATCGCTGCACGAAGGGAATCTCGGCCAATGGCTGGCCGACGACGATGGGCGTAAGCTCATCGGAGAACTGATCAAACAGGGCAGTCTGGAGTTTGCCGATGAGTAGCAAGATCAGGGTTCGCGTCGCGGACTGGCAAAAGGATAATGCCGATCTGCGGCGCATTCGCGAGGCGGTGTTCATCGCCGAGCAATCGGTCCCGCCGGAACTCGAATGGGACGCCGAGGATGTCGAAGCCGTGCACTTCCTGGCCTTCGAAGGCGACTACGCCATCGGTACCGCCCGCCTCCTGCCGGACGGGCATATCGGCCGGGTATCGGTGCTCAAGGACTGGCGCGGCCTGAAGGTCGGCGACCTGCTGATGCGCGCCGCCATCGAGCAGTCCGAAAGCCAGGGGCTGAAACGCCAGCTGCTGACCGCACAGGTCTACGCCATTCCTTTCTACGAACGGCTAGGCTTCCAGGTAGCCAGCGGCGAATTCCTCGACGCCGGCCTCCCCCACGTGGACATGGTGCGCGAAAGCGCCTGAGCACCTGCCAGGCAAGTGCCTGATAGAAAGGAGCGACATGGAAAACGCCCCGGACCAAGACGACCTGCCGGTAGAACTGCCGGACATCGAGTTTCAGTCACCGGGGCGTTTTGGCGTCCACAACCCGCCCAGCGAAGCGCTGCCGCCCGAAGTGCTGGAGCCAGCGCCCTTTCGCCTCGGCGAAAGTGATCAGTTGCACCGATTCAGCAAGCCGGACGACGCCCGCGCGCACGCCCTGGCGCTGATCCAGCAGGCACGCCGCACGCTTTATCTCTATACGCCCGACCTGGAGCCCTGGCTGTACCATCACAGCAGCATCCAGGAGGCCTGCACGCAACTACTGCTGGGCAATCAGCGCAACCGCCTGATGATCCTGGTGCGCGACAGTACGCGCGCCGTGAAGGAAGGCCATCGCCTGCTCAACCTCAGCCGGCGCCTGTCCAGCTACTGCCAGATCCGCCGGATCAATCCTGATTACCCGAGCGAGGAGCACGCCTTCCTGCTCGCCGACCATTGCGGCCTGCTGCTGCGCCCGGAGCCAGGCGAGTACGCGGGCTACGCGCACTACAACAACAGCGGGCGCGTCCGCCAATTGATCGCGCAATTCGAACAGACCTGGAACACCAGCGTCCTCGACCCGAACCTGCGGAGTTTCCTGATTTGAGCCTACGCCCACTTGCCCTGATGCTTGCCTGTGCCTTCAGCCTCAGCGCTGTCGCGGCGCCGCGCACCGAGATCATCCCGCTCAACTACCGCACCGCCGAAGACGTGCTGCCGGTGGCACAGCAGGTACTAGGCAACGAAGGCCGAGTCACCGCCTACGGCAACCAACTGGTCGTGAATGCCGAACTGGCAAAGATCCGCGAACTGCAGCAGGTGCTCGAACAACTGGATACCCGCCCACACCAACTACTGATCAGCCTCGACACCGTCGACGGCAGCCAGGGCAGCCAGAGCGGCTACTCGGTGAATGGATCGGTCAGTGCCGGCAATGTGGAGATCCAGTCCGGCCGCGGCGAAGTGAACGGCCGAGACCAGGTGCGCATCATCAACCGCTCCACCAACAGCCGCGGCGGTGGCACCCAGCAGGTGCGCGTCACTGAGGGCTCGCCCGCCTTCATCCAGGTCGGCCAGAGCCAGCCGGTAACCAACGCTGGTGTAGGTCCCTACGGCCAGGTCTACAGCCAGACCGAGTACCGCGACGCCAACCAGGGCATGTACGTGACCGCGAGCCTCTCGGGGAACCTCGTGCACATTACCCTGAGCACCCGCAACGACCGCTTCAACGGCAACTACCAGGGATCGATGAACACCAGCTCGGCCGACACCCAGGTCAGCGGTCCGATTGGCCAGTGGATCGAAATCGGCGGCGTCAGCGAAAGCAACCAGAGCACCCAGGGCGGCTACACCCGCCAGTACAGCACCCAGGGGCGCAGCGACAGCAGCCTGCGGGTAAAGGTCGAAGTGCTCGACTAATCCTTCCGTAGGTGACTTGCCGGTCCTCGTTAGACCTTCGTGTAGTAGCCCAAAAAAAACACTACAAAACGTTTGACGAACGCTCGTTTGAAAGGGCATGATGGCCTCGCTCCCGCTAACCAGAGGGCCTCAAAGCCCTTCGGACCAAGCCAGTGGCCCATCCGCCATGCAGGTCCGTGTTGTTAAGCCCACAAGGCGGATCGACGAGGTTGCGACTGGCAAGAGGTTGTCCTGAGGGACGGGGAAGCAAGCCTAAGCAACAGCACGAAGTGACGGATTCAGCCGTCCACCATCGCCCAACGGCTGCCACGAGCCGGCAAGCGATTCTGGATGTCACCGCTGCAGTCACGAGTCTGTACGCCGCGCCACCCCATTCCTCCAGCGTCATTCCTTCTTTCGGTCGCCCCTTCGCCCTCCCGCGGCGAGCAACCCGCAGTCAATTCCGTTTCGATACAGGTTTTGAGTGGGTAAGTCGGTGCTCAACCAAACATATACTTTGAAGGATTGACCATGTCCGCATATCAAAACGACATCAAAGCCGTTGCCGCTCTGAAAGAGAAAGCCGGTAACAGCTGGAGCGCTATCAACCCCGAGTCGGTTGCCCGTATGCGCGCTCAGAACCGCTTCAAGACTGGTCTGGACATCGCCAAGTACACTGCGGCCATCATGCGCAAGGACATGGCCGAGTATGACGCCGACAACTCCGTCTACACCCAGTCCCTGGGCTGCTGGCACGGCTTCATCGGTCAGCAGAAGCTGATCTCGATCAAGAAGCACCTGAAGACCACCAACAAGCGCTACCTCTACCTGTCCGGCTGGATGGTTGCCGCGCTGCGCTCCGACTTCGGCCCGCTGCCCGACCAGTCCATGCACGAAAAAACCGCCGTCTCCGGCCTGATCGAAGAGCTGTACACCTTCCTGCGCCAGGCTGACGCCCGTGAGCTGGACCTGCTCTTCACCGCCCTGGACAGCGCCCGCGCCGCCGGCGACAAAGCCAAGCAGGACGAAATCCAGGCCCAGATCGACGGCTACGAAACCCACGTCGTACCGATCATCGCCGACATCGACGCCGGCTTCGGCAACCCGGAAGCCACCTACCTGCTGGCCAAGAAAATGATCGAAGCGGGTGCCTGCTGCATCCAGATCGAGAACCAGGTTTCCGACGAGAAGCAGTGCGGCCACCAGGACGGCAAAGTGACCGTTCCGCACGAAGACTTCCTCGCCAAGATCAACGCTGTTCGCTACGCATTCCTCGAACTGGGTGTTGACGACGGCGTGATCGTTGCCCGTACCGACTCCCTGGGCGCCGGCCTGACCAAGCAGATCGCCGTGACCAAAGAGCCGGGCGACCTGGGCGACCAGTACAACTCCTTCCTGGATTGCGAAGAAGTTTCCGCTGCCGAACTGCAGAACGGCGACGTGGTGATCAACCGCGGCGGCAAACTGCTGCGTCCGAAGCGCCTGGCTTCCAACCTGTTCCAGTTCCGCAAGGGCACCGGCGAAGACCGCTGCGTCCTCGACTGCATCACCTCGCTGCAGAACGGCGCTGACCTGCTGTGGATCGAAACCGAGAAGCCGCACGTTGGCCAGATCAAGGGCATGGTTGACCGCATCCGCCAAGTCATCCCGAACGCCAAGCTGGTGTACAACAACAGCCCGTCGTTCAACTGGACCCTGAACTTCCGCCAGCAGGTCTTCGACGCGTTCGTTGCCGAAGGCAAGGACGTTTCCGCCTACGACCGCGCCAAGCTGATGAGCGTCGAGTACGACGAGACCGAGCTGGCCCAGGTTGCTGACGAGAAGATCCGCACCTTCCAGCGCGATGGCTCCGCCCACGCCGGCATCTTCCACCACCTGATCACCCTGCCGACCTACCACACCGCCGCTCTGTCGACCGACAACCTGGCCAAAGGCTACTTCGCCGACCAGGGCATGCTGGCCTACGTGAAAGGCGTTCAGCGTCAGGAACTGCGTCAGGGCATCGCCTGCGTCAAGCACCAGAACATGGCCGGCTCGGACATCGGCGACAACCACAAAGAGTACTTCGCTGGCGAAGCCGCTCTGAAAGCCTCGGGTAAAGACAACACCATGAACCAGTTCCACTAAGAACTGGCTCACCGGCCCTTCGGGGCCGGGAGGCACCGCAAAACCCCGGCCCAGGCCGGGGTTTTGCTTTTTACGCTTGGCCGAACCGCCAGCCTCCCTCTTCCTGCCCGCCAAGGGCAGATCGGCATCCACGTGCCAGCCTCGGGCTTCCTTTGAATGAATGGAAACGTCCATGCCCCAGCGCAACCGCCTCGCACTCGCCGCTCATCTCATCCAGCGCCTGCCGCACCCACTTCACGAATCGCTGCTCAGTCGCCTGTTCTGCTCCCAGGTACGCTTCGCCGGCACCGCGGGCATACGCATCCAGAAGCTCTCCAGCGATGAGGTACGGATGAGCCTGGCCAACCACCGCCGCGCCCGCAACCACATCGGCGGCATACATGCTGCGGCCATGGCGCTACTGGCCGAATCCGCCAGCGGCTGCCTGGTCGGCATGAATCTGCCCGATCACAAGCTGCCGCTGATCAAGACCCTCAAGGTGGATTACCTGCGCCGGGCCCGTGGCAGCCTGCGCGCTATCGCCACACTGGCTCCTGAGCAGCGTCGTGCAATGCTGGAGCAAGACAAGGGGGAAGCACTGATCCAGGTGACGCTCCTGGACGACTCCGGTGCAGAGCCGGTGCGCTGCGAGATGCACTGGGCGTGGGTTCGGAAGGGAAATTGAACCACCCCGAATGAGGGGCGCCCAGGGGAATTGCAGGGGGATAATTGAATGCCGAAGATTGAGCGAAATAAAAGCGTCGCCGCTTATATGTAGTAAAGTTACGGATATACGACACAGCAAATGATAATACTTATCATTTGTGGATTGGCAATTTATTGCGGTCAAATACCTCGAAAGTACTATTCGACCAAAGCCCAAGTGCCGCCACACTAAGCGCCCAGAGCCCCGCAAACAGGGCGCTACGGGAAATGCAAAAGGCTTTTGCCCGAATTAGAAGCATCTGTTTGTGTTGGAAAAATTTACTTGCTGAAGGCTTTGGGCATAAAATTGGAAAGATGACCTGAACCCTTAGCTCACTATCCTTGAGTTGTCGGGTTCGCAGTAGTCAGGCGTTGCGCCTGGAACCCAAGACAATCGTTATTTGTAGGAAGGAGTATCGGCATGCCCAATCCAGCTGAACTTGCAGCTCAACACTGGGGACTCGCCGCCTTCCTTTTAGGAGTGCTGGGCCTGCTCGGCTTCATGCTAGGGGTTTCCAGCCTGCTTGGCAGTAAGGCATTTGGTCGCAGCAAGAACGAGCCGTTCGAATCCGGCATCGTCCCCACCGGCAGCGCCCGCCTGCGTCTGTCGGCAAAATTCTATCTGGTCGCGATGCTCTTCGTGATCTTCGACGTCGAAGCCCTCTTCCTTTTCGCCTGGTCAGTGTCCGTCCGTGAAAGCGGCTGGGCCGGTCTGATCGAGGCAACCATTTTCATAGCAATTCTGTTGGCAGGTCTTGTCTACCTGTGGCGTATCGGCGCGCTCGATTGGGCGCCGGCGGCACGCCGCGCACGGCAGGCGAAGCTAAAACAATGAGGCTTTGGCGATGCAATACAAACTTACCCGGATCGATCCGGATGCGCCCAATGATCAATACCCGATCGGCCAGCGCGAAACGGTAGAAGACCCGCTCATCGAAGGGCAGGTCCACAAGAACATCTTCATGGGCAAGCTCGAGGATGTTCTCAACGGTGCGGTGAACTGGGGTCGCAAGAACTCCCTGTGGCCGTACAACTTCGGGCTGTCCTGCTGCTACGTGGAGATGACCACGGCGTTCACCGCGCCGCACGACATCGCCCGTTTCGGCGCCGAAGTGATCCGTGCATCGCCGCGCCAGGCTGACTTCATGGTCATCGCCGGCACCTGCTTCATCAAGATGGCTCCGGTCATCCAGCGCCTGTACGAGCAGATGCTGGAACCCAAGTGGGTGATCTCGATGGGGTCGTGCGCCAACTCCGGCGGCATGTACGACATCTACTCGGTCGTTCAGGGGGTCGACAAGTTCCTCCCCGTGGACGTGTACATCCCCGGCTGCCCGCCCCGTCCGGAGGCGTTCCTGCAAGGCCTGATGCTGCTGCAGGAATCCATCGGCCAGGAGCGTCGTCCGTTGTCCTGGGTTGTAGGCGATCAAGGCGTCTATCGCGCTGACATGCCTGCCCAGAAGGATCTCAAGCGCGAACAGCGCATTGCGGTCACCAACCTGCGCAGCCCCGACGAAGTGTGATCCGGCCCTCCACGAGAGGCCCGTTTTCACTCCACCGTTGACCGAGTGACTTAAAGACTATGAATGCAGACTCCGCTCTGTACATCCCGCCTTACAAGGCAGACGACCAAGACATCGTCGTCGAACTGAATTCCCGCTTTGGCGCCGAGGCCTTCACCGTCCAGGCCACCCGCACCGGCATGCCGGTGCTCTGGGTCGCCCGTGAGCGCCTGATCGACGTCCTCACCTTCCTGCGCAATGTGCCCAAGCCGTACGTCATGCTCTATGACCTGCACGGTGTGGACGAGCGCCTGCGCACCCACCGTCGCGGCCTGCCGGGCGCCGATTTCAGCGTGTTCTACCACCTGATGTCGCTCGAGCGTAACAGTGACGTGATGATCAAGGTGGCCTTGTCCGAAGGCGACCTGAACCTGCCCACCGCCACCCGTATCTGGCCGAACGCCAACTGGTACGAGCGTGAGGTCTGGGACATGTACGGGATCACCTTCACCGGTCACCCGCACCTGACCCGCATGCTGATGCCGCCGACCTGGGAAGGTCACCCGCTGCGCAAGGACTACCCGGCGCGCGCCACCGAGTTCGATCCCTACGCGCTGTCCGCCGCCAAGCAGGACCTCGAGCAGGAAGCCCTGCGCTTCAAGCCCGAAGACTGGGGCATGAAGCGTCACGGCGAGAACGAGGACTTCATGTTCCTCAACCTCGGCCCGAACCACCCGTCCGCGCACGGTGCGTTCCGCATCATCCTGCAACTGGATGGTGAAGAGATCCTCGATTGCGTTCCGGAGATCGGCTACCACCACCGTGGCGCCGAGAAGATGGCCGAGCGCCAGTCCTGGCACAGCTTCATTCCGTACACCGACCGTATCGACTACCTCGGCGGCGTGATGAACAACCTGCCGTACGTGCTCTCGGTCGAGAAGCTCGCCGGCATCAAGGTGCCGCAGCGCGTCGACGTCATCCGCATCATGATGTCGGAGTTCTTCCGCATCCTGAACCACCTCCTCTATCTGGGTACCTACATCCAGGACGTGGGTGCGATGACCCCGGTGTTCTTCACCTTCACCGACCGCCAGCGCGCCTACAAGGTCGTCGAAGCCATCACCGGCTTCCGCCTGCACCCGGCCTGGTACCGCATCGGCGGCGTCGCCCACGACCTGCCGCGCGGCTGGGACAAACTGGTCCGCGAATTCCTCGACTGGATGCCCAAGCGCCTGGACGAGTACGAAACCGCCGCCCTGAAGAACAGCATCCTGCGTGGCCGTACCATCGGCGTTGCCCAGTACAACACCAAGGAAGCGTTGGAATGGGGCACCACCGGCGCCGGCCTGCGCGCCACCGGCTGCGATTTCGACCTGCGCAAGGCCCGCCCCTACTCCGGCTACGAGAACTTCGAGTTCGAAGTGCCGCTGGCGGCCAACGGTGACGCCTACGACCGCTGCATGGTCAAGATGGGCGAGATGCGCCAGAGCCTGCGCATCATCGAGCAGTGCCTGAAGAACATGCCCGAAGGCCCGTACAAAGCCGACCACCCGCTGACCACGCCGCCGCCCAAAGAGCGCACGCTGCAGCACATCGAGACCCTGATCACCCACTTCCTGCAGGTTTCCTGGGGCCCGGTCATGCCGGCCAACGAAGCCTTCCAGATGGTGGAAGCGACCAAGGGCATCAACAGCTACTACCTGACGAGCGATGGCAGCACCATGAGCTACCGGACCCGCATCCGGACGCCCAGCTTCGCGCACCTGCAGCAGATTCCGTCGGTGATCAACGGCAGCATGATCGCTGACCTGATCGCCTATCTGGGCAGTATCGACTTCGTTATGGCCGACGTGGACCGCTGATCATGAGTACCCTTATCCAGACTGATCGTTTCGAACTCAGCGAAACCGAGCGCTCGGCCATCGAGCACGAGATGCATCACTACGAGGACTCCCGCGCGGCGTCCATCGAAGCCCTGAAGATCGTCCAGAAGCAGCGCGGCTGGGTGCCGGACGGCGCCATTCCGGCCATCGCCGACATCCTCGGCATCCCGGACAGCGACGTCGAAGGCGTCGCTACCTTCTATAGCCAGATCTTCCGCCAGCCGGTCGGCCGCCACATCATCCGCGTCTGCGACAGCATGGTCTGCTACATCGGCGGCCACGAGTCCGTCGTTGGCGAAATCCAGAAGCAGCTGGGCATCGGCCTCGGCCAGACCACCGCCGACGGCCGCTTCACCCTGCTGCCGGTGTGCTGCCTGGGCAACTGCGACAAGGCCCCGGCGATGATGATCGACGACGACACCTTCGGCGACCTGCGTCCCGACGGCGTCGCCAAACTGCTGGAGGCCTACGCATGAGTCGCCTCACCTCCTACGGCACGCCCAATCGCACCGCGCGCGCGGCCGAAACCCATCCGCTGACCTGGCGCCTGCGTGACGACGGCGCCCCGGTCTGGCTGGAGGAGTACCAGTCGAAGAATGGCTATGCCGCCGCGCGCAAGGCGCTGGCCGAGATGGCCACCGACGACATCGTCCAGACGGTCAAGGACTCCGGCCTGAAAGGCCGCGGCGGTGCGGGCTTCCCCACCGGCGTGAAGTGGGGCCTGATGCCCAAGGATGAATCCCTCAACATCCGCTACCTGCTGTGCAACGCGGACGAGATGGAACCCAACACCTGGAAAGACCGCATGCTCATGGAGCAGCTGCCGCACCTGCTGGTGGAAGGCATGCTGATCTCCGCGCGCGCCCTCAAGGCCTACCGCGGCTACATCTTCCTGCGCGGCGAGTACGTCGACGCGGCCCGTAACCTGAACCGCGCCATCGAGGAAGCCAAGGCCGCCGGCCTCTTGGGCAAGAACATCCTCGGCAGCGGTTTCGATTTCGAGCTGTTCGTCCACACCGGCGCCGGTCGCTACATCTGTGGCGAAGAGACCGCGCTGATCAACTCGCTGGAAGGCCGCCGTGCCAACCCGCGTTCCAAGCCGCCCTTCCCCGCCGCCGTTGGCGTCTGGGGCAAGCCGACCTGCGTGAACAACGTCGAGACCCTGTGCAACGTGCCGGCGATCGTCGAGCACGGCGTCGACTGGTACAAGGGCCTCGCCCGTCCGGGCAGCGAAGACATGGGCACCAAGCTCATGGGCTTCTCCGGCAAGGTGAAGAACCCCGGCATCTGGGAACTGCCCTTCGGCCTTCCGGCCCGCGAGCTGTTCGAGGACTACGCCGGCGGCATGCGCGACGGCTACAAACTCAAGGCCTGGCAGCCGGGCGGCGCCGGTACCGGCTTCCTCCTGCCGGAACACCTGGACGCGCTGTTCTACGCCGGCGGCGTCGCCAAGGTCGGCACCCGTATGGGTACCGGTCTGGCCATGGCGGTGGACGACAGCGTCAACATGGTTTCCCTGCTGCGCAACATGGAAGAGTTCTTTGCCCGTGAATCCTGCGGCTGGTGCACGCCGTGCCGCGACGGCCTGCCGTGGAGCGTGAAGGTCCTGCGCGCGCTGGAGAAAGGCGAAGGCGCCCAGGGCGACCTGGAAACCCTCGAGCAGCTCGTCAACTTCCTCGGCCCCGGCAAGACCTTCTGTGCCCACGCACCGGGTGCCGTCGAGCCGCTGGGCAGCGCACTGAAGTATTTCCGTCCCGAGTTCGAAGCGGGCATTTCCCGCCAGGCTCAGGCCGTACAAGCACCGCAGACCGTCGGCGCTTGATGCTTTGATCGCCGGGCGCTGCGCCCGGCGTTGTTTCGTTGCAGTGCCGCGGCGTGCCGCCGGCCCGATGAAACCGTGATTTCTATTAGCCACGCCCGCTGACAACGGGCCAACGAAGACTTAGACCCATGGCCACGATCCACGTAGACGGCAAGACGTTAGAAGTCGACGGAGCGGACAACCTGTTGCAGGCCTGCCTCTCCCTCGGTCTCGACATCCCCTACTTCTGCTGGCACCCGGCGCTCGGAAGCGTCGGCGCATGCCGCCAGTGCGCGGTCAAGCAGTACACCGACGAGAACGACAAACGCGGTCGTCTCGTCATGTCCTGCATGACTCCCGCCACCGACAACACCTGGATTTCCATCGAGGACGAAGAGGCCAAGCAGTTCCGCGCCAGCGTCGTCGAATGGCTGATGACCAACCACCCGCACGACTGCCCGGTCTGCGAGGAAGGCGGTCATTGCCACCTGCAGGACATGACGGTGATGACCGGCCACAACCAGCGCCGGTACCGCTTCACCAAGCGCACCCACCAGAACCAGGAGCTCGGCCCGTTCATCGCCCACGAGATGAACCGCTGCATCGCCTGCTACCGCTGCGTCCGTTACTACAAGGACTACGCTGGCGGCACCGACCTGGGCGTCTACGGCGCGCACGACAACGTCTACTTCGGCCGTATTGAGGACGGTGTTCTGGAGAGCGAATTCTCCGGCAACCTGACCGAGGTCTGCCCGACCGGCGTGTTCACCGACAAGACCCACTCCGAGCGCTACAACCGCAAGTGGGACATGCAGTTCGCCCCGAGCATCTGCCATGGCTGCTCCAGCGGCTGCAACATCAGCCCCGGCGAGCGTTACGGTGAAATCCGCCGCATCGAGAACCGCTACAACGGCTCGGTGAACCACTACTTCCTGTGCGATCGCGGCCGCTTCGGCTACGGCTACGTCAACCGCGAAGACCGCCCACGCCAGCCGCAGCTGATGCTGAGCAAGCAGAAGCTCTCGCTGGATGGCGCCCTCGACCAGACCGCTGCCCTGCTCAAGGGCCGCAAGGTCATCGGTATCGGTTCGCCGCGTGCCAGCCTGGAAAGCAACTACGCCCTGGCCGAGCTGGTCGGCGCGCAGAACTTCTACAGCGGCATCTCCGCTGACGAACTGCAGCGTCTGCAACTCGTACTGAAGGTGATGCAGGACGGCCCGCTGCCGGTGCCGACCATCCGTGATATCGAAGACCACGACGCGGTGTTCGTGCTCGGCGAAGACCTGACCCAGACCGCTGCCCGTATCGCCCTGGCCCTGCGCCAGTCGGTGAAGGGCAAGGGCGAGGACATGGCCGCCGCGATGAAGATCCAGCCGTGGCTCGACGCCGCGGTGAAGACCATCGCCCAGCACGAGATGAACCCGCTGTTCATCGCCAGCCTGGATGAAACCCGCCTGGACGACGTTGCCGCCGAGTGCGTGCACGCCGCCATCGAAGACCTGGCTCGCCTGGGCTTCGCCGTCGCCCACGCGATCGACCCGAGCGCCCCGGCCGTGGCCGGCCTCGACGCCGAAGCCGCCGCCCTCGCCCAGCGCATCGCCGATGCCCTGGTCGCCGCCAAGCGTCCGCTGGTCATCTCCGGCACCTCGCTGGGCAGCAACGCCCTGATCGAAGCCGCGGCCAACATCGCCAGCGCGCTGAAGAACCGCGAGAAGAATGGCTCCCTGAGTCTGGTGGTTCCGGAAGCCAACAGCCTGGGCCTGGCCCTCTTCGGCGGTGACTCCGTGGAAGCCGCTCTCGAGCAGCTGACCTCCGGCGCCGCCGATGCCGTGGTGATCCTGGAGAACGACCTGTACCGCCGCGCCGACGCCGCCGCTGTCGATGCTGCCCTGGCCGCTGCGAAGATCGTCGTCGTCGCCGATCACCAGCAGACTGCCACCAGCGCCAAGGCCACCGTCCTGCTGCCGGCCGCCAGCTTCGCCGAAGGCGATGGCACCCTGGTCAGCCAGGAAGGCCGCGCCCAGCGTTTCTTCCAGGTCTTTGACCCGACCTACTACAACGCCGACAACCTGGTCCGCGAAGGCTGGCGCTGGCTGCACGCCCTGCACAGCACCCTCGAAGGCAAGCGTGTCGACTGGACTCAGCTGGACCACGTGATCGACGCCGTCGTCGCCGCCAAGCCGCAACTGGCCGGCATCCGCGAAGCCGCGCCGAACGCCGCGTTCCGCATCAAGGGCCTGAAGCTGGCGCGCGAGCCGCACCGCTACTCCGGCCGTACCGCCATGCGCGCCAACATCAATGTCAGCGAGCCGCGTCAGCCGCAGGACATCGACTCCGCCTTCGCCTTCTCCATGGAAGGCTACGCCGGCAGCGCCGAACCGCGTCAGCAGATTCCCTTCGCCTGGTCCCCGGGCTGGAACTCCCCGCAGGCCTGGAACAAGTTCCAGGACGAAGTCGGCGGCCACCTGCGCGCCGGCGATCCGGGCGTACGCCTGATCGAAGCCAAGGGCGAAGCCCTGTGGTTCAGCGAGATTCCTGCGCCATTCCACACCGCCGCCAGCCAGTTCAAGGTGGTGCCCTTCTATCACCTGTTCGGCAGCGAGGAGAATTCCGCCAAGGCCGCCCCGGTGCAGGAGCGCATCCCGCAGACCTACGTCACCCTGGCCAAGGCCGAGGCTGACCGTCTGGGCGTCAACGAAGGCGCGATCATCCGCCTGACCGTCAAGGGCCAGGAACTGCGCCTGCCGCTGCGCGTGAGCGAAGGGCTCGGCGCCGGCCTGGTCGCCCTGCCGATCGGTCTGCAAGGCATTCCCGCCGGTGTCATCGGCGCCGTCGCTGAAGGTCTGCAGGAGGCTGCGCAATGAGCTGGCTGACACCCGCCGTCGTCGACATCCTGATCGAGGTCATCAAGGCCATCGTCATCCTGCTCGCCGTGGTCGTCTGCGGCGCGCTGCTGAGCTGGGTCGAGCGTCGTCTGCTCGGCCTCTGGCAGGACCGCTACGGTCCGAACCGGGTCGGCCCCTTCGGTGCCTTCCAGCTCGGCGCCGACATGCTGAAGATGTTCTTCAAGGAAGACTGGACCCCGCCGTTCGCCGACAAGATGATCTTCACCCTCGCCCCCATGATCGCCATGGGTGCGCTGCTGGTCGCCTTCGTCGTCATCCCGATCACCCCGACCTGGGGTGTGGCGGACCTGAACATCGGCATCCTGTTCTTCTTCGCCATGGCTGGCCTGACCGTGTACGCGGTGCTGTTCGCCGGCTGGTCGAGCAACAACAAGTTCGCCCTCCTCGGCAGCCTGCGCGCCTCGGCCCAGACCATCTCCTACGAGGTGTTCCTGGCCCTGTCGCTGATGGGCATCGTGGCCCAGGTCGGCTCGTTCAGCCTGCGCGACATCGTCGATTACCAGGCCGAGCACATGTGGTTCATCATCCCGCAGTTCTTCGGTTTCATGACCTTCTTCGTCGCCGGCGTCGCCGTGACTCACCGTCACCCGTTCGACCAGCCCGAAGCCGAGCAGGAACTGGCCGACGGTTACCACATCGAGTACGCCGGCATGAAATGGGGCATGTTCTTCGTCGGCGAGTACATCGGCATCGTGCTGGTGTCCGCGCTGCTGGCGACCCTGTTCTTCGGCGGCTGGCACGGGCCCTTCGGCATCCTGCCGCAGATCCCGTTCATCTGGTTCGCCCTGAAAACCGGCTTCTTCATCATGATGTTCATCCTGCTGCGCGCATCCATTCCGCGCCCGCGCTATGACCAGGTGATGGCCTTCAGCTGGAAGTTCTGCCTCCCGCTGACTCTGATCAACCTGCTGGTGACCGGCGCTGTCGTGCTGGCGACCCAGTAAGGAGCAAGACAATGATCAAATACATTTTCGAAGTCGTGCATGGCACCTACACCCAGCTTCGCAGCCTGGTGATGATCTTCGGCCATGCCTTCCGCAAGCGTGACACCCTGCAATACCCGGAAGAAGCGGTATACCTGCCGCCGCGCTACCGCGGCCGCATCGTCCTTACCCGCGACCCCGATGGCGAGGAGCGCTGCGTAGCGTGCAACCTGTGCGCTGTGGCCTGCCCGGTCGGCTGCATCTCCCTGCAGAAGGCCGAGACCGACGACGGTCGCTGGTACCCCGAGTTCTTCCGCATCAACTTCTCCCGCTGCATCTTCTGCGGCCTGTGCGAAGAAGCCTGCCCGACCACCGCGATCCAGCTGACGCCGGATTTCGAAATGGGCGAGTTCAAGCGCCAGGATCTGGTCTACGAGAAGGAAGACCTGCTGATCTCCGGCCCCGGCAAGAACCCGGACTACAACTTCTACCGCGTTGCCGGCATGGCCATCGCCGGCAAGCCGAAAGGCGCCGCGCAGAACGAAGCCGAACCGATCAACGTCAAGAGCCTGCTGCCGTAAGGAGACGTCGCGTGGAATTCGCTTTCTACTTCGCCGCCGGCGTCGCCGTGCTGGCAACCTTCCGGGTCATCACCAACAGCAACCCGGTGCATGCCCTGCTTTACCTCGTGATCTCGCTGCTGGCCATTTCGATGACCTTCTTCAGCCTCGGCGCCCCGTTCGCCGGCGCCCTGGAAATCATCGTCTACGCCGGCGCGATCATGGTGCTGTTCGTCTTCGTGGTGATGATGCTCAACCTCGGCCCGGCTATCGCCGAGCAGGAGCGCAAGTGGCTCAAGCCTGGCGTCTGGATCGGCCCGGGCGCGCTGGCCGCAGTCCTGCTGGTCGAACTGCTGTGGATGCTCTCGCGCACCCCGAGCGGTGCCGGCATCGGTCACACCACCGTGGACGCCAAGGCCGTGGGCATCAGCCTGTTCGGCCCGTACCTGCTGGTCGTCGAACTGGCCTCGATGCTGCTGCTGGCGGCACTGGTCGCCGCCTACCACCTCGGCCGCCACGAAGCGAAGGACTAACACCATGAATACAATTCCTCTCGAACACGGACTGGCGCTCGCCGGTGTGCTGTTCTGCTTCGGCCTGGTGGGCCTGATGGTGCGACGCAACATCCTGTTCGTACTGATGAGCCTGGAAGTGATGATGAACGCCGCCGCGCTGGCCTTCGTGGTCGCCGGTAGCCGCTGGGCGCAGCCCGACGGCCAGGTGATGTTCATCCTGGTGCTCAGCCTGGCTGCGGCCGAGGCCAGCATCGGCCTGGCGATCCTGCTCCAGCTGTATCGCCGCTTCCATACCCTCGATATCGACGCTGCCAGCGAGATGCGCGGATGAACCTGCTGCCCCTTACTTTCCTGTTCCCCCTGGTCGGCTTCCTGCTGCTCTCGTTCTCCCGTGGCAAGTGGTCGGAAAATCTCTCGGCTCTGGTCGGTGTCGGCTCCGTGGGGCTCGCCGCCCTCTCCGCCTTCTGGGCGATCTGGAGCTTCCACAGCAACCCGCCCGAAGGTGGCGCCTACAGCCTGGTGCTGTGGCAATGGATGAGCGTTGGTGACTTCAAGACCAACTTCACCCTGTACCTGGACGGCCTGTCGGTCACCATGCTCGGCGTGGTCACCGGCGTCGGCTTCCTGATCCACCTGTTCGCCTCCTGGTACATGCGCGGTGAAACCGGTTACTCGCGTTTCTTCGCGTACACCAACCTGTTCATCGCCAGCATGCTGTTCCTGGTGCTGGGCGATAACCTGCTGTTCATGTACTTCGGCTGGGAAGGCGTGGGCCTGTGCTCCTACCTGCTGATCGGTTTCTATTACAACCACGTACCGAACGGCAACGCAGCGCTCAAGGCCTTCATCGTGACCCGCGTGGGTGACGTGTTCTTCGCCATCGGTATGTTCATCCTGTTCCAGCACCTGGGCACGCTGAACATCCAGGAGCTGCTGGTCCTGGCTCCGCAGCACTTCGCCAAGGGCGACCTGTGGATCAACCTGGCGACCCTGATGCTGCTCGGCGGCGCCGTCGGCAAGTCCGCCCAGCTGCCGCTGCAGACCTGGCTGGCCGACGCGATGGCCGGCCCGACTCCGGTCTCCGCGCTGATCCACGCCGCCACCATGGTGACCGCGGGCGTCTACCTGATCGCCCGCTGCCACGGTCTGTTCGAACTGGCTCCGAACGTCCTGGAGCTGGTCGGCATCATCGGTGCCGTGACCCTGGTCCTGGCCGGCTTCGCCGCTCTGGTACAGACCGACATCAAGCGCATCCTCGCCTACTCGACCATGAGCCAGATCGGCTACATGTTCCTGGCTCTGGGCGTCGGCGCCTGGGGTGGCGCGATCTTCCACCTGATGACCCACGCCTTCTTCAAGGCCCTGCTGTTCCTTGCCTCCGGTGCGGTGATCGTTGCCTGCCACCACGAGCAGAACATCTTCAAGATGGGCGGCCTGTGGAAGAAGCTGCCGCTGGCTTACGCGAGCTTCGTGGTCGGTGGCGCGGCGCTGTCCGCCCTGCCCTTCCTGACCGCCGGCTTCTACTCCAAGGACGAGATCCTCTGGGAAGCCTTCGCCAGCGGTCACCAGAACCTGCTGATCGCCGGTCTGGTTGGCGCGTTCATGACCTCGCTGTACACCTTCCGCCTGATCTTCATCGCCTTCCACGGCGAAGCGAAGACCGAAGCGCACGCTGGCCATGGCATCAGCCACTGGCTGCCGCTGGGTGTGCTGATCGTGCTCTCCACCTTCATCGGCGCGCTGATCACTCCGCCGCTGGCCGGCGTCCTGCCGGAAAGCGCCGGCCACGCCGGTGGTGAAGCCAAGCACAGCCTGGAAATCGCCTCGGGCGCCATCGCCATTGCCGGTATCCTGCTGGCGGGCCTGCTGTTCCTCGGCAAGCGCCGCTTCGTCAGCGCCGTCGCCCAGAGCGCACCGGGCCGCTTCTTCGGCACCTGGTGGTACCACGCCTGGGGCTTCGACTGGCTGTACGACAAGCTGTTCGTGAAACCCTACCTGCTGATCTGCCGCCTGCTGGCCGCTGACCCGATCGACAAGACCCTGGTCCTGGTCCCGCTCACCGCCCGCGGTGGCAACAAACTCCTCAGCCTCACCGAGAACGGCCGCCTGCGTTGGTACGCCGCTTCCCTGGTGGGTGGCGCCGCGCTGCTCCTCGGCGCGCTGCTGCTGGCTTAATGAATTCACGAAAGAGATTGAGCCCGACATGATTCTGCCCTGGCTAATCCTGATCCCCTTCATCGGCGGCTTCCTTTGCTGGATCGCCGAGTACACCAGCAAGACCCTGCCTCGCTGGGTCGCCCTGGGATCGATGGTCCTCACCCTGGCCCTGAGCCTGTGGGTGTGGCACACCGGTGACTTCCAACTGGCCCCGGCGCCGGGTGGCGAGCCGCAATGGACCCTGCAGTTCCAGGTACCCTGGATCGAGCGCTTCGGCATCAGCGTGCACCTGGCGATGGACGGCCTGTCCCTGCTGATGGTCGCACTGACCGGCCTGCTCGGCGTGCTGTCCGTTCTCTGCTCGTGGAACGAGATCCAGCGCCGCATCGGCTTCTTCCACCTGAACCTGCTGTGGATCCTGGGCGGTGTGATCGGCGTGTTCCTCGCCGTCGACCTGTTCCTGTTCTTCTTCTTCTGGGAAATGATGCTGGTGCCGATGTACTTCCTCATCGCGCTCTGGGGTCATAGTTCGGACGACGGCAAGAAGACCCGCATCTACGCCGCCACCAAGTTCTTCATCTTCACCCAGGCCAGTGGCCTGGTGATGCTGGTGGCGATCCTCGGCCTGGTGTTCGTGCACTACAACAGCACCGGCGTGCTGACCTTCAACTACGCCGACCTGCTGAAAACCCAGCTGCCGCCGCACACCGAGTGGATCCTGATGCTCGGCTTCTTCGTCGCCTTCGCGGTGAAGATGCCGGTCGTGCCGGTGCACTCCTGGCTGCCGGACGCCCACGCCCAGGCACCGACCGCCGGTTCCGTGGACCTCGCCGGCATCCTGCTGAAGACCGCCGCCTACGGCCTGATCCGCTTTGCCCTGCCGCTGTTCCCCAACGCCTCGGCCGAGTTCGCCCCGATCGCCATGACCCTGGGCCTGATCGGCATCTTCTACGGCGCCTTCCTGTCGTTCGCGCAGACCGACATCAAGCGTCTGGTGGCCTACTCCTCCGTGTCGCACATGGGCTTCGTGATGATCGGCATCTACTCCGGCAGCCCCCAGGCGCTGCAGGGTGTCGTGGTGCAGATGATCGCCCACGGCCTCTCCGCTGCCGCGCTGTTCATCCTGTGCGGCCAACTGTACGAGCGCCTGCACACCCGTGACATGCGCAAGATGGGCGGCCTGTGGTCGCGCATCCCTTACCTGCCGGCCGTGGCGCTGTTCTTCGCCACTGCCTCGCTGGGTCTGCCGGGTACCGGCAACTTCGTCGGCGAATTCCTGATCCTGCTGGGCAGCTTCAAGGTGGTTCCGGTGATCACCGTGATCGCCACCTTCGGCCTGGTGTTCGGCTCGGTCTACTCGCTGATCATGATCCACCGCGCGTACTTCGGCCCGTCCAAGTCCGACACCGCCATTGCCGGCCTGAACTTCCGCGAACTCTCCATGGTGCTCGGCCTGGCGGTGTTGCTGATCCTGCTCGGCGTTTACCCGCAGCCGGTTCTCGACACCTCCGCGGCCACCATGCACGGCGTCCAGCAGTGGCTGGGTGCCGCCCTTTCCACCCTGGCAGTACGGTGAGCGCGACATGACCTTCACGATTCAACACTTCATCGCGCTCCTGCCACTGCTCATCACCAGTGCCACCCTGGTGGTGGTGATGCTCGCCGTGGCCTGGAAGCGTAACCACTCGATGACCGCCACCCTCTCGGTGATCGGTCTGAACCTGGCGTTGCTGTCGATCTTCCCGGTGCTGAAAGTCACCCCGATCGAAGTCACCCCGCTGATGCTGGTGGACAACTTCGCCTGCTTCTACATGGCGCTGATCCTGGTCGCCGCCCTCGCCTGCACCACGCTCGCCCATGCGTACATGGAGAGCTTCCCGGGTAACCGCGAAGAGCTCTACCTGCTCCTGCTGCTGTCCACCGCGGGCGGCCTGGTGCTGGTCAGCGCGCAGAACCTGGCCGGTCTGTTCATCGGCCTGGAGCTGCTGTCGGTGCCGGTCTACGGCATGGTGGCCTACGCCTTCTTCAACAAGCGCACCCTCGAAGCGGGCATCAAGTACACCGTACTGTCCGCCGCCGGCTCGGCTTTCCTGCTGTTCGGCATGGCCCTGCTCTATGCCGAGTCCGGCAGCCTGAGCTTCGCCGGTATCGGTGCGTCGCTGGCCGAGGGCACCAGCCATGGCCCGCTGCTGTCCATCGGCGTCGGCATGATGGTCGTCGGCCTGGGCTTCAAGCTGTCGCTCGCACCGTTCCACCTGTGGACCCCGGACGTCTACGAAGGCGCCCCGGCTCCGGTAGCGACCTTCCTCGCCACCGCCAGCAAGGTCGCCGTGTTCGCCGTGCTGCTGCGCCTGTTCCAGATCGCTCCGGCGGCCCTGAACAACGGCCTGCTGCATGACGCCATCGCGGTCATCGCGATTGCCTCGATCCTGATCGGCAACCTGCTGGCACTGACCCAGAGCAACATCAAGCGCCTGCTCGGCTACTCGTCCATCGCCCACTTCGGCTACCTGCTGATCGCCCTGGTGGCGAGCAAGGGCCTGGCCGTGGAAGCGGTTGGCGTGTACCTGACCACCTACGTCGTCACCACCCTGGGCGCCTTCGGCGTGGTCACCCTGATGTCCACCCCGTACAGCGGCCGCGACGCCGACGCGCTGTTCGAGTACCGCGGCCTGTTCTGGCGCCGCCCGGTGCTGACCGCGGTGATGACCGTGATGATGCTGTCCCTGGCCGGCATCCCGCTGACCGCCGGCTTCATCGGCAAGTTCTACATCGTCGCCACCGGCGTCGAGTCGCAGCACTGGTGGCTGGTCGGCTCGCTGGTACTGGGCAGCGCCATCGGCCTGTTCTACTACTTGCGCGTAATGGTGACCATGTTCCTGGTCGAGCCCAACATGAAGCGCCACGACGCGCCCCTGGACTGGGCCCAGCGCGCCGGCGGCATCATGCTGGTGGCCATCGCCCTGCTCGCCTTCTTCCTCGGCGTCTACCCGCAACCGCTGCTGGATATCCTCCAGCACAGCGGCCTGGTAGCCATCGCCGGCTGAGATCGACAGGCATGAAAAACCCCGCTTCGGCGGGGTTTTTTATTGGGCGCAATTCATGCGCGGTGCCTTTTTGTAGGAGCGAGGTTGCTCGCAAATACCCTCCGCTGCGAAGCCGGGTTCGCGAGCAAGCTCGCTCCTACAGTTCTGGCGCCCTACTCCGCGCCCTTGGTCACTTCACCTTCACGGCCGGTGAACAGGTCCCACGACGCCATGAACAGCGCTGCGATCAGCGGGCCGATGACGAAGCCGTTGAGGCCGAACAGCGACATGCCACCGAGGGTGGAGATCAGCACTACATAGTCGGGCATCTTGGTGTCCTTGCCGACCAGGATGGGGCGCAGGATGTTGTCCACCAGGCCAATCACCACCACGCAGAACAGCGTCAGCACCACGCCTTGCCAGATCGCCCCGGTGAGCAGGAAGTAGGCGGCCACCGGCACCCAGATCAGCCCCGCGCCGATGGCTGGCAGCAGCGAGAGGAAGGCCATCAGCGTGCCCCAGAGCAGCGAGCCCTGGATACCGAGGAACCAGAAGATCAGGCCGCCCAATGCGCCCTGGGTCGCGGCAACGGCGATGTTGCCCTTCACCGTGGCGCGGATCACCGTGGTGAACTTGGTGAACAGGTGCTGCTTGTGCTCCGCGCTCAGCGGCATCGCCTGCTTGATTCGCCGCCCCAGCGCAGGCCCGTCGCGCAGCAGGAAGAACAGTAGGTAAAGCATGATGCCGAAGCTGATGACGAACTCGAAGGTGTTCTGGCCAATGCTGAACGCCTTGGTCGCCACCAGTTGGCTCGCCTGCATCGCGCCCGCGGAGAGTTTCTCCTGCAGGCTGGACAGGTCCGCCAGGTCGAAACGCTCCAGCAGCTGGTGCCCCCAGCCAGGCAGCGCGGCAACCGCCTGCTGGTAATAGGTGATGAAGTTCAGATCCCCCGACTTCAACCGCTGGTAAACCATCGCCCCCTCCTGCACCAGCGCACCGGCAATGAAGGTCACCGGCAGGATCACGATGAGGAAGCACACGCCGAGGGAAATCAGCGCGGCGAGGTTGTTGCGTCCGTTGAGTTTCACCCGCAGGCGGCGCTGCAACGGGGCAAAGATGATCGCCAGAATGGTGCCCCAGAAGACGGCCCCGTAGAACGGCAGCAGGATCCAGCCGAAGGCGAGTGTCACCACCAGCAGCAGGGCGAGGAACGTCCGGTATTCCAGTTTCGATTCGAACATGAGCGGGTCCATGGATGGATAAACCTGCTCATTAGTCAGCAGTTGACCCGCCAAGTGCAACTTTAAGCGCGCGATTGCCGCGCGCCAAAGCCGTGCTCCCGGTCTTTCAGAGCACCATGGCGGCCACCCAGCCGAACGCCAGCAGCGGCAGGTTGTAATGCAGGAAGGTCGGCACCACGGTGTCCCAGATGTGGTTGTGCTGGCCGTCCACGTTCAGGCCGGAGGTCGGGCCAAGGGTGGAGTCCGATGCTGGCGAGCCCGCGTCACCCAGCGCTCCTGCGGTACCGACGATGCTGACGATGGCCAGCGGGCTGAAGCCCAGGTGCACCGCCAGCGGCACGAAGATCGCCGCGATGATCGGCACCGTAGAGAACGACGAGCCGATGCCCATGGTCACCAACAACCCCACCAGCAGCATCATGAAGGCGCCCAGCGCCTTGCTGCTGCCAATCCAGCCCGCGGCGCTGTCCACCAGGCTGGCGACCTGCCCGGTGGCCGTCATCACGGCGGCGAAGCCCTGGGCGGCAATCATGATGAAACCGATCATGGCCATCATCTTCATGCCTTCGGTGAACAGGTCGTCCGCCTCCTTCCAGCGCACCACGCCGGACAGCGAGAACACCAGGAAACCCACCAGCGCGCCGAGGATCATCGAGTCCAGCAGCAGCTGCACGGCGAAGGCTGCAGCGACTGCGACGCCGGCCACGGCGAGGCTCATCTTGCTGTAGGGCGTATCGACCCGCTCAGCCTGTTCGATGCGTTCCAGATCGTAATCACGCTTGCGCCGGTAGCTGAAGCACACCGCGATCAGCAGCCCGCAGACCAAGCCCAGCGCCGGGATCAGCATGGCGTGGGTGACGTTGATGCCCTGCACGTCGACGCCCGCGCGCGCCACGTTGGCCAGCAGGATCTGGTTCAGGAAGATGTTGCCGAAACCCACCGGCAGGAACATGTAGGGCGTGATCAGGCCGAAGGTGATGACGCAGGCGATCAGCCGGCGGTCGATCTGCAGGCGCGTCAGGACGTAGAGCAGTGGCGGCACCAGCAGCGGAATGAAGGCGATGTGGATCGGCAGGATGTTCTGCGAGGCGATCGCCACCACCAGCAGCAGGGCAATCATCATCCACTTGAAGGCAGTGGAACCGTTCGCCTCGTGCCGGCCGAGCATCGCCAGGGCGCGGTCGGCCAGGGCGTGCGCCATTCCGGAGCGCGCGATGGCCACGGCGAAGGCGCCGAGCATGGCGTAGGACAGCGCCACCGTCGCACCGGCACCCAGGCCCTCGTTGAACGCCTTGAGCGTGCCGTCCATGCCCAGGCCGCCGAGCAGACCACCTGCCACTGCACCGGCGATCAGCGCGACCACCACATGCACGCGACACAGGCTCAACACCAGCATCAGGCCAATGGCGATCAACACCGCATTCATTCCAGCACTCCTTCCAGGGCTCGCCGCGCCAGGGCGCGGGCAAAAGGCGCGCACTCTGCCAAACGCTCGCCGGGGTGTCAAAACTTGAGTCGAATCAAGACGTTTCCGAGTTAGCCTGGCAGGACTTTCACGCAGACGAGCACGCTTCTTGCCTGGCTTTTCGCCGCCCGTCGGCCAGGCACGCCAGAATCGCCTGTTTTCTGGCGTTTCACCCCGTCGCGGGTCAAGAAGATGCGGGAAAGGCCGATATAGCTGGCATCCCGAGGCTTAGTTCAAACAAGGATTCCCCTCCATGCTTCTGCGCCGTCTTTCCATCCAGTGGAAGATCACCTTGCTTGCCGGGCTCTGCCTGCTCGGCGTCGTCTCGCTGCTGTCCGGGCTGTCCGTTTACCGCACCCAGCACAGCACCGCGCTGGTCAAGCAATCGAGCACGCAGATGCTCGACGAAGCAGCCAAGGCCCGCCTGCAATCGCGCGGTGAAGTCCAGGCCATGCGCATCCAGCGCTACATCATGGACGCCTATCAATATGGCAAGGGTTTCTCACGGCAGGTGCTGTTCCTGCGTGACCAGGCGCAGAAGCGCTTCCTCGACGCCTACGACCTGCGCGAGGACCTGACCCGCCAGGTGAAGACCGCGCTGGAAGGCAACCCGGAACTGCTCGGCCTCTACGTCGCCTTCGAACCCGACGCGCTGGATGGCAAGGACAAGCTGTTCGCCGGCCAGGGCGAACTGGGCAGCAATGATGCCGGTCGCTTCTCCATCTACTGGTCCCAGGCCACGCCGGGTCACCTCGAGTCCGAGGCCATGGCCGAATCGCTGCTCAACGACACCAGCCCCGGCCCGAGTGGCAGCGCCTACAACGCCTGGTTCACCTGTCCCAAGACCACCGGCCGACCTTGCGTGCTCGACCCCTACTTCGATGAAGTGGGCAAGAAGAAGATGCTCATGACCAGTATCGCCTTCCCCCTGGAACTGGACGGCAAGGTCATCGGCGTCATGGGCCTGGATATCAGCATGGAGAAGCTGCAGGAAATCGCCTTAGAAGGCAGCCGGGAACTCTATGATGGCCAGGGCCGCGTCAGCATCGTCAGCGCGGCCGGCCTGCTCGCCGGTCACAGCGCGGATGCCTCGAAGCTGAGCAAGAACCTCAAGGAGGTCTACCCCAACCAGGGCGCCGACCTGTTGCAAGCCATCGCCGCCAACCATGAGCAGGTGTTCCGCCACGACGACCAGTTGCGCGTAGTCGAGCCGTTGCAGCCGATTCCCGGCTCCAAACCCTGGGGCGTACTGCTGGAAGTCCCCCAGAACGTCCTGCTGGGCCCGGCCATCGAACTGCAGAACGAGTTGGATAACCAGCGTGTGCAGGGCACCGTCTCGCAGCTGGGCTTCGGCCTGATCGCCGTAGTGATCGGCCTGTTCGCCATGTGGCTCACCGCCCGCGGCGTGACCCGGCCGATCCTCGGTGTGGCCGCCATGTTGCGCAACATCGCCAGCGGCGAAGGCGACCTGACCAAGCGCCTGGACTACGCCGGCAAGGATGAACTGGGCGAGCTGGCCGGCTGGTTCAACCGCTTCCTCGACAAGCTGCAGCCGATCATCCGCGACGTGAAATCCTCGGTGCACGACGCCCGCGCCACCGCCGACCAGTCCTCGGAAATCGCCAGCCAGACCAGTGCCGGCATGCAGCAGCAGTTCCGCGAAGTCGACCAGGTTGCCACTGCTTCGCAGGAGATGAGCGCCACCGCCCACGACGTCGCCAACAGCGCCGCCATGGCCGCCGATGCCGCCCGTGGCGCCGACGGCGCGACCCGCGACGGTCTCAACGTGATCGACAACACCACCCGCCTGATCGACGAACTGGCCAGCGACATGAGCAGTGCCATGAGCCAGGTGGAAGGCTTGGCCGCCAGCAGCGAGCAGATCGGCTCGGTGCTGGAAGTGATTCGCGGCATCGCCGAGCAGACCAACCTGCTGGCGCTCAACGCCGCCATCGAAGCGGCTCGCGCCGGTGAAGCCGGGCGCGGCTTCGCGGTGGTCGCCGACGAGGTGCGCAACCTCGCCAAGCGCACCCAGGATTCGGTGGAGGAAATCCGCCAGGTCATCGAGGGCCTGCAGAACGGTACCCGCGACGTGGTCGGCGCCATGAGCAACAGCCACCGCCAGGCCCAGGACAGCGTGTCCCAGGTCGAACAGGCCGTGGCCGCGCTCAAGCGCATCGGCGATGCGGTCAGCGTGATCACCGACATGAACCTGCAGATCGCCAGCGCCGCCGAGGAGCAGAGCGCGGTGGCCGAGGAGATCAATCGCAACGTGGCGGGGATTCGCGACGTGACCGAATCGCTGTCCAGCCAGGCGCAGGAATCGGCGCAGGTGAGCCAGTCGCTGAACAAGCTGGCGAATCATCAGCAGGGGTTGATGGATCAGTTCAGGGTCTGAGGTTTTACACCGGCGCGTGGGCTTCCCCCTCACCCCTGCCCTCTCCCAGCGGGAGAGGGGGCAGTCCGCACGCGCCTGTACGCTCGCCGCTCTTTCTGCGTCATTGATAACCAGCTAACGCTTTACTTCCACAGCACTCCGAACGGTCCCCTCTCCCGCTGGGAGAGGGTTAGGGTGAGGGCCGGCCAAGCACACGCCTATCCCGTAGGCGCGGACTTTGTCCGCGATTCAGCCACATTGCACCGGGTTCGCGAGCAAGCTCGCTCCTACAAAAAGCCCACGCTGCAGCCCCTGTAGGAGCGAGCTTGCTCGCGAACGGCACGGCACGGCACGGCACGGCACGGCACGGCACCATCCCAACCCATCCGAACAACGCCAACCAATAAAGTCGCGCCGGCTCTATCACGCCAAGCGGCGGGGCAATTCGACAACCACCCGCAACCCACCCAGCTCACTGCTTTCCAGCTTCAGGCTGCCACCGCAGGCCGCCGCGATATCTCGCGCGATGCCCAGGCCCAGACCATGCCCGGCCACCTGCTCATCCAGCCGAGTGCCACGTTCCAACACGCTGTCTCGCTGGTCCTCGGCAATACCGGGACCATCGTCGTCCACGCTCAGCCGGTATGCGTCTGCGCCCTTCTCCACCGTCAACCGCACCTGGGCATCGGCCCATTTGCAGGCGTTGTCCAGCAGATTACCGAGCATCTCCAGCAGGTCTTCCCGGTCATACGGCAAGCGCGTGGCGGGCGGCGCCTGCCAGTCGATGGCGAGGTGATCGCCATGAATGAGCTTGAGCATGTCGCACAAGCTGGGCAACTCGGCATCACAGTCGAAGTGCGCGCCGGGTAATGCCTCGCCCACCAACCGCGCACGCCCCAGTTCGCGGGCCAGGCGCTGTTCGATCTGCTCCAACTGCTCCTGCAGCACTCGCCGCAGCTCCGGGTGATCACGCAGCTCTTCGCGTTCGGCAAGGCTGATGAGCACCGCCAGCGGGGTTTTCAGGGCATGGCCCAGGTTGCCCAGCGCATTGCGCGAGCGGCGCAGGGTATCCTCGGTGTGCTGCAGCAGGTGGTTGGTCTGTTCCACCAACGGCTCCAGCTCACGGGGCACCTGGCTGTCCAACTGGCTGCGCTGACCTTCCTGCAACTGTGCAATCTGCTGGCGTACCCGCTCCAGCGGGCGCAGGGCACGGCGCACGGTGAAGCCCTGGAACACCAGGATCAGCAGCAACGCCAGGGCTCCGGCGCCCAGGCCGATATTGCGCAGACGATTGAAGCTCTTGAGGACGGGCGTGTAGTCCTGGGCGACGACGATGCTGATTTTCTTGCCATAGCGCTTGTAGTCGCCGCGATAGACCAGCAGCCGCTGGCCTTCGGGGCCTTTCTCCAGCGACTTGGCCAGCCCCTTGTGCGAAGGCAACTGCAGCTCGTTGTCCCACAGCGATCGAGAACGCCAGGTCTGCTCGTCGAAGCGGATGACGAAGTAGCGCCCGGAGAACAGCCGCTCATAGACCGCATCGACACGCTGGCCGTCCAGCTGCAACCCCGCGGGACCACGGGTGATACCCACCAGCAGGCTTTCCGCCTCGTCCTGCAAGCCGTTCACCAGATAGCGGCGCAAGCCCTGGTCGAACAGCCAGAGGCCCGCCTGGGCCAGCACGAGACCGACCACCACCAGTACCACACCCAGCCCAAGACCGAGCCGGCGCTGGATCGATATCAATTGGCGGCTCCGTTGCCGGTGAAGCGATAGCCCTGCCCGCGACGGGTCTCGATGATCTCGCGGCCCAGCTTGCGGCGCAGGTGATTGATATGCACCTCGATGACATTGGAGTCGCGCTCGGTCTCGCCGTCATACAGGTGCTCTGCCAGATGCGACTTCGACAGCAGTTGGCCGGGATGCAGCATGAAGTACCGCAGCAGACGGAACTCGGCGGATGTCAGGTCGACTTCCTTGCCGCCCTGCTGCACGCACTGGCGCGATTCATCCAGGCTCAACCCGGCCACTTCCAGCTGGCTCTGGTTCGCCAGCCCGTGGGCACGCCGCAGCAGCGCCTGGATACGCAGCATCAGTTCCTCAGGATGAAACGGCTTGGTCAGATAGTCGTCGGCGCCGGCCTTCAGGCCGTCGATGCGCTCGGCCCAGGAGCCCCGTGCGGTGAGAATCAGCACCGGCGTCGCCAGGCCCATGCCGCGCCACTCCTGCAGCACCTCCAGCCCGGGACGGCCCGGCAGGCCCAGGTCGAGCATCACCAGGTCGTACGGCTCGCTGGCGCCTTGCACCGCAGCGTCGCGACCGTCGGCCAGCCAGTCCACCGCATAGCCCTGGCGCGTGAGGGTCGCCAGTAGCTCGTCGGCCAGAGGTACGTGGTCTTCCACCAGCAACAGGCGCATCAGTCGTCTTCCTTATCCTTGAGGATGCGGCCGTCGCGGGCATCCAGTTCCAGTTCGCGCACCACACCGTCGACGGTGAGCAACTCCACTTCGTAAATGTAGTTGCCGTGCTCCCTCTCCAGCTCGGCTTCGAGCAGGCGCGAGCCAGGGTAGCGGCTCAGCGCGGCGGGGAGGATTTCCTCGAAGGGGCGGATCACCCCTTCCTTGCTCAGGCGCAGGGCTTCGTCCTGGCTCAGGTCATGGGCCTGCGCGGCGCCGGCCAGGGCGGTGAAACCCAGGCCGAACAGCATCGCGCGCAGCAAAACGGTCTTCATCAGTCGTCCTGGTGATCGGTGAGGACTTCGCCGGTGACCGCATCCAGTTCGACATCCCACTTCACGCCTTGTGCGTCCTTGATGTCGACCTTGTAGAGATAGCGGCCATGCTCCAGCTCGAGCTCGCTATCGTACACCGATCCGCCGGCATGCTTGGTCAGCGCGGTGCGGTTGAGCTCCTCGAAATTGCGGATGGTGCCCGCATCGCGCAGGCGCAACGCCTCGTCAGGACCAATGTCATGGGCCGTGGCAACGCCGGCACCCAGCAGCAGTGCGCAGAGCGTGGTCAGGATCAGCAGCCATTTCATGAGCGTACCTCATCAGAATTTCACTGCTGTCAGATTAAGGTGAAGGACTTAATTCAAGCTGAATCGGCAACGATCATTCACCCCGTGAAGTATCCTTGCTCCACGCGCACAGGCTCTATAATCGCGGCCTGCCACAGCGAGGCCCGCATGACCGCCATCCAGATCAAGACTTCCTCCCTCACCCTCAAGGCTGGAAGCCGCGCGCTCCAACGCATCCGCGAACAGGGGCTGGCCCCCGCCGATGTAGGAATCCTCCCCGGTGCCGCCGGCGGGCCGAAGGCACTGGGCATCCAGGGCCTGGACCTCGCGCTGTTCGGCGAATGGTTGCCGCGAGCGCCACGTGAGCGCTCGCTGATCGGGGCGTCCATCGGCTCCTGGCGATTCGCCAGCGCCTGCCTGCCCGACCCGGCCGAAGGCATTCGCCGCCTGGGCGAGCTCTACACCCAGCAACGCTTTGCCCGCAACGCGAGCATCAGCGACGTGTCGAGGAGCTGCGCGAAAATGCTCGACGACCTGCTCGACGGCCGCGATACCAGCGTACTGGACAACCCCTGGTACCGCCTCAACGTGGTGGTGGTGAAGAGCCACGGTCGCCTCGCGCAGGACGGCAAGGCCAATCTCGGCCTGGGCCTGGGGGCGGTAATCCGCGACAACCTGGTCGGCCGCCGCCACCTGCACCGGCACTTCGAACGGCTGATCATCCATGACGCCCGCCGCGCACCGCCGCTGGAGCCGCTGTCGGACTTCCCCTCGCGCTACCTGCACCTGGACCTGGCCAACCTGCGCCACGCGCTGCTCGCCTCTGGCTCCATCCCCATGGTCATGGAAGGCGTGCGCGACATTCCCGGCGCCGGCCCCGGCACCTACCGCGACGGCGGCCTGCTGGACTATCACCTGGACCTGCCCTACCAGCCCGAAGGCGTGGTGCTCTACCCGCACTTCACCGACAAGGTCATTCCCGGCTGGTTCGACAAGGGCCTGCCCTGGCGCCGTGGTGACGCCGGACGCCTGCAGGATGTGCTGCTGCTCGCCCCGTCGAAGGAGTACCTGGCGCGCCTGCCGCACAACAAGCTGCCGGACCGCAAGGACTTCCACCGCTACATCGGCGACGACGCGGGCCGCGAGCGCTACTGGCGCAAGGCAATGGATGAAAGCCGGCGGATGGGCGACGAGTTTCTCGAACTGGCGGACAGCGGTCGGCTCGGCGAGCACCTCTTGCCACTCTAGCCATCTCCCCGCCACCGGCGGTTCGCGAGCAGGCTCGCTCCTGCAAAAACGCACAGCAGCAACCCGCGCGCAGGAGCGGACTCCGTCCGCGATGTCTCTCCGGCCGCCCCGTTGAGAAATCTGCAGCGTGATCAGCAGACCGCAGCGACAGACTCAGCCCGGCTGCCCATCCAGCCGCGGCTTCCAGAACATCGGGCCGTAGTGCCAGGCGAACATCAGGAAAGCCACGACCCAGCAGCCAGCCGCGATGCTCAAGCCTTCCAGCGGCCACCAGATCACCAGCAGGACCCGCGCGACCACGCCAAGGTTGAGCAGAGCGAACGCCCAGGCCATTGCCTTGGGCGGCTGCAGCGGTCGCCCGGTATGGCCCAGGCTGACGCGGGCGATCATTGCCAGGATCAGACCGCCCACCCCGCCCACGGTCAGGGCGTGGATCGCCAGGCTGACGTTGAAGGTCGGCGCAAAGTTCCACAACGCCATCCCCGCCGGGGCCAGCAGCATCCACAGGTAGGCCAGGTGCAGCGACCAGAGCAGCGGCACACCCCAGAAGCCCTTGTCGTACCAACGCCACAAGCGGATCAGGTGCCCCATCGCCAGCGCAGCAAACAGCAAGCCCACCAGCGGGTGCGGGGTCAGGCCGATACCGACTGCGGTCAGCGCCGCCACCAGCAGGGTGCCGCCCAGCAGTGAGTTATCCAGCCAGTTCCAGGCCGGCACCTGAGCGGTGCGGCCCAGCCCGCGCTGGGTGAAGAAGGGAATCACGCGACCGCCGATCAGCCCCATCAGCGCCGCCACCAGCCACAGCGCACCCAACGCGCCACCGCGCTGCCAGCTCTCGTTACCCTCCCAGACGCCGGCCATCACCAGTGCATCGGCAAGCGTCAGCAGGCTCAGCACCAGGATGATCGGGTAGTTACGTTTCTGGCGGACCTGCCACAGACTGCGACCGATGAAGAACACCAGTGCCGGCATGAACGCCAACTCCAGCACGGTGACCAGCCATAGCGGCGCCCCGACGAGCCAGCCCACCCGCGCCGCCAGCCAGACCAGCGACAGCACCATCAACGGCGTGCCACTGACGCCGGGGCGCCCGGTCCAGGTCTGCACGGCGGTCAGCAGGAAGCCGGCAATGATCGCCGCCGCGAAGCCGAAGAGCATTTCATGGCGATGCCAGCCCAGCCAGCCGCCCAGCGGCTGCCACGTGGGCAGTACGCCAAGCAGCACGGCCGCCCAGGCCGCGATGGCGATCAGCGCGAACACCGCTCCACCGAGGAAGAACGGGCGGAACCCCAGGCGCCATAATGGCGCGATGGTCAGCAGAGCCTTTCGATCAACCAGCAACACAGCAAGCCTCCCAACCGTCCTTGCGCATCTGATGCTGGGCCACCAGCCGCAGCACGTAGCCCAGCTTCAATAATGTGGGCCCGAGGATGGTGAAGGCATGAGCTGCGACAACGCTTTGCAGGCTCAGATGACCATCGACGAAATAGGCTCCCACGATTCCCAGCAGCAGCAGCGCGAGGCCGCCGGTCAGCAGCGACCAGGACATCGACAGATTGCGTTGCGGGCAGGCGAAAAGACGTTCCATCACACACCTCCTCGGGTTGCGCCGGCCCATCGGACCGGCGCCAAGGTTCAGGCCTCCAGCGCGCTGGCCGGGCCGAAGAACTCGTAGTGGGACTGTTGCTCAGGTACGCCGATCTCGCGCAGGTGACGCTTAACCTGCGCCATGAACGGCTTGGGCCCGAGGAAATAGGCGTCCAGATCGCGGTCTTCCGGCAGCCAGTCAGCCAACAGCTCCTGGCTGAGGAAGCCTTCGACGTGCGCGGCGTCCTGGGCACGCGGCTCGCTGTAGCAGAAGTAATGCTTGAGCTGCGGATGCGCGTCGGACTGCGCCTCTACCCACTCGCGGAACGCATGCACACCACCGTGGCGAGCGCAGTGGATGAAATGCACTTCGCGACCGGATTCCAGCGCCGGTTTAAGCATCGCCAGCGCCGGGGTGATACCGACCCCGGCCGTGATCAGTGCCAGCGGCTTGTCACTACTGCGCAGGACGAAATCGCCCGCAGGTGGGAACAGGTCCAGTTCATCACCGACGTTCAGGCGGTCGTGCAGGTAGCTCGAAACCTTGCCTTCGGGCTCACGCTTCACACTGATGCGGTACTCACGGCCATTCGGCGCGTCGGACAGCGAGTAGGTGCGGCGCACTTCTTCCCCGCCAATCTCCAGGGACAGTCCGATGTACTGCCCAGGCTGGAAGTCCAGCAGCGGCTCTCCATCCAGCGGCTGGAAGTAGAACGAGGTGATCTCCTCGCTCTCGGCTTCCTTGCGGGCGATGCGGAAGCGCCGGGCGCCACGCCAGCCGCCGCGCTGCTCGGCATTCTGCTGATACACCGACTCCTCGGCGCCGATCAGAATGTCCGCCAGTTGGCCGTAAGCGGCGGCCCAGGCATCGATCACTTCCTGCGTGGCGATCTCCTCGCCCAGCACTTCGCGGATCGCGCGTAGCAGGCAGGCGCCGACAATGGGGTAGTGCTCCGGCTGGATCTGCAGGGCGACGTGCTTGTTGACGATCTTCGCCACCAGCGGGCCGAGCTGCTCCAGTTCATCGATGTGGCGGGCATACATCAGCACGCCATTGGCCAGCGCGCGGGGCTGGTCCCCGGAGGCCTGGTGCGCCTGGTTGAACAGCGGACGAACTTCCGGGTACTCGCTGAGCATCATCTTGTAGAAATGCTGGGTCAGGGTCTCTCCGCCAGTCTCCAGCAGCGGGACAGTGGCCTTGACCAGGGTACGGTGTTCGTTGGACAGCATGTGGATCTCCTCGAGTTGGCCAGACAGCCAGTGGGTCTGCCTGTGCTTTCTGAAAGGTGTGTTTCAGGAAGCGTGCCAAGCTCGCAGCCCTTTATTTCCGGGCCATCCGCTTAAAAATGAGTCATAATGACCCGCGTCTTCTGTTGTCAAAAAGACTTCATAGAGGTCAAAATGACTCGAAACCCTCTGCTAGCCACCCTCCTCCCGCTGGTCGCCGATCTGTCCCGCGAATTACCGGACGGCGAACGCTACCGCCGCCTGCTCGAAGCCCTTCGCGGCCTGCTGCCTTGCGATGCTACCGCCCTGCTGCGCCTGGAAGGCGACCAGTTGGTGCCGCTGGCCGTCGATGGACTCAGCCAGGACACCCTCGGCCGCCGCTTCAAGATCAGCGAGCACCCTCGCCTGCGCGCCCTCATCGAACATCCGGGGCCGACACACTTCGCCGCCGACTGCGGCCTGCCTGATCCCTATGACGGCCTGGTGGAGGGACTCCACGGCCACCTGGAAGTCCACGATTGCCTGGGCTGCCCACTGTTCCTCGACGGCCAACCCTGGGGCCTTCTGACCCTGGATGCGCTGGATCCTGAGCGGTTCTCCACGGGCGACCTGGACAATCTGGAGGCCTTTGCCAGCCTGGCAGCTGCCACGGTCAAGGCCAGCCAGCGCATGCTTGATCTAGCCTTGCGCGCCGACCAGGAGCAGCAGCGCGCGGATGCCTACCAACGCGCTTCTGGCGATCAGCCAAAGGAGCTGATTGGCCAGAGCAAAGCCCACCAGGCGCTGATGGGCGAAATCCAGGTGGTTGCCGGGAGCGATTTGAGCGTATTGATCACCGGGGAGACTGGTGTTGGCAAGGAATTGGTGGCCCAATCGATCCACGCCAACTCGCTGCGTCGTAGCCAGCCGCTGATCAGCCTGAACTGCGCAGCACTGCCGGAAACGCTGGTGGAAAGCGAGTTGTTTGGCCACGTTCGCGGCGCCTTTTCTGGCGCTGTGGGTGAACGACGCGGCAAGTTCGAGCTGGCCGATGGCGGCACCCTCTTCCTCGACGAAGTCGGTGAACTACCGCTGGCGATCCAGGCAAAGCTGCTGCGCGTACTGCAGAGCGGCCAACTGCAACGCCTGGGCTCTGATCGAGAGCATCACGTTGATGTGCGCCTGATCGCTGCCACCAACCGTGATCTCGCCGAAGAGGTCCGCGCCGGCCGCTTCCGTGCCGATCTGTACCACCGGCTGAGTGTCTACCCACTGCGCGTGCCGCCGCTGCGTGAAAGAGGAAACGATAT
Source organism: Pseudomonas sp. HS-18 (assembly GCF_020401845.1). Lineage (NCBI taxonomy): Bacteria > Pseudomonadati > Pseudomonadota > Gammaproteobacteria > Pseudomonadales > Pseudomonadaceae > Pseudomonas > Pseudomonas sp. HS-18. The sequence goes on from NZ_CP084413.1 coordinate 3,666,833, forward strand.
CCTGCTGCTGGCGGGCTACTTCCTCGAACAGAATCGGCCGCGCCTGGGGCTGCGCAGCCTTAGACTCACGCGCGAAGCCCAGGCAGCGCTGGTTGGCTATCCGTGGCCGGGAAACGTACGGGAACTGGAGCACCTGATCGGTCGTGCCTCTCTGAAAGCGCTCGCGAATCACTCACAGCGCTCGCGCATCCTCAGCCTGGGTATCGAGGATCTGACACTCAACTCCTTGCAAAAGGGTGTCGATGAAAACCGCGCAGCAGAGACTTCGAGCGATTCGGACAGCGTGCCGACCGGCGGGCTACGCCCCGCGGTGGATGCCTTCCAGCGGCGCATGATCAGTCAGAGCCTGGAACGGCACGACGGCAACTGGGCTGCCGTCGCCCGCGACATGGGGCTGGATCGTGCCAACCTCAACCGTCTGGCCAGACGCCTGGCGATCAAATGAACCCTACCGGACCCGCACGACGCTAGGTGGGCGAAATCGTGGGCAGGCCCGGAGGGTACTCTTCTCCGATGAGGCAGCTGATGAGCTGATCAGCCCGATTGCCTCACAGGGCCATCCTCAGGTATCGGAGCGCTTACCGCGAATCAACAGGTCGACGCGGCGGTTGGGCGCGTTGCAGTTGATTCGATCGTTACGCGAACCGCCATCACACTGCACCACAGGCTCACTACTGCCATAACCTACGGCTCGAATCGCCTCGGTGCCCACGCCCAGTTGCAGCAGGACACTTTTCACCGTTTGCGCACGGGCCTCCGACAGGCGTTGATTGAACTGCGCGCTGCCGATGGGATCGGCATGCCCGCCCACTTCCACGCTTTCCACATGCTGCGACTTGATCGCTTCGGCGATCTTGCGTAGCTCCGCGTGCCCCACGTCGGTAATGTCCGAGTATCCGCTCTTGCCAAAGTGGAACAACACGTCACTGCGCAGACTCAGGTGCGTCTCGGTCTGGCAGGGCACGACCGCACTGGCGCGATTGATGACATGACGCTGCATGCGCAGGTCCTGCAACTGCCGCTCGGCACTCTGGCGAGCCTGAACCACCGGTGTGCTTGATTTCGGGTTTACCGGTACCTCGAGGAAGTAAGTCTTTCCGCCCTCGAAGACTGCCGACGCCCGAGGGTTCAGCTTGCCCTCATACAGCGGTTCATCGCCTATATAGGACTCCAGGGAGTGCTCCCCCGCCGGAATACAAAAGACGGTATAGCCTCCAGGCATCAAGGCACCTTGCAGCTCGCGGTCCACATACACATTTGCACCTTGCGTACCCTGGTCGGCACCGCGGAAGAACACGACCTGGGACTGCTCCGCAACGACAGACTCCACCGGGTGGTACGCAGCACCAAAGATTGATCCGTTCTGACTGGCCAGAGCAGATGCACTGCAACTGATGGCCACACTGAGAATGCTCAGTTGGACCGCTCTGTGCGTAGCACTGTAAATGGCATATTCCATTGAAAGACTCTCCTTCGCCTCGTTGCGAATACAACAAGGCGCGCAATTGAATTGGGGCTAGTGCCGGAGCGCGGGAGACCCGCGCTCCGGTCGACGCTTAGCCGACGAGATGGACCTGAACGTGGTCCTCGATCCACACCTCGCCAGTACCCGAGCTGTACACCTTGTAGGCGTGACCATCGTTGCCGGTAGCACTCGACTCGGTCCAGGTGATCCCGGTCTTGACCAGGTCGACGTTGCCGCTGGCGTCACCATTGACCACCAGTTGCTTCTTGCCGTCCTTGAACATCAGGTCGCTTTCACCCATCCGCAGCACGTCGTCCAGCTTGACCGTCAGGCTGTTGCCGCCATGCCCCAGGTCGAACTTTTCGAAGCTGATCACCTTGTTCTTCATGACTGCCAGATTGATGCTCAACCCCTGGCCATCGAACACCAGGGTGTCGGTCCCCGAGCCACCATTCACGCCAAGGAAATCGGTGCTGACGATGTGGATGAAGTCATTGCCCTCACCGCCGTTGGCATAGTCCAAGGTGCCGATGTTGACGATGGTGTCGTTGCCAAACCCACCAACGATGTAGTCATTGACCGGGTTGCCATGGTCGTCCTTGCCATCCGCGACGATGTAATCGTCACCGTTGGTGTACTTCTTGGTGAACGAGTCCGAAGCGGAGTAGTAGACATACATCGCCCCAGAGTCGGTCGCCGTGAAATCAGCGTTATAGGCGCCGGTGGCGATATCCATCATGCCGTCGCCGTTCCAGTCGCCCATCGCCACACCGTTGCCCAATTCGAAGCCGGCGCCCTCGCCGTACAGCGCATAGCCCTTGGTCGGATCGTTGATCACATCCTTGATCGACCAGATAGCCGGCAAACCATGCTCATTGCCATAGACCACATACACCGCGCCGGAGTTATCACCGCTCCCCTTGCCAGGTCGGTCGGCGTAACGCGCACCGATGATGAAGTCATTGATACCGTCACCGTTGATGTCGCCACCCGCGCGGATGCTCACGCCGAACCATTCATCGACGGTGCTCTGCGTCCACTTTCCGGTGGCCGTGTTGTAAGTCGCCTTCTCGTTGAGGATGAGCGAGCCGACACTGGAGTCGAACATCGGGTTGGTGTTGAACTGCGACGGCACGCCGACGGTATTGAGCGCATCCAAGTTGATATCGCTGGTGTAGCCACCTGCCTTGCCATAGATAATCCAGACACGGCCCGGATCGCCCGGCTCCGAGTAAGGAGCGCTGATGGCGAAGTCGTTGATGCCGTCACCGTTAATGTCGCCCAACGCAGTGATGGTGTTGGTGGAGTAATCCTGGCGCGCCGAACCCAGCCACTCGTAGTGCTGCGAGTTGATCCGGATGCCTTGATCCAGGGTCATGTTCTTGAGGTCGATTGAAGATCCCAGGCCCCCCGCCTTGCCGTAGACCAGGTAGGCGGTCCCCGCGGAAGCACCGTAACCCTGCGACATGACGTTGTTGGCACGTGGGTCGGCGATCACGAAATCGTCGATACCGTCGCCGTTGACATCGCCGACATTGTTGATCGAGTCACCCAGGTCAACCCCGTTCACCTGCGACGAATTGGTAACCGTGCCGGTGAACGAGTTGGTGATCGTGGTGCCATTCACGCCCGCCGGGAAGTGCGCCCACGTCTGGCTGGAACCGGTACCAGTCGCCGGGTTGCTCCAATCCATGACGATGTTCTTGTTGACGTTGGCGCCGCCGTACAGCACGTAGCCAGCGCCACTGTTATTCGGGCCCGCTTCGCGGTTACCGAACAACAGGTCCGTGTAGCCATCGCCGTTGAAGTCGCCACCGCCACCCACGCCGATACCGTTCCAGCTGTCATAGCCCGGCGCGGACGGGTTGTTGGGGTTGACACCCGGGTTACGGATCACGAAGCCATGGGTGTTGTCGCCGGCATCGATGGTCGCAAGGTCCACCGTGCCATTGCCCCAGCTATTGTTCGGCCCGCCGAAGATCACATAGATCTTGTCCGGCCAGTGAGAAGAAATGATGACGTCCTTGTAGCCGTCGCCATTGAAATCTCCCAGCGCGTTGATGCCGGTGCCCATGATGTCGCCGTTGTAGGCACCCGCGAAGAAGATGCCCTGGCTCGGCTTCAGATTAGTGATGGTGTTCTGGTCCAGAACCGGCAAGCCATTCTCGCTGCCGAACAGGATCCAGGCTCCACCGTTGTTGACCCGACCCAAGGTATCGGAGTTACGTGCGGACACCAGCAGGTCATCAATGCCATCACCATTGAAGTCACCGATGTTGACCACATCCCAGCCGAACTCGAACCCTGCCTGCTTGGCGCCGTAATAGTGCTGCGGCACCGACTGGGTGATGGTCAGGATGTGGTTCTGGTCATCCAGGGAGCCCACATAGCTCGCCGAACCAGTCACGCCGGAAGCAGTGGTCGCCACCGCCTTCAACAGGTAGTCGCCATAGTGCAGCGACCACAGATCGGTACTCCAGGTGCCATCGCTCTTGACCTTGATGCCCTGGCCGTAGATGTCCTCGCCTTCGTCGATCTGGTTGTTCCCGTTCTTGTCCCAGAACAGCGTAATGGTCAGATCTTCGAGCTTGTGACTACCCGACTTCACCGTACCGTTGATCGTTGGCGTCATGATCGAGGTGATGTTATCGGTGTTGGACACGCCGTTGTCGCTGGCAGGATCCAAAGCAAATGTCACCTTGTTCGTGGGTTGCGAGTTGTCGATTACCACCTGCTGAGTCGTGACCTGACCGGCGATACCCGATTCACTGACGACGCGCGCCTCGAAGGTGTAGGTACCATCCGCCAGGGACACCGACCGGTTGTCATAGGTCCAGCGCAAGCGATCATCGCTGAGCGTGGCATCCTTCCAGGTTAATCCTCCGTTCGCAGAGAACTGCACCTTCTGCCCAGACTGAACTTCACTGTTTACCTGACCACTGACCAGCAACGTACGGTCCTGTGTGATGAAATCATGATCGGAGAAGCCGGTGTCGTCAGCGATTCCAGTGATGGTAGCGAGGTTGGTTGGCGTCGTCGTATCCAGTGTGATGCTGTACTTCGCACTCGGAGCAGTGGCGTTACCAGCCGGATCGGACTCTACCGCTGTCAGGTCATTCAGCCCCAAAGCTAGGGCAGTCGCAGGCTGCAGCGTCCAATGCCCGGTCGCGTCCACAATTGCAGTACCGATCCGATGGTTATCGGTGCTGTCCTTGACGTACACGGTGATGGTGTCACCGGCTGTGCCGATACCGCTGATCACCGGACGCGCGTCGTCGGTGACACCGCCATTGCTGACGTTGCCGGTGATATCACCCACGCTGTCCAGCACGCCAGTAATGGCCAGCTTGCTGTAGTCCGGCGGGGTGTAGTCGGTGGTGAGGTTGAAGACATCCGACTTGACGCTGGTGTTGCCGGCCTTGTCGGTCGCATCGACGGTGAAGTTGTGATCTCCCTCGCTGATACCGGTGGTCGGCGTGTAACTCCACGCGCCATTGGCGTCCGCCATCACCGAGCCCAGCACGGAGCCGTTGTCGTAGATGGTGACCTTCGAGTTGGCTTCGGCCTGGCCCGACAGGGTCGGGGTCGGGTCGTCCGTCACGCCATGGTTGGCGATCGGGCCCTGGATCGCACCGACATCGTCCAGCACCTGGTCAATGGTCGGCTTGAAAGGAGCTACTGTGTCGATGGTGAAGGTGAACGGAGCGGTCGGATCGCTGACGTTGCCAGCCTTGTCGGTCGCCTTGGCTGTGATGCTGTGCGCACCCTGCCCCAGGTCAAATGCCGGGGTAAAGCTCCATTTCTCACTTGCATCAACGGTGAGAGAACCCAGCACCGTATTGCCATCGGAGATCGTGACAACACTGCCAGCCTTGCCAGTACCCTGGATTTCCGGACGGGTATCGTCGGTATAGCCACCATTGCTGATGTCGCCGGTGATGCTGCCGACATCGTCAATCAGGTGGGTAATCGAGACCAGCACCTTGGAGGTATCCACAATCACGTTCAGCGGGCTGTTCTGACCGCTGCTGTTGCCGGCCTTGTCCAGCACTTCCGTGCTGAACGCATGGTTGCCATCGGACAACGCGGCGGTCGGCGTGAAGCTCCACTTGCCATCGGCACCTACATCGGCCTCGCCGATTGCCTTGCCGTTGTCGTAGATGATGACCTTGCCATTCGGCTCGGCTCCGCCGCTGAACACCGGACGGTTGTCATCGGTGGTATCACCCGCATGCAGCGGGCCAGTCACCGCACCCACATTGTCAGTCACCGCCAGGCCGGTCACATTAGCCGGTGCCGTGGTGTCGACGCTGAAGTTCCAGATTCCCGTCGGAGCACTGACCTGACCGATAGGATCGGTCGCTGTGGCGGTTACGTTGTGCAGACCATCCGCCAGCGCGCTGGTGATAATGCTCCAGCTGCCATTGGCATCGGTCACCGCACTGCCAATCAGCGTGCTGCCGTCGTACAGCTTGACGGTGGTGCCCGCATCCGAAGTGCCCTTGAAGGTCGGTTGGCTGTCGTCGGTCACATCACCTTTCTGCAGGAAGCCGGTGTACGGCCCTACATCGTCGAAGACGCTTTCGATGGTCGGCACAGCCGGCCCTACCGTTACCACGGTGACGCTGTATTTCGCGCTCGGTGCCGTGGTGTTGCCCGCCGGGTCACGCTCGACCGCAGTCAGCTCGTTGACCCCCGAGATCAAGGGGGCCGTCGGGGTCAGCGACCAGTGGCCGCTGGCATCGACGATGGCACTGCCGACCTGATGGTTGCCAGTGGAGTCCTTGTCGTAGACGAAGATCGTGTCACCGGCCGTGCCGGTACCACTGATCACCGGACGGGTGTCGTCGGTGCTGCCATTGTTGACGACGTTACCGGTCACTTCACCCACGCTGTCCAGCACGCCAGTAATGGCCAGCTTGCTGTAGTCCGGCGGGGTGTAGTCGGTGGTGAGGTTGAAGACATCCGACTTAACGCTGGTGTTGCCGGCCTTGTCGGTCGCATCGACGGTGAAGTTGTGATCTCCCTCGCTGATACCGGTGGTCGGCGTGTAACTCCACGCGCCATTGGCGTCCGCCATCACCGAGCCCAGCACGGAGCCGTTGTCGTAGATGGTGACCTTCGAGTTGGCTTCGGCCTGGCCCGACAGGGTCGGGGTCGGGTCGTCCGTCACGCCATGGTTGGCGATCGGGCCCTGGATCGCACCGACATCGTCCAGCACCTGGTCAATGGTCGGCTTGAAAGGAGCTACTGTGTCGATGGTGAAGGTGAACGGAGCGGTCGGATCGCTGACGTTGCCAGCCTTGTCGGTCGCCTTGGCTGTGATGCTGTGCGCACCCTGCCCCAGGTCAAATGCCGGGGTAAAGCTCCATTTCTCACTTGCATCAACGGTGAGAGAACCCAGCACCGTATTGCCATCGGAGATCGTGACAACACTGCCAGCCTTGCCAGTACCCTGGATTTCCGGACGGGTATCGTCGGTATAGCCACCATTGCTGATGTCGCCGGTGATGCTGCCGACATCGTCAATCAGGTGGGTAATCGAGACCAGCACCTTGGAGGTATCCACAATCACGTTCAGCGGGCTGTTCTGACCGCTGCTGTTGCCGGCCTTGTCCAGCACTTCCGTGCTGAACGCATGGTTGCCATCGGACAACGCGGCGGTCGGCGTGAAGCTCCACTTGCCATCGGCACCTACATCGGCCTCGCCGATTGCCTTGCCGTTGTCGTAGATGATGACCTTGCCATTCGGCTCGGCTCCGCCGCTGAACACCGGACGGTTGTCATCGGTGGTATCACCCGCATGCAGCGGGCCAGTCACCGCACCCACATTGTCAGTCACCGCCAGGCCGGTCACATTAGCCGGTGCCGTGGTGTCGACGCTGAAGTTCCAGATTCCGGTCGGGCTGCTAACCAGCCCCACGCTATTGGTCGCAGTCGCAATTACATTGTGCGTACCATCAGCCAGGACACTTGTGGTGATTTCCCACTTGCCATTGCTATCTGCCGCCGCACTACCGATCAAGGTATTGCCGTCGTACAGCTTGACGATACTGCCCGCATCCGCCGCCCCCTTGAAGGTCGGCTGGTTGTCGTCGGTCACGTCGCCTTTCTGCAGGAAGCCGGTATACGGCCCCACATCGTCGAAGACGCTTTCGACGGTTGGCACAGTTGGCCCTACCGTCACCAAGGTGACACTGTACTTGTCGCACGGCGCGGTCTTGTTGCCCGCCACATCCATCTCAACAGCGGTCAGGTCGTTGACGCCGGAAACCAGAGGAAGTGATGGGGTCAACTTCCAGGTGCCATCAGAACCTACAGTGGCCCGGCCGATCTCATGGTTGCCGGTGCTGTCCTTGCTGAAGACGATGACGGTATCGCCAGCGGTACCCTTGCCGCTGATCTCCGGACGCGCGTCATCGGTCTCGCCACCGTTTACGATGTTGCCGGTGATCGGGCCGACATGATCTTCAACACCTGTAATCGACAGCTTGGTAAAGTCCGGCGCCGTGTAGTCGGTATCCACCGCGTAATCGTCGGACTTGACGCTGACGTTTCCTGCAGCATCGGTTGCCGTAACCGTAAAGTCATGATGACCTTCGGAAAGCGCAATGACTGGTGTGTAGCTCCAGGCTCCATTGGCATCGGCAACCGCTTCACCCAGCTTCAAACCGTTATCGTAGATGATGACCTTGGAACCGGGTTCCGCCTCACCGGAAAGGACCGGCTTGGAGTCATCGGTCACACCACCTCTGGCAATAATCCCCTGGATTTCGCCCACATTGTCGTACACCGAATCGATGCTCGGCTTGACGGGGGCACTGTAGTCAGTGGTGATGCTGAAGACGTCCGAGTTGGCGCTGGTATTTCCAGCAGCGTCGGTCGCAGTGACAGTGAAGTCATGCTTGCCTTCGGTGATCGGGGTGGTTGGCGTATAGTTCCATTGACCTGACTTGTCGGCGGTCACTTCACCCAACTTGGCGCCGTTATCGTACACCGCCACCCTGGAGCCAGCTTCGGCTTTCCCCGAGAGGGTCGGGTTCGGGTCGTCACTCACTCCGCCATTGGCGATCGGCCCCTGAACCGCGCCCACATCATCCAGAACCTGGTCGATAGTGGGCTTGCCCGGAGCAGTGGTATCAACGATGAAAGCAAACGTCGCTGGGTCGCTGACGTTGCCTGCCAGATCGGTTGCAGTGGCCTTGATGGTGTGCGCCCCTTCGGACAGAGAGGCCGTTGGCTTGAAGGTCCAGCTACCGTCCGCCGCCACCCCGGCGGTTCCCAGTTTGGTAGAACCGTCATATACGGTGATGATGCTGCCGACCTTGCCTGTACCCTGGATGGTCGGACGAGTATCGTCGGTGTAGCCGCCATTGCTGATGTCGCCAGTGATGCTGCCGACATCGTCGATCATGTGGGTGATCGAGACCAGTACCTTGGACGTATCCACGATCACGCTCAGTGGAGCGCTCTGGCCACTGCTGTTACCAGCCTGGTCGAGTACCTCCGTGCTGAACGCGTGGTCACCATTTGCCAACGCGGCGGTCGGTGTGAAGCTCCACTTGCCATCGGCACCCACATCGACTTCGCCGATTGCCTTGCCGTTGTCGTAGATGATGACCTTGCCATTTGGCTCGGCACCGCCGCTGAACACCGGGCGGTTATCGTCAGTGGTATCACCAGCGTGCAGCGGGCCAGTCACATCTCCCACGTTATCGGTGATGGCCAAACCCATCACGTTGTCCGGCGCGGTGGTGTCGACGCTGAAGTTCCACCCTCCCGTCGGTTCACTGCTTTGACCTACGCTGTTGGTGGCGGTGGCAATCACCTCATGCGGACCGTCGGCCAGTTTGTCGGTGGTGATACTCCAGTTACCACTGGCATCGACCATGGCGCTGCCGATCAGAGTGCTACCGTCATAGAGCTTGATGACGCTGCCACCATCAGCGGAGCCCTTGAAGGTCGGTGTGCTGTCGTCAGTGACATCACCTTTCTGCAGGAAGCCCTGATATGGACCGACATCGTCATGGACGCTGATGATAGTCGGTACCGATGGCGCACCGATCACAACGTCAATGCTATACTTCGCGCTTGGATCGGTCTTGTTGCCCGCTACGTCCATCTCGACAGCGGTCAGGTCATTCGCACCGGAAACCAGCGGAAGTGTGGGGGTCAGCTTCCATGTACCGTCAGCACCTACTGTGGCGCGACCGATCTCATGGTTACCGGTACTGTCCTTGCTGAAGACGATAACGGTATCGCCAGCAGTACCCTTACCACTGATCTCAGGACGCGCATCATCGGTTTCGCCGCCATTCGGGATATTACCGGTGATCGGCGCCACATGGTCTTCCACGCCAGTAATCAACAGTTTGGTAATGTCCGGCGGGGTGGTATCGATATCAACCACGATAACGGTCGGTGGACTGGTGTTTCCAGCAGCGTCCGCCGCAGTGACACTGATGTTGTTGTTACCCTCCGGCAGTGGTTTGCTCGGCGTAACCGACCAGTTGCCGTTTTCATCCGCCGTGGCCGTGAGAACCTCTCCGGTGGGCAATGTGACCTTCACATCGGCATGAGGCTCTGTATGGCCGTCGATGGTTGGCTTGGTCTCATTGGTGATGCCGTCGCCCTTGACGCCCGTATCAGAGTCAGGGTCCAGCCAGACCTGGGGGGCATCCGGAGCAATGGTATCCACTACCACCACGAACGGGTCCGAAGACGGACTGACATTACCCGCAACATCGGTCACGGTCACCGTGATGTCATGGGCACCTTCAGACAGTGGCTTATCTTGTGGAGCTTCATAGCTCCACTTGCCATCCTGACCGACGACTGCCTCGGCAATCTTCTTGCCACCATCGTACAGGGTGATGGTCTGATTCGGCTCACCGTTGCCTGAGAAGGTGGGCCGAGTGTCGTTGGTGCTGTCGCCGCTATTGAGCGGGCCAACCTTGGGCTCGACGTTGTCGTAAACCATGTCGAGTGTGCCATCCGGACCGATCACCGGCTTGGGCGGAGTGGTCGTGTCAATGCCGACCACGATCACAGTCGGCTGACTGTCGTTTCCTGCAGCATCCGTCGCGGTGACGCTGATGCTGTTGTCACCCTCCGTAAGAGGCTTGGTCGGAGTCACTGACCAGTTACCGTCGTCGTCTGCCTTGACGTTGATCACCTCGCCGGTTGGCAGCGTCACCTTGACGTCCGCGTTCGGCTCGGTCTTGCCGTCAATGGTCGGCATGGTGTCGCTGGTGATATTGTCACCTTTGATACCGGTGTCGGACGCTGGATCCAGCCAGACCTTGGGCGCATCAGGGGCTGTGGTGTCGATATCCAGAGAAATGACTGTGGGTTGGCTAGGGTTGCCAGCGGGGTCGGTGGCAACAACAGTGATGTCGCCGGCCCCGTCCGGCAATGGCTTCGTCGGGGTGACGGACCAATCGCCATTCGCGTCGGCGGTAACAACTACGGTTTCACCGGTGGGGAATTTCACCGTGACATCTGCGCCCGGCTCAGTGTGACCATCGATGGTCGGCCTGGAGTCATTAGTGATGTTGTCACCCTTGACTCCAGTGTCCGAGTCAGGGTCCAGCCAGACTTTCGGCGCTTCCGGAGCAATGGTGTCGATGATGACCGGAATGACGATTTCGGTCTGGTTGCCCGCTGGGTCCTGCGCGATAACCTTGATGTCGTTATTGCCCTCGGGGAGCGGCTGAGTGGGCGGCGGAGCAACCCAGGTACCGTCGTCCTTTACGTCAACCGTAACGGTTTCGCCTGTCGGGTAAACAACGATGATGCTGTCGCCGGGTTCGCCGGTACCATGGATGGATGGTTCATTGCTGGGCGAGTAAGTCTGGCCATCGTGCTCGACGGCACCGCTTATCTCGGCAGTGGGAGCGGAAGGCGGAACCGTGTCTACGGCAAAGTCGATGACGTGGACAGGAGCACTGGGTTTTTCCCCTTTGCCTTCCTGGACGACATCAATGCTGTGGTTGCCGTCGTTGAGGTCAACATTGGGGGTAAATGTCCAGGTTTGGTCCGGCCCGACCGTGGTGCTGCCGATTTCCTGGCCATTGTCATAGATGTGGATGACTGCGCCCGCCTCACCCTTGCCGGAAATGACCGGACGCGGATCGTCGGTGGCGTCGCCATTGGCGATCACACCCTGCTTCGGCCCCACATGGTCGGTGATCTGGGTATCAGTGACGGAGGGGCTGGTCTTGGTGTGATGTTTGTCATCATTCTTGGTCGCTGCGGCCACACCACCCACCGCTCCTGCGCCCGCCAGAAGCGGCCATAGCAGGAAACCGGTAGATTCGTCGATCTCGCCATTGACCACCGGGGCGGCGCCCAGCGGTTCACCCCCAAGGGCAATGGGGGTCATCTCGCCATCGGCCAGCAACAGCTGGCTGTAGAAGCCCTCACCATCGGTACGCACATACGCGTACATCTGGCCGTCTTCGGATACGCCATAGAGCTGGCTGTCCATGCCGTCTGCGAAGAAGTCCTGGATGACCAGATCAGGCTTGTCGCTGCCCTGGAAAAACACCAGCAGATCCTTGCCGTCCCGCTTGACCGTGACGTTCTCCGGAGCCACTTCATTATTATCGAGTTTAAGAAGGTACTTGGTACCGACCTTTGCCTTGACCTTGCCGCCATCCTTGAACGTAACCCGCTGGGCTGCATTTTCGGAGACTTCTACCAATTGGACTTTTTCAGCGGACATCTGCGTTTTCCTTATCCAGCCACAGAAAAAAACTGCGGTGGCCAGCTTAAGGCGGGAGTCATTGAGTCATTTGTAGGACAATTCGGCAGATCAATGCGGATTCGCCGCAACTGCGATCGCAGTGGACTACAGAGCAAACGGACGCCTTGTGGCTGGCTATTGCTGGTGCCGTAGGAACAAAGGAAAAACCGCGAGGCAGCAGGCTGGACAGCGCTTCTCCGTCGCATGGACCAGCAGATGCTGAGCTCAATCTCGAATACCGGATCCTGGGGCTGAAAATCGGATGAACCGCTGGCAGGGCCGGCGGCACGATGGTGATAGACTACGCAGCCATTTTCCGGCCGGCCCGCTCTCGGGCCGGCATTCGTCACAGAGTGCACCACGTGGAATTGTTCAAAGAATTCACCTTCGAATCCGCCCACCGCCTGCCCCACGTTCCCGCCGGGCATCAGTGCGGCCGCCTGCATGGCCACTCCTTCCGAGCCGCCATCTACATCGAGGGCGAGGTCGATCCGCATACCGGCTGGATTCGTGATTTCGCCGAGATCAAGCAGATCTTCAAGCCGATCTACGATCAGCTCGACCACAACTACCTGAACGACATCCCCGGCCTGGACAACCCCACCAGCGAAAATCTCTGCCGCTGGATCTGGCAACAGCTCAAGCCGCTGCTGCCAGAGCTGTCCAAGGTGCGCGTGCACGAGACCTGCACCAGCGGTTGCGAATATCGCGGCGACTGATCCGCCCGAAGCCATGAACAAGGCCGGCAATCGCCGGCCTTGTTCATATCAGCCCGGGACTCAGAACAGGCCCATCTGCTTGTCGATCAACGCGCCGAAGTCATCGTCCACGAACGGCAGGATGGCGTCGGCGATCGGCTGCAGCTGGCGGCTGACGTAGTGGTCGTAGTCGATGGGCGAGCTGAGCGTTTCCAGCGGCTCCGGGCCGTTGACGGTGATGACGTAGCTGATCCAGCCACCGCGCTGGTACTGCCGCGGCCGACCCTGGCGCTCGTTGTAGTCGTCGGCGATACGCGCCGCGCGCACGTGAGGCGGCACGTTACGTTCGTAGTCACCGAGCTGGCGGCGCAGGCGCTTGCGGAAAATCAGCAGCTCGTCCTGCTCGCCGGCGAGGGTACGGTTCACGTAGTCGCGCACGTAATCGCGATACGGCTGACGCTGGAAGATGCGCAGGTAGAGTTCCTGCTGAAACTGCTGGGCCAGCGGCGACCAGTCGGTGCGCACGGTTTCCAGGCCCTTGAAGACCATTTCGTCGCTGCCGTCCTCACGCCGTACCAGGCCGGCATAGCGCTTCTTGCTGCCCTCTTCCGCGCCACGGATGGTCGGCATCAGGAAGCGTCGGAAGTGCCGCTCGAACTGGATCTCCAGCGCGCACTCCAGGCCATATTCCTCGCGCAGGTGCTGCGCCCACCACTGGTTGACGTGGTGTACCAGATCGCGCCCGATCCGTGCTGCCTCTTCTTCGCCATGGGCACGGCCAAGCCAGACGAAGGTGGAGTCTGTGTCGCCATATATCACCCGATGCCCCTGCCCTTCGATCAGCTCGCGGGTGCGACGCATGATTTCGTGGCCACGCATGGTGATCGATGATGCCAGGCGTGGGTCGAAGAAGCGGCAGCCGCTGGAACCGAGCACGCCGTAGAAGGCGTTCATGATGATCTTCAACGCCTGGGACAGCGGCGCGTTGCCGTCGCGCTTGGCGGCGTCGCGGCCCTGCCAGACGCGCTCGACGATGGCCGGCAGGCAATGCTGCGTGCGCGAAAAGCGTCCGCCGCGGAAGCCGGGGATCGATGCCTCGTCGGACGGGTCGCTCAGCCCTTCGACCAGCCCGACGGGGTCAATCAGGAAGGTGCGGATGATCGACGGATACAGGCTCTTGTAATCCAGCACCAGCACCGATTCGTAGAGCCCCGGCCGCGAATCCATGACGAATCCGCCGGGGCTCGCTTCCGGCGCCTTGCCACCGAGATTCGGCGCGACGTAGCCCAGCCGGTGCATTGGCGGCAGGTACAGGTGGGTGAAAGCTGCCACCGAGCCGCCACTGCGGTCGGCCGGCAGCCCGGTGACACTGGCGCGTTCCAGCAGGAAGTCGAGGATGCGGGTCTTCTCGAAGATGCGCGTGACCAGCTCGCAGTCCTTGAGATTGTATTTCGCCAGCGCCGGCTTGTCTTCGGCGAAACGGCGGTCGATCTCGGCCATGCGGTCGTAGGGGTTGTCGATGGCCTTGCCCTCGCCCAGCAGAGTCTGCGAGACGCTTTCCAGGCTGAACGAGGAGAAACTCCAGAACGCCGAGCGCAACGCCTCGATGCCGTCGATGATCAGCCGCCCGGCCGCCGCGGCAAAGAAGTGATTGGACGAGGCATGCTGCCGCCAGCCCATCTCGTCGCCGCCACGCCCCAGGCGCAGCGGGACCTCCAGGCGCTTGGCATGCTCCTGCAGGACGCGCAGGTCGAACTGCACCAGGTTCCAGCCGATGATCGCGTCGGGATCGTGCTCGGCCAGCCACTGGTTCAGACGCTCCAGCAACTGCGCGCGGCTCTCGCAGTATTCCAGCTCAAAATCGCGTTCGCCGTCGATGCCATTGGCGGGGCCGAGCATGTACACCTGGCGCCGGCCGCAGCCCTCCAGGGCAATGGAATAGAGGTCGCCACGGATGTTGGTCTCGATGTCCAGCGAGGCCAGCTTAAGCCTTGGCCGATAATCCGGCGCGGGCCGCAGTTGCGCCGTGAGGATACTGCCGCCCTCGCCTGGCTCGCCCTGGAAGATCACCGGAGCGGTGATGAAGCGTTCCATGAGGTAGCGTTCGGGTGGGCGAATGTCTGCCTCGAATACTTCGACGCCCGCTTCGCGCAGCTTTTTCTCGAGGTTCATCAACTGGCGGTGCTGCTGGCAGTACAAGCCCAGCACCGGACGCTGCTGGAAGTCACGCAGGCCCAGCGGGCGCAGTTCGGCACCACGCTCGCCGGCCAGCAGTTTCTCGGCACGGGCGCGCTGCTCGGCCGGCACGAAGGCCACCGAGGTCTGCGGCGGCAGCAGCACATGCCGGGGCCCTTCATCGGTGGCCAGCCAGAAGCCCACCTCGGTGCCTTCGGGCGTATCCCGCCAATGTCGGGTCAGGACGAAACCCTGCCTTGCCTCCACGCTCTAACCACCCGTCTGTCGAATCAGAACGCCATTCTACCGGTCCGCCCGCGGATTCGTTGCAAGGCGTGTAAATCCGACCGATGCGTTTGACGCACGCCCCGCGTCTGCCCAAGCTAGCGGGCTTTCGTTTGCCTGCCAGGACTCGCCCGTGACCGATTCGTCCCGCCACTGGACCCGCCCTCTCCTCGCCACCCTGTGTTTCGCCACCCTGCTTTCAGGCTGCGGCCTGTTCGGCAAAAAGCCCGAAGAAGCCCAGGCACCCACCTATTCCAAGGTCGCCTGGTCGGACCTGCCCCAGACCGCCGACAGCGACGTACTGCAAGGTTTCAGCGCCTGGCGCTCGGCCTGCGCGGTACGCCTGAAAAAGGATGACATCTGGGCCGCGACCTGCGCCGAAGCGGCGAATGTGCCAGCTTCCGCCCCGGCGATCCGCCAGTTCATGCAGGCCCAGTTGCAGCCCTACCAGCTGCGTTCCGGCGAAGGCAGCAGGAACGGCCTGATCACCGGCTACTACGAGCCCGTCTACCGTGGCAGCCAGCAGCGCGACGCCACGCACACCGTACCGGTCTATGGCGTGCCGAAAGACCTGATCACCGTCGCGCTGGACAGCGTCTACCCGGAGCTGAAGGGCAAGCGCCTGCGCGGCAAGCTCGAAGGCAACACCCTGGTACCTTACGCTGACGCCGCCGGTATCCGCCGCGATGGGGTCAATGCGCCCGTGCTGGCCTGGCTGCCCGACCCGATGGACCTGCAGTTCCTGCAGATCCAGGGCTCCGGCCGTGTGCAGCTGGCCTCCGGTCACCAACTGCGTCTGGGCTACGCCGAGCAGAATGGCCGCCCGTACAAGCCGGTGGGCCGCTGGCTGGTGGAACAGGGCGAGCTGAGCAAGGAAGAAGTCAGTATGGCGCGCATCCGCGACTGGGCTCGCGCGCACCCGCAGCGCGTCGACGAACTGCTGGCGAGCAACCCCAGCTATGTGTTCTTCAGCCAGCGCCCGGACAGCAACGAAGGCCCGCGAGGCTCGCTGAACGTGCCGCTGACGCCCGGCTACAGCGTGGCCATCGATCGCAAGGTGATCCCGTTGGGGAGCCTGATGTGGCTCTCCACCACCCGCCCGGATGGTGCGCCGGTGGTGCGCCCGGTCGCAGCGCAGGACACCGGCGGCGCCATCGTCGGCGAAGTGCGCGCGGACCTGTTCTGGGGCACTGGCGATGCCGCCGGGGAGCTCGCCGGGCACATGAAGCAGGACGGCCAGTTGTGGCTGCTCTGGCCAAAGGACAAGTCACTGCCGGGCGCCTGAGCGAAACGGCGTGTAACGTCGAACCCTGTACGCCCTAAGAGCCTGGAATTTTCAGACAGAGGAAATTCCTACTCATCCTACAGAGCTCCCTGAGTTCCCGACATCACCGCCAACCGGACAATGGTCGGCGAATCCAGGCACTCCCCTGGCTTCGCCGATCCTCAACCCGATCGCGGTGACCGCCATGAAGAAAAGCCAGCCTCCCCTCCATTCCCAGCGCCAGCACCGTGGCTGGCCGCTGGACTACGACGTCCTCTGCTGGATAGGCGCTATCGCCCTGGTCTTGCTGTTCTTCGGCGTTGACCAGTTCTTCGTGTCGAAGCTGCCCGGCACCGGTGCCATCGAACACCCGCGCAGCATTCCCCAACGCGTCGACCTGCCCGCCGCCCATGCGCTGGCGTCGCTAGACCGCGACCGCCAATAGGTGGCTCAGTTGCCCTGACGGAATTGCCCCGGCGTCATCCCGCTCCAGCGGCGGAAAGCCTTGGCGAAAGCGCTCTCGTCGGAGAACCCCAGGCGCTCGGCCACCTCGCCCAGTCGCGAGGACTCGCGCAGCAGTTGTTCGGCCATGCCATGCAACACCTGTTCGCGCAGCAGCTTGAAGCTGGTGCCTTCCTCCGCCAGTTTGCGGTTGAGGTGGCGTCCGCTGAGCTCCAGTTGCTCGGCGACCTTCTCCTTGCCCCAGCGTGGGTTCTGCCGCAGCAGCTGCTGCACGCGCGCGGCCAGGCTCTGCGCTCCCAGACGTTCGAGCTGGGCGTCGGCCAGCGCCCGCAGGTGCTCGCGCATCAGGGCGTTGGCCTGGATCAGCGGCACGTCGAGATCAGCCACGGCAAAGCTCAGGGCATTCTCGGCACCCTCGAAGATAACCGGGCATCCCAGCACCTCGACATACCGCGTCGGCTCGCCCCGGGCGGCATGGCTGAGGATCAGTCGCTGCGGATTGACACGATCGCCGGTGATCCAGCGAGTCAGGTGCACCAGGCTGGCCAGGGCGGCCTCCACACGCTCCTCGCGGCGCACGGCGTAGCTCGGCCGATAGACCAGGCGTACCTGCGTTGCATCCTGCTCACGCTGGAACTCGCTGCCCTCGGCGATGATCGGGTAATACTCCAGCAAGGCGTCCAGCGCCTCGCCATAGTGGTCACAGCTCATCAGCAGCGCACCGACCATGTCCAGGTGCCCCACTTGCAGCGCACTGCCCAGGCGCAGGCCCAGCAACGGATCGCCCGAAGCGGCACAAATGGCCTCCCAGAAAGCGTCCTGGCGCTGCAACGGAATGCGCGGCTCCAGGCTGGCCGCCTGCAGATCGGCAGGCACCGGCAGCCCCAGGCGCTCGGCGGCCTGCAGGATGCCCTGGGCGTAATGGACAGTAATGGTGTGCGGCATGGTCTCGAATTAACCGGTAAAGGTCCCGATTGAGCCGTTACCGGGCGGTAACGCTGCCCTATGCTTGCCAATTACAACGATAAATACAAACAAGAGTCGCCTTGCATGCCCAATCCCACCGGAGCCGCGCCCGTGCCGCCGGCTGCAGTCCATTCGCCAGTCCCCGCCCTCCCTCTGTGGGAGAACGGCGATGCCTGAAGTCCATCTCGAGTTCTCCGGCGGTTCGATGATCGCCTTGAACGCGATCATCGCCCTGATGATGTTCGGCGTTTCACTGGAACTGCGCCGCGACGATTTCGCCCGCATCCTGCGCCAGCCCAAGGCGCCGGTGATCGGCATGCTGGTGCAGTTCCTGCTGCTGCCGGCCGCCACCTGCCTGCTGACCATCGCCCTGCCCATCGACCCGGAACTGGCGCTGGGAATGATCCTGGTCGCCACCTGCCCCAGTGGCACCTTCTCCAACATCATGACCTGGATGGCGCGGGGCAACGTCGCCGTGTCGGCCAGCGTCACGGCGGTTTCCGGCCTCAGCGCGGGTATCTTCACACCGCTGAACTTCGCCCTGTATGCCGGCATCAACCCGGCCACCCGCGACCGCCTCACGCAGATCCACATCGACCCGCTGGAACTGGTCGGTGTGGTGCTATTGGTGCTGATCCTGCCGATGCTGCTGGGCATGGCCCTGGGCAAGCACAAGCCACAGCTCGCGCGGCGCCTGGAGAAGCCCATGCGACAGTTGTCGCTGCTGGTGATGCTGGGCTTCGTCGGCATGGCCTTCGCCAAGAACTTCCAGCAGTTCATGGCCTACTTCCACCTGTTCTTCTGGCTCGTCCTGCTGCTCAACGGCACTGCGCTGCTCCTGGGCTATAGCTGCGCGCGGCTGTGGAAGCTGCCGGACGCCGACGTGCGCGCCGTCACCCTGGAGAGCGGCATCCACAATTCGGCGCTGGGCATGGCGCTGATCCTCACCTTCTTCCCGCAGGCCGGCGGCATGCTGCTGATCGCCGCGTTCTGGGGCTGCTGGCAGTTGTTTTCCGGGTTGCTACTGGCGCAATGGTGGGCGCGCCGCGAACCACGAGGCACCGCGGTGAGCGCGTCATGAACGCTCCGGCCATCGCCCTTGGCGGTTTCATCCTACTGGCTTACACACTGGAAGCCATCACCGGCTTCGGCAGCGTGGTGATCGCCCTGTCCCTCGGTGCGCTGCTGATGCCCATCGAAACGCTGCTGCCGATCCTGGTGCCGCTGAACATCGGCATGACCGGCTACCTGTGCTGGTGTCACCGGCGTCTGATCGATACCCGCCTGCTGCTGCGTACCGTGTTGCCGGGCATGCTGGTGGGCATGGTGATCGGCTACCTGTTGCTGCCGCACCTGGACCCACAACCGCTCAAGCGCGGCCTGGGCGTGCTGATCCTCTGGTTCGCCGGCCGCGAACTGTGGCGCCTGCGCGCCAGTGCACCGGCACGCGGCCACACACCGAGCTGGGTGGTACGCCTGGCGACCGGGACCGCCGGTGTCTGCCACGGCCTGTTCGCATCGGGTGGGCCCTTGCTGGTCTACGCACTGGCCACCCGACCGCTGGATAAAACTCGTCTGCGCGCCACCCTGGTCTGCGTCTGGTTCACCCTCAACGGCCTGCTGACCCTGGCGTTCCTCCTCGATGGCCGACTGCGCCCGGCGCTGCCGCAGGTGCTCGCCTACGCACCCTTGCTGCTGCTCGGCGTGTGGCTCGGTGAACGCCTACACCAGCGCTTCGAGGAACACCATTTCCGTCTCGCCATCCACTGCCTGCTGCTGGTCAGCGGCATCCTGCTGCTGTCGCCCTGGAGTCTCCTGTGAGCTACGACATCATCATCAAGAACGGCTTCTACTTCGACGGCAGCGACGCCCCCGGCAGCCTGCGCCACGTCGGCATCAAGGATGGGCGCATCGACACCCTGAGCGTCAGCCCGCTCGACGAAGGCGGCTGCCCAGAGGTCATCGACGCCAGCGGCCGCTGGGTCACCCCAGGCTTCCTGGAAATCCACTCGCACTACGACGCCGAAGCCATCGCCGCCCCGGCGCTGAAGGAGTCGGTACGCCACGGTGTGACCACCGTCTCCGTTGGTTCCTGCTCCATCAGCATGGTGCTGGGCGAGGCCGAGGACTGTTCCGACCTGTTCACCCGCGTCGAGGCCGTGCCGCGCGAGCAGGTGCTGCCGATCCTGCGTGACAAGCGCACCTGGAAGGACGCCAAGGGCTATCGCGCCTTCTACGACCAGCAACCACTGGGACCGAACCTCTGCTCCTTCCTCGGCCACTCCGAGCTGCGCGTGACAGTCATGGGGCTTGAGCGCGCCATCAGCGGCGCCAAGCCCACCGAAGCCGAGCTGCAACGCATGGAAGAGCTGCTGGAGCAGGCTCTGGATGCCGGCTGTTTCGGCCTGTCGGTGATGACCACGCGCCTGGACAAGATGGACGGCGACCGCGCCTGGTCCAGCCCGCTGCCCTCCACTTTCGCCAGTTGGAAGGAATTCTCCCGCCTGTTCGCCGTGCTGCGCCGGCGCAACGCGCTGATGCAGGGCGCGCCCAACGCGGTCACCAAGATCAACGTGTTCGCCTTCCTCTACCAAGCCCACGGCTGGTTCCGCCGGCCGCTGAAGTGCTCGATGCTCACCGCGCTGGACCTCAAGTCCCAACCCTTCATGCACCGTATCACCCGTGCCTCCGGCTGGGTCGCCAACCGCCTGCTGCGCGGCCGCTATCGCTGGCAGACCCTGCCAGCGCCCTTCGTGGTGCGCATCGAGGGGCTGAACATGAACGGCTTCGAGGAGTTCGGCGCCGGCGAAGTGCTGCGCGACATCAAGGACCCGGAGGAGCTCTACACGCGCATCCAGGACCCGGCCTTCCGCGAGCGCTTCAAGAAGGACATCAAGGCCACCCTCAGCCTCGGCTTGTGGCACCGCAATCTCTCCGACTGCTGGGTGCGCGAGTGCCCGGACGCCTCGATGGTCGGGCGCAATTTCGAGGACATCGGCCGCGAGCGCGGTCTGGACCCGGTGGATGCCTTCTTCGAGCTGGCCGGCCAATACCGCAACGAACTCAAATGGACCACCTGCTACGGCAACCACCGCCCCGAGATCATGGGCAAGCTGCTGGCCAGCCCGTGGACCCAGCCGGGCTTCGCCGACTCCGGCGCGCACCTGGCCTCCCATGCGCAGTACAACTTCCCGCTGCGCATGCTCAAGTATGTGCGCGACGCCGAGCTGGCCGGGCAGAGCTTCATGGATACCGGCCGCGCGGTGCACCGCCTGACCGGCGAGCTGGCGGACTTCGCCGGGATCGATGCCGGTTACATCCGCGTTGGCGACCGTGCCGACCTGGTGGTAGTCAACCCGGCCGGGCTGACCGACGAGCTGGATGACGTCTGCGAGGCACCGATGGAGGTCATCGGGCTGACGCGGCTGGTGAAGCGCAACGACGATGCGGTGGACGCCACCCTGATCAATGGCC
The DNA here is from genome assembly GCF_020401845.1 of Pseudomonas sp. HS-18. Lineage (NCBI taxonomy): Bacteria > Pseudomonadati > Pseudomonadota > Gammaproteobacteria > Pseudomonadales > Pseudomonadaceae > Pseudomonas > Pseudomonas sp. HS-18. The sequence continues at coordinate 3,688,369 of NZ_CP084413.1, forward strand.
GCGTGGCGTATCGGCGTGAAGGCGGCTTCCCCGAGGCGTTGGGCAAGGAGCGCGTGTTCGGCACCTTCCTGCCGGGGCGCGACGTGCTGAGCCGGCCGCAGGAGGTGTCGGCAGGCAGCCCGGTTTACGGTCGGTAAGATCAGTGTCGCTGGTGGTTCGCGAGCAAGCTCGCTCCTACACGGAGCGCGTGCTCTTCGTAGGAGCGAGCTTGCTCGCGAACCCGATTGACGCCAGCCACACCGAATAACCGCGCAGCGGGCCGAGATTGACGCTCTGACGCGCACTCACTAGAGTGCGCGTTTTCCTACATCCTACGCTGCACCCGTATCATGACCCCGCTCTGCCGCTTCGCCGACTCCTCGCTCGCCCTCCTCCGGGAGCCTCCGCGCGTGCGCAAGGTCGATGCCGTGCTGAACCTGCGTCGCAGCGTCCTCTTCGCCTTCACCTTCTCCCCGCCTACCGGCCACTGAGCCGGATACCGCGCGCCCTCGCGCCGGTCATTCCGCCTTTCGAATCCGCCCACCGGCGAATCCCGGCGGGCTCGTTTGCATGTGCAGCCCTGCCGCTGGAGCGGCAGGGCAAGAGAAGGTTTCCATGAACACCCCGACCACCCTCAACAAGCCGCTGCTCGCGGTGCTGCTGTTCGCCGTTTCCATCGTCGGCCTGAGCCTGGGTGCCACCCTGCCGCTGGTGGCGCTGCGTCTGCTGGATAACGGCGCCAGCGCCCTGCAGATCGGCATTCTCTCCGCCGTACCCGCCGCCGGCATGATCCTCGCCGCCACCCTGGTCGACCGTGCCTGCCAGCTGATGAGCCGGCGCCGTCTTTATCTACTGTGCTTCGTGCTGTGCACCGCCAGCACCGTCGCCATCGAATTCAGCAGTCATTCCCTGTGGCTGCTGGCCGCCGCGCGCCTGGCGCTGGGGATCGGCATGGGCATCGCGATCATCCTCGGCGAGGCCTGGGTCAACGAGCTGTGCGGCGAGCACAACCGCGGCACCATCGTGGCGCTGTACGCGACCAGCTTCACCGCCTTCCAGTTGCTCGGCCCGACCCTGGTGGCGCTGCTCGGCGCGCAGACGCCCTGGGTCGTGCTGCTGGTCAGCGCCGGGCACCTGATTGCATTGGCCACCGTGGCGCTCGCCATGCCCGAGGACGGTATCCACGAGCACGTCGAGGAGCCGCGCAGCTTCTCCCTCGCCGGCTTCCTGCGGGTGGCACCGGCGCTGTGCATGGGCGTGCTGTTCTTCTCCTTCTTCGACAGCGTGGTGTTGTCGCTCTTCCCCGTGTACGCCTCCAGCCACGGCTACGCGGTGGGCATTGCCGCCTTCATGGCGACGGTGATCCTGCTGGGCGACATGCTCTTCCAGATGCCGCTGGGCTGGCTCTCCGACCGCCTCGACCGCTCCAGCCTGCACCTGCTGTGCGGCGTGGCGGCCATGCTGATCGGCCTCGCCCTGCCCTGGCTGATCGGCCAGCCGGCGCTGCTATGGCCGGCGCTGATGGTGCTCGGCGCGGTGGCCGGTGGCGTCTACACCCTGGCGCTGGTGCTGATCGGCCAGCGCTTCCGCGGCCGCGACCTGGTTACCGCCAACGCCGCCGCCGGCATGCTCTGGGGCGTCGGCAGCCTGCTCGGCCCCCTGCTCAGCGGCAGCCTGATGGACCTCGGCCCGCAAGGCGTGCCGGTGGCACTGGCGCTGGCCGCCGGCCTGTTCGTCGCCACCGCGGCCGCCTCGCTGCGCCGCGCCACCATGCGCACCGCCTGATGCCTCAATAGAAGGCAAGGCGCATCGACTTGGTGCCAGCGTGATCAGGGCTGGCACCTGCCTGCCACTGGGGATTTCAGCTAAGCAATTGAAATCCCCAGTGGTTTTTCCGCTTCACGAAAACTGGCATTTCAATTGCTCAGTCCCCTGCAACGGGATGCATCGCCCACGGCAAGGTAGCCACCGGGTGAGCGAACGCAGCAAGGCACACACTGGAGTTGCACCACAGGCGAACTAGGGTTCCGGTCTCCGTGAGGGGATGTCTGGTCCGAGAGTTTTCCGGCCCTAGGGACAGGGCTACACGGCGGGAGAAAAGCCCGGGAGACGTGATGTCATCCCGTGCCGATTTCCAACCGTTAGGAGCAATGCCATGACCATGCCGCTTTCCCTGCGTTCCCTGCGCAAGACCCTGCTCGGTGCCTGTCTGGTTGCTGCCGCCGGGGTCGTGCCGCTGACTCTGCAAGCCGCCGAGAAGCTCAAGATCGGCACCGTCGTCTGGGCCGGCTACGCGCCCTTCTACGTCGCCGACAAGCTCGACCTCTACAAGCCCCACGGCCTCAAGGTGGAGCTGCAGTTCTTCAACGACCCCGCCCTGATCCCCACCGCCATGACCGGCGGCGCGCTGGATGGCGGCATGCTCACCTACGACCAGGTGGTCGGCGGCGTCGCCAAGGGCCAACCGTACCGCGTGGTGATGCCCATCGACTTCTCCAACGGCGGCGACGCCATCGTCGCGGACAAGTCGATCAAGTCGGTCGCCGACTTCAAGGGCAAGAAGATCGGCTTCAACCCGCTGTCGCCATCCGACTTCCTGCTCGCCTACGCGCTCAAGAGCCACGGCCTGAGCGACAAGGACGTCAGCCCGGTGAACATGACGCCCGAAGGCATCCCCGGCGCCATGGCCTCGGGCAGCCTGCCGGTGGGCGTGACCTACGAACCCAATGTCTCGCAGATCCTCGGCATGCCGGGCGGCAAGTTCCACGTCGTGTATTCATCGAAGGACGCGCCGGGCCTGATCACCGACGTGCTGGTGTTCAACCAGGCGGTCATCGGCAAACGCCAGAAAGCGATCAGCGCGATGATCCAGGGCTACGCCGACGGCCTGGCCTACATGAAGGCGCACCCGGACGAATCCGCCGAAATCATCGGCAAGGTGCTGGGCGTCAGCGCCGCCGAGGCCAAGGAACAGATGGCCGGGGTCTACAACATCCCGCTGGCGGAGATGGGCAAGAACTTCGAGAAGTCCGACGCCACCAGCTCCTTCTTCGGCAGCGGCGCGGTGATCGCCCAACTGCTCAAGGACAACAGCCAGATCCCGGCGATCCCCGACCTCGCCCAGACCTTCGACGCGCAATTCGTCCAGGCCCTCGCCCAGTAAGGCACCCACCCGACGCTCTCGCCGGGACGGCGGGAGCGCTCACGGAGGTATCCATGTCCGCGTCCCTGTACCGCTACGCCGATGGCCGGCTGCCCAACAGCCTGGCACTGGCCTATGCCTTTGGCGGCTATGCCGCCGGCTTCGCCCTGCTGTTCGCCGATAGCTGGCTGCTCAACGCCGCCGGCACCCTGTTGCTGGGCCACGCGATGATCGTCGCGGCCTACCTGATCCACGAATTCGCCCACGGCACCATCTTCGCCAAGCCGGAGCACAACACCTGGGCCGGCGAGGCCTGCAGCTGGCTCTGCGGCAGTTGCTATGCCGGGTTCCAGGACCTGCGCCGCAAGCACATGCGCCACCACGTCGACCGCGCCGACGTGATCACCTTCGACACCAAGGCCTTCCTCGCCCGCTGCCCGCGCTGGGCGCGCCGCCTGGTACTGGCCGCGGAATGGGCCTACGTGCCGGCGGTGGAGCTGATCATGCATTACTACGTGATCCTGCTGCCCTTCATCACCGACAACCCGCGCCATCGCGCCAACCGCCGCCGGGTGGCGCTGACCCTGCTGGTACGCGGCACACTGTTCGCGCTGATGGCGGCGGTTTCGCTGAAGGCACTGGTGCTGTACTTCGTCGCCTGGACGCTGATGATCATCGTGCTGCGCTTCACCGACGCCTACCAGCACACCTACGACGCCTTCGCGGTACTGGAGGACGGCGGCAAGATCCCCGACGACAAGTCCCGCGACCGCACCTACGAGCAGATGAACACCTACTCCAACGTGGTCTCGGTGCGCTGGCCGGTGCTCGACCTGCTGTTGCTCAACTTCGCCTACCACAATGCCCACCACGAGAAGCCCGTGGCGCCCTGGTACCGCCTGCGCAAACTGCACCACGAGCTGTATGGCGACGGCTACGCCCAGGTCCTGCCGATGCACCTGCTGTTCAAGGGCTTCCATCGGCACCGCTTGCGCCGCGTGGTCGACGATCACTACGGCGCGGTGGCGCCCGAGGGCAAGGACCGCGCCGACGGGTTCTACGGCGCCGTGGGCGTCTCCTTCCTGACGGCGGTCTGAGCATGATCGACTACCGGGGCAAACGCGTGCTGATCACCGGTGCCGGAAGCGGGATCGGCAAGGGATTGGCGCGGGCATTCGCCGAACAAGGCGCCACGCTGGAGCTATTGGACCGTAACGCCACTGCCCTGGCGGCAGTTGTCGACGAGCTGGCAGCGCTGAGCGATGTGCGCAGCCACGCCCTGGACCTGGGCGACAGCGCGGCCATCGCTGGATTTGTCGCACTCCGCGAAGGCGCGCCGCTGGACGTGTTGATCAACAACGCCGGCATCGAGTACGCCACGCCGCTGGACGACCCGGATGGCGAAGCGGACAGCCGCTGGCAGACGCTGCTGGACAACAACGTCGCCTCGATGCTGCGCCTGACCCGCGCCCTGCTGCCGAGCCTCAAGGCGGGCAGCAGCGTGATCAACCAGGCCTCGATCTGGGGCCTGAAGGGCGTGCCGGGTTTCTCCGCCTATGTCGCCAGCAAACACGCGGTGATCGGCCTGACGCGCTCGCTGGCCTGGGAACTCGGGCCACAGCGCATCCGCGTCAACGCCGTGTGCCCCGGCTGGATTGCCACCGAGGCGGCCATGCGCTCGCTCGCGGTGATGGCCACCTCCAATGGGCGCAGCGAAACCGAGGAACTGGCGCAGATACTCGCCGCCCAGGCGGTGCCTGAGCTGCTGACGCCGGCGGACCTGGCCGGCACCTTCCTGTTCCTCGGCAGCCCGCTGGCCACCGCCCTCACCGGCCAGGCGCTGTCAGTCAGCCATGGCGAGGTCATGCACTGATGAAACCGCTCGAAGGACAGACCGCGCTGGTCACCGGCGCCACCCAGGGTATCGGCCGCGCCACGGCCCTGGCGCTGGCGGGAGCCGGGGCGACGGTATGGATCAACCACCTCGACCAACCCGAAGCCGCCACCGCGCTGGTGGCACGCATCGCCGCCTCGGGCGGAAGGGCCTACGCGGCTCAGGCAGACGTTTCCGCGCCGCAGCAGGTCGAGGACCTGTTCGCCCGCGTGCTTGCCGAGGGCGACCTGCACATCCTGGTGAACAACGCCGGGATCATCCTGGAGAAACCTTTTCTCGACACCAGCGAGGACGACTGGGCCGCGCTGCTCGGCGTCGACCTCACGGCGGTCTATCGCTGCTGCCGCCACGCCCTGGCGCACATGCAGGCGCGCGGGGATGGCTGCGTGGTCAATATCGCCTCGGAACTTGGCCAGCTCGGCCGCGAGCGTTACGCCGCCTATTGCGCGGCCAAGGCCGGGGTGATCGGCCTGACCAAGGCGCTGGCCCGCGAGTTCGCCCCGCACATCCGCATCAACGGCGTGGCGCCGGGGCCGGTGGACACGCCGATGGTCTCGGTGGAGCACATGAGCGAAGCGATGATCGCCCGCGAAACGGCGATTCCCGCCGGGCGCCTGGGCAAGCCCGAGGAAATCGCGGCGGCGGTGCTGTTCCTGGTTTCGCCTGAGGCCAGTTTCTTCCACGGACAGATACTCGGCGCCAATGGCGGTGCCTGGATGGGCGCCTGATGCGCGCGGAAATCGTCCTGCTGCTGGGCGCCGCCATCTGGGGCCTGGGCTGGATGCCCCTGGCGCACTTTGCCGGCCAGGGACTTTCGGGCATGCCGCTGGTGCTCTGTACCTATGGCCTGCTTAGCGCGCTGGCCGTGCCGCTGGTGCTGAGCCAGCGCCGGCAATGGTGGCCGCAACGCAATGCCCTGCTGGCTATCTGCATGTTCGGCGGCTGGGCCACGGCGGGGCTGGTGGCGGCGCTGTCCGAGGGCGACGTGGTGCGCGCCATGCTGCTGTTCTATCTGGCGCCGGTATGGGGTCTGATCGGCGGGCGAGTGCTGTTCGGCGAACGCCTCACCCCGCCACGCCTCGGCGCGCTACTACTGGCCATGTGCGGCATCGCGCTGACCCTGGGCGTCAGCCGCGAAACCTTCCGCCCGCTGGGCGCCAGCGACTGGCTGGCGCTCTCCGCCGGCTTTGCCTTCGCCCTGAACAACCTGGCCACCCGCGCCGCCGAGCAGGTGCCGCTGACCAGCAAGGCGGTGGTCGGCTTCATCGGCAGCGCCGTGCTGGGAGGGTTGTTCTGCTGGCTGCAAGGCACATCTCTACCGGCCGTAGACGCTCAGCAATGGCTCCAACTGGCCGCCTTCGGCCTGTTCTGGCTGGCCGCCATGGGCGCGGCGCAATACGGCTTCAGCCATCTCGAGGCGAGCCGCGCTGCGGTGCTGGTGGTGATCGAACTGCTGGTGGCGGTGCTCACTGCCGCCTGGATCGGCGAGCGCGAGCTGGGCCTGCGCGAATGGCTCGGCGGCTCGCTGGTACTGGCCGCGGCACTGATCGCCGCGCGCCCTTCACCCGAACCTTCCCCCACTCTCTGCGAGGCCGAATCATGACTGTCCGGATGGACCAGCTCAGCTGGGTCGAGTACGCGCGCCGGGTGCGCGAGCAATCCCCCGTGGTATTCCTGCCCTGCGGCGCCACCGAGCAGCACGGCCCGCACCTGCCGCTGGGCACCGACGCGCTGCTGGCCAGCGCGCTGTGCGAAGACGTTGCCCGGCAGGTCGACGGGCTGGTCGCGCCCGCGCTCTCCTATGGCTACAAGTCGCAGCCCAAGTGCGGCGGCGGCCAGCATTTCTGCGGCACCACCAGCCTCGACGGGCAGACGCTGATTGCGCTGGTGCGCGACGCCGTGCGCGAGTTCGCCCGCCACGGCGTGACCCGCCTGGTATTGGTGGACGGCCATTACGAGAACCAATGGTTCGTCACCGAAGGCATCCAGCTCGCCCTGCGCGAACTGGGGCCTTCCAGCCCGCTGGAAGTGATGCGCCTGGAGCATTGGGATTTCTGCAGCGAGACCACTCTGAATGACGTCTTCCCCGACGGCTTCCCCGGCTTCGCCCTGGAGCACGCCGCAGTGATCGAAACCTCGCTGATGCTGCACTACCTGCCCAACCTCGTGCGCCTGGACCTGATCCCCGACGACGGCCCCGCCGACTTCCCGCCCTACGACATGTACCCCAGCCGCACCGAGTGGGTGCCGCCGTCGGGCGTGCTCTCCTCGGCGCGCGGCTCCAGCGCCGACAAGGGCCTGCGCATGGCCCGCGACATCGTCGGCGGCATCGCCCAGGCCGTGCGCAAGGAGTTCCGCCTGTGAGCACCGCCCTGATCGTCATCGACATGCAGCGCGACTTCTGCGCCCCCGGCGGCTACGCCGACCAGGCCGGGTTGGACATCGACCGCCTGCGCGCGCCGATTCCGGCCATCTCCCGGCTGCTGGACAGCGCCCGCAGCCTTGGCCTGCTGGTGGTGCATACCCGCGAAGGCCATCGCGCCGACCTCAGCGACCTGCACGCCAGCAAGCGCCACCGCGCCGAATTCGCCGGTGCGCCGATCGGCCACCAGGGCCCGCTGGGCCGCCTGCTGGTGCGCGGCGAGTATGGCCACGACTTGATCGACGAACTGCGCCCGCTGCCCGGCGAACCGGTGGTGGACAAGCCCGGCTACAGCGCCTTCGCCTACACCGACCTGGACCTGCTGCTGCGCAGCCGCGGCATCGGCCACCTGGTGCTGTGCGGGGTGACCACCGAAGTGTGCGTTTCCTCCACCCTGCGCGCCGCGGTGGAACTGGGTTATGCCTGTACTCTGGTGAGCGATGCCTGCGGCTCGCCCAGCGCCGAACTGCATGCCGCCGCCCTGGCGATGGTCGAGGTGGAAGGCGGCCTGTTCGGTCGCGTGCAAGGCAGCCCGGCCGTACTCGCCGAATGGGAGGAGTCCGCATGTCCCGTCTGAAGAGCATTCCCGCGGTGCCACCCGCTTACCTCGGCGTCTGGCAACGCACCCTGCTGACCACCACCGGCGGCACCCACGACACTCGCACCCGTGTCTACTGGCTGCAGACCGGGCGCCTGTTCGCCGACCTGCGCATTCCCCTGCCTGCGCCGCAATCGCCCGGCGAGCTGTCCGCCCAGGCGGGATTTGCCGGCATCACCGAGATCACCGGAGACATTTGCCAATGGCACCGGGCAATCGACTTCCAGCCGCCCAATGGCGGCGAGGACATCGGCCGCATGCACTTCGTAAACAGTGAGAAGGTGCTGGAAGACGGCCTGGATGGCAGTTACCACGAAGTCTGGGAGCGCCTGCCGGAATCCATCGGGCGCAATCGCGGCGTGTGGTTAAGCGCCGCCGATGGCCGCCAGGGTTGCCTGCTGCTGGCCGGCGATTGCTTCCTGTTCGCCGCCGGGCGCCGGGAGGCATTGCCGATGGCCGACTCACTGGCCGCCCTGCTGGACAGCGACCACCCGGAGTTGCTGGATTTCGAGCTGTCGTTCGGGCGCCACTACGGCGGTGAAACGCCCTGGAAGATCGAGCTGTCCACCCTGCCCGCTCGCATCGGCGCCGAGCTGCTGCCCGCCACGGCCGATCCGGACCACCCCGAACTGCTGGCCGACGCCACCTGGCTGAACAGCCTCGGCGCCACGCCGCCCGCCGGTGGCTGGCAACCCTGCGAACTGCCCCTGTTCCCCGAGGAGGTGACGCCATGACCGCCCACCAACCCCTGCCGCGCCCACTGGCGCAACCCGCCCGCCAGCGCTGGTGGGTAATTCGCGGCGACCTGCCGCGCGGCGCCTTCTGGGCATTGGCCAGCGCAGGCCTGCTGTTGCCCGTGGTGCTCTGGTGGGCCTGCGGCGCCCTGGGGCTGACCAATCCGATGTTCTTCCCCAGCCCCGATGCCGTGCTCGCACGCCTGGGCCACTGGTGGAGCGACGAAGGCCTGGTCGGCGATATCGCCATCAGCGTCTACCGGGTCATGGGCGGCTTCCTCGCCTCGGCGGTGATCGCCCTTCCCATTGGCCTTTACATCGGCACCTATCGCCCGGTGCAGGCCTTCCTCGAACCGCTCACCGACTTCATCCGCTACATGCCGGCGGTGGCCTTCATTCCGCTGGTGATGCTCTGGGTCGGCATCGACGAAGGCTCCAAGGTGCTGATCATCTTCATCGGCACTTTCTTCCAGATGGTGCTGATGGTCGCCGAGGACGTGCGCCGCGTGCCCATGGCGCAGATCGAGGCGGCGCAGACCATGGGCGCCAACCGCGCGGAAATCATCAAGCTGGTGGTACTGCCCTCGGCGCGCCCGGCGCTGCTGGACACCCTGCGCATCACCTGCGGCTGGGCCTGGACCTACCTGGTGGTGGCCGAGCTGGTGGCCGCCAATTCGGGCCTCGGCTACGCCATCCTCAAGGCGCAGCGCTACATGCAGACCGACAAGATCTTCGCCGGCATCCTGCTGATCGGCGTCATCGGCCTGCTCACCGACCAGGCGTTCCGCTGGCTCGGCCGGGCAGCCTTCCCCTGGATGAAGAGGTAACCGGCATGAGCCAGAGCAAGATCGCCATCCGCCACGTCGACAAGGTCTTCAGCAGCCAGGGCCGCCAGGTGCAGGCACTGCAGGACATCAACCTGGATATCCGCGCCAACGAGTTCGTTACCTTCGTCGGCGCCTCGGGCTGCGGCAAGTCCACCCTGCTGCGCAGCATCGGCGGATTGGAGCGCCACAGCGGCGGCGAAATCCTGGTCGATGGCCGCGCCGTGGACGGCCCCGGCATCGACCGCGCCATGGTGTTCCAGCACTACAGCCTCTACCCCTGGCTGAAGGTGATGGACAACATCAAGTTCTGCCGCCGGCTCAAGGTGGTGTCCGACACCGTGCGCAGCGATGCCGATGTGGAAGTCGCCAGTGGCCGCGCCGATGCGCTGCTCAACCTGATGGGCCTGTCGGCTTTCGCCCAGGCCTACCCCAGCCAGCTTTCCGGCGGCATGCAGCAGCGCGTGGCGATTGCCCGTGCCTTGATGCCCAAGCCGCAGATTCTGCTGATGGACGAGCCCTTCGGCGCACTGGATGCACAGACCCGCGAGGTCATGCACGACCTGATCCGCCACGTGCACCGGCTGGAGAACAGCACCATCCTGTTCGTCACCCACGACGTCGACGAGGCGATCTACCTGGGTGGCCGCGTAGTGCTGATGGCGCCGCGCCCCGGGCGCATCGACAGCGTCTACGAGGTGCCGCTGCCCGCCGAGCGGAATCAGGACATGAAGATGTCGGCTGAATTCATCGCGCTGAAGAAACAGATCCTCGCGCGTATCCGCGAGACCTCGGGCATGAGTACCGACCTGGAACTGCTGGAGCAACTGACCCGCACCGCGGCGCCGGTCTGATGTTGTGGGAAGGGAATCGGCGGAGCGGGTAGCTCCGCCGTTGTGCCGGGCACGAAGCCCGAAACGAATTGCGCCGAAGGCGCGAGGGGAACGGTCTGCCGGGAGCGGATAGCCCCACCCGAAGGCTGGCAGGCCGGATGGCCGCAGGAGCGGCCGAAAGCTTGCCGCAAGCGCCCGGTGAGGCGCTTGCGGCATCGACCTCAGCCGATGGTCATCAGGCTGGCGTTGCCACCGGCGGCAGCAGTGTTGACGCTCAGCGCGCGTTCGATCAGCAGGCGTTCCAGCGGGATATCGGTTTCCCCGCGGTTCAGCCCGGTCACGCCGACGATGGCGCCCTTACGCTGCGAAGCCAGTTCGCACACTGCACGCAACTGATCGGAATCGCCGTGGTGCAGGATGGCGTCGAACACCTTGTCGGTCGTGCTCCAGTCGGCGACCAGCTCGATGCGCTGGGCGACTTCCTTCGGCAGTTCCTTCACCACGGCGGCGTTGGACTCGGCAACCAGCGCACGGCTGCCCACCGCGAGCACGGCGGCCAGCTGCGCGAGCAGGTCGGCGCGGTCTTCCGCCAGGCACAGCACGTGCTCGCGCGGCAGCAGGGTGTAGCTGTTGCGCTCACCGGTCGGGCCGGTCAGTACCTGCTGGGTGAAGCTCTGCGAGAGAGCGGCATAGCCGGCCAGTTGCGCCGCCAGGGCGGTGTCCTTCTGCGCCCACTGGGCGAGTGCTTCCACGGCCTTCTCGGCATCCTTCGGACGCGGCAGCGCCTGCGCGCCGTCGCCCTTGAGCTGGTTGGCCACGGCCTCCTGCGGGCGGGTCGAGAGCAGGCGGTACAGGTACAGCGGGCCGCCGGCCTTGGGACCGGTGCCGGACAGGCCTTCACCACCGAAGGGCTGCACGCCGACCACGGCACCAACCACGTTGCGGTTGACGTACAGGTTGCCGACATGGGCGCTGCCCACGACCTGGGCGATGGTCTCGTCGATGCGGGTGTGCACGCCGAGGGTCAGGCCGTAACCGGATTCGTTGATCTGCGCGAGCAGCTGGTCCAGCTCGGCTCGCTCGTAACGCACCACGTGCAGTACCGGGCCGAAGATTTCGCGCTTGAGCTCGCTGAAGCTCTCCAGCTCGATCAGGGTCGGCACGACGAAGGTGCCGCGCTTGATCTCCTCGGCATCCACGCGGGCGCTCTGGAATACCTTGCGGCCTTTGTCGCGCATCACCTGGATGTGCTTGTCGATATTGCCCTTGGCTTCTTCGTCTATCACCGGGCCGATGTCGGTATGCAGGCGCTCCGGCGCACCGACGCGGTACTCGGCCATGGCGCCCTTGAGCATGGCGATCACGCGGTCGGCGGCGTCTTCCTGCACGCAGAGCACGCGCAGCGCGGAGCAGCGCTGGCCGGCGCTGTCGAAGGCGGAGTTGACCACGTCCACCACCACCTGCTCGGCCAGCGCCGAGGAGTCGACGATCATGGCGTTGAGGCCACCGGTCTCGGCGATCAGCGGGATGGTGCGGCCCTGGGCGTCGAGACGGCCGGCGATGTTGCGCTGGAGGATGCCGGCCACTTCGGTGGAACCGGTGAACATCACGCCACGCACGCGCTCGTCGCCGACCAGACGGGCACCGACGGTTTCGCCACGGCCCGGCAGCAGCTGCACGGCACCGGCGGGTACGCCGGCTTCGAGCAGGATGCGCACGGCTTGCGCGGCGATCAGCGGCGTCTGCTCGGCAGGCTTGGCCAGCACGGTGTTGCCGGCGGCGAGGGCGGCGGCTACCTGGCCACTGAAGATCGCCAGCGGGAAGTTCCACGGGCTGATGCAGACCACCGGGCCCAGCGGGCGGTGGCTGTCGTTGGCGAAGTGGGTGCTGGCCTGGGCGCCGTAGTAGCGCAGGAAGTCCACGGCCTCGCGCACTTCGGCGATGGCGTTGGCGAAGGTCTTGCCCGACTCGCGCACCAGCACGCCCATCAGCGACTGGATCTCGGCTTCCATCAGGTCGGCGGCGCGCTGCAGGATGGCGCCGCGCTCGGCCGGCTGGGTCGATTGCCAGATCTGCGCGCTGGACAGCGCGCCGAGGATGGCGTTGTTCACGTCGGCTTCGCTGGCCTCGCGCACATGGCCCACCACGTCGCGGTGATCAGCCGGGTTGCGCACCGGCTGCGGCTCGCCCGGAGCAGCATCGGCCAGGCCCAGCATCGGCTCGGCGACATAGGCGTGATTGGTGCTCGACAACAACGCAGAGGACAGCGAACCCAGACGGTGTTCGTTGGCCAGGTCGATGCCGGCGGAGTTCAGGCGGGCATCGCCGTAGAGGTCACGCGGCAGCGGGATGCGCGGGTGCGGAAGGCCCAGGGTGCCTTCCTGCGCCGCCATCTGCTCGACCTGCAGCACCGGATCCAGCACCAGGTCCTTGAGCGAAATGCTGTGATCGGCGATGCGGTTGACGAAGGAGGTGTTGGCGCCGTTCTCCAGCAGGCGGCGCACCAGGTACGCCAGCAGCGTTTCGTGGCTGCCCACCGGTGCATAGATGCGGCACGGGCGGTTGAACTTGCCGTCGGCAATCTTGCCCACGACCTGCTCGTACAGCGGCTCGCCCATGCCGTGGAGGCACTGGAACTCGTACTGGCCCGGGTAGTAGTTCTGCCCGGCCAGCTGGTAGATGGCCGACAGCGAGTGGGCGTTGTGGGTGGCGAACTGCGGGTAGATGGCTTCCGGCACGGCCAGCAGCTTGCGCGCGCAGGCCAGGTAGGAAACGTCGGTGTACGGCTTGCGGGTGTAGACCGGGTAGCCTTCCAGGCCGTTGACCTGGGCCAGCTTGATCTCGCTGTCCCAGTAGGCGCCCTTCACCAGGCGGATCATCAGGCGGTGGCGGCTGCGCTTGGCCAGGTCGATGACGTAGTCGATCACGTACGGGCAGCGCTTCTGGTAGGCCTGGATGACGAAGCCGATACCGTTCCAGCCGGCCAGCGACGGCTCGAAGCACAGGCGCTCGAGCAGGTCGAGGGAGATTTCCAGGCGGTCAGCTTCCTCGGCGTCGATGTTGATGCCGATGTCGTAGTCGCGGGCCATCTTCACCAGGCCGAGGACGGTCGGGTACAACTCGTCCATTACACGGTCGTACTGGGCGCGGCTGTAGCGCGGGTGCAGGGCGGAAAGCTTGATCGAGATGCCCGGACCTTCGTAGATGCCGCGGCCATGGGAAGCCTTGCCGATGGCGTGGATGGCCTGCTCGTAGGAGGCCAGGTAGCGCTTGGCGTCTTCTTCGGTCAGCGCGGCTTCGCCGAGCATGTCGTAGGAGTAGCGGAAGCCGCGGGATTCCATGTTGGCGGCGTTGGCCAGGGCTTCGGCGATGGTCTCGCCGGTGACGAACTGCTCGCCCATCAGGCGCATGGCCATGTCCACGCCCTTGCGGATCAGCGGCTCGCCGGACTTGCCGATGATGCGGTTGAGCGCCGAGGACATGCCGGTCTCGGTATGGGTCGAGACCAGCTTGCCGGTGATCAGCAGGCCCCAGGAAGCGGCGTTGACGAACATCGACGGGCTCTGGCCCAGGTGCTGGCTCCAGTTGCCGTTGCTGATCTTGTCGCGGATCAGCGCGTCACGGGTGGCCTTGTCCGGGATACGCAGCAGCGCCTCGGCCAGGCACATCAGCGCCACGCCCTCCTGGGAAGACAGGGAGAACTCCTGCAGCAGGCCCTGCACCAGACCCTGGCGGCCACCGGCGTTCTTCTGGTTGCGCAGCTTCTCGGCGATGCCCAGCGCCATCTTGTTGGCGGCGGCGGCCTGCTCCTTCGGCAGCCGCGCCAGGTCCAGCAGCATCGGCAGCGCCTCGGTTTCCGGGCGGCGATAGGCGGCGGTGATGGCCGCGCGCAGCACCGACTGCGGCAGGATGCTCTCGGCGAAATCGAGGAAGACCTGCAACCCTTGTTCGTTCAGCGAATCCAGCGACTCATCGCCCGCGGCCGCGGCCAGACCGGACTGTTCGGCCGGCGTGAGGCCGCCTTCCACCTGCTCCAGGTAGGAGAAGATAGCCTGCTTGATCAGCCAGTGCGGGGTACGGTCGAGTTGCTGGGCAGCCAGCTTGAGGCGCTCGCGGGTGGCGTCGTCGAGCTTCACGCCAAGGGTGGTGGTGGCCATGGGGCTTCCTGTTGTTAGAAGGTGTGCCTGAAAACGGCGCAAGGTTATACCGCCGAATTGCAAGGTGCAACCAGGTGCAACCCAATAAAAACAAGCCTTTGGTCGTACGCGCGAATCCGGTGCAACCGGTGACATTTCCCACACCCGGCGCTACCAAACGGAGCATGCCAACGGCCTCGCCCGGCTGCAACCCGCAAGGACCGGCCGGACGGCAGGAAGAAAGCAGTGTTCGTGCCAGGGCTGGAAAAGGTGCAACCCGGAGCATTCCCGGTGCTCAGTTGTAGAAGCGTTCCATCAGGCTACACGGCCTCCCGGGCCGCCGGGCGCGCCTTGAGCCACAGACCGAAGGTCTTCACCACCTCCACCACCGGCCGCAGCCGCGCGCCGTCGGCGCTCAGGCAATACTCGACGCGGGGCGGAACCTCGGGGTAAACGGTGCGGGTCACCAGCCCTGCCTCTTCCAGCGCACGCAGTTCGGCGGTGAGCACCCGTTGGGAAATTTCCGGCATGTCGCGTCGCAACTCGTTGAAGCGCTTGCTGCCATCGAGCAGGTACGACACCAGCAACAGGCGCCAGCGGCCGCCAATCACGCGCATGGCTTCTTCGACCGAGCAGCCCGAAACGTTCTTCTTCATCTGTCCTTCCCGGTAACCTTTTTGTGCCCAGGCCACAAAAAAGTGCGTTCTTACGCGCAGCATCGGGGTCGGGAATACTGGCCGCCCACTTCAAACCAGGGCCCGACCCGATGAAACTCTACTTCGCCCCCAATGCCTGCTCTCTCGCTGCACACATCGTTCTGCGCGAGCTGGGCCTGCCGTTTTCGCTGGTGCGCGTGGACAACCGGACCAAACGCACCGCCGATGGCCAGGACTTCTACCGCATCAATCCGAAGGGCTATGTAGCAGCGCTGCAGCTGGAAGACGGCACTGTGCTGACCGAGGGCGCGGCGATTCTACAGTACCTCGCCGACCTGCAACCCGAGGCGGGCCTCGCCCCCGCCAACGGCACCCTTGAGCGCACGCACCTGCAGGCGCAGCTGAACTTCATCGGCAGCGAACTGCACGCGGGGATGAGCCCGCTGTTCGACAGCGAGATCCCCGAGCCGGTGAAGGACCTGCTTCGCTCGAAACTGGCCCGGCGCCTGGGTTACCTGGAGCAGGAGCTGGCAGCGAACGGCCAGGTCGCCGGTGACAGCTTCAGCATTGCCGATGCGTACCTGTTCACCGTGCTGGGCTGGTCCGAGCAACTGAAGGTCGATCTCGGCGTTTATCCGGCGATCCGCCGCTTCCGCCAGGCGGTCGCAACGCGCCCGGCGGTGATCGAGGCGTTGCGCGCCGAAGCAGAGGTCCCGGCTGTCGCCTGAGGTGCCAGACCGTGCAACCGCTCGGCGGAAAATCCGCCGAGCCATCGCGCAAGCTGCGCCTTCCGTGGTCCATCACACTAGCCCGGCCCGTCATGCGCCGGGATTTGTGCATTGAGCCCAGGAGAAACCGGATGAGCGCTGACCCTGAGAGTTTCGCCAACGCCTACCAGAATGCCCTGGTGGCAGTGGCCCTGCCCGCCTTCGCACGTGCCAGCGAATTCGCCCGCCAGCACGGCCTGGAATGCAGCGTGGAATTGCTGGATGGCCGCCGCGACCTGCCGGAGCTGAGCCTGAAGGTGCGCAACTCCTGCCGCGACACCGAATGCATCTGCCGCATCAGCGCCGACCCGCAGACCCAGCGTCTCTGCCATGAGAACCGCTGCGGGGAAACCGACGCCGATGTGAAGCAGGTGATCGGCTCTATCGCCTCACTCAACGAACTGGTGCTGGACACCCGTCTCCTGGAGTTCTTCCAGAGCGCGTTCGCCCTGCACCTGGACTATGCCTCCAGCCGGCACGCCAGCAGTTTCTGGTAGCCCGCTGCGCACTTCTCCCGCCTAGCACCCGCAGGAAATCGCCCGTGCCGTCCAGCCCATGAGGGTTTCGGGGTGCCCGGTGTGCTCGTCCTGCCGCTCCTCCAGCACGACGAAGCCGTGCCGCTGGTAGAAGGCCACGGCACCGGTATTGTTGGAATAGACCGCCAGCTCCAGCATCGGCAGGTGAATCTTGGCGTCGCTCAGCAGGACCGAGCCGATGCCCTTGCCCTGGCATTCCGGGGCGACGAACAAGGCCGCCAGTGCGCCGTCATGCAGGCTGTAGAAACCACAGATGCAGCCATCGTTCTCGACGACCCGCGAGGCAGCGGCCGGCAGGTAGATATCCCGCATGTCCTGCAGGCGTTCGCGCCAGAAGTCGGCGCGAATGAAGTCGTGAGCCTGCTGCGAAGCTCGCAGCCAGATATCCAGCACCCGGTCCATGTCGTCGTCGCGAAAGTCGCGGATCATCATCGGCTGCAATCCCCCGGTTCGTTGAAGTGCTCGTGGCGTGGCGGGCGGCATCCTCGCACAAGGGATCATCGCTGCGCGCCCCCGCGCACTGCCGCCAATCGTCGCACCTGCTCGCACCCGTTTCGCCGTGACCCGATGCCTGCAAGCGCCTCCTGCACTCAAGCACGCCGGGCGCCCACCGTCAGGTTCCACTCATCAGAATCAGTGAACGGCTGGCGAGCGTCGGACTCTTCCGAATGGCTCTGCCAATTGGCAAAAGCGCGAGGTAGCGCGTCCACGGCTCGACGCCTGCGGTGGCGGAAATCAGTCGAGCAGCAACGCGAAGCCGAACGCCCCTTCCGCCCCCATTCCGACCCGAACAGACAAGGAGACACTCCATGGGCAGCTATCGATGGTTCCCCTCCAGCCGCACCAGCGGCGTGCAGGAACTGCAATCACTGGTCGATGACCTGGAAAACCTGCTGGTCAGCGGCCGGGACCTGACGGCCGACCAGCTCCCGGCGTTCAAGGCGAAATTGCGCGATCTGGTGGACGAGAGCCGGGAGACCAGTGAACACCTGATCCGCCGCAGTCGCCGGGCCATCCGTGCCGGCAGCGAATATGCCGGCGAACATCCCTGGCAGACGGCGGCAATACTGGCCGCCGCCGCAGGCCTGCTGGCAGCGGCCTGCGCCTTGAGCCGCAATCAGCATTGATGCCCGTGCGGTGGTCAGCGGCCCGCTCGCTCGCCACCGCGCGCCGGTCCCGATGCTCAGCAGCGTGGCGTCCGCTAAGAATCGATAAAGCTGTCGATCAGCTCCAGGCCCAGGCTGCGGACGCGCCCGGCGCTGCTCAACTCGTCGCCATGGATGCCGACCACGGTGACACAGGGCATATCCGCCAACTGGCTGCCGAAGCGGATCGAATAGCGGCCGCCGGCCTCCCGGAAGCAGGAGAAATCGAACAGCGGATAGGCTTCGTGGAGAACCGCTTCCACATCCAGTCGTCGCAACTGCGTCATGGCCACCTCCTCTCCTCTGGCTGAACCCTGCCTGCCCGAGCACCGGAGAGAAATGCTGGCGATTGGCCCAGGCGCTACTGTTCAACGGCCATGGCGGGCGAAGCGCCAGCCATGGCAAGCGGTACTGGCGGCCGAATGCACACCTGGAATCGAGGCGGATTTCAGACGGAAGGCGTGCCGCGCAAATGAGCAAGCGAAGCGCCGCGCCGTGCATTTTCCAGCCCCTTGCTGGTGCGCCCTTGCATCCTGCAAATGACCATTGGCCAGCATCGGTTGGGCATTTGCAGCAATAACAACCTGTTAAGCGGATGAAACAGCTTTCCCCGGCCTGGCATGGCTGATGCGAGGTTCCTGGCTCAGGCCGGCGCTCCGGCCTCTGCCAACCACCGGGAGGGAAAGACATGTCCAGTTGCCGCAATGCCGCCATCGAGCACCTGAGCCACCTGTTCAGCGACTATCGCCCGCAGTTCGCCACCAGGCCCGACGGTACGCTGCTGATCAACCTGCGCAATGCCGCGGGCAAGCGTCTCATCTCTCGGGTCATCCAGCAGGAAGAGCAATCCAGCGCGGTGCTGCTGAACAACCTGGTGGAGCGCATCCGCCGCGACCTGATGACCGTGGAAGGGCCGCTGGAAGAGGACAACGTCGACTGGTTCCTCAAGCGCATCGAGTTGCAGACCTTCGTCCCCGTCAACCCGACCCACCGGCCGCGCAAGGTGGTGGTGGCCGGCGTGCGCCTGCGTGCCCTTGCCGACAAACAGGCCCGGCAAGCGAGGTGAGCATGAAAAACCCGGTGGATATCCCCGACCCCGATCCGCAAGTGAGCCGCGAGGAGTTACTGGAGGAATGGGTGGACATCGAACCGGAGGACAGCCGGCAGGAACCCCACCTGTCCGCCGCCCACCAGGACGGCCTCAAGGATGGGCCCGCCTGAGCGAGCCAGACACAGCAGCAAAATAACCGGGCCAGGCCGGCTCGAAGCGCATGCCGGTGCCGCCGTCAGTCCGAGCAGTCGGGCGGCTACCGGCTTTTTCATGCCGGAGCGTTTCAACGCCCCTCCCGCCGGACTGCGGGCAGGAAAGGACGCTGAGGCGCCGGCCTTCAGCGCGCCAGGAACGGCGGCGGTGCGTCGATCACACCGGTCTCGTTGACGTACTGCTTGTAGTGCTCGATCAATGCCTCCAGGCGCGCAGGTTCGCTCTTGGCGAGGTCCCGCGTCTCGCCCGGGTCGCTGGCCAGATCGTAGAGCTGCCAGGTGGCCGGGCCGACCGGAGCCGGCAGGTACACCGCCTTCCAATCGCCCTGGCGGATGGCGCGCATACCGAACAGCTCCCAGCCGGTGACGGTCTTCTCGTCGTGGGCCTGTTCGGTCTCGCCGGAGAGCCAGCCCAGCCAGGACTTGCCGCGCACTTCGGCGACCTCGCGGCCGTGCCAGTGCTTGCCCGGATGGCGCACGCCGGCCAGGTCGAGGATGGTCGGGGTGATGTCCATCACGGTGGAGAACGAGTGGCTGACCTCGCCCTGGCGTTTCAGCGCCGGGTAGCGCACCAGTGCCGGCACGCGAATGCCGCCCTCGGTGGTGAAGGCCTTGTACAGGCGCGACGGCGCGGTGGCCGCCTGGGCCCAGCGCGGGCCGTACCAGATGTAGGAGTTGGCGCGGCCGATGTTCTCCAGGCTGTTGTCGTAGTGCTGGTCGAGGAAGCTCAGCAGGTCCGGGCCGAAGCGCGGGAAGGCCTCCAGCAGCGCACCTTCGGCGCCGTTATCGGACATGAACAGGACGAAGGTATTGTCCAGCTCACCCTGCTGGCGCAGGTACTCGACGACCCGGCCGACGTTCCAGTCCAGGCGCTCGACCATCGCCGCGTAGACCTCCATGGCCCGCGCCGATTTCGCCTTCTCCCCGTCGCTCAGGCGCGCCCACTCCTTGCTGATCGCCAGTACCGGATGCGCCTGCACGTCGGCGTCGATCAGGCCCAGCTGCTTGAGCCGTTCCAGGCGTTCCAGGCGCAGCGCCTCGGGGCCGGCGTCGTAGCGGCCCCGGTACTTGTCGACCACCTCCTTGGGCGCCTGCAGCGGCCAGTGCGGCGCGGAGAACGGCAAATAGGCGAAGAACGGCCGGCTCTGGTCGCGCTCCTTGAGATAGTCGATCAGCTTGTCGCCAAAGGCGTCGGAGGAATAGAAGTCCGCCGGCAGCTCGTCGATGAACTGGTCGTCCTCGACATACAGGGCCGGCGTGCCCTTGAGGATGCGCGGCGTGGTCTCGTCGTACGGCGGCTCGAAACCATAGTGGTTGGCGGCGCCCGGCAACAACGAGAAGGAACGCTCGAAGCCGCGTGCATGGGGTGCCTGTTCGAGCTTCAGGCCCAGGTGCCATTTGCCGGACAACAGCGTCTGGTAGCCGGCCTCGCGCAGCAGTTCGGGCAGCGCCACGACGCGGTCGTTCAGGTAACCCTCGTAGCCCGGCTTGCCTTCCAGCTCCGGCGTCAACGCCTCGGCCATGGTGCCGATGCCGGCGATGTGGTGGTCGGTGCCGGTGAGCAGCATCGAGCGCGTCGGCGAGCAGGTCGGCGCGGTGTGGAAGTCGGTCAGGCGCAGGCCTTCGAGGGCCAGGGCGTCCAGGTGTGGCGTGGCGATCTCGCCACCGAAGGCGCCGAGGTCGGAGAAACCGAGGTCGTCGGCAACGATGACGAGGAAGTTGGGGCGTTTGCTCATGGCGGGTCTCATGGTTGAGGTCAGTGTTTCCAGAGCACCCTCGCCCTAACCCTCTCCCGGAGGGAGAGGGAACTGATCGGCACGGGGATCGACTCCGTGCTTCCAGGCTGGCAGAGGACGGCTCCCTCTCCCTCTGGGAGAGCGCTGGGATGAGGGTTTTCGGTCAGCAGGCAAGAAACTCTAACGGCAGGTCTTCCACGCGCTTGGGCTGCGGCGCGACGTAGTCGCCCTCTCCCGTCAGCTCGCGCAGCAGCGCCTCGCGCTGGCGCAGGAAGTCGTAGCCGCCGCGCTCGCGCGGGTGCTCCAGCGGCACCTCGACGATGCGCTTGATCCGCCCCGGCCGCGGCGCCATCACCACCACGCGGTCGGCGAGGAATAGCGCCTCCTCCACGTCGTGGGTCACCAGCACCGTGGTGATGCGTTCGCGCTGGCGGATGCGCTGCAGTTCCTCCTGCAGTTGCTGGCGAGTCAGCGCATCCAGGGCGCCGAAGGGCTCATCCAGCAGCAGGATGCGCGGGCTGGCCACCAGCCCGCGGGCGATGGCCACGCGCTGCGCCATGCCGCCGGAGAGTTGGTGCGGGTAGGCCCGGGCGAAGGCCGTCAGGCCCACCAGCTGGAGATAATCGGCGACCCTGGCAGCCTTGCCGGTCTCGCTCAGCGGTTCGTTGACCAGACCGAGGGCGACGTTCTGCTCCACGGTCAGCCAGGGGAATAGACGATGCTCCTGGAACACGATGCCGCGCTCGCCGCCGATGCCGTCGATGGGCTTGCCGTCGATGCGGATCTCGCCCTGGAACTCGCGATCGAGCCCCACCAGCAGGCGCAGCAAGGTGGACTTGCCGCAACCGCTGGCACCGACGATGGCGATGAACTCGCCGTCGGCGACCTCCAGGTCGAAACGCTCGATGGCCTGCAGCTCGCGGCCGTCCACGGGGAAACTCTTGGCGACCTGGCGAAAGCTCACCAGGGCCGGGGAAGCGAAAGCATTCATGCGTGTCTCCAGCGCGTCACCCGCGCTTCGATGCGCTGGCCGACGGCAGCCAGCAGAGCTCCAGTCAAGCCCACCAGCAACATGCCGGCGCCGACCAGGTCCATGCGGAAGAGTTGTTGCGCGCCGATCATCAGGCTGCCGATACCGCCGTCCGAAGGCATGAAGTATTCGGCGCCGATGGTGCCGAGCCAGGCGTAGATCAGCGCCAGGCGCACCCCGGCGAACACCGACGGCGCAGCGCCGGGCAGCACCAGCCGGCGCAGCCGTTGCCAGGGCGACAGGCGCAGCGCGATGGCCGCCTCGGTCAGTTGCGCCGGCAGGCTGGCGATGCCGCGCTGGGTCGCCAGCAGCAGCGGAAAGAACGCGGCCAGGCCGACGAACACCACCTTGGCCAGCTCGCCCAGGCCGAACCAGGCGGTGAGCAGCGGCACCCAGGCGAAGATCGCCACTTGCCGCAGCGCCGCGAAGGACGGGCCGAGCAACCGCTCCGCCGGGCGCAACAGGCCAAGCCCGAGGCCGAGCAGGAAGCCCAGCGAGCCGCCCAGCAGCAGGCCGGCGAGTGTACGTTGCAGACTCGCCAGCAGCGCTATGGCCAGGCTGCTGTCCAGCAGGCCATCCCAGAGAGCAACAGCGACTGACGCGGGGCTGGCGAGGATCGCCGGATCGACCCACTGCAGCGCGCTCGCCGCCTGCCAGATGGCCAGCAGGCCCAGTGGCAGAAGCCAGGGCTGCAGGCGCTCCCAGCCCTTGCCCGACGTGCTGCGGCGGAACTCTCCGGCCGCCTGCTGCGGCCAGTGCACCAGGCGCCGGTCCAGCGCCTGGACGCCTCTGTCCATCGCCGCGCCGACCAGGCCGATGACCAGGATGCAGACGAACACGATGTCGAGCATGAACAGCTGCCGCGCCTGCACCATCAGGTAGCCGATGCCTTCGCTGGAAGCCAGCAGCTCCACGGCCAGCAGCGAGGTCCAGCCTTGCGCCAGTGCCAGGCGCACACCGGTAAGGAACGCGGGAAGCGCCGCCGGCAGGATCAACCGCCACAGCAACAGGTGGCGCGGCAGGCGCAGCACGGCGGCGGCCTCGCGCAGGCGCGGCTGGGCATCGCGCACGCCGACGAGGGTGTGCAGCGTCACCGGCACGATGATGGCCTTGATCAGCACCACCAGCTTGAGCAGCTCGCCAATGCCGAAGAACAGCATGAACAACGGAATCCAGGCCAGGGTCGGGACCTGCGCCAGGGCACTGAAGGTGGGCAGCACCAGGCGCTCGGCAAGGCGGCTGAAGCCGAGCCAGGCGCCCAGTGCGAGCCCGCTGAAAATGCCAGCCAGCAGCCCCCAGGCGAGGCGCTTGAGGCTGACGCCCAACTGCTGCCACAGCTCGCCGGCGAGCAGCTCGCGGGCGGCCTGGAGGACCAGTTCCGGTGTCGGCAGAATCTGCGCGGACATCCAGTGGCGATGGCTGGCGATCCACCAGAGCACGCCGATGGTCAACGGCAACAACCACGGCAAGCCGGCCTGCAGCCAGCGCCAGGACGGCCGCGAGAACCCCAGGCGCGGCGGGGGAAGAGCAAGGCGATAGGGCTTCGATATATTCTTCATTGGAATATTAATAGTATTTTCAATGCATTAATGAGCTAACCCAGGCCATTTAAGGGAAGCCCCCGGCGCTCATCCAATGCATTCGGCGAATATTTTTTATGCCCCCAGGGCATCTGCCGGTGAAGCCCTGTGGTTGTTCGCTTAGCTCGAAAAATTACTAAAAAATGCCTTTTTATTATTTTGTTGATGGAAAGCCCCATGCTTTTAGTGCAGGCGCCGGAGCCACATGCGCTCCCCCACTGCAGGAGGCAGGCGCCATGAAGGCCCTCACTGATCAATTGCTCTCCCTTTTCGCTGCGCCAGTGCTGGCCGGCCTGCTCGGCGCCTATCCGCTGGTGACCCAGGCCGCCGAGCCGGTAAAGGAAATCCGCATCGCCGTACCAGACGTCAGCGCCGGGCAGAAACATTCCGGCGGCGGCGTGGTGGACGTGCTCTACACCCGCCAACTGCTGGAGAAGGAATTCGCCGCCGACGGCATCCAGATCAAGTGGAGCTTCTTCAAGGGCGCGGGCCCGGTAGTCAACGAAGCCTTCGCCAATGGCCAGGTGGACTTCGCCTACCTGGGCGATCTGGCGGCGATCATCGGCAAGTCCAGCGGGCTGGACAGCCGCGTGCTGGCCGCCACCGCGCGCGGCGTCAACCATTACCTGGGCGTGCAGCCGGGTTCGGGGATCAAGACCCTGGCCGACCTCAAGGGTAAGCGCGTGGGGATCTTCCGTGGCACCGCCAGCCAGCTGTCGTTCGACAACGCCCTGGTCAGCGCCGGGCTTTCCGAGAAGGACCTGAAGGTGATCAACCTCGACTTCAGCGCCGCCCTCGCCGCCCTGGCGGCCAAGCAGATCGATGCCACCTGGGGTCTTGCCGGCCTGTTCGCGCTACGCGACAAGGGCCTGGCGGAAATCCCTCTGAGCACCCACGACCTCGGCGGCGCCGGCACCCTGCAAGCGCTGCTGGTGGGCAACGGCGAGTTCGTCGACGCTCATCCGGACATCACCGAACGCCTGCTCAAGGTGCAGCTGCAGGCAGTGCAGTGGGCCAGCACGGAGGGCAACCGTGACGCGTTCATCGACCTGGTATCGCAGCAGGCCGGCTACCCGACGGTGATCTTCAAGAGCGAATTCCAGGGCCGGCCGCTGGCGGACGTACTATCGCCGAAGCTGGATGCCGATTTCCTCGGCCGCCTGGATGCATCGATCACCGCAGCCAAGAGCTACGGCCTGATCCGCCGTGACTTCAAGGCCGCCGACTGGGCCAGCCCGGCGCTGCAGGACGCCGCCAGCCGCGAGGTGGCGTCGCAGCCGGTGGCAGCACTCCAATAGCCAGCCCCGTGCTCTTCGTAGGAGCGAGCTTGCTCGCGAACCGCACTCTGCCGATATCCCGGCTCGGGCGGCGGAGGTTCGCGAGCACGCTCGCTCCTACAGGGAAGCTCACCAGCGCGCCGCCAGAAACTCCGCCACCCGCCGGTAATACCCGTCGACTTCCGGCACCAGGTTGCCCATCCGCAGGAAGTCATGGGTCATCCCGCAGCAGCGCTCGGCTTCCACCTCCACGCCCTGCGCCACCAGCGCATGGGCGTAGGCCAGGCCTTCGTCCAGCAACGGATCGAATTCCGCGGCCAACAGCAGCGCCGGAGCGCTGCCTTGCAGGGCCGCTCCCGCATGCAACGGCGAGCAACGCCAATCGCGGCGCTGAGAAGCGTCGGGCACGTACTGCTCGTAGAACCAGTCCAGGCTGGCGGTTTCCAGCAGATAGCCTTCGGCGAACAGCTCCTGGGATTCGCTGCGCTTACTGGCATCCGCCGCGGGATAGAACAGCAACTGGGCGCAGGGCTGCTCGACGCCCTCGCCCGCCAGCTCGGCGCAGAGCACCGTGGCCAGGGTGGCGCCGGCGCTGTCGCCGCCCACCGCCAGGCGGCGCGCGTTCAAGCCCAGGCTGGCGGCAGCAGCCAGCAACCAGTTCCAGGCATCGCGGGCGTCGTGGGTAGCCGCCGGGAAAGGCGCCTCCGGTGCCAGTCGGTAGCCCAGCGAAATCACCGAGCAACCACAGTGCTTCGCCAGCAGCCGGCACAAGCCATCGTGGGAATCCAGGCTGCCGACTGTATAGCCGCCGCCGTGGAAATACAGGATCGCCGCGTCGCCCGCCCCGTTTCCGGTGAAAGCGGGCCGATACAACCGTGCGGGCAGTTCACGGCCATCCCGCGCAGGAATCCGCAATGCCTCCACCGGCATCGACGGCGCCCCGGCCTTGAGCGATCCGGACGACGCTTCGAAGTCCTCCCGCGCCTGCCCTACCGGCAGTTCATGCAGTGCCGGACGACCACTGCGGCGGCCCTCGTCGACCATATCGAGAAACGCGGAAATCTCCGGGTGCAGCATGCCGACCTCTGTCATCAATGCGTTCATACCGTGGCCTTTTCCTTGGCGCTTTCGACCTGCGCACAGCAGTGGCCGATCACACCGTCCAGTTCTTCACGCAGCGTCGCCATCAGCGCCTCGATGCGCGACGGGCGGAACACCCGGCGGCTGAACATGCAGCGCAGGGTCAGTTCGCCGTCATAGACCTGGCCGACGATCTCCAGCCAGTTGTTCATCGGCGTGCTGGCGGCGTAGGTGTCGCCGGGCTTCTCCTGCAGCGGCACGAACAGCGCCTGGTCATCGAAGCTCTGGTCGAACTGGCCGAGGTAGTTGAAGGTGACGCGCGGCTCGGCGCGGGCGGCGAGCTGGCGGCGCAGCGCGCTGTCGCCCAGGTAGCGCAAGGCGCCGTAGCCGATGCCCTTGTCCGGTACCGCGCGCAGTTGCTGGCGGATCGTCGGGATGGACTGGGCGTAACCGCCCTGCCCCGGCGTCAGGCGCAGCGGGAACAGGCTGGTGAACCAGCCGAGCGTGCGGCTGTGGTCGACGCTGTCGAGAATGTCCTCGCGGCCATGGCCTTCCAGGCCGATCAGCACCGACTCGCTGTCGCACCACTGGCACAGCGTGCGGCCCAGGGCGGTCAGCAGCAGGTCGTTGATCTGCGTGCGGTAGGCCTCCGGAGCTACCTTCAGCAGGCGCTGGGTCTGCTCGCGGTCCAGGCGCAGGAACGACTGCTCCAGGTGCGCCATGCGCTCGGCGCCGCGCGGGTTGTCGCGCAGCGGCTCGCCCAGGCCGGTGGTGTCGGTCTGCTCCAGCCAGTACGGCAGGTCGGCTTGCGCCAGTTGGCTGTCGGCATACTCGCGCAGGCCTTCGGCCCAGGCGCGATAAGTGCTGGTGCGCTCGAAACGCGGCGCCGGCTCGCCGGTAAGCTGCGCGGCGTAGCGCTGCTGCAACTCCTCCAGCAGGATGCGCCAGGACACGCCGTCCACGCCCAGGTGGTGGATCACCAGCAGCAGGCGCTGGGTGCCATCGGCCATGTCGGTGAGCACGCCGCGCAGCAGACGACCTTCGCTCAGGTCCAGGCTGCGCTGCGCCTGGTTGGCGATCAGCAACGCCTCCTCGGCATTCGCCGCCTGACGCTGCCAGAGCAACGCGCCGGTGATCTCGCTGGCCTCGCAATAGCGCTGGCGCCACACGCCGTCCGCGCCACGGGCGAAGGACAGGCGCAGGCTGCCGTGCTCGGCCAGCAAGCCTTGCAGAGCCGCTTCCAGCGCAGCCGCGTCGAGACGCTGGCGACACTCCAGCAGCACCGCCTGGTTGAAGTGGTTGGGCTCCTCCAGCTGCTGCTCGAACATCCATTGCTGGATCGGCACCAGGCCGAAGGATTCGCCGTCATCGGCGACCGCCACGGCCGCTGTCGGCGCGTCCTCGGCCACGCTCTCGGCGCGCTCCAACAGGCCGGCGATGGTCTGGTACTGCAACAGGTCGCGCAGACGGATTTCCACGCCCTCGCCCAGCGCCTGGCGGGCGCGGGAGACGATCTGCAGGCTGAGGATGGAATCTCCGCCGAGGTCGAAGAAGTTGTCGCGGATGCCGACGCGCTCCACTTGCAGCACATCCTGCCAGATGTCGGCCAGGGCCTGCTCGCGCGCGTTGCGCGGCGCCTCGTAGGCCTCGCCCTGCCAGGTCGGCTCGGGCAGCGCCTTGCGGTCGATCTTGCCGTTGGGCGACAGCGGGAAGCGCGCAAGCTTGAGAATCTGCGCCGGTACCATGTAGTCCGGCACCTGGGCGCGGAGGAAGCTGCGCAACGCGTCGCCTTCCACCTCACCGACCACGTAGCCCACCAGTTGCTTGCCGCTGATACCGTCGCGAGCGACCACCAGCGCCTCACTGACCTGCGGGTGATCCTGCAGGCGCGCCTCGATCTCGCCCAGTTCGATGCGGAAGCCGCGAATCTTCACCTGATGGTCGATCCGGCCCACGTAGTCGATCACGCCATCGGCGCGGCCGCGTACCAGGTCGCCGGAGCGGTACAAGCGCCCGCCGTTCGTATCGAACGGATCGGCGACAAAGCGCTCGGCGGTCAGGCCGGCACGCTCGTGGTAGCCACGCGCCAGGCCGTCGCCGCCGATGTACAGCTCGCCCGCCACGCCCAGTGGAACCTGGCGCAGTTGCTCGTCGAGGATGTACAGCTTGCGCGCGCCGACACCCTTGCCGATGGGGGCATACGCCGCATCGCAGGCCGTGGTGCGGTCCGCTTTCCACAGCAGCGGCGTGACCACGGTTTCCGTGGGGCCGTAGCCATTGATCAGGTGCTCGGCGCGCAGCGCGCGTTTGGCCAGCTCGAAGCTGGCATTGGGCACCGCATCACCACCGAAGCAGTAGATGCGCACCGGCGGCGGGTTGCCGTCACGCAGGGCGTGCTCGGCCAGTTGCTGCAGGTAGACCGGCGGGAAGGCCGCCACGCTCACCTGCTTGTCGTGCAGCACACGGTAGGTCTGCTCCGGCGTCCACAGCTCATCGCCGCGCAGCACCAGGCTGCCGCCGTGCACCAGGGTGGTCAGCCAGCGCTCGTGGGCGCCGTCGAAGGCGAAGGACATGAAGTGCAGCTCGCGGGTCGCCGCGTCCATCCGGTACAGCTCGCCGATGGCCGCGCAGTGCATGGCCAGCGGACCATGACTGACCGCCACGCCCTTGGGCTTGCCGGTGGAGCCGGAGGTGTAGATCAGGTAGGCGAGGTTTTCCGGCTCCAGCGCCACCACCGGCAGGTCGCTGTCTTCGCTAGAAAGATCAAGGCCGTCCAGCTCCAGGCACTGCACCCCTGCCGGCAGCGGCAGGCGTTCGCGCAGGCGGCTATCGGTGATCAGCAGCGCGATGCCGGCGTCACTCATCTGGAATTCCAGGCGCTCGCGCGGGTACTCGGCGTCCAGCGGTACGTAGGCACCGCCGGCCTTGAGCACCGCCAGCAGCACCAACGGAATGCGCACGCTGCGCGGCAGGGCCACGCCGACCCGGATTTCCGGGCCGACGCCCAGCGCCATCAGGCGATGGGCCAGGCGGTTGGAGTCGCGCTCCAGCGCCGCGTAGTCGATCTCCTCGTCGCCACAGATCAGCGCCACCTCATCGCCGCGCAGAGCGGCCTGACGCGCAATCGCCAGATGCACCGGCTCGGCTGGCGGCAGCGACTGGTGCGGGCCACGGCAGGCGGCCAGGGCCGCGCGGTCATCGGCGGACAGGCACTGCAGCTCGCCGACGCGCTTGCCGGCGCCGTGCAGCAGGCTGTCCAGCACCTGTTCCAGGTTGCCGCGCAGGCGCGCCACGGCCGGTGCGCTGAAGTGCGCGCGCAGGTACTGGTACTCGATCTCCAGCCTGTCGCCGACGCGCACCGCGAGGTCCATCGGAATGCTGGTCTCGTCCTTGGATTTCAGCTCGCCGAAACGCGGGCCCTGGGCGCTGCGCAGCACTTCGTCGACCGGGTAGTTCTCGAACACGATGATGCTGTCGAACAGCGCCTGCCCGGCCTGGCCGGCCCAGCGCTGGATGTCGTACAGCGGCGTGTGCTCGAACTCGCGCACGTCCAGGTTGTAGGCCTGCAGCTCACGCAGCCAGTCACCCAGATCGGCCTGTTCGGCCGGCGCCTGGACGATGGGCAGCGTGTTGATGAACAGGCCCAGCAGGCTGTCGGCACCGGCCAGTTGCGCCGGGCGCCCGGCCACGGTGGCGCCGAAGGCCACGCGCTGCTGGCCAGTGTAGCGTTGCAGCAGGAGAATCCACGCCGCCTGCACCAGGGTGTTCAGCGTCACCCGCTGGCTACGGGCGAAGGCTTTCAGGCGTTCGGTGGCCGCCGCGTCGTAGCGGCTGTATTCCAGGCCGTGGCCGCTGCCTTCGGCCGGGCGCGCCAGGCTGTCGGCCAGCACGGTGGGCTGGGCGAAGCCTTGCAGGCGCGCGCCCCAGAAGTCCTGGGCCTGCTGCGGGTCCTGGGCTTGCAGCCAGTGGATGTAGTCGCGGTAGCGGCCCTGCTCGGCGATGCTTTCGCCGTTGTAGCGGCGCAGGGCTTCGGCGAACAGCTGGGCGTTGCTCCAGCCGTCGAGCAGGATGTGGTGGTGGGTGTAGACCAGCTGGTGGCTGTCCTCGGTGCTGCGCACGAGCACCAGGCGCAGCAGCGGCGGACGCTCCAGGTCGAAGCTGCGGCTGCGTTCGGCGGCAGCCAGCTCGTCCAGTGCTGCATCCATGTCCTCGCGGCCACGCCAGTCCAGGACTTCCAGCGGCAGCTCGACACGTTTGTGCACGGCCTGAAGCGGCTTATCGAGGCCCTGCCAGTGCACGCCGGCGCGCAGGTTGTCATGGGCATCCAGCGCAGCCTGCCAGGCGCCGCGGAAGCGCTCGACGTCCAGCCCCTGCACTTCCACGCGCAGCTGGTTGACGTAGACGCCCCCCTCGCTGCCGTCCACGCCGTGGAACAGCATGCCCTGCTGCATGGGCGACAGCGGATAGAGGTCTTCGATCTCGTCGGGGTTCAGACCGAGCGCGGCCAGTTGGGCGGCATTCGGTGCCTCTATCTGAGCCGCGGCAACTGGCACCTCGGCGTGCACCATGTCACCGGCCACACGGGCCAGTGCCTGCAGCGTCTGGTGCTGGAACAGGTCCTTCGGGCTCAGCTGCAACCCGGCGGCACGCGCGCGGCTGACCACCTGGATGGAAACGATGGAGTCGCCGCCCAGTTCGAAGAAGTTGTCGTCCAGGCCGACCCGTTCCAGGCCCAGCACCGCGCACCAGATGGCCGCCAGGGTCTGCTCGCGCTCGCTCTCCGGCGCGCGGTAGCTTTTCTGCAGCAGACTGAAGTCTGGTTCCGGCAGGGCCTTGCGGTCCAGCTTGCCGTTGGGCGTGAGCGGCATGCGCTCCAGCAGGACGATCTGCGCCGGGACCATGTAGTCCGGCAGCTCTTCCAGCAGCGCGGCACGCAGGTCGGTATCGATCTGCCCGGTGACGTAGCCGACCAGTTGCTTGACCTGCCCCGCATCGCGAGCGATCACCACTGCCTCGCGCACGCCGGGTTGGCCGAGCAGGCGCGACTCGATCTCGCCCAGTTCGATACGGAAGCCGCGAATCTTCACCTGGTGGTCGAGGCGGCCGAGGTACTCCAGCACACCATCTGCCCGCCAGCGCGCCAGGTCGCCGGTGCGGTACATGCGCCGGCCTGGCTGGCCGTATAAACCAGCGTAGGGATCAGCGACGAAGCGCTCGGCGGTCAGCTCGGGGCGCCCATGGTAGCCGCGCGCCAGGCCGTCGCCGGCAATGTACAGCTCGCCGGCCACGCCAATGGGCGCCGGCTGCAGTTCGCCGTCGAGGATATACAGCTGGGTGTTGGCGATAGGCTTGCCGAGCAGTGCGCGGGCGCCCTTGTCGATCTTCCAGGCCGCCGACCAGATGGTGGTTTCGGTGGGGCCGTAGAGGTTCCAAAGAGCCTCGGTCTGCGTGGTGAGCTTGTCCGCCAGCTCGGCGGACAACGCCTCGCCGCCGCAGAAGAAGCGGCAACCATTCAGGCGCGGGAAGTCGTCGTGGCCGCTGAGCAGCGTCCAGGTGCTCGGCGTCGCCTGGATCACCGTCACGCCCTGCTCCAGTGCCACGCCCAGCAGGCGCGCCGGGTCGCGGGCGACGTCGCGGTCTACCAGAACCACGCGGCCGCCGACCAGCAGCGGCAGGTACAGCTCCAGCGCGGAAATATCGAAGGACAGCGAGGTGAGCGCGAGCACGCGGTCCCGCGCATCCAGGCCCGGTTCGCTGGCCATGCTGAGCATGAAGTTGACCACCCCGCCGTGGCGCACCGCGACGCCCTTGGGCTTGCCGGTGGAGCCGGAGGTGTAGATGAGGTAGGCGAGATCGTCCGGGCGAGCGAGGTTGTGCAGATCGCTGTCGGCGTAGCCTTCCAGTTGTGCCCAGTCGCGGTCCAGGCAGAACGCGCGGGCGCCGGTCTGCGGCAGCTCGCCGAGCAGGTGCTGCTGGGTCAGCAGCAGGCGCACGTCGCCGTCGTCGAGCATGTGCGCCAGGCGTTCGGCGGGGAATTCCGGGTCCAGCGGCACGTAGGCGCCGCCGGCCTTGAGCACGGCGAGCA
This sequence comes from Pseudomonas sp. HS-18, assembly GCF_020401845.1. Taxonomy (NCBI): domain Bacteria; kingdom Pseudomonadati; phylum Pseudomonadota; class Gammaproteobacteria; order Pseudomonadales; family Pseudomonadaceae; genus Pseudomonas; species Pseudomonas sp. HS-18. Next base: position 3,720,086 of record NZ_CP084413.1, read on the forward strand.
AAGCCACCGGCAGTTCGACGGAGCGCTCCAGCGCCACGCCGATGCGGCTGTCCGGGCCGACACCCTGCTCACGCAGCCAGTGCGCGAGGCGATTGGCGCGGCTGTTCAGCTCGGCGTAGCTGAAGCTGCGCTGGCCATCGGTCAGCGCGATGTCGTTCGGCGTGCGCGCCGCCTGCTGCTCGATCAGTTGGTGCAGGCAGGCATCGCGCGGATACTCCACGTCGGTGGCGTTCCAGCCGTAGAGCAATTGTTCACGCTCGCGGCCATCGAGCAACGGCAGGCGCGCGACCGGGCAATGCGGATCGGCGACGATACCGCGCAGCAGGTTGAGGAAATGCCCGCAGAGGCGTGAGAGGGTCGCCTCATCGAACTGGTCGGTGGCGTACATGAACTGCCCGCGCACCTGGCCGTCGCGGCTTTCCTCGGTGTTCAGGGTCAGGTCGAATTTGGCGATGCCGCTGTCCAGCTCCAGGCTTTCCAGCTGCAGGCCGCCGGGCAGCTCGCGCAGGGTATCGCGGCGGCTCGGCTGGTGGTTGCAGGCCACCTGGAACAGCGGGTTGTAGCTCAGGCTGCGCTCGGGCTGCAGCGCATCCACCAGTTGCTCGAAGGGCAGGTCCGGGTTGGACTGGGCGCCGAGCACCGCTTCACGGGTGCGGGCCAGGAAGGCGTTGAAGGATTCGTCGCCATCGATGCGTGCCGTCAGCACCTGGGTGTTGACGAAGAAGCCGATCAGCCGCTCACTCTCGGCACGGCCACGGCCGGCAATGGGCACGCCGACGCGCAGCTCGCGCTGGCCGCTGTAGCGCGACAGCAGCAGCTGGTACGCAGCGAGGATCAACATGAACAACGTGGCGCCCTGCCCTCGCGCCAGGTCGCGCAGCGCTTCGCTCAGCTCGCGAGGCAGCTCGAAGTCGAAAGTGGCGCCGCGATAACTCTGCACCAGCGGACGCGGCCGGTCGCCCGGCAGGGTCAGCAGCAGCGATTCGTCGCCCAACTGCTCCTTCCAGTACGCCAGTTGCCGCTCGCCCTCGCCGGCCGCCAGCCACAGGCGCTGCCAGCGGGCGATGTCGCTGTACTGGATCGGCAGCTCGGCCAGGTCGGCTTTCGCGCCTTGCACCTCGGCGCTGTACAGCACCGCGAACTCGTCAATCAGTACCCCGATGGACCAGCCGTCGGCGATGATGTGATGCAGGTTCACCAGCAGCAGCGCTTCACCCGGCAGTCGCGCCAGGTGCAGGCGCAGCAGCGGGCCTGCGGCGAGGTCGAAGGAACGCTGCGCACAATCGTTAAGCCATTGCCGCGCCTCGGCTTCGCTACCGAAATCCTTCGCCTCCAGCTGCGCCGACCCAGGCGGCAGGATGCACTGCATCACCGCGCCATCTGCCGCCATACCCGGCCCACCTTGCGGCGGATGACGCTGCGCGTCATTCGCCCTACCAGAGCGGTCCTCTGCCGAGCGCAGAACCTCGTCATCCGGCTCCCGTAGGGCGCATAACGCGCCAGCGTTATCCGCCGAGGCATGGTGCCCAGGCTGTGCCGTGCGGAACACGGTGCGCAGGCTTTCATGGCGCGCGATCAGCGCGGTGAAGGCACGCTCCAGCGCGCCTTCGTCCAGCGTGCCGCGCAGGCGTACGGCGGCCGGGATGTTGTAGGCGGCGCTGTGCGGCTCCATCTGCCAGAGGAACCACAGGCGCGCCTGGGCCGCCGACAGTGGCGCGTGTTCGCGCCCCTCGCGGAGGATCGGCAGGCGCGACAGGCTCACGCCCTTCTCGCGAAGCTGGCGCAGGAAGACGATCTGTTTGTCCTCGGAGAGCGCGCCAAGGCGCTCCGCGACCTGCTTCAGCTGAGCGTCCATCGGGTGGGTCATTACAGGTTCTCCAGCTCGCCGAGCAGTTCGTCCATCAGGTCCAGTTCCTCTTCCGCACTGGCGGAGCTCGCGCGCTGGGCTTCGATCCAGGCGGCCAGCGCCTCGATATTGCTCAGCTCGAACAGGCGATGCAGCGGCAACTCAAGGCCCAGGCGCTGACGCAGGGTCAGGCCGACCTGGGTGAGCAGCAGCGAATGGCCGCCCAGCTCGAAGAAGTCGTCGTGCAGACCGACGCGATCCACTTGCAGCACGTGCTGCCAGATACCGGCCAGCTCGACTTCCAGGTCGCTGCGCGGCGCCACGTACTCGCGCTGGCTCGCGCCCAGTTGCGGGTCCGGCAGGGCCTTGCGGTCCAGCTTGCCGTTGGGCGACAGCGGCATGGCGTCGAGGGCGATGATCCGCGACGGCACCATGTAGTCCGGCAGCTCGCCTTGCAGCGCCTGGCGCAGGGCTTCAGGCTCGGCGCTGGCGACCACGTAGGCCAGCAGCACACCGTCCTTCGCCACCACCACCGCTTCGCTGACCTCCGGCTGCACTTGCAGGCGCGCCTCGATCTCGCCCAGCTCGATGCGCAGGCCGCGAATCTTCACCTGGTGGTCGAGGCGGCCGAGGTACTCGATGGCACCGTCTTCGCGCTGGCGAGCCAGGTCCCCGGTGCGATAGAGGCGTTCGCCGCTCCCAAAGGGATCAGCGACGAAGCGCTCGGCGGTCAGACCGGGGCGCGCGTGGTAACCGCGCGCCAGGCCGACGCCGCCGATGTACAGCTCGCCGGCCACGCCCTGCGGCACCGGCTCCAGGCGCTCGTCCAGCAGCACCAGGCGCAGGTTGTCGATGGGCCGGCCGATGGGCACCACGTGCCGCGCGTTGGCATCAATGCAGGCCCAGAAGCTGACGTCGATCGCCGCCTCCGTCGGGCCGTAGAGGTTGTGCAGTTTCGCGCTGCTGCGCTGACGGAACTGCTGTTGCAGATCAAAGGGCAGCGCCTCGCCGGAGCACATCACCTGCAGCAGCGAGGTGCAGCGCTCCAGTTCGCCGGAAGCGACGAAGGCCTGCAGCATCGACGGCACGAAGTGCAGCGTGGTGACCCGCCCCGCCTCGATCACCCGGCGCAGCGCCGACGGGTCGCGGTGCGCACCGGGCGCGGCGACCACCAGCGCCGCACCGGTCATGAGCGGCCAGAAGAACTCCCACACCGACACGTCGAAGCTGAACGGGGTCTTCTGCAACACGCGGTCGGAGGCATCCAGCGCGTAGGCTTTCTGCATCCAGTGCAAGCGGTTGACCAATGCGCGATGGCTGTTGCCGGCGCCCTTGGGTTTACCGGTGGAACCGGAGGTGTAGATGAGGTACGCAAGGTTCTGCGGGCTGCCTTGGATGACGGGGTTCTGCTCGGAAGCCGTGGCGATTTCGCTCCACTGGCTGTCCAGGCACAGGGTTTTCGCAGCCGTCTGCGGCAGGCGTTCCAACAGGTATTGCTGGGTCAGCAGAAGATTGACGCCGCTGTCGCCCAGCATGTGTTGCAGGCGGTCCTGCGGGTAGTCCGGGTCCATCGGCACATAGGCGCCGCCGGCCTTGACGATGCCCAGCAGGGCCACCACCAGCTCCACCGAACGCTCTGCGGCCACACCGACCAGTACGTCCGGGCCGACACCCTGGCCGCGCAGCCAGTGCGCAAGCTGGTTGGCGCGGGCGTTGAGCTGGGCGTAGCTCAGGCGCTGTCCGCCGAATTGCAGGGCCAGCGCATCCGGGGTCGCGGCAACCTGGCGTTCGATCAGCTCCTGCAGCTGCACGTCTGCCGGGAATGTCGCCTCGGTGTCGTTGAAGCGTTGCAGCAGCGCGTTGCGCTCCGCGTCGGCCAGCTGGCTGACGCGACCCAGCGGGCGCTCGGCGTCTTCCACCAGAGCCAGCAGCAGGCGCTCGAAGTGGCCGCGCAGCTGTTCGATCTGGCTCGCGCTGAAGCGGTCGGCACGGTAGGTGTAGCGCACGTCCAACTGCTCGCCGGCACTGGCCACCAGGGCCAGGGCGTAGTTGGTGCCGTCCACCGGGCGATGGCCGAGGATGCGCAGCTCATCGTTCGCGGACGACGACAGCGCCGCGTCCATGGGGAAGTTCTCGAACACGATGAGGCTGTCGAACATTGCCTGCCCGCCACGGCCGGCCCAGCGCTGGATGTCGTACAGCGGCGTGTGCTCGAACTCGCGCACGTCGAGGTTGAAGGCCTGCAGCTCGCGCAGCCAGTCACCGACGCGCTGGGCGTCGTCCGGGGTCTGCAGGATCGGCAGGGTGTTGATGAACAGGCCGAGGCTTTCCTCCGCCCCCGGCAGGGTCGCCGGGCGACCGGCAACGGTGGCGCCGAAGGTCACGCTGCGCTGGCCGCAATAGCGTTGCAGCAGCAACGCCCAGGCGCCCTGCACCAGGGTGTTGAGGGTGATGCGCTGGGCCTGGGCAAAGCGTTGCAGCGGCGCCGAGTCGAGACGGCTGTGCAGCTCGCGCAACGGTTCCTCGCGGAAGCTCGCGTTGCAGGCGGTGGCCAGCAGGGTCGGCTCCTCGAAGCCCTTCAGGCGTTCGCGCCAGAAGGTTTCACCGACGGTGCCGTCCTGGGCGTGCAGCCAGCCGATGTAGTCGCCGTACTGCGCGGCGGGCGCCGGCAGCGACTCGCCACGGTAGAGGGCGAGCACTTCGCCGATCAGCCGCGCGCTGCTCCAGCCGTCCAGCAGAAGGTGGTGACAGGTCCAGATCAGGTGGTAGCGGCGCTCACCGAGACGCACCAGCGCCAGGCGTTGCAGCGGCGGCTGGGCCAGGTCGAAGCCCAGGTTGCGCTGGGCGTCGGCGACGCTTTCCAACTGCTGCTCGCTGAGCTGCTGGTCGCGCCAATCGAAGGACTGCACCGGCAACTGCACCTCACGCAGGACGAACTGCAACGGCGCCGCATCCGCACTGGCGAGGAAGCCGGTGCGCAGGTTGGCGTGGCGGACGATAACCGCGCGCCAGGCGTCGAGGAAGCGGGCTTCATCGAGGCCGTCAAGATCGACGCGCAGCTGGTTGACGTAGAGCGAAGAGCCCGGCACGTCGAGGGCGTGGAACAGCATGCCCTGCTGCATCGGCGACAGCGGATAGAGGTCTTCCACGCCGGCCGGCAGCGGCAGTGCATCGAGCTGTGGCTGGTCGAGGCCGAGCAGCGGCAGTTCGCTGGCTTGCAGCGGGAGTGGCGTATTCAGGCAATAAGCGACCAGCGCCTGCAATTCGGCGCGCAGCAGCGCTTGCAGCTCGTCGATGTCGGCAGCGTCGAACATGAAGCGGCTGTAGGTGACTTCCAGGCTCAGCTCACCGCCCAGCACGCGGCCGGCGTAGACCAGTGCATTGCCTAGCGCCGCATTCAGCGGTTGGCTGCGGCCGACGCCTTCGAAGGCCGGCAGGAAGTCGGCGTCGGCAAACGCCTGGTCGAGCTGGCCGAGGTAGTTGAAGGTGACCTGCGGCGCCGGCAGGTCACGCAGGCTGGCCGCGTGCTGGCTGAGATAGCGCAGTTGGCCGTACCCCATGCCGGCGCGCGGCAGGTTGCGCAGGTGTTCGCGGGTGGCGCGCAGGTCCGCGCCCGGCTCGCCGCCGGCTTGCAGGCGCAGCGGATACAGCGCGGTGAACCAGCCCACGGAACGGCTCAGGTCCAGCGCCGCTTCGCCATCGAAGGCATCCCGGCCGTGGCCTTCCATCTCCACCAGCGCGGAGGTTTCGCCGGTCCAGGCGCACAGCGCGCGGGCCAGCGCGGTCAGCAGCAGGTCGTTGATCTGCAAGCGCTGCGCCTTCAGTGCCGGGCCGAGCAGTTGGCGGGTGGTGTCGGCATCAAGGCTGAAGCGCGCGTTGGTGGCCTCCTTCCAGGTGGCCGGGGCGTCGCTGCGCGCGCGGTTCAGACGCGGCGCATCGCGCAGTTCGGCCTGCCAGTAGTCGAGCTCGGCGGCGGCGTTATTGACGGCCGCCTGCTGGCGAGCGCTCCAGGCCTGGTAGCTGTCGCTGCGTGGCAACGCGGCGGGCGTGCGGCCGGCGCGCAGTTCGCGGTAGGCGTACTGCAGGTCTTCCAGCAGGATGCGCCAGGACACACCATCCACCGCCAGGTGATGGATCACCAGCAGCAGGCGTTCGCCGCCGCTTTCCAGCGTGACGTGCATGGCGCGCAGCAGCGGGCCGTTGGCAATATCCAGGCTGGCCTGGGCGTCGTCGCACAGGCGCTCCAGGGTGCGAGCGTCGGCGGCGCGGCGGCGCCACAGGAGGGTCATGTCCAGCGCACCCTGTTCAGCGTAACGCTGGCGGCTGCCGTCGAAGCGCAGGCGCAGTGCGTCGTGCTGGCCGACCAGCCAGTGCAGCGCGCGGGCCAGTGCGTCGCTGTTCAACGCTTCGCGTGGTTGCAGCAGCAGCGCCTGGTTCCAGTGGTGACGCTGGGCGCTCGGTACGCGTTCGAAGAAGCGCGCCTGCACCGGCGACAGGGCGACCTCGCCAGTGACGGCGGCCATCGGCGCGGGCGCCGCAGCGGCAGCCGGCGCGCGGCTTTCCAGCCACTGCGCGAGCTGGCGGACGCTCTGCCGCTCGAAGAGCTGTTTCGGGCTGAGCTTGTAACCCAGCTTGCGGATGCGCGCGATGATCTGCAGGCTGAGGATGGAGTCGCCGCCCAGCTCGAAGAAGTTATCCTCGGCGCCAACGCGCTCGACCTTCAGCACCGCCTGCCAGATGTCGGCGATGCGCTGTTCGAGTTCGGAGAGCGGTGCGCTGTCCAACGGTTTGGCAGCCATTTCGACACGCGGCAGGGCCTTGCGGTCCACCTTGCCGTTGGCGTTCAGCGGCAGGCGTTCCAGCAGCATCAGTTGGGCCGGCAGCAGGTATTCGGGAACTTCGGTGGCCAGGCTTTCACGCAGACTTTCAACGCTCTGCCCTTCAGCCACGGCCCAGGCCAGCAGCCTCATCGGGCCGTCGCCCTCACGCTCGGCCAAGGCCACGGCATCACGCACGCCGGGCAGGCGCTTGAGCGCCTGCGCCAGTTCGCCCGGCTCGACGCGGTAGCCACGGATTTTCACCTGGTCATCGACGCGGCCGAGGAATTCCACGGCGCCGTGACGGTTCAGGCGCACACGGTCGCCACTGCGGTACAGGCGCTCCCCCTCGATCTCCACGAAGCGTTCGGCCGTCATTTCCGGCTGGCCGAGGTAGCCCAGTGCCAGGCCGGCACCGCCGATGTACAGCTCGCCCGGTACGCCCGGCAGCAGGTCACGACCATGCTCGTCGAGCACGCGGATGGCGGTGTTGGCCAACGGCGTACCGATGGGCAGGCTGGCCGCCGGCAGATCATCCACCAGCGACCATTCGTGGGTCAGAGCGCCCACGGTGGACTCGCTGGGGCCGTAGTGGTTGACGATGCGCAGCTTGGGCGAGAGCTCGCGCAGCGCTTGCAGCAGCGCGCGGTCGCAGGCTTCACCGCCCACCACCAGCAGGCGGCGCGGTAGCACGGCAGCAGCATTCGGTGCGGCCGCCAGCAAACCGGCGAGATGGCTGGGGACGATCTTCAGCACGTCCACGTCCTGCATGAACGCGGCGAAGCGTTCGGCATCCGCCACCGCCTGGGCATCCGCCAGGTGCAGGCGGCCACCGCCGCACAGCGCGCCGAACAGCGTGGTGTGGCCGAGGTCGGCAGCCACCGAGGAAACCATCGCCATGCCCAGCCCCTGGGCGCGGCCCTGGTCCAGTTGCAGGCGTTCGAGCACGGCCTGCACGTAGTTGGCCAGCGCGCCGTGGCTGACGCGCACGCCCTTGGGCTGGCCGGTGGAGCCGGAGGTGAAGATGACGTAAGCGGCCTGCTGCGGATCGATGCGCCGAGCAGGCGCGGCGGCACTGCCCTGCTCTGGGCCGCCGAACGGGATCAACGTGGCGGCTTCACCGAAGGTTTCCAGCAGCGCAGCCTCACTCACCAACACGCGGCCGATGCCGTTGTCGGCGAGCAACTGGCGCAGGCGCTCGGCCGGCTGCGCCGGGTCCAGCGGCACGTAGGTGGCGCCAGCCTTGAGCACGCCCAGCAGCAGGAGCACCCACTGCGCGCTGCGCTCCTGGCAGATGGCGACGCACTCGACCGGCTCCACGCCGCTGCCAATCAGCACATTGGCCAGGCGGTTGCTGCGCGCATCCAGTTCCGCATAGCTGTAGCGCACGCCCTCATCCTGCACCGCGATGGCGTCCGGTTGCGCGACGACCTGCGCGGCAAACAGGCCGAGCACATCCTGTTGCGGCCACTGGCGCGCCTCGCCACGGCGGCGCGACGCCACCGGGCGCGGCAGCTCACCGAGGGCGCGCTGCGGCTCGGCGCACAGCTGGCGCAGCAGCGTTTCGAACTGGCTGGCGATGACGGCGACGCTGGCATCAAGGAACAGGTCGCGGGCATAGACGAAGCTGCCGCGCAACTCATCGCCCGGCTGGCCGTTGGCGTCCAGCGCCTCGGCCATGTCCAGGGCCAGGTCGAAGCGCGCGCCGTACTGCTCTTCGCTGAACAGTTCCAGCTTCAGCGCGCCGGCATCGGGCAGGCGGCTGACGTCGAAGCCGAAGTTGAACTTCACCTGCACCAGCGGGTTGTAGGCCAGGCTGCGTTCGGGTTGCAGCGCTTCCACCAGTTGTTCGAACGGCAGGTCCTGGTTCGCTTGCGCGCCCAGCGCCAACGGCTTGAGGCGGGCCAGTAGCGCGGCGAAGGATTCGTCGTCGGTGAGTTGGAACGGCATCACCTGGGTGTTGACGAAGAAGCCGATCAGCCCTTCGGTTTCCAACTGCTGGCGGTTGGCAATGGGCACCGCGATGCGCAGGTCGCGCTGGCCGCTGTAGCGCTGCATCAGCACGGCATAGGCGCCGAGCAGCAGCATGAACAGGGTGACATCCTGCTCGCGGGCCAAGTGCTTGAGGCGTGCACCGAGGCCGGCATCCAGGCTGAAGCCGAGGCTGCCGCCGCGGTAGCTCTGCACCGCCGGGCGCGGGTGGTCGGCGGCCAGTTCCAGGACCGGTGTGTCCTGGCTGAGTTGCTCGGTCCACCAGTTCAGCTGACGCCGGCCCTCCTCGCCCGCCAGCAGCTCGCGCTGCCACTGGGCGTAATCGGCGTACTGCACCGGCAGCGCCGGCAATTGCAGTGCCTCGCCGGCAGCGAAGGCGCCGTAGAGGCGGCTGAATTCGTCCACCAGTACGCGGATCGACCAGCCATCGGAGACGATGTGGTGCATCGTCAGCAGCAGCACGTGGTCGGCGTCGGCCACTTCTTTTGGAGACAATCGCATCAGCGTGAGACGCAGCAGCGGGCCGTTGCGCAGGTCGAACGGGCGCTGTGCTTCCACCTCGGCCAATCGACGGGCGGCAGCTTCGGCGTCTTTTTCAGCGGACAGGTCGACCCGCGCCAGCTCCAGCGGCTGGGCCGGCTGGATGCGTTGGAAGGCCTGGCCGTCCACTTCATCGAAGGTGGTGCGCAGGGTTTCGTGGCGCGCCACCAGGGCATCGAAGGCACGGCGCAGCGCGGACTCATCCAGCTCGCCGCGCAGGCGCAGGGCGCCCGGCACGTTGTAGGCGGCGCTGGCCGGCTCCATCTGCCAGAAGAACCACAGGCGGCTCTGCGCGGCGGACAGCGGCAGGTCGCCGTCGCGGGCCATGGCACGCAGTTGCGGGCGGGCGCTTGGGCTCAGCGCACTGAGCCGGGCGACGAATTCGTCCAGGCGGCTGGCCTCGAACAGATCGCGCAGCGGGACTTCGCAACCCAGGTCGCGGCGCAGGCGGGAGATGACTTGCGTGGCCAGCAGCGAGTGGCCGCCCAGCTCGAAGAAATCATCCTCGCGGCCGATGGCCGGCACGCCGAGCACTTCGGCCCAGACGGCGGCGACACGGCTTTCCAGGCCCTCGCGCGGGGCTTCGGTTGTGCTGGCGGCGTCCCGTGGCTCGGGCAGCGCCTTGCGGTCGATCTTGCCGTTGGCGTTGAGCGGCATTTCGGCAAGGACGAGGATGCGCGACGGCACCATGTACTCCGGCAGTTGCGCACGCAGCGCGGCTTTCAGGATGTCTTCGGCGACGCCTTCGCCCGTCACGTAGCCCAGCAGGCGCTTGCCACGTTCGCTGTCACGGGCGATCACCGCTGCTTCGCGCACGCCGGGCAGCGCGCGCAGGCGGGCTTCGATCTCGCCCGGCTCGATACGGAAGCCACGGATTTTTACCTGCTGGTCGACGCGGCCGAGGTAGTCCAGCGCGCCGTCTTCACGCCAGCGCACGCGGTCGCCGCTGCGGTACAGGCGCAGGCCGTCGGCGTAGGGGTCGGCGACGAAGCGTTCGGCGGTCATTCCGGCGCGCTGGTGGTAGCCGCGGGCGAGGCCGTGGCCGCCGATGTACAGCTCGCCGGCCACGCCGCGCGGCAGCGGCTGCAGGCGGTCGTCGAGGATATACAGGCTGCGTTCGCCGACCACTTCGCCGATGGGCGCATACGCCGCGCCGCACGCCGTGCGCGCATCCGCCTTCCAGAGCATCGGGGTGACCACGGTTTCGGTGGGGCCGTAGCCGTTGATCAGGTGTTGCGGTTTCAGCGCCTGGTGCGCCAACTGGTACGCCGCTTCCGGCACCGCGTCGCCGCCGAAGCAGTAGATGCGCATGCTCGGCGCGTGACCGTGGATCGTCGCTTGTTCGGCCAGCTGTTGCAGGTAGGCCGGCGGGAAGGCGGCGACGGTCACTGCATGACGGCGCAGCTGTTCCAGTGTCTGCTCGGCGGTCCACAGGGCGTCGTTGCGGATCAACAGGCTGCCGCCGTGGGACAGCGCGGTGAGCCAGCGCTCATGGGCGCCGTCGAAGGCGAAGGACATGAAGATCAGTTCGCGATCGTCGCTGGTCATCGCGTAGCGCTGGCCGATGGCGCGGCAGTGCGCGGCGATCTCGCCGTGGGCGACGGCAACGCCCTTGGGTTGGCCAGTGGAGCCGGAAGTGTAGATCAGGTAGGCGAGGTTCTGCGCCTGGATGCGCAGCAGCGGGCGCACTGCCAGGGCGTTGGCGAGGTCGGCTTCTTCCAGCACCAGGCGCTCGACGCCTTCGGGCAACGGCAGGCGTTCGGCCAGCGCGGCGTTGGTCAGCAGCAGGTCCACACCAGCGTCCTGCATCAGCCAGGCGAGACGCTCCTCGGGATAGTCGACGTCCAGCGGCAGGTAGGCGCCGCCGGCCTTCATCACGGCCAGCAGGGCCAGCGGGATATCCACGCCGCGCGGCAGCGCCACGGCAACCCGGCGTTCCGGGCCGATGCCGCGCTGGATCAGGCGCTGCGCCAGGCGGTTGGAGCGGTCTTCCAGCTCGGCGAAATTCACCTCGCGTTGATCGTCGATCAGCGCGACCTTCGCCGGATAGCGGCGTGCCTGGGCGGCGATGGTCTCGCTCAGCGCCTCGAAGGCCGGCGCATCACCGGCCACGGCGATGCTCCAGTCGCTGGCGGGCAACCAGTCGCGGGCATCAAGCGCGGCGTCGGCATTCATCTGCGGCAAGGCGCGCAACAGGTCGAGGAAGTGCCCGACGAGGCGCTGCATACCAGTGGCGGCGTAGCGCTCCTTCGCGTAGCAGAAGCTCACGCGCAAGGACTGCTCGCCTTCGCGGACGCGCAGCACCAGGTCGAAGGGGGTTTCCAGGTCAAGCTGTTCCAAAGCTTCCACGCTGACGCCCGGCAGGCCGTTGCCGGCGCGCGGCTGCCACTGGTGGTCGAAGGCCACCTGGCACAGCGGATGGCGTCCGTGGCCGCGCTCGGGCTGCAGGGCTTCCACCAGTTGTTCGAACGGCAGGCCCTGGTGCGCCTGGGCTTGCAGCAGGTCGTCGCGCAGTTGGCGGAGCACGCCGCGCAGGCTGGCGCCTTCGGGCAGCTCGCTGCGCAGCACCAGCAGGTTGACGAAGAAGCCGACCAGTCCCTCGCTGTCGAGCTGCTCGCGGCCTGCCTGGGTCAGGCCGATGCGCAGGTCGTGCTGGCCGCTGTAGCGTTGCAGCAGCAGGTTGTAGGCGCTGAGCAGCACCATCGGCAGGGTGGCGCCGTGGGCCTGGGCCAGACCGCGCAGTTTTCCGGTCAGTTCGGCGTCCACTTCGCGCTCGATCAGCTCGGCGCTCTGGCCTTTTTCACCGGTCGCGAACGGTAGCTCCAGCGGCGAATGCTGGGTGCCCAGGCGTTCACTCCACCAGTCCAGCAGGCGCGCGCCCTCACCCGCTTCCAGCTTGTTCTGCTGGGCGGCAGCGAGATCGAGATACTGGCGCGACAGCGCCGGCAGCGCCGGCAGCGCCGGCTCGCGCTGTTCGACGATGGCGCGGTAGCACTCGGCGAATTCGTCCAGCAGCAGGTTCAGCGACCAGCCGTCGGCGATGATGTGGTGCACGCAGAGCAGCAACGCCTGGCGGCCGCCGCCGAGGTTCTGCAGGCGCAGGCGCAGCAGCGGGCCGGCGGCCAGGTCGAAGGGTTGCGAGGCGAAGGCCTCGGCGTCCTCGCGGGCGGCGATGTCTCGGCGGGCGTTGCCCAGAGCACTGAAGTCGCTCTCGGTCAGCTCGACCTGATTCGCGTCGGACAGGCTCAGCGACACCTCGCCGTCGGCCTGTTCGATAAAACGGCTGCGCAGGGTTTCATGGCGACCCAGCAGCATCGCGAAGGCCTGCTCCACCGCGGGGCGGCGCAGCTCGCCGCGCAGGCTCATGCGCCCGGCGATGTGGTAGACGGCGCTTTCCGGTTCCAGCTTCCAGAGGAACCACAGGCGGCGCTGGGCTGGCGACAGCGGCAGCAAACCGTCACGCGGGACCTGCGGCACAGCCTCGACCTGAGTGGTCGGCAGTGCGGCCAGCGCGGCGACGAAGGCGCCCAGCTCCGGCGCTTCGAACAGCAGGCGCAGTTCCACGGCGCGGCCGAGGCGTTCGCGCAGGCGCGCCATCAGTTGAGTGGCCTTGATGGAGTTGCCGCCCAGGGCGAAGAAATTGTCGTCGCGGCGAATCGCCGGCAGCTCTAGCACCTCGCTCCAGAGTGCGGCGATGGCTTGCTCTTCGGCAGTCAGTGCAGCAACCGGCCTGGCGCTGGCGCCATCGCTGATCGGTTCGCCGGCACGCTGGATGGCGTAGGCCTGCAGGCTGCCATCGAGCAGCTGCGCGCGGCACGCCGAGCGCTGCAGCTTGCCGCTGGATGTCTTGGGCAATGCGCCCGGCTCCAGCAGCGCCACCACCAGCGGCGCCTCCTGGAAGGTCTCGGCCACGGCGGCGGAGATGGCTTTCGCCAGCGCCTCGGCGGAGATCAGCTTGCGCACGCTACGGCCGACTTCGGCGGCGATGCCAATGCCATCGCGGCCCTGGTGTTCGATGGCGAAGGCGGAGACGCGACCCTTGCGCACCAGGTCCACCTCTTCTTCCACGCAGCGCTCCAGGTCCTGCGGGTAGAGGTTCTGCCCACGAACGATGAGCATGTCCTTGAGGCGGCCGGTGACGAAGAGTTCGCCGTTGTGCAGGAAGCCCAGGTCGCCGGTACGCAGCCAGGTGCGGCCGTCCTTCTCGACGAAGGTGCGCGCACTGGCTTGCGGATTGCGCCAGTAGCCGAGGGCGACGCTGGGGCCGCTGCTCCAGATTTCACCGACGCGGTCCGGGCCGAGGGTTTCGCCGCTCTGCGGGTCGACCAGCTGCACGTCGTGGTCCGGCTGGGTGCGACCGCAGTTGATCAGCGAGGTACCACGGCCCGGACGGGCGATGTTTTCGCCCAGGGCATTGAGGTCGACCTCCAGCTGCGCAATGCCTTCGCCACGCACGCCGCCGGTGACGAACAGGGTCGCCTCGGCCAGGCCGTAGCAGGCGTAGAAGGACGAGGCATCGAACTGCGCCGGGGCGAACCAGGCGGCGAAGCGTTCCAGGGTGTCCGGGCGGATCGGCTCGGAGCCGGAGAAGGCCACGCGCCATTGGCTCAGGTCGAGGCCTTCCAGTGCGGCCTCGTTGACCCGCTCGCAGCACAGCCGGTAGGCGAAGTCCGGGCCGCCGCTGACGGTGCCGCCGAAGCGGGAGATGGCTTCCAGCCAGCGGCGCGGGCGTTCGAGGAAGTAGCGCGGCGACATCAGCACGCACTCGATGCCGCTGTAGATCGGCTGCAGCAGCCCGCCGATCAGGCCCATGTCGTGGAACAGCGGCAGCCAGCTGACGATCACGTCGTCGTCACCGATGCCGAAACCGTGACGGATCAGGCGCTCGTTGGCGACCAGGTTGCCATGGCTGACCTGCACGCCCTTGGGTGTCGAGGTAGAGCCGGAGGTGTACTGCAGGAAGGCGATGTCGTTGTCGGCCAGTTCCGGCATCTGCCATTCGACGGCCAGCGCCGGGTCGGCCTGGTCCACCGCCAGCAGCAGCGGGCTGTCGCCGTTCTCGCGTTCGCAGGCCGGGCGCAGGGCTTCGATCAGCGTGGAGTCGGTGAGCACCAGGCTGGGTTCTGCGTCGTCGAGGATCGAGCGCAGGCGCGCCAGGTGCTGCGGGCGCACCGATTCCGGCGGATAGGCCGGCACGGCGATGATCCCCGAGTAGAGGCAGGCGAAGAATGCGGTGACGTATTCAGGACCGCTGGGCAATAGCAGCACGGCGCGGTCGCCCTGCTGGCCGTGGCGCAGCATCCAGGCGGCCATGGCGCGGGCGCGCTCGTCCAGCTCGCGGAAGCTGATGGGCTGTTCGACATTCTCGGCGATGAATCGCAGGGCAGTCTTGCGCGGCATTTCGCAGGCGCGTTGCAGCAGGGCCTCGACCAGGTTTCCTGCGGCTTCGTAACGGTCGTTCATGACATCACCTGTTCTGGCGGCGAATGGTGGGTATTCGCCGGGAAAAAATTTTCGGGAATGAACCTGAGCGCGCGAGCTAGAGCCAGGCGAGGCGGAAGGCAGACAAAAAAGCGCAGTTCACTGCAGTGAATGAGCATTTTTGTCTGTCTTCCAACGACGCATGGCCGACGCGCAGCCGCTCAGGCCCCGTGACCTTCGGCCATCGCAACGACTACCTTGCGCGGCCCGCTGAACGGCGAGCGCGCATGCGCCGCCAGCATGTTGTCGAGCATCAGCACGTCACCGCTGGTCCAGGGGAAGCTCACCTTGGCCTCCTCCAGCACGCCGCGGACTTCGTCGAGTACCGAGGGTTCGATGGGGCTGCCGTCGCCGTAGTAGACGTTGCGCGGCAGGTCTTGCTCGTCGACGATTTCCAGCAGGCTCTCGCGCACTTCCGGCGGCAGGTTGGAGACGTGGAACAGGTGCGCCTGGTTGAACCAGACCCAGTCGCGGGTGACCGGGTGCTGCGCGACGGCCTGGCAGACCTGGCGAGTGCGCAGCTCGCCGTCGTCCTTCCACTCCCAGCCGATCTTGTGAGCCCTGCAGTAGGCCTCGACCACGGCCGGATCGTTGCTGTTGAACACCTGTTCCCAGGCCACATCCAGGCCGTTGCCGAAGTTGCGGGTGTACATCAGCCCGCGCTCGGTGAAGCGTCGGCGGATGCCTTCGTCCACTTGGCGGTAGATCTCGCGGCTGTCGGCGATGGGAGTCTCGCCGCCGCTCTGTGCGGCCTGCACGCAGTAGAACCAGATCTTCATCGGCCACTCGCGGGTGTAGGCCTGTTCGTTGTGCAGCGGGATGTGCTGGTGCGGCGGGTATTCGGTGGAGGTGTACACGCCGCTGGTGACGTTGCTGCGCGGGGTGGAGCCGAATTCGTAGTTGAGCAGCGGATGGCCGAAGCCGGCGGCGAACTCGCGGAAGCGCTCCGCCGCGCCGACCTGGAAGCCACGGAAGAGAATGCCGGCGCACACCGGCAGGCGCTCTTCAACCAGCGGGCGCAGTTCGGCCAGGGCATCGAGCAGGTCGATACCCTCGCCGCGCGCCTGCACCAGCAACGGCAGACCGCCGCGCGCTTCAACCAGGGGAGCGATATCGAACAGAGTGGAGGTAGGCATCTGGATTCTCCGCGAGGGGCACTCAGGCCAGCGCTGCGCTGGACGGTTTCCCCGGTTGCTGCAGGCGGCCGAGCATCAGTTCGAGCAGGCGCGCCTCGTCGGTGTTGATGAAGAAGTGGCCGCCTTCGAGCATCTCCAGGGAGAAACCGGCGCAGGTCTCGTCCTGCCAGGCCGACAGCGACTCGACCGAAAGCCGGTCGCCCTTGCCACCGAACACATGGATAGGACAGGTCAGCGGCGCGCGTCGGCGGTAGTCGTAGCGGCCGCAGAGGAGGAAGTCGGCGCGCATCACCGGCAGGGTCAGGGCAAGCATCTCGGCATCGGCGAACACCGCCGCCGAGGTGCCGCCCAGCCGCTGCATGCGTTCGATCAACTGCGCGTCGCTCTGCTCCTGCGCCAGCTCACGATGGCTGTCGCGGTGTGACGGCGCAGAGGCGGCCGAGGCGAACAGCGCCTGCGGCAGCGGCAGGCCGCGCTCGCGCAGGGCATTGGCCAGTTCGAAGGCCAGCAGACCGCCGAGGCTGTGGCCAAAGATGGCGTAAGGCAGATCCAGGCGTGCGGCGATCTCATCGGCCAGTTGGCTGGCGAGAGCTCGCAGATCGGTCTGCAGGCCTTCGGCGAAGCGCCGACCACGGCCGGGCAACTCCACCGGGCAGACCTCGATCCACTCCGGGAGCTGGCGCTTCCAGCGCGCATAGAGCATGGCGCTGGCGCCGGAGTACGGCAGGCAGAACAGACGCAGCACGGGTCAGTGCCCCGCAGCCTGGCCGTCCATCTTCTGCCGCAGGCTCAGCGGGCGCATGTCAGTCCAGTTGGCTTCGACGAAGGCCAGGCAGTCGGCCTTACTCCCCTGCTTGCCGGCCTCACGCCAGCCGGCCGGGACTTCCTTGTAGACCGGCCACAGCGAGTACTGCTCTTCGCCATTGACCAGCACCTTGTACACCGCGTCTTCGCGATCGAAAGCCATTGCTCTTCTCCTCTCTCCAGATGGGGATGCCGACGCAGAGCGGTTACCCCGTTTTTCCAGCTCTGCCATGAAGACGAGGGAGGCAAAGAAATAGTTAGTGTTCTCGGATGCGATTAATTCTCATAAGATATGCGCCGGCGAAATTTCCTGGCTTGTCCTTCACCTGTAAGTCGAGAGTTCTGACGAATGGATGCGAATGAAAAAACTTCACACTTGTGTGGGAACCCTGTCCCAGAGCGATAGTCGGAGTCTCTCGAATAAATTGATAATAATTATCATTTGATCTAGATTGACCGCCTCAACCCATGTGGACGTCCCCGCCTCCGCCGCCGCATAGGAACACCTTGCATGTCCAAGCCAATGCCCGCCGAGTCGCGCCCCGCTCTCCACGAGCTGTTCGCCACCCACCGGCAGACCTTCATCAATGCGGCCGCACGCATCCTCGGCTGCCGCAGCCATGCCGAAGACGTGGTGCACGATGCGTACATCAAGCTCAATGCGAGCGACCTCACCCCCGGCATCCAGTCGCAGAGCGGCTACCTGATGCGTGTGGTGCGCAACCTGGCCATCGATCTCTATCGCCGTCAGGCGCTGGAGAAGCGCTACTCGGGTAGCGAGGAAGAAGGCATGCACATCGCGACGCCGTCCGCGTCACCGGAAATGGAGCACGAGGACCGGGAGACCCTGGAAGCTATCTCCAGCGCCCTGCAGACGCTGCCCGAGCGCACCCGCTATGCCTTCGAGATGTACCGCCTGCACGGCCGCACGCAGAAGGAAATCGCCGAGGAACTGGGCGTCTCCCCGACCCTGGTGAACTTCATGGTGCGCGACGCGCTGATCCACTGCCGCAAGACCCTCAAGGGCCTGGAAGAAGGCCGCGGCTGATGCTCAGCCTTCCGCCGCCAGAGCGCGGAAGGTCGAGCGATACTGCTCCGGCGTGGTGCCCGACAGCCGCCGGAACATGGCGATGAACGCCGAGGGGCTGCTGTAGCCCAGGTTGAAGGCGATCTGCTGCACCCCCTCCCCCGATGCCAGTGCCTCGATGGCGGCAAGAAACCGCAGGCGCTGGCGCCATTCGCCGAACGACATCCCCAACTCCCGCTGGCAGGCCCGCGCGAGGGTGCGCTCGGTGCTGTGCACGCGCTCGGCCCATTGCGCCAGAGTGCGGTTGTCGCCCGGCTCGGCCTGCAGCGCGGCCAGCACCTCACCCAGCGCGCCGCCGCTGGCATAAGGCAGGTAATCATCATGGGGCTGTGCGGCCTGGAGCTGGTCGATCACCACTTCGGCCAGGCGCTGGTCGGCTGCGCTCTGCGGGATGTTGACCCGGCGTGCGGCGAAGTCGGAGAGGATCGCCTTGAGGATGTCGCTGATCGCCAGAGTGCAGGGATTCTGCGGCAGCTTGCGCGCCAGTTCGGCGGACACGTACAGCGAGCGATAGACGATGGCCTGCCGGTTGTAACAACTGTGTAAACGCCCCGGCGGCACCCATACCGCGTACTGCGGCGGCGAGAGAAAGCGCTGGCCGTCCACTTCCAGCTCCATCACCCCGTGGGAGGCGTAATTGAGCTGGCCCCAGGCGTGGCGGTGGCTGGGCGAGTGAGTCCCGGCGTCGAACTCGTCGTAGCGAAAGTACAGATCGGCGGGCAGGCGGTCGATGTCAGGAAGGGGAAGCGGCAGTACGCGGGTCATGTCCGAAAGCCGGGGTGGATTGTCTGATTTTCATTATACGTCTGGATTCGGACGAGCGGAGAATATGCACCGTTATCCCCGGAAGCGTTTCCCATGAATTACCTGTTCCCCTTGCTGGCCGTGGTCATCTGGTCCGGCAACACCGTCGTCAACAAGCTCGCCGTAGGGCAGATCGCCCCCGCGGAAATCGGCTTCTTCCGCTGGCTGCTGGCCGGCGCGCTGCTGACGCCCTTCCTGCTGCGCGCCACCCTTGCCCACTGGCCGGTGATCCGCGCCAACCTGGGCAGGATCGTCACCCTCGGCCTGCTCGGCATGGCGGTCTACCAATGCCTGGCGTACTACGCCGCCGCGCTGACCTCGGCGACCAACATGGGGATCATCCTGTCGCTGATGCCGCTGATGTCCCTCGCCCTGGCATCGATCCTGCTGCGCCACAGGATGAGCGCCACCGCGCTGCTCGGCGCGCTGGTGTCGCTGGGCGGCGTGCTGCTGGTGATCACCCAGGGCAACCCACAACAATTGATCAGCCACGGCGTGAACCTGGGCGATGGCATGATGATCGTCGCCACGGCGGCCTATGGGGTGTACGGCGTGCTGCTGAAGAAATGGAACCTGCCGCTGCCGCCGCTGCTGATGCTCTACCTGCAGGTGCTGGTGGCCATCGTTGCGCTGGCCCCGCTGTATATCGCTTCGCCGCACCACGGCCTGACCACGGCCAACCTGCCGCTGGTGCTCTATGCCGGGCTGCTGGCTTCCATCGTCGGTGCGCTGGCCTGGATGCAGGGCGTACAGCGCATGGGGCCGAGCCGAATGGCGCTGTTCTTCAACCTGCTGCCGGTGTTCACCGCCGCCATCGCCGCCGTGGTGCTGGGCGAGCAACTGACCAGCTATCACCTGATCGGTGGCGCGCTGATCCTGAGCGGCGTATTACTGGCCGAGCTGTGGCGGCCGCGGGAGAAACCCGTCACGGCCGCCAGCGCTCGCTGAATCAGGCGTTGTCACGCAACTCGGCCATCAGCGTCGCCACCAGCTGCGCCGCCGGCATCTCCCGTGACAACGGCGCGCCCTGCCCGGCCCATTGCACGGCGAAGTCGGTATTGCCCTTGGCGTTCGCTGCAGCCGTCAGCGCCTTGGCCGCGTCATAGGTGATGGGGTAGTCAGGCAGCGCCGGCGCATCGGCGCTGCCCAGGTCAGTGAACAGCCGATTCACCATCCCGCGAGCGGCGCGGCCGGAAATCGCCGCCGTCACCTCGGTGCGTTCTCCTCGCTCGCCACGCAGCGCTGCCTTGAATGCGGCGTTGGCCGAAGACTCGTCGGCAGCTATGAACGCGGTGCCCATCTGCACGGCCTGGGCGCCCAGTTCGAACACCGCGCGCATGCCCTGCCCATCCATGATTCCACCTGCCGCGATCACCGGCAGGCCTGTGCCTTTCACCAGCGTGCGGACCAGCGCGAAGGTGCCGATGCGCGCGTCCTTCTCCGGCTCGAACACGCCCCGGTGGCCACCGGCCTCATAGCCCTGAGCGACGATCGCATCGATGCCCGCAGCCTCGATGGCGCGGCCCTCTTCCAGGCAGGTGGCAGTCGCCAACAGGCGGATGCCGGCGGCCTTCAGGCGATCGATCCAGCTCTGCGGCGGCAGGCCGAAGTGGAAGCTGACCACGGCCGGGCGCGCCTCGATGAGGAACTCCAGCATGTCCGGATCGGCCAGGAAGCTGCGATAGATCTCGGTGATCTGCTGCGGCGGCTGCGCATCGAACTCGGCGAACAGCGGGCGCAGGTGCTCCAGCCAGGCCGCCTCGCGCGCCGGATCGGCCACCGCCGGGCGGTGGCAGAACAGGTTGAGGTTGAGCGGCTTGTCGGTCAGCGCGCGGGTCTGCTCCAGCAGGGCGCGGGCCTGCGTCGCGTTGCTGGCGCCCAGGCCGATGGAACCCAGGCCGCCGGCATTGGAAACCGCCGCGGCCAGCGCCGGGGTGGACACGCCAACCATGGGTGCCTGGATGATGGGGAACTGGATGCCGAGCAGATCGGTGATGCGCATGACGGGGTCCTCAACGTCAGGGTCGGCGAAGTCGCCGTTTGGCCTGTAATGGCTTGACTTAACATCTCATAAAGAGAATATTCGTCGCAACATATTCTCTATTGAAGATTAATCATGGATCTCTCCAGCCTGGAAATCTTCCGTTGCGTGGCCGAGGAACAGAGCGTCACCCGCGCCGCGGCCCGCCTGCAGCGCGTGCAATCGAACGTCACCACGCGCATCCGCCAGCTCGAGGAAGACCTTGGCGCGGCGCTGTTCCTGCGCGACGGCAAGCGCATGACGCTGACCGACCAGGGCCGCGACTTTCTCCGCTACGCCGAGCAATTGCTCGCCCTCGCCACCGAAGCCCGCCAGTCGCTGCACCCGAGCAGCGCCACCGGCAGCCTGCGCCTGGGCAGCATGGAAGCCGCCGCCGCCAGCCGGCTACCGGAAATCCTGGCGCGCTTTCACCGGGCCTATCCCGACGTGGAACTGCACATCACCACCGGCCACAGCCAGAAACTGATCAATGAAGTGCTGAACCGCCAGCTCGACTGCGCGCTGATCTCCCATCCGGACATCCTCCACGCCGAACCCGGCTTCGAATCGCTGCTGGAGCGCGGCCTGTGCGCCGAACCGGTGTTCCGCGAGGAGTTGCTGCTGGTGCTGCCTGGCGACCATCCACCGGTAACCCGGCCCGAGGATGTGCAGATCCGCACGCTGGTGGGCTTCGCCCGTGGTTGCACTTACCGGCAGTTGCTGGAGCGCTGGTTGAACGGAGCGTCGCTCGCCGTGCAGGAGGTCGGTTCGTACCATGGCATCCTCGCCTGCGTTAACGCCGGCTCCTGTTTTGGCGTGCTGCCTCGTTCAGTGCTGGAGCTGCATCGGGATATGCCGGCCCTGCAGGTGGTGCCGCTGCTGGAAGTGGACACCTTGCTGATCTGGCGCGAAGGCTACGCCACCGGCGCCTTCCAGCGCTGGCGGGAAGCCCTCGAGGCACGCCCGTGAGCCGCACCCGCCGCCTGCCCGCGGCGCTGTCGGCAGCACTGATCCTTGCCGTGGGCATGGGCTTTGGCCGGTTTGCCTTTACCGGGCTCTACCCGCTGATGGTGCGCGACGGCGTGCTCAGCGTCACCGGCGGCTCGCTGGCGGCCTCGGCCAATTACGCCGGCTACCTGCTGGGTGCGCTGCTGCTGGCGCGCAGCCACGAACGACACGCTGCACGCATCTGCCTGATCGCCCTGGTCGGCACCTTGGCCGCCCTCGCCGCCATGGCCATTCCGGCACCCGTCTGGTTTGCCGTCGGCGTGCGCCTGCTGGCGGGCGTGCTCACGGCCATGGTGCTGGTCAGCGCGGCGCAATGGTTGTTGCAGAGCATGGGCGAAAGCCATGGCGCTCCGATGATGTTCGCCGGCGTGGGCGTCGGCATCCTGGTCTCGGCGGAACTGATTGCCGCCGGCAACGCCTTCGGCCTGGGCAGCGCCGCGATCTGGTGCGTGTTGGCGCTGGCCGGGCTGGTGCTGTCGCTGCTGGCCACCCCCGCGCTGGGCCGCGCAGCACCGACTTCGCCGCAGCAGACAACGAACGGTACGGGGCCGATGCCCGAGCTGTCCGCGTTGATCATCCTGCTGGTCTACGGCCTGGCCGGCTTCGGCTACATCATCACCGCCACCTACCTGCCATTGCTGATGAAGAGTGGCCTGGGCGCCATCGACCCGCTGCAGGTCTGGGCCGCCTTCGGCCTGGGTGCGGCACCGTCGTGTTTCCTCTGGCATCGGCTGCACCTGAGGCTCGGCGGCCGTCGCGCATTGGCGTTG
This sequence comes from Pseudomonas sp. HS-18, assembly GCF_020401845.1. NCBI lineage: Bacteria > Pseudomonadati > Pseudomonadota > Gammaproteobacteria > Pseudomonadales > Pseudomonadaceae > Pseudomonas > Pseudomonas sp. HS-18. The sequence goes on from NZ_CP084413.1 coordinate 3,742,391, forward strand.
AACCTGCTGGTGCAGGCCATCGGCGTGATGCTGCCGGCACTGGGCGAGTCCGCTTTCCTTTATCTGGGCAGCGCGGTGCTGGTGGGTGGCAGCTTCATGGGCACCGTGACCATCGCCATGCCGGCGGCCCGCGCGGTGGCCGCGCAGGTGCGCTTCAACATGCTGGCGGCGATGACGGCGCTGTATGGCGTCGGGCAGATCGCCGGGCCACTGGCCGCCAGCGCCCTGCGCGGGTTGACCGGCAGCTTCATTCCGGCCCTGGGCGCCGCCGCCAGCGCCCTGCTGATCGGCGCGCTGTGCTGCCTGCCACTGCGCCGAACTGCCCTTTGCAGGAGCGAGCTTGCTCGCGAACAACCTCAACACCACAGCTGCCTGTAAATCTGTTCGCGAGCAAGGACTGGGCGTCCCCCTCGGTCCGGCAGGCAAGGCACCCGCTCAGGCCGGCGGCGGCTGGCGGAAGGACACGCCCAGGCGGTTCCACACGTTGATGGCGCCGATGGCCACGGTGAGGTCAACCAGTTCGCGCTCGCTGAACTGCTCGCGGGTGAGCTGGAAGACCTCCAATGGCACCTTCGATTCGGACAGCAGCGTCACCGACTCGCTCCAAGCCAGCGCCGCGCGCTCACGCTCGGTGAAGAACGGCGATTCACGCCACACGCTGACGGCGAACAGGCGCCGTTCGGTCTCGCCATTGCGGCGCGCTTCCATGGCGTGCATGTCGGCACAGAAGGCGCAGTTGTTCACCTGCGACACGCGCAGGCGCACCAGTTCCAGCAGTGGCTTCTCCATCGACAGCTCGAAGATGGCGGCTTCCAGCGCCAGCACTGCCTTCAGCGCTTCCGGCGAGGCAGTGTAGTAATCCAGACGCGGCTCCATGACGGGAACTCCAGACGATGACCCCGCCATTGTGCGCCGGCGCCTCGCGCTGAGAGGTGGCCAATCCGCGGAAATTGCACCGCGCAACTTCACCACGGCCAATGCCGGCGCTACGCTTGCGCGACCGCCCTGCCCCGGAGTTCGCCCTTGGAGCTGCACCTGATCATCCACGGCCAGAAAGATCTCGCCGGGCAACTCTATCGCCAGCTGCGCGAAGCCATCGACTCCGGCCGCCTCGCCGCCGGCACCCGCCTGCCGCCCAGCCGCCTGCTGGCCGAGCAGTTGGGTATCTCGCGCAAGACCATCTCCGACACCTACGCCCAGCTCACCTATGAAGGCGTGCTGGTGGGCAAGATCGGCAGCGGCACCTTCGTCAACACGCACCTGCCGCGGCATGACCGGCGCCAGGATGGCGTGCGTTTCGCCAGCCAGGAAAACATCGAGCGCTGGTGCAACCTCGACACTCGCCTGCGCCACCCCGGCGCCGCCGGCACGGCGAAGGCCGACTTCATCGGCGGCGCCACCACCCAGTTGCAGTTCCCCCAGGAAGAATGGCGGCGCTGCGTGAACCATGCGCTGCGCCAGATGGCCGGCATGCGCGGGCACTACAGCGCCCCCGAAGGCATCGCGCCGTTGCGCGATGGCATTTCCCGGCACATCTCCTATGCACGCGGGGTGAACTGCCAGCTGGACGACGTGATGGTCTGCAATGGCGCGCAGCAGGCGCTGGACCTGCTTGCCCGCATCATGCTGCGGCCGGGTGACAGAGTCGCGATGGAAGACCCCGGCTATACCCCGGCGCGGCTGATCTTCCAGACCCTGGGTGCCGACGTGGCCAGCGTGCCGGTGGACGCCGAGGGCATCTGCGTTGACCTGATTCCCGAAGGCACGCGGATGATCTACACCACCCCGTCGCACCAGTTCCCGCTGGGCATGCCGATGAGCCCGGCGCGCCGCGAGGCGCTGCTGGCGCGGGCGCTGGAGCTGGGTGCGCTGGTGATCGAGGACGACTACGACAGCGAGTTCCGCTACGAAGGCCGGCCCACCGATGCGCTGCAGAGCCTCGACCGGCACGGCGTGGTGGCCTACATCGGAACGTTCTCCAAGGTGCTGCTGCCGGAGCTGCGCCTGGGCTATCTGATCCCGCCGCCCAGCCTGTTCCCCGCGCTGGTGCGTGCCCGGCAGATCAGCGACTGGCACAGCTCGACCCTGCCGCAATGGGCGCTTTCCAAGTTCATCGCCGAAGGCTATTTGCTCAAGCACATCCGCCGTTGCCACGGTATCTACGCCGGGCGCCGCGAACGGATACTCGCGCGGCTGACCGGCGACCTGGCACCCTGGCTGGAGGTGGTGCCCTCGGTGGCCGGCTTTCACCTCACCGCGCTGCTGCGCCAGCCGACCAACGTGGCGCTGCTCACCGAGCTGGCGCGCAAGGTCGAAGTCGGCCTCTACGGCCTGGCGCCCTTCCACCACCAGGTGCCGGTGCGCGACGGCCTGCTGCTGGGCTTCGGCGCCATCGACACGCTGGATATCGACCCGGCGCTGGACAAGGTGCGCGACCTGCTGCAGCAGTTGGGCTGACGCCAAAACCCAATTCCCAGGGAGCGTAGGAGCAACTGTCTTTTCCTGGGGAGTCCGTACCAATGCATCCCCCTCACCCCAGCCCTCTCCCTCAGGGAGAGGGGGCCGCCCGAGCCAGCTGACGCTGAGGTTTCATCCTGCACCGAACGGTCCCCTCTCCCTTTGGGGGAGGGTTAGGGTGAGGGCCGACCCAAGCGCAGAAGCATCTCGTAGGAGCGGACTCTGTCCGCGATCGATTTCCGACCATTCCAGGCCCGCCGGTAGCACATCGCGAACGAAGTCCGCTCCTACGCTCCCGATAGCATCGCAGCGCGCAGCGGAAGGATTGGTCCAACGGTTTTCCCGGGAATTGGCAGTTCATGCGCAGACGGTGCGGCCGTAACCTTCCAGCGTCGGTTTTGAAAGCCGGTTCCGGCCTTTACCGGATGCCGGCGCCAGCGCCCAATGGCCATCCATTGCAGAAGGAGCCCCGCCATGTCCCCGTCCGCCATTGCAATCGTCCGCGTCCAGGCATTCCCCGGCCAGGCCAGCGCGCTGGGTTCCTACCTGGGCGAGCTGCTCGAACAGGTGCGCCGCCAACCGGGCTGCCAGTCCGGCGAGCTGCAGGCGCTGGCCGCCGACCGCTGGCAGGTATCGACCTGCTGGGCCAGCCAGGCCGAGCTGGAGGCACACCTGTCCGGCCCGAAGGCACAACAGTGGCTCGGCCAGCTCGGCAGTGGTGAATTGGCGCTGGGGCTGGAGTTCGAGAGCCACAGCGTCGAGTGATTCAGAACGGCGAGCGCACCACGCCGCCGTCCACCCGCAATGCCGCGCCATTGGTGGCCGACGAGGCCTCGGAGCAGACGTAGACCACCAGGTTGGCCACCTCTTCCGGGCGCGCGAAGCGCTGCAGCAGGGAGCTGGGCCGCGCACTGCGGAAGAACTCGGCCTCGAACTCCGCGAACGGCTGGCCGCCGGAGAGTTTCTCGACGAATTCGTTGACGCCCTCCGAGGCGGTCGGCCCCGGCAGCACCGCGTTCACTGTCACGCCAGTGCCCGCGCAGGTCTCCGCCAGCCCGCGGGACAGGCTGAGCTGGGCCGTCTTGGTGACGCCGTAGTGGATCATCTCCACCGGGATCACCATGCCACTCTCGCTGCTGATGAATACCACCCGGCCCCAGTTCTTCTGCTTCATGCCCGGCAGGTAGGCGCGGGACAAACGGACACCGGAGAGCAGGTTGACGTCGAGGAAGCGCACCCAGTCCTCGTCCGGGATGTCCTCGAAGGGCTTGGGGTCGAAGATGCCGAGGTTGTTCACCAGTACATCCACCGCCGGATAGCGCTTCACCAGCGCGGCAACCTGCTGCGGATCGGAAAGATCGCCGGCGAATCCTTCCACCTTGGCGTCCGCCTGAGTGGAGCGGATGCGCCCCAGCGCCTCGTCCACGGAAGCGTGGCTGCGGCCATTGACGATCACCCTCGCCCCTTCGCGGGCCAGGCCCTGGGCAATGGCGAAACCGATGCCCTTGGTCGAACCGCTGACCAGGGCGAGCTTGTCGGACAAATGCAGGTTCATGGGGTGTCTCCGGGGCGGAAGTATGGGGCGGGCGCGACATCGCAACCTGGGCCCGTGGACGGATCAGGATAGATGAAGGCCCGCAAGGCGCAGGCCTCAGTGGTCGGAAGGCGTTTCAGGCTTCGCCGGCGCTGCGTGCCAATGCTCCCTGGGGACCCATTTCGCTTCCTGCGGATCGCCCAGGTAATGCGGCGACATGATCTGCACGCCGTACTCGTTGAACACGTCCTGGATATTCGCGTGCAGTACGCTCAGCAGCAGTGCGCGCGGTCGCGGCTCGCTGGGGATGGCCTGGGCGACCAGGCGGTATTCGGGGTAGAAGTCCGACAGCGCGGTCTGGAATACCTGCGGCGCCGGGGTTTGCAGGATCCCGTCGGTGCGCCGCGCCGCTTCGATCAGCATCGCCTCCACCTGCCGCCACGGGGTGTCATAGCCAATGGTGACCACGGTATCCACCACGTAGCCTTGGCCCTGGACGATGCGCGAATAGTTGCGTGTCACGGAGCCGGTGATCATCGAATTGGGCAGCGTCAGCACCTCGCCCAGGCCGGTGCGGATGGTGGTATTGAAGACACCGACCTCGGTCACAGTGCCTTCGTTGTCGCCAATGCGGACGAACTCGCCCACCCGCAGCGTGCGCGAATAGGTGAGGATCAGTCCCGAGGCAGCCTGGCCTATCACACTGGACGCACCGAGGGAGATCATCAGGCCGACCAGCACCGACAGGCCCTTGAAAGCCTCGGTGCCGGAGCCGGGCAGGTATGGGTAGGCCATGACAATGGCGAACAGCCAGATCGCCAGGGAGGTCAGCCGCGTGGTCGGCTGCAGGGTTTCCTCGGTCAGCCAGCGCAGGTTGCCCGGCCGTGCCATGCGTTGCAGCACATGACGGGAGAAGCCGCTGATGGCGCGGGCGATGATCAGGATGCACAAGGCGACTGCCAACCCCGGCAGCGCATCCAGCATGCCGTTGATCAGGTACCGCGCGAGGTTGACCAGATGCACATTGAGGCTCTCGCCCCAGGGCCGGGTATAGGGGAAGCGCGACAGCACGAAGCTCAGCCACTGGTAGCTGAAGAGGAACACCAGCAGCCAGTAGACCAGCCAGATCAACCGGCCCACCAGGTAATAGAGGTAGCGGCTGCCCAGCAGGGGTGTCTGGCCGACCTTGAGACGGCCGCTGTGCCGGCTCATCACGTCCGGCAGGCGATCCAGCAGTTTGCCCCGCACATAACCGACGCCGCGCAGCAGCAACAGGTAGGCCAAGGTGGCCACTGCCGCCAGCCCCAGCGCGCTGAGCAGATAGCGCACGCTGCCCGCTTCGCGATTCTCGGCCACCGCGAGGCGCAGGTTGCCGGCGGCCGCCTCGGCGGCGGCACGCACCGAACTGCCCGGCGGGTCGACATCCTCGGGCGAAACGATAAAGGCGCGGCTATAGCCAAGCAGGACCATGTAGCTGTCCTGGATCGGGTCGAGATTCACCTTCAGCTCATCGCCACCCTGAAGGGCTTCCTCGATGGTCGCCTTGGCGCGGTGCGCACGCACCTGCGGTGACTCGCCGAGCAGCGTGGCGCGGAATACCAGGATGCGGCGATTCTCGACTTTCAGCTCCGCCGCGGCATCGTCGGCAGCGCGGACCGCCGTAGCCGGCATTTCGGCGGCGATCCCGGCGTGCGCCCACAGCCCTGCCAGCCCTATCAGCAGCAGACACCTGCCCAGCATTTTCCCCATCCCCAACCCCCGGCGCTCCGGCGCCCTGCTCCGGTCTCTCATGGACCGCTCGCTCAAGCGTAGCCAAAGTCGGAATAGGCGTCTGACGGGCGGCGAAATGCCGCTATGTAGGATCCATTCGTCTGGAAGCCGCGTACAGCGTAGGAACCAGCGATGGGCTGTAAGGCTCCTGTTACTTACTTGTCGCTTATGTCGCTGTTCTGCTTGCGATAATTCGGAATGGTACTAGCGTCAATTGCGTAAGCAGATATGCGTAGGACTGCTTTTTCTCTCGATATTGATCAGCCGGAATTAGGGAAATGCAGGCCAAGTATCGTTCGAAGCTTTTCCAGCCCGCCGCCCACGCGCTCGCGCTGGAGCAACGCATTCTTTTCGATGGTGCCGCTGCGGCCGCCGTCGACCAGCAGCACCACGACTCCAGTGCGGGAGCCGAGGCCAAGGACACGGCCAAGCCGGCCACGGCTGTCGAGGCTCGGACCCAGGCGGCGGCGCCCGCGCAGGCCGCGCCGCGCAACCTGGTGGTCATCGATGCTCGCCTGGAGAACCGTGACCAGCTGGCCGCCAACCTGCCGGTGGGCACCACCGCCCTGGTAGTGGATGCCGACCAGGACGCCATCGCGGCAATCAGCAGCGCGCTGGCGCAACTGGGCAAGGTCGACTCGATCCAGATCTTCTCCCACGGCGCCACCGGCCAGTTCACCCTCGGCAACCAGACCTTCACCCGCCAGAGCGTCGATCAGCTCGGCGATCGCCTCAGCGCCTGGCGCGGCGAACTCAATGCAGGGGCGGATATCCAGTTGTACGGCTGTGACGTCGGTTCGGGCAGCGCCGGTCAGGCGCTGGTCAACGAACTGGCGCGCTGGACCGGCGCGGATGTCGGCGCCTCCAGCAATGCCACCGGCGCTACCCGCGCCGGCGGCGACTGGAACCTGGAAGTGCGCGCAGGCGATGTCGACAAGACCATCGCCCTGAGCGCCAGCACCCTGACGGACTTCCAGGGCCTGCTGGCCAATGCCAGCCCCACCGTAGCCATGGGCAGTGGCGGCGCGGCGGTGCGCCTGGGCGATACCTTCACCTTCGACGTCATCTTCAGTAACCCCTCCACGCAGGTCGGCTACGCCCCCTACATCGACCTGTTCATGCCGGCCACCGGCCGCGACGGCAACGACGGCGCCACCTTCGTTTCCGCCAGCTACCTGGGCCAGTCCGTGAAGAGTTTCGTCGTCACCTTCGACGGCAGCGGCAACGCCACCCATCCACTGGCCAAGGACGCCAATGGCAACGCCCTGGTGATCAACGCCGCCAGCGTCGGCATGAAGCCGGGCGACCAGATGGTGGTGCTGCAATTACCCTACGCCAGTGTCACCGTCGGCCAGCCGGCCATCGACATCCAGGTCACCGCGCAGTTGAGCAACCTGGCCGATACCAGCTATTCCGACGGCGCGCCGAACCTCACCATCAACGCCCGCGGCGGCTTCGAATACGGCAACGACTCGCTGAACAACCCCGCGCAGGATCCGACCCTGGTGGAAGCCGCGCTGCACAGCTTCGTGGTCACCCCGACCCTGCTGTCGGTCACCCAGACGGTGGATATGCCCGAGGGCGAAACCGTCACCGGCCCGAACTTCACCCGCACCGAAACGGTCACCGTGACCCCGGCCCCCGGCCAGACCCTGACCAACGTGACGGTCACCCAGACGGTACCCGACCAGGTACATGTCAGCTCCATCACCCCCGGCGCTGGCGGCACCCTGTCCTCGATCACCCTGCATGACGGCACCGTGCTGACCGACCCGGCGCTGATCGCCGCGGCCCTGAACAATCCCAATGCCTTCGTCGCCAGCTACACCATCCATTACGACACCCTGAGCGCCGCCAGCACCACCTCGGTCGGCTTCTACGTCCCGGAGATCGACGCCGCCGGGCGGCCGGTGCTCGATCCGACAACCGGCAATCCGCGCACCATAACCTTCGGCACCGCGACCGTGAGCGGCGACTGGAATCCGCTGGACCCGCGCGACCGCCCGATCGACCCGGACGGCTACCCCTTTACCGTGACCGGCAACGGCGCGGGTGTCGCCTTCGTCGCCAAGTCCATCACCCTGCTCAAGACGGTGAACCTGCAGACCGATGTCGGCACCCCCGGCATCACCCCCGGCGATACCCTGCGCTACACCATGGATGTGGCCATTTCCGACTTCTACGCCTTCGGCAAGAACATCCTCGGCCAAGGCCGCTTCACCATCACCGACCAACTCAGCGACGGCCAGACCTTCTCCGCCGCCAACGCGCCAAGCATCGTCATCCAGCAACACGGTGGATCGCAGGTGATCCCGGTGATCTACACCGCCACGGTGAACGCCGATGGCAGTACCACGCTGGTCTTCGATATCGGTGCCTCCATTGCCGCCGCCGTGCAGGGGCCGGGGCTCTACGCGCTGTTCGGCGATCTCTGGGACGGCGACATCCAGGAAGGCGCCACGCGGTTGTCCGTCGTCTATGACGCGATCATCGACACCACCTACACCTCCGACCACCCGCCCCACGACCAGCTCAACGAGGGCGACAGCGTCAGCAACAATGCGCTGGTGGATGCCACCGTGCTACGCGACGCGCTGAACACCGGCGGCGAGCAGACCGACGGCTCCAGCACCACCAGCACCATCAAGACCTCCAACATCGATATCCAGCTCACCCAGGTCAACGGCGGCGCACCGCCGGGCAACGGTGAGCTGCGCCCTGGCGACGTGGTGACCTTCACCATCACCTATGACCTGCTGGTGGCCGATTACGAGAACTTCACCCTGACCGCCTACCTGCCGCTGCCGCTGCTCGCCTCGCAGGTCACCGAGTGGACCCAGGGCACCGGCGTGGGCCAATGGACCTTCGGCGCCGGCAACACCATCGGCGATGTACCGGACAGCGTGCGTACCGGTGCCGGCAATTCGATCATCTTCAACTTCGGCAACTACGCTTCCGGCGGCCTGAATGGTGGCCGGGTGCAGGTGCAGTTCACCATGGTCGTGGGCGACCAGCCCTTCGCCGACCAGCGCGAACTGGACGTCCTGGCGCAATCCAGCCAGACCACCACCATCGACAAGACAGTGCTGATTTCCTCGGATGTGGCGGTCATCGAGTCGGTGGCCGAACCGGTGCTGGATATCAAGCACGGCGTGGTTTCCAGCACCAATGGCACGGTCACCGGCACCACCGGCACCTGGGCCCAGCCGGGTACCACGGGAGTACCCTTCAGTGGCAGCGTCACCAGCCTCGCGGCGGTGGACGGCAACGTCAGCGGCATCGACGGCGCCGACACCCTGCGCCTGGCCACCGCGATCAAGAATACCGGCGGCGGCGGCGCTTTCGACGTCGCCACCAGCATCACGCTGCCCGGCGGGCTGGCCTTCGTCGGCGGCAGTCTCGCGACGGCCAACCTGCAGATCCATCGCGGCGACGGCACCCTGCTGGTGCTGGGCGTCGACTACAGCGTCAGTGGCAACAGCATCACCTTCCTCGACGCCAATAACCAGGCCACCCTGCTCGCCGGCCGCGCCGGCACCGCCAACGATGTCTCCGGCGCCAACGTCGTGGTGATCACCTACGACGTTACCGTGGACAACGCCATCCTCGCCTCGCGTACGCTGCAGACCAGCGCCGCGCTGACCAACTATGCCAGCGTGAACGGCGGCCAGGACTTCACCCCGGTGGACATCGTCGAGGTCGCCAACCAGCAGGTGGCGGCGCCGACCATCACCAAGACCTACCAGAACGGCAGCCTAACCGACGACGACTCCAGCGCCGGCCACACCAGCGGCAGCAACCTGGTGATCGGCGAGAAGATGACCTACGACATCGTCGTCACGCTGCCCGAAGGCGGCACCGCCAACCTGCGTCTTTCCGACCTGATCCCGCCCGGCCTGCGCCTGGACCTCTCGGCCTTCGGCGGCGCCGGCTACCAGATCATCACCACGGTCGCCGGTAGCGGCGCACTGGGCCAGGACTTTGCCGGCAACGTCAATGTGCTTACCTTCAGCGGCGACGGCAGCGATGGCGGCGACCTCAACCTGGTGTTCAGTGCCGCCGGCTCCACGGCAGACAACAACGTCGCCAACAACGCCTTTGTCATCCGCCTGGTGCTGGTGGCGAGCAACGTGCAGGGCAACCAGCAGGGTGTGACCCTGAACAACGGTGCACAGATCACCTACAGCGACCCCGACGGCGATACGCCCAACGGCGCCACGGCGGTGGATCGCACAGTCACCAGCGCGCAGCAGCCCTCGGTGAGCATCGTCGAGCCGACCCTCACGGTGACGCAGAAGGTCAACTCCACCCCCACCTTCGGCGGTTTCGACGAAGGCGATACGGTCACCTTCGACATCACCATCGAAAACACGTCCGGGATCAATGCCTTCGACCTCAGCCTGCTGAACATCCTGCCCACGCAGATGGACAACATAGTGATCACCGGCATCGTCTACAGCGGCGGCGCCACAAACAATACCGGCGTGGACTTCATCATCCAGAACGGCCAGCTGGTTACCGCCAATGGCGCGAACATCGACATCGCCAACGGCGGCAAGATCGTCATCTCCCTGTCAGGCGTGGTGAACGCCACGGCAGCCGGCCAGGCGGTCATTTCAAACAACGTCGTGGTGCGCTGGACCAGCCTGGACGGCCTGAGCAACACCACCGACACCGGCGCCGGCGAACGCGGCGGCGACGATGGACTGCTCAATTCCGGGGTGCTCAACGACTACCGGCAGATCAACACACTGTTCATTCCCGTCACCAACGGCATCCAGGTCTCCCGCGTCGGCGGCCTCGATGCCACGCCACCGGCCACCAATTCCTCAGGTGCCACTGACACCGCCGGCCTGGAGGAAACCGTGGTGGTCGGCGAGATCATCCGGTACCGCGTGGCAGTCGTGGTACCCACCGGCGACAACCCCAACTACCAGATCCGCATCGAACTGGCTCCCGGCCTGGAATTCATTCCCGCCGATCTCAACAATATCCTGATCGCCCTGGGCTCCAGCGCCATCGGCGGGCTTAGCACCGACGCCACCGACCTGATCAGCGGCGGCACCCTGGGCATGGTCGGCAACCAGAACAGCGACGTGTCACTACCGATCCACCCTGACCTGTCCGGCGACAAGCCCACCGGCATATTCAACATCAACAGCGGGCGCCTGCAGATTTCCCCTGATGGCCGGACCATCACCTTCAACCTGGGCAACCTGACCAACACCGAGGTGAACGATGGCGATATCGAAGGCGTGATCCTGGAATTCAACGTCCGGGTCGCCAACATCGCCAGCAACCAGTCCGGAGCCCAGTTGGGCATGAATGTGTTCGAACACGTCGGCGCCGGTGCCGGGGTCGATCGCGGCCACAGCGCCACGATCTTCGAGCATGTGGTGGAGCCGAGCTTCACCGGCATGGATAAGTCGGTCATCGACATCGCCGCCGGCAGTGTGGCGGGCACGACCAACGCCACCGTCTCCGTCAGCTTTACCCAGAACGGCGAAGTACCGGCCTACAACGTCGTGCTGCGCGACCAGTTCCCCAGCGGCAGCGACTACGCGATCCAGAGCATCGTCATCAACGGTACCAGCTACACCACCGGCAACCTGCCGGCGGGCGTCACCGCGAGCGTGGTGGGCGGCCAGGTGGTGCTCAACTTCGACCAGCTGAACGTCAACGACAAGGTGCAAGTGGTCTACAGCGTCACCCTGCCCAACACCATCGTTCCCGACGATGCCAACAGCTCCGCGGTGCTGACCTGGACCAGCCTGCCCACCAGCTTCGAGAACGCCGGCTGGGGCGGCTCGCGGCCACTGACCGCCGGCGGCGTCGATGGCGAACGCACCGGCCAGGACGGCGTCGGCGGGCTGAACAACTACATCCTCAGCGACGGCGCCGGCATGGGCGTGGTGCGGGGCACCCTGTGGGATGACACCCGGTCGGCCACCAACAGCGTGACGCCTGACGGCCCCGGCCTGGGCGGCATCGGCGTGACCCTGACCTGGGCCGGCGACGACGGCGTGTTCGGCAACGCCGACGACCGTACCTTCAGCACCACGACGGCCGCCGACGGCACCTACCAGTTCGCCATCCTGCCCTCGGGCAACTACCTGGTGGCCGTGGCGCAGAACTTCGCCCAGGCCAGCAACAACCGCTTCCACGTTCGCGTGGATACCGACACCGGAACGGCCACCGTCGGCCTGGGCAACATCAACCTGAACCTGGGCGAAGGCGCCATCGGCATCGCCAATGCCGGCTACGTGCATATCAACGAAGCGCCGATCAACACCGTCGCCGACCAGCATGGCCAGGAAGACACCGTACTGCACATCGTCGGCCTGGCCACCAGCGACGTGGACGTCAATGCCGGCAACGCCAACGGCGTCATGACCGTGACCCTCACCGTGATGCACGGGGTGCTCTGGCAGACAGGGACGGCACCGGGCCCCAACGACACGCCGCCCGCGGGCGCCGGTCGCAGCCTCGTGCTCACCGGCACCCTGCAGCAGATCAACGTGCTGCTCAGCCAGATCTACTACAAGGGCGACCAGGACTTCAACACCGGCAGAAACGTCGAAGTCCTGACCATGGCCACCAATGACCAGGGCAATTTCGGCGACGCGGACAACGATGGCATTCCCGGCGAAACAGTCGAAGACGCGCTGGTGGCCATCAACACGATGAACATCGTCATCGACCCGGTGAACGATGCGCCTGTGGCCCACCCCGACCTCGCCATCGCCATCGAAGCCGGCGGCCTGAACAATGCCGACCCGGGCGTCGACCCGACCGGCAACGTGCTGGACAACGACACCGACGTCGACATCGCCACCAACGGCGACGTGCTCAAGGTCACCCGCGTGGAGAACTCCATCGGCGGTTTCGCGACCGTGGCGGCCTCCGGCGTAACCCCCCTTGCCGGCCGCTACGGCACGCTGTACATCACGGCCACGGGTGGCTTCCAGTATGTGGTCGACAACACCAACGCCGCGGTACAGGCCCTGCGTAGCGCCGGCGACGTGCTGCGCGACTCCTTCGGCTACTTCATCACCGATAGTGGCGGCCTCGGCAGCTCGACGTCCCTGACCATCGACATCCACGGCGCCAACGATACCCCGATTGCGCATAACGACGCCGGCACTGCCGTTGAGTCCGGCGGCACCAACAACGGCAGCCCCGGTGCGGATGCCATCGGCAACGTGCTGCTCAACGACACCGACGTGGACTCCACGGTCTACGGCGAGACCAAGGCCGTCAGCCTGGTGCGCTACGACGGCATCGGCGGCGGGCGCATCTTCCCGGTTGCTCCCGGCGCGCCGGCGACGCTGCCGGTCCTCTATGGCAGCCTGACGATGAACGCCGATGGGTCCTACCGCTACGTCGTCGACAACAGCAATCCTGTGGTCAATGCGCTGTCGCCCGGGGAAACCCTCACCGAGGTGTTCACCTATCAGGTCACCGACAAGGGTGGCCTGAGCGCCATCGCCACTCTGACCATCACCATCCAGGGCGCCAACGATGCCCCGGTGGCCGTGGACGACCACAACACCGCCACCGCAGGCGCCAGCGACGGCAGCCCGGCGCCGGTCAACGCCAGTGGCAACGTGATCACCGGCGCTCCGGGCACCGGCGTGGACACCGACGTCGACAACGCGGACAAGCCCAATGCCGACAGGCTCCGGGTTGATGGTGTGCGCTCCGGCCTGGAAACTGCCGGCGGCACGCTGACCACCGTCGCCGGGACGATCAGCATCACCGGCACCGCCGCACGGCTGGCCAACGGCACGATCATCAGCGGCAACTTTGGCCAGCTCACCATCGGCGTCGATGGTACCTACCTCTTCGAGGTGAACAGCGCCGACCCGGCCATCCGCGCGCTCACCGCCAACCAGTCCCTCGACGTGGTGTTCACCTACCGCATCCACGACAGCGGCGGCCTGACCGACCTGGCGCAACTGGTAATCAGCGTGACCGGGGTGAACGACCCACCCATCGTGCAACCGGTAGTGATCCACGCCACCGAGGCCGGCGGGCTGCTCAACAACGTTCCGGGCCTGGACCCAACTGGCAGCATTCGTGGCTCGTACACCGATCCGGATGGCGACGTCCTCACCATCACCGCGGTGGTCAGCCCCAGTGGCGCCAACGGTACCGTGGGAGCAGACCTGGCCGGCAATCACGGCACGCTGCTGCTCAATGCCGATGGCAGCTACCGCTTCCTGGTCAACAACCTCGACCCGGCGGTCCAGTCGTTGCGCACCTACAACGACACACTGACCGAGGTCTTCACCTACACCGTCAGCGATGGCCAGGGCAAATCCGTCACCCGAACCTTCACGGTGATCATCCACGGGCAGAACGACACTCCCATCGCCGCCGACGATACCGGCACCGCCATCGAAGCTGGCGGCACACTCAATACCACCCCTGGCGCTCCCGCTACCGGCAACGTTCTGCCCAACGACCTGGACGTGGACGGTGCCGCCTACGGCGAAACCAAGGTGGTCGATGCCGCACGCACCGGCGCCGAAGCCGCCGGCGGTACGCTCATCGACCTTGCCGCCAGCGGCGGCGTGATTGCCGGCAGCTATGGCACCCTGGTGCTCAATGCCAACGGCACCTACACCTACACGGTGAACGACAGCCTCGCCGCGGTGCAGGCACTCAAACTCGGCGACAGCCTGGTGGAAACCTTCACCTACCGCATGCACGATTCGGCGGGCGCCACGTCCATTGCCCAACTGACCATCACCATCGAAGGCCGCTACGACGCTCCGGTGGCCAACGACGACATCAACTACGCCGTGGCCAACCTCGACGGCAGCGGCGGGCGCAATCCTACCGGCAATGTCATCACGGGCTTGGGCGCACTGGGCGTCACGCTCGGCGCCGACACCGATGTCGATGCCGGCGACCACCTGGTGATCACCGGCATCGGAATCGGCGCCGAAAACCGCAATCCTCCGCTGACGCCGGTGCCCGCGGGCACCACCGGCGCCAATGGCCATACGATCCAGGGTCTGTTCGGCACCCTGGTGATCGGCGCAGACGGCAGTTACCAGTACTTCGTCGACAGCACCAATCCCACCATCGTCTCGCTCGGACCGCTGGCCTTCGCCATCGAGGCGTTCACCTATCAGGTGACCGATGACGGTGGCCTCAACGACCAGGCAACACTGTTCATCATCATTCGCGGGCGCAACGACCCACCCGTGACCGAGCCGGACTTCGGAACTGCCGTGGAGGATGGCGGCCTGCACAACAACGTGCAGGGCAGCAACCCGTCCGGCAACGTCCTGGCCAACGACACCGACCCGGACACCATCACCAGCATTCCCCAGGACGTGATGCACGTGGTGGCGTTCTGGACCGGCGACCGCCCGCTGCCGGCCGACGCCAGCGCACCCGGACAGACACTGCGCGGCCAGTACGGCACGCTGACGCTGAACCAGGACGGCAGTTGGAGCTATGAGCTCGACAATACGCTGCCTGAGGTCGAAGCCCTGCGCGCCAGCGGCCAGACCCTGCAGGACAAGTTCACCTACCTCGGCGCGGACATCTGGGGCGGCGCCACGCCCGGCCTGCTGACCATCACCATCGACGGCCGCAACGACACGCCCATCGCCAGTGACGATACCGCCACCGCCGTCGAGGCTGGCGGCGTGAACAATGGCACCCCCGGCGTCGACCCGCGCGGCAACGTGCTGGATAACGACACCGATGTCGATGGCGTGCAGTACGGAGAGACCAAGACCGTGGTCCATTACACCGGCGAGAATGGCAACACCGTCAGCGCCGGCCAGGTGCTCCAGGGGCTCTACGGCAAACTGACGATCAACGCCGACGGCAGCTACCAGTACGTCGTGGACAACGCCAACCCGACGGTGCAAGCCCTGCGCACCGCCGGCGAAACCCTTCGCGAAGTGTTCACCTACCGCATGCGCGACACTGCCGGCGCAACTTCGGACGCCCGCCTGACTGTCACCATCCGGGGCGCCGACGACAACCCGGTAGCCCGCGACGACAGCAATGTTGCCAGCGACGAAACCCCGGCGCCGCAGGCCAGCGGCAATGTGCTGCCCAACGACAGCGACGTGGATGGCGGCGACCAGCTGACCGTCACCGGCATCCGCACCGGCGAGGAAACCGCCAGTGGCACAGCCGGTGTCATCGGCCAGCCCATTGCCGGTCGCTACGGCACGCTCGTATTGAATGCCGACGGCAGCTACACCTACACCATCGACCTGAGTAATCGCGAAGTCCTCGCCGCTGCGGGCCTGGGGCAGATCCTCAAGGACTATTTCACCTACACCATCAGCGACCTGGCCGGCCTTACCGACCAGGCGCAGCTGACCATCACCCTGAACATCGCCACGCCCTACATCCCGCCGGGGCCGCACTTCGACCGCTTCGGCGACGACGGCTACCCGCGTGATCGGATACCCGACGTCGACCCGGCGATCTTCGTGCAGCCGGTGGTCGAGCGCATCGACGAGCGCCTGTCGCTCTCCGGCTGGGGCGCCGACGGCAGCAACGTCGAGTTCTTCGCCACGCCGGAGATCGAAAGCCCGTCGCTGGGTGCGCAACTGGGCCAGGTGAAGGGCCAGTTCGTCGCCCGCGCCGTCGCCGAAAGCCGCCGTGCGGCAGCCCTGGACAACAACTGGGTCGATGGCCGCCACGGCGTCATCAGCCTGAGCGCCGACGGCCTGCTGCCCGATCCCTCGCTGTGGGCGCCCTTCCCCGCCGACATGGTGGGCAAGGCGGAAAAACCCGCGCAGACCGCACCGGGCTTCCGTGCCCAGCTGCGTGAGGCCGCCCAGCGCCGGAGCGGTGGCCAATGAGGAACATGCGACCCATTCAGATCGATCAAGGACAGAACATGCCCGCCTATGCACTGAAATGCCTGAGCGCCACCATCACCGTGAGTATTCTGCTCAGCGCCTGTTCGGCGTTCGAGCCCAAGCCTTACACCGAGGAGGAAATGCGCCAGCGGGTGATCGAGGACCAGGCACGGATGTACAAGGAGCAGGAACCGGTCGGCGGGCCGATCACCTTCTACGAAGCCTCCGCGCGCGCGTTGAAGTACAACCTCGACTACCGCCTCAAGCTGCTGGAAAGCGCGCTGGCCTCCGACCTGCGCGACGTCACCAGCCACGAGATGCTGCCGCGGGTGGTCGCCTCCGCCGGCTATGCCGGGCGCAACAACGACTCGGGCGGCACCTCCATCGGCATCGAGGACCGCCAGGTCAGCTTGCGGCCCTCGACGTCCGAGGAGCGCTACCGCCAGCTCTACAGCCTCGGCCTGTCCTGGAGCCTGCTGGACTTCGGCGTCGCCTACTACCGCACCCAGCAGAAGAACGACCAGATGCTGATGGCCGAGGAGCGCCGCGAGAAGGTCGCGCAGAACGTCCTGCAGGACGTGCGCAACGCCTACTGGCGCGCCCTGGGCGCCCAGCGCCTGCTGCCGGAAGTGGACGGCCTGCTGATGCGCACCCACCGCGCCCTGACCTCCGCCCGCGAGGCCGAAGGCAAGGGCCTGCTGCCGCGCCAGGACATCCTCGCCTACCAGCGCGCCCTGCTCGACTCGGTATACATGCTCACCGTGCGCCGCCAGGACCTGGAATTCGCCCGCGCCGAGCTGGCCGCGCTGATGTCGCTGCCGCCGAACACGAAAATGGTCCTGGCCGACGTCGGCGAACAGCCGCTGCCGCTGGTGACCAACAACATCGACCAGCTGGAACGGCTCTCCCTGGAGCGCCGCCCGGAAATCATGGAGGAGTGGTACCGCAAACGCGTCGACATGAACGACCTGAAGATCGCCAAGGCCCAGCTGTGGCCCAACGTGAGCTTCAACTACGGCTACGAGTACGACTCCAACAAGTACCTGTACAACAACGACTGGAACCAGACCGGCATCAACGTCTCGATGAACCTGCTGCGTCTGGCGCAGTACCCGGACATCAAGGCCGCCGAGGCGAGCCAGGAGAAGACCGACGACATGCGCCGCACCGCGCTGTCCATGGCCATCCTCACCCAGGTCCGGGTCGGCCTGCTGCGCTACCAGCTGGCGCGCCAGGAAGTGGAGTTCGCCGACGAGAGCCTGCGCGTCGACCAGAGCCTGCTCAGCTATGCGCAGTCCGCCCGTGGCGCCGCCCTGGGCAGCGAGCTGGAGCTGATCCGCGCCGAGGGTCGCTACCTGCTCTCGCGCTACCAGCGCGAGGCCGCCTACTCCGATGCCCAGGCCGCCTGGGGCCGCCTGTACAACTCGGTGGGCTTCGAGGTGATGCCCAAGGAGATCGAGAACCACGACGTGAAGACACTGGCCCGCGAGATCCAGCGCACCCTCGAACAGCAGACCAGCACCAACCTCCTCGCCAGCAGCACCCCGAGCAGTCAACAAGGAAGCGCCAATGCCGCACCTGCGCAGTAAACCGTCGTACCTGCTTCTCCCGTTATGCCTGATGTTCCTGCAGCCGGCGCTGGCCGACGATGCCACCAGCGGCCTGCCGCCACTGCCCGACAGCCAGGATCCCGGCGCCATCCGCGTGCTGCTGGTCTCCGCCCTGGAAACCACCCTCTCAGCGCAGATGAACGGCACCCTTGGCGCGCTCAAGGCCAATCTGGGCGACAAGGTCGCCAAGGACACCGAGCTGGCCCAGCTCAACTGCGTCGAAGTCAACGCCCGCGCCAAGGTCGCCGCCGCCGAGCTGAACATGGCCCGCGCCAACCTCGCCGCCAAGCAGAACCTGCGCAAGCTCGAGGCGGTGGGCGACCTGGAGGTCGCCATGGCCAATACCGAGCTGCAGAAGGCCGACGGCGCTCTCACCCTGGCGCGGGCGCAGGCCGGTTACTGCCTGGTCGATGCGCCCTTCTCCGGGCGTATCGCCAAGGTCTACGTCAAGCCGTACCAGACGGTTTCCGCCGGCACGCCGCTGTTCGACCTGGTCAGCGATGGCGCGCTGAAAGTGCGCCTCAACGTGCCCTCCTCGATGCTGCCCAACCTGCGCCCGGACATGCCGCTGGAGGTGGACATCCACGAGACCGGCAAGCACTACCCGGCCAAGGTCAGCGTGATCAACGCACGCGTCGACGCCGTGGCGCAGACCGTGGAACTGGAGGCGAAGCTGGATGCCAGCTACCCGGAACTGATCGCTGGCATGAGCGGGGTCGCGCGCTTCCCCGAAAGCCATGAGTGAGCTGCTGCCGCCACCCCAGCTGCTGCTGAGCCTGGCCAATGTACGCGACAGGGCACTGGCGGCCGACTCCCTCGGCGGCCTGGCCTTCAGCATCGCCAACGACCTGTTCCCGTTGCTGCGCTTCCACCAGGCGCTGGTGTTCGCCTGCCACGACACGCGCAACGAACTGCTGGCGGTGTCCGGCCTGGCCAAGCCCACCGAGGATTCGCCCTACCTGGTCTGGCTGGAACGCGCCAGCCGCTGGGTTGCCACGCAATTGCCCGACGCCACGCCCGCCTGGCTGGCCCGTGACGCCACTGCGCCGCCGGCGGATATCGCCGAAGGCTGGGGCGAATGGTGGCCGGCCGGCCTCTGGTGCGTGCCGCTGCACGACCGTGCGGGCAAACGCCTGGGGCTGGTGCTGTTCCTCCTCGACGAAGCACCGGCGCGCAACCTGCAGCCGCTGCTGCAAGGCATCTGGCAGACCTGGGCGCACGCCTGGGCCTCCTTCGGTCCGCGCAGCAAACTGCGCTACTGGCGGCCCAGCAAACGCCAGGTGCTGGTCGCCGTCATCGCGCTGGCCGCGCTGCTGCTGATCCCGGTGCGGCAGACGGCACTGGCACCGGCGGAGGTCGTCTCGCGCAACGCCCAGGTGATCAGCTCGCCGATCGATGGGGTCATCGTCAAGATGCTGGTTCGCCCCAACCAGAGCGTGGAGGTCGGTACTCCGCTCTTCGAGCTGGACGAAACCACCCTGCGCAGCCGCGCCGACGTGCTGAGCAAGGAAGTCGCGGTGGCCGATGCCGAGCTCATGGCCGCCAGCCAGCGGGCCTTCGACAATCCGCAGAGCAAGAGCGAACTCACGGTGCTCGACGGCCGCGCCCGCCAGCGCCGGGCCGAACTGGCCGCCGTGCAGGCGCAGCTCGCACGCACCCGCGTGCTCGCTCCGCGTGCCGGCGTGGCCGTGTACAGCGACCCCAACGACTGGCTGGGCAAACCGGTGGTCACCGGCGAGCGCATCCTGCAGATCGCCGACCCGAAGGCGCCGGGCATGCGCATCCAGCTGCCGGTCGCCGATGCCATAGCACTGGAGCCGGGGGCGAAGGTGGCGCTGTTCCTCACCGCCTACCCGCTCGACCCGCTGCATGGGGAAATCCTCGACACCAGCTACCAGGCCAAGCCCAGTGAAGAAGGCGTGGCCTCCTACCGCCTGCTGGCCAGCGTGCAGGACGCGCCGCCCCACGCCCGTCTTGGCCTGCACGGCACCGCCAAGCTCTATGGCGAACGTGTGGTGCTCGGTTACTACCTGCTGCGGCGGCCCCTGGCTTCGCTGCGCGCCTGGACAGGCTGGTAGCTTCGATGGAGATCGCCGCCGAAGACCTGCCCACCCCGCCCTTGCGTGACGACCTGCGCCTCGACGAAGCCGCACCCGGCCCGGACGGCGAGCCGGTGTGGGTGATTCACGACAGCGTGCTCAACCGCTTCTACCGCATCGGCTGGCTGGAGTTCGAATGCCTGCTGCGCTGGGAGCAGACGCCCCGGCAGATCAGCGAGCAGATCGCCGAGCAGACCGCGCTCAAGCCCGAGGCCGAGCAGGTGCTGGGCTTTCGCCAGTTCCTCGAACAGCACCAGTTGCTCCGCCCCGGCGCCGAAGCCCTGGCCCGGCTCCAGGCTCGCAGCGAGGGCGGCTCCTGGATGAGCTGGAACTGGTGGCTACACCACTACCTGTTCTTCCGCATCCCGCTGATTCGCCCGCAGCGCTTCCTGCGCGCCATCGCCGGCAGCCTCGACTGGCTGTTCAATCGCTACGTGGCGATGCTGGTGCTGCTCCTGAGCCTCGCCGGCATCGTGCTGGTGACGCACCAGTGGGACACCTTCACCCATGACGTGGTGGAGTCCTTCTCCTTCGAGGGGCTGCTCAGCTTTGCCGCCGCCCTGGTGGTGGCCAAGACGCTCCACGAACTGGGCCACGCGCTGGTGGCGACGCGCCTGGGGTTGAAGGTGGCGCACATGGGCATCGCCTTCGTGGTGATGTGGCCGATGCTCTATACCGATACCGGCGAGAGCTGGAAACTGCGCAGCAACCGCCAGCGCCTGGCGATCGCCAGCGCCGGGATCATCACCGAACTGGGGCTGGCCGGCCTCTCCACACTGGGCTGGGCGCTGGCCGATCCGGGCCCGTTGCGCAATGCGCTGCTGTACCTGGCGACCACCAGTTGGGCGCTGTCGCTGGCCCTGAACGCCAGCCCCTTCATGCGCTTCGACGGCTACTTCATCACCTCCGACCTGCTCGACTTCCCCAACCTGCACGAGCGCGCCGGCGCCCTGGCCCGCACGACACTGCGGCGCAACCTGCTGGGGCTGGACGAGCCCTGGCCGGAGCACTTCCCGACCGGCAAGCGCCGGGCGTTGGTGGCCTTCGCCTTTGGCACCTGGGTCTACCGCCTGCTGCTGTTCCTCGGCATCGCCGTAGCGGTCTATTACTTCTTCTTCAAACTGCTGGGGATCTTCCTGTTCGCCGTGGAAATCAGCTGGTTCATCGTTCAGCCCGTGTGGCGCGAACTCAAGGTCTGGTGGCAGCGCCGCGCGGAAGTGAAGCCGCGCCGCAAGCTGGTCTTTCTGGCCGTGCTCGGCGGCGTGCTGCTCCTGCTCGCCATTCCATGGCGCACCCAGGTGCACGCCATGGGGGTGGCCCGCGCGGCGCAGCAACTGCACGTCTATGCCCCCTTCCCGGCACTGCTGCGCGACCTGCGCCCTGGCGGCGCGGTCGGCCAGGGGGAAACGCTCGCGGTGATGGAAGAGCCCGACATCGCCGCCAAGGTGCGCGGCAGCGAAGCCGGCATCCGTGGCTACCAGGGCCGCCTGGCCGGCATGCTGGCCGACCCGTCCGGCCTCGCCGAGGAAGCCGTCACCCGCCAGCGCCTGGGTGTGGAGTACCAGCAGGCACGGGCCGCCCGCAATGAAATGGCGCGGCTGAACCTCCAGGCGCCCTTTGCCGGCCAGTGGCGGGACGTCAACCCGGACTGGAAACCCGGCCAGTGGATCAATACCCGCGAGCCCATCGGCGTACTGGTGGACCCGCGGCACTGGCTGGTGGATGCCTACGTCAAGCAGGACGAAGTGCAGCGCCTCACCGACGGCGGCCGCGTGCGCTTCTACCCCGAGGGCGTGCCCAGCCCCATCGAAGGCCAGGTGGTGCTGATCGGCACCACGCGCATCAGCCAGCTGGAGCAACCGATGCTCGCTTCGCGCTACGGCGGCCCGCTGAACGTCAACCCGCAGGGCGATACCCTGGTGCCCAACCCGGCGCTGTTCCATGTGCTGGTGAAGCTCGATGGCGCGCCGCCGGGCCTGCACGAGACCCGCGGGAACCTGCAGATCGAGGGCGCCAGGCGCAGCTGGCTGGGCGAAGGTTTCACCCGCCTGCTGGCGGTCGCCCTGCGCGAAAGCGGGTTCTAGCAGCCACCCTGCGGGAACGGGTCACCGCCGTGATCCGTCCGCAGGGACGAGCCCCGCTCGGGCGCCAGCGCGTCAATCCTTCGCCATCCCGAAGCAATGCCGCGCCTGCGGGAACTGCCGCTCGCGCACCTCGCGGGCAAAGCGTTGCGCCGCCGCCGAGATCAGCTCGTCCACCCGCACATACTGCTGCGCGAAGCGCGGAATCTGTTCGCCGGAAAGCCCCAGCATGTCCTCGCTCACCAGCACCTGCCCGGCGCAGGCAGGAGACGCGCCGATACCGACCACCGGGATCTCCAGCCGCTCGCAGACCTGTCGCGCCAAGGGTTCCAGCACGCCTTCGAGCACCACGCTGAACGCCCCGGCGGCTGCCACCGCTTCGGCATCGCGCAGCACCCGAGCCGCACCGGCTTCTTCCTTGCCCTGCACCTTGAAGCCGCCCAGGGCATTGACCTTCTGCGGCATCAGGCCGATATGCGCCATCACCGGAATGCCCCGCTCGACCAGGAACGCAATGGTCTCGGCCATTTCCGCACCGCCCTCCAGCTTCACGGCCTGCGCGCCGCTTTCCGCGAGCACCCGCGCGGCGGCCAGGAAGGCCTGCTGCGGCGAGGCCTGGTAACTGGCGAAAGGCAGGTCCACCACCACGCAGGCGCGCTGGGAGCCACGGGCCACCGCGGCGCCATGGGCGATCATGGTGTCCAGGCTGACGGCCAGCGTGTCCGGCAGGCCGTAGAGCACCATGCCCAGCGAATCGCCCACCAGCAGTACGTCGACGTGCGGGTCGAGCAAACGCGCCATGGGTACCGAGTAAGCCGTCAGCACGACCAGGCTGCCGGGCTCGCGGCGCTGGCGAATCTCCAGGGTGGACAGGCGTTGTTGCGGGCGATGGCTGCTCATGCGGTTTCCTCTTCACGGGCTGATATTGATCGGGGAAGACGCTACCATCGGCATCAAGTGGCCCACTTCCGTGAGAGAGACAAGCTATGCCGTCGACGGGACAGGTTCCTCTGGCGCTTCCCGGCTTCGCCGCCCTGCCCCGGCCGGTCTGGCTGCGCGCCTTCGACATGCCGGCCGGCCACAGCGTGGAGCCGCATACCCATCCCTGGGGCCAGCTGATGTACGCCGCCAGCGGAGTGCTGGAGGCCAGCACCGAGCAGCATGCCTGCCTCATCCCGCCCCGGCGCGCCATGTGGCTGCCAGCGGGGGTCACGCACAGCGTGCGGGCACGCACCGCCGTGGTGTTCCGCAGTTTCTACCTGGCCCCGGAGATCGCCGCCGGGCTGGGGCCGTGCCGCGTCGTGGAGATTTCGCCACTGCTGGACAACCTCATCCAGCGCGCCAGCGAATTCGCCAGCGACTACCCTGACGAAGGGCCGGAAGCCCGGCTGATGCAGGTGCTGGTCGATGAGCTGCACAATGCGCCGGACTCCGGCCTGGACCTGCCGCTGCCGCGCGATGCCCGCCTGCGGCGGGTCACCGATCACCTGCAGGAACACCCCGGCGAGCGGCTGGGCATCGAAGACTGGGCACAGCGCGTCGGCGCCTCGCGGCGCACCCTGGCGCGGCTGTTCCGCGACGAGACCGGGCTGTCGTTCCGCGAGTGGCGCGAGCGGGTACGGCTGCTCGCGGCGCTGCCGAGGCTGGAACGCGGCGAGTCGGTCACGCTGATCGCGGGCGAGCTGGGCTATGAATCCACCTCGGCCTTCATCGAACTGTTCCAACGCCAGCTCAGGACCTCGCCAGGAGCCCTGGCGCGGCAGATGCGTGCGGGAAGCTGACACGAACCAACATGAGTAAATCTTATGTTCATCACGAGAACATTGAGTTTGTCTCATGAAGGCGCGCCACGGAGAATTTCCCCATCGTTGATTCAATGGAGAGATTCACATGGCGTTCGCACACAACCTCGGCTTCCCCCGCATCGGCCGCGACCGCGAGCTGAAGAAGGCTCAGGAAGCCTTCTGGAAAGGCGAACTGGATGAAGCCGGCCTGCGCGCCGTCGGCCGCGAACTTCGCGCCGCCCACTGGCAGGTGCAGAAGAACGCCGGCATCGAATTGCTGCCGGTGGGCGACTTCGCCTGGTACGACCAGGTCCTGGCCCACTCGCTGACCTTCGGCGTGATCCCCGAGCGTTTCCGCGACCGGGGCGATGCCAAACCGACGCTGCAGACCCTGTTCGCCATGGCGCGCGGCGCCGTGGCGACGGACTGCAGCACCGGCTGCTGTGGTGCCCACGCCCAGCCCCTTCTCGCACAAGAGCTAACCAAGTGGTTCGACACCAACTATCACTACCTCGTCCCGGAATTCAGCGCTGAACAGCAGTTCGCACTGAGCTGGGAGCAACTGTTCGAGGAAGTGGACGAAGCCCACGCCCTCGGCCACACGGTGAAACCTGTGGTGATCGGCCCGCTGACCTACCTCTGGCTGGGCAAGACCAAGGGCAGCGACTTCGACAAGCTCGACCTCGTCGAGCGCCTGCTGCCGCTCTACGGCCAGATCTTCCGCCGCCTCGCCGCGCAAGGCGTGGAGTGGGTGCAGATCGACGAGCCGATCCTCGCCCTCGACCTGCCGCAAGCCTGGAAGAACGCCTTCGAGCGCACCTACAACCTGCTGCAGAGCGAGCCGCTGAAGAAGCTGGTGGCCACCTACTTCGGCGGCCTGGACGACAACCTGGGACTGGCCGCCGGCTTGCCGGTGGATGGCCTGCACCTCGATCTGGTGCGCGCTCCCGAGCAGTTCCCGAGCATCCTCGACCGCCTGCCGGCCTACAAGATTCTCTCCCTCGGCGTGGTCAACGGCCGCAATGTCTGGCGCTGCGATCTGGAGAAAACCCTGGAAGTACTGCGCTACGCCCATGACCGTGTCGGCGAACGCCTGTGGGTCGCCCCCTCCTGCTCGCTGCTGCACAGCCCGGTGGACCTGGAGCGCGAGGACAAACTGGATACCGAGCTGAAGAGCTGGCTGGCGTTTGCCGTGCAGAAGTGCGCCGAAGTTGCCCTGCTCGCCCGCGCCGTCAATGAACCGCAGGCGCCGGATGTCCTTGCCGCCCTGGAGCAGAGCCGCGCCGTGCAAGCCAGCCGGGCCGCCTCGCCGCGCATCCACAAGCCGCAGGTGAAGGCCCGCCTGGCCGCCGTGAATGCCGCCGACAGCCAGCGCCAATCGCCCTTTGCCCAGCGCATCGTCAAGCAGCGCGCCGGCCTGGACCTGCCGGACTTCCCCACCACCACCATCGGCTCTTTCCCGCAGACGGCCTCCATTCGCCTCGCGCGGCAGGCGTTCAGGCAGGGCAAACTGAGCGCCGCCGACTACACCGAGGCGATGCACAGCGAAATCCGCCATGCCGTGGAAATCCAGGAACAACTGGGCCTTGACGTGCTGGTACACGGCGAGGCCGAGCGCAACGACATGGTCGAGTACTTCGCCGAGCAACTCGACGGCTACCTCTTCACCCGCTTCGGCTGGGTGCAGAGCTACGGCTCACGCTGCGTGAAGCCGGCCGTGATCTTCGGCGACCTCAGCCGCCCGCAACCGATGACCGTGGAGTGGATCCGCTACGCCCAGAGCCTCACCGCGAAGGTCATGAAAGGCATGCTGACCGGCCCGGTGACCATGCTGACGTGGTCCTTCCCGCGCGAGGATATCTCGCGCGAGGAGCAGGCACGCCAGTTGGCCCTGGCGATCCGCGACGAAGTGGTCGACCTGGAGGCCGCCGGCATCCGCATCGTGCAGATCGACGAAGCCGCGTTCCGCGAAGGGCTCCCGCTGCGCCGCAACGACTGGGGCGGCTACCTGGCCTGGACCACCGAAGCCTTCCGCCTGTGCGCCTCCGGCGTGCGCGACGAAACGCAGATCCACACCCACATGTGCTACAGCGAGTTCAACGACGTGATCGAGTCCATCGCCGCCATGGACGCCGATGTGATCACCATCGAGACCTCGCGCTCGGACATGGAGCTGCTGGAGGCCTTCGAGAAGTTCGAATATCCCAACGAGATCGGCCCAGGCGTCTACGACATCCACTCGCCGCGCGTGCCGGGCAAGGACGAGATGGTCAAGCTGCTGCGCAAGGCGGCGCAGCGCATTCCCGCCGAACGCCTGTGGGTCAACCCGGACTGCGGCCTGAAGACCCGCGCCTGGCCGGAAACCGAAGCGGCGCTGGTGAACATGGTCGCGGCCGCCCGCGAGCTGCGCAAGGACGTGGCGCTGCTGGGCTGAATGCGGGTCGATGACGCCCCGTAGGGCGCATAACGCCCCAGGCGTTATCCGCCACGGCGGATAACCCGTGCCGGGTTATCCGCCCTACGTTGCTGCTACCGCGTCGATCCGGCAGATGAGCGCGGCGCCGGACAGGCGTAGTCTTGAAGCCCTTCGATCCACGGCACGCAGGACCAGACATGAAGCAGCTGCTCATCATCGGCATCGGCGCAGGCGACCCCGAGTACCTCACCGTCCAGGCCATCAACGCGATGAACCGCGCGGACGTGTTCTTCCTCATGGACAAGGGCGCGAGCAAGGACAAGCTGAACCGGCTGCGCCGGGACATCCTGCAGCGCTACGTCAACCACTCCGGCTACCGCATCGTCGAGGCCGACAGCCCCGAGCGCGTGCGCGAAGGCGACTACACCGGGCAGGTGCGCGACCTCAACCAGGCCAAGCAGCAGGTTTTCGAGCGGCTGATCAGCGATGAACTACCGGACGGCCAGTGTGGCGCCTTCCTCGTCTGGGGCGACCCGTCACTGTACGACAGCACCCTGCGCATCCTCGACGCGATCCTGCGCCAGGGGCGCGTGCAGTTCGACTACGAGGTCATCCCCGGCATCACCAGCGTGCAGGCCCTCGCGGCGCGCCACCGGGTGCCGCTGAATGCCATCGGCCAGTCGGTGCAGATCACCACCGGTCGGCGCCTGGCCGAAGGTTTCCCGGACAACGCAGAGAGTGTCGTGGTGATGCTCGACGCCGAGGACACCTACCGCCAGCTGGAGGACCCGCAGCTGGAAATCTACTGGGGCGCCTACGTCGGCACACCCGATGAGATCCTCCGCAGCGGCCGGCTCGTCGAGGTTGCTGAAGACATCCAGCGCACCCGCCGCGAAGCCCGCGAGGCCAACGGCTGGATCATGGACACCTACCTGCTGCGGCGCGCGCCGAAAGGCGATTGAGCAACCACGCAGGGCGGATAACCTCTGCCGGGGTTTGCGCCCTGCGGTTCCGGGCAGGCTCGGCAAAAGCGACTAGAGTGATTTCCGTTGTGTCGCCAACACCCGCCGGAGCGCACCGCTCATGCCGCATGCCACCCTCTCCCGCTTCATCGACCAGGCCACCCGCCTGAGCCGCGAGGAATCCGAACCCTGCCAGTGCGTGGCCTCGCTGGCACCCTTCATGATGGAACTGCTCGCCCATGCCGGTGACTTCCTCGAAGCGCACCACTACCAGAGCGACCCGGCCCACTATGCGCGCAACCTGATCTACCAGTCGCCGGACGACAACCTGTCGCTCTATGCCCTCGTCTGGTCCCCGGGCCAGTGGACGCCGGTTCACGACCACGGCAGCTGGGGTGTGGTCGGCATTGTCGAAGGCGTGCTGGAGGAGCGCAGCTACGTCTGCCTCTCGGTCGACCGCTCGCGAGACGACGGCATCGAACTGGTCAAGGGCGGCATGATCCTGCTGCCACCGGGTGCGGTGACCAGCTTCGTGCCCAATCCCGACCACATCCACGTCACCGGCGTCCCGGCCGACCGCACACGGGCAGTCAGCCTGCACCTGTACGGACGGATGATGAACAACTACCACATCTACGATGTCGAGGCCGGCACACGGCACTTCGTCGAGGTGGAGCACAACGGTTGAGCCGCCTTACAGCGTCCTGATCGACGTACTGATCGCCCTGGCGCACTCAATGGCCACCGGCGCCAGGCGGCGCTCGGCATCCTCGCGACTCCAGCGGCTGGTGGGCGCCACCACGTGTACCGAGGCCACCGGGCGGCCCTGACTGTTGCGTACCGGCGCAGCCACCGCCATGTCTCCCAGGAACAGTTCCTCGCTGTTGATCGCATAACCCTTGCGGCGAATCTCGGCGATCTCGGCGAGGATTTCCTCCAGCGAAGTGCGGGTGTACTGGGTGTGGCTGGACAGGTCGCTGTCCCGCAGCAGCTCCAGCACCTCGTCGTCGCTCAGCGCACTGAGGAATGCGCGGCCCGAAGCGGTGCAGTACATCGGGATGCGGCTGCCGATGGGCAGGTGGATCGGGATGAATTTCGGCCCCACGAAGCGCGCCACGTAGAGCATGTCGGTGCGCACCGGCTCGGTGAGGTTGGTGGTTTCGCCGGTGGTCTGTGCCAGCTCCGCGAGGAAGGGGTTGGCGACGTCCACCAGGGTGTCGGCGGCGAGGTAGTTGTAGCCGATCTCCATCACCTGCGGGGTCAGCTGGAAGCGCTTGGTCTGGGGGTGCTTGCAGACATACCCCAGCGCTTCGAGCGTATGGATCATCCGCTGCGCGGAGCTCTTGGTAATGTCGGCGGCCTCCGCCACTTCCGCCAGGTTCATGGTGCGGCTGCGCGCGTTGAAGGCACGCAGCACGGCCAGGCCCTTTTCCAGCGACTGGTTGAACAGGCTGTTTTCGTTGTCGCTCATGTCTCGTCCTTGCGAAGGATCAGGTTCTTATTAGATTGCAAATATCGATATGCGATATTTATAAATCTCTTTACGATTCTTGTAAATCATTTATATTGCGACCAATGCCTCCTGCCGATACTCGAGGCTATCCATAACGCATAAAGACAACAAACCGCGTCAAATGGGAGTTCATCCATGCATCCTCGCCTCCGCGTGTTTTCCTGCGCCCTCGCGCTCGTCGCCAGCTGCGCCGCATCCCTGGCCGCCCAGGCCGAACCTCTGAAAGTCGGCGCCACCGCCACCGGCGTTCCCTTCACCTTCCTCGACGTCAAGACCAACAGCATCCAGGGCATGATGGTCGACTCCGCGCAGGCCGTGGCCAAGGCCGGCGGCTTCGAAGTAGAGATCGCCCAGACCACCTTCGCCGCGCTGATCCCCTCGCTCACCGCGAAGAAGATCGACCTGATCTCCGCTGCCATGCTGCGCACTCCCGAGCGGGAGAAAGTGGTGCAGTACTCCGACCCGGTGTTCGAGTACGGCGAAGGCCTGGTGGTACGCGCCGACGACGACAAGGCCTACACCAGCATGGATGACTTCAAGGGCGAGATCGTTGGCGCCCAGGTTGGCACCATCTTCATCGACAAGCTCAACCAGCGCGGCATCTTCAAGGAAGTGCGCGGCTACGACTCCCTCGCCGACCTCACCCGCGACCTGGCCCTGGGGCGCATCAAGGCCGGCTTCGGCGACCACCCGATCCTCGCCTACCAGATGGCCAAGGGCAGCCTGAAGAAGGTGCGCCTGGTGGACAGCTACCAGCCGCAGATCAAGGGCGAAGTCTGCCTGATCCTGCGCCAGGGCGACCCGGCTCTGCTCGCCCAGGTGAACAAGGGCATCGCCAGCATCAAGGCCGACGGCACCCTCGCCGGCATCATCGACAAGTGGCACCTGGACTGACGGTCGCCCTTCTCGCGCGCCTCCTGCGCCCGGCCACGGGCGCTCTCTGATTTACGCTCACGGACACTTCCCATGTTTCTCCAGAATGCTCTGGACTTCCTGCCCATTCTCCTGAGTGGCGCGGTGGTCACCGTGCAGGTCACGATTGCGTCGTTCCTGCTCAGCTCGCTCATCGGCCTGGCCTTCGCCCTGATGATGGTGTCGAAGATTCGCGCCGTGGCGCTATTCGGCATCTCCGTGGTCAACGTGATCCGCGGCCTGCCGATCATCGTGCAGCTGTTCTACATCTACTTCGTGCTGCCGGACTTCGGCGTGCAGCTCAGCGCCATGCAGGCCGGCATCATCGGCCTGGGCATCGCCTATTCGGCGTACCAGGCGGAGAACTTCCGCGCCGGCATCCAGGCTATCCAGCAGGGGCAGATCGAAGCCGCCGAATCCCTCGGCATGCGCGGCCCGATGATCATGCGCCGGGTGGTGCTGCCGCAGGCGTTCCGCATCGCCCTGCCGCCCTACGGCAACACCCTGGTGATGATGCTCAAGGACTCCTCGCTGGTGTCCACCATCACCGTGGCCGAGATGACCCGCGCCGGTCAGCTGATCGCCTCCTCGACCTTCGAGAACATGACCGTCTACACCCTGGTGGCCCTGCTCTACCTGGCTCTGAGCCTGCCGCTGTCGTACGCCCTGCGCCGCCTCGAAGCGCGCATCGCCACGAGGAAGAAAGCATGATCCGCATCCAGTCGCTGCACAAAAGCTACGGCAGCACCCGTGTCCTCGAAGGCATCGACCTGTCCGTGGAGAGCGGCCAGGTGGTGTGCCTGATCGGCCCGTCCGGCTCGGGCAAGTCCACCCTGCTGCGCTGCATCAACGGCCTGGAGACCTACGAGGGTGGCGACATTCTCGTGGGCCAGGAGCGTGTCGACCGCCACGCCAACTCCATCCACGAAATCCGCACCCAGGTGGCGATGGTCTTCCAGCGCTTCAACCTGTTCCCCCACCGCACCGCGCTGCAGAACGTGATGGAAGGCCCGGTGTACGTGAAGAAGGAACGCCCGGGCGAGGCCCGCGAGCACGCCCGCGCGCTGCTGGAAAAAGTCGGCCTGAGCCATCGCATGGATGCCTACCCGGACGAACTCTCCGGCGGCCAGCAGCAGCGCGTCGCCATCGCCCGCGCCCTGGCCATGCGGCCCAAGGCAATCCTCTTCGACGAGCCGACCTCGGCGCTGGACCCGGAGCTGGTCGGTGAGGTGCTGGCGGTGATGCGCAAGCTCGCCGACGAAGGCATGACCATGGTCGTGGTCACCCACGAGATGGGCTTCGCCCGAGAAGTGGCGGACAAGGTGTGCTTCCTCTATGGCGGGCGCATCGTCGAGGAAGGCGCGGCCAAGGACGTGCTCGGCGCGCCGAGCCAGCCGCGCACCCAGGAATTCCTCCGCCGCCTGCTCAACACCGACGGAGGCCAGGCATGAACGCCCAGCCCCTGGCACTGCCACCCTCGCTCTGGGCAGCCACCGCGAACGCCGGCCCGGCAACACCGGCGCTGGCTGAAGACAAGCAGGTCGACGTCGCCATCGTCGGCGCCGGCTACACCGGCCTGGTCACGGCGCTGCACCTGGCCCGCAATGGCGTGCGCGTCTGCGTGCTGGACGCCGGCGAGCCCGGCTGGGGAGCTTCCGGGCGCAACGGCGGGCAAGTGATTCCCGGCCTCAAGCATGACCCCGACGACCTGCGCCGGATGTTCGGCGGCGACAAGGCCGAGCGCCTGATCGAAGTTGCCGGGGGCGCTGCCGATGAAGTCTTCGCGCTGATCCGCCGCTACGACATCGACTGCGAAGCCACCCGCAAGGGCTGGATTCAACCGGCCGCCTCCCCGGCCGCCCTGCGCGCCATCGAAAAACGCGCCGAGCAGTGGCGCCAGCGCGGCGTGCCGGTGGAGATGCTCGACAAGAGCAGCGTCGCCCAGCGCATCGGCAGCAACGACTACCTCGGCGCCTGGGTCGACCCGCGCGCCGGCAGCGTGCAGCCGCTGAGCTACGTGCGTGGCCTGGCCCGCGCCGCACTGGCCGAAGGTGCCGCGATTCACGGCCACAACCGCGTGACCGGGTTGCGCCGCCACGGCAGCGGCTGGCAGCTCAGCACGGCCACCGGGCACAGCGTGACTGCCGAGCGCGTTGTCCTCGCCACCAACGGTTATACCGACGACCTGTGGCCGAAGCTGCGGCAGACGGTGATCGCCGCCAACAGCTTCATCGTCGCCACCAAACCCCTGCCGGAGAACCTGCGGCGCAGCGTGCTGCCGGGTGGCGAGGTCTGCTCGGATGCGCGTCGCCTGCTGCTGTACTTCAAGCAGGACGCCCGCGGCCGGCTCTTGCTGGGTGGCCGCGGCCCGTTCGCCGAGCCGCGCTCGCCCGGTGACTGGCTGCATCTGAAGCGTTCGCTGCTGGGGCTGTTCCCGCAGCTGGCCGAGGTCGAGTTCGAGTACCAGTGGAGTGGCCGCGTGGCGCTGACGCCGGATTTCATGCCGCGGCTGCACGAACCGGCGCCGAACCTGAGCATCCTGCTGGGCTACAACGGCCGCGGCATTGCCATGGCTTCCGCCCTGGGCCGCCACCTGGCAGAGCGCCTGCTGGACCGCGAGAAGGACTTCCCCTTCCCGGTCACGCCGGTGCGGCCGATCCCCTTCCACGGGCTGCAGCGCCTCTATCTCGGCGTCGGTATCGCCTGGTACCGGCTGCTCGACGCGGTCCTCTGACCGAGCCCGGCCTGACGCCTGCGTCAGGCCGGGCCTCCCTCCTGCATGGCCGCCAGGTACGCACGCGGCGGCTGCCCGGTGTGCTCGCGGAAGCAGCGGTAGAACACCGACAACGAATTGAAGCCCACCGCGAACGCCAGTTCGTCGATGCGCGCCGCCGGCTCCTCGCGCAGGCGCTCCAGCAGGTGGCCGATGCGCGCCTGGTTCAGGTAGCGGTAAAAGCTCTGCCCGAGCACCTGGTTGAGCAGGTAGGAAATCTGGTTGCGCGTGTAGCCGGTGGCCCGTGCCAGGCGCTCCAGGTCCATCTCCGGATCGAGATAGGGATGGGCGCTGCCGAAGTAGGACTCGATATCCAGCAGCATCTTCCCCACCTGCGCGGAGTTCAGACCGAGGCGGCGCTGGTCCTTGACGCCCTCCTCGCGCTGCTCGCGCACGGGCGTGGCGTACTCATGGACGCGCCAGATCAGCCCATCGCGCACGGTGATCGCCTCGCTGGCGCGGAACGAGGCCAGCCGGCTGCTGCGCCGCAGCGTCAGGCGCGAGCGGTACTGGATGAACGCGGTGTCGCCATCGGCACGGATCTGGTCGATATGCTCGATGTGATGCTGCGGGCTGCGCGGCATCGCCGTGCGGATGTAGCCGGGCAGCTCGCTGGCGGGGATTTCCAGGTCGTTGTAGAAGTCGCAGTACTGCACCTGCGGATGGAACATCGCCAGCACGCCTTCGACGTCGCGATTCATCCAGCACCGGTGGTAGCGCGTGACCACTTCGCGGGTGCGCTCGGTTTCTTCATTCATGGTTTTCCCTCCGCCCAGGCCCGCAGCGTAGGGCGCGAGGATCGCGCTGCACAGTGCCGCGGGTCCGCAGCAGCATCGCCGATTCCGCCCGTGCACGGAAGAACGACGCAAAACCGCGCCACGCCTAGTTTTCGGCCAGGGCCGAAAACAACAGAACAAGGCCCGATTCCCACCTGCCGATCGCATGGGCGCTGCGCAAGCCGGCGCCCTCAGGAGTGAAGATGAACAAGCGTGCTTTGGGTTGTCTGGCCGGCCTGCTGGCCGGTGTCGCGTTGCCGGTGATGGCGGCGCCGCAGGAAGTGCATTTCGCCAACTGGGCCGACTACATCGGGCCGACCGTGCTGCAGGACTTCCAGAAGGAAACCGGGATAAGGGTGGTGCTCGACGCCTTCGAGTCCGACGAAGTGCTGGAAGCCAAGCTGCTCACCGGGCATTCGGGCTTCGACGTGGTGGTGCCCTCGGCGGACTTCCTCGCCCGCCAGCTCAAGGCCGGCGTCTACCGCCCGCTGGACGACGCGCTGCTGCCCAACCGCAAGAACCTCGACCCCGACCTGCTGGCCCGCGTCGCCCTGTCCGACCCCGGCAACCGCTTCGCCGTGCCTTACCTCTGGGGCACCGTCGGCGTGGGCTACAACCCGGCCAAGGTCAAGGCCGCGCTGGGCGCCGACGCGCCGCTGGACTCCTGGGACCTGGTGTTCAAGCCGGAGAACCTCGCCAAACTCAAGGGCTGCGGCGTGGCCTTCCTCGACTCGCCGGCGAAGATCCTGCCGCTGGCCCTGCACTACCTGGGCAAGGACCCGAACAGCAACAACCCGGCGGACTACGAGGCGGGCACCAGGCTGCTGGAAAGCCTCAAGCCCTCGGTGACCTACTTCAGCTCGACCAAGTACATCGCCGATCTCGCCAACGGCAACGTCTGCGTGGCCATCGGCTTCTCCGGCGACGTGCTGCAGGCGCAGAAGAGCGCCCAGGATGCTGGCGGTTCGGTGCGGGTGGAATACAGCGTGCCGAAGGAAGGCACCAACATCTGGTTCGACAACCTGGCCATCCCCAAGGATGCACGCAACCCCGAGGGCGCCCACGCATTCATCAACTACCTGATGCGCCCGGACGTGATCGCCAGGACCAGCGACTACCTGCACTACGCCAACGCCAACGTGCCGGCCAAGGCGCTGATGGACCAGAAGGTCCGCGAGAACCCGGCGGTCTACCCGAATGCCGAACTGGTCAAGGGCATGTATGTCAGCCTGCCGCCGAGCCCATCGATCCTGCGCCTGATCACCCGCGACTGGAGCCGGATCAAGTCCGGGGTCTGATTCCCAAACCGCTCCTTTTGCACCAGCAGCCCCGGTCGCCACGGCGTCCGGGGCTTTCTGCATTGGAAGCAGGCGCTTTTTTGCAGCGATTCCCAAGCCTTGCGGAAAGTGGATAGAACACACTCCCGCCTCCAGCCGACACTAGTCTCGCCTGGCAGCAAGATGCTGTGCGTGCATCCATTACAAAATCAAAACCGAGGCTTGTATGACCACCCCCGCCGAGCAACTGGAGCAACGGCTGAAGCAACAGAAAATCACCGAAGTCGAATGCGTGGTGAGCGATCTCACCGGCATCGCCCGCGGCAAGATTTCTCCCACCAACAAGTTCCTCGGCGAGGGGGGCATGCGTCTCCCCGAAAGTGTTCTGCTGCAGACGGTCACCGGCGATTTCGTCGATGACGACGTCTATTACGACCTGCTCGACGAAGCGGACATCGACATGGTCTGCAAGCCCGACCCGGACGCCATCTTCCTGGTGCCCTGGGCGCTGGAGCCGACCGCGATGGTCATCCACGACACCTTCGACAAGGTCGGCAACCCCATCGAACTGTCCCCGCGCAACGTCCTCAAGCGCGTACTCAAGCTCTACGCCGACAAGGGCTGGAGCCCGGTGGTGGCGCCGGAGATGGAGTTCTACCTGACCAAGCGCAGCAGCGACCCGGACTTCCCGCTGGAAGCCCCCGTGGGCCGTTCGGGCCGCCCGGAAAGCGGCCGCCAGAGCTTCTCCATCGATGCCGCCAACGAATTCGACCCGCTGTTCGAGGACGTCTACGACTGGTGCGAACTGCAGGGCCTGGACCTCGATACGCTGATCCACGAGGACGGCCCGGCGCAGATGGAAATCAACTTCCGTCACGGCGACGCGCTGAGCCTGGCCGACCAGATCATCGTGTTCAAACGCACCATGCGCGAAGCCGCACTCAAGCATGACGTCAGCGCCACCTTCATGGCCAAGCCGATCACCGACGAGCCCGGCAGCGCCATGCACATTCACCAGAGCGTGCTGGACGTCGCCACCGGCAAGAACATCTTCGCCGCTGAAGACGGCTCCATGAGCCAGCTGTTCCTGCACTACATCGGCGGCCTGCAGAAGTACATCCCGAAAGTGCTGCCGATGTTCGCGCCGAACGTGAACTCCTTCCGCCGCTTCCTGCCGGACACCTCCGCGCCGGTGAACGTCGAATGGGGCGAAGAGAACCGCACCGTGGGCCTGCGCGTCCCCGCTGCTCCTCCGGCCGCCATGCGCGTGGAAAACCGCCTGCCGGGCGCCGATGCCAACCCCTACCTGGCGCTGGCCGCCAGCCTGCTCTGCGGCTACCTGGGCATGATCGAGCAGATCAACCCCAGCGCGGCTGTCCAGGGCCGCGCGTACGAGCGCCGCAACCTGCGCCTGCCGATCACCATCGAGGACGCGCTGCAGCAGATGGAAGACTGCGCCGTGCTCAAGGAATTCCTCGGCGAGAAGTTCGTGCAGGGCTACGTGGCGGTGAAGCGCACCGAGCATGAGAACTTCAAGCGGGTGATCAGCTCCTGGGAGCGTGAGTTCCTCCTGCTGAGCGTCTGACCCTTCTCAACCGACTTCACAACAACAATTCGGGAGTCCCCATGAGACTGCTGCGCACCCTTGCGCCCTTCGCCCTGGCTGCCATTGCCTCGGCCGCACACGCTGAACCGACGGTCAGCATCTACAACTGGACCGACTACATCGCTCCGGACACCCTCGCCGGCTTCCAGAAGACCACCGGGATCAAGCCGGTGTACGACGTCTTCGACTCCAACGAGACCCTGGAAGGCAAGCTGCTGGCGGGCCGCTCGGGCTACGACGTGGTGGTGCCGTCCAACCACTTCCTGACCCGCCAGGTGCAGGCCGGCGTGTTCCTCGAACTCGACCGCAGCCAGCTGCCGAACTGGAAGCACCTGGACCCGACGCTGCTCAAGCTGCTGGAACAGAACGACCCGGGCAACAAGCATTCGGTACCCTACCTGTGGGGCACCAACGGCATCGGCTACAACGTCGCCAAGGTCAAGCAGGTACTGGGCGTCGACAAGATCGATTCATGGTCGGTGCTGTTCGAGCCGGAGAACATCAAGAAGCTCAGCACGTGCGGCGTGGCCTTCATGGACTCGCCCGACGAGATGATCCCCTCGGTGCTCAACTACCTGGGCCTGGACCCCAACAGCACCAACCCGGCGGACTACCCGAAGGCCGAGGCCAAGCTGGTGGCGGTGCGTCCGTACGTCACCTACTTCCACTCCTCGAAGTACATCTCGGACCTGGCCAACGGCAACATCTGCGTGGCCTTCGGCTACTCCGGCGACGTGTTCCAGGCCGCCGCACGGGCCAAGGAAGCGAAGAACGGCATCGAGATCGCCTACAGCATTCCCAAGGAAGGCGCGAACCTGTGGTTCGACCTGATGGCGATTCCCTCGGATGCGACCCATCCGGAACAGGCCCTGGCGTTCATCAACTACATCCTCGATCCGAAGGTGATCGCCGGCATCAGCGAGTACGTCGGTTACCCCAGCGCCAATGCTGACGCCAAGCCCCTGCTGCCCGAGGAAATGCAGAACAACCCCGAGGTCTACCCGAGCCAGGCCGTGCTCGACAAGCTGTACATCGCCAAGGCGCCGCCGCCCAAGATCATGCGCCTGATGACCCGCAGCTGGAGCAAGATCAAGTTCAACCAATGATGCGAGAAAGTCCCATGAAGCACACCGAGGAGCACGCCGCGTCCTATTACGCCGCGACCGCCCGCGACCGTCAGCAGTACCCTTCCCTCACCGGGGATGTGCGGGCAGACGTCTGCGTGATCGGCGGCGGCTTCACCGGCGTGAACGCAGCCCTGGAGCTGGCCCGGCGTGGCCACTCCGTGGTGCTGCTGGAAGCCCGGCGCATCGGCTGGGGCGCCAGTGGACGCAATGGCGGGCAACTGATCCGTGGCATCGGCCATGACGTCAGCGGCTTCGCCAAGTACGTCGGCGAGGAAGGCGTGCAGTATCTGGAGCAGGCAGGTGTCGATTCGGTGGCCCTGGTCGCCGAACGCATCCGCGAGCTTGCCATCGAGTGCGACCTGCGCTGGGGCTTCTGCGAGCTGGCCAATACCCCGGCGCAATATGCCGCCATGGTCCGCGAGCAGGAATCGCTGAGCGCTTCGGATTACCCGCACGAAACCCGGCTGGTACCGCCGGAACGCATGCGCGAAGTGGTCGCCAGCGACTGCTACGCTGGCGGGCACATCGACATGGGCTCGGGCCACCTGCACCCGCTTGACCTGGTGAAGGGCGAGGCCCGGGCGGCCAAGTCCTTCGGCGCGCAGATATTCGAGCAGAGCCCGGTGCTGCGCATCGAGCACGGTGCAACCGCCGTCGTTCACTGCGCCCAGGGCCGCGTGCTGGCGAACACACTGGTACTCGGCTGCAATGCGCACCTGGAGGAGCTGGAACCAAAGCTGACGGGCAAGGTGCTGCCTGCCGGCAGCTACGTGGTAGCCACCGAGCCGCTGTCCGAGGAACTGGCGGCTCAGTTGATCCCGCAGAACATGGCGCTGTGCGACCAGAAGGTGGGGCTGGACTACTACCGCCTGACGGCCGACCGCCGCTTGCTGTTCGGTGGCGCCTGCCACTACTCCGGGCGCGACCCGGCGGACATCGGCGCCTACATGCGGCCGAAGGTGCTCAAGGTGTTCCCCCAGCTGCAACAGGTGAAGCTCGACTACCAGTGGGGCGGCATGATCGGCATCACCGCCAATCGTTTCCCGCAGGTCGGGCGGCTCAAGGCCCATCCCAATGTGTACTTCGCCCAGGGCTATTCCGGCCACGGACTGAACGTCACGCACTGGTCGGCCAAACTGCTCGCCGAAGCCATCCACCAGGGCGAGAGCAAGGGGTTGGACCTGTTCAGCGCCGTCCCCCACCTGACCTTCCCCGGCGGCAAGCTGCTGCGTTCGCCCCTGCTGGCGTTGGGCATGGCGTGGTATCGGGTGCGCGAGCTGATCGGCTGATCAATCGCGCTGCTGTAAACGAAAAGCCCCCGATTCGGGGGCTTTTTCTGTGATCTCTGCACGTCTCGGCCGTGGGACAACCGTCCGCGATGGCTCAGCTACCGCTGCGTTGCAGGCAATGGGATCAGGCCCGGCCGCCCAGTTTGGCCGTCGTCTTCGGATACTCGCCGAACAGCGCGAAATAGGACTGGGAAAACCGCCCGAGGTGCCAGAACGACCATTTCATCGCCACCTCGGCCACGGTCATGCCGGATTCGGCGGCAGCCAGCAGGTCGCGGCGCGCGGCGTTCAGGCGGCGGTTGCGCAGCCAGACGATGGGCGGGATACCGGCGTAATGCAGGAACGACTGCTGCAGCGTGCGTGGCGAGACGCCCGCCTTGGCGGCGAGGTCGGCCATGCCGAACTGCTCGTCGGGGCAGTCGTTCACCACTTCCTTGACCCGCTGCACCACGCGCTTGGCCTGGACGATGGAGCGCGCGCGACGCTCGCCATCCAGGGGCGCCTCGCACAGCAGCGAGAAACAGTTGGACACGATGCTCTGCGCCACGCCCGGTGCATCCATCGGGTCATCGCCCGTCGTCGCGCCGGTCAGGAGGTTGCTCAGCGAGGTTGCCACCGACTGGCAGTGGCCCGAGCGCAGCGGCGTCAGCACCAGGTCGGCGAAGGCATCCGCCGGCTGGCCCCAATGCGCGGACTCCTTGATCACCACCGCCACCTCGCGGTAGTTCTCCGGGGTGACCCAGGCGTTGCGGGTTTCCCCGTCGAGCAGGTAGAGCGCGTTGTCGGACATGTCGAAGCTGAACACCAGCGCACCGGGCGGGGCATGGAATTCCTGCTCCACGCGCAGGTTCATCTGCTCCTCGTAGAGCTCGATCCCCTCGACCTCGGCATGCAGGATGCGCCCGGCGAAGCGCCCGGCGGACATCTGCGTGTACTGCTGTTCCCAACCAGGAATGGCTATTCGCTGCTGATCTACTTCTTGTGCTTCGACAACCCGGATCGCCATACCCAGCCCTGCTGGTTTTTTCAGATGGGGAAGGCTACCAACCGGCGTATACCGCGTGCAAGACGGGTTCAGCTGTCAATGGTCGGGGCAGCGTATTGCCGCAGAGCCGGAGCCCTGTGAAAACAGACAAGAAAACGAGGCGCCTGAGCGCCCCGTCATTCTTTCGAGCTTCCTGCAAGGATCCCTCCCGCCGAGTTTCCAGCGGGAAGGATCCGCCGATTTACCAGTTGTAACCCACCCCCGCACCGAGGGAGAAGTTGCTCTGGGTATCGACGCTACCGCCGACCTTGGTCGTCCACTTGCCGTCGTTGGAGACGTGCGATACGCCCACCGACACGGCCGACTGGCCATTGAAGTTGCCAATACCGGCGGCGGTGGTGCTACCGCCGTTGCTCATCGGTTGCGGCAGGCTGGCGATGGCGATGGCACCGGCGATGCCGGCACTCAGGCGGTCGTCCTGCTCCTTCAGATCATTGCGCAGGCTGTTGAACTGCGAGTTGGTCTGCCCCGCAAGGCTGCCCAGCGCATCCTCCACCTGGCCGACGTTGACGGCGTCTGTACGCTCCACGCCTGCCGCCACGTGGGTGATCTGGCGCTCGTTACCGGCGCTACCGACGGCGACACTGTTGTCGCGCTCGGCTACCGAGTTGGCGCCGACGGCCACCGAGTTCCTGCCTTTGGCCTTGGCGTTGGAGCCCACCGCCGTGCTGCTGGCACCCGAGGCCTCCGCCCCCGGGGCGACAGCGACAGCGTTGGTACCGGTGGCGGTCGGCTTCTGCAGCTTCGCGGTATTGTTCACCGCGCCCATACTGCTGACGCTGTCTTCGACCTGAGTAACCCGGTTGTCGACCTTGGCGATACTCTCATCGACATTGGCGACGCTCCCGGCGATCCCTTCGACCCGGCTATCGGTGTAGGACTTCGATGCAGCCACTGCCCCATCCAGCTGACGCAGGTTGACGGCGTCGCCGGCTTCCTGGGCATCAGCCACGTTACTGATGGTGCGGGTCTCGCCAGTTGCAGCATTACCGACGGATACCGTGCCCACGACCTTGTCGTTGCTCGCTCCCGAATACTGCCCGACGTAGGCCTCGGCCGGCGCACCGCGACCGCCGTCGCTCGCCCCCTGCCCCAGCGCCACGCTGCCCTTGGCCGAAGCTTCGGCGGCCTCACCCAGCGCGACCGAACCGTCGCCGCTGGCCTTGGCATTGCCGCCGACGGCGATCGCATTGGCGCCGCTGGCCACCGAATCGGCCAGACTCGACGAGGTGTGGAAGTACTTGATGCCACCGCCGCTGACGATGTTGTTGACGCTGCTTTCCAGGCCGGTGACGCGACCGTCGATCACGGCGACCTTGTTGTTGGTATCGAACAGCTGCGCACCGTTGACCGCATCGGTGCTGTCTTCGGACAACTGGCCGGCCTTGACGTTGGTCAACTGGACGCTCTTGCCGGTACTCCCGAGAGTCACCTTGTCGTGCGCCGCCGAGTCGTAGACCAGGGCATCGGACAGCGTGCCGCTCATGCTGGCGAGGGTGGTGTTGATGCCACTGATATCCGTGGTGTTCTGGGTGACACGGCCATCCAGGCCGCTGATCGCCACCGTGTTGCCGGCGATATCAGCGGTGTTCTGGGTGGTACGGGTATTCAGGTCACCGATCGAGGCCGTGTTGCCGGCGATATCCGTAGCGTTCTGCTCGACCCGCTGATTGGTGTTGAACAGCTGGCCACCATTCACGGCCTCCTGGCTGTCGGCGGCCACGGTGCCGTCGGCGACGTTGATCAGCTTGCGCGCACCAGCGGTGCCGAGGAAGTCGACGGCGGCGCCATCGCTGTCCTTGCCCACAGTGAGGTTTTCACCGGCGGCGGACTGCTGGACCATACCGATGGTGCCGCTGCTGAGGTTGGTGGTGATGC
Organism: Pseudomonas sp. HS-18; assembly: GCF_020401845.1. Taxonomy (NCBI): domain Bacteria; kingdom Pseudomonadati; phylum Pseudomonadota; class Gammaproteobacteria; order Pseudomonadales; family Pseudomonadaceae; genus Pseudomonas; species Pseudomonas sp. HS-18. The sequence continues at coordinate 3,784,144 of NZ_CP084413.1, forward strand.
TGGTGATATCACCCTCGACGTTGTTCATGCGGCCGTCGAGGTTGGTTACGCTGCCTTCGACGTTGGTCACGCGGCTGTCGATGCCGGTGACACGACCATCCAAGCCGGTGATCGCTGCAGTATTGCCAGCGATGTCCGCAGTATTCTGCGCCACGTCCTGGTTGGTGCTGAACAGCTGGCCGCCATTCACCGCTTCCTGGCTGTCGGCGGCCACAGTGCCATCGGCCACGTTGATCAGCTTGCGCGCACCGGCAGTGCCGAGGAAGTCGACGGCGGCGCCATCGCTGTCCTTGCCCACGGTCAGGTTTTCACCGGCGGCGGACTGCTGGACCATGCCGATGGTGCCGCTGCTCAGGTTGGTGGTGATGCTGGTGATGTCGCCCTCGACGTTGTTCATGCGGCCGTCGAGGTTGGTTACGCTGCCTTCGACGTTGGTCACGCGGCTGTCGATGCCGGTGACACGACCATCCAAGCCGGTGATCGCTGCAGTATTGCCAGCGATGTCCGCAGTATTCTGCGCCACGTCCTGGTTGGTGCTGAACAGCTGGCCACCATTCACGGCCTCCTTGCTATCAGCGGCCACAGTGCCATCGGCCACGTTGATCAGCTTGCGCGCACCGGCGGTGCCGAGGAAGTCGACGGCGGCGCCATCGCTGTCCTTGCCCACAGTGAGGTTTTCACCGGCGGCGGACTGCTGGACCATGCCGATGGTGCCGCTGTTCAGGTTGGTGGTGATGCTGGTGATGTCGCCTTCCACGCTGCCCATGCGGCCATCGAGACTGGTGATCGAAGCGGCGTTGCTCGCGATGTCGGAGCTGTTCTGGGTGACACGGCCGTCCAGGCCGGTGATCGCTGCAGTATTGCCAGCGATGTCCGCAGTATTCTGCGCCACGTCCTGGTTGGTGCTGAACAGCTGGCCGCCATTCACCGCTTCCTGGCTGTCGGCGGCCACGGTGCCATCGGCCACGTTGATCAGCTTGCGCGCACCGGCAGTGCCGAGGAAGTCGACGGCGGCGCCATCGCTGTCCTTGCCTACGGTGAGGTTTTCACCGGCAGCGGACTGCTGGACCATGCCGATGGTGCCGCTGCTCAGGTTGGTGGTGATGCTGGTGATGTCGCCTTCCACGCTGCCCATGCGGCCATCGAGACTGGTGATCGAAGCGGCGTTGCTCGCGATGTCGGAGCTATTCTGGGTGACACGGCCGTCCAGGCCGGTGATCGCTGCAGTATTGCCAGCGATGTCCGCAGTATTCTGCGCCACGTCCTGGTTGGTGCTGAACAGCTGGCCGCCATTCACCGCTTCCTGGCTGTCGGCGGCCACGGTGCCATCGGCCACGTTGATCAGCTTGCGCGCACCGGCAGTGCCGAGGAAGTCGACGGCGGCGCCATCGCTGTCCTTGCCTACGGTGAGGTTTTCACCGGCAGCGGACTGCTGGACCATACCGATGGTGCCGCTGCTGAGGTTGGTGGTGATGCTGGTGATGTCGCCCTCGACGTTGTTCATGCGACCGTCGAGGTTGGTTACGCTGCCTTCGACGTTGGTCACGCGGCTGTCGATGCCGGTGATCGCTGCAGTATTGCCAGCGATGTCCGCAGTATTCTGCGCCACGTCCTGGTTGGTGCTGAACAGCTGGCCGCCATTCACCGCTTCCTGGCTGTCGGCGGCCACGGTGCCATCGGCCACGTTGATCAGCTTGCGCGCACCGGCAGTGCCGAGGAAGTCGACGGCGGCGCCATCGCTGTCCTTGCCTACGGTGAGGTTTTCACCGGCAGCGGACTGCTGGACCATGCCGATGGTGCCGCTGCTCAGGTTGGTGGTGATGCTGGTGATGTCGCCTTCCACGCTGCCCATGCGGCCATCGAGACTGGTGATCGAAGCGGCGTTGCTCGCGATGTCGGAGCTATTCTGGGTGACACGGCCGTCCAGGCCGGTGATCGCTGCAGTATTGCCAGCGATGTCCGCAGTATTCTGCGCCACGTCCTGGTTGGTGCTGAACAGCTGACCGCCATTCACGGCTTCCTGGCTGTCGGCGGCCACGGCGCCATCGGCCACGTTGATCAGCTTGCGAGCGCCGGCAGTGCCGAGGAAGTCGACGGCGGCGCCATCGCTGTCCTTGCCCACAGTGAGGTTTTCACCGGCGGCGGACTGCTGGACCATGCCGATGGTGCCGCTGCTGAGGTTGGTGGTAATGCTGGTGATGTCGCCCTCGACGTTGTTCATGCGACCGTCGAGGCTGGTGATATTGCCTTCTGCCGTGGTCATGCGGCCGCCCAGGCTGGCGATCGAAGTCGCATTGCTAGAGATATCGGCGGTATTTTGCGTGACGCGGGTATCCAGCCCGGCGATCGATACAGCATTGGCAGCACTATCCGTGGCGTTCTGGGTCACACGACCATCCAGCTTGCCCAGAGCACCATCCACCTTGTCAAAGCCCGCTCCCACATTGGTCGCGGCGCCACTGGTTCCGCCAATGGTATTGGTCTTGGCCAGCAGGTAACTCGGCGCAGTGATCGCACCGTTGGTGCCCACGGTAGTGCTCAGAGCCGATGCGGCTGTCGCGGCGAGGTTCTCCACCTTGGCGTCTTCCGACTGCAATTGGCTGACGTTGACTGCGTCGGTTGCCTGCGAGCCAGCTGCCAGGTTGGTCAAGCGGCGCTCCTGGGTGGATGCGCCGATGGACACTTCGCCGTTGGTGGCGGAAGCCACACCCGACAAGGTGGCGATTCCCGGGTTGTAACCGGCAGCGGCAAGGTTCGCAGTGGTGCTGGAGTTGGCACCCAAGGCAACCGAGTTGCCCGCCGTGGCGACGGCGGAAGTACCCAGTGCCAGGCTGCTGGCGGCTGTTGCGCTGGCGGAAGTACCCAGCGCCAGGCTATCCACGCCCGAGGCATTGGTGCCATAGCCCAGCGCAATCGCATGGTCGGCCACCGCGTTAGCCAGGGTACCCATGGCGATCGAGCCGTTGCCCTTGGACGAGGAGTAGATGCCCATGGCGATGCCGCCGGAATCCTGCGCCATGGAGCCAAAGCCCATTGCGGTGGAGCCGAATCCATAGGCGCGGACGGCACAACCGATAGCCGTGGAGTTGTACCCGTATGCCAGGGTCGATCCGTTATTGACCGCGGTACCGCCGGCGTTGTTGCCAATGTTGCCGGTGCCGCCGATGAACTGGCTCGAGCCCCAGTTGACGTATCCCGTGCCTTTGTTGGCCTGCGAGCCATAATCGACTGTGGTTGAGTATTGCGGAGCCAGGCTGCTGAACAGACTGCTCATGTTGCCCAGCGCCCCAGGACCGGTCGTGTAGGTAGCGGTGAGGTCCTGGCAGTCGCCGTCAGGCGTCATCGCCAGGCCCTGGTAGTTGGCTTGCGCCCCCCAGCCACCACTCGAACCGGCAGCCCGAGAACCATTGTTGCCGTTGACCGCTGCCCCCGTGTCGGAGAACGACGCTCCCGCAAACGCCTCGGGCAGGAAGCCGAATACGCTCATGAGGGCAGCAGCGATCAGACCACCGATGCGCCCTGTCTTGGTCCGACTTTTGGCCGTCTCCGCAGCCGCGACATAGGTCCCTGTTTTTTCACACCAGATACTGCGATATACGCGATTCATAAGAATATCCCTCATGCCAAACGTAGGAATCGTCTCGTTTAAAAATCGAAAAGAGACGGGATGAGCGCATGTTATGGAGAGGCAAATTCCTATGAACTCAGATAATCCCATTACTTAGGTAGGATGATTCCTAAGACCATTTCCGCATGAAGCACGGAATACGCAATAAACGACCAGAACATAAATCTGGCCGATTCGTTTGAATCGTCACTTACAGAAATAGGAGATATCTCATCATGATGATTTCTCCTACAGACTGGAGTTGGAACCTACTGGCTGCCGCTTCGTAGCCGAGTCAGATAAAGTACTGCCTGCATCTACTACCCGGCGTGCGGAAGTGCCCCCTCTCGCGGGTAAAAAAGCGGCAGCCTGAACCAGCCCAGGCGAGTCGTCGGCGAAGGCTCGAGCGCGCACAGAAAACAGAAAGGAAAACGCCAGGACTGTCCCACAGGGTGGGACAGTCCTGGCGATAAGAGCTGCTCCCCCGCGCGACGGGGCCACTGCACGGGGAAGAGCGGCTGGTATCAATCAGGGTAACGTCGTCGAAAGATAATAGTTCTTGCCAAGTATCACTCCCCGGCCGAGCCAGAGCTGGCCGTAGCGTTTCAACACCACCCCCTCCCTTTTTGACACGTCGTAACGCAGGCCGGTGTCGGAGCTGAAGGAGAACTGATCGCTAGTCAGGCGATCCAGGCGATACCGGGTACTCGCGGGCGGAATATGCTGTTTCAGATCGTTCAGATAGCGCGGTGCCAGCTCCGCGAACAGTTTGGCAGCACTGCTCCGGTAATCACTCTCGGTCAGGCCCGGCGTGGCAGCCAGACGCCCAGCGATGAGTGCAAAGACGTCCGCATTGGCGCGGCTTTGCGCAATCCGCAAATCCATCAGCCTGCCCAGTGCGACGCTATCGAGTGTGACGGCTGAATCCGCCTTCACTTCACTTTTCCTTGTCTCCTCACCTGCAACTTTCCTGGCATCAGCGACGCTCCGAGCAGCCTGTGGCGTCGTCTCATGGGGCCGCATGAAGTCCTCGGGGGCAACAGGGGTCAGTGCGGAAACCGCATGATAGGCGGCACAGGCCGTAGCCTGAGCAGCCGTATTGCCGTTGACCAGTAGAGCCAGAGCGTCATTCCCCTGATGCGGCACCGAAGTCGGGTCGATCCCCAGCTTTCGCAACTGGGCACTGTTCTGCTCCGCGGTAACGCCACCATTGGCCAAGGAGCACAATTGATGGACAAGGGCGGGAACGCTTCGGCCATTGAAGGTGGGATACAGGGAGCGCACCGCCTCCTGAATGACCGGCAGTGCGGGCATGCTGACCGAATGGGCGGACGGCCCAGCCCCGGAGCCTTCATGCGGGCCGCAGCCAGCCAGAGTGAGCAATACCGCCGAGAAAACGAGGGATTTTGAGTTCATAGCAGCACCAGTTAGAAAGAGTGGCTTTCCGATATTGAAAGTCTTCAGAGAATGACCTGGTGATACTAGGAATTTACCCACTCGTTCTCGGTCATAAAATCCCACAACTCATGTAGGATATTTCCTATTAAGAATAGAAATCCATCGAAGTATTTCCTACGAATAAGTCTCGGGCGCTTTGGTTGATCAATTAAAACCCTACGAGAACCTGCTCTCGAAAATTCATCCCCCTGCGAACTCCCATCCCGGAAATGTGAACACAATCGTGACACCCCAGACACTCGCCTCAAGGTGAAGTGATGCTACTCGGCGCTATGTGCAGCCCCATGAATAAACGATCTCGAAGTACAAGCGTTTTCTCAAGGCTGAGCGGCGCTATCGGCGGGTGATGATCTGGGCGCGTGCACGCAGTTGCCCGCAGCCACCATCAACATCCTGCCCGGCGCTGTTGCGCACCTTGGTCAGCACGCCACGGCTGTGCAGGTAGCGGACCATTTCGACGATACGTTCGCTACCCGGTCGCTGGTACAGGTCGCCCTCCAAAGCGTTGAACGGGATGAGATTGAGCACGCCGAACTTGCCCTTGAGCAGGCGCAGGATACCGTCGAGTTCTTCCTGACTGTCATTGATACCCTTGAGCAACGTCCACTGGTACTGGATCGGATAGTCCGTGGCGCGGGCGTAGGCCTCGCCCAGCTCCACCAGTTCGTCGGGGGTAATCTTCGGCGCGCGCGGCAGCAGGTGCTCGCGCAACGCCGCATTGCTGGTGTGCAGCGAGAGCGCCAGCGCCGGCTTGATCCGTTGCTGCGGGAGGCGCTCGAACACGCGCAGGTCGCCGACGGTGGAAAACACCAGGTTCTTGTGGCCAATACCACCGTCGGTGCCGAGGCGGTCGATGGCCTCCAGCACATTGTCGAGGTTGTGCGCCGGCTCGCCCATGCCCATGAACACCACCCTCTTCACTGGCCGCACACGCCGCGCGAGCACCAGTTGGGCAACGATCTCGCTGGTGGATAGCTGGCGCAGCAGGCCGCTCTTGCCGGTCATGCAGAAGCGGCAGCCCACGGCACAACCGACCTGGGTCGACACGCAAACGCCGCCGCGCGGCAGCAGCACGCTTTCCACCATCTGCCCATCGGCCAGGCGTACCAGCAGGCGCTCGGAGTTGTCGCCGCCCGGGTGGCGCGACTGGATGGTCGCCAATGCATCCAGCTCGGCGGCAATCTGCGCCACGCCGTTGCGCACGCTCAGCGGCAGGAAGCCCTCGGTCGCCTGCCGCTTGGTGCCGGCATCCAGCGCCTTGCCCTGAAGCCAGGCGCGCAGCATCCGGGCGCGATGCAGGGGCAGCGCGCCAAGGTCGGCAAGGCGTTGGTCGAGGTCGGATATTCGCATGGGGCGCGAATCCTACCACCCGCTGCCGGCTCGGCGTAGCGCTGCCGGTCGAAGGCGCGGAAATATCCGTCCTAGACGCCTTGCTGTGACAATCACGTGCATCTTCCTTTGAGATTCGTCTTATTCAGCAACCGTTCATCGGGGCCCTACAGTGCCGCCGCCCCCAATCCAATGCAAAAAGGGGCATTTGCATACAAGGAGTAAGCATGAAGAAGTTCCTGAGCGCCGCCGCACTCGTCTCGGTCGCCGCACTTGCCACCGGCTGCACCAGCTACAACGTCAGCCAGCCGATCGCCCCGATCGCCGGTGCCGTCAAGACCGACCTGAAGGCAGACGTTGCCGTCGGCGGTCCGATCAGTGGCCAGTCCCAGGTCAACATCCTGTTCGGCTTCATCAAGTTCGGCGGCGACAGCCAGTACGCCGATGGCGTCACCTACGGCGCCGAGAGCGGTTCGGGCATGAGCCTGGCTGCCTTCGACCCGGTTTCCTCGGTCAAGGCCGCTGCCGCTTACAAGGCCGTGAAGAGCTCCGGTTCCGATCTGATCGTCGCACCGCGCTACGAAGTGAACGTGCAGGATTACTTCATCTTCAAGAAGGTGGACGTCAAGGTCACCGGCAACAAAGGCAGCATCAACAACATTCGTTGATGGACGCCGGGCGGGGCATCGTGCCCCGCCTACCGCTGGAGCGACGGAGCAGGTGGTGCTAGGTTCAGTCCTTCTACACCGCAACAGGACGTCTTCATGCGCCGGACCGCTCCCCTCGCGCTCAGCCTCATCGCACTCGCATTCTCCAACCTCGCCCCAGCCACCCCGCCGGACTTCGATGCGAAGGTGAACAAGCTCGCCCAGCAGGTCATGCGCGAACAGAACATCGCCGGCCTGGCCATTGGCGTCACCAACCATGGCGAGCAGCATTTCTACAATTTCGGCGTGGCGTCGAAGCAGAGCAAGCAGCCGGTGAACAGCGACACGCTGTTCGAGATCGGCTCGGTGAGCAAGACGTTCACCGCCACCCTTGCCGGTTTCGCCGAGGCCAGCGGCAAGCTCAAGCTGCAGGACAGCCCGACGCATTATCTGAAGGAACTGCGCGGCAGCGCCCTGGACAAGGTAACGCTGATCCAGCTCGCCACCCACGTCACCGGCGGTTTCCCGCTGCAACTGCCCGACGAGGTGAAGACCCCCCAACAGCTCACCGACTACTACAGGACCTGGCAGCCGCAGTACCCCGCCAACACCCAGCGGACGTACGCCAACCCCAGTATCGGCCTGCTCGGCATCGCCACCGCGCGCGCCCTCGATGTGCCGTTCAAGACCGCGATGCAGCGCAACGTCTTCGCCCCGCTGGGGCTGAGCAATACCCATATCGATGTGCCCGTGACGCGCCAGGGTGTCTATGCCCAGGGCTACGACAAGGACGACCAGCCCGTGCGAGTGAACCCCGACCAGATCGCCGATGAGGCCTACGGGGTGAAATCCAGCAGTCGTGACCTGCTGCGTTTCGTCCAGGTGCAACTGGGCGAAGTCAAGCTCGGTGCCAAGTTGCAGGCGGCGGTGGATGCCACCCGCACCGGCTATTACCAGGTCGGCCCGATGACCCAGGACCTGGTCTGGGAGCAGTATGCCTACCCCCCCAAGCTCGCCGAACTACAGCAATACAACGGCCCTTCGATGGTGCTGGAGAGCCAACCGGTGAAGGCTCTGCGCAAGCCGCTGCCGCCGCAGCAGGACGTCTGGGTGAACAAGACCGGCGCCACCGGCGGCTTCGGTGCCTACGTCGCGTTCGTCCCGTCGAAGCAGCGCGGCATCGTCATCCTCGCCAACCGCAACTACCCCAACGAGGCGCGGGTGAAGCTGGCCTGGGACATCCTCTCGAAGCTGGATTGACGCGCTTGCTGTGGCAACGAATCTTGGCCGCGATGTCTCCCGGCAGCTCCGGCGCCCAGCGGTTCGCGAGCAAGCTCGCTCCAGCAGGGCCTCTCCCGAGGCGCGCGGCTTGTATCGATGCCGGTGATGTTCTGAATCAAAATGCCGGTAATGATCCCTGGCGGCGGAGCCTGTAGCGTGCTGTCCTGACAGACTCCGCCTCCAGAGGATCAGTGCCTTGCCCCGCCTCCCACTGCAACGCGCCCCCATCGGCAACTACGACCACTCCGCGCAATCGCGCGGAGGTCGCTTCCACAACCTCACCCCTCGCCCGGCCGACATGCCCGAGCCAAGCGCGAGGGTGCTCTGGGATGTACTGTTCAACAAACCGAAGAACACCGTGCCGCGCGCTCCAGTGCCCGTGCGCGCGCTGACTCCGGTCGAGCTGGACTCAGCGCCTGACCGTAGCCTGTATCGCCTCGGCCACTCCACCCTCCTGCTCAAGTTGCGCGGCGGCTGGTGGCTGACCGACCCGGTGTTCTCCGAGCGCGCGTCGCCCTTCAGCTTCGCCGGGCCCAAGCGCTTCCACGCACCGCCGATTGCCCTGCGGGACCTGCCGCCGATCCGCGGCGTGATCCTCTCCCACGACCACTACGATCACCTCGACCGCGCGACCATCGCCGTGCTGGCCGAGCGCGCGGACGTCTTCCTCACCCCGCTGGGCGTGGGCGACCGCCTGCTCGACTGGGGCGTACCAGCTGAGAAGATCCGCCAACTGGACTGGTGGCAGAGCACCACGGTGGACGGCCTGTGCCTGACCGCTACCCCGGCGCAGCACTTCTCCGGCCGCGGTGTACGCGACGGCAACCGCACCCTGTGGTGCTCCTGGGTGATCGAGGACGACAGCCTGCGCATCTTCTTCAGCGGCGACACCGGCTACTTCGACGGCTTCGCCGAAATCGGCCGGCGCTTCGGCCGCTTCGACCTGACGCTGATGGAAACCGGTGCCTACAACGAGCACTGGCCTTACGTGCACATGCACCCGCAACAGACTGTGCAGGCGCACCAGGACCTCAACGGCCGCTGGCTGCTGCCAATCCACAACGGCACTTTCGACCTGGCCATGCATGCCTGGTACGAACCCTTCGAGCGCGTGCTGGAAATCGCCGGTGAACGCGGCCTGCCCGTCACCACGCCGATGATGGGCGAGCGTATCGCCATCGAAGTACCGCATAGCGCTGAGCGCTGGTGGCGCGGCGTAGTGGCAGAGGAGGCCCGCGCACCGGCGCCGCGCTGTGGTTGTCGTGCCGCCCGCGAAGGATGAAACCACAGTAGCCTGACGCCAATCGCGAACCGAATCCGCTCCTACGCGCGGGGTGAAGTCGGCATTTGTAGGAGCGAGCTTGCTCGCGCCTACGAAAAGCCATGAGTGCTCGCATACTCAATCACTGGCCAGCTCGAACAGCTGCCAGCGCACCGAGCTGACGCCCTTCTCCAGGCTGATGCGGCTGACCATGCGTTCCAGCTGTCCGGCGGCGCCATGGCCGCCGAGCAACTCGGCGCGCACTTCCAGTTTCGCCGGGTTGGGCTGATCCTCGCTGTGCAGCGATTGCAGGCGCAGTTCGCTGCTGTCCAGGCTGTGCAGCATCAGGCTGCGCACCTGGATCTCGTCTTCGGCGCGGCAGATGATCGCGACCCCGTAGCGCTGCTGCGCTTCACTGGCCGGCAGCACGTCCTGGTGATTCAGGCGCAGGGCGATGTCGCGCAGCAGGATGTTGGCGCAGAGCACCACCACGCTGCCCAGCGCGGCTTCGAGCAACAGCCCCATGCTGCACAGCACACCGATGGCGGCGGTGCACCAGAGCGTGGCAGCAGTGTTGAGGCCGCGCACGTTCAGGCCATCGCGCATGATCACGCCGCCGCCGAGGAAGCCGATGCCGGACACCACATAAGCGGCGATGCGCGGAGCGTCGGCCGAGAGCCCCGGCATCGCCTGGGTCATCAGCACGAAGAGACAGGCACCGGTGCTGACCAGCGCATTGGTGCGCAGGCCGGTCAGGCGCTGACGCAGCTGGCGTTCGGCGCCGATCAGGGCGCCCAGGATGAGTGCCGCGGCAACCCGCAGCAGGAAGATTTTCCAATCCATGTTCCACCTCGCTTGCGGCGCTCGGCCGCTCCATGCGCCGGGCGATGCCGGCGCGCATTCGGGTGGTGGATTGCGAGGGAGCGAAGGGCCGGTTGGCCCCGCAGGGGAATGGTGAGACGTCATCCCGCGGCGGGATGCGTATCGCCACTGTCCGCAACGCAGCGAGACAGTGGCAGGGTTCTGCCGGACGGCTCGCTGTTCAGACCTGTCGCAATCGACCAGGGCAAGTGTCCAAGGCAGGACTCCTCTATTGATTCAAAAAAAGCGACCGGGCCCGGTGTGAGCACTGCCCGGGACAGCCCCGGCCGCGAGTCGTCATCATCCCCGAGCAGCCTTAAGGTTTCCTTAGTGCCTGGGCCCATGGTTGGCATCGAACGGGCCAGGGCCCTACCATGCGCCCCTGCCCCGATCAGGAACACGTCATGCCATCCGCCATCGTCGCCCGCGAGCACTGGATCAGCAGCGAGAAAGGCCAACTGTTCGCCCAGGCCTGGACACCCGCCGAGATCACCGGCGAGCCGATCCTGCTGCTGCATGACTCGCTGGGCTGCGTCACCTTGTGGCGCGATTTCCCGGAAAGTCTCGCCGGCGCCACCGGCCGCCAGGTCATCGCCTATGACCGCCTCGGTTTCGGTCGCTCAGAGCGCTACCCCGGCGCCCTGCCCCTGGACTTCATCGACGAGGAAGCACGCACCGTCTTCCCTCTGCTGCAGCAGCACTTCGGTTTCGAGCGCTGCGTGGTGTTCGGCCATAGCGTTGGCGGCGCCATGGCCGTGACGTGCGTGGCACGGCATCCGCAAACCTGCTCGGCGTTGATCACCGAGTCGGCGCAGGCCTTCGTCGAGCACCGGACCCGCGACGGCATCCGCGCCGCGGAGCTGGAATTCGCCCGCGAGGGGCAGTTGCAACGCCTGCAGAAGTACCATGGCGACAAGGCTTTCTGGGTGCTGCGCGCCTGGGTCGACACCTGGCTGTCGGACGACTTCAGCGACTGGAACCTGGACGCCGAACTGGCGCAGGTGAAGTGCCCAACCCTCAGCCTGCATGGCGAGCAGGACGAGTACGGCTCGGACGCCCACCCGCAGCGTCTCACCTCGATACCGGGCGTACCGACGATGCTCAGGCTGCTGCCCGATTGCGGACATGTTCCGCACCGCGAACAGCAACCTGCCGTGCTGCAGGCGGTGGCCGAGTTTTTCCAGCGCCATGTGCCCCAGGCCCCGTCAGCCGCGGGGCGCAGGTAATACCGTCTGGCTGAAAAATTGAATCCGGGTTCGTGCAGGACGGTCACAACGACCAGGCGCCGTCGCTTCGCTTTCTTTTCCCAGGGAGCAGCCTCAAGGGCGCCGTCGCGCAGGTACCGGAAGGGCCCTGCGCAACGGCCGGACTGGTTTTGTCGCGCAGGTAGGTTCGATCATGTGCCGCCTTCATTTGCTTCCGCTGTTATTGCTCGCGCTCTGGGCACCCTCTTCCATCGCCGCTGAGCTGGGCACATCCACCGATGAGAAAGCCCAGGCCGCCGTGACCAAGGGCAAAGTCCTGGAACAACAGGTCGCCCACCCCGCTACCGCGGTAACCACCGCAGCCCCCATCACCAAGGCCGAAGTGAAAGCCGTCGACCCCGCCGGCAAGGCGCCGCTGGACGACGCCGTCGTCTGCCTGTCGCGGACCCTCTACTGGGAAGCCAAGGGCGGCGGCCGCGCCGACATGGAGGCGGTGGCCAATGTGGTGCTCAACCGCATGGGCCACGGTGGCTTCCCCGACACCGTGTGCGGCGTGGTCAAGCAGGGCCAGGAGCAGAAACACTGCCAGTTTTCCTGGTGGTGCGACGGCCGCTCCGACCAGGTGGAGGAGAAGACCCGCTACGACATCGCCAAGGAAATCGCCCGCAAGGCGCTGAACCAGCAGCTCAGCGACCGTACGCGCGGCGCGATGTACTTCCACGACCGCCACGTTTCGCCGTCCTGGGCGAAGGAATACATCCGCACGGCCGAGACAGACGAGTTCGTCTTCTACAAGCCGCGCGGCGGCGATGCGCGTTAGCTGACGGCACTGCTGCCGTCGCGCTGGGCATCCATCCAGCGCACCAGGGCCTCGCCGAACTCCGGCGGCGCCTTGCGCCCGACCCGGCGTGCGAGATCGAGCACGGTGTGCTGGGCCAGCGCCTCTTCCATGCGTTTCTGCGCGGTCAGCATGACGGCGTGGATCGAGCAGGTACCGCAGGTCGCCCATTCCGGCGGCGAGCCTTCGAACACCGCGCAGCGGCCGCGGATGTCGCGGCACTCGAAGATCTGCTTGTCGCCATCGATGGCCCTGACGATGTCCAGCACGGTGATTTCGTCCGCCGGCCGCGCCAGGCGGAAACCACCGCGCACGCCTTCGGTGGCTGCTACCAGCCCAGCCTTGGCCAGTTTGGTGAAGACCTTGGCCAGCAATTCCTGGGGCACACCCTGCAGCTCCGCCAGCGCTCGCACGCTGGAGTCACGGCTGTCGCCCTTCTCATCCGTCAGAAAGAGCAGGCAGTGAATGCCGTACTCCACCCCTGCACTGTATAAAGCCATCACAAACTCCGACTAATTTAGTCGCAAAAATATCAAACTACAGCCTGCACCCGACCAGCACTTAAGCATGCAACCAGGGGGATTGTAACCCGCCGAGCCCTGCTTGCAGTACTTCCAAGCGTGCAGAGAACAAACAGAAGCAGGACTACCGCCTCCGCCGTAGGGGTGACGAACGGTCGGAGTTTGGGGAAAAAACAATTGCCTCGGATAACTACGACAAATATAGTCGTAGTTATCCGAGGCAAGCCGGGAAGCAAACCGCTCCGATGTCGGGCACTCGGGAACCCTACAACCTGAATTCATCCTTTCGTCGGAGAGACCATGAAACAACGCATCCTGATCGTCGGCACCGGTTTCGCGGGTATGTGGAGCGCCCTGAGCGCCACGCGCCTGCTCGATCTGCACCAGCGCGGCGACGTCGAAGTCGCTGTGCTCGCTCCCCAGGCCGAACTGCGCATCCGCCCGCGCTTCTACGAGCCGAACGTGCACCAGATGGCCGCGCCGCTGGGCGACCTGTTCGGCGCCGTGGGCGTGACCTTCATCCAGGGCAGCGCCGAGCAGATCGACGTCGACGGGCGCCAACTGGATTACCGAGATGCCAGCGGTGAGATCGCCACCCTGGGCTTCGACCGCCTGATCCTCGCCAGCGGCAGCAAGGTTGCTCGCCCCGCCCTGCCGGGCATCGAACACGCCTTCGACGTCGACGACATCGACCAGGCCATGCGCCTTGAGACGCATATCCGCTCGCTGAACCAACTGCCGGAATCTGCAGCGCGCAATACCGTGGTCGTTGCCGGAGGCGGCTTCACCGGCATCGAGACCGCCACCGAAATGCCCGCGCGCCTGCGTGAAGTTCTGGGCGCGGACGCCAAGGTACGGGTGGTCGTGGTCGATCGCGGCGCCGAGATCGGCGGTGCACTGGGCGTCACGTCGCAATCCGTGGTGGCCGAAGCCTCCGCCGAACTGGGCGTGGAATGGCGCCTGAAGGCCTCGGTGGAATCCATCGACGAAAGCGGCGTCACTCTTTCCAACGGCGAACGCATCGAGGCGAAGACCGTGATCTGGACCGCCGGCGTGCGCGCCAGTTCGCTGACCGAACAGGTTGCCGGCGAACGTGACCGCCAGGGCCGCCTGCATGTGGATCGTAACCTCCAGGTGATCGGCCAGGATGCGGTTTTCGCCACGGGCGACGTGGCCTATGCCGCCGTGGACGACGCCGGCAACTACGCGCTGATGACCTGCCAGCATGCCATCTCCCTGGGCCGCTCGGCCGGCAACAACGCTGCCGCCGACCTGCTGGGCGTAGCCCCCATCCCCTACAGCCAGGAGAAGTACGTGACCTGCCTGGACCTGGGCGCCTGGGGCGCATTGTTCACCGAAGGCTGGGACCGCCAGGTGCGTTTCCTGCGCGAGGAAGGCAAGAAGATCAAGACCGAGATCAACACCGTGTGGATCTACCCTCCGGCCGCTGATCGAGCCACCGCGCTGGCAGCGGCCGATCCGATGATCCCGGTCGTGGCCTGATCGGTTGAGAAAAGCCCCGGTTGGCGCGAGTCTTCCGGGCTTTTTTACGGGCGGACCCTGCCCCACTCCTTGCATGCGCAGGCTCGCCGGGAGAAGACAGCCGTCCCTACGGATGCCGCACAGCGCGCGGCAGGCACAGGGCTTCAACCATCCGCGCCAGGGTATCGATCACTTCCTCGCGCCCCAGCAGCGGCTGCGCATCGCTCAGGTAACGCGCGCAGGTGTACTGCACGGAGTTGATCACCACGAAGAGCACCGCCGGCAGGTTGTCGATGCGGTAATCGTCGAAGTGCCGAATCAGGTACTGCCGGCACACCTCCATCATCTGCTGCTCCAGGGCATGGAACACCGGCGCGGAATTGAGCCGGTGCCAATGCCGCAGCAGCTCGCACTGCGCCGAATCTCCCTCCACCTGCTGGAAGATGCCCTCCAGCACCGCACGGGTGACGCTGCCGATGTCCGCGCCCAGTAGCGGCGTCACGCGCTCGTGCACCACCTTCATCAGCGTGCCGGCGCGCTGCATGAGCAGGGCCTCGACGATCATCTCCTTGTTGGCGAAGTACTGGTAAAGCGAGCCGACGCTCACCCCGGCTCGACGCGCGACGTGGTTCGTGGTCAGGCCATCCAGGCCGTGCTCGCCGATCTCCAGTGCCGCGGCCTCGAGCAGCACCGCGACCATCTCGCTGGCGCGCTGCTGCTTGGGTTGCTTCCTCATGCCTATCCCCCGATGCGAGTCGGATGCGAGTTGAATGCGAGCAAATACTCGCAATAGCGTAACTCGACGAATCCGCCCGGCAACCAAACCAAGGTATGAATCGATGTGCACAACTGACCTGCCTACCCGTCACGGTGCTGACCTGCAGCGCGCTCGGCGCACCGCTGCGCCGATCAAACGCTTCCTCAAGGGCCCTAGCGAGCCGGATACCGCGACCTGGAAGGCCATCGGCGCGTCCCTCACGGTAGGCGATGCTCCCATGGATACGCTGCTGGAGTGGATGTTCGAAGTCGGCCTCGGCAAGAGCATGCGGTTGTATGAACAGGCGCTGCACCAGGGCATTGCCGCCATCCCCGACGCACCCGAGGCACTGAGAACCTTCTTCGCCCGTGTCGAAACACCGCCCGCCTGGGTCGACCCGCAGCGCCTCGACGAGGGCGCCCGCGCCTGCGGAATTTCCGGGCTGACCGGTATGCGCGTGCTGCGCGACCTTGGCTTGCTGGCCGGATACCAGGCCTCCGCGATCAACCGTACCCTGGTACTCACCGGCGCGCTGGAAAAAGGCCCGCAGCGGCGTATCGCCGAGACCACCAAATGGTGGATCGACTGCACCCGCCCAAAGGGCATGGCGCGCGGCGCAGCGGGCTACCGCAGCACGCTGCACGTACGGCTGGTGCATGCATTGGTGCGACGTCGGGTGTCGCGCCTGGAGCAGTGGGACTTCGCTCACCATGGCCTGCCCATCAACCAGGGAGACATGCAGGCGACCTATCTGGCCTTCTCGGCGATCTTCCTGATCGGCCAGCGCATGCTGGGCGTAGTCCTGAGCCAGCGGGAGCGCGAAGCCATCAGCCACCTCTGGCGCTACATCGCCTGGTTGATGGGCGTCGAGGAGCGCTGGCTGTGCGCCAGCGAGAACGACGCGATACGCGCGCTCTACCACAACCTGCTGTCCCAGGCACCACCGGACGAGAGCAGCCGTATGCTCGGCTGCGCGCTGGTGGACGAACCCCTGCAGCGCCACTACGCCAACTTCCCCTGGTTGCGCGGGCGCCTGAACCGGGCGATCCACCTGAGCATCGCCAGCACCTTCATCGACGACCAGGGGCGACGCGCCCTCGGCCTGCCCCGCGGCAGCCTGCCTTGGTACCCGTTGCTTACGGCCCCGCCCCGCTTCCTCGGCCACTGTCTGCTGCGCGTCGTACCGGGCGGTCGCAACTGGCTGGTGCGCCGCGGCCTGCGAATCCAGGAGGATTACCTGCGCACCCTGTTTGGCGGTAGCGACCCCAGGCTGATCTCGCCCGTGCCTCTGGCCGTCGAGGATCGGCACTCCTGAGCTTGGCCACCCCGCCGGCGGATGAAAAAAAACCGCACTCCCGATGCCCTTTCGCGATCCATTACCGAAGAGACCTCGAGGAGCCGCCATGAGCACACCGCCGGAGCTGCTGGACCTGCCCCCCGACCTGCACTACGTCGACGACAGCCTGCCGGGCATCAGCCGGCGTCGCCTGCGCGGGCGCTTCGCCTACTTCGACCCGGGCGGCGAACGCATTCGCGTCGAAGCGGAGATCGAGCGGATCGACCGCCTGGCGATTCCGCCAGCCTATATCGATGTGTGGATCTGCATCGACCCGCTCGGCCACCTGCAGGCAACCGGCCGCGACGTGCGCGGGCGCAAGCAGTACCGTTACCACCCGCGCTGGACCGAGGTCCGCGACAGCGCCAAGTACGAGCGCCTGCTGCGCTTCGGGGAAAGCCTGCCAGCGCTGCGCAGGCGTATAGAACGGGACCTGGCGCTGCCCGGCCTGGGAGCGGAAAAGGTCATGGCGACCGTGGTCGAACTGCTCGATCGCACCTTGATCCGCATCGGCAACGAACGCTACCGCAAGGAAAATCGCTCCTTCGGCCTCACGACGCTGAACAACCGCCATGTCGAAGTCCAGGGCACGCGCATTCGCTTCGCCTTTCGTGGCAAGAGCGGCATCCGCCACAGCGTGGACATCGAACACCCGCGCCTGGCGCGCATCCTCCGGCGTTGCCTTGAGCTGCCCGGGCAACAGCTGTTCCAGTACCTGGACGCAGACCGCCAGCGGCACATGATCGACTCCCGCGACATCAACGCCTACCTGCGCGAGCACGCCGGCGAGGAGTTCACCGCCAAGGACTACCGCACCTGGGCTGGCACCACCCTGGCCCTTGAGCACTGCCGCAGGACCCACTGGGAAGACGAGAAGAGCGCCAACCGCCAGCTCAAGTCGATCATCCAGCAGGTGGCCGACGAACTGGGCAACACTCCGGCGATCTGCCGCAAATGCTACGTGCATCCGCGGGTGATACAGGCCTTTCTTGCTGGCGAACTGAGCGGATTAGCGAAGGCGCGCAAGCGCAAGAACCTCAGCGCCGAGGAAGCTACCCTGCTGGCTTTTCTCCAGTCCGACTGAGCTGCTCATGGCGCCGCGAAGACTGCCGAAGCGGAAAAGCCTAGACAAATGGCCCTCGGCCATTAGTGCGAAAAGCGTCTAATACGGCCAAACTGAAAAACTTTCATACGGGACTAACAGAGTATTCCCGCAACCAACTTCCGGCTCACAGAGTCGGTCCCCAACGGAGTGCCTAAACCTTGCCCGCCGCAGAGACCGCCCTCGAACAAGCCATGGAGCGCTGCGCCCAGGAGCCGATCCAACTGCCCGGCAGCATCCAGCCGCAGGGATTCCTGCTGGTACTGGATGAATCCGACCTGCGTATCCTCCAGGCCAGCGAGAACGCCCAGCGCTGGCTCGGCCTGCCCGCCAGTGACTTGCTGGGCCGCGACTTCGCCGCACTGCTGGCCGATGACTTCGACCTGCGCGAACACCTCAAGCGCCTGCCCGACAGCGAAATATTCCCTTTCCACATCGGCGACGTCAGGCTGCGACACAGCCCAGGCGCCGGTGAGCCCACCTCGGTGATGGTGCACCGCCACGATCAGGTCCTGATTGCCGAATTCGCGCCGCACCAGGAGCGTCCCGGGAACCCGTCCAACGTCGATTTCTATCCATTGGTGCGCGCCTTCGTGGCCGGCCTGCACAACGCCAACAGCATCGATGAGCTGTTGCAACGCTCGGTGCAGGAGGTCAAGCGCATTACCGGGTTCGGCCGGGTCAAGGCCTACCGCTTCGATGCGGAAGGCAATGGGCTGGTCATCGCCGAGGCGGCCGACCCCGGCTATCCGCAGTACCTGGGATTGTGCTTCCCGGCCTCCGACATCCCCCGCCAGGCCCGTGAGCTGTACCGGGTCAACCGCATCCGGGTCATCGAAGACGCCAACTACCAGGCTTCGCCACTTGTACCGGTCGACAATCCCCGCACCGGGCGCCCGCTGGACATGAGTTTCGCCGCCCTGCGCAGCGTCTCGCCCGTGCACCTTCAGTACATGCGCAACATGGGCACGCTGGCTTCCATGTCGCTCTCCATCGTCGTCGATGGCCGACTCTGGGGGCTGATTTCCTGCCACCACCGCGAGCCGCGCGCCGTCGGTTTCCAGACACGCACCGCCTGCGAGTTGCTCAGCAGCGTGCTGTCGTTGCAGATCGAGTCCCGCGAATCCCATTCAAATACCCGCCGATTGCTCGATCTGCGCCAACGCATCGTGCAGATGCTTTCCGCAATGGCCGACCACGACAGCATCAGCGGCGGCCTGCTGGAGTTGCCCGCAGTAATGCTGGAGTTCGCCGCGGCCACCGGCGCAGCGATCGTGTCCGCCGAGCGGATCGATCTGCTTGGCGTCACCCCGCCAGCCGCGCAGGTCAACGCGCTGATTCACTGGCTGGCCAAGCGTGGCGGCGAGGTGGTGTTCCAGACCGACAACGTGAAGCGCGACATCGACGAACTGCCTGAACTCGCCCAGCATGCCGGCGGCGTGCTGGCCGTGGCAATTTCACAGATTCACTCGCACTACCTGGTCTGGTTCCGCCCGGAACAAGCGCGCACGGTAAATTGGGCCGGACGCCCGGCGAAGGAGATCGACGCCCAGGGCCAGTTGAATCCACGCCATAGTTTCGAGCGCTGGCGCGAGGAAGTACGCGGTTTCTCCGCCCCCTGGGAGCCGCTGATCGTCGAAGCGGTGGTGGAGCTTCGTACCTCGGTACTGGGCATCGTGCTGCGCAAGGCCGAAGAACTGGCCCAACTGGCGGGGGAACTGCGCCGCTCCAACAAGGAGCTGGAAGCCTTCTCCTACAGCGTTTCCCATGACCTGCGCGCGCCGCTGCGGCACATTGCCGGCTACGCCGAGCTGCTGGGCGAAATCGAGGCAGAGGCGCTGAGCGAGCGCGGCCGTCGCTTCCTCCAGCACATCGAGGATGCCGCGCGCTTCGCTGGCACCCTGGTGGACAACCTGCTGAGTTTTTCGCAGATGGGCCGCTCGGCGCTCCGCCTGTCCGAGGTGGACCTCAACGCGCTGGTAGAAACCATCCGCACGGAAATGGAGCCCGACTACGTCGGCCGCCAGATCGACTGGAAGCTGGAGACGCTGCCGAAACTGATCGGTGATCCGGCGTTCATCAATCTTGCGCTGCGCAACCTGATCGCCAACGCCATCAAGTACACCCGCGGCCGCGAGCCGGCCCGCATCGAAATCGGCGCGAAACAGACGCGGGACGAAACCGAGATTTTCATCCGTGACAACGGTGTGGGCTTCGATATGGCTTACGCCAACAAGCTGTTCGGAGTGTTCCAGCGCCTGCACCGCATGGAAGAATTCGAAGGCACCGGCATCGGCCTGGCCAGCGTGAGGCGCATTATCGAGCGCCACGACGGCCGCGTCTGGGCCGAAGGAGTTATCAACCAGGGCGCGACATTCCACTTCGCCCTGCCCCGCCACCCACAGCCCCACTGAAGGAAAGCCATACGTATCATGCTCAAACCCATTCTCTTGGTGGAAGATAATCCCAGGGACCTGGAGCTGACGCTGGTTGCGCTGGAACGCAGCCAACTGGCCAACGAAGTCATCGTCATGCGCGATGGCGCCGACGCGTTGGACTACCTGCTGCGACGAGGAGCCCACGCCGAGCGTGCCGATGGCAATCCAGCGGTGCTGCTGCTGGACCTCAAGCTGCCCAAGGTGGACGGCCTGGAAGTGCTCAAGGTGGTGCGCGACACCCCCGAGCTGCGCAGTATCCCCACGGTGATGCTGACCTCCTCGCGGGAGGAGCCGGACCTGCAACGTGCCTACGAATTGGGCGTCAACGCCTACGTGGTGAAGCCGGTGGAGTTCAAGGAATTCGTCACCGCAATTTCCGATCTGGGGATTTTCTGGGCCGTTCTCAATGAACCTCCGCCCGGATCGTTGCGTCTGAATCGTAGACGCAACCCGTGACGGAGCGGTGATGTCCGAAGTTCCGCTGAAACTGCTGGTCGTCGAAGACAGCGCCATGGATGCCGAGCTGACCCTGCTACGCCTGGAGCGCAGCGGCATGAAGATCGACGCTCGGCATGTCTTCGATCACAACGGAGTCGAACATGCCCTGCACGAGGGCAGCTTCGACCTGATTCTCTGCGACTGTGTGCTGCCCGGTTCCTCCGGCACCCACGTGCTGGCCATCGCCCAGCGCCTGGTGCCTGATACCCCGTTCATTTTCCTCTCGGGCATCTATGGTGAGGAACACGCGGTGGAGATGATCCGCCTCGGCGCCACCGACTACGTGCTGAAGAAGAACCTATCGCTGCTGCCCAAGGCAGTGCGCCGCGCCCTCACCGAAGTCCAGGAGCGACAGCGTCGACGTCGCGCCGAAGAGGCGTTGGCGGACGTCGAGGCGCGCGCGCGCATCGCCATCGACGCCGCCGGCATGGGCACCTGGGACCTGCGTCCGGAGGACGGCCTGCTGCTCTGGGACGAACGCTGCAAGACGCTGTTCGGCCTGCTGCCGGACACCGAAATGACCATGGATGTGTTCTACAACGGCATCCATCCCGAAGATGTGGAGCGGGTGCGCGAAGGCGTCGAGCGCGCCATGGACCCGCGGGGTAATGGTCGCTACCGCGTGGAATTCCGCATCGAACAGCCCGACGGGCTGGAACCGCGCTGGCTGCTGAGCAATGGGCAGGCGCGATTCGTCGATGACCGCTGTGTTCGTTTCTCCGGCGTGCTGCAGGACATCCACCAGCAACGCAAGGCTACCCAGGCCCTGGAACAGCTCAACGAAATGCTTGGCGAACGAGTCGAGCGCCGCACCCGCGAGCGCGACCGATCATGGGATCTTTCCCAGGACCTGCTCGCCGTGCTCAACAGCGACCTCACCCCAGTCGCCCTGAACCCGGCCTGGGAACACACCCTGGGCTTCCAGCGCCAGATGCTCTCGCGCATGTCGCTGTTGCAGCTGCTGCCCGAGCAGGACCAGGACGCCTTCCTCACCGAGTTGGCCGCCCTCGCCCACGGTGGTACCAGCGCGCGCTTCGATGGCCGCATACGCCACGCCAGCGGCAAGCAGCGCTGGCTTTCCTGGGTGGTGGTACCCGAAGACACCCTGCTTTACGTGGTCGCCCGCGACATTACCAGCGAGCGCGAGGCTGCGCTGGATCTGGCCGAAGCCAATGCCCGGCTGCGCGAGCAGATCGCCGAGCGCGAACGAATCGAGGCGGCGCTGCAGCAGATGCAACGGCTGGAGGCGGTAGGCCAGCTCACCGCCGGTGTCGCCCACGACTTCAACAACCTGCTGACGGTGATCCTCAGCGGCTCCACCTTCCTCGAGCGCGACCTGGCGAAGGGCGATTACGAAAAGGCCGGCAAACGCTTGCAGCACATCCGCGAGGCCGGCGAGCGCGGCGCCAAGCTGACCGCGCAGATGCTCGCCTTCTCCCGCCGGCAGCGTCTGGAGCCAGTGCCGCTGAACCTCAACGATACCCTGAGCGGCCTGGAAGAGCTGCTGGCCCGCTCCCTGGGCGGCAATATCTCGGTGCGCCTGGAACTCACCGATGGCCTGTGGCAGGCGCTGACCGATCCGACCCAGACAGAGATGATCATCCTCAACCTGGCGATCAACGCCCGCGACGCCATGCCGGCCGGCGGCCAGTTGATCCTTTCCGCTCACAACATGCACATCAGCCACAGACCCAGCCGCCCGGAGCATCCCGAACCGGGGGACTACGTGGTGTTGTCAATCCGCGACACCGGCTGCGGCATGGACGAGGAAGTGCTGGGCAAAGTGTTCGAACCCTTCTTCACCACCAAGGACATCGGCAAGGGTTCGGGACTGGGGCTGGCGCAGGTGTTCGGCTTCGCCAAGCAGTCCGGCGGCGGTGTGCACATCGACAGCGAGCCGGGGCGCGGAACCCAGGTGAACGTCTACCTGCCGGCCGTGGAACGTGCGCAAGCGGCTGACGACAGCGTGCGTGACCCCAGCGGCGACCTCACCGATAGCGGCCACGACCGCAATATCCTACTGGTGGACGACGACGACCTGGTGCGCGAACTGCTCGGCGACGCCCTGCGCCTCTACGGCTACCGGGTGCGTCAGGCCAACAGCGGGCAGCAGGCTCTGGAGATGCTCGACGAACACGTCGACCTGCTGCTCACCGACTTCGCCATGCCCGAACTCAACGGTGCGCAGATGGCGAAGATTGCCCGCGAGCGTTTCCCCTACCTGCCGGTGGTGTTTCTCACCGGCTACGCCGAACTGCAAGGGCTGGAGCTGCCCGGCAGCCTGGTGATTCAGAAGCCGGTACATCACGAGGAGCTGGCCCGGTCCCTTGGCGAACTGCTGGGCATCGGCTGAATTCGACAGCAAGATTGTTCAAGCCACGCACCAGGCTTCTCTGCGACGCTGACGGCACTTATCGGCCTGCAAGAAACGCTCATGTCCCAAGATCAGCTTCCTTCACGTGCCTTCCTCAAGGGCGCCATCGACATCATGCCGCTGTCGCTCGCGGTCCTGCCCTGGGGGCTGCTCGCCGGCTCCCTGGCCATCGACGCCGGGCTTTCGCCACTGCATGGCCAGGGCCTGTCCGCCATCGTCTTCGCCGGTGCTGCGCAACTGGTGGCCATCGGCATGCTCAAGGGCGGCGCCGGGTTCTTCTCGATCATGATCACCACCCTGCTGCTGACCTCGCAGCACCTGCTCTACGGAATGACCCTGCGCCCGGTGCTCTCCGGCCTGCCGGGACGCTGGCGCGCCGGCCTGGGCTTCCTGCTCACCGATGAATTCTTCGCCCTCACCAGCGGCCACGACCGCCAGACCTTCAACCGCTGGTACGCCCTGGGCGTGGGGCTGACGTTCTACATCGCCTGGAACCTCTTCACCCTCGCCGGCGTGCTGGTGGGCACCAGCATTCCCGGTCTGGAACACCTGGGCCTGGACTTCTCCATCGCCGCCACCTTTGTCGCGCTGATCGCGCCGGTGGTGAAGAACATCCCCACCCTGGTCTGCGTCGCCGTCTCGCTGTTCTGTTCGGTGCTGTTCAGCTACTGGCAGGTCGGCTCGGCACTGGTGCTTTCCGGGCTGGCGGGCATGTTCGCCGGCTTTGTCTGCCAGAAACTCTCGGGGGGGCGCGCATGATGGTCTGGGCAGTGATTTTCGGCATGGGCCTGATCGTGTTCTTCAACCGCTACGTATTCCTCGAACCGCGCCTGCCGATCCGCCTGAGCAGCAACGTGCGGCAGTTCCTCGGCTTCGCCGTGCCGGGCATGCTCACTGCGATCTGCGGGCCGATCGTGTTCCTGCCCGAACATCAGTTGAACCTGCGCCTGGACAACCCCTACCTGCTCGGCGCCGTGGTCGCCGTGGCGCTGGTGCTGTGGACGCGCAACGTGCTGCTCAGCGTGATCCTCAGCATGGGCGCGTTCTACCTGCTGCGCTGGTGGCTGTGACCGACGCCGGGCTTCAGCCCGCCGCGCCCCGCCCGTAGTACGCCAGCACCAACTGCACCAGCGCTTCCTCGATGCCCTCCCGCCGTCCAGGGATCAGGGCGCCGGGGTCGTCCAGCAGGGCACGCAGGACACCGCCCACGGCATGGGCGAGGACGAACACCTCGGCCTCGTCGAGCTTGCGCAGTTGCTGGTTGTGGTCGACCAGGCCATGGGTCACCAGGTGGGTCATGACGCTGCCGCGCAAGGCGGGCAGCGGGCTGCCGCCGCCGCGCGTCATCAGGTAGTGCATCAGCGCCTTGTGCGCGCCGGTGCGCCCGCCATAGGCGCTGACGGCGGCGTGAATCACTGCGCGGATGCGCTCGCCGGGCGCCTCCGGCGGGCGGCCGGTGAGCGCGCCCATGATGCCGGTAGCCAACGCTGCCAGTTCGCGCCGGGCCAGCTCGTCGAGGATCCGCTCCTTGTTGGGGAAGTACTGGTAGAGCGAGCCGACGCTGACCCCCGCCAACTCCGCCACATGGTTGGTGGTGAACCCCTCCAGGCCGCGGCGCTCCAGGATGCGCCGCGACGCCTCCAATATGAGCTCGACCTTCTCCAGCGCCCGCGCCTGCCGCGGCAGGCGGCGGTTATCTGGATGATTTTCCGCTGTTTTTCGGTTCACCTGGGGCCACCGGGAAAGCGAGTACAGCAAGCGTCGCGTCCTAACTATCATGGCAGCCACATCGAGGCCGGCAAGTCGAGCGGATGAACCGCAGCGGCCGGCGCAGGAGACCCGCCATGAGCCACAAGAGCCACACCGCCCCGCTGGACGACGACATCTGCGTGCACATCTTCGCCGCGTCCGGCGCCATGGTCGGCGTGTGCCTGACAGTGGTGGGCATCCTGCGCATCATCGTCGGCCAGCACCGCGTCGACCTGATCGGCCAGGACATGCTCGCGCTGAACACGGTGATCTACCTGGCGACCACCCTCACCGCCTATTTCGGCCTGCGGACCCGCAAGCTGCAGCGCAATCACCGTCTGGAACGCGTCGCCGACACCCTGTTCCTGGTAGGCCTGAGCATCACCACCCTGACCACCGCCTTCATCGCCTGCGCCATGTCCTGCTGCTGAAACGCCGCTTGAATTCCGGCATCGCTATTTTGAAACAGGTATTGCGATCAGCCTGCCGTTCAGAAGAAAGGACATACAAACCGCCAGGTACGCCAAGCAAGCCATCGCCGCGCCGAGGCTGACCGAACCGGAGATGGCCGCCTGCTAGGCGGCGACAACCCTGTTCGAGCGCACCGAGGCGCGCTGGTGGGTTTCCGCCAGGGCGGGAAGGAAATCACCGGCACTGCCGTGCTTGGCCACCAGCGGCAAGACCCACCACCCCATCGTCCAGTACAGCGGAGCGGATGCCGGCCGGGTCCCGGGACCGCCTTCGAAATCGCCCCGCAGGCGCTGCTGGCGGCACACGCATACGCGGTATGGAACTGCCAGCGGGTCAGCGTGCAATTACCCGTCCGACCTCCAGGCGTAGGTCCACATCAAGGCCCGGGGCGAGCCGCCATTTATCAGCCTGCCTGCATGGACTCATTAGCAGAACTTCAGTGTCGACCAGTTCATGACCCACGGCGGAGTTTCCGCGACCAAGCCCGAGGCCAGGTGGATCAAGGGTTTGATGCCAGTTCCCGCCTCGGCGGAAATTGGCATCAAACCCGTCCCTCGAGCGATTCGATCATTCATACCAGTTTTCTTCATGGGTCCCTCCTGCGGCTGCTCACTAGACTGTGGTCACTCGCGAGCATCACCCCACTGCACCTCCTTACCGAGAACATTCCAATGAAACTGCTCACTGCCAGTACCCTGACCCTTGCCGCCCTGCTCGCCAGCCAGGCGTCCATGGCCGAAGAATCCGCCCTGATGACCAACCGTCTGACCCAGGCCAACTACCAGGCTCTGCAGGCCACGCACGACAAGACCGACTCCGGACAGCAGACCGCTCAGAACGCCCAGCCGGGCGTCGAGAAAAAGGCCGAGCAGGACAAGCACTGCTGATACCGCTTCACACCGGGAGCGCGCTGTCGCTCCCGGTTCCCGCGCCCCACTCCCTCTGCATCCCACCCTGCCTGTCCCTTATGCCGCCCTGCGGGAATGCGCCGTGCGCGCGATTGCGGCCCACCACCCTCCTGGAGAAGCGACCCGCTCCTACCGGTATACTTCGCACAAAACATCAGCAACAGCTGATGTCAGTGCAATCAAATATGAATTTTTCCTGATGCGGCAGCGCCCTACTCTGGCCACGCGCTGCACTGACAGCGCCAGCTACTCAGCCGTCCTTTAGAGACGCGGGTTCTCGATAACAACTCCAACTGCCCCGAGGATCTCCCATGCGCCCCGTCATGCCTGGCCGTGAATCCCCCTATTCCCTGAACCCCGGAGGCCGGCATGTCTGACCTTCGCAGCCCTGCCGTCGCTACCAGCAACGGCGACGAAAGCCTGCTCGCCAGCCACGGCTACCGCCAGGAGCTGGACCGCGGGTTGAACCTGTGGTCGTCGTTCTCCGTCGGTTTCGCCACCATTTCCCCGGTCGTCGGCATCTACTCGGTGATGTCGCTGGGCGCCATGAGCGTCGGGCCGTCCTGGGTATGGGTCGTGCCCCTGTGCCTGCTCCTGCAACTGACCGTGGCACTGGTGTACGCCGAGCTGTCCTCGCAGTTCCCGCTGGCTGGCGGCTGCTACCAGTGGGTGCGGCGACTGATCGGCGACCGCGCGGCCTGGTTCACCGGCTTCCTCTACCTCGCCTCCGCCCTCGCCTCGCTGACCACCGTCGCCTACCTGGGCGGCTTCTGGCTCGGCCTGCTGGTGACCGGCGAACCGCCGTCCGGCAATGCGCAGGTACTCTGCGGCGCGGCGTTGCTGGCCCTTGGGTTGGCGGTCAACCTGCTGGGCATCAACCCGCTGAAGTACTTCGTCAACGCCGGCATCTTCGCCGAGGCCATCGCCTCCATCGGCATCGGCGTGCTGTTGCTGCTGTTCTTCCGCAACCACTCCTTCGAGATGCTGTTCAGCAGCCTCAATGCCCTGGAAGTCTCCGGCGGCACCTACTGGAGCGGCTTCCTGACAGCACTGGCGGTGGGCGGCTGGGCCTTCCTCGGCTTCGACGCCTGCTCGCAGATTTCCGAGGAAACCACCGACGCCCGCGTCTCCACGCCCCGCGCCATCCTGCGTTCGATGCTGGTGGTCGGGCTGACGGTGATGCTCACCGCCTTCGCCGTCACCCTGTCGTACAAGGACCCGGCCGCCGTGGTCAGCGGCCAGGTCATCGACCCGGTAACCCCGGCGGTGGTGGACGCTTTCGGTGCCTGGGCCGAGCGGCCGTTCGTGGCCATCGTGCTGGTCGCCTTCGTCGCCTGCGTGGTCTCGGTGCAGACCTACATCGGCCGCGCCATCTTCGGCATGGCCCGCGATGAAATCCTTCCCGGTTCCGCCCTGCTGCGCCGCGTCGACAAGCGCAAGGTACCGATGGCCGCGATGGTCTGCAGCACCCTGCTGGCAAGCCTGGGCCTGGCCCTGGGGCTGAACGCCACGGCGGTCGGCACACTGATCGCCTTCGGCAGCGGCGGCTTCTTCTTCGTCTTCCTGATCGTCGCCGCCAGCGCGCTGTATGCACGCCTGACCGGACGCTGGAACCCGGACAAGGGCGCACTGAAACTCGGCCGCAAGGGCCTGCTGGTCAACGTCATCGCCGTGGTCTGGCTGGTGTTCGAGGCGATCAACGTGGCCTGGCCGCGGGAGATGCTCGCCCCGCCCGGCGCGCCCTGGTTCCAGGTCTGGGCGGTGGTCGTGGTGTTCTCCGCCCTCGCCCTGTTCGGCCTGGCCTACCTGTTCATCGCCAAGCCGCACCGCCGCATCGCCACCAGCCTGAGCTTCGCCGGCCGCGCCGTCGGCTGAGCGCTCACCTGAACGCCTGGCGCCGGGCCTGTCCGGCGCCCTGTTTCCCACTTCCTCCCGCCGCTGGCTTTGCACGAGCCGGCGCGGGCAGGCCATGCCTGAAATCCGGAGCTTGTCATGTCCACCCTGAACTACTGGAACTACCCCACGGAAATCCTCTGCGGCGTCGGCGCCCTCGATCAACTGGCCGAGCGCTGCCGCTTGGCCGGCATGCTCAAGCCGCTGCTGGTCACCGACCCCGGCATGCTCGAACTGCCGCCGCTGCACGAAGTGCGGCGCCGCCTGGAAGCGGCCGGCATCGACTACGCGCTGTTCCACGGTTTCTCCAGCAACCCCGCGCTGGAAGAAGTCAGCGCCGGCGCCGGCGTTCTGGCCGAAGGCGGCCACGATTCGCTGATCGCCCTGGGCGGCGGCAGCGCGCTGGACGCAGCCAAGGGTATCGCCCTGCTCAGCCGCGATACGAACGGCCTGCACAACTTCGAATGGTCGCAACTGATCGAGCGCTACCCGACCCTGGGCGACCACCCCGCCCTCGACCTGCCGCCGCTGATCGCCATTCCCACTACCGCCGGCACCGGCTCCGAACTGGGCCGCGAGGCCGTGCTGACCGATACCGCGCGCGGCATCAAGATAGTCGTCGGCCACCGCGAACTGCTGGCCCGCTCGGTGATTCTCGACCCGGTACTGACCGTCGGCCTGCCGAAGTCGCTCACCGCCGCCACCGGCATGGACGCCCTGACCCATCACCTGGAGTCGCTGTTCTCGCCGCTCTACCACCCGATGTCCGCCGGCGTAGCCATCGAAGGCGTGCGCCTGGTGAAGGAAAACCTGCAACGCGCCGTGCGCAACGGCACCGACCTCGCCGCGCGCGAAGGCATGCTGGTGGCTTCGGCCAGTGCGGCAGTGGCCTTCCAGAAGGGACTCGGCGGCGTGCACGCGCTGGCCCACCCACTGGGCGCCAAGCACCACAAGCACCACGGCCTGCTCAACGCCGTGCTGCTGCCGTACCTGCTGGTGGCCAACCGCCCGGCCATCGAAGCCGACGCCACGCGTCTGGCGCACTACCTGGAACTGCCGGAAGCGAGCTTCGACGGCCTGCTGGGCTGGGTGCTGGAACTGCGTTCGGCGGTGGGCATTCCGCATACGCTCAGGGAACTGGGCCTGGACGGCGAGGACGCGCTCTGGATCGGCGAACAGGCGGTGGCGGATATCTCCTCCTCCGACACCAACGCCCTGCCGCTGCAGGCCGAGGACTACTCGCGCATCTACCTCAACGCGGTCAACGGCGTGCTCGCCTGAGGGCTAGCCGAGGCCGTGCACGCTCAGCAGGTCCTCGATGAAGGCACGGGCGGCCTCGCTGCGCGGCCGCCCGGCGTAGGTGATCATGCTGTGCGTCACCTCGTAGCAGAGCTGCTCCGGCAGCAGCGGCTTCATCCGCCCGCGCTCGACCCAGATGTTCGCGTAGTGGGTCGGCAGGTAGCCCAGGTGCGTGCCGGCCAGCACCGAATGCGCCACCGCCTCCATGTGATGCGCGGTGGCGCTGCTGCGTTCGGGGCGGAACGGCAATTCCTGGTCCGCCGGCAGGAAGCCATGGCGCACCCAGTTGTACTCGGCGATCTGCTCCAGTGTCGGCTCGTGCGCCGCGAACAGCGGGTGGCGCTCGCCGCAGAACACGCCGATCTCTTCCGTGTACAGCGGCAGGTAATCCAGGGTCGGGCGCGCGCGGCTGAAGTAGGAAATCGCCAGGTCCAGCTGGCCGTCGATCACCGCCAGCTCCAACTCGGTGGGCGAATTCACGTAGAGGTTCAGCTGCACGTCCTGCTCGCGACCGTGGAAGGCCGCCAGGGTCTCGTCGAAGCGCGCCTGCGGCAGGGTCGTGACGTTGTCCGCCAGCCCCAGGTACAGCTCGCCCACCAGCTTGCCCGAGAGCGCCTGCGCCTGGTCGCGGAACAGGCCGATGGCATCGAACATCGCCTGGGACGCTTCGAGAATCCGCTGCCCTTTCGCGGTCAGGCGGAAGCCGCCCTTGCCGCGTTCGCACAGCCGATAGCCCAGGCGCTTCTCCAGGCTGCCGATGTGCATGCTGATGTTCGACTGGCTCATGTTCAGCTCGGCCTGCGCCGCGGTGAAGCCGCCGCACCTCACCACGGAGGCGAAGATGCGCAGCAGGCGCAGATCGAGGTCGGTGAAATTCCTGAGCATGGGCAGCGTCCGTCGCTGGGCGGGCGGCTAGTCTACTGCACGGGGCATGGCCAGTCCCGCTGGAGCGATCCGATGGAATCCCTGGCGCGCCCGCGAGTCCCTGCTCAGGTAGCCCTGATGGAGAGAAGCCATGCTGCTCGAAGGTTCCTGCCACTGCGGCGCCGTGCACTTCAGCCTGCACAGCGCCCATCCCTACCCTTACCAGCGCTGCTACTGTTCGATCTGCCGCAAGACCCAGGGCGGTGGTGGCTACGCGATCAACCTCGGCGGCGAGGCCGCCAGCCTCAGGGTGCGCGGGCGCAAGCACATCAGCATCTACCACGCGAAGCTCCGCGAGGAAGGCCAGCGCACGCGTACCAGTGGCGCCGAACGGCACTTCTGCAGCCTGTGCGGCAGCGGCCTGTGGCTGTACGACGCGCGATGGCCGGAGCTGATCCACCCCTTCGCCTCCGCCATCGACACCCCGCTGCCCGTGCCCCCCGAACACACCCACCTGCTGCTGCGCTCGAAGGCCAGTTGGGTCGAAGTGCAGGCCACGCCGCATGACCTGCAATTCGACGATTACCCGCAGGAGTCCATCGCCCAATGGCACGAACGGCTGGGCGTGGAAAAGTAAGGGTCACGCCCGCCAGAACGGCTTGGCGATCTCCGTCGCCACCTGGCGCCGAGTCAGGCCGATGTCCTCGATCAGGTGCGGATTGGCCCTGGCCATCATGGCAAGTTGCTGGCGAAGCCGGGCGCGGGCCTGCCAGAGCGCCAGCAGTTCGGGCACGGCCGACGGGCCGAAGTGCCCGGACGGAGCTTCCGACAGCAGCAGACGGGGAGTATCGTTCATGACAGCCTCCATGGACCTCATGGGTCAAGCATGGAGAGCACCCGGCAAGCCGTCCTTAAGAGACGCCAAACACTTCCAAAAACTTGCAAAGGGGGCGGCATGCAGCAATCGCGTCTGGCTTTCGGCCCCTTCGTGCTCGATGGCACCCGTGGCACGCTCAAGCGCAACGACGTTCCCGTGGCCGTCGGATTCCGTGCGCTGAACCTGCTGAGCGCCCTGCTCCAGCGGCCGGGTGAAATCCTCGGCAAGGCCGAGCTGATGGACGCCGCCTGGCCGGGCCAGGTGGTCGAGGAAGGCAACCTCACGGTGCAGATCGCCCAGTTGCGCAAGGTGCTGGGCGAGGCCCCCGACGGCAGCTCCTGGATCACCACGGTGCCCCGCGTCGGCTACCGCTTCAGCGCAAGCGTGGAACCCCTGGCCGAGGCGTCGCGTGCTCCGCTGGCGTTGCCGGATGAGCCTTCGATTGCCGTGCTGCCCTTCGTCAACGGCAGCCCCGATGCCGAGCAGGACTATTTCGTCGACGGCCTGACCGAGGATCTGACCACCGAACTGTCGAGGGCTTCCGGCCTGTTCGTGATCGCTCGCACTTCGGCCTTCGCCTACAAGGGCAAGGCCATGGACGTGCGCGAGATCGCCCGCCAACTGGGCGTGCGCTACCTGCTCCAGGGCAGCGCGCGCCGCGCCGATGCCCGCGTGCGGATCAACGCCCAGCTGGTGGATGCGCTCAGTGGCGAACAACTCTGGGCGGAACGCTTCGACCGCGAACTGGAGGCCGTCTTCGCCGTGCAGGACGAAGTCGCCGGGCACATCGTCCGGGCCCTGCTCGGCCATCTGCGCACGCCCCTGCCGCGCAATCGCCCGAGGAACATCGAGGCCTACGAACTGTGCGTGCGCGCCCGCCAGCTGATGGACGACTCGCCACTGGCCGCGCGCGAAGCACACCTGATGCTCAGCCGCGCCATCGCCCTCGATCCGCAGTACGCCGAGGCGCGCCGCTGGCTGGCGATGAATCACTGGATGGGCTGGATACACAGCGGCGGCCCCACCCAGGCTGAGCGCGGCGCGGCACTGCAGCGGGCGCGCGAGGCCGTGGCCATCGACCCCAATGACGCCGGCTGCCGCTGGAGCCTGGCCTACCTGCTGACGTACGAACGGCAGTACGCCGAAGCCGACCGGGAGTTCCAGCACGCCATCGAGCTCGATCCGAACGATGCGGACGCCTGGGCGGCGCTGTCCGACGTCACGGTACTGGCCGGGCGTATCGACGAAGGCCTGGAGCACATCCGCCGGGCCTTTCGCCTCAACCCCTTCCCCGCCGGCTGGTACTACCTGACCCTCGGCCAGGCACAGTACGCCGCGCGCGATTACCAGGGCGCCATCCAGACCCTGCGCCGCGACGAAACCTACCGCAGCAGCTCGCGGCGCTTCCTCGCCGCCAGCCTCGCGCAACTTGGCCGGCTGGACGAGGCCCGCGCGGAAACCGAATTCTTCCTGGTGGGCAATCCAAACTTCACCATCCGCCACTGGGTAGAGACCGAACCCCTGCGTGACGCGGCAGTGCGCGAACATTTCGTCGAAGGCTTCCGCCTGGCCAGGCTACCGGAGTAGGCAGCCCATCACGCAATTGTCATCTGCGCCGTTCAGCATGGGCGCTCATGTATCGCCCGCCGAACTCCGGCGGTGCGCTCGTCGCCAGCGCCAGATGACGGACCATGACGGTAGACACGAGCACCTCCCGCAAGCAGTTCCTGATCCGTTCCGAGAACATGACCGCCGACGATTTCGGCGAGCTGTACACGCGGATGTTCGGCAGCCTCTATTCGGGGATGCCGCGGCCCGAAAAGCCCATCGCCATCGGCGGCGTCTATGGCCGCTACGAAGGCTTGAGCTTCCGCCGCCTGAGCTTTCGCGGCGACCTGCTGACCGAGATGCCGGACCTCGACGACGAGATCACCTTCATCTTTCCCAGCGCCGGGCGCGTGGTCTTCAACCAGTCCGACGAAACCATCGGTACACCGCGCGTCGGCCTCGCCATCGAGAAGGCCTCGGTGCGTTCGGTCGGTTTCATCGATGGCCACGCACACCACGGCCTGTCGGTGCGCCGCTCGCTGTTCGCGCGCCGGCTGGCAACGCTGCTGGGCCGGCCGATCAGCCACAAGGTGCGCTTCCAGCCGCGGGTCGACCTGCGCAACGAGGCCTTCCAGGGCATCAAGGCGATCGTCGCCATGGCCACCGGCAACGAGTTCGACCTGCTGATCAATTCCAGCGCGCTGATGCCGGCACGCCTGCAGGAAATGCTGGTGGATTCGGTGCTGGAAATCTGGCCGCACAACTACAGCGACGCGCTCAGGCGCCCCGCGCCGCAGATCGCGCCGCGCCACGTGAAACTGGCCATGGACTACATCCAGGAGCATCCGGACGCCCTGATCAGCGGCAGCGACCTGGCCGAGCTGACCAACGTCAGCCTGCGCGCCCTGCAGGAAGGCTTCCGCCGCTTCGTCGGCAGCTCCATCGTCGCCTACCAGCGCGAGGTGCGCCTGCAGCGCGCCTACGACGCGCTGCAGCAGGACGGTTCGCAATCGGTCAGCGAGATTTCCCTGGCCCTGGGCTTCAGCAACGTCGGGCGCTTCTGCCAGTACTTCCAGAGCGCCTACGGCATGAGCCCGGCGGACCTGCGCAGGAACCTGTCGACGCCTGCCTAGGGAAGCCACCGGCTCTGTTCGCGACGCCTGCTCCGTTTCCAGAGGAAAACTCTGGGCCACCCGGGGGCGTAGGGCGCATAACCCGGAACGGGTTATCCGCCGCCCTGGCGGATAACGCCGTGGGCGTTATGCGCCCTACGTGTTGGAAAGCGAAACGGCCCGCCGCGTTGGACGCGACGGGCCGCTTACCTAGGCCGCCACCGATCAGAACTGGTAGCTGGCCTTCAGGCTGCCACTGGCGCCGTGGCTGCCGCTGCCGCCCAGTGCGCCGACTTCGGCGCCGACGCTGAAGTCGCCCTGGCTGGCGGTCAGGCTGAACGCTCCGTTGAACTGGTCACGGTTGTCGAAGGCGGCACGCTGGGAAACGTCCAGGCCCAGCAGGTGGCCTTCGCTATCGACCTTGTAGTCGCCCAACGCGTGGTCGTAGCCGACCTCCAGGCCCGGCACCATCTGCCAGCCACTGCCCAGGGCCACCGGGGCGAACGAGGCCTTGAGGTTGGCGTAGACGCTGCGGCGGTTCTCGCTGATATCGTTGACGTCCAGCGCCAGCTCACTGCCTTTTTCCTGGAAGCCATCCAGGTCCAGGTGGCTGTAGCGCAGACCGATGCTCGGCTCCAGGGTCACGGTGGACACCGCCGTGCGGTAGCCCAGCGCGACGCTGGCGCCGCTCAGGTTGCCGCTGGTGTCGCCCTTGGCTTTGCCCAGGCCGCCACCGATATCGCGTTTGCTGTCGTAGTCGAGCCAGCCATAGCTCAAGTCGGCGTCGACGAACAGGCCCTGATCCAGGCCATCGAGGGCGAGGCGCGCACCGCCACGGACAAAGGTCAGGTCGGTGTCGACATCACCGCCGCTCCCCCCGACGCGACCCTTGCTGTAGCCGAAGCCCGCATTGCCACTGAGCTGCTCGGAAAAGCGCTGGGTGACGCCGACCATCAGGCCCTGGGTGTGTTCGTTGCTGCTTTCGGCGTTGGAGGTCGCGGAGTTGCCCTGATAGCCGGCCAGCGCCGTGGTCCACAGGCGGGTCTGCCCGGTCTTCAGGTCGACGCCGCTGGCGTAGGGCGCGGCAGCGCGGTCGATCAGCGCATCCTGGCGCAGCAGGTAGCTGGCTGCGTCGGCGTGCACCTGGCCGCCGACGGTGGACTCCACACCACCGAGCGTGCCGGCATCGATGGCCGACTGCAGATAGTAGTTGTACGCGGTGTAGGCACCGGAGAGGCTGCTGTTCTGCAGTTGGGTCAGCAGCTGCGCGCCCGCGGCGGCGTTGCCCGAGAGGCCAAGAGTACCCGGCAGGCTGTTGTAGTAGACCATCTTGCCGCGCAGCACGTAGAGGGTTTCCTGGGACAGACCGAGGCCCTCCTTGAGGTAGTTGTCCATGCTGCCGTACCGGGCGGTGACTTCGTCCAGGCCCGCCTGCAGGTAGCTGGCCTGCACGCCGATCAGCGGCGCGTAGATGGCCGCCATGCTGGCCGGCATCATCGCCAGGGTCGCCTTGATGCGGGCGGCAGTGTAGTCGTTGGTGGCCAGGTAGTTTTCCATGATGGTCTGGCTGTCCACCCCGGCGATGCTCAGCAGCACGGCGGCGGTCCAGCCGGTGCGGTCCTTGCCGGCGGTGCAGTGGAACAGCGCGGCACCGTCGGCGCCGGCCAGTTCGTTGAAGAGCACGGTGAACTGGCTGCGCATGCCGGCGTCGCTGACGAAGGCGCGGTTGGTTTCCTCCATCATGGCCACGGCCTGGGCCGCGCTGGTGAAGGAGATATTGGTAATGTTGGCGCCCGAGGTGGTGCTGCCGATGATGTCGATGTTCTGGTAAACCGCCCCGGCCGGCAGGGTGTCCGGCGTGGCAGCCGCCTCGACGGGCGTGCGCAGGTCGTAGACGTTGCTGATGCCCAGGCTGTTCAGCACCGCCAGGTCGGTGCCCCTGGGGGTCAGTGCGTTGGAGCGGTAGAACACGCCCGAGCGCATCACGCCGTCGTGGAGCGTGGTGTATGCGGTGGTGGTGCCGGCGATGTCGCGGAAGTTGTCGATGCCGGTCAGGCGCGGGGTATCCAGGCGGTTGGCCTCGGCCGCATTGGCGCAGGCGATGGACAGGCTGAGCAAGGACAGGGAAAGCAGAGCACGATGGAACACGGTGTAGCCTCTTTGAGCTTGGTTGGCGGGGCTACTATCGGGGGCCTTCGGGGCTCGAATGTGACAAGTCGGCGCCCATGAAAAATGGGCGCGCGATTGGTCCGTGGACTGCGTTTTCTGTCCGTGAGCGGCGCTTTTCTAGTCTTCGTGCCGGTCGGATGACTCGCGGTCGCGCTCATAACGGTGACGCATCGCGAAGTCCGGCAGCCAGGCTTCGCGGCGGCAGGTCCACAGCTCATAGGTGGGCTGGAACTGGTCCGGCGCATCCAGCGCGCCAAGGGCCACCTCGATCTCGCCGGGACTGCGGCCGAATACCGATGAACCGCAGCGTGGGCAGAAAACACGCCCGGCGTATTCCCGCGCTTCGCCGTCGATGCGCACGGCATCTTCGGGGAAGATCGCCGAGGCATTGAACAGCGCACCATGGTGCTTGCGGCAGTCCAGGCAATGACAGATGCCTACCCGGTAAGGTTGCTCGATGGCTTCGATACGCAGGTTGCCGCACAGGCAACCGCCAGTGATCTTGCCCATATTGCACCTCCTCATGGAACTGAGCGGGGTTTCCCCTCGCCTGACCTAGCTGCAGAGAGGGGTGTCGCCTGTTGACCTTTTCAGGCCGGTATACGGACCTGCCAACCGACGCGCGGCAGTGCTCGAGGATGGTCGCCGCCGACCGATTTGGCCGTTTCGCGATATTCGTCGTCCGGATCGCGTGAGACAGCTTCCAGCAGCGCGCCTAGCATAGACCACCCAATTCGAAGAACCCGGCGCCCCGCCCGCGCGCCCTACCTTGCTGCCCCGGAGTCCCATGTCTACCACTGCTTCCCCCCTGGCCACGCCGACCGTGGCCAGCCAGGCCAGCCCGCTGGTGATGCGCGTGATCGGCGCCTGCGCCCTCGCCCACCTGACCAACGACCTGATCCAGGCCGTGCTGCCGTCGATCTATCCGGTGCTCAAGGCCAACTATGGCCTGAGCTTCACCCAGGTCGGCCTGATCACCCTGACCTTCCAGCTGACTGCCTCGCTGCTGCAACCCTGGGTCGGCTACCACACCGACCGCCACCCCAAGCCCTGGCTGGCGCCGCTGGGCAGCGTCTGCACGCTGATCGGCATCCTCATGCTGGCCTTCGTTGGCAGCTTCCACGCCATCCTGCTGGCGTCGGCGCTGGTGGGCATCGGCTCCTCGACCTTCCACCCGGAAACCTCGCGCATCGCGCGGCTGGCCTCCGGCGGGCGCTACGGGCTGGCGCAGTCCACCTTCCAGGTCGGCGGCAACGCCGGCAGCGCCTTCGGCCCCTTGCTGGCCGCAGCCATCATCATTCCGTACGGCCAGGGCCACGTGGCGTACTTCGGCTTGTTCGCGGTGTTCCTCGTCGGCGTGCTCTGGGGCCTGAGCCGCTGGTACCGCAACCACCTAAGTCTGTTCAAGCTAAAGGCCGGCGGCGTGGCTACCCATGGTCTGTCCAAGGGGCGGGTGAGCGCTTCGCTGGTGGTACTGGCGCTGCTGGTGTTCTCCAAGTACTTCTACATGGCCAGCTTCACCAGCTACTACACCTTCTACCTGATCGAGAAGTTCGACCTCTCGGTGGCCAGCTCGCAGCTCTACCTGTTCGGCTTCCTCGGCGCGGTGGCCGCCGGCACCTTCTTCGGCGGCCCGGTGGGCGACCGCATCGGCCGCAAGGCGGTGATCTGGTTCTCCATCCTCGGCGTCGCGCCCTTCACCCTGGCGCTGCCCTACGTCGACCTGTTCTGGACCAGCGTGCTGAGCCTGGTGATCGGCTTCATTCTCGCGTCGGCCTTCTCCGCCATCGTGGTCTACGCCCAGGAACTGGTACCGGGCAACGTCGGCATGATCGCCGGGGTGTTCTTCGGCCTGATGTTCGGCTTCGGTGGCATCGGCGCGGCGTTCCTCGGTCACCTGGCCGACATCCACGGCATCGAGTACGTCTACACGCTGTGCTCGTTCCTGCCGCTGATGGGCTGCATCACTATCCTGCTGCCATCCACCAAAAAAGCCTGAGGCACCAAGCCTGGCGAACCAGGTGCGCCGGCTGGATCAGCCCTTCCGGCGCTCCGGTTCGGTCGCGTGCACGAACACCGTGTAGGTGTCAGCCGGGTGCGCCACGCCGGCCTGGTCCAGCGCGCGGGCAATGGAGCCGCGGTGGTAGGTCGCGTGGTTGAGGATGTGGAAGAACATCTCCTCGCGGGTCAGGCTGCCGCTACGGCCGTCGGTGAAGCGGAAGCGAATGACTTCGCGCCCCTGCTCCGGGGTCAGCGCGGCGAGCTGCTCGACGTACCACTGGCCGGAGGTCAGCAGGCGCTCGCGCAGCTCGTCGTAACCGGGCACCACCTGGGTATTGGTGGCCGGGTGCGGGTCCGCTTCGCCCTTCAGCCGTGCGCGGAACAGGTCCTCGACGATGGCCATGTGGTTGAGTTGCTGGAGCGCGAAGGCATGCTCCTCGGGGAAGCGCCCGGCGTCGATCTGGGCGATGGCGTCCAGCGCCCGAAGGTCCGACCAGCACTTGTAGGCGAAAGCCTGGGTCAGCATCGCGATTCCTCGTCAGTGGCGAAGGCGGCACTGTAGCGCATCCGGGGCTTGGGTTGTGCCGGCCCAGCTGCCAGACTGGCGATAGCCCCAAGGACGATTCGCTGCCATGAAAACCCCCGATATAGAAGCCATCCGCGCCTTCCTGCTGGTCGCCGACCTGAAGAGCTTCACCCGCGCCGCCGAGGTCGCCGGCACCACCCAGGCGGCGATCAGCCTGAAGATCAAGCGCCTGGAAGAATCCCTCGGCCGCGCCCTGCTGGAGCGCACACCGCGCCGCGTCACCCTGTCCGCCCAGGGCTCGGTGTTCATTGCCAGCGCCCGCCGCCTGCTGCAGAGCTACGACGACACCTTGCGCTGCTTCGACGCGCCGCGCCGTACCCTGCGCATCGGCGTAAGCCATCACATCCTCGGGGCGGACCTGAGCCACTGGCTCCAGCGTCTGGCGCAAGCCGATCCGGAGGTGATCGTGGCCTTCAGCCTGGGCACTTCGCGGCAGATGCTGGAGAGCTACGAGGAAGGCGCGCTGGATATCGCACTGATCCTGCGCCACGACAACCGCCGCCAGGACGGCGAGGTGATCGGCAGCGAACGCTTCGGCTGGATGGCCGCCGAGTGGTTCGAACTGGACGATGGCGCACCACTGCCACTGGCGATCCAGCCGGCGCCCTGCGGCATGCGCAGCATGGTCAGCAGCGCGCTGCAGGGGCAGAACCGCAACTGGCGCGAAGCCTTTGTCGGCTCGGGAATTCTGGCCATCGGTGCAGCGGTGTCGGCCGGCATCGGCATTGGCGCCATGGTCGAGCGCATGGCGCCGGCGAGCTGCGTCGATGTGCGCGAGCGCTTCGGCCTGCCTGAGTTGCCACCCCGCGACGTGGTGCTCTATTGCGCCCATCGCGACGCCCAGACACGCGCGCTGATCGGCGCACTGAGCCCGGCCATCACTGCCTGAGCCTCAGTGCAGGAGCACGCCCAGCCGCGCCAGGAACAGCGCCAGGGCGACGGTCAGCGAGCCGCAGAGGGCGACGGCAGCGAAGTGGATAAAGGCGAAGTCACGAGCTTGCAGCGGCTCCTGGTCCATGAACGGCACTTCCTGAATGACGGTTGGGAGCCGCCAGTATCGAAAGTGCCGCCCACGGCAAACAGCGCACGCCGGCTATTTCAGCGATAAGCGAAACGCCTCAGTAGCCCGCCTGGCGATCCACGGTGTGCAGCAATTCGCTGCCTTGCAGATCCCGCAGGATATTCTTCGCCACCACCGCCGCGCCGCCTTCCACCTGCATGGTGCTGGCGATGTGCGGAGTGACCCACACCCGCGCGTGCGACCACAGCGGATGCCCTTCGGGCAGCGGCTCCTGCTGGAATACGTCGAGAATCGCCGCGCCGACCTGCCCCGCGTCCAGTGCCGCGACCAGGTCGGCCTCCACCACATGTTCGCCGCGGCCGACGTTGATCAGTCCGGCGCCCCTGGGCAGTTGCGCCAGCGTCTCGCGGTTGAGGATGCCGCGGGTGCTGTCGGTCAGCGGCAGCAGGTTGACCAGGATGTCGCACTGGGAGAGGAAGCTTGCGAGCTCCCCGGGGCCGGTGTAGGTCTTCACGCCGTCCAGCTCGCGGGCTGAACGGTTCCAGCCCAGCAGCTGGAACTTCAGGTGACGCAGTTGGGCCAGGCATGCCTGGCCCAACTGGCCGAGGCCCATCACGCCGACCCGGCTGTTCGACGCCGGGAGGATGCTCAGCGGCTCCCACACCTGCGCTGCCTGCGCGGCGCGGTAGGCCGGCATCTCGCGGTGCAGCGCCAGCGCCGACATCACCACGAACTCGGCCATGATGTCCGCCAGGGACTCGTCGACCATACGCACCAGCGCCACCGATTCGGGAATCTTCGCCAGGTCGAACTGGTCCACCCCGGCGCCGGCCGCAAACAGCACGCGCAGGCTGGTGTAACGCTCGATATCGGCGACTGCCTTCCAGGTCAGCAGGTAGGTGACACGCGCCGGGTCGACCGCGTCGAAGCCCTCGACGAACTCCAGGTCCGGCACCTGGGCGGCCAATAGAGCCCGCCATTTTTCCGCGTGTTCGGGTTCGGCGTTGTAAAGAAAGATCACGTCCTGTTCCTCACTCTTGTTCTCTGCACGTCCGGCCAGTTAACCAGCCGACCTGCGCGAGGAACACCATCGACAAGGCACTGCGGGCACGCAGACTGACTCGTCGGGCGCCTGCGTGATTTGGCGGAACGCACGCAACCGAAGCGCATTTCCTTCGACGGCGAATGGCCGAAGAACGAGGTGTGGCACTTGCTGAAATGGCTGGGCGAAACGAAGCCGCAGGCCAACGCCACCTCCACCAGCGACAGATCCGAATGCTGCAGCAGGCGGCGGCTTTCCGTGATGCGCAGCTCCAGGTAATGGCGCACCGGCGAGGTGCCCAGCGGCTCCGTGAACAGGCGCTCCAGCTGGCGCTTGCAACGCCCTACGCACTCGGAAAGCTGATCCGTGCTCAGCGGCTCCTCGATGTTCGCGCTCATCAGGTTGAGCACGTCGCGCAGCGGCTGGGCCATCTTCTCGTGCCGTGCCGGGCGGGTGCGGCGGTCACGCGATTGCTCGAAGACGAGGATATCGACGATGTCCTCCACCAGCTCGCGCCCGTGCAGGTTGTGGATCCACTCCAGCACCAGGTTGAAGGCACCGGTCGGGCTGCCGCGGTGAGGCGATTGCGGTCGAGGATATAGCTCTCGGCGGTGAGCACGCTGTTGCGCGCAACCTCTGTCAACGAAGCGCGATTTTCCGGGTGCACCGCGCATTGGTGCCCATCCAGCAGGCCAGCCTTGCCGAGGAACCAGGCGCCATTCCACAGGCCAGCCAGAGCGATACCGCGCTCGTCGGCGAGCTGCAGCAGTCGGCTGAGGCCGGGCGTGTCCTTGAGCGGCGTGCGCAGGCCGCCGCAAACCAACAGCAGATCCATGTCCAGGTAACTGCCTTCCAGCCCCGCCGCCGGACAGATCACCATCTCCTTCACCGCCAGACGCATCAATCGGAGCGCGCATATCCGTTTCGGGCCGAAAGCGGCCCCTGGCAAGGAGCCGTTCCCCCACTGCGGACACCATCACCTCCACATCACCCACGGGATGAACGGTGCCTCCCATTGGGTAATCAAAACCGCACCCGAACCGAATCTCCACGGACCTCCGCCTGGCACGCCAAGGTCCAGCCCCGCCTGATCTCATCATCATTCAATACGTCGTTATTGCGCATGTGCACCGCGCCGTCCTCGACTCTGCAACGGCATGCTCCACACAGGCCAGTACGACATCCACTGGGCGGATGGAGGCCTGCGCGCTCCAGGCTTTCCAACAATACTTCACCCGCATGACCGTCGGCCTGGAGAGACTGCCCATTCAGTTCGACCTGGATGCCATGTGTCACCTCACCCGCTGGTGGGAGCACCTGGCAGTGGCCACTGAAGCTCTCGCTGTGGATTCGATGGGGCGGAGCCCCGAGTTCCTGGAGGCATTCGGTGGCCAGGTCCATGAAGTCGGCGCCGCCACAGATGAATACTTCTTCATCCGACCATGGAGCCAGGAGCTGCAACAGTTCCTGCCTTCCTGCCCGGC
This sequence comes from Pseudomonas sp. HS-18, assembly GCF_020401845.1. Classification (NCBI taxonomy): domain Bacteria; kingdom Pseudomonadati; phylum Pseudomonadota; class Gammaproteobacteria; order Pseudomonadales; family Pseudomonadaceae; genus Pseudomonas; species Pseudomonas sp. HS-18. Next base: position 3,826,163 of record NZ_CP084413.1, read on the forward strand.
CGCGCTCGTCGGTGTAGCGGTTCTGCAGGGTAAATCGCCCTGTGTACTGGTTCTGCAGGGCTAACAGTGGGGCAGCAAAAATGGTGGAGGCCGGAGACTGATTCAGGTAGACCAGTCGAACACGGCCACTCCCATTTTTCAGCAGGTCACGCAGTATCGAATACACCGGGGTAATGCCGCTGCCAGCCGCTATCAGCAGGACACTCCCTGCTCTGCTGGGGCAAACGAAACCGCCCATGGGCGCCTTCGCCCGAAAAGTCATGCCCACCCTCTGTCCGTCCAGGAGCCAGTTGGAAGCCCGGCCACCTGGAACCCGCTTCACAGTGATCCGCAGGCAATCGTCCAGCCCTGGTGTGCTGGATAGCGAGTAGCACCGCCACAATGGCAGCTCGTCACAGGGCACCTGGATCTGAAGGTACTGGCCCGGTCGATAGCCCGGCAGCGATCGGCCTGCACTGGCTGGGACCAGTTCGAAGGAGCGGCTATCTGCGGTTTCAACCTGGACAGCCCGAACCCGTAGCGCGATCTGATCACTGGGCGCCTTCGTCGTGCGGCGTGCCGTGAGCATCGTCCAAGCAGGCTTGCGGGCAAATAGCAGGAGGAAGCCCAAGTGGGCAACGACCAGCCCTAACGTCAGGTTGGCAAGAAGCTCATGGCTTTCTGCTGGGTCGCCGGGAAGTTTTTCAGCATCCAGAACACTTAGCCTCCAGGCGTCCGAAAGCTCCAGCGCTGCGCTCGAATTGATGAAGTCCACATTATCGATCATCAGCCAACCCAACGCCGCGCACGCCGCCAGCATAGCCAGCAGGGCCGCAGTCAGGCCCTTCCCTACGCGGAGTTTCGCAGTTGCAGTGATACGTCGAGAGACGAGCAGCCGGGGAAAACCATTTGCCGAGCCAAGCGCTGCCAGCAGACGGACACACAGCAGGGCGATAAGCCCATAGCCCAACCACACATGCAAAGTCTCAGCACGTTCGCCGCTGAGGTACACCCCCACGAAAAACGCCGCAAGCGACCAGTGATAGAGACGAAACCGGTTGTACGCGTTCATGTCATGCCCCCTTTCTAAACCTTGAAGGGTTGTAGGCGGGCATCCTTAACTATCCATGAACCGCTCTAGCACGGTATTTCAGCTTGAATTAAGAAAAAGACCATAGATTTTGTGTGGAAAATTCAGGGGGAGTACCCATGCGCCAGTCCACATTGATCACCAGCATCTTCTGTTCGTTTTTTTCCGCTCTGGCTCTGGCCGCCGATCCGGCTGCATTGCTCGACAGTTACGCCGCCCAGGCACGCCAGCAGGAGCCGAATTTCACCGGCTTTTCCGGCGAACGCGGCAAGGCTCTCTACTTCCGTGAAGAACTTCGCGACGGCAAGAACATGAGTTGCACCACTTGCCACGGACAGGACCCGCTACAACCGGGAAAAACGCTGACTTTCCGCAAGATCGAGCCATTGGCGCCGAGTATTACACCCGCTCGCTTCACCGATGCGAAGAAGGTGGAGAAGTGGTTCCGGCGAAACTGCAACGACGTATTCGGACGTGAATGCAGTGCCCAAGAAAAGGGCGATTTCGTTTCCTGGATCAGCAACCTGAAATAGCCGGAGCGACGCGCATGAACAGAAAGGGACTGCTACTGATGTTCGTTGCCACGCTGAATGTGGCTGGCTGCAATGCTGAAGACCACGGAGGGAACAAGCACGGAGGGTATAAGCGGCCCAAACAGCTGGCTGTTTCTGCAGCCGCTCCACAGCCTTGGCGCGAAGAGTGTTCGGCCTGCCATCTGGCCTATTCGCCCGGGTTACTGCCGCCGGACGCCTGGAGGGTTCAGATGAGTGACCTGAGCAACCACTACGGCAGCGACGCGAGCCTTGATCCAGACACGGAGAAAGTCATTCTCGACTTCCTCCTCCAGGCTTCAATGGCCAACCGGCTTCCGGTGGAAGGCGGAAGTCCAGGCAACCCACCACGCATCACGGAAACGCGGTGGTTCCTGAAAAAGCACGACGACATCAGCGCTTCGACCTTCAAGCGCCCTAACATCGGTAGCGCGGCGAATTGTTCCGCCTGTCATCGTGACGCCGAGAAAGGGGACTTCGATGAGGATCGGGTGAAGATTCCAAAAGCGCAGGCCCAGAGCGCCGAAGTTGCCAATTTCATACAGCAGAAGCGGCAGCCTGCGGACCATTACGCGCCTCTCGCGGCTACTGCCAAAGGTTCTGGAGCCAGCAATAGCTGCAGGGTCACTAGCCTTACCTCCAATATCCATTGCGACACTTCGCCGGGTACCCCTGGTGAGCCCGCAACCGTGATTGTCTGGACGCAGGCCGCCGACGGAACATGGACTTGCTCCTTCAGTGGCTCGAGCAATACGGGACTCGTCCCTAGGAACTGCATGATTCTGGAGTCCCGCCAAGAGAACCTGATGCCTCCGGTAATAGAAAAATCGACGCGCTAGTGCCCGCCTGCGACTCGGAAAGAGCTCTGCAATACAAGCCCAAGCGGCGCAGAGGGCCAGTAGGCTGACTGAGCAAATTGTCAGTAATGCAGAAGTCCGCTCCTGAGCAAAAGCTGCCCGTGAGAAGCGGACGCCTGCGGTCAGGCCGCGGCCCGATTGCTCGATTCAGCTCGGCACGGACGCTTCTTCTGCCCGGCTCCGGTGTTCCATGGCCACGGTCGTAACAGCCGTGAAAACGACGAATGTGTCAGCGCACAACGATCTCCCCGTTGAGGGGCTGCACCTTGAGTGACAGCGGAGCGCTGTGCCGGTCCGTGTGTCCATCGCAAACCGAACTACGCTCCTCCAGTCGACACTCCTGGAGAGATCACGATGATCCGTACCCTGCTGACCGCGTCCCTGTTGGTGACTTTGAGCGCTCCGGCCCAGGCGGGGATAGCCGCCTTCCCTTCCTCCTTTCATACCCAGGAGATCCCCGTAGAGGGTGCGACCATCCATGTGCGCGTCGGCGGAAGCGGGCCGGCGGTCGTACTGCTGCACGGGTTCGGCGACACCGGCGACATGTGGGCGCCGCTGGCCACGGACCTGGCCAAGGACCACACCGTCGTCGTGCCGGACCTTCGTGGCATGGGCTTGTCGTCGATTCCGGCCAGCGGCTACGAGAAGAAGACACAGGCCGCAGATGTGCGGGCGGTGCTGGCGTCACTGGGCATCGAGCACTCGGTGGTCATCGGCCATGACATCGGCACCATGGTGGCCTATGCCTATGCGGCGCGTTATCCGCAGCGAACCGAGCGCCTGGTGGTGATGGACGCTCCCGTCCCCGGCATCGCGCCGTGGAATGAGATCGTCCGCTCGCCGATGCTCTGGCACTTCGACTTCGGCGGCCCCGATATGGAACGGCTGGTGGCAGGGCGCGAGCGCATTTACCTGGACCGTTTCTGGAACGAGTTCGCCGGCGATCCGCACAAGGTGGACGAAGCGACCCGCCAGCACTATGCCAAGCTCTACGCCCGTCCCGGCGCGATGCATGCCGCCTTTGCCCAGTTCCGCAGCATTCGCCAGGACGCGGTGGACAACGAGGCGTCGAACAAGACGCGGCTGACGATGCCGGTGCTCGCCGTCGGCGGTGAAAAATCCTTCGGTGCCAACGAGGCCATCGTCATGCGCAATGCCGCCGACAACGTCACCGAAGTGGTGGTGCCGGGCGCCGGGCACTGGCTGATGGAAGAGGCGCCAGCCCAGACGATCCAGGCCATTCGCCAATTCATTTCGCTTTGAGATCCACGCCATGAAGGGCCCGGCATCAAGCGCCCGATGCCGGACGTTTCAGCGGCCCCAAGCCCTCCCCATCAGCGCATGGTCAACAAAGAAAGTTCGCTGCCGCTCGTCACAGAAATCCGATAGGAAGGTTGACCCTCCCCTACTGCGCCACTAGATTCCTACCCTTCTTTCGCCGGGGTGCGCTGTGCCCCGGCGAACACAACGGCAAAGGAATGTCCGCTCATGTTCAAGCCCCTCAGGCCCTGGCTGCCTGCCCTGCTGCTTTGCAGCCCGCTCGCCGCGCAAGCGGAAGGTCCCTCTGGCGATTTCTGGCTGATTCACCAGCAGGGCAGCCTCTACAAGAACGAAATCTTCGTCATCGATGGCGACCCCGCCAACATCTACGACCGCAAGAACGGCGTGCGCTCGCTGGGCGTCTATCAGTTCTACGAGGAAGGCGCCAAGCCGACCTTTACCGCTTATGACGTCGAGGTCGACTGCGCGAAGAATCGCGTGCGCCTCAACGGCGCGCAGAACTACGACAAATTCTACAACGACATCCGTCCGAAGAAGGTCTCCAAGGAATGGCAGAAGAAGCCTGAGGCGTGGATCGCCCAGAGCCGCGACTTCCTCTGCAAGCCGGATGCCCACGTCGAGCAGAAGATGTACCCGCTGGGCAAGATGCCCATGACGCAGCTGGTCTCGGCCGCTCCAGGCCTGTTCCAACTGCAGAACCGTGAGCACGCCAAGAACCTGATCCTGCAGATGGTCGACAAGGGCTTCGAGCAGATGCCGGTCAAGAACGCACCGGCCAAGGAGGGTGTGCAATGAAAGGTCTACTGGCACTCGGGATGATCGCCATCCTGCTCGGCGGCTGCTCCGCCATTCCCACCCTGCCAGAAGCGCAGGCCCGCAGCTACTGGAAGGGCCGCCCGGCCGGCGATGCCATCGACCACTTCGGTGCACCCAGCGATATTGGCCTTGCGCCGGAGAACGACTGGGTCGTGCTGATCTACCGCCGCGATACTTCCTACGTCTCGCGTGAAGCGCTCGGCACCTACACCGGCCCGCAGAACGGCCAACTGGTGCATACCGAGTACTGGGGCGACGTGGTCCACTCCGCCAGTTGTGAAATCCGTGTCGCCATCAATCGCGCCCGGCAGGTGGACTACCTGCTGACCCGCGGCAATTGCGGCGGCATCGCGCTGAGGCCGGAAGCCTGAGCCCAGGCTTCCCCATCAAGGAGGAGACGAAACCATGCCAAGCATGAACTACCTGGCGAAAGCGGCATTTCCGTTGCTCGGACTCTTGACCATCAGCTCGCAGGCTTCTGCCGAAGAGGTCAAGGTGACGGAGTTGCTGCGCAGCGGCTATGAAGTGAAGGCGGCCTACGTGGCGCCGGGGCGAGTCACCCAGATCCACTTCCTGATCCTGCAGAAAGGCACGTCGGTCTACCAGTGCGGCAGCTACGAAAGCAGCGCGCCCATGCAGCGCTACTACGACTATTCCAACACTTACTCCTGCTCGCAGATCGGGGACTGGGTGCCCAGGAACTGAACGGCTTTCACCCTCAGCCTGTGCTCCTGCGAAGGTCGGCATCCCCGATGCCGGCCGGCCCCCGCGCTCCAACCGTCACACGGATGTTTCTGCGATGAAATTGCACCTGTTACCCGCCAGCCTGTTGCTGGCCTGCGCCGTCTCCCACGCCGCCCAGCAAGCGCCTGTTCCCAAGCCCCTGGAAGAACAGGTCGGCCGCCTGGTCGAGCTGTACAAGGACAGCTTCGCCACGGGTTACCCCGAGGCCACCCGGGTGCAGACCCTGAAGGCCGGCAACGGCAGCGAGCTGACCCTGGCGGTCTTCACCGTCGAAGGCTTCGACATGGGTAACAACTACAATCAGTACCTCGCGGTCTTTGCCTCTACCCCGAACGAGGAAGGCCAGGAGCACTACAGCCTGCTGGATGCCATGCAGATCGGCGGCGGTGGCTGGCGCTCGATCGAGGCACTCAATGCCAGGCTGGTCAGCGACCCCACGGGCCAGCGCACGCTGATCGATATCCCGGTGATGGAAAACACCGACGACGATTCGCCGAACTTCCCTAGCCGCGCCGGTGTGATCCACCTGTCCCTGGAAGGCTCGCAGACGCCTCGACTGGTGGAACACAACTGACACCGCCGCAAGGTCGTACCAGGCCTGATACCAAGTCGATAACAAGCCGCGCTAAATTTCGCTGCGCGGCGGCCGCCACTGTCGGATAACCATCCTCAGCGGAAGCCTCGCCATGACCACCATCAGCGCCGTCAGCGCCACCAACGTTCGCTATTCCACTGCCTCGACTTCCTCCGCCTCGACCGTTGCGGCGAGCGGCGAAGACAGCACCACCACTGACACCACCAGCACCGGCCAGACTTCGGCAAGTGCTTCTGCACAAGGCGCGGGCGGAGCGGCAGGTGCCGGTGGCACCGCGGCAAGCAGCGGCTCGGACAGCAGCTCCGACACCACCCTGGAAAAACTCAAGCAGGCCATGGAGCAGGCGCAGAAGGAACTGGAAGAAGCCGAGCAGGAGCTTGCCAAGGCCAGCCAGGGCGGCGGCCAGACCGAGGAAGAAAAGCAGGCCCAGCAGATCGCCGCCCAGGCTGCACAGGCGCGTGTGTCGTCCGCCTCGGCGGCCGTGGCAGCGGCTACCGCCGCCTATTCGCAAGCGCTGACCGAATCCGGCAGCGGCACCAGCGGCACGTCGGTGAATACCACGGCCTGAGGCCGGCAAACCAACGGGCTGGCGCGCTCGCGTAGCCCGGTCAGGCTCAGCGGGTCCAGAGCGGGTCGGTGGTGAAGGCGATGGTCAGCCAGCGGTTCGGGCCCTCGCCGCCGATGGCCTCGCCGATCTCGTCACGCAGCCGGTCCCACTCGTCCAGGGTCTGCGCCGGCCAGCCCGGCGGGACGATGAAGTACAGCTCGATCTGCTGTGCCCGCCCGACCTTGGCGACATAGGCCTGGTACGCCAGGAAGCCGTGCTGCGCGACGATCTGCGCGGCCACCTCGTCGACGTGCTGCTTCAGCTCCGGCGGGGTGACCAGCAGGATGTCCTTGAGCGCCTGGCGAATGGTCAGGAACGGAATCGGCAGGATCACCAGGCAGATCAGCGCCAGCACCGCCGGGTCGACATACGGGCCAATCTGCGCGTAGCCGCTCACGGTCGCCAGGTCGCCGACCAGGAAGGCGATCAGCAAGGCCAGGGAAATGCTGCCGGACATCACCCAGGACTTGGCATCGAGGGCGACGAAGTCCGAGCCGATACGCCGGTTGGCGCGGAACTGCACCGCCGCCAGGGCGAAGCAGACCAGGGTAGCTACCGCCGCATAAAGAATGGCGAAGCCGAACTCCAGCGCATGTCCGCCGCTGAGGAGCCGGCCGATGGCGTTGATCAGCGCATACAGCGTCACGCCGCAGAGCAGCGTGCCGTTGAGTGCCAGCACCATCGGCTCCAGGTGCCAGAAGCCCATGTTGAAGCGTTCGGCCAGGCGCCGGCTGGCGTCGCCCTCGGTGGTGTGGCGGCGGATCAGTGTCGCCACCATCAGCGCCAGGCCGCTCATGCTGGCATCGGCCAGCGAGTAGACACCATCGAAGACGATGGAAAAGGATCCCGAAAGCAAGCCGACGACAATACCGAAACCGGCCAACAGCACGGTCACGATGATGGAAAGCCGCAGGATGCCCTGTTCTGTATTCATTGCTGGCGTGCTCCTCGCGCCTCGATGGTTGCGTCGCCGCAAGCCGGCCTGGCCGGCCCTGGCGGTTTCGCTGGGGGGGCGCGACTATACGCCAGGGGCCTGGCCACGGCCATTGGCGCACCGGCAATGTGCCCATGCAACGTCGCAAGGGGTCGGCGCCACCATGTCCTCCGGGGCAGCGCAGCCTCGACCTAGGGCGGCGTTGCCCCTTCGTTCATCAGGTAGGTCACCAATTGCCGGGCGTGGGACGACAGGGCATCCCAGTCGGCAACGCAAAGACGCAGCTCACGGGTGGCCCAGGGGTCCGCTAGGGCCACCAGCGTCGTCGGCAATTCCTGCGCCAGCCGCGTCGCGGCAGCCTCCGGCAACATGGCCACGCCCACTCGCTGGGCGACCAGTTGGGCGATGGCATCGAAGCTCGGCGCGCGCACACGCACCTTGAGCGGCAGCGCATTGCGTACCGCCATCGCCTCGACGAAGCGTTGCATGGCGCGCTCGGCCGGCAGGCAGACGAAGGGAAAGCTCAACGCGTCGCGCAGGCTGGGCAGGTGCTGGCTGGCCAACGGGTGGTCCCGCGGCACCAGCAGCACCAGCTTGTCATTGCGGAACGGCAGCGACAGCAGGTCCGCGGTGGGCAGGTTGCCGTCATACACGCCGATATCGATCGAGCCGTCCCGCACCGCGAGCAACACGTCCTTGCTGTTCTGCTCGATCAGTTGCAGGTCCACCTCCGGATAATCCGCCAGGAAGGGCCCCAGCGCAGTGGGCAGGAAGGTGCTGTTGGCGACGGTGGACGCCGCCAGGCGCAAGGTGATGCGCCGTTCACCGCCCAGTTCCTGCAGAGTGTCCTTGAGCTGCCGCGCCTCCTTCAGCACGCGCTGGCTGGCCTCCAGCACCAGGCGACCGGTCGGCGTCAACGTCATGCCGTCGCTGTGCCGGGCGAACAGGGCAAGCCCGCAGCGCTCTTCGAACTGGCGCAGGCGGTTGCTCGCCGCCGAGACCGCCACGGGCACCGAGGCCGCTGCCTTGCTCAGGCTGCCGGTGCTGGCGATGGCGGCAATCAGGCGCAGATCGGCAAGATCGAAATGCACTTTGCGTTCTCCATGGATGAAAGCAATCTTCGCCAATCCAGCATTCTAGCGGCCCAGCCTTCTCCATAGAATAATGCCTTTCCCCTGCCCTGCGTTCCCGCCGACATGAACAATCTGACTTCCCTGTACCAGCGCAGCCTGCACAATGGCGTGTTCTTCGCCGTGCTGTCCGCCACCGGCTTCAGCCTCAAGGCGGTTTTCGTCAAGCTCTCCTATGCGGCCGCGCCCGTGGATGCGATCACGGTGCTGGCCATCCGCATGGGCCTGGCGCTGCCGCTGTTCCTCTGGCTGCTGTGGTTCAGCCGGGGGCCGCAACAGGCGCGGCTCTCGCTGCCCGACGGTGTACGCATCCTGCTGCTCGGGCTGGTCGGCTATTACCTGTCGAGCCTGTTCGACTTCTACGGCCTGGAATACATCAGCGCAGGCCTGGAGCGGCTGATCCTGTTCACCTACCCGACGCTGGTCCTGCTGCTGCAGATGGCAATGACCCGCGAACGCCCGAGCTCACGCACCCTCGCAGCCATGGCCCTGTGCTACCTCGGCCTGGGCATAGCGCTGGTGCACGACATCAAGGTGGAGGGCAGCGGCGGGCAGATCCTGCTGGGCGCCATCTGGGTCTTCGCCAGCGCCGTGACCTACGCGGTGTACTACATCGGCACCGCCGCGGTGATCCAGCGTGTCGGCTCGATGCGCCTGGCCGCGCTGGCCGGCATCGCCTCGTCGGTGATGGTGCTGGGGCACTACGCGGTGACCGGCGACGCGCAGCAGTTGGCAACCCTGCCAGGCTCGGTGTGGCTCTATGGCGCCCTGATGGCACTGATCTCCACCGTGCTGCCGATCTACTGGATGGCGCTGGCCATCCAGCGCATGGGTGCCACCCACGCGGCGGCGTTCGGCAACCTGGGGCCGGTCCTCACCGTGTTCGCCTCCTGGGCGCTGCTGGGCGAGGCGATCTCGATCTACCAACTGGCCGGCCTGGCACTGGTGTTGTTCGGGGTATCGCGGTTGTCCGGAGCCAAAGCGGCTGCGCCTCAACCTGCGCCGAAACAGCAGGCCGAGGATTGCAAGGCAGCGGGTTGAGCGTATCCGCTGCCGCCCTGCGCGCGGACACCATGGCTTCGTGCAGCGGTGCGCCATTCACCTGGCGCACCGGTGCCTTACCCGCGTCTTACTGCACGTTGCCACTATCGAGCTGGTGTTCCTTCTCGGCCAGACCATTGGCCAGCGTGCTCAGCTTCGTGTCCGGAGCATTGCTGGGCAGCGGGTCGACGCCGGCCGAGGCGAACACCTGGCCGTAGCTGTTGCGCAGCTCGGCATAGGCCAGGTCGCGACGCAGGTCCGCCTGCAGGGCGTTGAGCTCGCCCTGGATCAGGTCCAGTTCACCGATGCCCTGTGCCTGGTGGCGGTTGCGCAACTGGCCGACGATCTGGTTATCCAGGCTGGCCAGCTCCTGCGTGGTGACGAACTGGCGGCGCGCCTCGTTGTAGTTGGCGTTGGCCACGTAGAGCTGCGCCAGAATGGCCATCGACATGGCTTGCCGGCGCGCCACGTTGACGTCCTCGCCCGCCTTCGCAACGTCGATGGCCGCCGGAGCGGACAGGACGTTGAAGAGGTTCCAGGTGACCTTCACGCCGTAGTCGGCCCAGCGGTTGTTGACCAGGAAGCTGTTGGAGTCGTAGTGCCCACCGGCGGAGAACTCCAGGCCCGGCAGCAGGCGCAGCATGGCCTTGCGGGTTTCCGCGGCGCTGATGCGCGCCTGGTAGTCCTGCTCGCGCAGTTCCGGGCGGCTGGCCAGGGCCTGCTGCTCCAGTTGCTCGATGCCTACCTTTAGTTCCGGCACGTCGTAACCTTCCGGCGCGGCGAGGGTCAGCTCGGTGCCCAGCGGCAGGTTGATCAGGGTGGCGAGTTCGGTTTTCGCCAGCGACAGCGCACGGCGCTGTTCTTCCAGCTGGCGGCTGGCCTCGATCAGAGCGCGCTGGTAGCCCAGTGCCTGGACCGGATCGCCAATGCGCTGCTGGCTCATCTGCTGGCTGTCCTTGCGCGCACTGTCGACCCGCGCCATCAGCGCATCGATGCGATCCAGCAGGCGTTGCGCGGCGACGGCGCGCCAATAGGCCGAGCGCACGTCCTGGATGATGGTCTGCACCACCTTGCGCCGGCGCTCCTGGACGATCAGGCGCTGGTCGGCCTGCTGCTTGGCGCTGACGTAGCTGACGCCGAAGTCCAGCACGTTCCACACCATGGTGAGGTCGGCGACATCGCGGTCACGGTCCTGCGAGGTGGAAGGTTCCAGCGACTGGGTGTTGGTCAGCACGCTCTGGCTGCTGGAGGCGCTCTGGTTGTTGCGTCCGGCGTAACCCGCTTCGAGCGCCATGCGCGGCAGCATGTCGAAGGTAGCGAGGTCGAGCTGTCGGCGCGACAGCGCCTCTTCCATCACCTTCAGGCGCGACTCGAGGTTGTACTTCACCGCGCGGGCCATGGCCTCGTGCAGGGTCAGCGGGCCGCTGAGCGGCTCCTGATCCTTGAACATCGCCTGCAGGTCGTCGCGGGCACGTTGCTCGCTGACGCTGCGGTCGATGGGTTGCGTAGTAACGGCGCAGCCCGACACGGCAAGCGCCAACAAGCTGATCCCTAGCAAAGTCGTGTGTTTTTTCATCCCTGGCCGTCCCCCTCGTTACGGCTTCGTTCCTGTGCTTGTTCTGCTTTTAGATGAGCTGATCAGGATGCGTCGCGGCCCTGGGCAACCTGCCCCAGCGCCCAGGCCAGCTCACGCACTGGTTGTTGTTCGGATTCGTGGATCTGCTCCAGCTGCTGCGCCAGGCTCGGCGCGCCGAAGACACCGCGGATGCCCTGGTCGATATCGCCGTTACGGCGGTCGAAGGCCTTGAGCGGCGTGTTCTCGTCGCTGCCGTTGCGATCGAAGATGCCCGCCAGCGTGCTGCTGCCGAATACCCCGGCATCGCCGCCGCCGAAGCCGAGGAAGCCCTTGCCACTGCCATCGCCGAACGACGAACTGCCAAAGGCCTGGGCGATGAAGCTCTGCGACGGCGCACCGTTCTGCACGAAGATATTGCCCAGTGGCGGCAGGCCACCGGCACCTTCGCTCTGGAACAGCGAGGGCGGCAGCACCGGCGAAGTGCCCTGTGGCGTGACCAGCACTGGCACGTTGGGCTGCAACGGCGTCGGCGACGACGTAGCCGGCACGGGCGGCGTGGTGATGCGGAACTCCGGATCGCCATCGGACAGCGAGCCGATCACGTAACTGTCGCCGCGCAGGGAACTGCCCAGGGCGTTGCCGGCGGCATCATTGATGCCGCCGGCGTTGACCGTCAGGCCCAGGCTGCCTTGCCCGCTCACGCTGCCGACGGTCACGCGGTAGATACGCGCGTCCAGTTGCACGACGGAGAGGATGCTGCCCTTGGCGGAATTGCTGGTCAGCAGGGAGAAGTCGCTGGCATCGACGCCGCTGACGTCCTCGTCGAAGGTCACCAGGAAGTTCACCGTGCTTGCGCCGGTGGGTGACGGGTCCAGGCGCACTATGCCGGTCGCCGTGGGCGCGCGGGTGTCCACCAGCACGCCGTGGCTGTCGCCAACGCCGTTCAGGGAAGGATTCAGCGCATTGCCGGTGGCATCGCGCAGGGAGCCGCCATTCGCGGAAAGCCCGCTGACCTGGATGCCATCGGCGTCGTTGTCGCCAGCCTGGACGGTGTAGCGGAACACCAGGCTGGTGCTGCCGGAGCCGCTGACGTAGTCGGCATAGACAGTGCGCCCGCCCATGTCGATGGACAGCTTCGGCGAGCCATCCACCACCACGGCCTCGCTGGTCTGCACCACGAACTCGAGGGTGCTGCCCGCGATGTTCAGTGCGCCCGGCGGCACGCTGACCGCGGTGATGGTCGGCGCATCGCGGTCGACGCTGTACACCGCGCCGGTCAGCCCGCCGCTCAGCGGGTTGCCCGCCGCGTCGACAATGCCGGTTGCGCTGCCGTTGAGGTTCAGGCCCAACGTGCCCGTCCCCGAGATGCCACTGACGGTAATCTGGTAAGTGCGCGCGTCGATCTGCTGCAGGCCGCTCAGGCTGCCGGCGGCAGTACCGCTGCCGACCAGGGTGAAATCACCCAGGTCGACGCCACTGACGTTCTCGCTGAAGGTCACGGTGTAACGCACGCTGCCGGCATTGGTCGGCGACGGGTCGAGGGTGACGATGACGCTGGGGGTCGGTGCGACGGTATCGACGATAACGCCACTGGTGCCGCCTACATTGTTGAGCGTCAGGTTCATGTCGTTGCCGGCGACATCGCGCAAGGTAGCGCCGTTGGCCGACAGAGCGCCCACGCTGATGCCGTCGGCGTCGTTGTCACCCGCCTGGACGGTGTACTGGAACACCAGGGTCGAAGTACCGGAGCCGGCGACCAGATCGGCGAATACCGTGTGGCCGCCGATATCCAGGGCCAACCGCGGGACACCGTTGACCACGACCGCCTCGCTAGTGTTGACCACGAAGGTCAGGGTATCGCCGGCATTGTAGGGAACGCCGACCGGCACACTGACGCTGCTGACCGTGGGCACCACGGCATCGACCAGCACGCCACTGGTGCTTGCCACGCTATTGAGGCCATTGACGATGTTGTTGCCGGCAGCGTCGCGCAACGTACCGCCGTTGGCCTGGATGGACGAGCCGAGGGTGATGCCGTTGGCGTCCAGCTGACCGCTGGCCACCACCAGGCGGAACACCAGTGCGCTGCCGCCGCTGCCACTGACGTACTGCGCAAAGACGGTACCGCCGCTGTCCAGGTTCACGGCGATGCGCGGCGTACCGCCACTGCTGTCGACGATGACGTTCTCGTTGAAGTTCACCGTGAAGTCGAGGTTCTGCCCCGCCACGTAGGTACCGTTGGCCGGCACGCCGACGCTGGTGACCGTGGGCGCCACGCCATCGATCACGATATCGCTGCGACCACCGAGGGAGTCCGCGCCGCCGATGGTGGGCAACGTCAGGATCGCCAGGTCGTTGTTGGCGTTGGCCAGTACCGCGCCATTGAGTCGCAATGCCGTGGTGCTCTGGGCGTCGAGGTCGGCGCTGCGGTCTCCGGCCTGCACGATGTACTGGAACGTCAGGATGTTGCTGCCCGAGCCGCTGATATAGACCGCCTCGCGATCGACCAGGCCGGTTTCCAGCAACAGGCTGGGGACGCCACCACTGGTGTTGACGAACACCGACCGGTCGAACTGGACCTGTACCACAATCAGGTCGCCCACCTTGTAGGTGCCATCCGGATTGCCGGCGCTGACACTGACGATACGCGGGTTGGGCTGCTCCACCGTGATCAGGATGAAGTCACTGTCGGTCTGGCTGCCGCCGCTTCCGGACTGCCCCAGGTCGTTGCTGACGATCTGCAGAGAGGCCGGGCCGTTGTAGCCGGCCGTGGGGCTGAAGCTCATGCCGGCCAGAGCATGGTTGATATCGGCGAGGCTTCCATCGAAGGTGACGGTGCTGTCAGCGGAACCACTGCCGACGCTGAACGTCAGACCGGTGACGCTGCCCAGGGTGATCGTCCCGTTGACGGCGGTGAGCGTCACCCGCATGGTTCCGCTACCCACATCCACGTCCGAAATGGAAATCGGGTTGCCGGTGCCGACGCCGAAGAACAGCGTCTGGCCACCAAGCACCGACTGGGTTCCCGGTACGCTGTTCACCGGGGCGTCGTTCACCGGGCTGATGGCCAGGTTGAAGGTGCTCGACGCATACATGTTGCCGCCCATACCGGTATTACCAAGGTCATCGAGCCTGACCGTCACGGTAACAGTGCCCGATGCATTGGCCGCCGAAAGGTAGCTCACTGCGCCGCTGGCGATGAAAGCATTGATATCGCTCAGTGTGCCGCTGAGCACCAGGTGGTTGCTGCCCGAGCCCGTCAGCGTCACGCCGCCTGCCGCCAACGCGCTGAAGGTGCCGCTGCCGGGCAGTACGCTGAAACTTGCCTCGACCTGTCCGGAGCCGGCGTCGACATCGCTGAAGCTGATGCCGGTCAGCACCAGGGGCACGTCCTCGCTGCCGCTCACTGGGGACGACGGCACCACGGGGAGGTTCGGGACATCGTTCACCCCTTCGACGTGCAGCGTCAGGCTGCCGCTGCTGGTCTGCGCCGGGCCACCGCTGTTGCCCAGGTCACTCACGCGAACGTCGAGGCTGACGTCACCGAAGTAGTTCGGCGACGGCATGTAGGTCAGGTTGTTGCCGGCAAGGTAGGCGTTGATGTCGGCGACGCGGCCGGTAAGGATCACGCTGTACATCGCCGTGCCGACGGCGATGGTGCCACTGACCGCCGCGTTCAGGGTGCCGTAGCCGGCAGGCAAAGTGAAGGTGACCTGGACGTTGCCGGTGCCCGCATCGACGTCGGAAACGCTGATGCCGGTGATACCGCCAGCGCTATCTTCAAGGAGGTTGATCACCGAGGGCAGGCTGAGCTGCGGAGAGTCGTTGGCAGCCGTCACGGTCACCGTGCGCGTGGCCGCGGCACTGTCGAGCGTGCCGTCGCTCACGCTGAAGCTGATGCTCCGGGTTGAGGTGTTCGGGGTGTCCGAGCTGTTGCTGTAGGTCACCGAGCGCAACGCCGCCTGCCACTGTGCAACGCTGGCGCCGGCGGCAGAGCTGAGCATCAGCTTGCCGGTGCTGCTGTCGTAGCTGCCGACGATGTCACCCATGGTGGCCGGGTTACTGGTGAAGCCGAGCGTATCCTCCATGCCCTGGAAGTTGCCGGTGATACTCACGGTGGCGCTGTAGAGCAGCGGAGAATCGCTGTCCGATACCGTGAGGCCGCTATCGACTTGCACGGGCGTTGAGGCC
Source organism: Pseudomonas sp. HS-18 (assembly GCF_020401845.1). Lineage (NCBI taxonomy): Bacteria > Pseudomonadati > Pseudomonadota > Gammaproteobacteria > Pseudomonadales > Pseudomonadaceae > Pseudomonas > Pseudomonas sp. HS-18. The sequence continues at coordinate 3,841,555 of NZ_CP084413.1, forward strand.
ACGTCCGCGCCCTCGACGAAGGCCGCACTGCCGCCGCTGCTGGTCACCAGCGGCGCATCGTTGATCGCTGTAACGGTGATGGATGCCGTGTCGCTGCCAATGGAGTACGGCGAGCCGCCACCTGCGCCGGTTGCATTGGCCTTGGTGCCTTGCAGGCCGGCTGTGATGTCAGTCTGGTCCCAGGCTCTGTAGGTGATGCTTGCGCTGGTGCCATTGATGCCGTCCGGCACGAAGCGCACGCGGTCGCTGCTGCGCAGCAGCAGCGCCGAATTGAGAGAGACCACTCCGACGTTCTGCCAGCTGGCACCGCCATTCACGCTGTATTGCCAGGTGCCGTTACCGGCGTTCAGGCCGGTGATGGCAATGCCCGTCAGCGCCCCGTTGTCGACGTCGCTGACACTGCCGAGGAAGCTGGAGACAGCCTGGCCGACGTTGTTGATGTCGGAATCGGTCAGCCCAGTGAGCGTGGGCGCCGTCGGCGTCAACACGGGCGCATCGTTTTCGCTGCTGACGATAAGCATCGCCTGAGCCGTGCCGCTGGAGAACGCGGTAGTCCCACCATTGGTGCTGGTGTCGCTCGTGCTGCGCACACCGTTAGTGGAAGCGATGCCGACACTCCCGTCCCAGGCACGGAACGACAGCGCCGCCGTCTCGCCATTCTGCCCGTTGGGCACGTAGCGCAACTGGGTGGTGGCCGACAGCATCAGGGCGCTGGTGCCGCTGACGCTGCCCACCTGGGTCCAGGTCACCTCATCGGTGGAGTATTGCCAGTCGCCACTGCCGGTGCTGGCGATGATGGCAATGCCGCTGTTCGGGCCATCGCCATCGGCGTAGCTGACGCCGGACAACAGCGAGGACACGCTGACCGCGCTCGACGTGGCGTCTTCGCTGGTGCCGGCCCACGCGTAGGGTCCACCGGACAATGTCGGAGCGTCGTTCACGGCGGTCACCGTTACCTGCGCAGTGGCCAGGTTGGAAGTGCCGCCCTCGGCGTCGGTCACGGTGAAGTTGACCTGGCGAGTAATGTCGGTACCGCCGAAGGTGGGGTCGTCCGAAGAAGACGAATAGCTCACCGAACGCAGCACGGCCTGCAACGAGGCCAGCGAGCCGCTGCCGCTGATCTGCATCACGCCGGTCGTGCCGTTGTAGGTCGCCGAGAAGCCACCGGAAACGCTCACCGACAGCACGTCACCCGAGCGGAAATCGCTGATGATGACCGTGGCTCCCTGGAAGGTCGTGCTGTCGGCATCGGCCAGTACCAGGCTGCCCACCAGCACAGCAGAGCTGCCACCCTCGGTGTAACTCACCGAATTGTTGGCGGGATTCAGCGTCGGGGCATCATTCACCGGGCTGACGGCAACGCTCGAGGTGAGGTTCGGCGAAGCGCTGTTGTTGTTCGGCCCGCTGTCCGTCACCGTCACGACGGTGACGGCACGGGTGGTGCTGCCTGGGTTATCGCTGCTGTTGCGGTAGGTAATGCCGTCGATCAGCTGCGCCATCTGCGTGTTATCGCGCGACAGGCTGCTCAGGGTGATCAGTGCCGTACCACCGGAAAGGCTCACGCTATAGCTGCCAATGCCGGCAATTGTGCCGCTGCTGCCGTTGCTCAACGCGATGTCGACGCCACCGATGTTCAGGAACTCGCTGGCACCATTGCTGACGTTGGTCACCCGCAGCGTCATTCCGGTGAAGGTCTCGCCGGCATCGTTGCTCGCGGCGACCACGCCACTGAACAGGTCCACGGCGGTGCCGTTCTCGGTGAAGCTGGGGTTGCTGGCGGTGGCGGTCACCGTCGGGGCAGTGCTCGGCGGAACAGGGTCGCCGGCAAAACTGTCGATGTTGGTGTTGAAGAAATCGTTGCCACTGATGCGCACTTCGTCGACGCGGATACCACCAAAGCTCAGGGTCCTCTGCTGCCCCATGAAGACGGTCTGGGCCGTCCCGACCAGTACGCCATCGCGGTAGCCCGCGACGGTGATGGTGTCGCCGGCGGTGTTGTTCAGGTAGATGCTGGTGAAGGTGAAATCGGCGCCATCGGTGCGAGCGATGGTGAACACCTCGGTCTTGGTAACGTCGAACGTGGTGGACTGCAGGTTGATCGATGCGCCGTTGGCCTCGCCATTGGCGCTCTCCCAGGCCGTGTCGCCACCGTCCCCGGCGCTGGTGAAGGTATAGGTGTAGCTGACACCGCCCAGTACTCGGGTAAAGCTGCTGCTCACCCCTGTATTGGTGCTGAAGTCGTCATTGAAGCTCACCAGCAGGCCGCGGAAGTCGCCCACGTCGAGCGCCGCCGCCTCGACGGCGCCGTGGCTGACTTCCAGCACCCAGTTGCCGCCCAGCGCGGTGGCGCCGGTCATGTCGTTTGAGGCGGCGACGTCGGCGCCGGTGGCATCGGCCAGTTGATCGACGAAGGAACGGCCCGCACCGTCGGCGCCCACCTGGCAGCCGTACAGGAGGATGTCGCCATTCTTGTCCAGCGCCTGGCCGATGCTGGTGAGCAGGTCACTGCGCAGGGCGATGCTCGAACCGTCCAGCCAGGTATTGCCCAGTTGGACCTTGCCCACGTCGCCGTGGCTGAGAATATGGATCGAATCGATGCCGGAACGCCCCTGTAGGTAATCCGCAATCTGCTGCAGGCCGTCCTTGTTCGCGTCGAGCACCACCACTTCGGTACCCGGCTTGAGGCCGGCCACCAACTGCTGGTAGCCCTTCACACTGGCGTCGACGAACACCACTTCCTGGCGGTGGTCGGAGGTGCCGGCGGGTACGGCAGAGAGGTTGTCCTTGCTCGCCTCGTGGACACTGTTGTCCTGCGACGGGTGGGCCTGGGCGACCTTCGCGGCGGTGTCGGCGGTCGGTTTGGCATCAGCGGCCTCGGCCATGGTGGCGGCCACGGCACCGTCGAACAGCATGCGCGGTTCCAGCGCCATCGCCAGGGCCGGCATCACCGGTGCCTTGACCGGTACTGCACGCTTCGCCTTGTTCCACCACATGACCCACCTCCACTGCTCTTGGTCGGGAGCGGGTGCGCCCCGCTCCACTGTTTACTGCTTTTACGGTCGAAAACGAGCGATCAGTTGCGCGACGGGAAGACCCCTTCCAACGCAATGATGAAATTGATGCCCAGGTAGGGGTTGCGCACAGAGAAAGGCTGGCTACCGCCAGCAATGCTGGCAGTCCCGTTCGGTACGTTACCGCTGCAGGTGATGGTGAAGGGCTGCAGGGTAGTATCCGCCGCCGTGGTGGAGTACAGCGTGCCCGGGCGGCCGCCTGCGGCGATCGGCCCGAGTACCGTGGTCGCAGCCGGAGCTGCCTGGGTCGCCGTGCTGGCCGACGCAGCGGGGATCGCGGCCTGGCCAGTGGCGGTCAGCGGCGAACCGAATGTCACAGTGTGCGTATGCTGCGGCATCTGGTTGGTAGTCAGCGTGGTGTTCTCGACACCACCGACCTGGCCCAGGTTGATCGGCCCGAGACCGGGGGCTAGCCCCTGGCCGACGGGGCTGCGGCCGCGCATGTCGGGCAGGCCGAACGTGACCTGACCATCGCCGCCGTACGTCGTGCCCAGCAGCGAGAACAATGCCGAGTTCTGCGCGATCGACATGAGCTGCCCCTGGCAGAATGCGTAGCCACGCGGTGCGAAGTTGCCACCGAACATCTTGATCTCACCGATAAAGGGTTCCACGTATTGCCTCTCCTTGGTACCAATCGCTGGAAATGACGGCCAGGCTCGCAGCCGCCGGAATGGGTCGCTACGCCGCCTTGCGGGTATGGAAGACCGCCTGGAGCACCGCGCGGCGATCGGCAGCAGGCTGCACAGGGGTCAACAGCAGCAACCACCCCTCCTCACCAGGTGGGGACAGGCGGTAAAGCGCCTGGGGCAGGTCCCACTGCTCGGGCAAGGCGAAGGCGGCGCTGAAGCTCTCGTACTCAGCACTCATTGGATTACCGACAAGCACCTCGATCAGTTCAACGTCCAGGGCCTGATCCGGGGCAATCCACAACTGGAAGCGCGAACCTTGCGCCTGCTGCAGGCCATGCTGGGTGGGCATCGGGTACATGGAGTTTTCCTTCACGACAAGACGGCGGCAGGCGCGATCGCCCGTGGCACGGCGCGGGGCAACCGGCGCAGCTTGTGATAGACGCCGTTTTCGCCGGCCACGACGAAACCCAGGCGGGCATACAGGCGCTGGGCCGGGTTGTAGTTCTCTACGTGCAAGCCGACACTCAGGCCCCGGGCATCGGCGCATTCGAGCAACTGCACGAGCACACGGGTCCCGATCCCCAGGCCGCAATGGCTGGGCAGCAGGGCAAGGTCGATGATCTGTAGATGGGTGGCGCCCCAGTGGAGGTAGACGCGGCCGACGGACTGGGCGTCCGCCTCGATCAGCAGGTACTCGGCGTCGGGAAAATGCGCCTGGTAGTAGTGGTGCTGGGCGTCGAACTGCTGGGTGAGAAAGGCACCGATGGCGGCGGGCTCCCAGGCTACCTGGGCCAGCTCAGCGGAACGGGTGCTCGCATAGAGGGCGCGCAGGAACGCCAAGTCAGCGTCCACAGCGGGGCGGAACCTCAACGCGAGTGAAGTCATGGTGCTGTGAGTCCTTTCATACGGCAGCCTGGGAAGCTACCTACACCCTATTGTTATTTAATCGCGCACGCATTTTTCCGCAAGACTACATGATGCTGAAGGCAAGTTGCCACCTGATTCCAACACAACTAACCAGTCTTTTCGCAAACTATTGTCTGAATTCGATCAGCCTGACTATTTCCCCTACGACAACGCCCTTACGCCTCCTGCAGGCGCAGGGCCTCAAGGGCCACGTAGGGCGCCCTCGCCCAGCGTTCCACCGCCGCTCGCACCACCTCGTCTGCAGCCGCACGCTTGCGCTCGCTGTCCGGGCTGAAGGCCATGCCGGGCTGCTTGGCGTCCGAGGCTGCTACCGCCTGCAGGCGCTCCCTGTCCCCCGCCTCAACGCGCAACAGAGCCGCCAGCCGGTGCCAGGCCGCACCCGGCAGTTCGCTGTAGTTCACCGGCACGGCCCCCGACTCACGGCAGAGCCGCAGGCCGCCGTGCAGAATCTGCCCAATGTGCCGGGCCACTCTGTCGACCCCATTCAGGGCCCCGGACGAGTCCAGAGAGATCGCGCCCAGAAGTCCCGGCACCATGTGCATGCCGGGCTGGCGCAGGTGCGAGACGACGATTTCCAGCGGATCGCGATAGACGAACAGGCTCGGCGTCATGGGATACAGCTGGTGCAGGCTCGATGCCTGGAAAACATTCCAGGCATCGAGCTTCACCACCAGGGCCTGCTCCGTGCCGAGGCGCCGCTGACCATAGGCGCTGAGCAACCCACGTACGCCCTCGCCCGCTTCGGCTGCAAGCTCCGGAGCCTGCAGCCCAGCGCGCAGCAGCGTGTCCAACGCCGGAGCCTCGGAGACCACGATGTTCTTCTCGTCGCTGGCAAGCAGTTGCGCCAGCAGGGTCGAGCCACATCGCGAGGCATGATGGATGAACAGGCTCGGCGCCACACCGGGACTTGCTTCGCGCCATTGACGCATGGCGTCCAGCGAGCTTTCCCGACGCATCGCCTGGTTGAACGGCAACCGCAGTGCCCGGCGCACACTGTCGCTGAAGAATGGCTCGCTTAACGGCGTGGAGCCGAACCAGCACCAGTCGACCCGCCAGTCGTCTCCCGCAGCGAACACCCGAATTGGCAGCCAGCCTTTCCAGTCATCGCACCCATCCATCAGTAACTCCGTTGATCCAGCCAGGCCTGACGTCCTTGGCGCATGGCCGCACGGACATCGTCATCCTGGAAGCGCAGCCCGAGCCCGGCTCCGAGCGCCACTGCGCGCTCGCAGAAGTCTCGGGGGTCCTGAAGGTCCCGCAGCGCCGCGGCAAGGTCCGCGCGGCGCTCCAGCTGGCGGCGGAATTCGGCGAACGCCAGGGTCGAACGTGCCGGCCGGCACGCGGGGGTATCCTGCAATCCGCGGGTGATCTGCCGGCGCAGCCAGTCGTTTCGCCGGGCGTCGACCACCAGGTGCACCCGCGCCTGTTCGCCGACATTCTCCACCCGATGCGGCCGTGCCAGGTCGAGGAACCAGCATTCTCCCGGCGCCATCGGCACCACCTGCCCCTCGAGCAGGAACTCGACTCCTGGCCCACTGAAAATGGGAAGGTGCAAGCGCACATCCCCCTCGGGGTCGCCCAGGTCCGGGTCGCAGTGTTCACGGATGCTGCTACCCGCTTCCAGGCGCAGCAGGCGGGCGCAACGCACGGGCATCTCGATGCGCCGCAACAGCTCCTGCCAGGGCGGGCCGTACCAGCGTGTCGCGCAGGGCGGCTGCGTGCCACTACCCTGCCCCGCCGACAGCGCGTGGTTCGAATCCTCCGGGGCCAGCAGGCTGATGCCGCTCCAGCCTCCGGTATGGTACGCAGTGTTGAAATGAGTGACCCAGGCGCTGGCCGGCAACGCAGCCAAGGCGACCTCCAGCCCCTGAGTCGAGAAACGCAACGGCAGCCGGGCGCAGGCCGGCAGGCGGAAGTCAGAAGCCACTTTCACGCACTCCCAGGGCCGCCAACCTTCGCCAGATGGCGCTGAGCGGCGACTCGCCGTTGGCGTCCAGCACCACCTCTCCGCGCACCGGCTGCGTCAGCTCGACTGCCTGGTCCGCACTCAGCCGCACGGCATATTGCCCCTGAACCGGCTGTGCGCGCCCCTCGCCGTCGCGCTGGACGGCGAGGGGTCCCTGGCGGTCGGAAGCCAGGGCTTCCAGGTCGAGGTGCGAAGTACCGGTAGCATCCACCGACTCCAGGCGCACCGGGAGCGCCGGGCGCGATGGATCGTCAGCAACGAAGCGGCCCACCGCTCCAGGTTCGACCCGCCACACCGCCTGCTCGGCGACGTAACCGCGCAGGCGCACACTCGGCTCCACGACTCGCGCCAGTACCTGGCGCGGGGACAACCAGAGACCGGGAACCAGTTCAGGCAGCAGGTCTCGTACCACTCCGGCATGAGGCGCGCGGATTTCCAGACGCTCGCGTTGCGCAGCCAGGCCGCGGTACTCGGCCACCGCTTCGGCCAGGCGCTGCTCCAGCACGCCGATATCGGCAGCTGTCTCGCTTCGGCCGGCCTGGCGCCGCAATTGCAGCTGGGTGATTTCAATTTCCCGACGGGTAATGCTCTGCCGCGCGGCGAGATCGGGGGACTCCAGTTCGAGCAGCAATTCGCCAGCGGCCACACTCTGTCCGTCGCTTACCACGATCCGCTTCAGCATGGCCGCCAGCGGCGCGTGGAGCGCCGACGCGCGCGTAGCCTCCAGCACCGCGGGAATTTCCACACTGCCACGCCAGGGCACCAGCAGTACCAGCAGCAGCGCCGCCAGCCCGGCGGCGCCCAGAAACAGGCGTCCAGGCTGGGCCTGGCCGCGCCGCTGCCACCACTCGCGCAATTCGCGCCAGATCGGCAGGCCGATGAACCACACCAGCTCCACCAGCATCAGGAAGATGCCCAACACCTTGAAGAACAGGTGATAGACCGTCAGCGCGATCCCCAGGAACAGCGCCGCGCGCCATAGCCAGGAGCCGTATCCCCACAGTAGAAGGCGCCAGCGCAGTCCATCAGGCCAGGGCTCGGGCATCGGATCGCCGTAGTCGAACAGTGCCTCGCGCAAACGCCAGCGGCACAAGGCGAAGGCTCGTCCCTGAAGATTCTCGACGCCCAGCAGATCGCTGAGCAGGAAGTAGCCGTCGAAACGCATGAACGGATTGAGGTTGACCAACAGGGTAGTGACCCAGGTCGCACTGGCAAGCATGAAGGCTGACGTACGCAGAGGCCCGTCCGGCAGAAGCGACCAGGCCAGTAGCGCGACGCAGGCCAGCGTCAGCTCGGCCAACACGCCTCCCGCTCCGATCAGCAGCCGCGAGCGCCGGTCGTTGACGCGCCAGGCGTCACTGACGTCGGTATAGAACAACGGCAACATCACCATGAACGCCACGCCCATGCTCTGCACCCGGCAGCCGGCGCGCTTGGCCATGAACGCATGGCCGAACTCGTGGCACAGTTTGGCAAACAGCAACGCGACACCGAAGGCCAGGGCACCGCCAAAGCTGAACAGGTGCGGGAAGGTCGCGAGGAAACGATCCCAGTCACGCGCCACCAGCAACAGGCCCAGGCCAAGGGTCAACGGAAGGCCGATCCGCAGCAGCGGCCCGCCGTGGCGGGCCAACCAGGGCCAGGCGCGGTTGAGGAAGGCATCCGGCCGCCACAACGGAATTCGGAAGAACAAGTACTGGTGCAACAGCGATTTCCACAGCCCGTGGCGCTGCAACGCGGCCTTCTGCCCGTAGCTGCTGCGCTGCTCGCCGTCGGCCGAGCTGATCAGGTCCTGCTGGCGGAGGAATGTGAGCAACTGCTGCAACTCCTGTTCGCCCAGCAGATCCCCACCTTCGCTGTTGGCCGCTCGCAGCACCCGTTGCGGATCACCCAGCGCCCAGTGGCGCAACAGGCGCATCGCCGCCACGCCAAGCTTGAAGTAGCGCCCGCGCAGCGGGTCGGCCAGTGTCCATTGCGGCGAACCATCCAGCGCCGGGGCGCCCGGCGATAGCTGCAAGTCGGCGCGCAGCGCCGGCAATACCATCTAGAAGCCCACCGTCTGACGAAGCGCCGCCAGGGGACGACGCAACACGTAGAGCAGGATGGGCGCTCGCTCGCCATAGAGTTTGGCGGTACCGCGCAGACCGATCCGCGGCGGCGCGGCGTCGAAGCGCGCGTCCAGACGGTAGGCCAGTTGCCCGCCGGCGACCGGCTGGGCCTCATAAGCGCTGCGTGACAGGCGGGCGGCATGGCGGTTCAGCGGATCGCTGTCGAGGAATAGCTGGACCTCCGCCTCTGGCGCCAGGCGGATGGCATTGGCCACCGACAGGTCGATGCGCAGCTCGGCCTGGCGAGGATCGGCCAGCTCCATCAGGCGCTCGCCGGTCTGCACCGGCTTGCCGGTCCAGCGCTCGGCGTCGGCGAATACCGCGATGCCGTCGCGTGGCGCCCGCACCTCGGCGCGTGCCAGCAGGTCCCGGGCGTAGTCGCGCTCGGCGCGCTTCTGCTCCACTCGCGCCGCCAGCAGATCGACCCTGGCGCCTGATTCGGCGTCGGAGAAAGCGCGTTGCGAGTTGGCCTTGAGTTCGGCCTCGGCCACGCCGAGGGACCGCTCGGCCACGTCCGCCTGCGCTTGCAGGGTGGTGGCGTCGAAACGCACCAGCAGGTCACCGGCCCTGACCGTCTGGTTGGGCTTGACCAGCACCTGCTGGATCACTCCGTCCAGCGGGGCGGCGATGACCTGGCCGTCCAGCGGGACGACCTCAGCCGGCGCCAGCACCGACTGGCGCACGGGTACGAGCAGCAACAGGCACAGCCCGGCGGCAATCATCGACAACTTCTTCTTCGGCCAACGCGCTCGCCAGGGCTTGCGCGGCTGCAGGGCTTTCCAGGCATGGGCGTAGGCATCGCCCAGTTGCACCAGCAGCGCCTGCTCCGCTTCGCTCCACGGTTGCTCGCGGGCCAGCCAGAGGCCGCCAAAGGCAGCCCCCTGCTGGTCCGCCAGCGGCAGCCAGAAGACGTCTCCGGCGGAGAGCGCCTGCCAATCAGCCTGCTGCTGCGCGCCCAGGGCCTGGAAGTCGACGCGCTGCGGCTTGTCCAGGGCACCGCGCCTCTGCAGTTGGGCGCAGGCCTGCTCGACGAAGGCGACGAAGGGCGCATTGGGTTCGACGACGCTGATGCCGGTCAGCGCCTGCACCTTGCCCGCGATCAGCAGCGCCGCGTGGCGGTAGCCGAACAGCGCCTGCCCGTCGTTGACGATGTGATAAGCCAGTTGCTCGACCGTTCCTGCTGCGCGGGCCTGGCGCTCCAGCTCGAGGAACTGGGCGAAGAGCCGCTCGGCCAGGCCGACCTGCGGTGCGTTCATGGCGTCTCCGCGAAGCGTGCCGTCCCGCTCATGCCGGCCAGCAGGCCCTTGGTCTCGGCCGGCAGGGTGGCGATCAGCGGCAACATCTGGCTGCCCTCGTCGATCCGCGCACCCAGGCGTTTCACCTCGGCCTGCAGCGGCTCGCCGGTTTCATCGGGAACGAAGGTGAAGGACTGCCCCGCCTTGAGCCTTGCGACCCAGCGCGAGGGCACCAGCAGGCGGATTTCCAGGCTGCGGTTGTCGACGATTTCCAGCAGCGGCGCACCACCACTGACGCTTTCGAAAGGCTGCGCCTTGCGCTGCACGACCTGGCCGTCGTAGGGCGCGGTGAGCGCACAGCGGCGCACCTGGACCTGGTAGACCTGGGCCTGGGCCTGGGCTTCGGCAAGCTTGGCCTCGGCCAGCGCGACCTCGAAGCGCCCTACCGAGTTGAGCGCCGCCAGCTGGCGGTTGTGCGCCAGTTGCTCGCCGGCCGCCTTGGCACCGGCCTGCGCGGCGTTCAGTTGGGCCTGATACGCGGAGCAATCGAAACGGACCAGTACGTCGCCCTTGCGGAAGGATTGCCCCTCGGCGAAGGGCATCTCCAGGATGCGCCCGGCCAACTCGCTGGACAGCATCGCCTGGTCACGCGCGCGCAGGATGCCCCGGACATCGCCGGCCCCGCTGGATGTCGACGGGCTCGACAGCAGCGGGTCGTCCTGGCCGGGCTGCGCCGCGTGGGCTGCCCCCGATGCGCACAACGACAACCCCAAACCTAGCCAAATCCCTTTATGCATAGTGGTCTCCCCGGCAGATCGCGGGAGTCTACGGTACTCCGCAAGCGCCGGATATTGGCCGTAGCAGAAATCCTTCGTACGCTAGGCAGCCGGCCGGCACCGATGACCTGCCGACCTCAAGCAGCAGACGCTCTGGACTGGCCCTTGGGGCCGCGATCATGGACGAGAGGGAAATGGATCAAGCCATGCTGGATCAGGCAGAACTTCACCGGGAGGGCTACGCGCTGCTGCGCCAGGTGATCCCGCACGCGATGCTCGAAGAGCTGCGTGCGGCTTTCGAGGCCAATGTCCTGCCATCGGATCAATGGCCGGTGCCCCGCGGAATGGATTGGCGCCATGCGCAGATGGACCTGGAGCCGGCCGTACAGGCGGCGTGTCGCCTGCCGCAACTGCTGTCGGCAGCGGGCATGCTGATCGGCGAGCGCTTCTTCCTCGCCCAGGTCGAAGGGCGCGAGCCCTTGCCCGGCGGCGGTCATCAACAACTGCATCGCGATCTGTCGGCCCGGCGCCCGGGCGACATGGTCAGCGCCCTCGCCTTTCTCGATGACTTCGCTCAGGGAAATGGCGCCACCCGGATCGTTCCCCGCAGCCATCGACCTGCTTCCGCAGCGGCGCCGCTCGACTTCCTGGACGAGTCCGCTGCCGTGCATCTGAGCGGGCGGGCCGGTGACATCCTGGTCTTCGACGTCGACCTGGTGCACGCGGGCAGCCTGAACATCAACGGTGCCCGCCGCCGCACGATCCTGATCAGCTACCGTTCGGAACTCCTCCACGCAGCGCATCTGGAGACGCTGGCCCTGCGCAATGTCCGTATGGACACCAGCGAGCGCTTCGATCCCTCAATCGCCGAACGAAGCACTGCAAGGTCATGCACACCCCGATGAATGAGGGGGGGTTCACACCCGCCCAATCCTCATGTTGATCGGCCATCTGACCGCAAGCCGCGCGGCAGGGTCGCCCCAGCGCTCGGCCAGGTCGGCGGCGAAGTGCTGCAGCAGGTCTTCGCGCCCGGCTTCCCGGGCGCTGCGCACTGCCGACCAGGTGGAGACGTAGCCGAGGAACTCGTGGAGGGTCCATTCCAGGCGGATGGCGATCTCCGGCCCCGGAAACTCGGCGAAGGGGAAATCAAGGGTCGCGTAGCCGCTGTCCACCAGCTTACGCTCGGCGGGCCAGTAGGGGCCGATCTCCTGCCAGTAGAAAGTCTCGAAGCGCTTGCCCGGATCGCCGTCCAGGTGCAGCACGCCGTAGCTGATCAGCGCCAGGACCGCGTCGGGCTCGGCGATTCGCCGGACCTCGGCGTAGAACTTGGGCAGGTCGAACCAGTGCGCGGCCTGTGCCGCCGTGATCAGGCTGGCGCTGCGGTCAGCCAGCGGGAGTTCTTCGGCCTGGGCGCAGGCGTAGCTCAGGTTCGCGCGGGGCGCGGCATGGGCAATCTGCTCCGCGCTGGGATCGAAGCCGACAACCGAACTGAAATGCTCGGCCAATTGCCGGGTCAGCTGGCCGCTACCGCACCCCACGTCGACTGCCAGCGCCCGGTCGGGAGCCAGCGAGGCCAGGCAGGAGGCAAGCTCCGCCGGGTACTCGGGGCGGAAGCGCGCGTAGGCCTGGCCGCCCTGGTCGAACCAGTTTCGCAGGTCGGTTGACGTGTCATTCATGGCTGGCGGCTCCTCTCTTGAAAACTGGCTTGCCGCGACTGTAAAGGGCAAACGGGCCAGCACACCAGAGCCACACAGGCCGCAGCAGGATGCACGCCCTGCCCGGCCCATGGAATGGTCAGACCTGTGCCATGCCGCCATCGACGAACAGTTCGATGCCGTTGATGAAGCTGGCCGACTCCGAAGCCAGGAAGGCCACTGCCTTGCCAATTTCGCGAGGTTCGCCCAGCCGGCCCAGCGGTACCTGGCTGGCCAGCGCATCGAACAGGCCCTGGCGCGCGTCCTCGGGCACCAGGTCGCCGAGGCCGGGAGTGCGGACCGGGCCGGGGCTGACGACATTGACGCGAATGCCCCGGTCCTTCAGATCCAGCGCCCAGGAGCGGGCGAAGTTGCGCACGGCGGCCTTGCTCGCACTGTACACGCTGAAGTTGGCAGTGCCCTGGATCGAGGTGGTGGACGAGGTGAGGATCACCGACGCGCCATCGACCAGCAGGGGCAATGCCTTCTGCACGGTGAACAGCACGCCGCGCACGTTGGTGCCGAAGATTCGGTCGAAGTGTTCCTCGGTGATCGCGCCCAGCGGGAGCATGTCGCCGCCGCCGGCGTTGGCAAAGAGGATATCCAGTCGGCCGGCAGCTTTCGCGATCTGTGCGTACACCGCATCGAGATCGGCGAGCACCGAGGCGTCGGCACGAATGGCCGTGGCGGCCGGGCCGATGGCTTCGACGGCGGCGTCCAGTTCAGCCTGGCGGCGGCCGGTGATGAAGACGCGGGCGCCTTGCGCGGCGAGTTCCTGTGCGGCGCCGAGGCCGATGCCGGTGCTGCCGCCGGTGACCAGTGCAACTTTACCAGTGAGGGACTTGTTCATGATGAGCTCCTGAGCTTTGCGAGTTGAGGGTTCTGCCCCCTGGCCGGCATCTGGCGCGGCTTCGCGGTGAGGCATGGCGCTACTCTAGGGCCCGGCCATTGATGGAAAAAGCGCATACAATGGAATGACTATCCATGCCCATGGATAATCAGGCGATCCCCTCAGAGGAGTTCCCATGGACCAGCTCCAGGCCATCCGTGCCTTCGCCCGCGTGGTGGAAGCCGGCAACTTCACCCGCGCCGCCGACTCGCTGGACATGCCCAACGCCACCCTGAGCAAGCTGGTTCAGGAGCTGGAGGCGCACCTGGGCGTCCGCCTGCTGCAACGCACCACAAGACGCGTCATGGTGACGCCCGAAGGCCAGGACTACTACGCCAAGGCCAGCCGCGTATTGCGTGACCTGGAAGACATCGACTCGTCCTTCAACATTGCCCGCAGCAAGCCACGCGGCCATCTGCGCATCGATGTCGGCGGCTCGACCGCGCGGGACGTACTGATACCGCTGCTGCCGGACTTCCTGGCGCGCTACCCGGACATATGCATCGATCTGGGCGTGTCCGACCGCTCGGTGGACCTGATCGGCGACAACGTCGACTGCGTGATCCGCGGCGGCGCGCTGGACGCCTCGTCGCTGGTGGCGCGCGGCATCGGCCAGGCGACCATGGTTACTTGCGCCTCGCCCGAATACCTGCGCCACAACGGCATCCCCGCCTACCCCGAGGAACTGCGCAACGGCCACCGGCTGGTCAGCTACCTGTCACCGCAGAATGGTCGCGCGGTACCCTTCCGCTTCGAGCGCGATGGCGAACGCAGCGAGCTGAAAATCGAGTACCGCATCGGCGTCAATGAAAGCAACGCGCACCTGGCTGCCTGCGTCGCCGGCCTGGGCATCATCCAGACCTTCTCCTACGCCGCCGGCGCCGCCCTGCGCGACGGCACGCTGGTGGAAATCCTCGAGGAATGGCGCCCACCGCCCTACCCCTTCCACGTCGTCTACCCGCAGAACCGCTACGTCACCCACCGTTTGCGAGTGTTCATCGACTGGCTGGTGGAGTGCTTCCCGGCGCGGGTTGCCGGTTGAGCGCTCAGGGCGCCCTGTCTGCCAGCGCTTCGAGCAGGTCGGCCGAGGGCACGAAGAACAGGCTGCCCGTCACCGCCTTGCTGTAGTCCAGCAGGCGATCGTAGTTGCCGGCCGGGCGGCCGATGAACATGTTCTCCAGCATTTCCTCCACCGGCGCCGGCGAGCGGGCGTAGCCGATGAAGTAGGTGCCGAACTCCCCTGCCCCGGGCCTGCCGAACGGCATGTTGTCGCGCAGGATCTTCACTTCCTGGCCGTCCTTCTCCAGGGTGGTCAGCGAACTGTGCGAGCAGCTCGGTTTCACGTCGTCGCCCAGTTCGATATCGGCCAGCTTGGTGCGGCCGATGATGCGCTCCTGGGTTTCAGTGGGAAGCTGGTTCCAGCCGGCCATGTCATGCAGGTACTTCTGCACCAGGACGTAGCTGCCGCCGGCGAACGCCGCGTCTTCCTCGCCGATCAGGGTGAAGTGCGGAATCTCGCGCCCTTCCGGGTTCTCGGTGCCATCGACGAAACCGATGATGCTGCGCATGTCGAAATAGCGGAAACCCTGGACTTCATCGACCACCGTGATCGCATCGCCCAGGCGCGCGACCAGTTGCGACGCCAGTTCGAAACAGAGGTCCATCTGCTCGGCGCGGATGTGCAGCAACAGATCGCCCGGCGTGGAGACGGCGACCCGCTCGCCTGTGCCGATCTGGCGGAAGGCATGCAGGGACGCCGGACGCGGGGTGCCGAACAGTGCATCCCAGGCCGCCGAACCAAAGCCCACCACGCAGGACAGGTTGCCCGCCGGCACGCGCTTGCCGACCGAGCGCACCAGCGCCGCCACGTCCTCGCAGAGGGCTCGAACCGGGCTCCAGTCCTTACCCGGCGTCAACGTCGCAACGAGGAAGATCGCGCTGCGGGTGATCGGGCTGTCGACTGTCTGGGGTACGGGGGATTCGTTGAGCATGGTTTCCATTCGCCGCCATCAGGGTTGGGAAGATGGGGTTATCAAAGCAGGTCGCCTACCTCGCTGACAATGCGGGCGGCGCATGACGAAGGGCCGGTCTTTCGAGCCCTCCCTTCGGGACAGCGGATGCTCCGCTGCGGCTTAGCGCATCGCCGCCAGCTTGATGCCGAAACCGAGCAGGCACGCCCCGGCCAGCCGCTCCAGCAGATTGGCGACACGCGGATTCGCGCGCATGCGCTCGGCCAGCCGATGGGTCAGCAGCACGGCTACCAGCCCATATAGGAAGGTCACTACCGCAACCGTCACTGCCATGAAGGCGAAGGTCACCAGCCCCTGATGCTTCACCGGGTCGATGAACAACGGCAGGAAGGCCATGTAGAACACGATGGCCTTCGGGTTGAGCAAGGTGATCAGCATGGTCTGGCGCAGGTAGTGACCGTTGTCCATGCGGCTCTACCGCGAAGCGGCCCCGGGCTTGCTCATCAGCATGCGCAGGCCCAGCCAGGCCAGGTAGCCCGCCCCCAGCCACTGTACCGCCTGGAAGGCCGATGGGTAAGTGGCAAGCAGCGTCGCCACGCCCGCCACCGCCATCCAGAGCAGCACCTGGTCGCCCAGGATCACCCCGCAGGTGGCCGCCAACCCTGCCCTCACGCCGCCCTTGCCAGTCGCTGTGATCAAGGCGAAGTTGCCGGGACCGGGAATGGCCAGGAGCACCACGAAGGCGATCAGGAAGGCGCCGTAATCGGTCACTCCGAACATGGGGAAGGCTCCTGGGCAGGTCAAGACTGGGTTGAGCGCCGAGTCTATCACCCGCTTCCAAGGGTTTTGAGCTGCGCCGAAAGAGCGACCACTGCCAGCCTTCGCGCTCCCCGCCGCAGAGCCTTCGGTCAGCGGGCCAACCGTCTGCTCAGGTAATCTGAACGCATTGCCGGCAAGGCCCTCTACCGCAGCACATCCCCCGCAGGAAGAGATCGCATGGACAAGCTCGGAAGCCCACCCGCCGCACCAACCGGCTATGCGCTCATTCTCGATGACGACTCGAACCTGGCCAGGATGCTGGGCATGGCCATGGAAGATCACGGGATCGAGGCCGTGGTCCTGGGCAATGCCGACGACGGGCTCGCCTGGATCAACGGCAACCCCGGGCAACTGGCACTGCTGCTGACCGATATCTCCATGCCCGGCAGCATCGATGGCGCCGAACTGGCGCGGCAGGTCGCCCGACGGTTTCCGACCATTCCGATCATCATCATGTCCGGCGGCGCATGGAGCGACGACTATCCCGCCTGCCGTTTCCTGGACAAGCCATTCGACCTTCCGACGCTGACCGGCCTCGTCGACGAGGCGCTGGGAACACGCCATTGAATCGGCAGCGCCCGGCGCAGCGCACCTGGCGGCAGAAACAAAAAAGCCCCGCATCAGCGGGGCTTTTTCAGCGAACGATCGGTCAGATCACTTGCACTTGCACTTGCACTTGCACTTGCTCGGCCTGCGGGCCTTTGGCGCCGGCAGTGACGTTGAAGGTCACGACCTGGCCTTCGTCGAGCGACTTATAGCCGGTGCCTTCGATGGCACGGAAGTGGACGAAGACGTCCGCGCCGCTTTCCGGGGTGATGAAGCCGAAGCCCTTCTCGGCGTTGAACCATTTAACGGTACCGGTTTGGCGAGTTGCCATGATGAATCTCCAATCAAAAGGAAATCAGGCCATGCGACATGCCTGGCGTGACTGTATGCGAAGTGAAGAGGGGGCCGCAGAGATGGAGAATCAAGAAGACAAAACATCGGACGGTGCCGCTAAACCGAGCAGGCAGAGGCCCAGCATACAGACCTGGCAGGGAATAAGTAGCGATTTCGCATGAAAATGCTTAAATCGGCCGGGCGGTCGGTATTCATCGGTCGAGGTGGGTATAGTGTCCGCTAGCCGCCAGCCAGGTGGCTCATCACCTCAGGTGACCGAATGTCCGAGTCAGAGACGAAAAGCAAACGATCGGAGCTGGATAAGAAAATCTCAGCATTTCTTTCAAAAGGCGGCGAGATCCAGGAAATCCCTGCGGGCAAGCATGGCCGGACCGAGCCCTACAAGCGCGCCGAATTCACCCTCGCCAAGCCCAGGAAGCCTGACGCCTGATTGATCCGCGGGCAGCACAGAAAAGGCCGTATCCCTCGATACGGCCTTGTTATTTGTGCGCCAGGTTCGGGCTGGCCCACCGCCTCGGAACTAGGCCGCCGGCCTGATCGAGAACAACCCCGCGAGCAGGATCAGCAGTGCGCCGGTGATCGTCCAGGCGGTCGGCACCTCGCCGAAGACGATGAGCCCGATCAGCGTGGCGAAGGCCAGCAGCGAATAGTTGAACGGCTGCAGCGTCGAGGCCTGGGCGTACTTCAGCGCCTGGATCAGCAGTAACTGCGCGACGACCCCGGAGACGGCGACGATCGACATCAGCATGACTTCGTGAGGCGTTGGCGTGACCCAGGCCGGCAGGCCAACCGCGCTTACCGATACAGCTCCGGCAACTGCCATATATAGCGTGGTGGTGGCAAAGGAGTCGGTCTGGCTGATGCGCCGCGAGAGGATGTTGAAGAAGGCAAAGGTCAGCGCCGCCGCCAGCGGAATCAGCGCCGCGGGCTCGAACACGCCCATGCCGGGACGCAGGATCAGCAGCGTGCCGCCGAACCCGACAGCCGCCGCCAGCCATTGCCGGCCGACCAGCCGCTCGCCGAGCAGCAACCGCGCCAGGCCCAGCGTCATCAGTGGGAAGACCGCATAGAGCGCGTGGGTCTCGGCCAAACCGAGGTAGCGCAAGGCCAGGCCGAACAGCGCGATCTCACCCACCCCCAGCAACGCGCGCACCACCTGCTGCCAGGGGCTGGCGCTGCGGGCAGCCTGGCGCACGCCGCCCTGCGAACGGCAGACGATGAGCGCGAACAGCACGAAAACCCAGTAACGCACCATCACCAGCTCGCTCACCGGCAGGTGGCGGACGAGCACCTTGGTGATGCCGTCCTGACAGGCAAAGATGAGCATCGACAGCAGGCACAGGCCGATACCCAGGCGCGGGTTGCTGGTAGCGGCCAGCGCAGTGGCTGTGGTCTTGCTGGTCATGGGGGAAGGCTCGCAGGCGGTGGCGCCTCGCTGCGGGCGCCTCCAGCGCTTGTGCCGGAGCGGCCGGGGCGCGGTCAAGCCAGGCGGCGCTGGCAAGCACGCCGATGTCGCCCGCAGGCCACCGGCACTTCAATCCCGCGCGGCTTCCCTCTACAGTCTGGCGACCCGCTCAAGGCGACAACGGTGATCCATGGACAGGTTTCAGGAAATGACAGTGCTGCTGGCCGTGGCCGAAGCCGGCAGCCTTGCCGCCGGCGCCCGGCAACTGGGCCTTTCGCCGCCCAGCGTGACCCGCGCCATCGCCGCGCTGGAGCAGCGCCTGGGCACCCTGCTGCTGGCCCGCAGTACGCGCAGCGTGCGGCTGACCGAGGCCGGCCAGCGCTATGTCGAGGACTGCCGGCGCATCCTGCAGGAACTGGAGGATGCCGAGGAGCTGGCCTCCGGCAGCGCCTTGCGCCCGCGTGGCAACCTCACGGTGACCGCCCCGGTACTGTTCGGCGAGCTGTACCTGATCCCGCTGATCGCCAGCTACCTGGAGGCCCATGCCGAGGTGACGGTCAACGCACTGCTGGTGGACCGCGTGGTGAACATGCTCGACGAGGGCATCGATGTCGCCGTGCGCATTGGCCAGTTGCCCGAGGGCAGCCTGACGGCGCTCAAGGTCGGTGAAATCCGCCCGGTGATCTGTGCCGCCCCCTCGTTCCTCGACCGCTACGGTCGTCCGCAGCACCCCAATGAATTGCTCGATGCGCCGGTGGTGATGGCCGCCACCAGCGTGCTGCTCACCGACTGGCAGTTCATCACCCCGGAGGGCCCGCTGACCCTGCGCCCGCCGTCGCGCTTCGTGGTCAGTTCGAACAACGCGGCTCTCCATGCCGCGCGCCTGGGCGGCGGCTTCACCCGCGTTCTGTCGTACCAGGCGGCCGAAGCCGCCGCGCGCGGCGAGCTGGAAATCGTTCTGGCCGACTTTTCCACGGCGCCGCTGCCGATCCACCTGCTCTACCAGGACGGCGCACGGCTACCGGCGAAGGTGCGCAGCTTCGTCAGTCACTGCGCCGAGCGCCTGCGCGCCGACCCCTACCTGCAAGCTGCCAAGCCGTGAACCGCTTCCGGGAAATGCAGGCATTCGACGCCGTGGCGCGCTCCGGTAGCCTTGCCGCGGGCGCGCGGCGGCTGCAGCTGTCCCCCGCCACGGTGATGCGCCTGGTAGCCGGATTGGAGTCGCGTCTGCACTGCGAGCTGCTGCTGCGTGGTCCGCGCGGAGCCGAACTGAGCCCCAGCGGCGAGGCCTTCGCCGCCAGTTGCAGGCAGATTCTGCAAGGTATCGAGGAGGCTGAAGGCTCGCTCAGCGGACTGCAGGCGCACCCGGCCGGGCAGTTGAACCTTTGCCTGCCGCTGCTGATGGCCGACCGGATTTTCGCGCCCATCGCCCTGGACTACCTGGCCGCCTTTCCCGAGGTGCGGCTGCTCAGCCGACACCGCGAAGACCTGCCGCGCCTGTTGGAAGATGGCATCGACGTCGCTCTGGTCATTGGCGCCCTGCCCGACTCTTCCGGCTTCGCCCTGCCGGTGGGCACGGTGCGGCCGGTGATCTGCGCATCGCCCGAGTACCTGGCCCGCCATGGCGTACCGCAAGCACCGGAGGACCTCAAGGCGCATCGCATCATCGTTGCCGGCGGCCAGGGTGCGGTCAGCGAGTGGCGCTTCCGCCACCAGGACGCCCCGCGTTCGGTGCGCCTGACCCCGCGCCTGGCGTGCAGCACCACCCATGCGGCAATCCGCGCCGCCGGACTGGGCCTCGGACTGACCCGCTGCATGAGCCACGAGGCCCATGCCGACCTCAGCGATGGGCGCCTGCAGGTGGTCTTGCAGGACTATGCGGCGCCAGGGTTGCCGGTGCAGCTGATCTACCGCGAAGGCCGTCGTGCCGCGGCGCGCGTGCGCACCTTCCTCGATTTCGTGGTGCCGCGTTTGCGTGCGCATCCCGCGTTGCGCGGGTGAGGCACGCCGTATCCAGAAGCGCCCCATCCCTCTTCTGAGCTCAGGGCAGTTCGCGAGCAAGCTCGCTCCTGCGCAGCTTCTCTGTAAGAGCGAGCTTGTTGGCGCCCCCCTGCAGGCTTGGGAACGGCTGCGCCCGCTGGCAACCCTGCGCCCCATTCTTCCGCATTCTGAAACGCTGGATTGCCCGTACTGGGGATTCTGCGCGCCGGCCATCGAGCGCAGCATTCACCCATCAGCTCGAGCAACCCACCACGGACCGACTCGCGCTGCCTACCCACTCAAGCCAACGGAGTCACCGTCATGTCCCACACCATCAAGCTCTTTCGCCACCCGCTGTCCGGCCACGCGCACCGCGCCGAGCTGATGCTCTCGCTGCTGCAACTGCCCGCCGAACTGATCGACGTCGACCTCGCCAAGGGCGCACACAAGCACCCGGACTTCCTCGCCCTGAACAGCTTCGGCCAGGTGCCGGTGATCGATGACGAAGGCGTGATCGTCGCCGACTCCAACGCCATTCTGGTCTACCTGGCGAAGAAATACGGCAACGGCCGCTGGCTGCCGGAAGACCCGCAAGGCGCCGCCCGCGTGCAGCGCTGGTTGTCGGTGGCCGCCGGGCAGGTCGCCTTCGGTCCTGCTGCGGCACGGCTGATCACCGTGTTCGGTGCAAAATTCAACGCCGAGGAAGTCGCTACCCGCGCCCATGCCCTGTTCCAGGTGATGGAGGGCGAGCTGGCGAAGAAGCCTTTCCTGGCCGGCAACGAAGCGACCATCGCCGACGTCGCCAATTACTCCTACATTTCCCATGCACCGGAGGGCAACGTCTCCCTGCAGGAGTACCCGAGCCTGCGCGCCTGGCTGGCTCGCGTGGAAGCCCTGCCCGGCTTCGTACCGATGCAGCGCACCGCCATCGGCCTGCAAGCCTGATGCAACCCCCGCCGCCGGGCGACCCGGCGGCGCCTACTGCGAGGTGCTCGTCATGTTCCAGTTGCCCAAACACCGTACCTCCCCGTGGCACGCCGGCGAGAAGGCGATCCAGGAACGCGTCGGCGTGGCCGACCGCATGGAGGTCCATGGCCAGAAGGTCATCCGCGACTACATGCCCGACCAGCACCGCGAGTTCTACCAGCAGTTGCCCTTCATCATCGTCGGCGCCGTGGATCAGCAGGGCCGGCCCTGGGCGACCCTGCTCGAAGGCGCGGAAGGTTTCATAACCTCCCCCGACCCGAAAAGCCTGCTGCTGGACAGCGTGGCCGACCATCAGGACCCCGCCGCCAGCGGCCTGCAAGCCGGTAGCGCCGTCGGCCTGCTGGGCATCGAGCTGCACACCCGGCGGCGCAACCGCATGAATGGCGTCCTCCGCGAAGCCGAGGCTGGACTGCTGACCGTGGCCGTGGAGCACTCTTTCGGCAACTGCCCGCAGTACATCCAGAAACGCGAGTGGAGCCGCGACGAGCAGCGCTACAACCAGCGTGCCCCGCGCGAGGACTTCGCCGCGCTGAACGAGGAATTGGCGGCAATCATCCGCGACGCCGACACCTTCTTCGTCGCCAGTTACGTGCAGCACGAGGATGGCGAGCGCTCGGTGGACGTCTCCCACCGTGGTGGGCGTCCCGGCTTCGTCAAGGTCGACGGCAATCGCCTGGTCATCCCCGATTATGCCGGCAACCTGCACTTCAACACCCTGGGCAACCTGCAGGCCAATCCGCAAGCGGGGCTGCTGTTCGTGGACTTCGCCAGCGGCGACGTACTGCAAGTCCATGGCTGCACCGAGATTCTTTTCGACAGCCCGTTGCTCGCCGCCTTCGAAGGCGCCGAACGCCTGTGGACCCTGGATGTGCAGCACGCTGTCCTGCGCCGCAGCGCCCTGGCGCTGCGCTGGAGCTTGCGCGAATACTCGCCCACCAGCCTGATGACCGGCACCTGGGCCGAGGCCGACGCCAGACTGCAGGAACGCGAGCAGCGCCAGCAATGGCAGGACTGGCAGGTGCTGCGCGTGGAGCAGGAGAGCGAGGACATCCGCTCCTTCTACCTGCAACCGCCGGCCGGCACCGCCGTGAGTCTCGCGCCAGGCCAGCATCTGCCTGTACGCCTGGCAATCGGCGAGCAGGCACTGATCCGCACCTACAGCCTGTCCAGCGCGCCGTCGGACGGCGAGCTGCGCATCAGCGTGAAGGCCCAGGGCCCGGCGTCCCGCCACCTGCACGAACAACTGCAGGTGGGCGATAGCCTGCAGGTCCGCGCGCCCATGGGCAGTTTCACGCTGAAAAACGACACCGCGCGGCCGGTCGTGCTGATCGGCGCGGGTGTGGGCATCACCCCACTGCTGTCGATGCTGCGCGAATCGGTGGCCGCGTCGACCCGGAGCATTCATCTGTTCCAGTCCGCGCGCAGCCTGCGCCAATTGCCGTTCCAGCGTGAAATCACCGAGCTCCGCCAACGCGCCCAGCAGTTGCAGGTCCATCGCGCGCTCAGTCGTCCTGAGCCGGAAGCACTGCCCGGACGCGATTTCGAGCAGACCGGCCGGCTGGACATCGCGGCGATCAAGGCCCGGCTGCCACTGGACGATTACGACTTCTATGTCTGCGGCCCCGGCGAATTCACCCAGGCGATCTACGACGGCCTGCGCGGACTGAATATTGCCGACGCACGCATCCACGCCGAAACCTTCGGCCCATCGACGCTCAAGCGCCAGGGCGACGGTCTGGCGCCGGCGCTGGTGCAGCCGCCCGCCGCTACCGAGCCAGTGCCCGTGTACTTCGCCGGCTCGGCCAAGGAAGCACGCTGGAAACCCGAGAGCGGCACGCTGCTGGAGCTGGCCGAAGCTCGCGGTTTGTCACCCGACTTCAGCTGCCGCGGCGGCTCCTGCGGCACCTGCCGGACCAAGGTCGTCAGCGGCCTGGTGCACTACCCCAACCCGCCGGCGGAGCTGCCCGAAGCCGGCAGCGTACTGATCTGCTGCGCCATCCCGGCGCAGGACGAGAGCGGCGTGCAACCGCTGGTGCTGGACCTTTAGGGAGGGATTCGACCATGAACGCACGGCATGCATACGACAGCGCAAGCCAACGCTTCCCGCGCTGGGACGAAGAGTTCGTCGAAGCACCGGCCCCGGTGCTCTGCGGTCCGAATGAAGCCGAGGTTGGCTTCCTCCTGCCGCAATTGATCTCGACGCCGGGTTGCCCTTCACGCTCGCGCACCGTGGAGATCGGCGCAGCACTGGTGCGCTGGTTCAAGCGCGCCTTGTAGGCGCCATTCGCAAACCTGCCCCCCTGCCCCATTGCTTCGCGCTCGGCTCAGCCCTCTCCCACTGGGAGAGGGCTGGGGTGAGGGAAAGGCCCAGGCACGGATTGGGTCGGTACAACGCCGTTGCGCGACGGCTGCGACCCAATCACGACGAAGCACGGGAAGCCATGGATCACTCGTCCTCCCGCGCCGGAATCCACCACTCCTCGCCGCGCACCGTGCGGATGTATTCCGGCCAGCGGAAGCGGTGCGGGACCTTGAAGTCCTTCGGCAGCAACGGCGCCTGCCACTGCTCGCCACCGATGCCGCCGCCGGTACGCTGGTTGAACTCGCGGGTCGCCTCGGCCAGCAGATCGGCATCGGTGAACAGCTCGATCAGTGTGCTGCCGATGGTCTTCGACGCCACGTCGATCATCGGGTCGATGGTCTCGCGGATGCCGCCCAGGGCGTTGGATACCCAGTCCGGATAGGTGAAGCCCACGGGTGCGCTGAGCATCGGCCGGGCCACGTAGAGGCGCACGGTCGGGCAGTGCCAGGTGTATTCGGGGTAATCGTCGGAGGTCAGGTACTTCTGCCACGCCGGCATCTGCAGACGCATCTGCCGCTCGCATTCCTGCGGCTCGATCAGCGCCTGGGTGGCCGGCAGGAAGGGCTCGTCCATGGGGTCGAGGCCGAGGTTCGCCTGGATTTCCCGCGCCACGGCGATGGCCTTTTCGCCCCAGGTCGGCGCGCCGATAGCGGCGAGGTTGTCGTAGCAAGCCTGCGCCAGTGCGTGGTTGGCCAACCCGCCACGGGACTTGCAGACCCAGGTCTTCTTCCATTGGCAGCCGGTGGCCATGGCCGCGGCGGCGGCGTTGTTGTCCATCACCGTGGAGATGGTCTCGGCCTGCTCGATGGAGTCGCAACGCAGCAGGTACTGGATCTGCGAGATGTGCGGCGGCAGGTTGTCGGCGGTGGCCTGGCCGGCGGTGAGGATGGCCTCGTTGAAGCTCCACAGGCCGGTAAACGGCAGCGTCGAGCGGCGCAGGCTTTCGTTCAGCGTGTAGAAGTGCACCAGCGCATCATTGGCGCCCGGCGCGCGAGCCGCGAGGTGGTTCTGCGGGATCGGGCTGTAGCGGTCGGCGGCAATCCAGCTCTGCGGGTCTTCGCAGGTGAAGGTGTAGATATACGAGTAAGCGATGCCGCAGTGCGTGTCCCAGGTGGTGGTGTTGGTCAGCGGCAGCATGTAGGTGGGGTGGAAGCTGACGGCGGCGTCGAGGTCGTCGTAGTAGCCCTTGGCGGCGTGCACGGGCTTGGAGGCGCGCAGCTTTTCCGCCGGCTCGCCGAAGAACCTGATGGTGCCGGCGATGCCGAATTCCAGCATCGCCGCCTTGGCCGCCAGCACGCCGCCCAGGGCACTGATGCCCAGCGCGGAATGCGGGTCGGTGTGGCCCGGCGCGTATTTCGACAGGCCCTCGCGCGGCATTGGTTTGGTCGCCGCCGCCTGGCAGTTGCCCGGCACCGCGTCGTATTCGGCATAGGTGGCGAGGATGGGCCCTTCGCCGTTGCTGAAGGTGGCGACGAAGGCGGTGGGCATGCCGCCACTGCCCTCTTCCACCGTGAAGCCTTCGCGGCGCAGCAATTCCACGTACCAGGCGCAGGACTTGTACTCGCGGAAGGCCGGCTCGGCGAAATGCCAGATCACCTGGTGCCAGTCGGACAGCTGCTGGCGGTGCTCGTCGATCCACTGCTGGACGTAGGCCTTGAATTTCGACATGGCGGCTTCCTCATCATTGCCTGTTGTTGTTGTCGTGTGGCCTAGTATTGGTGAAGCGGAATTCGCAACAAGCGCAGGATTTCGCCACCCCATGTCCGGTTAGTTTCACCAGTCGAGAATTGGACCGCCCATGCACTTTCCTTCGATGACCGCCCTGCGCGCGCTGGATGCCGTGGCCCGGCTGGGCAGCGTGTCCGCCGCCGCCACGGAGCTGAACCTCACCCGCAGCGCGGTCAGCCACCGCATCGCCACGCTGGAGGAACGCCTGGGCTTCGCCCTGACCGAGCGCACCGGGCGCGGCATCCGCCTGACCTATCGGGGCGAGAGGTATGCGCGCGACGTGCAGCGCATCCTCGCGGAGGTGCAGCTGGCCGGCAGCAGCTTCGACGAGCAGCAGGTCAGCGGGCCGCTGTGCGTGAGTTGCAACCCCGGCTTCGCCACCTACTGGTTATGCCAGCACCTGGGGGATTTCCTCGCGCAATACCCGCAGGTGCAGTTGCACGTGGTGACGCCGCGCGTGCCGCAGGACACCAGCGCCAGCGATGCCGACCTGTTCATCGCCTACGGCAGCGGCGACTGGCCGAACCAGACGGTGGAGCAACTGGTGGCCCTGCACTTCTTCCCGGTGTGCAGCCCGCGCCTGATCCACTCGCGCGGCGGCCTGACGCAGCCGGCGGACCTGGCCCACTACACGCTGCTGCACATGAACGATTTCGCCGATTGGCGCCTGTGGCTGGGCGCCGTGGGCGCGAGTGCCATCGACCACCGCTCCGGCGTGCTGTTCGCCGACGCGCCCTGCACCATCGCCGCCTGCATTGCCGCCCAGGGCGTGGCCATCGGCGACAACCTGCTCAGTGGCGATGCCCTGGCGCGCGGCCTGCTGGTGCGCCCGTTCGACATCACCATCCAGTCCAGCCGGGGCTATTTCCTGGTGACCGACCCGGTGAAGGCCGAGCGCCCGGTGGTGAAGGCCTTCAGCCAATGGCTCAAGGCCCGTGTCGCCGCCACCACGCAGAACGCCAGCGACCTCAGCCGCCCGCCGCTGGCGATCCCCGAAGAAGCGCGCTGAGCGTCAGGCGATGCGGCGCAGCCCTTTGCGCGCCTTGCCGGAGCGGGTGTAGCGGAACAGGTCCTTGGGATCGTTGTCCTCGTCCTCGCTCCACGGCACCAGGTCGATGCGCTCGCCGAGGTCCAGGCGGCTGGCCTGTTCGTTCACGTAGCGCAGTGCCGAGTAGTCTTCGAGCGCGAAGCCGACCGAGTCGAAGATGGTCACCTGCTCGGCGCTGTCACGCCCGCCGACCTGGCCGGCCAGTACCCGCCACAGATCGGTTACCGGGAAGTCCGCCGGCATCTGCTGGATCTCGCCCTCGACGCGCGATTGCGGCTCGTACTCGACGAACACCTTGCCGGCGCGCAGGACGTCGGCATGCAGCTCGGTCTTGCCTGGGCAGTCACCACCCACGCCGTTGATGTGCATGCCCGGCTCGATCATTTCCGGGGTGAGGATGGTCGCGTAGGCCTTGTCGGCGGTCACCGTGGTGACGATGTCGGCGCCGCGCACCGCTTCGGCGGTGGAGCCGGCGCGGATGATCTTCAGGTTGGGGAATTCCGAGAGGTTGCGGATCAGTTTTTCAGTGGCCTGCGGATCGATGTCGTAGACGGCGATTTCCTCGATGCCCAGGTGGTGGTGGAAGGCCAGCGCCTGGAACTCGCTCTGCGCGCCGTTGCCGATCAGCGCCATGCGTCGCGAGTCCGGACGCGCCAGGGCGCGGGCAGCCATCAGCGAGGTAGCGCAGGTGCGCAGCGCGGTGGCCACGGTGAGTTCGGAGAGCAGCACCGGATAGCCTGTCTCGACATCGGCCAGCACGCCGAAGGCCATGACGGTGAACAGCCCGCGCTGGGTGTTCTGCGGGTGGCCATTGACATACTTGAAGGCATAGCGGGCGGTGTCGGACACCGGCATCAGTTCGATGACACCGATCTCGGAATGGTTGGCGACGCGGGCGGATTTGTCGAAGGACTCCCAGCGCACGAAGTCCTGAGCGATGGTGTCGGCGAGTTCGCCGATGAAGCGGGCGACACCGATCTGCTGGACCAGTTGGGACATCGTGGGGACGTCGACGAAGCGGGTCATGGTGGGACCTCCGATTGTTGTGATTGGCGTCTTCTGATTGGACTGCAGCCCGCCTCCGCCGTGTCTCGAACAGCGGGCACAACAAGGTCGCAGAGGCCCTGGAACAGGTCTGCACGTCAGAGAGGGGCAAGACGATTTTCCCACTCGCCGTGGTGAAATCCCGGCTGTAATACGGGCCCGCGCCGGCCGATCCGGCTGTATTGGCGAGCGGCAACAGCCGATTCGGCTGTGCTTATAGCAGCCCTCGACAGGCCGATATTGCAGGCGGGAAACCCAAGGAACTGGCGCCGCCGAATGGGGCGTCGAAAGGCTAGCTGGCGGATTCCTTGATGGTCGTCAGCTCGGGATGGGCAACCAGCTTGTCGATGTGCAGGCTCTCGTCGTTCAGCCAGGTTTCGGTCAGCGCGCGGTAGTGCTCCATGTCCCGGCAGCGCATGCGCACGCTGTAGTCGAAGGTCCCGCTGATCAGCTGGCAGTGCAGCACTTCCGGGCAGGCGATGACGCGGGCCTCGAAGGCCTTCTGGGCGCTGCGGCCGCTCTGGTTCGAGAGTGCGACCAGTACCAGCAGCGAGAGCCCGGCGGAAATCTTCTGCTCGTCGATGACCGCGCCGTAGCCACGGATGATGCCGTGTCGTTCCAGCTTGCGGACGCGCTCCTGGCAGGGGCGCGGGGTGAGGTGCACGAGGGCGGACAGCTTGCCGTAGGTGATGCGGCCCTGGTGACGGAGGATGCGGATGATCTCCTCGTCGATGCGGTCCAGGGTGAAGGGGCTGTCCTGATCTTTCCTGCTCATGATGCTTCGCGATGATTCGTCAGTCGTGCCGGCTTCCCTGCCCCGGCGAAAGCAGTCGGTGGAAACACTGTCCGCCACCGACCCGGATCTTTATGGGGCACGCCCCGCCGTCTGTCAAAGTGCGCCGTGCCGTCTGCAACAGCACGGCGCACCCGGTCAGATTTCCCGCGCCAGCTCGCTGCCGTTGCCACGTCGGCTGAGCACCGCGAGGTACACCAGGCCGATGGCGATCCAGCCCACCCCCAGCTCCTGCGCTTCACGGCTCATGCTGAACAGCACGTAGGCGATGATCACCAGCCCCACCAGCGGGAACACCAGGTGGCGCAGCACCCGGCCGCTCTTCTGGCGGATGAAGTAGTGGTTGATCACCGCGATGTGCAGCAGGCAGAAGCCGGTCAGCGCGCCGAAGTTGACCAGCGAGGTGAGCACGTCCGGCGAGTCGAGGAAGTAGATGCCGATGCCCAGCGACAACACACCCACCAGGTACAGGCTGATGTGCGGGGTCTGGTACTTCGGATGCACCTTGGCCAGCACGCGCGGCAGCTTGCCGTCGCGGGCCATGGAGTACAGCAGACGGGAAACCGCAGCCTGCGAAGTGATGGAGACGGTCACGCCCCAGGCCAGCGCAGTGGCCACTGCGGTCAGCGTGGACAGCCAACTGCCGCCGGCCGCTTCGGCGATCTCGTAGAAGGCGGTGTCCGCCGACTTGAAGGTCATGCCGGCGGCAAGGTCAGTGGCCAGCCAGGTCTGTACGATGAAGATGGCGCCCATGACGAACAGCGCGATCAGCGAGGCGCGGCCGATCTGCTTGGCCGGGTCGCCCTTGACCTCTTCGGCGAGAGTGGAAATCGCGTCGAAACCGAGGAACGACAGCACCGCGATGGACACCGCCTTCATCACCAGGCCGAGGTTGAAATGCTCCGGTTGCAGCAGCGGTTCCAGGGTCAGCCGACCATTGCCCATGCCACCCTGCAGCGCCTGGTAGCCAACGACCAGGAAGATCGCCAGGACCACCAGTTCGGCGATCAGGAACAGCAGGTTGAAGCGCGCAGCCAGGGTGATGCCGCGCAGGTTGATGAGCGTGGCGGACACCAGGAAGATCAGCATGAACGCCAGCTTGGGAATCGCCGGGAACAGGTGGTTCAGCGCCAGCGCGCTGAACACGTAGAGCAGCGGCGGGATCAGCAGGTAGTCCAGCAGCAGGACCCAGCCGGCGATGAAGCCGACGTTGGGGTGGATGCCGCGCTGGGCGTAGGAGTACACCGAGCCGGCAATGGGAAAGGCGCGGGACATCGCGCCATAGCTCAGCGCGGTGAAGAGCATCGCCACCATGCCCACCAGATACGCCATCGGCACCATGCCGTGGGCGTCCGCGTGGACCCAGCCGTAAACGCCGAAGGGCGCGATCGGGATCATGAAGATCATCCCGTAGATCACCAGGTCGCCGAGCGTCAGGCTGCGGCGGAGTTGTTGCTTGTATCCGAACTGTTCGATAGCCACGGGGCACTTCCTCTGGGAACGGCAGCTGTAAGGGTTCGGCGCTCATGCGCTGAATTGTTGTTGTTTTCAGAACCTGCCCGGCCAGTCGAACGGGGCCAGCCGGGTTGGGGTCCTCAGAGCCTGCTTACGACCTCGCGAGCTAGAGCCGTAGTAGGCGAAAAGCGCCCGAAGAGCGGAGTTTACGAGCCGTAAATGAGCATCTGAGGGCGCTTTTCAACGCCCTGCGGCCGACGCGCAGCAGGTCGTAAACAGGCTCTCAGAGCCAGGGAGCCAGGCGTACTGCCCAGGCTTCCACCCCTTGCGGGGTCCGCAGTCCGTCATTGCGGATTTCGATCAGCACGGCGTCCACGCCGCGTTCGTCGCCATGTACCGGGACGGTCATGTCCTCCAACGGGTCGATCACATAGGGCTGGTTGACGCCGATCTCCTCGTCGCTCTCCCGCAGCCCCGCCACCATGCGCTGGGCGTAGGCTTCGGCCTTGGCGTAGAGCACCCCGGCGACCCACGGGCGAGGCTCGCCGCGATAGCTCGGAGTGAAGCTGTGCACGCCCACCAGACGAGTCGGCCGGCCAGCAGCCAGGCGCTCGTCGAGCAGCGCGGTCAGTTGCTGGTGGAACGGCTCGAACAGGCGCGCCACCCTCTCCTGCCGGGCCGCTGCGCTCAGGTTGCAGTTGCCGGGAATCGGGTAGATCTCGCTGTGCTCGGGAATCGCATCCGGAGCGGACAGCGGCCGGTTGAGGTCGATCAGCAGGCGCGAGTAGTTGGCCACCAGCAGCGTGGCATCCAGGCGCGCCGACAGCTCGCGGGCCAGGTCCAGCGCGCCGATGTCCCAGGCGATGTGCTCGGCGGCCGCCGTGTCGTCCAGGCCCAGTTGCGCCAGCTCGTCGGGGATGTAGCGGCTGGCGTGTTCGCAGACCAGCAGCACCGGGCTCTTGCCCTGCGGGTTGACGATCTCGAACGGCGGGCGCCGGTAAAGGCCGGATTCAGTAGAACTTTGCATAGGATTCACAGAGTTGTTCTTCGCTGAGTTCACGGGTCAGGGCCAGTTCCTGGCGCTTCATGGCGACGTAGGTCTGCAGCAGGGCCGGCGGCAGCTGCGCGCAGAGTTCGCTATCGGCCAGCAGCAGGCGCTGGGCCTCCTCCAGCGAACCGGGCAGGGACTTGATGCCCAACTCCTCGCGCTGCGCATCGCTGAGGCTGTGCGGATCGACATCGGTGACCGCCGACAGCGGCAGCTCCTGCTGCATGCCCAGGCGCCCGGCGATCAGCACCGCGGCCATGGCCAGGTGCGGGCTGGCGGTGGCGTCCATGGGGCGGAATTCCAGGTTGAACTGGCGCGCCTTGGACTTGCCGCCAATCTCCACCACCGGGCAGATGCGCAGCGCCGCTTCGCGGTTGCGCAGGCCCAGGCAGGCGTAGGCGGCGCTCCAGTGGTGCGGTTTCAGCCGAAGGTAGGACACCGCCGTCGGCGCGGTCAGCGCGCACAGTGCCGGCAGGTGGCGCAGCACGCCGGCGGCCCAGTGTTCGGCGAGCGTGGACAGGTTGGTCGGCGCGGCCTCGTCGTAGAACACCGGAGTGCCATCCAGGCGTTGCAGGCTCAGGTGCAGGTGCACACCGTTGGTCACGGCGCCGGGCGCCAGCAGCGGCGTGAAGCTGCTGCGCCAGCCGAACTGGCGGGCGATCTCGCGGGTGACTTCGCGGACGTTCACCGCGCGGTCCGCAGCAGCAACGCCCTGGGTCGGCCGGCAGGTGACCTCGTACTGGTTGCGGCCGTACTCGGGCAGGAACATTTCCGGCTCGGCGCCGATCTGCTCCAGCGCGCTCATCAGCCAGCCGCCGAAGTTGCCGGTCTGCCGCTGCGCCTGCAGGGAGAAGGCGGCGGCACGCTCGTCCGGCAGGCCGAGCAGGTTGAATTCGTGTTCGAAGGCGGCGGTGACCTGCAGGCCCAGTTCGCGGTAGCGGGCGATCTCGTCGCGCAGCAGCGTACGCGGGCAGACCGGCCACGGCGCGCCAGTGGTCGTCACCAGGTCGCCGTGCAGGTAATCCAGCGGCGCGGCCTGGGAATCGGGGCCGTTTTCCAGGCGCACCCGGCTGCTCGGGTCGGGCAGCAGGCGCAGGTCGCCATGGCTGCCCCAGGGGTTGTCGTCGGCAATGATGTCCTGCGGCGTCAGCGCGCTGTTGGCGGGCACCCAGCCACAGCCGGTGGCCAGTTGCTCGGCGACTTCCGATTCGGGAAGCGAGCGGCCGCGGGTGATGCCGCAGAGGTCGGTGGTGACGAAGCTGGTCAGGCGCATCGGAGCGGGATTGTTATTGTTCTGACTCATGACGTTCTCCCGGCCTCAGGCCAGCGCGGCGATGCGGGCCAGCACGCTGTCGGTGTCGGCGATCCAGCAGTAACCCTTGATCGCTTCCAGGCAGGCCTGGTGGCGTTCGGCGGTGTGGGTGGCGCAGGCGTCTTCCACCAGGGTGACGAGGTAGCCCCGGTCGGCGGCGTCGCGCACGGCCATGTCCACACACTGGTCGGTGACCACGCCGCAGATGATCAGGTGACGGGTGTTCAGGTTGCGCAGCACGTAGTCGATGGCGGTGGAGTTGAAGACGCCCGAGGATGTCTTCGGCAGGACGATCTCGTTTTCCCGCGGCGCCAGGGCATCGATCACCTGGGCGTCCGGGCTGCCCTTGGGCAGGTGCATGTCGGAGAGCTTGTGGTCCAGCGAGCGGTCGCGGCCATCGGCGGTGAGGCTTTCGATGATGGTGTGCAGCACTTCCCCGCCGACCTCACGCATGGCCGCCAGCAGGCGCTGCTGGTTGGGTATCACGCTCGCCTCGACGCGGTCGTAGAAGTAGCGGTGCGTCTGCGGATCGACATGGGCATCGCGGCCGGGAATGACCCAGGCGTTCTGCATGTCGACGAACAGGATGGCGGTCTGGCCGGGGGTGAACGGCAGGTCACGGGGCGAGTGGTGGGGCAAGCTGAACACGGTCATTCCTCAAGGATGTGGCTGCCGAAGGCAGCTCTCAGGTGGTCGATGCCTTCCAGGCGTTCGTCGAGCTGGCCGTCCATGCGCGCTACCAGGCTGGCGATCAGCGCTTCGACCTGGGCCATGGTCGGCACCAGGGTGTCGAAGGGCGACGGGGACTCCACCGGGGCGCTGATGATCAGGTCGGCGAACTCGCGCAACGGCGAGTCGTAGATGTCGGTGAACAGCACCACCCGCGCGCCGCGGGCCTTGGCCGCACGGGTCACGCCCAGCGCCTGGGCCTGGTAGCGGCGGTAGTCGAACACCACCACCAGCGCCTGGCGGTCGATATCGCCCAACTGGTCGGGCAGCGCGGCGCCGTCGTCCAGCAGCAGGCAGCCGCTGCGCAGCATGCGCAGGTGCGCCACCAGGTAGCCGGCGACGAAGCGGCTGAAGCGCCCGCCGTGGCAGAAGACGCGCAGCTTGGGATCGAGCAGCCAGTCAGCGAGCAGGCGCACGTCGTCGGCCTGGGTCAGGGCCAGGGTGCGCTGGATGCCTTCGCCGGCATCGCTCAGGTAATTGGACCAGACGTCATCGCGGCTCATGCCTTCGCGGCGCCCGGCGAGCAGGGTGCGCGGTGAACGCAGGCGGTCATCCACCTCGGCCATCAGGGCATTCTGGAAGTCGCTGTAGCCACTGAAGCCGAGCTTCTTCACCAGCCGCAGGATGCTCGGATCGCTGACGCCGGCCTGGCGCGCGAGGCGCGACATCGGTCCGAGGCCGCTGCGCGGGTAGTCGTCGAGCAAGGCGCGCAGGACTTTGCGCTCGGCCTTGGTGAGTTCGACTTCCGGGGTGTTCAGGCGGTCTTTGAGTGTGAGCATGGGGGCGCCTCTTGTTGTGGCTAATTTGTATAATGCGCTCCAGAAACTTTCAATATCTATTTTCTGTAGTATTCACTACCAAATCTGGACACGCCCTTCGACTGCTCGACGCAGAGCCGCGCCTGCCATTTTCCGCAAAGGGAACCGCTGCGTTCGCCAGGACGTCGAACGCCTTCAAAGCCGCCAGGAATCAACCTTGATGAACGAGCTGGAAAAAGCTGCCGCCGGGTTACTCTACGACGCCAATCACGACTCGCAGGTGCTACGCCAGCGTGCCGAGGCCAAGGCGAAACTCTTCGACTTCAACCACAGCCACCCGGATGACCGCGAGCGTCGCGAGGCGATTCTCACAGGGCTGTTTGGCAGCATTGGCGAAGGCTTCGTCATCGAAGGCCCGTTGCACTGCGACTACGGCTTCAACATCGAGATCGGCGCGCGCTTCTACGCCAACGTCAACCTGGTGATCCTCGATGGCGCGAAGGTCAGCATCGGCAATGACGTGTTCATTGCGCCCAACGTCGGCATCTACACCGCCGGCCACCCGCTGGACGCCGAGCGGCGCAACCAGGGCCTGGAGTACGCGCACCCGGTGAGCATTGGCGACAACGTGTGGATCGGCGCGAACAGCGTGATCGGCGCTGGCGCCGTGGTGGTGCGCGACATTCCCGAAGGCGTGCTGGCGGCCGGCAATCCGGCGCGCGTGATTCGCCCGATCACCGAGGCCGACCGCCAGCGCTACCGCTGACGGCGACAGCCAGGGTGCGCGGCGCTCCCTCAGGCGTCGGGGTCGAGGCGCTCGACCCAGCGCTCTGCCGCATCGTGGGACGCCTGGAACGCCTCTTCGTGGGATTCCCACGGGCCGACCACCACGTCCAGCGGCGAGACGCCAGCGGGAACCTTCGCCAACGACAGCAGCACTTCGCCCACCTTGCCGGGGGCAATGTAGCGCGGCGACATCAACACGGCGACGCCCGTGGAAGTCAGGTATTCACTGGGTGCCATGAATTCCGGTTCGACTGACTGCTGCATGCGGTTCTCCCCTGGGCCACGGATGGCCCGTTCTGCGCTGAGTGGCGGAGACGAGGCGCACAACGCGCACTCTCCCTGATTCCTGACCCGGCCGGGCGAACCACAGTTCCGGCAACCACCGTCCTCATCCCCGCCAGCGGACAAACGGCCGTTTCAAGCGGGCACCGGCTCGTGGACCGGCATCGGCCGACCGAGCAACGTGCCAACCATCACGGCAAACACCAGCGCCGCGATGCCCGCCACCAGCAGCACACTCTCGAACCCGCCGATGAAGGCCTGGCGCACAGCGGGTGCCAACGCATCGCGCAGTGCCGGGTCAACCACCGAAAGCGCAGCACTGAAATCGCCAGCCGCCGCACGGATCGCCATCTCGGCGGCCTTGTCCAGTTGCGCGGGCGCCACCGTTGCCAGCACATCTCGCAGCAACTGGGCGCTGCGTGCGGACAGCACGCCACCGAGAATGCCGATGGCCAGCACGATGGCGGCGAAGCGCGTCGTAGTGCTCAGGCCCGAGGCCATGCCGGTGCGCTCACGGGGCACGCAGGCCATGATGTTCTTCTGCGTATCACCGTTGAGCAGCCCGGCGCCGGCCCCCAGCACCAGGCTGGCCAGGGCGAACGGCAAGTACTCCCCCTGCCCGGCCGCCAGTGCGCAAAGCAGGTTGCCCGCGCCGACCAGCAGCAGGCCCAGGGCGAAGACCTGCGCCGGACTGAAGCGGCTGTTCAGGCGCATGCCCAGGCGCGGGGTCAGCAGCATGGCGACGGCGAAGGGCAGCATCCCGGCACCGGCCGCGACAGCGGAGAGCTGCAGGCCGTTCTGCAGGTACAGCGGCAGCAGCGTCATCATCACCTGGGCGCAAGCGGCATAGGCGAACATGCCGAGCAAGGCGCCGATGAAGCGCCCGCTGCGCATCAGCCGCAGATCGATCATCGGCCGCGCCTGGCTGCGCTCCACCATCACGAACAGGCCCAGCAGGCCGGCGCTGAGCAGCAGGCGCGCGAGGGTCGGCGGGCTGTCCCAACCGATGCGGTTGGCGTCGATCAACGCCCAGATCAGGTAACCCAGGCCACCGGCAAAGGTCAGGCTACCGAGCGGGTCGAGGCGCGCGGCGGCACTGTCGCGGGATTCCTCGATGCTGCGCAGCGCCATGCCCCCGAGCAGTGCTACCAGCGGCAGGTTCAGGTAGAAGATCCAGCGCCAGCCCAGGGTGGCGGAAATCACCCCGCCCAGCAGCGGCGCGAAGGTGATGGTGGCGCCCATGCATGCGCCCCAGAAGGCCCAGGCCCGCAGGCGCTCTTCGGGCTCGTGGAAGCGGTGGCCGATGGCGGCCAGCGCCGACGTCAGCAACAGGGCCGCGCCAACGCCCTTGGCGGCACGGGCAATGTCCAGGAGCAGCAGGCTCGGCGCGGCCCCGCAGGCCAGCGAGGCCGCGCCGAACAGCACCAGCCCGAGCAGCAGCATGCGCCGCCGGCCGAAGCGGTCGGCCAGGCTGCCGGCCGGCAGCAGGCAGGCGGCGAAGGCCAGCAGGTAGGCGCTGACCACCCACTCGATGTCGGCAAAAGAACCCGACAGGTCGCGGGCGATACTGGGCAGCGAGACGGCAACGATGTTGGTGTCGAGGATGATCAGCGAGCACACTGCCGAGGCGGTCAGCAGGGTGAAGCGAGCGGAGGGACGTTCAGACATGGCAAGGCTTCCGGCGGCGGCCGCACCCGCTCTTTGCTCTGACGCTTGCGGCCTTGTAGTGTTGCCCCACGGTAACGCCCACGCGCGCCGGGCTTGTTAGCCATGGCGGCCTTCGTCATTAGCCTGCGACTAACGAACATGGAAATCCGCCATTTCCGCTACTTCCTCAGTGTCGCCCGCCACGGCCACTTCACCCGTGCGGCCGAACAGCTGGGCATCGCCCCGCCAACCCTCAGCCGACAGATCCAGGACATGGAGAAGGAACTGGGCGTGCTGCTGTTCCAGCGCAGCCAACGCGAGGTGCGCATGACCGCTGCGGGCGAGGCGCTGCTGGGTGAAGCCGAACTGGCGGTGCTCCAGTTCGATGCGGCGCAACTCGGCGCGCAGCGCGCCGGCCGGGGTGAAACCGGGCATCTGCGCGTGGGCTACGTGGCCTCGGCGGCCTATTCCGGCGTACTGCAGCAGCATGTCGAGCAGTTCACCCGTACCTCGCCGGGCGTGGATCTCGACATCAGCGAAGCGCCCATGGCGCAATTGCCGGCGCAACTACACGACGGGGTCCTCGACCTCGCCTACGTACGCTCGCCGATGAACCTGCCAGAGGAGCTGGAATCCGTCGCGCTGCTGGAGGAAAACTTCGTCCTCGCCCTGCCCGCCGCCTCGCGCCTCAACGAACTGCCGGAGATTCGCGCCGCCCGCCTGAGCGACGAAACCTTCATCCTGCCCGAACAGATCTCCGGCACCCTGGAGGTCGCCAGCGCCGGAGGCTTCTCTCCGCGCCTCGGCCAGCAGCCCGGCAGCCTGGTCGCGGTGATTGCGCTGGTCTCGCTCGGCCGCGGCATCGCCATCGTCCCCGAGTCGGTGGTGCGCCGCGTGCAGCTGCCACGGGTCAACTACCGCGCTCTCGCCGATTGCCAGCCTCGCTCGTGGTTGTCGCTGCTGCACCGGCGTTTCGAGAAATCACCAGTGGCCCGACGCTACATCGAGCAGGTCCGGGCTCAGTCCGCCGACCAGACCGCCAGCTCGTAGCCGTCCGGGTCGATGAAATGGAAGCGCCGGCCACCAGGGAACGCAAACGTGGCGCGGCTGATGGTGGCGCCGGCGGCCTCCAGGCGGGCCTGGGCCTGCACCAGGTCATCGGCGTAGAGAATGACCAGCGGGCCGCCGGGGCGCACCGGCTCACCGCTGGTGAAGCCGCCGGTGAGACGTCCGTCGCTGAATTCGCTGTAGGTCGGGCCGTAGTCGGTGAAGGTCCAGCCGAAGGCGCTGCCGTAGAAGGCCTTGCTGCGCCCGATATCGCTGACGTTGAACTCGATGTTGTCGATCTGACGGTCGTTTCCACGGATACCCATAGTCGCCTCCTGGCAAGTCATGACCGCCTGATCCTACGGCAAACTCCATAATGCAGAGCAGGTTGCGCCAGTCAGCCGCAGCGTCGTTGGCCATTTTGCGCGGATTGACGAATAATCATCGCAACCCAGCCAAACCCGTCACCATGCTCAACATTCCCCTCGCCAGCGTCGACGATGTCGACCGCGCCGTACTCGCCATCGGTACCGACTACCCGCTTGGCACCCTGCTCCAGCCGCACTCCCATCGGCGCGCGCAGTTCCTCTATGGCATGAGCGGCCTGATGGAGGTGGAGACCGAGGACGGCGCCTGGGTAATCCCGCCCTACAGCGGTGTGTGGATTCCCGCCGGCAAGCGCCACCGGGTGCTGATGCGCGGGGTCAGCACCCGCAGCCTGTACATCGACCCGCGGGTGCCGGTGCGCGACACGCTGCTGTGCCAGGCGCTGACCGTTTCGCCGCTGCTGCACGAGTTGCTGCTGGCCAGTGTCGAGGTGCCGGCGCTGCACGACGAGGATGGCCGCGATGGCGACCTCCTGCGCTTGCTGCTCCATGAACTGCGCCAGGCTCCGAGCCTGCCGCTGTTCGCCCCGCTGCCGGCTCACCCACGCCTGGCCGAGCTGTGCCGCGACTTCCTGCGGGCGCCGCACATTGGCGTTACGGCGGACGCCTGGGCCGCCGAACTGCACTGCAGCACGCGCACCTTCAGCCGCCTGTTCCGCCAGCAGACGGGCCTCTCCTTCGGCGCCTGGCGCCAACAGGCCTGCCTGCTCGCCGCCGTCACCCGCCTCTCCGCGGGCACGCCGGTTACGCGCGTGGCCCTGGAGCTGGGCTACGACAGCCCGAGTGCCTTTTCCAGCATGTTCCGCCGCAGCCTCGGGGTGGCGCCCAGCAGTTACCAGGCCGCCGCGGACAGCGCCTAGGACCGCCGACGTGACGGCCCCCGCGCCGCAGGGGGGCAGATCGGAGTCATCCGTGGGGCGGCTCATGCGGCAAGGGAGGATTCGCCGGCGGCGCGCTGGATAGATCGGATACCCGTGCCGACTGAGACACTGGACGCGGCCCGGCACGCTATGCTCAGTGCGCCGGCCGGCCGGCATGGCGTCCAGGGGATGACACCACGCTAGCGGCCCCCACCTCGAACACAAGGATGTGCGATGGAACGAACCTGCCTGAAGTGCGGGCATCAGCATCAGTTCAACGATGCACTGCCCAGCGATGCCTGCCCCCAGTGCGGGGCCATCTACGCCAAGGTCGAAGCAGCCCGGCGACTGGCCGACTCGCCCCCGGCGCAGGCGCCCGTCAACCCTGCCGCGGCAAGCAGCCGGCTGGATGTCTGGCATTGGACACTGCTGGCGACGTGCGTCCTGCTGGCCATCTCGACAGCGCTGCTGGGCTCCCTGCTCTTCCAGGAGCTGCGCCTGAACCGCGTGCTGCTGAGCCAGCGGGAGGTGAAACCCGCGGAGCCGATCCGCAATCCGCCTGCGGCGATTGCAGCGGCCAGCCTGGACGAGCGGCCGCCGGCCCCCATGAGCAGCGCACGGCCGCCGGCCAGCCTGGCCGAAGGCGCCGAAGTGATGGTGGTTTCAGGCTACGAGGCGGAAGGCAAGGCGCGTCAGGGCACGGCAGTTCAGGTCAGCATCGACCGCCCCGGCAAGTCGGTGCTGCTGGTTCTCGCCAGTTACGAAAGGATCGTGTGGCAGGTCAGTGCCAGCGAGGCTACGCAGGTCAGGGCGATTCTCGTGTCGGGCTACGATCGCCCCCGAGTGGAAACGCCACTGACCGCTCCGGTGTACCAGACCAAACTTCCCTATAGCTACGAAAAGGACAGCGGCACCTTTGTCGCCCTGCTGAAGGGTTTGAAATCGCTGTTCGGCGTGGAAAAGGTCGACGCGTTCCGCGGACAGTATTCACTGCCCGAACGGGTCGTCATCGATCAGCCGGATCCGCCGCAGAGCGATCTCACCCTGCAGGGCGAGCAACCCCAGGCGCCGCTGAAGAGCATGGAGTTCCAGCTCAGCGACAAGACTTTCGCCAAGGTTCCCTGGTCTCTCGGAGGCCCCGTCGGCACCGCGCCAGCAGCCCCCCTGGCCTCGCAGGGCGCCATTCTGGTGCCCGGGGACGGGCGTATCTACCGGATCGCCAGCCACGCTTTCGAGATCGTGGAGCCGGCCACCGGCAAGGTGACGCCGCTGGAGCTGCCCGACAATTTTCCGCGCCTGTCGTGGCCCACGGACGTGACCTACGACAGCAAGCGCCACCTGGTGGTCCTCGCTTCGCTGGGCGGCGAGGGCTACCTGTACCGCTACGCTGTCGACGAGGGGCGCTGGCAGGACTTCCGCTCGCTGGACAATATAGACATCAATGCCCTCGCTTACGACGAGCAGGCTGACCGATTCGCAGCCTGGACTTCCGAGGGAGGCCTGCTGTTCCTGGCGGGCGACGGCACCCCGCTCAATACCCGCCGGCTCGCCGACCGCCTACCGGGCTACAACCGACTCTATGACACCGGGAACTCCCGGCCTCCGAGGCTGCAGGTGGTCCCCCAGGGAGATCGCATCGCCCTGCTCCGCACCTCCGGCGATTCGGTGCAGATGATCTGGTACTACGACGTCCCGATGGACCTGGTCCAGCTCACCTACAAGAAGGATGCAGCAGCCGGCGCTCAGCCCTAGCTTTCCGTCACGCCCACTGTTCCGCCGCCTGGCGGAACAGCTGCAGCGAACGGGCGGATGAGTCAGATGGTGCGCGAGAAGCGCGCCTGCTGCCCACCGCCCAGGTAGGCATCGAAGGCCATGGCCACGCTGCGCATCATCAGTTGTCCCTGGGGCAGCAGCACCAGCGCATCGTCGTGCAGTTCGACCAGGCCGTCGCCAACCTGCTCCTGCAACTGCCGCAACGCGCCTTCGAAGTACTCGTCAAAACGAATGCCATGGCTCTCCTCCAGCGGCGCGTAATCCACCCTGCCGTGGCACATCAGCGCGCTGATCACCTCGCGGCGCAGGCAGTCGTCGTCAGTCAGGCGGTAGCCCTTGTGCACCGGCAGCAGGCCCTGGTCGAGCCGCGCGTAATACTGCGACAGCTCCTTCACGTTCTGCCCGTAGGTATCGCCGACCTTGCTGATGGACGACACGCCCAGGGCGATGAGGTCACAGTCGGCGTGGGTCGAGTAACCCTGGAAGTTGCGCTGCAGGGTGCCGTTGTTGCGTGCGACCGTGAGCTCGTCGTCCGGCAGGGCAAAGTGGTCCATGCCGATATAGACGTAGCCCGCCTCGGTCAGCCGCTGGATGGTCAGTTCCAGCAACTCCAGCTTGCGCTCGGGTGGCGGCATGTCCTCGCGGCGGATCAGCCGTTGCGCGCGCACCCGCTCCGGGAGATGGGCATAGCTGTAGGCGGCGATGCGGTCCGGGCGCAGGGCGATGATCTTGCTCAGCGTGGTGTCGAAACTCTCCACCGTTTGCAGCGGCAGGCCGTAGATCAGGTCCACCGACACCGACTTGAAACGCGCCTGGCGGGCCGCCTGTACCAGGTCGAAGACCTGCTGCTCGCTCTGTACGCGGTTGACCGCTTCCTGCACCTGCTCGTCGAAATCCTGCACGCCGAAACTCAGGCGGTTGAAGCCCTGGGCGCGCAGCTCGGCGATGCGTTCGCGGCTGATGGTGCGCGGGTCGACTTCGATGGAGAACTCGTGGGCATCGCTCTCGTCGAGATTGAAATGCTCGCGCAGGCTGTCCATCACCTCGCCCAGCTGCTCGCTGGTCAGGTAGGTCGGCGTGCCGCCGCCCAGATGCAGCTGGGTGAGCTTGCGCGACCCGTCGAACAGCGCCGCCTGCAGGGCGATCTCGCGCTTGAGATACTCCAGGTACTCCACGGCGCGGTGGGTCTTCTGGGTGATGATCTTGTTGCAGGCGCAGTAGTAGCAGAGGCTCTTGCAGAACGGGATGTGGATGTACACCGAGAGCGGCTTGGCCGCGCTCTCGTTGCCGCGCTGGTTGCTGCGCTGGGCGGCCGCCCGGTAGTCGTCGGCGGCGAAGGCGCCATGGAACTGCGGCGCGGTGGGATAGGAGGTATAGCGCGGGCCGGGACGGTCGTACTTCTCCACCAGCGCGCGGTTGAAACTCATCGATTCGGGCATGACACGGGCTCCTGAGGCGCTGGCAGTCTGACGCTGCGAGTCGCGCGGCAACCTTACACCTGCCCGCGGGAGCGCTCCCTGCGCAGGATCAAGACTTCCATCCAGTCAGGCATATCGCAGCAATCTCACGCCAGTATCCGACCGCTGGCGCAGAATCAGGAGCCGTCGCGGCGGATGGTCGAGAGAAAGCTCGTGGGAATCGACATCAGCAGGATGTAGGCCGACACCACCAGCATCAACCCGCCACTGCCCAGCAGCAGGTAGCGGCGCTCCTTCACCACCGTCATGTCCAGCCCGCCGGAGAAGAGGATCCATCCCAGCCCCGCCAGGGCCACGGTGAACAGGATCGCAATCAGGTAGCTGGCGGCGACGATCAGGAACCAGAGCGGACTCCAGCGCCGGCGTGTCGGCTTTTCCATGGTTTCGGGCCTCCAGCCCCACAGCGAATACTCACGAATCCGCACAGTCTGATGGCCAGTGGCCGCTTCGGCAATCAGACAAAAGCGGAAGAAGCGCTTTCCAGACGCGACAGAACGGTTGCAAACCCGACCGGAAGCACCCGGCCGACGTACCGGAGAACCAGCAAGGGCGCTTACAATCACGTTTTTTACCGCAAGTGCAGTACGGTTCAGGAAATGGAGCTCGATCCACCCACCATGTTGACTATTTCGGTCG
Source organism: Pseudomonas sp. HS-18 (assembly GCF_020401845.1). Classification (NCBI taxonomy): domain Bacteria; kingdom Pseudomonadati; phylum Pseudomonadota; class Gammaproteobacteria; order Pseudomonadales; family Pseudomonadaceae; genus Pseudomonas; species Pseudomonas sp. HS-18. The sequence goes on from NZ_CP084413.1 coordinate 3,884,083, forward strand.
CCCTAGCGGCGGCCGCAGCGCTGTATCTGGCCATCGAATGGCGCAGCGTGCGCGAACGCTCGCTGCTCTACTGGAGCGCCGGTTTCGCCACCATCACCCTCGGTTCCACCCTCGCGCTGCTGCGCATGAGCGGCTATCTGCTGGTCGGCATCTGGTTCGCCAACGGTCTGCTGGTGCTGGCGCACTGGTTCTTCCTCAGCGGGGTGGCGAAGTTCACCGAGGCACGGCTGTCATGGGGCTGGCTGCTTGTCCCACTGACCTGGATAGCGCTGCTGGCGCTGCCCGATGGCGGCCCGCTGTGGTCCAAGCTCATGCTGCTGGCCAACTCCTGGCTGGTCGCCCTGCTCTCCCTGCGCGCCAGCTACCTGTTGCGGCCCCACGGCAAGTCCCTGAGCGTGGGCGCGGTGCAGCTGCGCTACGTGATGCTGGTGCATGGCGCCTTCTACCTGGCCAAGGGCGCGACCGTGATCATCCCCGGCACGCTGATCGACCTCGCCGCCTTCCGTGGCGAGATCATCCAGATATCCCTGGTCGAGGGCGCCATGGCGATCATGCTGATCGCCCTGTCGATGACCGGCACCGAACGCTACCGCCGCGAAAAGCGCATCGCCCGCCTCGCCGCGCGTGACCCGCTGACCGCCCTGTACAACCGCCGTGCCCTGGAAATGCGCGCGCCCCGCGTGTTCGAGGAGATCTCCCCCGAACGCCCCGGCGCGCTGCTGCTGATCGACATCGACAACTTCAAGCAGGTCAACGACCTGCACGGGCACACCGCCGGCGATCGCCTGCTGGTGGCGCTCAGCGAGATGATCCGCGCGGCACTGCCCGAGCGGGCCGTGGCGGCGCGCCTGGGTGGCGACGAGTTCGTCATTCTGCTGAGCAATGTCGGCGGCGAGCAGGCCATGGCGCTGGCCAACAAGCTGCGCGAACAGTTCCGGGCCACTGCCACGCAGAATTTTGCCACGCCCCAGGCGGTCACCCTGAGCATCGGCGCCAACCTGTTCGACCAGCCGCCGGCCAGCCTCGCCGCGCTGATCGAGCAAGGCGACGCCGCGCTCTATGAATCCAAGCGCGGCGGCCGCGACAGCATCCGCCTGATGGACCGCACCCTGGCTGGCGGCGATCCGCTGCGGCTGGGCTGATGTTCGGAGCAGGATGAGCCCCTAGCGCCACCGCTGCGCAAGCACTGTGGCGTTCCCCTGAAACGACTCAGCTGCGACGCGCCAGCGCCGCGTACTGGGGCATGGTGATGCAGCCGATGTTGCCGCCGCCCAGGAGGATTTCCCGCGAGTTGTCGATGCCGATCACACGCTTCTCCGGGAACAGCTCGGCCAGCACGCCCTGGGCAATGCGGTCGTTGGGGTCATTGAAGAACGGCATGACGATGGCGGAATTGCCGGTATAGAAGTTGATGTAGGAGGCGCAGATCTTCGTGCCTTCCTGGCGATCAAAACTGCCATCGACCTGGTCCAGCCCCTCGGCTTCGGCAGCGGTCCACTCCAGCACCCGCGGCTGCGGCAGCTTGTGCACCTCCAGCGCATTGCCGCGGGCATCGCGCGCACTGCGCAGCACGTCGTAGGCCTCCTGATAAATCTCCCATTGCGGGTCGTCGCGGTCGTCGGTCCACTGCATCACCACCACGCCGGGCCGCACGAAGCAGGCAAGATCGTCGACGTGGCCGTCGGTTTCGTCGAACTTGCAGCCGCGGGGCAGCCAGATCACCTGCTCGGCGCCGAGGTAGTCGCAGAGACGGCGGGTGACTTCCTCCTTGCCCAGGTGGGCATTGCGGTTGCGGTTGAGCAAGCACTGCTCGGTGGTCAGCAGGGTGCCCTGACCGTCACTGCGGATGCTGCCCATCTCGGCGATGATCGACGCGCGATAACGGTCGAAGCCTTCGATCTCGAGGATCTTCTGCGCGATCTGGTCGTCCTTGTCCCAGGGGTAGTAGAGGCCGCCGTCGAGACCACCGTAGGCGTTGAACTGGAAGTCCACGCCACGCATCTCGCCGGTTTCGTCATTCACCAGGAAGGCCGGACCGCTGTCGCGGAACCAGGTGTCGTTGCAGGTCATTTCCACCACCCGCACCTGCTCGGGCAGCATGCGCCGGGCGTTGGCGTATTGCGCGGCGGAAGCGCAGACGGTGACCGGCTCGCTGCTGGCGATGGCCGTCACCACCTCGACCCAGATCTTCTGCGCCGGCTTGCCGCCGTTGCGCCAGACGTCCGGCCGCTCCGGCCAGCCCAGCCAGCAGCGGGCCTTGGGTTCGAATTCACCGGGCAGGCGGAAGCCGTCTGCCTTGGGCATTGTCGAGTGGGTACGGGACATCGTGACGCTCCGGAGTCAGGGAGGGGAATGGCCCAAGGTTGCCGGCCCGGAACGGCGGACACCATTGATGAATTTCGCGGAATACCTGAACTGGATTCATCATTCATCTCCACAAACGATGAATTTCCATGCGACGTGGGAGTGGACTTCGTCCGCGACCGGCCACGCTTCACGCCGAATCGCAGACAGCGTCCGCCCCTACGCGATCCCCACCCGCATCAGCTATCAACCAGTTGATCGGTAAACCACTCGATGAAGTCCGCCACCGCCGGCTTTTCCAGACGCAAACGCTCGCAGACCAGGGCGTACTGCCCCAGGGAGGTGATCTGCGCGGCGAAGGGCCGGACCAGCCGGCCGCTGGCCAGGTCCTCGGCGCTGGTGAGGTTGTCGCCGATGGCCACGCCCTGCCCGCGCACCGCCGCCTCCATGGTCAGCCCGGCGTGGCCGAGGTAGACGTGCCGGCTGGGGCGGATGTCGCTGGCATGGGTGGTCAGCCAGGCAGTCCAGGATTTGCCGTCCTGGTCGTCGTGCAGCAGGCAATGCCGCGCCAGGTCACGCGGATGCTTGAGCGGCGACTGGTTGAACAGGCTGGGGCTGCACACCGGGAAGAACTGCAGGGTAGGCAACGGCCGCACGAAATAGCTGCTCGCGTCTGCCGGGCCGGTACCGTAGGTGATCGCCAGGTCGATCTCCGCGGCTGGCCCCGCTGCCTCCAGCGGCTGTTCGTGCAGGTGCAGGACGATCTCCGGGTAGCGTTCGGCGAAATCCGCCAGCCTGCCCACCAGCCACTTCTGCGCCAGCTCGACCGTCACCGCCACATGCAGCTGGGCCTGGGACCCGGGATCGCGCAGCTCGTCGCACGCCGTGCCGATCAGCTCGAAGGCCTGTTGCAGGCTGTGCAGCAGGCGTCGCGCCTGGGGAGTGGGCTGCACCTGGCGACCCCGGCGCTCGAACAGCGTCGCCCCCAGCTGCTCTTCCAGCTGGCGAATCTGGTGGCTGACCGCACTGTCGGTGACGCACAGTTCGGCGGCGGCGCGGCCGAAGTGCGCGTGGCGGGCAGCGGACTCGAAGGTACGCAGGGCGGTAAGCGAAGGCAGGCGGCGCATGGGCGGAGCATCTTTTCGAAAAGGCGGCCGGCATGCTGACCGACACGCCGGGCCAGATGCAAGGCAGATCCTGCCGACACCTCGCGAAACGCCACCCGCGGCGGGAGTGATTCAATTCATGACGGCCGCCACTCTGCGAAAGCTCGCTGCATTCCGCGAAACGTCGTCAACGCCGCGACCGCAGCCCGTTGCAACATGCAGATTGGATACGCTTCGTGCCCGCTGTTGTGTCGTGCAGGGCACATTGATCGCGTCTCGCAGCAAAAAACCGGTTGCATATCCCGTATCGCTATCTAGGCTCATCTGCACGCACGGATCCTGCACGGGACTAGGGCCAGCTGTCTCCAGGCCGGATTCGCAACGAATGCGCGTGCCTGGCCAACGCCCCGGCATGCTGATGAGCGACCCGACGCCCCCCCTGCCCCAGCGCAGGCCATGCAGCGCACATGAGACCCCGAAACCCGATGCAGTGAACACCCCAAACTCGCTGGCAGTTACCCCGAAAGGTACAGCGCATCAAGCAAGAAGGAGCTTGAAATGAAACTGATCGCGCAATCTTCGACTGCAATGGATGGCCAGGGAGCTGCCAGGCTGTGGAAATTCAGCTCGTCGTTCCTGTTGGCTGCGGCCATTTCCATGACCACCCAGGCCTGAGCTGCCGAACAGCCGAAGCCGGCCAGCTCGGCGCCGGCCTGGGCACCACCACCGCGGCCGGCACCGTGACTCTGATCCCGCCGACCGACATCATCTCCAAGACCGGCGTGAAGCGCGTCATCGACGGCCTCACCTACGAGTTCCTCTACGCGCCGGGCAGCGAGGCGCCGGCCGAGATGATGTACTACATCAAGGAGAAGAAGGCGCTCAACACCGCCGAGGACTCCCCCCACACCCTGCACAACACCTACTCACTGCGCGGCGCGAAAATCCGTGAGCCGCTGCCCTGGTCCAAGTACCTCAACGAGGCGCTGAAAATGTGGGGCGACGACGTCCAGGTGATGTACGCCATGCACCACTGGCCGATCTGGGGCAACAAGGAAGTGCGCCACCATCACCCTGACCCGCGACACCTTGAACAAGCTGATGCTCAAGCAGACCACGCTGAAGGACGCGGAAGGCTCGGGCGAACTCAAGGTGCAGGGCGACCAGGGCAAGCTGGACGAGCTGATGGGCTACATGGACAGCTTCGACTTCTGGTTCAACATCGTCACGCCGTGACCTGGCGGTAACCCACAGGCCAGCGGCAACCCCGCTGGCCTTTCTTCCATGGCCAAACCTGCAGGACTGGGCCATCGCGCTGATCCGGCGACACAAACCGATCCGCTACCGCCGGACAATCCGCCCGTTAGCTGCTATATGCCTTGAGGCACGCGCTGCGGCGCGGCCACTCTTCTTGCGCCTTCGTATGGATACCGGCATGCCGATCCACCGCTCCAGCACCCTCCTGGCCAGTAGCCTGGGCCTGACGGCCGCCATCAGCGCCCTGTCGCTCTGGGCCATCCTGGAGATGCGCCACGATGCGCTGGAAGTCGCCAGTGCCAATGGCCATAACATCGCCCTGCTGGTGCAGCGCGACATCCAGCGCAACCTGGACCTCTACGACATGACTTTGATGGCAGTGGTCCACGCCCATGCCCAGCCCGAAGTGCGTGCGCTCTCCGGCGAAGTGCGCGAGTCGCTGCTCAAGGACTACACCGCACCGACCCATGGCATGGGCTCGGTATTCATCACCAACGCCCAGGGCGTGGCCACCTTCAATTTCGGCAAGGAGATTCCGGGGCGCATCGATCTCTCCGGGCGCGAATACTTCCAGGCGCAGCGCGAGGCCAAAGGCAACCAGCTGTACATCGGCCACCCTTACATTCCCTACTCCAGCAACGCCCGCAGCAGCATCGCACTGAGCCGCCGACTGGAGCGCGAGGACGGCAGCTTCGCCGGAGTGGTCGGCGCCAACCTGGAGCTGAACTACTTCCGCGAACTGTTCAGCGGGCTGAACCTGGGCGAAGGCGGCACCGTCAGCCTGCACATGCGCGACGGCACCCTGCTGGCGCGCTGGCCCGATTCGCCGCCTGCCGGAACACTGGCCGGAGCCTTCGAACGCTACCTGGCCAGCGGCGAGGAAACCTTCTTCGATGTCGGTAGCGACGGCGAAACACGCTGGCATGACTTCCGCCCGGTGGAAGGCTACCCACTGGTGTTCAGCGTCGCCCTGCCGTCGGCGGAAATCTACGAGGACTGGTACTGGCGCGGCGGATTGATCGCCGTGCTGGGTCTCGCGCTGGATGGCACGGTGATCGGCCTGGCACTGGTCGCCCTGCGCCAGATGCGCCAGCGCGACCGGAAGGAAGCCGAGCTGCAGATGGCGGCCAGCACCGATCCGCTGACCGGTCTGAACAACCGCCGCGCCTTCGACCTGCGCGCCAGCCACGAGTGGTCGCGTTACCAGCGCAGCGGTGCGGCGCTATCGGTAATGCTCATGGATATCGACAAGTTCAAGGCCTACAACGACCACTACGGCCACCCCGCCGGCGATGCGGCGCTCAGGACCGTGGCCCAGGTGATCGCCGAGTGGACCCGGCGCCCGAGCGATTGCGCGGCGCGCTTCGGTGGTGAGGAGTTCGTCATATTGCTGGGCGACAGCGACGAAGCCGACGCGTTGGCGCTGGCCGAACACATCCGCGCCAGCCTGCAGGAGCTCGCCGTTTTGCACGAGCACGGCCCGCTAGGAGTACTCACCCTGAGCATCGGCGTCGCCAGCACCTCGCGCTTCAGCCCGGTCAACTGGGCCGAACTGCTGCAATCTGCCGACAGCGCGCTGTACCAGGCAAAGAATGGCGGGCGCAACCGTGTGGTGGGCTTCCGTCCCGTCGAGGTCGAATCCTCCTAGCTGCGGGCGCCACGCAGGCTCAGCACCTTCAGCTCGCACTCGAACAGGAACTCGAACGCCTCCACCTGGCGCAGCGCATCGCTCATGCGTGCGCCCCAGGTGTACAGGCCATGCCCGCGAATCAGGTAGCCGGGGCAATCCGGGTGCGCATCCAGCCAGGGTTGCACCTTGGCCGCCAGGCGGGCGATGTCCTGGTCGTTGTCGAAGATGGGCACGATGACTCGGCCTTCGTGGGTGGTAACCCCGGAAAAGGCCTTCTGCAATTCGTAGCCTTCCAGCTCCAGGCGGTCGCCCGCGGTCAGGCGCGACAGCACGGTAGCGTTCACCGAGTGGGTGTGCAGCACCGCGCCGATCTCCGGGCGCCAGGCATAGAGCTGCGTGTGCAGCAGGGTTTCCGCCGAGGGCTTCTTGCCCGGTTCGAGACTGTTGCCGTCCAGATCGGTCTCCAGCACATCGTCCTCGCCGAGCTGGCCCTTGTGCTTACCCGAAACGGTCAGCAGCGCACGGTCGGCGGCCAGGCGCGCCGAGTAATTGCTGCTGGTAGCCGGCGACCAGCCACGACCGTAGAGGAAGCGGCCGGCGTCGATGATCTGCCGGGTGAGTTGCTGGCGGGTGTGGGTCATGCGAACGCCGGTGCTGTTGGAAGAGGCCGCCACTCTAGCCATGCTCACCTGCGGCTAGAAATACCTTAATCGCATGAGGTCATAACTCGCGCACGCCCGCGCCAGAGCGATCCATCGCAGCGACGGCACTTGGAGTACAGCTATCTGCTCGCCGCCCGCTGCCAGGGATTTATTATTCGCTAAGGTTATAAAAACCTGTGAAATTCATATTGGTATATACCAATTGTTCTGCCTTGCAATACGCCCCATCGCAGTCATCGGCCGCTGGCCGTTTTGGAGAAAGGCTTCATGTTCGCCCTGAGGGTCATGCTCGAATACTTCCACCCCTGGCCCAATTCGGCCGGCTTCTACCTCGCCCGCGAACGCGGCTGGTACCGCGAGGCGGGGCTGGACGTGGAACTGGTGGTGCACGACCCCTACCACGGCGACACCCTCGACCACCTGATGCGCGGCGCCGCCGCGTTCGGCGTGTTCCCCAGCAATCGCCTGCTGGTGCGCCGTGAACTCGGCCAGCCACTGATCGGCGTGGCGGCGATCAACCATCGCGGCCTGGAATCGATCCAGACCCTCACCGACAGCGGCATCCGTCGCCCTCGTGACCTGCAGGGCAAGCGCCTGGCGCTCAACCCGACGCCGCGCGGCCTGGCCATGGTGCGCCACCTGGTGAGCCAGGACGGCGGCGACCCCGATGCGGTGGAACTGGTGGACGCCGGCTTTCGCGAGCTGCGCCCCGAAGATCTGGACGCCGGCCTGGCCGATGCCAGCTTCGGCGGCTACTGGGCCTGGGAAGCGCTGCTGCCAAGCCCCATCGCCGATGAGCGCCGCGTGGTGCTGCCGGTGGACGAGATCGGCGCCCCGCCCTACCACAGCTATCTGCTGGGTGCGCGCGAGGACTGGCTCGATGCCAACCCCGACATCGCGCGGCGTTTCCTCGCTGTCACCGCACGCGGTTTTCTCGCCGCAGCAGCGGAGCCAGAGGCCGCATTACCAGTCTACGAACGCACCATTCCCTACTTTCCCCACGCAATGCTGGCAGAATCCCTGCGGCGCATCGCGCCCAGCTGGCTGCATCAGGGCCACTGGGGCGAACAGCGCGAAGAACTGCTGCAGCCCTACGCCCAGTGGCTGCATGAATACGGCGTGCTGCGCGACCCAGAAGCCTGGCGCGGCGCCACCAGCAATGCCTGGCAAGTGGAGACCCCAGCATGACGAAACGCCTGAGCCACGGCATGGGCCTGGAACCGGTGGAAGCCGACTGGCCGGCGCTGACCGAAGCGGAGGTCGCCGCACTGCTGCAAGACTTCCCGCAGGCCGGTGGCGAAGTCCGCCTGACCTGGCACAGCCCGCGACCGTTCTCCGCCGCCGCATTGGTGGAAAACGCCAACGGCCCGCTGTTCGTCAAGCGCCATCACCCGAGCGTGCGCACGGCTGACTGGCTTGAGGAGGAGCACGCGCTCCTCGATCACCTGGCCCGCCACGGCGCGCCGGTCGCGCAGGTATTGCGGGATAGCCACGGCCGCAGCGCCATCGAACGGGACGGCTGGACCTATGAAGTCCACCAGAAGGCGGAAGGCCTCGACCTGTACCGCGACGCATTGTCCTGGACGCCGTTCCAGCACAATGCCCACGCCTTTGCGGCCGGCGCCGCACTGGCGAAACTGCACCGCGCTGCGGAAGGTTTCAATGCGCCTTCGCGCAGCGCCAGCGTACTGGTCAGCAACCTCAACCTGTTCGGCGCGCCGGACCCATTGGCCGCCATCGAAGCGACCTTCGCCCAGGCACCCGCCCTCGCCGAGTACCTGCAAGCACGCCCCTGGAGGGAAACGCTCAGCGAACTGCACCTTCCGCGGCAACGGGAACTACTGCCCTACCTGCAACGCCAGCCGGCACTCTGGACGCATAACGACTGGCATGCCTCCAACCTGTTGTGGAGCGAGGATAGCCCGCAGGCGCAGGTGGTCTCGGTGCTGGATTTCGGCCTGAGCGACCGCAGCTTCGCGCTGTTCGACCTGGCCACCGCCATCGAGCGCAATCTGGTGCCCTGGCTGGAGCTGGACCAGGGCCGCGCCGCCGTCGCCGACCTCGATGCACTGGACGCCCTGCTGCAGGGCTACGCCAGCGTGCGCCCGCTCGGTCGCGATGACCTGCTCGCCCTGGCCGCGCTGCTGCCGCTGGTGCACGCGGATTTCGCGCTGTCCGAGGTCATCTACTTCCACGGCATCCTCGGCTCGGCCGAGAGCGCTTCGCTGGCCTACGACAACTACCTGATCGGCCATACCCGCTGGTTCCTCGACGCCGAAGGCCAGCGCTTGCAGAACCATATCCGCCAACTGGCCGCGAAGGTGAAATGAGATGAGCGAACCTCTGGTCACCGCGCACTGGCTGGCCGCCGCGCTGGACAACCCTCGCCTGTGCCTGCTGGACGCCAGCGTGGAACTGGCGGCCCCCGAATTCGATGGCGACTACCGCGTAAAGAACGGCCACGACGGCTGGCTCGCCGGGCACATCCGCGGCGCACGCCATGCCGACCTGCTGAACGAGCTGGCCGATCCGCAAGCCTCCTGCAGCTTCGCCCTGCCCGATCCACAAGTGGCGCAGGACGCCCTGCAGGCACTCGGGGTCGGCGACGACTCGCTGGTGGTGATCTATGACCGCAGCGACGGTTTCTGGGCTGCGCGCCTGTGGTGGATGTTGCGCAGCCTGGGCATTGATGCAGCCGTGCTGGATGGGGGCCTACGCGCCTGGATCGCCGCCGGATATTCGCTGGAGCAAGGCGAATCTTCCCAGACGGGAAACGGGATGCTGTCGGCCCCGGCGCAGTACCGGGACGGCTTCTGGATCGACCGCCACGACGTCGAGAAAGTCGTCGCGGGAGAGTCTCCTGGCACACTGGTCTGCGCCCTGTCCGCCGCCCTCTTCGACGGCAGCGCCGTCACCCGTTACGCGCGCCGTGGGAACATCCCCGGCAGCAGCAACCTGCCCGCGCGCAGCCTGTTCGACGACGACGGCCGCTACCGGCGCGGCGCGGCGCTGAGGGAGGCGCTCGCCGGGCTGCGCCAGGCCGAACCACCCTTGCTGCTGTACTGCGGCGGGGGCATCTCCGCCGCCGCCCTCGCCCTGGCGCTGACGCTCGCCGGGGAAACACGGGTCGCGATCTACGACGGCTCGCTGCAGGAGTGGGCCGCAGAGCCCTCGCTGCCATTGACCACCGGAGCAGCTCCGGCCTGACCGCCCGTTCGCGGGCACTCACGTTTCATATCCAAGGCCATCCGTTTCGCACGGGAGGGGCTCGGCCCCGTGCATTCCCGGCGCACGCCCCGGCGATTTTCAGGAGCGTTCCATGCAGTACCTGCCGCGCCCAGCGCGCACGCGATTTCCCCTCAGCCTGCTGACCCTGGCCGTGCTGCTGGCCAGCGGCCCCGGCCACGCCGAAGACGCCACGACCCTGGACACCGTGACGGTGATCGGCCACGACACCGAGAGCTACGCCAGCGGCCGCGCGTCGGTCGGCGGCTTCGGCGAGGCACCGTTGCTCGATACGCCCGCCTCCATCTCGGTGTTCAACCAGGCGCTGCTCAAGGACCAGCAGGCACGCCTGCTCAGCGATGTGCTGAAGAACGACGCCTCCACCGGCGAGGCCTACGCACCGGTGGGCTACTACGAGAACTTCGAGATCCGCGGCTACTCGCTCAACGCCGCCAGCAGCTACAAGATCAACGGCCGCACCATCACCGGCGAGCAGAACGTGGCGCTGGAGAACAAGGAGCAGGTCGAAGTGCTCAAGGGCTTGTCCGGCCTGCAGAGCGGCGTGTCAGAGCCCGGCGGGGTGATCAACTACGTCACCAAGCGCCCGCAGGACGTGGGCTCGGTGACGCTGGGCACCGACGATGAGGGTGGCCGCTACATCGCCACCGACGTCGGCGCCTGGCTGGATGACGAACAGACCGTCGGCGTGCGGGTCAACCTCGCCCACGACGACCTGCGCTCCTACATCGACCACACCGACGGCCAGCGCGACTTCGCCTCCCTGGCACTGGACTGGAACCTCTCGCCCAACGCCCTCTGGCAATTCGACGCCGAATACCAGAACCGTCGCCAGCCCTCGGCACCCGGCTACCAGTTGCTCGGCGGTACGCAGCTGCCCCACGACATCGACCCGCACGACCGCATCGGCTACCAGAGCTGGGCCGACCCGGTGCGCATCGAATCGCTGAACCTCAATACGCGCTTCGAGTACCGCTTCGACGACGCCTGGACCGGCACCTTAAGCGCCTCGCGCAGCCGCGTGGTGATCGACGACTACAGCGCCTTCCCCTGGGGCTGCTACGGCGCGGCCAGCTGCGCCGATTCCGCCGTGCCGAACTACTTCAGCCCAGAAGGCGACTACGACCTCTACGACTTCCGCAGCCCCGACGACACCCGCCGCAACGACGAACTGGAAGCCGCCCTGCACGGCCAGTTCGCCACCGGCTGGCTGCGCCACGAGCTGACCGTCGGCACCTCGGCCTTCCGCCGTGTGCTGGACAGCCGCCCGGAGCTCAACGAGTGGGTCGGCACCGGCAACATCTATACCGGCATCGGCGCCGTGGAGCCTTTCGACGGCGAGCCCGGCCACAGCTACCGCCACCTCGACAGCCGCCAGTACGGCCTGTTCGCCAGCGACCGCCTCTCCTTCAATGACCAATGGCAGGTCGTGCTGGGCGGGCGCCAGGTGCGCCTGGACGAGCGCACCTTCGACAGCGAGGGCGACACCACCCGGCATACCCGCCGCGCGGAGTTCCTGCCCAACGGCGCGGTGATCTTCAAGCCGCGTGCGGACATCTCCATCTACGGCAGCTACAGCAAGGGCCTGTCCCTGGGCGGCGAGGCACCCTGGTTTGCCAGCAACGCCGGCGACACCCTGGCGCCCACCTCCTCGCGCCAGGTGGAATTGGGCATCAAGCAGGAGCTGGCCGGCTTCGACTGGAGCGCCGCGCTGTTCCAGATCCACCAGGCCTACCAGTTCGCCCGGCCCAACGGCGACGGCAGCTTCACCTACGTGCAGCAGGGCCAGCAGAAGAACAGCGGGCTGGAGTTGTCCGCCAGTGGCCGGGTAACCTCCGCGCTGCAATTGAGCGGCAGCCTCGCGGCGATCCGTTCGCGGGTGGTGAACAGCGGCACGGACGATTACGAAGGCCACCAGGCGATCAATGTCCCGCGCCTGCGCGCGAGCCTGCAGGCGGACTACGCGCTGGCCGAAGTGCCGGGGCTTTCGCTGCTGGGCGCGGCGCGCTACAGCGGCGCCAAATATGCTGACCGCGATGGCGCAGTAGAAGTCGGCGGCTACACCGTGTATGACGCCGGCGCACGCTTCAGCACCCGCATCGGCGACTACCCGACCGTGCTGCGGCTGAGCGTCGACAACCTGTTCGACAAGCGCTACTGGCGCGATGTCGGTGAATATTTCGGCGACGGCTACCTGTTCCAGGGTGCGCCGCGCACGGCTCGCCTGACGGCGAGCGTCAACTTCTGAGGTAAGCGCGAATGTCTGCTCTGGAAATCATCGCGGTGATCGTCAACGTGCTCGGGGTCTGGCTCACCGCAAGGCGCATCCGCTGGTGCTGGCCGGTGAACGTGGTGGCGGTGCTGCTCTACGCCTGGATCTTCTTCAGCGTGAAGCTCTACTCCGACATGCTCCTGCAACTGGTCTTCGTGGTCCTGCAGTTCTACGGCTGGTGGCAGTGGAGCAAGGGTGGCAGCGACCACGGCAAGGTGCGCGTCGAACGCCTGCCCCCCTCCACCGCTATCACCAGCTGCCTGGCCGGTGCCGTGGGCGCCTTCGCCCTGGGCTGGGCGATGCACACCCACACCGACGCCGCCCTGCCCTGGATGGACGCCGCGCTGACCGCCTTCAGCCTGGTGGCGAGCTTCTGGGCGGCGCGCAAATACGTCGCCAGCTGGTGGCTGTGGATCATCCTGGACGTGCTCTACACCGGGGTCTTCCTGTACAAGGCGCTGTACCTCACCGCCGGGCTCTACGCCGGCTTCGTGGTGCTGGCGATCTACGGCCTGCTGGCCTGGCAACGCGAGCTGCACGACGAACCGCCCAGCGCTCCGGCACTGGCCGGCAACTCCTGAGGACCGCCATGCTCTACCAGGCCATCCCGCCGCACTACGCGCGTATCCGCGACCAGTTGGCCGCGGACATCGCCCAGGGGCGCTTCCTCGCCGGGCAGAAGCTGCCGCCCGAGCGCGACCTCGCCGAGCGCTTCGAATGCACCCGCGTGACCCTGCGCCAGGCCCTGCAACAGCTGGAAACCGAGGGTCTGATCTACCGCGAGAACCGCCGTGGCTGGTACCTCAGCCCGCCACGCATCGACTACGACCCGACGCGGCTGGTCAGCTTCATGGACTACGTGCGCCTGCAAGGCCGTGAGCCGATGACCGAATGCCTGAGCGCCGAACGCCGCCGCGCCGGCGCCTGGCTGGCCGCGCGGATGAACCTCCCCTCGCCGGACGAGCCCGTCTTCCGCCTGCACCGCCGCCGGCTGATCGACGGCCGCCCGGTGCTGGTGGAGATCAACACCCTGCTCGCCAGCTGGTGTCCCGACCTGCTCGACGCGCGCCTGGACCGCTCGCTGACCACCTTGCTACGCGAGCGCTTCGGCAAGGTGCAGACGCGCTGCACGCTGAACCTGCGCCTGGGCACGGTCAACGACGATCACGCCGAACTGCTGCAACTGGCCTCCGGCGCCAGCAACCTGGTGCTGGAACGCCTGAACTACGCCGAGGACGGCCTGCTGGTGGAATTCGACCAGGAATTCTGGCGGCCGGATGCGGTGTCCGTGGCGGTCCAGGCGGATTTTCCGTCACGACCGCTTATAGCCGAATAAGTAATTAACAAATGCTAATTCAGTATTTCTGGTTCTAACAGGATCAACGCTAGGCTAGCTCCAACTCACCACTAACGGCTTGTCCCAAAGCCTTCTGGAGCCGCCATGGACCGCACCGACAACATCATCGACCTCGCCCGCCACCGCACGCGCCGTCAGGCACGCCGCCAGGCCGAGCTGATGTGGATGCTGTATGCCCAACGGGCCGGCTACGACGCCTTGCAGATCGTCCAGCAGAGCCGCGACAGCGGCCGCCGCGAGGCCTGATCGTGGGCCTGTCGCTTTCCACGGAGCTGCCGGCCGTGGAGTTCGACGCCACGCCCGGCACCACCGAAGACCCCATCGGCGAGCGGGTCGCCAGCAACCTGCTGCGCCTGCGCGCCAAGCGCAACCTCTCCCTCGATGGTCTGGCCCGCCTTTGCGGCGTGAGCCGCACCATGCTCGCGCAGATCGAGTCCGGCCGCAGCGTCCCGTCGATCAAGGTACTGTGCAAGATCGCCCAGGGCCTGAAAGTCTCGGTTGCCGCCTTCCTCGACGACCGCGCCTTCGACGGCGTGGCCGTGCTGCCCGCGCGCGACAGCAAACGCCTGGTCAGCGGCGACGGCGCCTTCGTCAGCCGCGCACTGTTCCCCTTCGACGTCTCGCGCCAGGTGGAATTCTACGAACTGCGCCTGAAGGGCCTGGCCATCGAACACTCCACCGGCCATGCGCCGGGCACCCAGGAAAACCTGGTAGTCGCCCAGGGCGTGCTGGAAATCAGCGTCAACGAAGAACGCTTCCTCCTCGGCACCGGCGACTCCATCCTGTTCTACGCCGACCAGCCGCACAGCTACCGGAATCCGGCGGATAGCGAGGCCGTCGCCTACCTCGTCACCACCTACGCCGAACGGCTGGACTGATTCGCCAGGCAAAAGCAAAAGGCCCGGCGGACAACCCGCCGGGCCTTTCTCATTCAGCTCTCCGCAATCAGCAGGTGCAGCACATCATCGGCATGCCGTTGCAGCTCATCATCATCGGCATGCCGCACTCCATCATCTTGTTCATCAGCATGCAGCAGTTCTTCAGCATGTCCATGCTCATGCCCTGCATCGGCATCATCTTGCACATCATCATGTCGCCCTGCATGGAGCACTCCATCATGCACTTCATGGTCGGCATGCCCACGTTCATGCCCATCATCGGCATGGACATCATCGGGTTCATCATGCCCATCATCGGCATCATGGCCATGGCGGGCTGGGACATGCCCATCATCATCAGGTTGCCGCAGTGCATCATCATCGGCATGCCGCAGTTCATCATCATCGCCATCATCTCGGCGCTGTTGCGGAACATGGCCATTTCCATGCCCATGGCCGGCTTCATCTTGCACATCATGCCGTCATTGAGCATCTCGCACTCCATGGTCGCCATCATCATCGGCATGCCCATCATCGGCATCATGGCGTTGGTGTTCATCGGCATCTGCATGGCGTTCATCATGGTGGAGCTCCCTGAATCGATTGGAATGAAGTGCTGCGAATGGGGCCGATTCTAGAAAGGCGCGGCGACGGGACAAGATGGCGGGGAAACGGAGGTTTCTGGCGTGCTTTCTCGCGGTTCTGGTTCGATGATGGCGGCGCTGTTCGTCATGGTTTCAATTTCGACGTTATAACGACTTTAAAAGAATCCTCGACGTGAATTTCAGCAACATGGATATCCCCTCCAGTGCTTAGCAAAGAACCGTAGTGAATATTGAATCTAACCAGCTCGCAAAAACTTCGCTTCGGGCGGCTATCCGCGTCCTAGAGCGCTTCCATGGCAATCCATGAGTCTCGAATTCCGGCATATGAGAATGCGTTTTTAATATTTAAGGAAATAACAGACGAGCTTCTATAGTGGCGGTTTGATCCAACTGTCATCCCATCGCAAGGAAGTCCCATGCTCCGCCACCTGCTCGCCGCCAGCCTCTCCCTGGCGCTGTTCGGCTGCGCCACCGCGCCCGCTCCTTCCGTCCATACCACCAACCCTTCCACCTCCACACTGCAGGGCGACCCCACGCGGCCGGCGCAGGCGCAGTGGCTGCGCACCGAGTTGTATTTCGCGCTGGGCCAGGAGGACGGCAAGGAGAAGATCAGCGAGCAGCGCTGGCGGCAGTTCCTCGACCGGGAGGTGACGCCGCGCTTCCCGGACGGCTTCACCGCCTATGACGCCTACGGCCAGTGGCGTGACCATGGCGCGCCGGCGCCGGAGCGCTTGAGCACCAAGGTGATCGTGATCCTGCATGAAGACAGCGCGGCGCGCGGCCAGGACATCGAGGCGATCCGCCTGGCGTGGAAGCGCATCACCGGCGACCTTTCCGTGCTGCGCCTGTCGCAACCGGCTCAGGTGTCCTTCTGATGAGCGAATTCCGCGAAACGCTGTACGAGGGTTACGCGCAGGCGCTGAGCGTCGATGAGCCGATCTACCAGGGCAACACTGGCCAACAGGCCGTGCAGGTATTCCGCAATCGACTCTTCGGCCGCGTGCTGACGCTGGATGGCGTGGTGCAGACCACAGAGGCCGACGAGTTCGTCTACCACGAGATGCTCGCCCATGTGCCGATCCTCGCCCATGGCGCAGTGCGCCGCGTGCTGGTGATCGGCGTGGGCGATGGCGGGATCCTGCGGGAGATCGTGCGGCATGCCGGCATCGAGGAAATCGTCGCGGTGGAGATCGACCCGCAGGTGGTCGAACTGTGCCGCGAGCTGCTGCCGAATCATTCGGCCGGTGCGCTGGACGACCCGCGCCTGCGATTGATCTACGCCGACGGCCTGGAATACCTCGCGCAGAGCCGGGAGAGTTTCGACCTGATCCTCTGCGATTCGACTGATCCGGGCGGCCCCGCGGCGAGCCTGTTCACCTCGGCGTTCTACCGCAACTGCCAGCAACGCCTCGGCGCCAGCGGCATCCTTGCCACGCAGAATGGCGTGCCCTTCCTCCAGCCCGAAGAGCTGGGCGGCACGGCGCGGCGGCTGGCGGACAACTTCGCCGACTGGGGTTTCTTCCATGCCGCGGTGCCGACCTACATCGGCGGCAGCATGGCCTTCGGCTGGGCGTCGAACAGCGAGAAGGTCCGCCGCACCGACCTGGAAACCCTGCGCCAGCGCTTTGCGAAAAGCGGCCTGGTGACCCGCTACTACACCCCCGAGGTACACCAGGCGGCATTCGCCCTGCCGCGCTACATGCTCGACCTGATCGAGGCCGGGCTTCAGCGCGACAGCTGAGGGTTGTCCAGGCGCTGCGGCGTCCAGTCCGGGTCGCGGGCGCGCACCGGGCTGCTGACCTGCAGCACCGCGGTGCCGAAGCGCTGCTTGAAGTCGGCACCGATCTGCGCCAGGGCCTGGCGGGTGTAGGGGTTGTCGGCGTGGATGAGGATCAGCATCCGCGACGGCAGCTTCTCCGGCCCGCCGCTGGGGCCGCGCCACTGGCCGTGCAGGTCGAGCCAGCTGAGGCCATCGGGGAAACGCGGCGTCACCTCGCGGGCGAGGAAATCCTCCCACTGCGACAGTTCCACCGCCTCCAGGTACAGCTCGGTGCGCAGCATGCGCCGGCCGCTGGCTTCGCCACCGCTGGCGCTATTGGCTGCCGGCTCGTTCAGCCACAGACCGATCAACGCCGCCAGCAGCACGACGATGGCGCCATTGCGCCACAAACGTTTCCTGCGCATCAGGCGCCCTCCTCCTGCCAGTTGGCAGACGACGCCGTGCGCGAACGCAGCAGCAGTTGCAGCACCGCGCCCAGCGCCAGTACACCCACGCCGAGCAGCGCGCCCCAGCCGACAAAGGCGACGCTGGAATACAGCATGTACAGGCACACCGCGAGGAAGCCCAGCGGCAGCCATGGGTAGAGCGGCACCCGGATCGGCCGGGGCACTTCCGGGTGACGGCGGCGCAGGACGATCAGCGCCACGCTGCTCAGACTGAGGAACAGCCAGTACACCGGTGTCATGTACTCCACCATGGTGTTGAAGCCGTGGCCGCTCCAGCCGCCGACCGCGATCAGCAGCAGCGCCACCAGCCCCTCGGCCAGCAGTGCGGCGCGCGGTACGCCGTGGCGCACGTCCCAGCGGCCGAGCACGCGCAGCGCCGGCACATCGCTGGCGGCGGCGTAGGTGGTGCGGCTGCCGACGATCAGCGTGGAGTTGATGCTGGCGACGGCGGACACCACCACCACTGCCATGATCAGGCCGATACCCGGCGCGCCGAAGGCCAGCCCGAGCAGCTCCAGCGCCGGCGCACCGCTGGCGGCGAGGCCATCGAAACCCAGGCCGCGAATGAACGCCCAGTTCAGCGCCAGATAGATCAGCAGCAGGGCCGCCAGCGCGCCGAGCATGGCAGTGAAGATGCCGCGGCGGTTGTCGCGCAGTTCTGCCGACAGCGTGGCCGCATCGCTCCAGCCACCGAAGGCGAGGAAGACGTAGATCAGCGCGGCGGAGAACCCGGCGACACCGACCTGCTCCGGCTCCACAGGCGCCACGGGTGATGGAACGAAGCCGCGCCACTGCAGCCACAGGCCGGCGCCGACGATCCCCAGGAAGCCGGCAGCAACCAGCACCACCAGGCCGGCCTGGGTGCCGAAGCTCACCCGCCAGCCGATGAGATTCAACGCCACCAGCGCGGCGACCAATCCACCGGCCAACAGCACGTTGCCCAGTTGCCCGAGGCCGAGCAAGGCGCTGAAGTGATCGGCGAAGAGGAACGCCATCAGCGCGATCCAGCCGGTATGCAGGATGGCGAAGCGCGACCAGGCGAACAGGAAGCCCACCCGCTGGCCGTAAGCGCGTTCAAGGAAGTGGTAGTCGCCACCGGGATGGGCGAAGGCCGAGGCCATCTCCACGTAGCACAGGGCGCCGACCATCGACAGCAGGCCGCCGAGAATCCACACCAGGTAGAAGTGCTCCTGGCCGACGTTGAGCGCCACGGTGGGCGCGGTCTTGAGGATGTCGCTGGTGATCACCATGCCCAGCGTCAGCAGCAGCGCGTGGGCGGCGCCCAGGTGCCGGCGCGGGCCGGCTGGCTTGTCAGCGGCGAAGTTGTCAGCCATGAATCGGCTCCGGAAGTAGTAAGGGCCGCGTTGCGGCCCCTGGATTTTCAACAGCGCAGATCAGAACGAATAGCTCGCGCGGGCGTAGTAGTACGCGCCGTTGGAGCCGATCGGCGAGAGCACGTCGTACGGCAGGTTGCCGCCATAGTTGATCTCCGAGCTGGAGCGCTCCGGGTAGTTGTCGGTGAGGTTGTTGCCGCCCACCGCCAGGCTGAACTGCGGGGTGAACTTGTAGGCCACCTCGGCATCCAGCTGCCACACCGCGCCGTAGGTCTGCTCCGGGTGGTAACCATCGCCGAAGTCGAACACGCGAGTGGTCTCGCCCTGCCGCGTCAGGCGGCCGAGCAGGTTCCACTGCGCATCGCTCCAGGTGGTGGTGAGGATGAAGCGATCCCGGGGCGCAGCGTCGGTCAGGGTGTTGCGTTCCTCCACGCCCACCAGTGCGTCCTCGCCGATACCCAGGTTGGAGAGCTGCTGCGGAGTGGCCTTGGTGCTGCGCACCTTGGTGTGGTTGTAGGTGTATGCGGTGGTCACGCCCAGCTGGCCGCCGACGAAGGGCTGGTGGTAGTTGAGTACCAGCTCGGCGCCATCGGTACGGGTGTCGGCGGCGTTGGTGAAGAAGTTCACGTCATGCACGCCGGCCACGCCGAAGTTGTCCTGGATGAACTGCTCCATGGCATCGCTGCCGATGCGCTGGGACAGGGTGATGCGGTCGTCGACGTCGATGCGGAACACGTCGAAGGACAGGTCGAAGCGCTCGTTGAGCTGCGCGGTCAGGCCCAGGCTGAAGTTCTTCGAGGTCTCCGGGTCGAGCTTCTCGGCGCCCAGCGCGCGGGCGATCGGGTCGTTCACCGAGAGCACGCGGATGTCGGTCAGCGTGCCGCCGTCGCCGAAGTTGCTGGTGGTGTTCTGGAAGCCGACCTGGGCCAGCGACGGCGCGCGGAAGTTGGTGGACGCCGCGCCGCGCAGGGCCAGCACCGGGGTCAACTGGTAGCGCCCGCTGAGCTTGCCGGTGAGCTTGCTGCCGGCGTCGTCGTAGCGCTCCCAGCGCGCAGCGGCATCGACGAAGAACTGGTCGGTGAGGTCGCCCGACAGGTCGATGTAAGTGCCGAAGACGTTGCGGTCGATGTCCGACTCTTCGCTGGGACGCAGGCCCGCTGCGCCATCCGCCCCGACGCCGTAGTACGAGGCCGCGTCGCCGGCGGTGGTGATGTAGTTTTCGTAGCGGTACTCGCCACCGAGCGCGAGCACGAACGGCCGCCCGGCAAGGCTTAGCTCGCGGCTGAGGTCGAGGTTGGCGACGCTCTGGCGCAGTTCGTAGTCGCCGGTGTCGAAGCGGGTCGGCGTGTCCTCGCCGAGCGATGCGTTGAGGGTGCGCCGGGTCGAGGATTCGAAGCGGTTGCGGCCGTGGGTGACGCTGGCGTCGTAGTCCCAGGTATCGGCGAGCAGGCCCTTGTAGCCGACTGTCGCGGACAGGTCGGTGTTGTCGCCCAGGGACTGCGGCAGGTAGCCGTTGGGGTAGATCTCCGGGTGCTCGTCCGGGTAGCGGTAGAACTCCGCGCCGGTGGTGTGGCGCTCGTTGTACAGGCCGAAGGAATAGAGCTTGCCGCTGCCCAGGGCGAGGTCGCCGTTGAACCAGGCGTTGACGTCACGCGCCAGGCCATCACCCATCACGTAGTTGCGCTGGCCGGGGGTGTCGGCGAAGCCGTCGTAGCCGGCGCGGTTGGTCGGCTCGCGGTTGATGAACTCGGCGCCGCCACGGATGAAGCCGTCTTCGCCCAGGCGGGTGCTGGCCTTGGCCGCGGTATAGGAGTTCTGCCCGTCGGTGGTGGTCTTGCCGATGGCGTCCTGGTGGGTGTGGTAGGCGCCGTAGCTGGTGGTTACCTCGCCGCCTTCGGGGGCATCGTCGAGGATGATGTTGATCACCCCGGCGATGGCGTCGGAGCCGTACTGCGCCCCGGCGCCGTCGCGCAGTACTTCGATGCGTTTGATGGCGCTGATGGGGATCGAGTTGAAGTCTACCGGCGCGGTGCCTCGGCCGATCTTCGAGGAGTCGTTGACCAGCGCCGAGGTGTGCTGGCGCTTGCCGTTGATCAGGACCAGCACCTGGTCCGGGCTCATGCCGCGCAACTGGGCGGCGCGCACGTGGTCGGCGCCACCGGAGTTGGACTGGCGCGGGAAGTTGAAGGACGGCAGCAGCGTCGCCAGGGCCTGGCCCAGTTCGCCGCCGACGGCGCCGGTCGATTGCAGGTCCTGCGCCGTGAGCACGTCCACCGGTACGGGGGAATCCAGCAGGGTGCGGTTGTTTCCGCGGGCGCCGGTGACCAGCACGGTCGCAAGCTTGGTGGTGGCCTCGGGGGTCGACGAACTTTCGTCGGCATGCGCGGAGGCCTGGGCGATGACCGAGGCCACCGCAACGGCAATAAGGGAACGGGATAACACGCGAAATACTCCTGTCTCGCTTAAAGAGCGCCACTCGCCGTTGGCGGCGAGTCCGGAACTCCGCTGATGTGTTTTTCTGATTGGCTCGAGCGGTTGGTGTCGGAAGTCCGGAAACCGCGAGCGACTGTTCCCCTCAGGTGGAAAAACAGTGCTCGGGAAAGCGCTCCAGGTGTCACGGCCGGTCTCTCTTCGTGATGAGCGAAAAGGCGCGGCTCTCGGTATCGCGGGTCATCCCTGACCCGATGGGGAAGGCGTCATCCTAGCTAGTGGCAGAATGCTTTTAAACGAATAAAAAATGCTTTGGTTATAACTAGTTACCATGTTCGCCAAGCAACATCGGCCGGTGTTGCGAGGGCAACAGTGCATGCCTTCAGTCGAAGGCTTTTCGCGTCCATTCGTCCTCGGGAATATCCAGCGCCGCGCCGGAGAATCGCTCCTCGCGGAACGGGTCAGCCTCGTTGTGGAAGCCGTTGCGCTCCCAGAATCCGGGCCGGTCGGTATCGCTGAATTCCAGCTCGCGCAACCACTTCGCGCTCTTCCAGAAATAGCGCCCGGCGATCACCAGCCGCAGCGGCCAGCCATGCACCGGGGTCAAGGGTTCGCCGGCGTAGTGCGTGGCGAGCAGGCTGTCCGGACGCAACAGTTCTGCCAGCGGCAGGTTGGTCTCGTAGTCGTGGTCGGCATGGGCCATGACGAATTGCCCGGCCGGCCGCACGCCGTAATGATCGAGCAGGTCGGCGAGATGCACGCCTCGCCATGAGGTGTCGAACTTCGACCAGCGCGTGACGCAATGGATATCGCAGACCAGCTCGCGCTGCGGCAGCGCCAGCAGGTCGTCGAGGCTCAGCTCCAGCGATTGCGACCCAGGATTTTTCCCAGACAACGCACCGGTGAGCCGCAGGCGCCAGGTTTCACGCTCGTACTCCGGCACCTCGCCTTCATGGAGAATCGGGAAGCGCTCGGTCAGCACCTGCCCCGGCGGCAGGCGTTCGCCGTAACGCGGGTCGCCCGCCGGCGAGCGTGCCTTCTGCAGGCGCCTGGCCTTGTCGTGCATCCCCGATGCCCTCAGTTTGCCAACGGAATCCACGGCGCCTGCGCGACCTTCTGCGCCTCGCCGAAGGCCGGTACCTTGCGTGCCAGGTCGCGGACGTTCTTCACGTCCAGGTCGAGCAGTTGCTGGCGGGTGATCAGGGTCGGCGGCACCAGCACCTGCTCGCCCGGATTTTCCCCGGCGATGCGCAGGGCCAGGCTGCGCACACTGATGGCCCCGGCCACTTCCGGGTTGACCGCGGCAGTGGCGCTCCAGGCACTCCCCTCTTCCTTCATGATCTGGATGTCGGCGGTGGAAATATCGGCGCTGTAGATCTTCACCTGCTTGCCCAGGCCGGCTTCGTCCACGGCGATCTTCACACCCTTGGCGAACTCGTCGAAGGGCGCGAAGAACACGCTGATGCCAGGGTTGGCGCGCAGCACTGCGCTGGCCTGATCGGCCACCGAGTTGGCAATCGGCGCATTCAGCGTACCGAAGCGCGCCTTCTCGACGATGCCGGGGTTCTCGGCCTTCACCTGGCGCCAGATTTCGTCGCGGCGCTCCATGGGGGTGAAGCCGTCGATGTACACGTAGCCGGCCTCGAAGGCCTTGCCGTTGTCCTGCAGCACCTGCTTGAGCGCCAGGCGTGCCAGCTCGCGGTGGTCCTGCTCGACGCGGGTGATGCGCGGGTCGTTCACGTCGACGTCGAAGGTGACCACCTTGATGCCCTTGGCCAGCGCCTTGTCGATGGAATCCTTGAGCGTCTCGGCGAGGCCGAGCTGAACGATGATGCCGTCCACGCCCAGGTCGATGGCCTGCTCCAGCATCTCGCGCTGGGTGGCCGCCTGCTGGCGGGCATCGAACACGCGCAACTTCACGTCCAGCGCGTTGGCCTGCTTCTCCACGCCGCGCAGGTAGGCTTCCGGGAAATCACCGGAGAACAGGTAACCGACCAGCGCGATCTGCACACCGCCCTTGTCGAAAGGTGCCGGCGCGCCGGGCAGGCCAGCCGCTTCGGCGGTCGCTGCGCCGGACAACAACAGCCCGGCGGCGAACAGCGCGCGCAGGGATTTGGCGGGGGTGAACTTCATCCGTTGAATCTCCGAAAAGGTAAGTGATCAGCGCCCGCGCCGGGCCAGACCGAAGGTGAACATCAAGGCCGAAACGAGGACCGCACCCTTGACGAAGTCCTGGGCGTAGTAAGGCGCGTTGAGCATGGTCAGGCCGTTGAGCAGGGTCGCCACCAGTACCGCGCCCACCAGTGTCCCGAAGGCATTGGGCTTCTGCGCGTCGAGCACCGCGAAACCGATCAACGCGGCGCCCAGGGCATCGAGCACCAGCCCGTTGCCGGAGCTGACATCGCCGCGTCCGAGTCGCGCTGCCAAGAGCAACCCACCCAGGGACGCGAGCAGCGCCGAGAGCACATAGGCGAGCAGCTTGTAGCGCTCCACCGGCGCACCGGCGAGGCGCGCCGCCTGCTCGTTGCCGCCGATGGCGTAGAACAGCCGGCCCGGCCGCGTGCGTTCGAGGAACAGCCAGACCAGCAGCGCACAGCCGAGCATCACCACCACGGGCACCGGCACGCGGTCCCACAACTGCGCGCGGCCGAGTGCAAGGAACCAGCTGGCGAAGGCGCCCGGCGCTTCGTCGCCGTTGGGCAGGGTCATGCCGACGGCGATGGAGCGGCCGCCGGTGGGGATCAGTTGCACACCGACCACCAGGAACATGCTGCCCAGGGTGGCGAGGATGTCCGGCACGCGCATGCGCACGATCAGCCAGCCGTTGAGCAACCCGACCAGGGTGCCGAGGCCGAGGCTGATGAGGATTGCCGCCAGCGGCCCCCAGTCCAGCACCACCATCACGTAGCTGGCAGTCATCAGGCTCAGTGCGGCGACGGCACCGATGGACAGGTCCAACCCGCCCACGGCCATGCTCAGGGTCACGCCCAGGGCGAGCAGCGCGACGATGGACACCGACTGCAACACCAGGAACAGATTGCCGACCCGCAGGAACGCCGGCTCCAGCAGCGCGAATACCAGCACCAGCGCAGCCAGCAACAGGAGCAGCGCGTAGTGGATGAGGAAGTCGAGCAGGCGTGCGACGGAGGACGTCGCCGGGCTGCCCACTGCAGTTCTAGACACGCGCGGCTCCTTGGCGTGAAGGGTGGAATTGGGCTGGGGCCAGGTGGGCGACGATCTCGCTGCGTTGCAGGTCCTGCCGGGGCAGTTCGGCGACCACCGCGCCATCGCGCACGACAAGGATGCGGTCGGCAATTTCCAGGGCTTCGTCCGGGTCGCTGCAGATCACCAGCGTGGCGCGGCCGGCGGCACTGGCGCGGATACGTTGGCCAATGTCGCGGCGAGCGCGCACGTCGACGCCCTGGAAGGGTTCGTCGAGGATCAGCACCCGGCCCTGCCCCAGCAGCCAACGGGCAAGAATGACCTTCTGCTGGTTGCCGCCGGAAAGCAGCTCCAGGGGATGTTCCGGGCCCGGCCCCTTGATGCCGAGCGCTTCTATCTGCCCGGCAACCTCGGCGCGCTCGGCGTTGCGGTCGATGAAAGCGCAGCGCGAGAAGCGGCGCAGGAACGGCAATGTCATGCTGGCGCGCACCGAGAAGCCCGGCACCCGCGAGTTGCGAGCGCGGTCTTCGGCAGCGAAGAACACCCCGGCGGCGATGGCTTCCCGTGGCGAACGCGGTTGCCAGTCACGGCCATCGATCCGGATCGATCCAGCGTGCTGCCGACGCAGGCCGAACAGCACTTCGGCGATCTCGCTCTTGCCCGCGCCGAGCAGGCCGGTCAGGGCGACCACCTCGCCTTCGTGCAGGTCCAGGTCGAATACCGCGCTGTGCGCATCAAGCTGCCAGTCGCGCAGGGACAGCACCTTCGCGCCGCGCTGCAAAGGCTGCAACTGGACCTCGCCCAGTGCGGCGCCGAGCATGGATTCGACTGCCGCGGCGAGGTCCAGCGGCGACTCGAATTCGCCTACCAGGCGCCCATCACGCAGCACCAGCGCGCGGTCCGCCACGCGTTGCAAGTCCGACAGCCGATGAGAGATGTAGAGGATCGCCACGCCGCGTTCGCGCAAGTTGTCGATGAGATGGAACAGACGCTCGGCCTCGAAGGTCGACAAGGATGCGGTGGGCTCATCGAGGATCAGCAAGCGTGGATTTCGCGCCAGCGCACGGGACAGGATCACCAGCTGCCGCTCGGCAGTGCCCAGGGTTTCGATGGGCGCCTGCAGCGGCAGGCGCAGCTCCAGCGCGGCAGCAATTTCAGCGGCGCGCTTCAACGCTTCGTCTGGGCGGAAAAGGAACGATCCGGTGGCGCCGCAGAGTTCGTCCAGCAGGAGATTCTCCGCGACGCTCAGGCCGGGCACCACGCCCTGTTCCACCTGCTGGTGCACCGCGACTATGCCGTGGCGGCGGGCGTCCTGGGGCGAGGTGAAACGAACCGGCTCGCCATCGATCAGCAAGTGTCCGGCATCGTGGCTGTGGGAACCGGCAAGAATCTTCACCAGCGTCGACTTGCCCGCGCCGTTGGCACCGAGCAGGGCAAGCACCTCGCCGGGACGAATTTCCAGGTCCAGGTCGACCAGCACGCGGTTCTCGACAAAGGACTTGCCGACGCCTTCGAGGCGGAAGAATGCAGCGCAAGCGGGCTGGGCAGACATGGGACTCTCGATAGGACGCGAAAGAGCGAGAGCGTCATTTCAGAGCTTCGCCGTTGGACTGAGCGGCGATTCTTTTATAATCTCAAATCATGCATCAACTTATTTTTAATATCGTTTATGCATATGCTAACAACCGCCCGAGCGAGGCGCCGCGCATTGTTCGCCCAGCAACAACAGCCCGAGAAAAACGGCTGACGCGACGCAGATCGGGCGGGTAGCATCCACGCATTCAACCCACAAGGTGAGCACTCGAGATGGCGAACGATACCTACACTCCCCCCCGCGTCTGGACCTGGGACAAGAGCAACGGCGGCGCCTTCGCCAGCATCAACCGGCCCGTCGCCGGCCCGACGCACGACAAGCAGTTGCCGCGCGGCAAGCACCCGCTGCAGCTGTATTCGCTGGCCACGCCCAACGGCGTGAAGGTCACCATCCTGCTCGAGGAGCTGCTGGAACTGGGCGTGACCGAAGCCGAGTACGACGCCTGGCCGATCAGGATCAGCGACGGCGACCAGTTCGGCAGCGGCTTCGTCGAGATCAACCCGAACTCGAAGATCCCCGCCCTGCTGGACACCAGCGTCGATCCGGAACTGCGCATCTTCGAATCCGGTTCGATCCTGGTCTACCTCGCGGAGAAGTTCGGCCACTTCCTGCCCAGGGACCTGGCCAAGCGCACCGAGACGCTGAACTGGCTGTTCTGGCAGATGGGCAGCGCGCCCTTCCTCGGCGGCGGCTTCGGCCACTTCTACGCCTACGCGCCGGAGAAGTACGAGTACCCGATCAACCGCTACGCCATGGAGGTCAAGCGCCAGCTCGACGTGCTCGACCGGCAACTGGCCGAAAACCGCTACATCGCCGGCGACGAATACAGCATTGCCGACATGGCGATCTGGCCCTGGTACGGCGCGCTGCTGAACAACCAGGTGTACGAAGCCGCCGAATTCCTCGACGTGGAAAGCTACACCCACGTGCGCCGCTGGACCGACGAAATCGCCGCCCGCCCGGCGGTGCAACGCGGGCGCCGAGTGAACCGTACCTGGGGCGATGATGCGTTGCCGGAGCGGCACAGTGCGGAGGATTTCAAGCGGTAACGGGCGGCCGCTGCCAACGGCAACGAAGCCTGCTTCTGCGGTATTCCGCTGCTCATCTGCAGTCGGATGGAGATCGTTGGCAGAATCTGCTCGTGTGCAGCCCGATGCTCTTGTAGGAGCGAGCTTGCTCGCCCCCCAGCGCCGGCCTTATCGGCGCATCGCGGAGAAGCTCCGCTCCTAAGAAAAGCAAAAGCGGAGCCTCGCTGGAGGCTCCGCTTTTTTATTGCGGGGAAGGTTATTTGCCAGCAGTCAGCGTGCTGTAGGCAGTGATCAGGTTCCGATAATCCGGAATGTGGTTGGAGCACAGCGCCGCCAGCCCTTCGATATCGTTGCGCCAGTCGCGGTGCAGCTCACAGGCCACGCCGAACCAGGTCATCAGCTGCGCACCGGCCGCTTCCATCCGGCGCCAGGCCGCGTCGCGGGTCATCTCGTTGAAGGTGCCGGAGGCATCCGCCACCACGAACACGTCAAAGCCTTCCGCCAGGGCCGACAGCGCCGGGAACGCCACGCAGACCTCGGTCACCACGCCGGCGATGATCAGTTGCTTCTTGCCGGTGGCCTTCACTGCTTTCACGAAGTCCTCGTTGTCCCAGGCGTTGATCTGGCCAGGGCGGGCAATGTACGGCGCATCGGGGAACTGCGCTTTCAGCTCGGGAACCAGCGGACCGTTAGGACCGGTTTCGAAGCTGGTGGTGAGGATGGTCGGCAGGTTGAAGAACTTCGCCAGGTCGCCCAGCGCCAGCACGTTGTTCTTGAACTTGTCCGGATCGATATCGCGGACCAGCGAGAGCAGACCGGCCTGGTGGTCGACCAGCAGGACGGCGGCGTTGTCTTTGTCCAGGCGGTTGTAGGTAGCGTTGGTCATGGTGAAATCCTCGATTTGCTTTCAGTGGGTGCCGGCGCTGCCGGAAAGGGTTTGGACTCGTTTTGCAGTGCGTCACTGCATGGAACAAAGATTAATTTCGACACCATTGATCCACTAGACGGCAAAAATTGCCTCTAGCGTTCCATTTACAGAACGACAAACACATGGAGCACCGCTGGGCGCTCGGGCTAGCCCGCGTGCCGCCAGGTCGAACGGTGTTCCTCATGGAAGAACTGGCGCTGCCAGCTCAAGGGCGTAACGCCTTCGATGCGGTAGAAAATCCGGCAGAAATGCGCCTGGTCGCAGAAGCCACACTGCAGGCCGATCTCCGCCAGCGGGAAGGACGATTCGCGCATCAGTTGCTTGGCCTTCTCCACCCGCAGGATGCGCATCCACGCCTGGGGCGAGTGACCCGTGGCGACCTTGAACTTGCGGGTGAAATCGCTGCGCGACAGGGCGCAGGCGGCGGCCAGGTCGCTCACCGCGATGCCGCTGTCCAGATGCTTGAGCAGCAAGGCCTGGGCGCGCTCGCGCTGCCAGGGCGCAAGATCACGCTTTGGCGCGTCCACTGGCATCTGGCCGATCAGTCTCTGAAGCATGCTGGTCCCTCCCCTGCGGTCTGCTGGCCATTTTTTGTGGGCGAAGGGGTGGCGGCGAGTTAAAGCTGGTTAAACGGCATTAACCCGAGGGAGAGAAAAGGCGGCGGACCGAAGACCGGGAAGCGGATTTTCCATTGCCCGCGTCGTCACTTGCGATCATCGCGACAGCTCCCGACTGACACCCGCCAAGCCTTGCCCTGCCAGGCCTGCGAGGCAGAGCAGCCAGCAGCGCAGGACAC
Source organism: Pseudomonas sp. HS-18 (assembly GCF_020401845.1). Taxonomy (NCBI): domain Bacteria; kingdom Pseudomonadati; phylum Pseudomonadota; class Gammaproteobacteria; order Pseudomonadales; family Pseudomonadaceae; genus Pseudomonas; species Pseudomonas sp. HS-18. The sequence continues at coordinate 3,912,895 of NZ_CP084413.1, forward strand.
CCGAAAGGCAATGTCGAGGTGAACGCGGCGTTAATCGTTATTAGGCAAAATGTCCGGATCAGGCTCGCCGACACAGGATGGCCCAACGCCGAGCCGTCGTTTACCCTGAGTGTCATTCACAAAAAGAATGGCCAATCGACCGCAGAGTCGATGGACCTGCGCCACCAGGGCCAGCACCTGGGCCGGCGCGAAACCTGCCCCAGCGTGCGAAAGCGACGACCAGACGATGACTCCCGAGCCCGTGGCGACGGTCGAAACCGTGCTTCATTTCGGCCCCTACCAGATATTCCCCACCTCACGCATGATCCTCGAGGCCGGCCGTCCGCTGCGCCTGGGCCAGCGTGCACTGGACATCCTTTTGGCGCTGCTGGAGCGCGCCGGCCAGGTGGTGAGCAAGGGCGAACTGCTGGCCCGCGCCTGGCCCGGCCAGGACATCGACGAAGGCAACCTGCGGGTGCACATGGCCGCCCTGCGCAAAGCCCTGGGCGATGGCCAGAATGGCCGGCGCTTCATCGTCACGGTGGCATTGCGTGGCTACAGCTTCGTCGAGCCGCTGACCGCTTCGACGCAATCCACGCCGGCCCAAGACCCGGGGGCCGCGGCGAACCACAATCTGCCGCCGCGGCGCAATCGCCTGCTGGGGCGCGAGACGGAGCTGGAGCGCCTGGTTGCCGAACTGCCGCAACGCCGCTGCATCAGCCTGGTGGGCAGCGGCGGCATCGGCAAGACCAGCCTCGCCCTGCAGGCCGCCGAGCGTTTCATCGGCCAGTACCGCCACGGCATCCGCATGCTCGACCTGACCCCGTTGCAGGACGCCCGGCCGTTGAACAGCACCCTCGCCAGTGCCCTGGGCATTCCGGGACTGGCAGGCGAATCGTTGGAACAGATCTGCACCCAGGTCGCCGACCGGCAGATGCTGCTGCTCATCGACAACTGCGAGCATCTGATCGAAGCCGCCGCGCATCTGGTGGAGTGCCTGCTGCGCCATGCGCCGCAGATGCATATCCTCGCCACCAGCCGCGAAAGCCTGCGCGCCACCGGCGAGCACATCCAGCCGCTGCGGCCGCTGGCTTGCCCGCCAGCACGGCTCGGCAGCATCGAGGACGCCCTCGCCTACCCGGCAGTGGCGCTGCTCATCGAGCGGGCGAAGGAGACCCACGAGGAGTTCGAATTCCGCCCCGAGGACCTGCCGCGGGTCGGCGAAATCTGCCGCCGCCTGGAGGGCATTCCGCTGGCGCTGGAACTCGCCGCCGGGCACCTGGGCCAGGCCGACGGCAGCATCGATGCGTTGTTGCAGGGTGGCTACCTCGACCTGCCGCTGCAATCCGATCGCCACCAACACCTGCGCGCGATGCTCGACTGGAGTTACGCGCTGCTGCGTCCCGCGGAGCAATCCTGCCTGCGGCGCCTCAGCGTCTTTCGCGGCAGCTTCACGCTGGACTCCGTCGCCGCGGCCCTCGGCCAACCGGCGGACCTGGGCACGGCCTTCCTGCTGGTGAATCACCTGACGGCCAAGTCGCTACTGAGCACCGAGGTTCGCGGCGACGAAGTCACCTACCGACTGCTCGAACCAACCCGTCTTTACGCGCTGGAAAAACTCGAGGCCACCGGCGAACTCCACGAAGCCCGGGAGCGTCATCTGGAACTCTGCGAGCGCGCGATGCAGGCCGCGCAGGATGAGTGGGAACGGTCGGCGTCCCAGGGCTGGCTGCAACGCCACGCGCCATGGCTCGCCGATGTTCGCGCCGCGCTCGACTGGGGCCTGCACGCCGAGGTCCGGCACACCCTGGCGATCCATCTCGCGGCCTGTTCGTCACCGCTGTGGCAGGAGCTGTCGCTGCTGCACGAGTACGGCCCCTACGTGAGCGCCGCACTGGGCCTGCTCGGCGCACAATCCGCTTCATCGCTGGAGCTGGCCATGCGCCTGGAGCTGGCGTTGGGCAACACCACCTATCACGACGTGCGCAACAGTCAGGCGAACGAGGCCTTCCAGAACGCGCGGTTCCTCGCCCAGCAGATCGGTGACCGCCCTGGCGAGCTCACCGCGCTGTCGGGTGGCCTGGCGGTGCTGCTGTGGGCCGGCCAGTACCAGTTGGCGGCCGAGCATAGCCAGCACTTCGACCGCCTGAGCAGTGGCCAGGGCGAGATACTCGCCACCAGCGCACTGCGCCTGAAGGTACTGGCGCTGCATTACTCGGGGAATCAGGTACTGGCCCAGTCCGTCGGCGACGACGTACTTGAGCGCCTGGAACAACAGCGGCAGGCGAACCGCTTCGCTCCGTGCCTGGGCGTGCAATACGACCAGCAGGTCGCTTCCCTGGCCACCCAGGCTCGCACGCTCTGGCTGCGCGGCCTGCCGGAACAGGCGGAGCGTATGGCAGCGCAGGCCATCGAACTGGCCTGCAAAATCGACCACAGCGCCTCCATCGCCTACAGCCTCGCTGCGGCCGGTTGCGTCATCGCTTTCTATAACGGCGAACTCGACAAGGCTCGTCAACGCGTGCGGCAGATGGTCGAGGTCGCCGAGCGCCACCGCGTTCCGCTGTTCACCGACTGGGCGCGGCACTATGCCTGGGCCATGCGCTTCGAGGACTCACCCGGCGCCCCCGCGGTCGGCCTGGTGCGCGACATCGTGCAAACCCTCGGCGGCCGTCCCCTGCCCGCAGACCCGGCCCAGTTGATGCGCGCAAGAACCGGCGCCGCAGGCTGGTGTGCGCCGGAAATCCTGCGCAATGAAGCCGTTGCCCTGCTCGAGCGCGACGACCGCGAATCCCTGCTCGACGCGGAAACCCTGCTGACCCGCGCCCTGGCACTGGCCCAGGAACAAGGTGCGCTGGCCTGGGAACTGCGCTCGGCCACCTGCCTGGCGGGGCTGTGGCACACGCAGGGCCGATCAGAAGCCGCGCGGCAACTGCTGCAGCCGGTCTACCGTCGCTTCACCGAAGGCTTCGACTCGCCCGATCAGCAACGGGCGCGGCGCTGCCTCGAGCTGTGTGACTCCGCCGGCAACTGACTGATCCCCCTTCCCAAGCCCGGCGACCCGGAAAGCCGCCTGTGCGGGCAGTCATGTTCGATGCCGATAAGGCATGAAAAGTATTCGCCGAAGGCAATGGCGCGTTCTCACAAGGGCGTCCTTAATGGGCGCTCTTATCGCTTGAAGGCATCGATATCTTCCTGGATATGCCGGAAAAGGAGCATCCCCAGGCTGCACTCAAGCCAGGGAAAACAGGCTGCGAAGCGCCCATCGCGCGCAGCTGCCAGCCCTCACGATGCACCGCACCACCTGCCTGAGACGACCATGAGCAAACGCCCGAACTTCCTGCTGATCGTTGCCGACGACCTGGGTTTCTCCGACCTTGGCGCCTTCGGCGGCGAGATCGACACACCGAACCTCGATGCCCTGGCCACGGCTGGCCTGCGTCTCACCGATTTCCATGCAGCGTCTGCCTGCTCGCCGACCCGCGCCATGCTGTTGACCGGCACCGACCATCATCTCGCCGGCATCGGAGCGATGGCCGAATTCAGCGACGAGACCATCCGCCGCAACCCCGGCTACGAAGGCCACCTCAACCGGCGCGTGGTAACCCTCGCCGAGCTGTTGCGCGACGCCGGCTACCACACGCTGATCTCCGGCAAATGGCATCTGGGCCGTACGGCGGAGACCTCGGCGGCGGCACGCGGTTTCGAGCGTTCGTTCATCCTGGAAGGGGCCGCACACAACCACTACGGCTGGTCGCCCGACGTGGTGCCACACAAGATGCCGCGCCTGCTGCATGCGGTGGAAGGCACTTACCGCGATGGCCTCGACCCGGTAAGCGAACTGCCGAAGGATTTCTATTCCTCCGATGCCTTCACCGACCGCCTGCTCGACTACCTGGACGAGCGCCCGACGGACGATGGACGGCCCTTCTTCGCCTACCTGCCCTTTTCCGCCCCGCACTTCCCATTACAGGCGCCGGACGAGCTGATCAGCAAGTACAAGGGGCGCTATGACGGCGGTCCCGATGTGCTGCGCGAACAGCGTCTGGCGCGGCTGAAGGAGCTGGGGTTGATCGCCGAAGACGTTGAAGCCCACCCGGTAGTAGCCGACACACCGAACTGGCACGAACTGGATGACGCAGGCAGGCAACAGTCGGCCCGCGCCATGGAGGTCTATGCCGCCATGGTCGATCGCCTGGACTGGAACGTCGGCCGGGTCATCGAGCACCTGCGCACCAGCGGCGAACTGGACAACACAGTGATCGTGTTCCTCTCCGACAACGGCGCCGAAGGTGCAGCGCTCGAAGCCCTGCCCATCGTCGGCAAGCGCGCCCAGCGCTTCATCGCCAAGCATTACGACAATCGCCTGGAGAACGTGGGCCGCGCCAACTCCTATGTCTGGTATGGTCCACGCTGGGCCCAGGCGGCCACCGCCCCCTCGCGCCAATTCAAACTCTTCACCAGTCAGGGCGGCATCCGCGTTCCAGCCTTCATCACCTGGCCCGGGCTGCATCTGCAGGGAACCATCAGCCATGCCTTCGCCACGGTGATGGACATCGTGCCGACCCTCCTGGAACTGGCCGACACGCGCCATCCGGGCCCCCACTACCAGGGCCGCGAGGTGTTGCCGATCCGTGGCCGTTCGCTGCTGGCGTACCTTCAGGGACAAGAAACCGAGCCGCACGCGCAGGACGAAACCACCGGCTGGGAGCTGTTCCGCGCTCGTGCCATCCGCCAGGGCCGCTGGAAGGCGCTGTATATTCCCAAGCCTGACGGTCCGGGGCGCTGGCAGCTCTACGACCTCGCGCGCGATCCGGGGGAGATCCACGACCTTGCCCGGCAGGAGCCGGAACGCCTGCGCGCTCTGGTGGAGCAATGGCAGCGCTATGTCGACGAAACCGGTGTGCTCGACTTCAGCTTCGCCGGCCGCCTGTTCCGCGAGCTGGCGCGTGGTCTGCTGCGCGTCTTCACGCGACAGCCAAGAACATTGTGAGCACCGGCGATACCGGCGGTTTTCCGGGACCACGGCGCACGCCCCTGCACCGCAACCCGCCAGGCATATTTTCCATGCTGAAAACGCATCGTCGTGGTCACAACCCGCAACGGGCTCCACTTAGGAATTTCAGTTATTTAAATAATAAAAATAATTCCTTCATGAGCTAAAAAATGCTTGCCATCATGGCGCTCCCTCCGTCGCAAACGACTGTCGCAGAGCGGCGCGGGCCTTTACCCAGGGAGTAGCGCACATGCATGCCGACACCATAGCCACCTGGGCCCAGGTCATCGCCCGCGCCTTGCAGGCCCACGGACACGATCCCAGACCCCTGCTGCGCACCGCCGGCATCGACCCGGCACAGTTGCAGGACGCCAACCTTCGCATTCCGCTCGAGCGCATGAGCGCCCTGTGGCGCGCCGTGGAGCGCACCACCGGCGATCCGGCGTTCGGCCTTGAAGTCGCCGCGCACAGCCTGCCCACGGACTTCCATGGCCTGCTGTTCGCCCTGCAAAGCAGCGCCACCGTCGGCGAAGCGCTGGAGCGCGTGGTGCGCTTTTCCCCCGTGGTGAGCACGTCCGGCCAGGTCAGCCTGGAGCGCGGCGACGGAGTCTGCCGCCTGATCTACCGGCGCATCCCCCGCGCACAGGTCGAGCAGATGGCCACCGAGGCACTGCTCGCTTCCGGACTGCGGCATGCCACGCCGATCTGGGGCCTGGGCGTGGTGCGTTGCGTACACCTGGCGCGGCCCCGCCCCATCGACGCCGACGCCTGGGAAGCGCGTTTCGGCCAGCGCCTGGTCTTCGATGCTGCACACAACGCCGTAGACTACGACCCGGCGCTACTGGAAATCCCGTTGCGCAGCGGGAACCGCGAGCTGGCGCAGATCCTCGATGGCAGCCTCAACAGCTACCTCAAGCGCCTGTCCGGCCACGACCTGCCCGAGCAGGTCCGCCAATCCATCGTGCGCCAACTGCCCAGCGGCGAAGTCCAGCAGGGGCTGGTCGCCGAGGAACTGGGCATGAGCACGCGCAACCTGCATCGCCACCTGCTGCGTCATGCCACCAGTTTTACCGAGCTCCTGGAGGAAACACGCCGTGAACTGGCGTTCGCGCACCTGCGCCAGCCTCATTGCTCGGTCAACGAAGTCTGCTACCGGCTGGGCTTCAACGAGCCCAGCAGCTTCAACCGTGCATTCCGCCGCTGGACCGGCCAGAGCCCGGGGCAATGGCGCCAGGGCGAACTGGGCCTGGCCGAGTCACCGGCCGCCGTCCGGCCAACCGGCGGCTTCGCCCTGGCGTTGTGAGACCGGTATCTGTCTGCGGCGGACCATGGATTGTCCGCCAAAGCCCATCGTCTTCGAGTGAGCTTGCCTAGCATCGGCGACCAGAGGGGTGACCAGCCCCCGCTCCGCCGACTTCCAGCCGTGCGTGCCACGGCCCTGCTGCAAGGACAAGCCATGCATAGACTCCCTTCGCGCGCCAGCCGCACCGGCCTGGCGCTGCACCCACTGACCCTGGCGCTGCTGCTGGCCGCTGGCAATGCCGCCGCCGATGGGCAGAGCGCCGTCGGCAACGACGGCCAAGCCGTTACCGATGCCCTGCAGACGGTCACCGTGACCGCCCGCCGCCGCGAGGAGAACGCCCAGGACGTGCCGACGCCGATCACCACGCTCAGCGGCGACACCCTCGACAAGCAGCGCATCTACAAGATCCAGGACCTGCAGCAGGCATTGCCCAGCGTGAACGTCGCCTATATCCACGCGCGCCAGTCGAGCCTGGCCGTGCGCGGTATCGGCAACAACCCGGCCAGCGACGGCCTGGAAGGCTCCGCCGGGATCTACCTGGACAACGTCTACCTCGGCCGCCCCGGCATGGCGGTGTTCGACCTGATGGACATCGAACAACTCGACCTGCTGCGTGGTCCGCAAGGAACCCTGTTCGGCAAGAACACCACCGCCGGTGTACTGAACATCACCACGCGCAAACCGACCTTCACCCCCGAAAGCAGTATCGAAACCTCCGGCGGCGAGAACGGCTACTTCCAGGGCAAGGGCAGTTTCTCCGGCCCGCTGACGGAGACCCTGGCCGGGCGCCTGTCGCTCTACCGCACCCGCGACGATGGCTACCTGAAAAACCTTGCCGACGGCCGCACCCTCCTGGGCGGCGAGCGCGAAGGCGTACGCGGCCAGTTGCTGTTCCAGCCCAACGATGATTTCAGCCTGCGCTGGATCAACGAATACAACAGCGAGAACTCCAGCCAGGGCAGCGGCGTGATCTACGGCGGCTCCAGTCAGTTCTGGCGCCGCGCAGCCCTGGTGGGCGCCCATCCGGTGGAGGGCAAATCCAACATCGACGGCCGGCAGAACGTCAGCGTCCACCAGAACGCCAGCTCGGTGGAAGCCAACTGGAACCTCGACGGCGGCTACAAGCTGACCTCCATCAGCGCCTATCGCTATTGGCACTTCAACCCGGCCAACGATTCGGACGAGTTGGACGTGCCGGTAATCCGCGACCTGGGTTACGAAATCCACGACCGCCAGTTCTCCCAGGAAATCCGCCTGGCCTCGCCCACCGGCGGTGCCTTCGACTACGTGGTGGGCGCGTACGCCTTCCGCCAGAGCCTGAACAACCGCTATTTCGTCGACCTCGGCCCGCTGGCCGACCTCAACCTGATCGGCGCCAACCTCAATGCGCTGAACAACGTCAGCAGCACCAGCAAGGGCTGGATCGACACCGACAGTTTCGCCCTGTTCTCCCAGGGCACCTGGCACCTGAGCGACAAGCTGGACTTCACCCTCGGCCTGCGCGGCACCTATGAAGAGAAGCAGGCGCAGGTCGAGCGCTCCGCCCCCGTGGGCGGCGCTCCGGTCGGCGGCCTGCCGGCGGCGATCCGCGCCAGCCAGGCCGGCGCCTACGACTCCGGCGACCTCAGCCTGCACAACGCCGCGCCCTCGGCACTGCTCAGCCTGAGCTACAAGTTCGACGACAATCTGCTGGGCTACGCCTCGTTGTCCCACGGCGAAAAGTCCGGCGGGGTGAACCTCACCGTCGGCAGTGCGCCCAGCGCTGGTGCCGACTCCCTGCTGGTCGGTCCCGAGCGCGCCAACGATGCGGAACTGGGGATCAAGAGCACGCTCTTCGACCGTCGCCTGCAGCTCAACGCCAACCTGTTCTGGACCGGCATCACCGGCTACCAGGCCACCACCTACTACCAGCCCGCCGGCTCGCTGACCGGCTACCAGGTACTGGCCAACGCCGGCGACCTGCGTTCGCGCGGCCTGGAGTTCGAAGCCACCGCGCTGCCGCTGCGAGGCCTGACCGTGAACTTCAACGGCTCGTTCAACGATGTCACCTATCTGTCGTTCAAGGACGCCCCCTGCCCGGCCGAAGTCAGCAGCCAGCCCGGCGCGCCGGCCACCTGCGATCTCTCCGGCGAGCGGGTGATGGGCGCGTCGCGCTGGATCGCCAACCTCAACGGCGAATACAAGTGGCAACTGGACAACCGCTTCGAGCCCTATGTCACCGCGAGCTACGCCTACCGCTCCGAGGCCGAGGGCACGCTGGACAACTCCAACCTGTCGAAGATCCCCGGCTATGGCCTGGCCAACTTCTCGGTGGGCCTGCGCCACGAAGTCGGCGACGGGCTGCTGGACGCCTCCCTGTGGGTGAAGAACGCCTTCGACAAGGAGTACTACCAGGCAGTAATCGCTTCCTCCAACGGCCTGTACGTGGGCTATCCCGGCCAGCCGCGCGTGACCGGCGTGACCCTGCGCTACGACTTCTGAGGTACATATGAGCCAGACACAGATCAGCCTCGGCGCCTTCCTGATGGGCAGCGGTCACCACCTGGCCGCCTGGCGCCACCCGCTGGCACCCGCCGGCGCCCTGGACTTCGCACACTTCCGCCGCCTGGCGCAGACCGCCGAACGCGGCCTGTTCGACGCGATCTTCTTCGCCGACAACCTCGCCCTGCTCGGCAGCAATGAACTGGCCGCGCACACCACCCTCGGCGAGGTATTCGATCCACTGATGCTCCTCGCTTCGCTGGCCTCGGTGACCGAGCGCATTGGCCTGATTTCCACCGTCTCCACCAGCTACAACGATCCCTACCTGCTGGCGCGCCGCTTCGCCTCGCTCGATCACCTGTCCGGCGGCCGTGCCGGCTGGAACCTGGTGACCTCGGCGACGGACCAGGAAGCACAGAACTTCGGCCTGGAGCAGCATTTCGACCACGCCGACCGCTACGCCCGCGCCGAGGAGTTCATCGATGTGGCCCGCGGCCTGTGGGACAGCTTCGCCGACGACGCCTTCCGCCGCGACAAGCTCAGCGGCCGCTACTTCGACCCGGAGCAACTGCGCACCCTCGCCCATCATGGCGACTACTACCGCGTGCGCGGCCCGCTGAACCAGCCGCGCTCGCCGCAGGGCCACCCGGTGCTGGTACAGGCGGGCTCGTCGGAACCGGGCAAGGCCCTGGCCGCGCGCACCGCCGAGGTGGTGTTCACCGCCCAGCAGACGCTGGAGGATGCACGCGCCTTCTACAGCGATCTGAAGGGGCGTCTGGCCGGGTACGGACGCGAAGCCCACGAACTGAAGATCATGCCGGGAATCTCCCCGGTGATCGGACGGACGCAGAGCGAAGCCGAAGACCTCCACGCCGAGCTGCAGGGGCTGATAGAACCGCAGCTGGGGCTCGCCCTGCTCTCAGGCATGGCCGGCGGGCTGGACCTGTCCCGTTTCCCGCTGGATGGCCCGCTGCCGGAGCTACCACCCAGCAATGCGATGAAGAGCCGGCAGGCGCTGTTCGTCGAATTGGCGCGCCGGGAAAAGCTGACGTTGCGCCAGCTCTACCTGCGGGCAGCCGGGGCACGCGGGCACTGCACGCTGGTCGGCGACCCCAAGCAGATCGCCGACCATCTGGAAGCCTGGTTCAGCGCCGGCGCCGCCGACGGCTTCAACATCATGCCGCCACTGTTGCCCAATGGCCTGGACAGCTTCGTGGAACTGGTGGTGCCGGAGTTGCAGAAGCGCGGGCTGTACCGTCGCGAATACCGCGGTAGCACGTTGCGCGAACACCTCGGGCTGCAGCGGCCGGAGCGTCGATAGGCCAGCCACCGCGCCAGCGGTTCACTACAGGTCGCGCACCAGCAGCACCGGTCGCTGGCTCGATTGCAGCACGCCTTCGGCCACGCTGCCCAGCATCAGCCGGCGCACGCCGCGGCGGCTGTGGGTGCCCATGACGATGGCGTCGGCCTTGACGGCGTCGGCCTCGCGTTCGATGCGATCGGCCACTTCCTCACCGGCGGTTTCCATGCTGACCCGCTGGTAAGTGGCCGGCACGGCGTATTCGGCCACCACGTCCCGCGCCTTGCTCAGGATATCGTCGGCGGCCTTGAGTGCGGCGGCTTGCAGGGCCTCGGCGTCGTAATACTCGGCGTAGTAAGGCAGATGGCCGAGCGGGCGATCGACGATGGTGATGACATGCAGTTCACCACCGCTCATGCGGACCAGCCTTGCGCCTTCGGCCAGGGCCTTGAGGGAAACGGGGCTGCCGTCGACGGCAGCCAGTACGTGCTCGTACATGCTGTGCTCCTCGTTGAATGGGCACTACGACCTTAACCGCACAGGCCGGCAGCACCCTTGTGCCGCGTCAATGTAATCGCCCAGCGGTGCTTCAGTGCGCCGGCATCGCCTCGTCGCGGCAGGCGGACGGGCTCTGCCCGGTCCAGCGCTTGAAGGCCCGGCGGAAGCCGCGCACATCACTGTAGCCGAGCGCCTCGGCGATGCGCTCGATGGGCATCTCCGGGTTGTTCAGCAGGCTCATGGCGCGTGCGTGGCGCACCTGTTCCTGCAGGGCGTCGAAGCTCATCCCGTGCTCGCTCAGGCGGCGACGCAAGGTACGGCTGCTCATGTTCAGCTCGCCTGCAACCTTGTCGATGGGGCTGCCGTTGGCCAGGTCGCGAGCGATGGCACGCTCCACCGTTTCCAGCAGGCCGGTCTTCTGCTGCACCTGGGCGTACTCCCCCTCCAGCAGGTTGAGCGCCTGGCGCAGCGCGACCGGGTGGTGGCTGGGCAGTTGCACATCCAGCCAGTGGCTGGCGATGACCACCCGGTTGTGCAGGCAACCGAATTGCAGGTTCGGCCCGAGCAGCCGGCGGTACTCGGCCTCATAGACCGGTGCGGCATGGGTGAACTCGAAACGCAGGGGCTGAAACTGGGGCCCGATCAGCGTGCGGTTGTAGACCAGCAGGCTGGCGAAGAACTCTTCCACGGCGAACACCTGGATGTCGGCGTAGGGCAACCGGCATTCGACTTCGATGAAGCTTTCCTCGGGCCCCTCGATCAGGTTGCACAGCGCAATGCCGCCAGTGGTGTGCTGGAAGCGCCGGCCCACCTCGAAGGCGTCGCGCAGGGTCTTGCAGAGGGACAGTACGTGGCCAAGCAGGCCGAGTGTGCCCAGCACGTTGTGATGGCCGACCCAGAGCCCCAGGCCACGCTCGGGCAGCGCCGCGAGGGCTCGCTGGATCATCGCCACCGTCTGCCGGTAGGTGACGCGCTGCGCCGGGTCCTGCAGCTCCTCGGCGGTAAAGCCGAGCCCGCGGCACAGGCGTTCGCTGCTCACTCCCTGGTCACTGGCGACTTCGGCGAGGGTCTGCAGCAGGAAAGGTGAAACCAGGGCCAGGTCGAATTGCGCGTCGATGCTTGTGCTGGGCATGTAGGCTGCTCTCGAGCGGGGGCGCCGGCGATTCTTGTCATGTGGGCGGCGCAGGATGGCCGCATCATAACGCTTTCGCAGGCTCGCCAAGAGCGGGCGTAACAGAATATTGCAGACGACCTCGCGCAATGCCCCGCTGGCGCGGGCGGACGGCTCCATGCCGCCCGCCCAACGCCAACGCTGCGCCGCTCAGCTGTAGACCGGCCAGTGCTCGACGATGCGCCCCCCGCGTATCGCCAGCAGGTCGTCGAACTGCAGCAGGATCGACTCGGACTGGGTCGGGCGCAGGAACATCTGGTCGTCCACTTTCAGGTTCACGGCGCTGGAGCCGTTGACCATCTCCTGGTTCGAGCTGCGCCCGTAAAGGCCGTTGAACTGCAACCCCCTGGGCGACTCGGGTTCGGCCATCCAGTTGCCGCCGTAGACGAAGAAGGTCTCGCGCTGGTTGGCATCCCACCAGGAGAACAGTGCCGACTTGTCGTCCAGTGCCGGAATCCGCACCGGGCCGGTGCTCTTGAGGACTGGCGTGGCGATGAAGGCAGCCGGCTGGTGGTCCACCAGCGACGGCAGGTCGTAGTGGGTCGGCTTGACCAGCGCCGAACCCACCGACACTTCGGTGCTGGTGCGTTCGTTCTCGTGCATCCTGTAGCTCGGGCTGCCGGCGGTATTGAGCGTCAGCTCCGGCTTCCACAGAGGCGCATGGCGGGTGCGGGCGTAGTCGACGAAGCCGTCGTAGAGCGTCATGACCTTGGCGAAAAGCTCCTCGGAGGAGCCCAGCACCTCGGGCACGCCCATGCCGACGAAGGGGTCGTAGCCCATGAACCCGGCAAACTCCAGGTGCTGCGGGTTGGCGCCGATGATCGTGAGCATCCTGTCCAGCGTCGCGTGGTCCGCTACACCGCCACGGTGCAGGCCGACGTCCAGTTCGATGTTGATCCGCAGGCGGGTGTTGCGCCCTTGCGCTAGCGCCAGGTACTGCTGCAGCCGCTCGGGGGTGTCGAGCAGCCATTGCAGCTGCTTCGTCGGGTCGAACGGGCCGCGAAGTTCCTCGTAGAACTGCTGTGCCGAGCCGACCGGCAGTGGCTTGCCCAGCAGCAGGTCGGCATCGGGAAAGCGCTCGGCATCGTGATTGAGGAACGGCTGGTGGAACGACATCATCCGCCGAGTGCCGGCGCGCTGGGCGATGTAGTCGAGCAACTGCGGCGACGGCAGGGACTTCTCCACCACGCGCAGGTGCTTGCCGGTGCGCGCCACCGACTGCATCACCACGTCGACGTTGTGGTCCAGGCGGTCGAGGTCGATCAGCATCACCGGGCGCATCGGCCCGTGCTCGCGCAGTTCGCGGTTCAGCCGGGCGAAGTAGTCGTCGTATGGCACGCCGTGGTCGGACGGTCGCAGCCAGGCACCGGCGCCGACGAGCAGAACACCTGCCCCGGCCGCACCGACGATGAAATGGCGTCGTTTCATGGGTTGTTCTTCCTTGTCAGGCCACGCCCAGGATCGATGACAGGTGGGCATTGAGGAACTTGCCCTGCGGGTCCAGCTCGCGGCGCACTTCGGTGAACTCTTTCCAGCGCGGGTACAGCGGTTGCAGCGTGCGCGCGTTGAGCGTGTGCAGCTTGCCCCAGTGCGGCCGGCCGGCGTACTTCCAGAAGATCGGTTCGATGGCGGCGAAGAAGTTGTGGTGGTCCATGCTGTAGTGCTGGTGCACGGAGATGGAGCAGCTGTCGCGGCCTTCGAACATGCTCAGCGGAATGTCGTCGGCCTTCACGTAGCGGTATTCGATGGGGAACCAGGTGCGCAGGTCCTTGTCGTTGATCTTCTTCAGAATCTCGCGCAGGCAGGCCGGCCCGTGTTCCGCCGGGACCGAATATTCCATCTCGTTGAAGCGCACGTTGCGCACGTTGGCGTAGATGTCGTAGGAGTCGCCGACGCGGTCGTCGAAGCTGGCGACATGGCGCAGGCTGTTGAGCAGGAAGCGCCGCGCGGCGGGGAAGTCGCTGCCGTACTTGTCGAGGTTCTCGATGATGCTGACGAACTGGTTGCCGCCCTCCTCGGCCGGGTCCAGCGGCGGCGTGGCCGGGTCGGTGGTCTCGTTCAAGGCGATGGACAGCGCATAGTCGGAATGGGTCATGACCTGCATTTCCCAGTGCTGGTTCTCGCGGGTGTTCTTTTCCACGTCCTCCAGCAATTCCTCGGTGCTGGCCACCCACTGCCGCTCGCGCAGGCGATAGGCCTGGCGGTTCTGCAGGCGCACGCGGGTGGCGATGCCAAAGGCGCCGAGGGATACCCGCGCGGCGTTGAACACCTCGGGGTGGCGCTGGGCATCGCAGTCCAGCACCTCGCCGCTGGCGGTCACCAGTTGCAAGCCGGTGACGCGCGAGGAATAGGAGCCGAAGCCGACTCCGGTGCCGTGGGTCGAGGTGGAGATCGCCCCGGCCAGGGTCTGGTAATCGATGTCCGCCATGTTCGGCAGTGCCTGGCCGACCTCCTTCAGTGCCGGCCCCATGAGCGACATCGGCGTGCCGGCCGCGAATTCCGCCTGCAATGTGTCGGCATCGTGGCCGAGCAGGCCGTTGAAGTAGGCCAGCGAGACCAGCGTGCCGTCGGTCGGCACCAGGGCGCTGAAGGAGTGCGCCGACCCCACCGGGCGCACCTTGCCCTCGGCCTGGCGGATGACCTGCACCAGCTCGTCGAGGCTCTGCGGAGCCAGGCGCGCCGCCGGCAGGCAGCTCTGCCCGCCGGACCAGTTGCGCCAGGGAATCAGCCGCGGCGCGCGGGCCAGTTCGGCGGCCAGCGGGCTGCTCGACAGCGCCGCGAACGCGCCGGCAATGCCAGCGCTGTGCAGGAGTTGGCGGCGGGTGAGATGAATAGACATGCAAGCAACCCCGCGCTTACCGGACCGATTGGCCGGACATGAAGGAAATCAGCGCCAGGAACTCGTCTTCCGAGCACTGCATGCACATGCCCATCGGCGGCATGCCCTTGAAGCCGTTGATGCTGTGGTCGAGCAGGCTGTCGGCGCCCTGGGCGACCCGGGGCTGCCAGGCTTTCGCATCGCCGGCCTGCGGTGCTCCCGACGCCGGGTTGGCGTGGCAGAGCTTGCAGCTGCTGTCATAGATTTTCGCCAGCGCGGGATCGGCAGGTGCCAGGGCGGCGGCGTTGCGGGTAGGCGGCGCGGCGTCATCGCCACAGCCGCCGAGCAGGCCGACCAGGGCCAGCAGGGCAACCGGCAGCCAGGCCGTTGCGGGTTTATGCATGGTGCTCCCCTTCTTCCCGCGCGCGGGAACGGCGCGGATTCTTGTTGTCATGGGCAGCAGCAGGTTAAGTCGAGCGCCGCTCGCGACCGAGGGCTTTGCCGGCCAACAAGGGGGCTCTGAGCGGACAGCGTGGTCGTTTCGGCAGTCTGTCGGTTTAAGGGTCTGTCGGTTTCAGGATGCGCAGGGTCGCTGCGGTGCAATCCTTGAACACAAGGGATGGCAAGCTTCCATACTGTCGAGGACCAGGCGCGCCCAGATGCCTGGCCGGATAATAAGAATGGCGCCCCGAACAGCCACGCAGCCCGTGAGGTGGCCGGTACGCCGCAGCCGAAGGATTCCGGATCGCCGCCCATGGCAGGCATCCGCGATATCGAGGTGCGCTGAATGCCTGATGATTCGCTTCACCTGCCCCTGATCCATGATGTTCTGGAACGCCTGAAAGCCACGCCCGGCGCCCTGCTGCCAGTGCTTCATGCCATCCAGGATTGCGTCGGCTACATCCCCGACGATGCCCTCCCTGAAATCGCCCACGCCCTGAAC
This sequence comes from Pseudomonas sp. HS-18, assembly GCF_020401845.1. Lineage (NCBI taxonomy): Bacteria > Pseudomonadati > Pseudomonadota > Gammaproteobacteria > Pseudomonadales > Pseudomonadaceae > Pseudomonas > Pseudomonas sp. HS-18. Next base: position 3,928,384 of record NZ_CP084413.1, read on the forward strand.
CTCAGCGTCGCCGAGGTGCGCGGGGTGATCAGCTTCTACCACGACTTCCGCACCGCGCCCCCGGCCCGCCATACGCTGCGCCTGTGCCGCGCCGAGTCGTGCCAGAGCCGCGGCGCCGAAGCCCTCGCCGCACAACTGCGCGAACAGCTCGGGCTGGACGACCACGGCACCAGCGCCGATGGCCGCATCGCCCTGCGCCCGGTCTATTGCCTGGGCGCCTGCGCCTGCTCGCCGGCCCTGGAACTGGACGGCCGGGTGCACGCGCGCCTCACCGCCGAACGCCTGCGCGAGCTGGTGAACGGTTGCCGGGAGGACGCCGCATGTTGAAACTGTTCATCCCCTGCGATTCGCTGGCCCGCGCGGTGGGCGCCGATGAGGTGACCGACGCCCTGGTCGCCGAAGCCGAGCGACGCCAGATACCGCTGGAGATCCAGCGCACCAGCTCGCGCGGCCTGTACTGGCTGGAACCGCTGGTGGAAATGGACGGCAGCGAAGGCCGGCTGGGCTTCGGTCCACTGGCGGCAGCCGATGTCCCGTCCCTCTTCGATGCGCTGGCCGACGCCCCTGCACGCCACCCGCTGGCCCTGGGTCTGGTGGAAGAGATTGCCTACCTGAAGACCCAGCAGCGCCTGCTCTTCGCCCGCGCCGGCATCACGCGGCCGCTGTCGCTGGACGACTACCGTGCCCATGGCGGCTTCGACGGCCTGGCCCGTGCCATCGGCATGGACGGCACCGACGTCGTCGCCGCCGTGCTCGATTCCGGCCTGCGCGGCCGTGGCGGCGCGGCCTTCCCCGCCGGCATCAAGTGGCGCACCGTGCGTGACGCCGTTGGCCCGCAGAAATACGTGGTGTGCAACGCCGACGAAGGCGACTCCGGCACCTTCGCCGACCGCATGCTGATGGAAGGCGACCCCTTCCTGCTGATCGAAGGCATGGCCATCGCCGGTCTCGCCGTCGGCGCGAGCATGGGCTACATCTACGTGCGCTCCGAGTACCCGGACGCCATCGTGACACTCAACCTCGCCCTGAGGATCGCCCGCGAAGCCGGCTACCTGGGCGACGATGTCTGCGGTAGCGGCCGCGCCTTCGAGCTGGAAGTGCGGGTCGGCGCCGGCGCCTACATCTGCGGTGAGGAAACCGCCCTGCTGGATTCCCTGGAAGGCAAGCGCGGCGTGGTCCGCGCCAAGCCGCCGCTACCGGCGCTGCAAGGCCTGTTCGGCCTGCCGACGCTGGTGCACAACGTGCTCACCCTGGCCTCGGTGCCGATCATCCTGGCCAGGGGCGCACAGTACTACCGCGACTTCGGCATGGGCCGTTCGCTGGGCACCATGCCCTTCCAGCTGGCCGGCAACATACGCCACGGCGGGCTGGTGGAACGTGCCTTCGGCCTGACCCTGCGCGAGCTGGTGGAAGGCTACGGCGGCGGCACCGCCAGCGGCCGACCGCTGAAGGCTGCGCAGGTCGGTGGCCCGCTCGGTGCCTGGGTACCGCCCTCGCAGTTCGACACCCCGCTGGACTACGAAGCCTTCGCCGCCGTCGGCGCCATGCTCGGCCATGGCGGCGTGGTGGTCGCCGACGACACGCTCGACATGGCACGCATGGCACGCTTCGCCCTGCAGTTCTGCGCCGAGGAATCCTGCGGCAAGTGCACGCCCTGCCGCATCGGCTCGACCCGTGGCGTGGAAGTGGTCGACCGGCTGATCGCCGCCACCGACCTCAGCGCCCGCGAGGAACAGGCGCGGCTGCTCACCGACCTCTGCGACACGATGCAATACGGCTCGCTCTGCGCCCTCGGCGGCATGACCGCCTTCCCCGTGGCCAGCGCCCTCAAGCACTTCCCCGCCGACTTCGGTCTGGCGACTTCGGAGGCCGACTCGTGATCAATTTCTTCGACCCTGCCACGTCCAGCACGAGTGACATCGACCTCGGCACACCCGCCCGCGAGAGCGACCTACAGGTCAGCCTGAGCATCGACGGCCGCGAAATCAGCGTCCCTGCCGGTACTTCGGTGATGCGCGCCGCTGCGCTGCTGGGCACCAGCATTCCCAAGCTCTGCGCCACCGACAGCCTGGAAGCCTTCGGCTCCTGCCGCATGTGCCTGGTGGAGATCGACGGCATGCGCGGCTACCCGGCCTCCTGCACCACGCCGGTCAGCGAGGGCATGGTGGTGCGCACGCAGACGCCGAAGCTGGCGGGCCTGCGCCGCAACGTCATGGAGCTGTACATCTCCGACCACCCGCTGGATTGTCTGACCTGCTCCGCCAACGGCAACTGCGAGTTGCAGACCGTGGCCGGTCAGGTCGGCCTGCGCGAGGTGCGCTACGGCTACGACGGCGCCAACCACCTGAGCGATGCGAAAGACGTTTCCAATCCCTACTTCGACTACGACCCGAGCAAGTGCATTGTCTGCAACCGCTGCGTGCGCGCCTGCGAGGAAATCCAGGGCACCTTCGCCCTGACCCTCTCTGGGCGCGGCTTCGACTCGCGCGTGGCGGCGGCCGGTGGCGAGAACTTCCTCGATTCCGAATGCGTCTCCTGCGGGGCCTGCGTGCAGGCCTGCCCGACCGCTACGCTGATGGAAAAGAGCGTGGTCGAGATCGGCCAGCCCGAGCGCGCTGTCATCACCACCTGCGCCTACTGCGGCGTGGGCTGCTCCTTCCGCGCCGAGATGAAGGGCAACCAGCTGGTGCGCATGGTCCCGGACAAGAACGGCCAGGCCAACCACGGCCACTCCTGCGTCAAGGGCCGCTTCGCCTGGGGCTACGCCACGCATCCGGACCGCATCACCAAGCCGATGATCCGCAAGCACATCAGCGACCCCTGGCAGGAAGTCAGCTGGGACGAGGCCGTCACCTACGCTGCCAGCGAATTTCGCCGCATCCAGACGAAATACGGGCGCGACTCCATCGGCGGCATCACCTCCAGCCGCTGCACCAACGAAGAGACCTACCTGGTACAGAAGCTGGTGCGCGCGGCGTTCGGCAACAACAACGTCGATACGTGTGCGCGAGTCTGCCACTCACCCACCGGCTACGGCCTGAAGCAGACCCTGGGCGAATCCGCCGGCACCCAGAGCTTCGACTCGGTAATGCAGTCCGACGTGGTGCTGGTGATGGGCGCCAACCCTACCGACGCACACCCGGTGTTCGGCTCGCAGCTCAAGCGCCGGTTGCGCCAGGGTGCGCAACTGATCGTCATCGACCCCCGGCGCATCGACCTGGTCGACTCGCCCCATGCCCGCGCCGAGCTGCACCTGCAACTGCGCCCCGGCACCAACGTCGCCATGCTCAACGCGCTGGCCCACGTCATCGTCAGCGAGGGCCTGGTCAAGCAGGACTTCGTCGATGCGCGCTGCGAGGCCAGCGACTTCATCCGCTGGCGCGATTTCGTCAGCCTGCCGGAGAACGCCCCGGAAGTGCTCGGCCCGGTCTGCGGCGTGCCTGCCGAGGAAATCCGCGCCGCCGCCCGCCTCTACGCCACCGGCGGCAACGCGGCGATCTACTACGGCCTGGGCGTCACCGAACACAGCCAGGGCAGCACCGCGGTGATGGGCATCGCCAACCTCGCCATGGCCACCGGCAACGTCGGCCGCGAGGGCGTCGGGGTGAACCCGCTGCGCGGCCAGAACAACGTGCAGGGCTCCTGCGACATGGGCTCCTTCCCCCACGAGCTGCCCGGCTACCGGCACATTTCCAACCAGACCGTGCGCAGCCAGTTCGAACAGGCCTGGGGCGTCACCCTGCAGCCCGACCCCGGCCTGCGCATCCCCAACATGTTCGAAGCAGCGCTGGGCGGCACCTTCAAGGCGCTGTACTGCCAGGGCGAGGACATCGCCCAGAGCGACCCCAACACCCAGCACGTCACCGCGGCTCTTTCCGCCATGGAGTGCGTGGTGGTGCAGGACATCTTCCTCAACGAAACCGCCAAGTTCGCCCATGTATTACTGCCGGGCAGCTCCTTCCTCGAGAAGGACGGCACCTTCACCAACGCCGAGCGGCGCATATCCCGCGTGCGTAAGGTGATGGAGCCGCTGGGCGGCAAGGCAGACTGGGAGGCCACGATCGCGCTAGCCAACGCCCTGGGTTACCCCATGGACTACCAGCATCCGTCGCAGATCATGGACGAGATCGCCCGCCTGACGCCGACCTTCACCCGCGTCAGCTATGCCGAACTGGACCGCCACGGCAGCCTGCAATGGCCGTGCAACGACGCCGCGCCCGATGGCACACCGACCATGCACATCGAGCAATTCGTGCGCGGCAAGGGGCGCTTCATGCTCACCGGCTACGTGCCCACGGAAGAGAAGGTCAACGCCCGCTACCCGCTGCTACTCACCACCGGGCGCATCCTTAGCCAGTACAACGTCGGCGCGCAGACCCGGCGCACCGACAACGTCGCCTGGCACGAGGAGGACCGCCTGGAAATCCACCCCAGCGACGCCGAGAGCCGCGGCATCAGCGACGGCGACTGGGTTGGCGTGGGCAGCCGCGCGGGGCAGACGGTGCTGCGCGCCAAGGTCAGCGAGCGGGTGGCGCCGGGCGTGGTCTACACGACCTTCCACTTCCCCGAATCGGGCGCCAATGTGATCACCACCGACAACTCCGACTGGGCCACCAACTGTCCAGAATACAAGGTCACCGCGGTGGAAGTGGTGCGCGTGTTCCAGCCTTCGGAATGGCAGAAGCGCTACCAGGCGTTCAGTGACGAACAGCGGCGCTTGCTCAAGGAGCGCCGCCATGCCCAAGCTGCGCAAACCGAGAAAGCCGAGGTCCGTCGATGAGCGTCGAGAACCTGATCAAGATGGCCAACCAGATCGGCCAGTACTTCTCCACCGAGTCAGACCCTGCCCTAGCGGTGCATGGCGTGCAGCAACATCTGCAGAACTTCTGGACGCCCGCCATGCGCCGCGAAATCAAGGCCTGGCATGAGCAGAACCCGGGCGAGGAGTTGCACGCCCTGGTGCGGGCGGCGCTGACGACACAAACCGCCTGACGGCAGAGCGCTTTCACCAGCGCGGAAATGAAAGAGGCCGCACACTGTGGCGGCCTCTTTCATGGCGCAATCGGCAGCTCCCGCTCAACTCACTTGACGGCAGTTTCCTGGCTCTTGCTGCGATACAGCGCCAAGTGATTGGCGATGCACATGTCCATCGCTTCCACCAGGAACAACGTCGGCTTACCAGCAATCGGCGGAACCAGGCAGCGGCTCGCCACGCGCTGGCCGAGCATGTCGGTATCGATATAGATGAGATTGACCGGCGATTTCTCGGGGTTCTCCTGCTCAGTGAAGAAAGCGCGGGTGTATTCCTCGTCCCCTGCCGTCTTGTCGAGCGCCACGCTATCGATACGAGTCGTGCGTACATCACCGGCCGGCATCTCCTTCTGCGCCATCAGCGCAACGCCGATACCCCCAGTCAAGCCACCGATCAACGCATTGGTGCGCAACCGCGATTGCAGGTTGGTGTAAGTCACGAAGTGCTCCACGGTGATCGACGGTTGGCTGCTCAGCTCCGGGAAGGTCTCGTAGGCGCGATGGGCCAGCAGGCGCACACCGGTAGGTTTGGTTGCACCGTCGGCGGCGCGGTAGATACCGTAGGCGCTGCTGGTCAGCAGCAGGCTGAAGGTTTTCCCCTCCTTCTCGGTGCTCGGCCGCTGGTCGTGGATGGCAATCTTGTCGGATTGCTCCAGCCCCTGATATTCCGGCGGTGGCGGCATGCTGGAACAACCGGCCAAGACGGCGACAGCCATCAGGCAAAACGTTTGCAACGTGCGCATGGGACATCCTCTGTCGTGGAAAAGCGGCGATCCTCGCTCAATCGCGCACTCTATTCAATGTGAGCCACATCTCAGGCGTGCTTGCCTGACGCGGTCTCCGCCGGGACCGCGTATTGCGGCTTGAGCTTGCCATCCTGGTCGAGCAGCCAGGCATCCATGATCTCGCGCACCACCGGTCCGGCCACCCGCCCGCCGGCCTCGCCGTTCTCGATGGTCACCGAGACCACGATGGACGGATCGCTGGCGGGCGCGAAGCCGACGAACAAGGCGTTGTCGCGGTGGCGCTCCTGGGTTTTGAGGCGGTTGTAGCGCTCACCCTGGCGAATCGCGACGATCTGCGCGGTGCCGCTCTTGCCGGCGATGCGGTACTGCGCGCCCTGCCCCGCGGCCCGAGCGCCGCCGCCCGGGTCGTGCATGACCAGCTGCATGCCATAGTTCACCGCGTCCCAGTCGCGGGGGTCGCTCAGGTGGATGTCGGGCATGGGATGGGCATCGACAACGTCCTCGCCGCCCACCGACTCCGCCAGGCGCGGGCGGTGCCAGGCGCCCTTGCTGGCGATCAGCGCGGTCGCTTCGGCGAGTTGCAGCGGCGTCACCTGCATGTAGCCCTGGCCAATACCGAGGATCACCGTCTCGCCGGGGAACCAGGCCTGGCGCCGGGTGGCGCGTTTCCACTCGCGGGACGGCATCAGGCCGGGGGATTCCTCGGCCATGTCGATGGACACCTTGCTGCCCAGCCCGAAACGCGTCAGGTAGTCGTGCATGCGGTCGATGCCGAGCTTGTGGGCGACGTCGTAGAAGTAGGTGTCGTTGGAGCGCTTGATGGCGGCGTCGAGGTCCACCCAGCCATCGCCGCTGTGGTTCCAGTTGCGGTACTTGTGATCGTAGTTGGGCAGTTGGAAGTAGCCCGGATCGAAGACCCGCGTGGCCGGGGTGATGGTGCCGGTATCCAGGCCAGCGATGGCTACCACCGGCTTGATGGTCGAGCCCGGCGAATACAGCCCGCGCAGCGCCCGGTTGAACAGCGGCCGGTCGATGGAATCGCGCAGCTCGGCGTACTGCGCCGAGCTGATGCCATTGACGAACAGGTTCGGGTCGAAGCTGGGGTTGCTGACCATCGCCAGCACCTGGCCGGTGTTCGGGTCCAGCGCTACCACGGAGCCGCGGCGATCACCCAGGGCCTTTTCGGCGGCGATCTGCAGGTCCACATCGAGGCCCAGCACGATGTTCTCGCCGGCCACCGGCGGCACCTTCTTCAGCACGCGCATGACCCTGCCCTGGGCGTTGGTTTCCACCTCCTCGTAGCCCACGTGGCCGTGCAGTTGCGGTTCGTAGAAGTGCTCGATGCCGGTCTTGCCGACGTACTCGGTGCCGCGGTACTCGGTGCTGTCCAGGCGGGCAGCCTCGCGCTCGTTGATCCGCCCGACGAAGCCGACCGAATGGGCGAAGTGCTCGCCGTAGGGGTAGTGGCGGACGAATTCGGCATCCACATCGATGCCCGGCAGCTTGTAGCGATTGACCTCGATGAGGGCGATCTGCTCCTCGCTCAGCTCATGCAGCAGGGTGACTGGTTCGAAGGGGTGGCGGCTCTTCTTCAGGGCCTTGTCGCACTGCAGGCGTTGCTCGGGGCTCAGGTGAAGAATATCGGTGACCTGATCGAGCACCGCCACCGAGTTGCCGGCGCGCTCGCGGGTCAGGGTGAGGTTGAAGCTCGGCAGGTTCTCGGCCAGCACCTTGCCAGTGCGGTCGAAGATCAGCCCACGCTCCGGGGGAATCGGCAGCACGTGAATACGGTTGTTCTCGGAGACGGTGGCGTTGGTCGCGTAGTCGGTGACCTGGAGGAAGTACATCCTCGCCACCAGGGTCACGCTCATCAGGGCCACCATCAGGCCGCAGGCGATCAGCCGGCGGTTGACCAGCGCCGACTCCTGCTGGTGGTCCTTGAGTTTGATCGGATCGTGCATCGGGATTCCAGAAGGCCCCATCGACCCTGCGGCAAGCGATTCGCCCCTGCCCATGCAGGGGGGCTTGCCGATCGATGCGGCCTGTTTGCAGCAAAACGGAAGAAACCGGTATCGCCAAGCGCGGGACAATCACGCGGCACATGGCAGCTCGGCGCGCGATGGTACCAGACTGACGAGCCGGATTCTGACCGGTAGTCGAAGCATCTCCCAAGGGAAGTCGACGCCGATGGACGCTGCCGCAGCTCGCGATACTCCTCTGCAGGGTAAAGGCTATTGCGGGCCGAGCCCGCGATGGGCCAGCCAACGCACTCGGCCTGAGCAGAATCGCGCACAAGGTTCGCGGCGAGGAAAACCGAAGGGCCGGATTCCATCCGCAGGAGCGCGCGGCGCCAAGTGCGAAGCGAGGAAAGTCAGACCACCGAGCCTTCCGGCGGCTGCTCCAGCACCGCCACGACCACCGCGCTGCCGACGATCAGCACGATGCCGATCAACGACAGCAGGCTGAGCACTTCGCCCCAGATCAGGTAGCCGAGCAGGCTCGCCCAGATGATGCTGGTGTAGGTGTAAGGCGCCAGGGTGGCCGCGTGGGCGCGGCGCACGGCGATGGTGAACAGCAGTTGGCCCAGCGTCGCCAGCAGGCCGAGGGCAAGCATCAGGCCGAGGTCCGGCAGGCTCGGAGTGCTCCAGGAAAACGGCAGCGTGGTGCCGGTCACCAGCGTGCCGACCACGGTGAAATACAGCACCGTGGTGGTCGAGTCGTCGGTCTCGCGGATGCGTCGGATCTGGATCATCGACAGCGCGCCGAAGAAGGCACTGGCCACCAGCAGCGCCGGACCGACCAGGCTGGCTTCGGCATTGTCGGGCTTGACCACCATCAGCACGCCGAGGAAGCCGAGCAGCGCCGCCAGCGCGTTGCGCGGCAGCAGGCGTTCGCCCAGCAGCAGCGGCGCCAGCACGATCACCAGCAGCGCCTCGGAATAGGCGATGGAGATGGCTTCGCTCAGCGGCACATAGGGCAACCCGGCGAAGAACAGCGCGGATGACCCGAGCAGCGTCACCGCACGAATGGTCTGCCCGCGCATGTCCAGCTGCCGCCAGCGTTGCACCAGCGGCCGCCCGCGCAGGCAGAGCAGGAAGGCCGGCAACACGCCGAAGGCCATGCGGAAGAAGGTCACTTCGTTGGCCGGGTATTTCAGCGCCACGACCTTGGCCAGTGCATCCACCACGGCGAAGCAGAACATCGACAACAGCATCAGGCCCACGCTGCGCATGGCATTGCTGCGTGGGGCGACGAGGGGCAGCTGGGGCATGTCGTGTTCTCCTTCCTGTTCGGGTGAATGTCCGTGGTGAATGCCGCGCTTCAGCGTGGGCTGAAGCGGCTGGCAAGGAACGGCGTCACCGGCACGCTGGTGACGACATCGCTGGCCTGCTCGGCGAGCAACTGGCCGGTGATGGCGCCGAGGGTCAAGCCGATATGGCCGTGGCCGAAGTTGTAGAACACCTGCGGCAGCCGCCGGGACGGGCCGAGCACCGGCATGCTGTCCGGCACCGAGGAGCGGAAGCCCATCCACTGCGACACCGGCTCGTGCTGCAGGCGCAGGAAGCGCCGCGCGCCACGGGTCAGGCAGCGGTAGCGCGCCGGGCTCGGCAGCGCTTCCAGTCCGGCGAACTCCACCGTGCCGGCCACCCGCAGGCCCTGTGCCATGGGCGTCATGTAGAAGCCGCCGGCACCCCAGCACACCGGGCGATTGAGCACCTCGCCGGCATGGCCGAAGAGCACGTGGTAACCGCGTTCGGTGTCCTGCGGCACGGCATCGCCCAATTGCTCCACCAAGGTGCGCGACCAGGCGCCGGTGCACAGCGCCACGCGGTCGGCGGCCAGCCGCTCGCCGGTCGCCAGTTGCGCCTGCACTGCGTCCCGGCCCTGCCCGGCCGGTTCGAGTCCCAGCAGTTCGCCACGGCGGAACTCGCCGCCCATGGCCTGGAAACGTTCGAACAGGCGCAGGCTCAGCGCGTAGGGATCGAGCGTGCGGCTCACGCCCGGCAGCTCCACCGCGCAGCTGGCGCGGGCGTTGAGTGCGGGTTCCAGCTCGCGCAATTCACCGCCTTCGACGAAGCGGATCGGCACCTCGAAGCGCCGGTGGTAATCCACCATGGCCTGGGCGTCACCGCGTTCATGCTCCTCGAAGATGTACAGCGAGCCATCGTGGCGGATCAGGTCATTGGCGCCGGCCGCATCGAACAACCCCTGCCACGCCTCCATGCACGGGCGCAGCAGGGTATTGAGATCGTGGCCGATGGCCTCCACGCGATCACGCCGCGAAGCCGCCAGGAACCGCAACAGCCACGGCGCGATGCGCGGCAGGTAGGCCGGGCGGATCGCCAGCGGGCTGTCCGGGCGCAGCAACATGCCCGGCGCCTTGCGCCAGATGCCGAGCGTGGCCACCGGCTCAACCGAGTAGGTGGCGAAGGTGCAGGCGTTGCCGAATGACGTGGCCAGGCCCGGCGGATTGCGGTCCAGCAGGGTCACGCGGAAGTCGCGGCGTTGCAGTTGCAGCGCGGTGGCCAGGCCGACCACGCCGGCGCCGATCACCAGGGCGTGGCGGCGCAGGTCGTTGGGCTGGGTCATTTGCCGCTCATCACTCGGGTCCACAGGCGGGTGCTCATGCGCATCCCGGAGGGCGACAGGGTCTTGATCGGGAACAGGGTGTCGAGCACTTCCTGCGGCGGATAGACGGCCGGGTTCGCACGCAGTTCCGGCTTCACGTACTGGCTCGCGGCGGCGTTGCCGTTGGGGTACTGCACGGCGTTGGTGATGTTGGCGATCACCTCGGGCTGCAGCAGGTAGTTCATGTAGGCGTAGGCGTTGTCCAGGTGCGGTGCGCCCTTGGGAATCACCACGGTGTCCACCGCGATGGTGCTGCCTTCACGCGGCAGGCTGTAGCCGATCTTCACGCCGTTGCCGGCCTGCTGGGCAGCAGTCATGGCCTGCAGCACGTCGCCGCTGAAGCCGATGGCGACGCAGATGTTGCCGTTGGCCAGGTCGCTGACGTACTTGGACTGGTGGAAGTAGCGGATCGACGGGCGGATCGCCTGCAGCGCCGCCTCGGCCGCCTTGAAGTCGTCCGGGTTCTGGCTGGCCGGGTCGCGGCCGAGCACCTTGAGGGTAATGGGCACCATCTGGGTGGCGTTGTCGATCACCGCGATGCCGCACTGGGCGAGCTTCTCCGCGTTCTTCGGATCGAACAGCAGCTGCCAGCTGCGGGTGACGTCGGTGTTGCCGAAGAGGGCCTTGATCCTGTCCTCGTTGTAGCCGATGCCCACGGTCACCCAGAGGTAGGGAATGGCGTAGCGGTTACCCGGGTCGCTGACCTCGAGGATCTTCATCAGCTTGGGGTCGAGGTTGTTCCAGTTGGGCAGCTTGCTCTTGTCCAGTTCCTGGATGGTGCCGGCCTTGATCAGCCGCGGCAGGAAGTGGTTGGACGGGCTGGCCAGGTCGTAGCCGCTGGCGCCGGTCATCAGCTTGGCTTCGGTGGTCTCGTTGCTGTCCACCAGGTCGTAGGTGGTCTGGATGCCGGTCTGCTTCGTGAAGTTCGCCAGGGTGTCGTCGGCGATGTAGCTGCTCCAGTTGGCGATGGTGACGGTCGGCGCCGCCTGGGTGGTGCCAGCCAACAGCGACAGGGCCAGGCCTGCCAGGGTCATGGGACGGTTGATCATGCTGCCCTCGGTTGTTGTTCTTGGAGATGGTCTTTCTGGATGGTCGTGCGTGGGTAAAGCGATGAATCAGGCCTCGGCTCGCGCGCGGCGCACCTCCCAGGCCATGCGCAGCGAAGCGCCGATATCGAAGAACGGGCTGGGCGGCAGGTAGCCGGGAGTCGCCTGCGCCAGCACATCGGCCAGCACCGGCGAGCTTCCCCCTGTCGCCATCTCCACCAGCAGGCGCCCCCACAGGGTGCCGCGCGCCACGCCCGAGCCGTTGCAGCCGGCCACGGCATGCAGGCCCTGGTCGACGCGAGCGAAATACGGTTCGCCGGAGCGGGTGCCGCTCAGGTGGCCGGTCCAGCTGTAGGCGATGTCGGCGTCGACGATGCCGGGGAAACGCTTCTGCAAACCGATGAGATGGCGGCGACGGCGCTCGGCCAGCGCGCGGTTGTCGAGGTCGCGATGGCGGTACTCGACGGTGTTGCGGATCAGCAGTCGGCGCCCCGGCAGCAGGCGCACGGTGCCGCCACCGGGCAACGGCGCGAGCACGCCCCACTGACGCTCGCCGAACAGCGACTGCCAGCGTGGCTCATCCAGCGGGCGGGTGATGCTGGCGCTGAGTTCCAGCGGGAAGGAGCCGCTGTCGTGCAGGCCGGCGCGGGCGATGAATGCGCCCAGGCAGACCAGCACCTGCGAAGCCTGGACTTCGCCCTGGGCGGTGCGTGCCACCCAGCCCTGGCCGCTGCGGCGCAGGTCGGTCACGCCGCTCTGCTCGAAGATCTCCACCGACGCCGGCAGGCTGTCGGCCAGGCCCTTCGCATAGCGCGCAGGTTGCAGCAGTGCGTTGCCGCCGGCGCAATGAATGGCCCGCGCATAGAACGCGCTGCCGAGCCGTTGCTCCAGGGCGGCGCCCTCGTAGTAGCGAGCGTTGGCGCCCACCGAGGCCAGCGTGGCGAGGATGCCGTCGATATCGCCCAGATGCTCGGCGCGGTGAGCGGCGAAGTGATAGCCGTCGTTGTAAAGCTCGCAGTCGATGTTCAGTTCGGCGATGCGCTGGCGGACCTCCTGCGCTGCCGCGATGCCGATGCGCGAGGCCACCTGGTAAGCGGCATGGCCGGGTTGCCCCAGGCGTTCGCCGGCCGCCGGCAACTCGTGGGCGACGACGAAACCGGAGTTGCGCGCGGAGGCGCCCTGGGCGATGCGCTGGCGCTCCAGCAGCACCACGCGCTGTTGCGGAAAACGCGCCGCCAGTGTGTGAGCGGCGGACAACCCGGTGATGCCGCCGCCGATGATCAGCCAGTCCGCCCGCTGGGTTGCACTCAGCGTCGGCCGCGCGGGCAACTCGCCCGCCAGGGCGATCCAGCCGCAGTGATTGTTCATTGCCCGGCACTCCTTCACAATCCATGCGCCGGGCGTATCCAAGCGATTTCCCCAATGGCGCGTCATGGCCAGAATCTACGGGCAGTAGCGCTGGTCGAACCAACGCTAATTTTTCATCCTTGTATTCGCAAAACGCATAGATTGTGGAGGGACGTTTCATGGACAAACTGCTGCGCGTTCCCTCCCTGCAGGCACTGCAGGCGCTGGTGCAGGTCGCCGAGTCCGGCAGCTTCACAGCGGCCGCGCTACAGCTGCACCTGACCCAGAGCGCCATCAGCCGGCAGGTCCAGCAACTGGAGGAGTACTACCGTGTGCCGCTGTTCGACCGCACCAGCCGCAAGGTGGCGCTGACCGACGCCGGCCGCGAGGTATACACGGTGGCCGAAGGCATGCTGCAGCAGTTGCTGCGCCTGGAGGAACGCCTGGTGCCGGCCTCGGCGGACCGGCCTTTCCGCATCCGCATCTTCGTCTCGCTGGCGGTGCGCTGGCTGCTGCCGCGCCTGAGCTCCTTCTACTCGCGGCACCCGGAGCTGTGCCTGTCCATCGAGACGGTGGGCGGCGAAGTGGTGGACGACGGCGGTGACTGCGACGCCTACGTGCTCTACCTGCCCAGCGGCAGCGACCCCCAGGGCCGTGCGCTGACGCCGCTGTACGACGAATACCTGATCCCGGTCTGTGCCCCGCGCCTGGACGACGGCCAGGAGCCGCCGCGCTCACTGGAGGAACTGGCCCGCCACCCGCTGATCCACGCCTCCAGCGGCGGCCTGGAATGGCCGCAGTGGCTGCGCGCGCAGGCCGCGCCACCACCGGCGCAGTTCAAGCACATGCTGTTCAACCTCGACGACCTGGCGCTGGACGCCGCCACCCGCGGCCTGGGCGTGGCCATGACCGACCGCATGCTGGCCCACGACGCCCTGCAGCGTGGCGACCTCATCGTGCCTTTCGGCGAAGCACTGAAGACCGGCGGCCGCTACGCCCTGTGGCTGCGCGACAGCGGCGCCGCCCACCCGGCCTGCCAGGCGGTGCTCGACTGGTTCGAGGAGCAGCGCAACCCGTTGGAAGCTTGACCCGAGTTCAGGCCAGCTCTCGTGGAATCTCGCTGCACAGGCCCTCCACCGCTTTCCAGGCGGTATCCCGCGCGCGAGTCAGTACGGCCTGTTTCCACTGGTCGGTGTCGACGTAGAAGGCATCGCGCAGCTGCTGCTTGATCCGTTGCGCCGTTGCCACCGGCGCACCGGGGTTGCGGTGCAGCCACTGGTCCGCGCGCAGCGCTTCGAGCACTTGCGAGCCGGGCACGGTGCCGAACTCCAGGCTCATGGAGATCAGCAGCGCCTGCGGGCACTCCTCGAGTGCCGCGTGGACCAGCTTGCCGCTGAGCTTCACCGACACACTGTTGCCCTCCTCCGTGGAGCGCACCTCGTCGCCCCACCAGGCGCGGGCGCGGAGCAACGCTGCGGGGCGCGGATCACCCGAGTAGATGTACTCGCCGTAGCCGGTCGGGCCGAGGCCGGTGTGCACGTCGATCCAGGCTATTTCGCGGCATTGCCGGCCATGCTGGCGCAGCACCTGGCGCACGGTGCGGTTGCTCCAGGTCGGCTGAGTGCCCGAGAAGAACAGCCCATCGGGATGACTCGCCTGGCCGGAGGAAATCGCCCGCTGCAATTCCCAGCGGCCATGGCGCAGTGCATAGCCGAGCAGCCGCAGGCGCCCCAACGGGCTCGGCCAGCGACGGGGCGCGAGTACCGCGTCCAGGCGCGCATAACCGGGGTTCTCCGGGGCCGCCTGGGTGAAGTCGCGGAAGTTGCGGTTGAGATCGACGTTCTCCTGGGTCCAGCGGCGCCACCAGGAAAAGCCGTAGGGGTTGGCGGCGTGCACGTAGAGCACCGCGCAGCCGTTGCGCAGCGCATGCTCACGCCATTGGGCGTCGGCCAGCAGAGCGCTCTGCACGCCGGAGCCGCAGAAGCCTTCGACGCCATGGCAACCACTGCTGATAATCAATAGCCGCTTCGCGTCGGACGCACCTTCGCGGGCGACGTCCACCGCCAGCGTCTCGCCGTCGCGCCCGGTCAGCGGATGGACATGGGAATCCACCCGCAAGCCGGCGGCTGCGCAGGCGTCGAGGAACTTGCTACGCGCCTGGGCATAGCTCTGGGCGAAATACGACGATGCATTCATGGAGACTCCGGCCGTTTCGGGTGGCATCTGGCGGCCGGCAGGATGCATCAGCGCGAAAGCGCGGAGTAATGATCTCTACACATGAGCATTGAAGCTGGTTATGCCGGTCAGATTTGCGCGGTGTTGAACGCCGTCACCATTTCCTCGGCCAGCAACCGGGCTTCGCGGGTCATCAACTCCTGCGGGCGAGTGACCATGGAAATGCTCGCCACCGGCGTGGCTTCGGCGATCTGCAGTGGCACCAGCACTTGCGCCACCATCGGCAACTGCAGCATGCGCTGCGACCAGAAGCTCACCGCGTCGGTGCTGGCCGCCAGTTCGAGGTAGAGCAGCGAGGAAGAACATTCGGTGATGCGCTGGGGCGGCGCCACCTCGCGTTCACGGAAAAACTGCCCGGCCAGGGCGACTTCCAGCGGGTCGGACAACAGCCACTCCAGGTCCAGCAGTTCGTGCAGCGAGCGAGCCCCCGCCAGGGGATGCCCTTTGCGCACCGCCAATGCCGAAGGCTGCGGTGCCAGTTCGTACCAGACCTGCCCGTCGGCGGCGTCCTGCACCGGTTGGGTGGTCAGCACCAGGTCCAGCCGGCCTTCCTTCAGCCCTTCGAAGAGCTGCACCGAGCGCAGCTCGAAGATTTGCAGCTGCACATTCGGGTGCAGCTCGCGGTAGCGCTTGAAGCAGTTGGCAAAGGCGCGATTGGGCGTCACCGGCGACACGCCGATAGCCACGCGGCCGGCCATCTCGCCCTTGAGCGTATCGATCTCGTCGCGCGCGCGGCGCACTTCCTCGGTGACCAGCCGGGCCATGCTGACCAGCCGCTCGCCGTAGGCCGTGACCGTCACACCACGATTCGAGCGCACCAGCAGCGGCACGCCCAGCTCGCCTTCGAGCTCCTTCACTGCCTTGGACAGTGACGGCTGGGTGACCTCCAGCAGACGCGAGGCCTCCTGCAGGCTGCCGCTTTCGGCGATGGTGCGCAGGGCGCGCAGTTGATGCAGTTTCATGGCGCGATCCCGCCCGCTTCTCGAATTCGCGCCACCTTAACCAGTATCGGCTTCGCTTGAAAGAAGCCGGGGCCAGGCCCGGCTTCGATCCGACCGACGATCACTCCGCCATGTTCAGGTCCGGCAGCTGCTGCTGGAACATCCGCGTGGCGCTGGCCAGGCAGATGAACCCCAGGCACATCCAGCCGAAGCCGATCAGGAAGGACATCCCCGACAGGCTCGACCAGAGCCAGATGGTGCTGAGGAAGCCCAGGGCCGGCAGCGCCCCGTAGCGCAGGTAGTTGCCCTTGCCGGTGAGGCGCTCATCGATCAGGTAGTGCTTGATCACCGCCAGGTTGACCGCCGAGAACGCGAAGAGCGCGCCGAAGCTGATCATGTTGGCGACGGTATCCAGGGTGACGAACAGGGCGATCAGCGACAGCAGGCTGATCAGGATGATCGCATTCGCCGGCACGCGTTTCTTCGTCACCAGCTTGCCGAATACACGGGGAATCGCCCCGTCCCGGCCCATGGCGAAGAGCACGCGGGAGACGCTCGCCTGGGACACCATCGCCGAGGCGAAGCAGCCCGCCACGTAGGTCGCGGTGAAGAAGGTCACCAGCCACTCGCCGCCGATCCGGCGCAGCACGTCGAGCGCCGCGGAATCGGCATCGGTGA
Source organism: Pseudomonas sp. HS-18 (assembly GCF_020401845.1). Taxonomy (NCBI): domain Bacteria; kingdom Pseudomonadati; phylum Pseudomonadota; class Gammaproteobacteria; order Pseudomonadales; family Pseudomonadaceae; genus Pseudomonas; species Pseudomonas sp. HS-18. Next base: position 3,945,037 of record NZ_CP084413.1, read on the forward strand.
GCGCCTGCCACTCGGGGAACACCAGTTGGCCGAAGTAGGCCATGACGATGAACAGCACGCCGCCGATCAGGGTTACCAGCATGATCGCTGCGGGAATCTGCCGGCGCGGCTCCGGGGTTTCCTCGGCCATGGTCGAGACGGCATCGAAGCCGAGGAAGGACAGGCACAGTACCGCCGCACCGGACATCACCAGCGGCAGGCTGAAGTGCTCGTCGTAGAACGGCTGGACCAGCGCCACCGGCTCCGCCTGGGCACCCAGGTGGCTCAGCGAGAGCGCAATGAACACCACCACGAAAACCATCTGCGCGACGATCAGCACCCAGTTGACCCGGGTGATCGACTCGATGCCGACGAGGTTGAGCAGGGTCACCAGCGCGATGGACCCGAGTATCCACACCGACAGAGGCACGGAGGGGAAGTAGTCGGTCATGTAGATGCCGATCAGCAGGTAGCTCAGCAACGGCAGGAAGATGTAGTCCAGCAGCAGCGTCCAGCCCGCCATGAAGCCGAAGGCCGCGCCGAAGGTCTTGCGCGTTAGCTGTAGACGGACCCCGAGTAAGGGTGCGCCTGCACCATGCGCCCATAGCTGTAGGCCGTCAGCAGCATGGCCGCAAGGGTGAAGAGATAGGCCGTTGGCAGATGCCCCTTGCTCATCCGGGTCACCAGGCCGTAGGTGGTGAAAACGGCCAGCGGCACCATGTAGGCGAGGCCGAACAGCACCAGCGCCGGGATCCCCAGCGACTTGCGGAAACTGCGCGACGACGGCGATGGGGTATGGGCTGGATGGGCAGGCAAGGACGTAGCGGAAGCGCTTGTTGTTTTTTTCATGGCTGACTCATGGACTGCGAGCCTCTGGGCTCGTTGGACTGGAACGGCGCGATGCCGGTCGAGGTTTCCTGGGCAGCGGTCGGGAGCCCGGCGATTTCAACCGGGGCAAAGCTTCGGGGAGCCGCTGCGGGAGGGATTCAGCTGCGGTTGGACGGGGCAGCGCCCCGCAGGTCGCCGCTCAGTGCGTCATCGATGAATGTCCGTGCTGCAAAACACTGCCGCCACTCGTTGAACTCTTGCACCTGGGCACTCCTGCTGGCCGCCTCGAAGGACGTTGTTGTTGGAATGGGGCGGCATGGTGCTTCAGCTTTTCGCGGAGGAAAATTAGTAAAAATATTTTCGCGGCCAATGAAAAAAATGGCCGTGCATTGCGGAGCCGGCGACCGGTTCTGCTGTCGGACGCGGTGGCTGGCCGTCAGCCCGGGCAACCCGATCCAGGCACCGGATGCTCGCCATGACACCTGCCTCATCGACCACGCCAGTCCGATTTCCGCGGGGATCGGCCATGGCTGATGTACCATGCCGCGCCCAAACCTGCGGCGAAACCTTTCCCTGGCTGCCTATGTCCTCCAACGCGCTGTACACCGACCTGTCCTCCTACTACGACCTGATGTGCGCCGACATCGACTACCAGGCGCAGAGCCACTGCGTGCGCCGCCTGCACCAGTTGTTCGGCAACCAGGGGCACAGGCACCTGGACCTCGCCTGCGGGACCGGGCCGCACGTGCGCCACTTCCTCGACTTCGGCTACCAGAGCGCCGGCCTGGACATCAACCAGCCGATGCTGGACATCGCCCGGCAGCGCTGCCCCGAGGCGCACTTCAGCCGGCAGGACATGGCCAGCTTCCGCGTCGACGCGCCGCTGGACCTGATCACCTGCTTCCTCTACTCGATCCACTACAACCCCGGCGTGGAGCAGTTGCAGGCGTGCCTGGCAAGCGTGCACGCAGCCCTCGCGGACGGCGGCGTGTTCTGCTTCAACAGCGTGGACAAGGGGCAGATTGACAACCGCTCCTTCGTGCGCCATTCGGTCGAGCACGAGGGTAGCCAGTTCACCTTCGGTTCCGGCTGGTACTACAGCGGTGCGGGCGAGCGCCAGGCGCTGCGCCTGAGTATCGAGAAGACCAGCGGCGGCGACACCCAGGCCTGGCAGGACGAACACGCGATGGTCGCGGTGACCTTCGCCGAGTTGCAGCGGCTACTGGAGCCGCTCTTCGAGGTTCAGGTCTTCGAGCACGACTACGAACGGATCACGCCCTGGGCCGGCAGCTCAGGCAACGCGCTGTTCGTCTGCGTGAAGCGCTAACGAGGGCCATGGTATTCACCGCGGCGTGAGCGACTGTGCCGGCCGCTCGACGAGGAATACGCAACCACGCCACCGGCCAGCGTGCTGATCGTCAGCGGATCTTGCCCACCGGCGTGAAGTTGCCGGTGAGATGGCCGCCCACCGGGTTCTTCGGCTTGTACTGGGCATCGTGCTTGAGGCGGTCCTCCACGCTGGGATCGATCGCCTCCTGGCCGAAGGGCGTGTTGCCGATATCCCGGTAATACGGCGGGGTGAGCTGGCTGTAGGCGCCGCCCAGGAACTCCTTGTAGGAGTTGGTGATGGGCTGGGTGGTGGTGGGCAGGCTCGGGGTCTTGCCGGTATCCACCGCCAGGCCGCACTCGATCGCCTTGTTGACCATCCACACCAGGGCGATGTCCGACAGGCTGTTGTCTGGGTAGCCACCGCCGACATTGGCGTGCGCACCGGAGAACCAGACCTGCTCCACGCGCTGGTTGGGCTTGCTCTTCGGGTCCCACAGCGTGCACTGATAATTCTTGCGCCACTCGTCGATGGCCAGCGCCTGGAAGGCGTTGTGGACGATCGAGCTGAGCTCGGTGTCATGGAACTCGTAATAGGCCTTGTTGAACCAGTCGAAGGATTCCAGCGGCACGCCCAGGGCGCCCACGGTATCCCAGATGCCGAGCATGTGGATGGAGATCACCCGCGAGAAATTGTCCCTGAACAGCTTGGCACTGTCGGAATCCGCGCCCTCGTCGCGGGTCCGGTACAGGCCGTAGGCTTCGTTGGTCAGGTCGATGTGCTCGGGCTTGAGCAGGCCGGCATTGCGGATCAGCCCCACCAGGCTGCGCGCCGTATAGGCCCCACGGCTGAAGCCGAACAGGTAGATCTGGTCACCGGCCTCGTAAGTCGTGACCAGTTGCCGGTAGCCATCGAGGATCTTCTCGGAAAGCCCCACGCCGAAGGCCCCGCCCGCAAGACGGTCGTACCACGCGGTGCCGACACCCTTGTCGTACCACTTGTCCTGCGTCGTGCCGTCCTTGTCGGTGGGCAGGATGGAAGCATGCAGCTTCCACACATTGGTGCTTTTACTGCCCTTGATCTCGGACTTCGCGTCCGGCGTGTTCCAGGTTCCGTCGAAGGAAATGATGATTTTCTTGGGCATGCCTTTTCTCCAACGCCAGTCGTTCTGGCTGCTCGAAACTTCCCGCTCCGTTGCTGCTTTCGCAGGCGAGATTCAAACCGGAAACACGAGTGGAGAAGGCCCTCGCAAGAATGCACGACGGATGACTTTTCATTCTGAGCAAAGGTCCGAAGCCCCTTCGACGGTATCGCCCTCGATGGGCAACTGTAGTAGCCCGTCGACAGAGCTGCATCGCCGTACGGCGGACTGCGATTGCGGGCGATCCTGGTGGGCTGAGCTGACTTGCGCGCAGCGACGAGCAGCAGCGACCAACCCGTCCTGATGCCGGTTGACCATAGGGTTGGGCCCGGCATCCTGAAGCTCCTGCTCGATCGCACTGTCTGCAAGGTGCGGGCTGATCGAAACTGCAAGCCCGACAGACAGGATCAGCATTGAGCCGACAGCGGCCGCCGCGGGTGAAACACAGTCTCCCAGGTGCAGGCCATACTCAGGGCGCGCCTGACACCGCTGGAGAAAAAAGCCCAGGGTAATCTGGGCCTTTTCTCCTTCCGCTGACAGGTTTCAGTTGCCCAGGCGCTGCACAGCTCCCGGGTCGATATCGGCATTGCCGTTGCGGGCACGCTCTTCGGCCAGGCGCGCGCCTTCGGCGGCAGTGAGCGCGAAAAGGCGCTCAGGGTCGGTGCTTCGCAGGTGCAGGGCGAGCTTCTCGGTACCCTCCGCCACCTCTATGCTGCGCAGACCGGCCGCCAGTCCCTCGACAATGCGCCGCGCGGCTTCGTCGGCAGGCATGCCGTTATCGATATTGACGTCGGAGCGACCGCGACGGGCACCGTCGCCACCCAGTGCGTTGACGGCCACGCCGGTGCGCACCGAACCAGGCAGGATCACGCTGACCCTGATGCCATGGGCCTGTTCGACTTCGGCGCGCAAGGCCTCGAAGTAGCCGATTACGGCATGCTTGGCAGCGCAGTAGCCGGTACGCAATGGGGCACCGACCTTGCCGGCCACGGAGCTGACAACGGCCAATTGGCCACTCCCCTGAGCGACCAGACGCGGCAGCAACTGCTGGGTCAGGGCCACCGGAGCCAGGTAGTCGACTTCCATCAGCTCGCGGTAAACCTCGAAGCGGGTATCCAGGGCCAGGCTGCGCTGGCTGATGCCGGCGTTGTTGATCAGGCAGTCGATACGACCCTGCCAGGCCCAGGCCTTCTCCACCACCTGTGGCAGTACGGCATAGTCGGTGCTTTCGAAGGGCAGGACCAGGGCACGCTGCGGCGCCTGCTCGGCAACGGCCTGCAGCGCGGCTTCGCGCCGCCCGGAGAGGATGACGCACGCGCCCTGCTGCAGCAGCAGGCGCGCCAGCGCCTCGCCAATGCCGGAGGATGCCCCGGTGATCCAGACCACTTGGTGATTGAAAGTCATGTGCCACTCCTTCTGTTGGGTAGCCGCAGTCTAGTGTGCGCCGTGCCGCTCACCCCATGTCCGAGCCGGCCAAAGCGCTGGCCCCAGGGCCATGAACAAGTTCGCCGGTTGTCGCTGCACTCCAGGGTGCCGGCTGCAGATGATCGTCGGGCGCAAGGCGCAGCGCCCATCGTCGATCACCTTGAATGCTTGATCGTCCACTGGCGGTAGCGAACGCTTGTCGTCAGCGCGACCGGGCAGCACAAAGTGCCGCCGTCACGAATGCCTCGGACGACGGCAAAGTGCGAGCGAGTGCTATTGCAGCGGGATGTAGATATCCGTCTGCCATTCTTCCAGCGGCGTCTCAGGAAAGACGCTCAGGTAGTGGAAGAACAGCGGGTGGTCACGGAGTTCTTCGTTACTGCCAGGCAGCCAGTCGCGATAGACCGGATAGATGCTCTCGCCGATGTGATCCGGCGAACCGACGTGGCGAACGACCACACAACGACCACCGGGAATGACCAGCTCGCGTACGCCGTAATCGTTCGACGCGACGGCTTCGCCGATCTCGCCGCAGATGTCGAAGCGAAACTGTTCCGTTGGTGTTGTGTCGGGGTTGCCGTAGGGAATGCCGAAAGTGCGGCTCGCGTCTACTGGCGACTGCCCGCTACCCATGCGCCACTGAATGAACTGGCGCACGCTCTCGTCGAGCTGTGCGGGAGGCCCGCTGTGTTCGAGGGCGGCGACCCGGACCTCGGCGAAATCGACGATACGTACCTGCATAGTGATGCTCCTGGAAAAATGGGGAATGGCGAAAACCGCATGCCAGGTCTGCCAATTCGGCTGCTGCCGGAAGGCACTGGGCGCCATGCCGAAGTCCCGCCGAAAGGCCCGGCTGAATGCCTCTGGGCTGTCAAAGCCGGCGTCGAGCGAGGCATCCATTACCGAGTATTCCGCACCAGACACCAGGCGATGCGCCGCGCGTCGCAGGCGCATCAGTTGCACATAACGCGCGACAGGCACACCTACGTAGGCTGTGAATTGCCGGTGGAAGTGAAACGCCGAGAAATGCGCCACCTCGCTCAGCGTTTTCACCGAAAGGTCACCCTCGAGGTGCCCATCGATGTAAGCAAGCACGGAATCGAAGCGTTTGGCGTAGGCAGTCGGAATATCGGGCACCGGATGGAAGCTCCTGGTTATGCGGTCGGCGACAGAATCACCCAATCCGCAGTGGGCGCACCTAGCCGGATTTGCTCAGGTTACCCCCACGGCCGTCTCCGTCACCCGACTTTCCACCCTCATGGCAACGGCAGCCATGAGGGCTTGCAGGCGAGGAAAACGGCTGTGCGGGGCACTTCCGGCCAGAAGCAGACGCTCCCCAGCCGGCAGTTTTCAAGCATTGCCACATCCCGTATGATTGATAACGATTGTCGTTTGCAAATTGTTCTTGGGGGATTGCAATGCAGGGAGATTCGTCGCTGCAATCGGTAGGGATGCTGTACCGCGACCATCACGGCTGGCTTCGCGGCTGGCTGCGCCAGCGCCTCAACGACTCCGCTGATGCGGCCGACCTGGCGCAGGACACCTTCGTGCGCGTGCTGATGGCCAAGAGCGCTGGGGTGATTCGCGAACCCCGTCACTACCTGCAGACCATCGCACGGGGACTGGTGATAGACCTGTACCGCCGGCGCTCACTGGAACGGGCCTATCTGGAAGCGCTGGCCCTGCTTCCCGAAGCGGTCCAGCCCTCCCTCGAAGAGCAGGCCCTGCTCCTCGAAGCGCTGACGGAAATCGACCGTATGCTCGATGGCCTGGGGCAAAAGACCCGGCAGGCCTTCATCCTGTCACAGCTGGAAGGACTGACCTACAGCCAGATTGCCGAGCGACTGGGCATCTCCATCCGCACCGTCAACAAGTACATGGCCAAGGCCATGGAACACTGTTGCCTGGCGATGGTGCGCCTCTCGTGAGCGACGCCCTCATTCCGAATGAGCGCCAGGCCATCAGCGAAGCCGCGCGCTGGTATGCGCGACTCGCCAATGAGTCGACTGCAGCCAGCGATCAGCAAGCCTGGCAGCGCTGGCTGGCGGCCGACCCGATCAATCAGCGCGCCTGGCAGCGCATCGAGTCGGTGAACCGGCAGATGGCCCGGGTGCCGGGGCGCCTGGCTGCTGCAACACTGGCTTCGACCGGACCATCGAGGCGCCAGGTGCTGCGCAGTGTCGTGGTGCTCGCTTCTCTGGGCGGGCTGGCCACACTGGGTTGGCGCAGCGATACGCGCCAACGCTTCACTGCCGGCTACAAAACCGCAGTGGGTGAGCGCCGCACTTTCACCCTGGCGGATGGCAGCCAGATGCTCCTCAACACCGACAGCGCGGTGGATGTGCGCTTCGACGCGAACCAGCGCCTGATCATCTTGCGTGTCGGCGAGGTGCTGGTGAGCACCGCCAGCGACGCCCTCGACAGGCCATTTTTCGTCCAGAGCCCCGATGCCAGCGTACGCGCCCTGGGGACTCGCTTCACCGTGCGCAGCTGGAGCGGCGGCACCGATGTGGCGGTCCTGGAAAAAGCCGTCGAAGTGACTGTTCCGGGACAGCGCAACGCCCTGCGCCTGGAAGCAGGCCAGCACACCCGCGTCGCCTCCGGAGTCATCGGCCCCGTGCAGGCCAACAGCGCCTCGGTGGGCGCCTGGGAACAGGGCAGCCTGATCGCGCTCGACCGCCCGCTGGGAGAGTTACTGGAAGAGCTCGGGCGCTACCGCCATGGCTTGCTGAGGTGCGACCCACGCATCAGCAGCCTGCGCATTTCCGGAGCCTTCCCCCTGGATGACACCGACCTCGCGCTGCGATCCCTGGAGCGCAGCTTTCCCGTCAGGGCGGTGTATCGCACAGGGTATTGGGTAACCGTGATTCCACGCAGCTGACGCCTTCGGGATGCCGGCGAAAAATAATTCTGAACACCGTGCACTTTCTTCGTTCCTGGTTCGGCTTTCCCGGCATCAGTGACCCACTTGGTCACCACTACCGGGGAGAGACCATGTTGTATCCGTTCGTTCGCCATCGGCTCGCCATCCAGGTGCAGGCCGCCCTCTTCAGCCTCGCCGTTGGGGGCGTATCCGCCATCCAGGCCGCAGAGCCGGTACCGACCGGTGCGGTGCAAAGCGTCCGGCAGTACGACATTGCCGCCGGCTCACTGACCGAAGTGCTCAGCCGCTTCGCCAGCGAGGCCGGGGCAGCGCTTTCGTTCGATGCCAGCAAGACTGCCAACCGGCACTCGGACGGCCTGCATGGCAGCTATTCCAGGGAGGCCGGGTTCGCCGCCCTCCTCGCCGGCACCGGCCTGCGGGCAATCGATCAGGGTGGCAGCTACGTGCTGGAGGAAATCCCGACAGCCCTGGAGATGAGCGACACGGTCGTTACCGGTCAGGGCCTGGGAGCGACGACGGAGGGCTCCGGATCCTACACATCCAACGAAGCCAGCATCGGTAAATCCACGCAGCGCCTCAGAGACATCCCGCAGTCGGTCACCGTCATCACACGCAAGGCGATGGACGACCAGCGCCTCGACACCCTGGACCAGGTGCTGGAGAAAACCACCGGCATTACCACCTATCAGAGTCCGTCCGGCGGTAAGTACATTTACTCGCGCGGCTTCGAGGTGGAGACCATCCAGTACGACGGCGTTCCGCTCGATCGCCGCTACTACGCCATCGGCAGCAGCTTCACCTCCGATACGTTGCTGTACGACCGCGTCGAAGTGCTGCGCGGTGCCAACGGCCTGCTGCAGGGCAGCGGCAACCCCGGCGCGGCCATCAACCTCGTGCGCAAACGTCCGAAGGCCGAGCCGTCGCTGTCCCTCACCGCCAGCGCTGGCTCCTGGGACACCTACCGGCAGAGCATCGATGCCAGTTCTCCGCTCACTGCCGACGGCAAGCTGCGCGGTCGCCTGGTGGCCGCCCACGAGGATCGGGACTACTTCTATGACACGGCGGAAAGCCGCAAGAACGTGCTCTACGGGATTCTCGAATACGACCTGACCGACGATACCAGGGTAGCCGCCGGCGCCAGCGTGGAAGACCTGCACTCGACACCGTCCTTCGGCGGCCTGCCGCGCAACAAGGATGGCAGCGCGGTGCACGCGGGCCGCTCCACCTTCACCGGCGCCGACTGGAACAAATGGAACAACAAGCAGACGACCTACTTCGCCGACGTCACCCATGACTTCAACGATGACTGGCGCCTGAATGCCTCGGGCAGCTACATCCGCGAGACCAACGACATCCTCTACAGCTTCGGCCGGGGGGCGGTCGACCCAGCCACCGGTGACGGCATGCAGTCACGCGCCTACCTGTACGACTTCGAAAACATCAACAAGGGCGCTGACATCAACCTCGCCGGCAAGTGGCGCGCCTTCGACCTGGAGCACCAGGTGGTGGTCGGCGCCAACGCCAGCGACCTGAAGACCGACGACCTGCAAGGCGGACTGCTCAACCTCGGGCCGATCAACATCTACGACCCGGTATCCCCGCGCGAACCAACCGAAGAAGAGATGCTCAGCACCACCTATGCCGGCACCTCCAAGGGTCATATCCGCCAGAACGGCCTCTACGGCGTGGTGCGCTACAAGCTGGTCGAGCCGCTGACCCTGGTTCTGGGCGGGCGCACCAGCAACTACCAGTACGACTACGAGCTCACCCGCTTCACCACCTCCTCGCCCACCCCGGCGCATTCGAAGGAAACCGGCGAGTTCACCCCCTACGGCGGCCTCATCTACGAGCTGAACAACCAGTGGTCGGCCTATGTCAGCTACACCGACATCTTCAAGCCGCAGACCGAGCTGACGCAGGATAGCGCCTCGCTCAAGCCCATTGAGGGTTCGAATTACGAGATCGGCCTGAAAGGCGAGCTGATGGAGGGCCGCGTGAACACCAGCTTCGCGATCTTCCGTGTGGACCAGGAGAACCGTGCGCAGTACGACTACGCCTCAGAGTGCGGGCAGAACGGCGAGGACAACTGCTACGTGGCCGGCGGCAAGGTTCGCGCCGAGGGCTTTGACGCTGAGATCAGCGGCGAAGTGCTCAGGGGCCTGCAGCTGTTCGCCGGCTATACCTATACCTCGACCAAGTTCCTCAACGATCCGGGCGACGGCACCTCAACCTCCGGCTCCACCTTCAACAGCTACACGCCGCGCCATCTCCTGCGCTTCTGGGGTGACTACAACCTGCCGGGAGCACTGAGCCAGTGGACCGTCGGCGCGGGCGCCAGCATCCAGAGCGAAAACTACAACACCAACTTCGGTGGCACCGGTGGCGTAGGCGATATCAAGCAATCCGGCTACGCCATCTGGAATGCGCGCCTGGGCTACCAGATCAACAAGAACTTCAGCGTCGCCCTGAACGGCAACAACCTGTTCGACAAGAAGTACTACTCCTCCATCGGCTGGCTGAACGCGAGTAACCAGTACGGCGACCCACGCAACTACGCCATCACCCTGAAAGCCGACTTCTGAGGTGCTCGCTTTGGACCGGTAGCCGCCTCTCACCAAGGGCAGCTACCGGCCAGGAGCGGACATTCGCGCGCCTAGGTCTTCAGCAGCGCAGCTGGGATCACCAAGGCGCCGAATGAAACATCGGGCAACTCGGTAGCCGCGGCAGCCAGCTGCATCGAAGCGGGGAGTTCTTTGAGCGTTAACGGCCGCAGCGGCCTTGCTTGCAGCTCGTAGCCTTCGATCCGACACTGAGTTACTCGATGGACGTCCGACCAGTCGTAAGCGAAGAATCCACGTTTGGCGAACCTAACGAAATCATCCGGGCACGGAAGATTGGCCAGCAGATCGAAGCCCGACGTTTCGGGCAGCAGATCGACTTCCGGTTCGGTGATATCGATCGATGCAACGGCTGTGAATGGAACGGTTCCAGCTCCGCCGGTCGTAAAGATGGCAACTTGCCCGAGGGCATCAACTGCTATCCACGCCACATCCAGTCCATCAAGATCGTCCGGGGTCACAGGTGTACCTCCCGTGAAATATCAGCATTCGCACCTTGGCGGCGCCCGGACGCCCGACTCGGCACGGCTAGGTCAATTACATACCCGGGCGGCCGTGATTAGAACTGTGCAGGGACAATGCCCGCAATGGGTCGGTAGCGGCCTCTCGCCAGGCGGCAACTACCGGCAATTAGCGGGCTTCAAGAAGGGTATGTAGCAAAGACCAAGGAGCCCCCGACCTGAGTCGGGGTGCTCCGTTGAATTTCGTCAGCCAACCAACGATTTACCGAAGATCTGCCGGGCTATGACCATCCTCTGAATCTCGTTAGTGCCCTCGTAGATCTCGCTGATCTTGTTGTCCCGGTAGATTTCCTCGACCTTGTAATGACTGCCGTCCTCGGACAGTTCGCGCAGGAAGCCGTAGCCGCCAAAGATCTGCACGCCGTCACGCGCCATGTCACCTGCGGCCTCGGTTGCGTAGAACTTGGCCATGGCTGCCTCGGGCTCGGGAAACTCGACGCCAAGGTCCATGCGCAAAGCGGCCTTGATGTAGAGGTTTCGCGCGTTCTCGATCTGAGTCGCGCGCTCCGCCATGCGGAACTGCCAGTGCTGGAAAGCACCAAGCTTCTTACCGAACGCCTCCCGGCTACGCAGGTGTCCGACCGAGTGGTCGAAGGCCGCTTGAGCCATGCCAACGCCGGTGGCAGCGATACCGATACGCCCATAGGTCAGGGTGGACAAGGCCACGCGCAGCCCCTGGTTACGCTCGCCGATTCGACGTTCGATGGGCACCTCGACATTATCGAAATGCACGTCGGCTGTGAGCTGCCCGCGATTGCCCATCTTCCGGTCTGGCTTGCCAATACGGACGCCGGGCTGGTCGGTTTCGACGGCCAGCTCCACCATTCCGTCGTCTTCGCTTCGGCACAGCACCACTATGAAATCGGCAACCGGCGAGTTGGTGATGAAACGCTTGTGACCATTGATGATGTAGCTCTCGCCATCGCGACGGGCAATGGTGGCCACCGCGCTGGGCGACAGGTCGGTACTCGCCAGGGGTTCCGTGGTGGCGAAGGCGCCGATCTTCTCGCCGCTAATGACCGCCTTCAGATAACGTTCGCGGATGAAGTCACTGCCTCTTTCCAGGGTGCGCCCGGCAAGAATGCAGTGCACATCAAATACCGCTGCAATCGAGTTGCTGTGGTAGGCGAGCTCCTCGCAAGTCGTGGCGGTGGCGAGTACTCGGTGCTCAAGGCCACGCCCGCCGTCACGCTGCTCGAAGGGAATACGGAAGATGCCCTGGCGGGCCATCGCGTCGAACACGTCTCGTGGAAAGCTATCGACGCTCTCGTCCCTGTGGGCGATCTCATAAGCCCGGGGAGCGACGAATTCGTCGGCGAAAGCACGCACCTCCCGGCGAACCTCGCGGATGGCCTCGGAAGACATCAGATCGTGATACAGCTCATCCGCCATGCGGATCGGACCTTGGCTCATTTTTACCTCGACGTGTAACTGACTCTGGAAAGCTCCGGACGAGCCCCCTTAATTCCCGGCAGCGGCCGGGCTTGCACCAAATCCCACCTTGGGGATCGTGTGGCCGTATTTCAGGAAGAAGTCCTCTGCGTACCCGGCGATCTCTCGGTGCCGGCCGGCCAGGGCCATCCGCATCAGCTCGATCTGCAGGTCTTCCTGTTCCACCATGTAGTCCAGGAATGCCGAAGCGCCGGACGGCCCCTCCGAGCAGAGGTCGCGCAGCCACTCTGCATAGGCGACGGTTTCCTTGAGGACGAATTTCACCAGCACCACCATCAGGCAGCGCGGCACGGAAGAAACCAGCCACGCCTTGAGCTTCGTGGCGAAGCCCGGAGCGGGGTCCAACCCCCAGATCAGGGCGGCGGCTTCGTATCGTCGGGCATTGAGGACTTCCAGGTCCCAATAGGTCTTCCAGAACGAGAACCACGGATCGCCTTCCAGGCGGCCCGCCATGCGCCTGACAGTCATCAGCGCAAAGGCGCGATTGGCCAGTTCATGTTTGAAACCCTTGAGAAATTTTTTGGACGGCATGGCGACTCCAACATCAATGGCAATGAACTACGGCAGGCTTTCGGGGGACGCGGAGCCGGCGCGCGGACGCAAGTTCCCGTCGAAGTCAGCGAGCTTGGGAAATACCAGAGGTGCACGCTCCTCCAGCGTCAGCAGGTGCTCGCAGTAGCTGTTCAGGTAGTCCCAGCGCTCGGTCTCACTGATGTAAGGGACGTGGTAGGCGATGAAGGGCGGAAGCACTTCAAGACCGACGTAGGCCAGCATTCCCTGGTGGATCGGCCGCAGCAGCGTCTCGATCTCGCCGTGCACGGCACCCTTACCGAACATGTGGGACTGCCCGCCGAGGGTGAACGCGAGCATGGCCTTCTTGCCCTTCAGGCCACCCTGGTCATAGATCCTCCGGCCGCCGTAGCAAAGACCGGAGACGAACACACGGTCGATCCAGCCCTTCAGGATGGCGGGCATGCCGAACCAGTAAATTGGGAAGCTGAAAATGATCAGGTCGGCCCACTGAAGCTTTTCCAGTTCAGTGCTGATGTCCTGGGCGAGCGTTCCGTTCTTCAGGTTATGGCGCTGTTCCAGCGCATAAACCAGATACTCCTCGTTGTCGCGGCTGCCGAAGTCCGCGGCGCTGGCCACCGGGTTGAATCGTTGGGCGTAGAGGTCGGAGACCCTCACTTCATGCCCCTGCTCGCTCAGGATGACCACCGCCAGGTTCTTCATGGCGGTGGTGAATGAGCCCGGTTCGTTGTGGGCATGCACAATCAAGACATTCATAACTTCTTCCAGATTTTCGCGATTGAAACAGGTGCTCGGATTGCGATGACCGCCCCAGTCATCGCAATCGGTGACTCATTGGTTGATGACGCCGGCCGGACCGAACAGGACCAGGTGGCCATCGGCACGCGGGGCCAATGCCGAGAGGTTCAGGCGATCCTCTCTTTGCGCGGCGGTAAAGCGCTCCAGGCGATTGTCGGAAAGGGCCAGCAGCCCGCCGTTGCCCACCAGGGCGACGCGGCCATCGGCCAGCTGGGTGACCGCCGTAATTGCCTCGTGGCTGCCGCTGTCCAGTGTCTGCCAGCGCTCGCCGAGGCGATCGCCCAGGAGCACCCGGCCGCTCATACCGACCATCAGCAACCGCCCATCGCGGAGCCCGGTGCCGCTCCACAGCGAGCCGCTCGCGCCGGTCTCCAGCGCCTGCCAGGTTTCTCCATGGTCGGCGGAGCGATAGGCATGCCCCGCCTCCGCCGCGATGAACAGATCGCCATTGCGGCCGGCGAAGAGGTGATTCAGGTGGAAGTCATCGCCCTCGGCCGAGACCGTCACACGTTGCCAGCTCTTGCCGCCGTCCTGCGTCTGCGCGGCATAGCCGTAGGCCCCAACCACTACGCCGTGCCGAGCATTTTCGAACCACACCGAGAGGAGGACTGGCCGGTCCTCCAACGGCGGCAGCAAGGCCCAGGTTTCGCCACCGTCCTCGGTGTGTAGCACCACGCCCCCATGGCCGACTGCCCAGCCTTGTCGCTCGTCGACGAAGCTCAGCGCGGTCAGCAGCCCATCCACCGGAACGCTGCGGGCCTGGCGCCAGGTCGCACCGTCGTCGGACAGCACGATCACGCCGTGGTCGCCCACCGCCACCAGCCGTTGCCGAGCCTGAGCGGCCCCCACCAGCGGCGCGTGCTCGGCACTGCCCAGCGCGATGGCAGGTACCTCGGTTTCCGCGGCGCGAAGGCTGCAGGAGATCACCAGGGCCACAGCGACGGCGGCCAGGTGTGCGAATCGAATCGGGATCATCGGATGCCCTCCTCTTTCAATGCGCGATCAGCGGAGCGCGAACCGGCCCCCGACGCGGAATCAGGGTTTCCAGCACCACCGCCAGGGCCGGCAGCAAGGTGATGGCCATGAGCATGTTCGCCATGAACATGAAGGTGAGCAGCAGCCCCATGTCAGCCTGGAATTTCAATGCGGAGAAGGACCAGGTGGCGACACCGACGGAGAGCGTCAGCGCGGTGAACACCGTGGCCACGCCGACCTCGCGCAGCGCCAACTGGAAGGCGCTGACGATGTCGCGGCCCTGCGCCAGGTGCATCTGCAGGCGGTTATAGATGTAGAAGGCGTAATCCACGCCGATGCCCACCGCGAGCACCATGACCGGCAACGTCGCCACGGTCAGGCCGATGTCCAGTTCCTTCATGAACCAGTAGCCGAGGAAGGTGGCCAGGGTCAGCGGCGCGCAGCAGGCGATCATCGCCCGCCAGTCGCGGTAGACGAGGAACACCAGCAGCAGAATCGTCAGGTATACGTAGAGCATCATCGGCAGCTCAGACGACTCCACCACCTCGTTGGTGGCCGCCTGCACGCCGGCATTGCCGCTGGCGAGGCGTACGGTCACGCCCGGCATGGTGTGCCCGGCGCGGTACTGCTCCACGGCCTGCACCACCCGCTTCAAGGTGCTGGCCTTGTGGTCGGCCAGGTAAAGGTTGACCGGCAACAGCGTGCAATCGGCGTTGTACAGCCGCAGGGCCTCGGGCACCTGGCGCACGGCTTCCCCCAAGGACAGCTCGTCCTGCGGCAAGGCGGCCCACTTCGGATTGCCCTCGTTCACCCCGGAGGCCGACAGCTTGGTCAGCGCCGGCAGGGACTGTGCCGAGAGCACGCCCGGCACGTTGCCGAGGTACCAGGTGAGACGGTCGACATAGGTCATCACGTCGTTGCGGTAGCAGCCACCCGCCGGCGTCTCCACCGCCACGGTGAACAGGTCCAGGCCCAGCGCGAAGTGGCTGACCACGCTCTGCACATCCTGGTTGTAGCGCGAGTCCGCGTGCAGTTCCGGCGCACCCGGCAACACATGGCCGACATGCCGGCCATGGCTCTGCCAAACCGCCAGCGCCATCAGCGCCACGCCGATCAGGGTGCCGATAGCTGCGTTACGTGGCTCAGCGATGCGCCCGAGGCGGACCATCAGGCTGTCCCGCCCCGCACGCAACCGCTCGATGCGTGCCATGTAGCCCGTGTCGTAACGGAAGAAACTCGCCAGCACCGGCAACATGATCAGGTTAGTCACGATTTTGTAGGCCACGCCCACCGACGCGGTAATGGCCAGCTCATGGATCATCGGGATCGGCACCAGCACCAGGGTGGCGAAGCCGACGAAAGCGGTGATCAGCGCCAGCGTGCCGGGGATGAACAAGCCGCTGAAGCTGCGTCGGGCCGCCGTCATGCCATCGGCTCCAGCGCAGACTTCCTTGGAGATGAAATTGACCTGCTGCACACCGTGGGACACGCCGATGGCGAACACCAGGAACGGCACCAGGATCGCCAGCGGATCGAGCCCATAGCCCAGCAGCGTGATGGTGCCGAACTGCCAGACCACCGATACCAGCGAGCAGAACAGCGGCAGGAAGGTCAGCTTCCAGGATCGGGTGTACCAGTAGACCGCCAGCACGGTGAGCACAAAGGCCAGGCCGAAGAACTCCACGACGCTCTTGGCGCCCGCGCCGATATCCCCCATCTGCTTGGCGAAGCCGATGATCTGTACGTCGTAGTCGGCGTCGGAGTACTGAGCTCGAACTTCCTTTTCCAGACGCTGGCTGAACTCGAGGTAATTGAGCGGCTTTCCCGTCTGCGGGTCAGGGTCCGCCAGCTCGGCCACCACCATGGCGCCGGAATGATCGTTGGCCACCAAGCTGCCAATGAAGCCGCCGACGATAGTGCGCTCGCGGATGCCGGAAATCGCCCGGTCGTCCAGCGTGCCCACGGTGACATCGCCGCCGACCACATCCTCGGCCTTCATGCCCTCTTCGGTAATCTGGACGGCGCGGGTGTTGGGTGTCCACAGCGAGGTCACGCTGCGCCGGTCAACACCGGGCATGAAGAACAGCGTCTGGGTCACGTCGTACAGGCGGGTCATCGCCTGCTTGTTCCAGATGTCACCGTGCCGGGCGTGCAGGACAACGATGATGCGGTTGGCGCCGAACAAGACGTCGCGGTACTGGTTGAATGTCTTGATGAACGTGTGCTGCTGCGGCAGCTGCTTGTCGAAGCCGGCCGACATTTCCAGCCGCGAGGCGAAGGCCGCCATGACCAGGGTGATCGCGGCCAAAAGGCCCAGCGTCGCGAGCCGGTGGCGGAAGAACAGGCGCTCGAGCGCCGATACCAGAAAAGCCAACATGGAATGCCTCGATACTGCAGGGTCGCGGGCGGCGGGTCGCGCGAAAGCGGACCCACCGCCAACGAACCAGGGCTGGATTAGAACGAGTAGGAGAGATTGCCGCTGATGAAGTCGCGGTCGGCCATGAGGTTGTTGTCACCGCCGCCCCAGTACTGCACCCACTGCAAGCCGCCCTTCCAGCGATCGCGGTAGTTGAACAGCAGCGAGGTGCTCAGCGACTTGCGCCCCTCCACGAACGGCATGGCATTGGACGTTGTTCCGTTGACGTCGTGGCTGAAGTCCAGCTGCGGCGTGACCGCCACGCCACTTCCGAACAGGTTGGGATAGTTGATCCCCAGCTCAGTGACGTAGCCCCAGGAAGTTCGGTCTGGCAGCGAATAGTCCGGCATGGCGTAGGGCACCTTTCCTGAGGTATCCAGCCCCGGGTAATGGGTCACCACCGCCTCGGCAAGCAGGAAAGCATCCGAGGCGCCGAGTGCCTCCGGAAGGAAGCCCAGGGGATCGTTGCCCGAGAAGTTATAGATGGCGTTCAGGTCGGCCTGCCACTTGCGCTCGTTGACGAAGCCCTTGCTGGTGCCGGTATCAAACACGCTGTACTTGTTATATCGCCCGGTCAGCCCTTGGCCGAAGGGCACGGTCGGATCGATGCCGACACTGTCTTCGGGGCGATAGGACAACTCGCCGGCGACTGCCACGGGACCAACCATCGTGCTCATGGACAGGCCATACAGATCCTTGTCCTCGCCGTAGTTGATGAAGTAGTTGTCCACCACCAGGTTGTTCGGGTCGCTCAGCGCGGTGTAACCCACGAAAGGCACCTTGTCGTGGTAGCGCTGGTAGAAGAAGCCGAACTCTGTGCCGATGCTCTCGGCGTTCCAGCGCACTGCGACGCCATGCTGGCCGCTATTCTTCGCCTCCTGCTCGCCCGCATAGGGGACGGCAAGCCCAGCGGCAACAAGATCATTGTGGCTTACGCCGGTATTCAGCGGATCGCCACAATGCCCCGTGGGCGTCGTAGTGCAGATCCCCGGCAGAAGGCCCTCGACATAGTTCGTCGAGTAGTAGATCGCCTGCCTCCCTTCGCCCGCCACATCAGTGGTGGAAAAGTAGGTGCCCACCGGGTCCAGGGCGTAGGCATTCCACTTGAACTGGTAATAGCCCTCCAGGCTGACGGTATCGGTGAGGCCGATATTGAAGGAGGCCATCGGTGCTGGGATGAACACTTCCTTGAGCTGAGTACCTGGCGTGTGGTACTTCGGCAGACTGAGGGCGTTGATCTGGTTGATGCCGCCGGGCACGAAGATCTCTGCACCCCAGCTGATGACCTGGTTGCCCACCTTCACCTTGGCAGGCATTTCGCCCAGGTCGAAGCTCTTCGCTACCCACAGGTCGAGCAGGTCGAAGCGCTCGGTGGCGTCGCGCTCGGCCTGGTCGTCCAGTTCCGTGCGACGGGTGTCGTCCATCTTGAAGTCCTTGGCCCAGGCGACGCGTCCGAGCGCGCTCCAGCCGTCGCCGAACTTCAGGCTCAACTCATGGGTGCCCTTGATGACGCTGGAGAACACGTCGTGTTTGGCGTAGTTCAGGTCGCCGTCATCTGCGTTGCTGTAGTTGATATCGGCATTGGCGTAGCCGTTGCCGCGAGTCGTGTTGTAGTAACGGCCGAGCTCGGTGTTGCTACCGGTGTTACAGCCGCCGTTGTCACTGCCCAGCTGATGGCAGTCGGGTGACTCCAGGCGTTGGGCGAAGCCGTAGGTCAGGGTGGAATCGAAGCTGCCCGAGATCCCAT
Source organism: Pseudomonas sp. HS-18 (assembly GCF_020401845.1). Taxonomy (NCBI): domain Bacteria; kingdom Pseudomonadati; phylum Pseudomonadota; class Gammaproteobacteria; order Pseudomonadales; family Pseudomonadaceae; genus Pseudomonas; species Pseudomonas sp. HS-18. Next base: position 3,963,679 of record NZ_CP084413.1, read on the forward strand.
CCTCGTTGCCGAAGATGAAAGCGAAGCTCGCTGGCGCCCAGCCCAGACCGGAGGCGATGGCCACGGCCAGCGCCAGTTTGCGGCGCGAAAAGGATTTGCCTGTAAGCACCGGGGCGCCGCGTTTGTGATTGCTCTGCATGTCCTGCCCTCCGTCCGATCAACGCTCGCCGCGACGGCGCAGTTCGTTGGAGTTGAACATCTTGTCGTTGACCCGCCCCTGCAGGCCGGCGGTGTAGTCGAGCACCTGGCCTTCCTGGGTAAAGCCGTCGGCGATGTAGCGCCGGGCAATCAGGTCGTAGCTGACATACTCTGAGCTGGTGCAAGACTGGATTTCGGGGTCGGCCCACTGGCTACCTTCCTGCACGCGCCAGAGGTTGCCCTTGGCGTCGTACATATCCACGTGCAGCAGGTTCCAGCTGTCCTCGTCGAAGTAGAAGGTGCGCTTGGCGAACGAGTGGCGCTTGTCCGCCTTTACGGTCGCCTCAACCACCCACACGCGATGCTTCTCGTAGCGCTGCACATCGCGGTTCAGATAGTCCTTGCCGATCAGGTCCTCGTACTTGTTGGACTTGTCGACCAGCTTGAAGGAGTTGTACGGCACCACCATTTCCTTCTTGCCGACCAGCTTGAAGTTGTAGCGGTCAAGGGCACCAGTGAACATGTTGATCTGGTCAACGAAGTAGAGGTTGTCAGAGCCTGCGATTGGGTTGTCGTAGGCGAAGGACGGGGCCAGTCGCACGCGGCGCTGGCCGGGGAAGTAGATCCAGGAGCCCTGCACCTTGCTCAGGAAGGAGTGCACCAAGTACATCTCGCCGGCGCGGGACGAAGGCGAAAGCACCTCGTAGAGCTGCTTGGCTTCCACACCCTCGACATCTGAAGGATCACGAACCGCCGCGTCGTTGTAGGGATACCACTCGTAAGCCCACTGTTTCACCTCGCTGAGTGTTCCATTTTGCTCGCGAAGCAGTACAGAAATCTGCGCCCTGCGTCCTTTTGCCATATAGCGCAGCTTGTAGTTCCACATCACCTCCACGCCGCTCTTGGGCACGGGGAACGGCACCGTGGCGCCGGCCGCCTGCTGCAGCGACCAGCCATCGCTTCCGACGCTGGCCTGCCCGGCGAAGGCCTTGGTGCGCTCGGCCACTTCCGCCGGAATCGCACAGCTGCGGTGGGTCGGGTACACATCCAGACGGTAGCCTGGATAGGTCTTGATCAACGCCGCCTGCCCCTCCGGCAACAGCGACTGGTACTTGCCCAGGTTGCCCGCGTCGATGCTGTACAGCGGCTTATCGCTGGCGAACGGATCGCCGTGGCCGGGTGTCCAGCCGGCCGGCGCCTGGATCAGGCCACCGCTCCAGGCGGGAATACTGCCGTCGGCGTTGCCCGCCTTCTCGGCACCCACCGCAGTCAATGTGTTACCCAGGTCAGCCGCGGTGGCGGCATGGGCAGGGCCAGTAGCAAGGAGCGCAAACAGCGCACCACCCAACAGCGAAAGGGGGAGGTATCTCATGAACTTCTCCTGGTGGAGCTTTTTGTGGTTATCGGGAAGCAGTTCGAAATGACTCAGAGGGCCGGGTCAGGGAAACCCGGGCCTGAAGGAAAGGCGTAGCTCGCGTGCAGGTCCGATCGTTGCGATTGCGCAGTGCGCGGAGCCCACCTGACGGTAACTGCCGTTCCTCTTCCTGGCGTTCTTGTCCAGGCGAGCCGCGGTGGTTGTGGGAGCACGGTCGCAGCCACTGCGGCCGCCTGTAAGCAAAGCTATAGGGAGCGCTGCGCCTGGAATTGCCAGCAGATGACAGGTGGGTTGGCATCTCGTGCCAATCGATATCTAGTGCTGCGCGCCCACGGGCGCCTGGGCCGAAAGACCGGCGAGGTAATCGATGATTGCCAGGCGGTCCTCGGTACTGCGGATCTGCAGGGCAATGCCACGCATCCAGATACCCAGCTCATCCGCATGCGCCTCCGCGCCGCGCATGCCCTGCGTGTAGTGGGTGAGCTGGCGGTCGAGATAGCTGGCATCAAGGATGCTCAGGTTTGGGGTTTTCAAGTGGGCGAAACCCTCCGCGTTTGGCCCGTGACAGGCGGCGCAGGTGCCCTGGTAGAGGCTTTCACCCCGCGCGTCAGCGACGCTTCCGCTGGCGGCGGCACTCGGCGCAGGCGGCGGCTGTTGCGCAAAGTGCTGCGCAAGGGACTTGAGTTCGGCATCGTCCAGGCCGGCTACCACGGTCCGCATCTGGGCGCCGTGGCCGTCCCCTGGGTCGTAGCCGCGCTGGCCGTGCTTGAACGCTTGCAGCTGCCGCAGCAGGTAATCGGGCTGCTGGCCCGCCAGGCGCGGCGCGCCGAGGGCCGCGTTACCCTGCCCCTGGTTGCCGTGGCAGGCCACGCAGGTTTCGCTACCGGTCACGGTTTCGGCGCGCAGGTGGAAGGTGACGGCCAGCAGGAGCAGGCCGACTGAGATGCATGGCTTCATGATCAGTTTCCTTGGCGTGTCTGTTGCGCTTGTTGCGCGATGCGTTCGATCAGGTCGCGGCGAACCTGCGCGACATCGGCCGGGACGTGCTGCCGCCACTCGTGCAGCTCCGCACCGCTGTAGGGTTTGAAATCGGCGGGCAGTTGCTGTGGGCTGAAGCGCTCCAACATCCAGTTGAGGACGCCGGCTAGTGCATCATCGGACAGCCCAGAGAGCGCAGAGCCCGGCACCTGCACCAGGTATTCGCGCCCGCCCGGCACGCCGAGGAACTTGCCGAGCTGTCCCGGAAAGGCCGGCACCTGGCGCAGCTGGTTGCCGCTGCCATCAGGAAGATGGCAGCCCTGGCAGTTGAGCATGTAGTCCAGTTGCCGCTGCTCGGTAGCCGACAGGTCCTGTGCCCCCGACAGCAGCGCGACGAGGCCGATCAGCAGGGCGGCGCGAGCGACCATGGGTTATTCCTTCACCCCGATCACCACCGACAGCGAGCAGTGATACGGCATGTCGGCCTGGCTGCCGGAGCACCAGTTCAAGTCGTTGGAGCTCTGCGGACGGTACAACGGGCGGTCGCCCTCGTCGCGCTGACACACGCAGCGCCCGCAATTGCTCTTGCCGCAGCAGTCGTTGTAGGAGATCACGTAGTCCTTACCATCGGACGGGTTGCGGCAGGTGCCAATCCACGTGATGTCCGAACGCACCGTCCCCGGCGGGCAGCTATTCACCGTGCCGCCGCAGCAACTGCAAAGGAACCCGTCGATGGCGCAATACCGCCAGTAGTCACAACTGCTCGGGTCACCGCTCTCGGCCAGCGCGGCCGAGCCGTTCCGGGCAGGAGCATTCTGAGCAAAGGCGCTACTGCGAAACACAGGGAGCAATGTGGTGGCGCCGGCCCCCGCCATCAGCGTACCCAAACCGCCAAGGAAACCGCGCCGTGAAGTGCCACGGGCGACTTTGCGAGTCAGTAGTTCGGCGGCCTCATCAAACCAACGGATTGCCATGCTCAGTGCACCTGCTTATAGAGAGGTTGTTCGGCGGCGCGCTGCGCGGCCTCGTAGGCCTGGATCGAGGCAACGCCAAGGTCCTGAGCCTCGAACAGGCTCTCCAGGTGCTCGCGGGTATTGATCAGGCCATGGGTGATCACGATGCCGGCTGCGTCGATCAGCACGCCGTAAGGAAGTTTGCTGATCTGGTAGGCCAGGCCCACTTCCCGCGACAGAAGATAAGGAAACTCCTCCAGACGCTGGGCCGAGATGAACGCGTGATGCGCGACCGCCTCGCCATCGCTTGCCAATACCACCCGCAGGCGCGGGCGCTCTTGTTGTGCAATGGACTTCAGCACCGGCAGGAGCGTCTTGCAGACCGGACAAGTGTCCGAGAGGAAGAACAGCAAGGTCGACCGCCCGGGCCCGTCGCGCCCGCCAAGGCTGACCGAGCCGCCGGTGAGGCTTGGCAGGGTGAACGACGGCGCCGCTTCGCCGGCCTTGATGGCCTTGCCGAGGGACAGGGCACCCACCGGCCGGATGCGTTCATGCAGCAACCCCACCTGCCGCGCCAGGGCGAGCACGGCGAGGATCAGGGCAAGATTAAGCAGCCAGGAAAAGCTGCTGGAGACGATTAATGCGTAGGTCATGTCCATCACGGTTCTCCCACTACAGCACGATTGGAAATTAGCGAGTGGGCCAGCACATAGAGAGCCACGCTGCCGGCCAGGACGAAGATCAGGGTGACGCCGTCGAACCAGGTCAGAGACCGTCCCCCCATGGGCGACAGCAGGTTCAGCGCCGGAATCGCCAACAGCAGATTGCGCAGAACCAGTGCCCTGCCCGGAGGCTGGGAACGCCCGCCGAAGTGACAACCGCAGTCAGCGATGGAGGAGCCACGCTGCGCCACGATGGCCAGCAAGGCGGCATATAGCCCCAGTAGGAAAACAGCGGGTAGCGCAGCATCGGGTTGCCAGGGGCTGGTGAGCACGGCACCGGCGGCCAGTAACTCCAGTAACGGCATCAGACCGGCAACCCATGCGGGAAGCAGGCCGCCCAAGGCGGCGTTGTAATCACCGAAGATCAGCGAGAATTCCCGCCAGTGGCGCAGCTTATGGATGCCAGCACTGCCCAGCAGCAAGGCGAGGCCGGCGGCGCTGGCAAGGTGCAGAACAGGATCGTCGATCACCATGGCGCCACCGCATTGAGGAAGCCCAGGGGTATGTCACCAATTCCGCGCAGGTGCTCGCCGCTATCGGCGTCATACAGATTGATTCCCTGGCGCAACAGCGGCATCAGTCCCTTGTCCCCTTCGGTCAGGTAGATCCAGGCGGTGAACAGGCTCGGCATGGGCACGATCCAGTCGAGACTGTAAAGCCGCGGCTGCTCGCCCTGGCTTACGCCGATGGCGGTGCTCTGCTCCTTTAGCTCGATGCGCGCCAGGCGCTTCTGGGAACGCGTGTCGAACACCCAGACCTCAGTACCGGGCTTCTGGTAGTTCTCGGGTTTGTCCTTGTGCATCAGGACGAACAGCCGGCCACTGCGCTCGTGCAACGCGGTGCCATGATTGCCGGCGACGCCCCAGCCGTCGGCGCGCTCGGAGTCGCTTAGCAGTGACCAGTGCTGCTTTGCCTCGACGCCATCGGCTGTCATGCGCAGCCCGTAGGCATCGTTGTGCTGGGACACGAAATACCAGATGTCGCCCTGGCGCGATGCGGTAGTCAGCAAGGCGTCCTTGACCGGATCAAAGACAGCCGCCGTGCGCTCCTGCAAAGCCACCTGGCCTTGCTCGTCCAGGCGCAGGTGGAAGAAACCACCGTTGCCGCAGATGGAATAGAAGTCTCGTGGCCCGGCCGGATAGATGGATGCGCAACCGGGAATGGCGACTTCGCCAACGAAGCGGTCGTTTTCCAGGTCGACCACCGAAATGGACTGCGCCGGCGTGAAGTTGAGCACCAGGAGAAAGCGCTCATCGTCCGAGAGCACGCTCAGGCCGGTGGAGATCAGCGCGGTCATGCGCTTGGCTGGAATGGCAATCTCGCGTTTGGGGCTGAGCGTCCGCGAATCGTAGACAGTGACCACGTCCGAACGGGTGCCACGCACGCCACGGCTGAAGTAGATCTCGCTGGCGTAAAACTCGTCTCGCTTGTGCGATAGCACTAGGCCGTTGGACCACATGCCGGTGCTCACCTGGCCAAGATTGCGCCCATCGTCGGCGAACAGGTAGGCGCGGCCATCGACCATGTTCGGGGCGTTGCTGCCCCAGATCCAGAACCAGTGCTGGCCCCGGTGATCGGCCAGGGTTTCCACCCGGGCCTGTTCCGGCACGAATTGCGCCAGCGCCGGCACGGCCACGACGGCAAGCCAGAGGCCACAGAGTAGGCCACGCAGGCGTCGCGGGCCGGACGTGGCCGGAACGGGAGATAGCAGAGGAGCGGCGCGCAGATCGGCAGCGCTCCGCCATCGCAGGCTGACTAGCATTTGTTCTTGTTCTCCTGGGATCGGGCATCAGGCGTCCGGGTATCGCCCAGCCCCACTACCGACTGTCGGCGCGTGGCTGGCGAGTTGACCGGATAACTGAACAGGAGCATTCGTCAAAGCAGTGAGCGGCGGCTTGCCAGCAGGTGACAGCACCATTGGCATCTGATGCCAAGCCGGGGAAACCGAGGCGACTCCAGGCGTCCTCTTTCCCGATGCCGGGCTTACCAGTCACACCTTGAAACGATTATCGTAAGGTGGCGAGGAAGCCTCCGGCGGGCCTTGCGCCCTCTCAGCAAAGCGAGGGTGCCGGGCGACCACCGACCGCAGCCGATCACCCCGTTCGGCCGCGGTATTTCAGGAATGGACAGCAGAACCACAAGAACAAGAAGGCGGCGGTGCACATGAAGTTGGTACGTACGGTGGTGTCCGAAAATTTCTTCCGTCGATTCAGGGATAGCTTCGAGCCGTACCTGGACCCGCTGGGAATCGATCGTCGGGTGCTTGAGCGTGCCGACATCGAGATACCCGGTGAGCAATACGTCGCGCTCTGGGAAGCCGCCGCGCAACGCAACCCGAGCATTGGCATCGAGCTCGGCATCCAGACCGAAGGCGACGACTTCGGCGCTCTCGGTCATGCGCTCTTTTGCGCGCCCAGCGTCGAGAAGGCCCTGAAGACCCTACACCAGTTCATCGTGGTCTTCGCGCAGGAATCCAGCTTCGACTTCAAGGTCGAGGCCAACGCCTTGGCCGTGGAGTATCGTGTCACCATCCCCACCATACTCCAGCGCCGGCAGGATGCCGAATTCGCCGTTACATGCGTCCTGCGGATGCTCAACCTCATCACCAGCAGCACCTTGCGCCCCATCCGCCTGGACTTCGAACACGACCGCCCCACCGACCTCTCAGTGCATAAGCAGGTCTTCCGGTGCCCGCTCTACTTCAACCAGCCCACCAACCGAATCCTCCTGCCGCTGGAGACACTGCAACTGCCGGTGGTTCGCGGCAACGAACGGCTGTACATGGCGCTGGAACCCTACCTGGAACGAGAACGCGACGAGCGCGCCGTCTCCGACGAACTGCTTGCCCAGGTGACCCGCATGATCGCCGCAGAGATGAGCAGCGGCGCGCCATCCCTCGACGAGATCTGCGAACAGCTGAACCTCAGCCGGCGCACCCTGCAGCGGCGCCTCAAGGACCATGGCATCGAATACTCCACGCTGGTCGAGGACGTGCGCCGGGAATTGGCCCTGGCATACATCAAGGACTCGGACTACTCCATGACCGAAATATCGCTGCTGGTTGGCTATGCCGAGTCCGGCTCCTTTACCCGCGCGTTCCGCCGCTGGACCGGCCGCTCGCCGCAGCAATACCGCACCGGCAACCGGCCGAGTTCCTAATCTCCGCCCTCTGCAAGATTGGCGCGCGCGGCCCAAATGCTGGCACGCGCTAACAATCCAGCCGCCCCGCCGCCACCTACCCTCGTGGTCATCTTGCCGTAGGCCTGGGCCGTCGAATGTTTCGGCCCGCCCTCGTACGGCACTGCTTTCCCAATCACCAGACCGACAAGAAGAGATTGAGAGCATGACCATCAACAGCACCCCGGCAACGGACAGCAAATCCTTCTGGCAACACGACTTCGGACATTACTCGCCTAACCCTGCACTGAAGGAAAACCTCAAGGTGGATGTGGCGGTCATCGGCGGTGGCTTTACCGGCCTCAACACCGCGTGGCAGTTCAAGAAGGACAATCCCAACGCCCGCGTGGTCGTGCTCGAAGCCAACGTCATCGGCTTTGGCGCCAGCGGCCGTAATGCGGGATTCAGCACCAAGATGTTCGGCCTGGAGCCTGAACTGGTGCTGCTACGCTGGGGCAAGCAGAAAATGGTCGAGGCCCACCGGTACCTGGAAAAAGCCGTTGCCTACACCCGCAGCCTGATCGAAGAGAACGGCCTCGATGCCGATTACCGCCACAACGGACTGGTCCGCATCAGCTACTCGAAGCAGCAGGCGGACCGCCTGAAGAAGAGTTACCAGCTGTTCCAGGAATTGGGCATCGATGACGACATGACCTGGCGCGATCCGGCGCAAGTTCGCCAGGATTTTCATTCCGAACGTTTCCACAGTGCGATCTACGAATCCGGCACCGGCTACCTCAACCCCTGCAAGCAAGTGCGCGCCCTCAAGGTTCTGGCGGAGTCAACCGGAGTGCGCATCCACGAAGCGACCCCCGTGACCCGGATCGAAAGGAACGCCGCCGCGATCACCCTCGACACTCCGGCGGGCATCATCACCTGCGACAAACTCGTGGTGGCGACCAATGCCTACTCAAGGCAGATCCCCGACACCCGCTCCCTGCAAACCCGGCAATTCCCCCTCTGGACCTACCAGGTCGTCACCGAGCCGCTCAGCGAGCTGCAATGGGACAGCATCGGCTGGAGGAACCGCGAATCCTTTGGCGACAACCGCCAGATGCTTCATTACTTCCGCCCCACCGTGGACGGGCGGATCGCCATCGGCGGCGGCGATGCGATCGTCTACCGCTCAGCCCCGATGGAAGAAGTGCCGTCCCCCATGAGCTGGCAGCACTGCGAGGCCCACCTGAAGTGGATCTACCCGCAGCTCAAGAACCTGCGCATCGGCTACCGTTGGGGTGGGCCGGTGTCAGTCACTGCGGACATGGTGCCCGAGATCAGCTTCATAGGTGACGAGCGCGTCATCTATTCCGGTGGCTGCTTTGGACATGGTGTGGCGCTGAGCCACCTCAATGGCCGGACCATCGCGGACCTTCTCAATGGCGAGAAGACCGAGCTGACCGACGTCTGGATTGTGAACCGGAAATCCTATTCCATCGGCAGCGACACGCTCGCCTTCCTTGGTGGCCACGTAGCCCGCCAAGGGCTCAAGGCTTGGGACTGGTGGGAAGAACGTAGCCTGGACGGACGGCCTGCGTAGGGCAGCTATGGGTCGCTAGCTGACTCAAGGAGGCGCCGGCTCGAAACCCGGCGCCAAAGTGGAAAAGGTCAAACCTCGGTCTGCTCCGCCATTTCTAGAGCGTCGTCCACCTCAATCCCGAGGTATCGAACAGTGCTCTCCAGTTTCGTATGGCCTAGCAGCAGTTGAACTGCCCGCAGGTTCTTCGTTCTGCGATAGATCAGCGATGCTTTGGTTCTACGAAGCGTATGGGTTCCGTAAAGCGTGGGGTCGAGACCGATTGTCGTTACCCAAGCTTTCACTATGCGGGCGTACTGCCTCGTGGATATGTGCGCTGAATGTCGAACACGGCTGGGAAAAAGGAAATCGTCGTTGCGACGGCGAGCGGCAAGGATCCAAGCTTCAACTGATGCTCTTATCTGAGCGGTGATTTCGAACTGCACCGGCCGCTGGGTCTTCTGTTGTATGACGATTGCACGCGTCGATACATGATCACCGTGAGCGATGTCTCTGACGCGCAGCTTCGTTAAATCACAGGCTCGTAGCTTGCTGTCGATAGCGAGGTTGAACAGCGCCAGATCACGATCCTTGTTTGCGATTTCCAGCCGCACTCTGATAGCCCAAATGTCCCTGAGTCTCAGTGGTGCTTTCTGGCCGACCAGTTTGCCCTTGTTCCAAGGTTCGTGAGCTTTCTTTGTGGGTGTGGCCATGATTTGTCCTCCACATGAGTGAAGGACTAGGGTGCATCGCGCCTAGTCCCAGTGGCTCTCCGACCAGACTCTATGGCCGGAGATGCTCTTAAAACACTCATGTCGGATATTTCGCTTCCACCGCCGCTGACTCTCAGCGACTTCAGACTACTTTCAGATTCGCCGCTGATACTCCCCTCATCGAACGACCCCTGGGGGGATCACCATGACCCAGCACGAATGGAGCAGCCTGTTTCCATTCCACTTTGGCTCCGTCGCCGAGCGACAAGCTCGACTGACCTTGCGCCGCGAGGGCGACTCCGACCGCGAGGAGCTTGAAACCTTCATCCACGCGCGTTTCGAGTCCATCCACCACGCTGACGTCCACCACTATCTACCGGAGCTCATCGGGCTTCAGGACAGCCACGGGCGCTTGATCGCAGCCGCAGGCATTCGTCCGGCCAGCCACGAGCCGCTGTTTCTTGAGCACTACCTGGACGAGCCGCTGGAGGGCGTTGTGTCGCGGCTTGCAGGTCGTGCCGTCGGGCGTGAGCAGTTGGTCGAGGTAGGCAACCTTGCTGCCCTGAGTGCTGGCAGTGCACGCGTAATCATCACTGCCGTGACCTGGCTGCTGGCTGCGCGCGACCTGCAGTGGGTCGCCTTTACCGGCGCCTCCACTCTGGTCAACAGCTTCCACCGATTGGGATTGGAACCAACCGTCATCGCCGAAGCAGATCCGCGTCGTCTGAATGGCGAACTGGCCAGCTGGGGCAGCTATTACGCACAGCATCCTCTGGTCTACGCAGGAAACATCGGTTACGGCCATGAAGAGCTGGAGCGCGCGGGGGTGTACAAGCGCATGGGTTTCCCGATGCTGCTGCAGGAGGCCGGCCATGCCGCATGAACTGAATGCCTTTCGTGAGGTGCTGCAGGCGCACGCCACGGAGCATGCGTCGAAAGTGGCTGTACGCGGAATCACGGGCAACGTCACTTATGCCCAGCTTCTGGCTGAAGTTGAACGTCGCGAAGCATGGCTGCGAGAGCAACCCGAAGGGCCGTTTGCCCTCGCACTGGAGAACGGCCCCGAAGCGCTCTTTTGGGATCTGGCCGCGCTCTTGGCTGAGCGCCCTTGCGTCATCCTCCCGCCCTTCTTCAGTGCCGCACAGCGCCTGCATTGCTTGATGCAGACCCAGGCGACGCTCGCCGTTGCCAACGACTCCTTCGCAGAAGATCTGCGAGCAGCTGGTTTCACACCAGGCGAGCGTTTCTGGGAGCGGCCGGCCGTTGTCGACGCCGATCTACCTGCAGGCACTGCCAAGATCACCTACACCTCCGGTAGCACTGGGTCGCCCAAGGGCGTATGCCTGAGCGCCGCGTCACTGCTGTGCGTCGCACAGGAGCTCGAAGCAGCGAGCCGTCCAACCGAGCCCAGGAAGTACCTCGCAGTACTTCCGCTGGCCGTCCTGCTGGAGAACCTCGGCATTTATGCTGCCCTACTGGCGGGAGCCGGCATCACGCTCTACCCGCAAGCGCAGATGGGCATCGGTGGCGCCAGTCAGGTCGACTGGAAACGCTTCCTCGGCACCATTGCACTCAGCGGCGCCGAGAGCCTGATTCTGGTACCGCAACTCCTGCTTGGCCTGGTCACCGCCATCGAGCGAGGCATGATGAAAGTCGGCCCCCTGCGTTTCGTCGCAGTAGGTGGTGCCAAAGTCGCGAGCAGCTTGCTGGAGCGCGCCGAAGCAGTGGGGCTTCCGGTCTTCGAAGGCTACGGGCTCTCCGAATGCGCCTCCGTGGTTTGCCTGAACCGCCCTGGTAATCAGCATCCAGGCAGCGTGGGCTGCCCTCTGCCGCACGTCCAGGTGCGTATCGCTGATGACGGGGAAGTGCTGGTTCGCGGTTCCACCCTGCTGGGCTACCTGGGCGAACCTTCTTTCGATGAGGAATGGTGGCCAACCGGCGATCTCGGCCATTTCGACGCTGCTGGCTTCCTCTACCTGGCGGGCCGCAAGAAGAACCAGTTCATCACCAGTTTCGGTCGCAACGTGAATCCCGAGTGGATCGAGGCCGAGCTTTCCCAGACAGGTGTAATCCTCCAGGCCTTCGTTCACGGCGAGGGGCTGCCGCGCAACTTCGCATTGCTCTGGCCCATCGACCCTGGCATCAGCGACGAAGTCATCGAACAGGCCGTGCAGCAATGCAACGCCGGCTTACCCGATTACGCACGGGTTCATGCCTGGAGACGCCTACCCAGCCCCTTTAGCGGTGCTGACGGAACCCTTACCAGTAACGGCCGACCGCGCCGCCAGGAAATCCTCCGTCGCCACCAGCCCCTCATCACTGAACTCTCGCAACCCTGAGGTCTGCCATGAACTTCTTCGACTCTCTCCAATCAGCCACCACTCAGGAACGCCAGGCACTTTTCAGCGCCCCTGTCATTCGTGATGCCCTGGGTGGCGTTGTCAGCCTGGAGGGTTACATCGCCTTCCTCACTCAGGCCTATCACCACGTTCGCCATACTGTGCCACTGATGATGGCGTGCGGCGCTCGTCTGCCCAGCCGACTTGAATGGTTGCGCGGTGCAGTCTGCGAATACATCGAGGAGGAGTACGGCCACGAGCAGTGGATTCTCAATGACATCGCAGCCTGCGGAGGCGACCCGGAGCAGGTACGTAACAGCCGCCCCAGCCTACCGATCGAGCTGATGGTGGCCTTCCTCTATGACCTGATCGCCCGCGACAATCCTGTCGGCCTGTTCGGTATGGTCAATGTCCTCGAAGGTACCAGTATCGCCCTCGCTACCCAGGCCGCCGGCAGCATTCAGCAAGGACTTGGTCTACCGCCGACGGCATTCAGCTACCTGAGCTCCCACGGCGCGCTCGACCAGGATCACATGGCAACCTATCGCGAGCTGATGAACCGCCTGGATCGTCCGGAAGATCAAGAGGCGGTGATTCATTCCGCCAAGGTCGTCTACCAGCTGTACACCGATATGTTCCAAGGCCTACCGCGAGCCCACCAGCCAGAGGTGCAGCATGCGCTTGCGTGAATCGGTGGTGGTATTGACCGGTGCCAGCGGCGGCATTGGGCTGGAACTGGCCAGCCAGCTGTGTGCTGGTGGCGCCCGAGTACTGGCAATCAGCCGGCACCTTGGCGGTCTGGCGGTGCTCATGAACCGTTATCCCAATCAGTTGCGCTGGCACTCTGCCGATCTTCGTACCAGGAGTGGCCGGCAGGAGGTAGCCACCGCTGCCTGGGCCATGGGCGGCGTGAACGTGCTGATCAACGCCGCAGGCGTGAACCGCTTCGCCCTGCTTGAGCAGATCGATGAGGACACGCTGGACGACCTGCTGGATCTCAACATCAAGGCCCCCCTGCAGCTGACCCGCCTGCTGCTGCCATTGTTGCGCGAGCAGCCTCATGCCTTGGTGGTGAACGTCGGTTCCATCTATGGCTCCATCGGCTATCCCGGCTACGCGACCTATAGCGCCAGTAAGTTCGCCTTGCGCGGATTCTCCGAGGCGCTTCGACGCGAATTGGCCGATACCACGGTCGACGTACTCTACGCGGCACCTCGTGCCACCCGTACATCGATGAACACTTCAGCCGCCACCGCGCTCAACCAAGCGCTGAAAGTAGGGATGGATGATCCGGTCGATGTCGCGCGGGCAGTGCTTGACGCGGTGCAACACCAGCGCAACGAGCTGTACCTGGGATGGCCTGAAAAACTCTTCGTGCGGCTCAACGGCATGCTGCCCGGCGTGGTCGACCGCGCATTGCGCAAGCAGCTCCCACTGATCCGCCGTTACAGCGATGCCAACGCCAAGGAGCACAGCAAATGAAACGCCTGATACTCGCCAGCCTCATTGCCTTCTCCCCACTGACCTGGGCGCTCGATCAGACTGGCAACCAGCACCTCAGCGCGATCCAGCAACGTTGGGCGCAAATCCAGTACCAGATGCCTGAGGCGCAACGCGCAGCCGCTTTCGAAAAGCTGGCGGGCGACGCGGAGACCTTTACCCGCGAGCAGCCCCAGGCTGCGGAAGCTTGGATCTGGAATGGAATCGTGACTAGCAGTTGGGCCGGTGCCACGGGCGGGCTTGGTGCGCTTGGTAAGGTCAAGGCTGCCCGGGCCAGCCTGGAGAAGGCCCTGGCTCTCGACCCAAACGCTCTGCAGGGGTCGGCTTACACCAGCCTCGGCGCACTGTATGACCGAGTGCCTGGCTGGCCCATCGGATTCGGTGACTCGGACAAGGCAGATGAGCTGCTGCGCAAGGCGCTGCAGTTGAATCCGGAAGGCATCGACAGCAATTACTTCTGGGGTGACCATCTCTATCGCCAAGGGCATTACGTCGAAGCGCGTGCGGCTTTGCAGAAAGCACTGCAGGCACAGCCACGGCCCGGCCGTGAGCTGGCCGACCAGGGCCGACGCGGCGAAATCAATGCTTTACTCAAGACGATCAAGGACAAGCAGGACTGAGCATGCGGTTGCTGGTAGTCGAAGACGATCCCGCTCTGGGGGAAGGTATCTGCAACGGATTGCGCCAGGAGGGTTACACCATCGACTGGCTGCAGGACGGGGTGAGTGCATTGCACGCCTTGCAGCAGGAGACCTTCGATCTGGTCGTGCTGGATCTGGGACTTCCGCGCCTGGATGGCATCGAGGTGCTGCGCCGGTTGCGTGCTGGGGGCGATGCGGTGCCCGTGCTGATCCTGACAGCCCGTGACGCGACCGATGATCGCATCGCCGGTCTCGATGCCGGCGCCGACGACTACCTGGTCAAACCGTTCGACCTCAACGAGCTGAAAGCTCGCCTGCGTGCGCTACTGCGTCGCAGCGCCGGTCGCGCCAAGGTGCTGATCGAGCATGCCGGGGTGACACTCGACCCGGCCACTCGGCAAGTCAGCTACCAGGGGCATCCAGTCGTGCTGACCCCGAAAGAGTACCGGTTGCTCCATGAACTGCTGTCCCAACCCGGCAAGGTCTTCACCCGCGAGCGGCTCACTCAGCTCCTTTACGGCTGGGATGAAGAGCCCGAGAGCAACACGCTGGAAGTGAATGTCTATCACCTGCGCAAGAAACTCTTCAACGATCTGATCCGCACCGTTCGCGGCATTGGCTATCTGGTGGAAGGCAAAGCATGAGTTCGTTGCGCCAACGCACGCTCTGGCGAGTAATGCTGCTATTGCTGGTCGGTACCAGCCTGCTTGCGCTCTACAACTATCACGACAGCAGCCACGAGATCGACGAGATCTACGACGCCCATCTGGCGCAGAACGCGCGCCTCCTGCAAGGCGTCATGAGCATGCCGCTAGGCGACAAGGATCGCCATGCGTTGTACCTGGCATTCAATGAAGCATTGAGTCAGGCGGGCAAGCATCGCATCGGTCACCCCTACGAGAGCAAACTCGCCTTCCAGGTGTGGCGCATCAACGGTGAAGTCCTGGTACATACAGTCAGCGCCCCAAGCTTCACTCGTCCGCTGACCGAGCCCGGCTTTTCCAACATCATGGTGGGGGAGCAGCAATGGCGCAGCTTCGTGCTTCCCGTGCCAGAGCGCCAGTTGGTGATCTGGGTCGGTGAGCGCAACGATGTGCGCAACGATCTGATCGGCCGCATCGTCCGCCACACCTTATTTCCCTTCCTGATCGGTAGCCTCGCGTTAGCGTTGCTGGTATGGCTGGCCATCGGCTGGGGGCTGCAACCGTTGCAGAACATGGCACGCGTCATCCGAGCGCGGCATGCAGAGTCACTGGAGCCACTGCAGCTGGTACCCCTACCTCGAGAGCTCGAACCCATGCAGGCGGCGCTCAACCGGCTGCTGGGGCAGATTGATGAGCTGCTGCGCCGTGAACATCGATTTATCGCCGACGCCGCCCATGAGATGCGTACGCCCCTGGCAATCCTTCGGCTGCATGCGCAGAACGCGCTTGAGGCCAGGAGCGATGTTGAGCGAGATAAAGCCTTGGAGTTTCTGGTTGGTGGTGTGGATCGTCTCAGTCGAGTGGTAAACCAGCTACTGACCATGGCGAGAATCGAGCCGCGACTCGGGCAACGCAACTGGGTGACGGTCGATGTCGCTGCAGTGGCGACGGAGACATTGGCGGAGATGACACCCTGGATTTTGGATCAAGGCCAGGAACCGTCTCTGGAAATCACCGAGGGCGACTATCAGCTTCAAAGTGATGCAGGCGCTTTGGGCATTGCTCTGCAGAACCTGGTCGCAAACGCAGTAAATCACTCACCAGCTGGCGGTCGAGTCAACGTCACGCTACACCGTGAAGGCAACGCCATCGTACTGAACGTGGAAGATCAGGGGCCTGGCATCGACCAGGAAGACCTGGAGCGTGTCTTCGAACGCTTCTACAGCAAAGGATCCGAGAACGGCGCCGGACTGGGCCTGTCCATTGTTGGGATGATCATGGAACGGCTTGGAGGCAGCGTACAGTTGAGCAATCTCCCCTCCGGTGGACTTCGCGCAACGTTGAGGGTCATTCCTGCCTCCTGAGCGCTGATGTCCGCTACGGATCGGAATCGGACAGTCTCGCTGTAGCGGCTTCTGCCTAGGCAGTTCACCTTCACTACCGACACTATTCTGAAGCCAAACCACCTCCGTTTGTCGAAGGCTGCCTGGCCACGAAGCGAAACGGCTAGAATGGCTAGAACGCCCGTATGCCTGGGCTTACGTGATGACTGACAGTCAACGCCCATCCCAGCTCTTCCAGGTCAGTTGCCTTGCCTGTTCGCTGAGCCGCCTTTGCCTTCCCGCCAGCCTGACCGAAGGTGAGGTTGCGGAGCTGGACCGCATAGTTCGCCGCAACCGGCCGCTGCACAAAGGGGAGTACCTATTTCGAGCCGGCGAACCGATGCGGCAGGTATTCGCCTTGCGTTCGGGAGCGCTGAAGACCTACCTGCTTGAGTCCAATGGTGATCAGCAGGTGACCGGCTTTGTCCTGCCCGGCGAAATGATTGGGCTGGATGCAATTGGGGCGCCGTCCTTCCGAGGGTTCGCGGTGGCTCTGGAGACTTCGCTGGTATGCGCCATCGACCTGGAGCAATTGGAGGACCTCTCCGGACGCATTCCCGGGCTGCGCCACCAATTACTGCATATCCTCAGTCAGGGTATCCACGGCGAGCACGAACACATTCGCTGCAACCGCGAGCGTGCCGAGCAGCGGCTGGCCCAGTTTCTGCTGAGCCTGTCGGCGCGCTACCAGCAGCGCGGACTGTGCCAGGACCGTTTCACGCTGTGCATGACGCGTGGTGATATCGGCAACTACCTCGATCTGACCCTGGAAACCATCAGCCGGTTGTTCACTCGCTTCGTGCAGACGGGCCTGATCGCATGCGAGGGTCGGGAGGTGCATTTGCTCAACCACCAAGAGCTTTGCCGATTGAGCGGGATCGAGGGGCAAGGTGCCGCAAGCGAAAATCGCTGAGTCTGCCCGCCTGGAGTTGCCCTCTTCAGCCGCCAGAACGCCTGTTTGATTCGCATCAAAGCGCCGCGGCCTTCCCCGGCGGAGGCTGCTCCGAGCGTGCCAGTTGGTGCTGGCGCCGCCGGAGGTCACCATGCGCCCAGACAGAGCGTTCCCCCTAGCACCATCCCGTATGCCAGCCAGCAGCACCGACTTTCTGATTGCCCGGCTCATCGGGTTACAAGTGGATTATCTGTACACCGCACAATGCATCGAGAGCGCCAGTGACGGTGAGGCGCTGCACGACCTGCGCATCACGCTGCGAGGTGTGCGCAGTCTGCTGCGTCCACTGCGCCAGTGGCCGGAGCTGGCGGTCCTGGATCAGGCCGCCGCGGCGCTGCTGACGAGCACCAGTGACTTACGGGATGCCCAGGTACTAGCTCAGGAACTGGAGCGACTGGGCTGGCAGGCAGAAGCCAGCAGACGCCGGGCGCATGTGGAACAGAACGTTCGGCTGTGTTTGCGCAAGCCAATTGCCAAACGAGTGCTCGGTGAGCTGGAGCGTTGGCCCGCCGCGTTTCGCAAGATCCGCTCCGGCAGCGATCTCAAGAACATTCGCAAGCTCCTCAGGCGACGGGCGAAGCGCGATCTGGTGCAGCTTCGCGAGGTGCTGGAAAAATCCCACGATAGTCCCCACGACTGGCACGCCATTCGTCTGCGCATCAAGCGCGTGCGCTACCTGTGCGAGAGCTATGCCAACTGGGTCAGGCCAGACGACGCGCTGCTGGACGCTCTCAAGCGCGCCCAGTCAATTCTGGGCAATGAACATGACCTGAGTCTGTGGTGCGCCAGCAGCGACAAGGACCGGTCGCTTCGCCCACTGCTCAACGGGTGGATTTCAGCCAGGACTGAAGCCCAGCACGAGGTGCAGACGGTTTTGGCGGCGCTGCTGGAACGGCTGACAACTTCCAGAAAGGAGAGAAAACACGTCCCACCGCTGAAGCCGGTGAAAGGTTGACGAGCCCTCTGCGGCGGCCGGTTGGCAGCCGGAGGCGATGAGATTACCGCCATTTGATCACGATCAAATTCACCCAACCTTCGCGGCGTACAAGTGAGTCAGGGGCTTACCCGCATATCGGCACTGCGCCAGGAGGTATTCATGTCCAGCCACTCCCAAGCCAAAGACGGCGGTCTCGATGAACACTGGGTCGAGGCCTTACCGGATGGAACCCACGTACTGATCCGCCCGTTGCGGCCGGAGGATCGCCAGCGTGAAGCGGATTTCATCGCGCACTTGTCGCCCGAAGCGCGTCACTTCCGTTTTCTCTGCACCATGAAAGAAGTCAGCCCCTCGTTGCTGAACCAATTGATGGCGGTGGATTTCAAGGATAGCGTCGCCTACGCGGCCCTGACGCACCAGGATGGGGAACTAGTAGAAATCGGCATCAGCCGGTACGCACGTTGCGCCCATTCCCACCAGTGCGAATGTGCGGTCACCGTGGCGGATGCCTGGCGTCATCGCGGGCTGGCCGTGGCGCTGATGCGCCATCTGATCGAAACGGCCAGGCAGCAAGGGCTACAGCAGATGTATTCGGTAGACGCAGCAGCCAACAGCGCGATGCACGAACTGGCGCACTTCCTAGGCTTCACCAGCCGCCAGGACCCAATGGATTCCACCCAGACCATTCACACCCTGCAACTGCAGCCGGCGCCGTGAGGCGGGGAGGCAACAATGCGCACGCAACTTCTCTGCACCAGCGACGGCCGCTGCTACGTCCAACTCGATCAATACCGGGTGCCTTTTGCCAATGAGCGTCAGGCCCGAGACTATCTGGAGCAACTGCATCAGCGCCTTACGGCGCCACATGCATGGCCCCAGGTGCAACGCTCGGACCCTGAACGCCGGCGCGCCGGCTGAGCATGCTCACCGGGCCGCTGTCATGGACGCTGAGCCATGGGCCCGTCCTTTGCTGGGGATTCGACCCAGAGCGAGCGAAGGTCGCAGATGATGTGGGACGGTTCGCCGATCGATACCAGACACACTCGGTTTTCCCAGCGATCCCAGAGAAACACGTACTGACTGTCGCCACCGGCAGGCGTATAGCGCAACGCAATCCAGGCGACGCAAGCAATCGCCCAGACGGTGAACAGCGCGACGAGAAACGCCAGCACTTTCATGATCCAGCCTCAGGGTCGAACAGCCAGGATGCCGGAGTTCACCCGGTACAGCGCCTGCTCCGTGGTACTGCCGATGACTTTCGCCAGCCCGGCGTGATAGAGCGTGCCCATGACGACGACATCCATGTGCTGTTGCTCAGCGAACTCGGCGATCACCCGCGTGGCGCTGCCTTTGACGAAATGCTGGCATAGCCGCCCCACATTGAACTGGCTACCGATGCGCTCCATCTGCTGGCGCGAGCGTCCTGCGGCCAGCTCCGCGACCTCCGGCGTCCAGGCCACCGGTCCGGCTGCATAGGCCAGGAAGCCGGCGCTGACGTCGTAAGCCTGCAGCAAGTGAAGCTCGGCATCGCATTGACCTGCGAACTGTTGTGCCATTTCGACGATACGCTGGTTCAACTGGTCGACCTCCGGATCATCCTGGGAGAGATCAATGGCGGCGACCACCTTGCACGGCAGAGGATGAGTGGCCTGGCTGACCAGGTGGAGCGGCACAGGCGACTGGCGCAGAAGCTGCCAATCCAGCGGATGAGTCAGCGCACGGCTCAGCGCGGGCTCATAGCGCGTGTCCTTGAGCAGCAGATCGATGTGATGCCGCCGGACCAACGCAATGATGTCCTCCAGTGCGTCGTCACTCCAGACGGCCTCGGCGCTGGCATCAATCCCATGACCACGCAACAGCTCCAACTGATCGTCGAGCCAGATGCGCTGACGCTCCTGGATCTCTTCGCGAACTCTCTGCCGGGCGTTGTAATCGAGCACCGACAGACCAGTTGGCAGGCTTCCCAACACTACGATGTGCAGGCGCGCATCGAAGGCGCCCGCCAGTGCCTGAGCGCGGGCCAGCGCCGGGGAATAGTGGAGATCAGGGTCGCAGATCAGCAGCAGGCGAGCATAGGCGTTCATGAGGCCTCCGGCGCATAGCGGTTGGACGTGTCGCTATGAGCCTGTGCTTGCCCAGGATGTCGTACTTTGATGCCGATCAAATGCGTCCGCTCAAGCGATCGAAGCGCAGTACCGGGCCGTCTGCAGCTGACAGGGACGTGCTTCCCGCTCCCGGCAGCACGCACTCGGCCCGTACCCAGATTCGATACGCCGGGACGCCATGCCATAGACAAAGACGGGCGGCCTTCAGCGCCAGCGGCGCAGGCGCGGAGCAGTAGACCAGGTCGGGCAACTGCCGGCTCAGCTGCGCTCTCAACCGCTCCAGAGGGCAATCCTCGACTGGCGAGGTCAGCAACCCCAGCGAATGCAGCCAGCGGCGGCAATCGTCGGGCAGGCACGCCTGGCTGGATGCGTCCTCAACCAGCACCAGTTGTACCCAGGGCAGCCAGCAGGCGAACTCGTCGATGGCGGCTGCCACGGCCAGGATTCCAGCATTGCAGGCAAAAACCAGCAGGCGGGAAACGCCAAACGGCAACGGCCAGCCCACCCCCAGTGGGCCGCGATAAAGCAACGGGCCATCCGTGCACAGCGGCACTTCGCGCCGGCTGGCCGCCAGGATGCAGAGACGATCACGCCCCGGCAGACTGACGTAGTTGAAGGCCCTGGCAGCTTGTACACGATCATCCAGCAAGCAGTACTGGCCAGGAATGATCGACTGTGTTTCGTCATCGTCCAGCTTCACACGCAGGCATTGCGTCGAGTCCGAGATGGATAGCTCCTCCAGCACCCGCGCGCGGCCAATCGTCTGCCATTCCATGCCGCGCCTCCACGGCAACCGCCGGCAGGGTACGCCGGCTTTGACTCAGGCTAAGAAGCCGCAGGCCAATCACCTTGATCGCCATCAAGTTACGTCCGGGAAAATCAATGTGACCGCCGGAGCGGTATTTGATCGGCATCAAAGTCGGACGGTATCAGGGTCGCAGAATCGAACGGCCTCGCCAGTGAGGCGATCCTTTTTCCTGCGGAGGAATTCATCATGTCCGAGCCCGCTAAAAAAGTACTTGTCAGCACCGTTCCCCAACAACCGACAAAGCCTTCGGAGTCGCCCGCCAACCCGTTCCACCCGTGGCGTCCTTTCGATAGTCTGCGCCGCCAGATCGACAGCCTCTTCGACGACTTCGGCCGCGCGCCGCTAAGGCTCCCCTTCAGCCACAGTCCGTTCGATGCCGACCAGTTCTGGCGCCGCGAACCTTTCTCCCATGGCCTACCCGCAGTGGACGTCAGCGAGCAGGCGGATGAGTTCCGAATCAACGCCGAGTTGCCCGGCATGGACGAGAAGGACATCGAGGTCAAGCTGGCCAACGGCAGCCTCATCATCAAGGGCGAGAAGAAGGAAGAGAAGAACGAAACCCGCAAGGAATACCACCTCTCGGAACGCCGCTACGGAAGTTTCGAGCGAGTGTTCCGCCTCCCCCGCGAAGTGGACCCCGAGAAGATCCAGGCACGCTTCAGCAAGGGCGTATTGCAGGTTCAGTTGCCCAAGCGGGCGGAAGCAGTGCATCCGGAGAAGATCATTCCGGTCAAGACCGCCAAGTGATGCGTTGGCGCTCCCGCCGGGAGCGCCCTCTCCCTGACGGCATGAGAACCAGGGCGATACCACCCCATTCAGGGTGGGGCTGCGCAGCGACGGTGCTGGTCTCCGCCGCTCGATCCTGCCCGTTCATGCTTGCGAGGTGCACCATGAGCCAGATCCAGAAACTGCTGCTGATCGCCCATCCCGACCGTCACGATACCCCGGCTTTGCAGCGTGCCACCGCCCTGGCAGGGCAATGCGGGGCCAGCCTGCATGTCATTGCCTGCGTGGAGCCGTTCGCCACCTTCAGTCTGCTGGCCCGGCACGTACAGAACGATGCGCGCGAGAACATGCTGAGAGCCCAGCGCGAGCGTTGGGAAAACGAATGCCGTTTACAACGTGGTCGCGGCGTGGGCGTGGAGATGACTTCGTCCGTCCTGTGGACGACCGATCTGCGTACCGATCTGCTACAGGCCATCGGCGAACTGCAGCCGGACCTGGTGATCAAGGACATCCAGCATGAGTCTGCTTTCAAGCGCTCCTTCGCTACTCCACTGGACTGGTTCCTGTTACGCGAGTGCCAGCAACCGCTGCACCTGGTGCACAGCGCGCAGCATCCCCTGCCCCGGCGCATCGTTGCGGCGGTCGACCCGGCAGATCCACGAACCCTGATCAACGGTATCAACGATCGCATCATTGCGGCGGCCAATGGCCTGGCGCTGCAATGCAACGCACAACTGCACCTGCTGTACATCTATGACTGCATGCCCGCCTACATGGCCAACCGTGCGGAAGGCGCGGTGGCCTGGGTCGACCTGGTGGAGGACATACGCGCCTCCCTGCACCAGGCCTTCGTCCGCCTGGCGGACGATCATGGCGTGCCGCAGGAGCGACGCCACTTTCTGATGGGGACGCCACTGCGCGGAGTTTCACGCTTCGCCCAGGAGCACGAGATGGATGTGGTCGTGATGGGCCGAGTGCACCGCACCGGCGTAGAGCGATTGATTGGCAGCACCACGGAGCATGTCCTCGACCAGATTCCAGGCAGCGTGCTGGCCGTGGGGGCATGACAAGACATCGAGGATGGAGTGGCAATCGCAGATTTTGATGGGCATCAAAGTCACGCAACGCACCCCGTTCCAGCCTGCACTTGAAGTGGGCCGCGCCAGAGGCGAAGACCATGGACCAGTATCATAAAGTGTTCTTCATCGCCGCCCCTCACTGGCGGCAATCGGCCGCCTATCGAAGAGCCTTGGCGATTGCCCGTAGAAGTCATGCCGCGTTGCATATCGGCATGTTCCTCGAACCACGCCTGGGCATGCCGTTTCTTTCCGATCATCTGCGCGACGAACTGCTTGAGCAATGCCGCGTCGACGTCGAGCGTGACGCGCACGAGCTACGCAGCACCGGGATGGATGTCACCTGCGAAACCCTCTGGAGCGCCGAGCCCTGCCGGGAGATTCTTGATCGCGTGGCAACGCTAAAGGCGGACTTGGTGATCAAGAACGTTCATCACGAGGCGGCATTACGCAGGGTCTTTGTCACACCGCTGGACTATCGCCTGCTCAGAGCCTGCCAGGTTCCATTGCATCTAGTGGCAGAAGCACTCAATCCGCTGCCGCTGAAGGTGGCCGCCGCACTGGATGTCGCCAGACCGGAGCTGCTAGCTAGCGGGCTGAATGAAGGAATCATCGAAGCCGCGCGCAATCTGGCAAGCCTGTGCGGCGCAGAACTGCATTTTCTCCACGCCTGCGACCTGCCGAGCGCCATCGACTACGACTCGGCCACGCTGAGCAGCAGCTGGGACTCCAGCTATGCCGAGCAGGTCCGCATCTCGCTCTACCGCACCTTCAACCATCTGGCCGACCGCTGGCACGTTCCCATGGAACACCGCCATTTCGTCCTCGGCCCTGCCACCCAGGGCATTGCCAACTTCATGGACGACCATCGGATCGATGTCGTGGTCATGGGCATGCAGAGCCGGCTGGGGCTGGACCGCATCCTGGGCAGCACCACCGAGCGCCTGCTGTACCGCATGTCAGGTGGTCTACTGGCCGTCGGCGCTGACACAACCGGCCATCCCAGGCGGCCACCTGACAGCACGGAACAATCATGACGCGCATCACCCATTCCCCATCGGCACGGGGGCGCGCCGAGTAGTCGCTACGCAGTTCTGTAGGAAGACTCGACGATGCCACGCGGTCAACAAAGATGCTCGACCCGCTGAGTTTCACGCATGGTGCGGTGGCCCTGGGCATTGGCATGCTGGTGGGCCTGGTGCGCGAGCGCAGGAAAGGCCAAGGCAGGAGCGGTGCCACACATGGCCTGAGAAGCTTCGCGGCCGCGGCCCTGCTGGGATTCACCAGCATGGCATTGCTTGGCCCAGTACTGGTGGGCGTCATGGGCATCGCGCTTTGCCTGCTGTTGTGTGTTTCCTATCGCGACCAGCCCTGGGGAACCGGTATCACCGGGGAAATCGCCATGCTGCTCGTGCTCTTGCTGGGGGCACTCAGTGCCACGCAACCCGAGCTGGCAGCGGCCGTCGGGGTGGTGATGACCATCCTGCTGACCTTGCGCGACGAACTTCACCGCTTCGTGCTGCAGCAGTTGAGCGAAACGGAAGTCCGCGATGGCTTGATCCTGCTGACGGTCGCCCTGGTTGTACTGCCGCTGACGCCAAATCGATTCATTGGCCCCTTCGAGGCCCTCAATCCCCGCACCATCTGCACACTCACCCTGTTGTTGATGGGGGTGGAGGCCCTCGGGCACATAGCGTTGCGCATGACCAGCGCGCGTTACGGCATTGCGCTAGGAGCGATCGCTTCCGGATTCGCCTCCGGCGCTGCAACCATTGCGGTGATTGGCCGGCAGGCCAAGGCGGCGGGAAATTCGCACAGGGAGTACGCTGCGGCGGCGGTGCTATCCAACTTGGCGACTATCGTTCAGTTCGCGCTGGTACTGATCGCCATCGATGCACGGTTCCTGACGCTGGTCTGGCCATCGATGTTGCTTGGTGGGACGTCGGCCGCTGCCTTCGGATTAGGATTGATCGCCCCTTGGCGAGCCTCGAGCACCGACCAGCCCGCCCGTTCCAACAAACGGGTCTTCAACCTCAAGGGCGCGTTGGTCATTACGGTGGTACTGACCGGCATTTCGCTGTTGTCCTCCGCACTGCTGCACCTGGCGGGCGACAAGGGGGTCATTGCCATAGCCTTCGTCAGCGGACTGGGCGACGCCCACGCCGCCATCGCCTCGATTGCATCGCTGGTCGCATCAGGTCAAATGTCCATCACTCAACTCGCCCCCGCAGCCCTGACGGCACTGAGCGGTAACACCCTCAGCAAGTGCCTGCTCTCTTGGTGGAGCGGCGGTGCTGCTTATGGGAAGTACGTGACCGCCGGCCAGCTTCTGGTTCTTGCATCGTTCTGGTTAGGGCTGTTCGTCTGACTGAAGAGGGCCTAAAGCGGACGTTCTGAGGCCTGTGTAGTATCTATTGTCAATTTGCCCCACGAGAGCAACCTGATGTCTGGCCGCCTTTCGTTTTCATCCCACAGAGCCGCGCGAGATCTACGCGACGCCCGTTTGCTTATGGGCAAACGACTGAGCGCGCTGTGGCATGACCAATACTATTTCAATGGCGAGAAAGACCCAGGAGACGTGGGCTTTCTTGAGTGGTGCTTCAGCGAAGGTGAGGTTTTATCCATGTACCTCTTGAGTGATGGCGAGAGCGTTGGAGCGGACTCATTACCGCTTGATACGCCTGTCTCCTTCGAGATAGAACCCAACGCTTCTTGCGCTTGGAAGAGAGAAAACCTCCTTGCTGGCTTATCGGCGTGTCATCTGGAGGGAGCGATCGTTCGCGACGTCGAGGGGGTGCTCGATACTGCGACTGGACGTGGGTCTCGGCTTGTCGGATTTAGAGTTTCTTTTGAGACCGGTGACTACCTAGTCTTTCTGAACAACGGAGATGAAGCAGCCGTACTCATCAACTCGCAGCCCTCACCGTGTCTCGGTATCGATACCCGCTTCGTAACATCTATCGACTGACTGCTATGGGTCGGTAGCTGCCCCACGTCACGGGCAGAAATCGGCTGTGGATTCAACCGGCCAGAAGCGGCCCCCTCAAATCACACCTCGAACACAAGGACTTGCAGCCAGATCAGCTCGCCCCCTGCCGGTGTCATGCGTTGGGGCTGGATGCTTGATCCATGGATGGAAAAACGTACCCCGGGAAAGCGCGCTAGCTGTGGCGAAGCCGGAGCGGGTCCACCAACCCAGCCGCGACGGCCATGCCCACCAGGTCTGACAGTGTTGCAGCCTGCATGCGCTTCATCACCCGTGCGCGATACAGGTCGACAGTCTTCACGCTGATCTCCAGTTGCTCGGCGACTTCACGGCTGGTGTAGCCGCGTACCAACGGCAGGAACACGTCACGCTCGCGAGGCGTCAGGGCCGCCAGACGCACCTCCAGTTCGCCCAGGCCTGAGCGCGACGCATGCAGGCGTTCGCCGGAGCTGAGCGCCTGCTGCACGCTGTCCAGCAGCAATTGCTCGTTGTAAGGCTTCTCGATGAAATCCACCGCGCCGGCCTTGAAGGCCCGGATGACGATTGGGACGTCGGCATGGCCGCTGACGAAGATCACCGGCAGTTCCAGGCCGCGTCGGCGCATTTCTTCCTGTACCGCCAGCCCACCAAGCCCGGGCATGCGCACGTCGAGCAGCACACAGGCGTGAGCATCGTTCGGGCAGGCGTCGAGGAACTCGCGGCCGCTGGTGAATGGCCGCACCTTCAGACCGACCGATTCCAGCAACCAGACTGTCGAGTCGAGCATCCGCTGGTCGTCGTCCACCACATACACCACCGCCGTTTCCATCACTGTCTCCGTCATTGTTCGGTTTTCCCTGCCGGCAGCCGGCATTCCAGGCGCAGACCGCCGGAAGGCGCCGCCACGGCCTCCAGCGTGCCGCCGAAGCCTTCGACGATGCCGCGACTCATGGACAGGCCCAACCCCAGGCCTTCGGGCTTGCTGGTGAAGAACGGCGTGAACATCTGCTCCAGCGCCGCCGGGCTAGCCCCGGGCCCTTCGTCATCTACCCAGACGCAGAGCTGCCCGTCACTGTCGCGACAGCTGCCAATGCGCACATTCGAGGGCTCGCCGGCGTGGCGCTCGCGGTTGGCCTCGACGGCGTTGCGCAACAGGTTGAGGAATACCTGTTCCAGCAACACGCGGTCGGCGTAGACGGGCGCCAGATTGTCCGTGAAGGCCTCGCAGATGGCCACCTCCGCACCGGCCGCTTCCCAGGCGCACAAGCCCAACGCAGCACGCGCCACCTGGTTCAGGTCCAGCGCCTGCATCCGCCGCTGCCCCTTGCGCAGGAAGGCCCGCAGGCGACGGATCACTTCGGAGGCGTGGGCGGTGTGCTCGACGATCTGTGCCAACCCCTGGGCCACACGCTGAGCAGCATCCGGTTGGCTGTCGAGGGATTTCAGGTAGCGCTGGCTGGCGCTGGCGTAGTTCATCACAGCGGCCAGCGGTTGGTTCATCTCATGGGCAATTCCCGAAGCCAGTTCGCCCAGGGTCACCAGGCGCGCGGTATGCGCCAGTTCGTCCTGATGCCGGCGTTGCTGGTTCTCGCGCAGTTCGCGTTCGGTCATGTCACGGGCTACCAGCGAGTAGTAACACTCGCCGCCTGCCGCGTTGTGCGCCAGCAGGACCAGCGACAACGGCGCGCCATCGCGTCCGCGCAGGCGTCCTTCGGCGCTCCAGACGCCGCTGCGCCGCGCGCGCTCCCAGCCTTCTCGTTCCAACTGGTCCAGCAGGCCATCGTCCAGCACTTGCGCAACGGACGCTGGCAGCGCCTCGCCTTCTAGCCGCAGAGCACGGCACGCCGAGGGGTTGAGGTACGTGACGCGGCCTCCCGGATCGACGAACAGCACCAGGTCAGTATTGGCCTCGACAACTTCGGCCAGGCGCCGCAAACCTTCCTCGGCCTGAACCCGTGCGGTGATGTCGCGGGACACGCTGACCACTTCCATCACATGGCCGGTATAGGTTTCGCGAATGGCGCGGCTGGCGGTCTCGAACCACAGGTAGTGGCCGTCGCGGTGGCGCAGGCGATAGGTCAGGGTCACGTAGCCGTCCTGCACAAGCGCGTCACGCGTACGCTCGGCGACCCGTTGGCGATCCTGTTCGTGCAGCAGCGGCAGCAGTTCCTTGCCGCGCAGCGCTTCCGGCCAGTAGCCGAGCAAGGTCCAGGAGGCCGGCGAGACGTCGAGCAGCCGGCCGTCGAGGGTGCGGCGGGAAATCAGGTCGGTGGTGTTCTCGATGATCTGCCGGTACAGCCGGCTGGCTCTCGCCGCCTCACGCTGGTCCCGCAGCGACGCGGTAGCCTCGCGACCGTGGACCAGCACCTGCCGCTCACCAGGCATCGGTACGAAGGTCCAGAGAAACTGCCGGCCTTCACGCTCACCGGTGACCTCGTGCACCGCCCTCCCCTGTTCCAGGCAGGTGCGCAGCAATTGCGCGTGGTTGCTGGGTAGCAGGTCGCGGGGCTCGCTGCCGGGCAGATCCACGAGCAACTGACGCAGGGCCTGGTTGCAGTCCACCAGCACGTCTGCCTCGTCCAGCACCAGCGCCGGTTGTGGATCGGCGCTGAGTAACGGCGCAGTGCGGCGCGCCTGATGAGCGAGGGCAAGCACTTCGCCGAGCAGTTCACCCATCCAGCCGAGCCAGTGCTCGGCGTCCGCCCCGGAGCTTTCCACCAGCAGCAGCCCCGGCACCGCGTCTCGCAACGGCAGCACCAGCGCCAGCCCCTGGCTCCAGCCGGCGCGTCGCAGGCGGCCGCTGAGCCAGCACGGCACATCGAGAAGTTCTCCGAGAGGCAAGCGTGCAAGCTTGCCCAGCCCCCCGAGCAGCGCCAGGTCATTGGCCTGCAACGGGTCACCACTGCCCGGCGGCAAGCGTGATGCGCCGGCAAGGGCCTCGAAGCTCTGGCTGCGCGGTTGCCATTCGACGTAGAGGGCGCGCTCCACGCCGTCGCGCTCGAGACAGAGCCGCTGCAGAGCGTCGGTCTGCAAGGCGACCGGTGCCTGCTCGCGCACCAGGCGCACCAGGGTATTCAACTCGGACATGAAAGTGGCTCGAAGGCGCTTTGAATGAATATAGTATTTATACCATACACCATAGGTTTAACTTCCATATCCAATTCGACATTGCTATAAAACGCCGCAATGACCGGGCGACAGCTTGCCGCACCGGTCACGACCCGGCTGCTGCCAGACGCTTCACGGGTCATAACAGAACAATGAGCTAACAATCAGCCACAGGGTGTCCACATGTCGATCTTCGAACATGGCTTGCCGCGCGCGGCCGTCAACCACATCGCGCTGTCGCCGCTGAGCTTCATCGAACGTACCGCCCACGTTTACCCCGAGCGTACCGCCATCATCCATGGCAGCCTGCGCCGCACCTGGAAGGA
This sequence comes from Pseudomonas sp. HS-18, assembly GCF_020401845.1. Classification (NCBI taxonomy): domain Bacteria; kingdom Pseudomonadati; phylum Pseudomonadota; class Gammaproteobacteria; order Pseudomonadales; family Pseudomonadaceae; genus Pseudomonas; species Pseudomonas sp. HS-18. The sequence goes on from NZ_CP084413.1 coordinate 3,992,757, forward strand.
AACCTACCAGCGCTGCCGCCGCCTGGCCTCCGCCCTCGCCGCCCGTGGCATAGGCCGTGGCGATACGGTGGCGGTGATGCTGCCCAACACGCCGCAGATGGTCGAGGCGCACTTCGGCGTGCCGATGATCGGCGCGGTCCTCAATACCCTCAACGTGCGCCTGGACGCCGAGGCCATCGCCTTCATGCTGCAGCACGGCGAAGCCAAAGTGCTGATCACTGACCGCGAGTTCAGCGACGTCATCCACTCAGCCTTGGGCATGCTCGATCATCCGCCCCTGGTGGTGGACGTGGACGACCCCGAGTACGGCGAAGGTTATGCCGTCAGCCCGCTGGACTATGAGGCGCTGCTTGCCGAGGGCGACCCGGAATTCGCCTGGCAGTGGCCGCAGGACGAATGGGACGCCATCTCCCTCAACTACACCTCCGGCACCACCGGCAACCCCAAAGGCGTGGTCTACCACCACCGTGGCGCCTATCTGAATTCGCTGGGCAACCAGATGACCTGGTCCATGGGCCAGCATCCGGTCTACCTCTGGACCCTGCCGATGTTCCACTGCAACGGCTGGTGCTATCCGTGGACCGTTACAGCGCTGGCCGGCACCCACGTGTGCCTGCGCCGGGTCGATCCGCAGAAGATCCTTACCCTGATCCGCGAACACCAGGTCACCCATCTGTGCGGCGCGCCCATCGTGCTCAATGCGCTGATCAACATGCCCGCGTCGGCCAAGGCCGCCATCGACCACCCGGTGCACGCCATGGTCGCCGGCGCGGCTCCGCCGGCCAAGGTGATCGGCGCGGTGGAGGAAATGGGCATCAAGGTCACCCACGTCTACGGCCTGACCGAGGTCTACGGCCCGGTGACCGTCTGCGCCTGGCATGAGGAATGGGACGAGCTGTCGCTGGACGAACGCGCCCGCATCAAGTCGCGCCAGGGCGTGCGCTACCCGACCCTGGAAGGCGTGATGGTCGCCGATCCCAAGACCCTGGAGCCGGTGCCCCGCGACGGCCTGACCATCGGCGAGATTTTCATGCGCGGCAACACCGTGATGAAGGGCTACCTGAAGAACCCTACTGCCACCGAGGAATCCTTCGCCGGTGGCTGGTTCCATACCGGCGACCTGGCGGTCTGGCACCCGGACGGCTATGTGGAGATTCGCGACCGCCTCAAGGACATCATCATCTCCGGCGGCGAGAACATCTCCACCATCGAGGTCGAGGGCGTACTCTACCGCCACCCGGCCGTGATGGAAGCCGCCGTGGTGGCCCGTGCCGACGAACGCTGGGGCGAGACGCCCTGCGCCTTCATCACCCTCAAGGCCGAGCACGCGGCGGTCGAGCCGCAGGACATCATGAGCTTCTGCCGCGAGCACCTGGCCGGCTTCAAGGTACCGCGCACCGTGGTCTTCACCGACCTGCCCAAGACCTCGACCGGGAAGATCCAGAAGTTCGTCCTGCGCGACTGGGCCAACGCCCTCTGACCCGACCTTTCGCCTGCCATCGTGCGCTCCCCGCTGCGGGGAGCGCTGGAGTCCGCCATGCCCGAGTACAACGCTCCCCTGCGCGACATGCGCTTCCTGCTCAATGACGTGTTCGATGCCCCAGCTCTCTGGGCACGCCTGCCAGCGCTGGCTGAACGTATCGACGCCGACACCGCCGACGCCATCCTCGAGGAGGCGGCGAAGATCACCAGCGGCCTGCTCGCTCCGCTCAACCGCAGTGGTGACGAAGAAGGGGCGCAGTTCGCCGACGGCAACGTGTGCACGCCCACCGGCTTCCGCGAGGCCTACGCGACCTACGCCGAAGGCGGCTGGGTCGGGCTGGCGGGCAACCCCGAATACGGCGGCATGGGCATGCCGAAAATGCTCTCGGTGCAGTTCGAGGAAATGATGTACGGTGCCAACGCCAGCTTCAGCCTTTACTCCACCCTCTCCGCCGGCGCCTGCCTGGCGCTGGATGCCCACGCCAACGAAGCCCTCAAGAATACCTACCTGCCGAATATGTACGCTGGCGAATGGGCCGGCTCCATGTGCCTGACCGAACCCCATGCCGGCACCGACCTGGGGCTGATCCGCACCCGCGCCGAACCACAGGCCGACGGCAGCTATCTTGTCAGCGGCACCAAGATCTTCATCACCGGCGGCGAGCAGGACCTCACCGACAACATCATCCACCTGGTGCTGGCCAAGCTGCCCGATGCCCCGGCGGGCTCGCGGGGCATCTCGCTGTTTCTGGTGCCCAAGTTCCTGGTGCAGGCCGATGGCTCGCTGGGCGCGCGCAACGCGGTCTCCTGCGGTTCGATCGAGCACAAGATGGGCATCAAGGCCTCGGCGACCTGCGTGATGAACTTCGATGGCGCCACCGGTTGGCTGGTCGGCGAGCTGAACAAGGGGCTGGCAGCGATGTTCACCATGATGAACTACGAGCGCCTGTCCATCGGCATCCAGGGTATCGGCTGCGCCGAGATGTCCTACCAGAGCGCCGTCGCCTACGCCCGCGAACGTCTGCAAAGCCGCGCCGCCACCGGCCCGGTGGCGAAAGACAAGGCCGCCGACCCGATCATCGTGCACCCCGATGTGCGCCGCATGCTGCTGACCATGAAGGCTCTGACCGAAGGTGGCCGCGCCTTCTCCACCTATGTCGGCCAGCAGCTGGACGTCGCCAAGTATGCCGAAGACGCTGCCGAACGCGAGTCGGCCCAGTCACTGGTGGCGCTGCTGACTCCTGTCGCCAAGGCCTTCTTCACCGACACCGGACTGGAAAGCTGCATCCATGGCCAGCAGGTGTTCGGCGGCCACGGCTTCATCCGCGAGTGGGGCCAAGAGCAACTGGTGCGCGATGTGCGCATCGCGCAGATCTACGAAGGCACCAACGGCATCCAGGCACTCGACCTGCTGGGCCGCAAGGTGCTTGCCGATGGCGGCCAGGCACTGGCGCTGTTCGCCGGAGAGATCCGCGCTTTCGCCGATGCCGCCGACGGCGCCGCCATGGGCTCCTTCACCGCCCCGCTACTGGATGCCCTGGACCTGCTGGAGTCCGTCACTCGCCAGTTGCGCGAGCGCGCCGCCAGCCGGCCGCAGGAGATCGGCGCGGCCTCGGTGGAATACCTGCACCTGTTCGGCTACACCGCCTACGCCTACCTCTGGGCTCGCATGGCGCAGGCCAGCCTGGGCCAGGGCGACGGATTCCACAGCGGCAAGCTGGCCACCGCGCGTTTCTACTTCGCCCGCTTGCTACCGCGCATCGAGTCTCTCGCCGGATCCATACGCGCGGGCAGCGATTGCCTGTTCGAGCTGCGCGCCGAGCACTTCTGAATTTCAGTTGAGCGTGATTGCGTGGCCAGTCGCCAATGTTGGCCACGCTTTTTTGATGGCAGGCTAATCGGGCGATGCAGACAGGCTTCACGCGCCGTATCGGTTCAGTATCTGTGGGTCAGCAATGCTGGCGTCCGGAATGGGGCGGTGGCCATCTCATGGTGCGCAAGCTCAACTTGGTCACATGATTGGAAAGCCCCCGAATACCCTTCACGAGCAAATTCAGCGACTCCTCGGAGCACAGGTAGCGATTTTCGTCCTCGCTCAGACAGACCGCACCTTGCTGTAATGAGCGTATCGATGCCGGGTAAGGGCCCGATTTCGGTCATGCTCGATCTTGGCCTTGAAGGGCTCAAGGAATCGACTGGTGACTTCGTTCGTATAGCTGTGGTCAGGCGGCTCGATGGACAGAGGCAGAGCGAAGCTGAATCCCCAAAGTCGATCAGGGATTCTGGTTGCTCGTCGCTCCGACAGAAAATCAAGCATTCGCACAAATGCTCTCGTTGAATCGGCTACGCAACAACGGCAGCAATCAGCCAGAGATAAATATCAAGCCGGCCTTTGCGAATCACCGCTCCAGGCGAGTTTCCAATCTGCGTCTGGAGGAGTCAGAGTCACCGATTCTGTATACGGTAGTGCGGCCGGCGCGCGAGATGCGCAATATTCGCCAAGCCCGTGGCATTGGACTGGCGAGGCGGCTCTATGAGTGTCCTGGAGAGGCCTGCAAGCCTAGGCGCCGCATCCGCCCGAGGAGCGTCGTTCGGGGAATTCCCAAGCGCTCGGCAGCCAGGGAAAGATTGCCGCACACCTCGCGCAAAGCCTTAGCAATCAGGTTGCGCTCCTGCTCCGCCAGCCGTTCGCGCAAGCTTCCGCTGCCGGACGGGCAAGGCTCGCAAGCGGGCACAGCAGGATGATCGACCTCATCGTCGGCAAAGATGATCTCGTCGAGCTCAGCACCATCCTGGTCGTGCAGCAGCAGGCTGCGGCGAATGACATTCTCCAGCTGACGCACATTGCCCGGCCAGGCGCAGGCCTGCAAGCATGCCAAAGCGGTGGCGCCCAGGCTGGTGACCTTCGGATTGAGGTTTGGTGCATCACGCCGCACGAAGAGTCGGGCCAGAAGTTCGACATCTCCGGGGCGATCACGCAGAGGCGGAATGCTCAGGCAGGCAACGTTCAGCCGGTAGTAGAGATCCTCACGCAGGCGCCCCTCGGCAATCGCCTGCCGCGGTGCCTGGTTGCTTGCGGCGATCAGGCGAACATCCGCCCGTTGCGCGGTGAGACCGCCCAAGGGAAGGAAGCTGCCGTCCTGCAAGACCCGGAGCAACTTGCTCTGCATGCCCAGCGGCATCGAGTTGATCTCATCGAGAAACAGCGTGCCGCCCTCCGCCAGGGCGAACATACCCTTGCGGTTCTCGGCCCCCGTGAAGGCGCCACGGGTGGTGCCGAACAATGTGCTCTCCAGCAGGGTTTCCGGGATGGCGGCACAGTTCAGGCTGATCAACGGGCCATTGCGGCGAGGACTGAGGGCATGGGCGCGACGCGCAAAGAGTTCCTTGCCGGTACCGGTCTCGCCATGTACCAGCAACGGTAGGTCGGTCACGGCGAACACTTCCAGGCGTCGCAATTGCTGCAGCATTCCTGGCGCAACGCTGAGGATGGCCGGACCGTCCTCTGCGCCGGCGACCAACGCATCGGCGACCACCTCGCCCACCTCCATCGCGCCGACCAACTCGCCCTGGCGGCCATGCAGCGGAATGGCCCGGTGACGGTACTGCAACATTTCTCCACCTGCGCCGACATAGGCCTGCACGGTATCGATGGAGGGCTGTCCCTCCGCCAGGCAACGCAGCAGCGTGCTCTGCTCCGGCTTCAGCCAGGGCACGCTCTGCAGCACATGCATGCCCAGAACCTGCTGCGGGTCTAACCCGTCCAGCGCACCACTCGCCCGGTTGTAATAGACGTAGTGCCCCGACTGATCGACGACCGTGACCGGTTGTCGCAGTCCATCGAAAATCGGCGCCAGGCAGCGCACGAGCCAGTTCAACTCCTCATTTCGATTGGAAATCGACGACTTTTCGACACTTCCCATGGCCACTCCCTGATTTCCAACGCGTCGATTATTCGACATCTGTCTCAATCTCGCCGCAAGACGATTCGCCGGTCCTGCTCCCAGTCAACGGAACGCCAGGAAACACGTTGCCCGATCACCTATTTCGCCGCCCACGGCGCCTTCCAGACTGGCGCATGACTTGCACCGTCCTCGGCGTACACCCGCAAGAGGATTCACCATGTTCAAGCACATCATTGCCCGCACGCCTGCACGCTCCCTGGTCGACGGGCTGACCTCCGCCCACCTCGGCAAACCGGACTACGCTGCCGCCCTGGAGCAGCACAATGCCTACATCCGCGCACTGCAGACCTGCGAGGTGGATATCACCCTGCTGCCGCCGGACGAGAGTTTTCCCGACTCGGTATTCGTCGAGGATCCGGTGCTGTGCACCTCACGCTGCGCCATCATCACTCGCCCAGGAGCCGAATCCCGGCGCGGCGAGACACGGATCATCGAAGAGACCATCCAGCGTTTCTATCCCGGCCGCGTCGAACGCATCGAGGCCCCTGGTACCGTGGAAGCGGGCGACATCATGATGGTCGGCGAGCACTTCTACATTGGCGAGTCGGCGCGGACCAATGCCGAAGGTGCGCGGCAGATGATCGCCATTCTCGAAAAGCATGGCCTCAGCGGCTCGGTGGTCCGCCTGGAGAAGGTCCTGCACCTGAAGACCGGCCTGGCCTACCTGGAGCACGGCAACCTGCTGGCCGCCGGCGAATTCATCAGCAAGCCGGACTTCCAGCACCTCAATATCATCGCGATCCCCGAGGAAGAGGCCTACGCGGCCAACTGCATCTGGGTCAACGAGCGGGTGATCATGCCCGCCGGCTATCCACAGACCCGGCAGAAGATCGCCGACCTCGGCTACCAGGTCATCGAAGTCGATACCTCCGAGTACCGCAAGATCGACGGCGGCGTCAGCTGCATGTCACTGCGCTTCTGAACCGCGCCGTATCGACGGGCCAAACGGCCCGTCGATATCTGCGAGGGCCCCTCCCTTCGTGGCCGTGAGCGTGTCGGCAAGAGTCGCCACGCGACATCGACAGCTGTTTCGGAGGCGCAAGATGTCCAACTCGAATCAAACCAGACTGGGCCTGCCGGCCCTCACCGCCCTGGTGGTGGGCGGCATCATCGGCAGCGGCATCTTCAGCCTGCCGCAGAACATGGCCGAGGGCGCCGGTGCCGGCGCCATCCTCATCGCCTGGGCAATCACCTTCGTCGGGATGCTGACGCTGACCCGCATCTTCCAGTGGCTGTCCAGCACCCGCCCGGATCTGGACGACGGCGTCTATGGCTACGCTCGCGAAGGGTTCGGCGAGTACCTGGGCTTCAATGCCGCCTGGGGCTACTGGATCTCCGCCTGGGTTGGCAACGCCGGATACCTGGTGGTGCTGTTCAGTGCGCTGGGATCGTTCAGCCTGTTCGCCTTCTTCGGTGATGGCACCACCTGGCAGGCGCTGGTCGGCGAACTGGCGGTGCTTTGGCTGGTACACGCCTTCGTGTTGCACGGAGTACACAACGCAGCCCTCACCAACACCATCGTCACCCTGGCGAAGATCGTGCCCATCGGACTATTCATCCTCTGTGCGGCCCTGGCCTTCCGCGTTGACGTATTCCGTATCGACTTCTGGGGCAATCCGGCACTGGGCAGCATCGTCCGCCAGGTGGAGACCACCATGCTGTACACCGTGTGGGTGTTTCTCGGCATCGAGAGCGCAACCGTCTATGCCAGCCATGCAAAACGCATGGCCGACGTCAGCCGCGCCACCCTGATCGGGTTCGTCATTACCCTGCTGTTGCTGGTCTGCGTCTCGGTCCTCTCGCTCGGAGTGGTGCCGCAGCACGAACTGGCGCAGATGAAAAACCCATCGATGGCGCAAGTAATGGCCGCAGCGGTCGGCCCCTGGGGCGCCACCCTGATCAACCTCGGGCTGATCGTCTCGGTGGCCGGCGCACTGCTGGCCTGGACCCTGCTGGCGGTGGAAATGCTCTACCTGGCCAGCCGCGGCACGGGAAACACTGCTCCGGCGCTGTTTGGCCGGACCAACGCGGCGGACACCCCGGCACCGGCGCTCTGGCTGACCAATTCGCTGATATCGCTGCTGTTGCTGGTGGCATTCTTCAACGCTTCCGGCTACAACGCGCTGATCCAGTTGGCCACCTCGATGGCGCTCATCCCGTATCTGTTATGCGCCGGGTTCTGCCTCAAGCTGGTCTTGCGACAACCTCGGCCGCTGCTGCTGGTAATGGCAGCGCTGGGCACCTTCTACGGTGTATGGCTGATCTATGCCGCCGGCCTGAAGTACCTACTGCTGTCGATGATTCTCTATGCTCCAGGGCTCGGCTTCTTCATCCGCGCCCGCCGCCAGCGTGGGTTGACGCGGTTCGGCAATGCAGGGGAGCGAATCGCCAGCGTGCTGGTTCTGGGCTTGGCAGCCATCGCCCTGTGGATGGTCAGCAGCGGCCGACTTGGTCTCTAGCTTAATGGATGGTCGTATACGGCAGCATCTTTGAAGCGCGCACTACGACCGCTCGACTCGTGCCACTGAATGCCCCGGTGAGATTGATTGGTCGCTCGTGCCAATTGGCGAGGCTGGAGCTCCGCTTCCCGGCGCCAGGCTGACTGACTACCAGACCGGCATCGTCCAGGGCGAGCGTCTCAATCTGCCCATTGGCCAGCGTCAGCCCGCACCCCGTTGGGAATTCGCCCGGTTCTCTGAGTCGGCAGCTACCTGGTAGGCAGCAGGTCGGGCGCATCCAGGGCCGGCTCCGTCAATGATTGCAGTGCGGCCTCACCTATCTGCAGGGTTTCGCCAGCCTGGCGGTACGCTGTTTCTGAGCGAGTCGGCTTTCGGCCAATGGCTGCACCTCAGAGTACTGAAAAGAAAACCCTCACCGTCTGCAATCACCTCAGAGGCCTGTCCTTTACGTGCCTGAGCAACACAGATAATGTAGAGCTATAGACATTTTATGTTGCGAACTCTACAGATGAACTGGCTGCTACTGGTACTCGGATTGCCTACAGCGAACGCCACCGAACGCATGCGTGCCTGGCGGGCGCTGAAAGCCTGCGGAGCCGCTGTGCTGCGCGATGGTGTCTACCTGCTGCCTGATCAGAAAGCAGGACGCGCCGCGCTGGAAGCTATCGAACACAGCGTGCTGGCCATCAACGGCACTGCGCTTCTGTTTTCTGTCCAGCAGCCAGGTGAGCGCTTTGCAGCACTATTTGATCGTGCCGAGGAGTACGGCAAGCTTCGAGAGGAAATCTCCACCTGCCATGCCGAGCTTTCCCCCGACAATGCTCTGCAAACGGCACGTCAGGTGAGGAAGCTGCGCAAAAGCTTCGGGCAGGTCGCTGCTATCGACTTCTTCCCTGGTGACGCCAGGGAAAAGGTCGACCTGGCGTTGAGAGACCTGGAAACGGCCATCAGCCGTGCCTTGTCACCTGACGAACCGAGCGGCCACGAGATACCCATCGAGCGGTTGGTTCGCGCGGACTTCCAGGGCCGACGCTGGGCAACCCGCCGCCGCCCATGGGTGGATCGTCTGGCCAGCGCCTGGTTGATCCGCCGCTTCATCGATTCGGATGCACGAATCCTCTGGCTGGAATCGCCGGGTGATTGTCCGGAAGATACCCTGGGCTTCGATTTTGATGGCGCCACCTTCAGCCACAACGGGCAACGCGTCACCTTCGAGACGCTGCAGGCGAGCTTCCAGCTCGAGGCCCCCGGTCTCCGACGCCTGGCCGAACTCGTGCACTACCTGGACGTGGGAGGTGCCCAGCCCGCTGAAGCTTCCGGCATCGAGCGTGTACTGGCGGGGTTGCGCGAGAGCATCACCGACGATGACCAGCTCTTCCAGACGGCTGCCGGTGTGTTTGACGGCCTGCTGACCGCGTTCGCCAGCGAGGAGAAGAATCATGGATGAGTTCCATCCAGGCGCCTCTGATTCCGCGGCGAATCACGCCAGGCCGGTTGGACTGTTCTCCGCCTTTCTTTTCTGGCTCAAGCTCGGATTCATCAGCTTCGGCGGACCCGCCGGGCAGATCTCGATCATGCACCAGGAACTCGTCGAACGTCGGCGCTGGATCAGCGAGCGACGCTTCCTGCATGCACTCAACTACTGCATGTTGTTGCCCGGCCCCGAGGCACAGCAGCTGGCCACCTACATCGGCTGGCTGATGCACCGCACCTGGGGCGGAGTGATAGCCGGCGCCCTCTTCGTAGTGCCATCGCTGTTCATCCTGATCGGCCTCTCGTGGTTGTACATCGCCTTCGGCGAAGTACCGGTCGTGGCCGGTCTCTTCTACGGCATCAAGCCAGCGGTGACCGCCATCGTCGTGCACGCCGCGCATCGCATCGGCACGCGCGCACTGAAGAACGGCTGGTTGTGGGCGATCGCTGCGGCCTCCTTCGTCGCGATCTTCGCGCTGAGCCTCCCTTTCCCACTGATCGTTCTGGGAGCTGCCATCATCGGTTACATAGGTGGTCGGCTAGTGCCTGCCAAGTTCGTCATCGGCGGGAGTCATCAGGCAGGCAAAGTCGGCTACGGGCCCGCCCTGATCGATGACGATACCCCCACTCCCGAGCACGCGCGGTTCCGTTGGGCACGCCTGCTACAGCTGCTGCTGGTCGGAGCGGTTCTCTGGCTGCTGCCGATGGGGCTGCTGGCGAGCGCTTTCGGCTGGCAAGGGACACTCACGCAGATGGGCTGGTTCTTCACCAAGGCGGCATTGCTCACCTTTGGTGGCGCCTACGCTGTGTTGCCTTATGTCTATCAGGGTGCAGTCGGTCACTACGGCTGGCTGACTCCAGCCCAGATGATCGATGGCCTGGCCCTGGGCGAAACCACGCCAGGGCCTCTGATCATGGTGGTTGCATTCGTGGGCTTCGTGGGGGGTTACGTCCAGCCGATGTTTGGCGCCGATCATCCCTTCCTCGCAGGTGCTGTCGCGGCAAGCCTCGTCACCTGGTTCACCTTCCTGCCCTCTTTCCTGTTCATCCTCGCCGGCGGCCCGCTGGTGGAGTCGACGCATAACGAACTGAAGTTCACGGCACCGCTCACCGGCATCACCGCTGCGGTGGTGGGCGTGATCCTGAACCTGGCGCTGTTCTTCGGCTACCACGTTCTCTGGCCCGCCGGATTCGAGGGGCACTTCGACTGGCCTTCGGCGCTGATCGCCCTGGCAGCCGCAATCGCCCTGTTCCGCTACAAGGCTGGTGTGATTAAAGCGCTGATAGCCTGCGCCCTGACGGGCCTGGCCGTGCATATGCTCCGGGCCGGGATGTGATTTACTCCTGGGCCTGAGGTTCGCTTTCGGTCACTGGCTACCGACAACGATTTCCTCTCCGCTTATTTCAGCGACAGAGCCGCGCCATCCTTTCCTGCGTCTGCTGCAGCAGCCTGGCGTGATCGGAATTAATCATGGCGCCATAGGCTAGTGCCCCGGTACCAGCTGATCCTTACCATCTCCTCATTCTTGGTTTGATCGAAAGACAGGAGATGTCATGGGTAACCGCACTGCATTGATCACCGGAGCGTCCGGCGGCATTGGACTGGAACTGGCTCGCATCCATGCCAGCAAGGGCGGCGATGTCGTCCTGGTTGCCCGTTCGCGCGACAAGCTGGAGGCTCTGAAACGTGAAATTCAGGCGCAGTACGCTGTAAAAGCTTACGTTTTGGCTGACGATCTGGCCGACCCGAACGCCGCGGATCGCATCTTCCATGCCACGCAATCCCTGGGGCTGACCATCGATGTGCTGATCAACAACGCCGGCTTCGGCGGACATGGCAAGTTCGTGGAGCGCGATCTCAGCGCCGACCAGGCCATGATGCAGGTTAACATGGCGGCGCTCACCTCCCTGACCCACTTCTACCTCCGGGGTATGGTGTCCCGCCGGCGGGGGCGCATCCTGAATGTCTCGTCCACCGCAGCGTTCATGCCAGGCCCCCTGCAGGCGGTGTACTACGCCACCAAGGCCTACGTCACATCCTTCACCCAGGCGGTTGCCGAAGAGGTTAGCGAGTACGGGGTAACTGCCACCGCACTATGTCCAGGTGCGGTCGCGACCGGTTTCGTCGCCGCGGGCGATCTGCAGGGCGTGGAAGTCTGGAAGAATGCCAGGACGGCAGAGTCCGTTGCACAATGCGGCTACAAGGCGATGGAGCGGGGCCAACTGGTCGCCTTCAACGAATGCAAGTTGCGGATCATGCTCGACTGGATCGTCCCCCTGCTCTCTCGCAGAATGGTGCTCAAGCTATCGCGCCAGGCGATGGAGAAGGCATCCTGAGCAAGCGCAGCGCGATGCCCTGAAAGGCGGCGTGCCGCCTGATGATCCGCGAGCCTGCAAGCTGATTCAAAGAGACACCGCGCCCATGAAACAAGCCAGGCATTTTGTTGTGCACCCCGGTTGGAAGCTGATCATCGCCGATCTGGGCATCACAGCCGGAGACCTGCTGGCCCTCGCCGAACTGCCCGCCGACCTGTTCAGCCGCAAGGATGCAACCTTGTCTCCGCCAGAGTATTTCCGGCTCTTTCTGGGCCTGGAGCAATTGGTCGGCGAATCCCACTTGCCGCTACGGCTGGGTGGCGCCATTTCGGTGGAAGCTTTCGATCCGCCGCTATTTGCCTGCCTGTGCAGCCCTGACCTCAACAGCGCCCTTACTCGTCTTGCCGAGTACAAGCGCCTTTGTGGCCCGTTGGCGCTGGAGGTCTTCGTCCACCCAATGCACACGGACGTCTTCATCGACTGCTACGGTTACGACCAGCCATTGCCGCGCAGCCTCTGCGCCCTGGAACTGGTGTTCCTCACCCACCTGGCACGGCTCGCCACCCGACAGACCATCAAACCGCTGGAGGCGGAGCTGGCCGCTCTGCCGAGCCAGACAGCCCCGTGCGAAGGGTTCCTCGGATGTCGCCTGCAAGAAGGCCGGCGCAACCGGATCCGGTTCTCGGCGGAAGATGCCGCGCGCCCCTTCCTGACCGAGAACGTCGCCATGTGGCAGTTCTTCGAACCGGAGCTGCAGCAGCGGCTTTCGATGCTGGAGACCGGTGCCAGCACCCGTGCACGCGTGCGCAGCGCATTGCTCGACATGTTGCCGAGCGGGCGCAGCAGCATTCAGGATGTCTCCGAGCGTCTGGCGATGAGCAAACGCTCCCTGCAACGCCACCTGGCGGACGAGGCACTGAGCTATCAGGAGGTACTCGACGACACCCGAGCGAACCTCGCTCGTCACTACCTCTCTCGCTCCACCTTCTCCGCGGGAGAAATCTCCTTTCTGATCGGCTTCCAGGATGCCAACTCGTTCCTGCGCGCCTTCAAGGCCTGGACGGGCATGACCCCGGGCGAGTACCGCAGCCAGCAGGCCTATTGAAGCCAGCTGCCGAGGTCAGCTACCGGCCACGCGCCAGATCGATAGCGGACGACCATCCGCGCTCGGAATGGCTAGCAGGCAGACGTTCCAGCACTCCTCAGCTGTCGCGCGACCTGTTGGAGCGAACCCGCCACATGCTCTGCCAGACACCGTCGCGATACAGCAGAGCATGAACCAGCGCGGCGCCGGCATGCGCAAGGATCAAGCCGAAGAGACCGTAGGCGATCCAGCCATGGGCGCAGCGCAGCAGACCATAGAGGCCCGCATCGGCATCGACCAGCGGCGGCACGTGCCAGCCGGCCAGGCGCAGCGGATAATCCGCGGCCCCTTGCATGGCCCAGCCGACCAGGGGTTGCAATACCAGCAGAACATACAGCGCAAAGTGCAGCAGTCCTGCCAGGTGACGCTGCCAGGCCTTCACGGATGCCGGCAGGGCCGGACGCGCCGTGACGCTGCGCACGAGCAGGCGAACGAGCAGAAGCACCAGCAAGGCCAGCCCGAGCTGCTTGTGCCACGCCACCAGTTGAGGCTGGCTGCCGCCGACGCTGGCAACCATCGCAACGCCGATGAGCAGCAGGGCAATCACCAACAACGCCATCAGGCCGTGCAGCAGGCGAAGCAGCGGATGGAAGGAATCGACAGGCGCTTTCACGGTTGAGCTCCCGGCTGCTGGCTGGACGGCTGACCTTCGAAGGTCCGGCGCCGATAGGACTGCGCGTAGGCCGATGAGCGTGCGCGCAGGATGGCATCATCGCTGGGCTCCACGCCATCGGGCAGGATCAGCGGGTCGAAATTGAAGCCGTAGCAGTCGCCTTCCAGCTGCGCGCGCGCCTGCTCAACCACCAGGTTTCCGGCGTCCAACTGCGTGCGCTCGGCAGGCCACGCATGGGTCGGATCGTTCACCGCATCACCGCTGTCCGCCAGGGTGAATCGCCACGTCCAGCGCAGCGGGCCGGATTTCAGGCGCTGCAGCAGGTCCTGCTGCAAGGCATCGTCAGCCACGCCCTGAGAGCCCAGTGGCGTAGCGGCCAGTTGCGGCACCATCGACCATCGCACCGCATGGCGCTGACCTTGTGCATCGACGAGGACGAAGGCGTTGATGCTGTTGTACGCCGTGCTGGCGAAGCTGTCGCTCGGCCGGTAGGCCGCCGCCCAGGCACGAAACTCGGCGCTTTCGGGGTGTGCATCGAAGAATTGCTTGACCCGCACGGGGTCGTTTTTGCCTGTCCCCGGGTCCGGCCGCATGGCACCCAGTTGCTCGTAGAAATCCTCCGGCGTGCGTACCGCGAGCACCGGCGGATTGTTCATCGCCATGCGCCACTGCTGGCCATCGGGCTGGCGCAGCAGGAGCGCCATGCTGCGCACAGGTACGCTGGTGTCCGCGGCATGGGGATTGCCCGCGCCTACCGAGAGCCGCCCCAGCACCGGTACCCGCCCTGCTCGCAGCAGCGCTGCCCGCGACAGCGGCGCCACGTCGCCGCTCACTTCGAGATAGCCGCTGAAGCAGATGCCGCGCGGATGGGCGCGGCGGTATCCGGGATGGACCCCGGCATTGGCCTCCATGCGATCGATCAATTGGGCGCTGGTGAGCCGGTCGGCTCCCAGCCAGCCGGCGCTCCAGGCGAACAGGCCGATGGCGGCGCACAGAGCTCCGGCAATGCACGCGCTGCGCAACAGGCGTTGGTTTCGGGTCAGGGAAAGGTCGTAGGGCATGGTGTGGTTATCAGCAGGCTGGGGAGTCATTGCGCGCGGCTGGCGAACTGAACGCGCCGGGCCATTATCTATACAACAACAAGACTATGCACACAATTTCATTCAAACACTGTATGCAAATTGCCTCCCGCCCCCCGCACCAACGTGTTGAACATGGCTTTAAAGCGGCCGATACCGGCCATGGATCAGGGACTTCCACTGCGACAGTGATCCTAGAGCACGCTAAAGGCCGCTCACGCATTATCTGTACATTTAATAATTTCTGTACAACTATTGAGGTATGCATTCACAGGCCCACGTCATGCGCATACCGACCCGTTCCCTGTCTCTCTGTCTGGGGCTCGCTCTGTTCTGCAGTCTGTGGGCCTCGCCGGGCAGCGCCGACTGGCGCAGCGAAATCCCGGGAGCCACGCAGGTTGGTCAGGGCCAGTTCACCTGGCTCGGCTTCGTGGTGTACGAGGCGCATCTCTGGAGCGCCGGCGCAACCTCAGGCTGGGCGCATGCCTTCGCGCTGGAGTTGGTGTATCGGCGCGCGCTGTCGCAGGACACCCTGGTGCAGGCCAGCCTCGACGAAATGCGCCGACTGGGCACCGAGGACGAAGCCTTGCTGGCGGGTTGGGCCCGAGAGATGCGCCAGGGCTTCGTCGATGTGCAGCCCGGGCAACGGATCACCGGGGTCTATCTGCCCGGCGTGGGCTGCCGCTTCTATGTCGACGGCAGGCTTCGCCATGCGGTGAGCGACGCCCGATTCGCCCGGGCGTTCTTTTCCATCTGGCTGGACCCGCGTACGCGCAATCCGGAACTGCGCCGCGACCTGCTTGGCCTGAGCGGAGAGCAACCATGAACCACACAATGCGCCTGTTCCTGATCATCGCCAGCCTGCTGCTGGGCAGCTGCGGCAATGTCGGCGTCGAACACTACGCCAAGGAGCGCCCGAGCCTGGACCTGCCGGTATTCTTCGCCGGCCCGGTGAAAGCCTGGGGCATCTTCCAGAAACCCTCGGGCGAAGTGGTCAAGCGCTTCGCGGTGGACATCACCAGCCGCCGCGAAGGCGAGCGACTGATCCTCGATGAGCGTTTCCTCTACAGCGACGGTACGCGCCAGCAGCGCGTCTGGACCCTGACCCCCGACGGCACCGGACGCTGGCGGGGACGCGCCGCCGACGTGGTGGGCGAAGCCACCGGAGAAGTCGCCGGCAACGCACTGCGCTGGCGCTACCGCCTGAACCTGGAAGTTGACGGCACCACCTGGGAAGTGAGCTTCGACGACTGGATGTACCTCATGGACGACGACACGCTGATCAACCGCTCCAGCATGCGCAAGTTCGGCGTCGAACTCGGGCAGGTGACCTTGTTCTTCCGCCGAGAGGGCGCCGCGGATCCCAGCAGAAGCTGAGGCAGGCGCACACCTTTATTCCGACGGCCGTGCCGGCCAGGAGTACTCCATGACGTTGCAGGAATTCGCACAGGCCGCCACGGCCGGGCATATCCAGGCTATCGAAGTGATTTCGCTGGAGGGCGGATTCTATGTGCTGCAGGCGCGCCTGGCCGAGGGTTTGCGGCCGATTCGCGGCGAACGCGAGCAGGTGCTGCAGTTGCGCTCGACCACCGAGGTACGTGCAGTGCTGGCCGAATGGGCGTCACTACCCTGCGAGCTGGTGCAGCATTGCGTCCACGACGAGATCTGCGCTTCACATCCGACAGCCGTTGCGCCACTGCGTGTGCCACTTTCGCTGGAGCGCCGCGAATGATGGAGAAGCCACGCCGGCTCGGTCTGCTGCTGGGCGATCAGTTGAGCTTCGAGCTGTCGCTGTTCGAGGTGCTGGACCCCGCCCAGGACGCGATCCTGATGGCCGAGGTGAATCAGGAGGCACGCTATGTGCCCCATCATCCGCAGAAGATCGTGCTCATCTTCAGCGCCATGCGCCACTTCGCCCAGGCGCTGCGCGAGCGCGGCTGGCGGGTAATCTACGTGGCGCTGGACGATCCCGAAAACCGCGGCAGCATCGCCGGTGAAGTCGAACGCTGGCATGCCGCTCTGGGTGAACCGCAGGTGCATTTCACCGAATGCGGCGAGTGGCGGCTGGAGCGGGCGCTGCGAGACAGCGCGGTGCCGCTGAGCTGGCACGAAGACCGCCGCTTCCTGTGCAGCCGCGAGGAGTTCGCGCGCTGGGCCGGGGCGCGTCGACAATTGCGCATGGAGCACTTCTACCGGGAGATGCGCCGGCGCACCGGTCTGCTGATGGAGCCCGACGGCCACCCCGTGGGCGGCACCTGGAACCTCGACGCAGACAACCGCAAACCCCTGCCGCGAGGGCTGCGCGGACCCTTTGCGGCACGCTTCGGCCAGGACGCCATCACCCGCGAGGTGATGGCGCTGGTCGGTGCGCGCTTCAGCGACCACTACGGCCGTCTGCAGGGCTTCGACTACCCGGTAACCCACTCCCAGGCACAGGAGCTCTGGCAGCACTTCCTGGAGTTCTCCCTGCCAGCTTTCGGTGACTACCAGGACGCCATGGCCGAAGGCGAGCCCTACCTGTTCCACGCCCGCATCAGCGCCGCGCTGAACATCGGGTTGCTGGAGGTGCGTAAGCTTGGCGAGGATGTGGAGCAGGCCTATCGCCAGGGACGGGTCCCGCTGAACGCGGCCGAGGGCTTCATTCGCCAACTGATCGGCTGGCGCGAGTATGTGCATGGCATCTACTGGCTGCGCATGCCCGAGTACGCCCAGCTCAACGTGCTGGGTAACAGCCGCCCGCTGCCGGAGTTCTACTGGACCGGCAGGACGGACATGCGCTGCATGGCCCAGGCGATCGGTCAGACCCTTGAGTTGGGCTACGCGCACCACATCCAGCGGCTCATGGTCACCGGCAATTTCGCTTTGCTGGCGGGTATCGCGCCCCCGGCCGTCTGTGACTGGTACCTGGCCGTGTACCTGGATGCCTTCGACTGGGTCGAACTGCCCAACACGCTGGGTATGGTGATGCACGCCGACGGCGGCTACCTGGGCTCCAAGCCCTATTGCGCGAGCGGGCGGTACATCCAGCGGATGTCCAACCACTGCGGCTCGTGCCGCTACAGGGTCGACAAGGCGACAGAGGAAGATGCCTGCCCCTTCAATGCCCTGTACTGGCACTTCCTCATGCGCCACCGCGAGCGGCTCGGCAACAATCCGCGGTTGTCGATGCCCTATCGCAACCTGCAACGCATGGACGATGAACGCAGCCTGGCCCTGTGGCAACGCGGCGAGGCACTGCTCGCGCGCCTGGATGCGGGGCAGGCGCTATGAGGAAATCGGTGCTGCCGCAAAAGATCTGCGCCGTCTGCAGCCGCCCTTTCACCTGGCGGCGGCGCTGGGCACGTTGTTGGGATGAGGTGCTTTATTGCTCCGAGCGCTGCCGACGCTCACCGGCCAAGCGCGAAGCGCAGCATCAGCGGTAGCGCGGCCGCCCACACCAGCGCCAGCAGCAACGCCGACCACGCGATGCCCAGGGGTAGGCCCACTCCTGCCAGCGGTGCGCCCGCACAATACGCCAACGGCCCGCCCAGAGCGCCCAGGCAGGCGCCGCGCCAGACCGGTCGCGCAGCCCAGGCCAGGCTGTGGCGCAACCCGCTGGCGAACACCAGCCAGAGCAGGACCAGCCAGCCCGGCAGCATGGCCCCGTGAAAATCGAAAAACCCCAGCCAACCCAGCGTCGCATCCAGCACGCAACCGGCCAGGGCTACGCCGAGAGCCGCGATGCCCTCTTCCACTTTTCGCCGACACAACGCCAGGTGCGCCAGCAGCCCGAGCGCTACCACACCCAACAGCACGGGCCGCTGCGCCCCGAGCACACAACCCCACCAGCCAAGCTGCAGCCAGATTGCGTTGGCCAGCAGGGGCAGGCGCCGGTGCATCAGGCGTCCAGGTGATCCGCCAGGCTCGCCTTGCGCGCCGCAGGCCCGGCCCACAGCAGATGCGCCACGCCGATGGCGCGCTCCTCGAAGCCGCCCTGGCAATAGCACAGGTAGAACTCCCACAGGCGCTGGAAGCTTTCGTCATAGCCCAGTTCCAGCAGTTCGGTGCGCGCTTGCCGGAGGTTATCGCGCCAATACCGCAGGGTCAGCGCATAGTCCCCGGCAAAATCTTCCAAATGGATGAGGTTGAGCCCCGTGTGCTGCTTCGCGGTCTGCAGCAGCGTGGTGATCGAAGGCAGCGCGCCGCCGGGGAAGATGTAGCGCTGGATGAAGTCCACCGACCGCCGCGCCTGCTCGTAGCGCTGGTCGCGGATGGTGATGGACTGCAGCAGCATCAGCCCGTCGTCCTTGAGCAAGGCAGCGCAGCAACGGAAGTAGTCGGGCAGGTAGCGATGGCCGACCGCTTCGATCATCTCGATGGACACCAGCTTGTCGTAGCTGCCGCGCAACTCGCGGTAATCCTGCATCAGCAGGGTCACGCGATCCTCCAGGCCGCATTCGCGGATGCGGTATTGGGCGCAGGCGTATTGCTGCTCCGACAGCGTCGTGGTCGTCACACGACAGCCATAATGGGCGGCAGCATACAGCGCGAGGCTGCCCCAGCCGGTGCCGATCTCCAGCAGATGATCCTGCGGTTGCAGATCGAGCTTCCGGCAGATGACCTCCAGCTTGTTCAACTGCGCCTGTTCCAGGCTCTGCGTAGGGCTTTGGAACACCGCCGAGGAATACATCAGCGTCGGGTCCAGCAGGCGCTCGAACAGGTCGTTGCCCAGGTCGTAGTGTGCACGGATATTGCGCTGCGAGCCGCGGCGGCTGTTACGGTTGAGCCAGTGCAGCAGACGCAGCGCAGGCTTGGCAAACAGCGCCAGGCCGCCCTCCATCGCATCGAGTACGTCCAGGTTGGCGACGAACAGCCGAGTGACCAGCGCCAGGTCCGGGCTGCTCCAGTATCCCTGGATGTAGGCCTCCCCTGCGCCGATCGAGCCGTTGCACGCCACCATCCCCCATACGGCGTCGTCATGCACGTCGATCACCGCGCGCAAGGGACTGCGCCGGTCGCCGAAGTCCAGCAGGCTATCGGCGCGACGCACCTGCAGCCAGCCATGCCGCAGTCGCCGCAGGCGAGCGAGCACCGCCTGACGGAACAGGTTGCCGGCCAAAGGTGCGGCGCCACCGGCTTTATCGGCGCTCAGGGTGGGTTCTGTCATGGTCAGGCTCCTCGACGGCACAGTGGCCGACACTCAGGCGATGGTCGCTCGCCTGGTGGTCGTGCAAGGGGATGCGCTTGAACAGCAGGCGTAACGCCTGCCAGTAGATGGCTGCAACGGTGCGCAGGCTCATCCAGGGAAATGCCAGCAGGTGCCGCCGCAGCGCCGCGCCGTTCAGTTCCTGGCGGTACAGATCGAGATGGGCCTGGAACACCCGGTGGCCAGCGCGCCAGTTTTCCATCTGTACATGCACACGGGACTGATCGATGTGAAAGCGCATCCGGTACTCCATCTCCCTGGGCAGGAACGGCGAGACATGGAAGGCCTTGGCCACCGCGAATTCCTGGGGTGCGTTGGGCTTCACCGGCAGCACGTAGTGGTAGCGCTCACGCCAGGGGGTATTGCGTACCTCGCAGAGGATCGCAGCCAGGCGGCCTTCGCGGTCGTGGCAGAAGTAGAAGCTCACCGGGTTGAACCACAGGCCCCAGCTGCGCAGTTGGGTGAGCAACTGGATCGGCCCGGCGGGCGACTCGCCCAGTGCCTCGCGCAGAAGGCAGCGTACGGCCTCCTCCAGCGACATCCCGGTCCCCGTCCAAGCGGGCAGGTAGTCACCTTCCCGCCAGCTCAGTGGAGCAAAACGCAAGGCACGCAACAGCGGCGAGAGCCGCATCACAGACGCTGGCTCGGCCAGGTCCAGCAGAATCATGCCCACCGGATAACGGAAAGCATGCACGCGGGGCAGCAGGCGCCGGTGCACCACCCAGCCACGGCAGAGGCTGCTGTTCACAGCCGCTCCCCGAAATGACCGGCGACTTCGAGGGCGCTGACCACACCGTCCTCGTGGAAACCGTTGCCCCAATAGGCACCGCAGAAATAACTGTGCTGCCGACCCTGCAGCAGGCCGCGCCGGGCCTGCGCATCGATGCCCGGCAGGCTGAATTGCGGATGGGCGTAGTCGAAGCGCGCCAGCACCTTGGCGGGGTCGATGCGCTCGGTCTGGTTGAGGCTGACGCAGAACGTCACGGGCGCCTCGATCCCTTGAAGCAGGTTCATGTCGTAAGTCAGCGCCGCGGGCGCATCTTCCGGGCCGCCGAGGCGATAGTTCCAGCTCGCCCAGGCGCGACGACGCCGCGGCAAAAGGCGGGTGTCGGTATGCAGGACGACTTCGTTGCTGGCATAGCCGAGAGCACAGAGCACCGTCTGCTCAGCCGCGCTAGGCGCCTCCAGCAGGGCCAGGGCCTGGTCGCTGTGACAGGCGAACACTACCTTGTCGAATCGTTCGATTCCCGCAGCGCTGTGAATCTCCACGCCCTGCGCATCACGCCGGACGCGGTGCACCGGGCAGCTCAGACGGATCCGCTCGCGATACCCCGCCGTCAAGGGCGCCACGTAACTGCGCGAGCCCCCTTCCACCACACGCCATTGCGGTCGGTTGTTCACCGACAGCAGGCCATGGTTGGCGAAGAAGCGGATGAAGAACTGCAACGGAAAATCCAGCATGCGGGCGCGCGACATCGACCAGATGGCCGAGCCCATCGGCACGATGTAATGCTCGATGAAGCGATCGCCATAGTCGCCAGCGCGCAGGTAGTCGCCGAGCGTCAACGTCAGGGGAATGCGCTGCTCGGCGTGGTCTTCGAGCGCTTCGCGGTTGAAGCGCAGGATGTCGTGCAGCATGCCCCAGAAGCCGGGCGAGACCAGATTGCGCCGCTGGGCGAACAGGGTGTTGAGGTCATGGCCGTTGTACTCCAGGCCGGTGGCCGGATCGTGCACGGAAAAGCTCATCTGGGTCGGCCGCGAGGCAACGCCCAGACGATCCAGCAACTGGATGAAGCGCGGGTAGGTCCAGTCGTTGAAGACGATGAAGCCGGTGTCCACGGCGTAGCGCTGGCCCTGCCAGTCCACATCCACGGTGTGGGTGTGGCCACCGATCCAGTCGGAGGCTTCGAAGACGCAGACCTCGTGACTGCGCGCCAGCAGATGGGCGCAGGTGAGGCCGGAGATGCCGCTGCCGATAATCGCGATGCGCAT
This sequence comes from Pseudomonas sp. HS-18, assembly GCF_020401845.1. NCBI lineage: Bacteria > Pseudomonadati > Pseudomonadota > Gammaproteobacteria > Pseudomonadales > Pseudomonadaceae > Pseudomonas > Pseudomonas sp. HS-18. The sequence goes on from NZ_CP084413.1 coordinate 4,014,465, forward strand.
GCTCAGGCCTCCGCCGGACGGCGGGCGAGCCGTCGACCGAGCCCCAGGCGCCAGCGCGAGGGCAACGCGCCCAGCAGCCGCAGGATCAGGACGAAGGCACGCGGGAAGGCGATCTCCAACGGACGGGACTCCAGGCGCTGGACGATATGCTCGGCAGCGCGCTCCACCGGCCAGATCATGGGCATGGGGAAATCGTTTTGCCGGGTCAGCGGCGTCTCCACGAAGCCGGGGCTCACCAGGGTCGTATCGATGCCCTCGCCCGCCAGGTCGATGCGCAGCGATTCCAGCAGGTAACGCAGCGCGGCCTTGGAGGCCCCATAGGCACCGGCGCGGGGCAAGGCCAGCCAGGTCACCGCGCTGCCGATAACCACCAGGTGCGGTCGCACGCCCTGGCGCAGCAGCGGCAGGCACGCCTGGATGCATTGCGCGGCGCCCAGCACATTGGTCCTCACCACGCGCTCCACCAACGCCGCGTCGAACCGGCCGGGCTCGAGGTATTCGCAGGTCCCGGCATTGAGCACCACGCGATCCAGCGTCCCCCAGGCCTGCTCGATGCGGCGGACGATTTCCCGGACCTGGCCGGCGTCCGTGATGTCGCCGGGCACTACCAGTACGCGCGCTCCGTGACGCTGGGCCAGCGCTTGCAACGGTGCGGCCTGGCGTGCCGTCACGGCCAGGCTGTGGCCCTCAGCGAGCAGCCGTTCGGCCAGCGCCGCGCCGATGCCGCTGCTGGCTCCGGTCAACCACAGGCGGCTCATGCCAGCCTCCGCTTCAGCCAGGCGATGACGCCGCCCATGACCGGCAGGTGCTCATAAAGCAGCGCTCCGGCATCGAAATAGTCCCGATGAAATTCCACGCGCTCGCCCCAGCACAGATGGCTGCAGCCTTCCACGACGATCAACTTGCCGCCCCCCAGCCGCGGATGGCGGAAATGCAGGGTCCAGCGCAGGTAGCCGCGCCCCTCGCCCACTTCATCGAAGCCGTGGAAGTCGTAGCGCAGCTCCTGGGCATCGGCGTAGAGCGACTCGAAGTAGCGGCGCAACTCGGCGAGACCATCCACGCGGTGCAGCGGGTCCTGAAAGCTCACGTCCTGGCTGTAGAGGTCGCCGAGCCGGTACAGACTGGACGCGTCCAGCGAGGCAAAGCACTTGGCGAAGGATTCCAGAAACGAGGACATGGTGGGCTCCGGCAAATCCTGTACAACTATTATTTTCTGTACAGGTACAAGCGAAGCCTACGGCATTAATTGTACAAATCAAGTCTGCTTGTACAATTTTTACTACAGATCATTGGCGGGGCTTCAGCGCGGCGAGTTGCTCCTTGAGCGCCTCGACCTCGGCCTCCAACTGGCGCACGCGGTCCCGAGCCGCGACTTCGCGGCTGACGTCGCGCTGGATGCCGATGAAGTACGTGAGCTGGTCCGCTTCGTTGCGCACCGGGGTGATCGACAGCTCGTTCCAGAACGGCGTGCCGTCCTTGCGGAAATTGTGCAGCACCTGGCGACAGGGTTGCCCGGCGCGGATCGCCTCGCGCACGGCCTCCAGCCCCGCCTGCTGCCGCTCGCTGCCCTGCAGGAAGCGGCAGTCCTGATAGAGGATGTCGTCGACGGCAAACCCGGTCAGGCGTTCGAAGGCCGCGTTGGCATAGATCAGGATGCTGTCCTCTCCCTCCTGCTCGGCCACCACGATGCCGTCGTTGGAGGCTTCGACCATCAGTTGCAGGAGTTTGGCATTGATCATGGGTTTTCCATCCGGTTCGCTGCGATCCGCCTAGGGTAGTCGGGCGACCGGGTACTGCCTAGCTCGGCCACAAGCCTTGCCGCTGGTTTACAATCCAGGCTCCTTCGCCGCCTGGCCGCGCCATGAACGACCTATCCGATATCGATCCCAGCGATCTGCTGCCCATGCGCGAGGTGGTTCGCCTCACCGGCATCAACCCGGTGACCCTGCGGGCGTGGGAGCGCCGCTACGGCCTGGTCAGCCCGCTGCGCACCGATGGCGGGCATCGTCTGTACACCCCGCAGGATCTGCAGACCATCCAGGACATTCTGCTGTGGACCGGCCGGGGCATGGCGGTAGGCAAGATTGGCGAGTTGCTCGCCCAGCGCCAGCGGCAGGAATCGGCCCAGCCCGGCGACGAGCGCCAGCAGTGGCGCGACGCATTTTCCCGCGCCACGGGGGCGTTCGACCAGAGCGAACTCGACAGGCTCTACGGCCAGGCCTACAGCATCTTTCCCCTCTCGACGCTGCTGGAGGACATCCTCCTGCCGCTGTGGCGCTCCCTGCTGACGCTCAACGGCTTCGGCTCCCGCAGCCAGTGGGCGTTCCTCGACGCCTTCTTGCGCGCCCGCGTCCTCCTTCGCCTGCAGATGAGCCGCGCGCCCGGCGCCGGCGTGCTGCTGGCCGATGCCGCCGGGACGACACAGGAATTCGAATTGCTGGCCACGGGCTTGCTGCTGGGGGGCGAGGATCTACGCGTCCAGCCCCTGGCGCCGGGTGCGCCGCCGGAAGAACTGCCACTGGTCTGCGCGGCGATGCAGCCGGCCGCGCTGGTGTTGCTCGCCCACGTGGTCTTGTCGGCGGATGCGATCAAACGCCTGGAGCGATTACAGATGGCGATCGATTGCCCGCTGGCCTTGATCGGCGAGGCCGCGCAGGACATTGCCAACGCCGCTACGGGGGGGCCCATAGCGGCCCTGGGTAGTGGTCCGGCACTCGGCGCGCAGCGGCTGCGATTGCTGCTGCGCGGCGCCCTGCAGCTGTAAACGCACGCGATCGACGCCCCGGCAAGCTGTACAACACGCCAAGTTCGTACAGGATGCGGGACGCACAGCTCAACCCCAGCGCCGGAAGAGGACGCTCGCGTTCACCCCGCCGAATCCAAAGCCATTGGACAGTGCGTACTCCAATGGCATGGGCCGGGCGCTGCCGCTGACCAGATTCAGGCCATCGGCCGCGGGATCAGGTACCTCCAGGTTCAGCGTGGCGGGTACCACCTGATCGCGCAGCGCCAGGATCGTGAAGATCGCCTCTATGCCGCCAGCGGCGCCCAACAGATGGCCCGTCGCCGACTTGGTCGAGCTGATGGCGACATTGCTGCCGCTGCCGAACACGGTCCTGATGGCAGCCAGCTCGCCCTTGTCGCCGACCGGAGTCGAGGTGGCGTGGGCATTGAGATGCTGGACCTGGGATGCCTCGACACCCGCCTGCCGCAGCGCTTGCTGCATGGCTCGGCGAGCGCCATCCCCGTCCTCGGGACCCGCGGTCATGTGATAGGCATCGGCACTGGTACCGTAGCCCACCAGCTCCGCCAGCGGCGTTGCGCCACGCGCCAGCGCGTGCTGCAACTCTTCGATGACCAGCAGGCCTGCGCCTTCGCCCATGACGAACCCATCGCGCCCCGTATCGAAGGGCCGGGAGGCGCGCTCCGGGGTGTCGTTGTACTGGCTGGAAAGCGCCCGTGCGGCGGCAAAACCGGCGAGGCTCACCCGGTGAATGGTCGCTTCTGCGCCACCGCAGACGGCGATATCCACCTCGCCCGCGCGGATCATCCGCGCGGCATCCCCGATAGCCTGCACGCCGGCGGCGCAGGCGGTCACCGGCGTACCCAGGGGGCCCTTGAAACCATGGAAAATGGATACATGCCCAGCCGCCATGTTGCTCAGGAACGAGGGAATGGTGAAGGGCGATAAGCGGCGCGGCCCCTTGCTGTCGGTGGTCCGTACCGCCTCGGCAATCGAATGGAACCCACCTACACCCGTCGCAATGATGGTCGCCGTGCGTTCCTGCTCCTGGGACGTGCTGGGAGACCAGCCGGCCTGTGCCAGCGCCTCCTTGGCTGCGGCCAGGGCGAACAGGATGAAACGGTCCATCTTGCGCTGCTCTTTGGCCGCCAGCAGTTGATCCGGATCGAAGCCGGCCTCCGGGTCCTGGGACCGATCCGGCACCTGGCCGCCAATGCTGACCGACAGATCACCGACCAGCTCAGGCGCCAGCCGGCGAATTCCCGACTGGCAGGCCAGAAGGCGTTTCCATATCGGTTCGACTCCGCAGCCGAGCGGGCTGACCGCCCCCATCCCGGTAACGACGATACGCTTGTTCATTTGGGCCCCACTCCTGTTGCAGATTGAGAGATCACACTGCATGGACGTTACTATCATCATGAAAGTAACATGCCGGGCTACTATTTATACTTTTCAAAAGAAGGCCGACCATGCAGCGCAAGACTTTTGCCGAAGCCGAATGCCCCATCGCACTGAGCCTGGAGCGGGTTGGTGAATGGTGGAGCATGCTGATCATGCGTGACGCGCTGCAGGGCTTGCGGCGCTTCGATGAGTTTTCCCGCAGCCTGGAAATCGCTCCGAACATGCTGACCCGGCGCCTGAAATCACTCGTCGAGGCGGGCTTGCTCGAGCGCCAGGCGTACAGTCAGCGCCCGTTGCGCTACGAATACGTACCCACGCCCCGAGGCGAAGACTTCCGAGTCGTCCTCATGGCACTTGTGGCCTGGGGGAATCGCCATTACGTGCAGGGCGAGGAAAGCGTGCAGTTGGTCGAGCGGGAGAGCGGAAGGCCCGTACACCGGATCATGGCCGAAATCTCCGAGGGCCGCTGCGTGCCGCTGGATCACTGCACGGTGCAGGCAGGACCGGCGGCCAGCGCCCCGATGCGGCTGCGCCTTGGAACCAGCCGGCCCGCGCAGGACGCTTGATCGGCAGGCCCTTCGCGACTCCCCGCTGAGCGCGTCGAGCCGAGCCCCTCACAGCAGGCTCGGCCCCTCACCGCTCACCCCAGATATCTGGCTGCGGGCAAGCTGCGCGACAAGTTGGGCATCAATTTCTGGCGCGCCGCTTCATAGTCATCGAGGTCGGCGATTTCCGGTAACGCCGGAATGGTGACGAACTCGCCCTGGTCGAGCCCGGCGAGTGCCGCATCCACCATGTCATCCGCCTTCATCACGATGGCGTCCGGTAGATGCTCCAGCGGCGTGCCGGCCAGGCCCCAGAAGTCGGTGGCGGTCGCACCGGGCAGCACCACCTGTACGCGGACGTTCGTGTCCGCCAGTTCATGGCGCAGGGACTGGCTGAAGGCGAGGACGAACGCCTTTGAGCCGCCGTACACACCGTTCAGCACCTCCGGCGCGATGGCAACGATGGAGGCGATGTTGATCAGCGTGCCGCCACCGCGAGCGACAAAGCCGGGCACGGCGGCGTAGGTCAGGCGCGTCAGCACGTTCACGTTCAGCGTGAGCAGATCCTCCAGCCTGTCGATGTTGGATTCCAGCAAGGGACGGGTGGCGCCGATGCCGGCGTTGTTCACCAGCAAGGAGATGCTCGCGTCCGACCGCAGCAGCTCCTCGACCTGCGCCAGATCGGTTCTGTCGGCCAGATCGGCGACCACCACCTCGATGGCGCGACCGGTTTCATCGCTCAGGCGCTTGGCCAGCGCATTCAGACGACCACGATTGCGGGCGACCAGGATCAGGTCGTAGCCACGGCGGGCCAGGCGTTCTGCATAGATGGCGCCGATGCCAGACGAGGCGCCAGTGATCAGGGCAGTACCAGGATGAGTGTGGGTCATGTCGATGCTCCAGCGAGGGTTGGGGAAGGCTGGAGGTCAGGATGCGACGACTTGGCCGCATCTCAAATGACGTATAAGGTAGTATTTCAGGACATTCAGGATATCATCATGCATCGCATTGGCTATCTGCTCACCGATGGCTTCCAGGTGCTCTCCCTGGCCACCCAGACGGTCTTCGAGTTCGCCAACCTGGCCGTCGGTAAACCGGTCTACAGCATCGAGCACTTCTCGCCAGCTGGTGGCCTGGTGCGCTCCTCGCTGGGCCTGACCATGGAGACCCGTCCTCTGCAAGCGCCACGGCTGGCCGATACCTGGATGGTGGTCGGGGTCAACGACCCGCTGGAGAGCGAGCCAACCCCCGAAGTTCTCGACTTCGTGCGCAAGGCCGGCAGCCAGGCGCGCCGTGCGGTCGGTATCTGCACCGGCGCTTTCATCCTCGCCGAAGCAGGACTGCTCGCCGGGCGGCGAGCGACGACCCATTGGGCCTATGCCCAGGCCCTGCAGAAACGTCATCCGCAAATCATGGTCGAGGCAGACCGTATCTACATCGTCGATGGCCCTTTTTGGACATCGGCAGGCATGACCGCCGGCCTCGACCTGGCCGTCGGCATGGTGGAGAAGGACCTGGGCGCAGAAGTCGCGCGCTCGGTGGCGCACAAGCTGGTAATGCACCAGCACCGCTCCGGCGGCCAATCCCAGCATTCGGAAATGCTCGACCTTGCCCCCAAGTCCGACCGCATCCAGAGCGTCTTGAACTATGCACGCCAGCATCTGAGGCAACCACTGGGCGTCGAGGAGCTGGCCGATGTCGCCCACCTCAGCCCCCGCCAGTTCACCCGCGTGTTCACCGCCGAGACAGGGCAATCCCCGGCCAAGGCGATCGAGGCACTGCGCCTGGAAGCCGCGAGGCTGATGATCGAGCAAAGCCGCCACTCGCTCGATGTGGTGGCCCGGGAAACGGGTTTCCGCGATCGCCGGCACATGCGCGAAGTCTTCATGCGCGGGTTCGGGGTGCCCCCACAGGCCGTGCGCCGCGATGCCCGCCGGGTAATGCCGGCATAGCCAGCAGCGACCGACAGCAAGGCGCGCTGATTGCCGACGCAATCCCGTCCGGAAGGAACTCACGGACACTGGTGTATCCGCAACGAAGGCTTGCGACTGGCGCTCCGGTTTATCCGCGTTGCCCAGCTAACGCCTCGCAGTCCGCCATTGGTGCCTTCCCCGGCGCGACCGAAAGTGCTATTGATGCCGCCTCATTATCAATCCATCGCCAGCCCCATGAGCATCAACTTCGATCTGGACGATCTTCAGGCATTCCGCGCCATTGTTGAAAAGGGCAGCTTCCGCAAGGCCGCCGAGACGGTAAAGATCTCCCAGCCGGCGCTGAGCCGTCGTATCGAGAAGCTGGAATCGGCCTTGAATGTTCGGCTGTTCGACAGGACGACCCGCAAGGTCAGCCTGACGGCGGTGGGTCGGGCATTCGTGCCGGAAGTCGAGCGGGTGCTCGATCAACTGGACAATGCGTTGATGAGCATTGCGGATGTCGCCTCCAGTCGGATGGAGCGCGTCACCATCGCCTGCGTGCCGTCGGCCGCCTACTACTTCATGCCTAACGTCATCAGTGAGTTCCACCGGCTGTATCCGCGTATCAAGATCATGGTGGTGGACGCCAGCGCGCATGAGGTCAACCTCGCCGTCGCGAGCGGGGAAGCCGATTTCGGCGTTACGTTCAGCGGCAATCTCAGCCCGGAAATCACCTTCGAACTGCTGCTCGAAGAACGATACGTAATGGCCTGCCGACGTGATCACCCCCTGGCGGATCGTCCGTCGGTGACCTGGTCCGAGCTCTACGAGCACGACTACATCGCGCTGGACAAGAGCTCCGGCAACCGCCTCATCCTGAGCCAGGCCTTGAAACGCGTGGTCCCGCCCCGCCACAGCATTTGCGAAACGAGACATGTCACCACCGCCATAGGGCTGGTGGAAGCCGGCGTGGGCGTGGCCGCCGTACCATCGATCGCGATGCCACGGACCAGCCACCCCATCCTCAAGGCCGTTCCGCTGGAGGAACCTGCGGTGGTGCGAAACGTGGGGTTGATCAAGCACAGCGGACGCACGCTGACGCCCGCTGCGCTCGAGCTGGAGCGGCTGGTCAAAAGCACGCCGGTGAAATCACCGGGGGACTGAATCCAGGCCCGAGGCCTGCACGACGGGCTGCGCGGCAGGCGAGGCGAGATACGACAGCAACTCCCTGGCCTTCTCCGGGTGTTTTGCATTGCGTGGGATACCGGCAGAGTAGCGGGTCACCGATTGCAGGCTTTCCGGAATCTTGCCGACGAAGGATACCCCGGCAATGGGCAGCAACTCGGCGACCTGCTGGAAACCGACCTCGTACTGGCCCGAGGCGACGACCGAGGCAACCGGGATCCGTTCGATCATCTTCGCCTTCGGTTCCACCTGCTGCTCCACCCCGAGCTTCCTGAATAGTTTGTTCTGGATGTAGACACCGCTGGCGCTGTCCGAATAAGCGATGGAGCCGGCGTCCAGCAGGCTGTTCCTGAACGCCTCCTCGCTATCGATCCGCGGCTTGGCAGCACCCTTTCGGACCACCATGCCAATACGAGAGTCCGCCAGCTCGACTTTGGAAGCCGGGTCCACTACGCCCTGCTTGATGAGCTCATCCAGGGCGTAGCCGACCATGATCACCACATCGGCATTCTCCCCTCTCGCCAGTCGATTGGGGATCGCTTCGCGGGCCTTGCCCATGGACGGGCCTAGGATGGTCTGGATCGTGTCGCCGCTGTTTTGCGCATACTTAGGGCTCAGCCGTTGAAATGCCGCGGTGAAACCACCCGACGTCATGACGTTCAGTTCTTCGGCCTGTGCAGCGCTGTTGAGCGCGCAAAGGCCAAGCGCCAGGGCGGCTAGATGTTGGGTCAGTGCTTTCATTGAGCAAGCTCTCGATCAGGCAGGAAGGGAGTACGCGAGGAGCTTGCGCGGTAAAGCACCAGCGTCGAGCACAGCGCACAGACGGCGGCGAAGGTCATCCAGTAGCCGGGGGCGCCCTTGTCGCCGCTCAAATGAATGAGCCAGGTAGAAATTGCGGGGGTGAAGCCGCCAAACACGGCGGTTGCCAAGCTGTAAGCCAGGGAGAAGCCCGCCACCCGGACTTGCACCGGCATGATTTCGGTGAGAGCGGGAATCATCGCCCCGTTGTAGAGGCCGTAGATGAACGACAGCCAGAGCAGGACCTGCAGCATGTGCGCGAAGCTCGGTGCCTGGGCCAGGAAGGACAGCGCCGGATAGGCCGTGAAAATGGCCAGCACGGTCATCGCGACGAGTATCGGCTTGCGCCCGAATCTATCGCTCAGATGCCCGCCGATGGGCAGCCAGATGAAGTTCGAGATCCCGACTAGCAGAGTCACCAGCAAGGCATCGGTCGTGCTCAGGTTCAGCACCGTCTTGCCGAAGGTGGGGGCGTATACCGTGATCAGATAGAACGCCGTGGTCGTCATCGCCACCATCAGCAGGCCGGCCAGGACCACACGCCAGTTCTCGCCCAGCGTGGCGAATACCTGTTTCATGGTGGGGCGCTCGGAGCGACGGGCAAACTCCTCGGTTTCCTCCAGGCTGCGACGAAGCACGAAGATGAACGGCACGATCAGGCAGCCAATGGCAAAGGGAATTCTCCAGCCCCAATCCGCGATCATTGCCGGTGACATCAGTTGATTGAGCCCGTACCCCAGGGCGGCCGCCACGACGATCGCCACCTGCTGGCTCGCGGATTGCCAACTGGTATAGAACCCCTTACGCCCGGCCGTCGCCATTTCCGCCAGGTAGACCGAAACCCCGCCCAGCTCGGCGCCGGCCGAAAAGCCCTGGAGCAAGCGCCCCACCAGCACCAGCAAGGGGGCCCACAGACCGATGCTGGAATAGCCCGGCACCAGGACGATCAGCAGGGTGCCACTGGCCATGATCGACAAGGTGAGGATCAACCCCTTCCGGCGGCCGACATCATCGATGTAGGCCCCAAGAATCACCGCTCCCAATGGACGCATCAGAAAGCCTGCGCCAAACACGGCGAAGGTCATCATGAGCGAAGCGAACTCGCTGGATGCGGGAAAGAAGACGGCGGCTATCTGCGTGGCGTAAAAGCCGAAGAGGAAGAAATCGAACTGTTCGAGAAAGTTGCCCGAAGTGACGCGAAACACGGCACCCGCCTTAGAGCGGGCGGACGTCGGGCCCTGGGTGGTGGAGGCATGCATAGGGAGTTCTCCAGCGATCTTATTTAGGCTTGTTGGCGCTTTTGGTCGCTGGATTCTGCTTGACACACTTTGAAACGATAAGTGCTATGTTTGCATTCATTGATGCATGAAATCTATCAATAAAGCCTTTCACACTTCACCGACACCCCTGTGCTGATGCCTCGCGGGGGGCTTGAATCAGAGACTATTTTTGGTAAATTTTCCCTGCCGTGTGGTTTGGAGAGCAGCAACTTCACGGCAAAAGGCCGTATCGATGGGTACGGCCTTTCTTGCTTCCGAGTGGATCTGAAGTCTCTCTGCGGAGGTCATCATGAACACTTTCCCCCTCCCCTCGCTCGTTTGCCGTCTCAACCAGAACATCAATGCCACAAGCGCCGCCATTCGGGAACTCGCCACCTGGGCGGAGGCAAGCGGCTCGTCGGACACCGCCGAAGCCGTCCGACGTCATCTGAAGGTTCTGGAGGCCAACACCACGCCTATCAGCGAAGCCTTGGCGGCACTGATCGCCTGGCAAGCCGAACGATAAGGATCGGCGCCTGCAGCAGCGGCTGCGCGCCGAGTGGCCGCTGACCATCCGCTCGCCCGTCAGAACACCGACCAGCCAATCCGGGAACTCAACAGTTCCAGCGCCGCCATCCCGGCAAGGGAATTGCCCGCTGCATTCAACTCCGGCGACCACACGCACACGGTGAATTGCCCCGGCACGATGGCCACGATCCCGCCGCCCACGCCGCTCTTGCCCGGCAGCCCCACGCGGTAGGCAAAATTCCCAGCCTCGTCATACAGCCCGCTGGTGGCCATGATCGAGTTCACCTGCTGAGTCTGGCGCCGGGTCAGAATCTGCTCGCCACTGTGCTTGCAGAACCCATCGTTGGCCAGGAAACAGAAGGCTCGTGCCAGATCCAGGCAATTCATGCGCAACGCGCAGTAGCTGAAATAGCTGCGCAGCACAGTCTCCACCTCGTTATGGAAATTGCCGAATGACTGCATCAGGTAAGCCATGGCCGCATTGCGCGCGCGGAACTGATACTCCGAATCGGCCACACGTGCATCCATCGCTATCTGGGGATTGCCCGACAGGCGCCGCACGAAATCGCGCATCGACTGAATGGGTGCGGCGAAGCGCGATTGGTTGATATCGCAGATAACCAACGCACCGGCATTGATGAAGGGATTACGCGGGCGCCCGCGCTCGAACTCCAACTGAACCAGCGAGTTGAACGGCTGGCCCGAAGGCTCGTGACCAAGCCGTTCCCAGATGGCCTCTCCGGAGTGACCAATCGCCTGAACCAGGCTGAAAACCTTGGAAATGCTCTGCACCGAAAACGGCACCAAGGCGTCGCCCGCACAGTGATAGCTGCCATCGTTGCCATAGACCGCTATCCCCAGCTGACTCGCCGGCACGTCGGCCAGTGCGGGAATGTAGTCGGCTACGTTGCCCTTGCCGATCAAGGGACGCACGGCTTCGAGAATGTCGTTCAACAGAGTTTGCATGGAAGTCCCCGTTATCAGACCCCAGACGACTGCACGGGGCAGCACTCTTGACGTAGATCGAGCAGGAGAGATCACACTCACGGGATCAGAGTGGCGGCGATCGGGATTCATGGCGGCACCCGATAGGTGTGCGGGAGCGGCTGCTACCAACGCACGCTACAGGCGAGCGAGAGGTCCTAGCGCCCCTCAGTGGCTGCCGAGCATCTCGCTGGCCAGTTCTGCCAGCGCACGCAGGCGATCCAGGCGCCGCATGTCCTGGTGGTAGCCCATCCAGATATCACGCGGGGGCGGCTCTTCGCTGAGTTCAATACGGGTCAGCGCCGGCAGCTGGTCGCCCAGCGGGCGCGGCAGTACCGCCACCCCCAAGCCTCGAGCGCACATCTGCGCCTGCACGGTGCGGCTGCTGCTGGTGAACACCGTGGGCGCGGCGGGCAGCATGCGCTGGACCCACAGCACGTCGGGGTAATAGGCCTGCGCGGTGTTCATCAGGATCAACTTGCAGTCCGCGCCATCCGGACCGGGCTCGAAGGGCACGGCGGCGCTGGCGTACAGGCCGTAGGGCATGCTCATCAGCCGGCGCTGCACGATGTCCGGCTGGTCAAACGGCACGATACGAAAGGCGATGTCCGCTTCGCGGCGGGTGAGGTCCGATAGACGCTGCCCGGCAATCACCTCGGGTACCACCGCAGGGTGGCGGCGCACCAGTTCGCCAAGCACCGGCGCCAGCACGTACCCGGCAAACCAGTCGGCTGAGGATATGCGCAGGATGCCCTCGGGCTGTTCACTGCCATCGATGCGCCGGGCAATGGCCAGGGCGCTGCTTTCCATATCCTCTGCCAGGCTCAGGATGCCCTCGCCCATCGCGGTCGGTACCAGACCTTCGCTGGTGCGCCGGAAAAAAGCCTGGCCGCAGGCTTGCTCCAGCGCCTGCAAACGCCTGCCCACGGTGGGGTGACTGACGCCCAGATGCTTGGCAGCGGCGCCCAGGGAGCGGGCACGGGCTATCGCCAGGAAAAAACGCAAGTCGTCCCATTCCACCCCGTCACCCCTTACGAAAATGAACGCGCAATGTGCAGCGATGGCAGTCCCGCCAACGCACCCAGCCTTTCAAACTGCGGCCACATCCAGCCTGGCAGCGTCGTCAGGCCGATCCCACTCCGCTCGCTAGTGTACGTAGCGATGCGCGGGCCCGGCCAGAAGCTGCCGGCCAAATCGTTTCCTGGAGGCGTTGCCATGACCCTTTCCACTCCAGCCACCGCCACGGCATCTCGGCGCTGGCTGGCCTTTGCGGTACTGCTGGCCGGCGCGTTCCTGCCACCACTGGATTTCTTCATCGTCAATGTGGCCCTGCCGTCCATTGCTCAGGGGCTGAGGGCGACGCCGGCGCAGATCGAATGGGTGATCTCGGCCTATGCGGCAACCTATGCAGTTTTTCTCATTACCGGTGGACGCCTGGGCGACCTGTTTGGCCGGCGTCGGGTGTTTCTGGCGGGCATGGCAGGCTTTGGATTGGCATCGCTGATCTGTGGACTGGCGGCCTCGCCGCCGATGCTGATCGTGGGTCGAGTCTTGCAAGGGTTGAGCGCCGCCGCCATGGCTCCCCAGGGCCTGGCGTCCATCCATGCCCTGTTTCCCGAGCAGGAGCGCTCGCGGGCGTTGGCGGTGTATGGAGCGGCGCTTGGATTAGCCGCCGTGGTCGCACAAGTCCTGGGCGGCGTGCTGATCGCGGCCGACGTGCTCGGGCTGCAGTGGCGGATCATCTTTCTGATCAATCTTCCCATCGTGGCCGCCGTTTTCTTCGTCGGCATGCCTTTTCTGCCGGACACCCGCAGCGCCACACCGGCGTCTCTGGATCGCCTCGGCGCGCTGCTCTGCGCCCTGACGCTGGGCCTGCTGGTGGTACCGCTGGTGCAGGGTCCGGAGTTGGACTGGCCGTGGTGGATGTGCCTGATGTTGCTGGGCGCGCCCGTGGTTGCCATGGTCTTCTGGCGCCATGAAGCGGCCCTCCTAAGGCGCGGCGGCACTCCGCTGCTCAGCCCCCAACTGGCGCGATCGCCGCGCTTGCTGGCGGGCCTGGTCAGCGCGCTGTTTTTCTACGTCGTATCAGCGTTCTTTCTGACCTTTTCGGTGTACCTGCAAGGCGCGCTCGGCACCACACCGGCGGTCACCGGCCTGATGTTCACACCCTTCGGCGTCGGCTTTCTGGTCGGTCCGCTGACCACCCCCATTGCCATCCGCTGCTTCGGCCGCTGGGTACCGGCCCTGGGAATGCTGCTGGAGATGCTGGGCTGCGTGGTCCTGAGCGCAGCGGTAGGTACCGCTGCCGCGGGTGAACGTCCGGCGCTGGTGCCGCTGATCGTGGGCGTCGGGCTGCTGGGATTTGGCCAGGGCTGGGCATTGCCCACCCTGATCCGAAGCGTGATCGACCGCGCCCCGGCCGCTGGCTCCGGGATGGTTTCCGGCCTGGTCAACTCGGCCTTGCAAATCAGTGCCTCCCTCGGTGTGGCGGTGCTCGGCGGCCTGTTCTATGCCGTCGCCGCGCCGGCCCACAGCCCGGCCTCGGTAGCCCGAGGCTTTATCGCCGCGCTGCTGGGCATCGCCCTGAGCCTGAGCTTGTCCGCGCTACTGGTGCTTTACGCTTCGGCGCCGCGAACGGGCAGTGGCAAATCCCTGTAAGCAATCCAGGACGCCGGTAAGCATCGACCTTCCGTCGAGGACTGGCCTGCCGCACCTGTCTGTCACCGACCTCGTTCATGGCATCGGCCGAGCCAGTGTGCTCGGCACCGACTGACTAGTCAGGGGTGGTTTCCGCTGCCGATCCCGCTAGAAAATCGATCAACACACGGCACGCCGTCGATAACTGGCGATGGGGGGGATAGATGAGGGAAAAAGGTCGCCGGGCGCCCTCGAGGTCCTCCAGCAGGCGAACCAGGCGCCCTTGGCGCAAGCGTTCGGCAACGATGAATTCGTAGGTCTGGCAGATCCCCACGCCGTGCTCGGCCAGCGAGATGCAGCCCAGCACATCGTCCGCCACCACCGGGTTGCCCTGTGGAACGAACCTCAGCTCTTCCTCGCCCTGGCGGAATTGCCAGATGCCCGGCCGCCCATTGCTGGGCATGACGAACGGCAGACAGTTATGCATGGCGAGATCGGCGACGGATTTCGGCGTGCCGACGCGGGCCAGATAGGCCGGTGCCGCCACCAGGCAAAGCCGTGCCTCCTCCAGCTGGCGCGCCACCAGGCTGCTGTCGGGCAAAGTTCCGAGGCGAATCGCCAGGTCATAACCTTCGGCCACCAGATCGACATTGCGGTTGGCGATGCCGAGCTCCACCTGCACCTTCGGATAGCGCAGGGCAAAGGCCGCCAGCATGGCGGGCAGACGGTAGTGCCCGTAGGTGGTCGGCGCACTCAAGCGCACTCGGCCCTGCACCTCCCCTCGCCCGCTCAGTGCCCGCTCCGCACTGACGATCTGCTCGAAGGCGGCACCCGCCTGCTGGACATATTCACGCCCGCTGTCGGTGAGGCTCAGCCGGCGCGTGGTACGGCGCAGCAACTGCACGCCCAGGCGTGCCTCCAGCCGGGAGATGGCCCGGCTGATCACCGAGGGCGTGGTAGCCAAGGCAACCGCCGCCGCGCTGATCGAGCCACGCTCCACCACTTCGAGCAGGGCCTCGACATCCCCCAGGTGATCGAACCGTCGCGCCATTTTGTCCTACAGAGCAAAAATGCTTTCCCAGATAGCCAATTTATCGCCGATGCAAGCATCAATAAAGTTCCACCAACGCGCGCCATCCGGCTCGCGCCCACAGGGGACCCGCGATGAAAACTTACCAACGACTCGCCCTCGCCGCCGCCATCGGCGGCGCCAGCCTGGGCGCCCACGCAGCAAACGTACTGGTGGTGCTGTCCGACGAGAACCACCTGGATCTGCGCGACGGCAAGGTCTTCGATACCGGCTTTTACCTCAACGAGTTGCTGGAACCGACCAAGGCACTGCTCGACGCCGGCCATCGTGTGACCTTCGCGACGCCCCATGGGCGCGCCCCAACACTGGACCGCAGTTCAGCAGCCATCCAGTACTTCGGCGGCGACCCGAAGCGCCTGGAGCAATACCAGACGCTGCTGGAGAAACTGCAGCTCACCTCGCCGACCCACTCGCCGGTGATCAGCCTGGCGCGCGTGGAGCAGATCGGTTACAGGCAGTTCGACGCAGTCTATGTACCCGGCGGCCATGCGCCGATGCAGGACCTGCTCGCCGCCCCGGCACTGGGGCGCCTGCTGCGTGCGTTCCACGCCGACGGCAAGACCACCGCCCTGGTTTGCCACGGCCCCATCGCCCTGCTCTCGACACTGGACCAACCGCAGAAACTGATCCATGCGCTGGAGTCCGGAGACAAGACTGCAGCCCCCACAGGCTGGATCTACGCCGGCTATCGCATGACGGTCATCAGCAACCAGGAAGAAGAACAAGCCAAGGCGCTGCTGGGAGGTGGGCAAATGAAGTTCTACCCCCAGACTGCCCTGGAGCGAGCCGGCGGACAGTACCAGAGCAACCAGTCACCTTGGACGCCCAACGTGATAATCGATCGCGAGCTGATCACCGGGCAGAACCCGGCATCGGCGGCGCAGGTCGGCCAAGCCCTGCTGCAACGTCTGCAGAAGCATTGATTACGAGGAGCATGTCATGCCGCAACGTACCTTCCTGATCACCGGTGCCAGCAAGGGCATTGGCCGGGCTATCTCCGAGCAACTGGCGGCCGAGGGTCACCAGGTCGTCGGCATAGCCCGCCAGGCTGGCGACGCCAGCTTCCCCGGCGAACTGGTCGCCACGGACCTGACAGACGCTGGCCGCTTCCCGACCCTGCTGACGGAGCTGATGAAATATCACGCCTTCGACGGCCTGGTGAACAATGTCGGCCTGGTTCGCCCCCAGGCACTGGGCGAAGTGGACCTGGCAAGTTTCGACGAAGTCATGCAGGTGAATCTGCACCCAGCGCTGCAAGCCACCCAGGCACTGCTACCGGGCATGCGCAAGCGCGGTTGGGGACGGATAGTGAACATCGCCAGCCTCACTGTCCTCGGCACTCGCCAGCGCACCTCCTACGCCGCCGCCAAGGCTGCCCTGGTCAGTTTCACCCGCAGCTGGGCACTGGAACTGGCTCAGACGGGGATCACAGTCAACGCAGTCGCGCCGGGACCGATCGAAACCGAGCTGTTCCGTCGTGGAAATCCGCCAGGCAGCGCGGGCGAAGCCGCCTACATCGCGGCAGTGCCGATGGGCCGGCTCGGGCAACCGCAGGACGTCGCGCCGGCGGTGGCCTTCCTGCTCAATGAGCGCAGCGACTTCATCACCGGGCAGACGCTCTACGTTGACGGAGGGGCCTCGATCGGCAGGAGCCCGTTCTAGAGCCCGCCTTAACGAGGTTGCCTCAAGCAGGCGATGCTAGCGGCCAGAGGTGGACGCTACCAAGGCTCGACCTTGAGGTCTGGAGCCATCTATGACAACAAGGACGAAACACTCCGCGTTGCGTCGTTGCTACCCACCGCCGAACGACTCAACGCGATTGCGCCCACCTTTCTTGGCCTGATACAGGCATCGATCCGCCCGCTTGAGTGTTGCCTCCGCCAACTCGCCTTCACTGTCACGACTAGCCACACCGATGGAAACCGTGATGAGGCCGATTTGCGGAATCTCGCGAGCCGCGAGGGCGACTCGAATACGCTCTGCGATAGCTAGGGCGGTCGCCAACGATGTGTCCGGTAAGATCAGGGTGAACTCCTCCCCGCCAGCCCGGCATGCCATATCTCCTGCACGGGTATATTCCTGGAGTACTGCCGCTACCTGTTGCAGCGCCACATCTCCCACATCATGGCCGTAGGTGTCATTGACTCGCTTGAAGTGGTCGATATCCAGCGCAAGAACCGAGTACTCCTGGCCCGTTTGTTCCAGCAACTGGAGAAGTGCGTCCATGGCA
Organism: Pseudomonas sp. HS-18; assembly: GCF_020401845.1. Taxonomy (NCBI): domain Bacteria; kingdom Pseudomonadati; phylum Pseudomonadota; class Gammaproteobacteria; order Pseudomonadales; family Pseudomonadaceae; genus Pseudomonas; species Pseudomonas sp. HS-18. The sequence goes on from NZ_CP084413.1 coordinate 4,031,778, forward strand.
CGACGATTCGCGAGGCCTGTAAGGGAGTCACTTTGTGCCTCATGTCTGAGCCGTCCGAGTTTCTGCTGCAGCAACTGCACGCCGGCCAGCATGGCCTGTCGGATCGCCGAGGCATCGGGATACCAGGCATTTACCGCCTTCAGCCGCTCCGTGGTCTGCGGCGCTGATAATTGCTCGGCGATCGATGCGAGCTCATGAAGCGGGCGGGCAATCAGCGCGGTGCCGTACCAGACCAGGATTAGCCCAACCAGTCCAGCCGGAACCATCTCCAGGATCATGTCGCGCATCAGCCGTCCGAGCGGCGCCAGTGCTATCTCACGGGGCTGCTGAGCGACTACTGCCCAGTTGGCGCTTTCCACATGGGCGTACCCGGCGAGCATCGGGATGCCCAGGTAGTTGGGTACTTCCATGGCTCCGCTTTCGCCTCGCAACGCAGCGTCAACTGTCTTGCTCCAGTCGAGTTTTTCGCCGATGCGATTCTGCTCTGGGTGGAATAACAGACGACGGTTTCCATCGGCGACGAAAGCAAATGTTCCCTCATGATGGAAATGGCTGCTGATCACGGTATGCAGTGCGCTCTGCTTGCGCAGATAGACGGATCCGCCAACGGTTCCGAGGAAGTGTCCCGAGGCATCGAAGATCGGCTGCGAGATGAACACCACCAGGTTACCAGCCACGGAAACATAGGCTGGGCTGATTTGCGGGCGACGCGTGTGCAACGCTTGCTGGATACTTTCCGAGCGCAGAGTTGTGCCAATGATCTGCAATGCATCCGGATAGGCCTGCAACACCTTGCCATTAGAATCGACGATGGCGATGGAGTTGAAGTCGATGTCCTGCGTCTGCATTCGCACCGCCTCCTCTCGCAAGCTTGAGGCGTCGCCCCAATGCTTGCCCAGTTCGCTAGCGCTGAAGCGCAGGTGACTCTGTGTCGAACGCAGGAACTCACTGAGACTCGACGCGACTTTAGATGCATAAGCGCTGTTGGACGCCAGTGCGTGCTCGATCAGCGCGTCGCGCTGGACTCTATAAGCCATGGTCAGGCTGTTGGCCAGCGTGGCCAACACGGACAGTAGGACGAGCCCGAGAATCAGCCAACGTATATCCAGTGGCCAGGCGGTTTGCTGCTTCATCCGAATCACCCTGCTCCAACGCATCGGCAAGACAGCCCGACGTCGCCATACGCATCACACACGTGCCGGACCGGTACGGCCCCGAAGCCAGGAGGACACCTGCTCATTAATGCCTCCGCCGCGCGATAGGATGCTATCGATGCGGGCATTCTCTTCGCATGTCACAAAGCAAGGGATATGAAAAGCAGTCAGGTTTCGTAGGAAAGGGATTACACGAAGATCGGTGTGGCGACACCGGCGCAAACTCCCCGTCTATCGGCCCGAGGCAAGCGTGGGCATGTCCGCTATCGGTCGGCGGAAGACTTCCCTGGGTCGCCGTAGGGAGACCGCCGGCATCTATTGCCTGATACCCGTGAACAGGACTTCGACGAAACGCCGCACACTTAGCTGATGGGCATCGAAATCCAAGGGCTCGACGCTGACCAGCTTGAGGAATTCGAGGGTGAGAAACTCGTTGAGCAACTGCGCCACGTAGTCCGGGCAGAGATCGTGACGCACCATGCCGGCCTTCTGAAGATGACCTAGCAGGACGCTGACCTCGGCATTGAGCACCTCGTTATTAAGCTTGAGCTGCTCCGGCGACGCTCCGCTGTAATGCATCGACAACAGCTCGCGCCAGACCGATACCGGCAACGCTTCAAGCTCGTACTTCAGAACCAGGCTCTCCAGGTGGCAGAGCACATCCACCGGATCCTCGAAGTCCAGCGCCAGCTGGACCATCTCCTTGACGACGCGCTCGTCGGTCGCCCGTAGCAAGTCGCTGAGGATCTCCTGCTTGCTGCCGAAGTAGTTGAACACCGTGGGCGGCGATACCCCGGCCCGTTCGGCGATCTGCTCGACGGTGGTAGTGCCGTACCCCTGGAGGCGGAACAGCTCGACCGCTGCCTGGCTGATCGCCTGGCGCCGCGCCTCTTTCTGTCGTTCACGAAGCCCGCTCAAGTCGTCTCCTCACTGCTGAATCTGTCTGAGCGAGATTCTATAGGTTTTCCTCGAATAAAACTTTTAGTTGACTAAAAGTTTTTATGGTGAGAAAAATTTGCCACGGCCAGCGCCTGTGGCCCTTCGTTCTCCCAGGAGTGATCCATGTCTCTCGATCTGCAAGCGGCCCTGGTGCAAGCCTACGCCGAACGCCTGAGCCTCCAGCCGAATCCGCCACAGCCGCAGGAGCGTTCGTACGCCGCGCAACTGAGCGTCGGGGCCGCCGATGTCCTGCTGCCGCCCCACAATCGCTGGACCTTCCAGCACATGAGCCAACTCTGTCCGACCCTGGTGGTAGCCGCTGGCAATGCGCCGGTCAGCGACCTGGGCCCGACTGAGGACCTGCTGCAAAACTTCACTTTCACCAGCCTGAGTGGCGAGCAGGTCAGCCTTCAGGAGCACCTGGACGCCACCTTCACCGATGGCTTCCTGGTGCTCAAGAAGGGCCGCGTCCTGTGTGAACGCTATTTCAACCACCAGGCCCCGGACACCCGCCACATCATGTTCTCGGTCACCAAGTCGCTCACCGGCGCCTTGGCCGAGCAACTCATCGAGCAGGGCCTGCTCGACCCGGACCGTCCCGCGATTTCGTACGTGCCCGAATTTGCCGGCACCGCCTTCGAGACGGCGAGCGTGCGTCAGGTGATGGACATGGCCATCAGCATCGACTACGTCGAGCACTACGAAGACCCCAACTCGCCGACCTCGCGGCTGCACTACACCGTGGGCCTCACCCCGGTGCCGCCGGGGTTCGAGAGGTCCGCCTCGATCCACGACTGGCTGCGCACCTTCCCGCTCAAGGGCGAGCATGGAGGTTTCTTCCGCTATGTCACGGCGACCACCGAAGCCATGGGTTGGATCATGGAGCGCGCCAGCGGCCTGCCTTGCCATGTGCTGTTCGAACGCATGTGGCGGCAGCTGGGCTGCGAGCGCGATGGTTTCCTATTAGCCGATCCGTCGGGCCAGGGCGTGGTCGGTTTCGGCTTCAACGCAACGCTGCGCGACATGGGCCGCTTTGGCCTGATGCTGCTTGGCCGCGGCCACTTCAACGGGCAACAGGTAATGCCAACGGCGGCGGTGGAGCGCCTGCTGAAGGGCAATGACCCTGCGGTGTATGCGACCAACAAGGAGTTCTCCGAATGGAGCCCGCAGGCCTCCTACAAGAGCCAGTGGTATGTCTTCAATGACCACGCGCTCATGGCTGTCGGTATCCATGGCCAGTGGATCTTCATCGACTTCAAGGCCGAGGTAGTAATCATCAAGCAATCCTCCGCGCCCGAAGCGGAGAACGTGATCGATACCGACACCGTGCATCTGCTCAAGACGCTCGCCCAATCCTTAAGCGACGCCTGACACAAACCTGATCGCCAGCAAAAAGAAACGGACGCTGCACCCAGCATGCGCCCTTGCGGGCCCCGCTTTGCCCGCGTGACTGCCCTGTTCCAACAAGAACGACATACAGGAGCTTTGCCATGACCACCAGACGTTTCCCGTCTGCGCCCCGCAGTGCCCTTGCGCTGACCCTCATCGCCGGCAGCCCGCTGGCGACCGCGGGCGTAGCCTTCGAGAGCGGCGACTTCAAGGGCGAGTACTCGCTCAGTGCATCGGCGACCGCCATCAACAGCCACAATGCCAACTTCGGCCTGGGTCGCATCGACCTGCGCAGTGGCGAACTGAGCAACAAAGAGAACTACGACTGGCAGGAGTACTACCTCAAGCCAGGCGTGACCTTCGAGTACGCAGTCAGCCCGGACTTCGCCTTTCTCGGCGGCGGCTCGCTGATAGCCGCCGGGACCACGGGTGACGGCGACCCGGGCGGTTACACCCGCGGTGACGAACATAACACCTCGGTGGAAGAGGCCTACGCGGGCTTTCGTGCCGGCGACTGGCGCCTGACCCTGGGCGACCAGAACTACATGGTCGGCAACGGCTTCCTGGTGATGGACGGTAACCTCGACCAGTACGGCGATGGCGCCTACTTCAGCGCGCCGCGTACGGCCTTCCGCGATGCCGGCGTGCTGTCCTGGCAGCACGAGATGTTCTCGGCGCAAGCCTTCAGCCTGCGCACCGACGACCATCTGGGCGACCTGCGCATGACCGGTGCCAACGTCGACTTCAAGCTGCCCAACGCGACCCTGGGCGCCATGGCCTTCAGCGTCGAGGCCAAGGACAACAAGCAGAATGCCTTCATCCCGCGCGACGGCATGGACGTCTACAACCTGCGTGTGCTCAATGCCAGCCCGCCGGGCCTGGAAGCCCTGCAGCTCAACGGCGAATACGCCATCGAGCGCGGCAGCGGCAAGGGCATCGATTACGATGCCAGCGCCTGGTACGCCTCTGCGGACTACAGCTTCCAGGACCTGCCGCTGCAACCGACCCTGGGCTATCGCTACGCCGACTTCTCCGGCGACAACGATCCCAACGACAACACCCGCAAGGACTGGGATCCGCTGAGCAAGGGCTACGTTGACTGGGGCACCTGGGTGATCGGCGACGTCGTCGGCAACTACCTGCTCTACAACAGCAACGAGAAAGCCCAGACCTGGCGTGGCAAAGTGCACTTCAACGAGCAATGGTCTGCCGGCGCCCAATACCACCAGTTCAAGCTCAACTCCAACTACTACTTCGGCATCCCGGTGAGCGACCGCGACTTCGCCAACGAGACCGGGGTGTACGTCGAGTGGATGCCCACCGAGCACATCTACACCTCGCTGGCTTACAACTGGGTCGATCCGCAGGCCGGCGCCAAGGAAGTACTGGGTAACGACCGCTTCGACACCCTGGAATGGTTCTTCATCTACAAGCTGTGATCCTGGCCGCCACCCTCAACGTGAGCTGATCCGATGAAACTAGACAAGAAATGGTTCGCCGCCCTGCTCGTCTGCGCCAGCCTTCCGTTCACCCCTGCGAGCGCTGCGCAACGTGAAGTGAATATCTACAACTGGGTCGACTACCTGCCGGCGCAGGTGATCAAGGACTTCGAAACCCAGACCGGCATCAAGGTCAATTACGACGTCTTCGACAGCCCGCACACCCTGGAGTCGAAGATGCTCACCGGCACCTCCGGCTACGACCTGGTCTTCCCCAATACCGTGCAGATCGCCAAGTTCATCCAGGCCGGCGCCATCCAGAAACTGGACCGACAGCAATTGCCCAACTGGTCGCACCTGGACGCGGGCATCATGCACAACCTGGAACGGGTGGACCCGGGCAACCAGTACGCCGTGCCTTACCTGTGGGGCACCACCCTGATCGGCTACAACGCCGACAAGGTGCGCAATGCCCTCGGCGCCGAGGCCAGGCTGGACAGCTGGGACCTGCTGTTCAAGCCGGAGAACATCAGCAAGCTGCAATCCTGCGGCGTCGCCTTCCTCGATGCGCCCGAAGAGCTGCTGCCCATCGCCCTCCACTACCTGGGGCTCGACCCGAGCAGCCGCAACCCCACAGATTACCAGAAGGCCGAAGCGCTGTTGCTGAAAATCCGCCCCTACATCCGCTACTTCAACTCCGCCAAGCTGGCTTCCGATCTGGCCAACGGCGACGTGTGCATCGTGGTCGGCTGGTCCGCGGCAGTGCTTCAGGCCCAGGGAATGGCCGCCAGCGCCAAGAACGGCAACGACATCCGCATGCTGCTGCCGCGCGAAGGCACCCTGATGTGGGCTGACACCATGGCCCTTCCCAAGGGCGCGAAACACCCTGCGGAGGCTCAGGCGTTCATCAACTACCTGCTGGACCCCAAGGTGATCGTCCAGGTATCGAACATCATCGGCTACCCGAACCCCAACCGTGACGCGCAGGACACCGTTGCCCCGGAACTGCTGCAGAACCACGCGATGTTCATCCCGGCCGACCAGCGCGGCAACCTGTTCACCCTGTCGCCGGTACCCATCAGCATCGAGCGCGCCATGACCCGCAGTTGGACGAAGATCAAGTCCGGAACCTGAGGCAGCCTCCAACACTTTGCAGGCCACTTCCGTCCATGTCTGGGCGGAAGCAGGCTGCTGACTGTGGATTTACCGGTGAAAAAAACACACAAACCTTGCTGAAACGGGGGGAGTGTCGGTGAGGAAACAGAGACCTCGGATCGACTACGCAGAGAGCCCAAAAGAGCTGATTGGGGCGTTGGAAGGCAGGCAACTTGGGATGCAGCCTTGCGTATGCGGTTAGTCGTGGGTGATGGATTGATCAAACACCTATGATCTCAATGCAAGACTGCCGAGCAGAGACAGGACAATTACTGAGATAACCGCATGCTTCATATCGATTACCGCCGTGATAAAACCAGAAACGCATCTATCCTGCGCATTATTTCAGCGCCTTAATAGATCGTCACAGAGCCGCTGCAAGGCGAACCCTGAAAGTCAGAACCACAGACTTCGACCATGTAATAAAAAGCGAGCGCACCCCAAACCGAAACAGCACTATCCAGATTAAGGCAAACGCTGCCGGAGGAAACTTACCTCCTCCGGCAGACTTGCTCACACTTACCTAAGAGCTTCACCTCATAATGTCAAAACGACATTTAAAAAGATGTTGACTTGCATTACTCCACAAGCTCTGTGGCACATAACCGGATTCCGCCGGGTTTAGCATGAGGTGGCTAACATATCGGTTGTAGCCGGACGCTTCCAGTCAGATTCAATCTCGCAAGCGAGGGCCAATCTGGCGGCCAGTTTCGGGCCTGAAGAAGCCATGCGGCACATCGCAGCTTGGGCCGCATACTCGCTCCAGGCGCCACACGCATCGCAGCTTATAGCTATCCTGAAGCAGGGGCAGCGCGGGGAAGTTACTGCACGTCGAAGCTACGCTCGGGTGGAGGGCTTCATCGCGAAACGACCATCACCCAGCAGCGCTACAACCAGAGCAGTGGCGCTCAGGTAGATCGGGTATTCCCAGCCGCCGTTGGCATTGGTGAAGCTCCAACCATTACCGAAGTGAACGGTCGCAGCCATGAATAACTGGACAACTGCCAGCGCAGCAATCCAACGAGTATAAACGCCAAGCACTAGCAGAACGCCACCAATCACTTCGAATGCAATGACTGGATATGCCAGAAAACCTGGGAATCCAACTGATTCAAAAAATCCAGCGGTGCCCGCAGGGGTAAATACGAATACTTTGGTCAAGCCATGTGCAATGAACATGATACCGAGTGCCAGCCGCAGCACGAATGCAGCATAGGGCGCGGTGCGTGAATCAATCATGATTGTATCTCCTGTTGTTAAGTGAGTTGCAGCGTTTTGGATAACCACTTGGAAAAATCGGCCATTTCCAAATCAATCACCTCATGGGCCATGTCGTAAAAATGTGTCTCATGCTTTACTCCAATCCGGTCCAGCAAGGTGTCAGTTTCCTGTGCCCATCTGCTGGGCAGAACAGCATCCCGCTTACCATGGGCAATAAATCCTGAGAGCGACTCAAGTCGATCATCAGAAGCAATCTGGGTGTGGATTTCTCTCAGCACTCTTCCGCTCAAAACTCCGAACCCTGCGAAAAGCTCTGGCTCGGTTAATCCGATACTTGCACTCATGATTCCACCCTGGCTGAAGCCCGCGATCACCGTCGGCAACGAGGGAAGCGCTTCCAGGAATTGCTTCAACAGCTGCCGGCTGGATTCAGCCTGCGTATAGCTGAACGAAGGGCCGTCGCTGGTAAAGTTGACCTGATACCACGCGAAGCCCTGAGGCCCCGTTTGTAGGGGGCCCCGTAGCAATAGAACCTCCAGATCCACCGGCAGTGATGCAGCCACGCTCGCCAGATTGACTTCGTTCGACCCAACACCGTGCAACAAAAGCAAACGGGCTTTGGGATCAACGGCGTTACAACTCTTGCGGAAGTAGATGCCAGATGTGGGTTCTTTTATCGCTTCAGAAAAGCCAATTTCATGAATCATGTTCAACAACGCCTTGAGTCGATGGAGCCGAGTCGAAAAGGTAGCTATCCATCGCCAACACTCCGTAGGTAATGCCCCCCTCCAGAACGCGCGTTTGATACTTCTCTCCGGCTGCGCCAAGAGCAATCAACAGGGGTAAGAAGTGTTCATTCGTCGGGTGAGCTCGATCAGCAGCCGGTGCAAAGCGTCGGTATTCCAACATTTGTTCTGTGTCCCCGCGCTGCAGTGTCATCGCAGTCCAGGCAGCGAAGTCTTTGACGTAGTCCGCGCTGTCGGACGTAGCTCCTCGGAACTCATAAAGGTTATGGGTCAGGCTTCCAGAAGCCACTACCAGCACGTTCATGTCGCGAAGAGGCTTGAGTGCTTTACCCAGCGCCAAGGCACCGTAGGTATCCATAGGCATGGGCATCGAGACCTGGACCACTGGCACTGTTGCTGAAGGCGCCAGGTAGAGCAGCGGCACCCACGCACCGTGATCGAGGCCGCGAGTTGCGTCCAGGCGCGCTTTCCAACCTGCCGAACCGAGCAGCTCAACAATGTGATTCGCCAGTGCCGGTGCGCCTGGGGCGGGGTAGCTCAGTTCATAAAGCTGATTTGGAAACCCACCGAAATCGTGGATGGTTTTTGGGCTGGTGCTCGAGGTGACGCAGACCTCGCCTCGAGTCATCCAGTGAGGCGAGATGACCACGATTGCATCGGGCTGCGGCAGTTCGCGACCGAGCTCGGTCAACTGTTGGCCAGCCAGACCAGGCTCGATAGCGAACATTGGAGCACCATGAGATACAAACAGCAGCGGGAGCGACGTCTTCATGGTGATTCCTCAGGGTTGCCTTACTTGTTGAGCCAGACAGGAGCAATGGAGGTACCCAGGCCCGCGCCGTAACCGAGGTAAATATTCAAACCTGCCAGCGGCTCCAGGTAGCGAGCATTAATCAGCCCGCCTGCGTCGACGGCGTTCCACCCCATGCTCTGGGCCAGCGAAACTGCCGTCTGCTTGGCGCGTTCGTTGTCGCTGGCGACAAACACGCTGCCGCGCTGGTTTTCGGCGAACTCAGGGCCATCAGCGAGCACTTGCGCAAACAGTGTGTTGAACGCCTTTACGACATGAGCCTGTGGCAGGGCTTTGGCAATTTCTTCGGAAGCGCTGGTCACATGGCCAATGGTCAAGGACATGTAGTCGGCGCTCAGCGGATTGGTGATATCCACGATCACTTTCCCAGTCAGATCACCCAAGCCTTTCAGAGCAGAGACAGCATCACTAAAGCCAGTTGCAAGGACGACCACATCGCTGTCACCCAGGGCCTCAGAAGCTATATAGGCAGTGACGTTCGGGTACTGGTCGGCCAACGCTTTGGCCTTTTCAAAGTCGCGCCCCGTGATCCGGACCGAATGACCCGCGTTGGAAAGCTGCTTGGCGAAGCCGGAGCCCATGTTGCCGGTACCAATTACGGTGACTTTCATAGCTACCTCTCCCAGATGCGTTGATTCAAGTGTCGATGGGGCTAGTCTATAGGCTTATTTTTTGAGATAAACATTGTTATATGTGATTATTTATCCCGAATGGTGGAACAATAATGGATCGCGCTCTCGAGATGCAGGTCTTCTGCACCGTCGTCGACAAAGGGAGTTTTGTAGGCGCTGCTGAACCCTTGGGAATGTCAAAGGCAGCAATATCCCGCTACGTAAACGCACTGGAGGAACGGCTGGGGGCACGCTTGCTCCATCGAACGACGCGGCGCCTCTCATTGACTGACGAGGGCCGCCAGTTCTATCACCAGGCCAGGGAGGTCCTTGCGATGATGGACGAAGCGGAAGAAGCCGTATCAGCCGCCCGGCCCGAGCCGAGCGGAGTGCTCCGGGTCAATGCACCGGTCAGTTTTGGCATCCTGCACCTTGCCCCCATCTGGGCCGACTTCATGCGTAGATATCCCAGGATTGAACTGGACATCAGTCTGAATGATCGGCTCGTGGATCTGGTCGAGGAGGGATTTGACGCCGCTGTGCGTATTGCACGGATGGAAAACTCGTCGCTAGTCGGGCGCCGGCTGGCCACCACCAGAATGTGTTTGAGTGCCTCGCCGGGATATCTGTCTAGCCATCCAGCGATACGCAAACTGGATGACCTGGCGGAACACACGATAGTGGCGTACTCCAATTACGCCAGCGGTAATGATTGGGTATTCGAGGGGCCAAGCGGTAGCGAAACCGTGCGCACACGTTCTGTCGTGCGGTGCAACAATGGAGATACCTGTCGCCATATCACTTTGGCTGATGGAGGTATTTCGTTACAACCGAGTTTCATGATTGCCGAGGATATTCGCAGAGGGGATCTGGTTGAAATCTTGCCGGAGTATAAATCCGTCGAGCTCGGGGTTTACGCGGTATACCCCAGCCGAAAACATCTTCCGGCGAAGGTAAGAGCTTTCATAAATTTCCTGGCAGAAAAATTTTCCCATCCATCGTGGGCGATATGACCTCGGCATCAGCGTGGGGAAAATCTCAACTGAAAACGCATGATGTTTCTTCAATTGGACTCTGGCGTCGACTCCTGTCCTAGCTTCCACTTAAATCGGAGACAGGCTTGAGACTATCCACCATGGACTGAGAGTTCTATCACCTCGTGCAACGCACAAAACCCTGCGTAAGCAGAAGGAATATTGCAGTCGAAACAAGGAACTCAGTTCTATGAGACTGAAACCAGAAAAAGCCGACATGGGAATAACGAAAAGAAATATGCTGGCCGCATCAGGCAGGTTCCAACCAATCGGATAGGGAGCCATCGGCCAGAAGCGGACGCTGACGGAGTTGTCCCGCCAGCGTGTCCAAGCGCCTTACTTTACCTTCACCACATCATCCGGTTTCCACGTCTGGTCGTAGAACGCATCTTCGCTGCCGTACAGGCGCAGGGCCACGAGGAAGTTACGCCCAGGAATGGTCTGGATGAAGGCCGCGTCGGCCACATCAGCCGGCTTCTCCGGGCCGAACCAGATTTCGATGGAGCCGTCCTGCTGCTTGGGGATGTCGTAGTAGCCGTTGGTGGACGGCAGCAGCTGCTTGGTTTCGGGCATGGTGCCGTCGGTGATGTTGTAGGCCGTCACGGCCCAGAACAGCGCAGCCGGCGGATTGGGCGGCAGGCGCAGCTTGTAGGTGCTGCCGCCTTCGAGGAACTTGCCGTCCTTGTCGCGGCCGGTGAAGGGGTATTTCGAGCCGGCGCCCGTAGTGTGCATGACCATCGCCGGCGCGGAGGAGTAGGCGAACTGGAAGAAGTTGGCGCGCTGGCTCACGTCCAGGTAGCTGTCCTGCATCCAGTCGTTGGTGCCGCCGGCCCAGGTGTTCTCGTACTGGCGGTCCTTGTAGTAGAGGTTGCGCTTGTCGTCGCGGCCCAGCTGGCGGTTGGCGAGGATCATCTTCGGCGCAGTCTCCACGGCCTTCTTCAGCAACTCTTCCTGCTTCGCCGTGGGCTTGAACGGTTCGCCCTTGATGATGCCGATGGACGCCAGCACACCGCGCAGCTCGGGGTCGATGGCCTCAACCGGCTCGTAGTCGACGAACGCCTTGAGCTTGGCCCAGTAGCTGTTGTCCACCGGGTACATCATGTTCAGCGCCTTGCCGCTGGCATCCGGGAACGCCATGGGTTTGACGTCCTTCTCCACCGTGAACAGCGGATAGACGCGGGTCAGCTCGGCATTCTTCACCGCCGGTGCCGGGTCAGGCTTGCCGTCACCCTTGGCCATGATGGTGCGGAAGAACAGGAAGACGTTGTAGGTGCGTGACTTGACTGCGAAATAGCCGCCCGGCACCGGGCCGTTGTAGTCCGGCGGCAGCAGCAGGTACAGGCCGCCCCGCGCGCGGTCCGGCCCCACCGCGCCGACGTCCGTCAGGGTGCGCTGGAAGAAATCGGTGAACATGCCGATGACGTTGGCCGGCGCCTTCACCACCAGCGGCCCGGTCTGTTTCAGGTCCAGGTAGCTCATCGAATAGATCACGTCGGCGTTCGGCGTGGGCACCATGGTCCGCGCGTCCATGCGCTGCTTCCAGATCGGCAGCACGTTGTAGCCGGCGCCGAAGGCCTTCTCGGAACCGTCCTTCATGCCGATGGTATTGAGCGCCGGCAGCATGGTCATGTAGGCGAATACCGCGCGCTGGTAGTACAGCTCGTCGCGCAGGTCTTCGGCCTCCTTCGGATCGAGCCAGTTGCCATTGTTGATCTGCTTGATCAGCGGCGAAGCAGGTGCCTGATCCGCCGCCTGTACCACCGGTAAATACATGAGCGAAGCGGCCAGCGCGGATAGCGCGAATACTCGGTGCATGGAACCCATGGATCAGTCTCCTGAAGGTGAGCGGCGGTGCTCGTCGCACCGCCGGGGAGAAATACAGCGGACGGCTTACTTGATCTTCTTGATCACCGGCGGTTGCCAGCTGCCATCGAGGATCGGTTCCTTGCCCCAGTACGAGCGGATGTACAGCGAGATCGGCTCCTTGGGCGAAGGCAGCCAGTTGCTCTCCTGGTCCTTGCCGGGCGAGATCGGGCCGATATGGATGGTCAGCGAACCATCGGCGTTGCGCTTGAGGTCCTTGTTCTTGGTGCCCAGGGAATAGCGGTTGAGCTTGTTGGTGCTGAACAGATGCTTCTCGTTGTACAGCGTCAGCGACCAGAAGCCGTTCACCGGGGGTTCCTGGCCGGCGGCGAAGGTCACTTCGTAGCTGTGCGCGCCGTTGAGCGGGGCGCCGGTCTTGTCGAAATCGGTATAGAAGTACTGGGTCTCGGTGGGACGGTTGTCGAACATGTTCGACTTCGCCGTACCGGTGCGGTTGAAGTAATCGATACCGAACTGCGCGTTGTTGGTCGAGCGGTTCCAGCCGTTCCCCGCCGGGCGTCCGTTGTGCTTCCACTCGAAGAACGGCTTGATGATTTCCTTCTCGCTCTCCACCGCCGTCTGCACCAGCAGCTTCTTCAGCTCCGGGTCCTTGGCGGCTGCGTCCATCAGTAGGCGGAACTGGCCGTAGAGCGCCTCTTCACCCGGCAGAGGCGGTACCATCTCCAGCACCTTGGGGAACTGGTCGAAGAATTTCTCCGGGATCACCCACTTGGTTTCCCCGCCACTGGCCTTGGCCGCGTTGGGGTTGGGGATGTCCGGGGTGTTCTTCCAATCGATGCTCTTCATCTTCCCGTCGAAGTCCTTCAACGGGTAGAAGGCGATCTGGTTGAGTTTTTCCTGGATCGCCGCACGGTCCTCGGCAGTATCGTCCATGAAGATGCGCGGGATGGCGTTGGTCAGCGCCGTGGGGCTGCGAATGATCGCCTCCACGCCCTCGGGCTTCTCACCCTTCCAGTTCGGCCCCACCAGCAGGTAGAAGCCCGGCTTGCTGCCGTAGGGTTTGCCCAGTTCGCCGACCTGGTCCGTGCGCTGGTCATAAATCGAGTAGACCCAGAACCGGTCGCCGAAATCCGGCACCTGGACGATCACCGGTTCCTCGTCCAGGGAGAAGAAGCCCAAGCCGTAGACCACGTCCTGGTTCGGGCAGGTGACGAAAGTTTCCGCCGGGGTGATGTAGTCGTGCAACATGCCCAGCTGGCCTCGCGGAGCCACCGGCAGGATGCCCCCCAGCAGGCCGGGGTGCGGCGCCTTGGTGATGGTGTCATTGCGATTGAGCATGTTCACCATCGGCCAGCCCCAGAGGTAGGCCATGCGCGCAATGGCCTTGGCGTACTCGGGATGCATCACTACACCCGTAGCGGGCTGGGTAACCTGCGCGACGGGCGACTGCTCGGCGGCCTGCAGCAGCGGCACGCCAATGGAAAGGCTCAGGACAGCGATAGGCAGCAGTTTCAGCGGGTGTGGCATCGTCGACTTCCTTGCGTTGGGAATGCGCTAAGGAGGCGAACCTGTGAACTGCGGTGGGCGTCCAGATGACGCACACGCTCAACATTCCGGGCTCCATGAATTACGGAGTCTAGATGGCGTCAGTCGCTCTACAAGTGAGTATCTTCGATAACCCTCCCTGGCCGGAAGCTGCCTCTCACTGGCGGCTGCTATCGGCCAGTGGCCGCCACTCAGCAGGCACAAACCTGGTCGTTTCTTTCCAGCAGCGGCCCTAGGCTGTCCAGGCGCTGCACCGCTCCGGGGTCGATATCGGCATTGCCGTTGCGGGCACGCTCCTCGGCCAGGCGGGCGCCGTCAGCGGCGGCGAGCGTGAACAGCCGCTCCGGGATCGGTGCCCCGCAGGTACAGGGCGAGCTTCTCGGTGCCTTCCGCCACTTCGATGCTGCGCTGACCGGCCGCTCGCCCATCGACGATGCGCCGCGCAGCCGCGGCGTACACCGAGCACATTGACTGCCACGCAGGTGCGCACCGAACCGGGCAGGATCACGCTGACACGGATGCCATGGGTGTGTTCAACCTCTGCGCACAAGGCTTCGAAGTAGCCGATCACGGCGTGCTTGGCGCCACGATAGCCGGTGCACAGCGGAGCGCCGACCCTGCCGGCTGCCGAGCTGACGACCGCCAGTTGCCGTCTGCCCTGAGCGACCGGGCGCGCTCTCGAAAGGCAGTACCAGAGAGCGCTGCGGCGCCTGCTCGGCGACAGCCTGCAGCGCTGCCTCGCGCCGGCCGGAGAGGATGACGCGCGCGCCCTGTTGCAACAGCAGGCCGGCCAGGGCCTCGCCAATGCCGGAGGAAGCTCCGGTGATCCAGACCACTTGACGCTCGAAAGCCCTGTGCCACTTCTTCTGTTGAGTAGCCGCAGGCCCGCGCGCGATGTGCCGCTCGCCCCATGTCCGTGCCGGCCAAAGCGTTGGCCCGGCGGCCATGGAGAAGCTCGCCAGGCAGCAACTGCTTGCCGGGGCGCCCAACGAAGAGGCCGTGATTGGCATCAACGGCATCTTCGCGGCGGCAGTGCGCAGGCCAATCGGCGTCAGAACGCGCCTTGCAGGGTCACCATGAAGTTGCGCGGCTCGCCGTAGAAGTTGCCCCAGGAAACGGCACCGACGCTCTGGTAGTACTTCTTGTCGAACAGGTTGTTGCCGTTGAGCGCGACCGTCCAGTGATCGTCGATGCGATAGCCCAGGCGGCCGCTGTAGATGGCGTAGTCCGATTGCACCGAGGTGACCTTGCCGCTGTGCACGGAGGTGTCGCTCTGCGCCGTCACGCCCGCCCCCAGGCTCCAGCGGTCCAGCTCGCCGGCCAGTTGATAGTCGGCCCAGGCGCGGAACAGGTGGCGCGGGAAGTAGGTGGTGGTGAAGGTCGGTTCCTGCGGATTTTCCTCGGCGCTCTTGAGGTACTTGGTCTGGGTGTAGGTGTAGCCGGCCAGCAGTTGCAGGCGATCGATGACCTCGCCGCTGATTTCCGCCTCGAAGCCCTGGGCGCGCACCTTGCCCACATCGGTGTAGCAGTAGCCGTCGGATGAGCCGGCACAGACCGTGTCGTAGTCCGCCTCGGCGCGGTGTTCCTCCACCGTACGGAACAGGTTGAAGGCGGTGTTGACCCGGCCCTCCAGCAGCTCGCCCTTGATGCCCAGCTCGTAGCTGGCGCCGGTCTTGGGTTGCAGCGGGCTGCCGGATTCGTCGGTGTAGGTGCTCTGCGGCTGGAAGATATCCGCGTAGCTGGTGTAGACGGACCACTCATCGTTGAGGTCGTAGATCAGTGCCGCGAACGGCGTGACCTGGCCGTTCTCCTGGCTGCGGTCGTGCTGCCAGTAATCCCAGGCCTGAGTGTAGGAGTCTCGGCTGTTGCGGTACCAGCTGACGCGCGACCCCAGGACCGCGGTCAAAGGCTCGGCCAGCTTCAGGCGAAGGGTGGCGTAGGTGCCGAATTGGCGGGTGTCCGAGTTGGTGGGTACCGGGCCGCCGCGGTAGGAGTTGGGCGCGTAGAAATCATCCGCCGGCTCGGGGATGTGCGAGTTGGGATGGAACGGGTCCTGCGAGGTACCCAGCAGGCTGGTCATGTTGATCAGCGCGTAGTGATCGTGGGTCCTGGCGCGGCTGGCGTTGGCGCCGACGGTCAGCTCATGCTGCAGGCCGAAGGCCTCGAATTTTCCGTCCAGGTAGGCATCGAAGCCGTAGTCGGTCTGGTCGTAGTCGAACAGCCCGGAATACACCGAGGAAGGCGCCGAGGTCGCGCCCGATGCAACACCGCCCGAGGTCTCGGACAGGGCGTACTTGATGTCCTGGTCGTTGTGGGTCCAGACGCCGGCGAACTTGAAGGCCCAGTCCTCGTTCAACTGCTGGGACAGGTCGGCGAATACCGTGGTGCGCTCGCTTTCCCAGTTGTTCCAGGTAGCGCCCAGGCAGGTCGAGCGGCTGAGCTTCAGGTCCTTGCCGTTGCTGTAGCGCGGCAGGCCGTGCCAGCACGGAGTCGCATCCAGCTTCTCGTAGGCAACGCCCAGGCCCACGGTGGTATCCGGGGTCACGTCGTAGTCCAGCGCGCCGTAGAGAATCTGGTCATTGCGCTTGCCGACATCGTAAAAATACTGGCGGTCCTGCAGCGCCACGACTGTTCGCCCACGCAGCGTGCCGGACTCGTTGAGCGGGCCGCCGGTATCCACCTGGCCGCGGTAGTTGTCCCAGGAGCCGGCCGAGAGCGACAGCTTGGTCTCCGGCACGCTCTGGCCCCGCTTGCGGACGAAATTGACACCGCCGGTGGAGCTGCCCGAGCCCTTGAGCATGCCCGCCGCGCCCTTGAGCACCTCGACCCGGTCGTAGAAGGCCATATCGCCGGAGAAGCTGTTGGCCTGGACGTACTCGCCGCCGACATCCAGCGGCACGCCGTCGTACTGGTACTGGCCCTGCATCATGAAGCCGCGGGAGTAGAAGTACTTGCCGCCCATGGGCGACTCGTAGACGGCGATGCCCGGCGTCTTCTCCATCGCCTGTTCGATGGTAGTGACGTTCTGGTCGTCCATGTAACGACGGGTCAGCACCGTCACCGACTGCGGGGTCTCGCGCAGGGTGTGCGCGCCCTTGCCGATGGTCACCGCGCGGGCCGAATAGGAATTGGTGCCCTCGGTGGTCGCGTCCAGCACCTGGCTGGACACCGTGGTGGAATCCATCTCCAGCACCGCATCCGACGGCGTCGGCACCAGGCCGAAGCCGCCGTTTTCCAGGCGGCGCACTGTCAGTTGCGTACCAGACAGGATGCGGGCAAATCCGTCTTCGATGCTGTACTCGCCATTGAGCCCGGCGCTGCGCTTGCCTTCAGTCAGGCCGGCGTTCACCGAGATGGGAATGCCGGCACTGCGGCCGAAATCGCCGAGCACCTGATCCAGCGGGCCGGCGGGAATGGCGTAGTGCTGGGTCCGCGTGACCGCGGATTCGGCCTGTGCCGGCGACATCGGCAGCAGGGCCAGCGTGGAACAGGACAGCAGGGCAAGGCCGAGCGACTGGCGCAGGGCGCGGGCGATGGGGTGAAGCGTCATGGGCAGAGGGTCCGTTTCTCGTTGTGGGCCCGCGTGAGCGAGCAGGGATTTCTCCCTAGGCCAAGCGAGAAACGAAAACCTGCCGACTTTTCGAGAATTATTTTCATTGGTGTTTTTCTGCGGCGCTCGTCTGCGATTTTCCGCAGCGCTGGGCTTCTTTCCCTAGCGCGAGCCCACGGTCACCCAGTAGCGGGTGCGCCGCTGGACCGTCACCGGCAGGCTGTCCTGCAGCATGGCCAGCACCCGGTCGGTATCGGCCAGCGGATAGGAGCCGCTCAGGCGAATACCGGCGACCGCCGGATCGCAGCGCAGCAGCCCGGGGCGATAGCGGTCCAGCTCGGCGAGAAAATCCCCAAGGCGCATGCGCTCGGCCACCAGGTAGCCATCGACCCAGGCACCGCCATTCGCTTCCAGCACCTGCGGAGCGCCGACGCCAGCCGCATCGATGCGAGCTTGCGACCCCGCCTCGATCACCCTCGCCTCGCCGCCGGCCCGCGAACTGGCAGCGACCCGCCCCTGAGTGACGGCCAGCAAGGTGCCGCGCCCGCCTTCGTCCCTGCGGACGCGGAAGCGCGTGCCAAACGGCTGCAACACTGCGTCGCCGCTGACAACCCGGAACGGCCGCCCCGCGCCATCGCGGGCGGTGAGAATCTCGATTTCGCCGTAGCGCAGGCGCAGTTCGCGAGCGCTGTCGGTGTAATGCAGGTCGACCGCGGTTGCGGTGTTGAGCCACAGGCGCGTGCCATCGGGCAGCGTGCGCGGCGTTCGCTCGCCGACGCCGGTGCGGTAGTCCGCCATGGCGCCCTGCACCCACTGCGTGTCGCGGCCCTGCCAGGCAAGCCCGCCGAGCAGGCCGAAACCGACCAGCACCTTGAGCGCCTTGCGCCGGTCCATCTCGTTGTAGTGGCGGCGACCGGCCAGCTGCCGCGCCATCGGGTCGGCCAGTGCGCCGGCGTGACGCTGCAGGCCGAGCGGGATGCTGCTCAGGCGCTGCCAGGCGCGCTCGTGCTCGCTGCTGGCCTCGCGCCAGACCAGCAACTGGCGCTGCTCGGCATCGCTCATGCAGCCCGACTGGGCCAGGGTGAACCAGGCAATCGCCTGGTCGCGGATGCTGCTGGAGATGGGCCGGGAATCGCTCTCGCGGGACATGGCGTTCACTCGAACCGGCTCGCGTAGCAGGCCGCAAACGCCTTGCTCATCGCCTTCTGCACCTGGTTGACGCTCAGTTCCAGGCGCAACGCGATCTGCGGGTAAGTCAGGCCGTCGAGCTGCGACAGCAGGAAGATTTCCCGCACCTGGGGCGCCAGGCCATGCAGGAGCTCATCGACCTCCACCAAAGCCTCGATCAGCAGCAGGCGTTCTTCCTCGGACGGCGCTACCGCTTCGGGACGCGCGGCCAGCGCTTCGAGGTAGGCCCGCTCGACCGCCTGACGGCGCCAGCGGTTGATCAGCAGGCTGTTGGCAATGGTGGCGAGGTAGGCCAGCGGCTGGCGCAGGTCGGCGATGGCGCTGCGCGAGCGCATCACCCGCACAAAGGTGTCATGGGCCAGGTCTTCCGCATCGGCGTGCTCGCCCAGGCGGCGGCGCAGCCAGCCCTTCAGCCACCCGTGGTGGGCAAGGTAAAGCCGCTCAACATCCCGTTCGAATGCCCGCTCGCTGTCCATGAACGTCCAGTACTGTTAAACATGATAATCGTTCTCAACAATACTGGATTTGCCCTGCCCTGCGCAATTGGCCGGATCATTCGGGGCAATGACCTGCTGCGGACGGCATCAGGCCATTGCCTCCACCTCAGGGCTTGATGGCGATCTTCAGCACGCCGTCGCGCTGGTGGGCGAACAGGTCGTAGGCGTTGACGATGTCGTCGAGCGCATAGTGGTGCGTCACTAGCGAGCCGAAGTCGGCGCGGTTCGACTCGATGATGCTCATCAGGCGGCGCATGCGCTCCTTACCGCCAGGGCACAGGGCGGTATTGATGCGATGGTCACCCAGGCCGGCGGCAAACGCCGAGAGCGGGATGTGCACATCGCTGGAGTAGACCCCCAGGCTCGACAGCGTCCCGCCCGGCTTGAGTACCTTCATCGCCTGCTCGAAGGTGCTCGGCAGCCCCAGGCATTCGATGGACGAATCGGCGCCGCGCCCACCGGTGAGCTTCATCACCTCCTCCACCACGTCGCACTTGGTGAAGTCCAGGGTGACGTCGGCCCCCATGCTGCGGGAAATGTCCAACCGGTGCGCGTTGCCATCCACCGCGATGATGGTCGAGGCACCCAGCAGGCGGGCGCCAGCGGTGGCGCACAGGCCGATCGGCCCCTGGGCGAAGACGACCACGGTGTCGCCGATACGGATATTGGCGTTCTCGGCGCCCTTGAAGCCAGTGGACATGATGTCGGGGCACATCAGCACCTGTTCGTCGGTGAGACTGTCCGGGATCGGCGCGAGGTTGCCTTCGGCATCGGGCACCAGGACGTACTCGGCCTGGGTACCGTCGATCAGGTTGCCGAAGCGCCAGCCGGCGGTGGCCTTGTAGCCGTGGCAGGCGCAGCGACCGCTCTCGACGAGGTAGCTGCCATCCTGCGAGGGCACGCCATCCTGCGCGGCATAGGAATTGAAATTCGGGCAGATCGCACCGGCAATGACCCGCTGGCCCTCGCGGTAGCCCTTGACCGCGCTGCCGAGCTTCTCGATGACGCCAACCGGTTCGTGCCCGACGGTCAGCCCCCTGGCCACCGGGTACTCGCCCTTGAGGATGTGCACGTCGGTGCCGCAGATGGTGGTCGTGGTGATGCGGATCAGCGCGTCGTTGGGGCCGACCTCGGGGATGGGTTTGTCCGCCAGCTCGATTCGCCCCGGTTCCACGAAGATCGCCGCTTTCATCATTGCCATCGTTGTTTCTCCTCGCTTGGAATGCACCATGGATGCACAGGACCGGGGATCGCAGGGAACGACTGCCCGCGGCGCCTCGGCCGACCGGACCCAGTGTGCTTGGCCGGAGCGAAATCCCTTTGATGCATATCAAGCCAGGGGAAGCTCGCTCGGCAGCCTGCCTGCCGGGAACGCTGGCGGGCTGATAGAGCATTGACCGGAATCGCCAGAAAACAAGGCGCGCGGACAGTCCGGCGAGCATGTGCAACTCCACCGGCGGGAGGTCCAGCGCGATGCCCTGGTAGCGCGCGTGGAAGGTGCGCTACCAGCTCCAGCTCGACGCCTGGGTGCCGGAGCGCCGCCGCAGTGACCCTGTACAAGACCCTCGCGCGATGGCTGGGAAAGCTGCGCAGCGCCTGCCGCCCAGCGCCCACCGGAGGAATCGTTCGAGGCCCGCGGAGGTTACAATGGGCACCACGCCGATTCCCCCGGATCGGGCACGCCC
This sequence comes from Pseudomonas sp. HS-18, assembly GCF_020401845.1. Classification (NCBI taxonomy): domain Bacteria; kingdom Pseudomonadati; phylum Pseudomonadota; class Gammaproteobacteria; order Pseudomonadales; family Pseudomonadaceae; genus Pseudomonas; species Pseudomonas sp. HS-18. The sequence continues at coordinate 4,052,566 of NZ_CP084413.1, forward strand.
GGAGCCAGCTTCAGATGTTCACCCTCGTAAACCTCGACACCTCGCCCCCCGAATCCCTGAAAAGCCAGGTGCTGCAGATGGTGGTGGACTATTTCAGCGACGTCAGCCCGGTGCCGCTGACGCCGAGCAACCCGCTGTTCCAGCTGTACCAGTACGTGATCGGCTTCGAGGTGCACCTGTACCTGCAGGCCATGAACGGCTCGCCGGACGGTCCCACGCGGCTGATCCTCGCCCTGGATGATGAAGACCCATCGCAGGTGCTGGGTTTCGCCCTCTACCTGCCGAGCCAGGATGACGCCCAGGCCTGCACCCTGGCCTACCTCGCCGTCCAGGCCAGCCACCGCCGGCGCGGTATCGCCCGCGCCATGCTGCAGAAGATGCTCGAGCATCGCCCCCACGCGGAACTGGCCTGTGCGGCGGGCAAGGTGCCGGTCTTCGAGGCGATGGGCTTCCGCATCCTGGCGGCGCAGGGGCCGCACGTGCTGCTGAACACCCGCGACCGGCGTTCCGACGGCATGGTCGCGGTGCAGGATCTCGCGCCGATCTACCAGTCCAAGGAAGTGCGGCAGATCCACACCTATCTGGTGAAGCAGAAGGGCAGCAAGGCGATGCGCGAGGCCGAGCAGAAACGCGATCGCCTGCTGGACCAGATGACCTGGCAAGCCCGGGAACTGGTCAAGGCGCGCTTCCCGACGATTCACTGAGGGGCGGTTCGAGTCGTCTGCCGCGTCCCCGGGCAGGAGATTCCGCGCGGTGCCTCAGCGCCCGGATTCGGGCATGTAGAACGCCACCAGATCGAGACAGGCACTGATGCCATGCTCGATGGCCTTCATGTTGCGCCGACGCTGCCAGTCCAGCCACAAGCCATCGAGCATGGCCATGATGGCGTCGGCCGAGTTCTCGATACGCTCGGCGCCCACCTCGCGCTCCTCGGCGATCCTGCGCAGGATTTCCACCAGGCGTTCGCGGTAGATGGCGTAGAGCTTGCGCTCGGTGTCGGCGATGTCTTCCTGGAACAGCGAGGCGGACCACAGGTCGATGCGCACCGACAGGTAGCTGCGGTCGAGAAAGGTGCTGGTGAAGCCACTGCGCAGGAACACTTCCAGCTGCGCCATGGACGTGCGCGGCTCGGCCACCAGCCCCGCGCGGGTCGCTTCGTAGAGCTGGTGCGAGGCGTACTTGTAGGCCTCCACCAGCAGCTCGTTCATGTCCTTGAAGTGGTAGCTGATGTGCCCCAGCGCCATCTCGGCGCGCGCCGCCACCTTGCGCGCGGACAGCTTGGCGTAGCCCTCCTCGCTCAGACAGAGGAAGGCAGCCTTGATGATCTCCTCGCGGCGCAATTCAGGGTCGTAGACCTTTTTCGTTTTCCGTTGCGCCGCTTTCTGCTGCGCCACCTTCTGTTGTGACATGGCGTGCCGATTCCAAGGTTGGCAGTTGGGGCGGATTATTCCGCCCCGCGTCCGTCATGGTCAAAAGTTAGTTCATTCAGAGCCTGATCCAGGTCGCCTTGAGTTCGGTGTACTTGTCGAAGGCATGCAGCGAACGGTCACGCCCGTTGCCGGACTGCTTGAAGCCGCCGAAGGGCGCGGTCATGTCGCCGCCCGAGTATTGGTTGACCCACACCGAGCCGGCCCGCAGCGCACGCGAAACCTGGTGCGCGCGGGACAGGTTGGACGTCCACAAGGCCGCCGCCAGGCCGTAGGGCGTGTCGTTGGCGATGGCCACCGCCTCCTCGGCATCCTTGAAGCTGATGACCGAGAGCACGGCGCCGAAGATTTCCTCGCGGGCGATACGCATGTCGTTGCGCACGCCATCGAAGACCACCGGCGCCAGGTAGCAACCCTCGCTTTCGCCGCTGCCGGCCACCAGCCGGGCGCCCTCCTCCAGGCCGCTGGCGATGTAGCCCTGCACCAACTGCAGATGCTGGGCGTCAACCAGTGCGCCATAGCGACTGGCCGGATCAAGGGCGTCGTTCGGCGTCCACGCGGCCAGTGCTTCACGCAGATGCTCGAGGAATTCTTCGCGCACCGACTCCTGCACCAGCAGGCGCGAACCGGCAGTGCAGACCTGGCCCTGGTTGTAGGCGATGGCGGCGGCGGCACTGATAGCCGCCGCGCGCAGCTCGGGCGCATCGGCGAAGACGATGTTCGGGCTCTTGCCACCGGCCTCGGTCCACACGCGCTTGAGGTTGGACTGCCCGGCGGCGACCATCAGGCGCTTGGCCACGCCGGTCGAGCCGGTGAAGGCGATGGCGTCGACGTCCATGTGCCGCGACAGGGCGTCACCGGCCTCGGCGCCATAGCCCGGCACCACGTTCAACACACCCACGGGGATGCCCGCCTCGCAGGCCAGCCGAGCGATACGGATGGCCGTCAGCGGCGAGCGCTCGGACGGCTTGAGCACCACGGAGTTGCCACACGCCAGCGCCGGGCCGAGCTTCCAGCTGGCCATCAGCAGCGGGAAGTTCCACGGCACTATCACGCCAACCACGCCCACGGCTTCGCGGGTGACCAGGCCCAGCTGGTCCTCGGCGGTGGCGGCGATCTCGCCGTAGACCTTGTCGATGGCCTCGGCGGACCAGCGAATGGCATTGGCCGCGCCGGGCACGTCGGTGGCCAGGGAGTGGGCGATGGGCTTGCCCATGTCGAGGGTTTCCAGCAGCGCCAGCTCCTCGGCGTGGCTTTCCAGCAGATCGGCGAAACGGATCAGGATGCGCTTGCGCTGCACCGGTGCCATGCGCGACCAGTGCCCGGCCTCGAATACCCGGCGCGCGCTGGCCACGGCACGCTCAATGTCAGCTGCGCCACCTCGTGCGATGGCCGCCAGGCGGCGCCCGTCGAGTGGGCTGGCCTTGTCGAAGGTGCGCAGGTCCTGCGCGCTGCAGTAATCACCGTCGATGAAGCAGCGACCTTCGATGGCGAGCGTTGCCGCGCGCTCGCTCCAGTCCTGCAGAGTTGTTGCGGTCATGGTTTGCTCCTTGAGCGGAAATGAGTTCAGGCCACACCCCGTTGCGACAGGCCGTCGAGCCAGTCCGGGTCCATCTGCGGCATGCTGTCGAGCAGGCGCGTGACGTAGCTGTCGCACGGCGGCGTGAACACCCGCTGCTTGTCGCCGAAATCGACGACGCGGCCAGCCTTGAGCACCAGCACGTCGTCGGCGATGGACTTCACCACCGACAGGTCGTGGGTGATGAACAGGTAGGTGATGCCCAGGCGCTGCTTGAGGTCGTCGATCAGCCGCAGGATGCCCTCCGCGACAAGCTGGTCGAGGGCGCTGGTGATCTCGTCACAGACGATCACCGCCGGGTCCGCCGCCAGGGCGCGGGCAATGCCCACCCGCTGTTTCTGCCCGCCGGACAGTTCGCCCGGCCGCCGGGCCATGAAGCGGCCGGGTTCCAGGCCCACGGCATCGAGCAATTCACGGGTTCGTTCTTCGCGCCGGGCAGCATCGAGGCCGCCATAGAACTGCAGTGGTCGCCCGACGATGTCACCGATGCGGTGGCGCGGGTTCAGCGCGGTGTCGGCCATCTGGTAGATCATCTGGATCGAACGCAGCTCGTCCCGGCTGCGCTTGGCGTAATGCCCCGCAAGCGGCCTGCCCTGGAACAGGATGCTGCCCTCGCGGCTGGGCAAGGCCCCGGTGATGCAACGCCCCAGCGTCGACTTGCCCGAGCCGGACTCGCCGACGATGGCCAGCGTGCGCCCCGGAAAGACCTTCAGCGACACGTCGTCGAGCACCTGTTTGTTGCCGTAGCCGGCGCGGATGCCGCGCAGCTCCAGCAGCGGTTGCTGGTCGGCGGCCACCGGCGGACGCGCCTCACACGCGAGGTTGCGTACCGCCCACAGCGAGCGGGTGTAGTCCGCCTGCGGCTCGGCGATCACCCGGCGCTTGTCGCCGCGTTCGACCATGTGGCCATCCTTGAGCACCATCACCTCGTCGGCCATCTGCGCCACCACGGCGAGGTCGTGGGAGATGTAGATGGCCGCCACCTGGAACTCGCGGACCAGCTCGCGGATGGTCAGCAGGACGTCGATCTGCGTGGTGACGTCCAGTGCCGTGGTCGGTTCGTCGAAGATGATCAGGTCCGGCCGGCAGGACATCGCCATGGCCGTCATGATCCGCTGCAACTGGCCGCCTGACACCTGGTGCGGATAGCGCTCGCCGATCGACTCGGGCTCGGGCAGGGAAATCTTCCGGTACAGCGCCACCGCATCCCGGCGCGCCTGTTCGCGGGGCGCCAGGCCGTGCTCCAGGGCGCTCTCGCAGTGCTGGTCGATCAACCGGTGCGCCGGGTTGAAGCTCGCCGCCGCGGACTGCGCCACATAGGCGATGCGCGCGCCGAGCAGCTCGCGATGCAGCGCTTCGGGCACCTGGCGCAGGTCGATGCCGTCGAAGAGAATCTCGCCGCCGCTGATGCGGCAGCCGTCGCGGGTGTAGCCCATGGCGGCGAGGCCGATGGTGGACTTGCCGGCGCCGGACTCGCCGACCAGGCCGAGTATCCTGCCGCGCTGCAATTGCAGGTCGATGCCGTGGACGATCTCGCTCCAGCCGTCCGCGCCGCCGGCCTCGATGCGCAGGCCGGTAATCTTCAGTAGGGGTTCGCTCATGCTGCGTGTCCTCGGACAATAGGTGGGCAGGACGGTCATCGCCGCTGGGCGAGGAACCAGTCGGCAACGAAGTTGACGGCGATCGCCAGCACGCCGATGGCGGCGGCAGGGATCAATGGCGTCAGGTCGCCAAAGGAAATCAGCGAGGCATTCTCGCGGACCATGCTGCCCCAGTCCGCCAGCGGCGGTTGCAACCCCAGGCCAAGGAACGACAGCGAGGAAATGGTCAGGAACACGAAGCAGAAGCGCAGGCCGAATTCCGCCACCAGCGGTGCCCGCACATTGGGCAGCAGTTCCACCGCCACCAGCCAGAACAGCCCTTCGCCGCGCAGCCGGGCCACCTCCATGTAGTCGGTCACCACCACGTTGAGCGACACCGAGCGCGCCAGGCGGAAGATACGCGTGGCGTCCACCAGGGCGATGACGAACACCAGGTTGGCGATGCTGGTGCCGAAGATGGTCAGCAGGAGCAGCGCGCAGATCAGCTGCGGCACCGCCATCAGCACGTCCACCAGGCGTGACAGCGCACTGTCCACCCAGCCGCCCATGGCAGCGGCGATCAGCCCCAGCGAACCGCCGATGAAGAAGGCCAGCGCGGTGGACAGCAGCGCGATGCCGATGGTGTTGCGCGCGGCGAAGATCACCCGCGAGAGCATGTCGCGCCCCAGGGCATCGGTGCCCAGCCAGTGCTGCGCGCTCCAGGGGTCGTATTCGCCGCCGACGATCTCGGTCTCGCCGAAGGGTGCCACCAGCGGGCCGAACAGCGCGAGGAAGGTGTAGAAAAGGATGATCAGCAGGCCGATGCGGGCGGTCCAGGTCATCTGCTTGAAGGTTGCGATCAAGGCATTCATCGGCTCGTTCTCACTGGCGATGCAGCAGGCGCGGATTGGTAACGATGGACAGCACGTCGGCGAGCAGATTGATGCCGATGTAGACCACCGCGAAGATGCAGCAACAGGCCTGGACCACCATGACGTCGCGCTTGATCACCGAGTCCACCATCAGTTGCCCGAGGCCGGGGTAGACGAACACCACCTCGACCACCACCACGCCGGTGATCAGGTACGCGAGGTTCACCGCAATGACATTGACGATGGGCGCCCAGGCGTTGGGCAACGCGTGGCGCAGGACGATCTTCAGCCGCGACAGGCCCTTGAGCCGGGCCATCTCGATGTAGGGCAGCTGCAGCAGGTCGAGCACCGCGATGCGCGTCATGCGCATCATGTGGGCGGTGATCACCAGGGTCAGCGTGAGCGCCGGCAGGAAGGCCGCCTGCAGGTGCTCGAGCAGGCTTGCCGAGGCCGGTACGTCGGCGATGGAAGGAAACAGCGGGTGCTTCACCGCCAGCCAGAGGATCAGGATGTAGCCGATGAAGAACTCCGGCAGCGACACCGCCGCCAGGGAGACGATGTTCACCACCCGGTCATAGAACGAGTCCTTGTAGAGCGCCGCGAACAGCCCCAGCAGCAGCGCCAGCGGCACCGCGATCAGTGCCGTGTAGCCGGCCAGGAACAGCGTGTTCAGCAGGCGCTGGCCGATCAGTTCGGACACCGCCCGGCCGTTGGACAGCGAGGTGCCGAAGTCGCCCTGCAGGCTGCCCAGCAGCCAGTGCAGGTAGCGGCTCAGCGCGGGCTGGTCCAGCCCCAGCTCGTGGCGCAGGGCATGCAGCGCCTCGGGCGTGGCGGACTGGCCGAGCAGCTTCTGCGCCATGTCGCCGGGCAGCAGCTGCACCGCCGCGAAGATGAGTGCGGAGACGCCCAACAGGGTCAGGGCTCCGAGAAGAATGCGCCGCAAGAGAATGGGATAAATCAGAGCCATGGTATCGACCTGCTGATCGGTTGGGCAGTTGTTGTTCTTATGGTTCTGGGCGGTTACGGGGAGGGTTGGGCAGTGCCCACCCTCCTCCGGCGTATCGGCAGGCGTTAGTGCGAGGCCTTGTCCAGGAAGGCTTTCAGGTGGGGCACCACCTGGTCGCTCGCTTCGATCAGGATGGCGTGCTTGAGGTCCGGCAGTACCACCAGCTGCGAGTGCGGCAACGCCTCGGCGATCTGCCGGTTCAGGCCCGGATTGCAGCCGCCGTCGAACTCGCCGGTGAGCACCAGGCACGGTTGCTTCACTTCATGCAGCCAGGGCGCCATCTCGGTCTCCGCGTAGATGTGGAAGACGTTGAGGAACACCTCGGCCGGCGTGTCCATCACCTGCTGCTTGCGCCATTCGATGACCTCCGGATGCGTCGCGCAGAAGTTCTCGGTGAACCAGCGCTGGGTCAGGGTATCCAGCACCGGGCCGATGCCCTTTTCTTCCATGGCGCGGACCACCTTGCGCACGTTCTCGCTGTCCTGCGGCGAGCGGAATGCCGCGGTGGACAGCAGCCCGACGCTCAGCACGTGCTGCGGATACTTGTGCGCATAGGCGGGGCCGATCATCCCGCCGAGAGAATGGCCGATGATGTGCATCTGCTCGATGCCCAGCCGCGCGCGCAGCGCTTCGAGGTCCTCGACCAGTTCTTCCAGGCCGAAGTCCTCGGTCGGCAGCGGCGACTCGCCGTGGCCGCGCAGGTCGTAGCGGATGCAGGTGAAGCTGTCCTTCAGCGCCTCGGTAACCTTGTCCCAGCCGGTCTTGCGCGCGCCGATGCCGTGCACCATCACCAGGGCGGGGCCCTGCCCGTCCACCACATAGGCGCAATCGATTGCCTTGCTCATCACGCGCCTCCTCAGCCCTGGACCTTTGCTTCTGCGATGATCTCTGCGTAGCTGCGGCCGCCTACGCCCCAGTCGGCCGGGTCCACCTCCTTGAGCAGGATGGTGACCGCCTGGGCCTTGCCGCCGCAGACCTGGAGGTAGGTGTCGGTCAGCGCCTGGATCAGCTCGCGCTTCTTTTCAGGGGTGCGTCCGGGGAAGAGTTCTACGGTAAGCAGGGGCATCAGCCGGTCCTCTTGTTCAGGTTGGGTTGGTTCGAGCGGGAACTGAAGTGCGGAATGACCTGCTCGCCGAAGCGCCGCATCATGTCCAGGCTGTCTTCCTGGGACTGGCCGAAGTTGGCGGTCATGATCACTTCGTCGATACCGGCCTCGGCATAGGCGGAAAGCTGATCGATCATCTGCTCGCGGGTGCAGATGAGCAGGTTCCTGCCCAGCTCCTCGATGGACTGCTGGCGTGGCAGCGCCTCGATGCCACCGCCATGGACGATGCCCGGCCCGGTGAACACGTTGTCGAAACGCCGGTAGTACTCGTAGGCCAGTTGCAGCTTCTCGCGGGCGTCGGCTTCATCGCGGGCGAGATAGGTCGCGCGCTGCAGCGACAGCCGGGCGCGCCTGGCGGATTTCGCTTTCGCCTCGGCTTTGCCACGGCGAAAGGCGTTGACCTGGTCCAGCAGCATCCGGTGGTCGCCGCTCAGCGGCGTGGTCTGCACCGAGAAGCCCTGGCGCGCGCAGGCCTGGATGCCCTCGGGCGCCATGCTCGCCACCACCAGCGGAATTTCCCGCTCGGGGCGCGGCATCACGGTCAGCGGGCCGAACTGGTAGTACTTGCCGTCCCAGCTCACTTCCTTGCGCGTCAGCAGGGCCTGCAGCACGGCCAGGGATTCGTCGAAGCGCTCGCGGGTCTCGCTCATCGGCACGCCGAGCATCTCGATCTCGTACTTGAAGGCGCCGCGCCCCACGCCCAGCACCAGCCGGCCGTCGCACAGGGCATCGGCCTGCACCACTTCGCCGGCGAATACCCGCATGTCGCGGATCGGCAGCACGGCGATGGAGGTAGCCAATTCGATGTGCCGGGTGACCGCGGCGATCTTCACCGCCATCTGCAGCGGCGAGGGCACCAGCAGGATGTTGATCAGGTGGTGCTCGGGGATGGAGATGCCGGCATAGCCGACCTCTTCCGCCACCACGGCCTGCTCGACCATGTGCTCGTAGAGCTGTTTGCCGGAGGCATCCGGATCGGGCAGGTAGGAGCTGAGGAAATGGTTGAATTCCATGTTGTTGTCCACTCGGTGGTCTTAGTGTTTCCAGTCCAGCCAATGCACGGGCTTGCCCGCGATGCCGGCAATTCGTCCGCCATCGGCAGTGTCGCAGTAGATGCCGAAGCTGTCGGCCTGCCGCTCGCTGAAGAAGCGGTGGAGCATGCTGATGCAGTAGTCGCCGCGGACCAGCAGCCAGGGCTCGTCCTCGGCACGGAAGACACGCACTTCCCGCCCGGCGTCGCTGGCCAGCGCCAGTTCGGCGCTGGCGTCCGCGCGAAAAATCAGGCGGGTGAAGTCGTCGCCCGCCTCCTCGAACATCGAGTAGATGAACGACACCTCGCCCACCAGGCCGACCCGGCGGAAGACCTCATCGATGACCGCCTTCTGGCTCACCCCGGCCCGCCAGAACACCTCCGGGATGCTCCAGTGCTCCTGGCCCGGCTCGCGCACCAGCAGCACACCGTTGTCGCGGGCGATCAGGCACCCGACCTTGAGCGCACTGCCGCGCTCCACCTGGATGGCCTTGGCGCCTTCGGCGAAGTCGATGTAGCTGCCGCGGAAGTAGCCCAGCGGGCTGCCGACGCTGCTGCGGTAGCGCTGCACCTCGCCGATCAGGATCACGTGGTCACCCGCTTCCACCAGGCTGTGGCGCCGGCAGCTGAGCACGCTCAGGCTGTCGGCCAGGCACGGCACGTCGGCCTCGCAGGACAACAGCTCGACCCCGGCGAACTTGTCGGCCGAGCGCCCGGCGAAGCGGTTCGACAGGTCGCGCTGCCAGTCGCCGAGGATGTTGACGGCGAAGCGTTCGGCCGCACTGAAGACCACCAGGCTGCCGGCGCTTTTCGCAATGCACACCAGCACCAGTGCCGGGCTCAGCGAGACCGACGTGAAGGAGTTCGCCGTGAAGCCGCGGGGCGTTCCGTCGGCCTCGCGGGTGGTGACGATGGTGACGCCGGTCATGAAGGTGCCGAAGACGTTGCGCAGGCTGCGCGTGTCGTCCGCGCTGACCGAATGCCAGTCGAGGTTGCTCATCCCGTTCTCCCGCTTCACGCCAGCGACCAGCGCTCGATGGCGCGCATGCCGTCCAGGGCCATGTCGCCGGCCACGGTCGGCGACGTCACCACATCGTTGCCCATGCCCATGATGTGGTTCATGAACATCGGTACCACGGTGGCGCCCTCGTCGTGCAGCATCGCCTGCATGTCCCAGTAGATGGCCTTGCGCCGGGCCTCGTCGAGCTCGGAGCGGGCCTGCAGCATCAGTTTGTCGAAGCGCTCGTTGTTCCACTGGGTGTCGCCCCAGGAAGCGCCGCTGGCGTAGATCTGGCTGAAGATCCAGTCCGGCGTGGCGCGGCCGGTCCAGTAGCACATGCACATCGGCTTCTTCGACCAGACGTTGATCCAGTAACCGTCGTTGGATTCGCGCACCACCTTGAGGTTGATGCCGGCCTTGCGCGCGCTTTCCTCGAACAGCACGCCGGCATCCACCGCCCCGGCGAAGGCCGCGTCGGCGGCACTGATGCTGATATCCAGGCTGTCCAGCCCGGCCTGCTTGAGGTAGAAGCGCGCCTTGTCGGGGTCGTACTGGCGCTGGGCGAGCTCGCTGTTGAAGTACTTCTGCTGGCGGCCGATGGGGTGGTCGTTGCCAACGCTGCCGTGGCCGCGCAGGATCGACTTCACCCACTGTTCGCGGTCCACTGCGTGCTTGAGCGCCAGGCGCACGTTGTTGTCCTGGAACGGGCTGACCTTGGCGATCATCGGCATGGTCGCGTGGTTCAGGCCGGTGACCTCGGCGATGCGTACCTTGTTGCTGCGCTGCAGCAGCGACAAGGTCTTGATCTCCACGCGGTTGATGACGTTGACCTTGCCGGTGAGCAGCGCGTTCTGGCGCGCCACGGAGTCGGCGATGGCGATCAGCTCTGCCTCCTCGACGTGCGCCCGGCCCGGCTTCCAGTAGTTGGGATTGCGCACTACGAAGGCACGGACACCGGGGTTGTACTCCTTGAGCATGTAGCCGCCGGTGCCCACGCCGGAGCGCCAGTCCACCTGGCCGTCAGCGCCACGCGGCAGGATGCTCAGGTGGTAGTCGCTCATCAGCACGGGAAAGTCGGCGTTGCCGTCCTTGAGGCTGATGCGCACCGTCGAGTCATCGACCGCCTTCACTTCGTCGATCTGCGAGACGATCGATTTGGACAGGGACTTGGAGCCGTCCTTGCGGTGGTAGTCGAGCGTGGCCACCACGTCATCGGCGACGAAGGGCTTGCCGTTGTGGAACTGCACGCCACTGCGCAGCTTGAAGGTCCAGACCCTGGCGTCCGGCGAGGACTCCCAGGACTCGGCCAGTTCGGGAATGGCGTTGCCGCTGCTGTCGATCTCCACCAGGTTGCCGCGCAGCGCCTGGCTCAGCAGCATCATGAAGTCGTCTTCGGCCAGGCCCGGATCCAGGCTGTCGGTGGTCGACGCGCCGGCCAGGCCGAATACCAGTCGCCCGCCCTTCTTCGGCTCGGCGAATGCCGGCAGCGGCAAGCCGCCCAGCAGCACGCCGGCCCACAAAAGCCCCATCGTCCCTTTCACCAGGTCACGACGGGTTACGCCGGAGGATGGCTCCCCAGGTTGCTTTTCCTTCATCCCACACCTCGCAAGACACTTGAGTTTTGTACGACCGTACAGGCCTGAAGCGAAGTTGGGCCTGGGGTCTTCTGTTTGTTTTTATCCACTCAACGCGACTGCCCCGGAGACTTCTATCGAATCACTTTTGTACAGTCGTACAGATTATTAGCAACAAGAAATCCGCCATGCAAGAATTTTCTGTACAGACGTACAAAAGAATCTCGCAGGGCTTCAGTTTCAAGGGAGAGCAAAGCGCGGCCGAGGGTGGCCGCAGGGGAGGAAAAAGGCAGGAAGTACTGGCGCCCTGGAGGGCAGAGCGCCATGGAACCTGACAGCAACCTGCAGCAGGTTCAGGGCCGTGACGACGGCCCTGCTCTCACTGCCCTGCCGTTGGCTTCCAGTCCAGCAGATGATGGGTGAAACCGTAGCTGGCCGACTGGTAATAGCTGATCGCACGCGCCACCAGCGGGTCGTCCGCCTGCGCCGTCACTTCCGTGCTCGCCCCCAGGGCCTGGTTGTGCCGGCGCAGTTCGCCGCGCGGGCTGAGGATCGCCAGGTCCCGGCCGTCGAACAGGCCCAGGTGCTGGTAGTTGCCAATCACCACGCGCGGTGGCAAGGCGTTCGGCACCATCAGGTTGCGGCCGTAGAAGGTCGAGGTGTAGCTCAGGTTGAGGATCGACAGCAGGCTCGGTGCGAGGTCCAGCTGGCTGGCCAGCTCCGGGCGTTCCCCGGCTGGCAGCAACTTGGGCGCGTAAATGAACAGCGGGATCTGGTAGTTCGCCACGGGCAGGTCTTCCTTGCCGGCGCTGCCCGCGGTGTGGTCGGCGACGAACACGAACAGGGTGTTGTCGAACCACGATTTGCCCTTCACCGCCTTGAGGAACTGGCCGATGGCGTAGTCGGTGTACTTCACCGCGCCGTCACGCCCCTCGCCCGAGGGGATGTCGATGCGATCGGCCGGGTAAGTGTAGGGGCGGTGGTTCGAGGTGGTCATCAGTTGCAGCAGGAAGGGCTGCTGGCGCGCGTGGTCTTCGTCCGCGACCTTGATCGCCTGGGCGTAGAGATCTTCGTCGCTCATGCCCCAGGCGTTCTTGAAGTGGATGTCCGACTCCTGGACGCTGGACTGGTCGACGATGCGATAACCATTACCGCCGAAGAAGGCGTTCATGTTGTCGAAATAGCCGCGACCGCCATACAGAAACACGGCGTCATAGCCGACGTTCTTCAACTGCTGACCGAGGCTGGCGAAACCGCTCTCGCGGCCGACACGCTTGACGATGGAGCGACCCGGGGTGGGCGGGATCGACAAGGTGATGGCTTCCAGGCCACGGTCGGTACGGGTGCCGGTGGCGTAGAAGTTGTTGAAGTAGAGGCTGTTGCGACGCAGCTCATCCAGGTTGGGCGTGAGGTCGCGCTCGTCGCCGTTGCTGCCCAGGTACTTGGCGCTCAGGCTCTCGATGGTCACCAGGACGATGTTGTAGCGCTTGGGCGCCCCTTCGCTGGCGATGCTCCGGCGGATGTCCATCGGCCCGGTGCCGGTGAAGCGCGCATTGGGCTCGGCCAGTTCCGAGCGGATGCGCTGCGTGACCTGCTCGGGCGGCAGGGTCGCGTAGAACTGCGGATAGTCCAGCTCGTTGTTTCGGAACGCAGCGAAGAACTGGTACGGCCCGTTGCTCGCCAGCTCGCGGGCGTAGGTATTGCCATCCTGGCCGCGCGGGGCATCCTGGTCGACCAGGACACCGGCCGCCAGCGCCATCGCCACCAGGCCGGCGCAACCCAGCAGGCGGCGCGACAGCGGCGGCACCTCGGCGTCACGCAGGCGACCCAGGACCTTGAACAGCGCGAGGGTCACGCTCAGCGAAAGCAGCGCCAGGATGCTCAGCCACAGGCCGATGGGATAGGACTCGAGGATGTTGTTCAGCACCTCGTCGGAATACACCAGGTAGTCGACTGCGATGAAGTTGAAGCGCACCCCGAACTCGTCCCAGAACAGCCACTCGGCCACCGCCGTGAAGAGCATCACGTAGACGCTGGTGAACAGCATCGCCGCCAGCAGCCAGCGCCAACTGGCGCTGCGCCAGACCCGCGCGGGCATCAGCAGGAGGACTACACCCATCGGCAACAGGGCGTAGACCAGGAAGCTGAGGTCGTAGAGCAGGCCAATGGCGAAGACCGCCACATGGGCCGCGCCCACCTCGGGCAGATGGCCGACCAGGAGGGCCGATCGGGTCAGGAAGAAGACGATCAGCCAGAGCAAGGCGACCAGCGCCAGGAAGCGCGTCGGAGCCGAGCGGAAGAGTTGCATGGGGTGTCCTTGTAGAAGTCTTTCCTGCGCAGCACAACGCGGCGCAAGTCGGCGCCGGTGCCGGCATCCGGGCGGGACACTACAAGGGGGAAGGAAAAGAAATCGTCAAAATAAGCTGCGGGATTCGTGAATTGTCCAGGATCCGGAACCGCTCGCCTGAATGCCCGGGCAACAGCTCACGAAAAATCCTCCTCCACGTCTTTTTCACATGTCCTTGACGAGACCTTGATCGCTCGATTCGACAATGGACAGTAACTGACGAGTCCCTATCCATGAACGATCCCCAGCGCCTGTTCACCCCCTCCTCCCGACACCAGACCGATGCCCCCGCCCGCGGTTCGTCCGGCGGCGGACTCTGTCAGCGGATTCGCCAGTGGCGGGAGAAGCGTCTGCTGCGCCTGGCCCTGCGCATGGCCGAGGAGCCCATCCTGATGCTGGAAGTCTCGCAGTCGCCCGGCGCCTCCTGGCCCGTGCTGCTGGAACACAGCAACCGCATCATCGTCGCGACCTGCCCGTCGGGCGACTCGCTGGCCGACGCCCACCGCAAGCTGCCCGAAGCGATGAAACGGCGGATCCGCGACCTGCCGGCGCCGCTGGAGGGCGCAGAACTGCGCAAGGGCTCGGTCGATTGCCTGCTGCTGCCGGAAATCCCCCGGACCGCCTGCAACAGCCGCAACGTCCGCTTGCTGAACCAATGGATTCCGGTGACGCGCGACAGCGTGATCCTGTTCGCCCGCATCGGCCATTCGAATTCGCTCGACGACACACAGCCCTGCCCCTGCGGCTCGGACCCGCACCCCATCGGCCCCGACTTCGCCAATGCGCGCGCCCTGGAACGTGAATTCCAGCGCCTGGGTTTCTCCCAGATCCACCATTGCAACGTGATCCCCGGCGTGGATGGGGTACGCATCTACGTCCTGCGCAAGTAAGCCCTCTCGCCCTCCCCGGGCAGACCTGCACTTCGCCGCGGCCCTGGTTCTCCGCCGGCAGGTCATTCCACGCTGACGACCGGCCCGGGCCGTGCCATCATCCGGATTTCGCTCCCACCTCCGGATTTCCCATGCCGCTGACCCTGCTGCTGCGCTGCCACGACCTGGAACTCACCCGCGAGCATTACCGCGACGTGCTCGGCTTTGCCGTGACCGACTCCGCCGAGGGGACGCTCACCGTGCAGCTGGAAGACTGCCGCCTGCTGTTCACCGCGCAGGACCTGTGGGGCAGCGAGGCAGGTTGTTCCGGCACCCTCTACCTGCAACTGGCCGACATCCAGCGCTACTACGACGCGGTAAAGGAGCGGGCGCAGATCGCCTGGCCCCTGCAGGACATGCCCTACGGCTCGCGGGAATTCGGCGTGCGCGACTGCAACGGCTACCACCTCGCCTTCGCCCAGCACAGCGCAGCCTGAACGGGGCCAGCCGACCGAGACAAGGCGCTGGTGTTCGATGCGCAGGCGCCGGGACGCCAAAGCCAGCGGGGGGATGTGGCGGCGACACTGTTCGGGCCTCGTGGATCACCGCCAGCAAAATACCGGGCGCCCGCGACCTTGCATCCCGCGTCACACCGTGACGACTATCTTGCCCACCTGCTGGTTGGCTTCCAGGAAGCGATGGGCGTCCTGGATCTGCTCCAGCGGGAAGGTCCGCGCGATCACCGGGCGCAGCGCACCGGACTCCAGCCCCTTGACGATGAATGCCTTGGCGCGCTGCAGCGCCGCCGGGTCGGCGACGATCTCGGCGTACAGGTAACCCTTCAGCGTCAGGCTCCTGCCCAGCACGGTGAACAGGGGGAACGGCGTCGGTTCAGGGCTCAGCGCACCGTATTCGAGGAGGATGCCGCCGCGGGCCATGGCCTGGGTGAGCACCTCGAAACCGGGACCACCGATAGGGTCGAACACCACGCGGGCGCCCTGCCCGTCGGTCAGCGCCATGACCTTCTCGACGATATTTTCATCGTCGCTGACGATCACGTGATCGGCACCCGCCTCCAGCAGCGCCTGTTTTTTCGCCTGGGTGCGGGTGACGGCAATGGAGGTGGCGCCCACCATGCGGGCGATCTGGAAAGCGGCGAGGCCGACACTGCTGGACGCGGCGGTGGCCAGCACGAACTCGCCCTTCGACAGCTTCGCCTGCTCCACCAGCGCACCCCAGGCAGTGACGTACTGCATCCAGGACGCGGCGGCCTGTTCGAAGCTGAGGTTCTGCGGATGCTTCACCACCAGGTACGCCGGCACGTTGGCCACTTCGCCGTAGGTGCCCCAGCGGGCGATATCCAGCGGCGGGATCAGGCTCACCGCATCGCCCACCTGGACATTCTTCACGGCACTCCCCACGGCGCTCACCACACCAGCGGCCTCGTAGCCCAGGCGGCTGGGGAACTCGGCTTCCTGCAGGTAAGCGTGGTTGCGGAACATCACTTCGGCGCGGTTCAGGCCGAAGGCCCTGACCGCGATCTGTACCTCGTCCGCCGCTGGCGCGGGCACGTCCACCGCCTCCAGTTTCAGGACGCTGGCGTCACCGTATTGGTGGATTCTGACAATGCGGGCCATGACAACCTCTCTTCAGCGGGCCGGGACAAAGGCGCCGGCCGGAATGGGAGTGTAGGAAATCCGTGCGGGGTCGCCCGACCATTCGGACCGGGCGCGTCATCCGGCTGGCCAAGGGCGAGCGAAAAGCCGCAGACTGCTCGTCCGCACACAGGACCTCGACATGGATAGCCTGCCCACCCTGCGTACCGAGCGTCTGCTGCTCACGCCCCTGCAACTGGCGGATGCCGACGCCATCCAGCACCTTTTCCCGCACTGGGAGGTGGTGCGTTATCTGGATAGCCGCGTGCCCTGGCCCTATCCCGATGACGGTGCCTTGACCTACGTGCGCGACCTGGCGCTGCCGGCAATGGCGCGCGGCGAGGAGTGGCACTGGATGATCCGCCTGGCCAGCGCACCCGGCGACGCCATCGGCAGCATTTCCCTCTTCGACCAACCCGGCAATCACCGGGGGTTCTGGCTCGCGCCGAGGTGGCAAGGCCGGGGTTACATGACCGAGGTCTGCGAAGCGGTCACCCGCTACTGGTTCCTGACCCTGGAGCGGCCGCTCATGCAGGTGCCCAAGGCCATCGTCAACCAGGGCTCGCGGCGCATTTCCGAACGCGAAGGCATGCGCTGCATCGACAGCAGCGAAGGCCATTTCGTCAGCGGCGTGCTGCCGCGGGAAACCTGGGAGCTGACCCGCGAAGAATGGCTGGCACGCCATGCAGCCGACTGAACGGGCCTGGCAAGGCGAGCTGTGGCTGGGCGCGGACTTCTGCCTGGTCGCCGGCACCACCGGCCACGCCCGCCCACACGCGCACTACGCGCATCAGCTGCTGATGGCTCGCGCAGACGAGGTGCAGGCGCTGGTGGACGAGCAACCGCAGCGAGAGTCGCTGCTGGTCATTCCGTCGAACCGGCGCCATGCCATCCAGGCCAGCGAGCAGCCCGTCATCACCCTCTTCGCCGAACCGCTGGCTTTCGAACTGGCCGACCTGGAGCGCGTCTGCCGAGCCACCGGGCCGGACCTGCCAGCGCTCGCCGCGCAACTGCAAGCCCTGCCTCGCCGTGCACTCGACCCGCGCCTGGGCAAGGCCCTGCAACGCATCCGCGCCCTGGACGATGGTGCCCTGCCCGCCCAGGAGCTGGCCGAAGAAGCCGCGCTATCGTTGAGCCAACTGGAGCGGCTGTTCAGCGGCACACTGGGGCTATCGGTACGTCGCCTGGTGCTCTGGCAGCGGCTGCGCCAGGCGCTGCGTCTGGCCATGGCCGGCGACAGCCTGACCAGCGCCGCCATTGCGGCGGGCTTCGCCGACTCCGCGCACTTCTCCCGCAGCGTGCGCAGCCAGTTCGGCATTCGCGCCGACCTGACGCTGCGCCAACTGAAGCTGCGGCTACTCGACTAGCGCACGGCGCAGCTCTGCCGGCAATGGTGCCGGCGGGTGCGCTGCATCGGCGCGGCGGAACGGTTC
This sequence comes from Pseudomonas sp. HS-18, assembly GCF_020401845.1. NCBI lineage: Bacteria > Pseudomonadati > Pseudomonadota > Gammaproteobacteria > Pseudomonadales > Pseudomonadaceae > Pseudomonas > Pseudomonas sp. HS-18. Next base: position 4,070,043 of record NZ_CP084413.1, read on the forward strand.
GGCGAGCTGCGCGAAGTACGCCTGCGGGTAGTCCGGCCGGTCGCCGATGCCCAGGTCGTCCTCTGCCAACTCATAGCCGGGCAGGTACAGCGCGGTACCCAGCAGGCGGTCCCAGAAGCTGAAGAACAGCGCGAAGTTGACGTCGCCCGCAGTGCCGTACTTCAGGTGATGCAGGCGGTGCAACGGCGCCCAGGCGAACACATGGCGCAGCACACCGATACGCATGTCGACGTTGCTGTGCTGCAGCAGCAACTGGATGGCGATGACGAAGGCCAGCAACGCCGCAACCTCCACGGGAACACCGAGCAACAGCAGTGGCAGCGTGCCGCCCAGGGCTTCGAGCATCTGGTGCAGCGGGTGCTTCATCAGGCCGTTGAAGCCGTACATGCGCGTCACGCTGTGGTGCACCGCGTGCAGACGCCAGAGCAGCGCGGAACGGTGGCTGGCGTAGTGCACCAGGGTGATGCCGAAGTCAGCCATCAGCAGCGCCGCCAGCAATTGCAGCACCAGCGGCCAATCGCTTGGCCACAACCCGAAATGCGGTAGCCACAGGGCCAGCAGAGGAATCGCGGCAATGCCCAGCGCGTTCAGCGTCTCGTTGACCAGCGCATGGATCAGGTCGCGGGCGCCATCGCCGTGACTCTCGTTCCAGCCCGCTCGATGCGGCCAGAATCGCTCGGCAAGAAAGGCCAGCAGAATCGCCAGCGGCAACAGCGCCGGCAGACAGAGCAGCGAAACGCCTTCACCGACCAGGTACAGGGCCAGGCCGATGAAGCCGAAGAAGAACGCGGGGGCGTAGAGGTGTCGCATGGGGCAACTCCGGTGCAATGGGAGTCACCAGTGTTCCCGTTGCCGCATCACCGGCGCTTGAACAATCCGCGCATCTCGCCGGCTCAACGCCGCCAGGCGCACCCCAACGCACTGAGCGCCAGTATCAGCGCCGCTCCGGCGTAGGCCCAGATCGCCGGCACCTGCGGCAGCAGCACGCCGGCAAGGATCGGCCCGAGCCCGGCGCCGATATCTCGCCAGACCGCATTGCCGGCCAGCGCCTGGATGCGCGCCTGCGGGTTGCGCTGCGCCACCAGCGTCACCACCAGCGGCAGTTGCAGCGCGCGCAACACCAGCACGAAGAAGGCGCCGACGAACAGCCAGTAGCTGCCGAACATCAGCAGCGCCAGCGAGGTGGCCAGCGACAGGATCACCAGCATGCGTAGCGCGCCGAAGCGGTCCGCCAGTCGCCCGCCGAAGGGGCTGAAGAGCATCTCGCTGAGATAACGCACCGCCATCAGGATGCCCGCCACCAGCACGCCGGTGCCGCCCAGGTGGGTCTGTGCGTAGAGCGACAGGCCGAAGATGAACAGGCCGTCCAGCGTCACGCCTTCGATGAAGGACCAGGTGGCGATGCTGTCCGGCAGGCGCAGGCGGCGACCGTTGCTGACGGGAATCTCGTGCCCCGTGGCCGGCAGCGCGCGGGCGCGCCAGAGACCGCACAGGGCAGCCACGCAGAGCACGAAGAACACGCTGCGCGGCCCGAAGGCCTGGGCCATCACCGCCCCCAGCGGCAGGGCCAGCATCGGCCCGATGGACAAGGTTGCCCGCGAGCGCCCGGCGCGCCGTGCAGCGCCTTGAGCCTCAGCGGTGGCGAGGGTCTGGGTGCTGAGGTTGAAGGTGGCGAAACACAGGCCCCAGACCAGGCGAAACACCAGCAATGTGGCAAACCCGGAGAGCGTCGCCGAGGCCAGCGCGCAGGCTGCCGTCGCCAGCGCCGCCAGGCTGCAGGCGGCACGGTCGCCATGGCGAGCGTAGAAACGCACCACCCAGCCGTAGCCGACGATGCGCACCAGGCGATTGGCCGCCAGCAGGATGCCCGCTTCCACCAGGGTCACGCCGAAGTCCGCCGCGTACATCGGCAGCAACAGGTAGAGCAGCACGTCGGCGGGCAGGCACAGGCCGAGCACCTGGGCGGAGTTGCGCGAATCTCGATCGGCGAGGCGCAGCAGCGCCTGCTCGGCAGCGGACGACATGACAGTCTCGTGACGGCGACGGGGCCCGCAGGATAACCCGGCCCCCGGCCCGCAAGACAAGCCTTACGCCCGCCCCGGCGGCTGTGCTATCGCGCGAGTGTGCGCAGGAAGGAGGCGATCACCTGGCTGCTGCGGCGCTCGGCCAGGTAGTACAGGTAGGTCTCGGTGAACACCGGGTCGCCGATGATGCGGATGGCCTTCAGGCGAGGATCGGCGATGTACTCCGCCTCGGACACCACGCCGATGCCGATGCCACGGATCACCGCCTCGCGCAGCGCTTCGCGGCTGCCGATCTCCATGGCGATGCGCGGTGTGACATCCGCCGCTTCGAGCACCCGCTCCAGGGCGACGCGGGTGGTCGAACCCTGCTCGCGACGCAGCAGCGGCTGGCCCTGCAGCGCCTGCACCGGCACCGCGTCGTGGCGGGCAAAGGGGTGTTCGGCGTGGGCGAAGAGGATCACCGGGTGCCGCGCATACAACTCGGCGACGAAGGCGGGATCGTCATGCAGCCCGGCCAGCACGCCGACATCGGTCACGTAGTTCTCCAGGTCGGCGAGCACCGACGCCGAGTTGCCGATACGGATCGATACGTCGATCTGCGGATAGTCCCGGCGATAGCGGTCGACCATCTCGATCACATGGAACGGCCCCACCGCGCCGACCTTCAGCTGGCCGCGATTGAGCTGGCCGGAATCGCGCAGCAGGTTGGTCGCCTCGGATTCGAGCATCGACATCTGCTGGGCAATCGGCAGCAAGGCGCGGCCCACGGCGGTCAGCTCGATGCGACGGCCACGGCGGTGGAACAGCTCGACGTTGAACTCGCGCTCCAGGCCCTGGATCTGCGTGGTCGCCGTCGGCTGGCTGAGGCCGATGGCCCGTGCGCCGGCGCTGAAGCTGGCGTGGCGGGCGACGGCGAGGAAGGTACGCAGGCGGGCGGTGGACATCCATAGCTCCTATCAATGGATTTGCGTGCAAACCCATATTGATCTGATGGCGTGACTGTCACATGACAGCCCTAGCTTTGGCGCTACCGAACACAACCTCCGGGTAACGCCATGACTTCGCTGACCAGACTGTTCCGCTTCGCCGTGCTGCCGCTCGCCTTCGCCTCCGCCCTGCTCTCGACTGCCCAGGCGCAGGACGCCCTCACCGTCCGCCTGATCCCCTCCGAGGATTCCCAGGCGATGATCAAGAGCAGCCAACTGGTGCTCGACCAGCTGCAGGAACGCCTGGGCATGCCGGTGAAGCCTTTCGTGGCCACCGACTACAACGGCGTGATCGAAGCCCTGCGCGCCGGCAAGCTGGATGTCGCCTACCTCGGGCCGTTCTCCTACGTGCTGGCGAACCAGGTGGCCGGCGCCGACGCCTTCGCCGTGGCGGTGACCAAGAAGACCGGCAGCAGCGCCTACCACAGCCTGATCATCGCCCGTAAGGACAGCGGCATCCGCAGCCTGGACGACCTCAAGGGCCACACCTTCGCCTTCGTCGACCCCAGCTCGGCCTCCGGCCACCTGTTCCCCAAGGCCGGCCTGGAGCAATCCGGGCATGACCCGAAGGCGCTGTTCTCGCGGGTGATCTTCTCCGGCTCCCACGACGCCAGCATCCTCGCCGTGGAGAACCGCAAGGTGGATGCCGCCGCCGTGGCCGACCGCATCCTCGCCGGCGCGATCAGCGCCGGCCAGGTGCAGCAGGATGACTTCCAGGTCGTCTGGACATCCGACGACATCCCCGAGTCGCCCATGGTCTGGCGCAAGGACCTCGACCCGGAACTGCAGAAGAAACTGGTCGACGCGTTCGCCTCGATCAAGGACGTGCCGTGGGGCGACCAGGGCCTACTCAATGGCTTCCAGCACACCAACGACGCCGCCTACAACGTCGTGCGCGACACCGCCAAGGTGCTCGATCTCGACCTGCGGAGCCTGAAATGATCCGCGTCGCCCAACTGACCAAGTGCTACGGCGACAACCCGGTGCTGCGCGGGATCGACCTGAGCATCGAGGCCGGCGAGTTCGTGGTGATCCTCGGCCAGTCCGGCGCCGGCAAGTCCACCCTGCTGCGCTGCATGAACCGCCTGGCGCAGGCCGACAGCGGTACGCTGCAGGTCGCCGGGGTCGATGCGCTGCTGCCCCGCGACCAGCGCGAACTGCGCCGCCGGGTGGCGATGATCTTCCAGCAGCACAACGTGGTGCCGCGCCTGTCGGTGCTGAAGAACGTGCTCACCGGGCGCCTGGGCTGCGTCGGCACCCTCGCCTCGGTACTGCAACTGTTCAGCCGCGAAGACATCGCCCTGGCCCGCGAATGCCTGCGCCGGGTAGAGCTGGAACACAAGGCCGATGCGCGCACCGATTCGCTGTCCGGCGGGCAGATGCAGCGCGTCGGCATCGCCCGCGCGCTGGCCCAGCGGCCGCAGGTGATCCTCGCCGACGAACCGGTGGCGAGCCTCGACCCGAAGACCGCGCAGCTGGTCATGCACTACCTGCGCGAAGCCACCCGCACCCTGGGCATCACGGTGGTGTGCAACCTGCACCAGGTGGACCTGGCACGCGAGTTCGGCGACCGCATCGTCGGCCTGGCCAACGGCCGCGTGGTCTTCGACGGCAGCGCCGGGGAACTGGATGAATCGGCCCTGCAGCGGATCTACCAGCAACGCCCAAGCGGCGAGGCGACCGCCTACCAGGCGGCGGCTCGCGCGGTGTACACCAGCGGCACAGGAGTCGGCGCATGAACCTGCGAAGCCATCAGTGGATGGTCGAGACACCACACAGCAAGCGCGGCTGGCTGACCACCGGCGCCGCCGTTCTGGCGGTGATCTACCTGCTGCACTGGAGCGCCGAGGGCGCGCAGCTGAGCTGGAGCGAACTGGCCAGCGGCCTGCCGCAGATCGGCGACTTCCTCAGTCGCTCGCTGCCGCCGGACCTGAGCATCCTCCCCAGCCTCTGGCGCCCGGCGCTGGAAACCCTGCAGATCGCCCTCTGGGGCACGCTGCTGGGCATCGTCCTGGCGGTGCCGCTGGGTTTCCTCGCCGCGCGCAACCTGCACGGCAACCGCTGGCTGTACCTGGGCACGCGGCAATTGCTCAACGTCATCCGCAGCATCAACGAGTTGATCCTCGCCCTGGTGTTCGTCTCGGCAGTCGGCCTCGGCCCCTTCCCCGGCGTACTGGCCCTGGCGCTGCACGGCGTGGGCATGCTCGGCAAGTTCTTCGCCGAGAGCATCGAGGAAATCGACCAGGGCCCTATCGAAGCCTTGCAGGCCACCGGCGCGCGGCCGTTGCAGGTGATCGCCTTCGGCGTGCTGCCGCAGGTGATCACGGCCTGGATCGCCGTGGTGCTCTACCGCTTCGAGGTCAACCTGCGCTCGGCCACCGTGCTCGGCATGGTCGGCGCCGGCGGCCTGGGCTTCGAACTGGTCAGCAGCCTGAAGCTGTTCAAGTACCCGGAGACCGCGACCTGCATCCTCGTCATCACCGTCATGGTGGTGCTCGCCGACCTGCTCTCCAACCGCCTGCGCCACGCCATCCAGGGCAACGGCCGGCACTGACCCGCCCTCCTCTTCAACCCTGCCGCGTGCGCCCCCGGGCGCGCGCCGGGCAGGCTCATGCCTGGAGTTTTGCCAGATGTCCGCACCCGCCGTTATCGGTCAGGCCGATGCCCACCTGCGATCAATCGATTGGAACGAAACCGACGAGGCCCGGAGCATGGCCGCACGTTCAAACAACAACAAGGAACTGCCCATGCCTGCCCGATTCCACAATCCGGTCGCCACCGTTTTCGGCGGTGGCAGCCTGGAGCGCATCGCCGACCTGTGCCAAGGCAAGGTCGCCCTGGTGACCTTCCCCGAAGCCGCGCAACTGGGGCTGATCGAACGCGTCCGCCACCTGCTGGGCGACCGCCTCGCCTACGTCATCGACGACGTGCAACCCAACCCCGACGTAGCCTGGCTGCGCGACGTGCACGAGCGCTTCTGGCGTGAAGCGGGCGACTGCACCACGGTGTTCGCCCTCGGCGGCGGCAGCGCCATCGACACCGCCAAGGCACTGGTCGTCGGCACCGGGTCCGGGCGCTTCGACGAACTGCTCGACCTGCTGGCCGCCGGCAAGCCCTTCGTCCCGGCACGACACAAGACACTGGTCGCCGCGCCGACCACCGCCGGCACCGGCAGCGAAGTGACGCCCTGGGCGACCATCTGGGACGCGCAGCAACAGAAGAAGTACTCCCTGCACCTGGATTGCACCTGGCCGCAGGTGGCGCTGATCGACCCGGACCTGATGCTCAGCGTGCCCGCCGGGGTCACCGTGTCCACCGGGCTGGACGCGTTGTCCCACGCACTGGAATCGATCTGGAACCACAACGCCAACCCGATCTCCGACACCTTCGCCATCTCTGCCATCGAAGACATCCTCGACTGCCTGCCGCGCCTGCAGCAGGACCTCGGCAACCGTGAACTGCGCTCGCGCATGGCGCTGGCCGCGCTGAAGGCCGGTATGGCCTTCTCCAACACCAAGACCGCGCTGGCCCACTCCATCTCCTACGAGATGACCCTGCGCCACGGCCTGCCCCATGGCATCGCCTGCTCGTTCACCCTGCCGCTGGTGCTGGGCCTGGCCTGGGGTCGCGACGCCGACCGCGACCGCGTGCTGCAGCGCGTCTTCGGCAGCGACCTGAAGGGCGCCCAAAAGCGCCTGCGTGAATTCCTCCATCGCCTCGGGGTCAAGACCGAGTTCGGCGACTACGGGGTGACCGCAGCCGAAGCCGAAGCGATGATCGACTTCGCCATGCAGGGCGCCCGCGGCCGCAACTTCATCGGCTCGCAAGCCGCCTGAGGTCGTCCTTTACCGGGCGGCCCTGGCTGCCGCCTTTTCCTGTTGCACCGAAAACCTATTGCACCGAAGAAGAGTGCCGACACGCCGAGCCTTGCGCCGGCGCGAGCGAACAAGAAGGAAAACAACCATGAACCGTGCACAAACCCTGCCTGGCCTTGAGTCATCCGTGTCGCCCTTCCGCGTGGCGCAGTGGCGCATGCTGCTCGCCGCGATGTTCTGCTACCTGTTCTTCTATACCGGCCGCCAGACGTTCGGCTTTGCCATCCCCGGTATCCAGGCCGAGTTCGGCCTGAGCAAGGAAACCCTCGGCTGGGCCTCCAGCGCCATGCTCTGGATGTACGCCATCGGCCAGGCCATCAACGGCAACCTCGCCGACAAGTTCGGCGGCCGGCGCATCATGAGCCTGGGCGCGGTGCTGTCCTGCGGCGCCAACTGGGTCACCAGTTTCGCCGGCGGCTTCGCCAGCCTGATCCTGCCGTGGGGCATCAACGGCTACTTCCAGGCCCTGGGCTGGGCGCCGGGCAGCCGCCTGCTGTCGAACTGGTGGAGCGCCGCCGAGCGCGGCAAGGTCTACGGCTTCTACGTGTTCGCCGCCGGCTGCGCCTCGGTGCTGTCGTACGTCACCTCGGTGGTGGTGATCGACGTGTTGCACCTGGAGTGGCGCTGGATCTTCCGCCTGCCGGTGCTGCTGATGCTCGCCGGCGGCATCGTGTTCTATCTGGTGGCACGGGAACGCCCACAGGACATGGGCTTCGAAGCGCTGGCCGACACCGGCGTGGCGAATGCCGAGGACCGCTCCAGCGAAGCGACCCACGGTGAAGAGGAAAGCTCGACGCAGCGCTACCTGGCGGTGCTGAAGAACCCGCGCCTGCTGGTCGCTGCGCTGTCGCTGGGCTTCCAGAACGCTGCGCGCTACGGGCTGATCGTCTGGGTGCCGGTGCACTTCCTCGGCGCCGACTGGCAGAAGGGCCAGAGCTTCATCGACCCGAAGTGGATCACCATCGCCCTGCCGGTCGGCATGGCCGTCGGCGCACTGAGCAATGGCTGGGTGTCCGACCGCCTGTTCGGCAGCAAGCGCTACCGCGCGATCATGCTCTACATGGTGCTCGGCGCCCTCACCAGCCTGTGGATGTGGAGCCTGCCGGCGCACAGCAGCATCGGCCTGCTCGCGCTGTTCCTCTGCGGCTTCTTCGTCTACGGCCCGGCGTCGAGCTTCTGGGCGCTCTGCCCGGACCTGGTCGGCGCGCGCCGCGCCGGTACCGCCACCGGGATCATGAACTTCTCCTCCTACCTCTTCGCGGGTCTGGCCGAACCCCTGATCGGTCGCATGCTGGACACGACGGGCAATACTTCGCTGATCTTCATCGTGGTCACCACGGCCTGCGTGTGCAGCGCGGTGGTCGCCCTGTTCGTCCGGCGCTGAGGGCACGGCAATGAGCCAGGCCTTCCTCACAGAGAGACCTCATGTACCAGTACCACAAGTGGTTGCGCTCCTTTCACGCCGTGGCCCGCACCGGCAGCTTCACCCAGGCCGCGGCGCTGCTCAGCGTCGGCCAGCCGACCATCAGCGAGCAGGTCAGCGGCCTGGAGAAGCGCTTCAGCGTGGAGCTGTTCCATCGACGCGGGCGCTTCATCGAGCTGAGCCCGGCCGGCGAGCAGCTCTACGCGATCACCCAGGGCCTGTTCGGCCAGGAGGACGAAGCCTTGCAACTGCTGCAGAGCTTCCAGCAGCGCAAGCAGGGCATGTTGCGCATCGGCGCGGTGTCGCCGCCGATCGCCATGAGCCTGACCTACGCACTGATGCAGCGTTACCCGCACATCGAACTGGAGACCTCCTTCACCAGCGAGGCCGGCACCCTGGAGCGGCTGTACAACTTCGATATCGACGTGGCGATCCTCGCCCTCTCGGAGTTCGACCAGCGCCTGAGCACGCAGCTCTACCGCACCTGCCCGATCCTCGCGGTGGTACGCGACGACCACCCCTGGGCGCAGCAGGAATCGGTCAGCGTGCAGGAGATCGCCAGCCAGCGCGTGGTGTTGCGCGAGCCGGCCTCGCGCACCCGCCAGTTGGTCGAGGAAGGCTGCCGGCAACATGGCGTGGAGCTGGACTGCGCGATGCAGCTGAACAGCCGCGAGGCCATCGTCCATGCGGTGGTGCACGGCATCGGCGTGGGCTTCGTCTCGGCGGTGGAATACGCCGACCGGCCCGGCACGCGCTCCATCGCCTTCGCCGAGGACCCGTTCCACATCGACTACTACCTGTGCTGCCTGGGCATCCGCCGCAAGCGGCCGATCATCGCCGAGCTGTTCGACTCCACGGCCTGATTTTCCACCCGAACACCCCGTGACACCGCGAGCCTGCCATGACGCCGGGCGGGCCGCGCTCATCCTGCCTTTCACCAAGAATCCCCTCACAGGAGCACCGCCATGCACTACCAGCAACCCCAGCAACTGCAAGCCGCCATCCTCGACTGGGCCGGCACCGTGGTCGACTTCGGCTCCTTCGCGCCGACCCAGATCTTCGTCGAGGCCTTCGCCGAGTTCGGCGTACAGGTCAGCCTGGAAGAAGCCCGCGGCCCGATGGGCATGGGCAAGTGGGACCACATCCGCACCCTGTGCGACATCCCCGCCATCGGCGAACGCTACCGTACGGCCTTCGGTCATCTGCCCACCGACGACGATGTCACCGCCATCTACGAACGCTTCATGCCGCTGCAGATCGAGAAGATCGCCGAGCATTCGGCGCTGATTCCCGGTGCGCTCGATGCCATCGCCGACCTGCGCAGGAGCGGGCTGAAGATCGGTTCCTGTTCCGGCTACCCGGCGGTGGTGATGGAGAAGGTCGTGGCGTTGGCCAAGACCAACGGCTATGTCGCCGACCATGTGGTTGCCACCGACGAAGTGCCCAACGGCCGCCCGTACCCGGCACAGGCGCTGGCCAACGTGATCGCCCTGGGGATCAACGATGTCGCGGCCTGCGTGAAGGTCGACGACACCTGGCCGGGCATCCTCGAAGGCCGCAGCGCCGGCATGTGGACCGTGGCGCTGACCTGCTCGGGCAACGCCCTGGGCCTGACCTACGAGCAGTACAAGGCGCTGCCGGCGGAAAAGCTTGAGCAGGAACGCCGCCGCATCGGCCAGATGTTCGAGGGCTCGCGGCCGCATTACCTGATCGACACCATCGCCGAACTGCCGGCGGTGATCGCCGATATCAATGCGCGCCTGGCGCGGGGCGAGATGCCGCAGAGCAGCTGATCCCGAGCGAGAACGAAGAAGGCCCGCCTGATGCGGGCCTTCTACTTTCTGTAGGAGCGAGCTTGCTCGCGAACATCGCCGCGGGGAATCGGTTCGCCAGCAAGCTCGCTCCTATATAAGGATCGGCCATGCATCCCGTGATATCACGGCAATAGCACTTCAGACCGTTCGTCAGGCCTCTGTAAACATTCGGAACAAAATTTCCGTCCTTCATCTCGAACCGTCGGAGCTGTCATATCCGCGTTACACATCCGACAGCGGTGTATCAACGGATTTACAGCGATTAGAACGGATTCACGGTCGGATTCAGGACTTTTCGTCATAATTCGACGAGTTATTGCAAGATATTTCACAAGGATGCGAAATGGCTCTTCTCTCTTGCCGTAGAGCGCTTTCGGCAGATTCGTGCCGTGCTCCACGAGCCCCATGGATGGGTATCGCTCTTCCCCTTCGAACTGCCCTGCACCTGGCTGCCCTGGCCATGGGCACGTGCAGTGGCGCCACCGCCCTGGCCGCCGACCCGCTCCCCGCGCAGCAGCTTCTGCAACAGCAGGAACGCGATCGCGCGCTGCGCGAGCAGATGGAACCCTCGCCAGATGTGCGCCTGAAGCTGCCACCCAGCGGCCTGGAAGGCAACCGCCTGCCGCGCAACGAGGCACCCTGCTTTGCGATCCGCCAGATAACCCTCACCGGCGATGCCGCCGAGCAATTCCAGTGGGCCCTGCGCGCCGCCGACCCGAAGGACGACCCGGCCACCGGCCAGTGCCTGGGCGCCAACGGCATCAACCTGACGATGAAGCGCATCCAGAACGCGATTATCGAACGCGGCTACGTCACCTCCCGCGTGCTGGCGCAGCCACAGGACCTGAAGAGCGGCACCCTGGAGCTGACACTGGTGCCGGGGCGCATCCGCTCGATCCGCTTCGCAGAGGGCACCTCGCACCGCGCCAACGCCTGGAACACCGTGCCCGCCAAGCCCGGCGACCTGCTCAACCTGCGCGACATCGAGCAGGCGCTGGAGAACTTCAAGCGGGTGCCCACCGCCGACGCCGACATCCAGATCACCGCCGCCGAAGGCGCCGGCGCGCAGCCCGGCGAAAGCGACCTGGTGATCGCCTGGCGGCAGAAATTCCCGATTCGCTTCAGCCTCTCGGTGGACGATTCGGGCACCGACGAGACCGGCAAGTACCTGGGCACCACCTCGGTGTCGTTCGACAACTTCCTGACCCTCAGCGACCTGTTCTACTTCAGCTACAACCACGACCTGGGCGGCGGCGACTCCGGCGATCGCGGCTCGCGCGGCCACACCCTGCACTACTCGGTGCCCTTCGGTTACTGGCTGCTGGGGGTGACCTCCAGCGAGTACGACTACCACCAGACCATCTCCGGGGCGAACCAGGACTACAGCTACAGCGGCGAGAGCAAGAACGACGAGATCAGCCTCACCCGCATGCTCTACCGCGACGCCGTGCGCAAGACCACCGCCAGCATCGGCGGCTGGAGCCGGCGCTCGAAGAACTGGATCGACGACACCGAGATCGAGATCCAGCGCCGACGCATGGCCGGCTGGTCGTTCGGCCTGACCCATACCGAATACATCGGCGCCTCCACCCTCTACCTGAGCACCGGCTACCGCCGCGGCACCGGAGCGCGCAATGCCATGGCGGCGCCGGAGGAACCCTTCAACGAAGGCACCTCGCGCTCCAAGATCATCACCGCCGAAGCCCAACTCAGCGTGCCCTTCGCCCTGGGCGACCAGCGCCTGCGCTACAGCAACACCTGGCGCGCGCAATGGAACCGCACGCCGCTGGTACCCCAGGACCGCTTCACCATCGGCGGGCGCTACAGCGTGCGCGGCTTCGACGGCGAGCAGATCCTCTCCGCCGACCGGGGCTGGCTGACCCGCAACGACCTCGGCCTGGCGCTCGGCCAGACCGGCCAGGAAGCCTACGTGGGCGTGGACTACGGCGAAGTCGGCGGGCAGTCGAGCAAGTACCTGATCGGCACTCACCTGGCCGGTTACGTGCTGGGCCTGCGCGGCGGTTATCGCGGCGTGTCCTACGACGTTTTCGTCGGCCAGCCGATCAGCAAGCCCAAGGGCTTCGACACCGCCACCACCACCGGCGGCTTCAACCTGACCTGGTCCTTCTGAGGAGGCGCCCATGCATATCGACGGATTCGACATCACCGCGCCGGGCTTCTTCGACGAACCCTGGAGCGAAGCCGAGGCGCTGGGCTCGGCGGTCTGGCTGTGGCTGCACTCGGCGTCCCACCGCGACATCCCGCTGCACGCGCTCAACGCCCTGCTGCTGCCGGCGATCAGCCATCGGCAGTTCATCCTCGGCCGGCAGAACGGCCGCCCGGTGTTCTACGTCGCCTTCAGCAACCTGAGCCTGGAAGCCGAGGCGCGCTACCTGAGCCAGCCGGCCATCTGCATGCCGGCCGCCGACTGGAATAGCGGCGAGCGTATCTGGTTCAACGACTGGGTGGCGCCGTTCGGCCACTCCGTTCCGGTGTCGCGCGTCCTGCAGCGGCACTTCTTCGCCAACCGCTGCGGCCGGGCGCTGTACCACCGTGGCGAACAACGCGGCCTGAGGATCAAGAAGTTCCAGGGTGTCGCGGTCATGCCCGCCGAAGGGCGCGCATGGTTCTCCGACCACCCGCTGGCCATCCAGCTCTGAGCGCGCCCCGCGGCCTGCGCCCTGAACCGACAAAGGGATTTGTATGAACAAGCACCTCTACCGCATCGTCTTCAACAAGGCTCGCGGCCAACTCATGGTCGTTGCCGAGAACGTCACCAGCAACGGCAAGGCACCGGGCACCACGGAAGGCCCGCGGGGCGCTGTTGGCTCCGCGCTGCTGGTCAGCCTGCGCCCACTGCGTTTCGCCCTGATGGCGACGCTCGGGCTGATCAGCCTGGCCGTCCCGCTGGCCCACGCCGACATCGTCGCCGACCATGGCGCCCCACCCGGCCAGCAGCCGGGCGTGATCAACTCCGCCAACGGCGTGCCCCAGGTGAACATCCAGACGCCCAGCGCGGCGGGCGTCTCGCGCAACACCTACAGCCAGTTCGACGTGAACCAGCAGGGCGCGATCCTCAACAACTCGCGCAACAGCGTGCAGACCCAGCTCGGCGGCTGGATCGACGGCAACCAGAACCTGGCCAACGGCACCGCGCGGGTGATTCTCAACGAGGTCAACGGCAGCAACCCCAGCCAGCTGCGCGGCTACGTGGAAGTGGCCGGCGACCGCGCCCAGGTGGTGATCGCCAACCCGGCAGGCATCGCCTGCGACGGCTGCGGCTTCATCAACGCCAACCGCGCCACCCTCACCACCGGTACCGCGCAGATCGTCGACGGCCAGTTGCAGGGCTATGAAGTGCGCGGCGGCCGCATCGCCATCACCGGCAAGGGCCTGGACGCCAGCCAGACCGACTTCACCGACGTGATCGCGCGCTCCGTGGAGGTCAACGCCGGCGTCTGGGCGAACGACCTGCGCGTCACCGCCGGGGCCAACCAGGTCAACGCCGACAACAGCAGCGCACGGCCCATCGAAGGCAACGGCGAGAAGCCCTCGGTGGCCATCGACGTCGCCCAGCTCGGCGGCATGTATGCCGGCAAGATCATGCTGGTCGGCACCGAATCCGGCGTCGGCGTGCGCAACGCCGGGCAGATCGGCGCCAGCGCCGGCGACGTGGTGATCAGCGCCGACGGGCGCATTGGCAACAGCGGCCAGATCAACGCCACCGCCAACGTCCGCCTGGACAGCAACGGCGGCATCGACAACAGCGGCTCGGCCTACGCCAAGGGCGACACCGCCCTGAGCAGCCGCGGCGACATCCACAACAGCGGCATCGCCGCGGCGCAGCAGAACGTCAGCCTGAACGCCAATGGCATCGTCAACGACAGCCAGGCCACCCTGGCCGCCGGCGTGCAGGCGGACGGCAGCATCGGCACCAGCGGGCGGCTCGACATCACCGCCACCCGGCAGGTGAAAAGCCAGGGCGCCACCCTTGCCGGTGGCGACCTCGGGATCGCCGGCGCCGACCTTGACCTCAAACAGGGCCAGGCCAGCGCCCAGAACATTCGCCTGAGTGCCACCGCCAATGCCGACCTGAGCGGAGCAACGCTGGACGCCGGCAACCTCCTTGCAGCGAACATCGCGCAGAAGCTGACCTCCGATTCGGCCAGGCTGGCCGGCACCAGCGTGCAGTTGCAGGCCCACGACCTGTCCAACCGCAAGGGCGAGATCATCCAGACCGGCAGCGGCGACATGACCCTCGCCCTCCCCGGCACCCTGGACAACAGCGACGGCCGCATCGCCAGCAACGCTGCCAACCTGACCCTGGGCGCACTGAACCTGAACAACCGACAGGGCAGGATCGAACACGCCGGCAGCGGCACCCTGAAGGTCACCGCGAACTCCGTCGATGGCCGCAGCGGCTCCATCGCCAGCAACGGCCAGTTGCAGGCCAGCCTGAACGACGCCCTGCTCGACGGCGCCAGCACAGTCGCGCGGCAGATCGGCATCGATGCCGCGTCGCTCTCCAACCGCCAGGGCGAAATCCTCCAGACGGGCGCCGGTACCCTGCGCGTCAGCACCAGCGGCCTGCTGGACAACAGCGGCGGCACCCTCGCCGGCAATGGCGGCGTGCAGCTGGACGCAGGCACCCTGCTGAACCAGTCCGGCACCGTCCAGGCTGCCGGGGGCGACCTCCAGGCCAAGGTGAAGGACAAGCTGGACAATGCCTCCGGCACCCTCGCGGCGACTGGCAACTCGCGCGTGGAAGCCGGCGAGCTGGTCAATGTCAAGGGCAAGGTCACCGCCAGCGGCACGCTCGACGTCAGCGCCGGCAAGCTCAACAACGACACCGGCACCCTCGCCGCCAAAGGCGCACTGACGGCCCGTGGCGGCAGCATCAGCAACCAGGCTGGCACGCTCGGTTCGGTGGACGGCAGCGTGGCCGTCGACGCCACCCAGGGCAGCCTGGACAACCGCAACGGCCGCATCGAGGGCCAGCACCAGATCACCCTGTCGGGCCAGGGCGTGCTCAACGGCAACGGCCTGATCAGTGCCGGCAACCTCAAGCTGGACAGCAACCGCGCGACGCTCGACAACCAGAATGGCGTGCTGATCGCCAGCGACGGTGTTGAGCTGCAGACCGGCACGCTGAACAACCAGGGCGGCCTGGTCCAGGCCGCTGGCCTGCTGCGCATCGACGCCCATGGCCAGGCCATCGGCAACACCGACTCCGGCGCCAGCGGCGGCCTGCTCGGCAAGGGCGGGGTGATCCTCGCCAGCGGCGACCTGGACAACAGCGCCGGCTTCATCGGCGGCAAGGGCGACCTCGATCTCACCACTGCGCAAATCAACAACGCCCGTGGCGGCCTGTTGACCAGCGAAGGCAACGTGCGCATCAAGGCCAGCGGCCTGGACAACCGTGGCGGGCAACTGCAGACCCTGGGCGACGCCGTGCTCGACCTCGCCAGCGGCCGCCTGGACAACGCCGGCAGCCTGCTGCGCGCCGGCGGCAAACTGCTGGTCACGGCGGGTACCCTCGACAACCGCAACACCCTGGGTACCGACCAGGGCCTCGAAGGCCATTCGCTGACGCTCAGCGCCAGCCAGATCGACAACCAGTCCGGTGCGGTGCGCGCCGACGAAACCCTCACCCTGAACAGCAGCGGCCAGCTGGACAACAGCGGCGGCCTGGTCAGCTCCAGCAAGAACCTGAACATCCTCGACGGCGCGGCCAGCAAGTCCCTGGCCATCCTCAACCACAACGGCAAGCTGATCGCCGGGCAGAAGCTGAGCATCGACAGCAGGAGCCTGGGCGGCGACGGCCAGACCCTGAGCCTGGGCGACATCAGCCTGAAGCTGAGCGACAGCTACGTGCACAGCGGCCAGTTGCAGGCCAACGGCAGCATCGACCTGCAGACCGCCGGCAACCTCGACAACCAGGCACGCCTCGTCGCGGGCCAGGCGCTGAAGGTGACAGCCGGCAACCTGAACAACACCGCCACCGGCGAGCTGAGCGCCACCAACCTGACCCTCGACACCGGCGGCACCCTGACCAACCGCGGCCTGCTCGATGGCCAGACCACCCGTGTCAACGCAGGCACCCTGAGCAACCTCGGCAGCGGGCGCATCTACGGCGACCAGCTGTCGGTATCCGCCGGCGCCCTGCGCAACGACGTCGAAGACGGCAAGGCCGCCGTGATCGCCGCGCGCAATCGCCTGGACATAGGCGTGGGCAGCCTGCTGAACCGCGAGCATGCCCTGCTCTTCAGCGCCGGCGACCTCTACATCGGCGGCGCCCTGGACGCCAACGGCCACGCCACCGGCAGCGCCGGCGAAATCCGCAACGCCAGCGCCACCATCGAGGCCCTGGGCGACATGGGCCTGGCCAGCGCCGTGCTGCGCAACACCAACGAACATTTCAGCACCCAGGAAGTGGAAGTCAGCCGCGAGAGCATCCTCGAGTACCAGCTCACCGGCTCCACCAACCGCTACCGGCCGGAGCAGATTTCCATCTACAACTCCGAGGTGGATTACCTGGTCACCCCGGAGGGCGAGCGCGAGGACTGGAACCTCTACAACTACACCCGCGTGACCCGCGAAACGCAGATCCTCAGCTCCGATCCGGCGCAGATCCTTGCCGGCGGCAACCTGCGCCTGGACGTCGCCGACGCGCTCAACGACAAGAGCCGGATCATCGCCGGCGGCACCATCGGCGGTAACCTGGGCCGCCTGGAAAACACCGAGGCCCCCGGCGAGCGTGTCACTACCGAGAGCGGCATCGTCACCCACTTCTACCGCATCCAGAAGAAGGGCCGGGACAAGCAGGGCGCCGATAACGCCGCCTACAACCCGGCGGCCAGCATCGTCGACATCTTCCTCAAGCCCGGCGCCTACCTGCAGAACACTGCCCACGTCGGCAGCGGCACCCAGGTCGGCGATCTCAACCTGGGCCGTGTCGACCAGCCGGCAAGCGGTGCCGGCGCCGCCCAGGTCAACGTCGGCAACGGCCGGGTGATCAGCCCGGTACTGGAAGTGACTGCCGTGCAGACCAAGAACGATGCCGGCGTCGCCGAGAGCATCCGCACCGGCGGCATCGACACCCGCGTGCCGGACAACAGCCTGTTCCAGGTCAACCCGCAGGCCACCAGCGGCTACCTGATCGAGAGCGACCCGCGCTTCACCAACTACCGCGCCTGGCTGTCCTCGGACTACATGCTCGACCGCCTGAAGCTGGACCCCGGCCTGACCCTGACGCGCCTGGGCGATGGCTTCTATGAGCAGAAGCTGATCCGCGAACAGATCGCCCAACTCACCGGGCGGCGCTTCCTCGATGGCTACGGCAATGACGAAACCCAGTACCGCGCGCTGCTCGACAACGGCCTGACCTATGCCCAGGCCTGGAACCTGGTGCCCGGCGTCGCCCTGACTCCCGAGCAGATGGCGCAGCTGACCAGCGACATCGTCTGGCTGGTGGCCAAGGACGTCACCCTGCCCGATGGCAGCGTGACCCGCGCGCTGGTACCGCAGGTCTATGTGCGCGTACGCCAGGGCGACATCGACGGTTCCGGCGCGCTGATGGCCGGGCAGAACGTCGACCTGAACATCCAGAACGACCTGGTCAACAGCGGCACCCTTGCCGGGCGCGACGTGCTGTCGATCACCGCGCAGAACATCCAGAACCTCGGTGGCCGCCTGACCGGCACCGACGTGGGAGTGAAGGCCGCCGGCGACCTGAACAACCTCGGCGGCCTGATCGACGCCAGCCATAGCCTGACCGCCGTAGCCGGCCGCGACATCAACCTGACCTCCAGCACCCAGGACTCCCAGAGCGCCCAGGGCAGCGCCACGCGCCTGTCCCGGGTCGCCGGGCTGTTCGTCTCCGACCCGGCCGGCGAGCTGATCGCCACGGCCGGGCGTGACCTCAACCTGAACGCCGCCCAGGTGGTCAACAGCGGCGCAGGCGGCAAGACCACCCTGGGCGCCGGCAACGACATCAACCTCGGCACCGTGGCCGTCCAGGAACAGCAGAGCATGACCTGGAACAGCAGCAACTGGCGCAAGGAGTCCAGCGCCGGCGAAGTGGCCAGCAGCGTGCAGGGCCAGGGCGACGTGCGCCTGATCGCCGGCCACGACCTCAACTCCCGCGGTGCCAGCGTGACCAGCGAAAAGGGCGCGGTGCAGGCCTCCGCCGACCACGACGTCAACCTCACCGCCAGCCAGAACAACGCCATGGCCGACGAGGCGCACAAGGTCAAGAGCAAGACCGGCTGGTTCTCCTCCAAGACCATCGTCACCCGCGACACGGTCGACGAGAGCCTGTCCCAGGGCTCGACCTTCAGCGGCGAGACCACCTACGTCAGCGCCGGCAACGACATCAAGGTGGAAGGCAGCAACGTGGTGTCCAACGGCGACACCACCCTGGTGGCCGGCCGCAACGTCACCATCGCCTCCGCCACCGACCACCTGAACGAACAGCACAGCCGCGACGAGAAGAAGAGCGGCCTGTTCAGCGGCGGCGGCATCGGCTTCACCATCGGCAGCCAGCAGCAGTCGGTGAAGAACACCGACGATGGCGACAGCGCCGCCGCCAGCACCGTCGGCTCGATCAACGGCAACGTCAACATCAAGGCCGGCGAGGCCTACCGCCAGGTCGGCAGCAAGGTCAGCGCGCCCAGCGGTGATGTGAACATCGAAGGCCGCACCGTCGACATCGTCGAGGCGCAGAACGCCCACCTCAGCACCCAGGAAAGCAAGTTCAAGCAGAGCGGCCTTTCCGTCACCCTGACCAACCCGATCATCACCGCCGTGCAGACCGCGCAGCAGATGAAGAAGTCCGCCGAGCGCACCGACGACAACCGCATGAAGGCCCTGGCCGCGGCCAATGTCGCGCTGGAAGGTGCCGGCGCCGCCTCCGCCGTCATGGCCAATCCGGCCCAGGCTGGCGGCATCAACATCAGCATCTCCATCGGCGCGAGCAAGAACGAGAGCCGCAGCGAGCAGCGCGGCAGCACCGCCGCCGGCTCCAGCGTGAGCGCCGGGCGTGACGTGAACATCACCGCCAGCGGCGCCGGCAAGGACAGCGACCTCACCGTGCAGGGCAGCCAGATCAGCGCCGGGCGCGACGCCAATCTCAAGGCCGACGGCGACATCGCCCTGCTGGCCGCGAAGAACACCGTCGAGCAGCACAGCACCAGCAAGGGCAGCAGCGCCAGCATCGGCATCGGCTTCGCCGTGGGCGGCACGCAGAACGGCTTCACCATCAACGCCGGCGCCTCGCAGAGCCGCGGCAACGCCGATGGCAAGGACCTGGTGTGGAGCAACACCCACGTCGACGGCGGGCGCCAGGTCAACCTGCAGTCCGGCGGCGACACCCAGCTGCATGGCGCGGTGGTCAGCGCGCCGCAGGTCACTGCCGACGTCGGCGGCAACCTGAGCATCGAGAGCCTGCAGGACACCAGCACCTACGACGCCAAGCAGTCGAGCAAGGGCGTGGGCGTCAGCCTGTGCATCCCGCCGTTCTGCTACGGCGCTTCCAGCGGCAGCGTCAGCAGCAACACGGCCAAGCAGAACTCCAACTACGCCAGCGTCACCGAACAATCGGGGATCAAGGCAGGCGACGGCGGCTTCGACATCCGCGTGAACGGCAACACCGACCTCAAGGGCGGCCTGATCGCCAGCAGCGACGCCGCCATCGAGGCCGGGCGCAACCGGCTCAGCACCGCCACCCTGACCCAGGCGGACATCCACAACGCGGCGGATGCCAAGGCCACCAGCAGCGGCGTCAACCTCAGTTCCGACATGGTCACCCAGGGCAAGTACGGCGTCGGCAAGGCCATCGTCGGCAACGCGCTGAACTCGGGCAAGGACTCCGGCTCGTCGTCCGGCGATACCCGCAGCGCCATCAGCGCCGGCACCGTGGTCATCACCGACGATGCCCTGCAACAGCAACTCACCGGGCAGAACAGCGCGGACACGGTCGCCGGCCTCAACCGCGACACCGCCAACGCCCATACCGCCGCCGAGCGCCAGGACGTCGACGAGATGCGCCGCACCGCCGAGGCGGAACAGGCGATCAAGAACGAAACCTACCGCCAGGCCGTGCAGTTCACCGACGACGCCTACCGCAAGATGTTCCTGGAAAAGGCGCGGATGTTCGTCATCCTCACCGACGACCAGGGCAACGTACTGCGCGACAAGGACGGCGTGCCGCTGCGCCGCGAACTCGACGACAGCGAGAAGGCCAACCTGCAGGCCGGTGGCGACGGCCGCGTGCACATCGCCAACAACGGCATCTTCAACGACGAGAACGGCGCGGCCCGCTACGCGGCGCAGCACAGCACCGCCGATGGCCCGCAGTACTTCATCTGGTTCCCCGACGCCAGCAACTCCGTCTCCGAGCTGCTCATCGCCGGCTACCAGAAGTACCTGGAGAACGACTTCTGGGGCCTGGCCAACGCCACCGTCGAGACCCGCGAAGCGCTGCTGCGCTATGGCGAGACCGGTCTGCACATCGACGGCCACAGCCGCGGCTCGATGACCACCGGCAACGCCATGGAGTCCATCGCACGGCTGCCCGATCCCAGCGGCAGCCTGAGCAACACCACCCTCAACTTCTACGGCCCGGCCTACAATGCCGCCAAGGCGGACGACCTGCTGGCCATGCTGCAGAATCGCGACGCGATGAGCGACGAGAAGAAGAACGAGATGGTCGTCCAGTTGCAGAACCACAAGACCGACCCGGTGGGCGGCTGGATCGGCTGGAACCCCGGCACCGGCGGCACCATCCCCGACGACAGCAATGCGCTCAAGGAGATCAAGAACGTGGCAGGCGGCAAGTACACGGTGCACAACTGCTACGGCAACGGCGACCCTGCCTGCCAGAAGTTCTGGCAGGACATGCCGGACAAGAAACCGGTACTCAGCCCGGTGAAGACCTATCCGCCGACCCCATGAGCCCGCAGACATGCTGAAGCGCAACGGCGGCCTGGCCGCCCTCCTGCCCTGCCTGCTCCTGGCAGCCTGCAGCCAGGCGCGGCCGTTGCAGCCGCCACCGCCGCTGTACGAGCTGTGGGCCAAGTCCGGTGTGGACCAGCAGGGCGTGCGCAACGCCCTGCTCGGCTGCGGCTTCCCCGACTCGGCCTACGTCGACAGCACGACCATCACCACCAACGACTACGCGCGCGGCGAGCAGTGCATGCTCGGCCAGGGGTTCGCCTACCAGGATCGCTACATCCTCTGCGATACCAGCCCGCAGCTGCCCGCCTGCAAGGCCACCGGCGCCGCGCCGAAGGCCGGCCCGACGCAGCGCCCGCCCGCCTACACGCAATGGACGCAGGCCGGCGCCGACAGCCAGGGCGTGCAGCAGGCCATGAAAGCCTGCGGCTACACCACGGTGATCGAGCCCGTCGACCAGATGCTCCTCAACGACATCGCCGCCGCGCAACTGTGCATGCTCGATCGCGGCTTCCACTTCACCCGCCCGGCCAGCAACCTGCTGTGCAAGACCCCGCCCATGCTGCCCGCGTGCCGCGGCAAGGTCATCGACACGCGCAACTGCTGCGCGCCGCCCAAGGCCGCCGGGCAACGCTGATACCAGGAATCACCATGTACGCCACGCTGTTCCCCCGCACCGGCGCCCTGGCGCTGGCCACGCTGCTGCTCGCCGGCTGCGGCAACCTCGCCAACGTGCAGTCCTACTCCACGCCCTACTCCGCGCCGGCTGGCGGAGAAACGGCACGCTTGCGCGTGATCACCAACGGCATGGCTCGCGGCGTTCCCGCCAGTGCCTGTATCGACTGGCGCCGCGAAGGCGCCGGCGTGATCGCCGTGGCGCAATCCGGCTTCGCCAACCGCAACGGCCAGAGCCTGGGCATGCCGCCCAGCCGCCAGGCCGAACAACTCAGCCAGGGCGGCTTCGCCAGCAGCGAGGTGCGGATACCGGCGGGCCAGCCCTTCGCCTTCAACTTCCAGAGCCGGGGCATGGTCAGCAGCGGCTATTCGTATAGCTGCCAGCAATCCATGACCTTCACCCCCGAAGCCGGGCAGGACTACGAGCTGCTGCTGATGGAAAGCGGCCAGTGCCTGGCGCGGCTGGTGCGCCTGGGCGATGGCCGCAACCTCAGCGGCAGCCTGCAGGACACCCGTTTGTGCAAGGCTTCCGACGCGCTCTGAGCGCCGCTTTCAGGGTTGCGAATACGGCGGATAGCGGTCATCCGGCACACGCCGCTGGCTGCCGGGGTCCGGCCCGTCTTCGGGAGCATGGGCCGGATGTGGCGGGTCGACCTGCGGGTCGGCCAGGTCCGGCGAGTCCGGATCGAACCCCAGGTCGGGGTCCACGTGGTGCGAGCCATCGCCGGGCGCCTGGCCCGACGCGAACAGCCAGCGCTCGCTGGCGGCCACGGGATGCTCGCTGAGGGGGACATGGCGTTTCATGATCACCTCCTGCGTCTCTGGCAGTGACAAGGCAGTTTACGCGCAGCCATCCCCCTGGGTTTCCCCTGCACCGACAGCCGGCCGATTTCGCTCGCCGCCTCAGGGAAACCCGCGATCTAGACCATGGTCGCAAAGACCCGACCGCCCATCTGTGACACCTTCGCGCGCTTTTTCAGTGCCCCCGGAGTCACCGCATGCCCTCGCCCCTCTCCTCCAGCCAGCTCACCCGCCTGAGCGCCCTCGCCCTGCTCGGAGGCATCGCCGCCCCGGCCAGTGCCGACTTCCTGGAGGACAGCAGCGCGCGCCTGGAATCGCGTACCTTCTACTTCAACCGCGACTTCCGCGACGGCAGCTCGTCCAACCCCCAGGGCGCCTCCAAACGCGAAGAGACCGCCCAGGGCTTCATCCTCAATCTGCAATCGGGCTACACCGAAGGCACCGTCGGCTTTGGCGTCGACGCCCTGGCCATGCTCGGCGTCAAGCTCGACTCCAGCCCCGCCGACAGCAACAGCGGCCTGCTGCCTTCCAGCGGCCACGACCCGCGCCACTCCGCGGACCAGTACGCCAAGGCCGGCGTCACCGGCAAGCTGCGCGTGTCCCGCACCCAGCTGAAGTACGGCGCGATGCTGCCGGACATGCCGCTGCTCAAGTACAACGACGGCCGCCTGCTGCCCAACATGTTCCACGGCGCGCAGCTGACCAGCGAGGAAATCGCCCACCTCAAGCTCACCGCCACGCGGCTGGAGCGCTACACCGCGCGCGACTCCAGCGACGCCCAGGACGTGCGCCTGAACTGCAAGAACAAGCGCTACGCCTGCGACACCACCGGCAACCGCTTCGACGCCTACCAGGCCGACTACCAGGTCAATGACCAACTGCTGCTGCAATACGCCCAGGGCGGGCTGGAGAACGTCTACCGCCAGCGCTACGTCGGCATCGTCGGCAAGCAGGCGGTGGGCGCCGGCAAGGTCACCGCCGACCTGCGCTGGTTCGACAGCGACGACGACGGCTCGGCCCGCGCCGGCGAAATCGACAACCGCGCGCTGAGCCTGCTGCTGTCCTACGCCCAGGGCGGCCATATCCTCAGCGCCGGCTGGCAGCGCATGAACGGCGACAGCTCCATGCCCTACCTCGACGGCAGCAACCCCTACCTCGCCAACTACGTGCAGGTGAACGACTTCGCCAATGCCCGGGAGCGCTCCTGGCAACTGCGCTACGACTTCGACCTGCGCAGCGTCGGCGTGCCCGGCCTGAGCTTCATGACCCGCTACGTCAACGGCGACCACATCGCCCTGGCCAATGGCGACGAAGGCAAGGAATGGGAGCGCGACGTGGAGTTCAAGTACGTGATCCAGGCCGGCACCTTCAAGGACCTCAGCCTGCGCCTGCGCAACGCCACCTACCGCACCAACTACGAACAGTCGGCGCGGGACGTGGATGAGGTCCGGCTGATCGCGAGCTACAACTTCTCGATTCTCTGAGCCAGCCGAACGCCCCCTCTCACCGGGCGATGCCTGCCCACGCTTCGGTGACAGCGCCGGCCCGACGTTCCGTCGTGGCCGAGCCAGGGTCTGGGGCCCCCAGGGTTCGGACGAAGAATGCCGAAGCCTTGTCCCAGCCTTCCCGACGGTGAACGTAGCCCAGCAACTCGGCAGTCATCTCCCGAGCCTTGGCGATGGCAGCGCTGTTGCTCTTGTACGCCCCGTCCTTTTCACAGTGGGTCTTCCGGTTCTCGGCATCGTACGTATACAGATGCAGCAGCCTGCCGGTGCCGTTCTCGCGTTGCGTGTGACTGGCGCTGTAACTGTCCTGGATCAGGTGGGCGATCGCCCCTGCGGCCAGTGATCTCAGGTTTTCCTCCTGATCGCCCTGACGATACATGTGCTTCATGTCGAAAACATCGAGCACCGTGCAGTCACTGGGGTTGGCCAGTTGCGGATTGCGCGAGCAGCCGACCTTGCCGAAGAACTCGTGGTAGGGCGTTGTCTTGCGAATGGTGTTGGCCGGCACCTCCCCGATCGCGACCCGGTAGGTGTATTCCAGCCACCGATACATCTTCGCTCTGGCCTGCGCGTCGGACTCATCCGCAGCCCGCATCGCATGAAGGAATTGCAGATCACCATGGTGTACGCGGCGGGTCAGCGTATTGGGTCGACTGGCGTCTTCCTCATGGGCCTTGAACAGCCAGATATGCGCCGTGCCGTTGTAGTGCCAGGCCTTGCGCGTCAGCTCTTCCGGGTCATCGTTCCACTCCACGCCCCCCAGTAACGGCAGGAGCCAGGTCCTGCCGCGCAGGACTTTCGCGTATGCCGGCTGATAGGCCTGCCGAGTGATGATCTCGTGGATGGCCTGATTACGGCTGTCGAGGATGTAGGAACGCAGATGGCATTGCGCGGCGCTCGCATCGTCGCGGATTTCCAACTGCACCGCGCTGGACCCGTAGTCATTCGCGCCACCTTTCCAGCTGACTGGATGGATTTCGAACGCCATGGCCTGGCTGACCAGGAGGATGCCCAGAAAGCCCAATGGAATGCGCATGTTTTCTTCCTGGAAGTGAGGCGGGGGCTGCTGGCAGAGCCTGAACCACCCCAAAGCGCCGGTCATCATCGAAATGAATGATGACCGGGCAACCCGCCAACGGCACTCTGGGTCAGGCGCGCACCTCCACCGAAAGACTTCTGCGCCGGGCCTGGGAGGCAATATGAAAAGGGAATTTCTGGTAACCGCCTGCCTGTTGATCGCGGGCTGCTCCAGCAACGCGCAGTTCCTCGTCGGCACAGATAGCGACCCGCAGGGACTGACGCTCGATCAACTCGAAGCCCAGAACACAGCAATCCGCCAGACCCTGGCCCCCTGCGACACCCTGTTCGGCGTGAAGACCGAGAAAGCCGAGCAGAAAGCTCGAACAGCCTGGTGGCTGAAGGTCATCGGCGTGACGTCGGCGTCCATCGTCGCCCCGGCCCTGACGGCGGCGAACGCCTCCGCCAACGCAGCCTGGATAGCCGGCGCCAGCGGGACCGGCGGCGCGGTGATCGCCGTGCTCGACAGCGCCGATGCGATGGGCATAAGCGGCGTCGCCGCATTACGCGGCCTGACCCAATTGGCCAAGGATATCGGGCCAGACATCGATATCGCCGAAGACATCGGCAAACCCTACAACGAACGCACAGCCGCCGCCGCAAGGGCCGCCCGCAAGTGCCGGTTCCAGGTTCCCACTGTGGCGCCGGCTGCTGCTCCAGCACCAGCTCCGACTCCAGCTCCTGGCGCCGCGAAGGGTTGACCTCTTTGCTCTTGCGCCGTGCGGCAAAGCCGGCTCCGCATTCACCTCTCCCCCCCTGATCGCTCCTGCGTGTTTGGGGAAGGGACGAGCCCCGCTTCATTCTGTCGGCAATGTCCTGCCACTGCATCGCAGCAACCAACCGAGAAGCCTCACCAGCCATTAGCCTTAGCGCCGCCCCTGGCCTCTGAACCGCCGCAGCGTCATCGCGGCCGGGCGTAGGAAACCCCAGCAGTATCTCTCAGGGCACGGCAGCTCCGTAGCCACGACTCGGGGACGTAATCCGTTTGCGGACTCATGTTTCATGGTGCCCGCGCGGGAGGCCTTCGGGCCTAGCGGGTCCCGGAGACCGGCGCTTCCTACCCTCGCACGGTTGCCTCTCTTCCCGCAGGAAGGGTTGATTGGCGGCCCTCATTCATTCTCGGGAAGAGCGAACAATCCCACCTCGCGGAGGATCACCAAGCGCGAATTTCTCCCCGTCACCGTGACCGACCAGTCCGGCGAGGAAGTCCTCTTCATCAACGCACTGGCCCCGCTGCTCAGCGAAGCCCGACAATTCTACGAGCTTGCCCTGGAGCGCCCCGGCTACAGGGCAGGGCCGGCCCACCTGGCGCCGGCCCGGCGAGCGCCGCCTCACTTCTTGGCGGTGAGCGTGCTGTAGCTGGTGATCAGGTTGCGGTAGTCGGGGATGTGGTTGGAGAACAGCGCGGCAAGGCCTTCGATGTCGTTGCGCCAGTCGCGGTGCAGCTCACAGGCCACGCCGAACCAGGTCATCATCTGCGCGCCGGCGGCCTCCATGCGGCGCCAGGCGGCGTCACGGGTGACTTCGTTGAAAGTGCCCGAGGCATCGGCGACGACGAAGACATCGAAGCCCTCTTCCAGCGCCGACAGCGCGGGGAAGGCCACGCACACCTCGGTGACCACGCCGGCGATGATCAGTTGCTTCTTGCCGGTGGCCTTCACCGCCTTGACGAAGTCCTCGTTGTCCCAGGCGTTGATATTGCCCGGGCGGGCGATGTAGGGCGCGTCGGGGAACAGGTCCTTCAGCTCGGGCACCAGCGGGCCGTTGGGGCCGTTCTCGAAGCTGGTGGTGAGGATGGTCGGCAGCTTGAAGTACTTGGCCAGGTCGGCCAGAGCCAGGACGTTGTTCTTGAACTTGTCGGGCTCGATGTCACGCACCAGCGAAAGCAGGCCGGCCTGGTGATCGACCAGCAATACCGCGGCCTGGGACTTGTCGAGACGGACGTAGGGCTTGCTCATGGGATTTCCTCTGGATGAAGGTCGCCCGGCTCTGGGCGCCGGGCCGGTGATGAGTCAGCGGTACTGCGTGCTCGCTCAGTTCGTGCGCCGCCAGGCGCAGTGGCAGGTATCAAGCGTAGGCCATGAAGCCTGGCACGCCGGTGCAAAAAAATTTTGCACTTCGATTCCAGCCGCCGGTCCACGGTGAAGGAATTCTGAGAACGGATGATGACGACCGGGGCTTCAGACTTCCCTTACATATCTCACCCACGACAATTCCTTACCATTCGTCGACATTGTTGTTGTAAGCAGTTCTTCCCAATGGAAATATTCGCGAAATGTCTAAGCTGAAAACTGTAGGAAGCGTGTGGGGGAACTAGCGCCATGGCCAGGAACGTAAAAGAGCGCGCAACCGTGATTTGCCGGCTCGACGACAAGATTCTGTTCGTCCGCAAGGCCAAGTCGAAATGGAACCTTCCCGGCGGCCGTATCGAGGCCGACGAACGCCCAGGCCAGGCCGCCGTGCGCGAGCTGATCGAGGAAACCGGGCTGGCCATCGAGCAGATGAACTACGTGGCGCCGCTGGAGCTGTACCAGACGCTGCACTACGTGTTCGAAACGCCGGTCGACCCGGCGCAGCAGCCGACCCCGCTGAACGAGATCGCCGATTGCCGCTGGTTCACCCCCGAGGAGGCGAGCAAGCGCAACATCAACAAGTCGGTGCGACGCCTGTTGCGTTCGTGTCTGAGCAAAGAGGCCGGCTGACGCCGGCCTTTTTCATCGCCCCCTCTCCAGCCCACGGCGGACAAGGCAGGCGCGTTCGTCTCCCCTGTGCTGCTGACCACCGTTTCAGCTGCCCTGCCCTATTGCTCGATGATTCATGCACTCCAGCGCTTGCGCGCATTCAGATACGCCGCCAAGTCACCGTAGCCCAGGCGCTCGGCGATGCGCGTGCGACTTTCTCCCTGCAGTTCCAGGTGCTGCTCCAACTCCTTGCGCACCTGATCGAGCAACTCGCGAAATCCCAGATCCTGTTCCGCCAACCGCCTGCGCAGGGTGCGCGGACTCTGGTGCAACTGGTCTGCGACGCTTTCCAGCGCCGGGACCTCGCCGCGTTCGAGCATCCGTCGGGCGATACCCGCTGCCCTGGCCGCCCACCCGCTGAGTTGGCGCAGTCGGGCGAGGCGGCGATCAAGCTCCATCGTGAGCAGTTCCACCAGACCGGCATGACGCCCCAGTAGCGGCAGGGACAGCGTCTGCGCGTCGAAATACAGTCGGTTGCAGGTGCTCCCGAACTCCACCCGCTGACCGAACCACTGCGTGTACTGCGCGTGGTACTCGGGCCGTGCGTGGGCGAAACAGGCACGCACCGGGACGACGGCGCTGCCGGTACCCCGACGCAGTTGAGTCACCGCCATCACGCAGTAATGCTCCAGCAGGTATCGGCTCAGCGGTTCGGGGGCATCGATGACCAGTTCGACGGCGACGCTGTCGCCCTCTTCGAGCAGCCGGAAGGTATCGGTGTCCGCGGCCAGTGGCGCATAGCGCACCCAGCAGAGCACAGCCTGCCGCACATCGGCGCAGAACTGCGCGAGGTGGGCGATCACATGCCAGTCCTGAGGGGTGAACAGGCCGAACAGCTGCAGGCCGATGGCGGGCTCCAGGCTCGCCGCTTCAAGCCAGAGCTGCTCCAGCTCGACCAGGCTGTAATCGCTGTGCCGACGCGCACGGTGGCTGCTCAGGTAGCGCTCCAGCACCTGGCCGAGCGGCCCGCGGTGGTAGCGCTGCGCCGCCGGGTTGGCCAGTTCTCGGATGTTTCTGTCCTTTTCGCGCATGGGTCGCCGTTCGGTCATGGGTTCTGATGGGCACGCCTTGTCCCATTGGACCCGAACCGAGAGTGTCATGACTACAACAACAATGCTCCCAGACAATCCGACCGTGATCGTGGCGGGGATATTCTTCGCCTTCATCGCCCTGGAAATGGCCTGTGCCACCTTCCGCCAACCCCATGGCCAGCGTCGTGACGCGCTGATCGAGATTTTCGGCTCCAGCCTTCTGCTGGCGGTGACCTTCCCTCTGGTGATGTGGGCCAGCGGCGCCCTGCTCGACCTCGCCATTCCCGCCGCCGCCGGTTCCCTCGCGGGCATCCCCTGGCTGGCCGGCTTCGCGCTGTTCCTGCTGTTCGACGACCTGACCCAGTACTGGTGGCATCGCCTGGCCCACCGCGTGCCGTTCCTCTACGCCCTGCACCGCGCGCACCATTCGGCGCCGTACATGAGCATCCGCATCGTCTACCGCAACAACAGCTTCTACTACCTGCTGATGCCGGGCCTGTGGTTCTCCGGGGCGCTGATCCACATGGGGTTGGCGAACGTCTACTACGTCTACCTGATCCTGAAGATGTGCGTGATCTTCGGCGCCCACAGCAACCTCGCCTGGGACGACAGGCTCTATCGCATCCGCGTCCTGCGCCCGCTGATGTGGCTGCTGGAGCGGACAATCTCGACGCCCGCCACCCATTCGGCCCACCACGGATTGAGTGCCGACGATGGCGTGACCTACTACAAGGGCAACTTCGGCAACCTGCTGTTCTTCTGGGACGTGCTCTTCGGTACGGCAAAGATCACCCGGCGCCGCCCACAGACCTACGGCATCGAGGACCTGGCGCCGGTCAGCTGGCAGGAGGAAGTGTTCTGGCCGCTGGTGCGCAGCCGCGCGCCGGACACCGAGAAGGACGTCGCAGCGGAGGTGGCCCGATGAGCCCGAATATCGTGCTGGTCGCCGGCTCCAGCCAGTTGGACAGCCAGTCGGCGAAGGTCGCTCGCTACCTTGCCGGCCGTCTGGAAAGCCTGGCGCTGTGCGGCTGGGCGCAGGTCATCGACCTGGGCGCCACGCCACTGCCGCTGTGGCCGGCAGCGGGTACGCAAGGCCATTGGCCGCAGCACTGCGAGCTGCTGCACGAGGCCGATGCGCTGGTGGTGATCGCTCCGGAATGGCACGGCATGGCCTGCCCGGCGCTGAAGAATTTCTTCGTCTATGCCGGGCTGCGCGAACTGGGGCACAAGCCGGCGCTACCGGTCGGGGTTTCCGCCGGCCAGGGCGGCGCCTATCCGCTGGCCGAGCTGCGCGCCTCCAGCTACAAGAACAGCCGCATCGCCTACCTGCCGGAACAGCTGTTGGTCCGACAGGTGGAAAGCGTGCTCAACGAAGGCCCGCCAAGCGATGAAAACGACCAGCGCCTGCGCGAACGCGCCGATTGGGCGCTGCACATGCTTTGCCAGTACGCAGGCGCGCTGCGCGAGGTCCGCCAGCGGATCGACCTGCACAATCCGGCCTACGCCAACGGTATGTGAGGCGCCCAGGAGGATGCGTAGGAAGGCGCTTCAGGGTATCTTCTGCGCCTTCCTACAAAAACTTCGACAGGACTCGTCTCCCGATGCTTCGCACCGCCCTGCTCTGTGCCACCGCGCTGTGCTCCAGCCTGACCTTCGCCAAGGTCGAGGTGAAGCAGGTGCAGCATTCCAAGGTCGGCGAAGTACTGGCGGTACGGATCAGCGAGGACATCGCTCCGGGCGACTACGAACGTCTGTTCAAGGGGCTGCTGGCCAACCCCGGCAAGTTCGCCCGCAAGGTGGCCCTGCTGGACAGCATCGGTGGCAGCGCCGCCGAGTCGATCAAGATGGGCCGCCTGCTGCGTGAATCCGGCTTCGAGACCCTGGTGCCGACCAACAGCGTCTGCCAGGGTTCCTGCGTCTACCTGCTGGCCGCCGGCAAGCACCGTACCGTGCGCGGCTACGTGGGCCTGCATCGCCCCTACTACCCGGCCGGCGATTCGTCCCAGGCCGCGGGCAGCTACAACGCCCGCACCTATTTCCGCGACATGGATATTCCCCTGGAGCTGGCCGACGCCATGCAGAGCATCGACCCGCAACGCATGCGCGTGCTGACCGCGCAGGAATTGCAGCGCTACCGCCTGGGCGCCACGCCCAGCCAGATCAGCGCCCGCTGACGTTCAACGGCCACTGATCCGCGTCGAGGTAACCCAGCAAGCGCGGCGTCTGGTCCTTCTCGCTGAGCACGAAGAGCGTCGAGGCATAGTCCGGGGTCGCCGGGTCGTCCACGCTGACCGAGTGTTCCAGGTCTTCGATGCATTCGCTGTGGGTCACCAGGATCAGGTTGCGGTGCGCCACCTTGTGCTGCAGCGCCTGGTCCAGCATCGTTCCTTCGCACTTGTACAACCAGTTCTGCTCCACCGGCTGCCGGCCGAACATCGAGGAGGCGGTCTGGATGGCGCGCAACTGGTCGCTGCTGAGAATGTCGGCATTGGCCAGGCCGAGCGCGGCGAAATCCTGCCCGATCTCGTGGGCACTCTGCCCGCCCCTGACGGTGATGCCGCTGACGTCGGCCATGCACGGTGCGCTGGAGCGGTCGCAGCGTTCGGCATGGCGCACCAGCACGATCAGGTCGCCGTTCTGCCAATGCTCGCGCAATTCGGCCTGGCGCTGGGCGTCACCCACCAGCGGCGTAGGACGCGAGAAGTCCAGCGGCAGGAAGCCACTGAGCAGGGCAATCACCGGGAGCATTGCCAGTAATGCCAGCCAACCGCGGGACATTGATCTGAAGACTTTCGGGATGGGCATGATTGAGGCCGCGCTGCTGGAAAGAGGTCCGCATCCGTTCCCTCTTCGACGAGGGAGGCCCGACCCGTCCCTGGGGTGTCCATCGCACTGCGGGTTGTCAGATGGCGGGCGAACAAACCCTATCCCCGGATTCGTGAAGAACCCGTTATGAATTGCTGAAGAAACCGTCTCTGTCGGAAACGACCGTCTGTCGCCCCGCCGCCATCGAGGGGTCAACCAGCGCAATCGGCCGCTTTTCGGTCATCGCGATGTGGTAGAACAAGGCACAGTGCCATCAGAGAGCCGCCGCCATGCCGTACGACGCCTCCCCGGAGAATCCCGTCTACCAGACCCTCCTCGAATCCACCCGCGCCATCCCGTGGAAGATCGACTGGAAATCCATGACCTTCGCCTACATCGGCCCGCAGATCGAAGAATTGCTGGGCTGGAGCCAGGCCAGTTGGGTCAGCGCCAACGACTGGGCAGAGCGCATGCACCCCGAAGACCGCGAGCGGGTGGTGAATTTCTGCATTTCGCAGTCCCGCGAGGGCACCGATCACGAGGCGGATTACCGCGCGCTGACCATCCAGGGTGATTACGTGTGGATTCGCGATGTGGTGCACGTGGTGCGCGACGACGACGGCGAGGTGGATTCGCTGGTCGGCTTCATGTTCGACATCAGCGAGCGCAAGCGCGCCGAAGAACAGCTGATCATGCTGCAGCGCCAGCTCGAGGAGTACTCGTACAAGGACGGCCTGACCGGTGTGGCCAACCGGCGCATGTTCGATTCGGTGCTGGACACCGAGTGGGGCAGCGCCCAGCGCAGCGGCCAGCCGATCTCCCTGGTACTGCTGGATATCGACTACTTCAAGCAGTTCAACGATCACTACGGGCATGTCCGCGGTGACGACTGCCTGCGCACGGTGGGCAAGGCACTGGCGGGTGCGCTGCATCGCCCGCGGGACTTCATCGCGCGCTTCGGCGGCGAGGAGTTCGTGCTGGTGCTGCCGGAGACCGACAGCGAGGCCGCGCGGCAGGTTGCCGAGCGCTGCCGCAGCGTGCTGCGCGAACAACAGATCAGTCACGAGAAGTCGAATGTGTCCTCGCTGCTGACCATCAGCCTGGGCGTCGGCACCGCCGTGCCCTCCTCCAGCGACCGCCCGCTGGACTTCGTCGCGGCGGTGGACCGGTTGCTCTACCAGGCCAAGCAGGCCGGGCGCGATCGGCTGGTGGCGGCCCAGTGGAAGCGCGGCGACGACCTGCGGCGCGACGCGGTGCTCTGAGGCCACTGCGACGACCTGACTCGACAATCAGGGCGGGCACTGGCGCCAGAGCTGTCTAAGCTCTATAGCCACACGCGCGTGCCGGCGGCAGCGCGGTGGCCTCACAAGGGCCGCCGACCGTTGCGCCAACCCCTTGGAACACCTGGCCCGGAGCCGGCATTGCGTAGAGCCGACCCCGTAACCAGGACCCCTGACCATGCACGATATCGACCCCGTCGAAACCCAGGAATGGCTGGACGCGCTGGAATCCGTACTGGAAAAAGAAGGCGAAGAGCGCGCCCACTACCTGATGACTCGCCTCGGCGAGCTGGCCAGCCGCACCGGCACGCAACTGCCCTACGCCATCACCACGCCCTATCGCAACAGCATTCCGGTCGGCCATGAAGCACGCATGCCCGGCGACCTGTTCATGGAGCGGCGCATCCGCTCGCTGGTGCGCTGGAACGCGCTGGCAATGGTCATGCGCGCCAACCACAAGGACCCGTCACTGGGCGGGCACATCTCCACCTTCGCTTCCTCGGCGACCCTCTACGACATCGGCTTCAACTACTTCTTCAACGGCCCTACCGAGGAACACGCCGGCGACCTGATCTACTTCCAGGGTCACGCCTCCCCAGGCGTCTACGCCCGCGCCTACATCGAGGGGCTGCTCAGCGACGAGCAGCTGGAGAACTTCCGCCAGGAGGTGGATGGCAAGGGAGTCTCCTCCTACCCGCACCCCCGGCTGATGCCGCACTTCTGGCAGTTCCCCACGGTGTCCATGGGCCTGGGGCCGATCCAGGCGATCTACCAGGCGCGCTTCATGAAGTACCTGGAGAGCCGCGGCTTCATTCCCGCCGGCAAGCAGAAGGTCTGGTGCTTCCTCGGCGACGGCGAGACCGACGAACCCGAATCCCTCGGTGCGATCTCCCTGGCCGGGCGCGAGAAGCTCGACAACCTGATCTTCGTGGTGAACTGCAACCTGCAGCGCCTGGACGGCCCGGTGCGCGGCAACGGCAAGATCATCCAGGAGCTGGAAGGCGTGTTCCGCGGCGCCAACTGGAACGTGATCAAGGTGATCTGGGGGCGCCTGTGGGACCCGCTGTTCGCCAAGGACACCGCCGGCCTGCTGCAGGCGCGGATGGACGAAGCGGTGGACGGCGACTACCAGAACTACAAGGCCAAGGACGGCGCCTACGTCCGCGAGCACTTCTTCGGCAAGCGGCCCGAGTTGCTGGAGATGGTCAAGGACCTCTCCGACGAGGAGGTCTGGAAGCTCAACCGTGGCGGCCACGACCCGTACAAGGTCTATGCGGCCTACCACCAGGCGGTGAACCACAAGGGCCAGCCCAGCGTGGTCCTGGCCAAGACCATCAAGGGCTACGGCACCGGCACCGGGGAGGCGAAGAACATCGCCCACAACATCCACGAAATCGACGTGGACAGCCTGCGCGCCTTCCGCGACCGTTTCGACATCCCGATCAAGGATGCCGACCTGCCCAGGCTGCCCTTCTATCGCCCCGACGAGGGCAGCGCCGAGGCGCGCTACCTGAAGGAACGCCGGGCCGCCCTGGGCGGCTTCATGCCCCATCGCCATGGCAACAGCCAGGCCATCCCGGCGCCGCCGCTGGAAACGCTCAAGGCGCTGCTGGACGGTTCGGGCGACCGTGAAATCTCCACCACCATGGCCTTCGTGCGGATCATCTCGCAACTGGTGAAGGACAAGGAGCTGGGCCAGCGCATCGTGCCGATCATCCCGGACGAAGCCCGCACCTTCGGCATGGAGGGCATGTTCCGCCAGCTCGGCATCTACTCCTCGGTGGGCCAGCTCTACGAGCCGGTCGACAAGGAGCAGTTGATGTTCTATCGCGAGGACAAGAAGGGCCAGATCCTCGAGGAAGGCATCACCGAGGCCGGCGCCATGTCGTCGTTCATCGCCGCCGGCACCGCCTACAGCAACTACCGCCAGCCGATGCTGCCGTTCTACATCTTCTATTCGATGTTCGGCTTCCAGCGTATCGGCGACCTTGCCTGGGCGGCCGGCGACAGCCTGACCCGCGGCTTCCTCCTCGGCGGCACCGCCGGGCGCACCACGCTCAACGGCGAAGGCCTGCAGCACGAGGACGGCCACAGCCACGTGCTTGCCTCGGTCATCCCCAACTGCCGCACCTACGACCCGACCTACTCCTACGAGCTGGCGGTGATCATCAGGGAGGGCGTCCGGCAGATGATGGAGGAGCAGCAGGACGTCTTCTACTACATCACCGTGATGAACGAGAACTACCCGCACCCGCCCCTGCCCAAGGGCGCCGAGGAAGGGATCATCAAGGGCATGTACCTGCTCGACGAGGACAAGCGCGGCGCCGCGCACCACGTCCAGCTGCTCGGCTCGGGAACCATCCTGCGCGAGGTGGAAGCGGCCGCGAAAATCCTCCGCGAGGACTTCGGCATCGGCGCAGACATCTGGTCCGTGCCCAGCTTCAACGAGCTGCGCCGCGACGGCCTGGCGGTGGAACGCTGGAATCGCCTGCATCCTGGGCAGAAGCCGCGTGCGAGTTATGTCGAGCACTGCCTCGGCGGCCGGCGCGGGCCGGTGATCGCGTCCACCGACTACATGAAGGTCTACGCCGAACAGATTCGCCAGTGGGTGCCGACCAAGGAATTCAAGGTGCTGGGCACCGACGGCTTCGGCCGCAGCGACACCCGCGCGAGGCTGCGCCACTTCTTCGAGGTGGACCGCCACTGGGTGGTGCTCGCCGCGCTGGAGGCGCTGGCCGATCGCGGCGACATCGAGCCGAAAGTGGTGGCGGAAGCGATCGCCAAGTTCGGTCTCGACCCGGAAAAACCCAACCCGCTGGACTGCTAGAACCTGTTCAAGGTCTTGCCGAACGCAGCTCAGGCAAGGCGAGAGCAGGCGAGAAAGCGCAGTTTACGAGCGATAAATGAGCATTTCGAGCCTGCTCTCAACGCCGCATGAGCAAGTGCAGGCAGACATTGAGCAGGTTCTGAGGAGAGGCACCGTGAGCGAGACCATCCGCGTACCCGACATCGGCAACGGCGAAGGCGAAGTCATCGAACTGCTGGTCAAGGTCGGCGATCGCATCGAGGCCGACCAGAGCCTGCTGACCCTGGAATCCGACAAGGCCAGCATGGAAATTCCTGCGCCGAAAGCCGGCGTGGTGAAGGCGATCAAGGTGAAGATCGGCGACACCCTCAAGGAAGGCGACGAGATCCTCGAACTGGAAGCCGAAAACAGCGCCACCGAGGCCAAGGCCGAAGAGCCCGCCAAACCGGCAGCCGAACAACCCAGGCCCGCCGCCGCACCGGCCCCGCAATCCGCGCCTGCGGGAGGCGGTGGCGTGGAAACCATCAAGGTTCCGGACATCGGCAACGGCCAGGGCGAGATCATCGAACTGATGGTCAAGGTGGGTGACTCCATCGAGGCCGACCAGAGCCTGCTGACGCTGGAATCCGACAAGGCCAGCATGGAAATCCCCGCGCCCAGGGCCGGGGTGGTGAAAGCCATCAAGGTGAAGATCGGCGATACGCTCAAGGAAGGCGATGAGATCCTTGAACTGGAAGTTGCCGCTAGCGCCGCGCCGACTGCTGCGCAGGACACCGCGCAACCCGCTCCGGAGCCCAGCGCAAGAACCGAGCAGCCCAAGGCACCGGAAGCCGCGCCCGTCGGTGCGCCCAGCCGCGACGGCACCAAGGTCCACGCCGGGCCGGCGGTGCGCATGCTCGCCCGCGAATTCGGCGTCGACCTGGCGCAGGTTACCGGCACCGGGCCCAAGGGCCGCATCCTCAAGGAGGACGTGCAGTTGTTCGTGAAGGAGCAACTGCAACGGAGCAAGTCCGGCGCGGCGGCAGGAGCCGCTGGCGGCGCAGGGATTCCGCCGATTCCGGAAATCGACTTCAGCAAGTTCGGCGAAATCGAAGAAGTGGCCATGACCCGCCTGATGCAGGTCGGCGCCAGCAACCTGCACCGCAGCTGGCTGAACGTGCCCCACGTGACCCAGTTCGAGTCCGCCGACATCACCGAGGCGGAAGCCTTCCGCATCGCGCAGAAGGCGGCGGCGGAAAAGGCCGGGACCAAGCTGACCATCCTGCCGATCCTGCTCAAGGCCTGCGCCCACCTGCTGCGAGAGCTGCCGGACTTCAACAGCTCGCTGGCGCCCAGCGGCAAGGCGCTGATCCGCAAGCATTACGTGCACATCGGCTTCGCCGTGGACACGCCGGATGGCCTGCTGGTGCCGGTGATCCGCGACGTGGACAAGAAAGGGCTGCTGCAGCTTGCCCTGGAAGCCGCCGAACTGGCGGAGAAGGCGCGGATCAAGAAGCTCTCCGCCGACGCGATGCAGGGCGCCTGCTTCACCATCTCCAGCCTGGGACATATTGGCGGCACCGGCTTCACGCCCATCGTCAACGCGCCAGAAGTGGCGATCCTCGGCGTGAGCAAGGCGACCATGCAGCCGCTGTGGGACGGCAAGGCCTTCCAACCGCGGCTGATGCTACCGTTGTCGCTGTCCTATGACCACCGGGTGATCAACGGTGCG
Organism: Pseudomonas sp. HS-18; assembly: GCF_020401845.1. Classification (NCBI taxonomy): domain Bacteria; kingdom Pseudomonadati; phylum Pseudomonadota; class Gammaproteobacteria; order Pseudomonadales; family Pseudomonadaceae; genus Pseudomonas; species Pseudomonas sp. HS-18. The sequence continues at coordinate 4,107,550 of NZ_CP084413.1, forward strand.
GCGGCGGCGCGGTTCACTCGGCGGCTCGGCGAAGTGTTGGGGGATATTCGCAGTCTTTTGCTCTAAGGCCCCATGGCAGCGGGCTCCGACTGCGATGAGCCTCGCACCCGGGCGCTTCCCCTCACCCCGGCCCTCTCCCCGAGGGCCAGGGTGAGGGGAAGCAGTGGCTCGAATGTCCGGGAGCGCAGGAAGCGTTATCCGCCATCACGGCGGATAGCCCGCAGCGGTTCGCGAACCTGTTCACTCCGACAAGTTCGTAGCAGGTTCCATTGGCAGGAGCGAGTCTGCTCGCGAACCCGTTGCCTCACCCTACATACGATTCAGCGGAATCCGCAGATATCGCACGCCGTTGCCCTCGGCTTCCGGCAGAACCCCGCCACGCATGTTCACCTGGATCGACGGCCAGATCAGTGCCGGGGCGTTGAGCGTCGCATCGCGTTCGTTGCGCATCGCGACGAAGGCGTCCTCGCCCACCCCGTCATGCACATGGACGTTGGCCTCGCGCTCGCGCGCTACCGTGGTCTCGTGCTGGTGCTCCTCGCGCCCCTCCGTCAGGTAGTCGTGGCAGAGGAGCAGCCGGGTCGAATCGGGCAGCGCGAACAGCCGCTGGATCGAACGGTACAACTGCCGCGCGTCGCCGCCGGGGAAATCGCAGCGGGCGGTGCCGTAGTCGGGCATGAAAAGCGTGTCGCCGACGAAGGCAGCGTCAGCGATGAGATAGGTCATGCAGGCCGGCGTATGGCCCGGAGTGTGCAGTGCCTGGGCCTGCAATTCGCCGATGCTGAAACGCTCGCCGTCCTCGAACAGGTGGTCGAACTGGCTGCCGTCGCAGGGAAAATCCTCACCCAGGTTGAGCAGTCCTGCGAAGGTGCGCTGTACCTGGGCGATGCTGGCGCCGATGGCGAGCCGACCGCCGAGCTCGGCCTTGAGCCAGGCTGCGGCGGACAGGTGATCGGCATGCAGGTGGGTCTCCAGCAACCACTGCACCGTCAGCGCCTGTTCGCGCACATGGTCGAGGATGCGCCGGGCGCCGGCGTTGCTCACGCGGCCGGAGGCGGCATCGTAGTCCAGTACCGGATCGATGATGGCGCAGTACCCGGTGCTGTGATCCGCCACCACGTAGCTGTAGGTGGAGGTGGCCGGGTCGAAGAAATGCTGGATCGTGGCGCTCATGCGGGCCTCCCCTGGTTCTCGCGATGCCGTTCGCAGGCGGCGTGGAGCGCCATCCCCACCAGCATGGCGAGGCAGAACAATGCGCCCTGCCAGTAGCCGGCGGAGAAGGTCACCAGTGCCGGTCCCGGACAGATGCCGGCAATGCCCCAGCCAACGCCAAACAGCAGGCTGCCGCCGATCAGCCGGCTGTCCAGGTCGCGGCGCTGCGGCAGTTGCATCAGGCCACCCAGCAGCGAACGATCGTGCCGCCGCGCCCACGTGAAGAACGGTAGTCCAACAGCGATGGCAGCCAGCATCACCAGCGCCAGCGAGGGGTCCCAGCGCCCGGCGAGATCGAGGAAGCCCAGCACCTTGGCCGGGTTGGCCATGCCTGCCAGCAACAGGCCGATGCCGAACAGCAGGCCGAGCAGCAAGGCGACGATCCTGCTCATGCTCCAATCCCCAGCCAGTGACGCAGAACGAACACGGTGGCGAAGCCGGTACCCATGAAGCACAACGTCGCCACCAGCGAGCGGCCAGACATCCGTGATAGCCCGCAGACACCATGCCCACTGGTACAGCCGGAGCCGAAACGACTGCCAACGCCGACCAGCAGGCCCGCCACCACCAGCGTCATCCAGCCTGCCTCGAAACGGATCTCCGGCAATGGCAGCAACGCAGCCCACAACAGCGGCGCGGCCAGTATTCCGAGCAGGAAGAACAGCCCTTCTCCGCGCCAGCCGGCGCTTTTGAACAATCCGCCGAGCAGCCCGCTGATGCCGGCGACGCGACCATCGAGGACGGCGTAGAGCCCGGCCGACAGACCGATCAGCGCTCCACCGGCCAGGGCGCTCCAGGGGGTGAAATGAGTCCAGTCGATCATCTCGGTTGCTCCGCGCAGAACAGCCGGTACAGCGTTTCGATCACCGCCAGCGCCTGGTGGCTCGCAATGCGGTAATAGACCTGCTTGCCCTCGCGGCGGGTCTCCACCAGCTCTTCGCGGCGCAGCACCGCCAGTTGCTGGGACAGGGTCGGCTGGGAGATGCCCGTACGGGTTTCCAGCTCACCGACGTTCAGTTCACCCTCGGCCAGTTGGCAGAGCAGAATCAGGCGGTCGGTATTGGCCAGCGCCTTGAGCAACTGGCAGGCGGTTTCGGCGGACTGATGCAGACGCAGCGCGTCGGCGGGGTCGAGCGCAGGAGTGGTCATGGGTACGATCTACAAATAAACAATCTATGTTTTTATAGATTGTTTTTCACCTCCTGGCCAGTCCCCGATCTCTTCTTCAGATCAGCGGCTTCTCGTACCGCCAGGCATCGACGCCGTCTTCGTAGAAACCCGCGGTCCGGCCAAACCGACGATAGTCGTGCCGCTCATAGAGACCGATGGCGATGCCATTATCGACGCGCACCTCGAGCCGCAGCGCCTTGCAGCCGCGCGCCGTGGCACTGCGCTCCACCTGCTCCAGCAGGCCACTGCCCAGCCCCCGACCACGGGCCTGGGACGAGATCGCCAGCGAATACAACCGTGCCACCGTGGCGCCCCGGCGAAACAGCAGCAAGGCGTAGCCAAGCAGCTCGCCCCCCTCCTGCGCCACGAGGAGTTCAGCGCTCGGCGCGGCGATCAGATGACGGAAGCTGCGCGCGCTCAGGCGGTCCTCGTCGAAAGTGCCTTCCTCCAACGCGAGAAGAGCCGGCAAATCGGCCTGCGTGGCAAGGCGATATAACAGTGACATGAGTTCTCCATAAAACTTTCGTAATGAACCGGGACATTTCAGAAAGTTACTGCTTAATAGACACACGGCAACTTCCAGACAGGTCCGTTAACAATGTCTTCGTTACACACTAACTTCCATGAAAAGTTGAACGCAAGTTCTCTCCGGATAATCCCCGATGCCGCTGCAGAGCCTCCTTCAGCGCGGTCCAGCCGGGTTCTGATCATCGTCGACCGCAAGGAAGACTGGGCCTCGTACCTCCCCAGCGAGGACATGCTGACGGCGCGGGAATATCTGGAAGCCTCCCGCCAGTTCGAAGCAGGGAAACGCTTCCAGGTCATCAACTTGTGCCGCCACTATAAATATCTCGGCCACGGTTATTATTGTTCGCTGCTCGCCGAAGCACGTGGCCACAAGGTCATTCCTTCCGTGCGCACCATCAGCGAATTGGCGAAGAAATCCCTCTACGGCCTGGCTCTGGACGGCCTGGAAAAATCCCTGGAAAAAGCCCTCGCCCAGCATCCCTGCGCCAGCACCGACGGCTTCACTCTGCGCCTGTATTTCGGCCGTACCGACCTCGAACCGCTGCAACCCATCGCCCGCCAACTGTTCGAGGTCTTCCCTTGCCCCATTCTGCTGGTGGACTTCCGCCGCACCGACGCCTGGCACATCGCGGGAATCCGCCCCGGCGCGCTGCACAAGCTGCGCGATAACCAGGAGGACCAGTTCGCCGATGCCCTGGACCGCTTCAGCCGGCGCGTCTGGCGCCAGCCCAACTCGCGGCGCCTGGCGCGTTACGACCTGGCCATCCTGCACAACCCGGCGGAAAGCCTGCCGCCTTCCAACGCCGGCGCACTGGAGAGTTTCGTCCGCGTCGGCCGGCAGTTGGGCATCGACGTGGAGCTGATCGAGAAGAAAGATTACCCGCGCCTCGCCGAGTACGACGCGTTGCTGATCCGCGAGACCACCAGCGTCGACGACCACACCTACTGCTTCGCCAAAAAGGCCGAGAGCGAGGGGTTGATCGTGATGGACGACCCGGCCTCGATCCTGCGCTGCACCAACAAGGTCTATCTCAGCGACCTGCTGCGCAGCCACGGCCTGGGCATGCCGGCCACGGAAATCCTCTACAAGGACGACCCGCAGGAACTGGAGCGCATCGGCGCGCGGCTGGGCTTCCCGCTGGTTCTGAAGATCCCCGACGGCTGCTTCTCCCGTGGCGTCTACAAGGTCGAGGACGCCCAGCAACTGCACAGCGTCAGCGCCGAGCTGTTCGAGCACTCGGTGCTGCTGCTCGCCCAGGAATACCTCTACACCGAGTTCGACTGGCGCATCGGCATCCTCAATCGCCAGCCGGTGTTCGCCTGCCAGTACTTCATGTCCCGCGGGCACTGGCAGATAGTCGAGCACAAGGCCGGCGGCGAGGCGATCGGCGAGTGCCGCACGCTGCCGGTGGAAAGCGCGCCGCCCGCCGTCGTGGAGCTGGCACTGAAGACTGCCAACCTGATCGGCGACGGCCTTTACGGCGTCGACCTGAAGGAGGTGGACGGCGAAGTGGTGGTCATCGAAGTGAACGACAACCCCAACCTCGACGCCGGTATCGAGGATGCCTGCCTCAAGGACGAACTTTACCGCCGGGTACTGGAGGAGTTCATCCGCCGCCTGGAGCTCAAGCGCCACGGCCAGGCGCTCTGAGCGAACCGTCCAAGGAGAACCCTATGGAAGCCACGCATATCGGCCTGACCATCCTGATCGCCATCGTCGTGTTCGGCACCGCGATCAACTACTTCGACCACCGCATGAAGCCGCGCGAGGAGCGCGAAGAGGCCAGGCACAAGACTCAGCCAAAGCGCACGCAGTAGATCGGCGGCAGGTGGACGGACAGGCACTGCCAGTGGTCCCCGCCGTTCTCCGACAGCCACAGGCCACCGGTGGTGGAACCCATCGCCAGGCAGGCGCCGTCATCGTCGATGGCCAGGCCGTGGCGATAGACCAGGTCGAAGGCGGCGCCCTCGGGCAGGCCACCGTCCAGTATTTCGAAGCTGGCGCCGCCGTCGCGCGTGCGGGTAACGACGAAGCGGGCATCCACCGGAATCCGGCACACATCCTTCACCGCCGGGACGAACCACGCCGTCTCCGGCCGTGTCGGGTGGACGGCGACGGCAAAACCGAAGCTCGAGGGTTGGACCGACACGTCGCTCCAGCGCGAGCCGCCGTCGATGGAGGTGAAGATGCCGTTGTGATGCTGCACCCAGAGGCGATCCGGTTGCGCCGGGCAATGCACCAGGCGGTGCGGGTCCTGGATGGCGCCCTCTTCACGCAGCTCCGGCGGCATGTAGTCGGCGTACATGCCGGCGGTGCTCAGGCGCCAGCTGGCGCCGCCGTCAACGCTCTGCCAGACGCCGCCGCAGGACACCGCGACGGTCAGGTGCTGGCTGTCCCGCGGATCGACGCTGACCGAGTGGATGCCCGGCCAGTCATAGCCGCCGCCCATCCAGCGCGAGCGCTCGGGAACATCCCAGAGCGGGCGGTTCAACTCCCAGCTGTCGCCGCCGTCGTCGCTGCGGAACAGGCCGCCGGGAATGGTGCCGGCCCAGAGCACGCCGGGCTCGGCAGCGCCACCGGTTTCCAGGCACCAGATCTGTTGCAGGGTCCAGGGCGCGGCCGGCGCTCCCCCTTCCGCGGGTTCGGGCAGCGGGTCGGGTTGCTGCGGATAGGTCGGCACGGCGACTTCCTGCCAAGCTTCACCGGCGCGTTGGCGCCAGAGCTTGCAGCCGAAATGGCCGAGGTTGAGGGCGGCATAGAGGCTGTCATCGCGCGGGTCGGCCAGCACGGTGCTGAGCGGTTCGCCGATGAAGTCACGGCGGCTTTCCTGCCAACCGTCCGCGCCACGCTGGAAGGTGAACAACCCCTTGCGGGTCGCCACCAGCAGTCGATCATCCATTGTGCTCTCCTGAATTACCGCCGGTTCTCATCCACCGCTCAAGGCCTGCACCACGTAGACCTCGCTGTCCGCCGCCAGCGCATCGCTGAGGCGGGCGCGGTCCCGCAGGCGCAGCCCATCAATGAAAATCGTCAGGTGCCGGCGCAATCCGCCCTGGTCATCCAGCAGGTAGCCGCGCAGCTTCGGCGCCTCGGCGAACACCGTTTCCAACGCGCCGGACAAGGTGTCCGCCGTCAGCTCGCGCTCAACGATGGAAACGTGACGCTGGATCGACGGGGCGAAGGCGATACGGCACATGGGCGAACTCGCAACGGGCGCTGACTGCACCAGTCTAGGGCAGGTGTGGCGGGTGTTCCGAGCGCTTCGACGGGATGCGTCATGGCCACCGGAGAGGCTCTGGAACGGCCTTCGTAGCGGTCCTTCCCCGGCATTCAGTTTCGATAAAATGAAACCAAACGTCGTGAAAATCACATTTAACAAACCCATCCGCCGTGCGAGTCTCCGGGAATCGTCAGCCATAACCTTCGACATGCATCTGCTCGTTTCGCCCGCATCGCTGGAACCCGTCGCCGCCCGCAAGGCCGGCAGCGCTGTCCGCCTGCCGCGCAAACATGCCCGCTGGCTCGAACTGCAACCGCTGACCCTGCCTCTCGAACTGGCCTTCTGGGCGCTCTGGCACTGCCGCCACGCCCGTCCACCGGACAGCACCTCTCGCTGATCGGGCGTCATCGCCCGTATTCATTCGACGGAACTACGCTCAGGACTGGCCATACGCCGTTCTCGAACAAGACGTAGCCCGTTGTATCGCTTGCCTGCCTTCAATCCTGCGCCCGTCGGCGCGGCCCTGGCCTGCAGGTCGTCAGCGCATCCGCGTGGATGCTAACGAGAGCCCCATGAATTTCGCCTCCGTGCAAGAAGCCCAGTATTTCCTGGCCCAGAACCCCGATATCGAGATGGTCGAGCTGTTCATCCTCGACGCCAACGGCGTGCCGCGCGGCAAGCTGCTGCACCGCGAGGAACTGCTCGCCGTGTACCAGTCCGGCCGGCCGCTGCCCAGCACCATCCTCGGTCTCACCGTGCACGGCGAGGACGTGGAGGATTCCGGGCTGGTCTGGGACGTGGGCGACATCGATTGCCGCGCCTACCCGTTGGCCGGCAGCCTGGTGCGCCTGCCCTGGCGGCAGATTCCCACGGCGGCGGTGCAGGTCAGCATGCACCCCGAGGAAGGCAAGCCGGCGGACATCGCCGATCCGCGCCACGTGCTGCTGCGCGTGATCGACGGCCTCAAGGCCGATGGCTTCCACCCGGTGATGGCCTGCGAGCTGGAGTTCTACCTGCTGGACGCCAAGCGCGATGCCAATGGCCGCCCGCAACCGGCGCTGGACGCCGACGGCGGTCGCCCGCGCACCACGCAGGTTTATGGCCTGCGTGAGCTGGAGCAGATCGAGCCGTTCCTCGCCGACCTCTATGCCGCGTGCAAGGCCCAGGGCATTCCGGCCCGCACGGCGATTTCCGAATACGCGCCGGGCCAGGTGGAGATCACCCTGGAGCACGGCGATGCGCTGGTCGCCATGGACCAGGCCGTGCGCTACAAGCGCCTGGTGAAAGGCGTGGCGCACAAGCACGGCATGCAGGCCTGCTTCATGGCCAAGCCGTTCGACGACCTCGCCGGCACCGGCATGCACATGCACGTGTCCCTGGCCGACGCCGAGGGCAACAACCTGTTCGCCAGCGAAGACCCCGCCGGCACTCCGCTGCTGCGCCAGTCCGTGGGCGGCATGCTGAAAAGCCTCCTCGACTCGCTGCTGCTGTTCTGCCCCAACGCCAACTCCTACCGCCGCTTCCAGGCCAACAGCTACGCGCCGCTGGCGCCGACCTGGGGCTGCGATAACCGCACCGTCAGCCTGCGCGTGCCCGGCGGCCCGGCCAATACCCGACACGTCGAGCACCGCATCTGCGGCGCCGACGCCAACCCGTACCTGGCTGCCGCCGCGATCCTCGCGGGTATTCACCGCGGCATTCGCGAGGCGATCGATCCGGGTGCGCCGGTGGAAGGCAACGGCTACGCCCAGGCCAAGGAACTGCTGCCCACCGACTGGCTCACCTCGCTGCGCGCGCTGGAACGCTCCAGCTGGGCGCGTGACGCGCTGGGGCACGAATTCCTCGGCGTCTACCTGAAGGTCAAGCAGGCCGAATACCGCCAGTTCATGGGCGAGGTCGGCGAGCAGGACTGGCGCTGGTATCTGACGCAGGCGTGAAAGCATCGTGCAACTGCTTGCAAGCCCCTCTCCCCAGCCTTCTCCCTTCAGGGAGAGGGCTAGGGAGAGGGAAAGGAACAACAAGGGAAACACAAAAATGAACGCTGCACTGAACCCCGCCACTCCCGCCCCCGAGCGCGCGAAGTCCTATTATTCCGCGAGCCTCAACGAAGAGACCCGCTACCCCACGCTGCAGGGCGAGGTGAACGTCGACATCGCCATCATCGGCGGCGGCTTCACCGGTGTTGCTACTGCCGTGGAGCTGGCCGAGCGTGGCTACAAGGTCGCCATCGTCGAGACCAACAAGGTCGGCTGGGGCGCCAGCGGGCGCAACGGCGGGCAGGTCACCGGCAGCCTCTCCGGCGACTCCGCCATGGAAAAACAGATGCGCCAGTGGCTGGGCGACGACGTCGACGACTTCATCTGGCACCTGCGCTGGCGCGGCCACGAGATCATCAAGAGCCGCGTGGAGAAATACGGCATCCAGTGCGACCTGAAGTTCGGCCACCTGCACGCGGCGATGAAGCCGTCGCACATGGACGAATTGAAGGCCACCTTCGATGACGCCAAGCGCCGTGGCATGGGCGACGAGATCAGCCTGCTGGACGGCGCCGGTGTGCGCGCGCACCTGGAAAGCGACCTCTACTGCGGCGCCATCAAGAACACCCGCAACATGCACCTGCACCCGCTCAACCTGTGCATCGGCGAGGCCAAGGCCGCCGCCAGCCTGGGCGCGCTGATCTTCGAGCACTCCGAAGTGCTGGACATCATCCACGGCCCGCGCCCGGCGGTGGTCACCTCGGGCGGACGGATCAACGCCGCGCAGGTGATGCTGGCCGGCGACGTCTACCACAAGCTCGAGCGCAAGCAGCTCAAGGGCATGATCTTCCCGGCCATGGGCGGCATCGTCACCACCAAGCCGCTGGGCGAACTGGCCAAGCGCATCAACCCGCAGGACCTGGCCGTCTACGACTGCCGCTTCGTGCTCGACTACTACCGCATGACCGGCGACGGCCGCCTGCTGTTCGGCGGCGGCGCCAACTACTCGGGTCGCGACTCCCGCGACATCGCCGGCGAACTGCGCCCGTGCATCGAGCGCACCTTCCCGGCGCTCAAGGGCGTGGACATCGAGTTCCAGTGGAGCTGCGCCATGGGCATCGTGATGAACCGCATCCCGCAGCTGGGCAAGCTGTCGGAGAACGTCTGGTACTGCCAGGGCTACTCCGGCCACGGCGTGGCGACCACCCACATCATGGGCGAGATCATGGCCACGGCGATGACCGGCGACCTGGAGAAGTTCGACACCTTCGCCCAGTGCAAGCACATCCGCGTGCCCATGGGCGACGTGTTCGGCAACCCGATGCTGGCGGCGGGCATGTGGTACTACCAGATGATGGAAAAGCTGCGCTAACGGCCAGATCAGAAGTCGAGTTGTAGGAGCAACTGTCTTCTTCAGGTCAGTCCGCGCCTGTGATTCCCCCTCACCCCAGCCCTCTCCCTTAGGGAGAGGAGGCAGATTGTGCCGGCTGAGGCCATGGTTTCATCCTGCGCCGAACGGCCCCCTCTCCCTCTGGGAGAGGGCTGGGGTGAGGGCGGCCCCTGCGCCGAGGTCATCCCGTAGGAGCGGCAAGACCGGGGTTGCCGTTGCGCGCGAACGGCTCTTTGTAGGAGCGAGCTTGCTCGCGAACCCGCCCCGCTGCGAAACCCGTTCGCGAGTTTTGTAGGGCGAATAACGCGCCAGCGTTATCCGCCGTAGGAGCAGCGGCGGATAACCTGTTCCAGGTTACTCGCCCTACGGTCTGGCTCCGGCGCTCCTGGGGTGCGCGAAACACTCCGCAACACCCACCCTCTCCGCCCGTACCCGCAGCCACTCGACACCACCGCCCCGCTCAGGGATAAAGGCTCCACTTCGCGCACTTGGAGTGAGCCATGCGTTTCCCCTCGATGACCGCCCTGCGCGTGCTGGACGCCGTCGCCCGCCTGGGCAGCCTGTCCGGCGCGGCCAGCGAGCTGAGCCTGACCCGCAGCGCCGTCAGCCACCAGTTGCACAGCCTCGAAGACTGCCTGGGCATCCCGCTCACCGAACGGGTTGGCCGCGGCATTGCGCTGACCTACCACGGCGAATGCTTCGCCCGCGAAACCCAGCGCGCCCTGGCGATCCTCAACGAGGCGCGGCGCTTCGCCAACGCCGAGGAAGTTTCCGGCCGCCTGTGCGTGAGCTGCACGCCGGGCTTTGCCACCTACTGGCTGTGCCACCAGATCGGCAAGTTCCAGCGCGCCCACCCGCAGGTGGAGCTGAACCTGGTCTCGCCCCGCGTCCCCGACGATGTCAGCGACCGTGACGTCGACCTGTTCATCGCCTACGGCGTGGGCGACTGGCAGGACCTGCACGTGGACCTGATCGCCACGCTGGACACCTTCCCGGTGTGCAGCCCGTCGCTGATCAACTCCGTCGGCGGCCTCGACTCGCCGGAAGACCTGGCCAGCCTGCCGTTCCTGCACATGGTCGATCACTCCGACTGGCTGCTGTGGACCGCCGCCGCCGGGGTGAAGAACCTCAATGTGCGCAACGGCATCGTCTTCTCCGACGCGCACCTGGTGCAGTCGGCGGCCATCGCCGGGCAAGGCGTGGCCATGGGCGATGCGCTGGTCAGCGGCGACGCCATGGCCAAGGGGCAGTTGGTGCGCCTGTTCAACGTCGCCATCGAGCCGCCCAACCGCTACTACTTCGTCACCGACCCGGCCAAATCCGAACGCCCCGACGTTCGGGCCTTCAAGGCGTGGATGAAGGCCGAGCTGCGGATGTCCGAGCAGTTCCGCCAGAATGCGCGCCATGCGCTGATTGGTGAGTGATTTCGAACAATGAGGGCAAAAAAACGCGATTGAAGCGAAGAGAGATTTGACAATACTGCGTTAAAAAAAGGCCGCTGATTTTTACCTGATCCTCACCCGGCGGCTGCTCGAACAAGAACAAGAAATCGAGGTAAGTGCAGTGGAGCGACAGCCCCAACTCCGTGCCATCGGCATCGGCAAGAGCTACGGAAGTTTCAACGCGCTGGATGGCGTGAACATCGACGTCCAGCAGGGTGAGTTCCTCACTCTCCTCGGCCCGTCGGGCTCCGGCAAGACCACCTTCCTGATGATCCTCGCCGGCTTCCAGGACCCGTCCCGCGGTCGTCTGGAGGAAGGCGGCGCCGACATCACCAAGCGCCCCGCCGAGAAGCGCAACTTCGGCATGGTGTTCCAGGGCTACGCCCTGTTCCCGCACATGAGCATCGAGGACAACGTCGCCTTCCCGCTGAAGATCCGCGGCGTGAAGACCGAGGAGCGCAACCGCCGCGTGCGCCACATGCTCGAAGTGGTCGGCCTCGGCGAACACCTGGGCAAGCGCCCCGGCGAGCTCTCCGGCGGCCAGCAGCAACGCGTGGCCATCGCCCGCGCCCTGGTCTTCGAACCGGACATGCTGCTGCTCGACGAACCGCTCTCGGCACTCGACAAGAACCTGCGCGAGCAACTGCAGGCCGAACTGCAACGCATCCACCGCCAGGTCGGCACCACCTTCGTCTTCGTCACCCACGACCAGAACGAAGCCCTCGCGCTGTCCACCCGCATCGCCATCTTCAACCGTGGCCAACTGGCCCAGGTCGACGCGCCGGAAATCATCTACAACCAGCCGAACAACCGCTTCGTCGCCGAATTCCTCGGCAAGATGAACCTCTTCCCGCTCAGCCAGGTGGGCCGCGCCGGCGAGCTGGCCTGCGGACGCTTCGGTGAGGCCGAGCTGCGCGCCAGCTATTCCAACGCCATACAGGCCGACGCACCGCTGCTGGCGGTGCGCCCGGAACACATGCAGCTGCACAGCGCCCCGCCGCAGGTGAACGGCCACAACGTGGTGCAGGCCGTGCTCACCGCCAAGACCTACCAGGGCGCCAGCACCGAGCTGTGCCTAGGTGCCGGTGCCGAAGGCAAGTTGCCCATGAGCCTGGCCGTGCACGCCGACCATCAGGCCTCGCGCCTGGAGCACGGTTCGAAGGTCTGGCTGAGCTGGCCCATCGAGAAAAGCCTGCTGCTGGCCTGAGCCGCCGAACGCGTTAGTCCCCTTTTCGCCATCCCACCTGATCGGGAGCTGCACCCATGTTCAATCCTCACCAGCAAGACTGCATCGAAGTCCTCATCGAAAAGACCCGCCGCGGGCAGATCGACCGCCGCACCTTCCTCAAGGGCATGGGCCTGATGGCCGCCCTGCCGCTGGCCCTGCGCAGCGGCGTGAGCTTCGCCGCCGGCGACAAGCCGCTGGTGGTGGTGAACTGGGGCGGCGACGCGATCAAGGCATTCGGCAAGGCCTGGACCGAGGGCTTCTCCAAGGCCACCGGCATCCCCACCAAGATCGACGGCAGCGGCCCTACCGAGGGCGCCATCCGCACCCAGCTGTCCAGCGGCCGGGTGAGCTGGGACGTGGTCGACGCAGAGAGCTCGGTCCTGCAGATACTCGGCAAGGAAGGCCTGGTGCAGCCGATCGACTACAACGTCGTGTCCAAGGACAAGGTGCTGCCCGGCTTCGCCTACGAGTACGGCATCGCCGACTACATGCTCAGCTACGTGATCGCCTACGACAGCGAGCGTTTCGGCGACAAGGCACCCAAGACCTGGGCTGACTTCTGGGACGTGAAGACCTTCCCCGGCAAGCGCACCCTCTACAAGTGGATGAACGGCATGCTGGAGGCCGCGCTGCTGGCCGACGGCGTGACCCCGGACAAGCTCTACCCGCTGGACGTGCCGCGTGCCCTGAAGAAGATCGAGGAGCTCAAGCCCCATGTGCTGTCCTTCTGGGGCTCGGGGGCGGAAACCCAGCAGCTGCTGATCGAGGGCGAAGTGTCCATGGGCGCGATCTGGAACACCCGCGCTCAGGTCATCACCGACGACAGCGAAGGCCGCATCAAGTGGACCTTCGACAACGCCCTGCTGGGCTGCAGTAACTGGGGCGTGCTCAAGGGCAACCCGGCCGGCACCGAGGCGGCGATGAAGTTCATTGCCTACGCCCAGGACCCGCAGACCCAGGTCGAACTGTTCAAGATGTTCGGCAACGGCCCGGCCAACCCCGCCGCCGCCGCGTTGATCCCTGACGACCGCAAGCACCTCAACTGCACGGACCCGGCGAACCTGCCCAAGCAGATCATGCTCAGCCACGAGTGGTACACCGACCACTACGGGGCAACCCTGGAGCAGTACCTGACCCACATTTCCAAGTGACGCGGAGCGCAGGTCATGGCCGATAACGCCCCCTCGCGGCTCAAGCTGGGCGCCCTGCTGCTGCCGCTGCCGATCGTCCTGTTCGTGTTCTACGTACTGCCCTTCCTCGGCGTGCTCGGCTGGAGCGTGACCCTGCCGGAGCCCGGGATCGAGCAGTACCAGCGGATCATGACGGACCCGGCGATCCACGACGTGCTCTGGCGGACCTTCCGCCTGTGCACCACGGTCAGCGTGATCTCCCTGGTGATCGCCTACCTGATGGCCTACTGCTGGGTCTACAGCCCGCCGTTCTGGCAGCGCGTGGTGGAAATCTGCGTGTTCATCCCGTTCTGGCTGTCGGTGCTGGTGCGTGCCTTCGGCTGGCTGATTGCCCTGCGCAGCAACGGTTTGCTCAACGACTGGCTGCAATACCTGGGCATCACCAGCGAGCCCTTGCAACTCACGCGCAACGAGCTGGGCGTGGTGATCGGCATGGTCCACTTCATGGTGCCCTTCGCGCTGTTCCCGCTGGTCTCGACCATGCGCCGCCTCGACCCGCGCGTGCTGCTCGCCGCGCGCGGCCTGGGCGCCGGGCAGATGCGCACCTTCTGGAGCATCTTCGTGCCGCAGACCATTCCGGGCATTCTTGGCGCCTTCATCATCGTCTTCGTGTTCTGCCTGGGCTTCTTCATCACCCCGGCGATCCTCGGCGGTGGGCAGACGGTGATGGTGGCCGAGTACGTCTACCTGCAGATGTTCCAGACCAGCAACTGGGGCCTAGGCGCGGCGCTTTCGGTGGTGCTGCTGGCGCTGGTGAGCGGGATGATCTGGGCGCTGCTGCGCATGACCCGCGTCGACAAGCTGGTCGGCTGAGGAACGAGGGCCTGTGGTCGTTTCGCGACGACCGCGACGGAGGCCCATTTGGCGCAGGGCAAGGCGCGAGGAGAGAGGTTTGGTGATCCAAATGAACGACGAGCAACGCGGCACTGCGCCAAATGGGCCCCGTCCCTCCGGGTTGCGCGGCAAATCGCGCCATGCTGCGTTGCAGGACTTGCCAAGGGAATAACCATAACCTGCGTCCCGCGCCTTGCCTGGCGCAATTTGACGCGGCAACGCGGCTCGCCGCGAAACGACAACAGGCCCTCATGATGAACGCACACGAAACCAAAGCCCCCAGCCGCCTGCTGGCGACCATGGCGATGATCTTCATGATCTTCCCGCTGCTGGCGGTGATCCCGGTGTCCTTCACCAGCAAGCGTTTCCTGTCGATGCCCAACGGCAACTGGTCGCTGCGGCATTACCACGCGCTGCTGGACAGCCCGGAATGGCTCTCGGCGATCAGCCAGAGCCTGATCGTCGCCACCGCCACCTGCATCATTGCGACCGCGCTGGCGGTGAGCTTCAGCCTCGGCATCTGGTACCTGCGCTCGCGCCTGGCGACCCTGCTGATCGGCCTGGTGCTGCTGCCCATGGCGATCCCGCCAATGATCTCGGCGATGGTCCTGTACTTCATGGAGACCAAGGTCAGCCAGTTCGCCCCCGGCCTGGGCTACGACACCCTGTTCGGGCTGACCATCGCGCACATCGTGATGGTGGTGCCCTACGGCGTGGTGACCATGCTGGTGGCGCTCAGCCAGCTGGATCGGCGCATCGAGCTGGCCGCGCGCAACCTCGGCGCGAGCCTGGGCCAGACCACCTTCATGGTGGTGCTGCCGAACCTCAAGCTGGGCGTGGCGAGCACGGCGCTGCTGTGCTTTGCCCTGAGCTGGGAGGAGATCGCGGTGACCCTGTTCGTCACCAGTACCGAGGTGAACACGTTGCCGCGGCAGATCTGGTCCGGCCTGCGCGACAACATCGACCCGGCGGTAGCGGCGATTTCGGTGGTGCTGATCGCCCTCACCTTCGTCGCGCTGATCGGGCGGATGATCGCCCAGAAGATTGCCGCACGCCCGGTAGGAAGCTGAAGCCTTTCCCTGTGGGAGCGAGCTTGCTCGCGAACAAATCCCCTGGCAGCTCCGGCGCCGGGCGCTTCGCGAGCAAGCTCACTCCCACAGAAAAGCGCTATCGCCGGTGACTCTGCGGCTGAAATTCAACGTCGGGCGCAGCGGCCACTCCCTGCAACAACCGCGCGGCGTAAAGACATCGCGGACGAAGTCCGCTCCCACGGGCGACCGGATATCGGCAGCGCGATCACTCCGCCTTCTTGCGAATCCAGTACAGGTAGGTCCCCGCCTCTTCCTGCTGCTCCACCAGCTCGTGGCCGAGGAAGACGCAGAACTTGGGAATGTCACGGCGCGTGGAGGGGTCGGTGGCAATCACCTTGAGCAGCCCGCCGGCCGGCAGGTCGCGCACCTTGTTGTGCAACATCATGACCGGCTCGGGGCAGTTCAGGCCGGTGGCGTCGAGAATCGCATCGACTGGCTGGGACATCGGGTAACTCCAGAAAAACCAATGGCGTATTGTCGCGCAAAGCGCACCGTGCGGTCACCTCGCGTCCGTCCGGGTCACCCAACCTTGGTTGGGGGTGGGCGCTACGGGCGCCGGGCATGCTGGCGCACCTGCCTGACCTGCCTGGAGTCCCGATGCGCGCCCTCCTCTGCCTGTGCCTCGCCCTGCTCGCCGGCTGCGCCGCCCGCGACCAGGTTCCGGACTTCAGCGCCAGCCGCGGCCAGGACCTGCCGGCCACCTGGTTCGAAGCGGTCATCGTCGCGCGCGACGGCACCCGGCTCTCCGCCACGGTCTTCCAGCCCGCGCTGAAGGCTGGCGAAACGGCCCCGCTGATCGTCCACACCCACGGCTGGGGCGGCTGGCGGGTGACCGGGCCGGAGGGTTACTACGGCAAGAACATGATGTCCGGCCGCGCCGCCTTGCGCGCCTGGAAGGCCGGTTTCTGGGTGGTCAGCTACGACCAGCGTGGCTGGGGCGGCAGCGACGGGCGCATCGAGATGATGAACCCGCAGTTCGAGGTCCAGGATGCCAGCGCAGTGATCGACTGGGCCGCCACGCACCTGGCACGGCTGACCATGGACGGCCCGAACGACCCGCGCGTCGGCATGCTCGGCGAAAGCTATGGCGGCGCCGTGCAGCTGCTGGCCTCGGCGGAAGACCCGCGCATCGACGCCATCGTGCCCATCGCCACCTGGTACGACCTGGCCGACGCCCTGGCGCCGGACGGCCAGCTGAAGATCGGCTGGGGCGGCGTGCTGGTCAGCCTGGGCCTCGCTACCGGCTACGACCTGGGCAAGTTCGTCCAGGCCGACTACCTACACACCACCGGCGGGCGCATGGCGGAGCCGGTACAGGCCGAGCTGCACGCCAACAGCCTCGCCAGCTACTGCGCGGCCGGCCGCCTGCCCCACGCCGACGCCCTGCTGATCCAGGGTCTGCGCGACACCCTGTTCCCGCTGGACCAGGGCCTGCAGATCCGCCAGTGCCTGAAACAGGGCCCGGCGGACGTGCGCCTGCTCGGCATGCAGGGCGGCCACATCCTGCCGCCGCCCATGCAAGCCTGGAGCGGATTGCCGCCGTTCAACAACGAGCCGGTGATCCATTGCGGCTCGCGGGCGATCAATCTCTATACCGGCATCGTCGCCTGGTACGAGGAAAAGCTGCGCAAGCGCCCTGGCGCCGCCGACGGCGTGCCGGACCTGTGCATCAGCCTCGATCTGGACCAGGGAGTGGCACTGGACGACTTGCCTCCGCCGGGCGTAACCGTCGCGCTGCCGGCCACGGCGATCCGGCCGGCATTGAGTGGCCTGGTTCAGCCTTCGACGTTCATCCCCTTGCAGCGCGTGAGCGAAACCAGCGCCTTGCTGGGCAGCGCCGAAGTGCGCCTGGATCAACCGCTGGCGGAACGCCCGGACGCACAGGTTTTTGCGGCGCTGGCGATCCGTAGCGCCGATGGCCGCACGCAGCGCCTGGATGAACAGGTGAAACCCCTGGCGAACCAGGGCAGCACGCGCCTCAACGCCGTCAGCGCCAGCCTTGCGCCGGGGGACGAGGTCGGTCTGCTGGTGAGCGGTTTCAGCGACCAGTACCTGTTCAACAGTTCCTGGCGCATCGCACCGGTAGAGTTGCGGGGCGAGGTGCAGCTGCCGAGCCTGGTGCCGCTGCAACCGCGTGTGGCGGAGCGTCGATAAATACGCATCGATCGTCGAACCGTAGGATGGCGTGGAGCGAAGCGATACCCATCAATGGCCCGCGGGCAATGACGGCAGACATCGTGTTCAACGGGTTGTCAGCATCGGGCAAGCGCTGCGCTGAGCGGTTCGCGAGCAAGCTCGCTCCTACAGGTTTGCATCGGCGCGCTGTTTGTAGGAGCGAGCTTGCTCGCGAACAGAGCCACACCAACGCTTCCCGGCGAATCTCCTAACGCAACGGCCCGTCCGGCGCTTCATCCAGTTGCGCCAGCAGCATCGGCTGGCCATCGCCTTCGGCGGGCAGCAACGCCCACTGCTCCTTCTTGCCGAGGCGGCGATAGACCTGCTTCACCTGGCTGCCCAGCGGCAGCGGCGCCTTGAAGTGTGCATCCAGGCGCACATTCTCCGTCAGGCGGCGGCCGGTCAGGCTGCGCGCCAGGCCCCACATGCCGTGGGCGAAGGGTTTGCCGAAGCCGTAATGCGAGGCCATCAGGCGCGACAGGTGCAGCGGGTTGAAGTCACCACTCAGACCCGCGTAGCGCCAGCCGACGATCTTCGGCACGCGCCACTGCACGCCGGAGTGGACGGGCGCTTCCAGGGTGTGCCACTGGGCGCGCTCCGGCAGCGGGTCGGGTTCGGTCTGGGCATCGAGGAAATCGCCACGGCGCAGGTAGGTGGTGATCGACTGCCAATAGAGCATGTCGTGGTGCCAGGCCTCGGTGACCACATCCACTTCCAGCCCCAGCTCGCTACGCCGGCTGGTGAGGATGCGGCAGTCGAACTGCAGCGGTTCGTGCTCATCAAGCATGCGGTAGCGCTGGATATGGCTGCGCAGGTGGATCAGCCCCACGACCGACAGCGGCATGCGCGATCGGCTGAGCAGGCGCAGGTGCAGCGGCAGGCTGATGACCTGCGGATAGAGCAGCGGCACGCCCAGCGCCGGGTCGAGACCGAAGTGCTGGCGATAGGCGCGCAGGTGGCGCAGGTCGAATTTCAGGGTACGGCTGTCCATTGCCAGGTAGGGCACGCGCTCATCGCGGCCCAGGCCGCGGCGCGGCAGCAGCATACGGCTGTAACTGCCCAGCAGGGAGGGCAACTTTCGCTTCACGAAGGTCTCCGCAAGGATTCGCGCCGCCTAGCATGGGCAATGCCGGGCGGCGCGACAAGCCACCGAAGGTCGGGTGGCGCTGCGGAGCCGTTCCGAGTCGCTAGCGCTCGCCCTTCTCGATGCGGCGCAGGTGGCAGGTCACTTCCTCACGATCGTGGTAAAGCTGCTTGCAGCCGATCTGCACTTTCAGCCCACGCTCGCGGAAGGACTCCTCCAGGCGGTCGAGGATGCGCCGCACCTCGGCATAACGCTGCTTCATCGGCAGCTTGAGGTTGACGATGGCCTCGCGGCACAGCCCCTCGCCGATCCAGGTCTCGATCATCGCTCCCGTGCGTGCGGGCTTCTCGACGATATCGCAGACCATCCAGTCCATGCGCTGGCGCGGGCGGAAGGCGTAACCGTCTACGCGCTGGTGCTCGACCAGCCCGGAGTACATCAGGTTCTCCGCCATCGGCCCGTTGTCCACGGCGACCACGCGCATCTCCCGGTTCACCAGCTGCCAGGTCCAGCCGCCGGGCGATGCGCCCAGGTCCACGGCGAGCATGTCCGGCGCCAGGCGGCGGTCCCAGTCGGCGCGGGGGATGAAGTGGTGCCAGGCTTCTTCCAGCTTGAGCGTCGAGCGGCTGGGCGCCTCGCGAGGGAACTTCAGGCGCGGAATGCCCATCGGCCACATGGCGCAGTTGCGTGCCTCGGCCACGCCGATAAAGGCCTCGCGGCCAGAGCGGAAGGTCAGCAGCAGGCGCGGCAGGCTGGGGTCTTCCACGAGCTTGCCGGCTTTCACCAGGGCCGCGCGCAGGGGCTTCTCGAACTTGCGGCAGAAGGTCGAAAGCTCCTTGCCGTCGTTGGTGTCGAACACCTCCAGCCAGAGGCTGCCGCACTGCGGGAAGCCGGCCAGGGCCTCGAGGATCGCACCAATGCGGTCCTGCTCCGGCAGAGTGGTGAAGCCCGTGCCTCGCGCCCACTGGCGCGGGAAGATCAGCTCGGGGAAGCGCAGTTGGCGCATCAGGCGCTCGGCGCCATTGGCATCCATGCAGATAAATTCGGCGTAGGCTGTAGCCGGTTTGGCGCGAGCGTAGCCGGGAATGTCCAGGCGCGCAGCGTGCTCGGACAGCTCGGCGCAGACCTCATTCTCGAAGCCCGGCCGGCAGTGCAGTAACAGGGTATTCATCGGGGTGTCTCCTCGGCCGCGCACTATAGAGGCTGCCCACGAAGGTTTCATGCTGATTTACAGGAATGGTCCCACAGACAGAGCCATTTGTTCTGAACCCGTTCGCCAAGCGAACGGTCCAGAACAGATGGCAACACCCCGTCGGACGGTCTAGCTTGAGTGTTCTGGCCTAACCGCCCAGAAGACTGCCCGATGATTGCCCTGCATGGCGAAATTTGCCGCCAATCGCGCTTTTTCTGCGATGGATCAGCTCGGTTGAACGCACTTTCGCCAAGTATCGCTAGCGCACCCGACATCAGCCGTGCCTGACGATCACGAGCAGAATCCAAGCCTGAGGAGAATGTCATGCCCGCAGTGGATAGCCTGAACAGCCTGCGTACCCTGGAGGTCGCCGGCAAGACCTATCACTATTACAGCCTGCCTGAAGCGGCGAAGAGTCTCGGCGACCTGGGCAAACTGCCCATGTCCCTGAAAGTCCTGCTGGAAAACCTGTTGCGCTGGGAGGACGGCAATACCGTCACCGGCGATGACCTCAAAGCCCTGGCCGGCTGGCTGAAGACCCGCAGCTCCGAGCGCGAGATCCAGTACCGCCCCGCCCGCGTGCTGATGCAGGACTTCACCGGCGTGCCGGCGGTGGTCGACCTGGCCGCCATGCGCGACGCCATGGCCAAGGCCGGCGGTGATCCGCAGAAGATCAACCCGCTGTCGCCGGTCGACCTGGTCATCGACCACTCGGTGATGGTCGACAAGTTCGCCAGCCAGTCAGCCTTCGCGCAGAACGTCGAGATCGAGATGGAGCGCAACGGCGAGCGCTACGCCTTCCTGCGCTGGGGCCAGAACGCCTTCGACAACTTCCGCGTGGTGCCGCCGGGCACCGGCATCTGCCACCAGGTCAACCTGGAATACCTGGGACGCACGGTGTGGACCAAGGACGAGGACGGCCGCACCTACGCCTTCCCCGACACACTGGTCGGCACCGATTCGCACACCACCATGATCAACGGCCTCGGCGTGCTCGGCTGGGGCGTCGGCGGCATCGAGGCAGAAGCGGCCATGCTCGGCCAGCCAGTGTCGATGCTGATTCCCGAGGTGATCGGCTTCAAGCTCACCGGCAAGCTGAAGGAAGGCATCACCGCCACCGACCTGGTGCTGACCGTCACTCAGATGCTGCGCAAGAAAGGTGTTGTCGGAAAATTCGTCGAATTCTATGGCGACGGCCTCGCCGACCTGCCGCTGGCGGACCGCGCCACCATCGCCAACATGGCCCCGGAGTACGGCGCCACCTGCGGTTTCTTCCCGGTAGACGAGATCACCCTGGGCTACCTGCGCCTGTCCGGCCGCCCGGACGATGCCGTCAAGCTGGTGGAGGCCTACAGCAAGGCCCAGGGCCTGTGGCGCGAGAAAGGCCACGAGCCGGTCTTCACCGACAGCCTGCAACTGGACATGGGCGAAGTCGAAGCCAGCCTCGCCGGGCCGAAGCGCCCGCAGGACCGCGTCGCCCTCGGCCATGTCGGCCAGGCGTTCGATGACTTCCTCGGCCTGCAGATCAAGCCCGTGCCCAGCGAAGAAGGTCGCCTGCTCAATGAAGGTGGCGGCGGTGCGGCCGTGGGCGCCTCCATTGCGGCCGGCGAGACCGATTACCAGCACGACGGCCAGACCCATCGCCTGAAGAACGGCGCCGTGGTGATCGCCGCCATCACTTCCTGCACCAACACCTCCAATCCCAGCGTCATGATGGCCGCCGGCCTGCTGGCGAAGAAGGCGCTGGAGAAAGGCCTGCAGCGCAAGCCTTGGGTGAAGAGCTCGCTCGCACCCGGCTCGAAAGTGGTGACCGACTACTTCCGCGCCGCCGGCCTGACCCGCTACCTGGACGAACTGGGCTTCGACCTGGTGGGTTACGGCTGCACCACCTGCATCGGCAACTCGGGGCCGCTGCTGGAGCCCATCGAGAAGGCGGTACAGCAGGCCGACCTGACCGTCGCCTCGGTGCTTTCCGGCAACCGCAACTTCGAAGGCCGCGTCCATCCGCTGGTGAAAACCAACTGGCTGGCCTCGCCGCCGCTGGTGGTCGCCTACGCCCTGGCCGGTACCGTGCGCACCGACCTGACCAGGGACCCACTGGGCACCGGCAAGGACGGTCAGCCGGTCTATCTGAAGGACATCTGGCCAACCCAGCAGGAAATCGCTGACGCCGTACAGAAAGTCGATACGGCGATGTTCCACAAGGAATACGCCGAAGTCTTCCAGGGCGATGAGAAATGGCGCGCGATCCAGGTGCCGGACGCCAAGACCTACGTCTGGCAGAACGACTCCACCTACATCCAGCATCCGCCCTTCTTCGAGCACATCGCCGACGCGCCACCGAAAGTCGAGGACATCAAAGGCGCCAACATCCTTGCGGTGCTGGGCGATTCGGTAACCACCGACCACATCTCCCCCGCCGGCAACATCAAGAAGGACAGCCCGGCCGGGCGTTACCTCAGCGAGCACGGCGTGGCCTACGCCGATTTCAACTCCTACGGATCGCGCCGTGGGAACCATGAAGTGATGATGCGCGGCACTTTCGCCAATATCCGCATCAAGAACGAGATGCTCGGTGGCGAGGAAGGTGGCAACACCCTCTACGTACCCACCGGCGACAAGCTGGCGATCTACGATGCCGCCATGCGCTACCAGCAGGACGGCACGCCGCTGGTGATCGTCGCCGGCAAGGAATACGGCACCGGCTCCTCCCGTGACTGGGCAGCCAAGGGCACCAACCTGCTGGGGGTAAAGGCAGTGATCGCCGAAAGCTTCGAGCGCATCCACCGCTCCAACCTGGTGGGCATGGGCGTGTTGCCGCTGCAGTTCAAGGACGGCGAGGACCGCAAGGCGCTCAAGCTGACCGGCAAGGAAGTTCTGAGCATCAGCGGCCTGTCCGGCGAGCTGAAGCCGCACATGAACCTAAAGGTCGCGGTGCAGCGCGAGGACGGCAGCCAGGACAGCTTCGAGGTGCTCTGCCGGATCGATACCCAGAACGAAGTCGAGTACTTCAAGGCCGGCGGCATCCTTCACTACGTGCTGCGCAGCCTGATCTGAGGCATGGCGGCGACCTGCAACAGGCCGCCGCCTCCTTCTTTGGTTTCATTTCGGTGACCAGTGGCGATAGGCTATCGTCCATATCCTGGCGTCACTCTTCTGACTTTTTTCTGTGACAGCCATCAAATTTTCGATCTGGCGGCCGATAAGCTGGACAGACGTACCATTTTCGACTTTGCCCGAGATCCCAGCCTGATGCGCAACAACCAGCCGATCACCCAGCGTGAATGCTCCTTCCCCGCCGAACAGCGGCTGATCTCCACCACCGATGCCCGCGGCGTGATCGGTTACGCCAATGAAGCTTTTACCGCCATCAGCGGATTCTCCCGCGAGGAACTGGTCGGCGCACCGCACAACCTGGTGCGCCACCCGGACGTTCCGTCCGCCGTGTTCGCGCACATGTGGACCACCCTGAAAAAGGGCCGCCCGTGGATGGGCATCGTCAAGAATCGCTGCAAGAACGGCGACCACTACTGGGTCAGCGCCTACGTCACGCCCATCTATGAGCGCAACGAGATCGTCGGTTACGAGTCGGTGCGGGTGAAACCCACCGCCGAACAGGTGCGCCGTGCCGAGGCGCTGTATGCACGGATCAATGCCGGAAAGTCGGCCATTCCCACCCGCGACCGCTGGCTGCCGGTGCTGCTGGACTGGCTGCCGTTCATCCTGATCGGCCAGATCGGCTTCCTCATCGGCGTCTGGCTGAATTCTCACTGGGGCTTCCTGCTGGCCGCCCTGCTGTCGATCCCGCTCGGCCTCATCGGCCTTGGCTGGCAGCAGCGCGGCCTCAAGCGCCTGCTGCGCCTGGCAGAGCAGACCACTTCCGACCCGCTGATCGCACAGATGTACACCGACAGCCGGGGCGCACAGGCGCGCCTGGAAATGTCCATTCTCAGCCAGGAAGCACGCCTGAAGACCTGTCTGACTCGTCTGCAGGACACCGCTGAAACCCTCACCGAGCAGGCCCGCGAAGCCGACTCACTGGCCCACCACAGTTCCGCCGGCCTCGACCGCCAGCGTCAGGAGACCGAGCAGGTGGCCACCGCCGTCAACCAGATGGCCGCTACCACCCAGGAAGTGGCCGACAACGTGCAGCGCACGGCCGATGCCACCCGCCAGGCCAACGACCTGACCACTGAGGGCCGGCAGATCGCCGCCGAGACCCGCGAGGCCATGCAGCGTCTCTCCAACTCCGTGGGTGAAACCGGTGAAGCGGTCAGTCAGCTGGCCCGCGACAGCGAGCAGATAGGCGGTGTGGTGGACGTGATCAAGGGCATCGCCGACCAGACCAACCTGCTGGCACTCAATGCCGCCATCGAGGCAGCCCGTGCTGGCGAGATGGGCCGCGGCTTTGCCGTGGTCGCCGACGAAGTCCGTTCGCTGGCCCAGCGCACCGCCGAGTCCACCGGGCAGATTCACCAGTTGATCGCCAACCTGCAGAACACCGCCACCGAAGCCGTGCGCGCCATGGAGTCCGGTCGCCGCCAGGCCGACGAAGGCGTGGACCGCGTGTTGCAGGCGGACAACGCGCTAGTGGGCATCAGCGATGCGGTGGCGAACATCACCGAGATGACTACCCAGATCGCCGCCGCCGCGGAAGAACAGAGCGCCGTGGCCGAGGAGATCAACCGCAACATCAGCACCATCGCCAATCTCGCCGACCAGACGTCCGGCGAAGCCCAGCGCACCGCCCTGCTCAGCGAGGAGCTGACGCAGACCGCACAACGCCAGTACTCGCTGGTGGAGCGGTTCAACCGCTGAGCCTTGACAGGCTCCCTGCCGGAGCGCGCCAGGCGCGAGATCGCTGGCGCGCCCGTTCCTGCAGAGGCATCTGCCAGCTACTTGAAGTCCCACTGCATCTGAGCCGGGATGCTGACATCTCGCGAGGAATGCACGCACACGCCCACGTAGTCGGTGAAGCGCGGCGGCGCGGCGATGCCTTCGTCGAGCAGACGCTGGTTGTCGAACAGGTAGTTGAGGTCGGCGAAGCCGCTGTACAGGCGCAGCGCACGCAGCACAAGGCGCGGGTTGGCCTTGCCGATTCGACTCTCGAAGCTGCCGGCCAGCTCGCGCAGATCCTCCGAACTGACCTTCCGGTAGCGGTCCCCCACCGGAGTCTCGCCACGGGCGTCGGCGTAGGCCTGGTCGATTTCGCCGAAGGTGCAGGCAGAGCCGTGTCCGGCGGAGATGTGGTAGAGGTTGTGGCTCAGTTGCGGCTTGAGCGCCAGGGTGACCAGTGCCTCGGCGCAGTAGTCCACCGGGATCACATCGATCTGCTCGTCCAGGCCGCAGGTAAAACTCTCCAGGGCGAAGCCCATGCGGAACACCCAGAAGATGCTGCCCGAGGCGCGGCAGCCCAGTTCGCGATGCCCGACCACGATGGACGGCCGCGCCACCACCAGCGGTAACTGCGGCAGTTCTTCGCGCATGCGCCGTTCGATCTCGGCCTTGGAGGCGGTGTAGTCCACCAGTTGTTCTTCGCTGTCGGGGAAGTCCCAGGATTCGCGCACCGGCGACTCGCGCTGCGGCCCGCAGCACATGGCCGTCCCTACATGCAGGAAGCGCTTGAGGTTGCGGGACTGGCTGAGCAGTTTGGCGAAGGCGAAGGTGCCTTCGACATTCACCGGCCAGATGCTCGGGTTCTTCGAAAACGAGGCGACGGCGGCACAATTGATCACCTGCTCCACGCGCATCAGACGTGCGCGTTCGCCCTGCATCCAGGCGGTGTCGAGCAGATCGCCGCAAAGGATCTGGTGGTCCTGCAGGCGCTCCAGGGCAGCCTCTGGCACGCAGTGCAGCCGCAGGTTGTCGCGCAGGCGCTCCAGGCCCTGGGCTGGGGTTCTGGCACGCACCAGAAACAGCAGTGCCTCGCTCTGGCCGTCGGCAATCAGGTGCGCGGCAACGGAGCCGCCGAGGAAACCGGTGGCGCCAGTCAGCAGCAGACTGTGCGCGATACCTGGGGTGAAACGCGGGGCGTGGGTGGCAATGCGATCGGCAAATTCGGTGTTCATGGCAGCCTTCGGCCTGTCCTCTGGGAGCGGGTTGCCGGCTCTTGGAAGCCGGCGGAGGCGAGGATAGAAGGGACTGCCTTAAGGAGCGGTTACGACGCGAGGAACTCTGCTATCCGCTCGGCGGTAGTCTCCAGATGCTGGTCATGGGTCAGCCCGGAGACCTTGAGTGGCTTGAGATCATGGTCGGCCGCCGCCAGCCAGTGCAGCTGGATCGCCGGCGACAACGCGTAGCGTTCGACCGTGGCACGGTCGCCCAATGCATCGCGTTCGCCCTGGACGATCAGGGTCGGCGTCGTCAGTTCGGCGAGGTGGGCCACGCGCGGTTTTTCCGGCTTGCCGGCGGCATAGAACGGATAGCCCAGGCAGACCAGCGCGTCGGCGCCCAGTTCGTCCGCCAATAGGCTGGCCATGCGCCCGCCCATGGATTTGCCGCCAATCGCCAGCTTGCCTGCTGCTTCGGCGCGAACCTGCGCGTATACCCGCCGCCAGCACTCCAGCAAGTGCTTCTGCGGATTGGGCGGACGCCGCCGGCCGTCCTCGCGGCGTATGGCCATATAGGGGAACTCGAAGCGCACGACAGAGATACCCCGTTCGGCCAGCCGCGCGGCGATGTCGCCCATGAACGGGCTGTCCATCGGCGCACCCGCGCCGTGGGCCAGAACCACCGTAGCCGACAGTTCGCGCCGTGCCGGGTTCCGCAGCAGCGACAAAGGACCGCAGGCGCCCGCGACAGAGGTCTCAGGCGGCAATTGATCCGAATCAATATTCCTCGACGGGCCTTTATCCATCCTTCACTCCGCTAATTTCGAATTAGTACCTATCCCAAGGGGGAGGGGCGGCGTAAGCCGTAAAAAACCTGCCGGGATGGGCATAGCCCATAACCGTGGATGGAAGCCCATAAATGAGCACAACCAATCAGACCGCTTATAACTATAAGGTGGTCCGCCAGTTCGCCATTATGACAGTGGTGTGGGGGATCGTCGGCATGGCCGTCGGTGTCCTGATCGCCGCTCAACTGGTGTGGCCGGACCTTAACCTCGGCTTACCGTGGACGAGCTTCGGGCGCCTGCGCCCGCTGCATACCAATGCGGTGATCTTCGCCTTCGGCGGCTGCGCACTGTTCGCCACCAGCTACTACTCGGTGCAGCGCACCTGCCAGACCCGCCTGTTCGCAGGTCCGCTCGCTTCCTTCACCTTCTGGGGTTGGCAGCTGGTGATCCTGTTGGCGGCCATTACCCTGCCACTGGGTTACACCTCTTCCAAGGAGTACGCCGAGCTGGAGTGGCCGATCGACATTTTGATCACCATCGTCTGGGTTTCCTACGCGATCGTCTTCTTCGGCACGCTGATGAAGCGCAAGACCAAGCACATCTACGTGGGCAACTGGTTCTTCGGCGCCTTCATCCTGACCGTGGCGATCCTGCACGTGGTCAACAACCTGGAAATCCCGGTCAGCCTGACCAAGTCCTATTCCCTGTACTCGGGCGCCACCGACGCGATGATCCAGTGGTGGTACGGCCACAACGCCGTGGGCTTCTTCCTGACCGCGGGCTTCCTGGGGATGATGTACTACTTCGTTCCGAAGCAGGCCGAGCGTCCGGTCTATTCCTATCGCCTGTCCATCGTGCACTTCTGGGCGCTGATCGCCGTCTACATCTGGGCCGGCCCGCACCACCTGCACTACACCGCGCTGCCGGACTGGGCGCAGTCGCTGGGCATGGTGATGTCCCTGATCCTGCTGGCGCCGAGCTGGGGCGGCATGATCAACGGCATGATGACCCTCTCCGGCGCCTGGCATAAGCTGCGCACCGACCCGATCCTGCGCTTCCTGGTGGTTTCCCTGGCCTTCTACGGCATGTCCACCTTCGAAGGCCCGATGATGGCCATCAAGACCGTCAACGCCCTGTCGCACTACACCGACTGGACCATCGGCCACGTACATGCCGGCGCTCTGGGCTGGGTAGCGATGGTGTCCATCGGCTCGCTGTACCACCTGATTCCGAAGGTCTTCGGCCGCGAGCAGATGCACAGCGTGGGCCTGATCAACACCCACTTCTGGCTGGCCACCATCGGCACCGTTCTGTACATCGCCTCCATGTGGGTCAACGGCATCACCCAGGGCCTGATGTGGCGCGCGGTAAACGCCGACGGCACCCTCACCTACTCCTTCGTCGAAGCCCTGGCCGCCGGCCACCCCGGCTTCATCGTGCGGATGATCGGTGGTGCCATCTTCCTGCTGGGCATGCTGGTCATGGCCTACAACGTCTGGCGCACCGTAGCGGCCGCCAAACCGGCCGAAATGCAAGCCGCGGCGCAGATGGCCTGAGGAGTCCGACATGAAACACGAAGTACTCGAGAAAAACGTCGGCCTGCTGGCCCTGTGCATGGCCGTCGCCGTGAGCATCGGCGGCCTGACCCAGATCGTCCCGCTGTTCTTCCAGGACGTCACCAACACCCCGGTGGAAGGCATGAAGCCCTACACCGCCCTGCAACTGGAAGGCCGTGACGTCTACATCCGCGAAGGCTGCGTAGGCTGCCACTCGCAGATGATCCGTCCGTTCCGCGCCGAGACCGAGCGCTACGGCCACTACTCCGTCGCCGGTGAGAGCGTCTGGGATCACCCGTTCCTGTGGGGCTCCAAGCGTACCGGCCCGGACCTGGCCCGCGTCGGCGGCCGCTACTCGGACGACTGGCACCGCGCGCACCTGTACAACCCGCGCAACGTGGTCCCGGAGTCGAAGATGCCCGCCTACCCCTGGCTGGTCGAGAACAAGCTCGACGGCAAGGATACGGCGAAGAAACTGGAAGTGATGCGTGTCATGGGCGTGCCCTACACGGACGACGACATCGCTGGCGCCAGCGACGCCGTCAAAGGGAAGACCGAAATGGACGCGGTCGTCGCGTACCTGCAGGTCCTCGGCACCTCCATCAAGAACAAGCGGTGACAACCTTGGATATCGGGACCATTCGCGGCCTCGGCACCGTCATCGTGATGGTTGCCTTCGTCGGCGTACTGCTCTGGGCTTACGGCGGCAAACGCAAGGAGCGCTTCGACGAAGACGCGCTGCTGCCTTTCGCGGATGACCCGGTAGCCAAGCAGCACGCTGAGCAAGAGCAAGCTTCTAGGAGCAACAACGCATGACTACCTTCTGGAGTCTGTACATCACCGTTTTAACAGTCGGTTCGCTGATCGCCCTGCTGTGGCTGGTATTCGCCACCCGCAGCGGGCAGTCCTCGAACACCACCGACCAGACCATGGGCCACGCCTTCGACGGCATCGAGGAGTACGACAATCCGCTGCCCAAGTGGTGGTTCCTGCTGTTCGTCGGCACCATCGTCTTCGCCGCCGGCTACCTGGTGCTCTACCCGGGCCTGGGCAACTGGAAAGGCGTTCTGCCGGGCTACGACGGCGGCTGGACGCAGGACAAGCAATGGGAGCGTGAAGAAGCCCTGGCCAAGGAAAAATACGGCCCGATCTTCGCCAAATACGCGGCCATGTCGGTGGAAGAAGTCGCCAAGGATCCGCAAGCCATGAAAATGGGCGAGCGCCTCTTCGCCACCTACTGCGCCATCTGCCATGGCTCCGATGCGAAGGGCGCAGCAGGCTTCCCGAACCTGACCGACAGCGACTGGCGCTGGGGCGGCACCGCCCAGGACATCCAGACCACCATCCTCGGTGGCCGCCAGGCCGCCATGCCGGCCTGGGGTGAAGTGCTGGGCGACAAGGGTGTGCAGGACGTGGCGGCCTTCGTCACCGCCAAACTGGACGGCCGCAAGCTGCCCGAGGGCGTGACCGCGGAGAACGTCGACAACGGCGGCAAGCTGTTCGCCACCACCTGCGTCGCCTGCCACGGTCCGGAAGGCAAGGGCAACCCGCTGATGGGAGCGCCTGACCTGACCCACCCGGGTGCGTTCATCTACGGTTCCAGTTACGCGCAACTGCAGCAGACCATCCGTCACGGCCGCCAGGGCCAGATGCCGGCGCAGGAGCAGTACCTGGGCAAAGACAAAGTGCACATTCTCGCCGGATACATCTACAACATTTCCGGCCAGGCGAAGTAAACTCCCCGCCCCCCAACTCGCGCCCGCTAAAAGGGGCGCGAGTTTCTGACCTCTGCAATATCGCGACGAAGTGTCGCACCCTCTCTATCTCCTTTCTTCACACCCTTCCTGTTCACGTCTAAGCTGAATTCCATTCGCAAACCTGCAATACGACTAACCTGACCCACTTCCCAGGTTGGCACGGGCGAGCCGAAATGAGCGGCAAGCAGCGGCGCAAAGCGCTCCGGAGCAGGCGTCAAACCGGCTTCGCGCCAAGGCCCGGCGCGTTGCAATGGCTACCTGCTTTCTCCATACTTGCCGCCGTTTTTTTGTCCATAAAATCCAAAAACCGTGGAACCTTAGAATGAGCACAGCAATCAGTCCGACTGCTTATAACTATAAGGTCGTCCGCCAGTTCGCCATCATGACGGTGGTCTGGGGGATACTTGGTATGGGGCTCGGTGTTTACATCGCCTCTCAGCTGGTTTGGCCCCAGTTGAACCTGGACCTGCCCTGGACCAGCTTCGGCCGCCTCCGTCCGCTGCACACCAACCTGGTGATCTTCGCCTTCGGCGGCTGTGCTCTCTTCGCAACTTCCTACTACGTCGTACAGCGCACCTGTCAGACCCGACTGGTGTCCGATAGCCTCGCAGCCTTCACCTTCTGGGGATGGCAAGCGGTGATCGTGCTGGCCGGCATCACCTTGCCGCTGGGCTACACCTCCTCCAAGGAGTACGCCGAACTGGAATGGCCGATCGACATCCTGCTGGCCATCGTCTGGGTGACCTACGCACTGGTGTTCTTCGGCACGGTGATGAAGCGCAAGACCAAGCACATCTACGTGGGCAACTGGTTCTATGGCGCGTTCATCCTGGTGACCGCCATGCTGCACATCGTCAACAGCATGGAAATCCCGGTAACCGCCTTCAAGTCCTACTCGATCTACGCCGGCGCGACCGACGCGATGATCCAGTGGTGGTACGGCCACAACGCCGTGGGCTTCTTCCTGACCACCGGCTTCCTGGGGATGATGTACTACTTCGTACCCAAGCAGGCCGAGCGTCCGATCTACTCCTACCGCCTGTCCATCGTGCACTTCTGGGCGCTGATCACCCTGTACATCTGGGCCGGTCCGCACCACCTGCACTACACCGCTCTGCCGGACTGGGCGCAGTCCCTGGGCATGGTGATGTCCCTGATCCTGCTGGCTCCGAGCTGGGGCGGCATGATCAACGGCATGATGACCCTGTCGGGCGCCTGGCATAAGCTGCGCACCGACCCGATCCTGCGCTTCCTGGTGGTCTCCCTGGCCTTCTACGGCATGTCCACCTTCGAAGGCCCGATGATGGCGATCAAGACCGTCAACTCCCTGTCGCACTACACCGACTGGACCATCGGCCACGTACACGCCGGCGCCCTGGGCTGGGTTGCGATGATCTCCATCGGTTCCCTGTACCACCTGATTCCGAAGGTCTTCGGCCGCGAGCAGATGCACAGCGTGGGCCTGATCAACGCGCACTTCTGGCTGGCTACCATCGGCACCGTGCTCTACATCGCCTCCATGTGGGTCAACGGCATCACCCAGGGCCTGATGTGGCGCGCAATCAACGCCGACGGCACCCTCACCTACTCCTTCGTGGAAGCCCTGCAGGCCAGCCACCCGGGCTTCATCGTCCGTGCGCTGGGCGGCGCCTTCTTCGCCTCCGGCATGCTGCTGATGGCCTACAACACCTTCCGTACTGTGCGCGGTTTCAAACAGGCTGACGCCGATGCCGCTGCCCAGATCCCCGCTGTAGGAGCTCACTGATGAAGCACGAAGTAGTCGAGAAGAACATCGGCCTTCTGGCCTTCTTCATGGTCATTGCGGTGAGCATCGGCGGTCTGACCCAGATCGTTCCGCTGTTCTTCCAGGACGTCACCAACAAGCCGGTCGAAGGCATGAAGCCGCGCACCGCGCTGGAGCTCGAAGGCCGTGACATCTACATCCGCGAAGGCTGCGTAGGCTGCCACTCGCAGATGGTCCGTCCGTTCCGTGCCGAGACCGAGCGCTACGGCCACTACTCCGTCGCCGGCGAAAGCGTCTGGGACCACCCGTTCCTGTGGGGTTCCAAGCGTACCGGTCCGGACCTGGCCCGCGTCGGCGGCCGCTACTCCGACGACTGGCACCGCGCGCACCTGTACAACCCGCGCAACGTGGTCCCGGAATCGAAGATGCCCTCCTACCCCTGGCTGGTGGAGAACAAGCTCGACGGCAAGGACACCGCGAAGAAAATGGAAGCCCTGCGTACGCTGGGCGTGCCTTACACCGACGAAGACATCGCCGGTGCTCGTGATGCCGTCAAAGGCAAGACCGAGATGGACGCTGTGGTCGCCTACCTGCAAGGCCTCGGCACCATCATCAAGAGCAAACGGTGACAGTGATGGATATCGGGACCATTCGCGGTATCGGCACTGTAGTAGTGATGGTCGCCTTCGTCGGCGTCCTGCTCTGGGCCTACGGTGGCAAACGCAAGGAGCGCTTCGACGAAGACGCCCTGCTGCCCTTCGCGGATGACCCGGTCGCCAAAAAGCACGTCGAGCAAGAGCAAGCTTCTAGGAGCAACAAAGAATGACAACCTTCTGGAGTCTGTACGTCACCGTACTTACCCTGGGCACCATCTTCGCCCTGGCGTGGCTGCTGTTCGCCACCCGTCGCGGTCAGCGCAACGAAGCCACCGACGAGACCGTCGGCCATGCCTTCGACGGCATCGAGGAGTACGACAACCCGCTGCCGAAGTGGTGGTTCATGCTGTTCGTGGCCACCTTCATCTTCGCCCTCGCCTACCTGGCCCTGTACCCGGGCCTGGGCAACTGGAAGGGCCTGCTGCCGGGCTACCAGGACAAGGCCGAATTCGCCAACGGCGAACAGGGCTGGACCGGTGTGCACCAGTGGGAAAAGGAAATGGCCAAGGCCGATGAGAAGTACGGCCCGCTGTACGCCAAGTTCGGCGCCATGCCGATCGAGGATGTGGCCAAGGACGAGCAGGCCCTGAAAATGGGTAACCGCCTGTTCGCTTCCAACTGCTCCGTCTGCCACGGTTCCGACGCCAAAGGCGCCCACGGCTTCCCGAACCTGACCGACGCCGACTGGCGCTGGGGCGGCGAGCCGAAGGACATCATCGCCACCATCGAAGGCGGTCGCCACGCGGCCATGCCGGCCTGGGGCGAAGTCATCGGCGATGCCGGCGTTCATGATGTAGCAGCCTTCGTCACCACCAAGCTGGACGGCCGCAAGCTGCCCGAAGGCGTGACTGACGAGCAGGTCGCCAACGGCCAGAAGATCTTCGCCACCAACTGCGTGGCTTGCCACGGCGCTGAAGGCAAAGGCACTGCGGCCATGGGCGCGCCGAACCTGACCCACCCGGCCGCGTTCATCTACGGCTCGAGCTTCGCCCAGCTGCAGCAGACCATCCGCTACGGCCGCCAAGGCCAGATGCCGGCTCAGCTGGAGCGTCTGGGCAAAGACCAGGTCCACCTGCTGGCTGCCTACGTGTACAGCCTGTCCCATGGCGAAGGTGAGAAGAGCGCCGAATAAGCCTCCCTTTCCTACACCCATAGCGACACCCAGCGGCGCCGGTTTCTACACCGGCGCCGCTCTATTTCTGGGTCCATAATTCCTTGCGCGACCAACTGTCGCACCGTTGCAACACCCACCACGCCGTATCATTGTTAGGCGTGCAAGCATATTTCTGACCCTCTCGGCATGTATCGACAGGGCGCCCTCCCGCTGCCGTGGAATGCACTGATGAGCAAACAGATTCCGGTCCAGGACGTCACTCCGCCCACCAAGGGCAAGGGTGAAAGCGTCGACCTTTATGCCTCCCGGGAAAAGATCTACACCCGAGCCTTTACCGGGTTCTTCCGCAACCTCCGCTTGGCCGGGGGCGCCCTCCTCTTCCTTCTCTATTTCGGCACCGTATGGCTGACCTGGAACGGTCGCCAGGCGGTCCTCTGGGATCTGCCCGAGCGCAAGTTCTACATCTTCGGCGCGACCTTCTGGCCGCAGGACTTCATCCTTCTCTCCGGGCTGCTGATCATCAGTGCGTTCGGCCTGTTCTTCATCACCGTGTTCGCCGGCCGCGTCTGGTGCGGCTACACCTGCCCGCAGAGCGTGTGGACCTGGATCTTCATGTGGTGCGAAAAAGTCACCGAAGGTGACCGCAACCAGCGCATGAAGCTCGACAAGGCCGGCTTCAGCGGCAACAAGCTGCTGCGCAAGGTCGCCAAGCACAGCCTCTGGCTGCTGATCGGCCTGGTCACCGGCCTGACCTTCGTCGGCTACTTCGCCCCCATCCGCGAACTGCTGATGGAACTGGTCACTGGCGAAGCCGACGGCTGGGCCTACTTCTGGGTCGGTTTCTTCACCCTCGCCACCTACGGCAACGCCGGCTGGCTGCGCGAGCAGGTGTGCATCTACATGTGCCCGTATGCGCGCTTCCAGAGCGTGATGTTCGACAAGGACACCCTGATCGTCTCCTACGATCCGCGGCGTGGCGAGAGCCGTGGCCCGCGCAAGAAAGGCGCCGACTACAAGGCCCAGGGTCTGGGCGATTGCATCGACTGCACCATGTGCGTTCAGGTCTGCCCGACCGGCATCGACATCCGCGACGGCCTGCAGATCGAATGCATCGGCTGCGCGGCGTGCATCGACGCCTGCGACAGCATCATGGACAAGATGAACTACCCGCGTGGCCTGATCAGCTACACCACCGAGCACAACCTGTCCGGGCAGAAAACCCATCTGGTGCGCCCGCGCCTGATCGGCTACGCCATCGCCCTGTGCATCATGATCGGCCTGCTGATCACCGCCATCCTCCTGCGCCCGCTGGTGGGGTTCGACGTCAGCAAGGACCGCGTGCTCTACCGCGAGAACGCCGAAGGCCGCATCGAGAACGTGTACAGCCTCAAGGTCATGAACAAGGACCAGAAGGACCATACCTACGTACTCAGCGCCAAAGGCATGGATGGCCTGATCCTGGAAGGCAAGAAGGAAATCTCGGTCGCGGCCGGGGACATCTTCAGCATGCCGGTGGAACTCTCCATCGACCCGGAGAAGCTGCCCTCCACCACCAACGAGATCAGCTTTACCATCCAGTCGGTGGACGACCCGTCCATCAGCAAGGAATCCACCAGTCGCTTCATCGGTCCGCGCGTTCGTTGAACCAATGCTGAACGAATTGGCACCCCATGTTGCACATGGGGTGCCAGTAGCGATCCAAGGACGTAGAATTCGCCCGCCCCTTCACCGGGCGGCGTCCCGCAAGGCGCCGCCAGCGAGAGATCAAAGAGCATGCAATCGGCCATGAAGACACCCGTGGAACCCTGGTACAAGCACCTCTGGCCGTGGATCATCATCGCCATGCTGGCCACCTCGATCTTCCTCAGCCTGACGATGGTCAATATCGCCGTGAACAACCAGGACTCCCTGGTCAGCGACAACTATTACGAAGCAGGCAAGGGCATCAACCGCTCCCTTGACCGCGAGCACCTCGCCCAGCAACTCAAGCTGCGGGCGAAGATCAGCTTCGACGAGCTGACCGGTGAAGTGGACCTGCGCCTCACGGGCGACAGCCGTCCGGCCACGCTTACCCTGAACCTGCTCTCCCCCACCCTGGAATCCCAGGACAAGCACCTGGAACTGCGCGCCAGCCCCGCCGAGCCGGGCCGCTACACCGCCAGCCTGGATGCCGCCGTGAAGGGCCGCCGCTTCGTCGAGCTGCTCGGCGAGGAGAACGGCAAGACCTGGCGTCTGTTCGAGGAAGAAAAGGTCGCTCCCGGCGCTACC
This sequence comes from Pseudomonas sp. HS-18, assembly GCF_020401845.1. Classification (NCBI taxonomy): domain Bacteria; kingdom Pseudomonadati; phylum Pseudomonadota; class Gammaproteobacteria; order Pseudomonadales; family Pseudomonadaceae; genus Pseudomonas; species Pseudomonas sp. HS-18. Next base: position 4,143,216 of record NZ_CP084413.1, read on the forward strand.
TTCGACCTCGGCGACGAGCCCCTCAGCGGAGATGAAGCCGAGCGCCCATGAGCGCCGCGCTGCTCTGTTACCACTGCGCGCTGCCGGTCCCGCCCGGCAGCCGCTTCACTGCGCCAGTACTCGGCGAAACCCGCGAATTCTGCTGCCCGGGTTGCCAAGCCGTGGCCGAGGCTATCGTTGCCGGCGGCCTGGAAGGCTATTACCGCCACCGCACCGAAGCCGCCCCCAACCCTGACGCCCTGCCCGAACAGCTCGTCGACGAGCTGAAGCTGTTCGACCGCCCCGACGTTCAGCAGCCCTTCGTCCAGCATCAGGGCGATCTCGCCGAGACCACCCTGATCATGGAAGGCATCAGCTGCGCCGCCTGCGGCTGGCTGATCGAGAAACACCTCAAGGGCCTGCCCGCCGTCGCCGAGGCTGGTCTCAACCTGTCCAACCACCGTCTGCATGTGCGCTGGTCCGACAGCGAGCTGCCGCTGAGCGAGCTGCTTGCCGAACTGCGCCGTATTGGTTACGCCGCGCACCCCTTCCAGCCGGACCGCGCCGCCGACCAGTTGCACCAGGAGAACCGCAAGTCCCTGCGCCAGCTGGGCGTCGCCGGCCTGCTGTGGTTCCAGGCAATGATGGCGACCATGGCCACCTGGCCGGAATTCAACATCGACCTGAGCCCCGAGCTGCACGAAATCCTGCGCTGGGTGGCGATGTTCCTCACCACACCCATCGTCTTCTACTCCTGCCAGCCGTTCTTCCGTGGCGCCGTGCGCGACCTGCGCACCCGCCACCTGACCATGGATGTCTCGGTGTCCCTGGCCATCGGCGGCGCCTACCTGGCCGGAATCTGGACCGCCGTCACCGGCCACGGCGACCTGTACTTCGACGCCGTCGGCATGTTCGCCCTGTTCCTGCTCGCCGGCCGCTACCTGGAACGCCGCGCCCGCGAGCGCACCGCCGCCGCGACCGCCCAGTTGGTCAATCTGCTGCCCGCCTCCTGCCTGCGCCTGGACGGCAGCGGCCAGAGCAGCCGCGTACTGCTCAGCGAACTGAACCTGGGCGACCGCGTGCTGGTCCAGCCCGGCTCGGTGATCCCCGCCGATGGCCTGATCCTCGACGGCCAGTCCAGCGTCGACGAATCCCTGCTCACCGGCGAATACCTGCCGCAGCCGCGCCAGAGCGGCGACAGCGTCACCGGCGGCACCCTCAACGTCGAAGGCCCGCTGACCGTACAGGTCAAGGCCCTGGGCGGGGACAGCCGGCTGTCAGCCATCGTCCGCCTGCTCGAACGCGCCCAGTCGGACAAGCCGCGCCTCGCCGAACTCGCCGACAAGGCCGCGCAGTGGTTCCTCATCGCCTTGCTGGTGCTGTCCGCCGTGGTCGGCCTGTTCTGGTGGCAGCACGATGCTTCCCGCGCCTTCTGGGTCGTCCTGGCGATGCTGGTGGCGACCTGTCCCTGCGCACTGTCGCTGGCCACACCGACGGCCCTGACTGCCGCCACCGGCAGCCTGCACAAGCTCGGCCTGCTGGTGACCCGGGGCCACGTGCTGGAAGGCCTGAACCACATCGACACGGTGATCTTCGACAAGACCGGCACCCTCACCGAAGGCCGCCTCACCCTGCGCGCCGTGCGCCCGCTGGGCTTGTTGGACAGCGACACCTGCCTGGCACTGGCTGCCGCGCTGGAGAACCGTTCCGAACACCCTATCGCCCGAGCTTTCGGCCGCGCACCGCAGCCCGCCGAGAATGTCGAGAGCCACCCCGGCCTGGGCCTGGAAGGCCGGGTTGGCGAGCGTCGCCTGCGCATCGGCGAGCCGTCCTTCGTCTGCGCCCTGAGCGGCAGCGACGCGCCCCAGCATCCGCAGGAACCCGGCCAGTGGCTGCTGCTGGGCGATGACAGCGGCGCCCTCGCCTGGCTGGTGCTGGACGATCGCATCCGCGAAGACGCCACCGACCTGCTCGAAGCATGCCGCGCCCGCGGCTGGCGCACCCTGCTGCTCTCCGGCGACAGCTCACCCATGGTCGACCGGGTCGCCGCCGAACTGGGCATCGACGATTGCCGTGGCGGCCTTCGCCCGGATGACAAGCTCGAAGTCCTGCGTCAGCTGCACCAGCAAGGCCACCGCGTGCTGATGCTGGGCGATGGCGTGAACGACGTGCCGGTGCTGGCCGCTGCCGACATCAGCGTCGCCATGGGCTCAGCCACCGACCTGGCGAAGACCAGCGCCGATGCCGTGCTGTTGTCCAACCGCCTGGACAGCGTGGTGCAGGCCTTCGGCCTGGCTCGTCGCACCCGTCGGGTCATCATCGAGAATCTGGTCTGGGCGGGGCTGTACAATGGGCTGATGTTGCCCTTTGCCGCCCTTGGCTGGATCACGCCGGTGTGGGCTGCGGTGGGCATGTCGATCAGCTCGCTGACCGTGGTGCTCAACGCCCTGCGCCTGACCCGGCTGCCCAAGGGCGCCGGCGCCCCGACAGCGACCACCGACCTGCCAGCCGCCCCACAAGCGGCGCAGGCGCTGCCACGGAGTTGAAATGCCCGCTCTCTACATAATGATTCCGGTTGCCGTGGTGATCGTCGGCATCTGCATCGCGATCTTTTTCTGGGCGGTGAACAGCGGCCAGTACGACGACATGGACGGGCCCGCCCACAGCATCCTGTTCGACGACGAGGATCCCAAGCACCAGGCCGGCATCGATGAAGCCGAGGGCGATGCCTCGCACAGCAGCCAGAAACAGGACAAGCGCGATGCCTGAACTGGCGCCGCTGCTGGCGTCCGCGCTGATTCTCGGCCTGCTCGGCGGCGGTCACTGCCTGGGCATGTGTGGCGGCCTGATGGGCGCGCTGACCATGGCCATCCCGCCGGAGCAACGCGGACGTCGCCTGCGCCTGCTGCTGGCCTACAACCTCGGACGCATCCTCAGCTACGCCTGCGCCGGCCTGCTGCTCGGCCTGGCCGGCTGGGCCGTGGCGCGCACGCCATTCGCCGCAGCGTTGCGGGTGATCGCCGGCCTGCTGCTGATCGCCATGGGCCTTTACCTGGCCGGCTGGTGGAGTGGCCTGACCCGCATCGAAGCGCTGGGTCGCGGCCTGTGGAAGCACATCCAGCCCTTCGCCAGCCGCCTGCTGCCTGTCGCCAGCGTCCCGCGCGCACTGCTGCTGGGCGCACTGTGGGGCTGGCTGCCCTGCGGGCTGGTCTACAGCACCCTGCTCTGGGCCACCAGCCAGGGCTCGGCCATCGACAGTGCGCTGCTGATGCTCGCCTTCGGCCTCGGCACCTGGCCGGTGCTGCTGGCGACAGGGCTCGCCGCCGAGCGCATCACCGCGCTGCTGCGCAAGCGCAGCGTGCGCATGGCCGGTGGCATCCTGGTGATCCTCTTCGGCCTGTGGACCCTGCCCGGCCCGCACCAGGCCTGGATCATGGGCCACGAGATGCACGCCAGCGCCGGTATTGCCCACCATAAAGCCGCTTGATACAGGTCAACAGGCCTCTATCGGACTCTCCCTAGACTGCGCAGGAAAAGCTCGCCACCGGGGAACATCGGCATGCTCGACAATATTCGCTGGGACGCAGATCTGATACGCCGATACGATCTGTCCGGCCCGCGCTACACCTCCTATCCCACAGCCGTGCAGTTCCACGAAGGAGTCGGACCCTTCGACCTGCTGCACGCGCTGCGCGATAGCCAGAAGGCGCAGCGCCCGCTCTCGCTCTACGTGCACGTCCCGTTCTGCGCGAACATCTGCTACTACTGCGCCTGCAACAAGGTCATCACCAAGGATCGTGGCCGCAGCGCCCCCTACCTCGCCCGTCTCATCCACGAAATCGAGATTGTCAGCCGTCACCTGGGCCGCCAGCAGCAAGTCGAGCAGCTGCACTTCGGCGGAGGCACCCCGACCTTCCTGAGCCCCGGCCAGTTGCGTGAACTGATGGCGCAACTGCGCACCCATTTCCACTTCGTCGAGGGTGACTTCGGCGACTACGGCATCGAGATCGACCCGCGCGAGGCCGACTGGTCGACCATGGGCCTGCTCCGCGAGCTGGGCTTCAACCGCGCCAGCATCGGCGTGCAGGACTTCAACCTGGATGTTCAACAGGCCATCAATCGCCTGCAGAGCCTGGACGAGACCCGCGCCATCATCGACGCAGCGCGTACTCTGCAATTCCGCTCGATCAACATCGACCTGATCTACGGCCTGCCCAGACAGACCCCGGACACCTTCGCCCACACCGTCGAGCAGGTCATTGCCCTGCAGCCAAACCGGTTGTCCGTGTTCAACTACGCGCACCTTCCCGAACGTTTCCCGCCACAACGCCGGATCCTGGCCGAAGACCTGCCCTCCCCTGGGCAGAAGCTGGAAATGCTGCAGCGCACCACCGAGCAGCTCGAAGCCGCCGGCTACCGCTATATCGGCATGGACCACTTCGCCCTGCCGGACGACGAACTGGCGATGGCCCAGGAAGACGGCACTCTGCAGCGCAACTTCCAGGGCTACACCACCCACGGTCACTGCGACCTCGTTGGCCTGGGGGTTTCCTCGATCAGCCAGATCGGCGATCTCTACTGCCAGAACAGCAATGACATCGCCGACTACCAGAACACCCTCGACCAGGGCCAACTCGCCACCCGCCGCGGATTGCACTGCAACAAGGACGATCTCATCCGCCGCGCCGTGATCCAGCAACTGATCTGCCATTTCCAGCTGGACTTCGAGGACATCGAGGACCTCTACAACATCGACTTCCGCGGCTACTTCGCGGAAATCTGGGACGATCTCGAGCGTTTCGCCCGCGATGGCCTGATCACCCTCGGCCCGCGCGGTATAGACGTCAGCGCTTCCGGCCGGCTGCTGGTCCGCTCGCTGTGCATGCTGTTCGACCGCTACCTGCCCATGCAGAACCTGCAGCGCTTCTCGCGGGTCATCTGACGCCCGAGTTCCGCGCAGACGACCGACGGTGCGAGACCAACTGTCGCACCCATTGATACAGGATATGTCGGTCGTCCGAGGGTGTAGGAACAGCCCTGCCCTAGTACTTTTCGAAAGGATTCAAGCCCCGATACCCCGCCGCACTTCCTCATCCCCGTCGCTGGAACCAGCGATTCAGACAGGTCGCCAACTGGCGCGCGACTTGCAGTCTGCGGTACCCTTGGTTTTTGTGTGCCATCCCATTCAAGGAACACTCATGGCCGAAACCATCAAAGTGCGCGCACTGCCACAGGCGCACTGCAAGGATTGCAGCCTGGCTCCCCTCTGCCTGCCCCTGTCGCTGAACCACAGCGACATGGACGCCCTCGATGAGATCGTCAAGCGCGGCCGCCCCCTGAAGAAAGGCGAGTTCCTGTTCCGCCAGGGCGATGCCTTCGGTTCCGTCTTCGCCGTGCGTTCCGGCGCGCTGAAAACCTTCAGCATCACCGACGGCGGCGAAGAGCAGATCACCGGCTTCCACCTGCCCAGCGAGCTGGTCGGCCTGTCCGGCATGGACACCGAGAGCTACCCGGTATCGGCCCAGGCCCTGGAAACCACCTCGGTGTGCGAAATCCCCTTCGAACGCCTGGACGAACTCTCCGAGCAGCTGCCGCAACTGCGCCGCCAGCTGCTGCGGGTGATGAGCCGGGAAATCCGCGATGACCAGCAGATGATGATGCTGCTGTCGAAGAAGACCGCCGACGAGCGCATCGCCACCTTCCTGGTGAACCTCTCCGCGCGCTTCCGCGCCCGTGGCTTCTCGGCCCAGCAGTTCCGCCTGGCCATGTCGCGCAACGAAATCGGCAACTACCTGGGCCTGGCGGTGGAAACCGTCTCCCGCGTGTTCACCCGCTTCCAGCAGAACGGCCTGATCGCCGCCGAAGGCAAGGAAGTGCACATCCTCGACTCCATCGAGCTGTGCGCACTGGCAGGTGGCCAACTGGAAAGCTGAGCTACCTGAAAGCTGACCGTCCGGTTGACTTTCCGGTCATCGAAAACGGGCTCGCCACACGGCGGGCCCGTTATACTTTGGCCTCTGCAAAAACCGCATCAGGTGCACATCCAGCATGATCCTCAACCCACTCGACCTGAAGTCCGTGATCCGTGCCGTTCCCGACTTTCCCAAGCCCGGCGTCATGTTCCGCGACATCACCCCGCTGTTCCAGTCGCCGCGAGCCCTGCGCTTCGTCGCCGACAGCTTTATCCAGCGCTACGTCGAGGCCGACTTCACCCACATCGGCGCCATGGATGCGCGCGGCTTCCTGATCGGTTCGATCATCGCCTACGAACTGAACAAGCCTCTGGTGCTGTTCCGCAAGCGCGGCAAGCTGCCGGCCGACGTACTGGCCCAGGCCTACGAGACCGAGTACGGCGAGGCCCTGCTGGAAGTCCACGCCGACAGCCTGTGCGAAGGCGACAGCGTGCTGATCTTCGATGACCTGATCGCCACCGGCGGCACCCTGCTGGCCGCCGCGCAACTGGTACGCCGCATGGGCGCCAGCGTGTTCGAGGCCGCTGCGATCATCGACCTGCCGGAACTGGGCGGTTCGACCAAGCTCAACGACGCGCAGATTTCCACCTACAGCCTGACCGCCTTCGCCCTCGACGAAGCCTGATCGGCGCTGTTTCCGAGAGCGGGCGCTACGGCGCCCGTTTTCGTTTCCGGCCTTCGCACGGGCGCCCCATCCAATGGCTGGTGATGACCGCTTTGGCCTGATTCGACCCTGCCGCGGCCGGAAATGACCTGGCGATTGTCCGACAAGACTCCGAACATGACATCAACCGATGACACATTCGAAGGTGGCATCGCGAACTAACGACAGGGCTTGCCTGGGTGCCGTACCTGCCACGCACCTCGCTCCCGCCCGCACAACAACAAGGAGTTAGTCATGAACGCCAGTACCACGCCGATCCGCGCCAACTTCCCGGTCCGCCGCATGGATTTCACCTTCAGTGAAACCCCGAAGTACTGGTGGGACGGGCAGCCCTTCATGACCCACTTCATGAACAACCTGTCTTCGCTGTTCCCCTACGGCGAGAAGTTCTTCGTCGACAGCGTGCGTGCGGTGCGCGAGCGCATCCAGGACCCGCAGCTGCAGAAGGACGTCAGCGCCTTCATCGGCCAGGAGGCCATGCACTCCAAGGAGCACGCGGCCTACAACGAATACGCCGACGAGCACGGCATCGACCTGGAAACCCTGGAACTGCGCATCAAGCTGCTGCTCGAATCGATCAGCAAGGTCACCACCAAGAAGCATCAGCTGGCGATCACCTGCGCCCTGGAACACTTCACCGCGACCATGGCCGAACAACTGCTCAAGCGCGAAGACCTGAGCGGCCAGATGAAGTCGGACAAGATGTACAAGCTGTGGATGTGGCATGCCGTCGAGGAGAATGAACACAAGGCGGTGGCCTACGATGTCTACCAGCAGGTCTACGGCGGCTACTTCACCCGCACCGCGGTGATGCTGCTGACCACGGTGATCTTCCTCAGCGTCATTGCCGGCTTCCAGGTCAACCTGCTGCGCCGCGACGGCCAGCTGTTCAACTGGCGCAGCTGGAAACACGGCCTGGGCGTGCTGCTGCACCCGCGCCGCGGCTACTTCGTCAACCTGATCCGCCCGTGGCTGGACTACTTCCGCCCCGGCTTCCACCCCTTCGACCATGACACCAAGGCGCTGGAAACCCGCTGGAAGGAAACGCTGGATTTCGCCGGCTGACCTCCCGCACCAACGAAAACGCCAGGCAATCGCCTGGCGTTTTTCATTCAACTCCATCGTGCGCAATTGCACTCTCTTGACCACCTGATTGCATTTGACTTGACCAATCATTTGCATCGGACCTGACCATTACACGCCGTGGCCATGACCGACAGAGAACGCCCCATACGATTGGAATACTGCGCTGGGTGCAACTGTTTGATCAGGCCGGAGCATTGGGGCTCGCGCTGCAGTCTGCGACCTCCGACCTCCGATCCGACCTGCGACCTGCGACCTGCGACCTGGCACAGCCAATCCACATAATCCCGGCGTTCACTAGTCGATTACTTGTGCTCCCGGGCCATCCTCTACTACGCATCCTAATCCTGCAGATGCCTGGCCAGGTGTGCCCCGCAGGGCAGTATTAATGTAGTCTCTCAGTTCCGGGAAAGACCTGCCGACCGCCACCGAGGAACCATTACCGAATATTTCCGGGCAGATTATCGGTTCTCCTAGAACTCGGATTTTCTCTCGTTTGCCTTGGCCATAAAGCCAATGTTGGGCCGCATTTAACTCAGACACGACTGTGTCGACAGTTGCGCTTTCGAGCGCATTAAGCATCTCGACTGAGTTATTGAAAAGGCGGATATCCGCTCCTGGGAAGGATGCCCGCGCGTAGCGCTCATGATTGGATCCAGCGAGCACCGCCAAGGAGCAGCGCCCCAGTTCGATACTTTCCAGATTGACACCTTCCCATCCCATCAGCGTCTCTGGGGAGTCGAAATAGGCGTCGCTGAAAAGGAACTCTTGCCGCCGCTCTTCCGTTGCCGAGAGGCTCGAAAAGATTGCAGCAACCTTACCAAGCCGCAACTGATCAAACATGTCACCCCAAGAGACTGGGACGATCTCGAATTCCAGCCTGGTCTCATAAAGCAATGAGGTGATGAACTCGTACTCAGTCCCACTCCACACACCGGCTGACAGTTTCGTGTAGGGGGGGTTGTCGGGATCGCAACCAATTCTAAACATCGACTTCCTCCACAGCTTCCTCGTACATCTGCACCTCCAATTCCCTGAGGCGAACGTAGTCTGCTTGGAGCACTTCGGCCGACTCGTGGGACAGGTAGACGATTCCCGGGCAGGTATCCATGTCGATTGTCCGTTTGATGGAGGTCCCAGACGTTGGCAGTCCCTGGTCCGCTGCGTAACTCGGTAGAGCCCTGATCGCTGACGGGAACCTAGAGTCCGATACTCGAAGGTCTCGGGGGGACACAAGCATCGCCGCCAACACCGGCTTCCGGGCTTGGTAAGGCGTATTCGAATAGCTGGCAAAGCCACTCGGGTCCGCATAGCGCAGCGCAGTGAGCGTCACATGGCTGTGGCCGAGGGCTGAAAGAACCACGGAGTCGCAGATGGATCCCTGCATACGGGCGCCCACTTCTATGAGCACGGGACCGCGTCCTTCGACAAGCATGATCTCTAAGTGGGCAGGACCGTTCTGAATCTCGAGAGCGTCAAGGACGGAGCCGGCATAACGACCGAGAACAGTGGATTCTGTGGATGCGGACTTGAGCAGCGCCTCGTAGCATCCAACTGCGCACGCCCCGGGCACTTCAAGACGAACGTCCTTCCACACCTCGGAGACGTAGTGGCTCCCCTGAAGGCTTACTGTGTTGACTATGTACTGCTCGCCAACCAATCTTTCCTGCACGATAAGCAGCGTATTGACTGTCCCCATTGCATTTGTCCTACCCAGTAGGGACGCGAAGGCCGCGCGGACTTCATTTGGCGCATGGCAAAAGGTGACTCCATCAGATCCAGCGCTGTCGAGGGGCTTCACTACGCAAGGCCATGCGCACTGCCGATCACACCATGTGATCGCCTCTGCAGCCGAATCCGTTCGCAGCGACCGAATATGCTCAACGCCGGCGTCCTTTAGGGCTGCCTGCATGAGGAACTTGTCTCGTCGGGCGCTGGACTTAGCCGTTCCGTTCGAAGGCAGCTTGAGGACTTCCGATAGCGCGTCGGCTAGGGGGACGCCCGACTCGCAGCCGGCTATCACAAACAAAGGCGAGAGCTTCCCGATGTCCTCAGCCAGCTTAGCTACATCTCCCTGGTACACGAAATTTCTGGCGAAGTCCTCCGGCACGAAAGACGGCGCGTCAAAAACCAGGATAGGGTCCCTGGACTGGACGTGGAAACATCCGACTCCGTAGGCCGAGAACTCCCTGGCGAGTTTGTTTCCGGTTGAGTACGCATCAACGATGATCCCAAGGCTATGCATGACGGGCACCAAAGAAGGAGTGATAAATCTGGGCCAGGGACAGGCCGATGACCAGTACGACGCCCACAATGGCCGGAGTAGATGGGGTGAGGGCGGAATGCGTGAACTGGAACGCGAGGACAAAGGCAGGTGCTGTGGCGAGCACAATCTCGAAAAGTACCGGCTCAATGTACTTAAGACTTCTCTGCAGGAGGAGCGTTGCGGGAATGACACCGAAAAGCGCGAGAGAGGCTCCGCTCATAAGTTCTTCAGCTGACACTGAGAAAGCTCCCCTTACAAGCGCGCCTGTGAACGCCAAGCCTGTCAGCAAGTAGAACCTCCGCGCGAGCAGTTCGGAACCAGAAACCCCCCGGTCATAACAGGCCTTCATGGACACGGTCATGAACGCATCCGAGAAAGCCGCTGCCATGGCTAGGAGGATTCCCCAAAGAACGAGGCCATTCGTCCCTTTTCCTGCATTTGAGGCGATTGTCGCCCAAGACAAGAATGCAGTGATTGCGAGTGCAGCCAAGCATACAGTGATGTCGCGGAGGGAAGCCGGCGAACTCGGGCGCAGTCGACGGTTTACGAAGTAAGTGAATATCGGACAGAGGGAGGTTGCAATCGCAGCAGCAAGGGCTGGGGGGATGAGCCAGATTGAAAGGAACAATGCCCCCCAACTTCCTGCGGTCCAGAGGTTCAGCGAGACGACTTCCTTCCATCGCAGCCGGGCTTCGCCTCCGCCTCCCCTGAAACACACCTCGAAAGTCGCTATGACAATCAAGAAGGCGACGAAAGTCAGGAAGAATACGTCTAGCTTCCGGAATGCAACGGCGCGGTATACATCCTGCCAACCGGTGAGCATGTTATGCGCGAGCAGTAGGCAAAGCCCGACTGCCAAGGAGCGGTGTTCAACGAGCATAGCCCCCTCCCTTGATGTCGATAGCAGGGTACATGGATGTTAATTTTTGAAATTTAAGAAGCTGTATCTCTGATCTCGAAAACATTAAGGGAGAGCACTATTTCCATAAAAAAGCAGCCTCGACCAAGCCGAATATCGTGACACCCAAACCACTGAAAAATCCAAGAATTCTTAGGTGGCTATTATTGGTGATGAATGGCTTTAATGTGGTACCACCCAATGCGTACAAGCATTGAATAAATAAGCTCCCCGAAAACAAACAAAGACACGATATCACGAGGGAAGCTATTGTGCGTCCGTCAACTTGAGTTGCAAATGCTGAAATAGCCAGAATAGTTAATGGATTTGAAATCGTTAGTATGAACGTAGCTGTAAAGCCAATATTTTTTGACGGGACGCCACTATCAGTCTTGGCCTTGAACTCGCCACATATCATGTGCAGTCCAAATAGAATTAAAATTAGCGCGGAAGCTGCGCTCAGGAACCTTTGATGACTGGATAGAAATCCCACTACTAAGCTTGCGCTGGCAAACGCAATCACGCTAAAGAAAAGATCTCCAATCGCCGCCCCAAACGCACTTTTTATGGCAACGACTCTGCCATGCTGAATGCCGTTTCGGATGATTATTAATGCGATAGGCCCTACGGCAATAGAAAGTGTAATGCCAAAGAGAAAGGCCTTGAGGGCACTTGCTGGCAGCACGTCAGAGCGTCCGTTCAGTGAAGTTCTTCTTCTTTGTTCGGCAGTGGGGGCATTTAAAATCTTCAGGAAGGTCTTCCCACTGTGTCCCTGGAACTACCCCTTCCGTCTCCTCACCTTGTTCCTCCGAGTAGACGTAATGGCAGAAATTGCACTCATATTCCTTGCTAGCCATGATGACTCTCCATTTAAAGGGCGCGGGCAACGCCTGCGCCCTTGGCGGGGTCACTGAATACTGTGACCCAGCTTACGATTCAAGGCAGCGAACATGCGTTCGAAGCCATCCATGAATGCCATGGCGCCCCGTAATGCCTGCTTGCCGATGCGCTCGTCACGGTTCAGGAACGACACCAAGACGTCTCGCCCAGTGGATACATGCATCGGTTCAACTTCGCAGTGTACGGCGAAGAAGGCCAGAACCGGGTCATCCTCGTCTTTCAGATCATATTCCTTGGCGTACTTCTGGAAGCCGGCCAAGAAATATTGGAACTCACGGGACGATGTCATCTCGGATGCGAGATGGAATCCCAGGGCCTCACCGAGTTGATCAGAACGATAGAGACGATGTGTTGCATCGCCCATGGCGACCCCTTCCGGCAAGACAAAAGCTGGATTGTGCAGGTCTTGATGACTCAGCCCAAGATGTTCGGTCAGTTCCCGGAACATTTGGTGATGAGTAGGCAGCATGTGTCGCTGATGCTGGTGTAGTCCGAACTCGTCAACAGATGCGTAGAGCACGTATGCAGCTTTTGCAGTTGCGTTCCACGTGTCTTCGGCCAGCAGTTCGTCAGTAATGCGAGCGGCCAGCGCGATGATGCCAGAGGGAACGTCTTTGAAAAATGCCCAAAGGGTCCCGAAGAAAGTTGCCAAGCCTTCATGATCAAGCGGTCGACTGGCCAGAATTTGGCCAAAACGATCAAGCTCTTTGATGGCATTATGACGAACTACCGCCGATGCAATTTCGGTGTAAATAATATCGCTTTGACCGTGGTCTCGTGCGACTTCATTTTCACGAAGAGTGAACGCCTGTTGAATATCCAAAGTTATCACCTCAATCAATGTATTGAAATTGCGGCCAATCTTGAATGACGTGGACGCATCTTGAGATACCTTCTCCCTGGCCATCCAGACAATTCCGACCCAACTACATGCCGCAGAATGTTTCTATATCCCCCTTCAATGCCTGTCAACATGGTGTCAACTTGATACCAAGGATCAGCGAACAACTCTCTAAATCGGATTACAGAACCGTCCCACAATAGAGCTCTATAAACAACCAAGAAAACAAGAACCATCTGACAATCCAAGCACCGCCACCAGTACAACTTAGGTGTGAGGCCACATATCGGCTCCAATCATTTGAACGGCCCATAATAGTCACCGGAAATTTGCTGCTTAGCGACTCCTCAAACGGAAAATTCGAGCATCTAACCGACAATGCCGGTGCCGAATTGGTATCCGCGACTTAATTATCCAAGCTCTCGGGCAGTAGCTTGGTTTGGCCTAGACTTTCACCCTGGATGAACTCCTCATGGACAGCCTTTGCAATGACCGCCGCCGGCAGGACAGCAACAGGACTGGCCCTGTTTTTTTTCAGAGGCTTGAGCGCTCTCAACAGACCATGTTTTCAAAGGTTCTGAGCAAATCCGGTGCAATCAGTGGTCAGAACAAATGCAAACGGATGATCAAGTGCAATGCAATTCCGCACATCGCACCAAATGACGGTTTCTGTAGGAGCGAGCTTGCTCGCGAACGGACGCTGCTCCGGTGCCGAGAGGTTCGCGAGCAAGCTCGCTCCTACAAAAGCATGACCGGGCGTCAGCCCTCCTGGCGCCTCGGCAGATCATCCACCGTGTCGAACCACGACAGCTGCGATGAGCACCAGATATGGCACTGCGGCTCGATCAGCTTCGGCTCGTCCAGGGTCACGCTGTTCAGCCCCACCGTCTCGCCATCGCGCACGCGGAACTCCATGGGCGTGCCGCACTTCACGCAGAAGCGCCGTTCGCCGTCCGGGCTTGAGCGCCACATCCCCAGCTCGCCGGCAATATAGGCGAAGCCCGTCAGCGGAATTACCGCCCACGGTACCGCCGGCGCGGCACTGGACTTCTGGCAGATGCGGCAATGGCAGTAACCGCTCTCTTCCGGCTCGGCATCCACCCGATAGCGCACCGCGCCGCAGGCGCAGCCACCGAACAGGGGCAAGGGCAACATGCTGAAGCTCCCGCTATGACCCTAGAAGACTCACAGCCTAGCCAGCATGCCGAAGGTCTGCAGCACCGCGACGCCAGTGAAGAGCAACAGGATTTGTCGCTCGGCCAGAGCGCAGACTTCCCCGCGCTGCTCCGGCGGGCGCTCCAGGTAATCCAGTGACTGCTGGAACAACTGCCGGCTGATCAGCCGCGACAGCTGGTTCAGCTCGTTTTCGTCGATATCCGGCAGCAGGTGGAAGTGGCGGATGTCCTCGGCCATGTCTTCGCCGAACTCGTCCATCACCTTCGCCAAGGCCTCGCGCAGGACCGGCGACGGCCCGTGCAACTCGCGCACGCCGATGATGAAAGCCTGCGGGTTACCTTCCACGAAGTCGAAGAACAGCCGCACCGTCTCCCGGGTCACGCGCTGGCCGCGTTCAAAGTCCAGGCCGAACGGCACGCTGGCCGCGCCTGCCCCCGGCAGGGCGCGTTCGGCTGCCTCGCGGCGCAGGTCGCGCAACGGCTGGCGCAACTGGGTGGCGATATCACGGATGATCGCCAGGCCCAGGTCATCCACGTCACCGAAGTGCCGGTAGAAGGTGTTCGGGTTCAGTCCTGCTTCCCGCGCCAGCTCCCGCAACCCCAGGCTGCTCAGGCTGCGTCGACTGGCCGCCAGGCGCAGTGCGGCATCGATGAGCGCTCGCTTACCCGCCGCTTCCGCCGGCCGTTCTTCCTGTCCGATTTCCATGAGTTTCGTGCCCGACCCCACCGAAGGTTGGTTGTTACGATGGTATACAGATGTCTACATTCCTATCGCGTAGACAGTTGTATACGCCAGCAATAATCATAACAGGAGCGTGGCCATGAGTACGGTTGTGAGAACCCAACCAAAGACTGCCCCCCGACACTGCAAGGTCGCCATCATCGGTACCGGGTTTTCCGGCCTGGGCATGGCGATCCGCCTGAAGCAGGAAGGCGAGCACGATTTCCTGCTGTTCGAAAAGGACGCCGGTGTCGGCGGCACCTGGCGGGTCAACAACTACCCGGGCTGCGCCTGTGACGTGCAGTCCCACGTGTACTCCTTCTCCTTCGAGCCGAACCCGGACTGGACGCGCATGTTCGCCCGCCAGCCGGAGATCCGCGCCTACCTGGAGAACTGCTGGAAGAAATACCGGCTGGAAGACAAGACGCTGTTCAACACCGAGATGGCGCGCTTCGAGTGGAACGACGAGCAGCAGCTCTGGCACCTGTTCGACGCTGCCGGCAACCACTACACCGCCAAGGCCGTGGTGTCGGGCATGGGCGCCCTGTCGATTCCCTCCATCCCGGCACTCAAGGGACTGGAGAACTTCCAGGGCAAGGCCTTCCACTCGCAGCAGTGGGACCATGACTATGACCTCAAGGGCAAGCGCGTGGCGGTGATCGGCACCGGCGCCTCGGCCATCCAGTTCGTCCCGGAAATCCAGCCGCTGGTGGCCAAGCTCGACCTTTACCAGCGCACCGCACCGTGGATCCTGCCCAAGCCGGACCGTGCCATCAGCGAGAAGGAGCGCGCGCGCTTCCGTCACTTCCCGGCGGTACAGAAGCTCTGGCGCGGCGCCCTCTACAGCATGCTAGAAGGCCGTGTGCTGGGCTTCACCTTCGCGCCCTGGGCGATGAAACTGGTGGGCAGGCTGGCCGAGCGCTTCATCCGCCAGCAGGTCAAGGACCCGGACCTGCGCCGCAAGCTGACCCCGGACTACACCATCGGCTGCAAGCGCGTGCTCATGTCGCACAACTACTACCCGGCACTGGCCGCCTCCAACGCCTCGGTGATCGTCGACGGCATCCGCGAGATCAAGGCCGGCAGCATCATCACCGCCGACGGTCGCGAGCGGCAGGCGGACGCCATCATCTTCGGTACCGGCTTCACCGCCAACGATCCGATCCCGCGTGGCGTGGTATTCGGCAAGGACGGCGTGGACCTGCTCGATACCTGGCAGAACGGCCCGGAAGCCTACAAGGGCACCATGACCCGCGGCTTCCCCAACCTGTTCTTCCTCATGGGCCCGAACACCGGTCTGGGCCACAACTCCATGGTCTACATGATCGAGTCGCAGATCACCTACGTGCTGGGCGCCATCAAGCTGATGGACCGCCGCGAGCTGCAGAGCGTGGAGGTCAAGAGCGACGTCCAGGACCAGTGGAACGCCAAGCTGCAGCGCGGCCTCAACCACAGCGTGTGGAACACCGGCGGCTGCAAGAGCTGGTACCTGCACCCGGTGAGCGGGCGCAACTGCACCCTGTGGCCGGGCTTCACCTGGCGCTTCCGCGCGCTGACCAGCCAATTCGATCCCAGCGCCTATCATTTGAAGTCCAAGCCGCTGCCCAGCCCTGTCGTCCAACCCCAACGCCACACAGAAGAGGTGCCGGCATGAAGAACTTCGAGAACAAGGTTGCCGCGATCACCGGCGCGGGTTCGGGCATCGGTCGCGCCCTGGCCATCGAACTGGCCTCCCGCGGCTGCCACCTGGCTCTGGCGGACGTGAATGCCGCAGGCCTCGAGGAAACCCGCCAGTTGCTCTCCTCCACCGGCGTGCGCGTGTCCATCGACACCGTGAACGTCGCCGACCGCGAGCAGGTGCATGCCTGGGCCGACAAGGCCGCCCGCGAGCACGGCAAGGTCAACCTGGTGTTCAACAACGCCGGCGTCGCCCACGCCGGCACCGTGGAAGCCAGCGACTATGAAGAGTATGAGTGGATCACCAACATCAACTTCTGGGGCGTGATCTACGGCACCAAGGCCTTCCTGCCACACCTGAAGGCATCCGGAGACGGCCACATCGTCAACGTTTCCAGCGTGTTCGGGCTGTTCTCCCAGCCGGGTATGAGCGCCTACAACGCCACCAAGTTCGCCGTACGCGGTTTCACCGAATCACTGCGCCAGGAGCTGGACATGGAACGCGCAGGTGTTTCGGCCAGCTGTGTTCACCCCGGCGGCATCAAGACCAATATCGCCAAGACCGCGCGGATGAACGACAGCATGGTCAAGGTCACCGGGCAGAACGCGGAAGCTGCGCGTACCCAGTTCAACGACCAGTTGCTGCGCACTACGCCACAGAAAGCTGCGCAGGTGATCATTCGCGGCGTGGAGCGTGATTCGCGGCGCATCCTGATCGGCCCGGACGCCCACGCCATCGACGTGATGTTGCGCCTGCTGCCGGTCTGGTATCAGAAGGTGGTCACCGGCAGCATGAAGCTGGCCAAGCGCTTCGCTCCGAAACCCAAGCGCAAGTCAGCCGCCGAGGGTTACGAGGCCAAGTAAGGCTCTGCCGCAACGAATCCCTTTTCCCTGTCGGACCGGCGCCCATCCCCCTTACCCCCGGATGGGCGCCGTTTTTTTCAATTGTCGAGTCGGGCTGTCATCCGCTAACCGCTGTTTATACTGGCTAGCCGCTGCCAGGCAATAACACCAGGGATGACGACCATGAGCCAGACACTGCCCACCTTCCGCTACCACCCCGAACCGCTTTCCACCGGCAGCGTGGTGGCCTCGGCAGAAACCTGCCGGTGTTGCGGACAAAAGCGCGGCTACGTCTACACCGCCTCGGTGTACACGCGACACGACCTGCCGGAAAACTGCCTGTGTCCCTGGTGCATCGCCGACGGCAGCGCTGCAGAGCGTTTCGAGGCCAGTTTCGCCGATGACTACCCACTGTTGGACGCCGGAGTACCCGATGCCGTGGTGCGCGAAGTCTGCGAACGCACACCGGGGTTCGCCTCCTGGCAGCAAGAGCATTGGCTGAACTGCTGCGGCGACGCCTGCGCCTTCCACGGCGACGCCAGGCGGGAGGACATCATCGCCCTCGGCGCCGCCGAGCTGGCCGGGCACTTCGCCGACTTCGGCTGGCCGGAAAAAACCTGGCTACAGGTGATCGAGCACTACGAGCCAGCGGGCAACCCGGCGATCTATCACTTCCGCTGCCTGCATTGCGGCAAGACGCGCTACGGGATGGACTTCACCTGAACCCCAGGGCATCTCAAAGCCCCATCTGCTTGGCGATGATCTCGTTCATGATCTCCCGCGTGCCGCCACCGATGGAGAGGATGCGGTTGTCGCGGTACAGCCGCTCCACCAGGCTCTCGCGCATGTAGCCCATGCCGCCCAGCACCTGCACCGCGTCGTAGGTCACCCGGTCGGCGATGTCGGTGGCGAAGTTCTTGGCCATGGAGATTTCCTTGATTACGCTCTTGCCCACCGCCATCTTCGCCGCCTGCCGATAGGTGAACTCTCGGGACACTTCGACCTGAGTGGCCATTTCCGCCAAGCGATGCTTGAGCACCTGGAACTTGCCGATCGGCTTGCCGAACGCCTCGCGCTCGCGGCACCACGCCAGTGCTTCGTCCAGGGCGAGTTGCGCAGTCATGTTGGCCATGATCGCCAGCGCCAGGCGCTCGCTCTGGAAGTTCGCCATGATGCAGGCGAAGCCCATGTTCTCGGCGCCTATCAGGTTTTCCGCCGGCACCTTGCAGTCGTCGAAGAACAGTTCGGCGGTGTCCGATGCCCACCAACCCATTTTCTTCAGCTTGCGGCTGACCGTGAAGCCGGGAGCGCCCTTCTCCACCAGCAGCAGGCTGACGCCACCAAAGCCGTCGCCGCCAGTGCGGACGGCCACGGTGTAGTAGTCGGCACGCACGCCGCTGGTGATGAAGGTCTTGCTGCCGCTCACGCGGTAGTGGTCGCCATCACGCACGGCGCGGGTCTTCAGGCTGGCCACGTCGGAGCCGCCGGACGGCTCGGTGACCGCCAGCGCCATGATCTTCTCGCCGGCCAGCACCTGCGGCGCGATGCGTTCACGCAGCTCCGGGCGGCCCCACTTGATCAAGGGCGGCAGGCCGATATCCAGCGAGCCCAGCCCCGCCACCAGCCCACCGGAGCCGCAGCGCATCAGCTCTTCGCTGGCTGCCACCTTGGCAAACAGATCGCCCTCGTGGCTGCCGCCAAGCGCTTCCGGATAACCAATGCCAAGGATGCCCGCCTCGCCGGCCTTGCGGTACAGCTCGCGTGGAAACTCCTCGGCCTCCTCCCAGTCAGCGACATGGGGCAGGATTTCCCGCTCGACGAAGCGCCGTACGCTGTCGCGGACCAGGCGGTGGCTGTCATCGAAGTACTCGGTGAACACGGACATGGCAAGGCTCCAGACGGTTTGCGTGAAACTTACCTAGCGCTTGCTTGGTTTACAAGGCGAGACACCCGCCATCGGCTAGGACAGATACGCCGTCCCGAATCGCTCGCGGTAAATCGATGGTGCCACCCCGGCCGCGCCACGAAAGGCGTTGCGGAAGCTCTCCACGGTGCCGAAGCCGCATTGCTCGGCGATTCGCTCAACGCTGTCGGTGCAGCCTTCCAGCAGTTCACGGGCTCGCGCCATACGCTCGTGCTGCAACCACGCCTTGGGCGTCATACCGGTGGCTTCGCTGAAGCGGCGCAGGAAAGTGCGCTCGCTCATCGCCACGCGGCTGGCCAGTTCGCCCACCGAGATGGATCGGTCCAGACGCTGGCGGGCCCAATCCAGCAGCCCGGCGAGATCGTGGCGGGGCGCCTGGGCCACGGGCGCGGGGATGAACTGCGCCTGGCCGCCAGCGCGTTGCGGCGACATGACCAGCCGGCGAGCCACGTTATTGGCCACCTGTACGCCGAAATCCCGCGCCACCAGATGCAGGCAGGCATCGATGCCCGCTGCACTGCCAGCGGAGGTAATCACCTGTCCGGCATCGACATAGAGCACTTGCGCATCCACTTCGATGCCAGGGAAGCGTTCGGCCAGCTCCTCGGCATAGCGCCAGTGCGTGGTGGCACGCTGGCCGTCGAGCAAACCGGTGGCTGCCAGGACGAAGACGCCCGAGCAGATCGACAGCAGCCGTGCGCCCTGGTCGTGGGCCTTGCGCAGCGCCTGTACCAGCTCGGCGGACGGCGCCTCGGCGCGGTCCCGCCAGCCCGGCACGATGATAGTGCCAGCCGTTTCGAGCGCCTCCAGCCCGCCATCGGCCAGCACGTGGATGCCGCCCATGGCGCGCATCGGTCCGGCGTCGACGGCAACGATGCGGTGGCGGTACCAGGCAAAGTCGAATTCCGGGCGCGGCAGGCCGAAGATCTCAACGGCGATGCCGAATTCGAAGGTGCACAGGCCGTCGTAAGCGAGAACGGCCACTGCGAGGGGATCACGCTGCATTTGGCGGAAAACTTCCGATCACTGTCCAGGCCGCCACTTTAGCCGGCTTTCGCGGCTGCATACAGTGGTCCCATCTTCCCCAGGAGCCTTGTCATGCCCAGCCTTGTCAGCCAATTCCCCGCCGCCCTGCCCGCCGACGCCCTTGTCCATTTCAGCCATCGGCTGGCCTTCGAGACCGACTGCTCGGACGTGAACGACGCCCTGCAGAATGGCGAGCAGGATTTCGTCCTGCTCGATGTGCGCAACGCCGCTGCCTTCGCCCGTGGCCATGTACCCGGCGCGCTGAACCTGCCAACACGGGAGATCGACGCGCGACGCATGGCGCAGTTTCCGGCGGGTACCCTGTTCGTCGTCTACTGCGCAGGCCCGCACTGCAACGGCGTGCACCGCGCTGCCGCCAAGCTCGCAGCGCTGGGCCTGCCGGTGAAGGAGATGATCGGTGGCGTGACTGGCTGGCTGGACGAGGGGCTGGCGCTGGTTGGCGCAGTGGAAGAATCGCGGCGTGCCGACAGTCAAGGCATCAGCTGCGCCTGCTGACCCCGAATGCAACAAGGCCGGAATCTCTCCGGCCTTGTTCGAATCTGTCAGTTGCTGATCGGCCGGCGTCCTGCCAGGGCGTGGGCCAGCGTGCCGCCGTCCACCAGTTCCAGTTCGCCACCCAGCGGCACACCGTGGGCGATGCGCGACAGCACCAGGTCACCGCCGCCTAGCAACTGGGCGATGTAGTGGGCGGTCGCCTCGCCTTCCACCGTGGGGTTGGTGGCGAGAATGATCTCGCTGAAACTGCCGGCCTTGATTCGCGCCTCAAGCTCAGGAATGCCGATGGCTTCCGGGCCCAGGCCATCCAGCGGCGACAGGTGTCCCTTGAGCACGAAGTAGCGGCCGCGATAACCGGTCTGCTCGACAGCAAACACGTCCAGCGGCCCTTCCACCACGCACAGCAGGCTGTCATCGCGGCGCGGGTCGGTGCACTGCGGGCAGAACTCGTCTTCCGACAGCGTGCGGCACTGCTTGCAGTGGCCAACGCCTTCCATCGCCTGGGTCAGCGCCTGCGCCAGGCGCAGGCCGCCGCTGCGGTCACGCTCCAGCAGCTGCAGCGCCATGCGCTGGGCACTCTTCTGCCCCACTCCGGGCAGGGTGCGCAGGGCGTCGATCAGTTGGCGGATCAGCGGCGTGAAGCTCATGGGGCGGTCTCGAATTTCGGGAGTATTAGAACGAAGGAACGCACGGTTCGCGCTCACATACTTGGCAAGCCGGAAGGCAAGTGCATTCTCTTTTGGAAAACAGGAAACGAAGAAGTCAGCCCACAGGCCGCTCAGGCCCAAGCAGGGCAAGGCGCCGTCGGGTGAGGAACCGGAGTGTGCTGCAGCACATGAGGAGTCCGAACCCGACGACAACGCCGCCATGCGCCGGGCATGGGCGGCACGATCAAACTCAGAAGGGCATTTTGAAGCCGGGCGGCAATTGCATGCCAGCGGTCATGCCGGACATCTTCTCCTGGTTGTTCTGCTCGATCTTGCGCACGGCGTCGTTCACCGCGGCGGCGATCAGGTCCTCGAGGATTTCCTTGTCTTCCTGCATCAGGCTGTCATCCAGGGAGACGCGCTTGACGTCGTGGCGACCGGTCATCACCACGCTCACCAGGCCGGCGCCGGATTGACCGGTCACTTCGGCGTTGGCCAGCTCTTCCTGCATCTTCTGCATCTTTTCCTGCATCTGCTGGGCCTGCTTCATCAGGCCGGCCATGCCACCTTTCATCATGTCGAGTTCCTCGATTCGTTCAGTCGTCGACCCAGGCTCAAGCCTTGGCCTCCAGGGGTTCGATAGTACCGTCGCGGACGACCGCGGCGAACTGTTGCTTCATCTGTAGCACATAAGGGTCGGCGGCGATCGACGCCTCGGCCTGGCGCTGGCGCTCGGCACGTTTGCGCGCGGCGGCCTGGGCCGGGGTTTCCTGCTCGGGCTTCTGCTGGGTCACCTGCAGGGTCAGCGTACGACCGTGGAACTGGTTCAGCGCATCGTTCAGGCGACGCTGCTGGGTCGCGTTGAACAGCGCGCTCTGGCCCGGATCCAGGTGCAGGTGCCAGGTATCGCCCTCGACGGCGACCAGCGTGCAGTTGGCGCCGATGCTGGCCGTCAGGCCGGCCAGGCCCAGGCGCGGGAACAGGTCCAGCCACTCGGCAGCCAGACCGGTTGCCGGCATGGCGGCGGGCTCGGGTTCGGGCTCGGCCTGCTCCTGCGGCGCCTCGTTCTCGAGGTAGCCGTAGGACTCCATGTCGACTTCGTAGTAGTCCTCGGCGGGCGGCGGCTCGTCATCGCGGTCGTCGTCCTCGGCCGGAACTTCGGCGATTATCGGGGCCGGCTCTTCGACCTTGGGCGCAGGCGCTTCCACCGGTGCCGGCGTGGCAGCTGCAGGTGCAGGTGCAGGTGCAGGTGCAGGTGCAGCAGTCTCGACTGGCGCTGGAGCCGCGGCAATCGGTGCGGCAGGTTCGTCCCACGGCAGATCGATCGGCGCCTCGGCGACGGCTTGTTCCGGCTCGGCAGCCGGCGCCGTCGGCTCGAGTTGCACGGCGGCTTCCGGCTCCACCGGAGCCGGCTCAGGCACAGGTTGGACAACCGGAGTCGGCGCAACGGCTGGTTCGGCTTGCGCAGCCGGAGCCGGAGCCGGCTGAGGCTGAGGCGCGGCAACAGCAGGCACAACCGCAGCAACCGGCACTACCGGTGCAGGCGCAACAGCCGGAGCAGCAATGGATGCAACCGGCGCCGCAACGGCGGCGCCGGCCACTGGGTTCTGGTTGGAATCAGCCGTGGCCTTGCTGATCCCCAGGTCCTTTAGTGGTGACCTCGGTGCGCCGTCGGCATCCGCCGGGCGGAACGCCAGCATGCGCAACAGGACCATCTCGAAGCCGCCGCGGGGATCGGGCGCCAGCGGCAGGTCGCGGCGGCCGATCAGGCCCATCTGGTAGTAGAACTGCACGTCCTCGGCTGGCAAGGCCTGGGCCAGCGCCAGCACACGGTCGCGGTCGCCCTGGCCGTTGTCCACCGCCTCGGGCAGCGCCTGGGCAATGGCCACGCGGTGCAACACGTTGAGTATCTCGGCCAGCACGCCGCCCCAGTCCGGGCCCTGCTCGGCCAAGTGGCGTACCGCCTCCAGCAACGCGCGGGCATCGCCTTCCAGCAGCGCATGAAGCACGCCGTAGACTTGCCCGTGATCCAGGGTGCCGAGCATGGCACGCACATCCGCGGCCAGCACCTTGCCTTCACCGAAGGCGATGGCCTGGTCGGTGAGGCTCATGGCGTCACGCATGGAGCCGTCGGCAGCGCGGCCGAGCAGCCACAGCGCATCGTCCTCGAACGGCACGTTCTCGGCGCCCAGCACGTGGGTCAGGTGTTCCACCACGCGCTCCGGCGGCATGTTCTTCAGGGAGAACTGCAAGCAGCGCGAGAGGATGGTGACCGGCAGCTTCTGCGGGTCGGTGGTGGCGAGCAGGAACTTCACATGGGGCGGCGGCTCCTCCAGGGTCTTCAACAGGGCGTTGAAGCTGTGGCTGGAGAGCATGTGCACTTCGTCGATCAGGTAGACCTTGTAGCGGCCGCGGCTCGGCGAGTACTGCACGTTGTCGAGCAGCTCGCGGGTATCCTCGACCTTGGTGCGGCTGGCGGCGTCGACTTCGATCAGGTCGACGAAACGGCCCTCATCGATCTCGCGGCACACCGAGCACTGTCCGCACGGAGTGGAGCTGACGCCGGTCTCGCAGTTCAGGCACTTGGCCAGGATGCGCGCGATGGTGGTCTTGCCCACGCCGCGGGTCCCGGTGAACAGGTAGGCGTGGTGCAGGCGCTGATTGTCCAGCGCGTTGATCAGGGCCTTGAGCACATGGGTCTGGCCGACCATTTCGCGGAACGAGCGCGGACGCCATTTGCGGGCAAGAACCTGATAACTCATTGAAATCCATCGCGACAGGTGAGCAGAAGTGCGCTAATCCTAGCGAAGCGGACCGTAAATTGCACTCGATGTCCGCACCGGACGTTGTCGCATCTTGGCAAGGGCCGGGCTACACGGCATTGTGTCGTCGTTCTGCCATCAACGGAGCCTTGATGCGCTTCCTCGCCACCGCCCTGCTGCTGACCGCCACCCTCGCCCAGGCCGACGACCGTCCCCTGCGCTTCTCGGTGGTCGACAGCTGGGCGATGCCGCTGGCGCAGATCGAAAATGGCGAACTGACCGGCGGCATCCTGTTCGAGCTGTTCAACGAGACGGCCCGCGAGCTTGGACGGACACCGGCGTTCCACATCGTGCCCCGCGCCCGCATCGAACAGGCGCTGCTCACTCACTCCGTGGACGTGCGCTGCTACGTCTCGCGCACCTGGATCGAGCACGAGTTCAAGGACTACCGCTGGACTGCACCACTGATGTTGCAGCGCGACCTGCTGGTGGTCCGCGACGCCCCTGCGGAAAACCTCGAAACCCTCCCCAGCCAGTCCATCGGCACGGTGCTGGGCTACCACTACCCCCGCCTGCAGCCGCTTTTGGACAGCCACTGGCTGATCCGCGACGACGCGCGCAACCAGGAGCTGGTGCTGAAGAAGCTGCGCATCGGACGCTATCAATATGCGATCAGCAGCGAGTTCGCGCTGAACTGGTTCAACCGTGATCTGCCCGAGGCGGAGCGCCTGAGAACCGCCAGCGTGATCGAGGAGACCCCGCTGTCGTGCATGGTGCTGGACGCGCCCGAAGTCCGCGCCGAAGAGGTGCTCTCGGTGCTGGCGAAGATCAAGGCGTCAGGGAAGATCGAGCAGATCCTGGATCACTACCGCTGAGACGGGCAGCGCTCGACAGGCCGCGAGGCGGGCCATTTTCCAGGCTCCGAAATGGAGGCGGCCCCGCCAGCCACACCCCGGCACACAATGTCCCCGCCTTGGCTGCTTCCTTCCGGACCTGACCAGGTAAGCGAGTAATCGTTGCGGGGGGACCGACAGGGCCACCATCGCGAGAGCTCGCCAGTCCGGCGAGCCGCGCCATTGTAGCGGCTTGAGCGCAAGTTACAAGCACTTCAAGCACTTACGTTCTTTCCTTTGATCCACATCGCAGCCCGGGGAGCTTTTCCGCCAGGCCACTCAAGCTTCCTCGCCACAGGCCGAAGCAATGGATAAGTCCGCCCGCTCGGGGCGTCCCCGCCCATGCAAGGAGTGTTCAAATGCGATTGATCGTGAACTCTACCGCGCTACTTGCCATTGCCCTCTGCGGCTCGCTGCAGGCGGCCAGCAGCGGCACCATCACCTTTCGCGGCGCCGTCGTCGAGCCTACCTGCCAGATCGGCGTGAGCGACATCACCAACTCCAGCGGCCGGGTGACGGCCAGCCAGTGCAAACAGTCGGTGGACCTGTACCTGAACGAGCCCCGCGGCAATCAGCTAGCGGTGCATTACCGACTCACCGACAGCCAGGGTCGCACAGTGGAAAAACTCAGCACACCGAACGGCAACGTCGCGGGGATGATTCGCGCCAAGGACCCAGCAGGCACGCGTCACCTCGTGCTGGTAGCCGAGTACCTGTAACCGGTCTCACTGCGCCTGCAGCATGCCCTCGGGCCGGGGCTGGGTAGAGACTTCCAGGTTCGGCCCGATGAACAGGTCCATCTTGCTGTAGCCCGGACGGGTGCTGAAGGTGGAGTAGCGCTCCGCGCCCTGGTGGAACTGGAAGGCCACGCGATATTCCCCGGAACGCCACAGGCGCAGCGGGAAGGTTCGCGCCTCACCAGGCTTGATCTCGCCCGCGAGGGTTTCCTCGCCGTTTTCCTTGTAGCTGTAGCTGACCGCCGGACCACCCTGCGCCTCGTAATGCAGGACGATCTGCGGGCGCTCGGTCCAGGCCACGTAAGCCCCGAACAACAGCACCAGTGCCCCTACGCCGAGCAGGCGCTGCTTTCTTGCCTTGTCCATCTTGCTCTCCGTCAACCAATGGAATGGCCCGTCCCGTCCTGCATCGCAACGCAGAGGCCGAACGGGCCTGCCGATCAGTTCAGGCTGTCGACCAGAGCCTTGGCGGGCACCAGACGCACGGCCTTCTTCGCGGCGATCTCGATGGTCTTGCCGGTCTGCGGATTGCGGCCGGTACGGGCGGCGCGTTCGCTGACCTTGAGCTTGCCGATACCCGGCAGGGTCAGCTCACCGTCGTTCTCCAGGGCGTCCTGGGCGATCTGCGCCAGTTGCTCGAACACGCCGCGCACGGCGGCCTGGGTCAGGTCGAGGGATTCGGCGATATCGCGAACCAGTTGGTCCTTGGTCATGGGCATGGAATGACTCCTTGATGCGTTGATCTTGATTCTTTGATTGAAAGGAAGGCGTGTCAGGCGCCGATGCCGTGGTCGGCCAGCAGCTTGATCAGCTGCTCTTCGTCCATCACGGCGACGCCAAGTTCCTGGGCCTTGGCCAACTTTGAACCTGCTCCCGGTCCGGCAACGACACAATGGGTCTTGGCGGAGACGGAGCCGGCCACCTTGGCGCCCAGGCTTTCCAGCTTTTCCTTGGCGACGTCGCGGCTCATGGCCTCCAGCGTGCCGGTGAGCACCCAGGTCTGGCCCGCCAGCGGCAGGCCTTCGACGACCTTGCGCTCGCTGCGCCAGTGCATGCCGAACTCCGCCAGCTGTGCCTCGACGGCCTTGGCACGCTCGACGCGGGTGGCATCGGCGAAGTACTCGCGCACCGACTGCCTGGCCTTCTCGTTCACTCCTTTCAGGGTGCTGAGGTCCAGCCAGTCCTGGCTGAGGGCAACCAGTGCGTCGAGGCTGCCGGTGCGGTCCGCGAGCTTCTCGGCGCCAGTGGCGGCGATGAAGGGAATGTTCAGCTTGTCGATGAAGCCTGCCAGGGTGGCGACGGCGGCGAACTCGGCCGATACCTCGCCCTCGTCCTGCAGCTCGACGCCACGCTCCAGCAGTTGCTGGATCACGCTGCGGTTGTGCTCGTCATCGAAGAAATTGTGGATCTCATAGGCCACTTCACCGCCCACATCGGGTAGGTAGGTCAGCACCTCCGGCAGCGCCTTCTGGATGCGCGCCAGCGAGCCCAGGGAGCGTGCCAGCAGCTTGGCCGTCTCCTCGCCCACGTCCGGGATACCCAGGGCGAAGACGAAGCGTGCCAGCGCCGGCTTGCGGCTGTCGGCAATGGCAGCGAGCAGATTGCGCGTGGAGACTTCGGCGAAGCCCTCCAGCTCGATGACCTGCTCGAAGGTCAGGGTGTAGAGATCGGCCGGCGACTTCACCAGGCCCTTGTCCACCAGTTGCTCGACGATCTTGTCGCCGAGGCCGTCGATATCCATGGCGCGGCGAGAAACGAAGTGGATGATCGCCTGCTTGAGTTGCGCCTGGCAGAACAGTCGTCCGACGCAACGGTAGATGGCCCCCTCGCTGACCGACTCCTTGCCCTTGCTGCGCTTCACCAACTGAGTACGTTCGACCTGCGAGCCGCATACCGGGCACTGGGTGGGGATTGCGACCGGGCGCGCGTCTGCCGGGCGGCGCTCGGTGACCACCTGCATGACCTGCGGAATCACGTCGCCGGCCCGGCGGATGATCACGGTGTCGCCGATCATCAGACCCAGGCGCGCGACCTCGTCCATGTTGTGCAGCGTGGCATTGGAAACGGTCACACCGGCCACCTGGACCGGCTTCAGGCGTGCCACGGGCGTCACTGCGCCGGTGCGGCCGACCTGGAATTCCACGTCCAAGAGTTCGGTGAGCTCCTCCCGCGCCGGGAACTTGTGGGCGATGGCCCAGCGCGGCTCGCGGGCACGGAAGCCCAGCTCGCGCTGGAAATCGGTGCGGTTGACCTTGAACACCACGCCGTCGATTTCGTAGGCGAGACTGTCGCGGCGCGTCCCGATGTCTTCGTAATAGGCGCGGCAACCCTCCACACCCTTGGCCAGCTTCAGCTCGCGGCTGATCGGGATACCCCAGCCCTTCAAGGCCTCAAGGATCTCCACCTGGGTGCCCGGCAGCGTGCCGCCCTCGACCCGGCCAAAGCCGTAGCAGCAGAATTCCAGCGGGCGGCTGGCGGTGATCTTCGAATCCAGCTGGCGCAGGCTACCGGCGGCAGCATTGCGCGGGTTGGCGAAGGTCTTGCCGCCGGCTTCCATCTGCCGTTCGTTGAGCGCCTCGAAGCCTGCCTTGGACATGAACACTTCACCACGCACTTCCAGTATCGCCGGCCAGCCCTCGCCCTTCAGGCGCAGTGGCACGTTGCGGATGGTGCGCACGTTGACGCTGATGTCTTCGCCGGTGGTGCCGTCGCCACGGGTGGCACCGCGGGTCAGCACGCCATTTTCGTACAGCAGGCTGACCGCCAGGCCATCGAGCTTGGGCTCGCAGCTGTATTCCACCTCGGCTCCGCCGCCGAACAGATCGGAGGAAGGCAGCTGATCGGCCAGGCCCTCGCGCACACGGCGATCAAAATCGATGAGATCCTGCTCCTCGAAGGCGTTGCCCAGGCTCAGCATCGGCACTTCGTGGCGTACTTCGCCGAAAGCCGAAGCGGCCGCGCCGCCGACGCGCTGGGTTGGCGACTCGGGAGTAATCAGTTGGGGATGCTCGGCTTCCAGCGCCTTCAGTTCGCGGAACAGGCGGTCGTACTCGGCGTCCGGCACGCTAGGCTCGTCGAGCACGTAATAGCGGTAGTTATGGTCGTCGAGTTCGCTGCGCAGCTGGGCGATGCGTTCGGCAGCGGTCTGGGGATCGGTCATGCGGGAATCTCGGCGGCTTTATTCTGCTTGAGGTAGAAATGCGAAGCCCCAAGGGTCGCTTGGGGCTTCTGTGCAGCGTGCTGAAAGCTTAGCGCTTCTGGGTCAGGGCGCGTCGTTCGAAATCGATGATGCGCTGACGGTAGTGCTCGATGGTCTGCGCAGTCATCACGCTGCGCTGCTCGTCCTTCAGCTCGCCATTGAGCTCCTGGGCCAGCTTGCGGGCGGCGGCGATCATCACGTCGAATGCCTGCTTGGGATGGCGCGGGCCCGGCAGGCCGAGGAAGAAGCTCACGGCACGGGTGCTGAACTGGTCGATGTTGTCCAGATCGAAGGTGCCCGGCTTGACCGCGTTGGCCATGGAGAACAGCACTTCACCGTTGCCAGCCATGCTCTCGTGGCGATGGAAGATGTCCATTTCGCCGTAGCGCAGGCCGCTTTCCAGGATGTTCTGCAGCAGCGCAGGCCCCTTGAAGCCACCCTCGTCGCGGCTGATGACGTTGATGATCAGCACTTCGTCGATCGGAGCCTGGGCCGCCGAAGAGGCGGCAGCCGGGGCAGCAGGAGCGCTACGCTCCTTGTCCTTCCTGCGCTCTTTCTTCGGCTTTTCCTGGGGCGCTTCGTCCAGCGGGTTCGGGAAATCTTCCTCGTCCAGCGGGCCGAGCAGGTTCGGTGCCGGGTCGTCCAGGTTCAGGTCGCCCTGGCGCGGTTCGCCACGGCGCTTGCCGCGCGACTCCTTGGCGCTGACCTTGGGCAGGTCTTCCTCGTCCAGTTCCGGCTCGCGGTGTTCGACCACCCGGGAAGGCCCGAGCAGTTCAGGAGTGCTTTCATCCCCGTCATCGGGCTGGTTGGCAAACTGGCGATCCAGTTTGAAGCGCAACTTGCCCTTGCCACCCCGCATGCGACGCCAGCCGTCAAACAGAATGCCGGCGATCACGATAAGCCCAATGACGATCAGCCATTCGCGCAGACCGATATCCATCTAATCCCGTAGCCCCTGAACAAAAAATGATGATGAAGAAAAGGACATCCTATCCCTTGAAAACGTGGAGCCAACTTCATGTTCTGACTGATGTTTTCCACGCGATACAAAAGTGGGCATTAAGCTAACACGCTCTCACATAACTTTACACTGTCTATGGCGACACTCCGCCGCGCACTTTGCAACTTTTCATAGCGCTTCCCACCTTCGCTTTGAGAATGCGACCTATCCCAATCAAATCAATACCTTAGACACACAACACGGCACCTTGCCAGCCTGCTGCAAGTTCTGCCGCGCGATCAGGCTTCGGCCAATGCCACCGCCTCTTCCACATCCACCGCCACCAGCCTGGAACAACCCGGTTCGTGCATGGTCACGCCCATCAACTGGTCGGCCATCTCCATGGCGATCTTGTTGTGGGTGATATAGATGAACTGCACTTTCTCCGACATCTCTTTCACCAGTCGCGCATAACGGCCGACGTTGGCATCGTCCAATGGCGCGTCGACCTCGTCGAGCATGCAGAACGGTGCCGGGTTCAGCTGGAAGATCGCAAATACCAGCGCCAGAGCGGTCAGGGCCTTCTCGCCACCGGACAGAAGATGGATGGTGCTGTTCTTCTTGCCCGGCGGTCTCGCCATGATCGCCACCCCGGTATCGAGTAGATCCTCGCCGGTAAGTTCCAGATAGGCGTGACCGCCGCCGAAAACCTTGGGGAACAATGCCTGAAGGCCAGCATTGATCTGGTCGAAGGTTTCCTTGAAGCGGTTGCGGGTTTCCTTGTCGATCTTGCGGATCACGTTTTCCAGGGTGTCCAGCGCTTCCACCAGGTCGTCGTTCTGGTCGTCGAGGTAGCGTTTGCGCTCGGATTGCTGCTGGTATTCCTCGATGGCCGCGAGGTTGATCGGCCCCAGGCGGCCGATGCGCGTGGCCAGTTCTTCCAGGCGGTTTTCCCAGACCTTCTCGGCGGCATCGTGAGGCAGCGTGCCCAGCACGCCGTGCAGGTCGTAACCGTCCTCGTGGAGCTGCTCCTGCAACGACTTGCGCCGCA
Source organism: Pseudomonas sp. HS-18 (assembly GCF_020401845.1). Classification (NCBI taxonomy): domain Bacteria; kingdom Pseudomonadati; phylum Pseudomonadota; class Gammaproteobacteria; order Pseudomonadales; family Pseudomonadaceae; genus Pseudomonas; species Pseudomonas sp. HS-18. Next base: position 4,173,930 of record NZ_CP084413.1, read on the forward strand.
CGCTCAGGGCCTGCCACTCCATGCGCTGCTGTTCCAGCTGGCCGCGCAGCAATTGCGACTGCTGCTCGGCCTGGGTCCGGCGCTTCTCGGCGTCACGCAACTGGCGGTCGGCATCTTCCAGGGCGAGACGCGCGTGCTTGAGTTCGTCCTCCACTGCCATGCGCCGGTCGAGCAGCTCTTCCAGGCGCATGCGTAATTCTTCCAGCGGAGCGGCGCCTTCCTCCAGGTTGAGGTTGAGCTGCTCGCAGCGCTCGACCAGGCGCACCGCCTGGCTGTCCAGGCGCTCCAGCGCCTGGCGGGTGGATTCGTGCTGGGCACGCAGGGAACCAACGCGCACTGCCAACTGATGGGCTTGGTCCTTGTGCTGGCGCGACTCCTGGCGGATGCGGTCGAGTTTCTCGCGCATGCCGTCGCGTTCGGCGAGCAGCGACTCGCGGCGCTCGGTATCCACCGCCATGGCGTCCAGTGCTTCCTGCAGGCTCAGCCGGGCTTCGCCCAGTTGCTCCTGCTCGATGGCGTGCTGCTCGGCCAGTTCGGCCAGTTCTTCGTCAAGACGGCGCCGACGCAACGTCAACTGCTCGACCTTGGCCTGCTGCGCGGACAGTTGCGCCTTCAATTCGCCCTGGCGGCGACCTTCGTCCTGCAGGCGGCGGCGCACCTGGTCACGACCTTCCTCGGCGTGACGCTGCTCGTCACGCAGGCGCACCAGTTGCTCGTCGATCTCGGCGAGGCGCTGTTCCAGCGTCTCCCGCTCGACATAGAGGCGCTCCAGCTCCTGCCCACGCGCCAGCACGCCACCATCGGCGGATTCGCCACGGCGCACACGCAGGAAGTTGCGGCCGACCCAGTAGCCATCGCGGCTGACCAGGCTCTCGCCGTCGCCCAGCGAAGCGCGCTGGACCAGGGCCTGATCCAGGGTTTCGACCGGGCGCACGCGGCCCAGCCAGTAGCTCAGGCCGACGTTCGTCTCGACCTTGTCCAGCAGGCTGCCGGGGCGGGAAACAGCGCCAGCGGCCAGATCGAGCAGGCGCAGCTCGCCCTTCTCCAGCGCGTCGAACGGCAGCCCCTTCAGATCATCCAGCAGCACGCCATGCAGGTCGGCGCCGAGTACGGTTTCCACCGCCAGCTCCCAGCCCGGCTGCACGCGCAGCCCTTCGGCGAGGCGCGGGCGTTGTTCCAGGCCCTGTTGGCGCAGCCACTGCGCAGTGCCGTCGCCCGGATCGAGCGCGGCCTGTTGCAAGGCTTCCAGCGAGGCGATCCGGCCATTCAGGCGTTGCAGCTCGCCCTGCGCCTGGTGCTGCGCAGAGGTGCTTTCCTGCAGGGACTGGCGCACGCGCTCCAGGCGCTCGGCCAGTTCCTGCTCTTCGATCTGCGACTCTTCCAGCAGCAACTCGATGGCGGCAACCTGCTCGCCCAGTTCGAGGATCGCGGCGTCTTCCGGGTCAGCCGCCAGTTGTGTGCGTTCGTCGCTCAGCCGGCGCTGCCGCTCGGCCTGGCGCTCCAGGCTCTGCTCCAGGTGCTGGATGCGCGACTGCTGCACTTCGGCTTCGCGGCGCGGCTCGGCGCTCTGCTGGTTGAAGGCGTCCCAGCGCTGCTGCCAGTCATGCATGCGCTGCTCGGCCTCTTCCAGGCCAACGGTGGCCTCTTCGGCAGCGGCCGCGCTGATCTCCTGCTCCGGGGCCAGGCGCTCCAGCTCTTCGGCCAGGGTGGCCAGCAGCGTGCGGTCGTGGCCCAGGTGGGATTCGGTTTCCTGGCGGGTTTTCTCCGCCTCGCGCAGGTCATCCTGCAATTGCCGCAGGCGCTGCTGGCCGTGCTGGATGCTCTGCTCGACGCGGGCGATGTCGCCGCCCACGGAATAGAAGCGGCCCTGCACCTGGTTGAAGGTTTCCGACAGCTCGTGGTGGCCGTCGCGCAGGCGCTCGATGCTGGCGTCCGCGCTGCGCTGCTCGGCCACCAGCGCCTCGAAGGCCACTTCCTGGTCGCCGATCACCTTTTCCTTCTGCCCGACCTGCTCGTTCAGGTCGCGCCAGCGCAGGGCGCCGAGCTGGGCCTTGAGGGTACGTTCCTCGGCCTTGAACTCCTGGTACTTCTCCGCCGACTGGGCCTGGCGGTGCAGACGTTCGAGCTGGCGTTCCAGCTCTTCGCGCAGGTCGGTCAGGCGCGCGAGGTTTTCCTGGGTGCGGCGGATGCGGTTTTCGGTTTCGCGGCGGCGCTCCTTGTACTTGGAGATGCCGGCGGCTTCCTCGATGAAGTTGCGCAGGTCCTCGGGCTTGGCCTCGATCAGCTTGGAGATCATGCCCTGCTCGATGATCGAGTAGCTGCGCGGCCCGAGGCCGGTGCCGAGGAAGATGTCGGTGATGTCCCGGCGCCGGCACTTGGTGCCGTTGAGGAAGTAGGTGTTCTGGCCGTCGCGGGTCACGCGGCGGCGAATGGAAATCTCGGCGTAGCTGGCGTATTCGCCCAGCAGGGTCTGGTCGGAGTTGTCGAAGATCAGCTCGATGGACGCCTGGGTCACCGGCTTGCGGGTGTTGGAGCCATTGAAGATGACGTCGGTCATCGACTCGCCGCGGAGATTCTTCGCCGAACTCTCACCCATCACCCAGCGAACGGCGTCGATAATGTTGGATTTTCCGCAGCCGTTGGGGCCAACCACCGCCGCCATGTTGCTCGGAAAATTGACCGTCGTCGGATCGACGAAGGACTTGAAGCCCGCCAGCTTGATGCACTTGAGCCGCATGCGCCCTCCCCCCTTGTTCTTCTAGTAGCGAGCTTATCGTTCAGCCAGAGCGGCCAGGACCAGTTGGCTGTTGTGCCGACCGTAGTCGAGCAGCACCGCGCGGATGCCGGCTTCGTCGCGCCCGACCACCGCGCGCAGCAGGTCTTCGAAGCTGCCGATGAACTGACTCATCTCGCCTTTGCGGCGTTCCAGGGCCAGATGATAAGTGCGGCTGATGGCCGGCAGGAGATTTTCCACGGTTTCCTGCAGGTAGGGGTTGCCAGCGAACGGGAAGGCAGCGCGCATGATGTCGAAGCTGGATTCGACGAAGGCGTTGATGTCGCCGCGCTCGAGGTTGTCCAGCAGGCGCTGCTGGATCGCCATGAAGGGTGCCAGGTCGGCCTCTTCCCGCCAGGTCCGGGCCACGCTGCTGGCGAGCATGATGTACAGCTCGATGACCAGCGAGTAGAGGCTTTCGACGTGGGCGGGAGACAGCTCGGACACCTGGGCGCCGCGGCGCGGCAGGATTACCACCAGGTGGCGGCGCTCAAGGATCAGCAGCGCCTCGCGCACCGAGCCACGGCTGACATTGAGGGTCTGGGTGACCTTCTGTTCCTGGATGCGCTCGCGCTCCTTGAGTTCGCCCCGGATGATGCGCTCGGCAAGGTGATGCGCGATCTGCTCAGCCAGGCTGTCCGGGGCCTTGAACGTCATGGTTGTCCTTAAGAATCGGAGCGCTTTTCGAGGGGTAATGCGGACGCGTAGTGTAACACAGGGTGTTACCGCGCCATCCCCTGCCCTGGGGGGATGACAGAACAAAGGTTGGTGCGTCTGACAGGGGAATCAGGCGCAGGATTGTCAGACAATCCTACACAAGAGACGTATCGGGAGTCGTCCATGTTCGCCTTTTTCCTTTCCCCTGCCTGGATGTTGCGTCTCAAAAAAGCCGGCTACTGGATCTGGCTGGTGCCGGTGTTCGGTATCCCCGTCAGCTACTGGTGGTCCTACGGCAGCAACTATCCCAATGCCTGGGCCTGGCTGGTGATCACCGTGGTGTTCGGGGTGATCCCGCTGCTGGACTTCGTGGTCGGCCGCGATCCGGCCAACCCGGATGAGATCGAGGAAGTCCCACCCATGGAGCGCGAGGGCTATTACCGCTTCCTCAGCCTGCTGACGGTGCCGCTGCTGCTGGGCATGCTGGTGTACGGCGGCTGGGTGCTGGCCACTTATGACGCCTGGAACTGGGTCGGGCAACTGGGCTGGATTCTTTCGGTGGGCACGGTGATGGGCGCCATCGGCATCACCGTCTCCCACGAACTGATCCACAAGGACCCGGAGCTGGAACAGAACGCCGGCGGCCTGCTGCTGGCGGCGGTGTGCTACGCGGGCTTCAAGGTCGAGCACGTACGCGGGCACCATGTGCACGTCTCAACGCCGGAGGACGCCTCGTCCTCGCGCTACGGCCAGAGCCTCTACGCCTTCCTGCCTCACGCCTACAAGCACAACTTCCTGAATGCCTGGAAGCTCGAGAAGGAGCGCCTCAAACGCAAGGGCCTGCCGGCGCTGCACTGGCGCAACGAGCTGATCTGGTGGTACGTCATCAGCGCGCTGTTCCTGGTCGGTTTCACGGTTGCCTTCGGCTGGATCGGCGCGGTCTACTTCATCGGCCAGTCGGTGATGGCCTTCACCCTGCTGGAGATCGTCAACTACGTCGAGCACTACGGGCTGCACCGGCGCCGCCTCGAAACCGGGCGCTACGAGCGAACCACCCACGAGCACTCCTGGAACAGCAACTTCCTGCTGACCAACCTGTTCCTCTTCCACCTGCAGCGCCATTCCGACCACCACGCCAACGCCAAGCGCCGCTATCAGGTCCTGCGGCACTTCGACGAGAGCCCGCAATTGCCCAATGGCTATGCCGGGATGATCGTCCTGGCGCTGTTCCCGCCGCTCTGGCGCGCGGTGATGGACCGCCGGGTGCGCGCCTATTACGCCGGTGAGGAATATCAGCTGAGCGCTACCCAGCAAGCCTGATCGACGAGTTCCACGCCTTGGCGGCAAGCCCTACCCCGGCTTGCCGCCTTTTTTCTTTCCGCTGACCTTGTAGGAGCGAGCTTGCTCGCGAAGCTCTTCGCCCCTTGAAAGCCAGTCGATCGGCACGGCGCACGTGTCTGCAACGGCGGTTCGCGAGCAAGCTCGCCACTGCGAGAAGCCACTCTCTCCCTACCACTTGTCATGCCGGAAAAACTTTCTGACTATTCGGACAGAAATTTTATTGACTCAAAAGTCAGCTTTCCATAAATTCGCCATCCAGTGCCCTACCAAAAACAAGAATCAGCCTGGAGGCAAGCCTTGATCAGGTTCCTGCTCAATCGCGAGCTGCGCGTCGAAGACCGCCTCGATCCCAATCTCACCGTGCTCAACTACCTGCGCCAGACCCTGGGCAAGACCGGCACCAAGGAGGGTTGCGCCTCCGGTGACTGCGGCGCCTGCACCGTGGTGGTCGGCGAGCTGGTCGGTGAAGAAGGTGCCGAGCGCATCCGCTACCGCACCCTCAACTCCTGTCTCACCTTCGTTTCCTCGCTGCACGGCAAGCAGCTGATCAGCGTCGACGACCTCAAGCACCGCGGCGAACTGCACGGCGTACAGCAGGCCATGGTCGACTGCCACGGCTCGCAGTGCGGCTTCTGCACCCCCGGCTTCGTCATGTCGCTGTTCGCCCTGCAGAAGAACAGCGCGGGCGAAACCGCCGACGAGCGCAAGGCCGAAGCCCATGAAGCGCTGGCCGGCAACCTGTGCCGCTGCACCGGCTACCGCCCGATCCTTGATGCCGCCGAGCAGTCCTGCTGCCAGAAGCAGCCCGACCAGTTCGACGTCGCCCAGCCGGAAATCATCGCCCAGCTCAAGGCTATCGCGCCCAACGAAACCGCCGAGCTCAACAGCGGCGACAAGCGCTGCCTGCTGCCGCTGACCATCGCCGACCTGGCCGACCTCTACACCGCCAACCCGCAAGCACGGCTGCTGGCCGGCGGCACCGACCTGGCCCTGGAAGTCACCCAGTTCCACCGCGAACTACCGGTGATGATCTACGTCGGCCATGTCGAGGAAATGAAGCGCGTCGAAGTCTTCGACGACCGTATCGAGATCGGCGCGGCGACTCCGCTGACCGACTGCTATGAAGCGCTTTCCCGCGACTACCCGGACTTCGGCGAGTTGCTGCACCGCTTCGCCTCGCTGCAGATCCGCAACCAGGGCACCCTGGGCGGCAACATCGGCAACGCATCCCCCATCGGCGACTCGCCGCCGCTGCTGATCGCCCTCGGCGCGCGCCTGGTGCTGCGCAAGGGCGCCGAACGCCGCGAACTGCCGATCGACGAATACTTCATCGACTACAAGGTCACCGCGCGCCAGGAAGGCGAGTTCATCGAACAGGTGATCATCCCCCGTCCGCAGGCCAACCAGGCGTTCCGTGCCTACAAGGTCTCCAAGCGCCTGGACGACGATATTTCCGCCGTGTGCGCCGCCTTCAGCGTCACCGTGGAGAACTGCAAGATCACCGCGGTGCGCACCGGCTTCGGCGGCATGGCGGCGATTCCGAAGCGCGCCAGGGCCTGCGAGGCCGCGCTGCTCGGCCAGACCTTCAATAGCGCCACCTTCGAACGCGCCGCACAGGCTCTGAGCGAAGATTTCGCGCCGCTCACCGACTTCCGTGCGAGCAAGGAATACCGCCTGCTCACCGCGCAGAACCTGCTGCGTAAGTGCTTCCTGGAGCTGGAAGCCCCTCAGGCCGTGACCCGGGTGACCCACTATGCATAAGCCGCAAAAAAGCCAGGAAGAACTCACCGCGCTGTTCCGCGCCGACCTCACCACCGGCGTCGGCCGCAGCGTCAAGCACGAAAGCGCGCCCAAGCACGTCAGCGGCGAAGCGCAGTACATCGATGACCGACTGGAATTCCCCAACCAGTTGCACGTCTACGCCCGCATGAGCGACCGCGCCCACGCGCGCATCACCAAACTGGACGTCAGCCCCTGCTACCAGTTCCCCGGCGTCGCCATCGCCATCACCAAGGATGACGTGCCCGGCCAGCTGGACATCGGCCCGGTGGTCGCCGGCGACCCGCTGCTGGCGGACGGCAAGGTCGAGTACGTCGGCCAGATGGTCATCGCCGTCGCCGCCGACAGCCTGGAAACCGCGCGCAAGGCGGCCATGGCCGCGATCATCGAGTACGAGGACCTGGAACCGGTGCTCGACGTGGTCGAAGCGCTGCGCAAGAAGCACTTCGTGCTCGACAGCCACCAGCACAAGATCGGCGACTCCGAGGCCAAGCTCGCCACCGCGCCGAACCGCATCCAGGGCACCCTGCATATCGGCGGCCAGGAGCACTTCTACCTGGAGACGCAGATTTCCTCGGTGATGCCCACCGAAGACGGCGGCGTGATCGTCTACACCTCCACGCAGAACCCCACCGAAGTGCAGAAGCTGGTGGCCGAAGTGCTGGGCATCTCCTTCAACAAGGTGGTCATCGACATGCGCCGCATGGGTGGCGGCTTCGGCGGCAAGGAAACCCAGGCGGCCGCTCCGGCCTGCCTGTGCGCCGTGATCGCGCGCCTGACCGGCCGCCCGACGAAGATGCGCCTGCCGCGCGTCGAAGACATGCAGATGACCGGTAAGCGCCACCCGTTCTATGTCGAGTACGACGTGGGCTTCGAGGACGACGGCCTGCTGCACGGCATCAACATCGAGCTGGCCGGCAACTGCGGCTACTCGCCGGACCTCTCCGGCTCCATCGTCGACCGCGCGATGTTCCACTCGGACAACGCCTACTTCCTCGGCAACGCCACGGTGAACGGTCACCGCTGCAAGACCAACACCGCGTCGAACACCGCCTACCGCGGCTTCGGCGGCCCGCAGGGCATGGTCGCCATCGAGGAGATCATGGACGCCGTCGCGCGCCATCTGGGCAAGGACCCGCTGGACGTGCGCAAGCGCAACTACTACGGCAAGGACGAGCGCAACGTCACCCACTACTACCAGCAGGTGGAACACAACCTGCTGCAGGAGATGACCGAGGAACTGGAAGCCAGCGCCGAGTACGCCAAGCGCCGCGCCGAAATCCGCGCCTTCAACGCCAGCAGCCCGGTACTGAAGAAAGGCCTGTCGCTGACCCCGGTGAAATTCGGCATCAGCTTCACTGCCACCTTCCTCAACCAGGCCGGCGCGCTGATCCACATCTACACCGATGGCAGCATCCACCTGAACCACGGCGGCACCGAGATGGGCCAGGGCCTGAACACCAAGGTCGCCCAGGTGGTCGCCGAGGTCTTCCAGGTCGACATCGACCGCGTGCAGATCACCGCGACCAACACCGACAAGGTCCCCAACACCTCGCCCACCGCCGCGTCCTCCGGTGCCGACCTGAACGGCAAGGCCGCGCAGAACGCCGCCGAAACCCTCAAGCAGCGCCTGGTGGAATTCGCCGCCAGGCACTGGAAGGTCACCGAGGATGACGTCGAGTTCCGCAATAACCAGGTGCGCGTGCGCGACCTGATCCTGCCCTTCGAGGAACTGGTACAGCAGGCCTACTTCGGCCAGGTATCGCTCTCCTCCACCGGCTTCTACCGCACGCCGAAGATCTACTATGACCGCAGCCAGGCGCGCGGCCGGCCGTTCTACTACTTCGCCTATGGCGTGTCCTGCTCGGAAGTGATCGTCGACACCCTCACCGGCGAGTACAAGATGCTGCGCAGCGACATCCTCCACGACGTCGGCGCCTCGCTGAACCCGGCCATCGACATCGGCCAGGTGGAAGGCGGCTTCGTCCAGGGCATGGGCTGGCTGACCATGGAAGAGCTGGTCTGGAACGCCAAGGGCAAGCTGATGACCAACGGCCCGGCCAGCTACAAGATTCCGGCCATCGCCGACATGCCCATTGACCTGCGGGTGAAGCTGGTGGAGAACCGCAAGAACCCGGAGCAGACGGTGTTCCACTCCAAGGCTGTCGGCGAGCCGCCGTTCATGCTGGGCATCTCGGTGTTCTGCGCGATCAAGGACGCCGTGGCGAGCCTGGCGGACTACCGCGCCCAGCCGCAGATCGACGCCCCAGCCACCCCCGAGCGTGTGCTCTGGGGCGTGGAGCAGATGCGCAAGCTGAAGCTGGCCCAGGCCGAGAAAGCACCGGCTCAGGTCGAGCCGGCGTGATGTGACCATGGGGCACCGCTGGCAGGGAGAGACGTCCCCACTTCCGTCCTCCGCCCTGCCAGCGGTGCCCCACCCTAACTCCAAATTGTAGGAGCGAGCTTGCTCGCGAACCGCCAAGCCACAGAGCTGCCGGGAAACCCGTTCGCGAGCAAGCTCGCTCCTACAAAAAAGCCACCTCCGAGGTTCGATACGATGAACTGGATCAGTGCCCTCGCCGACCTGCAACAGCGCGCCGAAGCCAGCGTGCTGGTGACCATCATCGAAGAACGCGGCTCGACCCCGCGCAACGCCGGCTCGAAGATGGTCGTCAGCGCCGACAAGATCTACGACACCATCGGCGGCGGCCACCTCGAATTCAAGGCCATGGCCATCGCCCGCGAGATGCTGCTGGCCCGTGAGCGCGAGCCGAAGCTGGAACGCTTCAGCCTCGGCGCCAGCCTCGGCCAGTGCTGCGGCGGCGCCACCGTGCTGCTGTTCGAACCCATGGGCCAGCCCCAGGCGCACATCGCCGTGTTCGGCGCCGGCCATGTCGGCCGCGCCCTGGTACCGCTGCTTGCCAGCCTGCCGTGCAAGGTGCGCTGGATCGACTCGCGAGAGGCCGAATTCCCCGGCCATATCCCCGAGGGTGTGACCCGTGTGATCAACGAGGATGTGATCGACGAGATCGACGAAATGCCTGCCGGCAGCTACTTCATCGTCATGACCCACAACCACGCCCTGGACCTGGAGCTGACCGCGAAGATCCTCGAGCGCAACGACTTCACCTACTTCGGCCTGATCGGCTCGGACACCAAGCGCGCCAAGTTCGAACATCGCCTGCGCGACCGCGGTTTCGCCGCCGACACCGTGCAGCGCATGCGCTGCCCCATGGGCATCGGCGAGGTGAAGGGCAAGCTGCCAGTGGAGATCGCCGTGTCCATCGCCGGCGAAGTCATCGCCACCTACAACGCCACCTTCGGTCAGCAGACCAGCCAGGGCGAGAACACCGTGGCCAAACTGTTACCCACGAGCCGCCGTGCACGCACTGCCGAAAGCGGCGCCTGAAATTTCCGCCCCGGCGCCCGCACGCGCCCCGGCCCCGAAACACGACTGAAGAGAGATCGATGAGCACTCAAGCCAAAGCCTACCGCGCCAGTATCCTGCACAGCGTCGCCGACCCGGCCGAAGTCGGCGTGGAGCAGTCCTACCAGTATTTCGAGGACGGCATCCTGCTGGTGGAAGACGGCAAGGTCGCCCGCCTCGGCCACGCCGCCGAACTACTGCCGCAACTGGGCGGCGTGGAAGTGGTCGAGTACCGCGATGCGCTGATCACCCCCGGCTTCATCGACACCCACATCCACTACCCGCAGACCGGCATGATCGCCTCCTACGGCGAGCAGCTGCTGGACTGGCTGAACACCTACACCTTCCCCACCGAGAAGCAGTTCGCCGACCCGGCCCACGCCGCCGATGTGGCCGGTATCTTCCTCAAGGAACTGCTGCGCGCCGGCACCACCACCGCGCTGGTGTTCGGCACCGTGCACCCGCAGTCGGTGGACGCGTTGTTCGGCGCTGCGGAAAAGCTCGACCTGCGTCTGATCGCCGGCAAGGTGATGATGGACCGCAACGCCCCGGACTACCTGACCGATACCGCCGAAAGCAGCTACACCGACAGCAAGGCCCTGATCGAGCGCTGGCATGGCAAGGGCCGCCTGCTCTACGCCGTGACCCCGCGCTTCGCCCCCACCAGCACCCCGGAACAGCTCGACGCCGCCGGCCGACTGCTCAAGGAATTCCCGGGCGTGTACCTGCACACGCACCTGTCGGAAAACCTCAAGGAAATCGAGTGGGTCAAGGAGCTGTTCCCGGAGCGCAAGGGCTACCTGGACGTCTATGACCACCACGGCCTGCTCGGCCCGCGCTCGGTATTCGCCCACGGCGTGCACCTGTGCGACGGCGAATGCCAGCGCTTGGCGGAAACCGGCTCGGCCGTGGCCTTCTGCCCGACCTCCAACCTGTTCCTGGGCAGCGGCCTGTTCGACCTGGCGAAGCTGGAGAAGCACAAGGTGAAAGTCGGCCTGGGCACCGACGTCGGCGCCGGCACCAGCTTCTCCCAGCTGCAATCGCTGAACGAGGCCTACAAGGTCATGCAGCTGCAGGGCATCAAGCTCGACCCATTCAAGTCGCTGTACCTGGCCACCCTCGGCGGCGCCCGCGCGCTGGAACTGGAAGACAAGGTCGGCAGCTTCGCCCAGGGCAACGAGGCCGACTTCGTGGTCCTCGACTACAAGGCCACCCCGCTGCTGGACTACCGCCTGCAGCAGGCGAAAACCCTGGAGGAGAAACTCTTCGCACTGGTCATCCTCGGCGACGACCGTACCGTGAAGGAAACCTTCGCGCACGGTCGCAACGTGCATCGCCGCGGTTGACCCCTTACGGCTTCGGCGCCGGGTCCTCGCTCAGGACCAACCCGGCGCCGGGGCCGCTTTTCTTTCTGTTTCGCACACCCCTCTCCCACAGGGGTGCCGCTCTCCCCGGCCAGCGCAGGAGCGGACTCTATCCGCGCTTGGCCTGTCGAGCGCTGCGTTGGGCGGGTTCGCACGGCTCAGAGCCAACAGGTACGCTACTCCCGCACCTCGACCAGCACCGGACACGGCGCCCGCTCGATCACCCGCTGCCCCACCGATGGATCGAGCAAGCGCTCGATGCGCCCCAGGTGACGATGGCCGATCACAATCAGGTCGCACTCCAGCCGCTCCGCCTCGCGCAGGATCGCCCGCGCCGGATCACCGGCCACCACCGCTCCCGTCGCCACGCACGGCTGCAACTGCACCACGGCATCATCCACCAGCGCCTGGGCCTCGTGTTGTTCCTGCTCCGCCGGCGGGTACTCCAGCGCATCCTGGCGCGGCATGGTGAAAGCGCGGTCCACGGCGCTTACCACATGCACCACCGCATCACTGCACCGCGCCAGCTCGGCGGCGCTGGCAATGATCCGCGGCGACTGCGCCGCGCCGTCGATGGCCAGAAGAATCCGCTTGAACATGCCTTTCTCCTTCATGAAACGAAATCCGCCTCCATTCTTCGGGCCAGGGCGCGCACCGTAAAGGCACGCAAAACGTAATTAACCATTGCGTCAAACGCACGCTTGCCCATCAAGCCCGTCGCAATGGAACATGAATGGCAACGCGCCCATCCTTCGGAGTCACCATGGCCCTGCCCGATCTCAACCTGCTGGTCGCCCTCAACATCCTGCTCGAAGAAGGCAGCGTGGTCGGCGCCGCGCGGCGCATGCACCTCAGCCCGCCGGCGATGAGCCGCACCCTGTCGCGCATCCGCGAAGCGGTGGGCGACCCGATCATGGTTCGTGCCGGGCGCAACCTGGTGCCGACGCCTCGCGCACTGCAGTTGCGCGAGGAAGTCAGCGACCTGGTGGAACACGCCATGCGCCTGTTCAACGCCAAGGAAAACCTGCGCATGGACCAGTTGGAGCGCTGCTTCGTGCTGCGCTCCAACAACGTGCTGGTGGGCGGCTTTGCCTCGCGCATGCTGGCGGTGATGAAGGAAGAAGCGCCTCGCTGCAGCCTGCGCATTGCCCCGGAAGCGGACTTCGATGACGAAGCCCTGCGGCAGAACCGCATCGACCTCTATATCGGCGCCACCTCGACGCTGGAGCCGGAAATCCGCACGCAGACGCTGTTCACCACCAACTTCGTCGGCCTGGCGCGGCGCGACCACCCGATATTCGACGACGAGATCACCCCGGAGCGCTTCGCCTCCTTTCCGCAGATCAGCGTGTCCCGCCGGGGCCGCGCCATCGGACCGATAGACGAAGAACTGGCGAACCTCGGCCTGCGCCGCGAGATCCGCCTGACCGCGCCGACTTTCCACTCCTCGATCTTCGCCCTGCTGGAATCCGACCTGGTACTGCCCATCGCCGAGCATTCGCTGTGGCGCCTGGACCGCCTGGGCTTCGCCCTGCGCCAGTTCGACATCCCGCTGCCGCTCAAATCCGTGGTGATCCTCCAGGCCTGGCACCCGCGCTTCGACAACGACCCGGCGCACAGCTGGCTGCGACAGACGGTGAAGCGTGTGTGCATCGAATTGCGCGAGAGCTCCGGCCTGCTGAGCTGATTGCGCGACAAGTGCGCTAAACGCACTGATTAGCTGCAATCATTTCAATTTCCACAGCTATCGACCTTCCCTAGACTCGGTCGCAAATACCCGAGTTGATTCCTATGCCTTGCACCGAACCGCCTACCGGCGGCGGCATCGGCCACCCCCGTGGAGGCCGGCCATGACCGCGCTCGCCCCGATTTCCGCTGCCCATCCGCAACCGGCCAAGCCCGCCACGCCAGCTGCTGCCCAGCCGTTCGGCCTGCGCATCGCGGTCGGCATGCTCGGCGTGCTGATCGCCTCCCTCAGCGCCGGGCTCAACGAGAAGGTCACGGACCTCGCTATGACCGACGTGCGCGGCGCACTGTCCATCGGCCATGACGAAGGCACCTGGCTGCTCGCCCTGTATTCGGCGGCGCAGGTCGCCGCCATGGCCTTTGCGCCCTGGTTCTCGGTCACCGTCTCGCTGCGCCGCTTCACCCTCGGCGCCATCGCCGCCTTTGCCCTGCTGGCACTGCTCTGCCCCTTTGCGCCGAACGTCGAGACGCTCTACCTGTTGCGCCTGCTGCAAGGCTTCGCCGGCGGCTGCATGCCGCCGATGCTGATGACCGTGGCGCTGCGCTTCCTGCCGCCGGGTATCAAGCTTTACGGCCTGGGTGCCTATGCGCTTACCGCCACCTTCGCGCCCAATCTCGGCATGCCCCTGGCGGCGCTGTGGACCGAGTTCGTCGGCTGGCACTGGGTGTTCTGGCAGGTCATTCCACTCTGCGCCGTGGCGCTCGCTGCCGTCGCCTGGGGCATCCCGCAGGACCCGCTGCGCCTGGAACGCTTGCGTCAGTTCGACTACCTGGGCCTTTCACTTGGCTTGCCGGGCATCCTCATGCTGGTGATCGGCCTCTTGCAGGGCGAGCGCCTGGACTGGTTTGAGTCGGACCTGATCACCCTGCTGGTGATCGGCGGCGCCGGGCTGCTGGCGGCGTTCTTCGTCAACGAGTGGACGCATCCGCTGCCGTTCTTCCGCCTGGACATCCTCAAGCGGCGCAACTTCACCCACTCGCTGATCACCCTCGCCGGCGTGCTGGTGGTGCTCGGCGCGTGCTCCGGCGTGCCGGCGTCGTACCTGGCCTCGGCCCACGGTTATCGCCCGCTGCAATCGGCGCCAATGGCGCTGCTGGTGGCGCTGCCGCAGCTGATCTCCCTGCCGCTGGTGGCCGCGCTGTGCAATATCCCACGCGTGGATTGCCGCTGGGTGCTGGCCATCGGCATCAGCCTTTGCGGGCTCTCGGCCTTCGGCATGAGCCAGCTGACCAGCGAGTGGACGCGGGAGAACTTCTACGCCCTGCTGGCGCTGCAGATCATCGGCCAGCCGATGGCCGTGGTGCCGCTGCTGATGTCCGCCACCAGCGTCGTCGCGCCCATCGAAGGGCCGTTCGCCTCGGCCTGGTTCAACAGCGTGCGCGGCTTCTCCGCAGTGCTGGGCAGCGCCATCGTCTCGTTCCTCATGACCTGGCGCGAGCACTACCACTCAAACCGCCTGGTCGACCACCTGGGCAACGCCTCGCAAGCCCTCGGCCTGCGCCTTGAACAACTGGGCGGCGCCGAGAACGTCAGCCGGCTGGCCGGGCAGGTGCGCGGTCAGGCCGGCGTGCTCGCCGCGTCCGACACCCTGCTGGCGATGTCCTGGCTGGCCGCCGCCCTGCTCGTCCTGATTCCCCTGATGCCGCTGCGGGTCTACCCGCCGCGCCCCGTCGTTCCTGCTCATTGAAAGGTCTGCCCATGTCGAAACTGAATTCCCGTCGCGGCAGTCTGGCCCTGGTTGCCGTGCTGCTGCTCGCCCTTGTCGTCTACCTGCTGCTGCGCCTGCTCGGCCCGAGCCGTGAGCAGAGCACGGACGATGCCTACGTCCACGCGGACTTCACCCTGGTGGCGCCGAAGGTCGCCGGATTCATCGAGGAAGTGCTGGTGGACGACAACCAGTCGGTGAAGGCGGGGCAGGTCCTGGCGCGCATCGACGCCCGCGACTACCGCACCGCGCTGGCCGCTGCCGAAGCCGACGTGCTGGCCGCCGAGGCGCGTCACCACCACGTCGCTGCCGACCTGGAACGCCAGCAGGCAGTGATTGCCCAGACCGCGGCCCAGGTACAAGCCGACCTGGCCGCGCTGACCTTCGCCTCGCAGGAACTCAACCGCTACCAGCACCTCGCCAGCCAAGGCGCCGGCACCTTGCAGAACGCCCAGCAGGCGCGCTCGCGTGTCGACTCGGCGAAAGCCGTGCTCGACAAGAACAAGGCCGCCGCCCTCGCCGCCCGCAAGCAACTCGACGTGCTGCTGGCCCAGCAGGCCGAAGCCCTCGGCGCGCTGAAACGCGGCCAGGCGCAGTTGCAGCAGGCGCAACTGAACCTGTCGTATACGGAAATCCGTGCGCCCTTCGACGGCATGGTCGGCCGCCGTGCCGTGCGCGTGGGCGCCTACACCACACCGGGTAATGCATTGCTGGCCGTGGTGCCGCTGCAGGATGCCTATGTGGTCGGCAATTTCCAGGAAACCCAGCTCACCGACGTGCAGCCCGGCCAGATGGTCGAGATCAGCATCGACACCTTCCCCGGCGAGAAACTGCGCGGCCACGTCGACAGCATCGCCCCGGCCACCGGCCTGAGCTTTGCGCCGATCGCGCCGGACAACGCCACCGGCAACTTCACCAAGATCGTCCAGCGCATCCCGGTGAAGATAGTCCTCGACGCCGACCAGCCGCTGCGCGACAAACTGCGCGTGGGTATGTCGGTCATCGCGCGGATCGACACCGGCAAGCACGCCGACGGTGAGCAGAAGGTGGCCGTGCAATGATCGCCACACGCGCGCCTCTCTTTCTAACTCTGCTCGCACTCGGCGCCTGCAGCGTCGGCCCGGACTTCCAGCGCCCGGACGATGCCGACGCAGTGAACTGGTCTGCTCGGCGTGGTGATACACCGAGCCAGGCACTCAATGCGCCGCTGGAAGCGCGGTGGTGGACGCTGCTGGGCGACCCGCAGCTCAACGACCTGCAACGCCGAGTGGCGGATGCCAACCTCGACCTGCGCGAAGCCGATGCGCGCCTGCAGCAGAGCCGGGCGATCCGCCAGGCACTGGGCGGCGATGCCGTGCCCAACATCGGCGCAGACCTGGGCTACCAGCGCAAGCGCAACAGCGAGGTCGGCCTGAACGACCCGTCCGGCAAAGCCGGCAAGGACAACTTCAACCAACTCGACGGTGGCTTCGACCTGTCGTGGGAGCTGGACTTCTGGGGCCGCGTGCGCCGCGAGCTGGAGGCCGCCGACGCCAACGTGCAGGCCACCGAGGCAAGCCGCCGCGACGTACTGGTTTCGGTGCTCGCCGAGACCGCACGCAACTACCTGCAACTGCGCGCCGAGCAAGACCTGGAAGCCATCATCCGCAGCAACCTCGAGATCGCCCAGCGCAGCCTGGACCTCACCCGCCTGCGCCGCGCAGACGGCGTCGCCACCGGGCTGGACGTGGCCGAAGCGCTGACCCAGGTGGCCAGCATCGAGGCACGCCTGCCCGACAGCCAGAAGCGCCAGGCGCGACTGATCAACGCCCTGGGCTACCTGCTTGGCGAAGCGCCCGGCGCACTGCAAGCTGAGCTCGCCCAGGACAAGCCGGTGCCGCAGCCACCGCGCAACGTGCCAGTCGGCCTGCCCTCGGAACTGGCCCAGCGCCGCCCGGACATCCGCCGTGCCGAGGCAACGTTGCACGCCGCTACCGCCAGCATCGGCGTGGCCGAGGCGGACTTCTACCCGCGCATCAGCCTCAATGGCAGCTTCGGTTTCCAGGCGTTGCAGCTGTCGAACTTCGGCGACTGGAACAGCCGCACCTTCGGCATTGGCCCGAGCCTGTCGCTGCCGATCTTCGAGGGCGGCCGACTGAAGGGCATGCTCGCCCTGCGCGAGGCGCAGCAGCAGGAATCGGCCATCGCCTACCGCCGCACCGTGCTCAACGCCTGGCGCGAAGTGGACGATGCGCTCACCGACTACGCCGCCGACCAACGCCGCCTGGCCAGCCTGGACAACGCTGCCGAACACGGCCGCACCGCCCTGGCCAACGCCCGCGAACAATACAAGGCCGGTGCGGTGGACTTCCTCAACGTGCTCAGCGCCCAGCGCGAACTGCTGGCCACCGAGGAACAGCAGGTGCGCGGCCGCGAAGCCGTGGCGACCACCCTCGTGCTGCTCTACAAGTCACTGGGTGGCGGCTGGCAGCAGGCCGAGGACAGCGCCCAATCCCTGTAGCAGCGAGCTTGCTCGCGAACGCATCGCACCTTGAGACGCCGGCGTGCGTCGGATTGGCGAGCAAGCTCGCTCCTGGGAAAGCGCCCCGTGCAGAAACGAAAAAGCCCCGCAGATGCGGGGCTTCTTTCTGGCTCGGCGATCAGGCCGCCGAGTCGGCGTCCGCCTTGCTGCGGCGCGGCTTCTTCTTGCCGGCCAGCAGGTGCGAGAAAACCGCGTGCAGGTCGCCGGAGGCGCCGTCCACGTCCAGGTTCAGCTTGTCGTCGATGTGCGCCATGTGGTGCATCATCAGGGTCACGGCCTTTTCCTTGTCGCCCTTCTCGATGGCATCGAGGATTTCGTTGTGCTCGTCGAACGAGCAGTGCGAGCGACCACCACTCTCGTATTGGGCAATGATCAGCGAGGTCTGCGAGACCAGGCTGCGCTGGAATACCACCAGCGGGGCGTTCTTCGCCATTTCGGCGAGCTTCAGATGGAATTCGCCGGAGAGACGGATACCGGCGCCACGGTCGCCACGGGCAAAGCTGGACTGCTCCTGCTTGACCATGTCGCGCAACTCGGCCAGAGCGTCACCGCTGGCGTTGTCCACGGCCAGTTCGGTGATCGCGCGCTCGACGGTGCGGCGGGCGAAGAGGATCTGCCGGGCTTCGTCGATGCTCGGGCTGGCCACCACCGCACCACGGTTCGGGCGCAGCAGCACGACCTGCTCGTGGGCCAGGCGCGACAGGGCGCGACGGATGATGGTGCGACTAACGCCGAAGATTTCACCCAGGGCTTCTTCGCTCAGCTTGGTACCGGGCGCCAGACGCTGCTCGAGGATGGCGTCGAAAATATGCGCGTAGACGATTTCGTCCTGAGTGCCGCTGCGCGCCTTGCCATTGCGCGGCTGCTTCCTGATCTGTTGCAACTGGTCGGTCATCGGAGTCGAACCCTGCTCAGCCGGTGCGAACCGGCGCGAAATCCGTGGGGGCTGGAGTGAAGCTGGCCGCGGGCCAGGCATGGCGCACAGTGTACACAAAGTGGCCACTATCGTGCAGCCGTCATGAGCGACTCGCCGTCAACCCCAAGGCCGCGCGGCGCAGGAGCTTGGCGAAGGTCAGCGTGCGACCATTCCGACGCTTTGCTTGTAAAAATCTTTCAGCAAGACACTAAACATTATTTGAACTTTTTGTACACAACTGCATAATCGCGGCGTGACTTCCTGACCCAAAGGTCAACATTCACACCCTCACAACTCTTTCCGTTAGCGCAAGGGACGCAGGTGAACCAGCCGACGGCAAGGGACCAACAACAAGAGCGTTGAGGAGTACCGCTGTGGAAAGCACCAAACAAGAACAACAAGCCTTTGCATCCAGTCCCCCCGCCACCGGCCTGCTCGAACGCCTGTTCAAGCTGAGCCAGCATGGCACCACCGTGAAGACCGAACTCGCCGCGGGTCTCACGACTTTCATCACCATGGCGTACATCATCTTCGTCAACCCCAACATCATGGCCGACGCGGGCATCGATCACGGCGCCGCCTTCGTGGCTACCTGCCTGGCCGCCGCGCTGGGCTGCTTCCTCATGGGCCTGTACGCCAACTGGCCGGTGGGCCTGGCGCCGGGCATGGGCCTCAACGCTTTCTTCACCTACACCGTGGTCAAGACCATGAACTACAGCTGGGAGATCGCACTGGGTGCAGTGTTCATCTCCGGTATCGCGTTCATGATCCTGACCTTCTCGCGCATTCGCGAGTGGCTGCTCAATAGCATCCCGGTCAGCCTGCGCTTCGCCATGGGCGCCGGCGTCGGCCTGTTCCTCGGCCTGATCGGCCTGAAAACCGCCGGCATCGTGGTTGCCAGCCCCGCCACCCTGGTTCACCTGGGTGACCTGACCAGCCCCGGCCCGCTGCTCGCCGCCATCTGCTTCCTGATGATCGCGGTGCTGGAATACCGCCGCGTGTTCGGCGGCATCCTGATCAGCATCCTCACTGTCACCGTGGCCGGCATCGCCTTAGGGATAGTCAAGTTCGGCGGCGTGTTCTCCATGCCGCCGAGCCTGGCGCCGACCTTCCTGGCGATGGATATCTCCGGCGCGCTCAACGTGACCATGATCAGCGTGATCCTGGCCTTCCTCTTCGTGCATATGTTCGACACCGCCGGCACCCTGATGGGCGTAGCCCAGCGCGCGCACCTGGTGCGCGAGGACGGTCGCATCGAGAACCTGTCGAAAGCGATGAAGGCCGACAGCACCTCCAGTGCCTTCGGCGCGGTGCTCGGCGTACCGCCAGTGACCAGCTACGTCGAGAGCGCGGCCGGTGTCGCCGCCGGTGGCCGTACTGGACTGACCGCCGTGGTAGTCGGCGTGCTGTTCGTCGCGGCGATGTTCTTCGCCCCGTTGGCCGGCATGATCCCCGCCTACGCCACCGCCGGCGCGCTGATCTACGTTGCGATGCTGATGATGGGCGGTATGGCCCACATCGACTGGAACGAGCACACCGAGACCATCCCGGCGATCGTCACCGTGATCATGATGCCGCTGACCTTTTCGGTCGCCGACGGTATCGCACTGGGCTTCGTGACCTACGTGGCGATGAAGGTCTTCACCGGCCGCCACAAGGACGTGACCATCAGCCTGTACGCGCTGTGTGCGATCTTCGTGGCGAAGTTCATCTTCCTCTGAGCCGCCGCCGCGTCTGATAGAAACTAAGACCCCGGCGATTGCCGGGGTTTTGGTTTCCGTTCGCGGCCTGATCAAATCCTGAACCGCTGTATCGTGATCAGGACGAGGCGTCAGGGACCCTCACTTTGAAACTGAACTCCGTGCCGACGCCCAGGCGACTCTTGACGCTAATGTCGCCCCCCATCAGTGTCACCAGGCTTTTGCACAAGGCCAGCCCCAGTCCAGACCCCCCTTGTCCGATACGCAGCCCATCGAGATCATAGGAAAACGGCTCGAAAAGATGCGCCAACTCGACATCGGAAATGCCAACTCCCGTGTCGATCACATCCACCTGAACCTCTACCATTCCCTGGCCCTTCCCCCT
This sequence comes from Pseudomonas sp. HS-18, assembly GCF_020401845.1. Lineage (NCBI taxonomy): Bacteria > Pseudomonadati > Pseudomonadota > Gammaproteobacteria > Pseudomonadales > Pseudomonadaceae > Pseudomonas > Pseudomonas sp. HS-18. The sequence goes on from NZ_CP084413.1 coordinate 4,194,245, forward strand.
GGCGCAAAGCCGCACAATCACGCTTCCCTGCTCAGTGAACTTGACCGCGTTGCCCAACAGATTCTCCATTATCTGCCGCAGGCGTGGCGCGTCGCACCAGACTCGCGGCTGCAGAGCAAGGTCGAAGTTGGTTTCCAGGCTTATTCCCTTGGAGGCGGCAGAGTCGGCTACCGATTCAACCTGACGGGAGACCAGCGCTCGTAAATCGGTCTCTTCCATGTTCAATTGAAGCCGCCCGGATTTGGCCCGATTGAGTAACTGCAGGTCGTCCAGAACATGCAACAGATTATTGGCCTGCGAGCGGGCGACCAGTAGGGGTTCGCGCTGGCGCCTGGCGTCGTCCTGATTCAGTGCAAGGTCAATCATGGCGACAATGGTCTGGATAGGTCCCTGCATCTCGCTCCCCATCCCCGCCAGGAACTGCGTCTTTCCCCTGCTGATGGATTCAATGCGGGCATTGGCATTGCGCAACGCGCGGACCAGATCATCCTGGTCGGTGATATTGATCGCCCCGCAAATAGCACCCAATAATGTCCCATTGCCATCTCGATAAGGCCGTCCCCAGTGGTGGAGTACCCTGCGGCCCTTGATCGTACGCAACTCGACATCCGAGTCGTACGGTTCGCCTCGCGCAATATTCGCAATCATCCTTTCGCGAAGAAAGTCCCACTCATTGGAGTCGCTAAAAACCCCCAACTCGCCGACCCAACTGCCAACGACGGCCTCCAGGGGCAACCCCAGATAGCTCAACGCCGTTGCATTGCAGAAGCGCACCCGACCATCCAGCCCACGCACGCTCATCGGGTAGGGAAGCGAGTCGATCATGTGGCGCAGAAGCTCGAATTCCCGCTTCTGCTCATCGTCAAGCTCCGATTCACCTCCCCCCTCTTCCTTTGCGCCTCCCTCGACCAGCCCGTGGCGCCGGCCGATATCGACCAGCTCCACCAGCGATTTGGCGTGCAGCTTCTGCATAAGACGCACCTTGTAGGTGCTCACGGTCTTGTCGCTGATGGACAACTGATCGGCGATGGCAATGTTGCTCAAGCCTTGGGCCAGCAATTGCAGCACGCTCAGTTCGCGCACCGAGAGGTCCTTGAGCAGGCCGCCATGCCCCGCCTCCTCCGCAGCATTCACACTGCCCAGGGCGTGGCTGGGGAAGTAGCTGTGCCCCTGGGCGATGGCTCGCACCGCCTCGCGCACGGCCTGCGGGTCCTCCTGCTTGCTGACGAAGCCGGCAGCGCCGGCCGTCAGGCAGCGGCCGGCGAAATACTCGGAGTCCTGGGAAGTGAGCACCAGCACCTTGACCGGCGACTCCTGGGCCACCAGGCGTTGCAGTACCTCCAGGCCACCCAGCCGCGGAATCGACAGTTCGAGGATCATCAGGTCCGGCTTGCACAGGCGCGCCTGGTGCAACGCATCGGGGCCGTTGTCCGCCTCGCCGACTACCTCGTGCCGGTCCGCCTCCATCATCAGGCGCAGCGCATGGCGGGTAACCGGTTGTTCATCGACGATCAGGATTCTGCTCATGCCACTTCTCACGAATTCGGTATCTCTCCTTCTAGTCCAACTACCGCGTTTGCGCCTATAAAACCCAGGCAAATTGCTGAATGACGGGCAAAAAAAAGCCCGCAGTGTGGGCGGGCCGAGGAAGACTCCACGAAGAGTCCGGGGGAAGACCTACGGGCGGGGACTAGCTACCGCGATAGGTGGAATAGCTGTAGGGGGAAATCAGCAACGGCACATGGTAGTGGTCGCTTTCCGAGGCAATGCCGAAGCGCAGCACGACCTGGTCGAGGAACGCCGGCTGGGGCAGCTCCACGCCACGGGCGCGGTAGTAGTCGCCGGCGTTGAACAGCAACTGGTAGACGCCGGCGCGGAAATCCTCGCCCTGCAGCAGCGGCTCGTCGCAGCGGCCGTCATCATTGGTCACGCGCGTGGCGATCAGCTCGAGTTGCTGGCCCTCGACACGGAACAGTTCGATCTTGATGCCATGGCCCGGGCAGCCGTGGGCGGAATCCAGTACGTGAGTGGTCAAGCGTCCCATGGGCTATCGGTGTCTGACGGCGGCGCCGGCGGACACCTTCCTCCTCTGTCTTGTTGATCGATATCGGCGCACTGCTCCATTGAGCAGTACGCGGGTGCTTTTGGTCGGACCGAATATACCCAGCGACATGATCAATTGTATACAAAAAATTGTTCCATCACGGCAAAAAGCAGCTTTTCCCCAAGCTGTACCGGCGTGCAGAAGCAGCCAACCATCAGCCGCAGACTGCGCCATTGCATGGCATCCAGCGCATTCGCAGCCACTGCGGGGGAGGCCGATGGATTGAAACGACCGTTGCGCGGATTGTATTTACAGACCGCCCGACATTTTGTATACAATGCACACATCACGGCAGCGCACGGTCTACCGACCCGGCGCCGACCGCCAACCACAAGAAGGAACACTGCAGTGAGCGCTGACTATCCACGCGACCTGATCGGTTACGGCAACAACATTCCCCACCCGCACTGGCCGAACGATGCGCGCATCGCCCTCTCCTTCGTCCTCAACTACGAGGAAGGCGGCGAGCGCAACATCCTGCACGGGGATGCCGAGTCCGAAGCCTTCCTCTCCGAGATGGTCGCCGCCCAGCCGCTCAAGGGCGAGCGCAACATGTGCATGGAATCGCTCTACGAATACGGCAGCCGTGCCGGCGTATGGCGCCTGCTCAAGCTCTTCAAAAAGTACGACCTGCCGCTCACCGTGTTCGCCGTGGCCATGGCCGCCCAGCGCCACCCGGAAGCGATCCGCCAGATGGTCGCCGACGGCCACGAGATCTGCAGCCACGGCTACCGCTGGATCGACTACCAGTACATGGACGAAGCGCAGGAACGCGAACACATGTTCGAGGCCGTGCGCATCCTCACCGAGCTGACCGGCCAGCGCCCGCAGGGCTGGTACACCGGCCGCCTGGGCCCGAACACCCGCCGCATCGTCCGCGAGGACGGCAACTTCCTCTACGACTCCGACACCTACGACGACGACCTGCCCTACTGGGACCCGGCGAGCACCGCCGAGAAACCGCACCTGGTGATCCCCTACACGCTGGACACCAACGACATGCGCTTCACCCAGGTGCAGGGCTTCAACAAGGGCGACGACTTCTTCAAATACCTCAAGGACGCCTTCGACGTGCTCTACGCCGAGGGTGCCGAGGGCGCGCCGAAGATGCTCTCCATCGGCATGCACTGCCGCCTGCTGGGCCGTCCGGCGCGCATGGCCTCGCTGGAGCGCTTCATCCAGTACGTTAAGGGTCACGAGAAGGTGTGGATCACCCGCCGCGTCGACATCGCCAAGCACTGGCACGAGAAGCACCCGTTCAAAGCGCAGGAGAACAAGGCATGAGCCGCTTCCAGACCCTGACCCCGGCCAGCCTCGACCGCGCCGCCTTCGTCGCCACCTTCGCCGACATCTACGAGCACTCCCCGTGGGTCGCCGAGAAGGCCTATGACCTGGGCGTCGACGACAGCCTGAACGACATCGAACTGCTGCAGCAACGCATGGCCGACATCCTCCTGTCCGCCAGCCATGAAGCGCAGCTGGCGCTGATCAACGCGCACCCGGACCTCGCCGGCAAGGCCGCGATCCGTGGTGAGCTGACCGCCTCCAGCACCGCCGAACAGGCCGGCGCCGGTATCCAGGACTGCACCGCCGAAGAATTCGCCCGCTTCACCGAACTCAACGACGCCTACAAGGCCAAGTTCGGCTTCCCCTTCATCAAGGCGGTGAAGGGCAGCAACCGCCACCAGATCCTGGCTGCGTTCGAAGAACGCATCCACAACACGCCGGAGCAGGAGTTCCAGACCGCCCTGGCGGAGATCAACAAGATCGCGATGTTCCGCCTGCAGCAGCTCTGAGCGAGCGGACCTTCACTCCCCTTCCCAGCGAAGGGGGCAATGCGAACAACGATATTAAGAAGACCAGCCATGCGTACCCTGAAGATCGAGCCGTTGACCAAGGAAGCCTTCGCCCCGTTCGGTGATGTCATCGAGACCGAAGGCAGCGACTTTTTCATGATCAACAACGGCTCCACCCGCCGTTATCACAAGCTCGCCACCGTCGAAACGGCGCAGCCCGATGACCAGGCGATCATCAGCATCTTCAGCGCCGAGTCCCTGGAGATGCCCTTGCGCATCCGCATGCTGGAACGTCACCCGCAGGGCAGCCAGGCGTTCATTCCGCTGCTCGGCAACCCCTTTCTGATCGTGGTCGCGCCCCTTGGCGATGTACCTGTATCGGGCCTCGTCCGCGCTTTCCTGTCCAACGGCAAGCAGGGCGTCAATTACCACCGCGGCGTCTGGCACCACCCGGTGCTGACGATCGAAAAGCGGGATGACTTCCTGGTGGTCGATCGCAGCGGTTCTGGCAACAACTGCGACGAGCATTTCTTCACCGAGGACGAACAGCTCCTCCTCGACCCCCAAGCGACCTAATAAGAGAGGCCCGCCTGCCGCGACGGCGGCACCCGGGCAAGAGGTAAAAACTGTGGAAGCACATCTCATCGAATGGCTGAACCTGCTGGTCCGCTGGGTCCACATGATTGTGGGCATTGCCTGGATCGGCGCTTCGTTCTACTTCGTCTGGCTGGAGAACAACCTCAATCGCGCCAACCCACGCGAAGGGCTCTCCGGTGATCTCTGGGCGATCCATGGTGGCGGCATCTACCACCTGGAGAAGTACAAGCTCGCCCCGCCGAAAATGCCGGATAACCTGCACTGGTTCAAATGGGAGGCCTACTCCACCTGGATGTCGGGTGTCTGCCTGCTGACCATCGTGTTCTACCTGAACCCGACCCTGTACCTGATCGCCCCGGGCAGCGACCTGGCCCCGGCCGCTGCCGTGGCCATCGGCATCGGCTCGCTGATCGCCGGCTGGTTCGTCTACAGCACCCTGTGCGACTCGCCGCTGGGCAAGAAGCCCGCCCTGCTCGGCGCCATCCTGTTCGGTCTGCTGGTGCTCGCCGCCTACCTGCTCAGCCAGGTGTTCAGCGGTCGCGGTGCCTACCTGCACGTGGGCGCCATCATCGGCACCATCATGGTGGGCAACGTGTTCCGCGTGATCATGCCGGCCCAGCGCGCGCTGGTTAAGGCCATCGAGGAAGGCCGCGAGCCCGACCCGGTACTACCGGCAAAAGGCCTGCTGCGTTCGCGCCACAACAACTACTTCACCCTGCCGGTGCTGTTCATCATGATCAGCAACCACTTCCCGAGCACCTACGGCAGCCACTACAACTGGCTGATCCTGACCTGCATCGCGGCGCTGGCAGTGATCGTGCGTCACTACTTCAACACCCGCCACGAAGGCAATGGCATGGCCTGGGCCCTGCCCGCCGGCGCCGTCGGCATGATCGCCCTGGCCTTCGTCACCGGCCCGAACTGGCCAACCAGCGACGCCTCCTCTACCGCGCAAGCTCAGAAGATCGAGTACCAGCCGCTGCCGGAAACCGCCGTTGGCGGCAAGACCCCGGCCGAACGCGCCAAGGACAAGGAAGCCGCCAAGGCCGCTGCCGCCCAGCAGGCTCAGGCCGCTCCGACCCAGGCGTCCACCGCCGCGGGCTCGACCGAAGGCTTCGACAAGGTCCATCACGTCATCCAGGAACGCTGCGCCGTCTGCCACTCGGCCAAGCCGACCAGCAATCTGTTCAGTACCGCGCCGGCCGGCGTGATGTTCGACACCCCGCAGCAGATCCAGCAGCTCGCCCCGCGCATCCAGGCGCAGGCCGTGGCTTCGCAGGTCATGCCGCTGGGCAACATCACGCAGATGACCCCGGAAGAGCGCAAGCTCGTTGGAGACTGGATCTCCAAGGGTGCCCAGGTTAATTGAGCCTGCGGCACGGCCAGAAGAACCGCACCTTCGGGTGCGGTTTTTTTATGTCTGTACAAAAGTCCGGCATGGCTCGGCGGGTCCGCGATTGCCATCCGCTGCCCCCCTTGAAACAAAAAATGTAGTCCACTCGACCAATGGCTACAGAATTGCTGAAACCAGGAAACACGCGACCTAGAGCCATCCAGCACTGCAGAGACAAAACATGACCGACTAGTTGTATACAAAAATCGATTGAACGTAATACACATCGCGTTTATAAAGTCCCGCACCGCTTCACCCGCTCGGCCCCGGGGGTGAGATCGGCCAGTACTTCCCGGTTGTCGTGCCCGTCCGGCAACCAGCGACTGACAACAATAAAAACCGAGGTGTTGCATGTCCGTGGTAACTGAGCGCTCCCCTACCGGCTCGCCCGTCGACCAGCGTTTGCCCTTGCTGCAGCTGCTGCTGGTCGGCTTCCAGCACGTTCTCCTGATGTATGGCGGCGCCGTCGCCGTACCACTGATCGTCGGCCAGGCCGCCGGTCTCTCCCGTGAAGAAATCGCCTTCCTGATCAACGCCGACCTGCTGGTCGCCGGCATCGCCACGCTCGTGCAATCGCTCGGCATCGGCCCGGTGGGCATCCGCATGCCGGTGATGATGGGCGCCAGTTTCGCCGCCGTGGGCAGCATGGTCGCCATGGCCGGGATGCCCGGTGTGGGCATGACCGGCATCTTCGGCGCGACCATCGCCGCCGGCTTCTTCGGCATGCTCATCGCGCCGTTCATGAGCCGCATCGTGCGCTTCTTCCCGCCGCTGGTAACCGGCACCGTGATCACCTCCATCGGCATGTGCCTGTTCCCGGTGGCGATCAACTGGGCCGGCGGCGGCAAGGCAGCCGCCAACTTCGGCGCCATCGAATACCTCGCCCTGTCCACCTTCGTGCTGGCAGTGATCCTGCTGATCAACCGCTTCCTGAAGGGCTTCTGGGTCAACGTCTCGGTGCTGATCGGCATGCTGCTGGGCTACATCATCGGCGCCAGCATGGGCATGGTCAGCCTGGACGGCATCGAACAGCGCCCGTGGTTCGACATCGTCACGCCACTGCATTTCGGTGCCCCGGAATTCCACCTGGCTCCGGTGCTGTCGATGTGCCTGGTGGTGGTGATCATCTTCGTCGAGTCCACCGGCATGTTCCTCGCCCTGGGCAAGATCACCGAGACCGAAATCTGCCCCAACCGCCTGCGCCGTGGCCTGTTGTGCGATGCCAGCGCGTCGTTCGTCGCCGGCTTCATGAATACCTTCACCCATTCCTCGTTCGCCCAGAACATCGGCCTGGTGCAAATGACCGGCGTGCGCAGCCGCTACGTCACCGCCGCCGCCGCGCTGTTCCTGATCGCCCTGTCGCTGCTGCCCAAGGCCGCCTTCCTGGTCGCCTCGATTCCGCCCGCCGTCCTGGGCGGCGCCGGCATCGCCATGTTCGGCATGGTCGCTGCCAGCGGCATCCGCATCCTTCATGAGGCGGACATCGTCGATCGCCGCAACCAGTTGCTGGTAGCGGTGAGCATCGGGATGGGAATGGTGCCGGTGGTACGCCCGGACTTCTTCGCCGCGCTGCCCCAATGGATGGAGCCGATCACCCATAGCGGCATCGCGATGACCGCAATTTGGGCCGTGGTGCTGAACATCCTCTTCAACATACTCGGCGAACAAGGCCGCGACGCCCTCTGCGGGCATCACTGAAACCCTTTCGCGGGCGCCCCCGGGCCCCGCACCCAAGCCGCGTCCAACTCCTTCGCGGCTTTTTTTCGCCTGCGGTTCTTAGTAGGAGCGGGCTAGCCCCTGGAGCCTCAGGCTTCCGGCCGGTAGCCCAGGCGCAGGCCGCCCCACTGGCGCCCACGCACGTAGATCGGCACCGAGAGGTCGTGCATCAGCTCGCCGGTATCGCGGCAGTAGGTCTGTAGCAGCATGGGCTGGTTGTGGCTGCCGCAGCGCACCCCGGTGCGGTCGTTGAACAGACGCTTGCTGCGGCTCTTCAGCATGTCCACCTGCAGGTCGCCGCTGGGCGGATGGCTGAACGCCTGGTTGTGCGTCGGCACGTAACCCTCGGCGGTACAGGCGATGGCGAACACCAGCCCTTCATGGCGTTGCAGCAGGTCTTCCTGGATGCGCGGCAGCACCTCATCGGTGTAACGGTCGAAACGCGTACGGAATTTCTGCGGCCGAGTGCCCGGCATCGGCTGGTAGTCGCGGTCGAACAGATCCTCCGGGCCGATGCGCCCCGTGTCGATATCCGCCTCGAAACGCGCACCGATGGCCTGCGCACCGGCGCGGGCAAGGTCATAGACGCGCTGGTGATAGTCGTCCAGCGCCACCTCAGCCAGGCGCTCGCTGATCATCTCCGCCTGGGTTTCCAACTGCACCGCCGCGTCCGCCAACCGGTGCGTCTGCTCGTCGCTGGCGCGCAGGTCGCCGCGCACCTGCTCGACGGCGGCGAACAGGCTGTCCAGCTGGTTACGGTTGATCTCCGCGCCTTCGGCAATCTCGGTGATCTGGGTCTCCACCGTGGCGGCCAGCCCGGCGATGTCCTGCAACTGCCGGCCAGTACTTTCCACCTGGCTGACGCCCAGGCCCAGGTCATCGGTGAGCTGGCGAATCTGCTCCACCACCTCGCCGGTCTGGCGCTGGATATCCTCGATCATCTGCCCGACTTCGTCGGTAGCCTCGGCGGTGCGTCCAGCCAGGCCGCGCACCTCTTCGGCGACCACCGCAAAGCCGCGCCCATGCTCGCCCGCGCGCGCCGCCTCGATGGCGGCATTGAGCGCGAGCAGGTTGGTCTGGCTGGCGATGGACTGGATCACCTGGGTCACGCGCTGGATGTCCTCGCTGCGCGCATTCAGCGTCTCGATCAGCACGCGGCTGGCACTGGCGCGCTGGCTCAGCTGGCGCATGCAATCGATAGCGGCGTGCAACTCGCTGCGCCTGGCATCGCTGCCGGCGCGGGCGAGCGTGGCTGCCTCCTTCGCCTGGCGGGCCAGGTTCGACGTAGCCCGCTCGGTATGGATCATCACCTCGGCGCTGCCGACGATCTGCTCGGCCGCCACCACCTGGGACTCCAGCTTCTCCACCAGGCGCTGCACCGAGAAGGACACCCCGGCGGCGGACAGCGCATTGCGACTGGTGCCCTGGGACAGCTCGCGGGTCAGCTCCGCGACATCCGGCAGCACCGCCAGCGCACCGGCCGGGGCCGCCCGCTCGGGAACTAACCATGGCCCCCAGAGCAGCACCGCAGCCAGCAGCAGGCACAACGACAGCGGCCAGCCGCCCAGCGCCTGGGCGATGAACAGCAGCACCAGGCCGCACGTCTGCAGGGTAAGGATGAGGACGATACGCGGGCGCGCGATATCCATGGCGGCAGCTCTCTTCTGGCGGGCCCTACCGCTGCACAGCGCAGGCACGCTGCCGGGAAGCCCGATTATTCTTGTCAGAGCCATTAGGCCGCCTGCTTCACGCGGCGGCTATCGTTCCTTAGTGGTAGACGAGGCGCTGCTTGAGTCGCTACAGGCAGCTGCGCGCCGCCAGGTTGATCGCATCGTCCGGGCTCGGCGAATGGCGGCGATAGAGCACCACATCACTCCCCTTGTCCGCTGCCGTAGCCTCCAGCAACGCCTCGGGGCTATCGCTCGCTGTGGTCGGCATCAGCAGCCGGTAGCCAAAGCGGATTTCCTTCACCGACGACGACGAGCGGATCTCCCGCCATTTCGGCAACAGGCAGGTCATATAGACCGAGGGCGACTTGGCGCTTTCCATCCGCAACCCTGGCGCCTCCTCCTTCAGCTTGCCCGGCGAGGAACAGGCCGCCAGCAGGATCAGCGGGAGCGTCAGCAATAGGCGTTTCATCGAATGAGATCCTTCTGTCAGGAACCCAGAGGGTAGCAGCTGCGTCGATGCTGACTGCTAGGCCAAGACAGACCGCCCGCCGGTTTCCGTGCGCGGAGCGGGCAACCCCGGTAAAATCTCCGCCCTTTCCGCGGTGCGAACGATTTCGCGCCCCCAAGCGAAGCCAGATACGAAGCACCGATGACCACTGCCGCTCCGACCGCCACTACCCGCCCCGAGCCTTCCCGCCGCTTCAGCGTGGCGCCGATGATGGACTGGACCGACCGCCACTGTCGGTTCTTCCTGCGCCAGCTCTCCAGCCATGCCTTGCTCTACACGGAGATGGTCACCACCGGCGCCATCCTGCACGGCGATGCCGCACGCTTCCTGCGTCACGACGAGTGCGAGCACCCGCTGGCCCTGCAACTGGGCGGCAGCAATCCGGCGGACCTGGCGGCGGCGGCGAAGATGGCCGAAGCAGCTGGCTACGACGAAGTGAACCTGAACGTCGGCTGCCCCAGCGACCGCGTGCAGAACAACATGATCGGCGCCTGCCTGATGGGCCACCCGGCGCTGGTGGCGGAGTGCGTGAAGGCCATGCGCGATGCGGTATCGATCCCGGTAACGGTCAAGCACCGCATCGGCATCAACGGCCGCGACAGCTACGAAGAGCTCTGCGACTTCGTCGGCCAGGTGCGCGACGCCGGCTGCCGCAGCTTCACCGTGCACGCGCGCATCGCCATCCTCGAAGGCCTGTCGCCCAAGGAAAACCGCGAAATCCCACCGCTGCGCTACGACATCGCCGCGCAGCTCAAGCGCGACTTCTCGGAACTGGAAATCGTCCTCAACGGCGGCATCAAGACCCTGGAAGAATGCCGCGAGCACCTGCAGGTGTTCGATGGCGTGATGCTCGGCCGCGAGGCTTACCACAACCCCTATCTGCTGGCCCAGGTGGACGCCGCGCTGTATGGCTCGTCGGAGCCGGCCATCACCCGCGCGCAAGCCCTGGCGCGAATGCGCCCGTACATCGAGCGGCACATTGCCGAAGGCGGCGCAATGCACCATGTGACCCGCCACGTCCTTGGCCTGGCGCAGGGATTCCCTGGCGCACGGCGCTTCCGCCAACTGCTCTCGGTGGACGTTCACAAGACCAAGGATTCGCTGGGATTGCTTGATCAGGCGGGAGAACTTCTCGCCGATCACTGAGTCCCGTTGAGTGGCGCATCGGCCTCGGGTAAGGTCGATGCACTCTCTACGGAAGACGCGCCATGACCTCCAAGCTGGAACAACTCAAGCAATACACCACGGTTGTCGCCGATACCGGCGATTTCGACGCCATTGCCCGCCTGAAGCCGGTGGATGCCACCACCAATCCGTCGCTGCTGCTGAAGGCTGCCGCCCTGCCCCGCTACGCCGAGCACCTGGCACGCGCCACCGAAGGCGCGCAGGGTGACGCCGGCCTCGCCTGTGATCGCTTCGCCGTCGCCGTGGGCAAGGACATTCTGGGCGTGATTCCGGGGCGCATCTCCACCGAGGTTGACGCCCGCCTGTCCTTCGATACCGAAGCCACGCTGCAGCGCGCCCATCGCCTGATCGACCTGTATGACCAGCAAGGCATCGGCCGCGACCGCGTGCTGATCAAGATCGCCTCCACCTGGGAGGGCATCCGCGCTGCCGAGCAACTGGAGCGCGAAGGCATCCAGACCAACCTCACCCTGCTGTTCTCCTTCGCCCAGGCCGCCGCCTGCGCCGACGCCGGTGTGTTCCTGATCTCGCCCTTCGTCGGGCGCATCTACGACTGGTACAAGAAGGCCAATAACCGCGACTACGTCGGCGCGGAAGATCCAGGCGTGCAGTCCGTTTCGCGCATCTATCGCTACTACAAGGCCAACGGCTACGACACCGTAGTGATGGGCGCCAGCTTCCGCAACCTCGGCCAGATCGAGCAGCTCGCCGGCTGCGACCGCCTGACTATAAGCCCGGACCTGCTGCAGCAATTGGCTGATGCCCAGGGCGAGCTGCCGCGCGCGCTGCAGCCCGGTGGTGGCGAGGCGCGCCAGGTTCTGGACGAGAGCACCTTCCGCTGGCAAATGAACGAAGACGCCATGGGCACCGAGAAGCTGGCCGAAGGCATCCGCCTGTTCGCCCGCGACCAGGAAAAGCTCGAGGCGCTGCTCGCCAAGCGCTGAAAACTGCGGACGAGCAAATGCAAACCGGCGCCCCAGGGCGCCGGTTTGCATTTCAGCTCATCGAATCAGTGGCGCTCGAGCGCGCTCACCAGATCGTGGAAGGCCTCGCGATTGGTCTCGTTCAGGCCCATCAGGATACGGTGGGCCTCGAGCACCTTACCGCGCACCACCTCCTCGGACTGGTCCTGGGGAGGCAGATCGGTCAGGCAATCCGAGCACGGAATCGGGCGATCGACGATGTTGAACACCTGATCGAAGCCCATCGACTGCAGCAGCCGGGTGATGTCCGCGTTGGTGGTGACCAGCGTGGGCAACAGTCCGACCTTCTGCCGCGAGAGAATCGACAACTTCGCCAGGAGGCCCAGCGTGGTGCTGTCGATGCTCTGGGTTTCCGTGAGATCGATGATGATCGCCGAGAAATTCAACGCGGCGAAGATTTTTTCAATGGTGGCATCCAGCGCCGAACACAGGGTCAGTCGGACTTCGCCCACGAACTTCAGGACGAATGAGCCATCCTGCTCGGCGAACTGGATTTTACCGGTACTCATGCAAGGTTCCTGCTCAACACCAGCAAGGCAATATCATCCGGCATCTCGGACAACTTGGCCAGTCCGAAGACTTGACGCAGGCCATCCAGGGTTCCGCCGGCGGCGACGACCTGCTCGGGCAGTGCCGTCTCCTTTTCTTTCAGCGTAGCTCCCGGAAGGACATCGAGAATGCCGTCCGAGAACAGGGAAAGACTGAAGGATTTGGGAAGATCGAGGACATGATCCTCGTAAGTCGCTTCGTCGAACAGCCCAACCGGCAGGCCTCTGCCTTCCAGGTAACGGGCTTCGCCGTCGACATAGAGCACAGGCAACGGCAGGTGCCCGCCGATGCTGTAGGTCAGGCGGTCGGTATCCAGGTCGATCACCCCGCCGAGCATGGTCACGTGCTTGCCCAGGTTGCAGTTGATCAGCCCGCGATTGATGTGGCCGAGGACGTCCGACGGCTTGAATTCCGGCAGCATGTCGTTGCGCTTGGACTCGTACAGCAGCCGCGTGGTCATGAACTTCAGCAGCACGGTGACGAAGGCGGACGAGGCGCCGTGCCCCGAAACGTCGGCGAGATAGAAGCCGATGCGGCGGGCGTCGACACGGAAGTAATCGACAAAGTCACCCGACAGATACAGCGACGGGATGATCTGGTGGGAAAACGCCAGTCCTTCGGACTCCCAGGGCGTTTCCGGCAGCATGTTCATCTGCACCTGGCGACCGGCGTTCTGGTCTTCCTGGAGCAGGTTCAGGCTGGCCTGCAGTTCGCGGTTGGCGGTTTCCAGCTTTTCGCGATAGCGGCGGTTTTCCGAGCGCAGGAAGGCGCGGTCCAGGGCACGGCGTACCGAGTGTTCCAGGACGGCAAGGTCTTCCAGCGGCTTGATCAGGTAGTCGGCGGCACCCAGGCGCAGGGCTTCGACGGCATCGCTCATCACACCGGCACCGGACAGCACGATCACCGGGGTTTCCACCGCCATCTCGCTGACGCGACGGATCAGCTCGAGGCCGTCCATCTGCGGCATGCGCAGATCGCAGATCACCAGGTCGGGGAGTTGGTGTTCGAAGACCTTCAGGCCTTCCAGGCCGTTGGTGGCCTGTGTGACCTTGAATCCGCTGTCTTCCAGGTAGGCGGCGAGGCTTTCGCGGACGACGTCGTCGTCATCGATAATCAGCAGCGAGGCACTGGCTTTGTGCATGGGTCATCCAGGCAAACGGCGCCGGGGTTGTGGTTTGGCGCTCATTCTAGGGAACAGCGGCGCGGGTCGGTCGCGACAAGGCGCAGACAGTACTCCCATCCGCTCAAGGGTTCAAGCAGCCGCAGCCCGCGCCACGAACGGCGCGGGCTGGAGGACAGGAGCGGGCTGCGGGCAAGGCGGATCAGAAGTCGTCTTCGACCTCGCCGTCCTTGACCTTGAACTCGCGGTTCTGCAGGTAGGCGTTGCGGATGAAGGTGTATTTGTCGCCGCTGATCAGCTTCTCGGACTTGAGCAGGTCGGCGCGGGTATCGACCACGTTGACGCCGCGCAGGCTGTTACGCACCGATACATTGTCGATGTAGGGATACGGGCCGGTGTAGGCATCCGGGATCAGCGAGGGCGCATCGCGCAGGGTGCTGGGGCCCAGCAGCGGCAGCATCACGTAAGGGCCGCTGCCCACGCCGTAATGACCGAGGGTCTGGCCGAAGTCTTCGTCGTTGCGGCGCAGGCCCATGTGGGTCGCGACGTCGATGAAGCCGGCCAGACCGAAGGTAGTGTTGAACAGCAGGCGGCTGGTGTCGACGCCGGCATCGCGGAACTTCAGTTGCAGCAGGTCGTTGACCAGGTTGCGCACGTCACCGATGTTGCCGAAGAAGTTGTGCACGCCGTCTTGCACGACGTTCGGTGTGACGTACTGGTAGCCCTGGGCCAACGGCTTGAGGGCGTAGGTGTCCAGTGTGTCGTTGAAGGTGAAGATCGGGCGGTTGACGCTTTCCCACGGGTCGTCTTCGCTGGCGGCCTGTGCCAGGAACGGGATCGTGGCCAGACCGGCGGCGGCGAGCAGGCTGAAGCAGCGTTTCGTCCATTGGACGCCTAGTGGGCGCATCGGGAGTTCTCCAGTGAATGTCTTTCGGGCCAGCCATGGCGGCCCCGCTGTGCGGGCAGATTATATAGAGGCCGAAGGGTTTTGCGGACCCGAACCGATCTCGCAGGATTTCGATTTGGATCACGCTCTGCCGTTTCGCTTGCCTTCAACAGAAAGCATAGTGCCACTTCAGTCCGGATACCGTGCGTCGATGACAATTTCCAGTGCATCGGAACGCCAGAACTCCTGGTCCCACTCCACCATCCGGCCACCGTCGACAAAGCTTGCGCGCTCCACGTGCAGTCCTGGCGCGCCCGGCGTCAGTTGCAGCGGTGTCGCCCGCGCAGCCACCAGCGCCGTGGAATGCATGGCCAGCTCGGAACGTGACAGGCTGAGTCCCAGCTCCTCGCGCAGTACGCGGGTAAGCGAGGTGTCCAGACCATGGTCGAGCAACCCGGGGCACCAACTGGCATCCAGGGTGATTTCCTCCAGCATTACCGGGCGTTCGTCGACCCAGCGTCGGCGCAGGATATGAAACACCTCGGCCCCTTCATCCAGCCCCATGCGTCGAGCGATAGCGGACCCGGCGGTACGGCGTTCAGCCGCCAGCACTTCGGTACGCGGCACCCGCCCCTGGGCCTGAACGTAATCCATGAAGCCCGTGGTGCGGGTCGGGTTGTAGCGGATGCGCGGCGGTGAGACGAACCAGCCGCGGCGATTCTCGCGGTAGAGCACGCCTTCTGTTTCCAGCTGTTGCAGCGCCTCACGCAGGGTTACGCGGGTGCAGCCGAAGCGTTCGGCCAGCTCGCGCTCGGCGGGCAGGCGCTCGGTGAGGGTGTCGTTGGCGATGTCCTGCGCCAACTGGTCGCGAATGCGCAGGTAATGGGGCATGGGTTCGACCGGCATGGGTGTCTTCCACAAAAAGGCGCGGCGATTATAACGGGCAGCAGGGGGACTTCATCGGACCGTCACAATGGCTCGCTAGTCTGGCCTAGACCAATTATCAGAAAAGCCCACCATGCCTGCGACTGCCGACCTTCCACGCTTCACCACCCTGCTGTTCGGACTGTCCGGTGATCTGGTGGACTTCGGCGCAAGGACGCTGCCGGTTGCCCTGCAACGTAGTTGCCCCGATTGTCCGCCGGAGCGCCTGACCTCCGCCCTCGCCCTGCCCCCGCAGCAGGCGCTGGATCTGGCCCTGGGCCACGATGCCGACGCCCCCGAGTGCGACTTGTTCCAGTCGGCCCTGGACGAAGCCGCCCAGGCCCACGCCGAGGTGACGCCCGGCGCGCTGGATGCCTTGCAGTCACTGCACCGGCGCGGTATTCCCTGCGGCTGGCTGGATGAGCTACCCAGGGCCACCACGCTGCATCTTGCTGCCGCGCTGGACGAACACCTTGCCACCGGCCTGGATATCGCCGGCCGCCAGTGGCCGGCGCCAGACTCCTGCTGGCAGGCACTGATGCAGCTTGGCACGCCATTACTGGACGGCTGCGTGCTGGTCAGCGGCCAGCCGCGCCTGCTCCAGGCAGGCCTGAACGCCGGCCTGTGGACCATCGGCCTGGCCGCCAGCGGCCCACTGTGCGGCCAGGCGCCGGGAGACTGGGACGCCCTGGGCAACCTCGACCGCGACCGCCTGCGCGCACAGGCCACGCTGGGCCTGTACCGGCTCGGTGTGCACTCGGTCATCGATCACCTGGGCGAGCTGGACTCCTGCCTGCAGGACATCGCCGGCCGCCGCCTGAAAGGAGAAAAACCATGAAGCACGAACGCCACCGCTTTCTCGACGAGCTGGCCGAGCGCTTCGCCAGCCACGGCGCCGAACCTTACGGCGAGGCCGTCAGCCAGGCCGAGCACGCGTTGCAGTGCGCCACCCTGGCCGAGCGCGCCGGCTGTTCCGACAGCCTGGTGATCGCCGCCCTGCTCCACGACATCGGCCACCTCTATGAAGATCCGCAACTGATCGATGAACAGGACCAGCGGCACGAGGAATTCGGCGCCAACCTGCTGCGCGAGCT
The DNA here is from genome assembly GCF_020401845.1 of Pseudomonas sp. HS-18. Lineage (NCBI taxonomy): Bacteria > Pseudomonadati > Pseudomonadota > Gammaproteobacteria > Pseudomonadales > Pseudomonadaceae > Pseudomonas > Pseudomonas sp. HS-18. Next base: position 4,210,770 of record NZ_CP084413.1, read on the forward strand.
GTTGCCCGAAGCCGTCTGGCAGCCGATTCGCCTGCACGTAGCCGCCAAGCGCTACCTCTGCGCGGTGGACCCGGCCTACCACGCCGGCCTGTCCACGGCCTCGCGGCAGAGCCTGGCGCTGCAGGGCGGGCCGTTCGATGAACGCGGCTCCAGCGCCTTTCTCAACGCGCCTTTCTCCCAGGACGCGCTGACGCTGCGCCGCCTGGACGACCTGGGCAAGGACCCGGCCATGCGCACGCCGGAGCTGGAGCACTTCTTCCCGCTGCTCGAACGTCTCCTGCGCGTTGATCGGCATCAGGCAAGGGTGCGCGCGGCGAGTTAAGCTCAAAGGCATGGCGATGGACCTTTTCCCCGTCGGGCGAGGTCCATCTTTGGGTACGTACCGCAGAAGGACACCACCATGCCGACACAACGCCTCCAGGAAGAACTTCAGGCCCTGCGCGACCAGCTGGAGCGCCAGCCGCCGTTGAACGCGGAGGAGCGCGAATCGCTGCAAGCCCTGATCAAGGACATCGAATTGCAGCTGGCCAACGAAGAGGCGCTGGCCGACGAGACCCTGATGGACAACGTCAACCTCGCCGTCGAGCGCTTCGAGGCAAGCCATCCGACCTTGGCCGGCACGCTTCGCTCCATCGTGCAGAGCCTGGCGAACATGGGCATCTGAAGCTCCCAGACATGAAAAACCCGGCCATGGCCGGGTTTTTTGTATCCGCGATTGACAGGCGCGCCAGCAACTACTGACGCACCAGCCGGCGATTGTCCGGCTGCACGGCTTCGCTGCTGCGGTACGGGTTGATGTCCAGCCCACCACGGCGCACGTAACGTGCATAGACGGTCAGGCGAGTCGGCTGCAGCAGGCGCTGCAGGTCGAGGTAGATGCGCTCGACGCACTGTTCGTGGAAGTCCTGGTGCTGGCGGAACGAGACGACGTAGGCCAGCAGGCTTGCGGCATCCAGCGCCGGGCCGGCGTACTCGACCACCAGGGTGCCCCAGTCCGGCTGGCCGGTGACCGGGCAGTTGGATTTGAGCAGGTGGCTGTAGAGCACTTCGTCGACGCGTCGAGTGTCATCGCAGCTCAGCAGTTCCGGGCGCGGGTGGTCGTAGCTCTCCACCGCAACGTCCAGATCATCGACACAGGTGCCTTCGATGACGGCAACGCCCTCGCCTGCCACTTCGTCCAGGCTGCGTACGCGCACACCGACCGGCGCGCCAGCGGCGGCAGACAAGTCGCGCTCCATCACCGCACGCACGGCTTCGGCGCTGTCGAAGGCGGTCTGGTTCAGCGAGTTGAGGTAGAGCTTGAAGGACTTGGACTCGATGATGTTAGGCGACTGCGCCGGGATCGAGAACTCGCCGATGGCCACCACCGGCTTGCCCGATGCGGTCAGCCAGGACAGCTCATAGCAGTTCCACAGGTCCACGCCCTGGTACGGCAGGGTGTCCGCAGTCAGGCCCAGCTCCGCCCACTTGGTGGTGCGCGAGATCGGGAAGAGCAGCTCCGGCGCGTAGGTGGAGACGTATTCGCTGGATTTGCCCAGGGGCGAGTGTTCGGCGGGATGCTGCATGTGAGGACCTGCTGGATCGACGTTGCGGGCGGTGGCGCGAGGCGGCGAGTGTATACAAATCCGCCTCGCCTTTCAGCAGCCGGCGGACGAACCGGGCCCTTCGCCGCGACACCCGCCCTGCAGGAGCGAGCTTGCTCGCGAACCGTCATGGCGATAACGCCGCCGGGAAATCCGTTCGCGAGCAAGCTCGCTTCTATGAAGAGCAACCTACCCTCAGAACCACATCCGCACGCCCGCGACCCAGTAGCCCTCCTCGTCATCCTCGCCTTCGGCGCGGGCGATGTCGCCGCTGCGGCCATAGGTCTTGCTCCAGACATAGCCGAAATAAGGGGCGAACTCGCGACGGATTTCGTAGCGCAGGCGCAAACCCGCCTCCAGCTCGCTGCCGCCCGCGCCCACGCCGATATCCCGGTCATCGGCCAGCGCCAGGTTGTATTCCAGCGATGGCTCGAGGATCAGCCGCTGGGTCAGCAGCAGCTCATACTCGGTCTCCAGGCGCAGGGATGGATCGCCGCGCTCGCTGAGAAACAGGTTGGCGTCCACCTCGAACCACTGCGGTGCCAGGCCCTGGATACCCAGCACGGCGTAAGTACGTGACGGTCCCGGCTGGTCGTCATGGCGCACACCCACCTGCCAGTCCCAGAAATCCGCGACCATTCGCTGGTAGAGCAGCTGCACCTCATTGTCGGTGGTCGGGCCGCCGGCATCGCGCTCGCCTTCCAGCTTCAGACGGAGCTTCTGGTAATCGGTGCCGTACCAGCCCTGGGCTTCCCAGCCCAGGGCCTGGTCGTTGCCGTGGAAGCGGCTTTCCAGGCGCTGGATCAGCAGCGAGCCCATCGGCATGTCGTCCATCTCGGCACTTTCTGCGGGCAAGGCCAGGCCCAGGGTCGCCGCGCAGGCCACCGTTGCAATGCGTTTCATGGCGGGTCCTCAGAGACTGGCGCTGGCGGGTGCCGGCTCGACGATGACCTTGCGCATCATGCCGGCGGCCATGTGGTAGATCAGGTGGCAGTGGAAGGCCCACTCGCCCAGCGCGTCGGCCGGTACGTCGACGTCCAGGGTGCTGCCCGGCGCCACGCTGACCACATGCTTGAGCGGGTTGAAGCGGCCATTGCCCTTGTCCAGCTGCATCCACATGCCGTGCAGGTGCATGGGGTGGGTCATCATGGTGTCGTTGACGAAGCGGATGCGCACGCGCTCGCCGTAGGTCAGGCGGATCGGCTCCGCCTCGGAGTACTTCTTGCCGTCGATGGACCAGAAGTAGCGCTCCATGTTGCCGGTCAGGCGAAACTCGATGGTGCGATCCGGCGCACGGTAGTCGGCGTAGGGACGCATGGCTTTCAGGTCCGCGTAGACCAGCAGGCGATTGCCCGGCTCGGCCGGTTGCGGGGTCAGACCGCTGCCGGGGGCGTAGTCGGACTTCGGCGCCGCGGCGCCCATGGTCGAATGATCCATCCCAGCCATCTGCGAATGATCCATGCCGGCCATTTTGGAGTGATCCATGCCGGCCATGTCCGAACCTTCCGGATGTCCCATCGCCATGCTGCCGTGATCCATGCCTCCGTGGCTCATGCCCATATCGGCCATGGTCAGCAACGGCCGCTCGCGCAGAACCGGCACCTCGGCGACCAGCCCCTCGCGCGGCGTCAGGGTGGCACGGGCGTATCCGCTGCGGTCCATCGCTTCGGCGAAGAAGGTGTAGGCGCGGTCTTCCTGCGGCTGGACAATCACGTCATAGGTTTCGGCCACGGCGATACGCAGTTCGTCCACCGTCACCGGCTGCACGTCGTTGCCGTCGGCCTGCACCACAGTCATCTTCAGGCCGGGAATGCGCAAGTCGAAATAGCTCATGCCCGAGCCGTTGATGAGGCGCAGGCGCACTCGCTCGCCAGGCTTGAACCGGCCGGTCCAGTTCTGTTCGCTGTCCTGACCATTGACCAGGAAGCGAAAGCCGGCGATGTCGGCGATGTCCGTCGGTGTCATGCGCATGCCGCCCCAGTCCAGGCGGTCGCGCAGGGTCGCCAGAAAACCATTCGCACTGGAGTCGGCGATGAAATCCCCCAGGGTTCGCTGGTTATGGTTGTAGTAGTCGCTCTGCTTCTTCAGGTTGGCGAACACGGTTTCCGGCTTCGTGTCGTGCCAGTCCGCGAGCAGCAAGGTGTACTCGCGGTCATAGCGGTAGGGCTCGCGCGACTTCGGTTCGATCACCAGCGGGCCATAGAGGCCCTCGATTTCCTGGAAGTCGCTGTGGGCGTGGTACCAGTAGGTGCCGGACTGCTTCACGGTGAAACGGTAGGTGAAGGTCTCGCCGGGCTTGATACCCGGAAAGCTGATGCCCGGCACGCCATCCTGGGTGTAGGGCAGGATCAGCCCGTGCCAGTGCAGCGAGGTGTCGCGATCGAGGGTGTTGGTGACGCGCAATTCGACGTCCTCGCCCTCCTTGAAGCGCAACTCCGGCGCGGGCGTCCGGCCGTTCACCGTGAGCGCCTTGCGTGCGCCATCGGACAGTTTCAACTCGCCCTCGCCAATCGTCAGGTCATACACGCCCGCCTGCACCGCCAACGGTGCCAGCAGCAGCAGCGCCCCCAGAGCCCAATCCCTTGCGCGAATCATCTTGGCGCGCTCAAGGCTTGACGGTCAGTTTGCCGACCATGCCAGCCTGGTAATGCCCCGGAATGTTGCAGGCGAACTCCAGGCTGGTGGCCTTGCTGAAGGTCCAGGTCAGTTCGGCGCTCTTGCCCGGCTCCACCAGCACGCTGTTGGGATCGTCGTGCTTCATCATCGGCATGTCGCCATGGCCCATCTTGCTGTGGTCCATCTGGCTCATGTCGTGCTGCATGCCGGTGGGCGTGAGCATCCCGGTATCCATCATCTGCTGCATTTCCTTCTGGTGGCCGGCGTGCATGGCGGCGCTTCCCAGGTTGAATTCGTGCAGCAGGCTGCCCGTGTTGTGGATGACGAAGCGCACGGTCTCGCCCGGCTTCACGTCGATGCTCTCCGGCTCGAAGAACATCTCGCCCAGCTTGATCTCCACAGTTCGGGTGGCCTGGGCGGCCTGGGCCGGCTTGCCGAAGTCGTAGGTGTGCCCGGTATCGGCCAGGGCCGGCAGGCTGAAAGCGGCGGCGAGGCCGAGGGCGGAAGCTTGGAGCAGATGACGCAGGGACATGGCGAATCTCCTTTCTGGAATGGTGGCCATGGTCGCTGTCGGCGGCTGAGGGTTACCTGTCGGGAAGATTACAACTCTGTCAGCTTGGCGCTCGCTTGCCCGATACCGGGTATAAAGAGGGCGAAAAAAGCCCGCCGAAGGGCGGGCAAGGGGCAGCACGATGAAGCGAAATCAGCAGACCTGGCGCGCCTTGGCGGCCTGTTCCTGCATACGCTGGAAGGTGATGTCCCCTCCTCCGTCAGCCCAGGCGGGCGTGACGGGGAACAACAGCACGGCAAACAGCGCGGAGATGATCAGGTGCATGGCAGCCTCCTCAATGACGCTTGAAAATGAATGCGCTGCCAGTCTGCGATACCGACACTGTCAGTTCGCTGACCGCCCCATTACCTTGAGGACAGCCGCGCCCCGAGCGCCTGAATGGATACCCGGATGAAACTCCTCATCGTCGAAGACGAACCCCGCATCGGCCAGTACCTGCAACAGGGCCTGAGCGAGGCCGGCTTCGCCGTCGACCTGACCGCCGATGGCGACGAGGGGCTGCAACTGGCCCTGGCCGCCGAGCACGACCTGCTGATCCTCGACGTGATGCTGCCCGGCCGCGACGGCTGGCAGATCCTCCAGGCGGTGCGCCAGGCCGGCAGCGCGGTGCCGGTGCTGTTCCTCACCGCCCGCGACGCCGTGGAAGACCGCGTGCGCGGCCTGGAACTGGGTGCCGACGATTACCTGGTGAAACCCTTCGCCTTCGTCGAACTGCTCGCCCGCGTCCGCACCCTGCTGCGCCGCGGCGGCCAGCAGATTCAGGAAACCACCCTGCAACTGGCCGACCTGGAGCTTGACCTGCTGCGCCGCCGCGTACAGCGCGCCGGCAAGCGCATCGACCTGACCGCCAAGGAGTTCGCCCTGCTGGAATTGCTGCTGCGCCGCAGCGGCGAGGTGCTGCCCAAGTCGCTGATCGCCTCCCAGGTGTGGGACATGAATTTCGACAGCGACACCAACGTCATCGAGGTCGCCATCCGCCGCCTGCGCGCCAAGGTCGACGACGACTTCCCGCAACGCCTGATCCACACCGTGCGCGGCATGGGTTACGTGCTGGAAGAGCGCGAAGCATGAGCGCCCGCCTCTCCCTCGGCCTGCGCCTGAGCCTGCTGTTCGCCGCCTGCACCGCCGCCGTGTCGTTGCTGGCCGGCCTCATTTTCAGCCGCGCCAGCGAGGCACACTTCATCGAACTGGACCAGCAGTTGCTGAACGGCAAGCTGGCGATCTTCCGCGACGTACTGAATGGTGTAGGCAGTGCTGAACAACTCGCCCCCCACGACACCGAACTGCGCCGCGAACTGGAGCGCCATCCCGACCTCGGCCTGCGCCTGCAGGGCCCTGACGGCCAACGCTGGTTCTGGCAACTGCCCGCCATGAACATGGCCAGCGACGAAGCCCCCGCCTACCGCGAACTGCAAGCGCCGCTGGATGCCGGGAATCCGCAGGGTGCGCAACTCACCCTGATCCTCGACATCACCCATCACCAGCACTTCCTGCAGCGCATGCAGCGCCTGATCTGGATGACCATGGGTTTCTCCGCCCTGGCCACCGCGCTGCTTGGCGCCTGGGCGGCCCGCGCCAGCCTGCGCCCCTTGCGGCGCATGAGCGAAGTGGCGGCCCAGGTCAGCGCGCACTCGCTGACGACCCGCCTCGACGCCGGGCAGATGCCGCAGGAGCTGCGCGGCCTGGCCGGCGAACTGAACGCGATGCTGGCGCGCCTGGAAGAAGCCTTCCAGCGCCTGTCGGCCTTCTCCGCCGACATCGCCCACGAGCTGCGCACGCCCCTGACCGGGCTGCTGACCCAGACCCAGGTAGTGCTCTCGCGCTCGCGCGGTCTGGAGGATTACCGCGAAGCGCTGCACGGCAACCTGGAGGAGCTGGAACGGCTCACCGCGATGGTCAATGACATGCTGTTCCTGGCCAAGGCCGACCACGGCCTGCTCGCGCCGAACCGCCAGGTTCTGGCTCTGGCCGCCGAAGTGGACGAACTGCTGGAGTTCTACGGACCGCTGGCCGAGGAAAAATCCATTCGCCTGGGGCGCGACGGCGAGCTGTCGGTACAAGGCGACCGTGCCTTGCTGCGCAGGGTACTGGCCAACCTGCTGGACAACGCCCTGCGCTTCACCCCGGACGGCGGGCAGATTCGCGTACGCCTGGAGCCGGGCCGCCTGAGCGTGGAAAACCCCGGCCGGGAGATTCCCGCCGCGCGCCTGCCGCGCCTGTTCGACCGTTTCTACCGCGCCGACCCGGCCCGCCGCGAGGGCCAGGGCGAGCACGCCGGACTGGGGTTGGCGATCTGTCGCTCCATCATCCGCGCCCATGGCGGGGAGATTCGTTGCGAGTCGGCTGGTGGGTGGACGCGGTTCGTTATCGAGTTTCCCGCTTAAGAGCCCCTCACCCTAACCCTCTCCCAGAGGGAGAGGGGACTGTACGGAATAGGCGGAAACCAAGGCATCAGCCGGCACGCGCGGCTCCCTCTCCCTCCGGGAGAGGGCTGGGGTGAGGGCAAACCAATGCAGCGAAGTTCCAGCTGGCCCAAAAAACTAAAAGGCCCCAACCGGGGCCTTTTGGCATCAGCGCAATGCGTCACTCACTGGCGCATCCCACGCCCGCTCACCAGCAGGCGCACGCAGAACACGTAGAGCAGCACGGTAGCCACCAGCATGAAGATCACCGCGGTGCCGATGCGGATGTCCGACACCCCGAGAATGCCATAGCGGAAGGCATTGACCATGTGCAGGATCGGGTTCGCCAGCGACACGGTCTGCCAGAACGGCGGCAGCAGCGTGATCGAGTAGAACACCCCACCCAGGTAGGTCAGCGGCGTCAGCACGAAGGTCGGGATAATCGAGATATCGTCGAAATTACGGGCGAATACCGCGTTGACGAAGCCACCCATGGAGAAGATCGCCGCCGTCAGCACCACCACCAGAACGGTGATGCCCAGGTGGTGGATCTGCAGGTCGGTGAAGAACAGCGACAGAATGGTGACGATCACGCCCACCGCCAATCCGCGCAGAACACCACCGCAGACGAAGCCGAGGAGGATGGTGTGCGGCGACACCGGCGACACCAGCAACTCCTCGATGTTGCGCTGGAACTTGCTGCCGAAGAAGCTCGACACCACGTTGCCGTACGAGTTGGTGATCACCGACATCATGATCAGGCCGGGCACGATGTACTGCATGTAGGTAAAGCCGCCCATGTCGCCGATCTGCCGGCCGATCAGGTTGCCGAAGATGACGAAGTACAGAACCATGGTGATCGCCGGCGGCAGCAGGGTCTGCGGCCAGATGCGCAGGAAGCGGCGGACTTCGCGGTAGACGATGGTGTTGAGGGCGACCCAGTTGGCGCGCAGTTCGTGACTCATACCGCCACCTTCGACAGATTCTTCTCCACCAGCGACACGAACAGCTCCTCCAGCCGGTTGCTCTTGTTGCGCAGGCTCAGGATCTGCACGCCCTGGGCATTGAGCTGGACGAACAGACCGTTGATCCCCAGGGATTTGTCCACCTGCACTTCCAGGGTGTGGTCATCCACCAGCCGCGCCGGATAGCCGTCGAGCCTGGGCGTCTCGCTGAGCGTGCCCTGCAGGTCGAGGTAGAAAGTCTCCACATGCAGCTTGTTCAACAGTTTGCGCATGCTGGTGTTCTCCACGATGGTGCCGTGGTCGATGATCGCGATGTTGCGGCACAGCTGCTCGGCCTCTTCCAGGTAGTGCGTGGTGAGGATGATGCTGATGCCTTCGCCGTTGAGCTCGGTAAGGAAGTTCCACATCGAGCGGCGCAGTTCGATGTCCACGCCGGCGGTGGGTTCGTCGAGGATCAGCAGGCGCGGCTCGTGGACCAGCGCGCGGGCGATCATCAGGCGGCGCTTCATGCCACCGGAGAGCTCGCGGGAGGCGGAGTTGCGCTTGTCCCACAGGCCCAGCTGGGTCAGGTACTTCTCGGCGCGCCCCTTGGCCACGCTCATCGGGATGCCGTAGTAGCCGGCCTGGGTGACGACGATGTCGAACACCTTCTCGAACTGGTTGAAGTTGAATTCCTGGGGCACCACGCCCAGGCAGCGCTTCAAGCCGTAGGGATCCTTGTCCAGGTCATGGCCGAACACATTGACCGTGCCGCTGGTCTTGTTCACCAGGGTGGAGAGGATGCCAATGGTGGTGGATTTGCCGGCGCCATTGGGGCCCAGCAAGGCAAAGAAATCGCCCTCGGCGACGTCCAGATCGATGCCCTTGAGGGCCTGGAAGCCGTTGCCGTAGGTCTTCGTCAGTTGACGGATGGACAGCGCGGAACTCATGGGTTTTCCCGTTGCAAGTCGGTGGAAAGACGCACGTCTCTGGAAAAGGCCTGCTTGATAAGGGCACGCCGCGAGGATTGCAACCTTCGGGGCACGCGCAGGGACTCAGGTCAGGTCGGTCATCACGGCGTCACGGTAGGCCGGGCGTGCCTTCAGGCGCTCGTACCAGGCCTTGAGATGCGGCTGCGCCGGGCGCTCGATGGGCATTTCGAACCAAGCATAGATGAAGCAGCCCAGGGGAATATCGCCGATACCGAACTGTTCGCCAGACAGGTATGACTGCTTTGCCAGCACCGCCTCGGGAATTGCCAACAGGCCCGCGCAGATATCGAGGGCAGCCTGGATGGCAGCCGGGTCGCGCTGTTCCGGCGGGGTGCGCACGGTCCCCCAGAATACGGTGCGGAACGGCGCGGCCAGGGACGAGGTGGTCCAGTCCATCCACTTCTCGGCGCTGGCGCGCTGCTGCAGGTCCTGCGGGTACAGGTCCGGGGCGTAGCGCGCGGCGAGGTAGCGGACGATGGTGTTGGACTCCCAGAGGACGAATCCCTCGTCCTCCAGGGTCGGCACCACGCCATTGGGGTTCAGGGCACGATAAGGCGCGTCATTGACCACACCGAACGCGCCGCCGGCGTCGATCCGCTCATAGGCCAGACCCGCCTCCTCCGCGCACCAGAGCACCTTGCGCACGTTGGAGGAATTCTTCCGACCCCAGATCTTCAGCATACTGCGCCCCTCTTGTTGTCGTCATTCGATGGTCACGCGCCCAACGGACGCGATTTCGGATGACGGCACACTACCGGCAACGGCGCGAGGAAAAAAGACACAGCTACTGATGGTCACTATCGATTGCGTTCATGCTTTGGCTGCTTCACTGCGCATGTCGCCCTGCAGCGGTGCGTCTTCACCGGTGAACAGATGCGGGTAACACTGCCGGAGGTAACCGAAGAAAAACGCCTCGGGCACGTCGGGGAACTGCCCGTGGTCGCGCAGGTACTCCATATGCCGCTCGCCGTCGCGATTGAACGGGTGGAAGACGCTGTCGTTGCGCCCGTCGAACTCCAGCGGCAGCACGCCGAAGGCCTCGCACAGGCCGATATCGAAGGCCGGCGTGGCCTTTACCCAGCGGCCTTCGAGGAACAGCTCGGTGTAGCCGTGCATGGCGAATACCTCGCTGCGCAGCAACTCCAGCAGGCGCGGCGTGGCCAGGTGGTTCTTCACATCGGCCAGGCCAATGCGCGCGGGAATCCCGCAGTGCCGGGCGCAAGCGGCCAGCAACGTGGCCTTGGGCACGCAGTAGGACTGCCCGCTTTCCAGGGCGTGACTGCCCTTGAGGGTCTGCGGGTCGCGGCTGAACACGTAGGGGTTGTAGCGAATCCCGTCGCGCACCGCGTAATAGAGCGCCACCGCCTGCTCCAGCGGCGTACCGCCGTCGCCCCGATGATTTAGAGCGAACTCGATTACCCCGGGGTGGTCACTATCAACGAAGCGGCTGGGCTTGAGGTACTGCTGCATGGCTCTGTCTCCGGGCTGGTCGTCCTTGATGGCGCCACCAGTCTAACCAGCCGGATCGGCTCCCCGACAAGGCGATCCGGCCAAGCTGTCCGGCCATGCGGCCATCGGTCCCGCTCGGCCAGCTAAGCTTCCGGTGCATTGTGAAGGGTGTTCACGCCCGTCGCTTTGCGCGCGCATTGTTCGTCACCAAGCCCACCACGGCGCGCTGCCGCCGGGGCGGGCTGTCATGGAGGAATCCGCATGCTGCTCGTCTGGTTACTCGTCCTGATCCTCGGCGTTGCCTGGCTCGCGCACCGCCGCGCCTCGCCGCTCAAGGCCCTCGGCATCGTCGCCGTGTACCTCGTGCTGATGAGCCTGTTCAGCCACGCCCACGGCTGGATGGTGCTGTTCTGGCTGATCTGGGCCGTGGTCGCGGTGACGATTCTCGCCACCGACCTGCGCCGCAGCCTGTTCACCTCGCGGCTGTTCGCCTGGTTCAAGAAGACCCTGCCGCCGATGTCCGAGACTGAACGCGAGGCCATCGAGGCCGGCACGGTCTGGTGGGACGGTCAACTGTTCAGCGGCCGTCCGGACTGGCATACCCTGCTCGCCTATCCCCGCGCGCAGTTGACCGAGGAGGAGCAGGCGTTCGTCGACGGCCCCACCGAACAGCTCTGCGCGATGATCAACGACTACCAGGTCGGCAAGGACATGGACCTGCCGCCCGAGGCCTGGGCCTTCATCAAGGACCAGGGCTTCTTCGGCCTGATCATTCCCAAGGAATACGGCGGCAAGGGCTTCTCCGCCTTCGCCCACTCCCAGGTGGTAATGAAACTCGCCACCCGCAGCGGCGACCTCGCCTCCACCGTGATGGTGCCCAACTCCCTCGGCCCGGCCGAACTGCTGCTGCACTACGGCACCGACGCCCAGCGCCAGCGCTACCTGCCGCGCCTGGCCACCGGCGCAGAAATCCCCTGCTTCGCCCTGACCAGCCCGCAGGCCGGTTCCGATGCCGGCGGCATGACCGACGTCGGCGTGGTCTGCAAGGGCCAGTGGGAAGGCCAGGAAGTCCTCGGCCTGCGCCTGACCTGGGAAAAGCGCTACATCACCCTTGGCCCCGTCGCCACCCTCCTCGGCCTGGCGTTCAAGTGCCATGACCCGGACCACCTGCTGGGCGAGGAAGAAGACCTCGGCATCACCCTGGCGCTGATCCCCACCGACACCGACGGCGTGCAGATCGGCCGCCGCCACGTGCCGCTGGGCGCCGCCTTCATGAACGGCCCCAACTCCGGCAAGGATGTATTCGTGCCGCTGGACTACATCATCGGCGGCCAGGAAATGATCGGCAAAGGCTGGATGATGCTGATGAACTGCCTGTCCGTGGGGCGCTCGATCTCCCTGCCGGCGGTGGGCACCAGCGCCGCCAAGGCCGGCAGCTACGTCAGCGGTCGCTATGCGCAGGTACGCGAGCAGTTCAACGTGCCGCTGTCGGCCTTCGAGGGCATCCAGGAAGCGCTCGCGCGCATCGGCGGCAACGCCTGGCTGATGGACAGCGCGCGCATCCTCACCGCCAACGCGGTCGACCTGGGCGAGAAGCCCTCGGTGCTCTCGGCCATCCTCAAGTACCACCTGACCGAACGCGGCCGCGAGTGCATCGCCCACGCCATGGATATCCACGGCGGCAAGGGCATCATCCTGGGCCCGAACAACTACCTGGGCCGCTCCTGGCAGGCCGCGCCGATCTTCATCACCGTCGAGGGCGCCAACATCCTCTCGCGCAACCTGATGATCTTCGGCCAGGGCGCCATCCGCTGCCATCCATACGTCCTGAAGGAAATGGAACTGGCCCGCCGCGAAGACCAGGACCAGGCCGAGCGCGAGTTCGACGAACTGCTGCTCGACCACATCGGCTTCGCCGTCGGCAACGCCGCCAGCAGCCTGCTGCTGGGCCTGGGCTTCGGCAGCTTCGACCAGGTGCCGGGCGACCGCGTCAGCCGCCCGTACTACCGCGCGCTGAACCGTCTCGCCGCCTCCTTTGCCCTGCTCGCCGACTTCAGCATGATGATGCTCGGCGGCGAGCTGAAGCGCCGCGAGCGCCTGTCGGCGCGCCTGGGCGATGCGCTGAGCCACCTGTACCTGGGCTCCGCCGCGCTCAAGCGCTACCACGACCTGGATAACCCGGATTACCTCCACCCGCTGCTGCGCTGGGCCATGGAGGAAAACCTGGAGAAGGCCGAAGCGGCGTTGGCCGACCTGATCGACAACTTCCCCAACCGTGCCTTCGCCTGCCTGCTGCGCGTGCTCGTGCTGCCGCTGGGCCGCCGCCACCGTGGCCCTGGCGATGCGCTGGATGCCGAGATCGCCGATATCCTCGGCCGCCCGCTGAGCGACCCGGCGCTGCAGGCGATCCTTGCCGGCGCCTACCTGCCCAGCGGAGAGGACGATCCGGTCGCCAAGCTCACCATCGCCTACGACCAACTTGCCGCCGCCGCACCGCTGCAGAAGAAACTGCACAAGGCCCTCAAGGAACACGGCGTTGATCCCAAGCCAGGCCAATCGCCCATCGACGCCGCCCGCGAGGCCGGCGTGCTGGAGGCGACCGAGGCTGAAACCCTGCATGCCGCCGAGCGCGCCCGCCGGGCGGTGATCGATGTGGACGATTTCTCCAAGGAAGAACTGGCCGGAAAGACATCCGCCAGCGAGAAATCGAACAAGGAGAAGCCGGCGAGCAAACCGACCACCACCACAGACTGATCTACAGGCTTCACGCATAGGGCGCCTTCGGGCGCCCTTTTCCTTGTCCGACGCAAAGCAATGCCGAGCGCAATGATCAGGTGCACACTGGGGGCAACCCTGTCATGGAGATACCTCCCATGCGCCGATTCCTCCTTCCGCTGCTGGCGATCTTCCTCGTCGGCGCCGCCCAGGCCGATCCCTGGCTCTATCCCAGCCGCCCGCGCCCGGCCCCCACGCCCAGTCCGCTCATCGACCCCATCCAGCAACAGCAGGACAGCCTGCGCCGCCAGTCCGAGCTACGGCAGAACGAACTGGACCGCCAGCGCCTGAACTACGAGAACCAGCGCCTGCAGATACAGCAGGACAACCTCAAGCGCCAGCAGGACAGCCAACGCCGCTGGGACGAACAGCGGCGGCAGAGCGACCAGATGATCCAGCGGCAGAAGAGCGAGCTGCAGCAGGACCAACTGCAACAGCAGCAACGCATCCTCGACCAGCAGCGCCAGCAGATCGACAACCAGCGCCGGCAGATCCAGATGCGCCCGATCCGCTGATCATCCCCGGCGGCAGCACGGGCGAAACCCGATATACTCCGCAGCCGTTTGAATACAGCTCCAGAGGAACTCCCATGGCCAGCGCCTATCTCGACCACCACATTGCCCTGCTCAACCACCTGCGCATGATCCTCGGCGCGCTGGGCGAAGCCGAGCAGGTTCCCGAGGACAACCACGGCCTGTTCCTGGAACGGTTCGACGAACTGATGCTGGAATTGCCGCGCGACCCCGAAGGCGCCCAATACCTGGGCCAGGACCTGATCAGCCAGGTCTTCCACCGTTACCCGCAGATCGCCCACCTGGTGCCGCGCGACCTGCTGTGGTTCTTCGGCGGCGACTGCCTGCATTTCATGCCCGACGAAGAACTGCAGATGTACCAGCAGCTCGACGAGCGCCGCTTCGAAGCAGAAGAAAACGGCGAACCCTTCGACTGGAACCGCGAGAAGCAGGTACTGGCCCTGCCGGACGACTCGCCCAAGCACTGATCCCCGCCTGGCGCGGCGACTGCCGCCGCGCCACGGACATTCTGTCCAGCGCCCGCCGCGCGCGGTTGACAAACTGACAAGGACACCCGGGGCGCCCCGCCCGTAGCCTTTTGTTACTTATTCAAACAAAGGCAGGGAACGTCATGCTCAGCTTCAAGATCTCGCAAGGGGCCCACGACAAGGTCCGCCGCGTCTCCAGCATCATCTGCACCCTTTTCTCCATCGGCTTCGTCGTGGTGATGTGCCTTACCGCCATCGGCGACCACCTGCGCGCAAAACGCATCCTCGCCGACCATTCCGTGGTCAGCGCGCCGCTGGTGCTGGACGAAGTCACCGAGGAGCGCGGCCGTCGCGGGCGCACCAAGGAGATGTACCACTTCACCTACCAGTTCGAAGTGAAGGGCCAGCCCTACATCGGCCGCTTCGACGTGGCCGGTAGCAACGCCGACAAGTACCCCGAAGGTACCGTGCTGCAGATCGCCTACGCCAACGCCGACCCGGCGCACTTCGACCGCCTGGACCGCCTCCAGGACCTCTCCGACACCGGCGGCATGTTCACCCGCCTGGGCGTGGGCCTGCTGGGGGCCTCACTGATCGGCTTCATCATCCACCTGCTGGCCACCCGCCGCCTGTTCGTCCCCCGCGAGGAGCCAGCAGCAGCCTGAGCCGGCACAACGAGAAAAGCCCGCATTCGCGGGCTTTTTTCATGCCGGGCAGGATCAGCGTTCGGAAGCTTCCCCCTCGACCTCCTCCTTCTGCGGAAACAGCAGGCTCGCCACAATCCCCACCGCCAGGACCGCCAGCACGACCACCAGGCTGGTGTTGGCATCGATGCTGTAGCCGTGATGGAACAGGGCATCCGTGGCATTCAGGCCCAGCTTGGCGGCAATGAAGAACAGCAGCACCACCACCGACTTCTCCAGGTGCACGAGGTAGCGCTTGAGCGCTTCAAGCACGAAATACAGCGTGCGCAGCCCGAGGATGGCGAACAGCATGGCCGAGTAGACGATCAGCGGCTCGCGGCTCACTGCGATCACTGCCGGAACCGAGTCGAAGGCGAACAGCACGTCCGACACCTCGACCACCACCAGGCAGAGGAACAGTGGCGTGGCAAACAGCGCACCCTTGGCGGCCAGGCTGAGGCCCTTGTGCTCCGGCTTGCACACTTCCACCTCGAGCTGCTTGCGCGCCACGAAGAAACGCCCGCCCAGCAGCTTCGGCCAGACCGGGAACAGCTTGCTGGCGAAGCGATAGGCCAGGTGCCGGGAATAGTCCTCCTCGCCGTCATCGTCGCCGCCACCCCTGAGCATCATCACGCCGGTCCAGGCGACGATCGCGGCAAAGACGATCTCCACCCACGGACCGAACGCCAACAGCCCCGTACCGATGGCCACGAAGATGGCGCGGAACACGATGGCGCCGATGATTCCCCAGTACAGAACGCGGTGGCGCAGGCCATCCGGCACCTTGAACCAGGCGAAGATGGCGATGAAGACGAACAGATTGTCGACGCTCAGCACCTTTTCCAGCGCATAGCCGGTAAGGAACAGACTGGCCACCTGGGAACCATGCTGGACGTAAAGGAACCCGGCGAAGCTCAGGGAAATGGCGACCCAGAAGATTGACCAGCCCGCCGCCCCCGCCAGGGAGATGGGCTTGTTGTCGCGGTGGCTCACCATGTCCAGCAGAAGGGCCGCCAGGGCAAGCCCGACAAAGACCGCGACGGTCAACGGGGGGAAACCAATATGTGTCTGTTCCACGATTGCGACTCTCGATAATGAAATGTCGGCCGGATCGATCCGGCCACCCTTCGGATCAGGTGGCGGGCCGGTCTGCGCCGATCTTTCGCCGCCAGCGCGGATGGAAGGCCCGCCAATGCGGGTCCTGTGCGGCGCGCAACAGCGCATGGTCGCCCTGGGTGTCGCCCCAGGCGCGCAGCCGGTAAGCCGTCAGGGGGCCGTACTTGGCCTGCAGGCGCAGCACCTTGTTCTCGGCGCGGCAATTGCCGCCGGCGATGCGGCCGGTGATACGGCCATCGATCACCTCCAGTTCGGTGCCGATCAGCCCCACGCCCAGGCGCTCGGCGAAAGGTCGCAGCACCAGCGCAGGGGACGCCGAGCAAAGCGTCACTTCGGCCCCGGACGCCAGTTCTGCGGCCACGCCGCGCAACCCTTCCGGCCGCAGCAGGTAGCCCCAGACGAACCGGCAGTAGGCTTGCGCACGGACGGCAAGCCATTGCGCGTCGATACCTCCGAGAAAAACCGCGAGGAGGCGCGCCTTTAGCTCATCGCGGCTGATCCGGCGCAAGAGGAAAGCCAGGCTCGGCAGCAGCATGGCGGGCAGGCGTCGGACGAATCCGAGCGTACCGAAGGCGAACCAGAGGAACGGCAGGAAGCTGTCATGGCGGGTCAAGGTGCCGTCGAAATCGAATACCGACAGGACACCGCCTCCGCCCGCGCTCGATTGACGCCCATGGCGGCCAGACTCGGGGCGATCCATTGACTCCCACATCCGCATGACCACCTCACCTGAGCGCCCCACAATCTCCATCCCCGCCGCCGACAGGCGGCACGAACGAGCCCCGCTCCATCGCACAACGATCGAGCGCTGGCATTCTCGGGTACCTGTCTGAGGCGACAAACGAGAATCCCCTCAGGGCTGCGTCGGAATTTTCCTCAATACAGGCGCCAGAGCGGATTTGCCGGTAGATAGCGGGGAAGCCCCAAGCCCACGGCGGAGCAATGAATGCAGAAGAGAGGCCAAGGATGGCAGCCGGAATTCAGCCCGTAGAGGATGGTGCGCGGCGGCGGTAAGATTTTCATCGCACAAACGAAAACGCCGCCCCGAAGGGCGGCGTTTCGATTCTGGAGCGGGAAACGAGACTCGAACTCGCGACCCCGACCTTGGCAAGGTCGTGCTCTACCAACTGAGCTATTCCCGCATCAACTTGCAGTAACCTTCAGCTTGCGCCTCAGGTTAACGAAAACGCCGCCTAGAGAGGCGGCGTTCCGATTTGGAGCGGGAAACGAGACTCGAACTCGCGACCCCGACCTTGGCAAGGTCGTGCTCTACCAACTGAGCTATTCCCGCATCAACTTGTTGCAACCTTCAGCTTTCGCCGAAGGGTAACGCCATTTCATCTTTCGGTCACTGCCAGAGGCAATGATCGAGAATCTGGAGCGGGAAACGAGACTCGAACTCGCGACCCCGACCTTGGCAAGGTCGTGCTCTACCAACTGAGCTATTCCCGCAATGGCGTCCCCTAGGGGACTCGAACCCCTGTTACCGCCGTGAAAGGGCGGTGTCCTAGGCCACTAGACGAAGGGGACGCGGCCCGGAACTTAACATCTTTCCGACTTCGTCGCTGCGGCAAATTCTGCGTTTCGCGTCGAAGTGGCGCGCATTCTAGGGAGGCTTTGAAGGGTCGTCAACCCTTCAGAGAAATTATTTTTAAATCAAAGACTTCTGGGTAAAAACCGAGCTGCCGCTATCAGCAGTATCACTAAGACATTACACTCGCGGAAAACATCCGGAGCACTCCACGGTGTCGCCAATCGTCATTACGGTCCTGGTTCTCGTCGGTATCGCCCTGCTGGTCGCTATCGGCTACATCAACCATCTAGTGGAAAACCGCAAGCTGGAGCAGGCGCGCCTGAAGGCCGATCTGGCCGACCGCTGCCGGCGCTGCGCCGATGTTTCCGAATCCCTGCCCGGCCAATTCATGTCGCCGGCACTGAAGCTGCTGCTCAGCGGCTTCGAACTGAGCCTCAGCGAACGCCTGCTGGCCGTCGACAAGCAGAACGCTGCGCTCAGGCAGCGAATTGAAGAGCTGCGCGGCCTGGTGGCCAAGGGCGAGTCCATTCCGGTCAAGAATGCGCCACAACCGATCCTCACCGAGGCCAAGGCCAAGGACGTGCGCTTCCTCTTCGAAGCGCTGCATGCCCAGCTTACCCGCTGCGCCCAGGACAACATGCTGCCTCGGGTGGAAGCGCAGAAATGGGTGAAGGAAATCCGCCACCTGCTCACCCTCCTCCATATAGAGTTCTTCGGCAACCTCGGCCAGCAGGCGCTCCAGCAGGGCCAACCGCGGCAGGCACGCCTGGCCTTCGAGCGCGGCGCACAGTACCTGCAGAAGCAACCGGAGATCGGCCGCTACCAGGCGCAGCTCAAGCAGATGGAAGCCCAGCTGGCCCACGCCAACGCTCTGGTACTGGAAACCTCCCAGCCCGCCGTGGATGAACAGAGCGAACTGGGCGACGGCCTCAAGGCGCTGGACGAAGACGATATCTGGAAGAAGAAGAACCTTTACGACTGATCCGTCGTCGAATCACCAACCCGGCCACCTTCGCCCCAGGAGCCTTGCATGAGCCTCGTCGTCTT
Source organism: Pseudomonas sp. HS-18 (assembly GCF_020401845.1). NCBI lineage: Bacteria > Pseudomonadati > Pseudomonadota > Gammaproteobacteria > Pseudomonadales > Pseudomonadaceae > Pseudomonas > Pseudomonas sp. HS-18. The sequence goes on from NZ_CP084413.1 coordinate 4,229,482, forward strand.
CGGCGCCCCGCTGTCCCCCTTCGTTCGCAAAGTCCGCCTGTTCGCGGCCGAGAAAGGCTTCGATTACCAACTGGAGAACATCAACCCGTTCAACCAGCCGGACTGGTACCGCGAACTCAACCCGCTGCGTCGCGTACCGGCGATCCGCGATGGTGACTTCACCCTCGCCGACTCCAGCGTCATCTGCCATTACCTGGAAGACCGTGACCCGCAGCGCGACCCGCTGTGCGGCACAGGCGCCGAGTCCCGCGCACAGATCAACTGGCTGGAGAAGTACGCCGACTACGAGCTGGCGCCGCTGACCACCTTCACCGTGTTCCGCAACCGCCTGCTCAAGCCGCTGATGGGCAAGGTCTGCGATGAAGTGGCGGTCAAAGGCGCCATGCAGGAGAAGCTCCCCGAACACTTCGACTACCTGGAGAAGTGCCTGGGCCAGCAGCAATGGTTCGTCGACGACCGTTTCAGCCTCGCCGACATCGCCATCGCCTGCCAGCTGGTAAACCTGCGCCACGGCGAGGAAGAACTGGACGCCCAACGCTGGCCGAAGCTGGCAGCGCATTTCGAGCGCACCCTGGCCCGCCCTGCCCTCGCCGAAATCGTCCAGGGTGAGCTGCAGATCATCGCCAAGATCATGGCCAAGCGCTGATCTTCCTGCATGAACGAAAAAGCCCCGCCTAGGCGGGGCTTTTTCATGGGCGCGGATCAGCAGTCGGAGAGGCGCAGGAAAATCTCCACCAGGCGTTCGATACCTGCCTGGTCCTCCTCACTGAATCGGCCAACCTTCGGGCTGTCCAGATCCAGCACGCCGATCAGGCGGCCGTCCTTCACCAGCGGCACCACCAGCTCGCTGTTGGAGGCGCTGTCACAGGCGATGTGGCCGGGGAATGCGTGCACATCTTCGACACGCTGGGTTTCCCGGGTGCGCGCCGCGGCGCCGCACACGCCCTTGCTGAAGGGAATGCGCACGCAGGCGACCTTGCCCTGGAACGGGCCGAGCACCAGCTCTTCATTGCGGTTCAGGTAGAAGCCGGCCCAGTTCAGGTCCGCCAACTCGTTGAACAGGAACGCGGAAAACTGCGAGGCGTTGGCGATGAAATCGCGCTCGTCGGCAAACAGCGACTCCGCCTGGGCGGCCAGCAGCGCGTAGCCGCCAAGGCCGGCACCGGCCTGTTGCAGATCGATCATGGGGTCTCTCCTTCCAGCAATTGTCTGCCCACCCAGTAGCGGGCGAATTGATAGGCACAGCGGCCATTACGGTTGCCGCGCCCGAGCGCCCAGCGGATGGCTTCCTTCTCCAGCGCCTCGTCCCAGGTCCAGGCAGCGAGCCCGGACTTCTGCGCGAGCACCTCGACCCAGTGACGCACCACGCTGAGGAAGTGCTCCTGGGTGAAGGGATAGAAGGACAGCCACAGGCCGAAACGGTCGGACAGGGCGATCTTGTCTTCGACGGCTTCGTTGGGGTGCAACTCGCCATCGACCATCTTCCAGTTCTCGTTGTCGCTCTGCTTCTCCGAGACCAGATGGCGACGGTTGGACGTGGCGTAGAGCAGCACGTTGTCCGGCGCCTGCTCCAGCGAGCCGTCGAGCACGCTCTTGAGGACGCGGAAATCGCCTTCGCCGGCGTCGAACGAGAGGTCGTCGCAGAACAGCACGAAGCGCTGCGGCAGCCCCTGGATCTGCTCGACCACGCGCGGCAGGTCGGCGAGGTGGTCGCGCTCGATCTCGATCAGGCGCAGTCCTTCGCCGGCCAGCTCCGCCAGCAGCGCGCGGACCAGCGAGGACTTGCCGGTGCCTCGGGCGCCCCACAGCAACGCATGGTTGGCCGGTTGGCCCGCAACGAACTGCCGGGTGTTGCGCGCCAGTTGCTCGCGCTGCCGGTCGACGCCCAGCAGGTCGTCCAGGCGCAGGTCGAGGCTGACCTTGAGCGGTTGCAGGTAACCGCTGCGGCCGTCGCGATGCCAGCGCGCCGCCAGGCTGTGCTGCCAGTCCAGCGTTTCGCGGATGGCGGGCAGCAAAGGCTCCAGGCGCACCATCAGCGCTTCGGCGCGGGCGAGAAAATCGTTCAGACGAGAATCCACGCGGGTCTCCATATTCTTCGACGCGGCTCTACGGGTTGAGAACCGGGAATTTCTTCGCCTTCGGGCTATCCCGACAGACGGTTCCGATGGGCTATGCTACGCCGCAGGAAAGCTTCTGCGAGGCGACGCTCCGCAACCATGGATATTGCGCTCACTCATCGCCTCTCGTTCAAGCAGGCCAGCCTGACGGTGCTGGTGGCGTTCATCCTGGGCACCTTGCTGAGCCTCATCCAGGTAGGCGTCGATTATGCCAGCCAGGACGCCTCCATCAACCGCGAAGTGCGCGCCCTGCTGGACGTCAGCCACAACCCCGCCGCCCGCATCGCCTACAACATCGACGCCGAACTGGCCCAGGAACTGGTCGTGGGACTGCTGCGCTCGCCTGCGGTGATCCGCGCCGAGATCATCGATAACGCCGGCGTGCCCCTGGCCAGCGCCGACCGACCACCGGCGGAAAGCCACCTGCGAGGCCTGAGCGATTTCCTCTTCGGCCAGCAGCGCACCTACGAGGAACCGCTGTTCGTCGAGCATGCCCCAGCAGAATCGCTCGGCGTGCTGCGCCTGGAGATCGACACCTTCGTCTTCGGCAACGACTTCCTGCGCCGCGCCGGGATGACCTTCATTTCCGGCTTCATCCGCAGCCTGATGCTCTCACTGATCCTGCTGGTGCTCTTCTACGCGCTGCTGACCAAGCCCCTGGTGAGCCTGATCGAAGCCCTGTCCCGCCACGACCCGCGCTCGCCCTCCCGCCTGCGACTGCCCTGCCCGCGAGGCCATGAGCGCGACGAGATCGGTGTGCTGGTGGAGGTCACCAATCGCCAGCTCAACCGCATCTCGGTGGAGATGGAACAGCGCCGCGAGGCGGAGGACCGCCTGACCCAGTATCTGGAAGAACTGGAAAACATCGTCGCCGCGCGCACCGCCGAATTGAAGGCAGCCAACGCGCGCCTGACCCTGTCCAACCAGGAACTGGAGCAGGCCCGGCAGAACGCCCTGGCCATGGCCCAGGCACGTGGCAGCTTCCTGGCCAACATGAGCCACGAGATCCGCACGCCGCTCAACGGCCTGCTGGGCATGCTCGGCCTGGCGCTGGACGGCCCGCTCACCGCCGAGCAGCGCCAGCAGCTGTCCATCGCCCATGATTCGGGCAAGGTGCTGGTGGACCTGCTCAACGACGTACTCGACCTCTCCAAGTTCGAGGCCGGCCAACTGGAGCTGGAGCAGATCCCATTCGACCTCGGTACCCTCGTGGAAGACACCGCCAGCCTGCTGTCGCAGAACGCCGGTCCCGCCGTGGAACTCACCTGTCTGATCAGCCCGCAGCTGCCGGCCCAGCTTTCCGGCGACCCGACCCGGGTGCGCCAGGTGATCAGCAACCTGCTGTCCAATGCCCTCAAGTTCACCCGCTTCGGCCGTGTGGATGTCCGCGTCGATCCTCTGGACCATGGCGTGCGCATCAGCGTCCGCGACACCGGCATCGGCGTGGCGCCCGAGGCCCTGCAGAAGATCTTCCAGCCCTTCACCCAGGCCGACGCCGGCATCGCCCGCCAGTATGGCGGCACCGGGCTGGGCCTGGCGCTGACGCGCAAGCTCTGTGAGGCCATGCAAGGCGAGCTGAGCGTCACCTCCGAACCGGGCCTGGGCAGCGAGTTCGCCGTCACCCTGCCCCTGACGACGCTGGAACCCGCACAACCGCTGGCGCAACTGAACGGCAAGCTGATCGTGCAGTGCGCCGCCAGCAGCGGGCTGGCCGCGCTGCTGCAGAGCTGGCTGCCGGCATGGGGCGTGGACTACCAGCGCCTGGACATCGACGCCAGCCTGGCCGGAGTGGAGCTGGACGCGCTGCTCTCGGATTGCCCGGACTGCCTGATCGGCCTGCGCCAGAACGTCACCAAGCCGGTGTTGCTGGTGACGGCCTATGGCAACTTCCTCGAGCCCGAGATGGCCCAGCGCCTGGCGCCCTTGCGGCAGCTGGCGCGCCCGCTGTCGCGCGCCGTGCTCTACCAGGCACTGAAACAGGCTTTCGAGCACCAGCCTCTACCCACGGCAAAAGCGCCGGGCACTGCGGCACTGGAGCAATTCTCCGCCCGCGTGCTGCTGGTGGAGGACAACCCGGTCAACCAACTGGTCGCGCGCGGGCTGTTGCAGAAACTGGGGTGCCAGGTGGGCATCGCCAACAATGGCGAGGAGGCGTTGCAGCAGCTCGCCAGCGCCGAATTCGACCTGGTGCTGATGGACTGCAACATGCCGGTGATGGACGGCTACCAAGCCACCCGCGAGATCCGCGAGAGCGGCCGCTGGCCGAGCCTGCCGGTGATCGCCCTAACCGCCAATGCCCTGCCGGACGAGCGCGAACGCTGTCGCGCCGCCGGCATGGACGATTACCTCGCCAAGCCTTTCCACCGCGACGAGCTGGCCGCCATCCTCGAACGCTGGGCCGGTCCCCGGTCGCGCGGCTGACTCAGGCGTCCAGCTGGGTCAATTGCCGCAGCAGGCCGTCCAACTGCTCGCGCAGGCCATCGGTGACGCTCAGGTCGATACCACTGCGACACAGCAGTTCCTCCCGCAGCGGCAGCACCTTCTCGCGCAATGCCGCCCCCTCCGCCGTCAGGCCCAGGTGCACCTCACGCTCGTCATGCTGCGCGCGACGGCGCTGCACCAGGCCCAATTGCTCCAGACGCTTGAGCAGCGGCGTAAGGGTGCCGGAGTCCAGCATCAACCGCTCGCCCAGGGCCTTCACCGAAGGCTGCTCCGGCGGCTCGGCCTGCCACTCCCAGAGCACCAGCATGGCCAGGTACTGCGGGTAGGTCAGGCCGAGCGCTTCTAGCATCGGCCGGTAGCCACGGATCACCGCGCGGGACACGGCGTACAGGCGGAAGCACAGCTGGTTGTCCAGCTGCAGTTCGGCCGGCAGGGATACAGCATCTTTCATCACAGCAGCGCTTCGATCTCGGCGGACAGTTGCTCGGGCTTGGTGGTCGGGGCAAAGCGCTTGATCACCTTGCCATCCTGGCCGATGAGGAACTTGGTGAAGTTCCACTTGATGCCCTGGCTGCCCAGCAGGCCCGGCGCGCGCTTCTTCAGTTGCACATAAAGCGGGTGGGCCTCGGCGCCGTTGACGTCGATCTTCTTGAACAGCGGGAAGCTCACGCCGAAATTCAACTCGCAGAACTGGGTGATTTCCCCTTCGTTACCGGGCTCCTGCTTGCCGAACTGGTTGCAGGGGAAACCGAGTACCACCAGGCCCCTGTCCTTGTACTGCCGCCAGAGCTTCTCCAGCCCCTTGTACTGCGGAGTGAAGCCGCACTGGCTGGCGGTATTCACCACCAGCAACGCCTTGCCGCCGAAATCGGCGAGGGTCTTCTGTTCGCCCTTGATGGTAGTCACGGGAATGTTCAGCAGTGCATCGCTCATCGGACATGGCTCCGGGGGAGAGTGGGAAACCATAGAGTAGCGAGCAATTAAATTGCGCACAATTTAATATTGCGATCTCTCATCCCAACAACTCGGTGCGGACCGTCCACCCATGGTGCTTGATGTTATCGGCATACAGGGAGGGTAAATGGTCGCGCCATTGCGCGTTCTTCACGGTAGCCACATAGGAACAGACGGACTTACCCGCATCGTCGAGGAGCGTCCACCTGATTCTCGATCCATCCGGAGCGGCCTCCGGCGCACCGATCTGGACGGCGCTCAGGTTCGCACCGATATGTTCCATTGAGCCCTTCGCAGGCTCGAACCTGACCACGCCTGCAAGGTCGAACTGACTATCGTGAGCAAGCACGCTTTGGCACAGCGTGGGCCACACCTTCTGCCTGAGGAAATGCTGGTCCATATGTGTTGAACTGTAATTTCCAGACGCAACGAACTCAGCAATAAGGGACTGCATCCCTGGTAATGCCCCCCGGCATCCGCCCCATAGTCCCGCAAGAATCAATTCAGAATGGGTAAACCAATCTCTGATCAGGTGGAACCATTTCCCCGAAACAAGCCAGGCCTCGACCAAAGCCTTTTCTCGCTCCCCAATCAGGGAATCAGCATCGCGAACCAGGAATCGAGTCACTTGCGAATCGTCCGCCACCAAAAAACGCCACATCAGCGGGGGCACATTCTTATGCGCCGCCCCCACCATCGCCACTTCTCCACCTTTGGCCACTAGACGGTCACGCACCTCCCGCGGAACCGTTTCATCGCAATAGAAGCGACACTTCCAACCTGGCAGCAAACGTGCAACCGCATCGCAGTTCATGATAGCCGTCTCACAATAACGAGCCTTATCGCCAAACAGGCTGAAAGCAATGATATTGCGCGAGGGGTCATAACCGGAAAAACTTGGCGGACTGCACTCAGGAATAGGGTAAGCCTTATTCGAGGCAACGGATTGCGCCTTGATATGCAATGCCTTGCCACCCAGGCGTTGAGCCTCTTCCAACTGTCCCAGTCGGCCATGCAACTCCGCCACAAGATCGGCATAGTTACTGCCAAGTCGCTCACCGGGGAGTTTCTGACTTAGACGTAGTGCTTCTTCCAGTCGCCCAAGCCGCAGCAGACACAGAACCGGTTCACCTTTAACTCGATGGCATCGGAAACCGCTCCGCCTTTTTCAAAACCAATAGTGCAGACTCGAAATCTCCCTTTGCATGATAACGATCAAAATCCTTTGACTCTCCGATAGTAATCGACTGATAGAAGCGGTTTTCTTACGGCTCATCTGCACACCCATCTAAACTCGGGAAAGCCCAAATCGACCGGAGCTCCCCCAACCAAAAAGATTACATTCATATTCTTGGCTCACCAAAGAACTCAAGCCAAGCCCGGCAACTGGATGGGGGAGTTCGGCGCAGCAACTCCCCACCATGGATCAAACCAAGTAATACATGAGCTCATCAGTAGTTTTAACGGTGTGCGCCCACCAATCACCTTTAAACTCATTACTCAGCGAATAATCCTCAACCCTTACATTAAAGTATGTTTCTGTACACTCCACAAAAAGCCGTTTATCTCTAAATAAAATCTCCTCAACCTCCTTAATTTCATCACTCCCCTCCGGCCCACTGATGGCAACAAGAGCATGATAAGTATTAATACCTTGCCCAGCATATGAGAACTCAGAACCATTCAACTCACTACTAAAGTATCCAGAAGAAGCAGGAACTCCAAACTTTATTTTATTCGCCGAAAAAACAGAGTCGATCACACAGACATCATAACCACCCCCACCCACAATTAGATTACTAGCAGAGTTCCCGACAATGACATCATTGCCAGACCCACAAAGCACCGTTTCAATCAAAGACCGCGGATCTTCATGGTATTGAAATGCATTATAAATATTAGCAATCATCGTAGTTGAGTTTTGCTGCAATTGCTGATCATGCAGGATTACAGATCCTTTTCCCGGACGAAGATCCACCCACTGATCCTGTGCTAGCTGATTAAAGTTATAACCATCTCCTCCACCACCATCCCAGAGGGTTGTGTAGAATACTGGATCACTAGCCACCTTCAGAGTTCCCGATGTCAGTGTTCCTTCTGGGGTACGTTCCATGTACCAAAACTCACCACCCGGAGTAACAATATAATCCGTATTCCCCGAATGCGTATCGAAATTCGCCCCATACATCTCCTGCAACGCAGCGATATCGCCGCGCGAATAAACCTCGGGAGAAAAATTAGGAGTTCCTGTTCCAGGAAGATTTCCGACCCCAAAATAGTCCATCACGGTAAAGGGGTAATATCGTTCAGCATCTGAGGTCGCCGCTGGAAATCCATTGTAGGAGATAAATGGATGTTTCAACCCAAGCACATGTCCAATCTCATGCATAAGCGTCTGATTACCGGAGCTACCCGGCGAATAATCAGAGTAACTTGCCCATAGCCAGACATCGCCACTGGAAGATAGGTTACCCGGATAGTATGCCCAAGCGGATGCAGACGCGTTAGGTGAATTCGAATGGCCGAATCTGAGATCAGCATGTGTGGTAGCTGTTTCTTGAACCTCAACGAAACTTAGATTGGTAAATGTTGATATAGATCTGAAAATTTCTCTGACTGCACTCTGTTCGGTCGCTGAAAATCCACCAGCCCAATATTGAGTCTCAGAGCTAGTGCCAGTATACGAAGCGCCGTAGTAGCTTGCTTGAGTTGGGAAGCTGTAGGCCAGAACACTCCCGTCCCACCTCCGCCCACATAGCAGAGAATCTATGTAGGAAATCCCAGTTTTCGAAATCTGCGATGCTGAAGTCATAAAAATACCACCTCAAGTCAAAAGTACAGACAGGGAATAGATTTTTAGACACTGATTCAACAGAAAAACAACCATGCAAACATCATCAGAAATACAAAGTTACAAATCTAAAGATTCCCTACAGATTAACACTCCACAATCGTAAGAGTCCCACGCACAAATCCATCCGAAAAATTTCAGACCAGGAAATTCCTGAAAGAAATATCGGAACAGGAAGAAATAATTCCCACAGCAACGCCAACAACACGCTAAATATCTATCCAACTCAGCCGCCGCACTTCGCTCCTGCAACCGCCGAGCCATAAAAATGGCCATCAGAAATTACGAACTACAGCAGAAGTGCTGCGTCGATATTACCCAGTGCAACGTGTAAGACAAAAACAGCAGAGAGCGGCGTTGATCTGAAATCTGCAGACATCACTATTCACTGCCCCGAGAAAGACCCGCCTCAGTGGCGGGCTCTGGAGTCACGCCTTGGGCACCAACTTCAACGACGCCGAATTGATGCAGTAACGCAACCCAGTCGGCCGCGGGCCGTCGGGGAAGACGTGGCCCAGGTGCGAATCGCACTTGCCGCAGCGTACTTCGATGCGGTGCATGCCATGGCTGAAGTCTTCCAACTCCTTGACCACCTCGCCATTGACCGGCTGGAAATAGCTCGGCCAGCCGCTGCCGGAGTCGTACTTGGCGTCGGAATCGAACAGCGCGGTACCACAGCACACGCAGTGGTAGATGCCGGGTGTCTTGGTGTCGTGGTATTCGCCGGTGAAGGCGCGCTCGGTGCCGCCCAGACGGCAGACATGGAACTGCTCGTCGGTGAGTTCGTCACGCCAGGAATCCAGGGGCTTTTCCAGCTTTTCCATCGATCTGCCTCCATTAATGGAAAAAATGCCCGATGCCTCCTTTTCCGGGAATCGGGCCGCACGTATGATGCGCGTGGTTAACGTCAGGTTCAGAATCTGCCGCACAGAGACATTCTCGCGATAGAAAAGCCTTAAAAACTCTACTTTTTCGAGAAATTCACTGTTTTCCTGTCGATTTTCAGGGTCGACACCAGGGAAAAGCACTTCCGAACCCATCATTTGACGCCAGTCTGTCACCCGCGTTACAGCCTGCCAAGTCGCCGGCCGCGGACTATTTCGGAATCCCAGATCATGCAGGTCACCAAATCGAACAAGCTCGCCAACGTCTGCTACGACATTCGCGGGCCCGTGCTCAAGCACGCCAAACGCCTGGAAGAGGAAGGCCATCGCATCCTCAAGCTGAACATCGGCAACCCGGCGCCGTTCGGTTTCGAGGCGCCGGACGAAATCCTCCAGGACGTCATCCGCAACCTGCCCACCGCCCAGGGCTACAGCGACTCCAAGGGCCTGTTCAGCGCGCGCAAGGCAGTAATGCAGTACTACCAGCAGAAGCAGGTGGAAGGTGTCGGCATCGAGGACATCTACCTGGGCAACGGCGTATCCGAGCTGATCGTCATGGCCCTGCAGGCGCTGCTCAACAACGGTGACGAGGTGCTGATTCCGGCGCCCGACTATCCGCTGTGGACCGCCTCGGTCGCCCTCTCCGGCGGCAAGCCGGTGCATTACCTGTGCGACGAGCAGGCCGGCTGGTTCCCCGACGTCGCCGACATGAAGGCGAAGATCACCAGCAATACCAAGGCCCTGGTGCTGATCAACCCGAACAACCCCACCGGCGCGGTCTACTCGAAGGAAGTGCTGCTGGACATCGTCGAGCTGGCGCGCCAGCACAACCTGGTGATCTTCTCCGACGAGATCTACGACAAGATCCTCTACGACGAGGCCCAGCACATCTCCACCGCGTCGCTGGCGCCGGACGTCCTCTGCCTGACCTTCAACGGCCTGTCCAAGTCCTACCGCGTGGCGGGTTTCCGCTCCGGCTGGATCGCCATTTCAGGCCCCAAGCACAAGGCACAGAGCTATATCGAGGGCCTGGATATCCTCGCCAACATGCGCCTGTGCGCCAACGTGCCGAGCCAGCACGCCATCCAGACAGCGCTGGGCGGCTACCAGAGCATCAACGACCTGGTGCTGCCGGGCGGCCGCCTGCTGGAGCAGCGCAACCGCGCCTGGGAACTGCTCAACGACATTCCCGGCGTCAGTTGCGTGAAGCCCATGGGCGCGCTCTACGCGTTCCCGCGCATCGACCAGAAGGTCTGCCCGATCCACAACGACGAGAAGTTCGTCCTCGACCTGCTGCTTTCCGAGAAGTTGCTCATTGTTCAGGGCACCGCCTTCAACTGGCCCTGGCCGGATCACTTCAGGGTCGTTACCCTGCCTCGACTCGATGACCTGGAACAGGCCATCGGACGTATCGGCAACTTCCTGAAAAGCTATCGCCAATAAATCATCGCCAGTGAACTGATGGATCTGCAGATCGACGACTTCTACAAGGACGCAGCCGGCGGCCTGCTGACGCTCTACCAGGCCTTCCCGCGCAAGATCGCCCTCTACGTCGAGGACCTGATCGGCCGGGAAGAGCCCGACGAATTCGGCCTGCCCAGCACCCGCCACCAGAGCTGTCTGGGCGCGCTGCTGTGGTTGGCCGAAGAAGGCTACCTGCGCTTCGAGGCAACCATTCGTTACGAAGCATTGGACCAGGCGGTGCTCAGCGAAAAAGCCTTCCTGCGCCTGACCCGCCTCGTCCCCCATGCCGTGCGCGACGACCAGGAACTGCCGCCCAGCGTGCGCCGCGACCAGGCCACGCTGGCCAACCAGCTGCGCGATGCACTGGCCAGCCAGCACGGGGAACGCATCGCCCGGCTGACCCGTCTACTCTTCGAGAGCGACCTGGGGCGCTCGTAGTACAGGCGGACGACACAAGTTGAAATAGTCCCCGAGTTGAATCACCTGGGGGCCATCCGTATATACCCCGCATACTATTCAGCGATCCCGAGCGCGTTGCGCCCGGAGATCCGGAAAGCCGCATTCCAAGGCGGCTTTCGCCCCGTCACCGTGAGGAGAAGCTTTACGCCATGATGCGCATCCTGTTGTTCCTGGCCACCAACCTGGCAGTTCTGGTGATCGCCAGCATCACCCTGAAATTGCTCGGCGTGGACCGATTCACCGGCCAGAATTACGGTAGCCTTCTGATTTTCTGTGCCGTCTTCGGCTTCGCCGGCTCCCTGGTTTCGCTGTTCATCTCCAAGTGGATGGCGAAGATGAGCACCGGCACCGAGATCATCAGCCAGCCGCGCACCCGTCATGAACAGTGGCTGCTGCAGACCGTGGAAGAGCTGTCCCGCGAAGCCGGCATCAAGATGCCGGAAGTGGGTATCTTCCCCGCCTACGAGGCCAACGCCTTCGCCACCGGCTGGAACCGCAACGACGCGCTGGTCGCGGTCAGCCAGGGCCTGCTGGAGCGCTTCTCGCCTGAGGAAGTGAAAGCCGTACTCGCCCACGAGATCGGCCACGTGGCCAACGGCGACATGGTCACCCTGGCGCTGATCCAGGGCGTGGTGAACACCTTCGTGATGTTCTTCGCGCGCATCTTCGGCAACTTCGTCGACAAGGCGATCCTGAAGAACGAAGACGGCCCGGGCATCGGCTACTTCGTCGCGACCATCTTCGCCGAACTGGTCCTGGGTATCCTCGCCAGCATCATCGTCATGTGGTTCTCGCGCAAACGCGAATACCGCGCCGACGAAGCCGGCGCCCGCCTGGCCAGCACCGGTGCGATGATCGCCGCCCTGCAACGCCTGCGCGCCGAACAGGGTGTGCCGGTGCAGATGCCCGACTCGCTGCAGGCCTTCGGTATCAACGGCAACCTCAAGCATGGTCTCGCCGGCCTGTTCATGAGCCACCCGCCGCTGGAAGACCGTATCGAAGCCCTGCGCGCCGCCGGCCGCTAAGCTTCGACGCGACAAAAAAGGGCGACCCTCGGGTCGCCCTTTTTCATACCTGCGATTCAGCCCCGGCGCAGCGCAAACACCACTTCGTCCAGATGACCGACGCCACGCTTGAGAAACTTCGGGTTCTCCGCCAGCACATCGAGGCGCTCCACCTCCGTCACCTCCCAGTCCTCGGCGAAGAGCTCGTGCACTTCCGGCGCCAGCACGGCGAACGGCGGGCCATCCATCTCGGCCTGAGGGTATTCCAGGGTCACCAGCAGCCCGCGCGATCGAGGCGGCAGGATGCGCTGAAGATGAGCCGCATAGTCGGCGCGCAGGTCCGGCGGCAAGGCGATCAGCGCTGCGCGGTCGTACAGTGCGCTGCACCCCGCCACCTGTTCAGCGGTGACATCGAAGAAATCGCCCTGGAGAATCTCCAGGCGCTCGAAGCTGTAGCGGCGCAGCGCGCCATCCTCGGTGACCTGCGGAGTGACACCCAGCTCGGTGAAGAAGTCGACGGCAGCGCGCTCGGCCAGTTCGACTCCCAGCACGCGATATCCCCACTGGGCCAGCCAGAGCATGTCCAGGCTCTTGCCGCACAGCGGCACCAGCACCTGCGACTCCTCGGGCAACCCCAGGCCCGGCCAGTTGCGCTGCAGTCCGGGATTCACCGACTGCTGATGGAAACCGATTTCATTGCGCGCCCAGCGCGACTGCCAGAACTCATGCTGCATAGATCACCTGCTCAAACACTGCGCAAAGCGCGGGGCAACAGCCAGCGCCACCAGGCGCCGCGCCGCTCGCGCTGACTTTCTCCGGCCTCGAGAATCTTCAGCCGCACCTGATCACCGCGGACCCGCTGCACGCAGATTTCGGTGCCGTCCTCCAGACGGAGGCAGTCGCCGATCTCGAGCATCAGGACTTGTTCGCCTTGCTGCATAGCTGAATTCGCCATCTGTTTCGGAAATTTCCGCAAACTCTAACGCATAGTCCGACTGACATCCCCTCAAAGCGTCTTATGGCGGCTGGCTCCGCCACTCTGCAACCCAGTTGGCACTTTTGCAGCGAAGCAGGCTGCGGGAGATATCGCGTCAAACATCGATTCTTACGATCATTAAAGTCAAAAACCTATACTGGATTTCGATCTTTGAGCGCGTGAACATAGAGGTATTCAAGTAGCGAGGTTCGTCATGCTCCCTGCCCTCTTCATCTCCCACGGCTCCCCCATGCTGGCTCTGGATCCCGGCGCCAGCGACGCCCCCCTGAAACGTCTGGCCCGCGAATTGCCGCGCCCCAAGGCCATCCTGGTGGTTTCCGCCCATTGGGAAACGCCCGACCTGCGCATCACCGCGTCGCCCATGCCGGACACCTGGCACGACTTCTACGGCTTTCCGCCCGAGCTCTACGCCGTGCAGTACCCGGCCGCCGGCTCGCCGGAGCTGGCGCAGCGAGTCGCAGAACTGCTGGCCGAGGCCGGCCTGCCTGCCACCCTCGACCCCGAACGCCCGCTGGACCACGGCGCCTGGGTGCCGCTGAGCCTGATGTACCCGGAAGCCGATATCCCCGTCGTGCAGTTGTCCCTGCCCAGCCGCCTCGGCGCCCCCATGCAGCACCGGGTCGGCGCTGCCCTGCGCAAACTGCGCGATGAAGGCATCCTGCTGATCGGCTCAGGCAGCATCACCCACAACCTGGGCGAACTGGACTGGCACGCAGGCCCCGAGGTGATCACCCCCTGGGCCAAGGCGTTCCGCGACTGGATGGTGGCGCGGCTGGAAGCCGACGACGAAGCCGCCTTGTTCGACTATCGCCGACAGGCTCCCTACGCGGTACGCAACCACCCACGCGACGAGCACCTGCTGCCGCTGTACTTCGCCCGCGGCGCCGGCGGTTCGGCGATGACGGTGGAGCACGCCGGCTTCACGCTTGGCGCGCTGGGGATGGATATCTACCGCTTCGACTGACTGCTCTTTTGCAGGAGCGAGCTCGCTCGTGAACTTCTCGCTACAGCGTCGGAGTTGGGCGGTTCGCGAGCAAGCTCGCTCCTACAGGGTATGCACCGGCCGGTGCCGAAAATGAAAAAGCCCCACCAAGGCGGGGCTTTTTCATGCGCGGGAGACTGACGAATCAGTCTTCGCGATAACGACGCAGGCGCAGGGCCTTGCCGGCGACGCGGGTGTCCTTGAGCTTGGTCAGCAGACGCTCGAGGTTCTCTTCCGGCAGCTCGATCAGGCTGAAGGTCTCGCGGATCTGGATGCGACCGATGGCCTCGCGGGACAGGCCACCCTCGTTGAGGATGGCGCCCAGCAGGTTCTTCGCCTGCACGCCATCACGGGCGCCCAGGGCGGTACGGCAGCGGGCCTTGCCTTCCGACGGCGGAGCCATGGTGCGACGCTCGCCGCTGCGCTCCGGACGGTCGCCGCGCTCGGGGCGATCGCCACGTTCGCTGCGCTCGTAACGGTCACCGCTGCGCTCGCGCGGAGCGGCCGGGGTCAGCGGCTGTTCACGGCGGACCGATTCCAGGTCCAGCGCCTTGCCTTCGGTGAGCTTGGCCAGCAGCACGGCGGCCAGGGTGTCCATGTCGGTACCCAGGCGGCGGCACAGCTCGTCGCGCACGGCGCCACGGTTGGCCACAGCGTTGGCCAGCAGCGGTTGCAGGCCGGTGGCCAGGCGATTCAGGCGGGCTTCCAGCACGGTCTCGGCGTCCGGCAGGCGAACTTCGCCGACCTTCTGCCCGGTCACACGCTCGATCACCTGCAGCATGCGGCGCTCACGCGGGGTCACCAGCAGCAGGGCACGGCCTTCGCGGCCGGCACGGCCGGTACGGCCGATGCGGTGTACGTAGGATTCCGGATCGTAGGGCATGTCCACGTTCAGTACGTGGGTGATGCGCGCCACGTCCAGGCCGCGAGCAGCAACGTCGGTGGCGATGACGATGTCCAGCGAGCCATCCTTGAGGGACTCGATCACGCGCTCACGCTGCGCCTGCGGCATATCGCCGTTCAGCGCGGCGGCACGGTAGCCCTGGCGCTCGAGCAGCTCGGCGATATCCAGGGTGGCCTGCTTGGTGCGGACGAAGCCGATCAGGGCGTCGAACTGTTCGACTTCCAGCAGGCGCAGGATCGACGCCGGCTTCTGGTCGGCGTGGACCATCAGGTGCACCTGCTCGATGCGGGCGACGGTCTGGGTCTTGGCGGCGATGCGGACGTGCTTGGGTTCTTTCAGGTGGCGTTCGGCGATGCTGCGGATCGAAGCCGGCAGGGTCGCGGAGAACAGCACGCTCTGACGGCTGGACGGCATGGCTTCGAAGATCACTTCGAGGTCATCCATGAAGCCGAGCTTGAGCATTTCGTCCGCTTCGTCGAGCACCAGGCTCTTGACGGTGGACAGCAGATTTTCGTCGCGGCGCAGGTGGTCGCACAGGCGGCCCGGGGTGGCGACCACGACCTGGGCGCCCTGGCGCAGAGCCTTGAGCTGCGGGCCCATGGGGGCACCACCGTAGACGGCAATGACGCCGACGCCCGGCATCTGCTTGGAGTAGGTCTCGAAAGCGGTGGCAACCTGCAGGGCCAGTTCGCGGGTCGGAACCAGCACCAGCACCTGCGGGACACGGCGGCTGGGTTCGATCTGCGAAAGCAACGGCAGCGCGAACGCGGCAGTCTTGCCGGTACCGGTCTGGGCCTGGCCGATCATGTCGTGGCCTTCGAGGATCACCGGGATCGACTGGGCCTGGATCGGCGACGGCTCTTCATAACCGACAGCGGCAATGGCAGCGAGAACATTGGGGTGAAGACCGAGCGCGGCGAAGCCGGCGGTTTCCTGGGTCATGGGTTTTGCCTCTAAGTACATCCGCAAAGACCCAATAGCCGAGCTGCGCATGCCCTGTACGACGATGAAGTCACCCAGGCAGCTGGAAGCGGGGATTTGCGAAATGAAGATTGGAAGAATGCGTCAAGGAAGTCCGCACAGCGGACGCACAGCCCGAGCGTGAAAGCTGCGGAAAAATGCGGGATCCGAAACGAGGCCAGCGTTTGGCCGGCGCGTATCATACCGGAAAATCCTGACCGATGTGTTTCTTTTCGGAACAGGGCCGGCGAACGGTCGTCCCATAGACAACCCCGCCCCTGCCAGCTATACCGTGCAAGCCACCCGACCGGAGCCCACCCATGACCGCCAGCAGCGAACCGCGCATCACTGTCGAACGCCATGACCACGTCCTGTTGCTGGGCCTGAACCGGGTCGGGAAGCGCAACGCCTTCGACCTGGAAATGCTCACCCAACTGGTGCTGGCCTTTGGCGAGTACGAGCGCGACGACGAGCTGCGCTGCGCACTGGTTTTCGCCCACGGCGACCATTTCACCGCCGGTCTGGACCTGGCCAGCATCGGCGAGACCTTCCGCACCGGCTGGAGCATGCCCGAAGGCTCCGCCGACCCCTGGGGCACCTTCGGTGGGCGGCGCCTGACCAAGCCTTTGCTGGTCGCAGCGCAGGGCTATTGCTTCACCCTGGGCATCGAATTGATGCTCGCCGCCGACATCAATCTCTGCGCCAGCAACGCGCGCTTCGCCCAACTCGAAGTACAGCGCGGCATTTTTCCCTTCGGCGGGGCCACTTTGCGCATGCACCAGGTGGCCGGCTGGGGCAATGCGATGCGCTGGCTGCTGACCGGCGACCCCTTCGATGCGCACGAGGCCTATCGCATAGGCCTCGTGCAGGAGGTCACCGCGCCGGAAGAGCTGCTGCCCCGCGCCCTCTGGCTGGCCCAGCGCGTTGCCGCCCAGGCACCGCTGGGCATCCGCGCAACCCTGGCATCGGCCCGGAGAAGCCTCGACGAGGGCGAGGAGGCAGCTGCAAGACTGCTGCCGGCCATGGCCAGCGAACTGCTCTCCACCGAGGACGCGAAAGAGGGTTTGAATGCCATGCTGGAGCGCCGCGACGGTCGATTTCTGGGCAAATGAACGCTCGCGGAAAAAGCAAAACGGAACCATCGTGCGAAAAGCGCTATATCCAAGGTATTAAAAACCCCTGACGGGCGGTCTTAATCCTTTAGTTTTCTCTTTAAAATCAGATAGTTAAAAGTCACAAAACGACTATATACAAGTTCCAATTTCGCGCCTGAAAACAAACCTCTAGAACTGACTCCAGAGCAGCTCAGCGACGCGCCGGATACCGACCGGGCAGCCCGCTGACTGACGTTCTCATGGAGGAACTTCTCATGTCAGGCCCGATCCGTGTTTTCGCGCTTTCCCTTCTCGTCGTTGCCCTCTCCCTGCAAGGTTGCAGCAGCAAGGGCGGCAGCAGCCACCACTCTTCCGGCAGCAGTTCCGAGCAACCCGCCGACAGCGGCTCCGGCGGCGATGGCTCCGGTGGCTCTGGCGGCACAGGCGGTACCGACGGCACTGGTGGCACTGGTGGCACTGGTGGCACCGACGGCACCGGAGGAACTGGCGGTACCGGTGGGACCGGTGGGACCGGAGGAACTGGCGGTGGCGGCACGGATGGCGGCGGGACCGATGGCGGCGGCACCACCACTCCGCCGGCCAGCACCACCGGAAATATCCTGACTAACACTGGCCAAGCGGTCTCCAATGTCGGCGACACCGTCAGCACCGTGGGCGGCGTGGTGAAAACGGTTGACCTGCCGGTGCTGGGCAATGGCGTCACGCAGAATGCCGGCAGCCTGGTCCAGCAAGTCGGCGCAGGCGTGGACAGTGTCGGCACCGGCGTGACCAACGGCCTCGGCCAATTGGGCAACAACCCCAACGCAGTAGGCACTACCGTGGCTGGCGTAACCGGCCTGGTGAGCCATACCGGCGGCGCCGTGAGCAGCCTGGGTGACACCGTGGCGGCCATCGGTGATGCACCGGTGCTGGCAAACACCCCGCTCAACGGCCTGACCGGCCAGGTGGGCGGCCTGGTGGATGGTGTCGGCGGCAAGATCACCATGCTCGGCGACTCGCTCAGCGGCGCGGTCACCACCGGCCCGCTGAGCCAGTTGACCACCCAGCTCAGCGGTACCACCGCCGGCCTGGTCGGCAAAGTCGAAGAAACTACCCGCGGCGTCGGCGCCGCCACCGGACTGGGAACGCCGGTGAACAACCTGTTGACCACCGTCGGCGGTGTTGTGACCCAGACAGGCAACCAGGTCGCCAGCCAGAATCCGGCGCTGGCACCGGTCGGCGGAATCGTCAGCAATGCGGGTCAGGCAGTCAGTGCCGCCGGCGGCCTGGTCAACGGTAGCAACCCGGGCGGCGGTCTGCTCGGGGGTGTCACCGGCTCCCTGGGTGGAGCTACCGGTGGCAGCAATCCGGTGGGCGGCCTGGTCAGCGGTGTGACCGGTGCAGTGGGCGGCATCACCGGCTCCCTCGGCGGCGTTACCGGTGGCAGTAATCCGGTGGGTGGCCTGGTCGGCGGTGTGACTGGCGCGGTCGGCGGCATCACCGGCTCCCTCGGTGGCGCCTCTGGCGGCAGCAATCCGGTCGGGGGCCTGGTCAACGGCGTGGCCGGAACCGTCGGTGGCCTGACCAGCGGCCTCACCGGTGGTGGCGGCCTGGTCGCCGGCGCTGGCGTGGGCATCGGCAGCAATGCCCAGGGTTCAGGCGTGGCAGTCGGCGCTGGCGCCGGTACGACTGGCGGCACCAGCGGCCAGGGAGGCCTGCTGGGCAATACGCTGGGCGCCGTGGGTGGCGCGCTGGGTGGTGTGACCGGCGGACTGGGCGGTGGATTGGCGATCGGTACGCCCAAGCAATAATCCGATTTACGCCCATACTGTAGTAACCAGGAGCCACCCACGGCTCCTGGTCTTTTAATAAGAAGATCGGTCTCATGGAGGAGCCAGATGCGCAGACTCGCTGTCCTTCCCCTGTTGTTGGCTGCACCCTTCGCCTGGGCCGAGCGCCCGATACAGCTTCCCGGCTCCGATATCGAACAGACCCTTCCCCGCCCCAACCTCCCTGGCGGCGATATTCGCCCCAAGGCCCCCAAGGTCACAGCTCCGGAACCGTCGGCAACCCAGCCCGGACAGGTGCTCCAGCAGCGCATCCGCATCAAGCGCATCGAACTGGCCGGCGGCAAGCACTACCCCGTCGAGACCTGGAAGCCGCTGCTGGGACCACTGACCAAGCGCACCATCCAGGTCAGCGAGCTGGTGGCGGCGGCCAAGGCCATCACCCAGCGCTACCAGGATGACGGCTACTTCATCTCGTTCGCCTACGTGCCCAACCAGGACTTTGCCAGCGGCGTCGCGCGGATCGTACTGGTCGAGGGCCACATCAGCCAGGTTCGCGCTGCGGGCGACCTGGGCGTGCACCAGATGCGCGTGGACCGCTGGATCGAGAAGCTGAAAGCGGAAAAACCCCTGACCCGCGAAAGCTTCGAACGCTTCAGCGTGCTGATGAGCCGGGTGCCCGGCATGCAGATGGCCATGGCGCTCAACCCGCCCACCACCAGCGACGGTGGCGCCGTGTTGGAGCTGGCGGGCAAGCAGAAGCGCTTCGACACCGGCATGAACCTAGACTCGCGCCGTGGCGAGCAGCGCGGGCTGTTCAACGCCGAGGTGATGTCGATGCTCGGCTGGGGCGAGCAACTGCAGTTCAGCTACCTCTACCCGCCGGGCGACGACCACGAGTACTACCGCGCCTGGAACTACAGCCAGCTCCTGGGTGACAACGGCCTGCAACTGCTCGCCGGCTACAGCAAGTACAACTCGCGCCCCGGAGAGAACCTGCGTCTGGCCAGCGGCCTGGAGTTCGAGCGCAAGCGGCAGAACGAGCGGGTCAGCGCCGGACTGGGGATTCCGCTGGTGCTGCGCCGCGACCTGACCTGGGACCTCAACCTGCGCGGCTATACGGTGAACGACACCAGCCGTTACGACCTGGTCTACCCGGCCATCCCCTTCCGTATCGAGCAGAAGAGCAAGCTTCGCGTGGTAGGGATCGAAACCGTGGTCCAGCAATTCGCCGAGAAGCGCGTGCGGGCCGGCAGCGTGGCGGTTTACCAGGGCCTCAACGGCATGGGCGCGGAGACGCCGGATCCGATCAAGAAGAATTTCACCCGCCTGCTCGGCTACGGCGCCCAGCAAGACCAGTTCGGCTCCAACTGGCAGGGCGTGGTGACCGCCGCCTTCCAATGGAGCGACGACGTGCTGCCGGATTCCGAGCAGGTCACCTACGGCGGCGGAAACTTCGGCCGCGGCTACCCCGACGATCAGGCCACCGGCGACAAGGGCTGGGGCGCCGCCTATGAGGTGAACTATTCCTTCCTGCGGCAGAGTGTGGTGCTCAACCAGATCCAGCCCTACTTCGTCGTCGACACTGCGCGCACCCGCTATAACCAGGACGGTCTGAACGAAGGCAAGCTCGGCTCCGCGGCGCTGGGCGTGCGCTTCTCCGACCGCAAGCACTACCTGGTGTCGATGGAAGTGGCCAAGCCCTTCGGCGATCGGGCCCTGGACAACAACGAGCGCAGCCCGCGGCTGAACTTCGCCTTCAGCTATCAGATTCCCTGATGGCTATCCATGCAGAGAGTCACTGCGCCGGGCGCAGTGACTCGATGTAGGGGCGCAGCGAATAGCCCAGCTTCGGTTCAAGCTGGCCGACACGCTTCTTCAGGCCGCGCAGGTTCAGCTCCTGATCCAGTTCGGCGGGGACGAAGACGATCACGTTGCCTTCGGGCACCGGGCATTCCCAGTAATGCCGATTGAAGCGACCGCGCAGCAGCGCGGCACCCAGGGGTCGGCCGTCGTCGGTGCTCCACTGGTTGATCACCAGCCAGCCCCCCGGCCGCAGGCGTTCGCGACAGGCGCCGAGAAAGTCCCAGCCGATGTGCGCCGGCGCAGGTCCGGTATCGGTATAGAGATCGAGGAAGATCAGGTCGGCCGGCTCGCACCCGGCCAGCTCCTGCACGGCATCGCCGATGCGCAGGTTCAGGCGCTCATCGTCCGCCAGGCCGAGGTGCTCGCGGGCCAGGCGCGGAATGGAGGGACGCAGCTCGATGGCTTCCACTTCGTCCAGCGGCAGGTACTTCAGGCAGGCCTGGGTCAGGCTGCCGGCACCAAAACCGAGGAACAGCGCGCGGCGCGGGCGCGGATGGCACAGCGCACCGACCAGCATGGCGCGCGAGTAGTCGTACTCCAGCCAGCTCGGATCACCCGTCAGCACGCAGCTCTGCTCGACCTCGTCGCCGAACTCCAGGTAGCGGAAGGCACCGCTCTCCACGACACGGATCACGCCGAAGTCATCGCGCTCCTCGACGATCAGCAACTCTTCGCTCAACTGTTCCTCGCTCATCACCGGCTCCGGGAGGAAACTGCCATGGCAATGCGGCTCGCCGGATACGGCGAACGGCACGGATTGCCATTGAAATACAGGGGCTCGCGCACGCAATAATCCTTCGAATCAAGACGGCCACCCGCGACCGCCAGGTCGGCAAAGCCGCAAGAATAACAGCCCAAGAGGCACAACCGAGCATGCGCCAGCGTAGCGCCCTTCGCGAATCCGCCAACCGTCACTGTCTTTCGTCGGTATTCCTGCGTCAGCGCACACCTGTGCGCTGCGCGGGCGGCTGATCGCCCACCAGTGTTCCCCAGGACAAGGATGTCCCTTCTTTTCCAGCGCAAACCGCCACGGCGACCTCGCGCGAGCCATATGCCGAGCTGATACCATGGGCGGATACCGTCCATAGCCGCGAAGACCCGCCAATGAGCCTGCCCTGGAGCCCCGATAGCTGGAGAAGCAAACCGATCCAGCAACAGCCCGCCTACCCCGACGCGAACCGCGTGAGCGAGGTCGAGCGCACCCTCGCCAGCTTCCCGCCGCTGGTGTTCGCCGGCGAGGCCCGCGAGCTGCGCCGACAGTTCGCCGAGGTCACTGCTGGTCGCGCCTTCCTGCTGCAGGGCGGCGACTGTGCCGAGAGCTTCGCCGAGTTCTCCGCGGCGAAGATCCGCGACACCTTCAAGGTGCTGCTGCAGATGGCGGTGGTGATGACTTTCGCTGCCGGCTGCCCGGTGGTGAAGGTCGGCCGCATGGCCGGCCAGTTCGCCAAACCGCGCTCCTCCGGCGATGAAACCATCGGCGGCGTGACCTTGCCGGCTTACCGCGGCGATATCGTCAACGGCATCGGCTTCGATGAGAAAAGCCGCGTGCCGGACCCGGACCGGCTGCTGCAGGCCTACCATCAGTCCACGGCCTCGCTGAACCTGCTGCGCGCCTTCGCCAATGGTGGCTTTGCCGACCTGCACCAGGTGCACCAGTGGAACCTCGATTTCATCGCCAACTCGGCGCTGTCCGAGCGCTACCAGCAACTGGCCGACCGCATCGACGAAACCCTTGCCTTCATGCGCGCCTGCGGCCTGGATACCGCGCCGCAACTGCGCGAGACCAGCTTCTTCACCGCCCATGAAGCACTGCTGCTGAACTACGAGGAAGCCTTCATCCGCCGCGACAGCCTCACCGGCGGCTGGTACGACTGCTCCGCGCACATGCTGTGGATCGGCGACCGCACCCGCCAGCTCGACGGCGCCCATGTCGAAATGCTCCGCGGCGTCGGCAACCCCATCGGCGTGAAGGTCGGCCCGAGCATGGATAGCGAGGAGCTGATCCGCCTGATCGACATCCTCAACCCGGACAACGAGCCCGGCCGCCTCAACCTCATCGTGCGCATGGGTGCCGACAAGGTCGGCGACGGCCTGCCGCGCCTGATCCAGACCGTGCAGCGCGAGGGCAAGCAGGTGCTGTGGAGCTCCGACCCCATGCACGGCAACACCATCAAGGCCTCCAGCGGCTACAAGACCCGCGACTTTGCGCGCATCCTCGCCGAGGTCCGGCAATTCTTCGAAGTACACCGGGCCGAGGGCAGCTACGCCGGCGGCATCCATATCGAGATGACCGGGCAGAACGTCACCGAGTGCATCGGTGGTGCGCGGCCGATCACCGAGGCCGGCCTGAGCGATCGCTACCACACCCACTGCGACCCGCGCCTGAACGCGGACCAGTCGCTGGAGCTGGCCTTCCTCATCGCCGAAACCCTGAAGCAGGTCCGTCGCTGAACCGGACATGCGTCTCAGCAAACACCTGAGAGCTCTTCCCGCAATTGACGGGTACCAGGCGTCTACCTAGAGTGGCGCCCCGCGCGGCAGCCGCCGCGCCATGGAAACCGTCAACCAAGGAAGATTCCCGATGCAACTGCACCGCTCCCTCCTCGCCCTGCTGATCGGCGCCAGCGCCGCACTCTCCGGCTGCCAGAACATGAACACCGACAGCCTCGTGCAGTCGGGCATGATGGCCATGAAGGCCGCCACCCTCAGCGATGCTGAGATCAAGCAGGTCGCCGACGAAGCCTGTGCCAAGCAGGATGCCGAAGCCCAGATCGCCCCAGCCTCCAGCCCCTACGCGCAGCGCCTGGACAAGATAGCCGCCGCCCTGGGCAACCCGCTGACCGGTACCTCGATCAACTACAAGGTCTACCTCACCGAAGACGTCAACGCCTTCGCCATGGCCAATGGCTGCGTACGCGTCTACTCCGGCCTAATGGACCTGATGAACGACAACGAAGTGGAAGGCGTGCTCGGCCACGAGATCGGCCACGTCGCCCTCGGCCACGTGAAGAAGGCCACCCAGACTGCCTACGCAACCGCCGCCGCCCGCGGTGCCGTCGCAGCCTCGGGGAATGCCACCGTCGCCGCCCTGTCGCAATCGCAGTTGGGAGAAATCGGTGAAGCGCTGGTCAACGCGCAGTTCTCCCAGTCCCAGGAGTCGGCGGCCGACGATTACTCCTTCGACCTGCTGAAGAAGCGCGGCATCGACCTCAACGGCCTGGCCAGCGCCTTCGACAAGCTGGCCAGGCTCAGCGGCGGCCAGGAAAGCAGCATGTTCGACTCCCACCCCGGCTCGCAGCAGCGTGCGGACCACATCCGCAAACGCATCGCCAGCGGCAAGTGATCACGGACGGGCCTCTGCGGAGGCCCGTTTCGTTTCAGGCCTGCGTCAGCAGCCCCTGCAGGCGCTCGCCTGAGGGCCGCCGGCAGTTCACCGCCACCCGTTCCAGCCCGAGCCAGCGCGCCATCTCGTTCAATTGCTGCGCCAACGCGGCGTGGCCCTCTTCACCCAATCCCTTTTCCTCTTCGTGGACGGCATGCACCACCAGCTTTCCCGCGGCGCGATCGGAGCGCAGATCGACCCGCGCGGCCAGGTGCTCGTTGAACAGGAAAGGCAGGACGTAGTAGCCGTAAACGCGTTTGTGCTGCGGCGTGTAGATCTCCAGGCGATAACGGAAATCGAACAGCCGCTCGGTGCGGGCGCGCTCCCAGACCAGCGAGTCGAAGGGCGAAAGCAAGGCGCTGGCGCGCACCTTGCGCGGAATGACCGGTTCCGCCAGGCAATAGGCCGGCGCCTGCCAGCCCTGAACCTGTACGACCAGCAGATCGCCCGCCTCCACCAACTCCGCCAGCCGCGCCTTGCTGTCGGCGGGGTCCAGGCGGAAGTAGTCGCGCAAGTCCTTCTCGGTGGCCACGCCCAGAGCCTGGGCGGAATGCAGCAGCAATTGGCGCTGCGCCTCGGCCTCGTCCAGCTCGGGCTGCCGGAGCAGATCGGACGGCAGTACGCGCTCCGGCAAGTCGTACAGACGCTCGAAGCCGCGCCGCCCGGCGACCGTCACCTCGCCTGCGGCGAACAGCCATTCCAGCGCATGTTTCTCCTCGCTCCAGTCCCACCAGGGGCCGGCACGTTCCACGCGGGTAGTCAGGCTGCCGGCGCCCAGCGCGCCCTGCTCGCGAACGGCATCGAGCACCCGCTGGATCACCGCCTGTCGCTCACGCCCGAAGCGCGCCAATTGCTGATAGATACCGCGCCCTTCGGCTGCGCGACGCATGCGCCAGCGCATCAGCGGATACAGTTCGAGCGGCAGCAACGAGGCTTCATGCCCCCAGTATTCGAACAACCGACGATGCCGCCCGCCACTCCAGGCCGCCTCTTCCAGCAGCGTCGGCGAGTAGTTGCCCAGGCGCGAGAACAACGGCAGGTAATGCGAGCGCACCAGCGCGTTCACCGAATCGATCTGTAGCACACCCAGGCGCTCCAGCAGGCTGCGCACATGGCGACGCTGCACCTCGCCACCGGGCCTGCGCAGGGCAAAGCCCTGGGCGGCCAGGGCCAGGCGGCGGGCTTGCTTGAGGGACAGGGATTCTACGGTCGGCATCGTGGACTCCAGGATGGGGCAAGCCATAGAGCCTAATGCCTATTGCCGGAGCTGGCTGCATCAGGCCGACTCAGCCAGCGATCCGGGCGCCGGGAATGGCCGCGCGAAAGTGAAGACTTCCGGCGACGGGCCTTCCAGCTGTAGGCGCTCCAGGCGCTCGCGGGCCATCTGCACATCCGGAAGGTTGCCTGCGGGCAGCCACCACAGAGCGAGGCTTGGCGCGCCAAGACGCTCCATCCAGTCGCGCTTGCTGCGCAGTACCTGCAGGTGCTCTCCGCTGTAGACGTACTCCTTCAACGCCTCGACGGACTCCCAGACGGACAGGTTGACGATGATCAGTGGGTCGTCGAAGACGCGGACGGACGTGGCATCGCCCTCCTCCGTCTGCAGGCGCCAGACGAAACCAGGGCTGCGCTCGGCGAGGGCGTTGATGTGATCGAGCTGGTCAACGAAGCCCTTCATCACGGGTTGATCCAGTGGTGCGCGGGCCTTGGCGATGTTGACCTGGGCGAGGTGGTAAGGCGTGGACATAGGCTTCCTTGTCATGACGCTGATCAGACTTGCAAGAGCGGGCGACACGGTGAGGGCCGTGTCGCCCGGCAGGCTCAACGACGAACATAGTCGGCCCAGAACGGGCGCTCGACTTCCTGCTGGATATCGGCGCGACTCAGGCCAATGTCCTTGAGCGCTTCATCGCTCATGGACGCCAGCTCACGGCGCTGGCGGGCCAGTTCGTGCCAATGCAGGACACGTTGCACGGCACGCTTCCACAGCGGTGCGGCCGCGATTTTGTGAACATGGTAGGACGCTGCTACGAAACCGATTTGACCTTTCATCTTGCTTCCTCCCTGTGGGGTTGGATGCAGTTTCCTGCTCGCGCTAAGATCAATCCAACGAATCATTCTTATGCGAACCATCTCGGAGATTGATGAATGAGCAGTTTCCCCAGCATCGACAGCGAACTGCTGCGCACCTTCGTCGCCATCGCCGACCACGGCGGCTTCACCCGCGCCGCCGAGATGGTCAACCGCACCCAGTCGGCGGTGAGCATGCAGATGAAAAGGCTGGAAGAAGACGTGCTGGAACGCAGCCTGTTCGAGCGCGACGGCCGCCAGGTGCGCCTGACGCCGGAAGGCCAGATCCTGCTGGGTTACGCGCGGCGCATCCTGCGGTTGCAGGGCGAGGTGTTCAACACCTTCCGCCAGCCGCACATGGTCGGCTCGGTGAAGATCGGCACGCCGGACGATTATGTGATGCGCTTCCTGCCCAGCATCCTCTCGCGCTTCGCCGAGGCCTACCCACTGGTGCAGGTCGAGGTGCATTGCGACTCCTCGGCGCAACTGCTGATGCGCAACGACCTCGACCTGTCCATCGTCACCCGCGAGCCGGGCACCGAGATCGGCCAGCTGCTGCGCCAGGAAGACTTCGTCTGGATGGCCGCGGAGAGCTTCTGCCCGCAGGACCAGCGCCCGCTGCCGCTGGCGATGTTCAACACCGCCTGCTTCTGCCGCGCCTGGGCCTGCAACGCCCTGGAGGCGATGGAAGTGGACTATCGCATCGCCTACAGCAGCCCGAGCCTGTCGGCCCTGTTCGCCGTGGCCAATGCCGGACTGGCGGTGACCGCGCAGCTGCGCAGCCTGCTGACCGGCAACCTGCGCATCATCGGCGAAGACGAAGGGCTGCCGGTGCTGCCCAACGCCAGCATCGTGCTGCTGCGTGGGCAGAAGATGACGCCGGTGACCGACAAGCTCGCCGAGTACATAGTCGAGGGCTTCAAGTCCTGACGATCAACGCGCAGGGACTCAGCGCACCGCCAGCAGCACCGCACAGACGATCAGGAAGGCACTGAAGGCCATGCGCAGCTGACGTTCTGGCAGCGCGTGGGCCAGCCGCACGCCCCAGGAAATGCTCACCAGGCCGCCCAGCGCCAGCGCGCTGCCCATGCGCCAGTCCACGTGGCCGTGCACCGCGTAGGTTGCCAGCGCCACGCCCGTGCTGGGCGCCGCCAGGGCCAGCGCGAGGCCTTGGGCGATCACTTGGGTCAGGCCGAACACCGAGGTCAGCACCGGCGTCGCCAGAACGCCACCGCCCACACCAAACAGGCCGCCCAGCGAACCAGCCCCCAACCCCAGAACGCCCATCCAAGGCAGGCCGTAGCGCGGCGTGCTGCCACCCTGCGGCACGGGCTGGAACAGGCGCACCAGCAGGTACAGCGCCAACAGCACCAGGAAAACCACGAAGGCCGTGCGCATGCTACGGGCATCCAGGTTGACGGCAATGCTGGAAGCGAAGAACGCACAGACCAGGCCGGTCAGCGCCAGCACCCCGGCCTGGGCGAAATCGATGCGATTGCGCTGGTGATAGCGCCAGATTGCCAGCAGCACGTTCGGCACCACCATCACCAGCGCGGTACCCTGCGCCAGCTGCTGATCCAGCCCGAACAGCACGCCCAGCGCCGGAATCGCCAGCAGCCCGCCGCCGATACCGAACAGCCCACCCAGGCTGCCCAGCACGACGCCGAGCAGAAAGTCCACGACCAGATCCCACATCACGCACCTCCACAACAGTGCGTCCATGCTAGAAAAGCCTGGCTGGATGGGAAACGCAAAGCGCTGCACAATGGCTTTGCCTTTCTCGCATAGCCAATGAATGCCATGACGCCCTCCAACCTCGAGGACCAGCTCGATCTTTACCTGGACGTGCTCGACAACGGCAGCTTTTCCGCTGCCGCCCGCCTGCGCCAGCTCACTCCTTCCGCCGTGGCACGACGCATGGACTCCCTGGAGCAGGGGCTGGGATCGACCCTGCTCGTGCGCAGCACCCACAAGGTGCGCGCCACGCCGGCTGGGCTGGCCTTCGCCGAACGGGCACGGCGGATCGTCAGCGAACTGCGTCAGGCGCGAGCGGAGGCCGTGTCCCTGAGCACCGCGCCGGAAGGCCTGATCCGCATCGACGCCCCGGTGCCTTTCGGTCGTCGCCACCTCGCACCGGCGCTGGTCGACTTTCTCGCCGCCAACCCCGGCCTGGACGTGCAACTGCGGCTGATCGACAGCTTCACCGACACCCGCGGGGAGAACCTCGGCCAGGTCGACCTGGTCCTGCGCATCGGCACCCTGCCTGAAAGCCGCCTGGTCGCCACACGCCTGGCGTCCATGCGGCGGGTCGTCTGCGCCAGCCCCGCCTACCTGAAGCACCACGGCAAGCCTGCCTCCCCCCTGGAATTGCCGGAGCACATCGGCCTGGACTGGGAAGGCCTGGCGCCGGCACTGGCGTGGCGTTTCCTCATCGATGGGAGGCTGCAGCAGCTCCGGCCGCGCCGCTTGCGCATGACCGCCAATAACGCGGAAACACTGGTGGAAGGCGCGCTGCAGGGCATCGGCCTGGCGCACCTGCCGACATGGCTGTGCAGCGAGTACCTGATCAGCGGCCAGTTGCTGCCTCTGTTCTGCGAGAACGGCCTCCCCGAACCAGAGCCCGGCGTCATCCACGCGCTGCGCCTGCAACGCGGTACCCACCCGCGCAGCGAACGCCTGCTGGCCTTCCTGCTGAAGCGCTTTGGTTTCCCTCCCCCCTGGGACACGGCACTGGAGGAAGCGCTGTTCAAGAATTAACCATCGCGCTAAATTAATGCGCAATTACCTCTTCGCCTCGAGCGCCCAGCCCGGAGCACGCCATGACCAAGCCAGACCCGACCTGCGAAGCCCTCAAGCTGGATAACCAGCTGTGCTTCGCCCTCTACTCCACTTCCCTGCAGATGACCAAGGTGTACAAGCCATTGCTGCAGGAACTGGGGCTCACCTACCCGCAGTACATCGCCATGCTGGTGCTCTGGGAAGAAGACGGCATCACCGTGGGCGAGATCAGCTCACGCATGCTCACCGACCCCGGCTCGCTCACGCCGCTGCTCAAGCGGCTCGAAACCGAAGGCCTGATCACCCGCACCCGCAGCCAGGCAGACGAGCGCGTCGTGCAGTTGCGCCTGACCGACAAGGGCCGGGAACTGCGCCGACAGGCGGAGCGCATTCCGGCCTGCATCCTGGCCAGCAGCGGTCTAACGTTGGACAGTCTGAAGCGACTCCAGGAGGAGCTCGTGGACCTGCGCGGACATTTGCAAGCCCCGTAAATCGGGGCTTATGCCCAAGCTGCAGGTTCCTTAGTCAGAAATCTTCCAAAAATTATCTTGCGCACTAAATTAAATAGAACTAACTTTCTCCTCACGAACTGCTTAGCGCACAAGATATTAAGCAGCAAGGCATTCTCAACCAGACTTACCTGACAGCGAATCGGAGACCACCATGCAAACCATCAAAGCCCTCTACACCGCCACCGCTACCGCCACCGGAGGCCGCGACGGCCGTGCCGTTTCCTCGGACGGCATCCTCGACGTAAAACTGTCCACCCCGCGTGAACTGGGCGGCGCCGGTGGCGAAGCCACCAACCCGGAGCAACTGTTCGCCGCTGGCTACTCGGCTTGCTTCATCGGCGCCATCAAGTTCGTCGCCAGCCAGAGCAAGAAGCAGATCCCGGCGGACGCCTCGATCACCGGCAAGGTCGGTATCGGCCAGATCCCCGGCGGTTTCGGCCTGGAAGTCGAGCTGAACATCAATCTGCCGGGACTGGACCAGGCCGAGGCGGAAGACCTGGTCGCCAAGGCTCACCAGGTCTGCCCCTACTCCAACGCCACCCGCGGCAATATCGACGTGCGCCTGAACGTCAGCGTCTGACTCCAGCGCCGACAATCCAGAACGCCAGAAACGAAAAAGCCCGGCATCAGCCGGGCTTTTTTGTGTCTCGAATCAGGCTCAGGCCTTGACGCGGGACTTGTACTCACCAGTGCGGGTATCGATTTCGATCGAGTCGCCGATTTCGCAGAAGGCGGAAACCTGGACTTCAGCACCGTTCTTCAGGCGAGCGGTCTTCATCACTTTACCGGAGGTGTCGCCACGGACGGCCGGCTCGGTATAGACGATTTCGCGAACGATGGTGGTCGGCAGTTCAACGGAGATGACTTTCTCGTTATAGAAGACCGCTTCGCAGACGTCGGTCATGCCGTCTTCGATGAAGGTCAGCACGCCTTCCAGATCGTCTTTCTCGATCTCGTACTGGTTGAACTCGGTGTCCATGAAGACATACAGCGGGTCCGCGAAGTAGGAGTAGGTTACTTCCTTGCGATCGAGGATGATCGGCTCCAGCTTGTCGTCGGCCTTGAACACGGTCTCGGTGCCGGCACCGGTCAGCAG
The DNA here is from genome assembly GCF_020401845.1 of Pseudomonas sp. HS-18. Lineage (NCBI taxonomy): Bacteria > Pseudomonadati > Pseudomonadota > Gammaproteobacteria > Pseudomonadales > Pseudomonadaceae > Pseudomonas > Pseudomonas sp. HS-18. Next base: position 4,260,085 of record NZ_CP084413.1, read on the forward strand.
GTTCTTCAGCTTCATCTTGACGACCGCGGAGTTACGGCCGGACTTGTTGAACTCGGCCTTCTGGATGACCCAGGGGGCGCCATTGATGTTGGCAACCTGGCCAGCGCGGAACTCTTGTGCGGTTTTCATACGATTATCCGATTGGATTGGAGACAAAAATCAGGGGCCATATCATAGCCAATTTGTATAAAAACGCACCAGCCCCGCAGCAAGATCGGTTTGTTCGCCCAGGCGCCGTTGCCAATTGCCAATCCACGCGGACCACTCCGGCAACCGTCTTTCCAGCTTTCGCCAGGCTTCCCCGGCATCACCCTGGCCATTCCAGGCCATCCAGAACGCCATCAGCTCGGTCCGCAGCGGCTCGTCCATTCCGTCACTGAACAGGGCCATGAAGGCCTGCAGCTTCTCCAGGTGAACATCGTCATCCTGCTGGTAGATGTGCCAGACGAATGGCCGCCCCGCCCACTGCGCCCGCACGAAGGAATCCTCACCACGCACCGCGTTGACATCGCAACTCCACAAGAGCGGGTCGTAGTCCTCCTGGCACACGAAGGGCAGTACTTGCAGGCGCAGCGCACCGCGCTGGAACTGCCCCCCTGCTTTTAACGTTCTCTGCGCCCAGCGCTCGACATCGGCCAGCACCCTGCCCTCCGGTACCAGCAACAAAATGCTGTCGGAGCTGGCGGCCAATGCGTCGAGCCAACTGCCCAGCGCGGCATTTTCATAGGCGAACAGGGAAATGCGCCGCTCATGGGCACGCGGGTGCACGCCCAGACTTTCCAGGAACCGAAGGCTGGCCGCCGGGTCGGCCTGGAAAGCGTCACGCCGTGCAATCAGGTCGCTCTCGCGCAACAGCCCGCCGGTGGCCGGAGTGAAACCGGGGAAGTAGAAGTACTTCTGCAAACCGTTGGCCTGCATCGATGGCAAGCCATGGCAGGACTCCACCCACGGCTCGGCGCTGAGGTATTCCAGGTTCAGCCACAGAGGCGGCTGCCGGCGTTGCTTCATCGCTTCTATATAGGCAGGCGGCATTTCGCAGGCAAAGGCCTCGATCACCACGTCCGCCGCTTGAGTATCCTGCCAGGGCTTCGGCCACAGGCGTACCTCCACGCCGGATTGGTGTTGCGATTCGGCCGCGCCATCGGCGGCCGGGCAGATACGCACAAAGGCCGCCAGATCGTCGACCCATAGCCGAACCCGCTGGCCATGTTCGCCGGCCAGTTGGCGAGCCAGTCTCCAGGTGACACCGATATCGCCATAGTTGTCGACTACGCGGCAGAAAACGTCCCAGTTGGCCATGCGCTCTCCGGAGGATCAGATGGCGCCAGTGTACCCGCGATCCAGGCCGTGCTCCTTAAGCCGATGAATCCGTTGGGAAAAATTTTCAAAAAACATTTGCCAAGGAGGAAACCTTTGAGTAAAGTGCGCGCCTCGACAGACACAGCGCTGTCGAGAAATCTGGTGAGGTGTCCGAGCGGTTGAAGGAGCACGCCTGGAAAGTGTGTATACGAGAAATCGTATCGAGGGTTCGAATCCCTCCCTCACCGCCAGATTCTTGAAAAGCCCGGCTAAGCAATTAGCCGGGCTTTTTCGTTTTCCCCCTTCACACTTTCTTCACCTGTTGCGACCTAGTTGCAAGTTGTCCGCTGGACAAATGCACAACGGCGATTAAACAGTTGTTCGACCATAGGCGACAGTCGTCTGACGGCTTGGTTCCGCAGGCCGGAAAGCGGCCTCGGCGCTTGCCTGACGCACTTTGGAAACACTCCTTTGCCAGATTGGACAGTTTTTGCCCAAATCGGCCTCGCACAACTGCGAAGAGCGACCTAACATGAAAAAAAAGTGCCGTACTTGCGCTTGGTCAGTTTACTTACTACAAGTAATGGGTACTATGTAGTCCGGCTAATTTCCCAGTCATGGGAGATTGCTTTTAATGGAAATGTCCACCTTAAGGGGAACACGATGAACAACGTTCTGAAATTCTCTGCTCTGGCTCTGGCTGCTGTTCTGGCCACCGGTTGCAGCAGCCACTCGAAAGAAACCGAAGCACGTCTGACCGCTACTGAAGACGCCGCTGCTCGCGCTCAAGCCCGTGCCGATGAAGCCTATCGCAAGGCTGACGAAGCTCTGGCCGCCGCTCAGAAAGCCCAGCAGACCGCTGACGAGGCTAACGAGCGCGCACTGCGTATGCTGGACAAAGCCAGCCGCAAGTAATAGATCTTCGGATCTGTTCGAAAAAACCGACCCTTCGGGGTCGGTTTTTTTATGCCCGCAGGAAAGTAGCTGGCAAGAAAAAGCCCGCTCGCGGCGGGCTCTTTCGCTGCAGTAGAAAGTTACTGCAGCGGCATCGCATCCTGGTCGACAGTGGCGGCAACCGAACCGCCCTGCTGCACTTGCTGCGGCTGGGCAATGGCAACCGGCAGGCCATCTTCGGCGGCAACCACTTCACGCACCACGTTCCAGTCCATCTGCATCTGGCTGGCGATGTCTTCGCGCTTGAGCAGCGCGTTGATCACGGCGGTATGCTTGTCGACGACCGAAGGATCACCGTTGTCATCGATCGGCGCATGGGCTTCGAGGTAGATCTTGCCTTCGCTGCGACCGAACTTGTACGGCTCGTTGATGATGCGCACCTTGGTACCCACCGGGATCATCGAGAACAACTGGGTCACGTCCCAGTTGTACATGCGGAAGCAACCGTGGCTGGTACGAGTACCGATGCCGAACTTCTTGTTCGAACCATGGATCAGGTAGCCGTGGAAGCCCAGGCTCATCTTGTACGGCCCCAGCGGGTTATCCGGGCCTGGCGGCACCACGCTCGGCAGCGGATCACCATCGGCGGCGTGCTCGGCGCGGATCGACGCCGGCGGATACCAGGCCGGGTCCTTGGTCTTGGCGATCACGCTGGTGCTGCCCACCGGCGAACCCCAGCCTTCACGACCAATGCCCAGGGCGTAGGTGTAGACGACGTTCTTGTCCTTGGGGAAGTAGTACAGGCGGTATTCGGCGAGGTTGATCACCACGCCCTCGCGCGGACCTGCCGGCAGGACGAAGCGGGTCGGAATGATGATCTCGGTGCCCACACCCGGCAGCCAGGCATCGACGCCCGGGTTGGCGGCGATCATCTCGGAGTAACCGAGGCCGTATTTCTCGCCGAGGTCGGCGAAAGTGTCTTCGTACTTGGCCTTGATCACCTGGACCTGGCCGACGATATCGTCACCCGGCGCCGGCAACGGCAATTCAATGGCGGAAACGGGGCCGGCCGAGAGCAGCGCGGCGAGGGACAGCGAGCAGGCGGCAATGACGCGCGACAACATCCGAGGATCCTTGACGTGGGCAATGAGCAAAGGGTGATCAGTTTACCACCGCAAGCCCCGTCAACGGGAGATATCAGACGAGCCAGGAACCGCGCGCGCCGCGCTTTTCCTCTTCCAGTTGTTTCAGGCAGGCCGCGCAGATGCGCCGGTCGCGCAGCAGCGGCCTCTCGGCGCCGCGCCAGAGTGGCTGCGCCGGCAGCAGGCTGCCGCACAGGGTGCGGTCGGCCGGGGTTCCCAGCTCCAGTTGGCGCGCAACCAGGTGCACCCGCACTTCGCGGCAGGCGAACAGGTCCAGCTGCTCATCGGGTTCGATCAACTGGTAGGCGAAGAGGGTCCAGGCGTGGCGCGACATAGGGGGTTCCAGAAGGGTGCGCAAACATAGCCGAAAGGCCGGGCGCGGGGAAGCCTCGATTCAGTGGTTTATTACTGCAACCGCCCATCACAGCAAGGGTTTGAGCGTCGGCCACACGTTGTCGAGCAGTTTAGGCTGTGCCGCCACCGCCGGGTGAATGCCATCCGCCTGCATCATGCCCTGTACACCGCCGACTCCTTCGAGGAAGAACGGTACCAGCGGAATCTTCTGCTCGCTCGCCACGCTGTCGAAGACTTTGGCGAATGCATCGGTATAGCGCTGCCCGTAGTTCGGCGGCAGGCGCATCCCCAGCAGGATGACCTTCGCGCCCGCCTGGCGCGACTGATCCACCATGGAGGCAAGATTCTGTTGCAATTGCGCCGGCGCCATCCCGCGCAGGCCATCGTTGCCGCCCAATTCGATCACCACCAGCTTCGGCTTCTGCTCCGAAAGCAGCGCCGGCAGGCGCGCGAGGCCGCCTGCCGTGGTGTCGCCGGAGATCGACGCATTCACCACCTGGTAGTCGAAACCCTGCTCCTTCAAGCGCTTGTCCAGCAGGCTGACCCACCCCAGGCTGGTATCCAGCCCCAAACCGGCGCTGATACTATCGCCGACGACCAACAGCGTCTGCGCCGCGGCCTGCTGCGTGATCAGAAGCAACGCCAGGCAGCCGCCCATTAGCCATGCACGCATCGGATTCTCCATGAGCGAAAGCATTCTCACCGCGCGGAACCTTAGCAAGGTTGTTTCCAGCGCGGAAGGCAAGCTGACCATCCTCCACGACCTCTCCCTCGACCTCTCCCGCGGCGACAGCCTCGCCATCGTCGGCAGTTCCGGCTCGGGCAAGTCCACCCTCCTCGGCCTGCTGGCCGGGCTCGACCTGCCCAGCGGCGGCGAGATCGTCCTGCTCGGCCACACCCTCGGCAGCCTCGATGAGGACCAGCGCGCCCGCGTGCGTGCCGCTCATGTCGGCTTCGTCTTCCAGTCGTTCCAACTGCTCGACAGCCTCAACGCGCTGGAGAACGTCATGCTGCCGCTGGAGCTCGATGGCCGCAAGGACGCCGGGCAACGCGCCCGGGAACTGCTGGAGCGAGTCGGCCTCGGCCAGCGCCTCACCCACTACCCGCGCCAGCTCTCCGGCGGCGAGCAGCAGCGGGTCGCCATCGCCCGCGCCTTCGCCGCCGAGCCGGACGTGCTGTTCGCCGACGAGCCCACCGGCAACCTCGACACCCATACCGGCGAGCGCATCAGCGACCTGCTCTTCGAGCTGAACCGCGAGCGCGGCACCACCCTCGTCCTGGTAACCCACGACGAGCGCCTCGCCCACCGCTGCCAGCGTCACATCCGCCTGGAAAGCGGCCACCTGATCGACCACGTCGAACCCTGACGGACGAGCGCCGATGAAGCCACTGTCGCTGCCCAACCTGTTCCGTCTGTCCCTGCGCCAGCTATGGCGCGAAGGGCGCAGCGGCGAACTGCGCGTGCTGTTCTTCGCCCTGCTGGTGGCGGTGGCGGCCAGTTCCGCCATCGGCTATTTCAGCGCTCGCCTGAACGGCGCCATGCTGGTGCGCGCCGCCGAATTCCTCGGCGCCGACCTGGTGCTCACCGGCACCCAGCCCGCGCGCCAGGAGCAGATCGACAGCGGCCTCAAGCTGGGCCTGCAGCACGCGCAGAGCGTGGAGTTCTCCAGTGTGGTGGCCACCGATAACGGCATTCAGCTGAGCAGCGTGAAGGCCGTCGGCGACAGCTATCCCTTGCGCGGCGAACTGAAAAGCGCACCCGCGCCATTGCAGCCGGAGGTCGAAGGCGGACGCCCGGCAGCGGGTGATATCTGGGTCGAATCGCGCCTGCTCGCAAGCCTCGACCTGAAGATCGGCGACAGCGTCGACATCGGCCGCAAATCCCTGCGTATCGCCCGTGTTCTGACCTATGAACCGGACCGGGCCGGCGACTTCTACAGCCTTACCCCGCGCGTGATGATGAGCCTGCAGGACCTGGACGCCACCGGCGTGGTGCAGCCCGGCAGCCGGGTGCGCTACCGCGACCTGTGGGGCGGCGCGCACGACGCACTGCAAACCTACCGGCAGGCTACCCAGGGCAACCTTGCCGCCAATCAGGAACTGCAGGACGCGCACCACGGGAACCGGCAGATCGGCGATGCCCTGGGCCGCGCCGAGCGCTACCTCAACCTTGCCAGCCTCGCCGCCGTACTGCTCGCCGGCGTGGCGGTGGCGCTGTCTGCCAACCGCTTCGCCACCCGACGCTTCGACGCCAGCGCGCTGTTGCGCTGCCTGGGCCTGTCACGCCGCGAAGCGCTGCTGCTGTATGGCAGCCAGCTGTTCGTGCTGGGCGTGGTCGCCAGCCTCTTCGGCGCCTTCCTGGGTTGGCTGGCACAACTCGGCCTGATGCACCTGCTGGGTAACCTGCTGCCGCCGGAACTCCCCGACGCCGGCATCGTCCCGGCGCTCGCCGGCATGGCTACCGGACTGGTCGCGCTGGCCGGCTTCGCCCTTCCGCCGCTGGCTGCCCTTGGCCGCGTACCGCCGCTGCGGGTGCTGCGCAGCGACCTGTTGCCGGTGCCGATGCGTACCTGGATGGCCTACGGCTGCGCACTGCTCGCCCTCGGCCTGATCATGTGGCGGCTGAGCCTGGACCTGAAACTCACCCTCGCCCTGCTCGGTGGCGGCGCCATCGCCGCAGTGGTCCTCGGCTTTATCCTGCTGCTCGCCCTGCGCGGCCTGCGTCGCGCGCTGCAAGGGGCCAGCCTGCCGTGGCGCCTGGGCCTCGGCCAATTGCTGCGTTACCCGCTGGCGGCCGCCGGGCAGAGCCTCGCCTTCGGCCTGATCCTGCTGGCCATGGCGCTGATCGCCCTGCTGCGCGGCGAGTTGCTGGATACCTGGCATTCGCAGTTGCCGCCCAATGCCCCGAACCATTTCGCGCTGAACATCCTGCCGGCCGAGAAAGACGGCTTCGAGCAGCGGGTGAAGGCGCTGTCACCCAATGCCGAAGACCTCTACCCCATGGTGCCCGGCCGCCTGGTGGCGGTGAACGGCAAGCCCGTCCACGCGATGAACGAGGACATCCGCAGCGAGCGCGCCCTGCAACGCGACCTGGGGCTGACCTGGTCCGCACGCCTGCCCGCAGGCAACCAGATTGTCGCCGGCGACTGGTGGACGGCAGGCGAGAAGAGCAAACTGCCGGGCGTCTCGGTGGAAGAAAAGCTCGCCGGCAACCTCGGCCTGAAGGTCGGCGACCACCTGAGCTTCACCGTTGCCGGGCAGACCCGCGAGGCGCAGATCCGCAGCCTGCGCTCGGTGAAGTGGGACAACTTCCAGCCCAACTTCTTCATGGTCTTCGAGCCGGGCACCCTGACCGACCTGCCGGTGACCTACCTGACCAGTTTCTATCTGCCGGCCAGCCAGGAGCGCCAGTTGATCGAGCTGGCCCGTGCCTACCCCACCGTCACCCTGCTGCCGGTGGACGCGCTGCTCGCGCAGCTGCGCAGCATCCTCGACCAGGTGACGCTGGCCGTGGAGTACGTGCTGGTGTTCGTCCTTGCCGCCGGCTTCGTGGTGCTGTTTGCCGGTCTGCAGGCGACGCTCGACGAGCGCCTGCGCCAGGGGGCGCTGCTGCGTGCCCTGGGGGCCGAACGCAGCCTGCTGATGCGCACGCGGCGCAGCGAGTTCGCCCTGCTCGGCGCGGTCAGCGGCCTGCTGGCGGCACTGGGCTGCGAGCTGATCAGCTACCTGCTCTACCGGCTGGTGTTCGACCTGCCGTGGAGCCCGCACCCCTGGTTGCTGGCACTGCCGTTACTGGGGGCGCTGCTGGTGGGTGGCGCCGGGCTGCTGGGGACGCGCCGCGCGCTCAACGTGAGCCCGTTGCGCCTGCTGCGCGAGAGCTGATCGGGTAGACTCGCCCGATCACTTTCGCCGCCCTGGATGCCATGAGCCGCTATCGCCCGCCCCGCCCTGCCGGTACCCCACTGATCACTCCCGAAGGCGAAGCGCGCCTGCGCGCCGAACTGCATGAACTGTGGAACGTGCGCCGGCCACAGGTGACCCAGTCGGTCAGCGAGGCCGCCGCGCAAGGTGATCGCTCGGAGAACGCCGAGTACACCTACGGCAAGAAGATGCTGCGGGAGATCGACAGCCGCGTGCGCTTCCTGCGCAAGCGCCTGGAAAACTGCAAGGTGGTCAGCGAGCGCCCGGCGAATCCGAACAAGGTCTACTTCGGCGCCTGGGTCACCCTGGAAGACGAGGACGGCGAGCAGGCCCGCTATCGCATCGTCGGCCCGGATGAACTGGACCTGCGCAACAACCACATCAGCATCGACTCGCCGCTGGCCCGCGCCCTGGTGGGCAAGGAACTGGACGCCGAGGTGATGGTGCGCAGCCCGTCAGGCGAGAAAATGTGGTTCGTGATCGAGATCGAGTATCCCTGATCCATCGTCGGCCCGATGGAGCCTCTGCTGGGGCGAGCTTGTTCGCGAACGGAGTCACCGGCAGTGCCGAAGCCCAAGCAGGTTCGCGAGCAAGATCGCTGCAACAAAAAGGGACTCAGGGCAGCTGCTGGCAATGGTGAACGGATGCTTGTCACCGTTTCGCCACTGCCCGCGCCCTGGTTAAGGCATCGCCTCGGAGTAGCGCTGACCAGTCGATTTTTTGTGTCGGCCATAGAGAATGACCGTAGCGGTAAGCCCGCACACGGCGGCGAACATCAGCCAATACGCTGGTGAAGCCTTGTCGCCGGTGGCTTGTACCAACAGCGTCGACACTGCTGGCGTGAAACCGCCGAACAGGGCCGTGGCCAGGCTAAACGCCAGGGAAAATCCGACTACCCGCACGTTCTGCGGCATCACTTCAGTTAGCGCCGCAACCATGGCGCCGTTGTACAGACCGAAGAACATTGAGAAGTACAGAAGCACCGCAAGCAGCCGCTCGAAGCTCGGCGCCGTAGCCAGCCAGTGCATCGCCGGATAAGCGCTGAAGATGCACAGCAAGGTGATCCCCAGCAGTTGCGGACGGCGGCCAATGCGGTCAGACAGGGCGCCGCCGATAGGCAGCCAGATGAAATTGCTGACGCCGACCAGCAGGGTCACGACCAGGCTGTCGGTAGTGCTCAGGCTCAGCACCGACTTGCCGAAAGTCGGGGTGTACACGGTGATCAGGTAGAAGGTGGTGGTGGTCATCGAGGCCAACAAGCCACCGGCCAGCACCGTACGCCAGTTGTCGCGCATTGAGCGGAACACTTCACCGGCACTCGGGTGGTGATTACGCGCCTTGAATGCTTCGGTTTCCTGCAGCGAACGGCGAATGATGAAGATGAACGGGATGATCACACAGCCGATGAAGAACGGGATGCGCCAGCCCCAGGCTGCGACGTCGGCAGCCGCCATGGTGGCGTTGAGCGCGTAGCCCAAGGCCGCCGCCACAACGATGGCGACCTGCTGGCTGGCTGATTGCCAGGCGGTGTAGAAACCGGTGCGGCCCGGCGTGGCGATCTCGGAGAGGTAGACGGACACGCCGCCCATCTCCGCCCCTGCCGAGAAGCCCTGCAGCAGCCTGCCCAGCAGCACCAGCAACGGGGCGAACAGGCCGATGCTGGCGTAGCCCGGTACCAGGGCGATCAGCACAGTACCGGCGGCCATGATCGACAGGGTGACGATGAGGCCCGTGCGGCGCCCCGCCTTGTCGATGTATGCACCCAGCACAATGGCCCCCAGCGGGCGCATCAGGAACCCGGAGCCGAATACCGCGAAAGTCATCATCAGCGAGGCGAACTCGCTGCTGGCCGGGAAGAACGTCTGAGAAATGTAGGTGGCATAGAACCCGAACAGGAAGAAATCGAACTGTTCAAGGAAATTGCCGCTGGTGACACGCAGAATGGCGCCCAGCTTGGAGCATCTGCCTTGGGGGGTCGTGTTCATCATGGCTACCGTTGTGCTCTTAATTGTTGTTGTAGAACCGGGTGGTCGAGCGGTCAGTCGCTTCCCGCGTTTATCGGATTGGGTTGGCGCTTTTCGATGGCGTGCTTGAGCAGCGCGGCACTGCGGAAAATGCCGTGGGCGAACTTGCTGTAGGGCATGGTCAGGAAGAACGCCATGACCAGGCCCAGGTGGATCGCCAGCAGCAGGCCCAGGGCAGCGGTTTCCCGGAAGGCCAGCAGAGCCAGGCCACTGGCACTGACCAGGAACAGCAAGGCGATGAAGCCGCGATCCATGGGTTTCTGCTGGCCGTCGCCCTGGGCGGGGTTGCGGCGCAGGTTCAACCAGAGAAGGCCCGCTGGGCCAACCAGCAACCCCAGGCCGCCGGCTATACCCAACAGCACCGGCAGGCTCAGCACCGGGTAAGGTGCCGCCAGGCCCAGCAAGTAGTGATAGAGCGTCGCGGTGCCAGTGGCGGCGAAGCACAGCAGGAAACCGTAGAAGGTCAGGTGGTGAAAGCGACGACGCCACAGGGTGAAGCGGTCATCGGCGTTATTGCAGCCTTCGCCATGTCCGCCGTCCAGATACTTGAGCGTGGCCACGCTGGTCGTGGCTTCCAGTACCGCGGCGGTCTTCAGTGGTGTGGGCGCCGTAGCCGGCGAGACCGAGCGCCAGAAGCGGCGCACGCCCAGGGTCAATGACAAGGTCGCAAAGCCGAATACCGCGCCGAACATCAGGGCCAGGGTGTTGTGCGGGAAGATGCCGTAGAAGTTACCGCCGGGCATGGCGGTGAAAAGGCTGCCCATCACCAGCAGGGTCAGGCACAGGAACAGGACCAGCCCTGCGCCGGACGCCAATGCCAGGGTCAGCCCGTTGCGCTGGTAGAGCTTGCCCAGCGCTTGCGGCCAGGCGTACTCGGCGTAGGTATCAAGGCGCACCTTGGCCATGGCCTGGGGTACGTTGACAGCGAATTCATGAGGCGCGGCGTATTGGCAAGCGTGCAGACAAGCACCGCAGTTGTGGCACAGGTTGGCCAGGTAATGGATGTCCGCCTGGGCAAACTCAAGGCGGCGGGTCATGGCCGGGAATACGGCACAGAAGCCTTCGCAGTAACGGCAAGCGTTGCAGATGCTCATCTGCCGTTGTACTTCTTCCTCGTGCACATTCAGTACGGGGATCAGATTGCTTGAGGCAGTGGGATCAAACAGTTGCACGGCGGGCCTCCGAAGTATTCTTTGTGTTGCCAGCCCCTGCGCTGGCAGCCGCCTGCACGCCAGCGATGCGGCCGAACGCCGTACCGATCGCCATGCCGATACCGGCGGTATACCCCTTGCCCAGGACGTTGCCGGCCATCATTTCTCCGGCGACGAACAGGTTGGGACTGGGCTTGCCGTCGAAGTGCACGGCAGCTGTCTCGTCGGTGGCTAGACCGAGGTAAGTGAAGGTGACGCCCGGCCGCAGTGGGTAGGCGTAGAACGGCGCCTTTACCAGGGGGCGCGCCCAGTGGGTCTTGGCCGGTGTCAGGCCCTGGGTGTGGCAGTCGTCGAGCGCGGTGTGATCGAAGGTGCCGGGCTGGCAGGCGTTGTTGTAGTCGTCGATGGTCTTGAGGAAGGCCATTTCGGGCAGTCCCAGCTTGCGCGCGAGCTCGCCCAGGGTCATGGCGGTAGTACTGGGGAATACCGGCGGCATGAAGCGACCGATGGCCTGCTGGTCGATGATCGAGTAGGCCTGCTGACCTGGCTGCCCAGCCACCAGGCGCCCCCAGATGGCATAGCGCTTGGGCCAGAAATCCTCACCCTCGTCATAGAAGCGTTGGCCGTCGCGATTGACCACCACCCCCAGGGACACGCAGTCGATGCGGGTGCAGATGCCGCCGTCGTAAAGTGGCGCGCGCGCATCGATGGCAACCATGTGCGCCTGGGTCGGATCTCCGATCACGTCAGCGCCCAGCTCGCCCATGCGCCTGAGCAGTATCCCTGTGTTGAAGCGTGTGCCGCGGATCAGGAAATTGTCCGACGGCCATTCACCACGCTCGTTCTGGCCCCAGGCCTCACGCAGCCATTCTCGGTTGGACTCGAAGCCGCCTGCCGCCAACACGCAGGCCCTGGCCTGGATGCGCTCGGCGGGCAGGCGCTGGCCGTCCACCTCGCGTTCGGCCAGGCAGGCCGCGACGAACCGACCGTCCTGCAGCTCGATATCGGTGACCTGCGCGTTGTAGCGGATCTGCACGCCCAACCGCTCGGCACTGCGAAAATAGGCATTGACCAGGGCTTTGCCACCGCCCATGAAGAACGCATTGGTGCGCGCCACATGCAGCGCCCCGGACAGCGGCGGTTGAAAGTGCACACCGTGGCTGCGCATCCAGTCACGACAGCTGGACGAGGCGCGGATGGTGATCCGCGCCAGCTTTTCGTTGGTAAGTCCGCCCGTGACTTTCAGCAGGTCCTGCCAGTACTCCTCTTCGGGGTAAGCCTCGACCAGCACGTCCTGCGGGGCATCATGCATACAGCGGAGGTTGCGCGTGTGCTGTGAATTACCGCCACGCCAGACCTTTGGCGCGCCCTCTAAGAGCAGGACGCTGGCCCCGGCTTCCCGGGCCATCAGTGCCGCGCACAGAGCGGCATTGCCACCGCCGATTACTAGAACATCGATCATCTTCGCTCCTCATTTCACAAGGAAGCCGAAGACCTTGTGAGTGGGGAGGAAAATAGGGGAGCAAGCGGATCGCAGAAAGGCCGCTTTTGGCATGAGGTGTTTAATTTTCGTAAAGGCTTTGCCCGTGCCTTTACCACGCGGAGGACGCTAGCCTTACTCTGCCATGTCTTGAAGCCAGGTTGCTCCCGGCCACTGGCCTGCTTCCACCAGTTGGCGGGCCACGTCCGTGATGACACGCCGAGTTGCCAGGGCCGCGGGGGAGAGCTCATCGTCCGCTAGCGTTGCAAGCAGGTTACGCCGCCCTACATGGGGATTGGTGATTTCAGCTACCAACAATCCCGACTCACCTTTCAACGCAGCTGCAGCGCCCGGTTGAATCGTCGCCGCATGCCCCGCACGCGCTGCGTTCATGAGAACCGCGAGGCCATCGATCTCCATAATGATGTTCGGCGCCAACCCCTCTCTTTCAAAGGCGCTGGTAAGCGCTGAACGCAAGCCATGCTGTGCGCTGGGCATCACTAACGGCAAGTTGCCCAGATCTGCCAACTGCACCCGCTCCCCACGGGGCGCTCCGGCCAACGCCGGGGAGCAAATCACGAACAGTTTCTCGTCAAGCAAGGGTGTCACGCTCCAGCGCTTCCCCCCCTCCAGCTGAAAAAGTATGGCCAAGTCGATCTGGCGTGAATTGAGTTGTCCGGCCAGATGACCGGACAGCATTTCCACAAGGTGCAACTGAATATCTGGATACCGAGTGCGCATCGCACTTATGAGAGGCAGAGCCAGAACGGTCGCCGTGGTTGGTGGCAAACCGACACTCACGTAGCCACTCATTCGTCCACGATGAGCCGCCATGATCGCATTGTCGGCCTGACGCAGGGAGAGCTGGGCATGGTGCAGGAACGCCATGCCCGCACTGGTAGGGGTGACGCCGGTCGTGGTGCGGTTGAGCAGGCGCGTCGAGAGCTCGCTTTCCAGTTTGCTGATCTGCTGACTCAACGCCGAGACACCTACCTCCAGCTCAAGTGCGGCACGACCTAAACTGCCATGCTCGATGATTTTGACGAAGTAACGTAGCTGTCTTAATTCCAAAATGGTAAGGCTCCGCATGGGATTGGAACTGTCTTAACGACCAGCCTGGGCCAGCTCATTGCTCATGATGGATCAGCGATCAGGTGGAAGAGCATTGATAGTCCGACCGACTTGCCGCAACTGCCAGATCCCAGTTTGTCTGATCTGCCCCGCATCGTCGGCCCATATGAACTGAACGTGCGCAACAACCCTGTCAGCATCGACTCGCCGCTGACCCCGCACCTTGGTGGACAATGAGCTGGACGCCGAGGTGAGGGTGCGCCAGCGACTGGCTGTGGTTCGTGGCGGGAATCGAGTACCCCTGGGCAACGCCAGGCATAACACTGGCGGGAGCGCCCCCATCCAGCCAGGGCGCCGCCAGGGAATCCGTTCCAGAGCGGCGTCGCTCCTGCAAGGGTCAGAGCGGTTGCGGACGCCGGGTGATCAGCCCTTGCCGGGCCACACGGGTGAGTTGGTGAACAGCCGGCTCCAGCTGCTCGGCCACTGGCGACTGGACCACCGCGAAGTCAAAGCTGTCGGAGGGGAAGCGCGCCAGGTCGGCAAAGGTTTCGGCAAACTGGATCAGGAAGGTACGCGAGCCGTTCCAGCGCTTGGGCCAGCCATCGAGGTAACGGACGAGGGTGGGCTGGTGATTGCCGCCCAGGAGAATCTTCGGATTGCGACGAACCAAGCCGGTGGTGATCGGAGCCAGGCGCACATGGGGATTGGGACAGGTCATGGTGTCATGTCTTCCGCCTCTTTGGTCCAGCTGGACGCGGCGAGAGGCACACCGAACCAGCGCTTTAGCGGTATTTCGATGCCAGCCATCGCTGCATCCGCGCCCCGCAAGTTGCTACTTAAATCGGCGCTGTGCGGCATCCTAGAGAAGCCCCGTCAAAGCTGTCAAGGAGACTTCAGTCGATGACCACACCACCCCTGCGGCTGTTCTTCGCCCTGCCCTGCCCGGCGCCGCTGGCAGCGCAAATCTGCGCCTGGCGCGATGGCCTGCACCTGGACGGCCAGCCCGTTGCCCAGGCCAATCTGCACCTGACCCTGGCTTTTCTCGGCGCCGTCCCGCGCGGCCGCAAGGCGGAATTGCGCGCCATCGGCGAACGCCTGCCGCACCGGGGCTTCAACCTGGAACTGGACCACATCGCGCCCTGGAGCAATGGCATCCTGCACCTGGCGCCGAGCAGCGCGCCGGCCGCCCTGCACGAACTGGTGCATGCATTGCGCGAAGAGTTGCGGACAGGCGGATTCGAAGTCGAGCACCGCCCCTTCCATCCCCACATCACCCTCGCGCGCCACGCCCACCAGACACCGGCTGCCACGGCGTCGTTTCTGCTACCGGCCCAGGCCGTGACGCTGTTCAGCTCGGAGAACAGCCCCGCCGGCGTGCGCTACCGCGCCATCGGCGAGTGGCCGCTAGATAGCGTCTGATCGAGCCGCCCAGCCCTGGGCGTAATCGAGGAAGCGTCGCAGGCCCGCCGTGGGGTATTTGTCGATGTGCAGCGCACGGAAGAAGGTGCGCCGCAGCGGCCCCAGCGGATTATCCAACTGCACCAGCTCGCCGCGTGCGAGCTCCGCCTGTACGACACGCTGCGACAGGCAAGCGATGCCGAAACCGCTCGCAACCAGCTGCTTGATCGCCTCGGCGTTGCTCACCTCCAGGGGCGCATTGACGCTGCCCAGGCGCGGCAGTACCTGCTGCTCGAAAGTCACCCGTGTGCCCGACCCGGACTCCCGCAGCACCCAGCGCGCCGCCGCCAGATCCTGCAGGGTGACGCACTCGGCCGTCGCCAGGGGATGATCCGGCGCCACGACCAGTAGCAGCTCGTCCACCATCCAGGGCGTCAGCTGGATCTGCGGATGCTGGATCGGCGCTTCGATGAAGGCCACGTCCAGGCGGAACTCGGCCAGCGCCTCGATCACTCCGCCGCTGTTGGCGACCTGTAGCTCCAGGCGGCTCTCGGGCAATTCGCCGAGAAAGCCGGCCATCACCTGCGGCAGCAGGTAGCCGCCGATGCTGCGGCTGGCACCGAGGCTCAGTTGCACCGGCGCCGATTCGAACAGGCTCTCCAGCTCGGCGCTCTGCGCCAGCAGCGCACTGGCCTTGGGGTAGAAGGCGCGACCGTTGTCGTTCAGCGCCAGGCGCTTGCCACTGCGGTCGAACAGGCGCGTGCCGAGTGCACGCTCCAGCTCCTGCAACGCCTGGCTGGCGGCGGACTGCGAAAGCGCGATGCGTGCCGCGGCCTGGGTGACATTGCCCAGTTCGGCAATCGCGGTGAAGGTCGCCAACTGGCGAAGGGTGATGCGCGGGCCCATATCGATAAAACCGGTCATCCCAATAAGAACAATCCGTTTTTACACTAAGCGGTACCGCGGCACCATGGCTTCACCTTACACAAGGAGCCTGCAATGAACGCCCTCCGCCGCCTGCCCTACTTCGTCCCCGGCGCCCTGCTCTGCCTGGCCATCGCCTTCGGCTCGCGCCAGCTCATGGAAACTCCCGCACTGCAGCACCTGGGGCTCGGCAGCCTGACCCTGGCAATCCTCATCGGCCTGCTGGCCGGCAACCTGGGGCTCGCGCGCTTCGGCAGCATTCGCCCCGGCATCGACCTCTCTCGCCAGCAACTGCTGCGCCTGGGCGTTGTGCTCTACGGCCTGCGCCTGACCTTCCAGGACATCGCCGCCCTCGGCCCGGCAGCATTGATCATCGACGTGCTGATGGTCGCCAGCACCCTGACCGTCGCCTGGTGGATCGGCGAACGCTGGCTCAAGCTGCCGCGCGAAAGCGCCCTGCTGATCGGCGCCGGCAGCGCCATCTGTGGAGCCGCTGCGGTCATGGCGAGCAGCCCGGTACTCAAGGCGCGTGCCGAGCACACCGCCGTCGCGGTAGCCACCGTGGTGCTCTTCGGCACCCTGGCGATGCTGCTGCATCCGCTGATCTACGCCGCACTGCCCAATCTGTTCGGCAGCGAGCAGGCCTTCGGCGTGTTCACCGGCTCGACCATCCATGAAGTCGCCCAGGTGGTTGCCGCCGGCCGCGCCATGGACCCGGCCGCCGCGGACGCCGCGCTGATCAGCAAGATGTTGCGGGTCCTGCTGCTGGCCCCGGCCCTGCTGATCCTCGGCCGCGTCGGTTGCGCCGAAGCCGCCGAGCCCGGCGCGCGCCGCAAACTGCACATTCCCGGTTTCGCCGTGTTCTTCCTGCTGGTGACCGGCCTGCGCTCGCTGGGCTGGGTGCCGGAAAGCTGGCTGGCGCCGCTGCAGCAACTGGATGACGTGATGCTCGGCATGGCGATGGCCGCCCTGGGCCTGGCCACCCGCCTGGGCGACCTGCGCAAGGAAGGCCCCAAGCCGCTGCTACTGGGCGCCGGTCTGTTCGCCTTCCTGCTGGTGGGCGGCGGCCTGATCAACGGCGGCGTACAGTACCTGTTCCACTGATTCACGCAGGCAAACAAAAAGGGCGGGCACCTTGGGTGCCCGCCCTTTTTCGTTATCGCGTCGGCGATCAGCTGGACAGCTTGCGGTCCAGCGAGAACGGGCCGGCGCCGCTGATCAGCAACGCGACGCTGATCATGATCAGGGTGAAGGCGTATTCGAAGCCGTTGGCGGTGATGAAGAAGCCGTTGGCCAAGTGCACGCTGAACACTGCGACCAGCATGGCGACGATCAGCGGGATGCTCGCCAGGCGCACCAGCAGGCCGAGGACCAGGGCCAGGCCGCCGAAGAACTCGGCGCTGCCGGCCAGGGCAGCCATCAGGTAGCCAGGAGTCACACCGAGGGATTCCAGCCAGCCCGCCATGCCTTGCAGACCCGGGCCACCAAAGGCGCCGAAGAGCTTCTGCGAGCCGTGAGCCATGAAGGTCAGGCCGGTGGTGATGCGCAGGACAGCGATGCCGGCGCCAGCGTTGGTGGTCAGGATGGATTTGATCAGCGAGTTCATGGTGCGTCCTTATGCGAGCTCTAGTGGGAGCGGAGGGTTGCGTAGGAAGTAGGTGACAACCGGGGTTGCTTGGCGACCAATATAACCAGTTTTTACGATATCAAAAGCGCAAAATAGCGCTGAAAGCTATCGAAAAAACTGATTACTTCTTGATTGCCGCCACGCTCTCACGTGGCTCGAGGCCATCACGTTCCCGCTGATATGCAAGATAGTACTTGTTGACGCTGCTGACGTAGTTCACCACGCCCATGCCCAACTGCTCGGCCGCCACGCGCTCGACCTGGAAGAACCACTGGTTGGGGTTCAGGCCCTGGCGCTTGGCCTCCGCACGCAGGCTTTGCACCCGCTCGGGACCGGCATTGTAGGCAGCCAGAACGAAGGCCATGCGGTCCCGTTCATTGATGCGCGGGCTGGAGAAGAAGCGCTTGCGCAGCATGGCCATGTAACGGCTCGCTGCCTGCACGTTGTTCTCCTTCTGGTGCACGGTATCCACGCCCACGGCGCGGGCCGCCGCCGGGGTGATCTGCATCAGCCCGGTGGCGCCGCCGGCGCCGCGCGCGCCGGCATTCAGGTTGGACTCCTTGAAGCCCACGGCGGCCAGGGCCAGCCAGTCGACCTTGCTCTGCTCACCATAGCGTTGCAGGGTCGGGCGCACGGCTTCCAGGCGCTTGCGGTCGGGAACGAGCAGCGGGTTGCGCACCTGGTAGGCGCGGCGGTACAGGCGCTGGAAGGCCGCGTCCTGGTCCGCCGGGGCGCGATAGTCCTTGAGGAAGCGGTTGACGCTGGCGCGCAGCATCGGCGCGTCACGACGAACGTACCAGGCCATCGGCTCGCTGTTGTCCAGCACCAGATGACGATCGACGCGCAGTTTGGTGAAGACCTTGCTCCAGCGTTCGGCGATGGGCTGCTCGACCACGGTGTAATTGAAGATGCCGGCCTGGACCATCTCCAGCACGTCTTCCACCGCCAGGGAAGAATCGGTCCACTCCAGCACCAGCGGCGCCATGCGCTTCTGCGCCAGGCGCTCGTTGACCTTGCGCACGGCCTCGCCGGCGGCGCTGCCGGCTGGCAGGGTGATGGTGCGGCCGGCCAGCTGCTCCAGGCGCACGAACTTGCGGTTGCCCTGCTTGGTCACCAGCACCAGCGGCACGTCGGCCTTCCACGGCAGGCTGGGGCTGACGTTCTGGCCATCGCGGGCCAGCAGGACTTCCCCGGGCGCGACCAGATCGCCTTCACCGCGCTGCAGCGCGCCGAGCAATTGATCCTTGGCCTTGGGAATGAACTGGATGGTGAGCGGCTTGCGCCCCGGGGCACTGTCGTTGAGGTATTGCTCGAAGGCGCGCAGGCGACGGTATTCGACGCCAATGGGTTCGCCCTTGATCTCGCCGGAGCTGTTGCGGCTCTGGTTGACCAGAACCCGCAGGGTGCCGCCGGAGCGGATCGTGGCGAGGTCGCGGGCGTCGGTGTTTTCCTGCTCCCAGTTTTCCGGCTGGGCCGTCAGGCGCGCGGCCGCCGGCAGTGGCGTCAGGGCCACGAGGCACAGCAGTAGCAACAACAGTCGGGTCATCCAGCTCTCCAGGGGCTCGCACTCGGCGGCGGGCCGATTAGAGTGCGGTTTCGGCCGGGGGTTCCCGACCGCCAAGGGCGCGCAAGATTCTCACAGGAGGGACTCATTACCAACCCGAAACTTCCGATATATCTTCGGAATAATCCGCAACCTGTTGTTTTTGAAGAATTTTCGTCTGGAAAGAGCGTTTTGCTATGCTCCGCATCCGGACAAAGGGAACAAAAATGCAACTGATCGACATCGGCGTCAACCTCACCCATCCAAGCTTCGAGCCGGAACGTGAAGCGGTCCTCGCTCGCGCGATCGAGGCCGGCGTCGCCCAGATGGTGCTCACCGGGACCAGCCTGTCCGACAGCGAACAGGCCCTGGAACTGTGCCGGCAACTGGACGAAGAACAGCGTCTTTACTGCACCGCCGGTGTCCATCCCCATGAAGCCAGCCACTGGGACAGCGGCAGCGCCAGGGCGCTGCGCGGCCTGCTGGCGGAGGACCGGGTAAAGGCCGTGGGCGAATGCGGCCTGGACTTCAACCGCGACTTTTCGCCGCGCCCGCAGCAGGAAAAGGCTTTCGAAGAACAACTGGGCCTCGCCGTGGAACTGCAATTGCCGGTGTTCATCCACGAGCGCGATGCCGGAGAGCGCCTGCTGGCGATCCTCAAGGAGTTCCGCGACCGGCTCCCTGCGGCCGTGGTGCATTGCTTCACCGGCGAGCGCCGCACGCTTTATTCCTACCTCGACCTCGACCTGCACATCGGCATCACCGGCTGGATTTGCGACGAGCGCCGCGGCACCCATCTGCAGGAGCTGGTGCGGGAAATTCCCGAAGGCCGGCTGATGCTGGAAAGCGATGCACCTTATCTGTTGCCGCGCACGCTGCGGCCCAAGCCGAAGAACGGCAGGAACCAGCCGGCCTACCTGCCCGAAGTGCTGACCTGCGTGGCCCAGCATCGTGGCGAGAGCGCAGAGCGCGTCGCTGCCCACACCACCGAGTGTGCGCGGCGCTTCTTTGACCTCCCGGAAATTTGAACCGGCTCTCAAGAATGCCCTTCCTCGGCCGATAAGTCGGGAGCGGAAGGTGGCTTGATTCCCATCAATGGCCACCTTCATCCCTTTTCACGACAATAATGGCGCCCTGCCACTATTCGACCGACAAGAAGACATCTATGGCCGCCTGGATCCGCGATATTTCCCTCAAGTACAAATTCTGGGCCGTCAACGCGGTCGCCTTCGTCACCACTCTGCTGCTGGTGCTGTTCGCCATGCACCAGGAGCTCGATGGGCGCAACCAGCAGGCACGCCAGGGTGCCGAAGCCCAGGCCCAGATGCTCAAGGGCTGGCCGGCGGGCTCGGCGCTGCCGACTTCGCCGAACCTCGTCAGCTTCGCCGCCGGCAGCGCCCCGCAGATCACCGGTGTCGACGGCTCGGCCCTCGCCCGCGCCAGCGGCTGGGTGGACCTGCAGGATGCGCAGAACCGCAACGGCGCACTGGCCGGCGCTTACGTGCAGGATATCGGCAACGGCCAGCGCGTTGCCGTGCTCGCCCCCGGCGCCGACTTCTGGAGCGTCTTCGAAGACCGCGCCCTGCCCTTCGCCGGCGCCGTGCTGGTGCTGATGCTGGCCCTGCTGGCCGCCTCGCAATTGCTGATCCGCTTCATCCTCACGCACCTGCTGACCCTGCGCGACGTGATGCTGCACGTGGAAAAGAGCGGCGATCTGTCCGCCCGCGTGCCGCTGGAAAGCCGCGACGAAGTCGGCCAGATGGCCACTGCCTTCAACGCCATGCAGGCCGGCTACCAGCGCGTGGTCGGCACCGTTGCCCAGGCCGCCGGGCGCCTCGACGAAGGCGCGCGCAGCCTTGCCAACAGCATGGGCCAGGTGCGCCAGGGCATGCTCGGCCAGCAGAGCGAGACCGACCAGGCCGCCACCGCCATCAACGAGATGTCCACCACCGTCCACCACATCGCCCAGCATGCCGCCGACACCCGTGACCAGTCGCAGGAGGCCGACCGCCTCGCCGGCAATGGCCAGCAGGTCGTCGGTCGCGTTGGCCAGTCCATCGCCGGGTTGTCCCAGGGCGTGCAGCAGACCGCCGAGATGATCCAGCAGCTGGCTCAGGACAGTCACAAGATCAGCAGCGTGGTCAGCGTGATCCACGGCATCGCCGAACAGACCAACCTGCTGGCTCTCAACGCCGCCATCGAGGCCGCCCGCGCCGGCGAGATGGGTCGCGGTTTCGCCGTGGTGGCCGATGAAGTGCGCAACCTCGCCAAGCGCGTGCAGGACTCCACCGACGAGATCACCCAGATGATCAATGCGCTGCAGTCCGGCACCCGCGACGCCGTGGAATTCATGCAGGAAAGCTCGATCAAGGCCGACGGCTGCGTAGAGCAAGCCCGTGAAGCCGGCGAAGCCCTGGCGGCGATCGCTTCGGCGGTGGCGCTGATGCGCGAGAGCAATACCCAGATCGCCGTGGCCGCCGAGCAGCAGAGCCAGGTCGCCGAGGAAATGACCCGCTCGGTCGTCGGTATCCGCGACGTGACCGAACACACGGTGCAGCAGACCGTGGACTCGGCCGGCACCAGCCACCAGTTGGCGGACCTCGCCGGCGAGCTCAGCCGCGCCATCCGCCAGCTGCGCCTGTAATCCCTATCGCCCGCATAGCCTGCGTCCATTGGCGCGGGCTTCGGCGCAGCACCTAGACTGCTGATAGTCCGCCCGCCTGCGCTCAGGCGGGCCTTTCAGTCTCGGGAGCACCCACATGGGCAAACGTCATCCCAACCTCCTCGCCTGGCAGTGGCAGGGCTACGCCGCCAATCACCGCAACCCGACCAACCTGGCGTTGCACATCATCGCCGTGCCGCTGTTCATCCTCGGCGCCCTGACCCTGCTCAGCGGGCTGTTCGGTCTGAGCCTGTCGGCGATCCTGCTGGGGGTGATCGGCATGGTCGCCTCGCTGGCCATCCAGGGCCGCGGGCACAAGCTTGAAGAGCAGGCGCCCGAACCCTTTAAGGACCGCAAGGACGCCGTCAGCCGTCTGCTGGTCGAGCAGTTCGTCACCTTCCCGCGCTTTGTTTTGAGCGGCGCCTGGTGGCGTGCCTGGCGCAATCGCGGGCGCTGAGCCGGCCATAAGAGCAGGGCGCGGCATTGCGGCCATTCAAGTACCGGGCAGGTTCGCCGATATAATCGTCGAGATTTCGTCGCGAGCTGTTGAGATGTCGGCCTTTCGTCATTTTATTGGCTTTTTTGCCTGCCTGTTTATTGTCACGACTGCGAACTCAGCCCCGGAATCGACGGCCGAGCGCACCGTGCTGACCATTGCAGTCAAAGGCCAGCCGCAACTCCAGCGCCACTACAGCCTGCGCGAGCTTGAAGCGCTGCCGCAGAGCGAGCGGCGCTCGATGCTCCCGGAAGAAACCCGGGTCCATGGCTGGCAAGGCGTGCGCCTGAGCATCCTGCTCGCCGGCTTCGAGCGCAGCGACGCCCAGCGCCTGCGGGTCGAGGCACTCAACGACTACTCCGCGCTGATTCCACTGAGCGACCTGGACGCCTTCGACCCGATCCTCGCCTACCGCCGCGACGGCCAACCCATCGGTATCGCCGAGCGCGGCCCGCTGTTCGTCATCTACCCGATGCTCGATTACCCGGAGTTGCGGACCCAGGTCTATTTCAACCGCACCGTCTGGCAGGTAAGCCGCATTACCCTGGAGTGATCGCCGTGCCCCCGCAACTTCCCAGGCGGCGCTATCGCCGCCTGACCGTCATCATCCTCAGCGGCCTGATCGCGGCGCTGACCGCCGGCGCCGGCGCCGCGCTGCTGATGGTGCACCAGCATGTCCGCCAACTGGCCCATCCCGATGCCCACAGCGAGCTGTGGCAGGCCTACCAGCTGCGGGCCGAGCTGGAGCGCTCGTTGAACAGCGCCCGGCAGGTACTCGCCGGGGAGAGCGACAGCGATGCCCTGGCAACCCGTGTCGAAGTGCTCGCCAGCCTCCTGCCGCCGCTGCGTAATACGCCCGTCTACAACTACCTGGCCGTACCCCGCCCGGAAGTGCAGGCAACCCTGGAAAAGATCCAGCACCTGAGTGACGCCTGGCTCAAGCGTGCGCCATGGGGGCAGCCGCAGGCTGCGAAACTGCTGGCCGGCGAGATGCTGCACGAGCTGCCGCCTCTGCTCGAACCCACCCACGAACTGGTGGTGGTCACCAACATTGCCCTGACCAACTACATGGACGCCGAACGCCAGGACCTGCAGCGCGCCTTCAACCTGCTGGCCTGGGTGCTTTTCGGCCTCGGCCTGTGCAGTGTGCTGCTGGCCTTGCGGGTGATCGCCAATTCGCGGCGCAAGCTCCTGCTCACCCAGCGCCTGCATGACCTCAACCAGTCGCTGGAGCAGCGCGTCGAGCAGCGCACCCAGGAATTGAGCGAACGCAAGGCGCTGCTGCGCTATATCCTCGACACCAGCCCCAGCGACGTGGCGCTGCTCAGCGACGAAGACTCCCGCGCCCACTACGTCAGCCCGCGGCTGTTACAGCGCACCGGCATCCGCCCGCACGAACCCTTCACCCTGAGTCGACTGTTCGACGATCCCGACGAGGAAGCACGCTTCCGCCAGTCCCTGGCCGATCACGGCCAACTGGACAGTTGGGAGACCCGCCTGGCGGGCAATCCGCCTTTCTGGGCGATCGTCTGGGCGCGGCGCATGGAGGTGGACGGACGCCCCGCCTCGCTGGTGTGGAGCTTCGACATCAACCAGCGCAAGACCATGGAACAGGAGTTGCGCCTGCTGGCCACCACCGATCCGCTGACCGGCCTGCAGAACCGCCATGCCTTCGTCAAACGCGGCGTCGCCCTGCTCAAGAGCGCACAGCGCTACGACCGCCAGTGCTCGGCGCTGATGCTGGACATCGACTTCTTCAAGCCGATCAACGATACCCACGGCCATGCCTTCGGCGATGCCGTGCTTCAAGCCGTGGCGAAGGAGTTGACGCAGGGACTGCGCGAAGTGGACCTGCTTGGCCGCCTGGGTGGCGAGGAGTTCGCCGCAATCCTTCCCGAAACCGACCTGCAGCAGGCGCTGCAGGTCGCCG
The DNA here is from genome assembly GCF_020401845.1 of Pseudomonas sp. HS-18. Lineage (NCBI taxonomy): Bacteria > Pseudomonadati > Pseudomonadota > Gammaproteobacteria > Pseudomonadales > Pseudomonadaceae > Pseudomonas > Pseudomonas sp. HS-18. The sequence continues at coordinate 4,284,001 of NZ_CP084413.1, forward strand.
AGCGGGTACGCAACAGCGTCCAGGCACTGTCCTTCACCAGCGAAGACGGCAGCCGCGTGCGTCTCACCCTGAGCATCGGCGTGGCGGCCCGGCGCGAAGGCGAGCTGCGCCTGGAGGACCTGCTCGCCCGCGCCGACCGGGCCCTCTACCGGGCCAAGGCCGGCGGCCGCAACCGCACGGAGACCGCACCCGGCATTTAGCGGGGGCAGCCCTAGCCGAAGATGGTCACCGTCTGCCGGCCGATCGCCAGGAGTAGGCCATCGGCCGACCAGGTCTGGGCGGCGATGTGCCCGTAACCGTCGCGGGCATGCTCGATGGTCGCCAGGTACTGGCACCAGCCATTGGCCGGCATCGAGGGCAGCGGCTGGACGAACTCCACGGTCCAGGTCAGCGAGCTGGAAGGCGCTGGCGATTTCAGATGCGGCAGGTTGGCCGGCGGCCAGGCGTCGATCAGCGCCAGCAGGTGGCTGATCTCCATCGGCTCCTCGCCCACGTCGCCGCCGCGGAAGCGCATCCAGCCACCCATCTCGCGCTCGCGACTGGCCGAGAACGGCATGTGCCCGACCGCCCAGCGCATGGCGATATTCTGGGTGAAGGCCGGCATCAGCTTGCGAATGTACGGCAGCTCCTGGCAGTCCTCGACGGCCTTGAACATCGGTGGCGGCAGGCCGTCCATCTGCACGGTGGATTCGCGTCCCACACCGAAGCTGCCTTGCGCCAGCAGCACCACCTGCCCGTTCTGCACCGCGCGGCAGAATACCTGGCTGACCGACTTGCCCTCCCGCAGCACTTCGGCCTCGAAGCTCACCGGCACTTCCACCTCGATGGGGCCGACGAAAGTGATCGCCAGCGAACGCACCGGTCGTCCGGCCTCGGCCACCGCCGCCATGGCCTCGTAGGCCAGCGCCGCCACCAGGCCGCCGAAACTCGCACGGCCCTGCGCCCAGGCGGCGGGGATGACAATGGACAGCGGTGCGGCACGCACCGCCCGGAGCAGTTCGCTGAAGGACATGATCGGACTTCCCTGAGGCTTCTGGAAAATGGCAGCTGGTTGCGATCTTAGGGGCACCGGCAGCCCCGGCAAACCATCCAAAGCCTTGTCCCTTGCAGGAAATGCCCTGTCATCAACGAGCCCTATGCAGCGCTTTCCGCAGGGCTTCGAGGCTCTCGTCGGCGAGGCGCTCGGCGAGGTCGTGGCGGGCGTTCCAGTGCGGCTGCAAGGGCATCAGGTCGAGTTCGCGCTCGCTGCGGATCAGCCACTGCTCGTAGTCATGCCAGTCGCCCAAGGCCGATTGCGCATCCTTCAGCGGCGCGAGCAGTCGCTGCGGCACCGCCGACTCCTTCGGATAGGCCTCCAGCGAATAGCGCACGCGCTTGATCAGCAGGCGCAAGCGATGGCGATCGTGGGCCGGATCTTCCAGCGCGTCGCGCAGCTTCCGCCATTCCCGGGCAAGGCGCTTCTCCACCTTACCGTGCAACCCCTTGAGCACGCCATGGCGCTCCGCTGTTCGCCACAGCTGCGGCCAGCCATCCAGGCGCAGCAGCAGACGCTCCCACTGCGGGCTGGCGAGCAGCGTGGCATAGCCGGAAATCAGCGCCGGCCGGCGCAGCGCGGCGGCACGCTCGTAGCCCTCGGCCTCCAGCGCCGGCAGCAGCACTTCCAGATCACGCAGCGGACCGCTGAGACGGCCCATATCACCCAGCGCCTGCTCCAGTTCGTCGATCCCCGGCATGCCCCGCACCGGGTGCAGCAGACTGCGCAGCCGGCGCACAGCGATGCGCAGGTCGTGCAGCGCCTCGGGATCGGACTCCGCCTTCAGGCGGGAGGACGCGGAGAACAACGCGACCTCCTGCTCGATCAGATGGCTTACCAGGTAATCGCAGAAGGAGGTCACGGCAGGCTCCACGCCAGAGGGTGAGCTATCAGGTTAGCCCCCGCCAGCACACCGGCAAGGGCCGCGATGTCACGTCCCGTTTCTGCGCGCAGACCACAAGCGCCAGGGCAGTTCGCGACGCAGGCGCGCCAGGTGCGCACGCAATTGGGCCGGAGCGGTGGCGGCTCCGCCATAGCGCTGTGCTTCGAAGGCTTCCAGGTAGCTGCGGATCGCCTGCGCGTGGGCCGGGAGGACCCTGCTCGCGCGCCGGCAGAAGTCCCGCGCGCCCTCCCCCGGCTCGCGATGCACCCCCAGGGGCGCGAGCATCCTTTCGAAACGCTGGAAGCTCTGCAACTGGAGATCGGTGGTGCGCCGCCAGGGCTTGAACAGCACCAGCGCCAGCACAGCCAGCAACAGCGCGCCACCGCCCACCAGCAGGGCGCCGATCCACTGCCGGTCCAGTCCGCCGAACCAGTTCTTCAGCATGTCGCCCTGCTGCTCGGCCTGGTAACCCAGCACCCAGCGCTGCCAGCCGTAGTTGACGTCGTCCCAGGCCATGCGCAGTTCGTTGAGCAGCGCGAAGTTCCGGTAGCGCAGGGGTGAAAACGGATCGGCCTCGAGGAAGCTGCCTTCCTGGCTCATGGCCGCCTCCAGCCCTTGCTCGATCCGCTCGGGCGATACGGCGCCCGTGGGGTCAACGCGCGTCCACCCGCGGCCCGGCTGCCAGTACTCCACCCAGGCGTGGGCATCGAACTGGCGGATCGCCAGGTAGTTGCCCGACGCGCTGGCCTCGCCCCCCTGGTAGCCGGTCACCACGCGAGCCGGAATCCCCGCCGCGCGCAGGACGAAGGTCATGGCGCCGGCATAGTGCTCGCAGAAGCCGGCCCGGGTGTCGAACAGGAAACCGTCGATGCGCTCCGGGCCAACATCCGGCGGGCGGAGTGTGTAGCGGAACGGCTGCTCGCGGAAGTGCCGGAGCATCGCCTGCACCAGCTCGGCCGGCTGTGGGTAGCGTTCGCGCAGTTGTCGCGCCCAGGCGCGGGCCTGGGGATTGCCGCCCTGCGGCAAGGCGAGGTTGATCCGTTGTGCGCGGGTGGCGTCGTCCGGCTCCAGCAGAGCGTGCGGCCAGGAGGTGGCGCGGTAGAGCAGCCCCTGGCGTACCGGCAGGCGCCGCTCCAGGTGGAAGTCGCTCATCATCCGCGCATCGCCCAGGCTGGCCTGCGCCACATCCAGCCCGAACAGCCAGGGCCGACCGTTGGGCTCCATGATCACCTGGTACTGCAAGGGCTGCCCCTGCCGCTGCCATTGCGGCTCACGGTCGCCACGCTGGAACGCGGTACTCCAGCGCACGCCGTCGAAGCGTTCCAGGGTCAGGGCGCGCCAGTACAATTGCGAGCGCGGCGGCGGGCTGCCGTCGAAGCTCACTCGAAAAGCCAGCGCAGCAGACTGGCTCAGTTCCACCATGTCGCCGGGCGCCATGCTGTCACTCAGCCCGGTCATGGATTTGTCGCCGGGCATTGGCAGCGACCACAGTGGCCCCATGCGCGGGAACAATAGGAAAAGCAGCAGCATCAGCGGCAAGGCTTGCAGCAGCAGACCGCCGGCCAGGCGCAAGGTCGGCATCGGGCGCGCGGCGAAACCGCTCTGCTGCAGGCCGATGGCCGCCGCGAGCAGCGCCAGCACCGGCAGCAAGCTGAAGGCGGCGGCGAGGATGTCATCCTGGAACAGGTAACTGGTGGTAACCGCGAAGAACCCCAGCAGGATCAGTACCCAGGCATCGCGGCGAGTCTTGAGCTCCACCAGCTTGACCACGAAGGCCGAGATCAGCAGCACCACGCCGGCATCCAGGCCGAGCAGCGAGCCGCGGGAAAACCACACGCCCAACCCGGCCAACGCCACCAGCGCCAGCTTGGCGATACCACTGGGGTAGTTGGCGCGCATGCGAAACACCTGGATGCGCCAGGCGGCGCAACCCAGCCAGAGGGCGACGACCCACAGCGGCAGATGTTCCAGGTGCGGGATGATCACCACCGCCTGGGCCACCAGCAGCCAGGTCAGGGCCACCCGTGGAATGGGCTGGGAGGAAGTGGCGGTCGCACTGCTCATCGCTTCGTCCCGTGCAACGCCAGAGCGCGCAGGCAGGCGTCGCGATGGGCATCGTCCAGGCCGACCGCCAGTTGCGCATCCGGCAGGCGCAGGCCGAACGGCTGCTGGCGCCGCGTGAGCTGCAGGACCCAGAAGCACAGCCGGGACAGGCGCCCCTCGGTGTCGCCGCCCAGGCTGTCGAACTCCAGCCAGATGTTGCGCCCGGCCAGCGCGGAGAAATCCTTCACCAGCAGGCCCTGGCCACGGGAGTAGGCCTTCCAGTGCAAGCGCCGGCGCGAATCGCCCGGCTGGTAGGGCCGCAGGCCCTGGTAATCATCGACGCCGCGCCCGCTGGGCCGCACGCCTTCCTCGTCGTTCTCCGCCGCCCCGCTTTCCAGCGGCAGGTCGCCGGGCTGCGGATGCGGGTAGACCAGCACCGACTGGTCCAGGTCGACCCAGCTCCAGGCGACCAGCAAGCCCAGCGGGAAGCGACTCTCCACCCGCAGGCGACCAGGGCGCAACCAGCCACGGCGCTCGGCTGGCACGCTCAGCAGCAACTCTTCGGCGTGGTCCGCCGTGACATCGGCGAACTGCATGCGCTCGGCTTCCCACCCCAGGCCGATGGCCTGCCGGTTGCGCCCTTCGCCCTCCAGGCGCACCCGGAAGGCTGCCTGCTCGCCGACGAACACTGGCTGCGCGCCGAGCGCCGACAGACGCAGGCCGCCCAGGTTGCGGTAGGTGTGGAGGATGGCGACGATGAACAGCGACAGCAGAAGGAAGGTCAGGCCATAGGCCAGGCTGTTCTGGTAGTTGATCGCGGTCAGCAGCATCAGCAACAGCGCGACGCCGAACGCCAGGCCCTGCCGAGTGGGGATGATGAAGATGCGGCGCTGGTTGAGCTGCAGCGAGGGAGACGGCGGTATGCGCCGGGCTATCCAGCTCTGCCACAGTGGCCTGACCTTGACGAGCATGGCGTGCCCCTCAGAGAGCCGGAACTTCGCGCAACAACCACTGCACCAACGCACCGCCGCCATGCCCGGCCGGGTCGGCCTGGTCGCGCAGGCGGTGGCCGGCCACCGAGGGCAGTACGGCCTGTACGTCCTCCGGGATGACGTAGTCGCGCCCGGCCAGCAACGCCCAGGCGCGGGCCGCTGCCAGCAGCGCCAGGCTGCCCCGCGGTGACAGGCCCAGGGCAAAGGCCGGCTGGGTGCGCGTGGCTTCCACCAGGCGCAGCACGTAGTCCACCAGCGCATCGCTGGCGCGCACCGCCAGCACCTCGCCCTGCAGCGCCTGCAGTTCCTGCGGGTCGAGCATCGGTTCCAGGCGCGGCAGCAGGTCGCGGCGAGCTTCGCCCAGCAACAACGCCTTCTCGGCGGCGCGGCCGGGGTAACCCAGGGACAGGCGCATGAGGAAGCGGTCGAGCTGGGATTCAGGCAGCGCAAAGGTGCCGCCCTGGGTCACCGGGTTCTGCGTGGCGATGACGAAGAAGGGTTCGGGCAGCGGCCGGGTCGCGCCCTCGATGGTCACCTGCCCTTCCTCCATCGCCTCGAGCAGCGCGCTCTGGCTCTTGGGGGTGGCGCGGTTGATCTCGTCGGCCAGCACCAGCTCGGAGAAGATCGGCCCGGGATGGAAGACGAACTGCCCGCTGTCCTTGTCGAACACCGAAGTGCCCAGCACGTCGCCGGGCAGCAGGTCGGAAGTGAACTGGATACGCTGGAACCCCAGGCCCAGCACACGCGCCAGGGCATGGCTGAGGGTGGTCTTGCCCATGCCGGGCAAGTCTTCGATCAGGAGGTGACCGCGCGCCAGCAGGCAGGTCAGCGCCAGCCTTACCTGAACCTCCTTGCCGAGCAGGACTTCGTCAACTGCCTTCAGACAATTCTCCAGCTTGGCGCGCATCCTGACCTCACAATCTAGGAAAACTCCGATCCTACTGGTGTCACGCCGGGCATCAAAGGCCCCGACACATTTAGTCCGGAAACTGTGATGCAGAGCGCCTCAACGGCCCAGCAGCCGCTCCGCCAGCCAACTCGCGGCCGGCCCCAGGCGTCGTTGCCGCGACCAGATCACATCCACCGCCACTCGGCGCGGCCAGCCGGCAACCTTCAGCTCCTGCATACGCCCGCCGGCGAAGCGTCCTACCATCCAACTGGGCAATTCGATCCAGCCGAAGCCGAGCACCGCCATGTCCAGCAACAACAGGTAGTTCGGTGCGCTCCAGCAGCGCCCGCCCAGCAGCGGTGCGGCATCGTCCAGATAGGTATTCAGGCGCAAGGCGCGGTAGGCCAGCAGGTCTTCGCGCTCCACGTGCTCGCGGCCAGCCAGCGGGTGGTCGCGGCTTACGAACAGGCCGAACTCCGCCTGTTCGCTCAAGGTTGCAGAGCTGATATCCGGCGCGTAATCCTTTTGAGCGGCAAGCAGCCCCAGGCTGGCGCGCCCCTGAACAACCAGATCGAGCACATCGCTGTCCTCGGCGATCAGCCACTCGAACTCCAGGTCCGGGTAGCGCGCATCGATCTCCGCCAGCCGCGCCTCGAATTCGGCGGACTGGTAGGTGTCCGACATCGCCAGGGTCACCCGCGACTCCAGCCCGCCTACCAGCTGATGGGCGAGCTGGCCGAGGCGGTCGTTGGCCATCAGCACTTCCTCCACCCGCCCGAGCAGCGCGTGGCCGGCTTCGGTCAGTTGCGGCTGGCGACTGCTGCGGTCGAACAGGGTCAGCCCCAGATCGATCTCCAGCCGCGCGATGGCCTCGCTGACGGTGGACTGGCTCTTGCCCAGCTTGCGCGCGGCGGCGCTGAACGAGCCCAGGCATGCGGCCTCGGCGAAGGCCTGCAGGGATTCGGGGGAATATTGCATGGAGCGACACCTCTACCATCGGTTAAACCGATGGTATCCAACTTAGATCCAGCCGGTCGACCGATGATAATGGCGCCAGACCGACGGAGTCGGCCTGCCACTGCCTTATCTGGAGAAACCCCATGAGCCCGACTAAAACCCTGAAGGAACGGATGTTCCACGCCGGCCTTTTCGAACTGCTGGCGGTCGTCATCTGCGCGCCGACCCTGGCCTGGCTGATGGACAAACCCCTGGGCCACATGGGCGCCATGACCCTGATGTTCTCGGCCATCGCCACCCTGTGGAACATGCTATTCAACGCCGCCTTCGACCGTGCGCAGAACCGCATGGGCTTCAGCCGCACCCTGTCGGTGCGCGTGCTGCACGCCTCGCTGTTCGAGCTCGGCCTGATCGTCCTGCTGGTGCCGCTGGCCGCCTGGTGGCTGTCGGTGAGCCTGCTGGAAGCCTTCATCCTCGACATCGGCCTGGTGCTGTTCTTCCTGCCGTACGCGCTGGTATTCAACTGGGTGTACGACGTTGTGCGCGAGCGGCTGATCAATCGCGCGCAAACCACCGCTCAAGCGCACAGCTGAAACCTGTAGGAGCGAGCTTGCTCGCGAACCGCCCAGCTCATGTGCTGCCGGGAGATTTGTTCGCGAGCAAGGACTGGGCGCGCCCCTCGCTCCTACAAAAAGCACAAACAAAAAAGCCCGCATCGCTGCGGGCTTTTTCATGTCCGAAAGAACGCGATCAGGCCAGGCTGGCAGCGATCTCGGCGAGTGCCTTGGCCGGGTCGGCGGCTTGGCTGATCGGGCGGCCGATCACCAGGTAGTCGGAGCCGTTGTCCAGCGCCTGGCGCGGGGTGAGGATGCGACGCTGGTCGTCCTGGGCGCTGCCAGCCGGGCGGATGCCGGGGGTGACCAGTTGCAGTGCCGGATGCGCAGCTTTCAGCGCCGGCGCTTCCTGGGCGGAGCAGACCAGGCCGTCCATGCCGGCCTTCTGCGCCAGCGCAGCCAGACGCAGTACCTGCTCCTGGGGCTCGACGTCCAGGCCGATGCCGGCCAGGTCCTCGCGCTCCATGCTGGTCAGCACGGTCACGCCGATCAGCAGCGGCGACGGACCATTGAAGGCATCCAGAGTCTCGCGGCAGGCACTCATCATGCGCAGGCCGCCGGAGCAGTGCACGTTGACCATCCACACGCCCATCTCGGCGGCGGCGCGCACGGCCATCGCGGTGGTATTGGGGATGTCGTGGAATTTCAGGTCGAGGAAGACTTCGAAGCCGCGGCTGTTCAGAGTCTCGACGATACCGGCAGCACAACTGGTGAACAGTTCCTTGCCCACCTTCACCCGGCACAGCTTCGGATCGAGCTGGTCAGCCAGCGCCAGCGCGGCTTCGCGGGTGGGGAAATCCAGGGCGACGATGATCGGGGTCTGGCAGGCGGACATGGGCTCTCTCGCGGGTATCGAAAAAATCGGCGCGCATTGTCGCAGAAACGCGCCGACTTCCGTAGCCCGCCCGGCAGGAATGCTCCGTCGCCGACGGCGATCAGGCACTCAGCCGCTCGCGAAGGCGGCCGAGCATGCCCAGCAGGCTGCCCACTTTCTCTCGCTCACGATCCTCGCGAGGCACCTCGGCGATGCGCGCGACTTTCTGCTCCGGCTGGGCGCGCCAGAGCAGCGCCTGCTCGGCGGCGGCCTTCAGGCCCTTCTCGAACAGGCCGCGGCGGATCGGCTTGGGCAGGTAGCGGAAGATCTGCGCCTGATTGATCAGCGCCAGCAGGTCCTGGGTGTCGCGGAACGGCGTGACGACGATGCTCAGCAGGCGCGGATGAGCCTGCGCCAGGGACTTGAGCAGCGGCGCGGTGTCTTCGCCGGCCAGCTTGAGGTCACTGACCAGGATATCGATAGGTTCGCTGTTCAGTCGCACGATGGCCTCGGCGAGGTTGCGCGCGCGGTGCAGCTGGTGGGTACCGGCGCTGCAGAACTCGCCGACGCACGCCAGGGTCTCGGCATCCTCGTCCAGCAACAGCACGTTGAGCGGCGCAACGACGCGGCTGATCGCCTTGGTATCGATGGGCTCGGCCGGCGCCTGTCGCTGGGCGATCTCGGCCGCCTGGCGCAGGGTGAAGGCCATTTCCTGCGGGTCCCAGGGCTTGGTCAGGTAGCGGAAGATGCCGCCACTGTTGAGCGCATCCACCGCGGCGTCGAGGTCCGAGTAACCAGTGAGCAGGATGCGCAGGGTGTCCGGGGCGATTTCCCGGGCCTGGGCGAGCAACTCGGCGCCGGTCATCTGCGGCATGCGCTGGTCGCTGACGAGAATATCGATGTGCTCTTCGCGCAGGCGCTGCAGGGCCATGTGCGGATCGGTTTCCACCAGCACGTCGTAGTGACGGCGGAACTGCATCGCAAGGCTGCGCAGGATGCGCTCCTCGTCGTCGACGAAGAGGATGCGGACAGGCTGCTGACTCATGTTCAGGCGCTCCGTTTCAGTTCGCTGGCCTGCTGGATCGGCAGGCTGATGAGGAATCGTGTGCCGCGTCCGGGTTCGGATGCCACGCGGATGCGGCCGCCGTGGTCCTGGACGATCTTGTAGCTGATCGACAGGCCCAGGCCCGTGCCCTGCCCCACCGGCTTGGTGGTGAAGAAGGGGTCGAAGATGCGCGCGCGCACCTCCTCGTCCATGCCCTTGCCGTTGTCCTGGACCGAGAGGTGCACATGGGTTTCGTCCGCCCAGGATTTCACCTGGATCAGGCCGAACTTCTCCATGGCCTGGGCGGCGTTGGTCAGCAGGTTGAGCAGCACCTGGTTGATCTGGCTGGCGGCGCAGGCAACCTTGGGCAGCGCGCCCAGCTGGGTGGCAACCTCGGCCTTTTCCTTGATGCTGTTGCGGGCGATCAGCAGCGCGCTGCGTACGCAGTCGTTGAGGTCGACCTCTTCGCTGCGGGCGCGGTCCAGGCGGGCGAAGTCCTTCAGGCCGCCGACCAGCTCGCCGATCTGCGCCAGGCCGAAATGGGTGTCGCCGAACAACTGGTCGAGATCGCCCACCAGTTGTTCCAACGCCGCTTCTTCGCGGGCCTGTTCGAAGGCTGCGCGAGTGCGCGCCAATTGCTCGGGGTCGCAGGCCGGGTCGTCCAGGCATTCGTTGAACAGGGCCTGGGCTTCGGTAAGGCCGAGCAGTGGCAGCAACAGCTCGCGCAGCAGCGCGACGTTGTTCTTCACATAGCCCAGCGGCGTGTTCAGCTCGTGGGCGACGCCGGCGACCATCTGCCCGAGGGAAGCCATCTTCTCCGATTGCACCAGCTGCGCCTGGGACTCTCGCAGGTCCTGCAGCGTCTTGTTGAGCACGCGGTTGCGCTGGGCGACGCGCTGCTCCATGGCTTTCAGCAGATCGAGCACCGTGCCCAGGCCGAGGTAGCGTCCCTGTTCGTCCACCAGGACGAAGTCCTCGGTGATCGGGTAACTCAGTTGGGCGGTGACCTGTTGCGAGGCTTCTTCGAGGCTCAGGTCGGCGCGCACCTTCAATGGCTGCGCATTCATCACATCGCTGGCCGGACGGCGGCCCCAGAGGTCGCGGCCAAAGCGCTGCATAAAGATGTCCTGCAGGCCGTTGCGGCTGACCAGCCCCAGCGGCAACCCGGCCTCGTCCACCACGGGCAGCGAGAGGAAGGCGCGGTGCTCGGCATCGAGGAAGCGATCGGCGACGTCGCTGATGCTCAACTCCGGGGCCAAGGGCGCTACCTGGCGCAACAGCTCGTGCAGGGCGCGGGTGGTCATCGGCGAATCTCCGGTCGCTGGAATGGGCGCCAGTAGACCAGCGGCAGATTGCCATCCTGTGACAGCCGTCGCGGCTCCGCGAAGCGTCACGCTGCGGTCATCGCCGTGCAACAAGCGCGGGACCGCGCACCTGAACGAATCGCCGCGCCCCCATTCGAGGCACGCCAATGTGCCGCGAATGTTCACGAAACGACGCGAAACCAGGCTTTGCGACCTGATCTCCGGGCATGGCACGGCCACTGCACGAATCAGCGGGTCGTGTTTTTCATCCTCGTTCGGACTTTCTCTTCTCTGACTTTCTCTTCAGGAGACGTCGCATGAGCACGCAACTCAAACCCACCCTCGGCACCCTGCACCTGTGGGGCATCGCCGTGGGCCTGGTGATTTCCGGTGAGTACTTCGGCTGGAGCTATGGCTGGGGCGTGGCCGGCACCCTCGGCTTCCTCGTCACCACGCTGCTGGTGGCAACCATGTACACCTGCTTCATCTTCAGCTTCACCGAGCTGACCACGGCGATTCCTCACGCCGGCGGGCCCTTCGCCTACAGCCGTCGCGCCTTTGGCGAAAAAGGCGGACTGGTGGCGGGCCTCGCCACGCTGATCGAGTTCGTCTTCGCCCCGCCGGCCATCGCCATGGCCATCGGCGCGTACCTCAACGTGCAGTTCCCTTCGCTCGACCCGAAGCACGCGGCGGTCGGCGCGTACCTGATCTTCATGACGCTGAATATCCTCGGCGTCAGCATCGCGGCGACCTTCGAGCTGATCGTCACCATCCTCGCAGTGGGCGAGTTGCTGGTGTTCATGGGCGTGGTTGCGCCGGGCTTCAGCTTCAGCAATTTCGTGCTCAACGGCTGGGCCGGCTCCGACAGCTTCGGCGGTGCGGCGATCAGCGGCATCTTCGCGGCGATTCCCTTCGCCATCTGGTTCTTCCTCGCCATCGAGGGCGCGGCCATGGCCGCCGAGGAAGCCAAGGACCCGAAACGCACCATTCCCAAGGCCTACGTCAGCGGCATCCTGACCCTGGTGGTGCTGGCCATCGGCGTCATGCTGTTCGCCGGCGGCGCGGGCGACTGGAAGGCCCTGTCGGGCATCAACGACCCACTGCCACAGGCGATGAAGATGGTGGTCGGTGAGAACTCCGGCTGGCTGCACATGCTGGTGTGGATCGGCCTGTTCGGCCTGGTCGCCAGCTTCCACGGCATCATCCTCGGCTACTCGCGGCAGTTCTTCGCCCTCGCCCGCGCCGGCTACCTGCCGCGCGGGCTGGCCAAGCTGTCGCGCTTCCAGACTCCGCACCGGGCAATCATCGCCGGCGGCCTGGTAGGCATCGCGGCGATCTACAGCGACGGCCTGATCGCCCTGCAGGGCATGAGCCTGACCGCGGCGATGATCACCATGAGTGTGTTCGGCGCCATCGTCATGTACATCATGAGCATGCTCAGCCTGTTCAAGCTGCGCCGCAGCGAGCCGCACCTGGAACGCAGCTTCCGCGCGCCGGGCTTCCCCGTGGTGCCGGGCATCGCCCTGGCGCTGGCCGTGCTGTGCCTGGCGGCGATGGTGTGGTTCAACCTGCAGATCGCCGGGATCTTCCTGGCCTTCATGGCGGCGGGTTTCGTCTACTTCCAGCTCACCGCCGCCCATCGCGCCAGCGCCCCGGCGGACGCCATGCTCACGGGTGCCTGAGCGCCGTCCGCGCCCTGCCCTCGTGGCGGGGCGCGGGATAATCCGAGCGCCAGGCCATATCCCCACCCGACAACCGCGCTCAGTCAATGTGCGCCCGCAGGATCTGTCCTACGCCAGTGGCGTGAAGCTCAAGGGCGATAGCGAGCTCTGCGAGGCGATCAGTCTGAACCGGTCCGCGCCTGACAAGGTCTGAATCACAGCGTATCGTGATATTCCACTGCCACTGTCGGAGACGGGACCATGCCCTGGTATGCCTGGTTGATCATCGCCCTAGCTCTGGGCTCCATCGTCGGCGCGCTGATGATGCTGCGCGACACCGCGAAAAAGCTCCCGCTCACCGAGGAACAGCTCAAGCGCATCCATGAGCGCAACGCCGAAATGGATGCCAAGGAAGCCGAAGATAAGCGCTGAAATGTCCTAACTGACTGACGTTTCAGTAAAAACTGGCCACAGCGATGGCCAGTGGCAGTCGAAATTGCCTAGACTGCGCCTCCCTGGATGGAGGAAAGAATGCTCAGGAAACTCCTGCCGCTGCTGCCAGTCGTGTTGTTGCTCTGCGGTTTTGCGCTCGGATTCGTCCAGCCAGTGGGGTTGCTGATCGGCGCGTTCTATGTCGCCTGGACTCTCTGCGGCGAGACCCGCCTGCCCCGCCTGCTGTGGTGGCTGGTCTGCCTTGTGCTCAGTATTGCCCTCGCCGCGCACCTGTTGCCGGGCACTACCTCGTGGACACTCTGGCCAGTGCGCCAGCTCAGCCCCGACGCTCCCGTCTATGCCCTCCACCTGTCCTGGGACAAGGCCCTGGTCGGTGCGACCCTGCTCGCCTGGTGGCTGCGCCGCGATCCGGTGCCCGAGGAAAGGCGCTCGCCGGACTTCGCTGCCATCGTCATCGTCACCACGCTGTTCGCCGTGCCCCTGGTTGCAGTGGCCGGCGGCCTGGTGGTGTGGAACCCGAAATGGCCGCCGGGCTTCTGGCTATGGATGCTGGTCAACATCTGCGTGATCTCGCTGACCGAGGAAGCGTTCTTCCGCGGCCTGCTGCAGAGCGAACTGGTGCGCCGGTTCGGCGCCTTTGCCGGTGTGGCGGTCGCCAGCGTGCTGTTCGGCATGGTGCACTGGCCGATCAACCCGTTGTTCGCCGTCGTCGCCGGTATCGCCGGCCTGGGCTACGGCCTGGCCTTCCACTTCAGCGGCCGCCTGGCGGTACCCGTGCTGCTGCACGCGGCGGTGAACTGCCTGCACCTGCTGCTGTTCAGTTATCCGTTGCGAATTATCTAAGCCAGTAGCAGTCATGTAGGAGCGAGCTTGCTCCTACAAGAGCCTCAATCGCGCATCACCAGCAGCAACGCCTGCTCGGCCAGCTCGTCCAGCGTCAGGCTGCCCTCGGGGCGGAACCAGGTGATGGACCAGGACAGCGCCCCGGTGAGGAAGCGCCGCAGGATGAACGGATCAGCCTGAGTGAATCCGGCCACGCGCGCCTCCTCCAGCACTTCCAGCCACATCTGCTCGTAGATGTCGCGCAGGCTGAGGATGTAGGCCTGGCCTTCTTCCGACAGCGAGCGCCACTCGTAGACCAGCACTGCCATCGCCTCGCCGGTACCGCCGGTGATCGACTGCAGCTCGCAGCGGATCAGCGCCAGCAGGCGCTCGCGCAGGTTCGTGGCATCGGCCAGGGCGGCGCGCATCAGGGCGGTGTTGTAGAGGATGGTTTCCTCCATCACCGAGCGCAGGATTTCGTCCTTGCTCTTGAAGTGATGGAAGATGCTGCCGGACTGGATGCCGACCGCGCCGGCCAGGTCGCGCACCGTGGTGCGCTCGTAGCCCTTGCTGCGGAACAGGTGCGCGGCAGTCTGCAGCAACTTGCCACGGGCGCTCTCCGGGTCGGTGATCTGCCCGGTCCCGACCAGCTCCAGCATGACTTCGCGGGCTTTGCGGTCATCCACGCTTTCTCTCCCCATGGGTCCCATCTGGCCACCTTGCTCAGGGCAATTCATCGAATCGCCCCGCAAGTGCTTGTGTTGTCTGACGAAATGTAAGCCCGCGAGTGCCAACCAAGCAAGCGCTTGGCCATCCAATGGTTGGGGTAGTCATCGACTCGGGGCTTTTCAACCAAGCGCTTGCTTGGTAATGTCGATCCATCACTCAGCGTCACGGGCAGAACAATGACTAGATCCGTACGTATCGGCTGCGCCTCCGCCTTCTGGGGCGATACCTCCACCGCCGCCGCTCAACTGGTGCGCGGCGCGCAGCTGGATTACCTGGTGTTCGACTATCTCGCCGAGATCACCATGTCGATCATGGCCGGCGCGCGCCTGAAGAACCCCGAGGCCGGCTACGCCACCGATTTCGTCGACGTGATGACACCCCTGCTGGGCGATATCGCTTCGAAGCAGGTGCGCGTGATCAGCAACGCCGGCGGGGTGAATCCCAGCGCCTGCGCCAACGCCCTGGCCACCGCCTGCGAAAAGGCCGGCGTGGCGCTGAAGATCGCCGTGGTGCACGGCGACAACCTGCAGCCGCGCCAGGGTGAACTGGCCAAGGCCGGCATCCGCGAGATGTTCAGCGATGCACCGATGCCGCCGATGTGCGTGTCGATCAACGCCTACCTCGGCGCTCCCGGCATCGTCCGGGCGCTGGAGTCCGGCGCCGACATCGTCATCACCGGTCGCGTGGTGGACAGCGCGGTGGTCAGCGCCGCGCTGGTCCACGAATTCGGCTGGGCCTGGAACAACTACGACAAGCTGGCCCAGGCCGCACTGGCCGGGCACATCATCGAATGCGGCGCGCAGTGCACCGGCGGCAACTTCACCGACTGGGAAAGCGTGCCGGACTACGAGCATATCGGCTTCCCCATCGTCGAAGTGCAGGCCGGCGGCGAATTCGTCGTTACCAAGCCGCAGGGCACCGGCGGGCTGGTCACGCCACTGTCGGTGGGCGAGCAGATGCTCTACGAGATCGGCGACCCGCGCGCCTACCTGCTGCCCGATGTGATCTGCGATTTCACCCAGGTCCAGCTGGCCCAGGTCGGCGAGAACCGCGTAGCCGTCAGTGGCGCGCGCGGCCTGCCGCCGACCGGCCAGTACAAGGTCAGCGCCACCTACCCGGACGGTTTCCGCTGCACCGCCAGTTGCCTGATCGCCGGTATCGACGCGGTGAAGAAGGCCGAACGGGTCAGCCAGGCGATTATCGCCAAGACCGAGGAAATCCTCATGGAACGCGGCTGGGGGCCGTATCGCGAAGTGAGTGTCGAACTGCTCGGCAGCGAGGCCACCTATGGCCCGCACGGGCGCCGCGAGGACAGCCGCGAAATCGTGGTGAAGCTCGCCGTGCGCCACAGCCGCAAGGAAGCCCTGGTGCTGTTCTCCCGCGAGATCGCCCAGGCCGCCACCGGCATGGCGCCGGGCCTGACCGGCATCGTCGGTGGCCGCCCGACCGTGTACCCGGTGATCCGCCTGTTCTCCTTCCTGATCGACAAGGACGCCTGCGAGCTGGCCGTGGAGATCGACGGCGAGCGCCAGCCAGTCGCCCTGCCCGCCATCGACCAGTTCGACCCGGTCGCGCTGGCCGACGACATTCCCGTGCCGGCGGCCATTGGCCCGGCGCAGGCCAGCGTGCCCTTGGTGAAACTGGCGGTGGCGCGCTCCGGCGACAAAGGCAACCACAGCAACATCGGCGTGATGGCGCGCCAGCCCGAATACCTGCCGTGGATCGCCGAGGCCCTGAGCGAAGGCGCGGTGGCCGAGTGGATGCAGCACGTGCTCGACCCGCAGCTTGGCCGCGTCAGTCGCTGGCACCTGCCAGGCACACACAGCCTGAACTTCCTGCTGGAAAACGCCCTGGGCGGCGGCGGTGTCGCCAGCCTGCGTATCGACCCGCAGGGCAAGGCCTTCGCCCAGCAGTTGCTGGAATTCCCGGTGGCGGTGCCGCAAGCCATCGCCGATTCGCTGCAAACATAGGGCGAATAACGCCACCGGCGTTATCCACCCATCGACAACGGCGGATGAAGCGTTCCGCTTCATCCGCCCTACGGGATACCTCGGAGTCAGAACAACAATGAGCTACGACTCGATCTTCAAACCCGGCCTGTTCGACGGCCAGACCATCATCGTCACCGGCGGCGGCAGCGGTATCGGCCGCTGCACCGCCCATGAGCTGGCAGCCCTCGGCGCCCACGTGGTGCTGGTCGGGCGCAAGGCCGAGAAGCTGGAGAAGACCACCGGCGAAATCATCGAGGACGGCGGCAGCGCCAGCTGGCACAGCTGCGACATCCGCGACGAGGAGGCGGTGAAGGCGCTGGTCGCTCAGGTCATCGCCGAGCGCGGGCCGATCCATCACCTGGTCAACAACGCCGGCGGCCAGTACCCGGCGCCGCTGGCTTCGATCAACCTGAAGGGCTTCGAGGCCGTGGTGCGCACCAACCTCGTCGGCGGCTTCCTGATGGCCCGCGAAGTGTTCAACCAGAGCCTGAGCAAGACCGGCGGCAGCATCGTCAACATGCTCGCCGACATGTGGGGCGGCATGCCCGGCATGGGCCACTCCGGCGCCGCCCGCGCGGGCATGGAGAACTTCACCAAGACCGCCGCCATCGAGTGGGGCCACGCCGGCGTGCGGGTCAACGCCGTGGCGCCGGGCTGGGTCGCCTCCAGCGGCATGGACACCTACGAAGGCGCGTTCAAGGCCGTGATCCCGACCCTGCGCGAGCACGTACCGCTCAAGCGCATCGGCACCGAGTCGGAAGTGGCGTCGGCCATCGTCTTCCTGCTCTCCCCCGGCGCGGCCTTCATCAGCGGCAACACCATCCGCATCGACGGCGCCGCCAGCCAGGGCAGCCGCGCCTTCCCGCTGTCGAAGGTGAAGCCGGGGCAGAGCCGCTCCTATAACGGCTTCCACCGCGCCTACCTGCCGGACGTCCTCAAGGATCAGGAGTAAGCGATGCCCGTCATCCAATCCGAACTCGATCCTCAGGGCGAAGACTTCGCCCGCAACCGCGAGGCCATGCTGGCCGCCGTGGCGAGCTTCCGCGAGGTCGAGCAGAAGGTGCTCGACAAGGCCGCCGAGGCCAAGCCCAAGTTCGACAAGCGCGGCCAGCTGCTGCCGCGCGAACGCCTGAACCTGCTACTGGATGCCGGCGCGCCGTTCCTCGAGATCGGTTCGCTGGCCGGCTACAAGCTGCACGACGACAAGGACGGCACCCAGGCCGGCGGCGGCATCATCTCCGGCATCGGTTATATCGCCGGGGTGCGTTGCCTGGTGACCGCCAGCAACAGCGCAATCAAGGGCGGCACCATCTCCCCCACCGGGCTGAAGAAGACCCTGCGCCTGCAGCAGATCGCTTTCGAGAACAAGTTGCCGGTGGTGGCGCTGACCGAGAGCGGCGGCGCCAACCTGAACTACGCGGCGGACATCTTCGTCGAGGGCGCACGCGGCTTCGCCAACCAGGCGCGCCTGTCGGCGGCGGGTATTCCGCAGGTCACCGTGGTGCACGGCTCGTCCACCGCCGGCGGTGCCTACCAGCCGGGGCTGTCGGACTATGTGGTGGTGGTGCGCGGCAAGGCCAAGATGTTCCTCGCCGGCCCGCCGCTGCTCAAGGCCGCCACCGGCGAAATCGCCACCGACGAGGAACTGGGCGGTGCCGAGCTGCACGCCCAGGTCGCCGGCACCGCCGAGTACCTGGCGGAGAACGACGCCGACGGCGTGCGCCTGGCACGGGAAATCCTCGCCGCGCTGCCATGGAACAACCAACTGCCAGCCCGCGCGAAACTGACGTGGGAGGAGCCGCTGTACCCGGCGCAGGAACTGCTCGGCGTGGTCCCGGCGGACGCGAAGAAGCCCTACGACGTGCGCGAGATCGTTGCGCGCATCGCCGACGGTTCGCGTTTTCTCGACTTCAAGCACTCATTCGACAGCCAGACCGTCTGCGGCCACCTTCACATCGAAGGCCACGCCTGTGGCCTGATCGGCAACAACGGCCCGATCACCCCGCAGGGTGCGGCCAAGGCGGCGCAGTTCATCCAGCTGTGCGAGCAGAGCAACACGCCGATCCTGTTCCTGCACAACACCACCGGCTTCATGGTCGGCACCGAGTCCGAACGCCTGGGCGTGATCAAGCACGGCTCGAAGATGATCCAGGCGGTGGCCAACGCCACGGTGCCCAAGCTCACCCTCGTCGTCGGCGGCTCCTACGGCGCCGGCAACTACGCCATGTGCGGCCGCGGGCTGGACCCGCGCTTCATCTTCGCCTGGCCCAACAGCCGCACCGCCGTGATGGGCGGCGCCCAGGCCGGCAAGGTGCTGCGCATCGTCACCGAGGAAAAGCACGCCAAGGAGGGCAAGGAAGCCGACCCGAAGATGCTCGATATGCTCGAACAGATGACCGCGCAGAAACTCGACGCCCAGTCCACCGCGCTCTACGGCACGGCGAGCCTGTGGGACGACGGGCTGATCGATCCGCGCGACACGCGGCAATTGCTCGGTTATCTGCTGGATATCTGTGCGGAAGCGGCCGTGCGACCGCTGAAGGGTAATAGTTTTGGGGTAGCGAGGTTCTGATCGGGAATTGGGAGAGTGGGCAGAAGACCCTCTCCCCCCGCCCTCTCCCGCAAGCGGGAGAGGGAGCCAAAGCGACCCGGCGTAATGCGAACCGTCCAGCCACTCCGGACAGCCCCTCTCCCTTCAGGGAGAGGGTTGGGGAGAGGGCCAGAGGCGGGAAACCAGACCAGGCATCAGGAGAACAACAACAATGATCTTCACCCAGGAACACGAAGAACTCCGCCGCACCGTGCGCAACTTCGTCGAGCGCGAGATCAACCCTTACGTCGACGAGTGGGAAAAGGCCGGTCGCTTCCCCATCCACGAAGTCTTCAAGAAAGCTGGCGACCTGGGCCTGCTGGGCATCTCCAAGCCGGAGAAATTCGGCGGCATGGGCCTGGACTACAGCTACTCGGTGGTCGCCGCCGAGGAGTTCGGCACCATCCATTGCGGCGGCGTGCCGATGGCCCTGGGCGTGCAGACCGACATGTGCACCCCGGCCCTGGCGCGCTTCGGCTCCGATGAGCTGCGCGAGGAATTCCTCCGCCCGGCCATCGCCGGCGAGATGGTCGGCTGCATCGGCGTCTCCGAAGTGGGCGCCGGCTCCGACGTCGCCGGGCTGAAGACCACCGCGCGCAAGGATGGCGACGACTACGTCATCAACGGCAGCAAGATGTGGATCACCAACTCGCCGTCCGCCGACTTCATCTGCCTGCTGGCCAACACCTCCGACGACAAGCCCCACGTCAACAAGTCGCTGATCATGGTGCCGATGAAGTCCAAGGGCATCAGCATCAGCCCGCACCTGGACAAGCTCGGCATGCGCAGCTCGGAGACCGCCCAGGTGTTCTTCGACGACGTGCGCGTGCCGCAGCGCTACCGCATCGGCGCCGAGGGTTCGGGCTTCATGATGCAGATGCTGCAGTTCCAGGAGGAACGCCTGTTCGGCGCCGCCAGCGGGATCAAGGGCATGGAGTACTGCGTCAACGCCACCATCGACTACTGCAAGGAGCGCAAGACCTTCGGCCAGGCGCTGATCGACAATCAGGTCATCCACTTCCGCATGGCCGAGCTGATGACCGAGATCGAGTGCCTGCGCGCCCTCACCTACCAGGCCACCGAACAGTACATCCGCGGCAAGGACGTCACCCGCCTGGCCTCCATGGCCAAGCTCAAGGTCGGCCGGCTGTCCCGCGAGGTCACCGACGCCTGCCTGCAGTACTGGGGCGGCCAGGGCTTCATGTGGGAAAACCCGATCGCCCGCGCCTACCGCGACACCCGCCTGGTCTCCATCGGCGGCGGCGCAGACGAAATCATGCTGGGCATCATCTGCAAGCTGATGGGCACCCTGCCGGGCAAGAAGAAGGGCTAAGGGCCTGGGCCCTTTGTAGGAGCGAGCTTGCTCGCGAACGCTGTTTCGCTTGGCACCCCGGTGCCATGCGGTTCGCGAGCAAGCTCGCTCCTACGAAAAGACGACGAATCAACGAGGAATTGCGGCATGAGTGAACTGCCGAACTGCGAAACCCTCCTGCTGGAACGTGAAGGCGGCGTACTGCACGTCACCCTCAATCGCCCGGACAGCCGCAACGCCATGAGCCTGGCGATGGTCAGCGAACTGCGCGCGGTGCTCGCCGCTGTACGCGACGACCGCGCCGTGCGCGCCATTGTCCTGCGCGGCGCCGGCGGGCACTTCTGCGCTGGCGGCGACATCAAGGACATGGCCAGCGCCCGCGCCACCGGTCCCGATGCCTATGCCGCGCTGAACCGCGCCTTCGGCGGCCTGCTGGAAGAAGCCCAGGCACAGCCGCAGGTGCTGGTCGCCGCGCTGGAAGGTGCGGTGCTCGGCGGTGGCTTCGGCCTGGCCTGCGTCTCGGACATCGCCATCGCGGCGGCCGACGCGCAGTTCGGCCTGCCGGAAACCAGCCTCGGCATCCTGCCGGCGCAGATCGCGCCCTTCGTGGTGAAACGCATCGGCCTGACCCAGGCCCGCCGCCTGGCCTTGACTGCCGCGCGCTTCGATGGCCGTGAGGCGCTGCGCCTCGGGCTCGTGCATCACTGCGCCGACAACGCTGAAAACCTCGGCGAGCAACTGGCGGAAACCCTTGACCAGGTCCGTCGCTGCGCGCCGGGCGCCAATGCCGCCACCAAGGCACTGCTGTTGGCCACCGAGACCGAAGCCCTCGGCCCGTTGCTGGACGGCGCTGCCCGCCAGTTCGCCGACGCGGTGACCGGCGCGGAAGGCGCCGAAGGCACCATGGCCTTCGTGCAGAAACGCAAACCGAACTGGGCGCAGTGACCCAACGCGCGCACCGAACAACCCCCTCTCCCTTCAGGGAGAGGGCTGGGGAGAGGGAAACAGCCAGCATGCCCAGCTTCGACAAGATCCTGATTGCCAACCGCGGCGAGATCGCCTGCCGGGTGATCCGCACCGCCCACGACCTGGGCTACCGGACCGTCGCCGTGTACAGCGAGGCCGACGCCGACGCCCGCCACGTGCAACTGGCCGACGAGGCCGTGTGCATCGGCCCGGCGCCGGTCGGCCAGTCCTACCTGAAAGCCGAGGCGATCCTCGACGCCGCGAAACGCACCGGCGCTGGCGCCGTCCACCCCGGCTACGGCTTCCTCTCGGAGAACGCCGACTTCGCCCGCGCCTGCGAGGCTGCCGGCATCGTCTTCATCGGCCCCGGCGTGGAAGCCATCCACCTGATGGGCAGCAAGCGCCTGTCGAAGATCGCCATGCTCGAAGCCGGTGTGCCCTGCATTCCCGGCTACGAAGGTGCCGATCAGGACGACGCCACGCTCAGCCGCGAGGCCGAGCGCATCGGCTACCCGCTGATGATCAAGGCCAGTGCCGGCGGCGGCGGGCGCGGCATGCGCCTGGTGACGCGCAGCGAGGACCTCGCCGAACAGCTGCGCACGGCGCGCTCGGAAGCGCAGAACGCCTTCGGCAGCGGCGAGCTGATCCTGGAGAAAGCCGTGGTGCAACCGCGGCACGTGGAAATCCAGGTATTCGGCGACAGCCACGGCCATATCGTCTATCTCGGCGAGCGCGACTGCTCGGTGCAGCGCCGCCACCAGAAGGTCATCGAGGAAGCGCCCTGCCCGGTGCTGACCGAGGACCTGCGCGCCGCCATGGGCAGCGCTGCGGTGAAGGCCGCCGCCTCCGTGAACTATCTGGGCGCCGGCACCGTGGAGTTCCTGCTGGATGCCAGCGGCGCCTTCTACTTCCTGGAAATGAACACCCGCCTGCAGGTGGAGCACCCGGTCACCGAACTGATCACCGGCCAGGACCTGGTGGCCTGGCAGATTCGCGTCGCCGAGGGCCATCCGCTGCCGCTGACCCAGGAGCAGATCCAGCTCAAGGGCCATGCCATCGAGGTGCGCCTGTACGCTGAGGATGCTGGCAACGGTTTCCTCCCGCAGACCGGCCAGGTGCTGCGCTGGACGCCGCCGCAGCTGGACGGCATCCGCATCGATCACGGCCTGCGCGAAGGCCAGCCGGTGACGCCCTTCTACGACCCGATGCTGGCCAAGGTCATCGCCTACGGCGCCACCCGCGACGAGGCCCGGCGCAAGCTGGTGCGCGCCGTCGAGGATTGCGTCCTGCTGGGTGTGACCGGCAACCAGCGCTTCCTCGCCAACCTGCTCAGGCACCCGGAGTTCGCCGCCGGCAATGCCACCACGGCGTTCATCGGCGAGCAATTCGCCGGCGACCCGAGTCTGGCCCCGCGCCAGCCGCAGCCGCTGGAACTGGCCTGCGCCGCCGCCCTGCTCTACCAGGCTTCGGCCAGCGACCGAGCGCACCAGCCTGGTCTGTCCGGTTGGCGTAGCGCGGGCAGCGCGCCCTGGCGTTTTGCGCTCAAGCATGGCGAGGAGAAATTCGTCATCGAGCTGGAAGTCCGCGAACACGGCACCCAGCCGACGCTGCTGGCCCACATCGGTGAATCCGCCATCAAGCTGCGCCTGCTCGGCGAGGAGAACGGTGACGCGATCATCGAAGCCGACGGCGTTCGCCGCCGCCTGCCCTTCCACCGCGACGGCGCGCGCCTCTGGCTGTATGGCGCGGACGGCAACCTGGAACTGCTGGACGTCACCCACGAGCCCGTCAGCGCGGCTGGCGGCGCAGGCTCCGGCACGGTGAAGGCACCGATGGATGGCGCCATCGTCGACGTGCTGGTGAGCGAAGGTACGCGGGTCAGCAAGGGCCAACTGCTGCTGGTACTGGAAGCGATGAAGATGGAGCACCCGCTTAAGGCCGGCGTCGACGGCGTGATCCGCCGCGTGCAGGTATCCAAGGGCGAGCAGGTCAAATCGCGGCAGTTGCTGGTGGAGGTCGAGGCGCTGGAGTCAGTCTGAATCTCCTTTCCCCTCACCCCAGCCCTCTCCCCCAGGCGAGGGGGCAGTTCGGAGCGGAAGGAAGGCACCGCATTCATCCTCGCAGCAGACAGTCCCCTCTCCCTCTGGAGCGGGGCGCGCAGCCAGGGTCAGGGTGAGGGCAGGTCCAAACGCACCGAATACCAGGAAGCACTTTTCGTAGGAGCGGATACATCCGCGATGCCGTCCGACAAAGACAACAAGAACACGGAGCACCCCATGTCCCTCAAAGGCAAAACCCTCTTCATCACCGGCGCCAGCCGTGGCATCGGCCGCGAGATCGCCCTGCGCGCCGCACGCGATGGCGCCAACATCGTCATCGCCGCCAAGAGCGCCGAGCCCCACCCGAAACTCGAAGGCACCATCTTCAGCGTGGCCGAGGAAGTCGAGGCCGTGGGCGGCAAGGCGCTGGCCCTGCAACTGGACGTGCGCGACGAGAACGCCGTGCGCGAGGCCATGGCCCGCGCCGCCGAGCACTTCGGCGGCATCGACGCCGTGGTGAACAACGCCGGCGCCATCAAGCTGGTGGGCGTGGAACGCCTGGAACCCAAGCGCTTCGACCTGATGTACCAGATCAACACCCGCGCCGTGATGGTCTGCAGCCAGGCCGCGCTGCCCTACCTGAAGCAGAGCAAGGGCCACATCCTCAGCCTCTCGCCACCGATCAACCTGGCCGGCAAGTGGTTCGCCCAGCACGGCCCCTACACTGTCACCAAGTACGGCATGAGCATGCTCACCCTGGGGATGCACGAGGAGTTCAAGAAGTACGGTATCAGCGTCAACGCGCTGTGGCCGAAAACCATGATCGCCACCGCCGCCATCGAGTTCGAGCTGGGCAGCCGCGACGCCTTCAAGCGTGCGCGCACTCCCGCGATCATGGCGGACGCCGCCTACGCCATCCTCTCCAGCAGCGAACGCGCCATCAGCGGTCGGCTGCTGATCGACGAGGACATCCTGCGCGAACAGGGCCAGAGCGACTTCGAGCAGTACCGTTTCGACCCGAACGGCGGCAGCCTGGTGCCCGACCTGTTCCTCGACTGAGCCTGCTCGCGCACCTCTTCGTAGGGCGCATGACGCAGAACCCGTTATCCGCCGTTCACTCCCCACGGACTGACGGCGGATAACCGCAAGCGGTTATCCGCCCTGCGGCGCCCTCTCCTGGCATCGTTCGCGACGTTTACCAATCGACACAATCCCGCCCTGGCCGTCCGGCCATCGCTCTCTAGACTGCGATGAACGCCTAGCCGATGCGTTTGCCGATCTGC
The DNA here is from genome assembly GCF_020401845.1 of Pseudomonas sp. HS-18. NCBI lineage: Bacteria > Pseudomonadati > Pseudomonadota > Gammaproteobacteria > Pseudomonadales > Pseudomonadaceae > Pseudomonas > Pseudomonas sp. HS-18. The sequence goes on from NZ_CP084413.1 coordinate 4,308,421, forward strand.
CCTGCGCCACGCGCGCAACAGCCATAGGCGCACGTCGGACGACGACCTAGAGTCGCTCGCAAGCGTCTGCACGCCACAGACAACAATGACAATAAGGGCACGCGTCAATGAGCCACGCCGATATCATCACCCCGACCCGCTTCCTCGCCCACCTGCCGGCCACACTCGGCCGCGTGCCACGCATGCTCCGCGGGCTCTACTACACCGGCATCCGCAACCGCGAGAAGAACCTGTCCCTGGGCTGGGCCCTGGAGCGCGCCGCGCGCCTCTATCCGGACAGCCCGGCGCTGATCGACGAACGCCGGCGCCTGTCCTACGCCTTGTTCAACGGCTGGGCCAACCGCCTGGCGCGGGCCTTCCAGGCCGAAGGCGTGCAACACGGCAGCGTGGTGGCGGTGATGCTGGAGAATCGCGCCGAATTGATGGTGGTGCTCGCCGCCCTGGCCAAGCTCGGCGCCATCGGCGCGCTGGTGAACACTACCCAGCGCGGCCAGGTACTCAGCCACAGCCTCAACCTGGTCAAGCCCAGCCATTTCGTGGTCGGCGAAGAGTTGCGCGAAGCCTTCGAGGACGTCCGCCCGGCCCTGGAGAACAGCGGCGGCCGCTGCTACTGGATCGCCGATGGCGATGAAGCGGCACAAGCGCCCGCGGGCTGGCACAGCCTGATGCGCCTGGCGCAGGAACAGGACTCGAACAACCTCGCCGACACCGCCAAGGTGCGCCTGAAGGACGCCTGCTTCTACATCTACACCTCCGGTACCACCGGCCTGCCCAAAGCCTCGATCATGAGCCACGGCAAGTGGATCAAGGCCTACGGCGGCTTCGGCCACTCGGGCCTGGCGCTGACCAACAGCGACGTGCTTTACCTGACCCTGCCCTGCTACCACAACAATGCCGTGACCGTGTGCTGGAGCGCCGTGCTGGCCGGCGGCGCGGCGATCGCCCTGCGCCGCAAGTTTTCCGCCAGCTCGTTCTGGAAAGACGTCCAGACCTACCAGGCCACCTGCTTCGGCTACATCGGCGAACTCTGTCGCTACCTGCTCAACCAGCCCGAGTGCGCCGAAGAGCGCGGCAATACCTTGACCTGCATGATCGGCAATGGCCTGCGCCCCTCGATCTGGAACGAGTTCAAGGAGCGCTTCGGCATCGAGCGGATCACCGAATTCTATGCCTCCAGCGAAGGCAATATCGGCTTCACCAATGTGTTCAACTTCGACAATACGGTGGGATTCTCCCCAGCAACTTACGCCATCGTCCGCTATGACCTGGAAAACGACCAGCCGGTACGGGGCGCCAAGGGGTTCATGGAAAAGGTCGACAAGGGCGAAGCCGGCCTGCTGATCAGTGAGATCAGCGACAAGTGGCCGTTCGATGGCTACACCGACCCGGCCAAGAGCGAGGCGGTGATCTACCGCAACGTGTTCAAGGAAGGCGATACCTGGTTCAACACCGGCGATCTGATGCGCGACATCGGCTTCAAGCACACCCAGTTCGTCGATCGCCTGGGCGACACCTTCCGCTGGAAGGGCGAGAACGTCTCCACCACCGAGGTGGAAAACGCCCTGGGGGCCTTCCCCGGCGTGGAAGACGCGGTGGTCTACGGCGTGGAGATTCCCGGCACCAACGGCCGCTGCGGCATGGCTGCACTGCGCCTCGCCGACGGCGTCAGCCTGGATACGACAGAGCTGGCGGCCCACCTGGACCGCGAGCTGCCGGCTTATGCCGTGCCGCTGTTCCTGCGCCTGCTGGCCCAGGTAGAGACCACCGGGACCTTCAAATACAAGAAGACCGACCTCAAGCGCAACGCCTACGACCCCTCAGCCGTAACCGAGGCACTGTTCGTTCGGCTACCAGGGGAGACAGCCTATCGAGGGCTGGATGGCGCGCTGTTCGAAGCGATTCGCGGCGGCGCTCACCGTTTCTAAGGGCCACCATAACGAACTGCCTCGCGAAGTCTCCCCTCTCTCCCGTCCTCGCTGTGCGCCCCGTTCGGAAGGGAGAGGGAAAAACGCAGGCACGGCATCGCACAAGAAAACAGTCGGTCCTGGAGGGAAATCGAGCGATCAGTTGCGGAACTTGAACTGCAACTCGGCGCCACGGATGTCCGAGTGCCAACTGTCGTCGTTGGGTTCACGCTCGTTGGGCTCGCGCTGGATCAGCCGGCCACCGACCTCGAAGGGGCTCTGTCCGGCTTTTTCGCCGAACATCGGCGGCAGGATCGGCTTCTCCTCGATCACGGTGATCGTATCGTCCGGCTCCAACTGATGGACCAGGTCCCTGGGCAGACGCAGGTCCAGCTTCACCGCCGGCAGCGGCTGCTTGACCACCGGATCCAGCGGCTTCTTCACCTGCGCCGGCGTCTTCGAGGGCGCCTTGGCCTCTGGCTTGATGGCGGCCTCGACCGCGGCGGACTTGGGCGACGCCACGACTTTGGCAGCAGCAGGCTTGGCCTCTTCCTCACGCGGCTGCTCGGCGGCAGGTTCCGGCGCAGGCGTGCTGGCAGGCGCAGTCACGGCTGGGGCAACAGCCGGGGCCGGAGCCACAGCCTTGTCCTTGTGCTCATCGCCACAGGCAGCGAGCAGCAGGGACAGACTGGCGACAACGAGGATTCGAGACTTCTTCATGGAGCGGACCGTGAGAAAAACCGCGCAATGCTGGCGCGAGTTGCCTTGCGGAGCAAGAGTCTTGCCATGACAAACCGTTACGTCATGCACTCTGACAGACGCAGGCTGAACCCGGCCTGTCATTGATCAAGGGTTGTCAGGTAATTCCTTCAGAGCCTTGTCGATGTCCAAGCCAGGGAAACGCTGCCGGAGGCTCTCACGCACTTGTTCAGCCTCTTCCTTGCGCCCCTTGCCTTGCAAGTCGCGCAGGTGCAGCAGACTGGTACGTGGCTCGTCGGCCTCCTCGGCGAATGCCTGGAGCTTCCCCTCGGCCGATACACCTGCTGACCGCGCCTGTGCATCGGCAGATGCGCGGACTTCGTCCCTTGCCGCCGCAGCCGCCATTTTCTTGCTCATCGGCACAGGCTTGGCGAGCTCCTGGACCGATGCCCCGGCAGCGGCACTGTCCATCTGCGGCGCGGCCATCCGCGGCTCCGCCACTGAAGGCGCAGCGGCCGGAGCCGCCGGTGGCGCCATGGCCGGTGCGGGCGCTGGCGCGCGCATCATTGCCGGGGATACCGGCGCGTCAAAGCGCTCTGGTGCGTCCTCGAAGGTCCGCAGGGTCAGGCTCAGGCCGATGCCCAGGGTCGCCAGACCCGCCACGGCAACGCCCCAGCGCTGGCGGCTGCCGGCGCCCAGCAACCATTGGTGCAGGCGCTGGGCGAAACTCGGGGGCTTCTGCTGTACGGCGGCGCGAGCGGCGGCCAGGATGCGCGCGTCCAGCTGCGCCGGCGGCTGCGCTTCGCTATGCCGACGGTAGAGTTCGAGCAGCTCCTGCTCGTGCGGATCGCGGTTCATGGGTTCACCTCCTCGGCCACCGACGGGTCGGACAACAACCGACGCAGTTTCTGCATCGCATAGCGAAGTCGGCTCTTCACGGTTTCCGCCGGAGTCTTCGTGAGCTCGGCAATTTCGTTCAGTTCCAGATCGCCATGGGTGCGCAGCAGGAAGACTTCGCGCTGCTCCACCGGCAAAGACTCCAGTGCGCCCTGCAGGCGCTGCTGGTCGCGGGCAAGGCTCAGCTCGCGCTCGGGGTCGGTGCTTTCGCCGCCCAATGCATCGCCATGCAATTGTTCGTCGAAGCTTTCCTGGCGCCCCAGGTGCCGACCCAGCTTGCGCCAATGGTCGATCAGGCGGTTGCGGCCGATCTGGTACAGCCAGGTCTTGAAGCTGGCCGCGCCCAGTGGCTGGCTATCGCTGCGGATCAGGCTCAGCCAGGTTTCCTGGAACACTTCCTCGGCCTGGGCATTGTCGCCGCACAGGCCGCAGAGGAAACGGAACAGGCCAAGGCGATGACGAGCGTAAAGCTCGCCGAACGCTTCGGCGTCGCCTTGTCGGTAACGCCGCAGCAGGGCGACGTCGTTTTCATCCGTGAGGGGTCTCTTCAACTCTCTCGATCCGTAGCGGTGCGGGTGGTGGCTGGCTTCTCGCCAGCGACCGAGTATCACCGATGGCGCAGGCACGGGTGTAACGCAGTGGTCATCCGACAGCGTGGCGATCGGCACGGCAGCGGTCTCGTCGAGGGATTCAACTTGCTTTGACGAGATCGTCTGAAGAAATGGGTTAGGCGGACACAGAAACAAACAGGTGTTTTCGTAGGAGCCGACTCCGTCCGCGATGTCCTCCGGCGCGGTGCGGAGCTATCGCGGACGGAGCCCGCTCCTGCGACGGTACGATCACGCCGCGATCAGTTCCTCCTGGCACAGCTGGCAGGCCAGCATGCCGAGGGTCATGATCGCCCGCTCCGCCTCGCGGTCCCACGGGATGCCGCAGGTCAGGCGCAGGCAGTTGTTGAACTGCTCGGTGTTACTGAAGATCAGCCCCGGCGCGATGCTGATGCCCTGCTCCAGCGCGCGCACGTGCAGCTCCTTGGTGTTGACCTTGGCCGGCAGGCTGACCCAGAGGATGAAGCCGCCCTTGGGCCGGGTCATCTGTGTGCCTTCGGGGAAGTACTGCTGCACCGCCAGCTGGTAGGCCGTCATGTTCTTGCGGTACTCCTGGCGGATGTAGCGCAGGTGCCGGTCGTAGCCGCCGTTCTCCAGGTAGGCCGCCACGCCCATCTGGGTGACGGTGCACGCCGAATGCGTGGTGAAGGTCTGCAGGCGGCGGATTTCCTCCTGGTAGCGCTCGGCGATGATCCAGCCGATGCGCACTCCCGGGGAAATGGTCTTGGAGAAGCTCGAGCAGTACACCACGCGACCGTCACGGTCGTGGGCCTTGAGCGCCTTGGTCTGGCCCTGGTCGAACATCAGCTCGCCGTAGATATCGTCCTCGATCACCCCGATGTTGTGCTCGGCGGTGAGCTTGAGCAGTGCCTTCTGGCGATCCTCGGGGATGGTGCCGCCCAGCGGGTTGCTCAGGCGCGCGGTCAGCACCAGCGCCTTGATCGGCCACTGGTTGGCCGCCAGCTGCAGGGCTTCCAGGCTGATGCCGGTCAGCGGGTCGCTGGGGATCTCGATGACCTTCAGACCGAGGATGTCGGCCAGCTGCAACAGGCCGTAATAGCTCGGCGACTCGGTGGCGATCAGGTCGCCCGGCCGGGTCATCACGCGCAAAGCCATGTGGATGGCGTCCACGCAACCATGGGTGATGGTTACCTGGGTCGGATCGACCACGACACCGGCATCGCGCATGCGGATCGCCACCTGGCGGCGCAACGGCTCGTAGCCGGGGCTGAACATGTAGCTGAAGGCACGTGGGCTGGAGAAGCGGGTGACCTTGGCCAATTGCTGGTGCAGCGCACGGACCGGGAGGTAATCCACGTGCGGCACGGCGGCGCCCAGCGGGAACACGCCTTCGCGGCGCGCCTCGGCGAGCACCTGATTGATGATGCTGCTGCGGGTGACCAGCCCCGGCCGCTCGACACGGGCGATGTCCGGTGTCGAGGCAGTCAGCGCCGGCGTGCGGTGCACGTAGAATCCGGATTGCGGGCGCGCGCGGATCAGCCCCTGATCTTCGAGGGTGGCATAGGCCTGGAGCACCGTGGCATGGCTGACGTTGAGCTGGGTGCTCAACTTGCGCACGGACGGCACGCGCTCGCCCGGCTGGTAGACACCACGACGGATGTCTTCCGCCAGTTGCTGGGCGATGCGCTGGTAGAGCAGCAGATTGGACATGACGGCCATCCCTCGGTCATTGAACCGAAACAGTAGCCAAAAAGTGCAAACTGTTCCAGAACAGTCGTCAGCATTCCGTCCGATACAGTTGCGCTGTCCTCTGCGCTCAGATCTCCCCGAGCCAGTCCAGCAAACCCGCCACCACCAGTTGCGCATCGGTGGTCAGGCCGAGCTTCTGCATGGCGTTGCGCTTGTGGGTACTGATGGTGGAGACACTCCGATTGGTCCGTTCGGCGATCTCGCCCACCGTGGCGCCATGGGCCAAACGGCGGATGATGTCGATTTCCGTCGGGCTCAACGGTTTGCCGGTATGCCGGGGGGGCCGCAGCATAGGGTCTATATAGGTCTCGCCCTTGCGGATACGGGCGAAGGCGTCGTCCAGCAGGCTCAGCGGGTTGCGCTTGCAGACATAGCCCACTGCACCGCATTTCACCGCTGCGCTGGCCAGCAGCGGTGCGCCCATGACCGAGTAGACCAGCACCGGCACGTGGGGATAGTGGCGCTGCAGCCATTCGATCAGGTGCACCCCATCACGACCGCGGGCGCCGGGCAGCGCCAGCTCGACGATGGCCAGGTCGACCTCGGGATGGGCAGTGAGGACATCCAGCAGGCTATCGGTGTCGCTGACGAAGGCTTTCACCTGCGCCAGTTCGCGCTCCAGCAGATAGCGTTCAAGGCCCCAACCGATCATCGGTTGCGGATCCGCCACGATTACATTGAAAAGCTTCTTTTCCGATGACATCACATTCTCTCGTTTACAGCTCCCCTGAGGGGATTAGTCGCACCCGGCCATTTTCGCCAAGCTGCCACTCGAAAGATTTCGAGATGCCCCTGATGAAAAACCCCGGAGCCGAGGCTTCCGGGGTTTTCCTGTGACGGGATATTGCGAGTTGGATCAGCGTTCGGCGCCGAGCTGGCCCTTCTCGTCGGAGAAGACGATCTCCACCCGGCGGTTCTGCGCGCGCCCCAGCGACGAAGCGTTGTCCGAGATCGGATAGGCCTCGCCATAGCCTTGTACCTGGACGCGCTTCTGGTCCACCCCCAGGTCGGTCAGCGCATCCGCCACAGCCTGCGCACGATCCTTCGACAGCTGCAGATTCTGCTCGCGGTCGCCTTCGGCGTCGGTGTAGCCCTCGATGCGGATGACCCGCCGCGGGTTGAGCTGGAGGAACTGCACCACCTTGAGCACAGTGCGGTTGGCCGCGGGCTTCAGGTCGGCTTCGCCGCTGTCGAACAGCACGTCCCCCAGGGTCAGCACAAGGCCGCGCTCGGTTTCGTTGGTCGCCAGGCTGACCATCTGCTGCTCCAGCCACTTGCTCTGCTCCTGCACGCCCAGCAGGCGGGCTTCGCGCATCGCCAGTTGCAGGCGTTCGCGCTCCATCTGCTGCTTGGCCAGGCGCTCCTGATTCAGCGTCAGGTTGCTGTGCTCGCGGGCAATCTCGCTGTAGCGCTGGCTGAGGTAGGAGTACTGGAGGACGTCGTCGCTGCTGCCCCAGTAGTTGGACAGGCGCTCGGCACGGGCCAGCGACTCGCCGGCACGGATCACGTCCTTGGGCGCGCTGCGCAGCACGGCGGAGTCTTCCTTCACCGCCTGGAACTGCTGGCGGGCCTGCTCCAGGGATTTCTCGCTGAGCTGGCTGTTGGCGCAACCGGCCAGCAGGACGGCACTCGACAGTGCAGCCAGACGCAACAGTTGCAGGGAAGTCATTGCACTTCCCCCAACTGTTTACGCAGGCGGTTGATGCTCTTGCTCTGCTCGGCCAGTTGCTCGGCGCTCTTGCGTGTCAGCTCCTTGGCCTCGGACAGGCGGGCATCGAGTTCAGCCTGTTCGGCCAGTTGCCGGGCCTTCTTGTTCGAGCCGACCGCCAGGGCGCCCTTGGCGGCCTGGTACTTGTCCTCGGCGAGCTTGAGTTCGGCCACGTCATCGGTCGCACCCACGGCTTTGGCCTGTTCCAGCGCCTGTTCGGTGAGGCGCATCTGCTCGTTGGGTGCCGGGTCGTTCGTCGCACAGCCGGCCACTGCTAACAAAGCCAGGCCGGCGACCATCATCCGTCGATTGATCACGAAATCTATTGTCCTACTCGGTGGGAGTGCTGGCAGGCCGAAGTTGCTGGGCCTTCCAGCGGGCCAGGTTGTCCTGCAGCAGGCGCTGCGGGACTCCGGCGGCCGTCAATTCTGTCATTTTTTTCGCCAGTTGTCCGCGCAGCCACGGGTCGTTGCAAGCCGAGTTGTGCGCGACTGTCAGGTACAGACCCTCGCTGGAGATCGGCGGTTCCAGCGGCTGCAGATCATCGGCCATGCCGAGGGTATCGGCGACCGCGAGGCCGGGATAGTGCTCGTAGATCACATAATCCGAGCGTTTGAGCAGCAGCTTCTGGAACGCCTGGGTCAGGCTGGGCACTTCCTCCAACGTCAATTGTTCCTTGGCGAAAGTGTCGAAATCCGCGCCGAAGCTGTTGTTCACCAGGGTTCCGCCCTTCAGGCCCTTCAGATCGTCACGGCCGCTGTAGGCCACGACGGCATCCCTGCGCATCCAGACGACGTTGTCGGTGGTGAGAAAAGCCGGATGGATATAGTCCATGGTTTCCAGACGCTCCGGCGTTAGAAATGCGCCAGCGATCAGGTCGACCCGACCCAGCCGCGCTTCTTCCTGCGCTCGCGCCCAGGAGCCGGTGTAGATCACCCGGATGTTCACCCCGATGGCCTTACCGATCTGCTCCAGCAGGTCGGCATTGGCACCGATCAGCCGTTCCGGCTGCGCCGGGTCGCGCCATAGGTAAGGTGGGTATTCCGGATTGCCGGTGGCCACCAGGCGCTCGCACTTGCCGGCCGCGAAACCGGCCAACGGGATGGAGAAAGTCACCAGCAACAGCGCCGCACGGATCAACGTGGAGCAATCAGGCATCGGTAGTCTCACTCACCAGAAGAAGGTACGGCCCTGCTTAGAGCCGCAAAATGCTAGCGTAAAGCACACCGCCCCGATTTGGTAATAAGGACTTCTCATGAAGAAAGCCCTTCTGGCCCTTCTCCTGCTGATTGCTGTCGCCGCAGGCGTTCTGTATGCCTTTCCCTCCACGCTGCTGGCCACTGCGCAATACGTCGAAAGCGCCCGTGCCCGGCTCTCGACCAACAGCCTGCAGGTCGACAACCTGGACATCGCCTATTACGAGGGAGGCCCGGAAAAGGCCCAGACCATCCTGCTGATCCACGGCTTCGGCGCCGACAAGAGCAACTGGCCGCGCTTCGCCCGCTTCCTCACCCAGGACTACCGCGTCATCGCCGTGGACCTGCCTGGCTTCGGCGATAGCAGCAAGCCTGCGAACATCAGCTACGATGTCGGCACCCAGGCAGAGCGCCTGGCCGACTTCATGCGCGAGCAGGGCATCGGCCGTTTCCACGTGGTTGGAAACTCCATGGGCGGGCACATCGCCGCGCTGCTGGCCGCCCGACATCCGCAGGAGGTGCTGTCGGTCGGGCTGTTCGATAACGCCGGCGTGACGGCGCCGCACCCGAGTGAACTGTTCGAGCGCCTGCTCAAAGGCGACAATCCGCTGGTGCTGCGCTCGGTGGAGGACTTCCCCGCCCTGCTCGACTTCGTCTTCGTGCAGAAGCCACCGCTGCCGTCGCGCCTGCGGGACTACCTGGCAGAACGCTCGCTGGAGCGCAGCGAGTTCAACGGCATGGTCTTCCAGCAATTGCGTGAACGCTATATCCCACTGGAACCGGAGCTGCCGAAGATCACCGCGCCGACCCTGCTGCTGTGGGGCGATCGCGACCGCGTACTGGACGTTTCCAGCATCGACGTGATGAAACCGCTGCTGAAGAAGTCCAGCGTCGCCATCCTGCGCGATTGTGGCCACGTGCCGATGATCGAGCGCCCGGAGGAAACCGCTCGCCTTTACCTGGACTTCCTCAAACAGAACCACGGGCCGGTCACCGCGGCAAAATGATCGCCGGCGACAAACAAAAACGGCGCCCTCGGGCGCCGTTTCTGCTGGTGCGAACTCAGAGCTGGATCAGATTCGGAATCTGCACGTCCGGATTGACGTCCTGCTCGTAGTCCACGCCGGCGATCTCGAAGCCGAACAGGCGCAGGAACTCGGTCTTGTAGCCGGTGAAGTCGGTCAGTTGGTACAGGTTCTCGTTGGTCACCTTGTTCCACAGGTCCTTCACGGTGTTCTGCACGTCCGGCTGCAGTTCCTTGTAGTCCGCGCGCAGGCGACCATCGGCGTCCAGATGCGGCTCAGCACCGTACAGGCTCTCGCGGAACAGGCCGTCGACCTGCTCGATGCAGCCTTCGTGGGTGCCCTTCTCCTTCATCACCTTGAACAGCAGCGACAGGTACAGCGGCATCATCGGGATGGCCGAGCTGGCCTGGGTGACCACGGCCTTCAGCACGGAAACGCGGGCATCACCACCAGTGGCAGCCAGTTTTTCACGAATACCCAGGACTTTCTGGTCCAGGTCCTTCTTGGCGGCGCCGATGGAGCCGTTCCAGTACAGATCGTGAGTGATCTCTTCGCCCAGGTAGGTGAAGGCAGTGGTCTTGGCGCCGTCGGCCAGGACACCGGCCTCCTGCAGCGCATCGATCCACATCTGCCAGTCTTCACCGCCCATCACCGCTACGGTGTTGGCGATCTCGGCCTCGGTGGCCGGTTCCATCACGCTTTCCTTGATCACTTCCTTGTCGGTGTCCAGCCCACGGAAGTTCACGGTCTTGCCGACCGGCTTGAGCACGGAGTTGAAGACTTCGCCGGTCTTCGGATGGGTACGGCGCGGCGCGGCCAGGCTGTAGACCACCAGGTCGACCTTGCCCAGGTCCTGCTTGATGGTGTCGATGGTGACTTTCTTCACTTCATCGGAGAAAGCGTCACCATTGATGCTGCGCGCATACAGGCCCTTGGCCTTGGCGAACTTCTCGAAGGCAGCGGAGTTGTACCAGCCGGCGGTGCCCGCCTTGGTTTCACTGCCCGGACGCTCGAAGAACACACCCAGGGTATCGGCGCTGGCGCCAAAGGCGGCGCTGATGCGCGCGGCCAGGCCATAGCCGGTGGAGGAACCGATGACCAGGACCTTCTTCGGACCGTTGGCGATGGGGCCATGCGCCTCGACGTACTCGATCTGTTCCTTGACGTTGGCTTCACAGCCGGTCGGGTGGGTAGTGACGCAGATGAAGCCACGCACGCGCGGTTTGATGATCATGAAAACCTCGGTAGCAGGTGTCGTTGAAACACGTTCAGGAACTGAAGACGACGCGCATTGTAGTTGAGACACCTTCGCCCGTGGACTTCTCGGCAAAGATTCGTGACCAATGGGTCACCCGCACGGCGAAATAGCTCTTTCCGGAGGAAAATCAAGGCCCTGAAATGAAAGAACCCGCTACGGGAGCGGGTTCCTTCATCGAGCGAAAAAGGCTTAGACGGCCTTTTCCAGCTCCGGTACGGCTTCGAACAGGTCGGCGACCAGGCCGTAGTCGGCGACCTGGAAGATCGGTGCCTCTTCGTCCTTGTTGATCGCCACGATCACTTTCGAATCCTTCATGCCCGCCAGGTGCTGGATGGCGCCGGAAATGCCGACGGCCACGTACAGCTGCGGAGCAACGATCTTGCCGGTCTGGCCGACCTGCATGTCGTTCGGCACGAAGCCGGCGTCGACCGCGGCGCGGGAAGCGCCGACGGCAGCGCCCAGCTTGTCAGCCAGGGAGTAGAGGATCTTGAAGTTGTCGCCATTGCCCATGCCGCGGCCGCCGGATACGACGATCTTGGCAGCGGTCAGTTCCGGACGGTCGGACTTGGCCAGCTCTTCGCCGACGAAGGCGGACTTGCCGGCATCGGCCGGGCCGGAAACAGCTTCAACAGCGGCGGAGCCACCTTCGGCAGCAACGGCGTCGAAGCCGGTGCCACGCACGGTGATGACCTTGACGGCGGCCGAGGACTGCACGGTAGCGATGGCGTTACCGGCGTAGATCGGGCGCTTGAAGGTGTCGGCGCTGACGACTTCGATGATCTCGGAGATCTGGTCGACGTCCAGCAGGGCGGCAACGCGCGGCAGGAAGTTCTTGCCGTTGGTGGTGGCTGCGGCCAGCACGTGGCTGTAGCCCTTGCCCAGCTCAGCGATCAGCGGAGCTACGTTCTCCGGCAGCTGGTGAGCGTAGGCGGCGTTGTCGGCGACCAGCACCTTGGAAACACCAGCGATCTTGGCAGCGGCTTCAGCCACGCCACCGACATTCTGGCCAGCGACCAGCACGGCGATGTCACCACCGATCTTCTGCGCAGCAGCAACAGTGTTCAGAGTGGCAGCGCCCAGTGCGCCGTTGTTGTGCTCAGCGATTACCAGGATAGCCATCAGATTACTTTCGCCTCGTTCTTCAGTTTCTCGACCAGTTCGGCAACGGACTTGACCTTGATGCCGGCGCTACGGGCAGCCGGAGCTTCGACTTTCACGGTCTTCACGGTGGAAGCGGTGGAAACGCCCAGGGCGTCCGGGGTCACCACGTCCAGCGGCTTTTTCTTCGCTTTCATGATGTTGGGCAGCGACGCGTAGCGCGGCTCGTTCAGGCGCAGGTCGGTGGTGACGATGGCCGGCAGGTTCAGGGCAACGGTCTGCAGGCCGCCGTCGATTTCACGGGTGACGTTGACCTTGTCGCCAGCGACTTCGACCTTGGAGGCGAAGGTGCCTTGCGCGTAGCCGGTCAGCGCGGCCAGCATCTGGCCGGTCTGGTTGTTGTCGCTGTCGATGGCCTGCTTGCCGAGGATGACCAGCTGCGGCTGCTCTTTGTCGACCAGGGCTTTCAGCGACTTGGCGATGGCCAGGGAGCTCAGCTCTTCGTTGGTTTCAACGAGGATGGCGCGATCTGCACCCAGAGCCAGCGCGGTACGCAGTTGCTCCTGGGCAGCGGTCGGGCCGACGGAGACCGCAACGATCTCGGTGACGACGCCTTTCTCTTTCAGGCGTACGGCCTCTTCCACGGCGATTTCGCAGAAGGGGTTCATGGACATCTTGACGTTGGCGAGATCGACGCCGGAGTTGTCCGCCTTGACGCGGACCTTGACGTTATAGTCAACCACTCGTTTGACAGCTACAAGAACCTTCATGGATTCCTCGTTTTTCTCCGGTGAATAGGAATGTCGCCAGACAGGCCTGGCCGGTAGTGCACGCCATCTGCGACTACATCCAGCGCAACGCGACCGCAAAACCGCAGGTATCTTGACCGCATCGACCGGGCGGGTCAATACACGAAAATACCCCTTCATAAGCCGCGGACCCCGATTCTATCAGGGTTACGCGCGATTCAAACAAACGTTTGTATTGCCCTCGATAAAGGGTTTAGATATAGCAACAGGTCTAGCTATAATGCGCCCCGCTCTTACTGGGTGGGGGCACGCCCATCCCAATACCTACAAAATGCCCAGAGCCTTGATTCAGGAGAGATCGATAGTGGAACGCGAATTTATGGAATTCGACGTCGTCATCGTCGGCGCCGGCCCTGCCGGTCTGTCCGCCGCCTGCCGACTGAAGCAGAAGGCCGCCGACGCCGGTCAGGAAATCAGCGTCTGTGTGGTCGAGAAGGGTTCCGAAGTGGGCGCCCACATCCTCTCGGGCGCCGTGTTCGAGCCCCGCGCGCTGAACGAGCTGTTCCCCAACTGGAAGGAACTCGAAGCGCCGCTGAACACCCCCGTCAAACGCGACGACATCTATGTGCTGAAGAGCCCTGAGGCGGCGGCCAAGGTGCCGAACTTCTTCGTGCCCAAGACCATGCACAACGAAGGCAACTACATCATCTCCCTGGGCAACCTGTGCCGCTGGCTGGCCCAGCAGGCCGAAGGCCTGGGCGTCGAGATCTACCCGGGCTTCGCCGCCCAGGAAGCGCTGATCGACGAGAATGGCGTGGTGCGCGGCATTGTCACCGGTGACCTGGGCGTCGACCGCGAAGGCAATCCGAAAGAGGGTTACTACACCCCTGGCATGGAACTGCGCGCCAAATACACCCTGTTCGCCGAAGGCTGCCGTGGCCACATCGGCAAGCAGCTGATCAAGAAGTACAAGCTCGACAGCGAAGCCGACGCCCAGCACTACGGCATCGGCATCAAGGAAATCTGGGACATCGACCCGGCCAAGCACGAGCAGGGCCTGGTGGTACACACCGCCGGCTGGCCGCTGAACGACGACAATCCGGGCGGTTCCTTCCTCTATCACCTGGAAAACAACCAGGTCGTAGTGGGCCTGATCATCGACCTGTCCTACACCAACCCGCACCTGTCGCCGTTCGACGAGTTCCAGCGCTACAAGCACCACCCGGTGATCAAGCAGTACCTGGAAGGCGGCAAGCGCGTGGCCTACGGCGCTCGCGCCATCTGCAAGGGCGGCCTGAACTCGCTGCCGAAGATGGTCTTCCCCGGCGGCGCGCTGATCGGTTGCGACCTCGGCACCCTGAACTTCGCCAAGATCAAAGGCAGCCACACCGCGATGAAGTCCGGCATGCTGGCCGCCGACTCGGTTGCCGAAGCCCTGTTCGCCGGCCGTGAAGGCGGTGACGAGTTGACCAACTACGTCGATGCCTTCAAGGGCAGCTGGCTGTATGACGAGCTGTTCAGCAGCCGCAACTTCGGCCCGGCGATGCACAAGTTCGGCGCCATCGGTGGCGGTGCGTTCAACTTCATCGACCAGAACATCTTCGGCGGCAAGCTTCCGTTCACTCTGCACGATACGACGCCGGACTACGCGACCCTGAAGAAGGCCAGCGAAGCGCCGAAGATCGACTATCCCAAACCGGACGGCAAACTCAGCTTCGACAAGCTGTCCTCGGTGTTCCTGTCCAACACCAACCACGAGGAAGACCAGCCGATCCACCTGAAGCTGGCCGACCCGAACACCCCGATCGAGAAGAACCTGCCGCTCTACGACGAGCCCGCGCAGCGTTACTGCCCGGCTGGCGTGTACGAAGTCGTGAGCAACGACGACGGCAGCAAGCGCTTCCAGATCAACGCGCAGAACTGCGTGCACTGCAAGACCTGCGACATCAAGGACCCGGCCCAGAACATCACCTGGGTGGCCCCGGAAGGTACCGGCGGTCCGAACTACCCCAACATGTAAGGCGTTGGCGGTAACGGAAAAGGCTCCCTCGGGAGCCTTTTTCTTTGCAAGCTAAGTACTTGTAGCGATGAAGGACAGGGACTACTGGCCGCGTTCAGACCAACCGGTCACGGCTGCGGCGCGATGGCGAAGAACTCGCCGGAACTCCACACTCCCAGCCACTCAACTCCATCGATCTCGCGGGGAACCGCCAGCTCGACCAACTGGTAGAAGACGTTGCGGTGGATCAGCGCCTCCAGGTTCACCCGCACCAGCACGTAGGGCGACGGCTCCTGGGTCTGCGGATCAAGCTCCACGCGGATCGGATGCGCGGCGTCGGCCACCACCTCATCCTCGACATTGGTGGTGAAGCGCAACACCTGCTGTTCGCCCTCCCCTTCGACGGCCAGGGTAACGGTAACGAAAGGCGCGTCATCGACGGTGATGCCGCACTTCTCCACCGGAGTGACCAGGAAATAGTCGTCGCCATCGCGGCGGATGATGGTGGAGAACAGGCGTACCATCGGCTTGCGCCCGATCGGCGTGCCCAGGTAGTACCAGGTGCCGTCGCGGGCGATGCGCATGTCGATATCGCCACAGCAGTCCGGGTTCCACAGGTGCACCGGCGGCAGCCCCTTGTCCTTGCTGGCGGGAATCTGCGCCAGCAGATCGCCGGCTTTGCCTGGGTCGATCATTGGTACTCCTCTCGCGTCTTCACCCCGAGCAGGCTGCGGGCATAGTCTTCCAGCGGCCGCCCTATCAGGTCCTCGGGTTTGGCATCATAGAATGTCAGAAAACCGCCGCGACTGCGGATGGTGGCGCTGTCCACCAAGTAGCGGTTGTCGGTCTCGATCAGCATCACCTGAATCACGCTGCGGTCACGGCCCACAGCGTTGTCGGTGTCCTCGTATTCCTCGTAGGTGCCGACATTGTCTTTGCCACGGGCAAAGCGGGTATACAACAGATAATTGGCGCCCGCCGCGCGCGCTTCCTGCATGGCGCCCTCCAGCCCCAGCGGGCTCTTGGCCCGGCGTACCAGCGGGAAGTACTGGACGAAGCCTTCGAATGCCTCCTCCGCCACCACATTGGGCCGTGCATACGGATGGCCCGGCGGCACGAACGGCCCCTGAGCGATATAGATGAAGGAGTCCTGCTGCAGCCGCCAGTTGGTCGTCCGGCGAGTCTGGCTGTGGTCGAGGAAGCCCGCGTCGCGCAGGTAATAATCGGTGCCGTCAGCCAGGTCGTTGGGGCTCATGCAGCCGCCGAGGGCAGCGAAGGCAAGGATCAGTATCAGTTGGCGCATGCAATGTCTCCGGAGCCGGCGACGAAAAACCGGCATTCGGACAGGCAATGCAGCTTCCGCGCCATCACAGGCCGCGCTGCCATTCCTGGCGCAGCTGCGCGCGCTGCGGCTGCTCGATGGCCTGGCGGACCTGGGCGAGCAGCTTCGCCTTGTCCTTCCCCAGCGTGCCCTTGAGCACCAGGTAGTTGGATGCGTGATCGCTGCGGAACACCGTGTCGCTAAGCTCCAGACCGTTCAGCAGGCGCTCGACTTCGATGAACAATTCGGCCTGCGATAACGGCTGGAAATCCGGGAAGCCCTGGCGATAGCGTTCTTCGCCAGTGGGAAAGCTCACCACCAGAGTGGACAGGAATTCCGGCTGCGCCTCGTTCATCAATCGCGCCGAGTTGTCGGCGTGCTGGGCGCTCAGGGTGCTGCCGCCCAGGCCGTTGAGGACCATTACCGAGCGCTTGATCCCCGCCTCTCCCAGCTTCTGCAATGCATCCAGCGTCGAGGCGTAGGTCTCGCCCTTGTTCACCCGCGCAAGCACTTCGTCGTCGCCGGATTCGGCGCCCACGTAGGCCATGCGCAGACCGGCGTCCGCCAATTCCTTCAGCTCCTCCACCGACTTCTTGCGCAGGTTGCGCGGCAGGCAGTAACTGGAGACGCGGTCCACCTCGGGCAGGTGCTCGCGGATCGCACGGAGGATGTTGAGCAGGCGCCGAGTCGGCAACACCAGCGCATCGCCATCGGCGAGGAACACCCGCTGGACGATCAGCCGCTCGCCACAGCGGCGAATCTCCTCCAGCACCTCGGCCTCGTCGCGGGCGCGGAATTTCTTCTGCGGCTGGGTATACATCTCACAGAAGCCGCACTGGTTCCAGGAACAGCCGTTGGTGACGGGAAGAATGAGCGAGTGTGCCTCGCTCGGCGGCCGGAACACCGGCTCGATATAGGAAATGGGGAATTCGTTGGGCATGGGCTAATCAGGTCTTGAGGGCGATCTCAGCCGCCGATGATCTTCATGATGGTGACGCCGCCGGAGAAGGCGACTTCCTGCTTGTCCGCCAGAGCGCTCACCAGCAACCGCTGCAAGGCTGGGAGCGCTTGGTGGCGCGGTTTGTCCAGCAGGTCGCCGACGTAGTGCCGGTTGCTCGACGACAGGCAGCCGTGCAGCCAGCCGGTGGAGGAAAGGC
This sequence comes from Pseudomonas sp. HS-18, assembly GCF_020401845.1. Classification (NCBI taxonomy): domain Bacteria; kingdom Pseudomonadati; phylum Pseudomonadota; class Gammaproteobacteria; order Pseudomonadales; family Pseudomonadaceae; genus Pseudomonas; species Pseudomonas sp. HS-18. The sequence goes on from NZ_CP084413.1 coordinate 4,325,750, forward strand.
GCAGACGCGAGCAGGTCCGGCAGAACGGCACGCTTTCATTGGCGATTACGCCAAAATAGCCCTGCCCCGGCACTTCATAGCGAATGGCCGTGGCATCCACCGGCGCATCGGCCTGGATATAGGGATGGCGTTCGCCGATGAGCTCCAGCAGCTCCTGCAAGCTGACGAACTGCCGGTGGAAGCCGTTCAGGTCATGGGCCAGGTGGCCCATGCGCATCAGCTCGATGAAGCGCAGCTCGAAGCCGTGCTCCAGGCAGTAGTCCAGCAGCGGCACGACCTGGTCGAGGTTCTGCCCGCGTAGCGGAACCATGTTGAGCTTGATCTTCAGGCCGGCCGCGCGGGCCTCGTCGAGCCCCTTGAGGACCGTGGCCAGATCGCCGCCACGGGCAATGCGCCGGAAGGCATCGGCATCCAGGGTATCGAGGGAAACGTTGAGGCGGCGGATGCCGCAATCCAGCAGCAGCGGCAGCTTCTTCGACAGCAGCTGTCCGTTGGTGGTGATGGCGATGTCCTGCAGCCCGAGACGGCTGACGCCATGCAGGAAGGCATCGAGCTTCGGACTGACCAACGGTTCGCCACCGGTGACGCGCAGACGCTCGATGCCGGCGGACTCGATCAGGTAGGCGACCCCGCGCACCAGGGATTCCGCCGAAAGCTCGTCCTGCGCCGCGACCAGACGTTTGCCGTCCGGCACGCAATAGGTGCAGGCGTAGTTGCAGGCGGCGGTCAGGCTCACGCGAAGATTGCGGAAGCGCCTGCCCTGGCGGTCGACGATCATGCTCGGCTCCGGTGGCGATCACTCATGCAAGTATATCCCCACCGGCGCCGGGAGCCCTGTCGCAACCGCGACGATGAATCGCGCGAATGGCGACTCAGGCGGCCGGCGTATCGCCGTCGCGCTTGCGCTTGTTGCCCATGCGCACGCCGATGTCCATGAGGAACTGGAAGAAGCCCTCCTGATCCTCCAGCACGTCGCGCCAGAACGGCGAGTGGTACAGCGCCACGGCGCCATGTACCAGCGCCCAGGCCGCGCAGTAGTGGAAGTAGGCCGGGACGTCTTCCAGCTTGCCCGCCGCGATGCGTTCCTTGATCAGCTGGCTCAGGCGCTCGAAGTTGGATTCGCGGATCTTGTGCAGCTCCTCGACCATCTCCGGGACCTGGCTGGTCTTCACCACCTTCTCTTCCAGGCGGTCGAACAGGCGGTAGCGCTGCGGATCGCGCATGCGGAACTCGAAGTAGGCGCGCGACAGGCGCTCCTTGTCGCGAGCGACGTCTTCGGAGTGGAACAGGTCGGCCAGATCGCGCTCGTAGTCCAGCATCAGGCGCAGATAGATCTCCGCCTTGGACTTGAAGTGCTTGTAGATGGTGCCTTTGCCGATACCCACGGCATCGGCGATCATTTCGACCGTGACACTGTCTTCGCCCTGCTCGAGGAACAGCTTGAGGGCGGTGTCGAGGATTTCCTGTTCGCGACGACGGAATTCGCGAACCTTGCGCGGCTCTTTCTGCATAAAAAGACTGTTCGGTCAAAAATAGTCAAAATTCGAAGCCGCGTATTATGCCTATTCAGCGCCAAATTGCACGGATCATCCGACATGATTAGCTTTTCTTCCGAGTTTCCCCAACAACCCGGCCTGCGCTACCTGAACCACGCAGCGGTCGCGCCCTGGCCCAAGCGCGCCGCAGACGCCGTCACGGCGTTTGCCCAGGAGAACATCCTGTTGGGTGCCCGTGACTATCCGCGCTGGCTGACCATCGAGAAGCGCCTGCGCGAACGCCTGATGCGCCTGGTGAATGCCCGGACCACCGGCGATATCGCCCTGGTGAAGAACACGTCCGAGGCGCTGTCCTTCGTCGCTTTTGGCCTGGACTGGCGCGCCGGCGACCAGGTGGTGATCAGCGATCAGGAATTCCCCTCTAACCGGGTCGTCTGGGAAGCACTCAAACCTCGTGGGGTGGAAGTCATCCAGGTGAGCCTGGACGGCGATGATCCCGAAGGCGACCTGCTGGCCGCCTGCACACCGCGCACGCGCCTGCTCTCCATCAGCGCCGTGCAGTACGCCAGCGGCCTGCGCATGGACCTGGAACGCCTGGGCGCCGGCTGCCGCCAGCGCGGCGTGCTGTATTGCATCGATGCCATCCAGCAACTGGGCGCCCTGCCCTTCGACGTGCAGGCATACGACTGCGCCTTCGCCATGGCCGACGGCCACAAATGGATGCTCGGCCCGGAAGGCCTGGGTGTGTTCTATTGCCGCGCCGCCGAACGCGAGCAACTGGCGCTGCAGGAATACGGTTGGCACATGCTGGAAAACGCCGGCAACTACGACCTCGCCGGCTGGCAACCGGCGCGCAGTGCTCGCCGCTTCGAGTGCGGCAGCCCGAACATGCTCGGCGCCGTGGCATTGGACGCCAGCCTTGGCCTGCTGGAAGAGGTCGGCATGGCTTCGGTCGGCGAGTTGGTGCAGACGCGCGTCCAGCAACTGCACGATGGCCTGGGCCGCATCAACGGCGCCTCACTGCACAGCCCGCTGGAGCCTGGCCGTCGCGCCGGCATCCTGACGTTCAGCCTGGCCGGCTGGGACAATATCCGCCTGCTGGAGCGTTTGCGCGCGGAGCAGGTGGTGTGCATCCAGCGCGGCGCCGGTATCCGCTTGTCGCCGCACTTCTACACCAGCGAAGCGGTCATCGAGGAGACTCTGGCGTTGATCAGGGCTTTGGCGGGGCAATAATGCAGGCGCGGCCGAGAAAGCTGCTCAGCCCGGTGTGATGTATTCCAAATCCGTTTAAAAAACACCGGGCACCCTGTGGCAAGCGCGGCATCTTGACCAATACTTGTAGATACCGGCGCGCGGCATCTCCCCCCAAGTGCTCCGCCGGTGAAGGTACCGAGGATCGCGTACCTTATTGTTAAACTCCTAATGGTCTTGACCCGGATTCATCCCCCAGAACCCGGGTTTTTTTTGCGCGCGGGAAAGCTGTCCGCGCACGGACCATCAGCAGGCGAGCGGGAACAGCCGGCGGAAATTCGCAGTGGTCTGCTCGGCCAGCGTTTCGAAACTCACCCCACGCAACACGGCCAGGTACTCGGCCACCTCGCGCACGTATTCGGGAAGGTTCGGTTTGCCGCGATGGGGCACCGGCGCGAGATAGGGCGAATCGGTTTCCACCAGCAGGCGGTCCACCGGCACCTGTCGCGCCACTTCGCGCAATTGCTCGGCATTGCGGAAGGTGACGATGCCCGACAGCGAGATATAGAAGCCAATATCCAGCGCCGCCTTGGCCATCTCCCAGTCTTCGGTGAAGCAATGCAGCACACCGGCCTGCGGCAGCGCTGCCTCGCGCAGCAACGCCAGGGTATCGGCGCGGGCTTCGCGGGTATGCACGATGACCGGCTTGCCGGTCACCTTGGCGGCCTCAAGGTGCAGGCGGAAGGCCTCCTGCTGCAGCTCGGCGGCCTCGGGCTCGTAGTGATAGTCCAGGCCGGTCTCGCCGATGGCCACCACGCGCGGATGGTTCAACTCACCCAGCAGCCAGTCCAGCGCCGGCGCGGCGCCTGGCTCCAGGTCGAGCGGGTGGACGCCGACCGAGCAATGCACGTCGGCGTAGCGATCAGCCAGATCCTTCACCGCCCTGGCATTGTCCGCACTCACGCCGATGCACAGGAACTGGCTGACACCGCGCGCACGGGCAGCGTTCAGCGCGGCATCCAGCGATCCGTCGTGGGCGGCGAGATCGAGACGATCGAGGTGGCAGTGGGAATCGACGAGCATGAAAACCTTCTCCGGGAAATGACGAAGCGCCCCTCAGGGCGCTCCGTGTTTGCAGCCTGTACAGGCTGCTAATTCTACAGGGGATGAGCTACATGGTATGGGTCGGGCGATCCGACTTCAGCGCGCCGGCGAGATAGGTCTCGATCTTGTTGCGCGCGGTGTTGTCACCGTCGTTGAACTGCACGCCAATGCCGGCGGCACGGTTGCCCTGCGCTCCGCGAGGAGTAATCCAGACCACCTTGCCGGCGACCGGGATCTTTTCCGGCTCGTCCATCAGGTTGAGCAGCATGAAGACCTCATCGCCCAGCTTGTAGGTCTTGTTGGTCGGAATGAACAGCCCGCCGTTGCGAATGAACGGCATGTAGGCGGCATACAGCACGGATTTGTCCTTGATGGTCAAGGACAGGATTCCGTTACGCGGACCCAGATTTGGTGGCAAGCTCATTCAGCTATCCTGGCAGATTTTTCCGATGGCCGGATTCTAGCCCGGCCCAGGGAGACTTGCCCACTGTACGAGCAAGGCTTCGAGAAGCAAGGCACGGTTGAGGTTGGCTTTGTTGAGAACCTTCTGCCGCTGAAGCAGCAGCCAGTCCTGCATTGCCAGCACCTTGGGCTGTGTCGACTTTTCGGCGAGATACTGCACGACCTTGCGCATGTCGGCGAGGCCAAGGCCCTCTTCGTCCCGAGCCAACTGGTAACGCAGGATCAACAGCGACCAGTCGCAGAACCAGTCGAACAATAGTGGCAAAGGTACAGCATTCCAGCTTTCGGCCAGCTGACCTGGGGCAACCTGCTGCTTGAGCAGCTTCTTCACCCCTTCGACCACTTGTGCGCGCTGCTCGCGCACGCCGTGGCCCTGCAGTCGCAGCGCGGTCAGCGGTGATCCGCCAGCGAGCACCAGCAACTCGTCCAACGCCTCCACCGGCTCGGCCGGCAGAGTACCCGCCAGCCAGGCACGGGCCTGCTCGGCAGAAGGCTGCGGGCAAGCCTGTTGCACACAGCGGCTCTTGATGGTCGGCAACAGCCGGCTGGGCTGGTGGCTGATGAGCAGCAGCACGGTATCGCCGGAAGGCTCTTCCAGGCTTTTCAGCAGGGCGTTGGCGGCATTGAGGTTCATGGCCTCGGCCGGCTCCAGCAGCGCCACCTTGCGCCCGCCCAACTGCGCGGTCTGCACCACGAAGCCCACCAGCTCGCGAACCTGATCGACCCGAATGGGTTTCTCCGGCTCCTCCGGTTCCAGCTGGAAGAAATCCGGGTGTGTGCCGGCGGCGAGCAACTGGCAGGCCTTGCACTGGCCGCATGCTTTGCCGCCCGCGGGTCGCTGGCACAGCAGGAAGTGCACCAGATTCTCCGCCAGCACACGCTTGCCTATACCGGCCGGCCCGTGAAGCAGATAGGCATGGGCATGGCGCGGGCGGCTGCTGAGCTGCTGCCAGAGGCCCTGCTGCCAGGGATAGATGTCAGCCATTGAGGCGCTCCAGCAGGATCGGCAGCAGGCCATCCAGGTCGCGCTGCACCTCGGGCAGCGTCTGCGCCGCATCGAGGATGTGATAGCGCGCAGGCTCGGCGCGGGCGCGATCCAGGTAGGTATTGCGCACCGCCTCGAAGAAGGCGCGCCCCTCCTGCTCGAAGCGGTCCAGGCGACCGCGGGCAGCTGCGCGGGACAGGCCGATTTCCACCGGCAGGTCGAACACCAGGGTCAGGTCCGGGCGCAGGCTGCCCTGGACGAAGCTTTCCAACTGGGCGATGCGCTCCACCGGCAGACCACGACCGCCGCCCTGATAGGCGTAGGTGGCGTCCGTGAAGCGATCGCAGAGCACCACGGCGCCGCGCTCCAGGGCCGGGCGGATAACCCCGGCGATGTGCTGTGCGCGGGCGGCAAAGACCAGCAGCAGTTCGGTATCGACTGCCATCTTTTCATCGCTCGGGTCCAGCAGCAGCTCGCGGATGCGCTCGGCCAGCGGCGTACCGCCTGGCTCGCGGGTCAGCTGGACCTCGATTCCGCGTTCGCGCAGGCGCTCGGCCAGGTACTCGCGATTGGTGCTCTTGCCCGCGCCTTCGGGGCCTTCCAGGGTGATGAACAGGCCGGTCACTCGGCTCACTCCTTGTGTTGTCGGGCTACTGCGCTGCAGGGGTATCTGCGGCGGGAGCGTCTTCGTCCGGCGTCTGCGCCGGCGACGGAACGGGCGCCGGGCTGGAACGGTAGTCGGCGCGGCGCTTGATCTGGAATTCCTGGACGGCCTTGTTGTGATCGTCGAGGTTGTCGGAGAAGGTGTGGCTGCCATCGCCACGGGCGACGAAGTACAGGCTCTGTCCCGGCACCGGGTTCAGCGCAGCGTGGATTGCCTCGCGACCGGGCAGCGCGATGGGCGTCGGCGGCAGGCCGGCGACCACATAGGTGTTGTAGGGCGTTGGCGTGCGCAGGTCGGCCCTGGTGATCTTGCCGGCATAGCGCTCGCCCATGCCGTAGATGACGGTCGGGTCAGTCTGCAACAGCATGTTCTTCTGCAGGCGGCGCACGAAAACGCCCGCGATCTGGCCGCGCTCCTGGGGTACGCCGGTTTCCTTCTCCACCAGCGAGGCCATGATCAGCGCCTGGTACGAGTCCTTGTAGGGCAGGTCCTCGCCGCGCTTGTCCCACTCCTCGGCGAGAATGGTCTCCATGCGCTGGTAGGCATGCTTGAGGATATCGACGTCCTTGGTGCCACGGACGAAGCGGTAGGTGTCGGGGAAGAAGCGGCCCTCGGGGAATACGCCGGGCTTGCCCAGCCTGGCCATCACGTCGGCGTCGCTGAGGCCGTTCAGGGTCTGGTCCAGCTTGGGCTGGCGGGCGAGCAAGTCGCGGACCTGATGGAAGTTCCAGCCCTCGACCAGGGTCAGGCCGTACTGCACAACCTCGCCCTCGCGCCACAGATCGAGCAACTGGGCAGCAGTCATGCCGGGCGTCAGGCGGTATTCACCGCTGTGCAGCGCCTCGCCCGCCAGGTTGAAGCGCCAGTACAGACGAAGCCAGAAGCCGCCGTGCAGGACGTCCTCGTCCTCCAGGCGGGTCAGCAGACGACCGGGGGTGGCGCCGCTGGGAGCATCCAGCAGGCGCTCTTCGGTGAGCTGGAGCGGCTGCTGCAGCGCACGCTGCTGCTCCCAGGCCGACAGGCCCAGCATGAGCCCGGCCAGCAGCAGGCCGCCTTCCAGCAGCACCAGCAATTTGCGCATCACGTATCAGGAATCCAGAAGTTCGCGGAGTTGGCCCTGCAGTTTACGGGTCAGGGGCCCGACCGGCCAAGTGAACTCGGCCACGCCGAGCACCGGCCAGATACCGTAGAGACTGTTGCAGAGAAAGACCTCGTCGGCGTCCGCCAGTTCGCCGTGCTCGATGTCGCGCACGATGACCGGCAGGCCCAGGCTACGGGCGCGCTCGATGATCTCGGCGCGCATGACCCCGGCAACGCCGCAGCGACCGAGGTCTGCGGTGATCAACTCGCCGTGCTTCACGAGGAACAGGTTGCTGAACACACCTTCGACGACGCGCCCGGAAACATCGCGCATCAATCCTTCGGCGAAAGCCGGATCGCTCCATTCGGCGCGAGCCAGGACCTGCTCCAGGCGATTGAGGTGCTTGAGGCCGGCCAGCAGTGGCTGCTCGGCCAGGCGGGTGGCGCAGGAGAAGAGCCTGACGCCCTCCTCCCAATTCTTCGCCGGGTAAGCCGGCGCAGGCGAGGCCAGCAATAGTCGGCGCACCTGGGCATCGGCCTGCGGTGCGTAGCCACGCACGCCTTCGCCGCGGGTCAGCACCAGCTTGGCGACACCATCACCCAGCAGGGTGGAGAAACGCAGGATTTCATCTTCGACGAGATCGAGCGAGACCGGCAGGGACAGGCGCCTGACGCCCTCCTCCAGTCTTGCCCGATGGCGCGCCAGCAGGCGCGGACGGCCTGCGGACACGCGGATGGTCTCGAACAACCCGTCGCCGTAGGCCAGTCCGCGATCACGCGCGGACAGCACCTCGGCGTTCTGGCCGTCGATCCAGCTCAGCATCAGCCCTGGAACCGGCGGAACACCAGGGAACCGTTGGTGCCACCGAAGCCGAAGGAGTTGGACAAGGCGACGTCGATCGGACGCTCCTTGGCCTGGTGGGCGACCAGGTCGAGGTCGCAGCCTTCGCTGGGGTTATCCAGGTTGATGGTCGGCGGAGCCACCTGATCACGCAGCGCAAGCACGCTGAAGATCGCCTCGACCGCGCCGGCAGCACCCAGCAGGTGGCCGGTCATCGACTTGGTGGAGCTCATCGACAGCTTGTAGGCGTGGTCGCCGAAGATCGACTTCACCGCGGAGATCTCCGCAATATCGCCGGCCGGCGTCGAGGTGCCGTGGGCGTTGATGTAATCAACCTGCTCGGGATTCAGGCCGGCATCGCGCAGTGCGGCTTTCATGCAGCGTGCAGCGCCTGCGCCGTCTTCCGGCGGAGCAGTCATGTGGAAGGCGTCGCCGCTCATGCCGAAACCGACGATTTCTGCGTAGATGCGAGCGCCACGAGCCTTGGCGTGCTCCAGTTCCTCCAGCACCAGGGAACCTGCACCGTCGGAGAGCACGAAGCCGTCGCGATCCTGGTCCCAGGGACGGCTGGCCTTGGTCGGCTCGTCGTTGCGGGTGGACAGCGCACGAGCGGCACCGAAGCCGCCCAGGCCAAGACCACAGGCCGCCATTTCGGACCCACCGGCGACCATCACGTCAGCGTCGCCGTAAGCGATGTTGCGCGCGGCCATGCCGATATTGTGGGTGCCGGTGGTGCAGGCGGTGGTGATGGCGTAGTTGGGGCCCTGCAGACCGAGGTTGATCGACAGGAACCCGGAAACCATGTTGATGACCGAACCGGGCACGAAGAACGGCGAGATGCGCCGCGGGCCCTGCTCGAACAGCGAACGACAGGTGTTTTCGATATTGGTCAGACCGCCGATGCCCGAACCGATGGCAACGCCGATGCGCTCCCGGTTGGCGTCGGTGACTTCCAGGCCGGAATCGCGCACCGCCTGGTAGCTGGCGGCCAGGCCGTACTGGATGAACAGGTCGAGTTTGCGAGCTTCCTTGGCGGACATGTATTGCTCGACGTCGAACCCTTTCACCGAGCCGCCGAAACGGGTGGCAAAGGCGGACAGGTCCATGTGTTCGATCGGGGCGATACCGCTGCGCCCGGCGAGAATGCCTTCCCAACTGCTCGGCACATCCACACCCAAGGGCGACAACATACCCATGCCAGTGATGACTACGCGTCTACGCGACACTGTGACTTCCTCTCATGTGTTTCACGGCAATAACGCCGGCAGAAGCCGGCGTTAAAGAAAAGCCGCACGCCTTTGCAGGCCGTGCGGCTTCTTTCGTCGGGGAACCGACGACTACATCTTATGCCTGGTGGGCAACGATGTAGTCGATGGCTTCCTGAACGGTGGTGATCTTTTCGGCTTGCTCGTCGGGGATTTCGGTCTCGAATTCCTCTTCCAGAGCCATCACCAGCTCAACGGTGTCAAGGGAGTCGGCGCCCAGGTCTTCGACGAAGGAAGCGCTGTTGGTGACTTCTTCTTCCTTAACGCCGAGTTGCTCAGCAACGATCTTCTTGACGCGTTCTTCGATGGTGCTCATACCTTGTTTTCACTCCTATGGACAATCCGTACAGCTGGGCTGCGGGTAAGTGTATAGAAAGGGATTTCTGCATTTCAAGCTGAACGCTGACGCCCCTTCCGGCAATCCAGATGCTCTGCCTATTCCAGCGTCACAACGCTTGGAGAACTTTAGACAGCGCATATGACATCGCCACGAAGGAACTCGTCACATCAGCTCATGTACATTCCGCCATTCACCGGTACCGTGGCACCCGTTACATAAGCTGCGCCCTCGGAAGCGAGGAATGCTACCACTTTGGCGATCTCTTCGGCTTGTCCCAGTCGACCCAGCGGAATCTGACCGAGCAGTGCTTCACGTTGGGCTTCGGGCAACTCACGGGTCATGTCGGTGTCGATGAAGCCCGGAGCGACCGCGTTGACAGTGATAGCACGGGAACCGACTTCGCGCGCCAGGGCACGGGTGAAGCCTTCCAGACCGGCCTTGGCCGCCGCGTAGTTGGTCTGCCCGGCATTACCCATGGCACCGACGACCGAACCGATATTGATGATGCGACCCCAGCGCGCCTTGGTCATGCCGCGCAGCACGGCTTTCGACAGACGGTAGAGGCTGTTGAGGTTGGTGTTGACCACGTCGAACCACTCATCGTCTTTCATGCGCATCAGCAGGTTATCGCGGGTGATACCTGCGTTATTGACGACGATAGCCGGTGCGCCAGACTCTTTCTGGATGGCCTCGACTACGGCGGTGACGGACTCGTCATTGGACACATCGAGCACCATGCCGGAGCCCTGGATACCGTTTTCCTTGAGGTACTCGGAAATCTTCTGCGCGCCGGACTCGCTGGTGGCAGTGCCGACCACGGTGGCGCCCATGCGGCCCAGTTCCAGAGCGATGGCCTGGCCGATACCACGGCTCGCGCCGGTAACCAGGGCAACCTTACCTTGCAGACTCATGCCTTATCTCCTGTTCAAGCCAGAGCCGCGCGAGCCGCGCCAAAGGCGTCCGCGGAATCCAGGTTATGGGTGGTTACGCCCTTCGCGCAACGCTTGTTCAAACCAGCCAGCACCTTGCCCGGGCCGCATTCGACCAGGTCAGTGACGCCCTTTTCGGCCAGCAACTGGACGCTCTCGACCCAGCGTACCGGGCTGTACAGCTGCGCCAACAGGTCGCGCTTGAGCGAAGCCAGATCAGCCGGAACCTGGGCGGTGACGTTCTGTACCAGGGCAATCTGCGGCATCTGCCACTGAACGGCCTCGACCGCCTCAGCGAAACGCTCGGCAGCCGGACGCATCAGCTCGCAGTGCGACGGCACGCTGACCGGCAGCGCCACGGCACGCTTGGCCCCGCGCGTCTTGCAAGCCTCGATGGCACGCTCGACGGCCTTGGCCGCCCCCGCGATCACCACCTGACCCGGCGCGTTGAAATTCACGGCACTGACCACTTCGCCCTGGGCAGCTTCGGCGCAGGCGGCAAGCACATCAGCGTCTTCCAGGCCGAGAATGGCAGCCATACCGCCGGTACCGGCGGGAACAGCTTCCTGCATCAATTGGCCACGGCGCTCGACCAGCTTTACCGCGTCGGCGAAGGCCAGGCTGCCAGCAGCGACCAGAGCGGAATATTCGCCCAGGCTATGGCCGGCAACATAAGCCGGCTGCACGCCGCCTTCGGCCAGCCACAGACGCCAGAGGGCGATGGAGGCCGTAAGGATCGCGGGCTGGGTCTTGTCGGTCTGGTTCAGGCGCTCTTCAGGGCCCTCCTGGACCAGGGCCCAGAGGTCATAACCCAGGGCGGCGGAGGCTTCGGCGAAGGTTTCGCGCACGATGGCGTGCTGGGCACCCAGCTCGGCAAGCATGCCGAGCGACTGCGAACCTTGACCGGGGAATACGAAGGCGAGGGATGCGGACATTGCAACAGGTCCCTTTTGTCTATGTCGTCAAATGGATAGCGCCGGCGAGAGCCTGGCGCATTGAACTGACAGTTGGATGACGGTCTGACGACCGCGGTCACACATTAGAGCAGATGTTCCAATCGGCCATGCAGCCGCTGGGGCAGATTCTCGCGAACTTCCAGCAGCGCGCGACGCAAGGCGCTCTGAATGCCCTCTTCCTTCGCACTGCCGTGACTCTTCACCACGATGCCCTGCAACCCCAGGAAACTCGCGCCATTATGCTGGGACGGCGTCAGATCGCCCCGCAGACGGCGCAGGAAAGGCATCGCCATCAAGCCGACCGCCTTGGCCGGCAGGCTGGAATTGAACAGTTCCTCCAGACGCGCCGCCACCATGGCCGCCAGGCCTTCGCTGGACTTGAGCAGGATATTGCCGACGAAGCCGTCGCAGACCACTACATCGGCCAACCCACGATACAGGCCATCGCCTTCGATGTAGCCGATGTAGTTCACCCCGCGCGCCTGCTGCAGAAGGCTGGCCGCCAGCTTCACCTGCTGGTTGCCCTTGATGTCTTCGGTGCCGACATTCAGCAGCGCGACCCTGGGGTCGATCTTGCCCAACGCTTCCGCCGCCACGGCGCCCATGACGGCGAACTGGTAGAGATGCTCGGCGCTGCAGTCGACGTTGGCGCCCAAATCGAGCAGATGGCAGTGGCCGGTCTGCGTCGGCACTGCAGTCACCATCGCCGGGCGGTCGATGCCGGGCAGGGTCTTGAGCAAGTAGCGGGACAGCGCCATCAGCGCACCGGTATTGCCGGCACTGACGCAGGCATGGGCCTTGCCATCCCGAACCAGTTCGAGGGCAACACGCATGGAGGAGTCGGGCTTGCCACGCAACGCCTGTGACGGACGCTCGTCCATCGTGACGATTTCGCTGGCGTGATGAATGTGAAGACGCTGGCGCTCGGCCGGAGACAGGCCACGCAGGTGTTCTTCTAGCAGAGGAGCTTGGCCGACGAGGACCAGCTGGAGGGAAGCATATTCGGCCAGAAAGGAAATACAGGCCGGAACAATGCAGTGGGGACCGTAGTCCCCACCCATTGCATCAATCGCGATGATTGGTGCGGACAAAGATTACTCGTCAGAGCCTTTGTCTACGACCTTGCGGCCGCGATAGAAACCGTCCGGGGAGACGTGGTGGCGCAGGTGAACTTCACCGGTGCTCTTTTCCACGGACAGAGCGTTCGCGTCCAGGGCATCGTGCGAACGACGCATGTCACGAGCGGAACGGGATTTTTTGTTCTGCTGAACAGCCATGATTGATTAACTCCTAAACGTTTGGGTCACGCTTCAACTGCGCCAGTACGCTGAACGGATTGGGCCGTTCTTCGACGTTCTCGCTCGGTTCGGGCGCTGTAGCGTATCCCACCGGCTGCTGGCAATCCTCAGGGTCATGGACCGGCACGATGGGCAAGGCGAGCAGCAACTCGTCCTCGGCCAGCGAGGTCAGGTCGATGGGGTCATCCCCCACCTCCAATGCATCGTAGCCACTGGGCAGATCATCGATCGACTTGCCTTCCGGAATGATGACGTAATCGTACGCACCACCCACATGGAAGTTGGCCGGCTCGAGACAGCGCTGGCATACCATGCTCACCTCGGCGTCGAGTTCGACGTGCATGACCGCCAGCTTCTGCTGATCACGGAAGAAGGAAAACTTCGCGTGAATCTTGCCATCACTGCTGGTCAGTTGCTCGTTGAGACGTGGCATCTTGGCGATCGGCAGCTCACCTTCGAGGGTGGCGGCGCGCTCTACCAATTTGCGCGGATCAACGTGAGGTGGTATCGGTCCATTCAACATAAGCGCGCCATTATAGGGATGCACCCGAAGCTGTCAAAGGAAATTAGCCATAAACCGCTGTATGGACAGACCTTTTCGCTAGAATCGCGGCGACGCACCGAAGGAGTTATCCATGCTACCCCTGATCCTGGCTTCCAGCTCGCCCTATCGCCGCGAACTGCTGCAGCGCCTGCGCCTGCCGTTCGAATGCGCCAGCCCCGACGTCGACGAAACACCGCTGCCGGGCGAAAGCGCCGAGCAACTGGTGCGCCGGCTGGCGGAAAGCAAGGCGCGCACTCTCGCCCAGCGATATCCCAACCACCTGATCATCGGCTCGGACCAGGCCGCCGTAAATGGCAGCAGGATACTCGGCAAGCCCCATACCATCGAACGCGCCACCGAACAGCTGAAAGACGCCAGCGGCAAGAGCGTGAGCTTCCTCACCGGCCTCTGCCTGCTGAACAGCCAGAGCGGTGGGGCGCAGGTCGACTGCGTGCCCTTCACCGTGTACTTCCGCGACCTCGACGAAGCACGCATCCGCCGCTACCTCGAGATCGAGCAACCTTTCGACTGCGCCGGCAGCTTCAAGGCCGAAGGCCTGGGCGTCAGCCTGTTCCGCGCCACCGAAGGCGAGGACGCCACCAGCCTGATCGGCTTGCCGCTGATCCGCCTGGTGGACATGCTGCTCGCCGAACAGGTACCCGTGCCCTGAAAAAGAAGGCCTGACCCGCAAGACGGAAACAAAAAGGCCCGGAAATCGCCAGGCCTTTTCCTTCCTTATATAAGGAAGAGCACTCAGCGCAGCGCTGGCCCCTGGAAGCCCATCCACATGGCCATGCGCTCGGCGACACTGGCACCAAGCTTCTTGGTGAAGCGATCAAAGGCGGTTTCCTGGACCGTGTAGTCCACGATTTCCTTCTCCTTGATGACTTCGCGCGCCACGTAGCTTGAGCTGCCCAGGCCATCGATCAACCCCAACTGCAGCGCCTGCTCACCGGACCAGATGAGGCCGGAGAACAGCTCCGGGTGCTCCTTGTCCTTCAGGCGGTCGCCACGACCTTTCTTCACGCTATCGATGAACTGCTTGTGCGTGACGTCCAGCACCTGTTGCCAGAAGGCGGTTTCATCCGCTTTCGGCGGCTGGAACGGATCGAGGAAGGCCTTGTGCTCACCGGAGGTATAGATTCGACGATCCACACCCAGCTTCTCCATGGTGCCGACAAAGCCGAAAGTGGCCGCCGTCACGCCAATGGAACCGACCAGGCTGGCCTTGTCCGCGTAGATCTGATCGGCAGCACTGGCAATGTAGTAAGCACCGGACGCCCCCAGATCACTGATGACGGCGTAGACCTTGATATCCGGATGCTCACCACGCAGGCGCTTGATTTCATCGTAGATATAGCCGGACTGTACCGGGCTGCCGCCCGGGCTATTGATGCGCAGGACGATGCCCTTGGTGCCGGCATCCTCGAACGCCGAGCGCAGCGCGCCAACGATGTTGTCGGCACTGGCCGCCTCGTTGTCGGCGATCATGCCTTTCACCTCGATCAGCGCGGTATGGCTGGCGCTGCGCGAGGCGGACTTGGACAGGCCACTGAAGGGACTGAACAATGCCAGGGCGCCAAACAGGTAGACAAAAGTCAGCAACTTGAAAAAGATGCCCCAGCGGCGCGACCGGCGCTGCTCCTGGACACCGGCCAGCACGGCCTTCTCCAGCAGCTTCCAGCTCTTGTCGTCGCCCGCCGCGGTTTGTGCAGCCTTGCTATCGTCCGCCTTCCATTCATCCGACATCAGTTGCCTACCTCGAGCACTGGTTTGACCGAGCGCCCGGCGAGCCAGGCGCGCAATTCATTGAAATGATTCACTTCCAGCGCCGGAGCATACTCCCGAAGGACCTCCAGCGACTGAGCACCATAGCCCACCGCCACCGAATCCATGCCGGCTCGGCGCGCCATTTCCAGATCGAAAGGCGAATCGCCCACCATCAGCGCGTCACGGGCATCGACCCGGCAATGCTCGAGAATCTCATGCAGCATGCGCGGATCCGGCTTGCTCGCCGACTCGTCGGCGGCGCGGGTGATATCGAAGAAGTCCGTCCACCCCTGCCCCGCCAGCACGCGATCCAGCCCACGGCGGTTCTTGCCAGTGGCGACCGCCAACTGGTAGCCCGAGCCCCGAAACTCAGCCATTGCCTCGGCCACACCGGGGAACAACGGCGACGGCCGCACTTCCAGGCTCAAATAGTGATCGCCGTAGTCCCGGCGGAAACGATCCAGCGGCTCGCCTTCTTCGACTTCGGGATACAGGGTCTGAATAGCCTCCGGCAGCCCAAGACCGATAATGCCCTTGATCGCCTCCTCGCTACGCGCCGGGAGACCGGAACCGACCGCCGCCACCCGCATCGCCTCGACGATACGACCGATGGAGTCCACCAGCGTGCCATCCCAATCGAAGATCAGCAGGGAATACTCACGCATCCAGGCGCTCCACGGTACGCTGCCAGATATCGTCCACCGGCGCCTCCAGCTCCAGCACCGAGCCGTCGGGCATCGGCACTCGCAGGAACGCGGAATGCAGGAACAGGCGCTTGCCGCCCAACTCGCGGATCTCGCGGGAGAAATCCTCGTCGCCGTACTTGGGGTCGCCGGCAATGGAATGACCGGCATGTTTGGCATGCACACGGATCTGGTGGGTGCGACCGGTAATCGGGCGCGCCTCCACCAAGGTGGCAAAATCACCGAAGCGGCGCAGCACCTTGAACTCGGTCAGCGCTTCCTTGCCCTCGGGATTCACTTCCACCACGCGTTCGCCGGAGCGCAGGTTGTTCTTCAGCAGCGGCACGGCAATCTGCTTCTTCGCCGCCGGCCAGTTGCCGCGCACCAGGGCATGGTAGCGCTTGTCCACGATGCGCTCGCCGCGCAGGGCGTCGTGCAAGTGACGCAGCATGCTGCGCTTCTTGGCGATCATCAGCAGGCCGGACGTATCACGATCCAGGCGATGCACCAGTTCCAGGTCCTTGCACTCAGGGCGCAGTTGACGGAACGCCTCGATGACCCCGTAGTTCAGCCCACTGCCGCCGTGCACGGCGATACCGGTGGGCTTGTTCACCACGATCAGCGCCTTGTCTTCGAAGACGATGGCAGCCTCCAGGCGCTCGAGCAGCCCCTGCGCCAGCGGCACCGGCTCGTCGCGCTCAGCCAGGCGCAGCGGCGGGACGCGTATCACGTCACCCGCCTGCAGCTTGTACTCGGGCTTGATCCGGCCCTTGTTGACCCGCACCTCACCCTTGCGAAGGATGCGGTAGATCAGGGTCTTGGGCACGCCCTTGAGCTGGGTGCGGAGGAAATTGTCGATTCGTTGGCCGGCATACTCCGGCGCGACTTCAAGCAGCTGGACGCCGGAAGTCGGAGGGGCGGGATTAGTCATCCGAATATAATAACAATTTTTCATTCAATTGAAGCACTTAATCATTGCTGCTATATTCGGGAGGCCGCCAAAAGTGGCCAGGCCTGCGGATGATCGCGTAATCGCCATCCCCAACCGCCTGCAAACACATTGAAAGGACACCAGGCAGTCCCCGGAAGCGTTGCAACGGCCCGAGCGATTCTCGCGCCGACAGCGCCTCGAAACCCAGGCCTTGAGACATGACCACGGCAACCAAGGTCGCCGTGATAAAAGCCAACCCGCTCCCGGATTCAGCGAGTGGCACCCGGCTCTTAGGGAAATGTGCAGGGCGGAGATGCACAACTGTCGGATTGCGTTGCGTTCATGCCTTGAACGCATGCCTTGAACGTAGACGCACTTATCGTCCGCATCTGACAGTCAATTCCTCCTCCTGATGAGTGCTTGTTCTTACACAACAAGCAGGAAACGTAGTCGCGGCACAGCAGTTCTATCCTGCTGCCGCTGGACACGGGAATGGTCCGCCATTCCTGAGTACGTGCCTTAGCACCGACCGTGAGAGTCGTGTGTGCCGATCGCCGTTTCCGGTGGCCCCGGAAACCATTGGTACTACATGAAAAGAATGCTGATCAACGCGACTCAACCCGAAGAGTTGCGTGTAGCGCTGGTAGACGGCCAACGCCTGTTCGACCTGGACATCGAGTCCGGCGCGCGCGAACAGAAGAAGGCCAACATCTACAAAGGCCGCATTACCCGCATCGAGCCGAGCCTCGAGGCTGCATTCGTCGACTTCGGCGCCGAACGCCACGGCTTCCTCCCCCTCAAAGAAATCTCCCGCGAATACTTCAAGAAGAACCCCGAAGGCCGCATCAACATCAAGGACGTCCTGAGCGAAGGCCAGGAAGTCATCGTCCAGGTCGAGAAAGAAGAGCGTGGCAACAAGGGCGCCGCCCTGACCACCTTCATCAGCCTCGCCGGCCGCTACCTGGTGCTCATGCCCAACAACCCGCGCGCTGGCGGCATCTCCCGCCGCATCGAGGGTGAAGAGCGCAACGAACTGCGCGAAGCCCTGAACGGCCTGACCGTTCCCGGCGACATGGGTCTGATCGTCCGCACCGCGGGCCTGGGCCGCAGTTCCGAAGAGCTGCAATGGGACCTGGACTACCTGCTGCAACTGTGGGGCGCCATCAAGGAAGCCTCCGGCGAGCGCAGCGGCCCGTTCCTGATCTACCAGGAAAGCAACGTCATCATCCGCGCCATCCGCGACTACCTGCGCCAGGACATCGGCGAAGTGCTGATCGACAGCCTCGACGCCCAGGAAGAGGCCCTGAACTTCATCCAGCAGGTCATGCCGCAGTACGCGAGCAAGGTGAAGCTGTACCAGGACAGCGTTCCGCTGTTCAACCGCTTCCAGATCGAGAGCCAGATCGAAACCGCCTTCCAGCGCGAAGTGAAGCTGCCGTCGGGTGGCTCCATCGTCATCGATCCGACCGAAGCCCTGGTGTCCATCGACATCAACTCGGCGCGCGCCACCAAGGGCGGCGACATCGAGGAAACCGCCCTGCAGACCAACCTGGAAGCGGCCGAGGAAATCGCCCGCCAACTGCGTCTGCGTGACATCGGCGGCCTGATCGTCATCGACTTCATCGACATGACCCCGGCGAAGAACCAGCGCGCCGTGGAAGAACGCGTCCGCGAAGCCCTGGAAGCC
Organism: Pseudomonas sp. HS-18; assembly: GCF_020401845.1. Lineage (NCBI taxonomy): Bacteria > Pseudomonadati > Pseudomonadota > Gammaproteobacteria > Pseudomonadales > Pseudomonadaceae > Pseudomonas > Pseudomonas sp. HS-18. The sequence continues at coordinate 4,343,976 of NZ_CP084413.1, forward strand.
GACCGTGCCCGCGTCCAGGTCGGCCGCATCTCGCGCTTCGGCCTGCTGGAAATGTCCCGTCAGCGCCTGCGTCCGTCCCTGGGCGAGACCAGCGGCATCGTCTGCCCGCGTTGCAACGGCCAGGGCATCATCCGCGACGTCGAGTCCCTGTCGCTGGCCATCCTGCGCCTGATCGAGGAAGAAGCCCTGAAGGACCGCACCGCCGAAGTTCGTGCGCGCGTGCCGTTCCAGGTTGCCGCCTTCCTGCTCAACGAGAAGCGCAACGCCATCACCAAGATCGAGCTGCGTACCCGTGCACGCATCTTCATCCTGCCGGACGACCACCTGGAAACGCCGCACTTCGAAGTCCAGCGCCTGCGCGACGACAACCCCGAACTGCTGTCCGGCCACGCCAGCTACGAGATGGCCCCGGAAGAGCACGAGGAAGTCCAGCCGGTCAGCGCCACCCGCACCCTGGTTCGCCAGGAAGCCGCGGTGAAGACCGTTTCCCCGCAGACCCCTGCCCCGCAGCAGACCGCTGCCGCAGCGCCGGTTGTCGAAGCCACCAAACCCATGCCTGAGCCGAGCCTGTTCCAGGGCCTGGTGAAGTCGCTGGTAGGCCTGTTCGCCGGCAGCAAGCCGGAGCCGACCCCGGTGGCCGCCGAGAAACCGGCCACCGAGCGCAGCGAAGGCCAGGGCGAACGTCGCAACGGTCGCCAGCAGAACCGTCGCCGCGACGGTCGTGACGGCGGTCGCCGTGACGACGAGCGCAAAGAACGCGGTCGTCGCGAAGAGCGCGGCGAGCGCGCCGAACGCCCGGCCCGCGAAGAGCGCCAGCCGCGCGAAGAGCGTGCAGAACGTCAGCCCCGCGAAGAGCGTCAACCGCGCGAAGAGCGTGCCGAGCGCCAGCCGCGCGAGGAGCGCCAGCCGCGTGAAGAGCGCGCCGAACGCCAGCCGCGCGAAGAACGCACCGAGCGTCAGCCCCGCGAAGAACGCCAGCCGCGTGAAGAACGCGCCGAGCGTCAACCGCGTGAGGAACGCCAGCCGCGCGAAGAGCGCCAGCCTCGTGGCGAGCGCGCCGAGCGTCAGCCCCGTGAAGAGCGTCAGCCCCGTGAAGAGCGTCAACCGCGTGAAGACCGTCAGGCTCGCGATGCTGCCGCCCTTGAGGCCGAAGAGCTGCCGAACGAGGAGCTGCTGGAGCAACAGGACGACGAAGGTTCGGATGACGAGCGTCCGCGTCGCCGCTCCCGCGGCCAGCGCCGCCGCAGCAACCGCCGCGAGCGCCAGCGTGAAGCCGGCGTGGATGGTGTTGAAGGTGAAGCGACTGGCGCCGAAGGCACCGCCGAGCAGGCTGCTTCCGACACTCCGTCGCCCGCTGCCATGGTCGCTGCCGCTGCTACCGCCGTTGCCGTAGCCGAAGCTGCTGGCGAGCAGGAGCAACCGGCTGTCGAAGCCCAGGTCGAGACCGTTGCGGTCGAGTCCGGCGTCGTCGAGGCCGTTCGCACCGAGAGCGCCCTGGAGCAGACCATCGAGTTCCTGGCCAAGCCCGCCGAACAGGCTGCGGAGCCGGTCGAAGCCGCCCACGAAACCGTTGAAGTGGTGGCTACCGAGCCTACCATTGCGGAAGAAGCGCCGACCCCGGCTGCTGAAGCCGTGATCGAAGCCGTCGCCCAACTGGTCGGAGAGCCCAAGGCAGAAGCGCCGGCCGCTGCCGAAGAAGCCCCGGCAGCTGCTCCGGCGCCCGCCGAAGAAGCCGCCTCGGCCGTTCCGGCCAACGCTACCGGTCGTGCCTCCAATGACCCGCGCGAGCGCCGTCGTCAGGAGCGCCTGGCCCGCGAAGCCGCCGCTGCTGCAGCTGCTGCCCCGCAGGTCGAGCAGGCTCCGGTTGTCGAAGCGGTGATCGAGGAAGCTGCCGTCGTCGAAGCTGAAGTCGCGGCCGAACCGGCTGCCGACATCACAGCAGAGACTGTTGTGGCCGAAGCGGTGAGTGAAGCCGAAGCCCAATCCGTGGAGCAGGCCGAACCGGCTGCCGAACAGGTTGAAGGCGACAAAGCCGAGAAGACCGAGGAAGAAGGCACCGTGGTTGAGAAACACCACAGCTGATAGCTTCCGAGCATGAAAAGGGGGATGCCTAGGCATCCCCTTTTTTATTGCCCGCAATGCGATAACCTCCCCCTTTTCGCCGTAGCAGACTCCGTCCGCGATTGGCTCGCCATCGCGCCGATATCGCGGACAAACCTGCTCCCACGTTCAGCCTGACTCAGCAGCTAGGGACCGTCCGCGAGCAAGCTCGCTCCTACAAAGCCCCGGCCTGATTTGCGCTGGTGAGCAGGCACAAAAAAGGGATGCCGAAGCATCCCTTTTTCCATCTGAAGCAACCTCAGTAGAGATTCGGCTCCATCTCCAGCTCCACGCCAAAGCGCTGCTGGATGTCATCCCGGATACGCAGCGCCAGATCATGCAACTGCGACCCGGTAGCGCCCCCGTAGTTGACCAGGACCAGCGCCTGCTGCGCGTGGACGCCAGCAGCGCCCTCGCGGAAGCCCTTCCAGCCAGCCTTGTCGATCAGCCAGCCAGCAGCCAGCTTGCTCTGGCCGTCACCCTGCGGGTAGGCCACCAGGTCGCTGTAGCGCTGACGCAGCGCCACTGCCTGATCCGCGGACACTACCGGGTTCTTGAAGAAGCTGCCGGCATTGCCCAGCACAGCAGGGTCCGGGAGCTTTTCGCGACGAATCGCGCAGATCACCCGCGAGACGTCGGCCGCCGTCGGTTCGGTCACGCCCTCCTCCGCCAGGCGCTGGCGCACAGGACCGTAGTCCAGGTGCAGTTTTGCCACACGGCTCAAGGCGAAGCGCACACGCAGGATCAGCCAGCGACCGGGCTCGCGCTTGAAGCGACTTTCGCGGTAGGCGAAGGCGCAGTCCTCCAGGTCGAACTCGCGCAGCTCGCCCGTCTGGCGGTCCAGCGCGGTCAGGCCGGCGAACACATCCTTGAGCTCCACGCCATAGGCGCCGATGTTCTGCATGGGCGCAGCGCCCACGGTACCCGGAATCAGGCTGAGGTTTTCCAGCCCAGCGAAGCCCTGGGACAGGGTCCAGCGCACGAAGCCGTCCCACACCTCGCCGGCCTCTGCCTCGACCACCACCCGCTCGCCATCATCACTGAGGATGCGAACGCCGCGGGAAGCCATGCGCAGCGCCAGCGCCTCGACGTCGCGGGTCAGCAGCAGGTTGCTGCCGCCACCGATGACCATCAACGGCAGCCCCTTCCGCACCGCCGCAGCAATGCCTTCGCGCACCTCGGCGTCGTCATGGGCCTGGGCAAACCAGCGTGCCGCGACATCGACGCCGAAGGTATTGTAGGGCTTGAGGGAAATGCGTTCTTGCAGTTGCAGCGTCACAGTCGCCCCTTCACTTCCGTCAGCAGGCCGTCGCAGGCCCTTTCCACCAGGTCCAACACCCGCTCGAAACCATCCTCGCCGCCATAGTACGGATCGGGGACTTCGTCGATTTCCAGCTCGTAGCGAGCCAGGAACAGGTCCAATTCGGCCTTGCCGCTGCTGCCGCGCAATCGCTTCAGGTCACGCAGGTTGGCGTTGTCCATGGCCAGGACCAGGTCGTAGCGGGAGAAATCCGCCGCACTGACCTGTCGTGCCCGCAGGCTCGACAGGTCATAACCACGGCGCAGCGCCGCGGCACGGGTGCGCGCATCCGGCGCCTTGCCGACATGCCAGTCGCCGGTGCCGGCCGAATCGATCTCCACTCGATCCTCAAGGCCCGCCTCGCGGACCTTGTGGCGGAACACGCCTTCGGCGGTGGGAGAACGGCAGATATTGCCCAGGCAGACGAACAGGACCTTCATCAGGCCCCCAGGATGCGCCGCACGCGCTCCAGGTCTTCCGGGGTATCGACGCCGGCTTGCGGCGCTTCCAGGGCGTCCGCCACATGGATGCGCACGCCATGCCAGAGCGCCCGCAGCTGTTCCAGGCATTCGGTGTCTTCGAGCCAGCACGGCCCCCAGGCCACGAAATCACGCAGGAAGCGCGCGCGATAGGCGTAGATGCCGATGTGGCGGCGGTAGGGCACGTTGGCCGGCAGCGATTCGCGATCCACGGCGAAGGCATCGCGCGCCCAGGGCAGCGTGGCGCGGCTGAAGGTCAGGGCCAGGCCGTTCTTGTCGCTGACCACCTTGACGATGTTCGGGTTGAACAGCGCGGCCGGATCATGGATTTCCTCGCACAGGGTGGCGATGCCCGCTTCCGGGTGTGCCGCAAGATTGGCGGCCACCTGGTCGATGATCGACGGCGGCACCAGCGGCTCGTCGCCCTGCACGTTGACCACGATGGCGTCGTCGGCCAGGCCCAGCGCATCGGCCACTTCCGCCAGGCGGTCGGTGCCGGAGTTGTGGTCGGCGCGGGTCAGCACCACCTGGGCACCGAAGCCTTGGCAGGCATCGAAGATGCGCTGGTCGTCGGTGGCGACCACCACCTGGGTGGCAGAACTTTTGCCGGCCTGCGCCCAGACGTGCTGGATCATGGGTTTGCCGGCGATGTCCTGCAGTGGTTTGCCGGGCAGGCGGGTGGAGGCGTAGCGGGCGGGAATGACGACGGTGTAGGCCTGGCTCATGGGATTACTTGTCCAGACGCTCGTCGACGTTCAGGGTACGCGCCTCGCCTTCGAGCATCACCGGGATGCCGTCGCGCACCGGGTAGGCCAGGCCGTCGGCCTTGCAGATCAGCTCGGACTTGTCGTCGGTGAGCTTGAGCGGGCCCTTGCACAGCGGACAGGCGAGGATATCGAGGAGTTTCGGGTCCATGGTGCGTTCCTTGAGCTTGAAAGGATTGAAAGCTGGCAGCGCAGGTTACGACGGCGGATCAGCGGGCGACCAGGCGCTCGAGCTGGGCGTCGAACCAGGCGACGAAGGCCGGCGAGGGCTGCGCTTCGACGGCGAGGTACCACCAGTCGGGCGCGGCGAAGGACCGGCATTTCACCGCATCCTTCTCGGTCATGACCAGCGGCAGTTCCGGCGTGAAGCGCAGCTGCTCGGCGGTAAAGGCCGCATGGTCGGGGAAGGGATGCGGAATCGGCCGCCAGTTTAGCGCCTCGAGCGTCGTGAAGAAACGCCGCGGGTTGCCGATGCCGGCCAGGGCATGGAGTGCCTGACCGGCGGGGAAATGCTCGACGCCACGGCGTTCACCGCTGGCCAGGTTGATCAAGGCAGATGGTTGCAGGGTGAAGGAGAACGCCCCCGGCGGGTCGCTGGGCGCGCCGTTGTACAGCACGGCGTCGACTTCACCCAGGCGCTCGGCCGGTTCGCGCAGCGGCCCGGCGGGCAGGCAGCGGCCGTTGCCGAGACCACGGGCGGCGTCGATCAGCACCAGTTCCAGGTCGCGGGCCAGGCGGTAATGCTGCAGGCCGTCGTCGCAGAGGATCAGGTCCAGGGGTTCTTCGGCGAGCAGTGCGCGCACGGCACTGGAGCGGTCCGGATCGATCATCAGCGGCACGCCGCAACGGCGCACGATCATCAGCGGCTCGTCGCCCGCCTCCGCTGCCGACTGTTCGGCGCGCACGCGCCAGGGCGTCTGCGGCGGTTTGGCGCCGTAGCCGCGGCTGACCACGCCGACCTTCAGCCCGCGGGCGCGGCACTGCTCGATCAGCCAGAGGATCATCGGCGTCTTGCCGGTGCCGCCGACGGTGATGTTGCCGACCACGATGATCGGCACCGGCGCGCGATAGGCCGGCTCGGCGCCGGAGAGGAAGTCCTGCCGGCGGCCTTGGGCTACTCGCCGGTAGAGGAGTTCGAGCGGTCTGAGCAGGGCAAGGGCCGGGTGGCCCTTGTACCAAGCGTCGAGCAGGCGATCGGAGAACGCCATCAGGGGCTCTTCTTGTCCGCCCGGGACTCGATAGTGGTGATGCGCAGGTGGGTGAAGCCCAGCTTGCCGGCGGCATCCATCGCGGTGACCACGGACTGGTAGTCCACCTTGCCATCGGCGGTGATCACTACCGGCAGGCTGTTGTCGCCGGCGGATTCGCGCTGCATGGCGTTCATCAGGTTTTCCAGGTCGTCGCGCGCCAGGCTCTGGCCGTTGAGCGCGTAGTGACCCTCGACGCTGATGGAGATTTCCAGCTGCTTGATCTCGGTGGCTTCGGGCGGCGTGCCGCTGACCGCCTCGGGCAGTTCAACCTTGAGCTGCGACGGCTTGGTGAACGAGGTGGCGACCACGAAGAACAGCAGCAGCACGAAGATCACGTCGATCAGCGACGCCAGGTTGATGAAGACGTCCTCGCGGGCCGCTCCGCCCGCTCTGCGGCGGAATTTCACGCTTTGCCTTCCTCGACGAAGTCGACTTCGCGGTCGCCCTGGGTCACTTCCACCAGCTTGATGGCTTCCTGCTCCATGGCGATGACCAGCTCATCGACGCGGCGCAGCAGGTAACGATGGAAGAATACTGCGGGGATCGCCACGATCAGGCCGGCCGCGGTGGTGATCAGGGCCTTGGAGATGCCGCCGGCGAGCATCGGCGCGTTGGCCATGCCATCGCCCATGAAGGCGCTGAAGATCTGGATCATGCCGAACACCGTGCCCAGCAGGCCGAGCAGCGGCGCCATGGCGGCGATGGTGCCCAGGGCGTTGAGGTAGCGCTCCAGCTCGTGGATCACGCGGGAAGCGGCTTCCTCGATGCACTCCTTCATGATTTCGCGGCCGTGCTTGGAGTTGGCCAGGCCGGCGGCGAGGATTTCACCCAGCGGGGAGGATGCGCGCAGGTCCTTGAGGGCCTGGCTGTTCATCTTCCTGTCCTTGATCTGCTTCCATACCTGGCCGAGCAGTTGCGGCGGGGCCACGCGGCTCAAGCGCAAGGTCCAGAGACGTTCGGCGACGATCGCCATGGCAGCGACGGAGCTCAGCAAGATCGGCAGCATCATCCAGCCGCCAGCTTTGACCAGTTCCCACACAGTGGTGAATCCCCTGAAAAAAAGTGGCGCCACTCTAGCACAGGGGCCGTGACGAGCCGACCGCCCCAGGGTCAATTTTCCTGCCAGAAATGTGCGCCTTCCCGCACTCCCCCAAGCTCGCCATGGGCACCTAGGGTCAGGACTAGCGCGCCCTCCTCCGCCGTATCCTGAATCCGTATGCCCAGCGTACGGAAGCGCTCGACGACCGACGGGTGCGGATGGCCGTAGGGGTTATTGGCACCGCGCGAGATGATCGCGGTGGATGGACGGATCGCCCGCAGGAAGGCCGGCCCGGAGGAACTACGGCTGCCGTGGTGCCCGGCCAGCAACCAATCGATGCGCTCGGCCGGATGCGCCGCCAGCCAGGCCAGTTCGGCAGATTGTGGCAGGTCGCCAGTGAGCAGGATGCGCTCGCCATTGGCCTCGACTTCCAGCGCGCACGAGCGGTCGTTGCTTTCCCTGGCGCCTGCCCACGTCCAGCTGGACAGGCGTACGCCATCAACCCTCCATTCCTCGATTCGACAGGGGCTTGCCTGCAACTCTGGCGCCAGTCTTTCCGGCTCGCCACTGATAACCTGCGCAGGCCGGAGTGAATGCTTCACCGCCAACGCACCGCCGGCATGGTCATTGTCCGCATGGCTGAGCATCAGCAGATTGAGCTTGCCGACGCCAAGACTCCGCAAGGTCGGCACCACCACCCGCTCGCCGATATCGAAATCTCCGTTGCGCGCACCAGTGTCGTAGAGCCAGCTCTGACTGCGGGTACGGATCAGCACCGAAAGCCCCTGCCCCACGTCCAGTACGCGGATCTCGGCCATGCCCGGCGCGGGCAGCGGAATGCTCGGCCAGAACACCGGCAGGAACATCACCAGCCCGAGCGAGCGCAGCGGTACTCCCGCCGGCGCCAGCAGCAGGAGCGCACCGAGCATCGCCAGTATCAGCGTCCAGGTTGGCGCCGCCACCGGCTGCCAGGCGGGCGCCAGCTCGGCCATCCATCCGAGCAGACGAAACAGTATTTCCAGCAGGCCGCCGGACACCCAGAGCAGCAACTCCCCCACGCCGGGAACCCCCAGCGCCAGACTGCCCAACAGAGCGAGCGGAACCACGACCAGCTCCACCCAGGGCACCGCAATCAGGTTGGCGGCGACACCGGAAATGCTCAGCGGCAGGCCCAGCGCGATGGACGCCGGCAACAACCCGATCGCCATCAGCCACTGCGCACGCAGCCAGGTGCGCCAGGCCGTCCAGCGCCCCAGGCGGCCGGAGAAGCCGAAGATCAGCAAAGCCACCGCCGCGTAGGACAACCAGAACCCCGGCAGCAACACCACCAAGGGCTCAGCCACCAGCACGGCTAGCAAAGCGCCCAGCAGCGGCGTCCACAATCCCCGATGGCGATAGCGCAAACGCCACAGCAGGACGATGGAGACCATCACGCACGCGCGCTGCAACGGCACCTCGAAGCCCGCCATCAGGCTGTAGGCCCAGGCACCGCTGGCAGCCAGCAGGCAGGCGCAGGGCAACCAGGGCAGACGGGATGGCCAGCAGCCCAGGCGCGCCAGCCCCGCCACGACGGCGTAGAGCAGGCCCGCCAGCAGGGAAATGTGTGAGCCGGAAATCACCATCAGGTGCAGGGTTCCGGTGTCCTGCAGGACCTGCCAGTCCGCCGTGGTCAACCCGGAAGCGTCGCCCAGCACCAGCGCGGCAAGCGCACCAGAGCGCCCCTGGGCGTCCACTGCCAGCAGGCGTTGCCTCCAGGCTTCGCGCCAGACGCGCGGGCCGCTGGAAGCCTCCAGGCGCTGCCCGTCCTTCACGCTGCCGGTGGCGCCGATGCGCTGGGCAGTGAGCCAGGCCTCGTAATCGAAGCCCACGCCGTTGACCATGCCGTGGGGACGCTTGAGCTTCACTGCCAACCGCCAGCGCTCGCCACCTTCTACCGGCGGCCCGCCGAACCAGGACAGGCGCAGTGTTGCCGGAACCTGCGCGCGCGGGCTGGAAACCTCGGAGAGCACGAAGCGCACTGAAGGCCCCGAACGATCCGGCAAGCCCTCTACCCTGCCCTCCAGCCACAGCGTGCGGCCGTCCAGCTCCGGCGCCAGCCGGTCATCCAGCGCCCACTGGGCCGATTGGCAGGCCCAGGCGAAGCCGAGCAGGAACAGCCCGACGAAGTAGCCGCGAGTGAACAACAGAGGCAAAGCGCACAGTGCGAGAAGCAGCAGCACCCAACCAGATGGCAGCGCCGGCAGCCAGCGCAGCGCCAGCAGTCCCAGGGCCAGAGCGAACATCCCTGCAAGTGGCAACGACTTTATCCCCCAGCGTCACCGAGGCCACGCACGACCACCGATCCGACAGGCCGACGGCGGTTACACACGGACATAGTTGGCAACGAATGACTGTCACCTAGCTAGGCATAATGTGGCGTCGTCCGTCTGCCAGAGATTTCCTTCATGCCGCGCCGAATCTTCAAGCGCTACATGCCGGATCCGGAGAGCATCAGGAACCACAAGGGCCTGCGCTTTCTCGGACCGCTGATCCAGTCGCCCAACCTCTGGCACCTGAATCGCCGCTCCGTGTCCCGCGCCATGGGCATGGGGCTGTTCGCCGCGTTCATCCCGATCCCGCTGCAGATGCTGCTGGCCGCCTCGTTGGCCGTGTGGGTACGGGCCAACCTGCCGATCTCGGTCGGGCTGGTCTGGCTGACCAACCCGATCACCATGCCGCCGGTGTTCTACTGCACCTACAAGATGGGCGCCTGGGTCATGGGCATCCCCGCGCGCGCCCTGCCCGAGCACCTGACCTGGGAATGGATCAGCGGCGAGTTGTCGCTGCTCTGGCAGCCCTTCCTGCTGGGCTCGGTGATCTGCGGCATCCTGGTCGGCCTTCTCGGTTACCTGCTCACCGAGGGGTACTGGCGCTGGTGGATCGGCCGAAGCTGGCGGCGGCGCCGGGCGCTGCGGAATCTGCAGCAAGGACTTTAGGCACTTCCTTGCAGGAGCGAGCCTGCTCGCGAACCGCCAAGCCCCGGAGCCGTCGACAGGTTTGTTCGCGAGCAAGCTCGCTCCTGCTGGGTGATCCCTGAAACGAAAAAGCCGCCCCGAGGGGCGGCTTTTTCGTGGGCCGATGAATCACTCGTAACGCAGCGATTCCGCCGGCTGGGTCGAGGCCGCGCGCCAGGCCGGGTACAGCGTGGCGAGGAAGCTCATCGACAGCGCGGCGACGCAGATCAGGACGATATCGCTGATCTGCGGGTCGGACGGCAGGTAGTTGATGAAGTAGATGTCCGAATTGAACACGTGGGTGCCGGCGATGCGCTCCAGGGTCGAGACGATGGCGGTGACGTTGTACGCCGCCAGCACGCCCAGCACGCAGCCGATGACGGTGCCGATCAGGCCGATCACCGTGCCCTGCACCATGAAGATCGCCATGATCTGCTTCGGCGTGGCGCCCAGGGTGCGCAGGATGGCGATATCCGCGCGCTTGTCGGCCACCACCATGATCAGTGTGGCGATGATGTTGAAGGCGGCGACCGCAACGATCAGCAACAGCAGTAGGCCGATCATGGTCTTTTCCATCTTCATCGCGCTGAACAGGCTGCCCTGGGTGTGGGTCCAGTCCACCGAGCGGTAGCCGTCGCCCAGTTGCTTGGCGATGGCCGCACCGACTTCCGGCGCCTGGAACAGGTCTTTCAGGGCGATGCGCACGCTCTGTACCTGGCCCGGTTGCCAGCGCAGCAGGCTGGTGGCGTCGTCCACATGGATCAGCGCCAGGGTGCTGTCCAGTTCGGCGCCGACCTTGAAGATACCGACCACGTTCAGGCGCTGCATGCGCGGGGTGATTCCGCCGGGCGCCGTGCTCGGCTCCGGCACGATCAGCAGCAGGCTGTCGCCGACATTGACGTGGAAGCGCCGCGCGGTGATCTCGCCGATGACCACACCGAACTCGGTAGCCTTGAGGTCGTCCAGGCTGCCTCGAACCATGTGCTGGCCGATGATCGACACCTGGGTTTCCAGCGCCGGGTCGACGCCGTCCACCTCGATGGGCTGCATCATCCCCTTATAGGAGAGCATGCCGTCGACCTCGGTGTAGGGCACCGCGCCGACGATCTTCGGGTTCTGCTTCGCCACCTCGGCCACATGCTGCCAGTCATCCAGCGGACCGCTGGTCTTCTGCAACACGGCGTGGGGGACCATGCCGAGGATCCGCGAGCGCATTTCCTTCTGGAAGCCATTCATCACCGAGAGCACCACGATCATTGCCAGCACGCCCAGGGCGAGGCCGATCATCGAGGTCAGGGAAATGAACGAGATGTAGTGGTTGCGTCGCTTGGCCCGGGTGTAGCGGGTGCCGATGAAGACGGACAGGGGTCTGAACATTCCGGTATCCCTCAGGCGGCGACCAGCCGGCCCTCCTCCAGGCGCAGCACACGGTCCATCTGCTGGGCGAGGTGGGTGTCGTGGGTCACTACCAGGAAGGCGGTGCGCAGGGACTGCGACAGCTCCAGCATCAGCTCCTGGATACCGTGGGCGGTGTGCTGGTCGAGGTTGCCGGTAGGCTCGTCGAGCAGCACCAGCTTGGGCGTGTTCACCAGGGCCCGGGCGATGGCCACGCGCTGGCGCTCGCCGCCGGACAGCTCGGACGGTTTGTGGCTCAGGCGATGCCCCAGGCCCACGCGCTCCAGCAACGCCGTGGCGCGCTGACGTGCCTCGGGGATCGGCGTCTTGCCGATCAGCAGCGGCATGCAGACGTTCTCCAGCGCGGTGAACTCCGGCAGCAGGTGGTGGAACTGGTAGACGAAGCCCAGCGCGCGGTTGCGCAGCAAGCCGCGCTGCTTCTCGTTGAGCGCCGACAGCTGTTCGCCGGCCAGCCAGACGCTGCCGGTGCTGGGCGTATCGAGGCCGCCGAGCATGTTCAGCAGGGTACTCTTGCCCGAGCCGGAGCTGCCGACGATGGCCACGCGCTCGCCGGGCAGCAGTTCCAGTTGCACGTTGGACAGCACTTCGACCGACTGCGGGCCTTCCTCGTAACGCTTGCCGAGGTCGCGGCAGCTCAGGACGGCCTGATCGTTGTTACTCATAACGCAATGCCTCCGCGGGCTGGGTGCGCGCCGCACGCCAGGCCGGATACAGGGTGGCGAAGAAACTCAGGATCAACGCGGCGCTGCACACCAGGATCACGTCCTCGCTCATCAGCTGCGAGGGCAGGTAATCGATGAAATACACGTCTGCGTTGAGGAATTTGTGGCCCAGCAGCCGCTCCAGCAGGGCGATGGCCGAGCTGACGTTGAGCGCCGCGAGGATACCCAGCACGCCGCCGATACAGGTGCCGATGACGCCGATCACCGTGCCCTGGACCATGAAGGTCGCCATGATCTGCCCCGGCGTGGCGCCCAGGGTGCGCAGGATGGCGATGTCGGCCTTCTTGTCGGTGACGACCATCACCAGGGTGGAAATGATGTTGAACGCGGCGACCGCGACGATCAGCAACAGCAGCAGGCCGATCATCGATTTCTCCATGCGGATGGCCTGGTACAGGTTGCCGTGGCTGCGGGTCCAGTCACGGGCGAAGTAGTCGTTGCCCTTCAGGGTGCGGGCGATTTCCCAGGCGGTGCGCGGCGCCTGGAACAGGTCGTCGAGCTTCAGGCGCAGGCCTTCGACCTGGCCTTCCTTGAGGCGGCGCATGCGCGCCGCGTCGTCGATGTGGACCATGGCGACGTAGCCGTCCAGCTCGCCGGCGCCGACGTGGAAGGTGCCAACCACGGTGAAGCGCTTCATGCGCGGGAACATGCCTGCCGGGGTGACCGAGACTTCCGGAGCGATGAAGGTGACCTTGTCGCCCAGTTTCACGCCGAGGTTCTTCGCCGCCTTGTCGCCGATCAGGATGCCGAACTCGCCGGGCTTGAGGCTCTGCAGCGACCCTTCCTGGAAGAACTGGTCGATGATCGAGACCTTGCTCTCCTCGTTCGGGTCGACGGCGTTGATCAGCACCTTCTGCACCGTGCCGCCGGCGCTGAGCAGGCCCTGCATCTGGATGAAGGGCGCGACTTCCAGCACGTTGGGGTGCTGCGTCTTGATCTGCCCGGCGATGCCTTGCCAGTCGGAAATCGGCTGGTAGGACTCGACCGTGGCGTGGGGCACCATGCCCAGCACGCGGGTACGCATCTCGTGGTCGAAGCCGTTCATCACGGAAAGCACCACGATCATCACCACCACGCCCAGCGCGAGGCCGATCATGGAGGTGAGCGAAATGAAGGATACGAAGTGGCTGCGGCGTTTGGCGCGTGTGTAGCGCGTTCCGATGTAGACGGAAAGTGGTCTGAACATGAGGGGCCGATTGAGAAGATGAAGAGTGCGTCGAGCGTCAGATCCTTCTGGCGTGCGACTTCCGTGTGGCGAGGCCGGGCAGGCGGCTTTACACTCAGACCATCACTGCCGCCGTGGGTTCGCCATGTCCACTCCAGACGCGGATAACCGCCGCGAATACTATCGTATTGAAGATACGCTCGCATTGGAATTTCGCCCGCTGCGCGAGGACGAAATCCAGTCGCAAGAAGTGCTTCAGGATGATTCCGCGCTGTTCAATCTGCTCAGCGACCTGCACCTGGCCGACTTCGAGTCGCAGCACCTGCTGCGTCATATTCACGATCGCGACCGCCCCCTGGCCAGCTATCTCAAGGTGATGAACAAGCGCATCGACCTGATCGCCCAGGCGCTCACCCAGAGCCTGCTCAGCGAGATCGGCCCGGCGCGCCGGGTGACGCTGTCCGAAGGCGGCATCAACTTCCGCGATGCCCAGCCGCTCCCGGTCGGCCAGGACCTGGCGCTGAAGATCGTCCTGCTACCCCACGGCCTGGGCCTGCTGCTGCGCGCGAAGGTCACCCACTGCCAACAGCAAGCCGAGGGCGACTACGAGATCGGCACCGAATTCGAGATGCTCGGCGACGCCCCGCGTCAGTTGCTGGCTCGTCACATCCTCCAGCGCCAGGCACTGGAGCGCCGGCAGGCCAAGGCCCGCGAAGAATGAACAAACGCATCTGCTTGCGCCACCTGCTGCTCCTGTTGAGCCTTGTCACCCCGCTGCCACTGCCGGCCGATATCCTCTCGATACCCGTGGGTGACCAGGGCGATCCGCATATCGTGCTGCCGAACCGCGGCGACAGCCAGAAGGCCGTGCTGGAACGCTTCGGCTTGCCGGACGAGGAACACCCGGCAGTGGGCAAGCCACCGATCACCCGCTGGGACTACCGCGAATTCAGCGTCTATTTCGAGAGCGGGGTGGTGGTCGATGCTGTCCGCCAGCACCGCTCGCAGTACCTCAAGGACCTTTCACCGACTCCCAAGGAGCCCCAGTGACTCTGATCTATGGCCATCGCGGCGCCAAAGGCGAAGCACCGGAAAACACCCTGAACAGCTTCCTGCACTGCCTGGAGCACGGCGTGAAGCGCTGTGAGCTGGACCTGCACCTGTCCCGCGACGGCGAGCTGATGGTCATCCACGACCCGACGCTCAAGCGCACTACCGGTCGCCGCGGCAAGGTCTCCGAGCAACTGGCGGATGACCTGGTGACCATGGACGCCCGCGAAGGCGGCCCCGGCTGGTTGCGCCCCTGCCCTATCCCGCGCCTGGCGGAGTTGTTCGAGCGTTGCGAGTTCGAACACTGGCAACTGGAAGTGAAAAGCGCATCGAAGGATCGTGCCAGCCGCACGGTACAGGCCATCCACCAGTTGGTGGGCCGTTTCGGTCTGCGCGACCGGATTACCGTGACATCGAGCTCGCGCACAGTGCTGCGCGCGCTGGAGGAACTGGCGCCGGACCTGTCACGCGGGCTGGTGGCCGAATACGCCTGGCTCGACCCATTGAAGGTCGCCGCGCACTACGGCTGCGATCTGCTGGCGCTGAACTGGATGCTGTGCACCCCGGAGCGCCTGCTGAAAGCGCAGAAGCAGGGGCTGCATGTGTCGGTCTGGACGGTCAACGAGCCGGCCCTGATGCGCCGGCTCGCCGATTTTGGCGTGGATAGCCTGATCACAGACTTTCCCGGTTTGGCCACTGCCACGATCGGGAATCGCTGAGCAGGTTCCCCCCGACCGGCTCAGGCCGCCGGTCGGGGTATTTCAAAAAATCCGGTTCAGGCCGTCGAACGCCGCTACGCGGTAGGCTTCGGCCATGGTCGGATAGTTGAAGGTGGTGTTGACGAAATACTTCAGGGTGTTCAGCTCACCCGGCTGGTTCATGATCGCCTGGCCGATGTGGACGATCTCCGAAGCCTGGTCGCCGAAGCAATGCACGCCGAGGATTTCCAGGGTCTCGCGGTGGAACAGAATCTTCAGCATGCCCACCGGCTCGTTGGAGATCTGCGCGCGGGCCATGCCCTTGAAGAAGGCCTTGCCTACCTCGTAGGGAATCTTCGCGACCGTCAGTTCCTGCTCGTTCTTGCCGATGGAGCTGATCTCCGGAATGGTATAGATGCCGGTCGGCACGTCATTCACGAAGCGCCAGCCATCGTGCTCGACGATGTTGCCGGCGGCGGAACGGCCCTGGTCGTATGCAGCGCTGGCCAGGCTCGGCCAGCCGATCACGTCGCCCGCGGCATAGATGTTCGAGACCGAAGTACGGTAGTTCTCGTCCGTCTCGATCTGGCCGCGGCTGTTGACCTTGATGCCGATATTCTCCAGACCCAGGCGATCGGTGTTGCCGGTACGGCCGTTGCACCACAGCAGGGCATCTGCCTTGATCTTCTTGCCGGACTTCAGGTGCAGGATCACCCCGTTGTCCAGGCCTTCCACGCGCTCGTATTCCTCGTTGTGACGGATCAGCACGTTGTTGTTGCGCAGGTGATAGCTCAGCGCATCGGAGATCTCGTCGTCGAGGAAGCTCAGCAGTTGGTCGCGGGTGTCGATCAGGTCTACCAGCACGCCCAGGCCACTGAAGATCGAGGCGTACTCGCAGCCGATCACGCCGGCTCCGTAGATGATCAGGCGGCGCGGGGTGTGGCTCAGCGAGAGGATGGTGTCGCTGTCGTAGACGCGCGGGTGATTGAAGTTGATGTCCGACGGGCGATACGGGCGCGAACCGGTGGCGATGACGAACTGGTCGGCCACCAGGCGCTCCACGGCGCCGCTGGGCGTCACGACTTCGACAGTGCGCTCATCGACGAAGCTGGCGGTACCGTTGAACATGTCGATGCGGTTGCGCGCGTAGTAGCCGGTGCGCGAGGAGACCTGCTTGGAGATCACCCGCTCGGCGCTTTTCAGTACGTCCGGGAAGGAGAACCAGCGCGGCTCGCCGATCTGGCGGAACATCGGGTTGGTGTTGAACTCGATGATCTGCTTCACCGAGTGACGCAGCGCCTTGGACGGGATGGTGCCCAGGTGCGTGCAGTTGCCGCCGACCACGCGACGGCTGTCCACCACCGCCAGCTTGCGCCCGTACTTGGAGGCGTTCATCGCCGCTCCCTCGCCTGCCGGGCCCGTGCCGAGAATCACCACGTCGTAGTTGTAGACAGCCATGCGTACTCCTTCAGAACAGGCCGGGGCGCCCGCGTGGCGCTCCCGGCGAAGCCCCGGCACCACATGCGCCGAGGCGGATCGAAATCATTGGCGCAGCTTAGCCCTGCGGCAAAAGGCTGCACATTAGCGGTTGGTCGGCAGGTAGGCGAATTTTGCCGCCACTACAAGCCGTGCCCCTCACTGCGGGCCGCCATCATGCCCGCCGAAGCTTTCATTCAGGCGACGGGAACAGCGCTTCGAAGCGCGGCGTCGCGCGGGTCACGAAACCTTCGCCCTGGCGCACGATGAAGAAAGCTGCCAGCCCGTTGCGCTCGGCAAAGGTATAGCCCTCCTCCGGCCCCAGCACCATCAGCAGGGTCGACAGGCCATCGGCACGCAAGGCCTGGGCTTCCGCCACGGTCGCCGACGCCAGCGCATGCCGGACCGGCGCGCCAGTGCGCGGGTCGAAGGTGTGCGAGTAGCGCTGCCCACCTTCCTCGAAATAATTGCGGTAGTCGCCCGAGGTGGACAGGCCGAAACCGTCCACCGCCACCGAGCGCTCCACCTGCCGCTCGCGCTCGCCGCTGGGCACTTCCAGGGCAATGCGCCAGGGCGTGCCATCGGGCTTGTGGCCCACGGCCTTGAGCTCGCCGGTGATTTCCACCAGATAATCCGTCAGGCCCAGCTCGGCGAGGCGCGCGCTGACCTGGTCCACCGCATAGCCGGCGACGATGCTGTCGAAGTCCAGCTGTGCGTCGACGTCCTTGCACAGATGCTCACCTTCGAGACGCAGATGCTGATGGCCAACACGGGCGCGTTCACGCTCCAGAGCGACGGCATCGGGCACCTTTTCACTGCGCGACTGCGGGCCGAAGCCCCACAGGTTCATCAGCGGCTCGACGGTCAGGTCGAAGGCACCTCCGCTCTGCTGCGACAACTCCTCGCCATAGCGCCAGAGCTTGAGCATGTCCGCCGGCAACGCCATGCAGGCGCCGGCCGGCAGCGCATTAAAACGGGAGACCACGGAATCGTCGCGGTAGGTCGAGAACTGCTCGTCGAGGCTGGCCAGAATCGTATCGACCTCCGCCTTGAGCTTCGCAGCGTCCGGCGCCTTGCCGGTCGGCACGTATTGCACCGTGTAGCTGCTGCCCATGGTCGGGCCACCGAAGCGTTCGATGGACTGCCCGCAGCCAGTCAAGGTCGCGACCAGTAGCACGATCAACAGGCTTGCACGGGACAAGGTCTTCTCCATCAGCCGGCAGGCGCGCGGCGCCGGGCATTCTACCGCAAGCACCCCGCTGCACTGTTTCCGCTGTGACAAAGGTGCATTACCAAAAGAAAACGGGAGCCGAAGCTCCCGTTTCCCGACCGGCTCAGGCGTCAGTCTTGGTCGGGGACTTGCGCTTGAACAGGAAATAGCAGGCGCCCATCAGCACGATCCACACCGGGATCGCATACACCGACACGTCGATGCCAGGGATCTGCAGCATGATGCCCAGGATGAACACCACGAAGGCCAGGCACAGCCAGTTGCCGAAGGGGTACCACAGCGCGCGGAAGAACGGCTGCACGCCCTTGGCCGCCATGGCCTTGCGGAACTTCATGTGAGCCAGGCTGATCATCGCCCAGTTGATCACCAGCGCGGCGACCACCAGGGACATCAGCAGCTCCAGCGCCTGGTGCGGGATCACGTAGTTGACCACGACGCACGCCAGGGTGATGAAGGCCGACACGCCAATGGCCAGCAGCGGTACGCCACGGTCATCGACCTTGGCGAAGGCGCGCGGGGCGTCGCCCTGCTCGGCCAGGCCGTAAAGCATGCGGCTGTTGCAGTACACGCAGCTGTTATAGACCGACAGCGCGGCGGTGAGCACCACGAAGTTCAGGATGTTCGCCGCGTACTCACTGCCCAGCAGCGAGAAGACCTTCACGAACGGGCTGCCGCTGTAGGGGTCGCCAGCGCTGTTGATGCTCTGCAGCAGTGCATCCCACGGGTACAGCGAGAGCAGCACGGCCAGGGCGCCGATGTAGAAGATCAGGATCCGGTAGATGACCTGGTTGATCGCCTTGGGGATCACTTTCTTCGGCTCGGAGGCTTCGGCGGCGGTGATACCGACCAGCTCCAGGCCACCGAAGGAGAACATGATGATCGCCAGGACCATGATCAGCCCCTTCCAGCCATTGGGGAAGAAGCCGCCATGGGCCCACAGGTTGCTCACCGAGGCCTGCGGGCCGCCGGCGCCGCTGACCAGCAGCCAGACGCCGAGCAGGATCATGCCGATGATGGCGACGACCTTGATGATCGCGAACCAGAACTCGGTTTCGCCGAAAGCCTTCACGTTGAACAGGTTGATGGCGTTGATCAGCACGAAGAAAACCGCCGCCGTCGCCCAGGTCGGGAAGTCCGGCCACCAGAACTGGATGTACTTGCCGACCGCGGTCAGCTCCGACATGCCCACCAGGATGTACAGCACCCAATAGTTCCAGCCCGACATGAAGCCGGCGAAACCACCCCAGTACTTGTGCGCGAAGTGGCTGAAGGAACCGGCGACAGGCTCCTCGACGATCATCTCGCCCAGCTGGCGCATGATCAGGAACGCAATGAAGCCGCCGATGGCGTAGCCGAGGATCATCGACGGGCCGGCGGATTGCAGGACGCCGGCCGAGCCCAGGAACAGGCCGGTACCGATGGCGCCGCCGAGGGCGATCAGCTGGATGTGGCGGTTCTTCAGACCGCGCTTCAGCTCGCCTTCATGCAGATGTTGTCCATCCATTTGAAGTCTTTCCAGGTTCAGGAATTGGCAGATTTTATTGATGATTATGGTGGAGCCAGTAACGAAAAACGGGAGCCCGAGAGCTCCCGTTTATCTAGACCGCCTGGATCAGCGCGGGAAAGCCGGCGGGTTCACGCCAGCCATGTCTTCCATCACGCGGACGACCTGGCAGCTGTAGCCGAACTCGTTGTCGTACCACACGTACAGAACGACGCGGTTGTCGTTGGCGATAGTCGCTTCGGCATCGACGACGCCCGCATGGCGGGAGCCGACGAAGTCGGTGGAGACCACTTCCTGGGAAGCAACGAAGTCGATCTGCTTCTGCAGGTCCGAGTGCATGGCCATCTGGCGCAGGTACTCGTTGATCTCTTCGCGGGTAGTGGCTTTTTCCAGGTTCAGGTTCAGGATCGCCATGGAGACGTTCGGCGTCGGAACGCGGATGGCGTTGCCGGTCAGCTTGCCCTTCAGAACCGGCAGAGCCTTGGCGGCAGCGGTCGCGGCGCCAGTCTCGGTGATCACCATGTTCAGCGGCGCAGCGCGGCCACGGCGGCTGCCCTTGTGGAAGTTGTCGATCAGGTTCTGGTCGTTGGTGAACGAGTGAACGGTTTCGACGTGACCGTTGACGATGCCGTACTGGTCGTTGACGGCTTTCAGCACCGGCACGATGGCGTTGGTGGTGCAGGAAGCGGCGGAAACGATCTTGTCGTCAGCGGTGATATCACCATGGTTGATGCCATGCACGACGTTCTTCAGCGCGCCCTTGCCCGGAGCGGTGAGGATCACGCGGTCGATACCCGGGCACTTCAGGTGCTGGCCCAGGCCTTCGGCGTCACGCCATTTGCCGGTGTTGTCGACCAGCAGGGCTTTCTTGATGCCGTACTGGGTGTAGTCGATCGACGCCGGGTCGTTGGAGTAGATCACCTGGATCAGGTTGCCGTTGGCAGTGATGGTGTTGTGTTCTTCGTCGATGGTGATGGTGCCATCGAACGGACCATGCACGGAGTCGCGACGCAGCAGGCTGGCGCGCTTGACCAGATCGTTCTCGGCGCCCTTGCGGACGACGATGGCGCGCAGGCGCAGGCCGTCGCCACCACCGGTCTTCTCGATGAGGATGCGCGCCAGCAGGCGGCCGATACGACCGAAGCCGTACAGGACGACGTCGGTGCCTTCGCGAGCGCCGCCGTTCTGCTTGCCGACCACGTCGGCCAGCTCGTCCTTGGTGAACTGCTCGATGCTGCGACCGTTACCTTCGGCCTTGAACTTGGCAACCATCTTGCCCAGGTCGACGGAAGCGGCGCCCAGCTTGAGCTCGCTCATCGCCTTGAGGATCGGGAAAGTGTCGTGAACCGACAGCCCGCCTTCTTCGGCCAGGCGGTGACGGGCGAAACGGTGCGCTTTGAGGATCGCGATCACCGAACGGTTGATCAGGCCACGGCCGTAGATCGAGGTCACCACGTTGTTGTTACGGTAGAGTTGGCCGATCAGCGGAATCATGGCTTCCGCGAGGGCTTCACGATCGATCCACTCACCGAGACACTGGTCGGGCTTCTGGGTCACGGGCAATACCTTCCACATGTAGGAGAAGAAAAAAGGGGCTACATTATGACGGCGTGAACAATCGCCGGCAATCCGCAGCGGTCGTATGACTGACATCCGTCAATCGGGATAGTTACAATCCGACCGGTCAAATTCCTCGACCGGAGCCACGAACGCCCGTGTCCGTATTGCGTATCCCTACATTGCCGACAGCTGCCGGCAAGCAATCCTGGGGCAACCTCCCCGGGGCCGCCCTGAGCCTGGCCATCGCTGAAGCGGCCGGCCCAGCCAAACGTTTCACCCTGTTGCTGACCGCCGACAGCCAGAGCGCCGAGCGCCTGGAGCAGGAGCTGCGCTTCTTTGCGCCAGACCTGCCGGTACTGCAGCTGCCGGACTGGGAAACCCTGCCCTACGACGTTTTCTCGCCGCACCAGGACATCATCTCCCAGCGCGTCGCCGCCCTTTATCAACTGCCCGAACTGCGCCGCGGCGTGCTTGTGGTACCCATCACCACCGCCTTGCACCGCCTGGCGCCGGCCAAATTCCTGCTTGGCATCAGCCTGGTGCTGGACGTCGGCCAGAAACTCGATGTCGAGCAGATGCGCAGCCGCTTCGAAGCCGCCGGCTATCGTTGTGTGGACACCGTCTACGAACACGGCGAGTTCGCCGTGCGCGGCGCATTGATCGACCTGTTCCCGATGGGCAGCGAACTGCCCTACCGCATCGACCTGTTCGACGACGAAATCGAGACGCTTCGTACCTTCGATCCGGAAACCCAGCGCTCCATCGATAAGGTGGAGAGCATCCGCCTGCTGCCGGCGCGCGAGTTCCCGCTGCGCAAGGAAGCGGTGACCGGCTTCCGCGGCCGCTTCCGCGAGCGTTTCGACGTCGACTACCGCCGTTGCCCGATCTACCAGGACCTGGCCAGCGGCCTGACACCTGCCGGCATCGAGTACTACATCCCGCTGTTCTTCGAAGATGGCGAGACATCGACGCTGTTCGACTACCTGCCCCAGGACACCCAGGTGTTCTCCCTGCCAGGCATCGAAACTGCCGCCGAGCAGTTCTGGACCGACGTACGCAACCGCTACGAAGACCGCCGCTACGATCCGGAGCGCCCGCTGCTGCCGCCCGCTGAAGTCTTCCTGCCAGTAGAGGACTGCTTCGCCCGCCTGAAGAACTGGCCGCGCGTGGTGGTCAGCCCCGAGCCCATCGAGACCGGCGTCGGCCGCGAGCGCTTCCCTGCCGAGCCGCTGCCGGAGCTGGCCATCGAGGCCAAGGCCACCGAGCCGCTGGCGCGCCTGCGCCAGTTCATCGAGCAATTTGACGGACGCATACTCTTCACCGCCGAGTCCGCCGGCCGCCGCGAAGTGCTGCTGGAACTGCTGGCGCGACTGAAGCTGCGCCCGGTCGAGGTCGAAGGCTGGCCAGGCTTCCTGGCGCACAAGGACCGCCTGGCGATCACCATCGCACCGATGGACGAAGGCCTGCTGCTGGACGCAGGCATTGGCCAACCGGGCATCGCCCTGGTGGCCGAGAGCCCGCTGTTCGGCCAGCGCGTCATGCAGCGTCGGCGCCGCGAGAAGACCCGCGACGGTGGCGAGAACGTCATCAAGAACCTCACCGAGCTGCGCGAAGGCGCGCCGGTGGTGCACATCGACCACGGCGTCGGCCGCTACATGGGCCTGATCACCCTGGAGATCGACGGCCAGAACGCCGAATTCCTCGCCCTGCAATACGCCGACGAAGCCAAGCTTTACGTGCCGGTGGCCAACCTGCACCTCATCGCCCGCTACACCGGCAGCGACGATGCCCTGGCGCCGTTGCACAAGCTGGGTTCGGAAACCTGGCAGAAGGCCAAGCGCAAGGCTGCCGAACAGGTCCGCGACGTCGCCGCCGAACTGCTCGACATCTATGCCCGCCGCGCCGCGCGCAAGGGCTATGCCTTCAAGGACCCGCAGGTCGACTACGCCACCTTCTCCGCCGGCTTCCCCTTCGAGGAAACCCCGGACCAGCAGACCGCCATCGAAGCCGTGGTCGCCGACATGCTCTCGGAAAAGCCGATGGACCGCCTGGTCTGCGGCGACGTGGGCTTCGGCAAGACCGAAGTGGCCATGCGCGCGGCCTTCGTCGCGGTGCACAGCGGCAAGCAGGTCGCCGTGCTGGTGCCCACCACCCTCCTCGCCCAACAGCACTACAACAGCTTCCGCGACCGTTTCGCCGACTGGCCGGTAACGGTCGAGGTGATGAGCCGCTTCAAGTCCGCCAAGGAAGTCGAAGGCGCCGTAGGCCAGCTCGCCGAGGGCAAGGTCGACATCGTCATCGGCACCCACAAACTGTTGCAGGACGATGTGAAGTTCAAGAACCTCGGCCTGGTCATCATCGACGAAGAGCACCGCTTCGGCGTGCGCCAGAAGGAGCAGCTCAAGGCGCTGCGCAGCGAGGTGGACATCCTCACCCTCACCGCCACGCCGATCCCGCGCACACTGAACATGGCGGTCGCCGGCATGCGAGACCTGTCGATCATCGCCACGCCGCCGGCGCGCCGGTTGTCCGTGCGCACCTTCGTCATGGAAGAGCAGAAGTCGGTGATCAAGGAAGCCCTGCTGCGCGAACTGCTGCGCGGCGGCCAGGTGTACTTCCTGCACAACGAAGTGAAGACCATCGAGAAGTGCGCCCGCGACCTGGCGGAGCTGGTTCCCGAAGCGCGCATCGGCATCGGCCACGGGCAGATGAACGAGCGCGACCTGGAACGGGTGATGAGCGACTTCTACCACAAGCGCTTCAACGTGCTGGTGGCCTCGACCATCATCGAGACCGGCATCGACGTGCCCAGCGCCAACACCATCCTCATCGAACGCGCCGACAAATTCGGCCTGGCCCAGTTGCACCAACTGCGCGGCCGGGTCGGCCGCAGCCACCACCAGGCCTACGCCTACCTGCTCACCCCGCCACGCAAGCAGATGACCCCGGACGCCGAGAAGCGCCTGGAAGCCATCGCCAACGCCCAGGACCTCGGCGCCGGCTTCGTGCTGGCCACCCATGACCTGGAGATCCGCGGCGCCGGCGAACTGCTCGGCGATGGCCAGAGCGGGCAGATCCAGGCGGTGGGCTTCACCCTCTATATGGAAATGCTCGAGCGCGCGGTGAAGGCAATCCGCAAGGGCGAGCAGCCGAACCTGGAGCAGCCGCTGGGCGGCGGCCCGGACATCAACCTGCGCGTACCGGCGCTGATCCCGGAAGACTACCTGCCGGACGTCCACGCCCGCCTGATCCTCTACAAGCGCATCGCCAACGCCGCCGACGAAGACGGCCTGCGCGAACTGCAGGTGGAAATGATCGACCGATTCGGCCTGCTGCCAGAGCCGGCGAAGAACCTGATCCGTCTGACTTTGCTGAAACTGCAGGCGGAAAAGCTCGGGATAGTGAAGGTAGATGCCGGGCCCCAGGGAGGCCGGGTAGAATTCGCCGCCGATACCTGCGTCGACCCGCTGGTGCTGATCAAGATGATCCAGAGCCAGCCCAATCGGTACAAATTCGAAGGGGCCACCCTCTTCAAGTTCCAGGTGCCCATGGAGCGCCCGGAAGAACGGTTCAACACGCTGGAAGCGCTGCTCGAGCGCCTCACGCCACAGACTCACTAAGGATTCCGTGCAATGCGCCTGTTCCAACCCCTGCTGCTGTCGCTGGCACTGCTGTCGCCGGCGGCCTTTGCCGAGCCTTACCAGGTAGAGCTGATCCTCTTCCAGCAGTCCGGCGACGTCGTGCTCGCCAGTCGCCCCGCCCCGGATGACTGGGCCAAGGGTGCGCAACCGCCCGGCCCGGACAGCTCGCGCCCTACTGCCATGGACGCCCAGGTCGCCAAGCTCAAGCAGAACGAAGGCTTCCAGGTGCTGATGCACAAGGCCTGGCGCCAGGAGATCGATGCCAACCCGGTGAAGGTTTCCCTGACCGAGGGCGCCCAGCGTGACAGCCACTTCCCGGTGGAAGGTACCGTCACTCTCAGCCAACAACGCTTCGTGAACACCCAGACCGACTTCTGGATCAACCAGTTCGGCCAGGACGGCCTGCTCGCCGCCAGCCAGCACATGGTCCAGGAAGCCAGCCTGAAGAACAGCGTGCTGACCTACCTCGACCACCCGAGCCTGGGCATGTTGATTAAAGTGACCCCGCTCAACGCCAAGCCGGCCGCCGCCCCGCCGCCGGGCATGGAAGACGAGGCGCCGACCGGCCCGGATGCGCCGCAGCAGCCTGCGCCGGCCGCTCCGGCAGACGGTGGCTTCGACGCCCCGCCGCCGGCCCAGCCCGCGCAATAAAGAAAAAGCCCGGCAATCGCCGGGCTTTTTTTCACCTGCAGGAGCGAAGCGTCAACTCACCAGCACGCGCCCCAGCACCTCGCGCACCTTGCCGATGCCGTCGTGCAGCGCCTGCTCGATCTCGGCCATGGTGATGATGCCGCTGGACTTGCCCGCCGCGGGATTCACCACCAGCGACAGGCAGGCATACGGCAAATCCAGCTCACGTGCCAGCGCGGCTTCGGGCATACCGGTCATGCCGACGATGTCGCAGCCGTCGCGCTCCAGCCTGGCGATCTCCGCCACGGTTTCCAGGCGCGGCCCCTGGGTAGCCGCGTAGACACCATGACTGCTGTACGCATATCCCAACGCCTGCAGTGCGGCGATCAGCTTCTGCCGCAGCGGCTCATCGTAGGGGTGGCTGAAGTCGATATGGGTGACATGGTCAATGTCACCGGCGAAATACGTGTGCTCACGGCCCCAGGTGTAATCGACGATCTGGTGCGGCACACACAGGTGACCACTCCCCATCGCAGCATGGATGCCGCCCACGGCGTTCACCGCAAGCACGGCCTGGGCGCCAGCCTGCTGCAGCGCCCAGAGGTTGGCGCGGTAGTTCACCTGATGCGGGGGAAAACGGTGCGGATGGCCGTGGCGAGCGAGGAACAGCACCTCGCGACCGGCGAACTCGCCGCGCTGAACGGTCGCCGAGGGGGCACCGTAGGGCGTCTCCAGCTCGATGGCATCCTTCAGGGTCAACCCTTCCAATTGGGTCAGGCCGGTACCGCCGATGATGGCGTAGACAGTCATGGCAAATCCTTAGTCGATCAGTTGTGCGGCACGCAATTCGCCGACGGCTTGTTGCCAACGCGGCAGTTGCTTGTATTCGGTGCCCGGCCAAGCTCTGGCACGCATGCGTTCAAGGCGCTGCGGCGCGCTGACCTTCAGGCGCTGCAGGGCACTCAGGGCCAGCTCGGCGGAGGCGCGGTCATTGCACACCAGCCCCATGTCGCAGCCGGCACTCAGGGCGGCCTCGATGCGGTTGGCGGCATCGCCGACCACATGGGCGCCGGCCATGGACAGGTCATCGCTGAAGATCACACCGTCGAAGCCCAGTTCGCCGCGCAGGATGTCCTGCAGCCAGCGACGGGAGAAGCCGGCTGGATTCGGGTCGACCTGCGGGTAGATCACGTGGGCCGGCATCAGCGCATCCAGCTCGCCGGAAAGACGCTGGAACGGCACCAGGTCCACGGCGCGGATCTGCTGCAGCGTGCGCTCGTCCTCGGGAATCCCCACATGGGAATCGACTTCCGCCCAACCGTGGCCGGGGAAGTGCTTGCCGGTAGAGGCCATGCCGGCGGCGCGCATACCACGGATGAACGCACCAGCCAGCGCAACGGCACGCTCCGGATTGCCTTCGAAGGCGCGGCTGCCGACGACGGCGTTGCGCTGGTGGTCCAGATCCAGCACCGGAGCGAAGCTCAGGTCGAGCCCCACCGCCAGCACCTCGGTCGCCATCAGCCAGCCGCACTGCTCGGCCAGGCGCTCAGCGTTGGCGTTATCGGCGATGGCACGCATTGCCGGCAGACGCAGGAAGCCCTGGCGCAGGCGCTGCACGCGGCCACCTTCCTGGTCCACCGCGAGCAGCAAATCGGGGCGCACCGCGCGGATGGCGGCCATCAGCTCGCGCACCTGGCGCGGCGACTCGATGTTGCGGGCGAAGATGATCAGGCCACCCACTTCCGGGTGGCGCAGAATCTGGCGGTCCTCGGCGGTGAGCCAGGTGCCGCCGATGTCGAGCATCAGGGAGCCTTGCATATGCATTCCTTTCAATTCAATTGCGCTGCGTGCCACTCGGGGCATGCAGCCTCTTCGATTCGGACCCGGCAATGGAGGGGAACCCGCGGAAAGAGTTCCAGCAGGTCGTCATTGCGCAGGCGGATACAGCCGTGCGACAGCGGGACGGCCATGGGCTCGCAGTCGGGAGTGCCGTGCAGATAGATGTAGCGGCGAAAGGTGTCGACCTCGCCCATCCGGTTGCGGCCCTGTTCGCAGCCGCTGAGCCAGAGAATGCGCGAGAGGATCCAGTCGCGGCCGGGAAACTCTTCGTGCAGCGCAGGCGTCCAGGTTTCCCCGGTCCAGCGCCGCCCCTTCAGCACCGCTCCTTTGGGGAGCCCATCACCGACGCGTGCGCGTATCTGGTGCAGGCCACGCGGCGTGCAGCCGGACCCGTTGCGCTCCCCCGCGCCGTTGACAGCAGTGGATACCTGAACACGGACGACGAGACACCCCGCGGCAAAGCCGTAGAGCATCTGGTCAGCAAGGGAGATATGGAGAAGATCAAGATCGGCCATGGCCGGCTACTGTAGCCGATCGGACCGGCGCAGCCCAGCGCGAAGCCGGGCGCAAATCAGACTTTGGCGGGAGCCTGTGCGGCGCTCGACTTGGTGCGCGGCTTGAGCTGGGCGCCGGCCAGCGACGGATCGCTTACACCGCTATCGGCTCGCATGCCGGCAGCCAGGAACGGCACCATCAGGCGCATCACCTGCTCGATGGAGGTGTTCACGCCGAAATCGTTCTCGGCCATGGCGCGCAACGCCTTGATGCCGGACATGCTGAATACGGCAGTACCCAGCATGAAGTGCACACGCCAGAAGAGCTCCAGCGGCGGCAGACGCGGTGCGGACTCGTTCACCAGCAGCATGTAGCGGCGGAACACCTTGCCATAGACCTCTTCGAGGTACTTGCGCAGGTGCCCCTGGCTCTGGCTGAACGCCAGGCCCAGCAGGCGCATGAAGATGGACAGGTCATTGCCGCTGCGCGGCTTGACGGCCATGGCCTGGACAACGAGCAGTTCGAGCAGCTCTTCCAGCGTGGCACGCGGCGCATCGGGCTTGGCCTGGCGGCGATCCAGCTCCTTCTCGAGACTGGCGCAGAACGGACCGAGGAAGCGCGAGAAGACCGCCTGGATCAGCGCCTTCTTCGAGCCGAAGTGGTAGTTCACCGCCGCGAGGTTCACCCCCGCCTTGCTGGTGATCAGACGCAAGGAGGTTTCGGCGAAGCCTTTCTCCGCGAACAGCTGTTCCGCAGCATCCAGGATGCGTTCGACGGTTTCCGACTGGGCCATGGCTACTCCGCCTGACAAACACTTGTTTGAAACATACGTTTCAGCGTCTTCTATTGTCAAGCAAAGTGCGATGGATTGTTACCAATATCATGGCAATGCGACGAGAGACCGTATGTACAGCAAGACGCCTGCCAGCGTCCAAAGGTTACATGCACGAACGTTCCACCAACAGCCTCGCCCAATAAAAGCATTGCCAGCCCGCTATCACTGTATATAATTCCAGGCACTGTATAAAAAGCCAGAGTATGGACATGCTGAAGCTCACGCCGCGCCAAGCCGAGATCCTCGCCTTCATCAAACGCTGCCTGGAAGCCAACGGCTATCCGCCCACCCGCGCGGAGATCGCCCATGAACTCGGCTTCAAGTCGCCCAACGCCGCCGAGGAGCACCTGAAAGCCCTCGCCCGCAAAGGCGCCATCGAGATGACCCCGGGCGCCTCCCGCGGCATCCGCATCCCCGGCTTCGAACCCAAGGCCGCCGCCAATGACGACGAACTGCCGATCATCGGCCGCGTCGCTGCCGGCGCGCCGATCCTCGCCGAGCAGAACGTCGACGACACCTGCCGAATCAACCCCACCTTCTTCAACCCGCCGGCGGACTACCTGCTGCGCGTTCGCGGCCAGAGCATGAAGGATGTCGGCATCATGGACGGCGACCTGCTCGCCGTGCATGTCACCCGCGAGGCGCGCAACGGCCAGATCGTGGTCGCCCGCCTGGGTGAAGAGGTGACGGTCAAGCGCTTCAAGCGCGAAGGCAGCAAGGTCTGGCTGCTGGCCGAGAACCCGGAGTTCGCCCCCATTGAGGTCGATCTCAAGGAACAGGAACTGGTCATCGAAGGCTTGAGCGTCGGCGTTATCCGTCGCTGAACAGGAGACAACCATGCAGTACCCGCAGCCACAGAACCTGCCGCAACTCCCGCTGTTCCAGGAAGCACTCTGGGCGAGCGGTACTGCCCCCCTGCTCCCTGAACTGCTGGAAGACGAGCCGGTTGCCGACGAGAGTGCCTTCAGCGAGATTGCCCTGCGCGGGCTACCCGGCCAGTGCCTGACGCTGCTGGCGCCAATGCTCCGTGGGCTCAGCGAGGAAAGCGACTCCCGCTGGCTGACACTGATCGCCCCGCCCCTCAGCCTGACGCCGGACTGGTTGCGCAAGGCCGGCCTGAATCGCGAACGTATCCTCCTGCTGCCTGCCCGCGATCAGGCCGCAGCACAGGCCCTGGCCTGCGAAGCATTGCGCCTGGGCAACAGCCATACGGTGGTGAGCTGGCTGAATCTCAGCGAAAGCGCGCGCAGGCAGCTTTCCCGCGCTGCCGTTGCCGGCCAGGCGCAGAGCCTGAATATTCGTCTGGGATGAACTGAACAAGAAGCCTCACCGCGAGCGCAGTGAGGCGGCAGAACTCAGTGCAGGACGCGCGGACCTTCGTCGTCCATGCCCATGTCACCACCTTCGGCGAGACGACCGGCCATCTGCACACCGACATTGAACATCGCCTTGGCGATCTCGATGTGCTGGCCCTGCAGGAAGCCCTTGGCATCGGCGGAGAACTCCAGGGTCACCAGCGCCTCCTCCTCGTCCGCGCGACGCAGCACAATGCGCCCGTCAGGCAGCTCGACAATTTCCAGAAATGAGGTTGGCATAGCGAAGTTCTCCACAGCAGAACGCGTAGTGTAACAGCCACACCCACTACGCCCTAGCCAAAGCGCGCATCGGCCGACCAGAAGGCCGGCACAGTGTGAAGCGGGAATCAGAGCTCGGTGAGCGAGGCGCGGAAACGCAGCACCAGATCCTTCAGGGCTTTGCGCCAGGCTTCCAGCTCTTCATTGCCCAGTTCGTCCGGCGTCTCGTCGTCGACATTCACCGCCTGGATCAACGGCTGGGTCGGATCGACCTTGGCTTTCTTCGGCTCGCTCGGGGGCTGGAACAGCGCAGCATAGGCGGCCAGCAGGCGACCCAGCCAGGCTTCGGGCGATTGCGCCAGCTCGACCATTTCGGCCAGCTCCGGGCTTGGAGCGGCGGCCAGCACCTCGGCATTCAGCAGCATATCGACGCGCGGCGCACCAGCCTGGGGCAGGCGGTAGTAACCGGCGATCTCATGGGCCACACCCAGCACGGCACCATAGAGATGGAACAACGCCGCTTCGCGCTCGGCCTGGATGCGCGCCTGGGCATTCATCGCACGCGCCGTTTCGGCGCTGCGCCAGGCTTCCAGGGCAAGGCCGGCGAAGAACAGCTTCTGGTTGGTGCGGGTATAGAGTTCGTTCGCCATGACCGGGCCCTCTGCAGTCGACTTCGGCAGTATAAGCACGCCCCGCCTCAGCGGGGCGCGCCTTCCATCAGCGCTTGTCTTCGACCTTCCACTTGCCGCCGTCGAAGAAGGCACGCCAGCCAGTGGGCTTGCCGTCGACCTCGGACTGCACGTACTGCTCCTTGGTCTTGCGGCTGAAGCGGATCACCGCCGGGCGGCCATCCGGATCTTTTGCCGGCGCGGCGAGCAGGAAGTGGTACTTCGGATCCAGCTCTTCCTTGTGCGGAATCAGCTCGGCCACCAGCGGAGCACGGGTCTCGCGATTCTTCGGGAACTGGCTGGCGGCCAGGAACAGGCCGGAAGCGCCGTCACGCAGTACGTAGATGTCGTCCACCTTCTCGCACTTGAGTTCCGGCATGCGGATGGCGTCCATCTTCGGCGGTGCAGGCTCGCCATTCTTCAGCAGCTTGCGGGTGTTCTTACAAGTCGGGTTGGTGCAGCCGAAGAACTTGCCGAAGCGGCCGGTCTTGAGCTGCATCTCGCTGCCGCACTTGTCGCATTCCAGGCTCGGGCCTTCGTAACCCTTGATGCGGTACTGCCCCTCTTCGATCTCGTAGCCGGCGCAATCCGGGTTGTTACCACAGATGTGCAGCTTGCGCTTCTCGTCGACCAGATAGGCATCCATCGCGGTGCTGCAGATCGGGCAGCGATGCTTGCCACGCAGCACGCGGGACTCGGACTCGCCCTCGTCATCCGCGGCAATCTCGTCGCCCGGAATCAGGTTCACGGTCGCCTTGCAGCGCTCCTTGGGTGGCAGGCTGTAGCCGGAGCAGCCGAGGAACACACCGGTGGAGGCGGTACGGATCATCATCGGTCGGCCGCACTCGCGGCAGGGGATGTCGGTCAGTGTCGGCTGATTGGCGCGCATGCCGTCGTTGGCGGCCTCGGCCAGGTCGAGCTTCTTGCGGAAGTCGCCGTAGAACTCGTCCAGCACATTCTTCCAGTCGCGCTCGCCCTGGGCCACGTCATCGAGGTTCTCCTCCATGCCGGCGGTAAAGCCGTAGTCCATCAGGTTGGAGAAGCTCTCGTTGAGGCGGTCGGTGACGATGTCGCCCATCTTTTCCGCGTAGAAGCGGCGGTTATGGGTGGTGACGTAGCCGCGCTCCTGGATGGTGGAGATGATCGCCGCGTAGGTGGACGGGCGACCGATGCCGCGTTTTTCCAGTTCCTTGACCAGGCTGGCTTCGGAGAAGCGCGCCGGCGGCTTGGTGAAGTGCTGGCTCGGGTCGAGCTTGAGCAGCTTCATCGCGTCGCCCTGGTTCATGACCGGCAGAACGTCGTCCTCGCCCGGCTTGCTCTGCTGCGGCAGCACCTTGGTGTAGCCATCGAACTTGAGGATGCGGCCCTTGGCACGCAGCTCGAAGTCACCGGCAGCGGCGCTGACGGTGGTGGACAGGTACTCAGCCGGCGGCATCTGGCAGGCCACGAACTGGCGCCAGATCAGGTCGTACAGGCGCTCGGCGTCGCGCTCCATGCCCGACAGCTGGGTCGGACGCAGGTTGACGTCGGAAGGACGAATCGCTTCGTGCGCTTCCTGGGCGCCTTCCTTGCTGGAGTAGAAGTTCGGCTTGGCCGGCAGGTACTTCTTGCCGAACTCGCTGTCGATGAAGCCGCGCACCATGTCGATGGCGTCGGCCGACAGGTTGGTCGAGTCGGTACGCATATAAGTGATGTAGCCGGCTTCGTAGAGACGCTGGGCCATCATCATGGTCTTCTTCACACCGAAGCCCAGGCGATTGCTCGCAGCCTGCTGCAGAGTGGAAGTGATGAACGGGGCCGAGGGCTTGCTGGAGGTCGGCTTGTCCTCGCGCTTGGCGATGCTGTAGCTGGAAGCCTTGAGCTTCTCCAGCGCGGCCATGGCCTGCGCTTCATTAAGCGGTTTGAAGGCTTCGCCCTTCTCGCGCACCACCTCGAAGCGGACCTTGTCATTCTTCGGCGTGCCGAGGTCGGCATGCACTTCCCAGTACTCTTCCGGGACAAAGGCGCGGATCTCGCGCTCGCGCTCCACCACCAGCTTCACCGCCACCGACTGCACACGGCCGGCGGACAGGCCGCGGGCGATCTTCGCCCACAGCAGCGGAGAGACCATGTAGCCCACCACGCGGTCGAGGAAGCGGCGCGCCTGCTGGGCATTCACGCGGTTGATATCCAGCTCGCCGGGCTGGGAGAAGGCCTCCTGGATGGCCTTCTTGGTGATTTCGTTGAAGACCACGCGCTTGTAGCGCGAGTCGTCGCCACCGATAGCCTCGCGCAGGTGCCAGGCAATGGCCTCCCCTTCGCGGTCCAAGTCGGTTGCGAGATAGATGGTGTCGGCGTCCTTGGCCAGGCGGCGCAGTTCCTCGATCACCTTTTCCTTGCCGGGCAGGATCTCGTACTTGGCCTTCCAGCCGTGCTCCGGGTCGACGCCCATGCGGGTGACGAGCTGGCGCTTGGCCTTCTCCTTCGGCGACAGGGCCGGCGCTTCGGAAGCGGTCTTGCGCGCTTTCGCCGCAGGCTCCTTCGACGCGGACGAGCCGCTGGTGGGCAGGTCGCGGATGTGGCCGATGCTCGACTTCACCACGTACTGGTTGCCCAGGTACTTGTTGATGGTCTTGGCCTTGGCCGGTGATTCCACGATGACCAGCGATTTACCCATGGATCGGAAGATTCCTGCGTCGAAAAGATGAATTTACAAGGAGGGAGGCGCTTGGAGCGGCACCGCTATATATAGTGGCGGTCGCGCCAAGGTCAAGCTTGGGTTTCGCCGGACGGGCCGGTCTGGAGACCCAACGGATCATCTTCGGCGCTGATCAGAGCGAATCGCGGAACCTTCTCGCCATTCACTTCCACCGCTTCGGTGAACATGCTCAGCGGGCGAACCCAGAGGCCGAATTCGCCGTAAAGCGCCTGGTAGATCACCAGGTCTTCCTCGGTCTCCGAATGCCGGGCGACGCCGAGCACGCGGTACTGCTGTCCCTTGTAGTGTCGATACAATCCGGGCTGCAAGTGCATGTCGGTTCTCCCTCCGCCGGCCAAAAGGCGGCGATTGTGCTGATTGCGCGGCCGCCGGGCAATCCCCACCCGACAAAAACGAAAGCCGGGGCACAAGGCCCCGGCTATCCCATCCACGAAAGCTTAGACGCGTTCGAAGACGGTGGTGATGCCCTGACCGAGGCCCACGCACATGGTGGACACGCCCAGGGTGCCACTGTTCTGCTTCATCACGTTCAGCAGGGTGCCGGAGATACGCGCTCCAGAGCAGCCGAACGGGTGACCCAGGGCGATGGCGCCGCCGTGCAGGTTGACCTTCTCTTCCATCTTGTCGAGGATCTTGAGGTCCTTCAGCACCGGCAGGGCCTGTGCGGCGAAGGCTTCGTTGAGCTCGAAGAAGTCGATGTCGTTGATGGTCAGGCCGGCGCGCTTGAGCGCCTTGTTGGTCGACGGAACCGGGCCGTAGCCCATGATCGCCGGATCAACGCCCGCCACGGCCATGGCGCGAACCACGGCCATCGGCTGTACACCCAGGTCCTGGGCGCGCTGGGCGCTCATGACGATCATGCAGGAAGCGCCGTCGGTGATCTGCGAGGAAGTACCCGCGGTCACGGTGCCGCCCTTGGGGTTGAAGGCCGGCTTCAGGGCGGCCAGGCTTTCCAGGGTGGTTTCCGGACGGATGGTTTCGTCGAAGTCGAAGATCTTCAGGAAGCCGTTCTCGTCGTAGCCTTCCATCGGGATGATTTCGTCTTTGAACTTGCCTTCCTGGGTCGCTTTCCAGGCCAGCTGGTGCGAACGCACGCCGAACTTGTCCTGCGCCTCGCGGGTGATGCCGTGCATCTTGCCCAGCATCTCGGCGGTCAGGCCCATCATGCCCGACGCCTTGGCGGCGTACAGGGACATGTGCGGGTTCGGATCGACGCCGTGCATCATGCCGACGTGGCCCATGTGCTCCACGCCACCGATGACGAAGACGTCACCGTTGCCGGTCTGGATCGCCTGCACGGCGGTGTGTAGGGCGCTCATGGACGAGCCGCACAGGCGGCTGACGGTCTGGCCGGCGCTGGTGTGCGGGATCTGAGTCATCAGCGACGCCATGCGCGCGATGTTCCAGCCCTGCTCCAGGGTCTGGTTCACGCAGCCCCAGATCACGTCCTCGACTTCCGCCGGGTCGATCTTCGGGTTGCGCTCCAGGAGCTTGCTGATCAGGTGCGCGGACATGTTCTCCGCGCGGGTGTTGCGGTGCATGCCACCCTTCGAACGGCCCATCGGGGTGCGGCCGAAGTCGACAATGACGGCGTCTCTCGGATTCAGGCTCATAAATTCACTCTCGCTCTATTCGTTGCGCACTCAACCGAAGAACTTCTGGCCGTTCTTGGCCATTTCACGCAGCTTCGCGGTCGGGTGGTACAGCGCACCCAGGTCGGCGTATTGGTCGGCCAGTGCGACGAATTCGGCCACACCGATGGAGTCGATGTAACGCAGGGCACCGCCACGGAAGGGAGGGAAGCCGATGCCGTAGATCAGGCCCATGTCGGCCTCGGCAGCGGTCTCGACGATGCCGTCTTCCAGGCAGCGCACGGTTTCCAGGCACAGCGGGATCATCATGTAGTTGATGATGTCCTCGTCGCTCAGCTCGCGCTGTTCGGTGACGATGGACTTCAGCAGCTCATACGCCTGCGGGTCGGTGACTTTCTTCGGCTTGCCGCGCTTGTCGGTCTCGTAGGCGTAGAAGCCCTTGCCGTTCTTCTGGCCCAGGCGGTTGGCGTCGTACATCACGTCGACGGCAGTCTTGCCTTCCACGGCCATGCGGTCCGGGAAGCCTTCAGCCATCACGTCACGGCCATGGTGGCCGGTGTCGATGCCGACCACGTCGGACAGATAGGCCGGGCCCATGGGCCAGCCGAACTTCTCCATGATCTTGTCGATACGCACGAAGTCCACACCGAAGCCCAGCAGCTTGGAGAAGCCGCCGAAGTACGGGAACAGCACGCGATTGACCAGGAAGCCGGGGCAGTCATTCACCACGATGGGGTTCTTGCCCATCTTCTTGGCGTAGGCCACGGTGGTGGCGACGGCGACGTCGCTGGACTTCTCGCCACGGATGACTTCTACCAGCGGCATCATGTGCACCGGGTTGAAGAAGTGCATGCCGACGAAGTTTTCCGGACGCTTGAGCGCCTTGGCCAGCAGGTTGATGGAGATCGTGGAGGTGTTCGACGCGAGGATCGCGTCTTCCTTCACTACGCCTTCAACTTCAGCCAGAACGATCTGCTTGACCTTCGGATTCTCGACCACGGCTTCGACGACGATGTCGACGTTGCCGAAGTCGCCGTAGGACATGGTCGGGCGAATGGCGTTCAGTGCCTCGGCCATTTTCGCCGGGGTCATGCGGCCTTTCTCGACGCGCTTGCCCAGCAGCTTCGAGGCCTCGTTCAGCCCCATCTGGATACCCTCTTCGCGGATATCCTTCATCAGGATCGGAGTGCCCTTGGAAGCGGACTGGTAGGCGATGCCGCCGCCCATGATGCCGGCGCCCAGTACGGCGGCCAGTTTCACGTCCTTGGCGATCTCGTCGTACTGCTTGGCCTTCTTCTTCAGATCCTGGTCGTTCAGGAACAGGCCGATCAGGCTCTGCGCAACCGAAGTCTTGGCCAGCTTCACGAAGCCCTGGGCTTCGATTTCCAGCGCTTTGTCACGGCCGAAGTTGGCGGCTTTCTGGATCGACTTGATCGCTTCGACCGGAGCCGGGTAGTTCGGGCCGGCCTGGCCAGCAACGAAGCCCTTGGCGGTCTCGAAGGCCATCATCTGCTCGATGGCGTTCAGCTTGAGCTTTTCCAGCTTCGGCTGACGGCGGGCCTTGTGGTCCAGCTCGCCGGCGATGGCGCGCTTGACCAGGTCCAGAGCGGCGGCTTGCAGCTGCTCGGGAGCCACGACGGCATCGACGGCGCCGACTTTCAGCGCGTCTTCAGCCTTGTTTTCCTTGCCCGAGGCAATCCACTCGACCGCGTTGTCGCAGCCGATGATGCGCGGCAGGCGAACGGTGCCGCCGAAGCCCGGGTAGATACCCAGTTTCACTTCCGGCAGGCCGACCTTGGCGGTGGCGCTCATGACACGGAAGTCGGCCGCCAGGCACATTTCCAGACCGCCGCCCAGGGCGATGCCGTTGATCGCGGCTACGGTCGGAACGTTGAGGTCTTCGAAGTCGCTGAAGATCTTGTTGGCTTCGAGGTTGCCGGCCAGCAGCTCTTCGTCAGGCAGCTTGAAGTTGTCGACGAACTCGGTGATGTCGGCGCCGACGATGAACACGCCTTTGCCGCTGGTCACGATCACGCCCTTGACGGACGCATCGGCCTTGATGGTATCGACTGCTTGGCGCAGTTCATTCAGGGTGAGTCGGTTGAACTTGTTGACGGACTCGCCCTTGAGGTCGAAATTCAGTTCGACGATGCCGCTCTCAAGAGCCTTAACCGTGATGGCTTTACCTTGGTAAATCATCAACTGATCTCCACGCTAGGGAAGCTTGAAATCACACGTCGGACACCGTGTATCGGGACGGCCCGGCAGTCGCCGAGGATAGTCCCAAAGCTTGCGGCACACCCGCCGACGCGATAGCCGGGGCGTTCTGATCGAGTCACTGCGCAGGGCAAACGCTCGATTCATACGCCCGTTTGATTTGGGTGCGCCCACCTTCTAGCAAAAGCCAATGCTTGTCAATCGGCGAGACGTAACAGTCGCAAAGCGGCCGGGGCGTCTGGGCCGGAGCATTCAGCGCAGTCCTGATACCCCATTCATCACGCCTATCATGACAATCGCTACCTGGCACCACCGTTCCGACAGCCACTGTTCAAACCCCATGGCCCGCGCTAGAGTCGGGCGCAATGGCGATCTGCCTCCTGCCAACACCGGCGGACGCCTGGAACCTGTGCAAAACAAAACAACAAGAAGCCCATGGCTCCAAGGAGTTGGAACGATGTCCAGCCGTCCGCTCGTGCGTCTGCTGTCCGCGCTCGCGCTCACCGCCCTGCCCCTCATCGCTGCCGCCGACACCGCCAGCGACCTGCTCAATGTCCACCAGACGCGCCTGGCCGCCCAGCGCAGCCTCGGCGATTTCTTCATGTTCAACGCGATGGAAGGCGACCAGAAGTACGCCAAGATGGTCGACGCCTCGTCGCAGAGCGCGACTGACGCTCTGGGCAAGCTGGGGGAAATGCCCGGCAACGAATCGAAGAAGCTCAGAAGCGAGCTGCAGGATGAATGGAAAGCCTACGCGGCTCAGTTGCACACCCTCACCGGCGCACTGGACAAGAGCGGCTACACCGACCTGCAACCGGTGGCCGACCTCGCCGCACAGAACCGCAAGCTGCTGGACACCGCCGAGCAGCTCTACGCGAAGATCCAGGAAGAAAGCGGCAGCAAGGTCCCGCCGCTGACCCAGCAGACCCGTGAGCAGAGCCTGCTGATGCAGGACATCGCGGTGGACTACGCCTCACGCAATGCCTCGGTGGGCGCCAGCTTCTTCGGCGGCGGCGAGGAACGCCCGCTGGACGACCTCGCCAACCGCTTCGCGATCAACCTGGTGAAGCTGCAGCAGGCGCCGCAGACCACGCCGGAGATCGGCCAGGAGCTGCGCGGCGTGGCGATCAAGTGGCGCTACATCGAAAAATCGCTGCAGAACTACAACCAGAACAGCGTGCCGTTCCTGATCAACAAGTACTCCGACCGCATCATTGAAGACCTGGAGAAGGTCTCCGGCCTTTATGCCGCGCAGCAGAGCTGATCGAATCAGGCATGCTGCCTGAGGAAGGTCGCGACACGCTCAAGATCGCTGCTGTCGCCCCGCTCGCCCCAGTACAACGCCAGGAACTGGGGCGTGGCCTCGACCATGTAGACATCCTTCGGCAGGCTGGCCAGCGCCTGGGCCAGCTCGACCGGGGCGCTCGCCTCGCGCCAGCGGTCCAGCCAGACACCCGGCTCGCTCTGCCAGTAGCACCAGACATCGCGGTTCCTGCCGCGCGCGCGGTGGTACTGGGCGCACTGGCGCGGCGGCTGCCGTTCCAGCCAGTGCGGCCAGTCCTGCTGCGCCATCTGCATAGCCAGGCCCAGGCGTCGCGCCTGCAGGCGCAAGTCCATCTGCCCGCGCTGGCCGCGCGAAGGAATCAGCCAGGTCAGGGGGCTGAGCACCAATGCGACAAGAAGAATTACCATCCACGTGGTCATATCGGGTATACCGGTCAAACAGGTCAAGCACGGCCGTTAGGGCCATACTGATAATTATCGAGTCCCCCGGAGGAGACGCTCATGCCCTACCAACACATTCTGGTCGCCGTCGACCTTACCGAAGAATGCGACCCGGTGATGAAACGGGCGGTCGCCCTGGCCAAGGCCAATGATGCCCGGCTCTCGGCGGTGCATGTGGTCGAGCCCATGGCCATGGCCTTCGGTGGCGACGTGCCGATGGACCTGTCGATGCTGCAACAGCAGCAGTTCGACCAGGCCAAGGAGCGCCTGCACCAGTTCACCCTGACCTACGCCGAGATCACCAGTTCCCAGTGCCACCTGGTCTACGGCCAGCCACGCCAGGAAATCCACCGCCTTGCCGATGAACAGGACTGCGACCTGATCGTCGTCGGCAGCCACGGCCGCCACGGTCTAGCCCTGCTGCTGGGCTCTACCGCCAACGACGTGCTGCACGGTGCGCCCTGCGACGTTCTCGCCGTGCGCCTGCAGAAAACCAGCTGAACCAGCTCAAGGTGAGACAGCGGGCCCTGCGGGGCCCGCTTCGTTTCAAGCCCCGAGCATGTCCCCGCTCATCAGCAGTGGTCGCACCTTCTGCAACTGTGCCTCGAGCGAATAGCTCATGCTCGACGCCATGGAGAAGAAGCTGAGGAATGCCTTCAGGTTCGAGTCGCCTTCGCAGGTCTCGTGGATGCGCTGCCAGAACGCCTGGTTGACCAGCTGCAACTGCTGGAACTGCTTAACCAGCCCCTTCAGCTCCCAATCCGCATGCCGCCCTTCGCGGAAGTTGAAGTACTGCCGCATCAGGTAGAGCGACACTGCGCGCAGGATGAACTCCTGGTTGCTGGCGAACGGAAGGTGCTGCTGCGCCATGGGCTTGAGTCGGCCCAGCAGCGGACAGGCGCTGGTGGCCATGATCACCCCCAGCAGTGCACGCAGTCCCTCTTCCAGCCCCGCATGCTTGATGTATTCCCGCTCGGGCGTACGGACCTGCACCGAGACCTTCTTGAAAGCCGGCAAACCACGAAAGTCCTCGATCACCCGGTGCAGATCCACTGCCGCCGGGCAGTGGCTGTATTGCGCCGTGCTCAGCGGGCAATTGCTACAGCGGTTGTTCTCCAGGCGCGTCCAGCGCGGCGCCTGGGCGGCTATCTGCGGATCGTACTGGCGCTCCAGCTCGATGCGGTAACTGAACTCGTGCTCATCATCCAGGGTGATGCGGTACTCGATTGCCATTCGGCCATTCCTAGCAGTCTTTGATCAGCGATATGCACGGGCACATCGCCGGACCGACCGGATTATTCTTCCAGTTCGGCCCAGCGCTCGATCAGCCGGTCCAGCTCTTCCTGCAGGGAGCTCAGGCGCGCCAGGGCGGCCTGGGTTTCGCCCTGCGGGCGCTGGTAGAAATCCGGCGACGCGGTTTCTTCCTGCAACGCTGCCATCTCGCTTTCCAGGGCCTCGATCTGCCCGGGGATGGCTTCCAG
Organism: Pseudomonas sp. HS-18; assembly: GCF_020401845.1. NCBI lineage: Bacteria > Pseudomonadati > Pseudomonadota > Gammaproteobacteria > Pseudomonadales > Pseudomonadaceae > Pseudomonas > Pseudomonas sp. HS-18. Next base: position 4,384,118 of record NZ_CP084413.1, read on the forward strand.
CTCGCGCTGCAATTTGTAACTGAGTTTCTTCTTCGGCGCGGCTTCCGCCGGCGCACTGACAGCCACCGGCTGCTCGGCAACGGCAGCAGCAGCGGGCTTGTCACCCTTCTCTTCACCTACACCGAGCAACTTGGGCGAACCGCCCTGGCGCAGCCAGTCCTGGTAGCCGCCGACGAATTCGCGCACGCGACCTTCACCTTCGAACACCAGGGTGCTGGTGACCACATTGTCGAGGAAGGCTCGATCGTGGCTGACCATCAGTACGGTGCCGTCGAAGGTCAGCAGCACTTCTTCGAGCAGCTCCAGGGTTTCCACGTCCAGGTCGTTGGTCGGTTCGTCCAGCACCAGCAGGTTGGCCGGCTTGCTGAACAGCTTCGCCAGCAACAGGCGTGCCCGCTCGCCTCCGGAGAGCGCCTTCACCGGAGTGCGGGCGCGCTGGGGGGAGAACAGGAAGTCGCCCAGGTAGCTGAGAACGTGGCGGTTCTGCCCGTTGATCGTGATGAATTCGCGACCTTCGGCAATGTTGTCGATGACGGTCTTTTCCGGCTCCAGCTGGTGACGCAACTGGTCGAAATAAGCCACTTCCAGTCGGGTGCCTTCCTTGACGCTGCCGGAAGTCGGCTGCAGGTCGCCCAGCAGCAGCTTGAGCAGGGTGGTCTTGCCGGTGCCGTTGGCGCCCAGCAGGCCGATGCGGTCACCGCGCTGCAGCACCAGGGAGAAATCACGAATCAGCGCCGGGCCGCCCGGGTGGGCGAAGCCGGCGTTCTCGACGACGATGACCTGCTTGCCGGACTTCTCCGCAGTCTCCAGCTGGAAACTGGCCTTGCCCTGGCGCTCACGGCGATCGGCACGCTCGTTGCGCATTGCCTTCAGCGCTCGCACACGGCCCTCGTTACGGGTACGACGGGCCTTGATGCCCTGGCGAATCCACACTTCCTCCTGGGCCAGGCGCTTGTCGAACAGCGCGTTGGCTGCCTCTTCCGCAGCCAATTCCTGCTCTTTATGCACGAGGAAGCTGGCGTAGTCGCCGTTCCAGTCGATCAGGTGGCCGCGATCCAGTTCGAGGATACGGGTGGCCACGGCCTGCAGGAAGGCACGGTCGTGGGTGATGAACAGCACGGCGCCGGGGAAGTCGGCCAGGGCATTTTCCAGCCAGGCGATGGCACCGATGTCCAGGTGGTTGGTCGGCTCGTCCAGCAGCAGCAGGTCGGGCTCGGCCACCAGCGCCTGGGCCAGCAGCACGCGGCGGCGCCAGCCACCGGAGAGCTCGGCGAGGGTCTTGTCGGCCGGCAGTTGCAGGCGCGTCAGTGTGGTGTCCACCAGTTGCCCCAGGCGCCAGCCGTCGCGGGCCTCCAGCTCCTGCTGGACGCGCGCCAGCTTGTTCAGGTCCTCTTCGCTTTCGATGTGCATGCTCAGGTGGTGATAGCGCGCCAGCAGCTCGCCCACCTCGGCCAGACCTTCAGCGACCACGTCGTAGACGGTGCGGTCGTCGGCGCGCGGCAACTCCTGCGGCAGTTCGCCGATCTTCAGCGCCGGGGCGCGCCAGATGTCGCCGTCGTCGGGCTTCTGCTCGCCCTTGACCAGCTTGAGCATGCTCGACTTGCCGGTACCGTTGCGGCCAATGACGCACACCCGCTCACCCCGGGCGATCTGCCAGGACACCTTATCCAGCAGCGGAGTGGTGCCAAAGGCGAGTGACACGTCGGTGAACTTGAGCAGGGTCATTGGGTATCTCCACAAACAGGGCGCGCAGTTTAAGGGAAAGCGCGGAAAAGTCAGAGGGTCGCGCGCAAACTCGCGCAGCGAGACAGGCGTCCGCCTTTGCGCGGTGCATCTGTGGTGGCGCTTTCGCCGCCCTCGCGCAACAGGCTAAGCTACAGGGCAGCGGGCGCGCGCCATCCAGCGCCCACCGATCATCTTCCCGGAAGAGCCATGCGCGGTCGCCTTTTCTCACTGTTCTCCTGCCTGATCCTCAGCCTGTCCGCTTCGACAGCCAATGCAGCGTCCCTGCCCCAGCAGCGCCAGATGTACGACGAGGCGCAGAAGGCACTGGCGCGCAATGACAGCGGCCCGTATTTCCGCTACCAGTCGGCATTGGCCGATTATCCGCTGCAGCCGTACCTGGCCTATGACGAGCTGACCAACCGCCTGAAAAGCGCCAGCAACGCCGAGATCGAGCGCTTCATCGAGCAGCACGGCGACCTGCCGCAGATCAACTGGTTGAAGCTGCGCTGGATGCGCCAGCTGGCCGATCAGGGCGACTGGAACACCTTCGTCCGTTATTACGACCCGAAGATGAACTTCACCGAACTGGACTGTCTCTACGGCCAGTATCAGCTCGGCCATGGCAACAAGGCCGAGGGCTATGCCACCGCCGAGAAGCTCTGGTTGGTCGGCAAGCCGCAGCCCGACGCCTGCGACACTACCTTCGCCATGTGGCAGGCCGATGGCCAGCTCACCGAAGAGAAGGTCTGGAAGCGCCTGAAGCTGGCCGCCGAGAAAGGCAACTACAGCCTCGCCACCGTGCTCTCCAAGCGCCTGCCGACCCTCGGCAGCCAGGGCGCACTGATGGTCAACGTGGCGCAGAACCCCGCGCAGCTGAGCCAGACCACCCGCTTTGGCGCCCGCGACCATGCTACCGCCGACGTCGTCGGCCTGGGTCTGCGCCGCCTGGCCAAGCAGGACCCGGAAAAGGCCATCACCCTGCTGGACTACTACAGTTCGGTGCTGCCCTTCTCCAGCGACGAGAAGGTCTCCATCGCCCGCGAGATCGGCCTGAGCCTGGCGCGCCGCTACGATCCGCGCGCCCTGCCGATGATGGTCAAGTACGACCCGCAACTGCGCGACGACACCGTCACCGAATGGCGCCTGCGCCTGCTGCTGCGCCTGGGCCGCTGGGAAGACGCCTACGAGCTGACCCGCGCGCTGCCGCCGTCGCTGGCCGAGACCAACCGCTGGAAGTACTGGCAGGCGCGCTCGCTGCAACTGGCGCAGCCGCAGAACAAGCAAGCCGTCAGCCTGTACAAGCCAGTGGCCGACGAGCGTGACTTCTATGGCTTCCTCGCCGCCGACCGGATCAATGCACCGTACCAGCTGAACAACCGCCCGGTTTCGCCGGATGCCGGCACCATGCAACGCGTTCGCAATGCGCCGAGTACCCGCCGCGCGCTGGAATTCTACGCCCGTGGCGAGATCATCAACGCCCGCCGCGAGTGGTACCACGCCGCCCGCCACCTGAGCCACGATGAGCTGCTGGCCCAGGCCAAGATCGCCTACGACATGCAGTGGTACTTCCCGGCCATTCGCGCCATCAGCCAGGCCAAGTACTGGGACGACCTGGATATCCGTTTCCCGATGGCCTACCGCAACACCCTGGTGCGCGAGGCGCGCAACCGCGGCCTGCATTCCAGCTGGGTGTTCGCCATCACCCGCCAGGAAAGCGCCTTCATGTCCGATGCGCGCTCTGGCGTCGGCGCCACCGGCCTGATGCAACTGATGCCGGCCACCGCCAAGGAAACCTCGCGTAAGTTCGGCATCCCGCTGGCCTCGCCGCAGCAACTGATAGTGCCGGATGTGAACATCCAGCTCGGCGCCGCCTACCTGAGCCAGGTTCACGGCCAGTTCAACGGCAACCGCGTGCTCGCCACCGCCGCCTACAACGCCGGCCCCGGCCGCGTAAGGCAATGGCTGAAGGATGCGCGCCACCTGGCCTTCGACGTCTGGGTGGAGACCATTCCGTTCGACGAGACCCGTTCCTACGTGCAGAACGTGCTGTCCTACGCGGTGATCTACGGACAGAAGCTCAATGCGCCACAACCCATCGTCGACTGGCACGAACGCTTCTTCGACGAGCTCTGACACCCCTCCACCGCCCGGCACCCGCCGGGCGGTTTTCATTCCCTCAAGGAAAAAAGGAAATTTCCATGCGCAAGACCGTTCTCTCCCTTTCCATGCTTGCCGCAGGCCTGCTCAGCGCCGACCTCGCCCTCGCCGCCTGCGAGAAGCCGCGCAACGCCTTCGACAGCGTGTACTGCCTGAGCACCGAGTACGCCCAGGTCGACCGCGAGCTGAACAATGAATTCGGCACCCTGCGCAAGATGCTCAACGACGGCCAGAAGGCCGCGCTGAAGAAGAGCCAGATCGCCTGGATCAAGGACCGCGACGCCCAGTGCAGCTACGAGCGCGACGGCGGTTACTTCGTCAACCTGCAGTGCGCCGTGGACAAGACCAACGAGCGCCTGGCCGTGCTGCGCGAGCGTGAGCGCGAGTGCCAGAGCACCGGTTGCGTCGACAGCAAGCTGTAAGGCGCCGACGGCGAACAACCGTGAAAGTTGTTCGCCCTGCGGTTACCTGCAGGCGCTAGCTTGCTCGCGAAAAGTTTCCGGCGGCACAGGCGGCAGGCGGGTTCGCGAGCAAGCTCGCTCCTGCACGTTGGGGCCAGGCGCACAACCCTACGCGTGATGTGACTATGCGCCCTACTCCAGAACTTCTACTTCCATACCCACGCGCAGTGTCCCGCTGTTCAGGGCGATCAGATTCTCGCCGAACAGCGCCTCGCCATTGACGTTGCGATAACCCAGTAGCGTGGCCAGCGGTTCACGGGCAGCGTCGCGCTCGCCAGTATGCGGGTCGATGGTGGTGAGGATGCAGCGCGCGCAGGGCTTGGCCACCTTGAAGGTGACGTCGCCGATGCGGATGCGCTTCCAGCCGTCTTCCGCAAACGGTTCGGCGCCAGTGACCACCAGGTTCGGGCGGAAGCGCAGCATCTCCAGCGGGCGGCCAACCTTCGTCGACAGGTCGTCCAGCGAGCCCTGGCCGATCAGCAGCAGCGGGAAGCCATCGGCGAAGTGCACGTGCTCGCCGGGCGAGGCGTAGGCGGTGTCCACCTGCCGCGCACGCTGCTCGGGCATCTGCACCAGGCGCACATCACGCTCGAGGAATGCGCTCAGCCACTGCGCGGCGGCATCGCCGGCATCCGGCACCTGCAGCATGTCACGCCAAATCAGCACGCCACGCAGGTTGTCATCGCGTCCCGGCACTTGCACCAGCAGGTCGTCCATGCCCGGTGCACGCAGGCGCAACGCCTGGAATTCGTCCTGCCAGCGCGCCTCGATACGGCCCATCTGCGGCAGCAGGCGCTGGGTGAGGAAGCGCCCGTTGGCGGAGTCGACCACCATCCAGCGTCGATCCCCTTCCAGGCCCAGGGCGTCCAGGCGAACGGACTCCAGGGGCTCGTAGGCAGTGGATTTGACCGGGTAGCGGTAGAGCTCGCTGAGGGTGTACATCGGAGGCTTCCTTTCGTGCAGGCGAAAGCGACCTTATACGGTGTGGAACGGGCGTCTAGCAATGGGCACTCTCCTGCAGGAGCGGGCTTGCTAGCGAACAGCTGGATGCCGGTATATCCGACGACGAGCGTTCGCGAGCAAGAACTAGGCGTCCCCCCTCGCTCCTACAGGGAGATCGGAGCTAGGCGGGAACTTTCTGCAGGCGGCGGCGTACCACCTCCACCAGCTGGTCCGGCTGGAACTTGGAGAGGAAGTCGTCGCAGCCGACCTTCTTCACCATGGCGTCGTTGAAGCTACCCGACAGCGAGGTGTGCAGCACCACGTAGAGGTCACGCAGGCGCGGGTCGTTGCGGATCTCGGTAGTCAGCCGGTAGCCGTCCATTTCCGGCATCTCGGCGTCGGTGAAGATCATCAGCAGCTTCTCTTCCATGTCCAGGCCTTCATCGGCCCAGCGCTTGAGTTGCTGCAGCGCGCGCAGGCCGTCGGTCGCCACATGCAGGCGCAGGCCGAGCTGGCCAAGGGTATCGCGCAGCTGAGAGATAGCGACACTGGAGTCGTCCACCACCAGCACTTCGCGGCCTCGGGTCTGGCTGAGCAGCGTGCCGTCCAGGCGGTCGCTGGAGACACGGGTGTTCATCGGTACGATCTCCGCGAGCACCTTCTCCACGTCAATGATCTCCACCAGGCGGTCTTCCACCTTGGTGATCGCGGTCAGGTAATGCTGGCGGCCGGCGCCACCGGGCGGCGGCTGGATCGATTCCCAGTTGAGGTTGAGGATGCGCTCCACCCCACCCACCAGGAACGCCTGCACCGAGCGGTTGTACTCGGTAACGATGATGGTGCTGTTGGCATCCGGGGTCAGCGCGCGCATGCCGATGGCGCGCGACAGGTCGATCACCGGCAGCGTCTGGCCGCGCAGGTTGATCACCCCGCAGATCATCGGATGGCGCTGCGGGATCAGCGTCAGGCGCGGCAGCTGCAGCACCTCCTGCACCTTGAACACGTTGATCGCGAACTGTTGCCGCCCGGCGAGGCGGAAGACCAGGATTTCCAGGCGATTCTCGCCTACCAGTTGGGTGCGTTGATCGACAGTGTCGAGAATACCGGCCATGCCTGCTCCAGATTCGGAATGAGTCGTGCGGGAGAGCTATCGGCCGTATCGACACCAACAAGATACTGGCCGTGCGCCATCATGCACGACTTGTCCGGTCCGGACCAGCGCGATCAGCCTTGTTCGGCAACGAGCCGCCCAGTGGACGAGAGCAGCGGCGAGTCTGCCGGCAGGTGCATGGCGAGCGCTGCCGGGCGCACCTCGAAGCGCAGCTTGCGGCCCTCCAGCGGCTCACCGTCGAGATTGACGTCCAGGCCCTCGCGGGCTTCGACCTCAACCCAGGGCAGGCGCGCCCGGATGAAGACGTCCTGGATGCCGAACCCGCTACTGCCCAGCAAGGCGCCCAGCGTACCGACCATGTCCTGCGGGGTGGGCAGGATGCTCACGTCCAGCAGCCCGTCATCCGCCGTGGCCTGCGGGCAGAGCACATGTCCGCCGCCAGCCTGTCGGCCATTGCCGATGCCCAGGGCGAGGAATTCGCCTTCCCACTCGAAATCCGGTCCGGTAAAGCGCCCCTGGGCCGCATGGACTTCAGAAAAGCGCGTCAGGCCGGTCAGCAGGTAGGCTGCGCCGCCGAGCAGCTTCTTCAAGTCTTCCGGGGTGTTGGCGGTGACCTTCGAACCGAAGCCACCCGTGGCCATGTTCAGGAAGAACTGTCCGTCGACCTCCCCCAGGTCGATAGGGCGCGGCGGCACGTCCAGCAAGGCCAGCGCGGCCGCGGGTTCGAGCGGAACGCCGGCGGCGCGGGCGAAGTCGTTGGCGGTGCCCAGCGGCAGGATGGCCAGGCTGGCCTTGCCGCCGGCCTGGACCAGCGCCTCGGCGACGTCGCGCACGGTGCCGTCGCCACCGCCGGCGATCAGCGTGGTGTATCCCGCCGCCAGGCCCTCCTCCACCAGCCGCCGAGCATCACCGCCCTCCCAGGTCACCCTGACATCCAACTGGCGCCCCGCTTCGCGCGTGGCCAGCACGGCGGCACGCACTTCGTCGTTGGCGGCTTGCTTGCCGTGCAGGATCAGCAGGGCCCTGGGCTGGGTCATGGTCGGCTTCCTCGCGAGTAGTCCATTGAGCGTCAACTAATGGACCCAGAGTAGCGCGGGAAAATTTCCTCGCTTTTCATCACTGAATCGGGAATGGGCGGTTCAGGCCGGGTAGCCGGTGATCTCCCGAATGCTCTGGTACAGCGGCTTGAGCTGCTTGTACATGCGCTGGTAGACCTCGTTGTACAGCCGCTCGTAGGTCCGCTGCGCCTCGGGGCGCGGGTGGAAGACGTCGCCGACGCGGGTCATGGCGGCGATGGCGCTGGCGAAGTCCGGATAAAGCTTCAGCCCCACCGCGCAATCGATGGCAGCGCCCAGGCCGGAGGCTTCGTAGACGTGCGGGCGCTCCGCCGGCAGGCCGAAGATGTCGGCAGTAAGCTGCATCGCCGCGTCGCTCTGCGAGCCGCCACCGGCCACGCGCAGGCGCTGGATGCGGGTGCCGGAGCGTTTCTCGATGCGCTCCTTGCCCTGGCGCAGCGCGTAGGCCAGGCCTTCGAGGATGGCGCGGTAGATGTGCGCGCGGGTGTGCACGTCGCCGAAACCGATGATCGAGCCCTTGGCCTCCAGGCCCGGCTCGCGGATGCCCGGCGTCCAGTAGGGTTGCAGCATCAGGCCCATGGAGCCGGCTGGCACGCTGTTGACCAGTTCGTCGAAGAGTTTCTCCGGCTCGACGCCCAGCTCCTCGGCACGCTGCATCTCGCGCAGGCCGAACTCGCGCTTGAACCAACTGACCATCCAGAAGCCGCGGTAGATCATCACCTCGGTGTTGTAGTGATCGGGAATCGCCGCCGGGTACGGCGGGATCAGCGGGATGGTTTCCAGGTAGCGCGAACGGGTGGTGTTGATGGTCGCGGTGGTGCCGTACGACAGGCACGCCACGCTCGGGTCGATCGCGCCCGCGCCGAGTACTTCGCAGGCCTTGTCGGCACCCGCGGCGATCAGCGGCAGGCCTTCGGGAATACCGGTCAGGCGGCTGGCCTCGGCGGTGATCTCGCCCAGTTTCTCACCGGGCTTGTACAGCTCCGGCAATTGCTCGGGGCGCACGTCGATCGCCTGCCACTTCCAGTCCCGCGGCGCAGCCCAGGCGAGCTTCTTGTAGTCGAACGGCAGGTAGGCAACGCTGCAGGCCACCGAGTCCACGTAACGCCCGCACAGGCGCTGGGTGAGGAAGCCCGAGAGCAGCAGCAGCTTGTGGGTGCGCTGGTGGATGTCCGGCTGCTGCTGGGCCACCCAGTTCGCTTCGGCCTGGGTGCGGAAGTAGTCCACCGCGCCCTGCGCGCCCACCAGCTTGAACAGCCAGCCCCAGGGCCCCTTGATCGGATCGCCCAGCTCCGCGCGGCGCTGGTCCAGCCAGATGATCGCCGGGCGCAGGGCCTGGCCGGCTTCGTCGAGGTGAATCACCGTGCCGCGTTGGGTAGTCAGCGACACGCCACGAATGCGGCTGCGGTCGATGTCGACACTGGCCCACAGGCGCTTGCACGCCTCGCCCAGCTGCTCCCAGTAATAGTCCGGGTGCTGCTCCGCCCAACCGGGCTGCGAGGAGAAATACGCCTCCAGTTCGACCTTGCCCTTGCCCACCAGGTTGCCCTGGAGATCGAAGAGCAGCGCGCGCACGCTCTGAGTGCCGTTGTCGATGGCCAGCAGGTAGTTGTTGTTATTCATGGGGCTCTTGGTCATGGAGGGTCGGTCAGTGCGGAACGCTGTAGCTGCGGCGCCACAGCTCCAGGTAGTCCTGTTCTTCCTGTTTCCAGCGCGCGTCGTCCCAGCCCAGGCGGCGCTGACACAAGGCGCGAATCCTCGGCAACTCGGCAGCGCCACCATCGGCCAGCAGCAGGCCAATGCGGGTGCGACGCAGCAGCAGGTCGTCCAGGTGCAGCACCAGTTCGCCTTCCGCCGCCCAGGCCAGCTCGGCCCAGAGCGAATCGGTATGGCCGATACACTCGCTGCCCACCTCGTTCAGAAGGCGCGCCAGTTCCGGCAAGGAGCGCCCATGGCGCCCGCGCAGGCGGCGCTGCTGAGGTGGAATGAGGCCCGGCAGGACGACGTCCTCGACGGCCGCGAAGACGTGGTCAGGCGCAGTTTCCAGCTGGCGCTCCAGCATTGGCGCACAAGCGGCAAGCACCTCCAGCGCCAGCAGGCGGAAGGTCGTGAGCTTGCCGCCAGCAAGAGTCACGCACCCGGGCTCGACCCACAGCGCATGCTCGCGTTTTTCATCCGACGGCTTGAGCGAGGGCGTGCCATCGCTGACCACCGGGCGTACACCGGCCCAGGTGGAGCGCACATCGCCGGCGGTGATCTGCGCAGCAGGAAACTGCTGCGCGCAGGCGGCCAGCAAGTACTCCAGCTCTTCGCGGCTGATGGCTGCGTCATCGTCCAGGGTTTCCCGGTGATCCAGGTCGGTGGTGCCGACCACGGTCGCCCCTTCCCAGGGGAAGACAAAGACCGGACGCTTGTCCTGCCCGTGCATGAAGCTGAACGCATGGGTGACCGGCAGGCGCCAGGCCGGCAGTAACAGGTGGCTGCCACGCAGCGGGCGGATGTGCTCGCTGCCGTGCTTCTGCCGCAGCGCATCGGCCCAGGCGCCAGTGGCCAAGGCCACGGCGCGGCTACGGAAGGTGAAGCGCTCGCCGCTCTCGCGATCCTCGGCAACCAGCCCCTGAACGCGACCATCGCGGCGATCCAGTTCGATCACCTTCAAACCATTCAGTGCTTCGCCGCCCTCGGCTCGCGCTTCGCCCAGCACACGCATGACCAGGCGCGCGTCATCGGTTACCGCATCCTGGAAGCGGGTGCCGCCCAGCAGGCGATCTTCCTTCAGGCCCGGCGCCAGGTAGCGCAGTTCCTCCAGGCGATGAAACAGGTGATTGCGCCGCCCCGCCAGCGCGTCGTACAGCGACAGCAGGGTGCCGAACACCCGCGGGCCGGGGAAGCCGCCCTGGTAGTGCGGCATGATGAAGCTCAGCGGATCGACCAGCCCCGGCGCCTCGCCCAGCAGGCGCTGGCGCTCGCGCACCGAGTCACGGGTCAGGCCGAACTGGCCCTTGGCGATGTAGCGCAGGCCGCCGTGAACCATCTTCGATGAGCGGCTGGAGGTGCCCCAGGCGAAATCGCGCTGCTCGACCAGCAGGCAGCGCCATCCGCGCCGTGCCGCTTCGCGCAGGATGCCGGCGCCGGTGATGCCGCCGCCGACCACGATCAGGTCCCAGTCGCGTGCCGCCAGCTCCGGCAGCGCCTGCGCGCGCCAGGCTGCGTTCCAGGCAGGCATGGGTTCAGTCCTGCAGCAAGGTGCCGGGGTTCAGCCGGCCGGAGGGATCGAAATGCCCGGCCAGCGCCTTGATCGCCGCCATGCCCAGCGGGCCCTTTTCCACCGGCAGGTAAGGCGCGTGGTCCTTGCCCACGCCGTGCTGGTGGCTGATGGTGCCGCGGTTCTGGGCGATGGTCTGGCTGGCGGCATGCTTGAGCTTGCGCCAGCGCTCGTGTGTCTGCGCATAGCTGGCGGCCGGGCGGAACACGTAGGTGGTGTAGATGCTAGAACCCTCGCCGTAGACGTGCGACAGGTGGGTGAACACGTGCACGCGCTCGCCCTCGGCGGCCAGGCCTTCGCGCAGGCAGGCCTCGATACGGTTGAGCAGGTTGTCCACGTTGGACCAGTCGGTGGCGGTTTCCAGGGTATCGACCACGTAGCCGTTCTCCCACAGCGCTTCGCGCAGGTAGGGGAAGCGGAAGCGGTTCTGCGCCCATTTCCTGCCCAGCAGGGTGCCGGTGAACACGCCGCCGAAGCCCTTGAGCAGGCGGCGCGCGGCGCGCAGCGACGTCGCGTTCTGCGCGCGGTCACCGGTGACGCCGAAGGTCAGCATGCACTTGCCCTCGGCCGCGCCGCGCATCTTCAGGTAGCGCTCCAGCCAGGCGATCTGTCCCGGATGGCCGGCCAGGGCCAGTTGAGTGGTGGTCTCGATGGCATTCGACAAGCGCAACATCGACAGCGGCACGCGCGCCTGCACCAGGGTGCGGATGCCTTCCAGCGCCTGCTCCCAGGATGGCAGGAACACCGCATAGAAACGCTCATCGTCGGCGATGCGCGTGACCCGCACCTTCACCGACGAGAGGATGCCGAAACGGCCTTCGGAACCCATCACCATCTCGCGCAGGTCCGGGCCTGCGGAGGACGCCGGGAAGGTCGGGATCTCCAGGCTGCCGGCGAAGGTTTCCAGTGTGCCGCCGGCGAACAGTTGCTCGATGCGCCCGTAGCGCAGCGACTGCTGGCCACTGGAGCGGCTGGCAACCCAGCCGCCGAGGGTGGAAAGCTCCCAGGACTGCGGGAAGTGGCCGAGGGTGTAACCACGGGCACGCAGCTGGCTTTCCACCTGCGGGCCGTTGGCGCCGGGGCCAAAACTGGCGATCAGGCTCTGCTCGTCCAGCTCCAGCAGGCGGTTCATGTGTTCCAGGGAAACGGTGAGCACCGCCTTGTCGGACTCCGGCGGGTTGATATGGCCGGCCACCGAGGTACCGCCGCCGTAGGGGATCACCAGGCAGTCCCAGAGCTCGGCGAACTTCAGCAGCTCGCGGATCTGCTCGGCAGTCTGCGGGTAGGCCACGCCATCGGGGAACACACCGAACTCGCCTTCGCGCATCGCCAGCCAGTCCGGCAGGCTCTGGCCTCGGGCGTGCAGCAGGCGGTCGCGGGCTTCGCGCACCACCAGCGGATGCTCGGGCAGGCGCGAGGCCGGTACCTTGGCCAGTACCTGCTCCAGCGTCGCGTCCGGCAGCGTCAGGCCCGGGCCGACCAGTTCGGCGAGAAAACTGCGTCCGTTGTCGGGCAGTTCCACCACCGTCGTTTCTTCACCCCAGCCGTTCCAGCGTCGCATGCCCGCTCCTTTTATTCAGGGTCTCTGTCTGCAATTTCGATTGCTATTTCGGTGCCGCTTGATGGCTGCCTATACTAGCCAGCCGCCCTGCCCTGTCACTGTCGGATCAAGACAGGCGCAGTTGCCGATCGAGACACCAGAACAAGAACGAACGCCATGCATTCCCTCGGCTATACCTCCGTCCCCGCATTGCTGAAATACCTGCGCCACGCCGAGTCCCTCGGCATGGACCTGGACGTCGCCCTCAAGGCCGCGGGCCTTGCGCGCTCGCAACTGAGCGACAACAGCCAGCGCCTGCCCAGCGAGGCTCACGAACGCCTGCTGCAGCATTTGTGCGCGCATTCCGGCGACCCGCTGTTCGGCCTGCACTCTGCACGCTTCGTGCAGCCGGGCTCGTGGAGCGTGCTGGGCTACATCACCATGAACTGCGCCAACCTGGGCGAAGCCATGGGCCGCATCATTCCCTACGAGAAGCTGGTCGGCGACATGGGCGTCAGCCGCCTGGAGCCTGGCGGAGACCACATCAAGCTGATCTGGAATTGCCGCCACGAGGCCGCGCAGATCCGCCGGCACATGGTGGAGAACGTGCTGGCGTCCTGGCTGCTGTATGCGCGCTGGATCGCCGACACCAGCGGCTCCCCGCAGGAAGTCTGGTTCGAACACGCACAGCCCGAGGGCACCGATATCGCCGAGTACGAGCAGCTATTCGGCTGCCCGGTGCGTTTCGAGCAACCCTTCAGCGCCCTGCTGGTGCCCCTGCAACTGCTGAGCTATCCCCTGCGCCAGGCCGACGCCAACCTGCTGCGCACCCTGGAAGAGCACGCCCTGGCGCTGATGGCCGAGCTGGACGACGACGAGCCGCTGCCGCTGCGGGTGAAGAACGCCCTGCGCCTGCTGCTCAAGGATGGCCTGCCGCGCAAGGAGCGTGTCGCCGAACGTTTCGAGATGACGGTGCGCACCCTGCAGCGCCACCTGCAGCAGGCCGGCACCAGCTACCAGCAGATCCTCGACGAGCTGCGCCAGGAGCTGGCCGAGCATTACCTGGTACACAGCGACCTGCCGATCCAGGACATCGCCCAGTATCTGGGCTTCACCGAGTCGCGCTCGTTCCACCGCAGCTTCAAGGGCTGGACCGACCAGACACCGGGCGAGTATCGCCAGCAGCATAAGAAAACGCCGGTCTGAGACCGGCGTTGTTCATGGTGCTCCCAGCACTCAGTCCAGCAACTCACTGAAGGGAATGAAGTTCAGCCAATCGCCTTCGGCCAAGGTCGTGCCCTCGCGCACTTCCACCAGCCCTTCGGCCCAGGCTGCGCTAAGCAGCACGCCGGAGCTCTGATTGGCGTAGGGCACTGCACGGCCATTTTCCAAACGCGCGCGCAAGTACTCACGACGGTTGCCCGGCTTGGTCCGGTTGAAGCCGGCCGGGACCTGCAGGCGCAGCGGCTCGACCTTCTGCATGCCGAGGCGGCGCATCAGGTAGGGCCGCGCCAGCAGGGCGAAAGTCACCAGGGTGGATGCGGGGTTACCCGGCAGCCCGATCACCGGCACGCCCTGGTAGTGGCCGACGGTCAGCGGCTTGCCCGGCTTGATCGCCAGCTTCCACAGCGCCAGATCACCTGCTTCGCGCAAGGCCGCTCCGAGGAAGTCCGCCTCGCCGACGGACACGCCACCGGTGGAGAGGATCAGCTCGACGTTCGACAGCCCCGCCAGTGCGGCGCGGGTGCGCTCCAGGTCGTCCGGAAGGATGCCAGCGTCCACTACCTCGCAACCCAAGCGCAGCAGCCAGGTGCGCAGCAGGTGACGGTTGCTGTTGTAGATCTGCCCGAGCGCCAGCGGCGTGCCCGGCTCGACCAGTTCGTCGCCGGTGGACAGCAGCGCCACGCGCGGGCGGCGACGTACTTTCAATTCAGCGTGGCCGAGGGACGCGGCCAGGCCGATCTCGATGGGGCCGATGCGCGTGCCGTTGGGCAGCACGCAGTCTCCCTTGCGGGTTTCCTGGCCCTGCGGGCGAATGTGCTGGCCGGCTTCCATCGCTTCGAGGAAGCGCACACGGCCATCCTCCAGCACCTCGGCGTTTTCCTGCATTTCCACGCAGTCGGCGCCTTGCGGCACAGGCGCGCCGGTGAAGATGCGCACACAGGTGCCCGGTTGCAGCGGTTCACCGGCCTGGCCGGCGAAGATCTTCTGGCTTACCGGCAGCGCTTCGCCCCGCCAGTCGGCCAGGCGCAGCGCGTAGCCGTCCATGGCGCTGTTCGGCCATGGCGGCAGGTCCAGGCCGGCCAGCAGCGGCTCGGCCAGCACGCGGCCATCGGCGTCGGCCAACGGCAAGGTTTCGCACTCGGAGACCGGAGACTGTTCGGCCAGCGCCAACAAGCGCGCCAGGGCTTCCTCGACCGGCAGCAGGCCGGGCTTGTCGCAGCAGCTCATCCGCGGCTCTCGCAGGGCGCCGCCTTCTTCAGGTGCGGCACAAAGTTGCAGGGACGATGACTGGCGTCCAGCTGTTCGCCGAGGATGCCGTCCCAGGCAGTGCGGCAGGCGTTGGTGGAACCCGGCAGGCAGCAGACCAGGGTGCCGTTGGAGAGCCCCGCCAGCGCGCGGGACTGCACCGTGGAGGTGCCGATGTCGGCCACGGAAATCTGCCGGAACAGCTCGCCGAAGCCGTCCACTACCTTGTCCAGCAGGCAAGTCACGGCTTCCGGGGTGCTGTCGCGGCCGGTGAAGCCGGTGCCACCGGTGATCAGCACGACCTGGACCTCGTCCTCGGCGATCCAGGTCGCGACCTGGGCGCGGATGCGATAGAGGTCATCCTTGAGCAGGACGCGAGCGGCGAGGTTGTGGCCGGCGGCCTTAAGGCGGTCGACGAAGAGCTGGCCGGAGGTGTCGGTTTCCAGGGTACGGGTGTCGCTGACGGTAAGAACGGCGATGTTCAGCGGGACGAATGGCTGCTCGGCCTTGTGGCTCATGATGAGGGCCCTTGCTTGTGAGGTTGGAATGCGCGGTGTTATATCACAGGCCCGCCCCTGGAGACCCTGACATGCCACAAGCCCCGCTACCCCGCTGTTCCGTCCTGATTCTCGCCGGAGGACGCGGCCAGCGCATGGGTGGCCAGGACAAGGGCCTGCTGGACTGGCAGGGCAAGCCGCTGGTGAGCTACGCCGCCGCCCTCGCCCGCCCGTACAGCGACGACCTGATCATTTCCTGCAACCGCAACGCGAACGTCTACGCGGGCTACGCCGACCGCCTGGTACAGGACGACAGCCCGGACTTCCCCGGCCCGCTGGCCGGCATTCGCGCGGGTCTCGCCGCTGCACGCCACTCACACCTGCTGGTGCTGCCCTGCGACGCGCCGCTGCTGGACACCGAACTGCTGGAGCGCCTGCTGCTCGCATCGGCTGAAGCGCCGGACGTCGTGCACATGCTGCGCTGCGGCACGCAGTGGGAGCCGCTGTTCAGCATCATTCCGGTGGCGATGCGCGAACCGATAGAACAGGCCTGGCACCAGGGCGACCGCAGCCCGCGCCATGTGTTCTCGAACCTGGGGCTTCAGGCAGTGGATTGCCCGGCGAACGACCCGCGCCTGGCCAATCTCAACACGCCAGAGCTGCTCTATCACGCACGATAGCGACGTATTCGAAAATTTTCCGGGAACTATGCCAAGAAGCACCCTGTCAGACTTTTCGTACCTTTATGTTCGCTCATCAGGAGATTCACTAATGAACAAACGGATGCTTCCCGCCTTCCTGCTCGCCCTGGGCTTCGGAGTGCTCGCTGGTTGCTCCACTCCGTCGGTCATCACCCTGAACGATGGTCGCGAGATTCAGTCGGTCGACAAACCCAAGTACGACGAAGAATCCGGCTTCTATGAGTTCGAACAGCTGGATGGCAAAACCGCCCGCGTGAACAAGGATCAGGTACGGACCGTCAAGGACCTCTGATTCTCCCGGCGGTGAAAACGCCCCGCAGCCCCTGACCGGTCTGCGGGGCGTTCGCGTTTTACCGGGGGGCGAAAAATATTTTTCGCTAACCCCTTGTGCGTCAAAAGTTTTTCGGTAGAATGCGCGCCATCAAACGGAGCGTAGCGCAGCTTGGTAGCGCGTCTCGTTCGGGACGAGAAGGTCGCTGGTTCGAATCCAGTCGCTCCGACCAAATCCCGAAAAACCCGCCTAACGGCGGGTTTTTTATTGCCTGTGATTTTGCATGCAGACCAATCATCAGGCACAAAAAAGCCCGTCCAGCCGGACGGGCTTTTTCATGGGCGAATCAGAGCTGCCCGGACTTGCGCAGCGCCACCTGCGATAGCGCGCTCCAGTCCAGATCGCCATCGCCGTGGGCAATGGCTTCGAGCAGGTTGTCACGCAGGACGCTGGCGAACGGCAGCGGCACGCGCTGCTCCTGCCCGGCCGACAACGCCAGCCCCACGTCCTTGAGGCCCAGCACCAGGCGGAACGCCGCCGGATCGAAGCGCTGCTCGGCGATCAGGGCGCCATAGTTGCGATACACCGGCGCGTTGAACAGGGTGTTGCCCATGATCTCCATGAACTCGCCCGGCGCCACCCCGTAGGTTTTCACCAGCGCAGTGCTCTCCCCCATCGCCTCGATGGCGCTGGCAATCATGAAATTGCCGGCGATTTTCACCGCAACGGCGCGCAAAGGGTCGTCGCCCAGCGGCCAGGTCTTCTGTCCCAGCACATCAAGGACCGGCTGCGCCTTGGCGATAGCCGTCTCGGGGCCGGCGACCAGGATGTTCAGCTTGCCGGCGGCGGCAACGTCGGTGCGACCAAACACCGGCGCAGCAACAAACTCGACGCCCTGTTCGCGATGCAGCTCCACCAGCTCGGTGACGAGGGCGGTGGACAGCGTGGCCATGCTCAGGTGCACCAGCCCTGCCTTGGCCGAGGCCAGGGCGCCGCTGTCCAGCAGCACGGTGCGGGTGGAGTTGTCGTCGGCCAGCATGGAAATCACCAGCTCGACGTCGAAAGCCTGCACAGGCGTGGTGGCGGCAACGGCACCCAGCGCCACCAGGGGCTCGGCAGCCGCTGGCGAACGGTTCCAGACGACAACCTGGTGGCCGGCCTTGATGAGGTTTGCAGCCATGGCAGCACCCATGCCGCCCAATCCGAGAAATCCGATCTTCATTGCAATGCGCCTCGCATCAGTTGATTGAGGAGAGGAAAAGCCGCCAAAGGCATCAGCGGCGGAGGAAAATGGCGACCTGCTCGGCGTCGAAGGGCCAGTTCAGCTCGGCGCCGGAGTCGCAGCGGCGCAACACGGGAATGCTCAAGCCATATTGCTCGACCCATTCCTCGCGATCGGCGATGTCCACCAACTCGACCAACAGTCCGTGTTCGACAAAGGTCATCAGCACGGCTTCGGCCACTTCGCAGAGATGGCAGCCAAGGGTGCCGAAGAGTTGGCATTCCGGGGGCATGTGAGGCTCCAGGGGTGGCGGCATAGGTTCAGACTCCGGCGTGCTTGAGCAAGGTGTCGGCCATGGCGCGGGCTTCTCGCCCTTGCTGCGCCGGGCCCTGCATATGCGCCATCACCAGCACGCCCTCGAGCAGGTATTGCAGCTGGCGGGCCAGAGCCTCCGGCTCCGCAGCACCAAGGCGCATCAGCTGGGCGGCGAAGAAGCGGCCGAGAAAGGCCTTGTGTTCAGCGGCCTGCTGGTGGATGGGGTGTTCGCGGTTGTGGAATTCGCCCGCGGCGTGGATGAAGGCGCAGCCGCAGAAGTCCGGGCTGTCGAGCACCTCCTGCAGGCCGTCGAAGATCGCCAGGATCGACTCGCGCGGCGCGAGGATGCGTCCGGCCACCTCCATGCGCTCGACCATGCGGGCGTGGCGCTCTTCCAGCGCCGCCATGATCAGCTCGTCCTTGGACTTGAAGTGCTTGTACAGCGTCATCTTCGCCACGCCCGACTCGGCAAGGATTCGGTCGATGCCGGTAGCGTGGTAGCCCTCGCGGTAGAACAGGTCCTGAGCGGTGGTGAGCAGCAGCTCGCGTTTGCTGGATGCCATGGCATTACCTCCTGACCGGACATTATGCGCGAGGCTCGGCGCCCATGGGGAGCCGGAGCGTTGCAGGGAGGACCGCGCAAGTGCCGGTGGGTGGACGGTCATTTCGCTTGAACTATACAGACCTGTCTGTCTAATATCTATTCCGCCGTCCCCACAACAATGCACAGGGCTCTCGCCATGAAACTCCACGACGTCGCGCTTTCCGGTAACTGCTACAAGGTTCGTCTGTTCCTCGGGCTCATCGGCCACAAGGCTGAACTGGTGCAGGTGGACCTGCAGGGCGGCGCGCACAAGCGCCCGGCCTTTCTGGCAATCAATCCGCGCGGCCAGGTGCCCGCGCTGGAAGACGGCGAACTGCGCCTGGGCGACTCCCACGCCATCCTGGCCTACCTCGCACGGCAGTACGGCGAGCCGCACTGGCATCCCCAGGACGCCATGACCCAGGGGCGAATCGCCAGCTGGCTGAGCTTCTCGGCCAACGAGGTGCAGCACGGCCTGGCCCAGGCACGGGTGATCCAACTATTCAAGCGCCCCGGCGACCTGGCTACGGCGCAGGCAAAGGGCCGCCATGCACTGGAACTGCTGGACGCGACGCTGGCCGACCACCGCTGGCTGGCGCAGACGGAAAGGCCCAGCATCGCCGACATTGCCGTCTACCCCTACGTCGCCCTGGCGCCGGAAGGCGGGCTCGAGCCATCCGGCTATCCCTATGTGCAGGATTGGCTGGCCCGCGTGCGCGCCCTGCCCGGCTACGTGGCACAACCCGCCCTCTGAATCTGCGCGCCGCCGCGAACCTGGCGGCGCCCTTCTCCGCTCCACGAAAAGGAAATCTCGATGCGTCTGCCATCCCTACTGCTGGCCGGGCTGCTCGCCCTCGCCGGCCTGAACAGCCAGGCCGCCGACCTGCGCTTCTCGCTGATCCGCACCTCCGGCGTAACCACCCTCGATGCATTCACTGTGGCCGGCGGCAACTGGACGCAGAAGGTCCCGCTCAACCACACCGCGGTATTGATCCAGCACCACGCTGCGACCTTGCTGTTCGATACCGGACTGGGCAGCCAGGCGGACGCGCAGTTCAAGCAGGACATGCCCTGGTGGGACAAGCCGCTGTTCCAGTACCAAGGGCTGAAGCCGGTGCGCGAACAGTTGCAGGGCAGCGGCATCCGCATCGACCGGATCATTCTCTCCCATGCTCACTGGGACCATGCCTCCGGCCTGTCCGACTTCCCGGACGTGCCGGTCTGGGCGACCTACGAGGAAATCAACTACGCCCACATCGCCCAGCCTCCGGCGGTATTCCCCAGCCAGTTCCGCCATCCACTGAAATGGGTACCGTTCCAGTTCGAATCCGGCCCCTTCCTGAGCTATGACCGCAGCCTCGACCTGTTCGGCGACGGCAGCCTGGTGCTGGTGCCGATGCACGGCCATACCCCCGGCGCGGTCGGCCTGTTCATCACCCTCGACGACGGTCGGCGCTTCTTCTTCAGCGGCGATACCACCTGGCGCCTGTCCGGTTTCACCGGCCCCCGCGAGAAGTTCTGGGTCAGCCGCAAACTGGTGGACAGCGACCGCGAGCGGACCCTGGCCGAAGTGGCCCGCGTACACGAATTGATGCGTGCGTATCCAAAGTTGACCGTCGTGCCTGCCCACGATGCCCAGGTGCAGGACAAACTCGGCTACTACCCCCATTGGATCGACTGAAAGCTACGCCAGCTGTCACTCGGCGCTTCAATAGCCAGCTCACTAATCAGCGACTAAGGTCTAAGGGTCGTCAACATTCGGTAATGATTTAGTAGGTAGGCTGTAACAGATCGACATGCCGGCCCGATCCACCGGCATCACCGAACTGCCCCAAGCGCTCGAGGAGACAATAACAATGAGCAAGACCCCGATCGCCCGTGCCGTGGCTTTGTCCACGCTGGGTACCAGCTTTATCCTTCCGACACTCGCCCACGCTGACTTCATCAAGGACAGCAAGGCCACCGTCGAACTGCGCAACTTCTACTTCAACCGCGACTTCCGCCAGGACAGCCCGGCCCCTGCCCAGAACAAGGCCGAGGAGTGGGCCCAGGGCTTCATCCTCAAGTACGAGTCCGGCTACACCGACGGCACCATCGGCGTTGGCGTCGATGCCCTGGGCACCCTGGGCCTGAAACTCGACTCCTCGCCTGACCGCAGCGGCACCGGCCTGCTGCAACGCTCCTCCAGCGACAAGCGCGCAGAGGACAGCTATGGCGACCTGGGCGTTACCGCCAAGCTGCGCGCGTCCAAGACCACGCTCAAGGGCGGCACCCTGATGCCGAAGATGCCGGTGGTGCAGTTCAACGACACCCGCCTGCTGCCGCAGACCTTCAGCGGCTTCGCCCTGAACTCCGCCGAACTGGACGGCCTGACCGTCGACGGCGGCCGCCTCTACCAGGTCAACCAGCGCGACTCCTCGGACTACGAGGACATGACCATCACCGGCGGCGGCAAGCGCAACATCAAGCTCGGCGATAGCCTGACGTCCAACAAGTTCCTGTTCGGCGGCCTCACCTACAAGTGGACCGACAGTCTGAGCACCAGCTACCACTACGGCGGCCTGGAAGACATCTACAAGCAGCACTACCTGGGCCTGATCCACGTATTGCCGATCGCCGACAAGCAGTCGCTGAAGTCCGACATCCGCTGGGCCAAGTCCAATGACGACGGCGGCAGCAACATCGACAACAAGGCGCTCAACGCCATGTTCACCTATGCCCTGGGCTACCACGCCTTCGGCCTGGGCTACCAGAAGATGAGCGGCGACACCGGCTTCGCCTACATCAACGGTACCGACCCCTACCTGGTGAACTACATCCAGATCGGCGACTTCGCCAACAAGGACGAGAAATCCTGGCAGGCGCGCTACGACTACAACTTCGCCGGCCTCGGGATCCCCGGTCTGACCTTCATGACCCGCTATGTGAAGGGCGACAACATCGACCTGATCACCACCGACGGCGAAGGCAAGGAATGGGAACGCGACACCGACATCGCCTACGTCTTCCAGGACGGCCCGCTGAAGAATCTGGGCGTGAAGTGGCGTAACGCGACCATGCGCACCAACTACACCAACGATTATGACGAGAACCGTCTGATCGTCAGCTACACCATGCCGCTCTGGTAACCCTCACGGCATGACGAAAAAGCCCGGCGGATGCCGGGCTTTTTCTTTGTCTCGTCATGGACCGATCAGTCCTGGCTGAGCGCCCCGATCTTGTGGATCGACAGGTCGGCGCCGTAGTACTCCTCTTCCTTCGTCAGACGAATTCCCACTGCCGACTTCACCAGGCCGTACACCAGCAGACCACCGGCGAAGGCCACGACGACTCCCAGCAATGTCCCGATCGCCTGGCTGGCAAGACTCACACCGCCCAAGCCGCCAAGCGCCTGATGCCCGAAGATCCCGCAGGCGATCCCGCCCCAGGCGCCGCACAGGCCATGCAGCGGCCAGACACCGAGTACGTCGTCGATCTTCCAGCGCACCTGGGTCGCGGTGAACGCCCAGACGAACAGCGCGCCGGCCACCATGCCGGTGGCCAAGGCACCGATGGGGTGCATCAGGTCGGAACCGGCACAGACGGCGACCAGCCCGGCCAGCGGGCCGTTGTGCAGGAAGCCCGGATCGTTGCGGCCAACCAGCAGCGACGCCACCGTGCCGCCGACCATCGCCAGCAGTGAGTTCACCGCCACCAGGCCGCTGGCGCCAGCCAGCGACTGAGCGCTCATCACGTTGAAGCCGAACCAGCCAACGATGAGAATCCAGGAGCCCGCCGCCAGGAATGGAATGTTCGACGGCGCGAAGGCCACCAGGCGCCCTTCGCGATAACGGCCATTGCGCTGCCCCAGCAGGACCACCGCCGCCAGCGCTAGCCAGCCGCCAAAGGCGTGCACCACCACGGAACCGGCGAAATCATGGAAAGCCGCGCCGAACTCGGCCTTGAGCCAGTCCTGAAAACCGAAGTTGCCGTTCCAGATCAGCCCTTCGAAGAAGGGATAGACAAAAGCCACGATCAGCGCGGTCGCCATCAGCTGCGGGCCGAACTTTGCCCGCTCGGCGATGCCGCCCGAGATGATCGCGGGAATCGCTGCGGCGAAGGTCAGCAGGAAGAAGAACTTCACCAGCGCGTAGCCGTTTTCGTTCGTCAGTTGCGCCGCCGGCTGCAGAAAAGTCACGCCATAGGCGATCCAGTAGCCGACGAAGAAATAGGCCAGGGCCGAGATAGCGAAGTCCGAGAGAATTTTCGACAACGCATTGACCTGGTTCTTCAGGCGCACCGTGCCAACTTCCAGGAAAGCGAAGCCCGCGTGCATGGCCAGCACCATGACCGCGCCCATCAGGAGGAACAGCGTGTTGGAGCCGTGGACCAGCGTCTCTACGGCACTATTGAGGTTTTCCATCGCTACAGGCAGCCCCGGAGGTCAAGGGGAAAGCACCAAAACGGCTCGCGGCGACCCTGCGCCGCACCACGCTGAAGCAGTGATGCACCGCAGAAGAGCCGAGCGCTGACCCAGACTGGCCCACAGGCCAACCGACCAGCTTCGCAATTTCCTGTACTTCCTTATGTTTTTCAATGATTTGAGCTTATTTTCCGCGCCGGTCAAGACACCGGAAACGCCCCGCCGTGGGGCGCTCTGCTCTCCATGCGCACCAGAGAAATGCAAGCGTCATACCACCAGTCAGGTCATCAACAGCTAGGCTTCATCTCGCACGCAAGAGCGGCCCCGTGGTGAATTTATGAGAAACTTTCCTCCGCCCCCGGGGCTCGAAAACTAGGAACCTCAACCCGCACAAGGAGCATCACATGCCTCGCAAGACCGCAGTGAACGCCGCCAAGGATGAACTCCTGGCCGAATTCCAAGCCCTCGTCAGCGACACCGAGAAACTCCTGCAGAGCTCCGCCGACCTGGCCGGCGCCGAAGCCGACCAGATGCGCACGCAGATCCACGAGAGCCTCAAGCGTGCCCGCGATGCCATCTACTCCACCAAGGACTCCGTGCGCGACCAGGGCAAGGCCGCCGTGGACGCCACCGAGGACTACGTCGGTGACCACCCCTGGCAGGCCGTGGGTATCGCCGCCGGTGTCGGCTTCCTCCTCGGCTTGCTGGTCAGCCGGCGCTGACCGATGAGCGACGGAATGGACGCCGGGCCGAAGTCCTCGGCCAACTCTCCTTCCCTGCGGCGCTTCGGCGCCGCAGCCCTTGGCCTGCTGCACGGTCACATCGAGCTGTTGGGCATCGAGCTGCAGGAACAGAAGACCCGTACCGTGCAGATGCTCCTGATGGCCGGCCTCGCACTGGTCTTCGCCTTGCTCCTGCTGGTTGCGCTGTCGGTGCTGGTGTTGATTGTCTTCTGGGACAGCTACCGCCTGCAGGCCGCCATCGGCCTGTGCCTCTTTTACGTCGGCGGTAGCCTGCTCTGCGCGTGGCGTCTGCACCTGTTGGTCACCGATGAAGGCTCGCCCTTCAGTGCCACCCTCGATGAACTGGCCCGCGACCGGGAGCGCCTGTTGCCATGAGTGAAATGCCGGACGCCCGCAACCTGAGCCGGGCCGAGCTGCGCAAGGCCATCGTCCGCCTGCGCCTGGAAATGCAACGCCAGCAGCTTCGCCAGGAAGGTGAATTGCTGCTGCAACCCCTGAAACAGGTTCGCCATGTCGGCCAGAGCTTGCGTGGTGGACTGGCCGGCAATATCCCGCTGTGGGGCGCCGGCGGTGCCGCAGCCCTGGCACTCCTGTTCGGACGCAAGCGTCGCTGGATACGGCTGCTGCGGCTGGGGATCGCCCTGGCGCCAGTCATCCTGCAGATGCGCAGGAAGCCCGACCATCAGGACCCTCCCGCGCCCTCGACGCACCTCTGACGTCCATACTGGCCACATTCTTGCAAAGTGACATGGAGCAGCGCTCCGGCGCTTTCCTGTCACGCCACTAAGGATGTGTCCCTTGATCGACGGGCAACCCATCGCCTGCTTCCAGCCATTCATCGACACCGCGACCGGCCTGATCGCCGGTGTCGAGGCGCTGGGGCGGTTGCGCCAGGACAACGGTGACCTGCAATCGGTCGGCCCGCTGTTCTTCAACCCGCGAGTCGGCCTCGCCGAACTGCGCCGCCTCGACCGGCAAATCCGCGATGCCGCCCTCGCCCGCATCCATGAGGCGCCCAAGGACTGGTTCCTCAGCCTGAACATTTCGCCGCGCTGGATCAGCCGCCTACGCCCGAACCAGCCACTGCCCAGCCTCAAGCAACTGCAACAGCAAGGCGTGCCGCCCGAACGGGTGGTCTTCGAGATCACCGAGTTGGGCGGTGCCCACCAGCGTCTGCCCGAAGTGGTGGCGCGCTATCGAGACGCAGGTGCGCGTATCGCCATCGACGACTTCGGTGCCGGTTACTCGCAGTTGGATCGCGTGCTGGCGCTGCAACCGGACATCCTCAAGCTGGACATGCGCCTGTTCCAGGAGGCAGCACGCGGCGGCCCCAGCGGCGAGGTAGTGAAAGCCCTGGCGCAGATGGCCGAGAAGACCGGCTGCTGGATCATCGCCGAGGGCGTGGAAACCGAAGAGGAGATGGACTTCGCCCTGGAGTGCGGTGCGCGCTATGTGCAGGGCTACCTGTTCGCCAAGCCTGCGTTGGAGTTTCCCGCCAGCGACGCCTTCCGGGCCGCCTTTGCCCAGCGCCGCGACCATTACGTGAATCGCAAGCTGCGGGAGCGCGCCAACCTCATCCAGTTGCGGCAACAACTCTCCGAACTGATGAACATGCTGCGCCCCTGGGCCGAAGGCGGCGCCATGCTCAGCAGCCTGCCACCAGCGCCGGAGTCCTTCAGCCGCCTGCTGCGCATTTACCAGTGCGACCGCCACGGCACCCAGACCTCGCCAAACCTGGAGTGGAACGGCCTGTTCTGGAAGGAAAACCGCCGCTACCTGGGGCACAACTGGTCCTGGCGTCCGTACTTCTACCAACTGCTCGCCGAGGGCTGGGAAGAACGCCGCCTGACACTCTCCAACACCTACCGCGACGCCACCACCAACCAATACTGCATGACTGCCGGGCAATTCATCGACCAGGGTCGACGGCTTCTGCTCATCGACATCGACGCCGAAGGTCTCTAGCGCCACGATTGAGATTGCCGGCACGAACGGCTAGCGTTGCCAGTAACTCTCTCGATTGCGGAAAGAAGAATGGATTGGCACACCCTGCTCCCTCGAGAACGCCTCGGCAAACCGGTGCACAGCAGCGCCGAACTCGGCCGCAGCGCCTTCCACAAGGACCACGACCGCATCATCTTCTCCGGCGCCTTCCGCCGCCTGGGGCGCAAGACTCAGGTGCACCCGGTATCGAGCAACGACCACATCCATACCCGCCTGACCCACTCCCTGGAAGTGGCCTGCGTCGGCCGCTCGCTGGGCATGCGCGTCGGTGAAATCCTCCGCGATCGCCTGCCTGAATGGTGCGACCCGGGGGACATGGGCGTCATAGTGCAGTCCGCATGCCTCGCCCACGATATCGGTAACCCGCCCTTCGGCCATTCCGGCGAGGATGCCATCCGCCACTGGTTCCAGCAGGCCGCCGGGCGCGGCTGGTTGGATGGGATGAGCGAAGAGGAGAGCTCCGACTTTCTGAACTTCGAAGGCAACGCCCAGGGCTTCCGCGTCCTCACGCAACTCGAATACCACCAGTTCGACGGTGGAACTCGCCTGACTTACGCCACCCTCGGCACCTACCTGAAATACCCCTGGACGGCACGCCATGCCGACTCCCTCGGCTACAAGAAGCACAAGTTCGGTTGCTACCGCAGCGAACTACCGTTGCTGGAGCAGATCACCCAAAAGCTCGGCATGCCGCAATTGGAGGACGAACGCTGGGCGCGGCACCCGCTGGTCTATCTGATGGAGGCTGCCGATGACATCTGCTATGGACTGATCGACCTGGAGGACGGCCTGGAAATGGAGTTGCTCGATTACGCGGAAGTCGAATCGCTGCTACTCGACCTGGTGGGGGATGACCTGCCGGAAACCTACCGCCAGCTTGGCCCGAAGGATTCACGCCGGCGCAAGCTAGCCATCCTGCGCGGCAAGGCTATCGAGCACCTGACCAACGCCGCCGCACGAGCCTTCGTCGAACAGGAACCTGCTCTGCTCGCCGGCAGCCTGCCAGGCGACCTGGTGGAGCACATGCATGGTCCCGCCAAACACTGCGTGCAGCGAGCCAAGGCCATGGCGCGAGAAAAGATATTCCAGGACAAGCGCAAGACACTGCACGAGATCGGCGCCTACACCACCCTTGAAATCCTGCTGAATTCCTTCTGCGGCGCGGCACTCGAGCAGTACGGCCGGAGTAAACCGTCATTCAAGAACCAACGCATCCTTGATCTGCTCGGCAACAATGCACCGGAACCGGACTGGACGCTCTATCGCGCGTTCCTTCGAGTCATCGACTTCATCGCCGGGATGACGGACAGCTACGCCACAGAGATGGCTCGCGAGATGACCGGCCGCTCCAGCCCCAGCTGAAGCGGTCGCGCCGACTAGGCGACGAGTGTCCGCAGTTGCGCCAGCAATTCGTCCTGCAAAAGCGCCATCGCCTGCTCCACCGCCAATGCCCGATTGAGCACCTCCTTGCTGCTCAGGCCATCCTTGCAGCCGCCTTCAAGCTGACCGCACAACTCCTGAAGCGCACCCGCGTTGACCAAGCGAGCGGCACCTTTCATGCGGTGGGCGAGGTCCGCCAGTTGCTTCCAGTCACCCGCCTCCCATAGAGGCCGAACCTGGTCAATATCGAGCCGGTTGCTGCTGTGCAACTCCTCCAGCAGGCGGCGAATCAGACCGGGGTCACCGCCGGTCATCTCCCGCAGGGACTTCAGGTCAACCCCATCGGCTCGCTTGCTCTGGGCGTCTCTTGGTCGGTCATCGGCAGCGGTGATCTTCGGTACTGTTTCCAGCCGTACCCGCAAATTGTCCAGACCAATGGGCTTGAACAGGCAATCGTCCATCCCGGCGCGTCGACAGTTCTCGACCTCGTCCGGTTGGGCATTGGCGGTGAAACCGAAGATCACGCAAGGCTCAGCCTCCATCTCCGCTTCCAGTTCGCGAATTCTGCGCGCCAGGCCATAGCCGTTGAGAACCGGCATGTTGCAGTCGGTAATGACCAAATCAAAATCGCCCGGATGCCATGCCTGAAGTGCCAGAGAACCATCGGACGCCACTTCGACCCGGTGCCCCAGGTGCTCCAGTTGCTGGGTCAGTAACATCCTGTTGGCAGCGTGGTCGTCGACCACCAGCACCTTGAGCGAATG
This sequence comes from Pseudomonas sp. HS-18, assembly GCF_020401845.1. Lineage (NCBI taxonomy): Bacteria > Pseudomonadati > Pseudomonadota > Gammaproteobacteria > Pseudomonadales > Pseudomonadaceae > Pseudomonas > Pseudomonas sp. HS-18. The sequence continues at coordinate 4,411,746 of NZ_CP084413.1, forward strand.
CACAGACCTCGGCACATCCGGCGCCGGACGCACATCTCCTTCGGGCAGGCTCTCGAGTGTTTGCAGCAACAACCGCACGGTGACCGTCGTTCCTACGCCGGGGCGGCTCTCCATACGCACCGTGCCGCCCATCATTTCCGCTAACTTGCGGCAGATGGTCAGGCCCAACCCAGTGCCGCCACGACTTGCGTGGCTGCTGCGGGCAACCTGGCTGAAGGGCTCGAACAACTGCCGCTGATCCTCTTCGGAAATCCCAATACCGCTGTCTTTCACGCTGACTTCGAGGGACAGGCGCTCACCAGCGACCCTCTCTCCGGAGACGTGGATTCGCACATGGCCAATATCGGTGAACTTGATGGCATTGCTGACCAAGTTGGAAAGAATCTGCTTGAACCGCAGCGGATCGATGAGCACGTCACAGGCGGCGTCCGCCTCGATCTCCAGCCGCAGTTCCAGTGCCTTCTGTCGGGCCAGCCCGTCGAACACCCGGGCCACGGACTCCACCAGTTCGCGCAGGTGCGCGCGCTCCGGCAGGAGGGTCAGTCGTCCGGACTCGATCTTGGCCACGTCGAGAATGTCACCGATCAACGTCAGCAGCGAGTGCGCAGAGTCATAGGCTACTTCCACCGGTTCGCGCTCCCAGTGGCCTTGATCGGCGCGAGTCAACGCCAGCTCCAGCATCCCGATCACTGCGTTCATGGGAGTGCGGATCTCATGACTCATGGTCGCCAGGAAGGTACTCTTGGCACGGTTGGCTTCCTCGGCCTGCTCCTTGGCCGCCTCCAGTTGGTGATGCAGGCGCTCTCGCTCGGTCACATCGATCCAACCGGTCACCACGCCGGAGAGCTCCCCACCGGGCCCACGGTATGGCGTCGCCCAGTAATGGATTTCACGAACATTGCCGCAAATCTGCAGCATCAGATCGGAGGCCACTTTGCCATTCTGCTCCATAGCCTGCTGATGAATCAGCTGGAGCGTGGCTGCGTCGCGCGCATCCAGCCACGAGCAATCGGCAACTCGGGTGCCGCCAACCGTGTCGTGGGACATGCCGGTCTCGGTCAGGAATCCGATATTGCAGGTGACAAGACGTCCTTCGCGGTCCCGTACGGCCACCGGCTGGGGAATACCATCGATCAGGGCACGCTTGAATGCGAGTCGGTAATTGAGCTCGCGCTCGGAGTCCTGTCGGTGCCGGACCTTCAACCACAAGCGCCAGTTCCACAACAATAGCAGGAGCAGCAACAGTGTTGCGGCCCACGCGAACTGGATGAATTGCGTGCGATAGCCTTGCCAGATGCTGTCCGGCTTTTCCATGCTGGCGGACCAGCGGGTAACGATGTTGCTCATATCCTCGGGGGAAATGGCGAGGATCGCCTTGTTCAGAATACCGAGAAGCTCCGGGTCCGTCTGGGAAACGGCCAGGGAGAACTGGCCCGGCTCCCGGTCGAGGGCAAGTGCCACACGCAGCTCCGGGTAATAGCGAGAGATCAGGTAATTGGCGGAAGACAGCAGATGAATTCCTGCATCGACCTTGCCTTCGCTGATCATCGACAGATCATCGACGTTGTTTTCGACCTCAACCAGTTTGGCCTGAGGATGATGCATACGCAGAAAGTCGGCGATGACAGAGCCCTTTGGAACCGCTACTCGACGCCCATCCAGATCACCCAGCGAATGTAGCCAGTCACTCTTTCCGGACACCACGACCACGAAGGAGGCGGTCATGTAAGGACGAGTGAAGCCGAGCCACTCTTCACGCTGAGCCGTCGGTGTCAACGCTGAGATGATGTCTGCTTTGCCCGTTTTCACCTGCTCCAGCATTGCCGTGACGCTGGGCTGAGGACGTACCTCGAAGTCGAGGCCAGTGCGGCTCTGGACGAGGTCCAGTACGTCCGCGGCAATGCCGCGGAACTGCCCCTGAGCATCGAAAAATGAGACGGGAGCCAGAGCCTGATCCACGACGACCACCGGGCGCGGATGAAGATCAAGCCAGCGCTGTTCCCGGGGAGTGAGGATGAGTCGCTGATTGACGATCGAGAATGCCCCGCCAGGACTCCAGCGTCGCTGGATTGCGCTCTTGGTCTGGCGTGGAATGGCAGCCAGGGTATGGTTGAGAATATCCAGCAGCTCATGCCCGGAGGAGATGACGGCGAAGCTGAACCCCAGGCCATCGAAGCCGGCGAAATTCAGCGGCTTGAGGTTCGCCAGGTACCCCTGGCTGATCAGATACTGAGCACTGAAGGCATCCCCGACGTAGAAGTCCGCCTGACCGAAGGCAACGGCCTCCAGGGCCCGACGCACCGACTGGTAGCTCTGGATGGTGGTTCCGGAAAGGTATTTGTCGCGCTCATCCACGGAGAAATAGTCGCTGACCACGGCAATGCGCTTTCCCACCAGTTGCGCAGCACTCTCCAGGCGTACGCCCTCCGGGCCAATAACCACAGGCTGATTGGAAAAATAGGGTTGAGTCAGGGTGACTTCGGGCCGCATTGCCTCGTAACGGGTGGAACGACTGAGCATGTCGATATCGCCCTGTTCCAATGCCTTCAGGGCGGTGGTGCGATTCGCATAACGGCGCACTTCGATGTGGACATTGAGCGCGTCAGCAATGACGCCTGCGAAATCTGCCGTGATGCCTTCGAGATCCGTGCCACTGGCCATGATGTCGAAGGGTGCATAGTCCGGCGCGGTCACACCGAGACGCAGCGTGCGCTTGTCCCTGAGCCATTGCCAGTCTGAATCGTTCAATTTCACCTTGACCGGCTCGTCCGTCGAACGAGCCAGCAGGTTCATTGCGGTCCAATCGTGCTGCTCCGCGACTCCCCATCCACAACAGAGGAATAACAACACACTGACGAGCAAGCGGAAGCGGTACATCACACACCTCAGACCAGCGCGTTCCGCTTGGCAAACTCGATCAGATCGACCAAGGAATGGGCGTTGAGCTTCAGCAGCAGTCGGGTCTTGTAGGTGCTGACCGTCTTGTTGCTGATGAACATCTGTTCGGAGATTTCCTTGTTCGAATACCCGTTGGCCAGGTACTGGAGGACGGCCATCTCACGGTCGGAAAGACGCTGAATGAGTTCCTGGTCATCCATCTGCCCGCTGTTGCGGCGGGTCTGGCGAACGGCAGTACTGGGGAAGTAGTTGTAACCGGCAACCACGGCGTTGACCGCACTGATCAGCTCCGCCAGCCCACCCTGCTTGCAGACGAAGCCCGAAGCTCCGGCCTGCATGCAGCGCATGGCGAACAACGAGGCGCTCTGTCCGGTCAGCACCAGGACCTTGAGCGGAAGCTCGAAAGCGGAGATCCGGCTGATGACCTCCAGGCCATCGAGCCGAGGAATACCGATATCCAGAACGACGAGGTCGGGGATCAGATCCTTGACAAGCGAAAGCGCATCCACGCCGTTGTCAGTCTCCCCGACGATAACGTGGCCTTCCTTTTCCAGCAGAACGCGCATTGCCATACGAATGACCGGATGGTCATCGACAATAAGAACTTTGCTCATCAAGCTTCCTCCCACAGACCCATCGAAATTAATATTTGTCCGTAAGATATATGCCAAGCTTGTTCTGTCGAGATTACCCACCCTCATTATTTATCATTAGAGGGTTTTCCTACGTAACATCTAAATAATTCCTACAATAATCTCTCTCAGCTCCACCACTCGCCTCCCTTCCGCAAGAATATTCCGACTCCAAACAGGAGAAAATCTGACTTGGAGCCCTGATAAACCTCGGCACTATCTCCGCATACTTCATCTAGCTGGCTCCAGGTATGCATTTCTTCTTGTTTACAGGCAACAATGGATACGCCTCTCCACCATGTCGACCTGTAGGATGCCAAAAATCAATCGAAGACCTCTGCCTAGGCCATTCCGGACACGAAGAGGCGTTCGATTCTGCGACCTGTGCGGCAGCAGATGCCAGACTTAAACTCTATCCATCGTGGGGTTATTCACGGAAAAGCCTGATGATAATCACTTTCGCCAGAAAAGCTGGTGAACACTGAATAAAAACTCACATTTCCTAGGAGAGTTGAAGTCCAACCGGCACAGTGCAATAGATAATAGTCAGAGACCATTGAAGATCAGCCAGACCAGATAACAATCACGCTTCGCTCAACACAGAAGCCAAAATAGCTCCAGAGAAATCGACCTAACCTTTCATCCGCAATAGTACCCAGAACAAATACAAAGAAGATATTTAAAACCTGAGCACACATATGAAGGCACACACTAAAACCTCCAAAATAAAATTATTAGACACCTGTGCTTGCCTGTGAAAAAGCATCAGCGAAGTTCATCAGCTGCATCCGGAGTTTTCAAGGAGCTCGTCATGCAGGACAACAAACTCAGCATCCTGGTCGTCGAAGATCATCCCTTCCAGTTAATCGCCACCCAAATGCAATTGAACCGCTTGGGATTCTTCAGGCTGACTCCTGCACTGGACGCCACGGAAGCGCGCGAAGCGTGCGCACGTCGCAGAGAACCATTCGACTTGCTTCTCTGCGACATAAATCTGCCGGACGTCAATGGAATCGAATTGGCCTGCGAGCTGGCCGACGCAGGCAGGGTTCTCCACGCAGTCCTGTTCAGTGGCCGCGAAGAAGATGAGTTGCAGGCCGAGCTAAAAACGCTCAGAGCACGAGGCCAGCCCATCCTGGCCTGCCTGCCGAAACCTCTCGACCCATGGAAACTGATGCAGGTCCTGAGAGCGGAGGAGAGCCTCAAGCTCAACGAGCAGGCGGATTGACCGGCTGGTCCGGGTACCAGGCATCAATCAACGGGCTGACGGTGAACTCCGCCAGCTCGGGCTGCTGCCTCAACCAGCCTTCGACCAACTCGCGCTGCTCGTTGCTCACCGAGCCACGCCGGGCCAGGCAGATGAAGCCGTACTCATCGCACCCACTGTAGACAAGGTCATTGGGCTCGACAGCATCAGCGGCGAAGCGCTTCAAGAAATTGCCGATGGAGTCTTCGTCCTTACCCTCGCGGTACTTGAAGCTCAACTCGAAACCGAGCTCCTGGAACTCATCGACACACAACTTCTTGCGTAAACGACGGGAACGATGGGTGGCCATCTGAATCTCTCCTCATGAGGGCTTCGCCACTCGACGAACAAGTGTGCCCGAGCCAAATACACAACTTGCGCCAGCACAGTCACGCAGTATCTCGTCGAGACGACCGGCTCTCGAAGGCCTGCGCATACTGGAACGGCTTGCGGCATAATGTGCCGCGTCTCCCAGTCCAACAGGGAGTACTTCAACTGTAGTGTTGCGCTTCATCTTTTCATTTTTTCAAGTCAATGCCCGACCACTGGGATGTCATCTTTTCTATGTTCAAGTCTCTGCGCGTCCTCGCTCTCGCCACATTACTGCCCTTTGCCTTACCCGCCGTTGCCCAGATCAACACCACCCTGCCCGAGCGCGTACAGAAGGCGCTGAGAGCCAGCAAGCTCACCGATGACGCTCTCTCGCTGGTGATGATTCCGCTCGAAGGCCCCGGTAACGCCACTTATTTCAACTCCGACGTCTCGGTGAACCCGGCGTCGACCATGAAGCTGTTCACCACCTATGCCGCCCTGGAGATGCTCGGCCCGACCTATCAGTGGCAGACCGAGTTCTACACCGACGGCCAGCTCAAGGACGGCGTCCTGAACGGCAACCTGTATCTGAAGGGCGGCGGCGATCCGAAGCTGAACCTGGAGAAACTCTGGTTGATGATGCGCGACCTGCGCGCCAATGGCGTGCTCAAGGTCACCGGCGACTTGGTGCTGGACCGCAGCTACTTCAATATTCCGCAGTTGCCGGTGTTCAATGACGACGGCGGCGACGACAACAAGCCGTTCCTGGTCGGCCCCGACTCGCTGATGGTCAACCTGAAGAGCGTGCGTCTGGTAATCCGCACCGAGGGCAGCAAAGCCACTGTCCTGATGGACCCGCCGCTGGCGAACGTGCGCATCGACAACCAGATCCAGGTGAGCAAGGCCGCCGCCTGCCCGGCCTGGCCGAAGCTGCGTTTCAACCCCGTGACCCAGTTCGACGGTACCTCGCTGGTCGCCACCGGGCAGATTCCGCAAGGCTGTAGCGCACAGACCTACATGTCCCTTCTCGAACACCCCGCCTACACCGCGGGTGCCGTGCGCGGCATCTGGCAGGAACTGGGCGGCAGCATCCTCGGCAAGGACCGTGAAGGCGCCGTACCGAAGAACGCCACCCTGGTGGCCCGCGCCATGTCGCCGGACGTCGTGGAAATCATCCGCGACATCAACAAGTTCAGTAACAACACCATGGCCCGCCAGCTGTTCCTCTCGGTCGGCCGCCAGTACCGCAACGGCGCCGACGCAGACGACGCCCAGGCCGCGCAGCGGGTGATCCGCCAGTGGCTGGCGCGCAAGGGCATTACCGCCAGCCACCTGGTGATGGAGAACGGTTCCGGCCTGTCCCGCGACGAGCGCGTCAGCGCTCGCGAGATGGCTGCCATGCTGCAAGCCGCGTGGCACAGCCCCTATGCTGCCGAGTACATTTCCTCGCTGCCGATCGTGGCGAAGGACGGCACCATGCGCAAACGCCTGCGCGGCACGCCCATGGCCGGCGAAGCCCACGTGAAGACCGGCACCCTGAACACCGTACGCGCACTTGCCGGCTTCAGCCGTGACGCCAACGGCCGCACCTGGGTCGTGGTGGCAATTCTCAACAGCAACCGCCCCTGGGGTGCCTCGTCGATCCTCGACCAGGTACTGCTGGATCTCTACAGCAGCACCAAGCACTGATCCAACGCGAGCCCCGGCCAACAGGCCGGGGTTTTCGCATCAGGCTTCGACCTTTTCCAAACGGTCGCGCCCCAGGCGCTTGGCGCGATAGACCGCTCGGTCCACCTTGCGCATCAGATCATCGGCGCTTTCCCCAGGGGACCAGGAGGCGACTCCGAAGCTCGCCGTGACCACGCCCACTCCCTCCATCGGCTGACCACGCAATGCCTGCCACAGCGCCTCGGCCAACTGCCAGGCCTGCTCCGTGGTACTGCCCGGGCAGAGCACCACCAGCTCCTCGCCTCCCAGGCGACAGAACACATCCACCTTGCGCAGGCGCTGGGAAATGCGCTGGCACAAGGTCACCAGCACGATATCCCCCGCCTCGTGGCCAAAGCGGTCGTTGATATTCTTGAAGTGGTCGATGTCGAACATCACCAGCGACAGCGGCTCGCCGCTGCGCGAGCAGCGTGCCATGGCCTGGTCCAGTTGCTCCTTGAAATAACGGCGGTTGTGGATGCCGGTGAGCGCATCGGTGACCGAAAGGCGCCGCAGCTCCAGCTCCGCTTCCTTGCGCCGGGTGATGTCGGTGGCGATGCCCAGGTAACCGGTGGTGCTGCCAGACGAATCGCGCACGCCGGTGATGATCAGATTGATCTTCAGTTGCCGGCCATCTCGACGTACGCAGGTCCATTCGTGCTCCTCGTGACCCTCGCCGACCAATGCTCCGACCACTTCGAAGCCGCGAATCTCACGGCCGAGGATGCTCGACAGATCCTGCGCACGACGGCGGATTTCGTCCTTGACGAAGACGTTCTCCGGCACCGGCCTCCCGATCACCTCCTGGGCGCTGTAGCCGAACATGCGTTCGGCCCCCACATTGAAGCTGCGCACGAACCCGCGCAGGTCGGTCGACACGATGGCAACCTGGGTCGCCGCATCGAGCAGGCCGTGCAGACGGCTATTCACCTCGCCCAGCTCCAGTTCGGCGGCCTTGCGCGAACTGATGTCGGTCTGGGTACCGATCATGCGCCGCGCCGCGCCGTCGTTGTCGCGCTCCACCACCTGCCCGCGATCGAGTACCCAGAGCCAGCGCCCACTCTTGCAGCGCAACCGATGTTCGCTCTGGTAGAGCGAAGTCTCGCCACGCAGATGCCGGCGCAACGCTTCGCAACGTGCGACCTTGTCGTCTGGATGGACGCGACTCAGGCTTTCGTCGGTCGTGGTGCCCACCTCGCTGTCGCGGTAGCCAAGCATCGCTTTCCAGGCGTGGGAGTAGAAGACGCTGCCGCTATCCAGGCTCCAGTCCCATACGCCATGACCGGCACTGTCCATGGCGAAATGCAGGCGCGCCTGGTTCTCCTGCAGCTCCAATTGGTTGGCGCGCAGTTCGGCCGTGCGCTCTCCCACCAGTTGCAGCGCCCGCTGACGCTGGCCCAGCAGGATCAGGACATAACCAGCGAGCAACAGGGAGGTCAGCCCGCCCGCGAAGATCACCCACAGCTGAGGATGCCCCTGGTTGCGCCGCAGAAAGTCGCTGGACGGCTCGACGCGCACCAGATAGTCGCGACCAGCGAATGCCAGGTGGCGCTCGGCCACCAACCCTGCTGTCTGGTCGGGGGACACCGGGCTTCGATACAGGGGGACATCCGGGCGCAGGTCGCCGGAATCGCGCAATGTCAGGGCCAGTTGCTCCTCGCGTCCCTCCACGCCCTGCTCGATGAGCAGCCGATAACTGATGGCCGCCAGCAGGATGCCCTGGATCCCGACGCGGGTTTCCGCCGTTGGGCTGGGCGTCACGCTGGTCCGGTAGAAGGGCGCCGCCAGCAGTACCCCGGTGGAATCGGCCGGCGGTGCGCCGGGCAGGACTACCGGGATAGAGGCCGCAACAGCGCGCGTCTTCACTACGCGCCGGGTCAGCTCGCGCCCCGGCAACGTCGAGTTGAGATCCAGCCCCAGCGGCATTTCCTCCAGATACTCGGAGGCACCATAAAGGACAGGGAAGTAGTTGTCCCGGACCTGCGCGGGAATCGGCTGCCCCTGCAGGTTGAGCTCGAACAGCATGTAGTCGAGCATCCCGGCAGCATGAGCGCGGGCTTCGAAAGCCTCCCGGTCGTGCTGCGCCACATGGGGCAGCCAGGCATAGCCCAGCGTGTCGCCCAGCAGGGGACTGACGAAATGCTCGAACTCCTCTCTGGAGACCGACCTGGAATTCTCGAAGAAGCGCTGGATCGACTCCAGTTCACTCTGCTGTATCGTGAACCGCTCGCGGACCCGGTCGATCCGCTAATTGGCGGCCAGGGAGAACTGCTGCTCGAGGGCTATACGGGCGTTACGCCAGACATTCCAGCCCAACAGGGCGGTCAGCAGCAGACCTGCCGCCAGCACCAGGCCGGCGGCGCGCAGAGCCTTCTTCTGGCTGACGACTCCCTGAGCAACGGGCAACTGCTCGTAGGCCGGCAACTGAGTCATGTGAAATCCCGATCTCAGGGTTACTCAGTTTTTATAGCAGCCGATGGCCATTTGCCCAGCGCCCGCGCGACGCACGGCCCCTGCCGCGCGCCACAGGGACTTCAACGGACGGTGATGCGCCAGGCGCGGTGGATCTTGCTGTTGCGGGCAAAATCCTGGTCCAGCGTCTGGGCGCTGATATCCTCGACCTGGTAGCGCGCGGCCAGGCCTTCATCCAGCTCGAACTTGCGGAAGTTGTTGGAGAAGTACAGCACGCCGCCCTTGGCCAGACGCGCCATGGCCAGGTCAACCAACTCGATGTGGTCGCGCTGCACGTCGAACACCCCTTCCATACGCTTGGAGTTGGAGAAGGTCGGCGGGTCGATGAACACCAGGTCGTATTCGCCGCGGTCCTCGCGCAGCCACTCCATCACATCGCTCTGCACCAGGCGCTGCTTGTCGGAGAAACCATTGAGCGACAGGTTGCGGCGCGCCCAGTCCAGGTAGGTCTTGGACAGGTCGACGCTGGTGGTGCTGCGCGCATCGCCCTTGGCTGCGTGAACGGTGGCCGTGGCGGTGTAGCAGAACAGGTTGAGGAAGCGCTTGCCGGCGGCCTCGCGCTGGATACGCAGGCGCATGGGGCGATGGTCGAGGAACAGGCCGGTGTCGAGGTAATCGGTCAGGTTGACCAGCAGCTTCACGCCGCCCTCTTCGACCTCCATGAAGCGGCCTTCGGCGTTCTGCCGCTCGTACTGCTTCTTGCCGGTCTGGCGTTCGCGGCGCTTGATCACGATGCGCTCGGTGGGAATGCCCAGTGCTTGCGGCAGCGCTGCCAGGGCGTCGAGCAGACGAATCTGGGCCTTCTCCGGGTCGATGGACTTGGGCGCGGCGTACTCCTGTACGTGAGCCCAGTCGCGGTACAGATCAACAGCCAGGGCGTACTCGGGCATGTCGGCGTCATACACGCGGTAGCACTCGATCTTTTCCTTGCGCGCCCACTTGCCCAGCGTCTTGAGGTTCTTCTGCAGGCGGTTGGCAAACATCTGCCCGCCCTCGCTCAGACGCGCCTGCTCGATGACGGCGGCGCCCTGGGCCGGAGCGGATTCACTGCGCTCGCCACGGTCACCGGTCACGAACTGGCGCGGCTCGACGTCGAGCATGATCAGCTTGCAAGGCAGTGCGCCGTTGAAGAAGGCGTACTGCTTGTGGCTGCGGATGCCCATGCGCTTACCCAGTTCCGGCGCGCCCGTGAACACCCCTGCGCTCCAGCCCATGCAACTCTGGCGCAGGCGCTCGCCCAGGTGCTGGTAGAGGTACAGCAGGCTGGCTTCATCGCCCAAACGCTCACCGTAGGGCGGGTTGCAGATGATCAGGCCCTTCTGCCCCTTGTCCGGGCGCGGTTCGAAGGTCGCCAGCTCGCCTTGGTAAATTTTCACCCACTCGGCCAGACCGGAGCGCTCGATGTTGTTGCGCGCAGGCTGGATCAGGCGCGGGTCAGCCTCGTAGCCGCGAATCCATAACGGGGTCTTCGCCAGGCCGATTTCGGCGCGCTGCTGAGCCTCGTCGATCAGTTTCTTCCAGATCGCCGGCACATGGCCCAGCCAGTTGCTGAAGCCCCAGCGCTCGCGCTTGAGGTTCGGTGCGACATCGGCGGCGATCAGGCCGGCCTCGATGAGGAAGGTGCCTACACCACACATTGGGTCGGACAGTGCGCCGCCTTCAGCGGCGATCTTCGGCCAACCGGCGCGGATCAGCACCGCGGCAGCGAGGTTTTCCTTCAGCGGCGCCGCGCCTTGCTGCAGTCGGTAGCCGCGCTGGTGCAGGCTGTGGCCGGAAAGGTCCAGCGACAGCACGGCCTGACCGCGATCCAGGTGCAGGTGCACGCGGATATCCGGGTTGACCTTGTCCACGCTCGGCCGCTTGCCGAACTCGACCCGCAGGTTGTCGACGATGGCGTCCTTGACCTTCAGCGCACCGAAATGGGTGTTGTCGATGCCCGAGCCTTTGCCGCTGAACTCCACCGCCAGGCTGCCGTCAGCCTCCAGATGGTCGCTCCAGGGCACGGCATTGACGCCCATGTAGAGGTCTTCGGCGTTGTTCACCGGGAAGCGCGAGAGCACCAGCAGCACGCGGTTGGCCAGGCGCGACCAGAGGCACAGGCGGTACGCCGTCTCCAGGTCGCCCTTGCCGCGAATGGCCGAAACCTGGGCGCGTGCCTCAGTCAGCCCGAGCGCCTGGGCTTCTTCCAGCAGCAAGCCATCGAGCCCTTTCGGGCAAGTAAGGAAGAGATCGTGCAAATCCGACATGCAAATAATTCCCGAGCCGTAGCCCATTGAGCAAAGCCGCTTACGGCCTTGTCGGCCACCTTTTGTTCGAGCAAGACGACCTTGTGTATTCATTTTCAGGGATGGACCGGCAATCGGCCTGCGGCTTCGCGTCGCAGAAAGTCATCCCGCTCGTCGGAACGAGAGATGGTCTCAATTAGACACACATTCCTCTTGATCCTCGGCAAGCTCCCGCCCCTGGCGGGTTATGCCGTACTGGCATTTTGCAAACCGGACAAACCTTATGGCTTGAACCCATAAGAGTTACGTCCTTATGACAAATTGGTCATTCACAGCCCCGGAACCTTTCGATAGAACTCGGGGTAATCCTTCACCGCAATGGTGTCGGGCGGGGCGCGTCACGCCGGCAATGCGCCCCATTTGGCGGAACATTCCGCCCGGCCTCCCTGGGGGGCCAACGGGACATAACAGTCAACAAGTGAGGGCAATACCCTATGAGAAGACTTAAGCGTGATCCGTTGGAAAGAGCCTTTTTGCGCGGTTATCAGCACGGCATTACTGGAAAATCTCGCGACCTCTGTCCGTTTACCCATCCCACTACCCGGCAATCCTGGCTCAACGGCTGGCGTGAGGGCCGCGGCGACAACTGGGATGGTTTGACCGGCGCCGCCGGTATTCAACGAGTGAACCAATTGCAGCACGCAACAGGCTGAATCCAGGGTCACCCACGACTTCCCCAAGCCGCCCCATCCGGGCGGAAAAGGGCGCAAGCCCAAGGGCTCCGAAAGGAGCCCTACTTATTTCTGGGGTCCGTACCTACGCCCGCCGGGCCGCCGCGATGGCGTCCACCGACTCACGAATCAACGCCGGGCCCTTGTAGATGAATCCCGAGTAGATCTGCACCAGGCTCGCGCCTGCGGCGATCTTCTCTGCTGCGTGAGCACCTTCGGTGATACCACCCGCCGCAATGATCGGCAGACGACCGCCCAGCTCACCAGCCAGTACCTTGACGATGTGCGTGCTCTTCTCGCGCACCGGAGCGCCCGACAGGCCACCCGTTTCATTGCCGAACGGCAGGTGCTCGACGCCTTCGCGCCCCAGGGTGGTATTGGTGGCAATCACCGCATCCATACCCGACTCGATCAGCGCAGCGGCAACCATGGCGGTCTCTTCGTCGCTCATGTCCGGGGCGATCTTGATCGCCAGCGGCACACGACGGCCATGCTGCACGTCCAGGTCTTCCTGGCGCTGGCGCAGTGCTTCGAGCAGTTGCTTGAGCGAATCGCCGAACTGCAGGCTGCGCAGGCCGGGGGTGTTCGGCGAGCTGACGTTGACCGTGACATAGCTGGCGTGGGCATAGACCTTGTCCAGGCAAATCAGGTAGTCATCCACCGCGCGCTCGACCGGCGTATCGAAGTTCTTGCCGATGTTGATGCCCAGCACGCCCTTGTACTTGGCTGCCTTGACCCGCTCGATCAGGTGATCCACGCCATGGTTGTTGAAGCCCATGCGGTTGATGATCGCCGTGGCTTGCGGCAGACGGAAAATCCGCGGCTTTGGGTTGCCCGGCTGCGGACGCGGGGTAACGGTGCCGATCTCGACGAAACCGAAGCCCAGCTGGGCAAAGCCGTCGATGGCATCGCCGTTCTTGTCCAGACCGGCGGCCAGGCCCACGGGATTGGCAAACTCCAGCCCCATCACCGTCACCGGCAGGCTCTTCGGCGCCTGGGTCAGCAGGCCGTTGAGGCCAAGTCGGCCACCAGCGCCGATCAGGTCGATGGACAATTCATGGGAGGTTTCCGGGGAGAGCTTGAACAGGAGCTCGCGGGCCAGGCTGTACATGGTCGGGCATCGGTCGGCAAAATGGGGCGCTATTATAGCCAGCCCGCCCTCGCTCAGGCGAGGCGACGCAGCGCCAGCAGCCGCCCGGAATCGTCGAATTCCAGCTCGAAGCTGCCGTGAACTCCGGAGTAGGTGACGAATGGACGCAGATAATGCGCCGGCAGATTGACCTGCCGACCATCGCGACTGCTCACCTGAACCCGGTTGGCATGCCCGCGATAGAGCGCCTGCAGCCGATCCGCCGACAGAGAAATATCCAGCACAACGCAAGCCATGGAGGCCTCCCGGAAGTGAAGGAAAGAATTTTGCCACAACGCATGCGCCCAACGGCGCCAGGGTTTTCTATGCTTAGGGCAATACGCCGCGCATCCGGCCCGGCGCTTCCTGCACTGACCAGTCGGCCATCGGGAGTCTTGCGTCGTCCATGAGTCAACCACCTCGCCCCCGCAGCGTGACCAGTCGGCTGGCTGCCCTTGCCCAACGCCTGGGCATCGGCAGCGCCGATGGACGGAACATCGTCGAACGCAGCCGGAGCCTGTCCCTGCCCTTCGAACCGCTACCCGACTGGCCCGCCGGCCTCGGCTGGCAGTCCGGGCCGCCGCTGTACCGACTGATTGACCTGCCGCGCGGAGCGCTCTCCGGCCCCGTGCAGGAGGACAAGGCGCGCATCCACGCCGTACTCAAGCGCCTGGTAAGCAGCCGCCAAGAGGAACATCCCGCAGTCGACATGCGCAGCATCGACGGCTTGTGCTGCCGCGGCCTCATCGACAGCTCGCTTGCAGGGCTGGAGGAGCTTTCCAACTGCGAGCAGTGTCGCAAGGTGCGCATCATCAGTTACAACGATTTCACCAAGGTCCTGGGCGTGGCCCTGCCCGGCTTCGAACGCAAGACGCAACTGCAGTTACGCAGCGCCGGCTGGCACGGTGAGCGCTTGTTCTGGGACGACGATAATCACCCCTGCGAACTGGCCAACGCGGTGGTCTATGCCCGCCGCCGCGGGCTGGAGATCGTCCTGCCCGCGCGAATCCAGCGCTTCGCGTTGCAGGCTTCTGTCCTGGATGAACTGCAGCGCGACTTCCACATGCTGGCCATGCCGTCCAGAGCCTGGAGCGACGCCGCTTTCATGGAGTTGCTGCTGGAAACCGGCATGCCCTATGCGCGCTTCGGCCTGTTCAACTCGGAAACTCCGGAGAGCCTCCTGTTGCCCAGGGACAATCCAGCGTCGGATGCCTTCGGCCAAGGACTGCAAGAGGCCGGAGCACAGGATGTGATCACTTACCTGCGCGATGTCGGCAGCAAAAACTGACCCGCGGCGTCACACCTCAGGCGCATCCTCGTGGAGCTGACGCTCTTCCTCGTCCAGGCTTTCCAGCATCGTATGATGCCTGGCCTGCCACTCCTCGAGACTGAGTCCCGCCGTCGCCAACAGCTGCGGATTGCGCTTCACCAGGTAGACCGCTGCCCGCTGAGCGGAATCTTCCACCTTCCAGCTCACCTCGGCCGGATCGATCGGCCCTTCATAGGTGATCCAGCGGCTGAAATCCGGATACACACTGCAGACCTTCTGGAAATCCAGGTCCCGCATGCGCTGGTTGCCATACTCGATGTTCTCCACATCCTTGGCCTTCATGCCGACCGTCTCGGCGAAGGCGCGGCGCGACAACCCCGTCAGCGAGCGCAGCGCCCGTAGTCTCTCTCCTGCGGTGAACAGGAAACGTTTCTTTATCATGTGTCGTCCATCTCCGAGACTGCGAAGGCCCCGAAAAACACCCCAACTACTAGGATAAATTGGCTATCCAGACCGAGGCGCAAGCCCGTGGATCAAGGGGCATGATGGTGCGGGACACGAGATGAGGCAGGGAAGAGGATTCACCCCGGACTTGCTCGCGGGTGGCTATTACGTGACGCCGCAGCGCTTTGCACAGCTGATCGGCCTGGGTGATCGCCAAGCCATTGTGCAACGCTGGATCGAGCAGGGAGACCTTCCCTCGCGCTGCATCGGTGGCCAGACCCTGGTGGACCTGGCCGCCCTGCTCCTGATGACCCAGGCGGATCAGTCCTGATCCGCTTCCTGGGCGGCCTGCAACGCTGGCTTGGCAGGAATGCCGATTTCCACGCAAAGTGCCATGAAGCGCTCAAGGTCGTTTCGATACACCAGCACGCATTGCAGTTCGGTATCTAGCGGCTCGCTGAAATCCACCAGCACGTACCCGCCCTTTTCCGGATACAGCGCGCCGAGCTGGGTCTGGATGCGATTCAGCGCGGTGAGCGGATCCGCCTTGCGCAGTTGCTTGGCCTGCAGCACGAAATTGACGCTGGGGTCGAAGGAGGCGCGGATCTCGCCGAACAGCTCCTCGTAGCTGTCGCCCATGAACAGCACGATTTCCGGCAGGCTGCCGACCACGACCCATTCGCCCAGGGGAATGGGGAAGCTGTCGTCGTAGTTGATGTCTGCATTGGCCGCGAGGAAGGCGGCCGGATCGGCATAGGCCTGCGAGGCATCGTCGGCGATCTGCTGGATCTCTTCCTCCGCCAGGCAGCCGGAGCTGATCAGCGTGAGGAGTTCGACGAGTTGCGCTTTCATGAGGGAGTCCTGAAGAGAGATGAACAGCCGGAAAGCATATCTGCATTCGCCGTAAAACACCGCAGGCAGGGAACTTTCCGTCAGACAAAAGCGTCCGAAGTTGCCAGAAACGATACCCACTATCGAACGGGATGATTTCTGCTCACCTCGAGCGGTTGATAGCCTGACAACCATCCCGAACCAGCCTGCGTGTGAATCCATGAACCGTGCCCTCGCCCTTCTCTCCCTGACCCTGCCCCTGTGGCTGGTGGGGTGCGCCAGTCAGCCCGCTCCGCAGCAGGAGCCCTACAGCAACGAACAGGTGAAGTCCTTCGCGCTGAAGATGCTGGGAACCAGCAACATGTCCGATGAGCTGTACGCCAAGTACCGCCGGGCTCTGACCGAGCCCCGCGAGGATGGGCGGAGCGGGAGCTGATTTCGCGTTCTTCGTGTTCCTGACTACCGCTGGACGCCCCCGACGGGCCAGTGCTGTCGCTCTGCCTCTCCGCGATGCTCTTGCTTCTGATGGGGGTTTTGCGCCCCTTTGAAAGGCGCGCAGCGTCCGTGTCATGTCCCCTGCCTGGCCAAGCGACGTAAGCTAGGCAGGTTTCTCGCCCCTCCATCCCGTTTTGCGCTTCGCGAGCAATACCCGGGCCCTTCTGCCTCCTGCAAGGGACACTTCGGCCCGCCCGGACATTTGCCTGGAAATCCTTCAGAGCCAAAGCCCTAAGAACTGTTCGCGAGCAGGCTCGCTCCTACAGCCCAGTCAAACTGCGGAACGCTCTTCGCAGAAGCGCTTGCCTGCGAATACGCCCCGTTCCCGCGCTGGCAGACGTGCAGATCCAGGCAAAAAAAGCCCCGCACTTGGCGGGGCTGGAGCATCAAAACGTCAATCAGGCTCGCGCGTCACACAGGGCACACACCCTGCTGGTTGCTCTGAGCCAGGTCGAGCAGCTCGCGGTTAGCCACGGCGTACATGGCGTAGTCCGTGCTGGTGGAAGCACGCAGCTCGACGAGCATGGCGCGCCAGCGGGCGACCATCGGGGCGTGCTGTTCCAGCCAGAGTGCCACGCGCGCATCGATTTCCGCCGGACCGTCCTGCATCTGCAGCACGGAGACGGTGATTGCCCGCTGCTGCCAGTCCAGGTCGTCGCGGAAGGCCTCGCGAGCCAGCGCCTGCCAGTTGTTCTCCACCGGCAGGGAGCTGAGCTGCTGCAGGTACCAGGTCAGTTCCAGCTCGCTGCCCAGGGCGAAGTAGGCGCGCGCCACGTCGGCCGGGTCGCGGCCGGTGACGTCGGCCGCTTCGACGATCGGCAGCAGGGTGTAGAGATGGCTGGTGCCGGCGACCATGCGTGCCAGCAGCTCCGGCACACCGGCGTCGACATAGGCCTGGTAACGCGCCTGCCACAGCTCGCGGGTCGGGCCTTCGAGCAGTTCGTTGAGCTTCAGGCCAAGGGCGGCGATGCGCGGACCGAAATGCGCCACGTCACGGGCGGCATCCTGCTCGTTGCGGCGGCTGCGCAGGAACCAGCGCGTTGCGCGGCGGCCCAGGCGCATCAGTTCGTCCATCAGGGTCAGTTGCACTTCCGCCGGCACCTGGTAGTCCAGCGCCTCGATCTGGCGGAACCAGTGCGGCAGGTGGAAGACATCGCGCACGATCACGTAGGCACCTGCCACATTCGCCGGCGTCATGCCGGTGGACTCCTTCAGGCGCTGCACGAAGGTAATGCCCATGTGGTTGATCAGGTCGTTGGCGATCTGCGTGCTGACGATCTCGCGCTTCAGGCGGTGCCTGCGCATGGCCGGGCCGAAGGTGTCGACCAGGGTCTGCGGGAAGGCCGTTTCCATGTCGCGGGTCAGGTAGTCATCGTCCGGCACCAGCGAGCCCAGCAGCTGCTCCTTCAGATCGATCTTGCTGTAGGAAATCAGCACGGACAGTTCCGCGCGAGTCAGGCCCTGCCCGGCGGCGATGCGTTCGGCGAGCCCCTCGTCGGTAGGCAGGAATTCCAGCGCGCGGTCCAGCTTGCCGCGGCCTTCCAGGTCGCTCATCAGGCGCTTGTACTCGGCGATGCGCTCGCGGGCACGGCGCTCGGCCAGGGACAACGCCTGGGTCTGCTTGTAGTTGTTGCCCAGCACCAGGTCGGACACCTGGTCGGTCATTTCCGCCAGCAGCTTGTTGCGCTGCTTGCTGGTCATGTCCCCGGCGGTCACCACCTCGTTGAGCAGGATCTTGATGTTCACCTCGTGGTCGGAGCAATCCACACCACCGGCGTTGTCGATGAAGTCGGTGTTGCACGCGCCGCCATTGAGGCCGAATTCGACCCGCGCCAGTTGCGTCATGCCGAGGTTGCCGCCCTCGCCCACCACTTTCACCCGCAGGTCGCAGCCGTCCACGCGCAGGCCATCGTTGGCCTTGTCGCCGACGTCGGCATGGGTTTCATCGCTGGATTTCACGTAGGTGCCGATGCCGCCGTTCCACAGCAGGTCCACCGGCGCCTTGAGCAGCGCGTGGATCAGCTCGGTCGGGGTCAGGCGCTCGGCGTCGATGTCGAAGCGCGCGCGCACTTCCGGGGTCAGGGTGATGCTCTTGGCGCTGCGCAGGAAGATGCCGCCGCCGGCGGAGATCAGCGAGGCGTCGTAGTCGGCCCAGCTGGAGCGCGGCAGGTTGAACAGCCGCTGGCGCTCGGCGAAGCTCGCCGCCGGGTCCGGATTGGGGTCGAGGAAGATGTGCATATGGTTGAAGGCCGCGACCATCTGCAGCTTGTCGGACATCAGCAAACCATTGCCGAACACGTCGCCAGCCATGTCGCCGATGCCGATGACCGTGACGCTGTCCTTCTGCACGTCGATGCCGCGCTCGCGGAAGTGGCGCTGTACCGAGACCCAGCCGCCGCGGGCGGTGATGCCCATGCCCTTGTGGTCGTAGCCGGCGGAGCCACCGGAAGCGAAGGCGTCGCCGAGCCAGAAGTTGTAGTCGGCGGAAATGCCGTTGGCGATGTCGGAGAAGGTCGCGGTGCCCTTGTCCGCCGCCACCACCAGATAGGGGTCGTCCGGGTCGTGGCGGACCACGTTGGCCGGCGGCACGACGTTGCCTTCCTTGAGGTTGTCGGTGATGTCCAGCAGGCCGGAGATGAAGATGCGGTAGCAGGCGATGGCCTCGGCCTGGATCTCATCGCGCGAACCACCCAGCGGCAGGCGGCGCGGGATGAAGCCGCCCTTGGCGCCGGTGGGCACGATCACCGCGTTCTTCACCTGCTGCGCCTTCACCAGGCCCAGCACTTCGGTGCGGTAGTCCTCCTCGCGGTCGGACCAGCGCAGGCCACCACGGGCCACGTCGCCGAAGCGCAGGTGCACGCCTTCCACCCGCGGGCAGTAGACGAAGATTTCGAACTTGGGCGTGGGCCGCGGGATTTCCGGGATGGCCTTGGGGTTGAACTTGAAGCTGAAGTAGCTCTTGTTCTGCCCGGCGGCGTCGGGCTGATAGAAGTTGGTACGCAGGGTCGCCTTGATCAGGTCGAGGTAGCGCCGCAGGATGCGGTCCTCGTTGAGCACCTGGACGTTGTCCAGGGCCGAGAGAATCGCCTGTTCCAGCTTCTGCTGCTTGTCTTCAAGGTCCTCGGCGGTGAGCTTGCGGGCCAGGTAGAAACGGGTCTTGAACAGGCGCACCAGTTCGCGGGCGATGTCCACGTGGGCGTTCAGCGCGCTGGCGATGTAGCCCAGGTCGAAGCCCAGGCGAATCTGCTTGAGATAGCGCGCGTAGGCACGCAGCAGGGCCACGTCGCGCCACGGCAGGCCGGCGGTCAGCACCAGGCGGTTGAAGGCGTCGTTCTCCGCATCGCCGTTGACGATGTGGACGAAGGCGTCCTGCAGGGTCTCGTTGAGTTCCTGGATGTTGACGTCCAGGCCCTCGGCGTAGGTGAAGGCGAAGTCGTGGATCCAGTACTCGCGGCCATTGGTGTGGCGCAGGCGGTAGGGGAACTCGCCGAGTACGCGCAGGCCGAGGTTCTCCAGGATCGGCAGGACGTCCGACAGGGCCAGCGGCGTGTCGGCGTGGTAGAGCTTGCAGTGCAGCTGCTGCTCACCCTGGGCCAGCGGCTGGTAGAAGCTCATCACCAGCGGGCGGCTGTCGCCCAGGCTGGACAGGTGCTGCAGGTCCACCACGGCGAAGTGCGGGGCGAAGCGCTCGCGATAGCCGGCCGGGAAGCCTTTGGGGAAGTCTTCCAGCAGATTGTTGCCCTGCCCTTCGCCGAAGTTCTCCAGCACCAGCGCGGCGTAATCGTCCTGCCAGGAGCGGCAGGCCTGGATCGCCTCCTGTTCAAGCTGGGCAGCATCGACGTCGATGCGGTTCTTCGGGTCGACGCGCAGGATGAACTGCACGCGGGCCAGGGTGGATTCGGAGAAGAAGGTCCAGAACTCGCAGTCGCTGGCCTTCAGGCGCTCCATCAGCACCTGCTGGATCTTCATCCGCGTTTCGGTGGAGTAGATGTCGCGCGGCACGTAGGCCAGGCAGTAGGCGAAGCGACCGTAGGGGTCCTTGCGCAGGAACAGGCGGATCTTGTTGCGTTCCTGGATCTGCACGATGGACATGGCGGTGGCATACAGCTCGTCCACCGGGGTCTGGAACAGGTCGTCGCGCGGCAGCACTTCGAGAATCTGCGCCAGTTCCTTGCCCAGGTGCGCCTTGCTGTCGAAGCCGGAGTTCTTCAGGACGGCGGCGACCTTGCCGCGGATGAACGGGATGTCGAACACGCTCTCGGCGTAGACCGCCGAGGTGTACAGGCCGAGGAAGCGGAACTCGCGGACGACCTTGCCCTTGGCGTCGATCTCGCGGATCGATACGTAGTCCGGATAGGCCGGGCGGTGCACTCGGCTGGGCTGGGAGGCCTTGGCGAAGGACAGCAGCACCGGCTCGCGCAGGTAGGCCACCGCATAGTCCTCGATGTGCAGGTCTTCCTTGTTAAGGCCGGCGCGCAACAGCTTGGTCAGGCCGAGGAAAGCCTTGTCGTCGTACACCAGGTGGCCGCCATCGGCCTCCTCCTGCACGGTGAATTCTTCATAGCCGAGGAAGGTGAAGTGGTTGTCCAGCAGCCATTCGAGGAAGGCACGCACTTCGGCGGTCTCTTCCGCGCGGGCCTTGACCTTGGACTTGCCCAGCCAGGCCAGCAGCTCCTCGGCCTTGCTGCGCATGGCCGGGAAGTCGGCGACGGCCAGGCGGACTTCGCCGAGCACTTCCAGCAGGGCCTTCTCCAGGGTGCGCAGTTCGCCGGTCTGGGAGACGCGGTCGATCTCCAGGTACATCAGCGATTCCTGGTGCACGTCCTTGCCGGTGCTGTTCTTGGGCAGGATCTCCAGCAACTCGCCCTTGGCATTGCGGCGCACGCTGAGCACGTTGGTCTGCAGGGTGTGGATGCTGTAGCCGCGGCGGTTCAGCTCCATGCGCACCGAGTCGACCAGGAACGGCTGGTCCGGGTGCAGCACCTGCACGGCGGTGTGGGTCGACTGCCAGCCGTGCTTTTCATAGTCGGGGTTGTACACCGCGACGATCGGCTGGGCGGGGTTGAAGCGTTCCAATAGGCGCCAGGAAGACAAGGTGCAGCCGACCAGATCGGACAGCCTGCGCTGGGTCAATTCGTCGAGGGAGATGAAGCCGAAGAACTGCTCGGCGAACAGGGCCACTTGTGGCAGACCCTTGTCGTCGACGTGCTGCGCCAGGGCCGCTTTCAGTTGTTGCTGGAAGTCGGCTTTGCTGGCTGCGGTGAAGAACGCCATGTTGTTACTCCGCTGGGCTCGAATTATTGGATTGAGCGTAGAACGCATATCGTCTTGTGTCGGGCCACAGGTATAGCCGGGCAGTGTGACCCTCGACTGACAGCCCCGACCGGGCGGTCACCGATCCCACCGAGCTTATCGGGACTGGGCCGCCGCTGGCTTACGGGGCTGCGACATATTCGTTCAACGGCATGCAGCCACCACGCTCTGGGGAAACGACAGAATTTGCGGCACGATCGTTCCGCAACTGCCCGAGGAAATATCAAAGCGCTATCATGGCGGTCCCTCGCCTGGAACGGACGCCATGCAACGCCAGCCTCCCCTGCGCCGCCCGCTGCTGCGCCACCTGGACAACCTGCTGGTCACCCTGCTGGGCGCGGCGCTGCTCGTGGCGGCCTGGCTGTTCCTCGACGAAGCCGTGCAGCCGCTGCTGATCGGCGCGGTCCCGGTCTATCTCGGCGTGCTGCTGCCGCGCATCGTCGGCCGGGGCGAACGTCTGCGCCGGGTGCAGGCCGCGCGGGAACGCTCGGTGGACGAGTGGGGATTCTGCAGCCGCGACCGCAACGGCCCGTGGATCAACTACATCGATTTCCCGCTGGTCCGCGAAGACCCGTTGTTCAAGGGCCGCTACTTCTATAGCGAGTGGCTGGTGGTGCATGACGGGCGCATCGTCATCAACCCCGGCCCCGCCCATGTCGACCTGAGCGCCGGCACCGTGAGCTACGACTTCGGCTGCACCCGCACCTATGCCTGGGACGGCTGCTCGCCGAAAATGCCGTTCTTCTGGATGGCGACGCTTGGCACGCCGGACTGGTGGGAGCATCTGGAAAGCGTGCAGTGCCTGCGCCACGGCCAGCAGCAGGAACGCGAGATGTTCTGGCCGGTGGCGCACCACGCCAGCCTGGTGCATGACGCGCTGTACCAGTTCCTCAATGTCGCCCCGGTGACCAAGGCCGAGGCGGACGAGCTGTTCCACCGCATGCTGCTGGACGCCGGCATGCCGCGCCTGGTGGCCTGGGTCTACCGCTTCGCAGTGGTCCACGGCGGCGCACGCGACATGCGCCGCCAGCTCAACCCCAATACTTCCCTGCGCCTGCTGACCCCGCTGCCTGGCGGCCGGGCAACTCAGGAACCACTAGCGCCGCACAAGGCTCGAAGCGCAGCGCTGCAAGAGTGACGGCCGATGCAGTAAAGTAGGCGGCCCGACAGCCCCACCCTTCGTCCAGGAAATCCACGCGATGGAACATCGTGAGTCGCTCCTTGCACTGCGCCAGTATCTCTCCAGCCAGATCCTCGGCCAGGAAAAGCTCATCGAGCGGCTGCTCATCGCCCTGATCGCCGACGGCCACCTGCTGGTGGAAGGCGCGCCGGGCCTGGCCAAGACCAAGGCGATCAAGGACCTGGCCGAAGGCCTGGAGGCCGAGTTCCACCGCATCCAGTTCACCCCCGACCTGCTCCCGGCGGATATCACCGGCACCGAGATCTATCGCCCGGAGAACGGCAGCTTCGTGTTCCAGCAGGGGCCGATCTTCCACCACCTGGTGCTGGCCGACGAAATCAACCGCGCGCCGGCCAAGGTGCAGTCCGCGCTGCTCGAAGCCATGGCCGAGCGCCAGGTCAGCGTGGGCCGCAGCACCTACGACCTGCCGCCGCTGTTCCTGGTGATGGCCACGCAGAACCCCATCGAGCAGGAAGGCACCTACCCGCTGCCCGAGGCCCAGCTCGACCGCTTCCTGATGCACGTGAAGATCGGTTATCCGGAAGCTTCCGTTGAACGCCGCATCCTCCAGCAGGCCCGCGGCGAAGCGCTGAATGGCGAAACCAAGCCCGAGCGCCGGGTCACCCAGGAAGCCATCTTCGCCGCGCGCCACGAAATCCTCGGCCTGTACATGGCCGACGCCGTGGAGGAATACCTGGTCCAGCTGATCATGGCCACGCGCACCCCGGCCAAGTACGACGCCGAACTGGCCGAATGGCTGTCCTACGGCGCCAGCCCGCGGGGCTCCATCGCGCTGGACCGTTGCGCGCGTGCCCACGCCTGGCTGGCCGGCCGCGACTTCGTCAGCCCCGAGGACATCCAGGCGATGCTCTTCGATGTGCTGCGCCACCGCCTGATCCTCACCTTCGAGGCGGAAGCTGCCGGGATCGACCAGGACCGCGTGGTCCAGCGCATCCTCGACGTAGTCGCCGTCGCCTGACATGCACAACGTCATGGCGCCTGGCGTCGCGATTTCCCTTGGCGAGCTGATCGAGATCCGCCACCGCCTGCACGAAGTCCAGCTGTTTTCCACGCCTTCGCGGCGCAGCCCGTTGATCGGCCTGCACCACTCGCGCCTGCGCGGCCGTGGCGTGGACTTCGACCAGGTGCGCGTGTACCAGGCCGGCGACGATGTGCGCACCATCGACTGGCGCGTCACCGCGCGCACCCAGGAGCCGCACACCAAGCTGTTCCATGAAGAGCGCGAGCGCCCGGTTTACGTCCTGGTGGAACAGAGCGCGCGGATGTTCTTCGGCTCCGGGCAGTCGTTCAAGTCCGTGCTCGCCGCCCGTGCCGCGGCCTTCGTCGGCTGGGCCGCGCTGGCGCACAACGACCGCATCGGCGGGCTGGTGTTCACCGACAGCGAATGCCACGAGATCAAGCCACGGCGCAGCAAACAGAGCCTGCTGCAGTTGTTCAACCTGATCGTGCGCGCCAACAACGCCCTGCTCGCCGGCTCCAACCTCAGCCACAACGGCGACGGCTTCGGCATGGCCCTGCGCCGCGCCCGCGAGGTGCTGCGTCCCGGCAGCCTGATCATGGTGATGTGCGACGAGC
The DNA here is from genome assembly GCF_020401845.1 of Pseudomonas sp. HS-18. NCBI lineage: Bacteria > Pseudomonadati > Pseudomonadota > Gammaproteobacteria > Pseudomonadales > Pseudomonadaceae > Pseudomonas > Pseudomonas sp. HS-18. The sequence goes on from NZ_CP084413.1 coordinate 4,436,227, forward strand.
GCGCGCTCAGCGATGTGGCCGAGCAGCAATTGTCCCTGCTGGCGCGGCACACCGACCTGGTGATGCTGCCGGTATCCGACCCGCTCGACCACGCCCTGCCCGCCGCCGGATTGCTGAGGTTTGCCGAGGGCCAGGCACAGCTGGAACTGGACACCCACATCGACGAGCAGCGCCTGGCCTACCGCGCCCTCGGCGAGGCCCGCCGCGAGCGCTGGCAGCGCCTTGCACTGCGCCTTGGCGTGCCGCTGCTGCCGCTGACCACCCAGGAAGAACTGGTGGAGCAGCTGCGCAACCTGCTGGAACAGCATCAGCCGGGTTATGCCAAATGAATCCCCTCGACCAACTGCAACCGCTGATCGAACCGGCGACGGTGCCCTGGTGGCCCCCGGCGCCTGGCTGGTGGCTGCTCGCCGCGCTGCTGCCGCTTCTGCTCTGGCTGCTGTGGCGCAATCGCCAGCGCTGGTTGCCCAGACGCAAGGCCAAGGTGGCCACAGAAGCCCCGCTGGACCCGCTGCGCGAAGCCGCCCTGGAAGAACTCAAGCGCCTGCCGCGCCCCTATGACCGCGCGCCGGCCGGCCCCTGGCTGCAATCGCTCAATGGCCTGCTCAAACGACTGTCGCGCGCCCGCTGGCCGGACAGCCACAGCCATACCCTGAGCGGCCGTGCCTGGCTGGCCTTCCTCGACACCCGTTGCCCGGCCGCCGGCCTGACCCGCTGGATGATCCTGGTGGAAGGCGGCTACCGCGCCGAGTGCAAGCTGGACGACAAGGCCATCGACGGCCTCGCCGCCGCCGTGGAAACCTGGGTGCGCAAGCATGTTTGAATTCGCCTGGCCGTGGATATTCCTGCTCGCCCCGCTGCCCTGGGTGATGCGCTTCATCCTGCCGCCGGCCGACAATGGCGAGGCGGCGCTCAAGGTCAGCTTCCTCAAGGAACTCGAAGGGCTCGCCGGCCGCCGTGCCCGTGCGCGCCTGCCGGCCTGGCGCCAACAGGCGCCCTTCGCCCTGCTCTGGCTCTGCCTGCTGCTGGCCGCGGCACGCCCGCAGTGGGTCGGCGAGCCACTGCCGATCCCCGCCACCGGCCGCGACCTGCTGCTAGCGGTGGATGTCTCCGGCTCCATGGACTACGCCGACATGACCTGGGACGGCGCGGAAGTCAGTCGCCTGCACGCCGTGCAGAAACTGTTCGGTGATTTCATCGAAGGTCGCCGGGGTGACCGCGTCGGGCTGATCCTGTTCGGCGCCCGCGCCTACCTGCAGGCGCCGCTGACCTTCGACCGCCACACCGTGCGCATCTGGCTGGACGAAGCGCTGATCGGCATCGCCGGCAAGGACACCGCCCTGGGCGACGCCATCGGCCTGGCGGTCAAGCGCCTGCGCCAGCGCCCGGCCGAGAGCCGCGTGCTGGTGCTGATCACCGATGGCGCCAACACCGCCGGCGAGATATCCCCGCAGACCGCCGCACGCCTGGCCGCCGACGAGCACGTGAAGGTCTACACCATCGGCATCGGCGCCGATCCCAAGCAGGGCGGCGTCGCCGGACTGTTCGGCCTCAACCCGGGGTTGGACCTGGACGAGCCGGCGCTCAAGGCCATCGCCGAAAGCACCGGCGGCGAGTACTTCCGCGCACGCAATGGCGAAGAGTTGCAGCGCATCTCCGACAGCCTCGACCGGCTCGAGCCGGTGGAACAGAAGCCGACCCAGGCGCGCCCGGCCATCGCGCTGTACCGCTGGCCGCTGCTGCTGGCACTGCTGATCAGCGCAGCGCTGGTGGTGGGCACGCTGTGGCCGCCCGAGGACTGGCGCTGGCCGGCCTGGATGGCGCGCCTGCAGAAGGAGCGCCGGCCATGAGCAACCTTTGGCCGCACCTGCTGCACCCGCTGTGGCTGATCCTGCTGCTGCCGCTCGGCTGGCTGCTGTGGAAGCTCTGGCACCGTGAGCGCCGCGCCGGCCGCTGGCAGCTGCTGCTGCCCCAGGCCTTCCACCCCTGGCTGCTGGCCGGCGGCAACGGCCGTCATGAACGCCGCCCGTGGATCTACCTGGGCATCGCCTGGCTGCTGGCGGTGCTTGCCCTGCTCGGCCCGAGCTGGCAGCAGGTGGAGCAACCGACCATGGAACGCAGCGACCCGCTGGTGGTGGTGCTGGAACTCACACCGCAGATGCTCGCCACCGACCTCAAGCCGACGCGCCTGGAACAGGCCCGGCGCAAGCTGCTCGACCTCCTGCAGGCACGCAGCGACGCGCAGACCGCCATCGTCGTCTACGCCGGCAGCGCCCACACGCTGGTGCCGCTGTCCAATGACCTGGGCACCGCACGCAACCTGCTCGACGCCCTCAAACCCTCGATCATGCCCGAGCCCGGCCAGCGCGCCGACCTTGCCGTCGCCCAGGCGCGACGCCTGCTCGACAACGGCGCCGAGGGCAACGGCCGGATCCTGCTGCTCACCAGTGCGCTGGACGCCCGCGAACGCCAGGGCATTCGCCAGGCGCTCAAGGGCAAGGGCAAGGACCTGCTGCTGCTCGCCGTGGGCACGCCCGGCGGCGCCCCCATCGCCCAGGAAGACGGCACCTTCCTCAAGGACGACCAGGGCAACATCCTGGTGCCACGCCTGGACGAGAATGGGCTGCGCGTCTTCGCCACCGACATGGGCGGCCGCTTCCAGCGTTTGCGCGCCAGCAGCGGCGACCTGCGCTCCCTCGGCCTGCTGGATAACACCCAGGGCCTGCAGGTCAGCGAGGAAGATGCACTGCTGCGCCTGCAGCGCTGGGCCGACCAGGGCTACTGGCTGCTGTTGCCCCTGCTCCTGCTCGCCGCCTGCGCCGGGCGGCGCGGCTGGCTGTTCAGCCTGCCGCTGTGGCTGCCGCTGCTCTGGGCGCCGCCGCAGGACGCCAATGCCTTCGAGTTAAACGATCTCTGGTTGCGCCCCGACCAGCAGGGCCAGCGCCTGCTCGACGCCGGCAAGCCGGCCGAGGCGGCCGAGCGCTTCGCTGACTTCCGCTGGAAGGGGCTGGCCCTGTATCGAGCCGGCGATTATGTCGACGCCGCCCAGGCCTTCGCCCAGGGTGACGAGGCCGCCGACCACTACAACCGCGGCAACGCCCTGGCGAAACAGAACGAGCTGGAAGCCGCGATCGACGCCTACGACCAGGCACTTGAACGCAACCCCGACCTGGAGGCCGCCAAGCGCAACAAAGCCCTCCTCGAAGACCTGTTGCGCCAACGCAAGGACAATCCGCCCGGCGACGGCACCGACCAGCCCCCCGAAGAAAACCACGACGCCGGACAGAGCAGCGATCCCCAGGCCGCCCAGCCTCAGGATCAGCAGCACGAGGAGGACAACGCCGGCGAACGTGACTCGCAACCGGCACCGGCGGCGAAGACCCCATCGCAGGAAGCCGACAAACCCACCACCAGCCAGGCCGACAAGCCCGACGGCGACGTTCGCGAAGATCAGGAAACCAACCCGGAAGATGCCGGTCCACTGGGAGACGAGCGCCGTCAGGCCCTGGAACAGTGGCTGCGGCAGATTCCCGACGATCCGTCCGAACTGTTGCGTCGCAAGTTCTGGTACCAGCAACAGCAGCAGCGCCAGGAACCCAACCCATGAAAAGGCTGATCTGCCTGACCCTGCTCTGCCTCGCCGCCTTCCGCGCCGAGGCCAGCTTCACCGCCAGCGTCGACCGTGCGCGCCTGAACCAGGGCGAGAGCGTCGAGCTGACGCTGGAGTCCGATGACCCGACGCTGTTCGGCAAGCCCGACCTGAAACCGCTGGACGAGCACTTCGTGGTCCTGGGCACCCGCCAGGTCAACCGCCTCACCACACTCAACGGCAAGGCCCAGGCCACCACGCGCTGGATCATCACCCTGCAGCCACGCAGCGAAGGCAAGGTGGAAATCCCGCCGATCCACCTGGGCGGCAACGCCAGCGAGCCGATCAGCCTCGATGTGCTCAAGGCCGAGGACAGCGCCGAGGGACAGAAGCTCGCGCCGGTGTTCATCGACGCCAGCGTCGACCACGAGGAAAGCTGGGTGCAGGCCCAGGTCATCCTCACCCTGCGCATCTACCACTCGGTGTCGTTGTACGACGACAGCAGCCTCAGCCCGCTGCGCATGAACGACGCCCGCGTCGAGCAACTGGGCGAGCCACGCACCTACGAGAAGGACATCAACGGCGTTCGCCATGGCGTGATCGAAGTGCGCTACGCGATCTTCCCGCAGAAGAGCGGCACCCTGGAGATCCCCGGCCAGACCTTCAAGGCCACTCAGGTTGCCCAGCGCCGCAACGACGATGACTACAACCCGTTCGGCCCGCAGCCGGGCAAGCAGGTGCTGGTCACCTCGCCGAGCATCCCGTTGCAGATCGACCCCAAGCCCGCGGACTACCCGAAGGACGCACCCTGGCTGCCGGCCCGCTCGCTCAGCCTGAGCGAGACCTGGAGCCCGCAGCCCGAGGAAGCCAAGGCCGGCGAATCGCTGACCCGCAACATCATGCTGCGCGTGGATGGCCTGTCCGGCGCCCAGTTGCCGCCGCTGCCGGTCACCCTGCCCGAAGGCCTGCGCCATTACCCGGACCAGCCGCAGCTGGCCAACGAAAGCAGTGACCAGGGCATGATCGGCAGCCGCGAGGAACGCGAAGCGCTGATCGCCGACAAGGCCGGCCCGGTCGAGCTGCCGCCGGTGGAAGTGGTCTGGTGGAATACCCAGGAGCGCCGGGTCGAGCGCACCAGCCTGCCGGCGCGCACCCTGCAAGTCGCCGCCAATGCACAACTGGAAGAACACATCGAGCCCACCGCAGCCCTCAGCGAAGCGGCAGTCAGCGACACGCTGCTCTGGCCCTGGCAGCTCGCCTGCGCACTGCTCAGCCTGACCACCCTGCTCGGTTTCGCCCTGTGGTGGCGCGCCCGCAGCCAGCCGGCGGTCATTCGCGTGGCGCAGGCCGGCCCGAGTACTCGCACCCTGCTGGATGAATTGCGCCGCGCCTGCCAGGCCAACGACTCGCATGCCACCCGCCAGGCGCTGGATGCCTGGGCCCGGCAACAACCGGAAACCCTGGCCGACATGGCAGCGCGCTTCGTGCCGTTGTCCGATGCGCTGGATGGCCTCAACGGTGCGCTCTACAGCGACAGCGAAGGCGGACGCAACTGGCAGGGCGAAGACCTTTGGCGCGCCATCCGCACCCTGCCCGGTGCCGACCCGGACGCACCGCCGGCGCCGGAGGCCAGCAGCCTGCCGCCGCTCTATCCGCGCTGACGGCTATGCTGGTGGCATCCCCGCCAGAGATGCGTCCATGCCCGCCCACCGGCTGATTCCGGCGCTGGCCGCCGGCCTGCTGCTGATCTGCAACCTCCTCGTGGCCGGCCCGCTGCAGGCAGCCGAGGCCCTGCCACCGACCCAGCCGTTGCAGGGCCCCGGCGGTTCGAACTACGCCCATGCCGACGTGCACCAGTGGCACTTCTCGGCCGAGGGCAACGAATACTGGGTGTTCACTCCGGAGCGGCCCGCCCCCGCCAGCGCGCCTGTGGTGGTCTTCACCCACGGCTGGAGCGTCATGCAGCCGGACCTCTATCGCGCCTGGATCGAGCACATCGTCCGGCGTGGCGCCATCCTCATCTACCCGCGCTACCAGGCGACGCTGAAGACGCCAGCGGCGGAGTTCCTGCCCAACGCAGCCGACTCCGTGCGCCGCGCCATCGCCGATCTGCAGGCGGGCAAGCTGGGAGTGAAGCCGGAGCTGGAGCACGTCGCCTACGTCGGCCATTCGGCGGGTGGCCTGATCGCCAGCGGGCTCGCCGCCTCCTGGCAACGGATGGGCATACCGGAGCCGCGTGCGCTGATGGCGGTGGAGCCGGGCAAGAGCAGTGGCCCACGCTGGCGCCAAGTGCCACTGGAACCGCTGGCCAACATCCCCGCCGGCACCTTGCTGCTGGCGCTTTGTGGTGATGAGGACGAGCGCGTTGCCTGCGATGACGCTCAGCGCATCTACTCGGAAAGCACCCAGGTCGCGCCGCGCAACAAGGACCTGCTGCTGCTGCGCAGCGACCGCCACGGCAGCCCGCCCCTGCTGGCCAACCATGCGGCGCCGACCGCACCGCGCTTCGATCCGCGCTACCCGCCCAGCGACTCTTCCAGCTGGTTGCTCAACCGCGTGCAGGAGCGCGTGAAGCAGCGTCTGAAACAAGGGCAACCCTCAGCCCACAACGCCCTGGCGACCGATGCGATGGACTGGTTCGGGCCGTGGAAGCTGTTCGATGCGTTGTGCGATGCGGCCTTCTACGGCCAGGACCGCGACTACGCGCTGGGCGGGGGGCCGGCGCAGCTGTCCATGGGGCGCTGGAGCGATGGCACACCGGTGAAGGCGATGCAGCGGTTGTCGGCACCAGTACCCTGAGCATCCATCGCAGGCCTGGGTTCGCGAGCAAGCTCGCTCCTACAGGCACGCGCCGGAGCGCTTTTGGTAGGAGCGAGCTTCGCGAACAATCTCAACTGCCGCTGTGCTCCATCACCGCCCCCTTGAACACATCGTCCAGCGGCACCTGGTAGCCAATGGCAAGACGGTTGGTCTCGTTGGCCATGGCCACCACGGCCATCAGCTCGCCGAGCATCGCGTCGTCCATCCCGGCCTTGCGCGCCGCCGCGCCGTGGGAGCCGATGCAGTAGTTGCAGTTGTTGGTGACGCTGACGGCAACGTAGATCAACTCCTTCACCAGCGGATCGAGCTGACCCGGCCCCATCACCTCCTTGAGGCTTTCCCAGGTGCGCCTGAGGGTCTGCGGGTGGTTGGCCAACGCTTTCCAGAAGTTGTTCACCCAGTCGATCTTGCGTGTCTCCATGATGTCGTCATAGACAGCGCGGACTTCTGGGCTGGCTTCGGCGTACTCGATGAGCTGGAAGGACATGAGGTCTCCTAACGAAAATGAATAAGAAAAGCAGAATTCAGAATTGGATGATTGGACAAGCGATGGAGAAAGATAAGGCGTTCTCTCCCATCCCCGTCAAGGAATCAGACCCATGCAACGCCGCCCCACCCTGCTATTCGCCGCCACCCTGCTGCCATTTCTCGCGCTGTCGGCCCACGCCGCCCAGCCGGGTCTGTGGGATACCTACGCCAGCCTCAGGCAGCACGACTGGGTCGACCTGACCCACGCGTTCGACAGCAATACACCGCACTGGAAAGGCTTCGAGCCCATGGGCCGCAAGACGCTCTACACCGTGGACAAGGACGGTTTCCAGGTGGAGCTGTACAGCCACGTCGGACAGTGGGGCACCCACGTCGACCCGCCGGTGCACTTCCACAAGGGCCTGCGCAGCGTCGATCAACTCGACGTGAAGGAGCAGTTCCTGCCGCTGGTGGTGTTCGATATCCATGAGCAGGTGGCGAAGAACCCCGACTACGTGCTGACCCTGGCCGATGTGAAGGCCTGGGAAGCCAAGCATGGCCCGGTACCAGAAGGCTCCTTCGCGGCGCTGCGCACCGACTGGTCCCAGCGCTGGCCGGACCAGGCGAAGATGCAGAACCAGGACGCCAAGGGTGTGGCGCACTATCCGGGCTGGAGCAAGGAGGCGCTGGTGTATCTCTACGAGACGCGCAAGATCACTGCCTCCGGCCACGAGACCACGGATACCGATCCCGGCATCGCTACCAGCAAGGACGACTATTCGCTGGAGTCGTACATCCTGGGCACCAACCACTACCAGATCGAATTGCTCGCCAATCTCGACAAGGTGCCCGAGGCCGGCGCGCTGGCGGTCGTGAGCTTCCCGAAGATTGCCCAGGGCACGGGCTTCCCGGCGCGGGTCTTCGCCATCCTGCCGTGATCCGCCCTGCGCGTAGGAGCATAAAAAAACGCGGCCCGAGGGCCGCGTTTTTTATTGCTCGAGCGTCGATCAGTGAACCAGGATCGAAGCCTTCTTCTGACGCACCTTCTCCGGGTTGATCAGGAAGCGCGCCAGAGCCGGCAGCAGCCAGAGGGCGCCGAACATGTTCCAGAGGAGCATGAAGGTCAGCATCAGACCCATGTCGGCCTGGAACTTGATCGCCGAGAAGATCCAGGTAGCCACGCCGATGGCCAGGCACAGGCCGGTGAACAGCACGGCTTTACCCGTGGACTTCAGCGTCTCGTAGTAGGCCTCCTGCAGGGACAGGCCCTGGCGCAGGAAGGACTCCAGGCGGGTATAGATGTAGATGCCGTAGTCCACGCCGATACCCACGCCCAGCGCGATCACCGGCAGGGTCGCCACCTTCACGCCGATGCCCAGGGTGGCCATCAGCGCGTTGCCCAGCACCGAGGTGAGGATCAGCGGCAGCACGATGCACAGGGTCGCGGCGAAGGAACGGAAGGTGATCAGGCACATCACTGCCACGCAGATGTACACCAGGATCAGGATGGTCAGTTCCGAGTGCTTGATCACGTCGTTGGTGGCGGCCTCGATACCGGCGTTACCGGCGGCGAGCTTGAACTTCAGGTCATCCTTCTCGTTGGCCTTGGCGAAGTCCTGCACGACGGCCACGGCGCGGTCGAGGGTCTCGGCCTTGTGGTCGTTGAGGAACACCAGAAGGGGTGCCAGCGAGCAGTTGCTGTTGAACAGACCTTCGGCGCGGCTGATGGAGTTGTTCAGCACGTCCTGGTTGCGCGACAGCGACTCCCACTTCAGGTTGCCTTCGTTCATGCCCTTGATCATCTGCTTGGAGACGGTGACCAGGGAGATGGCCGACTGCACGCCCTGGGTGTTCTCCAGGCGCCAGGCCAGCTCGTCGATGGCGGACAGGGTCTTGTGGGTGGAGCAGCCTTCGGCCTCGGACGCCACCATCACCACCAGCACGTCGGAGCTGGTCGAGTAGTTGCGGATGATGAAGTCGTTGTCCAGGTTGTAGCGCGAGTCCGGACGCAGTTCCGGCGCGCCCTGGTCGAGGTCACCGATCTTCAGGTGATGGCCCTGCCACATGCCGCCGGCGAACATCGCCAGGGCGATGACCACGGAGATCGGCGCCACGGACGGGCTGGCGAAGTTGGACAGCGCGCGCCAGAAGGGATGGTCGCGCACGGCGTCTTCCTTGCTGCGCTGCACCGCCTTCTTGCTGATGCCGATGTAGGAAATGGCGACCGGCAGCAGGATCAGGTTGGTGAACACGATCACCGCCACGCCGATGGACGCGCCGATGGCCAGTTCGCGGATCACGCCGATGTCGATCACCAGCAGGGTGATGAAGCCGACGGCGTCCGCGAGAATGGCGATCATGCCCGGCAGGAACAGCTGGCGGAAGGTGCGGCGGGCGGCCAGCAGCGGGGTTTCCGCATCACTGGACTGCAGGGCGATACCGTTGATCTTCTGCACGCCGTGGGAAATACCGATGGCGAAGATCAGGAACGGCACCAGCATCGAGTACGGGTCCAGTCCGAAGCCGATGATGTGCAGCAGGCCCAGTTGCCAGATCACCGCCACCAGGGTGGTGGACAGCACGGCAATGGTGGAGCGCACGCACTTGGTGAACCACAGCAGCAGCACCAGGGTGATGACGAAGCAGATGCCGAAGAAGCCGACCACCATCAGCAGGCCGTCGATCAGGTCACCGACCTTCTTGGCGAAGCCGGTGATGTGGATCTTCACGTTGGGGTTCTGCAGCTGGTACTTGTCGCGGATCTTCTCTTCCAGCTCATGGGAGAACTGGCGGTAGTCCAGCTTCATCAGCTTGCCCTGGTCTTTCGGGTCCGGGTAGACCTCCAGCAGCGGCACGTCGACGATGCTCGACTTGAAGTTGTTGGCCACCAGGCGGCCGATCTGGCCGGACTTGAGCACGTTGTTGCGCAGCAGGTCCAGGGCCTTGGCGGAACCGTCGTAGGTCTGCGGGATAACCTCGCCACCGGCGAAGCCCTCCTCGGTCACTTCGGTCCAGCGTACGCTCGGGCTCCACAGCGACTTCATGCCGGAGCGGTCGACGCCGGGAATGTAGAAGACCTCGTCATGGATCTGCCGCAGCGTCTCCATGTATTCCTTGGTGAAGATGTCGCCGTTCACCGCTTCCACCGAGATGCGCACGGTGTTGCCGAGGTTGGCCAGGTCGTTGCGGTGCTCCAGCATGTTCTGGATGAACGGGTGCTGCAGCGGGATCATCTTCTCGAAACTGGTGGACGGGCGCACTTGCGTGGCCGACCAGGCGAGGAAGACGGTCACCAGCAGGCACGCGATGATCACGAACGGCCGGTGGGTGAAGATGATGCGTTCCAGGAAAGTCGCCTTGTCCTGTTCGTGCTTGTTCAGAGCGTTCATTGCGGCTCCCTGGCTTATTGTTGTTCTGTCAGCTCGGCACCGGTCGCCGAAGCCAGGTGGATACCGCCCTGGCCGACCAGCACCAGGTTGCCATCGCCGGCCGCGCTCACGCCCGCGAGGGAGAGGCGGTCCGGACGGTTGACGACGCTGAAGCTGACGCCGTCGTCCTTGCTTTCCAGTACGCTGCCGCCGTGGCCGACGACGACGATGGTGCCGTCATCCAGCAGGCTGCCTTCGGAGAGGCCGAACTCCAGCGCTCCGCCATTGGCGGTGGGCAGGCTGACCTGCTGCCAGGTGCTGCCGAAATCGGTCGAGCGGAACAGGTGGCCGCGCAGGCCGTAGGCCAGGACGGTGCCGGCGTGGGTGGTGCCGGTGGCGCCGAACAGCGAGCCCTCGTAGGGGCCCTGGAGTTTTTCCCAGGTCTGGCCCCAGTCCTTGGAGCGGAACATGCTGCCCGCCTCGCCGACCACGAACAGGCCGGAATCCTTCACCGCCGTGATGGCGTTGAGGTGGTACTGGTCTTCGTTGTCCAGGCGATCGCTGACGTCTTCCCAGCTCTTGCCGCCATCGGTGGTTTCCAGCAGCGCGCCATAGGCGCCCACGGCCACACCGTGGTTCTCGTCCTGGAACCAGATGTCCAGCAGCGGCGCTTCGCGCTTGAGGTCCTCGAACTGGCGCACCCAGGTGGTGCCGCCATCGGTAGTGGCCAGGACCTGGGCGTCGTGACCGACGGCCCAGCCCTTCTTGTCGTTGACGAAGAACACCGAGGTCAGCAGCTGGCGGGTCGGCACGGTGGCCTGGGTCCAGCTCTTGCCTGCGTCGTCGGAATAGAGGATGTGCCCGTGGTCTCCCACCGCGACCAGCCGCTTGCCGGCATGGGCGATGCTCAGCAGCAGGCTGCTGGAGGCCTTGGCGGAAATGATCGAGTTGGCATCGCTGGCGGCGTCCGTTGCGGCGACGGCATGCAGCGGAGCCAGGGACATCATCAGGAAGGAAAACGCGCCGAGCAGGGAAATCGACTTGCGCGACATCGGGAAGGAGCTTCGCACTCCCGATACGGGCTGCTCGCTCGAAGTGCGCCACAGGGGCTCACGCATATGCCTTTACCTCTTTTTCTTATGCAGGCGGTATGTAGTTTGGAGCTATATAGCCAGCCTTTTCCGGGGCTGACAATTAACGGCACGTTATCTTTTGTTAAGCCCCGGGCGCCTCACTCGAAAGGATGAGTGCATTTTGCCATCTCGCCCGAAAGGCGCGCGGGTGGCGGCTTCCCGCGGGTGGAGCGGTAACACTTTCACGCCCTCACGCTTTCGCGCAGGTATAAAAAAGCCCGCCATGGGGCGGGCTCTTTCACGCACGAAGCGAACTCAGCGGGTGCCGCGGCGACGCAGTGCGGACGGGCTGAAGTAGGAGTCGTCCGGTACGGCCTGGCTGAAGTCGATGGTGGTCGGCTCTTCGTTGTCCAGGTTCTGTACGTGGTAGCGACGGGCCTGCAGGTCGTGGAAGGTATCCAGAGCGGTCCAGGTGGTGGGCAGCTCGTAGTAGTTCTTCAGGTACGCCAGCGATACGCGCCACAGTTCGCCGCGACCGTCGTACTGGTCGACTTCGGCGGCGCCCCAGCTGTCCTCGTCGAGGAACAGTACGCGCTTGGAATAGATGTGGCGTGCGCCCGGCTTCAGGGTGCCTTCCACGATCCACACGCGGTGCAGTTCGTAGCGGGTGTATTTCGGGTTCAGGTGGTTGGGGGTCAGCAGATCCTTGTACTTAACCTCAGGGCTGGAAACCTTGTAGTTGTTGTACGGGATGTACATTTCCTTCTTGCCGATCAGCTTCCAGTCGTAGCGGTCCGGCGAGCCGTTGAACATGTCGGTGTCGTCGGCGGTACGCAGGCCGTCGGCGGCGGCGATCGGGGTGTCGTAGGCCAGGTTCGGCGCACGGCGCACGCGGCGCTGGCCGGCGTTGTAGCCCCAGGCCTGGCGCGGTTCCTTCACCTGGTCGAGGGTCTCGTGGACCAGTGCGGCACCACCGGCCAGGCGAGCCGGGCTCTTGGTGAACGACAGGTAGTAGAACAGCAGGTTGTTCAGGTCGGCGAAGCTCTTGCCCTGGATGTAGTACTTGAACAGTGCTTCCTGCTGCGAGGTCACCAGCGAGTAGTCGCCGTTGCGCTGCACAGCCACTTCGGAGGCGCGACGCACGACGTAGGTGCCGCGGTAGCGGGCGATGTGGTTCCACACCGCTTCCACGCCGTTCTGCGGAATCGGGAACGGGATGCCGCCGAAAGCATCGACGAAGCCGTTGCCGCCTTCGGCCAGCTTGGCGCTGGTGGCATTCTTCAGGGTGTTGTCGTACACCCACTGCGGCGCCGAACCGCTGCGGCGGCTCGGGTACACCGGCATCTGGAAGGTGTCCGGGTAGGTGGCGAACAGCGCCAGGGTGCCGGGAGTCAGGTTGGCCTTGTACTGGTCCAGGTTCGCCTTGGTGATGGTATACAGCGGCTTGTCGGCGGCGAACGGGTCGATGTGGTGCTGGCCCGGCTTGTAGCCGGCCGGTGCCTGGGTGATGCCACCGGTCCAGGCCGGGATGGTGCCGGCGGCGTTGCCGGCCTTTTCCGCGCCCAGCGGGGTCAGGCTCGACTGCAGCTTGGCCGCGTCCTGCGGGGAAACCGCCGCCAGGGCGCTGCCGGCGGACAGGGCCAGGGCCACTGCGGCGCCGACCAGGGTACGCATGTTGCGCATGGTGATTCTCCGTGAAGTTCACGCGCCGGCCCGTGTGGGCCGACGCGAGCTTGTCGTTAGAAGGAGTACTTGACGTTGAAGCCGACGTTGTCGCGGTCGCGGCTGGCGTTGTTCTGCCCGGCGCCGTAGAACTCGGTGTACTGCAGTTCGGCTTCCAGGGCGTTCAGGTAGGTAGCCTTGACGCCCAGGGTGTAGGCCTTGCGGCCTTCGATGAAGTTGCCGGTCTGGTAGGAGTTGCCTTCGAAGTCGTCCTTGTAGACGGCGTAGGGCGAGATGTTCACGCCGGCGAAGACGTCGTTCCAGGTACCCGACAGCAGCAGGGTGTAGCCGTAGGCGTTCTTGTTCACCTGATCGTCGCGGTCATAGCCGGAGATGTAGGCGCCGTTGCCACGGCCGGAGTAGTAGCGGGTGCTGCCGTCGTACGCGGTGTACTGCAGGTCACTGCCGCGCAGGTGTTCGGAGGCCAGTTCCGCCACGCCCATCAGCGAGTCGAAGGACAGCGACGGGCCGAAGTTGTAGATGGTGCCCAGCGAGGTGTTGAAGGCTTCGACGCGCTCGTAGTTGTGGATCTGGTCGCGAATCGAGACGTCACCGCCACCGATGTTCACGGTCTTGCCGCTGGCCAGCGCCGGGGCCTGAACCAGCAGGTCGCCGAGCAGGTCGTTGGTGGTGGCGATGCCGATCGGCAGGTTCGGGCGGTAGGCCAGCTCACCGAACACCGAGGCGTCGCCCACGGTGGTGTTGAAGCTGAAGCCGTACATGCGGATGTTTTCCACATATTCACGGCGGGCGTTGACCTGGTTGGCGACGTCCACGGAGGTCGCGCCATTCACCAGGCTCAGCACCTGGCCGGCCAGGGCGTTGCCGCTACCGGCAGCGCTGACGAGCTGGTCGTAGGAGGTGAAACCGCCAACGCCAGCGAGCTGGTCGAGGTCTACGCCGGCATAGTCGCTGTTCAGGTCGGCGTAAATGGTCGGCTCTTTGGAGTGATAGTTGACGAAGTAGAAGCCGAACTCGGTGGAGTTCAGTTCTTCAGCCACGTAGTGGAAGGCCACACCGAACTGACCATCGTTCTTGGCGTTGATGTCCTTGCCGACATTGGCGACCTTGAACACACCGTTGGAGTCCAGGTACTGAGTACCCTGCAGGCCGCCCACATGGGCTGCGGACAGCTGCGGGTAGAGGCTCTGGAACAGCGGATTGGAGAGCGCGCCCACGGTGGTGTAGGCAGTGTTGCCGCCATCGGCGAACAGGTCGGTCTCGGAGAAGAAGGTGCCGACCGGGTCGATGCGGGTCTCTTTCCAGTTCCACTGGTAGAAAGCGTCCATCGACAGGTTGTCGGTCAGGCCGATGTTGAAGCTCGCGGCCTCCACCGGCATCAGCACTTCCTTCAGCTCCGAGCCCGGCAGGCGGAACTTGGCGGCGTCCACCGGGTTGGTGGTGTTCACGCCACCGCGGTAGAAGATGCCTTCGCCCCAGTTGAATACCTGACGACCCAGGCGCGCGGTCAGCGGGTGATCGGCCACGTCCCAGTTGCCATAGACATAGGCATCGAGGATCTCGGCGCGGTTGCCGGCGGCGTCGCGGGTCTCGCTGGTGAAGCGGTCGCTGTTCGGATAGGTCTGGCTCGGCTGCGCCGGGTGGTTGTTGTCGTAGTAGTCGTTGCGCTTGTCCATGATCTGGGTGTCATAGAAAGCCGAGCCACGCACGAACAGGCCGTAGTTCTTGTAGGTCGCTTCCAGGTCGGAAGTGATCTTGTACACCTCGGAAACCAGGCCAGTGTCGAAGTTGCGATTGCCGTCGTTGCCGTTGATGTCGTTGTTGGTCTTGTCCTGGCCTTGCACGCGCCACAGGGCGCCGTAGGACACGGTGCTGTCCAGCGAGCCGGTGACTTCGTTATCGAGGAAGCTGAACTCGACCGCCGTTGCCTGGGCAGACATCAGCAGGGGCAGGATGCCGGCCAGGGCAAAACCGGCACGAGCAGGCGCATAACGCAAGACAGGCTTGCGAACTGGGATTTCCATTAGGACTCACTCCATGGACTGATCATTCTTTAGCGGCGCCGCCAGTGCGCGGTACGCCTTGTCAGCCGTTATTCCACGGCCTTGTTGTCGTCGATCTGAAGGAAACTCCCCCAAGGTGCTCGACACGCCTCCCGTCCCAATGGACGGGTAAAGGCTAAGCAGCGTCCGCCGGTGCAACCCCGATGCCAGAATTCAGATGCGTCTGATTCTGCTTACAAAAAATAAAGAATATGTGCGCTACTTTTTGTGACTGGTCGTTCACTGATCAAATCAAGTGGCCGATTGCGCCATTCACCACTGCAAATGGCGCAATCGGCCCCTGGAGGCGCGACGCAGACACATCGGGCTTTTTCGCTCAATAGCGAGCAGCGATAAGCGAGACATCGATTAATTTCGATAGGTAACAAAAAGGTGTTACCAACAAGAGCTGGTAACACCTTTTTGAAAGTTACTTGCGCCCCCGGGACAGGACGCGGCGGGTGTGCTAAGCGAGGCTCTTGCTCACCACTTCGTATACATCGCTGGACAGCTCGCCCGACGCCAGGATGCGCTCCAGCTCGGCCTTCATCAGCGCCTGGCGCGCGGGCGCGTACTTGCGCCAGCGGGTCAGCGGCGTGAGCAGGCGCGAGGCGATCTGCGGGTTGAGCGCGTTGAGGGTGATGATCTGGTCCGCGAGGAAGCGGTAGCCGGCGCCATCCGCTCGGTGGAAGTTGATCGCGTTCTGGTTGGCGAAGGCGCCGATCAGGGCGCGGATCTTGTTCGGGTTCTTCAGGGTGAACGCCGGATGGCTCATCAGCGCCTGTACGCGCTCCAGCCCGCCCGGCAGGGTGGAGCCGGCCTGGACGCTGAACCACTGATCCATCACCAGCGGGTCATCCTTGAAGTAGTCGGCGAACATCGCCAGCGCCTCGGCCTTCTCCTTGTCGAAGGAAGAGTTGACCAGCACCGCGAGCGCGGTCAGGCGCTCGGTCATGTTGTCGCAATCCTTGTACTGCTCCTGGCAGGCGGCGAGCACTTCGGGCTTGGCGCTCTGAATGAGGTAGGACAGCGCGATGTTCTGCAGGCTGCGGCGGGCAATGTGCGAGGCCTCGGCAACGTAGGCGGTCTCGCGGGATTGCGTGCGGTTGGCCTGGTAACGCTCCCACAGCTGTTCGTGCAGCGCCGCGCCGATCTGCTGGCGCGCGAACTCACGGGCCGCATGGATCGCCTCGACATCAGCCACTTCGCTGATCTCGGTGAGATAGGCCTCGCTGGGCAGCGAAAGCATCTCGGCGACCATGGCCTGGTCCAGGCCGGTGTCCAGCAGCAAGGTGCGGAAGGCGGTGATCAGACGCTGGTCGAGCACCAGCTTCTCGCCACGCTGGTGCTGGCCGATCAATTCCTGCAGGACCTGCACGGACAGCTGCTGGCCGGCTTCCCAGCGATTGAAGCCGTCCTCATCAAACTGCATGAGGAACATCAGCTGGTCGCGGTCGTAGGGGAAGCTCAGCTTCACCGGCGCGGAGAAACCACGCAGCAGCGACGGCAGCGGCTTCTCGGCGAGGCCGACGAAGGTGAAGGACTGCTCCGCCTCGGTGACCTGCAGCACACGGTCGCTGCCATGGGCGTGCTCTTCGCCCTTGAGGCGCAGCGACAGGGCGTTGCCCAGCTTGTCGATCAGGCCCATCTGCACCGGGATGACGAAGGGCAGCTTCTCGCTCTGCCCCGGCGTCGCCGGGCAGCTCTGGCGGAAGGTCAGGGTGTAGCTCTGCGCGGCGGCATCATAGCTCTCCTCCACCGCCAGGCGCGGAGTACCGGACTGGCTGTACCAGCGCTTGAACTGGGTCAGGTCGACGCCGTTGGCGTCTTCCATCGCCTTGACGAAATCGTCGCAGGTCACGGCCTGGCCGTCGTGGCGCTCGAAGTACAGGTCGGTGCCCTTGCGGAAGCCATCGGCGCCCAGCAGGGTGTGGATCATGCGCACCACTTCCGAACCCTTCTCGTAGACGGTCAGGGTGTAGAAGTTGGAAATCTCGATGAAGGAATCCGGGCGCACCGGGTGCGCCATCGGGCCGGCGTCCTCGGCGAACTGGTTGGTACGCAGGAAGGCCACGTCCTCGACGCGCTTGACGGTGCGCGAGTTCATGTCGGCGGAGAACTCGCTGTCGCGGAACACGGTGAAGCCTTCCTTGAGCGACAGCTGGAACCAGTCGCGGCAGGTCACGCGGTTGCCCGACCAGTTGTGGAAGTACTCGTGGGCAACCACGCCTTCGACGCGCTGGTGCGCGGCGTCGGTGGCGGTCTCGGCCTTGGCCAGCACGCAACTGGAGTTGAAGATGTTGAGGCCCTTGTTCTCCATGGCGCCCATGTTGAAGTCGTTGACCGCAACGATCATGAAGATGTCCAGGTCGTACTCGCGGCCGTAGACCTTCTCGTCCCAGCGCATGGAGTTCTTCAGGCTGTCCATGGCGTGCTGGCACTTGTCGATGTTCTCCGGCTCGACATAGATGCGCAGGGTGACTTCGCGCTCGCTCATGGTGGTGAACTGGTCTTCCACGCACCAGAGATCACCGGCGACCAGGGCGAACAGGTAGGCCGGCTTCTTGAACGGGTCCTGCCAGGTCGCCCAGTGGCGGCCGCCCTCTTCCGAGCCGCTGGCGATCGGGTTGCCGTTGGAGAGGAGCACCGGGTACTGGTGTTGCTCGGCCGACAGCGTGGTGGTGAAGCTGCTCATCACGTCCGGGCGGTCGAGGTAGTAGGTGATCTTGCGGAAGCCTTCGGCCTCGCACTGGGTGCAGAACATCTTGCCGGACTTGTACAGGCCTTCCAGCGCGGTGTTGCTTTCCGGGTGGATGCGTACGGTGCTGTCGACGGTGAAGGTCGCCGCCGTCGGCTGCAGGGTCAGGTGGTTCTCGTCGAGCTGGTACTGGCCGGCCTCAAGGGCCTGGTCATCCAGCGCCACCGACAGCAGCTCCAGTTGCTGGCCGTCGAGCACCAGGGGCGGCAGGCCGTCGTCCGGAGCGCCGGCCGCACGATCCGGGTTGCGGCGCATCACCAGCTGAGCGTGGACCAGGGTGTGATCCTCATACAGCTCGAAGGTCAGGTTGGTCTCGTCGATCAGGTACTCAGGCGCCTGATAATCCTTGAGGTAGATGACTTTCGGTTGCTCGGTACGCATGGCTTTTGGCCCCTTGGCAGGCGGCCGGCGCGGTGGGCCGGCCGGAGGAATCTGGTACTGACTCTAGCGAGCTAGAGCGAAGCGGGCGAGTCGTGCGCGCATCTATCCCTAGATGCGTGCCACGAGCCGGAAATTCAATGCGGTGCGATCAGGCGCTGATGGCCAGCTGGTACGCGGTGAACTTGCGCACGTTGATCACGCCGGTATCGAAGATCAGGTACTGGCCCTTGATACCCTGCAGGGTACCCTCGACCACCGGCGTCTTGTCCAGATCGAAGCTGGTGATCTTGGCCAGGTAGGCCTCCACCGGATAGCGGATCTCGATGGGCTCCATGTCGATCACCGGCTGGATCGCCTGCAGGCCGAAGCGCTGCTGCAGCCCGACGATACCCTCGGCACAGGCGTCGAATATCTGCTCGCGAATCGCCACCAGGTCCAGTGGTTCCGCCTCGCCCTTGAGCAGCGCGCGCCAGTTGGTGCGGTCGGTGACCTGGCTGCGCAGCAGGTCCTCGACGAAGCCGGACTGCTGGCGGGTGGCTACACGCATGATCGGCAATGCCTGGCGCGCGCCCTGGTCGATCCAGCGGGTCGGCACCTGGGTGGCGCGGGTGATGCCCACCTTCACGCCCGAGGAGTTGGCCAGGTAGACCACGTGGTCGGTCATGCAGAAACGCTCGCCCCACTCCGGATCACGGCAGGAGCCGTCCTCGAAGTGGCACTTCTCCGGGCTCATGATGCAGCTGTCGCATTGCGCCAACTTGGTGAAGCACGGGTAGCAGTAGCCCTGGGCGAAGCTTTTCTTGGTCTTGCGGCCGCAGTGGCTGCAGAAGATTTCGCCCAGGTACTCCAGGCGCACCGTCTTGCCGATCAGCGGATTGACCGGGACCTGTGCCTCGCCGAGGCGGAAGGCGTACTGCACGGGGCTTTCCAGGCGCGCCGACATCTTGTCCAGGGCGCCGCGTCCAATCTCTTGCATCAGTGCAGGGAGTTGGAGGAGAAGATCATGTTCGGGATCGGCTCAGCGTGGGAGGCGCATTCCTGCGGGCCCATGTAGCCGGTGCGCTGGTCCTCGGGCAGGTTGTCCATCTCCCAGGCGATCATGGCCTGCAGCGACAGCTCCTTCTGCTCCTGGGACAGTTTGCGGCCGTCCGGCCACTTGCCGATTTCCACGGCCAGCTTGAGGCTCTCGTAGATTTCGGGGGTGATGTTCTGGATCATTTCGGCGAAGGACGACATGGGCCGGCTCCTGCAGGGGAAAACGAAGCGGGCATTCTACCGGGCCGAGCGCCCGGGCGCACGAACGCTGGTCAATTAGGGCGATAGCTGTTCGTAGGATGAGCCTAAGCGATACCCATGCTGTCGGTGCACTGATCGACGGGTATCGCTACGCTCCACGCCATGCTACGGCGCGGGCGCGTGTCGCCGCGCTAGCACCCCACCGACCAGGCCGCTCAGGCAACCCGCCACCAGGCCGCCGACGTGGGCGCCGTTGGCGATGGAGCCGAAGCCGAGGAGGTCGATCACGCCCGAGAGACACACCAGCAGCCAGATCAGCATCATCGCCACCACGCCCTTGGGCAGGTTGTAGGCCGGCGTCGGCGCCATGCGCTGGAAGATCCAGCAGTGTCCGAGTAACCCGTAGAGCACGCCGGACAGCCCGCCGAACAGGCTCGGGCCACTGACGCCGTACTGCACGACGTTGGAGATCAGGCCAAAGCCCAGGCTCAGCCCCAGCAACAGCCACGGCCCCTGGCGGTACTCGATGCGCCGCCCCAGCTCCCAGTACCACATGGCGTTCATCGCCAGGTGCAGCCAGCCGAAGTGGATCAGCATGGGCGTGAACAGGCGCCACCATTGCCCCTGCGCCAGCGAGTCGGACAGCGGATAGAACAGCGCGCGATCCTCGCCGACCAGCTGGAAGTTCTGGAAGGTGAACCAGCGCAGCGTCTCCGGCGAGGTACCCAGCAGGGTGACGGCCGCAACCACGAAGGTCACCAGCAACACCGCCGCCGTCATCCGACTCATCTTCAGTTGCTGCACGAACCCCGGCCCGCGGCGCTGGGGTTCGGCCTGCACGGTGAACTCCGGGTCGCCCTGCGGGTAGCGCTGGTAGAGGCTGCGAACCTGCTCGGCCAGCTGCGAATTGGGCACCCAGAGCACCTGTTCACCGGCCTCCTCGCTGACCCGGAACGGCACGTTCAGTCGGCGCAGCAGGCCAACGAACTCCCCCAGATCGACTGCCGCCGGCAACCGCATCGCTTCAATGGCACTCACTCATCGCCCTCCGGACGCTTGACGTCCACCCACACGAACTTGTTGCGGTCCAGCCGCGTTTCCTCGTCCAGCCGGTAGGCCGCGAGCTTGCCGTACATCACCGCGCTGTAGTCCAGGCAGGCGAGGTTCGGGCGGATCGGCGCCGGCGTGCCGCGCCGCCAGTAGTGGCCGACGAACAGCAGCGGCTCGTCGGCGCCGTAGGTCAGCAGGCGCGACTTCTGCTCCTCGCTGAGGCGTTCGCTGGCCACTTCGTCGGGCAGCGCGTCGGGCTGGAACACGATATCGCCGTAGGTCTCCGGCGCACGGTCCTCTTCCCAGAACTTGGTACGGAAGGCCGAGCGGGTGAAGCCGTCGCTGCCGGTCAGGGTCATGCCGTTGGGCAGGCGCATGTCGGTGCCGCGCAGCAGGCGGTCACAGGCTTGCTGGGCAAAGCTGCCGGGCTCGGCACTGGCCTTGAGGAAGGCCTCGTCGATGCGCCCGCTGGAGAACTGCTGGCGCAGCGTATCGATCACGTCGTGATCCCAGCAGGCGTGGACCATGCGGAAGCGCCCGGCATCGAGGAACAGCGGCATCTCCTGGAACCAGCCGAGGAAGTCGCGCCAGTCCGCCGGGTGGCCTTCGAACTGTTCCAGGGTTTCCTTGATCAGCCGGGCATGGCGCGGCGTGTGTTCGCGCACGTACTGCCGACCGCTGCCGGGCGCGGCGGGGGTCGACCAGCCCAGGGCATTGAACTCGTGATTGCCCATGATGCACAGCGCCTCGCCGGCGGCGACCATGTCGTGCACCCGGTGCAGGGCCTCGCGGATGCGCGGGCCACGGTCGATGATGTCGCCGAGGAACAGCGCCTGCCGCCGTGCATGTCGCCAGACGCCGCCCTGCGCGCGATAGCCGAGGCGCTCCAGCAGGTGATCGAGGGTATGCGCGCAGCCGTGGATATCGCCGATCAGGTCGTAGCCGCGTGCCGGGTCGAGTTCCATCACTCGCTGCTCCCCAGACGGCTGCCCCAGCCCAGCTTGGTCCGGCAGACCTCGTAGTAGTTGTGGTCGATGGGATGGATCAGGCGCAGCTTCTGCGGCTTCTTGCTCACCGTGACGGTGTCGCCCGGCGCGCAGGTGAAGTGGTTCTGCCCATCACAGGAAACCTGCGGGTAGATCTGCATGTTCGGCGAGACGACGATCTTCAGCTCGCTGTTGCCGTCCACCACGATGGGCCGGCTGGAGAGCATGTGCGGGTACATCGGCACGACCACGATGGCATCCAGCTTGGGATGCATGATCGGCCCGCCGGCGGACAACGCGTAGGCGGTGGAGCCGGTCGGCGTGGCGACGATCAGGCCGTCGGCCTTCTGGCTGCAGACGAACTGGCCATCGATGTACAGCTCGAACTCGATCATCCGCGTGGACTTGCCGGGGTGCAGCACCACGTCGTTCAGCGCATCGCCCTGGCCGATGGACTCGCCATGTCGGCGCACCAGCGCATCGAGCAGGAAGCGGCTCTCGACTATGTACTGGCCGCCAAGCACTTCGGCGACCTTGGTCTCCAGCTCGTCGGGGCGGATATCCGTGAGGAAGCCCAGGCTCCCGCGGTTGATTCCCAGCACCGGCACCTTGTGTCGTGCCAGGGCGCGCGCGGCGCCGAGCATGCTGCCGTCGCCGCCGACCACGATCACCAGGTCGCAGATCTCGCCCATGATCTTCCGCGAGCAGGTCTGCAGGCCGTGGCCCGGCAGGACCTCGGCGATGGTGTCCTCGAGGATCACATGCAGGTGTCGCTCGGTGAGGAACTTCTTCAGCCGACGGATGGTTTCCAGGACCTGGGTGCTGCCCAGGCGGCCGATGATGCCGATATTGCGAAAGGGTTCCATGGGACTCCGGACGGCGTTGCGGGTACTCGAATCTCGGAATTATGGGCGAAAGGCTCAGGCAGCGGCAAACCGCAGCGCGGGCATAACGGCTAGGCTTGGGGCATGACCGATTTCACCGCCCTGCTCGACGAGCTGCTGATCGACCTGCGCCAGCCGCAGGTCCGCGACCTCGCCTGGACGCTGCTCTCCCCGCCCCTGCTGCAACCTGGCAGCCCCGCCCTGCGCCATCCGCTCAGCGCCAGCCGCTGGCACGCGCAGCCCCGGCTGCTGGCCGACTGGCTGCGCAGCCAGGAAGACTCGCCGGGCGAGCTGCTGGCCCAGCTCGAAGCCGCGCCGCACCAGCGTCTGGGACGCTACTACGAACGCCTCTGGCAGTTCGCCCTGGAGCGTGCGCCGGATCTGCGCCTGCTCGCCGCCAACCTGCCGGTGCGCGACAACGGCCAGACCCTGGGCGAGCTCGACCTGCTGGTGGAAGACGACGCCGGGCTGCATCACCTGGAGCTGGCCATCAAGCTCTACCTCGGCCCCAGCGACGACGGCCCCGACTCCTGGCTCGGGCCGGGGGCCGAGGACCATCTGCTGCGCAAGATCGAGCACTTCTACCAGCACCAATTGCCGCTCTCGGCCACCGCGCAAGGGCTGGCCGTGGTCCGCGAGCACAGCGACGCCATGCCATCCCCCGGCCTCTGGCTGGGCGGCTACCTGTTCTACTCCTGGCCCACGCCCTGCCCGCCACCTGTCGGCGCCAGTGACAACCACCAGCGTGGTCGCTGGCTGCACCGACGCGCCTGGCCGGCCTACCAGGCACAGCACCCGCAGGGTTGGCAGGCATTGTCGCGCAAGGGCTGGCTCTCCCCGGCCGCCGAGGACGAATGCTGGAGCGCCGAGCGCTTCGCCGCCTGGCTGGAGGAGTTGCCGGAAGACGGCTTCCCGCAAATGCTGGTGCGCTTGGAGTTCCGCGAAGGGCGCTGGCGGGAGCAGGAGCGCCTGTTCCTGGTGGGTGACCGCTGGCCGCGGGTGCATAGCGGTTATTCGCGCTGAGTGGCCAGCGCCTTCAGCTTATCGTCCAGCGCTCGGCGCCCCTGCAAGCCACCGCTGTGGACGGCGACGATACGAGCACCACGGTCAATGCGCCCCGCTGCAATCTCATCGTGCAGCGCCAGCAGCAGCTTGCCGGTGTACAGCGGTTCCAGCGGCACGCCGCACTCGGCGTCGGTCGCCAGAATGAAGCGCGCCAGCGTCGCGTCGATCCGCGCAAAACCACCACGGCTGGCGTCGATCAGGCTGTAGCCGCTATCGCTGACGCCCGCTTCGCCCAGCAAGTCGGGCACCTGCGTTTCGACGCCATGCCCCGGCGGCACCGCCAGGGCACCGACCACGCAATGCGCGCCCTGCTCGCCGAGCACAAGGCCGGCCAGGGTCGTACCGGTACCGCAGGCAACCCAGAGCTGCTGATAGTCCTTCCAGCCCAGGTCGCCGAGCTGCTGGCGAATAACTCCGATCAGGGGTGAGCAGCCCTGTGCGCCAGGGAGCCCGCCGCCGCCCTCGCCTACCGCGAGCAACTGGGGGTAGCGCTCGCGCCAGGGCCTCCAGAAATCGGCTGCGTGGCGCCGGCGATAACCGCCGTAGCCGAGCCAGTGGAGCTGCATGCCGAGCTGACGCAGGTCGGCCACCGTCGGATTGTCCTGCTCTTCGCCGCGCAGCAATCCCACGGTTTGGAAACCGAATCGTGCACCGGCCGCCGCGACCGCGTGGAGGTGATTGGAATGGGCGCCGCCCAACGTCATCACGCCACTCAGCCCCAGGTCGGCGGCCTGCTTCAGGTATGGCGCGAGCTTGAACCATTTGTTGCCGGAGACGAGGGTATCCACCCGATCCAGGCGCAACAACGCCAGCTCGACGCCGGCGCGATCCAGCCATCCCAGATGAATGCGTTGCAGCGGTGCTTCCGGGCGCCAGTCGGGAAACAGCAAGGCGCCCTGCTCAGCCGGTGGTGACGCTGCGCAGGCGGCCGGCGGTCTTGTGCCGGGAACAGCAGTTGCTGTCGCCTTCGACGAAGCGGCCGGGGGTTTCCACGCGGTCGATGGGCATGGCACAGCGCTCGCCGTTGGACAGCCGTCCTTCGCAGGCGGGTTGCTGGTAATGGGCGAGCCAGCTGCGGTACTGGTCTTCGGCGACGAAGCACTTGGCAGCGGCGTAAGCCATGGGGTTTTCCTGGTAACGGGCGACATCCTGAAGCGACAGGGTCAGATGACCGGCGCCGGGATGGTACACCACGAAGATCACCCCCAAGCCGGCCAGACGCTCCAGCGCCGAGCCGTCTGCCGCCCTGGCCGACAGTGCGTCGAGCTCCTGACGCAGGCCTTCGGCGCCCTGCTGCAGCTGCGTGGCAACCTGGCGCAGCTGGGCGGTTTCCTCGCGCAGCTGCTCGGCTTCCCGGCGCAGTTGATGATTCTCCTGCTGTAGCTGCTGGTCCAGCTCGTTGCGGTAGCCCAGCTCGACATCGCGGACGGAAATCTGCTCCTTGTAGCGAGCCTCCAGGCTGGCCATGCGGGTGCGGGACTCTTCCTCGATCTGCTGGCGCAGTTGCTCCAGCTCGTCGCGGCCGCTCTGTTCGATATGGCGCAGTTGCGCTGTCAGTTCCTCGCGGCCGCGCTGGAACCCGTTGGCCTGGCCATCCAGTTCGCGGCGCAGGCCGGCATTGATCTCTTCCTCGCGCTTGAGCCCTTCGCGCAGGGAGGCAAGTTCAGCTTGCAGCACCTTGACCTGCTCCTGCGCACCAAGCTTCAGGCGGCTGAGCTCCTGCTCGTGCTGCTGGCTGACCTGCGAAAGACGGGCCTCATGCTGGCCGAGCAGCTCAGCGGTCTTCTGCTGGTGCTCCTCGAGCATCGCGCGGGCCAGCTTCTCGGCCTCCTCGCGGGACTCTTCGGCGGGTGCATACCACTGGTGCTCGTCGGCCATCTGCAGACGCGCCAGCTCCACGGCGGCCGGGTCTTCCTCCACCAGCACGCCAAGGTTGTTGCGCTTGATCGATTCCCGCAGTTGCACCAGATGGTTCTGGCTGGCGTCCAGGGTCGGGTCCCACAGATGCATCTGATGCCAGGAGACCGGGCACTGGCTGCGACAGGCCAGGCGAATGGGACCGGCCCCCATGTCGGGGCCGCGGCCTGCACGGTCGGCGAGATTGCGCAGCGGCAGGTTCCAGCCGCGGTCCGCCTCGCCCTTCTCGTCGAAGTCCAGATAGAAGAACACCACCGCCTTGACCAGCAGGCGCGGGTTGATCAGCACATAGGCGAGCTGCATCTGCTGATCGGCGTACTCCGGCATCTGCACGACGTTGTCGAGCAGCGCCTCGAATTCGGGGTAGAGCATTTCCCTGCAGACGCCACGGTCATTGAAGAAGACCACGGCTTCCACCATTTGAGGCTTCTTCTGCATGCTCATCGATTGACCTCTGGGCTGGTGCGGGAGGAAGTCTGGAAAAGGGTCTGTCAGAAATGCAGCACCCAGACAGCGGGAAAATCCCGACATCCGAGCAAGTCTAGGGGAATTAATGTCGCAGGCAATGTGACTCGGTTGGCACCGGCCCCGGCGGTCTGGCCGGGCGGTTAACCGGTTGGATAATTCTGTGACGCGGTTGGATTTTCGGAAGGATATCCGGGTCCGGAAGGGAACTTTTCCGGGCCCGGTTTTGAGACCTGAATCTCAGCCGGCTCAGGTCTCAGGCGCTTCAGATCTCGGCAGCGAGGCGCGAGCCCTGGTTGATGGCGCGCTTGGCGTCCAGCTCGGCAGCCACGTCGGCGCCGCCGATCAGGTGCACGCTCTGGCCGGCAGCGACCAGGCCGTCATGCAGCTCGCGCAGCGGCTCCTGGCCGGCGCAGACGACCACGGTGTCCACCGGCAGCACCTGCGGCTCGCCGCCGGCGATGCTGATGTGCAGGCCGTCGTTGTCGACCTTGAGGTACTCGACGCTGTTGAGCATCTGCACCTGCTTGTTCTTCAGCCCGGTGCGGTGGATCCAGCCGGTGGTCTTGCCCAGGCCGTCACCGACCTTGGACTTCTTGCGCTGCAGCAGGAACACCTGGCGCGCCGCCGCATGCGGGTGCGCCTGGATACCGGCGATGCCGCCACGGGCCTCCAGCTTCTCGTCGATACCCCATTCCTGCCAGAAAGCGTGGCGGTCCAGGCTGGTGGATTCGCCGGCATGGGTGATGTATTCGGAGACGTCGAAGCCGATGCCGCCGGCGCCGATCACCGCG
Organism: Pseudomonas sp. HS-18; assembly: GCF_020401845.1. Lineage (NCBI taxonomy): Bacteria > Pseudomonadati > Pseudomonadota > Gammaproteobacteria > Pseudomonadales > Pseudomonadaceae > Pseudomonas > Pseudomonas sp. HS-18. The sequence goes on from NZ_CP084413.1 coordinate 4,462,806, forward strand.
GCAGTCCTGCCCACCGGCTTGCGTTCGAGGATGGCATCCAGGTAGCTGATCACCTTGGCATTCTCGATGCCCGGAATCGCCGGGGTGCGCGGCACGATGCCGGTGGCCAGGATGATCTCGTCGAAGCCGCCCTTGACCAGGTCGTCGACGCTGACGCGGGTATTCAGGCGCAGGTCGACGCCGGTGGTTTCCACCTTGCGCTTGAAGTAGCGCAGGGTCTCGTAGAACTCTTCCTTGCCCGGTACGCGCTTGGCGACGTTGAACTGGCCACCGATCTCGCCGGCGGCGTCGAACAGGGTCACTTCATGGCCACGCTCGGCCGCCACGGTAGCGGCGGACAGCCCGGCCGGGCCAGCGCCGACCACGGCGATCTTCTTCACGTGGGTGGTCGGGATGTAGTTCAGCTCGGTCTCGTGGCAGGCACGCGGGTTGACCAGGCAACTGGTCAGCTTGCCGCCGAAGGTGTGGTCCAGGCACGCCTGGTTGCAGCCGATGCAGGTATTGATTTCGTCGGCACGGCCTTCGGCGGCCTTGTTGACGAAGTCCGGATCGGCGAGGAACGGACGGGCCATGGAGACCATGTCGGCATCGCCTTCGGCCAGTACCTGCTCGGCGACTTCCGGGGTGTTGATGCGGTTGGTGGTGACCAGCGGGATACCGATCTCGCCGCGCAGCTTGGCGGTGACCTTGGTGAAGGCCGCGCGCGGCACCTTGGTGGCGATGGTCGGGATACGTGCTTCGTGCCAGCCGATGCCGGTGTTGATGAGGGTCGCGCCAGCCTTCTCGATAGCCTTGGCCAGCAGGACGATCTCGTCCCAGGTGCTGCCGCCTTCCACCAGGTCGAGCATCGACAGGCGATAGATGATGATGAAGTTCGGGCCGACGGCCTCGCGCACGCGGCGGACGATTTCCACCGGCAGGCGCATGCGGTTCTCGTAGCTGCCACCCCAACGGTCGGTGCGGTGGTTGGTGTGGGCGGCGAGGAACTGGTTGATGAAGTAGCCTTCCGAACCCATGATCTCGACGCCGTCATAGCCGGCCACCTGGGCCAGGCTCGAGCAATTGACGAAGTCGGCGATCTGCTTCTCGATGCCCTCTTCATCCAGCTCGCGCGGCTTGAACGGGTTGATCGGCGCCTGGATGGCGCTGGGCGCGACGGACTTGGGGCTGTAGGCGTAGCGGCCGGCGTGAAGAATCTGCATGCAGATCTTGCCGCCCGCCTCGTGCACGGCCTGGGTGACGATCTTGTGCTTCTCGGCTTCTTCCGGCGTGCTCAGCTTGGCTGCACCGGAATAGACGCCACCTTCCTCGTTCGGGCCGATGCCGCCGGTGACCATCAGGCCGACGCCGCCGCGGGCGCGCTCGGCGAAGTAGGCCGCCATGCGCTCGAAGCCCTGGGGCTTCTCTTCCAGGCCGGTGTGCATGGAGCCCATCAGGGTGCGGTTGCGCAGGGTAGTGAAACCCAGGTCCAGCGGCGCGAGCAGGTGCGGATAAGTGGCGGTCATGGTTCCTCCGGCATTCACGATGATGCCGCGCCCTCAGCCTGCGGAACGGCGAGGCATGGGGCGCGGTCGGTATGGGGCAGACTTTAGGCAGCGCGCACCCGCCGCTCAATGATCGAAAATGACAAGTTACTGACCAAAGATGACACGCTGTCTTGGCAATACCCGGCGCAGCCCCTACCCTGTGGGGCACCCCATGAGTACCCATCCTTTATGCGCAAGCTGATCTTCCTCGTTCTGGTCATCCTCTTCGCCGGTTATGCCGGCTGGGCGGAGCGTCGCCCGGTGGGCCACTACCTGTCCGACCTGCGCAGCCAGGTGGTGCTCAACCAGGGCCAGCCGTCCGAGCACGGCAACCTGCTGGGCGTCCAGCCGGAACTGTTCACCCAGGACTACCAGAGCGCCGAACGCCTGCGTCTGAAATTCCACGCCTACCTGGCCAAGGCCCGCGACGAAGGGCTGATCAACCCGCGTACCGTCGTGGTGTTCCCCGAGCACATCGGCACCTGGCTGGTGGCCGCCGGCGAGAAGCCCGAGGTCTACCAGACCGAGCACCTGACCGAGGCCATGGAATGGATGGCCGCCAGCAACCCGCTCAAGCTCGCGCGCGGCTGGCTCGGTGCCAAGGGCGAGGACCGCATGGCGGACGCCCTGTTCCGCATGAAGGCGGTAGACATGGCACATGACTACCAGACACTGTTTGGCGGGCTGGCCAAGGAATTCGGCGTGACCATCGTCGCCGGGTCCATCGTGCTGCCCAACCCGCGCATCGTCGAAGGGCAGATCCGTACCGGCAACGGCCGCCTCTACAACGTCAGCCAGGTCTTCGGTAGCGACGGCCTGCCGCTGGGCAAGCCGCAGCGCAAACTCTTCCCCATCGACGACGAGAAAGGCTTCACCCGCGGCGGCAATCCCGACGACCTGCAGGTCCTGCAGACCCCGGCCGGACGCCTGGGCGTGCTGGTCTGCGCCGACAGCTGGTTCCCGGCGAGCTACGAGGCGTTGGCGACGAACAAGCCCGATATCGTTGCCGTGCCTGCTTTCCTCACCGGCAACGGCAACTGGAGCAAGCCCTGGAAGGGCTACAACGGCGCGCCGACACCGAGCGATGTGACGCTCAAGCCCGGCGAACTGACCGAGGGCCAAGCCTGGGAACGCCTGGCCCTGGCCGGCCGCCTCGGCGAAAGCGGCGCCCATGCCGGTATCACCGTGTTCATGCGCGGCCACTTGTGGGACCTGGGCAGCGACGGCCGCAGCCTGGTGGTCAGCGGCGACAGCCACACCCTGGCGCCCGACGGGCCCGGCGCGCGCCTGATCAACCTCTGGCTATGAGCCGCCCGACCATGCGGCTGGGCGATCTGTCGGTGGGCTTCGTCCACAGCCTCGCCGACGCCCTCGCGGAAAGCGGTATCGCGCCGCAGCCACTGCTTCAACAGTACGGGCTGGACGCCGCGCGCCTGGGCGAACCGGGCGCTCGCCTGTCGATCCCGCGCTACATGCGCCTGGGCCATGCGGCCATCCAGCAGAGCGGCAACCCCGCCCTCGGCCTGCGCATGGGCCAGCTGAGCCGACCGAGCCAGAGCGGCCTGGCCGGTGTCACCGCCGCGCAAGCGCCCAACCTGCGTGCGGCGGCCCGTGCGCTGATCCGCTTCGAGCCGCTCTACGCACAGAACTACCGCGGCCAGAGCAGCTTCATCGAGGACGCCGGCGGTGCCTGGCTGCGTTTCTACTCCATCAGCCCGTACAACGCCTACAACCGCTTCGTGGTGGATTCGGTGCTGGCTGGCTGGGTGAGCATGCTCGGCAGCATCGGCGCACAGCCGCTGCGCCCGGAGAAGGTTGAAATCGAATACCCGGCGCCTGCCTGGGCGTCGCGCTTCGAGGAAGCGCTGGGCTGCACGGTGGAGTTCGGCGCCGAACACAACCAACTACGCCTGGACCAGACCACCCTGGCGCGCGCCAACCCGGATCACTGCCCGAGCACCTGGCGGCAATTGCTGGAAATCTGCGAGAAGGAGTTGGAGCAATTGACCCGCACGCGCAGCCTGCGTGAGCGCGTTGCCCAACTGCTGGGACCAATGCTCAACGGCAGCGAGCCGGACCTCGAGGAAGTGGCCGCACGCCTGAAGCTGCCGACCTGGACGCTGCGCCGCAAGCTGGCCGAGGAAGGCACGCAGTTCCGCAGCATCCTCAACGACACACGCCGCGACCTGGCGATGATCTACATCCGCGACACCGACCTCGCCTTCGGCGAAATCGCCTACCTGCTCGGCTTTGCCTCGGCGGAAGCCTTCCAGCGCGCCTTCAAGCGCTGGAGCGGGCAAACGCCGGGGGAATTCCGCCGCGCCCAGCGCCACAGCGCCTGATCACATCTCGGTGGCGTCATCGGCCGGCTCCGGCAGATCCTGTTCCACGACATGCAGCTCCAGCAGTTCTTCCTGATAGTCGTCCATTGGCTTTTCTCCTGACCGTTCGATCCGGTTTTAGCAAAGACCACGAGGAAAAATCTAGACGCCAAAGGTGAACGACCTGTGACAGCGTCTTACAGGACAACGTCAGGACTTTTCGGACGGAAACGAAAAAGCCCCCAGGTATTGCTACCTGAGGGCTTTCGAATATGGCGCAGCGGACGGGACTCGAACCCGCGACCCCCGGCGTGACAGGCCGGTATTCTAACCGACTGAACTACCGCTGCGTGTCGGTTGGACTTTCGTCCGGTACAGCAACCTCCTTGCGCCTGGAGTGAATCACTCGACAAGCCGGTTCGGGGTAGGAACCAAGGAGGGGGAAATGGCGCAGCGGACGGGACTCGAACCCGCGACCCCCGGCGTGACAGGCCGGTATTCTAACCGACTGAACTACCGCTGCGCGTAACTGCGAGAGTGGTGGGTGATGACGGGATCGAACCGCCGACCCTCTGCTTGTAAGGCAGATGCTCTCCCGGCTGAGCTAATCACCCTTCGTCTCGAAGTGGGGCGCATTCTACAGCCGACGAATCCTAAGTCAATGCCCTGATTGAACTTTTTTTCATTTTCCGCAAAAAAAGTTCGGCGTGCGGTTAGCGCCCCCGGCGCGGCTTCATGTTCGCGCTCAGAGTCGGAAAGCCACAAAAGAAAAAGGGCGACCGCGGGCCGCCCTCCTCTTCCACACTCGACACTCAGTCGAGATAGATCATCTTGCGCGTCATGCCGCCGTCGATCACCAGTTCCTGGCCGGTGACGAAACCGGCATCGCCATTGACCAGCCAGGACACCGCCGCGGCGATATCCTCCACCGTCCCCACACGGCCAACCAGGTGCTGGTCGTGGTCCAGTTCGGTCAGCGGCTCAGCCTCGCGCTCGCGCAGGTCGCGAGCGTCGATCCAGCCGGGGGAAATCGCGTTGACGCGAATCTCCGGGCCCAGGCTGCTGGCCAGGGCGTGGGTCAGCGACAGCAACCCGCCCTTGCTCGCCGCATAGGCTTCGGAATTCGGCTCGGACTGGTGCGCGCGGGTGGAAGCGATATTGACGATGACACCGCTGTGCGCACGCAGATAGGGCGCACAGTGCTTGGCCAGCAGCATCGGCCCCGTGAGGTTCACCGCCAGCGTGCGGTTCCACTCGTTCAGACCCAGGCTTTCGAGCGCCGTATTATGTGGCCGCGCGATAGCGGCATTGCTCACCAGCGCGTCGAGACGACCGAACTGGCCGATCAATTCGGCCACCGCTGCTGCAACCTGCGCTTCATTGGCCACGTCCAGGGCGATGAAGCTGGCGCGCTCGCCGAGCGCTGCGGCCACTTTCGGCCCGCGCTCACGATCAATATCCGCCAGCACCACCTGCCAGCCCTCGGCGACCAGCCAGGCGGCGATGCCCAGGCCGATGCCATGCGCCGCCCCGGTGACCAGGACGACACGCCCGTTGCCGAGGATGTCAGCCATGCTCACAGTGCCGCCAGGCCTCGCGCCAGATCGGCCTTGATGTCGTCGACATCCTCCAGGCCAACGGCAACGCGGATCAGGTTGTCACGGATGCCGGCGTTCTCGCGCTCGGCCGGCGAAAGGCGGCCGTGGGAGGTGGTAGCCGGGTGGGCGATGGTGGTCTTGGTGTCACCCAGGTTGGTGGTGATGGAGATCATCCGGGTAGCATCGATGCAGCGCCACGCCGCGTCCTTGCCACCCTTCACCTCGAAGCTCACCACCGCGCCGAAGCCCTTCTGCTGACGCCTGGCCAGCTCATGCTGCGGATGACTGGGCAGGCCGGAGTAGTAGACGCGCTCGACGCCCGGCTGTTGCTCCAGCCATTCGGCGATTTGCTGGGCCGAGGCACTGTGGGCCTGCATGCGCACACGCAGTGTTTCCAGGCCCTTGATGAAGATCCAGGCGTTGAACGGGCTGAGGGTCGGGCCGGCGGTGCGCAGGAAACCGACGACGGGCTCCATCTGCGCGCGGCGACCAGCCACCACGCCACCCATGGTGCGGCCCTGCCCGTCGATGTACTTGGTCGCCGAGTGGATCACCACATCCGCGCCCAGCTTCAGCGGTTGCTGCAGCGCCGGGGTGCAGAAGCAGTTGTCCACCGCCAGCAGCGCGCCTTTGGCATGCGCGATCTCGGCCAGCGCGGCGATGTCCACCAGCTCGGCCAACGGGTTGGACGGCGATTCGACGAAGAACAGCCTGGTGTTCGGCTTGCAGGCCGCTTCCCAGGCTTTCAGATCGCTCAGCGGCGGGTAGTCCACCTCGATGCCGAAACGCTTGAAGTACTTCTCGAACAGGCTGATGGTCGAGCCGAACACACTGCGCGAGACCAGCACGTGGTCGCCGGCACTGCACAGGCTCATCACCAGGGAAAGGATCGCCGACATGCCGGTGGACGTGGCCACCGCCTGCTCGGCGCCTTCCAGCGCGGCGATGCGCTCCTCGAAGGTGCGCACCGTGGGGTTGGTGTAGCGCGAATAGACGTTGCCCGGCACTTCGCCGGCGAAACGCGCGGCCGCGTCGGCCGCGCTGCGGAACACGTAGCTGGAAGTGGTGAACAGGCCCTCGCCGTGCTCACCTTCCGGGGTGCGGCGCTGGCCGGCACGCACCGCCAGGGTGTCGAAACCGACACCCTCGAGGTCGCTGTCCAGCCGGCCGGCTTCCCAATCCTGAGCCATGCCTGCTCTCCTTAGTCGTTATACAGATCGATGATGGCGCTGACGGCGGCGACCTTGGTCTTGGTCGCGTCGTTGCGCGCCTGCTCGATCTTGTTCAGATAGGCCTCGTCGACGTCGCCGGTAACGTACTCACCGTTGAACACGGCACAGTCGAAGTGCTCGATCTTGATCTTGCCGCCCTCGGTGGATTCGATCAGGTCCGGCAGGTCCTGATACACCAGCCAATCGGCGCCGATCAGCTCGCCGACTTCCTCGGTGCTACGGTTGTGCGCGATCAGTTCGTGGGCGCTCGGCATGTCGATGCCGTAGACGTTGGGATAGCGTACGGCGGGAGCGGCGGAGCAGAAGTAGACGTTCTTCGCGCCGGCCTCTCGGGCCATCTGGATGATCTGCTTGCAGGTGGTGCCGCGCACGATGGAGTCGTCCACCAGCATCACGTTCTTGCCGCGGAACTCCAGTTCGATGGCGTTGAGCTTCTGGCGTACCGATTTCTTGCGCGCGGCCTGGCCAGGCATGATGAAGGTACGGCCGATGTAGCGGTTCTTCACGAAGCCTTCGCGGAACTTCACGCCCAGGCGGTTGGCCAGCTCCAGCGCGGCGGTGCGGCTGGTATCCGGGATCGGGATGACAACGTCGATGTCGTGGTCCGGACGCTCGCGAAGGATCTTGTCGGCCAGCTTCTCGCCCATGCGCAGGCGTGCCTTGTAGACCGAGATGCCATCGATGATGGAGTCCGGGCGCGCCAGGTAGACGTGCTCGAAGATGCACGGCGAGTACTGCGGGTTGGCCGCGCACTGGCGGGTGTAGAGCTTGCCTTCCTCGGTGATGTACACCGCTTCGCCCGGCGCAAGGTCGCGGATCAGGGTGAAGCCGAGGACGTCCAGCGCCACGCTTTCCGACGCAATCATGTATTCCACGCCGTTTTCGGTGTGGCGCTGGCCGAAGACGATCGGGCGGATGGCGTGCGGATCGCGGAAACCGACGACGCCGTGGCCGGTGATCATCGCCACCACGGCGTAGCCGCCGACGCAACGCGCATGCACGCCGGCAACGGCGGCGAAGACGTCTTCCTCGGTGGGCTGCAGCTTGTTGCGCACCGCCAGCTCATGGGCGAACACGTTGAGCAGCACTTCCGAGTCGGAGTTGGTGTTCACGTGGCGCAGGTCGGATTCGTAGATTTCCTTGGCCAACTGCTCGACGTTGGTCAGGTTGCCGTTGTGCGCCAGGGTGATGCCGTACGGCGAGTTGACGTAGAACGGCTGGGCCTCGGCGGAGCTGGAGCTGCCCGCGGTCGGGTAGCGCACGTGGCCGATACCGATCTTGCCGACCAGGCGCTGCATGTGGCGCTGCTGGAAGACATCACGGACCAGGCCGTTGTCCTTGCGCAGGTACAGACGGTCGTCCTGACAGGTGACGATCCCCGCAGCGTCCTGGCCACGATGCTGGAGAACGGTGAGGGCGTCATACAGCGCCTGATTGACGTTCGACTTGCCCACGATACCGACGATGCCACACATGCGACGCAACCCCTAGTTGGTGTTCAGGCTAAAACAATTCCGTATTCGGCAGTATCCACCGGACCTGCCATGGCGGCGACGGCTACCCGTCGCCTCTGCCCGCCCGTCATTGGGCCGGCAGCAAAGACCCCACTCCGGACGGCGGAGTGATGGTCACGCCGGACATCCACTGCCCGGCGAAAGTCAGGATGAAGTTCTTCGACCAGTCGGCGACCAGCAGGAAATGCGGCAGCAGCACCGATTGCTGCCACCACGGATCCTGTTGCACCGGCGCCAGGCTCAGCAGGCCGACCAGCAGAACCACCAGCAGCACGCCACGGGCGCCGCCGAACACCATGCCGAGCACACGGTCGGTGCCGGACATGCCGGTCACCCGCACCAGCTCGCTGATGAGGAAATTGACGAGTGCACCCAGCAACAGCGTGACGACGAAAAGAAGAGCGCAAGCAGCGATGACGCGCCCCGAGGGCAGCTGAATATAGGGTGCGAGATGCTCGGCCAGCGCGCCGCCGAACATCCAGGCGACCGCACCGGCTACGATCCAGGTGACCAGCGACAGGGCTTCCTTGACGAAACCACGGCTCAAGCTGATCAGGCTGGAAATGACGATGATGCCGATCATCGTCCAATCGACCCAGGTAAATGCCACGTTGCGGCCCAGAAACGGAAAGGCCCCGCATTTTAGCAGAGGCCTTCGATTTAGAAGAGCCCCAGTTTGCCATGGGGCTGATTGAGAGAAGCTAACGAACCAACTCAGCCACGTTCAGGCTGGAACCGCACCACGAAACCGTTGAGCTTCTGCTGCTTGCCGAGCTGATCGCGCAGGCGGTCTGCCTCGGCGCGCTCGACCACCGGTCCGACGAACACCCGGTTCATGCCGTCGAAGCTGCGAACGTAGGCGTTGTAGCCCTGGCTGCGCAGTGACTTCTGCAGTTCATCGGCGCGGGCGCGGTTGGACAGGCTGGCCAGCTGCACCGACCAGCTCACCGGCAGGTTGTTGCTGTCCAGACGCTGGGCCGGCTGTTGCGCAGGCGCAGCCGGAGCGGCACTGGCCTGGGCGGGCTGTTGAGCGGGCGCAGCAGGCTTGGGCGCAACTGGCTGCGGAGCCGGAGCCTTGGGCTGAGCGGACTGGGACTGCTGGGCTGGCGAGCTGGCGATCGGTGCGGAAGGCGCCTGCGCGGCCGCCGTCTCGGCAGGCGGCACACCGTTTTCGGCGTCTTCGGCCTGTGGCTCGGGAACCTCGGTGGGTTGCACCTCGACCGTCGGCATGGCCGGCGGCTTGGGCATCACCGGCGCCTCGACCACGACCTGGCGTACATCATCCTCGCGGGAGAACAGCATCGGCAGGAAGATGACCGCCAGTGCCAACAGCACCAGCGCTCCGACTACCCGCTGCTTGAGCCCCTTATCGAGCAACGCCATGCAACAACTCCCCTTGGGTCTACCTTATTGAGCAGCCTTGGCGAGCCACTCCAGGGCATCCGCCACGCTGTAGAACGAACCGAACACCAGAATCTCGTCATCGGTGCTTGCTGCATCGCACTGCGCTACCAGCGCCGCGGCGATATCGCCATGACAACTGACCTGCGCCCCGCGAGCCTGCAATGCCGCCTGCAACTCTCCAGCAGGACGGCTGCGGCTGGTGGGCAACGGTGCGACGGCCCAATCCTGCACCAAGCCGAGCACAGGTTCCAGTACGCCGTCGAGATCCTTGTCCGCCAGCAGGCCGAATACCGCGTGGCGCACGCCCTTGGGCGGCGCCGCACGCAGGCGACTGGCCAGGTATTGCGAGGCGTGCGGATTATGCCCGACGTCGAGCAGCAAGTGGCGCTCTTCGCCGTGCCATTGCACGGTGCGCCGATCCAGGCGCCCGGTAACCCGGGTACGCAACAGCGCGGCGGCCAGGGAATCAGGCTGCCACGGCAGGTCCAGCAAGGCATAGACCTGCAGGGCCAGCGCCGCGTTCTCCATCGGTAGTTCGAGCTGCGGCAGGTTGTGCAGGCTCAGCGCTTCACCCGAAGCGGAGCGGCCACGCCAGTGCCAGTCGCCCTCGCCCATTGCCAGGTCGAAATCGCGGCCGCGAAGGACCAGCGGCGAACCCAGTTGGCGAGCCTGCTCCAGGAGCGGTGCTGGCGGCTCGAGGTCGCCACACACGGCAGGCTTGCCAGCGCGGAAGATACCGGCCTTCTCGAAGGCCACGCTTTCGCGGGTATCGCCCAGCCAGTCGGCATGGTCGATGCCGATGCTGGTGACCACGGCAACATCGGAGTCGATCAGGTTGACCGCATCCAGGCGGCCGCCCAGGCCGACTTCCAGCACCACCGCATCGAGGTTGGCGCGCTCGAACAGCCAGAAGGCCGCGAGAGTGCCCATCTCGAAGTAGGTCAGGGAGATTTCGCCGCGCGCCGCCTCGACGGCGGCGAAGGCTTCGCACAGCGTTTCATCGCTGGCTTCGGCGCCATCGATGAGCACGCGCTCGTTGTAACGCAGCAGGTGCGGCGAGCTGTACACGCCGACCCGCTGGCCCTGCTCGCCGAGCATGGCGGCGAGGAAGGCGCAGGTGGACCCCTTGCCGTTGGTGCCGGTGACGGTCACCACGCGGGGCGCGGGGCGTCCCAGGCCAAGCCGGCCGGCTACTTCACGGGAGCGGTCCAGCCCCATGTCGATCGCCGTGGGGTGGAGTTGTTCGAGGTAGCTGAGCCAGTCGGCAAGGGTACGTTGGGTCATCCTGCGAGCGCGGTACTTGGAGTGTGGGTGAACTTGGCGAGCACCTTGGCCAGGCGCGGACGCAGCTCGGCACGGTGAACGATCATGTCGATGGCGCCGTGCTCCAGCAGGAACTCGCTGCGCTGGAAGCCTTCGGGCAGCTTCTCTCGCACGGTCTGCTCGATCACGCGCGGACCGGCGAAGCCGATCAGGGCGCGCGGCTCGCCGACGATCACGTCGCCGAGCATCGCCAGGCTGGCGGAGACGCCGCCGTAGACCGGGTCGGTCAGCACGGAGATGAACGGGATGCCCTCTTCGCGCAGACGGGCCAGCGCGGCGGAGGTCTTGGCCATCTGCATCAGGGAGATCAGCGCTTCCTGCATGCGCGCGCCACCCGAGGCGGAGAAGCAGATCATCGGGCAACGGTTTTCCAGGGCGTAGTTGGCGGCGCGCACGAAGCGCTCGCCGACGATGGAGCCCATGGAGCCGCCCATGAAGGAGAACTCGAAGGCACTGACCACCACCGGCATGCCCATCAGCTTGCCGCTCATGGAGATCAGCGCGTCCTTCTCGCCGGTATCCTTCTGCGCAGCGGTCAGGCGGTCCTTGTACTTCTTGCTGTCGCGGAACTTCAGGCGGTCCACCGGCTCCAGCTCGGCGCCCAGCTCCTCGCGACCTTCCTCATCGAGGAAGATGTCGATGCGCGCACGCGCGCCGATACGCATGTGGTGATCGCACTTGGGGCAGACGTCGAGGGTCTTTTCCAGCTCGGGGCGGTACAGCACCGCTTCGCAGGACGGGCACTTGTGCCACAGGCCTTCCGGCACCGAGCTCTTCTTAGCCTCGGAACGCATGATGGAAGGGATCAGCTTGTCTACCAGCCAGTTGCTCATGCTTACATCTCCAGTGCAGGGGCGCGGTGCGATGGACGGCGCCTGCCCCTGAGCAAATTCATCGTCGCGGTACCGACCTCAAGGCCGGAACCCCTCGCAAACAAAGGCGCCGCCGAGGCGTCGCCATGAATACACCACTGGGTCGCCGACGGCAGCCGCCAGCGAGTCCCAACGCTGCCGTGCAGCGATTGGGTAGTGGACGGCGGCGGGCCGCTCGTCGTCACATGAAGATTCCGCGTCAAGCCACCGACCGGCACTGGGCGATGAAATCGCGGATCTTCTGCGCATCCTTGATTCCCTTGCTCGCCTCCACCCCGCCGCTCACATCCACGGCGTATGGCCGCACCTGGGCGATGGCCTCGGCCACGTTGGCCACCGTCAGGCCACCCGCCAGGATCAGGGGGCGCTGAACATCCTTCGGCACCAGGGACCAATCGAAAGCCTGCCCGGTTCCACCAGGGACGCCCTCCACGTAGGTATCGAGAAGGAAACCACTGGCCTGTGGGTAGTTCGCGATCTGCGCCGCCACGTCGTCGCCCGGCTTTACCCGCAGGGCCTTGAGGTAACGCTTGTGCCAGCCGGAGCAGGCTTCGGGCGTTTCGTCGCCGTGGAACTGCAGGACGTCCAGCGGCACCGCATCGAGGATCTCCCCCAATTCGCAACGGCTGGCATCGACGAACAGGCCGACGGTGCTGACAAAGGGCGGCAACGCGGCAACGATTGCCCTGGCCTGCTGGATGCTCACCGCACGCGGGCTCCTGGCGTAGAACACCAGACCGATGGCGTCGGCGCCCGCCTCGGCGGCTGCCAGGGCATCCTCGACTCGGGTAATACCGCAGATTTTGATGCGAACGGCAGACAAGATGCAGCAACCTTCAGGCAAGTGATCGATCGATGGTAGCAAATGCCCCCGGCAACGTCAGCCAACGACATCCGGCAAACTTGAAAGGAAATGTGGCCCCAGGTAGCGCTCGGGCAACACGAATTCCTCCGGGTACTCCACGCGCACCAGGTACAACCCGTAAGGGTGCGCTGTGACGCCCCCGGCACGGCGATCGCGTGCCGCCAGCACTTCGGCCGCCCACTCCGACGGCCGCTCACCGGCGCCGATGGTCATCAGCACACCGGCGAAGTTGCGCACCATGTGGTGCAGGAAGGCGTTGGCGCGAATATCCAGCACGATGAAGCGGCCGTGCTCGATCACCTCCAGGTGATGCACGGTTTTCACCGGCGACTTGGCCTGGCACTGCACGGCGCGGAACGAAGTGAAGTCATGGGTGCCGACCAGCGCCCGGGCCGCTTCGCGCATGCGCGAGGCGTCCAGCGGACGGTGGTTCCAGGTCACCTCTTCGGCCTGGTGCGCCGGGCGGATCTGGTCGTTGTAGATCACGTAGCGGTAACGCCGCGCCAGGGCACTGAAGCGCGCATGGAAGTGCGCCGGCATCACCTTCGCCCAGGTCACGCTGATATCGCCCGGCAGGTTGGCATTGGTGCCCATGATCCAGGCCTTGAGCGGGCGCTCGACCGTGGTGTCGAAATGCACCACCTGCCCACTCGCATGCACCAGAGCGTCGGTACGGCCCGCGCACATCAACGAGACGGGATGATCGGCCACCCGGGACAGGGCTTTTTCCAACGCCCCCTGTACGGTCGGCACACCATCTTCCTGGCGCTGCCAGCCGCGATAACGCGAGCCTTTGAATTCGACGCCCAGGGCAATCCTGGAAACGCCAACGGCGGCCGATTCGGCCGCCGCTGAGAGTACTGCTTCAATCATCTATCTGGAGCCTTCCGGCTCAGGCGATACGCCCGAGCAGTTCACGCGCTTCCTGCTGCTGGTTGTCGTCACCCTCGGTGAGCACTTCATCGAGGATGTCGCGGGCGCCTTCGGTGTCACCCATGTCGATGTAGGCACGCGCCAGGTCGAGCTTGGTGGCCGCTTCATCGGCGCCGGAGAGGAAGTCGAAATCGTCTTCGTCATCTGCCCCTTCGCCCGGCAGGGCAAGGTCGCTCGCGAGGAAGCTGTCTTCAGCCAACGGCGCGGCAACCGGAGCTTGCGCCTCGTCATTCTGCGACGACAGGCGATCCAGCTCGGCGCTGACCTCGTCCAGTTGTGCGGCGAAACTATCGGCGGCCTTGGCCGGCACCGGCTCGTCGTCCGCCAGGGACAGGTCGAAGTCGTCCGGCAGGTCGTCGGCCTGCGGCGCCTTGCTGTCGATATCCAGGCTGAACTCTTCGGGACTCACTCCGGACAGCGAAGCGGTGTCGTCGTCCAGGCCCAGCAGGAAGTCGTCTTCCGCCGATGCCAGGGTAGCGTGGGTGTCTTTCTCCAGATCCTTGTCCAGGTCCAGGGAGAAATCGCCCAGATCGTCCGCCAGCGACGGAGCCTCAACCTTGGCAGCCGACTCTTCCGGCAGGTCGAGGTCGAAGGCGAAGTCGTCCTCGGCCTTGGCGCTCGGCGCCTCGGCCGGCGAACCGCCCAGGCTCAGGTCGTCATCCAGGTCGAAACTGCCGAAGGACAGATCGTCGTTCTGCTGGGTGGCCGGAGCGGCAGGCTTGTCTTCGCCCAGATCAAGATCGTCCAGCGCCAGGTCAAAGGCATCGTCCAGGTCGCCATGGGGCTGCGCAGCGGGCTCCGCAGCGGCTGCCGGGGAATCGATGGTGAAGTCGTCCAGGCTGAATCCGTCGAGCTCATCGTCGGAAGCCGCTGCCGCTGCGGCCAAGCCGCCACCCACTGCAGCCAGGGTGACCATGCCCGGATAGCGGGATTTCAGCTGTTCCACCTGCGGTTCGGCGCCGCCGATCTCGCGCAGCTCGTTTTCCTGGCGGGCGAAGCCTTCGCGATCACCGATCTCGGCATAGACCTCCATCAGCTTCAGGCGCAGGTCGGCGCGCTGCGGCTCGTCGTAGATGGCGCCCTGCAGCAGTTCGGCAGCCTGGTTGAAGCGGCCGTAGGCGATGTAGATATCCGCCTCGCCCAGCGCATCGCTGGTCTGCGCGGCAACGCGCTCGGGCGCAGCTTGTGTCGGGGCGGCGACTTCGGCGGCCTGCGGCACGTCGAGGGTATCCAGCTCGCTGCCGGCGAGGGCCAGGTCATCGTCCAGGTGCGGCTCGTCGTCGCCGGCGTAGGCAGCGAGGCTTTCCTGCTCCTTGGCGGCGCGGCGACGGGAAATGATCATCAGCAGGACCAGCAGGGCCAGCAGTGCGCTGCCGGCAATTGCACCCAGCCAGATCGGGTTGGCGAGGATCTCGTCGACGATGCTGGTCTGGGCCTGCTCGACCGGTGCAGCCACTGGAGCAGGCGCCGGCTTGGGCTTCTGCGCCTCGGGCGCGGGAGCAGGGGCGACCGGAGCGGGCGTCGGTGCCGGTTGCGGCTGCGCCTCGGCGGCCGGTGCCGGCGGGGTGCCCGCATCGCCAGCGGGAGCCGGGGCGACCGGTTGTTCAGCGACCGCCGGAGCCGGCGGAGTTGCGGGCTGAGCAGCCGGTTCGGCGCCCGGCACCGGAGCCGGCACGACAGCGGCGCCGTTGGCTGCAGCCTTGTCGTTGCCCAATTCGTTCTGCAGCTTCGCCAGCTGCGCATCCTTCAGCGCAATCAGCTTCTGCAGCTTGTCCATCTGGCTCTGCAGGTCGGTCATGCGACTGCTCAGCTCGTCATTCTCGCGACGGGTGCTGTCGAGACTCTCCTTGGTGACGGCCAGCTTGTCGGCGACGGCCTGACCATCCTTGCTGCCCTTGTCGCCACCCTTGGCCTTGCCGTTCTCGCCGGAGAGCAGGCGCAGGCTGTCCTTGGTCTCGGCCTGGGCCGGAGCGTTACCGGCGTTGGCGCGGGGAGTGGCGTCCAGCTGACGGGTACCGCCGGCCGGCAGGCTGCGGCCCTCGCGCCAGGCGGTGTACTGCTGTTTGACTTCGGCCTCGGCGGTCGGCTGGGTGCGGGCCTTGATCTGCTCCGCATCGGGCAGGCGCAGCACCTGGCCGCTCTTCAGGCGGTTGATGTTGCCACCGAGGAAGGCGTCGGGATTGAGATCCTGGATCGCCAGCATGGTCTGCTGGACGGATACGCTGCCGTCCGGGCGCGCACGGGCGGCGATGTCCCAGAGGGTGTCATTCTTGCCGGTGCGGTATTCGTTGCCGTCCAAGCGGCGCGACGCGGCAGCCGGGGCCGGAGCGGCGCTGCGGGCGGGAGCGGCGGCAGGACGGGGCGCAGCCGTGGCGGACGGGCGCACGGCGGGTGCGGGGACGGCCATCGGCGCGCGCGGCACGGCGGCGGCGGTCTGCGGGGAATACAGCGGCGGGTCCAGCAGCACGGTGTATTCGCGCAGCAGTCGACCATTGGGCCAGAGCACTTCCACGAGGAAGTTCAGGTAGGGTTCCTGCACCGGCCGGTCGGAGGTCACGCGAATGACGCTCTTGCCGTTGGGCTTGACGATGGGGGTGAACTTCAGCCCGGTCAGGAAGTACTGACGGTCGACGCCGGCCTTGTTGAAGTCTTCCGGCGAAGCCAGCTTCGGGATCACCTCGGCCGCGGACAGGTCACGCACTTCAACCAGTTCGATTTCGGCATCCAGCGGCTGGTTCAGCGCCGAACGCAGGTGGATGTCTCCCAACCCCAGCGCATGCGCCATGCCCGAGGTCAGTGCCGAAGCAGCTGCGATTGCCTGCACCAGTTTGCGAAGCCGGACCATATATTAATCCCTTGTTTTAATAGCTTTTTTCTGGATTAGAACAACGTCTATCGGGCGCCGCTGCCCACTACACCCGCCGTTTTCACGGCAGTGCTTCCCCTGTCAGCGACGTTCCCGGCCAGTATTGCCAAGCTAGAATACTTCTTCAAATATTCGGTAAGTATCTTTTACAGATAGTGTTTTATCAACAATTCGCCCAAGTTCACAGCATTTAGGGCTGCGCCTTTTCTCACATTATCTGACGCAATCCACAAATTCAGTTCGCACGAATCTGTCAGACCGTTCCGTAGGCGACCGACGTAAACCCTATCCTGCCCCTGTGCATCGCCGATGACAGTCGGGTAATCATCTTCCACCAGCTCAATGCCGTCAGCCGCCTCAAGAGCTGCACTGACGTCGGGCAGGGAAACCGGTGTCACAGTCTTGATGGTCAGCATCAGGGCATCACCGAAGAAAACCGGGGCCACGCTGCAGGTCACGCTCAGGCCATGCTCCAGCTCGGGGAACAGCCTTGCGAGCTCCGCCGCGATGCGACGCTCTACCGCGGAATGGCCCTGTTCGTCGACGCCACCCAACTGCGCGAGCATGTTGAAGGCGAACTGGCGATCCACCAGGCGTGGCTCCAGCGGGCGCGCATTGAGCAGCTCGGCAGTCTGCCGAGCCAGCTCCTGTACCCCCTCGCGCCCTAGCGCAGAGGCAGACAGGCAGGCAGCCACATTGACCTGGCGAAGCTCCAGCACGCCGCGCAGCGCGGCGAGCACCTCGGCCACCTCGGCGGCGGGCGCTGCCGGTGCTGCAATCAGGGCGGGGAGCTGCAGGGTTTCGATGGCATCGCCATTCACGCAGGCCTGGGCCAACAGTGCGGCGGCATTGTTCAGCGCGGCACCACTGAGGTCGATCACACTGCAGCCTGCCTCGCCGGCGCGGGCGGCACAGTCGGCAGCAGCTTCGGCGCCCACGGAGAGGAAAGCCAGGCGCACCTTGGCGAAGTCGAACTCATCGAGCTTGCCGACCCGGATGTTGCGCCCACGGAAGCCTATCGACTTGCCGGCGGATTCGCCGCTGGCCAGCAGATACAGGTTGGCGACGGGGAAGTCGCGCTCTTCCAGCAGTTCGACCAAAGCCTCGCCAACGAGTCCTGTGGCGCCAACTACGGCAATGTCGAGTGTTTCAGGCATCGGGGTCTCACAATCGGTGGGAAAAGTAGCGCAGCACTTTACTGCCCCCACCGGCGGCGAAGCAATCGAGCGCCCCGCCGCCTATCGCCGCAGCTCAGGGGCGCGGCTCGCCCCCGGCGGCCTGAGCGGTCAACCCTGCCGATGCCTGGGGATTGCCGGCTGGCGAGGCGGCCTGGGCCTTGGCGCGATCCTGCTCGGCCAGTCGCGCGATCAGGCCGGCGATCTGCGAGTCTTTCAGCTCGATCAGCTTGTTCAACTTCTGGGTCTGGCTTTCCAGGTCGGAAATCCGGCTGCGCAGCTCCTCGCCTTCGCGGCGTGCGCTGTCCAGGCCTTCCTGGGCAACGGCCAACTGCTCGGCCTCCACCTTGCCTTTATCTTTACCCGGCTGACCGGAGACCAGGCGCAGGTTGTCGCGCTCTTCGGCCTTCGCCGGCGCACTGCCCGCCTCGGCCTTGTGGGTCGCGTCCAGTTGGCGCTCCTGCTGCGCCAGTTGCGGATTGCGCTTGGCCTTCCACTGCGAATTCTGGGTTTCCACGTGGGCCACTGCCTGGGCATGGCTCTGCTCGCGAACCTGTTGCTCGCTGGGCAGACGCAGTACCTGGCCGACCTTCAGGCGATTGATATTGCCGTCGACGAAGGCATCGGGGTTCATCCGCTGCATCGCCGCCATGGTCTGCATGACCGAGACGCTTCCGGATGGGCGATTGCGCGAGGCGATGTCCCACAGCGCGTCGTTGCGCTGGATGCGATAGCTGTCAGTCGGCGCATTGGCCACAGAAGGCGTCAACGGTTGCGCTTGCGGCGCGCGGACGGCAGCAACCGGCGCAATGGCCGGCGGCGTCACGGGGCTGGCTACATAGGACGGCGGATCCAGCAACAGGGTGAACTCACGAACCAGGCGCCCCTGCGGCCAGACGACCTGCAGGACAAAGTTCACGTACGGCTCGCGAATCGGCCTGTTCGAGCTGACATGAATGACGCCACGGCCGTTCTTGCCGATATCAGGGGTGAATTTCAGCCCGCTGGTGACCACGTTGCGGTCCACCCCGAGGCGCTCGAAGTCCTCGGCCGAGGCCAGGCTCACCACGACGTCTTCGGAGCTCATGTCAGCCGCACCGCGCAGATCGATATTGGCCGAAAGGTTCTGCCCCAGCGCCGCCCGCGAGGAAATGTCGCCCAGCTCAAGGGCGCCCGCCATGCCCGGCAGGAAAGCCGCCGCCACCGCCGTTGCCAACCACAATCTGTGTAACCGAGCCATCCTCTCCCCCGCTGCTTGCTTGCCGTCGGCCGGCGCGAAAGGGCGCGCCAGAACCTGTCCCCATGGACGGGCAGCGAGGATAGCGACTGGTTCCCGGTGGCTTTTGCGGGTGCGTCACAGAAACTGGCGCCAAAGAGCCGGCAGCAACACAGGCTGGCGTTTTTGTGCGGCGGTTCACCTACACAAGGGGAACTTCTCGTGTTCCAGAAAGCACAACGCCGGCACTGGGCCGGCGTTGTGAGGTGACGCAGAGCGGATCAACGCTCGAGCAGGATGCGCAGCATACGGCGCAGCGGCTCGGCAGCGCCCCACAGCAGTTGGTCGCCGACGGTGAAGGCACCGATGTACTGCGAGCCCATGTTGAGCTTGCGCAGACGACCCACCGGAACGCTCAGGGTGCCGGTAACGGCCGCCGGAGTCAGTTCGCGCATGCTGATCTCGCGCTGGTTGGGGATCAGTTTCACCCAGGGATTGTGCTGGCTGATCATGCCTTCGATGTCCGCGATGGGCACATCCTTGTTCAGCTTGATGGTCAGCGCCTGGCTGTGGCAGCGCATGGCGCCGATGCGCACGCAGATGCCGTCGACCGGAATCGGGTTCTTGAAGCGACCAAGGATCTTGTTGGTTTCCGCCTGGCCTTTCCACTCTTCGCGGCTCTGGCCGTTGGGCAGTTCCTTGTCGATCCACGGGATCAGGCTGCCGGCCAGCGGTGCGCCGAAGTTCTCGATCGGCATGGCGTCGCTGCGGATGGCCTCGGCGACCTTGCGATCGATGTCGAGGATGGCGCTGGACGGGTTGGCCAGGTCATCGGCAACGGAGGCGTTGATGGCGCCCATCTGCTTGATCAGCTCGCGCATGTTCTGCGCGCCGGCGCCGGAGGCCGCCTGGTAGGTCATGGCGGACATCCACTCGACCAGGCCAGCTTCGAACAGGCCGCCCAGGGCCATCAGCATCAGGCTGACGGTGCAGTTGCCGCCGATGTAGTTCCTGGTGCCGGCGTCCAGCGAGTTGTCGATGACCTTGCGGTTGACCGGGTCGAGGACGATGACCGCGTCATCCTGCATGCGCAGGCTGGAGGCGGCGTCGATCCAGTAGCCCTGCCAGCCGGCTTCGCGCAGCTTGGGGAAGACTTCGCTGGTGTAGTCGCCGCCCTGGCAGGTCAGGATGACGTCGAGGGTTTTCAGTTCCTCGATGCTGTAGGCGTCCTTGAGGGGGGCAATGTCCTTGCCAATGGACGGGCCTTCGCCACCCACGTTGGAGGTGGTGAAGAACACCGGCTCGATCAGGTCGAAGTCCCGCTCTTCCAGCATCCGCTGCATGAGCACCGAACCCACCATGCCACGCCAACCGATCAGACCTACACGCTTCATCGCTACTACACCTTCAAATATTTAGAGGGCCGTCGTTCCCGCTTTCCTACAAGAGCGCGGGAACGAGCGAGCCGGACAGATTACAGATTCCGCAGAGCCGCGACTACCGCATCGCCCATTTCGCGGGTACCGACCTTGGTGCAGCCTTCGGACCAGATGTCACCGGTGCGCAGGCCCTGGTCGAGGACCAGGCTCACGGCCTTCTCGATGGCGTCGGCGGCGGCGCCTTCGTTGAAGGTGTAACGCAGCATCATCGAGACCGAGAGGATGGTCGCCAGCGGGTTGGCGATGCCCTTGCCGGCGATGTCCGGCGCGGAACCGTGGCAAGGCTCGTACATGCCCTTGTTGTTCGAATCCAGCGACGCAGAAGGCAGCATGCCGATGGAGCCGGTGAGCATGGAAGCCTCATCCGACAGGATGTCGCCGAACATGTTGTCGGTCACCATCACGTCGAACTGCTTGGGCGCACGGACCAGCTGCATCGCAGCGTTGTCCACGTACATGTGCGACAGCTCGATGTCCGGGTAGTCCTTGGCGACTTCCTCGACCACTTCGCGCCACAGCTGGCTGGACGCCAGGACGTTGGCCTTGTCCACCGAGCACAGCTTCTTGTTGCGCACGCGGGCCATGTCGAAACCGACGCGGGCGATGCGGCGGATTTCGCTTTCGCTGTACGGCAGGGTGTCGTACGCCTGGCGCTCGCCGTTCTCCAGTACGCGCTGCTCGCGCGGTTGGCCGAAGTAGATGCCGCCGGTCAGCTCGCGGACGATGAGGATGTCCAGGCCGGCGACCACTTCGGGCTTCAGGCTGGAGGCATCGGCCAGCTGCGGGTAGAGGATGGCCGGGCGCAGATTGCCGAACAGGCCCAGTTGCGAACGGATCTTCAGCAGGCCGCGCTCGGGGCGGATGTCACGCTCGATCTTGTCCCATTTCGGGCCGCCCACGGCGCCCAGCAGGACGGCGTCGGAGTTGCGCGCACGCTCCAGGGTCTCGTCGGCCAGCGGTACGCCGTGCTTGTCGATGGCGGCGCCGCCGATCACGTCTTCGGTCAGTTCGAAGCCCAGGGCGAACTTGTCGTTGGCCAGCTCCAGCACCTTGACCGCTTCGGCCATGATTTCCGGGCCGATACCGTCGCCGGGGAGAACCAGAATCTGTTTGCTCATCTCTCTGCTCACTTTATAAAAGTCGCTTGGCAAAAAACGTAACGCTCCGGGCGGCTCGCGCCACCCGGAGCGGTCAAAAAGCTGAAATCAGCGCTCGGCCCAGAGCACCAGCACGTCAGTGCTGAAAGAGCCCTCGGCGTCGATCTCGAAATACTCGCGCACCTCAATGCCCATCGAAAGCTGCAGGGCACGAATGGCCTGGCGCATCACGTCGGGCGTACGCATGCGCTCGACCCAGGACGTGAACGCCAGGCGCAGGCGCTGGCGCTTGGCAGCGGTCACCGCAAGCCCAGCCTCGCCAACCAGGCGCGCCCACTCCGACGGCGAGTAGTCACGCACGTGGCTGGTGTCGCGCAGGACCTCGACAGTCTGCAGATAGGTGTCCAGCAGAGGCAAGCCCGGCGCCGCGACATCGATGAAGCAGGCCACGCCGCCCGGCTTGAGCACCCGGCGCACTTCGCGCAGCGCCTGGCCAACATCCCGCCAGTGGTGCGCGGAATAGCGGCTGAAGACGAAGTCGAACTCCCCCTCTTCGAACGGCAGCTGCTCGGCGGCGCCACAACGCGTGGAGATGTTGCCCAGGCCGCGCTCGGCGGCGGCCGAAACCACCACATCGAGCATCTGCTGGGACAGGTCGTAAGCCACCACCTCGCCGGCCAGCGGCGCGACGTTGAAGCTTACATGCCCTGCCCCGCAACCCAGGTCCAGCACACGCGCACCAGTGGTCGCCGACAGTCGCTCACGCAGTTGGGCGAATTCTTCGCCCTGGGCGTGGACGGCACTGGTCAGGTAAGCGTTGGCCTGGGCGCCGAACTGGCGCTGGACCACTTGCTCGTGGCGACTCTGGGTCATGGCTTTCTCCTTGGCTTGCGGTTGCTGCGGCGCCATCAGGCGTCGCGGAACAACCAGGGTTGCTGCTGTTTATAGCCACCTTCGAAACTGCGGATGGCGTCGGCGTCCTGCAGGGTCAGGCCGATGTCGTCCAGGCCGTTGAGCAGGCAGTGCTTGCGGAACGCGTCCACTTCGAAGCGGTACTGCTTGCCATCCGGACGGGTCACGGTCTGTGCGGCCAGGTCGACGGTCAGCTGGTAACCCTCGGTGGCTTCGCACTGGGCGAACAGTTCGTCCACTTCTTCGTCCTTCAGAATGATCGGCAGCAGGCCGTTCTTGAAGCTGTTGTTGAAGAAGATGTCAGCGAAGCTCGGCGCGATCACGGTGCGGAAGCCGTACTCGTCCAGCGCCCACGGCGCGTGCTCGCGGGAGGAGCCGCAGCCGAAGTTCTCACGGGCCAGCAGCACGCTGGCGCCCTGGAAGCGCGGGAAGTTGAGGACGAAGTCCTTGTTCACCGGACGCTTGGAGTTGTCCTGGTTCGGCTGGCCGACGTCCAGGTAGCGCCACTCGTCGAACAGGTTCGGGCCGAAGCCGGTGCGTTTGATCGACTTGAGAAATTGCTTGGGAATGATCTGGTCGGTGTCGACGTTGGCGCGATCGAGCGGCGCGACGAGACCGGTGTGCTGGGTAAAGGCTTTCATGTTCGGTCTCCTCAGGCCTGCATCAATTCACGTACGTCAATGAAACGACCGGTCACCGCGGCCGCAGCGGCCATCGCCGGGCTCACCAGGTGAGTACGACCGCCGGCCCCCTGGCGGCCTTCGAAGTTGCGGTTAGAGGTGGAAGCGCAATGCTCGCCACTTTCCAGGCGGTCCGGGTTCATCGCCAGGCACATGGAGCAGCCCGGTTCACGCCATTCGAAGCCGGCCTCGATGAAGATCTTGTCCAGGCCTTCCTGTTCGGCCTGCGCCTTGACCAGGCCCGAGCCCGGCACGACCAGCGCCTGCTTGACGGTGGCGGCAACCTTGCGACCCTTGGCCACGGCGGCAGCGGCGCGCAGGTCTTCGATGCGCGAGTTGGTGCAGGAGCCGATGAACACGCGGTCCAGCTGGATATCGGTGATCGCCTGGTTGGCGTTCAGGCCCATGTACTTGAGGGCGCGGGTGATGGAGTCGCGCTTGACCGCATCGGCTTCGGCAGCCGGATCCGGCACGTTCTGGTCGACGGCCAGGACCATCTCGGGCGAGGTGCCCCAGCTGACCTGCGGCTTGATGTCCTCGGCACGCAACTCGACGATGGTGTCGAAGTGCGCATCGGCGTCGGAAACCAGGTCGCTCCAGGCCTCCACGGCCTTGTCCCAGTCGCTGCCTTGCGGCGAGAACGGACGGCCCTTCACGTACTCGATGGTCTTCTCGTCGCACGCCACCATGCCGACGCGGGCGCCCGCCTCGATGGACATGTTGCAGATGGTCATGCGGCCTTCCATGGACAGGTCGCGGATGGCGCCGCCGGCGAATTCCAGGGCATGGCCGTTGCCGCCCGCGGTGCCGATCTTGCCGATCACCGCGAGGACGATGTCCTTGGCTGTCACGCCGAAGGGCAACTTGCCCTCTACGCGAACCTGCATGTTCTTCATCTTCTTGGCGACCAGGCACTGGGTGGCGAGCACATGCTCCACCTCGGAGGTGCCGATGCCGTGGGCCAGCGCACCGAAGGCGCCGTGGGTCGAGGTGTGCGAGTCGCCGCAGACCACGGTCATGCCCGGCAGGGTCGCGCCCTGCTCCGGGCCGACTACGTGGACGATGCCCTGGCGGACGTCGTTCATCTTGAATTCGAGGATGCCGAAGTCATCGCAGTTCTCGTCCAGGGTCTGGACCTGGATCCGCGACACTTCGTCGGCGATGGCCTGGAGGCCGCCCTTGCGCTCGGCCTGGGTGGTCGGCACGTTGTGGTCCGGGGTGGCGATGTTCGCATCGATGCGCCACGGCTTGCGACCCGCCAGGCGCAGGCCTTCGAAGGCCTGCGGGGAAGTCACTTCGTGAAGGATGTGGCGGTCGATGTAGATGAGCGACGAACCATCGTCACGGCGCTTCACCTCGTGCATTTCCCAGAGTTTGTCGTAGAGCGTCTTGCCGGCCATCAGAGAGTCCTCATCAGCGTCTTTCTATGCCCCTAGGGCTTGTGAGGATGATGCTATGGGTTGTCGTCGAATAACTCAAATTCATATTTTTTATCCAAAGGATTCCCACGAGGAATACGGTGCGATATAAAAGTCTGGCGCCGTATCCAGAGCGCAGGGAGTCGACATGGACCTGACCAGCCTCAACACCTTCCTCGCCATCGCCGAGTCCGGCAGCTTCTCCGAAGCCGGCGAGCGCCTGCACCTGACGCAGCCCGCGATCAGCAAGCGCATCGCCGCCCTGGAGAACCAGTTGGGAGTGCGCCTGTTCGACCGCGTAGGCCGCGAGGTGACCCTGACCGAATCCGGTCGCGCCCTGCTGCCCCGTGCCTACCAGATCCTCAATGTGCTGGACGACACCCGCCGCGCCCTGACCAACCTCAACGGCGAGGTGAGCGGCCGGCTGGTCCTGGCCACCAGTCACCACATCGGCCTGCACCGCCTGCCGCCGCTGCTGCGCGCCTTCACCAAGGCCCACCCGCAGGTCGCGCTGGATATCCAGTTCTGCGACTCGGAAGTAGCCTACGAAGAGATTCTCCATGGCCGCGCCGAACTGGCCGTGATCACCCTGGCACCGGAAACCGCCGAGCCGGTGCGCGCCGTGCCGGTCTGGGATGACCCGCTGGACTTTGTCGCCGCCCCCGAGCACCCGCTGTCGGTACAGGGCCCGGTATTCCTCGCCGACGTGGCGCGGCACCCGGCGGTGTTCCCCGGCGGCAACACCTTCACCCACCACATCGTGCGGCGCATGTTCGAAGCCGAAGGCCTGACGCCGAACATCGGCATGAGCACCAACTACATGGAGACCATCAAGATGATGGTCTCCATCGGCCTGGCCTGGAGCGTACTGCCGCGTACGATGCTGGATGACAGCGTCGTACGCCTGCCGCTGCAGGACATCCAGCTCAGCCGTCAGCTCGGCTACATCCTGCATACCGAGCGCACCCTGTCCAACGCCGCGCGGGCCTTCATGCGCCTGCTCGACGCCCAGGCGGCGGGGCTTGCACCCGTCGCGGCCTAACCTCTATTGTTCTGACAGAATTAGAAGAAGGGGCCCGAATGCCCGTCCGCACGCCACCATGCGTTAGCCGGCCCCACTTGGCCGGTGCCGCCAGCTGCCGGGGAAGCGCCGCATGAGCCGCGTTCCGCGCACGCCCCCGTTCGCTACCGACGGCCAGGACCAGTTCGCCAAAGCCTTTCACACCGCGCCCGACGCCATGGTCATCACCGACCGGGACAGCGGAAAATTCCTCGAACTCAACGCCAGTTTTGTCGACCACTTCGGCTGGAGCCGCGAGGAAGCGCTCGGCCGCACCTCGGTGCAGCTCGGCCTGTGGCGCAGCCTCGACGAGCGCCAGCGGATGCTCGACAGGATCGCCGCCGAGCAACAGCTCGACGGCTTCGAAGTCACCCTGCTGACCCGTACCGGCGAAGTCCGCAGTGCCCGCGTCTACGGCTGCCAGATCGAACTGGACGACCATCCCTGCCTGGTCCTGACCGTACGCGACATCACCCGTGTGCGCGCCCAGGAACAGGCCCTGCGCGACAGCCAGGAGCGCCTCGACCTGGCGCTGGACTCCGCACAACTGGGCATCTGGGACTGGCATATTCCCAGCGGCCTGCTCTACGGCTCTGCGCGCGCCGCCGTTCTGCACGAATTGCCTGACCGGGATTTCCACGGGCCATTCGGCGAATTCTTCGCCTGCGTCGACAAGACCGACCGCGCGCGCATGCGCCAGGCCTACGCCCGCCTCGCCCGCGGCCCGGAGAACGACTACCAGTTCACCTACCGCGCCCAGCTCGACTCCGGCGAAGTCCGCTACCTGGAGAGCCGCGCCCGCCTCTACCGCAATACCAGCGGCAAGCCGCTGCGCATGGCCGGCACCCTGCTCGACATCACCGAGCGCGTGCTCCGCGAGCGCAGCCTGCAAGCCTCGGAGGAGAAGTTCGCCAGTCTGTTCCAGGGCAGCCCGGACCCGATCTGCGTCTCACGAGTGCGCGACGGCGAGTTCGTGGAAGTGAACCCGAGCTTCTGCAGCACTTTCGGCTGGCTCGCCGAGGACATCATCGGCCGCTCGTCCCACCAGGTCACCTTCTGGGCCGATCATCACCAGCGCTCGCGCCTGTTCGAGCAACTGATGCGCGACCACGCGCTGCAGAATGTCGAAGTACAGTTCCTCACCCGCGAAGGCCAGACCATCACCTGCATGGTCGCCAGCCGGCTGATCTGGGTCGACCGCCAGTTGTGCATCCTCTCCAGCTTCCGTGACGTCACCCGGCGCCTGCAGGCCGAGGCCGCGCTCAAGGCCAGCCAGGAGAAGTTCGCCAAGGCATTCCACTCCAGCCCCGACGCCATCACCATCACCGAGCGCGACACCGGGCGCTACATCGAGGTCAACGAAGGCTTCCACCGCCTCACCGGCTACCGCACCGAGGAGGTTATCGGGCAGACGGCACTGGGCATCAATATCTGGGCCGACCCGGACGAGCGCCTGAACATGATCGCCGCGCTCAACCGCGACGGCTTCGTCCACCATCTGGAAATGCGCGGCCGCCACCGTGACGGCACGATCAAGACGGTCGACGTGTCGGTGGAACCGATCGAACTGGGCGGCGTGAATTGCCTGCTGCTCACCGCCCGCGACACCAGCGAGCTGCGCGAGGCCGAGGCACGCATCCAGCACCTCGCCTACCATGACGCCCTGACTGACCTGCCCAATCGCGCCCTGCTGATGGATCGCCTCAAGCAGCAGATCGCCCTGCTGCAGCGCCACAGCCTGCGCGGTGCGCTGCTGTTCCTCGACCTCGACCACTTCAAGCACATCAACGACTCCCTCGGCCACTCCGTCGGCGACTCCATCCTGCAGATGGTCACCGCGCGCCTGGAGGCCAGCGTGCGCCAGGAAGACACCGTGGCCCGCCTGGGCGGCGACGAGTTCGTGGTGCTGATCACCGGTATCGAAGGCAGCCGCCTGGAAACCGCCCAGCAGGTGCGCCAACTGGCGGAAAAACTGCGCGACCTGCTGGCCGAACCGATGCTGCTGGACGGCCATCGCCTGCAGATCACCCCGAGCATCGGCATCGCGCTGATCCCCGACGACGGCGCCACCCCGGACGACCTGCTCAAGCGCGCCGACATCGCCATGTACCGCGCCAAGGACGCCGGGCGGAACACCGTGCAGCTGTTCCACGAATCCATGCAGCAGGCCGCCAGCGAGCGCCTGCGCCTGGAGAACGGCCTGCGCATGGCCCTCGCCCGGCGTGAATTCAGCCTGCACTACCAGCCGCAGGTGGACACCCGCGATTCACGCATCGTCGGCGCCGAAGCATTGCTGCGCTGGCGCCACCCGACTCTCGGCCCGCAATCGCCGGCCAGTTTCATCCGCGTACTGGAGGACAGCGGGCTGATCGTCGAAGTCGGCCAGTGGGTCATCGAGGAAGCCTGCCGTACCGGCGCGCAGCTGCTCGCCGAAGGCCGCATCGACATCGAGAATTTCAGCCTGAGCGTGAACATCAGCCCGCGGCAGTTCCGCCAGAGCGATTTCGTCGAGCGCCTGCTGGCGCTGCTGCACAAGACCAGGCTGCCGCCCAGCCTGCTCAAGCTGGAGATCACCGAGGGCATCGTGATCCAGCAACTGGACGACACCATCGCGCGCATGCAGCGCCTGCGCGAGGCCGGCGTGCGTTTCGCCATGGATGACTTCGGCACCGGCTACTCATCGCTCACCTACCTCAAGCGCCTGCCGGTGGACAGCCTGAAGATCGACCAGAGCTTCGTGCGCGACGCGCCCAACGACAGCAACGATGCGGAAATCGTCCGCGCCATCATCGCCATGGGCCACAGCCTCGGACTGGAACTGGTGGCCGAAGGGGTGGAAACCCCGGAGCAGCTGGCGCTGCTGGCCGAGCAGGGTTGCCACCTGTACCAGGGCTACCTGTTCAGCCGCCCGGTACCGCTGGAGGAGTTCATCGCGCTGCTGCCCAGCCGCGAGCAACAGGCGACCTGAAGCCCGCTACTCGGCGGGCCGCGACTCCGACATCACGACCATCACCTGCGCCTCGTCGGCCTCGCCATCGTTGAGATAAAGATGGCCGACGCTGCTGTCGAAATAGGCCGTCTCGCGCAGGCCGATGCTCACCGACTCGCCCGTCTCGAACTGGATCCGCACGCGGCCGGCCACCACCATGGCGAACTCCTGACCGGGGTGGCGAACGTAGTCGTCGAATTCGCCGACCTCGCGGGCAAAGATGCGCGCGTACAGCGGCGTCATATTGCGCTGTGGGAAATCGCCGGCAATCGGGTAGTACTCATACCCCCCAGTGTCGTAGCCGGCAGCATCGTCGACGCGAGTCTTCACGAAAGTCTTAAGACCCGCCAGGACGCCGACGGCCGGCAGCGGGCGGAACAACTGAGCGATATCCACCTGCAGCGCGCGGGCGGCGGCAGCCAGCTTGTCGTAGCTCACCGCGACCTGCGCCAGCTCCATCTTCGACAAGGTGGAAACCGCTACGCCAGACAGGTCGGAGAGCTGTTTCAGGGTCAGCTTCTGTTGCTTGCGAACTGCCCGCAGACGCGCTCCGACTTCGTCTCGATCCAGCTGCTGGGGCTTGGGTAGTGCTTGGGCGGTTTCGCTCATGGGACTTCTCGTGAGGGGGCCGACGAAAGTTTACCGGGCCTTGCCTTTGTCGCAAAAATTCTCATATCTTAGATTTCTCACATAAGAGAAATCACTCAGAAGGCCCTTGCAGTGAGCCATTTCGATTTCGTCATCATCGGCGCCGGCATTGCCGGAGCCTCCCTCGCCTACCGCCTGAGCGAGACGCACAAGGTGCTGGTACTGGAACGCGAAGAACAGCCCGGCTACCACGCCACCGGGCGTTCGGCCGCCATGTTCATGGAGGCCTACGGCACGCCGCAGATCCAGGCGCTGACCCGTGCCAGCCGCGCCTTCTACGAGCATCCGCCGGCCGGTTTCAGCGAGCACCCGATCCTCACCCCGCGCGGCTGTCTGTACATCGGCGGCCCCGAGCACATCGAGTTGCTGAACCAGGCCGAAGCTACGCCCGGCGTGGAGCGCATCAGCACCGAAGAAGCCCTGGAGCGCCTTCCCTGCCTTCGCGCGGACGCGATCATCGGTGCGCTCTACGAGCCCGACGCCCGCGATCTCGACGTACACGCCCTGCACCAGGGCTATCTGCGCGCGCTGCGCCAGCGCGGTGGCGAGCTGCGCTGCAACCGTGAGCTGCTGTCGGCTGACTATGCGGATGGCGCGTGGACGCTCGAACTCAGCCAGGCCGAAACCGTCCACGCCACGCAACTGGTCAATGCCGCCGGCGCGTGGGCCGACCATGTGGCCGAGCGCTCAGGCATCCGCCCAATCGGCCTGCAACCCTGCCGCCGTACCGCCTTCACCTTCCCGGCGCCCGACGGCGCGGACATCAGCCAGTGGCCGACGGTGATCGGCATCGACGAAAGCTTCTACTTCAAGCCCGATGCCGGCCAATTGCTCGGCTCCCCCGCCAACGCCGACCCGGTGGAAGCGCAGGACGTGCAGCCCGAGGAACTCGATATCGCCCTGGGCGTGTACCACATCGAGGAGCACACCACCCTGGCGATCCGTCGGCCGAACCATAGCTGGGCCGGCCTGCGCTCCTTCGTCTCCGACGGCGATCTGGTGATTGGTGCGGATGCACAGAACCCGGCGTTCTTCTGGCTGGCCGCCCAGGGCGGCTACGGCATCCAGTCCGCCGACGGCGTTTCGCGCCTGGCCCAATCGCTGCTGCTCGGCCAGCCGCTCCCCGAATCCCTGCGCCAGGAAGGCGTCGATCCCCAGCGCCTGGACCCGGCGCGCCTGCGTTGAATTCCCCCGGAGACTTACCCATGAGCGATATCCAGCGTTACCCCAGCAGCCTGCCCTTCCCCTTCTCCCGCGCGGTGAAAGCCGGCGGCTTCCTGTTCCTCTCCGGACAGGTGCCGATGACCGCAGACGGTCAGGTGGTGAAAGGCGACATCCAGACCCAGACCGAGGCAGTGATGACCCGCATCGCCGAGAGCCTGGAAGCCTGCGGCGCGAACTTCTCCCAGGTGGTGAAGGCCACCGTGTGGCTGTCGGACATGTCCCACTTCGCCGGATTCAACGAAGTCTACAAGCGCTACTTCGACCAGGGCCTGCCGGTGCGTTCCTGCGTGGCGTCCGCCCTGGCACTGGGCGTGGACGTCGAGGTGGAAATCCAGGCCTACGTCGGCCAGGCGTAAGCCCTTTTGAGGTCCGGCGCTGAGCCGGGCCGCCCCATAACAACAACAGAGTCTCGATCATGAAAACCAGTCTCAAGCTCGGCGGTGCGTACATCGGCCTGGTGGTGGGCGTCGGCTTCGCCTCGGGCCAGGAGATCCTCCAGTTCTTCGGCGGCTTCGGCATCATGGGCCTGGCCGGCGGCCTGGTGGCGCTGGCGCTGTTCGCCTTCCTGCTGATGAACCTCTACCAGATCGGCAGCCGCCTGCAGACCCAGTCGCACAAGGAAGCCATGGAGTTCATCTGTGGCAAGCCGCTGGGCCGTGTCGTCGACCTGATGCTGACCTTCTTCCTGTTCGGCACCATGGTGGTCATGTTCGCCGGGGCGAACTCGTCCTTCGAGCAGCAACTGGGCATCGGTCATTCCATCGGCGGGATCGTCCTCGGCGTGCTGACCATCATCACCGTGTGCATGGGCCTGAAGCGGGTGATCACCCTGATGAGCCTGATCACCCCGGTACTGATGATCATCGTCGCAATCATCGCCATCTACGCGCTGACACACATCCAGAAGCCGCTGGCGGAGCTGGAGCAGATCGCCCTCGCCGTGCCGCACCCGGCGCCCAACTGGCTGCTCGGCGCGTTGCTCTACGTCTCCTACAACGTCGCCGCCACCGCGGCCGCCGTGGTGGTGATGGGGGGCAGCGTGGCGAACCTGCGCACTGCCGCGCTGGGCGGCGTGTTCGGTGGTATCGGCGTCGGCGTGCTGATCCTCGCCATGGCGCTGGTCATGCTGGTGCAGATCGACGTGATCGGTGGCAGCGCCATTCCCACCCTGCTGCTGAGCAACAACATCGCCCCCTGGTTCGGCGACGTGATGCTCGCCCTGCTGCTGGTGAAGCTGTATTGCACCACCAGCGGTTTCGCCTACACCCTGGCCGCGCGCTGCGCTGCCTACGGCGTGCCCTTCCGCGTGGCGACCGTGGTCGCGGTGGTGCTCGCCTTCATCGCCAGCCAGGTCGGCTTCGTCAGGTTGGTGGGGCTGGTCTACCCGGCCATGGGTTACCTGGGCTTCGTGCTGATGGCAGCCATCGTCATCGCCTGGTGGCGCAATCGCTCGGCGCCGCTGGAGCAAAATGCCTGATCGAGGCACGAACGAAAACGCCCGTCTCTGTCGAGACGGGCGTTTTGCTTTGCGGCTACGAACCGGCTAGCGCCGGGGCGTTGCTCAGCCTTCGATGGCCGGGCGCTGGCCGTTGATGGCAATCCGCTTGGGCTTGGCTTCTTCCGGAACGATACGCACCAGCTCGACGCTGAGCAGGCCGTTCTTCAGCGACGCGCCCTGGACCTCGATATGGTCGGCGAGGCGGAACGACAGCTTGAAGGCGCGCTGGGCAATGCCCTGGTGCAGGTAGGTGACGCTCTCGGAAGCCTTTTCGCGCTTGCCGCCGTTGACGGTCAGCACGCCGCGCTCCACTTGCAGCTCCAGGTCTTCCTCCTGCAGGCCGGCAGCGGCGATGACGATGCGGTACTGGTCGTCACCATGCTTCTCGACGTTGTAGGGCGGGTAGGAACTGCCGCTTTCACTGCGCAGGGCGGATTCGAACAGATCGTTGAAACGATCGAAGCCGACGGACTGGCGGAACAGCGGGGCGAGGGAAAGGACGTTGCTCATTGCGAATCTCCTGAAAATTTCAGCAAGGTATGATCGGGAGCCTGTCTTCAGAACTCCGTTGCGGGACCCGACTTCGGCCTCCCGCAGGAACATAGATTGGGCTGCTCGAATCCATTTCAAGCCCCCTTCGCCACAGGACGATTTTCCATGCTCAAGGTCATGCTGATCACCGGCGCCAGTCGCGGCATCGGCGCCGCCACCGCCCTGCTCGCCGCGGAGCGCGGCTACGCCGTGGCGATCAATTATCGTCGCGAACGCGAGGCCGCCGATGAGTTGGTGACACAAATCACAGGGGCTGGCGGCAAGGCACGCGCCTTCGCCGCCGACGTGGCGAACGAGAGCGATGTGCTGCAGCTGTTCCGAGAAGTGGACGAAGCCTTCGGCCGCCTCGACGTGCTGGTGAACAACGCCGGCATCCTCGAGCGCCAGATGCGCCTGGAAGACATGGACGTGGCGCGCCTGCAGCGGGTATTCGCGGTGAATGTCACCGGCACTTTCCTCTGCTGCCGCGAGGCGATCAAACGCATGGCGCGCAAGCACGGCGGCAACGGTGGCAGCATCGTCAACGTATCGTCCATGGCCTCGCGCCTGGGCTCGCCCAACGAGTACATCGACTACGCCGCCGCCAAGGGCGCCGTGGACAGCCTGACCATCGGCCTGGCCAAGGAAGTGGCGGCAGAAGGCATCCGCGTGAATGCCGTGCGGCCTGGGCTGATCAAGACCGAAATCCATGCCAGTGGCGGCGAACCCGGGCGTGTGGAGCGCCTGCAAGCGGCGATTCCGCTGGGGCGTGGCGGTGAGGCTGAGGAAGTGGCGCGGGCGATCCTGTTCCTCGCCTCGGACGAGTCCAGTTATTCCACCGGCAGTTTCGTCGACGTC
Source organism: Pseudomonas sp. HS-18 (assembly GCF_020401845.1). Lineage (NCBI taxonomy): Bacteria > Pseudomonadati > Pseudomonadota > Gammaproteobacteria > Pseudomonadales > Pseudomonadaceae > Pseudomonas > Pseudomonas sp. HS-18. The sequence continues at coordinate 4,496,005 of NZ_CP084413.1, forward strand.
AGCGGCGGCCGCTGATTCGGTGTAATCGTGGCGCTCGCTCCTGCGAAGAGCAGATCAGGCGGCCGCTTCGATCTCGACCTGCAGCATCCGATCCAGCACGTCGCAATCGTGCTCGCGGCGTACCTGGGCGAATAGCTCCACGGCCTCGGGATAACTGCGGGTAAGCATCCCCAGCCACTGCTTCAGGCGCCCGGGCGCATAGCGCGGTGCCAGCTTGCGCCGGGCCTGGCGCCAGAAGTCGTCGAGCAGCACGCGCACTTCCGACCAGGGCATCGGCACCACCTCGCGGCCGTCACGCCACGCGGCGATCTGCCGGGCCAGATCGGGGCGCGAAACCAGCCCACGGCCGAGCATGATGTCCGCCACGCCGCTGATGGAACGGCAGCGATGGTAATCCTCGAGCGTCCAGACTTCGCCATTGGCGAACACCGGAACCTTCACCGCATCCGCTACTTTCGCCACCCACTCCCAATGCGCGGGCGGCTTGTAACCATCGGCCTTGGTCCGGGCGTGTACCACCACATGGGCGGAACCGGCGTCGGCCAGGGCGCGGGCGCAATCGATGGCGCCGTCCGGGCTGTCGTAGCCCAGGCGCATCTTCGAGGTCACCGGAATGTGCGCAGGCACCGCACGGCGCACGGCCTCGATGATGCTGAACATCAGCTCGGGCTCCTTGAGCAGCACCGCGCCGCCACGGGAGCGGTTCACTGTCTTGGCCGGGCAGCCGAAATTCAGGTCGATCACCGGCGCACCCAGTTCGCAGGCCTGCACGGCGTTCTCCGCCAGCAGTTGCGGGTCGGAGCCGAGCAGTTGCACACGCATCGGCACGCCGGCGCGCGTCTTGCTGCCGTGCACCAGTTCCGGGGCGAGCGCCAGGAAGGACGACGGCGGCAGCAGTCGGTCATTGATGCGGATGAATTCGGTGACGCACCAGTCGATGCCGCCGACGCGGGTCAGCACATCGCGGAGGATGTCATCTACCAGCCCCTCCATCGGGGCCAGGGCGATCTGCACGGGGGAATCTCGGGCTATGGCGAAGGCCGCGGATTGTAGGGAATGCGCCGCGCCGGGAAAAGCGCGGCGCGACGGATCACGCGCCAGCGGCCAGGGTGTCCGGGGAGAGCAGAGCGCGGCCGTAACCTTCGATGAACTCCGCTGGCATGCGCTTGGGTTTGCCGGTGGATAACTCGATGCAGACGAAGGTGGTCTGCGCGCGCAGGAGGGTCAGGGCGTCCGCCGGGCGCACCAACTGGAAGTAGCGGGTCATCTTCAGGCGCTGGTCTGACTCGACGATCCAGGTCGCCAACTGCAACTGATCACCTTCGTAGGCGGCGGCCAGGTAGTCCACTTCGTGGCGGACCACGGCCATGGCGCGGTCCAGCCGGCGATACTCGGCCAGGTCCAGCCCGAGTTTCTGCGAATGCCGCCAGGCGCAGCGCTCCAGCCAGCTGACGTACACCGCGTTATTGGCGTGACCGAGACCGTCGATGTCCTCGGACTTGACCTCGATATCGATGACGAACGGATCGGGTAACCGCCAACTCATGAAGCATGCTCCAGGCTTGCAGCCAGCGCGCGCGCCTCGCTGGCCAATTGGGTGATCTGATCCCAGGCGCGGGCGCGTACCAGGCTGGGCGGTGCGATCCAGGTGCCTCCGACGCAGGCGACATTGGGCAGGCGCAACACGTTGAGCAGGTTTTCCTGGGTAATCCCGCCGGTCGGGCAGAAGCGGATGCCGGCGAAGGGTGCCTTGAGGCTCTTGAGCATCTTGATCGCGGCATTGCCGTCGGCGGGGAAGAGCTTCAGCGAGCGATATCCGTACTCCAGCGCCACCAGCACCTCGGAGGGCGTCATCACGCCCGGCAGGAACGGCAGCTTCGCATCGTCGGCGGCGGCTACCAGGCGCGGCGTGCAACCGGGGCTGACGGCGAACTGGGCGCCGGCATCGCGGGCTTCCTGGAATTGCTCGGTGTGGATCAGGGTACCGGCACCGACGATCATCTCCGGCAGCTCGCGGCGGATCTCCGCGACCGCATCCAGCGCCTGCGGCGTGCGCAGGGTCACTTCCAGCACCCGTACACCCCCCTCATACAGTGCACGGGCCAGGTCGGCGGCCAGCGCCACATCGTCGATCACCAGCACCGGCATGACAGGGCGTGCCTTCTGCAGTACCCAATCCAGCGACAGATTCATGCATTCCCCCCAATCGACCACCCGCGTGCGCAAGACCTCGCGCCCAGGCCGGGGCGGCCGGAAATGCCCGAAAGTCTACGCCAGCGCGCCGGGCCTGACGACCCGCAAGGGGCCATCACGAAACGAAAACGGCGGCCTGTAGCCGCCGTCATCACCAGGGTGAATGACTCAGGAAACCAGGGCCAGGGGCAGCGGCTCCTCGACCGCTTCCAGCAACTCGAGGATCGCGTCGATGACGGCTGCGTCCGCCATCACCCGGTGATGTCCGCCAGCGGGCAGGCGCAGCAGCCGGCTTTGCGGCCAGGCTTCATGGATGGCCACCGCCTCGCTCACGCGCACGTAGCGGTCATCCTCGGCGTGAACCACCAGGCCAGGAAAGTCCAGCTGATAGCGCGCCACATCCAGTTGTCTGGCGGCAATCCCCGCGCGGCTTTCGATCATCCGGATGAAGCGCGAGCGCGCTACCGGCGGCAAGCCGACGACGCTGGAGAAACCCCGCAGGACGCCGAGCACATTGCTGGGTGCACCGATGGTGACCAGCGTTTCGGTACGCAAGCCCATCTGGGTGGCCAGCAAGGCGCTGGCGCCGCCCATGGAATGGCCGATCACGGCGCGCAGCGGAGGCAGCTCGCCAGCCGCCTCAAGGAGCGCACGGGCGAACAGCACGATATCCGCTTCCCGACCGGGCGAGCGCCCATGCGCCGGTCCGTCCAGGGCGATCACGCCATAACCGGCCCCCACCAGATTCTCGATCAGCGTGGCGAACTGGGTCGGCCGCCCTTCCCAACCGTGCATCAGCAACACAGCCGGCCCTTCTCCCCAGCGCAACGCGGACAAACCAAAGCGCAGGGTCACGCGCTCCGAGCTGGCCAGCAGCGGCAGCTCCCAGTCACGCGGCGCATGTTCATTAGGCGTCACGAACAGCTCACGCATGCGCCCCGCCGCCCATTGCGGCGCCACGCGCCCCAGGGTGGCATTGATGCCTCGAACCCAGCTCAGGCTATTCATTTTTTCGCACCTCCTCAGACCACCGCTTTCTTCGCGGCACGCAGGACGCGATCGGACAGGTCGCCGTCGCCCAGGGCCCGTGCCAGCGCCAAGCCACCAATCATCAGGGCCATGTCGCTGAGCACCGTGTCGATCTCTTCAGGACGCCCGGCCAAAGCCGCGACCATCAATTCCACGTGCTCTTCCAGGGTCTGGCGGAAAGCTTCCGGGAGGTTGGCCACCTCGTTGAGCGAACTGGGAATCGGGCAACCCTCCTCCTCGGTATCGCGATGCTTGCGCGACAGGTAGAACTGCGCCGTCAGCGCGCGGCGCTCTGCGAAGCTCAACTTCGGATCGAAGCGCTTGAGCCCTTCGCGACGCTTGGCAAGCAGTTCGCGGAAGGCTTCCAGCATCAGCGCATCCTTGCTCTCGAAGTGCGAATAGAAACCGCCCACCGTCAGCCCCGCCGCCGACATCACCTCGCCCACGCTCGGGCCGACCGGGCCACGCTGCAGCAGCGCGCTGGTGGCGGCAGAGAGGATGCGTTCGCGGGTCTGGGCTTTCTTGTCGCTCATGGCAGGCCTCCGGCTGAAATATTATGGATAGAATATTATTCGCATAATAAAAATCGGCAAGCAGAAGTTGCGACCGCCGGTCGGGAGAAATCTTTCGGAGAGGGATAAAAACAAAAGGGCCACTGAAAGTCTCAGTGGCCCTATAGGCATCGCAGAGCGATAAAAATGGCGTCCCCTAGGGGACTCGAACCCCTGTTACCGCCGTGAAAGGGCGGTGTCCTAGGCCACTAGACGAAGGGGACATATCCTTCGAAGAAACCCACCAGGCGGTGGATTCTGGCTTCATCCCGTATGGGAATTTGGTGGAGCTAGACGGGATCGAACCGTCGACCTCTTGCATGCCATGCAAGCGCTCTCCCAGCTGAGCTATAGCCCCAGATGACTCTGGCTGACGACGCGAACGCATCGTCGCTGGAATAGTGGCGTCCCCTAGGGGACTCGAACCCCTGTTACCGCCGTGAAAGGGCGGTGTCCTAGGCCACTAGACGAAGGGGACGCAAAACCTTCGATTTCAGCTTCGCTCGGACAAACGAAGCTTACTGGACTTCCTGTCCATAAAAAATTGGTGGAGCTAGACGGGATCGAACCGTCGACCTCTTGCATGCCATGCAAGCGCTCTCCCAGCTGAGCTATAGCCCCAAAGTACCGCTGGATCTACCGTTCCGCTTCGCTCTGTCAGTTCAGTTCGTCGCTGGAACGGGGCGCATCTTAGGGGCGAGGCGAACCCCTGTCAACAACATTTTTTCAGATTTCTTATTTTTTTCTCCCACAGAACAATCACTTAAGTGACCACCGCGGTTTCCGGCCGGCGAAATCCGCGGCTCGCCTGCCCTGCCCCGGTACGTCCGCAATCAACGACGCCGGTGTGAAAAAAGGCCGGAGCTTTGCAGCGTCCGGCCTTTTTCAGTGGAGGAAAGAACTCAGGAGCCGATGGCGTCGCGAATCTTTTCCCACTCCTTGGCTTCTTTCTTCGACGCACCACCCAGCAGTTCCAGGGCCTGGCGCAGGCGATAGCGCGACAGGTCGGCGCCAAGGATTTCCATGGCGTCGAGCACCGACACCGAACTGGCCTGACCGGTGATGGCCGGGAACATCAGCGGCATCACGTCACGCAGCTTGAGACCCAGGTGTTCGGCCACCGCCTGGATGGTCGCGGTGATGCGATCCTTTTCCCATTGGCGCAGCGCTTCGAGCTTCCACAGGACCAGTTGCAGCACCTGGCGAACCTGGGTGGCATCGAGTTTCTTGTGCTCGAACAGCTTGGCGTCCAGCGGCACGCCGCCGCTGAAGAAGAAACCGGCCAGCGGAGCGATCTGGCTGAAGTTCTCCACGCGGCCCTGCACGTGCGGGGCGATCTTCATCAGGTACTCGGGGTTGAGCGCCCACTTCTGCACTTCCTTCGCGAAGTCCTCGACGGACAGCTCGCGGATCCACTGGCCGTTCAGCCAGGAGAGCTTCTCGATATCGAATATCGGCCCGCCCAGCGACACGCGGGACAGGTCGAAATGCTCGATCATCTCCGCCAGGCTGAACTTCTCGCGCTCGTCAGGCATGGACCAGCCCATGCGGCCGAGGTAGTTCAGCAGCGCCTGGGGCAGCAGGCCCATGCGCTCGTAGAAGGTGATGGAAGTGGGATTCTTGCGCTTGGACAGCTTGCTCTTGTCCGGGTTGCGCAGCAGCGGCATGTAGCACAGCACCGGCTGCTCCCAGCCGAAGTACTCGTACAGCTTGATCAGCTTGGGCGCCGAAGGCAGCCACTCTTCGCCGCGCAGGACGTGGGTGATGCCCATCAGGTGGTCGTCGACCACGTTGGCGAGGAAGTACGTGGGCAGGCCGTCGGCCTTCATCAGCACCTGCATGTCCATGCGGTCCCACGGGATTTCCACGTCGCCACGGAGCATGTCCGGCACCACACAGACGCCCTCGGTCGGCACCTTCATGCGCACCACGTGGGACTCACCGGCGGCGATGCGCTTGGCCGATTCCTCTTTCGGGATGTGCATGCAATGGCCGTCGTAGCGCGGGGTTTCCTTGCGCGCCTGCTGCTCGGCACGCAGCGCGTCGAGGCGCTCGGAGGAGCAGAAGCAGGGGAAGGCGTGGCCCTTGTCGACCAGCTCGTCGCTGTACTGCTTATAGATGGCGCCGCGCTCGCTCTGCCGATACGGGCCGTGCGGGCCGCCGACGTCCGGGCCCTCATCCCACTCGATACCCAGCCAGCGCAGTGCGTCGAAGATCTGCTGTTCCGACTCGCGGGTCGAACGCACCTGGTCGGTGTCCTCGATACGCAGGATGAACTGACCGCCGTGCTGGCGGGCGAAGCAGAGGTTGAACAGCGCGATATACGCGGTGCCGACGTGCGGGTCACCGGTGGGAGACGGCGCGATACGGGTGCGGACTGTGGTCATGAAGGCTCTCGTGTGCAGCAATTCTTCGTGTGAAGCGGACAGCGCGCGACGGCGCACGCGCTCATGGGTGCGATGGTATCAGGCGGGCCGCCTTCGGCTCCAGCCAGCGACCGGGATCGATGGGCAGGTTGTTGATCAGGAAGTCGAGGAAGGCCTTCACCTTCATCGCCTGGAAGCGCCGCGACGGGTACACCGCGTACAACTCGCCCACCGGCAGCTGGATCTGCGGTAACACCCGGACCAGACGCCCGCTGGCCAGCTCCTCGTCGACGATGAGTTCCGGCAGCGAGGCGATTCCCGCCCCCGCCAGCACGGTTTCGCGGGCGAAGGTGATGTTGTTGCAGGACAGCACCCGGTGGCACGGCACGGTTTCTCCGCGCAGCGGCCAGTAGCGCTGGGAGTCGGCCTGCAACAGCACGGCGCGGTGGCCGGCGAGCTCCTCGACGGTCTCGGGACGGCCGTGCAGCTCCAGGTAATCCGGGCTGGCGCACAGGCAGCGGTTGGTGGTGAGCATGCGCCGGGCGATCAGCGTCGAGTCTTCCGGCTGGCCGACCATGATGACGATGTCCACGCCCTCCTCCAGCGGATCGACGTTGCGCGAGGTCAGCTCGACCTCGGCGGTGATCTGTGGATAAAGGTTCATGAAATCGCCCAGCACCTTGGCCAGGTACATCTGGCCGAACTCGATGGGCGCGGTGATTCGCAACAATCCCGAAGGCGCCTGCTGCAACTGCATCACCGCCTGCTCCGCCTCGGCGAAGTCGTGCATGATCTGCCGGCAGCGGTCGTAGTAGGCCTGGCCCACCTCGGTCAGGCGCAGCTTGCGGGTGGTGCGGTTGATCAGGCGCACGCCCAGGCGCTCCTCCAGCAGCGCGATACGCCGGCTCACCGTCGACTTCTGCATGCCCAGGCTGTGCGCGGCCTGGGTGAAACTGTGCAGCTCCACGACGCGGGTGAAGATCAGCGCATCATCCAGCCCCATGATTGTTCCCTATAAGCAACAAAGTTTCCGAAGTGTAGCGGCTACGTGCTGCCACGGAACACTGTTACATTGGCAAACATTTTTGGCCAACCAAACGCTCGTTTACCTATGCCCGCACAATTACAACGCCGCCTGACCGTGTTCTTCGTCATCCTCGCCGTGGTCGCCCTCGCCTTCCTGGCGCGCTGGTACTTCATCGGCCGCTTCGTCGAGACCACCGACAACGCCTACGTGCAGGGCGAGATCACCCGCATTGCCAGCCAGCTCGGCGCCCGCGTCGACGAGGTACTGGTGCAGGACAACCAGCACGTGGAGAAAGGTCAGTTGCTGGTGAAGCTGGAAGCTGCTGATTTCCAGCTCGCCCTGGACCGCGCCAAGGCCACCCTGGCCACCCGCGAGGCAGAGCTGGAGCAGGCGCGCAGCAAGCTCAAGGGCCAGACCAGCATGATCGCCGCCAGCGCGGCCGACGTGAATGCCAGCCAGGCCACCCTCGGCCGCACCGAAGTCGATCTCGGCCGCGCCCAGGCGCTGCGCAAGCCCGGCTACGTGTCGGAAGAACGCGTCACCACCCTGGCCGCCGACTCCAACGTCGCCCGCTCCCAGGTGGCCAAGGCCCAGGCCGACCTGCAGGCCCAGCGCGTACAGCGCGAAACCCTGGGCACCGATGTCCAGCGCCTGCAGGCGCAGATCGAAAGCGCCCGCGCCGACATCACCCAAGCCGAGATCAACCTCGCCCGCACCGAAATCCACGCGCCGGTCAGCGGCCTGGTCGGCCAGCGCGGCGCCCGTGTCGGCCAGTACGTGCAGGTTGGCAGCCAGTTGCTGTCGCTGGTGCCGGACGACGGCATCTGGGTCCAGGCCAACTTCAAGGAAACCCAGATCGGCAAGATGCGCCCCGGCCAGACCGCCAGGCTGGTGTTCGACTCCTTCCCCGACCAGCCCATCGAAGGCCAGGTACAGAGCCTGTTCGCCGCCTCCGGCGCGCAGTTCAGCCTGCTGCCGCCGGACAACGCCACCGGCAACTTCACCAAGGTGGTGCAGCGCATTCCGGTCAAGATCACCTTCGCCGACGACAACCCGCTGAAGGGCCTGATCCGCCCAGGCATGTCCGTCGAGGCCGAGGTCGAGCTGCGTGTCCGCTGATGCCCTGGTGCGGCCAGTCGGGGAGCCGACCCGCCGCGACTGGATCGCCGTGTTCAGCGCCATGCTCGGCGCGTTCATGGCGGTCCTCGACATCCAGATCACCAACTCCTCGCTGAAGGATATCCAGGGAGCGCTGGCCGCCACCCTGGAAGAAGGCTCGTGGATTTCCACCTCCTACCTGGTGGCGGAAATCATCATGATCCCGCTCACTGCCTGGCTGGTGCAGTTGCTCTCGGCGCGCCGGCTGGCGTGGATGATCTCGGTCGGCTTCCTGTTCTCCTCGCTGCTCTGCTCGTTCGCCTGGAACCTGGAGAGCATGATCGTGTTCCGCGCCATGCAGGGCTTCACCGGCGGCGCGCTGATCCCGCTGGCCTTTACCCTGGCGCTGATCAAGCTGCCGGAACACCACCGTCCCAAGGGCATGGCGCTGTTCGCCATCACCGCTACCTTCGCGCCCTCCATCGGGCCAACCCTGGGCGGCTGGCTGACTGAGAACTTCGGCTGGGAGTACATCTTCTACATCAACATCCCGCCGGGCCTGTTGATGATCGCCGGCCTGCTCTACGGCCTGGAGAAGAAGCCGCCGCACTGGGAGCTGCTGAAAAGCACCGACTACGCCGGCATCGTCACCATGGCCATCGGCCTGGGCTGCCTGCAGGTGTTCCTGGAAGAAGGCCACCGCAAGGACTGGCTGGAATCGAACCTGATCGTCAGCCTGGGCAGCATTGCCCTGGTCAGCCTGATTCTGTTCGTGATTCTGCAGACCTCGCGGCCCAACCCGCTGATCAACCTGGGCATCCTGCGCAACCGCAACTTCGGCCTGTCGAGTATTTCCAGCATCGGCCTGGGGATGGGGCTGTACGGATCGATCTACGTGCTACCGCTGTATCTCGCGCAGATCCAGGGCTACAACGCCATGCAGATCGGCGAGGTGATCATGTGGATGGGCGTGCCGCAGCTGTTCCTCATCCCGCTGATCCCCAAGCTGATGAAGATCATCGAGCCGCGCCTGCTCTGCGCCATGGGCTTCGGCCTGTTCGGCATGGCGAGCTTCTTCTCCGGCGTGCTCAACCCGGACTTCGCCGGCCCGCAGTTCAATCAGATCCAGCTGTTGCGCGCCCTTGGCCAGCCGATGGTGATGGTCACCATCTCGCTGATCGCCACCGTCTATCTGCAACCGCAGGACGCCGGTTCGGCCTCCAGCCTGTTCAACATCCTGCGCAACCTCGGCGGCGCCATCGGCATCGCGCTGCTGGCAACCCTGCTGGATAGCCGCGCCAAGGTCTATTACGACTACCTGCGTGAAGCGGTGGTGCCGGTGAACGGTGCAGTGGACGAGCGCCTGGCGCAGCTGACCTCGCAACTGGGAACGCAGCAGGCGGCGCTGGGCAAGATCAGCGAGATCGTCCACCAGCAGGCGGCGATCATGGCCTACAACGATGCCTTCCATGCCATTGGCATTGTGCTGGCAGTCAGCATGGTGGCAGTGTTGCTGACGCGCCCGCTGCCGGCGGGCGTGGGTTCTGGAGCTGCGGCCGGGGCGCACTGAGTCCCAAGCCTCGCAAAATTCTGTAGGAGCGAGCTTGCTCGCGAAAGCTCAATCAGCCGGCCACACCGGCATCAGGCAGTTCGCGAGCAAGCTCGCTCCTACAAAGAGTCGATCAGCCCATCGACACGATGCGGTCGCGCAACTTGCCGATCTCGTCACGCACGCCAGCGGCGGCCTCGAACTCCAGGTCGCGGGCCAACTGGTACATGCGCTCTTCCAGCTGCTTGATGCGTTTGCCGATCTCTTCCGGCGTACGCGGCTCGTTGTCGTAGCGGCCGCTCTCCTCCGCGACTTTCGCCAGGCTGCGGCGCTTGCCCTTGGCGCCCGGCACCACGGCACCTTCGAGGATGTCCTTGATATCCTTGGTGACGCCCTTGGGCACGATGCCGTGCGCTTCGTTGAAGGCCACCTGCTTGGTGCGGCGGCGCTCGGTCTCGTTGATCGCCCGCTGCATCGAGCCGGTGATGTTGTCGGCGTAGAGGATCGCCTTGCCGTGCAGGTTCCGCGCGGCGCGGCCGATGGTCTGGATCAGCGAGCGCTCGGAACGCAGGAAGCCCTCCTTGTCCGCATCGAGGATGGCCACCAACGCCACTTCCGGCATGTCCAGCCCCTCACGCAGCAGGTTGATGCCCACCAGTACGTCGAACTTGCCCAGGCGCAGGTCGCGGATGATTTCCACCCGCTCCACGGTGTCGATGTCCGAGTGCAGGTAGCGCACGCGCACGTCGTGGTCGCCCAGGTAGTCGGTCAGATCCTCGGCCATGCGCTTGGTCAGGGTGGTGACCAGTACGCGCTGATCCAGTGCCACACGCTTGCCGATCTCAGAGAGCAGGTCGTCCACCTGGGTGGTCGCCGGGCGGATTTCCACCTCCGGATCGACCAGGCCGGTGGGGCGCACCACCTGCTCGATCACACGACCAGCGTGTTGCTCTTCATACGGGCCGGGCGTCGCCGAAACGAAGATGGTCTGCGGGCTGATCGCCTCCCACTCCTCGAAGCGCAGCGGCCGGTTGTCCAGCGCCGATGGCAGGCGGAAGCCGTATTCCACCAGGGTTTCCTTGCGCGAGCGGTCGCCCTTGTACATGGCGCCGACCTGGGGAACGCTGACGTGGGACTCGTCGATCACCAGCAGGGCGTTATCAGGCAGATAGTCATAAAGAGTCGGCGGCGGCTCGCCAGGACCACGCCCGGAGAGGTAGCGCGAGTAGTTCTCGATACCGTTGCAGTAGCCCAGTTCGAGGATCATCTCCAGGTCAAAGCGCGTGCGCTGCTCCAGTCGCTGGGCTTCCACCAGCTTGTTGTTGGTGCGCAGGTAGTCCAGGCGCACCTTCAGCTCGGCCTTGATCTGCTCCACCGCCTCCAGCAGCGTCTCCCGCGGGGTCACGTAGTGGCTCTTGGGGTAGAAGGTGAAGCGCGGCAGCTTGGTGAGCACTTCGCCGGTCAATGGGTCGAAGGCGGCGATGTTCTCCACTTCGTCGTCGAACAGCTCGACGCGGATGGCCTCCAGGTCCGACTCCGCCGGGAAGATATCGATCACGTCGCCGCGCACGCGGAAGGTCGCGCGGGCGAAATCCATGTCGTTGCGGGTGTACTGCAGGCTGGTCAGGCGGCGCAACAGCTCGCGCTGATCCATCTTGTCGCCGCGATCCAGGTGCAGGACCATCTTCAGGTAGGACGCCGGGTCGCCCAGGCCATAGATCGACGACACGGTGCAGACGATGATCGCGTCCTCGCGCTCCAGCAGCGCCTTGGTCGCCGACAGCCGCATCTGCTCGATGTGGTCGTTGATCGAGGAATCCTTCTCGATGTAGGTGTCCGAGGACGGCACATAGGCCTCGGGCTGGTAATAGTCGTAGTAGGAGACGAAGTACTCCACCGCGTTGTTCGGGAAGAAGGTCTTGAACTCGCCGTACAACTGCGCGGCCAGGGTCTTGTTCGGCGCCAGCACCATGGTCGGGCGCTGTACCTGGGAAATGACGTTGGCGATGCTGAAGGTCTTGCCGGAGCCGGTCACCCCCAACAGCGTCTGGTGCGACAGGCCCGCTTCCAGCCCCTCAACCATCTGTCGGATGGCTTCTGGCTGATCGCCAGCGGGCTTGAAGCGCGAATCCAGCTGGAATAACGACATGGGAACCTCGCTTTGACGTGTGACGCTTCGGTCGCCAAAGCGTCATACCAGTCGAAAAGCATGCGCGACAACTCGCCGCCTGCCATAGAGGCCTATATAATACCGGCCCGTCGACGCAACCCCCAGCGCCGTGAGCGGGTGGGTTGCAATTGCACTTCACTCCCGCCTTAGAGCTGCTGCCAAAATGAGTCTGTTCTCCGCTGTCGAAATGGCCCCCCGCGACCCGATCCTGGGCCTGAACGAAGCTTTCAACGCCGATACCCGTCCGGGCAAGATCAACCTGGGCGTGGGCGTGTATTACAACGAGGAAGGTCGCCTCCCGTTGCTGCGCGCCGTCCAGGCCGCGGAGAAGGCCCGCATCGAAGCCCACGCTCCGCGCGGCTACCTGCCGATCGAAGGCATCGCCGCCTACGATTCGGGCGTGCAGAAGCTGCTGTTCGGCGCTGATTCCGAGCTGCTGGCCGAAGGCCGCGTGGTCACCACCCAGGCCGTCGGCGGCACCGGCGCGCTGAAAACCGGCGCCGACTTCCTCAAGCGCCTGCTGCCCAACGCCACGGTCGCCATCAGCGACCCGAGCTGGGAAAACCACCGCGCCCTCTTCGAAGCCGCCGGCTTCCCGGTGCAGAACTACCGTTACTACGACGCCGCCACCCACGGCGTGAACCGTGCCGGCCTGCTGGAAGACCTCAACGCCCTGCCCTCGCAATCCATTGTCGTTCTGCACGCCTGCTGCCACAACCCGACCGGCGTCGACCTGACCCTGGACGACTGGAAGCAGGTGCTGGACGTGCTCAAGGCCAAGGGCCACGTGCCGTTCCTCGACATCGCCTACCAGGGCTTCGGTGACGGCATCGACGAAGACGCCGCCGCTGTGCGCCTGTTCGCCCAGTCGGGCCTGAACTTCTTCGTCTCCAGTTCCTTCTCCAAGTCGTTTTCGCTGTACGGTGAGCGCGTTGGTGCCCTGTCGGTCGTGACCGATAGTCGTGAGGAATCCGCCCGCGTCCTGTCCCAGGTCAAGCGCGTGATCCGCACCAACTACTCCAACCCGCCGACCCACGGCGCCAGCGTCGTCGCTTCCGTCCTGAATAGCCCGGAGCTGCGTGCGGTATGGGAAGAAGAACTGGGCGAGATGCGCACCCGCATTCGTGCCATGCGCGAAGCCATGGTCGCCCAACTGGCAGCCCAGGGCGCCAAGCGCGACTTCGGCTTCGTTGCCCAGCAGCGCGGCATGTTCTCCTACTCCGGCCTGACCGCCGAGCAGGTTGAACGCCTGAAGAACGAATTCGGCATCTACGCCGTCGGCACCGGCCGCATCTGCGTGGCCGCGCTGAACAACGGCAACCTGGACACCGTCACCCGCGCCATCGTCCAGGTGCTGTAAAAAATTAAGGGGAAGTCATCGCCTGATTGTTGACTTCCCCTTCTTAATCAGTAAGATACGCACCGTTGTTCCGCGATAGCTCAGTCGGTAGAGCAAATGACTGTTAATCATTGGGTCCCTGGTTCGAGTCCAGGTCGCGGAGCCAAATTCGAAGCCCTCGGCACATGCCGGGGGCTTTTTTATTGGGCCTCCGGACTCTCTCCAGGCACTGAGTCCCAGGTGGTGCCCCCTTCGGAGCCGCGCTGAGGCGCGTTCGGCTGACGCCGTCGAGTCCAGGTCGCGGAGCCCAAATTCGCAGCCCTCGGCACATGTCGTGGCTTTTTCTTTGGACTCGAAAAAGTCTTCAATGAAAAAGCCGGTCGACGACCGGCCTTTTCATTCCAACTGGCAAAGCTCAGAGCGAAATCTTGTCGCGATTCTTGTCCAGCGTACCCTTGCCGATGCCCTTTACTTCCAGCAATTGATCGACCGTGGTGAACGGACCGTTGGTTGTGCGGTAGTCAACGATGGCCTGTGCTTTCACCTTGCCGATGCCTTTCAGGGAATGCTGCAACTCTTCAGCCGATGCAGTGTTGATATTCACGGCCGCCACCTGGGCAATAGGCGCCTTCTCGGCCGAAACTGTGGTTTCGGCTGAGGGTTTTACGGCCGGAGCCCCATTGGTGGCTGCCAGAGCGGCTCCACCGAACGAGAGGCCCGCCAACAGAATCAGACTTGTAACGGAAAGCAGACTCTTCTTCATGGATCGTTCCTTGATGCAACAGGTTTCGAGGCAGGCACGATTGCGCTGCCTGGAAAACATATCGCCAGGAACACCGGTGAAAACGCCGGTTTAGAGAGTCGGCGGCAGATTCCGGCGCCGCCGACAGTTCACCAAGAAAGGACTGACATGACTCGCAGACGCAGCAGCGGCGCTGCCTGCTAGGTAGCCCACCGACTCAGGGCTCCATTCGCCGCTGCTGATGGATCAGGTCGACGATCTCGCCCTCGGGGCAATAGCCGCTGACGGTTTCCCGCAGTAGTTGCCGCACACGTGCGTAATTGCCCTGCTCTACCGCCTTGAGCAGATCAGCCAGGACGAGCTTGAAGCCCTCCCAGTGCATCAGCTCCTCGTTGGCCTTCATGATCATGGGATGCTCGGTGGCGCAGACGTTGTCGCCGATCAGCAACTCCTCGTAGAGCTTTTCGCCAGGCCGCAGGCCGCTGAACTCGATGGAAATGTCGCCCTGGGGATTGCGCTCGGAGCGGACGCTCAGGCCGGACAGGTGGATCATCCGCTCGGCCAGCTCGAGAATCTTCACTGGCTGCCCCATGTCCAGCACGAAAACGTCGCCGCCGCGCCCCATGGAGCCCGCCTGGATCACCAACTGGGCCGCTTCCGGGATGGTCATGAAGTAGCGGGTGATGCCCGGATGGGTCACGGTAACCGGACCACCGCGCTTGATCTGCTCGCGGAACAGCGGAATGACCGAACCGGAGGAGCCCAGCACATTGCCGAAGCGAACCATGGTGAACCGGGTCTTGTTGACCTGGTGCACGCCGGACTTGTCGCCGAACAGCACCGGCGCGGACTCCTGGCTCAATGCCTGCAGAATCATCTCCGCCAGGCGCTTGGTGCTGCCCATCACATTGGTCGGGCGCACTGCCTTGTCGGTGGAAATCAGCACGAAGTGCTCGACGCCGGCCTGCACCGCCACCTGGGCGGTATGCAAGGTGCCCATCACATTGTTCAGGACGCCTTCGGAGATATTGTGCTCGACGATGGGCACATGCTTGTAGGCCGCGGCGTGATAGACCGTCGCGACCTTCCAGGTGCGCATGACATCGAGCAGGCGCTCAGCACTGCGCACGGAGCCGAGGATCGGCACCAGCTGCACCGCGAGGGACTCGCGCTTGACGCGGTTCTCCAGCTCCTGGTGCACCCGGTAGAGGTTGTATTCGCTGTGTTCGAACAGCACCAGCACGGTAGGCGACGAGCCCAGGATCTGTCGGCAAAGTTCGGAGCCGATGGAGCCGCCTGCGCCAGTGACCATCACCACTTCGCCGCGAAGACAGTGTTCGAACAGCTCCTTGCGCGGCTCGACCGGGTCACGCCCGAGCAGGTCGGCGATATCCACTTCCTGGATGTCGTCTACCCGCACCCGGCCGTTCGCCAGCTCGATGAATCCAGGCACGCTTCGCACGTGGACCGGGTAGGGCTCGAGCAAGCCGAGAATTTCGCGGCGGCGGGCGCGCGTCGCAGAGGGAATCGCCAACAGCACTTCCTGCACGCCGGTTTCGTCGATCATCTGCTGAATATGCTTGGGCTTGTAGACGCGCAGGCCAGCAATGATACGGTTGGCTATCTCGTCATCGTCATCGATGAAAGCGACCGGACGCATCGCGCGACCGAGACGCAAGGCGGCAACTAATTGGTTGCCGGCAGAGCCCGCGCCATAGACGGCAACCTTCGGCAAGCCGTCCTGTTGTTTGAGGAACGGGACCGCCTGCACGGTGCTGTACCAGTCCCCCATGAAATACTGGCGCATAGCCAGGCGTAGTCCGCCGATCATCAGCAGGCTCAGCCACCAGTAGTTCAGGACCAGCGAACGCGGAACCGCCTCGATTACCGAGCGGTTCCAGTAAACCACCAGCGACAACAGCAGCGCCGAGATGGTCACCGCCTTCCAGATCGCGATCAGCGCGTCGTTGCCGAGGTAGCGCATGACCGCGCGGTACATGCCGAAACGGATGAACAGCGGAATCGCCACCGCCGGGGCAGCAAAGAACAACCAGCCGTGCACGCGGAACGGGTACTCCAGATCGTCCGTACCCAGTCGCACGATGAACGCCAGCCACAGCGCAAACCACACCAGGCAAATATCGGTGGTGACCTGCAGTAACCGTTTGTTTCGTCTCGGAAGCCTCAGCAGGCGTTCTCGAAGCATCAGCGCTTGTCCTTATCCCGAGCAGAGGAAGTTTTCCACCCGCTACATTGACCACCCAATCCGGCGGAGTTCAGCTCACATCCTGTTCATCCGGACGACCTGCACCCAGATGAGCTACGACAAGCACCAATGGAGCATAGGCGACAATCAGCGCCAGCAAACCTGAAACATGCCCCAGCGCGACCAGCAGCGCCAGCGGCAGGAGCCAGAACACGTTGATCGCACTTACCGCCAGCGATACCCGCAGATGACTGCCGTAGCGTCGCGAAGCGCGTTGGTAGGCATGGCTGCGATGCGCTTCGTAGACGCGTTCGCCGCGCATCAGCCGATGAATCAGGGTGAACGTCGCGTCGACGATGAAAACGCCCAGGAGAATCAACCAGCTCCAGATCAGCGGCGGGGCCACCGAGGAGGCCTGCAGCGCCAGACCGCCGAGGATCAACCCGAGGAAACCACTGCCCGCATCGCCCATGAAAATTCGCGCGGGAGGGAAATTCCAGACCAGGAAGCCCGTCGCCGCCAGGCCCAGCAGCAACGGCAGCCAGACCTGCTCCACCGCCCCGAACGCCCAGCCGCAGAGGGCTCCACCCAAACAGACGCTGATGGCCTCCAGGCCGGCAATACCGTCGATGCCGTCCATGAAGTTGTACAGGTTGAGCAGCCAAACCAGGAACACCAGCCCCAGGAGGTCACCTGCCAGGCCCAGGTCCAGCGCGCCCCAGGGCAACGGCAACACGGGCACGCCACCCAGCCAGCAGAGCAGCCAGAGCGCCGCGACAAAATGCCCCAGAAGCCGCCAGCGTGCCGGAATATGGCGGTGATCGTCGAGGAAGCCAATGGCCGCAACCAGAGCGCCGGCCGGCAGCAGGGCCACCAGGCTGGCTCCGCCGACCATCCCGAGCACGGCCGCCAAGGGCAAGCCGCCGAGAAAACCCAGTACAATCGCAACACCACCACCGCGCGGCGTGGGAATCCGGTGCGAACTGCGGGCGTTCGGAATATCCATGATGCTGCGCGCCAGCGCGTAGCGACGAACACCCGCCGTCATGGCCCAGGACGCAATGAACACTGCCAGAAGCAGCAATGCCGCACTCATCTTCTCTGCTCCTGACCGTATCCCTGCACTGTTTCCAGCAGGGCCTGTTCGACGCTCACGGGGGGAGCCCAACCCAGCCGGCTGCGGGTTGCGGAAATATCCACCTGCAGGCATCCCAGCAGGCGCTGGATCTGTTGGCCTCGCCCGGCCAGCAGCCCCAGCAGGCGCAACAACCCCGCGGGAACCGGCAGAAGTCGAGGCTGCAAGCCCATGGCCCTGCTCAGGCCGCGACACAACTGGGCCGTGGACAGGTCTTCTCCATCACTGACCAGGAACACCTGCCCCGCCGCTGCGGGGTGGCGCGCGCACAGCACCAACAGGTCGACCAGATTATCCCGGGCCACCAGGCTACGGCGATTGTCGATGGAGCCGAAGGGCAGCGGCAGACGGCGCTGCAAGGCGCGCATCAGACTGGCGAAGTTGGCCTTGACCCCGGGACCATAGACCAGTGGCGGGCGCACCACCACGACCTCCAGTCCCGTCTGCCGGGCAATCTCGAACAAGGCTCGCTCGGCCTCGAGCTTGGATTGACCGTAAGGGTCCTGCGGCTGCGGCTCGGCATCGGCCGTGAACGGCCGACCAGGCGTGGTTTCCTCGCCATTGACCTTGATCGAACTGACAAAGACAAAACGCCTCACGCCCGCCGCCGCAGCCTGCTGCGCCAGATGCCGGGTCGCCTCGACATTCACCGCGCGAAACTCGGCGAGTGGATCGGCAGCCCGCTCGTCCATGACGTGAACCCGGGCAGCGCAATGAATCACGGCATCGATCCCTTGCAGGGCCGGCGTCCAGGATTGCGCCACGCTCAACCCGTCGATGAGCGCCACCTCGACACCTTCCGGAAACTGCACAATGGCGCCACGCTGGGCGACGCGAATCTGCACATCATCTTCCTGGCACAAGCGAGCCAGCACGCCTCGGCCGACAAAACCGCTCGCGCCCGTGAGTAGAACCTTCAATCCAGCACCTGCAGAACCTGACGCCAGCGGCGCCTTCCATGTTTGAGCGAACGCGTCAGAGCGGCGAGATGACCGGTCGCAGCGCATTCCAAGCGTGACAGCTGGGACATTGCCAGTGCAGTTCGCGGCCGGCGAAACCACACTTGCCGCATCGATAGCGCGGCATTGTCTTATACAAACCGATGATTATTGGAGCGATTTTTCCGGCTGCCGAGTCTTTTTCGCCATCGTTTCCGACTACTTCAAGGTACTCGCCGACTCCTTGCCAGGAAGGATGACGCTCCACCCGCTCCAGCAGGCTCTCGCGCCAACCGGACGCTCCCGCTGGCAGCTCGTTTTGCGCCAGTAGGGCGAGGATTGCCGGCGGCACTTCCTCGCCAGTGGCCAAACCCCGCAGGCACGCCAGCAACTCGGGCCGGGCAAGGCCATCATGGCGACGCAACAGCGGCACGATCTCGCCCAGGAAGGCCTTGGCATCGCTCGCCAACTCGCCGACGGTAGCCACGGCAGCGACCTGATCCTTGCGCCACAACTCGCAGTCCAGCCGCATCAGCAGAGCGCGCACGCAGCGCTTGTCCACACGGCGAGCCTCACGCAGCAGCTCCTGCATGGCACTGCGATCGCCGGTCCTGCCCTTCTCCTGGGCGAGTTCGCAGTAGTAGTTGGCCAACGCCGCGCTCAGTTCGGGGCGACTTGCGACCAGGCGCGAGGCCAACTCGATGGCGCGCGACCAGTTCTTCTCGCGTTCGCAGATCAGCCGTTGTTCATCCAGCGCTTCCAGGGAGATGGGTTCATCGCGTTGCTGCGTCAGCTCGTCCAGCAGTTCCTCGGCGCTACCCAACAGGCCGCCAGCGATGTAATCGCGCGCCAGTTCCAGGCGCACCTGTGCCACCAGCGAACCATCTTCGCCGGCGCGGCCCAGCAGTTCCTGGTGAATGTGGATGGCTTTCTCGATATCGCCGCGACGGCGAAACAGGTTGCCGACGTGCAGGTGGCTTTCGAGAGTCTCCGGGCTGACGACCAAGCCTTGGGACAAGCTTTCCAGCGCATCGTCGGAGTGTCGCTCCAGCAGATTGTGCATGCTGTGGACACGGCTCCGAAGGTGGGTTTCGGAGGCTTCCCGGGGTCGGGAAAGAGAACGACGCCCCATCCACCAGCCGATGGCCAGGGCGCAGAAGAAGAACAGCGTGGCGATGACGCTAGGCATGGTCCGTCAGCGACTTTTCACGCAGCGCGTCATTCTCCTTGCGGAAACGAGTGACTTCGGAGCGCAGGCCGCTCATGCGGGCATGCGCCTTTGCTCGGAAGGGAATGCTCAGCAGCAGGCCGATCACGCCACCGACGATGAAGGCAAGGGAAATGAAGACCACCAGCGGCCACTGCGGCGATTGCCAGCCGAGGAAGGTCAGCTGTGCGGACTGCAGGTTCTCCAGGACGAAAACCACAACGATGGCGGCCAGGACGACCAACGCCAGAATCAGCAGGAAACGTTTTGCCCGAAGCATGGACACTCCTTCTTGAAGACGGATACCCCGGGGTCACTCGGGTTCGTTGACGCGGTCGCGCAGCTCCTTGCCGGGCTTGAAGTGCGGGACGAACTTGCCGTCCAGGCGCACGGACTCGCCGGTTTTCGGATTACGCCCCACGCGCGGTGCGCGGTAGTGCAGAGAGAAGCTGCCGAACCCCCGGATTTCGATGCGATCCCCCGTCGCCAGAGCCTGGGACATTTGCTCAAGCATGGTCTTGATCGCCAGCTCCACATCCTTTGCGGAAAGCTGCCCCTGATGGGTGACGATTCTCTCGATCAACTCCGACTTGGTCATGGTTTTCCCTTCTTTTTCAAGCGGCTAGATCAGCTCTAGGTTCTTTTAGCATGCTGATCATGCTTTGAACAGCCCGAACGGAAAGGATGTGTTTTCTGCCGGTCAAGTAGCCGGCGAATAAAAAATGGCCGACTCCCAGGCAGGGAATCGGCCACGGTCGCGTCCAGGAGCGGTAGGATGCGCAAGGGGGAAGCGGATCAGGCGATGGCGGCGAGCTGCGCCTTGGCCTTGGCCAGGCCTTTCTCGGCGAATTCACCGCCCATGTTCAGGCCTTCGGCGTGGATGAAGGTCACGTCATGGATGCCGACGAAGCCCAGCGCCTGGCGCAGGTAGGGTTCCTGGTGATCCAGCGCGCCGCCGGCGTACACGCCGCCACGGCTGGTCAGAACGAAGGCGCGCTTGCCGGTGAGCAGGCCCTGCGGGCCGGTCTCGGTGTATTTGAAGGTGACGCCGGCGCGCAGCACATGGTCGAGCCAGGACTTCAGCGTGCTGGGGATCGCGAAGTTGTACATCGGCGCGGCCAGCACCAGCACATCGGCGGCTTGCAGTTCGGCCGTCAGCTGGTTGGAGCGCTCCAGCGCGATGCGCTCGATCTCGCTGTGCTCCTGGGCCGGCTTCATCCAGCCACCCAGCAGGTTGGCATCCAGGTGCGGCACCTGCTCGATGGCCAGGTCGCGAACCTGGATCTCGTCCGCCGGGTGCGCCGCCTGCCACTGCGCGATGAAATCGCGGGTCAACTGGCGGGAAACGGAACCTTCCTGGCGGGCACTGCTTTCGATGACGAGAACGCGGGACATGGACTGGACCTCCATCGGTCATTGAATGTGTCGATGGAGGCCATCCTAGAGATGAATAAATCGATAAAAAAGCGCAAATAATCGCTTCTAATTATCGAATAAATTGATTTCTCGCAAAACTGCTTCTAGTCTTGTCCGGCAGAGTACTCAACCCGGCACGCAGGTGAGCTTGATGCGCAGCTTGATCACTGCGCGACTGAAGCTGGAAGTCAGGTTCGCTTCCTTGCCCGGCGCGATGGAAGCCTTGCGGACATGCGGAGTTTCCGGGCCATTGACGAAGACTGCGGTGCAGGTCGCCTGTTCCTGACCATTGTTGCGCAGGATGATGGCACCCATCTGGTCGCCTATGTCCTGGGTGTCATAGTCCACCTGGGTGCCCTTGAGGGATTTCTCCACTTCAATGGGATAGGCCAGGGCGGTCAGCGGCAACAGTGCCAGAACGGCACAACAGAATTTTTTCATGGCGGTCTCTTGTTGGTCTTCTGCGGACCGCCAGATTAGACAAGAGGAAGCGAGGATGAAAGCGCCCCGCGTTACCCTGGATCAGTGGAGAACCCTACAGGCCGTGGTCGATCACGGCGGCTTCGCCCAGGCGGCGGAAGCCCTGCATCGCTCACAGTCGTCGATCAGCTATACCGTGGCGCGCATGCAGGAGCAACTCGGCGTACCGTTGTTGCGCATCGACGGGCGCAAGGCGGTGCTCACCGAGGCCGGTGAAGTGCTGCTGCGTCGCTCCCGGCAGCTGGTGAAATCCGCCGGCCAGCTGGAAGAGCTTGCCCATCACATGGAGCAGGGCTGGGAGCCGGAAGTACGCCTGGTGGTCGACGCCGCCTACCCCACCGTGCGCCTGGTGCGCGCCCTCTCCGCCTTTATGCCGCAGAGCCGCGGCTGCCGCGTGCTGTTGCGCGAGGAAGTGTTGTCCGGCGTGGAAGAAGCGCTGGTGCAAGGGCACGCCGACCTCGCCATCAGCGGCCTGAACATCCCCGGCCACCTGGGCGCCGACCTCTCCATCGTCGACTTCGTCGCCGTTGCCCATCCCGATCACCCGCTGCACCGACTGCAACGCGAAGTCACCCACCAGGACCTGGAAACCCAGATGCAGGTGGTGATCCGCGATTCCGGTCGCCTGCAGCCGCGCGACGTCGGCTGGCTCGGCGCCGAGCAGCGCTGGACGGTGGGCAGCCTGGCCACCGCCGCCACCTTTGTCAGCAACGGCCTGGGCTTCGCCTGGCTGCCGCGGCACATGATCGAGCGCGAGCTGCGCGACGGCCAGGTCAAGCCACTGCCGATGAAACAGGGCGGCGTGCGCGAGAGCCGGTTCTATCTTTACCCGAACAAGGAAAAGCCCCTGGGCCCGGCCACGCAGATCCTCGTGGAACTGCTGACCACCTTTGCCAATGTGCCACTCGACGCCCATTTCGCCGCCCCCGAAAGCCCGGTCTGAGCATATAGGCCGCACGAAAAAGGAGCCCGTCATGCCGTTCTTCGACCACGCCGGCCACCGCCTGCACTATGAGGAAAGTGGTTTCGGCACGCCGGTCCTGCTGGTGCACGGGCTCGGCTCCAGCACCCGCGACTGGGAGTTTCAGGTGCCGGAACTGGAAAAGCGCCACCGGGTGATCGCCCTCGATGTACGCGGCCATGGCCAGTCGGACAAGCCGCGCCAGCGCTACAGCATCGGCGCCTTCGCCGAGGATGTGATCGCCCTGCTCGACCACTTGCGCCTGGGCCGCGTGCACCTGGTGGGCATCAGCATGGGTGGCATGATCGGCTTCGAACTGGCCACCCGCTGGCCGGAGCGGCTGAACAGCCTGACCATCGTCAACAGCGCGCCGGAGGTAAAGCCACGCAGCCCTCGCGAGTACCTGGAAGTGGCGCGCCGGCTGTTCCTCGCCCATGTGCTGGGCCTGGATACCGTGGGCAAGGCACTGGGCAAGATGCTCTTCCCCAAGCCAGAACAGGGCGACCTGCGCCGCAAGATCCAGCAGCGCTGGCCGCAGAACGACAAGCGCGCCTATCTGTCCAGCCTGCATGCCATCATCGGCTGGGGTGTGCAGGAACGCCTGGCGCGCATAACCTGTCCAACCCTGGTGATCAGCGCCGACCGCGACTACACCCCGGTTTCGCTCAAGCAGGCCTATGTCGGGCAGATGCCCAACGCACGCCTGGTAGTAATCGAGGATTCGCGCCACGCGACGCCGCTGGACCAGCCCGAACGCTTCAACACCACCCTGCTCGACTTCATCGATCAGGTCGACCATCCCTAGAACCTCAGGAAACATCCACCAAATGACCCTGTTCAAACGCTTCCTGCTCGCTGCCTGCTCCCTGGTCCTGGCCGGCTCGGTGTTCGCCGCCGACAGCAAGAACCCGCATGTGCTGTTGTCCACCACTTCGGGCGAAATCGAAATCGAGCTGTACGCCGACAAGGCGCCGATTTCTGTGAAGAACTACCTGTCCTACGTCGACAGCGGCTTCTACAACGGAACCATCTTTCACCGCGTCATCCCCAACTTCATGATCCAGGGCGGCGGTTTCACCGAGGCCATGAAGGAGAAGGACACCCAGGCGCCGATCAAGAACGAGGCCGACAACGGCCTGCTCAACGAACGCGGCACCCTGGCCATGGCACGCACCAGCGACGTGAACTCCGCCACCAGCCAGTTCTTCATCAACCTGACCGGCAACGACTTCCTCAACCACGGCGCCCGCGACTTCGGCTACGCCGTATTTGGCAAGGTCGTACGCGGCATGGGCGTGGTCGACCAGATCGCCGGGGTCAAGACCGGCAACCGCGGCATGTTCCAGGACGTACCGACCACCCCGGTGGTCATCCTCTCCGCCAAGCGTCTGTGATTCTGCGCAATCACGGCTGACGGAGGCCATTCAAGGCGGGGCCAGGACGGCCCCGCCGACAACCCGAGAGCTATCATGCTTTACCGTCGTTTCGAGCGTCTGATCGATCCCTTCCGCGACGTCCCCGAGCGCATGCCGCCGTCCGATGTCATCCGCTTCTACGTCTATTACCTGCGCCAGGTCTGGCCGGTCTTCCTCGCCCTGCTCTTCGTCGGCCTGATCGTCGCCCTGATCGAAGTCGCGCTATTCAGCTACCTGGGGCGCATCGTCGACCTCGCGCAAGGCACCGTGCCCGCGGACTTCTTCACCCTGCACGGCCGCGAGCTGATCTGGATGGCCGTCGTCGCGCTCATCCTGCGCCCGGTGTTCAACGGCCTGCACGACATGCTGGTGCACCAGAGCATCAACCCCAGCATGACCAACCTGATCCGCTGGCAGAACCATCGCTACGTGCTCAAGCAGAGCCTGGGCTTCTTCCAGAACGACTTCGCCGGGCGCATCGCCCAGCGCATCATGCAGACCGGCAACTCCCTGCGCGATTCTGCCGTGCAGGTGGTGGATGCCATCTGGCACGTGGTGATCTACACCGTCAGCGCCCTGGTGCTGTTTGCCGAGGCCGATTGGCGCCTGATGATCCCGCTGCTGCTGTGGGTCGTCGGCTACGTCGGCGCGCTGGGCTACTTCATTCCCCAGGTGAAGCATCGCTCGGTGGTCGCCTCGGACTCGCGCTCCAAGCTGATGGGCCGGATCGTCGACGGCTACACCAACATCACCACCCTCAAGCTGTTCGCCCACACGCGCCAGGAAGAGGACTACGCCCGCGAAGCCATCGACGACCAGACCCGCAAGGCCCAGCAGGCCGGACGCGTGGTGACCTCGATGGACGTCACCATCACCGTCTTCAACGGCCTGTTGATCGCCGGTACCACCGGCCTGGCCCTGTGGCTGTGGACCCAGTCGTTGATCTCGGTCGGCGCAATCGCCCTGGCCACCGGCCTGGTCATCCGCATCAACAACATGTCCGGCTGGATCATGTGGGTGGTCGGCGGCATCTTCGAGAACGTCGGCCAGGTGCAGGACGGCATGCAGACCATCGCCCTGCCCCGCCAGGTGAACGACCAGCCCGGCGCCAAGCCGTTGGTGGTGAGCCATGGCGAAGTACGCTTCGACCAGGTGGACTTCAGCTACGGCAAGGGCGGCGGCCTGATCAGTGGGCTGGACCTGACCGTACGCCCCGGCGAGAAGATCGGCCTGGTCGGGCCGTCCGGCGCCGGCAAATCCACCCTGGTGAACCTGCTGCTGCGCCTGTACGACCTCGAGGGCGGGCGCATCCTGATCGACGGCCAGGACATCGCCCACGTGACCCAGGAAAGCCTGCGCGCGCAGATCGGCATGGTCACCCAGGACACTTCGCTGCTGCACCGTTCGATCCGCGACAACCTGCTCTATGGTCGCCCGGACGCCAGCGAGGCGGATTTGCAGGACGCCATCCAGAAAGCGCGCGCCTCGGAGTTCATTCCGCAACTGAGCGACGCCGAGGGTCGCTTCGGCCTTGACGCCCACGTCGGCGAGCGCGGCGTGAAGCTCTCCGGCGGCCAACGCCAGCGCATCGCGATCACCCGCGTGCTACTCAAGGACGCGCCGATCCTGATCCTCGACGAGGCCACCTCGGCGCTGGACTCCGAGGTGGAAGCGGCGATCCAGGAAAGCCTGGAAACCCTCATGCAGGGCAAGACGGTAATCGCCATCGCCCACCGGCTTTCCACCATCGCGCGCATGGACCGGCTGGTAGTGCTGGAGCACGGCCGCGTGGTCGAGAGCGGCAGCCATGCCGAGTTGCTTGCCCATGGCGGGCTCTACGCGCGGCTGTGGCGGCACCAGACGGGCGGGTTCGTCGGGGTGGATTGAAGCCCGAGGGTCACGCGCGACCCTTTCGCGAACAGCCCCGCGTCGGGGTTTGTTCGCGAGCAAGCTCGCTCCTGCTGGGAGCAGTCCTGCACCGGGCG
Organism: Pseudomonas sp. HS-18; assembly: GCF_020401845.1. Lineage (NCBI taxonomy): Bacteria > Pseudomonadati > Pseudomonadota > Gammaproteobacteria > Pseudomonadales > Pseudomonadaceae > Pseudomonas > Pseudomonas sp. HS-18. The sequence goes on from NZ_CP084413.1 coordinate 4,521,812, forward strand.
CGTTTTTCTGTAGGAGCGAGCTTGCTCGCGAACCCGCACGGCAACTCTGCTCAGCCGCAGAAGCCCCCATAAAAAAGCCCGGCACAAGGCCGGGCACGTCCAAATCCAGGACAGCTCAGTGTGTGTCCAGTAGCGCCAGCGCCTCACGACTCAGGCGTTCGACCGTCGACCAGTCGCCGCCGTCGACGGCGGCCTTGGGCAGCATCCAGCTGCCGCCCACGCACATCACGTTGGCCAGGCGGTAATAGTCATTCAGGTTGTCCGGGCCGACGCCGCCGGTAGGGCAGAAACGGATGTCCGGGAACGGACCGCCGAAAGCCTTGAGCGCTTCCACGCCGCCGGCGACCTTCGCCGGGAACAGCTTGAAGCGGCGCAGGCCATGGCGATAAGCGGCCATGATTTCCGACGCGGTGGCAACGCCCGGCAGCAACGGCACAGGGCGAGTCCCCGCGTACTGCAGCAACTCCTCGGTGCAGCCGGGCGTGACGATGAACTTCGCCCCCGCCTCTTCCGCCTGGGCGAAAGTTTCCGGGTCGAGCACGGTGCCGGCGCCGACGATCAGCTCCGGGCGTTGCTCGCTCAACTGGCGGATCGCGGTGAGACCCAGCGCCGTCCGCAAGGTCACTTCCAGAACGGTGATGCCGCCGGCTGCCAGAGCATCCGCCATGGGCAGGATGTCTGCCTCGCGGTCGATGGTGATCACCGGCAGGATGCGCGCACGCTGCACCAGGGCATCGATCTGCTGGATGTGTTGTTCAGGCATAGCGGTAACTCCGTGCTTCAGGGGCACCAGTGGATCGAAAGAGGTGAACGCAGGAACGCATTGACCGGCATGCGCTGGTCGTCGTTATCGCTGAGCGCCTGACTCAGCGTGGCCAGCTTGGACTCGCCCTGGATGGCCAGGATCTGCACCCGCGCGCCCTGCAATACGGCTCGGGTGAGGGTCAGGCGCTGGTGCGGCACGGTCGGCGCCCACATCGGCAGGCATCGGCGTGTGCCGGCCGGGTCGAGCGCCTCGACCAGGTTGGTGCTGCCAGGGAACAGCGAAGCCGTGTGGCCATCGTCGCCCATGCCCAGCACCAGCACATCGATGGGCAGCGTCAGCTCGTGGAGGAAGCGATCGGTCTTGTCGGCCGCCTCCTCAAGGCTGCTCACCGGCTGATACAGGCCGATGAACTGCGCCTTGCCCGCCTCGCCCTTGAGCAGATGGCGGCGCAGCAGGCCTGCATTGCTGTCAGGGTGCGACTCGGGCACCCAGCGCTCGTCGGCGAGGCTGACGGCGACTTTCGACCAGTCCAGTACCGCGCCGCTCAGGGCCTCGAGGAAAGCCACCGGACTGCGCCCGCCGGACACCACCAGCAATGCGCGGCCGCGCTCGATCAGCGCCTCGCGCAGCGCGTCGGCTACCGCTTCGGCGAGGCCGCGGGCCTGCTCGGCGGCGTTGTTCCAGGTCTTCCAGGCCATGCCTTCTTTCAGTGTCGGTTCAAAGATCGCCATACCAGTCCCTCCCGTCGCGAGCGATCAGGGCAACCGACGCCTGCGGTCCCCAGCTTCCGGCCGGGTAAGGCTTGGGCTCCTCGCCCAGGCGGCCCCAGCCGTCGATCAGGCCATCGCACCATGTCCAGGCGGCCTCGATCTCGTCCTTGCGGACAAACAGGTTCTGGTTGCCCTGGGTGACTTCCAGCAACAGTCGCTCATAGGCATCCGGCGTACGGGCGGTCTGGAAGGTTTCGGAGAAATTCAGTTGCAGCGGGCCGGTACGCAGTTGCATGCCCTTGCCCAGGCCTTGGTCCTTGGTCATCACCTGCAGGGAAATGCCCTCGTCCGGTTGCAGGCGGATGATCAGCCGGTTGCTGATCAACGAGCGCTGCTCCGGGGCGAAAATGTAGTGCGGCGGTTCCTTGAAGTGGATGACGATCTGCGAGTGCTTCTGCGGCATGCGCTTGCCGGTACGCAGGTAGAACGGCACGCCGGACCAGCGCCAGTTGCGGATATCCACCCGCAGGGCGACGAAGGTCTCGGCGTCGCTGTTGGGGTTGGCATTTTCCTCGGCGAGATAGCCCGGCACGGGCTTGCCGTCGATGTAGCCGGCGGTGTACTGGCCGCGCACCACGCGGGTCGCCAGTTGCTCGGGAGCGATGGGCTCCAGCGCGCGCAGCACCTTCACCTTCTCGTCGCGAATGCTGTCGGCGGTGAGGTTGGCCGGCGGGTCCATGGCGATCAGGCAGAGCAGTTGCAGCAGGTGGTTCTGCACCATGTCGCGCAGCTGGCCAGCCTTGTCGAAGTAGCCCCAGCGGCCCTCGATGCCGACCTTCTCGGCCACGGTGATCTCCACGTGGGAGATGTGGTTCTGGTTCCACTGGGTCTCGAACAGGCTGTTGGCGAAGCGCAGCGCGATGAGGTTCTGCACCGTCTCCTTGCCCAGGTAGTGATCGATCCGGTAGATGCGGTTTTCCGGGAAGAAACGTGCCACGGCGTCATTCACCGCGCGGGACGATTCCAGGTCGTGGCCGATGGGCTTCTCCAGCACCACCCGGGTGCGTTCGGCGAGGCCGGCAGCGGCAAGGTTCTCGCAGATGCCGCCGAACACCGAGGCGGCGGTGGCGAAGTAGGCGACCAGGGTCTTCTCGTCGCCCACCAGCTCGGCCAACGCCTGGTAGGAGCCGGCGTCGAGGAAGTCCATGCTCAGGTGATGCAGGCGCGCCTGGAAGCGGGCCCAGACCTGCTCATCCCACTCTTTCGCCGGGACATACTGGCGCAGACGGCGTTCGATGGTTGCCAATGGCGCTTCCGTGGCGCCGTCATCGCGGGCCAGGGCAAGAATGCGGGTATCGCGGTGCAGCAGGTCTTCGCGGTCGAGCTGGTAGAGCGCCGGCAGCAGTTTGCGCAGGGCGAGATCCCCCAGGGCGCCGAACAGCGCAAGGGTGCAGGGCAGAACGCGGACTTCAGGCATTTGTTGTTACCAACCAAATTTTGAACGATAGTTAGCCTTCTACGCCGGCATTAAGACAAATATGTAGTAATTAAACAACATATTTCTGCCGTTTCGCGCCGTTGTTGGTCGCTTGCCAGCCTGACGTTAGGATAGCGCCGCTGGCCGCACCTACCCGGTCAACCGTCGATTGCCCAAGGAGCACGGATGAAAAACCTGCTGGAGCAGATCCAGAGCCGTCTGGAAGAGCTGAACAAGGCCGAGCGCAAGGTCGCCCAGGTGATCCTGCACGACCCGCAGCAGGCCACGCGCTTCAGCATCGCCGCGCTGGCCCAGGCATCGAGTGTCAGCGAGCCGACGGTGAATCGCTTCTGCCGCTCCTTCGGCATGAGCGGCTATCCGGAGCTGAAGATCCAACTGGCGCAGAGCCTGGCCAGCGGCGCAGCCTTCGTGACCCAGGCCGTGGCGGCCGACGACGGCCCCGAGGCCTACACGCGCAAGATCTTCAGCAGCACCATCGCCTCGCTGGACAGCGCCCACAAACTGCTCGACCCGAAGGTGATCGACCGCGCCGTGGACCTGTTGATCCAGGCCCGGCAGATCCACTTCTTCGGCCTTGGCGCGTCCAGCTCGGTGGCCCTCGACGCGCAGCACAAGTTCTTTCGCTTCAACCTGGCGGTGTCAGCGCAGAGCGATGTGCTGATGCAGCGGATGATCGCCTCGGTAGCACACACCGGCGACCTGTTCGTGGTGATTTCCTACACCGGGCGCACCCGCGAGCTGGTGGACGTGGCCCACCTGGCGCGACAGAACGGCGCCTCGGTGCTCGGCCTGACCGCCGCGGACTCGCCGCTGGCCCGCGCCAGCACCTTGAGCCTGGACATCCCGCTGCCCGAGGACACCGACATCTATATGCCGATGACCTCAAGGATCATCCAGCTCACCGTGCTCGACGTGCTCGCCACCGGCGTGACCCTGCGCCGTGGCGTGGATTTCCAGCCGCACCTGCGCAAGATCAAGGAGAGCCTGGTGCCGACCCGTTACCAGCTCGACGAGGAAAGTTGAGGGCGGCGCCGCCCTCGGCTCTGGAAAAGCCCGCTCCTGCAAACGCGCGCAGAACCATCACCTGCTGTAGCAGCAAGTTCGCTGCTACGGAGAACAGCTCGAGCTGGTGTCAGTCATCCGCGCTCGGATCGAGCCCCGGGAACAGCACCTCGGTAAAGCCGAACTTGCTGAAATCGGTGATGCGCGACGGATACAGCCGGCCGATCAGGTGGTCGCACTCGTGCTGCACCACCCGCGCATGGAAGCCTTCCACCGTGCGGTCGATGGGCTGGCCCTGGGGATCGACGCCCTGGTAGCGGATGCTCCGGTAACGGTCCACTGCGCCACGCAGGCCCGGCACCGACAGGCAGCCTTCCCACCCCTCCTCCAACTCGTCGCCGACAGGCGTGATCAGCGGATTGAGCAGGATGGTCGGCGGCACTGCCGGTGCATCCGGGTAGCGCTCGCTGCGCTCGAAACCGAAGATCACCAGCTGCAGGTCCACGCCGATCTGCGGCGCGGCCAGGCCAACTCCACCAACGTGATGCATGGTCTCGAACATGTCGTCGATCAGTTGCTGCAGCTCGGCGCTACCGATCATCGACTCGGGCACTGGCGGGGCGATGCGCAGCAGGCGCTCGTCGCCCATCCTGAGAATCTCGCGGATCATCTTGGCCTCGTCGCCAGGGAGTGAGACCGGCATCCTCTGCCCTCCCACGCCGCATGGCAAGCCCGCGACCGCCCGGCAGCGCCCCGCGAGCCACGCCCCCCGGTGTTAGACTGGTGCATGACGACATTCTTCGAACGCCGGAGATTTGCCGGGAAACGCGGCAGATCACGGACGAAACCCTGGGGGGATCTTTTATTTCCGAGGGGCGCGAGGTTCGTCATGAACAGGCATTACTACATCAGCGACAACCTGGACGACCTGGAACAGGTCGAGCAGGAGCTTTCCGAAAGCGGCATCGGCATCGAGCAGATGCATGTGCTCAGCGACAGCGACGCGGAACTGGAAGAGCACCGCCTGCATGAAGTGCCGTCGGTGATGAAGAAAGACGTGGTGCACTGGGGCAAGATCGGCCTGGTGATCGGTGCCGCACTGGCCGTGCTGGTACTGGTGGTCGGCTACCTGAGTGGCTGGACGCAGACGGCGGCAGGCTGGATCCCCGTGGTCTTTCTCGCCGCGGTGCTGCTGGGCTTCAGCCTGTGGGAAAGCAGCTTCTTCGGCCTGCAACGCCCCAGTGGCGACGTGCGCCGCTTCCAAGGCAACCTGCAGCAAGGCCGCCACGTGTTCTTCGTCGACGTGAAGCCCGAGCAGGAACCGGTGCTGGACATGGTGGTGCGCCACCACCCGCGCCTGGAGATCGCCGGCTTCGGCAGCGCCATGCCGGCCTGGTGGCTCTCCGTCGAGCAGGCCTGGAATCGCTTCCGCCACATGATGTAGCGGCAAGCGCCAGCCTCTTCTCCGCGGCTCTGGTGACCCGCGGCCTTAGCCCTGCGCGCTGTTGAACCGCAACAGAACTCGTTCAGGGTCGGTTCAGAAACCGTTAGCCTGCTATTGATATACATCAGCCGAGTGCCTCCGAGCGGATTCGAAAATATGCGAATCCATTCACATTCAGGAGGCTGGGAAATGCCCACATCGCCCAACCAGAAACTCGGCCTGGCTGCACTCACCGCCCTGGTGGTCGGCTCCATGATCGGTGGCGGCATCTTCTCGCTGCCGCAGAACGTCGCGAAAAGCGCCAGCCCCGGCGCTGTTCTCATCGGCTGGGCCATCAGCGGTATCGGCATGCTGATGCTCGCCTTCGTCTTCCAGAGCCTGTCCAACCGCAAGCCGGAACTCGATGCCGGCGTCTACGCCTACGCCAAGGCCGGCTTTGGCGACTACATCGGCTTCAATTCGGCATGGGGCTACTGGCTCAGTTCCATGCTCGGCAATGTCAGCTACTTCGTGCTGATCTTCAGCGCGCTGGGCTACTTCTTCCCGGTGTTCGGCGAGGGCAATACCGCCATTGCCTTCGTCTGCTCATCCCTGCTGCTGTGGAGCCTGCACTTCCTGATCCTGCGCGGGATCAAGCAAGCGGCCTTCATCAACCAGATCACCACGGTCGCCAAGGTCGTACCCATCGTCCTGTTCATCCTGATCGGCCTGGTGGCGTTCGACATGGACCTGTTCACTGCCGATTTCTGGGGCCACGGTCATGTCGATTTCGACAGCGTGATGAGCCAGGTACGCAACATGATGCTGATCACCGTCTGGGTGTTCATCGGCATCGAGGGCGCCAACCTGTACTCAGGCCACGCGAAGAAGCGCTCGGATGTCGGCACCGCCACGGTGATCGGCTTCGTCTCGGTGATGGCGCTGCTGGTGCTGGTGAACGTGCTGTCCATGGGCATGATGAACCAGGCGCAACTGGCCGGCTTGCCCACCCCGTCCATGGCCTACGTACTGGAACACGTGGTCGGTCACTGGGGCGCCGTGCTGATCATCGCCGGGCTGGTCGTCTCGCTGTTCGGCGCGCTACTGGCGTGGATTCTGCTGAGCGCGGAAATCATGTTCGCCGCTGCCCAGGACCACACCATGCCCAGGTTCCTCGCCCAGGAGAGCAAAGCGGACGTGCCGGTCAACGCGCTGTGGCTGAGCAACGCCACGGTGCAGGTATTCCTGATCGTCACCCTGTTCGCCGCCAGCACCTACACCAGCCTGGTGTACCTGGCCGCATCCATGGCGCTGCTGCCTTACCTGTTCTCCGCCGGCTACGCCGTACTGCTGTGCCTGCGCGGGGAAAGCTATGAAGGTCTGCTGCGCGAGCGCCGCAAGGACCTGGTAATCGGCGCCATCGCCCTCATCTACAGCCTGTGGCTGGTGTATGCCGGCGGCATGGATCACCTGCTGCTCTCGGCGCTGCTCTACACCCCGGGCGTGGTGCTGTTCATCATGGCCAAGCGCGAGCGCGGCGAACGCGTGTTCAGCAAGGCGGAAGGGCTGATCTTTGCCGTCCTACTGGCCGCAACACTGGGCGCCGGCTACGGTCTCTATTCCGGACAGCTGAGCCTCTGAGCCCAATATCGAACGCCCGCGGCTTCGGTCGCGGGCTGGCGTTACCAGGAGAAAAAATGACCGTTCCCGCTCAGGTCACCATCCACTCCACCGCCGGCCTCGATCGGCAGCAGTACCGTATTCGCATGAGCTACGTCGTGGAAAATGCCGCCAGCCGTGATGCGACAGTGAAATTCGAGCTGGATGGCGAAATCGACGGCCAGCCCTTCAATGACGGCTTCGAACTCCCCGGCGATCTCGCCTTCAACTTCGCCGGCAGCGCCACGCGCATTTTGCGACGGCACGGCCTGCGGGTCTGCAGCGGGCCGGTACTGCGCTTTCGCAAGGAGCATGACCGGGTGTTCGACGACCTGCGTCGCCAGCTGAAGGCCGAGCCGGGCACGCCGGTCGACCTGCAGCGCATGGGCTCGCTGGCCCCGGCCGAGCCGCGTTGCGCGGTGGCCGAGTCCATCGTCCGCGGGCGCGGCTGAGCCGTCAGGCCAGCTCGATGCGATCGTCGTGGATGACGATCAGGCCCTGCTTGAACAGGCCGCCGATGGCCTTCTTGAAGTTGCCCTTGCTGACGCCGAACTGCTGCGCGATCAGCTCTGGCGGGCTCTTGTCGCTGATCGCCAGCTTGCCGCCGGCATCGCGCAGAGCCTGGAGGATCTTCTCGCTCAGGGCATCCGAGAGCCCCGCGCCGGCCGGCTGCAGGCTCAGGCTGATCTTGCCGTCGGCGCGCATTTCCTTGATGTAGCCCTTCTCACGCAGGCCGCCACGCAGGAACTTGAACGCTTCGTTCTTGTGGATCAGCCCCCAGTGCTTGCCTTCGATGATCGCCTTGTAGCCCAGGTCGGTGCGCTCGACGACCAGCAGGTCGACTTCCTGGCCGGCCTTGTAGTTCGCCGGGGTGTTGTCCAGGTAGCGGTCCAGGCGCGCGGTGGCGGTGATGCGGCGGCTGCGCTCGTCGAGGTAGACGTAGACCACGCAGTAATCGCCAACCTGCAGCGGACGCTTCTCTTCCGAGTGCGGCAGGAGCAGGTCCTTGGGCAGCCCCCAGTCGAGGAACAGACCGATGCGATTGACCTCCACCACCTTGAGGCTGGCAAAACCGCCGACCTGCACCTTGGGCTTCTGGGTGGTGGCGATCAGTCGGTCTTCGCTGTCCAGGTAGATGAACACGTTCAGCCAGTCGCCCACCTCGGTGGGTTCGTTCTTCGGCACGTAGCGCTTGGGCAGCAGGATTTCGCCGTGGCTCTCGCCATCCAGGTAGAGACCGAAATCGGTGTGCTTGGCCACCTGCAACGAATTGAACCGACCTATGACTGCCATGACGCTTACCTCGTGAACGGGGCGAGCATTCTACGCGCATTGGCGCAAGGATGCGCCTCAAGCCGCCGAACGCCGGCTTCATGTAGGACCGAGGGGGGCGCCCAGCCCTTGCTCGCGAACCAGGCTGTGCAGCAGCTCCGGAGTTAAGCAGTTCGCGAGCAAGTTCGCTCCTAAAGGCTGTGTTCCTTCTGGCCGAACTGGAGTTCCGCAAGGCGCGCATACAGGGGGCTGCTTACAACCAACTCGGCGTGCCGCCCCAGCGCCACCAGGCGACCGTGCTCGATCACCGCGATACGGTCGGCATTGAGCACCGTGGCCAGGCGGTGGGCGATCACCAGCGTGGTGCGGTCACGCATCAGCCCCGGCAACGCCTGCTGGATCAGGTGTTCGCTCTCGGCATCCAGCGCGCTGGTGGCTTCGTCCAGCAACAGGATAGGCGCGTCCACCAGCAACGCGCGGGCAATCGCCAGGCGCTGGCGCTGCCCGCCGGAAAGCCCCTGGCCGCTCTCCCCCAGATGAGTCTGATAACCCTCGGGCAGACGCAGGATAAATTCGTGGGCGTGGGCTGCACGGGCGGCAGCCTCCACTTCGGCATCGCTGGCGCCGGGGCGGCCGTAGCGGATGTTCTCCTCCACCGTGCCGAAGAACAGCGCCGGGTTCTGCGAAACCAGCGCGAAGCTGCGGCGCAGGTCCGTCGGATCGAGTTGGGCGATGGGCTGGCCGTCGATCAGGATGCGCCCCTGCTGCGGGTCGTAGAAGCGCAAGAGCAGGTCGAACAGAGTGGACTTGCCCGCGCCCGACGGCCCCACCAGCGCCAGGGTTTCGCCCGGCTCCACGTGCAGGTCGATGCCATCGATGGCCCATTGCTCCGGGCGCGACGGATAGGCGAAATGCACGCCCTGCAGATCGATACTGCCGACGATGCGCTCGGGCAAACGCAGCAAGTCGCTGGCCGGTGCGTGGATTTCACTGCGCGCCCGCAATAGCTCGGCGATACGCTCGGCCGCACCGGCGGCGCGCTGCAGCTCTCCAATCACCTCGCTCAGCGTGCCGAAGGCCATGCCGACGATCAGGCTGTAGAACACGAAGGCAGCGAGGTCGCCGGGGCTGATGCGCCCGGCGATCACGTCCATGCCGCCGACCCAGAGCATCACGCCCACTGCGCCAAGTACCAGCAGGATCACCACGCTGACCAGCCAGGAGCGCTGCATGATGCGCTTGCGCGCGGTGTCGAAGGCGTCTTCCACCGTGCGCCTGAAGCGTGCGCGGTCCTGCGCCTGGTGGTTGTAGGCCTGTACCGTCTTGATCTGGCCGAGGGACTCGCCGACGTAGCTGCCGACATCCGCCACGCGATCCTGGCTGAGCCGCGACAGGCTGCGCACGCGGCGGCCGAACAGCAGGATCGGCGCAATCACCAGCGGCAGCGAAGCAACCACGATGCTGGTCAACTTGGCGTTGGTGAAGAACATCAGGATCACCCCGCCCAGCAGCATCAGAACATTACGCAGCGCCATCGACAGCGAGGAGCCGATCACCGACTGCAGCAGCGTCGTGTCGGCGGTCAGCCGCGACTGGATTTCCGAGGCGCGGTTGTTCTCGTAGAAGCCGGGGTGCAGTTCGATCAGGTGGTCGAACACGCGCTGGCGGATGTCCGCGACGAACCGCTCGCCAATCCACGACACCAGGTAGAAGCGCACGAAGGTACCCACCGCCAGGCACAGCACCAGGGCGAAGAAGATACCGATGGCGCGGGTGAGCAGCTGTTCGGACTGGGTGATGAAGCCCTGGTCCACCAGCAGGCGGATGCCCTGTCCCAGGGACAGGGTGATGGCGGCGGTGAACAGCAGCGCCAGCAACGCGCCAAGGGCACGCCAGCGGTAGGGAGCGAGGAACGAGCGAGCCAGGCGCAAGGCATTGCGCTGGCGGGACGACAGCAGGGACATGGCGGGCTCTGAAAGGCCGGAGTGCGCAGAGGGTAGCACTGCCGCCACACCGCGGGCGAAGGACGATTCAGGCAGCCGAATGAGACCGTTCGTTCCATGACCGCCCCGAAACCTGCTCGTTTGATGTACAATGGGCGGCCAATTTGCGCAGACAGGTATGGCAGATATGACTACCAAGCCCTCCACCCGCCAGAAAGCCGCCCCCAAGGCTCCCGCCGCTACCGCGACCAGCGAAGCCCTGGAAGCCCAGATCGCCGCCTTCCTGAACTCCGGCGGTGAGATCCAGCAGATCGCCAAGGGCGTGACCGGTCAGAACTACGGCGCACCGAGCCGCCACATCAGCCTCGGCAAGAAGTAATACCCGCTGGCAAGCCTGCCGAACCTCGGCAGGCTGCCCGCCTCCCCCCGCTTCACCTCCGCGCTTTTCACGCTTTTCACGATCTCCCCGCAATACCGAACTTCCTTTATTGCCTGAATACCTTGCACTCGGGCAGAGTCCGCCGATAGTTAAGGACTGGGCCACGTCGCGCCCGCTGCAAGGAGCACCCCATGCTGCCCTCCCCGGAAAAGCTGCTGTCGCGCAACCTGCTCGATGTGCTGATCCGCGCCGGCCTGATCCTGTTGCTGGCCCTGTTCTGCTTCCGCATCTTCCATCCCTTCCTCGACCTCATGCTCTGGTCGGTGATCCTCGCCATCACCCTCTACCCGTTGCATCAGTTGCTCAGCGGCTGGCTGGGCGGACGGCCCAACAGCGCGGCGACGCTGATCGTGATCCTCGGCCTGGTGATCCTGCTGGTGCCGGTGGTGGTGATCGGCATGTCGATGGCCGATTCGGTGCGCGACCTGGTGCACGCGATCCAGAACCGCACCCTGCAGATACCTCTGCCACCCGACTCGGTGCAGACCTGGCCGGTGATTGGGCAGTACATCTATCCCTTCTGGACACGCGTGGCCACCGACTTCATGGGCGTGGTGCACCAGATGGCCCCGCACCTGCAGGGCGTCGCCAAGACCCTGGCGGGTCAGGCGGCGGGTGCGGGCATGGGCCTGATGCAGTTCCTCGCCGCGTTCGTCATTGCCGGGGTGATCATGGCCTACGGCGAACTGGGCAGCCGAACCTCCTGCGATATCGCCATCCGTATCTCCGGCCCGGAGCGCGGACCGGGGCTGGCCGAGCTGTGCACCGGCACCATCCGTGCGGTAGCCCAGGGCGTGGTCGGCGTGGCCTTCATCCAGACCATGATCCTCGGCCTGGGCTTCGTCGTCATGGGCATCCCCGGCGCCGGCCTGCTGGCCCTGGGCGTCCTGTTGCTGGGCATCACCCAGTTGCCGGTGGTGCTGATCACCATCCCGGCGATCATCTATGTATTCATGACCAACGATTCGCTGCTGGTCGCCATCCTGTTCACGATCTGGACCATGGCCGGCGGCCTCTCCGACAACGTCCTCAAGCCGCTGATGTTCGGCCGCGGCGGCAAGGTGCCGATGCCGGTGATCCTGATCGGCGCCCTGGGCGGCATGCTCAGCAATGGCATCATCGGCCTGTTCGTCGGCCCGGTGGTACTGGCGCTGGGCTACGAGCTGTTCATGTCCTGGGTCCACGAGCGCGAGGCGCCCGTCGCTCCGCCCATCGAGCCAACAGTTCGGGACGCCCCCTGAAACCTCTCGCCCGCGGCGCGCGCCGCGGGATTTCCCCCTGCAATGGAATGCACAAGATGTCGAAACGCTGCTCCCTCACCGCTGCCCTGCTCACCGCCGGCCTGCTGCTCTCCCCGTTGGCCTTCGCCGACGACACCGCGACCGTCTGGCCCGCCGCGGTCAACGCTGCCGACCAGCAGCGCCTGACGACCCTCGATGGCGAGGTCAAGCGCCTGCTCGACCAGCTCCAGCAGAGTGAAGACGAGACCACCCGCAACGAAGCGCTGAATCTGTACCGCATCGTGCTGGAAGATCCCGAACCACTGGCCGACGCGGCCCTGACCGGGAACTGGAAATGCCGCTCGGTGCAGATCGAAACGGAAGCACTGTACGGCTACCCGAATTTCAAATGCTCGGTGCGGCAAACGCCCAAGGGCCTGTACCTGGAGAAGACCAGCGGTTCGCAGCGCATCAGCGGCTATCTGCAACGCCTGGACGACAAGCGGCTGGTATTCGTCGGCGGCGCTTCGGTGAACGACGACCCGCAGGTGGGCTACAGCGGCCTGGAGCAGGCGGCGGCGCGCGAGACCGACGTGGTCGGCGTGGTGCGCAACTCGCACGACGGTTTCGTGCTGCTGGTGCCCGAGCAACTGGGTGGCTACAACCTGTTCCGCTTCACTCGCTGAACCCTGCCACACCAGCAAAGGCCTAGAGCAGCGCCACCATTTCCTTGAGCGTCACCGCCCAGGTACCTTTCGCGTTGAGGTAGCGATAACCGAAGCGCGAGCCATTGGCCTGGGTGGTGAGCACCGCGTTCCAGGCCAGCCCGCGCTGCAGGTCGTGCGCCGGGTCGAGAAGGAAGAAGGCGTCGTCGCTCATCCCCACCGCCAGGCACCAGTGGCGGATATCGCTGTCCTTGCGGCCGTGGAAGCCCAGCACCACCGGGATGTTCTCGTCGAGGTGCCGCCGGGTCAGCTCGACCATCCGCGTACCGTTGCCGCGTTCGACGCGGTATTCCTTGTCGCTGATGACCTTGAGCAGCTCCAGCAGATCCGCGCCGGTGGTGCCAACGCGCACCAGGGTCTCGTGCGCGTTCAACGCCTCCATCAGCCGCCCGTAGCGGGTGCGCGAATCCACCGGCGCCAGGCCCTTGGCCGCGCGCCGGCCGAGCTGGTTGCGCGCCAGCATCGCCATCACCAGGCAGTACGGTCCGCACGCGCCGTCCATGTCGCCCTGGCGCAGGTGCACCTTCTCGCCACGCTTGTTGATCAGGCCGCCGCTGCCGTGTTCGTCCAGGTCCCAGCCCAGACCGTCGATCAGGGTGATCCGCATCGCGCTTCCTCATTGCTTGCTCTGCAGTTGTGACCGGAAGCCGCGCGGATCATTCCGCCGGCTTGCGGTTACAATGATCGCTTTCCCCTGCCTGGTTACCCGAAATGTCCGAAGCCATCCGCCTGTCCAAGCGCCTCGCCGAGCTGCTGCCCTGTTCGCGCCGCGAAGCCGAGCTGTACATCGAGGGCGGCTGGGTCACGGTGGACGGCCAGCGCGTGGAAGAACCGCAATTCAAGGTCGACGCCCAGCGGATCGAACTGCTGCCGGGTGCCTCCGCCGACCCGATTCCGCCGGTGACCATCCTGGTGCACAAGCCGGTCGGCCTGGGCAGCGGCAACGGCGCCAACTCCGCCCAGCAACTGCTGACGCCGGACAAGCGCTGGGCCGAGGACAACCTGCAGCAGCGCCTGCTGCGCAAGCACTTCGGCCACCAGTTCAACACCACGGTGCTGGAGACCGACGCCAGCGGCCTGCTCGTCTACACCCAGAGCCGCGGCGTGCAGCGCCGGCTGGTGGACGAGGCGGACAACATCGAACACGAGTACGTGGTCGAGGTCAGCGGGCAGATTGCCGACAATGGCCTGAAGCGCCTGTGCCGTGGCCTGGTCATCGACGGCCGCGAGCTGCCGTCGCTGAAGGTCAGCTGGCAGAGCGAAAACCGCCTGCGCTTCGCCGGCAAGCAGTTCCGCCCTGGGCAGATCGGCGCCATGTGCCGGGCCGTCGGTCTGCATGCCCTGTCGATCCGCCGCCTGCGCCTGGGCGGCGTGGCCATGGGCAAGCTGCCGGTTGGCCAATGGCGCTTCCTGCAGCCGGGCGAGAAGTTCTGAGCGTCTACGAGACCAAGGTCGCAGGCGCCCGAAAATAACCTGGGCGCCTCTCTAAACTGAGGCTTCCAGCCGTTATCGATAACGTCGATAGTCACCAGTCGGCGCATTCAGTTCTCTTGATAGTCCGTGCGCGGCATCTTTGCCCCATCAACTCGCTGGCAGGAGATTCGCCGGCCCCGCAGTCGGGCCGCAGGGGCGAACGAGCTACTCGCGAGACGCCCCCAACGGATCGTCAAGAGGACACCACCATGCAAGTCATTCTCGATTTCCTGCTGCTCGTTGGCTCCCTGGTGGAGCTGCTGCTGTATGTCGCCCTGGCCAGCATCGTGCTCGCCGCCGTGGTGCTGCTCAGCGTCATTGCCGTGCTGACCCTGCGCTCGCCGGGCTCGGCCGTGGTCATCCCCGACCGTCGCCCCTCGGTCAGCCGCCAGCCGCGTCCGGCGGTCAAGCATCAATTGGCCCGGCCGATACTGGTCGCCGTGGCGAACGAGCCGATCCTGGCGAAGACCGCGTGACGCCGTCCTCGCCAGCGGTTCAGGCCGGGTAGCGCCCGAGCGCTGCCCCCAGTTCGCGTTCGAGTTCCCCGTCCCGCTGGCCACCGTTGTCCATCATCCAGCGCACCCGCTCCAGCGTCGCGGGTGCGGACATGTCACCGACGAAGCGATGCGATTCATCCACCAGCGCCGCCTGGTCCGCCGCCGTCACCTGATCCACCACCGCCTTCACATGGACGATGCCTGCCGCCGGGAAGGCCGCGATCCGTCGCGCCAGGGCCTCGCAGAATCCTTCCAATTCCGCATCCGCCAGTGCCCGGTTGATCCAGCCGTAGCGCTCTGCCGTGTCCGCATCGAAGTCCTCGCCACCCAGGCAGACTTCCAGCGCCCTGCCCCGCCCGAGCATCTGTGCCAGGCGAACCGTACCGCCCGCGCCAGGCAACAGGCCGACCGCCACTTCCGGCTGGCCAAGCAGCGCGCGTTCACGGGAGGCGAAGCGCATATCCAGCGCCAGGAGGAATTCGCTGCCGGCGCCACGCGCGCGGCCGCGCAGTTCACCAATGGTCACCTGCGGCAACCGGCTGAAACGGCTGAGCAGCGCGCTGAGCGGGCTGGCCATGCCGGCGGGCAGCTTCATCGGCGGCGCGTCCAGTTGGCTGCCGAGATCGTAGTGGGCAAGGAAGAAGTCCGGGTTACTGCTGCGGAACAACACCACACGGATATCGGCGTTGCGCTCGAGCTCATCGGCCAGATGCAGCAGGTCGATGACCATGGCGCGGTCGATCAGGTTGATCGGCGGATGACGGAAGCTCACCACGGCTACGCCGTCGCGGTCCTCCCGGGTAAAGGTGCGGTAGTCGCTCATCGATGGGGCCTCCATTGCGAAGACCCGAGGATGCGCCGGGGCGGGCAGCCCACCCCAGCACTATCGATGCGCGGAATGGCCCGTCAGTGGTGGCCGATACCCTGGTCTTCCAGGTGGTCAGCCTCGAACAGGGTTTCCAGTTCCTTGCGTGCCTCGCGTGCAGTCTGGACCACGGCTTTCTCGTCGTCGTAGACGCGGTACTGGGCCATCAGCACCGCCTCGTCGTGGCGCTTGAAACGGCGGATGCGCGCGCCGACCTGCTCCTCGTTCAGGCCCAGGCCGGTGAGCAGCAGGCGGCTCATTTCCAGGCTCGAGTGGAAGGTTTCGCGCACCGGCGTCGCGTCGGCGTCCAGCAGGTGATAGACGTGCTGGCGGTTGCGCGCCCGGCCGATGACCTTGATGTGCGGGTAGAGCTTGCGCACCAGGCGCGCGGTCTCGATGTTGGTCTGTGGATCGTCGGTGGCGACGACGAAGAACTCGGCTTTCTCCACCTGGGCGGCACGGAGGATCTCCGGGCGCAGCGGGTCGCCGTAGAAGATCGGGATATTGCCATAGCTGCGGGTCAGTTCGATGGTATCAACCGAGGTGTCCAGCGCGACGAAGGGCACGCCCTGGGCGCGCATGATACGGGCGACCACCTGGCCCATCCGGCCCATGCCGGCGATCACCACGCGCGGCGCGTCGTCCGGCAGTTGGCGGTATTCCGGCGGCGGTTCGCGCAGTACCGCGGGCTTGGGTTTGATGCTACGTGCAAGGGCCAGCACCATCAGCGGCGTCATCGCCATGGACAGCGTGATACCCAGCACCAGCAGTGAATGCATGTCGGCGTCCATCAGTCCCTGCGCCGCCGCCAGCTTGAACACCACGAAGGCGAATTCGCCGCCGGCGCCGAGCAGCACGCCCAGGCGCAGCGCCGATACCTTGTCCAGGCCACCGGCCAGACGGCCGATGACGAACAGCAGCGGCAGCTTGATCGCCACCAGCAGCAGGGTCAGGCCAATGACCCGGAACGGCTCGTTCTTGAGCAGGCCGAGGTCAGCGCTCATGCCCACGCTGATGAAGAACAGCCCCAACAACAGGCCCTTGAAGGGCTCAATCTGCGCTTCCAGTTCATGGCGGTACTCGGAATCCGCCAGCAGCAGGCCGGCGAGGAAGGCGCCCAGCCCCATGGATACGCCGGCCTCCTCCATCAACCACGCCGTACCGACCACCACCAGCAAGGCAGTGGCGGTGGACAGGTCCGCCTGGCCGGTGCGCGCCACCGAGCGGAACACCGGGCGCAGCAGGAAGCGCCCGCCGATCACCACCACGGCGATGCTGCCCACCACTTCGATCACATGGGCGACATCGCCACCGGGCGCGAGGGTGTCGGCGCGAGCGCCCAGCAGCGGGATCATGGCGATCAGCGGGATCGCGGCGATGTCCTGGAACAACAGGATGGCGAACGCCAGGCGTCCATAGGGACTGTTGAGTTCCTTGCGCTCCGCGAGGATCTGCAGGCCGAAGGCGGTGGACGACAGCGCCAGGCCGCCACCGATCACCACGGCGGTATTCACCGGCAGCTCGAACACCAGCACGGCGAGGCTGCCCAGTGCCAGGGCAGTCAGCAGCACCTGCGCCAGGCCCACGCCGAATACCTGCTTGCGCATCACCCAGAGGCGCTTGGGCGACAGCTCCAGCCCGATGATGAAGAGCAGCAGCACCACGCCAAGCTCGGAAAGACTGGCGACGCTTTCCGGGTTGTCGATCAGGCCCAGCAGGTATGGCCCGATGATCACCCCGGCCAGCAGGTAGCCCAGCACAGCACCGAGCTGCAGGCGCTTGGCCAACGGCACCATGAACACCGCGGCGATCAGGAAGACCACCGTGGATTGCAGGTAATTCGTCCCATGTTCCATGTATCAAGACTCCTTGGAAGGGTTGGGGCGAAGCGAAGATCCACCCACGTCGTTCGTATCACACATCCAGCGCCACACCCTCGGCCAGCAAGTGCCGCTGGAACTGCCCGGCCAGGGCGTCAACCTGGTCCCAGGGCTGTTCGTACAACTCATCCAACGCCACGTGGCTGGTGGCGCGCACGCGGGCGTCGAGCCCACAATTCTCGTAGAAGGCGTTCACCGCATCGACCATCGGCTCGCGCTGGTTTTCCATCAGGATCGCGCCGTGGGCCAGGACCACATAACGCCCGTCGCTGGGCCGGCGACGCCAGCGCTGGGCGGTGCCCACCAGCTTGCGACCGCCCAGGTTGACGTTGTAGCGGCCATCGCAGAAGGCACCCTCCACTTCCCCCAGGCCCGGATCGAGGCCGAGGGCGGCCAACCAGTCGCACAGCGGCTGGCACAGGCGCAGGTAGGCGGTTTCGATACGCGTCTGCTCGTTATCGCCCGGCGGGATCGCATAGACCAGTGCGACATTGAGCACGCCAGGGGACTGCGGTACCGGTTCGCCACCGGTGTCGCGCAGGGCTATCGGCCACCCCAGCCCGGCACACGCGGCCTCGGCGGCAGAAAAGCCTTCCAGTCGGCTCAGCCGGCGCGGCATCACCAGGGACTGCTCCAGTGGGCGCCAGAACAGCAGGCCGCTGTCACGCTGGCCGGCAAAGGTGGCGTCCAGCAGCGTGCGCTCAGCATCCAGGCCCTGCTCCGTCGGCAGTCTTTGCACTCTATTCATGACGCATATCCTTGAGCGAACCGGGTTGCGGACTATGCCCGCAGAGGGCTTATCCGACAATGTTCCAGGCCAATTCGTTGCCAGGGTCGGAAATTTATCGATAGCGGTCTGTGACTCCCTCAATGCGAGGCCAGGTCACGTCAGGCTCGATCGCCACGACAGCGTGGCAGCGGCTGACTATTCTGCAACTGCCCGGCACTTTGCGCAGGAGGCCAGAGCCCGTGTCCAGGACGTTGCTCCAGCGACTGCACCACGCCATCGCGGTCAACGACGCGCTGGCGCTGCCGATCGCCCGGGAAAACCTCAGGCGGCTGTATCTGTCGGCACCGCTGGCCGTGCTGTTCGATCTGATCCACATCATCGTGTTCAAGCTCAATCTGCAAGGGGCGAGCGCGGCGCACGACGGCTGGAGGATGGACATCATCCGCGTGCATGCCACGGTCGCGGTGCTCTTCTCCCTGCTCGGACTGCTGGCATGGCTCGCCTTACCCCCCAGGCGCAGCGCGCCGCTGTGGTACATGCAACTGCTGACCATCCTGGGCAGCGCCTTGTTGCTGGGCTTCGGCGTCGCCATAACCGGCGCAGACCAACAGGTCACCAGCAGCATCACGCCCTTCCTGATGGCCTCGGTGGCCGCCGCCCTGATCCTGCTGATGCGCCCCCGACTGGCGGTCACCCTCTACATTCTCGCCTTCGCCGCCTTCGAACTGACGATCGGCCTGACCCAGGCTGATCCGCAGCTGCGCCTGTCCAATCAGATGGGCGGGCTGACCATCTGTGGCATCGGCGTGATCCTTTCGCTGATCCTCTGGCACGGCCATGTGCGCAACCTGCGCCAGCGCGAGTTCCTCCGCCAACAGCGGCTGGAACTGGAGGAAAAGAACCGCCAGCTGGAATACCTCGCCGGCCACGACCCGCTGACCGGGTTGTTCAACCGCCGCCAGTTCGACCAGTTGGTGAGCATGGAACTGTCCCGCGCCGCGCGCCAGCCGGCGCCCATCAGCCTGCTCATGGTGGACCTGGATCATTTCAAGTTCATCAACGACCGCTATGGCCATCCACTGGGCGATGAAGTCATCCGCCACACCGCCACGCTCCTGCGCAACTACACACGCACCGGCGACAGCGTGGCGCGCCTGGGTGGCGAGGAGTTCCTGCTGCTGTTGCCCGACACCTCGCAGCCGCAGGCGCGCACCATCGCCGAAAAGGTGCGCCGCCTGTTGGAGGAAACCCCGTTGCCGATGAAGGACGGCCTGCTCTACCTCACCGCCAGCTTCGGCATTGCCTGCCTGGAAGCGGGCGTTCCCGGCACCTACGAGGGACTTTACGCAGCAGCGGACAAGGCGATGTACAAGGCCAAGGCCAGTGGGCGCAACCGGGTGGAAGTGATAGAGCTGGGGACGGAGATGGGGACGTTCGATTGAGCGCCGCCTCGGTGGAACCTGTAGGAGCGAGCTTGCTCGCGAACGAGACTCCCGGCGACACCGGCGTCAAGCGGTTCGCGAGCACGCTCGCTCCTACGAAAAGTCCGCGTTATTGCGCGTACTTGCGCGTCAGCCCCGGCGGCACGCCGCTGCTGTCGGTTTCGGTCCATGGGCCTTGCGGGCCGACGCCCCAGTACCAGCCGTTGTCCCAGTGGTAATAGGTACGCTGGCGGTAGTAGAGGTCCTTCTGGCCCTGGATCACGTAGACGCCCAGGCTGGCATCCCAGCGCCCCTTGCCACCGGGCGGCGGGGCGAACTGGGTCGGGCGCTTGGCAGCCGGTGCGGAGCTCGGCTGCGGGGTGATCGGCGAAGACGACTGCTTGGGCGGCGGTGTCGGGGTAGTCGGATGCGCAGGCGGAGACGTCTGTTGTGGCGGCTGCTCAGGTTGCTGCGGCTGCACCACGCAACCACCCAGTACCAGCATGGCGCCCAGCGCCAGCACTCTGCCCTTCATCGCTCAACCCTCTCTTGTTCGTCTTACTTCTGATCCGGGCTGTCGATGGTGATGCTCTGCTCGCCCGCGTTGGCAGTAGACAACGCTTCGCTGCGTCCGATCCATTCGCCGGTGATGGCATTGCCGGCACGGGAGATCCGCGCGACGAGCTGCACCTGCGGGTGCTGCGAGAGCTTGAGCTGCGGCATCATCGCGTCGGCATCACTGAGGGAAACCTCGCTGGGCAGGTCGGAGACCTTCAGGCGCTTCACCGCCAGCGGCATCGGCGGGCCGCTCACTGCGCGGGCGAAGACGAACACGCTGTCGTCCGGCTTGACCTGGCCCTTCACGGCAGCGGTCAGGTCGACCTTCACTCTCAGGGTCACCCCGGCAGTCTGCGCAGCGGCAGGAGCCTCCGGCGGGGTCTCGCCCTTCTCGACCATGCGCTGGCGGGCGCGCTCGATGCCACCGGCAATGGCGCTGCGGGACGGATCGTCCTGCGGCAGCACGGCAACCAGGCGGCCCCAGTAGTCGATGGCGTCGGCGTACTTCTCGTCCTCGAAGGCGGCGATGCCGAGCAGACCGAGGGTGGTGACTTCCTGCGGGTCCTTCTTCAGGGCTTCGTCGGCCAGCTCGCGGACCTGCTGGGTCAGCGCCTTGTCACCGGCGAAATACAGCGCCTGGGCCCACTGGCCGAGCACTTCCGGCTGGCGCCCGGAGAGGCGCGCGGCCTGCTCGAAAGCCTTGGCAGCGTCGCCGGCTCGGTTCTGGGTCATGTAGGTGCGGCCGAGGAAGTACCAGCCTTCGGCGGAATCCGGCTGGGCCTGAACCGCACGCTCCAGGCGAGTGGTCATTTCTTCCATGGAATGCGGCGCGGTGGCGAATTCGCGGGCCAGGGCGACCTTGTCGCTGGCGCCCCAGTGCAGATACAGGCCCAGGGCGAGGAATGGCAGGACCAGCGCGACGATCATCGGCGCCGCACGGCCCAGGCGCGAGCGACGGTCCTCGCTGGCACCGTCGGTATCGGAGAGCAGCTCGCGGGCCGCTTCGGCGCGGCCGGCTTCGAGCTGAGCGTCGTCGAGGGTCCCGGCGTCACGCTGGGCGGTCAGCTCTGCCAGACGTTCCTGGTACAGGGCGACGTTGAGGGCGGTGCGGTCTTCCTCGGCCTGGGCCTTGCGGCCACGCAGCAGAGGGACGAGGAGAAATGCCAGGGCTACCAGCAACAGCAGGCCGGCAGCGAGCCAGAAATCGATCATTTGTCTTGGTTATCCAGCAATTGGTCGAGACGCGCCTGCTCCTCGGCGGACAGCGTGGTGGAAGTGGCAGCGGCCGGGCGACGGCGGCGCACGACGATGGCGCCGATGATGATCACGCCCAGCCCCAGCAGCGCGGCGGGGCCGAACCAGAGCAGCCAGGTGCGCTCGCTGACTTCGGGCTTGTAGCGCACGAACTCGCCGTAGCGGTCGACCATGTAGTCGACGATCTGCTGATTGCTCTTGCCGGCCGCCATCTGGGTGTAGATCTGCTTGCGCAGGTCGGCGGCGATCGGCGCGTTGGAGTCGGCGATGTCCTGGTTCTGGCACTTGGGGCAACGCAGCTCGGTGGTCAGGTCGCGGAAACGTTCGCGCTCGGCGTCGTTGGCGAACTCGTAGGTGTCGATGGCCGCGTGGGCGATACCGGTGAGAGCCAGGCCCAGCGCTGCGGCGGCAATAAGTCGCTTCATTTGCCTTGCGCCTCGTCGACCAGCCCCTGGTAGATCGGCGCCAACTGCTCGCGCCAGACCTTCTCGTCGACGGCACCAACCAGCTTGTGGCGGATGATGCCGTCTTTGTCGATGATGTAGGTCTCCGGCGCGCCGTAGACACCCAGGTCCAGGCCGAGGGTGCCCTGTGCGTCGGCGATGTTCAACAGGTAGGGGTTGTGCAGCTCCTTGAGCCACTTCTGCGCGGCGGCGCCGTCATCCTTGTAGTTGATGCCGTAGATCACCACGCCCTTGGCGGCGAGGTCGGTCAGCACCGGATGCTCGAAGCGGCAGGTCGGGCACCAGGTGCCCCAGACGTTGACCAGCGCCGGCTTGCCCTTGATATCGGCCTCGGTGTAGGTCTTGCCCGGCTCGGTGACGCTGGGCAGGGAGAACGCCGGGAACGGCTTGCCGATCAGCGCCGAGGGCAGCTCGCTGGGGTCCAGCCACAGGCCACGGAAGAGGAATACCGCGACGACCAGGAAGATCGCCAGGGGCAACAGCAGGATCGCACGCTTCACACTCAGGCTCCCTGTCCGGCGAGGCCCAGGGCCTCGCGTACACGCGTTTTCACTTTCAGCCGGTAGCGACGGTCGAGCGCCGCCAGCACGCCGCCCAGGGCCATCAGCAGGCCACCGAGCCAGATGAAGCGCACGAAGGGCTTGATGTGCACGCGCACGGCCCAGGCGCCGTTATCCAGCGGCTCACCCAGGGCGACATAGAGGTCGCGGGTCAGGCTGCCGTGGATGCCGGCCTCGGTCATCATCGAGTTCTGCACGCTGTACAGGCGCTTCTCCGGGTGCAGCACGGCCACTTCCGAGCCCTTGCGGGTGACGCGGATGGTGCCCTTGTCGGAGGTGAAGTTCGGACCTTCGAAATGGTGGGTGCCTTCGAAGCGGAACTGGTAACCCGCCAGCTCAACCGACTCGCCCGGCGCCATGCGCAGGTCGCGCTGGGCGCTGAACTGGCTGGTGAGCACCACGCCGATGGCGCAGATGGCAATGCCGAAGTGCGCCAGCTGCATGCCCCAGTAGCTGCGGTTCAGGCCCGCGGCACCGGCGATCACGCCCTTGTGGCGGACCTTGTCGAAGAAGTCGCGCACACCGGCCAGTACCACCCAGGCCGCCAGCATGAACACGGCGAGCACTTCCCAGTGCAGTTCGCCATACAGGAAGCTGCCGAGGCCACCCAGCACCACGGTGCCGATCAGCACCGGGGTGAGCATGTTGCGCAGCCAGCGGGTCGGAGTGTCCTTCCAGCGCACCAGCACACCGACCGCCAGGGCCAGCATGAGGATGGCGATCAGCGGCACGAACAGCGCGTTGAAGTACGGCGGGCCGACCGACAGCTTGGCGCCGCTGATGGCGTCGAGCACCAGCGGGTAGAGGGTGCCCAGCAGGATCATCGAGGCGGTGACCACCAGGATCAGGTTGTTCAGCAGCAGCAGGGTCTCGCGGGACCACAGGGCGAAGCCGACCTGGCTCTTGACCACCGGCGCGCGCAGGGCGAACAGCGTCAGCGAGCCACCGACCACCACCAGCAGGAAGGCGAGGATGAACACGCCACGCTCGGGGTCCGAGGCGAAGGCGTGTACCGAGGTCAGCACGCCGGAACGGACCAGGAAGGTGCCCAGCAGGCTCAGCGAGAAGGCCGCGATGGCCAGCAGCACGGTCCAGCTCTTGAACACGCCACGCTTCTCGGTCACCGCCAGCGAGTGGATCAGCGCGGTGCCCACCAGCCAGGGCATGAACGAGGCGTTTTCCACCGGGTCCCAGAACCACCAGCCGCCCCAACCCAGTTCGTAGTAGGCCCACCAGGAGCCCAGCACGATACCGACGCCGAGGAAGGTCCAGGCCACCAGCGTCCAGGGCCGCGACCAGCGCGCCCAGGCGGCGTCGAGGCGACCGCCGAGCAGCGCGGCAATAGCGAAGGCGAAGGCCACCGAGAAGCCCACGTAGCCCATGTAGAGCATCGGCGGGTGGATGATCAGGCCCGGATCCTGCAGCAGCGGGTTGAGGTCGTTGCCGTCGGCCGGCACCTGCGGCAGCAGGCGGCTGAAGGGGTTGGAGGTGATGATCAGGAACAGCAGGAAACCGGTGCTGATCATGCCCATCACGGCCAGCACGCGGGCCAGCATCACTTCCGGCAACTGGCGGGAGAACACCGAGACAGCGAAGGTCCAGCCGCCGAGGATCAGCGCCCAGAGCAGCAGCGAGCCTTCGTGAGCGCCCCACACGGCGCTGAACTTGTAGTACCAGGGCAGCGCGCTGTTGGAGTTGCTGGCGACGTAGGCCACCGAGAAATCATCGTGGAGGAAGGCCCAGGTCAGGCAGCCGAAGGAGAACAGCAGGAAGGCGAACTGCCCCCAGGCTGCCGGGCGCGCCAGGCTCATCCACTGGCGATCGCCGCGCCAGGCGCCGATCAGCGGGAAGAACGACATCACCAGCGCCATGCACAGCGCGAGGATCAGCGAGAGGTGGCCGAGTTCGGGGACCATCGTCAGTTGCTCCCTTGTTGCGGCGCGGCATTGCCGTTCTGGCTGGCTTCGTAGTGCTCCAGCTTGCCGCTGTCCTTGAGTGCCTTGGTGACTTCCGGCGGCATGTATTTCTCGTCGTGCTTGGCCAGCACTTCATCGGCGGTCAGCACGCCGGCCTCGTTGATCTTGCCGAGGGCGACGATGCCCTGCCCTTCACGGAACAGATCAGGAAGGATGCCGCGGTACTTCACCGTGACTTCCTTGGCGAAGTCGGTGACCACGAACTCCACGTCCAGCGAATCCGCCGAACGCTTGAGCGAGCCCTTCTCCACCATGCCGCCGGCGCGGATACGCGTGTCGTGCGGCGCTTCGCCGTTGGCGATCTGGGTCGGGGTGTAGAACAGGTTGATATTTTCCTGCAGGGCCGACAGCGCCAGGCTGACGGCGACACCGACACCGGCAACGATGGCGAGAACGATGTACAGACGCTTCTTGCGGACCGGATTCACTTGCTGGCCTCCCGGCGCAGACGACGCGCCTCTTCTTGCAGGTAACGCCGGCGCGCCACGATGGGCGAGACGACGTTGATCGCCAGGACCACCGCGCAGATGGCGTAGGCGGACCACACGTAAGGGCCATGGTGCCCCATGGCGAGGAAATCGGAGAAAGACTCGAAACTCATAGCACGCGCTCCACCTCGGCCTTCACCCAGCTCGCGCGGGCTTCGCGCTTGAGCACTTCCAGGCGCATGCGCATCAACAGCACCACGGCGAAGAAGCAGTAGAAACCGGCGACCATCATCAGCAGCGGAATCCACATCTCCGGCGGCATTGGCGGCTTTTCGGTCAGGGTGAAGGTGGCCGGCTGGTGCAGGGTGTTCCACCAGTCCACCGAGTACTTGATGATCGGGATGTTCACCACGCCGACGATCGCCAGCACGGCGCAGGCCTTGGCGGCGCTGTCGCGGTTGGTGATGGCCTGGCCCAGGGCGATGATGCCGAAATACAGGAACAGCAGGATCAGCATCGAGGTCAGGCGTGCGTCCCAGACCCACCAGGCGCCCCAGGTCGGCTTGCCCCAGATGGCCCCGGTGACCAGCGCGACGAAGGTCATCCAGGCACCGATGGGCGCGGCGCACTGCACAGCGACGTCGGCGATCTTCATTTTCCAGATCAGGCCGATGGCGCCGGCCACGGCGAGCATGACGTAGCAGGACTGGGCGAGGAACGCCGCCGGTACGTGGATATAGATGATCCGGAAGCTGTTGCCCTGCTGGTAGTCCGGCGGTGCGAAGGCCAGGCCCCAGACGGTGCCGGCAGCCATCAGCACGATTGCAGCGACGGCGAACCACGGCAGCCAGCGTCCGCTGATCTCGTAGAACCACTTGGGCGAGCCAAGTTTGTGAAACCAAGTCCAGTTCATCATCAGGCTCTGTATTTCAAAGCTCTAGTCTGCCGCCGGTGCCGCTTCCCAGCCCGGCGATCGTTCGTTCACTCGCCGACGCTGATCTTCAGCCCGGCGGCGATGGCAAAGGGCGTCAGCGTCAATGCTAACGCCGTCAGGCTGGCCAGCCACAACAGGTGCCCGGCGGTGGGCAGCCCCTGCAGCGACGCCTGAAGCGCTCCGCTGCCCAGGATCAGCACCGGAATGTAGAGCGGCAGAATCAGCAAGGCCAGCAGCAGGCCGCCACGCTTGAGCCCGACGGTGAGTGCAGCGCCAACGGCGCCCAGCAGGCTCAGCACCGGCGTACCCAGCAGCAGCGACAGCAGCAGGTCCGCCAGGCAGCGCGCCGGCAGGCCCAGCATCAGGGCGAACAGCGGCGACAACAGCACCAGGGCCAGCCCTGAAACCAGCCAGTGTGCCAGCACTTTGGCCAGGACCAGTAGTGGCAGGGGGTGCGGCGAAAGGACCCACTGCTCCAGGGAACCATCCTCGAAATCGCTGCGGAACAGGCCGTCCAGCGACAGCAGCACCGCCAGCAATGCCGCGACCCAGACGAGGCCGGGCGAAAGGTTCTTGAGCATTTCCGATTCGGGGCCGACCGCCAGCGGGAACAGCGCGATGACGATGGCGAAGAACACCAAAGGATTAGCCAGCTCCGCCGGACGGCGGAAAAGCAGGCGCGCTTCGCGGGCGAGCAGCAGGGTGAAGACGTTGCTCATCGCGCCGCCTCCCGTGCGTGCTGACCCAGGTCGAGGGCGCGATAGCCTGAAGGCATGCGCTCCAGGGTGTGGTGGGTGGTCAGCACCACCAGGCCACCGCGCTCGCAATGGCCGGCGAGGTGTTCTTCGAGCTGCGCCACGCCCTGTTTGTCCAGGGCCGTGAAGGGTTCGTCGAGGATCCACAGCGGCGGCGCGTCGAGGTACAGACGCGCCAGGGCCACGCGGCGCTGCTGGCCGGCGGACAGGGTATGGCAGGGAACGTCCTCGAAACCGCGCAGGCCGACCGCTTCCAGCGCTTGCCAGATGGCCTCGCGGTTGGCCGGCTGGTGCAGGGCGCAGAGCCAGGCGAGATTCTCTTCGGCGGTGAGCAGGCCCTTGATGCCGGCGGCGTGGCCGATCCACAACAGCAGCCGGGCCAGTTCGTGGCGTTGCTCGGTAAGCGGCTTGCCGTTGAGCAGCACCTCACCGGCGGTGGGCTGCATCAGCCCGCTGAGCAAGCGCAGCAGGCTGGTCTTGCCGCTGCCATTAGGGCCGACGATCTGTAGCATTTCGCCCGCGCCCAGTCGCAAATCGAGACGCTCGAACAGCATGCGCCAGTCCCGCTCGCAGGCGAGCGCCACGGTTTCGAGGAGGGGATGGTTCAAGGGCATCGGCAACCGTCGGGCAGAAAACAGTCAGTGGTGCAAAAAAGCGGCCATACCGTCCGGACCGCCAAGCGCAGCCTCGGGCGGCGCATTATACACAGCCGTTCCTAAGCCCGACGTCAGGTTTTTCGACAGGGTGTAACGTCAAATCAGCGCACCCTGCCAGCTCAAGCGCCCTGCCCCGCGGCCGCCGGACGGTCTAAAGTCCCTGCAATCGCCGCCGATACACTGGGCGTAATCCCGTCACGCCGCCTACAGGTCCCCGATGCCAAGCGAAATTGGCGCTTCCCGTCCGCTACCGCCTACGCCGTCGCTGCGCAGCACGCAGAACGCCGCCGAGCTGACGTTCAAGCTCGCGCAAAGCCTGGGCGATCTGCTGCCGCCGGGGGAAAAGGCCCATGCGGAAGTGCTGGCGGTACGTGACGGGCAGGTGAGTTTCCAGTTGCTGCTGCGCCTGACCATGGCCAGCGGCCAGCAGGCGCTGGTGGTGGCGGAAAGCTCCCAGGCGCTGCCCAAGGGCAGCACCCTTCAGCTGTCGACTCTGAACCAGACCAGCCTCGCCGCCACCCTGCTGACCCAACCAAGACTGGGCTCGCTGGGCCTGGGCGGCGCCAGCCAGACACCGCTGGGAAGCCTCGACCTCGACGTATTGCCGGTCGGCACGCTGATCCAGGGCAAGGTCGATGCCAGCCAGTTGGTCGCCCTCGGCAAGGCCGAACAGGTGGTTTACAAGGTCCTGGTGACGCTGCTCAACACTCCGCTGGCCGGGCGCCAGCTGAGCATCGAATCGCCCAACCCGCTACCGCTCAACAGCCTGCTCAGCGCCCGTGTGCAGGACCAGCAGGCCTTGCAGTTCCTGCCGATGAATGCCCGCCTGGAACAGCTCGACCTGAGCCTGCAACTCAGCGCCCAGCAGAGCCGCCAGGGCCCCCTGGACGGGCTGCTCAAGGCGCTGCAGGGCGCCGGCAGCAACCCGGACGTGAGCCCCGAGTTGCGTCAGTCGGTGGACAAGTTGCTCGGCGCACTGCCGGACATTCGCCAGCTCAGTGACGCCAAGGGCGTGGCCCAGGCCTTCCAGCAGAGCGGCGCGTTCCTCGAAGGGCAGATGCTGCGCGGTGTCGAAAGCCTTCCCCTGGACCTCAAGGCCAACCTGCTGCGGCTGATCGCCCAGTTGCTGCCTGCCGTACAAGGCGGCACGGCGGCGGCCGTGCTGAACAATCTGCCGAGCAACGCCATGGCCGGTGCCAGCAATCTGGCGCAGGCCATGCCGGCCTTTGTGCGCAACGCCCTGGGTGTCATCGGCCAGACCAGCGGGCGCACACCGTCAGCGATCAGCTTTCCGCTCCCCAGCCGGCTTGCCAGTGAGCTGGAGCAGGAAGGTGATCTCGAATCGCTGCTCAAGCTCGCCGCGGCCGCGGTTTCGCGCCTGCAGACACACCAGCTGGGCAGCCTGGCGCAAAGCGACGTTCTCCCCGACGGCACGGTGGTGAATACCTGGCAGCTGGAAATCCCCCTGCGCCATCAACATCAGATGGTGCCGATCCAGGTGCGTATCCAGCAGGAAGAAAAGGACAGCCCGGCCAGCGAGCGCGAGCAGCAGACCCGCGACATGCTCTGGCGCGTCGACCTGGCATTCGACCTGGACAGCCTCGGCCCGCTGCAGGTCCAGGCCACCCTGGCCCACGGCAGCATCGGCACCCAGCTGTGGGCCGAGCGCGACACCACCGCCAACCTCATCGATGGCGAACTGGGCACTCTGCGCCAACGCCTGAGCGACGCCGGCCTGACCGTGGGCGAGCTGAGCTGCCGCCAGGGCAAGCCGCCCCAGGGGGCGCGGACGGCCGTGGAACAGCGCTGGGTGGATGAGACCGCATGAAGAAGGCCAGGAAAGCCCCACACCAGGTGATCGCGCTCAACTATGACGGGCAGAGCGCGCCGACCCTCACCGCCAAGGGTGACGACGAACTGGCGGAAACCATCCTCGCCATCGCCCGCCACCATGAGGTGCCGATCTACGAGAATGGTGAACTGGTGCGCCTGCTGGCGCGCCTGGAGCTGGGCGACGCGATTCCCGAGGCGCTCTACCGCACCATCGCCGAAATCATCGCCTTCGCCTGGTATCTCAAGGGCAAGAGCCCGCTGAACGACACGCCAGGGGCGCCGCCGGACGCGATGCCCCTGTTGCTGGAAGGACCGGACTCCCGGCGCCAGTGACCAGCCTCAGCTGCGACACTCGCAGCCGAGCTGGGCCGGCGGATGATCGCCTGCCGGGGCGAAATCGCAGAACTCTCGAACCGATTGACGGATTGGCTGCCGGTCCTCGCTGTGATAGAGCACCATGCCGCTGGTCACTTCGCGCAACTGCGCCAGCGACAGCGGCTTGTCCAGCACATCCAGCAGCGGTACGCGGTTGGCCCAGGCCCATTGCATCAGCCCGCGCTTTTCCTCGGCACTGTAGTGCCCGACCAGCAGGAACTGGCGGAAGGTATTGCTCTGGCTCAGCGCCTTGAGGCTCAGCAGCTCGCCGGGCCCCGGGCGGAAGTCGTCATGGATGAACAGGCTGTAGCGTTGCCGGGTGGCGAGCGCCTTGCGTACTTCATCCAGGTTCAGGCACAGGCTCAGGTGATAGAACTCCAGACGATTGAGCAGCACGCTGTAGTTCAGCAGCCGACCGGGATGCGAGCACAGCACCATGGCACGTCGGGAAATGGTCGCCATATCGATGGCCTCGGGAGAAGTTTTGACGAGGCCAATTTAGCGACGATTTGACGCCTTTCTTATCAGATAAATCCGAATCACCCGTCAGCTTCATCCCACAAAATCCTGATCAGATGGATGGTAGTCCGCCGCTATCGCCCAACATCGGCACGGAACTGCCCCCCAGCTTTCGCCATCCATGCAGTCCGGATCGGAATATGGAACCTGTTCAACTTTGAGAGCCAGCCCGGCGACAGGTGGGCAAAAGCACATGAAGTCGCCGTGCTCTTCGGCTACACACAACCGTCAAGCTGTGCAGTGACCGGAACCGAACCGGCAGTCACCAGTGTCAATTGGACGACGGGGAGCCGGAAGGACGAGTTCTCGGTGATTCGATTGGCAAGCACCTCCATCCGTTCATGCCGTCCACCGTGCGGCAAGGGAAGTCTGATTTTGAGCAAGATGAATGATCTGGCCAGCGGGGCCCCCAGCACCGAACTCAAAGGCGGCCTGAAGTCCCGCCATCTGACCATGATGTCCATCGCAGGAGTGATCGGCGCGGCGCTTTTCGTCGGCTCAGGCAAGACCATCGCCATGGCAGGGCCGGCTGCGGTACTAGCCTACCTGGGCGGCGGCATTCTGGTGGTGCTGGTCATGCGGATGCTCGGCGAAATGGCCGTCTCGCAGCCCGATACCGGATCGTTCTCCACCTACGCCGACCGCGCCATCGGACGCTGGGCCGGTTTCACAATCGGCTGGCTGTACTGGTACTTCTGGGCTCTCCTGATGGGCTGGGAGGCCTTCGTCGCCGGCACCATCCTCAACAGCTGGTTCCCGATGATTCCGGGCTGGAGCTTCGCCCTGATCGTCACGCTGGCGTTGATGCTGGTGAACTTCATGAACGTGCGCAACTACGGCGAATTCGAGTTCTGGTTCGCCCTGATCAAGGTCGTTGCCATTGTCCTATTCATCTGCATCGGCGGCCTGGCGATCGCCCACCTGTGGCCATGGGGGAACACCAGCGGATGGTCGAACCTGACCGCCGTCGGTGGCTTCATGCCCAATGGCGGGCAGGCCGTGGTGGTAGCCCTGCTAGGCGTGATGTTCGCATTCCTCGGCGCCGAGATCGTCACCGTAGCCGCAGCCGAGTCGGCCAATCCCGGCAAGGAAATCATCAAGACGACTAGATCGGTGGTCTGGCGCATCTGCCTGTTCTACATCGGCTCGATCTTCATCGTGGTGGCCCTGGTGCCCTGGAACAACCCGCACCTTGGCGATCCGACCTGGGGTTCGTATCGCGTCACCCTGGATATGCTGGGTATTCCCCACACCGGTCTGATCGTCAATTTCATCGTCCTGACCTCGGTGTGCAGCTGCTTCAACTCGGCGCTCTACACGGCCTCGCGCATGCTCTACTCGCTGTCGCGACGCGGCGATGCCCATCGCATCATGCAGATCACCGGGCGCAGCACCGGCACCCCCTACGTGGGCGTGATGATCTCCAGCATCTTCGCCCTGGTGGCGATATTCCTGTCGGCCATGCACTGGATGGACGTGTATGACGTGCTGATGCAGGCCACCGGCACCATCGCCCTGTTGGTCTACCTCGTCATTGCGTTCTCCCAGTTGCGCATGCGCCGCAAGCTGGAGGCCGAGGGCCGGGACATCCAGCTCAAGGTCTGGCTGTTCCCGTGGCTGACCTATGCCGTGATCGTATTCATCATCGGCGCCTTCATCATCATGGTCTGGGAAGGAACCTACTTCTACGAAGTCGTCTACACCCTGCTGCTGGCAACAGTCATCGTCGTCATGGGCATCGTCGCGCAGACGTTCAACATCGGCACGAACAGTCGCAAGCACTGAGTACGGCGACAATCACCACGCCCCACTTCCGGGGCCTGATTCATTTTCGGGCTAGATGCCCGGCACTCAGTCGCGCACCTTGCCCTGATGCAGGCGGGCGACCAGCTCGGCCTCGGCCTGGGACAGGCCGCAGCTCTGGGTCAGGTCTTCGGGGCTGGCGCCCATGCCGACCAGGCGCGCGGCCTGGCTGAAGGACAGGCTGGTGGGGTCGCGCTGCTCGATGCGCACCAGGCGCTCCGGCAGCGGCGCGACCTGTTTGGTCAGCTCGCGCAGCTCTTCGCCCATGCGGATATTGATCTGCTGGTACGACTCGATGCGCTTGCCCTGCTCTTTCAGGCGCTGCTCGAACACTGCCAGCTGCTTGGCCAGTTCGGCGGCCTGCGCCTGCTGGTCGCGCTGCCGGCCGGACAGCCAGACGCAGGCCAGCGCCAAACCGGCGCAGACGATACTGAGTACCACCAGGGCGATCAGC
Organism: Pseudomonas sp. HS-18; assembly: GCF_020401845.1. NCBI lineage: Bacteria > Pseudomonadati > Pseudomonadota > Gammaproteobacteria > Pseudomonadales > Pseudomonadaceae > Pseudomonas > Pseudomonas sp. HS-18. The sequence goes on from NZ_CP084413.1 coordinate 4,553,904, forward strand.
ACCTCAGATGCTCTCCAGCTCCGACCACTCTTCCTCGGTCATCATCTTGTCCAGCTCGACCAGGATCAGCAGCTCGCCGTTCTTGTTGCAGACGCCCTGGATGAACTTGGCCGATTCCTCGTTACCGACGTTCGGCGCGGTCTCGATCTCGGACTGGCGCAGATAGACAACCTCGGCAACGCTGTCGACCAGGATGCCCACGACCTGCTTGTCGGCCTCGATGATGACGATGCGGGTATTGTCCGAGACCGGCGCCGGGTCCAGGCCGAAACGCTGGCGGGTGTCGATCACGGTGACCACGTTGCCGCGCAGGTTGATGATGCCCAGCACGTAGCTCGGGGCACCGGGGACCGGCGCGATCTCGGTGTAGCGCAGCACTTCCTGGACCTGCATCACGTTGATGCCGTAGGTCTCGTTGTCCAGGCGGAAGGTGACCCACTGCAGAATCGGATCTTCGGCACCTTGCGCTGACGTTTTCTTCATATCCCCTCGCCTCTTCTGGTACCGCGCCGCCTGCGGCGCGATGGTTGTCTTTCAATAAGGTAGCGCCCGGCCTCAGGGCTTCAGGTGCTTCGCCGCGCCGCTGGCGATCAGTTCGGCCAGGGCCGAGACATCCAGCAGCGCGCACATCTGGTCGATCACCGTGCCGGCCAGCCACGGGCGCTGCTGGCGCTGGCTGCGCCACTTCACCTCGGACGGGTCGAGGCGAACCGAGCGGCTGACCTGGTGCACGGCCAGCCCCCACTCGTAGCCCTGCACGGAAATCACGTACTGCAGCCCCTCGCGGTAGTCGTCGCGGTAGCGCTCGGGCATCACCCAGCGCGCGGTGTCGAGCACCTTGAGGTTGCCGTTCTGCCCCGGCAGGATGCCAAGGAACCAGTCCGGCTGGCCGAACAGCGGGGTCAGGTCGTGCCCCGCCAGCGGATAGATCGAGCCCAGGCAGACCAGCGGCACTGCCAGGGTCAGGCCGGCGACGTCGAACAGCAGGCACTCGAACGGCTCGGCAGCCCATACCGGACGACCATCGTCGAGCAGCTTCAGCGGCGCGGCGGGCATCTCGGCGCTGCCGGGCTGGTGCAGGTCGATGACCTGGCCGATCTGCGCCGGCGGCTCGTCGGCGATCGGCGCCTCGATGACCGGGGCGACCGGTTCGGGCAGCAGGGCTTCGATGACCTTGGGTTCAGCAACTGACGCGCGGGCGACGCCGCTCAGGCGCGCATCACGAACCTGCTCTTCGAGCACGGCCGCTTCGAATTCGTCGAGGCTGACGCTGGTTTCCGGCGCCTGCATCACCGCTGCCTGAGGTTCGGCGGTGAGTGGCTCCACCGGCTCGCTGACCACCAATGCCACCGCGGCGACCGGAACCGGTGCAACGGGTGCGGCAACGGGCTGCGCCAGCGGCTCCACGGCGAAGTCTTCGAAAGTGGCCTCCTGCAGCAGCGCATCCAGGTAGGACTGCAGCGCGAGCTGGGGGCGAGTGGCGGTAGCGGAACGACTCATGATGGATAACCGCGCAAGGTAACTGTCCAGCCTATCGGCAGCGGATGCGCAGGACTTGAACGCATCCGTCGGATTCTTCTGTGGGTGCCAGCCATGCTCAGGCTACCTGGCTCGCCGGCACATGGGCCAGCAGATGCTTGAGCAACGCACGGTAGGCGATCACGCCCCGGCTGTTGCTGTCGTTGCGCGACGGCACCATGCCCAGGCGGCTGGCGTCGCGCAGCTTGGTGTCCACCGGGATGAAGGCTTGCCACAGCGTGTCCGGGTAGGTATCGCGCAATACCCGCAGGGTGCCCAGGGACGCCTGGGTGCGGCGGTCGAACAGGGTCGGCACGATGGTGAACGGCAGCGCCTGCTTGCGCGAGCGGTTGACCATCTTCAGGGTGTTGACCATGCGCTCCAGGCCCTTGAGGGCGAGGAACTCGGTCTGCACCGGGATCACCAGGTGCTGGCTGGCCGCCATGGCGTTGACCATCAGCACACCCAGCAGCGGCGGGCTGTCGATGATCGCATAGTCGAATTCGTTCCACAGTTGCGCCAGGCTCTTGGCGATCACCAGGCCCAGGCCGTTCTGCCCCGGCGATTGGCGCTCCAGGGTGGCCAGCGCGGTGCTCGATGGCAGCAGACGGATGTTCTCGTGGCTGGTGGGCAGCAGCAGTGACTCGGGCAGTCCCTCGGGCACGTTGCCCTGGTGCAGGAACAGGTCGAAAACGCTGTGCTCCAGGCTGTCCGGGTCATGGCCGAAATAGCTGGTCATCGAGCCGTGGGGGTCCAGATCGACGATCAGCACGCGCTTGCCGGCATCCGCCAGCAGGCCCGCCAAGGCGATGGAGGAAGTGGTCTTGCCGACGCCACCTTTCTGGTTGGCTACCGCCCAGACTTTCATAGTGCGCGCTCCCCGGTGGCACAGCATCGGCTCAGGATCGTAGTCATGGTTCTCATTGCCCTGTGGCCGATGACGAAGAATTGACGGCACCACTGGCGGGCGCCTCACTGGCAAGCACTGGTGCAGGTTGCGTGCCAGCATGCCGCAAGGCCGGATCGGGCTGTGCCTTGCCACTACCGACACCGCTGATGCTGCGGCGCACCTCCAGGTTGCGGGAGATCACCAGCACCACCCGGCGATTGCGTGCGCGACCATCCGCCGTGGCATTGTCCGCCACTGGCTGGAATTCGCCATAGCCCACCGCCGCCAGCCGACCGGCGTCGAGGCCGTCCTGGGCGAGCATGCGGACGATGCTGGCGGCACGGGCCGCGGACAACTCCCAGTTGGTCGGGTACTGCGAATTATGGATCGGCACGTTGTCGGTGAAGCCTTCGACATGCACCGGGTTGCGGTAAGGCGCCAGAATCCTGGCGACCTTCTCGATGATGGCGAAGGCAGCGTCATTGGGGATCGCGTCGCCGCTGGGGAACAGCAGGCTGGAATTGAGGGTGATCTCGATCCAGAACTCGTTGCCGCGCACCGACAGCTGTTCGCTGGAGATCAGGTCGCCGAACGCCTGGCGCACGCTGTCGCTGATCTGCTGCAGGGTATCGGGGCTGCCCTGGGCCTGCCCTTCGTCCTGCGGTTCGGTGATCGACTGGTCCGGCTGCTGGGTGCGCGGGCGCTCCTCGCCGACGGGAATCGGGCGGATCGAACGGTCCGGCTGGTTGAACACGCCGGTCAGGGTTTCCGAGAGGATCTTGTACTTGCCTTCGTTGATCGAGGAGATCGAGTACATCACAACGAAGAAGGCGAACAGCAGGGTGATGAAGTCCGCATAGGACACCAGCCAGCGTTCGTGATTCTCGTGTTCCTCGTGGCGTCTGCGGCGAGGCATGTCAGTGGCCTGCGCGATCGATTGACGAGATCAGCGTTGGATGCCAGGGGCTTCCAGACAGGGCGGCGAGACGAGCCATAGTTACTCTATGGCGAGGAGCGCCAACGCAGTATGGGAGACTCTGGCGCCGAAGATGGCTTGGCGAATCGGTCAAGCAGGCCACTTTGTCCCTCCCCCTCAGCCGACGAAGCCTTGCAGCTTCAGCTCGATGGAGCGCGGGTTCTCGCCTTCGGCGATGGACAGCAGGCCCTCCATCAACATTTCGCGGTAACACGACTGGCGCAGCACGATGCTCTTGAGCTTGTTGCCGATGGGCAGCAGCAGGAGGTTGGCCAGGCCGACGCCATAGATGGTGGCGACGAAGGCCACGGCAATGCCGTTGCCCAACTGGCTGGGGTCGGCGAGGTTGCCCATCACGTGGATCAGGCCCATCACCGCGCCAATGATGCCGATGGTCGGCGAATAGCCGCCCATGGCTTCAAATACTTTGGCCGCCGCGAGGTCGCGGCTTTCCTGGTTGTACAGGTCGACTTCGAGGATGCTGCGGATGGCCTCGGGCTCGGTGCCGTCCACCAGCAGTTGCAAGCCCTTGCGCGCATAGGGGTCACGCTCGGCGTCGGCGACGGTTTCCAGGCCCAGCAGGCCTTCCTTGCGCGCCGTCATGCTCCAGCCGACCACCTGGTTGATGCCGCCGACCAGGTCCACCTTGGGCGGCAGGACCATCCAGCGCAACATGGTCAGCGCCCGCTTGAGCACTGCCACCGGGGTCTGCAGCAGCGCGGCGGCCAGGGTGCCGCCGACCACGATCAGCGCCGCCGGGCCGTTGGCCAGGGCACCGACGTGCCCGCCCTCGAGGAAGTTGCCACCGATGATGGCAACCAGCGCGAGGATCAGGCCGACCAGGCTGAGGACATCCATCAGCCGCAGGCCTCGGTCAGGTGGCGACCGATGTCGTCCAGGCTGTACACCGCATCGGCCAGGCCGGCCTTGGCGATCGCCATGGGCATGCCGTAGATCACGCAGCTGGCCTCATCCTGCGCCCAGACCTGGGCGCCGCCCTGCTTGAGCATGCGCGCACCTTCGCGGCCGTCGGCGCCCATGCCGGTGAGAACCACCGCCAACACCTTGTCGCCATAGGCCTTGGACGCGGAACCGAAGGTCACGTCGACACAGGGCTTGTAGTTCAGGCGCTCGTCGCCGGGGAGAATGCGGATAGCGCCGCGAGCGTCGACCATCATCTGCTTGCCGCCGGGAGCCAGCAACGCCACGCCGGGGCGCAGTATGTCGCCATCCTCGGCTTCCTTGACGGTGATCTTGCACAGCTTGTCCAGGCGCTCGGCGAAGGCCTTGGTGAAGGCCGCCGGCATGTGCTGGATCAGCACCAGCGGCGCGGGGAAGTTGGCAGGCAGCTGGGTCAGGACCCGCTGCAGCGCCACCGGCCCACCGGTGGACGTACCGATGGCTACCAGCCGGTAGGGCTTACGCTTTGGGGCGGCGGAAGTCGTCGGCGTCGGAGTCGCTGGCGCATGGCTGCTGCCCGAGGAAGCGGGAGCGGCATGGCGCGCGGCGCTGCTGGCCGCCGGTGCGGCTGAAGTCGGCGTGCTGGAGGAATAGGACGAGTACGCGGCAAAGCGGCGATTGCTCTTGGCGATGGTGTGGACCTTCTCGCACAGCAACTGGCGGACCTTGTCCGGGTTGCGCGAGATGTCCTCGAAGTTCTTCGGCAGGTAATCGACGGCGCCGGCGTCCAGCGCATCCAGGGTCACCCGCGCGCCCTCGTGGGTCAGCGAGGAGAACATCAGGACCGGCGTCGGGCAGCGCTGCATGATGGTCCGTACGGCGGTGATGCCATCCATCAGCGGCATCTCGTAGTCCATGGTGATCACGTCGGGCTTGAGCGCCAGCGCCTGATCGATCGCCTCGCGGCCGTTGGTCGCCGTGCCGACCACCTGGATCTGCGGATCAGCCGAAAGAATCTCCGAGACGCGGCGGCGGAAGAACCCCGAATCGTCCACCACCAGGACTTTGACAGCCATAGACACTCCTGAAAAAAACTTCTTCCATCACGGGCGCGGGCCCCGCGGCCCGCGCACGGTGGTCAGATACGACGGGCGTAGCGCTTGAGCATGCTCGGCACGTCGAGGATCAGCGCGATGCGCCCGTCCCCGGTGATGGTCGCTCCGGCCATGCCCGGCGTGCCTTGCAGCATCTTGCCCAGCGGCTTGATCACCACCTCTTCCTGGCCCACCAGTTGGTCGACCACGAAGCCGATGCGCTGGGTGCCCACGGAGAGGATCACCACGTGGCCCTCGCCCGGCTCGTCATGCTGCGCGCCCGGCACCAGCCAGCGCTTGAGGTAGAACAATGGCAGCGCCTTGTCGCGCACGATCACCACTTCCTGGCCGTCGACCACGTTGGTGTTCGACAGGTCGAGGTGGAATATCTCGTTGACGTTGACCAGCGGGAAGGCGAAGGCCTGGTTGCCCAGCATCACCATCAGGGTCGGCATGATCGCCAGGGTCAGCGGGACCTTGATGACGATCTTCGAGCCCTGGCCCTTGGTCGAGTAGATGTTGATGATCCCGTTGAGCTGGGAAATCTTGGTCTTCACCACGTCCATGCCGACACCGCGGCCGGAGACGTCGGAAATCTCGGTCTTGGTCGAGAAGCCCGGCGCGAAGATCAGGTTGTAGCAGTCGGACTCGGACAGGCGATCGGCCGCGTCCTTGTCCAGCAGGCCCTTCTCCACCGCCTTGGCGCGCAGCACGTCCGGGTCCATGCCTTTGCCGTCGTCGGAGATCGACAGCAGGATGTGGTCGCCTTCCTGCTCGGCGGACAGCACCACCTTGCCCGAGCGCGACTTGCCGGCGGCTTCGCGCTCGTCCGGGCCTTCGATGCCGTGGTCGACCGCGTTGCGCACCAGGTGCACCAGCGGGTCGGCCAGGGCTTCGACCAGGTTCTTGTCCAGGTCGGTTTCTTCGCCGATCAACTCGAGGTTGATCTCTTTCTTCAGGTTGCGCGCCAGGTCGCGGACCTGCCGCGGGAAGCGGCCGAAGACCTTTTTGATCGGCTGCATGCGGGTCTTCATGACCGACGACTGCAGGTCGGCGGTGACCACGTCGAGGTTGGAGACGGCCTTGGCCATCGCCTCGTCGCCGCTGTTCAGGCCCAGGCGCACCAGGCGGTTACGCACCAGCACCAGTTCGCCGACCATGTTCATGATCTCGTCCAGGCGGGCGGTGTCCACGCGCACGGTGGTTTCCGCTTCGTTGGCCGGCTTCTCTGCGGCGGCGGCCGTGCTGGGCTTGGCCGCGGCAGGCTTGGCGGCAGCAGCCGGTGCGGGCGCGGCGGCGGGCTTGGGCGCCGGCGCAGCAGGCTGGGCAGCCGGCTTGGCGGCCGCAACCGGCTCTTCCTTCGCGCCGGTGAACTGGCCCTTGCCGTGCAACTCGTCGAGCAGCTTCTCGAATTCGTCGTCGGTGATGTTGTCGTCGCCGGAGGCCGCCGGAGCTTCCTCGGCCCTGGTCGCGGCAGCAGCCTCGACGGGAGCGGCGGCTTCTTCCTTCGCGCCGGTGAACTGGCCTTTGCCGTGCAACTGGTCGAGCAGCGCTTCGAACTCATCGTCGCTGATCTCGTCACCGCCACTGGCGGCCGGAGCCTCGGCCAGCGGAGCCGGGGCGGACTTGGCGGCTTCCTTGGCGCCAGCACTGAACTGGCCCTTGCCGTGCAACTGGTCGAGGAGTGCTTCGAATTCGTCGTCGGTGATGTCGTCGCCACCCGCGCCAACCGGTGCGGCAGGCGCATCAGCGGTGGGCTCGAGGGCATCCATCAGTTGCTCGAACTCGGCGTCGGTGATGTCGCCGTAGGCGGCTGGAGCTTCTTCCGCCACTGGCTCGGCCACGGCCGGAGCAGGAGCTTCGGCCGGGGCGGCGTTCGGGTCGGCCAGGCGCGACAGGGCAGCGAGCAGCTCGGGCGTCGCCGGAGTCGGCTCCTGCGCGTCACGCACCTGCTGGAACATGACGTTGACGGTATCCAGCGCCTGCAGCATCACGTCCATCAGCTCGGCATCCACGCGGCGTTCGCCCTTGCGCAGCATGTCGAACACGTTTTCGGCGATGTGGCAGCACTCCACCAGCGCGTTCAGCTGGAGGAAGCCGGCACCACCCTTGACGGTGTGGAACCCACGGAAGATGGCATTGAGCAGGTCCATGTCTTCCGGGCGGCTTTCCAGCTCGACCAGTTGCTCGGACAGTAGCTCGAGAATCTCGCCGGCCTCCACCAGGAAGTCCTGGAGGATTTCGTCATCGGCGTCGAAGCTCATTCGGTGCTCCCTCTACAGCGTCAGGCGACGCTTAAAAACCAAGGCTGGACAACAGGTCGTCGACATCGTCCTGACCGGACACGACGTCCTTTCTTGTATCGGCAGCAATCTGCGGACCTTCACCCTTGGACGATCTTTCTTTTTCCACCGCGTCGCGCATGCCGTCGTGGTCATGCTCGATACCGGCGTAGCGATCGACCTGACCCGCCATCCAGACCAGCTTGACCAGGTTCGACTCGACCTCGGTCACCAGCTTGGTGACGCGCTTGATCACCTGCCCGGTGAGGTCCTGGAAGTCCTGCGCCAGCAGGATGTCGTTCAGGTGGGCGGAGAGCTTGCGGCTGTCCTGGGCGCTGATGTAGAGGAACTGCTCGACGCGCTTGGCCAGGTCGCGGAAGGCGTCGGCGCCCAGCTCGCGGCGCATGAAGCGCGACCAGTCTTCCTGCAGCTCCTTGGCCTGGGTCTCGATGTGCATGACCACCGGAGTGCACTCCTCCACCAGGTCCATGGTGCGATTGGCCGCTTTCTCGGTCATCGTCACCACGTAGGACAGGCGGTCGGTCGCGTCGGCGATCTGAGACATCTCCTCGGCGTGCCGGGAGTTGGGATCGATCTGGAAGTTGACGATGGCGTTGTGCAGCTCGCGGGTGAGCTTGCCGACCTCCTGGTAGAGGCCTCGGTCGCGCGCCTGGTTAAGCTCGGAGATCAGTTGCACGGCGGTCTGAACGTCGCCGCGTTCGAGGCAGTCGACCAATTCGCGCGCGTGTTTTTTCAGGGTCGACTCGAAGTCACCCGCGGATTCGTTGAAATCCATGACGCCCTCTATGCCGGCCTTAGCTGCCGACCCGCTCGAAAATCTTCTCGATCTTTTCTTTCAGCACCTGAGCGGTGAAAGGCTTGACCACATAGCCGTTGACCCCGGCCTGGGCCGCTTCGATGATCTGGTCGCGCTTGGCTTCGGCGGTGACCATCAGCACCGGCAGGTGCTTGAGGCGCTCGTCGGCGCGGACCGCACGAAGCAGGTCGATGCCGGTCATGCCGGGCATGTTCCAGTCGGTCACGAGGAAATCGAAGTTGCCGCTGTGCAGCATCGGCAGCGCAGTGGTGCCGTCGTCGGCTTCTGCGGTGTTGGTGAACCCCAGGTCTCGCAGGAGGTTCTTGATGATGCGCCTCATCGTGGAAAAGTCGTCCACGATGAGAATTTTCATGTTCTTGTCCAAACCTGCCTCCATCGATACCAAACGCGCCCTGGCGGGCGTGCCGTCAATTCATTGAGCGCCGTGCGCTCTTTGGGGTGGATGCGTCAAAGGAACGTCACCCAAAAATTCGTAAGCCTATAACTTGCCTAAGGAAATTCCTTTCAGGCTTTACGCTCAGAACAAGCAGCCGCGAAACTACCCGATGCTCAGCGCGCGCGCCACTCCGCCAGTCGCGAGCGCAGGCGCGCGGCGCACTGGCTGTGCAGCTGGCTGACGCGGGACTCGCTGACGCCCAGTACTTCGCCGATCTCCTTGAGGTTGAGCTCCTCGTCGTAGTACAGCGCCAGGACCAGCCGCTCGCGCTCGGGCAGCTTGGTGATGGCGTCGGCCAGCGCCGCCTGGAAGCGTTCGTCTTCCAGGCCGTGGGACGGCTCGTTGTCGTGATGCGAAGCGTCTTCGGCAAGGCCACCGCCCTGTTCACCGTCCTGCAACATGTCATCGAAGCTGTACAACCGGCTGCCCTGGGTGTCGCTGAGGATGCCGTAATAATCTTCGAGGCTCATATTGAGTTCGGCAGCAACCTCCTGATCTTTAGCGTCACGTCCGGTGCGCGCCTCGACGGCGCGGATGGCGTCGCTGACCATACGGGTGTTGCGGTGCACCGAACGGGGCGCCCAATCGCCCTTGCGCACCTCGTCGAGCATGGCGCCACGGATACGGATGCCGGCGTAGGTCTCGAAGCTCGCGCCCTTGCCCGCGTCGTACTTCTTCGCCGCCTCCAGCAGGCCGATCATCCCGGCCTGCATCAGGTCCTCCACCTGCACGCTGGCCGGCAGACGGCCCAGCAGGTGGTAGGCGATGCGCTTCACCAGTGGTGCGTGTTTCTGGATCAGCAGTTCCTGGGAGTTATGCGCCTGTGCCTTGCTGTACATACGCGCTCCGGAGGCCGCGGTCATACGGCCGAACCCGTGGGATGTTGCACCAGGCGCTCGACGAAGAACTCCAGGTGCCCTCGTGGGTTGGCCGGCAGCGGCCAGCTGTCGACCTTCTGCGCCACCGCCCGGAAGGCCAGGGAAGCCTTGCTGCGCGGGAACGCCTCATACACCGAACGCTGCTTCTGCACCGCCTTGCGCACCGACTCGTCGTAGGGGATGGCGCCGACGTACTGCAGCGCCACGTCGAGGAAACGGTCGGTGACCTTGGTCAGCTTGGCGAACAGGTTGCGGCCCTCCTGGGGGCTGTGGGCCATGTTCGCCAGCACGCGGAAACGGGTCATGCCGTAGTCGCGGTTGAGCAGCTTGATCAAAGCATAGGCATCGGTGATGGACGTGGGTTCATCGCAGACGACCAGCAGTACTTCCTGGGCCGCGCGAACGAAGCTCACCACCGAGTCGCCGATACCGGCGGCGGTGTCCACCACCAGCACGTCGATGTTGTCGCTGATGTCGCTGAAAGCCTGGATCAGGCCGGCATGCTGCATCGGCGTGAGGTGCACCATGCTCTGGGTGCCCGAGGCCGCCGGGACGATGCGGATGCCGCCGGGCCCCTGGAGGATCACGTCGCGCAGGTCGCATTCGCCTTCGATCACGTCGGCCAGCGTGCGCTTGGGCGACAGGCCCAGCAGCACGTCGACGTTGGCCAGGCCAAGGTCGGCGTCCAGCAGCATGACGCGGCGACCAAGATCGGCCAGCGCCAGCGACAGATTCACCGACACGTTGGTCTTGCCCACGCCACCCTTGCCACCGGTGACTGCGATTACCTGAACGGGATGCATGCCCATATCAATACCTTGTCTCGTCGTTCGACCGTCACGCTTCTGGCGTTTCGGCTAATCCGGCTGCGGTGCTCCACCGCTTCCGGTGCTCGCGGATCATCTTGCAGAGCATCCGCATCGCTTGGGCGGCCCAACCGGCCGCCCCACGCCCCACCCGGGGCTCACAATCCTCAGCTGGCGCGACGCACCGGCTGCTGGTAAAGGCCGGCGAACATGTCGGCCATGGCGTCCTCGCTGGGCTCTTCCGGCGACTGCAGGCTCACCGCACGGCTGACCAGTTGGTGCGCGCGTGCCACATGCAGGTCATCCGGGATCTTCGGCCCGTCAGCCAGATAGGCTACCGGGAGATGCTGGCTGATAGCCAGAGCCAGAGCTTCGCCGAGGCTTCCCGCTTCGTCCAGCTTGGTCAGGATGCACCCGGCCAGCCCACAGGAACGATAGTTCTGCCAGGCGGACTTGAGCACCTGGCTCTGGCTGGTCGCGGCCAGCACGAGGTAATTCTTCACGTTCAGGCTCAGCGACGACAGCGCTTCGAGCTGCATGCGCAGCGCCGGATCGTTGGCCGGCAGGCCGGCGGTGTCGATCAGCACCAGACGCTTGCGCGCCAGCGGCGCCATCGCCTGGATCAGCGACTGGCCAGGATCGACCAGGGTCACCGGCACATTGAGGATACGGCCCAGGGTCTTGATCTGCTCCTGGGCGCCGATGCGGAAGCTGTCCATGGACACCAGGGCAATGCTCTGCGCGCCGTACTTGAGTACGTAGCGGGCAGCCAGCTTGGCCAGGGTGGTGGTCTTGCCCATGCCGGCCGGGCCGACCAGGGCGATCACGCCGCCCTGCTCCAGCAGGTCGGTTTCCGGGGTGTTGATCGAGCGCGCCAGGTGCGCCAGCAGCATGCGCCAGGCCTGCTTCGGATCGGCGATGGAGGCTACGCGCTCCAGCAGGCTGCGCGACAGGTCGGCCGGCAGGCCCATGCGCTGCAGGCGACGCCACAGGTTGGCCTGCTTCGGGCGCTGGTTCTGCAGCTGGTTCCAGGCGATGGAGCCCAGTTGCACTTCAATCAGTTCACGCAGGCCGTTGAGCTCGAAGCGCATGGCTTCCAGCGCCTGCTGGCCGGCGGCAGCCGGCGTCGGGGCGGCCGGCGCGGCCATGGCTTCGGCCAGGGTCTCGGCAGCACTGCGGCGCGGCGATTCGGTGCCGTACATTTGACGGTCCTTGCGCACGCCATCGGTTGCGCGGGCCGGGGCCGACAGGTCCGCCTTGGCCTGGGCGATCTTCGCCTGGGTCTTGCGCAGCTCGGCTTCCAGCGCCGGGTTCGGCTTGCTGGCGGCCACCGGTGCCTGGTAATCCAGCGCGGCGGTCAGCTCCACGCCGCCGGCGACACGGCGGTTGCCGATGATCGAGGCATCCGGGCCCAGCTCGTCACGGACCAGTTTCATGGCCTGACGCATATCGGCGGCGAAGAAGCGTTTTACCTGCATGGCCTAGGACCTCAATCAGTTCTGCCCAACAGTGGCGACAATCGTGACTTGTTTGTTGTCCGGGATTTCCTGGTAAGCCAGCACGTTCATGGTGGGAACCGCCATCCGGGCGAATCGCGACATCATCGCGCGGATGGGACCTGCCACCAGCAGAATCGCCGGCTTGCCGAGCATCTCCTGACGCTGCGCCGCTTCAACCATCGAGCGTTGCAGCTTTTCGGCCATTCCGGGTTCCAGCAACATGCCGTCTTCGGAGCCCTGTCCGGCCTTCTGAAGACTATTGAGCAATATCTGTTCCAACCTGGGTTCCAGAGTGATCACAGGCAGCTCCGGCTCTAGTCCCACAATGGTTTGCACGATTGCGCGGGACAGCGCGACGCGGACCGCCGCCACCATCGCGGCGGGATCTTGACTCTTCGCCGCCACGTTGGCGATGGCCTCGGCGATGGTGCGGATATCGCGTACCGGCACCTGCTCCTGCAGGAGTGCCTGAAGCACCTTGAGCAGGGTCGACAGGGAAATCAGCCCCGGCACCAGCTCCTCGGCGAGCTTGGGCGAGGTCTTGGCCAGCAGTTGCATCAGTTGCTGGACTTCCTCGTGGCCGAGCAGCTCGTGGGCATGCTTGTGCAGCACCTGGTTCAGGTGAGTGGCAACCACGGTGCTGGCGTCCACCACGGTGTAGCCCAGGGACTGCGCCTGGTCGCGCTGCGAGGCCTCGATCCAGACGGCTTCCAGGCCGAAGGCCGGATCCTTGCCGGCGATGCCGTTGAGGGTGCCGAACACCTGGCCGGGGTTGATCGCCAGGTCGCGGTCCGGATAGATCTCGGCTTCGGCCACGCTGACACCCATCAGCGTCAGGCGATAGGCGTTGGGCAGCAGGTCGAGGTTGTCGCGGATATGCACCGACGGCATCAGGAAGCCCAGGTCCTGGGACAGCTTCTTGCGTACGCCCTTGATCCGCGCCAGCAGCTGGCCGCCCTGGTTGCGGTCCACCAGCGGAATCAGGCGGTAGCCTACTTCCAGGCCGACCATGTCCACCGGAGTCACGTCATCCCAGCCCAGTTCCTTGGTCTGCTCGGCGCGCTGGGCGGGCAGCAGTTCCTGCTGGGTCTGGGCTTCCTGCTCGGCCTTCTGGCTGGCCTTGCGCTGGCGGCTCCAGATCATCCAGGCGCCGCCGGCAGCCAGGCCACCCAGGCCGACGAAGGAAACGTGCGGCATGCCGGGCACCAGGCCCATGGCGATGAGGATGGCGGCAGAGATGGCCAGCGCCTTGGGCGAGGCGAACATCTGACGGTTGACCTGGGCCCCCATGTCCTCGGAGCTGGACACACGCGTCACCATGATCGCGGCGGCGGTGGACAGCAGCAGCGAGGGCAACTGCGCCACCAGACCGTCACCGATGGTCAGCAGGGCGTAGACCTTGCCGGCATCGCCGAAGCTCATCGAGTGCTGGATCACCCCGATGGCCACACCACCGATGAGGTTGATGAACAGGATCAGCAGGCCGGCGACGGCGTCGCCGCGGACGAACTTGCTGGCACCGTCCATGGAGCCGTAGAAGTCGGCTTCCTGGGCCACTTCGGCGCGGCGCTTCTTGGCTTCCGCCTGCTCGATCAGGCCGGCATTGAGGTCGGCATCGATGGCCATCTGCTTGCCGGGCATGGCGTCGAGGGTGAAACGCGCACTCACCTCGGAGATACGCCCGGCGCCCTTGGTGACCACCACGAAGTTGATGATCATGAGGATCGCGAAGACCACGATGCCGACGACGTAGTTGCCGCCGATCACCACCTCGCCGAAGGCCTGGATCACCTTGCCGGCGGCCGCGTGACCGTCGTGGCCGTGCAGCAGCACGACGCGGGTGGACGCGACGTTCAGCGCCAGGCGCAGCAGGGTGGCGACCAGCAGGATGGTCGGGAAGACGGCGAAATCCAGCGGGCGCAGGGCATACACGCTGACCAGCAGGACGACGATGGACAGCGCGATGTTGAAGGTGAACAGCACATCCAGCAGGAACGGCGGGATGGGCAGGGTCATCATCGCCAGCATCGCCAGCAGCAGCAGCGGCACGCCGAGGTTGCCTCGGCTGAGCCCTACCAGGTTGCTGCGAACAGTGCCGATCAGTTGCGTACGATCCACCCGAATTTCCCCTGCGCGTGGGTGGCCGAGGCAGCCACCGGATCAAACTTTTGACGCCGAGACCGGCGTCCGCACAGGGTTTTGCAGGAAGCGTTCCAACTTCTTCGAACCGCGATAAATGCCCGACTCAGAGCGGCCGGATCACCAGCTTCCGGAAGCGCCGCCACCGCCGCTGGAACCGCCACCGCCGGAGTAACTGCTGCCGCCGCTGGACGACGAACTGCTGCCGCCGGAGCTTGAATCCGAGCCGGGCCCGGAACCGGAGCTGCCGCCGGCCAGGAAAGCGACCAGCATCGGCACGTACAGCATCGGAATCAGCGCCAGCGAATCGGGAAGCACCCAGGGCCACAGCGGAACTCCCGTCGCATAGACCACGAACCCGGCGATGCCGCCGGCCAGCGCCAGGCGAATGCAGAATTCCAGACGACTGCGCTTCCAGGTGCCGTAGGCGAGGAAGAACGGCAGGCACAGGAAGATCAGCGCGACGGTCCCACCAATGGGAGCCGCCAGGCCGTAGAGCGCGACGTCTCCCCCGTCGAAATGCGAGGCGAGCAGCATCAGCGCCACCAGGTAACCGATGAGCCCGCACACCACCCAGGCTGCCTTGCGCGAAGAGGCAGCCAGGGCGCCGATGCCGCCACCGGTGAACAGGCAGAACGGCAGGACGAAGAGCAGCATCGGCGCGGCGTCCAGGCCGGAGCTGAACGCCAGCAGCAGCGCCAGGCACGTGGACGCAAGCAGCACGGCGCGAACGCTGAACCAGCGCCGGCGCAAGGCAATGCCTGCTACGGCGCCGGCGCCCAGGCCGATCAGCAGCAGCCAGCCCTCAAGCGTCAGGCCGCCCTGCTGGCGTTCCTCCGGCAGTGTCTCGCCATCGATCAGACGCTCCAGGACCTCGACCGCCCGCTGGATGCCGCCGGCGAAGTCACCGTCGCGGAAAGACGGAACCATGTATTCCCGGATGATCCGCGCGGCACTCACATCCGGAATCGCGCCTTCCAGCCCATAGCCGACCTCGATGCGCATAGTCCGGTCGTCCTTGGCCACCAGCACCAGCACGCCATCATCCACCCCCTGCCGCCCCAGGCGCCATTGCTCGAAGACGCGGGTGGCGTACTGCTCGATGCTGTCCTCGCCGGTGCTGGGTAGCATCAGAATGGCGATCTGCGAGCCCTTGCGCTGCTGCAGCGCCAGCAGGCGCTGACGCATCGAGGCGACCCAGTCGCTATCCAGCGTGCCGGTGAGGTCGGTGACCGGGCTTGCCAGCCGAGGCACGGCCACCGCGGCAGGCGCTTGCTCCTGCAGCGCATCGGCGACATCTACGCTGGCCGCAGCCCTATCAGCCTGGACAGCCTGCGTGAGCGGCACGCCCGACAGGAGGAACAGGCACAGGAAGCCGAGAATCCAGGTTCTCATCAGGCAGCCGCCCTCGGCCGTCCGCGCAGGGCCTGCAGAATCCCCATGGACAGCTTCGGATCGTGCAACTGGCCGCGCCAGGCGCGAACGACGCTGAAGGCAGAGCTGACGAGGACGTATCCC
Organism: Pseudomonas sp. HS-18; assembly: GCF_020401845.1. NCBI lineage: Bacteria > Pseudomonadati > Pseudomonadota > Gammaproteobacteria > Pseudomonadales > Pseudomonadaceae > Pseudomonas > Pseudomonas sp. HS-18. Next base: position 4,569,677 of record NZ_CP084413.1, read on the forward strand.
GTGATCAGCAGACTGAACACAAGCACCAGCACGGACTTGATCTGAGGCCAGAGCTTGATCTCGCCATCGTTGGCAACCACACCCAGCGAACCGATCAACAGCACGACAGCCACGAAGATCAGCGCCAGGGACAAGTACAGGTCCAGCACTCGCAGCGTCACTTCGCGGACCAGCGGCGGAGCCCTGCGCCCCAGCAACAGATAGCCCAGCACCAGCAAGGGGATGAACCACAGCGAAACGTAGATCACCGGTAGCGTGACAAGGGGAATGGCGGCAGCAATGCGGCGGTCGCGAACGGTGCTGTCCATGGCGTGCTCGGTGCCTCCTGGCAAATGGGTGTCGAGATGCTAGTTGAATGCGCTCAACGCGCAAAGCCGCGGGGCGCTGCGCCACCAGCTGCCGGACGCCCCGCCGCCGCCGCTCGACCCGCCACCGCCGGAGAAACCGCCACCGCTGGAGCCGCCACGGGACGAGCCGCTGCCCGAGCCGGAGCCACCAGCCCCCTTGCCCGAACCGAATATCAGCAGCCCGGGGAGCGCCATGAACGGCAGCACCGCCAGCCAATTCAGCGGCACGGCCGGTGCGCCCGCGAAGAACGCCACCACCAGGTAGAGCCCCACCAGGATCAGCAAGCGCAGATAGAAGCCCCGGCGGCCCTTGCGCCAGGTATCGCGCATCATCGAGATAACCAGCCACCAGAGGCCAAGCACGAACAGCAGGCCCACCGGCGCGGCCAGCGCATAAATCCACAGCACGCCGCCAAAGCGCGGCGTCAGGAAGCCGAGCAGGATGCAGTAGACGATCAGCCCGAGCACCCCGTAGAACATCACGCGAACCGTCCACAGCGCGCCGAAGGTGGCGCCACCCATCAGCAAGCAGAGCGGCGAAATCGCCACGGTCACCAGGGCATCGGTGCCGCTGGCGAGTACCGCCACCAGCGCAACGATTGCGGCGCCGATCGTCAGGGCACCACGCCAGCGCAGGCGATGGGCGGCCAGCAATACACCGCCAATCCCACCCGCCACGAAGGCCACCAGCAGCAGCCAGGCTTCCAGCGGCACCCGCAACGGGGCGGGCGCGGCCAGCGGTTCGCCGTCGACCAGCCCGATCAGCGCATCCACCGCCGCGTCGAGACCGCCGGCGTAATCCCCTTCGCGGAACGCCGGCGCCATGCGCTCGCGGATGATGCGCCCGGCCAGCACATCGGGAATCGTCCCTTCCAGGCCGTAGCCCACCTCGATGCGCATCAGGTGGTCGTCCTTGGCCACCACCACCAGCACGCCATCGTCGATGCCCTTGCGGCCGAGCTTCCACAGGCTGAACAGTTTGTTGGAAAACGCCTCGATGCCCATCTTGCCGACCGAGGGCAGCATCACCACGGCGATCTGCGCACCGCGCCGCCCCTCCAGGGCCGTGAGCTTGTCGATCAGGCGGCCCTTGGCGGAGGGGTCGAGCGTGCCGGTGACGTCGACCACGCGTTCGCCCAGCGGCAGCACGATTGCGCTTTCGGGGACCGACTCTGCAGCTACACCGCACAACGGTATTGCACCGAAGAAGAGCGCCAGCAACAAACCACCGAGCCAGTCTCGGCGGAGCGTATTTCCAGACACGAAGTGGCGCCCCCATTGCCAACGACAAGACGGCAAGGCTGCCATAGGCGCTTTACCGTCGCCACACCTCCATCGTCACCGATTCACCGCATTTCGCCCCTCCTGAAACAGTTCCGCGGGCAGGCACCTTCTCGTCACGCGTTAACATCCATTCAAAGCACGCTCGCCGGGCACTCCTTTGACGTTGGCGAGCGCCAGTTACCTGGCGTCGCTAACTGTCACGGATACAAAGGAATGGGCTCACCCTCGATGCGCCACCAAGGCCGACTACTCCGGCCAGCGACGGCAAGCTGCTACAGGGGCTGCGCCAACGCCCGAAGCACATCCTTGAACGTCTCGATCTGTTGCTGGTTGAAACGCCCGAATATCTTCGCCTGCTGCTCCTCGGCGATACTCCATAACGCTTCCGCCTGCTCAACGCCCGCCACCGTCAAACCACAAGCATCCCCATGCCCGCGCAACAACCCCTTGCGCTCAAGGTTGGCGCGAGCCTCCTCGATCTCGCGCTGGGGCATTGCCACCAGTTGCAGCAAGGCCGACACCGCCAGGCTGGCGTCCTTCTCCATGACCATCAACATCCGCGCCTCGCTGGTACGCAAGCCACTGGCCAACTGCCGGGGCTGATAGTCGGCCTGGTAGCAGCGCAATGCCTGGGTCATCAGGTAATAGAGATTATGGTTGAGTCGCCCCTGGAAGGCGGTTCGCGGCACGCCGGCCTCCACCTTGCGCAAACGGGGATGCGGCAGCACGGTGCTGTACACTCCTTGATGATACAACAGAGGCGCGCGCCCCAGGTCATCGAATGCCAGCACCCGGCCAATCAGGATCCAGTGGTCGCCGCCGTCGAGCTGCTGATATTTCTCGCACTGGAAGCGCGCCGCACAGTCGGCTAGCAACGGCGCACCACCCGCCCCCACCTCCCAGGCCACACCGCTGAACCGGTCAGCGCTGGGACGAGCGAACTGATTGGACAGGTCCACCTGATCAGCGGCGAGAATATTCACCGCGAAGTGCGTCGCGCAGTGGAAAACCTCATAGCTGCCAGAACGCTTGTCGATACTCCAGAGCACCAGCGGCGGGTCGAGCGACACCGAATTGAAGCTGTTGGCGGTCACACCAACGCGCCGGGCATCGGCATCAGCGGCAGTCATCACGGTAACTCCTGTGGCGAAGTTACCCAGAGCACGGCGAAAGGCGCGCGAGTCAAACCCCGCTGCATTATTGTCAGTCATGGCGAATCCTCCGCGCCGACCGATCGGCCGGCGGGCAAAAGGCAATCAAGAAAAAGGAGTGTGGTGCCAACCCGAGGTGTGGCGCGCAGACGTGCGCAACTCAGACCATGCTGGGGTCGGGCTCCAGCCCCATCAGCTCACGGCCGAGGATCTGCGCGCAGACGTCATAGTCGGTGTAGGCATGAGCGCCGGTCATGTGCGAGTCGCGGAACAGACGCTGCAGTTCATTGTTGTCGAACCAGGCCGTACCGCCGGCAGCGGCGAACAGCCGATCCACTGCAGCGATGCACATTTTCACCGCGTAGGCTTGGTTGGTCCGCCAGTGCGCCAGCGTCCGGCGCTCCGGGTAACGATGCGCACGCGCGTATTCGGCATGCTGCTCCCAAGTCTTTTCGAGGAAGGCACGGGCGGCGGCCACCTGGTGGGTGGATTCCGCCAGGCGCATCAAGGCCGGGGTTGCAGCGCCAACGGCGGCCCCCGTGTAGGCACGCACGCGATTGCGGGTTTTCTCGGTGAAGGCAGCGAGCATACGCTCGGCGATGCCCAGGCTGATCGCGGCAAAACCACTGGCAAAGTACGGACGATAGGGGGCGTAGAAGATCTGGCTGTCCGGGTACAGGCCAAAACCGGCGGAGCGACCCTCCATCATGTCCTTGGCAGCTTCGATGCGATGATTGGGGATGAAGGCATCCTGGATGATCAGTGTCTTGGTACCGCTACCGCGCATCCCGGCAACGAACCAGTCATCGCGGATGTCGTAGTCGGCGCGCGGCACCACGGCGAAACAATAGATCGGTTCGCCGCCATCCTTGCTTTGTCGACGGAAACCGACGATGGCCCATTCGGCGTAATCGCAGCCGCTGCTCCACCCCATCTCGCCGTTGAACAGTATGCCGCCTTCGACCTCCTGAACCTTGCCGAACGGAGCAATGCTGCTACTGGCAGTTGCGTCGGGGTTTTCGCCCCAGACGTCGTCTTGCAGGCGTTTTGAGAACATCGCCAGTTGGTGGCTATGGGTACAGAGCAGGCTGAAAGCCCAAGCCGTGCCGGCACAGGCGCCTGCCAGCGCCACCACGCATTCGGCGAATTCGGGCAGCGAGATTTCCATGCCGCCATAGGCTTTCGGCTGGAAAGCGCGGTGCAGGCCGATGCCTTTCAGCAGGGCGATGTTCTCGGCCGGCGCCATGCGCTCCCGCTCGCCACGCTCAGCGTTGGCAGCGATGTCCGGGAGGATGGAGCGAAGGTCTTCAAGCAGTGAATTCGGCTTTTTCATGATAGGCCCTGAATTGTTATTGGAAGTCTGCGGAGGCACTGCATGCACAGGCGCAGGGCTTCCGGACGGGCTCTCGAAGGGTTCGACGAGAGGGACGGGCGGATTATGTAAGCCCATCGACACTCGACTGAATGTAAGTTACGCAGTCTCTCTTGTACTTTTCATTGAACATTCCAAGGAGCACAAAAAACCCGAAATCCACGCTACAAGCCCCTAACCCAATGATTTTCACGTTATTTCATTAAGATAGAAATGAATCGACAGATTTTCATTTTTCATACCTCCTTTCATCCCTACCCCTCAGTGCATCGACACTCGCTTGGTGCCCTTCGCCCTGTACCTGGCCAGCCATGGAATTTCCGCTTGGTGGAACCTGCACAAATCGCCGGAGAGCCTGGGATGGCGCCGTTACAGGTATGCCTTCGGCCGTTCCCCTTGGCAGAGAACAGGTTAATAAGTTAATTGACTGTGATCACAATTGTGCAAAATTCCGCACGAGCCAAATCGTCGACTCGACGGTTATGAAATAAATATTTCATTTAAAATCAATAATTTGTGAAATTATAAAATTCTCCATACGAACTGGATATCTGAGATACGGCTACACAGGCATATTGTTAATATCTTAACAAGACCCTAGATTAGGCACGCCACATCCCCGCAACAGAGGGACCATGGCGCCAACCTCCCTTTTCCTAGAGACAAGAACAATGATCAGGAAAAACCGCAGCCTCTCTCATCTCCCCTGTCTGCTCACCACCGTCTGGGGCATCAGTTCCGGCGCCCAGGCCGATCTGATCAGCGACAGCACGGCCAGCATCGAGGCCCGCAACATGTACATGAACCGTGACTTCCGTCAGAGCGGTGCGCCACAGTCCAAGGCAGAGGAATGGGCTCAAGGTTTCACGGCTCGCTTTGTCTCCGGCTTCACCGATGGCACCGTGGGCGTCGGTCTGGATGCCATCGGGGAAACGGCGATCAAACTCGACTCCAGCCGTGATCGACACGGCACCGGTCTCCTGCCCTACGACAGCCATGGCGAACCGGAGGACACCTACAGCGAATTGGGGCTGACCGCCAAGCTGCGTGCCTCGAACACCGTGCTGCGCGTCGGCACGCTGCAGCCACAATTGCCGGTGGCTGCCTACAACGACACGCGGCTGCTTTCGTCCACCTATGCCGGCGGTCTGCTCACCTCGCAGGAGATAGAAGGACTGACACTCAATGCCGGACGCCTGGAAAAGATCAACCGCAGAGACTCGTCGCACAACGAGGAGATGAACTACACCGGCGTGGACAGCGCGCACCTCGACCTGCTGGGCGGAACCTATGCCGTCACACCGAATTTGAGTCTGAGCTACTACTACGCGCAGATGGAGGATATCTATCAGCAGAACTACGCAGGCCTGGTACACAACGCCAGCCTCGGCGAAGGCATCAGCCTGAAAACCGATCTGCGCTACTTCGATACCGTAGAGGCTGGCGACCACCGCTACCGCAGCGCAAACCGGGTGGATGGAGGGCGCATCGACAACCGCTTTTTCAACGGCATGCTCACCCTCGGTGTCGGGGCGCACAAGTTCGGCGTCGGCTACCAGAACCTCTCCGGCGATGGCGACTTCGCCTATCCCGGGCTGGACCCGTACTCGGTGAACCTGGTCACGATCAACGTCTTCACCAAGGCCGGCACTGACGCCTGGCAGGCACGCTATGACTATGATTTCGCGGCGCTAGGCATGCCTGGACTGACCTTCATGACCCGTTACGTCTACGGCAAGAACGTGCAGACGGCGACAGTGCGTGACGGTAGCGAGTGGGAGCGTGACACCGATCTTGCCTACGCATTCCAGGATGGTTATCTGAAGGGTTTCAACGTTCGCCTGCGCAACGCCACCTTCCGCTCCGGCGACGGCCTGCGCACGGATATCGACGAAAACCGCATCATCCTCGGCTACACACTCCCACTGTTCTGACCCAACTGGCCGACCATCTGCGGATACCCTCTGGCGGCGGCCACTGCCTACCACGGCATGGCGTCGGCTAGCGCCAAGCGTCTTCCTTGTCATTGAGGCGACGCTGGCGATATTCCCCTGGCGCCAGACCCGCATTGCGGGTGAAGAAGCGGCTGAAATAGCCAGGATCCTTGAAGCCGAGCTGGTAGCAGATCTCATTGATCGACAACCCGGTGAACAACAGCAGGCGCTTGGCCTCCTGCATCAATCGGTCATGAACCAGACGCTTGGACGGAAGCCCTGACACCCGTCGACAGATATCGTTGAGTCGCGCTTCGGTGACGCCGATCTGCGATGCATAGACGGACAACGAGCAGTGTTCAGCGTAGCGCTCCTCGATCAGCACGTTAAAGCGCTGGAAGAACTGCAAGTCGTCGCGCCGTGTCGGTTGTGCCTGTAGCGAGCGGCTCGACAGACGCAACAGGCTGATGAAGATCAGGCGGGTCAGCAGGCTCAGCCCGGCATCGCGGCCCGGGCGCTGGGCGCGAAACTCGTCACGCAGCAATTCGAACAAGCTATCCAGGCGCCGTGCCTCGGCCTGGAAACTTTCCTCCAATTCGCTGAAAGCAACGCAAAGCGGTGCAATCTGCGGCCCGCTGGCAAGCCCCTGCTCCGGTTCGAGCAATGGCCAGATCAATTGCTGGCGCACGGTCAGGACGTGACCATCACTGCCAGGCTCGGTGACGAACGCATGGGCAACGGTCGGCGGCGTGAGGAAGAACAGCGGGCCCTGCTGGTGGTACTGTTGCTCATCGAGAAAAACCCGAACAGCCCCACTCTTGACGTAGTGCACCTGGAAGTAGCGGTCGTGACGATGCACCGGCATGTTGCGACCGAAGAAATCCGCCAGCTTGCCCAACTCTTCGTAATGAACCTCCGAGTCGGCGTAACGCAGGTCGTAGACCTGACCGATATCGATATTGGGAATCGGTGGGCGTCGTGCCATCTCGGACCTTCCTGCCGGTAAGACGCGACCCAGTCAGGGCTCGATCTTCTTCAGATCATCCAGTAGCGCCAACAGCTGCTGCAGCTTCTCGGCCCCAAACTGATCTTGGATTTTCTGGTAGTTGCTTTCCATACCCTCGCTCATCGCCACGAACGCCTGCTGCCCCTGCTCGGTCAGGCAGACGTAGACGCGACGCTGGTCCTGCGGCGACTTCCAGCGCTTGACGATTCCGTCACGCTCCAGCCTCACCAGCATACCGGTCATGCTCGGCTTGAGGATGCAGGCCTGGTCGGCCAGTTGGTAACTCTCCATCTCGCCGTTCTGGCGCAGGATTCGGATCACCCGCCACTGCTGCTCCGTCAATCCATGCTGATTGAGCATTGGACGGAAAAACGCCATGGCCGCTTCGCGGGCCTGAAGCAGCGTGAGGGTCAGAGAAGGACGAGGACTTGGCATATAGCGCCTGTTCGAATCGATAAAGGCTGGATTTAACCAACAAGGTGTCAGCCCGCGCAACGCTGTCATCCATCCCAAGGATCGCAAAGCCCGAGGTCACGCCAGTAACTCGCAACGGCAAAAACCTCCGCGCCCTTTCACGCAGCTATCGATGCTCAGGGCTTGACCATTGTTAACATGTTAATTATAACATTCACATATTAACGAAATAGCCATTCCTATCGCACCGCGACATCTGCGGCCCCGACAAGCAACCCAGGAGCGAACACCATGCGTCGCGCAGCAAGTGAAGTCGCCAACGGCACCCTGTTCGGCGTCGCGCTGAACTACCAGGGCCTGTTGCACAGCCGGCTGGAAGAGTTCCAGCAAGCTCCCTACCAACGGCCGCCGCTCAAGCCGGTGCTGTTCATCAAGACCCCCAACACCCGCAACGGCGATGGCCAGGCGGTGGTCTTTCCCGCCGGAGTCGAGCGTCTGCAACCGGGCCCAGCGCTGGGTGTCGTGCTCGCTCGTGACGCCAGCCGCGTCAGCGAAGACCAGGCCATGGACTATGTGGCCGGCTATGTGATCGTCAACGAGTTCAGCCTGCCGGAAGACAGTTACTACCGCCCGGCGGTCAAAGCCAAATGCCGCGACGGCTTCTGCCCGTTGGGCAGCGAGGTGGTCGGCCGCGACGAGATCGCCGACCCACATGCCCTGCCGATCCGCCTGCTGGTCAACGGCAAGGAGCGCCAGCACAACAGCACCGCCAATTTGCTGCGCAGCATTCCTCGGCTGATCGCCGAGATCAGTGAGTTCATGACGCTTCACGCCGGCGATGTGCTCCTCACCGGCACCCCCGAGGGCCGCGTCGATGTGCAGCCCGGTGACGAGGTAGTAGTGGAAATCGAAGGGCTGGGCCGTCTGGTCAATCACATCGTGGCGGAGGAAGCCTGAGATGAAACACGCACGTATCCGCTATCAGGGCGCCATCCACGCAGTCACCGTGGAAGCTGCCAACGCCGTGCGCCTGGCCGATGGCCAACTGCTCGGCGAACACCAGGTGGAGTGGCTGCCACCGGCCACCGGCAGCATGTTCGCCCTTGGCCTGAATTATGCCGACCATGCCGCCGAGCTGGCCTTCAAGGCACCCACCGAGCCGCTGGCGTTCATCAAGTCGCGTGGCACCTACACCGGCCACAACCAGGTTACCTGGCGGCCGGATGGCGTCGCCTACATGCACTACGAGTGCGAACTGGTGGCGGTCATCGGCAAGCCGGCGCGTAACGTCAAGCGTGAGGACGCCCTCGCCTACCTGGCCGGCTACACCGTCTGCAACGACTACGCCATCCGTGACTACCTGGAGAACTACTACCGACCCAACCTGCGGGTGAAGAACCGCGACGCCACCACCCCGGTCGGTCCCTGGATCATCAGCGCCGACAAGGTGCCCAATCCCTCGCGGTTGACCTTGCGTACCTGGGTCAATGGCGAGTTGAAGCAGGAAGGCAGCACCGCCGACATGATCTTCGACATCCCCTACCTGATCGAATACTTCTCCAGCTTCATGACCCTGCAGCCGGGCGACATGATCGCCACTGGCACACCCGAAGGCCTGGCCGACGTGATGCCGGGCGATGAAGTGGTGGTGGAAGTAGAAGGCGTCGGCCGCCTGGTCAACCACATCGTCAGTGAGGCCGAGTTCTTCGCGAACCGCGCCCGCGCCTAATCGAGACAGAGATACCCGCATGATCAAGCACTGGATCAACGGCCGCGAGGTCGAGAGCAAAGAAGCCTTCACCAACTACAACCCGGCTACCGGCGAAGCCATAGGCGAAGTCGCCAGCGGCGGCGCCGAGGAAATCGCCCAAGCCGTGGCAGCGGCCAAGCAAGCCTTCCCGAAATGGGCCAACACCCCGACCAAGGAGCGCGCCAGGCTGATGCGCAAGCTGGGCGAACTGATCGAAGCGAATGTGCCCAACCTCGCCGAACTGGAAACCCTCGACACCGGCCTGCCGATCCACCAGACCCGAAACGTGCTAATCCCCCGCGCCTCGCACAACTTCGAGTTCTTCGCCGAGGTCTGCACGCGCATGGACGGCCACAGCTACCCGGTGGACGATCAGATGCTCAACTACACGCTGTACCAGCCGGTGGGTGTCTGCGCCCTGGTATCGCCGTGGAACGTGCCATTCATGACCGCCACCTGGAAGACCGCGCCGTGCCTGGCGTTGGGTAATACCGCAGTACTGAAGATGAGCGAGCTCTCGCCCCTGACCGCCAACGAACTGGGCCGTCTGGCCCTGGAGGCCGGCATCCCGCCCGGCGTGCTCAACGTAGTGCAGGGTTACGGCGCCAGCGCGGGTGACGCCCTGGTGCGCCACCCGGACGTACGGGCCATCTCCTTCACCGGCGGTACCGCCACCGGCAAGAAAATCATGCAGACCGCCGGCCTGAAGAAGTACTCGATGGAACTGGGCGGTAAGTCGCCGGTGCTGATCTTCGATGATGCCGACCTCGACCGGGCCCTTGACGCCGCGCTGTTCACCATCTTCTCGCTGAACGGCGAACGCTGTACTGCCGGCAGCCGCATCTTCATCCAGGAAACGGTCTACGACCGGTTCGTCGCCGAATTCGCCGCCCGTGCCAAGCGCCTGATCGTCGGCGACCCGCAGGATCCGAAGACCCAGGTCGGCTCGATGATCACCCAGGCCCACTATGACAAGGTCACCGGCTACATCCGCCTCGGCATCGAGGAAGGCGCCAGCCTGCTGGCCGGCGGACTGGAACGCCCGGCCAACCTGCCAGCGCACTTGGCCAGAGGACAGTTCATCCAGCCCACGGTGTTCGCCGACGTGGACAACCGCATGCGCATCGCGCAGGAAGAAATCTTCGGCCCAGTGGTCTGCCTGATGAAGTTCAAGGACGAGGCCGAAGCGCTAAAGCTGGCCAACGAAACCGAGTACGGCCTGGCCTCCTACATCTGGACCCAGGACATCGGCAAGGCACATCGCCTGGCACGCGGCATCGAAGCCGGCATGGTGTTCATCAACAGCCAGAACGTCCGCGACCTGCGCCAGCCATTCGGCGGCGTGAAGGGTTCGGGCACTGGCCGTGAAGGCGGGCAATACAGCTTCGAGGTCTTCGCCGAGATCAAGAACGTCTGCATTTCCATGGGTAGCCATCCCATTCCCCGCTGGGGCGTCTAGGAAACGGCTCGACGATAGAGCGGCCACCCAAGGCCGCCAGCATCGCCGGCGTGCAGAGAACAATCACAAGAATCCGGGTGCCCTACAGGCGGCACCCCGCACCAGGAGAACCACCATGGGCACAGTCGCGCTGGCTGCCAAGATCACCCACGTCCCGTCGCTATACCTCTCCGAACTGCCCGGCCCACGCCAGGGAAGCCGCCAGCCGGCGATCGACGGACTCCACGAGATCGGTCGCCGCTGCCGCGAGTTGGGTGTCGATACCATCGTCGTGTTCGATACCCACTGGCTGGTCAACGCCGGTTACCACATCAACTGCGCGCCACACTTCCAGGGGCTCTACACCAGCAACGAACTGCCGCACTTCATCGCCAACATGGCGTACGAGTTCCCCGGCAACCCTGAACTCGGGCGCATCCTCGCGCAGAGCTGCAATGCCCTGGGTGTCAACGTACTGGCCCACGACGCCACCACCCTCGGGCCGGAGTACGGCACTTTGGTGCCGATGCGTTATATGAACCAAGACCGCCACTTCAAGGTGATCTCGGTCTCAGCGCTATGCACCGTGCACTACCTCAACGACAGTGCGCGACTGGGCTGGGCCATGCGCAAGGCGGTCGAGGAGCACTACGACGGCACAGTGGCCTTCCTCGCCAGCGGCTCACTGAGCCATCGCTTCGCCCAGAACGGCCAAGCCCCGGAATTCGCCGACAAGATCTGGAGCCCGTTCCTCGAAACCCTCGACCACCGGGTGGTAGAGATGTGGCAGCAGGGTGATTGGTCAACCTTCTGCGACATGCTTCCGGAATACGCGGCCAAGGGCCATGGCGAAGGCTTCATGCACGACACCGCGATGCTCCTCGGCGCGCTGGGCTGGTCGGCCTACGACGGCCGTGCCGAAGTGGTGACGCCCTACTTCGGCTCCTCCGGTACCGGGCAGATCAACGTGGTGCTCCCGGTGACCGCACAGGACGGCTCGGCGATTCCCGCCGCACAAGCCGGCAATCCTGCCGGCGGCCCTTCCGCCAGCCGACTCTGAGGGCCCTCTGGATGCCGCACTTCATCGTCGAGTACACGCACAACATCGAAGCCGAGGCGAACCTACCCAGTCTGTTCGAGAAGGTCCACGCGTCCCTTGGTGCGAGCGGTATCTTCCCTCTCGGCGGAATCCGCAGCCGCGCCATACGCCTGGATACCTGGCGCATGGCCGACGGCCAACAGGACTACGCCTTCGCTCACATGAGCCTGAAAGTGGGAGCGGGACGCGACCTGGAAACTCGCCGACACGTCGCGGAGGCGCTCTTTCAGGTCATCACCGCGCACTTCGCGACGCTCCAGCAGCGTCGGCTACTGGCCTTGTCGTTCGAAATGAGCGAGCTGAACGCCGAGCTCAACTACAAGCAGAACAACGTCCACGCCTTTCTCTCGGGGCAGACGAGCTGACGCTCGTTGCCCTTATCGGCCACTCACACAATAAAGACAACATCATGAGCACAGCCACTCCCGTTACCACCACTGCCCCATCCTCCCGCGCCACTGCCACTCACCAGAAAGTGCTCTGGCGACTGATGCCGCTGCTGCTGGTGTGCTACGTCTTCGCCCATCTGGACCGCATCAACATCGGTTTCGCCAAGCTGCAGATGAGTACCGACCTGCACTTCAGCGACACCGTCTACGGCCTCGGTGCCGGGTTGTTCTTCGTCGCCTATGCGCTATTCGGCGTGCCCAGCAACCTGATGCTAGAACGCGTCGGCCCACGCCGCTGGATTGCTTTCCTGATGGTGACCTGGGGCCTGCTCTCCAGCGCCATGCTGCTGGTACAGAGCGCCTCCGGATTCTACGCCCTGCGCCTGCTGCTGGGGGTGGCCGAGGCGGGCTTCTTCCCTGGCATCCTGGTGTTTCTCAACCGCTGGTTCCCGGCCAACCGCCGCGCCCAGGTCACCGCCCTGTTCGCCATCGCCGTGCCCATGGCGGGGGTCATCGGAGGACCGCTGTCCGGCGGGATTCTCGAAGGCTTCCATGACTTCCTCGGATTACGCGGCTGGCAATGGATGTTCCTCATCGAAGGCCTGCCAGTCGTGCTGCTGGGCATGGTGGTCTGGCATTGCCTGCCGGAAAGCTTCGAGCGCGTGGGCTGGCTGAGCGAGGTGCAGAAGGCAGAGTTGCGCGAGCAACTCGACAGCGAGGAACAACGCAAGCAGATCACCTCCTTCAGCGGCATCTTCCGTGATCGCCATGTCTGGCTGCTGGTGGCCATCTACTTCGCGGTGATGCTCGCGGTGAACACCCTGGCGTTCTGGATGCCCAGCCTGATCCACGGTACCGGCATCGCATCCGATGGTCGCGTCGGACTGCTCAGCGCCCTGCCTTACCTGGCTGGCTGCGTGTTCATGATCGGCCTCGGGCGCTCCTCGGATCGCCGCCGCGAGCGGCGCTGGCATCTTGCCGTGCCGTTGTTGATGGCTGCCGCCGGCCTGACCCTCACCGGCCTGCTGCCCAGCAACACCACGCTGGTACTCAGCGGGCTGGTGCTCACCGGGATGGGCGCCAGCGCAGCGCTACCGATGTTCTGGCAACTGCCGCCGGCCTTTCTCGCCGACCGCACCCAGGCGGCCGGCATCGCCCTGATCAGCTCCTTCGGCAGTATCGCGTCCTTCGGTGCCCCCTATTTCATCGGCTGGATGCGCGACACCACCCACAGTTCCAGCCTGGCCCTGTTCGTCCTGGCCAGCCTTATCGCCATCGGCGCCGCCCTGGTCCTGCGGGCCCCGGCCGCCGTGGTCAACCCTCGCTGAGAAACCCCACCATGCTCGACGCCACACTCATTCAGAAAGCCGCCGCCCGCCTCGATGCCGCCGAGCGCTCGCGCCAGCAGGTACGGCAATTCTCCCTCGACTACCCCGACATCAGCCTCGACGACGCCTATGCCATCCAGCGCATGTGGGTTGAACGCAAGATCGCTGACGGCCGCGTGCTCAAAGGGCACAAGATCGGCCTGACATCACGCGCCATGCAGGTCTCATCGAACATCAGCGAACCCGATTACGGCGTGCTGCTCGACGATATGTTCTTCGACGAAGGCAGTGACATCCCCTTCACCCGCTTCATCGTGCCGCGCGTGGAAGTGGAGCTGGCATTCATACTCGGCAAGCCGCTGAAAGGTCCGAACGTCACCTTGTTCGACGTCCTAGACGCCACCGAGTGGGTGATCCCCGCACTGGAGATCATCGACGCACGCATCCAACAAGTGGACCCTGACACCCAAGCCACACGCAAGGTTTTCGACACCATTTCCGACAACGCCGCCAACGCCGGTGTAGTGATGGGCGGCCGTGCGGTGCGGCCCAGCGATATCGACCTGCGCCGGGTACCTGCGATCCTCTACCGCAACGGCGTAATAGAGGAATCCGGAGTCTCGGCCGCCGTGCTCAATCATCCGGCCAAGGGCGTGGCCTGGCTGGCCAACAAACTGTCGCCCTACGACGTCACCCTGCTGCCCGGCCAGGTGATTCTTGGCGGCTCCTTCACCCGCCCGGTGGCCGCGGCGCCAGGGGACACCTTCCATGTCGATTACGACCAGCTCGGCAGCATCTCTTGCCGCTTTGTGTGAGGTGAGGCCCATGCACACGCCCATCAATGTCTTCAAACAACGCCTGCAATCCGGTGAGCCACAGATCGGCCTGTGGCTTGGCCTGGCCGACCCCTATTGCGCGGAGCTGTCGGCCAACGCCGGCTTCGATTGGCTGTTGATCGACGGCGAACACGCCCCCAACGACCTGCGCAGTCTGCTCGGCCAACTGCAAGCGGTGGCGCCCTACCCGGTACAGCCGATCATTCGTCCGGTACTCGGTGATACGGCATTGATCAAGCAGTTGCTCGACATCGGAGCGCAAACCCTTCTGGTCCCCATGGTCGACTCCGCCGAGCAAGCGGGCGAACTGGTGCGCGCCATGCGTTATCCACCCTTTGGCGTACGGGGTGTTGGCAGCGCCCTGGCCCGCGCCTCGCGCTGGAACAATATCCCTGCCTATCTGGACGAAGCCGACGCGCAGATGTGCCTGCTGGTACAGGTGGAAAACCTCGAGGGTCTGGCCAACCTCGACACCATCGCCGCCGTGGACGGTGTCGATGGTGTATTCATCGGCCCAGCGGACCTCAGCGCAGCCATGGGCCATCGCGGCAACCCCGGGCACCCGGAAGTCCAGGCCGCCATCGAGGATGCCATCACATGTATCCGGCGAGCCGGCAAGGCCGCCGGCATCCTCAGCGCCGATGAGCGGCTCGCCCGGCGCTACCTGGAGTTGGGCTGCAACTTCGTCGCCGTCGGCGTCGATACCAGCCTGCTGATGCGCTCGCTGCGTGAACTCGCCGGGCGCTTCAAGGGGCAACCGTTAGCGGCCCCAAGCACCTCTGCCGTGTATTGAGAATGGCAAGCGGCGCCTCACGAGACTGCTGCACTTCACTGTTGCAGCACTTCACCCTCACTCGTCGCGGCGCAGATCCGGCGGAATCGGCAGGTCCGGCATCGGCCCCGGGCGTTTGCCCTTGCCGGCGCGGTACTGCTTGAGCTGGTAGACATAGGCCAGCACCTGGGCGACCGCCAGGTAGAGGCCGGCGGGAATCTCGTGATCGAGTTCGGTGGAGTAGTACACCGCCCGCGCCAGCGCCGGGGATTCGAGCACGGTGACCTTGTGCTCCTGGGCGATCTCGCGAATCTTCAGGGCCATGAAGTCGTTGCCCTTGGCCAGCAGGCGCGGTGCGCCGCCCTTCTCGGCGTCGTACTGCAGGGCCACGGCGAAGTGGGTCGGGTTGGTGATCACCACGTCGGCCTGGGGCACCGCCTGCATCATGCGTCGGTTGGCCATCTCGCGCTGCATCTGGCGGACCTTGGCCTTGACCTCCGGCTTGCCCTCGGAGTCCTTGTACTCGTCCTTGACCTCCTGCTTGGTCATCATCAGCTTCTTGCGGTTGTCCCAGAGCTGGAACGGAACGTCCGCGGCGGCGATGAAGATGATGCTGCAGGCCAGCCAGAAGGCGCTCCAGCCCACGACCTTGGCGCTGTGCACCATGGCCTGCTCCAGCGGCTCGTGGGACATCGCCAGCAGGTCGTCCTGGTCGGACTTGAGCACCAGTATCGCCACGATCAGCACCAGCACGAACTTGGCCAGCGCCTTGAGCAACTCGGTCAGCGAGCGCAAGGAGAACATGCGCTTGAGTCCCGCCAGCGGGTTCATCCGGCTGAACTTGGGCGCCAGCGCCTCGGCGGAAAACAGCCAGCCGCCCAGGGCCACCGGCCCGATCAGCGCAGCCACCAGCAACACGGCGAGGATCGGCCAGACGCCGTCGGCGCCGATCTTCGCACCCGCGATCAGCAGGTTGAGCATGCTCTCGCTGTTCATCGCCGTGGCGCGGTCGAACTCGAAGCTGCCGCGCATCAGGCGCAGCAGCGCATCGGCGAGGCTGGCGCCGAACATCAGCAGACCACCGGCGCCGGCGAGCAGCACGGCCAGGGTGTTCAGCTCCTTGGACCTGGGTAGCTGCCCTTTCTCGCGCGCGTCGCGGCGCCGCTTCTCTGTAGGTTCCTCTGTCTTGTCTTCGCTACTGTCGTTCTCGGCCATCAGCGGGCCCCCACGAGTTCGCGAAGCAGGCGCAGGCCTTCACTGGCCAGTGCCTGGTACTGAGTCAGAATGTCGGCACTGCCAATCCAGACAATGACGAACCCCATGACCAGGGTCAGGGGGAAACCGATGGAGAAGATATTCAGCTGCGGCGCGGCGCGCGTCATGGCGCCGAACGCGAGGTTGACCACCAGCAGCGCGGTGATCGCCGGCAAGGCGATCATCAGCCCGGCCCCCAGGACCCAGCCGAGCTTCCCGGCCACGGTGATGAAATGGTTGCTCGACAGCCCCTCGCCCACCGGCAGCGTGTTGAAGCTTTCCGCCAGCACCTCGAACACCACCAGGTGGCCGTTCATGGAGAGGAACAGCAGCGTCACCAGCATGGTGAAGAACTGCCCCAGCACCGGCACGGAAATGCCGTTGGTGGGGTCGACCATGGAGGCGAAACCCAGGCCCATCTGCATGGAGATGATCTGCCCGGAGATGACGAAGGCATGGAACATCAACTGCAGGACGAAGCCGAGCATGGCGCCGACGAGGATTTCCTGGGCGATGTAGACCATCGCCTTGAGGCTCAGCGCGTCCACCTGCGGCATCGGCGGCAGGTTCGGCACCAGGGCCACGGCGATCGCCACGGACAGGTAGAGGCGCACACGGGTGGGCACCAGCTGGGTGCCGATGATCGGCATCACCATCAACATCGCTGCGATGCGGAACAGCGGGAACAGGAAGGCCCCGATCCAGCCGCCGATCTGCGCGTTGCTGAGCTCGAGCATCAGCCGATCAGCGTCGGGATGCTGGTGATCAGCGACTGGGTGTACTCCATCAGCTGCCGCAGCAGCCAGGGCCCCAGCACGATCAGGGTCATCAATACCACCAGCAGGCGCGGCAGGAAGCTCAGGGTCTGCTCGTTGATCTGAGTGGCGGCCTGGAACATCGCCACGATCAGGCCCACCAGCAGACTGGGCAACACCAGAACGCCGACGATCACGGCGGTCAGCCAGAGCGCTTCACGGAACAGGTCGACGGCGACTTCGGGGGTCATGGCTGCTCCTGTCGTTCAGCAGAGAGGTTCATCGCTAGACCGTCCCGAAACTGCCGGCGAGCGTACCGATGATCAGTGCCCAGCCGTCCACCAGGACGAACAGCATGATCTTGAACGGCAACGAGATGATCAGCGGCGAGAGCATCATCATGCCCATCGCCATCAGTACGCTGGACACCACTAGGTCGATGATCAGGAACGGAATGAAGATCATGAAACCGATCTGGAAGGCCGTCTTCAACTCCGAAGTGACGAACGCCGGCACCAGGATGGTCAGGGGCGTGGCGTCGGCGCTGGCGATGTCGGTGCGCTTGGACAGCCGCACGAACAGCTCCAGATCCGATTGCCGGGTCTGCGCCAGCATGAAGGCCTTGAGCGGCACCTCGGCGCGGGTGATCGCTTCCTGTGCCGGGATCTGCTCGTTCAGATAGGGCTGCAGCGCGGTGCTGTTGATCTTGTCGAACACCGGCGCCATCACGAACAGCGTCAGGAACATGGCCAGGCCGATCAGCACCTGGTTCGACGGCGTGCTCTGCAGGCCCAGCGCCTGGCGCAGGATGGAGAAGACGATGATGATCCGCGTAAAGCTGGTCATCAGCATGACGAACGCCGGGATGAAGCTCAGCGCCGTCATGATCAGCAGGATCTGCAGGCTGACCGAATACTCCTGCTGCCCCTGCGGGTTGGTGGTCACGGTGATCGCCGTCAGTTGCGTCGGATCAGCGGCGAAGGCTTGGGGCGCGGCCAGCGCCAGCAGGGCCAGGAGCAGCGGCACGAAACGCTTGAGCGCGCCGATCAGCACGGAAGAAGTCGGCGAACGGGTCACTGCGGGCGGCCCTTGTCCTTGTTCAGCAATTCCAGCAGGCGCTGGGCGAATTCCGGCTGCGCGGGCTCCGTCTCGGCGGCATGCACCGGCTGGCGCATGACGTGCAGCGCAGTAATGCGGCCCGGCGTCAGGCCCAGCAGCACCTGCTCCTCGCCCACCTGCACCAGCACCAGGCGATCGCGCGGGCCGAGCGCCTGGCTGGAAATCAGGCGGATCGACTGATTGCCGCGCGGCACCACCTGCTGCACGCGGCGCACCAGCCAGGCGAGCAGGAAGATCAGGCCGACCACCAGCACCAGGCCCAGCAACAGCTGCATCAGCTGCGCGCCGGCGCTGCCGGTGATCAGGCTCGGCGTGGAGCTGGCGTGGACAATGGCCGGGTTGGATGCCGGAACCTTGGCGGCCTCGTCGGCCATCGCCAGGAGGGACAGCCCCGCCAGCGGCAGGACGGACAGTTTCGCGAGCAGGCGGGCCATGTCAGCGCAGCTTCTTGATGCGTTCGCTGGGGCTGATCACGTCGGTGAGGCGGATGCCGAACTTCTCGTTCACCACCACCACTTCGCCGTGGGCGATCAGCGTGCCGTTGACCAGCACGTCCAGCGGCTCGCCGGCCAGGCGATCGAGTTCGATCACCGAGCCCTGGTTGAGCTGCAGCAGGTTGCGGATGCTGATGTCGGTGTGGCCGACCTCCATGGAAATGGTCACCGGAATATCCAGGATCACATCCAGGTTGGGGCCTTCGAGGCCGGCAATGGTCGGCGCCTTGGGCGCCATGCCGAACTCTTCCATCGGCGCGCGCGGCGCGGCGGGCACGGCCGGAGCGGCGGCGCCGGCCATCATCGCATCGATGTCGTCCTGGTTGGCGTCACCCGATTCGGAGAGCGCCGCAGCCCATTCGTCGGCCAGTGCCTGTTCTTCGGGAGTCACGTTTTCTTCGTCTGACATGGTGGGTCCTCTTGGGATTCACTCAGCGCGGGCGCACGAGCGGATCGAGAATCTGCAAGGCCAGGTTGCCCTTGTGCGAACCCAGCTTGACCTTGAAGGAAGGCACGCCGTTGGCGCGCATGATCATGTGCTCGGGCAGTTCCACCGGGATCACATCACCCGGCTGCATGTGCAGGATGTCCCGCAGCTTGAGCTGGCGGCGCACGACGGTGGCGCCCAGCGGCACGTTGACGTCGAGGATGTCCTCGCGCAGGGCGTTGATCCAGCGCTCGTCCTGGTCGTCCACGTCGGACTGGAAGCCGGCGTCGAGCATCTCGCGGATCGGCTCGATCATTGCGTACGGCAAAGTGATGTGCAGGTCGCCGCCGCCGCCGTCCAGTTCGATGTGGAAGGTGGAGACCACCACCACTTCGCTGGGGCTGACGATGTTGGCCATCGCCGGGTTCACCTCGGAGTTCACGTACTCGAAGGTGATCGGCATCACCGCTTGCCAGGCTTCGGCGAGATCGACGAAGGCCTGCTCGATGACCATCCGCACCACGCGCAGCTCGGTGGGGGTGAACTCGCGGCCCTCGATCTTGGCGTGGCGCCCGTCGCCGCCGAAGAAGTTGTCCACCAGCTTGAACACCAGCTTGGCGTCGAGGATGAACAGCGCGGTGCCGCGCAGGGGTTTCATCTTCACCAGGTTGAGGCTGGTGGGCACGTACAGCGAATGCACGTACTCGCCGAATTTCATCACCTGCACGCCGCCCACGGCGACGTCCGCCGAGCGGCGCAGCAGGTTGAACATGCTGATGCGGGTGTAGCGGGCGAACCGCTCGTTGATCATCTCCAGGGTCGGCATGCGGCCCCGGACGATGCGGTCCTGACTAGTCAGGTCGTAGGACTTGATCGCCCCCGGCTCGACGTCGGACTCGGTTTCCACCAGGCCATCGTCCACGCCGTGCAACAGCGCGTCGATCTCGTCCTGGGAAAGTAGATCCTGCATGGCCATGGCGGGTACCTACTGCAATACGAAGTTGGTGAAAAGCACTTGCTCCACGGTCAACTGACCGGTCGCCTTCTTCGCCAGTTCCTGAAGACTGGAAGTCGCCTGCTGACGCAGCATTTCCTTGCCCACCGGCGTCACCAGCGTGTCGAAATTCTGACTGGAGAACAGCATCACCAACTGGTTGCGCACCAGCGGCATCTGCTCGCGCAGCGCGTCCATCTGCGCCTGATCGCGGCCCATCAGGGCGACGGCCACCTGCAGATAGCGCTGGCGACCGTTCTGATTGAAGTTGACCACGAAGGCCGGCGCGAGAATCTCGTAGACCGCCTGCTTCTTGGTCGGCTCCGCGTGCTCGGCGCTCTTGGCTTCGGCTTCCTCGGGCTTGGCGCTCTTGTGCAGGAAGAACCAGGTGCCGCCCACCGAAGCACCGACCGCCAACAGAAAGGCCAGTACGATAATGATGATGAGTTTCAGCTTGCCCTTGGCGGGAGCTTGTCCATCGGGAAGCGGAGGCTGTTCTTTCTTGGCCATGCCAAATATCCGTCACTATTCCGGCGCAATGCGCTGATACAGGGGGTATCAGCAAGGGCTGTGCCAGTTCGACTGGCGCCGCCGCGGATATTACAGGCTAGACGGAGGATGTCACGGGGAGCGTAAGAATTTTCCTGTGCACCATGACGATCAGGCGTTGGGGCGACTAACAGGGAAACTCACTGCTCGGGCAATTCCCTCACCCCAGCCCTCTCCCAGAGGGAGAGGGGGCCTCCCGTACCTTTAACAGCGAAGGTGCTTGCCGGATGGCTGCGGACTGCCCAACCCTCAGGACAGTCCCCTCTCCCCTTGGGAGAGGGTGAGGGCGCTCTCAGGCGCGCCGCGCTGCCCCGCAAGCCGCACAGGAATCACGCGTAGTAATCCACCAATCCCCTGCCCTGCGCCGTCGATGCCGGGCGAATCTCCGATACGCCACTGATCATCGGCTCGTCGTCGCCACTGTCGGAACCGGCCACGCGCCGCGAACCGCCGCGCTCATCACCCTGCTGTTGCTGCTGCCAGCCACGGGCGGACTGGTCCGAGACGTTGACGTCCAGCTGGCCCATGCCCTGCTGGCTGAACATTTCGCGCAAGCGGTGCTGCTGGCTGTCCAGCGCTTCACGCACGCCGGCGTTGGCGCTGACGAAGTTCACCTGGGTCTGGTCGGCGGTCATGTGGATGCGCACCTCCAGGCGACCGAGGTCGGCCGGGTCCATCTGAATCTCGGCGGACTTGAGGTTCTGCGAGGACATCCACATCACCCGGTCCACCACCTGGTCGGTCCAGCCATTCTGCTGCATCGACACCGCCTGGCCGGGCACCAGCGGGTTCACCGGGCGAGTGGTCATGGCCTGTGGCGTGTTCAGCGCCTGGGTCAGGGACTCCAGACGCGCAGCGAAGGTCTCGTTGCGCGGCATCTCCGGCTTGGCGTCGGTCTGCACATCCGCCAATTGCTGGGTCAGGTCGGGAGCATCCTTCAGCGCGCCTTCGGCGAGCTTCGCTTCACCGCCCTTGGCGGCCGAATCAGGGTTCAGCGCGGCCAGGGCAGCGGACAAGTCGTTCTTCGCGTCGACGTTCGCCTTGCCGTCGGCCTTGGCTACCAGGTGGCCGGCCAGCTGCGTCTGCTGAACCTGTGGTGCCTGATCCTCGCCACCCAACCCCAGGGCCAGGCTCACGCCAGGGATCTCGTTGAGCTTCTGCAAGTCGCCATCGCTGCTGGCATCCGTCAGCTGGCTGGCCCCGCTGCTGACCACCAACGGTGGCGCCTCGGGCTCCGGCAGTTGCCCGGTCATGCCCAGCATCAGCAGCGGGTCGAGGGTCGCATCGGTCTTGGCTTCGGTATCGGCTGCCGTGCTGTCCTGCGCCTTGCTGGCGCCATCGGCCGGCAAGGCCTTGCCGTCCTCGGCAACCTTTGGCTGGTCGGCGGCAGCCGGCGCTGCAGAATCCTTGCTCGCGGTGCCCTTGTCGGCAGTGTCCCGAGGCTTGTCGGTCTTCGCCTTGACGGGCTTGTCCGGGCGCTCGCTGGCCGCCGGACGCTGCTCCTTGGCATAGACGTCGGCGAAGCTGGAACCCTTGTCGTTGCTGCTGTTCGACGAATTCTGGGCAGACTTGGAGAGCGCCGCCTTGGGCCTGGTGTCAGGCGTCGACGTCAATAACATATCCGGGGCGACAGCCATCGGAGTTCTCCGTTGATGTGAATATCCAACACGGAGATAGCAAGGCGCGGGCCAACTCGGAAAACTCAGGGGCGACCGGGCACCAGCAGGGTACGGACGATGGAGAATTCGTGCTCGACCTTGCCGATCAGGCTCTGGGCGCTGGCCAGGTCATTCTGCCGTGCGGCCTCTTCCAGGCGCTTGCACAGGCTGCTCAGTACGGAAGCGCCCATGTTGCCGCAGCTGCCCTTGAAGCTGTGCGCAGCGTGGCGCAGGGCTGGCGCATCGCTGACGGCGGATGCCTCGCGGATGCTGCGCAGGCGCTCTTCGGAGTCGCTGAGGAAGGTCTCCACCAGGAGCGGGTACTCGTCTTCCATGATCGACAGCAAATTGCTCAGCACGGCGCCATCGAGATGCGGCTCGGACATGGGGCACTCCCTGGAGGACGGCTCGCCACCCTGCGGGGGGGACAAGAAGGCCCCGATTATGCCTGAGCCGACCAGAAGAACTCCACGGCCACGGTCTTGCCATCACTCGACCACTGGCAGCGGTCGGCCAGTTGCCGGACCAGCGTGAGGCCGCGCCCGCAGAGACTGCCGGCAGCCTGCTGCGAAGCGAGCACCGCGCCGACGTCGAAACCCTCGCCGCTGTCCTCCACCCGCATCAGCAACCGCCCGCCATCGCCGTGGGGCGCGAGGTCGAGGTGGAAACGCACGAAGCCGTCGTGCAGCTCGTGGAGACGCTGGCTGCGCTCCTGGTAATAGCGGGCGAAGCCGGCGGCATCGCACTTGAGCGTTGAGTCCAGGCCCATGACGCCGTGCTCCAGGGCGTTGGAGTACAGCTCGGCGAGTACGGTGTAGAGCGCGCCGCCGCGCGGGCGCAGGTCGTGCACTTCCATCAGCAACTGCAGCAGGAAAGGCAGGGGATTGAAATTGCGCAGGGTCGGCGCGCGGAACTCGAAACTGGCGGACCAGTCCAGCGGGCTGCTCAGGCCATTGTCGGAGAACGCCAGCGGCGGGCGCTGCAGCGAGTCCTCGGGGACCAGCGCGACCTCCAGCATGCTGACGTCATCCTGGGCCTCGCCGCGGAAGCGCGCCAGGGCGGCCTGGATACCATCGAACAGGCGCGCGGAGCTTGGCTCGCTGTCGTAGACCTCGCGCAGGCGCTGCTCCCCGAACACTTCGCCGGCGGCATTGCGCGCTTCCAGCACCCCGTCGGAGAAGAGAAACACTCGGTCGCCCTCCTCCATGGCGTAGACCTCGCAGTGGTCGCTGAAGGCAGACGCCTCGAGTATCCCCAACGGCAAGTGCCGCGAAACCAGCGGAACGATCTCGCGCGGCTGCTGGCGCAGCAGGTAGCCATTGGGCAGGCCGCCGTTCCACACCTCCACCAGGCCGCGCTGGAAACTCAGGTTGAGCACCGCGGCGCAGCAGAACACCCCTACCGGGAGGATGCGCTTGAGCTTGGCATTCATCTCCCGAAGGATGTCCGCCATCGGGTAGCCCTTGGCGGTCATGCCGTAGAACACCTCGGCCAGCGGCATGGCACCGATGGCCGCGGGCAAGCCATGGCCGGTGAAGTCACCGAGCAGCACGTGCATGCCGCCGGAAGGCTTGAAGGCCGCCAGCAGCAGGTCGCCGTTGAACAAGGCAAAGGGTGATTGCAGATAGCGGATATTCGCCGCATTCAGGCACCCCGAATGCGCCACCTTGTCGAACACCGCCTTGGCCACCCGCTGCTCGTTGAGCAGGTGTTCGTTGTGCCGGGCGATCAGGTCGCGCTGCTCCAGCACCATCCGCTGCAGGTGATGCAGGCGCCCCATGGCGCGGATCTTGGCTTCGAGGATGATGCGGTTGTAGGGCTTGGAGAGGAAGTCGTCGCCGCCCGCCTCCAGGCTCTGCACCAGCGCCTCGGGCTCGCTCAGCGAGGTGAGGAAGATGATCGGCACCAGCTCTTCGCCGGCCTGCCGGCGAATCCGCCGCGCCGCCTCGAAGCCGTCCATCACCGGCATCAGTGCATCCATCAGCACCAGCTGCGGGCGCTCCTGGGCGAACAGCGCCAGGGCTTCCAGCCCGTTGGCGGCGGTGAGCACGCGATGACCCTGGCGGCTGACGATGGTCGACAGCAGCAGGCGGTCGGCGGCGTTGTCGTCGGCGATCAGTACCGTGAGGAGTTCGGACATGGCCGTTGCCACTGCGGACCGGGCCGCGTCAGCTGATCTTGAACAGCTGCTCGAAGTTGGAAATGGCCAGCACCTTGCGCACATCGGGGTTGCAGTGTACCAGGCTGACCTGCGCGCTCTCGCCACCGGCATGGTCGCGCAGCAGCAGGAGCATCCCCAGCGCCGAGCTGTCCAGATAGGTGGCGCCCTTCAGGTCCACCACGTAGCGCTTGGGAGTGGTCTCGACGCGCTCGTAGGCGTTGCGGAACTCCTGGTGTGCGCCGAAATCGAAACGCCCCTGGACCACGATGGTGAGCTCCTGCCCGTCAGCGGAGGGAACGGAAGTGATGGCCATGGGATTCTCCTTATCGATCGATGGTCGCGCACGAGCTTGAAGATGTAGCAGTTAGCGATGACAGCGGCAACCTCGGCGAGCGATGGGAAACCGCCGGGCCAGGCCCGTCTGGCCCTCGCCGCGCCAGTCGATTAATGGACCACCGGTCGACACAGGCATGGCGAATGCCTTTACCCTTTTACGCGTGCGACGCGGGGTGAAGGCTCGCAAGAAGCCATGTAAGGCTCGCAGCCGCAAGAAGGGGGGAGTATGACCAAGTCCATTCTCATCGCGGCCTGCATGTTGTGTGCAGCGCCGTATGCAGCCGCCCAGGTGATGCAGCGCGAGCTGGGTGACTTCGAACTCAAGTTCGCCAACTCGCCGACGCGCAGCATGGCCCAGGGGCTGGTCCAGCCGGGCCAGGCCAGCAGCGCCCAGGGTGGCCTCGACATCACCCACGACAGTGGGTGGTATGTGGGCAGCTGGACATCGAACCTGGAGCAGGAGAAGCCCCTGGAGATCGACAGCTACGCCGGCTTCAAGCATCCGCTGGGTGATGGCAAGCTGGGCTACGAAGTAGGCACCCTGCGCTACAGCCGCCCGGAGCAACCCGACTACGACAGCCAGGCGCTCTACGGTGGCCTCTCGGTGTTCGGCAGCCGCCTCGGCGCGGCCTACAGTGCCCAGGCCGGGCGCAGCACCGCGACGCTGTTCACCGACCTGGGCGTACAGTCCGACCTCGGCTTCGACGTGACCTTCAAGTACTCCGCCTACAGCCTCGCCTCCCCCGTGAGCCTGAGCAGCGGCGGCAGCGTCAGCGAGTACGGCGACTGGTCGTTGAACTTCAGCCGACCGTGGAAAGGCATCGACCTGAACTTCTCCTACAGCGGCAGCAGCCTCACCGGCGGCGACTGCAGTGCCTACTCCGGGCACAACGCCTATTGCGACTCGGCATTCATGTTCAAGGCGTCGCGGCCGTTCTTCTGAGCCTGGACATTCTCAGTCCCCGGAGCCCCCTCACCCCAGCCCTGGCTGCGCGCCCCGCTCCTGAGGCAGAGGGGGTAGTCCGTGGCAGGGCTGAATCCACCGTTTTTCCTGCGCCATCGCTTCCCGCTGAGACCGGCCCACCCGCCTACACCGAACGGCCCTCTCTCCCTCGGGAGAGGGTGGGGGTGAGGGGCAAACCGAGTACCGATGGTCGGCAGCGGCGAAAGAGTCAATTTCATTCAAGAGCACCGCTGCACAAGGGGCTACTCTGCCAGTCACCACCCCACGCCCGCAGGCTCTGACCCATGCTGCACCGAGTGAACTGCACCTCCACTGCCCTGCCCGGCCTGCGCACCGTCGAGATCCTCACCCAGCGCAGCTTCCCGCATCATGCCCACGACGAGTACGGCATCGGCGTGATGCTGGAGGGCGGCCATCGTTCGTGGAGCGGCCGCGGCCAGGTCGAGGCCGGGCCGAGCGACATCATCACCGTGAGCCCCAATGAACTGCACGACGGCATTCCCCTGCGCAGTGCGCCCCGCCGCTGGTGGATGCTGTACGTCGAGCCGACGCTGATTGCACGACTGGCCGGCCGAGAGATGGCAGGCCGGGAGTTTCCCCTGCCGACGCTGGCCGACCCGCGACTCGCCCGACGCATCGCCAGCCTGTTGCAGCGCCTGCCGGACGCTTGCGCTGATGAAGCCAGCGAAGGCCTGCTCGACCTGTTCGGCGATCTGCTCGACCGGCGTATCGCCGCGACAGCGGCCGCCCTGCCCTCCCGGAGCGTGGCGCGCATGCTCGAACGGATTCATGATGACCCACGCCACGCTCCCACACTGGCCGAGCTCGCCGGCCTGGCCGGGCTGACACCCTTTGCGGCCCTGCGCCGCTTCCGCCGCGAACTGGGCACCACGCCCCACGCGTACCTGCTGCAGTACCGCGTGCGAGTGGCCCACAAGGCCATCGGCGAGGGCAGCTCGCTGGCCGAAGCGAGCCTGCTCGCCGGGTTCGCCGACCAGTCCCACATGACCCGCGCCTTCGCCCGCCAGCTCGGGCCGACGCCAGGACAATGGCGCTCCTCGCTCAGGGCACCACTACCAGCACCCTGAGTTCGCCGGCCTCACGGCCTCACTTCTTGCAGACAGGAAACCCACGGGAATGAACGCAGAATTCCTGCTGACGGCGTTCGTCGTCGTTTTGCTGCCCGGCACCGGTGTGCTCTACACGCTGGCCGTCGGCCTCGGACTCGGTGCCCGCGCGGCCACCCTTGCGGCACTGGGCTGCACACTGGGCATGGTCCCGCAATTGCTGCTCGCGACCTTCGGCCTGTCGCTGATCCTGCAGGCCAGCGCGACCAGCTTCCAGATCCTCAGATGGCTGGGCACCGCCTACCTGCTGTTCATCGCCTGGCAGGTATTGCGCGGCAACGGCGCCCTGGCGCTGGACTCGGCCGGCAGCCCGCGCAGCACCACCCAACTGGTGGGCACCGGGCTCTGGCTCAACCTGCTCAACCCCAAGCTCGGGCTGTTCTTCCTGGCCTTCCTGCCGCAGTTCGTGCCGGCCGGCAGCGCGGACGCCAAGGCCCTGTTCCTGGTGCTCGGCCTGGCATTCGCACTGATGACCTTCCTCGTCTTCATCGGCTATGGGCTGCTGGCTGCCCGGGTGCGCGACCACGTGATCGGCCGACCCGCCGTGATGCAAGGGATTCGCTGGGGCTTCTCGCTGGCCTTCGTCGTGCTTGCGCTGCGCCTGGCCGCCGAGACGCTGCCGCCTGCCTAGCCGACCAAGCCGGCGCCCATGTTGATCGCCAGCCCCAGGATCGCGGTATTGAACAGGAAGCCGATCACCGAGTGCGCCAGCACCACCTTGCGCATCGAACGCGAGGCGACTTCCACATCGGAGGTCTGCACCGCCACGCTGAGGGTGAAGGAGAAGTAGAGGAAGTCCCACAGGTCCGGATGCTGTTCGCCTTCGGGAAAGCGCAGCACCGGCTTGCTCTCGTGGGCGGCATAGAACATCCGCGCGTAATGCATGCTGAACATGGTGCCGATGAGGAACCAGGAACCGAGCACGGTGCTGGCCGTGAAGGCATAACGCACCAGCTTCTCGCGGTCACCGGCGTGGGATGCGGTGGCCAGTTCGACGATGATCGCCCCCAGGCTCGCCAGCGCCGCCACGATGATCAACACCAGCACTGCTTCGGCGTTCTCGTCCTCGATGCTCGCCACGCGCTTCACCTGCGCGGCATCGGCGCGCCAGGCCAGCCAGCCGATCAGCAGCACGTACAACCAGGCCATGCCGTTCCACCCCACCAGCACCCGCGTCATGGGTGACAGCCAGTAGCAGGCCAGCCCCGCCAGAACGCCGAACAACCCGGCCCCCAGCAGGCGTGGATGCGCTCGCAACAACGTGCGATTCACGCGCAGCATGCGCTGCGGTCCAGTTCGGCGGCCGCCAGTTGCGCGACGGTGAGATCGCTCTCTGCGGCCATGCCGTCGTCGAGGAACCAGGCGGCGGAAAGACCGGCGAAAGCCAGCACCCACTCCAGCAGGCGCCGCCGATCGACACGGGCGTGCTCGACGATCACATCCAGCTGGCGGAGAAAGCGCGCACGCTCGCGAGAGGTGGGCAGGTCCGGGTTGCACAGCAGGTTGGCGTAGTCGAACAGATGCTCGCCATACAGACGCTTGGGATCGATGGCGCGCCAGCCGCGCTCGCCGAAATCCAGGATGTTGTCGTGATGGACGTCGCCGTGCAGCACGCCCCGATCATGCTCGCTGGCGAGCAACGCTTCGGCGGTTTCCAGGCAGCGCGGGAACAGGCCGCCGTAACGCGCCGCCGCCGGCGCGAGGTCACGGAACCATTCGCGCAGCCCCAGCAGTGGCGGCAGCGGTTGTTCCTGCGGCCAGTGCAGGCGGCGCACGACATCACAAACGATGCGGCTGGCCTGGTCGTCCTCGCCGTTGAGCGCCATGTGCATCAGCGATCGAGTGCCCTCGGCTCGCTCCATCAGGAGGGTGTCACCGTCAAAGGCGTAGACCAGCGCGGCGCCCTCGCCATTCCACCAGTTCATCACCTGCGCGCCGACCTGCTCGTCGATGTCCAGCGCACGCTTGACCATCGCTGCCCGGCCGCGCCAGCGCACCGGCAACAGGTGGCTGCTGGGCGTGATAATGGGCTCACCTTCGGGAGTGAGCTGCCACAGGTCCAGGACACGGTCGAAATCCACAGGCACAGGCGCAGGCAACGGCATGGAGAGATTCCACTGGTGGGGGCTGCCTGGAGGCTAGCACGCGATATCAGCCCTGTAGATAGACCCCGCCCGCTTCCATGCGCATCGCCAGCGCCTCCAATTGCCGCCCCTTGCACGGCCCTTCGACGCAAACACCGTCGTCGAAGCGGAACATGGCACTGTGGTGCGCGCACATCAGCACCTCGCCGCGGTAGGTGCTGAAGGTCCCCGGATAGACATCGAGCTTCACGGAAAAATGCGGGCAGCGGTTACGGTACAACCAGACCCGGTCGCCCCTGCGTACCGCTACCACGGCCAGGGGCTTGCCATCGAGCTCCACCTCGAACCCCCGTCCGCCACCGTCCACCAGATCGCCCAGCCGGCACAGCTGCAATTCGCTCATGATGCCGCCTCCTGCACAGGCTGGCCCAGGCCCCACAGCCAGGGGCGCACTTCCAGGTGGGCAAACAGATCATTGCGAATGTACGGATCATCCTGAAGGAACGCCTCCACCTCGGTCCGGGACGCCGCCTGTACCACCAGCAAGGTGCCGTTCATCCGCTGACCCTCGCTATCCAGCGTCGGACCACCGAGGCATACCCGCACACCATGCGGCTGCGGGCAACGCAGATACTCGCGATGGGCCGGACGCAGGCGCTCGCGCCTTTCGTCCATGCCGGGCCGGTCGGTAGCGAACACGACGAAATAGCTCATGCCGGCTCCAGGACGAAGTCATAGTCCGCCATGCGGAAGGCCGTGTCGAAGCCAAACCGGGCCGCCAGTGGATCGTCCGCGGCGCAGAATCGGTAAGCTACGCGCAGGGCGTCCTTGACACCGAATACCGCATCCGAATCCAGATACGGATCCCCCTCATTGAACAGGTGCGTGACCAGCCGCCGATGGCCCGGCGCATCGATCATGAAGTGCAGGTGCGCGGGACGCCACGGATGGCGAGCGGTAGCGTTCAGCAGCCGCCCCACCGGCCCATCGGTGGGAATCGGATAGCTCACCGGCAACGTCGAGCGAATGGCATAACACCCCTGTTCGTCGGTGTGATAGCGACCGCGCAGGTTGCCCTCGGCCTGTCCGATATCCTGCCCCGAATACATGCCATTGGCGGCGCACTGCCAGACATCCAGGCAGGCACCGACCAGCGGCCGCCCCAGCGTATCGAACACCTTCCCCCGCACCAGTATGGGTTCACCGGATGTCAGTGCCATGTTTTCGCCGTAGGCCCGCTCCGGCATGCCGGCGATGTAGAAAGGGCCGAACACCGTGGTCGCAGTGGCCTCCTGGGAGTATCGGTGGTTGATCGCATCCACCAGCATCGACACACCCAGCACGTCGGACAGCAGGATGAACTCCTGACGGATTCGCCCATCGCACTTCTGTCCCGTCTCGGTGAGGAAACGAATACCTTCGAACCACTCCTCCTCGCTCAGCTCGACCTCGCTGACGAACGCGTGCATGTGCCGCACCAGCGCCTGCACCAGGTGTCGCAGGCGCCGATCGGGTGTGGCCTCAAGGCTGTGTAGCACCTGCCCGGTGATCGTCGCTTCGTCGATGTCGCTATGACTGTTCATTGGCGCACCTCATGGATTCTTGTTTTGGTTTGCCGGCACTCAGGCCGGCGGCATGCCGGCGCGGGCGCGCTCGAGCAGCGCTTGGATGGCGTCGGCCTCGAAGGGACACGGGTTGTAGTACGGATTGGAGCAAGCGATGCGCGCGGTCTCCGCCGGCCCTTCGGGTGGGAAGCCGATCTCGGCGAGGGACGTTGGAACGCCGATCCGCCGGTTCAGCGCATACAGCAGGCCGCCGACTTCCTCCGCCTGACTGCCGCCCAGCGCTCGCGCGGCCCGTTCCAGTGCCGGCCGTGCCGCGTCGCGGTTGTAGTTCACCGAGTACGGCAGCAGTACCGCATGGCTTTGCGCATGCGGCAGGTTGAAGGTGCCGCCCAGCGTGTGGCAGAGCTTGTGATGGATGGCCATGCCTACCGATCCCAGGCAGATACCCGCCAACCAGGCGCCATACAGCGCACGGCCACGGGCCTGGCGATCCTGAGGATCGTCGACGATCGTCGGCAAGGCCTCGGCCAGCGCACGGATCGAGTCTTCAGCCATCAGGCTGACGATGGGGTTGGCGTCTTCGGCATAGAGCGCCTCGATGGCGTGGGCCATGGCGTTCATCCCCGAGCAGGCGGAGATGTCCGCGGGCAGGCTGAGGCTGAACTGCGGATCGTAGATCACCGTCCTGGGCAGCACGCGGACATCGCGTCCGGTCCTCTTCAAGCGATTCTCGGTAAGGCCGTAGATCGGCGTCATCTCGGAGCCGGCATAAGTGGTCGGAATCGCCAGAATCGGCAGGCCGAACTCCAGCGCGATGGCCTTGCCCAGGCCGATGGTCGAGCCGCCGCCGACCGCCACGCAGCAATCCGCGCCCAGCCGCTTGGCTTCCTCGCAGGCCGCCTGGGCAACCTCCACCGGTACATGCATCACTGCCTGCGGATAGACGCCCGCCGAACGCTCACCCAGCAGCCCGGCGATCCGTTCGCCCAGCTCGCGCTGCTCCGGCGTGGTGAGGATCAGCGCGCGTCTTGCGCCCAGCCGCTCGATCTCTTCGGCCAGCGCATCAATCCTGTTCCAGCCAAAGATCACGCGGATCGGCAGGCTCTGGTAAACGAAAGCATCCATGGTGCGCCTCAACGTTTGAAATGCGGGGGAATGCGAGCATCGACGTTGACCCACACCGAATGCGCCTCGGTGTAATCGTGGATCGCCTCGAAGCCCATTTCGCGGCCGTAGCCCGACTGGCCAACGCCACCGAAGGGGCTGCCGGGGCTGACCCGCTTGTAGCAGTTGATCCAGCACATGCCGGCGCGGATGCCTGCGGCCATGCGGTGCGCCCGCTGCAGGTCGCGCGTCCACAGGCCGCTGCCCAGGCCGTAGGGCGTGGCATTGGCAATCGCCAGCGCCTCTTCGTCGGTACGGAAGCGCAGCACGGTGACGAAGGGACCGAAGACCTCCTCCTGGGCCACGCGGTCGTCCACCTTGGCCTCGACCACGGTTGGTTCGACGTAGTATCCGTTGGCTAGGCTCGGCGCACTGGGTGCCTTGCCGCCGGTCAGCACCCTGCCGCCCTGCTGGCGAGCAATATCGACGTAGGCCAGCACGCGGTCACGGTGCAGCGCCGAGGTCAGGGGGCCCATCTCGGTCTGCGGGTCGCTCGGATTGCCCAGGCGGATGGAGCGCGCCAACGCAATGAAACGCTCGAGGAAGGCATCGGCGATGTCCTCGTGCAGCACCAGGCGCGAACCGGCGATGCAGGCCTGCCCCTGGTTGTGGAAGATGGCCCAGGCCGCCCCGTTGATGGCGGCTTCCAGGTCAGCATCGGCGAAGACGATATTGGCGCCCTTGCCACCCAGTTCCAGTTGTACGCGCTTGAGGTTGCCCTGGGACGCTTCGACGATGCGCCGGCCAATGGCGGTGGAGCCGGTGAAGGCGATCTTGCCCACATCGGGATGCTCGGCCAGGCGCTGGCCGGCGGTGTGGCCATAGCCGGGCACCACGTTGACCACCCCAGCAGGGAAACCGACCTCGTGCATCAGCTCGGCAATGCGCAGGGTCGACAGCGGCGTGATCTCCGACGGCTTGATCACCACGGTATTGCCGGCGGCCAGTGCCGGGCCCATTTTCCAGCTGGTGAACATCAGCGGGAAGTTCCACGGCACGATCTGCCCGACCACGCCGATGGGCTTGCGCTGCACGTAGTTGAGGAAGCCGGCCTCCACCGGGATTACCGAGCCCTCGATCTTGTCCGCCATGCCGCCGAAGTAGCGGAAACAGGCGGCAGTACGCGGGACATCCAGGCCACGACAATCGCGGATCGGGTGCCCGGTATCCAGCGACTCCAGCTGAGCCAGTTCGTCGGCGACGGCCTCGATGCGATCGGCCAGCTTCAGCAGCAGGCGCCCCCGCTCCGCGGCCCCCAGCGCAGCCCAGGCAGGAAAGGCTCGGTGCGCGGCGGCTACGGCGAGGTCGACATCCGCCGCCTCGGCGGCGGCGATCGAGGTGATCAGTGAGCCATCGTGGGGGGACAGGACATCCAGGGTGCCTCCGTTGATCGCCGGAACGAAACGGCCATCGATGAACAGCTGATTTTGCATAGGGGTACTCCTCACGGCGCTGTGGCGCCATGACAGAACGGAAAGCGGTGCGGAAGTACCGGCCCCGGTGGCGCAAACCACCGGAGGACCGGTCAGGTGTCAGAACTCGACCGGATAGGGCGCCAGCTCGCCACGGGCGTAGCGCTGCGGCAGGTCCGGCGTGGCGTTCTCCCACACCAGCAGCATCGAGCGTTTGGTCGAATAGCCCTGGTGCTGGATGTCGGCCGGCATCGCCGCGATATCGCCCGCCTTCATCACCACGCGCGCCATGGGTTCGCCGGTGTCCTTGTTGGCGATCTCCCAGTCGATCTGGTCGGAAAGCTGGAGGAACCACTCGACCCGGTCGTTACCGTGGAAGATCGGCAGGATGTACTCCTCGGTGGTCGGGCAGAACAGGCTGCCCTTGCACACCGAGGTCACCGACGGATTCCAGGTGACGTCCGAACGAGACAGATACTTGAACAGGTTGAACGCATGCAGTTGCCCTTCGAAGCCCGGCTCGGCATGCACCATCGGCTCGTCCTGCGACACATCGGCGAAGTGACGGTTCACCGGCAGGTCGTCGCGCAGCGGCGAGTCACCGGGGATGCCCGGCATGCGGTCGGTGCCAACCCGGTAGCGGTCGATCGCCTCGATGTTGTCACCGGCCTTGCGGCCGAAGGCGCTGCCGGTTTCCTGGGGCGCGGCAAAGGGGTCGAACTCGGCGTTGGTCCAGTCGGCCAGGATGGCCTTGAAGGTCGCCATGATCAGCGGCGTTTCGAAGCGCTCGGTGTAGTTGACGCCCGAAGCCTTGAGCACGCCGTTGAAGGTGCCGGCGTACAGGTCGACGCTGCCGTAGTGGTTCTGCGTGCCGATCACCGTGTCGAAGTTCACCCAGCCGTAGAAGAACCCCCAGGCCACATCGCGCATCAGCGCGCGCAGGAAGGCATCGGCCGACATCAGGTGGGAGTGGGTCTCGCCCTTGGCGGGCCAGGAAATCTTGGCGAAATACTCGTCGCGGCTGAAGCTGAAGGCGCCCAGCGTGAAGCGGCGATAACCGGTGATGGGGTCCTTGTCGCTGGCCTGGACAAGGTCGGCGGCGAAGCTGGCGGGCTTGGTTTTTTCTTGAGTCATGGCCATGGTCGAAATCCTCGAAAATGCTCGAACGCGGGTCGAATGGGTTACTTCAGGCAAATGTCCGCCCACTTCTGTACCGACAGCGGGCCGAGGATGGTCTGCAGCAACAGCACACCGGGCTTGGCGCTTTCGAAGCGATAGGCACAGCCAACCGGCAACAGGCACTGGTGGCCACGCTTGAGCAGCACGTAACCCATCGGCTTGCCCTTGGGCGACTCACCGGCCAGGCGGGTGCCCTCGCCTTCTACCAGCGGTGTATCGAGCTTGAGGAAATCGACGCGGATGTCGCCGTCCATGGAGATGGCGAACTCGTCGTGGGCACAGGTGAACCAGGGGGAGCGCCCTTCGGCGCGGAGGGTTTCGATGACGTAGTCGAGATTCTTGCCGACTACCACCTTCTCATAGGGCGCCGAACGCTCGGCGACCTCGAATACGTTGGAGAACACGTAATGGCTGGCCTTGCCCTTGACGATTTCGACCGAGCCTTTCTGATAGTTGTCCAACGAACCGAAGACGGTCTTGAAAGCAGTTGAAGTCATTGCCGATCACCGTTGTCTGATTGTTGTTGTGCGAGTGGGTGAGGCACACGTTACGAGCCCATTCGGGGTCGCCACAATCCAACATCGGCCGACAACAGTGTTCGCGGAACACGAACACTTGTCTTGAAAATCAGCTAATCAGCCAGCTTTAGCCAACCCTTTTCGAACAATGGCCGATCCCATACCGGTTCGCCACCGATGCCGTCGAGCAGAAAATCCACCAGTGTGCGCACCTTCAACGCCTGCCGCTGGGTAGCGGGATAGACCGCGGAAAAGTCGAACGACGACAACGCATAGTCGGTCAGCACCGGCACCAGCCGCCCCGCCAGCAGGTCGTCGCTGGAAACCAGGGTTGGCAGGCAGACCACGCCGCCGGCATCCAGGGCGTAGTCGCGCAGCAAATGCACAGAGTTCGAACGCAACTGGCCATGCAGGCTGAGCTCCATCAGTTCGTCTTCGCCGTGGAACTGCCAGCGATTGCGCGAGGGATAGCCTTCATAGAGGCCAATCTTGTGCTGCAAAAGGTCCCGCGGATGTTCCGGCATGCCATGGCGCTCCAGGTAGCCGGGGGCCGCGCAGAACAATCGCCGCACTCGGAACAGACGTCTCTCGATCAGCGTCTCCGCCTGCGGCGGAAACATCTGGAAGGCCACGTCGAAGCCTTCCTCGATCGGATCGACCACGCGGTCGTTGACCACCACGTCAATCTCGATGTCCGGGTAGCGATGGGTGAAGTCCGCCAGCAAGGCGCCGAAATGACCGATGGCGAAACCAGGCAACATCTGCATCCGCAGCTTGCCGGTGGGCTGGGTGCGCATGTCCTGCATCTGCTCGGTCAGCGCATGGAAGCTGGCCACCATCTCCGCGCATTCCTTGTAATAGGTCTCGCCGACCTCGGACAGGCGGACATGACGGGTGCTGCGGTGGAACAGCGGCGCGCGGATCAGCTCTTCCAGTTGCTGTATCCGGTGAGTGATGACCGAGCGCGTCCCCCCCAATTGCTGCGAAGCCTTTGAGAAGTTGCCGGTCTCGGCGACCCGGACGAAGGCTTCAAGGCTCAATAGACGGTCCATCACGGCTCCTCATAGTCGGCATCGCTCGCCCATTACGGCGAGGGGCACTCGCCAGCCACACTCAAGGTACCCAGACCAGGCGCCAACATGCCATTCCCAGCGTGGTCGTGTCCCGGAGTTCCTGGGCGCCGTGAACTGCGACGCTACAGAGAGAGTCCTGTAGCGGCCGGGCCACTGTGCTTTTTCTCGTTCATGGCTTGCTCCAGCCCGAACGCTCCCGCCGCCGCTCTGCGGAGCGCGGTGGCGCGGTGGCGCGGACGGGCAAACGGGGGTCAGAAGTAGAAGGTGACGTCGACCGAGGTCAGCAACTGGCGCTCAGAACGACCGTCGCCATAGGCCTTGCGGCCATCGCCGTCATGGATGTCGTAGCGCAGTTCCGGACGCAAGCGCACGTTGGCCACCGGCGTATAGACCAGGTTGGTGGTGAAGCCGTAGAAGCTGCCCCAACTGGGATCGGGAATGCCGGTGGCCGGGTCGATGTACGCCATCACCACGTGGACCGGCGCGTCGGTGTAGAACCATTCGGCGCGGCTGTTCCACATCAGCTTCTCGCCCAGGCGGTGGTACCAGTTGAGGTTGCTGCCGTACCAGGTGCCGTCCTGCTTGCCGGCGAATCCGGCCAGCGCCGCATCCTTCTGCCGTCCCCAACCGGTTTCCAGAGCCAGACGGTTGTCGCCGTTCAGCGCATGGGAAACGGTCAGGTAGGTTTCATAGCGCATCTGCCGGTCGTGCGCGTTGCCCGTGGTCGGGATCGGCGAGCCGCAGGCGCATTCGGCGAAGCTGTCGTCCGCGCCGTTGCCATAGATGTTTTCCCAGTCCACCCAGGTGCGGAAATCCGCCGAGCGCCAGCGCAGGTTGGCGATCAGGTGCGGATCGTGGTTTTCCGACTGCAGGTTGTTCCAGCCTTGCACCAGCCCCAGCTCGAAGCCGAGCATGGAATCGTCCTTGGCGCTGGGCAGCTTGAACGAATAGAGCGCGCCGGCATGCTTGGCCGGACCGTGCATGAACGAATAGGTATGGGTGTAGAAGTCCGCCGGAGCGGGCGTCGGCAAGGGGAAGCCGATCTCGTTCTCCAGCGGCGTGTGGAAGATCCCCAGCATCAGGTCGGAACCGCCCAGCACCGGGAAGTAGAAGTCCAGGTAAGCCTGCGCAATGTTGAAGTTCTCGCCCTCGGGGCCGGCGGCGCGGTTGACGCCCAGGTCCTCGTCCCAGCCGTAGGTCTTGAAGAAGCGCGCATCCTTGCCATAGAGCGCGGTGACGTTGAAGCCCCAGTCGGCCTCCTGCGGCATCGTTCCAGGGAAGGGGCCGACCCGGCCGATCACGTTGCTCCCGGGCTGGCGCTCCACCGCCAGGGCGAACTGATTGAGGTTGAAGCCCTCGCGGGAGTTGAAGAAGCCCTGGCCGGCGACATCGCGGCTGCCGTTGTCGTTATACATCAGCCCGGCTTGCGCCCAGCCGCCGACACGGATGCCGTAGTCATCCTCCAGTTGCGGGCCGAACAGGTTCCGCGCCAGCGAGCCAATGGGGCCGTCGGCGGCATTGCCTGCCAGCGGCACAACGGACAGGGGCGCCAACAGCGAGGTGCAGAACAGCAATGGACGAAGGTTCATGCCGCAGTCCTTTTATTGTTATTGGATGGCGTTGAACCGACGGCGGAAAAGCGAAACATTCCCTCTCCCGCCTCGACACACACAGCGGCGTGCCCGGCGGGGGTGGACGTTACGCAGCGGGAATTGTTGCAACAATCGCCATTTAAGCGACTTCAGTGTTCGTGCATGCAGAACAATGCGTTAAGCGACGGGCTAGGGAGTAGGAGGTCGCAAACGCTGGGCGAACTCATCGAGTTGCTTCTGCTCGTATTTGTCGGCGGCCAGGCGCGCTTCCTCGCGGTAGCGCTCCACCAGTTTGCGCAGGCCTTCCAGGCGCGCGTACTTCTCCTGCCAGACGGCCCGCGCCTTGTCGGCGGTGTCCTGGTGCCAGCTGACGGAGCGGTTCTGCTGCTCCACCGCGCCTTCGAGCTGGGAGAGGAAGCGCTGGTAGTTGATCAGCCACTGGCCACTGACGCCCTGCTGGCCATTGCGGATCCACTGCTGCTGGTAGTCGAAGCGGTAGCGTTCCAGCTCGGCAAGTTTGCGCTGCGCCTGCTGTAGCTGACCCTGCACCAGACCGAGCTGGCGCGCGGCTTCGCGCTCGGCCTTGAGCGCCATCTCGACCACCGGAGCCAGGCGTTCGGCGCGGCGGTTCACAAGCGCTTCTCCCGCTGCGTTTTCCGTGGGATGGGTGCAGAGCAGCGATACCCATGCTGCGATTCGCCGCAAGCTGAAAGACGATGGGTATCGCAAGCTCCCCCCATCCTACCAACAGCTTCGTGGAGACCGGGCATCAGCCGGCCTTGCCGCTGACCACGGCGTCCAGCAGCAGGCGGCTGTCGTCGAGGTTCTGGCTTTCGTCCAGCCCCTGGCGGAGGAACTGGCGCATGATCGGGAAGCGCTGGATCGCCAGGTCGGTTTCCGGATCGCCACCGGCCACGTAGGCGCCAACGCTGATCAGGTCGCGGCTCTGCTGGTAGCGCGACCACAGTTGCTTGAAGCGCTGGGCATCGCGCAGGTGCTCCGGCGAGGTGACCTGCGGCATCACCCGGCTGATGGAGGCTTCGATGTCGATGGCCGGGTAATGGCCTTCCTCGGCCAGCCGGCGCGACAGCACGAAGTGGCCGTCGAGCACACCCCGCGCGGCGTCGGCGATCGGATCCTGCTGGTCGTCGCCTTCGCTGAGCACGGTGTAGAACGCGGTGATCGAACCGCCGCCCTTTTCACCATTGCCGGCGCGCTCAACGAGACGCGGCAGCTTGGCGAACACCGACGGCGGATAGCCCTTGGTCGCCGGCGGCTCGCCGATGGCCAGGGCGATCTCGCGCTGGGCCTGGGCGTAACGGGTCAGGGAATCCATCAGCAACAGGACGTTCTTGCCCTTGTCGCGGAAGTACTCGGCGATACGGGTGCAATACTGCGCGGCGCGCAGGCGCATCAGCGGCGCATCGTCCGCCGGCGAGGCGACGACCACGGAACGCTTGAGGCCTTCCTCGCCGAGGATGTGCTCGATGAACTCCTTCACCTCGCGGCCCCGTTCACCGATCAGCCCGACCACGATGATGTCGGCCTTGGTGAACTTGGTCATCATGCCCAGCAGCACGGATTTACCGACGCCGGTACCGGCGAACAGGCCCAGGCGCTGGCCGCGGCCGACAGTAAGCAGCGAGTTGATCGAACGGATGCCGACGTCCATCGGCTCGTGGATCGGGTCGCGCGCCAGCGGGTTGATGATCGGGCCATCCATCGGCACCCAGTCCTCGGCGCGCATGCCGCCCTTGCCGTCCAGCGCACGGCCGACGCCGTCGAGCACGCGGCCGAGCATCGACATGCCCATGGGCAGACGGCCGGAATCCGGCAGCGGCACCACGCGGGCGCCGGGGGCGATGCCGACGAGGCTGCCCACCGGCATCAGGTAGATCTTGCTGCCGGCAAAGCCCATGACTTCGGCCTCCACCTGCACGGGATGATAGCCGCCGTCGTTGATCACCTGGCAGCGGCTGCCAACGGCGGCCTGCAGGCCTTCGGCCTCCAGCGTCAGGCCGACCATGCGCAGCAGGCGGCCCTCCACCACCGGCTGGGTCGGCAGGCTCACGGCATCGCTGTAGCCTTGCAGGCGGCGGGCGAAGCTGACGCGATCAAGGCGCATCGAGGTCGCCCTGGCCAGCGTCGAGGTCCACATGCAGGTCAGGCTCCAGCGCGTGGGTCGCCTGGTCGCGCTGCTGCTCGAAGAGTTGCTTCACGGCCTGGGCCAGGCGCGTCTCGACAGAGGCGTCGATGCGCGAATGTTCGGTCTCGATACGACAACCGCCGGGCAGCAGGCCGTCGTCCTCGATGATCTTCCAGCTTTCCTCGTGGCGATCGCGTAGCGCTTTCACCAGTTCGAAGTCCTGCGGGTTGACCTGGATACGGATGTTGCTGGCGCCCATGGGCAGCAGCTTGAGTGCCTCGCGCAGCACCAGGCGGATCTGGCTGGAATCGGTGGCCAGTTCGCGCTGCACTACCTGGCGCACCACGTGGGTCACCAGGTTGAGCATGCCTTGTTCGAGCATCTGGTCCTGCTCGGCGATGGGCTCGAGCAGGTGCGACATCAGGGTTTCGAGATTCTGCAGGCGCGGTTGCAGAGCCGCGTCGGCTTCCTGGCGCGCCTTCAGCTGGCCGGCGTGGAAGCCGTCCTTCTCGCCGGTGGAAAAGCCCTCGTTGTACGCCTCCTGGCGAATCGCCTCGAGCTCGTCCAGCGTCAGTGGCTTGACCTCTTCCTCCGGCACCTCTTCGATCTGCGGTTGTTCGTCGAGCACCGGCTCGGGTTCGGGCTCGGGTTCCGGGGCCGGCCGGGCCGGGTCGAAACTGGGCAGCGACCAACGATCGAACCCCACGGTATCGCGGGCCCGGATCAGCTCGCTGAGCTTGTCCTCGTCCTTGACCAACTTAGATCATCTCCTCGCCGCCCTTGCCGCCGAGCACGATCTCGCCGGACTCGGCCATACGCCGGGCAATGGTGAGGATTTCCTTCTGCGCGCCTTCCACTTCGCTGACGCGCACCGGGCCCTTGGCCTCCAGGTCGTCGCGCAGCAGCTCGGCGGCACGCTTGGACATGTTGCGGAAGATCTTCTCGCGGATCGCCTCGTCCGAGCCCTTGAGGGCCAACACCAGCACGTCCGAGGAGACCTCGCGCAGCAGCGCCTGGATGCCGCGGTCGTCGACGTCGGCGAGGTTGTCGAAGACGAACATCAGGTCTTCGATCTGGCCCGACAGGTCCTCGTCGACTTCGCGGATGGCGTCCATCAGCGCGCCTTCGACCGAGCTGTCGAGGTAGTTCATGATGTCTGCCGCGCGCTTCACGCCGCCCATGGTGGTGCGGGTGGAGTTGGCGTTGCCGGCGAACTGTTTCTCCAGGATCAGGTTCAGTTCCTTGAGCGCGGACGGCTGCACGGTGTTGAGCGAGGACACGCGCAGGATGATGTCCAGGCGCACCTTGTGGTCGAAGTGGCTGAGCACTTCGCCGGCCTGGTCCGGGTCGAGGTAGGCGACCACGATGGCCTGGATCTGCGGGTGCTCATAGCGGATCACGTCGGCCACGGCGCGCGGCTCCATCCACTTCAGGCTGTCCAGGCCGCTGGTATTGCCGCCCAGCAGGATGCGGTCGATGAGGTTGTTCGCCTTGTCCTCGCCCAGGGCCTGGGTGAGCATCTTGCGGATGTAGCTGTCGGCGCCCACGCCCAGGCTGGTCTGGTCGCCGACGATCTCGACGAACTCGCCCATCACCTGCTCGACCTGCTCGCGGTGCACATTGCGCATCTGCGCCATGGCCACGCCGACCTTCTGCACTTCCTTCGGGCCCATGTGGCGCAGCACCTGCGCGGCATCGGTCTCACCCAGGGAGAGCAGGAGGATGGCAGCCTTGTCGACCTTGTTCAGTTTGGCGCTCATGCGGGCTTCACTCATCGGAATTGATCCAGTCCTTCACTACCTGGGCTACGCGCCCCGGGTCCTGGGCGACCAGACTCTTGATCGCATTCAATTGTGCATCGTACCCCTCGGAGGGGCTCGGCAGCAGGATGCTGGCCGGGCCGCCGAGGCTCACGCGGTCTTCGGACAACTCGCCCTCCAGACCACCCAGCTCGCCCAGGCCGCCTTCGCCTGCGCCGCCGGCCACCAGAGCCTTGCTCTTGTTGCCCGACAGGTTGTTCAGCACCGGGCGCAGCACGCCCAGCACCAGCACCAGGATGAAGACGATGCCCAGCACCTGCTTGACCACATCCCAGAACCAGGGCTGCGAGTAGAACGGCGGCGAGGCGATTTCATCACCCAGTTCCGGGGCGAACGGCGCGTTGATCACGCTGACGCTGTCGCCACGGCTGGCGTCGTAGCCTACCGCGTCCTGCACCAGACGGGTGAAGCGCCCCAGTTCGTCGGCGGTCCATGGCTGGTGGCTGACTTCGCCGGTCTTCGGATCGGCGATCACGCGGTCATCCAGCACCACCGCGACGGAAAGCCGGCGCAGGCGACCCTGCTGCTGCTTGGTGTAGCTCACCGAGCGATCCAGCTCGTAGTTGCGGGTGTTCTGCTGGCGCTTGTCGGTCGGGTACGGGGCCAGCTCCGGCTTGCCGGTCTTCGGATCGATGATCGTCTGGCCGTTGGCGTCCTTGAGCGGTTGACCCGGAGCGACGAAATCCGCGCCGGCGTTCTGACCGGTGGTCTGCGGCGCGCTGGCCGGGTTCGGCGGCTGGTTCGACAGCGCACCCGGCACGCCCT
This sequence comes from Pseudomonas sp. HS-18, assembly GCF_020401845.1. Classification (NCBI taxonomy): domain Bacteria; kingdom Pseudomonadati; phylum Pseudomonadota; class Gammaproteobacteria; order Pseudomonadales; family Pseudomonadaceae; genus Pseudomonas; species Pseudomonas sp. HS-18. The sequence goes on from NZ_CP084413.1 coordinate 4,611,953, forward strand.
GCGGGCCGTTGCTGTTCTGCCGTTCCTCGTTGTTCACCTGTTCGCTGCGCAGGGCCGGCTGGTCCGGGTTGAACGACTCGGAGGTGGATTCCACCGCGCTGAAGTCGACGTCGGCGGACACCTCGGCCTTGTAGCGGCCATTGCCCAGGACCGGCGCGAGGATGCTGTGCACGCGCTGGGTGAAGTTGCTTTCCATACGGCGGGTGAAGTCGAACTGCTTGCCGGCCATGGTCAGCTCGGAGAGCTCCTGCTGGTCGGAAAGCAGATTGCCCTTCTGGTCGACCACGGTGACCTGGGACTTGTCCAGTTCCGGCACGCTGGTGGCGACCAGGTTGACGATGGCCAGCACCTGGCTTGGCTCCAGGCTGCGGCCCGGGTACAGCTCGACCAGCACCGAGGCGCTGGGCTTGCGGTCGTCACGGACGAACACCGAGCTCTTCGGGATCGCCAGGTGCACGCGGGCACCCTTGACGTTGTTCAGGCTGGCGACGGTGCGCGCCAGCTCACCTTCCAGGCCGCGACGGTAGTTGGTCGCTTCCATGAACTGGCTGGTGCCCAGCGCCTGCTCCTTGTCGAGGATCTCGAAGCCGACGTTGCTGTCTGTCGGCGCCAGGCCCGCGCCAGCCACTTTCATGCGCGCACGGCCGAGGTCATCGGCTTTCACCAGCAGCGCGCCGGAGTTGGGCTCGATCTTGTAGCCGATATCGGCGGCGGACAGCGCCTCGACCACCTTGTTCGCGTCGACGCCATTGAGGCTGCCGTAGAGCGGCTTGTAGTCCGGCTGCTGCGACCACAGGACCATGCCGAAGCCGACGGCGATGCTCGCGGCCAGGCCGACCAGCAGACCGACCTGGCGCAACACCGGCATGTCCGCGAGGTTCTCGAGGAAGGCCAGGCCCAGCAGCGGCTTTTTCGGCGCGTCGGCGCCGACCTTGGCCGGAATCTGGCTATCAACAACGGAGGCTTGGGACATTACCTACGATCCTCGCCGATCAAACCGGCATCTGCATGATGTCCTGGTACGCCTGCACGAGCTTGTTGCGTACCTGGGTCATCGCCTGGAAAGAAACACTGGCCTTCTGCGAGGCGATCATCACGTCGGTGAGATCGACCCCTTTCTGCCCCATCTCGAAGGCGGAGGCCATGTCGGAGGCGGCCTGCTGGGTACCGTTCACCTTGTCCACGGCCTGGCCGAGCATCTGCGAGAAGCTCGGCGCCCCCGCTTCGACCGGCGCCGCCTGCGTCGTCTTCGCCTTGGCCATGGCCTCCATTTGCATGGAGCGCATTTCCAGCAGCAGACGATTGAACTCGATACCCTGACTCATCACTTACCCCTCCGACCGGCCGCGGTTTTTTGACACTGCGCGGCGCTTTGCAGAGGTGATTGCAACTTGGGTGCCAGGTTTTCGGGGCGTAGGAAAAATGCGAGAGATGGCTCTGGAATGGGGACTGCAGGCTGAGTGACCGGGTGTTGCGGGCAGAGGTACTGGCGTACGGTCAAGGGCCCCTCACCCCAGCCCTCTCCCAGAGGGAGAGGGGGGCAGGTCGGCGTGGCCGGTGGGCAGGCATTCAGCCGGACATTGCGCTACAGCAGAACGGACGCCAATTTTCCAACCGGCAGAGGACATCCCCCTCTCCCTCTGGGAGAGGGTTGGGGGTGAGGGTAATCATCCCGCACCGGATTCGACCGCCAATCGAAGCGCTTCCAGCACAGCATCAGCCCCCACCAAGACATCGTGATTCCAATAGCGCAAAACGCGAATCCCCTGCCCTGCCAGCCAGACGTCACGCTCTCGATCATGCGCAGACTCCAGATGCTGCCCACCATCCAGTTCCACCGCCAGCCGCAGCGCATGGCAATAGAAATCCAGCACATTGCGCCCGCACGGCACCTGCCGGCGAAACTTCAGGCCAAGAAAACGCCTATCTCTTAACGCTGCCCACAAGCTCCGCTCAACGTCGGTTTGCCGCCGCCGTAGCTGCCGCGCAAATGCCACCTCGTCCATGGTTCGCTCCCAGGTCGATCGACCTGGGAGAAAGGTCCGACATTCCCATGCAGGAGGCAGCCAGACGAGAACACCAGCGCTCCACAGAAACCACCGAGCCCAACCAAGAAAAGGCCCGCACGAATGCGGGCCAAGAGGGGTTGTCCATTCGCCATTCAACTGGCGTAGAGATAAGCCTCCACATCCATGCCGGCGTCGCGCATCTGCGCGAGCTTGTAGCGCAGGGTGCGCGGGCTGATGCCCAGGCGCTCGGCGGCTTCCTTGCGGCGGCCGCGCTCGCTGCGCAGGGTGTCGATGATCATCTGGAACTCGCGGCGCTTGAGGTCTTCGCCCAGCTGCCCGGCCTCGGTGGAGGCGACTGACGGAATGTCGACGCAGGCAGAAACCGGCGGCGGCGCCGATGCCGGCACTGCCGACAACACCGGGCGCGGCGCCAGGCCGATGGGCGAGGTCAGGCACAGATCAGCGGCCAGCACCTGGCCGCCCTGCTGCAGGATCAGCGAGCGCTGGATGGCGTTGTCCAGTTCGCGCACGTTGCCCGGCCAGGGATGCGTCAGCAAAGCGGCGCGGGCGCAATCGGCCAGGGTGACGGGTGCGTGGTTCATCTTGCGCGCGTACTTGGCCAGCAAGCGTTCGGCCAGCGGCAGGATATCGGCGGGACGCTCGCGCAGCGGGCGCCACGCCAACGGGAATACCGACAGTCGATAGTAGAGGTCCTCGCGGAAACGCCCGGCAGCCACCTCGCCGAGCAGGTCGCGGTTGGTGGTGGCGAGCACGCGGATATCCAGGCTGATCGGCTTGCGCGCGCCGACACGCTCCACCTCGCGCTCCTGCAGCACGCGCAGCAGCTTGGCTTGCAAGGCCAACGGCATCTCGGAAATTTCGTCGAGCAGGATGGTGCCCCCGTCAGCCAGTTCGAACTTGCCCGGCTGGGCAGCGATGGCCCCGGTGAAGGCCCCCTTCTCGTGGCCGAACAGGGTGGCCTCGAGCATGTTGTCCGGAATCGCCGCGCAGTTGATTGCAACGAACGGCTTGCCGACGCGGGGCGACTGCTGGTGGATGTACTGCGCCAGCACCTCCTTGCCGGTACCCGACTCGCCGGAGATCAGCACGGTGGAATCGCTCCGTGCGACACGGGCAGCCAGCTCCAGCAATTGCTGGCTGGCGGGCTCCAGGGCTACCGGGCCTTCGCCGGCACTGGCCGATACGGCCCCGAGCGCGTGGCGGGCCACCAGCTCCAGCAGCGCACGCGGCTCGAACGGTTTGACCAGGTAGTCGGCAGCGCCCTGGCGCATGGCATCCACGGCGCGGTCGACGGCGCCATAGGCGGTCATCAGCAGCACCGGCAATTGCGGATGGCGCTTGCGGATCAGGCCGAGCAACTGGTGCCCGTCCATGCCCGGCATGTTGACGTCGCTGATCACCAGGCTGAAGGCGTCCTTCTCCAGCGCTGGCAGCGCCGCTTCGGCGCAATCGACGGCAATGAAGTCGTGCCCGCCGAGCGACAGGGTGTCGCAGAGGGCTTCACGAAGGGCGCGGTCGTCTTCGACCAGCAGGACTTTGGCGGCCATGGAAATCACTCCTCGTGGACGGCGGATTGAGCCAGGATCAGCGGCAGGACCAGGGTGGCGCAGGTACCGAGACCCGGCCGCGAGCGCAGAAGCAGTTCACCCTGGTGAGCCTTGGCGACAGCTTTCACCACCGCGAGGCCGAGGCCGGTGCCGGTGGTCTTGGTGGTGAAGAAGGGTTCGCCGAGACGCGCCAGGGTTTCGGCGCTCATCCCCGGACCGTTGTCGCTGACGCTCAGGCGCAGGCTGTTGCCGTGCTGGTAGAGGTGCACCTTCAGGCGCACTTCGCGGCCAGCGGCCTGGATGGCGTTCTCCACCAGGTTGAGTACGGTGCCGACCAGCGTGTCGCGGTTGCACAACAACTCGCCCACGCGAGCATCGCACTGCCAACGCAGATTGAGTCCAACGACGTGGGATTCGGCCGCCGCGCGAAGGCTGCTGAACAGTTGGTTGGGGGCGAGGCGGTCCGGCAATGGCAGCTCGCCGCGGGCGAATACCAGCATGTCGCGCACCTGGCTTTCCAGCTCGTGCAGGCGCTCCTTGATGCGGCCGGCAAAGCGTTGCTGCTGCTCGACCGGCAGCTCGCCTTCGCTCAGGTGGCCGGCGTAAAGCATGGCGGCGGACAGCGGGGTACGGATCTGGTGAGCCAGGGAAGCGACCATGCGGCCGAGGGCGGACAGGCGCTCATGGCGGGCAAGCTGGTCCTGCAGACGACGGGTTTCCGTCAGGTCGTTGAGCAGGATGAGCTGGCCGGGTTCGCCGTTCAGCGGGCGGATGGCGATGGACACACGGCGACCATCGCGCAGGGAAACTTCGTGGCCGTCGTCGGCACGCGGGGCGAAGCTACGGGAGATGACCTCGCGCCAGAGCATGCCCACCAGCGGCTTGCCGAGCAGGGCGACCGCCACCGGATTGGCGTCGCGTACCACGCCCTGGCCGTCGATCATGATGACGCCGCCGGGCAATACGTCGAGCAGGCTCTGCAGGCGGTTGGCCTGGCGCTCCTTCTCCGCCAGCTCCTGCATGCGCTGCGCGCTGACCAGGGCCAGTTCGCCCTTGAGCTCGGTGACGCGGGCTTCCAGCAGGCTGTAGGACTGGTTGAGCTGGCTGGACATCTGGCTGAACAGCTCGAAGGTCTGCTCCAGATGGGCGCGGCTCTGCTGCTCCACCGGCACCTGCTCGGAGGGCCGGGAAGCGAGTTCAGTCTGGCGATGGGTGGCGGGCATCATGCGGTTTTTCCTCATCCGTCCGACGGCGTGAATCTGTCGGTCGGATGAGTCTTAGCAAACCGCGTGCCTAAAAATTACTCGTTATATTTCAATGACTTGAAAAAACGAGTGTGACGGAGGCGTCAATCCTCCGCCATTTCCTCTTCGCGGCGGCTCATGCCGTACTTGCGCATTTTCTCCACCAGGGTGGTCCGGCGGATGCGCAGGCGTTCGGCGGCTCGGGCGACGACACCACTGGCGTCGTCCAGCGCCTGCTGGATCAACCCCTGCTCCAGGTTGGCCAGGTAATCCTTCAGGTCGATGCCCTCGGCCGGCAGCATGGCCGGCGAGTCCAGGCCCGGCAGGCCGGCGGTGATCGCCGCGCGCTCTTCCAGTTCCTCGCGCAGGCTGGTCGCCAGTTGCTCGTCCTCGTCGTCGACGTGACGGAATTTCTTCGGCAGCTCGCCCACTCCGATCACGCCGTAGGGATGCATGATCGCCAGACGCTCGACGAGGTTGGCCAGCTCGCGCACGTTGCCCGGCCAGTCGTGACGGCAGAGCGACATGATGGCGGCCGAGTTGAAGCGGATCGAACCGCGCTTCTCGTGCTCCATGCGCGAGATGAGTTCGTTCATCAGCAGCGGGATGTCCTCGACGCGCTCGCGCAGCGGGGCCATCTCGATGGGGAAGACGTTGAGGCGGTAGTACAGGTCCTCGCGGAAACTACCGTCCTCGATCATCTTCTCGAGGTTCTTGTGGGTCGCGGCGATGATGCGCACGTCGACGTTCTGCGTCTTGTTGCTGCCCACGCGCTCGAAGGTGCGCTCCTGCAGCACGCGCAGCAGCTTGACCTGCATCGGCAGCGGCATGTCGCCGATCTCGTCGAGGAACAGCGTGCCGCCGTTGGCCAGCTCGAAGCGGCCCGCACGCGTGGTGATGGCACCGGTGAACGCGCCCTTCTCGTGGCCGAACAGTTCGCTTTCCAGCAACTCCGCCGGAATCGCGCCGCAGTTGACCGGCACGAATGGCGCATCGCGGCGCTTGGAGTGGTAGTGCAGGTTGCGCGCCACCACCTCCTTGCCGGTGCCGGATTCGCCGAGAATCAGCACGCTGGCATCGGTATCGGCGACCTGCTGCATCATCTGCCGCACCTGCTGGATGGCACGGCTGGTGCCCACCAGGCTGCGGAACAGGTTGGGTTCGCGCTGGCGGCCACGCTCACGGGCCTGGTCGTACATCTCACGGTAGACCTGGGCGCGGTGCAGGGAGTCGAGCAGCTTGTTGTAGCTGGGCGGCATCTCGAGGCTGGCCAGCACGCGGCGGCGCAGTTCCTCGGGCCATTCGTTGGGCACCGGCTCGCCCATCAGCAGCACGGGCAGGTATTCGTCCCAGGCAGCGAGCTGCTTGAGCAGCTCAAGCGCCCCGCCCTTGCTTTCCACAGCGCCGACCAGCACGCAGAGCACGTCGCGGCTGCCATTGGGCAGCGGGTCGACGATCTGCCGCCAGTCGCGGCTGTTGCAGGAGAGCTGGTCTTCACCCAGGAAGCTGATGATCACCGAGAGGTCCCGGCAACGGTCCTGGTTGTCATCGATCACGAGGATTTTGGTTTCGCGCCACATCTTAGCTTGTCATCCCGGGCTTGAAGGCCGTACTACGGCGGCTGACACGATCTGGCCACAGCACAAATTCCTCATGCTAGCCAGCATTTGGCCACTAGTTAAGTCAAAATTGTGGCTAGAGTCAAATTTATGGCGTGTTTTTTTTGATGAAGCCCGACGAAGGGTGTTGATCCTTGTCATGGCAATCGAACTGGAGGGTAGTTCGAAGCGCGGAAGGCGGCCAACGGTACCTGACCGATCACCGCCCGAAGAGAGCCGATCCGAATGGATCAGCCGAACATCTGGTAAACCTTGGCGCCCTGGTGGGAGCGATTGACGCGGACGATTTCGCCTGCCACCTCTTCGCGCTGCCGAGTGACAGCCTGGACCAATTCGCGGTAGAGCACCAGCAATCCTTCCAGGCTGCGCTTGAGTTCGCTGTCATCGTCCATCGGCTCGACCATCGCGGCATCGACGTGCTCGCGACACTGAAGGTCGAGCTGGGCGACCGCTTCCCAGTCTTCCTGGGCCAGTGCGGCCCCGAGAGCGAGGCGGGTCTGTTCGATCTGCTGGACGGCGAGAGTCATGTTCGGTATCTCCTGGCAGGCCGCAATCACGGAGCGATAGCGTCCCAGCCTTCCTTGAGGGTGCGCAGCAGACCCGAGACTTCGTCGAGCACCTGCACTTCGTTGCTGCGGTTGGCGTCGCCCAGGCGACGGCTCATGTAGTCGTAAAGGTTGGCATAGTTTTCCGCCACCTCGCCACCCGCCTCGAAGTTCAGCGCTTCGCGCAGGCCGGCGATGATCGCGGTGGCCTTGGCGATCAGCATGCCCTTCTGAGCGAACTGCTCGCGCTCCATCGAGCCGCGCGCCTGGGCGATGCGGCTCAGGCCACCTTCCATCAGCATCTGGATAAGACGATGGGGAGAGGCGTCGTGCACCTGCGACTGGTTGTTCACATTCTGGTACTGGCGCAGCGCTGCCGAAGCGTTCATCTGATTTCCCCTTGATTCGCTGAACGATCAAATCGTCGATATTCAAAGTATCGGCGCAGGCGGGAAAACCTTTAGGCAAAAATCAGCACGGGCGTACGGCCCCGCAACCCGCCACAGAGCGGCGGGCCGCTCAGGAATCAGCTGTCGGAACTGCTGGTCTTGTTCAGCGCGTTGAGCGTGGTCAGCACACTGGACTTGGTGGCGTTGAGCTGGGCGACCAGGGAGTCCATGGCGTTGTACTTGGCCATCAGCGTGGTCGTCAGCTTGTCCATGCGATCGGTCAGCTTGGTCTGCTGATCCGCCAGGTCGCTGAGGGTGCCGTTCAGCGCCGAAGTGCGTTGATCGAGCAGGCCATTGGTCTTGGTATAGGCGTCGAGGTTGCCGCTCATGCGCGAGAGCAGGCCGCCGGAGCCGGTGAAGAACCCCTGCACCGAGGCGAAATTCTGCTCCAGCGCCTTGTCCAGCTTGTCGCTGTCTACCGCCAGGGTACCGTCGGTCTTGGTCGAAATACCCAACTGCGACAGCAGCTTGATGCTGCCGCCTTCGGTAGAGGAGCCGACCAGCTCGCTGCGCATGGTATTGAGCAGCGTGCGCGTCATGGCGTCACTGGCCAGCGATGCCGCCGAGGTGGTCGGATTGCCGTCGGCGTCCATGGTGTTGGTGATCTTGGTCAGCGAGTTGATCGAGGTCATCAACGCGTTATAGGCATCGACGAAAGACTGGACCGAGGTCTTCAGGCCATCGGTGTTGGTATCCACCGTGACGGTGGACTTGCCCACATCGACCAGATCGAACTCGACGCCACTGATGGCGCTGGTGATCTTGTTCACCGAGCTGCTCATCTCCAGGCCGTCGATGGTGTAGCTGGCGTTCTTCGCCGGCTCGTCGACATAACCGCCGGTCGTGGCGCTGGCCTTGGTGCCGGCGCCGTCGATCTTGAGCACACCGAGACTGGAATCCCCGGTGGTGGCGATGCTGATGTCGCTGCCAGCGCCGGTGACGCTGGAACCCAGCACCAGGCGGGGGCCGTTGGAGTCGGTGATGATGTTCGCGGTGATGCCGCTGGACTTGAGCTGACTGTTGATGCTGTCGCGGATGTCCGACAGGCTCGCGCCGGCAGCGACGCTGACCTTATAGGTGCTGCTGCCCTGGGAGATGCTCAGGGTGCCCGCGCCGAAGGTGGCCGCCTTGTCGATGTACTGCGTTGCCACCTTGGAGCTAGTGGCCAGGTTCTTCACCTCGATCTTGTATGTGCCCGCTGCAGCCCCGGTGCCCAGGGTGGCAGTCAGCGCATCGGCGTTCGAGCTTTTCACCGCCAGACCGGCAAAGGAGTTGGAGCTGGAGTCGTTGAGCTTGCTCAGCGCTGTCTGGAAAGTCGACAGGGCGCTCTTGAGCGAACCGATACCGGAGAGCGTGGTATTGGTCGCGGTCTTCTGATTGGTGATCTGACTCTGTTTCGGCGCCTTCTGCGCGTTCACCAGCGAAGTCACGATGGAGTCGATGTCGTATCCCGACCCCACACCATTGATCGAAGTCCCGGCCATTTGCCTACCCTCCTGTCCAAATTTCTGGCGGAATTGACTTTACCGCCTGCGTCTACCAACGCCCCATTCAAGAATCGCGCCAGATCTCTCGAAATCTGGGATCAGGCGCGTTCGCTGAACAGCAGATTACCCGCTTCTTTCAGGCTTTCTGCCAACTTGAGTGCAACTTCCGAAGGAATCTGCCGAATAACCTCGCCAGTATCCGCGGCCACAACCTTTACGACGGTTTCGCCACTGGCATCATCGACCGAGAATTCCAGGTTGCGCTGTACCGACTGGGCCTGTTCACGCAGCCGGCTGACGGCTTCGTTCAGGCTTCGGCGGTTATTGGCCGGCGACTCCTTGGCGCTCTGCGGCAAGCTGTTGCCGCTGGCCGGCTTGCTGCCCGCGGCGGCGTTGTCGGCCGGTCGCAGGGTGTTGATTCCGAGGCTGGTATCCATCAGGTTTCCCCCTCCACACGCAAAGCAAGAAAGGGCGCTGGGCGCCCTTCCTTCCATTTATAGCCTTTCGGCAATCCCTTACTGGAGCAGCTTCAGGACTGCGGACGGCAGCTGGTTGGCCTGGGCCAGTACCGCGGTGGCGGCCTGTTGCAGGGTCTGCTGCTTGGTCATCTGCGCCGTTTCCGAAGCGAAGTCCACGTCCTGGATGGTGCTGCGTGCGGCAGTGGCGTTCTCGGAGACGTTCTGCAGGTTGGAGATGGTGCTGTCCAGACGGTTCTGGATGGCGCCCAGTGCGGAACGCTGGGTATCGATCTGCTTCAGCGCGGCGTCGATGACCTGGGTGGCCTTCTGCGAGTTGGTCGAGTCGGAGATGTCCAGTTTGTCGACGCTGCTGTAGGAGGTGATGGCAGTCGCGGCAGCCAGACCCAGGGTACTGGCGAGGTCACCACTGGTTGCAGCGCCAGTAGTGACGTCGATGTCCTTGCCGGAGGTCAGGATCAGCTTGCCGGAGGCGTTAACGTTTGCAGACACGCCGGTGACGTTGGTGTTGATCGCTGCGGCGATATCGTTGGCACTGGCGCCCTTGGCGATGCTGACAGTGGTGCCGTTAATGGTCAGGGAGCCGGCAGCAGATACGGTACCGCCACTGCCGTTGGTGTCGGCGGTGATGGCGTTGCCACCGGTTTCGCTGGCCAGGACCGAGGTGCCCTTCAGGGCCGAGGCGCTCATGTCGCCCAGGGTGAAGCTCACGGTTTCGTTGGCGTTGGCGCCGACCTGGAAGGTCAGGGTACCAGTGCCGCCAGCGGTGCCGTCGAGCAGCTTGATGCCGGAGGTACCGCCACCGAAGGTGGTGGTCTGGGAAATACGGGTCAGTTCAGCGGTCAGCGACTTGAACTCCTGGTTCAGCGACGCCTGGTCTTCGGTGCTGTTGGAGCCGTTGGCGGACTGCAGGGACAGTTCACGCATACGCTGCAGGATGTTGGTGGACTCCTGCAGGGCGCCTTCGGCGGCCTGGGCGATGGAGTTGGCGTCCTGGGCGTTCTTCACAGCCACATCGAGGCCTTTGACCTGGCTGGTCAGACGGTTGGATATCTGCGAGCCGGCGGCGTCGTCCTTGGCGCTGTTGATACGCAGGCCGGTGGACAGACGGGTCATCGAAGTGGTCAGGGAGTTGGAGGCCTTGGTCAGGTTCTTTTGAACCGACAGCGAGGCGATGTTGGTATTAACGGTAAGAGCCATGACGGATTCCTCGTATTAGGGCTAGGTGGCCTCTCCTTGCCGCTATCAGATCCGAAATGGCGTGGAGAACCTTCGTTAGGGTTATCGTCGTCTTCGTCAATCGCTTTAGCCCTTTTTTCAAATTTCTTTTCATCTCCCCGAAATTTCCCGGCTGGCCCCGTTCTTGCTGGTAGCTACCACGTCGTCAAATTTGCGCCACCACTTGCTACAGGCCCCGTCTCACTATGCACAACGCAACTCGCCAGAAACTCCAGCGAATCGTCGATGCCCTAAAGATTGCCGAGGACCGGCAGGACATCGCTCAGCAAATCGCCCTCTACGAAGAGTTGGTCAAGGAAAAGCCCGACCTAGCTCTGGGCCAGGCGCAGCTCGGCGTTCTCTATTGGGACAAAGGGGACGAGGAGCGCGCCCGAAACCATTTCGATCAGGCTCTGGCTTTGCCACAGACCGATCACATTGACAGCCTGCTCTTCGGACGCATGGCCAAATCTCGGCTGTACACCGGCAACCTGGATCGTGCGCGCGCCTGGTACAACACCAAGCCAAATCTGTGGCGCCTTCGTCTGTACTTCGAGAGCCTCAATCAGGCCGAACGTTTCGAAGAAGCCGAAACTCTGCTGCTGAACCTACTGGGCGGAGAGTTACCCCGGGAAGGCCAGTTGCTGACCCTGCACATGATGGCCCAAGTCTATCTCTATACCGGCAGGACCCACGACAGCGTCGCTGCCTGCCAGGCCGGCCTGGAAATCGACCCGACCTGTGAACCATTGATCTTCAATCTCGCAGTAGCCCAAGAAATGATCGGCCGTTACCAGGAGGCATTCCAGGGCTACAACCGTGTCCTGCAACTGGACCCGCAGAACAACGAGACCCACAACAACCTGTCGCACCTCATGCTGCGCCTCGGGGAATTCGAGAGCGGCTGGCGCCATTACGAATGGCGCTGGGGCAGCGCACTGAAGGATCAGCATGTGGACTTCCCCCTACCCCGCTGGCAGGGGGAACCGCTGGCAGGGCACTCGCTGCTGGTCTGGCGTGAACAGGGTATCGGCGACCAGATCATGTTCTCCAGCATGCTGCCCTCACTGCTGGAGCGCGGTGGTGCACTAAAGTACGAAGTCGAAAGCCGACTGGTCCCTCTGTTCCAACGCAGTTTTCCCGACGTTGAACTGGTCCAGCGTAGCCCCATGAGCATCGAGGAAAATGGCCAGGAGGTATCAAAACTGGCCTGGCCGGCGACCGACTATCAGATTCCAATGGGCAGCCTTGGGCTGCAATTGCGCCCGTCCCTGGAAAGCTTCCCCAACCAGGCGGGTTTCCTGCTGGCGGACCCGGAGCACAGCAAGCAATTGCGTCAAGAGTATCAGCAACTGTATCCCCACAAGCGACTGGTAGGTGTTTCCTGGCGAGGCGGGAACAGCGTCGGCAACCAGAAGCAGAACCGTCGCATCGGCATGTCCGAACTCGTCAAGCTCAATGCTTTGTCGGACGTCCAGTTGATCAATCTGCAGTACGGCGACACCGTCGCTGAGATCGCGGAAGCGGCCGCACTCGGTCTCCACATCCATAACGATGCGCGAATCGACCCATTGCGCGACATCGATGCCCAGGCTGCGCAGATTGCAGCCCTCGATGCAGTGATTAGCGTGGATAACACCACCGTTCACCTGGCTGGCTCCTTGGGCACTCCCACTCTTGCCTTGCTCCAGCTCAATCCCAACTGGCGGTGGGGCCTGCAGGAAGGCCCTAGTTACTGGTACCCAAGTGTTCATCTGATTCGCAATCATCAGATCAGTACGTGGGCCCCTGCCCTGGACAAAGCCATTGCGGCCCTGCGCACTGCTGGCCAACTCTGACCTCTCGACTTTCAGGACAAGAATCATGAAGTGTTGCGTAATCATTCCGGTAGGACCTGGGCACAAGGAGCTGTCACAACGCGTGATCGGCACCATTGAACAGGCCATAGCCCATGGTACCGGCGGCTTCAGCGAAGTTGAGATCCTGCCTCAGGACGATACTCTTGGACTGGGTCGTTCTCGGGCCAGGAACCTCGGCGTCGCCGAAGCTGGCCAGCGAGGGGCGGACTGGATTTTCTTCATCGACGCTGATGAGCTGATGGCGCCCACTGCCTTCGCCGATGTGGAGCACCTGCTGGCGGATCACGACGCGATCTGGGGGGCGATCTACGAGGCCAACCTCGCCACCCAGCAAGCCAGCCGTCGAGCCAATGACGTGGCGCCTATCACCACTCTTGAGCAGGTTCTGATCAACCACCCCTTCCTGACGCTGCACAACGGCCATTTTGTCCGCCAAGAAGTTGCCGAAGCTCACCCCTTCAATACGGAAATGGACTGCGGAGAAGACTTCGAGTACTACCTGCGCGTCTGGCGCGATGCACGCTGCATCAAGATCGAAAAGCCTCTGTTCCTCAATGTTCGAGGCCAGCATTCGACCGGTCCGCGCGCAGCAACGGGCAAAGACTGGAACGAAGCGATGCCGCGCGTTTTCGCAAATTTCTGCAGCGAAAATGAAGTTATCGCCAGCGTTCCATTCGCCGATAAACAGGTCAGGTTCCGACTGAGTAACACCCTGGACCTCATTCAGAATCAACTGGCCCGCGAACAGTTCTTCGAAACCAATGAGCTCAGCGAAACACTGCTGGTGTTGCCGCGCAATCCGATCGTATTCGATGTAGGCGCGAACATCGGCAACCATGCCCTGTTCTTCGCATGCATCGGTCAGGCCGCGGAGACTCACTGCTTCGAACCCACCGATGCGGCCGCCGACCTGCTCGAGGAGAACTTCGCACTGAACGGCATCTCCCCATCCAGTGCAAAAATTCATCGCATCGGCATAGGTGCAAAAGCCGGCAAAGCCAGCTTCGACCATCTGGAGTCCACCAACCTCGGGGCCACCAGCATCAAGTGCGACGACTCAGGCGAGATAGTCATCGACTCACTCGACAACCTCTACCCTGAAACCATTCCCGACCTGCTGAAAATCGATGTGGAGGGCATGGAACTGGATGTATTGCAAGGTGCGCAAGCCCTGATTGAACGCTCACGACCGGCCATCCTGATCGAAGTTGCCAATGCAAACAAAGGACATTTTCTCGCCTGGGCGGGAGCCCATGACTACCGGATTCATCGTGCATTCGAACTGGTAAATGCCTCCAACTATCTCCTATTGCCCCAAGCCACTCGGCCGGGCTTCTATGACGGAGGAGTCGCTGCCACTCGCGAATGGACCTCGCGCATGCCTCTGGCCAAAGAGCAGCCGCCATGCGGCTGGTCGATCCAGGACTATCTCGTGTCGTCAATCGGAACGCAGCCGACACTTGAGTTGATCCTGACCGAAGGCCGGCTCGCAGCAAAAGACATCACCAATCGTCAGGAGTACACCCTTGGTGACAACGCCCTTGCTGACCTGAGCCAGAGATTTGCAGGAAAGAGTATTTTCCTGGGTGAGCTGCTCGGTACTCTGAGCGCAGAGCAATTCAGCATGATCCTCAAAGGTTTGAAGCACCACCAAGGCGATGTCCTATTGTTGGACCTGATGGACTCTCGCTGGAACAACGCCTTCAACGAAAGCCATCGCTATCGGGATGCCGAGTGGTACCTGACCCAGGCTAACCAGCATGGTTTCCAACTCCACCGTTACCAGAAGCTGCCGCACAAAGCAGCCTCTGGTGCCCACGAACAACTGGACAGCCGCCTCACTTTCCTTCATCTCAAACACGCTTAAGCCACGGAGCGACAAATCAAAAGGGGATGTCCATAGACATCCCCCTTTTTATTTGGCCTCGCTGCTTGCCCCTCAGAGTTTGTTGAACAGACTCAGCTGACTGATCCGCGCGAACGCCGCCTGGGCGGCTTCGAGCATGGTCTGCTGCAGCACCAGCTGCGAGGTCGCCGCGGCCATGTCGGTGTCGCGGATCGACGACTGCGTGGTGGTGTTGGTCAGCGCCAGGCTCTGGTTTTCCTGGTCGAGCACATCGATGGTATTGAGCCGCGCACCAATCGACGACTGGGTCGCCAGTACCTGGTCGCTGGCCTTGTCCAGGTTGGTGATCGCGCTGGCCACCATGTTGCGGATGGTCAACTGCGCCTGCGGGTTGTTGGCGGTGGAGGTGTCCAGCGCCTTGCGCAGGTCGCCGATGGTGTTGAGGATGTTCTGCCGCTCCGGCGAGCTGGCGGTGACGGAGAACTGGTCACCGGTCGCTGGGGCGGCGCTGATGGTCATGTCCACGCCGGCCACGGTCACCGTCTGCGGGAAAGTCGCCCCCACCGTCCCGGTGGACAACGGCATCGCGCCCTGGCTGGTGGGTAGCGCGTAGACCTCGTAGGCGGTGGCGCTGGTGAACTTGAGCTGCACGCCACCGCTGGGGAACTGCGTGGTGTAGCTGGTGTTGTTGCTCACTGTCGCAGAGGTGATCTGCGCGGTCGACGTATTGGTGGCGCTGCGTTTGACCGACAGGGTGTCGGTCGCCGCGCCGAAGCTGAAGCTGTAGCCGCTCACCAGGCTGTCCATGGTGCTGGCGTCATCGGTCTTCTGCAGCGACACGTCGAGCTGGAACTGCGCGCCGCGGAAGTTGATGGCATTGCTGTCAGTGGAGGTCGCGTCATAGGTGCCATTGGTGGTGGCATCGCTGGTGACGTCGTTGCCGTCCTTGTCGAGGATCTGGTACTGCGTACCGCTGAGCACGTTCAGCGTGTAGGGCGCGCCGTCGCGGAAGCTCGCGCTGTAGCTGCTGTCGCTGGTCACCGTGCCCTGGGACAGAAACGCACGCTGCACTCCATCGGCATTGGGATTGCTGGTCAGGGAGCTGGTGGTGCGGCTGGCGTTGGCCGCCATCTCGAAGATGCTCCAGCCGTTGTCGTTGGTCGACATCGTCAGGTTGTCGGAGATCTGCAGCTTGAGGGTGCTCTGGTCGCCCTGGTAGCTGAAGCTGCCGTCGGCATTCTGCACGAAGGGCTGCACGGTGCTCTTGCTGCCGGAGAACAGGTAATTGCCGCCGGCGTCCTTGCTGTTCATCAGGGTCAGCAGCTGGTTCTGGATGGCGCCCAGTTCATCGCTGATGGCGCCGCGGTCTTCGTCGGTCATCGAGCCGTCGCCGGCGCGCAGCGTCAGTTCACGGGCGCGCTGCAAGGCAGTGGTGATGGAGTCGAGGACGCTCTGTTCCTGGTTCAGGCTGTTGGTCGCGCTGGTCATGTTGCCGCTGTACTGGGTCAGCAGCGCCTGCTGCTGTTCCAGTTGCAGCAGACGCGCGGCGCCGACGGGGTCGTCGGCGGGCGTCTGGATGCGCGTGCCGCTGGAGATCTGCTCCTGCAGCTTGGACAGGGTCGCGTAGCCGCGGTTGTAGTTGTCGATGTTGGAGTTGAAGATCTGCGGGGTGGAAATTCGCACTACCATTTCGGCCTCCTCAGATGTTGTTGATCAAAGTGTCGAAGAGCGTCTGCGCGGTCTTGATGACCTGCGCGGAGGCCGTGTAGTACTGCTGGAACTTGACCAGGTTGGCCGCTTCCTCATCGAGGTTCACCGCCGACAGCGAATCGCGCGTGCCTTGTGCCTGGGTCAGCACCGCCTCGGTGGCGGTGGCGTCGAGCTTGGCCTGGTTGGCGGTGGCGCCGACGGTCTCCGTCAGGCTGCTGTATGCGCCGGTCAGGCTCATGCCGCTACCACTGCCGGTGCCGCTGCCAACGGTCTTGGCACTCTGCAAGTCGATCAGCTTCTGCGCGTTGGTGTTGTCGGCGTCGCCGTCGCTGTTGAAGGCCACGGAGAAGCTGTCGCCCTGCCCCGGATAGCCGGCGATGGTGGTCTCGAAGGTGAACGACGGCGTGCCCGGCACGGTAATGCTGAGGTCGTTGCTCTGCCCCGGCACGATGTTGCCGGTGCCCAGCGGATTGCCGGCCGAGTCGTAGATGGTATAGCCCTGGGTGCCGCCGCTGGCGGCGTCGAACACCAGCTTGACCGGCAGGCCAGCCTTGATTGCCGCCGACATGGCCGCGCTGTTGGTCGAGTCCAGCTGCGAGGTTAGGCTGGTGCCGCTGATGGTGCCGCTGCCGATGTTGCCGGTGGTGGTGCTGGCGGTCACCGCCGAGGCGAAGGCCAGGCGGTTGGAGTCGGTCATGGTGACCGAGATGTCCGCTGCGGCGGTGCGGGTCGGGATCACGGTGAAGCGGTCGCCGGCCTGCACCGTGCCGACGCTCTGCTGGCTGATGCTGAAGCCGTCGAATTCCTTCGGCGGGTTGTCGGTCAGGTCACCGCTGCCCAGCACCGTGCCATCGGAGGAACGCTTGATGGTGTAGCCGGTGGCAGAGGTGAAGGTCACCTCGTAGTCACTGGTGGTCAGCGCGCCGCTGTCGGTGATGTTGACGTTGAGGTTGCCGGTACCGGTGTTATGGGTGTTGGCCAGGCTACGGTTGCCGATCACGCTGGCGTCATTGATGTCCTTGAACAGCTGCGCGCCGAAATTGCCGTTCAGGTCCAGGCCCTGGGCCAGCTGGCTGTTGAAGGTGTCGGCGAGGACGATGGCCATGCGCCCGAGTTCGTTCTGGGTCGTGTCGAGCACATCGCTGCGGTAGCGCAGCAGGCCGCCCATCTGGCCGCCGGTGACCACCGAGGTGACGTCCATGGTCGAGCTGCCGGAGCTCAGGCTCAGGCTGAACTGCGACGGGTTGTTGGCGCTCGGCCCGGCAGTCAGGGTGGAGGAGTTGGCGCCCACCACCAGCGGCTGCCCGGAGCCCAGGTAAAGGTTGAGGCTGCTGCCCTGCTTGACCACGCTGACGCCGATCATGCCCGAGAGCTGCAGCACCGCCTGGTCGCGCTTGTCCTGCAGGTCGTTGGCGCTGGCGCCGCCGGCCTCGGCGGCAATGATCGCCTGGTTGTACTGGGCGATGGTCTTGGCCAGGTCGGTGACCTGCCCGGCCAGGCTGTCCATCTGGGTGTTGACGTAGCTGTTCTGGGTGCCCAGCTGGGTGGAAATCGAATTGAAGCGCTGCGCCAGGTTGTTGGCCTGGGTCAACACCAGCTGGCGCGAGGCGGCGTCGGTCGGCGTGGCCGAGGCGGTCTGCAGCGAGGCGAAGAAATTCTGCATGACCTTGGACAGGCCGGTGGTGCTGTCGGACAGCAGCGAGTCGATCTGGTTGACCTGGGACAGGTAGGTCTGCGCATCGCTGTCCACCGAGGTGGCGCCGCGCAACTGGTTGGCCAGGAACTCGCTGTACATCCGGCGCACGTCCTGCACCGTGGTGCCGGTGCCGACGTAGTACTGCCCGGCGAACTGCTCGGCAGAGGTCACCTGCGACGTCGACTGGCGGGTGTAGCCGGCCGTGTTGACGTTGGTGATGTTGTTGCCGGTGGTGCTCAGTGCCGCTTGCGAGGCATTGAGTCCGGACAGTCCGATGGATAGTAGGCTCATGGGCTTTCCTTAGAGCGTTCCCTTGAGGTGGGCATCAAAGGGCGCGGGTCGGGGCGTCGGCCATCGCCACGGTCTGGTAGACCTGCATCTGCTTGGCGATCTGATTCACCTTCCGTGCGTACTGCGGGTCGGTGGCGTAGCCGGCGCGTTGCAACTCCTTCATGAATTGATCCGGGCGCGCGGCGGAATCCAGCGCGCCCTGGTAGCGGTCGTTGTTCTGCAGGAAGCTCACGTAATCCTGGAAGCTCTGCTCGAAGGAGTTGTAGGCGCGGAACGACGCCACCTCCCGGACCTGCTTGCCGTTCTCGAATTCGGTCGTGGTGGCGCGGGCGGAATCGCCCTTCCAGCTGGAGCCGCTCTTGATGCCGAACAGGTTGTGGCTGCTGCTGCCGTCGCGCTGGGCGATCATCTTCTTGCCCCAGCCGGTTTCCAGCGCGGCCTGGGCCACCAGATAGCGCGGGTCGACGCCAATGCGCTTGGCGGCGCGCTCGGCCATGGGCAGCATGGTGCTGATGAAGTCGTCGGCGGAGGCGAACATCGACTTGCCCGGCTTGGTGGAGATGGCCGAGGTGTCGACGTCTGCGACCGGCACGCGGGTGTCGATCTGCTGCGTGTAGGCGCGGTTGCCACGCCAGTCGTTGCTGGCCAGCTGCGCCGGCTGGCCGGCGCTGGAAGCCACGGCGTTGCCGCTGTCGGCGCCCGGCACGATACCGGCGGCGATGCGCTGGGCGAGCTTGCCCGGCAGGGCCAGGCGACGCGAATTCAGGGCCTGGCGATCATCGCGGCCGGCTTCGGGCTGGGGCAGGTCCTTGCCGTTGGACGACCACAGGCTGCGGGCTTTCTGGCGGTCGGAGGCGGCTGCAGTGGCCGTCGCGCTCGGCGTCGCGTCGGCAGCGGCCTGGGCACCTGCCTGGGCGAACGGGTTGTTGCCGGTGTGGCGCACGCCCCGCATCTTTTCCATCTGCTTGACCAGCACGTCGGCCAGGCCGATGCCATGGCCCTGGGTGGCCAGCGACACCGACAGCTGGTGGTCGTACATGTCCTGGTACTGTTTGGAGGCCTCGCTGTTCATCGGGTTGTCCTTGGCGAACACCTCGTTGGCCGAGCGCATGGACTTGAGCATCTCGTTCATGAACAGCGATTCGAATTCCTGGGCGACCTTGCGGATGTTGCCGGCGCTGTCGCGGGCCGAACCGGTCTTCATCGCCGACAGGCGATTGAGGTCGGTGTAGGACCCGCTGTCGGTGCTGGAAGTGCTGGAGGAAAGCAGTCTGGCATCCACGTCGGCGTCCTCAGATCACGATCAGGTCGGCTTGCAGTGCGCCGGCCTGTTTCAGGGCTTCGAGGATCGCCATCAGGTCGCTGGGCGCGGCGCCCACCTGGTTAACGGCGCGGACGATTTCATCCAGCGTGGTGCCCGGGCCGAACTTGAACATCGGCTTGGCTTCCTGGTCGGCGTTCACCCGCGAACGCGGGACCACGGCGGTCTGGCCGTTGGAGAACGGGCCGGGCTGGCTGACGATGGGGTCTTCGGTGATGGTCACGGTCAGGCTGCCGTGGGTCACGGCAGCCGGCGACACGCGCACGTTCTGGCCGATCACGATGGTGCCGGTCCGCGAGTTGATGATGACCTTGGCCACCGCTTCGCCGGCCTGCACGTCGAGGTTTTCCAGCACCGACATGTAGTCCACACGCTGGTTCGGATCCAGCGGCGCGCTCACGCGCACCGAGCCGCCGTCCACTGCCTGGGCGACGCCCGGGCCGAGCAGTTCGTTGATGCGGTCGACGATGTGCTTGGCGGTGGTGAAGTCCGGGCGGTTGAGGTTCAGGGTCAGGCTGTTGCCCTGGTCGAAGCCGCTCGGCACGGCACGTTCCACCGTGGCGCCCGCCGGGATGCGGCCGGCCGACGGCACGTTGACGGTGATCTTGGAGCCATCGCGGCCCTCGGCATCGAAGCCGCCGACCACGAGGTTGCCCTGGGCGATCGCGTAGGTCTGGCCGTCGATACCCTTGAGCTGGGTCATCAGCAGGCTGCCGCCACGCAGGCTCTTGGCGTTGCCGATGGAGGAGACGGTGACGTCGATGGCCTGGCCCGGCTTGGCGAACGGCGGTAGGTCGGCATGGATGGACACCGCCGCGACGTTCTTCAGCTGCACGTTGCCCGAACCGGCCGGGACCTTGATGCCGAACTGCGCCAGCATGTTGTTGAAGGTCTGCAGGGTGAAGGGCGTCTGGGTGGTCTGGTCGCCCGTGCCATTGAGGCCGACGACCAGGCCGTAGCCGATCAGCTGGTTGTTGCGCACGCCCTGGATGGTGGCGATGTCTTTCAGCCGCTCGGCCTGTGCCATCGGCACCGCCAGCAACGCACAGAACGCCACCAGGACGTAGGAGCGGACTCGGCCCGCAATCGCCACCAGCGTTTTTCCAGAGAAGGCCATGCTCATCATCCTCAGAACGGGAACAGCGGGCTGAGGAAGAATCGATCGAACCAGCCCGGCTGGCTCGCATCGGCGAACGCACCGGTGCCCGAGTAGGTGATGCGCGCGTCGGCCACGCGGGTGGACGGTACGGTGTTGTCGGTGGCGATGTCGTCGGCGCGGACCAGGCCGGCGATGCGCACCAGCTCGTTGCCGGTGTTCAGGGTCATCCACTTTTCGCCGCGCACGGCGATGATGCCGTTGGGCATGACGTCGGCGACGGTAACGGTGATCGAGCCGGTCAGGCTGTTGCTCTGCCCGGCCTGGCTGTCGCCCTTGCTCTCGCGGTTGCCCGAATACTCGGCGGAGAGGCTCAGGTCACCGCTGCCCACCGGGTTGTTGGTGGTCAGGCTGCTGCCGAACATCGAAGTCAGGCCGAGCTTGTTCTTGCTGTCCTTGGAGATGTCCGAACTGGCCTTCTTGCTCGCCTGGGTCTTCTCGTTGAGGGTGATGGTGATGATGTCACCCACGCGGAAGGCCTTGCGGTCGCCGTAGAGGTTGTTCTCGAACCCGGCCTGGTAGATCGACCCGTTGTTCTGCGCAGCCGGCGCGGGCGTGCGCGGCAGCACCGGCGCGTAATAGGGGTCGTCCGGCTTGGGCGGCGGGCTCACGCACCCTGCCAACGCGGCGATGGCCAGCAGCGGAAGGAGGTGGGAACGGTTCATCTACAGCTACCTCTCGGGGAGAGCGACTACGGGATCAGGACTTACAGGTTTTGCGTCACGAACGAGAGCATCTGGTCCGCGGTGGAGATCACCTTGGAGTTCATCTCGTAGGCGCGCTGGGTGGTGATCATGTTCACCATCTCCTCCACCACGCTGACGTTGGAGTTCTCCAGGGTGTTCTGCAGCACGGTGCCCAGGCCGTTCAGGCCGGGAGTGCCAACCTGCGGCGCGCCGCTGGCGGCGGTCTCCAGGAACAGGTTGTTGCCGGTGGCCTGCAGGCCCGCCGGGTTGATGAAGTCGGCGGTCTGGATGTTGCCGATGATCTGCGGCGTGGCGTTGCCGGCGACGGTGACCGAGACGGTGCCGTCGTTGCCGACGGTGAAGGTCTGGGTTTCCGCCGGGACGACGATGGCCGGCTCCAGGGCGTTGCCGTTGGAGGTGACGATCTGCCCGTCGGAGTTCAGGTGGAAGCTGCCGTCACGGGTGTAGGCGACGGTGCCGTCCGGGGTCAGCACCTGCAGGAAGCCACGGCCGTTGATGGCCATGTCCAGCGGGTTGTCGGTGGTCTGCAGGCTGCCGGCGGTGAAGTTCTTCTGGGTGCCGACGATGCGCACACCGGTACCCAGTTGCAGGCCCGAGGGCAGCTGGTTGTCCTGGGTAGTGTTGGCGCCGGGCTGCCGCTTGATCTGGTAGAGCAGGTCCTGGAACTCCGCGCGGTCACGCTTGAAGCCCGTGGTGGACACGTTCGCCAGGTTGTTCGAGATGGTCGTCAGGTTCATGTCCTGGGCGGACAGACCGGTCTTGCTGACCCAAAGTGCCGGAAGCATGTTTTCTCTCCTCGGGCGCCGGATTCATGGCGCCTCGAACGGGTAATCAGGTGTTATCAGCTGAATTGCAAAACACGCGCCATGGCCTGGGAGTCATTCTCGGCGGTGCGCATCATCTTCACGTGCAGCTCGAACTGGCGGGACAGCGCCAGGATCGAGGTCATCTCTTCGACGGCGTTGACGTTGCTGGCTTCCAGCACGCCGGACTGCAGGCTGGCGTTGGCATCGGCCTGCGGCGCGGGCTGCCCGGCCTTCAGGCGGATCAGGCCATCGGCGCCCTTCTCCAACTGCTTGGGATCGGGCGTGACCAGCTTGATGCGGTCGACGGTGGCCAGCGCATTGGGCTGGTTGCCCAGACCACGGACGGTGATGGTGCCGTCGTCGCCTATCTCGATCTTCTCTTCCGGCGGCACGGCAATCGGCCCGCCATTGCCGATCACCGGCATGCCATTGCCGGTGCGCAGCTGGCCGAGGGCGTCGATTTCCAGGCTGCCGGTGCGCACGTAGGCTTCGCCGCCGTCGGGCGCCTGCACGGCGATCCAGGCGTCGCCCTTGGCGGCGACATCGAGGTCACGGCCGGTTTCCTGCAGGGCGCCGGCGGTGAAGTCGGTGGCCGGGCGCTCGCTCATGGCGTAGACGCGCGCCGGAAAGCTGTCACCGAAGACCGGCATCGCGCGCGCCTGTTCGAAGTCGCGACGAAAACCGCTCGTGGAAATGTTCGCCAGGTTGTTGGCGTGAGCCTGCATGGCCAGGGTGTTCTGGCTCGCTCCGCTCATGGCGACATACAGCATTCTGTCCAAGGCATTCCTCCAGTGCCGGGTCGGATTCCCGGCGGTGCTGGAGGGACTTCAGCAAGGGTTGTGCCAGAACGCTGAAAACAAGCGCAAGACGCTGACAGAGAAGGATTTATCAAAAAACAAAGGCTCCCGAAGGAGCCTCGATGAGCGTCAGGCGGCGAAGGACTGCCGCCTGCGGCAAAGGACGATTTGCCGACGGAGAGCGTTGTTGCCGGCAGACCTCATCAACGCAGGTTGATGATGGTGTCGGAAATGGTGCTCTCGGTCTGTACGGTCTTGGCGTTCGCCTGGTAGTTGCGCTGGGCGACGATCAGGTTCACCAGCTGCGCCGTCAGGTCGACGTTGGATTCCTCCAGCGTGCCCGAGCCCACCGAGCCGAGGGTGCCGGAGGTCGGCGTGCCGATCACTGCCTCGCCCGAGGCCAGCGACTGCTTCCAGCCGGTATTGCCGACCGGGGTCAGACCCTGAGTGTTGGCAAAGTTGGCCAGAATCACCTGGCCGATCACCTTGGACTGGCCGTTGGTGTAGGTGGCGTACATCTGGCCGTCCTCGGCGAACGACAGGCCGGACATCTGGCCGGTGGCGTAGCCGTCCTGGGTCACCGCGGTCACGGCGAAGGAGCCGTTGGTCTGGGTGGTCTTGGTCAGGTCGATGCTGATGCCGCCGGTCGCCCCCGCCGCGCCGTTGGCGCCCCAGGTCACCGGGCTGGTGGTGGAGTCGGTGACAGCTGCCGGCGTCCAGCCCGTCAGGGTCATGGTCTTGTCGGCGTTGACGGTCATGCCGGTGGAGGTGATGCCCGTCAGTTGGCCGGCGCTATTGAAGGTGATGTCGCTGCTCAGCGGCGTAGTGCTGGTCGGCGTCTGCGGGTTACGGCCGTCGACCAGGGTGTACATGCTCCAGTTGTTGGCGGCGTCCTTGACGAAGTAGTTCGTCATGGTGTGCGAGTTGCCCTGGGAGTCGTAGATGTCCACGGAGGTCGACCAGTTGTAGCTGTCCGAGTCGGTGGCATCGAACGGCGTGGTCTTGGGCGTGGTGGCGTTGGAGTTCAGGCTCAGGGTCGAGGTGATCTTCGAAGTCGGGCTCGGCGGCTGGTTGGCGGTATCGACCTTCAGGTCGGTGATCACGCCATTGACGATGTTGCCGTTGGCGTTGACGCCGTAGCCCTGCAGGCGGTTGCCCGAGCCATCGACGATATAACCGCTGGCGTCGGTGTTGAAGGTACCGTTGCGGGTATAGACGCGGCTGCCGTTGTCGCTGGTCATGAAGAAGCCGTTGCCGCTCACCGCCAGGTCCAGGCTGCGCCCGGTGGTGCTCAGGTTGCCCTGGGTGAACTGCTGCGAGACGGACTGGGTGACCACCCCGTTACCCACGGCGATGCGGCCGGTGCCGAGCATCGAGGAGGCATAGAGGTCGGCGAACTCGGTACGCGACGACTTGAAGCCGGTGGTGCCGACGTTGGCGATGTTGTTGCCGGTGACGTTCAGGTCCATCGACGCGGCGTTGAGTCCACTCAGGGCGGTGTTGAAAGACATGTGTTGCTCCTGTGCCGAAACGCGGCGTTATTTTCCGATGGTCTGAATGCTGGAGGCGGAAACGGCGCCGATGCCCGCCAGGTTCAGGGTCATTTCCCCACCGTTCTGGCCCAGCGTGACGCTGTTGACCGTGGCCGGCAGGTAAGTGGTCAGGGCGGTGCTGGTGCCGTCCAGGGTCGCGGTGGCCTTGACGGTGTAGGTACCGGCACCCACCAGCTCGCCACCGTCGTCCTTGCCATCCCAGGTGAAGTCGATGTTGCCGGCCTTCTGGCTGCCCATGTCGACGGTACGCACCAGATCACCGGAGTCGTCATAGATTTTCAGCGTCACGCCATCGCCTTTGGACGGCATCACCAGCGAACCCTTGACGCCAGCGGACGGGTCGTCGACCTGCACCTTGCTGGAATTGACGATCACCGAGCGGCCGACCAGCGACGAGGCCTGCAGGGCCTGCGAGGACTGGAACGAGGAGTAGAAGGTCCCCAGGGTGGTGTCGAGGTTCTGCATGCTCTCCAGGCTGCTGAACTGCGCCAGCTGGGAGACGAACTCGGTGTTGTCCTGCGGGTCCAGCGGGTTCTGGTTGTTCAGCTGGGTGACCAGCAGTTGCAGGAACGAGTCCTTGCCCAGCGCACTGGTGCCGGTCTCGGTGGTGGACGACGAGTTCTTGGAGCCTGCGTTCAGCGAAGACAGGATCGAGCTCGTGCTGTTGTCGGTATTGATGCTCATGGGGCGTCCTCTGCGCTTACTGACCCAGGGTCAGGACCTTCTGCATCATCTGCTTGGCGGTATTCATCATTTCCGCGTTGCTCTGGAAGGAACGGCTGGCGGAGATCATGTCGGCCATTTCCTGCACCACGTTCACATTCGGGTAGTAGACGTAACCGTCCTTGTCGGCAGCCGGGTGGTTCGGCTCGTAGCGCGGCACCAGCGGGCTCTGGTCCTCGACCACGCCCAGCACCTGCACGCCCGAACCCGCCTGGTCGGTCTCGCCGAACAGCGAACCCTGGTCGCTGCCGCCCTGCGCCTGGTTGAGCATCGCCGAGAACACCGGATGGCGGGCACGGTAGGTCTGGTCGATGCTCGAGGACACGCTCTCGGCGTTGGCAAGGTTCGAAGCGGTGGTGTTCAGACGGGTAGTCTGGGCACTCATGCCGGTACCGGCGATGTTGAAGACACTGGCGAGGGACATGATTACTCTCCGCGCAGGGCGTTCATCAGCCCTTTGAACTTGCTGTTGAGGAAGGTGAAGGAGGCCTGGAACTGCACGGAGTTCTCCGCATAGTTGGCCTGCTCGATCTGCGCATCCACGGTGTTCTGGTCGATCGAGGGCTGGTTCGGAATGCGGTACTTCAGCGATTCGTCACCCATGGCCAGGCCATCTGCCTCGATGTGACGAGCGTTGGTCAGGGCGGTGCTGAAGGTGCCGTTCTTCAGCTTGTCGGACTGCGCCGCGAGCACCGAGGCGAAGTCCAGGTCACGCGCCTTGTAGTTGGGCGTGTCGGCGTTGGCCAGGTTGTTGGCCAGCACTTCAGCGCGCTGGGAGCGGAAGCTCAGTGCTTGCTGGTGGATGCCGAGGGCTTTGTCGAAGCTGATGCTCATGGTCGCGAACCTGTTTGCCGGTGTGGGCTTGCCAACACTTCAGCAAGGTGCGTGCCAAACATCTATTTCCTTGATATTCAATGGCTTGAGTAGCCAGCAAGGGCGGCAAGGAGCGGCAAAAGGCGGCAAAGCGGCAACCGATTTCCTTGCCGCCCGCCTCCCGCCGTTGCCGCTCGACGCATCCCGCGGCAACAAGCCGGCTCACTCCAGCGAAAGGTTCCTACGCTTGCGCCAACGCCAGGAACGCGCTCGGCAACCGTGCCTGCCGCCGATCCTTCAGGCAATACAGGTACTCGTCGATCAGGCTCGCGCCCTTGATCTCCAGTACACACAGCTGGGGGTTATCCGGTACTTCCTGGCGGGCAATGATGCTCACGCCCAGGTTGCGGATCACCGCCTCGCGAATCGATTCACGGCTGCCGATTTCCAGCACCGAGGCGGGTACCACTCCGGCCTGCTGCAACATTGCCTCGGTCAGTTGGCGAGTGGTCGAACCCGCCTCGCGCATCAGCAGGCAATGCTGGCGCAGTTCGCCGAGGTTCACCGACTGCATGGCCGCCAGCGGATGGCTGCGGTGCACAGCCAGCACCAGCGGATCGCTGCCCAGCACCACGCGGGTCAGGCGCGCATCATCCACCTGTTGCGAAGAGGCGGCCAGGTCGACCCGGCATTCGATGAGCGATTCGAGCACCTGCTGGGAGTTGCCGATCTCCACCGACACTTCTATCTGCGGGAAGCGCTCGCGGAAGTCCTTTATCAGCCCGAGCACATAATAAGGAGAGGTGGCGCCGATACGCAGGGCGCCCTGCATCTGCCCGCAGTTGCGCAGGTAGAACTCGATGTCGGCTTCCTGCTGCAGCAGCGCCTCGACCATCGGCAGCAGGCGCGCGCCCTCGTCGCTCAGGGTCAGGCGCCGGCCGCCGCGATAGAACAGCTCCACCGCGTACTGGCTTTCCAGGTGGCGGATCTGGGTAGTCACCGTTGGCTGGCTGAGGCCGAGCTTTTTCGCCGCCTGGGTAATGCTGCCCAGCTTGGCAACGCGGTGGAACGCCTTCAGTTCAGCGCTGAGCATCGGCGACCCACCTCTTCGAAAAATTCATCAACAGTTTTTCTCAACGCTGCCGGCAAACCGGCGCCAGCCCACTGGCGACGCGGCCTTCAGCCGAGCGACAAAAGCCCTTAAAAGGTCAATGTACCTGACCTGTATCACTGGCATCAGCAGTTGGCGCTGGACAGCCCGGAGTTGAGCGACTTTCATTGCCCTTGGAAAAATCCCACCTGGAACCCGAAGGCGGCCTCACAAGGGTGCGCCCAAGGAGCAATAGATGAAGTACAAAGTCACCATGGTTTTCGGCACCCGTCCGGAAGCCATCAAGATGGCCCCGCTCGCCCGCGTCCTTCGCCGTACCCCGGAAATCGAACTGCGCATCTGCTCCACCGGCCAGCATCGCGAAATGCTACAGCAAGTGCTGAACTCCTTCGAACTGGAGGTCGACGAAGACCTCGACGTCATGACCCAGGGCCAGACACTGAACAGCCTGTCCCTGCAGATGATGGGCAAACTGGATGACAGCTATGACCGTCATCGCCCCGACATCGTGCTGGTCCACGGCGATACCACCACCAGTTTCATCGCCGCCCTCACCGCCTTTCACCGGCAGATCCCGGTGGGCCACGTCGAGGCAGGGCTGCGCACCGGCAATATCCACCAGCCGTGGCCGGAAGAGGCCAACCGCCGCCTCACCGCGGTGATCGCCGACCTGCACTTCCCGCCGACCAAGGCCGCGCGCGACAACCTGCTGCGCGAAGGGGTGAACATCGACCAGATCGAGGTCACCGGCAACACGGTGATCGACGCCCTGCTGTGGATGCGCGAGCACCTGCACGAGACCGATTGGAAGCCCGCCGCCGATTCGCCCCTGGCCAAGTTCACCGGCGACCGTCGTCTGGTCTTGATCACCGGCCACCGTCGGGAAAACTTCGGCAAGGGCTTCGAGCGCATCTGCCTGGCCCTGGCCGAGCTCGGCCAGCGCTTCCCCGACGTGGACTTCGTCTACCCGGTGCACCTCAACCCGCAGGTGCAGAACGCCGTCTACGGCCTGCTCTCGGACAAGCCGAACATCCACCTGATCGCCCCGCAGGACTACCAGCACTTCGTCTGGCTGATGGACCGCGCCTACATCATCCTCACCGACTCGGGCGGCATCCAGGAAGAAGCCCCGGCACTGGGCAAACCGCTGCTGGTGCTGCGCCGCGTCACCGAGCGCCCTGCCGTGCTGGAGGGGGGCACCGTGGTGCTGGTGGGGACCAACACCGGCCGCATCGTCAGCGAAGCCAGCCACCTGCTGCGCGACGACGACGTCTATGAACAGATGAGCCGGGTGTTCAGCCCTTACGGCGACGGCCACGCCAGCGAGAAGATCGTCGCCCGGCTGCTGTCCTGGTTCGGTGAATCACGCACGCGTAGCGAGTTCGAATGAGCCTCGAACTGGTCGATATCCTCACTTACGTTCTCTATGCCCTGAAGTACCTGGCGATCATCCTGGCCGCGCTGATGTTCCTGCTCGGTCTGGATGACCTGTTCATCGACCTGGTGTACTGGGGCCGGGTGCTGGTGCGGCGCTTCCGCATCTACAACCGCTTCGATCGGGCCGACGAGGAACGCCTGTTCGCCGCGCCGGAAAAGCCGCTGGCGATCATGGTCCCGGCCTGGAACGAAGTCGGCGTGGTGGGCGAAATGGCGCGCCTGGCGGCCTCGACGCTGGACTACGAGAACTACCAGATCTTCGTCGGCACCTACCCCAACGACCCACAGACCCAGGCGGACGTGGACGCGGTATGCCTGCATTACCCCAACGTGCACAAGGTGGTCTGCGCGCGCCCCGGCCCCACCAGCAAGGCCGACTGCCTGAACAACATCATCGACGCCATCCTGCGCTTCGAGGCCGATGCCCGCATCGAGTTCGCCGGCTTCATCCTGCATGACGCCGAGGACGTGATCTCGCCGCTGGAGTTGCGCCTGTTCAACTACCTGCTGCCGGCCAAGGACCTGATCCAGATCCCGGTCTACCCCTACGCCCCGGAATGGAGCGGCTTCACCGCCGGCCACTATGTCGACGAATTCGCCGAGAACCACGGCAAGGATGTGCCGGTGCGCGAAGCGCTGACCGGCCAGGTGCCCAGCGCCGGTGTCGGCACCTGCTTCAGCCGCCGCGCCATCGCCGCGCTGCTGGAGGACGGCGACGGCATCGCCTTCGATGTGCAGAGTCTCACCGAGGACTACGACATCGGCTTCCGCCTCAAGCAGAAGGGCATGAAGTGCATCTTCGCCCGCTACTCCATCACCGATCCGCAGCTGGCGCTGAAAAGCACCTGGGTGCCGGGCATGGACCGGCGCTTCTCACAGGTCATCTGCGTACGCGAACACTTCCCGCGCACCTGGCAGCACGCCATTCGGCAGAAGTCTCGGTGGATCACCGGCATCGTCTTCCAGGGCACGCGCAACCTGGGCTGGAGCAGCAAGGGCATGCTCAACTACTTCCTCTGGCGTGATCGCCGCGGGCTGATCGCCTACCTGCTGAGTTTCCTGGTCAACCTGCTGTTCCTGGTGCTGATCACCATGTGGCTGATCACCACCCTGTCGCCCAACGCCTGGCGCTTCCCGTCGATCCTCGAAGGTAGCCAATTGCTGGTGGTGCTGCTGTTCCTCAACGGCCTGATGCTCCTCAACCGGCTGTTCCAGCGCTTCTGGTTCGTCACCCGCTTCTACGGCATCTTCGAGGGACTGCTGTCGGCGCCGCGGATGATGTGGAGCAACTTCGTCAACTTCTTCGCCAACCTGCGCGCGCTCAAGCAGGTAATGGAGATGGGCGATTCGCGCCGCGTCGCCTGGGACAAGACCACCCACGAATTTCCCGCCCTCGCCGGCCCGCAGCGCACGCCGCTGGGCCAGCGCCTCAAGGAAAAAGGCCTGATCAGCGAAGAACAGCTGCAATCGGCACTGACCAGCCCGGTGCGCCGACGGCTGGGCCGCGAGCTACTGCTGCGCAAACTGATCACCAGCACGCAACTGGTGGAAACCCTGGCGGAGGAACTGGGCGAGGAATGGGCGCCGCTCAACCCCTTCACCCTCGATGAAAAACTGATCGAAACCCTGCCGCGCAAGCTGGCCCTGCGCTACGCCGTGCTGCCGGTGGCCGTCGAGGGCGAAACCCTGGTCCTGGCCAGCGAACAGCAGATCAGCCAGGTCTCCCTCGGTGCCATCAGCCGGCAGCTCAAGCGCCCGGTACGCGGCCGACTGGCCCCACAAGGCCGTGTCACCCTCGGCCTGCGCCACTGGTACGGCGGGCGCCACCAGACCGATGAAACCCGGGCCATCGTCGAGGTGCTCCGGCGACGCCAGGGCGACGAATCCCTCATGGAACGTCTCTGTGGTCACGTGGTGATGTTCGGTGCCTTGCTGCAGGTACGCGGCATGGTCCCGCCCAGCCTGTTCAACCAGGCCCTCATCGACTTCGACCCGGAACAGGACTCGCTCGGCGAACACCTGATCAAGCGCGGCATGATCACCCAGCAGGTGCTCGAGGAAGCGCTCAAGGAACAGGCCAGCGAACAGCACGAGGCCTATCGCATTGCCCGGGAGGCCGTGTGAAACCGCAACAAACCCTGCTTTACGGGCTCATCCTGGCGAGCATCGCCGCGCCGCTGGCGCAGGCCGCCGACGACCAGCTCAGCGAATTCCAGCGCTTCCGCAGCTATCCCTTTCTCGACAAGGGCTACAAGGAAGCGAAGAAGAACAACTGGGCGGAAGTCGAACGCCTTATGCGCCACCTGCTCGACCGCGTGCCGAGCAACACCGAGGCGCGTGCCCTGCTGATCCAGTCCCTGGCCAAGCAACAGCGCTACGCCGACGCCGAGAGGGAGGCCCAGGCCCTGGCCGGGACCGACGCCGGTGCGCAGGCGCTCACCGAGCTGCGCCTGGACCTGATCGAAAACGGCCCACCGCCCGAAGCCCAGGTCAACCAGTGGCTGGCTCACACCAGTAACGCCAACGAGCGCGTGCGCCTGTGGCAAGCCTACAGCCTCAAGCTCGGCCAGACCCAGGGAGCGGCCAAGGCACTGGACTGGCTCGGCACGCTGCCGCCCGGCAACGACGGCCGCGTGCTGCGCGAGGCCCGTGCCAACTGGGCCGAACAGCTGCGCGACTGGGACACCACCATCGCCCAACTGGCACCGCTGGCTGCCGCGCACCAGCTTTCGGCCGACGACTGGCGACGCCTGGCCAACGCCTACGCCCAGCGCCTGGAAGAAAAGCCGCTGGAGCAACTGATCCAGCAGGCACCTGACGCCGACTCGGCGCGCAGGGCACGGCTGGCGATCATCGACCGCGCCATCGCCGTCGAGCAGACCGAAGTGGCCAAGCGCTGGCTGCTCACCCTGCCCGAGCAGGACCGCCGCGACCCGACGCGCCAGGCACAGCTGCTGGAAGTCGCACGCGACAGCAGCGACGCAGCGCTGGTTACACAGCTCAGCGACGCGCAGAACCGCCCCTGCCTGGAAACCACCGAATGGTTGTCGCGTCACGACCAGGCAGCGGCACTGGCGAAGCTGCAGCAATGCAAGCCCACTGACGATCCGAAGACCTGGCTGGTCCTGGCCCAACGCCTGGAGGCCACCGACCTGCTGGAAAACACCCGGCTGCCCGAGCCCTGGGACACCGCCCGCCGCGACCAACTGGTGGACTCCTGGCGACGCCAGGGCCGCACCGACCTGGCGCTGGCCTGGCTGTCGCGCCAGCCACAGACACCCGACACCGTTCGCCAGCGCGCCGAGCTGCTGCAAGCCCGTGGCCGCACCGGCGAGGCTGCGGCGCTGTGGGAACAGCGCTACCGCCAGACCGGCGATCTCAAGGCACTGGACCAGGCCAGCTACCTTGCGCTCAACGCCGGGCGCACCGAGCGCGCCAAGCAGCTGCTGGAAAGCGCCTACGACCGACGCGGCGGCAACCTGCCGCCCACGTTGCTGCAGCGCCTGGCCGGCATCCATGCGCGCAGTGATACACCGCTGGACGTCGCCCGCATCGAAGCCCTGCTGCCCAAGGCAGACCCGGTCTCGCGCGGCTACCTGCTCGGTCGCCTGGCCGAAGCCGGGCGCTGCGATGCCCTGCAACGCTACCTGAGCCCGGATTCCAACACCCCCGGCGAACTGCGCGCCCTGGGCCGCTGCGCCATGCCCGCGCGCCCCGGCGAAGCGGTGGTCTACTACCAGGCCGCCATCGCCCACGGCGACAAGGACAGCCAGCTGCCGCTGGCCTATGCACTGGAGGCCGCCGGCGACCCGGTCGGCGCCCTGCGCATCTTCAATGCCCTGCCCGCCAGCGAACTCAACGACAATGCCCGCCTCACCGCCAGCCGCGCCGCCCTGCTCACCAACGACAATGCCGGCGCCGAGCGCTACTGGCAGCAGGCGAAGAAAGGCAGCGCGGACGATTGGGCACTGGGCGCCAACATCGCCGACGCCCGTGGCGACTATCCCCTGGCCCTTACCCGGCACCGCGAGGCCCTGCAACACGAGCCCAACGGCCAGCACTACTACAATGCCGCCGGCAGCGCCCAGAAGGCTGGCGACAAGCAGCAGAGCAAACTCTGGCTCGCCGAGGCGGTACGCCGCGCACCGGACAACCCGCGCTTCCGCGCCGACTACGGCATGCGCCTGGCCGGCACCGAGACGCCGGAAGAACGCCGTACCGCGATCCCCTACCTGGAGCGCGCCACCCGCAACTACCCCGAGGACTTCCGCCTGGGCGAAACCCTCGCCTGGCGCTACGACGAGGCCGAAGACAGTTTCGCCGCCCGCCGCGAGCTGCGCCGGGTCATCGACCTGGAGCAGGACCCGGTGGCCGCCGACGACGAATACGGCAGCCTCGAAGCTCGTCGCTTCCGTCAGCGCCGCGCGCATCAGACGTTGTCCCAGCGTGACAACCTGACCATCGCCAGTACCTGGTCGCCGGCGGGCGTCACCACAGTGCCGATCCTCAACGGCGACACCCAGACCGGTGACCGCCGGCGCGCCCAATCGCAGAACCTGCAGACCTTCATCTGGGACCACGCACTGGGCGAGGAACCGACACGCAACGGCAGTACCCTCTCGGTATATGGCCGGGCGATCGCCGGCAACGAAGGGCGCAAGAACTACACCCAGACCCTCGCGGCCGGCTTCGGCCTACGCTACAAGCCTTTCGGCGACTACAACCTCAACCTCTACGGCGAGCTGTACAAGCAGAACACCGTGAACGACGACGTCGATCCTGAGGACGCCTTCGACGGTCTGCGCTGGCACGAGATCGGCACGCCGGAGAAGTTCGAGCGCTACATCCGCAAGCGCGACAAGTACGGTCAGACCAGCACCGACTTCCTGCTGCGCGCCACCGCTTCCTTCCTCGACCAGGGCGAGTACCGCAACGACTGGCGCGTGGACGAGAGCGACTGGGACGAACGCTTCCTCTACACCGACTTCGCCTGGTGGACCCACGCCGGCGACCACCAGTGGGTCTCGCGCTACCAGCAGGGCCACACCTGGAAACTGCCGGTGGATTCGCCGCAGACGATCATGCCCTACGGCTTTGCCGAATTTTCCGCACAGGACCCCAGCAACGACTGGCGCCAGGACCTGCGAAGCGGCGTCGGCCTGCGCTGGCAGTACTGGTACGGCGAGGACCGCTACAACGCCTACCGCGCCCACGTCACCGTGCGCACCGAGTACCAATTGGGCATGGCGGGCAATCTCTATGAAAAGGCCAACGGCTGGCTGGTGGGACTCGAGGTGAACTTCTGATGCGCCGCCTGATTTACGCCCTCGCCCTGCTCTTCTCCACCGTCGCAGCGCACGCCGACGACCAACTGTTCTATCAACCGCTGAATGTCGATGCCGCACTCAGCGAAGCGCAGTGGCAACAGATCTGGCGCGCCAGTGCAGCCCAGGGTGCGAAGACGCTGATCGTGCAATGGACCGCCTATGGCGACTCCGACTTCGGCGGCGCCACCGGCTGGCTCGCACATGCCCTGCAAAGCGCCCACGACAACGGCCTGCAACTGGTCCTCGGCCTGTATATGGACCCGGCCTACTACCAGCGCCAGAGCGAACTGGACACACCCGGTCTGGAGGCCTACTGGCAACACCAGCTCGGCCGTTCCCTGGCGCAGCAACGGCAAGTGAGCGAGCAATGGAAACTCCCTGTCGCCGGCTGGTATCTGCCGATGGAGCTGGATGACTGGCACTTCCAGGCCGCCGAACGCAGACAAGCCCTGCAACGCCAGCTCAAGGACTTCGCCGGCCAGATGAAGGCCCCGCTGCAACTGAGCGCATTCTCCGGCGGCAAGCTCGCGCCACAGGTATACGGCAACTGGCTGGGCGAGATCGCCGGCCTCGGCGTACAGGTCTGGTGGCAGGACGGCGCCGGCACCGGCGCGCTGCCCGAGCGAGTACGCCAGGCCTACGCTGCCGCTCTACCCTGCTCGGTTGGCATCGTCCGCGAAGCCTTCCGCCAGACCAGTCCCACCGGCCAGACCTTCCGCGCCGAGCCTGCCGCACCGTCCAGCGTCTCCACGGGCTGTCACGCCAGTGCCGTCTTCGAAGTGCGATATCGGCCCTGGGGCAAACTCCTGCTGGACAACCAGCGGGCGCAAGCCGGCACCGCCCTGCACCCTTGAGACCAACCCCCGCGCGCGACCTGCCGGACACCGCGCGGGGGCCACCGAGTTCGTCTATTCTCGCGCGAGCGATCCCGCACCCGTACAGGACCGTTCATGTTCAAGACCATCGAATCGGAAGTCGTGAAGCAACACGTTTCACCTGAACTGCGCGCCGAGTTTCTCCAGCATGACTTCGAGCGGCTCAAAGGCTTCAGCCTGCTGGTATTCGGCGTCAGCATCGGCATCTGGCTTCTCTTCGACCTGATCGTCAGCTTCCAGACCGGCCAGGGCTTCAGCTACATCTCGCTGCTGTTCCTCGCAGCCTTCGTCATCCTTTTTGCCCTGACCGCAGTCGCCCGCCGCGCAGTGCATTTCTACCTGATCAACTTCGCCTTCGTCGTGACCTTCGCCTGGGGCGCGCGCCTGCTGATCGAAGGTATTCCCAGTGACGTCCGCCAGGCCTGGCTGGTGATCTGCGCCTCCACCGTGCTCTACAGCGCGACGGTGCTACCACTGAACCGCCCGGCCTTCTTCGCGGTGCTGGCCATCAGCTGGTTGCTGCTCAACCCGTTCCTGGGCAACGTGCCGGAGTTCAACGTGCGACACAGCATGCTGATCTGCTATCCGGTCTTCATCAGCGCCCTCACGGTGTACATTTTCCACCACCTCAGCCAGGCCAAGCTGCACAACTACGCCATGGCCCGCCTGCTGCTGGATCAGGCCTACATCGACACCCTGACCGGGATCCCCAATCGTCGTTCCTTCATGGCGCGGGTAGGCAAGCGCCTGGTGGAAGACGGCGAGAAACGCTACCTGGCGATGATCGACATCGACCATTTCAAACGAGTCAACGACACCTACGGGCACGACATCGGCGACGAAGTGCTGACCCGCGTCGCACTGGCGATCAAGCAACAGATGGGCGACTTCGAGTTCGCCCGGCTGGGCGGCGAGGAGTTCGGCCTCTACCTCTGGGGCCTCGACGCCGACCAGGCGCAGGCACGGCTCGAGCAACTGCGCCAGGCCACCGCCGACCTTCCCGGCCACCCCAGCGTCACCATCAGCCTTGGCCTCGCGCACCTGAGCCTGGAGGGCAACCTCAGCGAAGCACTGATCAAGGCGGACAAGGCGCTCTACAGCTCCAAGCACAATGGCCGCAACCGAACGACCTATTCGCCCTGAAGCTCAGTGGCCATCCTTACTACCCCGCCACCCTGAACAGCGGATGTTTGAGGGCAAATGACCAGCTGTCGAGATGTTTCAATCGGGTATTTGGTACGATCCACGCCTTTGGTTCGGCATCTGCGTGCCGGCCTATCGGGCACTGAGTGAACTATGTACTGGAACTCCCTAGGCAATCTCGAAAGCACGCGCTCACGTGAGGACAGCAACAACTTCCTGCTCATCAGGGTTGTCGCTGCCCTCATGGTGGTTGCTGGTCATTCACTGGGACTGTCAATCGAAGGGACCCCGGAAAACCTGGAAAAAATCACCTACGCCGGCATTCGGCCACACGGCCTTGGCGTGCTTATTTTTTTCTGCATCAGTGGATTCCTGGTTACCGGTAGCATCTGCAAGCGCAATAGTCTGAAGGAATACTCCATTTCGAGGCTGTGCAGGATACTCCCGGCACTATGGGCGTGCATTGCCAGCACCACACTTTTCGCAGGCATCTTTCTCTCCAGCCACCCTCTTCTGGAGTATCTCCAACACCCGGAACTCTTGAACTACGTGTGGAAGAATTCCTTCCTGATTTCAGCGCAGTTCTCACTCCCCTATGTTGACCTCGGAAAATACGGGATAAATGGAAGCCTATGGACCATCCCTATCGAGGCCAGACTCTATCTCTACATAGCCGTCTTCTATCTAGTCGGTGCGCTTCGTAATCTGAAATTATTCACCGTCGTACTCACCATTTTCTGGGGACTCCTCGCCTTCGATCATCTTCCGCTACTGGAAAAAAACACCGAAACACTAAAGCTGACAATCTGCTTCTTCAGTGGATGCGCGCTCTTTCTGCTTCGCCATCGAATCCCAGCCAGCAAGCGGCTAGCTCTCGTGATAACCACACTAGCCCTGCTGATCTACTTCTCTCTGCAGAACAGCGTCCTTATCTACTTCGCCGTGGGATATTTGGCCATACTTCTCGCCTACTCGAAGAAGATCCCGAGCCCTTTCGGAACTGCTGACTACTCATACGGAATCTACCTGTACTCCTTCCCCATCCAACAATGCATCATCCATTCACGACCGGAAATCTCTGCTATTGAACTAGCAATCATCGCTATTCCACTCTCAATGCTCGCCGCCGCCGCTTCCTGGCATTTCGTAGAAAAGCCATTCCTCGACTTGAAAAAATCCTGGCTCGTCAAAGTAGCGAAGATAGAAAAGCACGCGTTGTCGACTGCATCGACATCCGCACAGTCCCCGGACCGTTAACTGGAAAAAAGATGGCAGCAGCTTCGACAAGAAACCAATGGCTGGATATCTGCCGCAGCCTGGCAATTTCCCTGGTGCTATTGTCGCATGGCCGGCATTTTCTCACGCCTGCGTTTCCTGCCGCTCAGAACTTCAAGTTCGGGGGCTTTCTCGGTGTTGAACTATTCTTCGTGCTATCTGGATTCCTGATAGGCGGTATCATTCTGCGCTCGGCCGAAGAGTCTCGCTCTGCCGCATCCTGGGTACCTCTATTCTGGACGCGGCGATGGCTGAGAACACTACCGAACTACCTGCTTTTTCTCATCATCAACATTGCATTGGCGCATTCGATTCGCCCTGCCGAACTACCCAACATTTTCTATTACCTCACTTTCACCCAAAGTCTGGCCTGGCAGCATCCACCCTTTTTCGGTGAGGCATGGAGCCTGGCTGTCGAGGAAATATTTTATTTGTTGAGCCCGTTGCTGATCGCAGTCTTCATGTATTTCGGGGCCACGGCAGAAAAGGCGATGCTGAGAACTGCCGTATTGGTAATACTCGCCAGTACGTCACTACGGCTTCTTGCGCTATTCCTGAACAATCCGACAATGGACGAAGGCCTGAGAAAGATCACCTTCTTCCGACTCGACTCGATTATGTTCGGCGTACTCGCGGCACTTCTCATGAAACGCTATAAGGAGCAGGCAGCGGTTTTCCGGCTGGCAGTGGGGCTTTCCGTTCTGTTTCTCGCATGCGGCTACGTAGCCTCTTGGCCAGACAACAGCCTGAATGAAAGCTATGCGATACGTTCGAGCATTTTCACAATGGCATCGCTCGGGGGAGTGGGATTCATCTTGCTGGGGATGGCCAGTAAAACACGATGGGATATTTCCTTCGTCACCGAAAGGATATCCAGATGGTCTTATTCCGCCTATCTGGCCAATCTGCCAGTCCTGATGTTGCTAATGAAATTCAAAGTTCCGGCGACAGATGGCCTGTCCTGCATCGCCCTATTTTTGGCATTCATATTCCTCACCTTCCTAGTCTCAGCCTTGGTCTACAAGTTCTTCGAAGCCAAAATACTCAGACTACGCGACAAGAAATTCAGCGAGAACAGCCGTACACACGTAGCGCAGTAGAGTGCGATTGGGCACACCACCAGTTTGCTGGAAACCCAAGCTGCGTGGGTGCCGCTGGCCGAGCTTGCAGATGCCAGGCGGCATTCGCTCAGCGATTAGAGATCACTCTCTTATCTGGCGATACATACCGCAGCGAGATGAGCAGGACGCTCGGGCATGCTCGCTGCGTAGGTACTTAGCGGATGACAGAATCGCTGCCGATCTGAATGGTGTCCCGGAGAGGGGTCGAACCTCCAACCTTCCCCTTAGGAGGGGGACGCTCTATCCAATTGAGCTACCGGGACAATCGGGTCGGCATGTTAACCACCGACAAGCGATTTGTCATGCCACCGCCACCGGCGCGGTCCATAATTTTGCCGTCAGCCGGAGAATCACCATGACCTCAGTAGACGGCGCCCTGCCCGACTCCCCCTTCGCCACCTTCGATGTACGCGTCGCCACGGTCGAGGACGCTGCGGCCCTCGCTCCGCTACTGCAGCAACTGGGAACCCGCGACCCGCTGCCCGACACCGCGCTGCTCGCGCTGGCCCTGGGCAACCAGCTACCGTCACGAGTGACACTCATCGCCGAGCGTGATGGAGCCTTGCTGGGCACCTGCACCCTGCACCTGATCGAACACATCGCCCATGGCTTCGCCCGCTCGGCAATTCTCGAAGACATGGTGGTGGACAGCCGTGCGCGCGGCCAGGGTATCGGCCAGGCGCTGATCGGCCGAGCCGTGGAGTGGGCGCGGGACTGGAAGTGCTACAAGCTGGCGCTCTCCAGCCACCAGGACCGGGAAATGGCACACCGCTTCTACGCAGCGATGGGCTTTGCGCCCCACGGTGTCAGCCTGTCGCTGAGCCTGGACTGACCTCAGCTGGCCTGGGCATCCGGCGGGGCGAGCAGGTCCAGCAGATGGCCGACCGTCACCTCCAGGGACACCGAGTTGTCCAACTCCACCAGCGGGCCCGGCAGGCCATCGGCGAAGTGCGCATTGCGCGCCAGGCGCTCCTCGATTTCCGTCGGCGTCTCCCGCCCACGCTTGAGCAGGCGCTGGCGCAGCACACCGGTGTCGACCTTCAGCAGCACCGCGATCAGCTGTGGATAGCGACGGCGGGCTTCGGGCAGGTATTTGCGTGAACCATTGACCAGCACGTCGTGACCGGCGGCAAGCCAGTCATCGATCTCGCGGGGAATTCCGTAGTGCAGGCCATTGGCACGCCAGCTCATGGCGAAAGCACCGGAACGCTCCAGGCGGCTGAACTCCTCGACGCTCACCGAAAGCGCTTCCTCGCCACGCGCTTCCGCGGAACGCGTGATGACGCGCCGGACGATCCGGCAATCCATTGCGGCCAGGGGAACGCTGGCAGCCTGCAATACGCTGTCCTTGCCGGATCCCGAAGGGCCCATCAGGAAAATCAGTCTACCTGGGCTCATAAGACTCTCGGTGCACCGGCGGCTCGGCGCTACTTCAATTCTGATCCGCGGGCCGGATAATACGCCGAGCCTTGTGGGATACCAGTGAAACTCGTGATGAAAGCCCCCTGAAGCGGGCATCCGCTGACTCGCCGCCGGGCGCTGTGCCATCATGAAAGCCTGCGTCGAAGCGGGAGTATCGGGCCGCCCAACGGCAGGCAGCCACGGACGACATATCGACTACGCTGACGGATATGGGCACATCGCCAGCTTTCCCCTTAACTCCCATCTAAAGAAGGGTCTGCCTAGGCGGTCTCATTTCGGACGATTGGTGCTGGCATTTAGCCTTCACCCAAGACACAATATGCCGAAGGTTTGACGTCAAGTTATTGGATATTTTCACAAAAGCTTTGACGACGCGCTGAACGGCCATTGGAAATCGCTGTCAAAGGGCCTGAACGAACGCTGACCCATGGCATCGGCCTCCCTGACTTACAGGTTTAAAGTATGCGCCCATTGAAACAGGCAACCCCCACCTACTCCAGCCGTACCGCTGACAAATTCGTCGTACGCCTGCCCGAAGGCATGCGTGAGCGTATCGCCGACGTCGCCCGCAGCCACCACCGCAGCATGAACTCCGAGATCATCGCGCGTCTCGAACAGAGCCTGCTGCAGGAAGGTGCCCTGCAGGACAACCTGGGCATCCGCCTGGACAGCCCGGAACTCAGCCTGCACGAACGCGAACTGCTGCAGCGTTTCCGCCAGCTGACCCATCGTCAGCAGAACGCTTTGATCGCCCTCATCGCGCACGATGCCGAGATGGCGCAGAACGAAGCCTGATTCGTTCGCGATAACCGAAACAGCCGGCCTTGAGCCGGCTTTTTCATGCCCGTGCTTTCGTGCCCTCCAAATCCGCATGACGGACACAAAAAAGCCGCCTCGCGGGCGGCCTTTTCGGCGGGGCGGGCACTACATCAGGAACAGCGTGGCCAACCCGAGGAAGATGAAGAAGCCGCCGCTGTCGGTCATGGCGGTAATCATCACGCTGGAGCCCATCGCGGGATCGCGCCCCAGGCGCAGCAGCGTCATCGGAATCAGCACCCCCATCAATGCAGCAAGCAACAGGTTCAGCGTCATGGCGCCGGTCATGACGGCGCCCAGCTCCCAGTTGCCGTAGAGGTAGAAGGCGACCAGGCCGATCACCCCACCCCACACCAGGCCGTTCACCAACGCTACGCCCAGCTCCTTGCGCAGCAGGCGGTTGGCGCTGCTGGTCTGGATCTGGTCCAGAGCCATGGCGCGGACGATCATGGTGATGGTCTGGTTGCCCGAGTTGCCGCCGATGCCGGCCACGATGGGCATCAGCGCCGCGAGTGCCACCAGCTTCTCGATTGAGCCTTCGAAGAGGCCGATCACCCGCGAGGCGATGAAGGCGGTGACCAGATTGGTGGCCAGCCAGGCCCAGCGGTTACCGACCGACTTCCAGACCGAGGCGAAGATATCTTCCTCTTCACGCAGACCGGCCATGTTCAGGACTTCGCTTTCGCTTTCCTCACGGATCAGGTCGACCATCTCGTCGATGGTCAGACGGCCGATGAGCTTGCCGTTCTTGTCCACCACGGGGGCGGAAATCAGGTCGTAACGCTCGAACGCCTGGGCGGCGTCATAGCCGTCCTCATCAGGGCTGAAAGTCACAGGGTCGGTGGCCATGACTTCCGCCACGTCCTTGTCCGGATCGTTCACCAGCAGGCGCTTGATCGGCAGCACGCCCTTGAGCACGCCGTCATAATCGACCACGAAGAGCTTGTCGGTATGGCCCGGCAGCTCCTTCAGGCGGCGCAGGTAGCGCAATACCACTTCCAGGCTGACATCGTCGCGGATGGTGACCATCTCGAAGTCCATCAGCGCGCCGACCTGGTCTTCCTCGTAGGACAGTGCCGAGCGCACGCGCTCGCGCTGCTGCGCATCGAGGGTTTCCATCAGCTCGTGGACCACATCGCGCGGCAATTCCGGCGCAAGGTCGGCGAGTTCGTCGGCGTCCATGTCCCGAGCCGCGGCGAGAATCTCGTGATCGTCCATGTCGGCGATCAGGGTTTCCCGCACGGAGTCGGATACTTCGAGGAGGATGTCGCCGTCGCGCTCGGCCTTGACCAGTTGCCAGACCGTCAGACGGTCATC
The DNA here is from genome assembly GCF_020401845.1 of Pseudomonas sp. HS-18. Taxonomy (NCBI): domain Bacteria; kingdom Pseudomonadati; phylum Pseudomonadota; class Gammaproteobacteria; order Pseudomonadales; family Pseudomonadaceae; genus Pseudomonas; species Pseudomonas sp. HS-18. The sequence continues at coordinate 4,653,690 of NZ_CP084413.1, forward strand.
CAGCGGCAGCGATTCGAGGATGTGCGCGATGTCGGCCGGGTGCAACTCGTCCATCTTGCGCTGCAATTCGGCAAGGTTCTGGCGGTGCACGAGGTTTTCGACGAGGTCTTGATGCTGGCCTTCCTGACGGTGCGTCAGGTCTTCCACCAGCTTGTGCTTGTGCAGCAGGTCGACCACCTGGTTGAGGCGGTCCTGCAGGCTTTCCTGCGGCTTCTTGGCTTCTACTTCGGTCATAGCACGCTCCACCCCCAGTGGCAGAACGGGCCAGAGGGGATCAATACATCAGGTCGTGTTTACGCAATCGGGGTTCTGAGTAACTACTGGGTAAGTCCATGGTGGTGTCCCATGCGCCCATCGAGGGCAGATGCGGGAAATGATAACACTCCGGGGTGTATTGCGCGTTACAAAATGGCGGCTAGAACAATCGCTTGCAGGTGAAAGTTCACTGCCGAATCACTGCCCGGTTCGACGCCCGAAAGCTCCCACAGGACACCCGGCTCCGACTGACAAATTCCACTCCTAGTCTGCAGGCAGGCCCGCCATCATGGAGGAACCATGCGCCTGTCTGCCCTGCTCTATTTGCTCCTGATTTCACAAGTACCGACCAGCCAAGCGGCCTCTGTGTTCCGCTGCACCGCAGCCGATGGCAGCGTGCTGTTCAGTCAGTATGGCTGCCCAACCGAACGGCAGCAGGAAATCCAGGAAGCCAGTAATCAAACACCCGGCTCGGGCGAGCCAGTTCCCATGGCCGCGGTAAAGGCGCCGGCACCACAGAAGGCTCCTGCACGCAGCAAGGGCAAAGGCGGGGAACTCGAAGATCACTCACTGGTTATCGTGGGAGAGCAGCAGAACGGTTGCGGCAACCGCGTTACTGGCAGCGCGCGGCGCAAGGCGATCATCGAAGGCAGGATCAAGACAGGCATGACCCGCAGCGACGTCGAGAGCGCGTTCGGAAAGCCGGATAAGGTCAGCCAGCACAACGAGACGCTGCGCTATCACTATGACGCGAACAAGAGGCACGGCGCGCGTACCGTGACATTCGACGAGGACGGCTGCGTGACGGGCAAGGCAAAGCGCTGAGCACGCTGCGAAGACTTTTTCGAGAGCAAAGAAAAAGGGCCTGCATTTCTGCAGGCCCTTCCGGTATATGGCGCACTCAGGAGGATTCGAACCTCCGACCGCTCGGTTCGTAGCCGAGTACTCTATCCAGCTGAGCTATGAGTGCGTCGTTGGTAAAGTTTAACCAGATTCACCAACTGGTTGCAGCTAATGGCCTTTCAGCCCTTTCGCCACTGAAGCCCCGCTTTCGCGTTGCCTCGTATATGGCGCACTCAGGAGGATTCGAACCTCCGACCGCTCGGTTCGTAGCCGAGTACTCTATCCAGCTGAGCTATGAGTGCGCTGATGAGGGCGCAAATTCTAGAGCGATTTTTCTGATTCGTCAACAAGATTTTTCAATCTTTTCAGTAACTTACGTTACCTGACAAACCATCGCACCAGAGGATGCAATGGCGGAGAGGGGGGGATTCGAACCCCCGACACCCTTTTGAGGTGTACTCCCTTAGCAGGGGAGCGCCTTCGGCCACTCGGCCACCTCTCCGCAACACGGGGCGCATGATATCCATGTTTTCCCCGTTTGCAAAGAAAAATTTTAGAAAAATTAATGGTTTGGTTCTTGGTCTTTCTCTTTCTGGATGCGCTGGTAGATTTCCTCACGGTGCACAGCAACTTCCTTCGGCGCATTCACACCGATACGCACCTGATTTCCTTTGACGCCCAGTACAGTCACGGTGACGTCATCACCGACCATCAGGGTCTCTCCGACCCGGCGAGTCAGAATCAGCATTCCTTTCTCCTTACGTGTTACGGGATAAGCAGTCTGCAAAAAAAGAAATGGTGGCAGATTCGTATAGATCAAGTGCACGAATCCTTCACCCAAGTATTGACCAGTCCTGCCGGAAAGAAAGTTCCTGTCAGACAGTCAAAAACGACAAAAGGCGCGGGGTAGCCGCGCCTTTCGGTAGTTCTCGCCTTACTCGCCCTGTCGGGCCGGGGCGTCGAGTTCGAAAGCGGTGTGCAGGGCACGGACCGCCAACTCGAGGTACTTCTCTTCGATGACCACGGAAACCTTGATTTCCGAGGTGGAGATCATCTGGATATTAATGGTCTCCTTGGCCAGGGCTTCGAACATGCGGCTGGCCACACCGGCGTGGGAACGCATGCCGACGCCGACGATGGAAACCTTGGCGATGTTGGTGTCGCCGGTGGCTTCGCGCGCACCGATGCTGGCGGCGGTCTGCTTGAGGATTTCCAGAGCGGCCTGGTAGTCGTTGCGGTGCACGGTGAAGGTGAAGTCGGTGGTGTTATCGTGCGCGACATTCTGCACGATCATGTCGACTTCTACATTGGCGGCACTGATCGGGCCGAGAATCTTGAAAGCAACGCCGGGGGTATCCGGTACGCCACGGATGGTCAGCTTGGCTTCGTCGCGGTTGAAGGCGATGCCGGAGATGATCGGCTGTTCCATGGATTCCTCTTCATCAAGGGTAATGAGGGTGCCCGGACCCTCCTGGAAGCTGTGCAGCACGCGCAGCGGGACGTTGTACTTGCCGGCGAATTCCACCGAACGGATCTGCAGCACCTTGGAACCGAGGCTGGCCATTTCCAGCATCTCTTCGAAGGTGATCTTGTCCAGGCGGCGGGCCTGCGGCACGACGCGCGGGTCGGTGGTGTAGACGCCATCGACGTCGGTGTAGATCTGGCACTCATCGGCCTTCAGCGCCGCCGCCAGGGCCACGCCCGTGGTGTCGGAACCGCCACGGCCGAGGGTGGTGATATTGCCGTGCTCGTCCACACCCTGGAAGCCGGCGACCACGACCACGCGGCCAGCCTTCAGATCTGCGCGAATGTTCGCATCGTCGATGCTCAGGATACGCGCCTTGGTGTGGGAACTGTCGGTCAGGATACGAACCTGGTTACCGGTGTAGGACACCGCCGGCACGCCACGCTTCATCAGCGCCATGCTCAGCAGGGCGATGGTCACCTGCTCGCCGGTGGAGACCATGACGTCCAGCTCGCGCGGGATCGGCTGATCCATGATCTGTTTGGCCAGACCAATCAGGCGGTTGGTCTCGCCGCTCATGGCGGACACCACTACGACGATGTCGTCGCCCGCTTCACGGAATTTCTTCACCTTCTCGGCTACCTGCTCGATTCTCTCGACGGTGCCGACGGAGGTCCCTCCAAACTTCTGTACGATCAAAGCCATTTCAAAAGCCGCCTGATTCCTGAAGGGCGCCCATTAAACATGCATCACCGCATGCTGCCAAGGCCCGCCGGACGCGCTGCGGGCCCCGTATTTCAGGGCCTTTAGAGGCCCTGTTCGACAAATGTCACTGCCAGCGCCAGCGCTTCGTCCAGCTTGCCGGCATCCACGCCACCGCCCTGGGCCATGTCCGGGCGACCACCGCCCTTCCCGCCCACGGCCGCAGCGGCCTGCTTCATCAGATCGCCAGCCTTGAGCTTGGCGGTCAGGTCCTGGGTCACGCCGGCGACCAGTACGACCTTCTCTTCGAACACGCCGCCCAGCAGGATCACACCGCTGCCCAGCTTGTTCTTCAGTTGGTCGACCAGCGCCAGCAGCGCCTTGCCATCGAGGCCGTCGAGACGCGAGGACAGCACCTTCACGCCACCGACGTCCACGGCGGAACCCGCCAGGTCGTCACCGGCTGCGCTGGCGGCCTTGGCCTTGAGCTGCTCCAGCTCCTTTTCCAGCTGACGGTTGCGCTCGATCAGGCCGGACAGCTTGTCCAGCAGGTTGTCGCGGCTGCCCTTGACCAGGCCGGCCGCTTCCTTGAGTTGCTCTTCGGCGCCATTCAGGTAAGCCAGCGCAGCAGCGCCGGTGACCGCTTCGATACGGCGCACGCCGGAGGCCACACCGCCTTCGCTGGTGATCTTGAACAGGCCGATGTCGCCGGTACGGGACACGTGGGTGCCGCCGCACAGTTCGACGGAGAAGCTGCCACCCATGCTCAGCACGCGCACCTGATCACCGTACTTCTCGCCGAACAGCGCCATGGCGCCCTTGTTCTTGGCGGATTCGATGTCGGTCTCTTCGGTCTCCACCTCGGAGTTCTTGCGGATCTCGGTGTTGACGATGTCTTCCAGCTGTTTCAGCTGCTCGGGCTTGATCGCCTCGAAGTGGCTGAAGTCGAAGCGCAGGCGCTGGCTGTCGACCAGCGAGCCTTTCTGCTGGACGTGATCGCCCAGCACCTGGCGCAGCGCGGCGTGCAGCAGGTGGGTAGCGGAGTGATTCAGCGCAGTGGCCTGGCGCACGGAGGCGTCGACTTCGGCTTTGACAGCCGCGCCAACGCTCAGGCTGCCCTGGGCAACCACACCGTGGTGCAGGTGCGCGCCGCCGGCCTTGGTGGTGTCGCGCACGTCGAAGCGCACGCCGGCACCCTGCAGGTAGCCGCTGTCACCGACCTGGCCGCCGGACTCGGCGTAGAACGGGGTCTGGTCGAGGACGACGACGCCCTCCTCGCCTTCGTTCAGTTGCTCGACGGCCTTGCCGTCCTTGAACAGGGCGATGATCTGGCCGGCACCGGAAACGCCCTGGTAGCCGAGGAAGCGGGTGTCGCCGTCGACTTTCACCAGGCTGTTGTAGTCCATGCCGAAGGCGCTGGCGGAGCGGGCACGCTCGCGCTGGGCCTCCATCTCGCGCTCGAAGCCTTCCTCGTCGAGGGTCAGGCTGCGCTCGCGGGCGATGTCGTTGGTCAGGTCCACCGGGAAGCCGTAAGTGTCGTACAGCTTGAACACCACGTTACCGGGGATGACGCTGCCCTTGAGCTCGGACAGGTCCTGCTCGAGGATCTTCAGGCCCTGCTCCAGAGTCTTGGCGAACTGTTCTTCCTCGGTCTTCAGCACGCGCTCGATGTGCGCCTGCTGCTGCTTGAGCTCGGGGAAGGCTTCGCCCATCTCGCCGACCAGCGCGGCCACGATCTTGTGGAAGAAGGTGCCCTTGGCGCCCAGCTTGTTACCGTGGCGGCAGGCGCGACGGATGATGCGGCGCAGCACATAGCCACGGCCTTCGTTGGACGGCAGTACGCCGTCGGCGATCAGGAAGCCGCAGGAACGGATGTGGTCGGCCACCACTTTCAGCGACGGGGCGTCGTCGTTGGCGCAGCCGATGGCGTCGGCCGACGCCTTCAGCAGGCTCTGGAACAGGTCGATCTCGTAGTTCGAGTGGACGTGCTGCAGCACGGCGCTGATGCGTTCCAGGCCCATGCCAGTGTCCACGCTCGGCGCCGGCAGCGCGTGCATGACGCCGTCCGCGGTGCGGTTGAACTGCATGAAGACGTTGTTCCAGATCTCGATGTAGCGGTCGCCATCTTCTTCCGGCGAGCCGGGCGGGCCGCCCCAGATGTCGGCGCCGTGGTCGAAGAAGATCTCGGTGCAGGGGCCGCACGGACCGGTGTCGCCCATCGCCCAGAAGTTGTCGGAGGCGTATGGCGCGCCCTTGTTGTCGCCGATACGGACCATGCGCTCGGCCGGAATGCCGACTTCCTTGGTCCAGATATCGTAGGCCTCGTCATCGGTGGCGTAGACGGTGACCCAGAGCTTGTCCTTGGGCAGGTTCAGCCACTTGTCCGAGGTGAGGAATTCCCAGGCATAGGTAATGGCATCGCGCTTGAAATAGTCGCCGAAGCTGAAGTTGCCCAGCATTTCGAAGAAGGTGTGGTGGCGCGCGGTGTAGCCGACGTTTTCCAGGTCGTTGTGCTTGCCGCCGGCACGCACGCACTTCTGGCTGGTGGTGGCGCGGGTGTAGGCGCGCTTTTCCAGGCCCAGGAAGCAGTCCTTGAACTGGTTCATGCCTGCGTTGGTGAACAGCAGGGTCGGGTCATTCGCGGGGATCAGCGAACTGGACGCTACGCGGGTGTGCCCCTTCTCTTCGAAGAAGCGGAGGAAGGCTTCACGGATTTCAGCGCTTTTCATAGGTTCTTCCACGGAAAAATGCGGCCACGAATCGCCGGCAAAGGGCCGCATTATATCGGCCCCGCATCAAGGTTGTAGTGTCTTTGCGCGATAGTTAACCCCTATCGCGCAATAATTTCTGTCAGGAACGACGAAAGGCGGCAAAAGCTTCGACGATACGCGGGATATCGGTGCTTTTCACATCGAGGTGGGTGACCAGGCGCAGGCGCGCCGCCGGGCTGACGCGGATGCCGCGCTCGGCCAGGTGCTCGCCCAGCACGCCGGCCTGCTCGCCGATGCCAACGTAGACCATGTTGGTCTGTACCGGCTCGATGCTGTAGCCCAGCTCAGCGAGGCCACGGCCCAGCGCTTCGGCATTGGCATGGTCATCGGCCAGGCGCTCGACCTGATGGTCCAGCGCGTAAATCGCAGCCGCTGCCAGGCCGCCGGCCTGGCGCATGCCACCACCGACCATCTTGCGCAGGCGGCGCGCGCGGCCGATCAGCTCGGCATCGCCGCAGAGCACCGAGCCCACCGGCGCACCCAGGCCCTTGGACAGGCAGACCGAAACGGAGTCGAAGTGGCGGGTGATCTCACGGGCGTCCACGCCCAGCTTCACCGCCGCGTTGTACAGGCGCGCGCCGTCGAGGTGCAGCGCCAGGCCGCGACGGCGGGTCATTTCGCGCGCAGCCGCCAGGTAGGTCAGCGGCAGGACCTTGCCCTGCATGGTGTTTTCCAGCGCCAGCAGGCGGGTGCGGGCGAAGTGGAAATCGTCCTGCTTGATCGCTGCCTCGACCTTGGTCAGATCCAGCGAACCATCGGCTTCGCCATCGATGGGCTGCGGCTGGATCGAGCCCAGCACGGCGGCGCCGCCACCTTCATATTTATAGGTGTGCGCTTGCTGGCCGACGATGTATTCGTCGCCGCGGCCGCAATGGGCCATCAGGCCGAGCAGGTTGCTCATGGTGCCGGTGGGGACGAACAGCGCGGCAGCGAATCCCAGGCGCTCGGCCAGGGTCGCTTCCAGGCGATTGACCGTCGGGTCTTCGCCGTAGACGTCATCGCCCAGCTCGGCCCGTGCCATCGCCTCGCGCATGCCGGCGGTGGGCAGGGTCACGGTGTCGCTGCGAAGGTCGATGATGGACATGGCAAGGCTCCTCGGGCATCAGGCACAAAGAGCCGATGCTAAGCGCTCGCCAGTGGGGAAACAAGGCGCGCGATGGGCGCGCGCCGGGGAGATCAGAGCTCGGTGGGAACGACCAGGATGCCGGCGCGCAGGCCGTTCTTCACCCGCGGATTGGGGAAGATGATTCGTGCACCCTGCTCTTCCACGATCCAGCGCGTTCCGCCGATGTCCTCGGCCAACAGGAAGCCATGGTCCAGCTCGGTGAAGTTGTCCACCGCGTCGTCCAGGTGCAGGCGGAAGTGGTCGCTGTGCTTGATCACTTCGCGGGAAACGGCGAACAGCTGCAGGCCGTCGATCTGCGCACCGTCTGCCTCCTGGCCGCTGATCACGGCTTCGAGCATAGCTTCCAGGCGATCCAGGTTCACCGCCTGGTTCTGCCCGAACGGCCGCGCCTTGCCCAGCTCCAGGGTAAAGGCCTCGGCGCCCAGGTGGCTGTAGGTGTAGGCGCTGAAGGTGATGCCCGGTTTGCTCTGCAACAGCACGGCGTCGATGCCGGCGCTGCGCAGGCGCGCCAGCTCCTCGCGGGAATGTTCGCGGCCGCTGGCCCAGGGGTAGAGCGCGAACTGCTCGATCTTCGAGCCGCGGATCGCGGTGTGCAGGTCGTAGTGCAGGCGCGGGCGGCCTTCGCGGGCGAAGAACGCGGCGGCCAGGCGCTCGAGCTCGGCTGCGCGCAAGGCCTCGTTGCCGCTGCCCTCTTCATGGCGACCGCAGAACAGGCGGTTGATGTCCTGTTCTAGGTAGCGCTCGCCACGGCGCATGGCCTCGGGGTTGCCGAGCAGGAACAGCACTCGCGCCGACGGCTTCAGCTCGCCGCGGGCGATGCGGTGCACCAGGCGGTCGAGCAGCTCGATGGGCGCGGTCTCGTTGCCATGGATACCGGCCGAGAGCAGCAGGTCGCGGCCATTGTCCCGCGCCACCGGCGGAGTAATTTCAAGGGCGCCTTCGGCCAGCCAGTGCAAACGGGTGCCGTCTGCGGTGAGCTGAATCTTTTCCGTCGGCTCACGGCCGGCGAGGGTCAGTTCGAGCAGTTTGCCCAGGGCTAGCATGCGGACGCCTCCATCATGTCCTGCGGCCTGGCCGGCCGTGGACTCCGCGGTCAGTGGTGGTGGTCACATCCACAGTCTGGACCATGTTCGTGGACTTCGGCGGCTTCCAGCTCCAGGCTCAGGCCCAACTGGTTCACCGCCTGCGGGCGCACCACCAGCAGCGGGATCTCGGCATCGTCCTCATGGGAGTCGGCGTAGATCACCAGGCCGCCCTTGCCGTCGGCTTCCAGCCACAGCTCGCGCCCTTCCAGGCGGATGGCCAGGCGCGCGGTGTGGGTCTCGCGGCGTTCGCCCTGGTTGTCTTCGAGAATCAGCGGGAGGCTTTCGGTCATGTCAGTTACTCAGATCTGCTGGAAGGGATAAACCGAGCCCAGTTTAAGGATCTGGCTCAATTCATCCAACGCCGTCCGGCACTCGACCAGCAGTTGCGGGTCGGCCAGATCAGACTCGGCCAGGCGATCGCGGTAGTGCTTGTCGACCCAGGTGACCAGGGTGTCGTGCAGGGTCGGGGTCATGATCACGCCGGGATTGACCGCCGCCAGTTCGGTGTCGTTCAGCGCCACGCGCAGGCGCAGGCAAGCGGGGCCGCCGCCGTTCTGCATGCTCTGCTTGAGGTCGAACACCTTCACCTCGCGGATCGGGCCGTCCTCGGCCGTCAGGCGCGACAGGTAGTTCCACACGCGCTCGTTCTTGCGGCACTCCTCCGGGACGATCAGCAACATGTTGCCGTCGGCGCGGGTGAGCAGCTGGCTGTTGAACAGGTAGGACTTCACCGCGTCCTCGACCGTGACCTGGTCGCGCGGCACGCACACGGCGCGGAAGCGGCCGCCACGGCGGCCCAGCTTGTCGTGCAGTTCGGCGAGGACGCGCTCGGTGTCGAGGAAGGCGTCTTCGTGGTGGAACAGCACTTCGCCGTTGCCCACGGCAATCACATCGTTATGGAACACGCCCTGGTCGATCACTGCCGGGTTCTGCTGGGCGTACACCACGCCGTCGTCGCTCAGGCCATGCAGGCGGGCCACCGCCTGGCAGGCTTCCAGGGTCTGCCGCGCCGGGTAGCGTTGCGGCGCCGGGAAGCGGCTGTCGAAGGCGCTGCGGCCGAACACGAAGAACTCCACCCCGGCTTCGCCGTAGGACTTGCAGAAGCGCGTGTGGTTGGCCGCGCCCTCGTCGCCGAACTGGGCGACCGCCGGCAACGCGGCGTGGTGGGCGAAGCGCTGCTCGTCGTTGAACATCGCCGCGAGGATGCGGCTGGTCTGCGGATGCTCGATGGAACGATGGAACTTGCAGTTCAGGTTGGCCGCAGTGAAGTGCACGCGGCCATCGGCGGTGTCGGCACTGGGGCTGACGGTGGCGGCGTTTGCGGTCCACATGCAGGACGCCGAGCTGACCGCGGCCAGCAGCGGCATGGCCTCCTTGGCAGCCCTGGCGATGACTTCGGCGTCAGTGCCGGAGAAGCCCAGGGCGCGCATCGAGGCGACAGCCGGACGTTCCTGCGGGGCGAACACGCCCTGCTTAAAGCCCAGCTCCATCAGCGCCTTCATTTTCGACAGGCCCTGTTTCGCCGCTTCGCGCGGGTTGGACGCCGCCTGGCTGTTGCTCTGCGAAGCGACGTTGCCGTAGGACAGGCCGCCGTAGTTGTGCGTCGGTCCGACCAGACCGTCAAAGTTCATTTCATAGGCGGTCATCACAGGCTCACTCCCGGAGTCAGGGTTGCAGGCAGGCTCAGGCTGTCGCTCTCCAGCGAGGCGACCGGGTACGCGCAGTAGTCGGCTGCGTAGTAGGCGCTCGGGCGGTGGTTACCGGAGGCGCCGATGCCGCCGAATGGCGCGCTGCTGGCCGCGCCGGTCAGCTGTTTGTTCCAGTTGACGATGCCGGCGCGACTCTCGATGAGGAAGTCCTCGTAGCGCTCGCGCGAGTCCGACAGCAAGCCGGCAGCCAGACCGTACTGGGTGGCGTTGGCTTCGCGCACGGCGGCGTCGAAGTCGGCGTAGCGGATCACCTGCAGCAGCGGGCCGAAGAACTCCTCGTCCGGGCGCTCGGCCACGGCAGTCACATCGAGGATGCCGGGGGTCAGCAGCGCGGCGGTAGCCAGCGGCTGGGTCATCGCCAGCAGCGGCTTGGCGCCCTTGGCCAGCAGATTGTCCTGGGCCTTGATCAGATGCTCGGCGGCGGCAAGGGAAATCACCGAACCCATGAAGGGCGCCGGCTGCTCGTCGAAGCGGCCGACCTTGATGGTCGAGGCCACGGCGACCAGGCGCTCCAGCAGCGCGTCGCCCCAGGCCCCCTGCGGCACCAGCAGGCGGCGGGCACAGGTGCAGCGCTGGCCGGCGGAAATGAAGGCGGACTGGATGATGGTGTAGACGGCGGCGTCGACGTCCTTCACTTCGTCGACCACCAGCGGGTTGTTGCCGCCCATCTCCAGCGCGAGGATCTTCTGCGGGCGACCGCCGAACTGGCTGTGCAGCAGGTTGCCGGTGCGGCTGGAGCCGGTGAAGAACAGGCCGTCGATGTCGTCGTTGCTTGCCAGCGCCACGCCGGTATCGCGGGCGCCCTGGACCAGGTTGATCACGCCTGCGGGAATGCCCGCCTCGACCCAGGCCTGCAGGGTCAGCTCGGCCACTTTCGGAGTCAACTCACTGGGCTTGAACACCACGGCGTTGCCTGCCAGCAGCGCCGGCACGATATGGCCGTTGGGCAGGTGGCCGGGGAAGTTGTACGGGCCGAATACGGCAACCACGCCGTGCGGCTTGTGGCGCAGCACGGCGGTCGCGTCGGCCAGCGGGCCGCTTTTCTCGCCGGTGCGCTCACGGAAGGCCTGGACCGAGATGGCGACCTTGTTGACCATGCTGGTCACTTCGGTGGCAGCTTCCCACAACGGCTTGCCGGTTTCCTCGCCGATGGCGCGGGCCAGTTCCTCGGAACGGCCTTTCAGCGCAGCAGCGAAGCGCTCCAGCACGGCGATGCGCTCTTCCACCGGGCGGCGCGCCCAGGCCGGGAAGGCGTTGCGTGCGGCAGCGACAGCAGCGGCGACCTGCTGCTCGGAGGCGGCACGGCCGGACCAGACAACGGCCTGGCTGACCGGGCAGAGCGATTCCAGCGGCTCGCCTTCGCCTGCCAGCCACTGGCCGGCAATGTAGTGGGTATTCATCATCAGGCTCCCCTGACGCCAGGCGGCGTCAGTTGCGTTTTCCGGAGAGAGGCACCGCGCGGACCGAGGCCCCGGCGGACAGGCGCAGGCGCTTGGCAGTCTGCGCATCGACCACCAGCGAACCGGCGGCCAGGCGCGCGGGCGCGGCGGTGATGCGACACTCCTCGCGCTTGCGGTTGTGGATCAGGAAGGGCTCGGCGTCATCGCCCGGCGTGCCGATGGCCAGCACCAGGTTCTGGCTGTCGGCGATGGCGCGGATCTTCTCAGTCGGCGCCTCGATGGCGGGGCCGGCATCGAAGATGTCGACGTAGCCCTGGTAGCTGAAGCCCTCGGCCTTGAGCATGGCCAGCGCCGGCTCGGTGTCCGGGTGGACACGGCCGATCACTTCACGCGCATCCTCGGAGAGGAAGCAGCTGTAGAGCGGGAACTTGGGCATCAGCTCGGCGATGAAGGCCTTGTTGCCCACGCCGGTCAGGTAATCGGCCTGGCTGAACTCCATCTTGAAGAAGTGCCGGCCCAGGCTTTCCCAGAACGGCGAACGGCCAGTCGCGTCGGACATGCCGCGCATCTCGGCAATCACCTTGTCGCCGAACAGCTCGCGGAACTCGGCGATGAACAGGAAGCGCGCCTTGGACAGCAGACGACCGTTCAGGCCGGCGCGGTGGTCGGCATGCAGGAACAGCGAGCACAGCTCGGACTGGCCGGTGAGGTCGTTGGCTAGAAACAGCGTGGGAATTTCGCGGTGGATACCCAGCTCTTGCGAAGCGCTGACGGTCAGGCCGACGCGGTAGTTGTACCAGGGCTCGCGCAGGCCGACAGCACCGGCGACGGCGGAAATCCCCACCACCTTGCCGTCATCGTTTTCGAGGACGAACAGGTAGTCGGCATCGGCGCGCTCGGCCTCACCGCGGAAGGCTTTTTCGGCCCAGTTCACGCGGTGCTGCAGACGCTGTTCATTGGCCGGCAGTGTGGTCAGGCCGGTGCCGGTGCTGCGCGCCAGATCGAAAAGAGCCGGCAGGTCGGCGCTGGTTACGGGACGGACGATCATGCTCTCTCCCCTCAGATCGCAACCAGGCGCACGCTGGCGCCCTCGCCGATGCCCAGGGCTTCGGCGGCTTGCTGGTTCAGAGTCACGGGCTTGCCCGGTACCCAGTCGAGTTCGACGACGATGGCGCGGAAATCCTGCAACTGGCCGTTGGTCACCAGGTAACCGCGATTGCCCTTGCCGCCCTCGCCGATGCGCACCGGCACCTGGCGACTCTGGGCGATGGAACGGACGCCCGAGGTGCGCGCGTGCAGCGCCGGGCCGCCGTCGAAGATGTCGACGTAGTTGTCGGATTCGAAGCCGTCGCGCATCAGGATGTCGAAGGTGATCTGCGCGCGCGGATGCACCTGGCCCATGGCCTCCTGCGCGTCATCCGGCAGCAGCGGCACGTAGATCGGGTAATGCGGCATCAGTTCGGCGAGGAAGGTGCGGCTCTTCAGCCCCGAGAGCTTCTCGGCCTCGGTGTAGTCGAGGTCGAAGAAGTTGCGCCCGATGGCGTTCCAGAACGGCGACTGGCCCTGCTCGTCGCTGTAGCCGACGATCTCCACCACCACCGCGTCGGCGAAGCGCTCCGGGTGGCTGGCCATGAACAGCAGGCGGCCACGGGAGTTGAGCTCGGCGATCGGCGTGTTCACCAGTTCGCGCTCGACGTAGAAGCTGGTCAGCAGGCTGTTGCCGGTGAGGTCGTGGCACAGCGAGAGGACGTGGATCTTGTTGTGGATCTTCAGCTCGCGGGAGGCGTGCACGAAGGTCTCGTTGCGGAAGCTGTAGAACGGTTCGGAGAAACCGGCCGAGGCGACGATGGCCGAGCAGCCGACCAGGCGGCCGGTGTCGGTGTCCTCGAGCACGAAGAAATAGCTCTCTTCACCGTTGAAGCTCACTTCGGCGGCGAACGAGGCCTCCGAGGCAAGGATCTTCTCGCGCAGGCGTTCCGCGTCGTCCGGCAGCGACGTGACGCCGACCGGGCTGTCCGCGGCGAGACGCTGCACTTGCTGCAGGTCGGCCACTTGGGCGGGGCGCATCACCAGCATGGCGTCACTCCTCTAACCAGACAAAATTCGTGATTGGCAGGCGCGACACAACCCGTGCCGCACTCATCAGGGCATTCGAAAGCACCAGCCGGGACGACCCGGCCGGTCAGGCGGCGAGGCGCGTGCCCCGCCGCTTCAGCGTAGCCGGGGGATCAGCCGCGGGTCAGCTTGGCGATGGCGCGCTCGAGGCGATCCAGGCCTTCGTCGATGTCGGCGTCCGGGATCACCAGGCTGGGCGCGAAACGCACCACGTCCGGGCCGGCCTGCAGGACCATCACGCCTTCCTTCTCGGCGGCGTTGAGCACGTCCTTGGCCTTGCCCTTGAAGGCGTCGTTGAGCACCGCGCCGATCAGCATGCCCATGCCGCGCACCTGGGTGAAGATGCCGTACTCGGCGGCGATCTTCTCCAGGCGGACCTTGAAGCGTTCGTGCTTGGCTTTCACGCCTTCGAGCACTTCCGGGGTGTTGATCACGTCGAAGGCGGCGCCAGCGACCGCACACGCCAGCGGGTTGCCGCCGTAGGTGGTGCCGTGGGTGCCGACGACTAGGTGCTCGGCGATCTTCGCGGTGGTCAGCATGGCGCCGATCGGGAAGCCGCCGCCCAGGCCCTTGGCGCTGGAGAGGATGTCCGGGTTCACGCCGTAGTACTGGTGGGCGTAGAGGTAGCCGATACGACCGAAGCCGCTCTGCACTTCATCGAAGATCAGCAGCGCGTTGTTCTCGTCGCACAGCTTGCGCACGCCTTCCAGGTACGCCTTGTCGGCCGGCAGCACGCCGCTCTCGCCCTGCACCGGCTCGATGATCACGGCGCAGGTCTTGTCGGAGATGGCTGCCTTGAGGGCTTCCAGGTCGTTGAACGGAATGTGGGTGATGCCTTCGACCTTCGGGCCGAAACCGTCGGAATACTTGGCCTGGCCGCCGACGTTGACGGTGAACAGGGTGCGCCCATGGAAGCTGTTGACCATCGAGATGATCTCGTACTTCTCGGGGCCATATACGTCATGGGCATAGCGGCGTGCCAGTTTCAGCGCGGCCTCGTTGGCCTCGGCGCCGGAGTTGGCGAAGAACACGCGCTCGGCGAAGGTGGCGTCGATCAGCTTCTTGGCCAGGCGCAGGGCCGGCTCGTTGGTGAACACGTTGGAGACGTGCCAGATCTTGCCAGCCTGCTCGGTCAGCGCCTGCATCAGCGCCGGGTGGGTGTGACCCAGCGAGCTCACCGCGATACCGCCCGCGAAGTCCACCAGCTCTCGGCCGCTCTGATCCCAGACTCGCGAGCCTTCGCCACGCACCGGAATGAAGGCAGCCGGCGAATAGTTGGGAACCATGACCTGGTCGAAGTCGGAGCGTTGGACCTGAGCTTGCGGAGCGGACATCGGTGTTCTCCTGCCTGGTAAGGCGGCTATCGATGAATGGATTGTAGGGACGATCAGCGGGCCGGCATTGCCGCCATGCGACAACTTGTTATAGCGCCAACCCGCGAATTGCCGAGGCTTACGGAAATGCGACAGAAAGCGTCGGGAAGGCGCAGTGTAAGGCCTGCGGCGTGCTGCGGGTACAAACCAACGTGGAATTTGTTCGCTCGGCGAACGGAGGGAAAAGGAATAAGGCAGGAGGGTATTCACTGTAGGAGCGAGCTTGCTCGCGAACGCTCTTACCGGCCACATCGGCGTCGGACGGTTCGCGAGCAAGCTCGCTCCTACATAAAAAGCGCATAACAGCTATAAACCGCGCAGCGAACGGCAGCTAACCTACCCCAGGCTATCTGCCCCACGGCGTTAGCGCTCACTACCAATGGATGGAAGAACCATGCTGATCAATGGAATCGAATACAGGATTCAATTCGCCTCCGACATAAACCCACGAGACGGGCTGGGACTGGAGTGCTGCATCAACAATGTGCCGATTCTGGAAATATTCCGGGACGACGAAAACAAACGATACGTCGTGAACCTGTTTCAGCAAGATGTTCCGCTGGAAGTCCTCGAAGCCCTCATCCCCACGGCACGGGCAGAATTGGGCGATTTCCTACCGTAGGTCTGTAGGGCGCATGACGCGCCAGCGTTATCCGCCGTGCCAAGAACGGGGGATAACCTGTTCCAGGTTACTCGCCCTACAGGCGTAAGAAAGTCAGCCTCGCTCGGCGACCACCGGAGCGGCTTCGGCGGCGCCCTGGCCGCGGCGCTGGTTGCGGTCTTCGCGCGGGGTCACGCCGAAGAAGTTGCGGTAGGCGCTGGAGAAGTGCGGGCCGCTGGAGAAGCCGCAGGACAAGCCGATCTGGATGATCGACTTGCTGGTCTGCATGAGCATCTGCCGCGCACGGTTCAGGCGCAGCTCCAGGTAGTACTGGCTGGGCACGCGGGTCAGGTACTGCTTGAAGATGCGCTCCAGCTGGCGGCGCGAGACGCACACGTGCTGGGCGATCTCGTCGGTAGTTAGCGGCTCCTCGATGTTCGCCTCCATCAGCAGCACCGCCTGGGTGAGCTTCGGGTGGCTGGAGCCGAGGCGGTTCTTCAGCGGGATACGCTGGCGCTCGGAGCCTTCGCGGATGCGCTCCACCACCAGCTCTTCGGAAACCGCGCCCGCCAGTTCCGCACCGTGGTCGCGGGACAGCACGGCCAGCAGCAGGTCGAGCACCGCCATGCCGCCGCAGGCGCTCAGGCGGTCGCGATCCCACTCGAACAGGTGGTTGGTGGCGATGACCTTCGGGTAACGCTCGGTGAAGTCGTCGTGCCAGCGCCAGTGCACGGCGGCGCGGTAACCATCGAGCAGCCCGAGCTGCGCCAGCGGGTAGATGCCGGCGGACAGCGCGCCGATGCTCACGCCACTGCGCGACAGCTGCTTGAGCACGGCGCCCAGCGGCGCGGAGACCGTCTGGGGAATCTCGTCAGCGACCAGGAAAATACGCTGGCACTGTTCCAGCACACCGTTCCAGGACTGCCCCGGCAGGCGCCAGCCGTCCGCTTCGGCCACCGGTTCGGCACTCATGAACACTGGTTCGTAGAGCGCTTCAGGGTGCAGCCGGCGGGCGACCCGCAGGGCCTCCTCGGCCAGCGCGAGGGTCAGCGCCCGCGTGTGCGGCCAGAGCAGGAATCCGATGCGTTGTGCGGTCATGCGGCAGGTTCACCCAACGGTGCGAATGACAGACAGCTTACTTCAAGCTGCCGGAAAGGAACTGCTTGAGCCGTTCCGATTGCGGATTGGCGAGGACTTCCCTCGGGCAGCCCGTCTCTTCCACCAGGCCCTTGTGCAGGAACACCAGCTGGTTGGAGACCTCGCGGGCGAAGCCCATTTCATGGGTCACCACCACCATGGTGCGGCCTTCCTGCGCCAGGTCCTGCATGACCTTCAGCACTTCGCCAACCAGCTCGGGGTCGAGCGCCGAGGTCGGCTCGTCGAACAGCATCACTTCCGGCTCGACCGCAAGGGCACGGGCAATCGCCACGCGCTGCTGCTCGCCGCCGGACATGTGTGCGGGATAGGCATCCTTGCGGTGCGCCACGCCGACTTTCGCCAGGTAGTGCTCGGCCTTCTCCAGCGCCTCTTTCTTCGACACGCCGAGCACATGGACCGGCGCTTCGATGACGTTCTCCAGGGCGCTCATGTGCGACCACAGGTTGAAGTGCTGGAACACCATCGACAGGCGCGAGCGCATGCGCTGCAGCTGCTTGGCGTCGGCGGCCTTGAGCGCACCGTCCTTGTTCGGGGTGAGCTTGAGCTCTTCGCCGTTGAGCAGGATCTTGCCGGCGTGGGGCTGCTCCAGCAGGTTGATGCAGCGCAGGAAG
Source organism: Pseudomonas sp. HS-18 (assembly GCF_020401845.1). Classification (NCBI taxonomy): domain Bacteria; kingdom Pseudomonadati; phylum Pseudomonadota; class Gammaproteobacteria; order Pseudomonadales; family Pseudomonadaceae; genus Pseudomonas; species Pseudomonas sp. HS-18. The sequence continues at coordinate 4,670,904 of NZ_CP084413.1, forward strand.
GTGCTCTTGCCCGAGCCGGAGGAGCCGATGATGCTGATCACGTCGCCTGCCTTGGCCGCCATGGAGACGCCCTTGAGCACCTCATGGGTGCCGTAGCGCTTGTGCAGGTCCTGGATTTCAAGTTTGTACATGGTGTCGGTTCTCGAATTCAGTCGTTGATCAGCCGGCCCTTGCGGAACGGCTCACGCCCGGCCACCTTGGCCAGCCAAAGCCCTGGCTGGGCGTAGCGCCCACGCTCGATGGCGAACAGCACGCCGGAGGTCCCGGCGCGTACGGTGCTGACCTTGTCGTTCAGCGGGTCGACCACTTCGAACAGCGCGTCGCCCTTCTCCACCCACTCCCCCGCCTTGCGCAGGAAGCTCACGACACCGACGTGGGGCGCGTAGAGGTATTCGGTACCTTCGAAGGGCATGCCTTCGCAGCACTCGGCCGGGGCCGCCGGCCAGTCGCCGGCGATCAGGCCCTGCTCGGCCAGGAAGCCGAGGATGGCTTCGCAATTGTCCTGCGCCTGGTCGACGCGGGTATCGCCTACGCCGCCCAGCTCGACGGTGGTCGCCAGGCACGCCAGCGGAATCGCTGCCTGCGGGAATGCCTGCGCCAGGCGCAGCCAGGGCAGCGAGCAGGATTCATCGAAGGAGCTGCCGCCGGAGTCTTCGGCGAGCAGCGCCACGCCAGCCTTCAGGCGCGCGGCCAGGGACTTCCAGCGCGGCCAGTGTTGCGGGATCGCGTAGACATGGATGGCGGCATCGAAGTCGCAGTGCAGGTCGAGTACGACCTCGGCATCACAGGCGTGGCGCAGCAGGATGCGCTGCATGCCCTGCAGCTCGGACGAGGCCGGCGGCAGCGCGTCGAGGCCGTCGCGCATGGCCTGGCGGATCAGCTCGACGTTGGCGGCTTCGTCAGCGCCCAGCTTTTCGCCGACACGCTCGGCAACCAGAGCGCTCAGCTCGACGAAATCGCGGTTGAAGTTCTTCCCGCTGGCGAACTCGAAACGGCCCAGGTGGCTGGCCTGGAGGGTCTGACCCAGGCCGATGGGGTTGGCCACCGGCACCAGTTCGACAACGCAGTTCAGTTGCCCGCGCGACTCGAGGTCGGCCAGGCGCTGCTTGAGCTCCCAGGCGGTGCGCATGCCCGGCAACTCGTCGGCGTGCAGGCTGGACTGGATATAGACCTTGCGCGGGCCCTTGCCGTAGCGGAACACGCTCAGGCGACGTTCGCTGCCCAGGCTGCTCCACGGCAGCAGATGATCGATACGTTCCACGGTCTTTTCCTCAGTGCTTGCGCGGCGCGAGATAGGCCAGCCAGCGGCGTTCGGCCAGCTTGAACAGGCGCACCAGGGTGAAAGTCATGATCAGGTAGAAAATGCCGGCGGTAATGAACGCCTCGAACGGCAGGTAGTACTGCGAGTACACGGTGCGCGCGGCGCCGGTGATATCCACCAGGGTGACGATGGACGCCAGGCTGGTGGTCTGCAGCATCATGATCACTTCGTTGCTGTACTGCGGCAGCGCGCGGCGCAGGGCCGAGGGCAGCAGGATGCGGCGATACATCTTCAGGCGCGACATGCCCATGGCCTTGGCCGCTTCGATTTCGCCATGCGGCGTGGCGCGAATGCTGCCGGCGAGGATCTCGGCGGTGTAGGCGCTGGTGTTGATGGCGAACGCGGCGCAGGCGCAGAAGGTGGCGTTGGACAGCCACGGCCAGAGGAAGCTTTCGCGCACCACGGCGAACTGCGCCAGGCCGTAATAGATGAGGAACAGCTGCACCAGCATCGGGGTGCCGCGGATCACGTAGGTGTAGAGCCAGGCGGGCAGGTTCACCGCCGGGTTCTTCGAACAGCGCATCAGCGCCAGCGGCACCGCCGCGAGCAGGCCGAAGAACAGCGAGATGGCCAGCAGCTTGAGGGTCACCAGCAGGCCGCTGAAGTAGAGCGGCAGGCTGTCCCAGATGACGGAGAAGTCGAAGATCATGATCAGGCTCCCGAGGACCTGTTGATGTTTGGCAATGAGCCGCGTTGCCGCGACAAATCACGCCAGGCTAGACGCGGGACGCCGGCAATGGTCGCTCCCTTGGCAAGTCCCGCAACGACGCATGGCGTGATTTGCCGCGCAACCCGAAGGGACGGGCCGCATTTTGCGCAGTGCTGCGTTACTCGTCGGTCATTTGGAATCACCAAATCTCTCTCCTCGCGCCTTGCCCTGCGCAAAATGCGGCTCCGTCGCGGTCATTGCCAAACATCAACAGGTCCTCCTACAGCTCGGCGACTTTCACGCCGACCGAATAGCGGCGTTCGAGCATGCGCAGCAGTACCAGGGAGACGGTGGTGACCACCAGGTACAACGCCGCCACGGCGAGGAAGTAGGTGAAGGGTTCGCGGGTGGCGTCCGAGGCCTGCTTCGCCTTGAACATCATGTCCTGCAGGCCGACCACGGAGATCAGCGCGGTGGCCTTGACCAGCACCAGCCAGTTGTTGGTGAAGCCCGGAATGGCCAGGCGGATCATCTGCGGTACCTGAATGCGGAAGAACACCTGAAGCCCGCTCATGCCGTAGGCGAAGCCGGCCTCGCCCTGCCCTTTCGGGATGGCCATGAAGGCGCCACGGAAGGTCTCGGAGAGGTACGCGCCGAAGATGAAGCCCAGGGTGCCGACACCGGAGGCGAACGGGTTGAGGTCGATGTAGTCGTCATAGCCGACCATCGGCGCGACCCAGTTCACCGCGGCCTGGCCGCCGTAGAAGATCAGCAGGATCAGCACCAGGTCCGGTACGCCGCGGATCACGGTGGAATAGAGGTCGCCGCACCAGGCCAGCCACTTCACCGGCGACAGGCGGATGGCCGCACCGAGCAGACCCAGCGCGATCGCCAGCGCCATCGACAGCAGGGAGAGCTGAAGCGTCAGCCAGGCACCATCGACGATGGTGGCTCCGTAGCCATTGAGCATAATTTCCTACCTCATGAAACCGGACGCCGCCCGCAACGACACGGACGCTCAGGGCGAGCGCCATTGCAGGCTCACCCCCAATAAAAAAGTGGCACAAACTTCAGGGTCAGGCCTGGGTTTGCGCCACTTCCGGACGTGGATCAGTTCTCGCCGTAAACGTCGAACTTGAAGTACTTGTCCTGTACTTCCTTGTACTTGCCGTTGGCACGGATGCCGGCGATGGCCGCGTTGAATTTCTCGGCCAGGGCGGTATCGCCCTTGCGCACGGCGATGCCGGCGCCACCACCGAAGTACTTCGGATCGTTGTATTCCGGACCTACGAAGGCGTAGCCCTTGCCGGCGTCGGTTTTCAGGAAACCGTCGTCGAGGTTGACCGAGTCGGCCATGGTCGCGTCGATGCGGCCGGAGACCAGGTCCATGTTGGCTTCGTTCTGCGAGTTGTAGCGCACCACTTCGATACCCGCCGGGGCCAGGACGTCGGTGGCGTAGCGGTCGTGGGTGGAGGCGCGCAGCACACCGACCTTCTTGCCCTTCAGGTCGACCAGCGGGTCATTCAGGGTCACGCCTGCCTTCATCACGAAGCGCGCAGGGGTGTGGTAGTACTTGTTGGTGAAGTCGACGGACTTCTTGCGCTCGTCGGTGATGGTCATCGACGAGAGGATGGCGTCGATCTTGCGAACCTTCAGCGCCGGGATCAGGCCATCGAACTCCTGCTCGACCCAGGTGCACTTGACCTTCATCTCTTCGCACAGGGCGTTGCCGATATCCACGTCGAAACCGGCGAGCTTGCCATCGGGCGTCTTGAAGGAGAAAGGCGGATAACCGGCTTCGATGCCGATGCGGACCGGCTTGTCGTCAGCGTGGGCAACCAGGGAAAGCGCGGACAGGGCCAGCGCACCGAGAAGTGCAAACTTCTTCATCAGTAACTCCTTCGAGGGTAGGACTTCGATTGGCAGGAGAAAGGGGTTGGCCCAGGCTGCCCGTGCAGAAGTGAAGGTTATTGTTCGTCTGCGCATTGCCGGCGCGATTCTTGTGAAAAGCGCGCCTACCGGGGTGAGCGGCATTCTAGCGACAGCCCCGAAGCGGTTATTTCTTCAATGCGACAACTAATTATAGAAGCGCCGGAGACAGAGCCCCGGCGGCTTGACGGCGCGGATTTTACGTGATCTTAAAGCGGGGAGTAAAACCTAATTTACTTGCAGTTATTGGGCCATAAACACCCATACCCTGACACTGCGCGGGGTGCGCGATATTGACTCATTCCGCACTGACAGAAAAGACACTCCCAAGCTGTGCGAATTGTTTCCTGACGCCTCATTTTGTCGCAGGGAAATGTTACCGGTGGGCAGGAAGCACACTGTAGGAGCGAGCTGGCGCGCGAACCGGATTGGCTCGGCGTCATGCGTTCGCGAGCAAGCTCGCTCCTACGAAAAGCCAAAACGCAGAAATGAAAACGCCCCGGCAAGCGGGGCGTCTTTCATGGAGCCGCAGATCAGGCCGCGCGCATGGCCTGGTGCGTGTCGATCAGGTGCTGTACCACACCAGGATCGGCCAGGGTGGAGATATCTCCCAGGGTGTCGTACTCGGCCGTGGCGATCTTGCGCAGTATGCGGCGCATGATCTTGCCCGAGCGGGTCTTCGGCAGGCCGGGCGCCCACTGGATCACGTCCGGGGTAGCGATCGGGCCGATCTCCTTGCGTACCCAGGCCTTGAGCTCCTGGCGCAATTGCTCGCTGGATTCCTCGCCGGCATTCAGGGTGACGTAGACATAGATGCCTTGTCCCTTGATGTCGTGCGGTACGCCAACCACCGCGGCTTCGGCGACTTTCGGGTGGGCGACCAGCGCGCTCTCGATCTCGGCGGTGCCCATGCGGTGGCCGGAGACGTTCAGCACGTCATCGACGCGACCGGTGATCCAGTAATAGCCGTCCTCGTCGCGACGAGCACCGTCGCCTGTGAAGTACATGCCCTTGAAGGTCTTGAAGTAGGTGTCCACGTAGCGGTCGTGGTCGCCGTAGAGGGTACGCGCCTGACCCGGCCAGGAATCGAGGATCACCAGGTTGCCCTCGGTGGCCCCTTCCAGGATGTTGCCCAGGTTGTCCACCAGCGCCGGCACCACGCCGAAGAACGGCTTGGCGGCGGAGCCCGGTTTCAGGCCGTGGGCGCCCGGCAACGGGGTCATCAGGCAGGCACCCGTTTCGGTCTGCCACCAGGTGTCGACGATCGGGCAGCGCGACTGGCCGACAGTCTCGTAGTACCACTGCCAGGCTTCCGGGTTGATCGGTTCGCCGACCGACCCCAGCAGGCGCAGGCTGGAGCCGTCGGCGCCTTCGACTGCCGCCTTTCCCTCGGCCATCATGGCGCGGATGGCGGTCGGTGCGGTGTAGAGGATGTTGACCTTGTGCTTGTCGACGATCTTCGCCACGCGGGAGATGTCCGGGTAGTTCGGCACACCCTCGAACAGCACGGTGGTCGCGCCGTTGGCCAGCGGGCCGTAGACAACATAGGTGTGGCCGGTGACCCAGCCGATGTCGGCGGTGCACCAGAAGACCTCGCCCGGACGGTAGTCGAACACGCGCTCATGGGTCAGCGAGGCGTAGACCAGATAGCCGCCGGTGGTGTGCAGCACGCCCTTGGGTTTGCCGGTGGAGCCGGAGGTGTAGAGGATGAACAGCGGATCCTCGGCGCCCATTTCCTTCGGCGCGCAGGTGGTGCCGGCGACCTTCATCAGGTCCTCGAACCACACGTCGCGGTGCTGGTTCCACTTGATGTTCGAACCGGTGCGCTTGCAGACGATGATCTTCTGCACGCTGTTGGTTTCCGGGTTGGTCAGCGCGTCGTCGACGTTGGCCTTGAGCGGGGTCTTCTTGCCGCCGCGCAGACCTTCGTCGGCGGTGATCACTACCTTGGAACGGCAGTCGATGATGCGCCCGGCCAGTGCTTCGGGGGAGAAGCCGCCGAATACCACGGAGTGGATCGCACCGATGCGGGCGCAGGCCAGCATGGCGACCACGGCTTCCGGGATCATCGGCATGTAGATGGTCACCACGTCGCCACGGTGCACGTCCTGGCCACGCAGGGCGTTGGCGAACTTGCAGACCTGCTCGTGCAGTTCGCGGTAGGTGATTTCCTTGTGCTCGGAAGGATCGTCGCCTTCCCAGATGATGGCGAGTTGGTCGCCGCGCTCGGCCAGGTGACGGTCGAGGCAGTTGTAGGAGAGGTTCAGGGTGCCGTCGGCAAACCACTTGATGTCGACGTGATGGTCGTCGAACGAGGTCTGCTTGACCTTGGTGAACGACTTGATCCAGTCGATGCGCTGGGCCTGTTCGCGCCAGAAGCCGTCGGGGTTGACCACCGACTGCTGGTACAGCTTCTTGTAGGTGGCCTCGTCGGTCAGAGTGGTCGCGGCCACTTCGGGACGCACGGGGTACACGGATGCCGCTGTCATGGCGTTTTACCTCGGTGAAGAGTGTTGTTTTTGTTGCCCTAAGTTGTAACGGCGACACCCTTCCCCGAACCATACGACCATGGTCTTACCAATCCTTAGTCGTAGTGATGGACCCCATAACTCCTACTGCCATGGGGCCGCGACAACCTGTCACATGCCCAGCGCGTGCGGCAGCGCCAGCGAGATGTAGGGCACGTAGGTCACCAGGATCAGGAACAGCAGCAGGATCATCAGCCACGGCAGCGCGGCGCGGATGGTCGAGCCCAGCGGCAGGCCGGTGACCGCCGAGGTGACGAACAGGTTGAGCCCCACTGGCGGGTGCACCAGGCCGATCTCCATGTTCACCACCATGACTATTCCCAGGTGGATCGGGTCGATCCCCAGGCGCATGGCGATGGGGAAGAAGATCGGCGCCAGGATCAGCACGATGGCCGACGGCTCCATGAAGCTGCCGGCTACCAGCAGCACGATGTTGACCATCAGCAGGAAGCCGATTGGCGTCAGCCCCTCCTGCATCACCCACTCGGTGATCTGCTGGGGAATCTGCTCGGTGGTCAGCACGTGGGCGAAGAGCATGGCGTTGGCGATGATGAACATCAGCATGATGCTCAGCCGCCCCGACTCCACCAGCACCTTGGGGCAGTCGCGCAGGCGCATGTCCTTGTAGACGAACAGCGCGACGAAGGCCGAGTAGACCGCCGCCACCGCCGCCGCCTCGGTCGGCGTGAACAGGCCGGAGTAGATGCCGCCGAGGATGATCACCAGCAGCAGCAACCCCCAGCCGGCACGGCGTGCAGCGGCCAGCCATTCGCGCAGGCTGGCGCGCGGTTGTGCCGGGAGATTCTTCACCCGCGCGACGATGTAGATCACCACCATCAGGATCACGCCCAGCAGCAGGCCCGGCACCACGCCGGCGACGAACAGCTTGCCCACCGAAGTCTCGGTGGCGGCGGAGTACACCACCATGACGATCGACGGCGGGATCAGGATGCCCAGGGTCCCGGCATTGCAGATGATCCCGGCGCCGAACTCGCGCGGGTAGCCCGAGCGCACCATCCCAGCCACGGCAATCGAACCCACCGCCGCCACCGTTGCCGGCGACGAACCAGACAACGCGGCGAACAGCATGCACGCCAGCACTGCGGCAATCGCCAGGCCGCCACGGATGTGGCCGACGCAGGCGTTGGCGAAATCGATCAGCCGGCGCGCCACGCCACCGGTGGTCATGAAGGCGCCGGAGAGCAGGAAGAACGGAATCGCCAGCAGCGTGTAGGCCTCGGAGGTCTCGAACAGCTTGATCGCCAGCGAGCGCACCGAGTCCGGGCTGAACAGCAGGATCGTCAGCGCCCCGGAAAGCCCCAGGGAAATGGCTATGGGCACGCCGATGAACATGAAGACGAACAGCAGGAGGAACAGCATCATCACGGTCATGGACGATTCTCCGCGGCTTCTTCGCCAGCCAGTTTCGAGGCCTCCGCAGCCTCGTCGGCAAGGCCCAGGCCGAGCTGGCGGCCGCGCAACAGGTTGACGAGGATTTCCAGGTAACGCAGGAGCACCAGGCCGAAGCCGACGGGCACGATCACCGCGATGTAGGCCTGGAGGATGCCGAAGTGGTCGAGGTCTTCGGCGCCGATGCCGGCGATGAACAACGTCTTAACCCAGTCGAAGCTCGCGACCATGAACAGCCCGGCATAACCCAGGCAGCAGAGGCAGGCGAGCACACCGATGAACCGCTGCAGCGGACGCGGCGCCAGCTTCACCAGCGCATCCACGCCCAGGTGGCCGGCAGTACGCACGCCGTAGGCGATGCCGAAGAAGATCAGCCAGCCGAACAGGGCCTTGGTCAACGCGTTGCTCCAGGACATGTCCTGGGCGACGCCGAGGATGGCGTCACCGATGGCGTAAAACACTCCTTGCAGCGAGGGCACGCGGTCGCCCAGGTCATAGAACAGGGTGAAGACGTTGGTCATCACCACGTAGACGAAGGTCACCAGCGTCATGGCCGCCAGCAGGAAGGCGATGGCGCCTTCCTCGAAGTGGTTCCAGACGCGCACGAGTCGATTCATGGAAAAGGCTCCAGAAAGCCCCGCCATCCGGCGGAGCCGGACGGATCAATGGGGGCGGTTGGAGGCTTCGGCGGCCTGGAGAAAATCGGCGCCGACGTTGTCGCGGAATTTCTGCCACACCGGCTGCATCGCCTCGCGCCAATCGGCGCGCTGCTGCGCGGTAAGCGTGTGGATCTCGCTGCCGCCGCTGGCGAGGATGCGCTGGCGGGCGTCACGGTTCAGGCGCTCGGCTTCCAGGTTCACCTGCACGGTGACCTCGGCCATGATCTTCTGCAGCTGGGCGCGGATGTCCCGCGGCAGGCCATTCCAGAAGGTCGCGTTGGTGATCACCATGTAATCCACCAGCCCATGGTTGGACTCGGTGAAGTACTTCTGCACCTCGTTGACCTTCTGGCTCTCGTAGTTCGACCAGGTGTTCTCGGTGCCATTCACCACACCGGTCTGCAGGCCCTGGTAGACCTCGGCGAAGGACATCTTGCGGGAGATGGCGCGTAGCGTGCGGAACTGCTCGTTGAGCACATCCGAGGCCTGCACGCGGAACTTCAGCCCCCGCGCATCGCCCGGCTCCAGCAACAAGCGGTTGGCCGACAGCTGCTTCATCCCGTTGTGCCAGTAGGCCAGGCCAAGGATGCCCTTGCCCTGCATGCTGGTCAGCAGGCTCTGGCCCTGCGGGCTGCGCTGGAAATTGTCGACAGCCTGGATGTCGTCGAAGAGGAATGGCAGGTCGAATATCTGCACCTTCTTGGTGTACTGCTCGAACTTGGCCAGAGACGGCGCAAGCATCTGCACGTCACCCAGCAGCAGTGCTTCCATCTCCTTGCCGTCGCCGAACAGCGAGGAGTTCGGGTAGACCTCCACGCGCACCCGGCCGGGCAGGCGCTCTTCGGCCAGGCGCTTGAACATCAGCGCACCCTGCCCCTTGGGCGTGTTCTCCGCGACCACGTGGGCGAACTTGATCACTATGGGTTCATGGATAGTCGGATCATTGGCAGTCTGCGGTTCATCGGCAGCCTGCGTGGCAGTAGCGCAGGCCAACGCCAGGACGGCGAGCATCGCCCGCCCCATGGTTCCAAACATCGCGTCACCCTCAATTTGTTCTTGTGCTTGCGAGGTGAGCCTGGCGGCAGGCTCGCAGGGAGACTGACGTAAATGTTGGCGTTCGGAGAATTCATCTTTTCCCAAAGCAGCGTTCGCCAGAGCGGAACGCAAAAAGCAAAAAGAGGCGCCCGGCAGATGCCGGGCGCGAAAAGATTCAGAAGCTCAAGTCTGCGAGATGACGCGTCAGCCGGTTACCCGCGTCCGGTGGTCGAGCATCATCCGCTCGTGCTCTTCGAGCATGCCCGGCACGCAGTCACGGAGGAACTCCACCCAGGTACGGATTTTCGCATCGAGGTACTGACGCGACGGATACAGCGCGTAGACGTTGAGGTGGAACAGGCTGTAGTCCGGCAGCACGCGCACCAGGCTGCCGTCCTTCAGGCCCTGCACGGCGGAGTACACCGGCAGCGCACCGATGCCCATGCCGGCGCGTACTGCTTCGGTCATCGCGTCAGCGGTGTTGACCTGGAAGTGGCTATGGTTGATGCCGACCATTTCCTGGCCGTCGGGACCATCGAACAGCCACTTGTCCAGCGACATCACCGAGTTCACCAGGCGCAGGCAGCGGTGATCGGTGAGCTCTGCGAGCTTCTTGGGCATGCCGTGCCGCGCCACGTACTCGGGGGATGCGCAGAGCACGCTGTAGGTCTTGCCGATGCGCTTGGAAACGAAGCCCGAATCCGGCAGCTCCTGGGCGATGACCACGGAGATGTCGTAGCCCTCGTCGAGGATGTCGGTGATACGGTTGGCCAGCGTCAGGTCGAAGGTGACCTCCGGATAGATCTCGCAGTACTGCGAGATTGCGCGGATCAGGTAGTGCTGGCCGATACCGGTCATGGCATGCACCTTCACCTTGCCGTGGGGCCGGGCGTGGGCGTCGCCCGCCTCGGCCTCGGCCTCCTCGATGTAACCGAGGATCTGCTGGCAGCGCTGCAGATAGCGCTGGCCGGCTTCGGTGAGCGCGATGCGGCGGGTGGTGCGGTGCAACAGTCGGGTGCGCAGGTGCGCTTCGAGTTTGGCCACCGTCCGCGAAACGTAGGCGGTGGTGAGGTCCATGCGCTGGGCGGCGGCAGTGAAGCTGCCGGTCTCGGCGACACAGACGAAAGCACGCATGTTGTGCAGCAGGTCCATCATTTCTCCTGAAGAGCCTGTCCCGGCGCCACGGCGGGCGGCCTCTGCAACGGCGCTCGACCGAGCAACGCCTTGTTACAGATTCATGACAGGCGGCGAATTGTCGCACAGGTGCGGCGCAGGGATTATTGTACTTTCAGGTAACAATAATTCGCCCATCCGTCAGCTTATCCTCCCCCCGGCGCACTTCTAGAATCGCCCTCCCCAACGCGGCCTGCCGCGACACCCCAGGATTCGCACCCGTGCTCCGCCTTTCGTGCAACGTGCTTCCAGCCCTTCGCTCCGCCTTCGAACTACAGGGTTCTGAAAACCCGGCCCAGCCCGACCACCGCCTGCCGAGATAAGCCTGATGAGCAGTCTGTCCGTGCGCCTGCCCAAGGCCGCCGCGGTGCGCTTCGCCCTGTCCGACTGGGCGCACACCGACGGCGTCACCTGGATGTTCATCCTCAAGACGCTGATCACCGCCTTCACGGCCTTGTGGCTGGCCTATCGCCTGGAACTGCCGCAGCCCAACACCGTGCTGGTGAGCGCCTTCATCGTGCTGCAGCCGCAGAGCGGCCAAGTACTGGCGAAGAGTTTCTACCGCATCCTCGGCACCCTGGCCGGGCTCACGGTGATGGTCACCTTCATCGCCCTGTTCGCCCAGGAGCGCGTGCTGTTCCTGCTCTGCGTGGCGATCTGGGTCGGCCTGTGCACCGCGGGCGCCGCGCGTTATCGAGATTTTCGCGCCTACGCCTGTCTGCTGGCCGGCTATACGGCGGTGATGATCGGCATCCCCGCTACGCTGCATCCCGAAGGCGCCTTCATGCAGGCGCTGTGGCGGGTGATCGAGATCACTCTGGGGATTCTCTGCACCGGCGTGGTCAGCGCCATCGTCCTGCCGCAGACCAGTACCGCCGCCCTGCGCAATGCGCTGAACACCCGCTTCGGTGACTTCGCCGGTCTTGCCAGCGCCGGCCTCAATGGAACGCTGGAGCGCGAGCGTTTCGAGCAGGCCAGCGCGCGCATTGCCGCCGAAGTGGTGGGCCTGGAAAGCCTGCGCAACGTCACTGCCTTCGAAGACCCGCACATGCGTCTGCGCAGTGGCCGCCTGGCGCGGCTGAACAGCGAGTTCATGCAGCTGACGACACGCTTCCACGCCTTGCAGCGCCTGCTCGACCGCCTGCGCGAGCGGCAGGCCAGCAATGTACTGGAAGTGCTGATGCCCTGCCTGATCGATGTCAGCGAACTGCTCGCCAGCTGGCACGGCCGGCCACTCGCCGAAGCGGATGCCGAGCGCCTGAGCGTGCAGCTCGAACTGTGCAAGCATCACCTCATGCCGCGCATCCGCGAAGCACGCGCCAGCCTCGGCCACACCTGCCCGCGGGAGGCCGACCAGTTGGATTTCGAGACCGCCGCCGAGCTGCTCTTCCGCTTCGTCGACGACATGCACAACTATGCGCAGACCCACGCCTCGCTCGCCGCGCACAAGCACGAGCGCGAGCAGTGGAAGGAGCGCTTCACGCCCAAGGCGAATGCGCTTGCCGCCGCCGTCGCGGGCTTCCGTTGCGCGCTGCTGGTGATAGTCGGCGGTGTGTTCTGGATCGAAACATCCTGGCTCAGCGGCGCCACCTTCGCGCTGACCTCGGTACTGATCGCAGCGCTCTCCTCCGCCTCACCCAATCCCAAGCGCCTGTCGCTGCAACTGACCCTCGGCACGCTGCTGGGCGCCACGCTGGGCTTCATCCTGACCTTCCACGTGCTGCCGCATATCGACGGCTTTCCGCTGCTGTGCTTCGTGCTCGCCCCGGTGTTCGCCCTCGGCGCCTTCCTGATCACCCGGCCGAAGTGGAGCGGCTACGGCGTCGGCCTGCTGGTGTGGTTCTGCATCGCCTCGCTGCCGGCGAACCTGGCGCACTACGACGCTTACACCTTCATCAACGAATACCTGGCGATGCTGCTGTCCATGGGCATGGCGGTGGTCGCGGCGATCGTCATCCTGCCACCCAACCGGCCATGGTTGTGGGAGCGCCTGGAAGCCGAGCTGCGCCTGCGCGTGGTACGGGTGATCAGCGATCCGCTGAAGGGCCTGTCGTCCAGCTTCGAGAGCGGCACCCGCGACCTGTTGAACCAGGCGTATGGGTTATCCACAGGCCGCCCGGACGTACAGCGCCGGCTACTGCGCTGGACCTTCCAGGTGCAGGAGATCGGCCTGTCGATCATCGAGTTGCGCCGCGAGCAGGAGGCCCTGCCGAAAGAGCCCTGGTACGCCGAGCGCATGCCCTGGCGCCGGGCCATTCGCGCCCTGGGCCGCGCGCTGATCCGGCTGTTCATCCAGCCCAGCGAGAGCAACCGCCAACGCGCGCTGGCCGCGGTGGAACACGCGATCCACGCAACCCGCAACACCGATGACCGCCGCCCGCCGCACTTCGACTCCTCACCCTTGCGCCGCGTGTGCAGCTACCTGCACTTCATCCGCACGTCACTGCTCGATCCGCAGTCGCCGCTGCGCGATTGAGTCGTCGCCATCGCACCGAAGCCCACCCTAACAAGATCAAGAGCCCCTCACCCTAACCCTCTCCCGCAAGCGGGAGAGGGGACCATTCGTTCAGGATGAAACCCTGGTGTCCGCCGGCACGTACGGCTCCCTCTCCCTGGGGAGAGGGCTGGGGTGAGGGGAATGCGCAGGCACCGGACTCACCTGGCTAAGACAGTTGCTCCTACCCGCCCTGCAACCACGTCCCAAACTTGACCGAAACTGCGACGACCCGCCGCAAGAACACCCCTGCAACCTGCGTCAATCCTGGATTGTTGCCTCTGAGTACGAAGTCTTGTTGGCGCCTGGATATATGACTCAGGTCAGGCAAATCCTATTATTTCCGTGCTGTTACAGCGCGCGCCGCAACACCACCCAAGACCCGTAATCAACCCCAACGATTCCCGACGCAGCCATCCGCTGAACGTCACGGACCCGTCACGTCCGGACACCGGGAACAAGGCAGGTAAATTCATGAAAGCTGTAGTCATCCTGGCCATGCTGGGCTTCTCTTCGCTCGCCCTCGCCGAGCAGGTGAACGCCGCCGACCAGGCGCCAAGCGCGGCCGTGGAGCAGTACACCTACGACATGAAACTGGACGTCGCCCACGTGATCTCGACCACCGACGTGTCCAACGAGTGCGGCATCGTGCCGGCGCGCATGACCTACGAAGATACCCAGGGTCAGCGCCACACCGTCGAATACCAGGTGTGGGGCAACGGCTGCTCCGGCGGCTAAGCGACTTGTGCCGTTGCGCCGGGGCCCACGCAGCCCCGGCGCAACGGCCAGCCCTCTTTTACGGCTGCAGGGCCGCCTTCGCAATGTTGCGACTGTGTGCGCCGAAGTGCCGGATCAATTGCAGAATCTGCTCATCCAACGCCTCATCGTGCCGGAACGGCTCCGGTGAGTTCCCCGCGCTGAAATCCCCCGCCGGCGCCTTCTCGTTTTCCAGCCAATGGCCGATCGCTGCATCGAACGCCGCCGCATGGGCATGGGATTCACTCGCTACCACCTCACGCAGGTACTCCGTCGAGTACGGTGGATAGGTGCCGTCGGTACTGATATCCGCATAGGCCTTCAGCAACGGCGACTGCCCGCCCAGGCGCAGCGTCTCGCGCAGCCAGTCCACCTGATAACGCTCCACGCCCGTATGCCGGTCCGCCACGCGCTGGATCGCCGCCTGCTTGTCGGCGTCAAAGCCCGCCATGGACTTGCCCGCCGTCCACAGCATGCTGGCGGTGGTCTCGCCCGGCAGCGGCGTCGAGTGATAGGGCTGGGTCATGTCCTGGATGTAGTGCATCGCCCAGCCAAGGAAGCGGTAGCCCCAGTACGGGTGCCCCTTGTCGAAGGCAAAACGGGCCAGGCCGAAGAACTGGTACGCGCGCCACTCCGGCCAGTTGCGCTCCAGGTACGGTGCGCCGGTGAAGATGATCGCGTCCTCGTGGTAGAAGCCCATGTGGAACGGCGCCTGGGAGCTGAACTCGTAGCGCGGGTCGCCGAACGGCTGGGTGCCGAAGCCGTAGCGCTGGCCGGCTTCGCCAGGGTTGTCGCTGAACAGGTTGATGTCGTGACCGAAGTCCGGCTCGTCGGCGGCGCTGGCCAGCACGTCGATGGCCGGAATCTTTTCGCCAGCCTGCAACTGCACGAAGCGCCACTGGTTCCAGCCGGACAGGTTGCGGAACACCAGCACCTCGGCCGGCTGCAACGCCACATGATTCGGCAACTCACCACCAGGCGGAGGCTGCACGGCGGTGGCCAGTTTGATCTCCGGATTCAGGCGCAGCGCCATGAGGAAGGCCTGGCGCAGATCGTCGCGGCCATCTTCGGTGAAGCGCAGGTCATCCGGACGCGGCGGATACTCGCGGAAATGTTCGCGCGCATAGGCTTCCTGCTCGTCCAGCAGCTTCACCAGGCCGGCACGCTGCTGGCTGATGAAGCTCTCCAACGGCTCGACCTCGACGTCCGGCGCGTGGACGACGGCTGGCAACTGCTGCAGGGCGATGTAGCTGCCCAGGGTGTGATTGGACCAGGCCCAGAGACTTTGCGGCAGGACCAGCAGGCCAGCCAGCAGGCAGGTGGAAAGACGCTTCATCGGCTTTTCGCTCTTATTTGGCAATGCAATGCGGAAAATTCCGACGCAGACTAACAACACAAAGCCCTGCCGGCACTGTCGAAGCTTGCCAGCACAAGTCACCGATAACGCCACGCCTGACCATCATCAATGGCGCATACGGCCCCAGCCACTACACTTGCCCGGCATGGACAGGCACCGGTTCCACACGCGTGCCGACCACTTGAAATAAGGGCGTCCCCATGCTGCAGTCCGTTTCACCCAAGCACGACCTCCCCCTCAAGCCCGATCCAGCCGAACCTCGCAGTGGCGTACTCGCCCCCTTCAGCATCGCCGCGTTCCGCATCATCTGGATCTGCAACCTGTTCGCCAACCTGGGCACCTGGGCGCAGTCGGTCGCCGCTGCCTGGGTGGTCACCGAGGCCCACGCCAGCCCACTGATGGTTGCGATGATCCAGGTCGCCTCGGCATTGCCGCTGGTGCTGCTGTCGATCATGTCCGGCGTGCTGGCCGACAACCACGACCGCCGCAAGATCATGCTGGTGGGCTTGAGCGTCGAACTTTCCGGTGCCGCACTGGTGACGGTGCTGGCCTTCATGGGCTATCTCGACCCGCTGATGCTGATCGTGTCGATCCTCTGGCTGTCCCTGGGCAGTTCGATCACCATTCCCGCCTGGCAGGCGGCGGTCAACGAGCAGGTACCACCGCGCATGCTCGGCGATGCAGTGCTGCTCAACAGCGTCAACTACAACGTCGCCCGCGCCGTCGGGCCGGCCATTGGTGGTCTGCTGCTGTCGGCCACCGGCGCTTCCTGGGTATTCCTGTTCAACTGCATCTGCTACGCCTCGCTGATCTGGGCGATCTGGCAATGGCGCCGCGACGTACCCAAGCGCACCTTGCCGCCAGAACACATCTTCGAAGGCGTGATCGCCGCGCTGCGTTTCACCCAATACTCCAGTGTCACCCGGCTGGTGATGCTGCGCTCGGCAGTGTTCGGCCTATCGGCCAGCGCCATCTGGGCCCTGCTGCCGCTGCTGGCGCACCGCAACCCGGACGGTAGCGCCTCGGTCTACGGCTACATGCTGGGGGCACTCGGGCTAGGCGCCATCGTCGCCAGCACCGTGGTGAGCAAGGCTCGCCAGTGGCTCGGCAGCAGTCGGTTGATCAGCTTCGCCGCCGCCACCCTGGCGCTGGTCATGCTGACCCTGGGCTGGGTCGACAACCTCTGGGTGATCTTCCCCGCGCTGGTGCTGGGCGGCGCCTGCTGGATCGCCGCGGTGGCCACCTACAACTCGGCCGTGCAGATCCTTGTGCCCGACTGGGTCAAGGCGCGGGCCCTGGCGCTCTACCAGACCGCGATCTATGGCGGGCTGGCGGCGGGCTCCTTCCTCTGGGGCCACTTTGCCGAAACCATGGGCGTACAAGGCGCATTGATCGCCGCCGGCTGCCTGCTGCTGATCTCCGTGGCACTGCTCTACAACTCGCGCCTGCCGGAGCTGAACTCCGCCAGCATCGCCCGTGCACCGGGCGGCGTGCCGGGCCAGCCGACCTTCGTGTTCAACCCCGAGCGCGGCTCGGTCCTGGTGTCCATCGAGTACCGGATTCCCGCCGAGCGCACCCGCGACTTCGTCCGCGCCGCCAAGCCGTTGCGCCGCCTGCGGTTGCGCAACGGCGCGGAACGCTGGGCACTGTATCGCGACGTGAGCAACCCGGAAATCTGGCAGGAACTGTTCCTGGTGGACAACTGGATCGGCCACCTGCGCATGCTCGACCGCCTCACCCTCGAGGACAAGACCATCATCGACAACGTCACTAGCCTGCACGCCGGCGATACGCCACCGGTGATTCGCCACGGGGTGAGCTACGAATCCGGCAGCTACGAGGCGCCGCCGGAAACGCTGGGCTAGCGGCGCACGAACAAAAACGCCTCTCGGTCAGGAGAGGCGTTTCCAGTGACGCGGAAGGCTTACTCCGCCGCCGGCTTCTTGCGTTTGAGCGGCGCCAGGCCATCCTGGCTCACGACCTTGGATGGGCCAGACCTGGGCTTGGCTGCGGGCTTCTTCTTCGCCGGTGACTTGCTGCCGGTCTTCTTCGCATCATCCTTTTTCTTCTTGGTACCGGCGGCCTTGCCGGATGCCTTGACCTTCTTCGGCCCCTTGTAGGTGCCCTTGAGTTCCTTGATGGTGCGCAGCTCGAAGCGCAGCTTGAGGTAGCGCTCGATGCTCGACATCAGGTTCCAGTCACCATGGCCGACCAGCGAGATAGCGGTGCCGCCGGCGCCTGCGCGGCCGGTGCGGCCGATACGGTGCACGTACTCATCACCGCGACGCGGGATGTCGAAGTTGATCACCAGGTCCAGGCCGTCGACGTCCAGGCCACGGGCAGCCACGTCAGTGGCGACGAGAATCTTCACCGCGCCCTGCTTCAGGCGCTCGATGGCCAGCTTGCGGTCCTTCTGGTCCTTCTCGCCGTGCAGCACGAAGACCTTGTGCCCGGCAGCGATCAGGCGGCCGGTCAGGCGGTCGGCGGCGACGCGGGTGTTGGTGAAGACGATGGCCTTCTCATAGGTCTCGTTGGCTAGCAGCCACTGCAGCAGCTCTTCCTTGTGGCCGACGTGGTCGGTCAGGATCACCTGCTGGCTGACATCCTCGTTCAGCTCGCTGACGCGGTTGAGCTGCAAGTTCTCCGGTTCGCGCAGGACCTTTTCGACCATCTCGTGCAGGCCGTTGCCGCTGGTGGCGGAGAACAGCAGGGTCTGGCGCTCGGCCGGGCACTGCCCGGCGAGCTTGAGCACGTCCTCGGAGAAGCCCATGTCGAGCATGCGGTCGGCTTCGTCGAGGATCAGCACTTCCACGTCGCCCAGCGGCAGGTTGCCGGCGTTGAACTGCTCGCTCAGGCGGCCGGGTGTACCGATGATGATTTCCGGATTTTTGCGCAGCCGCGCACCCTGCACCTTGAAGTCTTCGCCACCAGTGATCAGGCAGGCCTTGATGAAGGTGAACTGGGCGAAACGCTCGACTTCCTTGAGCGTCTGCTGGGCCAACTCGCGGGTGGGCAGCAGGATCAGTGCGCGGGCGCCGCTCTTGGGCTTCTCCTCAGCGAGCAGACGGTGCAGCAGCGGCAACACGAAGGCGGCGGTCTTGCCGCTGCCGGTCTGCGCCGTCACCCGCAGGTCGCGTCCCTCCAGGGCCTTCGGGATGGCCGCGGCCTGGACCGGAGTCGGCTCGGTGAAGGACAACGAATCGAGCGCCTTGAGCAGGCGTTCGTGGAGGGCGAATTGGGAGAACAAGGCAGACCTCGATATCACGTAAAGACCAAATAGCTGCATAGCTTAATGTTTGCCGAGCCTGTTCGCTGGAAATATTGCCGCCGACCACCAGGGACGCACTGCCGCGTCAATAATCCGACAAACGCACCGACGCTCTACAAAGGGCGATGCCATGCTCTGATGAGCCTGACAAAAAGGAGCACACAGGTGCCATCTCTCATTTACTACGTTGCGGCCAGCCTTGACGGCTACATCGCTCGCCCCGACGGCAGCGTGGATTGGCTCGAAGGCTATGGCGGCGAAACCGATGACCATGGCTACCATGCCTTCTATTCCAGTATCGACGGCCTGATCATGGGGCGCGCCACCTACTTGTTCTGCCTGAACCAGGGCGAATGGCCGTACCCCGACAAACCCGCGCTGGTCATGACCCGCTCCAACCACCTGCCCAAGGCCGCACCGCAGGTGGAGCTTGAGCACTATGCACCGGTAGACGCCCTCGCCTCTCTGGAGGCACGCGGCTGCCAGCGTATCTGGCTGGTAGGCGGCGGTAGCCTGGCAGGCAATTTCCTCGCCGCAGGCTTGCTCGACGAAGTGATCGTCAGCATCATTCCGCACTTGCTCGGCGCCGGTATTCCCCTGTTCAGCATCGGGCTCGAGCAACGCCTGCAGCTGCTGGAGCAGCGCAGCTTTCCCAGCGGCATCGTACAGATGCGCTACCAGGTTCTGAAGGAAACGCCCTCGCCATGAGCTCCACGATTCGTATCGCCGCCGCCTGCCTGCTCGATGACACAGGACGCTTGCTACTGGTACGCAAGCGTGGCACCCGCGCCCTCATGCTGCCCGGCGGCAAGCACGAACCCGGCGAGACATCCGTGCAGGCCCTGTTGCGCGAGTTGCACGAAGAACTCGACCTTCGCCTTGCAAGCTCCGCACTGACACCGCTCGGCCACTTCCAGGCCAAGGCCGCCAACGAGCCGGATATGCGGGTGGACGCGCATGTCTTCATTGCCACCCTACCCCATGCCGTCCAACCCGCCGCCGAGCTGGAAGAGCTCGCCTGGCTGGACACCGCCGGCGTCTACCCGCAAAACCTTGCCCCGCTGCTCCGCGAACAGGTCATTCCCGCGTTACTCGCCCATCTGGGCTGATTCTTTCAGCTCAATTACCTGCATTTCGTCGGGTTTTTCCTTAAGAAGCCTTAAGTGTCTGGCTTTTGGCTACTAGCCCGCCAGCTTTCCGTCGCGTGGCCGAAAGTCCCGTTTTATAGGGCTTCCGGCTATAAGGTCAAGCCGTGACTGATGCGTCTGAACACATGTCACGCAGCGTCCTACAAGTCACAGGGGAATTGTGAGAATCGACAGACGGTACGAACTGTCATGAAAAGTCGTTCAGAATGCGTGGAATTTTTGAGCGGACCAAAGGAAACCACGCCGACAACAATGGCGATCCAGCGGAGTCTGGGCGATATCAACCAGCAAGAAGACATGCCGAATGCGAAGTACCCTTTTGACATGCCTTTCCATAGGCTTGGCGACCCTCTTGGCCGCCACCGAGGCAACCGCCTCCTCCAAGATCACGCGCACCTATCAACCTGCACCGGTTGATCTGCGAGTCCCGGTCCAGGGCAGTGCCCTACTGACCTTCAATGCCAAGTCGGTCAAGCCGACCAAGAGCGAGGCGCACCAGGTCACCCAGCGTGCCTACAGCATGATCGGCACGCCATACCGCTGGGGCGGCACTTCGCCCAAGCGCGGCTTCGATTGCAGCGGCCTGGTGAACTACGTGTTCCAGAACGTCGACGAAGTCGACCTGCCGCGTACCGCGCAGCAGATGTACAGCATGCGCGGCAACTCGAAAGTGGCGCGTGGCGATCTGCAGCCCGGCGACCTGGTGTTCTTCCGCATCCACAATCGCCGCAATGTCGACCATGTCGGCATCTACGTCGGTGACAACCAGTTCGTCCATGCGCCGCGCCGCGGCCAGAAGGTCCGTGTCTCCGACCTCAGTGGCGACTACTGGAAGAAGCACTACACCGCTGCCCGCCGCATCCTGCCGGAAACCCTGGCCAAGGCTGACGTCGGCGGTCGCTACGACTGATACTGAGCGCTCTCCCCTTGCGGGAGAGCGCCTGCCCCTCATCTACAAGCCGCGACGCGCCTGCCGGCGCAACAGTCGCGCGCTATCCCAACCGGTCAGCAGTACAGCGATCCAGATCGGCCCGTAGGTCCAGATCTGCGCCGGGTTGAATGCCTCGCCCAGAAACAGCACGGCGATGGCGAACAGCAGCACCGGTTCGACGTAACTCAGAATCCCGAACAGTCCCATGGGCAACAGCCGGCTGGCCGCCATCATGGCGCCGAACGCCAGCGCGCTGATCAGGCCCAGCAGCGGCAGCAGCGCCCACAGGCGCGGCACCTCTTCCAGCACCCCGGCGCTATCAGTTATCCACAAGGCGGCCAGGGCGAACGGCAGCAGCACGATCATCTCGAAGACGAAGCCGGACAACGAATCCACCGCCATCTTGCGGCGCAGCATGAAGTACGGCGGATAGCCCAGCGCGGTAATCAGGGTGAACCACGAGAACGCGCGAGTGAGCCACAACTCGTGCAGCACACCCGCCAGCGCGAAGGCGACGGCAATGCCCTGCAACGTGGTCAGACGCTCGCCATAGAACACCCGGCCGCAGAGCACCATGGTCAGCGGCAGCAGGAAGTAGCCCAGCGACAGCTCCAGCGTGCGCCCAACCATGGGCGCCCAGATGAACACGCCCCACTGGATCAGCATCATCGCCGCCGTCAGCGGGAAGCACGCCAGCAGCCATGGCTCGCGCAGCAGCCTCCGACCCGCATCGCGCAGCACACCGCCCTGACGGGTGAAGAGCACCAGCAGCAGGACCATGGGAATCGACCAGACCACCCGGTGGGCGATCACCTGGATGCTGGTCAGCGGCGCCAGCGAATGGATGTAACCCGGCAGGGTCACGAACAGCACGGAAGACGCCAGGGACAGCGCTACGCCACGTCCGGAGATATTCATGCGCAGCGCTCCTTGCGACGACGCAGGCCAAGGCGATTGACGCCTAGCGACGCAACGATCACCGCACCGCCCAGCGCCAGGCGCGGCAAGTCGGCGGCCTCGTTCCAGATCAGCAGGTTGATCAGCAGGCCCACCGGCACGTGCAGGTTGTTCATCACCGCCAGGGTGCCGGCATCCACCATGGTGCCCCCCTTGTTCCACCAGAACTGCCCGAGCGCGGTGGCCAGCAGCCCCATCCAGATCAGCACACCCCATTGCAGGTCGGTGGTCGGCAGCTTCTGCGGATTGCCGAACAGCAACCAGCCCGGCAGGGCGACCAGCAGCGCACCGACGAAGAAGTAGCCGAAGCGGCGGTACTGCGGGATGTCCGAGGGATAGCGTCGTACCAGGTGTTTGTAGAACACCTGCCCCGCCGCGAAGGTCGCGTTGGCCACCTGCAGCAGGAGGAAGCCCTGTATGTAGTCGCCGCTAACGCCGTCGTAGCGGATGATCCCGGCGCCCAGCACCGCCACCGCGGCCGCCAGCAGCGCCCAGGCATTGAAGCGCCGGTTCAACGCGTCATCGATCAGCGCCACGTGCAACGGCGTCAGCACCGTGAACAGCAGCACCTCCGGGACCGTCAGCACGCGGAAGCTCTGGTAGAGACAGACGTAGGTAATGCCGAACTGCAGCGCGCCTGCCAGCATCACCCCGCCGATGAAGCGTGGCTCGACGCCGCGCCAGCGGGTCAGTGGCAGGAACACCAGGCCGGCGAGCACCACGCGGGTCAGCACGGCGAAATAGCTGTCGACCTGCCCGGCGAGGTATTCGCCAATCAGGCTGAAGGAGAACGCCCAGAGGACGGTGACGAAAAGCAGATATGGCATGGAGATAGCGACCGGAACGGGGCGGGCACCATAGCGCCAGTCTCGGCTTGGAGAAAGCGCTGCGCGCCCGCGCCAGCGATAGGCAGAAACGAAAAAGGGCGACCGAAGTCGCCCTTTTCCTTGGATGGTGAATCAGGGATTAGCCCTGGTTCTCCATCTGAGCACGGATCAGATCACCGATGGTGGTCGGACCAGTGGCTTCTACGTCTTGCTTGTGACGCAGTTCTTTCATCGCATCTTTCTCGTCATCAACGTCTTTCGACTTGATGGAGAGGGAGATGACGCGGCTCTTACGGTCGATGCTGATGATCTTGGCTTCGACTTCTTCGCCTTCTTTCAGAACGTTGCGAGCGTCTTCAACGCGGTCACGGCTGATTTCGGAGGCTTTCAGGATGCCTTCGATTTCGCCGCCCAGGCTGATGACAGCGCCTTTGGCGTCCACTTCTTTCACGGTGCCGCGAACGATGGTGCCTTTCTCGTTGAGCGAGGCGTAGTTGGAGAACGGATCGTCTTCCAGCTGCTTGATGCCCAGGGAGATGCGCTCACGCTCCGGATCAACGGAGAGGATGACGGTTTCCAGCTCGTCGCCCTTCTTGAAGCGGCGAACGGCTTCTTCGCCAACTTCGTTCCAGGAGATGTCGGACAGGTGAACCAGACCGTCGATGCCGCCTTCCAGGCCGATGAAGATACCGAAATCGGTGATCGACTTGATGGTGCCGGAGATCTTGTCGCCCTTGTTGAAGCGGCTGGAGAAGTCTTCCCACGGGTTGGACTTGCACTGCTTGATGCCCAGGGAGATACGACGACGCTCTTCGTCGATGTCCAGAACCTGAACTTCCACTTCGTCGCCAACCTGAACGACTTTCGACGGGTGGATGTTCTTGTTGGTCCAGTCCATTTCGGAGACGTGTACCAGGCCTTCCACGCCCTCTTCCAGCTCGGCGAAGCAGCCGTAGTCGGTGAGGTTGGTGACGCGCGCGGTAACGCGGGTGCCTTCCGGGTAACGGGCTTTGATGGCAACCCATGGGTCTTCGCCCAGTTGCTTCAGGCCCAGGGATACGCGGTTGCGCTCGCGGTCGAACTTCAGAACCTTGACATCGATCTCGTCGCCAACGTTGACGATTTCCGACGGATGCTTGATACGCTTCCAGGCCATGTCGGTGATGTGCAGCAGACCATCGACGCCGCCCAGGTCAACGAACGCACCGTAGTCGGTGAGGTTCTTGACGATACCTTTGACCTGCTGGCCTTCCTGCAGGGATTCCAGCAGAGCTTCGCGCTCGGCGCTGTTCTCGGCTTCCAGCACGCTGCGGCGGGAAACGACAACGTTGTTGCGCTTCTGGTCCAGCTTGATGACCTTGAACTCGAGCTCTTTGCCTTCCAGGTGAGTGGTGTCGCGCACCGGACGCACGTCGACCAGCGAACCCGGCAGGAACGCACGGATGCCGTTGACGTCGACGGTGAAGCCACCCTTGACCTTGCCGTTGATGACGCCTTTGACCACTTCGTCGGCAGAGAAAGCAGCTTCCAGAACGATCCAGCTCTCGGCACGCTTGGCTTTTTCGCGGGACAGCTTGGTTTCACCAAAGCCGTCTTCTACCGCGTCAAGCGCAACGTGGACTTCGTCACCCACATTGATGGTCAGCTCGCCCTGTTCGTTGTAGAACTGCTCGACCGGGATGACGCCCTCGGATTTCAGACCGGCATGGACGGTGACCCAGTCACCATCGATGTCGACCACGATGCCGGTGATGATTGCACCCGGCTGCATGTCGAGGGATTTAAGACTTTCTTCAAAGAGTTCTGCGAAGCTTTCGCTCATGTCTATACCTGTAGTCAAAGGCTTGTAAGCCCGATTCCGCGCCACCAGCGAACACGGTCAAGTGATGAAAAAGAAGCCAGCAGGATCAAGACTGGTATCCTGCCGGCCCCCTGTTGCACCCGCCGAAACGGATGCTCCACATTCAGATTTTAAGGGAACGCTTCGCTCAATATGGGCGAAACCCTCCCGATACAAGGTCTGGAATGGTAGCAACGGACGTCGGTTGCGTCAATCGGCGCCCCTGGTTTCCGATGTCCTTCACGACTCCAGCTTCATTCCTTCATTTTCGCCCAGCCTCGGAGGACGGGAGGACCGCCTGTCAGATCCGTCCTGCAACGCACCCGCCTCGGGAAAGAAAAATCCCCGGCTGGCCGGGGATTTTCATGAGCCGTTCGACTAGTCCGCCAGGCCGCGACGAGAAACCTCGGCGAGGATACTGTCCACGACCTCTTCGATGCTCATCGAGGTGGAGTCCACCAGGATGGCGCCTTCGGCGGGCTTGAGCGGAGCCACGGCACGCTGGCTGTCACGCTCGTCGCGGGCGCTGATTTCTTCCGCCAGCTGCGCCTGATCGCTGTCGATACCCTTGCCCTTGAGCTGCAGGTAACGGCGACGGGCGCGCTCTTCGGCCGACGCTGTCAGGAATATCTTCAGCGGCGCGCTGGGGAAGACCACGGTGCCCATGTCGCGGCCGTCGGCGACAAGGCCGGGGGCTTCGAGGAAGGCGCGCTGGCGTTGCAGCAGCGCATCGCGCACCGCCGGCAGCGCGGCGACTTGCGAGGCGCCGGCGCCGACCTGCTCCGTGCGGATGGTATCGGTGACATCCTCGCCTTCGAGGATGATGTGCTGACCCTGTCCGCCCTTGGCATGGGTGAACTGCACGTCCAGGTGTGCGGCCAGAACCTTGAGGGCTTCCTCGTTGGTCAGGTCGATACCGTGGTTACCGGCAGCGAACGCCAGCAGGCGATACAACGCGCCGGAGTCCAGCAGGTTCCAGCCCAGGCGCTTGGCCAGCAGGCCGGCGACGGTGCCCTTGCCCGAGCCGCTGGGGCCATCGATGGCGAGGACCGGCCATTCGCCGTTCATCAGTTTTTCTCCTCGGCGACGCGGATGCCCGCGCCGGACGCCAGCCCGAGGAAGTTCGGGAAGGAGGTCGCGACGTTGGCGCAGTCGTGGATGCGGATAGGCGCACCGGCACGCAGGGAAGCCACGCTGAAGGACATGGCGATACGGTGGTCGCCGTGGCTCCAGACTTCGCCGCCGCCATAGCTGCCGCCGTCGATGATGATGCCGTCCGGGGTCGGCTCGCACTTCACGCCCAGGGCCAGCAGGCCGTCGGCCATGACCTGGATGCGGTCGGATTCCTTCACCCGCAGTTCTTCCGCGCCGCGCAGCACAGTGCGGCCGGAGGCAGAGGCGGCGGCAACGAAGAGCACGGGGAACTCGTCGATGGCCAGCGGCACCAGGTCTTCGGGGATGTCGATGCCTTTGAGCTGCGCCGAGCGCACGCGAATGTCGGCAACCGGCTCGCCGCCCACTTCACGCTGGTTTTCCAGGGTGATGTCGGCGCCCATGAGCTTGAGGATGTCGATGACGCCGGTACGGGTCGGGTTGATGCCGACGTGCTCCAGAGTCAGGTCGGAGCCTTCGGCGATGCTCGCGGCAACCAGGAAGAAGGCGGCGGAGGAAATGTCGGCCGGGACTTCGATCGAGGTGGCGGTGAGCTTGTGGCCGGACTCGACGCGAGCGGTGGCGCCTTCGACGTCGACCGGGTAGCCGAAGCCGCGCAGCATGCGCTCGGTATGATCGCGGGTCGGGGCCGGCTCGGTGGTGGAGGTTTCACCGGCAGCGTAGAGGCCGGCAAGCAGCAGGCAGGATTTCACCTGGGCGCTGGCCATGGGCATGTCGTAGTGCATGCCGGTGAGCTTCTGGCCACCACGGATGGTCAGCGGCGGACGGCCTTCGGGGCCAGTCTCGATCACTGCGCCCATCTCGCGCAGCGGCTTGGCGACGCGGTTCATCGGGCGCTTGGACAGCGACGCATCGCCGGTCAGGGTGGTGTCGAACGGCTGGGCGGCGAGCAGGCCACTGAGCAGGCGCATGGAGGTGCCGGAGTTGCCCAGGTAGATCGGGCCGGGCGGCGTCTTCAAGCCATGCAGGCCCACGCCGTGCACGGTCACGCGGCCGTGGTGCGGGCCTTCGATGACCACGCCCATGTCGCGGAAGGCCTGGATGGTGGCGAGGGCATCTTCACCCTCGAGGAAACCTTGTACCTCGGTCGTGCCTTCGGCCAACGAGCCGAGCATGATCGAGCGGTGGGAAATGGACTTGTCGCCCGGTACGCGAACGCGCCCGGAGAGGCGGCCACCCGGCTGGGCCAGGAAAATCAGGTCATTGTTGTGCATGGCGTCCACATAGGCCCGGCGGGCCAGGATTTTGCTGAAATGCTCGCGGGCAACCCGGGCGCGGGTGAAGACGCCCATCAGTTGTTGCCCGTCCCCTTGATCGACGGCCTCGCGCAAGTCGTCGAGGTCGTCACGGAATACATCGAGGATGCGCAGCACCGCCTCGCGGTTGGCGAGGAAGATGTCGTGCCACATCACCGGGTCGCTGCCGGCAATCCGCGTGAAGTCGCGGAAGCCGCCAGCGGCATAACGGAAGATTTCCAGATTCTCGCTGCGTTTGGCCAGCGAGTCGACCAGCGTGAAGGCCAGCAGGTGCGGCAGGTGGCTGGTGGCGGCGAGAACTTCGTCGTGGTGTTCGACGGCCATCTGCTCGACATCCGCGCCCAGCTCGCGCCAGAGGCTCTCGACGCACTGGATCGCGTCCGCTTCGGCATTATCCAGCGGGGTGAGGATGACTTTATGACGGCGGAACAATTTCGCGTTGGCCGCTTCCACCCCGCTCTGCTCGGAACCGGCGATGGGATGGCCGGGAACGAAGCGCGCCGGCATGCCACCGAACACGGCTTTCGCAGCGCGCACCACATTGCCCTTGGCGCTGCCCACGTCGGTGAGGATGGCATTGCCGATGTCGAGAGTGGCGAGTTCCCCGAGGACCTTCTCCATGGCCAGGATCGGCACCGCAAGCTGGATCACGTCAGCCTCGCGGCAACCGGCGGCGAGGCTTTCCTCGCAGCGGTCGACCACTCCCAGCTCCACCGCCAGGCGGCGGGTTTGCGGGTCACGGTCGACGCCGACCACTTCCTCGAACAGGCCCTTTTCGCGGATGCCCTTGGCGAAGGAGCCGCCGATCAGGCCGAGCCCCACCACCACCAGGCGCTTGCGCTGAACAACATCAGGCACGAGCGAGCACCTTGGCCAGCGCTTCGAGGAAGCGGGCGTTCTCGGCCGGCAGGCCGATGGAGATGCGCAGGTGCTGCGGCATGCCGTAGCCACCCACCGGACGGACGATCACGCCTTCGGCGAGCAGCGCCTGGTAGACCGGGCCGGCGTCACGCTTGAGGTCCACGGCGATGAAGTTGCCCTTGGAGGGAATCCAGTGCAGGTCCAGGGCGCGCAGGCCGTTTTCCAGCTGCGCCATGCCTTCGTCGTTGATGCGCTTGCCTTGGGCCAGGTAGTCGGCATCGTCCAGCGCCGCACAGGCGGCGGCCAGGGCCAGGCTGTTGACGTTGAACGGCTGGCGA
Source organism: Pseudomonas sp. HS-18 (assembly GCF_020401845.1). NCBI lineage: Bacteria > Pseudomonadati > Pseudomonadota > Gammaproteobacteria > Pseudomonadales > Pseudomonadaceae > Pseudomonas > Pseudomonas sp. HS-18. The sequence goes on from NZ_CP084413.1 coordinate 4,698,814, forward strand.
ACGCGGTTGAGCACATCGGCGACCTGCGCCGAGGAGATCGCGTAACCGACGCGCAGCGAGGCCAGGCCGTAGGCCTTGGAGAAGGTGCGGGAGACCAGCAGGTTCGGGTAGCGGGCCAGGTACTTCAAGCCGTCCGGCAGCTCCTCGCCTTCGGCATACTCGATGTAGGCCTCGTCGAGCACCACGAGGACGCTCCCCGGCACCTGCGAGAGGAAGCGCTCCAGCGCGTCCGGGCCGAACCAGGTACCGGTGGGGTTGTTCGGGTTGGCGATGAAGACCACGCGGGTGTTGGCGTCGATGGCCTCCAGCATGGCTTCCAGGTCGTGGCCCCAGTCTTTCGCCGGCACGACCTTGCCCTGGGCGCCGACGGCCTGGGTAGAGATCGGGTAGACGGCGAAGGCGTACTGGCTGAACACGGCGTTCAGGCCAGGCGCCAGGTAGGCGCGGGCAACCAGGTCGAGAATGTCGTTGGAGCCGTTGCCCAGGGTGACCTGCGCGGTATCGACGCCGCAGCGGGCGGCCAGGCGGGACTTCAGCTCGAAGCCGTTGCCGTCGGGGTAGCGGGTCAGCTCGGCCAGTTCGGCGCGAATGGCGTCGAGGACCTTGGGGCTCGGGCCCAGCGGGTTCTCGTTGCTGGCCAGCTTGACGATGCCAGCGGGGTCGAGCTTCAGCTCGCGGGCCAGTTCATCGACCGGCTTGCCGGGAACGTAGGGAGAAAGTTTCTGCACGCCCGGCTGGGCCAGGGCAAGGAAATCACAGCTCATGGACATCTCTCTCGACGGGGGCCGCACAGACTGACTCGATATAGCCGGCGGCAGCCATGTAATCGCAGATACGGTCAACAGATTCCTCTACCGACAGCACGGACGTATCGATGCTGACCTGGGCGGCCAGCGGCGCCTCGAACGGAGAGTCGATGCCGGTGAACTCCTTGAGTTCGCCGGCTCGCGCTTTGCGGTAGAGCCCTTTGGGATCGCGCTCCTCGCACACTTTCAGCGGCGTGGAGACATGCACTTCTACGAAACGCTCGGGTAACAGCTTGCGAACCCTGTCGCGATCCGCACGAAAGGGCGAAATGAACGCGGCGATGGTGATCAGGCCAGCATCCACCATCAGCGCCCCCACCTCCCCAACGCGGCGAATATTTTCACAGCGGTCTTCAGCGCTGAAGCCGAGGTCCCGATTCAAGCCCTGACGGAGATGATCGCCATCGAGCAGGTAGGTGTGCCGCCCGGACGCATGCAGTCGCTGCTCGAGGGCATCGGCCAGCGTCGACTTGCCGGAACCGCTCAGCCCAGTCAGCCAGACCAGGCAGGGGCGCTGGGCCTTGAGGCCGGCGCGCCCTGCACAATCGACCGTCTGCGACGGCCAATGGGCATTTCGCCCCATGTCAAAGCACGGCCTTGGGGTACGAACCCAGCACCTTAAGGGCAACGGCTTCGCTGTTGATCTTTTCCAGCACGTCCTTGATCAGCGGGTCCTTGTGGTGGCCGACGAAGTCGATGAAGAACACGTAGGTCCACTTGCCGCTGCGCGACGGGCGGGTCTCGATGCGAGTCAGGTCGACACCGTTGCTGTGGAACGGCACCAGCAGCTCGTGCAGCGCGCCCGGCTTGTTGCGCATGGAGACGATGATGGAAGTCTTGTCATCGCCCGTGGGCGGCACTTCCTGGTTGCCGATCATGAGGAAGCGCGTGGAGTTGTCCGGGCGGTCCTCGATCTTCTCGTGCAGCTTATCCAGGCCGTACAGGCTGGCCGCCATGTCGCCGGCAATCGCCGCGCTGTTCCACTCGCTCTTCACGCGCTTGGCGGCGTCGGCATTGCTGGAGACCGCCACGCGCTCGACGTTCGGGTAGTGCGCGTCCAGCCACTTGCGGCACTGGGCCAGGGACTGGGCGTGGGAGTAGATGCGGGTGATGTTGTTGGTCTTGGTGTTCTCGCCCACCAGCAGGTGGTGGTGGATGCGCAGTTCCACCTCGCCGCAGATCACCAGGTCGTGTTCGAGGAAGCTGTCGAGGGTGTGGTTGACCGCACCCTCGGTGGAGTTTTCCACCGGCACCACGCCGAAGTTCACCGCGCCGGCAGCAACTTCGCGGAACACTTCGTCGATGGCCGCCATCGGCGTGCTGATCACCGCATGGCCGAAGTGCTTGAGCGCCGCGGCCTGGGTGAAGGTGCCTTCCGGGCCGAGGTAGGCCACTTTCAGCGGCTGCTCCAGGGCCAGGCAGGAGGACATGATCTCGCGGAAAAGACGAGCGACTTCCTCGTTGTCCAGCGGGCCCTTGTTCAGCTCCATGATGTGCTTGAGCACCCACGCCTCGCGCTCGGGCCGGTAGAACACCGGCTTTTCGCCTGCGGGCAGGGCGGCCATTTTCACGCGCGCCACGTCGGTGGCGCAGCGGGCGCGTTCGCTGATCAGCTCGAGGATCTTCTCGTCGAGGCTGTCGATGCGTACGCGCAAAGCCTTGAGCTGGTCAGCGTCGCTCATCAGCCGTGCTCCTTCTCGAACTCGGCCATGTAGCCGACCAGGGCTTCGATGGCATCCAGGCCCAGGGCGTTATAGATGGAGGCACGCATGCCGCCCACCGAACGGTGACCCTTGAGGTTGAGCAGACCGCGCGCGTCGGCACCGGCGAGGAAGGCCTTGTCGAGCTTCTCGTCGGCCAGGCGGAACGGCACGTTCATCCAGGAGCGGGCGCTGGGCTGGATCGGGTTGGTGTAGAAGTCGCTGCTGTCGATGAAGCCGTACAGCATGTCCTTCTTCGCGCGGTTGCGCTGTTCCATGGCGTCGACACCGCCCTGCTCCTTCAGCCACTGGAAGACCAGGCCGGAGAGGTACCAGGAGTAGGTGGCCGGGGTGTTGTACATGGAGCCGTTATCGGCAGCGACCTTGTAGTTGAGCATGGTCGGGCAGATGCTGCGGGCGCGGCCCAGCAGGTCTTCGCGAACGATGACCACCACCAGGCCGGACGGGCCGATGTTCTTTTGCGCGCCGGCGTAGATCAGGCCGAACTTCGATACGTCGATCGGGCGGGAGAGGATGTCCGAGGACATGTCCACCACCAGCGGAACATCGCCGACTTCCGGAATCCAGTCGAATTCCAGGCCACCGATGGTCTCGTTGGACGCGTAGTGCAGGTAGGCCGCGTCCTTGGACAGGTTCCACTCGTTCTGGCCGGGGATCGCGAAGTAGTCGTACTTGGATGCGCTGGCGACGACGTTGACGTTGCCGTAACGGCGAGCCTCTTCGATGGCCTTCTTCGACCAGATGCCGGTTTCCACGTAGTCGGCCACGCCGTCTTCGGGCAGCAGGTTCAGCGGAATCTCGGCGAACTGCTGGCTGGCGCCGCCCTGCAGGAACAGCACCTTGTAGTTCGACGGGATCGCCATCAGGTCGCGCAGGTCCTGCTCGGCCTTCTCGGCGATGGCCACGTAGTCGTCGCTACGGTGGCTCATCTCCATGACCGACAGGCCCTTGCCCTGCCAATCCAGCAGCTCGGCGCGGGCGCGCTCCAGCACCTCGGTGGGAAGCGCCGCGGGACCGGCGCAGAAGTTAAAGGCTCGCTTGCTCACATCCACTCTCGCTATCAGTCTTCGCTGGCTTGCGGGGCTTCTTCAGCCGCGACTTCGCCTGCTTCTTGGTTCTCGTCCGCTACTTCACCCTCGACGGTCTCGCCGTCGACGATCTCGCCTTCGATCTCTTCGCCTTCGACGACGGTCGGCTCCTGCACCCGCTCCAGGCCTACGACGGTCTCGTCGGCAGCCAGCTTGATGAGGATCACGCCCTGGGTGTTACGGCCAGCGCCACGGACTTCGTCGACGCGGGTACGCACCAGGGTGCCCTGGTCGGAGATCAGCATGATCTCCTCGCCGTCCAGCACCTGCACGGCGCCTACCAGGTTGCCGTTACGCTCGTTGATCACCATGGCGATCACGCCCTGGCCGCCACGACCGCGACGCGGGTAGTCGGCCAGCGGGGTGCGCTTGCCGTACCCGCGCTCGGAGGCGCTGAGGATCTGCGCTTCGCGGCACTCGGGGATCAGCATGGAAATGATCCGCTGGCCTTCGCCCAGGCGCATGCCGCGCACGCCACGGGCGTTACGGCCCATGATGCGCACCTTGCTTTCCTTGAAGCGGATCACCTTGCCGGCGTCGGAGAACATCATCACGTCCTTCGAGCCGTCGGTGATGGCGGCGGCGATCAGCGAATCGCCCTCCTCCAGTTTCAGCGCGATCAGGCCGTTGGAGCGGGGCTTGGTGAACTGGATCAGCGGGGTCTTCTTCACGGTGCCTTTCATGGTGGCCATGAAGATGTACGCGCCGGTCGGCTCGTCCTGGCTGAAGTCGGCGTCGTCGCCCTCTTCGCCTTCTTCGGCTTCCACCACTTCGGCGACCTGCTCGGCGACCACGTCGTCATCGTCGTTCTCGTCACCGGCGAACTGGGCGCGCACAGCTTCCAGGTCGATCTGCAGCATCGCGGTGATGCGCTCGCCTTCGTCCAGCGGCAGCAGGTTCACCAGCGGACGGCCACGGGCGGTACGCGAGGCTTCCGGGATCTCGAAGGTGCGCAGCCAGTAGACCTTGCCCTTGCTGGAGAACAGCAGCAGGGTGGCGTGGCTGTTGGCGACCAGCAGGTGTTCGATGTAGTCCTCGTCCTTCACGCCACTGGCCGACTTGCCCTTGCCACCGCGACGCTGGGCCTCGTAGGCGGCCAGCGGCTGGGACTTGGCGTAGCCGCCGTGGGAGATGGTGACCACGCGCTCTTCTTCGGTGATCAGGTCGGCGATGGTCAGGTCCATCTGCGACGCGACGATCTCGGTGCGGCGGGCATCGCCGAACTCCGCCTTGACCTTCTCCAGCTCCTCGCGGATGACTTCCATCAGGCGCTCGGGGTTGGTCAGGATGCGGATCAACTCGCCGATCAGGGTGAGGATTTCCTGGTACTCGGACAGGAGCTTCTCGTGCTCCAGGCCGGTCAGGCGGTGCAGGCGCAGTTCCAGGATGGCCTGGGCCTGTTCCGGCGACAGGTAGTACTTGCCTTCGCGCAGACCGTACTGCTCATCCAGGTCTTCCGGACGGCAGGAATCGGCGCCGGCGCGCTCGACCATGGCTTCCACGGCGCTGGATTCCCAGGCCGTGGCGATCAGGCGTTCCTTGGCCTCGGCCGGGGTCGGCGAGGTCTTGATCAGCTCGATCACCGGGTCGATGTTCGACAGGGCGACCGCCTGGCCTTCGAGGATGTGGCCGCGCTCGCGGGCCTTGCGCAGTTCGTAGACGGTCCGGCGGGTCACCACTTCACGGCGGTGGCGAATGAAGACCTCGAGCATGTCCTTGAGGTTCATCGTGCGCGGCTGACCATCGACCAGGGCCACCACGTTGATGCCGAACACGCTCTGCAACTGGGTCTGGGCGTAGAGGTTGTTCAGCACGACCTCGCCCACTTCGCCGCGGCGCAGCTCGATCACGACGCGCATGCCGTCCTTGTCGGACTCGTCGCGCAGTTCGGTGATGCCTTCGATCTTCTTCTCTTTCACCAGCTCGGCGATCTTCTCGATCAGGCGAGCCTTGTTCAGCTGGTAGGGCAGCTCGGTGATGATGATCTGCTGGCGGTTGCCGCCCTTTTCCATGTCCTCGATGGTGGCGCGGGCACGGATATAGATGCGGCCACGGCCGGTGCGGTAGGCCTCGATGATGCCCGCACGACCGTTGATGATGCCGGCGGTCGGGAAGTCCGGGCCGGGGATGTACTGCATCAGGTCGTCGACGGACAGCTCGGGGTTGTCCATCAGCGCCAGGCAGCCGTCGATCACCTCGGTGAGGTTGTGCGGCGGGATGTTGGTCGCCATGCCCACGGCAATACCGCTGGAACCGTTGACCAGCAGGTTCGGGATCTTGGTCGGCATGACCGCCGGGATCTGCTCGGTGCCGTCGTAGTTGGGCACCCAGTCGACGGTTTCCTTGTCGAGGTCCGCCAGCAACTCGTGGGCCAGCTTGGACATGCGCACTTCGGTGTATCGCATGGCCGCGGCGTTGTCGCCGTCCACCGAACCGAAGTTGCCCTGGCCGTCCACCAGCATGTAGCGCAGCGAGAAGGGCTGGGCCATGCGCACGATGGTGTCGTACACCGCGGTGTCGCCGTGCGGGTGGTACTTACCGATCACGTCACCGACCACACGGGCGGATTTCTTGTAGGGCTTGTTCCAGTCGTTGCCCAGTTCGCTCATGGCGTACAGGACGCGACGGTGCACGGGCTTCAAGCCATCGCGCGCATCGGGCAGGGCACGACCGACGATCACGCTCATGGCGTAATCGAGGTAGGACTGTCGGAGTTCGTCTTCGATGTTGACCGGGAGGATTTCTTTGGCCAGTTCGCCCATGAGAAGCCTGGTTCCTTTTTCAAATGGGTCTCCGTCATGCCCGTCCCGGGCCTGGCGGAGCGCGGTGCGCTATCAAAGCGCCACCGACTCTCTACAAATCAACGACTTGGCCGTTGATCCGCGATGCTGTGGGGGCCGTAAAAATGCCCCATCAAGAACCGTCGGAGCTTACCACAAGCCAGGGTCAAACCCTACCCTCGCCCAAGCCCCTCGATGAATTGCCGCAGGCCCCGTCAATGCAGGCGCTTGCGGCTCATCAACTGGGCCATCCGCTCGGCGTCCGGACGCTCGACGACGCCGCGCTCGGTCACGATGGCGTCGATCAGGTCCGCCGGGGTTACATCGAACACCGGGTTGTAGGCATCCACGTCAGCGGCGACACGTTTGCCGCCGATTTCCAGGAGTTCGCGACCGTCGCGCTCCTCGATCGGGATGTCCTCGCCACTTTCCAGCCCCATGTCGATGGTCGAACTGGGCGCCACCACCATGAAGCGCACGCCGTGGTGCATAGCGTTGACTGCGAGCTGATAAGTCCCGATCTTGTTGGCAACATCGCCGTTGGCCGTGATGCGGTCGGCACCGACGATGACCCAGGTGATGCTTTCGGTCTTCATCAGGTGCGCGGCGGCCGCGTCCGCGTTCAGGGTGACCGGCACACCTTCGTTCGCCAGCTCCCAGGCGGTCAGACGCGCGCCCTGCAGCCAGGGGCGGGTTTCGTCGGCGTAGACGCGCTCGATCAACCCTTCCAGGTGCGCCGCGCGCAGCACGCCCAGCGCGGTGCCGAAGCCGCCGGTGGCCAGGGCGCCGGTATTGCAGTGAGTGAGTATCTTCTGCGGGCCGCCGTGGTGCTTGCGGATCAGCTCCACGCCCAATTGGGCCATGGTCAGGTTCGCCTCGCGGTCGCTTTCGTGGATCGCCACCGCCTCGGCTTCGAGCAGCGCCAGCGGGTCCTCACCCGGCTTCAGGCGCTCCAGACGGTCACGCATGCGGTTCAGCGCCCAGAACAGGTTGACCGCGGTGGGACGCGATTCGGCGAGCACGGTGAAATCTTCTTCCAGCGCCGTACGCCAGTCGCCGCCGGCGGCCAGGCGGGCGCGCAGGCCCAGCGCCAGGCCATAGGCGGCGGCAATGCCGATGGCGGGTGCGCCACGCACGACCATCTGGCGGATGGCCTCGGCCACGCCTTCGGCGGTCTCAAAGGACAGCCAGGTTTCCTCCAGCGGCAGCAGGCGCTGGTCCAGCAGTCGGAGTGTGCCCTTGCGCCAATCAATGGCCGTGACCCGTTCGGCCGCCAACAGTCGCTCACGCATGGAACACCTCTTCAATTCAATGGAATCGCGGGCCTTTCCCGGCCCCCAGGAATCTTCCCGCGCAGGCGGGTAAAAGCGCCGAGTATACCGAGCCTGCGGCGGTGGCGCTCGGCTATACTCGGGCGCTTTATTATCGCGCCCAGGATGCGCCATATGCCCACCACCAAAGTCCCGCTCGACCTGCTGCTCTTCCCCACCTGGATTGTCCCCGTGGAGCCCGCCGGCATCGTCCTGCGTGACCATGGCCTGGGCATCCGCGACGGTCGCATCGCCCTGCTCGCCCCGCGCGCCGAAGCGCTGCGCCATCCGGCGGCGGAAACCCGCGAACTGCCGGGCATGCTGCTCTCCCCCGGCCTGATCAACGCCCACGGCCATGCGGCGATGAGCCTGTTCCGCGGCCTGGCGGACGACCTGGCACTGATGACCTGGCTGCAGGAGCACATCTGGCCGGCAGAAGCCAAGTGGGTCAGCGAGGACTTCGTCCGTGATGGCACGGAACTGGCCATCGCCGAGCAGCTCAAGGGCGGCATCACCTGCTTCTCCGACATGTATTTCCTGCCGCAGGTGGCCTGCGAGGTGGTGCACAAGGCCGGCGTTCGCGCGCAGATCAGCGTGCCGGTACTGGATTTCCCGGTCCCCGGCGCCCGCGACGCCGACGACGCCATCCGCCAGGGCCTGGCACTGCGCGACGACCTCAAGCATCACCCGCGCATCAAGGTCGCCTTCGGCCCGCACGCGCCCTACACGGTCAGCGACGACAAGCTGGAAAACATCCTGATGCTTGCAGAGGAACTGGACGCCGGCATTCATATGCACGTCCATGAGACTGCCTTCGAGGTCCAGCAGGCGCTGGAGAAGCACGGCGAACGCCCGCTGGCCCGCCTGCATCGCCTGGGGCTGCTCGGCCCGCGCTTCCAGGCCGTGCACATGACCCAGGTGAACGACGAAGACCTGGCCATGCTGGTGGAGACCAACAGTTCGGTGGTGCACTGCCCCGAATCCAACCTCAAGCTGGCCAGCGGCTTCTGCCCGGTGGAGCGCCTGTGGCAGGCCGGAGTCAACGTGGCCATCGGCACCGACGGCGCGGCCAGCAACAATGACCTCGACCTGCTCGGCGAAACCCGTACGGCCGCCCTGCTGGCCAAGGCCGTGGCCGGCCAGGCCACCGCGCTGGACGCCCACCGTGCCCTGCGCATGGCCACCCTGAATGGCGCCCGCGCGCTGGGCATGGAACAGGAAACCGGCAGCCTGGAACTGGGCAAGGCTGCCGATATCACAGCCTTCGACCTTTCCGGACTGGCCCAGCAGCCGGTGTACGAGCCGGTTTCCCAGCTGATCTACGCCAGCGGCCGCGACTGCGTGCGCCACGTCTGGGTCGGCGGCAAGCAGTTGCTGGATGACGGCAAGCTCACCCGCCTGGACGAAGAGCGCCTGATCGCCGTAGCAGGCGAGTGGGGACGCAAGATCGCTGGTGCCTGAGCCCCTGCCGTCCTGTCGCAGCGCCTGCCTCGGTCCAGCGCTGCGACAATCTGTCATGCCGCGCCCCATCCATTCGACGAAGCTGGCATCATAGCCAGTCTTCGTTTCCAGCTTTTTGATCAATAGGGACACCATGAGCAACGTCGACCACGCCGAGATCGCCAAATTCGAGGCCCTCGCCCACCGCTGGTGGGACCGCGAAAGCGAGTTCAAGCCCCTGCACGACATCAACCCGCTGCGGGTCAACTGGATCGACGAGCGCGTCAGCCTCGCCGGCAAGAAGGTCCTCGACGTCGGCTGCGGCGGCGGCATCCTCAGCGAGGCCATGGCCCAGCGCGGCGCTACCGTCACCGGCATCGACATGGGCGAAGCGCCCCTGGCAGTCGCCCAGCTGCACCAGCTGGAGTCCGGCGTGCCGGTGGAATACCGCCGCATCACCGCCGAAGAGCTGGCCGAGGAAATGCCCGAGCAGTTCGACGTAGTGACCTGCCTGGAAATGCTCGAGCACGTGCCCGACCCGGCCTCGGTGATCCGCGCCTGCCACAAGATGGTCAAGCCCGGCGGCCAGGTGTTCTTCTCCACCATCAACCGCAACCCGAAGGCCTACCTGTTCGCCATCGTCGGTGCGGAATACGTGATGCGCCTGCTGCCGCGCGGCACCCATGACTTCAAGAAGTTCATCCGCCCCTCCGAGCTGGGTGCCTGGTCGCGCGACGCCGGCCTGGCGGTCAAGGACATCATCGGCCTGACCTACAACCCGCTGACCAAGCACTACAAGCTGGCCAACGATGTCGACGTCAACTACATGATCCAGACCCTGCGGGAGGAGTGAATCGCATGCTCAAAGCGGTTCTCTTCGACATGGACGGCACCCTGCTGGACACCGCGCCGGACTTCGTCGCCGTGTGCCAGGCGATGCTCGCCGCCCATGGCCGCGCGCCGATCGACGACCAGCGCATCCAGGACGTGGTGTCAGGTGGCGCCCGCGCCATGGTTGCCGCGACCTTCGACATGGACCCGGAAGCGCCTGGCTTCGAGACCCTGCGCCAGGAATTCCTCGACCGCTACCAGGAGCATTGCGCCGTCTTCACCCGTCCGTACGAGGGCATGGCGGAACTGCTGGAGAGCATCGACCGCTCCCGCCTGATCTGGGGCGTGGTGACCAACAAGCCGGTGCGCTTCGCCGCGCCGATCATGCAGCAGCTGGGCCTGGCCGAGCGCTCCGCGGTGCTGGTCTGCCCGGACCACGTGAAGAACAGCAAGCCGGACCCGGAAATGCTCCTGCTGGCCTGCAGCCAGCTGAACATCGACCCGTCGCAGGTGCTGTTCATCGGTGACGACCTGCGCGACATCGAGTCCGGCCGCGCCGCCGGGACCAAGACCGCCGCCGTGCGCTACGGCTACATCCACCCGGACGACAACCCCGCGCACTGGGGCGCCGACGTCATCGTCGACCATCCCCGCGACCTGCTGGCGGTTCTCGACCGCGCCCTCTGCTCCTGCTGAACCGAACCTCGCGAGCCCGCCAGCGCGCTGACGGGCTCCGCCAAGGAGAAACCATGTTCGACTATTCCGCCCGCCCCGACCTGCTCAAGGGCCGCGTGATCCTCGTGACCGGCGCCGGCCGCGGCATCGGCCGGGCCGCCTCGCTCGCCTTCGCCGCCCACGGTGCGACCGTGCTGCTGCTGGGCAAGACCGAGGACTACCTCAACGAGGTCTATGACCTGATCGTTGCCGCCGGCCACCCGGAACCGGTGGTCATCCCGCTGAACCTGGAAACCACCCTGCCGCACCAGTACGACGAGTTGGCGGCCATGATCGAGAAAGAGTTCGGCAAGCTCGACGGTCTGCTGCACAACGCCTCGATCCTCGGCCTGCGCTCGCCCATCGAGCAGATTTCCACCGACAACTTCACCCGTGTCATGCAGGTGAACGTCAACGCCATGTTCAGCCTCACCCACACCCTGCTGCCGCTGCTCAAGCTCTCCGAGGACGCCTCGGTGGTCTTCACCTCCAGCAGCGTCGGCCGCAAGGGCCGCGCCTACTGGGGCGCCTACGCGGTGTCGAAGTTCGCCACCGAGGGTCTGATGCAGGTTCTGGCAGACGAGTGCGAGGACATCACCCGCGTGCGCGCCAACAGCGTCAACCCGGGCGCCACCCGCACTGCGATGCGCGCTCATGCCTACCCGGGCGAGAACGCTTACAACAACCCGGCGCCCGAAGACATCATGCCGGTCTACCTGTACCTGATGGGTCCGGACAGCAAGGGCGTGAACGGTCAGGCCTTCAACGCCCAGGACTGAGGTCCGGCCCTGCACAATCGGTACTGGCGTACCAGCGGCGTCGACCTGCAGCCCAGCAACCACGCCGCCTCCCGCCATTTTTCTGGCTCCGCCCCGCTCTCCCCTCCGGCAAAGTGCCACTATTTCGCCAGACTTCTGGCGAAACCTTTCCCCGACTGGGAACCCTGACCACCACCGATCGGTCAATACGGCGTCTTTTCAGGCCTTTCCGCGCCCTGGCACGGAAATCGCTCTGTCCCTGCAAACGCCGTAAAAATGGTCGCCGCCATGGTTCCTCCCAAGCACTCCAATACCATCGATTTCGATGCTGCCAAGCTCCAGCGCGCGGCCAGCCAGGACATCCGCACACCCTCGCGGCGTCCGCTGGAGCTGCTGGAACTGCGCCAGCAGCTGAACCTGCAATTGCAGGTGAGCCTGGAGGCTGACCGCATCCTCGCGGTGTTCTTCCGCGAGATCCAGCAGTTGCTGCCAGTGGCCTACCTGGCGTACTACCACGCCGGCGCCGACCTGCGCCTGGAGTTCGGCGAAGCGGCCAGGCACAGTGCCGACTACCGCCTGACCCACGCCAGCGAATACCTCGGCGAGATCAGCTTCCGTCGTGCCCGGCGCTTCTCCGAGGTGGAGCTTTCGCAGCTGGAATCGCTGATGGCCTGCCTGCTCTATCCCCTGCGCAACGCCCTGCTCTACCGCGCCGCCGTGCAATCGGCGCTCCGCGATGCGCTGACCGGCACCGGCAACCGCATTGCCATGGACCAGACCCTGGGGCGCGAGGTCGAGGTAGCCCGGCGCCACCTGCTGCCGCTGTCGATCCTCATGCTCGACCTGGACCACTTCAAGCAGATCAACGACGAGCACGGCCACAGCGTCGGCGACGATGCCTTGCGCGCCGTGGCAACGGCGCTGAAGAACAGCCTGCGCAATGTCGACATGGTGTTCCGCTTTGGCGGCGAGGAATTCCTCGTGCTGCTGTCCAACACCCCCGGCGTCGCCGCCGTGCAGGTAGGCGAACGGCTGCGGGCTGCCGTGGAGGAGCTGAACCTGGCCGCCGGCGGCAAACGCTTGCCGCTGTCCATCAGCCTGGGCTGCGCCACCCTCAATGGCGGCGAGTCGGTGGATGATCTGCTGCGCCGCGCCGACAGCGCGCTTTACGAAGCCAAGCGCGACGGACGCAACCGCCTGGCCTGCGCCAGCTGACCCAGCGAGAGCCCCCTGTAGGAGCGAGCTTGCTCGCGAACGGACTTCCCGGTAGCTCTGGCGTCAAGCGGGTTTGCGAGCAAGCTCGCTCCTACAGAAGACTTCCGCTAAATCGCAGGCAAGAAAAAGGGCTCCGAGGAGCCCTTTTCCATTTACCGCTGACGCTTAGCGCTTGAAGCCCGGACGCATGCCGTCACCGGCAGCCTGCGGACGGCGCTTGGCGATCGGCTTGCGCACCGGCTTGCCGGGACGCTCGGCCAGCGGGGCGCCTTTTTCGCGCGCCGGACGGTCGCTCGGAGCCTTGCGCGGCGCACGGTTCTCACCGGCATCGCTACGCGGGCCACGGGCCGGACGATCACCGGCATCGCGAGGAGCGCGAGCAGGACGATCACTGCCAGCATCACGCGGCTTGCGCGGAGCGCGGCCTTCACCAGCGTCGCTACGCGGGCCACGGGCAGGACGATCACCGGCATCGCGAGGAGCGCGGGCAGGACGATCACTGCCGCCGTCACGCGGCTTGCGCGGAGCGCGGCTGTCAGCGGAATCGCCACGCGGGCTACGGGCAGGACGATCACCGGCATCGCGCGGGGCACGAGACGGACGCTCGTCGGAATCGCGCGGACCACGAGCCGGACGCTCGCCAGCCGCCGGGCGCGGAGCACGCTGCGGACGCTCGCCTTCGGCGCGCTCGGTGCGGGTGCGCGAACCACGGCCCGGACGCTCGCTGGGCGCGAGCTTCTTGCCGAGCTTGCGCTCCTGGCGCTCGACCTTTTCCTTGGTCTTGGTGGAAACGGCCGGCAGGGCGACCGGGGTCAGGCCGACCTCCTCGCTGAGGATGTCCAGCTCGCGCTGGCCCATTTCGCGGTAGCGGCCCATGGTCAGTTCGGAGGTCAGGAACACCGGTCCGAAGCGCACGCGCTTCAGGCGGCTGACGATCACGCCCTGGGATTCCCACAGACGACGAACTTCGCGGTTACGGCCTTCCATCACCACCACGTGGTACCAGTGGTTGAAGCCTTCGCCGCCAGGCGCTTCCTGGATGTCGCTGAACTTGGCGGGGCCGTCTTCGAGCATCACGCCGGCTTTCAGGCGTTCGATCATCTCTTCGTCGACTTCACCGCGCACGCGTACGGCGTACTCGCGGTCCATCTCGTAGGACGGGTGCATCAGGCGGTTGGCCAGCTCGCCGTCGGTGGTGAACATCAGCAGGCCGGTGGTGTTGATGTCCAGACGGCCGACGTTGATCCAGCGGCCGCTGCGCAGGCGCGGCAGGCGGTCGAACACGGTCGGACGGCCTTCCGGATCGTCGCGGGTGCAGACTTCGCCTTCGGGCTTGTTGTAGATCAGGACGCGGCGCACATGCTCTTCGATCTTCTCGCGCTTGAGCAGGCGGTCATCGACGGCGATGGCATCGCGGTCACCCACGCGCTGGCCAAGGGTGGCGACGGCGCCATTGACCTTGACCCGGCCTTCCTCGATCCAGGCCTCGACGTCGCGGCGCGAGCCCACGCCCATGCGGGCCAGGACCTTCTGCAGCTTTTCGCCTTCCGGAGCGGGGGTCAGTTCGGTGTTTTCGTGCTGGTCGTTCATCTCGGCACCTCCCGGTGTGTCGTGCAACGAAGAAAAAGGTCGCGCATCATACGCGCTTGTGCGCGGCAAAGCACCGCCCGCAGTCGGGAAAGACTAGTCGACTTACAGGGGAATGAAGCCATACAGCGCGAAGACGACTTCACCGGGGCCAAGCTGGCGCTGTTCCATGGGGGCCAACTGGTGGTCTACAAGCGCGACGACAAGCCGGGAATCCCCTACCCCGGTTGCTGGGACTTTCCTGGCGGCGGCCGCGAAGGCGACGAGACCCCGGCGCAATGCGCGCTGCGCGAGTTGGAAGAAGAGTTTGGCCTACGCCTGGGCGAGCAACGCATCGAATGGCAGCGCCGCTACCCTGCTACGCACGGCCCCGCGCCCTGGGCCTGGTTCCTGGTGGCGCGGCTGCAACAGAACGAGTTCGAGGCCATCCGTTTCGGCGATGAAGGCCAGTACTGGCGGCTGATGCGCGTCAGCGAATATCTCGCCGAGGAACAGGCGGTGGGTTACCTGCAGGAACGCCTGCGGCATTTCCTCGCAGGGCGCATGGACATCGCCTGAATCCGCGCGCCGGGCCGCTGATACGCATTTGAGCGGCCCATCTGAATCTGTTTCCCCCGCCCGCATTTTTCTAGATTGCCCGCTCACCGGAGCGCCCTGGTTTTCCTCCAGGGGTGCGCCCGGACGTTCTGTCACAAGCGGGAATCCAGCATGAACTCGAGAAGCACGGAGCAGGCGTACAACTACAAGGTGGTTCGCCAATTCGCCATCATGACGGTGGTCTGGGGCGTCGTCGGCATGGCCATGGGGGTACTGATCGCCTCCCAACTGGTCTGGCCGCAACTGAACCTGGACCTGCCGTGGACCAGTTTCGGGCGCCTGCGCCCGCTGCACACCAGCCTGGTGATCTTCGCCTTCGGCGGTTGCGCGCTGTTCGCCACCAGCTACTACACGGTGCAGCGCACCTGCCAGACGCGGCTGTTTTCCGACAGCCTCGCGGCCTTTACCTTCTGGGGCTGGCAGGCGCTGATCGTGGTGATGATGATCAGCCTGCCGCTGGGCTACACCACCACCAAGGAATACGCCGAGATCGAATTCACCGGCGCCGTGTGGATGGCCATCGTCTGGGTCGCCTACGCGGTGGTGTTCTTCGGCACGCTGATGAAGCGCAAGACGCCGCACATCTATGTGGGCAACTGGTTCTTCGCCGCCTTCATCCTGGTCACGGCGATGCTGCACATCGTCAACCACCTGGCCATTCCGGTGGACTGGTTCAAGTCCTACCCGGTCTACTCCGGCGCCACCGACGCCATGGTGCAGTGGTGGTACGGGCACAACGCGGTGGGCTTCTTCCTCACCACCGGCTTCCTCGGGATGATGTACTACTTCGTGCCCAAGCAGGCCGGACGCCCGGTGTATTCCTACCGACTGTCCATCGTGCACTTCTGGGCGCTGATCACTCTCTATATCTGGGCCGGCCCGCACCACCTGCACTACACCGCCCTGCCCGACTGGGCGCAGAGCCTGGGCATGGTGATGTCGCTGATCCTCCTGGCGCCGAGCTGGGGCGGGATGATCAACGGCATGATGACCCTCTCCGGCGCCTGGCATAAGTTGCGCACCGACCCGATCCTGCGCTTCCTCGTGGTTTCCCTGGCGTTCTATGGGATGTCGACCTTCGAGGGCCCCATGATGGCGATCAAGACCGTCAACGCCCTGTCTCACTACACTGACTGGACCATCGGCCACGTCCATGCCGGCGCGCTGGGCTGGGTAGCGATGATTTCCATCGGCTCGCTCTATCACCTGATTCCCAAGGTCTTCGGTCGCGAACAGATGCACAGCATCGGTCTGATCAACGCTCACTTCTGGCTGGCCACCATCGGCACGGTGCTCTACATCGCCTCGATGTGGGTCAACGGCATCACCCAGGGCCTGATGTGGCGGGCGGTGAACGCCGACGGCACGCTCACCTACTCCTTCGTCGAAGCGCTGCAGGCCAGCCACCCCGGCTTCGTGGTGCGCATGACCGGCGGGCTGATGTTCCTCAGCGGCATGCTGCTGATGGCCTGGAATACCTGGGTCACCGTGCGCCAGGCGCGCCCCGAGGCGATGCGTGTCGCCGAGCGGATGGCCTGAGATGACACTTTGGCTGGGGCTGGGCGGCCTGCTGGCACTGTATTTCGGCGTCGGCTGGAGCCTGCGGGCGCACCGCCAGCGCGGTATCGAGGAGGCCAGCATGCTGCCCTTCGCCGATGACGAGGAAGTGGCCCGGCGCATGGAAAAAGCCACCGGGCGCAGCCGCACCGGTTGCGCCTGCCCCGGCCAGTGCCGCGGCGACTGCGAGCACTGGAGCGACTGGCAGCCCTAGCGCGCCAGTTTGCGGGCAGGCCTGCGACAGAGCGCCACATCACCTTCATCAATTTTCATTAGCAAGCACATCAATTTCCCGGCGGGCGTGCGGAGGCGGAATATCACTCCCGTGCCCCGCCACCTGATGGACGCCTGCAGCATCGTCCCCTGTCCTGTCTGGACCCCAGGACAGACATCATCGATGCCAGTGCTCCCCGGTGGGGCTTTCCATCCCACTCAAGGATCCCTGACCGGGTCCTTCACCGAGGAAATAAAGAATGAAGCTTGCCTCTGTCGTGTCGGCTGTCATCTCCAGCCTCGCCCCGATGGCTTTTGCCCAGGACGCAATCAAGAACCCCGGCGCCGACCTGCCGGTCACCGAATACCACTACGGCATGTCCCTGGACGTCGACAAGGTCCTGCACCGCACCGACAACTCCGGCAAGGTCGGCATCGTGCCGGCGTACATGGTCTACCAGGATCACGAAGGCCAGACCCACAAGGTCCGCTTCCTCGAATGGGGCGGCAGCACCAGCCAGGGCTGAGCCTTGCCTAGCATCGCCCTCCGGCCGTCTTGGCCAAACCCCGCGAGCCAGTGGTGGCGACCGGGGGGCGATCCTGATGAGTGGCCCGCCGCCAGGTGATGTCGCTCAGTTCCAATGCCGCCGCGAAGCGCGCCGGTTGTCCCCCAGGCCGACCAGCGCCGCCACCGAGGCCATCAGTACCTCGGCGATCCATGCCAGCAACAGACCACCGGCCAGCGCCCAGCCAATTGCCTCGGGCTCCAGCATCACCTGGTAGCGGTAGTTCTCGTAGGTTTCCTGCAGCAGTTCGTGATTCGGCGAGGTGAGCATGTGCAGTGCGCGCTGGTACCAGGTGCCCTGCAACGCCTGCCACTCGTTGTCGAACAACTGGGCGCGACGCATCAACCGCTCGATATTGTCGGCGTCGCGCTGGAATACCGGGTCGGCGCTGCCGCGGTAATGCGCCACCAGGGCGCTCAGGTCGCCCTTGAAGAACTGCCCCGAGGTATCCTTGAAGCCTTGCAGCGCCTGCGTTGCCTCGATGCGGTGGGCATCGACGCGTTGCGCGTAGTCCTTGATGAAACCCGGAATCTGGACCGCGACCATCAGACCCAGTGCGAACAGCACCATGCGTACATAGCTGCGCAGCATTCTTTCCCCCTTTCGTTCTTATGATGTGCAAGGCAACGCGGGATTCTCCCGCTTGCCGCGTTCACGTTCCGGGAATGCTTCACGTCCCGCTCAGATGCGCCCCTGGGTGACGATCTCGCCACGCCACCAGAGCATCCACTCGCCGCCCTGCATCAGGGTCCAGTTCTCGTTGTCGGTCAGCGGCTCGGTGGCGATCACCGTGACCACGTCGTTGGGTGTGGTTTCCGACTGGAAGTCCACGGTGACATCGGCGTCCTTCAGGCGCGCAGGCCCGAAGGGCGCACGGCGGGTGATCCACGCCAGCTTGGTGGAACAGAAGGTGAACAGCCAGTCACCGTCGCTGAGCAGGCAGTTGAACACCCCCTTCTCGCGATAGGACGCGCAGGCAGTCACCAGCGTGGGCAGCAGCACCTCCACCGGTACGGGCTCGGGAAAGGCACGCCGCACGCGGTTGAGCAGGTCGCAGAAGGCCGCTTCGCTGTCGGTGTCGCCCACCGCGCGGTAGAGACCGGGTTCGGGATGGAAGTCGGCGAGCTGGCCGTTGTGGGCAAAGGTCCAGTAGCGGCCGCCCATCTCGCGCACGAACGGATGGGTGTTGGCCAGGCAGACCTTGCCGACGTTGGCCTGGCGGATGTGGCCGATCACCGCTTCGCTCTTGATCGGGTAGCGCTGCACCAGCCGCGCGACTTCCGAGTCGACGCTGGCGGACGGGTCCTGGAACAGCCGCACACCGCGCCCCTCATAAAAGGCGATGCCCCAGCCGTCACGGTGCGGGCCGGTGCCGCCGCCGCGCTGCATCAGCCCGGTGAAGCTGAAGACGATGTCCGTCGGGACGTTGGCGCTCATGCCGAGCAACTCGCACATGAATCAGTTCTCCTCCATCAGTGCCTCGCGCAGCTGATGCAGCTCGCGTTCCAGGCGATTCTGCATCCTTTTCCGCCCCAGTGGCAGGAACCGCGTCAGCGCGCGCAGCAGCAGGGCTGGCAGGTCGTTCAACTCACGCGGGATAAGGTGCAGATGAAAATGTGCGACGTGCTGGTTGGCCGCGGGGCCGTCGTTGACCAGCAGGTTGATGCCGACTCGCCCGTAGCCGGCGCGACGCAGCACCCGCTCCATGCGTTCGGCCAACGGGATCAGGTCCTGCTGCGCAGCCTCGGAGAGCTGGTGCAGGAAGGCCGCGTGCTCGCGGGCGACCAGCAGCAGGTGCGCGGGGCGCAGCGGATAGATGTCCAGCAGCACGATGAAATGGTCGTCTTCGTAGAGGGTACGGGCCGGCACGCGACCGGCCGCGATGGCGCAGAACACGCAGTCCATGGGAACTCCTCGAAAGGCCGTTCAGTTCATGCTGGACGCGTGCGGGGCAGTACGCAAGGCCGGACTACAGGCGCGGTTCGATCCGCATGCGGCGCTCGCCGTGATCGTCGGTGCGGCTGTCAACGTCGGGCATCAGCTGCGGTTGCATCAGCTGGCGCAGGGTCGGCTCGTCTTCGTCGACCTTTTCCTGGCGGCGCTTCTTCAGCGAGCGTTCCAGCGGCCAGCGGATGAGCACGAACAGCAGGTACACACCGAATGCCGCCAGCAGCACCAGGGCAAGGTCGGAGACGGCGCGCCAGGCGTTGTTGCCAACCTTGAACACCACGTCCAGCGCGGTGATCGCGATAGCCGGAGCGTACAGGTTGTTCGCCGGGTCCACCGGGGTCGGGGTGAACAGCAGGACGATGACGATCACCCGCAGCGGCTCGCGCAGCCAGCGCCACATCCAGCCGGTCATCAGGAACCAGACCAGGGTCAGGCCAAGGCCGGCGGCGATATAGGCGCCCCAGGCAAGCGTGTAATCGTGTTCGTTCATGCGCGTGCGTGCGGTGTCGACAGAGGGGTGCGTATGATAGCCGCTTTTCCCCATGGGTGCGCATCCGGGCGTCCCCCATGCCGTCCCGAGGAGCCACCATGACCGACCGCCAGCCCCCCATCGCCCGCCGCGAAGCCGCCGCCGATCCGTATGCCTGGCTGGAAAACCGTGACGCCGAGGACGTCCTCGACTACCTGAAAGCAGAAAATGCCTACCTGGAAGATCAGCTTCTTCCTCAGACGAAACTGCGCGAAACCCTGTTCCAGGAGATCAAGGGCCGCATCCGCGAAACCGACCTGTCGCTGCCCACGCCCTGGGGCCCCTGGCTCTACTACCAGCGCACCACTGCCGGCGACGAGTACCCGCGCCACTACCGCAGCCCCCGCCCGGCCGACGGCTCGCTCACCGTCGACGCGAGCGCCGAAGAGCTGCTGCTGGACCCCAACGCCCTGGCCGGCGATGGCTTCCTGTCCGTGGGCGCCTTCAGCATCAGCCCCGATCATTCGAAGCTGGCCTACAGCCTGGATACCAGCGGCGACGAGATCTACACCCTGTACGTGAAGGAACTGGCTGACGGCAGCGTCACCACCCTGCCCTTCGAGGACTGCGATGGCAGCCTGACCTGGGCCAACGACAACCGCACCCTGTTCTTCGGTGAGCTGGACGACACCCACCGCCCGCACAAGCTCTACCGCCACAGCCTGGGCGAGAGCGGCGCGCAGCTGATCTTCGAGGAGCCCGACGGGCGCTTCTTCCTCAACTGCTACCGCGCCAGTTCCGAACGCCAGCTGATCCTGCTGCTCAACAGCAAGACCACCAGTGAAGCCTGGGTACTGGATGCCAATACGCCCGAGGGCGAGTTCGTCTGCCTGGCACCACGGGAGGAAGACCACGAGTACTACCCGGACCACGGTCGCCTGAACGGCGACTGGGCCTGGATGATCCGCAGCAACCAGGCCGGCATCAACTTCGCCCTCTACCACGCCAGCGAGACGCAACCCACCCGCGCCCACTGGCAGGAGCTGGTGGCGCACCGTGACGACGTGATGCTGGAAGGCCTCACCCTGAACGCCAGCGCACTCACCCTGAGCCTGCGCGAAGGCGGCCTGCCGATCGTCGAAGTCCATCCCCATGGACAACCGGCGCACCGGGTGGACCTGCCGGACGCCGCCTATAACCTGTACGTGCAGGACAGCCTGGAGTTCGACAGCGCCACGATCCGCCTGCGCTACGAGGCCCTCAACCGACCGGCGCAGATCCGTCAGTTGAATCTTTCAAGCGGAGAACAAAAGGTTCTGAAGGAAACGCCGGTAGAAGGCCCGTTCGATGCCGACGCCTACGAAAGCCGCCGCCTCTGGGCCGATGCCGCTGACGGCGTACAGGTGCCGATCAGCCTGGTCGGCCGCCGCGACGTGCTGGAAGACGTCGCCCGCAGCAAGCCCGCCCCGCTCTATCTCTATGGCTACGGCGCCTATGGCGAGAGCCTCGACCCCTGGTTCTCCCACGCCCGCCTGAGCCTGCTGGAGCGTGGCTTCGTCTTCGCCATCGCCCACGTTCGCGGCGGCGGCGAGCTGGGCGAAGCCTGGTACCGCGCCGGCAAGCTGGCGCACAAGCAGAACACCTTCAGCGACTTCATCGCCTGCGCCGAACATCTGCTGGACCACGGCTACAGCACCCCAGCGCAACTGGCCATCAGCGGCGGCAGTGCCGGCGGCCTGCTGATCGGCGCGGTACTCAACCAGCGCCCACAGCTGTTCGCCGCGGCCATCGCCGAAGTGCCCTTCGTCGATGTGCTCAACAGCATGCTCAACCCCGACCTGCCGCTGACCGTCACCGAGTACGACGAATGGGGCAACCCGCAGGAGCCGGAGGTCTACGCACGGATCAAGGCCTACGCGCCCTACGAGAACGTCAGCGCCCAGGACTACCCCGCCCTGCTGGTGGTGGCCGGCTACAACGACAGCCGCGTGCAGTACTGGGAAGCCGCCAAGTGGGTAGCCAAGCTGCGCGTCAGCAAGACCGACGACCGCCTGCTGCTCCTCAAGACCGACCTGGGCGCCGGCCACGGCGGCATGAGCGGACGCTATCAGGGCCTGAAGGACGTAGCGCTGGAATACGCCTTCCTGTTCAAGGTGCTGGGCATCGAAGGCAACGCCTGATGCTCTACACCTGCCCGTGCTGCGGCTACTTCAGTTTCGGCGACCCTCCTGGGTCGTACGAAATCTGCGAGATCTGCTTCTGGGAAGACGATCACCTGCAACTCTGCTTCCCCGACGCACGCGGCGGCGCCAATGCCGTCAGCCTGATCGAGGCGCAGGTCAACTTCGTGCAATGGGGCGCATGCGAGCGGCGCTTCCGCGCGCAGGTGCGCCCGGCGACCATCGACGACGAGAAGGACGAGCGCTGGTTTCCGCTCTGGGAAAAGCGCGTGGACCTGCCGGATGGCGAGGCTCCACTGACCGGTGAGGAAGCCTGCTACTGGTTGCGCACACCCACGCCGGGCTGACTCAGCCGGCGCGGAAGATCAGGTGTTCTTCCCAGTCGTCCTCGGGCACCGAACCCTCCGCAAGCATGCGGCCGGACTGCGAGATGCGCTCATGGTGCACCGCCTCCGGATCACCGCAGACAAGGTGGTGCCACAGCGGCAGGTCCTTGCCCTCGGCCACCAGGCGGTAGCCGCAGGTCGGCGGCAGCCACTGGAACTCATCAGCCTGGGCCGGGGTGAGCTGGATGCAGTCGGGCACGCTGGCACGGCGATTGGCGTAGTCGGTGCAGCGGCAGGTCTTCAGGTCCAGCAGCTTGCAGGCGATGCGCGTGTAGTAGACGGTGCCGTCGTCCTCGTCCTCCAGTTTCTGCAGGCAGCACAGGCCGCAGCCGTCGCACAGCGACTCCCACTCTTCCTGGTCGAGCTGGTCAAGGGTCTTGCGTTTCCAGAAGGGCTCTACTTTGGCGGCCATTTTTTGTACAGGGGCAATTTCACGGGGCGCAAAGTCTAAGCCCGCCGCGCTCGCAGGCCAAGCGCAGGCGACCATTGACCGCGCGAGACTTGCCAGAGTGGGCCGTGCTGGTTAGTTTGATCGCCCCACGGGCCCGGTCCGCCGACACATCAGGCAGGACTCGCCAGCCGCTTCCCGCAGCCGCGCCGCCCGATCCCACCGCGATGCCCGGCCGACCACGGCACCATCGGCAGATTCCACGCCCTTCAAGGAGCCACCATGAGCGCCAACCCTCGCGTTTCCGAGCACCCCATCGACCCGCAGTTCATCAATCGCTGGTCGCCCCGCGCCTTCAACGGCGAAGCCATTCCCCAGGAGACCCTGCTGAGCTTCATCGAGGCCGCGCGCTGGGCACCGTCTTCCTTCAACTCGCAGCCCTGGCGCTTCCTCTTCGCCCGGCGCGACACGCCGAACTGGCAGCGCTACCTGAACCTGCTGGGCGAGTTCAATCGTGGCTGGGCGCAGCACGCCTCGGCGCTGGTCGTCGTTCTGTCCAAGACCACCTTCGCTCCGCCCGGCTCCAGCGAAGAAAAACCGGCCCTGTGGCACAGCTTCGACACCGGCTCCGCCTGGGGCTTCCTCGCCCTGCAGGCGAGCCTGGCTGGCTGGCACACCCACGGCATGGCCGGCTTCGACCGCGAGCTGGCGCGCACCGAATTGAAAGTCCCGGCGGATCATGAGATCCACGCAGTGATCGCCATCGGCAAGCTCGGCGACAAGTCGATCCTCTCCGAGAGCCTGCAGGCCCGCGAAGTGCCCAATGCTCGCCGCCCGCTGGCGGAGATCGTGGCCGAGGGCGATTTCTCGCTCTGACGCCCAGCGCCGGACTTTCCGCCCTACAGCAGAACAAAAGAAAAGGCCCCGATCGGGGCCTTTTTTATGTAATCGGTGCGACAGCGATCAGTAACCGCGGGAGAAATCCACCTCGCCACGCATGGCCTGTCCCGCCCAGAAGCGGGTCAGGTTGTCGCGGAACAGCTCGATGAGCAGGCCCGGTAGGGTCGGCGCCGCCGTATGGCCAGTCAGCAACAGGCGCGGCGTGTGCCAGAACGGGTGCGACGTCGGCAACGGTTCCTGGCGGCAGACATCGATCACTGCGCCGGCCAGTTGGTTGGCTTCCAGCGCCGCGACAAGGTCCTCGTCCACCACCGAAGTGCCGCGCCCGGCGTTGAGGAACAGCGCGGTGGGCTTCATCCGCTGGAACAGCGCCAGGTTGTAGATATCGGCGGTTTCCGGCGTATCGGGCAACAGGTTGATCACGTAGTCGGCGGTCTCGGCCAGACGCGGCAGGTCATCCAGCCCGCCCATGCGGCCAAAGGGCACCAGCGCGCGCGGGTTCTTCGCCACGCCGACCAGTTCGACGCCGAACGGCGCGAGCATGTGCGCTACGGCCTGGCCGATCTCGCCCGTGCCGACGATGAGGATCTGCCGGCCGCTCAGGCTGCCCGGCGAGCGGTCGTCCCACTGCACGCCGACCTGGCTGGCCAGGCGACCAAGGAACTGGCGCTCGTGGGCAAGCATGTAGGTGAGCAGGTATTCGGTCATGACCTGGCCGAAGATGCCGACGGCGCGGGTCAGCGCGTAGTCCTTGGGCAAGTCGTCGGCCAGCAGCGGGGTGATGCCCGCCCAGCTGGACTGGATCCACACCGGGTGCACGCCATGGCGCAACAGCTGCGCGGCCAGGGTCGGCTCGCCGAGCCAAACCGGGCACTCCGCCGCCGCTTCCACCAGGGCATCGGGATTGTTGCCGGAGATCACCGTCAACCGGGGTTCGGCCGCCATCAGCAGGGCGGCGTAGAGGGAGTGTTCGCGATCGAGTACGAGCAGGCGCATGGTCAGGCCTTTCGCTTCGAGCGGTGGTGCATTTCCGGCTGGCGCATCTGGACTCGCTTCAAGGGAGCTTCCCTGGGATAAAACGTGGTCAGTTCTAGGGAAGTCAGGCGGCTATAGACACAGCCAAAGACCAAGCGTTCCGCTCCGTTGAACCCTATTCTCCGCGCATAATGCGCTCAAGCCGCGAACTTGCACAGTGCCGGCACTGGGCAAATCCGCGGCCTGAGCGCAGTGACGAGCCAGTCGGGATCAGACTGGATCGTTTCGCCGCAGCAGCTCTTCGGGCAGGTGCTCGATGTACTCGTCTTCGGCCGGTGGCATCTGCAGGTGGAAACCTTGTTTCTCGATGTTTTCCAGCACCACGTTGATGTCTTCGCGAGCCAGCTGGCGCTCGGGACTCAGGACCAGGTCGAAGGTGTGCTTCGGCACGCCAAAGGCCGCGAGCAGCGCCTCGGGAACGCGGCTGAGGGCTTCGCGCTTGTCGACGTACAGGTACATCTCGTTCTTGCGCGGACTCTTGTAGATGGAGCAGATGCGTTTCATGTCGGTTCTTTCTGCGTGATGGGGTGGGCCGCGTTATTCGGCAGTCGGGGCAGCCAGGCTGTCCAGCAGGGCCTGCCCCATCAGCTCGCGGCGCCAGCCTTGCAGCGAATCGGGCAGTTGATAGGGGCCATTGGGCCAACCGGTCTTGAGCAGGGCCTCGAGAATCTTCTTGCGCAGCATCAGCTCGGGCGCCATGTCCAGGCGCTCGGCTTCCTTCTGGCCGACTTCGCGCAGCTTCTTCAGCACCGGGGCGATCTCGCGCGGCAGCGGCTCGGGCAGGGGCTGCGGGCGTTCTGCCTCTGGCAGCTTCGCTGCATGGGCGATCAAGGCAATCAGGGTGTCGCCGTCCTGGCGCACCGTACGTGGGTGCATGTCATCGATGCGTGCCAGTGCAACCTTGTCGCCAGGCTGGAAGCGCGACAGCGGCCACAGGGTATGCTCGCGCAGCACATGGTTGCGCGGCTTGTTGCGCAACCGCGCCTGCTCCTCGCGCCAGACACACAGTTCGCGCAGCACGGCCAGTTGCTGGGGATTGAGCTTCCAGGCCAGCTTGACGTCGAGGTAAGCCTGCTGCGGATCGCTGACGCGGCTCTGGTTCTGAGTGAGGTCGGCACCATCGGCCAGCAGCCACTGCAACTTCTCGTCGCTCAGGCGCGGCGCCAGTTTCACGTAGACCTCGGCCAGGTGCTGCACGTCCTCGGCGGCGTAACGCACCTGCATGTCGGTCAACGGGCGCTGCAACCAGTCGGAGCGGGTTTCATCCTTGGGCAGGTCGAGGCCGAGGATTTCCAGCACCAGTTTGGAGTAGCCCATGGAGTGCGGCATGCCCAGGTAGGCGGCGGCCAACTGGGTATCGAACAGCGGCTGCGGCAGGCTGCCGGTCAGGCGCTGGAATACTTCCAGGTCTTCGCCGCAGGCATGGAACACCTTGACCACCAGCGGCGATTCGAGCAACGCGGCAAACGGCGACCAGTCGCGGATCAGCAGCGGGTCGATCAGCCACACGCCGCTGCCGTCACCCACCTGCACCAGCCCGGCTTCCGGGTAGAAGGTATCGACACGCATGAACTCGGTATCGAGCGCGAGGTAAGGCAGTTCTTTCCAGTCCTGGCACTTGCGTTCCAGGGTGGTATCGTCGCGAATCCACTGTATATCGAGGGCGGTCACGAACATCTCCTTCGTTTCGGTGCGCGCAGTATATAGAGATGCATGATGTGCGAGCATTCCACTCGGCCATCGGTGTGTGACGATCGGCCAGCGGTCTCTACGCTTTGCCCCGCCCACAACAACAATAAGGCAGCTTTACATGAAGAAGCTTCTCGGGTTGGTCGTCCTGCTGGTCGCCGCCCTCGCCGTTTACCTGGCCTTCACGCCCAGCCCCATCGATCCGCTGGCCTGGACGCCGCCCAAGGCGCCGCCGATGACCGGCGTGATGGAACCCAACGACACGCTGATGAAGGCCGAACTGCTTGCCCAGGGCCAGATCGTCGGCCCCGAAGACACCGCCGTGGACAGCCGGGGCCAGGTGTTTGCCGGGCTGGACGACGGGCGCATCGTGCGCATCGGCGCCGACGGCAAGGCGCAAACCTTCGTCGAAACCGGCGGACGCCCGCTCGGGCTGGCATTCGACCAGGCCGGAAACCTGATCGTCGCCGATGCCTGGAAAGGCCTGCTTCAGATCGATCCGCAGGGCAAGATCCGCGTACTGACCGACTCGGCCGACGGCGTGCCCTTCGCCTTTACCGATGACCTGGACATCGCCAGCGACGGGCGCATCTATTTCAGCGACGCCTCC
This sequence comes from Pseudomonas sp. HS-18, assembly GCF_020401845.1. NCBI lineage: Bacteria > Pseudomonadati > Pseudomonadota > Gammaproteobacteria > Pseudomonadales > Pseudomonadaceae > Pseudomonas > Pseudomonas sp. HS-18. The sequence continues at coordinate 4,725,604 of NZ_CP084413.1, forward strand.
AGCCGCTTCCATCAGCCCGACTACATCCTCGACCTGCTCGAAGCCCGCCCCCATGGCCGCCTGCTGCGCTACGACCCGGCCACCGGCAAGACCGAAACGCTGCTCAAGGACCTGTACTTCGCCAACGGCGTGGCGCTGTCGCAGCACGAAGACTTCGTCCTGGTCAACGAGACCTACCGCTACCGCATCACGCGTTACTGGCTCAAGGGCGAAAAGGCCGGACAACACGACGTGTTCATCGACAACCTGCCGGGCCTGCCGGACAACCTCGCCAGCGACCGCAGCGGCACCTTCTGGGTTGCACTGCCCTCGCCGCGCAAGGCAGACGCCGATGTGATCCAGCAGATGCCCTGGCTGAAACGCCAGCTCACCAAGCTGCCGCGCGCGGTCCTGCCCAAGCCGGTGCCCTATGGCCTGGTGATCCAGGTGAACGAGAAGGGCGAGATCCTGCGCAGCCTGCATGACACCAGCGGCCAGCACCTGCGCATGGTGACCTCGGCCAAGCCGGTGAACGGTGTGCTGTACCTGGGCAGCCTGGAGAACGATCGTATCGGACGGCTGCCCATCCGCTGAAGGCTCCAGACTCACTGACGCCTCAGGCCGGCGTCTGCTCCTTAAGGGCAGGCGCCGGTACGGGCACGGTGGAGGGCTCCAGCAACTCCAGCATTCGCTCGCGCACCTCGCTCATCAGCGCATCGACGCCATGCTCGGTGAACCGGGTGGAGTCGATCGGTGCGCCGACATGCACTTCCACCGGCATGCCAAGATTCAGCTTCAGGCCGCCAGCCGGGAGCAATTGCTGAATGCCGCGAATCGCCACCGGAACAATGATCGCGTCGGTCTGCTGCGCCAGGCGGAAGCAGCCTTTCTTGAATGGCTGCAGCTTGCCATCCTTGGAACGCGTGCCCTCCGGCGCAGCCCAGAGAACGATACCGCTCTCCATCATCGCGCGCGCCCTGGCGAGGTCCGCCACGGCCTGGTGGCGGTTGTGCCGGTCGATGGAGGGAAACTCCGCCGCCCGCATGGCCGCGCCCCATACCGGCACGGCAAACAGCTCACGCTTGGCCAGCATGCGGATCGAACCGGGCATGGTCACGAAGATCGCCGGGATGTCGTAGAAGCTGGAATGGGTGCAGAGGATCATGTAACGACGGCCATCGCCGAAGTCCGGTACCTCACCGTGGCGGCTCAGGCGTGCACCGGTCAGGCTCAACAGGCTGGCGGACCAGTCGCGTGTGAAGCCGTCGACCTTGGCGCGGCGAAGCCGGCCGATGGCCCCCAGCAGCAGGACCCGGACGCTGTAGCCCAGGGTGATCAGAACGGTCGCCAGGCCCACCAGGGCGACTCGCAGCGGGCCGGCCTTGCGCGGCGCCGATTGCAGGTTGAGCATGTTCGCCAACTCCCCACCAACTTTTCTTCATACAAGCCTTATGATGCGTTTCGGCCCCGTCACGACACAGGAACGCGCCCATGACCCAAGCCCGCCTGCTCACGCCCGAGCAACTGGCCGCCCGCCTCGATGACCCGAACCTCGTCCTCCTCGACTGCCGCTTCGCCCTCGAAGACCCGGCCTACGGCGCACGCAGCTACCAGGAGAATCATATTCCCGGCGCGCATTTCGCCGATCTCAACCGCGATCTCTCCGCCCCGGTGCGGCCGGGTGTAACGGGCCGCCATCCGTTGCCTGACCCGCAGCACCTGCTGGAGAAGCTGCGTGGCTGGGGGCTGAATGCCGACAGCGAAGTGGTGCTGTATGACGATGGCCCCGGCGCCTTCGCCGCCCGCGCCTGGTGGCTATTGCTGTGGCTGGGCAAGAGCGAGGGCGTCTATCTGCTCGATGGCGGCCTGAGTGCCTGGCGCAACGCCGGCCAGCGCCTGACTACCGCCGAAACGCCGGTGCGACCCGGCGACTTCAAGGGCCAGCCGGACAACAGCCTGTTGATCAGTGCCAGCGAACTGGCCAGCAAACTCGGCGACGCCGAGCTGCCGCTGATCGACGCCCGTGGCCTGCCGCGCTTCCGTGGCGAGGTGGAGCCCATCGATCCGGTGGCCGGGCACATTCCCGGCGCCCAGTGCGCGGCCTTCACCGACAACCTGGGCAATGACGGCCGTTTCCTGCGCCCCGAGCACCTGCACCAGCGCTTCGCCGGGCTGCTGCGCGGCCGCCCGGCCGAGGATCTGGTGGCCTACTGCGGCTCCGGCGTCACCGCCTGCCACAACCTCTTCGCCCTGAGCCTGGCTGGCTACCCGTTGGGCCGCTTGTATGCGGGCTCCTGGAGTGAATGGATCACCGATGCGCGGCGCCCGGTGGCCACAGGCGACTGATTGCCCACTTCCGGCAATAAAAGCGGAAGACGCGTCACACCAGCGTCTTCCGTTCTCATGGATAGGTGTAAGGGCATCCGTCAGACTCGTGCCCAATCTTCAAAGGAGTGATCCCCATGCCCTCGCGCATCCACCAGACCCTGCTCGCCAGCCTGCTGCTTGGCCTGTGCAGCACTGCCCCGGCCTACGCCACCGAGCTCGAAGCCACCCCCTGTGAAATCCAGGACCAGTGGTCCGACCTCTATGGCGACGACCTGGTGAAAGCCGCCAAGGCTGGCCACGCCAGTGCGCAGTACACGCTCGGCCTGGAATACGACTCCGGTAGCGACGAGTACGACCAGGACTACGAGAAGGCCGCCTACTGGTACGAAAAGGCCGCCAGGCAGGGCCATGCCTGTGCCCAGTACAACCTGGGTAACGCCTACGACAACGGCGACGGCGTCGAGCAGGACTCGGCCAAGGCGGTGTACTGGTATCAGAAAGCCGTCGACCAGGGCGACAAGGACGCCCAGTTCAACCTGGCAATCATGTACGAGAACGGCACCGGCGTGACCCGCAGCTACAAGAAGGCTTTCGCCCTCTACCTGCAGTCGGCCGAGCAAGGGGATGTGGACGCCGAGTTCCAGGTAGCGGAGAGCTACGCCAAGGGCCGCGGCGTGGCGAAGAACCCGGCGCAGGCGCGCTCCTGGTACCAGAAGGCGGCGGAACAGGGCCACGAAGAGGCAGCGGAAAAGCTCGCTGCGATGCCGGAGTTACCGCCGAGCATCTAATCGCCAGAAGGAATATGAAGCAAAGCGGCGCCGACTAAACAATTTAAAAACAGTCCTTTACATCACATTCATCGCACTACACTTCAATTCGAGCGGCTAAGTCCGCTTCCGGCGGGGCCGAGGATAATCATCAGAAGCTGCCAAGACGCCCAGCCCCGCCGGTCATTGATGACGAGGATGTCATGGGAATCGCCGCGAACGATCTCTGCCAGTATGTGATCCGCCCCACCCTGCACTACCTGGGGCGCCACAGTATCGCGGCCGAATCGCTGCTGCTGGGGGCAGCAGCCTGTCAGTCGGCGCTGGGGAGCGCCCTCGATGACAGCCATGGCCACGGGTTGTATCGCATCGGTGAGCAGCGGCACCAGACGCTCTGGGATGGATTCCTGGCGCTGGACCCCGAGCTGGCCAGCCGCGTCCGGGGGCTGGCCAGCCAGCATGCTTTCCTCGACGCACCGCATCTCGAACTGACGGTCAACCTGCGTTACAGCACGGCCATTGCCTGGATGCTGGTCGAGGCGGAACACCTGTCCCTGCCACTGGCGGACGACCCCATGGAACTGGCCCGCATCTGGCGCCAGGTGTTCCACCCTCACGGGCGCCTCCACGACTTCGTCGACGCCTGGCACAGCTATGTCGGCAATTTAAGTCGAGTCGCCTAGTACTTCCGTACCCGAAGCGTGACCGATCGGTCAGAAATTATTTACATACAGCGACGAACGGACATCATTCAGATGGAACGCTCGTTTGAGCCCTGAAGCCCAAGGTAGAGCGCCTGCCAACCACTACCCAAGACCCGGGAATCTTGGTAGCTTGCGCGCCGATAAACACAGGAGTTGCTCTTACAATGAAAACAACATGGCTCAAGACCACCCTAGCCCTGACCATTAGCGCTGCCTCTGCCCAGGCCCTGGCCAACGGCATCGCCATCAACGAGCAGAGCGCCAGCGGCGCCGGCACCGCTTACGCGGGCCGTGCTTCTTCGGCATTGGACGCCAGCACCATCTACGGCAACCCGGCCGGCCTGTCCAAGCTCAAGCGTACTGAAGTCAGCGGCGGTCTCGCCGTTGTTTCCGCCAAGGACGACATCAGTGACGCACACAGCACTGCCTCCGGCTCCAACAAGGGCGACTCCGTCCCTCTGGCCGCCGTGCCCTTCGGCTACTTCGCCACTCCGCTGGATGACAAGGTCAGCGTCGGCCTCGGCATCTATGTGCCGTACGGCATCATCAACGACTACGAAAGTGGCTTCCAGGGCCGCTCCCACGGTTCCTACAGCAAGGTCCAGGTCATCACCGTCCAGCCGACCATCAGCTACAAGTTCAACGACGTGGTATCCGTCGGCTTCGGCCCGACCATCAACCGCATCGACGGCAAGCTGGAAAACTACCTGAACACCGGCGCGCTGAACGGCGCCCTGGGCGGTAACGGCGACGACACCAAGATCAGCATCAAGGGCGACGACACCGCCGCCGGCTTCAACGTCGGCGTACTGGTCACCCCGACCGAGAGCACCTCCATCGGCGCCACCTACCACTCCAAGGTGAAGTACGAGCTCAAGGGCCACACCACCGTCTCCAACTCGCCGGCCGGCCTGTTCGATTCGCGCATGGATGCCAGCCTGGACATCACCCTGCCCGAGTCCCTGGACCTGTCCCTCACCCAGAAGCTGGATGACCGTTGGACTGTCTACGGTGGCACCACCTGGACGCGCTGGAGCCGTCTGAAGTCCATCGAAGTGCAGAACACCGGCGCCCCGATCTCTTCCTTCGACACCATCGGCGAAGACCTGAGCTGGCACGACACCTGGTCGGCCGCCATCGGTACCTCCTATCAGTGGAACGACCAGTGGGTGCTGCGTACCGGCTTCGCCTACGATCCGTCGCCGACCACCAACGAGCACCGCAACGTGCGCATCCCGGTGGGCGATCGCAAGATCTTCACCCTGGGCGCCGGTTACTCGCCCAATGCCGACATGACCATCGATGTCGCCTACGCCTACCTGTGGGAATCCACCGCCGGCGTAAACCAGCCGGACGGCCAGGAACTGGCAGGCCTGCAACTGCAGCCGGCCTACAGCGCCAAGTATGACAACAGCGCCCACGGCCTGACCGCGCAGATGACCTATCGCTTCTGATAGCGCCGCGGCGTAACGAAAAGCCGGGCTCATGCCCGGCTTTTTCTTGCCCGCGAATCGGCTCAGTGGACATCAGGCCACTTGATCGGGCTCGGCATGCTCGCGGCAGATCTGCTCGCCCTCGCCGCTCTCCAGCCGCTCCCCGGTCAGACCGCACAATCCACCGCCGTCCAGTTTCTGGTGGAAGCGGCAAGTACGGCAAAGACCGAAGCCCGGCACGTCTTCCTGACGCTGCACGGTTGCCAGTAATTCCCGCAACAGCGAGACCAGCAGTTCGCTACGCTCCCCCAGCGCTTCCTCTGCGCGACGCAGGAAATCCGGCGGCACCAGTGCATCGATCAGCCCCCTGCCCTCCCGAGTCAGCTCGAGGTGCACGCTACGGCGGTCCTGGGCATCCGGGCGTTTCTCGATCAGCCCCTTGGCCTCCAATGCCTTGAGCGACTGGGAGACCGTGCCCTTGGTCAGCCCGAGGAAATCCGTCACCCCCAGCGGCGTATTCGAATAGCGGTTGCAGCGCGCCAGGTAATTGAGCGCGCTCAATTGGATCGGCTGCAGATCCGCCATCAGCGGCTGCTCACGAGCCCAGGCGCGCATCAGGCTGGCAATGCGTTCGAGGTAGTCGTACAGGGTCGTATCGGTCATGGGCTAATCCTCCCGATAGATAGTATCGATCAAAAACCAGTTTGACAGAAGGCCCATCTCGCTCGCAGACTGAAAAGGTATCGAATCGATACATAATTGATCAGGAGAAGGAACATGAACAAAGCCGTTTACTATCATGCCGGTTGCCCTGTCTGCATCGAAGCAGAGCGGGCACTGCTGCCGCTGCTGAACCGCGAAGTCGAAGTGGTGCACCTGGGCGAGCAGCCGCGTGTGGCCGAAGCCGAGGCCGCCGGGGTGAAATCCGTACCGGCGCTGGTGGTCGATGGGCAGGTGCTGCACCTGAACTTCGGCGCGGCATTGGCTGACCTGAAATAAGGCTTGGCGAGATGAGCGACTACCAGCCGTTGCATTGCGATCTCCATGACTACCTGGAAATCGCCTGCCTCTACCGCTACTGGCTGCGTATCGAGTTGCGTGACGGCCTGGCGTTCGATGCCCAGGCCTTCACCACGCGCACTCAGCGAACCGAAGACGGACCGCTGGAGGAATATCTCGAAGTACGAGTGGACGACGCCAGCCGGGAGCTCCGGCTGGACCGCCTAAGCGCCATCACGCCGCTGTCGGCGACGGCGCAGTTCGGCAGGGTGCAGCTGGGCCCCGCCTGAAACCGGACCACCGCAACCTCACCACATGAGATCGTCGGGCACCACGTAATCCTTGTACGGATCGTCCTCGTCCGGTTCGCCGCTGGGCTCGCTGAGCAGGATGATACGGCGCTCGTCGCGTTCCTGGATGCGCAGTGCGGCATCACGCGGGACGATCTCGTAGCGGCCGTCGTAGCTGACGATGGCCAGGCTGCCGCGACTGAGCTTATCGCGGATCAGGTCGTTGACCGCGATGCGCTTGACCTTCTTGTTGTCGACGAAGTTGTAGTAGTCGTCCGACTCCAGCTTGGGCAGGCGCGTGCCCTCGATCAGTTGCTTGATCTGCGCGGCCTTGGCCTTCTTCTCGGCCTTTTCCTGCTGCTGGCGGTTCAGTTCGGCGTCGCGAGCCTGCTTCTCGGCCTGGGCCTGCAGGGCAGCCTGACGCTGACTGTCGTCCTTGGCCACCTGGTTCTTGTGCTCCAGGCGCTGCTGTTTCTGCTTCTGCTTGCCGGCCTGCTTGGCCTGCTTCTCGTTGACCAGCCCGGCTTTCAGCAACTGATCACGCAATGACATGCTCATGAATCAAGGCTCTCCAACAGCCCAATTGATGCAGGACAACTCCCAGACCAACGCATGGGTGCTGCGGGACTGTCCTCAGGGGGTATAATCCTCGGGCCTGTGCCAGCGCAGCGCAAGTGCCTGGCTCGAATTCACTCATCTGGAGCGGACTCGTTACCTCCATGCTGAAGCTCATCGTTCTCGCGATACTGGCCATTTTCCTCATCGCCATTCTCTACGTGCACCTGCGCGGCAAGGTGCGCCTGCCCTTCCTCCGCCAGGTGGTGAACCACTCGGCGTGGTTCGCCCCCTACAACTCGCTGATGTACCTGAACTCCAGCGTACCGTCCAAGCCGTACCTGGACCGCGAGCGCTTCCCCGAGCTCGACAAGCTGCGCGACAACTGGCAGACGATCCGCGAGGAAGCCGAGAAACTCTTCGATGAGGGCTACATCCGCGACGCCCTGAACAACAACGAAGCCGGTTTCGGCTCCTTCTTCAAGAAGGGCTGGACCCGCTTCTATCTGACCTGGTACGACGGCCCCCTGCCCTCGGCGCAGCAGCTGTGCCCGAAGACCGTGGAACTGGTGAGCAGCATCCCCAACGTCAAGGGTGCGATGTTCACCCGCCTGCCGCCACGCAGCCACCTGAACAAGCACCGCGACCCCTACGGCGGATCGCTGCGCTATCACTTGGGCCTGGCCACACCGAACTCCGACGACTGCCGCATCTTCGTCGACGGGCAGCCCTACGCCTGGCGCGATGGCCAGGACGTGATGTTCGACGAGACCTTCGTTCACTGGGTGAAGAACGAGACGGACGAGTCGCGCCTGATCCTTTTCTGCGACATCGAGCGACCGCTCAAGTCGCCGCTGCTGACCCGCGTCAACCGCCGCGTCAGTGCCTTCCTCGGCCGCGCCACGGCGCCGCAGAACGTCGAGGGCGAGCGCGTCGGCGGGATCAACCAGGCCTACTCGGTACTGATTCGCCTCGGCGACGCCGTGGGCAGCAAGGTGAAGGTGTTCAAGCGCGCCTATCCCAGGGCCTACCGTATTGGCCGCCCGGTACTGGCAGTGGTGCTGCTGGTGCTGATCCTGCGCTGGCTGTTCGGCTGACGAGCAGACACCACGCGCCAACAGCTCGCTCCTACGAAGAGAAATAAAAAGCCCCGCAATCGCGGGGCTTTTTCATGGGCGCCAATTCAACGGAGGCAGCACTTATCCACAGCTGAGCGGATTCTTCTCGTCACGCTTGGCAGCGCCCCACAGTTCGTCCATCTCTTCCAGGTTGCTGTCTTCCAGCGTACGTCCCTGATCGCGCAAGGCCGTCTCGATATAGCGGAACCGACGCTCGAACTTGGCATTGGCGGCGCGCAGGGCGGTTTCCGGATCGACCTTGAGCTTGCGCGCCAGGTTGACCACCACGAACAACAGATCGCCCACTTCCTCAGCCTGGGCTTCGGTGTCGCCGCCGGCCATCGCTTCGAGCACTTCATCCAGCTCCTCGCGAACCTTGTCCACCACCGGCAGCGCGTCGGCCCAGTCGAAGCCGACCTGGGAGGCGCGCTTCTGCAGCTTGGCAGCGCGGCTCAACGCTGGCAGCGCGTTGGGCACATCGTCCAGCAGCGACAACTGCACCGGCTCCGCGGCCTTGGCGGCGCGCTCCTCGGCTTTCAACTCTTCCCAACGCTGCTTGACCGCCGCTTCCTCCAGCTTCGCTGGGTCCGGCTCGCCGTAGAGGTCGCCGTCAGGGAAGACATGGGGATGGCGGCGAATCAGCTTGGTGGTAATGCCGTCGACCACTGCGTCGAACTCGAAGCGGCCCTCTTCCCGAGCCAGCTGCGCGTAGTAGACGACCTGGAAGAGCAGGTCGCCCAACTCCTCGCGCAGGTGGTCGAAGTCGCCGCGCTCGATGGCATCAGCGACCTCATAGGCTTCCTCGAGGGTGTAGGGGACGATGGTCGCATAGCTCTGCTTGAGGTCCCAGGGGCAACCGTTCTGCGGGTCACGCAGGCGGGCCATGAGGTACAGCAGGTCTTCGAGCTTATGCATCCTTGGCACCCGCGCGATCACGCCGCGCCTCGATGATGTTGGGCAACTGGGAGATGCGCGCCAGCAGGCGGCCCAGCGAATCGAGACCTGGAATCTCGATGGTCAGGCGCATGATCGCGGTGTTGTCTTCCTTGTCCGAGCGGGTATTCACCGCCAGCACGTTGATGCGCTCGTTGAGCAGCATCTGCGAGACGTCGCGCAACAGGCCGGAACGGTCGTAGGCGCGGATGACGATATCCACCGGGTAGGTGCTGACCGGCACCGGGCCCCAGCTGACCTGGATGATCCGCTCCGGCTCGCGCCCGGCCAGTTGCAGTGCGGTGGCGCAGTCCTGCCGGTGGATGGTCACGCCGCGGCCGAGGGTGATGTAGCCGACGATCGGGTCGCCCGGCAGCGGCTGGCAGCAGCCGGCCATCTGCGTGAGCAGGTTGCCGACGCCCTGGATCTGGATGTCGCCGCGCTTGCCATGGCCGATCTTGCTCGGCTTGCGCGGGATGAGTTCGAGCTGCTCGTTCCCGCGCTCGGGCTCGACCAGTTGCTGCGCGTAGTTGACCACGTGGGCCAGGCGCAGATCGCCGGCGCCCAGGGCGGCGAACAGGTCTTCGCCGGTCTTGTAGTTGGCCTTCTCGGCGAGCTTTTCGAAGTCCACCGGCGGCAGAGCCAGGCGGCCGAGTTCGCGCTCGAGCATGGCCTTGCCGGCGGCGACGTTCTGGTCGCGCGCCTGCAGCTTGAACCAGTGGACGATCTTGGCTCGCGCCCGCGATGTGGTGACGTAGCCCAGGTTCTGGTTCAGCCAGTCGCGGCTCGGCCCACTCTGCTTGCCGGTGATGATTTCCACCTGCTCGCCGGTCTGTAGGCTGTAGTTCAGCGGCACGATGCGGCCGTTGATCTTGGCGCCACGGCAGTTGTGACCGACCTCGGTGTGCACGCGGTAGGCGAAGTCCAGCGGCGTGGAGCCCTTGGGCAGGTCGATGGCGTGGCCGTCGGGAGTGAAGACGTAGACCCGGTCGGGCTCGATATCCACCCGCAACTGCTCGGCCAGGCCGCCGATGTCGCCCAGTTCCTCGTGCCATTCGAGCACCTGGCGCAGCCAGGAAATCTTCTCTTCGTAGTGGTTGGAGCTGGCCTTGACGTCGGTGCCCTTGTAGCGCCAGTGCGCGCAGACGCCCAGTTCGGCTTCCTCGTGCATCGCGTGGGTGCGGATCTGCACTTCCAGCACCTTGCCCTCGGGGCCGATCACCGCGGTGTGCAGCGAGCGGTAGCCGTTTTCCTTGGGGTTGGCGATGTAGTCGTCGAATTCCTTGGGGATGTGGCGCCACAGGGTGTGCACGATGCCCAGCGCGGTGTAGCAGTCGCGCATTTCCGGCACCAGCACGCGCACGGCGCGCACGTCATAGATCTGGCTGAAGTCCAGGCCCTTGCGCTGCATCTTCCGCCAGATGGAATAGATGTGCTTGGCGCGTCCGGACAGGTCGGCCTTGATGCCGGTGGCGGCCAGGGCATCCTTGAGCTGCTGCATAACAGTAGCGATGTACTGCTCGCGGTCCAGCCGGCGCTCGTGCAGCAGTTTGGCGATCTGCTTGTATTGGTCGGGTTCCAGGTAGCGGAAGGACAGATCCTCCAGCTCCCACTTGATGTGGCCGATGCCGAGGCGGTGGGCCAGCGGGGCGTAGATGTCGAAGACTTCTCGGGCGACGCGCATGCGCTTCTCTTCGTCGCCGTTCTTCACCGCACGGATCGCGCAGGTCCGCTCGGCCAGCTTGATCAGCGCGACGCGGACGTCGTCGACCATGGCCACCAGCATCTTGCGCAGGTTCTCGATCTGCGCCTGGGTGCCGAGCACCAGCGACTGCCGAGGGCTGAGGCTGGTACTGATCGCAGCCATGCGCAGCACGCCTTCGATCAGCTTGGCGACGACAGGGCCGAAGCGCTGCGCCACGTCCTCGAGCTTGACCTTGCCCTCGCGCACGCCACGGTAGATCACCGCGGCGACCAGGGACTCCTGGTCGAGCTTCAGGTCCGCCAGGATCTCGGCGATCTCCAGTCCCGTCTGGAAGCTGGAGGTGCCATCCGCCCAGGAGTTGTCAGCCGTGCTGACAGCCCTGTCTTCCACCTCGCGAGCGAACTCGCAGGCTTCCAGCAGGACCTGGCGATCCAGGCCCGGGACCAGGGTCTGGACATGGTCCAGCCAGGCCTCGAGGTTGATGCTGCCGTCCGTGTTGACCGGCTGATGCGCTCTCACCTGTACCATCGTGTCTACCCTTCCCCACGGTGCGCCACAACACACCGCTCACTGCGCCGGCCTTTCTTCTTGCTTGAGCCGGTCGGATTGCGCAGGCCTTCCTAGCCTGCCTCGAACAAAGCCATGGCCTCGACATGGGCCGTCTGCGGGAACATGTCGAGGATGCCGGCGCGCTTCAGGCGATAGCCCTGTCGGGCCAGTTCGCCAGCGTCGCGCGCCAGGGTCGCCGGGTTGCAGGACACATAGAGTACCCGCTCCGCGCCCAGTGAACGCATCTGCCGCGCCGGCTCGAAGGCTCCGTCACGCGGAGGATCGAGCAGCACGGCGGTGAAATCCTCCGCCGCCCAGGGGGCTTCGGCAAGCGGTTTCGTCAGGTCCGCCTGATGGAACCGGGTGTTGGCCAGCCCGTTGGCATGGGCATTGGCAGCAGCACGCTCGACCATGGTCTGCACACCTTCCACGCCCACTACTTCGCGCACCTGGCGCGCCAGCGGCAGGGCGAAGTTGCCCAGGCCACAGAACAGGTCCAGCACGCGCTCGTCGCTGCCGGGCTTCAGCCAGTCCAGCGCCTGGGCGACCATCGCCTCGTTCACCGGCTCGTTCACCTGCACGAAGTCGCCGGGCCGGTAGGCCAGGGTCAGATTCCAGGCTTCGAGCCGGAAGCCGAGCTCCCGGTTCCCGCCGTTTTCTGCGCCGCTGGAACAGAGTGTCGGCTCGCCGTCGCCCTGCAACCACAGTTGCACATCCCGTGCCGAACAGAATTCCAGCAGTCGCGCGCGATCGCTATCGGACAAAGGTTCGATATGCCGTAGCAGCAGCGCGCTGGAGGTGCCGTGGAACAGCTCGACATGGCCCAGCGACTGCGGCTTGGCGAAGCCGCGCAGCAGCGCCGGCAACTCGCGGGCGAGAACCTGCAGCTCGGGCACCAGCACCAGGCAGTCGTCGAAGGCGACGATGGCCTGGCTGGCAGCCGCGCGGAAGCCGACGTCCAGGCGCTTGGCCTTGACGTCCCAGCGCACGGCGAGACGAGCACGGCGCCGGTAGCCGAATTCGGGGCCGACCAGCGGCGCGGCCCACTCTTGCGGAACCAGGCCGGAGAAACGCTCCAGCTGCTCGGCCAGGGTGCGCTGCTTGAGCGCCAGCTGATCGGCGTGGGGCAGGTGCTGCAGGCTGCAGCCGCCGCAGGTGCCGGCTACCGGGCAAGGCTCGGTGCGACGGTTGGCGGCGGTGCTGAAGAGGCGTTCGCTGCGGGCGTCGACGATCTGCGCGCGTGCCGACAGCACACGGGCTTCCACCGCTTCGCCCGGCAAGGCGCCGGCGACGAACCAGGTGCGCCCGTCGGCGTGGGCAATGCCGCGGCCGTCATGGGCCAGGCGCTCGATGTTCAGGCGCTGCTTCTTGCCCACGGGTACCGCGGGGCTGCGGGCGCCACCGCTGGGCTGGAAGCGCAGGCCGGATCGTTGTTTGGCCATGTCAGTTGGCGTCGAACACGCCCGAGGACAGGTAACGGTCGCCACGGTCGCAGATGATCGCCACCAGGGTCGCGTTTTCCAGTTCGCGCGAGAGACGCAGCATGGCCGCCACCGCACCGCCGGAAGACACGCCGCAGAAAATGCCTTCTTCGCGCGCCAGGCGGCGCATCACGTCCTCGGCTTCGGTTTGCTGCATGTCGACGACGCGGTCGACGCGGGTGGCGTCGAAGATCTTCGGCAGGTATTCCTGCGGCCAGCGGCGGATGCCGGGGATGGCCGAGCCTTCCATCGGCTGCAGGCCGACGATCTGCACGTTGGGGTTCTGCTCCTTGAGGTAGCGCGACACGCCCATGATGGTGCCGGTGGTGCCCATGGAGCTGACGAAATGGGTGATCTCACCGCCAGTCTGCTGCCAGATTTCCGGGCCAGTGGAATGGTAGTGGGCGATCGGGTTGTCGCCGTTGGCGAACTGGTCGAGCACCTTCCCCTGCCCTTCGCGCGCCATCTGGTCGGCGAGGTCGCGGGCGCCTTCCATGCCCTGCTCCTTGCTCACCAGGATCAGCTCGGCGCCGTAGGCGGTCATCGCGGCCTTGCGCTCGGCGGTGGAGTTGTCGGGCATGATCAGGATCATGCGGTAACCCTTGATCGCCGCGGCCATCGCCAGGGCGATGCCGGTGTTGCCGGAGGTGGCCTCGATCAGCGTGTCGCCGGGCTTGATGTCGCCGCGCAGTTCGGCACGGGTGATCATCGACAGCGCCGGGCGATCCTTCACCGAACCCGCGGGGTTGTTACCCTCGAGTTTCACCAGCAGGGTGTTGGAGGTTTCCCCGGCCAGGCGCTGCAGGCGCACCAGCGGGGTATTGCCGACGCAATCGGCGATAGTCGGGTACTGCACGGTCATGGAGGCACTCGGATCTGGAACAGGGCGCCCTATGATACCGGCAAAAGACGCCCTGCCATACGAAACTTCCTAACAAGCCGTGTTCAGGGTCCGGGGCACGCCTCAGGCCGCCGCCGCATCCGCCAGGCGCAGGTGAACGCGCAGACCAGCGTCGGCGCAATCCGCCCAGAGTTCGCCACCCTGCATGCGCAGCGAGCTGCGGGCGATGCTCAGGCCCAGGCCGAAACCTTCGCCGGTGCGGGCATCGGAGAGCCGGGTGAAGGGCAGGAAGATACGCTCCAGGTCGCTTTCCGCCACACCCGGGCCATCGTCCTCCAGCCACAGGTGCCAGCCGCTCGGTTCGCGCCGGCCACTCAAGCGGATACGCCCCTCCTCCGGGGAGTGGCGGATGGCATTGCGCAACAGATTTTCCAGCGCCTGGGCCAGCCCATTCAGATGACCGCGCACGCGGCAGTCCGCCGGCACCTGATAAAGGAAGCGCTCCGAACTCCAGCCAGCCTCGAAGCGCGCGTCGTCCACCAGCAGATCCCACAGCGAACGCAGGTCGATCTCTTCCAGCTCCATGCGCGGGCGCTCTGTATCCAGCCAGGCCAGTTCCAACGTATCGGCGACCAGTCGCTGCATCACGTCCACCTCACGCTCCACGCGCTGACGCAGCGCGGTTTCGCTGATCGGACTGTCCCCTGCCACGCGCAGGCGGCTCAGTGGCGTACGCAGTTCGTGAGACAGGTCGCGCAACAGTTGGCGCTGCAGGCTGACATGGCCGCGCAGGCGCTCGGCCATGTGGTCCAGCGCGCGGCCCAGCTCGCCCAGTTCATCGCGGCGGGTGACCAGTTCGGGGCCGGCGACCGAGCCCAGGTTATCCGCCTGCAAGGAATTGGCGTGCTCGCGCAGACGCCCCAGCGGGCGTACCAGATGCCGGTAGATCAGCCCACAGAGCAGCAGCGCGAGGATCGCCGGCACCAGTGCATGGCTGATGGACTGGCGCAGGAAACTCAGGCCACCGGGGAGGAAGCGCTGCGGCAGCTGCAGCACCAGGCGGCCGGCAGCCGGGTCGTCGGGAAACGGGATGCCGATGTAGGGCAGGTTGACCGAGCGCGAGCTTACCGGCCAGTCCAGTCCGCGCTGGAAGGTCAGGTGCGCCACCTCAGCCATGGGCAGCGGCTGCGTGCCCAGCGACTGCAGGCGACCGTCCACCACCACCATCCACACCGGCTCGCGCTGCCTCATCCCCGCCAGCCAGCTGTCGACGCCCGCCGCCCCGCCGCTACGCCAGGCCTGCTGCGCCTCTTCGGCATAGCCACCCAGGACACGCCGCGCATCCTCGGAGAGGTTGTAACTGTCGCGCTCCATCTGCTTGCCCCAGTTCCAGGACAGCCAGATCACCGACAGGCACAGCACCACCAGGGCAAAGGCGAGCTTCCAGAACAGCGAGTGGCGGCCGGGCATGTCAGTCCTCGGCCTCTGCAAAGACGTAGCCTTTGCCCCACACGGTGTGCAACTGGTGGCGCGCGTAGCCTATAGCCTGAAGCTTGCGGCGCAGGTGGCTGACGTGCATGTCCAGGCTGCGGTCGTGGGCGGTGAAGGCGCGGTGCAGTACGTGCTGATAAAGGAAGGGTTTGCTGAGAGTCTCGCCCTGGCTACCCAGGAAAGTCTCCAGCAGGCGGTACTCGGTGCCAGTCAGACCGGCCCACTGGCCATCCAGCCCGACGTCGTCCTTCTGCGGGTCCATCTGCAGGCCGGTGACCGTACTGCCGAGGGACTGGCTGCCGCGTTCCAGCGCGACGCGGCGCAGCACTGCATCCACCCGCACGCTCAGCTCGGCGAGGCTGAAGGGCTTGGGCAGGTAGTCGTCGGCGCCCTGGGAGAAGCCGGCGATACGGTCCTGCTCGGCGCCCAGGGCCGACATCAGGATCACCGGCACCGCACGCTCGCGACGCAGGGTGCGGAGGATATCCAGGCCGCCAGTGCCGGGCAGCATGATATCCATCAGCACCAGGTCGTAATCGCCGCGGCGAGCCTGGGCCAGGCCTTCGTCGCCGTCCTGGCACCAGGTGACGTCGAAACCGCGTTCGATCAGGTGGGACGACAGGTGGGCGCCCAGGGTTGGGTCGTCCTCGATGGTCAGCAGGCGCAGGCCGGACGAAGCGATGGCATTCATATCAAATAAGAGTGATTAGCAATTGCGCGAAGTATTCACGATTCCGCGTCGTCTCGGCAAGGCAAAGGGCTCCCGCCCCAGGTCCGAACCGCTACACTGCCGGGGATAAACGCATCGGAGGAAACGCGTGTTCAAGGATCTCGGCATCAAGGGTCGGGTACTGCTGCTCACCCTGCTGCCCACCAGCCTGCTGGCGCTGGTGCTGGGCGGCTATTTCACCTGGGTGCAGCTGGCGGACATGCACGCCCAGTTGATCGAGCGTGGGCAGCTGATCGCCGAACAACTGGCGCCGCTGTCAGCCCCGGCCATGGCCCACCACGACAAAGAGCTGCTCGAACGCATCGCCAACGAAGCGCTGGACCAACCCGACGTACGCGCCGTGACCTTCCTCAACCCGGACCGGGAGAAACTGGTCCACGCCGGCCCCAGCATCCTCACCCCCATTCCTTCCGGCGACGGCTCGCACCTGAGCATGTCC
Source organism: Pseudomonas sp. HS-18 (assembly GCF_020401845.1). Classification (NCBI taxonomy): domain Bacteria; kingdom Pseudomonadati; phylum Pseudomonadota; class Gammaproteobacteria; order Pseudomonadales; family Pseudomonadaceae; genus Pseudomonas; species Pseudomonas sp. HS-18. The sequence goes on from NZ_CP084413.1 coordinate 4,741,946, forward strand.
AGCAACCTGGACACCACGCACTTCCTCCTGCCGGTGCTGGGCAAGCACCGCAGCCTCTCCGGCGACCCCGACGATGACGCCGAGAAGCTGCTGGGCTGGGTCGAGCTGGAGCTGTCCCACCACGGCACCCTGCTGCGCGGCTACCGCAGCCTGTTCACCAGCCTGCTGCTGATCGGCGCCGGGCTTGCCGTCACCGCCCTGCTCGCCCTGCGCATGAGCCGCGCGATCAATGCGCCGCTGGGGCAGATTGCCCAGGGCGTAGCCCAGCTCAAGGAAGGCCGCCTGGAAACCCGCCTGCCGGCATTGGGCAGCCACGAACTGGATGAGCTGGCCGGCGGCATCAACCGCATGGCCGAGGCGCTGCAGAGCGCCCAGGAAGAAATGCAGCACAACATCGACCAGGCCACCGAGGACGTCCGGCAGAACCTGGAGACCATCGAGATCCAGAACATCGAACTGGACCTGGCGCGCAAGGAAGCCCTGGAGGCGAGCCGGATCAAATCCGAGTTCCTCGCCAACATGAGCCACGAGATCCGCACCCCGCTCAACGGCATCCTCGGTTTCACCAACCTGCTGCAGAAGAGCGAGATGACCACGCGCCAGCAGGACTACCTGGGCACCATCCACAAGTCCGCCGAAAGCCTGCTGGGGATCATCAACGAAATCCTCGACTTCTCGAAGATCGAGGCCGGCAAGCTGGTGCTGGAGAACATCCCGTTCAACCTGCGCGAACTGATCCAGGACACCCTGACCATCCTCGCCCCCGCCGCCCACGAGAAGCACCTGGAGCTGGTCAGCCTGATCTACCGCGACACCCCGCTGCAGCTGGTGGGCGACCCGCAGCGCCTGAAGCAGGTGCTGACCAACCTGGTGAGCAACGCCATCAAGTTCACCCACGACGGCAGCATCGCCGTACGCGCCATGCTCGAGGACGAAAGCGACGACCGCGCGCAACTGCGCATCAGCGTGCAGGACACCGGCGTGGGGCTGACCGACGCCGACCTGCGCGCCCTGTTCCAGGCCTTCAGCCAGGCCGACAACTCGCTCTCGCGCCAGGCCGGCGGCACTGGCCTGGGGCTGGTGATCTCCAAGCGCCTGATCGAGCAGATGGGTGGCGAGATCGGCGTGGAAAGCAGCGCCGGCGACGGTTCGGAATTCTGGATCAGCCTCAACCTGCCCAAGGCCCGCGACGACGGCGACGACCTGCCGCCCGCCATGGCCGGCGGCCTGCGCGTGGCGCTGTACGAGCCCCATGAACTGACCCGCACCGCGCTGCACCACCAGTTGGAGGACTGCGGCCTGGAAGTCACCGAGTTCCCCGACCTCGCCACGCTGGAAAAGGCGCTGCTGGCCGGGCCGTCGGACAAGGCCCCGATCACCCTGGCGCTGCTGGGCGTGACCGCCGCCGAACACCCGCCCGAGGCGCTGCGCCAGTCCATCCGCGAGCTGGAACAACATGGCTGCAAGAGCCTGGTGCTGTGCCCGACCATCGAGCAGGCGCACTACAACGACGTGCTGCCCGACGCCCAGGTGCAGAGCAAACCCGCCTGCACGCGCAAGCTGCAACAGGCGATGAACGAACTGCTGCACCTGCGCCCCCTGCGCAAGGACAAATCGGCCAACGGCCGGCTCGAGCGCACGCCGCACCTGCTCTGCGTCGATGACAATCCGGCCAACCTGTTGCTGGTGAAGACCCTGCTGACCGACATGGGCGCGCAAGTGACTGCCGTGGACAGCGGCCTCGCCGCCGTCGAGGCCGTGCAGCGCGAGCGCTTCGACCTGGTCTTCATGGACGTGCAGATGCCGATCATGGACGGCCGCCAGGCCACCGAGGCGATCCGCCACTGGGAGGCCGACCGCGAGGTCAGTCCCGTGCCGATCATCGCCCTCACCGCCCACGCGCTGGCCAACGAGAAGCGCGCCCTGCTGCAGGGCGGCATGGACGATTACCTGACCAAGCCGATCGACGAGCGCCAGTTGGTCCAGGTGATCCTCAAGTGGACCGGCCTGGCGCTGGGCGAGCCGCGTGACGAACGCCCGCGCCACTCCGAATCAAAACTCGACGGGCTCAGCGTCCTGGACCCGGAGGAAGGCCTGCGCCTGGCCGCCGGCAAACCGGAACTGGCCGCCGACATGCTCGGCATGCTGCTCGCCTCGCTGTCCGCCGACCGCCAGGTGATTCGCCAGGCCCGCGAGCGCAACGACCGCAACACCCTGCTCGAGCGCATCCACCGCCTGCACGGCGCCACCCGCTACTGCGGCGTGCCGATGCTGCGCGCCGCCTGCCAGCGCGCCGAAACCCTGCTCAAGCAGAACGAACCGGACGCCCCCGCCGCGCTGGATGAACTCGACATGGCCATAGCCGAACTGGCACAAGCGACCGAGGGCCAGCTGGAAGCAGAGGCCGGCCAGCCGCACTGAGGACGGAATCCAAGCGATGCGCATCATCCTGTTCAGCAACCAGACCTACGACCGCGACAGCTTCCTCGCCGCCAACCACGGCCACGGCTTCGAGCTGCACTTCCAGCAGACCCAGCTGCGCCTGGACACCGTCGCCCTGGCCATGGGCTTCGAGGTGGTCTGCCCCTTCGTCAACGACGACCTGTCACGCCCGGTGCTGGAGCACCTGGCCGCCGGCGGCACGAAACTGATCGCCCTGCGCTCGGCCGGCTACAACCATGTCGACCTGGCCGCTGCCCACGCGCTGGGGCTGGCCGTGGTGCGCGTACCGGCCTATTCGCCCCACGCCGTGGCTGAACATGGCGTGGGATTGGTCCTGGCGCTATGTCGGCACCTGCACCGCGCCTACAACCGTACCCGCGAAGGCGACTTCTCTCTGCATGGCCTGACCGGCTTCGACCTGCACGGGCGCACCGTGGGCGTGATCGGCAGCGGGCAGATCGGCGAGGTCTTCGCCCGCATCATGAGCGGTTTCGGCTGCCACATCCTGGCCTACGACCCCTATCCCAATCGCGCCATCGAGGCCCTGGGCGGGCGCTTCGTCGAGCTGGACGAACTGCTCGCGCAGTCCGACATCATCAGCCTGCACTGCCCGCTCAACGAGGCCACCAAACACCTGATCAATGCCCAGAGCCTCGCGCGCATGAAGCGCGGCTCGATGCTGATCAACACCGGCCGCGGCGCGCTGGTGGACACCCCGGCGCTGATCGAGGCACTGAAAAGCGGCCAGCTCGGCTACCTCGGCCTGGACGTCTATGAAGAGGAAGCCGACATCTTCTTCGCCGACCGCTCCGACCAGCCGCTGCAGGACGATGTGCTGGCGCGCCTGCTGACCTTCCCCAACGTGATCATCACTGCGCACCAGGCTTTCCTGACCCGTGAAGCCCTGGCCGGGATCGCCCAGACCACCCTGTCCAACATCGCTGCCTGGCAGGCGGGCCGGCCGGTCAATCGGGTCGAAGGCTGATCAGTTGCCCCTCGCATCCCGGCGCTGCGCCGCCTAGAATGCCGCGCTTTCCCGGAGGACCCATGGCTCAGCACGATTTCCGCTACACCCTGCTCAACCCGCAATTCACCCTTAACGAGTGCCGCGCGCTGACCCCGGGCCGCTACCAGGTCACCGGCATCGGCGGTTCGATCAAGGCCGGCGACACCCTGCTGGTCAGCCTCAAGGGCAGCAAAAGCCTGAGCATGACCCTGGAAGTGGAAAAGGTCCGCCACCTGATCAACCCGCCGGGGCAGTGGATGGCCGTGGCCAGGGGGCCGGCATTCCGTGAACTGGGTATCCACGAGTGGACGGTCAAGTGCGACGGTTGCGCGGCTACACTGGACTTCGAATTCGCCGTCGATGCCACCCTCGGCAAGGCCGCCCAACAGCCGGCCGCCGAAGCGCGCATCGCCGAACTCGGATGGGCCAAGGCCGGCAAGCGCCACCTTTGTCCGGATTGCCAGAGCAAGGAGACCGCATGAAAACCCTGATTGCCAGCGCTTGCGCTGCGCTGGCCCTGGCCGGCTGCGCCAGCAAGCCGGTGCCCGAAGCCGAGCAGAACTACCGCGTGGAATGGGTCGGTGAGCGCCCGCTGATCGACTACACCCACATCAGCCTGACCCTGGACGGCAACGGCCGCGCCTATGGCAGCGCCGGCTGCAACCACTGGTTCGCCAGCTACAAGCTCGAGGGCGACCAGTTGACCTTCGGCCAGCCGGGCGCCACCCGCAAGCTCTGCGCCGATCTGGTGATGGAGCAGGAACAACAGTTCCTCAAGATGCTCGGCCAGGTGCAGCGCTGGGACATCACCGAAGAAGGCGAACTGCGCCTGTGGCCGGCCAGCGGCCGCGCCATGCGCCTGTGGCCGGAAGGCTGAGGCTCTTCCGGGCAGGGTTAGAAGAGCGTCAATTGCTCGTGGGCGCCGCGCAGATCGACGAGGCGCACGCCTACGCCGATCAGTCGAACCGCCTTGTTGCCGCGCTGGAAGGCCTGCCCCAGCAGCAGCCGATAGCTTTCCAGATCCCGCGCGGCGCCGGCCTGCTCCAGGGTAGTCTGGGTGAAGTCGTGGAACTTCAGCTTGATGAACGGCTTGCCCGGCCGATAGCTGGCGTCCAGGCGCGTCATGCGCCGCTCCAGTTCACCCAGCAGTGACGGCAATTCTTCCTGGCAGGCTGCCAGGTCCGGCAGGTCCTGGTCGAAAGTGTTCTCCACGCTGATCGATTGCCGCCGGCTGTCCACCTGCACCGGGCGCTCGTCGATGCCACGCGACAGTCCCCAGAGCCGCTCGCCGAAACTTCCGAACTCCTTGGCCAACTGGATCCGCGACCAGTCGCGCAGGTCCGCGCAGGTACGGATGCCCAAGCGCGCCAGCTTCTCGGCGGTGACCTTGCCCACGCCATGCAGCTTCTTCACCGGCAGTTCGGCGACGAAACCGTCGACCTCATCGGGGGTGACCACGAACAGGCCGTTGGGCTTGCGCCAATCGCTGGCGATCTTGGCAATGAACTTGTTCGGCGCCACCCCGGCGGACACCGTGATGTGCAGCGTCTCCCAGACGCGCTGGCGAATCTCTCGAGCAATACGTGTGGCGCTGCCGCCGCAACGCTCGCTGTCGCTGACGTCGAGGTAGGCCTCGTCCAGGGACAGCGGCTCGATCTGGTCGGTGTAGTCGCGGAAGATCGCGTGGATGTCCCGCGAGGTCTCGCGATAGACGTCCATGCGCGGGCGGACGATGGTCAGGTCCGGGCAGAGTTTCACGGCGGTACGCATGGCCATGGCCGAATGCAGGCCGTAGGCACGCGCCTCGTAATTGCAGGTCGCGACCACACCACGCTTGTCCGGCGACCCGCCCACGGCCAGCGGCTTGCCCGCGAGGCTGGGGTCGTCGCGCATCTCGATGGCGGCATAGAAGCAGTCGCAATCGATGTGGATGATCTTTCTCTGCCGAGTCACGAAGGAGGCGCCTGCATCACCAACGGAAACCGCCTTTATAGAAGACGGAAAACCCGCCCATGGTAATGCAAAAACCTGCCGTCCCGGTTATCCACAGCCGCGGAAATCACCCTTGTCGATCCCTGCGACGATTCCATTCCTGGCGGCTAAATATCTGATAGAAAATCACTTTTTCCCTTTTTTCATTGACACCCGGGCGTATCGGCGTAGAATGGGCGTCGCGGGATGGAGCAGTCTGGTAGCTCGTCGGGCTCATAACCCGAAGGTCGTAGGTTCAAATCCTGCTCCCGCAACCAGATACAGGAAAAGGCCACTCTTCGGAGTGGCCTTTTTCGTTTGCGCGTCATTTAAATTTTTGATCGCAGAACAAATATCGATTGACAGAGACTTTCGTTTACGTAGAATGGCCGGCGCGGGATGGAGCAGTCTGGTAGCTCGTCGGGCTCATAACCCGAAGGTCGTAGGTTCAAATCCTGCTCCCGCAACCAGACACAGGAAAAGGCCACTCTTCGGAGTGGCCTTTTTCGTTTGCGCGCGATTTAAATTATTGATCGAAAACGAAATATCGTTTGACACGAGGCTTCATATCCGTAGAATTGCCGCCGCGGGATGGAGCAGTCTGGTAGCTCGTCGGGCTCATAACCCGAAGGTCGTAGGTTCAAATCCTGCTCCCGCAACCAGACATCAAGAAGAAAGCCACTCTTAGGAGTGGCTTTTTTCGTTGTGCGCAGAAAAAACCACGTACGGGTGGCGCCAGCCGAATGACGAAAATACTCTCCAAGGACTTGGGAATTCGCGACAGTGCCCCTACTCTGTCGCGCAGGATCGTTAGAGGTGCCCGATGAGCGCCAACCCTGCCACACCCGATACACCTGCCCCCGACGAAGCCACGCCACGAGCGGCATGGCTCGACTGGATCAACGCCAACCGCCAGGCACTCGGCCTGGGCGTAACCCTGGTGCTGTTCAGCCTGGCGTTGATCGCCTGCTACCACCTGCTGCGCGACATCGACGCCTATTCCCTGCACGACGCCCTGCTCGATGTGCCGACCACCGCGCTGGCCGGCGCGTTCGCGGCCACCGTCGTAGGCTTCATCTTCCTGCTCGGCTATGAATGGTCGGCCAGCCGCTTCGCCGGTGTGAAACTACCCACCCCGGCACTGCTGACCGGCGGCTTCTCCGCCTTTGCCATCGGTAATGCCGTGGGGCTGTCGATGCTGTCCGGCGGTTCGGTGCGCTATCGCCTCTATGCCCGGCTGGGACTGGGCGCCGGCGACGTCGCGCTGATGACCCTGTTTGCCAGCCTCTCGCTGGGCTGCGCCTTGCCAGTGCTGGCAGCCGTGGCCGCGCTGAGCGACCTCGCGGACGCATCGCTGGCCCTGCACCTGCCACAGTGGCTGGTGGCTGTCCTCGCGCTGGGCATCATCGCCTTCTGCCTGCTGCTGGTAGTGGCTATCGAACGTCGCCGCCTGCCGGAGCAACCCTCGCCGGACAGCCATCTGGTTCGCGTCGGCCGCCGCACGCTGCGCCTGCCCGGCCTGCGGCTGTCGCTGCTGCAACTGCTGATCACCGCGCTGGACGTTGCCGCTGCCGCCACCGTGCTCTATCTGCTGCTGCCCGAGGCCCCGCCCTTCGGCGCCTTCCTGCTGGTCTACCTGATCGCCCTGGCGGCTGGCGTGCTCAGCCACGTCCCCGGTGGCGTCGGCGTATTCGAGGCCGTACTGCTGGCCGCCTTCGCCGGGCAACTGGGTGCCGCACCGCTCGCCGCGGCGCTGCTGCTCTATCGCCTGATCTATGTCGTACTGCCGCTGATCGTCGCCTGCCTGCTGCTGCTGTTCCTCGAGGCACGCCGCATCCTGGTGGCCAAGCAGGCGGTACGGATCACCTCCGGCTTTGCCGCGCAGATCCTCTCGCTGCTGGTGTTCATCTCCGGCATCGTGCTGCTGTTCTCCGGCGCTACACCGTCCATCGATACCCGCCTCGACGAAGTCGGCTTCCTCGTCCCGCACCGCCTGATCGACGCCTCACACCTGGCCGCCAGCCTGATCGGTGTGCTCTGCCTGCTGCTCGCCTATGGTCTGCGCCGTCGCCTCTCCGCTGCCTGGGCGCTGACCCTCGGCCTGCTGATCGCCGGCGCTGCCTTGTCGCTCCTTAAAGGCTTCGACTGGGAAGAAGCCCTGATCCTCAGCTTCACCGCCGCCCTGCTGGTGATCTTCCGCAGCGCCTTCTATCGTCGCAGCCGCCTGATGGACCTGCCCTTCTCGCCGCTGTACCTGGGCGCAGCCGCGTGCGTCATCGCCGCTTCCATCTGGCTGCTGCTGTTCGCCTACCAGGACGTACCTTACAGCCATGAGCTCTGGTGGCAGTTCGCCCTGGACGCCGATGCCCCGCGCGGCCTGCGCGCCGCCCTGGGCAGTTGCCTGCTGCTGGCCGCCCTGGCGCTGTACTGGCTGCTGCGCACCGCGCCGCCGGCGATCCACGCGCCCACACGCGAGGAGCTGGACAGCGCAGCCGGCATCCTGTCCAACTCCGCCCAGCCCGACGGCGGCCTGGCCCTGTCCGGCGACAAGGCGCTGCTGTTCCATGAGGGCAACGACGCCTTCCTGATGTATGCCCGCCGCGGCCGCAGCCTGGTGGCGCTGTTCGATCCGATCGGCCCGGCACAGGCCCGCGCGGAGCTGATCTGGCAATTCCGCGACCTTTGCGACCTGCACCACGCCCGCCCGGTGTTCTACCAGGTGCGAGCGGAGAACCTGCCGCTGTACATGGATATCGGCCTGACCGCGCTCAAGCTCGGCGAAGAAGCACGGGTCGACCTACGCCGCTTCGACCTGGAGAGCAAGGGCAAGGAGATGAAAGACCTGCGCTACACCTGGAACCGCGGCCAGCGCGACGGCCTCAGCCTGGAGTTCCACGACGCCGGCCAGGCGCCGATGGAGGAGCTGCGCGCCATCTCCGATGCCTGGCTGGGCGGCAAGAACGTCCGCGAGAAAGGCTTCTCCCTCGGCCGCTTCACCCCTGAATACCTGCACTATTTCCGCATCGTCGTGGTCCGTTTCCAGGGCCGCGCCGTGGCTTTCGCCAACCTGCTGGAAACGTCCGGCAAGGAACTGGCGAGCATCGACCTGATGCGCGTCGTCCCCGATGCGCCCAAGCTGACCATGGAGTTCCTCATGCTCGGCCTGATCCTGCATTACAAGGAGAGCGGGCATACCCGCTTCAGCCTCGGCATGGTGCCCCTGGCCGGCTTGCAGCCGCGCCGCGGCGCCCCGCTGACCCAACGTCTCGGCGCGCTGGTCTTTCGCCGGGGTGAGCAGTTCTACAACTTCCAGGGGCTGCGTCGCTTCAAGGACAAGTTCCAGCCCGACTGGGAACCCCGTTACCTGGCCGTGCCCGCCGGACTGGATCCGCTGGTGGCCCTGGCCGACACAGCCGCCCTCATCGCGGGCGGCCTGAGTGGATTGGTAAAACGCTGATATGTTGAAACGACGCTGGCGACACCTGCTCGCCCTTCTCCTGCTGATCGTCATTGCCGTCGGCCTGCTGCTATGGAGCCGCCCGGCCCCGCAGGCCTCCCTGGACCACCGCCAGTTGCCCGACGGCAGCGCCGCCAGCCTGGCCAACCCCGGCAAGCAGCCCAATGCACGCGTGCTGCTGGCCGTGCAGGCCGACCAGAAACTGGACGACGCCCAGTTGCTAGCCCTGGCCCACGACAGCGGCGCCCGTGTGGTGCAGTTCGTCTTCCCAGAGAACGACTGCAAGGCCCAGCAGGCTCGCATCCAGGCCGCTGGTGAGCTGCTCGACGGCCAGCCGACCCTGGTCGCCGGCATCGGCCCCGGCAGCGCCTGGGCCTTCCGCTGGCTCGCCGGGCAGACCGACGACAAGGCCAAGGCGCTGTCCGTGGGCTTCTCTCTGGAGAAACCCGACTGCGCCGCCTCGCCTCTGCCGCAGACCGCTCCGCACGGCCACTGGCTGGCTGCCTGGAATGACAACCCGGACGATGCCAGCGCGCGCTTCGCCCGAGGCCTGAAAAACGCCGAAACGGTGATCACCGACTACGACACGCCGCTGCCCAAGGTCCTCGCCGATCAACTGCGCCAGCAGCTGCAAGGTGGCGGCGATAACGTGCCGGTGGTGGAAGTCCCGGCCGCCAAGCCCTCGGAAACCGTCACGCTGTTCTATTCGGGCGATGGCGGCTGGCGCGACCTCGACCGCGACGTCGCCGCGCAGATGGCCGAGCTCGGCTACCCCGTGGTGGGCGTCGATGCCCTGCGCTACTTCTGGGAGCACAAGACCCCGGAACAGAGCGCCGCCGACCTTGCTCTGCTGATGCAGCACTATCGCGAGAAGTGGGGCGCCAAGCACTTCGTGCTGGCCGGCTACTCGTTCGGCGCCGACGTGCTGCCGGCGATCTACAACCGCCTGCCGGCGGACGCCAAGAAGGACGTCAGCTCGGTGATCCTGCTGGCCTTCGCCCGCAGCGGCAGCTTCGAGATCGAGGTGCAGGGCTGGCTCGGCAAGGCCGGCCAGGAAGCTTCCACCGGCCCGGAAATGGCGCGCCTGCCCGGACCGAAGGTGCTCTGCGTGTACGGCGTGGAAGAAAAGGACGAGAGCGGCTGCACCCAGCCCCAGGCCGTGGGCGAGAACCTGCAGTTGCCCGGCGGGCACCACTTCGACGAGGACTACCCGGCCTTGGCCAAAAGACTGGTGAATGCCATCCGCTCCCGCCAGTCAGCCGACGACGAAGGCTGACCGACGTCAAAAGGGCCGCACATAGCGGCCCTTTCACTTTGCCTTCATGGTGTTTCAGGCACATTTAAGGTTCTATGCTCAGACTGACAAGCCCGTCGCCAGAACGGGGCGTCACGATAACCGAGCCAAACAAGGAACCGTCATGAGCCTGTCCAAGACCACGTCCCGTTACGGCAGCCTGTCCATTGCCCTGCACTGGATCATGCTGGTGCTGATCGCCGCCGTGTACTTCTGCATGGAATATCGCACCAATTTCCCCAAAGGCAGCGACACCCGCGCGCTGTTCTCCCAATGGCACTTCATGCTCGGCCTGAGTGTGTTCGTGCTGGTCTGGCTGCGCCTGATCGGCCGCTTCATCTACCCCACACCGCCCATCGTTCCGGCACCGCCGGCCTGGCAGATGGCGCTGGCAAAGCTCGCGCACTTGGCACTGTACGGCCTCATGATCGGCCTGCCGCTGGCCGGCTGGATCATCCTCAGCGCCGCCGACAAGCCGGTGCCGTTCTGGGGCATGGAGCTGCCGCACCTGGTGGACAAGAACCCGGACCTGGCCAAGCAGGTGAAGTACTGGCATGAAACCATCGCCGTGCTCGGCTACTGGCTGATCGGTATCCACGCGTTGGCCGCGCTGTTCCACCACTACATCAGCCGCGACAACACCCTGGTGCGCATGCTGCCGGGCAAGGGCGAGGCAAAGCCGGAGTAATCGCCCCGCCGCGCAGCGCCGACCAGCCGTGAGCAAGGTCTGCTCCTACGAAGTGCAGTCCTGACGATAGGGCAGCGCAGCACGGGCCTCCTCGGCATAGGCCAGGATGCCCGCCCTCTCCCCTATCAGGAACTCCTGCACCGCCTCGCGCAGTCCGGGATGTCCCAGGCGGTGCCAGGAGCGGGTGATCACCGGCTCGAAGCCACGGATCAGCTTGTGCTCGCCCTGCGCTCCGGCGTCGAAGCGCTGGAGGCCGTGGCCGATGGCGAAGTCCAGGCCCTGGTAGAAACAGGTCTCGAAGTGCAGGCGGTCGAACTCCGCCAGGCAGCCCCAGTAGCGGCCGTACAATGTATCGCCGCCGAGCAGACTGAAAGCCATGGCCACGGGCCGGCCATTCTGGTGAGCGAAGACCACGCGGATCGCCTCGGGCATACGCTCGCCGATCAGGCTGAAGAACGCCCGGCTCAGGTAGGGCGCCTGCCCGCGGACCTCATAGGTGCTGCTGTAGCAGGCATAGACGAAGTCCCAGTGCGCTTCGGACAGCTCGTGCCCTTCCATCCAGACGAAATCCAGCCCCAGCCCGGCGACCTGCTCGCGCTCCTTGCGGATCTGCTTGCGCTTGCGTGAGCTGAGTGCATCGAGAAAGTCCTGGAAGTCGCGGTAGCCGCGGTTGCTCCAGTGGTACTGGCAACCCAGGCGCTCCAGCCAACCGTCTGCAGCGTCCAGCAGGGCATCGGCGGCAGCATCGGTGAAATTCACGTGCACGCCGGAGCAATGCCCTTCGTCCACCTCGCCCGCCAGCGCGCCGACCAGGCTCAGCGCCGCGTCCGGCGCGCCGAGCAGGCGAGCGCCGCCGACCGGTGTGAAGGGAATGCCCACCAGCAGCTTGGGATAGTAGGGAATGCCGGCGCGCAGGCAGGCATCCGCCCAGCTCCAGTCAAATACGTACTCGCCGTAGGAATGGCTTTTCAGATAGGCCGGCGCCGCGGCGAGCAGACGGCCATCGTCGGCCAGCAGCACCCGGTGGGAAGGTTTCCAGCCGCTGCGGCCGCCGACGCTGCCGCTTTCCTCCAGGGCGGAGAGAAAGCCATGGCGCAGGAACGGCTGGTCGTCCGGCAGCAGGGCGTCCCACTGGCGGGCGTCGACTTCGGCAAGGCGGGAAAGGGTCTGGATAGGCATGGCCGACAGTCTGGCGCGAGGCGCGAGCGAAGGGAAGATTCAAGCGGGAAAACTCGCACGCCGGTGACATTCACGTTCGTCGGTATCCGCCGGAGAGGCCGGCAGAGTGGTCTATGTTGGGGATTAGCAAGGCTTGCCGGCGCACGACGCCAGCTCCGTTCCGCTCGCCACACGCCCTCGCGGGCTGTTGGCGACCTGCCAGGAGGACGCCCCATGAGCCTGATGCAATGCGAGTACCGCAAGTACACCATCACCGCCGATGTCGTCGAGCATCCCGGCCTGCCCACTCCCTGGGCCGGCGGTTGCCACATCACCGCCCCGGACGGCCAGACCACCAAACGCAAGACGCTACCGGTGGAGTTTGCCTTCATGTCGGATCTGCAGAAGGCCCAGCACGCTTCCATCGCCCACGGCAAATGGCTGGTGGACCAGAATCTGGACCACGACCGTCGGCTGTTCTGATCTCTAGCTGTTCACGTAGCCCGGTTCTTCGCTGACCGGCGCACCGACTGGCAATGGCGTCAGGCTTACCTGAAGCGCCAGGAACTCCTGCGCGGATGCCCGCCAGGTCTGCCCGCGCGCCCACTGCGCGCAGGCCTGGCGATCCAGCTCCAGCGCCCGCAGACAGGCGCTGCGCAGATCCGCGTCCATCACCCCGGTGACGCCTTCCTCCAGGACATCCAGCGGCCCCGTCACCGGGAACGCCGCCACTGGCGTACCGCACGCCAGCGCCTCGACCATCACCAGGCCGAGGGTATCGGTCAGCGATGGGAAGGCCAGCACACTGGCGCTGCGATAGGCCTCCGCCAGTTCGTCGCCGTGGCGATAGCCGAGGAACTCCGCCTGTGGATAAGCCGCTTGCAGCTCCGCGCGCTGCGGGCCGTCGCCCACCACGCGCTTGCGTCCCGGCAGGTCGAGCGCGAGGAAGGCTTCGAGATTCTTCTCCCGCGCCAGCCGGCCGACATAGAGGAATATCGGCTCCTGGAGCGGTGCGCCCTCCCCCGGCTGAAAACGCTGGAGATCCACGCCCTTGCGCCACAGCGCCAGATTGTCGAAAGCGTGATCGGCGAAAGCTCCGCGCATGCGCTCGCTGCTCACCAGCACGGCCTGGCTCGGTGCATGGAAGCGGCGCAGGAAGGCATAGCCCCAGGCCAGCGGCAGCCAGGGCCAGCGAGTGTTCACGTATTCGGGAAAGCGCGTATGGATGGCGCTGCTGAACTTCATCCCGCGGCGCACCAGCCAGCGCCGTGCAGCCCAGCCCAGCGGGCCTTCCGTGGCGAGGTGGATGCAGTCCGGGGCGAAGTCGGCGATCTTCTCGCCGACTGTCCACAGGTTCCACGCCAGGGGGATTTCCGGGTAGCTCGGGCAAGGCCGGTGACGAAAATCCTGCGGGGTGATCAGGCCGACCCTGTGCCCCATTTCCTCCAGCTCGGCCACCAGTGCCCGGAGGCTGGTGACCACGCCGTTGACCTGCGGCAGCCAGGCATCGGTGACGATCAGCAGCCTCATGCCGCCGACTCGACCACCGCAGGCGCCTCGGCGCGCACCGGTTCCTCGGCCAGGCGGTAAAGCTCGATGCTGCCATCCCAGTGCTCGATCAGCGCCGAGCAGGATTCCACCCAGTCACCGCAATTGAGGTATTCCACCTCGCCGATCTGGCGGATTTCCGCGTGGTGGATGTGCCCGCAGACCACGCCGTTGAGGCCGCGCTTGTGCACCTCGTGGGCGATGGCTTCCTCGAAGTCGCTGATGAAGTTCACCGCTGTCTTCACCTTGTGCTTGAGGTACGCCGACAGCGACCAGTAGCCGTAGCCATAGCGGCTGCGCCAGTGATTCAGCCAGCGGTTAAGCGTCAGGGTGAACTCGTAGGCGGAGTCGCCGAGGAAGGCCAGCCACTTGTGGTAGCGCGTGATGACGTCGAACTGGTCACCGTGGATCACCAGCAACTGGCGGCCGTCGGCGGTGGTGTGGACGATCTCGTCGACCAGGCGGATGTTGCCCAGCAGCAGCGAGGAATAGCGGCGCAGGAACTCGTCGTGGTTGCCGGTCACGTAGATCACCTCGGTGCCTCGCTTGCTCATGGTCAGCAGGCGGCGGATCACGTTGGTGTGCGCCTGCGGCCAGTAGATGCCGCCGCGCAGCTTCCAGCCGTCGATGATGTCGCCCACCAGGTAGATGCGGTCGGCGTGGTAGCGCTTGAGGAAGCCGGCCAGATGCTCGGCCTGGCAGTCGCGGGTGCCGAGGTGGACATCGGATATCCACAGGGTCCGCACCCGTTGTTTCTTCGTCGGCGTCATGCGTTGCGCGCTGCTCATCGTCGGCGACCTCCAGAGGGGTTTCTCCGAGTGTCGGCCGCCGCGGTGAAGCGAACATGACCGACTGGCGACAGTCCCGTGACAGGCCGCGGCGCGCTAGACTGTCCACCTGCCCGCCAGCTTCGGAAAGCAGTTCGCATGAACCCGATCCTCTCCCTGCGCCACTACAGCCACGACCATCTCGCCCATAGCCACAGCCATGCGCAGCTGGTGCTTGGGCTGTCCGGCAGCCTGGATTTCGAAGTGGGCGGACGCGGCAGCCTGGTGACCCGGCAGACTTTCGCCGTGGTGCCGCGTGACGAGCACCACGCCTGCGCCAGCCCCGACGGCAGCCGCTGCCTGGTGGTCGATCTGGAGGACGAAGATAACCTGCTCGCCGCCCTGGGCCTGCACAGCGACGCCGGCCGCCGCCTGCTGGAAACCCCCGGCCAGCGCCTGCTCAACAACGACCAGGCGCAACTGGTGCACTGGCTGGCCGGCAGCCCCCTGCATGACCCGGTGCTGGCGCGCCAGGGTGCGATCCTCCTGCTCGCCAGCCTCGCCGCCGGCCAGCAGCGCGTGGAGGAACCTACGCAATTGCCCTTGGCCAGCCTCGACAGCTACATCGACCGCCACGCCGCGCACCCGCTGCAGGTGGCCGACCTGGCGCGGCTCGCCGGGCTTTCCGCTGCGCGCTTCCATGCCCGCTTCCTCGCCGAGACGGGGCAGACGCCCATGGACTACGTGCGCCAGCGCCGCCTGCAGTTGGGCCGCGACCTGCTGCGCGGTTCGCACCAATCGGTCGGCGAGATTGCCGCACAGGTCGGCTACGCCTCGCAGAGCGCCTTCACCGCCGCGCTGGTGCGCCAGTTCGGCACCACCGCGCGCCAGCTTCGCCAGGAGGCGCGCGACAATTCCCGCTAGCCGCGCGACAGACAGCCGCGCGCCCAGCGCCTAGACTGCCGGCCATCGAACCCAATAACCCAACGGGAGCAGCGATGTCGGCAGACACTATCGAGTGGCAGGATTTCGAGCGCGTCGAACTGCGCGTGGGCACCATCGTCCAGGCCGAACCCAACGTGAAGGCGCGCAAGCCCGCCTACATCCTCCAGGTCGACCTCGGCCCGCTGGGGATCAAGACCTCCAGCGCACAGATCACCGCGCACTATGAAGCCAACGAGCTGATCGGCCGCCAGGTGCTCTGCGTGTGCAACTTCGAACCCAAATCCATCGCTGGCGTGCGCTCGGAAGTGCTGGTCACCGGCGCCTACGACAGCGACGACAAGGTGGTGCTTGCCGGTTTCGACAAGCCGCTGCCCAATGGCGCGCGGCTGGCCTGATCTTTGACTCACCGCGCGCCAGCCGGCCCGGCGCGCTTGCCTCTTTCCCGACAAGGCCCCGCCACAGCAATCGGCGGAAGCTCAGGCATGAATCGCATTACCCAACTCACACCCCGCGGCGCCCTGATCGGCCTGCACATCGGCGCCCTGATGTTCGGGCTGTCCGGCATCTTCGGCAAACTCATCCTCGCCGGCCCCCTGGTCATCGTCTTCGGCCGCGCGCTGTTCGGCTCGCTGTCGCTGGCAGCGGTTTTCGCCGGGCATCTGCGGCAGCAGAAGCGACCTACGCTGAAACAGGCCGCCATGCTGCTGGGTGGCGGCGTGCTGCTGTGCACCCACTGGCTGACGTTCTTCCTCGCCGTGAAAGTCGGCAACGTGGCGGTCGCCACCCTCGGCTTCGCCAGCTTCCCCGCCTTCACCGTGCTGCTGGAAGGCCTGCTGTTCCGCGAACGCATCCGCAAGGGTGAATACCTGGTGGTGGCGCTGGTGTGCATCGGCCTGGTGATGGTCACGCCGACACTGGACCTGCGCGACGGCGCCACCGCTGGCCTGCTCTGGGGAACCCTCTCCGGGCTGCTGTTCGCCCTGCTGTCGCTGGCCAACCGGGTCAGCGTGCGCGGGATCGACCCAATCCAGGCGGCGCTGTGCCAGAACCTGACGATCATCGCCTGCCTGCTGCCGCTGGTGCTCTTCGAGTTGCCCGCGATTCGCGGCATGGACTGGTTGTGGCTGGTGGCGCTGGGCGTCCTCTGCACCGGTGTCGCCCACAGCCTGTTCGTCGCCAGCCTGCGGCTGATCAAGGCACGCACGGCGGCGGTGATCTTTGCCCTGGAGCCGGTCTACGGCATCG
Organism: Pseudomonas sp. HS-18; assembly: GCF_020401845.1. NCBI lineage: Bacteria > Pseudomonadati > Pseudomonadota > Gammaproteobacteria > Pseudomonadales > Pseudomonadaceae > Pseudomonas > Pseudomonas sp. HS-18. The sequence continues at coordinate 4,758,467 of NZ_CP084413.1, forward strand.
CCTTCGCCGCCGTGCTGTTCGGCGAGGAGCCGAGCCTGCGGATGCTGGCGGGTGGCACGCTGATCATCTTCGCGACCTTCCTCAGCGCACGCGGCTCGCATTAACGACCTGCAGGAGCGAACTTGCTCGCTCCTGCACTTGCCGGGTAGTGAATACGCTGAAAAGGAAGGCTGCCCCGCAGCGCGCGTATCTCGAACCTTGCCCTGGGGAGGGACTGCCAAGGATTCATCGCACGACAGCCTGCGAGGCGGCCTGTTCGGTGTGGTGCCTGTGGATAAGGCGCCGAGATTGGGTGAACCTTTCCACGACGCCGGAGGGGGCGAGGCAGCTTCAGCTCTGGGCGCAATGATCGCGCGTCTGCCCTGCCTGGAACGTCAGCACTGGGTAAAGAGTGGGTAAAAGGTCCGATACACGGGCTATCAAGCCTGTTGCAGCAACCACCGGCAGTAACGCTGCACCCCTTCCTCCACGCCCATCATCGGCGCGCGGTAGCCCGCCTCGCGGAGGAAGGCGATATCGGCGCAGGTGTAGCACTGGTACTTGCCGCGCAACTCGTCCGGGAACTCGGTGTACTCCAGCAGTCCATCGCGGATCGCTGCATCCAGGGTCAGCGGCTGCAGGTCCTGCTGTTCGCGCAGGGTGTTGATCACCGCCAGCGCCACGTCGTTGAACGGCTGGGCACGGCCGCTGCCGAGGTTGAAGATGCCGCTGCGCTCGGGGTTGTCGAGGAAATGCAGGTTGACCCTGGCCACATCCTCCACCGAGACGAAATCGCGCAGGTGGCCGCCGGCCGGGTAGTCGCCGTACTCGCCGAACAGCTTCACCTTGCCGGTCTCACGGAACTGGTTGAAGCAGTGGAAGGCCACCGAGGCCATGCGCCCCTTGTGCGGCTCGCGCGGGCCGTAGACGTTGAAGTAGCGGAAGCCGGCCACCTGGGTGCGCGCCGTGGGCAGCACCTTGCGCACGCGCTGGTCGAAGAGGAACTTCGAGTAGCCGTAGACGTTCAGCGGCCGCTCGCAGGAGCGCGTCTCGCGGAACTCCTGGCCGCCGCCATAGACCGCCGCCGACGAGGCATAGAGGAACGGCACGCCCAGGGACAGGCTGGCGTCCAGCAACTCGCAGCTGTAGCGGTAGTTGTTGTCCATCATGTAGCGCCCGTCGCGCTCCATGGTGCTGGAGCAGGCACCCTGGTGCAGCAGCGCACGCACCACGCCGAAGCGTCCGCGGGCGTAGCGCGCAATGAAATCGCCCTTGTCGAGGTAGTCGCTGATGTCGCAGTCGGCGAGGTTGGCGAACTTGTCACCCTCGGTCAGATCATCGACCGCGATGATGTCGGTCTCGCCGCGCTGGTTCAACGCCTTGACGAGATTGCTGCCGATGAAGCCGGCGGCGCCAGTGACGATGATGCTCATGAGGGCACCTCCTGTGGAGAATGGGTGCTCTCAGACTAAAAGTGGAACCGGCGTACCCCGTTGATATGAAGCAAGGAAGTTAGCCAGCTATCGAATGGTTCCGCCGACCGGTACCGCGACGCTTCAGGAGCGATCGTTATGGCCCAGGTCGCGCTGCGGATCGATGCGGTCGCGCACGCGCTGCTTGAGCACCTTGGCCTCGGGGAAACCACCGTCGACCTTGCGCTCCCAGATCTGCTCGGCGTCGCAAGTGATGTGGAAGACCCCGCCCGTGCCCGGCACCAGGCTGACCTTGCCCAGGTCGTCGCCAAAGGTGCTCAGCAGTTCCTGGGCCAGCCAGGCGGCGCGCAACAGCCACTGGCACTGGGTGCAATAGGTGATGACGATTTCGGCTTTGGCTTCGGACATGAATCAGACTCTGCAGTAGGACGCGAACCTATAATACCGCTCTGAAATGCCCTACCGGACTCTTCTCTTCATGCGCCGACTGCTGTTCGCCCTCCTCCTGCTCCTTCCCCTCGGCGCCCTGGCGGCGAACACTCCACCGAAGATCGGCCTGGTCCTCTCCGGCGGCGCAGCGCGCGGCCTGGCGCACATCGGTGTGCTGAAGGCGCTGGACGAACAGGGCATCCACGTCGACGCCATCGCCGGCACCAGCATGGGCGCAGTGATCGGCGGCCTGTATGCAGCGGGCTATACGCCCAAGGAGCTGGAACAACTGGCCCTGGGGCTGGACTGGAAGGAAGCGCTGTCCGACTCGCCGCCGCGGGTCGACGTGCCCTTCCGCCGCAAACAGGACGACCGCGACTTCCTGGTGAAGCAGAAGCTCAGCTTCCGCGACGACGGCACCCTCGGCCTGCCGCTGGGGGCCATCCAGGGGCAGAACCTGTCGATGCTGCTGGAAAGCCTGCTGGTGCACACCAGCGATACCCGCGACTTCGATCAGCTGGCGATTCCCTTCCGCGCGGTGGCCACCGATATCTCCACCGGCGAGAAAGTGGTGTTCAGCAAGGGCCACCTGCCCCAGGCGATCCGCGCCAGCATGTCGATCCCGGCGGTGTTCGCGCCGGTGGAGGTCAACGGCAAGCTGCTGGTGGACGGCGGCATGGTCGACAACATCCCGGTGGACGTGGCCCGGCAGATGGGCGTCGACGTGGTCATCGTGGTCGACATCGGCAACCCGCTGCTGGATCGCAAGCAGTTGGCCACCGTGGTGGACATGCTCAACCAGTCCATCACCCTGATGACCCGCAAGAACTCCGAAGCACAGCTGGCCACCCTGAAATCCAGCGACATCCTGGTGCAGCCGCCGCTCAGTGGCTACAGCTCAACCGACTTCGGCCGCGTGCCGCAGCTGATCGACGCCGGCTACCGCGCCACCAGCATCCTCGCCCCGCGCCTGGCAGCGCTGCGCAAACCCGCCGACGCCCAGGCAGTGGCACTGAACGAGGCGCGCACACCGGGCGAGCGCCAGCCGGTGATCGACCGCATCGAGGTGGAGAACAACTCCAAGGTCAGCGACGACGTCATCCTCCATTACATTCGCCAACCGCTGGGCGAGCACCTGGACCTGGAACGCCTGCAGCGCGACATGAGCACCCTCTACGGCCTGGATTACTTCGACCAGGTCCAGTACCGGGTCGTGCACCGCAAGGATGGCAACGCGCTGGTGATCCACGCCTATGGCAAGCGCAGCGGCACCGACTACCTGCGCCTGGGCCTGAACCTCTCTGACGACCTGCGCGGCGACAGCACCTTCAACGTCGGCGGCAGCTACCGCATGAACGGTATCAACCGCCTCGGCGCGGAATGGCTGACGCGCCTGCAGATCGGCGACCAGCAGGAGCTCTATAGCGAGTTCTACCAGCCGCTGGACGTGGGCTCGCGCTACTTCGTCGCGCCCTACCTGTTCAACGAGGCGCAGAACGTCGAGGCCACCGACAACGACGACCCCATCGCCGAGTACCGCCTGGAGCGCTATGGCTATGGCCTGAACCTCGGCCGGCAGATCGCCAACAACGGCGAGATCCGCCTCGGCGTGGCCCAGGCCTTCGGCAAGGCCGACGTACGCGTGGGCGAGCAGGACCTGCCGGACTTCCACTTCACCGAAGGCTACGCCGAGCTCAAATACTCCTTCGACACCATGGACAACGTCGACTTCCCCCGTGAAGGCGAGAACATCCAGACCTCCTTCCGCGAACACACGCCGTCCCTGGGCGACGACGACCGCTACCGGCAATGGGATTTTCGCCTGGACAAGGCGCTGAGCAGCGGCCCCAACACCTGGGTGCTGGGCGGCGGCTACGGCCGCACCATCGATGACGCCGAGGTGGTGGTGTCGAGCTTCCTGCTCGGCGGCGCGCGGCAACTTTCCGGTTATCGCCAGGACGCATTGGCCGGACAGAACTACAGCCTCGGACGGGTCATCTACTACCGGCGCATGACCGAGCGATCTTTCCTGCCGCTGGACTTCCCCTTCTACCTGGGCGGCAGCCTGGAGCGAGGCAGGGTGTGGAACAACGACAACAGCTACGACACCGGCTACGTCAACGCCGGCAGCATTCTCATGGGCTTCGAGACACCGCTGGGGCCGCTGTCCTTCAGCTACGGCCTGAACGATGCCAGCGAGCACGCGGTGTACATCAACCTGGGCCGTAACTTCTGAGCCGGTCTTGTAGGAGCGAGCTTGCTCGCTCCTACAAGAGCCTTCGCGCCCGATCCTCGGGAGGTAAGCAATGTCGACCTCTCGCAAATGAAAAAGCCCGGCAAGTGCCGGGCTTCTTCATTCAGACAGCGGATCAGGCAATCAGCGCCAGCAGCTCGCGCGCTTCGGCCTTGGCCTTGGAGTCGCCGCTGGCGATCACCTGCTTGAGGATGCCGTAGGCTTCTTCCAGGTTGCCCTGGTCGATGCATTTGCGCGCACGGTCGAGGCTGGCCAGCAGCTCGTCATGCTCGTGGCCGATGTCGTCGGGCAGGTCGAAGGTCAGGTCGTCCTCCACCTGGGCCTTGCTGCCATGACCGAACATCTCGCCGTGCTCGCCCAGATCCAGCTCGGTGATTTCCGGCAGTTCATGCAGGTTGCTGCGGAAGTCCGATGGCACTTCCTGGGTGGCCTTGGAAGCAGCCTTGCCCTGCTTGGGCGACTCGAAGGGGTTGTCGAGCTTGTCCCAGTCCAGGTCCAGCGACAGGTCGCTGAGGTTCATGGCGAAGTCCGGCTGGTCCTGCGCCGCCTTGGGCTGCTCCACGGGGGCAGCCACCGGTTCGCCCAGCTCGAGATCGTCCCAATCGGTCAGCGTCTCCCCGGTGGGCGCCTGGAGAGTGTCTTCCGGGCGGATCAGCATCGCTGGGTAACGCGACTTGAGCTGGTCGATCTGTTTCTGGTCGCCGCCGACAGCCACCAGGGCGTGCTCTTCCTCATGGAAGCCCGCCACGTCACCCAGCTCGGCCAGCACCAGCAGCAGCTTCATGCGCAACTCGCGGCGGTTCGGCTCGGCATTGACGGCCTTGCGCAGCATGTCGCGGGCCTGGTTGAAGCGGCCGTAAGCGATATAGATGTCCGCACCTTCCAGGCTGTCCGCGCTGGCGGCCGGCAGCCGGGCGACGCCCGGTTCCGGAGTGGCGATCACCACCGGATGCGGAACCGGTACCGGGGCCACGACGGCAGCAGCCAGCGGTTTGGCCGGCGGTAGCGGTCTGACTGGCTCGGCAGCCGCCTGCAGGGGCGGCATCTCGACCGGTTTTTCCTCGCGCTTGCGGCGGGCGAACAGCAGGCCGACCAACAGTGCGCCGAGAGCACCAGCGCCCAGCCATGGCCAGTAGTTGAAACCGCTGTCCTGCGCGTCCTGCACCGGAGTCGCCGGCTGGGCAACGCTCGCAGCCGGGGCATCCTGCTGCGCCGGCGCCACCGCATTGGGGGCAGCGGGAATGGCATTGGTTGGCGCACTGGCCGCGGGAGCATCGGCTGCCGGGGCATTACCCGAGGCAGCTTCGCCCTGGCGGCGATCCAGCTCGGCCTGCAGCGTTTGCACCTGCTGGTCGCGGCTCTGCAACGCCTGCTGCAGGGACTCCAGCTGCTTCTGCATGTCGTCCATGCGCTGGTTCAACTGGTCGCGCTGGGCGTTGGCCAGGAGCAGGTCGGCCTCGACCTTGGCGGCGTCGGCTCCACCGGCCGGCGCGGCGGTGTTGCCCGGTGCCTGGGTCGGGGCAACGGCTGCGGGCGCGGCAGGCGTGGATGCTTCTGTTGAAGCGGCCTGCGGAGCGGGCGCGGCAGTATTACCGGCGAGCTGCTGGCCCTGCGGCAGGATCAGCGTCTGGCCGACCTTCAGTCGATGCGGATCGCCATTGACGAAGGCCTGCGGATTCAGCGCGACGATGCTGTCCATCAGTTGCGAGCGCGAAACGCCAGTGCCGCTCAGGCGCGAACTGATCTTCCACAAAGTGTCATTGCGCACCGTGGTGTAGCGGCCGTCGCCAGCCGGCAACGACGGTTGCGCCGGAGCCCTGCGTACAGGTTCCGTGCGATACCCGGAAGCCCGCGAAGGCGCCGGCACGCTGGTCGCCAGATTGGCGGCCAGGCTGCGGTTGGCGCTGTACTCCGGCGGATCGATCAGCACGGTGTACTCGCGCAGCAGGCGACCGTTGGGGCGCTCCACGGCGATCAGGAAATTCAGGTAAGGCTCGTGTACCGGCTGCGTGGACACCACCTTGATGTAGCCACGGCCGTTGCGAATCACCGGGGTGAAGCGCAGGTTCTGCAGGAACACGAAGCGGTCGACCCCGGCATTCTCGTAGTCCGCGGGGCTGGCGAGCTTGGCCACCAGTTCGTCGGACGTCATGTCGCCGGTCTGCAGCAGTGCGATCTCGGCATCCAGCGGCTGGTTTAGGCCGGAATGCAACGTGATTTCCCCGAGACCGAGGGCATTCGCGTGAGCGGATACAAAAACCGACAGTGCGGCCAGCGTCAGCGGAATTCTCTTTATTCGAGCCATAACCCCATCCCATTGTCCGGGTCTGCACGCCATTCCCTGACCACTCGAAAGCAGCAGGCTGAACCTGTCCTCACACCTGAAGCCATGCCGGACTGCAGACCGTCACGCACTACCCACTGTACCTTGCAGAGTACAGGCCGTCTGATATCACGGATTAGGTGGTGCGCTGGATTTGGTCAAGATAAATCGTCGAAAAACCGGCGAATGGTTGGGGAGTGGATAGCGAATGGCCAGCGGCCCCACAAAGGACCGCCAGAAAAATGGCTACTTTACCTGAATAACGTGATGAATTGCTCAGTTCCGCTCAAGATTGCCGAGAATCCGACTGAGCGTTTTCTGGCACAGGGCGATTTCATCTTCGGTAATGCCCGCCAGCACTTCGTTGCGAACCGCGGCGGCGATATTCTCGATGTCGGTGATCAGCACGTCTGCCTTGGGGGTCAGGGCGATACGCTTGGCGCGACGGTCCTCGGCCACGGCTTGCCGCCGGACCAGACCTTGGGCTTCGAGGCCGTCCAGCAGCCTGGCCAGCGTCGGACCTTCGACCCCGACCGATTGCGCGAGCTCGCGCTGCGTGGGGGCGGCCGAGTGGCGCGCCAGGTGCAGCAGCACCAGCCAGCGCGCCTGGGAAAGTCCGAGATGACTGAGACGGCGGTCGAGTTCAGCCCGCCATGCACGCGAAGCCTGGGCCAATTGGGTACCGAAGTAGTGCTTATCGTTATCTGACATTGCGTCGGGCTTTCTACTGAGAGAATCGAGGATGAGTCGGCTAAGTTGATTTGACTAATTATTAGCCAGCTAATCAAGCCCGTACAATGACAGATTGTCGCAGGGTGTGACCTCGGGCCTCACCATTTCGCATATTGGTCTTCGACGAAGCCCCACAGATTGTCGATACGCACCTCGGCCTGCCCTGCCGGTTTCAGCACGCCACTGAAGCGCCCGAAGATCTGCTTGAAGTTGCTCGCCAGCACGCCGAGGTTCAGGCGTTCCTGGTGCAGGCCGTGGGCTTCGAAGCGCAACTCGACCTGGCCGTCATAGGAACGGATGGTCCAGGGCTGCAGCGGATGATCGCGGTCGAACTCGAAACGCGCCGTATCGACCTTCACCAATTGGCCGTCGAGCCAGTAGCAGTTCTCGGTGAAGCTGGTCTCGTTGACCCCGCAGGACAGATTCAGGCCGACACGCCGCCCCTGCGCCTCGCCGGACAGGCACGCCCAGTTCCAGAACGTCTCGCGGCGCATGTAGCCGGCGGACCAGTCGTGGTGGGCGTAGGCATCCAGCTCCCGCAGGTCGTAGTCGCCCAGCGCGCTGCGCACTTCGCCATGGCAATGCACGCCGGCCACCTTGCGGGCGTAGACCCAGCCGTTGACCGCCGTCGGCGTGCAGATACTCATGGGTTCGAACGCTGGCTGCTCCTCGCTGAAACGGGCGTCGATGCGGGTACCGTCGTCCAGTTCCACCAGGAGGCGCTTTTCCAGGGGCGAGGAACCATTCTCCAGGCGCAGCAGGTTGCGCCCCTGGCGCAGTTCACAGAAACCGTCGTTGGGCGTCTGCGAGAAATTCGAGCCCTTGCCCAGCGGGCACTTGAACTGGCGCTCGATCATCCGCCCGCTCTCGGGGTGGTAGAGGTAGACGAAGCCGATGGACAGCAGGCTGAGGTCCGCCAGCGCGCAGCCGCCGATCAGCGTCGGGCTGATCAGGCCGAAGTACTGGAACTGGTGGAAGCTGCGCCACTTGCTCAACGCGCCGAGACGGCGCCCCATGGGCGAGCGGAAGTCAAAGTCGCGGTGATTGATGGTCGCCGGGGTGCCGGGGAAGATGCCGTAGTGCGGTTGGCCGTTGGGCTGGATCAGCTGCTGCATGGGCGCGGGCTCGGAGGCAAGGTGCGGCGAATCCTAGCACCGCGCCTGCGCACGCCGCAGTCACGCACGGCGCCAGCTCGGGGGACGGAATGGGCCATCAGGCGACAACCTGGTTGCGCCCGAACGCCTTGGCCTCGTAGAGCGCACGGTCGGCGTGCTCGTAGATGCTGCGCAGCGGATGCCCTGTCTCCGGCCAGAGGCAGGAGACACCTATGGACAGCGTCACCTCATCCGCCGTCAGCGATCCTTCGTGGACGATGCCCAGGCCCTGCACCGCTCCGCGCAACACCTCGGCACGCTCCCTCGCCTCCCGCTCGCTGGCGCCATAGAGCAGCACGGCGAATTCCTCGCCGCCCAGGCGCACAGCCATGTCCAGCGGGCGCCGGGCGCTGGCCATGAGCACCTCGCCGATACGCTGCAACACACCATCGCCGGCTTGGTGGCCGTAGCGGTCGTTGTAGGCCTTGAAGTGGTCGACATCGCAGAGTAGCAGTGCCAGCCCCACGCTCTCGCGCTGCGCCTGGCGCCACAGGCGCTCGAGCTGGCGATTGAAACTGCGGCGGTTGTGCAGGCCGGTCAGGGCATCGTGCTCGGCCATGACCTTGAGCAGGCGGCTGATCAGGAAATGCTGGCGGGACTTGTAGTCCAGCAGGTAGCAGCCCACCGCGCCGACCAGGTTGCCGAACAGCAGGAAGACCACGTTGCTGATCAGCTTGGGCAACGGCAGTCCCGCATACAACTCGAAGCCCACGTAGGCCAGCAGGATCACGGAAGCGCTGCCCACCGCCTCGGCGAAGCGCAGGCCGATCAGAAAGTAGGCGGCCATGCTGACCAGCAACAGGCCTTCGTAGGGATAACTCTGGTCCACTGTGTGGGCGATGCCGGCGACTGCCGCCGCGCCGATGCCGACGCTGAGGATGCAGGCCAGGCTCAGCGGCACCAGCAGGTGGATATGGCGACGCTGCAGGATCAACCCGCCGCAGACGGTCAGCAGCACCAGCACGCCGATGCGCACGGCAAGCATCTGCCAGTGTTCGGGGCCACGGATGAGGAGGAAATCGATGGCCGCCAGCGCCAGCCAGATCAGCACGCCGATGGTCAGCGCGGTGCGCTTGAGGTCGAAGCTGTCTTCGAGCAGGTAATGACGGTACTGGGTCTCGAGGTCGGGCTCGAAACGCAGGCGGCGAAAGCCCCGGGAGAGCTGTTCGGCATAGGCATTGGAGCGGACGTCGTCCAGCCAGCTTTGTTGTTGTGGCACGCTCACCTCTTCTCGTGGAGGTCTAAGTGCCACCATAGCTGTTCGGGACGTGCGTCACAAGTTTGTCGGTTTGCCCCGTCACGAAACTGACGGATCAGTGCAATCACCAGCGATCGTCACGGGAGTTCCGGTAGCGGTCGTGGTCGTAGTAGGAGCCATTGCAATAGCGGCGCTCGGAGCGATTGTGATGCTTGCGGCAGTCTCTATCGTCGTCGTCATCGTCCTTGGACATGATGACCAGCCCTGCTACCAGCGCGACCGCCGCTACACCGATTAAGGCGTTCTTGCCACCTTCGGTCAGCCCGCCACCACTGGCACATCCGCTGAGTTGTCCGACGACCAGCAGCCCCGCCACTACCCGCACCCAGCTCGCCATCTGTCACTCCGAAAGTGTTCCGTACTGACAGATAGGACTGGTGGAAAAAGGCGCCGTTGCTGGCACATTGATATTTCATCTGTAACGCCGTATTTCGGCGCGATCAGACTTCCAGCTCGGCCTGCAGGGCGGCGCGCACGCAATGCAGAACGCCCAGCGGGACGCGGCCCTCGAACAGCTCGGCGATCGCTGTCACCGGCGGCAGCTCACCGTCCTCGTCGAGGAAGGCGTCCTGGATTTCACCGAGCAGTTCCTCGGGCAGGTCCAGCGCCTGTTCCAGGCCCAGCTGCTGCTTGCCGATGGCTTCGGCCAGCAGGCTATAGACGTTCTTCTCGCTGCAATCGAGCTGGCGGGCGATCTGCGCCGGGGTCATGCCGGCGCGGGCCAGGGTGACCAGTTCGTGGCTGAGGTCGGCCACCGGTGCCGGAGTGGCGGGCGCCGCCTCGGACTCGGTGAGCACGTCGAGGAAGGCCTGACCGTAGCGCTCCAGCTTGCGCGCGCCGACGCCACTGACCTGAGCCATGGCGGCGAGCGTGGTCGGCTGGCTGCGCAGCATCTCCAGCAGCGTCGCATCGGGGAAGATGACGTAGGGCGGCACCGAGTGCTCCTGCGCCAGCTTGCGCCGCAGGGTGCGCAGGGCTTCCCACATCTCGCGCTCTTCCTGGCGCACCAGCTGGCTGGCCGAACTGGCCCCGCCAGAAGAGGACGACTTGTTGCGCTGCGGCTTCGGATCACGGCGCAGGGCCAGCGTCTCTTCGCCGCGCAGCAACGGACGGCAGGCCTCGGTCAGGCGCAGGCCATTGAAGCCGTCGACGTCCACATCGGCGAAGCCACGGGCGACCAGTTGGCGGAACAGCGTGCGCCATTCGTCTTCGGCGCGGGATTTGCCGATGCCGAATACCGCCAGGTGCTGGTGGCCGACGCTGCGCACCTTCTCGGTGTCCTTGCCCAGCAGCACGTCCACCAGATGACCGACGCCATAGCGCTGGCCGCTGCGGTAGATGGCAGACAACGCCTGGCGCGCGGGCTCGGTGGCGTCCCAGGTCTCCACGCCATCGACGCAGATGTCGCAATGGCCGCAGGGGTTGGGCATCACCTCGTCGAAATAGGCCAGCAACGCCTGGCGGCGGCAGCGGGTTTCCTCGCACAGCGCCAGCATGGCTTCGAGCTTGTGCCGCTCGACGCGCTTGTGGCGCTCGTCGCCCTCGGAGTTCTGCATCATCTGCCGCAGCAGCAAGACGTCCTGCAGGCCGTAGGCCATCCAGGCATCGGCGGGCAGGCCGTCACGGCCGGCGCGGCCGGTTTCCTGATAATACGCCTCGAGGCTTTTCGGCAGGTCCAGGTGCGCGACGAAGCGCACGTTGGGTTTGTCGATGCCCATGCCGAAGGCGATGGTGGCGACCATGATCAGCCCTTCCTCGTTGAGGAAGCGCTTCTGGTGATAGGCGCGCAGGTCGTTGGACAGCCCGGCGTGGTAAGGCAGCGCCGGGAAGCCCTGGGCGGAGAGGAACTCGGCGACCTCCTCGACCTTCTTGCGCGACATGCAGTAGACGATGCCGGCATCGCCCCGGCGCTCGGCGAGGAAGCCCAGCAACTGCTTGCGCGGCTGCTCCTTGGGCACGATGCGGTAGAAGATGTTCGGCCGGTCGAAGCTGGAGAGGAACTGCTCGGCGTCCTGCAGGTGCAGGCGCTGGATCATCTCCTCGCGGGTGCGCATGTCCGCCGTGGCGGTCAGGGCAATGCGCGGCACGTGCGGGAACAGCTCGGCGAGCTGGCCCAACTGCAGGTATTCGGGACGGAAGTCATGGCCCCACTGCGACACGCAGTGCGCCTCGTCGATGGCGAACAGGCCGATCTCCAGGCGTTGCAGGAAGTCCAGCATGCGCGGCTGCACCAGGCGCTCGGGCGCCAGATAAAGCAGCTTGATTTCGCCACGCTGAAGGCGAGCGGCGATTTCGCGCTGGGCCTCGGGGCTCAGCGAGGAGTTCAGCGCCGCCACCGGCACGCCCAGTTCATCGAGTGTGGCGACCTGGTCTTCCATCAGCGCGATCAGCGGCGAGACCACCACCGTCAGGCCGTCGCGCAGCAGCGCCGGGACCTGGAAGCACAGCGACTTGCCGCCGCCGGTGGGCATCAGCACCAGGGCATCGCCGCCGCTGGCCACGCGCTCGATGATCCGCGCCTGATTGCCGCGGAAGGCGTCGTAACCGAAAACGTCTTTGAGGATGCGCAGTGCCTGATCGAGCATGGGGGACTCCGAATGAAGCCGCGCATTATACGCAAGCCGTCCGCCCACGGCCGGCACCTTGTCCGGGAAACTGCGGAAAAATCCGTCACATGCGTCCGAACCCCGCGTCGGCTCAGGCTGCACGGGCATTTGGCTTTTGCCGCGGGCCCCCGGAAGGACTACAATTCGGGACCGATCACCTCCGAGGTAGTACCCGATGTCCTTCGCCGACCAATTGTCCCGCCTGCAAGTCTTTCTCGATGCCGATGACCTGCACGAGGAAGCCTTGGACTACGTGGCGGCACACGGCTACCTGACCGCCCTGGCGATCTGCCCGGAGGAAGTGCCGGAGCGCGAGTGGATCGACGCCCTGTTCGCCGAGCCGCCGCACTACCGCAGTGAGGAAGAGCGCAACGAAATCGAATCGACCCTGCTCCAGCTCAAGGCGCACATCATCCGCCAGATGGCCGGTGACGAAGAGCTGGAGCTGCCCTGCGAACCCTACTTGGGCGACGAGCCGGACGACTCCGACATCCGCGGCTGGTGCATCGGCTTCATGGAAGGCGTGTTCCTGCGTGAAGCGGTGTGGTTCGAGCAGGCCGAGGAAGAAGTCAGCGAGCTGCTGCTGCCGATCATGGTCGGTTCCGGCCTGTTCGACGAACAACCCGAGTTCGACGAGATCGCCAGCGACCGCGGACTGGTGGATGACATGGTCGCGCAGATTCCCGAACTGCTGACCAACCTGTTCCTGCTGTGCCAGGCCCCGGAAGAGAAACCGGCCCTGCTCAAGCCCCGCACCCACTGATCCACTGCCGGAGCCGCGCAACGCGGCTCCGGATTCGCTACGCGTACGTCGATGCCACGAGAAATCCGCCAAAGCCGTCACGCCTGGGTTCGCTACTGCCTGCTGGGCATCGGCTGGCTCAGCGTGGCACTGGGCGTGATCGGCATCTTCCTGCCGGTGCTGCCCACCACGCCCTTCCTGCTGCTCGCCGCCGCCTGCTTCATGCGCAGCTCCCAGCGCTTCTATGACTGGCTGGTGAACCACCCGAAACTCGGCCCGTGGATTCGCGACTACCTCGACGGCGAAGGCATCCCGCTCAAGGGCAAGGTCTACGCCATCGGCCTGATGTGGTGCAGCATCCTCATATCAGGGTTCATCGTGCAGCGCCCCTGGGCCTGGGCGTTCATGCTGACCAGTGCGACGCTGGTGAGCATCTACCTGATTCGGACGAAGACGCGGCGCCTGGATTGAGTCCGCTGCGGGCTCGAAAACCCTCTCCCCAGCCCTCTCCCGGAAGGGAGAGGGCTATTGCCCGAGCACTGAAGCCTTCAGACTGGCACCACTTCGCCCGTCACATCCTGCTGATCATCCTGCGCCGGCCCGACTGGCCCCACCCCATCCACCGTAAAGCCGAAGGTATTCACCCCGCCCTCGCTGCGCACGAACACCGAGCCGCCGTGCATGCTCGCCACCGCCTTGACGATGGACAACCCCAGCCCATGGTTGCTCTGGCTGTTGGCGCGAGCCATGTCGGCGCGATAGAAGCGCTCGAACAGCCGCGCGCGTTGCTCGGCGGTGATCGGCTCGCCAGGGTTGCTGACTTCCACCAGCGCGGCGCTGCGCTCGACGCTCAGGCGTACGTCGATGCGCCCGCCCGGTGCGGTGTGCTGGGCGGCGTTGTAGAGCAGGTTGGTCACCGCGCGCTGGAAAAGCGCGCGCTCGACGCAGGCCCGCGCATCGCCGCGCAGATTCACCTGCACGCCCTGTTCGTCGAAGATCACCTCGAGGAAGTCCAGCGTCGTCGCCACCTCGGCCGCCAGTGAGGTTTCCACCCTTTCGGCAGCCAGCCCGCCCTGGTCGACACGGGCGAGGAACAGCATGTCGTTGACGATGGCACGCAGGCGCTCCAGCTCCTCCAGGTTGGACTGCAGCACCTCCTCGTAATCCTGTGCGCTGCGCTCGCGGGACAACGCGACCTGGCTCTGGCCGATCAGGTTGGCCAACGGCGTGCGCAGTTCGTGGGCGACGTCGGCGTTGAACGACTCCAGACGCAGATAAGCCTGCTCCAGCCGGTCCAGTGCTTCGTTGAAGGCACCGGCCAGCGCCGACAGCTCCGCCGGCAAACCGGCCAGGCGCAACCGCTGTGACAGCTGGCGGGGGCTGATCTGCCTCGCTTCGGCAGACAGTTCGTGCAGCGGCCGCAAACCGACGCGGGCAATCCAGTGGCCGCACAAGGTCGCCAGCGCGATCCCCAGCGCGGAGAGCACGAACAGCGTCACCAGCGTCGCCTCGCGGGCGTGCTTGAATGCCACGCTGTCGATCGCCGCCAGCAGCACCAGCGCCGGTCGTCCATCGCTGGCCGGCAGGCGGCCGACACGGGCGGAGAGCGGTGCGTCGTGTTCGGGCAGCTCAAGCTCGGCATAGCCGTTCCCGGTGCCGAGCATCCGGTTGACCGTCTCGTTGGGTTTGCCGTAGCGGAAGCGCGCGTCGTCGCTGTCGATCCAGAAGCGGATCAACTGGTACTCCTGGCTCAGGGTGTTGAGCTTGAGCTGCATGTGCGGCCAGCGCTCGGCGAGGTCGGGCTTGTCGAGCATGCGCGCGACCATGTTGAAACGGGTGTCCAGCTCCGAGCGTTGCAGGCGCTCGATCTGCGCATCGAGCACGCAATAGATGGCCGAACCGATGAGCAGGAAGATGCCCAGTGCGGCGACGGCGAACATGCCGGCCAGGCGCGTCGACAGCGACAGGCCTTTCACGCTTCGCGCTCCTGCACGGTGCGGCTCTCCAGCACATAGCCCATGCCGCGGATGGTGTGCAGTAGCTTGGTGTCGAACGGCCCGTCGAGCTTGGCGCGCAGGCGCTTGATGGCGACCTCGACGACATTGGTATCGGTGTCGAAATTGATGTCCCAGACCAGCTCGGCGATGGCCGTCTTGGAGAGGATTTCGCCGCTGCGCTGGGCCAGCACGCACAGCAGCGAGTATTCCTTGGCGGTCAGTTCCAGGCGCGTGCCGCCGCGCTGCACGCGGCGGCTGACCAGATCGATGGCCAGGTCGGCGATGCGCATCTGCGTGGCGCTTTCCAGGTGCGCGCCACGGCGGGTCAGCGCTTGCAGGCGCGCCACCAGTTCGAGGAAGGAGAACGGCTTGATCAGGTAGTCGTCGGCGCCCTCGCGCAGGCCGCGCACGCGGTCTTCCACACGCTCGCGGGCGGTGAGCATGATCACCGGCGTCTGCCGCTGTTCGCGCAACGCGCGCAGTACGCCGTAGCCGTCGATACCGGGGAGCATCACGTCGAGCACGATGACGTCGTATTCGCCGTTGAGCGCCAGGTGCCGGCCGTCGATGCCGTTGGCCGCGACGTCCACGGTGAAGCCCTGCTCGCTCAGGCCGCGCTGCAGGTAATCGGCGGTCTTGCTCTCGTCTTCAACAATCAGTACGCGCATGCCGGCCCTCCGTTCGCCGCGTCCAGCCATGCTACCCAGCCGCGCTTCATGCCGCACCTCCGGCAATTACCTGCGCAGGCTGCGGGCGGTGGAAGACACGGTCCAGCGCCAGGTACACCACCGGGGTGCTGAACAGGGTCAGCGCCTGGCTGAAGATCAGCCCGCCCACCACCGCCACGCCCAGCGGCTGGCGCAGTTCCGAGCCGGTGCCGAAGCCGATCATCAGCGGGATCGCGCCGAGCAGCGCGGCCAGCGTGGTCATCATGATCGGCCGGAAGCGCGCCAGGCACGCCTCGCGGATCGCATCGTAAGGCGACAGCCCGCGCTGGCGTTGCGCAGCCAGGGCGAAGTCGACCATCAGGATGCCGTTCTTCTTGACGATGCCGATTAGCAGCACCAGGCCGATCAGCGCCATCACCGAGAACTCCAGGCCCCAACCCCAGAGCAGGAACACCGCGCCGATGCCTGCCGAAGGCAGGGTGGAAAGAATCGTCAGCGGGTGCACGAAGCTCTCGTAGAGCACGCCGAGGATCACGTAGACCGCGAACAACGCCGCGAGGATCAGCAGCGGCTGGCTCGCCAGCGAGCTCTGGAAGGCCGCCGCCGCGCCCTGGAACTCGCCGCTGATGCTGGACGGCATGCCGATCTCCTGCTGCACGCGCTGGACGAGACTCACGGCATCGCCCAGGGCCACGCCCGGCGACAGGTTGAAGGACAGGGTCACCGCCGGGAACATGCCGTTGTGGTTGATCTGCAGTGGCCCGGACTTGTCCGGCACGACCCGCGCCAGCGCCGCCAGCGGGACCATCTCGCCAGTCAGCGGCGAGCGCAGGTGGAACCACGCCAGGCTGTCAGCGCGACCACGCTGCCGGGAATCCAGTTCGAGAATGACCTTGTACTGGTTGACCTCGGTCTGGAACTCACCCACCTGGCGCTGGCCGAAGGCATCGTAGAGCGTCTGGCTGACATCCTCGGCGGACAGTCCGAAACGCGCCGCCGCCACTCGATCGATCTGCAGCGAGGTCACGCTGGCGCCCATCTGCAGGTCGTTGGACACGTCCTGCAGGCCGCCCTCCTCCTTCAGCCGCTGGGTCAGCCGATCCGCCCAGAGTGCCAGTGCCGCGCTGTCGTTACTGCGCAGGGCGTACTGGTACTGGGTGCGCACCGGGCCGGTGGCAAGGTTGATGTCCTGGGCCGAACGCAGGTAGAGAACGATGCCCGGCACCTTGGCCAGCTTGGGCCGGATGCGGTTGATGAACTCGTCCACCGATACGTCGCGGTCGCCGCGGTCCTTGAGCACGATCCAGAAGCGCCCGTTCGACAGGCTCTGGCTGCCGCCGGTGATGCCGATGGCGTGGTTGTAGCTCTGCACGGCAGGGTCGGCGGCGATGATATCCGCCAGTTGCTTGTGCTTCTCGGCCATGTCGGCATAGGAGATGTCCTCGGCGGCCTGGGTGGTACCGAAGATGAAGGCGGTGTCCTGGGACGGGAAGAAGCCCTTGGGAATCCCGACATAACCGGCCACCGCAATGGCCACGCAGACCACGAAGCCGGCGAGCACGGTGCGCTGGTGCTTGAGCGACCAGTCCAGCCCCTTCGCGTAGCGTGCCAGCAGCCACTCCGATATCCCGCCGTCATCATGTCCATGCTTCGGCTTGCCCATGAAGCGCGAGGCGAGCATCGGCGCCACGGTCAGCGAGGCCAGCACGGAAATCAGGATGGCGGCCGTGACGCTCACTGCGAACTCACGGAACAGCCGACCGACGATGCCACCCATGAACAGTAGCGGGATAAATGCGGCGATCAGCGAGAAGCTGATCGAGACCACGGTGAAGCTGATCTCCGAGGCGCCGGCCAGCGCCGCCTCGACCCGGTCCTTGCCCTGCTCCAGGTGGCGGTGGATGTTTTCCACCACGACGATGGCATCGTCGACGATGAAGCCCACCGCGATGATCAACGCCACCAGCGTCAGGTTGTTCAACGTGAAGCCCAGCAGATACATCGCCGCGAAACTCGCGCTGAGCGACACCCCCAGGACAGTCGCGACGATGAGGGTCGCCGACAGCTGGCGGAGAAACAGCCCCATCACCAGCACCACCAGCCCCATGGTCAGCAGCAGGGTCAGTTCGACTTCGTGCAGCGAGGCACGAATGGTGCGGGTGCGGTCGTTGAGCACTTCCACCTCGACGCCCGCCGGCAGCATCTCGCGCAGGCGTGGCAACTCGGCCTGGATGGCATCGGAGGTCTCGACGATGTTCGCGCCGGGCTGGCGCAGGATCACCAGCGCAACGCCCGGCCGGCCATCCGGCCAGGCCTGCACGTAGTCGTCTTCCGGCGCCTTCACCACCTTCGCCAGGTCGCGCAGGAATACCGGCGCGCCCGCTCGGTAAGCGACGACGAGATCGCCGTATTCGTCGGGGCTGAACAACTGGTCGTTGGCCGCCAGGGTGGACACGCGGCCGTCGCCGAACAGCGCGCCCTTGGCCAGGTTGATGCTCGCCGATTGCAGCGACTGGCGCAGGTCAGCCAGGGTCAGGCGGTACGCCGCGAGCTTCTCCGGCTGAGCCTGGATGCGGATCGCCGGGCGCTGCTGGCCGACCACGAAGATCTGCCCCACCCCGGCAATCTGGCTGAGCTGGCGCGACAGCAGCACTTCGGCCAGGTCGCTCAGCTCGATCAGCGGCATCAGCTCGGAGTTCACCCGCACGATCATGATCGGGCTGTCCGCCGGATTGATCTTGCGCCAGGTCGGCAGGTTCGGCATGTCTGCCGGCAGCCGGCCGGCGGCGGCGTTGATCGCGGCGGTGACCTCCTGGGCGGCGACGTCGATGTTCTTGTCCAGGTCGAACTGCAGGGTCAGGGTGGTCGAGCCCAGGGCGCTGGTGGACAGCATCTGGGTGATGCCGGGAATGGCGCTGAACTGCACTTCCAGCGGGGTCGCCACCGACGACGCCATGGTCTCCGGACTGCCGCCGGGCAGCAGGGCCTGGACCTGGATGGTCGGGAAATCCACCTGCGGCAACGGCGCGACGCCAAGCCGGAAGAACGCCAGCAGCCCGAGCAGCAGCGAGGCGATGGTCAGCAGGCAGGTGGCGATGGGGTGGCGCACGCACCAGCCGGACATGCCGGCGCGCACACTCATGGCTCGCTCCGGCGGGCCAGGGCCTGCACGTCGCCCTGCACCTCCACGCGTGCACCGGGCGTCAGGCGGGAATGGCCGTCGAGCACCACTTCATCGTCCACCGCCAGGCCCTCGACTATGGTGCGCCCGTCCACTTCCGCGACGATGCGCACCGGCACCTTCTGCGCCTTGCCGTCCTCGATGCGGAACACGAAGGCACCGTCCAGGCCACGGCGCACGGCGCGGCTGTCCAGCACCAGGCCGTTGTGCAGCACGCCGGACCGCAGGTCGATGGCAACGAACTGCCCCGGCCAGAGCTGGCCGTCCTTGTTGTCGAAAACCGCACGGACACGGATGGTGCCGGTGCTGGCGGCCACCTGGTTGTCGATGCTGCGCAGGCGGCCCTCGCCGAGCAACTGGCCGCCGTCGCGGCTGCGCGCCACGACCGGGGAATCGCTGCTCATCAGCGGTTGCAACTTGGGCAGGCTTTCCTGCGGCAGGGCGAAGACCACCGAGATCGGCGACATCTGCGTGACGGTGAACAGGCCGCTGCTGTCGTTGGTGCGCAGCAGGTTGCCGACATCCACGTTGCGAATGCCGACGCGGCCGGCAACCGGAGAGGTAATCCGGGTGTAGGACAGGCGCACGCGCTCGGCGTCGATGGTGGCGTCGTTGCCGCGCAGGGTGGCACGCAGGCGAGCGGCTTCGGCCTCGCTCTGCTCCACCGTCTGCCGGGAAATCGAGCCGCGCTGGATCAGCGCCTGGTAGCGCGCCAGGTCCTGCTCGACGATGCGCAGCTGCGCCTGGTTGCTCTGCTTGGTCGCCTCGGCCTGCTCCAGCGCAGCCTTGATCGCGCGGTCGTCGATGGTCGCCAGCAGCTCGCCCTGCTTGACCATCTGCCCCTCTTCGACGAGCAACGCGGTGAGCTGGCCTTCCACTTGCGGGCGGACCAGCACGCTGGCCAGCGAGGTAACGGTGCCAACGCCGTCGAGGTTCTGCGCCAGGTCCTCGCGGGCCACTCGCGCCAGGGTTACCGGTATGCCGGCTGGCTGGGCTGCGGCCTGCGGCGCCTCGTGCCGGCCGGCAAAGCTCCAGATGCCTGCTCCCAGCGCCGTCACCCCCAGCAACCCTGCCGCCAGCCAAACCCGCCGTTGCCCCTGCATCCCGCTCTCCTGCGTCTGGATCGGCCACAGTGGCCGCATCCTGGGGTTATAAGCCAGCAGCCGGGACCGGACGCTGACCCTTAAATGACAATCCTGTCAGTTTCGTCTTCAAGCCCCGTACAGCGGGGCTTTGCGCCTAATGGCGATAGGCCGGCGCAAGTTCTCGAAGAGCGCCTAGACTCCACACATCCCACATGGAGCGCTGGCGATGCAGCCACCCCGAGGAGCCCTCTGGCTGTTCGCCAGCCCGCTGCGTCTGCGGGCCGGCGTGCTGCTGCTCGCGCTCCTCGCGCTGAGCGCCGGCGCCGCCTGGAACTTCGACACCATCCTGAAGAACGCCGAGCAGCGCTACGGCAACCTCGGCACCGCCAAGACCCGCATCGAATCCTGGGGCCGCCTGATCGCCGACAGCGAGAATCTCGACGAGATGGCCAAGCTCAAGGCCGTCAACGCCTTCTTCAATGGCGCGCTGGTGTTCACCGACGACCGCACCGTCTGGCACCAGGAGGACTACTGGGCCACCCCGGTGGAATCGCTCTACAAGGGCGCCGGCGACTGCGAGGACTACTCCATCGCCAAGTTCGTCACCCTGCGCCGCCTCGGGGTCGCCAGCGACAAGCTGCGCATCACCTACGTCAAGGCGCTGCAGCAGAACCAGGCGCACATGGTGCTCACCTACTACGCCTCCCCCACTGCCGAACCGCTGGTGCTGGACAACCTGATCCCGCAGATCAAGCCCGCCTCCCAGCGCAAGGACCTCCTGCCCGTTTACGCCTTCAACGCCGAGGGGCTGTGGCTGCCCGGCCCCGGCGGCGGCAAGCGCACCGGCGACAGCAAGAAGCTGTCGCGCTGGCAGGACCTGTTGACCAAGATGCGCGCCGAGGGCCTGGACCTCGACGAGACGCGATAGGAGAACCCGGCATGTCATTGCTCAAGCAACTGTTCCTGGCGATCTGCCTGTTCCTCGTGGTGGCCTTCGCCGGCAGCTTCGCCGCCAGCCTGGAAAGCTCCCGCGAGCAACTGATCGGCCAGTTGCGCTCCCATGCCCAGGATGCGGCCACCGCGCTGGGCCTGTCGCTCACCCCGCACGTGGACGACCCGGCGATGATCGAGCTGATGGTCAGCTCGATCTTCGACTCCGGCTACTTCGCCACCATCCGCGTGGTGAGCATTCCCGAGGGCAAGGTCATCGTCGAGCGCGACAGCGACACCCAGAACCAGCAGGTGCCGGCCTGGTTCGCCAAGCT
Source organism: Pseudomonas sp. HS-18 (assembly GCF_020401845.1). Taxonomy (NCBI): domain Bacteria; kingdom Pseudomonadati; phylum Pseudomonadota; class Gammaproteobacteria; order Pseudomonadales; family Pseudomonadaceae; genus Pseudomonas; species Pseudomonas sp. HS-18. The sequence goes on from NZ_CP084413.1 coordinate 4,779,573, forward strand.
GGTCAACCTCAAGGCCCAGGGCGGCGACGCGCTGATCATGCGCGGCTGGGAACAGGCCGCGCGGGTCGAGGTGGTCAGCCATCCGCAGTTCGCCCTGGCCAAGCTGTGGGACGGCGCGCTGGGCAGCCTCGCCTGGCTGCTGGCCTGCGGGCTGGTCAGCGCCATCCTTGGTGGCTGGCTGCTGCGCACCCAGTTGAAGCCTCTGGACCAGATGGTGCAGCAAGCCCACGCCATCACCCGCCGCGAATTCCTCACCCTGCCCAGGGAACCGCGCACCCCGGAGCTGCGGCGCGTGGTACAGGCGATGAACCAGATGGTCGACAAGCTCAAGGCCCTGTTCGCCGAGGAAGCCAGCCGCAGCGAGAAACTGCGCGAGGAGGCCTACCAGGACAGCCTTTCCGGCCTGGCCAACCGTCGCCTGTTCGACGCACGGCTGGACGCGCAGCTCTCGCCCAGCGAACAGAACGCCGCCGGCTACCTGCTGCTGCTGCGCCTGAACGACCTGGCCGGGCTCAACCAGCGCCTCGGCGGACAGCGCACCGACGCGCTGATCCGCGACGTCGCCGAGTTGCTGGAACGTGAGCGCGAGCAGCACGGCACGCCGGACTGGCTGGCCGCGCGCAGTCGCGGCGGCGAATTCACCCTGCTGGCGCCCGGCCTGGACAGCGCCAGTGCAGAGCATCTGGCGGACGAACTCAGTGCCGCCCTGGAAAACCTGCGCGGCACGGGCGCCAGCGATTGCACGCCGGTGGCGCATCTGGGCCTGGCGGCCTTCCGACCGGGCGAGCCCTCCGCTGGCGTGCTGTCGCGCGCCGACCAGGCACTGGCCCAGGCACAGGCCACTCCGGACCGCACCTGGCAACGCCTGGACAGCTCCGGCAGCCAGCCCGCCCAGGACTCCCGTGCCTGGCGCGACTGGCTCGACGACGCCCTGCAAAAGGGCAAGCTGCAGCTGTGGTTCCAGCCCGTGCGCGCCTGCGCGGAAAACGGCGAGTTGCTGCACCAGAAAGTCCTCGCGCGGCTGCTCGATCCCAAGGGCGAGGCCGTGGCCGCCGGGCAATTCCTGCCGTGGATCGAGCGCTTCGGCTGGTCGGCGCGTTTCGACCTGGCGATGCTCGAACACGCCCTCGCCCACCTCGCCCAGCAACCGGCACCGCTGGCCCTGTCGCTCTCGGCGGAAACCGTGCGCAGCGCCGAGCCCCTGCGCCAGCTCTTCGAAATCCTGCGTGCCCACCCGCAGGAAGCGCAGCTGATGACGCTGGAAGTGGACGAACGCTACCTGCCGCCGCCGGCCGAGCTGGAGAAGCTCGCCCAGTCGGTCCAGGAAGTCGGCGCCAAGCTCGGCCTGCAGCACTTCGGCGGGCGCTTCAGCCTGATCGGCAACCTCACCCGCCTGGGTCTTGCGTACCTGAAGATCGACGGCAGCTACATCCGCGCCATCGACCAGGACAACGACAAGCGCCTGTTCATCGAGGCCATGTACCGGGCTTCCAACAGCATCGACCTGCCGCTGATCGCCGAGATGGTCGAGACCGAGGGCGAGCTGCAGGTGCTGCGGGAGATGGGGATTGCCGGGGCGATGGGGCGACTCATTGGCGCACCGAAGCCGTCGCAGAAGAACACCTTGTAGGAGCGAGCTTGCTCGCGAACAGAGCCCGCTGCGGAGTCAGTTCGCGAGCAAGCTCGCTCCTACGAAGAGCTCGCAATCCCTGTCTCAGGCTCTGACACTTCAAAGACTTCCAGAAAAACAGCCGAGCACTCCGAACCGCCCCGTTCAGGAGGGCTCGTTGAAACTTCGATTCGACGAGGGAATTTTTCGCCTAAGCGAATAACCGGATGTCCGGGGCAAGACCTTTGCCCACTTTGGATGGGGCGGCCATCCGTCGTTTGCCAAAGTAGGTCGCCCGAGGGGGCGCAACGAGAAGTCGCAGCGCACGCTGAAGCGGCGCTGGAAACCTCAAAGCTAGGCAGACACATCGCGGACAAAGCCCGCTCCTACACAAGGGCAAACGCCGGAGCAGGCCTTGAAGGCCGCATTCGCGAGCAAGCTCGCTCCTACACCAAACGTCAGTCCTTCTTGCCCTTCTTCGCGCTTCCGTAAGCCGCCTCCAGCGCATCATTGATCGTCTTGAGCACCTTCACCCGCGCATAACGCTTGTCGTTGGCCTCGATCAGCGTCCAGGGCGCAATCTCGGTGCTGGTACGATCGACCATATCCCCCACCGCATCCACGTACTGGTCCCACTTGTCGCGGTTGCGCCAGTCCTCCTCGGTGATCTTGAAGCGCTTGAAGGGAATCGACTCGCGCTCCTTGAAGCGCTCCAACTGGGTCTGCTGGTCGATGGAGAGCCAGAACTTCACCAGCACGATGCCGTAGTTCGTCAGTTGCTCCTCGAAGTCGTTGATCTCCGCATAGGCGCGCAACCAGTCAGCGTCGGAGGCGAAGCCCTCGACCCGCTCCACCAGGACCCGGCCATACCAGGAACGGTCGAAGATGGTGAACTGCCGCCGCCCCGGAATGTGCCGCCAGAAACGCCACAGATAGGGCTGCGCACGCTCCTCCTCGGTGGGCGCGGCGATCGGCACGATGCGGTACTGGCGTGGGTCCAGCGCATCAGTCACGCGGCGGATGGCGCCGCCCTTGCCGGCGGCGTCGTTGCCTTCGAACACGGCGATCAGCGAATGGCTGCGGAAACGCTTGTCGCGCATCAGCGTGGCCAGGCGCGCCTGCTGCTTGGCCAGGTGTTCCTTGTACTGGTCCTTGTCCAGCGACAGGCTCAGGTCAAGCGCATCCAGCAGCCCCTTGTTGTCCAGGCTGGAGACCAGTGGCGCCGCATGGGGCTGCGGGGTCGGGCGGTCCTTTCGCTTGAGTGCGGCCTGCAGGCTCTCGAGAATGGTGCGGCCCACCGTCAGGCTGCGGTAGCGCTCATCGGAACCCTCCACCACGTACCAGGGCGCGTAGTCGCGGCTGGTGCGGCGCAGCACGCGCTCGCCGTAACGCACGAACTTGTCATAGACCTCGCTCTGCTTCCAGTCGATCTCGGAGAGCTGCCAACTGCGCGTCGGGTCGTTCTCCAGTGTCTTGAGCCGCTCCTTGAGCTGCTTCTTGGAGAGGTGGAACCAGAACTTGAAGATCAACGCGCCCTCGTCGGAATACATCCGCTCGAAACGCTCGGCATCGTTGATCAGGCCATCGAGCTGGCTGTCCTTGATCTCGCCGGTGACCCGCGCGTAGAGCATCTGGCTGTACCAGTTGCCGAAGAAGATGCCGGTCGTTCCCTTGGGCGGCAGACGGCGCCAGAAACGCCATTGCGGCGGCCGCGAGAGTTCCTCGTCGGTGGGCTGGAGGAAGCTTTCCACCCGGATCAGGCGCGGATCCATCCACTCGTTGAGCAGCTTCACCGTTTCGCCCTTGCCGGCGCCCTCGATGCCGTTGATCAGAATGATCACCGGGAAGCGCGCCTGCTGCTTGAGCTCGTACTGCGCCTCGAGCAGGGCTTCGCGCAGCACCGCGACCTCCTTCTCATAGGTTTCCTTGTCGATGGAATGACCGATCTCGGCGGATTCGAACATGCACCTCTCCTTGTCTCGAAGTGAGTAAAAGGTAGCGGAAGTGACGCAGCCTGTCCTCGGAACGGATCAGCTAAACTGCCGCCTTCGTTTCACTGCCCTGCCTTCCTTCATGCCAGACATCAGCAGCGCCCAGATCGACTGGGACGAGAACGGCCAGCCCACTTCCCGCGTCTATGGCGACGTGTATTTTTCCCGCGACTCGGGCATTGCCGAGACGCGCCACGTGTTCATCGACGGCAACCGTCTGCCCGAGCGCTTCGCGGCGCTGCCAGCAGGCGGGCGCCTGTGCATTGGCGAGACCGGCTTCGGCACCGGGCTGAACTTCCTCTGCGCCTGGCAATTGTTCGAGACGCTGGCACCTGGCGATGCACGGCTGCACTTCGTCACCACCGAGAAGTACCCGGTAGCACCTGAAGACCTGCGCCGCGCCTTCGCCCTCTGGCCGGAGCTGGCGCACCTGTCGGGGCAGGTGCTGGAACAGTACGTGGCGATCAATCCCGGCTTCCAGCGCTTCGTCTTCGCGGGCGGCCGCGTGGTGCTGACCCTGCTGGTGGGCGACGTACTGGACACGCTGCCGGAACTGGACGCACGCGTCGATGCCTGGTTCCTCGACGGCTTCTCCCCGGCGAAGAACCCGCAGATGTGGAACGACGCGCTCTATGCGCAGCTGGCCCGTCTTTCGGCGCCGGGCACGACCCTCGCCACCTTCACCAGCGCCGGTTTCGTCCGCCGCGGACTGGGCGCAGCCGGCTTCAAGATTCGCCGTACCCTGGGCTTCGGCAAGAAATGGGAGATGTCCCAGGGCGAATTCATCGGCCTCGAACAGCCCACCGGCAAGCCCTGGTACGCCCGCCCCGTTCGCTCGAAGGGAACGCGCCAAGCCCTGGTGATCGGCGGCGGCATGGCCGGTTGCGCCAGCGCCGCGAGTCTCGCCGCACGCGGCTGGCAGGTGACTCTGATCGAGCGTCATGCCAGCCTCGCCGAGGAAGCCTCGGGCAATCCCCAGGGCGTGCTCTATCTCAAGCTGTCCGCCCACGGCACCGCCCTGTCACGGCTGATCGTCAGCGGCTTTGGCCATACGCGACGGCTGATCCAGCGTCTGCAGAAAGGCGAGGAATGGTCCGACTGCGGCGTGCTGCAACTGGGTTTCGATGAAGCCGAGGCCGGCCGCCAGGCGAAGCTCGCCGAAGCCTTCCCCGGCTCGCTGCTGCGCCTGCTGGACAAGGCCGAGGCGGAAAGCCTCGCTGGCGTCGGCCTGCCCGCCGGTGGGCTGTTCTATCCCGAAGGTGGCTGGGTACATCCGCCGGCCCTGTGCCGGCACCTGGCGCAGCATCCGAACATCCGCGTGCTGGCCGGCGAGGAAGTCCGCCTGCAACGCGAAGCCGATGGCTGGAGCGCCTGGAGCGGCGACGCGAAACTTGCCAGCGCGCCCGTCGCCATCCTTGCCACCGCCGCCGAGGTGCGCCGCTTCGAAGGCGCATCGAGCCTGCCGATGAAGCGCATTCGCGGGCAGATCACCCGTGTGCCGGCCACCGCCGACAGCGCCGCGCTGAATACCGTGGTTTGCGCCGAGGGCTACGTCGCCCCGCCGCGTCACGGCGAGCACACCCTGGGCGCCAGTTTCGAATTCAAGCGAGACGACACTGAGCCATCATTGGCAGAACACCTGGGCAACCTCGACCTGCTGGCGGAGATATCCACAGACCTGAGCGAACGCATGCACATCGCCCAGCTCGACCCGGCAACTCTGCAGGGCCGCGCCGCCTTCCGCTGCACCACGCCGGACTATCTGCCACTGGTGGGCCCGCTGGCCGACCGCGAAGCCTTCGCCAGCGCTTACGCTGTACTGGGCAAGGATGCGCGCCAGGTGCCGGAAACTCCGTGCCCCTGGCTCGACGGCCTGTACCTGAACAGCGCCCACGGCTCCCGCGGGCTGGTCACCGCGCCGCTGGCTGGCGAGTTGCTCGCTGCCTGGATCGACGACGAACCGCTACCCTTGCCCCGTGCCGTGGCCGAGGCCTGCCACCCGAACCGTTTCTTCCTGCGCGACATCGTGCGCGGCCAGAAGAACGCCTGATCATCTCGCGGTCCAGCGACAGGACCGCGACCAGCTTCCAGAGCGGACCACCGACATGGATGCACTGCTGCTTGAATCCTCCGCCATCGGCCTGATCCTCGGGCTGCTGCTGGGCCTGACCGGCGCCGGCGGTTCGCTGGTGGCACTGCCATTGCTCCTCAGCCTGCACCTGCCGCTGCACGATGCCATCGGCGTCAGCCTCGGCGCCGTTGCGCTGTCGGCAGCCATTGGCGCGGTGCCGCGTGCGCGGCAGGGCCAGGTGGCATGGAAGCCGCTGTTCTGGCTGGTGATCACCGGCTGGCCGGGCAACGCCATCGGCCAGTGGCTGGGCAAGTTCGTGCCCGATGGCTGGCTGATCATCGGCTTCTGCGTGCTGGTGCTGTGGTCGGCCTGGCGCATGTGGCAGGGCTCCAGCCAGCCGCGCGTGTCCGAACTGCCGACGCGCAACGGTCCGCTGCTTGCGGTGGGGTTGGCGGTGGGAATGCTGTCCGGCCTGATGGGTGTGGGCGGCGGCTTCCTGATCGTACCGGGGCTGCTGTGGTTCACGCCGCTGTCGATGATGGCGGCAACCGCGACGTCCATGGCGGTGATCGCGCTGGTGTCCGGCGGTGGATTCCTGCTTTATCTGACCCACGCACAGCCACCGCTGCCCTTGCTGGCGTGCCTGGCGGCGGGCGGTGCACTGGGCGTGCTGTTCGGCAATCGCCTGGCGGTGCGCCTGGGCGGCGCGACGTTGCAGCGCCTGTTCGCGCTGATGCTGGTGGCGGTCAGCCTGTCCCTGGCGGCACAGAAACTGATGAGCTGACGCTCAGAACTCTTCTTCCTCTTCTTCCTCGACGCCGCTCCCTGGCGTCTCGAACAGCTCGGCCGCGCGCAACAGCCCGGCGAGAATCGCGTGCTGCTCCCATTCGGGCAGCCCGGCGAAGCGCTCCAGGGCGTGCTCGGGCAATAGCGCCGGGCTGTGCTTGAGCGCTTTGCGGCCATCGGCTTCAAGGCTCATCCACTGCTTGCGGCGATCACCATCGTCGCGCCGCCGCGTCAGCAGCCCCTTGCTCTCCAACCGGGCCAGTGCACCGGAAAGCGACGACTGGGACAGCGCCACGTGCCGCGCCAGCTGACCAGCGGTTATTTCCCCTTCCAACTCCACCACCTGCAGGATCAGCAACTGCAGCGGCGTCAGTTCGCCATCCCGGCCCAGGCTCTTGGAGTGCACCTCCGCCGCCTGTTGCAGGCGCCGCAGGGCCTGCAACATCGAGAGTGCGTGGGCGTTGCGCATCGAAGTCTTGCTGTCGGCCATGTCAGTCCACCTGCTGCTCCGTCATTTTTCCTCAATGAAATCAAATAGAACTCTCGCCGGATCGACGGGTCATCCCCTAAGGCGTCCGTGAGACGCCACCCACTTCATCCCCAACGGAGATCCGGTAAGGACATGTGCGGAATAGCAGGAGAGTTACGTTTCGATAAACAGGCTGCGGACCTTGCCGCAGTCGAACGCATCACCCATCACCTGGCCCCGCGAGGCCCCGACGCCTGGGGTTTCCATAGCGAAGGTCCGGTGGCCCTGGGCCATCGGCGGCTGAAGATCATGGACCTGGCTGAAGCCTCCGGTCAGCCGATGATCGATACCGCCCTGGGCCTGTCACTGGTCTTCAACGGCGCCATCTACAACTACCCCGAGCTGCGCCAGGAGCTCGAAGCACTGGGCTACCGCTTCTTCTCCGGTGGCGACACCGAAGTGCTGCTCAAGGGATACCACGCCTGGGGTGAACAACTATTGCCCCGCCTCAATGGCATGTTCGCTTTCGCCATCTGGGAACGCGACAAACGGCGCCTGTTCATCGCCCGCGATCGTCTCGGCATCAAGCCGCTGTACCTTTCACAGACCGGCAAGCGCCTGCGCTTCGCCTCCAGCCTGCCGGCGTTGCTCAAGGGCGGCGATATCGACCCGGCGCTGGACCCGGTGGCACTCAACCATTACCTGAGCTTCCACGCCGTGGTGCCCGCGCCGCGCACCCTGCTGGCCGAAGTGCAGAAGCTGCCGCCGGCCACCTGGATGAGCATCGACGCCGACGGCCACACCGAGCGCCAGCGCTGGTGGTCCCTGGACTACGGCCCGCTGCCCGATGAGCGCGAGCTGACCCTGGACGATTGGGAAGACCGCCTGCTGAGCAGCCTGCGTGACGCCGTGAGCGTGCGCCAGCGCGCTGCCCGCGAGGTTGGCGTGCTGCTCTCCGGCGGTGTCGATTCCAGCCTCCTGGTCGGCCTGCTCCACGAAGCCGGCGTCGAGGACCTGCTGACCTTCTCCATCGGCTTCGAAGATGCCGGCGGCGAGCGCGGCGACGAATTCCAGTACTCGGACCTGATCGCGAAACGCTATGGCACCCGCCACCACCAGCTGCGCATCGACGAGAACGAAGTCATCTCGCAGTTGCCGGCGGCCTTCCGCGCCATGAGCGAACCGATGGTCAGCCACGACTGCATCGCCTTCTACCTGCTCTCGCGGGAAGTCTCCAAGCACTGCAAGGTGGTGCAGAGCGGCCAGGGCGCCGACGAGCTGTTCGCCGGCTACCACTGGTACCCGAAAGTGGCCGGCGCGAAGGACCCGCTACAGGCCTACCGCGCGGCCTTCTTCGATCGCAGCCACGGCGAGTACCTGGACACCGTCCGCGAGGCGATGCGGGTCGAGGACGTGGCCAGCGAGTTCGTCCGCGACCACTTCGCCCAACCCGGCGCAGAAGACCCGGTGGACAAGGCGTTGCGCCTGGACAGCACCATCATGCTGGTCGACGACCCGGTCAAGCGCGTGGACAACATGACCATGGCCTGGGGCCTGGAAGCCCGCGTGCCGTTCCTCGACTACCGCGTCGCGGAACTGTCGGCACGCATCCCGTCGCGCTTCAAGCTTGGCGACGGCGGCAAGCAGGTGCTCAAGGCCGCCGCGCGCAAGGTCATCCCCAGCGAGGTGATCGACCGGCCCAAGGGCTACTTCCCGGTGCCCGGCCTCAAGCACCTGCAAGGCAATACCCGCGCCTGGGTCAGCGAATTGCTGCTGGACCCGAGCCAGGACCGTGGACTGTTCGAGACGGCGATGTTCGACCGCCTGCTCAGCGACCCGGCGAGCGACCTCACTCCGCTGCGCGGTTCCAAGTTGTGGCAGTTGGCGGCCCTCAACCTCTGGCTGACGGAACAAGGCCTCTAGAGCCCGGCGGCGCCGTGCGTGGCGCCGCCATCCCCACAGCCCAGGACAGATGCTTATCAGGGAGCGCACGATGAAACCCCATTCCAACCTGCCCCATCCCCACAACCAGAGGCTGCTGCGCGGCCAGACGCCGACCTACGAGCGCCTGCAGGCGCGCTTCGCCGGCGACCACGCGGAAAGCCACGGCCCGCTGATCCTGCAATGCGGCTGGGGCCGCCTGCTGATCGGCCATACCTTCTCCAGCCCGGACAAGCTGGCGGCCGAGTTGCTCAACGAACAACCCGGCGAGCGCGACATTGCCCTCTACGTCGCCGCGCCACAGCAGGTGCTGTCCCACGCCCCGCAGCAACTCTTCCTCGACCCCTCGGACGCGCTGCGCCTGTGGTTCACCGACTACCGCCCGGCGCGCCGCCCCTTCCGCGGCTTCCGCATCCGCCGCGTGCACAGCGACGACGACTGGACGGCGATCAACCGCCTCTACCTCTCGCGCGGCATGCTGCCGGTCGATCCCTCCAACGTCACCCCGCGCCACCAGGGCGGCCCGGCCTACTGGCTGGCGGAAGACGCCGAGACCGGCACGGTGATCGGCACCGTCATGGGCATCAACCACGCCAAGGCCTTCCGCGATCCCGAAGGCGGCTCCAGCCTCTGGTGCCTGGCCGTGGACCCGCAGTCCAGCCGGCCCGGCGTCGGCGAAGCGCTGGTACGCCACCTGATCGAACACTTCATGAGCCGCGGGCTGGCCTATCTGGACCTGTCGGTGCTGCACGGCAACCAGCAGGCCAAGTCGCTGTACCGCAAGCTGCGCTTCCGTGAACTGCCGACCTTCGCAGTGAAGTGCAAGAACGGCATCAACCAGTCGCTGTTCCTTGGCCCCGGCCCGGAAAAGGGACTCAATCCCTACGCGAAAATCATCGTCGACGAAGCCCATCGACGCGGCATCGAGGTGCAGGTGCAGGACGCCGACGCCGGCCTCTTCACCCTCACCCAGGGCGGCCGACGCATTCGCTGCCGCGAGTCGCTGTGCGACCTCACCAGCGCCGTCAGCATGAGCCTGTGCCAGGACAAGACCCTCACCCACCGCGCCCTCGACCGCGCCGGCCTGCGCCAGCCGCAGCAACGCCTGGCCGCCAGCGCCGAAGACAACGCGGCATTCCTCGAAGAACACGGCGCGCTGGTAGTCAAGCCGGTGGACGGCGAACAGGGCCAGGGTGTCGCCGTGGACCTGCGCACGGCCGAGGAGATGGAGAGCGCCGTCGCCCACGCGAAGCAGTTCGACACCCGCGTCATCCTCGAGAGCTACCACCCCGGCAATGACCTGCGCATCGTGGTGATCGGTTACGAAGTGGTGGCCGCCGCCATTCGCCGCCCCGCCGAGGTGATCGGCGATGGTCGGCACAGCATCCGCAAGCTGATCGAGGCGCAGAGCCGCCGGCGCCAGGCTGCGACCGGAGGCGAAAGCCGCATCCCGCTGGACGGCGAGACCGAGCGCACCCTGGCCGCCGCCGGCTTCAGCTACGACGATGTGCTGCCCAGCGGCCAACGCCTGGCCGTACGCCGCACCGCCAACCTGCACACCGGCGGCACCCTGGAAGACGTCACCGAGCGCCTGCACCCGGCCCTGGCCGACGCCGCCATCCGCGCCGCGCGAGCGCTGGAGATTCCGGTCACCGGCCTCGACCTGCTGGTCACCGAGGCCGACCAGGCGGACTACGTGATCATCGAGGCCAACGAGCGCCCCGGCCTGGCCAACCATGAGCCGCAGCCGACCGCCGAACGCTTCGTCGACCTGCTCTTCCCGCTGAGCCGCGAACTCCTGCATCGCGACAACCGTGATCAGCCTCACCCCAACGAAGAGGCCCCGGCATGACCCAACTGCCACAACCCGACCTCAACTACCTGCAGCGCGTGCTGCTGGAAATGCTCGCCATCCCCAGCCCCACCGGTTTCACCGACACCATCGTGCGCTACGTCGCCGAACGGCTGGAGGAGATCGGCGTGCCCTTCGAGATGACTCGCCGCGGGACCATCCGCGCCACCCTGCTGGGCCGGCGCAAGAGCCCGGACCGCGCCGTCTCGGCGCACCTGGACACCATCGGCGCCATCGTCCGCGAGATCAAACCCAACGGCCGCCTGGCCCTGGCGCCGGTGGGCTGCTGGTCAAGCCGCTTCGCCGAGGGCAGCCGGGTCACGGTGTTCTGCGAGAACGGCGTATTCCGCGGCAGCGTGCTGCCGCTGATGGCCTCCGGGCACGCCTTCAACACCGCGGTGGATACGTTGCCGATCAGCTGGGATCACGTCGAGCTGCGCCTGGACACCTACACCGCCAGCCGTGCCGACAGCGAATCCATCGGCGTGGCCATCGGCGATTTCGTCGCCTTCGACCCGCTGCCCGAGTTCACCGAGAGCGGCCACATCAGCGCCCGCCACCTCGACGACAAGGCCGGCGTGGCCGCGCTGCTGGCCTCGCTCAAGGCCATCGTCGAAGCCGGCCAGGTGCCGCCGATCGACTGCCACCCACTGTTCACCATCACCGAGGAAATCGGCTCCGGCGCGGCCGGCGCGCTGCCCTGGGATGTGAGCGAATTCGTCGGCATCGATATCGCGCCGGTGGCCGAGGGGCAGAACTCCAGCGAACATGCGGTCAGCGTGGCGTTGCAGGACTCCGGTGGGCCTTACGATTTCCACTTGTCCCGGCACCTGCTGCGCCTGGGCGAGCGCCACGAGATCGCCGTGCGCCGGGACCTGTTCCGCTACTACCACAGCGATGCGCAGTCGGCGATCACCGCCGGCCACGACATCCGCACAGCGCTGCTGGCCTTTGGCTGCGACGCCACCCATGGCTACGAGCGCACCCATATCGACAGCCTGGCCGCACTATCGAAACTGCTGACTGCTTACCTGCTCAGCCCGCCGGTCTTCGACAGCGACGCCGAACCCAGCGAGGGCACGCTGGAGCGCTTCAGCAAGCAACTGGAGCACCCGGTGCACATGGAAAGCACCACCCATGTACCGCCGGTGGACGACCTGATCGACAGCACCGACAGCGGCGACCGGGGCAAGGACTCGGATAAGGGCAAGAACTGAAGCTGCACTCACCGCATCGCGGGACTACAATCCCGCGCTGCGATTCCGAGTACTCCGCCATGCTGATTCCTTACGATCTGATCGAAGCCTACACCCTGAACAACCTGCTGGAAGACTTCGTCACCCGCGAAGGCACCGACAACGGCGACGACACGCCCCTGGACGTGCGCGTAGAGCGCGCGCGCCATGCGCTCAAGCGCGGCGAGGCGGTGATCGTCTTCGACCCGGAAAGCCAGCAGTGCCAGCTGATGCTGAAAAGCGAATTGCCGAGGGAGTGGCTGGAGGACTGATAGAGCGTCAGGAACTCCTGCAGCTGTCGATCCCGCTCAGATCACGGCGCGAGACGAGGCCCGAGCAACACCACGCTGGCGCCGATCACGCAGAGCGCCACGCCGACCCAGTCGCTCCACAGCGGGCGACTCTTTTCCACGAAGGACAGCCAGAACAGCGACGCGGCCACATAGATACCGCCGTACGCCGCGTAGGCGCGTCCGGCATAGTTCGCCTCGACGCGGGTAAGCAGCAGGGCGAACAGCGTCAGGCTGAGCAACCCGGGAATGATCCACAGGGCGCTCTTGTCCAGGCGCAGCCAGAGGTAGAAGGCGTAGCAGCCAGCGATCTCGCAGAACGCGGCGAGGACGAACCAGAGGTAATTGATCATGGATGCTTTCCGTAACGGGAGGCGCGCCATCAGCCGCGCAGGCCGCCCTCGCGCTCCCAGGCGCAACGCACTTTCAGCTCACCTTCGCGCGGGCTGTGGAAACCATTCTCGGATTCCCAGCGGAAAGTGTGGCTGCCGTTGACCTCGGTTTCCAGGTGCACCACCGCACTGGCCCAGTAAAGGCGGCGCAACAGCGCTTCGAACTGTTCGACCCAGAGTTTCCACTCGTACTCGATGGTCTGGTAACTGGCGCCGAAATGGATCACCTGGGACTGGTACAGGCCCGCGCCTTCGGTCTCGCAGCGGCTGAACATTTCGCGGCCCAGGAACGGCCAGGCCTCGCCCATGGGCAGGCTGTCGAGGACCTTGCGGTTGGCGGCGCGGCGCAGGCGGCGCTCCATCGAGTCGCCGGGCCAGTCGCGGATGCAGCCATAGACGATGGATTCACAGTGCAAGCGGGTTCTTCCTTCAATGACACCGGAGCCTTCTAACACAGGCCCGACGATGCGCAAAGCACGAATCCCAAGAGCTGGGCGGTAGCCCGAAAAAGCAAAAGCCCCGCGACATTCGCGGGGCTTTTACCGGGGTCCAACGTACATCAGCCAGGCAGGCCGGTGACTAAAACTAACCCTTTGCACCGGCCTGGGCAAGCCCTGTCTTTCATTGCACCGAAAGAGGGCAAAATCAGGAAAGGCTGCGGCGCTTGGCCTGCATCTTCTCCGCCATCTTGGCCATCTCGTCGTAGAGCGCCTGGGGGTTCTGCTGCTTGATCTGCCAGGCCATGCGACCCTGTTCATGAGGCAGGATCATGAAGACGTCGCGGGCCACTTCCTGGTGGATGTAGTCGGCGATGTCGGCGGCGCTGATGGGCGAGCTTTCCAGCAGCTTGCCGACCTGGGTCTTCATTTCCGGGCTGGGGCCGCGGAAGGAGTCCAGCAGGTTGGTCTGGAAAAACGACGGGCAGACCACATGGACCTTCACGTCCACCAGGCTGAGGTCGGCCAGCAGGCTTTCCGACAGCGCCACCACACCGGCCTTGGCCACGTTGTAGTTGCTCATCGCCGGGCCCTGCATCAGCGCGGCCATGGAGGCGATGTTGATGATGCGGCCCTTGCTCTTTTCCAGCAGCGGCAGGAAGGCCTTGCAGCCCTTGACCACCCCCATCAGGTTGATCGAGATCTGCCAGTCCCAGTCCTCCAGCGACAGTTCGCTGAAGAAGCCGCCGGAAGCGACGCCGGCATTGTTGACGATGATGTCGATGCCGCCGAACTTCTCTTCGCAGTTCTGCGCCAGCTGGGTCAGCTGACTGTAGTCGCGCACGTCGCAGCGCTGGGTGAAGCCGTCGCCGCCAGCCTCGCGCACCAGCTTGAGAGTTTCCTGCAGGCCTGCTTCGTTAACGTCGGCCAGCGCCAGCTTCCAGCCCTCGCGGGCCCAGCGCAGGGCGATTTCGCGTCCGAGGCCGGAACCGGCGCCGGTGATCATGATGCGATTTTGCATAAGGGAGGTCTGCCTTTTCTTGTCTTGTTCGGGACGGGTGGTCGACGAGGATCTGTCGACGACTGTGGCCCGAAGTGTAACCAAGGCTTTCGACCATCAGCGGTGAAATCAGGGCGCTGAATGCCCCTGGCAAACCGCCGGCGCACTAGTGATTCACGGCTTGCAGGGTCAGGCCTGGGCGAGCACGCAGAGCTTGCCCAGCACCAGGGCGATGCCGGCGGAGACGAGCAGGTGGGCAGCGCAGTTGATACGTTCGCGCTTGAGCTGGGCAAAGCCCTGGATACGGTAGCGGAGGAGGAAGACGCCCAGCGCCACCGGAAGCGCCGGACCGAGGAAAACGAATTGCCAATAGCGGTCGGGGTCGACCACCGGGTCCAGGGTCATGGCTTCGGCCAACGGCGGCAGGCCCAGCCCGCACTGGACGAGCAACCACACCACGCCCAGCACAACCAGTACAACGCCCAGCATCCCTACGACTCCCTGATGGCAAAGGCCCAGTATGTTAGTACAGGCCTCCCCAGCGGGCTGTGCGACGAATCACCCTGTGGCGTATCAGCGCGGTGACAAAAACCGACTTACCTGGGGCCTCCGTGGTCGGGTGTTCCCCTCACCCCAGCCCTCTCCACTGGGATAGGGCTGGGGTGAGGGGTTTAACGGGTCACGCCGATCCACTCGGTCAGATACGTCCGAGCAACAACAGCACCAGCAGAACGACCAGTACGACACCGATGACGCCCGACGGGCCGTAACCCCAGTTGCGCGAGTGGGGGAAGACCGGCAGGCCGCCGATCAGCATCAAGATCAGGATGATCAACAGGATGGTCCCGAGTCCCATATCGTCTCTCCTCTTTCAGTCGACGAGGGGCGATGGCTCGCGGGATGCGATTGGCCAGCGCTTATGAGTTCCGACCGGGCGGTTGCGCGGAAGATTCAAAGAATCTGCACGCCGCCGGGATCAGCTCAGATCGCGGGGTAATGAGCCCTTGCGCAGGCGCAGGAACATCAACGCGGCAGTGCGCGCATCGCCGATGGCGGTGTGGCGACCTTCGATGGGAATTTCCAGGTTGCGCGCCAGGGTATCGAAGCGCAGGTCCAGGTGCAGGTCGGGAAAGCGCCGGCTCATCTTGCGGTGGTAGATCTCGGAGACCTCGACGCGGGGATTGTCGAGCCGCGCGCCGAGCTGCTCGCGCAGATGCCGGCGCAGTACAGCGACATCGAAGGACAGGTAGTAACCCAGCAGCGGGCGGACGCCGATGAACGCCTGTACCCGCTTCAGCGCCTCCGCCAGCGGCAGCTGGCCTTCGAGGTCGGCGCGGCGCAGCTTGTGGATGCGGATCGACTCGCCGTCCAGCGATGGCGGCGGTTCCACCAGCAGCTCCAGGCGCTCGCCGAGGATCAGCTTGCCTCGGCGGATCACCACGGCGCCGATGCTGAGGATGTCGGCCTTGCGCGGATCGAGGCTGGTGGTTTCCAGGTCCAGCGACACCAGTTCCTCCGCCTCGGCCGGATCATGCCGCCACCAGTAGAGGCGACGGCGCCAGGCGGACCAGTGCGGATCGGGGGCGGCGACGCAGGCGTTCATCGGGTCTCCAGATGGAATTGGCGGGTCAGGCTCTGCTTGAACTTCTTCACCGTGTGCAAGCCGAAGCGCAGCAGGTCGCGCTCGTGGCGGCTCAGTCGGGAAACATCGAGCCCCTGCTCGCGACCGTCACGCTTGCCGTCCAATTGCTGGCGCAGGCGCAGTTGAAGGAACAGCTCGAAGGACTCGACCAGGTTGTCCACCAGCGACTCGTCCAGCACGCCGAGCGCCTTCAGCGCAGTCAGCCGGCCCAGCGTGCCGCGCTCCTCCAGGCCTTCGCGCACGGCCAGCACGCGGGCGCCGTGGACGATGGGGAAGATGCCGCCGCGCTTCACGTCGAGCTGCGCATCCTGGGTCTTGAGTTGGCCGAGGAAGGTCAGCGGCGTGTCGAATTGCAGCGCCGGCAAGGCGAGGTCGCTCATCCAGCGGCTGCTGTCGCCAGCCAGTTCACCCAGGCATTCGCGCAGGCCGTCGAACAGCCGCCGGTTGCCCGCCACCGGCCAGGCATCGGCAAGAATCGACAGGCGCATCAGTTGCTCCGGGCGCCCCTGCAACGGCAACTCGCGCAATTCGCGCTGCCATTCCGACAAGGCTTTGCACCACTCCGGCCGGCTGGCCATCACGCCACCGGGACATGGCGGATAGCCGAATTCCAACAAGGCGGCAGAGAAGCGCTGCATCAGCAGCAGGCCCTGCTCCACCGGCAGACCGTCGTCGAGGATCAGGGCGTTGTCCTGGTCGGTTTTCAGCAGTTGCTCCGCGCGCCCTTCGCTGCCCATCACCAGCAGGCAGCAGCGGCCGCGCAGCACCGGCGGCACTTGCAGTTCGAAGAGGCGCTCGAGCAATTGTTCGTTCAGCGCGCTGACCAGTTGCATGATGAAACGCAGGCGGATGCCATTGCCCGCCAGGGTGGCGATCAGCGTGTGCAGGGTCTCGGCCGCGGCGCGCAGCTCGGCCTCGCTCTCGGCGCGAGCGATGCGCAGCGCCAGCACATGGGAGTGGGTGGAGAACAGGCTGAGCACCTGGGTCAGGTGCAACAGGCCGACCACCCTGCCCTCCTCGCACACCGCCACGCGTTCGATGCGCTGGCGGGTCATGAGGATCATCGCGTCGAAGAGAAAATCCCCCAGCTCGACATGGCTCAGCGGGCGGTGCGCCAGCGGGCCGATGGGTTGCGCCTCGCTGAAGCCATCGCGGAAGTGCGCGGTCATCAGGTCGGTGCGGGTGACAATGCCCAGGGCACCTTCCTCGCGCACCAGCAAGGCGTCGGCACCACGGCTCAGCTGCAGGCGCGCCGCATCGCCCAGCGGCAACGTAGGCTCCACTTCAATGGCCGGCAACAGGTGTTCGGAGGCGATACGGGTGAGGATGAATTCGGCCAGGTTCTGCCCGTCGCGGCGCTCCAGCTGGCGCTTGCTGGCCAGGTCCGCGCGGAAGAATTGCGCGAACTGGGGATTGTCCGCGCAGAGCTGATGGAAAACCGCCGCGGGCAGTTCGTAGACGATGCTTTCTTCCACTGCCTGGTAACGGTGCTTGCTGCTGCCGGAGAGCAATCCGCGAACATCGAACAGGTCTTCGGCGCCATATTGCGCGAACAGCCTGCCGTCCTCGCCGCGCTCTTCGATCACACCCTTCATCAGGATGAACAGGCAGGGCACCGGCGCACCGGCCTCGAGCAGTACTTCGTCGACCGTGTAGTAACCCACGCTCAATGCATCGCGCAGCTGCTCGCGCTCCAGCGGACGAAGCTGGTCGAAAGGAGGCGAGGCGAAGTTGAAATCGTCGGACATCCGTTATCCATCCCTGTCAAAAAAGCAGGGCCGGAGGTGTTTCCACCTCCGGCCCCGGCAGGTTAGCTCAAGCGATCAGTGGGCAACGGCGCCAGTGGCACCCAGGCCGGTCTGCGAGCGAATGAATTGCGGGAAGAAGCGTGCACGCTCCTCGTCGGCAGCGGCGGACTTGTCGGTGATGGAGAAGAACCAGATACCGATGAAGGCCACGGCCATGGAGAACAGCGCCGGGTACTCGTACGGGTAGATGGCTTTCTCGTGGCCGAGGATCTGTACCCAGATGGTCGGGCCGAGGATCATCAGGGTCACCGCGGTGATCAGGCCGAGCCAGCCGCCGATCTTCGCGCCACGGGTGGTCAGTTTCTTCCAGTACATGGAGAGCAGCAGCACCGGGAAGTTGCAGCTGGCGGCGATGGAGAAGGCCAGGCCGACCATGAAGGCGATGTTCTGCTTCTCGAACAGGATGCCGAGAACGATGGCCACCACGCCGAGGCAGACGGTGGTGATCTTCGACACGCGCAGCTCATCCTTCTCGTTGGCCTTGCCGCCTTTGAGCACGCTGGCGTACAGGTCGTGGGACACGGCCGACGCACCGGCCAGGGTCAGGCCGGCAACCACCGCGAGGATGGTGGCGAACGCGACGGCGGAGATGAAGCCGAGGAACAGGCTGCCACCCACGGCATCGGCCAGGTGCACGGCGGCCATGTTGTTGCCGCCCAGCAGGGCGCCGGTGGCGTCCTTGAAGTCCGGGTTGGTGCTGACCAGCAGGATCGCGCCGAAGCCGATGATGAAGGTCAGGATGTAGAAGTAGCCGATGAAGCCGGTAGCGAAGAACACCGACTTGCGGGCTTCCTTGGCGTCACTGACGGTGAAGAAGCGCATCAGGATGTGCGGCAGGCCGGCGGTGCCGAACATCAGCGCGAAGCCCAGGGAGAATGCGGAGATCGGGTCCTTCACCAGGCCGCCGGGGCTCATGATGCCCTCGCCTTTCGGGTGGACCTTGATGGCTTCGGAGAACAGGGTGCTGATGTCGAAGTTGACGTGCTTGAGCACCATGATCGCCATGAACGTGGCGCCCGAGAGCAGCAGCACGGCCTTGATGATCTGCACCCAGGTGGTGGCGAGCATGCCGCCGAACAGCACGTACAGGACCATCAGGATACCGACCAGGACCACGGCGACGTGGTAGTTCAGGCCGAACAGCAGCTCGATGAGCTTGCCGGCGCCGACCATCTGCGCGATCAGGTAGAAGGCCACGACCACCAGCGAGCCGCAGGCGGACAGGGTGCGGATGTCCTTCTGCTTCAGTCGGTAGGAGGCCACGTCGGCGAAGGTGTACTTGCCCAGGTTGCGCAGGCGTTCAGCGATCAGGAAAAGGATGATCGGCCAGCCGACGAGGAAGCCGATGGAGTAGATCAGGCCGTCGTAGCCGGAAGTGAACACCAGCGCGGAAATACCCAGGAAGGACGCGGCGGACATGTAGTCGCCGGCGATCGCCAGGCCGTTCTGGAAGCCGGTGATGCTGCCGCCGGCGGTATAGAAGTCAGCAGCGGACTTGCTGCGCTTGGAGGCCCAGTAGGTGATGCACAGGGTCAGGCCGACGAAGGCGACGAACATGACGATGGCGGAGATGTTCAGCGGCTGGCGCTGAACTTCGCCGGTGAGGGCGTCAGCCCAGAGTGACGGAGCGAAAGCGGCCAGTGCGAGGGCCGCAGAAATTCGGCCTTTCATTGCTGGGCCTCCTTGAGGATTTCCTGGTTGAGGCGGTCGAATTCACCGTTCGCCCGGCGCACGTAGATGCCGGTGAGCACGAAGGCAGAGAGAATAAGCCCGACGCCCATGGGGATGCCCCAGGTGACGGACGAATCGGCACTGATCTTCGCGCCCAGCAGCTGCGGCTGGAAGGCGATGAGCAGGATGAAGACCACGTACAGGCCCAACATGATCAGGGAGAGCAGCCAGGCGAATCGCTCGCGCTTGGCCACCAACTCTTTGAAGCGCGGATTGGTATCAATCCGCTGGTAGATGCTGTCGTTCATTTTGTTCTTGTCCTCACAGCGGGGATGACGCGGATGTCGTCGATCCCTAATTTATTGGAGCGCTGCAAGCTCTCCAGACGACTTTAGTCGTAGCGATTTGCCCTCTCTTGCGAACAAGCCCGGAATAGACGCCTCGGAATAAAAAAATCCCCCGCGAACGATGGCGTTCGCGGGGGATTCTTCTGTTGCTGGCGTCAGTTCGGCCTAGAAGATCACAGCCATTCCTTCACGCGATCCGGATGCGCTTCGACCCATTTCTTGGCGGCCACTTCCGGCTTCTCACCATTCTGCACGGCGAGCATGACTTCGCCGATTTCCTGGCCGTCCTTCCACTGGAACTTCTTCAGGAAGGCCCAGACTTCCGGCGCCTTCTTCTCCAGCGCCGGGTTGGCCACGCTGTCGACGTGCTCTTCTTCGCCGTAGACCTTTTTCGGGTCTTCGAGGAACTTCAGCTTCCACTTGGCGAACATCCAGTGCGGAATCCAGCCGGTCACGGCAATGGCCTTCTTGTCGTTCTCCGCACGTGTCAGCTCGGCGATCATGCCGCTGCCGGAACTGGCTACCAGCTTGTAGTCCAGGCCGTAGTCCTTGATCGCCTGGTCGGTCTTGAGCATCACGCCGGCGCCGGCGTCGATGCCGACGATGCGGCCGCCGAAGTCATCCTTCTGCGCCTTGAGGTCCTCGATGCTGTTGGCTTTCACGTATTCGGGCACGATCAGGCCGATCTTCGCGCCCGGGTAGTTCACGCCCAGGTTGGTGACCTTGTCCTTCATCTTCTCGTAGTAGGCGCCGTGGGTGACCGGCAGCCAGGCCGAGAGCATGGCGTCGAGCTTGCCGCGCGCCACGCCCTGCCACATGATCCCGGCGGCAACCGGCATCAGCTTGACCTGGTAGCCGAGCTTCTCGCGCATGATCTCGGCGGCGACGTGGGTGGTCGCCACGCTGTCCGACCAGCCGTCCACGTAACCGATGGTGATTTCCGGCTTGGCCGCCGCGCCGGCCAGCCCGGCCGCCGCCGACAGCACCAGACCTGCGCCCAGGCCCAACAGGCGTCGCATCATTGTCATGGTTTTCTCCCCGTGATTTTTCGTTGCGGCGTCCGGGTAGACCCGGCGCCATTCGCGGTCTTGGCCGCCCTTTCATGATCGGCGCCCGCTGCTGGCGAACTGCTCTGAGAACGACGCCAAACGGTCCGATCCACGACAGAAACCGTCCATCCACGACCGCGCCATTCCATCCGCGACGAAGGTGCCGGCCTATCGCGTCCATACAGAGGCTCGATTACTCGAGAGGGTTCCTGCGCAGTAGGCTTTCAGCAACGGAGAATCATTCTCGACTGGAGGATCGCCACCATGCTCAAGACCGTCACCTTCACCCTGATGCACTTCGCCATCGCCTTCAGCGTCGCCTACGCGCTGACCGGCAGCATCACCGTGGGCGGCCTGGTGGCGATCGTCGAGCCGCTGTGCAACGCGGTGGGCTTCCACTTCCACGAGAAGTTCTGGAAGCGCATCGAGGGCAACGCGGCCCAGCCGACGCACAACTGGATTCACCGCCACGCGTGAACGCCACGCACGGGCACTGACGGCGGCAAGCGGCGTTGCTAAGATGCGCGCCTCGCCACGGTTCGCGTGCCCCCATGCCCCAGTCCTCGCGCTTTCCGCTTCTCCCTTACCTTCTCGCCCTGCTGCTTGCCCTGATCGCCCTCGGCGGCCTCTGGTACGGCCTGGGCAGACCGGTGGCCCTGCCCGACGCGGCCACGCCCACGCACAAGCTGCAGTGCGCGTCCTACAGCCCGTTCGCCAAGGACCAGTCGCCCTTCGACCAGCCCTTCGTCCTGCGCCCGGAGCAGATGGACGCCGACCTGGCGCTGCTGGCAACGCGCTTCGAGTGCGTGCGCACCTATTCCATGACCGGCCTGGAAGGCATCCCGGCGCTGGCGCGCAAGCACGGCCTGAAGCTGATGCTCGGCGCCTGGGTCAATGCCAACCCGGTGGATACCGATCGGGAAGTCGAGGCGCTGATCAAGGCGGCCAACCAGTACCCGGACGTGGTACAGGCGGTGATCGTCGGCAACGAGACCCTGTTGCGAAAGGAAGTTACCGGGCGCTACCTCGCCGGGCTGATCCACAAGGTGAAGGCTCGTGTTCGCCAGCCGGTGACCTACGCCGACGTCTGGGACTTCTGGCACCAGCACCCGGAGATCGCCCCGGCGGTGGACTTCATCACCATCCACCTGTTGCCGTACTGGGAAGACAATCCCAGCGGGATCGACGATGCACTCGCCCACGTGGCGAAGATCCGCGAAGACTTCGGCCGCGAGTTCGCCCCCAAGGACATCCTGATCGGCGAAACCGGCTGGCCCAGCGAAGGCCGCCAGCGCGAAACCGCACTGCCCAGCCGCGTCAACGAGGCGCGCTTCATCCGCGGCTTCGTGCACATGGCCGAGGAGAAAGGCTGGCGCTACAACCTGATCGAAGCCTTCGACCAGCCCTGGAAACGCCAGAGCGAAGGCGCGGTGGGCGGTTACTGGGGCCTGTTCAGCGCCGATCGCGCAGAGAAAGGCGTGCTCGCCGGGCCGGTCAGCAACCTGCCGGACTGGCCGCTCTGGCTGGGACTTTCCGGCGTGATCCTGCTCGCTGGATTGCTGGTCGGCGGCCGCCCCGCTTCTGCCCGCCATGCCTTCCTGTTGCCGCTGGCTGGCGCCCTCGGCGCCGGCTGCATCGGCCTGTGGCTGGAGCTGTCGGTGATCACCAGCCGCTTCTGGGGCGAGTGGCTCTGGTCGGCGGCACTGGTTGGCCTCAACCTGCTGGTGCTGCTGCACATCAGCCTGGCGCTGTCAGCCCGCGCGGGTTGGCGGTCGAAGGCGTTCGGCTGGCTGCAGCGCCACGCCGGCCTGTGGCTGGCGGCGGCCGGTTTCGCTGGCGCGGTACTGATGCTCGGGATGGTCTTCGACGCCCGCTACCGCAGCTTCCCCAGCGCGGCACTGCTGTTCCCGGCGCTGGTCTATCTGTGCCGGCCGGTTGCGACACCACGTCGAGAAGCACTGTTGCTGGCATTGATCATTGCCGCCGGGATTCCCGCACAGCTGGCGCTGGAAGGCTTGAGCAATCTTCAGGCACTGGGCTGGGCAGCGGTGAGCCTGCTCCTGCTCGGCGCACTGTTACGCGGACGGCTGGCGCCGCAAAAGGCCTGACTCAGCGTCCTGCTGCCCGCACCAGGCGCAACCCGGCCAATACCACCGCGAACACCGCGAGGCCGGCGTTGTACAGCACCAGCGCCGGCAGCGTGACCAGCATCGCCAGTACCGCCAGCCACCAGCCGGCCTGGCGCGGCACGAAGAACGCCAGCAGCGAAAGCCCCAGGGCCAGCTTGCCGAATACGCCGAAGTGGATCGCCCAGCCCAGCTGCGAACGCACGCCGCACTCCCAGCGCGCGGCCTCGTCGGCGCAGATGCCGACCCAGCGGCCATCCTCCATCAGCCCGAAACGTACGCCATAACTGGCGGCCAGCCACAGGGCCAGGGCGAGCAGGAGGAGGATCAGGGGCAAACGACGGGACATGGCGCCACTACTCTGGGCAGGCGGGAAATCGGCGCCCAGCATAACCAGCGCAAGGGCCGATGCAAGGGGGGCCGGTTGCAGCCTAGACTTCGCCCAGCAATGGAGCCTTCGATGAAACGATCGACCCTGTTCCTGCTGGCCTGCCTGGCGGGCAGCTTCTGGTGGCTCTGGCCCACCGAACGTCCCCAGGCGCCGCAGCAGCACAGCCAGACACTGGCCAATGGCGGCTTCCGCCTGGCGCGCTACTCCATCTATCCGCTGGAGGATTTCAGCATCGAGGCGCGCGTGCTGGGCCGCGAGGACTACCGCCTGGGTCGCGAGGCAGAGTTGTCGCCCACCGACCTCGCCCTGGGCTGGGGGCCGATGGACGATCCGCGCGTGCTGGCCGATATCCGCATCACCCAGGGCAACCGCTGGTTCTACTGGCACGCCGACAAGCTGCCGATTCCCCGCCGGGAGCTGGAGACCCATGCCGCCAACATGCACATGATCCCGGCCAGCGACGACGTGGCGCGCACCCTGGCCCAGGTCAGCGCCGGCGAGCACATTCGCCTCTCCGGCAAGCTGGTGCGCGTGGAGGGTGATGACGGCTGGCGCTGGGTCAGCTCACTGACCCGCGAAGACACCGGCGCCGGCGCCTGCGAGCTGGTCTGGGTGGAAAGCCTGGAGCTTTACTGAGACGCCCGGTTGCCAGCCGCGCCCGCCTTTGGGCATCCTCGCCGCGACCCCGCCCTGCAAGGAATGACCGATGCCTCGTGCCACCCTGCGCCCCGCCGTCCCGGGCGACATCCCGCTGATTCTCGACCTCATTCGCGAACTGGCCGACTACGAAAAGCTGGTCCACGAAGTGAAGGCCGACGCCCAGCGCATGCACGACCACCTGTTCGGCCCGCGCCCTTTTGCCGAGGTGCTGATCGGCGAAGTGGACGGCACGCCCCAGGGTTTTGCGCTGTTCTTCCACAATTATTCCACCTGGCTGAGCCAGCCCGGCATCTACCTCGAAGACCTCTACGTGCGCCCCGCCGCGCGAGGCGCCGGCCTGGGCAAGGCGCTGCTCACGGAGCTGGCGCGACTGGCGGTGGAGCGTGGCTGTGGCCGGCTGGAATGGTCGGTGCTGGACTGGAACGAACCGGCCATTGGCTTCTATCGCAGCCTGGGCGCGCGCCCACAGGACGAATGGACCGTCTATCGTCTAACCGGTGACGCGCTGAAAGACCTGGCACACAAGGGCTGAACGCCAATCGCACTTGTCGGAAATGCGCTGGTCTTATTCGGCGGTCACCCTAGAGTTGGCCTCTCCTGAAAGGACTTCATACGATGACATTTCTTTACCGCGCGGCGGCCCTGATAGGTTGCCTCGCACTGGGGCTCGCCGGCCCGGCATCGGCCCGCGACGTGGATCAGGCCAGCTACGGCTACCCATTGATCAACCCGTTCGAGGCGACCATTGCCACCACCCCGCCGGAGCTGCGCCCGCAACTGCCGGCGGACGACGATATCCGCCAGTCGGACTACGCGCTCAAGCTGCGCCCGGAGCGCGAGTACGAGCTGCCGAGCAACTTCTGGCCAGTGAAAAAGCTCCACTATCGCCTGGCCTGGCAGAACCACAAGGCGCCGCTGGTATTCATCATTGCCGGCACCGGCGCCAACTACGCCAGCACGACGCCGGAGTACCTCAAGCGCCTCTTCTACGGCGCCGGCTACCACGTGGTGCAACTGTCCTCGCCCACCAGCTGGGACTTCATGGTTGGCGCTTCCCACGTCGCCACTCCGGGCTACACGCCCGACGATGCCGACGACCTGTACAGAGTCATGCAGGCGGTGCGCGCGCAGCATCCGGAGCTGCCTGTCAGCGACTACTACCTGACCGGCTACAGCCTGGGCGCGCTGCACGCAGCCTTCGTCAGCAAGCTCGACGAAACCCGCCGCAGCTTCAACTTCAAGCGTGTGTTGCTGCTCAACCCGCCGGTGAACCTCTACACCTCGGTCAGCAACCTCGACAAGCTGGTGCAGACCCAGGTCAAGGGCATCAACGACACCAACACCTTCTACCAGGTGATCCTGGCCAAGCTGACCCGTTACTTCAACCAGAAGGGCTATGTCGACCTCAACGACGCCTTCCTCTTCGACCTGCAGCAGTCCAAGCAACACCTTTCCAATGAAGAGATGGCCATGCTGATCGGCGCGGTATTCCGCTTCTCCTCCGCCGACATCGCCTTCACCTCCGACCTGATCAACCGCCGCGGCCTGATCACCCCGCCCAAGTACCCGATCACCGAAGGCACCAGCCTGACGCCGTTCTTCAAGCGCGCCATGCAATGCGACTTCGAGTGCTACATGACCGACCAGTTGATGCCGCTCTGGCGCGCCAAGTACGACGGCGGCAGCCTCCCGCAGCTGATCGACCAGGTCAGCCTGTATGGCGTCCAGGACTACCTGAAGCAGAGCCCGAAGATCGCCGTCATGCACAACGCCGACGACGTCATCCTCGGCCCGGGCGATATCGGCTTCCTGCGCCGCACCTTTGGCGATCGCCTGACGCTCTACCCCCGCGGCGGCCACTGCGGCAACCTCAATTACCGCGTGAACGCCCAGGACATGCTGGGCTTCTTCAAGGGACAGGGTGCCCCGGCCGACGGCCTGGCCACCGCGCAGACAGGAAACTGACTCCATGCCACTCCGCCATTCCTGGACTCTTGCCCTGCTGCTGGCCTGCGGCGTCGCCCAGGCCGAGTCCGCGCAACCGGTACAGACGCCCATCACCACCAAGTTCGACATGGCGCCGGACGACGACGGCTTCAAGCACCCGCTCGACGCGCTGAAGTTCAACCCCGGCCTGGACCAGCGCGAGTTCGAGCGCGCCACCTTCGACGCCCTCAACGTCTACGACCCCTGGGAGTCGTGGAACCGCCGGGTCTATCACTTCAACTACCGCTTCGACGAGTGGGTCTTCCTGCCCGTGGTGCACGGCTACGAGTACGTCACCCCGCATTTCGTGCGTACTGGCGTGAGCAACTTCTTCAGCAACCTGGGCGAAGTGCCGACGCTGCTCAACAGCGTTGCCCAGCTCAAGCCCCAGCGCGCGGCGAACAGCACCGCGCGGCTGCTGTTCAACACCATCTTCGGCATCGGCGGCCTGTGGGACCCGGCCACCGCCATGGGCCTGCCCAGGCTCAGCGAGGACTTCGGCCAGACCCTGGGCTACTGGGGCGTCCCCGATGGCCCCTATCTGATGCTGCCGATCCTCGGCCCGTCCAACCTGCGCGACACCGGCGGGCTGGTCACCGACTTCGTCGCCGCCCGCGAAGTGAACTACCTGAACTACTCCGAGCTCAGCCGCGAGTACTGGGAACTGCCGGTGCTGGAGATCATCGACAAGCGCTACAGCAACGGCTTCCGCTACGGGCAGATGAACACGCCCTTCGAGTACGAGAAGCTGCGCTACTTCTATACCGAAGCCCGGCGCCTGCAGATCCAGGAGTGAATCGGAACCGTCGCCCTTGGGCGGCGGTTTTCTTTCCATTGATACATCTATTTTATCGATTGGTAAGCTGAAAAACTCGCAACCATTGATCCACCATTTGGGACTAGGATGATCTCCATTCACAGATCAAGGAGGTCCCCATGACCCGCTTACGTACCGTGATCGACCAGCACATCGGCCACCCGGCCTCCGACGGCGCTGGCGTGCGCCTGACCCGCGTCATCGGCGGCGCGGGCATCGAACGCTTCGATCCGTTCCTGATGCTCGACCAGTTCGACACGCAGAACCCCGACGACTACATCGCCGGCTTCCCCTCGCACCCGCACCGCGGCTTCGAGACCGTCACCTACATGCTCGAAGGGCGCATGCGCCACGAAGACCACCTGGGCAATACCGGCCTGCTCAAGCCCGGCGGCGTGCAGTGGATGACGGCGGCCCACGGCATCATCCACAGCGAGATGCCCGAACAGGTGGAAGGCGCCATGCGTGGCTTCCAGCTGTGGCTGAACCTGCCGGCGAAGGACAAGCTGTCCCCGGCCGGCTACCGCGATATCGAGCCGGAAGACGTGCCGCGCGTGACCACCGGGCAAGGTGTGGGCGTGACCGTGATCGCCGGGCGCTTCGACGATGGCGAGACCGCCGTCGATGGCGCGGTGCAGCGTCCGGGCACCGAACCGCACTATTACGATCTGGTCCTGCCGGCGGGCACTTCGGTGGCTCCGCAGATTCCGGCGGGCCATCGGGTGATGCTGTACGTCTATGAGGGTTCGCTGCAGGTGCCGGGCGAGCGCGGCAACGAGACCGTCGCCACCAACCGCCTGGTGCGCCTGGGCCAGGGCGACGAGATCCAGCTGTCCAGCGACCAGGGCGCGCGCGTCCTGCTCCTGGCCGGCAAGCCGCTCAATGAACCCATCGTGCAGTACGGCCCGTTCGTGATGAACAGCCGCGAGGAAATCGAGCAGGCCCTGCGCGACTATCGCGATGGCGTGTTCGCGGTCTGACTGAAGCCCGATGAGCTTTCGTAGGATGGGTGCCTAAAGCGACCATTCCTCCATCCCCAGAAAGCGCGCGATCTCCGCGCGCTTTTCCATGGCATCGCGGTACCCCAACTCGATCAGCGCATTGCAGTAGCCCGGCTCGAACAGCAGGTAGCTGAGCACACCCGCGCCGCTCGCCCTGGTCGCCCCCGGCCCGCGCAGGAACAGGCGCAGCGCGCGCGGCAGTTCGTGGCGGTATTGCGCGGCGATCTCGTCCAGCGGCCGGCTTGGCGAAATCAGCAGCACATCCACGGGAGCCAACCCCAGCGTCGAGCGGCGCGCCTCTTCGGGCACCAGTGAACTGAGGAAGTTGATGCGGTGCAGCAACTCGATATCGCCTTCCAGGTTGTCGATGAAGGTGCTGTTGAGGAGATGGATACCCACCTGCGCCAGGCTCGGCGGCTGGCCGGTACGGTAGTTCGCCACGGACTCGTTGGCACTGCCGACGGTGGGATTGCCGCTCACACCAATCACCAGAACGCGGTTGGCGCCCAGGTGCAGCGCCGGGCTGATCGGTGCCTGCTGCCGCACCGCACCATCGCCGAAGAACTCGCGGAGAATCTTCACCGGGCGGAACAGCAACGGAATCGCCGAGCTGGCCAGCAAATGCTCGATCTGCAGGCGCGTCGGCACGCCGATACGCCGGTGGCGCAGCCAGGGATCGATGGTGGCGCGGCCCTGGTAGAAAGTCACCGCCTGCCCCGATTCGTAGCCGAACGCGGTGACTGCCACCGCGCGCAGGTTGCGGCGGCGCACGGCCGCGGCGATGCCGGACAGGTCCAGTTCACGTTCCAGGAGATAGCGCAACGGCGTGCTGTCCAGCAGCGCCACCGGCTCGCGCTTGCCCAGCCCGAGCAGACTGTGGCCGAGGAACTTGAAGGCCTGGCTGAACACGCCCGGCCAGTCGGAACGGTAGACCTGCCCGGTGCGAAAGCCCTTCCAGACCTTGGTCAGGCGCTGCACCGCGCCGGTGAAGGACAGCGCACCGCAGGCGAGACCGACGGCATTGATGGCGCCGGCTGAAGTGCCGACGATCACCGGGAAAGGATTCTCCGCCCCCTCGGGCAGCAGCTCGGCGATGGCGGACAGCACGCCGACCTGGTAAGCCGCCCGCGCACCGCCGCCGGAAAGAATGAGGCCGGTGACGGCCGGGGAAGTCGGTGCAGTGGCGGAGTCGGTCACAGCTGAAGTCCTTGTCGCGTCGTTACCAGCGTAGCCCCCGGCCTACTTCTTGTCGTAGAGCTTCGGCTCGCCCTCAGGGCGGCTCTTGAAGCGCCGATGCGCCCAGAGGTACTGCTCGGGCTGGCGGCGAATCTCGCGTTCCACCCACTGGTTGATGCGCAGGCAGTCGGCCTCTTCGCTCTCGCCGGGGAAGTCTTCCAGCGGCGGATGGATGGTCAGGCGGTAGCCCGAGCCGTCGGCCAGGCGCGACTGGGTGAAGGGCAGCACCAGCGCGCGGCCCAGGCGGGCGAACTTGGTGGTGGCAGTGACGGTGGCGGCCTGGATGCCGAACAACGGCACGAACAGGCTCTGCTTGGCGCCGTAATCCTGGTCCGGCGCGTACCAGATGGCGCGGCCGGCGCGCAGCACCTTGAGCATGGCGCGCACGTCCTCGCGCTCGATGGCGGTAGCGTCGGCGTTATGCCGTTCGCGGCCGGTACGCTGGACGAAGTCGAACACCGGGTTGTCGTGCTCGCGGTACATGCCGTCGATGGTCTGCACCTGGCCCAGCAGCGCCGCGCCGATCTCCAGGGTGGTGAAATGCATGGCCATGAGGATCACGCCCTTGCCTTCGGCCTCGGCCTTCTTCAGGTGCTCGATGCCTTCGATGTGGGCGAGCTTGGCCAGTCGGGCTTTGGGCCACCACCAACTCATGGCCATTTCGAAGAAGGCGATGCCGGTGGAGGCGAAGTTTTCCTTGAGCAAGCGCTTGCGCTCGGCGGCGGAGAGTTCCGGGAAGCACAATTCCAGGTTCCGTGCAGCGATTGCCCGGCGGCTGCCCACCACGCGGTACATCAGCGCCCCCAGCGCACGCCCCAGGGCCAGCAACGCCGGGTACGGCAACTGCACCACCAGCCACAGCACGCCGAGGCCGAGCCAGAGCGGCCAGTGGCGGGGATGGAGAAACTCACGGCGAAAGGTGGGGCGGTCCATGGAACTTTCCGGCTAGGTCAAAGCCCGACATTCTACCTTGCCGATGCACACCGCGCCCGCCTTCACGCCCTGGCCCTCCGCCACGCTTGCGGCTGCCGGGGCGCTCCGTTATAAGTCCACACCATTTAGTGATGCAGCCTGACCATGAGCCAAGCCGACCTTCTCGACCACGATCCCGTATTCCAGCTCAAGGGCAGCATGCTGGCCGTCACCGTTCTGGAACTGGCCCACAATGACCTGCCGCGCCTGGACCGCCAGCTCGCCGACAAGGTCGCCCAGGCCCCCAACTTCTTCCGCGACACCCCGCTGGTGCTGGCGCTGGACAAGCTCCCCGACGGCGAAGGCCAGCTCGACCTGCAGGGCGTGCTGGACATCTGCCGCCGCCACGGCCTGCGCACCCTGGCCATTCGCGCCAGCCGCGAGGAAGACATCCGCCTGGCCACCATGTTCGACATCCCCGTGCTGCCGCCGTCGGGCTCGTCCCGCGAGCGCCCGGTCGAACCCAAGGACGCCGTCCCGCAGGTGACCGGCGCCGCGCCGGTACGTCGCCCGCGCGGCGAAAAACTCTCGGAGAAGGTGGTCGAGCAGGCCGCCGGCGCTGGCACCCAGGCCGAGAAACCCGCCGCACCCGGCGAGCCCATTGCAGCCGCGCAGCCCGCAGCCGAGGCCCAGGCGCCGACCCAGGAAGCTGCTGCGGAAAAACCTGCCGAGCCGCCGGCACCGGTCGTCCGTCCGACCAAGCTGGTCACCACTCCGGTCCGCGGCGGCGTGCAGATCTACGCCGCCGGCGGCGACCTGATCGTGCTCGCCCCCGTCAGCCCGGGCGCGGAACTTCTCGCCGACGGAAACATCCATGTGTACGGTCCGATGCGCGGACGCGCCCTGGCCGGCGTCAAGGGCGATACCAGTGCCCGCATTTTCTGCCAGCAGCTGGCCGCGGAACTCGTTTCCATCGCTGGTAATTACAAGGTCGCCGAAGACCTTCGACGCAGTCCGCAATGGGGGCAGGCAGTGCACGTCAGCCTGTCGGGTGACGTGTTGAACATCACCCGCCTTTAACGGATACTGCCGCGACTTTCAGGGACCAGAATTCTTCGTTTTTTCTTTGGGGTGAATCACCTTGGCCAAGATCCTCGTAGTCACTTCCGGTAAAGGTGGCGTCGGTAAAACCACCACCAGCGCAGCCATCGGCACCGGCCTGGCCCTGCGCGGCCACAAGACCGTCATCGTCGACTTCGACGTGGGCCTGCGTAACCTCGACCTGATCATGGGCTGCGAACGCCGCGTGGTGTACGACTTCGTCAACGTCATCAACGGCGAAGCGACCCTCACCCAGGCCCTGATCAAGGACAAGCGCCTCGAAAACCTGTACGTGCTGGCCGCCAGCCAGACCCGCGACAAGGACGCCCTCACCCAGGAAGGCGTCGGCAAGGTCATCGAAGAGCTCAAGCAATCCTTCGACTACGTCATCTGCGACTCCCCGGCTGGCATCGAGAAAGGTGCCCACCTGGCCATGTACTACGCCGACGAGGCGATCGTCGTGACCAACCCGGAAGTCTCCTCGGTCCGCGACTCCGACCGCATGCTGGGCCTGCTGGCCAGCAAGTCCGCCCGCGCCGAGAAAGGCGAGGACCCGATCAAGGAACACCTGCTGCTGACCCGCTACAACCCCGAGCGCGTCACCAAGGGCGAAATGCTCGGCGTCGAAGACGTCGAGGAAATCCTGGCCATCCGTCTGCTCGGCGTGATCCCGGAATCCCAGGCGGTGCTCAAGGCATCCAACCAGGGCGTACCGGTCATCCTCGACGAAGAAAGCGATGCCGGCCAGGCGTACAGCGACGCCGTCGAGCGACTGCTGGGCAAAGAAATGCCCCACCGTTTCCTCGACGTGCAGAAGAAAGGATTCCTGCAACGACTGTTCGGAGGACGTGAATGAGCCTTTTAGATTTCTTCCGCAGCCGGAAGTCGCAATCCAGCGCATCCATCGCGAAAGAAAGACTCCAGATCATCGTCGCCCATGAGCGCGGCAACCGTTCGCAACCGGACTACCTCCCGCAGCTGCAGAAAGACCTGCTGGAAGTGATCCGCAAATACGTGCCCATCGATCAGGAACAAGTCCAGGTCGAGCTGGCCAACCAGGGCAGCTGTTCGATCCTGGAACTCAACATCACCCTGCCGGAGCGTTGATCCGGTTGTGGTGGACCTGCGGCGGCTTCGGCCGCCGCAGTCGTTTTCGTCATTCTTATTCGCGCAAGAGCTTCCATGCCGCTTTCCCAGATCGAATTCGTCCATGAGGACGCCGCCCTGCTGGTGGTGAACAAGCCCACCCTGCTGCTCTCCGTGCCCGGCCGCGCGGACGACAACAAGGACTGCCTGATCACCCGTCTGCAGGAGAACGGCTACCCGGAAGCGCGCATCGTCCACCGGTTGGACTGGGAGACCTCCGGGCTGATCGTGCTGGCCCGCGATGCCGACAGCCACCGCGAGCTGTCCCGCCAGTTCCACGACCGCGAAACCGAAAAGGCCTACACCGCCCTCTGCTGGGGTGAGCCGGAACCGGACAGTGGCCGCATCGAGGCACCGCTGCGCTACGACCCGCCAACCAAGCCGCGCCACGTGGTGGACTTCGAACAGGGCCGTCATGCGCTGACCTTCTGGCGGGTCATGGAGCGCCACGGCAACTGGAGCCGCGTGGAGCTGACGCCAATCACCGGGCGCTCGCACCAGTTGCGTGTGCACATGCTCAGCATCGGCCACCCGCTGCTCGGTGACCGCCTGTATGCCGAGGGCGAAGCCCTGGCCCTGCGCGACCGCCTCTGCCTGCACGCCAGCATGCTGGCCCTGACCCATCCGCAGACCGGCGAACGCCTGCGCTTCGAATCGCCCGCGCCGTTCTGATTGTTTTACAAGGTTCTCGCCTGGCCGCAGATTTGCGCATTTACGTTAAACTTCCGGCCATTCGCTGTCCGGAGTTACCCATGCGTGCAGAACTCAACCAGGGCCTGATCGATTTCCTCGCGGCCTCACCCACCCCCTTCCACGCCACCCAGGCCCTCGCCCTCCGCCTTGAAGAGGCCGGCTATCAGCGCCTGGACGAGCGCGAGGCCTGGCGCACCGAAGCCGGTGGCCGCTATTACGTCACCCGCAACGACTCCTCGCTGATCGCCTTCAAGCTCGGCACAGTGCCGCTGCTGGAAAACGGCCTGCGCCTGGTCGGCGCCCATACCGACAGCCCGTGCCTGCGCGTCAAGCCGAACCCCGAGCTGGTGCGCAACGGCTACTGGCAGCTGGGCGTCGAGGTCTACGGCGGCGCGCTGTTTGCGCCCTGGTTCGACCGCGACCTGTCCCTGGCCGGCCGCGTCACCTTCCGCCTGGCCGGCAAGGTGGAAAGCAAGCTGATCGACTTCAGGGCGCCCATTGCGGTGATCCCCAACCTGGCGATCCACCTCAACCGCGAAGCCAACCTGGGCTGGGCGATCAATGCGCAGACCGAGCTGCCGCCGATCCTCGCCCAGGTCGCCGCCGGCGAGACCCGCGACTTCCGCGACCTGCTCGGCGAGCAGTTGCAGCTGGAGCACGGCATCACCGCCGACGCCATCCTTGACTACGAGCTGAGCTTCTACGATACCCAGCGCGCCGCCGTGATCGGCCTCGACCAGGCGTTCATCGCCGGTGCCCGCCTGGACAACCTGCTGTCCTGCTACGCCGGCCTGCAGGCGCTGCTGGGCAGCAGCGACGAGCAGAGCGGCGTGCTGGTCTGCACCGACCACGAGGAAGTCGGCTCCTGCTCTGCCTGCGGCGCCGATGGTCCGTTCCTCGAGCAGGTGCTGCGCCGCCTGCTGCCCGAGGGCGATGCCTTCACCCGCACCGTGCAGCGCTCGCTGCTGGTCTCCGCCGACAACGCCCACGGCGTACACCCGAACTACGCCGATAAGCACGACGGCAACCACGGCCCGAAGCTTAACGGCGGTCCGGTGATCAAGATCAACAGCAACCAGCGTTACGCCACCAACAGCGAGACCGCCGGCTTCTTCCGCCACCTGTGCCTGGAAAACGAAGTGCCGGTGCAGAGCTTCGTGACCCGCAGCGACATGGGTTGCGGCTCCACCATCGGCCCGATCACCGCCAGCCAGATCGGCGTGCGTACCGTGGACATCGGCCTGCCGACGTTCGCCATGCACTCCATCCGCGAACTGGCCGGCAGCCAGGACCTGCACTACCTGGCCAAGGTCCTCAGCGCCTTCTACGACAGCGCCGACCTGCCCTGACCCGAACGCCCGGCGCCTGCCGGGCGTTTTTGTATGGAGAGTCTTAGAGGAGAGCCAGCCATGTCCTTCAACGGAAGCTGCCTGTGCGGCGATATCGCCTACGAGATCGACGGCCTGGACATGCCTATCGGCCATTGCCACTGCCGGACCTGCCAGAAGGCGCACGCTGCGGCCTTCGCCAGCACGGCAGGGGTCATGCGCGAACACTTCCGCTGGACCCGTGGTGCGGACAAGCTGGCAGCCTATGAATCCTCGCCCGGCAAGCTGCGCAAGTTCTGCCCGCGCTGCGGCACGCAACTGATCGCCGAGCGCGCCGGCCAGCCTCACGTCATCGTGCGGGTAGCCAGCCTGGACGAGGATCCAGGCACCCGGCCGGCGCGGCATATCTGGGTGTCCCACGACCGACCCTGGCTGGCGCAGGATGGGATTCCGGCCTATCCGGAGTGGAATCCGGACCGCTGAATCGACCTTTGATCCTGTAGGAGCGAGCTTGCTCGCGAACCACGCAGTTTCGGAGTCGTCTGCACGCCCCGCGGCGGAAACCAGTTGTTCGCGAGCAAACTCGCCGCTGCAGGCTCGACCGCAACTCAAAGATCAATCCGGCACTTCCACACTCACGTGGATGGCATCGTGCCGCCAGAATTCCAGGTCGCAATCGATGATGCGCCCATGCTGGTCGCCATTGATACGGGTGATGCGCAGCGCCGGGCTGCCCTCGGCGACACGCAGCACGCTGGCCGCCTCACCGTGCAGGGCGGTGGGCACCATGTCGAAGCGCACGCGGCCGTAGCGGATGTCATAGCGGCTGGCGTACAGCTCGGTGAGTGAACAGGTCAGGTCGCTGTCGAGGATGCCGGGGAAATACGCTGGATTGAGGTAATGCTCGACGTACAGCACCAGGCGGCCATCTACCCGGCGCAGCCGGCGAATCTGGTAGACGCTCGATAGCGCCGGCAGCTCCAACAGCTCGCAGATCGCCGCACTGGCGGGCACCTGCCGGGCCGACAGCACCTCGGTCGCCGGCACCCGGCCCTGGCCTTCCACCATGGCGTGGTAGTGGCTGCGCACCAGCGGGTTGTAGAGCAGGCGCGGCGGCGAGACGAACCAGCCGCGACGCTCCTCGCGGTAGATCAGCCCCTGAGCCTCCAGTTGCCCCAGCGCCTCGCGCAGGGTGATCCGCGTGGTGTCGAACAACTCGCTCAGCTTGCGCTCGGCCGGCAGCTTGCCGCCAGCGTTGAGCAGGCCGCTGTCGATCTGTTCGATGAGCGCGCGGCAGATCGCCGTGACTGTGGGTAGCGCCGAATCGCGCATTCGATTCCCTCTTTTGGACTAGTCCAGCCCCAGAACAGGGCATTTCTTACCCCCGCCGGGGTGCCGTCATCCTAGGAAAGCCCGATGACCGTCCCGTGACAGTGCCTTTGCAAGCAGCGCCCATGCCAGTTAACGACACCAGCGTAGACCAGGCGGATCAAGGCGTTGGCCATGGTCTACGCTTTTCCCCGACGACCCACTGGCCGCTCAGGGCCGGGCTGGCGCGCCGGGTGCCTACATCAAACTGTCATCCGCGCCGCTTAGATTGGCCTGCGTCTTGCTGATCTAGACCACGCTTGAAATCACTCAAACCGAAGGAGCACCGAATGAAACGCTTGCTTGCTTCACTGCTGGGATCGGCCATTGCCTTGGGCAGCGGCCTCGCCATGGCGGCCAACGCCGATCTGCAATCGCTGGAAGCCGCCGCCCGCAAGGAAGGCCAGGTCAACAGCGTGGGCATGCCCGACAGCTGGGCGAACTGGAAGGACACCTGGAAGGACCTGGAAAGCAAGTACGGCTTGAAGCACATGGACACCGACATGAGCTCGGCCCAGGAGCTGGCGAAGTTCAAGGCCGAGAAGGAAAACGCCAGCGCCGACATCGGTGACGTCGGCGCCGCCTTCGGCCCTATCGCCATGCAGATGGACGTCAGCCAGCCCTACAAGCCCAGCACCTGGGACCAGGTCCCGGAATGGGCCAAGGACAAGGACGGCCATTGGGCACTCGCCTACACCGGCACCATCGCCTTCATCGTCAACAAGCAGTTGGTCAAGGAGGTCCCGCACAGTTGGGCCGACCTGCTCAAGGGCAAGTACAAGGTCACCATCGGTGACGTCAGCGCCGCTGCCCAGGCCGTCAACGGCGTACTGGCCGCCAGCATCGCCAATGGCGGCGACGAGAAGAACATCAAGCCTGGCCTGGAGTTCTTCGCCCAGCTCGCCAAACAGGGCCGCCTGTCGCTGACCAACCCGGTGATCAACACCCTGGAGAAGGGTGAAGTGGAAGTCGGCATCGTCTGGGACTTCAACGGCTTGAGCTACCGCGACCAGATCGACCCGTCGCGCTTCGAGGTGCTGATCCCCTCCGACGGCTCGGTGATCTCCGGCTACACCACCATCATCAACAAGTACGCGAAGAACCCGAACGCCGCCAAGCTGGCCCGCGAGTACATCTTCAGCGACGCCGGGCAGATCAACCTGGCCAAGGGCAACGCCCGGCCGATCCGTGCCGAGCACCTGACCCTGCCGGCCGACGTACAAGCCAAGCTGCTGCCCAACGAGCAGTACGCCAAGGCCCAGCCGATCAAGGATCCCAAGGCCTGGGAAGAGACCTCCAAGCGTCTGCCGCGGATGTGGCAAGAGAACGTCATCATCAACATGCAATGACGCCCAGCCGCCTCGGTTCACGCCGGGGCGGCCGCGTTTCGCCGAAGGCCCCGCCCATGCGCCACGACGTCATCCTGGTCGTCCTCGACGGCCTCAACTACAGCGTCGCCCACGACTGCATGGGCCACCTGCAAGCGCTGTGCAATGCCGGCCGCGGCCAGCTGTACCGGCTCGAATGCGAGCTGCCGTCGCTGTCGCGCCCGCTCTATGAATGCATCCTTACCGGTGTGCGCCCCATCGACAGCGGCATCCTGCACAACGATGTGTCGCGCCGGTCCAACCAGCGCAGCCTGTTCCACTACGCCCGCGACGCCGGCCTGACGACCGCCGCAGCGGCCTATCACTGGGTCAGCGAGCTGTACAACCGCACGCCCTTCGACCCGGCGCGCGACCGGCATACCGACGATGAATCCCTGCCGATCCAGCACGGGCACTTCTACTGGACCGACCACTACCCCGACTCGCACCTGTTCACCGACGCCGAGTCGCTGCGCCGCCGGCACGCGCCGAACTGCCTGCTGGTGCACCCGATGAACATCGACGACACCGGCCACAAGCACGGCCTCGGCACGCCGCAGTACCGCAACAGCGCGCGGCACGCCGACATCATCCTCTCCGAATACCTGCACCAGTGGCTGGCCGCCGGCTACCAGGTGATGGTCACCGCCGACCACGGCATGAACGACGACCGCAGCCACGGCGGCATCCTCCCCGAGGAGCGCGAAGTGCCGCTGTTCGTCTTCGGCGAGGCATTCAGCCTCGATGACCAGGCCCGCCCGCGCCAGGTCGAACTCTGCGGCACGCTGTGCGAGATCCTCGGCGCGCCCCACGACAAACCGGTCTGCCGGGAGCTGCTCAAGGCATGAGATCGAACACCGGAAAACGCTTCGCCCTGCTCTGCCTGCTGCCTTTCGCACTGTTCTTTTTCGCCTTCCAGCTCGCGCCGCTGCTGTGGGTGATGATCAACAGCGTGCGCACCGGCGACGGCTGGGGCCTGGGCAATTTCAGCGAGATCTTCGGCTCGCCCTTCTACCTCCAGGCGATCCGCTACAGCCTGGAAATCTCGCTGTGGTCGAGCCTGATCGGACTGTTCATCGCCATCCTCGGCAGCTACTCGCTGCGCCAGGTGGACAGCAAGCTGCGCGACTTCGTGATGGCCTTCGCCAACATGACCAGCAACTTCGCCGGGGTGCCGCTGGCCTTCGCCTTCATCATCATCCTCGGCTTCAACGGCGCCATCACCCTGCTGCTGAAACAGGCGGGGATCATCGAGGACTTCAACCTCTATTCGAAGACCGGCCTGATCATCCTCTACACCTACTTCCAGATTCCCCTGGGCGTGATGCTGCTCTACCCGGCCTTCGACGCCCTGCGCGAAGACTGGCGCGAATCCGCCGCGCTGCTGGGCGCCAGCCAGTGGGCGTTCTGGCGGCACATCGGCATCCCGGTGCTGACCCCTGCGCTGCTGGGCACCTTCGTCATCCTGCTGGC
The DNA here is from genome assembly GCF_020401845.1 of Pseudomonas sp. HS-18. Lineage (NCBI taxonomy): Bacteria > Pseudomonadati > Pseudomonadota > Gammaproteobacteria > Pseudomonadales > Pseudomonadaceae > Pseudomonas > Pseudomonas sp. HS-18. The sequence continues at coordinate 4,817,768 of NZ_CP084413.1, forward strand.
CAACGCGCTGGGCGCCTACGCCACGGTCTACTCGCTGACCACCGGCAACTTCAACGTGGTGCCGATCCGCATCGCCGGGCTGGTCTCGGGCGACGTGTTCCTCGACCCGAACATGGCCAGCGCCCTGGCGATGGTGCTGGTCGGCCTGATGAGCATCATTACCCTGGCCCACCAGTGGCTGCTGCGCCGGAGCTACCATGTCGAGAAACGCTAACGCGCTCTACCACCGCGTGGTGGTCTACGCGCTGTTCCTGATCCTGCTGGTGCCGCTGGCCGCCACCCTGCTCTATTCGCTGGCCACCTCGTGGAGCGCCAGCGTGCTGCCCGACGGGCTGACCCTGAAGTGGTTCCTGACCCTGTGGAGCGACCCGCGCTTCCTCGTCGCCTTCGGCCAGTCGCTGCTGGTGTGCTTCGGCGCGCTGCTCCTCAGCGTGGTGCTGGTGCTGCCGCTGATGTTCGTCATCCACTACTACTTCCCACGCCTGGACGCACTGATGAACGTGCTGATCCTGCTGCCCTTCGCGGTGCCACCAGTAGTCTCGTCGGTCGGCCTGCTGCAGCTCTATGCCTCGGGCCCGGTGCCCATCGTCGGTACGCCGTGGATCCTGATCGGCTGCTACTTCACCATCGCCCTGCCCTTCATGTACCGGGCGATCAGCAACAACCTGCAGGCGATCAACCTGCACGACCTGATGGACGCCGCCCACCTGCTCGGCGCCAGCACCTGGCAGGCCGCGCTGCTGGTGGTGCTGCCGAACCTGCGCAAGGGCCTGATGGTGGCGCTGTTCCTGTCCTTCAGCTTCCTCATCGGCGAGTTCGTCTTCGCCAACCTGCTGGTGGGCACCCGCTACGAGACGCTGCAGGTGTTCCTCAACAACATGCGCAACAGCAGCGGCCACTACACCAGCGCGGTGGTGGTCTCCTACTTCCTCTTCGTCCTGCTGCTCACCTGGGCGGCAAATCGTTTGAACAAGGACAAGACCTGACATGAGCTTCCTCAGCGTCGAAACACTGAACAAGAGCTACGGCAGCACCACGGTATTCCAGGACATCGACTTCGCCGCCGAGCGCGGCGAGTTCGTCACCCTGCTCGGCCCCAGCGGCTGCGGCAAATCCACCCTGCTGCGCTGCATCGCCGGCCTCACCGCGGTGGACAGCGGACGCATCCTGCTGGACGGCGAGGACATCGTGCCCAAGAGCCCGCAGAAGCGCGGCATCGCCATGGTATTCCAGAGCTACGCGCTGTTCCCCAACATGACCGTGGAGCAGAACGTCGGCTTCGGTTTGCGCATGCACAAGGTGCCGGGAGCGGAATCCGCCCAACGCGTGGCCGAGGTGCTGGACATGGTCGAACTCGGCCCGCTCGCCACACGCTATCCGCACCAGCTCTCCGGCGGCCAGTGCCAGCGCGTCGCCCTGGCCCGCTCGCTGGTCACCCGCCCACGCCTTCTGCTGCTCGACGAGCCGCTGTCGGCGCTGGACGCACGCATCCGCAAGCACCTGCGCGAGCAGATCCGGCGCATCCAGCAGGAGCTGAAACTGACCACGGTGTTCGTCACCCACGATCAGGAAGAAGCACTGACGCTGTCCGACCGTATCGTACTGATGAACGCCGGGCGCATCGTCCAGAGCGGCGACGCCGAGACGCTCTACACGGCGCCGGAAAACGCCTTCGCCGCCGGCTTCATCGGCAACTACAACCTGCTCGACGCGGCCCAGGCGACCAGGCTCCTGGACCGCCCCTTCCGCCAGCAGGTGGCGATCCGCCCCGAATCCCTGCGCCTGAGCGCCGAAGCGAGCGAGGGCATTCCGGTTCGGGTACTCTCCCACAGCCTGCTGGGCAACGTGATCCGCTACCGGGTGGACGCCAATGGCGTCGAGCTGACCGTGGACGTCCTCAACCGCAGCGCCGAGCGCCTGTACCCGGCCGGCACCACGCTCGGCCTGCACGTAGACATTGAAAGCATTCGGGAGGTGGCCTGATGGCCCTGGTGATATTCGACCTCGACGACACCCTGATCGACGGCGACTGCGCGAGCCTGTGGAGCAAGCGCATGGCCGATCTCGGCTGGGTCGACGCGGAGTCGTTCCTCAAGCGCGACGCCGAACTGATGGCGCTGTATGCGCAGGGCAAGCTGCCCATGGAGGACTACATGGCCTTCGCCCTGGAACCGATGGCCGGACGCAGCGTGGAAGAAATCGAGCGCGATGTGGAAGCCTTCGTCGAGGACGTGATCGAGCCGCTGATCCATAGCGACGCGTGTGCCACCCTCGCCCGCCACCGCGAAGCTGGCGACCGCCCGCTGGTGATCTCAGCCTCCGGCGTGCACCTGGTCCAGCCCATTGCCGAACGCATCGGCATCGACGAAGTGCTGGCCATCGACCTGGAAGTAGTGAACGGCCACTACACCGGCCGTACCGTTGGCGTGCTCACCTACCGCGAAGGCAAGGTGCTGCGCCTGCTCGACCTGCTGGAGGGCGACGACAGCCCCCTGGCCCAGGCGCACTTCTACTCAGACTCGCGCAACGACCTGCCACTGCTCAAGCTGGTGGGCAAGCCGCACGTGGTGAACGCCGACCCGGTGTTGCTGGAGCACGCACAGAAGATGGGTTGGGACGTTCTGAACTGGAAATGACCTCTCGCGCAGAAAAAGGGCCGCTTCAGCGGCCCTTTTCATGAGTGCAATCGACTCAACCCAGACTCTCGTCGATCACTACCACCACCTTGCCCTGCACCTGGTTGCTCGCCAGCGCATCGAACGCGCTCTGCGCATCGCGGACCGGGAAGGTGCGCTCCAGTTGAGCGCTGATTTGGCCGGACTCGAACAGCGGCCAGACCTTCTGTCCGAGTTCAGCGATCAGCTGCGCCTTGAAGTCCGCATCCCGCGAACGCAGGGTCGAGCCGATGAGCTGGATACGCTTGCCCAGCAGTAACGCCAGGTCCAGCTCGGCCTTGCGACCGCCCATCAGGCCAATGACCACCCAGCGACCGTCACGGCCGAGGATTTCCAGGTCGAGCTTGGCGTAGTTGGCGCCCACCGGATCGAGGATTACATCGAAGGGCGCGAAATCCCGAAGCGATTCGAGGCTCTCGCCGCGCAGCGCGCCGCCTTCGGCGCCCAGGCTTTCGCAGTAGGCCAGTCGATCGGCGGAGCCAACGCTGACCCAGCATGGGCTGTTGAACGCCTTGCACAGCTGGATGCCGGCCGAGCCGACGCCGCTGGCACCGGCGTGCAGCAGGACTTTTTCACCGGGTTGCAGAGCGCCAAGCATGAACAGGTTAAGCCAGGCGGTAGCGTAGACCTCGGGCAGCGCAGCAGCCTCGGCCATGCTCAAGCCGGCAGGCACCGGCAGCGCATGGCGCTGGTCCACCACGACTTCCTCGGCCATACCGCCGCCAGCCAGCAGGGCGCAGACGCGGTCGCCCACCTGCCAGGTACTGCCGGCACCGACTTCGGTCACCACGCCGGCGCATTCCAGGCCGATAACGTCGCTCGCCCCCGGTGGCGGCGGGTAGAGACCGGCCACCTGCAACAGGTCGGCGCGGTTGAGTCCCGCGGCGGCGACCTGGATGCGGATCTGTCCCTGCGCGCAAGTCGGGTTCGGGCGCTCGGCCCACTCCACTCGCCCTTCGATGCCTTGCAATGCGTTCACGCTGCCTCCATAGTGATCCTGCAGGGCCCGATCCGAAAGGTCGGGCCCTTTCTTCGCGCCGAATTCACCTGCGATTGAACCCGGCGCCGCCAATTAAGGCCTAATATGCGTCATAACTCCGCGATCAGTCGAATCAGCATGAAGCGATTTTTGCCCCGTACCGCCCTGTTGTTCATCCTCGGCGCAACCGCCTTTTCCTCGTTCGCGGCAACCACCAGCCCGAATGTATGGGACGGCCTGCAGCCTGACCGGGATCAAGTGATCGCCAGCCTCAACATCGTTGAGTTGCTAAAGCGCCATCACTACAACAAGCCGCCGCTGAACGACGAGCGCTCGGCAAAGATCTATGACAGCTACCTGAAGACGCTCGATCCGGCGCGAATGTACTTCACCCAGGCCGACATCGACCAGTTCGCGCCCTGGCGCACCCAGTTCGACGACTTCCTCAAGAGCGGCGAACTGGAGCCCGGCTTCACCATCTACAAGCGTCACCTCGACCGCCTGAAGGAGCGCCTGGACTTCGCCCTGGCCACCCTGAACAAGGGCGTCGACAAGATGGACTTCAAGACCGACGAATCGCTGGAGATCGACCGCGAGAAATCGCCCTGGGCGAAAGACAGCGCCGCGCTCGACGACCTGTGGCGCAAGAAGGTGAAGGACGAAGTCCTGCGCCTGAAGATCGCCGGCAAGGACAACAAGGCCATCCAGGAACAGCTGACCAAGCGCTACAAGAACCAGCTGATGCGCCTGGAGCAGACCCGCAGCGAAGACATCTTCCAGGCCTACATCAACGCCTTCGCGCAGACTTATGACCCGCACACGCAGTACCTGTCGCCGGACAGCGCGGAAAACTTCGACATCAACATGAGCCTCTCGCTCGAAGGCATCGGCGCCGTACTGCAGAGCGACAACGACTACGTCAAGGTCGTGCGCCTGGTACCGGCCGGCCCCGCCGAGAAGAGCAAGCAGATCGCCACTTCCGACAAGATCATCGGCGTCGCCCAGGGCAAGGGCGAGATGGTCGATGTGGTCGGCTGGCGTCTGGATGAAGTGGTCAAACTGATCCGTGGCCCGAAAGGCTCTCAGGTCCGCCTGGAAGTGATTCCGTCCACCAACGCGCCGAACGATCAGACCAGCAAGATCGTCACCATCACCCGCGAGGCGGTGAAGCTGGAAGACCAGGCGGCGAAGAAGTCGGAAATCACCATCGACCACGAAGGCAAGAACTACAAGCTGGGCATCATCGACGTGCCCGCGTTCTACCTCGACTTCAAGGCCTATCGCGCCGGCGACCCGGACTACAAGTCCACCACCCGCGACGTGAAGAAGCTCATCGCCGAGCTGCAGAAGGACAATGTCGACGGCATCGTCATCGACCTGCGCAACAACGGCGGCGGCTCCCTGCAGGAAGCCACAGAACTGACCGGCCTGTTCATCGATCAGGGCCCGACCGTGCTGGTGCGCAACAGCGACGGCCGCGTCGACGTGCTCAACGATGACGAGGGCAAGGCGTTCTACACCGGCCCGATGACCGTGCTGGTCAACCGCCTGTCCGCCTCGGCCTCGGAGATCTTCGCCGGTGCCATGCAGGACTACCACCGCGCGCTCATCGTCGGCGGCCAGACCTTCGGCAAGGGCACCGTGCAGACCATTCAGCCGCTCAACCATGGCGAGCTGAAGTTGACCCTGGCCAAGTTCTACCGCGTCTCCGGCCAGAGCACCCAGCACCAGGGCGTGATCCCCGACATCGGCTACCCGTCCATCGTCGACGACAAGGAAATCGGCGAAAGCGCCCTGCCCGACTCGATGCCGTGGGACACCATCAAGCCCGTGCTGAAGGCCCAGGCCGATCCGTTCAAGCCGTTTCTCGACCAGCTGCGCACGCGCCACGACGCGCGCACCGAGCACAACGCGGACTTCGTCTACGCCCGCGAGCGCCTCGCCCTGGCCCAGGAGTTGATGAAGGAGAAGACCGTCAGCCTCAATGAAGCCAAGCGTCGCGCCCAGCAGACCAGCATCGAGAACCGTCAGCTGGCCATGGAGAACGCCCTGCGCAAATCCAAGGGCCAGGAACCGCTCAAGGAACTGAAGAAGGAAGACGAGAACGCCCTGCCGGAAGAGGACAAGACCAAACCGCAGGACGACGCCTACCTCACCGAGTCCGGGCACATCCTGATCGACTATCTGAACCTGAACTCCCAGGTGGCCAAACACTGATCGGATGACATCAAACAGTCATGACGCTGTCGTGAAATGCAAAGGGCCGGGAAACCGGCCCTTTGCATTTCCAGCCACCGAGAACCGTCATGACCGTCACCGAGCAGTTGAGCGCGCTGGACCAGATCCTCGCTCACGGCGACCTGCACTGCCTGTTCCAGCCCATCCTGTCGCTTTCGGAAAGGCGCCTGGTGGGCTACGAAGCCCTTACGCGCGGCCCTTCCAACGGCCCTCTGCACTCGCCCCTGCCGCTGTTCAGCATCGCCCGCAGCAGCGGCCGCCTGAGCCAACTGGAGCTGCTCTGCCGGCGCAAGGTCTGCGCGCGCTTTCGCGACCTCAAGCTCGAGGGCAAGCTGTTCCTCAACGTGTCGCCCGAATCCCTGCTGGAACCAACCCACCAGCCCGGCCGCACACTGCAGTTGCTGCAGACTTTCGGCATCTCGCCCAGTGACGTGGTGATCGAGCTCACCGAGCAGACACCCATCGAGGATTTCACCCTCCTCGACACCGCACTTCACCACTATCGCGCCATGGGTTTTTCCATCGCCCTGGATGACCTGGGTGCGGGCTACTCCAGCCTGCGCCTGTGGTCCGAGCTTCGACCCGACTACGTGAAGATCGACCGTCACTTCATCGAAGGCATCCACCTGGATGCGGTGAAGCGCGAGTTCGTCGGCTCGATCCTGAAGATGGCCCACGCCTCCCGCGCCCAGGTGATCGCCGAAGGCATCGAGATTCCCGAAGAGCTGGCCGTGCTTTCCGAGATGGGCGTGGACCTGGTACAGGGCTACCTGCTTGGCCGCCCCAACGAAACTCCGCCCCGCGACGCTCGTGCCCTGCTACCGGAAGTGGACAGTGCTGGCGCGTTGCTGGCCGAAGATCAAGCGGACCTCGAGCCCCTGCAGCTGGAACAACCGGCGGTGCGCGACAGCACGCCCATCGCTGACGTGCTGGAGGCCTTTCGCGCCCAGGCCAACCTCAACTCCCTGGCGGTGCTCGACGGCCACGATCAACCGGTCGGCATCGTCCATCGCCATGCACTCTCGGACACCCTGCTCAAGCCGTTCGCGCCGGAGCTGTATGCGCGCAAGCCGATCAGCCGGCTGATGAGCGACGACTTCCTCGCGGTGGAACGCAGCCAGTCGCTGCAGCAGGTCAGCCGGCTGCTCACCAGCCGCGCGCGGCAACGCATCGAGGAAGACTTCATCATCACCCTGAACGGTCGCTACCTGGGGTTGGGCCGGGTGATCGACGTGCTCAAGCTGATCACCGAACTGAAGATCCGCCAGGCCCGGCACGCCAACCCACTGACGCTGCTACCGGGCAATGTTCCCATCCAGCAGTGCCTCTCACGCCTGCTGCAACAGGGGCGCGAAGCGGTGGTGTGCTATGTCGACATCGACAGCTTCAAGCCCTTCAACGACCTCTACGGCTATGCCCGCGGCGATGAAGTTCTGCTGTGCCTGGCGCAGTGCCTGGGCGAGCGCGTGGACCCGACGCGGGACTTCGTCGGCCATATCGGCGGCGACGATTTCATGCTGGTGCTGGGGACGCAGGACTGGCGCGAGCGGCTCAACCACCTGCTGGAGGATTTCCAGGGCCAGTGCCGGCGCTTCTACAGCCGCGAGCACCTGGACGCGGGCTGCTTCGTCGCACACAACCGCCAGGGGCGGCGCGAGGAGTATCCGCTGCTATCCCTGTCGATCGGCGTGGTGCACGTGAAAAGTGGCGCCGGTCAGCGTCTGGACGCCAGCCAACTGGCCGGGCTGGCCTCGGAGGCCAAGCGCCAAGCGAAGAACATGCCCGGCTACAGCCTGCACATTCTCACGGCAGAATGATTCAGAGCCCCAACTGGCGGGCGCGCGTCTCGTAGCGTTCGGCCTGGGCTACATCGGGTTCAAGACCGGGGCCACCACTGCGGTACAACTCGCCAAGCTTGCGGGCCGCCAGCGGATGCCCCGCTTCGGCGGCCTGCCCCCAGTAGCGCGCCGCTTCCTGCGCATCGCCGGCATGGCGGGTATCGCCCTTGAGGGATTGCACGCCCAACTGGTACGCCGCCTTGTGGTCGCCTGCAGTGGCGGCCAGGCGCAACAGGCGCAGGCCTTCCTCGCGGGCGCCAAACCCCTGTCCGCGGAACAGCAGCAGGTGGCCGTAGAAGCTCTGTGCGCCAACATCCCCCAGCGCGGCCATGCGTGCGAACTGGCCCTGCATCCAGGCCCAGGAACGCGGCTGGCGGACCATCCACGGCCACCCCATCAGGCGCCGCGCCACCGCATAGCTCAGCCGTGCACGCAGACGCCAGAACAGCTCGCGAGGCGTCGCCACGTCAGAGCTCCTCGGGGTACTCGAACTCGAACACGCGCACCACTTCCGCCGCATGCCAGCCGGCGGCAGCAGGACCATCCGGCGCACCGGAGAATCGGCCCAGGCGTTCGACATGCTCGAAGAAGCCGGTTCTGGGCAGGCGGCTGGCGCCCTGGCTGATCACCAGCGAGCTGCGTATCGGCCGCCCCGCACGGGCATCCAGCGCAGCCAGGTGTTCCAGCGCGGCGGTCAGCACGGTCATGGCCGGGGTCGGCAATTGCAGGCGCTCGATCAGCGCCCGGTAGGTGAGCAGGTGGCGCTGGCGGCGGGCGTCTTCCAGCTCGCCGAGCAGGCCTTCCCAATGCTTGCGACTGATCTGCACGCTCAAGAAGCAGACTCCCCAGTGCCCAGGGCACGACGCAGGCCATGCTGGATGGCGTCGCTGGCCTCGCGCTCGCCGTTCTCTATCAGTGCCAGGTAGGACGGGCTGATGCCCACCGAGCGCGCCAGCGTTTCAATGGCGATGCCACGGGCTTCCCGCAGGGCTTTCCAGTCCGGCTTCTCGTCGAACACCGGGGACGCATCCGGTTTGACGAGCTGAGCAGCTCCGCGGCCGGCAGCCGCCAGCAGCGCCTGGTACTCAGCCCAGGGAACCACGGCGTACTCCGCTTCGCCGTCACGCATGATGACTTGAACGTTCATGACAACACTCCTTGCAGGCGGCCATCTTAACAGCCTGGCGCCGGGCTGTGCCGGCTATACTGCGGTCGCCGTCACGCCCACAAATCGGGGGAACGATTTGCAGCGCCTGATTCCACTCTGCCTGTGCCTGGCCAGCGCCCTGTGTGGCGCCGAAGAGCTGCGCTGGGGCTATTCGCCAAGCAACGGCATGCCCTATGCGGAAAGTATCGACCATGAATTGGCACCTGGCTTCATCCGCGATCTGGGGGAAGCCGTCGGACAGCGCCTGGGGCTCGAGATTCGCTTCGTGGAAACGCCGGACAAGCGCGCCGAGCCCGCCCTCGCCCAGGGCGCGATCCACCTGCTGTGCATCAACAATCCGCAGTGGATGAAAGCGCCGGAGAAACTGCACTGGTCTCCCAGCCTGTTCGAGGAAGAAGATGCCCTGGCCCAGCGGGCGGATGCGCCGCCTGTGGAGAACCTCGCGCAGCTGCACGACATCCGCATCGGCACCAGCCTGGGCTACGTCTACCCCGCCCCGCTGATGCAGGCCTTCGCCGAAGGACGGGTGAAGCGCGCCGATGTACGCGACCTGGATACACGTCTGCACATGCTCGAGGCCGGCCGCCTGGATGCATTGATCGAAATGCGCCGGCCGTTGGAATTTCTCCTTGCCCAGCACCACGAATTGCCCGTGGCGATCCACAGTAACAACGTGCAGCACTACTCGATCCATTGCTCGTACGGCCCTGCCCTGCCGCTGCCCGCCGAGCGACTGGATGCCGTGCTGCAGGCGATGGTGAGCGACGGTTCCATCCAGCGCCTGCTCGGCGAGCAGAGCGCGCGGCTGCGTCAGAGACGCTGAATCGCTTCCGGCGGCGGCAGTTGCTTCAGGGCTTCGCGGGTTTCCACGCCCTGCGCGTCGCGCCAGACCTTGAAGGCATCGATCTCCGATTGCCAGCGACGTACCACCCAGGCCAGCACCGCCAGGTCGTCAAGGAAGCCGACGCCCAGCAGCCAGTCGGGCACCAGGTCCACGGGTGAAAGGAAATACAGCAGCGCCGCCACCACGGAAACCAGGGCCTGGGAACTGATGCCGCGGTAATCGCCGCGCACCCAGGCCACCAGCAATTCCTGCAGCAGCTTCAGATCGGTCCTGGCCAGCTTCACCCGGCCACTCTTGCGAGCGACGGCGAACAGCAACGCAGGCACTCGCCCACCCGCGATGAAACGGCTGGCGAGCTTGAGGAAACGGTCAAATCCCGGAGGCTTTTTCATCGACTTACCTCGATAGGAAGATTCGTACAGAGCAGGTTCAGGTTATCCACCTTTCCTGTGGATAACTCTGTTGAAAGACACCCTCGATGTCGCCCAAACGCCCGCGCCACGAGGGCTGGAGACAGATCGGCGATTTTTTGTTCACCCCTACAAATGCGTTAAAAATCATGCAGTTGCGGCTAAGCGAAGGGCCCGGCAATGTCAAGGGGAGGAGATTGTTTCAACTGCGTCAAATATGTGCATAAGGGTAACACCGGAATGAAGGTTACTCCCCTTCAGACCCGACGGTCAGCGCACCGTTCCAGAGCATTCCCCGCACAAACGAAAACGCCCCGCAGGTTACGGGGCGTTTCCACTGGTACGAAGGTACTCAGTTACTTCTTGGGCTGCTCTGCCGAAGCTTCCGGAGCCTCAGCCGCGTCAGGCTGATTCGGGTCCTTGATGGCCAGCAGTTCGAGGTCGAACACCAGAACCGAGTTGGCCGGGATGGTCGGGCTCGGGCTCTGGGCACCGTAGGCCAGTTCGCTCGGGATGAAGAGCTTGATCTTCTCGCCGACGTGCATCAGTTGCAGGGCCTCGACCCAACCCGGGATCACGCCGCCGACCGGCAGGTCGATCGGGCTGCCACGCTGGATGGAGCTGTCGAAGACAGTACCGTCGACCAGCTTGCCTTCGTAGTGAACGGTGACGACATCGGTAGCCTTGGGCTGTGCGCCGTCGGCTTTCTTCACGACTTCGTACTGCAGGCCGGACTTGGTGGTGACCACGCCCTCACGCTTGCCGTTTTCCTCGAGGAATTTCTTGCCGGCTTCCAGGGCCTCGGCGTTCTTCTTGGCAACCTGCTCTTCAGTGCGCTTCTGCAGGGCAGTGAAGGCTTCGGTCAGCTCTTCGTCGGTCAACTTCTGCTTCTGCTTGCCGACGGCATCTTCGATACCCAGGGCGACGGCTTTCGAATCCAGGTCATTCATGCCTTCCTGGGCGAGGCTCTTGCCCATGTTCAGGCCGATGCCATAGGAAGCTTTCTGCGCAGGAGTCTTGAGTTCCACTTCGGCGGCCTGTTTGTCGCAGCCCGCGAGAACCAGGCCGACCAGCGCGATCGCTGCCGCCAACCGATGTTGTTTCATGCTGAATCCTTGTCTTTGCGCCGTCATGGCTTAAGTAATGAAGCCGCGAGCTTATCAGGCGCTCGTGGCCAGTGGCTATGGGCAATAGGAACCACTGCCGAGAGAGAAGTTCCCACAGCAAACTTATAAGAAAATTAACAGGATAAGACAGACCGCCAGCACGCAATCACGGTGATCGAAGCGGGCAACTTTGACGGGACGCTTTCGCAGGAAAGGCTTTTGCAGACAAGGAAAGGAAGGAAAAGAAAAAGCCCCCAGGTATCGCTACCTGAGGGCTTTTCAGAATGTGGCGCAGCGGACGGGACTCGAACCCGCGACCCCCGGCGTGACAGGCCGGTATTCTAACCGACTGAACTACCGCTGCGTCGGACCTCGAGTGGTGGGTGATGACGGGATCGAACCGCCGACCCTCTGCTTGTAAGGCAGATGCTCTCCCGGCTGAGCTAATCACCCTTCGTCTCGAAGTGGGGCGCATTCTACGGAGGACATTTGCACCTGGCAAGCCCCTCGATGAAAAAAATTTTCAGATGTTCCAAAGGCTTAGATGAAGAGGGGGAATGACGAAACGGGGTTGGCCTGAACCGCGCCGAACGGAATAATGGCTCCTTTGTGTCCAGGAGTTAGCCCCTCATGTGGTTCCGCAATCTGCTCGTATATCGCCTCACCCAGGATCTGCAGATCGACGCCGATGCCCTGGAAAAGGCCCTGGCAAGTAAACCGGCGCGCTCCTGCGCCAGCCAGGAGCTGACTACCTATGGTTTCTCCGCCCCCTTCGGCAAGGGCCCGGACGCGCCGCTGGTGCACGCCAGCGAGGGATTCTTCCTGATCAGTGCCCGCAAGGAAGAGCGCATCCTCCCCGGCAGCGTGGTACGTGACGCGCTCAAGGAGAAGGTCGACGAGATCGAAGCCGCACAGATGCGCAAGGTCTACAAGAAGGAACGCGACCAGCTCAAGGACGAGATCGTCCAGACTCTGCTGCCACGCGCCTTCATCCGTCGTTCCGTGACCTTCGCCGCCATCGCTCCGAGCCTGGGGCTGATTCTGGTCGATACCTCCAGCGCGAAGAAGGCCGAAGACCTGCTGTCCACCCTGCGCGAAGCGCTGGGCTCGCTGCCGGTGCGCCCGCTGACCGTGAAGACCGCACCGACCGCCACCCTGACCGAATGGGTGAAAACCCAGGAAGCCGCCGGCGACTTCTTCGTCCTCGACGAGTGCGAGCTGCGTGACACCCACGAAGACGGCGGCGTGGTGCGCTGCAAGCGCCAGGATCTGACCAGCGAGGAAATCCAGCTGCACCTGACCGCCGGCAAGCTGGTTACCCAGCTGTCCCTGGCCTGGTCCGACAAGCTGTCCTTCGTCCTCGACGACAAGGTCGCGATCAAGCGCCTGCGCTTCGAAGACATGCTGCAGGAGAAGGCGGAGCAGGACGGCGGCGAAGACGCCCTCGGCCAGCTCGACGCCAGCTTCACCCTGATGATGCTGACCTTCGCCGAATTCCTTCCAGCGCTGATCGAAGCGCTCGGTGGCGAAGCGATGCCCGAAGGCATCTGATGCCGTGACAGGCGCCGCGTCCTCGCGGCGCCTGTCCTGACAATAAGGCCCACATAAAAAGAAGGACGGCCCATGCGTGCTCTCATCCTGCTCAGCCGCTTCATGGGCAACACCTTCGCCCTCTGGGTGCTGCTCTTCGCCATTCTGGCGTTCTTCATCCCCTCACTCTTCACTCCGCTCACCATCGCCATCGTCCCAATGCTCGGCGTGGTGATGTTCGGCATGGGCCTGACGCTCAAGGTCGAGGACTTCGCCGAAGTCGCCCGGCACCCGTGGCGCGTCGCCCTCGGTGTGATCGCCCACTTCGTGATCATGCCCGGCATGGCCTGGCTGCTCTGCCAACTGATGCACCTGCCGCCGGAAATCGCCGTGGGCGTGATCCTGGTCGGCTGCTGCCCCAGCGGTACCGCTTCCAACGTGATGACCTGGCTCTCGCGCGGCGATCTGGCGCTTTCCGTGGCCATCGCCGGTGTGACCACCCTCCTCGCCCCGCTGCTGACACCGGCGCTGATCTGGCTGCTGGCCTCGGCCTGGCTGCCGGTGTCCTTCGGCGCGCTGTTCTGGTCGATCCTGCAGGTCGTCGTGGTACCCATCGTCCTCGGCATCGTCGCTCAGCGCATGCTCGGGGCGCGAGTTCGTCACGTGGTCGATGTGCTGCCGCTGATCTCGGTGATTTCCATCGTGATCATCGTCGCCGCCGTGGTCGCGGCCAGCCAGGCGAAGATCGCCGAATCCGGCCTGCTGATCATGGCCGTGGTGATCCTGCACAACGGTTTCGGCTTCCTGCTCGGCTACTTCACCGCCAAGGTCTTCGGGCTGCCGCTGGCGCAGCGCAAATCGCTGGCGCTGGAAGTCGGCATGCAGAACTCCGGGCTTGGCGCCGCGCTGGCCAGTGCGCACTTCTCGCCGCTGGCGGCCGTACCCAGCGCGCTGTTCAGCGTCTGGCACAACATTTCCGGCGCTACGCTTTCCACCTGGTTCCGACGCATGTCCGATGAGCCACCCGTCCAGAAAGAAGCCCCGTAATAGGGCAACCCTCCCGCGCCGGGTTGCCCGGCGCACCGCTTTTGTGCAAAATAATGCACATTGTGAGGACGACCTCACCACCTTCCGGTGCTCCAGCGGGGACGGCCCTCCATTCCATCCACCGTCTGGAGAGTTCCATGTCCTGGATCATTCTGTTCGTCGCCGGCCTGTTCGAAGTGGGCTGGGCTGTCGGCCTGAAATACACCGAAGGCTTCACCCGACCGATACCGACCATCCTCACCGTGCTGGCGATCATCACCAGCATGGGCCTGCTTGGCCTGGCCATGAGGAATCTGCCCCTGGGCACCGCCTACGCCATCTGGACCGGTGTCGGCGCTGTCGGCACTGTCATCGTCGGGATCGTGCTGTTCGGCGAGTCCATGGCGCCGGTACGCCTGCTCAGCGTTGCGCTGATCCTGTGCGGACTGGTCGGACTGAAAATGAGCCACTGACGCTGTATCGGTTCTCGATACCGGCGGGTTGTCGCTTTCCCGAAAATTTGTCGGTATGCTGCGGGCCACTGTGTTTGCTTGGGTCACTGTGGCTCGTGACCTGGTGGGGCCATTCCCCACCACCCGGCTTCGACTGCACCTTGCAACTCAGGACGAGCGCGGACCTTTCCGCAAAACAATATTCAATTGTTCAAGGTGTATCTCCATGTCGAATCGTCAGACCGGCACCGTCAAGTGGTTCAATGACGCCAAGGGCTTCGGCTTCATCACTCCGGAAAGCGGCAACGATGTCTTCGTGCACTTCCGCTCCATCCAGGGCACCGGCTTCAAGTCGCTGCAGGAAGGCCAGAAGGTCTCCTTCATCGTGGTTGAAGGCCAGAAGGGCCTGCAGGCTGACGAAGTTCAGGTCATCTGAACCGCGACACGCCCATGAAAAAGCCCCGGCATTGCCGGGGCTTTTTCTTTGCCGCCAATAAAGTCAGCGCGCCGCGCCGCGCAGCATCGCGACCTGCTCCTGCAGCGCCAGGCGCCTGGCCTCTTCCGGTGCCACCGGTTGACCAGCCACCAGGCACACCCGCGACCACAGCCGGCGGAAGAAGCCCTTCTGCGGGTCACGGCTGAAGAAGCTGCCCCACAGGCCCTGCAACGCCATCGGGATCACTGGCACCGGCGTCTCCTCGATGATGCGCTCCACGCCGCCGCGGAACTCGTTCATCTCGCCATCCAGGGTCAGCATGCCCTCGGGGAAGATGCACACCAGCTCTCCTTCGCGCAGGTACTCGGCGACTTTGGCGAAAGCCTTTTCGTAGGTCTCCGGATCCTCGTTACGCCCGGCGATCGGCACCGCGCCGGCCGTACGGAAGATGAAATTGAGCACCGGGATGCGGAAGATCTTGTAGTACATGACAAAGCGCACCGGGCGCCGCACCGAACCCGCAATCAGCAGCGCATCGACGAAGGACACGTGGTTGCACACCAGCACCGCGGGGCCTTCGTCGGGGATGGCTTCAAGGTTGCGATGGTCGACTCGGTACATCGAATGGGTCAGCAGCCAGACCAGGAAGCGCATGGTGAACTCGGGCACGATCTTGAAGATGTAGACGTTCACCGCGACGTTCATCAGCGAGAGCACAAGGAACAGCTCGGGGATCGTCAGCTTCGCCACCGACAGCAGCAGGATCGAGACGATCGCCGCCACCACCATGAATAGGGCATTGAGGATGTTGTTCGCCGCGATCACCCGCGCGCGCTTGTCTTCCTCGGTGCGCGCCTGGATCAGCGCGTACAGCGGCACGATGTAGAAGCCGCCGAAGATACCGATGCCGAGGATATCCGCCAGCACAGCCCAGGACTGCGAGTGCTCCAGCACGTCCAGCCAGTTGTAGGGCTGCGCGCCCTGCGGGAAGCCGCCCGAATGCCACCACAGGAGGATGCCGAACAGGCTCAGGCCGATGGAGCCGAAGGGCACCAGGCCGATTTCCACCTTCTTGCCGGAAAGCTTTTCGCAAAGCATCGAGCCCAGCGCGATGCCCACCGAGAACACGGTGAGGATCAGCGTCACCACGCTCTCGTCGCCATGCAGCAGTTCCTTGGCGTAGGTCGGGATCTGCGTCAGGTAGACCGCGCCGAGGAACCAGAACCAGGAGTTGCCCACCAGCGAGCGCGACACCGCCGGGCGCTGGCGCAGGCCGAGCAGGAGGATGCTCCAGGACTGGCGGAAGATGTTCCAGTCGACCTTCAGGTCCGGCAGCGCAGCTGCCGCACGGGGAATGTTGCGACTGGCGAGGAAACCGCAGACAGCCACCAGCACCACGGCGATGCCGACGCCGGCCGCATAGTCCTGCCGCGACATCAGCACGCCGGCGCCGATGGTGCCGCAGAGGATGGCGAGGAAGGTGCCCATTTCCACCAGGGCGTTGCCGCCAACCAGTTCGTCCTCGCGCAGGTGTTGCGGCAGGATCGAGTACTTCACCGGGCCGAACAGCGCCGAGTGCGTGCCCATGGCGAACAGCGCGAGGAACAGCAGCGGCAGGCTGCCGAACACGAAGCCCGCGGCGCCCACCGCCATGATCACGATCTCGGCCAGCTTCAGCGCGCGCATCAGCGCGTCCTTGTTGAACTTCTCGCCGAACTGGCCGCCCAGGGCGGAGAACAGGAAGAACGGCAGGATGAACAACAGCGCGCAGAGGTTGACCAGCAGGTTGCGGTCACCGCCGACGGTGAGATGGTAGAGGATCGCCAGGATCAGCGACTGTTTGAAGATGTTGTCGTTGAACGCACCCAGCAGCTGGGTAATGAAGAAGGGCAGGAATCGCTTGGTGCCCAGCAGGGCGAATTGCGAGTGTTGAGACATCGTCCTTGTTTACCTGCGTAGCGGCCTTGAGCCGGAATGACAGCACGGATATGACGGCAACAGCGTGAAGAAAAGCCACATTTTCCGCACAAATCCATTCGAACGCCGTAATCCGTGCAAGAAAAAGCCCGTCGCGAAGGACGGGCTTTTCAATGAGCCGGGAAGACGTCAGAAGCCGACGCTGCCCTGCACGTAGAAAGTGCGCGGCTCGCCCAGGTAAATCCCGGCGTTGTTGTCGCTGGAACGGGTGTAGTTCATCTGGTCGAAGATGTTCTTCACCCCGGCGGCGACTTTCAGGTTCGACGCCTGCGGGCCGAAGTCGTAGCCCACGCGGGCGTTCCACAGCACGTAGCCGGGGATGTCGCCGTACTGGCCATCGGCGCTCGGCTCGGTGATGTAGTTGCCGGTGAAGCTGCCGTTGGAGTTGGTGGTCGGGCCGGGCGCGCGCTGCCCCGACTGGGCGAAGCCGTCGACGTTGTAGGTCCAGCGGTCATGCTCGTAGCGCAGGCCGATGGTCGCCACCTGGCGCGAGTACAGCGGCAGGTCGCGGCCCTTGAACGACGGGATCTCACCTTCGTAGGTAGCGCGGGTATAGGTGAAGGTGCCGTAGGCAGTCAGGCCGGCGAGTACCGGGTCCAGCGCAGCCATGTCGTAGTGCGCGGAGGTCTCGATGCCCTGGTGCTTGGTGGCGCCCAGGTTGGTCCAGCCCACGTCGTTGCTGATGTACTGCAGCTCATCGTCGAAGTCGATGTAGAACAGCGTGACTTCGCCACCCCAGGTGCCGTTGTCGTAGCGCGTGCCCACTTCGTAGGTCTTCGCCTTCTCGGGCTGCAGGCCGCTGGCGGTGTCGTTGCCGCTGCCGCCCTGGCCGAGCTGGAAGTATTGCAGGCTGCCGAAGGAGGTCTCGTAGTTGGCGAACAGCTTCCACTCGTCCGACAGGTGATACATCACCGCGAGCGCCGGCAGCGGCTCGTTGTAGTCCTTGCTGCGGTTCTTCTCCTGGACCGGCTTGCCCTTGTTGTCGAGGACCGGGCGCTCGTGCCAGTCAGTGGAGATGCGCTCGAAGCGGATGCCCGGGGTAACGGTCCAGTTGCCCACGTCGATCTTGTCGTCGAGGTAGAGGGAGTTCGCCTCGGTACCGCCTGTGCGGTCCTGGTAGGTGTGGCCGTCGGCGCCGGGTATCGGCGTCGGGATGTTGTTCACCAGGCCGACCTGGCTGGCGCGCTCGTGCATCGCCTCCTTCAGGTAGCGATAGCCGATGCTGGCTTCCTGGGTGGTCGGGCCGACCATGAAGATCTTCGACACGCGTGGCTCGATACCGAAGGTGTGGTAGTCGCGCGGGTAGGACGCCAGGGTCTTGAGATCGCGGTTGGCGATGTTGCTGCCACGGAAGCTGTCGCTGTAGTAGGTCAGCACTTCGACCTGGGTGAGGTCGTCGATCTGCCGCTTGTACTTTAGCGAGACGTCCTTGCGACGACCGGTGAAGTTGTCGTAGTCGCGCACCGACTGGTACGGGTCCTTGTCGAACTGCGCCTGGGTCAGGCCACCGGGCATGTCGGCGCTGCCGTCGTAGTAGTGGAAGTTGGCGGAGAACTCGTCGACATCGGTGGGCGCCCAGTGGGTCTTGAACATCACATCGTCGATGTCGGTGGCGTCGTTGCCGTCGCGGTAGCCCGCGCCTTTCACGCCCGAATACAGCAGTGCAGCGCCCATGCCGTTGTCGGCGGTGCCGCCGAGGAAGGCGTTGTAGAGCTTCTTCCAGCCGCCGTGGGAAGCGGTTTCTACGGTGCTGCCGACGTCGCCGGAGAACTCCTTGGGAATCGCCCGGGTGACGAAGTTGATCACCCCGCCGACGTTCTGCGGTCCATAGCGCACGGAACCGGCGCCACGTACGACGTCAACGCTGTCGAGGTTGCCCACCGACAGCGGGAACATCGACAGCTGCGGCTGGCCATAGGGCGCTACGGCGGCCGGGACGCCATCGATGAGTACGGTGGAGCGTGGCGACAGGCGCGAGGTCAGGCCGCGCACGCCGACGTTGAGGGAAACATCGCTGCCGCCGGTGCCGTTGTTGTCCTGCACCTGCACGCCGGGAATACCGCGCAGCACGTCGCGTACGTTCTGCGCGCCCTCTTCGATCATCTGCTCGCGGCGTACCACGGTGCGCGCGCCGGGGTGGTTCTGCACAACCTGCTGGTCGGCCTCGCCGAGCCAGTCACCGACGACGGTGACGGTCTCCAGTTCCCTGGTGTCTTCTTCGGCCTGCACCGGCAGCAGCGGCGTGGCCAGGGCAACGGCGATCGCCAGGCGCGACCACGAACGAACGTGCGACATGCTTCCCCCTCCCCGGGTACTTCGTGAAGGGGTGGCAAATTAAAGCCGAATGTAAATTTTGTAAATGCAAATGTATCGCAAATGAAAAAATATTCCGATTGACTCAGATTCTCTTTCCGTCGTATCGAACGATCGCTCAATGGCGTGTCGATAAAAAAGCCGGCACCCCATCAAGGGCAAGGTTCTTCAGGGGAATACGGCAGAAACGTCAGGCCTGGCGGAGCGACCGCGCGCAGGCCTGGCGATACTCGCCAGGGCCGACCCCATAGGCCTGCTTGAACTGCCGGCTGAGGTGGCTTTGATCGGCGAAGCCCAGTTGCATGGCCACGTTCACCGGCATGCAGCCCTGCTTGAGCAGCGCCCTCGCCTGTTCCAGCCGACGCTGCTTGAGCCAGGCATGGGGCGGCAGGCCAGTGGCCTTGCGGAACACGCGGGCAAAGTGGAACGGAGAAAGCCCGACGGCGGCGGCCAGTTCCTCCAGCGACGGCGGCTCCAGCAAGCGCGAGCCAAGCAGCTCGCGGGCCCGCGCCACCGCCACCGGTTCATTGCCCGCGGGCTGCGCCTCGGGAATCCGCCCGTGGCGCTGGAACAGCAACAGCAGCGCCTCGCGCCAGCAGGTCTGGCGCTGCAGCACAGTAGCGTCGGAATCCGCCAGCCGGTGCGCGGCGAACAGCGCCTGCACCAGTTCCGGATCATTCACCACGCTGGCAGCGAAGGACGGCGTGCCGCCCTTGCCCAGCTCCAGCTCCTCCAGCACGCCGGAAACCTGCGCCAGCTCCGGATAGAAACCACGGTAGCGCCAGCCGGCCTCGTCAGCCTTGGAGCCGGTGTGGACCTCGTCGGGGTTGATCAGCACTACGCTGCCGGCCGGAGCGAAGTGCTCGGCACCGCGATGGTGAAAGCGCTGCGCCCCCTGCTCGATCATGACGAAGGCGAAGCCTTCATGGACGTGGGGCGAGAACACCTGCTCGATGTAGCGTGCGTGCAGCAGCTCGACGCCGCCCAGTTCCTGGGCGCGCCAGAAGCGGGTGCGTTCGCCGCTTGCGTGGTCTTCTGCCATGTACCACTCCCGTCAAGGGACTCTTTGTATGCCGTGCCCTGCCGGCATATCAGCCATTACTGGAAAATGGCGTCCGGGCTGTCCCTCACCCCAGCCCTGGCTACGCGCCCCGCTCAGAGGGAGAGGGAGCCGTCTGCGCCGGCTGACACAATAGTTTCCTCCTGCGCCGAACAGTCCCCTCTCCCTTGGGGAGAGGGTTAGGGTGAGGGGGCAAGCGGTGCAGAGTATCACTCAGCCGACGAAACCGGCTTCCAGCGCGGCCTTCACCTGTGGCCATTCCTGGTCGGTGATGCTGTACAGAATGGTGTCGTCGAGCCGCCCGCCAGCCAGGCGCCGATGGTTGCGCAACACACCCTCGCGCACCGCGCCGAGCTTCTCGATGGCGCGCTGGGAGCGCTCATTGCTGGCGGCGGTCTTGAACTGCACGCGGACCATCTTCCAGCTGTCGAAGGCATGGCGCAGCATCAGGTACTTCATGGTGGCGTTGAGGCCGCTGCCGTGCTGGGCCTGGTCCAGCCAGGTGGCGCCGATCTCGCAGGCCGGCAGCGCCGGGAGGAAGTCCATGAAGCGCGTGGTGCCGACGATCTGGTTGCCCAGGCGCACCACCAGCGGCAGGGCGCGGCCCTCGCGCTGGTCGGCCAGCCCCTGGCGGTACCAGTCCGGGCGTCCAGGCGCGCTCATGAACTGCAGGACCTCGCGGTTCTGCTCCGCCAGCGTCACCAGGTCCGGCACGTCGGCCTCCACCATGGGCTCCAGGCGCAGGGCCCCGCGCTGCAAGGTGATGGGTAACGGTCTGAACATGGCGCCCTCCTCGACACACGACGCAGAATCATCGCTCACATCAGAGCGTAGCGGCCCGATGAAGTGCCGCGCGCCAGCAGGCGCACGACAGACGGACCGCGAAAAGGCCGGCAAGCTATCAGTCCGGCGCGCCGCCCTCAAGTGTGAGGCGCGACACGGCGCCACTGAGACATTGGTAGCAGGCGTCTGACAGTTCCGGACTTTGGTGCGAAACTGCTGCCAGCGCTCCTGCGGGGGAGCCAGTTCATTTCCGGAGTCAGCATGTCGTTGTCCAGTGGGTTGATCGCAACGGTCGCCCTGCTCTACATGGCGGTCCTGTTCGCCATCGCGTTCTATGGCGACCGCCGTCGCGCCCCTCTTTCGCCGCGCGTCCGCGCCTGGGTCTACAGCCTCTCGCTGGCTGTGTATTGCACCAGCTGGACCTTCTTCGGCGCCGTCGGCCAGGCTGCCGACCAGTTGTGGTCATTCCTGCCGATCTATGTCGGCCCCGTGCTGCTGATGCTCTTCGCGCCCTGGGTGCTGCAGAAGATGATCATGATCAGCAAGCAGGAGAACATCACCTCCATCGCCGACTTCATCGCCGCGCGCTACGGCAAGTCCCAGGCGCTGGCAGTGGTGGTGGCGCTGATCTGTGTGGTCTGCGTGTTGCCCTACATCGCCCTGCAGCTCAAGGGCATAGTCCTCGGGGTGAACCTGCTGATCGGCGCCGGCCCCGATTCGGGCGGCATCCGCGCCCAGGACACGGCGCTGATCGTGTCGCTGATTCTCGCCTTGTTCACCATCGTCTTCGGTACCCGCAACCTGGATGTCACCGAGCACCACCGCGGCATGGTGCTGGCCATCGCCTTCGAATCCCTGGTCAAGCTGACCGCCTTCCTCGCCGTCGGCATCTTCGTCACTTATGGCCTCTATGACGGCTTCGGCGACCTAGTGGACAAGGCCCGCGTCGCCCCGCAGCTCAACGAATACTGGAAGGAGACCGTGCACTGGCCAGCCATGCTGCTGCAGACCGGCGTGGCGATGACCGCCATCATGTGCCTGCCGCGCCAGTTCCACGTGCTGGTGGTGGAGAACATCGAGCCGCGCGACCTGAACCTGGCGCGCTGGGTGTTCCCGATCTACCTGGTGCTGGCCGCACTGTTCGTGGTGCCGATCGCCCTGGCCGGGCAGATGCACCTGCCGGCGGGCGTGATGCCGGACTCCTTCGTGATCAGCCTGCCGCTGGCCGAGGCCCATCCCGCACTGGCACTGCTGGCCTTCATCGGTGGCGCCTCGGCGGCCACCGGCATGGTCATCGTCGCCAGCGTGGCGCTGTCCACCATGGTCTCCAACGACATGCTGCTGCCCTGGCTGCTGCGCCGCAAGGGCGAGGCCGAGCAGCCCTTCGAGGTGTTCCGCCACTGGCTGCTGACCGTGCGCCGGGTGAGCATCGCGCTGATCCTCCTGCTGGCCTACGTCAGCTACCGGCTGCTGGGCTCCACCGCGAGCCTGGCCACCATCGGCCAGATCGCCTTCGCCGCCATCGCCCAGCTCGGCCCAGCGATGATCGGCGCGTTGTACTGGAAGCAGGCCAACCGTCGTGGTGTGTTTGCCGGGCTGGCCGCCGGCTCGTTCCTCTGGGCGTACACCCTGGTGCTGCCGGTGGTCGCCAAGGGCCTGGGCTGGCCGCTGGAAACCTTCCCCGGCCTGGCCTGGCTCGCCGGCCGCCCGTTCGGCCTGTCCATCGAACCGCTGACCCTGGGCGTGCTGCTCTCGCTGATCGGCAACTTCGCGCTGTTCGGGCTGGTCTCGGTGTTCTCGCGCACCCGCGTGTCGGAACACTGGCAGGCCAGCCGCTTCATCGGCCAGGAAATCTCGCAGAAGCTCAGCTCGCGTTCGATGCTCGCGGTGCAGTTGGAGGACCTGCTGATGCTCGCCGCGCGCTTCGTCGGCGAGGAGCGCGCGCGGCAGAGCTTCATCCGCTTCGCCTACCGCCAGGGCAAGGGCTTCACGCCCAGCCAGAACGCCAACGACGAATGGATCGCCCACACCGAACGCCTGCTCGCCGGCGTGCTCGGCGCCTCCTCCGCGCGCGCCGTGGTGAAGGCCGCCATCGAAGGCCGCGAGATGCAGGTGGAGGACGTGGTGAAGATCGCCGACGAAGCCTCCGAGGTCCTGCAGTTCAACCGCGCACTGCTGCAGGGCGCCATCGAGAACATCACCCAGGGCATCAGCGTGGTCGACCAGTCGCTGCGCCTGGTGGCCTGGAACCACCGCTACATCGAGCTGTTCGAGTATCCGGAGGGGCTGATCTACGTCGGCCGGCCCATCGCCGACATCATCCGCTACAACGCCGAACGTGGCCTGTGCGGACCGGGCGACCCGGACCTGCACGTCGCCAAGCGACTGTACTGGATGCGCCAGGGCACGCCGCACACCTCCGAGCGGCTGTTCCCTAACGGCCGCGTCATCGAGCTGATCGGCAACCCGATGCCCGGCGGCGGCTTCGTCATGAGCTTCACCGACATCACCAACTACCGCGATGCCGAGCAAGGCCTGAAGGACGCCAACGAGAGCCTGGAACA
Organism: Pseudomonas sp. HS-18; assembly: GCF_020401845.1. Lineage (NCBI taxonomy): Bacteria > Pseudomonadati > Pseudomonadota > Gammaproteobacteria > Pseudomonadales > Pseudomonadaceae > Pseudomonas > Pseudomonas sp. HS-18. Next base: position 4,841,167 of record NZ_CP084413.1, read on the forward strand.
GCGTGTGCAGGAGCGCACCTTCGAGCTGTCGCAGCTCAACCAGGCACTCACCGAGGCCAAGGGCACGGCCGAGGCGGCGAACCAGTCGAAGTCGCGCTTCCTCGCTGCGGTCAGCCACGACCTGATGCAGCCGCTGAACGCCGCGCGGCTGTTCTCCGCCGCCCTCGCCCACCAGGACAAACTGCCCGAAGAGGCTACCGAACTGGTGCGCCACCTGGACTCCTCATTGCGCTCGGCGGAAGACCTGATCACCGACCTGCTGGACATCTCGCGTCTTGAGGGTGGCCGCGTCAGCGCCGACGTCGCAGCCTTCCCGCTGAGCAACCTGTACGACACCCTCGGCGTGGAATTCCGCGTCCTGGCCCAGGAGCACGGCATCGACTTCCACGTGCGCGGCAGCAAGCTGCGCGTGGAAAGCGACATCAAACTGCTGCGCCGCGTGCTGCAGAACTTCCTCACCAATGCCTTCCGCTATGCCAAGGGCCACGTGCTGCTGGGCGTGCGCCGCGAGGCCGGGCACCTGCGGCTCGAAGTCTGGGACCACGGTCCAGGCATCCCGCCGGACAAGCTGCAGGTGATCTTTGAGGAATTCAAACGCCTGGACAGCCACCAGACCCGCGCCGAAAAGGGCCTGGGTCTGGGCCTGGCCATCGCCGACCGTCTGTGCAAGGTCCTCGGCCACCGCCTGGAAGTACGTTCCTGGCCGGGCAAGGGCAGCGTGTTCAGCGTCAGCGTGCCGCTCGCCCGCCAACCAGCCCCGGCGCCGCTCAACGGGCACAAGGTGGAAACCCCGGAACAGCTCAACGGCGCGCAGGTGCTCTGCGTGGATAACGAAGACAGCATCCTCACCGGCATGAACAGCCTGCTGACCCGCTGGGGCTGCCGCGTGCTCACCGCACGCAGCCGCGAGGAATGCCAGGCGCTGCTGGACGGCGACGCGCGCCCGCAACTGGCCCTGATCGACTACCACCTGGACGACGGCGAACTCGGCACCGACCTCATGGCCTGGCTGCGCACCCGCCTGGGCGAGCCGGTGCCAGGCGTGGTGATCAGCGCGGACGCCCGCCCCGAACTGGTGGCGCAGATCCATGCGGCCGGGCTGGACTTCCTGCCCAAGCCGGTGAAGCCGGCAGCGCTACGGGCATTGTTGAGTCGGCATCTGAGCCTGAGATAATTCGTCTAGCCGCGCCTTGGCAGCGGCGTCGCGAACCCACCCAAAACCAGCAGCCAGCGATACTTCACGCCACCCTCCCACGCCACTGCAAAACCACCACCCCGGCAATGATCAGCCCGATGGCCAGATAACCTTCGGGCGACAACCGCCGCACTGAAAAACCCGCCCAGCCGAACTGATCGCACAACGCCGACATCAGCATCTGCCCCGCCACTACGCAGGCGAGGAACGTTGCCGCGCCCAACTGCGGCGCCAGCATCACGGCCACCGTCAGGTACGCTGCACCGAACAACCCACCCAGCCAGCCCCACCAGGGCGTGGCGGCAATTCCTGCGGCAGCGGGGAGCGGTACGCGGAACGCCAGCAGCGCAATGATCACCGCCGCCATGCTGACACCCAGCGAGGTCAGGCTGGCACTCAGCGGATGACCCAACTGGCGCGCCAGCAGCGAGTTGCTGCCCGCCTGCAAGGCGACCAGCGCGCCCACAGCGATGGCAGGCAATAACAGAAGCAGTTTCGACATCGAAGATTCTCCATGGCTTGTCGATGGGGCTCAGCTTCTGCTATCCATGCAGCGCATGGAAATGAATGATTGATACAACCCGAATGCACTCGATTCATGACTTGCGCCGCATCGATCTCAACCTGCTGGTGATCCTCGACGCCCTGCTGGAAGAGCGCCACGTCTCCCGCGCCGCCGAGCGGCTGGCCATGACCCAGCCGGCGGTGAGCCACGCGCTGAATCGCCTGCGCGACCTGCTGGATGACCCGCTGTTGGTGCGCTCTGGCAACCAGATGCAGCTGACCCGCCGCGCCTTCGAGCTGGCTGGCCCGCTGCGGGAAATCCTCGGTGGTGTGCGTCGGCTGGTACTGGGCGATGACTTCGATCCGGCCAACGCCGAGCTGGAGCTACGCCTGGGCATGTCCGACTACGGCGCCTGGGTGGTGTTGCCGAGGCTGCTGCGGGTCCTGCGCCGCGAGGCGCCGGGCATTCACCTGGACGTCCGCCAGGCCTCGCGCGGGGGCATGGCCGAGCAGGTGGCGAGTGGCGAGCTGGATGGCGCCCTCGGGGTCTTCCCGATGCTGCCGGAAGGGCTGCGCGTGCAACGCCTGTTCGAGGAACGCTTTGTCTGCCTGTGCTCGCGCGAAACCCTGGGCGGCCGCAAGCGCCTGGACCTGGAAGACTACCTCGCCGCCCCGCACCTGCGGGTCGCCCTGCAGCAGAGCCCAGCGGAAGAGATCGACAGCCATCTGGAAAAACTCGGCCGGCGCCGTCAGGTGGCCTCCACCGTGCCGCATTTCAGCGTGGCGCCCAGCCTGTTGGCAGGCACCGACCTGGTGCTGACGATCGCCGCGCGGATGCTTCCGGACGATCTCGAAAGCCACGGCCTGGCCAGCTTCGAGCCGCCCCTGAAACTGGCACCGTTCGATTTCGTGCAGATCTGGTCGGAGGCCAGCGAGGACGACCCCGCGCGGCGCTGGCTGCGTGGCAAGCTGGCCAAGGCAGCCAGCTGACCGCCTATTCCGGGGTTTCCAGGCGACGGAGGATTTCCCCGACGCGCTCGCCGAGCATCTCGTTGGCCGAGCGCTTCAGGCCTCGCGCCAGCTCCACCAGCACCACCTGTTCGGCCACGGGACGCAGGCGCTGGAAGACTTCGGCAAGGCGCTCCAGATCAGCTGCGCCGGGCAGCAGGTCGGCACCGGGCTTGTCCACCAGGTGGGTCACCACCAGGCGCACGATACCGGCAGCCAGGTGTTCGGTGTCGGTTCGCAGCACGGCCAGATGATCCAGCAACGACGCCAGCGGAATACCCGCACGATAGAGTTCGACACCGGCATTGAACAGACGCGGGCTGGGGATATTGATGCGTTCGCCATCGAAAGCGAGCAGCCCTTGCGCCAGCGCCTGGTCGATCACGGCGTCGTTCAGCTCATCGCCAAACAACGCCTGCAGGTCGCTGAACTCGATGCTGCCGGGCGACTCCAGGTTCCATGGCCCGACGATGGCTTCGTCGAGGCCGAGCACATGGTCCAGATCATGGCCGCTTTCCCAGCTCTGCAGCAGCTCCTTGATATTAGCGATGTTGTAGCCGCGCTCCAGCAGTCGATTGATCAGCCGCAGGCGGCGCAGGTGGCTGGCGAAATACACCCCGGCGCGGCCCCGGCGCTCGGGCGGCGGCAGCAGGCCGCGGTCCTGGTAGGCGCGCAGGTTGCGTACCGTGGTGCCGCCCTCGCGGGCCAGTTCATCCACGGAATACTCGCGCTCGTCTTCCAGTGCGGAAGGCGCGTCGTCCGGGCGCTGCAGCAGGCGCTGCAGGAGGTTCAGGGGTGTGCTCATGGCCGGATGATAGCCATCGACATGCCCACGGAACAATCGGAAGGATTAATCCTTCGGTGATCCCCTTCGCATCCCCGAGGCCCAACCAAAGACGGGAACTGCACCCACCGGATTCCCCGCTCCCGCCCACAACCCGCGCCATCAGCGGCTCTCCGCTCCGGTAACACTCCAGGCCCGCGACGCACGCATGGCGCAATGGCAACCGATGGGTCAGCATCGATCGTGACATCGCCCGATGTAACGATAACAACAACCAGCCTGGAGAAAGTCATGTCCCAAGGCGCCTGGGTGCCCACCCCCGAAGACCTGCGGCACTTCCGCGAGATTCAGCAACTGGCCTACCGCTGCTGCGAAACCATTGCCGGCGAACTGCGCCCGGGCATCAGCGAGCGCGAGACCGCCGCGCTGATGAAGACCTGGCTGCTCGATCACGGCGTGCGCGACTGGTTCCACCAGCCCTTCGCCTGGTTCGGCAGCCGCACCTCCTTCAAGGGCTTCGACGGCCTGCGCCACCTGGGCGGCTTCAACCTGGCCTTCTACCCCGGCAAGCAGCGCCTGGAGGAAGGCATGCCCTTCATCCTCGACTGCGCACCGACCCTGGGCGCCTACACCGCCGACGTCGGCTACTCCGGCGCACTGGGCCACAACCTGCTGGTGGAGCGCCTGATGGACGATCTGCTGGCGCACCGCAACCTGATCGTCGAACAAGTGCGCCAACGCCTGCCGCTGGCCCATGTCAGCCAATCGGTGGACCGTCTCTGCCACCGCCAAGGCACCCTACCGCGGCACAAGGCCTATCCCTTCGAAGTGCTGGCGCACCGCGTGGAAAAACTCGGCGCACGCACCACCGGCCCGTCGGTCGCGCGCTTTGGCGTGCGCAACATCGCCACGCTGATGAAGAACGCCCTGATCACCGGCCGCCGCGAGGGCTGGTCGCCGCTGTGGTCGAGCAATGATCGTTCGCAACATGCGCCCACGCCCGGCCTCTGGGCCGTCGAACCGCACCTGGGCCTGCGCGGAGTGGGCGCCAAGTTCGAGGAGTTGCTGGTGGTCACCGAGGACGATGCCTACTGGCTGGACGACGACCTGCCCCACGTGCGCCGCTGGACCGAGCGCGGCCTGATCAGCGCCCCGGCGCGGCGGGAGGTGGCATGAACGCCATGCTGGAGAAGACCCTGCCGGCGCCGGAACGGCTGGACGTGCAGTCCGGCAACGTACGCCTGGCCGTCTGGCGCTGGGGCGAGGCGCACCTGCCGATGGTGCTGTTCGTCCACGGCTATCCGGACAACCACGAAACCTGGCTGCCGCTGATCCGCCATCTCTCGGGGCGCTTCCAACTGGTAGCGTACGACGTGCGCGGCGCCGGCGAATCGGACAAGCCGCGCAAGACCCGCGACTACCGCCTGGAACTGCTCAGCCAGGACCTCAAGGCCGTGCTCGATGCCGTCAGCCCGCAGCGCGCGGTGCATCTGGTGGCGCATGACTGGGGCTCGATCCAGACCTGGGAAAGCGTCACCGATCCACAATTGCGCGCCCGCATCGCCTCCTATACCAGTGTCTCCGGCCCCTGCCTGGACCACGTCGGTTTCTGGATGCGCGACCGTCTGCGCCGCAAGACGCCACGCGCGCTGCTGCAGATGGCCAGCCAGCTGCTGCATTCCTGGTACATCTACTACTTCCACCTGCCGCTGCTGCCGTCGCTGTCCTGGCGGTTCGGCGCGGCGAAGGCGTGGCCGCTGTACCTGCGCAAGGTCGAAGGCATCCGCAACCCGGTGCGCAACCCGCACCAGGCCAGCGATGGCGAGCACGGTGTGAAGCTCTACCGGGCCAACTTCATCACCTCGATCTTCAAGCCGCGCAAGCGCCACACCGAGGTGCCGGTGCAACTCATCGTGCCGACCCGCGACCGCTACGTCGGCCAGCAACTCTTCCAGCAGCTCTCGCTGTGGGCGCCGCGCCTGTGGCGCCGCGATGTCACTGCTGGACACTGGCAACTGCTCGCCGAACCGGTCCGACTGGGCAAGTGGATCGACGAATTCGTCAGCCATATCGAGGGCGGTGAAGCCCCGCCGGAGCTGCAGCGCGCGGCACTGAAGCCCGGCGCCGGCCCCTTTGCCGGCAAGCTGGTGGTGGTCACTGGCGCGGGCGGCGGTATCGGCCGCTCGACCCTGCTGAGCTTCGCCGAACGCGGCGCCAGCGTGCTGGCCGCGGATATCGACCCGGCCGCTGCCGAACGTAGTGCCGAACTGGCCCGCGCAGTCGGCGCCACGGCTCACAGCTATTGCGTGGACGTGGGCGACAGCGCCGCCATGGAGCGCTTCGCCCAGTGGGTGAAAAGCAGCCTCGGCGTGCCCGACGTGGTGGTCAGCAACGCCGGCATCGGCATGGCCGGGCCGATGCTCAAGACCACCCCGCAGGAATGGGAGCGCCTGCTGCGCATCAACCTGTGGAGCGTGATCGACGGTTGCCGATTGTTCGGCAAGCAGATGGTCGAGGCCGGGAAGCCGGGGCACCTGGTCAACGTCGCCTCCGGCGTGGCTTTCGCGCCGTCACGCAACTACCCGGCCTACGCCACCAGCAAGGCCGCGGTACTGATGCTCAGCGAATGCCTGCGCGCCGAACTGGCGGGCAATGGCATCGGCGTCAGCGCCGCCTGCCCGGGCTTCGTCGATACCGGCATCGTCCAGGCCACGCGCTTCGCCGGCCTGGATGAGGAACAACAGGCGAAACACCGCGCCAAGGTGCAGCGCTTCTATCGTCGGCGCCGACTCAGCCCGGACACCGTCGGCGAACGCATCGCCCTCGCGGTGGAACGCAACCAGCCGGTGGTGAAAGTCGGCAGCGAAGTGCACCTGGGCGCCCTGCAATGGCGCTTCATGCCCTGGCTGTCGCGCCTGTTCGCCCGCCTCAATCTCACTGCCTGAGAACTGCCATGAACGACCATCATCACAAGCTCGTGCAACGCAAGGTGCAGTTCGACTACACCGATTCGCCGCTGCACTGGATTCCCGGCGAACCCGAAGCGTCCCACGCGATCAACGTCATCCACATGATGCTGCCGGCGGGCGAGCTGTGGTTCTGCCGCCTCTACAACAAGGCACTGCCCTTCGTGAAGGAAGGCCGGCTGCGCGAGGACGTGCAGGGTTTCATCCGCCAGGAAGCCATGCACGCCCGCGCCCACTCGGGTGCCTTGGAGCGCTACCTGAGTCACCACGGCATCGACTCCACACGCTATCTGAAGGTCATGGACTACCTGTTCGAACAACTGCTCAGCGACACGCCGCTGGGCACTGAACTGTTCAACCGCACACCCTGGCTCAAGCGCTGGTGGATCGGCCAGCGCTGCGCCATCGTCGCCGCGGTGGAGCACTTCACCTGCATCCTCGGCAAGTGGATTCTCGAAGCCGATGCGCTGGACCGCGCCAAGGCCGACCCGGTGCTGCTCGACCTGTTCCGCTGGCACGGCGCCGAGGAAGTGGAGCACCGCAACGTTGCCCATGACCTGCACGTGCACCTGGGCGGCACCTTCGTCAGTCGGCAGCTGTGGATGTTCGTGGTGTGGCCGCTGATCATCTACCTGTTCGCCTTCGGCACCCGCACCCTGTCGCGGCAGGACCCGACCATCGCCAAACCACGCTCCTTCGCCGCGATCTGGCGCGATGGCTCGAAGTCCGGCGTGCTGCCGAAGATCAGCTCCCTGGCCACCAGCTTCCTGCGCTACTTCAAGCCCTGGTACCACCCGGACCACGAGGCCAACACCCAGGAAGCGCTGGACTACCTGGCCCGTTCGCCGGCCGCCAGCCGGGCCGCGCGCGCTTCGTAGCGCCTGTCGGCGCGCCCGCACAGTGGATGCGCGGCGCACGTCAATCGCATACTGCGGCATCCGTTATTCGACTCAGGGATGCCGCCGTATGCCGATGGGAACCTATCCGCTTCACCCCGCCCTGTCCTCCCGCGTGGAGCGCCTGCCGGAGCAGGTGGACGTGGTCATCGCCGGCAGCGGCATCATGGGCTGCGCCACCGCCTGGCAGCTCGCCGGCCAGGGCCTGAGCGTACTGGTGCTGGACAAGGCCGGGATCGCCAGCCAGCAATCCACCCGTGCCTGGGGCTTCGTCCGCCAGCAGGCACGCGATCCGGCGGAAGTGCCGCTGATGATGGCGGCGATTCCGCTGTGGGAACGCCTGGAAGAAGAGCTGCAACTGCCGCTGGAATGGCGCCAGGGCGGCTGCCTGTACCTGGCCGAAACGCCGGAGCAGCAGCGCAAGTACGAAGACTGGCTGAAGGTCGCCGCCAACTTCGACCTCGGTACCCGGCTGCTGAGCCGCGCGGAAGTCGCGCAGTTGATGCCGGCCCTGAGCGACCCGGTACTGGGCGCCCTCTACACCGCCAATGATGGCCAGGCCGAGCCGCGCCGCGTGGCGCCCGGCTATGCGCTGCGTGCCATTGAGCGTGGCGCCGTGTTCGTCGAAGGCTGCGGCGTCACCGGCATCGACCGCGCCGCCGGCGCCGTCTGCGGCGTACAGACCGAACGCGGCTATGTGAAAACCCGTCACCTGCTGATCTGCGCGGGCGCCAGCAGTTGGCGCCTGGTGCAGAGCCTCGGCCTGGAGCTGCCGCAACAAGCCGTGCGTTGCACCGTTTCGCGTACCTGCCCCGGCCCGGACGTGGGCGCGCAGAGCTTCATCGGCCACGGCATCGGCTTCCGCCAGCGCGCCGATGGCAGCATCAACCTCGCTGACGAAACCCAGGCCGACATCGACCTGAACCTCGACTACCTGCGCGGCGCCAGACACTACCTGCCGCACCTGCCAGAGCATCGCGCGGGCTTCTCCTTCAAGCTCAACGGCGCGTTGTTCCACGACTTGCGCCAGCGCCTGCCCGGTTCGGAAAGGAGCGTGAACGGCCCGGTACTCGGCGAGCGCGATCCGCAGGTAAAGGCCAACACCGCGCGTGTCTTCACAGCACAGCAGAATCTGGCAAAAGCCTTCCCGGCACTACGCGATGTGAAAGTCGTGGAAAGCTGGGCGGGACTGATCGACGTGCTGCCCGATGGCATTCCGGTGCTCGATGCGCCCGCGCAAGTACCCGGACTGCTGATCGCCACGGGCTTCTGCGGCCACGGCTTCGCCATGGGGCCGATCGTCGGCCAACTGATGAGCCAGTGGATTTACAAAGGTGATCCTGGAATGGATCTGCATGCCTTCCGGCTGCGGCGCTTCGCCGATGGCACGGCGGGCAAGCCCTACTCCCTGTTCTGACGGAGCGGCCAGTGTTTTTTTGTAGGCGCGTCCCCAGGCGCCCCTACTCGCCCTCTTCCACCAGCGGCGCATCGTCACTCAATGCCCGCTCCAGCCACTCCGTCGGCAGGTTCTTGCTCGCCCGCGCGCCCAGCAGCTTTACCTGCTCGGCGCGGCTGATCAGGTTGCCGCGCCCTTCGCAGAGCTTGTTGCGCGCAGCAGCATAGGTCTTGTCCAACTGCTGCAGGCGGGTCCCCATCTCATCCAGATCCTGCACGAAGAGCACGAACTTGTCGTACAGCGCCCCGGCGCGCTCGGCGATCTCGCGGGCGTTCTGGTTCTGCCGCTCCTGGCGCCACAGGCTGTCGATCACCCGCAGTGTGGCCAGCAGGGTGGTCGGGCTGACGATCACGATGTTGCGTTCGAAAGCCTCCTGGAACAGGTTCGGCTCGGCCTGCAGTGCCGCCGAGAAAGCCGCTTCGATCGGCATGAACAGCAGCACGAAGTCGAGGCTGTGCAGCCCTTCCAGGCGTCGGTAATCCTTGTCGGACAGCCCCTTCACATGGTTGCGCAATGACAGCACATGGGCCTTGAGCGCCTGCTGGCGGATCACCTCGTCCTCGGCGGCAATGAACTGCTGGTAAGCGGTCAGGCTGACCTTGGCGTCCACCACCACCTGCTTGTCGCCGGGCAGGCGGATCAGCACGTCCGGCTGGAAGCGCTCGCCATCCGGCGCGCGCAGGCTGACCTGGGTTTCATACTCGCGGCCCTTCTCCAGGCCGGCGTGTTCCAGCACGCGCTCGAGCACCAGTTCCCCCCAGTTGCCTTGGGTTTTCTGGCCCTTCAGGGCACGGGTCAGGTTGGTGGCTTCCTCGCCCAGGCGCAGGTTCAACTGCTGCAGGCGCTCCAGCTCCTTGGTCAGCGAGAAACGCTCACGAGCCTCGGCCTGATAGCTCTCTTCCACGCGCTTCTCGAAGGACTGGATGCGCTCCTTGAGCGGGTCGAGCAACTGCCCCAGGCGCTGCTGGCTCGACTCGGCAAAACGCTGCTCGCGTTCGTCGAAGATTTTCCCGGCCAGCTCGGCGAATTGCGCCCGCAGATCGTCTCGCGCCGATTGCAGGTCGCCCAGTCGCTGCTGGTGATTGTCCTGCTGCTCGCGCAGCTCGGCGGAGAGCGCCGCGTGCTCAGCGGAAAGACGGCGCAGCTCGGTTTCCTTGTCGGCGCGCTCGGCCTGCCAGTCTTGCTCGGCGTTAGCCAGGCGGGCCCGCTCTTCCTTGCCCAGTTCAACTTCGCGGCGTAGCGCCGCCGCCTCGGCGGAGAGTTCGCCGTGCCGGCCACTCAAGCGCTGGAAAGCATCGCGATCCGCCTCAGCCCGCGCGGACAGCCCGTCCTGCGCCAGTTGCGCCGTCGCCAGCCGCTCGCGCAGCAGGGTCGCCTCCTGCTCCACCTCCACCCTTCGCGCTTGCAGACGCCAGGCAAGTGCAGCCATGGGCAGCAATCCGGCGAGCGCACCGATCAACAGGGCGGACAGATCGAGGGGCATGCAGGACTCCGAGGTGTGGCAAAGGATCGCGCCAGTCTACCAGCCGCCCGCCGGGAGCGGCCTCGTCCGCCGTAACGGCCCTGGCACAAGGCTCCTGAGCAAGCGCTCGGGACAATCCACAGAAGCTGTGGATAACTCGGTGGAGAACTTGCTGAAAACCACCCATACCCCCAGTGAACTGGGGCCGTGTGACAGATTGGTGATTTTTTCACCAATCAAAATTCTCTTTATTTTTCAATAAGTTAAAAAACGCAAGGAAATTCACAGGGTGGCCAAGTGCAATGTTTCGGGGGCTTGACAGAGTGCGTCAGCATTGTGCACAAGTGCGCGCCACGCAGCAGCCGACCGCCCCGTTTCAGGGCAGTGGATAAGAAGTGTTCTCAGGCAAGCCGTGCTTGCTACCGTGCAATGCACGGGGCGGAAGATCCGTTTTCCGACGCCGATGCCCGGCAAACTTCAGGCGATCTGAACCTCGCGCCGTGACACACGCTGCGGCCGGACAATGCGAGGTGGTTCGGGAAGCTGAATTGCCAACTGCTCCGCGGCGCAGACCCGCGCATAAATACGCTCGGCCGAACTGCGGCTCTTGCAGTCATAAAAGAATTGGTTGAGGTACACACGCCAGCGACGATCATCGCTGGGATGGACAGCTATCCGTATATCCATGGTCTGGCACTCCCTGCTTGGCCATCCCGCAACATACACCGCACAACATGACGCGTAAGCGGCGAAACGATGAACGGTCAGGCAGGATGGGGTAGCCTGCCATCCACCAGGTACTGTTCACGCCGGTAAATGCGGGGGCTGTCGGGCACCTGGGCATGCTTGAAGGCGACGTACTCCGAAGTCGTCTCGCAAAGCCAGGGCATCAGGTTGCGCGGGCGCTTCTCGGTAAAGGCCGAGGGCACGAACAACGCCACATTTATGCCCCCCTGCGGACAACGCGCCGAACGATATTCGAAAGCCTCCACCCCTGCATCGCGCATCGCGCTGCCCATCCCCTGAGTCACGCTGTAATCCTGTGGATCAAGCAGGGCCGCGTGCTCGCGGAACGGCGGCAGGTGCAGCCGCACGCCCTTCTGCACCTGGAAGCGCGCCTCGAAGGAAGCGTGCTCGGAAAGGATCCGTCCACTGGGCGGCGGCGTGGCCATCCCCTCCCACAGCACGAAGCGGTAGAACGCCGATTCCGCCATCGCCGTTTCCAGCTTGAGCGCGCCGTAGAACAGGCTCGGCTCATGGCGCCGACCAAAGCGCGAGCCCCAGCGCAGCGGCGGGTAGCGGAACGGTGTCTTCAGCAGGTAATGCAGTGGCTCGGCGCTGGACGGCATGCGCGGTTTGCTGGTTTCCAGCAACTCCTCCAGCAGTGCCTGCTCTTCCAGCGTGTCCACCAGTTGCAACGTCGCCACCTGGCCCTGGCTCTCCACCAGTCGCACCAGGCGCCCACGGATGGGCGCGACAACCGAGTCCTCATACTTCGCCCATAGACGAGCGCCGGCTTCGAAGGACATTCAGACCTTGCCCCGGATGGCGTCCAGGTACTCGACCACTGCGACCAGCCCCTGCACCCTCTCCATCAACTGCAGCGGCACACCACCCAAGTGGCGGTTCTCGGTGCGCAGGAAGTGGCGCATGTCCTCATGATTGCCGCCGAACAGAGCGAACAGCGCGCGGTAGATGCGCACCAGCAGCAACGCCAGCTCGCCGGTCTTGCTGTCCACGCGCAGGCCATTCTGCTTCCAGCGGCTCACCGCGCTGCGGTCCACGCCGACAATGGCAGCCAGCTCCTGCTGTGTCATCGCCAGGTGCTCGCGGGCAGTCAACACCGCCTTCGCGAGGACGGTATCGGCAGCCGGGTTTTCCTTCAGCAGTGCGCTCATGGCAAAGCTCCAACAAGTGCATTTGCTGCAAACATATCACCAAATGCTGTAACCACACAAAGACTGCAGTGCTGGAAAAGTCACCTGCCGCCTTCCCCCAGCAGCCCCGTATCAAAGCGCTGACAAAGCAGAGAATTTCTTTACCGAACATTTACTTAGGCTTGGCATTTATTGACCCGACGACGCGCTCTCATGAAGTACCCGGATCGTCCGGGAGATGAAAGCAGGAGCCACGCACCGGCAACGCCGGCTGCGCCAGGAGAAACACCATGAAGAAGTCTGTCGCCCTGTTCTGTGCCGCCCTGATGCTCGGCAGCCCGCTGGCGAGTTTCGCCCAGCCGGGGGGGCGGCCCGGACTATGGTCCGAACCATCCGGATAATCGACCGCCGCAACAACAGCAGCGGCCGCCCCAGCAGCAACAGCAACGACCTGACCAGCAACAGCACTATCAACAGCGGTCCCAACAGCAACAGCAGCCTCACGGCAACTACAACCAAGGGCGCAATGGCCACGCGGATCCGCGTTACTACAGGAACCCGGACTACCGCCCTCAGGCCGGCATGCCCGTGCCCCACCGCGACTGGCGCCGCGGCGTGATCGTGGAACCGAACTATCGCGGCGACCGTTATTGGGTCACCGACTGGCAAGCGCGCCACCTGTACGCACCGCCGCGCGACCATCGCTGGCTGTACGTCAACGGCGACTACATCCTGGTGGCCATCGCCAGCGGGTTGATCGTCAACATCCTGGCCGGCTATTGATCCACGTCAGGCGCTGGCGCTGAGCATCGAGCCGGCGCCACTGCCACCAGCCCTGCGGATCGCCTCGGCCAACGCCGCGGCGGTCTGCTGCATGGCCGCACTGGTACTGGCGATGCGGCTCTGCACGGCCATCAGCGCCGCGGTGCGCTCGGCATCCGAGGAATAGTGACGCTTCTGTGCGTCGGCCAGCTCCCGCTGCTCCTGCTGCAACTGCTTCTGCAATTCCTTCAGGCGCTTCTGCAATTGCTCAACGGTGGTGCTGGCCTTGCCGGAACTGGCGGAGCTGCTGCTCTTCTCGCTTTGCGCCGCTCCGCCGGCCTGCAGACGCAGGCTGCCGGAGCTTTCATTGGCGCTGTCGGCCTGCGTACCCGTGGTGGTGGTGGTGGTGGTGGTGGCAACGCGTAGCTGACTGGCGAAAGCCTGGTTCGCCGAGGTAATCGAAAGGCTCATGCCGGATGTCCTTTGTACCGGGAATTCAGCCGCTCTATCGGCTGCGGCCGGAAAATCTTGAAAGCGCCTTCGCAGGGCTGGGCAAAGGCCCTAGGATAGGCGGCTTTATTTCCAGCCCGCCGCCATGGACAAGAAACGCGCCTACCAACTGATCCTCGCCCGCCTCGCTGAAGACTTGGAGGTCGCCGTGCGCGCCGCCCAGACGGCCCACGAGACCGCGACCCACGAGGAAAACATCGCCGAGAACAAGTACGACACACTCGGTCTGGAAGCGGCCTACCTCGCTGCCGGCCAATCACGGCGCGTGGAAGAGATCCGCCAGACCCTGTCGCTGTTCGAGAACCTTCAATTGCGCGATTTCGACGAGGAACAAGGCATCCAGACCAGTGCCCTGGTGCAACTGATCAACGAGCGCGACCAGCAGCGCTGGGTATTCCTCGGCCCAGACGGAGCCGGCCTCAAGGTGCAGCACGAAGGCACCGAAATCCTGGTCATCACCACCCGCGCCCCACTGGGCAGCGCCCTGCTTCAGCGTCAGCCCGGCGATGAAGTCGAAGTGGGAACCGGCAGCGCACGCCAGCGCTATGAAATCCTCGACGTCTGTTGACGCTTGCGCCCTGCAAGGCAGCAGTCGAGCGCATCGATGAAAAATCTGAGCGGAACAGACAATACCCGGCACGTGGACTGACGCAGACTAAGCTTCAAGGCCACACCCACTCCCGGCCTCAAGGAGAAGCATCATGCTGTTCAACTGGTCCGAGTACGTCCCCGCCGTGAAAAAAGCCTTCGGCGCCCTGGGCAAGAAACACCCGAAAATGATCGCCGCCTACCAGGCCCTGGAAGCCGCCGCCGCTGACGGCGACGCCCTGGATGCCAAGACCCGCGAACTGATTGCCATCGCCGTGGCCATCACAACCCGCTGCGACGGCTGCATCGGCGTCCACGCCGAGGCTGCCCGCAAGGCTGGCGCCACCGAAGCCGAGATCGCCCAGACCCTGGCCACCGCGATCTCGCTCAATGCCGGCGCCGCCTACATCTACTCCCTGCGCGCCCTCGAAGCCTACGAGTCCGCCGCCGCTCCGAAATGAGCCCTGCACCCGCGGCGCTTCGGCGCCGCGGGCCTGCCTCTTTCCCTTGAGAGGTGCGATGGGTTATCTGTGCTGCTCAGCCAACCAAAGCCGCTGCCCATGCCCCAGCCTACCCTCAGTTTCTGGAAACTCACCCTAGCCATCGCCGTCGGCATCTGGCTCGGCTGCCTGGCCGTCGCCGCCACCGCGTGGCTGTTCTGGCGCGACGCTCCGCTCGCTCTCGCACCTCATCTCGCCCCACCATCAACGGCAACGTCCACGGCGCCCCCACCAACCCGCAGCAACGAAGAAATGTTCCAGCAATACCTGCAACGCCAGCAGGCCCTGCAGGAGCAGCAGAATCGTCAGGTAGAGAAATCGGAGCAGGAAAAACGCTTCAACAGCGCGCCATGCCAATTCTGGCTGCAGCAGTATCAAGCGGATCCGACGCAGAAGAATCGAGAGAAGATGGATGGGTATTGCGGGTGATGGGGATCAGGGTGGAGATTTTCATGACGTAGAAAAGACAAAACCCCTGAAACGCTAAGCATTTCAGGGGCTTCGGCCATATGTAATGGCGGAGAGATAGGGATTTGAACCCTTCAAAAATCCGCACACGCCTGCACATTTCCTTCACTATCAATTAGTTACGACCAGCACAGCGCACTCTAACCCACTGTAACGCACTGCGTTTTCGACACTTTTTCGACACTGTTCCAGGGCTCAGATACCAACCAGGCAGTAGCGGATAAGGGCTGCTTCGACGTCCTGCTTCTGGCGCAGGACCAGCTCTACGGCGATCACGTTTTCGTGCTCGTACACCTCGTAGAACACGCGGTAGCCGTCGTGGTTGAGTTCGCGATAGCGGGTCACACCCAGGTCGCTGGCCTGGCGGCTGACCGGGTAACCCACGGGGGCATCCTGCAGCCTGGTCAGGATCTCATCGATCAAGCCGTCGATCTTTGCTGCAGCAAGTTCGGGAGGGTGGTAATCGGCCAGGTGTTCTTCCTGGTCCTGGATGCTGAAGACTGCCGTTTCAGTGAAGCGGATCTCGCGTACTGTCATTTCGCTTACTGCTGTGTGCGTCGCTTGGCCAGTCGGGCTTTGAGTTCGTCAGCAGAGCAATGCTTGCCTTCAGCGTACTCACGCGAACCCATGGCGAGCAGCTTCACCAGGGCGATAGCCTGGTCACGGCGCTTACGCTCGGCGTAGGACTCGACTACCAGGGTGGGCACGCCGTTCTGCGTGACGACCATCGGCTCGTCAAGGTCGAGATCTGCGGCATGCCGCTTGAGGTAGCTGATCGTTTCAACGCGCATGGTTGAACCTCCTTACTGGGAGCGCCATGGATGTCGGAGGCGCTTGGAACTGTATCGGCAGGTTAGGCCAAATTTAGACCGAATAGCAACCACACCCGGATCAAGCGGCCATTCCATAGCGGACGTACCGCTCCTCCAGCTTCTTGGCCAGGTGCTTCTTCAGCCAGGTAGTGGACCGGCCCTTTTCCCGGTAGTACTCCTCGATCAGCGGGAATATCGGCAACGACTTGAGTGCGGCCCAGCAGGACAGGAAGTCCATGCGGTTACGCGCGAAGAGCGTGATGGCGTTGCCCAGCATCAGCTCTATGTTCTTTCCCGAGAAGCCCCGGGCGGTCTTGTAGTAGCGGCGATAGAAGAAACGGTCGACTGGTGCGAGAAATCTCGCGTCGCTGTGCAGTAGCGTCCACAGCGGGTCCACGTAGCCTGGTCGGTGCAGAAGCCGGAAGTTGTCCAGGCCGTACTCGAATAGTCCCTGCAGGTGGGTGGCCAGTTCGGCAAAGGTGGTGGATCCCAGTACCGCGCCGGATGCGTCGCAGGATCCTTGCGCGAACTGCTCAACGACCGAGTGATGGAAGCGGAACTCCAAGCGGTAGACCTCCTGGTCGGGGTCGTAGTTGGCCGGGTCCGCGTCGAAGGGGTTGTCCTGGTCCTGCCAGCGGTTTTCCCAGTAGTCCAGCTTGTCCACGGCCTTGGCCTGGCGGGTCTTGTTGTAGAGCGCGCACTGCATTGCAGCGGCCGAGCCGAACAGGAAGGACTGGCCACGGCTATAGGTGGCTGCCAGCTCGTCGAAGACCACGTCGCCGATGCCATCGAACTGGCGCACGTTGCGGGATTTGCAGCGCATGCGGCTGACCAGGCTGGAGGGTGGCGTCCAGCCCTGGAAGTCCACTGCGAGGTGGACAGCGCATTGCCTGGGCTCTACTGCGAGGAGGATCTCGCTGGCCAGATCGCCGAGCATCACCTGCAGGTTGGCCGGGGAATGCTGCTCGATCAGGTGGGGGCTGACTTCGATCTTCAAGTGTGGGCCGGGGGACTCGGCCTTGACGTTGTAGTTCTTGATCAGCAGGACCAGTCCGAGGTCTGCGTTCTGCAGCTTGAACTGGTAGCCGGAGTCCCGCCCCACCCGTCCGGGATGCCATTGTCGTCCCGCGAAGTCGACCAGCTCCGTGGCTTCGAACAGCGCCAGGACTTCGGGACGAAGCACGCCGGTGTAAAGCTGACGGACCGTGTCGACGTGACAGCCGAGGATCCGCACCGCGGAAAGGTCGACTGAGGATCCGTTGCCTGGGTCCAGGAAGAAGCGACCGGAAGCCGACTCTTCAAAGTTGCCCGCGTCGTCGAAGTGAATGCGGATCAGGTCTTTGGGTGCCTTCATCGTTCATGCCTTCCTGTGTTGGTGTGTGTCGATACAGAAACTGTTTAAAGACGTGCTACAGGCTCGTCTGGCGAGACCCGCCGCCGGCCTACCGCTCGTGCCTTACGCTCTCGGCCGGCGGCGGAACTCGCCGTTCAGAACGGGAATGGCAATGCAGGCTGGATCAGCTGCAGCGCGGTGAAAAATCCGAGTGCAAAGGCGAGTACGAGCAGCCCGAGGGCGTTGATCAGTCCAGGCAGGTTCATTGTTTCCTCCAGGGGCGTGAGGCGTATTCGCTGTCGGGCACGACGACCAGGTGCGGTGGTGACGCATTCGAGGTCGTCGGCGCCGATGGGGTGTTCACGGAGAGTTGCACCTGGTTGGATGCCGGCCGGGGGATGGCGCCGACGCAGGTGACTGTCTGCTTCCACCTCTCGTACATCAGCTCGGCAATGCAGGCGCCTTTGCTGCGGATGGCATAGCCGGAGCCGACCAGGTCCCAGCTGGTCAGGTCGAGCCGGCGGCCTTCGGCGTCGAGGAAGGCGAACATGTATTGGTCGCCTTTCTTCTTGCTGTAGAGGTGGGCGGTGATGGTGATGCTGCGGCCGGCGAAGGGATGCGGGTTCAGCTCAGCAAGCGGATCAACTGGCCGATCAGGTAGAGGCTGAGCAGGAACAGTCCCAGGCGCAGGAGGACGCGCCGCAGGATCCACAGCAGCGGTTTTCGCAGGGGGCGAAGCAGTGCCCGCAGGAGCTGCCACAGCAGGCGTGGCAGGGGCTGGAGCAGCGTTGCCGCCGACGACCTTGAGAGGTCCCATATAGCTGACAAAGCCAATAGTGCAGGCCAGCAGTGCCAGTAGAAAAACCAGCTTAGGGGACCGGAGCAGACTCTTGCCGGCTTTGGTGTCCTGGGTCTTGCCGGTGGCGGTGGACTGGTAGAGGGCGAAGGTCTGCTGCTTGATTCGCTTGTATTCGACGATAGTGCCGTCGGCGGGTGGTCGGTTGAGCTGAGCGTCATGCTGGGCCTCCTTGTAGCGGCCGGGGATGCCGATCACTGCGAGGTTGGAATGCTTGTAGGCCATCTCGCTGGTCATGCGGATGTCGTCGCGGATGTAGCTGATGTTCGGGGTGGTCAGAACGATGTCCCAGTTGAAGTGCCGGTGCCGGGTCCAGGCATCGAGCCAGCCCATGGGGCGGTCGGCTTCGTGCGCCGCTTCGGGGCCGCCGGGGTAGTCGAATTTCTCCAGGTCCTTTTCACGCCAGGACTTGGGGAAGAGCAGCTGGGTTTCGTCGAAGATCAGGAACGCGCCGCGGGGTGCCCACTGGAACCAGCTGCGCATGCGGTCGAGGTCGGCCAGGGACTCGAGATCGAGGTTGATGATTTCGGTGGTGTTGGGCAGGTCGGGGAAGACCTCGTAGGCGCGCTCCAGGGTGAAGCCGCGGACGTTGGTGATGATGACGCGGCCTTCCTTCAGCGCCGGGACGGCATCGTCCTGGATCGCGCCGGAGGTCTTGTACGAGCCATTAGGGCCGTGGTGAATCTTGATGGACATGGGTCACCTCCCGATGAAGGGCACGAAGCGCATGCAGAAGCGCGTGACGGCCGCGACGAAGATGATGTTGAGGGCCTGCGGGACGCCGAAGAACGACAGTGCGGAGGCGATGGGGGCCGGTAGCGCGGCGTATATGGAGCGCACCAGCTGGCCGACGCCAAGGCCTTCGATCAGGTCGTTGGCAACGGTGAAGCTGACGTCGATCAGCAGGAGGAAGGTCTGTAGCGCACCGACCATGGCGGCCTTGGTGGCGACGACGAGGCCGTCCTTCACGAAGTCGTAGACGCCCTGGGCGAAGAAGTTCCAGAGCCACTGGAAGAAGCCGAGGATCTGGTCGAGAAAGCCGGAGAGCCATTCCATGAGTCACTCCTTGAGGATGATGAGTGCGGCGATCACGGCCGCCATCAGCAGCAGTGCGAGTCGCAGGTTGGAAAGCTGGTCGGCGTAGTCGGCGACACAGAAGCGGTAGGACTTTTTCCAGACGGTGAAGGAGTCGCACGGCAGTTGGCCGCCGCCGGCGGAGAGCTGGAGGTTGAAGGCGCGTTTCATCTGGTCGACGTTGGCCTTTACCTTGTCCTTGAGTTCCTTCTTGGCTTCGTCGAGGCGTTGGTCCCACTCTTCGTTGGCTTTGTCCCAGCTGCCGGCGTCGGGGGTGTTCAGGCCGGTTTCGGGGCCTTTGCCACCGCCGCAGACGTAGCCCTTACTCGGGTCGCATTCGCCCTCGCCCTCGCCGTCGCCATCGCCATCGCCATCGCCATCGTCACTGCCGTCGTGATCGCCGTTGCCACTTCCAGAGCCATTGCCTGAGCCATTGCCAGAGCCGTTACCCGATCCGCCGCCGTCATCGTCGTCCCAGCAATCGCCGTCAACATCACAGGGCTCACCGGAGTCGTCGTCTTCGCCGTCATCGGCGCCACCGCCTTCGTCACCGTCTCCCGTGGGCTCAGCTACACAGGCAGTGCCGGACCAAGCCTGACCTGCCGGGCAGCCGGGGTCATCCGGGTCTGTCGGTTGGGTTGGGGAGTCCGGAGGCGAATCGGGATTGGGTGGATCGCCCACGTCGGGGCCGGGTGCGTCTTCACTGCTGCAACGCTCGCCATCGCTGGTCATGGAGTAGTTGCAGAAGCCGGTGTCGGTTGAGCCGCTGAGCAGGTAGCAGGATGCGGCCTTGCTGCTCGCCGAGCCGTACTGGCAGCCGGCGCTGCACACCGTGGATGGAGGTGTACTGAGGATGTACACGCGACCAGAGACGGTGGTCGCCGGGGAATCAGACCCTCGCGTCAGTAACTGCTGCCCCGCCTCACAGGATGGCAGCGCTTTGCAGGCCTCACCGTCCTTGATTTGATCCGCAGAGCAATCGCAGCCACCGGTAGCAACGTTGTAAGTCTGCGCAGGGGGGCATGAACTCCCGTAGCGATTGAGCCCCATGTAGGAGGTCCTAGGTAAAACATTGTCAACTTTCGGTGTGCCTCTAAAGATGCACTGGTAATAAGTCGGCCGTTCAAAATAGGACGATCGGGGGTCGTACTTGAAATCAAGAGTCGGGCTCTGCAGTTTGTTGGCTACATACCACTCACAGCCTTCCGTGACGGATGTCGCGTAATAACCTGAGTTCACGTACCAGCGATAGAAGTCGCTGGCCCCGGCTTGCCCAAGCATCACCAGCAACAACAGCCCTAAAGAAAGCCGCTTCATGGTGTTCCCCCCAAGCAAAAAGAACCCCGCCGAAGCGGGGCTCAAGTTCGGCACATTCGGTGCGATCAGAAGAATTCGCCGCAGCGGTACCCGGTGATGAAGGCGCCGGCGAAGAACGCCCCCAACCACACCGACCACAGCACCGGTTACGCCTTGCGCAACATGCTGTAGATCAGGCCTGCGCAGGCGAGGATGACCAGGGCGCCGACGATGTAGCCGCCGATGTTGGACATGTCCTGCTTGCCGTCGCTGATAGCGCTTTCCACCGCCGAGGTGTCGATGACGCTGCCGGCCCAGGCGGGGACGGTGCTGGCGGCGGTCACGGCGCCGGCGATGCACAGGTTGCGGAAGGCGGTTACCGGGTTGATGTTTTGCAGTGCGTTCATGGTTGTTACCTCTCTATCGGGCTTTACGGAGAAGTGACGCGACCCAGCCCGTCAGCAGGCCCGTCACGAAGGCTCCCAGGACGCCTGCAGCACCCACGCTGAAGGCCTCCAGGGAGAACCCGCCGTTGGCCAGGAGCTCCACGGCTCCAGCGGCTTCGGGCGGTATCAGGTAGGCCTGTTGCCATTCGAGCTGCTGGCAGCGCATCAGGCCGTCCGCGGTGGACGCCCAGCTGGTGCAGACCTGTATGGCAACAACGCCCATTCACTCGTCCTCCACGTCGTTCAGCTCGGTCAGCTCGATGCAGTCCGGGCAGATGTGGCGGGTGGGTTCGGGCAGCAGAGCGGGGGCGACTACCGGTTCGTTCCACAGGTGGCCGATGGCGCTGCCGCAGCGATCACAGAAGAGGTAGCCGTCCACGTTCATGTGCCCTCTCCTCTCTTACGCAGCGGCTTTGGGCGCTGGGCTGGGGGTGGGTGTGCTGGTGCTGTGCGAGCCCGGCACGACGGCCATCAGGTGGGGCTGGCTCTTGCCGCCGGCGGCGTTCACCAGGGTGGCGATGAACTTGCGCGGGCCGGGTTTATCGAGGTCGGTGATCTGGTCGAAGACGGTGGTTTCCGCGCTGACCTTCTGCACCAGGTAGCCGCGGTTCTGTTGGCGTTCCTGTTCGGTCATGGGTTCGCGGGCGATGATGGCGGAGCAGTAGGTGCGGCCTTCGACGGTGACTTTCTTGACGTTGAGGCAGAGGGCTGTGAGTTCGAATTGCATGGTGGATCTCCTGGTTCGCCCTTTTTCGGGCGTGAGTTGGCCCGCTGCTGCAATGCGGCTGGTTTTGCCGTTCATTCAGCGGGGGTGTTGGTGCTCGTTGGTGATCGTGGGGTGGGCGATTGGCTGGGTTTACACCAAGGGGCTCCGCCCCTTGTCATCCCCGCCCTCGCCGGGTGGCAGGCCGCCCCGGTCGGTAGAGCTGCCCGGGACAGCCGCCGTCAGGCTGTTCAGGGCGGGGCGCGGTCAAGGGTTCGCTTCGCCCGGCGCTCCGTTTGTCCGAACGGTAGGGCGTGTTCGGACAAGCCGGTGCGGCGGCCCTGGACCGGGTTGGCCCAGGTGCGGACGGTGTGGCGAGCGTGGTAGCGGCCCACCACCAGCGCGTAGGCCACCAGCAGCAGCCAGAAGATCAGGTGCGGCACGGGGTCAGTGACCATGGTTCAGCCCTCCAACTCGAAAGGCTCGCGAATGGGGACGAAGGGTGTCGGCTTGCCGCTGTCCTAGACAACGTGCCAGTACTTCGGCGGTCGGCGGCTTGGGTCGTGCTTCACGCAGTAGGAACGGCGAGCGCAGAACCAGCGGCCATCGAGCAGATAGGGGCGCCCAGGGGGCTGGCAGTCGGCGCACAACCACTGGTTGGGCAATACGGGCCCCAGCCTTGTGACATAGCACACAGAGCAGTCGCAGCCCGCTGCGTGTGGGCGATGCAGGTAGTGGGAGATGAGTTGCATGGCTCATGCCTTCACCTGCTGTTCGATCACGCGGTAGTTCTCGCGGGAGCGCTGGGGGCCGACGCGGTTGGTGAGGATGCAATGGAGCCAGAGCTCGCAGTTGCCGCGTGTGTCGGCGGTGTAGGTCTCGACCCAGCGGGCACCGGCTTGGGAGCCGGCGTGAGGCACGCTGCATTGCACGACGTAGCGGCCGGCTTGGGGACTAGTGTCGTCGCCATCGCGGTCGCGCGGGATCAAACCGCAGCGCTTGGAGGCCTGATAAGCCATGTGAGAAAGCTCGGCACGCTCGCACCAGTCGATCACGCCGAAGTCATGGAGTGCAGTGAGGTAGCCCAGGAGCTGCTCGCGCTCGTTGGCGACCTGCTCCGCCGATACGTAGAGGATCCGTTCCATGCGCTTGGCCACTCGGTTGAGGGCGTCGACGAAGTCCATCAGAAGTCCTCCTGTTCCAGGAGCTGCTTCACCACCAGGGCGACGTTCACCATGCGATGCCGGCCCATGCGGAGGGTGGGCAGATAGCCCTTGTCGATCCAACCGCGAACGCGGTCCTGGTCTTCCCCCATGCGAATCCAGATTGCGAATTCCCGCCAAGGCATCAAAGGCGGGCAGTTGACGAATTGCTCGGGCTTGAGTTCTTCCAGTTCCATGCACATTCCTGCACTATCTGAATGGATTTACGAACGCCAATATGCACATAGGGCATATGTACATATTGCACTTTCAGATTGAGTAGAGATGCAGGAAAAAGCTGGTGCTGTTGTATGAATGAGGGCGATGTGACGACTCGCGGCCTACAGCTGCTGGCAATCGCAAGCATTAAAGCGTTGGCAGATGCTGGTGACACTGAGTACATGCGATGGCAGAACATCAAGCGCGGGCGCGCTCGGCTAGGTGCGGACGAAATCGAAATACTGGCGAAGGTGTATCCCCAGTATCGCTGGTGGCTCATAAGCGGTGATGTAATGCCAGACAAGGGGCAGACCAGCCCCGATTACGATGAGGCAAATGAAAAATTGCCCGCACCAAGCGCGGGATAACGCTGACACGGAAAGCAGCGCTGCGTTGGTTCAGGAAGGGATAGCGATGAAGATCGAGTTACCTGGTGCCCTCTGAAAAATGAGAGACCGAATAATCACCATCCTTGAGCGAAAAAAGCTGACAGCCAAACGGCTAGAGCAGCTGAGCGGAATCGACCGGGAAAAGTGGTACGCCCTTCGAAAGGGTGCACGTCGAGTCAACGAGGACGACATCAAGGTCATCGTAGAGATCGCGCCCGAGTACGCGCTGTGGCTGGTCTCCGGCAGGATTGAGCCTGCAGTAGGACAGACCAGCCCCGAATACGATGAAACGCTTGAAAGCTTGCCCAAAACCAACATGGAATGGAGTTGACAAGAAAGGCTACCCTGCGTTGGTCAAACGGGGTGACAGCTCGTACGATGAGAAAAAATTAAGCCCCCCACACTTAAATCGGGAGATTTTAATGCCAAGAGCAGCGTTCTCAATCGAGCAACAGATTTGTTAGCCAGGGGGCAATCGAAAGCCCCCCGCCCGACAATCTGAGCTATCCAAGTACACTCGATAAAATAATCAAACTACCCCGCTACAACCTCTTTCTTAGGGGAAAGCCCGGAAATAAGGGAATCTGCTATATTATCAAAATTCAAGTCTGGAACCCCAAATCTACCATAGTAACGCGCAAACTTAGATTGAACCGCCTCAGCAAACGGACTATCTAAAGTAGTAAGACGCTGATACTCCTCTGCTGCGGCCAACACTGAAAGTGAAACTTGAGATAGACATTGAAAATCCACCACTAAATTTGGAACGAACGAAGTTCCTGGCAAAAACTTATATCTTTCCGGCTGACCATCAGATATTTTTCTATTATCACCAATCAAACCAATTAGCTCTTTTCTTTTCGTCTTGGAGACCGTATCTCCCCGCTTTAGCATCTCGGCCAACTCGAAATACTCGGGAAATTCCTCAACTCTCTTACACTTAACCAGAAGAGCACTTTCAGCCTTACATTTCTCCAAATCACACGCAGGGTTTATAACCAAATAAAACCCTTCATCAGCCTTCCCTTTATAGATATCACCCAAGCGAACATCACCATCAAAAGATGGCCAAATATAGTATTCCACCGGATGAATAGTATTCACATAGCCAGGCTCAGAATTAAAGAACTTTCTAACTGAGTCCACACTTAGAGCACTTGCCAAACGACGAGCCAAGAGATAAGCCACGTCGTTATTCTCCTCCAGCTCCACTACATCCTTCCAATGCCCCTCAACATGCTCCCAGAGGTACTTTCTCTGCTGTTCCTGAATATATCTAATCAGACTAGGAAGCTTTGTATTAAAAGCCTCCCTGACCAAATTGGAAAGTCCATCCTGCCCTTTCCTGGAGACCCTAACAAATGGGCTCTCCAGGTGGGCGACCTTCTCCGGAAATCCTGTATTAAAAATAACAGGAGTGAACTGAGACTCCTTCAATACCGAAAGAATCTTCTCACCACTCAGGACAGCCCCAGGCGGGCTGGCACCATCCGAAGCGGCATCCTGCAAATCCAGAATAATAAGGTCAAAGTTACCTGTAGCAACTAAAGCCGCAGCTTCTTGAAAGTTATTGACAGTTGTGCAAACTACCGAATCACCCTCAATGAAGTCCTCTTCCTCAAAGGTCTCCACCAGAAGATCCAGCATTTCAGCATCATCATCGAATATTAAAAAATTCCATTTATTACCCATCATACTCTCCTTTTTAATGTAATCCGGAATGCCGCGCCGCCCAACGGATTAGAGTCCATTAGCTCCAAACTACCACCGTAGTAGTCTGTAACAATATCTCCTACTATAGAAAGCCCCAAGCCGACACCATCACTCTTGGTAGTAAAATATGGCTCAAATATAAGCTCTCTATTTTCCCAAGGAATTCCCGGCCCGCTATCTGCGACGATTATCTCTATAGCACCCGACTCATTTCGACGCACGGATATAGCAATGACTCTAGACTCTGGCGGAACCACTCTTAGCCAATACAAACTATTCTGAAGAAGATTGACCATAACTTCTTGAAATTCAGAAGAGTCGATGCTAACCAAAGTTTCCGAGCTGGGCGCGTCGAACTTAACCTGCAATCGCTGAAAATCTTCCTCCAGCACATCATATGAGTTTCTGATCAGTTTCTCGAGATAGAGCTGAGCAGGCTTTCCACGCCTCCGCCCTCCAAATGGCTCAATTCTCTTAAAAACACCATCGAGCACAGCACTTTGCTCTAGTATCTTTTTAAACCTCTCAAGAGACTTAATTAAGAAGGGACTTTCATCACCCTTTTTATTAAGTTTTTCAGCACTTTCCAAGCCAAGAGTAGAATAACCTACAATCTTAGCGAGCGGATGCCTTCCTTGGTGAAGCAACCGATCAATCAACTGCCCTAATGTGGCCAAGCCGTGATAGCGCGCAATTACTGATTTTATTTCCGAGATTTTCTTCTGAAAATCCCGCTCAACCTTTTCGACCAAACCAAGTGCAACAGAATCTTGTTTTTCCGCAAGATGCCCTTTAATCCCATCAAAATCCAAAGGCTCAAACAAACCAGGCTGCTTAGACTCATCCTTTTCCGTTTTTTCTGACGAGATGTTTTTCTTATAGTGCCGCCTATAAGTTTCCATACGCGACAGTATAGAAATCATAATCTCTCTCAGATCAAAATAGGCCTGATTCTCTCTCAAGCCTTCCCGGTTAGACTGATCCTGCAAGTCTGAATTACCATCTGCAGTTATTTGCACATAGCCAAAGATTTGGTTATTTGAAATGCGTAAAGATGGATTCTGGACACGACGAAGGTCTAATCGAAGCCAATCATTATTCGGTTCCCCATACGGCAAGACCCTGAATCCGTCGCGATAGATATTGACACCAGCAAAAGCATCTAAATCCTTTCTGACATTAGAGATTGAACTCTTAACCATCTGAACAATGTTCCCGAGATCGTCTCGATCCCAGATACGAAGTTCGATATTAAGCGGCCCACACTCAGGAGATCTAAACTGATCACTTTCCGACAAATGAGATACGTCGATAAGGTCCCATCGACCTTCCTCTACGGGCACTATCCTTCCCTTCAGATTTACGGGATTTCCAGATGCAACCACGTTAAATGTCAGATCATACATACCGGCTTTATCAACAAAACCAGAAACGGTATAGTGAGGATACTTAACGGCCTGAGGAGGCTCAATTGTTCTCGAGAACTTCTCGAACGGTTTTGGCGCTGAGATTTCTATATCAAATCCACCAATCTCTGAGAATGGCGAAACTAATCTAGATAGCCCCCGCTGCAAAGCAAGAAAACCCATTTCATCCCAGGAGTTTCTAAGCCCTCCCATGGAAAGAACTGTTCCCTGGGCCCCACCCTCAATACTGAAGAAACCCTTCGGCCCGACCGATGAGTTCTCGACGATAACTTCAGGCTCTCTTTCCCGAGTTTCGATTCTTACCTCATCAAGAAATAAGTTTTCATCATCGAACTGAGTCCAATCGAAGTATGCGTAAGACTCTTTAGCGTCACCGGCCTTCCGACTTTCAAGCCGCAAGCTTGTAGCGAGTCTTGCGGCCGCGAATCGTCCAACCCCTTTTTCACCGAGCACGCGGCGAGAACCATCAGGGCTATTCTTGTTATTTTTTTTACTTGGTGTCGCTGGCTGCATCCAGGCTGACCTGATAGTAGCCAAGTTCATGCCCACACCGTTATCGATTACTTCTATTCCCCCCGCGCCCGCCACAAGCTCTTCTGAGAACTTGATCAATACCTTCTTAGCATCTGCGTCATAAGCATTCTTCACTAGCTCAATGATAGCTACCGTATCACTACTTATTAACTCTTCACCGAGAGTCTTCATAATACGAGCGCGTGGCCTGAAGACCGCGCCTTGCTCTTCTTCAGTACTCTCCATAAATCCCTCTACAAAGTAATAGTCGCTGACTAAGCTGCCTCGTCACGCTGCAGACCAACTATATTTCCCTTTCTCATGAGTGCCGATACGATTGCCTCCATCACAGGGGAGCAAACGGCATTTCCCATAAGCTTGACTCTATCCCGACGGCTGACCGGAGGGAACTCATACTTATCAGGGAAACCCATTGCCCGGCGAAGCTCATCGGGCTGGAGCATGCGCATCATGTGGCCCTCCGGAGTCGGCCTCACGTAGGCGAATCGGTCGACGGTGGTGATGGTTCGCAACGGTTCGCTCATCCGCTGCCAGCCACCGGCACCGTCGGTGCCGTAATAGACGATGAGGAAGGCCTTGTCCGGGCCAAGTTCGGCGATGGCACGATCTGCGCGTGCCAGTGTGTCCTTGGCGCGGCGCTCGGTTCGCAGCGGGTTCATCTTGTAAGTGCCTTCAGGCGCCAGGATGTCCCAGACCGTCCGGTAGCTCGGGCGAAGCGGGAGGATCTCCTGCGGCTGCTCCTGCAGGTCGGCAATCATGAAGAGCCGGCGGCGACGTTGGGCGACACCAAATAGCGACGCATCAATGATCTGCTCGTGCACTTTGTATTTGAGACGAGCGAGTTCGGCCTTGAGTTCGTCGTAGCGGGCCCAGGGCTTCATGTGCACAACGTTTTCCAGGGTGATCCAGCGCGGCTTCATGGCTTCGGCGTAGCGGATGACCTGGAAGGCGGTGTCCTTGCTCTCTTCCGAGCGCGGCTTGGCACCACGGGCACAGGTGTGGTGGGTACATTCGGGTGAGGAGATAAGCAGATCGATTGGACCGGTTTTGGCCAGGACCTGCTCGGGCGTGAGCTCACGCAGATCCTGCTCGAAGACATGGGCATCCTTGAAGTTGAGCTTGAAGGACTCTACGGCCGGACCCCACAGGTCGACGCCGCCAACGATGGTGGCCCCTGCCTCCCGTGCGCCCAGGCTGGCACCACCAGCCCCGCAGAACATGTCAAAAGCGCGAATCTGTTCCATCGGAAAATCTTCCTTTTTATCGGTCTGGCCAGGCTACCAGGTTCCCGGCACCATTCAACTATTTTCGTGACCAAGGACAGTCTATGAGCGGCAACCTGGTGTACTCCCTGGAGCAGTTGGAAACCGCCGACCTGTTGATCGACGCAAGGTATGCAGGCGGGCGCAACGGTAACGCCAGTGATGACCCTTTGACCAGGCTGCTGAGCCTGAGCAACGGGGGTGGTTTTCGGACACGGGGCAAGTATGAGGACCCCAGGCTGATTGCTCTGAGCTCCAGCATGGAGGATCCGGACTGGCCGGATGACCTGGATCTGACAACAGGTGTCCTGACCTACTACGGCGACAACAAGCAGCCAGGACGCAAGCTGAACGACACTCCCCGCCGCGGCAATTTCCTGCTGGAGCAGATGTTCAGCCAGCTGCATGCCGGCGAACGCCACCGGATTCCACCGGTACTGATCTTCACCAAGGCCGGCCATTATCGCGATGTGGTGTTCCGCGGGCTGGCTGTGCCGGGCGCAATCGGGAGCACGCACAACGATGACCTGGTGGCGGTGTGGCACACCACGGATGGGCATCGTTTCCAGAATTATCGAGCGACGTTTACGGTGCTGGATCTGCCAAGCATTCCCCGCGCCTGGCTGCACGACATTATCCATGAAGGGGTGGCAGGAATCGACAGCCAACATGCTCCTGCAGCCTGGTTGAAGTGGATCAAGTCCGGGCAGTACACGCCTCTGATTGCCAAGCGTTCGCAGCCCGTGCGCTCAAAGCTGGAACAGCTGCCGGCAACAGCTACCGATAAGGCGATGCTGGCTCGGCTGCACCAGCACTTCCAGGGCGACCCTTATGCGTTTGAGCACTGCGCTGCTCACGTGGTCCGCTTATGCCTGCCGGATACGGTGGAGCTGGATCTGACCCGCCCCTATCGTGACGGCGGCCGGGACGGTATCGGTAAATTACGTATCGGCCGACCGGAAACTTCGGTGCTGGTGGACTTCGCGATTGAGGCGAAGTGTTACGGGCTGAGTAATTCAGTGGGCGTGCGTGAGGTGTCGCGGCTGATTTCCCGCCTTCGCCATAGGCAGTTCGGGGTGCTGGTGACAACGTCGTGGGTGAATGATCAGGCCTATTCAGAGGTCGTGGAGGATGGCCACCCGGTGATGATCCTGTCGGGCCGGGATGTGATCGAACTGCTGAAAGGGTCAGGCCTGAATACGCTGGATTCACTCGCCAAGTGGCTGGAGGCGACCTACCCGATCAGTAAGGTACTTTGAATGTGTGCCGATATCCTTACGCCCGAAGAACGCTCCCGGATGATGGGGAGGATCAAGGGGCGAAACACGAAACCGGAAATGGCGGTGCGCTCGCTCTGCCATGCGATGGGCCTGCGCTTTCGCCTGCACCGTAAGGATCTGCCCGGCTCACCGGATCTGGTCTTCTCGAAGTATCGGCTGTGCCTTTTCGTGCACGGCTGCTTCTGGCACCGCCACCCAGGATGCAAGTACGCCTATACGCCGAAGACCCGGCAGGATTTCTGGCTGCCGAAGCTGCAGCGGAATGTGGAGCGGGACCGGGAGAAAGAAGAGGCACTGAGGGCGTTGGGGTGGCGGGTTGAGGTGGTTTGGGAGTGTGAGACCAAAGATCTGGCCAAACTGCACGCCGGACTTTTGAGAGTTTTCAAAAAAGGAGAGTTTGAATGTTCGGATACAAATACCGAGCTACCAACGAGCCCCGGAATCCCACGCATACCAGCGAAAAATGATGTCCCGTGAGGTCTAGAAGCCAAGAAACATCCCCTTAGAAGCTCAGGTAGAGAAAAAGACGTGCTGACAGAAGTACTACTAGAAATAATCAAAAAACTAATAGATCTGGCAACCAGCCCCCTTGCATACTTCACATTCATTGCGTGCGCACTACTATGCTTAACCATCAGCATATGCAGCAACCACGCACACAGAAGAGTCCTACTCCTCTCCGGAATCCTGTTAGTCGGATTCGCCAGCGTCAGCCCGGAAATGATCCAGGAAGCGTTGAAAAACGACTATAGAGAAGCCGCATTCAAATCATCAAAATGCGGGGAGATACAGGCAGAGTGTCAAAAAAATGAAGAGAAAAAAATTGACGAAATAAAGAATCTCTATCTGAGTCTGGTATCAATGATATTTGGAGGCGTGGGGGGCGGTCTGATCGCAGGTGCCCTTACAATTCAAGCCACAGCCAAGAGCGAAGAGGAGGATGTAGCCCTGATAAAAAGCTGGATAAATAAAATAAGTGGTCCATTCGGGCTTTACTTCCTGGTTTGCTTTTCCTTCCTATTCGTAACATCACTCATCAACTTTACTCAAGATAACTACTATCAAAATAAGAAAATGAGCTTTACCTTATGGCTGGCCACGCTCGGAACAGCACTCAATATAATTAGACACCTACTCAGAGGCGGGAAATCAATAACAAGTCACTTCGCACAACTATTATGCGTAGTACTGATGTCACTTACACTATTAATCGCCAGCGACTCAGCAAGAATTCTATGGTGGCTATCCCCTTTAATTTTACTACTGATAGCACCTGGAATCCTGGCGTTTCTGCTGAGAAAAATAGCGTCAAACTGGTAACTGATCACAATACCTTGAAGCAACAGAGCATAATGACACCTGGAGACTGAACCACCTTATCAATCTCATATCTTTTCCACATTAAAATAATGTATGGAGAAGCATAATGAGCATAGAGATCCTCAGTGATAGGCGCTGGCTGGTTGACATTGAGCCCGTGAAAGGAAAGCGGTTTCGGCGACGCTTTAAAACCAAAGCCGAAGCACAACGCTTCGAAGCGCTGATGCGTCAGCGCTTGGCGCAGAATCCAGAGTGGAACCCCCAGCCCAAGGATCGCCGGCGGCTGTCCGAGCTGGTCGAGCGCTGGAGTGTTCTGCATGGTCATGCACTGAGCGATGGCGAGAACCGCACTCGGCTGCTGCTGCAGCTGGCCGCGGATCTGGGGGACCCGGTAGCGCTGCAGCTGACGGGCAACCAGTACACGGAGTATCGGGCGCAGCAGCTGGCTGCAGGGGCGCACGGCAAGACGTTGAACAACCGCCTGGGGTATCTGCGGGCGGTGTACAACGAGCTGCACCAGCTGGGCGAGATCGACTACGTGAATCCGCTGCAGCGGGTGAAGTTGCTCAAGCTCCAGGAGCGGGAGTTGACCTGGTTGGCTGAGGAACAGATCCGCACGCTGTTTGAAGCCATCAGGAAGCGCTGTAAGACGCCGCACGTGGAAATGGTGGCGAGAGTTTGCCTTGCAACGGGAGCGCGCTGGGGAGAGGCTGAGGGGCTTGTTCCTGGACGTGTACGCGGTGGTTGCGTGACCTTCGTGAACACGAAGTCGAAGCGGGCTCGGTCGGTGCCTATCGATAGCGTCCTCGAGGACGCCCTGCAGGATCACTTCGCCAGGTACGGGACTTTTTCGAACTGCCGCAACAGCTTCGATCAGACCATCAAGACCTGTATCACCCTCCCCGCCGGCCAAGCGTCCCACGTGCTGCGCCACACCTTCGCATCGCACTTCATGATGAATGGCGGGAATATCCTGACGCTGCAGAAGATCCTGGGGCATACGTCCTTGGCGATGACGATGCGCTATGCACACCTATCGCCGGATCACCTGCAGGATGCGGTACGGTTCAATCCGCTGAGAACGCTAAACACGCTCTGGCAGTGAATAGGTGATCTTCTGCCCTTTGACCTTCACGAAGCCTTGCTTGCACAGCGCCTGGTAAACGCGATCAGCCTCTACTGCGGGGACGTCCTTGCCGAGGGTTGCTCGGATGGTGCTGATCAGCGTTTTGGTGGAGGCCGGTTTGGAAGCCTTGCGGCGCACCAGGTCGACCATGACTGTCTTCAGGTGCGCATCGTTCGCGGGGGCGGCCTTTGCCGATGATTTCTTGACCGGCTTGGCGGTCTGGGCGCTCGCGGCACTGGCAGCCAGGGTGGCCTGCAAAGCGGGAAGCTCCTTGAAGCACGGCATGGCTTCGATGCATTCGGACCTGGTCGCCAGGATGCCTTTGCTCTCCAGGTGCTTCAGGAGCGGATCAAAGCCCTTGTCAGCCGATATGACGTGGAAGGAAGCCGTGGGATCTTCCAGGGCGAAGCGCCCCAGGTAGTAGGCAATGTGGAAGTCGAGTGCGTTGGGGCCTGCGGCGTCGATCCGGATGTAGTCGGCGCGCTCCCCCATTCGCTGAATTCCGATGACCAGGTCAGTCGATAGCTTGGAGTTATTTGGCCCCAGGAAGACCCGCAAACGAAAGTGCGCTTCCTGCAGCAGATCAAGCGATCTGACGGGAATGCTTTCGTAATCAATCAAAACGTAGTGAGTGCGCATCCGTTGCTGCTCAGGCTATCCATGCTCGTGGCATTTTGCTGCAGGCGCTGAGGGAACGGAAGCCGGCTTGCGTCGAGGGCTTCGACACTTTTTCGACACTGGCCCTGTCGCAGAAAAGACAAAGCCCCTGAAACTCTAGGAATTTCAGGGGCTTCGGCCATATGTAATGGCGGAGAGATAGGGATTTGAACCCTAGGAACCATTGCTGGTTCAACGGATTTCGAATCCGTCCCGTTCGACCACTCCGGCATCTCTCCGTGCGGCGCGCATGATACCAGCTTGAAGTCCGAACGCGAAGCTTTGTTTTCGGATTTTTTTGCGTGGTATCAGGCGCTTGCGTGATTTCGCCGGTTTACAGCGGCACGCCCAGGCGGTGGGCCACTTCTTCGTAGGCTTCGATGACGTCGCCCAGCCCCTGGCGGAAGCGGTCCTTGTCCATCTTCTTGCGGGTTTCCTTGTCCCACAGGCGGCAGCCATCCGGGCTGAATTCGTCGCCCAGGACGATCTTGCCGTGGAACAGGCCGAACTCGAGCTTGAAGTCCACCAGCAGCAGGCCGGCGTCGTCGAACAGCTTGCTCAGTACTTCGTTGACCTTGAAGGAGTAGGCCTTCATTTCGGCCAGTTGCTCCAGGGTCGCCCAGCCGAAGGCCTGGACGTGGGATTCGTTGATGAACGGGTCGCCCAGGGCGTCGTTCTTCAGGAACAGTTCAAAGGTCGGCGGGGTGAGCTGCAGGCCCTCTTCCACGCCCAGGCGGCGCACCAGGCTGCCGGCGGCGTAGTTGCGCACCACGCACTCGACCGGGATCATGGCGAGCTTCTTGACCAGTACTTCGTTGTCCGACAGCAGGGCGTCGAACTGGGTCGGGATGCCGGCGGCTTCAAGCTTCTGCATGATGAAGGCGTTGAACTTGTTGTTCACCATGCCTTTGCGATCGAGCTGCTCGATGCGCTTGCCGTCGAACGCCGAGGTGTCGTTGCGGAACAGCAGGACGAGGCGGTCGGCGTCATCGGTGGTGTAAACCGACTTGGCCTTGCCGCGATAGAGTTCTTCGCGTTTTTCCATGATGGGCTCCGCTTGCTTAAGGGTTGGGCTCAGGCGATGGTGCGCCAGTCGAGTCCAGAATGCTGATCGGCTACCTGCAGCCAGTCCGGGTCGCACCCTAGGGTGTCGACGAAACATTGCCGGGCCAGCTGCGGCGAGTTGTTCTTTTCGCTGAGATGCGCCAGCACGAGGTGCTGCAAGCTTTCCCAGCCCAGCTGGGCCACCAGTTCGGCGGCCTGCCGGTTGTTCAAATGTCCCCACTGGCCGCCAACACGGGCTTTGAGTGGGTAGGGATACGGACCGCGGGCCAGCATGTCGGTATCGTGATTTGCCTCGATGATCAACGCATCGAGGCCACGATAGCATTCCAGCACCTGCGCCGTGGCGGCCCCCAGATCGGTGAGCTGGCCAAAGCGCTTCCGGCCATCGGAAAACACGTACTGCAGGGGCTCCCGCGCATCGTGGGAGACGCTGACTGCAGTGACTTCCAGGTCTTTCAGTAGCAGGCGGTCGCCGCATCTGAGCAGCCCCGCCGGCGTCACCGGCTTGCGCATTCCCTGCAAGGTGCCGGCGCTGAGGTACACGGGTATTCGATGGTGCCGGGCCAGCAGTTCGACGCCGTTGATGTGATCGGAATGCTCGTGCGTGACCAGCACCGCGTCCAGCTGCCCGGGCTCTACGCCCAGGCGCGCCAGACGGCGGATGGTTTCACGCAGCGGGAAACCGCAATCGATCAGTATCCGGGTGTCAGAACTGCTCACCAAGGCCGAATTGCCCCGGCTTCCGCTCCCCAGGACCGCGAAGTGCATTCCGCATACTCTCCTGGAGTTTCTCCAACACGCCCTGCGCCACGTCAGCCGGTGCGGAAGTGTTGATGTCTTTGTCGACGGTGATCTGGACGGTATTGCTCACGCTGGTCAGGCGAACCTGGTAGCGCTGGGCCTTGGCGTCTTCCTCTTCCTTGGTCTTCTCGCCACCGCCGAACAGACGGCTGAAGAAGCCAGGCTTGTCTTCGTCCTTCTTCTTCGCGCCTTCGGCGATGTTGACGTAGTACACGCCCAGGCTGCGGTTGAGGTCGTCGACACGGATGTCGGCACGATCCAGAGCGCGGCCTACGCTGACCCAGGCACGGTCGAAGTCGGAGTCGACGGTCAGTACCGGGTTGCCGCTACCGTCCTTGTTCAGCTGGACGGCGCCGGGGGTGTCGTAATCCGAGTGGGCGGCGAGCAGGGAGACGGAGCCGCCCTTCTCGGCACTGGTGGCCATGCTGGCGATCATCTCGTCGAGCAGCGCAGCATCCAGGCTCGGCACCGCCGGCTTGGTCGGCCAGTCACCACTGGCGGTGCTGCCGGCCGGGTGGGTTTCGCTCAGCACGTAGACTTCACTGGTGTTGGTCTGCACGCCCGGCTCGATGCGTACGCGAACGCGCGCTTCGCTGTCGGGTTCAACGCCCGACACGCGGCTGCTCAGTCGACGCGCCAGGGGCGCGGAAAGCTGCGACAGCGGTTGCCAGTTGGTGCTGAACTCGCCAGTCTGCGGACGCTCGTTGGCGATGGAGAAGCCATTGTCCTGGAAGAACTGGTGGGCGACCGGCCAGACTTCCGCCGGCGGGCGCTGGGCGACCAGCCAGCGCGAATCACCGCTCTTCTGCAAGCTGAAATCGCTGACTTCACCAGCGCCGGACAGCGGTTGCGGACGTGGCACTTCGAACTCGCCTTCCTTCTCGGTGCTGGTGGCGACGTTCATCGGGATCGGCAACAGCGGGTCGAGCGGCTTGCTCTGCATGCCGTCGGGCACCTTCATCGGTGCCGTTTCGCGGGCGTTCAAGTAATCGTCGCCACGGTCACGGAAGTAGCCTTCCGGGCCCCACAACCAGCCGCAGCCGGAGGTGTTGCCGATAACCAGGGCGAGCGCAGTCAGTCCTGCCAGTCGCTTCATGCGAGGGAGCTCCTTAAGCCAGGACGCCGGTCTGGCGCATGGCCTGACGCAGCGGTTCGTGGCAACGCGGGCTGAGCCAGGTCAGAGGCAGGCGGATGCCCTCTGGAATCAGCCCCATTTCGTGCAGGGCAAACTTGACCGGGATGGGGTTGGATTCGATGAACAGGGTCTTGTGCAGCGGCATCAGACGATCGTTGATGGCGCGGGCAGCGGCGGCATCGCCACGCATGGCGGCGGCGCAGAGGTCGCTCATGGCGCGCGGGGCGACGTTGGCGGTCACCGAGATGTTGCCCTTGCCGCCCATCAGCATCAGCTCGACGGCGGTAGCGTCGTCACCGGAGTAGACGAGGAAGTCCTTGCCAACGCGATCCAGTACTTCCTTGCCGCGCTGCAGGTCGCCGGTGGCTTCCTTGATGCCGATGATGTTCGGCACCTTGGACAGGCGCTCCACGGTCTCGGGCAGCATGTCGCAGGCGGTGCGGCCCGGCACGTTGTAGAGGATCTGCGGGATGGCCACGGCTTCGGCGATGTGGCGGAAGTGCTGGTACAGGCCTTCCTGGGTCGGCTTGTTGTAATACGGAGTCACCAGCAGGCAAGCGTCGGCGCCACCGGACTTGGCGGCCTCGGTCAGCTCGACGGCTTCGCGGGTGGAGTTGGCGCCGGTGCCGGCGATGACCGGGATGCGGCCGTTGACCTGGTCGACTACGCGACGGATGACTTCCAGGTGTTCGTTCACGTCCAGGGTGGCCGATTCACCAGTGGTGCCGACCGCTACGATGGCGTTGGTGCCTTCCTGCAGGTGGAAGTCCACCAGCTTAGCGAGGCTGTCCCAATCCAGTCGACCCTGAGCATCGAAGGGGGTGACCAGCGCCACCATACTGCCCGCAATCATGCAACCGCTCCTGCCGGAAAAAGAAAGCCGTAATGGTACTGTCGCCACCGGCCACGCACAAGGTGACGCAGCGACCCGCGAACGACCAGACATTCCCCTCATCGGCGCTTTTCGCTACCCTTCCTTCTTTGTCGATGCGGCCCGCTTGGCCGCCACTCCAGGAAAGCTGCATGTCCGCCTCTCACCCTCGTGAACAATTCCTCCTGATCAGCGCTCTGGGCCCGAACCCGATGGAGTTGACCAGCGTGCTGTGCCGCACCTGCGTCGACAACCGTTGCTCGGTGGTCAGCAGCCGCCTGACCCGCCATGGCGAGTTCAGCGCGCTGATCCTGCAGATCTCCGGCAGCTGGGATGCCCTGGCCCGCCTGGAAGGCGGCCTGCCGCCCCTGGCCAAGCGCCATGGTTTCACCCTCAGCGTCACCCGCAGCAATGTCCACGTTACCCGCGCCCAGGCCCTGCCCTACGTGGCCTATGTCAGCGCCGTCTATCGCCCGGACATCCTCAACGAGCTGTGCCAGTTCTTCATCGATCACAACATCGAACTGGAGAACCTCACCTGCGACACCTACCAGGCGCCGCATACCAACACCAGCATGCTCAACGCCACCCTCACCGTGACGCTGCCAGCCGGCACCCAGATCAGCTGGCTGCGCGATCAGTTCCTCGACTTCGCCGATGCGCTGAACCTGGACGCGCTGATCGAGCCCTGGCGTCCGCAGCATCCGTAAGGAGAGAGCCCAATGGCAGTCGAACTGAACAAACCCGTCGCCGATTTCCAGGCCCCCGCCACCAGCGGCGTCGAATTCCGCCTGTCCGAACTCAAGGGCAAGCAGATCGTCCTGTACTTCTACCCCAAGGACAGCACGCCTGGCTGCACCACCGAAGGCCAGGGCTTCCGCGACAAGATCGAGGACTTCGCCAAGGCCAACACACTCGTGTTCGGCGTTTCCCGCGATGGCATCAAGTCCCACGAGAACTTCAAGGCCAAGCAGTGCTTCCCCTTCGAACTGATCAGCGACAAGGACGAAGCCGTCTGCCAGCTGTTCGACGTGATCAAGCTGAAGAAGCTCTACGGCAAGGAATACATGGGTGTTGACCGCAGCACCTTCCTGATCGACGCCAAGGGCGTGCTGCGCCAGGAGTGGCGCGGTGTGAAAGTACCCGGCCACGTGGATGCCGTGCTCGCCGCCGCCCAGGCGCTGAACCAGTAGCCACTGAGCCAGCTCCATGAAAAAGGCCGCTGATCAGCGGCCTTTTTCCTTTCCCGGCGTCACATCATCGGGCTGACCTGCGGCTGCACCGCCGATTGGCGCGGCCAGGCATCCAGGACAGCCTTCACCAGGGTCGCCAGCGGAATGGCGAAGAACACTCCCCAGAAGCCCCACAGCCCGCCGAACAACAGCACCGCACAGATGATCGCCACCGGATGCAGGTTCACTGCCTCGGAGAACAGCAGCGGCACCAGCACGTTGCCATCCAGCGCCTGGATGATCGCGTGGGCTGCCATCAGGTAGATGAACTGGTCGCTCCAGCCCCACTGGAACAGCGCGATCATCGCGACCGGGACCGTGACCACGACTGCGCCGATGTAGGGCACTACCACCGACAGACCAACCAGCAGGGCGAGGAGCGCCGCGTAGTTCAGGCCGAGCACGGCGAAGGCGATGTAGGTCACCACGCCGGTGATGAAGATCTCGATGACCTTGCCGCGGATGTAGTTCGCAATCTGCTGGTTCATCTCGTTCCACACCTGCTTCATCAGCCCGCGCTCGCGTGGCAGGTAGCGGCGGAACCAGTGGTAGAAGCGCCGACGATCCTTGAGGAAGAAGAACACCAGGATCGGTACCAGCACCAGGTAGATCATGATGTTGACCACCACCGGCAGGCCCGACAGGGAGAAGGTCAGCGCCCACTGGCCAAGCTGCCCCAGCTCGTTGCGCGCCGCCTCGACGGTACGCAGCACCTGTTCCTCGGTCACCATGTCCGGGTAGCGCTCAGGCAGCATCAGCAGCGTCGCCTGCCACTCGCCGAGCATGCCAGGCAGCTCGTTGAACAGGGTGAAGAGCTGCTTCCACAGCAGCGGCACCAGCACCAGCAGGAACACCGCGAGCAGGCCGAGGAACAGCGAATACACCAGCCACACCGCGAACAGGTGCGGCACGCGCAGGCGCTCCAGTACACCGACCATGCCCTGGATCAGGAAGGCGATGACCATCGCCGCCAGCACCGGAGCGAGCATCCCGCCGAAAGCCAGGATGACGGTGAACCCGAGCCCGAGAATGACCGCCAGCACTATCGCCTCCTCGTCGGAGAAATAGCGCTGCATCCAGTCCTGCAAAACCTTGAGCATGTAAGGGCCTACGAAACGACAAAGGGTAACGTCCCGGTTACCCGGAAACTTCAGAGCTACTTCTTGCGAAGCCAGTAGCGATAGACGCCGCCTTCGACCTCTTCATGCAGCAGCGAGTGCCCGGCAAGATCGGCAAAAACGCGGAAGTCGCGCTGGGAGCCAGCGTCGGTGGCTATCACCTTGAGCACCGCCCCGCTGGGCAGCTTGTTCAGCTCGAGCTTGGCCTTGAGCAGCGGCAACGGACAATTGAGACCGCTGGCGTCCAGCTCCGCGTCACAGGCGGGGACGGACGGCGTGGAATCGGACATCGAAACGAACTCCGGTCAGGGCGCCCAAGAATACCGAAAGCCTTGGAAAAGTAACCAGGCCCAGGCAAGACGGTGTTCATTAATCAAGTCGTCAGCATCAAGGCCTAAAAGGAAGACCAAGCGAAAATACCCATTTCGAATTGCGCCGCACTTCCGCCCTGCAAACTAGGCATAGGCGTTAGCGTGCGGCTAAAGTAGAGCCTTTCTCGGAACGAGCCTCGTGTACATGAAAGTACTCCGCCCTGCCCTGCTGTCGCTCGCTGTCGCCCTCGCCACGCCGGCCCTGGCGGACGACTTGCCGTCTCTGGGCGATGCCAGCTCGTCCATCGTCTCTCCGGAGCAGGAATTCCAGCTCGGCCGCGCCTGGCTGAGCATGCTGCGCAACCAGGTCGATACGCTCAACGACCCGCAACTCAAGGATTACGTCGAGTCCAGCGTTTACCGCCTGGCGGAGTCCAGTGAACTGCAGGACCACCGCCTGGCCTTCATCCTGATCCGCGACAAACAGATCAACGCCTTTGCCGCCCCTGGCGGCGTGGTCGGCGTCAATGGCGGCCTGTTCATCTATGCCCAGACCGAAGGCGAATACATCGCAGTACTGGCACACGAACTCGGCCACTTGAGCCAACGCCACTTCGCCCGTGGCATCGAGGCGCAACAGCGCATGCAGGTACCGGTGATGGCCGCCATGCTGGCCGGCATTATTGCCGCCGCAGCGGGTGCCGGCGACGCCGGTATCGCTGCCATCGCCGGCACCCAGGCCGCAGCGATCCAGAACCAGTTGCGCTTCTCCCGGCAGAACGAGCAGGAAGCTGACCGCGTCGGCGTCGCCACCATGGTCCGCGCCGGCTACGACCCGCGCTCCATGCCCAACATGTTCGAGCGCCTGGCGCGCCAGTACCGCTACGAGGGCAAGCCGCCGGAATTCCTGCTGACTCACCCGGTGACCGAATCGCGTATCGCCGACACCCGCAACCGCGCCGAGCAATACCCCAAGGGCGGCAAGGAAGACTCGCTGCGCTACGAGCTGATGCGCGCCCGCGTCCAGCAGATGTTCGAGGACACCCCGGGCATGGCCAGCAAACAGTTCCGCGCGCAGCTCGATGAAGACCCGAAGAACGATGCCGCCCGCTATGGCCTGGCGCTGTCGCAGACCAAGATCGGCCAGCTCAACGACGCCCGCAGCAACCTCCAGCAACTGCTGGCCAAGGCACCCAACGACATCAGCTACAACCTGGCGATGTCCGACCTGGACATCACCGCCAACAAGTTGCCCGATGCCCAGGCGCGCGTGCAGAAAATGCTCACCCAGTACCCGGACAGCTATCCGCTGATCCAGGCCAACGCCGACCTGATGATGAAGACCAACCGCGCCGCCGACGCCGAGAAGACGCTGTTCAAGCTGTCCCAGCGCCGCCCGCTGGACCCGGACGTGTGGAACCGCCTGGCCGATGCCTGCACCCTGAGCGGCAACGCCATCGGCGTATACCAGGCCCGCGCGGAGTACTACGCACTCACCGGCGACTACAAGCAGGCGATCGAGCAACTGGACTTCGCCAAGCGTCGCGCCGGCGGCAACTTCACCCTGGCTGCGCGCCTGGATGCACGCCAGCAGGAGTTCCGCGACCAGGAACGCATCCTGAAGGAGATGATGGGGCGCTGAGCAACAACGCAGCCCTTGCCTGTGCTCGCGAACAGCTTGATGCCACTGATTCCCGTGGTGGGTTCGCGAGCAAGCTCGCTCCCACAAAAGCCTCAAAGAAAAAGCCCGGCATCTGCCGGGCTTTTTCATGGTGCCGCGAGAGTCAGGCGTTGCCCGCCAGTTTCAGCTTCGCCGCCTGGGTGAAGTCGAGCATGCGCTTGAGCGGCTTGATCGCCTTGGGAATCAGCGCCGGGTCGACGAAAATTTCGCCCGAGCCTTCCTTCAGGCATGCCAGGGTGCGCTCCAGGGTGTTCATGGCCATCCACGGGCAGTGTGCACAGCTGCGGCAAGCCGCGCCGTTGCCGGCGGTGGGCGCCTCGATGAACTCCTTATCCGGGCACAGCTGCTGCATCTTGTAGAAGATGCCGCGGTCGGTGGCGACGATGAAGCGCTTGTTCGGCATCGTCTGCGCGGCCTTGATCAATTGGCTGGTGGAGCCCACCGCATCGGCCAGCTCAACCACCGCTTCCGGTGACTCCGGGTGCACCAGGATCGCGGCGTCCGGATAGACCGCCTTAAGGTCTTCCAGCTGCTTGGCCTTGAACTCCTCGTGAACGATGCAGGCACCGTCCCAGAGCAGCATGTCCGCACCGGTTTCGCGCTGGATGTAGCGCCCCAGGTGCTGGTCCGGCGCCCAGAGGATCGGCTCGCCGTTGTCCATCAGGTGCTCGACGATCTCCACGGCGCAGCTGGAGGTCACCACCCAGTCCGCACGAGCCTTCACCGCCGCCGAGGTGTTCGCGTAGACGACCACGGTGCGCTCCGGATGCTTGTCGCAGAACGCCGAGAACTCTTCCACCGGGCACCCCAGGTCCAGCGAGCAGGTCGCCTCCAGCGTGGGCATCAACACACGCTTTTCCGGATTGAGGATCTTCGCGGTCTCGCCCATGAAGCGGACACCAGCCACCACCACGGTCTGCGCCGAGTGCTGGTTGCCGAAGCGGGCCATTTCCAGCGAATCGGAAACGCAACCGCCAGTCTCTTCAGCCAGCGCCTGGATCACCGGATCGCAGTAATAGTGCGCGACAAGCACGGCGTTCTGCGCCTTCAATTCGGCAGCGATGGCCGCACGGTAGTCGGCCTCTTCCTCTGCGCTCAGCACCCGCGGCTGTTTCGCCGCCAGATGGGCCTGAACCAGAAGGCGTTCGGAAATCTGGGACATCGTGTGGAAACCTCAACAGGCACGGTCTGATTATGCCGGCGATTTTATCACCACCATCCCTCGTCGCGGCGGGCCGAGGAGTGCCGCGCGGCGGACTTTTTCCGGCACATGGCAAAAGCCCCGTGACCTTTCGATCACGGGGCTTTCACAGGATTTGATGGTGGGTCGTGTAGGATTCGAACCTACGACCAATTGGTTAAAAGCCAACTGCTCTACCGACTGAGCTAACGACCCGACGTGGTGCGTATAATACTGATTTCTAACGTAAAAACAACACCCCGAGAAAACTTTTTTCAGAAATATCGCGTAGGGTCGGAAATTCCAGCGGCGGAAAAGCCCTCGGAGCGCAGTCGGCAGCTGTCACATTTGCGGCAAGCACGCCCCTCATCATCAGCCTGATAGCAGGAAACGGTGAGGCCGTAATCGACGCCCCGAGCGACGCCTGCCTCGATGATCTGCGCCTTGGAAAGGAACTGCAGCGGCGCCTGGATACGGAAGCCGTCGCCCTCCACTCCTGCCTTGGTCGCCAGGTTCGCCATATGCTCGAAGGCCTCGACGAACTCCGGGCGGCAATCCGGGTAGCCGGAATAATCCACGGCGTTCACGCCGATGAAAATGTCCCGTGCGCCCAGCACTTCCGCCCAGCCCAGCGCCAGAGAAAGGAACACGGTATTGCGCGCCGGCACATAGGTCACCGGAATGCCTTCACTGGGGGCTTGGGGAACATCGATGCTGCTGTCGGTCAGCGCGGAGCCGCCGATACCATTCAGGTCGAGGCCGATCACCTTGTGCTCGACCACGCCCAATTGGCGGGCGACGCGCTCGGCGGCCTGCAACTCGGCACGGTGACGCTGGCCGTAGTCGAAGCTCATGGTGTAGCAGGCGTAGCCCTCGGCCTTGGCCATGGCGACCACTGTCGCGGAATCCAGGCCACCGGAGAGCAGGATCACGGCTTTCTTGTCGTTCGCAGCATTCTTGTCGGACATAAACAGGGGCTCCTCCGCGCTCAGTGGCCCGGCTCATCGTTCCAGAGAATCTTGTGCAATTGCAGCTGCAGGCGGACCGGCAGGTTGTCGCTGACGATCCAGTCGGCCAGCGCGCGCGCATCCACCTGGCGGTGGCTGGGCGAGAACAGAACCTCGCCGGCTCGCTCGTCCAGGCGGTACTCGATCAGCTTGGACACCGCCCAGTCATAGTCCTCGCGGGAACAGATGACGAACTTGACCTGATCGTTGAGCGTCAACTCGCCGATGTTCTCGTAACGATTGCGCGCCACTTCGCCGGAGCCGGGGGTCTTCAGGTCGAGGATACGGCTGACGCGGCGGTCGGTGGCCGAGATGTCCAGCGCGCCGCTGGTTTCCAGCGATACTTCGTAGCCGGCATGGCACAGCCGTTCGAGCAGCGGGATACAGTTGGGCTGCGCCAGCGGCTCGCCGCCGGTCACACAGACGTAGCGCGGGCGATACCGCGCAACCTGGTCGAGGATGGCGTCAAGGCTCTGGACTTCGCCGCCACTGAAGGCATAGGCGGTATCGCAGTAGTTGCAGCGCAGGGGACAGCCAGTCAGGCGTACGAACACGGTCGGCAAGCCGGCGGTGCGCGTTTCCCCCTGCAACGAGTAGAAAATCTCGGTAATGCGCAGGGTCTGTTGCATATCAGCCACGGGCGTGACGGCTATACAGGCCATCCGCCTCCGTTGCGTTGGAGTCGTGGGCGCACTGGAGAGGCGCCCGGCAATCCCGTAACACAGCAGACATCAGCGCAGCTGAAACCACTGGCTTTTCCGGGGGCGGCAATTTTAACGAAAAAACCCGCGGAGGGCGCGGGTTTTCAGACTGCGAGATAGGAAGCCTACTTCAGGTTCTTCAGATCACGCTGGGACAGTTGGGCAGCGGAGGTGCCCGGATACTGCGCGACCACCTGCTGCAGGATGCCGCGAGCCTTGTCATTGTTACCCAGGCGGCGCTCGACATCGGCGAGCTTGTACAGCGAGTCCGGCACCTTGGCGCTGCTCGGGTAGGCCTGGCTGACGCGGGCGAAAGCCTGGCCGGCGCCCTGCAGGTCGCCTTTCGCGAGATTCACTTCACCCAGCCAATACTGCGCGTTACCCGCGTACTGGCTGTTCGGGTACTTGCGCAGGAAGGCGCCAAAGGCCTGGCTGGCCTTGTCGAAGTCCTTGGCCTTGATCAGGTCGAAGGCGGCGTCGTAGTAGAGCTTCTCTTTTGCCGGGTCACCCGGCTCGCTGCTGGCGGCGGGCTGCTGTTGCTGGGCGGCGGCAACGCCTGCTCCGGTAGCAGCTCCTGCGCTGGCGCCGGCAGCGGGGGAATTCTGTTGAACAGCAGCACCGGCCGCTCCTGCACCTGCACCGCTGGAAAGGCGGCTGTCAATGTCCTGGAAGCGCTCCTGGTTCTCCTGCTTCATTTGCTGGATCTGGTTCTGCTGCTCTTCGAGCATGCCGCGCAGACGGGACATTTCGTCCTGCATCTGCTGCAGCTGCATGAACAGCTGAGCCTGACCGGAGACGGGAGTTGTCATCCCGCCTCCGGCGTAGGCGCCATCAGCGCCTGCGGTGCCATAACCCGAGGGCGGCGTGCTGGCATAGCCACCATTGCCGTCCTGTACCGGAACCGCGGCTGCCGCCATGAGGGGCAGTCCGCATGCGATCAAGGTCAGAAAACGCAGGCGCATCGGCATCACGTCTTACTTCTTCAGCTCAACGCGACGGTTCTGGGCCCAGGACTGCTCGTCGTGGCCAGTGGCAACCGGACGCTCTTTGCCGTAGGAAACCAGTTCCAGCTGAGCCGGGGAAACGCCCTGCAGTACCAGGTAGCGCTGAACGGCCTTGGCACGACGCTCGCCCAGAGCCATGTTGTACTCGCGGGTGCCGCGCTCGTCAGTGTGACCTTCCAGGACTACGCGCTGGCCGGAACCTTTCAGGTCCTTGGCGTGTACGTCCAGGGCACGCATGGCTTCCGGCTTCAGGTC
The DNA here is from genome assembly GCF_020401845.1 of Pseudomonas sp. HS-18. NCBI lineage: Bacteria > Pseudomonadati > Pseudomonadota > Gammaproteobacteria > Pseudomonadales > Pseudomonadaceae > Pseudomonas > Pseudomonas sp. HS-18. Next base: position 4,886,153 of record NZ_CP084413.1, read on the forward strand.
GGAGCTGTCGTACTCGAAGTAGAAGGTGGTGATAGCGCGCAGAGCGGCTTCGTCGCTCAGGGAGCCGTCAACGGCACCGCTGTTGGCGCCGTAGCCAGCGTTCGGGTCAACGCCGCCATTGGCGCCTTCACCAGTTGCATCGCCTTTCTTGGACGAGCAACCAACGGCTACGGCCATGGCGAGGGCGATAACGGCAAATTTGCCGAATTTCAGCATTTCCATCATGTAACTCCTAATGAACCCCAGTGTATAAGTTTGAAACAGTTGGCAACCGTCAGTTCAGGTAAGGGGACCAGGAAGGCTCGCGCACGTCGCCTTGAGCGGTGGGTAGCGGTAACCGAACACGTCCGTTGATGCTCACGAGCATCAACACGCCCCGGTCCTGCTGGCGGGTGGCGTATATTAGCATCGTGCCATTTGGCGCAACAGTGGGCGAATCGTCCAGATTGGTGTTGGAAAGTACCCGGAGATTACCGCGCTGAAGGTCCTGCGCTGCGATCTGGAAGTTGGTGAATCCGTCCTGGCGGTGAACCATCACCAGGGTCTTCTCATCCGCCGAGAGTTTCGGGTTGGCGTTGTAGTTGCCGATGAAGGTCACGCGGTCGGTAGCGCCCGAGTTCACGTTCATCTTGTAGATCTGCGGTTTGCCGCCACGGTCCGAGGTGAAGTACAGGGTCGAGCCGTCCGCGCCCCAGAAAGGTTCGGTGTCGATCGCCGAGTTGTTGGTCAGGCGACGCAGCTGGCGGCTGCCCAGGTCCATCACGTAGATCTCCGGGTTGCCGTCGCGCGACAGCACGAAGGCCAGGCGGTTGCCGTCCGGCGAGAAGGCCGGGGCGCCGTTGAGGCCTTCGAAGTTGGAGATCTGCTCGCGGCGGCCAGTGTCGACGTACTGCATGAAGATGCGCGGACGCTTCTGCTCGAAGGACACATAGGCGATACGGCGACCATCGGGCGAGAAGCGCGGCGAAAGGATCGGCTCGCGCGATTGCAGCAGGGTCACCGGGCGAGCGCCGTCATAGTCGGAGCGCTGCAGGGTGTAGCGGGTGTTGTCCACCGAGAAGCGCTCGGCAGTCACGTAGAGCAGCCGGGTGGAGAAAGCACCCTTGATGCCGGTGAGCTTCTCGAACGACTGGTCGGCGATGTAGTGCGACATGTCGCGCAGTTGGTCGGTAGTGCCGCCCACGCTGCCGGTCAGGACCTGCTGCTGGGTCGCCACGTTGAGCAGGGCATACTGGATCTGCAGGCGGCCACCGTTGGGCACGATGCTGCCGACCAGCACGTACTGCGCGCCGAGGGCCTGCCAGTCACGGTAGATCACTTCACTGGCCTGGACCGGCTGGCTGATCATGTTCTGGCGCGGGATCGGCTCGAAGTAACCGGAATTGCGCAGGTCGTTGCCGATGATGTTCGACATGTCTTCGGGCAGCACATTACCGCCCTGCCAGCCGAACGGAACCACGGCGATCGGGACGGCCGAGTCACGACCGCTGGAGATCACCAGCGGGTCGGCGGCCTGCGCTGCGCCGGCCACCAGGGCCAGGGCGAAGAGCGCGAAGCGAATCAGGGTACTCACAGATCTAAATCCTCCGGTTTGAAGACCATTCGGCGCTGACGATACAGGCTATCGAACGTGGCGCGATCCAGTTTTTGCAGTTCGGGAATACGGCCCACATTTCGGACCGCTGCCACTGCCGAATCGTCGAAAGGCTTGTCACCACTGGAGCGAGTCACGCTCACATTAGTGATGGCGCCGCTCGGCAACATCTGAATCAGCACTTCTACGCTCATTCCATTACGAGCTGAAGGAGGACGGCTCCACTGCTGGCTCACCAGGCTGACGATCAGATCGTCAAAGTTGCCCGCCACCTCATTACCTTGCTCGTCGGCCAGGGCCTGCTGCCGCTGCGTGTCATCCGACAGCAGTTCAGCCAGGGCCTGGGCCTTCTTGTCTTCCGTCGCCTTGCGAGCTGCGGCAGCGGCTGCGGCAGCAGCCTTTTTCTTCGCAGCCTCGACCGCGGCAGCCTTCTTCTTGGCTTCATCCGCGGCGGCTTTTTTCTTCGCGTCCTCGGCGGCCTTCTTCTTGGCCTCCTCGGCAGCTTTCTTTTTCGCCTCTTCAGCGGCCTCTTTCTTGGCCTCTTCCTCGGCTTTCTTCTTGGCTATGTCAGCCTGCTGCTTCTGCTCGGCGGCCTTGGCCTCAGCTGCTTTCTTGGCGGCTGCGGCAGCATCGGCCGCCTTCTTGGCGTCGTCTGCCTTCTTCGCTTCTGCAGCTTTCTCAGCGGCATCTGCAGCCTTTTGAGCCGCGTCGGCCTTCTTTTGTTCCTCGGCTTTCGCAGCAGCCAATGCCTGCTGCTCAGCCTTCTTCTGCTCGAGCTGCTCCTGCTCGTATTGCTTGGCCGAGGTTTTCTTCGCCTCGCCGGCTATCTTCTGGTTGGTCTGCTGGGTCGCCTGGCTCTTGGACTTCAACTGGTACAGGGTAGCCTGGACGATCGGCCGCGAAGGCGGCAGTTCAGGCGTGCTGGCCCAGCTGACGAACAACATGGCAAAAATCAGCACATGCAGGGCCACGGCCAGGACCGTTGGCCAGAAGTAGCCTTCCGATTGAGAGCGCTCGAGCTGGTGCATCAACTACCTGGTGCCTCGGTAATCAGACCGACGTTGCCGACCCCGGCTTTCTGCAGACCGCCCATGACGGCCATGACCGAGCCATAGTCGACTGCCTTGTCCCCACGGACGAAGACCTGGACTTTCTTACCCTGGCGGCTGTTCTCGGCCATGATGCCGGTGGCAGCGTTGACCAGCTGATCGAGGTCCACGGCAGTCTGGCTGCCCTTGCCCTGATCCGGGTCCACTTCCGAGCCCATGTTCCAGTAGTAGGTCTTGTCGGCCTTGATGGAGATGGTGAGCACGCGGGAATCGTTATCCTGCGGCAGCGCTTCGCTGGAAACCTTGGGCAGGTCGACCTTGACCCCCTGGTTGAGCATGGGCGCGGTCACCATGAAAATGACCAGCAGTACCAACATCACGTCGATGTAGGGCACCACGTTCATTTCCGCGACCGGCTTGCGCTTGTGACGAACTCTTGCCATGACGGCTTACCTCTTGGTCGTCTTCAATCGTCGCTGGTGTGCACTTTGCGGTGCAGGATGGCCTGGAACTCGTCGGCGAAGGTGTAGTAGCGGCCGATGAGCATTTCCGAGCGAGCGGCGAAACGGTTGTAGGCGATGACCGCGGGGATGGCCGCGAACAGGCCGATGGCGGTAGCGATCAGCGCTTCGGCGATACCCGGCGCCACGGTGGCGAGGGTGGCCTGCTGCACGGTGGCCAGGCCACGGAAGGAGTTCATGATGCCCCACACGGTGCCGAACAGACCGATGTACGGGCTGGTGGAACCGACGGTAGCAAGGAACGGCAGGCTGGTTTCCAGCTTCTCTTCCTCGCGGGAAATGGCGACGCGCATGGCGCGGGAAACGCCTTCCATCACTGCATCCGGGTCAACGCCGGCCTGCTGGCGCAGACGGGAGAATTCCTTGAAGCCGGCACGGAAGATCTGCTCGACCCCCGAATCCGGATCGGGGTTGCTGCCCGCCTGACGATAGAGCTTGGACAGGTCGATGCCCGACCAGAAGCGCTCTTCGAAAGTATCCAGGGCCTTCTTCGCCGAGCGCATCATGTTGCTGCGCTGGAAAATCATGATCCAGGAAGTGACCGATGCGGCCACCAGGGTCAGCATCACCAGCTGTACCACGACGCTGGCGTTACTGATCAAGCTCCACATGGAAGTATGGTCGACGACGTTCGGTTCCACGTTAATCTCCTGCTGAAAGGGTGTCCGGACTGCCGGCAAATGCCGCACGCAACACATCTGGGATAGCGCGGGGTTTCAGGGTGTCCGCCCGCACGCACGCCACCAGGAATCGCCCCTCGCAGAGCAAGGTCGAATCCGACGCCCGTCGAACCTGTTGACGAAACTTCAGGCTCGCACGGTTCAACTCCTCCACTTCGGCGCTGACGAGCAGTTCGTCGTCCAGGCGAGCCGGCGCGTGATAGCGCGCCTCGGCCGAATGAACGACGAAAAGCAGGTTCTCCCCCGCCAGCTGCGACTGGGCAAAGCCCAGATCACGCAGCCGCTCGGTACGAGCCCGCTCCATGAACTTGAGGTAGTTGACGTAGTAGACGATGCCGCCGGCATCGGTGTCCTCGTAATAGACCCGATACCGCTGCTGGAACGGCTGACCCCCGTGTTGCGCGCGCATACTCTAAAACCAAGTCCTGGCTTTGCCAATCGGCAATCGCCTACAAATGCAATTAATTACCATCTTCAGGGGCGAACAGATCCGGCGTTGCCCCCTCCCCCATCCGCTTCGGCACATTCAGGCCGAAATGCAGGTACGCATGCCGGGTCACTACACGGCCGCGCGGTGTGCGCATGATATAGCCTTGCTGGATCAGATAGGGCTCCAGCACATCTTCAATCGTGTGTCTTTCTTCGCTGATGGCGGCCGCCAGGTTGTCGACACCCACCGGCCCACCGTCGAACTTGTCGATCATGGTCAGCAACAGGCGGCGATCCTGGTGATCGAAGCCCCTTTCGTCCACGTCCAGCAGGTTCAGCGCCTTGTCGGCGATGTCGCGACTGATGTGTCCGGTGCCACGCACCTCGGCGAAATCCCGTACACGGCGCAGCAGCCGGTTGGCGATCCGCGGCGTACCACGGGCGCGCCGGGCGATCTCGAAGGCACCCGCCGGCTCGATCTCCAGGCCGAGAATCCCCGCCGAGCGGGCGACGATGCTGGACAGGTCGTCCACACCGTAGAACTCAAGACGCTGCACGATACCGAAGCGGTCACGCAGCGGATTGGTCAGCATGCCGGCGCGAGTCGTCGCGCCGACCAGGGTGAAGGGCGGCAGGTCGAGCTTGATCGAGCGCGCGGCCGGGCCTTCGCCGATCATGATGTCCAGTTGGAAGTCTTCCATGGCCGGGTACAGCACTTCCTCGACGATGGGCGACAGGCGATGGATCTCGTCCACGAACAGCACGTCGTTGGGCTCGAGGTTGGTCAGGATCGCCGCCAGGTCGCCAGGGCGTTCCAGCACCGGGCCGGAGGTGCTCTTGATCGAAACCCCCATCTCCTGGGCGATGATGTTCGCCAGGGTGGTCTTGCCCAGGCCGGGCGGGCCGAAGATCAGCGTGTGATCCAGCGCTTCCTGACGCCCGCGGGCCGCCTGGATGAACAGCTCCATCTGCTCGCGCACCACCGGCTGACCGACGTAGTCCGCCAGCTTGAGCGGGCGGATGGCGCGGTCGAACTGCTCTTCGCGGTCGCGACTGGAGGCTGAGGAAATCAGGCGATCGGCTTCGATCATCAATATCTACCTAGACCATGCCCTTGAGGGAACGGCGGATGAGTTCTTCGCTGGACAAGCCATCCTCCTGCACGGCGGCCACGGCGCGGCTCGCCTCCTGAGGTTTGAAACCCAGGGCGATCAGCGCGCTGACCGCATCGGACTCGGCGCTTGAGACTGCGGCAACCCGCATGGGTTCCACCACCAGCGGCGCGATGGACGGAATATTCTCCCACGCCTTGAAGCGATCCTTCAGCTCCACCAGCAGGCGCTCGGCAGTTTTCTTGCCGACGCCCGGAATCTTCACCAGGGTCGAAGTATCCTGCGCCTGCACGCAACGCACCAGTTCATCGACCTCCAGCCCCGACATCAGCGCCAGTGCCAGCTTCGGCCCCACGCCGTTGAGGCGGATCAGCTCGCGGAACAGCTCGCGCTCGCGCTTCTCGGCGAAGCCGTAGAGCAGGTGGGCATCCTCGCGCACCACCAGATGGGTGTGCAGGGTCACCGGCTCGCCCAGGCTCGGCAGGCGGTACAGGGTGGTCATCGGCACTTCCAGCTCGTAGCCCACGCCGTTTACATCGACGATCAGGTGCGGCGGCTGCTTCTCCGCCAGGGTGCCACGCAGGCGTCCAATCACGGGTGTTTGTCCTTGCTCAAAGTTTTTCCGGATATCACAGGCGCAGGCGTCCGCCGCGACGGCGGGCGCCCATCAGACCATGCGGTACCAGGCTTTGCCGGGTATGCGCATGGCACAGGGCGATGGCCAGGGCGTCGGAGGCGTCGATCTGCGGCTTCTGCACCAGCTTGAGCAGGTGCATCACCATCATCTGCACCTGCTGCTTGTCCGCACCACCGGTGCCGGCAATCGCCTGCTTGACCTGGCTGGCGGTGTACTCGGCGATCTGCAATCCCTCTTCCGCCGCCGCGACTATGGCCGCGCCGCGCGCCTGCCCCAGCTTAAGCGCCGAATCGGCGTTGCGCGCCATGAACACCTGCTCGATGCCCATCATGGTCGGCTGGTAGGTCTGGATGACCTCGCGCACACCACGGAAGACGATCTGCAGGCGCTCGAACAGCTCGCCATTGCCGGTGCGGATGCAGCCCGAGGCCACGTATTCACAACCACGGCCGGTGTCGCGCACCACGCCGAAGCCGGTAATCCGTGAACCTGGGTCGATGCCGAGAATCAGGGTCATGTCCGTTCGATCACACCTAGTCTGCAACGCGCATTTCAGATAACAAAAACCGGAAGCGGGAGGCGCCGCTGACGACCACTCCCGCTTCCGGCTTCAGCACATCGCCGGTGGTGGGATCAGCCCAGCTGGGCCATCACCTCGTCCGGGATGTCCGCATTCGAGTAGACGTTCTGCACGTCGTCCAGGTCTTCGAGCATGTCGATCAGCTTGAGGACCTTCTGCGCGGTGTCCAGGTCCAGGGTCGCCACGGTCGACGGGATCATGGTGATCTCCGCGTCCTCGCCCTTGAAGCCCGCTTCTGTCAGTGCTTCGTTGACCGAGATGAAATCGGCGAAGGTGGTGAAGACGTCGATGGAACCGTCGTCGTTGACCACTACATCGTCGGCGCCGGCTTCCAGCGCGGCATCCATCAGGGCCTCTTCGTTCACGCCCGGCGCATAGCTGATCTGCCCCTTGCGCTCGAACATGTAGGCCACCGAACCATCGGTACCCAGGTTGCCGCCGCACTTGCTGAAGGCATGGCGCACTTCGGCCGCGGTGCGGTTGCGGTTGTCGGTCATGGCCTCGACGATGATCGCCACGCCGCTGGGCGCGTAACCTTCGTAGGTCAGCTCGGCCATGTTGTCCGCTTCGCTGGAGCCCACGCCGCGCTGGATGGCGCGGTCGATGGTGTCGCGGGTCATGTTGGCAGTCAGCGCCTTGTCCACGGCCAGGCGCAGGCGCGGGTTGTCCGCCGGCACCCCGCCGCCCTGCTTGGCAGCGACGGTCAGCTCACGAATGAGCTTGGTGAAGATCTTGCCCTTCTTGGCGTCCTGACGTTCCTTGCGGTGCTTGATGTTGGCCCATTTGGAATGACCAGCCATAACTCACTCCGTATCGCTTGTTTGCTTCGCAGGTGGCGCCCGCAGTGCGGGCGCCGCCAGCTATTCGAATCGACTTACTCGGCGGCCTTCTGCTGCTCGCGCAGGCGGATGTTCAGCTCGCGCAGAGCCTTGGCATCCACGGTGCCCGGAGCCTGGGTCATGACGTCGCCAGCGCTCTGGGTTTTCGGGAAGGCAATGACTTCGCGGATCGAGGCCGCGCCGGTCATCAGCATCACCAGACGGTCCAGGCCGAAGGCCAGGCCACCGTGCGGCGGCGCGCCGTACTTCAGAGCGTCCAGCAGGAAGCCGAACTTCTCTTCCTGCTCCGCATCGTCGATGCCCAGCACGCGGAACACCGCCTGCTGCATGGCCTTGTCGTGGATACGGATGGAACCGCCGCCCAGCTCGGTGCCGTTGAGCACCATGTCGTAGGCACGGGACAGCTTGCCGGCCGGGTTGGCCTCCAGCTCTTCCGGGGTGCACTTGGGCGCGGTGAACGGGTGGTGCAGCGAGGTCAGGCTGCCGTCGTCGTTCTCTTCGAACATCGGGAAGTCCACGACCCACATCGGCGCCCACTCCTTGGTGAGCAGGTTGAGGTCATGGCCGACCTTGATGCGCAGCGCGCCCAGGGCGTCGCAGACGATCTTGGCCTTGTCCGCGCCGAAGAACACGATGTCGCCATCGACCGCACCGACGCGATCGAGGATCTCGTTCAGGTTCGGCTCGGCGATGTTCTTCACGATCGGCGACTGCAGGCCTTCCACGCCCTTGGCGCGCTCGTTGACCTTGATGTAGGCCAGGCCCTTGGCGCCGTAGATGCCGACGAACTTGGTGTAGTCGTCGATCTGCTTGCGCGGCATGCTCGCACCGCCGGGAACGCGCAGGGCGGCAACACGGCCCTTCGGATCGTTGGCCGGGCCGGAGAAGACCTTGAACTCGACGTCCTTCAGTTGATCGGCCACGTCGACCAGTTCCAGCGGGATACGCAGGTCAGGCTTGTCCGAACCGTAGCGGCGCATGGCCTCTTCGAACGGCATGTGCGGGAACTCGTCGAACTCGACGTTCAGCACTTCCTTGAACAGCTGGCGAACCATCTTCTCGGTGATCTCGATGATGTCGCTTTCTTCCAGGAAGCTGGTCTCGATGTCGATCTGGGTGAATTCCGGCTGGCGGTCGGCACGCAGGTCTTCGTCGCGGAAGCACTTGGCGATCTGGTAGTAACGGTCGAAGCCGGCCACCATCAGCAGCTGCTTGAACAGCTGGGGCGACTGCGGCAGGGCGAAGAAGTGGCCCGGATAGGTGCGGCTCGGCACCAGGTAGTCACGCGCGCCTTCCGGCGTCGGACGACCGAGGATCGGGGTTTCCACGTCGAGGAAGCCGTTCTCGTCCAGGTAGCGGCGGATGCTACTGGTGATGCGAGCGCGCAGCTTCAGCTTGGCGGCCATCTCCGGACGACGCAGGTCGATGAAGCGGTAGCGCAGGCGGGTTTCCTCGCCCACGTCGGAGTATTCGTCCAGCGGGAACGGCGGGGTTTCCGCCTGGTTCAACACTTCCAGTTCGTGACCCAGCACTTCGATGGCGCCCGAAGCCATGTTCGAGTTGCGCGCGCCTTCGGGGCGCAAACGCACCTTGCCGGTGATCTTCACCACGTACTCGCTGCGCACGCGGTCGGCCTTGGCGAAGGTCTCGACGCGATCCGGGTCGAACACCACCTGGGCCAGACCTTCACGATCACGCACGTCGAGGAAGATCACCCCGCCGTGGTCGCGGCGACGGTGTACCCAACCGCAAAGAGTGACTACCTGGCCGTCCAGGCTCTCGTTCAACTGGCCGCAATAGTGGCTGCGCATCATGGTGTGTTTCGCTTCTCGAAAGTCTTGAATTCTAGGGAACCGCTCATTCGCTGGCGGAGCAGGCGCCGGCACCGCAACCGGTGGCCGGACAGGCCGCTGGGGCATCGCCGGAGGCCAGGTTCTTCTTCGCTCCGGTCTTGAAGTCGGTCTCGTACCAACCGCTGCCGCCCAGGCGGAAGCCCGGAGCCGACAACATCTTCTTCAATTCGGGAGCCTTGCAGGCCGGACAATCGACCAACGGCGCATCGCTGATCTTCTGCAGCGATTCCAGCTGATGCGCGCAGGACTGGCACTGGTACTCGTAAATCGGCATGGAACACCTTGGCTGTGTAACGCCACGGGTCCGCGTCCCGCGGCAAAGAGGCCGATTATAGCCTGAAAAATCCGCAGGTTGCAGCCGGGCTCCGGTGGCGGAAAAGCCTGCCGGGCGCACAGCCTTTTAATAGAAATGCTCAATCGATTGCCTTGATATAGACCAAGAGCTTCGCACCTTCCCCAGTGATAGCCTCGAATCCAGCGTTTTAAATCATTCATGCACGATGAGGAGATCGCCATGGACATCGATATCGGAATCGCCAAAGAAGATCGCGCCGCCATCGCCGACGGCCTGTCCCGCCTGCTGGCCGACACCTACACGCTGTACCTGAAGACCCACAACTTCCACTGGAACGTCACCGGGCCGATGTTCAACACCCTGCACCTGATGTTCGAAGGGCAGTACAACGAACTGGCGCTGGCCGTGGACAGCATTGCCGAGCGCATCCGCGCCCTGGGCTTCCCGGCGCCCGGCACCTACGCCGCCTACGCCCGCCTGTCCTCGATCAAGGAAGAAGAAGGCGTACCGGACGCCCAGGAAATGATCCGCCTGCTGGTGCAGGGCCAGGAAGCAGTGGTGCGTACCGCCCGCAGCATCTTCCCACTGGCCGACAAGGTGGCGGACGAGCCCACCGCCGACCTGCTGACCCAGCGCATGCAGGTCCACGAAAAGACCGCCTGGATGCTGCGTAGCCTGCTCGCCGAATAACCCCTTCCCTTTATAAGCAGCCGGCCAGAAAGCCGGCTGCCTCCCCCTACGAATGGCCTAAGCGGTTGATTTGAGAAGGCAACTGGATTGCGGTTAAATACCCGCCGTGCGTTTCTCGCATAGGCCGCCCGGCACGCTTTCATTTTTCCTTTCTGGCGTCGCACCTGGGGCTGGCTGCTTCTTTATTTCGTTACCCGCTCAAGGTGAATCCGTAGCCATGTTGAAGATCGTCCATCTCGTGACGGGCGTCGCCGCACTCGTGCTGTCCCTTATCCCGAGTCTGCGTAGTGATGCCCTGCCCTACCTGCAACAGAGCGATGCCATCTACCTGGCCCTGCTCGGTCTGACCAGCCTACTGCTCGCCCCGAGCAGCCAACTGAAACACCCCTCCGCCCTGCAGAGCCTCGCCACCGCCCTGGTCGTGCTGGCCGTGGTCCTGCAGATCCTGATCCTGCTCGCCCCCCTGCCCTTCATCGGCGAACAACCGGCCATCGTGCTGCCGCTGCTCAGCCTGGCCGGCGCCGTTGTCCTGCAATGGATCGCCAGCCTCAACAAACCTAGCACCAGCGTTGCCATCGAAACCTTCGCCGGCGTCGACCGCGAAACTGGCACCGTGAAGTGGTTCAACACCTCCAAGGGCTTCGGCTTCATTTCCCGCGACTCGGGCGAAGACATCTTCGTCCACTTCCGCGCCATCCGCGGCGAGGGCCACCGCATCCTGATCGAAGGGCAGCGCGTGGAGTTCTCCGTCGTCCAGCGTGACAAGGGGTTGCAGGCAGAGGATGTGATTGCTGCGCTGCCTAATCGGCGCTGAATGCTGTGCCCATGAAAAAGCCCGCCGATTGGCGGGCTTTTTCATTTGGAGAGACTGCCCCTCAATAAGAGAAAGGGGACAGATGTATTTTCCGCACTCTAACTCTGACTCAGCGACTAGCTTTAGAGTAGAAAAATAAATCTGTCCCCTTTCCTCTCACTGCACCTGGGTGACCCGGAAGAGAATCCGTTTTGCCAGGTCAGCAGGGCGCTGTTGTTGCTGGCCTCCGATGCACAATCGTTGTATCAGGCTGATCATGAACAGAAGCGAGGGCGGTGATGGTGTGAAATAAAAAACCTGGCAGAAAACGGGGACAGATTTATTTTCGACACTCCAATCCTGACTCCGCGTCCAGCTTTAGAGTAGAAAAATAAATCTGTCCCCTTTTCGCTCCACTCCGTCCCCTTTTGTTACTTTTCTTTTTTCTCAACCCCTTCCAGACTTAAAGTAATTTACTGCAAAAACAGCTCCTAGAAACAAGGCCATTATCCCTCCCCCTCTCAAAGCACTCTCGGCAGCAGACTCCATCACATTCCACAGGTCGAAATCCTGCCCCCTTAAATGCATGAAAAATACTATTGAAACTGTCGACGCTAGAAAAAGTGCCCCACTACATACAAGCACCCACTTAACAAGCATAAAGGCCAACTGAAGAATCTTTGCACTATTCATTTTTTATTCAGAAAAGTACCAGAAAAGGGGACGACCAGAAAATGGCGACCAGAAAACCACCCCGCCAACAAGCGGCGAAAATGGCTTGGACGCTCGGACGGGACACTGTCCCGTTTCGCCTAGTTTTGCATCCCACTATAAGGATCTTCCACACTATCTCTCAACTCTTCTACTGCCTCATGAATTTCCATATACACGTCAGGAGATGTCTGACTGGGGTCAATTTCACTTAGAAATCTAAGAACCCGCCCAAGCCCCAGCCTCGAAACTATAGAAACTATCGTTTCTGCTGACTCGATACATCGGCCATCCCACATTGAAATTAAGGCATCTGCTACTGAAGACCTCACATCATCACTCAGAACGCAATAAGAACTCCATTGCCTATCACTCAACTCTGAAAAGCCTCAAGTGCGCTCTCTTTGGATAAACTTTCAGACTTTAAACATTTCAGCACATCTAAAAACTCAACCTTTATGTCCTCCACGGGCATGGACTCCGGAAGAGCCTTATAATAACTAGAAGATTTCATCTCTCAAAAATCCACAGGGATATGTGTCAAATTCAAATTCGACCAAAAAGGGGACCGACCAAAAAGGGGACAGACTTATTTTCCGTACTCTAAACCTAACTCCGCGCCTAGTTTTAGAGTAGAAAAATAAGTCTGTCCCCTTTTCGCCCCATTCGCCTACCTTCTTGAAACTTGGACGAAACGGATATATTACCCCCCTCTCACCCGTCCGTAGCCTGAACTATCGGACCGAAAGGGGACAGATTTATTTTACCTACTCTAATTTAGATGGTCTCCCTTGACCACGCCGCTCGATCCGGACGCCGGAAATTCTCTCTACCTCATCAACAAAGCGAGAATTACCAGTCAACTGGCCCCTCTGCAGCGCATCGCGGATGAGTTGATTTTCTTCATCACTACCTAGCTGACCAAGAAAAGCACGATAGCGGTCATGGCGCTCATCTTCAGACTCGGCAAGCGCGTCATAGCATGGATCGCTATCGATCCACATGCAGGAGTCCCCAACGTGCTGGGTATAGCTGGACCATGGATACTCAGCAGCACGCCGAACCAACCTGGCGCGCACAGGGTTCAGCTCTATATAGCGACTGCATGCCAACAAATACGCGTCCGACTGGACCAGGCTGGACTTGAAGCGACTTTCCCATAACGTTCCGCTACGGTGCTCTAAGCGATTTCTGTAACGCGTCATCCGTGCTGAGAGCGTTTTCATCAACTGACTCAAACCGGTAACTGACTCATCCGGTGCAAGAAGCAGATGCACATGGTTGGTCATCAGGCAGTACGCATAAACCTTAACGCCAAACGCATCCTTCAACTCACGTAGGTCAGCGAGATAGCGCTCGTAGTCCTCGCTCTCAACGAACACCACCTGTCGGTTATGGCCCCGTTGAACGACATGGTGTGGGTAGTTAGGCAATATGACACGACCAACCCTAGGCATCGCTCTCTCCATGTGTATTTGGTTTTGGAGAAAGGCTGCCACCTCTAGAGGTACGAAGTCTCCTTCACATCAGCCGAGATTAGAGTAGGAAAAATAAATCTGTCCCCTTTTCGAATTCTTTTCGAATTAGAGTAGAAAAATAAATCTGTTCACTTTGCGGTATTTTTAACTCATCAACTCTTTAGTTTTCCAGAAAAACTTTCCAATATCTCTCTCACTGGAGGAGAGGCTTCATTCAGCAAGAAAGAAACCCTGAGCAACAACTCTTCTTGGTCACGCCTCCCCAATTTTGATAGATCCAACAGCCTTAGTGCATCAATGCAAGAAACAAGCAAATCTTCATCACTTGTATTTATAATGTGTAAGATTACTTCAAACTCATATGCAACATGCAAATCACCCAGGCATTCCACAAGCCTTTTTTTCCAGAAAACATCCTTATTTTTTAACTCCTTTAAGAGCCGCGCCCAGTCGCCCTTATCAAACCTTCTCAAAATATCAGAAGCTTCTAAAATAGCACAATCATACCAATAATCACCGGGATCTCGTTCCAGAGCAAAGTCAAATATGCAACTGTCAAAATTATTATACATACTTTAAATCCACCTTAATTTATAGGGACGAAGCCAGGTGTAGGCTTCCCTCCAACAGGATACCCTGCCGTGATCTCATTCCCCTTTCTTATTACATCAATTTCCACACCATTAACGGTTCCCCGATAAAGCGTTTCACCGGTAGAAACTCTTTGACCAATAGGCTGAGTATTGCCTATTTTGTTTATAGACTCAATAATTCTTTGATCTGTCCAGCTTTCAGGGAACAAAGTGCTGGTTTTTATTTTCGATAAGTTTCCATCCTCGAACTGAGTCGTAAATCTTACCACTCTGGTTCCATCAGGATTCATGCTAATTGTTTCGACGGCATAATTTGGATTGGCATCACTTATGCTCGCACAAAAAAGGGGACAGATTTATTTTCCGTACTCTAAACCTAACTCCGCGCCTAGCTTTAGAGTAGAAAAATAAATCTGTCCCCTTTTCGCTCTGCCGGCACTGACCAGGTCGCGCCCGGCGGTGATCTCCAGGTCGCCGCGGGCTTCGATACGGGCGGCGTTGTTGGCGATTTCCTTGTGGATGCGGTGGGCGTCGTTGCTGGCGTCGACCGAGGTGATGCTGCGCTCGTTGATGACGTCGCCGGTCAGCGCGGTGAGGCTGACGTCGCGGCCGCTGATGATGCCGCCAGCCGCGTTGCGGATACTGTCGATGGCGAGCAGGTCGAGGCGGTTGCCGGCTTCGATCAGGCCGCTGTTGTTGAGGTTGGTGGCGCTGGCGGCGAGGTCGCCGCTGGCGCGCAGGGTGCCCTGGTTGGTCAGGTTGCCGCCGCTGATCAGGGACAGGTCGTTGCCCATGATGAGCGCACCGTTGGCCGCCAGGCGCCCCTCGGCCTGGGCGAGGTAGAGCACCGGCACCAGGACTTTTTCACCGTTGATGGTGGCTTCTTCGAGCCAGACGATGTCGTGGGTCAGGGCCGCGACCTGTTCGGCGCTGAGGCCGACGCCCAGTTGCAGCTGGAGGCTGTCCTTGTAGGCGATGGCGTTGTCCATCAGGTACTTGAACAGGGCTTCGTCGCTGGCCATGCCGTCGATGTAGCGCTGGCCGGTACGGGCGACCACGGCCTGCTGGATCAGGCGCTGTTCGTAGAGGCCGTCGCCGAGGTGTATCCAGGGCGGGGCCGCGCTATATTCAAATTCTTAAAGAACCGGGCACTTGCGAATTAGAGTAGAAAAATAAATCTGTCCCCTTTTCCTTTTCGCTTTCTTGATGACACAACTATTCAGAGAATAGATATTTCTCTCGAACCTGCCTCATGCAGTCAATCATATTCTCCAACCGCTGCCCCTCAAGACCAATCGCTGCCAAATCGTCTGCGCAACAATTATCATACGCACTAGCCAATACCTCCAGCATGTCTTCTGCATAAGGACTTTCTCTAGAAAGTTCCAATCCATAGCACATTCCCTCCTTAAATATTGCTGTCTGCAATACCGCAAAAAACCCTACATCATCAGTCGTGCAAAGAGAGCCCGCTTCATCTTGAACATATGCAAAGGCTTGCTCTGGCCTAAGGTTAATCTGAGATATCGCCTTTTCATAAAGCCGAGAAACTACCGAGCATATCTCCTCCACGGTCAAGTCGAATGACATCTTCATTTCTCCATGGTAAAGATATTTAATTGAATATTAGGGTATCTCTCGCGAAACTGACTAACAATATCACTACAACTTGGGCAGACCATTTTTTCTGAAATCAAATTTATGCGGCCTGATGCCTGCGAATCCGGCCCTAGACGCTGAGCCACAGTTTCCAGGACCAAAAAGGGGACAGATTTATTTTCCGCACTCTAATCCTGACTCCGCGCCCAGCTTTAGAGTAAAAAAATAAATCTGTCCCCATTCCGCCACTTGCCCAATGACAGTAGACTAGTAAACCCGCCCCTTTATCAATAAAAACTTCAACCTCAGGTTCAGAGACTAAAAACTATCTAGACCTCGCAACAAAATATCCAATTTAAATTCTTTAATCTGTCTTTCATCCAACTCTCTAAACTCCTCATCCAAGCCAGATCCGATAAATAGACCAGCCTCTTTACTGTATGCCGCGTATATGGATCCAGAGCTCTCCTCAGGAATAAATATATCTAACTCAGGACTGGACATCTCCGTTCCACACCAAGATACAATTGCACCACCATCTACAAACCATCTAAGAGATTTTTCAATACATGAAATCCAATCAATTTTATCCGGCCACACATTCAGCTTAACTTCAACAGACAGATTGCTCATATTTTCCCCACTCCACTCCCTGGGATTTATATCAACTCCACCATTCCAGATGGCATTGAAACCTGAAAGGTTATCTGCAATTGAACTTGTGTACCCTCGCTGCCAGTAGCCATAAAAGATAAGCCCGCTGACCTCCTCTTGATAAACCTTCCCGCTAGGCTGATCTATGTTACACCAATAAATTCCGAGGCTATTCTTTGTATTCATAATCCAAAATTCTTCATCTGTTGAGGAGACGGCGTAATAGCAGTCACGATATCTCCGGCCGCTATTTTTCCGCGAGCCTCTTTTGCCACAAAAATCACAACATCATTTCCATTAATACTCCGATAGAATCCTTTCACCCGTTGACCACCTTGCACCATGACGTGATCAAATGTTTTCATCGGATTTGTTAGGATCACTTCACCTATTTCTTGGAATGCTTCGCGAGCAGCTTTAGACCCAGAGTTTGCAGTAATTATTCCTGCATCTATTAAGTGTCTCGCAGAATGATCGACGCGACCAACATTGGACAGCGCAACCTTCGCAGCTTCATCAGAAAAGCCTACAACGCCTTTAGCCGCCTTTTCCGCAGCATCTGCCGCAAACTTCTTCTCCAGCGCCTCCAAAGCGTCCTTGGAGATTTTCCCGGTAACCTTCTCAACTGCTGCAGCTTTCCCTCCGGGCGTCGGGGAAAGCAAGTCGACCAGTAGTGCCGCTCCATTTTCCCAATCCGAGGGCTCGAACAGAGTATCTCTCAAGGTTGCTGGCGAAAACTCAGCGCCAAGGAAGGCCGCGATCTTGGGATCAAGGTCAGCAACCGTTCTTGCTTCCCCACTAGCAATACGATTGAGCTCGTACAATACAGCTTCGGGCTCTACACCCTCATATTTACCTTGCGCATGTAAGGCATCTAACCCTTGCTCCAGGCGCTGGTAGGCCTCTCTATGCACTTGCTGGTTGTAAGCGGTAGCATTCTTCGCAATTTCCGCGCCTTTGCCTACGTCGCCATTCACCGCTGCCGCAGCCAGTACGCCAACGATTTGCGACTCCATCAGCTCGAACTTCGGATCGCCCTTAGCCCAGCCATGTAGCACGTTGGCCAGGGCCTCATTGACCCCGGCGGCCATGGCGCCGGTCTTGAAATCGCTGCCGGTTGCTTCGGCGAGCAGGCCTCCCATCAAGGCATGGGCAACGATTTTCTGCAGGCTGCCGTCCCGATAAACAGTGCCGCCATACTGCCCCGCCGCCCAATCCCCCACACCATTGAACCCGACTGCCATACCCAGGTTGCCGGCCTGAGTACTAAAGGCATCCATCAGGTTATCGGCGAAGCTGCCGCCGAACGCTGCTTGCTGCATGACTGCCTGGGACAACGCTTGAGCACTGTTATAGGCCGCAAAGGCACCAATGCCTTTCTCGCCAGCCCAAGTACTAAGGTCGAATCCCTTGGTGACTTGGTTGGCGGTGTCTGTGGAGACCTTGAAGTAACTATCCAGCTTCGGCGAGATGACGTATTCACCAACACCCGCCATCGCATAGCTCTTGAGAGCATCGGATGTGGTGGCGTATTCAAGGCCTTGCCCGATATCGCCACCATTGTTGATGGTTCCAACCGCGAGGTTGCTGGCCATGGCGCCATACAGCGGCCCAAGGAAGTAAGAGGCGACGATGGCAATGATGAGCTGCGGCGCGGCACCCAGCCCCGAGTTGCTGTACTTGTACGAGTCGTGAATCTCCTTCACCGCCCGCCAATCCACATCCCCGCGCGCCTCGGCTTCCTTGATCCAGGCGAGGTTGGGGTCGGCCTGCACCATCGCATCGATGGCCTGGCTTACCGACTTCTGGTCGATGTGCTTGTAGTCGATCTTCAGCCCATCCACCGCTTTGATGGCGATGTTGCCCTGGGCGATCATCTGGGTCTGGCGCAGTGTCTCGTCGGTCTTGCCTTCGCCCTTGGAGCTGGTCCAGGCGAGGTCGCTGTCGCTCTTGGCGTGGCTTTCCTGGTGCAGGTCCTTGACTGCTTCGAAGGTGACTTCGCCGCCGCTGAGGATGGCGATGTCGTTGCCCGCGTCGAGCTTGGCGCCCTGGTACTTCTGGTCGCCGCCGCTGAGCAGGGTGATGTCGGAGCCGGCGCTGATTTCGCTGCCCACGGCGCGGACATCGGTGACTTCGTCGCGCTGGGTCTTCTTCTTGCCCCAGCCGCCCTTCTCTTCCATGTCGTACAGCGAGTAGTCGCTGTCGTTGGCGGCGAGCAGTTCGATCTTGTCGCCGGCGACCAGGTAGGCCTCGTTGCCGGCGCCGATCTTGCTGCTGACGAGGGTGAGGTTTTCGCCCGCGCTGATCAGGACGTCGCCACCAGCGGTGACTTCGGTGGCCTGCTGGCCAACGTGGTCTTCCTGGGTGGTAACTTTCTTGCCGCCACCCTTGTACTTGGCGTCGCTGTGTTCTTCGTTGGCGGCGGAGGCAAGGACGACGTCGCGCCCGGCGCTCATGGCGATGTCGCGGGCGGCGTCGATGCGGCTGGCGACGGCGCTGAGGTCGCGGCCAGCGTTCAGCTCCAGGTTGCCGCCGACCTGCACGTCGCTGCCGTGCTGGGTGACACTGGTGACGTTGCCGGTGACGCGGCGGCTCTGGAAGTCGAAGCTGTCGACCTCCTGCGCGGCTTCCAGGCGCAGGTCGCGCCCGGCGGTGATCTCCAGGTCGCCGCGGGCTTCGATACGGGCGGCGTTGTTGGCGATTTCCTGGTGGATGCGGTGGGCGTCGTTGCTGGCGTCGACCGAGGTGATGCTGCGCTCGTTGATGACGTCGCCGGTCAGCGCGGTGAGGCTGACGTCGCGGCCGCTGATGATGCCGCCGGCGGCATTGCGGATGCTGTCGATGGCCAGCAGGTCGAGGCGGTTGCCGGCTTCGATCAGGCCGCTGTTGTTGAGGTTGGTGGCGCTGGCGGCGAGGTCGCCGCTGGCGCGCAGGGTGCCCTGGTTGGTCAGATTGCCACCGCTGATCAGGGACAGGTCGTTGCCCATGATCAGGGCGCCGTTGGCCGCCAGGCGCCCCTCGGCCTGGGCGAGGTAGAGCACCGGCACCAGGACCTTTTCACCGTTGATGGTGGCTTCTTCGAGCCAGACGATGTCGTGGGTCAGCGCGGCGACCTGTTCGGCGCTGAGGCCGACGCCCAGTTGCAGCTGGAGGCTGTCCTTGTAGGCGATGGCGTTGTCCATCAGGTACTTGAACAGGGCTTCGTCGCTGGCCATGCCGTCGATGTAGCGCTGGCCGGTACGGGCGACCACCGCCTGCTGGATCAGGCGCTGTTCGTAGAGGCCGTCGCACAGGTGTATCCAGGGCGGAGCCTCGCTATATTCGAACTCTTAAAGAACCGGGTACTTGCGAATTAGAGTAGAAAAATAAATCTGTCCATTTCCCCTACGATGAAAGCTCCCTAATCACCCTCATTACTCTCTCTCGTTTTAGAATCAAAAAAGCCACTACCAAGAAGAATGAAATGACTGGCAAGCATCTCTTAAACACAAAACCCTGAACATCATCACTCACATCCAACAATGCCATCACAAGCGCAACAGAAGAGAACATGAGAAAAGAGAATGTTGCAAAAACAACAATAAATAGCATTAAAAACAAAATAGCCCGATTCAATTTAAATCCCTCAGATCACTACTTACTCTGCAACCTTCCCACCAAAATCATATCCTTTAGCGCCAACTCCAAATAGATATATAGCCCCTGCAGTACCATATGGAGTCCCCGCATTCAGAACCGGTATGAAATAATTATTATCAGCCTTATTAACCAACACCCCAAACATAGAATTTGGTCGATTCAATCCATCCGCCAAGCCCATCTTCAAAGGAACTTTAACAAATCCAGTCCCTATTGAGGTTGCTAGATCGGCACCACTATACACTAGCGGGCCATAACCACCAGGAATCAAATTAAATGTTTCTTTAACCGGATTGTAAGAAGCTAAATTCTCACCGGCGAAATGGGTATAGAATCCCGTCCCTCCTTCCGTTATATTACCCGCACCAAATATGGCCATTGCGCCACCGCCGACAGCGCATCCGAGCCCGAGCCCAGCAGAGCATAATGTTGCGCCTCCCATAACACTTATGGCCCCGCCTGCTGCCTGCGCCGTATATTTACCAATTGGTCCGACATCTGTACTCCATGCATCTTTAGTTTTTTCCCAGCCCGAATAATTAAACAAGCCCTTATCCTGCTGCGCCTCTACCCAAGCCAGTTCATTACCTAGACCAGCCATCGCCTCATCGGAAACATATTTCGCATTGTATTCCGTACTGTTCCGCTCATAGACCGCCCAGCACTTAACCAAGTAACAGGCCGCTCTTTCCAGATTTTCTTCCTTGAAATCACCTTTCTCCGCTTCTTGTTTTATGGCTTGCTCTTCCTCAGGGTGCAACTGCCGGTTGTAGGCCATTCCACTCTTGGCAATGTCCCCGCCCATTTGCAGATCGCCATTCACGCCAGCCGCCGCGACGATGCCGACTAGCTGTGCAGCCGCTTGCTGCAGGCGCTTGGCTTGTTCGCTATTGCCCTCCAGGAATCCGCTGGTGAGCACGTTAGCCAGCGCCTCACTGGCACCGGCCGCCATAGCGCCAGTCTTGAAGTCACCGCCCATGGCTTCAGCCAATAGGCCACCAGCCAGAGCATGTGCCGCAGTATTCTGCGCACCGCCGCTGGGGAAGCCCATGTTGCCCACGGCGTTGAATGCACTGGCCTGCAGGATGCTGTACAGCGCACCCTGCATCGCATCACCGAACTTGCCCTGGCCCAATGCTTCGTTGGCCGCGCCGGTGAGCGCTCCCTGGGTCAGTTGCATGCCCGCGAACTTGCCCCAGGCTGCGGGGTTGGTGAAGTCCGGTACAGCACCCACCACATTCGCAGCCCCACTGGTCGAGGTGGTGGTGTTGTTCACCGGGTCGGTTCTGCCACCAAACCATTCCGGGCCATACGCCGTCATAACGCCAGCCACGCCCGCAGCGATCATGGCTTGCTTGATGCTGTCACTGCTGAAAGTGTCACTCAGCGCTGCGCCGATATTGCCCTTGTTGTTGATGGTGCTGACGGCACCAGTGGAAGCCAACGAGGCCGCCCCCATGGACAGAGCCACGTTGGCCCAGCCAGCAGCAGTACCGGCAACAGCCGCCGATGTAGCCGTAGCAGCGGTTCCCGCTGTGGCGGCTGCAAGCGATCCCCCGGCGGCGCCGGCGGCAGTGCCACTTGCCGCAGCCCCAATGGCGGCACTGGCAGCGCCCGCCGTGAGCACCGTGACCACGATGACTACCGCCAGCATGGCACCCTGGCCCATCCCCGAATGGCTGTAGGAATAGCTGTCGTGCAGTTCCTTCACCGCCCGCCAATCCACATCCCCGCGCGCCTCGGCTTCCTTGATCCAGGCGAGGTTGGGGTCGGCCTGCACCATCGCATCGATGGCCTGGCTGACCGACTTCTGGTCGATGTGCTTGTAGTCGATCTTCAGGCCGTCCACCGCTTTGATGGCGATGTTGCCCTGGGCGATCATCTGGGTCTGGCGCAGTGTCTCGTCGGTCTTGCCTTCGCCCTTGGAGCTGGTCCAGGCGAGGTCGCTGTCGCTCTTGGCGTGGCTTTCCTGGTGCAGGTCCTTGACCGCTTCGAAGGTGACTTCGCCGCCGCTGAGGATGGCGATGTCGTTGCCCGCTTCCAGCTTGGCGCCCTGGTACTTCTGATCGCCGCCGCTGAGCAGGGTGATGTCGGCGCCGGCGCTGATTTCGCTGCCCACGGCGCGGACGTCGGTGACTTCGTCGCGCTGGGTCTTCTTCTTGCCCCAGCTGCCCTTTTCCTCCCTGTCGTACAGCGAGTAGTCGCTGTCGTTGGCGGCGAGCAGTTCGATCTTGTCGCCGGCGACCAGGTAGGCCTCGTTGCCGGCGCCGATCTTGCTGCTGACGAGGGTGAGGTTTTCACCCGCGCTGATCAGGACGTCGCCACCAGCGGTAACTTCGGTGGCCTGCTGGCCAACGTGGTCCTCCTGGGTGGTGACTTTCTTGCCGCCGCCCTTGTACTTGGCGTCGCTGTGTTCTTCGTTGGCGGCGGAGGCGAGGACGACGTCGCGCCCGGCGCTCATGGCGATGTCGCGGGCGGCGTCAATGCGGCTGGCGACCGCACTGAGGTCGCGGCCGGCGTTCAGTTCGAGGTTGCCGCCGACCTGCACGTCGCTGCCGTGCTGGGTGACGCTGGTGACGTTGCCGGTGACGCGGCGGCTCTGGAAATCGAAGCTGTCGACCTCCTGCGCGGCTTCCAGGCGCAGGTCGCGCCCGGCGGTGAGGCTGGCATTGCCGCCGGCCTGGATGACGCTGCCGGCGCTGATCAAGTCGCGCCCGGCGGTGATCTCCAGGTCGCCGCGGGCTTCGATGCGGGCGGCGTTGTTGGCGATGTCCTTGTGGATGCGGTGGGCGTCGTTGCTGGCGTCGACCGAGGTAATGCTGCGCTCGTTGATGACGTCGCCGGTCAGCGCGGTGAGGCTGACGTCGCGACCGCTGATGATGCCGCCAGCCGCGTTGCGGATGCTGTCGACGGCGAGCAGGTCGAGGCGGTTGCCGGCTTCGATCAGGCCGCTGTTGTTGAGGTTGGTGGCGCTGGCGGCGAGATCGCCGCTGGCGCGCAGGGTGCCCTGGTTGGTCAGGTTGCCGCCGCTGATCAGGGACAGGTCGTTGCCCATGATGAGGGCGCCGTTGGCCGCCAGGCGACCATCGGCCTGGGCGAGGTAGAGCACCGGCACCAGGACTTTTTCACCGTTGATGGTGGCTTCTTCGAGCCAGACGATGTCGTGGGTCAGGGCCGCGACCTGTTCGGCGCTGAGGCCGACGCCCAGTTGCAGCTGGAGGCTGTCCTTGTAGGCGATGGCGTTGTCCATCAGGTACTTGAACAGGGCTTCGTCGCTGGCCATGCCGTCGATGTAGCGCTGGCCGGTACGGGCGACCACCGCTTGCTGGATCAGGCGCTGTTCGTAGAGGCCGTCGCCCAGGCGCTTCTGTGCCTTGTCCGGGTCGTAGCCAAGCAGGCCGAGCAGGTAGTCGGAGCCGAGGAAGCTCTTCAGGCTGGTCAGCTCGGGGTTGGTCTCGACCAGGTACTTGTGGCTGTTGCTTGGCGTGGCGCTGCTGGGCAAGCCCTGCACGCGCGGGACGTTGAGGGCGGCGCCTGACTGTGCGTCCGTGCTGGCGGCGTTATTGCCCAGGGCGACGTTGCCAGCGCCGGCGGTGCCGCCGCCCAGGCTCTGCTCGCGTTGCGCCGCACTGATGGTCTGGCCGTTGAAGCTGAGATCGCCGGCGCCCTGTACGGCGCCGGTGCTGCCACCGCTGCCACCCTGGCCGCTGAGGCGGAACAGGCCGTTCTCCCCCTGCGGCAGGCTGAAGCCCGGCAGGGTGACGGGGTTGACCTGCTTCTGGGCGAGGTCCGGTGGCAGTTGCGAGGTGATCGCCAGTTGCACGGTGGTGGCGCCATTGGTGACCCCGACATCGCGCGGGCTGATGGTCTGCGCGCCGGCATCGCGCTTCACCACGCTGTTGTCGAAACGCTGGCTGGCGTTGATCGCCACGTCGCCGGTGGCCTGGATCACCGCGGAGGCGGCGGGCGTGCCGGAGACTGCCACGTCGGAGGTGGTGATTTTGAAGAAGCCACCCGGATAGCCGGCGGATTCGAAGACCTGCTGGCGAGTCAGGCGACCAGGGTCGTAGTCCGGCGAATTCGGATCGTTGTAGCGGTTGTACAGGTCCTTGTTGGCGCGGAAGGCCCA
This sequence comes from Pseudomonas sp. HS-18, assembly GCF_020401845.1. Classification (NCBI taxonomy): domain Bacteria; kingdom Pseudomonadati; phylum Pseudomonadota; class Gammaproteobacteria; order Pseudomonadales; family Pseudomonadaceae; genus Pseudomonas; species Pseudomonas sp. HS-18. Next base: position 4,910,028 of record NZ_CP084413.1, read on the forward strand.
GTATTCGCTGTCGTTACGGGTGTAGAACTCGGCGTTGTAGTGGCGCTCGACGCCGCCGGCGGCACCCTGGTTGCGGAAGGTGGCCGTCTGGATATCGATGTTTCCACCCGAGCCGATGCTGCTGTACAGGTTGTCGAAGGAGCCGCCACGGAAGCGGAAGTCGCCGCCAGCAGTGATCGACGCCTGGGGCGCGTCCTTGAGGATGACGTCCTCGGAGCGCTCCTGGGAAAGGAAGTGGACTTCGCAGCCCTTGCCGTCGCAGACGTCGTCGTACTTGAACTGGATGCTGCCGGAGACGATGCGCTCGCCGATCTGGAAATCGTCGGCGCGGCGGTTGTCGAAATCCTGCACCAGCAGGGTCATGGCGCCGGCGCTTTCGAAGCTGCCGGAGATGTTCTGCACGCTGCTCGCCCAACCGTCCTGGTCGTTGGCGGCGATATGCAGGGTGCCCAGGCTGTAGAGATCGGCGTTGCGGTTGGTGAAGTTCTGCGTGCGCAACTGCAGGTTGCCGCCGCTGAAGATCAGCGCGCTGTTTTCATTGAGCAGGTTGCTGGCGCCCAGGTACAGGTTGCCGGCGCCGCCGAGGGTGCCACGGTTGTTGAGGCTGGCGGTGTTGACACGCAGGTCTTGGGTGGCCGTCAGGCGGCCGCTGTTATCGAGGGTGCCGCCCGTGCTGACGGTGGTGATGGCGCCACCGCCGGCGATGCTGCCGGTCTGGCCGACGCCGATGTAGCCGGCACTCAAGTCGAGCCTGCCCAGGCTGCTCAAGCGGCCGTTGGCGGTGTAGTTGCCGTTCAGGTTGAGGTCCAGGGTGCCGTCGCTGGCGATCAGGCCATCGTTCGACCAGTTGCCGCCGCGGCCGATGAGGCTCTGCGCGGCCAGCAATTGGCCGTAGCTCCCCTGATTGAGCTGCCCGATGTCGAGGTCGAGCACACGCGCCTGGATGACAGCGTTGTTGGTCCAGTTGGCGGCCTGGTAGGTGAGGCTGCCGTTGGTGGTGAAGTTGCCGCCAGCCAGGCCGGCCTTGGCCAGGTCGATGCCAAAGTTGCCACTGCCCACATGCAGCACGGTGCCGGCGCCGTTCTGCAATGTGCCGGCTTGCAGGTCGAGGCTCTGTGCAGCGGTCTCGATACGGCCGAGGTTGTTGTTGAGCAAGCCCGAGGCGCTGACCTGGGTGGTGCCGCTCTGCCCCAGCGCACGAATAGCACCCACCACGTTGTTGATGCTGGCCGCACCGAGGGTCAGGTTGCCGCTGCTTTCGATCAGGCCGAACTGGTTGTTCAGCGCGCCAGTGAGGCTGGCGTCGACGCTGCCGGCGCCGATCTTGCCGCCCTGGCCGAGGGCGGCGCCGTCGTTAAGCAGCTGGTTGCCGCGCAGGTAGAGCAGGCCGCCGGCATACAGGCCGCCGCCCTGGTTGTTCAGGTCGCTGGTGCTGATGCGGTTGTCGCCGCTGACGGCCGAGAGGTGGCCGGTGCGGTTGTCGATGCCGCCGGTGGCGGTGATGTCGAGGCCCTTCGCCTGGGTGGTGCCGGCGTTGTTGCTGAAGGTGCCGGTGACCAGCTTGAGGTCGCCGTTGGCGGCGTTGAGGACGCCGCCGCTGCTGTTGTCGAGGCTGGCGCTGCCCAGGTCGAGCAGGCCGCTCTGGCTGATAATGTGGCCGCTTTGGTTAGCAATCGCGCCGGTGGTCGTGAGGGTGGTGTCGCCCTGGCCCTGCAGGGTGCCGGCGCTGTTGTCGATGCGGCTGGCGCTGGCGTTGAGCTGGCCGGTCTTGGCGAAGATGAGGCCGTCCTGGCCGTTGAGCAGTTCGCCGGTAAGGGTCAGGGTCAGGTCGGTTTGCGCGGCCACAGTGCCGCCGGCGCTGTTGTCGAAGCTGCCGGCGAGGACCTTGAGCAGGCCCTGGCTGGCGAGCTGGCCGCCACGGTTCTGCAGGCTGCCGACATTCAGGTTGAGCCGGCCGCCGCTGGCGATCTTCGAGCCGGCGCCATTGTTGAGCAGTGCGCCGAGCAGGCCCAGGCGCAGGGCGCCCTGGCTGACCAGGCTGCCACCGCTGTTGTCGAGGCTGCTGGCGTCATAGTCGATGCTGGCGGCGCTGATCTGCCCGCCACGGTTGTCGATGGCCTGGGCGCTGCCGGTCAGGCTGCCCTGGGTGCTGAGCAGACCGGCGGCGCTGTTGTCCAGGTTGCCGGAGAGGGTCAGGCCGAGGTCGCCCTGGGTGGAAACGATGCCGCCGGCGTTGTTCAGACTGCCGGCGCCGAGCGTGAGTTTGCCTTTGCTGACCAGCGCGCCTTCGTTGTGGTTGTCGAGGGCGCCGCTGAGCGTCAGGGTCAGCGCGCCGTCGCGGCTCGACAGCGTGCCGCCGCTGCTGTTGTCGAGGCTGGCGGCGTTGACCACCAGGCCCTGCCAGCCGGAGAGCAGGCCCTGGTTGGCGTTGCGCAGGGTGTTGGCGTTCAGGTCGAGCTGGCCGGCGCTGATGAGGCGACCCTGGTCGCGGTTGTCGAGGGTGCCACTGGCGGTCAGGGTGAAGCCCTGGCTGGCGGAGATTTCCCCGCCGCGGTTGTCGAGGCTGCCCAGGCCGTTGATCGTCAGGAGGCCACCGGCGCTGAGCAGGCCGCTACGGTTGTCGAAGTCGCCGCGCTGGGCACCGTTGCCCAGGTCGAGCGTGACCTTGCCTTCGCCGATCAGTGCCGCCTGCTGCTGGATGAGCTGGGCGACGATCAGGTGCAGATCGCCCTTGGCGGAGATTTCCCCGCCGCCGGTGGACTCGAGCTTGCCGCCGCGCAAGGTCAGCGCGGCCTGGCTGGTGATCAGGCCACCGGGTTTGCCAGTAGCGCTGGCGCCGTTGAGGACGTTGCCAGCGCCAAGGTCGAGGCCCTGGGCGCCGCTGATGACGCCGTCGCGGTTATCGAGGTCGGCCGTGGTGCCGTCGAGGCGCCCTTGAGCGAGCAGGCGACCGTCGCGATTGTCGGTGGTGCCGGTGGCCAGCAGCAGGTTGCCACCGGCGGAAAGCAGGCCGCCCTGGTTGTTCAGGCTGGCGCTGCCGACATCGAGTTTGCCACCGGCGACCAGTGCGCCGTCGCCGTGGTTGTCCAGCGCCCCTTGGCTGCGCACGAGCAGGTCAGCACGGCTGGCGAGGGTGCCGCCCTGGCTGTTGTCGAGGCTGGCGGCGTTGACGGTGAGGCCGTTGTTGCCAGACAGCACGCCGGCGCCGCTATTGTTGAGCGCGCCCGTGGTGAGGGTCAGGCGATCGCTGGAGATCAGCTTGCCACCCTGGTTGAGCAAGGCGCCGGTGGTCAGGGTGAAGGCGCGGTCGCTGGAGATTTCGCCGCCGCGGTTGTCGAGGCTGGCGACGTTGCGCAGGACCAGTTGGCCGGGGCTGCCGAGCAGGCCGCCGGCGTTGTTCAGGGCGCCGCCCTGCAGGTCGAGGTCGATGCCACCCTGGCCAATCAGTTGGCCGCCACCGTGCTGGTCGAGGCCAGTGACACGACCATCGATGACGCCGCGCGCGGACAGGCTGCCGCCCTGGCTGTTGTCCAATTGGGCGGTGGCGAGGTGGATGGCGGCGTCGGTGACGATGCGGCCCTTCTGGCTGTTGTCGAACCGGGCGCCTTGAAGGCTGATGTCACCCGCCGCGCTGAGGATGCCGCCGGCGTTGTTCAGGTCGGCTCCGGCGAGGTCGATAGCCGCGTCGCTGAGCAGCTTGCCGCCCTGGTTGTTCAGGGCGCCGGCCAGGCGCGAGAACAGTTGGCCAGCGCTGGATACAGTGCCGGCGCGGTTGTCGAGGCTGCCGGCGTTGAGGGTCAAGGTGCCTTGGCTGAGCAGCGCGCCGTTGCCGCTGTTATCGAGGGCGCCGGCCAGTTGCAGCCAGAGATTCTTCTGGCTGTTGAGCAGGCCGCCCTGGCTGTTGTCCAGGCTCTGCCCGGTGACAGTCAGGCCGTCGCGGCCGGACAGGATGCCGGCGCTGTTGGCAATGCGTTGCACCTGCAGGTTGAGGCCGGCGTCGCCGATGACCTTGCCGGCTCCGTTTTCCAGGCTAGCGGTCTGCACGTCGACCTTGGCGCGGCTGGAGATTTCGCCGCCCTGGTTGAGCAGGTCGGTGCCCTTGAGGGTCACACCGTTGTTGGCGGCAATGAGGCCGCCGTTACGGTTGTCGAGCTGCCCGGCTTCGAGGTTCAGCGCACCCTGGGCGAGCAGTTCACCCCCCTGCTGGCTGAAGCGGTCGGCCTTGGCCTGCAGATTGCCCTTGGCGCTGACGCTGCCTTTATCGTTGTCCACCTGGCCGGCGGTCAGGTGCAGGGCCGCGCCGCTGTCGAGGGCGCCGCCCTGGCTGTTGTCCAGCTGGCCGACGTCGAGTTTCAGCTCGCCCAGGCTGCTGATCACGCCCAGCGCGCTGTTGTTCAGGCTGGCGCCGGAAAGGGTCACCCCGGCATCGCCGACCACCAGTCCTCCCCGGTTGTCGAGGGTACCGGCCTGCACGCCGAGTGCGCCCTTGGCTGAAAGCAGGCCGTCGGCCTGGTTGTCGAGCTTCTGCTGGACGCGGGCTTGCAGGGTGCCATTGCTGACGAGGTTGCCCTTGCCGCTGTTGTCGAGGCTGTCGAGGGTGAAGTCCAGCGCTTGTTCGGCTTCGATCCGGCCGAGGCGGTTGTCCAGCGCGCCACCGCTGACTTGCAGGCGATTGGCGACGGCCTGGCCGTTGCGGTTGTCCAGGCGCGCAGCGCTGAGCGTCAGTTGATTGCCGGCGAGCAGGCGCCCCTGACGGTTGTCCAGGGTCGCTGCGATGAGCCGGGTGTCGGCACCCTTGAATGCGCCGCCCTGGTTGTCCAGCGTGCCGCTGGCGTTAGCTTCGAGGTTGCGGCTGGCCACCACGCTGCCGCTGTTGCGCAGGTTCTGCGCAGTGATCGCCACGTCGCCCTGGGCGTTGCGGCTGTTATCCGGGTTGACCCCGGCTTCGACGATGCCGCTGTTGCTGACCTGCGCGGCACTGAGTGCCACGCGCTGGCCGGCGGCCAGACTCTGGCTGTTGCTCAGTTGACCGGTCGCGCTCAACTCGGCGACGCCGGCCGCATAGGTCTGGCCGTTGAGAGCGATGTCACTGGCCTTGGCGCGCAGGCTGCCGGCAGCACTGGTTTGCGCGAGGGACAACTGACCATTGGCATCGATCTGGATATCGCCACCGCTGGCGGCCATGTTGCCGGCCAGCTTCACGCCCACGCCCTGCTCGGTGCCTACCAGGCGAATGGCGCCGGCGTACATGCCGCCCAATGCGGAGCTATCGATGGCCAGCTGTGGCTTGGCGCTGCCGTCGTCGGCCTTGGCGGTAGCGGCCAGGCTTTCAGCGTCCACCTGGTTACGTCCGGCCACCACCGCGAGCTGCTTGGCATAAAGGTCGGCGTTGAGCTTGGCGCTGCGGGTGATCAGTTCGAACCGGTCGATATTGCTGGCATTCAGGCCGGCGCCTTCGATGGCGATCTCGCCGCCGTCGACGTCATAGCCGCGCAGGCGCTCGCCGTCCATCAACGGCTTGCCGGTGGTCAGCGTGGCGCGCGGGGTGTTGATGAAGCCGCAGCCGTTGCAAGTGATGCCGTGGGGATTTGCGACGATGACGTGGGCGGACTGACCGGCCACTTCGGTGTAGCCGCGCAATTGCGAGGGATTGGCCCCGGTGACTTCGTTGAGGATCTTCTGCGCCGCGCCGCCCTTGAGGTTCGGATTCCCAACAATGATTCCACCCAGTTGGGTGGCCTGGGTCTTGCCGGTGGCGTTGTTGAGGATCAGGCCGTTCTGCCCGACGTTGTAGTCGGTGAATTTATTGTGCGAGAGCCCCGCGCCGTTGGGCGTAGCGATGTTCACCACCGGCACGCCGTTGCCCGCTGCACCCAGGTGGGTATTGCCCCCCGCCGCCGCATCCACTGCCAGCTCGGCCGCAGCCGCGACGATGGGGTTGAGGATCAGGATGCCGGCAAGGACGCTGGCAATGGCCTGGTACAACGGGTGGCGGATGTCCATGTGGGAATCTCCCAAGTACTAGCTAAAGAGCGAAGCGGTTCAGAAGAAGAGATCGACGCGGAAATAAACCGGGTGTTCGCGTCGCTCGATGAGATCGGGGCGCTCCAGCGAGCGTGCCAGGGTGACGGAGGCGGCGACGTACTGCCCGCGCGCGCTGAATTCCACGCCGTGGCCACTCATGCGACCGGAGAGGCCCTGGTTATAGCGGCCGTGCTCGATGGCGCCGACGTCATAGGCGTAGGCGACGCCGTACTCCTGCACCCAAGGCAGCAACGGCTCCCAGGTCACGGCGCGGCGCCAGCGCAACTGGTTGCGCCAGTAGTAGCCGGAGTCGCCGGAGAGGGTCTGGTCCTTGAAGCCACGGATCGAGCTGAGGCCGCCCAGGCTGATGCGCTGTGGGCTATAGAGCACATCCTCGCTGTGTTGGCCGGTGGCGAGGCTTTCGAAACTGAAGGCTTGGTCCCACAGCGTGAACGGCTGCAGGTAGCTCAGGGTCAGGCTGTATTTGTTGTAGCGGGCGGTGGGGCTGCCATGAGGCGCAGCATGATCGTCGTCCTGTGCGCCGAAGGCGCCGATGCCGCGCTGCCAGCCGATATCGGCGTTGACGAAGGCGCTGCCGATGCGCCGGCCATGGTTGAGGCCAAAGCGAAACTCACTGAGGTGGGTGCTGGAGACATCCAGCAGAGTGTCGTCGATGTAGTTGCGGGTGCGCTGGTGGCTGAGTCCGAAGTTCACCCCGGTCTTGCTCACATCGTCGCGATACAACACGCGCTCGGCGCCGAGCTGGTGGGTCTCGTTGTCGCCGTCGTACTTGAAGGCGAAGCCGGCGTCTTCGTTGCGGGTGCGGTAGTAGTTGCGGCTGTAGCTGTAGTTGAAGGTCCACCATCCATAGGGAACGCTGTACCACAGGCTCTGGTTGTCGGAGTGCTTCCAGTGGTCGCTGACCACGTCCTCGCCATAACGCAGGCCGAACTGGTCGGCCAGGCCCAGCGGGCTATCCCAGTCCAGGCCGACACCGGCCTGCTGCTCGCCGGAGGTCGCATCGCCGTTGTTATCGCGGCTGGCGGAGACGCGCCAGGGCTTGCTGCGCTCACCCTTGAGCTGCACCCGGCTGCCGCCCACTTCCTGGCCTGGCACCAGTTCCATCTGTGCCTGGCGTGAGGGCAGGCGGTTGATCTGGTCGACCAGTTGCTCCAGCTCGCGCAGATTCAAGACGTCACCGGTGGCACCGGGAAAGGTCATGGCCAGTTCGCGATCACTGGCCAGCTCCGACTGGTCGAAACCTTCGAAGCGCCCTTCGACCACGATGACCTTCAGCTCGCCACTGGAAAGGTCCTGCTGCGGCAGGTAGGCGCGGGTCGTAACGAAACCTCGGGAGAGGTAATGGTCGGTGATGCCCTTGAGCAACTCGTTGAGCTGGTTGACCCCCAGGCATTGGTCGCGATAAGGCGCCAGCAGCGCTTCACGCGAACGCGCATCGAGGTGCTCGGCGCCTTCCAGGGTGATGCTGCGAATGGTGAAGCAGCGGGTATCCGGCGCCGTAGTCGGCGGCGCCTCGCTGGGCGCCTTGCCAGGGAGCTGCTGGAGCTCCTCCAGGCGCTTCTGCTGCTCACGCAGGAGTTGTTCCTGGCGCTGACGCTGGAGGTCGTTGTCACCCGGTGTGGGCAGTGGTGCAGCAAAGCTTGCCGAAGCACAGCAGAATGCCAGGACCGGCATCCAGCCACGGTAGAGAACACGCATCCTTACGATCCCCGTCTTCCGGCCGAGCGGCCAGTCCATCCCAAAAGACGGATTGGATCATATTTGATACATGATGCCCTTAGGCCATTATCCCGATGAAATGTAGGCTGTTTCCCATTTTCTGGGAGACATTGCGCACAAGCAGCAGTTGCCTGTGCGCCCGATTGTCACAGCTCAGGAATGCGCAACAGTTGCCGGGAGATGACTTTGCGCTCAGCAAGGTGGTGTTGGGAAACCGGGCGCTTGCTGCTCAATAATGGGGAGGAGGCGCCTCGTCGTCCGAGACACCCACCTGCCCCTGCAGGTCTTCCAGGCGCTTGAGCAATGCCTGCATCTGCAGGCGCAGGCGCTCGATCACCCGCTCCTGCTCATAGACCACATCGCTCATTGTCTGTAGCGCGTCATCCTGGAAGGCCAGTCGGCTCTCCAGATCGGCCATCCGTTTTTCCAGATCCATCACTTACTCCTGGCTGAAGCGAAAACCGTCGCCCAGCACCATGCGCAATTTCTCGCGTAGGCGAGCCAGCTCTTCTTCTTTATAAGGCACAGCCGCGTGCTTGCCCCAAACCGGGCCCGGCCAGGCGGCATCGCTCGCCTTGCGCACGATGACGTGCACGTGCAGCTGACTGACGACGTTGCCCAGGTTGGCGACGTTCATCTTGTCGGCATCGAAAGTGTCCTTGAGCACTTCAGCCAGTTGGGTCGCCTCGCGCCACAGCTGTTGCTGGTCAGCGACGTCCAGCTGGAAGATTTCGCTCACATCCTCGCGGCGCGGCACCAGGATGAACCAGGGGTACTGTGAGTCATTCATCAGCAGCAGGCTGCTCAGTGGGAAATCCCCCAGTGCAACGGTGTCCTGCTGGAGACGGGAATCCAGGGCGAACATAAGACTTCTCCTGCTCGACGAGCCTTGTTTTAGCCTAGCTCCGCGAAGGAGCCGAAGGGCGCGAAGAATACTAGAGAGCCGTTGCGGCGAACATGCTCAGGCGCAGCCCCATCCCGGAGCAAGCCGCCCAAGGCCTTGCCCCAGTATCGGGCATGACGCGAATTGGCATATCCCGACAACAGGCGCGTGCAGGAAACCACACGGCAATCCCGGCCATCAGCGCTGAAAAATCGTTTAAACAGCGGGATCTGCGGGATGTCGGAAAACGACATCGGCGCGCTTCCATGTTGCAAATCCCCAACAGAAGCCGTGAAATGGCGCCAACACGTCGCAAGACGCGCACTGTGAAAGCGGCTCCGGGCATTTGTGCACGGTTGTTGCTAGAGGCAAGGACATCGCTCCGACGGCCACCCCTTTCAGAAAGTGGGCGCGGAAGCGTGAGAAAGCATGAAGTGGTTGAGGGAGAGTAAAACCACAAGACTGAAGCAACATTGGAGCAATGAGGGGGACAACCTCTTTTTGCAACATCGAAACTGCTTGAATGCGACATGTGTCATGCAGCTTTGCGACAGTCCCGTAACGTTTCCGTGTGTTTATTTGGGCAACTATCGCCAACTGAACACGCGTGCTATAAGTTAGCGCCGACAAAAAGAATGAGCCGTCACCGCGGCACTGTGATGGCAGATAATTTCAAAACCAAAGGAGCAATCACAATGAAAGTGATGAAGTGGAGCGCCATCGCCCTGGCGGTTTCTGCAGGCAGCACACAACTGGCAATGGCCGAACCCTTCGTAGGTAATCAGGCTGACGCTAAAGGCTTTGTCGAAGACAGCAGCCTGAACTTCCTGGTTCGCAACTACTACTTCAATCGCAACAACTTCAATGGTTCCCACGACTCCAAAGACTGGACTCAAGGCTTCTGGGCAACCTACAACTCCGGCTTTACCCAAGGCACCGTTGGTTTCGGCGTTGATGCCTTCGGCTACCTCGGCATCAAGCTGGATGGCGGTCGCGGCACTACGGGCACCGGTAACCTGCCCGTCGAAAATGACGGCCGTCCTGCCGACGATTACGGCAAAGCTGGCGCAGCCATCAAGGTTCGCGTCTCCAAGACCGAGCTGAAGGCCGGCGACATGCAGCCTGCCAACCCGGTGTTCGCCGTAGGCGGCACCCGCCTGGTTCCGCAGACCGCCAGCGGCCTCAGCCTGATGAGCAGCGAGATCGAAGGCCTCGACGTTGAAGCCGGTCACTTCTACTCGTCCACCAGCCAGACCACCACCGCCCGTGATGGCGAGCTCTACGCCACCTACGCTGGAGCTCCGGCCAAGTCCGCAGACTTCATCGGCGGCAAGTACGCATTCAACGATAGCTTCAGCGCTTCGCTGTACGGCTCCAAGCTGGAAGACATCTGGAACCAGTACTACGTCAACCTGAACTACACCCTGGCGGTTGCCGAGAATCAATCCCTGGGCCTGGACTTCAACTACTACAACACCCAGGACGAAGGTAAGTCGCTCGCCGGCGACATCAACAACAACACCTTCTCCCTGGCTGCCGCTTACACCCTGAGCGCCCACACCTTCACCCTGGCCTTCCAGAAAGTGAACGGTGACACTCCGTTCGACTACCTCGGTGTAGGTGGCCAGGAAGGCGATCGCAACGGCAACAAGGGCGGCGACTCCATCTTCCTCGCCAACTCCGTGCAATACTCCGACTTCAACGGCCCGGGCGAGAAATCCTGGCAGGCTCGCTACGACCTGAACATGGCCGAGTACGGTGTGCCGGGCCTGACCTTCATGGCTCGCTACATCAAGGGTACCGACATCGACGGTAGCCACGCACCGACCAACGGCCAGTACAGCTACGCAGGCCTCTACGGTGACGACGACAAGCACCACGAAACCAACGTCGAAGCCAAATATGTGATCCAGGAAGGCCCGGCGAAGGATCTGTCCTTCCGCATCCGCCAAGCCTGGCACCGCGCCAACTCCACTCAACTGGATGGCGACGCCGACGAGTTCCGCCTGATCGTCGACTACCCGCTGTCCGTTCTGTAATCCAGAGCGCACTGTAGGTAACTAAAAAGCCCGGCTTGCGCCGGGCTTTTTTATTGCAACTTACCTACAACTTCGAACGTATCTGTTACATCGGTAAAACATAGGTCCCGGTTACATGGGCAACCAACTCCTCGGGATTGCTGACCGAGTAGACAGCTACTTCGCAAACCACCTGCCGCCGACCGAGTTTCAATATCTTGGCTTCCGCCAACAGATCTTCCGGCTTCGGCTTGCTGAGAAAGTTGATATTGAGGTTGGAAGTAACAGCCATCTCGACGTTATCCAGTTGCGCCAGAATCACCGCGTACATCGCCGCGTCCGCCAGCGACATGATGGTCGGCCCGGAGACCGTACCCCCCGGACGCACCATCCGCCCGTGGAACGGAACCCGCACGAAGGCGCTGCGTCCTTCCAGTGCATCGATGCGCAGATCCATGTCGTCCGCCATGGGCAATCCCGCGCGAATGAACGCCTGTACCTGCGCCGCAGTTAAACGACTCACGCCACTCCTCCCTCTCCGTCCGCCGCGCCCTGTACGCAGCCAGACCTGCACCGTACAATGCCCAGCCTATATTCCCCTTCGCAACCGACAAAACGGCCAAAGATGCGTACCAGTCAGTACCTGCTGTCCACCCTGAAAGAAACCCCTTCCGATGCGGTCGTGATCAGCCATCAGCTGATGCTGCGCGCCGGCATGATCCGCAAGCTGGCGTCCGGTCTGTACACCTGGCTGCCAATGGGTCTGCGGGTGCTGCGCAAGGTGGAGACCATCGTTCGCGAAGAAATGAACGCCGCCGGCGCCCTGGAGGTGCTGATGCCGGCCATCCAGCCCGCCGAACTGTGGCAGGAATCCGGTCGCTGGCAGCAGTACGGCCCCGAGCTGCTGCGCCTGAAGGATCGTCATGACCGCGACTTCTGCGTCGGCCCGACGCACGAGGAAGTGATTACCGATCTGGCACGCAATGAGCTGAACAGCTACAAGCAGCTGCCGATCAACATGTACCAGATCCAGACCAAGTTCCGTGACGAGATCCGTCCGCGCTTCGGCCTGATGCGTGGCCGCGAGTTCATCATGAAGGATGCCTACTCCTTCCACGCCAGCCAGGACTCGCTGCAGGCGACCTACGACGTCATGTACGGCGCGTACAGCAAGATCTTCACCCGCCTCGGCCTGGATTTCCGTGCCGTGCAGGCGGACAACGGCTCCATCGGCGGTAGTGGTTCCCACGAATTCCACGTGCTGGCCGGATCCGGTGAAGACGATATCGTCTTCGGCGAGTCCACCGACTACGCCGCCAACATCGAGAAGGCCGAGGCCCTGCCCCGCGAGACCGCTCGTGGCGCTGCCAGCGAAGAACTGCGCCTGGTCGATACTCCCGAGACCAAGACCATCGCCGCCCTGGTGGAAAAGTTCGGCCTGCCGATCGAGAAGACCATCAAGACCCTGGTGGTGCACGCCGCCGAGGAAGGCAAGCTGATCGCCCTGGTCGTCCGTGGCGACCACGAACTCAACGAGATCAAGGCCGGCAACCACCCGCTGGTGGCCAGCCCCCTGCAGATGGCCAGCGAAGCGGACATCAAGGCCGCCATCGGCGCCGCGCCCGGCTCCCTCGGCCCGCTGAACCTGCCGCTGCCCTGCATCATCGACCGCTCCGTCGCCCTGATGAGCGACTTTGCCGCCGGCGCCAACGTCGACGACAAGCACTACTTCGGCGTGAACTGGGAACGCGACCTGCCGGTACCGGAAGTCGCCGACCTGCGTAACGTCGTGGAAGGCGACCCGAGCCCGGACGGCAAGGGCACGCTGGTGATTCGTCGCGGCATCGAAGTGGGCCACATCTTCCAGCTCGGCACCAAGTACAGCGAAGCCATGAAGCTTGCCGTACTGGGCGAGAACGGCAAGCCGGTCACCCTGATCATGGGCTGCTACGGCATCGGTGTATCCCGCGTAGTCGCCGCCGCCATCGAGCAGAACTACGACGACCGCGGCATCCTCTGGCCGGCCGCCCTGGCGCCCTTCCAGATCGCCATCGTGCCGATGAAGTACGAGAACGAGGCCGTGCGCGCCGCCACTGACAAGCTCTACGCGGACCTCACCGCCGCTGGCTTCGAAGTGCTGCTGGACGACCGCGACAAGAAGACCAGCCCCGGCGTGAAGTTCGCCGACATGGAGCTGATCGGCATCCCGCACCGCATCGTGGTCAGCGAGCGCGGCCTGGACGAAGGCACCCTGGAGTACAAGGGTCGCCGTGACGCCGAGTCGCAGCCTGTCGCCCTGTCCGACCTGCAAGCTTTCATCACGGCCAAGATCGGCAACTGAGCAGAGCGATGTCCACCCGAAGTACCTCAAGCCTCGTGGCTGCCGCCCTGTGCGGCAGCCTTCTGCTGAGCGGCTGCGCCAACCAGCTGCCGCAACGCAGCGAGCATGAAGAGCGTGTCGAGCGCAAATTGCTCGACCACAGCCTGCAGATCGACGTGGGCACCCCTGGCACGCTGGAACTGCCGCAGCGGCGTATTCGCGTGCAGGAACAGAAGACCTTCGAAGTCACCGAGTTCGAGGTCACCCGCCGCTACGACCGCTACACGCCGTACCAGGGCTGGCGCAAGGTCTACGAAATGCCGCTGGGCGTCGTCGCCTTCGTTGGCGGTATCGGCGCCAACGTGGTCAACGTGTTCGCCCTGGGCAACCTGCCCGAGAGCGTCACCCGCGGCTGGATCCGCTACGGCATCGATGGCATGAATCCGTTCATGAACGTCGAGTCCAACGGCCGTGCCGAGCAGAACCTGGCCTCGATCGACGAAAAACAGCGCGACAAGCGCACCGAGTACTCCAGCCTGCCCTGGTCGGAGCGCCCGGTGACCGTCACCGCCGGCAAGAACTCCCAGGAGCTGCTGACCGACCGTCACGGCGTGCTGCGCCTGAATCTGCTGGAAGGCCCGTTCAGCGACGACGAGGTCAGCCGCATCGGCCGCCTGCAGTTCAGCGTCCAGGACCCTTCCGACGACACCCGCGCCGACGCCAGCCTGCTGGTCAGCCGCTCTCTGCGCGGCAAGCTGCAGGAAGCCCACGCGCTGATTTACGATGACCTGGAAGGTGACGATGTGCACCACTGGGTACACCGGGTGAAACGCCTCTCCGACCTGGGCCTGGAAGAGGAAGCGAGCGAACTGGAACAGAGCCTGATCGAGCTGACCCGCAACGATCCGGAGCTGCAGAAGGAGTTCCTCCACAGCCTGATGACCGACGCCGGTCGCCTGGCAGCGGACCCCGGCGTCAGCAACTGACACCTAGCGGCGAACGATGAAGCCGGTGATGCCCTGGGGTGTCATCGGCTGCAGCTCCACCGCCGCCACCTTCGCCTTCACCGGTCCGCGCGCCAACCATTTCTCTAGCTCGCGTACCGCATCTTCCTCGCCTTCGACCAACAGCTCGACGCGCCCATCTTCGAGGTTGCGTACCCAGCCGTCGATTTCCAGGCGCTCGGCCTGCTCCTGGGTGCTCTGGCGGTAATAAACACCCTGTACCTTGCCGCTGATGTAGCCGTGCAGACAGATCCTGGCCATTACTGTTTCTCCTCGCGCAACGCGCCAAGGTGCGCCAGCACGCCGGCGGCGGTCTGCTCGCCGAGCAACTGCTCGCGCAGCTTGCCCTCAGGGTCGACGATGTAGGTTACAGGCAAGGCTTCACTGCGCGGCAGGCTGAACCGCGGCGCGGGGTCATCGGCCAGCACGGTGTACTGCACGCCCAGTGCCTGTGAAGCCTTTGCCAGGTCCGCATCGCGCAGCCCATCGAAGTTCACCCCCAGCACCCGGAAGCCCTTGGCCTTGCCCTCCTCCGCCAGGTGATTCAGCTCGGGAATCTCCTTGCGACAGGGCGCGCACCACTCGGCCCAGTAATTGATAACTAGCCACTGGCCATCTACGCCGGCAGCGGGTACTTTCTGTCCATGCTGATCGGTGCCATAGTCCGCCGAGCAGCCGGCCAGGATCAGGCCGGCCATCAAGCCCATCACAATACGGAGCCGCACTCCCATGCCTTCAATCCTCGTGTATGCGGGGTGGTCATGATGCTCGATGCCCTGCGCCTGGAGGTGCCGGACATCCTCGAAGAAGACGCCGAGGCAATGAGCAACCTGGCGGCCGGGCTCCAGGAATCGCGGCAGCAGCCCCTGCAGGAAGGTTTGCAGAAGGCCCTGGGCACGCTGTTCCGCCTCAACCGATGCGCGCTGACCTTACTGGAAAGGCAGCGCGCCCTGCAAAGCCTCAGCGAAGAATACCGGCATTACGAACGGCTGATCCGCCAGGAAAAGACGCCGCCGGCGTTGTTCGTGCACTTCTGCAGCGAGCTGGCCGCCGGCTTCAAGCGCCTGTTGCTGCAGATCCTGCACGGCCACAAGCCTTCGCGGCCGCACATGGCCTGGTGCTTGTACATGGCCCAGCATTTCCTCGCCCAGGCCCTGTTGCGCCATTACCAGCAATACCAGCAGCCGCCCGGCAGCCTCTGGCGTGACAGCCACCTGCTCTACTGGATCGGCGAGCATCAGGAGTGCCTGGACGAGCCGGTTGCCGCCGCTTTCGACCCGGTGCCCGCAGGCACCTTGCGCGGGCTGTACCAGCAGATCCTGCTGCTGGCCCTGAGCAATCCGTTCCACCTGACCGAAGGGGAAGCCCCGCAACTGTTCAGCGCGCTGGCACCGCTGGCCGCACTGGGTCGACTGCTGCCCTGGGACGATGAGGAACAGGAAGGCTTCGTGGTCGACCTGGGCTCTGACCAACCGTGCCTGGCCGCAGAGCAGGCACGCGATGCCCCGAAGGAGCAACTGCGCCGGCTGGAACTGGGTGCCCTGCTGATCGCCCTGCACGATCCCGCGCCGCTGCGTCGACTGGAGCAAGGCGCACTGCTGGATCGCGTCCGCCACCACTGGCTGGGCCACCAGACGCGCCGCCATGAGCGTGCAGAACAAACCGGCAACTGCCGCGTGGTAGTCGGCCTCCCAGCCATCCAGCAGCACCTGCTGGACAGCTCAGCCAGCCCCTGCCGGGAAGCCACGCTGATGGATGCCAGCGCGGGCGGCGCGCGCATTCTCTGTTCCGGCCAGCAGGCCGGGCAGCTCCCGGTCGGCCAACTCCTGCTGATCCCCAGCAACGGCGGCACTCCCACCCTGGCCGTGGTGCGCTGGCGACACCTCAACAGTGACGGGCTGCACCTGGGCCTGCGTTACCTCAAAGGGCTTCCCCGCCCGGTCTGGCTGCGCCGCGCACCTGACGCGCAGCGTCACCCCGGCGTGCTGCAGAGCACACCGGAACCGGGCAACGGCTGGTATCACGGGCTCTGGGTCGCCCAGGGGCAATTCGTCGAAGGCGAGAACCTCTGGCTGCAGCTGGCCAGCTTCGACAACCAGACCATCCTGCCCCTGCCGGCAGCCAACCTCAGCACGCCACTGGTAGCTCGCCACCCGCTGCGCCTGGCCTGATTGTCGATTTTGGGAGAGATGTCACAGGCAAGATCGGCAGTAGGCCCGATATGCCAGGCATCTGCCTCCCTATAATTCGAACGTTCGTTCTGACTCTCGGGACGATTCTCGCTCGCCGATAACTCAGCGGCCTTCAGAATGCGACTGGCGCCATGCACGCCAGCCTCCAGCGACAGGACAGCCAGATGCAGCCTACAGACCAGCTTGTCAGCAAGGTTCCCAGCCATATTGTCGCCAGCGCCCGGCCGGCCAATGCGGCGAATGGAGGACGGCTGGCCGACTTCAATGTCGCGGTCTGGCTACATCTGCCCGGCGTAGCGGACCTGCCGGTGACACTGTTGCTCAACTACCGCGATGGGGAGCGCAGCCGGGAAGTGGTGATCGACCATGGCACGGTCAATAAACAGAGTCGCATCCTGCTCTCAGGTGTGGCCCGACTGCCGTTCTCCCTGCGGATCGAGGATGCGCAGATCAAGCTTCGCGCGGCCGTTCCTCTGTCGCGGGTGATTGCCGAGGAGGTCTTCATGCAGGCGGTAGAGCAACAGGCGGGCGCCGCGCGTCCGGTAGCCACCAGCCTCTAAGGGTCAGCCCAGCTGTCGCACCGGAGTTTCATCCGACGACTCGGTCGCAACGCTTTCGGCGTTGTCGTGCGGGACGGACGGCAGGAGCGATTCAGGCCAGCGGCTGAATTGCAGACCAGTGATTCGATTCAACCGCTCCAGAGCGCTCGTCAGATCGCGCTGATGCAGGTGCACTACGTTGTTCTGGTCTTTTTTCATGGATTCGCTGGCCTTGGAGGAACTTCTGAAGGACTTCTGTGTCCTGTTACCTCCATAGCCAGAACTGTGCCAATTCTGAAATAGCGAGAATTGGCGCATTTCCTGAAGTGGTACAAAGCCGCGACAGAATCAGATTCGCCGCAAACTGACGTTTTGCGTCACTCGGAATGTGACGGCTTCAACCATTTCGCCAGGCTATCGCCGAACAGCTCCTGTCGGTCAGCCTGATAGCGCGCCAGCGTTTCTCGCAACTGCGGGTACCACGGCTCATCCAGAGTCGTCGGCAAGGCCTCCAGACACGGCAATGGCCAGGGGCTGCGGTTGAGCAGGTGGTGCAGGCTGTAGCTGCCCAGGTCGCGGCACAGCACCCAGGCCGCGGTGGTCGAGCCGGCGCGGCAGACCAGTTGCTCGCCCTCCAGGAAATCCAGCACCTCTTCCCACTCGTCTTCCGGCAGCAACCAGCCCGCCCGATGCAGGTGCGCCAGGCGCGTCGGCAAGCCATGGCGCTGGCGGTCGAAGAACACCCGCAGTACGCCGAGGATGACCAGCAGGCGTGGCATGGCGCGTCGACGCCAGAGCCGGGTCGACGACAGGTTGCAGACCAGCTCCGCACCAAACAGCACGATCAGCCACGACAGGTAGATCCACAGCAGGAACAGCGGCACCGTGGCGAAGGCACCGTAGATCAGCTTGTAGCCGGGGAAGAAGCTGACATAGAAGCCGAACAGCGACTTCGCCGCTTCGAACAGGATCGAGGTGAACACCCCGCCGGCCAGGGCGTGCAGGAACGGCACCCGCGCGTTGGGCACCGCCGCATAGATCAGGGTGAAGGCCGCCACGCTGGCCAGCAATGGCATGAACTTCAGCAGCATCGCCGCACCCGGCAGCGCATGGGGGCCGGAGAGCAGCGACAGCGAAGTGATGTAGGTGGACACGGCGAAACCGGTCCCCAGCAGCAACGGGCCCAGGCTGAGGATCGCCCAGTACAGCAGGAAGCGCGTTACGCCCCGCCGTGGTTGACGCACACGCCAGATGGCGTTGAAGGCCTTCTCGATGGTCACCAGCATGGTGAACGCAGTCACCGCCAGGAAGGCCACGCCCAGCCAGGTCAGGTGGCGCGCCTGCACGGTGAAGTTGCGCAGGTAGGCCTCCACCGCCTCGCCGGTAGAGGGCACGAAGTTGCGGAACACGAACAGCTGGATGCGCTCGCCCATGCCCTCGAAGGCCGGTACGGCGGAGAGCATGGCGAAGGTCACGGTCATCATCGGGACGACCGCGAACAGCGTGGTGTAGGTCAGGGCCGCGGCGCTGTTGGGCGCCTTGTCGGCCAGGAAGCGCTGGACCAGATAGCGGCCGAATTCGACCAGGCCCTGCAAGCGTTCGTGCATGAAGTGTCCTTTGGCTGCACTGAAAAAACCGTCCTCGTAGATCGCGGCGAACGACAGCGGTTCAGTCCAGTCCGAGGAGGCGGTTAGAATAGCCGCCACTTCATCGGCCTTGCGAGTCCCGGCACATGAGCCAGATTTCACTTTTTCATAATCCGCGCTGCTCCAAATCCCGCGGCGCCCTCGAACTGCTCGAGGAACGCGCCATCCAGCCCGAGATCATCCGCTACCTGGAAACTCCGCCCAGCGCGGCCGAACTCAAGGCGCTGCTCGGCAAGCTGGGTATCGGCGCACGCCAACTGCTGCGCACCGGCGAGGACGAATACAAGGAGCTGAACCTGGCCAACCCGGCACTGGGCGACGACCGACTGATCGAGGCGATGGCCAGCCATCCCAAGCTGATCGAGCGGCCGATCTTCATCGTCGGCGACAAGGCGGTCATCGGCCGCCCGCCGGAGAAGGTTCTGGAGATCCTGCCTTGAGCGCGCCTTACGTCCTCGTCCTCTACTACAGCCGCCACGGCGCCACCGCCGAAATGGCCCGGCAGATTGCCCGCGGCGTCGAGGCCGGCGGCCTGGAAGCGCGCGTGCGCACGGTGCCGGCGGTGTCCACCGAGTGCGAAGCCGTCGCCCCGGACATTCCGGCAGAAGGCGCGCTCTACGCCACCCTGGATGACCTGAAGGACTGCTCCGGCCTGGTCCTCGGCAGCCCGACCCGCTTCGGCAACATGGCCGCGCCGCTCAAGTACTTCCTCGATGGCACCAGCAGCCTGTGGCTGACCGGTGGCCTGGTAGGCAAGCCGGCGGCAGTCTTCACCTCGACCGCCAGCCTGCATGGCGGCCAGGAAACCACTCAGCTGTCGATGCTGCTGCCACTGCTGCACCACGGCATGATCGTCACCGGCATTCCCTACAGCGAGCCCGCCCTGCTGGAAACCCGCGGCGGCGGCACGCCTTACGGCGCCAGCCATTTCGCCGGCGCCGATGGCAAGCGCAGCCTGGACGAACACGAGATCACCCTGTGCCGCGCGCTCGGAAAGCGTCTGGCCGAAGTTGCCCGCAAACTGGAGAGTTGAATGGCCCGCAAGAACAAACCGCTGCCGCCCATGGACTGGCTCAAACCCCGGCTGGCCGCCAGCCGCGCGGTCGCCCTCGGCAGCTTCATCGGGCTGATCCTGCTCATCGTCATCTGGGACCTGCTGTTCGCCGACGCCCACGGCGGCGCGCGCTGGGTACCCTGGGTGTTCCTGGGCTTCAAGCTGCTGCCGCTACTGGTGGTAGCGCCGGGCATCCTGATCGGTAATGCGCGTGGCCATGCCTGGGCGTGCTACGTGATCAACCTGTACTTCATCCTCGGCGTGCTCAACGCCTTCGATCCCAACCACGCCATCTTCGGCTGGGCGGAGATCATCCTCAGCGTGTCGCTGTTCTGCTCGGCGCTGATGTACACGCGCTGGCGCTTCCAGTACGACCGCAAGCTGGCCGGCGAAGGCCAGGAACCGCAGCAGGAAGCGACGAGCGCCTGATAAGGGAGTCGGGGAAACCAGGGCTTACCAGCCCATGGTTTCCTTGAGGAAGGGAATGGTCAGCTTGCGCTGCGCCTGCAACGAGGCCTTGTCCAGCTCGTCCAGCAGGTCGAAGAGGAACTGCATGCTGCGCGCGCCACGGGTAAGGATAAAGCGCCCCACTTCATCGGTCAGGTGCAGCCCACGGCGCGAGGCGCGCAGCTGAAGGGCGCGCAGCTTCTCGTCATCGGTCAGCGGGTGCAACTGGAAGATCAGCGAGAGCGTCAGGCGGGATTTCAGGTCCGGCAGCTTCACCCCCAGCTCGCGCGGCGACACCGAGGCCGACAGCAGCAGCTTGCGGCCGGAATCGCGCAGGCGGTTGAACAGGTGGAACAGCGCCTCTTCCCATTCGCGCTTGCCGGCCAGGGCGTCGAGATCGTCCAGGCACACCAGCTCGCGCTGTTCGAGGTTGTCGAAGATTTCCGGACCGTAGGCCACCAGGTCCGCCATCGGCAGGTAGACGGACGGCTCACCCAGTTGCTCGGAACGAATGCAGGCAGCCTGCAGCAGGTGACTGCGGCCCACGCCTTCGGCGCCCCAGAGATAGATCAGACTTTCCGTCCACCCCGCCTCGGGCTCGCACAGACGCTCGACATAGCCGAGCGCCGCGGCGTTGGCACCGGGGTAGTAGTTGGCGAACGTTGCGTCATCGCGCAGACGTACGCTGAGTGGGAGCTGCATAGGAGTCATGCCGGGCCGGGCGTTTCTTCAATCGCTTGGGGTGGGCCTTGGTGACTGAAAGTTTATCCAAATCAGAAGGATAACGCAGCTACCACGTGCGACTCAGAGCCACCGGCGCCGGGAAGCGGGACTTTGCCCGCCTCCGCAGGGCTCATTACCAGTGGAAGCGCAGGGTGTTCTGCGCCGGCACGGCCGCGTTCGGCACCGGTTGGCCATTGGCGTCGACCGCCGGTTGCGCCGGCTCCGCCGGGGCTTCCTGCAGGCGGGCCAGAGCCAGTTGCGCACGCAGTTGCTCGGGGCTGGCGGTGACGCGGTAGACGAGACGGTTGCCCTGTACCTCCACCAGCTTGGCGCCCATGGGCTCCAGCAGGCGCGAGACTTCGGCGTAGCGCGCCAGGTCGGCGCCCTCGATCTGCAGGACCTGGGCCGAAGCCGAACCTGCCGAACCGACGAAACGCTGCGACAGGCGCTGGGACACGCCGAGCATTACCGCATCGGCCAGCGCGTCCGGGGTATCGCCCTGGGCCTGGCCCTGTTCGCGGCTGTCGCCCATCCACACGCGCCAGTTGGCGGTCCACTTGCCGTCGGCTTCCTTGGCGTCCACCGCCAGCAGGGCATCGGCGCCGTAGCGTTCGGAGGCGGACTTCAAAACATCCGGCTGGGCGGCGTTGAGATTTTCGGGAGTACCGACCTGCTGTTCGCTGAGGTCGGCGATCGGCAGGCGCAGCGGCAGGCCGCGGCGCTGGGCGGCGCGGTTCAGCGGGGCGGAGGCTTCCTGGCTGTCGCCGACCAGGCTGCTGCCGTTGGCGCTTTCGTTCAGCCACCAGGCGAGCACGCTCGGGCGGCTGGCGCCCCAGACCGGCAGGCCGGCCTGGCGCAGGGCGTTGTCGGTGGCAGTCGGGTCGAAGTCCACCACCAGCGCCATGGGCGGGCCATTCTCGAAACCGTACTGGCTGATCAGTTGCTGCGGGTCCTTGAAGTAGCCGGCCAGGGCCGGGCTCTGCGCAGCGCTGGCATTGCCGGTCAGGCGCAGTACCAGGGTCTGCAGGGCGCGGGTCAGGCCGGCGTTGCGCTCGTCCGGCTGCTGGGAGGCGACCGGTTCGTGCACCTGGTACAGGTTGCCCAGCGTTTCAGCGAAGGACGGCAGGCTGAACAGCGTCAGGCAGAGGATCAACAGGCGGGCGGTCAGGCGCATGGCGGGTTCTCGCGCAGGAAAACGAAGGCACCGTCGACAAACGCGACGGCAAGGAAGGCCTATACCTTAAACAGCCGTCCGGCCAGCGGCAACAGCGCGAGATGGCCGCTGCCG
The DNA here is from genome assembly GCF_020401845.1 of Pseudomonas sp. HS-18. Lineage (NCBI taxonomy): Bacteria > Pseudomonadati > Pseudomonadota > Gammaproteobacteria > Pseudomonadales > Pseudomonadaceae > Pseudomonas > Pseudomonas sp. HS-18. Next base: position 4,931,906 of record NZ_CP084413.1, read on the forward strand.
GGCAAGCCTGATAAAATCCCGCGCCTCCCGCGCAGGCCGGGAAGCGCAAACGGCGCACCCGGCGGCAAGACGAATCATCCCTTCTATAGGCCTGGATTTATGAGCAGCAAGCAACCCTCGTTGAGCTACAAGGACGCCGGTGTGGACATCGACGCCGGCGAAGCCCTGGTCGAACGCATCAAAGGCGTCGCCAAGCGCACCGCACGTCCTGAAGTGATGGGAGGCCTGGGTGGCTTTGGCGCTCTGTGCGAAATCCCGGCTGGCTACAAGCAACCCGTGCTGGTGTCCGGCACCGATGGCGTCGGCACCAAGCTGCGCCTGGCGCTGAACCTGAACAAGCACGACAGCATCGGCCAGGACCTGGTCGCCATGTGCGTGAACGACCTGGTCGTCTGCGGCGCCGAGCCACTGTTCTTCCTCGACTACTACGCCACCGGCAAACTCAATGTCGACGTGGCCGCCACCGTGGTCACCGGCATCGGTGCCGGCTGCGAGCTGGCCGGCTGCTCCCTGGTCGGTGGTGAAACCGCCGAAATGCCGGGCATGTACGAAGGCGAAGACTACGACCTGGCTGGCTTCTGCGTCGGCGTGGTGGAAAAATCGGAAATCATCGACGGCTCGAAAGTGGTTGCCGGCGACGCCCTGATCGCCCTGCCCTCCTCCGGCCCGCACTCCAACGGTTACTCGCTGATCCGCAAGATCATCGAAGTCTCCGGCGCCGACATCGAATCCACCCAGCTGAACGGCAAGCCCCTCGCCGACCTGCTGATGGCCCCGACCCGCATCTACGTCAAGCCGCTGCTGCAACTGATCAAGCAGACCGGCGCGGTCAAGGCCATGGCCCACATTACCGGCGGCGGCCTGCTGGACAACATCCCGCGCGTGCTGCCGGACAACGCCCAGGCGGTGGTCGATGTAGCCAGCTGGCAGCGCCCGGCGGTCTTCGACTGGCTGCAGGAAAAAGGCAACGTCGACGAGACCGAGATGCACCGCGTGCTGAACTGCGGCGTCGGCATGGTCATCTGCGTCGCCCAGGATCAGGTCGATGCTTCCCTGAAGGCCCTGCGTGACGCCGGCGAGCAGCCGTGGGTCATCGGCCGCATCGAGGCTTGTGCCGCCGACGCCGAGCGCGTGGTCCTGCACAACCTGAAAGGCCACTGATGTCCACACCTTGCAATGTCGTGGTGCTGATTTCCGGCTCCGGCAGCAACCTGCAAGCCCTGATCGACAGTCTCGCCGGCGCCGACACGCCGGCAGTGATCCGCGCGGTGATCTCCAACCGCGCGGACGCTTACGGCCTGGAGCGCGCGCGTAAGGCCGGCATCGAGACCCGTTTCCTCGACCACAAGGCCTACGCCGACCGCGAAAGCTTCGATGCCGCGCTGATCCAGGCCATCGATGGCTTCGACGCCGACCTGGTGCTGCTCGCCGGCTTCATGCGCATCCTCAGCGCCGACTTCGTGCGTCACTATCAGGGCCGCCTGCTGAACATCCATCCGTCCCTGTTGCCCAAGTACAAGGGCCTGCACACGCACCAGCGGGCGCTGGAGGCTGGCGATGCCGAGCACGGCTGCAGCGTACACTTCGTCACGGAGGAACTTGATGGTGGTCCTCTGGTCGTACAGGCGGCAATCCCGGTAGAGTCTGACGACACGCCGGAAACGCTGGCCCAGCGCGTGCACGTGCAGGAACATGTGATCTATCCGCTGGCCATGCGCTGGTTCGCCGAAGGCCGAGTCAGGCTCGGCGAACATGGCGCCATGCTGGATGGGGAGCTTCTGCCCGCATCCGGCCATTCGTACCGAACCTAGGAGATTCGCGATGCGTAGAGCTCTGTTATTCCTGATGGCCGTGCTGACCCTGCCGGCCCAGGCTTATGAGCTGGAACCGTTCGACGCCAGCTACACCGCCGACTGGAAGCAGATGCCCATCAGCGGCACCGCCTCCCGCAGCCTCAAGCAAGGCGACGGCGGCCGCTGGGAGCTGAATTTCAAGGCCTCCATGCTGCTCGCCAGCCTGACCGAGAACAGCACGTTCAAGGTCGAGAACGACACCTACCTGCCGCTGACCTACCGCTGGGCCCGCGAAGGCCTGGGCAAGAACAAGCAGACCGAGCTCGATTTCGACTGGGCCGAGAAGCAGGTGCTGGGCAGCGACCGTGGCGACCAGGTACGCCAGCCGCTGAACAAGGGCCAACTGGACAAGTCCACCTACCAACTCGCGCTGCAGCATGACGTGGCCGTTGGCAAGAAGGCCATGAGCTACCAGGTCATCGAGGGAACCGACGTCGATACCTACGACTTCCGTGTTCTCGGCGAGGAGAAGGTGCGTACCCAGGCCGGCCTGATCACCGCGATCAAGGTGGAGCGGGTGCGTGACCCCACCAAGAGCAACCGCAAGACCATCCTCTGGTTTGCCAAGGATTGGGACTTCCTCCTCGTGCGCCTGTACCAACAGGAGTCCGACGGCAAGGAGTACCAGATCATGCTCAAGGAAGGCACCGTGAACGGCAAGGCGGTTCAGGGCGAGAAAGGCTGATCCTTCAGCGCACAAGAAAAGCCGGGCGTTGCCCGGCTTTTTTATTGGCCGCTCACTGCGGCGTACAGCGCTTCGTAGGAACGAGGGGGACGCCCAGTCCTTGCTCGCCGAACAGAGCCACCCGGCGACATCGGTGTTGGGCGGTCCGCGGGCAATAACGATGGCGCCCCCTCGCACCCACAGGGCCTACGCCACGAGTGGCGCAGAAACGAAAAAGCCGGGCAACGCCCGGCTTTTCCTTGCTTGGAGAATCAGCCTTCGTTCGACGGCTTGCGCTTGAATCGCCGTGCGATCCAGCCGATGGCCAGGGCCGGGACGATCCAAAGCTTCTTCAGCAGTACCAGCAGGGTGGCGAACAGCCCGACCTTGGCAGCAACCTTGCCGGCGATCAGCGCGCCCAGGCCGTAGGCGGCAACCTTGTCGACACTGGGATTGAAGTCGACGTAGCGGTTGCCCGGGTTGAACTCGGTCATCGCCAATACCTTGCCGACGTTCTTCTCGATTTCCGGCAGTTGCTCCATGCCCGCGACGAAGTTCAAAACCAGCACGCCTTTGCGGCCCAGCGCGCGGATGTTGTAGTTCAGCGTGTGCTCCTTGGCGTCGCCGAACTGCAGCTCCTTGGCCCAGTAGAGCTTCTTCTCGGCGGCGTCGTAACGCGGCGGCGCGGCCCAGCCAATCAGCTGGATGGCCTCGAAACCCTGCTGCTCGCGCTGCGGATTGGCCTGCTTGAGGTCGTCCTGCATGTCCTTGAGCATCTCGGCGTAATCGATCTTCGCCGCGTCCTCGTCGGACACGTAGCCGCTCTCCTCGTATTGCACAGTCACTGCCCAGGAGGCGGCTTCGAAAGGCGAGACGCCGGCCGGCATCAGCATGCCCAGCGGCGGCTCGGAGCTGGGCGGGTTACCCCAGGCTTCCAGCACGCGCTCGGCATCCTTGCTGTCGAGGAAGACGAAATTATCCGGCAGGTCGAAGGTGGCGAGGTTGTCGCCCACCACCACCTTGCCCTTCTGGAAATGCAGGCTGGCGACGAAGGTCTCGGGCGACATCTCCTCGTCCGACTCGGCGGCAGGCGCAGCGGCAGCCGCGGGGGCTTCGCTCTGGTTGGACGTAGCGGGTGCAGCGAACGCCGGGGCAGCGACGGCCTGGGCGAGCAAGGCAACGAGGAAGAGGGCTTTGCCATCCATAGGGGTGAATCTCCTGAATCGAATCCATGACATCGGCGGCCACCGGTGGTGGCGCCGGGCACGGATTGTCTCACTGACCCAGCCGGTCTGTAACAGGAAATTTCTGCATTCGGGCACGGAGCCAACATTCACCTGCAGGAGCGAGCCTGCTCGCGAACAAGTCAGCCGGCAGCGCCTGTGCCAAGCGGTTCGCGAGCGAGCTCGCTCCTACATGAGGGCTGTCCTCACAGCTGGCTGGCGATGGCCTTCTCGATGGCGGCCTGCAGCTCGGGGTCATCCGGCTTGGTCAGGCTGGAAAACTCCGCCACCACCTTGCCCTGGCGGTCCACTACGTACTTGAAGAAATTCCAGCGCGGCACCTGGTCGGCCTGCTGGGCGAGGTCCTTGAACAGCGGGATCGCCTCGTCGCCGCTGACGTGCTGCACCGAGGTCATGTTGAAGGTCACACCGTAGTTGCCGTAGCAGATCTTCGCGGTCTCGGCGGCGTCCGCGTCTTCCTGCTTGAAATCGTCGGAGGGCACGCCGAGTACTTCCAGGCCCTGGCCCTTGTACTTCTGGTAGACGGCTTCGAGCCCCTTGAATTGCGGGGTGAAGCCGCAGTGGCTGGCGGTATTTACAATCACCAGCGGCTTGCCGGCGTACAGCTTGCACAGGTCGAGCACATCCTTGGAACGCAGTTTGGGCAGTTCGCCCTGGGTCTTGAGCAGCGCCGGGCAATCGGCGGCCTGGGCCGCCAGCGGCAAGAGAAGAGAGAGAGCGAGCAGGGAAAGACGCATGGCAGTGATCCTCGAATTATCCCGTCACGCTACCCCGCACGACGGGCATCAGCAACTGCCCATGCCCAACTGCATCAGCGCGAGGCCACCACGTTGCCAGCCCCACCACGCCAGGCCCGCCAGCGCCAGGCCGAGGCCCAGCACCAGCGCGATCACCACTGGGCGCTTCACGCCGTCCCCAGCGCGGCGCGTTCGACAGGACGCTCGCGCACCGGCCAGTTGAGCAGGCCGGCCAGCAGGCTGAGGAGGATGGAAATCTGCCAGACCAGGTCGTAGTTGCCGGTGTGGTCATACACGTAGCCGCCCAGCCAACCGCCGAGGAAGGCGCCGATCTGGTGGAACAGGAAGGTGATGCCGCCGAGCATCGACAGATTGCGTACGCCGAACAGCGTGGCCACCGTGCCGTTGGTGAGCGGCACCGTGGACAGCCACAGCAGGCCCATGGCAATGCCGAACAGGTAGGCAGTCCAGACCGTCAACGGCGCCCAGAGGAAGGCGATGATCACCACGCCGCGCAGCAGGTACAGGCCGGTGAGCAGCTTGGGCTTGCTCATTCGCCCGCCGAGCCAGCCGGCGATATAGGTGCCGAACACGTTGAACAACCCCACCAGCGCCAGCACCGTGGTACCGACGGTGGCCGGCAGGTGACGGTCCACCAGGTATGCCGGCAGATGTACGCCGATGAACACTACCTGGAAGCCGCAAACGAAGAAGCCCAGAGACAGCAGCCAGAAGCCGGAATGCCCCGCCGCCTCGCGCAGCGCCTCGGCCAGGGTTTGCTCGTGACCCTGCATCAGCAGCGGCTTGTCCTTCATCAGCGCGGCCAGCGGCACGATCAGCGCCACCATCAGGCCGAGGGCGAGCAGCGCGGCAGACCAGCCGAGCCAGCTGATCAGCCCGAGCGTGCCGGGCAGCATGGCGAACTGGCCGAACGAGCCCGCCGCCGCCGAGATGCCCATCGCCATGCTGCGCTGCTCCAGCGGCACCGCGCGGCCGACCGCACCGAGAATCACCGAGAACGAGGTACCCGACAGGCCGATGCCGATCAACAGGCCGGCGCTCATCGACAGGCTGAAGGCCGAATCGGAATAGCCCATCAGCACTAGGCCGATGGCATAGAGGATGCCGCCCACCACCACCGTGCGCATCGCGCCGAAGCGGTCGGCAATGGCCCCGGTGAACGGCTGGGCGATGCCCCAGATCAGGTTCTGCAGGGCGATGGCGAAGGCGAAGGTCTCGCGCCCCCAGCCGAATTCGGCGCTCATCGGCGCCAGGAACAGGCCGAAGCCGTGGCGGGTGCCCAGGGACAGGGCGAGGATCAGGGCGCCGGATAGCAGTATCCAGAACCCCGTACGCGACAGCTTCGACATCACTTGCTCCTACACGGGTATATACCCGCTTCTAATCGTTCGTATCCAGTGCACGCTGGCCTGCGCTAGCTCTCCAGCGCGGCCAGTTCATCCAGCAGGGCTTCCAGTTGCCGACGCTTGTCATCGCCCAGGTGAACCGCTACATCCTGCTGCGCCGCGTCCCAGGCTTCGCCGCCGCGGACAATGCGTTCCAACCCTGCGGGAGTCAGCGCGACGATGCGGTTGCGCAGGTCCTCACCTTCCTCCAGCCTCACCAAGCCGTCGGCTTCCAGCGGCTTGAGGTTGCGCCCCAGGGTGCTGCGGTCCAGCCCCATGGCCTCGGCCAGGTCGGAGATGCTCGGCTGCTCCAGCCGCGACAGATGCCGCAACAGGGAAAACTGCGCAGTCGTCAGCCCGACGCCTTTCAAGGCATCGTCGTAGACGCGGGTCACGGCACGGGCCGAGCGGCGCAGTTTGGTACAGAGACATTGGGTGGTCAGCATGGGATACGTGTATATACCCGCAATCGCTCAAGCGCAATGGCCGATGCGACCGATTGTCCCATCTGCCAGCGCCCGGCGTTGGCGCAGCCAAGGGCACCGCATCGCGCCAGCCGTATAACTGCGGCCATCCAGCCCCGCGCTTTCGGCGGGGCGCATCACGGTCCGAGGTCCCCGATGCCCGTCTACAAAGCCCCGCTGCGCGACACCCGCTTCCTGCTCAACGAAGTCTTCGACTTCCCCGGCCACTACCAGAACCTGGTGAATGGCGGTGAAGCCACGCCGGACATGGTCGATGCCATCCTCGGCGAATGCGCCAGGCTCTGCGAAGAGGTGATCGCCCCGCTCTACCACAGCGGCGACGAGGAAGGCTGCCACCTGGAGAACGGCGAAGTACGCACGCCCAAGGGGTTCAAGGAAGCCTACGACGCCTACGTGGCCGGCGGCTGGCAGGGCCTGTCGCACCCGGTGGAATATGGCGGCCAGGGCCTGCCGATGAGCCTGGGCGCGCTCAAGCAGGAAATGCTGGGCACCGCCAACTGGCCGTTCTCCATGTACCCGGGCCTGTCGCTGGGCGCGATGAACACCGTGATGCAGCACGGCACCGAGGAGCAGAAACACACCTACCTCACCCCGCTCACCGAAGGCCGCTGGGGCGGCACCATGTGCCTCACCGAGCCGCAGTGCGGCACCGACCTGGGCCAGGTGAAGACCCGCGCGGAATCCAACGCCGACGGCAGCTACGCCATCACCGGCACCAAGATCTTCATCTCCTCGGGCGAGCACGATCTCACCGAGAACATCGTGCACATCGTCCTCGCCCGCCTGCCGGATGCACCGAAAGGCACGCGCGGCATCTCGCTGTTCATCGTGCCCAAGTTCCTTCCAGGCGAAGGCGGCTCCCTCGGCCCGCGCAACGGCGTGAGCTGCGGTGCGCTGGAGAAGAAGATGGGTATCAAGGCCTCGGCCACCTGCGTGATGAACTTCGACGGCGCCACCGGCTACCTGATCGGCGAGCCGAACAAGGGCCTGGAATGCATGTTCACCTTCATGAACAGCGCGCGCATCGGCACCGCGATCCAGGGCGTGGCCACCGCCGAGCTGGCCTACCAGGGCGCGCTGGCCTATGCCCGCGAGCGTCGCTCCATGCGTGCCCTTTCCGGCACCAAGGAGCCGGGGGAGATCGCCGACACGCTGATGCACCACGGCGATGTGCGCCGCATGCTGCTGACCCAGAAGGCCGTGGCCGAGGGCGGCCGCGCGCTGATCTACCTGGCCACCCAGTACGCCGACAAGATGATCCAGGGCCTGCTGACCAACGATAACGCCGAGTACGACCGCTGGGACGACAAGCTCGGCTTCCTCACCCCGATCCTCAAGGGCTGCCTGACTGAACTGGGCCTGGAGAGCGCCAACCTCGGCATGCAGGTGTTCGGCGGCCACGGCTACATCAGGGAACACGGCATGGAGCAGATCGTCCGCGATGCGCGGATCGCCACGCTCTACGAGGGCACCACCGGCATCCAGGCGCTGGACCTGCTCGGCCGCAAGGTGCTGCTGATGACCCAGGGCAAGGCCGTACGCGACTTCACCCGGCAAGTGGCGAAATTCGCCGTCGACCTGCTCAAGCAGGAACCGGCCATGCGTGGCCGCGCGCTCACGCTGCTCAAGCTCTGCGCGCAGTGGAACATCCTCACGCTGCGTATCGCCCTCACCGCCCGCAAGCAGCGCGACCTGGTGAGCACCGCCAGCCACGACTATCTGATGTTCTCCGGCTACGCCGCGCTGGCGTATTCCTGGGCGCTGCAGGAAGCCGCCGCACGCAAGCGCCTGCGCCAGGGCGGCAGCGAGTCGAGCGACTTCTACAAGGCGAAGATCGCCACCAGCGACTTCTACTTCGCCCGCCTGCTACCCCGCGCCAAGGGGCACGCGGCGGCGATGGCCAAGCCGGTACGGTCGATCATGGGGTTGAAGACGGAGCATTTCGCGTTCGATTGATGCTAGGCACAGCTATCCCGCTCTCCCATGGGAGAGCGGGAGTGAAGGCATTTTGTAGGAGCGAGCTTGCTCGCGAACAAGCTTCCCGGGAGCAGCGGTGCCCTGCAGTTCGCGAGCAAGCTCGCTCCTACACAAACAGCCCACGCGCCTATCCGTTGGACTCTAGAGCGCCAACGCCACCAGCACCGCGCACTCGATCATCTCCAGCATCGCCCCGGCGGTATCCCCGGTGGTGCCGCCCAGGCGGGCGATGAAGCGGCTGCGCAGCCAAACGAACATCACCAGCGCGACCGCCAGCGCCAGCATGCCGGTCAAGCCCACCAGCACCATCAGTGCGGCGTTGGCCGCCAGCATCCACGGCATCGCACCGCGCGGCAGGTGATCGGCCAGCGCCTGGCCCAGGCCGCCCTTGCGCGCGTAATCGGTGGTGTAGAACAGCAGCGGCAACGCGCAGCGACCCAGCCAGGGCGCCAGCAGCAAACCCCAGTGCTGGTGGTTGCCGAGAATGGCGGTGATCGCCGCGAACTTCAGCAGCAGCAACAGCACCAGGGCGACCACCGCGGCCGGGCCGCAGCGCGGGTCCTTCATGATTGCGAGCGTGCGTTCGCGGTCGCCCAGCCCGCCGATCCAGGCATCCGCCGTGTCGGCCAGGCCATCGAGGTGCAGCGCGCCGGTGAAGGCCACCCACACCAGAAGGATGAGTGCCGCCTGCAACAGCAGGTGCACACCGCTGAGCAACTCTCCCATGGCGAACAGCACCGAACCGATCAGCAGGCCCACCAGCGGGTAATACAGCGTGGCGCGGCCGAACTGCTGCGGCGTCGGCATGTGCCCCAGGCGCACCGGCAGGCGAGTCAGGAACTGCAACGCCACCAGCGGCAGGCACCAGTCACTGAGCTGGGCGGCGCGCGCGTCTTCGCCACTCGTTTCAGCAGGCGGCTCGGGGGCTTCCTGGTCGCGTTCCGGGTGCAGGTTGTTCATCAGAGGTCGACTTATGGTTGCGCCTTTTGGATACGCCAGCCATCACCCTCGCGGGTCACGTCCAGCACCATACATTCGCCGTGGGCCACCACCACTTCCAGCAGACGCTTCGCCGGCAGGCCGCTGGCCAGGGCGCCGAACAGGCGCATCACACCGCCATGGGTGACGACCAGTACGGAAGATCCGGCATGGGCCTGGTAGAGCCGCTCCAGCGCCGCAAAGACGCGGGATTCGAAGTCGCCCATGGCCTCGCCGCCCGGTGGAGGGAAAGCGTAGGGATCGTCCCAGAAGCGTCCGAGCGCCTGCGCATCCGTCTCCATCAGCTTAGCTGGCGAAATGCCTTCCCACTGGCCGAAATCCAGCTCCTGCAAGCCTGGCTCAAAGCCCAGCGGCAGGCCGTGGCGCGCCGCCAGCTCCCGAGCGAAGGCCGCGCAACGCTGCAACGGCGAGCTGACCAGCGCCGCCCAGCGACATTCGTCGCCCACCGCCGCGCGCATCTGCGCCCAACCGCTCTCGGTCAACGCGTCGTCCAGCCGTCCGCGAAAGCCACCGCCGCGCTCGGTCTCGCCGTGGCGCAGCAATTCCAGCCGCAGCGTCATGCCGGGCGATCCGATACCGCCGCTTCGGCGAAGGTCGCCATCTCGCTGTGCAGCCGGCAGGCCTGGCGCAGCAGCGGCACTGCCAGCGCCGCGCCACTGCCCTCGCCCAGGCGCAGGCCAAGGTCCAGCAGCGGCTGCGCGTCGAGCGCGGCCAGCACACGATTGTGCCCCGGTTCGGCACCGGCATGGGCGAACAGCAGCCAGTCGCGGCAGGCCGGATTCAGATGAATCGCGCACAGCGCGGCAGTGCTGCAGATGAAGCCGTCCACCAGCACGGCAATACCCTTCTGCGCACATGCCAGGTAGGCGCCGACCAGTGCAGCAATCTCGAAGCCGCCCAGGCGGCACAGCGCTTCGAACGGTTCGTCGCAGTGGGCGCGGTGCAGCGCCAGCGCGCGGTCGATCACCTCGACCTTGCGGGCGACACCCTGCGAGTCCAGCCCCGTGCCGGGGCCGACCAGCGCGCGGGCCGGTTCGTCGAGCAGCGCGCAGGCCAGCGCAGCGGCGGCACTGGTGTTGCCGATACCCATCTCGCCGCCGATGAACAGCTCGGCGCCGGCCTGTTGCGCGCGGCGCACGGACTCGCGGCCGGCTTCCAGGGCGATCAGGCATTGCGCGGCGGTCATCGCCGGCTCCTTGGTGAAGTTCGCCGTACCGGCGCCGACCATCACGTGCAGCACACCCGGCAGCGGCTCCAGCGGCGTTGCCGTGCCGAGGTCGATGACCTCCAGGCGCGCATCGAGGTCGCGCGCCAGCACGCTGATCGCCGCGCCGCCGCGCACGAAGTTGCGCAGCATCTCGACCGTCACTGCCTGCGGATAGGCCGATACGCCCTCGGCCACCACCCCGTGGTCACCGGCGAACAGGGCGATCCAGACATGCTCCAGGCCCGGCCGCTCGCGGCCCTGCAGGCCGGCCAGGCGGATGGTTTCCTCTTCCAGCCGGCCCAGTGCGCCACGCGGCTTGGTCAGTTGGTCCTGACGCGCGGCGGCTTTGTCCTGCGCCACGCGATCGATCGGTTGGGTGCCTTGCAGCCACCATTGCAGACTCATAACGCTTCCCCCTTCAACACCATGGGCAGGCCGGCGACGGTGAACACCACGCGCTCGCTGACCTCGGCCAGGGACTGGTGCAACCAGCCGGCCTCGTCGACATATCGGCGGCTGAGCTCGCCCATCGGCACCACGCCCAGCCCGGTTTCGTTGCTGACCAGAAGGATGCGCCCCGGCAGGTGCGGCAGCGTTTCCAGCAGCGCGTCGATCTCGCCACGCAGGCGCCAGCCGTCTTCATGGATCAGCAGGTTGGTGACCCACAGGGTCAGGCAATCCACCAGCACGCAGTGGCCGGGGGCGGCCAGGCGCTCCAGTGCGTCGGCCAGGGCCAGCGGTTCTTCCACCAGGCCCCAGTGTTCCGGGCGGCGCTCGCGGTGCTGGAGAATGCGCGTGGACATCTCGCCGTCGCCGGCCTGGGCCGTGGCGACGTAGGTGACCGGCAGGCCGCTGTCCTGCGCCAGGCGCTCGGCCAGGCGGCTCTTGCCCGAGCGGGCGCCGCCGAGAATCAGTTCAAGCATGGGTTCCCGCTCCTACGAAAGACAGTTTCAGAGCCCACACAGCCGCCTCAGTTTCTCGGTATCCAGATGCGCCTCGACCTGGTCGGCCAGACGCTCGATGTCGCGCTCGCGCAGGGCGTGGTAATCGATCTGCTGCACCTCGTGCAGCCCCGCCCAGCGCAACAGTGCGGCGCTGGACGCGGAGGACTCGAACAGCCCGTGCAGATAAGTGCCCATCACCTGGCCATCGTCGCTCAACGCGCCATCGGCACGGCCATCGCTCAGGCGCACGGCGGGATTGGCCAGCGCCGGGCCTCGGGTGACGCCAGCGTGAATCTCGTAACCACTCACCGCAGCATCTTCCAGCGCCAGCCGGCCACTGACGTTGCGCAACTGCTTCTGCGGCTCCAGCACGGTGAGCAGGTCCAGCAGGCCGAGCCCCTCGCTCTCCCCCGCCGCACCTTCCAGCCCATGCGGATCGGCCAGAGTACGGCCGAGCATCTGCAGGCCACCGCAGATACCCAGCACCTTGCCGCCGTAGCGCAGGTGGCGCTGGATCGCCGCTTCCCAGCCCTGCGCGCGCAGGAAAGCGAGATCAGGACGCACGCTCTTGGAGCCGGGCAGGATGATCAGGTCCGCCGGTGGGATCGGCTGGCCAGGGCCGACGAAGGTCAGCTCCACCTGCGGGTGCAGGCGCAGCGGATCGAAATCGGTGTGGTTGCTGATGCGCGGCAAAACCGGCACGACGACCCGCAGTCGCTCGCCGGTCTTGGCGGCCTGGCGGGTGTCGATGGCATCCTCGGCTTCCAGGTGGAAGTCCATCAGGTACGGCAACACGCCCAGCACCGGCACGCCGGTGCGCTCCTCCAGCCAATCGAGGCCGTTCTGCAACAACGCGATATCGCCGCGGAAACGGTTGATGACGAAGCCCTTTACCCGCGCCCGCTCGCTCTCGGAGAGCAGCTCCAGGGTGCCCACGAGGTGGGCGAACACGCCGCCACGATCGATATCGGCGATCAGGATCACCGGGCAGTCCACTGCCTCGGCGAAGCCCATGTTGGCGATGTCGTTGGCGCGCAGGTTGATCTCCGCCGGCGAGCCCGCACCTTCGACCATCACCACCGGGTACTGCGCGCTCAGGCGCTGGTGGGACTCGAGCACCGCCTGCATCGCCACGCGCTTGTAGTCGTGGTAGGCCACCGCGTTCATGCTGGTGACCGCGCGGCCATGGATGATCACCTGGGCACCGGTGTCGCTGTTGGGCTTGAGCAGCACCGGGTTCATGTCGGTGTGCGGCGCCAGGTGGCAGGCCTGCGCCTGCACCGCCTGGGCGCGTCCGATTTCGCCGCCATCGGCAGTCACCGCACTGTTGAGCGCCATGTTCTGCGGCTTGAACGGCACCACCGCCACGCCCTGGCGGCGCAGCCAGCGGCACAGCGCCGTCACCAACGTGCTTTTGCCGGCATCCGAAGTGGTGCCCTGCACCATCAAGGTCGCGCTGTGTGCGCTGGGCAACGTCACCGCAGGCTCTCCATCTGGTTGAAGGTGCGCAGGCCATGCTCCAGGCGCTCCCAGCCCTTCTCGTCCGGCGGCAGACCGAAGCGCAGGCTGCCGGGCGTCTCGAACAGGCGCACGAGAATCCCCTGGCGCGCCAGATGGTCGCGCAGCGCGTGAGCACGCATGGACACCACCCACTGGAACAGCGACGTGCCGCCCTGGGGCGCGAAGCCGTGTTCGCCCAGCAGGCCGGCCAGGCGCCGGCTCGCCTCGTTGAGGTCACGGCGCCGCTGGATCTGTTCCTGGAACTCCCCCAGCACCGCCTGGGCAACCCAGCGCGTGGGACCGTTGACCGCCCAGGGGCCGAGCAGCTTCGCCAGGCTTTCCAGCAGGCGCGGTTCGGCGAAGGCGAAGCCCAGCCGCGCACCGGCCAGGCCGAAGAACTTGCCGAAGGAGCGCAGCACGATCAGCCCCGGACGGCTGGCGCAACTGGGCGCCAGGCTGTGCTCGGGAGTGCAGTCCATGAAGGCTTCGTCCACCACCAGCCAGCCGCCACGTTCCTGCAGGCGCGCGTGCCATTCCAGCAGCACACCGGCCTCTATGCGCTTGCCCGTGGGGTTGTTCGGGTTGACCACCACCAGCACGTCGAAACGCTCCAGGTGATGGGGGACTTCCTGGTCGCTGACCTCTCGCAGGATGTGCCCGGCGGCACGCCAGGATTCGGCGTGCTCGGCGTAACAGGGCGAAACCACGCCGACCTTGCCCGGTCGGCGCAAGCGCGGCAGCAGCTGGATCGCCGCCTGGCTGCCGGGTAACGGCAGCAGCTTCTCGGCACCGTAGTAGCGCCGCGCGGCGGCTTCAAGGCCGTCGCTGTCCTCGGGCAGGCGCATCCAGGCCGCCGCTGGCACGCTGGGCAACGCCCAGGGCCAGGGCGAAATGCCAGTGGACAGGTCCAGCCACTCGGAGAGCGGAATTCCGTACTGCTGCGCCGCTTTGCGCAACCGGCCGCCATGTTCGAGCATCAGAGCACTCCCAGAATCAGGATGATCAGCAACCACAACAACACTCCCTGACGCACCAGGGCAAGCGCGCGCCAGATATCCACGGCAGTCGGCGCCGGGCCTTCGCCCAGCTGCGGGCGTTCGTGGAGCTCGCCGTGGTAGCGGGCGGAGCCGCCGAGCGAAACGCCCAGAGCCCCCGCGCCGGCGGCCATCACCGGGCCGGCGTTGGGGCTGTCCCATTTTGGCGCCTGTGTGCGCCAGCAGCGCAGGGCCAGCCGGGTGTGGCCCAGCAGCGCGTAGGTCAGCGCCACCAGCCGGGCGGGAATGTAGTTGAGCCCATCGTCGATCTTCGCCGCGGCCCAGCCGAACCGTTCGAAGCGCGCATTGCGGTAGCCCCACATGGCATCGAGGGTGTTGCTCAGGCGGTAGAGCACCACGCCCGGAGCACCCGCCACGGCGAACCAGAACAGCGCCGCGAAGACCGCGTCGCTGCCATTCTCCAGCACCGACTCGGTGGCCGCGCGGGCCACCGCGGTTTCGTCCAGCTCGGCAGTTTCGCGGCTGACCACGTAACCCACGCGCAGGCGCGCCTCGTTGAGGTCGCCACTACGCAGCGCCAGCACCACCGGATCGGCGTGCTCGCCCAGGCTGCGCAGCCCCAGGGCGGCGTACAGCGCCAGCACCTGGACGATCCAGCCGACGTAAGGCAGCAGGCTTAGCAACAGCGCGATGAGGGTCAGCGGAATGACCGCGATGATCCATGCGGTGACGCCATGGCTGCGCCAGCCGAGGCCAGGGGTGTCGCTTCCGGCATCGGCGCGGGAGCGATTGAACCTTCGCTCCAGCCGATCCGCCAACCGCCCGAACGCCACCAGCGGATGCCAGCGTTTCGGCTCGCCCAGCAGGGCGTCCAGCGCCACGCCGAGGACGCTCAGCAAGGCCAGGCTCATGCCTTCTCCCCCCAGCGGTTTTCGAACACCAGCTCGTCCAGCGAGCGCGGCTGGCGCCAGCCTTCCAGGACCAGCATCGGTGCGGAATAGAACGCGCTGACCGGCCCCAGGCAGATCACCGCAACCGCCTCGGCACCGTCCGGAAGGCCAAGCAGGTCGCCGAGCGCGGCAGGATCGAACAGCGACACCCAGCCCATGCCCAGCCCTTCCGCGCGCGAAGCCAGCCAGAGATTCTGGATGGCACAGGACAGCGAGGCCAGATCCATGTTCGGCAGCGTGCGACGGCCGAAGACATGCGCCTCGCGGCCCTCCATCAGCGCAGCCACCAGCACCTCGGCGCAGTCGAGCACGCCCTCGACCTTCAGCTTCATGAATTCGTCGGAGCGCTCGCCCAGCGCTTCGGCGGTACGAATGCGCTCCTCTTCCACCAATTGGTGGATCGACTGGCGCACGTCCCTGGACGTCACGCGGATGAAGCGCCAAGGCTGCATCATGCCGACGCTCGGCGCCTGGTGTGCGGCTTCCAGCAGGCGCGCGAGCAATTCGGGCGCCACCTCGCCACCGTTGAAATGACGCATGTCGCGGCGCTCGGCGATGGCGCGGTAGAGCGCGGCGCGTTCCTCGGGGCTGTAGGCGTGATCGGTCATGGTCTGAAGAGTGCGGCTGCGGCATCCGGATCGGATGGCAGGTAGAAGTGGATGTAGGACGCCGTGAGCCGGCCACGCCGGAACACGGCCTCGGCCACCGGCTTGTCGTTCGGGCAGACGCCACGGGCCAGCGGTACTTCAGCACTGTCGAGCAACGAATGGTGGAAGGTGTGCCCGCGCAGAGTGCCCTCTGGCAGCGTCACGGCCTGCAATGCCAGCGCGGCGAGACGCTTCTGCATGCGCGCCTCACCCGGCAGCAGGGCCAGCAGCTCCGCGCGTTCGCCGGCCACGTCGGTCAGGGCATCGAGCAGATAGAGCATGCCGCCGCACTCGGCGAGGATCGGCTTGCCCCTCTCGTGGTGGGCGTGAATCGCCTGGGCCATGGCGCGATTGTCGGCCAGCGCTTGCAGGTGCAGCTCCGGGTAGCCGCCGGGCAGGTAGAGGCTGTCCACCTCCGGCAGCGATGCGTCACGCAGCGGCGAGAAGAACACCAGTTCGGCGCCCAGCTCGCGCAACAGATCGAGGTTGGCCTGATAGAGGAAGGCGAAGGCGTTGTCCCGCGCCACACCAATGCGCACGCCGTCGAGGCGGGAAGACTCGCTGCGCAGTTCGGGCGCGGCGAAGCTCACCGGCGCCGGCAACTCGGTGCTGGCGCTGGCGGCCAGGGCATCGGCGGCGGCGTCCAGGCGCGCGTCGAGGTCCGCCAGTTCGCCGGCCTGCACCAGGCCGAGGTGGCGGCTGGGCAACTCGACCTCGGTGTCGCGCGGCAGCGCGCCATACCAGCGAATCCATTCCGGCAGGCTGTCACGCACCAGGTCACGGTGGCGCTGGCTGCCGATGCGGTTGGCGAGCACGCCGGAGAACGGCAGGTCGCGCTGGTAGGTGGCCATGCCGACGGCCATCGCGCCGAAGGTCTGGGCCATGGACTGGCCATTGATCACCGCCATCACCGGCACGTTGAAGCGCCGCGCCAGATCGGCGGCCGAGGGCGAGCCGTCGAACAGGCCCATCACGCCTTCGATGAGGATCAGGTCGGCCTCACCGGCTGCCTCCCAGAGCAACCGGCGGCTATCGCCCTCGCCGACCATCCACAGGTCCAGCTGATAAACCGGTGCGCCGCTGGCGCGGGCGAGGATCATCGGATCGAGGAAGTCCGGGCCGCACTTGAACACCCGCACCTTGCGCCCGAGGCGCGTGTGCAGGCGCGCCAGGGCGGCGGTCACGGTGGTCTTGCCCTGCCCGGAGGCGGGGGCAGCGATCAGCAGGGCGGGGCATTGGCGCGCATCGAGCATCAGGAGCACTCCGCCACAACGAAGGGCATCAGAACTCCACCCCTTTCTGCGCCTTGATGCCAGCCTTGAAGGCATGTTTCACCAGGCCCATCTCGGTCACGGTATCGGCGGCCTCGACCATGGCCGGTTGCACGCCTCGGCCGGTGGCGACCACATGCTGCATCGACGGGCGGGCGGCAATGTCGGCGAGCACGGTGTCCAGCTCCAGATAGCCGTGCTTGAGGGCGATGTTCACCTCGTCCAGCACCACCAGGCCTATCTGCGGATCGGCCAGCAGTTGCCGTGCCACATCCCAGGCCGCCTGTGCCTTGGCGATATCGCGCTGGCGGTCCTGGGTTTCCCAGGTAAAGCCTTCGCCCATGACATGGAAGCTGACTTCCTCGGGGAAGCGGCGGAAGAACGCCTCCTCGCCGGTGGTCGCAGCCCCCTTGATGAACTGCACCACCCCGACCTTCATGCCGTGGCCCAGCGCACGTGCGACCATGCCAAAGGCCGAGCTGCTCTTGCCCTTGCCGTTGCCGCTGTTGACCAGGAACACTCCGCGTTCGCCCTGGGCCTGGGCGATCTTCTCGTCGATCACCGATTTCTTGCGCTGCATGCGCGAACGGTGGCGTTCGTCCTTTTCAGGGGATTCAGTCATGGGGTTTGCCTCTAGAAAGGGAGCGCGCAGGCGCCAGCTCGCCGGCCGGGCGGCAGCGAGCGGAGAATGGGATGGGCAGGAACGAACCGCCGGCGTGCGTAGGCGCCATGCGGCATAAGCCGCTCGGCGCGAAAGCCGTCGGCTTGGGAAACAGGGAATTCACCTGAAGGATTCTCCGCCGCTCTCACCCGCGCGGCACTGACCAGTCGGGGCAGGCGGAGGACGGCAACGCGCGGCGCACATGGCCTGCGTCGACAGCGCCTCCCGCGATGCCATGCGATGCAGCAGGCCGGTCTCCGGGCTTGCGAGTGGAAGCGCCTGGCGTTTCCGAAAGAACCGCGCCTTCCCATGCCAGTGGCACAGTGGCGGATGCGGTTCGAAGCTCGCTTACCGTTGCGGGGGCAGCGCCGGAATGCTCGATTGCGCATCGAATTCACCGGCTTCCCTGTTTCACCCTCGACTTGCGCCTCGGGCACCTGTAGCAGGCGCGCAGCTTAGTGGCTGGCGGGCTGGGGCGTCAATTGAACAGACTGTCGCCGGGGGCCGCCCACAGAACCGCCGAGGCTCTATAAAGGGTCACACAAGTCAAGTGGTCAGGCCGCTCAACTTCGCTAGAATGCGAATCATGACGACGACTGCCCAACCCGGCCAGCTTCAGCTCGA
Source organism: Pseudomonas sp. HS-18 (assembly GCF_020401845.1). Classification (NCBI taxonomy): domain Bacteria; kingdom Pseudomonadati; phylum Pseudomonadota; class Gammaproteobacteria; order Pseudomonadales; family Pseudomonadaceae; genus Pseudomonas; species Pseudomonas sp. HS-18. Next base: position 4,950,070 of record NZ_CP084413.1, read on the forward strand.
CACCTCCGCGACCCCGTCCCTGATGCACATCAGCGGCGACTGGACACTCGCGCACTTCGCCTCGCTGCAAGCCCAGGTCGCCGCCCAGCGCAGCGCCGAGTCCCCCGCGGAGCTGGATTTCGCCGGCCTTGGCGCGCTGGATACCGCCGGCGCCGCGCTGCTCGCCGAGATCATCGGCGGCGCGCGCATGAGCCAGCTCGACCAGATCGCCCGCAACCTCCCCGCCGAACGCCAGGCGCTGCTGCGCACGGTGGGCAGCGCGATCACCCAGTGCCGGCTGGACGAGAAAGGCCCGGCACCGGGCAACGCACTGGCCGACGTACTGGAGCGCATCGGCGTCGCCACCCTGACGTTCAAGGACCACCTGATCGGCGTGCTGGGCTTCATCGGCCTGACCCTGCAAACCCTGGTGCGCAACCTGTTCCGGCCGCGTCGCTGGCGGTTGACCTCGCTGGCCGCGCACATGGAGGAAACCGGCCTGGACGCCGTGCCCATCGTCGCCCTGCTCACCTTCATGGTCGGCGCGGTGGTGGCCTTCCTCGGCGCCACGGTGCTGCAGAAATTCGGCGCGGCGATCTACACGGTCGACCTGGTGGGCTTCTCCTTCCTGCGTGAATTCGGCGTGCTGCTCACCGCAATCCTGCTGGCCGGCCGTACCGCCAGCGCCTTCACCGCGCAGATCGGCTCGATGAAGGCCAACCAGGAGATCGACGCCATCCAGGCCCTGGGCCTCGACCCCGTGGAGCTGCTGGTGCTGCCGCGCGTGCTGGCGCTGCTGCTGACCCTGCCGATGCTGACCTTCCTGGCGATGCTCTCCGGCATCTTCGGCGGCGGCGTGGTCTGCGCCCTGAGCCTGGACATCTCGCCGCGCATGTTCCTCTACATGCTGCAGAACGACATTGCCGTGCAGCACTTCCTGGTCGGCATCGTCAAAGCCCCGGTGTTCGCCTTCATCATCGCCGTGATCGGCTGCCTGGAAGGCTTCCGCGTCAGCGGCAGCGCACAGTCGGTGGGCGAGCACACGACTTCCAGCGTGGTCCAGTCGATCTTCGTGGTGATCCTGCTGGATGCGATGTTTGCGCTGTTCTTCATGGAGATGGGCTGGTGAGCGAACCGATCATCGTCGTCCGCGACCTGGCCAACCGCTTCGGCACCCACGCCGTGCACGAGCATCTCGACCTCGATGTGATGAAGGGCGAAATCCTTGGCGTAGTCGGCGGCTCGGGCACCGGCAAGTCGGTGCTGCTGCGCAGCATCATCGGCCTGCGCCAGCCCAGCGAAGGCAGCGTCCACGTGTTCGGGCAGAACCTGCCGGCGCTGCCGCCGCTGGAGCGCTCGAAGCTCGAACGGCGCTTTGGCGTGCTGTTCCAGAATGGCGCGCTGTTCTCCTCGCTGACCGTGAGCGAGAACATCTGCCTGCCACTGATCGAGCACGCCGGCCTGTCGCGCAGCGACGCCGAGTTCATGGCCAAGGTGAAGATTTCCCTCGCCGGCCTGCCGCCGGACGCGGGGGCCAAGTATCCCGCCGAACTGTCCGGCGGGATGGTCAAGCGCGCCGCGCTGGCCCGCGCCCTGGCGCTGGACCCGGACATCCTGTTCCTCGACGAGCCCACCGCCGGCCTCGACCCTATCGGCGCGGCGGCCTTCGACCAACTCATCCTGACCCTGCGCGACGCCTTCGGTCTCACCGTGTTCCTGGTCACCCACGACCTGGACACCCTCTACACCATCTGCGACCGCGTCGCCGTGCTCTCGCAGAAGCGGGTGCTGGTGGTCGGGCCGCTGGAGCAGGTCGCCCAGACCGACGACGCCTGGGTACAGGATTATTTCCACGGCCCACGCGGCCGTGCCGCGCTGCAGGCCACCGAACACCTGCGGGAGGAAAGCTGAATGGAAACCCGTGCCCATCACGTACTGATCGGCCTGTTCACCCTGGTCGTGTCGATCGGCGCGCTGCTCTTCGCGCTCTGGCTGGCGCAATCGAGCAACGACCAGCGCTACAAGATCTACGACGTGATCTTCAGCGAGGCGGTGACCGGCCTGTCCGAAGGCGGCACCGTGCAGTACAGCGGCATCCGCGTCGGCGACGTGGTCTCCCTGCGCCTGGACCCGAACGACCCGCGCAAGGTCCGCGCGCGCATCCGCGTCTACGACAGCACGCCGATCCGCGAGGATACGCGCGCCAAGCTGGCCCTCACCGGCGTCACCGGCCAGGCCATCATCCAGCTCTCCAGCGCCGGCCAGGACAGCCCGCCGCTGGAAGCCAAGGATGGCGGAGTCCCGGTGATCAAGACCATCCCGTCGCCTTTCGCCAAGCTGCTCGCCAACGGCGAGGACATCGCCACCAACATCAACAACCTGATCAACAACGTGAACCGCATGTTCTCCCAGGAGAACGTCGACCGCATCAGCCGCACCCTGGACCACATCGACCAGGCGACCGGCGTGGTCGCCGAACAGCGCGACGACATCCGGCGGACCTTCAAGGAACTGGCCACCGCCAGCGAGCAGGCGCGCATTACCCTGGCCAATGCCAGCCAGCTGCTCGACCGCGCGAACCAGACCCTGGGCGGCAAGGGCCAGACGATTCTCGACGACACCCAGAAAACCCTCGCCTCCCTGCGCACCAGCAGCGAACGGGTGGAGCAACTGCTGAACAGCAACTACGACTCGGTGAACGGCGGCCTCAACGGCCTGGGCGAAATCGGCCCGGCGATCCGCGAACTGCGCTCCACCCTGGAAGACCTGCGCGGCGTCACCCGCCGCCTGCAGGAGAATCCCACCGGCTACCTGCTCGGCCGCGAACGCAACAAGGAGTTCCAGCCATGACCGCCCTTCCCCGCCTGCTCGCCGCCGCCCTGGTCAGCCTGTTGGGCGCCTGCTCGATCCTCCCGGAAGCGGAAAGCCAGGACTTCTACCTGCTGCCGGCCACCCAGCAACCCGTGCGCGGCAACACGGCGGTAAACTGGTCGCTGCGGGTCAGCGCGCCTACCGCCAGCCTGGTGCTGGACAGCAACCGCATCGCCGTGGTCCCGCAGGGCAACCAGTTGAGCAGCTACCAGGGCGCACGCTGGAGCAACCGCGCGCCGGGCCTGCTGCGTGATCGCCTGCTCGACGCCTTCACCGCCAACGGCAGCATCCGCGCCCTGAGCAGCGACGAAGCCAGCCTGCAGGCCGACCTCGACCTGACCGGCGAACTGCGCGCCTTCCAGAGCGAGTACCAGAACGGCAAGCCAGTGATCCACATCCGCTACGACGCCCGCCTGGTACGTGCCCTCGGCCAGCGCATCGTCGCCTCGCGCAGCTTCGAGGTCAGCCAGCCGGTGGACGGCAAGCAGGTGCCCGAAGTGGTCAGCGCCTTCGGCAAGGCCGCCGATCAGCTTTCCGCGCAGGTCGTGGAGTGGACGTTGCAGCAGGGACAGCAGCAGAAGTTCACACCGCCAGCCCCATGAGAGGACTCAGCGACAGTGGTAAGGGCTTTCGCCCTCCAGCTCCTGGTCCGTCTCCACGTCCTTGATGGTGACGATGGCCTTCGGATAGACCGAGCACAGTGAGTTGCGCACGGTGTAGATGCCGCTGCCATGGGCGAGGAACTTGCCGTTGCTCAAGGCCTTGCCGGACTCGTCATGGGCGCTGACTTCGTAGTTGCCGGTCATGGTGATGCAGCCGGCGAGCGCCAGCAGGGAAAGGATAGGAACGAGGACTTTCATGGATTCTCCTTGGACGCGAGGCGCTCCTTCAACCAGGTTGCAGGACCGCGCGAGTGTCAATCCGTGACGGGTTCGCGAAAGCGGGAAATGGCCAGCCAGCATGGCAGGGCCGCTGCGGATACGACCGACGCCGGTTGCCGCAGTTCAGCCAGCGCCCCCGCAAGAGTGCTGGCTGAAGGTATTTCTGACGAGAGGCTGCCTCAGCGTTTGCCCATCGAGCGACGCGAGCCGCGCGGGTGCGGCGGGCGATACTCAGCCTTGTCGTGCGCCTTGCGGTGCTGGTAGGCGGAAGCGGCCTGCTTCTGCGCAGCAAGCGCAGCCTTGGCCAATTCTGCCAGGGAGAGCGAAGGTTGTTCCTGGGTGTTGTCCGCGTTTTCGTCGCGCGGCGGCTGCTGGGAGGACGTCATGGGGTAACCGGATAGAAAGAGTTTGACCGGCGCACATGATAGCCGAAGCACAGGCTTCCCGGCTGCAGTCCGCTCGGAGGAATCTCGCGAGCGGCAAGGCGTGGTCTGGCGAATTGTCCGTCAGCTCGGCGGGAAGAGAGTTCCCGGACGGTTTACATACTCTGTCGCTTCCCGCTCGGTGAGCACCCATATCTGGCTGATGCGACTGTCCAGGCCGACCTTGATGCCGACGAATTTTCCGGTGATGTTGGGTAACAGGCCGTAAACCATGAATCGGTTGTTCTCATCACGGATACGCACCGAAACGGACAATGGATAGCTGACGGTCCTCTTGTACAGCCCCAGCGTCATGACCCGGCGCAGCAGACTCGGTTTCGGTCGCTTCAAGGTGATCACCGGATACACCGCACTGTCGACGAAGCCCACCATCATCCCCGAGGGAATCACCCGGTCGGCCAGTGCCGGGCTGCTCAGCCCCAGCATCAGGGCCAGTGCGCCGAGCAACCGGAGTGTCCAGCGTTGCAACGAAGCGCATGAAGGTACTGCTGAAGTCATCGGATTTCCCGCCCTGGTTTTCCTGTTTTCGTTATCGCCCGGTTGAAGACTCCGGATCTGAGCGTGGAGCGTAGCGGTTCGCCGAGCCGCTGTCCGCACATTGATTCACAGCCTCCGGAGATTCCCATGGCGAGATGGCGGATCGTCACGCGACATTCCCGTGCAGCCCGGCGTCAAGCGGCCGCTCGGCACATTGCGAGAGGACTTGCCGCGCTCTATCGTGACGAATCCGCTGCCATACCGAGAATCCTTCATGAGCGCCCTTCGCGAAGCCCTCGCCCGCTTTCCCCGCCTCGACCTGGCCGGCGGCCCGACGCCGCTGGACAAGCTGGAACGGCTGTCCACTTCCCTGGGCCGCGATCTGTATGTGAAACGCGACGACACCACACCCTTCGCCCTGGGCGGCAACAAGGTGCGCAAGCTCGAATTCCTCGCCGCCGATGCGCTTAAGGTCGGCGCCGATACGCTGGTCACCGCTGGCGCGATCCAGTCCAACCATGTGCGCCAGACCGCCGCCGCCGCGGCGAAGCTCGGCCTGCGCTGCGTGGCGTTGCTGGAAAACCCCATCGGCACCGAGGATCGCAATTACCTGAGCAACGGCAACCGCCTGCTGCTGGACCTGTTCGGCACCGACATCGAACTCGTGCCCAACCTCGATAGCGCGGACGAGCGGCTGGCACAAACCGGTGAACGCCTGCTCAGCGAGGGTCGCAAGCCTTACATCGTACCCATTGGCGGCTCCAACGCGCTGGGGGCCCTGGGCTACGTACGCGCCGGGCTGGAGCTGGCCGAGCAGGTTCGGGCCAGCGGCCAGGAGTTCTCCGCCGTGGTACTCGCCTCGGGAAGCGCCGGTACCCATGCCGGCCTTGCGATCGCACTGGCCGATGTGCTGCCGCAGCTGGACGTGATCGGCGTGACCGTTTCGCGCACCGATGCGGCACAAAGGCCAAAGGTGGAAGGACTGGTTGAGCGCACGCTGCAACTGCTCGGCCACGAAGCGCAGGCGGTGCCGACCGTGCATTTGTGGGACCAGTACTTTGGCCCGCGCTACGGCGAAGCCAATGCCGGGACGCTCGATGCGATCCGCCTGCTGGCAAGCCAGGAAGGCCTGCTGCTGGACCCTGTCTACACCGGTAAGGCCATGGCGGGATTGCTCGACGGCATCCGCCAGGATCGCTTCGTAAAACCCGGACCTATCCTGTTCCTGCACACCGGCGGGTCGCCGGCCTTGTTCGCCTATCATTCGTCGACCTGACCTACATACCATCCAGAACTAGGCATGTAATTTTTTATTATTTTATTGCATAACGATTCTGCCCATATAGTCGCCACGCGTTGACTAACCTGCTTAAAACACCAAAAACGGGGACCACCATGACCTTCTCCGCACTGCGACGTCATTTCCTGCTTGCCAGCCTGACCCTCACCCTCGGCGCCGGCCTCTTTGGCCAGGCCCAGGCCGCCGACGACCTGCTCGCCCAGATCAAGGAAAAAGGCCAGGTGCGCGTGGGCCTGGAAGGCACCTACCCGCCCTTCAGCTTCCAGGACGAAAACGGCAAGCTCGCCGGCTTCGAAGTGGACTTCTCCGAACTGATCGCCAAGGAGCTGGGCGTCACCGCCAAGCTGCAGCCGACCAAATGGGATGGCATCCTCGCCGCGCTGGAGTCCAAGCGCCTGGACCTGGTGATCAACCAGGTGACCATCTCCGAAGAGCGCAAGAAGAAGTACGACTTCTCCGAGGCCTATACCGTTTCCGGCATCCAGGCGCTGGTGCGCAAGGGTGACGAAGGCAAATACGACTCGCCGGAGAAACTCGCCGGCGTGAAAGTCGGCGTGGGACTGGGCACCAACTACGAGCAATGGCTGCGCGAGCACGTGCCGCAAGCCGACGTCCGCACTTACGAAGACGACCCGACCAAATTCCAGGACCTGCGCAGCGGCCGCATCGACGTGATCCTGGTGGACCGTCTGGCCGCCTTCGACATGGTCAACAAGACCAAGGGCGCCATGGCCCTGACCGGCGCACCCTTCGCTCGTCAGGAAGCCGGCATCGCCCTGCGCAAGGGCAACCCCGAATTGCTCGCGGCGCTGAACAAGGCCATCGAGAAATTCCGCGCCGACGGCACGCTAAAGAAACTCTCGGAGAAATGGTTCCAGGCTGACGTCACCCAATGATCGAGGAAAGCCTGCAGCTTGCGCTGGATTCCGCGCCCTTCCTGCTCAAGGGCGCGATCTTCACAGTAGTCCTCAGCGTAGGCGGCATGTTCTTCGGACTGCTGCTCGGATTCGTACTGGCGCTGATGCGCCTGTACGGATTCACTGCCGTGCGCTGGCTGGCACGCATCTACGTGTCGTTCTTCCGCGGCACGCCATTGCTGGTCCAGCTGTTCATGATCTATTACGGCCTGCCCCAGGCCGGCATCGAACTCGACCCTCTGCCGGCGGCGCTGATCGGCTTCTCGCTGAACATGGCCGCCTATGTCTGCGAAATCCTCCGCGCCGCCATCGGCTCCATCGACAAGGGCCAATGGGAGGCCGCCGCCAGCATCGGCATGACCCGCGCCGAGACCCTGCGCCGGGTGATCCTGCCGCAGGCCGCGCGCACCGCCCTGCCGCCGCTGGGCAACAGCTTCATCTCGCTGGTCAAGGACACCGCCCTGGCCGCCACCATCCAGGTCCCTGAACTGTTCCGCCAGGCCCAGTTGATCACCGCGCGCACCTTCGAAGTCTTCACCATGTACCTCGCCGCCGCACTGATCTACTGGATCCTCGCCAGCATCCTGTCACACCTGCAGAACCGCCTGGAAGACCGGGTCAACCGCCACGACCGGGAGCAAGACGCATGATCGAAGTCCGCCAGCTGACCAAGCAGTTCCGCGGCCAGGAGGTGCTCAAGGGCATCGACCTGACCGTCCAGCCCGGCGAAGTGGTCGCGATCATCGGCCCCAGCGGCTCGGGCAAGACCACCCTGCTGCGCTGCCTGAACCTGCTGGAGGTGCCCAACGGCGGGACCATCCAGGTCGGCGACATCCTCATTGACGCCTCGCGGCCGCTCAGCGGCCAGCAGGGGCTGATCCGCAAGCTGCGACAGCACGTGGGCTTCGTCTTCCAGAACTTCAATCTGTTCCCCCACCGCACCGCGCTGGAAAACGTGGTGGAAGGCCCGATCATCGTGAAGAAGGAGCCGCGCGCCCAGGCCATTGAGCGCGCTCGCCAGTTACTGGCGAAAGTCGGGCTGGCCGGCAAGGAAGATTCCTATCCCAAGCGCCTCTCCGGCGGGCAGCAGCAGCGCGTCGCCATCGCCCGCGCCCTGGCCATGCAGCCGGACGTGATCCTCTTCGACGAACCGACTTCGGCACTGGACCCGGAGCTGGTCGGAGAGGTCCTGGCGACCATCCGCGGCCTGGCCCAGGAAAAGCGCACCATGGTCATCGTCACCCATGAGATGAGCTTCGCCCGCGACGTCGCCAACCGGGCGATCTTCATCGACAAAGGCGTGATCGTCGAACAGGGCGATGCCAAAGCGCTGTTCGCCCACCCGAAGGAAGAGCGCACCCGCCAGTTCCTCAGCAAATTCCTCGATCAGGGCGACAAGCGCGCCGCCGAATAGAATCGAATTAATCGATTTATATCTGCCGATATTTGCGCTTTTTTATCGATCATCTGCGAGAGAAGATAGTCCCATGAACCGCGCGGACTGGCCCACCGGCCAGCCGCGCCCCACGAGGACTAAGTCATGATCGAACGCAGACCCTTCCAGCAACTCGGCGGCGCCAACCACGGCTGGCTCAACGCCAAGCACCACTTCTCCTTCGCCGAGTACTACGACGCCGAGCGGATGGACTGGGGCAACCTCCGCGTCTGGAACGATGACGAAATCGCCGCGGGCACCGGCTTCCCACCGCACCCGCACCGCGAGATGGAAATCATCACCTACGTCCGCCAGGGCGCGATCACCCACCAGGACAGCCTGGGCAACAAGGGCCGCACCGAAGCGGGTGACGTACAGGTGATGAGCGCGGGCTCGGGCATCGTGCACTCCGAGTACAACCTGGAGAAGGATGTCACCAAGATCTTCCAGATCTGGATCATCCCTTCGGTACGCGGCGGCACACCGTCCTGGGGCGCCAAGCCCTTCCCGAAGGGCGATCGCGCCGGGCGCTTCGTAACCCTGGCCAGCGGCTATGAAAACGACGCCGACGCCCTGCGCATCCGCGCCGAAGGCCGCCTGGTCGCCGCCACCCTGAAGGCAGGCCAGACTGCCGAGTACGAGCTTGGCGGCAATCGCCGGGGCTACCTGGTTCCGGCAGTGGGCAAGGTCGAGGTCAACGGTATCGAGCTACTGGCCCGTGACGGCGCCGCAATCGCCGATGAGGCCGTGGTGAAGGTCACCGCACTCGAAGACAGCGAAGTGATTCTGGTGGATGTTGCCTGACCCAGGCCGCAGTAACGAAAAAAGGCACGCCTCACGGCGTGCCTTTTTTTGGCCCAAGGTTTTTCAACGCTTGCGACAAAGGCTCATGCCATCGCCAATCGGCACCAGCGAATAGTCCACTCGCTCATCCAACTTCAAGGCCAGGTTGAGTTGCTGGATCGCGCGGGTATCCGCACTCTCCGGGTTGGCCTCCAACACTCGTCCACTCCACAGTACGTTGTCGAAGACCACCAGCCCGCCCACACGCAGCAGAACCAGCGCGTGCTCCAGGTAGGTGAGGTAATTCGCCTTGTCGGCGTCGATGAAGACCAGGTCGAAAGCGCCGAGCTGATCGCCTGCAACCAGGGCTTCCAGGGTGGCCAGTGCAGGTCCGAGCCGCAGCTCGATGCGCGAGTCGACGCCAGCGTCGTGCCAGTAGCTGCGCGCAATGTCGTTGTACTCACCCGGCAGGTCGCAGCAGAGGATATGGCCGCCTTCGGGCAGCGCCTCGGCCATGCACAGGGCGCTATAGCCAGTGAAGGTGCCGATCTCGAGGATTCGTTTCGCGCCGGTCAGCCCGACCAGCAGCGCGAGGAACTGCCCCTGCTCCGGAGCGACCTGCCAGCGCGACATCGGTAACCTGGCCGTCTCGGCGCGCAATCGCGCCTTCACTGGCGAATCGCGCAGGGAAACGTCGAGCAGGTACTGATAAAGCGAGTCGTCGAGGTTCAGCGTGCGGGTGGTCATGGGCCCTCCTGAGTATCAGGGATGGAGGGCGAGACTCTGCACGGCGAGGACGCGCTTGGCTTCCAGGAAGGCTTTCTGCCAATAGGCACTGTCAAGGCTGTCCAGGCGCACGGTCCCGCCCGTTCTGGGCGCGTGAACGAAGCGCCCTTCCCCGACATAGATACCCGCATGACTGACGCCACGTCCACCGCTGGTAGCGAAGAACACCAGGTCGCCACTCTGCAAGGATTCGCGGCCAACGGTCGGCGCGCGCATGGAAATCATCTCGCGAGTGGAACGCGGCAGCATCAGGCCGGTGGCATCGCGATAGACGTAGCCGATCAGGCCGCTGCAATCGAATCCGCTATCCGGCGTATTACCGCCCCAGCGATACGGAGTGCCGACCAGGCCAATGGCACGGATCAGAACATCGTCGGCAGCCTGGGTGTTGTAGACGGGAGCAGCGTTAGCGCGCACTACGGGAGGCGGCGCAGGCGGAGTGCGACTGGCGCAGGCAGCCAGCGAGGCAAGAATAGCGAGGAGAATGGTGCGCTGAGGAACGAGCATGTGATGGCATCCCGTCAAGGAGTGCCATCACTTTGTACCAACAGTGACTTGAGCGCAATACTTAAAGTAAAACTTTAAGTTTAGCGCGTCACCGTCTTCGGCTCGTAACCCGGTTCAAGCACGCGCTTGGCTTCCATGTAGCTCAGGCGCCAGTAGCTCTCGTCCAGGCTGTCCACGCGCACACCACCGCCACGGCGGCTGGCAGAGTGGATGAATTGTCCGTCACCGATATAGATGCCGGCATGGCTGACCCGACCGCGACCACGGTTGTTGAAGAAGATCAGGTCGCCCGGCTGCAGGTCTTCTTTCGAGACCAGCGGGACATCCATGTTGATCATCTCACGCGTGGAACGCGGCAGGCTGATGCCCGCCTCTTCGCGGAACAGATAGCCCACGAAGCCGCTGCAATCGAAGCCGGTCCGCTCCGACTTCCCACCAAAGCGGTACGGCGTACCGATCAGCGAAAAAGCGCGGTCCAGAATGTCGGATACATGGGCAGTCGAACTGCCGTTATCGTTTTTGGCCCCCTCGTCCTGCGACTCATTCATCAGCACTATGTTGTGCTGATTTACCTGGAGCGCTGCTCGAGTGGCAGGTGCTGAAGCGACCTGGTTCGGCTGCGATTCCGGCGAATGGCTGGCGCAAGCTGCCAGCAGCAGAACGAAACTCATGGGCACGAGGGGTGCTAAGCGTTTAAGCATGGGCACGACCGTGTCTCATTAGCTCCATTTATTAGCGGGCTAATTTGCCCGCTCAATGGGACCAATGCAAGTTTTTTATCGCGGAATGTGACTCAGCAGGCGCGGCATAATGTCTAAGGCTCGACCCACCATTCTTTCTTCGACCACCGAACTCAGGTCGGTCAGCCCCGGGTTCACCTCGGCGGTGAAGCCTCCAGCATCCCGAGTTCGCAGCACGGGCTCAATGATGTACGGGAAGCTCGCGGTGGTCCCGACCAGCAGAACGGCATCGAATCCCTTGCGCAGTTGCGCGTAGAGAGTATCGATGGCCTCCTCTGGCAGCATCTCCTCGAACAGCACTACCGGCGGGCGCAGTACGCCTGCACAGCGCGCGCATTTCGGTGGCAGCGGTCCATCCAGGCGTCCAGCCAGCTCGGCGCTTTCCAAGCCGCACGACTGGCAGTACAGCGGCGCCAGTTCGCCATGGATCTCGATCAGCCGTTCAGGCGGCGAGCCGGCGCGGCGGTGGAACCCATCGATGTTCTGGGTGAGCACCCAGCACTCCGGCTTGAGCCTCTGCAGCTCCGCGATGGCTTCATGGCCAACGTTGGGCTGCGCGCCCAGGCAGGCCTTGCCGAGTTCCGCCAGATACTTCCAGCACAGCGCCGGATCCTTCTGCAGCGTCGGCCCGGAGATCGCTGCTTCGATCGGTACGCCTTCCGCCGTCCGGCCGTTGTACAGACCACCCAGGCCGCGATAGGTGGGCATCCCGGAGTCGGCGGAGAGCCCGGCACCGGTAACTACCAGGATACGTTCTGCACGAGCAAGCGCTGCGCCAGTGCGTTCGATCGCCGAGTCCATGCGCCCTCCTACGCGGCAGGACCGCGTATCAGTGGTTGACCGTGAAAGCCAGCATCATGGAAATCTGGCACAGCGGACGGCCGCTTTGTTCCTGCCATTGATTAAAGGCAGCCTGCACCAACGCCAGATCCTTCTGGCTGGTGGGCGCCTTGTCGACTATCTCCTGAGCCTTGAGCGCTGCAACCACATCGTCGCTGAGGACGAACGTGTCCTTGCCGGCCATGCGCAGGAAACGCGGCGCGGACATGCCGCCCAACTGACTACCACGCTTGGCCAGCAGCTTCCAGAGACCGACGATGTCGCTGGACGGCCAACTGGCCAGGAGTTTGCCGAAGCTGCCGTATTCGCGAGCAATGTCCAGGACGAACTGGGCATTGCGCGGCACGCTCTTGAGCTTGCCCAGGTGACGAATCAGCCGGGCGTCCTGCATCAGGTTTTCCAAGCGCTCGCCGCCCATCAGCACGACCTTCTCCGGGTCGAAGCCGAAGAAGACCTCCTCGAAGGCCGGCCACTTGGCATCCACCAGGCTGTGCTTGAGGCCGGCGCGAAAGATACGCAGGCTAATCAGCGACAGGTAGCGATCATCAGTCACCGCCGCCAGCTCGTCCGCTGACTTGGCCTGCGGAAGCCGGGCATCCAGCGCCTCGACCGAGCCGAAGCGGTTCAGACAGTACTCATACAGCCACTGGTAATCGCGCATCAGGCGTCCTTGCGAGTTTTACAGGTTCATCACGTCTAGGAAGCGCGGCGTCGCAGTCTCGTCGATGCGCAGGCTGTTGAAGTCGAACAGGTTGCGGTCCGCCAGTTGCGACGGCACCACGTTCTGCAAGGCACGGAACATGATCTCGGTGCGGCCCGGCGACTTGCGCTCCCAATCCAGCAGCATCTCCTTGACCACCTGGCGCTGCAGGTTCTCCTGCGAACCACACAGGTTGCACGGAATGATCGGGAACTCCTTGAGCACCGAGTAGGCTTCGATGTCCTTCTCGTTGCAGTACGCCAACGGGCGGATCACCACGTTGCGGCCGTCGTCGGAGAGCAGCTTGGGCGGCATCGCCTTGAGGGTGCCGCCGTAGAACATATTAAGGAAGAAGGTTTCCAGGATGTCGTCGCGGTGGTGTCCCAGCGCCATCTTGGTCGCGCCGATTTCGTCAGCATAGGTATAAAGAGTGCCACGGCGCAGGCGCGAGCACAGCGAGCAGGTGGTCTTGCCCTCCGGGATTTTCTCCTTCACCACCGAGTAGGTGTCCTTCTCGATGATGTGGTACTGCACGCCGATGGATTCCAGGTAGGCCGGCAGCACGTGTTCGGGGAAGCCGGGCTGCTTCTGGTCCATGTTCACCGCAACGATCTCGAACTGAATCGGGGCGACCTTTTGCAGGTACAGCAGGATGTCCAGCAGGGTGTAGCTGTCCTTGCCGCCGGACAGGCAGACCATCACCTTGTCGCCGTCCTCGATCATGTTGAAGTCGGTGACCGCTTCGCCAACCTGGCGGCGCAGGCGTTTCTGCAGTTTGTTCTGGTTGACCGAAAGGGTACTGGCCATGGTGCTCTGGAATCCGAAGGCAAGACGAAAAGCCGGTCATTTTACGCGCAAAGCGACGCGTACCCCAGCCCCTCTATCGGGCTGCTGCTAATCTGACAGCATGACGCGCGATCTCGATCCTTCCCTCGAACTGACTGACCAGCTTCTGCAGTTGCTACGGGAAGCGCATGAAGGAATCTCCGAATTCCAGCTGATCCAGCAATTGAAGGCTCGGCACTCCACTCACGTGCCCAACCTGCCGCTGACCGACAAGCTGGTGCTGTTCCGCACCCACTTTCTGGTGTCCAACGCGTTGTATCGCCTGCGCGACCAGCTCTGGGCGGAGGGCGCCGCGCACCTGGAGATCGGGCCGCTGCAGATTCGTCTCTCTCCTTTTATGAATGGCGCACAGGCCCTCGCCGAGCGGGACGCACTACGCGCCTACTACCTGGATGAGAAGCACCTGAAGGAAACCACCGAGCACGATGTGGAGAAGTTGCTGGAAAGCTTCTGGACACGTATGCAGGGCAACGAGGAAAAAGCCGCGGCATTGGCACTCTTCGAGCTGGAGGACGGCCCGGTGGATTACGCGCTGATCAAGCTGCGATACCGCCAACTGGTGAGCCTGCACCATCCCGACAGAGGCGGCAGCACCACTCGATTGCAGTCGATCAACAAGGCGATGGAAATACTGGAGCGCTATTACAGCCGCCCGTGAAACTTCCATTTGCTCTAAACCCACGGACGACGTGGCTTGCAGCCATTCCTATACTGCGACTTAAGGTCGCATAGGTCGGCTGGGCACCGGATGACGCTGGCTACGCGTACTCGGCGCCTCGCTGGGGGGCGGCCTTCTATAAGAAGAGGAGAATGCTGACATGATCCATCATGTGTGGGGGCTCTTCACCCATCCCGATCAGGAATGGCAGGACATCCGCGGCGAGGAAGAATCCATCAGCCACATGTACCTGACCCACGTCCTGATCCTCGCTGCCATCCCGGTCATTTCCGCCTACATCGGCACCACGCAGGTTGGCTGGGTATTGGGTAATGCGGGACCGGTCAAGCTGACGGCCGCCAGCGCGATCCAGCTGACCATCATGACTTACATCGCCATGCTCGCCGGCGTCGCCGTGATGGGCGCCTTCATCCACTGGATGGCTCGTACGTACGACGCGTCGCCATCGCTGACCCAATGCATCGTCTTTGCTGCGTACACCGCGACTCCGCTGTTCATCGGCGGCCTGGCGGCTCTCTATCCACACCTGTGGCTGGGCATGATCATCGGCACGGCCGCGATCTGCTACACCGTCTACCTGCTCTACGTCGGCATCCCGACCTTCATGAACATTCCCAAGGATGAAGGTTTCCTGTTCTCCAGCTCCGTGCTGGCGGTAGGACTGGTGGTGCTGGTGGCGATGATGGCCCTGTCGGTCATCCTCTGGGGCAGCGGCGTCGGCCCGGAATACACCTGATCTCACGCTCTGCGGAAGAAACCGGGCCCTTGTGGCCCGGTTTCTTTTGGGCTCCTCGCAGGAGCGAGCCGTCGCTGAACGGGTTCGCGAGCAAACTCGCTCCTGCAGAGAGCGGCACTTGCCTGAAACTCGTCCGGCTTGCCTGAAGCTGCACCCCGGACGAGCGGCCACGAGAAATCCTCCACCGGCGCGCCGACTGCGGCATAATCTTGCCCCGTCGGAGAACCACTGTATGCCTGAACAGCTCAACGCTCGCGTCGAAGCCTGCTACCAGCAGGCCGAAGCCTTCTTCCAGCGGCGCTTTCCCCGCCCGGAAGTGAGCTTCCGGCTACGCGGCCAGAAGGCCGGCGTCGCCCACCTGGATGAAAACCTGCTACGTTTCAACCCGCAGTTGTACCGTGAAAACCACGAACACTTCCTGCAGCAAACCGTGGCCCATGAAGTGGCGCACCTGATCGCCCACCAGATGTTCGGTCCGCGCATTCGCCCCCACGGCGAGGAGTGGCAACTGATCATGCGCGGCATCTACGGCTTGCCGCCGGACCGCTGCCACACCTATGAAATCAAGCGTCGCCGCTCCACCCGCTACCTGTATCGCTGTCACTGTGGAGAGGGAAACGAATTCCCCTTCTCCTCCCAGCGTCACAACCTGGTCGCCCAGGGCCGCCGCTACTATTGCCGGCGGTGCCGCGCCACCCTGGTATTCACCGGCGAAACCCGCCGCGAGTGATGCTGCTCAGGCGATGACCTTGGCCGCCTTCAGCGCAGCAACCTGTTCGTCGGTGTAACCCAGTTCTGCCATCACCTGCACCGTGTGCGCTCCCAACGCAGCGCCGATATGGCGTGGCTCGGGCAGGCCGGCGGAGAAACGGATCGGGCAGGCCGCCTGCCGTTGCGCCCCGCCCTTGCCGTTGGGCACCTGCGTGACCACACCCCGTTCACGCAACTGCGGATGTTCCACCGCCTCGGCCAGGGACAACATCGGCTCGACACAGGCGTCCAGCGCGGCAAAGCGCTCCAGCCAGTGAGTGAAGTCCTGCTTCTCGAACTCGATGGCGATTTCGCGCTTGAGCGACTGCTGCTCTTCCGGTTTGGGCGACAGCCCGCGCGCGGCCAGTTCCGGGCGGCCGATGGCGGTGCAGAACTGTTGCATGAACTGCGGCTCCAGGCTGCCCACCGAGAACCAGCGGCCATCGCGGGTGCGGTAGTAGTCGTAGAAGCTGCCACCGTTGAGCGCGAGGCCTTCCATCTCCGGCTCCACTCCCGCCGCAAGATAGCCGGCACCCGCCATGCCGTGCAGGCTGAAGGCGCAGTCGGTCATGCTCACGTCAACCTGCTGCCCCTCGCCCGTCTGTTGCCGATGGATGACTGCCGCCAACAGGCCCATCACGCCATGCAGCGAACCACCGGCGATGTCCGCCAGTTGCACGCCCAGCGGCAGCGGGCCGCTCTCGCGGCGGCCGGTGTAGCTGGCCACACCGGCCAGGGCCAGGTAGTTGATGTCATGCCCGGCGCGGTCGCGCAGCGGCCCGGTCTGGCCGTAACCGGTGATCGATACGTAGATCAGCTTCGGGTTGATCGCCTTGAGCGCCTCGTAACCGACGCCGAGCTTGTCCATCACGCCGGGGCGGAACTGCTCCAGCACGATGTCGTATTCCTGCACCAGTTGCTTCACCACCTCCACCGCCTCGGCCTGCTTGAGATCCAGAGCAATGCAGCGTTTGTTGCGGTTGAGGTAGGCGTGGCTGGCGGAGGTGCCGTCCACGTGCGGCGGCAGCACGCGCACCAGGTCCATGCGCGTGGGCGACTCCACGCGCAACACCTGGGCGCCCATGTCGGCCAGCAGCAGCGAGGCGAACGGCCCCGGCAGCAGGGTGGAGAAATCGAGGATCTTCAGGGAGGCGAGCGGGCCGTTCATGGGCACTCCTGTTTCGCTCAATCGATGCGTGGGCGCCGCGCCTCAGAGCTTCATGCCGCGGCTGATGATCTCTTTCATGATCTCCGAAGTACCGGCGAAAATGCGCTGGATGCGCGCGTTCGCGTACATCTTGCAGATCGGATACTCCCACATGTAACCCCAGCCACCGTGCAGTTGCACGCCCTCATCCACCACCTTGCAGAGCAGTTCGGTGGTGAACAGCTTGGCCTCGGCGGCCACTTCGGGAGTGAGCTTCTTCTGGTTGTGGTCCATTACGCAACGATCGGTGAAGACCTGCGCCACGTCGATCTGCGTACGCATCTCGGCGAGCTTGAAGCGGGTGTTCTGGAAGTGCGCGATCGGGCGATCGAACGCCTTGCGCTCCTTCACGTAGTCGACGGTCGCGTTCAGCGCGGCCTCGGCGCCGGCCACCGCGCCACAGGCGTTGGTCAGGCGTTCCTGGGCCAGCATGTTCATCAAGTAGAAGAAACCGCCCTTGGCGTCGCCCAGCAGATTTTCCTTCGGCACTTTCACGTTGTTGAAGAACAGCTCGGCGGTGTCCTGGCTCTTCATGCCCAGTTTCTTCAGATTGCGCCCGCGCTCGAAGCCTTCCATGCCACGTTCAACCACGAACAGCCCCATGGCGTGCTTGTTCGAAGGATCAGTCTTCGCCGCGACTATCACCAGGTCCGCCAGCAGGCCGTTGGAGATGAACACCTTGGAGCCGTTGAGGACGAAATGGTCCCCCTTGTCCACCGCCGTGGTGCGCATGCCAGCCAGGTCCGAGCCGGCCGACGGCTCAGTCATCGCCACCGCCAGGATGCTTTCGCCACGAATGATCCCCGGTAACCAGCGGGCCTTCTGCTCGGCATTGCCGTACTCGGCGATGTAGGGGCCGCACAGCGCCGAATGCAGCGGGATCATGAAACCAGGCTCGTTGATGGCAGCCAATTCCTCACACATGATCTGTTCGTAGCGAAAATCCTTCAGAGCGGATCCACCGTATTCCTCTTCCGCCCAGGGCAGCAGAAAGCCCATCTCCCCCGCCTTACGCCAGACACTGCGGTCCACCACGCCGGCTTCCTCCCATTCCTCCTGGTGAGGCACCACTTCCTTGTTGAGGAAGGATCGGAACGCATCGCGGAACAGGTTGTGTTCGGTCTCGAAGTGATTGCGCAGCATGGTCGACTCCCGGTGGGTTGAGTGCCCGCAGGGTAGGTGCTGGCCGCGCGCGGCCTCAATGACGCGAGCGCTCAGGGTCGATTGACGCAATCGCCCAGCAGATGCGAGTGTGAAATATCCCAAAGCTGCACCGGAGAGCGCCCGCATGCAGATTCGCCCTTTCCAGGCGGAAGACTTCCCGCCGTACGAAAGCTGGTTCGCCGACCCCGTGCTCTTTGCGCAGCTTGGCCCGATGGACCGTGAATGGCTGGAACAGCTGCTGAACGCTCCGGACAGAGTCCTGTACAGCATCCTGCGCGGCGATCTGCTGGTGGCGGTTGTGGGGATTTGCCTGCCCAACCCCGACCACCCGTACTATTTCGTCACCGATCTCGCCGTGCGCCCGGAGTTGCGTGGTTCAGGTGTTGGGCGCGCGGTGATGGCGCTGGTGATGAGCCGAGCGGAACTGCAGAGCAGCCCCTTGTGGCGCGCCAGCGTGAGGCCGGACAACCTGGGGGCGCTGGCCTTCCTCATCAAGCTGGGCTGGACACGACTGGAAATGGGCAATCCGTTCGATGAGCTGCTCGAGTTCGAATTCCGCCGGCGCCCGGCGGGCCCCTTGCTCCGCTGATCCGGCAAGGGTGCTGTAGTGGACTCCGCCCGGGATGATTTCATTCTCGACGTGAAGCGAGCCGATCGAGGGCAAATCGCTCCCGCGCAATCGGGATGTTCGGCGTTCATAAAGAAGCAATTTCCCGGCTCGCATAAAAAACCCCCGCCGGGGCGGGGGTTCACACAAAGGAGTCAAACGGTATTGCTGTAGTTCTTAGAACACGTACTGCAGGCGGGTCACGACACCGTTGCCGTCGTCGTCACCGTTGGCGTTGCGGATGCCATCGGTACTGACGTGAACGTAGTCCAGGGAGACCTTCACGGCTTCGTTGGCGTACCAGTTCACACCGATGGTGTTGGTGCTGGCCTTGGTGTCGCCCACGTCGCGGGTGGCGGTAGCCACGACCACGTTCGGGTCATCGACCTTGATGTGGTCGTAGCGGTAGAAGACTTCCCAGGCACCGATTTCCTTGTTGGCCGGCTTGATGGTGTCGAACTTGGCGCCATCGAGCTTGTAAACGCGGGATTCGCCGGTGATGGTGTAGGCCAGTTGGCCGTAGTAGCCGTCAGCCTTGATGTCCTGGAAGGCATCGGCATCAGCCTTCAGCTTGCGCTTCAGGTATTCGGCCTGAGCGGAGAACGGGCCGAAGGCGTAGGCGAATTCTGCGCCCCAGGTGGAGTCGTCCTTGTAGGAACCGGCCGGGCTCAGGGTGGCGCCGCCGAAGGTCGCGCGGTTGCCATTGTCGCCAGCGTCGTTACCGCCGTTGGTGGCGATACCACGCATGCCCAGACGCGGACGGATGCGGGAATCGAAGGCGGTGTCGTTCAGGTCACGGTAGGCGTAATCCAGGCCGACATGCAGGACGTTGCCGTCGGTGTTCAGCGGAGCGAACACGCCGCGGAAGTTGAACTGCTTGACGCTGTCGCCGTCGGTGTCGTCGGCGTCCTTGGCATATACGCCGGCGTCCAGGTAGGCCATGTTGGCGACGACGCCGCCAACCTGGGCCCCCATGCCATCTTGGTGGGTGTTGATCCAGTCAGCCAGTTCGTAGGCGCTGGTACGCTCGGTGGCGGTCACCCACTTGGAGCTGGTGGCTTTCTCCAGACCGAAGTCCGGGTCGAAACGGCCGAACTTCAGGGTTACCGGAGCGAAGCCGGTGTAGCTGAAGGAAGCCTCGTCGAAGTAGCCGTTGTCAGCGTTACCGGAGTTGTGGGACATGTCGTAGTTGATCTGGTATTTCCAGTCTTTGTAGACAGTGCCGCCCAGTTCCAGGTAGGCGCGGCGGAAATAGGCGCCGTCACCGTTGTTGCCGTTCTTGGTGTAGAACCCATCGAAGCGGCTGTAATCCGCTTGCAGACGGCCACCGAGCTTGAAGCTGAACTCCTTGTCGGTGGTACCGACTTCAAGACCGCCCTTGGTCTTGATAACGATATCGGCGCCATCGGTGGTGACTGTGCCTGCGAAAGCCTGGGCGGAAACGGCCAGTGCCAGGGCAGTGGCGGCGTAACCGGCGAAGTGCTTACGGATCATCGAAGATTCCCCTTAATGGTATTTGCGTTGAACACGCCGAGTGCCTGGCTGCTGCGCGCCCCCCAAGGACTCGCACAGGCCGTTCTGGCGGCCCCCGTTTGTGTTGCTGGGAATCTTGGCGAGGGGTTATTTCAGATCGGTTGCTCGTAGATAAAACTTTTATTACAAAGGAACTTTTGATTTCCTTATTGCATAAAGGCTCAGGACCGCGCCCGACTAGGCTTTCAGCCGTTTCTTTCGGCCTCTTTGGCGGTATGCTCCGACCTCACTTCTGAACGACAGCGCCTTCAGGCTTACCCATGCATGAACTGCAACCCTTGATCCAGCAGCACGGCCTGACGCTGCTGTTCTTCAACGTCCTGCTGGAACAACTCGGTCTGCCGATTCCCGCCTATCCGGCGTTGATCGTCGCCGGAGCGCTTGCCCTGCAGGGAAGCGGCGTTCCATTGGGGCAGGCGCTGGCCGTGGCCGTGTGCGCCTGCCTGATTGCCGATTTGATCTGGTTCAGCGCCGGGCGACGCTATGGCGGCTTCATGCTGCGCAGCGTGTGCAAGGTTTCGCTGTCACCTGACAGTTGCATCCGCCAGAGCCAGAGCCTGTACCTGCGCATCGGTCCGCGGGCGCTGCTGATCTCGCGATTCCTCCCCGGTGCCAGCGCGCTGACCACCACCATGGCCGGCATGACCCGCACGCCGCTGCCACGCTTCCTTGCGTACGACTGTGCCGGCGCCGCGCTCTGGTCGGGCTCGGCGCTGATGCTCGGGAGCATCTTCAGCGATGCCGTGGACCGTGTCCTGGGTTGGCTCACCGAGTACGCCAGCCTTGGTGTAGCGGTGCTGCTGGGCGCCTTCGCGCTGTTCATCGCCTGGAAGCTCTGGCAGCGCTTCAGCCTGCTCAAGCGCACCGCGCGGATTCCGCGCATCAGCGTCGATGAGCTGCGCGCACGCCTGGACGCCGGCGAGCCGCCGCTGATCCTCGATGTGCGCGCGCAATTCGATGACGAGGCGATTCCCGGCTCCATCGCCTTCAGCCTGGACGGAAAGCTGGACGAGTTGCGCGACAGCCTGGAGGACAAGGACGTGGTGATCTACTGCGCCTGCCCCCACGAGCTTTCCGCAGCGATGCTGGCGGAGCGACTGCAGGCTTTTGGGCATCCGCGTACCTGGGCGCTGTCGGGGGGATTGGATGCGTGGCGGGCGCAAAGCCTGAACTGAGGAGTCGCCTGCCGGAGCGCGCCATGCGCGCGACCGCAGGCATCGGCATCACCCGGACGTCTCCGGCAAATGCCATCCTACGGCGCTGCTGGGAACGCCAGTTCGTGAGCAAGCTCGCTCCTACAGAAAGCTCTTAGCGCCGTGCGCTGTCCCGGCGAAGCTCGGCGAGATGGTCAGCCAGGCGCTCCGAGTCCGGGCGAGGCGGTTCTGGCAGCAGGCGCAGGGTCGCCTGGGTCAGGCGCATCTGCCGCAGGTAGCGCCGGCAGTGGCGGCACAGCAGCAGGTGCCGGCGCAACGCGATCTTCTCGCGCCAGCCCAACCGTTCGTCCAGCAGGTCGCTGGAGCGCGCCACCAGTTCCTTGCAGGTCAGCATTCCCCGGTCTCCTCGAAGTGCTCCACGGTGGCGAACACCTTCAGCCGCGCACGGTGCAGCAGTACCCTGGCATTGGAGAGCGAAACCTCCAGCAGATTACAGATTTCCTCCAATTCCAGGCCCTGGCGCTCACGCAGCAGCAACACGCTGCGCTGCAATTCGGAGAGGCTGAGCAGGGTCTTTTCCAGGCATTGGCGCAGCTCGTCCTCGGCCAGCAGGGCCTCGGGCGAGTCCTCGTGCCACGCCAGCGGCGCCGGGCTCCAGTGGCCGTCGGCGGCGAAGCGGGAATCGTCGATGCTGCCGTGGGGCGCAGGCAGCTCGTCCAGCGAAACGTCGCGACGAACCTTGCGCAGGCGGGATTTGGCGGTGTTGGCAGTGATGGTCAGCAGCCAGGTCTTGAGGCTGGAGCGGCCCTGGAATCCATCGAGGTTGCGCACGGCGGCCAGCCAGGCGTCCTGCACCACCTCGTCGGCATGGGCGCTGCCGACGATCGCAATGGCGACGGCGCGCATCGCACCCTGGTAGGTGGCTACCAGGGTGCGAAAGGCCTGCTGGTCACCGGCCAGCAGGCGCGACAACAGCTCGTTGTCGTCGGCGGGCACGATCAGCGCTTGCGCAGGATCACGCTGCCGATCGAGTAACCGGCGCCGAAGGAGCTCAGCACGCCGATGGAGCCGGCGGGCAGGTCGTCCTGGTACTTGTGCAGGGCGATCACCGAGCCAGCCGAGCTGGTGTTGGCGTAGGTGTCGAGGATCACCGGCGCCTCGTGCGGCTCGGCGTCGCGGCCGATCAGCTTGCGGGTGATCAGCAGGTTCATGTTCAGGTTGGCCTGGTGCAGCCAGAAGCGCTTCACGTCGCTGACCGGGATATCGTTCTGCGCCAGGTGCTCGCCGATCAGCTCGGCCACCATCGGACAGACGTCCTTGAACACCTTGCGGCCTTCCTGCACGAACAGCTTGTCGCGAGTGCCGATGCCCTCTTCCGCCGCGCGGTTGAGGAAGCCGAAGTTGTTGCGGATGTTGTTGGAGAACTGGGTCAGCAGCTTGGTGCTGACTACGTCGAACTGGTGCTTGGAAGTCGCCTGGTCGGCGCGCTCGATGATCACGGCGGTAGCGGCGTCACCGAAAATGAAGTGGCTGTCGCGGTCGCGGAAATTCAGGTGGCCGGTACAGATCTCCGGGTTGACCATCAGGATCGCCCGGGCCTGGCCCAACTGCACGCTGTTCACCGCGGCCTGGATACCGAAGGTGGCCGAGGAGCAGGCGACGTTCATGTCGTAGCCGAAGCCCTGGATGCCCAGGGCAGCCTGCACTTCGATGGCCACGGCCGGGTAGGCGCGCTGCAGGTTGGAGCAGGCGACGATCACCCCGTCGATGTCTTCGGGAGTACGGCCGGCGCGCTGTAGGGCCTGCTTCGCGGCGGCGGTCGCCATCTCGCAGAGGATGCCCCAGTCTTCGTTGGAACGCTCCGGAATACGTGGCGCCATGCGCTGAGGGTCGAGGATACCTTCCTTGTTCACCACGAAGCGGCTCTTGATGCCGGAAGCCTTCTCGATGAACGCCGAGCTGGACTCGGAGAGGGCCTCCACTTCGCCCTTGGCAATGGCGTCGGCGTGCTGGTCGTTGTAGCTGCGGACGTAGCTGTTGAAGGATTCCACCAGTTCATCGTTGGAGATGCTGAACGGCGGGGTATACAGGCCGGTTCCGCTGATCACGACTTTATGCACGGTCAATCCTCTTCAATTCTCAAAGCCGCCGGGCCGGGCAGCTGGGTTAGGCAGCAAGGTGCCCGCGCATTGGCCGGCACCGAATATTCATGGGCTTGCGCGCCCTGCGCGAAGCCTCTGGGATGGCAATCCCTGCAACCGGGCAGTGTGCCACTCCCTTGCCGGGGCGGCACCTTTGCCCGCCCGGCGGTTTGCGGTTTCACCTAAGGTGCAACCGCTGGTCGCTGATTATGCTGCAAAATTCGCCGAAAAGCCGCCGTGCGAGGACGGCATTTGCGCAAGATTACAGACGCAAATCACGCCGTGCCTGCCTTGAAGCAAGGGATTGATTTTTTCCACCGGCACCATAGGCACGGCGTTAGCGCGCCAGAGCGCGCGAATCCTTATCCTGCGAATCATTCCCGACATTGCCAAGGAGACTTCAGGATGAATGCTGCGAATCGCCCGGAAATGGACGAACAGACCCTGGAATTCGCCAACCAGGTGATCGACCTCGCCCGCCAGGGCGACACCGAGCGCCTGGCCAGCCTGCTGAGCCAGGGCCTGCCGGCCAACCTGCGCAACCACAAGGGCGACAGCCTGCTGATGCTGGCCAGCTACTATGGCCACCACGACACCGCGGCCGTGCTACTGGAGCACGGCGCCGACCCGGACCTGCGCAACAATGCAGGCCAGACACCGCTGGCCGGCGCCGCTTTCAAGGGCGATCTGGAGATGGTCCGCCTGCTGCTCGGCCACGGCGCCCAGGTGGAAGGCGCCTCGCCCGACGGCAAGACCGCGCTGATGATGGCCGCGATGTTCAACCGTCCGGAGATTGTCCGCTGCCTGCTGGAACATGGCGCGAACCGCGATGCTCGCGACGCCAGCGGCCTGACTCCGCTGGCCGCGGCAAGAATGATGGGTGCAACCGACACCCTGGCGCTGCTCGAAGCCGCCTGAGTCAGTCGATGCGCACGTGCTCGGCGAGGAAGTCGAGCACCGCGCGTACCCGTGCGGGCAGGTGCCCCGGCTTGCCCAGGTAGAGCGCATGCATGGGCTTGCGATCACCAGGATTGAAGTCCGCCAGCACCTCTACCAGCCGGCCGGCAGCAATATCTCCGCGCACCTGAAACTCCGCCAGCCGCGCCAGCCCCAACCCGGCCAGCGCCAGGTGACGCACGCTGTCACCGTCGCTGGCTAGCAGGTTGCCGCAGGGCTCAGGGGCATCCGCCGGCTTGCCGAGAAATGGCCAGTCCGGCTCGACGCGCCGGTAGCTGAAGCCCAGGCAGTTGTATTCGTCCAGCTCACGCGGATGCTGTGGCGTACCGTGCCGAGCCAGGTACTCGGGTGCGGCGACAATCTTGTGCCCGGACTCCCCCAATGAACGCGCCACCAGCCGCGAATCCCGCAGCGGGCCGCTGCGCACGGCGACGTCTGCACGCACTTCCAGCAGGTCCACCACTTCATCGGTCAGTTGCAGGTCGAGGCTGACGCCGGGGTAGCGCTCGAAGAATAACGGCAGCGCCGGAATGAGGAACTGCCGCCCCACCGGCAGGTTGCAACTGATGCGTACCCGGCCCTGGGGCTCGGCGCTGGCCGAGGCTTCGCGCTCAGCTTCGTCCAGGTCGGCGAGGATGCGCAGGCTGCGCTCGTAGAAGGCCGCGCCCTCAGCCGTGAGCTGCTGGCGTCGGGTGGAACGGTTGAACAGCCGCGCGCCGAGGCGATCCTCCAGGCGCGCCACCAGCTTGCTCACCGCCGAGGGTGTCATCCCGCACTGCTGCGCGGCGGCGGTGAAACCGCCGGTTTCCACCACGCGGATGAAGACTTCCATTTCGCCGAAGCGGTTGACGTCAGGGCGCGCCATGTTGAATTCAATTCACAGGTGATTTGCTCAAAGGCAGTCTATATCAGCAATACGCGCGGGGATAAGGTGGCGCCCATTCTTCACTGTTTATGCAAATCAGCCAGGGAGAGCCATCGTGCCCATTGCCTTGTATGCCTTGACCGCCGGTGCCTTTGGCATCGGCGTTACCGAATTCGTGATCATGGGATTGCTGCTGGAGGTCGGCCAGGACTTCGGCGTGTCGATCTCCGCTGCCGGCCTGCTGATCTCCGGCTACGCCCTGGGCGTGGTGCTCGGCGCGCCGCTGCTCACCGCCCTCACCGCGCGCTGGCCGCAGCGCCGCACGCTGCTGGGGCTGATGGTGATCTTCACCCTCGGCAACCTGGCCTGTGCCCTGGCACCGGACTACGCCACGCTGATGGCCGCGCGGGTGCTGACCTCCTTCGCCCACGGCACCTTCTTCGGCGTCGGCTCGGTGGTCGCCACCAGCCTGGTGCCGGCCGAGCGCCGCGCCTCGGCCATCGCCCTGATGTTCACCGGCCTGACCGTCGCCACCATCCTCGGCGTCCCGCTGGGCACCTGGCTCGGCCAACTCTATGGCTGGCGTGCGGCCTTCTGGGTGGTGACCGGCATCGGTGTGCTGGCCCTGGCGATTCTGGCGATCTACCTGCCGCGCAACGGCGCCCCGCCGGCGGCCGGCAACCTGCGCGACGATTTCCGCGTGCTGAAGCGCCCGGCCGTGCTGCTTGGTCTGCTGACCACCGTGCTCGGTTTCGGCGGCGTGTTCACCGTGTTCAGCTACGTGTCGCCGCTGCTGACCCGCCTTGCCGGTTTCTCCGAGAGCGCCGTGTCGCCGGTGCTGCTGGTGTTCGGCGGCGGCTTGGTGCTGGGCAACCTGCTCGGCGGCAAGCTGGCCGACCGCAGGCTGGTGCCCGCCCTGCTTGGCAGCCTGGTGGCACTGGCAGTGGTCATGGGGTTGATGAGTTTTGCGCTGCAGAACCAGATCGCCGTGGTCGTCTTCATTGCTCTGCTCGGCGCCGCCGGCTTCGCCACCGTGCCACCGCTGCAGATGTGGGTGCTGGAGAAAGCCCATGGCGCCGGCCAGAGCGTGGCGGCCAGTTTCAACATCGCCGCGTTCAACCTCGGCAACGCGCTGGGTGCCTGGCTCGGCGGCATGACCATCGACCACGGCCCCGGCCTCGCCGCACTGCCCTGGGTCGGCGCCCTGCTGCCAGTGGCAGCCATCGCCACAGCGCTGATCTGCCTGCGCCTGGATCGCGGCCCGGCGCTGCCGGCGGGCACCGTCCAGCAGGCACGGTGAACGATCGGCGAATCCGCACTGTCGAGGAAAGGGGGCGCGCACTGTCGCGCCCCTTTTCTTTTCCCACAGACGGAGGGCTCGCCCACCCATGCTGGTTTCGCTTCAGGCTCTGCGGGCACTGGCCGCCTGGCTGGTGGTATTCCATCACTTCATGCAGGTGTTCTTCGATTTCCGCGCCGACAGCCTCGGCGGCAGATTGCTCTCCACCCGTGGCCAGGTCGGCGTCGACATCTTCTTCGTCCTCAGCGGCTTCGTGATCCACCTTTCCAGCGCCGGCCGACCGATGTCGCCGCTGACCTTCCTGGTCCAGCGCCTGGCCCGCGTCGCCCCGGCCTACTGGCTATACACGGCG
Organism: Pseudomonas sp. HS-18; assembly: GCF_020401845.1. Taxonomy (NCBI): domain Bacteria; kingdom Pseudomonadati; phylum Pseudomonadota; class Gammaproteobacteria; order Pseudomonadales; family Pseudomonadaceae; genus Pseudomonas; species Pseudomonas sp. HS-18. Next base: position 4,977,020 of record NZ_CP084413.1, read on the forward strand.
ATCACCGCGTTGATCATCTACGCCTTCGCCGACGTGATGCCGGTCTACGGCGTCGGCGGCAAGTCACTGCTGCTGTCCATGCTGTTCATCCCCAGCGAGAACCCCGGCGGCTTCGGCAAGTACCCGGTGCTACCGGTGGGCTGGACGCTGAACTTCGAGATGCTCTTCTACGGCCTGTTCGCCCTCTCCTTCCTGGTTGCCGAACGCTGGCGGCCCTGGCTGGTGACCGCACTGGTGCTGCTGGTGGCGCAGGTACTGGCGCGCGAACCGTGGGTCAGCAACTTCTACCGCAACCCGATCATCTTCGAGTTCCTCCTCGGCCTGGGCCTCGCGGCGCTTTACCGGCGCGGCTGGCTGAACTGGCCGCGACCGCTGGCGCTGGCGACAGCCGCCATTGCAGTGACGACCATCGTCCTGTTCCCTGCCGACCATCCCTGGCGCCTGCTCACCTGGGGCCTGCCCGCCGCCGCGCTGCTCGCCGCCTGCGTGGCGCTGGAACCACTGTTCGAGCGCAACCGGGTGCTGCATGCGCTGGGTGACTGGTCCTATTCGGTCTACCTGCTGCACGTGATCGTGCTCTGGCTGGCCGCGTACTGGCTGCATGAACGGCTGGGCCTGACGCCCTACCAGACGCTGGGCATCAGCGTGCCAGCCATCCTGTTGCTGTCCTGGCTGAGCTACGAATGGGTTGAACGGAAGATGGCGCGCCAGGTGCGCACGGCCTATGCGCGCCTGGCAAAGCCGCTGGCCGCCAGGCGCACTCAGACCGGATCGCTGTAGACCAGGCGGTTGCGCCCCTCGGCCTTGCCGCGATACAGGCGACGGTCGGTGCAGCGGTACAGTTCGTCCGCATCCAGCCCATCGCCCGGCCATTCGGCGAGGCCGAAGGTGGCGGAGATCGGGATACGCTGGCCGTGGTACATCAGCGGCGCCTCGTCGATATCCCGGCGCAGGGACTCCACCAGCGGCTTGGCGTCGAAGCGGTCGGTGAAGGGCAGCAACAGGCCGAATTCCTCGCCGCCCAGCCGGCCGATCAGGTCGGTGGCGCGCAGGCGGTGGCGCAGGCGATTGCACAGGTGCTGCAGCGCCTTGTCGCCGGCATCGTGGCCCCACTGGTCGTTGATGTTCTTGAAATGGTCGACGTCCAGCACCACCAGCACAAGCCGCGTCTCGTAGCGCGCCGCCTCCTGGATGCAACGGCGCAACGTGCGCTGAAAACTCTCGCGGCTGGCCACGCCAGTCAGCGCGTCGGTCAGCGCCAGGTTCCGCAGCTGCTTGTAAGCGGCCGCACGCCGCTCCTCGTACACGTGCATGAAGGCGATCACCAGGACGCCACAGAAGATGCCATTGCCGATGTCGATCAATCCCGGGGCATCCAGGCGCAGGTGATTGGCGTGCAGGTACATGACCGTGGCGATCAGCATGAACGGCACGGCAAGCAGGAAGCCGCGCCACTTGCCCAGCAGCAGGTAAGCCATCACGGGCATCAGGTAGACCCAGACGAAGGCCGATGCCGAAGCGTTGGGCATGACGATGATGTAGAGGATGAAGCAGAAGGTCGGCAGCAGGTAGGCGATGATCCAGGGCACCAGGCGCGTTACCCGCTTGAGCCGCTGCGTGGCCCACAGCAGCAGGCCGCAGGTGGCCAGTTCGGCGCCGGCCAGCCAGTAGTTGCCGGCGAAGCACTGGAGAATCGAGAACAATCCCAGCGTCGCGCCGGTACAGGTAAAGATCAACCGCATCAGCAGACGATGGTCTGCCTCCTCCAGGCCGGTCGGTCCGGCGCTGGACTCGAACAGATGGTCGGGATCGCTGTTGCGGTGCATCGCCCTGCTCCTTGGCTCAACCGCCCGGCGGGTCGGCCTCGATGGCGGCGGCCGAGCGCTCCAGCCCGGCTCACGTTTGCTGAAGACTACTCCAAATTCCTACAGCGCGTTGCCAAGCCGACGGAAACCCGCCGGATGGGCTAGCCTAGGCTGCATTGTCCATGGAGGAAATCTATGCGTTCGATTCTTGCCGTCCTGTCCGTGCTCGCGCTTTCCGGTTGTGCCTCGTACCAGAACGACGAGGTCCATCCCGTCCCCACCGACCGCCTGCTGGCCTACCAGCAATCCGGCAAGGACAGCGTCAAGGTCGACGTCACCCGCGACGTCGGCTATCTCGGTGGCGGCTGCTACGTCGCCATCACCATCGACCACGAAATAGCCGCGCGCATCGGCAAGGGCGAGTCGGCCAGCTTCCACGTGCCGGCGGGCAAGCACGTGGTCGGCATCATCGGCGACAAGGACGGCGAAGGCCTGTGCAGCAAGGCCATGCTGCGCCGCGAACTGCTGGTGCCGCTCGAGCCGGGCGGCAACAACGCCTTCCGCATCGTCAGCGACAACCGCACCGGTTTCGACATCAAGCCCGCCGTCGAATAACCGCCTGGCGCGCCTCAGCCGTTCAGACGGGCAACGAGGCGCGCCTGCAGCTTCTCCAGTTCAGCCGCCTCGGCCTTGTTCGCCGCGTGGATGCCCAGGCTCTCGCCGGCATAGCGCGGGACGATGTGCACGTGGATGTGGAACACCGTCTGCCCGGCGGGCGCGCCGTTGAACTGGGCGACCTGCACGCCATCGGGATTGAGCTCTTCGACGATCACGCCGGTCAGGCGCTGCACCACCCGCATCACCTTGGCCAAGGCGTCGGGGTCGACTTCGAGGATGTTGCGCGCCGGCGAATTCTTCGGAATCACCAGCGCATGGCCGCAGGACTGCGGGAACAGATCGAGGAAGGCAAGCACGTCGTCGTCCTCGTACAGCTTGTAGCAGGGGGCCTCGCCGCGAATGATCTGGGCGAAGATGTTCTGCGGATCGTAGGTGCCGTGCAGGCTCATGGTGGGTTCCTTCTCCGTTGACTATGGGGCCGCACCTTACCTTTTTGTCGCGTGCGGGTCATGACCGGCCGCTTCCGGAGGTCTATCCTGAGGCCTTCCGCTGCTTTCCCAGTGACCTGACCGGAGTATGCATGTCAGACCTTTCCGCGTTCCCCATCACCCGCAAATGGCCCGCCGAACACCCTGACCGCCTGCAGCTGTACTCGCTGCCCACGCCCAATGGCGTGAAGGTGTCGATCATGCTGGAAGAGCTCGGCCTGCCCTACGAGCCGCACCTGGTCAGCTTCGAGCGCAACGACCAGATGAGCCCGGAATTCCTTTCGCTGAACCCGAACAACAAGATTCCGGCGATCCTCGACCCCAACGGGCCGGACGGCCAGCCGCTGGCGCTGTTCGAGTCCGGCGCGATCCTGGTCTACCTCGCCGACAAGACCGACTCGCTGATCGCCCCCGGCGCCAGCGGTCGCTACGAGACGCTGCAGTGGCTGATGTTCCAGATGGGCGGGATCGGCCCGATGATCGGCCAGATCGGCTTCTTCAACAAATTCGCCGGCAAGGACTATGAGGACAAGCGCCCGCTGCAGCGCTACGTCGACGAAGCCAGGCGCCTGCTGGCCGTGCTCGACCAGCGCCTGGAAGGCCGCGACTGGATCATGGGGGAGCGCTACACCATCGCCGACATCGCCACCTTCCCGTGGATCCGCAACCTGGTCGGTTTCTACGAGGCGGGTGAGCTGGTCGGTTTCGAGAACTTCCAGAACGTGAAGCGCGTGCTGGAGCGCTTCCTGGCGCGGCCTGCGGTGCAGCGCGGGCTGAGCATTCCCAGGCGCGACTGAATACCAGGCTTTGGCAGGATCGCCACTTCAGCCAATGGCGAATAGCCCGCATGATTCGCATGCAAAGACTTCAAGCTACTGCCAACCTTGCCTTACGCCGTCACCGGAAAGGATTCCTCCATGCGGACTCAAGCGTGCGTGCTGCTACTGATTCTCCTCACGGGATGCGAACGCACCCCTCCATCCCGTCCGGCTCCCACCTGGGCAGTCATCGAGACAGCGACGATCCAGTCTGCCGTCTCCGACTCGATCAAGGAAAAGCACCCCTATCCACAGGAAATCAATGACGAGAATTACCGGGCCCTACAGCAGGAAAACCGTCGTCTGAACCAGCAGGCGTCCAGTCTGCGAACCGCCGCCATACAACGATGCATGGCCCAGGATAAAAGCGATGCCCCACAAGCCGAGCAGAAGACTACCCAGGGTGTGTCGTCAACGAACATTATGCAAATCAACGTACACGGCTTGGCAAGGGGCGGTGCCTGCATACAAAAAATCGACGACGACCAGCTGATTGCCGACCTCAAGGCGAAGATCGAGAGTTTCAGCAAGATCGAGCAGCAGCGCTCCCGGCACGACAACATGGTCCGCAAGACAATTCAGAGCACTATCCAGGCCGCCACTGAAGCCTACGCCCGGGCCCACGGGTTGGCTCTGGTCATCGATGGCCGGTCGGACATCGCTTACAACCAGTCCAACCAACTGCTCGATGTCACTCAAGGCGTCGTGGAACAAATCCTCAACCCGCCCCCTGCACAATGAGCCCCCTAGGTTCATCTGGCACGGCTGCCGAGTTCACCAATGAGGCCTGATCTTCAGGCCTCGATCTGGCTCCACTGCTTCGACAAGCGCTTGTCCGACACCGGAATCTTCGTCCCCAGTTGCTGGGCGAACAGCGAAACGCGGTATTCCTCCAGCATCCAGCGATAGAGCACCAGCTCCGGGTCGCGCTTGCCTTCCTGGGCGTGCTTGGCCAGGCGCGCCGAGTACTGTTCCCAGTAGCCGGCCATCTCACCGCTCCACACGCGGTCGCGCTGGACCTGACCGGCGACCTTGTCCAGACGCTGTTCCACAGCCTTCAGATAGCGCGGGATTTCCTTCAGCCATTCCAGCGGCGTGTCACGCACGAAGCCGGGGTAGACCAGCCTGGCCAGTTGCCCCTTCACATCGTTGAGCGGCACCGTCATGGCCAGGTCGACCTTGCCCTTGAAGCGCTTCTGCAAGCCATGCCAGAGCTTGAGGATTTCCAGGGTCAGGCGGGCGATACGCTCGGCGTGCTCGGTCCAGGCGCCGCGCTTCTTCTCGGCCAGTGACGCGAGCCCGGCGCCATCGCGCGGCAGGTTGGCTTCACCGTCGAGAATGGCGCTGTCCAGGCTGGCCAGCAGGATGTCTTCCACCAGCGACTCGACCCGGCCCAGCTCGCGATAGAGCAGACCCATGTCGGTCTGCCCCGGCAGCTTGCTGCGCAGGAACTTGGCCGGCTCGGCGAGCTGTTGCAGGAGCAGGCGTTGCAGGGCGCGGCGGTGCTGGTAGTCGGCCTCGGCCTGGGTCGGGAAGCGGTTTTCCTTGACCACGCCGGCCTCCTCCACCAGCGCCGGATAGACCGTCATCGACAGCCCGGCGACCTTCTGCTGGACCTTTTCCGCGACCCCGGCGAAGCCCTTGGCTTCCACCGGTTTCTGCGGCTTGTCGGCCTGCGGGATCGCCAACGCGGCCTGGCTGGCCTCGGCGAAGCGCGCGGTGAGTTCCGCCAGATCACGACCTTCGCCAAGGAACTTGCCACGGGCGTCGACCACTTCGATGTTCATCCGCAGGTGGCTTTCCACCTGGGTCTCGGCTTCCGCCCAGGCCTCTTCCGGCACACGGCTGCCGGTCATGCGCTGCAGCTCGCGGCCGAGGGATTCGGACAGCGCGCCCTCGGCGAAGACCATCTTGCCCAGCGCCGCCCGGACGAAGTCCGGCACCGGCACGAAGTTCTTGCGGATGGCCTTGGGCAGGCAGCGCACCAGCTCGATGCACTTGGCTTCCAGCAGGCCCGGAACCAGCCATTCGAGGCGTTCGGCAGGCAGTTGCGGCAACAGTGGCGCCGGCACGCGCAGGGTCACGCCGTCCCGCACGTGGCCCGGTTCGAAATGGTAGGTGAGCGGCAACTGCAACTCACCCAGTTGCAGGCGATCCGGGTAAAGACCGGCAGTGACTTCACTGGCATCGCGGGCGAGGACATCTTCCTCGCGCATGATCAGCAGGTCCGGTTTTGCCTTGTGCTCGCGCTCGTACCATTTCTCGAAGCTGGCAGACTGGTAGATATCCGCCGGCAATCGTTCGTCGTAGTAGGCGAACAGGGTTTCCTCGTCGGCGAGGATGTCGCGCCGGCGCGCCTTGGCTTCCAGCTCGTCGAGCTTCTCCAGCAACTGGCGGTTGGCCGACAGGCACTTGGCGCGGCTGTTGATCTCGCCGCGCACCAGCGCCTCGCGGATGAACATCTCGCGGGACACCGGCGCATCGATCGGGCCGTAGTGCACGGCGCGGCGGCCGATGATGATCAGGCCATACAGGGTGACCTGCTCGTAGGCCACTACCTGGCCGCGGCGTTTCTCCCAGTGCGGTTCCAGGTAGTTCTTCTTCACCAGGTGCCCGGCCAGCGGTTCCAGCCAGTCCGGCTCGATCTTGGCGACCATGCGGGCGAACAGCTTGGTGGTCTCCACCAGCTCGGCGGCCATGATCCACTGCGGCTTCTTGCGGCCGATGACGCTGGAGGGATGAATCCAGAAGCGCCGCTGGCGCGCGCCGAGGTAGTCGCCCTCCTCCGCCTTCTGGCCGATCTGGCTGAGCAGGCCGGAGAGGATCGCCTTGTGCACGGCGGCGTAGTCGATGTCGCGGGCCTTCGGCTCATCCGCCTTGGCGACCGGCTGGCGGCCACGGTTGTCGTGCGACTTGGCCTGCTCGCGGACGGGTTCGTTCTTGCGCTGGGCGCCGTCCGACTTCGAGCCGAAAGGCAGCTGCAATTCGCGGCAGATCAACGTCAGCTGGCGGTGCGCATCGCGCCACTCGCGCAGGCGCAGGTAGTTCAGGAAGTTCTTCCGGCACCAGTTGCGCAGCGGGTTGGAGCCCAGCGCCTGGCGCTGCTCCTCGAAGCCGCGCCAGAGGTTGATCAGGGCGGCGAAGTCCGAGTCCGGGTCCTTCCACTGTGCGTGGGCCTGGTCGGCGGCCTGCTGGCGATCCATCGGCCGCTCGCGCGGGTCCTGCACCGACAGCGCGCTGGCCACGGTGAGGACTTCCGGCAGGCTGCCCAGTTGTGCGGCCTCCAGCAGCATGCGGCCCAGGCGCGGGTCGATGGGCAGGCGCGCGAGCTGGCGGCCCAGCGGTGTGAGCTGGCCCTCGCGGTTCACTGCCGAGAGCTCCTGCAGCAGGGTGAAGCCGTCGTTGATCGCCTTGCCATCCGGCGGCTCGATGAAGGGGAAGGCCTCGATGTCGCCCAGACGCAGATGGAGCATCTGCAGGATCACCGCCGCCAGGTTGGTGCGCAGGATTTCCGGATCGGTGAAGGCCGGGCGACCGTTGAAGTCTTCCTCGCTGTACAGGCGCACGCAGATGCCCGGCTCGACCCGGCCGCAACGGCCCTTGCGCTGGTTGGCGCTGGCTTGCGAGACGGCTTCGATGGGCAGGCGCTGGACCTTGGCGCGGTAGCTGTAGCGGCTGATGCGCGCCGTGCCGCTGTCGATCACGTAGCGGATGCCCGGCACGGTCAGCGAGGTCTCGGCGACGTTGGTGGCGAGCACGATCTTGCGCCCCGGCATGGGCGCGAAAATCTTTTGCTGCTCGGCCGGCGTCAGGCGCGCATACAGCGGCAACACTTCGGTGTGGCGCAGGTTGGCCTTGCGCAGCATGTCGGCGGCGTCGCGAATCTCGCGCTCGCCGGGGAGGAACACCAGCACGTCGCCGGGGCGCTTGCCGATTTCGCGCTCATGGGCGGCAATTTCGTCCAGCGCGCGGAGGATGCCCTGGTCCACGGACAGGTCGTCGAACAGCGCCTCGCCGTCCTCGTCCACTTCCGCGGCGAGCGGTCGATACCAAGTGTCCACCGGGTAAGTGCGGCCCGAGACCTCGACGATGGGTGCATCGCCGAAATGCTTGGAGAAGCGTTCGAGGTCGATGGTCGCCGAGGTGATGATCAGCTTCAGGTCGGGACGGCGCGGCAGCAGCGTCTTCAGGAAGCCGAGCAGGAAGTCGATGTTCAGGCTGCGTTCGTGGGCTTCATCGACGATGATCGTGTCGTAGCGTTCCAGGTAGCGGTCGTGCTGGGTCTCGGCCAGCAGAATGCCGTCGGTCATCAGCTTGATCAGCGTGCTGTCGTCGCTCTGGTCCTCGAAACGCACCTGGTAGCCGACCAGCGAGCCCAGTGGCGTGCCGATTTCCTCGGCGACGCGGGTCGCCACACTGCGCGCGGCCAGGCGGCGCGGCTGGGTGTGGCCGATCAGGCCATGGGTGCCACGGCCCAGCTCCAGGCAGATCTTCGGCAGCTGGGTGGTCTTGCCCGAACCGGTTTCGCCGGCGATCACTACCACCTGGCTCTTTTCCAGCGCGGCCTTGATCTCGTCGCGCTTGGCGGCGATGGGCAGGCTGTCGTCGTAGCGAATCTTCGGAATGCTCGCACGGCGCGCCTCGACCCTGGCGCAGGAGGCCTGGAAACGCTCGGCCCACTGGGCGAGCTTGGCGTCGTCCGGGTGCTTGCGCAGTTCGTGGAGCTGCCGGCGCAGGCGATGGCGGTCGCGGATCAGCGCATGGTCCATGCGCTGCAGGAGCTGTTCGGGAGTCGGAGTGGTTTCTGGGGTCATCGGCTTCGCTGGCGTATGCGCGGGAAGCGGCGCAGCGCAAACGAGCGAGGCCGGTCCCGGAAAATGGGCTGTCATGGAGACAATCCGTGGATTGTCGCAGAGGACCGGCAAGGGCCGCCACGCCGAATGCGTTGCGGCCCGTATTGGCGGGGCGTCGCGCCCCGCCGGGAGTCAGGCCTGCTGGTGCTCGCGCAGTTTGGCCAGGGCGATGGCCAGTGCCGCGCCGCCGAGGGTCTTGATCAGCGTGGGATGCTGGGCATAGAAGTGGCCGATGCTTTCGACTACGCCGGGGTTGGCCTTTTCCGCCTGGGCAGCCATCACCTCCACCTCCGACGCGCTCAACTGCCCGGCCTGTTCCGGCGTCAGCTGCGTCGCGCCCGGCTGCAGCACCTTGCCCAGGCCACCGCTCATCATCTGGGCGAGCAGTGCCGGGCCAGCGGCAGCCAGCAATTGATTCAGCATGCCCGCACGCTGCACATCGCTGGACTGGCCGAACAACTGGCTCACCGTGTTGGCGAAAGGCGGCGTCTGATCGGAATGGAACATGGCGGTGAGGCTCTGCCCCAGTGCGCCGGCGGGCGCATTTTCAAGGTGCTCGTCCAGATTGCCACCGACGGCACCGACCACTTGCTGCAACAACGAATCCATCAGACTCATGGCGAATTTCCTCAGCTCTTTTTGGCAAACAGCAGGTGGTAGAGGACGAGCAGGGCTATGGCGCCGATCACCGCGCCAATGAAGCCCGTGGACTCGTCGGGTTGGTAGAAGTGCAAGGCCTGGCCCGCGAAGGTCGCCAGCAGCGCGCCAGCAATACCCAGGGCAGCGGTGATGAAGAAGCCCAGGGAGTTGTTCCCGGGTGCCAGCCACCGCGCAACAAGCCCCGCAACGAAGCCGATACAGATTGTCCAGATGAGGTGCATGGCGCTAGAACTCCGTGACAGTGGGAACGTCGGCCGAGGCTACGAGCAGCGCTGCCATGGAGGTATCGGTGATTTCCGAAAGTACCGCGGGGAATGTTGACTGTCTCCAGCGCGGAGGAGCCGGTGAACGATCTGGGGGGCAGACGTGCCATCGGCTAAGGAGCCGGTTGTTCGGACCGCCGTTGAATGCGCCACTGGCCTGGCGTACCCGAATCGGAGCGCAAGCTCCCATCCATGGGCGCTTGCGATTCCCTAGCAATGCAATGCCGCCAGCGCGCGGCTCCGCTCAGATGCGGAACTGCCCCACGAGCTGGCGCAGGCGCTCGCCCAGGCCGTTCAGCTCGGTTGCCGTGCGCGCGCCCTTGGCTGCGTCGTCCGCCACGCTCTCCACGCCGCCGGCGATCTGGTGCACGCTGCGGTTGATCTCCTCGGCCACCGCGGTCTGCTCCTCGGCGGCGCTGGCGATCTGCGCGTTCATCGAGTTGATGGTGCCGATCAGCTGGGCGATGGCGTCCAGCGACTGGCCGGCCTGGTTGGCCTGGCCACGGGTGCGCTCGGCCATGTCGCTGGCGCGCTGCATGGCACTGACCGAGCCTTCCGTGGTGCCGCGCAGGCGGTCGATCATCTGCTGGATTTCCCCGGTGCTCTGCTGGGTGCGGCTGGCCAGGGCACGGACTTCGTCGGCGACCACGGCGAAACCACGCCCGGCCTCACCGGCGCGGGCCGCTTCGATGGCAGCGTTGAGCGCCAGCAGGTTGGTCTGCTCGGCGATGGAACGGATCACTTCCAGCACACCGACGATGCCCTGCACGTCCTGCCGCAGGGTGTCGAGGGAGTCGCTGCTGCTGCGCACCTCGCCCACCAGGTCGTTGATCTGCGAGACGCACAGGTCCACTTCGCGCTTGGCGGCCTGGCCTTCGCGGTCGGTCTGTTGCGCTGCGTCGGCGGCCTGTTGTGCGCTGCGCGCCACTTCCTGCGCAGCAGCGGTCATTTCGTTGATGGCGGTGGCGACCTGGTCAGTCTCGTGGCGCTGCCCGTCCATCGCGCGTTCGGAGCGCTGCGCCTGCTGGGCCACATCGCCCACCAGACCCGACAGCTGGTTCGTGGTGCCGGCGACCTGCTGCACCAGTACGTGAATCTTCTCGACGAAACGGTTGAACGAGCCGGCCAGTTCACCCAGCTCGTCATGGCGGCCCAGGTTCAGGCGATGGGTCAGGTTGCCGTCACCGGCAGCCATGTCGTCGAGGTTATCGCGGACCTGCACGATAGGCTGCACGATGGCGCGGCTGAACAGCCCGGCGAGCAGGCCGATCACCACCAGCAGCGCCAGCGCCCCGCCACCCATGAGCAGCAGCAGGTTGTCGATCTTGGCATCGAAAGCGGCACCGGCCTCCTTCACTTCGCGCTCGACGTCGTCGAGGTTGAGGGAGGTACCGAACACCAGGTTCCACTTGGGCAGGTAATGCGCGTAGCCGATCTTCGGCACGATGGCATTGCCGCCCGGCAGGGTGAAGCTGTAGCGCACGTAGTGCTGGCCGCTCTGCCCCGCCGCCACCAGTTCGCGGATGGCGTAGACGCCGTTGGGATCGCGATAGCCGCTGAAGTCTTCGCCCAGGCGTTCGTCGCTGGTGCCCTGGAAGACGCGGATGGAGCGGGTGTCGTAGCCCCAGAAGTAGCCCCCCTTGCCGTATTCGAGGCGCTTGAGGATGGCGATGCCCTGTTCGCGCGCCGCGGCATCGCCCTGAGCAGCGGCCTGGTAGACAGGCCCGACGGCGGCCAGTGCCACGTCGACGAAGTTCTTCAGCTGGGCTTCGCGGTCCTGGGTAAGGTTCTCGCGGATCTGCGCTTCCTGCTGGGTCGCCAGTTGCTTCAAGGCAACGGTGGAAATCGCGCACAGCAGCAGGGTGAGGAGGAGGATCGGCACGATGGCCAGGAGCAGGACCTTGGCGCGCAAACGAAGGGCAGTGTTCAAGGCGTTCACCTCAGGCAGATAGGGGACATGGCTTCCTTGCCCCATCAAAAAACCCGCCTTGCGGCGGGTTTCTTATCTATCGGCTCAGGCTCTGATTTTCTTGAGCTCTTCGTCGCGCAATTCGCGGCGCAGGATCTTGCCAACGTTGGTGGTCGGCAGGCTGTCGCGGAATTCCACGGACTTGGGACGCTTGTAACCGGTGAGGTTGTCGTGCATGTGCTGCATGACTTGCTCCTTGGTCAGGGTGACGCCCGGCTTGGACACCACGAAGACCTTGATCGCCTCGCCGGACTTCTCGTCCGGGATACCGATCGCGGCGCACTGCAGCACGCCCGGCAGGGTGGCGAGCACGTCTTCCAGCTCGTTGGGGTACACGTTGAAGCCCGACACCAGGATCATGTCCTTCTTGCGGTCGACGATACGCATGTAGCCGTCTTCCTGGATGATCGCGATGTCGCCGGTACGCAGCCAGCCATCCTTGTCGAGGATCTCGTCGGTGGCTTCCTGGCGCTGCCAGTAGCCCTTCATCACCTGCGGGCCCTTGACGCACAGCTCGCCACGCTCGCCCAGTGGCAGGTCCTGGCCGTCATCGCTGATGACCTTGCAGAGGGTCGACGGAACCGGGATGCCGATGGTGCCGATCTGGATGTTCTGGAACGGGTTCACCGACACCACCGGGCTGGTCTCGGTCATGCCGTAGCCTTCGCAGATGGCGCAGCCGGTGACGTCCTTCCAGCGCTCGGCAGCAGCCTGCTGCAGGGCCATGCCGCCGGAGAGGGTCAGCTTCAGTGCGGAGAAGTCCAGCTTGCGGAAACCTTCGTTGTTGCACAGGCCGACGAACAGGGTGTTCAGGCCGACGAAGCCGGTGAACTTCCACTGCGACAGCTCCTTGACCATGCTGGCCAGGTCGCGCGGGTTGGTCACCAGAATGTTGTGGTTGCCGGTGAGCATCATCGCCATGCAATGGAAGGTGAAGGCGTAGATGTGATACAGCGGCAGCGGGGTGATGAGGATCTCGCAACCTTCATTGAGGTTGGCGCCCATCAGTGCCTTGCACTGCAGCATGTTGGCGACCAGGTTGCGATGGGTCAGCATCGCGCCCTTGGCCACGCCGGTGGTGCCGCCGGTGTACTGCAGCACCGCTACATCGTCGCCCTTGGGCGAGACTTCCGCCACCGCCTTGCCGCGGCCCTTGGCCAGGACGTCGATGAGCTTCTGCGCGTTGGGGATGCTGTAGGCCGGCACCATCTTCTTGATGTTGCGGACCACGAAGTTGACGATGAAGCGCTTGAGCGGCGGCAGCATGTCACCCACTTCGGTGACGATGACGTTGCGGATGCCGGTCTTGGGCAGCACTTCCTCGGCCAGGTGAGCCATGTTCGCCAGGCACACCAGCGCCTTGGCGCCCGAGTCGTTGAACTGGTGCTCCATTTCCCGCGCGGTATACAGCGGGTTGGTGTTGACCACGATAAGGCCCGCGCGCATGGCGCCGAAGACCACGATCGGATACTGGAGCACGTTGGGCAGTTGCACGGCGATGCGGTCGCCGGGCTTGAGGTCGGTGTGTTGCTGCAGGTAGGCGGCGAAGTCCCCGGAGAGCTTGTACATCTCGCCGTAGGTCAGGGTCTTGCCCAGGTTGCTGAAGGCAGGCTTGTCTGCAAAACGTTGGCAGGATTCTTTGAGTACCGCGAGGATGTTCGGGTACTGGTCAGCGTTGATCTCGGCAGCGATCCCCACTGGGTATTTGTCCTTCCAGAAATTGTCGGTCATGGAAGCCCACTCCTAAGCAACAGCTCATCTTTACCGCGTTCGCGGTTCTTTGTTGTGTTTATGTCGCTTTCCCCCGGCTCGGGGAGCGAAAAGCGGGCCGAGATTATCAGCTTTGGGAAACAGCGACCAGCACCAAACACAGCCTTGTCCGTAAGAAAAATGACCGAAGACAGGCTTTCCGGTCACCAATCTCCCATTCGTCGGAAAAGCCCGTCCCAGAAGGCTCGCAGCCTTGTTGGATTGTCTGACAAAGTGGATTTCAGGGAAATGAAACCGGAAAAAAGAACGGGGTCCGGTGTTCAGGGCAGGTCCCGCTCGGAAGGTGGAAATCGCAGTTTCGGATAGGCCGGTTTCGCATGGCTCACGCGGTTGAAGCGATTCGCCGCCGGCGGCGGCTGTGAACAGCGTCTCAGGCGGCGCGCCCGGGTACGCTGCCTTCAATGATCTACCTCAACACCGGACCATTAAGGTTCCCGCACAGTGCTTATGCACTCTCCTGGAGAACCCTCATGTTTCCCGAATTCCGCGAAAAGATTACCCGTCTGAAAACCGAAGACCCGCATTTCGCCAAGCTCTTCCACAGCCACAACGACCTCGACCAGCAGATCAAGAACATGGAGGCGGGGATCACTCCCGCCAGCCATGACACCATAGAGACACTGAAGAAGCAGAAGCTGCAGCTCAAGGACGATCTCTACGAGATCCTGCGCAAGAAAGACGGCTGCTGCCAGTGCGGCAGCGGCGGCTGTGGTGGTTGACCCACTCGCGTCGACAATACGCCATAAAAAAGGGGGGGCTGATTCAGGATCAGCCCCCCCTTTTCATTCACGCTCGCCTCAGGCGGTTTCGCGCAGCTCGCGGCGCAGGATCTTGCCCACCGGCGTCATCGGCAGAGCGTCCTTGAGCACGATGTGCTTGGGCACCTTGTAGCCGGTGAAGTTTTCCTTGCAGTAGGCCTTGAGTTCTTCGACGGTCACACCCCCCTCACGGGCCACGACGAACAGCTTCACCGCCTCGCCGGATTTCTCGTCCGGCACGCCCACGGCCGCGCAGTTGGCGACTTTCGGGTGGGCCATGACCACGTCCTCGATCTCGTTGGGATAGACGTTGAAGCCGGAGACGATGATCAGGTCCTTCTTGCGGTCGACGATGCGGGTGAAGCCGTCCGGGTCGATCACCGCGATGTCGCCGGTGCGCAGCCAGCCTTCGGCGTCCAGCACCTCGGCGGTGGCTTCTTCGCGCTGCCAGTAACCCTTCATTACCTGCGGGCCCTTCACGCACAGCTCACCACGCTCGCCCAGGCCGACGTCGTTGCCGTCGTCGTCGATCACCTTCAGCGCGGTGCCCGGCACCGGGATGCCGACTGTGCCGAGGCGCGCCTGGTCGCCGTAGGGGTTGGTGCTGACCACCGGGGAGGTCTCGGTGAGGCCATAGCCTTCAACCACGGTGCAGCCCGTCATGGCTTTCCAGCGCTCGGCGGTGGCGGTGACCAGTGCGGTGCCGCCGGAGTTGGTGACCTTCAGGTTGGAGAAGTCCAGCTCCTTGAATTCGGGGCGGTCCATCAGGGCGACGAACAGGGTGTTCAGACCCAGCAGCGCGGAGAAGCGCCACTTCTTCAGTTCCTTGATGAACCCGGGGATATCGCGCGGATTGGTGATCAGCACGTTGTGGTTGCCATTGACCATCATGCACATGCAGTTCGCGGTGAAGGCATAGATGTGATACAGCGGCAGCGGCGCGATCATCACCTCGTTGCCGACCTGCATCAGCGGCTTGCCGTCCGGCCCGTGTTGCTGCAGACAGGCATGCACCTGCTGCATGTTCGCCACCAGGTTGCCGTGGGTGAGCATGGCGCCCTTGGCCACGCCGGTGGTGCCGCCGGTGTACTGCAGCACCGCGATGTCTTCCAGACCGACCTTGACCGGCTGCAGCCCATGGCCGCGGCCCTGACGCAGCGCTGCCTTGAAGGAAACGGCCTGGGGCAGGTTGTACTCCGGCACCATCTTCTTCACGTGCTTGACCACGGTGTTGACCAGCAGGCCCTTGAGCGCCGGCTGCAGGTCGCCCATCTGCGCTTCGATCAGGTATTCGATGCCCGTGTCGGGCAGCACTTCCTGCACCAGCTTGCCGAACAGGTTCACGTAGACCAGCGCACGGGCGCCGGAATCCTTGAACTGGTGCCGCATCTCGCGGGCGGTGTAGAGCGGGTTGGTGTTGACCACGATGAGGCCGGCGCGCAGGGCGCCGAACACGGCGATGGGGTATTGCAGGATGTTCGGCATCTGCACGGCGATACGGTCGCCGGGCTTGAGGTCGGTGTGCTTCTGCAGGTACGCGCCGAAGGCGGCGGACAGGCGATCCAGCTCGGCGTAGGTCAGGGTCACGCCCATGTTGCTGAAGGCCGGGCGGTCGGCGAACTTCTTGCAGGAGCGTTCGAAGACTTCCACCACCGACTTGTAGGCGGTCAGGTCAATGTCGCTGGGCACGCCGGCCGGGCGTTTGTCGTTCCAGAAATCAGGTTGCATTTATTCTTGTCCTCGTACCTGAGCGAAACAGAACCGTCATTGCGGTCATTCGACGGAAGCTAGCAGTTCCTTTGGTCATCGCAAAGACTCCAGGCGGCGTCATAGACTGCGTGAATCTTGCTCCACCATCCCGGCACGGCGCGGGATAGAGCCGGCGGCCGCCTGGGACGGGACTTGCACGACAATGGCCGGGAGCTATCGGCAATCCATACAGAAGATGTCCCGGCGTGGCAGAATCGCCCCGTCTGGCCCGCTCCATGGCCCCATTCCAATAAGAATCGACGAACAAGAAGCAGGATGGACCCCATGCCCTACGCCGCCTACTGGCTCGCCGCCAGCGACGAGACACCGCTCTACACCCGCCACTGGGCGCCGGAAAGCCCGTCCCGCGGGGCCCTGATGCTGTCCCATGGCATGGCCGAGCATGCCGGCCGCTACGAGCGCCTGGCCCTGGCGCTGAACGCCGCCGGCTATCACCTCTATGCCATCGACCAGCGCGGCCACGGCCGCACCGCCGAGAACGGCGAGCTGGGCCATTACGCCGACCGCGGCGGCTGGGGCAAGGTGATCGGCGACCTGCACACGCTCAACCAGCATGTGCGCGAGGAACACCCTGACCTGCCGATCATCCTGCTCGGCCATAGCATGGGCAGCTACATTGGCAGCGCCTACCTGCTGCAACACAGCGCCAGCGTGAATGCGGCGGTGCTGTCCGGCTCCAATTACCAGCCGGTCGCGCTGTACAAAAGCGCTCGCGCCATCGCCCGCTTCGAACGCTGGCGCCAGGGCCCGCTGGGGCAAAGCGCGCTGATCGACTTGCTGTCCTTCGGCTCGTTCAACAAGGCCTTCAAGCCAAACCGAACAGCCTTCGACTGGCTCAGCCGCGACCCCGTCGAAGTCGACAAGTATGTCGCCGACCCGCTCTGCGGCTTCCGCTGCAGCAACCAGCTCTGGGTGGACCTGCTCGGCGGCCTGGCGGATATAACGCCGGTGGAGCATCTCTCGCGCATCCGCCACGACCTGCCCGTGCTGGTGATCGGCGGCGAACGCGACCCGGTCAGCCAGGGCAAGCGCCTGCGCGATCTCGCCCAGGCGATGACCCGCGCCGGGGTTCGTGACGTCCAACTGAAGATTTATCCCGACGCTCGCCACGAGTTGTTCAACGAGAGCAACCGCGACGAGGTCATCCACAACCTGATCGACTGGCTGGGCGCGCAGTGCCCGGTCCCGCAGGTCGAGAAATCCGAGGAGCCCCTATGACTTCCGTGCAGAACGTCCCCTATGAAGAACTCGAAGTCGGCCAGAAGGCCAACTTCAAGCGCAGCGTCGGCGAGCGCGACATCCAGCTGTTCGCCGAGGTCTCCGGCGACCGCAACCCGGTGCACCTGGACGCCGACTACGCCGCCACCACCCAGTTCAAGGAGCGCATCGCCCACGGCATGCTCACCGGCGCGCTGATCAGCGCGGCAATCGCCACCACCCTGCCTGGCCCGGGCACCATTTACCTCGGCCAGAACCTGACTTTCACCCGCCCGGTGAAGCTCGGTGACGAACTGACGGTGGAACTGGAAGTGCTGGAAAAGCTGCCGAAGAACCGCGTGCGCATCGGCACCGTGGTGCTCAACCAGGACGGCAAGGCCGTGGTGAAAGGCGAGGCCGAAGTGATGGCGCCGACCGAGAAACTCGACATCGAACTGCCCGCCCTGCCGCCGATCACCATCGGCTGATGCAAATTCCGGGGCCGGCCATCCGGCCCCGGAAACTTGTATACAGTTTTCCCCTCGACTACCCTGCCCCCGTCACCTCACATCCATCCGGGATAACCGAAGGCTTCGTGCCCGAAACCCCTCACCGGGAATCGGAGCCGCCATGGACCTTCGACTGCTATTGCTGTCCCTTTGCACCTTCGCCGCGGGCCTCGCCGAGGCCATCCTCACCGGCATCCTGCCCTCTCTCGCCGACGACCTGAATGTCTCGCTCAGCCTCGCCGGCCAGCTCACCAGCCTGTTTTCCCTGAGTTTCGCCATCGCCGCGCCGTTGCTCGGCTGGCTGACCCGTGGCGCCGATTGCCGGCGGCTGCTGTTCATCACCCTGCTGGTGTTTGCCGCGTTCAATGCTGGCGCCGCGCTGAGTCCCGACTACGCCTCGCTGCTGCTGATGCGCATCGGCATGGCCGCGTGCTGTGGGTTGCTGATCATGCAGGCCAGCCTGCTGGCGGTGGAGCTGGCGCCGCCGGGCCAGCGCGGGCGCGCCATTGGCCTGATCTTCATGGGCATCAGCGGCTCGCTGGTGTTCGGCGTACCAGCCGGCGTACTGGTCAACGACTGGTTCGGCTGGCGCTGGATCTTCGCCGCCATCGCCCTTTACTCGCTGCCACTGGCCGCCCTGCTGCTGCTCGCCCTGCCCCGCCGCACGCTGGAGAGCCCGGCCAATGGCGCAGCGTACAGGCGCCAGTTGCGCAGTCCGGCGCTGAATCTCGCACAACTGGTGTCGATTCTTCTGTTGGGCGGTCACTTCACCCTGTTCGCCTACATCACGCCCTGGTTCCAGCAGGTCGCCGGGATCACTGACAGCCAGAGCATTGCGCTGACCCTGTTACTGATCGGCCTGGCGGCCATCGGCGGCGGTTATCTGGGTGGCTGGCTGAGCGACCGGCTCGGCCAGCGCCGCGCGCTGATCGTGGTGCCGGTGCTGTTCGCCCTGGCGATGACGACGATCCCGCTGAGCCTCGGACATCCGTGGCTGCTGCTCGGCGCGCTGATGGTCTGGAGCACCATCAGCTGGATGATTTCGCCAGCGGTGCAGAGCTACCTGCTCGCCAGCGACCCCGCCAGCGGCAGCGCCGGCGTGGCGCTGAACACCTCGGCCATGCACCTGGGCGTTGCCCTCGGCGCGGCGCTGGGCGGCGCGGTGATCAGCCTGGCCGGCATCGTCTGGACGCCCTGGGTCGGCGTCAGCCTGGTAGGCGCGTCGGTGCTGTGCGCGGCACTTTCCTGCTGGCTCGGGCGCGAACCGCATGCGCTGGGGCTCAGCGCTCCTTCACGGTGACGCTGGCGGTCATCCCGGCGCTCAGGTGTACGCCTTCGGGTACCGTGCCCAGGCGGATGCGCACCGGGATGCGCTGGGCCAGGCGCACCCAGTTGAAAGTCGGCTCGACGTTGGCCAGCAACTGGCTGTCGGGGATCGCGTTGCGGTCGGTGATGCCGCTGCTGATGCTTTCCACCGTGCCGTCGATGGCGATGTCGCCACTCATCAACACCACCTGCGCCGGCTGGCCGACACGGATGCCGGGCAGCTTGGTTTCTTCGAAGTAGGCGGTGACGTAGAAGGACTTCTGGTCCACCAGCGCCATCACCGGTTGGCCAGCCTGGGCATAGTTGCCCTGGGCCAGGCGCAGGTTGGTGACCTGGCCGTCGCGCGGGGCGCGCATTTCGCTGCGGGTCAGGTTGAGCTGCGCCAGCCGCACCTGGGCCTGGGCCTCGTCGAACTCGCTCTTGGCAATGGCGGCGTTGATCTGCGCGGTCTCCTTGTCCTCGGCACTGATGGCGGCGATGCCCAGCTTGTTGCGCCGCGAGGCTTCGCTCAGGCGCAGTCGATATTGCTGCTGGCGCGTCTCGGCGACGGCCTTGGCCTGCTCCAGGTTGGCGGCATAGCGCTCGTGGTCGATGCGCATGATCAGGTCACCGGCCTTGACCTGCTGATTGTCCTGCACGGCGAGGTCGGTGACCCAGCCGGATACGTCCGGGGCGATCACCACCACATCGGCGCGCACGCGCGCATCGCGGGTCCAGGGCGACAGCATGTAGTAGCGCCATAGCCAGGTGCCGGCCATGACAGCGGCAATGACCAGGATGACGGTGACCGCTACGCGAAAGGTTCCGCGCATACAAACTTCTCCTCTCAGGGCACAGCGCTGAGCGCCCAGGTAATGGCGCAGAGAATCAGCACGAACAACGCGCAGTCGAACAGCGCCTCGTGCCAGATCCAGCGTCCGAAGGGGGTGGCCTGCAGCAGCAGGCGCAAAACCACGGTCAGGCCCAGGGCCAGCACCGCGTAGATGAACAGCGGACTCAGAAACACGCCACCCCAGCCGAACTCATGCAGTCCCATTGGCGTCCTCCAGGCGGCACCACTGGCGCCAGGTATGGCGTAATTGCGCCAGCGCAGCACGGGCCAGGCGGTTGGATTCGTCGTCACCCTGCAGATCATGCGCGAGGGCTTCCTCCAGCGGCGGGCACAGGCTTTCCAGGCGCGGCTCGCGGCCCGCGCCAGGGCCCTTTTCCAGCACGCTGCCCAGTGCACCGAGGAACTGATCACGACGCTTGCGCAACTGCCCCTGGGCGCCGTTGAGGCAGGCTCGCATGTGGATCAGCTCATTGCCCAGGTCAAGGGCGAACAGGCCGTCCTGCCAACGCCGCTGCTCTTCCTTGGGCAACAGAGTGTAGTGCCGCGCCAGACGGATCAGGCGGTCGGCCATGCGCCCGCCAAACCAGTTCTCGGCTTCGGCCAGCGGCCGCCGAGTCAGGCGTCCGAGATCTTCGCAGGTGGCCTGGATCAACCGGCGGTTGAGCCAGTCCGCCGGCAAGGTCAGCAAGCGGAACACCAGCACCGCAAAGCCCACGCCGATGACGATGCCCTGGGCCGAATTAAGCAGGTTGGCCAGGTCGTACTTCATCACGTTGCTGGGCGCTACGAGCGTGATGAAGTGGATCGAAAAGGACGTCGCCGTGCCCGCCAGCGCTGGCGTGGCCATGCCCAGCAAGGCGAAGAACAGCGGCACGCCCAGTGCCAGGCAAAGCAGCGGGAAGCCGTTCCACTGCGGCAGCAGCCATTGACTTACGATGGCAGCCGCCGGGATCGCGTAGAGAATGCCTCGCAGGAAACCCAGGCCGATGGTGACGGCATTGTCGCGGTTTGCGAACAGGCTGCAGATCACCGCCGCCAGCAGCATGCCGCCGGTGGCCGCCGGCCAGGCCGTGGCCATCCAGAAGGCCGACATGCCGAGTAACGCCAGCGCACTGCGCAGGCCGTAGAACAGCGCCATCAGCCCATCGCGGTGCCAGGACAGGGTACCGGTGGCAACATCGTCCACCCGACCGTCGGCTACCGCACGCATGGTCCGTTCCGAATCCACCGCCTTGCGCAGCAACAAGGCACAACGGGTCAGGCAGTAGCGCAGGTCGTTGGAATAGCTGTCGTCGGTGCCGGCCTTCTGCAGGCGCTCCTGCAACCCATGCATCACATCGACCTGGGGATTTTCCAGCGCGGCACGCAGCTCCTCGAACCAGGGCTGCAGGCGGGCACGGTCTTCCGCATCCAGCACGCTGCGCTGGCGCGCTACACCGCGCGCGGTGCGCAGCAGGCTAAGCAAGTCACGGGAAAGAATCCGCAGCGCGCGTGAGCGCATGCGTCCGCGATAGCCCTCGAACCAGGCATGGTCGCGCTGCACGTCGACTTCGACAATCTTGCCCAGCGCCTGCAGCAGTCCCTTGATCTGCCGAGCGTCGGCATCGATCTCGCTGCGCGCGGCCTGCATGCCGGTAAGCCAGGTGGACTGGGCCTGCTTGTCCAGGTTGGCCTCGACGCGACGGGGCCAGAGGATGGCGCTGATGGCCGAGGCGCAGAGGATCCCCAGGCAGATTTCCGTGCTGCGCGCCACGGCCTGGTCGAACACGTCCAGCGGATGGTTGATCGCCGGCAGGCCGATGATCGCCACGGTGTAGCCCGATAGCACGAAGGCGTAGGAAACGTGGTTGCGCAGGCTCGTCGACGCAGCCGTGCAGAGCCCTAGCCAGAGCGAGATGGCCAGCAGGAACAGCCAGGGCGTCTGGGCGAATAGCGCGATCATCACCACCGACATGACAGTACCGACCACGGTACCGATCAGGCGGAAAAGCCCTTTGGCCACCACCATGCCCGACAGCGGCTGGGAAACGATGAACACGGTCATCAGCGCCCACTGCGGCTGCTCAAGGTCAAAGCGGAAGGCGCACCAGAGCGCCAGACCACCGGCCAGGAGGGTCTTGATTGCGAATTTCAGCGCCAGCGTATCCGGCGCGAGGAATGCCTGCAGCGTAGGTCGCACGCGGTCTCTCGAAAGGGTCCGGGTCTATCGCTTAAAGATAGCCGGCAAAGAGGATGATGGAATCGTTGCTGATCATATTATTAGCAAGCTAACAATATGTCATCCCCACTTTCGTCAGGGCAAAAAAACGGGCGACCTAAGTCGCCCGAAGTGCCTTGCGTGCTCTGTGAATCTGTAAGGATCAGCTCTTCTTGTGGCTGTCCTTCCAGATGAAAATTCCAACCCCGCCGAAGAAAACAACCATCAGTCCGACGGTAAGGATGCCTGCGAGAACCACTTCGTCGATGAACATGATGCTGGCCTCCTGTTGCCTACATCGTCTGGGGATGTGTGCAGATTACCGGCGGCCTGGCGGTGCAAATTGACCTGGATCAATGGACGACAAGGCGCTTTCCGGGGAGGCCCGGAGCACTGACGCAGGTCAAGTTTCGGAGGGGACGGGGTGCGGCGGGAAGCCGCGCAGGGCGGGGGTTTGCGGGTGAAGCGGGGGATTGGAGGCGAAGAAGCTCAGCGCTTCTTCGGCTTGCTCTTGCCCTTCTTGCGCGACTTGCCCAGCGGCAGTGCCTGCTCGAAGGCCTTGCGCACA
Organism: Pseudomonas sp. HS-18; assembly: GCF_020401845.1. Classification (NCBI taxonomy): domain Bacteria; kingdom Pseudomonadati; phylum Pseudomonadota; class Gammaproteobacteria; order Pseudomonadales; family Pseudomonadaceae; genus Pseudomonas; species Pseudomonas sp. HS-18. The sequence goes on from NZ_CP084413.1 coordinate 4,999,421, forward strand.
TCCTGCAGGCGCTTTTCGTGCACGTCGTGGATGCGCTTGTCGCGCTCGGCGGTGAAGTCGATCAGCTTGTCGTCGTTGCTCATGGCAGGGCATGCACCAGGCGGAAAGTCAGGTTCAGGCGCGGCGCGACCGGACGGCGCGTCTTGGCGACCTGATGCTGCCAATAATGCTGTGTCGCGCCGGACATGACCAGCAGCGAACCGCCGGAAAGCTCCATGGAATGTTCGATTGTGTTTCGCCCCTTGCGCCGCAAATCGAAGCGCCGGGTCCCGCCCAGGTTCAGCGAGGCCACCACCGGATTGCGTCCGAGCTCCGGCTCGTCATCGCTGTGCCAGCCCATGGAATCCTGGCCGTCGCGGTAGTAGTTGAGCAGCACGCCATTGAAGCGCTGCCCGGCCGCCGCCTCCACCGCGGCACGAATCTCCGCCAGTAGCGGCGTCCAGGGCAGCGGCGCGTGGGTCAGGCCGGAATAGGTATAGAAGGCCTCGGGATCGCCGTACCAATTGACCAGGCGCGGCACCGGGTAGTCGCGGCCGTGCAGACGGACGAGCGGTTGCTCCCAGGGCGTCTCGGCCAGCAACTGCGCCAGCCAACGGGCGGCACGCGGCGGCGGGCACCAGTCGGGAATCAGGCGCAGTTCTGCATCGGGCAGCAGGATGGGGGCGTCGTCGAACAGCATGCAAGGCTCGGGCATTCAGCGATGGACAGAGTCTACTACCCCGGGAAGTCAGACCTCGACATCGATCCACAGTCCCTTGCGCGGCGCGGCCTGCACGCCTTCACCCAGTTCCTCGACTTCTTCCAGCTCCTCCAGCGCCTCGCCCTCGGGCGTGCCGTCGGTCTGCTCGCGACGCTTGCGTCGGCGCTGGTACTCGTCCTTGAGCGCCTGTTCGTCCGGACGGCGCTCCAGCTCCACACCAGCGTTGCCCGCGCTGGGCGCAGGTGGCGTCACCGGGGCGACATCCGGTCGCGGCCTGGGCAGGTCCTGCTGGGCAGTGACGGGGGCAAAATGGGTCGGTACAAGTGGCAGCATCGGGATGCTCCTGCGCCGAAGCTCGGTGGGAAGTCCTCTTGTCAGGCTATCGGCGGCAGCGCTAGAGACTTGAGCCCGCCTCGCTACACTTTGTTCGATTCGCGATGAATCTGCCGTGAAATCCGGCACCTGCCGGCGGCCGTAGCGACATTTCGGACGACCGGAGGCGCCGACGGCCATCGCTGAACGCTGCGCGTTCCGGTACCATAGCCGGCTTTTTTTGGGAGGTGTCCATGGCGCAGTATCAACCCGGTCAACGCTGGATCAGTGACAGTGAAGCGGAACTCGGCCTGGGGACCATCCTGGCGCTGGATGGCCGCATGCTCACGGTGCTCTATCCGGCCACCGGTGATACCCGCCAGTACGCCGAGCGCAATGCGCCGCTGACCCGCGTGCGCTTCGCCCCGGGCGATCAGATCACCCACTTCGAAGGCTGGAAGATGACCGTCCGCGAAGTGGACGAGATCGACGGCCTGCTGATCTACCACGGCATCACCGCGCAGAACGAGCCGCACACCGTCCCGGAAACCCAGCTGTCGAACTTCATCCAGTTCCGCCTGGCCAGCGACCGCCTGTTCGCCGGGCAGATCGACCCGATGTCCTGGTTCGGCCTGCGCTACCACACCCTGGAACACCGCACCCGCCTGCTGCAGTCCTCGCTGTGGGGCCTGGGCGGCGCCCGCGCGCAACCCATCGCGCACCAGCTGCACATCGCCCGCGAAGTCGCCGACCGCATGGCGCCGCGCGTCCTGCTGGCCGACGAAGTGGGCCTGGGCAAGACCATCGAAGCGGGCCTGGTGATCCACCGCCAGCTGCTCTCCGGCCGCGCCAGCCGCGTACTGATCCTGGTACCGGAAAACCTGCAGCACCAGTGGCTGGTGGAAATGCGCCGGCGCTTCAACCTGGAAGTCGCGCTGTTCGACCGCGAGCGCTTCGTCGAGAGCGATGCCAGCAATCCCTTCGAGGACACCCAGTTGGCCCTGGTGGCGCTGGAATGGCTGCGCGAGGACGAGAAGGCCCAGGACGCGCTGTTCGCTGCCGAATGGGACCTGCTGGTGGTCGACGAGGCCCACCACCTCGTGTGGCACCCGGAACAGGCCAGCCCGGAATACCAGTTGGTCGAGCAACTCTCCCAGGTCATCCCTGGCGTGCTGCTGCTCACCGCGACCCCGGAACAGCTCGGCCTGGATAGCCACTTCGCCCGTCTGCGCCTGCTCGATCCGGACCGCTTCCACGACCTGGAAGCCTTCCGCACCGAAAGCAGTCAGTACCGCCCGGTTGCCGAAGCGGTACAGGAGCTTGTCGACCAGGGCACCCTCTCCCCTACCGCGCGCCAGGCCATCCACGGCTTCCTCGGCAGCGAGGGCGACGAGCTGCTGGCCAGCGTCGAGGCCGGCAATGAAGAGGCCCGCGCCCGCCTGGTACGCGAGCTGCTCGACCGCCACGGCACCGGCCGCGTGCTGTTCCGTAATACCCGCGCCGCCGTGCAGGGCTTCCCGGAACGCCAACTGCATCCTTACGTACTGGCCAACCCGATCGAGTACATGGAGCTGCCGCTGGGCGAGCACCCGGACCTCTACCCGGAAGTCAGCTTCCAGGCCCAGGCCGACGACGGCGACGAGAACAACCGCTGGTGGCGCTTCGATCCGCGCGTCGAGTGGCTGATCGACACCCTGAAGATGCTCAAGCAGTACAAGGTGCTGGTGATCTGCGCCCATGCCGAGACCGCCATGGACCTGGGCGACGCCCTGCGCCTGAAGTCCGGCATCCCGGCCACCGTGTTCCACGAAGGCATGAGCATCCTCGAACGCGACCGCGCCGCCGCCTACTTCGCCGATGAAGAGTTCGGCGCCCAGGTGCTGGTCTGCTCGGAAATCGGCAGCGAAGGCCGCAACTTCCAGTTCGCCCATCACCTCGTGCTGTTCGACCTGCCGGCCCACCCGGACCAGCTGGAACAGCGCATCGGCCGCCTGGACCGGATCGGCCAGAAGCACACCATCCAGATCCACGTCCCGCACCTGGAAAACAGCCCGCAGGAACGCCTGTTCCAGTGGTACCACCAGGCGCTGAACGCCTTCCTCAACACCTGCCCCACCGGCAACGCCCTGCAGCACCGCTTCGGCCCGCGCCTGGTGGAACTGCTGGACGGCGGCGACGACGACGCCTTCGAGGCCCTGCTGGCCGAAGGCACCGCTGCCCGCGAGGCGCTGGAAGCCGAGATGCACAACGGCCGCGACCGCCTGCTGGAGCTCAACTCCGGCGGCGCCGGCGAAGGCGAGGCGCTGGTGGCGGAGATCGAGGAACAGGATGACCAGTTCGCCCTGCCGATCTACATGGAGCGCCTGTTCGACACCTATGGCATCGACAGCGAGGACCATTCCGAGAACGCCCTGATCCTGCGCCCCAGCGAGAAGATGCTCGACGCCAGCTTCCCGCTGGGCGACGACGAAGGCGTGACCGTCACCTACGACCGCGGCCAGGCCCTGGCTCGCGAAGACATGCAGTTCCTCACCTGGGAACACCCCATGGTGCAGGGTGGCATGGACCTGGTGCTGTCCGGCTCGCTGGGCAATACCTCGGTGGCGCTGATCAAGAACAAGGCACTCAAGCCCGGCACCGTGCTGCTGGAACTGCTGTTCGTCAGCGAGGCCGTGGCACCGCGCAAGCTGCAGCTCGGCCGCTTCCTGCCCCCAGTGGCGCTGCGCTGCCTGATGGACGCCAACGGCAACGACCTGTCCTCGCGCGTGTCCTTCGACACCCTGAACGATCAGCTGGAAAGCGTGCCGCGCGCCAGCGCCAACAAGTTCGTGCAGGCCCAGCGCGACGTGCTGGCGAAGCAATTCTCCGTGGCCGAGACCAAGATCACCCCGCGCCATGCCGAGCGCGTGGAGCTGGCTCGCCAGCAGTTGAAAGCGACCCTGGACGAAGAGCTGGCGCGCCTGACCGCGCTCAAGGCCGTCAACCCCAGCGTGCGTGACAGCGAGCTGGATGCCCTGCGCAAGCAGCGTGACGACAGCCTGGCGATGCTGGACAAGGCCTCGCTGCGCCTGGAGGCGATCCGCGTGCTGGTCGCCGGCTGATCTCGGCAACGCCGAAATGAAGAAGCCGCCACCGGGCACCCGGTGGCGGCTTTTTCATGGGCACCGTTCCTACGCAATGGCGAGCCCCACGATCAGCGAAACAACCCGCTCTATTCCCGGCATATTCAGGCACACCGACTACCATTGACGCTGCGCAAGGGATTCTCGCCCATGGGGGGATAGAGTTTCCCTACCAAGCCACTCATTGAGGGAACACATCATGTACGAGCGCATTCTGGTAGCGGTGGACGGCAGCCCGGTTTCCGACCGAGCCCTGGTCGAGGCGGCCAAGCTGGCTCAGCTGAGCGGCGGCGAGCTGCGCGTCATCACCATCGTCGACAGCCCGCTGCGCCATTTGCCCGACTACGCCGTGTACTACAACCCGGAGCCGCTGCGCGAAGCCGCGCTGAAGGCTGCCGATGACATCCTCGGCAAGGCGAAGGAGAAGATCGCCGAGTTCCCGGTGAAAACCAGCTTCGAGCGGGTCTGCCAGGAGCGCGCCAGCGAGGAAATTGCCGAGCGCATCGAGATCGAGGCCGAAGCCTCCAAGGCCGATGTCATCGTGATGGGCACCCACGGCCGCCGTGGCGTACGTCGCCTGATGCTGGGCAGCGTGGCCGAAGGCCTGCTGCGCGTCAGCAACCGTCCGGTTTTGCTGGTTCGCGAGAAGTAACAGCTCCCGGAAAACAAAAGGCCCTGCGGCAGAAGCCGCAGGGCCTTTTTCATGGCCGTCGTTCAGGTCGGCCCTTCAGTCATTGCGAAGCGGTCATGGCACGTTTGCAGGAGTGGAAGATGTCCAGGTCCGGCTGGTACAGGCTGGTCTGCACACCGTAAAGCCCGAGCACCGAATGGAACAGGTTGTCATGGCTCAGCTCGTCGCCGCCGGCTTTCTTCTCCAGGCAGCCGCGATCGACACCCATGCCACCCAGCGCTCCGTTGCCGAACCACATCACCATCGGCACGTGGGTCTGTGCTTTCGGCGCGATGGCATAGGGCGCGGCGTGCAGATATACGCCGTTCTCGCCCAGCGACTCACCGTGGTCGGAGACGTAAAGCATCGACGTATCGAAGCGTCCCTCGTTGTGCTTGAGCAGCTCCACGACCTTGGAGAGGAAGTAATCGGTGTAGAGGATGGTGTTGTCGTAGACGTTCACCAGCTCTTCCTTGCTGCAGCTGCCCAATTGGTTGGTATGGCAAACCGGGGTGAAGCGCTCCATGGTCTTCGGATAACGATCGTAATACTCCGGACCATGGCTGCCATCGGCGTGCAGGACGATGATCGCGTTATCCTTCAGGCCATCGATGTAAGCCTGCAGGTCCTGCAGCATGGCTTCGTCAAGGCAACGATTGCCGTCGCAGAACGGGCCCGGCTGATCCTTCGAGATATCGCGGCTGGGCACGCGCAGGCAGGTGCCCTTGCAATCGCTGTTGTTGTCCAACCAGAGCACCGACACGCCGACCCGCTGGAGGATGTCGAGCAGCCCCTGGTTGGTCTTGCCCTTCTTGTCGCTGTAGTCCTCGCGGGGGAACTTCGAGAACATGCAGGGCACGGAAACCGCCGTCGACGTGCCGCAGGAACTGACGTTGGTGAAGTTGAGGATATCGAGCTTCGCAAGCTCCGGGTTGGTCTCGCGCGCGTAGCCATTGAGGGAGAAATGGTCCGCACGGGCGGTTTCGCCGACCACGAAGATCATCAGCGACTTCTTGCCGTCGGCATTCACCTTGCGCGGCATTACCGCGTCCTCGCCGATGGGCTGCACCACCAGATGTTCCTTGATGCCCAGGCGCTGCTTGGTGAACTTGCTCACCGCATAGATGTAGTTGGTCGGGTTGATGAAGTGGGTCAGCTTCTCTTCCTGGCGGAACACCGGCGCGTAGGTGGAATAGAACGAACCGACGCAGACGGCGACCACCACCAGGCAACCGAGGATGACCAGCACCTTGTTCAGCAGCCCGCGGAAGAACGGGCTGTAGCGGACGGGCGTCAACCAGATGATCACCGCCGGCAGCACGCCCAGCAGAAGCAGGTAGCCGACCATGCGCGCGCTGAACAGCGCGGCGGCCTCGCCGGGGTTGGTCTCGATGACGTTCTGCACCATCACGGTATCGATCACGACACCGTAGGAGTTCATGAAGTACGCCGCCGCCGCCGAAACCAGCGCCACCAGGGTCAACGCCGGCTTGAGCAAAGGACGGAAGGACACCAGGGTCAGCAACAACGTGAAGGCGGCCCAGAGGAACAAGGCGAACGAGGCGAAGAACGCCACGCCCCAGAGGCCCTCCATGGGCACCAGGCTGTTCAGGGCCCGCCAGGTGGCGAAGTTGTAGAACAGCACCAGTGCCAGCGAGAACAGCAGGACCAGCCTTGCAGAGCTGACCTGGGGGAAGAGGCGGCGCTTGCCCTCGGACATCGAGCGCACTCCTTACATCGATAGTCGGATAGGAAATGGGATGGCCGATGCTGCCGGCCGGCGGCGCAACTCTAGCGGGCAATTAGTCAAAAAAGTGTCAATTTCGAAACACCGCACTTCCTTCAGAGTCTGGAGAATATCAAAGCAGAATCTGGCACTACCGTACGTCGTTTCGTATTAACCAGTTTGTCGGAAATGGCCGCAAGACCTTGCGGGCCGCGGACAGCTTCCTAGACTCACATCAAAGTGATATCAATTCGCCAACCACCTCCCCCGACATCTGGAGCATCCCGCCCATGGACTGGCAGAAGGACGCCTTACCCGATGCTGTGCTGTTGGAGTGCTCTCACAATTCCGGCCTGGTTCTGCTGGCCATCCTCATCGCCTGCGTCGCCAGCTTCGTCGCGCTGAGCATCGCCGCACGGATGGTCCGCGCACCGCAACATGCGCACCGTTGGCAGTGGGTCGGCGGCATCTGCCTGGGCAGCGGCATCTGGTCGATGCACTTCGTCGCCATGCTGGCCTTCCGCTCGTCGGTTCCGCTGCACTTCTCCGGCGGCCTGACACTGATCTCCCTGCTCATCGCCATCGCCATCTGCGTGGTCGCCATGCGCCTGCTCGCCCACGCGGGCCTTAGCCCCCTGCAGTACCTGCTGGCCGCCTGTTGCATCGGCGCCAGCATCGCCGGGATGCACTACACCGGCATGGCCGCCATCGAGTCGCCGCCGATGCAGCATTACGACCCGCTGCTGGTTACCCTGTCGGTGCTGATGGCCGTGCTGGTGGCCTTCGTCGCCCTGGTACTGGCGCCGGTACTCAATCGTCAGCCGGCGGGCCGCCAGTGGATCTACCAGGTTTTCGCCAGCCTGCTGCTGGGTGGCGCCATCGCCAGTATGCACTTCACCGGCATGGCCGCCCTGACCCTGACCCTGCCCTCCTGGGTAGCGCCGGTGGCGGACCTTGGGCGCAACAACGCCATCCAGCTCGGCCTGATGGTTGGCCTGTTGGCCCTCGCCGTGGTGCTCGCCGGGCTCTGGGCGGCCTGGATCGAAGACAGCCTGGAAAGCAAGGAAAGCGAGTTGAGCCGGGTCAACGCCCTGCTCAGCCAACTGGACCACGCCAATGCCTCGCTGCAGCAATTGGCCCGCTTCGACGGCCTCACCGGCCTGCATAACCGCAACGCGCTCAACGAGGAATTCACCGCCCGCCTGCAGCGCAATCGGCAGAAGGGCCAGGGCATGGCGGTCATCCTGCTGGACGTCGACCACTTCAAGCGGGTCAACGATTCCCTTGGCCATGCCGCCGGGGACGAGCTGCTGTGCATCGTTTCCGAGCGCCTGCGCAGTGCGCTGCGCAGCACCGACCTGCTGGCGCGCTTTGGCGGCGACGAGTTCTGCATCCTCGCCGACCTGGGTGAGGACCACGAGGCGCGCATCCTCGCGCAACGCCTGATGCAGCGCATGAAGGAGCCGATCAGCACGGCCGGGCGCAACCTGGTGATGACCATGAGCGTGGGCATCAGCCTGTTCCCCAACGACGGCGATCAACCCGAAGAACTGCTCAAGCACGCGGACCTGGCGCTCTATCAGTCCAAGGGCAACGGCCGTAACGCCACGCATTTCTTCAGCCCGCACCTGAAGACCAAGGCAACCCAGGAGCTGCAGCTGGAGGAGGAACTGCGCAAGGCGTTGTGGGACGACGAGCTGGTGCTCTACTACCAGCCGATCCTGCGTATCGATCATGGCGAAGTGGAACAGCTCGAAGCGCTGGTGCGCTGGAAGCATCCTACCCACGGCCTGCTGGCGCCGGACCGCTTTATCGGCCTGGCGACCGCCAATGGCCTGATCGGTGCGCTCGACGCCTGGGTACTGCGCCGCGCCTGCGAGGACCTGCGACGCCTGCACGACCTGGGCTACACGGACCTGCGGGTAGCGGTGAACTGCTGCGCCAGCAACCTCGGCCGCGAAGGGCTGGTCGATGAAGTCCAGCAGACGCTCGAAGAAACCGGCCTTGCCGCGCGCTACCTGGAGATGGAGGTCACCGAGAACGCCGTGATGTCCAATATCAGCCAGGCCGTTCCCTTGCTCAACCGCCTGCGCGAGCTGGGTGTGAGCCTGTCGATCGACGATTTCGGCACCGGTTACTCATCGCTGTCCTATCTGCGCCAGCTGCCGCTGGATGCGCTGAAGGTGGACCGCTCCTTCATCCGCGACGTGCCGCAGTCGCGCCGCGACAGCGAGATCGCCCAGGCGATCATCGCCATGGCGCAGAAGCTGCACCTGAAGGTGATCGCCGAGGGCGTAGAGCACGCGCAGCAACTGACGTTCCTGCGCGATAACCATTGCGAGCTGGCCCAGGGTTACCTGTTCAGCCGCCCGTTGCCCCTCTCCGCACTGGTGGAATTCCTCGAGGCCTACCGCGAAGACAGCGACACGGCCTTGCTGCGCAATCAGGCCTGACTGCGGGGTTCCCTCAGAAATCGAACTTCCCCGCACGCCAGCGCGGCAGCCAGCGCAGGGAGTCGGCGGTGGTGCCGGTGGGGCGGTACTCCGCGCCCAGCCAGCCGTCGTAGCCGACGTCATCGAGCACCTGCAGCGGCACTTCGAATTCCATCTCGCCCGAGCCCGGCTCGCCGCGCTCGGGGTAGTCGGCGAACTGCACGTGGCCGATCTGGCCCATCAGCGCGTAGATGCAATCCACCAGCTCCAGGCCCATGCGCGCCATGTGGTAGAGGTCCAGCTGCGCACGCAGGTTTTCCCGCGCCACGCGCTCGAGCATGTCCTGCAGGTGCTCCGGGGTATTGAGCAGGAAATCCTTCATGTCATGGCAGTTGATGGCTTCCATTAGCACGTCGGTGCCCGTGCCGGCGAAGGCATCGCAGGTGCTGCGCAGGCGCTCGGCCAGGGTCTGCAGAGCAACCTCGCGCTCCTGCCCCTCGACCAGCCGGCCGGCCAGCACGTTGACGTGCTGCGGCTTGACGATGCGCGCGTAGTCCAGCGCCTTGGCCAGCGCCGCCTCGAACTCCGCCGCGCGCTCCGGCACAGCCGCAATGCCCGGGCCGCCCTGCATCAGGTCGCCGGCCGGCAGGTTGATGAGGATCAGCGGCAGGCCGGCTTCATCCAGTGCAGCTTTCAGGTCCTGCGCGGGGACGTCGTACGGGAACTGGATCTCCACGCCCTCGAAACCGGCCTTGGCGGCGGCGTCGATACGCTGCAGCAGCGGGACTTCGGTAAACAGCAGGGACAGGTTGGCGCAGAGTTTCATACGGGGAATTCCTTCGAAAGACGGTATTGCTCGACCAGGGTAGCCGGGTCGCGTTCAAGATTGCCCTGGCTACCGTGCAGGCGCATCAGTTGCGCGGCGAGGCCGCTCATCGGCGTGGCCGAGCCTTCCTCGCGGGAAAGCTTCACGGCAGTGTCCAGGTCCTTGAGCAGCGTGCGCACGTGCCACTTCACCGGCTCAAACTGGCTCTGCGCCATCTGCGGAGCCAGGATCTGCAAGGGTTTGGAATCGGCGAAACCGCCGGCCAGGGCGGGCGCGATCAGGCTGGCATCGACGCCGGATTTCTCCGCCAGCGCCACCACTTCGGCGATCACCAGCGCATTGCAGGCGACGATCATCTGGTTGCACACCTTGGTCACCTGCCCCGCGCCGACGTCGCCCATGCGCGTCAGGCGCTGGCCGAGATGGGCCAGGATCGGCCGCACGCGCTCGATGTCCTCGACGCGCCCGCCCGCCATGATTGCCAACGTACCCGCTTCGGCGCCCGGCGTACCGCCGGAGACCGGCGCGTCGACCCAGCGCATGCCGGTGCGCGCTTCCAGCTCGGCGGCCATCTCGCGGGTGGCCGCCGGTTCCAGGCTGGAGAAGTCCACCAGCACCTGGCCTGCGCGAGCGCCCTCGATGATGCCGCCGGCACCGAACACCACTTCGCGCACGGCGGCAGTATCGGCCAGGCAGAGCATCACCACCTCGGCATCGGCACACAACTGCGCAGGCATCGCCACGGCCTGCGCACCTTCGGCGGCGAGCAGTTCGCGCTTGCCGGCGGAGCGATTCCACACCGTCAGCGGGAAGCCGGCGGCAAGCAGGCGGCGGGACATGGGCACGCCCATCAGGCCGAGGCCGGCAAAGGCAAGGGAGGGAATGGCGGACGACATGGACAATCTCCAGTACAGAGGTGGGAAAGTACGGGGATCGGCATTCTAACAGGCGCCGGTTACTGCCGGCCGAAGGCGCCGCGACGAAACCGCAGGGCAGCCAAACAGACGCGCCGCCACTATACTGCCGGAGTTTTTTCCGCCATTGACCCGGAGAACTCTCCCCATGCTCAAACGCACCCTGGCGCTCGCCGCCGGTTTCGCCCTGTCCCTGTCCGCCGTCTTCGCCCACGCCGATACACCGAAGGAACTCAAGGTCTCCGCCATCCCCGACGAAGCCCCGACCGAACTGCTGCGCAAGTTCAAGCCGCTGGGCGCCTACCTTGAAGAGCAACTGGGCATGCCGGTGAAGTTCATCCCGGTGTCCGACTACGCCGGCGTGGTCGAGGCCCTGGCCTCGGATCGCCTGGACATGGCCTGGCTGGGCGGCTTCACCTTCGTCCAGGCGCGCTTGAAGACCGGCAACGCCATCCCGCTGGTGCAGCGCGAGCAGGACCAGCAGTTCACCAGCAAATTCATCACTGCCGACCCGAACGTGAAATCGATCCAGGACCTCAAGGGCAAGACCTTCGCCTTCGGCTCGGTCTCGTCCACCTCCGGCAGCCTGATGCCGCGCTACTTCATGCAGAAGGACGGCGTGGTGCCCGAGCAGTTCTTCTCCCGCGTCGCCTATTCCGGCGCCCACGACGCCACCGTGGCCTGGGTCCAGGCCGGCAAGGTCGATGCTGGCGTGCTCAACGCTTCGGTCTGGCAGAAGCTGGTGGACAGCGGCAAGGTCGACACCAACAAGGTGAAGGTCTTCGCCACTACGCCGACCTACTACGACTACAACTGGACCGTGCGCGGCAACCTCGATCCGGCCCTGGCCGAGAAGATCAAGAAAGCCTTCCTCGCTCTCGACCCGGGCAAGCCGCGCGACAAGGAAATCCTCGACCTGCAGGCGGCCAGCCGCTTCATCGAGACCCAGCCTGAGAACTACAAGGGCATCGAGGAATCGGCGCGCGCCGCCGGCCTGCTGAAGTGACCCTGAAACTGACCGGCGTGGAGCACACCCACGCCAATGGCCAGCGCTCGCTCGCCGGTATCGACCTGAGCGTCGATGCCGGCGAACGGGTGGCGATCATCGGCCCTTCGGGCGCCGGCAAGACCACCCTGCTGCGCATCCTGGCCACCGCCCTGAAACCCGCTTCCGGCAATTTCGACCTGCTAGGCACCCAGCCCTGGGCGCTGAGCGGCCCCGCGCGCCAGCGCCTGCGCTCGCGTATCGCCCTGGTGCATCAGGCTCCACCGCTGCCACCGCGCCAGCGGGTGGTCACCGCCGTTCTCGCCGGCCGCCTCGGCCAATGGCCGCTGTGGAAAAGCCTGGCCAGCCTGCTCTACCCCCTCGACAGCACCGGCGCCCACAGCGAGCTGCAACGCCTGGACCTGGGCGACAAACTCTTCGAGCGCTGCGATCAGCTTTCCGGTGGCCAACTGCAACGCGTCGGCATCGCTCGCGCGCTGTACCAGCAGGCCGAAGTGCTGCTGGCGGACGAACCCGTCTCGGCCATGGACCCGGTGCTCGCCGGGCACACCCTCGGCGTGTTGACTCGGGAAGCGCAGAACCGCGGCGTAACGCTGCTCGCCAGCTTGCATGCCGTGGACCTGGCGCTGGAGCACTTCCCGCGTATCGTCGGCGTGCGTGATGGCCGTATCGCCTTCGACAAGGCGGCACAGAGCGTCAGCCCCGACGACCTGCGCGCGCTGTACGCCAACGAGCAGCTCGGCCAGCAGGGCGCTTCCTCGCCGGAAGGCAGGCCCGTGGTGGTGCAGATCCCGCGATGCTGAACCCTGCTCTGCCGAAGAACTCGCTCCGCGATCCGGCGGCGTTGCCGCGCCTGCTGCTCACCCTGCTCGCCCTGGCCCTGCTGTGGCCTGGATTACGCCTGTCCGAACTGGATATCGCCGGCCTGTTCAGTGGCGACAACGCGCGGACCATGGCGAACTTCCTAGCCGGCTTCTGGCCGCCGGCCCATGACGACGAGTTCCTCGCCCTGCTCGGCCGCGCCACCCTGGAAACCCTGGCCATCGCCACCGCCGGCATGGCGCTGGCCTGGCTGATCGCCTTCCCCGCCGCCTTGCTGGCAACCCGCGCGCTGTCGATCTCCGCCCTGCCCCGCGGCGGGCTGCCGGCCTGGTGGGCGCGAGCGCTGCGCTGGCCGGTGCGCGGCCTGCTGATCGTGCTGCGCAGCGTGCCGGAAATTGTCTGGGCGCTGCTGTTCGTCCGCGCCGTGGGCCTGGGTCCCACCGCCGGCGTGCTGGCCATCGCCATCACCTACGGCGGCATGCTCGGCAAGGTCTACGCGGAAATCTTCGAATCGGTGGACCCGCGACCGACGCGCGCTGTGCTGCTGGGCGGCGGCTCGCGGTTGCAGGCCTTCGCCTACGGCGTGCTGCCCTCGGCGGCGGCGGAACTGATTTCCTACACCGTCTATCGCTGGGAGTGCGCGATCCGCGCCTCGGTGGTGATGGGCTTCGTCGGCGCCGGCGGCCTCGGCCAGCAGATCGACCTGTCGCTGCGCATGTTCGCCGGCGGCGAGGTGGCCAGCATCCTGCTGACCTTCCTGGTGCTGGTGCTGGCCGCCGACCTACTCAGCCGCTTCCTGCGCGGGAGGCTCGAATGACCGGCCTGCTGCGCAGCCTGGGCTGGCTGCTGCTGATCCTGCTCGCCGTCGGCGCGTCCTTCGCCTACCTGGAGATGGACAGCGGCGGCCTGTTCGACGCGCGCGGCCTGGGCCAGATGCTCGATTACGGGCGCGATTTCCTCTCGCCGGACCTGAGCGCAACGCACCTCGCGGCAGTCGGGCGCGGCGCCCTGGAGACCCTGGCCATGTCGGCCATCGGCACCCTGCTCGCAGCGCTGCTGGGCATGCTGCTGGCGCTGCCAGCGGCCGGGCGCTTCGGGCGTATTGCGCAGAGCCTCTCGCGGCTGCTGCTCAACGCCCTGCGCGCAGTGCCGGAGCTGGTCTGGGGTGCACTGATGGTGCTGGCCGCCGGCCTGGGCCCGAACGCCGGCACGCTCGCCCTGGCCCTGCACACCGGCGGCGTGCTCGGCCGGCTGTTCGCCGAGGCGCTGGAGAATACCCCGAGCGCCCCGGCAGAAGCCGTGCGCCTGGCCGGTGGCGGACGCATCGCCGCATTCGCCTACGGCACCCTGCCGGCCGTCTGGCCGCAACTGGTGGCGTACGTGCTCTACCGCTGGGAGAACAACATCCGCATGGCCAGCGTGCTCGGCTTCGTCGGCGCGGGTGGGCTGGGGCAGATGCTGTATTTCAGCCTCAGCCTGTTCCAGCAGGCCCAGGCGGCGACCGTGATCCTCGCCATGCTGTTGCTGGTGCTGTGTGTGGATTCGCTCAGCGCCTGGGCGCGGCAGCGCTGGGTGAGCCACTAGCGCTGGTGGAAGCGAGTGGGCCCCCCAGTTCTTGCTCGCGAACCGCCTCACGACGGAGTCACCGGTGAATCCGTTCGCGAGCAAGCTCGCTCCTACAGGTGAACCGCCGGCGCCTGGCGGGGCTGGACCGCACGCAATAAAAAGCCCGGCACACAGGCCAGGCTTTTTATTGCGTACGTCGGTTACGAGTCGCCGTGGATCACCTTGTCCAGGTCGATCGGGTCGCCGGGCTGGGTGCCGAGCTTCTGACGGATGTCCTCGAACATCGCGTCGTATTCCTTGTGATTGCGCACCATCGAGCCGAATCGCGGGTGCAGGCCATGCTTCTGCGCGATGCGGGTGGCATCGCTGGCGAAATTGAAGGCCTGTTCCTTGGGCATGTCCCATTCTTCGGTGAAGGCATTGCCGTCGATTTCGCCCTTCATGACGAAGTGAACGATGGTGCCTTTTTCCACATCCTTGCGGACTTCATAGTTGATGTGAGCGTCGATCTCCTGCTGCCCCAGCCCCGGCAGGGACTGTAGGTGCAGATGGCCCGGTTCGAACATGGCGAATCTCCTTCGATGGAATCCCGACAGTCTAGCCGGCCTTGGCGAATTGGAAATCGCCCAGTGTCAGTGCACGGACTCTTTTCGAACTCTTTCCTGTACCAGCACCCAGGGGGCGATCACTACCGCCCAGAGCTCCGGGTCGCGGTCGAGAAAATCCTGCGCGAGCTTTTCGTCGACCTTGCTCAGCTCACCACTGGCCAGCCAGGCCGCTACCTTCGCCCTGTCGTCCTCGGCCACGCCCATCGCGACCTCCACCAGATCGGCAGAACCCACGACCTTGAGCAGGCTGCCGCGGGCAAAGAAGGGCGCGAGCTCCTGCCAGGAAATCTTCGCGGTTTCGCCAAGCAACTTGGCATAGAGGGTGCTAGCTTCTTCTGTCATGGATCTCACCTGGTAAACGAACGGCGCCATGATAGCGCCGGGACCGCGCCAGGCAAGGTTCGGACGGCGTTTTCCATGGTGACGAAAAACCCAGGGGGATGAGTCGGAAGGCGCCGTTTTTCTGTACGTTTGTTTCAATCTTGCGACATGCCCACAATCGGCTGTCCGCCCCCCGCTTTTCAAGCGGTCCGGCGGCACTCTACACTGTACCGGTACAGTTGCCGGTGGGCCTGTCCGGGGCAATCCCGGTCCGGTAGCCCTTCGGCCACCAGGACTACAAAAACGAAAACACAAGAAGAGTGGAGCACTATGAAAAAGGGTACTCAGCGTCTTTCCCAGCTGTTCACCGCCATGGCCCTGGCCGGCGTTGCCAGCTTCTCCATGGCCGCCGACACCATCAAGATCGCTCTGGCCGGCCCGGTGACCGGCGCAGTCGCCCAGTATGGGGAGATGCAGTTCATTGGCGCGAAAATGGCCATTGAGCAGATCAACAAGGCCGGCGGCGTCGACGGCAAGCAACTCGAAGGCGTGGTCTACGACGACGCTTGCGACCCGAAACAAGCCGTGGCCGTTGCCAACAAGATCGTCAACGATGGCGTCAAGTTCGTCGTTGGCCACCTGTGCTCCAGCTCCACTCAACCGGCTTCGGACATCTACGAAGACGAAGGCGTGCTGATGATCACCGCCGCCTCCACCAGCCCGGACATCACTTCCCGCGGCTACAAGCTGATCTTCCGCACCATCGGTCTGGACAGCCTGCAGGGCCCGACCGCCGGCAAGTTCATCGCCGAGCACATCAAGCCCAAGACCGTGGCCGTGATCCACGACAAGCAGCAGTACGGCGAAGGCATCGCCACTGCCGTGAAGAAGACCCTGGAAGGCGCCGGCATCAAGGTCGCCCTGTTCGAAGGCATCAACGCCGGCGACAAGGACTTCTCCGCGATGATCGCCAAGCTCAAGCAAGCCAAAGTGGACTTCGTCTACTACGGCGGCTACCACCCGGAGCTGGGCCTGATCCTGCGCCAGGCTGCCGAGAAAGGCCTGAAAGTCGGCTTCATGGGCCCGGAAGGCGTGGGTAACAAGGAAATCTCCGCCATCGCCGGCCCGGCTTCCGAAGGCCTGTACGTGACCCTGCCGAAGTCCTTCGACCAGGATCCGAAGAACCAGGCCCTGGTTGACGCCTTCAAGGCCAAGAACGAAGACCCGAGCGGTCCGTTCGTGTTCCCGGCCTACGCCGCGGTGCAGGTCATCGCCGAAGGCATCAAGAAAGCCGGCAGCGAGGACACCGACAAGGTAGCCGCCGCTCTGCGCGCCAACACCTTCGCGACCCCGACCGGTGACCTGGCCTTCGACGAGAAGGGCGACCTGAAGAACTTCAACTTCGTGGTCTACCAGTGGCACAAGGACGGCACCAAGACCGAAGCCAAGTAAGCCACCCGCCGCCACACAAAGCCCACTGCCCACGCAGTGGGCTTTGTTTATCCGAGTATTCCGGGGGTCCGTCGCGCCACAAGCGCCGCTTCACGCGACGCCCGAGGAGTTAGGTAATGCCTGAGCTCTATCACTACCTGCAACAGCTGATCAACGGTCTCACCGTCGGCAGCACCTATGCCCTGATCGCCATCGGCTACACCATGGTCTACGGCATCATCGGCATGATCAACTTCGCCCATGGCGAGGTGTACATGATTGGCTCGTACGTGGCCTTCATCGTGATCACGGGGCTGGCGATGATGGGAATCGTGAGTCTTCCTGTCGTCATCATCTGCACCTTCGCCGCGGCGATCATCGTCACCAGCGCCTACGGCTACAGCATCGAGCGGATCGCCTATCGGCCCCTGCGCGGAAGCAACCGGCTGATTCCGCTGATCTCCGCGATCGGCATGTCGATCTTCCTGCAGAACGAGGTTCTGCTGGCCCAGGATTCCAAGGACAAGGCAATCCCCAACCTGCTGCCAGGCAACTTCGTGATCGGCGCCGACGAAATGACCGGCGTGACCATTTCGTACATGCAGGTGCTGATCTTCATCGTCACCCTGCTGACCATGTACGGCCTGTCCATGTTCATCTCCCGCTCCCGCCTGGGCCGCGCCTGCCGCGCCTGCGCCGAGGACCTGAAGATGGCCAACCTGCTGGGCATCAACACCAACAACATCATCGCCCTGACCTTCGTCATCGGCGCCACCCTGGCCGCCGTTGCCGCGGTGCTGCTGGGCCTGCAATACGGCGTGATCAACCCGCACATCGGCTTCCTCGCCGGCATCAAGGCATTCACCGCCGCGGTGCTGGGCGGCATCGGCAGCATCCCGGGCGCCATGCTCGGCGGCCTGGTGCTGGGCGTGGCCGAAGCCTTTGGCGCCGACGTGTTCGGTGACCAGTACAAGGACGTGGTGGCCTTCACCCTGCTGGTGCTCGTGCTGCTCTTCCGCCCCACTGGCCTGCTCGGTCGCCCGGAGGTGGAAAAGGTATGACTCGGAAACTCAAGACCGCCTTCTTCAGCGCCCTGCTGGTGATGGCCGTGGCCTACCCGGTGCTGGGCCTGAAGCTCAGCGTGATCGGTATCGGCCTGCAGCTGGAAAACGTCAGCCCCACCCGCCTGTGGACCATCGCCGCCTGTGCCGTGCTGATGTTCGTCTGGCAGCTGGTGCGTGACCGCTTCGCCTTCGGCGGCAGCGTCAAGCAAGCCCTGTCGCATCCGCATACCCGTCTGGCCGAACGCCTGACCCACGCCTCCGTGCAACGCAAGATCATCATGGGCCTGATCGTCGTCGCCCTCGCCTGGCCGTTCTTCGGCTCGCGCGGCGCGGTGGACATCGCCACCCTGATCCTGATCTACGTGCTGCTGGGCCTGGGCCTGAACATCGTGGTGGGCCTGGCTGGCCTGCTCGACCTCGGCTACGTCGGCTTCTACGCAGTGGGCGCCTACAGCTACGCGCTGCTGTCGCACTACTACGGCCTGGGCTTCTGGGTATGCCTGCCGATCGCCGGGCTGATGGCGGCGTTCTTCGGCTTCATCCTCGGCTTCCCGGTGTTGAGGTTGCGCGGTGACTACCTGGCGATCGTGACCCTGGGCTTCGGCGAGATCATCCGCATCCTGCTGCGCAACATGACCGAGCTGACCGGCGGCCCCAACGGCATCAGCAACATCGACAAGCCGACCCTGTTCGGCCTGACCTTCGAGCGCCGCGCCCCCGAGGGCATGCAGACCTTCCACGAGTTCTTCGGCATTGCCTACAACTCGAACTACAAGGTCGTGTTCCTCTACCTGGTCGCGCTGCTGCTGGTGCTGCTGGTGCTGTTCGTGATCAACCGCCTGCTGCGCATGCCCCTGGGCCGCGCCTGGGAAGCCCTGCGCGAAGACGAGATCGCCTGCCGTGCGCTGGGCCTCAACCCGACGCTGATCAAGCTCTCCGCCTTCACCCTCGGCGCCTGCTTCGCCGGTTTTGCCGGCAGCTTCTTCGCCGCGCGCCAGGGCCTGGTCACCCCGGAGTCGTTCACCTTCATCGAATCGGCCATCATCCTCGCCATCGTGGTGCTGGGTGGCATGGGTTCCCAGCTCGGCGTCATCCTGGCCGCCGTGGTGATGATCCTGCTGCCCGAACTGATGCGTGAGTTCAGCGAGTACCGCATGCTGATGTTCGGCGCCCTCATGGTGCTGATGATGATCTGGCGTCCGCAGGGGCTTCTGCCCATGCAGCGCCCGCACCTGGAGTTGCGCAAATGAGCCGACCGATTCTTGAAGTATCCGGCCTCACCATGCGCTTCGGCGGGCTGCTGGCCGTCAACAACGTGGCCCTGAAGGTCCAGGAAAAACAGGTGATCTCGATGATCGGCCCCAACGGCGCCGGCAAGACCACCGTATTCAACTGCCTGACCGGCTTCTACGCCCCCACCGGTGGCGAGATCCTGCTGCGCGGCGAGCCCATCCAGGGCCTGCCGGGCCACAAGATCGCCCACAAGGGCGTGGTGCGGACCTTCCAGAACGTACGCCTGTTCAAGGAAATGACCGCGGTGGAGAACCTGCTGGTGGCGCAACACCGGCACATCAACACCAACTTCCTCGCCGGCCTGCTCAAGACCCCGGCCTTCCGTCGCGCGGAAGCCGAGGCCCTGGACTACGCCTCGCACTGGCTGGACATCGTCAACCTCAAGGACATCGCCAACCGCCCGGCGGGCACCCTCGCCTACGGCCAACAGCGCCGCCTGGAGATCGCCCGCTGCATGATGACCCGCCCGCAGCTGTTGATGCTGGACGAGCCGGCGGCCGGCCTGAACCCGCGGGAAACCGAGGACCTCAAGGCGCTGATCGCCATGTTGCGCTCCGAGCACGGCGTCACCGTCCTGCTCATCGAGCACGACATGAAGCTGGTGATGAGCATTTCCGACCATATCTACGTGATCAACCAGGGCACTCCCCTGGCGGACGGCACCCCGGAGGAAATCCGCGGCAACCCGGATGTGATCAAAGCCTATCTGGGGGAGTCCTGAGTCATGCTGAAGTTCGACAAGGTTTCCACCTTCTACGGCAAGATCCAGGCGCTGCACGACGTCAGCATGGAAGTCCAGCAGGGCGAGATCGTCACCCTGATCGGCGCCAACGGCGCCGGCAAGTCGACCCTGCTGATGACCCTGTGCGGCTCGCCGCGCGCCTCCTCCGGCAGCATCACCTACATGGGCGAGGAGCTGGTCGGCAAGGAATCCTCCGTGATCATGCGCAAGAGCATCGCCGTCGTGCCCGAAGGCCGCCGCGTGTTCGCCCGCCTGACCGTGGAAGAGAACCTCGCCATGGGCGGTTTCTTCACCAGCAAGGGTGACTACCAGGAGCAGATGGACAAGGTCCTGGCCCTGTTCCCACGCCTGAAGGAACGCTTCAACCAGCGCGGCGGCACCATGTCCGGCGGCGAACAGCAGATGCTCGCCATCGGCCGTGCGCTGATGAGCAAGCCCAAGCTGCTGCTGCTCGACGAGCCGTCCCTGGGCCTGGCGCCGATCATCATCCAGCAGATCTTCGACATCGTCGAACAGCTGCGCCAGGAAGGCGTGACCGTCTTCCTCGTCGAGCAGAACGCCAACCAGGCGCTCAAGCTCGCCGACCGCGGCTACGTGCTGGAAAACGGTCGCATCGTCATGCAGGACACCGGCGCCAACCTGCTGGTGAACCCCAAGGTGCGCGACGCGTACCTCGGCGGCTGACCTTTCCCGTTGCGTTGAGAAACGGCCCTTCGGGGCCGTTTCTCATTTCCGACGCACAAACGAGAACGCCGCCCGGTGGGCGGCGCTCTCACATCGGGGTGGATCAGGTGCCGTAGCTCAACACCTGAGCGCGCCGGCGCAACTGGGAAACGACATCATCCTCCATGCGACCTTCGGAGATCAGCAGGTCGCGGCGGATGGTCTGCACCGCATCCGCACTCTGGTCATGGTCGGCCAGATGCTGGCCCTCGATGACTCGCCGTAGTACCACGTCTCCTTCGTCGTTGGTGAGGGTCAGAATTCGGCCGCCGTCGGGGCGTGCCGGGCCCAGGGAGGGAGCGTAGGGAGCGAAGGTCTCGGTCAGCAGGGCGCTTAGCCGGTCCATGTCGTATCTCCTTGTTGCGAAATGAAAAAACACAGGAAGAAGACCGCACGTTCGGCGATAAAGTTCGCGAGTTTCAGTACCGTTGGTCATGACGGCATGTTTCACAGCCCGTTCCTGCGGGCATGAAAAAACCCGCCGATTGGCGGGCTTTTCCGAACAAACAGCGAGCCGCGTTTTAGAGCGGCTTGCCGCGGTTGCCGTGGGCGCTGACGAAGGCCTGAACCTTGGCCAGCTCGTTCGGCAGAACGGTGCAACGCTCTTCGCGCTGGAACAGGTCGGTCAGGTGCGACGGCAGCGCCGGGACGGCCTCGATGCCGGCCTTCTCCACCGCTTCCGGGAACTTGACCGGATGCGCGGTGCCCAGGGTGACCATGGGCACCGCCAGGCTACGACGGCACTCGCGAGCGGCGCGCACGCCGATGGCGGTGTGCGGGTCCAGCAGTTCGCCGGACTCGGCGTAGACCTGGGCGATGGTCTCGCAGGTCTCCTCGTCGCTCACCGCCAGCGAATCGAACAGGCGGCGGGCTTCGGTCCAGCGGTCATCCTCGACGGCCAGCTTGCCGGTGGCCTTGAAGTTGTCCATCAGCTCGGCAACAGCCTTGCCATTGCGGCCGTGCAGGTCGAACAGCAGGCGCTCGAAGTTGGACGAGACCATGATGTCCATGGACGGCGACAGCGACGCGTGCAGGGTGTCCTTGTCGTAGCGGTTGCCGGACATGAAGCGGTGCAGGATGTCGTTGCGGTTGGTCGCGACGATCAGCTGGCTGACCGGCAGGCCCATGTTGCGCGCCAGGTAGCCGGCGAAGATGTCGCCGAAGTTGCCGGTGGGCACCGAGAAGGCCACGGAGCGGGCCGGTGCGCCGAGCTGCAGGGCGGCATGGAAGTAGTAGACGATCTGGGCCATGATCCGCGCCCAGTTGATCGAGTTCACTGCCACCAGGCGGGTGCCTTTCAGGAAACCCTGGTCGGCGAAGCTGGCCTTGACCATTTCCTGGCAGTCGTCGAAGTTGCCTTCGATGGCGATGTTGTGGATGTTCTCGCCGAGGATGGTGGTCATCTGCCGGCGCTGCACCTCGGACACACGGTTGTGCGGGTGCATGATGAAGATATCGACGTTCTCGCAGGCCTTGCAGCCCTCGATGGCGGCCGAGCCGGTGTCGCCGGAGGTGGCGCCCATGATCACCACACGCTCGCCGCGCTTGGTCAGCACGTGGTCGAGCAGGCGGCCGAGCAGTTGCAGGGCGAAGTCCTTGAAGGCCAGGGTCGGGCCGTGGAACAGCTCCAGCACCCACTCGTTGCCGTTGAGCTGGCGCAGCGGCGCCACGGCGTTGTGGGCGAACACGCCGTAGGTCTCCTCGAGGATCTTCTTGAAGTCGGCATCGGAAATGCTGCCGGCAACGAACGGGCGCATCACCCGGAAGGCCAGCTCGTGGTAAGGCAGGCCGGCCCAGGAGGCAATCTCCTCGACGGTGAAGCGCGGCAGGTTTTCCGGCACATAGAGGCCGCCGTCGCTGGCCAGGCCAGCCAGCAGCACGTCTTCGAAGTTCAGCGCAGGCGCCTGGCCGCGGGTACTGATGTAACGCATGGTGTGAAACCTTCGGGTTGGCGGCGGCGCGCAGGCGCCGCCGCAGTCGATTCAGTTCAGTTGTTCGACGCGGATGCGTACGACATTGCCGACGACGTCATCCAGCGCTTCCAGCGCGGCGATGGCTTCGATGATGCGGGACTCGAGCACGCGGTGGGTAACCAGGATCATCGGCACCAGACCGTCATGCTCTTCGACTTCCATCTGCATGATCGATTCGATGTTGATGCCGCGCTCGGAGAGGATGGTTGCCACCTGGGCCAGTACGCCCGGATGGTCCTTGGCCTGGATGCGCAGGTAGTAGGCGCTTTCGCAGGCGTCGATCGGCAGGATCGGGTGGTCGGAGAGCGAGTCCGGCTGGAAGGCCAGGTGCGGCACGCGGTTCTCCGGGTCGGCGGTCATGGCGCGAACCACGTCCACCAGGTCGGCGACCACCGAGGAAGCGGTGGGCTCCATGCCGGCGCCGGCGCCGTAGAACAGCGTGGAACCGGCGGCATCGCCGTTGACCATGACCGCGTTCATCACGCCATTCACATTGGCGATCAGGCGGTCGGCCGGGATCAGGGTCGGGTGCACGCGCAGCTCGATACCCTTGTCGGTACGGCGGGCGACGCCCAGGTGCTTGATGCGGTAGCCCAGCGCCTCGGCGTAGTTCACATCGGCGGTGGTCAGTTGGGTGATGCCTTCGGTGTAGGCCTTGTCGAACTGCAGCGGGATGCCGAAGGCGATGGACGCCAGGATGGTCAGCTTGTGCGCGGCGTCGATGCCTTCGACGTCGAAGGTCGGATCGGCTTCGGCATAACCCAGCGCCTGGGCTTCCTTCAGCACGTCGGCGAAGGCACGGCCTTTCTCGCGCATCTCGGTGAGGATGAAGTTGCCGGTGCCGTTGATGATGCCGGCCAGCCAGTTGATGCGGTTGGCGGCCAGGCCCTCGCGGATCGCCTTGATCACCGGAATACCACCGGCCACGGCGGCTTCGAAGGCGACGATGACGCCCTTCTCGCGGGCCTTGGCAAAGATCTCGTTGCCGTGCACGGCGATCAGCGCCTTGTTGGCGGTGACCACGTGCTTGCCGTTCTCGATGGCCTTGAGCACCAGCTCGTGGGCCAGGGTATAGCCACCGATCAGCTCGATGACGACGTCGATTTCCGGGTTGTTTGCCACGTCGAAGATATCGGCAGTAATGGGGGTACTGCCGGTTTCACACTTCGGATTGGGGCGACGGGCGGCAATCTGCGCAACCTCGATACCACGCCCGGCACGGCGGGCAATCTCCTCGGCGTTGCGTTTGAGTACATTGAAGGTACCGCCACCGACGGTCCCCAACCCACAGATTCCCACTTTCACCGGTTTCACGCTGAAACTCCCCATGATTACAGCATCGGGGTGCCTGAGACGCCGATGCCCGCAACGAGGCGGGCACGGCAGCAGGCACCAAGTCAGAACAGGCGAGGCGCCTGTTCCCTAGTCAAAAGGAACCGAACATTACGAAGCGGTTCCGCATTAGTCAATCAGAGCGCAAGCCGCGGCTTACTTGGCTTCCAGCGCCAGCTTGGCGATCTGGCCGGCCGGCTGGTAGCCCGGCAGCATGGTGCCATCAGCAAGGATGATCGCCGGGGTGCCCTGCACACCGACCATCTGACCCAGGGCGAACTGCGCATCCACCGGGTTCTCGCACTTGGCGGCCTTCACTTCCTTCTCGTGGAACATGTCGCTCATGGCCGACTGGCGGTCCTTCGAACACCACACGGCCTGCAGCTGCGCATCGCCTGGCGAGTTCGGCCCCTGGCGCGGGAAGGCCAGGTAGCGCACCTCGATGCCGCGCTTCTGCAGTTCCGGCACTTCGGCGTGCAGCTTCTGGCAGTACGGGCAGGTGGTGTCGGTGAAGACGGTGATGTGCGCCTTGGTCTCGCCCTTGGCCGGGAACACGACCATGTCCTTGGCGGCGATGGCGTTGATGGTCTTGGCCACGCCGGCGCTCTCGGCCTTCTCGGTCAGGTTGGTCGGCTTGCCGTCCTTCACCTGGTAGATATTGCCCTGGACGACGAACTGGCCGTCGGCGCTGGCGTAAAGAATACGGCCGCCCTTGAGCTGCACCTGGTAGATGCCATCCAGGGGACCCTTGGAGATATTCTCGATGGGCAGGTCAGGCTGCAGCGATTGCAGGGTGGTGCGGATCGCCTGGTCCGGTTCGGCGGCCAGGGCGAGGGTGCTGGCGAGGCCGATAGCCATACCAGCCAGAAGTCGAGACAAACGCATGGAAAACTCCTGATGTCAGTCGGCGAAGACTATCACACCGGGCCGGCAAGACCGAGCCAAAGGCTGTAGCGGGAAGCTTCGGCGTAGCGGTGTCTCACACGCCTGATTCGCAAAGATCGAAAAAGGTGTAGACATCCCTGTCGCGGCAACCTGCCCAAGTTCGATCCCGGCCCGGCCATCCATGGCCGGTCGTTCGCGGGGCAACGCATGCGTTGCCAGAGCCCCGCTCACCCACGGGGGTGATGCTGGGCGTGCAGGTCCTGCAGACGTGCTCGGGCAATGTGCGTGTAGATCTGCGTGGTCGACAGATCGCTATGCCCCAGCAGCATCTGTACCACGCGCAGGTCGGCGCCGTGATTGAGCAGATGGGTGGCAAAGGCGTGGCGCAAGGTGTGCGGCGACAGGCTCTTGCCGATGCCAGCCACCCTCGCGTGCAGCTTGATGCGGTGCCAGAAGGTCTGCCGGGTCATCTGCTCGCCACGCAGGCTGGGGAACAGCACGTCGCTGGGCCGTCCGGCCAGCAGATCACCGCGGGCCTCGCGGACATAGCGCTCGATCCAGCGGATCGCCTCCTCACCCAGCGGCACCAGGCGCTCCTTGCTGCCCTTGCCGAGCACCCGCACCACCCCCTGGCGCAGGTTCACCTGCTCCAGGGTCAGGCCGACCAGCTCGCTGACCCGCAGGCCGCAGGCATACAGCACTTCGAGCATGGTGCGATCGCGCAGCCCGAGCGGATCATCGGTCTCCGGCGCGGCCAGCAATGCCTCCACATCCGCCTCCGACAGCGATTTGGGCAGCGGCTTGCCCAGTTGCGGCAGGTCCACCAGCAGCGTCGGATCCTCGGCGATCAGGCCTTCGCGCAGGCAATAACGGTAAAAGCCTCGCAGCCCGGAAAGGAATCGCGCCGTGGAGCGGGCCTTGTAGCCCTCGCCCAGGCGCCAGGCCAGATGGTCGAGGATCACGTCGCGACCAGCCGCCTCCAGCACCACGCCGCGCTGGTCCAGCCAGCCGTTGAACAGGGCGAGATCGCTCCCATACGCACTGCGGGTGTTGTCGGAGAGCCCCTTCTCCAGCCAGAGGGCATCGAGGAAGCGGTCGATCAGGGGATGAGCAATCGGAGTCATTTCACGCCAGTACAAAGGAAAAAGCGGCGCCGGTAGTCTTTCATAGACACCATCCCCCTCACCACTGCTGCACAACCTCGGACGGTCCATGGACGAACACAGCACCTATTACGCCTTCGCCGGTATCGGCATCGCTGCCCTCCTCAGCCAATGGCTGGCCTGGCGCCTGCGTCTGCCGGCGATTCTCTTCCTGCTGTTGAGCGGCATCCTGGTTGGCCCGATCCTGCACGTGCTGTCGCCCGAAGCGTTGTTCGGCCCGCTGTTGTTCCCCGTCGTCTCCCTCGCGGTAGCCCTGGTGCTGTTCGAGGGCAGCCTGACCCTGCACCTGGACGAGTGGAAGGAAATCGGCACAGTGGTACGCCGCATGGTGACCATTGGAGCGCTGGTCACCTGGGGCGTGATCGCCCTGGCCACCCACTACCTGCTGGACTTCACCTGGGAGATGGCGCTGCTGTTCGGCACGCTCACCCTGGTGACCGGCCCCACCGTGATCGTGCCGATGCTGCGCGTAGTCCGCCCCAACGCCACCATCGCCAACATCCTGCGCTGGGAGGGCATCGTCATCGACCCCATCGGCGCCATCCTCGCCGTGGTGGTGTACACCTTCATCGCCGCGAGCGACGCAGGCTCCGGGTGGACCGACAGCCTGCTGACCTTCATCAGCGTGATCGGTTGCGGCATCCTCTTCGGCCTGCTCGGCGGCCAGGCGCTGGGCGTCGCGCTGCGTCGCCACTGGCTGCCGGACTACCTGCACAACCTGGCATCGCTGTCGGTCGTCCTTGGCGTGTTCGTGCTGTCCAACACCGTGATGTCCGAGTCAGGATTGCTCGCCGTCACCGTGATGGGCCTGCGCATGGCCAACATGCAGGGCGTCGACGTGCGGCACATCCTGCACTTCAAGGAGAACCTCAGCGTCCTGCTGATTTCCGGCCTGTTCGTGCTGCTTGCCGCGCGGCTGGACTTGCCGGCCCTGCTCGGCCTGGGGCCGATCGCGCTGTTGGTGCTGGTGCTGATCCAGTTCGTCGCACGGCCGCTGAACGTGCTGATCGCCACGGCCGGGTCAACGCTGAACTGGCGGGAACGGGCGCTGCTGAGTTGGATCGCGCCCAGGGGAATCGTCGCCGCGGCGGTCTCGGCGATCTTCGCCATCCGCCTGCAGGAAGCCGGCCATGCCCAGGCCGGCGTGCTGGTGCCGCTGACCTTCCTGGTGATCATCGGCACGGTGATCCTGCAAAGCGCCACCGCACGACCGCTGGCCCGCCTGCTGAAAGTTGCCGAGCCGGTGCCCACCGGCTTCCTCATCATCGGCGCCAACCCGGTGGCCCGCGCCATCGGCACCGGCCTGCAGAATGCCGGCGTGGAGGTACTGCTCACCGACTCGAGCTGGGAGAACACCCGCGCCGCGCGCATGGACAACCTGCCCACCTACTTCGGCAACCCGGCTTCGCAGCACGCCGAGGCGCACCTGGACCTGATCGGCCTGGGGCACCTGCTGGCCTTGTCGCCCAATGCCGAACTCAATGCGCTGATGTGCATGAGCTTTCGCCACGAGTTCAACCCGCGCCAGCGCTTCATCCTGCCCAGCAGCCAGGACAGCAGGCGCAGCGAGAAGCATCGGGTCAGCGACCGCCATCGCGGCCGGCCGCTGGGGCAATCGACGATCACTTATCCACAGATGGCAGGCCTTATCGCTCGCGGCGCGGAAATCCGCTCGACGCTACTGAGCGAGAACTTTGGCTGGGAGGACTATCAGGCGCTGCACGAAGACCGTGCGCTTCTGCTGTTCGCCAAGGACCCGAATGGCCGCCTGCACATTGCCAGCCCCGAGCGGCCGCTGACGCCCGGCACGGGATGGACGGTGATTTCGCTGATCGAGGAAGTAGCTGAAGGGGCGTCGAGTAGGAATGAAACGGCCCAAGTCGCAAGAACCTGACGACTGGCTACGTCACCCTATCTTACGGTTGGTGACAGAATATGTCTGACAGACAATGATTGCACCACGCCATCATTGCGCCCCACGAAGCCCACGCCATGCCCAGTCAACAGAACTCTCGTCTCGGCCAGATCCTTGTCAGCAAGGGCCTGATTACCTCCCAACAGCTGGACAAGGCCATCCAGCTCCAGCTCACCAACGGCCTGCGCCTGGGCGAAACCCTGATCCAGCAGGGATGGATCAGCGAACGCCAGCTCGGCCGTGCGCTGAAGAAGCAGAACAACCTGCGCCTGGCGGCGACGCTGGTCGCCGCGCTGCTCAGCCCGTTCCAGCTGGCCAGCGCCGATGTGCAGCGCCAGGCACCGACGAGCATCACCCGCCATGAGGCGCCCAAGGGCTTGAAGCCACTGAGCGACCGCGAGATGAGCGATGTCAGCGCCCAAGGTTTCGATGACACCCTGCAGAGCCTGCTGGTCAGCGCCGAGAGCGGCGATGGTGTCGGCGCCATCAAGCAACTGTCGCGCCTGGTAATGCCCGTCGTGGACAGCCTCGACGCCGAAACCTCTCTGCACGACGTCCAGTACGACACGCTGCATGCCTCCTCCAGCCTGAATCCCGATGGCTCGATCAACGTGCGCCTGCCCAGCTCCATCGGCGAGGTGCGCTTCGACAACATCCGCGTCGCCGGTGCACCGAAGACCCAGAGCATGGGCAGCCTGAGCCTGCAGAACATCGACCTGTCCCAGGCCTCGCTGAAGATCAGCCTGCGCCACTGAAGGCGGCCTGAAATGAAAGAAGGCGCCCGTGGGCGCCTTCTTTCATTTCAGGCCTCGAAGCCGGGCAGGACCGGCACCGGGCGCTTCTCATCGTCGATGGCGACGAAGCTGAACAGCCCGTGGATAGCCTTCTCGCGGCCATCGGCGGACATGCTCTCGACGAAGACCTCCACCTCGACCTTGAGGCTGGTGTTGCCGACCTTCACCACCCGGCCGATCAATTCGACGATGGAGCCGGCGGCGATCGGGTGCTTGAAGTCGATGCGATCGGTAGACACGGTCACCAGCGGCAAGCGGCAGAAGCGAGTCGCGGCGATGAACGAGACCTCATCCATCCAGGCCAGCGCGGTACCGCCGAACAGGGTGTTGTGGTGGCTGGTGGTGGGCGGGAAAACCGCCTTGGTCACGCGGGTTTCGGACAACTCGGTACGACGGAGGATTTCTTGCTCTCTGGGGCTCATGCCACTGCTACCTGATGCAATGAGGGTGGCTGCCGGTGCTGCGGGGTCTTGTACTTCTACTACGCTGCCGGGGGCAAATGGGACGCCGGATTGAGCGGCGAAAAACTACAGGCAAGAAAAAAGCAGCCCGTGGGCTGCTTTTTTCGGGAACAACCGGCGAATTAGGCCAGTTTTTCCTTGATGCGTGCTGCCTTGCCGGACAGTTCGCGGAGGTAGTACAGCTTGGCCTTGCGCACGTCGCCGCGACGCTTGACGGAGATGCTGTCAACCAGCGGGCTGTAGGTCTGGAAGGTACGCTCGACGCCTACGCCGTTGGAGATCTTGCGAACGGTGAAAGCGCTGTTCAGGCCGCGGTTACGCTTGCCGATCACGACGCCTTCGAAGGCCTGCAGACGCTGACGGTCGCCTTCCTTCACTTTAACCTGGACGATTACGGTGTCGCCGGGGGCGAACGCCGGAATCTCTTTGCTCATCTGTTCAGCTTCGATCTGCTGAATGATCTTGTTGGTCATTTCATGCTCCTAAGACAAGCGCTCGGCGCTCGCCATCGATACGTTAACTATCGTTCCGCTGGCGGATGTATTCCTCCAGCAGCTTTTTCTCTTCTCCAGAAAGCGAGCGGCAATCCAGAAGATCGGCACGTCGTTCCCAGGTCCTGCCTAAGGACTGCTGCAAACGCCAGCGCCGGATGTGTTCGTGGTTGCCGCTGAGCAGCACCTCCGGAACACGTTTGTCTGCGTACACCTCGGGTCGGGTGTAGTGCGGACAGTCGAGCAGGCCATCCGTGAAGGAGTCCTCCTCGGCGGAGTCCACGTGGCCCAATGCTCCGGGCAACAACCGCGTGACCGCGTCAATCAGCACCATGGCCGGAAGCTCACCCCCGGACAGGACATAATCGCCGACAGACCATTCCTCATCGACATGCTCTTCAATGAAGCGCTCGTCGATGCCTTCGTAACGCCCGGCGATCAGGATCAGACGTTCCTCGTTCGCCAGTTCTTTCACGGCCGCCTGCGTCAGCTTGCGACCTTGCGGCGAGAGGTAGATCACCTTCACCGGTCCGCCTGCGGCTTGCCGGGCATCGCCCAGTGCGCCTTCGAGCGGCTTGATTTTCATCACCATGCCGGGACCACCGCCGAAAGGCCGGTCGTCCACCGTCTGGTGACGGTCCTCGGTGTTGCTTCGCGGGTTGAAGCACTGAAGCTGAATCAGCTCCTGCTTGACCGCGCGACTCGTGATGCCATAGTCGCTGATGGCGCGAAACATCTCCGGAAAGATGCTGATTACTCCTATCCACATCGGCTGAGGGCTCTCATCCACATGGGTTAGAAGTCCGCGTCCCAGTCCACCCGTATCTCACCGGCTTCCAGGTCCACCGCCTGTACGCACTGATCCGTATACGGAAGCAGGCGTTCGCGGTCGTCCAGGCTGCCTGCGCAGGGCTTGACTACCATCACATCGTTGGCGCCGGTCTCCAGCAAGTGGTCGAGAATCCCGAACAGTTGCCCGTTCTGATCGATCACCTTGAGACCTTCCAACTGGCTCCAGTAGAACTCGCCATCATCCAGCACCGGCAGCTCGCTGCGCGGAACCAGGATCTCGAATTCGGCGAAGGTGCGGGCGATCTCGCGATCATCCAGTCCCTTCAGCTTCGCGACCAGGACATTGCCCTGCACGCGACCTTGGACCAGTTCAGCCTGTCGAACCTCGTTGCCACGCTTGAGCGTCCAGCGACGGTAGTCCAGCAGGTTGTCCAACGGATCGGTAAAGGAATACACCTTCACCTCACCACGAATGCCGTGCACCGATACGATCTTGCCGAGAACGATCATCTCCTCGGCGGGAGCAGGCTTCGTGTTCATCGATCTCAGGCAGCCTTGGCGGCTTCCTTGATCAGTTGAGCAACACGCTCAGACGGTTGAGCGCCTTGGCTCAGCCAGTAGTTCAGACGCTCCTGGTTGACCGACAGCTTGACTTCGGCGCCAGTGGCGACAGGGTTGAAGAAGCCGACGCGCTCGACGAAACGGCCGTCACGAGCGTTGCGGCTGTTGGTCACGGTCAGGTGATAGAACGGGCGCTTCTTGGAGCCGCCACGAGCCAGACGAATGGTTACCATGCGTACGTTGTTCCTATGGTTTGCTTGCAAAAAAGAAATGCAGCCCTCGGGCACAGAGCCCGAAAGGCCGCATATTCTATGAGCTAAAGCCCCGCGCCGCAAGCCGCAGCGCGTCCGGCCCGCTGGGCGGCGAGCCGTCTGGCCTCACATCTTGGGCATGCCGCCGGGGAACATGCTCCCCATGCCGCGCATCATCTTGGCCATGCCGCCCTTGGCGGTGACCTTCTTCATCATCTTCTGCATCTGCTTGTGCTGCTTGATCAGGCGACCAACGTCCTGCACCTGGGTACCGGAACCCATGGCGATACGGCGTTTGCGCGAACCGCTGATCACTTCCGGATCACGGCGCTCGGCGGGGGTCATGGAGTTGATGATCGCCTCCATCTGCTTGAACTGCTTCTCCGCCGCGTTCTGCGCGTTGCCCATCTGCGACAGGTTGACGCCGCCGAGCATCGGCAGCTTGTCCATCAGGCTGCCCAGGCCGCCCATGTTCTTCATCTGCTGCAGCTGATCGCGGAAGTCTTCCAGGTCGAAGCCCTTGCCCTTCTTGATCTTCTTCGCGAGCTTCTCGGCCTTCTCGCGGTCCATGTTCTGCTCGGCCTGCTCGATCAGGCTGAGCACGTCGCCCATGCCGAGGATGCGCGAGGCCACGCGGTCGGGGTGGAACGGATCGAGCGCTTCGCTCTTCTCGCCCATGCCGAGGAACTTGATCGGCTTGCCGGTGATGGCGCGCACGGACAGCGCGGCACCGCCACGGGCGTCACCGTCGACCTTGGTCAGCACCACGCCGGTCAGCGGCAGCGCATCGTTGAAGGCCTTGGCGGTGTTGGCGGCGTCCTGGCCGGTCATGGCGTCGACCACGAACAGGGTTTCCACCGGCTTGATCGCCGCATGGACCTGCTTGATCTCGTCCATCATGTCGGCGTCGATGTGCAGACGACCGGCGGTATCGACGATCACCACGTCGATGAACTTGAGCTTGGCTTCGCGGATCGCCGCTTCGGCGATCGCCACCGGCTTCTGGCTGGTATCGGACGGGAAGAAGGTCACGCCGATGTCGCTGGCCAGGGTTTCCAGCTGCTTGATCGCCGCCGGGCGGTAGACGTCGGCGGACACCACCAGTACCGACTTCTTCTTGCGCTCCTTGAGGAAGCGCGCCAGCTTGCCGGCGGTGGTGGTCTTGCCCGCGCCCTGCAGGCCGGCCATCAGGATGACCGCCGGCGGCGCGGCGTTGAGATCGAGGTCCTCGTTGGCCGCGCCCATCAGCTCGACCAGCTCGGCCTGGACGATCTTCACGAAGGCCTGGCCCGGGGTCAGGCTCTTGGAAACCTCGGTGCCGACCGCGCGATCCTTGATCTTGGCGACGAAGTCCTTGACCACCGGCAGGGCCACGTCGGCCTCCAGCAGGGCCATCCGCACTTCGCGGAGCGTGTCCTTGATGTTGTCCTCGGTCAGCTTGGCCTTGCCAGTGACGTGGCGCAGCGTTTGCGAGAGGCGATCTGTAAGGTTTTCGAACATGCGCGTTCCTAATCAGCCCGGTCGGGCCTGGGTTTGGCTTGTCAGCAAGCCGCCGATTATAGCGAAGTGCGGGCAGCGCCAACACCGCCGATGATCCCGATGTGACGGAGCGCTTCGCAGGCCAGAAGCGAACTGTTCTCAGCGGCTTTCTAGGCGCGGGCGATCTGTGCCACACTCACCACCTTTCGGGTCCCCCGTCGAAGGACTGTTCCAAGGACTTATGCAACCTCTGCTGCCCAGCCTGATCGCCGCCGTCCTTTATATCGGCACCACCGTCTACCAGGGCGCAAGCCTGGCCCGCCGCACCCCGCCGCAAAAACCGCTGCTCCTCCTGCTGGGCCTGGTCGCCCTGCTCTGCCAGGCCTACAGCCTGAGCCAGGAGCTGCTGACGCCTGCGGGCCTGGCGCTGGACTTCTTCAACGCCGCCAGCCTGATCTCCGCCGCGGTCACCGCCCTGACCCTGCTGGCCTGCCTGCGCATCCCGGTGCAGAACCTGCTGCTCTTCCTTTATCCGCTCGGCGCGCTGACCACCCTGCTGGCCGTGCTGGTGCCCCACGGCACCATCGAGCCGATCAACGAGCAGCCGGGCATCCTCGCCCATATCCTGCTGTCGATCCTGGCCTATGGTCTGCTGACCATCGCCGTGGTCCAGGCGCTGCTCCTGCTGGTGCAGGACCATCAGCTCAAGCACAAGCACCCGTCGGGCCTGATCCGCAACTTCCCGCCGCTGCAGACCATGGAAAGCCTGCTGTTCGGCTTCCTCTGGGGCGGCTGGTCGCTGCTCTCGCTGTCGCTGATCTCCGGCTGGCTGTTCGTCGACAACCTGTTCGCCCAGCACCTGGCGCACAAGACCATCCTCTCCTGCTTCGCCTGGGTGGTGTTCGGCGTGCTGCTGTGGGGCCGCCACCAGCTCGGCTGGCGCGGCCACAAGGCGATCCGCTGGACCCTCGCGGGTTTCTGCCTGCTGATGCTGGCCTACTTCGGCAGCAAGCTGGTCAAGGAATTCATCCTGCACATCTGAGGCTAACGGCGGCGCCTGCGCGCCGCTGAAGGACACGCGCGCATGGAAGAGATCCACCCCGGCTACCTGATCGGCCTGCTGGTCTTCCTGATCCTCTGTTCGGCGTTCTTCTCCAGCGTCGAGACCGGCATGCTCAGCCTCGACCGCTACCGCCTGCGCCACCTGTCCAAGCAGGGCAACCGCGGGGCGCGCCGTACCAGCTGGCTGCTGCTGCGCACCGACCGGCTGCTGGGCACCATCCTGATCGGCAACAACTTCGTCAACATCATCGCCTCGTCCCTGGCGACCCTGCTGGCCCTGCGCCTCTGGGGCGAAGCGGGCGTGGCCATCGCCACCGTGGCGCTGACGCTGATCCTGCTGATCTTCGGCGAGATCACGCCCAAGACCTACGCCGCCCTGCGCCCCGAGCGCGTGGCCTTCCCCGCCAGCCTGCCGCTGATCTGGATGCAGAAGCTGTTCAGCCCGCTGCTCTGGCTGATGACCGGCATCAGCAACCTGCTGCTGCGCATGGGCGGCCTCGACCCGACCCAGCGCGGCGGCAAGCCGCTGAGCAATGACGAGCTGCGCAGCGTGGTCACCGACTCCAGCGAGAAGCTCACCCACAATCGCCAGGACATGCTGCTGAGCATCCTCGACCTGGAAAAGATCACGGTGAACGACCTGATGGTGCCGCGCAACGAAGTCCAGGGCATCGACCTGGACGACGAGCTGGAAACCATCATCGGCCAGCTGCGCAACACCACCCATACCCGGCTGCCAGTGTTCCGCAACGACATCAACCAGGTCGAAGGCGTGGTGCACATGCGCCAGATCGCCCGTCTGCTGACCCATAACCAGTTGACCAAGGACAGCCTCAAGGCCGCCTGCCTGGAGCCCTACTTCGTGCCGGAGAGCACGCCGCTGTCGACCCAGCTGGTGAACTTCCAGAAGCAGAAGCGGCGCATCGGCATCGTCGTCGACGAATACGGCGAGGTGATCGGCATCATCACCCTGGAAGACATCCTCGAAGAGATCGTCGGCGAGTTCAGCAACCAGAACACCCTGCGCAACCCGGACATCCACCCCCAGGCCGACGGCACCTATGTCATCGACGGCTCCGCCAATCTGCGCGACGTCAACCGCGCACTGGGCTGGCAATTGCCCAGCGACGGCCCCAAGACCCTCAACGGCCTGGTCACCGAAGCACTGGAGCAGATTCCCGACTGCGCCGTATGCCTGAAGATCGGCCGCTACCGCCTGGAAATCCTCCAGTCCGGCGAAAACCGGGTGAAAAGTGTGCGCGCGTGGCTGCCTGGCGCGCCGCCGAGAGAACCCTACGCCGACGAGCTTGCCTGAGCCGCCCCGCCCGCCCCTATAATCCAGGCGGCTTACCCAGCCTCCCGCCGACGCCCGCCGCTATCCGCGACGCAGCGCCGGCCAGTCAATCGCACGCCCCGCCGACCCTCGACCCTGCGTCGTTGCCTTGCGAAGCAGCCGGCCTCGCCCCGCCCCCCCGCGAGCCGCGCCCATCCCGCCCCGACACCGGGCCGCGCTCGCACTCGCGCCATGGCGATGCCTCAAGAAACGTCGGACACGACCGCCAGAGTCGTCGCCGCGCCTGACTGCCAGGGATATTCCCGTATGACCAGTGCCACCCTCGAAGCCGCACAACCGGCCGAACAGACCAACTCCACCACCCGCGTCGCGGTAGCCAGCTTCATCGGCACCGCCATCGAGTTCTACGACTTCTACGTCTACGCCACCGCCGCCGCGCTGGTGATCGGCCCGGTGTTCTTCCCGCAGACCTCCGGCACTGCCCAGGCGCTCAGCGCCTTCATCACCTTCGGCATCGCTTTCCTCGCCCGCCCGCTGGGCTCGGCACTGTTCGGCCACTTCGGCGACCGTATCGGGCGCAAGTCGACCCTGGTCGCCTCGCTGCTGCTGATGGGCATCTCCACCACCCTGATCGGCCTGCTGCCGGGCTACGACAGCATTGGCGCCTGGGCGCCGATCCTGCTCTGCGTGCTGCGCTTCGGCCAGGGTCTCGGGCTGGGTGGCGAATGGGGCGGCGCGGCGCTGCTGGCCACGGAGAACGCGCCCAAGGGCCGTCGGGCCTGGTTCGGCATGTTCCCGCAGATGGGCCCGTCGATCGGCTTCCTCGCCGCCAACGGCCTGTTCCTCTGCCTGGCCATGCTGCTCAGCGAAGAGCAGTTCCGCGCCTGGGGCTGGCGTATTCCGTTCGTGCTCAGCGCCGTGCTGGTGATCGTCGGTCTGTACGTCCGCCTGAAGCTGGTGGAAACCCCGGTGTTCGCCAAGGCCATGGAACGCCACGAACGCTCCAGCCTGCCGATTGCCGAGCTGTTCGCCAAGCACTGGCGGCCGACCCTGCTGGGCGCCCTGGCGATGGTGGTGTGCTACGCCCTCTTCTATATCTCCACGGTGTTCTCGCTGAGCTATGGCGTCAGCACCCTGGGCTACAGCCGCGAAGACTTCCTCGGCCTGCTATGTATCGCCGTGCTCTTCATGGCGGCAGCAACACCGGTATCGGCCTGGCTGAGCGACCGCTTCGGGCGCAAACCGGTGCTGATCATCGGCTGCGTCGCCGCCATCGCCTCGGGCTTCGCCATGGAACCACTGCTGAGCCAGGGCTCGTCGGTGGAGGTAGCGATCTTCCTGTCGCTGGAGCTGTTCCTCATGGGTGTAACCTTCGCTCCCATGGGCGCGCTGCTGCCAGAACTCTTCCCCACCCACGTGCGCTACACCGGTGCTTCGGCGGCCTACAACCTGGGCGGCATCCTTGGTGCCTCAGTGGCGCCGTACATCGCGCAGAAGCTGGTGGGCATGGGTGGCCTGAGCTGGGTGGGCGGCTATGTGTCGGTTGCGGCGGCACTCAGCCTGCTGGCGGTGCTGTGCCTGCGCGAGACGCGCGGGGACGACCTGAACGATATCCGCTGAGACTTGCCTGTAGGAGCGAGCTTGCTCGCTCCTACAGGAGGGTTCGATCCTGGAAAACCAGCCATTGGGCCAGGTGTTCGCCCCAGACCTGATAACCCAGCGCCGACGGGTGATAGCCATCAATGGCAAGGAACTGTGGCTGCATCTCCAGGCTGACGCCGCAATACCCCGCCCCCTGCGCCAAGGCGAGGCTTCTGAGCTGACGATCCAGCAGCGCTGCGCGCCAGCCGAGCAGCCGGCGCAACAACCAGGGTAACGCCGTGAAATGCTGCAATGGCGGCACCGCCGTGCAGACGACCCGTGCGCCGCGACCACGAAAATGCGCGATCAATTGCTCAAGAGCCCCCAGCCAATGCTGGCCGGAGCTGAAATGCGTGGTGTCGTTGACGCCGAAGACCAGCGCCACCAGCTCGTAATCCTGATCAGTCGCCACCGGCAGCAGGCGCTCGCAGGCCTCTGCGGCAGTAATGCCGTTCTCCCCTACCGCACGCCAGGCAACAGGACGCTCCAGGCGGCTCGATAGCGCCAACGCCAGCCGCCCGGCCAGCGCAAAGTCCAGGCAGGACGCACCAACGCCGGCGACCGTGGACTCACCCAGCAGGAGAAGACGAAAAGGTTCGCCAGGAAACTCCGCGCCTGCAACGCCTTCGCAGACGCCCGCGGCGGGAGCCAGGCGCAAGGCCGTGCGCCTGGTACGCACGGCCATGGGCAGGGCCAACGGCAACAGCGGCAATGCCGCCGCCCACCACATCAGCCCCGCCCAGCGGCTCACAGCTGGACGTTGACCGCCTGGGCCGAACGGGTGGCCTTGGCGCGGGCGGCGTCGATCGACTCGTCGCGCGCCAGAGCAACGCCCATACGGCGCTGGCCATCCACCTCGGGCTTGCCGAACAGGCGCAGGGCGGTGTCTGGTTCGCTCAGGGCGGCGCCGAGATTACCGAAGGAAACCTGCTGCGACTTGCCTTCCACCAGGATCACCGCCGAGGCGGAATCGCCCAGTTGGCGGATCACCGGAATCGGCAGGCCGAGGATAGCGCGGGCATGCAGGGCGAATTCGGAGAGGTCCTGGGAAATCAGCGTCACCAGGCCGGTGTCGTGCGGGCGTGGCGAGACTTCGCTGAACCACACTTCATCGCCCTTCACGAACAGTTCCACGCCGAACAGACCACGGCCGCCCAGCGCTTCGGTGACCGCCTTGGCCACGCGCTCGGACTCGGCCAGCGCCTTCGGGCTCATCGCCTGCGGCTGCCAGGACTCGTGGTAGTCGCCCTTCACCTGGCGGTGGCCGATGGGCGCGCAGAAGGTAGTGCCGCCGATGTGGCGTACGGTCAGCAGGGTGATTTCGTAGTCGAAGTCGATGAAGCCCTCGACGATCACCCGGCCCTTGCCGGCGCGGCCGCCTTCCTGAGCGTAATCCCATGCGGTCTTCAGGTCGGCGTCGGACTTGAGCACGCTCTGGCCCTTGCCCGAGGAACTCATGATCGGTTTCACCACGCACGGATAGCCCACGGCGGCGACGCCCGCAGCGTAATCCTCGTAGGTATCGGCAAAGTGATAGGGCGAAGTGGGCAGGCCCAGCTCTTCAGCGGCCAGGCGACGGATGCCTTCGCGGTTCATGGTCAGCTGCGCGGCGCGCGCGGTCGGGATGACCGTGTAGCCTTCGTTCTCCAGCTCGACCAGGGTCGCGGTGGCGATGGCCTCGATCTCCGGCACGATGTAGTGCGGCTTCTCCTGCTCGATCACCGCGCGCAGGGCGACGCCGTCGAGCATGCTGATCACGTGGCTGCGATGCGCGACCTGCATGGCCGGCGCGTTCGCGTAGCGGTCCACGGCGATGACTTCGCAGCCCAGGCGCTGCAGTTCGATCGCCACTTCCTTGCCCAGCTCGCCGGAGCCACAGAGCAGTACGCGGGTCGCGCTCGGCGACAAGGGAGTTCCAATACGGGGCATTGCGGGAAACCTCAAGAAGGGAAAAATCGACGGCGTGCTAGACCAGCACGCCTTGTTCGCGGGCACGCTGTTCGCAACGCTGAAGCACTTCGCGCCGTTCGGCGTTGTCCATGAGCCCCCAGCGGGTGATTTCGGCAGCGCTGCGCTGGCAACCCAGGCAGATGTCGGCATCGTCCAGCGCGCAGACGTGCACGCAGGGCGAGGCGACGGGACGTTCTTCAGTCATTTTCCTGCTCGGCCAGGTCGCGGGCGTAGCGCTGGGCGTTGTGTACGTAGTGGGCAGCGCTGGCTTCGAGCATCTTCTTCTGCGGCTCGGTCAGCTCGCGCACCACCTTGCCGGGGGAGCCCATGACCAGGGAGCCGTCGGGGATTTCCTTGCCCTCGGGGATCAGCGCGTTGGCGCCGATGATGCAGTACTTGCCGATCTTCGCGCCATTGAGGATCACCGCGTTGATGCCGACGAGGCTGTAGTCGCCTACCTGGCAGCCGTGCAGCATGGCGTTGTGGCCGATGGTCACGCCCTTGCCCAGGGTCAGCGGGAAGCCCATGTCGGTATGCATGACGGTGCCGTCCTGCACGTTACTGTGCTCGCCGATGTGGATCAGCTCGTTGTCGCCGCGCAGCACGGCGTTGAACCAGACGCTGGCGCCGGCGTCGAGGCGCACCTTGCCGACCACCGTGGCGTTGGGGGCGATCCAGCTTTCCGGATGGGTTTCGACTCGGGAAGAGCCCAGGCGGTACTTCATGATTTCTCCTCAGACGGTGGCCGCTCGTTATTATCGGGTCTCAGCTCAGCTTGATGAACTTCGATGGCGGCTGGTGCAGGTCGATACGGGCGTCGTACAGCAGGTTCAGCAACTCGACCAGCATGATCGCGGACAGGCCCCAGATCTTGTAGCCCTCGAACAGGTAGCTCGGGACGTACCAACTGCGGCCGAAGTAATCGATACGGTGAGTGGTTTCCCGCGGGTCGCCACGGAAGAACTCCAGTGGCACCTTGAACACGGCGTCGATCTCGCCGTCATTGGGACGGTACTCCACGAAATCGGGGACGAAGCCGACGAATGGCTTGACCAGGATGCCGTGCCGCGACACCAGAGTGCTCAACGGACCGACCACCTCCACCAGCCCCGGCGGCAGGGCGATTTCCTCCTGCGCCTCGCGCAGCGCGGTGTGGATCAGGTCGACGTCCTCAGGATCACGGCGCCCGCCGGGGAAGGCCACCTCGCCGCTGTGGGTCGAGAGCCCGGTCGCGCGCAGGGTGAGCACGAGCTCTTCCTGGGGTGTGATGGGAAGCAGAACCGCCGCCTCGGGGAAGCTGTGGTCCGTTTCAAGGTCGCTTGGTTGGTGCGTCTGTATGCGTTGGCGCAGCTGGTCCAGCATGCCGAACATCCTGCGGGGGCCGATTCTTCTAATTGAAGGATCATGGCACGAAAGACGTCCCTGCCCAACCCCCGCCCCTTGCTGGGTGCACCACGCAGCGCGCAAGATTGCCGCATCGAAAAACAAGGAAACGGCATGAAATTCTGCAGTCAGTGCGGCGCCTGCGTAAGCCTGCGCATCCCCAGCGGCGACAACCGCCTGCGCTTCGTCTGCGACCAGTGCCAGACTGTTCATTACCAGAACCCGCGCATCGTTGCCGGCTGCCTGCCGGCCTGGCATGGGCGCATCCTTCTCTGCCGCCGTGCCATCGATCCGCGCCGAGGATACTGGACGCTGCCGGCGGGCTTCATGGAAAACGGTGAAACCCTGGAACAGGCCGCCGCTCGCGAGACGCTTGAAGAAGCCAATGCCCGCGTCCACGACCTGCAGCTTTATACGGTCTTTGATCTGCCGCATATCAGCCAGGTTTATATCTTCTTCCGTGCCGAACTCACCGACCTCGACTTCTGTGCCGGCGACGAAAGCCTGGAAGTACGGCTCTTCGAAGAATCCGACATTCCGTGGGGTGAGCTGGCTTTCCCCACCGTGGGTCGTACCTTAGAATATTTCCTGGCGGATCGGGTCATTCAGAACTTCCCGATACGCAATGAAGGGATTCTCCCAATGCTTGCACAGAAAAAGAACTTATAAGCTCATTTACCGCCTCTAAGGCTTTAGGAACTACCGGGGAACACCACTCGATGCGCTGGTTGATTGCCGTACTTTGTCTGACCTTCGCAGCGTTCTCGCATGCCAACGCGACGCCCACGCTCGACGGTCACATCGACAAGATTCTCGTGCTCAAGTCCGAGCGCAAATTGCACCTCATGAGCAACGGCAAGGTGCTCAAGAGCTACCGCGTGTCCCTGGGCAAGCGCCCGCAGGGCCCGAAACTGGCCGAGGGCGACAACCGCACGCCGGAGGGCTTCTACTGGGTCGACTGGCGCAAGACCAGCGACAAGTACAACCTCTCCATGCACATCTCCTACCCCAACGCCCGCGACGTGGCCAAGGCGCGGGAAAAGAGCCTGCAGCCGGGCGGCATGATCATGATCCACGGCACTCCGATGGATGATGAATACCCCGAGTGGTACTTCTCGACCCTGGACTGGACCAACGGCTGCATCGCCATGACCAATGCCGACATGCGCGAGGTCTGGAGCCTGGTCAAGGACGGCACGCTGATCGAGATTCGCCCGTAAGGGCAGCAGCATGAAAAAGGCGCCCGCGGGCGCCTTTTTCGTATGGTTCAGAACACCATGTCCGACAGCCGCCAGACCTCGAAGGCCGGCGTCTCATAAGGATGAGCCTGCTTGAGGGCCTTGACCGAGTCATGGATCAACTCGTCGGCGACCACCATCTCCACCTTCCATTCGGCGACCTGCTCGATGCTGCCGGCCTGGCCGATGAAGGGATTGCTGCCCTGCAAGGGGCGGAACTGTCCCTGTCCGAGTGCCTGCCAGCTACAGCTGTCATAGGCACCGATGCGTCCTGCACCGGCGGCGAACACCGCTTTCTTGACCGATTCCAGATGGCTTTCCGGAACGTAGAAACACAGTTTGTACATCGGAGACTCCGATCGAAACGGGGACACGACCGTGGCAAGACGGGCCACGGGTGACAAATGCTGCCACAAATAGTGGCACTTTGCCTCTTGCGACCGACAAGTCGTCGTCCAAGTTCGACCGTCCGGCTCCCTGCTGGTTCGTCGGGGAAGTCCTTTGTATGAAATCTGTGACCGACTTCGAGCTCCACTTTGCCGAAGCGGTGAGCGGAAGCCGTCAGACTATTCCGCATAACCAACCTAGCTTGTTGAGCATTGAATGAGATTTTTCGAACGAAATTTCTTCTTACTGCGTAGGGTAAATCCCTAAGAGATTTTTTGGGCGCTCTGGTCACAGCACCCGCCGTGGGATAAGGCGATAACTGCACGGTCCTTCCCACTCGTACGGTACTGCACCATGAACGACCTCATCGCCCGCTCCAACCCCGACGGCTCCACACGCCGCCAGAAGCTTCTACTGATCTACCCACCGATGACCACCCCCACCTCGCCGCCCCTGGGTGCTCCGATGCTCAAGGGCTACATCGAGCGGGAACTGCCCAATTGGGACGTGAAGGTGCTGGACCTGAACCTGTGGTGCTACGAACGATTGTTCGAGATGTTGCGCAGCGGGTTCCTGCAGATACCCGGGACAAGCCCCAGCAGCCTCGCTGCACTGCTGGAAACGCCAGACTTCTTCCGTGGCAAATCGATGAAGGACTTCTACGGCGACCCGGTCGCTTACGATCAATACGGTGAATTGCTGCTCACCCTCACGCACATGATGAGCGAAATACTCGGGCGCGAGGCCGATGACCTGCACCAGGGCGCCCACCTCACCCCGCTGCTCTCAGAAGCCTTCGACCTCATTATCAAGGAGCAGGCTGACTGCTATGGCTTCTCCATGATCTTCAGCCAGCAACTGCCCATCGGTGCGGCGTTCGGACGCCTGGTGCGGCAAGTCACCGGGCGCAAGGTCTTCTTTGGCGGCAGCTGCTTTACGGCAGGCGCGGAAGACTTCCTCCGCTGGTATCCCCATTCGGCAGACGTCATCATCGATGGCGATGGCGAAGAGCCTCTCAAGCAACTGCTGCTGCAAGGTGGCTCACCAGCGAATGTCCCGGGCGCCGTGTTTTTCGAGGCTGGTGAAGTCAAACGCAACCCCTCCGAATACCGTCGGGATATCGACGCCTACGGCAAGCCGGACTTCGGCGACCTGACGCTTGACCGCTATTACTCCCCCACTCCCGTCATCCCTTTGCTGCTGTCACGCGGCTGCTACTGGCGCCGCTGTACTTTCTGCGTGCATTACATGTCCGCCGGGCTGACTTATCGCCTGCATGGCCTGGAAATGGTCATCGACATGCTCCGAGGCTTTGTCGAAAAGGGCATCCGGCACTTCTCGTTCGTCGATGAAATGATCGCTCCCGGCCATTTTGCCAAGTTGGCGGATGCCATCATCGAGTCTGGCCTGGATATTTCCTACTACGCCCTGAGCAAGCCCAACCGCACCTTCACCCCCGAGATTCTCGCCAAGATGGCGCGTTCCGGTTGCAAGTACCTGCTCTGGGGCCTGGAAAGCGGCACACAACGCATTCTCGACCTGATGGACAAGGGCACGAAAATCGACGATGTCGAACAGGTATTGCGCAATGCCCACGCCGCGGGGATTGCCAACCATGTTTACATGATCTGCGGTTTCCCAACCGAAACCGAGGAAGAATTCCACAACACACTGCGCTTCCTGGACCGCAACCGCGACTACATCTACTCGATTCACCGCGGCACCTTCTCGCTGGAGCCTGGCTCCCCCATCCATAAGGAACAGGAACGCTTCGGCGTTACCCGCGCTTGGATGGCCCGTCCCACGCCCCTGGGCGGACGCTGGCACCATGAAACGGTCAGCGGCATGAATAGGGACGAAGTACAAACGGTCTTCCGCGCGGCCCAGCCGTTCTTGCGGCGCTTCAACCCTTATGCGGTATTCCTGGCCAACTACCGGGATCACGCCATGCTGGTCTACGACAAGCTCGGCGCCGACGCGGTGCACAAGATGCCCCGTCACTTCCCCGACCTGAGCAAAGTGATTGAAGCCAGGAACAGCCAGACCACCACTGCGGACCTGATGAGTTGATCCGTTGACACAGGCCACTCGCCACCGTTCTTCCTTCAGCCGTTCTGCGCCGCTAGCGAAGCTCCCGGCGCCTTGAATGCTGGCCATCGCAGTAGGGTAGTTCGGCAGACCGGCCGCAGCGGCAGAGCAGCAGGTAACGCTCGCGCTTCACCGTGAGTTCCAGCACATCCGGGCATTGCTCGGCAGCATCCGGCAGACTCGCGCAATGTCCGCAGCGACACAGGCGCAGCACCTGCCCCGACGTCACCGGGCGAACTTCGGGAAGCACGGGGTCGTCAGCCAAGGCAGCCTCCAGCGATGGCCAGGCAAAGAAAAAGGGGAAAGCCGAAGCTTTCCCCTTTTTCGTCACGCATGAAGGCCGAACTCAGCCGACCCAAACGCGGGCATTGCGGAACATGCGCATCCAGCCGCCGTCCTCTTCCCACTCGTCCGGACGCCAGGAGTTCTGCACGGCGCGGAACACGCGCTCCGGGTGCGGCATCATGATGGTGACTCGGCCGTCGCGGCTGGTCAGGCCGGTGATACCACGGGGCGAGCCGTTCGGGTTGGCCGGGTAGGTCTCGGTGACCTTGCCCAGGTTGTCGACGAAGCGCATGGCCACGGTACCGGACAGGTCGGCTTCGAGCAGGGCTTCCTCGCTTTCGAACTCCGCATGGCCTTCACCGTGGGCGATGGCGATCGGCAGGCGCGAACCGGCCATGCCCTGCAGGAAGATCGACTGCGACTCCTGCACCTGAACCATCGCCACGCGCGCCTCGAACTGCTCGGAGCGGTTGCGCACGAAGTGCGGCCAGAACTCGGTGCCGGGGATCAGCTCGTGCAGGTTGGACATCATCTGGCAACCGTTGCACACGCCCAGTGCGAAGCTGTCCTTGCGCTCGAAGAAGGCCTGGAAGCCATCGCGGGCACGGGCGTTGAACAGGATCGACTTGGCCCAGCCTTCGCCGGCGCCCAGCACGTCGCCGTAGGAGAAGCCGCCGCAGGCCACCAGGCCCTTGAACTGCTCCAGGCTGATGCGGCCGGAGAGGATATCGCTCATGTGCACGTCGACTGCGGTGAAACCGGCGCGGTCGAAGGCAGCGGCCATTTCCACCTGACCGTTGACGCCCTGCTCGCGCAGGATGGCGATCTGCGGACGCACACCTTTCTTGATGTAGGGCGCGGCGATGTTGTCGTTGACGTCGAAGCTCAGCTTCACCGACAGGCCGGGGTTGTCCTCGTCCAGCAGGCCGTCGAATTCCTGGTCGGCGCAGTCGGCGTTGTCGCGCATGCGCTGGATACGGTAGCTGGTTTCGCTCCAGATACGCTGCAGGTT
Source organism: Pseudomonas sp. HS-18 (assembly GCF_020401845.1). Lineage (NCBI taxonomy): Bacteria > Pseudomonadati > Pseudomonadota > Gammaproteobacteria > Pseudomonadales > Pseudomonadaceae > Pseudomonas > Pseudomonas sp. HS-18. Next base: position 5,044,136 of record NZ_CP084413.1, read on the forward strand.
GCGGCGCTGGTCGTTGAAGACGCGCTCGCCATTGAAGTCCAGGTTGATCTCGGCGCCGTTGACCGGCTGGCCGATGACGGCGACGCAGTCTTCCAGGCCGGCAGCGCTGAACTGGGCCAGCACTTCCGGGGTGGCGGCGGAGCGAACCTGGATGACGGCGCCCAGCTCTTCGTTGAACAGGGCGGCGGTCAGCTCGTCACGGCTGTCGGCCAGCGCGTCGAGGTTCAGGTCCAGACCGCAATGACCGGCGAAGGCCATTTCCACCACGGTGGCCATCAGGCCACCGTCGGAACGGTCGTGGTAGGCCAGCAGGTGGCCGTCGGCGTTCAGGCCCTGGATCACAGCGAAGAAGGCCTTCAGGTCTTCGGCATCGTCGACGTCCGGCGCAGCGCGGCCGATCTGGCCGTTGACCTGGGCGAGGATGGAGCCGCCCATGCGGTTCTTGCCACGGCCCAGATCGATGGCGATCAGGTCGGTCTCGCCCTTGTCCAGGCGCAGTTGCGGGGTCAGGGTCTTGCGTACGTCGTTGACCGGGGCAAAGCCGGAGATGATCAGCGACATCGGCGAGGTCACGCTCTTCTCGGCGTCGCCATCCTGCCAGCGGGTCTTCATGGACATGGAGTCCTTGCCCACCGGGATGGTGATGCCCAGCGCCGGACACAGTTCCATACCGACAGCCTTGACGGTGTCGTACAGGCGCGCGTCTTCGCCCGGGTGGCCGGCAGCGGCCATCCAGTTGGCGGAGAGCTTGATCTCGGAGATCTTGTCGATGCTCGCGGCGGCCAGGTTGGTGATGGTCTCACCGATCGCCATGCGGCCGGAGGCCGGGGCGTCGATCAGGGCCAGCGGAGTGCGCTCGCCCATCGCCATGGCTTCACCGGTGTAGACGTCGAAGCTGGTGGCGGTGACGGCGCAGTCGGCCACCGGCACCTGCCACGGGCCGACCAACTGGTCGCGCGCCACGAGGCCGGTGATGGTGCGGTCGCCGATGGTGATCAGGAAGTTCTTGCTGGCCACGGCCGGGTGACGCAGCACACGCTGAGTGGACTCGGTCAGGTCCAGGCCGACAGTGGCGAAGTCATCGCCCAGTTCGGCTTCGCGGGTGACCGAACGGTGCATGCGCGGCGGCTTGCCCAGCAGTACTTCCAGCGGCATGTCCACCGGATTGTTGCCGAAGTGGCTGTCGGCGACGGTCAGCTGCTTCTCTTCGGTGGCTTCACCGACCACGGCGAACGGGCAGCGCTCGCGCTCGCAGATGGCCTTGAAGGTCTCGAAGTCGGCGGCGTCGACCGACATCACGTAGCGTTCCTGCGACTCGTTGCACCAGATTTCCAGCGGGCTCATGCCCGGCTCGTCGTTGGGCACGGCGCGCAGTTCGAAGCGGCCGCCACGGCCGCCGTCGTTGATCAGTTCCGGCAGGGCGTTGGAGATGCCGCCCGCGCCCACGTCGTGGATGAACTTGATCGGGTTGTTCTCGCCCATCTGCCAGCAGCGGTCGATGACCTCCTGGCAACGGCGCTCCATTTCCGGGTTCTCGCGCTGCACCGAGGCGAAGTCCAGGTCAGCGGCGGACGCGCCGGTGGCCATGGAGGACGCGGCGCCGCCGCCCAGGCCGATCAGCATGGCCGGGCCGCCGAGTACGATCAGCTTGGCGCCGACCGAGATCTCGCCCTTCTGCACGTGGTCTTCGCGGATGTTGCCCAGGCCGCCGGCGATCATGATCGGCTTGTGGTAACCACGGACTTCCTCACCACGCGGAGTGGCGATGGCCTGCTCGAAGGTACGGAAATAACCGGCCAGGTTTGGGCGGCCGAATTCGTTGTTGAACGCGGCGCCGCCCAACGGGCCTTCGATCATGATGTCCAGCGGAGTGACGATGCGCTCGGGCTTGCCGTAGGGCACTTCCCAGGGCTGCTCGAAGCCGGGGATGTTCAGGTTGGAGACGGTGAAGCCGACCAGGCCGGCCTTCGGCTTGGCACCGCGGCCGGTTGCGCCTTCGTCGCGGATCTCGCCGCCGGAGCCGGTGGAGGCGCCGGGGAAGGGAGCGATGGCGGTCGGGTGGTTGTGGGTCTCCACCTTCATCAGGATATGCACGGGCTCTTCGCTCGCCGCGTACTCGCGGGTTTCCGCGTTCGGGTAGAAGCGGCCGGCGACGTAGCCTTTCATGACCGCAGCGTTGTCCTTGTACGCGGACAGCACGCCTTCGCGGTGCATTTCATAGGTGTTCTTGATCATGCCGAACAGGCTCTTGTCCTGCGACTGGCCGTCGATGTCCCAACTGGCGTTGAAGATCTTGTGGCGGCAGTGCTCGGAGTTGGCCTGGGCGAACATCATCAGCTCGACGTCGTGCGGGTTGCGACCCATCTCGACGAAGCTTTTCACCAGGTAGTCGATCTCATCGTCGGCCAGGGCCAGGCCCAGTTCAAGGTTGGCCTTCTCCAGCGCGGCGCGACCGCCGGCAAGGATGTCCACCACGGTCAGCGGCTTGGGCTGGGCGTGGCTGAACAGGGCGGAAGCCTCTTCGAGCTGGCTCAGAACCAGTTGGGTCATGCGGTCGTGCAGGCGGGCGGCAACGGCTTGTACGTCGGCCTCGCTCAGCTCACCGCTGACGTAGTAGGCGATGCCGCGCTCGATGCGCTCGATCTTGGCCAGGCCGCAGTTGCGGGCGATGTCCGAGGCCTTGCTCGACCAGGGCGAGATGGTGCCGAAGCGCGGCACCACCAGGAACAGACGGCCGGCGGGCTCCTGCACGGGGACGCTCGGGCCGTATTTCAGCAGGCGCGCCAGGACTTGTTCTTCCTCGGCGTTGAGGGCTCCGGTGACCTCGGCGAAGTGCGCAAACTCGGCATACAGCCCGGTGACGGCGGGCACATGCTGGGTCAGCAGGTCGAGCAGTTTGCCGTGGCGGAAAGCGGAAAGGGCGGGAGCACCGCGCAGGATCAGCATTGTCGGAACAGCCTCTGGAGACGGGGAAGTGTGTGGGGCCGGACGGGCCGGCCCACAGAGGCCGTGCATTCTACCGTAAAGCGCTGCGTGGCGGCAGCTCTCAAGCGCCTTCCTTGCCGTTGCTCCCGCGAAAATCGCCATTCATCTTCGAATGCCTTCGAGCGACGGCCGCGCGAGCGCTTGCGTCCGGGCCTCCGTGGCCGACAGGCCGACGAACGGCGCGCCAGCTAGCAGAGAAGCCGTCGGCTGTCGAGATATGGCGCACAACTGCCTTTGCGTATACTGCCCTGATGCTTGCCCTGACTGTGTCCCGTGTGCGCTGCACCGCCTGGATCTTGGCGACCTGTATCTTTCTGCTGCTTTGCGGCTGTAGCGAGGCGAAAGCCCCGACGGCCCTCGAGCGCGTGCAGAAGGACGGCGTGCTGCGCGTGATCACCCGCAACAGTCCGGCCACCTACTTCCAGGACCGCAACGGCGACACCGGCTTCGAGTACGAGCTGGCCAAGCGCTTTGCCGACAGCCTGGGCGTACAGCTGCAGATCGAAACCGCCGACAACATCGACGACCTCTATGATCGCATCGGCCGCGACGGCGGGCCGAACCTGGCTGCCGCCGGACTGACGCCGGGCGGCGAACGCGATAGCCAGGTGCGCTACTCGCACTCCTACCTCGACGTCACCCCGCAGGTTGTCTACCGCAACGGTGCCCAGCGCCCTACCCGCCCGGACGATCTGGTGGGCAAGCGCATCGTCGTCCTGAAAGGCAGCAGCCACGCCGCGCAACTGGCCGAACTGAAGAAGCAGTACCCCAAGCTGGAGTATCGCGAATCCGATGCCGACGAAATGGTCGACCTGCTGCGCATGGTGGACGTCGGCGAGATCGACCTGACCCTGGTCGACTCCAACGAACTGGCAATGAACCAGGTGTATTTCCCCAACGTTCGTGTCGCCTTCGACCTTGGCGACGCCAAGGGGTTGGCCTGGGCGCTGCCGGCCGGGGATGACAACAGCCTGCTGGAGAAGGTCAACGCCTTCCTCGACAAGGCCAAGCAGGATGGTCTGCTGCAGCGCCTGAAGGACCGCTATTACGGCCATGTGGACGTGCTCGGTTATGTCGGCGCCTACACCTTCGCCCAGCATCTGCAGCAACGCCTGCCCAAGTACGAACAGCACTTCCGCCAGAGCGGTACCAAGCTCGAGGCAGACTGGCGCCTGCTGGCGGCCATCGGCTACCAGGAGTCGATGTGGCAGCCCGACGCTACCTCCAAGACCGGCGTGCGCGGCCTGATGATGCTGACCAACCGCACCGCCCAGGCCATGGGCGTGGCCAATCGCCTGGACCCGAAGCAGAGCATCCAGGGCGGCAGCAAGTACTACGTGCAGATCAAGGACGAGCTGCCCGACAGCATCAAGGACCCGGACCGCATGTGGTTCGCCCTGGCGGCCTACAACATCGGCGGCGCGCACCTCGACGACGCGCGCAAGATGGCCGAGCAGCAGGGCCTCAACCCGAACAAGTGGCTGGATGTGAAGAAGATGCTGCCGCGCCTGTCGCAGAAGCAGTACTACCGCAAGACCCGTTACGGCTACGCGCGCGGCGGCGAGACGGTGCACTTCGTGCAGAACGTGCGCCGCTACTACGACATCCTCACCTGGGTGACCCAGCCGCAGATGGAAGGCGGCCAGCTCGCCGAGAGCGGCCTGCACCTGCCGGGCGTGAACAAGACCAAGCCCGACGATGACGACGGGCGGGATCAGAAGCTCTGAGCTGATCCACGCCGACTCGCACTCCTACAACTCCAGAAGTGCTCAGCCCTTGCGACGCGCCTTGAAGAAGGCAGAGAGCATCGCGCTGCATTCCTCTCCCAGCACTCCACCTTCCACCAGCACCCGGTGGTTGAGGAAGCCCTGTTCGAAGAAGTTACCCCGGCTGACCACCACGCCCGACTTGGGCTCGGTGGCGCCGAACACCACGCGCTGGATGCGCGAGTGCACCAGCAGGCCGGCGCACATGCTGCAGGGTTCGAGGGTGACATAGAGCGTGCTGCCGGGCAGTCGGTAGTTCTGCGCGGCGGCGGCGGCCTCGCGGATGGCGACCATTTCCGCATGGGCGCTGGGGTCGTGGGAGCTGATCGGGCGGTTGAAGCCTCGGCCGATGACCTGGCCGTCCAGCACCAGCACAGCGCCCACGGGCACTTCGCCCAGCGCCGCGCCCTGCTCGGCCAGGGCCATGGCTTCACGCATGAAGGGGATGTCCTGGCTGCGGTCGATGACCGGCGCCAGCCCCTTCACCGTCGGATGCCCCTTGCTGTTGGTCAGCCGCACCATGCCTCGCCCACCGCGATGGTTCCCATCAGCCCGGTCTCCATGTGATCGATCACGTGGCAGTGGAACATCCACAGGCCGGGGTTATCCGCCACCAGCGCCACGCGTGCCGTCTCATTCTTGCCCAGCAGGTAGGTGTCGGTGAAGTACGGGATGATGTCGCGGCGATCCGAATCCAGCACCTTGAAGGCCATGCCGTGCAGGTGGATCGGATGCTGGTACTGGGTCATGTTGCGCAGCACGAAGATATAGCTGTTGCCTTCCTTGAGCTTGGCCAGCGGCGGCGCGTTGTGCTTGTGCTCCTCACCGCCCTGCCAGGCCACGCCATTGATCTGCCACAGCGACGGCGCCGACTGCCCCTTGGAGTAGTCGGACATGGCGCCGACCCACTCGAACTTGAAGTTGATGGTCTCGGCGTTCTTCAGGTCCGGCTCGGCCACCGGGTTGCGCGGCAGCGGCGCCGGCCACTTGGCGGTGGGCGCTTTCGGGTTGGCGACGCCACGGATGGTCGCCAGACGCACCGGGCCATTGCGCAGCGACAGCTCGGCGCCTTCCGCCGGGCCGCGGATGCCCAGCTCCAGGCGCATGCCCGGGCCGATCCAGTACTGGTCATTCGGCCCCTTGCCGAAATCGCGCGGCTCCACCGGGTGGCCGTCGATGGCGTAGATCTTCGCCTCGGCGTCCGGCAGGTTGAGGCGGTAGGTCACGGTGTTGTCGACGTTGAGGATACGCACGCGGACGATCTCGCCGGCCGGCAATTCGATCACCGGGGTACGTTCGCCGTTGATGGTCGACAGGCGTCCGCGAGTCCCTTCGCGCGCGGCCTCGCGCGGCACGCTGAAGGCCGTGAAGTTGCCCTCCTCGTCCACGTGCCAGGTCTTCAGGTTGAGGATCTTTTCGCTGGTGAACTCGGTGGGCTCGCGCTCGTCGATGATCAGCGGCCCGACCAGGCCGCGGCCCAGTTGCTCGCTGCTCATCAGGTGCGGGTGGTACCAGTAGCTGCCGGCGTCCGGCGTCTTGAACTGGTAGATGAAGCTCTCGCCCGGCTGCACCGGCGGCTGCGAGATGTAGGGCACGCCGTCCATCTCGATGGGCAGGCGGATGCCGTGCCAGTGGATGGTGGTCGGCTCGTCCAGCTTGTTGGTGAAGCGCACGCGCAGCCAGTCGCCCTGGCGCGCACGGATTTCCACACCGGGTGCCTGGCCGCCATAACCCAGGCCAGGGGTCTTGTGGCCGGGCACCAGCTCCAGGTCCAGCGGCGCGGCGATCAGTTCGTAATCATGCTCGGCGGCTACCTGCGGGCGCGCCAGCCAGATGCGCGCGCCACCGGCGCCCAGGCCGACGACGGCCAGGCCAGCGAGGCCACCGAGTACTTGTCTACGGGTAAACGACATGGGTCCAGACTCCTCGAACAAGGGACTTGCGACCCCATCGGCTTTCACGGAGGTTGGCGCGTTCGCGCCCGGCGCCAGGCTCTTGCGGCCGGCTGCATTGCTCTGCTTCCCACATAGGAAGCAGAAGGCAACTGTGCATGAAGGCGCAAACGCCTCTCATGCGCCAGGTCAAGGACAGGTATCCCCGTCCTCGCCTGTTGAAGAAAGCGGCGAGATTGCCGCTTTCCTCGTTAAGGAAACGTTAAAACCTGAATTCGATCTCGCGAGCTAGAGCCGTAGTAGGCGGAAAGCGCCCGAAGAGCGGAGTTTACAGCTGTAAATGGGCACCTGAGGGCGCTTTCCAACGCCCTACGGCCGACGCGCAGCAGATCGAAGCAGGTTTTAGACGTCTCCGATCATTCCCACTCGATGGTCGCCGGCGGCTTGCTCGACACGTCGTAGGTGACGCGGGAGATGCCGTCGATCTCGTTGATGATGCGATTCGAGACCTTCTCCAGCAGCTCGTACGGCAGGTGCGCCCAGCGAGCGGTCATGAAGTCGATGGTTTCCACGGCGCGCAGCGCAACGACCCAGGCGTAACGGCGGCCATCGCCGACCACGCCGACGGATTTCACCGGCTGGAATACCACGAAGGCCTGGCTGGTCTTGTGGTACCAGTCGAAGTTGCGCAGCTCTTCGATGAAGATGTGGTCCGCGCGACGCAGCAGGTCGGCGTACTCCTTCTTCACCTCGCCGAGGATGCGCACGCCCAGGCCCGGGCCCGGGAACGGGTGGCGGTAGACCATGTCGTAGGGCAGGCCCAGCTCCAGGCCGATCTTGCGGACTTCGTCCTTGAACAGCTCGCGCAGCGGCTCGACCAGTTCGAACTGCATGTCCTCGGGCAGGCCGCCGACGTTGTGGTGCGACTTGATCACGTGGGCCTTGCCGGTCTTGGCGCCGGCCGACTCGATCACGTCGGGGTAGATGGTGCCCTGGGCGAGGAACTTCACGTCCTTCAGCTTGGTGGCTTCCTCATCGAAGACTTCGATGAAGCTGCCGCCAATGATCTTGCGCTTCTGCTCCGGGTCACTGACGCCGGCCAGACGGCTGAGGAACTTCTCTTCGGCGTTGGCGCGGATCACCTTGACGCCCATGTTCTCGGCAAACATGGCCATCACCTGGTCACCCTCGTGCAGGCGCAGCAGGCCGTTGTCGACGAAGACGCAGGTCAGCTGGTCGCCGATGGCCTTGTGCAGCAGGGCTGCGACCACCGAGGAGTCCACGCCGCCGGACAGGCCCAGCAGCACTTTGGAGTTGCCGACCTGGGCACGCACGGTGGCGATGGCGTCGTTGACGATGTTGGACGGAGTCCACAGGGCTTCGCAGCCGCAGATGTCCAGCACGAAGCGCGAGAGGATGCGACCGCCCTGCTTGGTGTGGGTCACTTCCGGGTGGAACTGCACGCCGTAGTAGCCACGGGCATCGTCCGCCATGGCGGCGATCGGGCAGCTCGGGGTGCTGGCGAGGATGTGGAAGCCGGCCGGAATCTCGGTAACCTTGTCGCCGTGGCTCATCCACACGTCGAGGCCGAAGACGCCGTCCTCATCCACGTGATCTTCGATGCCGTCGAGCAGGCGGGCCTTGCCGACGACGTCGACGCGGGCGTAGCCGAACTCGCGCAGGTCCGAACCCAGCACCTTGCCGCCCATCTGCTCGGCCATGGTCTGCATGCCGTAGCAGATACCGAACAGCGGCACCTTGAGGTCGAACACCGCCTGCGGCGCGCGCGGGCTGTTGGCCTCGTGCACCGACTCCGGGCCGCCGGCCAGGATGACGCCGCGCGGGGCGAAGGCACGAACCTCGTCGTCGCTCATGTCGAACGGGTGGATCTCGCAGTACACGCCGATCTCGCGAACGCGGCGGGCGATCAGCTGGGTGTACTGGGAGCCGAAGTCGAGGATCAGGATCCGGTGAGCGTGAATGTCTTGGGCCATGGCCATCTCTCGTAGCGAAATTCTTAAACGACACGGGGCTGTATCAACCAGCCCCGTGTCCGACTCATTAACCTGAAACCCTCAACCTACGCGGTAGTTCGGGGCTTCCTTGGTGATCTGCACATCGTGGACGTGGGACTCGGCCATGCCGGCGCCGGTGATGCGCACGAACTGCGGCTTGGTGCGCATGTCCTGGATATCGGCGCTGCCGGTGTAGCCCATGGCGGCACGCAGGCCGCCCATCAGCTGGTGGACGATGGCGGTCAGCTGGCCTTTATAGGGCACGCGGCCTTCGATGCCTTCGGGTACCAGCTTCTCGGCGCCGGCGGAGGCGTCCTGGAAGTAGCGGTCGGAGGAACCGGTGGAACCGGCCATGGCGCCCAGGGAGCCCATGCCACGGTAGGACTTGTAGGAGCGACCCTGGAACAGCTCGATCTCGCCCGGCGCTTCTTCGGTACCGGCGAACATCGAACCCATCATCACGCAGTAGGCGCCAGCCACCATGGCTTTGGCCAGGTCGCCGGAGAAGCGGATGCCACCGTCGGCGATCAGCGGAACGCCGGTGCCTTCCAGGGCAGCGGCGACGTTGGCGATGGCGGAGATCTGCGGCACGCCGACGCCAGCGACGATACGGGTGGTGCAGATGGAGCCCGGGCCGATGCCGACCTTGACGGCGTCGGCGCCAGCGTCAGCCAGTGCCTTGGCCGCTTCGCCGGTGGCGATGTTGCCGCCGATGACCTGGACTTGCGGGAAGGTTTCCTTGACCCAGCGGACGCGATCGATCACGCCTTTGGAGTGGCCGTGGGCGGTGTCGACGACAACCACGTCAACGCCGGCGGCGACCAGGGCGGAAACACGCTCGCCGGTATCGGCGCCAGTGCCGACGGCAGCGCCGACGCGCAGGCGGCCCAGGTCATCCTTGGACGCCAGCGGGTAGGTCTTGGCCTTCTCGATGTCGCGGAAGGTCACCAGGCCAGTGAGGTAGAAGTTCTCGTCGACGATCAGCATCTTCTCGATGCGGTTCTCGTAGAGCGCCGCCTTGATCTCTTCCAGCGGGGTGTTCTCGCGGGCAGTGACCAGTTTGTCCTTCGGGGTCATGATCGCGGCCACGCTGTCGCCGATGTTCGGCTTCACGCGCAGGTCGCGGCCGGTGACGATACCGACCAGCTCACCCTCTTCCACCACCGGGAAGCCGGAGAAACCGTACTCGCGGGCGATCTGCAGCAGCTCGATGATCTTGGTCGACGGGGTCACGGTGACCGGGTCGCGAACAATCGCGGTCTCGTGCTTCTTGACCTTGCGGACCTCGGCGGCCTGCTGCTCGATGCTCATGTTCTTGTGGATGATGCCGATGCCGCCTTCCTGTGCCATGGCGATGGCCAGGCGGGCTTCGGTCACGGTATCCATCGCGGCGGACACCAGCGGGATGTTCAGTTCGATGCCACGGGTCAGGCGAGTCTTCAGACTCACGTCCTTGGGCAGGACTTCCGAATAACCTGGGATCAGGAGGACGTCGTCGAAAGTGAGGGCTTCTTGGCTGATGCGCAGCATGGCGGGGGCTCCCGATCGGGAAAAATGGAAGCGCGGCATTATATCCCAGCTGGGGGCTGCGGCTCAACGTGACCTGACGATCTGAATAAGGCCTTTCTCCACCTTGCGTGCTGGCCCCTGTCCACAGGCCCGCTTATCATCCTTCGCCATGCAGAACGATCCCTTCCAACGGCTGGGCCTCGACCGCGAGGTTCTGACCGTCAGCCAGCTAAACCAGCGCGCCCGCCACCTGCTGGAGGACGTGTTCCCGCAGGTGTGGGTCGAGGGCGAGATCTCCAACCTCGCGCGGCCCGCGTCCGGTCACCTGTACTTCACCCTCAAGGACAGCAACGCCCAGGTGCGTTGCGCGCTGTTCCGGCAGAACGCCCTGCGGGTGCGCCAGGCCCTGCGCGACGGCCTGGCCGTGCGGGTGCGCGGCAAGATTTCGCTGTTCGAAGGGCGCGGCGACTACCAATTGATCGCCGACACCGTCGAACCCGCCGGCGATGGCGCGCTGCGACTGGCCTTCGAGGCGCTGAAAGAGAAACTCGCCGCCGAAGGCTTGTTCGCCGCCGAGCGCAAGCGCGAACTTCCGGCTCATCCCCGGCGCATCGGTATCGTCAGCTCGCCCACCGGCGCGGTAATCCGCGACATCATCAGCGTGTTCCGCCGCCGCGCGCCGCAGGTCGAGCTGACCCTGGTCCCCACCGCCGTACAGGGCCGCGAAGCCATCGGGCAGATCGTCCGCGCGCTCAAGCTGGCCGACGCGCAGGGCTTCGACGCGCTGATCCTGGCCCGTGGCGGCGGCTCGCTGGAAGACCTCTGGTGCTTCAACGAGGAACCGGTGGCCCGCGCCATCGCCGCCTGCGTGACGCCCATCGTCAGCGCCGTGGGCCACGAAACCGACGTATCCATCAGCGATTTCGTCGCCGACGTGCGCGCACCGACGCCCTCGGCCGCCGCCGAGCTGCTGGCGCCCCACAGCGGCGACCTGCAACAGCGCCTGGACAGCCTGCGCCGCCGGCTGATCCTGCGCATCCAGGACCGTCTGACCCGCGAACGGCTGCGCCTGGAAGGCACCGCGCGGCGCCTGCGCCACCCCGGCGAGCGCCTGCGCCAGCAATCCCAGCGCCTGGATGACCTGGACATGCGCCTGCGCCGGGCCTTCGAGCGCCAGCTGCAGATCCGCCAGGAGCGTGTGGCACGCCTGGATACTCGCCTCGCCGCGCAACACCCTGGGCGCAACCTGGCCCTGCTGCGCCAGCGCCTGGACAATCTCAGCGCCCGCCTGCCCCGCGCTACCAACGCGATCCTGCGCGAACAGCGCCAGCGCCTCGACAGCCTGATGCAGACGCTGCACATCGTCAGCCCGCTGGCGACACTGGGGCGCGGTTACAGCATCCTGCTGGACGACAAGGGCCAGGCGATCCGCAGCGCCGCGCAGACGAAGAACGGCCAGCGCCTCAAGGCCAAGCTGGGCGACGGCGAGCTGGAAGTACGCGTGGAAGACAACCACCAGGCGCCCGTCACCCTGTCGCTGCTGGACTGAGAACCGATGACCGACCTGCTCGCACCGATCCTGCCGCAACCCGATCCGGACTGGGCCGAGGCCTTCCGCGTGCCTATCGTCGAGTGCCACCAGCCGCTGCAGGCCATGGGCATCGCCACGGGTTTCGCGGTATGGCCGGCCTATCACCGCCTCGGCGTGCCCAACGCGCAACCGGAGTGCTATGCCCGAACGGGAGTATTCGAGCGCCTGTTGCACGCCGCCAGCCTGCTGCCCGACGGCCTGCGCCTGGTCATCCTCGATGCCTGGCGGCCGTTCGCCGTGCAGCAACACCTGTACGACACGCTCTACGACATCCTCCGCCAGCACCAGCCAGACGCCGACCCAGCCGAGCTGACCCGGCGCACCCGCGAATTCGTCGCGCCGCCCAGCACCCGCGCCGAATCGCCGAGCCCGCACCTGACCGGCGGCGCCATCGACCTGACCCTGTGCGACAGCGAAGGCCGCTGGCTGGACATGGGCAGCCTGTTCGACGAAGCCACGCCGCGCTCCTATACCCGCCATTACGAAGAGATCGCCGCGCCGGACGAGCAGCAGGGGCGCATCCGCGACAACCGTCGGATCCTGTTCAACGCCATGAGCGATGCAGGGTTCAGCAACCTGTCCAGCGAATGGTGGCACTACGACTACGGCGACCAGCTGTGGGCCGCGCACCTGGGCAAGCCCCACGCCATCTATGGCCCGGCGCAGGTGCTGCCGCTGGAACAGCTGTGGCGCCAGCAGCTCGAGGGCCTGCTCCGTTAGCTTTCTCCTCTGCCGGGGAGCCCGGACCTGCAGGAGCGCCCTGCCACGACGTTCCGCTTTCGACGAAATCGTCCCGCTCGCCGAAGAGCGCCGTGTAGACTGCCCGCTTCATCCGCCGACACGTCCACGGATTGCGCCATGTTCCGACTCTTCTGCCTGCTCGCCGCCACCCTCCTCGCCCTGCCCGCCCACGCCGAAGGCTTCATCAGCCGTACCCTGAACAAGCCAGTGCCCGGCGGTGTCGTCGTGGTGCAACTGGGCCAGGATGCCGCCGTGCCCACCGCCACCTTCCAGGGCAAGCCGGTGCTGGTGGTGCGCGAGGAAGGCCGCGACTGGATCGCCATCGTCGGCATCCCGCTGACCACCAAGGCCGGCAACCAGCAGATCGCCGTGAAGCAGGCCGGCGCGAGCCGCAACCTCGGTTTCACCGTCGGCGCCAAGCACTATAAAGAGCAGCGCATCACCCTGAAGAACACCCGCCAGGTGAACCCATTGCCCGAGGACCTCAAGCGCATCAACCGCGAACTGGCCGAGCAGACCGCCGCCTACCGCAGCTTCAGCCCCGGCACGCCGAGCAACCTGGTGCTGGACAAGCCGGTCGACGGCCCGCTCTCCAGCCCCTTCGGCCTGCGCCGCTTCTTCAATGGCGAGGAGCGCAACCCGCACTCGGGCCTCGACTTCGCCGTGCCCGCCGGCACGCCGATCAAGACACCGGCCGCCGGCAAGGTAATCCTGATCGGCAACTACTTCTTCAACGGCAACACCGTGTTCGTCGACCACGGCCAGGGCTTCATCAGCATGTTCTGCCATATGTCGAAGATCGACGTGAAACTCGGCGATCAGCTCCCACGCGGTGGCGTGGTCGGCCGTGTCGGCGCCACCGGCCGCGCCACCGGGCCGCACATGCACTGGAACGTCAGCCTGAACGACGCCCGCGTCGACCCGGCGATCTTCATCGGCGCGTTCAAGCCCTGATGCGACTTCGTTTCGATGGGCGCAGTGCGCTGTTCGCGCTGCTCTGGTTCGCCGTGCTGGTCTGGCTGGCCACGGCCGGCGCGCACCTCGGCTGGCTGCGCGGCTTCGGCGGCGACGTGCTGGCGGTGATCTGGCTGTACTGCCTGTTTCGCGCGGCGCTGGATGCACCGGCGCACTGGCTCGCCGGCGCGGCGCTGGCCTGCGGGCTGCTGATCGAATTCGGCCAGTTCCTCGCCGCGACCCTCCACTGGCAGATCGGCAACCGCGCACTGCGCATCGTGCTGGGCGCCACGCCGGACTGGCTGGACGTGCTGGCCTACTGCATCGGCTTCGCGCTGACTCTCGCGGCGCGGCAGACCCGCTTGGCTCTCAGGCCAGCGGGTAACTGAAGAACAGCGCCATCTCCCCGGGCAGCACCTGCGCCGGGTCGTAGAGGTCGGTGGAAAGCCCGCTGAGGGAGAAGCCGCGCAAGCGGTAGAAGCCTACCGCCGGCAGGTTGAGGTTCTGGGTTTCCAGCCACAGGTGGCGCGCCTCGGTGCCGCGCGCCCAGTCCAGGCAGCCTTCCAGCAGTTGCTTGCCTACGCCCAACCCGCGCGCCTCGGGGAGGACGAACAGGTCGTCCAGTACCGCACGGCGATTCCAGATTTCGTAGCGGGCGATAGCGAAGCCCAGGCGTTCGCCTTCTTCGTCGACGACCACGGCGGTCCAGTCGGCCGCCGTGACATCATCTTTCAGATCAGCGAAGGGATAGCGCTTGGTCTGCGTCTCGGCCAGTCGCTCCTCGCGCAGGATGAAACCATCGGCGGCACTCTCGACACGCAGGATCGAGTCGCTCGAGTAGCTGCCGTCGAAACCCAGCAGCCACTCGCCGTCTTGCGCCCACACCAAGGGGCGCAGGAGCCGGTCGCTCATCAGTTCATCTGCATGCCGTGCATGTCGTGGCCCATGTCGGTGCCCCCTTCTGTTCCTTTAGAGAGTGGGGCTTCTTTCTGCACCGCGATCTCGACCTTCACGTCGCCGGCCTTCTGGAAGTGCAGGGTCAGCGGGAAGCGCTCACCATCGGTGAGCGGCTTCTTCAGGCCGAACAGCATCAGGTGGTACTGGCCAGGCGCGAAGACGACCTTGCCGCCGGCAGGAATATCCACGCCCTCGACTTTCTGCATTTTCATCATGCCGTCCTTCTCCACGTGCTGGTGGATTTCGGCGCTGGCGGCGCGGTCGGTGTCGGCGCCGAGCAGGCGGTCCGCGTCCTTGCCGTGGTTCTGCACGATGAAGTAGGCCGCGCCGTTCACCGAGTTGGCCGGCAGCAACAGCGACCAGGGATGGTCGATGTGCAGGTTGCCAGCCTCGTATTCGTGGGCCATGGCGGCCCCGGAGAAGCCCAGCAGGACAGCGAAAGCGAGCAGGGTTTTACGCATGTTCGAGACTCCAGTTGGCTTGTGATCGGTTCCGCCGGATCGGCGGCAAAACATCGGGCGGCGGACGAAACGATCGCGCCGCAGCATAGCCTGCCTCGCGGCAGGCGTCAGGGTTGAACAGCGCACGCATCAACCCAGCGCCGGGCTGCGCGACTTGAGGCGCGACAGCACCGCCCAGTCCAGCGCCCACACCAGCAGCAGCGACGCGCCCACCAGCGGGAAGGCGACACCGAGGATGATCATGAGCGCCACCCCGCCCTTCCATACCGGCAGCGCGTGCGGCATCGGCGGCACGCCGAGTCGCCCCTGCGGACGGCGCTTCCACCAGATCCACAGGCCGCTGACGGCGCTGAGCAGGATCATCAGGCAGACGCCGAGCATGAGCAGTTGGTTGAACAGGCCGAACATCTTGCCCTCATGCAGCATCACGCCGGACTCGACGCCCTTGGCCACCAGCCCGTAGTCCTTCCAGCGCACGTCGGCGAGCACCTTGCCGGTGTACTGGTCGATGTGCAGGGTGGCGTCGTTGCGCGAGTCGTCGGCGAACACCGAGACGGTGAAAACGCCCTGCTCGCCCTTGGGTAGGGCGATGGTGTAGCCCGGCGTCACACCGGCCCGGTCGGCGGTGTCGACCACCTGCTGCAGGCTGATCTGCGGCATCGCCATGCCGCCGGAACCATGGGCCATGTGTTCGGCGTGGGCGCCGCCGGACATCGGCATCGGGGTGTTTTCCATCGCCCAGGGAATGGTCTGGCGGTGCGCCTCGTTGAGCGTGCGCGCCTCCAGGTCCGATTTGGGCACGTCGTTCCACATGGCTACCGGGAAGCGGTTCCAGACATCAGCGAAGGATTTGCCCCAGAAGCCGGTCCAGGTCATGCCGGTGAGCAGCATGAACAGCATCAGCAGCGAGCCCCAGAAGCCGACCACCATGTGCACGTCGCGCCACAACGCACGGCCACGGCGGGACAGGTCCGGCCACAGCAGCACCCGCAGCGAACGCTTACGCGGCCACCACAGGTACAGGCCAGACACCACCAATACGATGCCCCAGCCGGCGGCCAGCTCGATCAGTCGGTCGCCGACGGTGCCGATCATCAGCTCGCCGTGCAGCGCACGGGCCATGGCCTGCAGGTTGGACTTCGCGTCCTGCACGCCGAGCAGCTTGCCGCTGTAGGGGTCGACGAAGGCATTCACCTCGCGCCCATCGAGCTGGGCGACGAACTGTGCGCTACGGTCAGCGGCCGGTGCCGGCAAATACTGGCTGACCTGCAGCTGCGGGTTCTGGTGATGCAGGTGCATCAGTTGCTCGTCGGCGGACAGCCGCACCTCACCCGGCGTCACCTGCAGCAGGTCGCTGTACATCAGCGGGTCGAGCTGCGGCTTGAACAAGTAGATGATCCCGGTCAGCGACAGCAGGATCATGAACGGCGCGACGAACAGCCCGGCATAGAAGTGCCAGCGCCAGGCCTGGTTGTAGAAATCGAATGTCTTCTTCTGCATTCGTTGATCTCCTCACGCAAGGAGGCCCCCGACCGGCGGGGGCCGGTCGGGCATTAGAACGAGAAGTCCACTTTGGTCCAGAACGTACGTCCCCGCTCGTGGATCGATTCGGGGTCGTTGGCCGGGTAGCCGAAGCCGGCGTTGCCCGCCAGGTTCAGGTGCTCGGCGTAGTCCTTGTCGAACAGGTTGTCGACGCCGGTGCTGACCTTGAGGTTCTTGCTCAGCTTGTACGCGCCGTTGAGCGAGAACACCGCGAAGCCGGGGCTTTCGTCGAAGTCGTAGCCGACCACGTTGCCCTGGTTCTCGGCGATACGGCCCTGGTGCGCGACCACGCGCCAGAGACCGCCGGCGCTCCAGTCGCCTTCCTCGTAGCTCAGGCCGAAACGCGCCTCCAGCGGCGGCATCTGCGGCAGCGCAGTATCGTCGGTGGTGTTCTTGCCCCAGGCGTAGGCCAGGGTGCCGTCGGCGGTCCAGTTGCTGGTCAGCGCGTAAGCCGCGCCCAGTTCGCCACCCATGATCCGTGCATCGACGTTCCGCGCCTGGGAGGTGCGGCCCATCATGCCGCCGGGCATGTAGTCGAACAGGATGTAGTCGCGGATCACGCCGACATAGCCGGACGCCCAGGCCTTGAGCTTCTCGTCCTCGTACTGCGCGCCGAAGTCCAGCTGGGTGGTTTTCTCCGGCTTGATGCTGTCGAAGGCATTGACCGAGCCGGTCGGTCCCTTGTCCGGGGAGAACAGCTCCCAGTAGTCGGGGAAGCGCTGCACGTGGCCAAGGCCGACATAGAGCGTGGTCGGCGTGTCGGCCAGGTCGTGCTCATAGCGCGCGAAGCCGCTGGGCAGCGTGTCGGCGCGGGTGTCGTCGGCCGTGGGGTTGGGCATCGCCATCATCCCCGAGCCGGTGCTCTGCCGATAATCCTTGACCGAGGCGCGGTCCAGGCGCGCACCGGTGATCACGCGGTCGCGGTCGGCGGCGTACCAGGTCAGCTCGCCAAAGGCGCCGTAGTTGTGGAAAACGGCATCCTTGTCCCACGGCTGCTCGTCATAAGTATTGATACCCATGCCGGAGCGTTCGCGGTGCTCGTTGGTCTGCGCGTCAACGCCGGTGATCAACTTGAAGTCGTCCCAGCGCCAGGTGGCGGCCAGGCGCCCGCCGAGGGTCCGGCGGTCGACGTTGGAAGCCATCGGGCCGGCCATCATGCCCATGCCCGACGGCGTGCGCAGGCTGTAGTTGTCCATCACGTGGTCGGCGTAGTTGTAGTAGACCTGCGCCTCCAGCTTGTCGAGCACTTCGCCGATGTTGGACTTCTCGAAGCGCAGGCCGAGGCTCTCGCGCTTGAACTGCGAGCCATCCATGCCGCGTCCGGCGTAACGCGCTTCACCGTCGCCCTTGCCGGCGGTGAGCTCGACCAGGGTGTCGGCGTCCGGCGTCCAGCCCACGGCCACGTCGCCGTTCCACTTGTTCCAGCGCGAGGGCACGGTGTTGCCGCTGCCGTCCTCGTAGTCATCGGACTGCGACTTGTTGCCGATGACCCGCACGTAGCCCAGCGGTCCACCGGCGGCGGCGTCCAGCACGCGGTCGAAGCGGCCGTTGGAGCCGGCGGTGAGGCTGCCGTTGATTCGCGTGCCCAGTTCGCCGAAGCGCTCCGGCTCACGGTCGAAGCGGATGGTGCCGGCCGAGGCGCCGGGGCCCCAGATCACGGTCTCCGGGCCCTTGACCACGGTGAGCTTGTCGAAGGTTTCCGGCGAGATATAAGAGGTGGGCGCGTCCATCCGTGCCGGGCAGGCACCGAGCATGGTGGTGCCGTTGGTGAGGATGTTCAGGCGCGAGCCGAACATGCCGCGCAGCACCGGGTCACCGTTGGTGCCGCCGTTGCGGATGGCGGAGAAGCCGGGAATGGTCTTGAGATAATCGGCGCCGTCGCTGGCGGGGATCGGCTGACGCGGCTGCTTGGGGTCGGTGACGATGGTCAGCGGCGAACTCTGCGCCACGGCGGTAATGACGCTGGGCGACAGTTCGGTGACATGCGAAGAGTGATCTTCCTCTTCGGCCATCGCCGGGACGGCAGTGAAACCGCCAAGGGCGGTCAGCGCGCACAGGGCGCGCAAGCCGACGGCACGTTGCCGACGGCGCATTTGCATGCGGGACATTCCATTAATTCCATGATCGGTGATGACGCCCGCTCCACGCGTACTCGCACGGCGCGCAAGCGAATGCAGGCATCCGCGCCGGGGTCGGGGAGTCGGGATTGCGGGTCAGCCGATCAGGGCAGGAGGTGCGCGCGAGCGGGCGCCGGGGAAGACCGGCGAGGCGGGAATACTAGAGGAGGAGAGCTGTGCGACAGGGGCCCCAGCGACCGGCATGCTGTGATCGAGCAGAACCGGTGGCGGCGTCAGCGGCGGGCTGTGGATCAGCAGGCTGCAGTAGCCGCACTTCTCCATGAAGGCGTCGGCGGTGAGCGGTTGCTCGCCGTGGGAAGTCGGTGCCGCGTGTTGTGCAGCAGCCCGGTGCCCGTCCGAACAGGCCATCTCGTCCATGGCGGCGACCGCCGCACCATGGTCCATGGCCTTGCCATGCTCCATCGGCATGACGTGATCCATAGGCATGGCGTGATCCATCGGCATCGACTGGGAAACCAGCGGGCCGACATAGATCATCAGCATGGCGAACAGCGCCAGCCAGGTTCCTACGCCTTGTCGCGTGCGACGGGTCACGAAATGTCCTTGGGGATGGTGGGCCCCGCCTGAGGCGAGGTGCGCAATGATCGCATGGAGTGACAAAGCTCCGCTGCGGCAAGTAGACGCAGAATCAGTTAAGCACAGCGTTAAGCGCTAGGAAAAATTGCTCAAAATCAATTATTCAAACAATTTAATCTCACAGGACATTCTCCAGAGACTATTTCTACCAAATTTCCCCAAATGCTTGCCATTGGTCTTCCAGGCCTTTAGCTTGGCACTCATGAAAACCGCACACACCCTCATCCTGCTTCGCCAACACGCCTGCCTGCGCCTGGTCAGCCCGCGACTGCGTGGCTGAGCCCCCCTCCCCCGGTTTCGCCTCATTCAGATTTTTATGCGCCGGCCCCGCAGGCCGCAGAGAACAAGGATTCCGCTCATGAGCATGTTGAAAGACCCGTCGAAGAAATACCGCGCCTTCACCCAGATCACCCTGCCCGACCGTACCTGGCCGGACAAGATCATCGACAAGGCGCCGATCTGGTTGTCCACCGACCTGCGCGACGGCAACCAGTCCCTGATCGAGCCGATGGACGCCGAGAAGAAGATGCGCTTCTTCAAGTGCCTGGTGCAGGTCGGCCTGAAGGAAATCGAAGTGGGCTTCCCGTCCGCCTCGCAGACCGACTTCGACTTCGTTCGTGAGCTGATCGAGGGCGGCCACATTCCCGATGACGTCACCATCCAGGTACTGACCCAGGCTCGCGATGACCTCATCGAGCGCACCTTCGAGTCCCTCAAGGGCGCGAAGAAAGCCATCGTCCACTACTACAACGCCTGCGCACCGAGCTTCCGCAAGATCGTCTTCAACCAGGACAAGGCCGGCGTGAAAGCCATCGCCGTGGCCGCTGGCCAGACCATCAAGCGCCTGGCCGCCGCCGCGCCGGAAACCCAGTGGGGCTTCGAGTACTCGCCGGAGGTGTTCAGCTCCACCGAGACCGATTTCGCCGTCGAGGTGTGCAACGCGGTGATCGACGTGTTCCAGCCGACCCCAGCGAACCGTCTGATCCTCAATCTGCCTGCCACCGTCGAGTGCGCCACGCCGAACAACTATGCCGACCAGATCGAGTGGTTCGGCCGCCAGATCAACAAGCGTGACAGCGTGCTGATCAGCCTGCACACCCACAATGACCGTGGCACGGGCGTAGCCGCGTCGGAACTGGCGCTGATGGCCGGTGCCGACCGCGTCGAAGGCTGCCTGTTCGGCAACGGCGAGCGCACCGGCAACCTGTGCCTGGTGACCATGGCGCTGAACATGTACACCCAGGGCATCGACCCCGAGCTGGACTTCTCCGACATCGACGCCGTGCGCAAGGTGGTGGAAGAGTGCAACCAGATTCCGGTGCACCCGCGCCACCCGTACGTGGGCGACCTGGTCCACACCGCCTTCTCCGGCTCCCACCAGGACGCCATCCGCAAGGGCTTCGCCCAGCAGAAAGACGACGCCGTGTGGGAGGTGCCGTACCTGCCGATCGACCCGGCGGACATCGGCCGCAGCTACGAAGCGGTGATCCGTGTGAACAGCCAGTCCGGCAAGGGCGGCATCACCTTCCTGCTCGAACAGGAATACGGCATCAGCCTGCCGCGCCGCATGCAGATCGAGTTCAGCCAGGTCGTGCAGAACGAGACCGACCGCCTCGGCCTGGAAATGACCGCCGAGCAGATCTACACCCTGCTGCAGACCGAGTACCTGCAGGCCGTCTCCCCGTTCGGCCTGAAGAACTACCGCCTGCAGGAAGAGAACGGTATCTGCGCCATCGACATCGACGTGACTCACAAGGGCGAACAGCACCGTTGGCACGGTAAGGGCAAGGGCACCCTGGAAGCCTTGGTCGCCTCGCTGCCGGTGGATGTCGAGATCATGGACTACAACGAGCACGCCATCGGCGCCGGCACCAACGCCCGCGCGGCCGCCTACATCGAACTGCGCGTCGAGGGTGGTCGTTCGCTGCACGGCATCGGCATCGATGAAAACATCACCACCGCCAGTTTCCGCGCGCTGTTCAGCGCCCTGAACCGTGCGGTGACGCTGGGCCACGCGAAAGCAGCGTAAGTCTGGTTCAACCGTAGTCCCCCTTTGCCCCGGACGCCTCGTGCGTCCGGGGCTGTTTTCAACGGAGTGAAAACATGACCGATACATCGCAGGACAACCCCTTCCAGACGCCCGCCGCCGCACTTCAGGACGGCCCCGCCGTCGCCACGGGCGAACCGCTCTACCGTCTCGCCGCCGTGGGCATCGCCACCTTCTTCGGCACGCCGGTCGCCGGAGCCTGGATCATCGTCCAGAACCTCAAACGTCTGGGCCGCCACGCCCAGGTGCGCAACGCCTGGATCACCGGCATCGGTGCCCTCATCGCGATCTTCCTGCTGGGCATGTTCCTGCCGGATAGCGTCCCCGCCACTCCCATCAACATTGCCGCCGTCTTCGGCATGTATCACTACGCCAAGCAGCACACCGGCGGCGCCGTCGAGCAGCATGCGGCCCAGGGTGGCCAGTTCGCCTCCAACTGGCGCGCTTTCGGCGTCAGCCTGCTGTTCCTGCTCGCCGTCATGGCCGTGGTCTTCGGCGGAGCCTTTGTCCTGGCTCTGTTCGGACTGATCTGAATCATCCTCCGCACATCACCTAAAGATTCCCCCTAGCCCCCTAGGGGGAAGTCTCCGCAATGCTGGGGCTCGCCCCGATTACTCCCCGCTCTCCCCTTCCCTAGTCTTGCGTGCACTGCCGTGAAAGCGGCAGGCAAACAAAAAATCGTGTCACGCAATCAGACACTTTCGGCCGCCCCTGCCTTGCGTACAGAGGCGCCTGGTTACCTACAACAACAACGAGCTCGACGTGCTTGGCCATCTGCCTTCACCCGCTTCAGGAGCCAGTAACCGTGAACCCGCAATCTCCCCACCCGCTATCCGTCCGTGCTTCCCGTTATTCCTGGTATGTCGTCGTGCTATGCATGGTGGCCTACATCTTCTCCTTCGTTGATCGGCAGATCCTCTCGCTGATGATCGAGCCGATCAAAGCCGATCTGCAGATCAGCGACACCCAGTTCAGCCTGCTCAGCGGGCTGGCCTTCTCGCTGTTCTATGCCTTCATGGGCCTGCCCATTGCCTACCTCGCCGACCGCTCCTCGCGGGTCAGGATCATCGCCATCGGCGTGGCCTTCTGGAGCATCGCCACCGCCGCGTGCGGGCTGTCGAAGAACTTCGTGCAGATGTTCCTGGCGCGCATGAGCGTGGGCGTCGGCGAGGCCGCGCTGACTCCGGCGACCTATTCGATGCTCAGCGACCTGTTCCCCAAGGAAAAGCTCGGCCGCGCACTGGGGCTTTACTCCATGGGTGCCTTCCTCGGCGGTGGCCTGGCCTTCCTGGTCGGCGGCTACGTGATCGAGGCGCTGCGCGACGTGCCGGCCATCGACCTGGGCTGGCTGGGCCAGGTGCGCTCCTGGCAGATCGCATTCTTCATCGTCGGCCTGCCCGGCGTGCTGGTGGCGCTGCTGATCGCGCTGACCATCCGCGACCCGGAGCGCAAGCTGGGCGATCGGGAACAAAAGGCAACGGTTCGTGACGGACTGCGTTTCCTGCGCCGCCATCGCGCCACTTTCGCCTGCCACTACCTGGGCTTCTCCTTCTTCGCCATGTGCCAGTACGCGCTGATGGGCTGGGCACCGGCCATGTACATCCGCCAATACGGCCTGTCGCCACTGGAGGTGGGCTACATCCTCGGCGGCATCCTGCTGGTGCTCAACACTGCCGGGGTGTTCTGCGCCGGCTGGCTGGTGGACGGGCTGCAGAAGCGCGGGCGCAGCGACGCCGCGCTGATCAGCGGCATGCTCGGCGCCGCCTGCACCATTCCTTTCGTCATCGGCTCCGTGACAGCCGGTAACCTGCAGTTGTCGGTGCTGCTGATGGGCCCGGCGATGTTCTTCTGCGCCTTCTGCATCTCCACCTCGGCGGCCGCCATGCAGGTGCTCACGCCCAACCGCCTGCGCGCGCAGGTGTCGGCGCTGTTCCTGCTGGTCTCCAACCTGATCGGCCTGGGCGTCGGCACCACGCTGGTGGCTCTGCTCACCGACCACTACTTCAAGGACCCGAAGGCCGTCGGCTCCTCCATCGGCATCATTGTCACCCTCGCCGGGCTGCTCTGCCTGTGGCTGCTGGGCAGCGGTCGCAAGCATTTCCGCCGCAGCCTGGGCGAAGAGCAACGGGCCCGGCCCGAAGCCGCCGCGCCGCTGAACAGCACCACAGCCGCTGCGAATTGACCGCGTCCGCCCGACAAGACATAGGGCCGTTCGCCGGCGGGTCGCCCCGCGCCCCGGCGAACCGAGCCCAGGAGATGACGATGTTGCGTAATCGCTTTGCCAGTGCGCTGCTTTCCAGCGCGCTGTTGCCCCTCTGCGCCCAGGCCGACCTGATCGACGACAGCCGCCTGGACACCACCCTGCGCAACTTCTACATGTTGCGCGACTACCGCCAGGACAACGCTCCGCAGTCCCAAGCGGGTAGCTGGTCCCAAGCCGTGCTGGCACGCTTCAGCTCGGGCTTTACCGAAGGCACCATCGGTGTCGGTGTGGATTTCACCGGTTTCTACGCCCTGAAGCTCGACGGCGGCGCTGGCACCAGCAACGACAGCAACCTGCCCTATGACCGCTCGACCGGCGAGCCGGTGGACGACTTCAGCCGTGGTGGCGCCACGCTCAAGCTGCGCTATTCGAAGACCACGCTGAAGGTCGGCCTGCTGGAGCCGCGTCTGCCAGTGATCTTCCAGGACGATGTGCGCGTACTGCCGCAGACCTTTCAGGGCGTGATGCTGGAGTCGAAGGAGTCGGAGCGCTTCAAGTTCACTGCGGCCCAGTTGTGGAACACCAGCACCCGCGCCTCCAGCGATCGCGAGTCGTTCTACCTCGCCACTCGACCCGCCAGCCAGGACAGCAACAAGCTGAACCTGGGCGGCGTCGACGCGCAATGGACGCCGGGGCTGTCCACCAGCTACTACTTCGCCCAACTCGAGGACATCTATGACCAACACTATGTGGGAGCCAACTTCAAACAGCCGGTCGGGGAGAACACCGCGCTGCTCGGCACCCTGAGTTATTTCCACAACGAGGAATCCGGGCAGGCGTTGTCCGGTCGTATCGACAATCGCGCCTACGGGGCGCGGCTGGGCGTGAAGCACGGCGGCCACACGCTGTCGGCCACCTACCAGCGCATGCTGGGCGAGGACATGTTCCCCATGCTGCTGGGCAATACGCCGCAGCCCTACCTGGTCAACTGGGTCACCAACGGCGGGTTCTTCTGGGCGCAGGAGCGCTCCTATCAGCTGCGCTACGACTACGACTTCGCCAGCCTCGGGCTGCCGGGCCTGACCTTGATGACACGCTACACCAAGGGCACCGACATTGCGCGCCCTGGCAAGGGCGATGGCCACGAGTACGAGCGCGACACGGATATCGGCTACACCATCCAGGACGGACCGTTGAAGGCACTGTCGTTCCTGATGCGCACCTCCACCGTGCGCAGCAGCTATTCCAGCGACTACGACGAGGTGCGCTTCATCACCAGCTATCCGCTGGGATTCTGAAGGCCCAGAAATGAAGAAGGCCCCTTTCGGGGCCTTCTTTATTCACTCGTCGTCGCCACTGGCCGTCACAGCACCCAGGCAACACAGGCGGTGCTGCTGTTCACCCCCCTGCAGCAGCCAGCTCTCGTCCTCGGCCTGGTAGCTGGCCTCCATCACCTGGTTGTAGCTGAAGCGCCATTCGCGGCGGTCACGACCGTCGATGGATTCGATCTGCAGCACCACGTCTTCGCTGGCGAAGGGTTGCCCGGCGTTTGCGGCGGCGTCCGCCTGGTCCAGCAGTGCCTCGTTGAGCTCGAACTGCCAGGCATGCAGGCCGTCGATCAAGAGCATGTCGGCGGTTTCCAGCTGGTCCAGCAGATAGGGAGTCGTGGTCATCTTTGGCACTCGGCAATTGGGCTGGCCGCCATGATAGACCAGCTGGGTGCCGGCTGCCGGTTATTCCGCCCGGCGCGGGCAGAGGCGGCGTCTACACTGAGGGTTCTCGCACACCCCTGAGGAGGCAAAGCCGATGCGTACACGCGAACTCGGACAATCGGGCCTGAAGATTCCCGCGCTGGTCTTCGGCGGCAATGTGTTCGGCTGGTCCGCCGACGAAGCGACCTCCTTCCGTCTGCTCGATGCGCTGCTCGACGCCGGTCTCAACTGCATCGACACCGCCGACGTGTACTCGCGCTGGGTGCCGGGGCACGAGGGCGGGGAGTCCGAAATCCTGATCGGCAAATGGCTGAAGAAAACCGGCAAGCGCAGCCAGGTACAGATCGCCACCAAGGTCGGCATGGACATGGGCAACGGTCACAAGGGCCTGTCGGCGGTATACATCGAACAGGCCCTGGGACGCTCGCTCAGGCGTCTGCAGACCGACTATATCGACCTCTACCAGTCCCACTGCGATGACCCGCACACCTCGATGGAGGAAACCATGGGCGCCTTCGCCGAAACGGTGAAGAGCGGCAAGGTGCGGGTGATCGGCGCGTCGAACCTGGAGGCCAAGCGCCTGCGCGAAGCGTGCGAAGTGTGCGACCGCCTGAAGCTGCCGAACTACCAGAGCCTGCAACCCAACTACAACCTCTACGACCGCGCCAACTACGAGACCAACCTGGAGCCCACGGTGCAGCAACTGGGATTGGGCGTGATCAGCTTCTATTCGCTGGCGGCGGGCTTCCTCACCGGCAAGTACCGCAGCGAGGCGGACCTGGGCAAGAGCAGCGTACGCGGCTACAAGGTGAAGAACTTCATGAACGAGCGCGGCTTTGCCATTCTCGACGCGCTGGAGGAAGTGGCCGGCGAACTCCGCGCTACGCCGACGCAGGTCGCCCTCGCCTGGCTGATGGCACGTCCCAGCATCACCGCGCCGATTGCCAGCGCCTCGAAACTGGAACAGTTGCCGGACCTGATCGCAGCAGTCGACCTGAAGCTGAGCGATGAGGCGATCCAGCGATTGAATGCTGCCAGTGCGTATTGAGCGGGGCGACTGGCCTGCGACTACAAACGGATATCGAACTGGTCGGCGTCGAGATTGGCCGGGAAGCGTTCCCGGTAAGCCGCCAGCTCCGCCGCGCTCAAGGCTATCTGGAAGACGCCATCGGCATTCCCGGCGGCCAGCAGATTGTCTCCCTGGAAATCCAGCACCTGGCTGTCACCGGAATAGGCGTGGCCCTTGCCGTCTTCACCGACCCGGTTGACTGCCGCGACGTAGCACAGGTTTTCGATGGCCCGCGCCGGCAACAGCCGATTCCAGTGCTGGCGGCGCGCGGCCGGCCAGTTGGCGGTGTAGAGCAGCAGGTCAGTGTCCTGGGCATCTCGGCTCCACACCGGGAAGCGCAGGTCGTAGCAGACCAGCGGGCGAATCCGCCAGCCCTTCCAATCCAGCAGCACCTGCTGTTCGCCCGGCGTGTAGTGCTTGTGCTCGCCAGCCATGCGGAACAGGTGGCGCTTGTCGTAGTGCTGCACTTCGCCATCCGGGCGCGCCCAGAGCAGGCGGTTGCGATGGCTGCCGTCAGCGGCGCGGATGATCACGCTGCCGCAGACTACGGCGTCCAGTTTCGCCGCCTGTTCGCGCAGCCAGACGTAAGTCTCGCCCTCCTCCGCTTCGGCCAGCGCATCGGAATCCATGGAGAAGCCGGTGGTGAACATCTCCGGCAGGATCACCACGTCTGCGCCACGGGCGCTTTCCAGCAGCGCCTCGAAGCGCTCGCGGTTGGCCTTGGCGTCGTGCCAGACCAGGGTGGTCTGCACGAGGGCAAGCTTGAGGTCTGATAGTTGGCTCAGATCGCGCATAGTCGTTCCGCTGCCTGGCGCAGCGTCTCCTCTTTCTTGGCGAAGCAGAAGCGCACCAGGCGCATGTCCGCCGGGGCCTGCTGGTAGAACACCGAGACCGGAATGGCAGCCACGCCGTGCTCGCGGGTTAGCCATTTGGACATGGCGACGTCATCGAGGTCCGGGCGGATCGCCGAGTAATCGACCACCTGGAAATAGGTGCCGGCGGCGCGCTGGAAGGTGAAGCGCGAGCCTTCCAGCAGGTCGCAGAACAGGTCGCGCTTGGCCTGGTAGAAGCCCGGCAGCTCGCGCAAGTGCTCGGGATGCGCGGCCATGAAATCGGCCAGCGCCCACTGCAGCGGCGTCACGCCGCAAAAATTCACGTACTGGTGGATCTTGCGCATCTCCGCCGACAGCGCCGGCGGCGCCACCACGTAGCCGGTTTTCCAGCCAGTGACGTGATAGGTCTTGCCAAAGGAGCTGATGACGAAGGCGCGCGGATACAGTTCGTCATGGGCCAGCACGCTGGCGTGCTGCACGCCGTCGTAGATCAGGTGCTCATAGACCTCGTCGCTGACCACGTAGATCTCTCGGTCGCGGATCAGCTCGGCCAGGCGATCCAGGTCGGCTCGGTCGATCAGCGCACCGCTGGGGTTGTGCGGGCTGTTGAGGAAGATCAGGCGCGTGCGCGGGGTGATGGCATCCGCCAGGCGCTGCCAGTCGATGCGAAAATCCGGCTGGCTCAGGGCGACATGCACGCAGCGACCACCGGCCAGCTCTACCGAAGGCTCGTAGCTGTCGTAGCAAGGATCGAGGACGATGGCCTCATCACCGGCGCGGATCAGAGCCTGCACCGCGCAGAAGATACCTTCCGTCGCACCAGGAACGATAGTCACCTCGGTGTCGGCGCTGACGCTACGCCCATACAGGCTGGCAACCTTGATCGCTACTTGTTCGCGCAGCGCCGGCAGGCCGGTCATCGGGCTGTATTGGTTGTTTCCGGCCATGACATGGCGGGCGACCGCCTCGAGCAGCGGCGCGGGGCCGGGGAAGTCCGGGAAGCCCTGGGAGAGATTCAGCGCCCCGCTTTCGGCGGCGAGCTGGGACATGCGGGTGAAGATAGTGGTGCCGACATTCGGCAGTTTGCTGGTAAGCATGGCGTGACTGGAGGCTGCAGGCGATGGGAGGGAAGTCCCTACTCTATCGCCTGCGGCTTGCGGTCTAAAGCCTGACAGACGTTATTTACGTTTGTCCTTCTTCTTCTTCTTCTCCGCCTTCTTGTGGTGAGACATGAGGCGGCGCTTCTTGTTGACCTGGCGATCGGTGAGCTGGGTCTTCTTGCCCTCGAACGGGTTGTCGCCGCCCTTATACTCGATGCGGATCGGCGTACCGACCAGCTTCAGCACGCGGCGGAAGGTCTTCTCCAGGTAGCGCGTGTAGGCCTTGGGCACCGCATCCACCTGGTTGCCGTGGATCACGATCAACGGCGGGTTGGCGCCCCCCAGGTGCGCATAGCGCAGCTTGATGCGGCGGCCGTTGACCATCGGCGGCTGGTGGACCTGGATGGCGTCCTCGAGGATCTGCGTCAGCTTGCTGGTGGGCCAGCGGGTCACGGCGGAGCGGAAGGAATCCTGCACCGACTTGTACAGGTGCCCAACGCCAGTGCCGTGCAGCGCGGAGATGAAGTGGATGTCGGCGAAGTCGGCGAACATCAGCCGGCGCTCGAGCTCGGTCTTCACGTAGTCGCGCTCGGCCGACTCCATGCCATCCCACTTGTTCAGCGCAATGACCAGCGCACGGCCGGTCTCCAGCACGAAACCAAGCAGGTTGAGGTCGTGCTCGACCACACCTTCGCGGGCGTCCATGACGAAGATGACCACGTTGGCGTCCTGGATCGCCTGCAGGGTCTTCACCACCGAGAACTTTTCCACCGCCTCGAAGATCTTGCCACGACGACGTACGCCGGCGGTGTCGATCAGGGTGTACTTCTCTTCGTTGCGCTCGAAGGGGATGTAGATGCTGTCGCGGGTGGTGCCGGCCTGGTCGTACACGATCACCCGCTCTTCACCGAGCATGCGGTTGACCAGGGTGGACTTGCCGACGTTGGGGCGACCGATGATGGCGATCTTGATGCCATCCTTCTCGCTCGGGCCGGGGATGCGCTTGGCTTCCTCGCCCTCGGCGACCTCTTCCAGCTCGCTGGGCAGGTCGTTGTCTTCCGGCGCCTCGGGCTCCGGGGCGAACATCTCGCCCAACGCTTCCTGGAGCATCTGGGTGATGCCACGGCCGTGGGCGGCAGCGATCGGGATCGCATGCCCCAGAGCCAGCGGGCTGAACTCGGCGCGAGCGATGTCCGGATCGACGGTATCGACCTTGTTCGCCACCAGGTAGGTGCGCTTGTTCTTCTTGCGCAGGTGGTCGGCGATCATCTCGTCGGCGGCGGTGAGGCCCGCGCGGGAGTCGACCATGAACAGGACGGCATCGGCCTCTTCGATGGCCTGCAGCGACTGCTCGGCCATCTTGGCGTCGATACCCTCTTCGTCACCGGAAATACCGCCGGTATCGATGACGATGAATTTCTTGCCCTGCCACTTGGCCTCGCCGTACTGGCGGTCGCGGGTCAGACCCGCGTACTCGGCGACGATGGCGTCACGGGTGCGGGTCAGGCGGTTGAACAGGGTGGACTTGCCGACGTTCGGGCGGCCCACCAGGGCTATTACGGGAACCATGCGGCTCTCCAGGAAATTTGATTTTCAGAAAACACGACGGCCGCTGCCGTTTTTCACGGCAGCGGCCGGCAGTAACACTCAGCTTAGCGAATCGTGTAGGCGGCCAGCTTACCGCTGTTGCCGAACACGTACATCCAGCTGCCGACTACCAGCGGGCGAACCCGCACGCCGTCACCGTCAACCTTCTCGCGGCCAACGAAACGACCGTCCACCTGGCTCAGCAGGTGCACATAGCCTTCCAGGTCACCGACAACCACGTTGCTCGACAGCACGGCCGGAGCGGACAGCTGGCGGCGAGCCAGCGCGTCGTTGCTCCACAGCGAGGACGAACCACGGGAGTCGAGGCTTTCCACGGTGCCGCTGGCCTGGCTGATGAACACACTGCCAGTCCCTTCGGCGACGCCGACGTAGCTGGAAGCTTCACGCTGCCAGAGCACGCGGCCGGTGCCTACGTCCAGCGCCGCGGCGCGGCCCTGGTAGCTGGCGACGTAGAGAACATTGTCGACCAGCAGCAGGCCGCCGTCGATGTCGACGACGCGGTCCAGCTCGGAACGGCCTTGCGGAATGGCAACGCGCTGCTCCCAGACCGGCAGGCCACGCTCGACGTCCACGGCGACGACCTTGCCGCTGGCCAGGCCGGCCAGGGCCAGGCGGCCAGCGATCAGCGGAGCGCCGGTGCCACGCAGAGTCAGCACCGGCACGGTGCCTTCGTAGATCCAGCGCTGATTGCCGGTGGCGGCATCGAAGCCGATCAGCTTGTCGTCCTGGGTCTGCACGACTACCACGTCACCGTTGGTGGCCGGGGCTGCCAGTACTTCGCTGCTCACCTTGGCGCGCCACTTCTGCTCGCCCGAACCGGAATCCAGGGCGATCACGTCACCGCGCAGAGTGCCCAGCAGGACCATGCCGTTACCCACGCCGACGGCGCCGGAGATGGGCAGGTCGAGGTCTTTCTTCCACAGCACTTCGCCGGTTTCGCGCTGCATGGCCATGACGCGGCCTTCGGCAGACGCGGCGTAGATGGTCTGGCCATCCACAGCGGGCTCGAGCAGGTTGTACAGGTCGCCCTGGCCGTCACCGACCGAACGGCTCCACTGTTTCTCCAGGCGGACCTCTTCCTTGAAATCGGTCAGCTCGGCCGGCGGCAGTTCCTTCTTGCTATTGCTGCTGCAACCCACAGCCATCAGGGTCAGTGCCAGCAGTGCAACGTGTTTCCAACGCAACATCTCAGGCGTCTCCCTTGGCCAGGTCGTCGAGTTTCATCTGCAGGGCGCCAACGGCGGCGTCTTCCGGCAGGGCAGCCTTGGCCTTTTCGTAGGCGACACGGGCGTCGTCGTTGCGCTTGAGCTGCAGCAGCAGGTCGCCGCGCAGTTCTTCGCGAGTGGCTACATAGGCCTTGTCGACGTTGCCGTCGAGCAGCTTGAGACCGTCCTCGGCCTTGCCCTGGGCAGCCAGGACACGCGCCAGGCGCTGCCGGGCCAGTTCGCCAAGGGTGGCATCCACCGGCTTGTCGACCACGGCCTTGAGCTCGAGGGCAGCGTCATCCAGCTTGCCGTTGTCCACGGCGACCTTGGCGACGAACAGGCGGCCGTACTGGGCATACGGAGTACCGGCGTACTCGGTGGTCAGCTTGCCAGCGAGTTCGGCGACCTTGGCGGTGTCGGGCTTGCCGGCCGGGTTCAACGCGGTTTCCAGCAGGGCCTGGTAAATGATGGAAGCGCCCTGGGACTGGTTGGTCTGGTACTTTTTCCAGGCTTGCCAGCCGAACACCACGATCAACGCCAGAGCGGCGCCGGTCAGCAGGGGCATGCCGTTACGCTGCCACCAGTCCTTGATGTCAGCGATCTGTTCTTCTTCGGTACGGTTACTCACCCCAATACTCCTATCCGCTCGATTCAGGCCTGCTGGAGGCAGGCAGCCAGGTGCTCGGGCAGAGCATCCCAGGCGATATTCTTTTGTTCGCCCTCGCCACGCAGGGGCTTGAAACCTACCACGCGGTTGGCCAGTTCGTCGTCACCCAGAATCATGGCGAACTGTGCGCCGCTCTTGTCGGCCTTCTTGAACTGGCTCTTGAAGCTGCCGGCGCCGGCATTGACCAGCAGGCGCAGCCCCGGGATAGCCGAGCGCAGTTGTTCCGCCAGGGTCAGCGCGGCCAGCTCGGCCGGCTCGCCGAAGGCGCAGACATAGAGGTCGGCCGGGCGATTCAGCTCGGCCGGGACCACGCCCAGGGTTTCCAGCAGCAGCACCAGGCGCTCCACGCCCATGGCGAAGCCCACGCCCGGCGTCGGCTTGCCGCCGAACTGGCTGACCAAGCCGTCGTAGCGGCCACCGCCGCATACGGTGCCCTGGGCGCCGAGCTTGTCGGTGACCCACTCGAAAGCCGTGCGGCAGTAGTAGTCGAGGCCACGCACCAGTTTCTGATTGATTTCGTAGCGCAGGCCGACCGCGTCCAGGCGGGCCTTCAAGCCCTCAAAGTGGGCGATCGACTCTTCGTCCAGGTAATCATGCAGGCTCGGTGCACCGACCAGCAGGGCCTGGGTGGCCTCCACCTTGCTGTCGAGGATACGCAGCGGGTTGGTGGTCATGCGGCGCTGACTGTCTTCATCAAGCTGGTCGAAGCGCTCCTGCAGGTAGGCCACCAGGTCCTCGCGAAAACGCGCCCGAGCTTCGCTGGAGCCCAGGGTGTTCAGTTGCAGGGTCACGGCGTCGGCCATGCCCAGCTTCTGCCACAGGCGCCAGGTGAGGATGATCAGCTCGGCGTCGATGTCCGGGCCGGGCAGGTTGAAGACTTCCACGCCAATCTGGTGGAACTGGCGGTAACGGCCCTTCTGCGGCTTCTCGTAGCGGAACATCGGGCCGGTGTACCAGAGCTTCTGTACCTGGCCGCCACCGGACAGGCCGTGCTCAAGCACAGCGCGCACGCAACCGGCAGTGCCCTCCGGACGCATGGTCAGGGATTCGCCGTTGCGATCGAGGAAGGTGTACATCTCCTTGTCGACCACGTCTGTGCCTTCACCGATGCCGCGGGCGAAAAGTTCGGTGAATTCCAGGATCGGCATGCGGATCTCACTGTAGCCATAGGCATCCAGCAGATCGGCAAAGGTGCGCTCCAGATAGCGCCAGGCCGGGGTCTGGTCCGGCAGGATGTCGTTCATGCCACGGATGGCTTGCAGGGACTTGCTCACTTAGGATCCTTGTTGCGGTCAGCCGCGCACGATGAGTGCGGCGTCGGCCTCGGCCTTCTCGGCCGCTTTTTCGCGGATCAGCCGTTCCAGCTCATCCACCAGGTTATCGTTCTGCAGCTTCTGCGCCGGCTTGCCGTCGATGTAGATCAGGTTGCTCGGCGTACCACCGGTAAGGCCGATGTGGGCCTCCTTGGCTTCGCCCGGGCCGTTGACCACGCAGCCGATCACGGCGACGTCCAGCGGAACCAGCAGGTCCTCCAGGCGGCCTTCCAGCTCATTCATGGTCTTCACCACATCGAAGTTCTGCCGCGAGCAGCTCGGGCAGGCGATGAAGTTGATGCCACGGGAGCGCAGGCGCAGCGACTTGAGGATGTCGAAGCCGACCTTGATCTCTTCCACCGGGTCGGCGGCGAGGGAAATGCGGATGGTGTCGCCGATGCCTTCGGCGAGCAGCATGCCCAGGCCCACGGCCGACTTCACGGTGCCCGAACGCAGGCCACCGGCTTCGGTGATGCCCAGGTGCAGGGGTTGCTCGATCTCTTTCGCCAGCAGTCGGTAGGCGGCGACGGCCATGAACACGTCGGAAGCCTTCACGCTGACCTTGAAGTTCTGGAAGTCCAGACGCTGCAGGTGGTCGACGTGGCGCATGGCCGACTCCAGCAGTGCTTCGGGAGTCGGCTCGCCGTATTTCTTCTGCAGATCCTTTTCCAGCGAGCCGGCGTTGACGCCGATGCGGATCGGGATATTGCGCTCGCGGGCGGCATCGACCACGGCCTTGACCCGGTCTTCGCGACCGATGTTGCCGGGGTTGATACGCAGGCAGTCGACGCCCAGTTCGGCCACGCGCAGGGCGATCTTGTAGTCGAAGTGGATATCGGCCACCAGCGGGACTTTCACCTGCTGCTTGATCTTGCCGAACGCCTCGGCGGCGTCCATGTCCGGCACGGAGACGCGAACGATGTCGGCGCCGGCGTCTTCCAGACGGCGGATCTGGGCCACGGTGGCCGCCACATCCAGGGTGTCGGTGTTGGTCATGCTCTGCACGGCAATGGGGGCATCCCCACCTACCGGCACGTTACCTACCCAGATTTTCCGGGACAGGCGACGTTTGATCGGAGACTCGCAATGCATCTTACTGTCCACCCAACTTCAGGCGTGCGGTGCCACCGCGCGCTGGCGTGACTTCAACTGGCTGGCCGTTGTAGCTGACCTGGGCGCCCTGGGCAAAGCCAAGGCGCAGTTGGACCGGCGCCTTGGCGGCGACTTCCAGCGAATCACCCTTGCGCTTGAGGCCCTCGAGGATGACCTTGCCGTCGGCATCGGTCACCTGGGTCCAGCAATCGGCGGTGAATTGAACCTTGACCACGCCCTGCCCGGCGGCCGCGACCACAGGAGCAGCCGGCGCCTCGGCCGGTGCAGCGGGGTTCGCCGGTACGGCGGGCTGTTGCGCAGCCGGCGGTTGCGCCGGGGCTGGAACTGCCGGTGCGGGAGCCTGTGCGGCTTCAGGTACGGCGGGTGTGCCCGGAGCGACAGGTGCGGCAGTGGCCGGCGGAGTACCTTCGGCCGGAGCCTCGGCGGTGCCGCTGTCGCCAGCGGGCTCGGACGGAACCGGCGGGGTATTGGCCTGGTCCTCGGCGACGGCCTGATCTTCCGGCTCGTCGAGGGTGTGGATTTCAGTGGTGCCGTCGGCGCTTTCGACCTCGACGTGCTCCATGTTCAGGCTGCCCGTCTCGGCCGGACGCGCGGAGCGTTCCTGCCACCAGAAGTAACCGAAGCCGATCAGCACGGCCAACAGGGCCAGGCTGAACAGGCGCAACAGGTTGCGCGACAGGCGCACCGGCTCGACCACGCGGCCGAGCGCCTGGACGTTGCTGCCGCTGGCATCGGTGCCGGTGTACTGATCGAAGGCAGTGACCATCTGGGCCTGGTCCATGCCCAGCAGCTTGGCGTAGGCGCGGATATAGCCACGGGCGAAAGTGTGGCCCGGCAACTGGTCAAAGGAGCCCTGCTCCAGCTGGCGCAGCGCATTCTCGGTGAGATTCAGCTGACCGGCGACCTGAGCGGTACTCCAGCCCTTGTTCTCGCGCGCCTGGCGCAGGGTCTCGCCAGGATTGGCGCGGGTCGTGCCGATGACATCGGACTGCGACGTATTCATCATTTATCCGCCTGGTATGCCTGGTATTCAGGAGAAGCGGGATACAGGCGCTTGAGTTGCAGCCCGTAACTGGCAGCGGTATCCCGGTCGTCAAAAATCTTCGCCAGTCGAATCCCCAGCAGCAAACTGCGTGCGGTCTGCGGGCCCTGCTTGAGGTATTCCTCGTAGAAAGTCCGGGCCGGCACGTACTCGCGATCCTGGTAGTTCAGGTCAGCCAGTTCGATCAGTGCCCCCGGCTGATTGCGATTCAGGCGCACGGCCTTCTCGAAGTACTGCTTGGCCTGGACCCGGTCGTTGAGCTTGAGGCTGACGATGCCGAGATTCTCGAAGATGCGCGAGCGCTCGGAGTAAAGGCCGTCTTCGGTGGCCTTCATATAGGTGTCGTAGGCTTCCTTGTAGCGCTTCTGCTCGAACAGGAAACTCGCGTAGTTGTTCAGGATACGGGCATCTCCCGAACGCGCGGACAGCGCTTTGCGGTACTCGCTCTCGGCGAGCTTGGGTTCCATTTCGGTCTGGTAGACAACCGCCAGCGCAGCGTGGGCGTCAGCGCTGGACGAGTCGATCTCCAGCGCCTGGCGCAACGGCACCTTGGCCTGCTCGGTATTGCCCATCTGCAGGTAACCGATACCAAGCTGGATGTAGGCGTCACGCGCCTCGTCCCGGCCCTTCTCGGTTTTCAGAGGATCCTGTTTACCAGTCGTCACGCAACCCGTCAGCACGGTTGCCAACAGTAAGAACAGCGCGGCGCGCAGGGTCATCGGAATCCTCCCTAGTTCAGTTTCGATTGGCGTTGGTCGGAGCCTGTTCGGCATCGGCGGCCAGCTGTCGTACGGCAATATAGCGTTCGCTGCGGCGGGTGCGGTCCATCACCTGGCCTACCAGCTGACCACAGGCGGCATCGATGTCGTCGCCGCGAGTGGTGCGAACCGTAACGTTGAAGCCGCTTTTGTGCAGCATGTCCTGAAAACGGCGGATGGCATTGTTGCTCGGACGCTCGTAGCCGGAATGCGGGAACGGATTAAACGGAATCAGGTTGATCTTGCAAGGGAAATCCTTGAGCAATGCGATCAACTGCTCGGCATGCTCGGGCTGGTCGTTGACGCCGGCCAGCAGAGTGTACTCCACCGTCAGCACGCGCTCCTTGCCCAGGCGCGTGATGTAGCGGTAGCAGGAGTCGAGCAGCATTTCGAGCGGGTACTTCTTGTTGATCGGCACCAGCTTGTTGCGCAGTTCATCGTTGGGCGCGTGCAGCGACAGTGCCAGGGACACGTCGGTCACCTCGGCGAGCTTGTCGATCATCGGCACCACGCCGGAGGTGGACAGGGTCACCTTGCGCTTGGAAATGCCGTAGCCGAGGTCTTCCATCATGATGCTCATGGCGGTCACGACGTTATCGAAGTTCAGCAGCGGCTCGCCCATGCCCATCATCACCACGTTGGTGATGGCACGGTCGATCTTGCCCGGGATGGTCCCGAACGATTGGTTGGCGATCCACACCTGGCCGATGATCTCGGCAGAGGTCAGGTCGCTGTTGAAGCCTTGCTTGCCGGTGGAGCAGAAGCTGCAGTCCAGCGCGCAACCGGCCTGGGACGACACGCACAGGGTGCCGCGGCCGCCCTGCGGGATGTACACGGTCTCGACGCAACTGCCCGAGGCCACGCGTACGACCCACTTGCGGGTACCGTCAGAGGAAATGTCCTGGCTGACGATCTCCGGCGGGCGAATTTCGGCAACGGCCTTGAGCTTTTCGCGCAAGGCCTTGCCGACATTCGTCATGGCGTCGAAATCGACGGCGCCAAAGTGGTGAATCCATTGCATCACCTGGCCGGCGCGGAAGCGCTTTTCACCGATGGACTCGAAGAATTCCTCGAGCTGGGGCTTGGTCATGCCCAGCAGGTTGGCCTTTACAGCGGTATCAGTCATGGATTCACCCTCGCTCATTCACTGACGGATCAGCGAATGCGCTCGCACACCTCGGTGCTGGAGAAGAAGTAAGCGATTTCGCGGGCAGCCGAAGCTTCCGAGTCGGAACCGTGTACGGCGTTCTCGTCGATGGAAACAGCGAAGTCGGCGCGGATGGTGCCGGCGTCGGCTTTCTTCGGATCGGTGGCACCCATCAGCTCACGGTTGCGCAGGATGGCGTCTTCGCCTTCCAGAACCTGAACGACGACCGGGCCGGAGGTCATGAAGGAAACCAGGTCCTTGAAGAAGGGACGCTCTTTGTGCTCGGCGTAGAAGCCGCCAGCTTCGCGCTCGGACAGCTGAACCATCTTCGAAGCGACAACGCGCAGACCGGCTTTCTCGAAGCGGGTCAGGATTTCGCCGATGACGTTCTTGGAAACGGCGTCGGGCTTGATGATGGAGAAGGTACGTTGCAGGGCCATGGAAATAACTCCGAAAAGCAAGGTTGGTAATGCCAAGAAGCCCCTGGCGTGGCCAGGAGCTCCTGCGATTCTAGGGTTTGCCGCGTGCCGAGCCCGCAGGGCGAAGGCCGCGAAACCGGCCCGACTGCGACAGGGCCGGCGACTGGAAAATTCCCCTGGGGAAATTTTCGACAGCTCACCTAAAGATAAAACCCGCGAATTATACGCGGGTTCATGACAAATGGGTACGCGGCTCTGGTGAGCCGCCCCTCAGTCGGCTTCGTCGATCCAGGCGGCCTGGATGGCCTCCAGGACCTTTTCCCCGCCGCGGGAAGGATCGTCGCTGAACTCCGGCAATGCCAGCACCCAGCGGTGCAGATCGACGAAATTCACGTAGCGCGGATCGACATCCGGCTTGGACTCGGCCAGCTGGATCGCGATTTCGAGCACATCAACCCATTTCAGACTCATGTGAACGCTCCGCCTCAGTGACCTTCGGACACCTGGTTGATGGTGTACTTCGGAATCTCCACCACCAGGTCCGTCTCGCCGACCACGGCCTGACAGGAAAGACGCGAATCCGCCTCCAGACCCCAGGCCTTGTCCAGCATGTCGTCTTCCAGCTCGTCGGAGGCTTCCATCGAATTGAAGCCCTCGCGCACGATCACGTGGCAGGTGGTGCAGGCACAGGACATCTCGCAGGCATGCTCGATCTCGATGCCATTGCGCAGCGCTGCCTTCATGATGGTTTCGCCCGGCTGGGCTTCGATCACCGCGCCTTCAGGGCAGTGCTCGGCGTGGGGCAGAAAGACAATCTGCGGCATCTTCGCTTATTCCTCGATTTCGTTGAGCCGGCGACCGGCCAGTGCGGCTTTGACGGTGGCGTCCATACGGCGCGCGGCAAAGGCGTCGGTCAGCTGGGACAGACGCTTGATCTGTTGTTCGATGGCGACGGTATCGCTGCCGGTGGCCAGCTCGCGCAACGAGTCCATGCCGGCATCGATGACCAGGCGCTCGTCGGCCTCCAGCAGGCGTTCGCCGTCAGCGTCCAGCGCCGACTGCACGGCCTCCAGCAGGCGCTGGGCCTCGACCTGCTGTTCACGCAGGGCGCGGGCAGCAAGGTCATCGCCGGCATATTGGAAGGAGTCCTGCAGCATGCGGGCGATTTCGCCATCGGTCAGGCCGTAGGAAGGCTTGACCTGGATGCTCGCCTCGACGCCCGAGGACAATTCGCGGGCGGAAACGCCCAGCAACCCGTCGGCGTCGACCTGGAAGCTGACGCGAATCTTCGCCGCACCAGCCACCATCGGTGGAATGCCGCGCAGCTCGAAGCGCGCCAGGGACCGACAGTCCTTGACCAGCTCGCGCTCGCCTTGCAGCACGTGGATCATCATGGCTGTCTGGCCATCCTTGTAAGTGGTGAACTCCTGGGCGCGGGCCACCGGAATGGTGGTATTGCGCGGGATCACCTTCTCCATCAGCCCGCCCATGGTTTCCAGGCCGAGCGACAAGGGAATCACGTCCAGCAGCAGCAACTCTTCGCCGCGCTTGTTGCCGGCCAGGGCATCAGCCTGGATGGCCGCGCCGATGGCGACCACCTGGTCCGGATCGATGTCGGTCAGCGGGTCGCGAGCGAACAGGTCGCCCACCAGTTCGCGTACCCGAGGTACGCGGGTCGAGCCGCCCACCATGACGACGGCGCTGACCTCTTCCAGCTCGACACCGGAATCACGGACTGCGCGACGGCAGGACTTGAGGCTGCGCTGAATCAGCGGATCGATCAGAGCCTCGAGCTGGGCACGGGTCAGTTCACCAGACCAGCCGTCATAAGCAACGGCCGCGCTGGCGCTGTCGGTCAGCGCTTCCTTGGCCGCGCAGGCAGTCTGCAGCAGACGGCGCTGGGCGCCCGGATCGAGGTCGGCCGAGAGACCGGCCTGCTCGATGATCCAGCCCGCAATTGCATGGTCGAAGTCGTCGCCGCCCAGGGCGGTATCGCCGCCGGTGGCCAGGACCTCAAAGACGCCACGGGTCAGGCGCAAGATGGAAATATCGAAGGTACCGCCGCCCAGGTCATAGATGGCGACCACGCCCTCGGCGTTCTTGTCCAGGCCATAGGCCACGGCAGCAGCGGTCGGCTCATTGAGCAGACGCAGAACGTGGAGGCCGGCCAGACGCGCGGCGTCCTTGGTGGCCTGGCGCTGGGCGTCGTCGAAATAGGCGGGAACGGTGATCACCGCGCCCACCAGCTCGCCACCCAGGGTCGACTCGGCGCGCTGACGCAGGACACGGAGGATCTCAGCCGAGACTTCCACCGGGCTCTTGGCCCCCTGGACTGTCTCGATGAAGGGCATGTGCGATTCGCCCTGGGTGAAGCGATACGGCAGCTGGCCGCCCAGTTGCTTCACATCTTCCAGGCCGCGCCCCATGAAGCGCTTGACCGAGATGATGGAGTTCAAGGGGTCTTGCGAGGCGTTGGCGCGAACGCTCTCCCCCACCTCGATGCGATCGGCGAGATAGCGCACTGCAGAAGGCAGGATCACTTCGCCGCGATCATCGGGCAAGGGCGCTGCGACGCCGCTGCGCACGGCAGCGACCAGGGAATTCGTGGTGCCCAGGTCAATCCCTACCGCCAGGCGGCGCTGGTGTGGCTGGGGACTTTGTCCGGGCTCGGCGATCTGCAGTAGGGCCATGCGGTTTCTAATCAGGCTATCGGGCGCGGCGCGGGCCGCGCGGATTAATCGTCGAGTCGCTCTTCGAGCTGCCGCACTTCCTGCGCCAGCTTGTCGAGGAACTGCATGCGGCGAACCAGACGCTCGGCCAACTCACGACGGGCGGCATCATCCCAGCAATCGGCGAAATCCTCTTCCAGACGCTGCTGGGCGGATTTCAGCTGACGCTTGAACTGCGCCACGCCATCAAGATCGGCGTTGTCCTGCAGATCTTCCAGATCCTCGCGCAGCTGCATCTGCTGCAGCAGGAACTCCGGGTCCTGCACCGTGGCTTCCAGCGGCAATGCATCGCCACGCAGGGCCAGCAAGTACAGCGCGCGACGCGGGACGCTCTTCAGCGTCTGGTAGGCATCGTTGAGCTCGGCGGCCTTGGACTGCGCCAGTCGTTGCTCGCGCTCGGAAGCATCGGCGAAACGATCCGGATGGACGGTACGCACCAACTCCCGATAGCGATTGCCAAGGGCTTCCAGATCGATCCGGAAGCCCGGCTGCAGGTCGAACAGCGCGAAGTGACAGGGACTACCCACGCCCAGCCTCAGACGTTGAAGCTTTCGCCGCAGCCACACTCACCGCGCACGTTCGGGTTGTTGAACTTGAAGCCCTCGTTGAGGCCTTCCTTGGTGAAGTCCAACTCCGTGCCGTCGAGGTAGACCAGGCTTTTCGGGTCGATGATGACCTTCACGCCGTGGCTCTCGAACACCTCGTCCTCGGCTGCCAGTTCGTCGACGAACTCCAGCACGTAGGCGAGACCCGAACAGCCGGTGGTACGCACGCCAAGACGAATGCCCTCGCCCTTGCCGCGCCCTTCGAGGGAGCGGCGAACGTGGTTGGCGGCGGCTTCGGTCATGCTGATGGCCATGGGAACTCCTTACTCAACGAATCGCTTCAGAGCAGACCTTTCTTCTGCTTGTAGTCGCGCACGGCCGCCTTGATGGCGTCCTCGGCGAGTACCGAGCAGTGGATCTTCACCGGCGGCAGGGCCAGTTCTTCGGCGATGGTGGTGTTCTTGATCGATTCGGCTTCGTCCAGGGTCTTGCCCTTCATCCACTCGGTGGCGAGGGAGCTGGAGGCGATGGCCGAACCGCAGCCGTAGGTCTTGAACTTGGCGTCTTCGATGACGCCCTGCTCGTTGACCTTGATCTGCAGGCGCATCACGTCGCCGCAAGCGGGAGCACCGACCATGCCGGTGCCGACATCCGGATCTTCGGCGTTGAGCTTGCCGACGTTGCGCGGGTTTTCGTAGTGGTCGATGACCTTGTCACTGTAAGCCATGGCTAATCCTCACTTCTACGGGGCGGGTCAGTGGGCCTGCCATTCGACCTTGGACAGGTCGACACCCTCTTTGAACATATCCCACAGCGGCGAGAGCTCACGCAGCTTGGAAACGGCTTCCACCACCTTCTTGGCGGCGTAATCGACCTCTTCTTCGGTGGTGAAGCGGCCGAAGCTGAAACGGATGGAGCTGTGCGCCAGCTCGTCGTTGCGACCCAGGGCGCGGAGCACGTAAGACGGCTCCAGCGAGGCCGAGGTGCAGGCGGAACCGGACGAAACGGCCAGGTCCTTGAGCGACATCATCAGCGACTCGCCCTCGACGTAGTTGAAGCTGACGTTGAGGATGTTCGGCGCGTAGGAAACCGGGCTGCCATTGAGGTACAGCTCTTCCAGGTCCTGCACCTGATCGAAGAAGCGCTTGCGCAAGCCTTCGATGCGGGCCATTTCCTGGTGCATTTCTTCCTTGGCGATGCGGAAGGCTTCGCCCATGCCGACGATCTGGTGGGTCGCCAGGGTGCCCGAACGCATGCCGCGCTCGTGGCCGCCACCGTGCATCTGGGCTTCCAGGCGCACACGCGGCTTGCGACGCACGTACAGAGCGCCCATGCCTTTGGGGCCGTAGACCTTGTGGGCGGAGAAGGACATCAGGTCGACCTTGAGTTTCTCCAGGTCGATGTCGACTTTACCGGCGGACTGGGCGGCATCGACGTGCAGCAGAATGCCACGGGCGCGGGTCAGCTCGCCGATGGCGGCGATGTCGTTGATGCTGCCGACTTCGTTGTTCACGTGCATGACCGAAACC
Organism: Pseudomonas sp. HS-18; assembly: GCF_020401845.1. NCBI lineage: Bacteria > Pseudomonadati > Pseudomonadota > Gammaproteobacteria > Pseudomonadales > Pseudomonadaceae > Pseudomonas > Pseudomonas sp. HS-18. Next base: position 5,086,302 of record NZ_CP084413.1, read on the forward strand.
AGGATGGTGTCGTCACGCAGGGCGGCCTCGACCATCGCCGGGGTGATGACGCCCTCGGGAGTCGGCTCCAGGTAGGTCACTTCGAAGCCTTCGCGCTCCAGCTGGCGGCAGGTATCCAGGACCGCCTTGTGCTCGATCTTCGAGGTGATGATGTGCTTGCCCTTGGTCGCGTAGAAGTGCGCGACACCCTTGATGGCGAGGTTGTCGGACTCGGTGGCACCGGACGTCCAGACGATCTCGCGGGGGTCGGCATTGACCAGCTCGGCGACCTGGCGACGGGCATTCTCAGCCGCTTCCTCGGCCTTCCAGCCGAAGACGTGGGAGCGCGAGGCCGGGTTGCCGAAATTGCCGTCAACCAGCAGGCAGTCGGCCATTTTCTGAGCGACACGCGGATCCACCGGGGTGGTGGCGGAGTAGTCGAGGTAAATCGGCAATTTCATCAGGTAACTCCTACAGGCGGGCGTTCGCTCAATCGATGGCGGACGCTTCAATCTTGTCGAGGCGCAGCGACTTGCTGCCGGAGCAGCGACGCTCGTCCTGGCGCTGGGCGACCTCTTGAACTTCGCGGCGCTCGACCAGGTCGGCCAGGCTGATGCCGCTGAGAAACTCGTGAATCTGCTGACTGAGGTCGCACCACAGGTGATGGGTCAGGCAGGTATCGCCGGAGTGGCAGTCACCCTGACCCTGACAGCGGGTGGCGTCGACCGATTCATTGACTGCATCGATCACCTGGGCGACGTGGATACCGGTCATGTCACGGGACAACTGGTAGCCGCCGCCCGGACCGCGCACGCTGACCACCAGGTTGCCACGGCGCAACTTGGCGAACAGCTGTTCCAGGTAGGACAGGGAGATACCCTGGCGTTCGGAGATATCGGCGAGAGAAACCGGGCCACGCTGGGCGTGCAACGCCAGGTCGAGCATGGCGGTAACGGCATAGCGGCCTTTGGTGGTCAATCGCATGGGGAAATCCGGAAGAATCGCTGGTATGGCGGAAGTATGCTCTTTTCCGACTATTTAAGTCAACTATAAGACCTATTACTTTAGTCGGATTTAGCCAGCGAACGGCGCCGTATTCTAACAGTAATGGCGGCGTCGGCACATCACTGCGCCGACTGGCTGCTCTCCTGGTCCTTGACCCCGGCGAAGTCCTCTTCCCGCAGAACCGGAAGATCCTTCGCGCAGTAGTCACTGCCCAGGGCCGTCAGGGCCTTGCACATGCCCTCCAGACGGCCGTCGACCGCCTGCAGGTGATCGAGCAACTGACCGATGGCGCGCGCCACCGGGTCGGGCATGTCCTGGCTGACGCCATAGGCATCGAACCCGAGCTTTTCTGCCATGGCCTGGCGCTTGGCGGCCTGATCCGCATCCGCATCATCCTTGACGATGATGCGACCCGGAATACCCACGACGGTTGCCCCAGGCGGTACCTCCTTGGTCACCACAGCATTGGAACCGACCTTGGCGCCAGCACCCACCGTGAAAGGACCGAGCACCTTGGCACCCGCTCCCACCACCACGCCATCGGCCAGGGTCGGATGGCGCTTGCCCTTGTTCCAGCTGGTGCCACCCAGGGTCACACCCTGATAAATGGTCACGTCATCGCCAATTTCGGCGGTTTCGCCGATGACAATGCCCAGGCCGTGGTCAATGAAGAACCGGCGACCGATCTTCGCCCCCGGATGAATCTCGATGCCGGTCATCCAGCGACCGAAGTTCGACACCATGCGCGCCAGCCACTTCCAGCCGGAAGTCCACAAGCCATGGGCCAGGCGATGCAGCCAGACGGCATGCAGCCCCGGGTAGCAGGTCAGCACCTCGAAGGCGTTGCGCGCCGCCGGGTCACGATGGAATACGCTCTGGATATCCTCGCGTACACGCTCAAACATCTTCATCACTCCGCTTGGAAAGCTCCCCGCGGGCAGCCTTCTGTGTCTCGGTGAGAATACCCCGCAGGATATTCATCTCCAGCTTGCTGACCCCGCTACGGCCATACAGGCGGCGCAGGCGCGACATCAGGTGGCGCGGCTTCTGCGGATCGAGGAACTGGATATCCACCAGGGTCGACTCCAGGTGCGCGTAGAAACGCTCCAGCTCGTCCGATGTCACCGGAACGCTGTTGAGCATCGCGGTGGACTCGACCTTCTCCTGCTTGGTCGGCTGCCCCTGAACAGCCAGCCAGGCCATGCGCACCTCGTAGACCAGCACCTGCACCGCCGTCGCCAGGTTCAGCGAGCTGAAGTCGGGATTGGCCGGGATGTGCACATGGAACTGACATCGCTGCAGCTCCTCGTTGGTCAGGCCGGCGTATTCGCGGCCGAACACCAGCGCGACCTCACCACCCTGCTGGACGTGCTCCAGGCTGGTGGTGGCGCACTCGCGGGGATCCAGCAGCGGCCAGGGAATACGGCGATCGCGCGCACTGGTGCCCAGTACCAGGCTGCAGCCCACCAGGGCATCTTCCAGGGTCGGAACCACCACGGCCGCGTCGAGAATGTCATCGGCACCGGAAGCACGCGCGCGCGCTTCACCGCTGGGGAAATCCATCGGATCGACCAGCACGAGGCGCGAAAGGCCCATGTTCTTCATCGCACGGGCCGTACCGCCGATATTGCCGGGATGGCTGGTGTTGACCAGCACCACGCGAATTTTGTCGAGCAACGCGCGACTCCACACATAAAGCGAAAAAGGGAGGGAATCCTACCGCAGCGGTGGGTCTTGCGCCACGCAGGCGACAGGTCGCTCTATGAACGCCGGCGCTTTCTGCTAGAATGTCCGGCTTTCTTTAACGACCCAGGTGACCTCTCCATGCAGCCTATGCTGAATATCGCCCTGCGCGCCGCTCGCAGCGCCGGTGAACTGATCTTCCGCTCCATCGAACGCCTGGATACCCTGTCGGTCAACGAGAAAGAAGCCAAGGACTACGTCACCGAAGTCGATCGCGCAGCCGAACTCTCCATCGTCACCGCCCTGCGCAAGGCCTACCCGAACCACGGGATCATGGGCGAGGAAGGCGGCATGCTCGAAGGCAGCGGCGAAGGCGCCGACTACCTGTGGATCATCGACCCGCTGGACGGCACCACCAACTTCATCCACGGTGTTCCGCACTACGCCGTCAGCATCGCCTGCAAATACCGCGGCCGCCTCGAGCACGCCGTGGTCCTCGACCCGGTCCGTCAGGAAGAATTCACCGCCAGCCGTGGCCGCGGCGCCGCACTGAACGGTCGCCGCCTGCGCGTGAGCAACCGCAAGAGCCTGGAAGGCGCACTGCTCGGCACCGGCTTCCCGTTCCGCGACAGCCAGATGGACAACCTCGACGCCTACCTGGGCATGTTCCGCAGCCTGGTCGGCCAGACCGCCGGCATCCGCCGCGCTGGCGCCGCCAGCCTGGACCTGGCCTACGTCGCCGCCGGCCGCTACGACGCCTTCTGGGAATTCGGCCTGTCCGAGTGGGACATGGCAGCCGGCGCCCTGCTGATCCAGGAAGCAGGCGGCCTGGTGAGCGATTTCACCGGCGGTCATGAGTTCCTCGAGAAGGGCCAGATCGTCGCCGGCAACACCAAGTGCTTCAAGGCACTGCTGACCAGCATCCAGCCGCACCTGCCGGCCTCGCTCAAGCGCTAAGCCTGAGCGGCACCAGAAAAAGCCCGGCGATGCCGGGCTTTTTTGTGCCTGCGAGAACGCACTTCCTACACAAGGTTGGAAAAGAAAAAGGCGCCCATTGGGCGCCTTTTCCACTTACACCTGGCGACGGCTTATTGCTGCCCCAGGACCAGTCGACCGCTCTTGTCGACCGGAATCTGCGAGCCCGGATCACGATCCATGCGGACCTGACCAGCCTTGCCATCGAGCAGGTACTTCACGTCATAGCCGACGACCTTCTCGCTGGTATCGTTGACGGTGCTGCAGCGGGTTTCGGTGGTGGTGTAGGTATCACGCTCCTGCATGCCTTCCTGCACCTTGTTACCCGCGTAGCCGCCGCCGATGGCGCCTGCCACGGTGGCGATCTTCTTGCCGTTGCCGCCGCCGATCTGGTTGCCGAGCAGGCCGCCGGCAATGGCGCCGATGGCGGTACCGGCGATCTGATGCTGGTCCTTGACCGGGCGCTGATGGGTCACTGCCACGTCCTTGCAGACCTGGCGCGGATTCTTGATGGTTTCCTTGACCGGCTGAACGGCGAGCACCTCGGCGTATTGCGGCGCACGGTCCACCAGACTGTAGGTAGCCACGGCGCCACCGGCAGTCACGCCTACAGCGCCCAGCACGGTACCGATTAGCAACGACTTGTTCATAGGGTTCTCCTGGTCTTTCTTCTCATTCGGGCCTTGCCCTTTACCCTGCCTTGGAGCAAAGGATTTGTAAGAAAGTTCCAACAAACCCGTGAGCTACTGCCCACAAACAAGAACTCCCGCCGAAGCGGGAGTTTTGTCGAAAGCCCGGAGCGCTCTATTACGGGCGCTCGTCGACTTCCTTGCTCGGCGGAGGAATCAGGTCCTCGCTGGACAGGTTCAGCCAGATCAGCACCACGTTGGCGATGTAGATCGACGAGTAGGTACCCGCCATCACACCGACGAACAGGGCGATGGAGAAGCCGAACAGGTTGTCGCCACCGAAGAACAGCAGGGCGGCGATGGCCAGCAGGGTCGACACCGAGGTGGCGATGGTCCGCAGCAGGGTCTGGCTGGTCGAGATGTTGATGTTCTCGATCAGGCTGGCCTTGCGCAGCACGCGGAAGTTCTCGCGCACCCGGTCGAAGATCACGATGGTGTCGTTCAGCGAGTAGCCCACCACCGCCAGCACCGCGGCCAGCACGGTCAGATCGAAGGTGATCTGGAAGAACGACAGGACGCCCATCACGATGATGGCATCGTGGATCAGCGAGAGGATCGCCCCCAGGGCGAACTTCCACTGGAAGCGGAAGCCCACGTACAAGAGGATGCCACCCAGCGCCAGGAGCATGCCGAGGCCGCCCTGGTCGCGCAGCTCTTCACCCACCTGCGGGCCGACGTACTCGACGCCGTTGACCTTGGCCGGATTGGAAGCGTCGGCCTTCTGCAGCGCAGTGGCGACCTTCTTGCCCAGCTCCGGGTCCTCGCTGGGCATGCGCACCAGCACGTCGCGGGTGTCACCGAAGCTCTGCACCACGGCCTCGCTGTAACCGGCGGCGACCAGTTGCTCGCGGACCTTGGAGAGGTCGGCAGGCTGCTCGTAGCTCAGCTTGATCGACGTACCGCCGGTGAAGTCCAGGCCGAAGTTGATGCCTTTGAAGACCCAGCTGCCGAGGGCGATCAGGGTCAGGATCAGGGTCGCGGCGAACGCAATGTTGCGCACGCCCATGAAGTTGATAGTACCGATCTTGATATTCATCTCTGGCCCCTTAGATCCACAGCTTTTTAACGTCGCGGCCGCCGTAGATCAGGTTCACCATTGCGCGGGTGACCAGAATGGCAGTGAACATCGAGGTGAGAATACCCAGGGACATGGTCACGGCGAAGCCCTTCACCGGGCCGGTGCCCATGGCGTAGAGGATGCCGCCGACCAGCAGCGAGGTCAGGTTGGCGTCGATGATCGCGGTGAAGGCACGGTTGAAGCCCTCGTGAATCGCCCGCTGCGTCGACATGCCCGCCGCCAGCTCCTCGCGTATCCGCGAGAAGATCAGCACGTTGGCGTCCACCGCCATACCCATGGTCAGCACGATACCCGCGATACCCGGTAGGGTCAGGGTCGCACCGAGGATCGACATCAACGCCACCAGCATGACCATGTTGAAGGCCAGGGCGACGGTGGCGATCACGCCGAAGAAGCGGTAGATGACGATGATGAACAGGGAAACGAAGACCATGCCCCACAGGGATGCATCGATACCCTTGGCGATGTTGTCGGCACCCAGGCTCGGGCCGATGGTGCGCTCTTCAGCGAAGTACATCGGCGCAGCCAGGCCACCGGCGCGCAGCAGCAGGGCCAGTTCCGAGGACTCGCCCGGAGCGTCCAGGCCGGTGATGCGGAACTGGTTGCCCAGCGGCGACTGGATGGTCGCCAGGCTGATGATCTGTTTCTCTTCCTTGAACGCCTGTACGGCGACTTCCTGCTCGACGCCGTCGACGACCTGCTTGGTATAGCGGGTGATCGGCTTCTGCTCGATGAACACCACCGCCATGCTGCGGCCGACGTTGTTGCGGGTCGCGCGGTTCATCAGCTCGCCGCCGTGGCCATCCAGACGGATGTTCACCTGCGGACGGCCGTTCTCGTCGAAGCTGGCGCTGGCGTCGGTGACCTGGTCACCGGTGATGATCACGCCACGCTCCAGGGTCGCCGGCGGACGACGCGGCTCGCGGAAATCGAAGGTTTCGGTGGAGGACTTGATCGCATCCGGCTCGGCGGCCAGGCGGAACTCAAGGTTCGCGGTCTTGCCGAGGATACGCTTGGCTTCGGCGGTGTCCTGTACGCCCGGCAGCTCGACGACGATGCGGTTGGCGCCCTGGCGCTGTACCAGCGGCTCGGACACGCCCAGCTCGTTCACACGGTTGCGGACGGTGGTGAGGTTCTGCTTGATCGAGTATTCGCGGATTTCGGCCAGCTTGGTGGCGGTCATGGCCAGGCGCAGGACCTGCATGCCATTGCGCTCGCTCTGGGCGGTTTCGAAATCGCGGAAATCCTTGGCGATGATCGACTTGGCCTTGTCCAGGTCGGCCTCTTCAGTGAAGCCCAGCTGGATGCCGCCGTCCTGTACCGGCAGGCTGCGGTAGCGCACGCGTTCTTTACGCAGGGCGCTCTTGACCTCGTTCTCGTAGACCTTCATACGAGCGTCGACAGCCTTGTCCATGTCCACTTCCAGCAGGAAGTGCACACCACCGGACAGGTCCAGACCCAGCTTCATCGGGTGGGCGGCGATGTTGCGCAGCCAGTTCGGCGTGGTCTGGGCCAGGTTCAGGGCGACTACGTAGTCGTCACCCAGCGCACGGCGGACGATGTCCTTGGCCGGCAACTGGTCTTCCTGCTTGACCAGGCGGATCAGGCCGCTGTTCTTGCCCAGCGAGCCCGCCTTCACGGCGATACCGGCGTCGGCGAGCGCCTTGCTGGCCTTATCCACGTCGGCCTGGGTGACCTGCAGCGCAGTGCTCGCGCCGCTGATCTGGACGGCCGGATCGTCAGGATAGAGGTTGGGTGCGGAATAGATGAAACCGACGGCCAGGACCGCCAGGATCAGCAGATACTTCCACAGGGGATACTTGTTGAGCATGACACCGCCCGTTATGACGCGGGGCGCATCTTGCGCCCCGTCGGTTGGGTTTCTAAGAGGTGGATCAGATCGCCTTCAGGGTGCCTTTCGGCAGGGTCGCGGCGATCGCGGCCTTCTGGAACTTCAGCTCGACGTTGTCGGAAACCTCGACGACGACGAAGTCATCGGCCACCTTGGTCACCTTGCCGGCGATACCGGCGGAAGTGACGACTTCATCGCCCTTCTGCAGGCCGGACAGCAGGTTCTTGTGCTCCTTGGAGCGCTTGGCCTGGGGACGCCAGATCATCAGATAGAAGATGACCAGGAAACCGACCAGGAAAATCCACTCGAAGCCGGTACCGGCCGGGCCAGCAGCAGCGGCCGGGGCTGCGGCGTCAGCGTAGGCAGCGGGGATCAGAAAACTCATTGGAAACTCCTGTCTCAAAGCTTTTTCGATGAATAAGGTCAGTCCGCCAGCGGCGGCACGGGTAGGCCGCGCTTGGCGTAGAAGGCGTCGACAAAGTTCGCCAATGTACCCTGTTGGATTGCCTCGCGCAAACCAGCCATAAGCCGCTGATAATGCCGCAAGTTGTGGATGGTATTGAGCATGCTGCCGAGCATTTCGCCGCACTTGTCCAGGTGGTAGAGGTAGGCGCGGGAGAAGTGCTTGCAGGTGTAGCAATCGCAGGTCGGGTCCAGCGGAGATTCGTCGTGCTTGTGCACCGCGTTGCGGATCTTGATCACCCCGGTGTCAACGAAAAGGTGGCCATTGCGCGCATTGCGGGTGGGCATGACGCAGTCGAACATGTCGACGCCCCGGCGCACACCTTCCACGAGGTCCTCGGGTTTGCCCACACCCATCAGGTAACGAGGTTTGTCAGCCGGCATGTGCCGGGGCAGGAAGTCCAGCACGCGGATCATCTCTTCCTTGGGCTCGCCCACCGACAGGCCGCCGATGGCCAGGCCGTCGAAGCCGATTTCCTGCAGGCCCTCGAGCGAGCGCATGCGCAGCTCTTCGTGCATGCCGCCCTGGACGATGCCGAACAGCGCCGACGGGCTGTCGCCGTGAGCAGCTTTAGAACGCTTGGCCCAGCGCAGCGACAGCTCCATGGAGCGTTTGGCCACGTCGAACTCGGCCGGGTACGGGGTGCACTCGTCGAAGATCATCACGATGTCCGAGCCAAGCGCACGCTGCACGGCCATGGACTCTTCCGGGCCCATGAAGACCTTGGCGCCATCTACCGGCGAGGCGAAGTACACGCCCTCTTCCTTGATCTTGCGCAGCGCGCCCAGGCTGAACACCTGGAAACCGCCCGAGTCGGTGAGGATCGGCCCCTTCCACTGCATGAAGTCATGCAGGTCGCCGTGCTTCTGGATCACCTCGGTGCCCGGGCGCAGCCACAGGTGGAAGGTATTGCCGAGGATGATCTGCGCGCCGATGCCCTCGATGTCGTGCGGGAGCATGCCCTTCACGGTGCCGTAGGTGCCCACCGGCATGAAGGCCGGGGTTTCCACCACGCCGCGCGGGAAGGTCAGGCGGCCGCGACGGGCCTTGCCCTCGGTGGCCAGCAGTTCGAATTTCATGAAGCTCATGGATCAGTCCTCGGGGCCGCGCGGTGCCAGGTTGCGGGTAATGAACATGGCATCGCCGTAGCTGAAGAAGCGATAGCCCTGCTCCACTGCCGCCGCGTAGGCAGCCATGGTCTCGGGGTAGCCGGCGAAAGCGGAGACCAGCATCAGCAGGGTGGATTCGGGCAGGTGGAAATTGGTCACCAGGGCGTCAACCACGTGGAACGGCCGGCCCGGGAAGATGAAGATGTCTGTGTCACCGCTGAACGGCTTGAGCACGCCATCACGGGCGGCGCTTTCCAGCGAGCGCACGCTGGTGGTGCCGACGGCGACCACACGACCGCCACGCGCCTTGCAGGCGGCCACGGCATCGACCACCTCCTGGCTGACTTCCAGCCATTCGTTGTGCATGTGGTGGTCTTCGATGCGCTCTACACGTACCGGCTGGAAGGTACCGGCGCCGACGTGCAGGGTCACGAACGCAGTTTCCACACCTTTGGCGCGGATAGACTCCAGCAGCGCCTCATCGAAGTGCAGGCCGGCAGTCGGCGCCGCAACAGCGCCCGCGCGCTCGGCGTAGACGGTCTGGTAACGCTCGCGGTCGGCGTCCTCGTCGGGGCGGTCGATATAGGGCGGCAACGGCATGTGACCGACGCGCTCCAGCAGCGGCAGCACGTCCTCACTGAAACCCAGCTCGAACAGCGCATCATGGCGCTGCAGCATTTCAGCTTCGCCACCGCCGTCGATAAGGATCTTGGAGCCCGGCTTGGGCGATTTGCTGGAACGCACGTGGGCCAGCACACGGTGGCTGTCGAGCACACGCTCTACGAGGATCTCCAGCTTGCCGCCGGAAGCTTTCTGGCCGAACAGGCGGGCAGGAATCACCCGGGTGTTGTTGAACACCATCAGGTCACCCGGCTTGAGGAAGCCGAGAATGTCAGCGAATTGCCGATGGCTGAGCTCGCCGCTCGGACCGTCCAGCACCAGCAGACGGCTGGAGCGGCGCTCGGGAAGCGGATGGCGGGCGATCAACGCCTCGGGCAGGTCGAAATGAAAGTCAGCGACGCGCATGGGAAGAGCTATCTCGAAGGGGCGCGTATCTTACTGGAAATGCCAAATTCTGACCATTCGAGCCGATTGACCGGCGCAGAGCGGCTCCCTATACTGCGCGCCCATTGCCTCGGTGGCGGAATGGTAGACGCGGCGGATTCAAAATCCGTTTCTGGCGACAGAGTGAGAGTTCGAGTCTCTCCCGGGGCACCATCCTCCCTCTCCTCAGTGGAGGGAACACTTGAAAGCCCGCTCATTCAGCGGGCTTTTTCGTTTCTGGCCTTCAGCGCTTCGATGAAGGCCGCCAGCGCCATCGGCTTGCCGAACAGATAGCCCTGCAGCACGTCCACCTCGCATTGCGCCAGGTAGCGCCACTGTTCCTCGGTCTCCACGCCTTCGGCAACGATCCGCAGATTCAGCTTGCCGCACAGTTCGACGATGCTGTCGAGGATGTGCGAGGACAGCGCGTCCACTCCGATCATCGCGACGAAACTGCGGTCGATCTTCAGCGCGTCGACCTTGAAACGGTGCAGGTACGCCAGGCTGGAGTTACCAGTGCCGAAGTCGTCGATCGCCAGGTAGACGCCCTGGGCATGGAGATTGTCGAACAACTCGTCGATGGCCGCACTGGAGACGATCAGCTCACGCTCGGTCAGTTCCAGGGTCAACTCGGGACGATGCGGCAGGAACCGCGCCTGGAACTCCTGGCAATCCTCGAACAGCCCCGGCTCGGTGAGGTGCCGGGCGCTGATGTTGAAGCCCAGGTGGAAGCCATCGCCCAGCAACTCGCCGTGTGGCGCCAGGCCATCGGCGACCTGGTGCATCAGGTCGCGGGTCATCGGCACAATGAGCCCGGAACGTTCGGCCATGGGAATGAACAGATCCGGCCCGACCATCCCTTCGCGCGGGTGAATCCAGCGCATCAGCACCTCGGCGCCGATCCAGCGGCCGTCCCGTGCGTCCACCAGCGGCTGCAGGTAAGGGACGAACTCCCCCGCCAGCAGGGCTCTCTCCAGCTCCAGACTCGGGGTCGCGGAGCGGCCCCAGAGCCAGAAACAGGCAAGGCCTGAGACGCCGCCCAACATGAGCATCAGTGCCACCAGCGGCAGCGAGTCTTCGCGGATGTGCCGCCATTGCGCCCCGGCAGGGAAGCCACCGATCACCGCGTACGGAAACAGCTCAGAGCGCCGCTCGACGTGCCCCAGCGGCAACGGCAACGGCTCGCCGTCGCGCACCGCGCCCTCCTCGTCCATCCACTGCCGTCCGACCTGCAGCTGCAGGTCACTGCGCTGATCGACCAATTGCAGGGTGTTGCTCAGGTAGCGTCCGTCAACAGTGGCAAGCGCCGCGTAGATTCCCTGCTGCCGACGCAGGATCAGCAGGGCAGAGTCCGGCGTCACCCGGTTCCCGGCCATCATCCGCAACTGCCCCTGCGCATAGAGAGAAGGGTCCAGCAGCTCATCGAACTCGCCGAACAGCGACGTACAGTAGATGTCGTCGTCACGGGCCAGGTTGACCGAGCGGACGAACGGCACTACGGCGACCTGCTCCCTGAGCACCAGGGTCGCCTCGTCGCAGGACTCATCGGCGTGCAGCAGCGCCACGCGGGCCGCGCCGGTGGCATTGCCGAGCATCACATCGAACAGGCGCACGGCTTCGTTCGCAGCGGTACTGGCCTCGACGGTCAGGCTGCGCAAGGCCTGCCAATAGATAATGGCGCTGCCCAGCAGCAGCGGCAGCAGTGCCATGGAAAGTGAAAAGACCAGGCGGGGCAGCAGCCTGCGCCGGGTATAACTGCGTAGCGGCATCCTTGATCCTTGCTCGACGGCGTCGCGACCTGCGGCGCATTGCCACTCCCCGTGGGCAGCGGACGTGGTTTGAGCTTAGAACAGCCTCCGCCGCAGGGCGCCGTGCGCAGGAATCCGTATAATCCCGGCCCCATCGATCCCAGCCTCCATAGAAGACGCTCATGCCCAAGCAGCAGCTCCAGCCCGCGGGAGACTTCCCGCCCGCCACGCTCGTCCGTCGCTTTGCCGCGATGTTCTACGACTTCCTGCTCTGTGTGGCCTTGCTGATGGTGGTGACGCTCATCTACCAGCAAGGCTTCCTGCGCCTGATCTATGGCAGCGAGAAACTCCGCATGCTGGCCGACCAGGGCGCGCTGACCGGCGATCCGCTGCTGTCCAGCCTGCTGTTCATCAGCGTGTTCGCCTTCTTCGCGAAATTCTGGACCCATAGCGGCCAGACCCTGGGCATGCAGGTCTGGGGCGTGCGCGTGCAGAACGCGGACGGGACGCGCATCAGCCTGATGCAGGCGCTGCTGCGCTTCGTCATTGCCATCGTTTCCTGGGGTTGCGTCGGTCTGGGCTTCCTCTGGATGCTCTGGGACAAGGACAAGCGCACCTGGCAGGACCGCTACTCGGAAAGCGTGGTGATCCAGATTCCCAAGGCGGTGCGCAAGGCAACGCAAGGCCGGGGCTGACCCCGGCAGACAAAAAAGCCGGCGATTGCCGGCTTTTTCATTTGCGATGGATCAACCCGCCCTTTTCAGCAGCAATGTGCCAAGGAAAGCGCAGATGGCCGCCGGCACCAGCACCGCCAGCAGCGGCGGGAAGTTGAACACCTGGCTGGACGGACCAAGCAGGTCCTGGGCGATACGGAAGGTGAAGCCCACCAGCACGCCGGTGAACACCCGCTGGCCGAGGGTCACGCTACGCAGCGGACCGAAGATGAAGGAGATCGCCATCAATACCAGGGCGGCCGTCACCAGCGGCTGCAGGATCTTGGTCCAGAACGCCAGCCAGTAGCGGTTGGAGTTCAAGCCCTGCTCTTGCAGGTAATGGATGTAATCCCACAGTCCGGTGATCGACAGCGCTTCGGGCTCCATCACCACCGTATTGAGCAGTTGCGGGCTGAGCTGGATATTCCAGGCCTCGCTGGGCTTGCTCACGACCTCACTACGTTTTTCCGCAGCATGCAGCACCGTGGTGGTCACGCCCTGCAACTGCCACTGGTTGTTCTCGAAGACCGCCTGGCGGGCGAAACTCGCGGTCTGCAGGCGACGGTTCTCGTCGAAGTCGTAACGCGTCACGCCCAGCAGCACGCCGTCCGGGCGCACCACGTTGATGTGGATGAATTCATGCCCCTGGCGGTGCCACAAGCCAGACTTGGAGCTCTGCGAGCCGTTGCCGCTCTGCGCCAGGGCGCGCCCGCTCTGGGCGGCGGTTTCGGTATAGGGAATCACGTACTCGCCGACCAGGATGCCGGCGAACATCAGCACCAGCATCGGCTTCATCACCGCCCAGACGATGCGCTGCAGCGACACGCCGGCGGCGCGCATGATGGTCAGCTCGCTGTTGCTGGCCAGGGTACCCAGCCCCACCAGGCAGCCGATCAGCGCCGCCATGGGCAGCATGTCGTAGCCACGGCTCGGCGCGGTCAGCAGGACGAACTTGAGGGCTTCGGTCAGGGTGTAGCTTTCGTCGATCTGCCCCAGTTGGTCAACGAAGGCGAACAGCTCGGCCAGGCCGAGGATCACCCCGAGTACCGCGAGAATGGAAACGAAGACGGTCGTGCCGATGTAACGATCCAGCTTACGCATGCTTCAGCTCCCCGCCCGACTTCGCTCGCTTGGCGGCCAGCTTCAGACGCAGCGGCTCCCAGTACAACAACAGCAGGCCGATGGCCAGGAATATCCCGTGGATCCACCACAGGCCGAGGGCCATGGGGATCTTGCCCTTGTCGAGCATGCCGCGCCCGGCGATCAGCAGCGCCAGGTAGGCCATGTACAGCAGCACCGCCGGCAGCAGCTTGAGGAAGCGCCCCTGGCGCGGGTTCACGCGCGACAGCGGCACCGCCAGCACAGTCACCACGAACACCAGCAGCGGGATGGACAGGCGCCACTGCAGCTCGGACTTCATGCGCGGGTCGTCGCTGCCCAGCAGGTCGGAGGTGGGGATGGCGTCGCGGTCGTCGATCTCGCTGCTCACTTCCGGCTTGGGCAGCAAGGCAGCATAGGTGTCGTACTTGATCTCGCGGTAATCAGCCTGGCCAGGCGTGCCGTCGTAGCGGTAGCCGTCCTTGAGGATCAGGTAGCGGCTGCCGTCGGCATGGATTTCCTGCACGCCAGTGGCACCGACCAGCACCGAAGTGCCGCCGTCCTTGCCGTTGCGCGGGCGGTTCTTGTCCGAGATGAAGACCCCGCCCAGCTCGGTGCGTTCGTTGGCCAGGGTTTCGGTATAGGTCACCCGCGTGCCGTCGCGCATCGACTGGAAGCGCCCCGGCGCCAGGGTGTCGAATTCGGTCATCGCGTCCTGCTTGTTCAGCAGCAGCTGCATCTGGGTGATGCCCTGCGGCGCCAGCCACAGGCTCAGCCATGCCACCAGCAGGGCGATGAACAGTGCCGGTGCCAGGGTGATGGCGAGCAGGCGCTGCTGGCTCATGCCGGTGGCGGTGAGCACGGTCATCTCGCTGTCCAGGTACAGGCGGCCATAGGCCAGCAGGATGCCGAGGAACAGGCCCAGCGGCAGGATCAGCTGCAGGAAGCCCGGCAGGCGCACGCCCATGATCATGAACAGCGAACCCGGATCGAGCAGGCCTTGGGCCGCCTGCGCCAGGTACTTGATGAAACGGCCGCTCATGATGATGACCAGCAGCACGGCGCTCACCGCGCTCATGGTGATCAGCACTTCACGGGACAGGTAACGGAAGACAATCAAACCGGACACTCCAGGGTTGTCACGCTCGGGCGGCTACGCTCAAACTAGCCGCCGTGAAGCATTGCCGGGTGCGCGCGGACGCGACCCAGCGCAAATAGCCGGCATTATCCTGCGATTCGCCAGGCCTGTCACTGCGCAGTCCATCTTCATTCGCAGACCCTTCTGCTCTTTGTCCCGGGGACACTCAGCCATGGAATTCCTTGTAAAAAGCGTACGTCCGGAAACCCTGAAGACCGCCACCCTGGTCATCGCCGTGGGCGAAGGCCGCAAGCTCGGCGCCAGCGCCAAGGCCGTCGACGAAGCCACCGGCGGTGCCATTGCCAACCTGCTCAAGCGCGGCGACCTGGCAGGCAAGGTGGGCCAGACTCTACTGTTGCAAGATTTACCCAACCTTAAGGCCGAGCGCGTGCTGCTGGTCGGCGCCGGCAAAGAGCGCGAACTCTCCGACCGCGCCTACCGCAAACTGGTTTCCGCCGTCCTCGGTAATCTGAAGAACCTGGGCGGCGCCGACGCCGTGCTGGCCCTGGGCGACCTAGCCGTAAAAGGCCGCAATGCCCACGGCAAGGCTCGCCTGCAGGTGGAAACCCTGGCCGACGGCACCTACGTCTTCGACCGCTTCAAGAGCCAGAAGGCCGAAGCGCCGAAGCTGAAGAAGATCGCCCTGCTCGCCGACAAGGCCGACGCCGCCGCTGTCGAACAGGGCGCCAAGGAAGCCCAGGCCATCGCCAACGGCATGGCGCTGACCCGCGACCTGGGCAACCTGCCGCCGAACCTCTGCCACCCGACCTTCCTCGGCGAACAGGCCAAGGCGCTGGGCAAGGAATACAAAGGTCTCAAAGTCGAGGTCCTCGACGAGAAGAA
Organism: Pseudomonas sp. HS-18; assembly: GCF_020401845.1. Classification (NCBI taxonomy): domain Bacteria; kingdom Pseudomonadati; phylum Pseudomonadota; class Gammaproteobacteria; order Pseudomonadales; family Pseudomonadaceae; genus Pseudomonas; species Pseudomonas sp. HS-18. The sequence continues at coordinate 5,101,719 of NZ_CP084413.1, forward strand.
ACTCCGCGAGCTGGGCATGGGCTCGTTCCTCGCCGTCGCCCAGGGCAGCGACCAGCCGCCGCGCCTGATCGTGCTGCAGTACAACGGCGCGAAGAAGAAGGACGAAGCCCCGCACGTCCTGGTCGGCAAGGGCATCACCTTCGACACCGGCGGTATCAGCCTCAAGCCCGGCCTGGGCATGGACGAGATGAAGTTCGACATGTGCGGCGCCGCCTCCGTGTTCGGCACCTTCCGCGCCGTGCTGGAGTTGCAGCTGCCGATCAACCTGGTCGGCGTGATGGCCTGCGCCGAGAACATGCCCAGCGGCGGAGCCACCCGTCCGGGCGACATCGTCACCACCATGAGCGGCCAGACCGTCGAGATCCTCAACACCGACGCCGAAGGCCGCCTGGTGCTGTGCGACGCGCTGACCTACGTCGAGCGTTTCAAGCCGCAGTCCGTAGTGGACATCGCCACCCTGACCGGCGCCTGCATCGTCGCCCTGGGCTCCAACACCTCGGGCCTGATGGGCAACAACGACGCGCTGATCAAGCAACTGCTCAAGGCCGGTGAAGTCGCCGACGACCGCGCCTGGCAACTGCCGCTGTTCGACGAGTACCAGGAGCAGCTGGACAGTCCCTTCGCCGACATCGCCAACATCGGCGGGCCGAAGGCTGGCACCATCACCGCCGGCTGCTTCCTGTCGCGCTTCGCGAAGAAGTTCCACTGGGCGCACCTGGACATCGCCGGCACCGCCTGGATCAGCGGCGGCAAGGACAAGGGCGCCACGGGCCGCCCGGTTCCACTGCTGACCCAGTACCTGCTGGACCGCGCCAAGTAATGGCACAGTGCAATCTGCCGATGGGATCGAACGCATGACGCGTGTGGATTTCTACGTCATTCCCAGCACCGATCCCGACGCACGCCTGACCATCGCCTGTCGCCTGGCCGAAAAGGCCTGGCGGCAAGGCATGCGCATCTTCGTGCTGTGCAGCGATGAGGCCCAGCGCGACGCGCTGGATGCCCGGCTGTGGAACTTCCGTGGAGAAACCTTCATCCCACACAACGCGGTGGAAGAAGACGCCGACTCGCCCATTGTGCTGGCCCTGGGCGAGCCGCCGGAGAGCCACCGGGACCTGCTGATCAACCTGACCCTGGCCATTCCTGCGTTCGTCGACCGCTTCAACCGAGTCGCCGAGCTGGTGATCGAGGAACCGGCGATTCGTCAGGCCGCGCGGGAGAATTTCCGTCGCTACCGCGAGCAGGGCTATCCTTTGCAGGACCATCGCCTGCCGCGCCCTTGAGAGCGTCACCGCCAAGACCATGGACAACCGCAAGCCCCCGCACGACCCCGACCACCTGCTGGAAGACCTGAAGAAGATCCAGGATCTGCTGGACGAATCGGCGGCCGAGCCGCCCCTGCTCACCGAATCCTTCGAGCCGGACAACATCCCGTTGCTCTCCGACGTCGTCACGCCCGCGCCCCAGGCCCCGGCGCCGCCTGCCATCCAACCGGTCGAGCCGAACGCCGTTGCCCAGGCTAGCGAGCTGAATCGCCTGGACCTGGAGCTGCGCGCAGCCGCTCAACTGATCCTGCAGGATGTGATCGACGACTTCGCCCCGCAGATCGAAGCCGAACTGCAGCGCCGCCTGGAAGCGCGGATGCAGCGCCTGCTGGCCCAGCGCAAGCCCTGACATCCCGCGCCATTCCGCTTTTGGAGGAGCGAGGGTGTGCCTAGCCCTTGCTCGCGAACCATCGCCACTGCGAGCTTGCAGAAGAGCGTTGGCGAGCAGGCTTGCTCCTGCATGCCCCTTTTGCGGGCACACGGCCATCCGCGCCGGTGGCCTGAGCGCCCCGCCTCCCGTTATACTCAGCGGTTTTCCGTCTAGCCTTATCAGGGTCCCGCCGCGCTCATGGACAAGACCTACCAGCCACACGCCATCGAATCCCACTGGTATCCCCTGTGGGAGAAAGAGAACTACTTCGCCCCGCAAGGTTCCGGCGAGCCGTACACCATCATGATCCCGCCGCCGAACGTCACCGGCAGCCTGCACATGGGTCACGGCTTCAACAACGCCATCATGGACGCGCTGATCCGCTACCGCCGCATGCAGGGCCGCAACACCCTGTGGCAGCCGGGTACCGACCACGCCGGCATCGCCACCCAGATGGTGGTGGAGCGCCAGTTGGCCGCGCAGGGCATCGCCCGTCATGACCTGGGCCGCGAGAAGTTCCTCGAGAAGGTCTGGGAGTGGAAGGACCAGTCCGGCGGCACCATCACCCGCCAGATTCGTCGCCTGGGCTCCTCCGTGGACTGGTCGCGCGAGCGCTTCACCATGGACGACGGCCTCTCCGAAGCAGTCAAGGAAGCCTTCGTGCGCCTGCACGAGGACGGCCTGATCTACCGCGGCAAGCGCCTGGTCAACTGGGACACCAAGTTCCACACCGCCATTTCCGACCTGGAAGTGGAGAACCACGACGAGAAGGGCCACCTCTGGCACCTGCGCTACCCGCTGGCCGACGGCAACAAGACCGCCGACGGCAAGGACCACCTGATCGTCGCCACCACCCGTCCGGAAACCATGCTGGGTGACAGCGCGGTCGCCGTGCACCCGGAAGACGAGCGTTACGCCGCCCTGATCGGCACCTTCATCGACCTGCCGCTGGTGGGCCGGCGCATCCCGATCATCGCCGACGACTACGTCGACCGCGAGTTCGGCACCGGCTGCGTGAAGATCACCCCGGCCCACGACTTCAACGACTATGAAGTCGGCAAGCGCCACAACCTGCCGCTGATCAACATCTTCGACAAGAACGCCGCCGTGCTCGGCTTCGCCCAGGTGTTCCAGCTCGACGGCAGCGTCAACGCCGAGTTCGACGCCGGCCTGCCCGCCGCCTATGCCGGCCTCGACCGCTTCGTCGCCCGCAAGCAGATCGTCGCCGATTTCGAAGCCGCCGGCCTGCTCGAGAAGATCGACGACCACGCGCTGAAAGTGCCCAAGGGCGACCGCTCCGGCACCGTTATCGAGCCGTGGCTGACCGACCAGTGGTACGTATCCACCAAGCCGCTGGCCGAACCCGCCATCGCCGCCGTGGAAGACGGCCGCATCCAGTTCGTGCCCAAGCAGTACGAGAACATGTACTTCAGCTGGATGCGCGACATCCAGGACTGGTGCATCAGCCGTCAGCTGTGGTGGGGCCACCGCATCCCGGCCTGGTACGACGACGCCGGCAACGTCTACGTCGGCCGCAACGAAGCCGAAGTCCGCGCCAAGCACAACCTGGGCGACGCCAACCTGCGCCAGGACGAAGACGTACTGGACACCTGGTTCAGCTCGGGCCTGTGGACCTTCTCCACCCTCGGCTGGCCGGAACAGACCGAATACCTGAAGACCTTCCACCCCACCGACGTGCTGGTGACCGGCTTCGACATCATCTTCTTCTGGGTGGCGCGCATGATCATGCTGACCATGCACCTGATCAAGAACGGCGATGGCAGCGCGCAGATCCCGTTCAAGACCGTCTACGTCCACGGTCTAGTGCGCGATGGCCAGGGCCAGAAGATGTCCAAGTCCAAGGGCAACGTCCTCGACCCGCTGGACATAGTCGATGGCATTACCTTGGACGAACTGCTGGAAAAGCGCACCAGCGGCATGATGCAGCCCAAGCTCGCCGAGAAGATCGCCAAGCAGACCCGCGCCGAGTTCCCCGAAGGCATCGCCAGCTACGGCACCGACGCCCTGCGCTTCACCTTCTGCTCATTGGCGTCCACCGGTCGTGACATCAAGTTCGACATGGGCCGCGTCGAGGGCTACCGCAACTTCTGCAACAAGCTGTGGAACGCAGCCAACTTCGTCATCGAGAACACCGATGGCAAGGACACCGGCGTGAATGGCGAGCCGGTCGAGCTGTCCTCGGTGGACCGCTGGATCATCTCCGCCCTGCAGCGCACCGAGATCGAAGTCGCCCGTCAGCTCGACGCCTTCCGCTTCGACCTGGCCACCCAGGCCCTCTACGAGTTCATCTGGGACGAGTACTGCGCCTGGTACCTGGAACTGGTCAAGCCGGTGCTGTGGGACGAGAACGCGCCGATCGAACGCCAGCGCGGCACCCGTCGCACCCTGGCGCGCGTGCTGGAAACCGCACTGCGCCTGGCGCACCCGTTCATGCCGTTCATCACCGAGGAAATCTGGCAGCGCATCAAGGCGTCCGCCGGCAAGGATGGTGAAACGCTGATGCTGCAACCCTGGCCGGTCGCCGACGAGGCGAAGATCGACGCCGCCGCCGAAGGCGACATCGAGTGGGTCAAGGCGCTGATGCTGGGCATCCGCCAGATCCGTGGCGAGATGAACATCTCCATGGCCAAGCGCATCGACCTGGTGCTGAACAACGCCTCGCCCGAAGACCACCGCCGCCTGGCCGACAACGAGCCGCTGCTGATGAAGCTGGCCAAGCTCGAGACCATCCGCGTGCTGGACGAAGGCGAAGAACCGCCGATGTCCGCCACCGCGCTGGTCGGCGACCTGCAGGTGCTGGTACCGATGGCCGGGCTGATCGACAAGGCCGCGGAAATGGCGCGCCTGGACAAGGAAATCCAGCGCCTGGAAGGCGAAGTCAAACGCGTCGGCGGCAAGCTGTCCAACGAAGGCTTCGTCGCCAAGGCACCGCCGGAAGTGATCGAGAAAGAACGCGCCAAACTGGCTGAAGCGGAACAGGCGGTGACCAACCTGATCCAGCAGCGCGAGAAGATCGCCAGCCTGTAAGTTCTGGAAAGGTAAGAACAACGGCGCCCTCGGGCGCCGTTGTCATTTCTGCGGGTCTGGCTTCAGTACACCGTCCCCACCGGATACACGTAGGCATTCACGTCATAGAACGGCGTGCGCTGGTAAAACCACTGCAGGCGCGCCTGGGCGTCCTTGGCGAAGGCCTTGTCGTCCTTGAGCTTCTTCTCGAACTCGGCCTTGAGCTTCGGGTCCTGGGCGAGCATCTTGCGCGCCATCGGTTCCATCACGTACTCCTCCGGCTCCTCGGCGACCACCAGCGTCGAGTTGAAGAAGCCCCAGGACCAGAACGAATCCGGGCTCTCCGCCGTCAGCAGGTTGATCGCCAGCACGCCCAGCGGCTGGTCCGTGTCGATCACCACGGAGCCCGCCGGGTAGGTCTGCAGGCGTTGGAACGGTTTGCCGGTGCCGCTCACCAGCAGATGTCCCTCGTAGCCAGGAATCTCGTTGGTGGCGGCACGGTCCGGCTCGAAGCCGCCGGCCAGCTTGATGTCGTCCATGCGGTTCAGGGTCACCTCGATGGGCGTGGCCTTGTCCAGGGTCTTCATCTGGATGCCGTGGGACTTCAGGCGCGCAATCACCTCGCCCCACTGCACCGGCACGACGAACTGCTTCGGTCGTTTCACCACCAGGTCCGGCACCGAGTTATCGCTGATCGGCACATCGAGTTGCTTGGGCTTGTTGCTCCAGACGATGGTCTTCTTGCCGGTGATCGGCGATTCCTCGTAGCGGTAGTCGCCGACGGTGAACGGCGTGTGCTGCTCTTTTCCGGGCTTCCAGGTGAGGATCACGTCCTTCTGCGCGGCCAGGCGCTCGCGGTCCTTGGTGATGGCCTGCTTGAGCGAATCGGCGTTATCGCCGATCACCTGGAACATCGCCTTGAGCATCACGTAGTTGCCCAGCACCTGGGTTTCGTAGGGATGCAGTGCGTGCTGCTCGATGAGGATCGACGGCACGTTGCGGATGTCGCCGTACTGGTTGGAGAACCGCGCCAGGTCGGTGCGATAGGGGTAGTAACCCTTGGTCGGATCCTGGTTGTCGTTGAAGCTGATGCATTCGTGGACCACATGGCCGTCGCCTTCCAGCTCCTTGTAGACCGGCGGCCGCATGACCTTGTCCATCCACTCGCTGGAGGCCGGCGACCAGCCGTTGCCGTTGTGGCAATAGGAGCTGTCGTAGGGGTACATGGCGCCGTCGGTGGAATGGGTATCGACGAAGAAGCTCAGGTCGTACTGGTTGAACACTGAGGCGACGTTGCGGATTTCCGCGCTGTCGAGCTTGGTGAAGTCGCGGTTGAGGTTGTAGTTCAGGCCGTTGACGCGCCAGCCGGTGACTTCCGGGCCGTTCTGGTTGATCCGCCCGTAGGGGCTGCGGCGCAGGTCGCCGTCGATGTTCACGGTGGGGATGAAGAGGATGTTGACCTTGTCCAGCAGCCCCGCCAGTGGCTTGTCGCCGGTGGTCATGTCGCGCAGCAGCATGAACATCGCGTCCTTGCCGTTGGCCTCGCCGGGATGGATTTCCGCCTCGACGAAGAGGGTCGGTTTGCCGGACTTGTTCAGCCCCTCCGCCGACTTGTCTGCCTCGCGGCTGGCCGTGACCAGCAGCATCGGCTCGCCGGTGGCGCTGTTCTCCGGCAGATCGCTCAGAGTGATGGCACCGCCGGAAGCATCCGCCAGCTTCTGCAGCCAGGCGCGGGTCTGGTGATAGTCGGAGGTTTCCTTGAAGCCGCTGGATTCGGCCAGGGTGACCAGCGGATTGTCAGACTTGGCGATGTACTTCGTACTGGCGAGCTTCTGCTCGAACATCGCCGGCAGGATGCGGGTCTTGGCCGCGGCGCTGTAGCCGCTGTCATCGACATACCCCGGCGCCGAAGGCAGGGCGGCGTAGAGGGGCAGGCTGGAGGTGGCGAAGAGGCCGGCGAGCAGCGCTCGGGACGAGAGGTGGTACATGGGAGGTTCTCCTTCTGCAGCAAAACGTCCTGCGGGCGCAGGTGCGTCCGTGCATCAACCATAGTCAACCCTGGGGAAATGCCAGCGCGGTTCGTCGTCGCGCCCGCTCTACGGCGGCCCATGCATTCCTCGGAGGAATGACCTTGCGAAGAATGCTCGCTTGGATCGCCGAGGCAGTTGCCCGAATATCAGCCCACCCTGCCCCTTCCAGGAACCCCATGCCCATGTCCGATCTTCCGGCCCGCAACGGCGGCCAGGTCCTCGTCGAAGCCCTGCTGCGCCACGCGGTGGATACCGTCTACTGCATCCCCGGCGAAAGCTACCTGCCGGTGCTCGATGCCCTGCACGATGCCAGCAGCATCCAGACCATCGTCACCCGCCATGAGGGCGCCGCCTCGAACATGGCCGATGCCTACGGCAAGCTCACCGGCCGCCCCGGTATCTGCTTCGTCACCCGCGGGCCGGGCGCGACCCATGCGGCCAACGGCGTGCACACGGCGATGCAGGACTCGACGCCGATGATCCTGTTCATCGGCCAGGTGGAAAGCGCCTTCAAGGGCCGCGAAGCCTTCCAGGAAGTGGACTATCGGCAGATGTTCGGCGGCCTGGCCAAATGGGCCACCGAAGTCGACGACATCCACCGCATTCCCGAGATCGTCGCCCGCGCCTTCCGCGTCGCCCAGTCAGGGCGGCCCGGTCCGGTGGTGATCGGGCTGCCGGAGGAGGTGCTGTTCGGCTCGGCACAGGTCGCCGATGTGGCGCCGTCGCCCATCACCCGCGCCGCGCCGACGTCCAGCGCGCTGGCCGAACTGCATGAACGGCTGAGCCAGGCCCGGCGCCCGCTGCTGATCGTCGGCGGCACCGGCTGGACCACCGAGGCCTGCGAGCAGGTACGCGCCTTCGCCCGCGCCAACCGCCTGCCGCTGGTGGCCTCGTTCCGCCGCCAGGACCTGATCGACAACCGCGACGAGCAGTACGCCGGCCAACTCGGCTTCGGCGCCTCGCCCAGGCTCACCGCGCGGGTGCAGGAAGCAGACCTGCTGCTGGTGCTCGGCTCGCGCCTGAGCGAAACGCCCAGCGCCGGCTACACCCTGATCCAGAGCCCGCGCCCTCAGCAGAGCATGATCCACGTGTACGCCGATGCCAGCGAGCTGGGCCGCGTCTACCAGGTCGACCAGATGGTCGAGGCCGGCATGCCGGAGATCGCCACTGCCCTGGCCGGGCTCGCTCCCCTGAGCGAAACATCCTGGGCGGAGTGGACCGCCGCGGCCCGCGCCGACTATCTCAGCTACGTCACCCCACCCAAGCACGCCGAACCACCGCAAGGCGTGGACCTCACGCAAGTCATCAATTACCTCAACGAAGCGCTCCCGGACGATGCGGTGATCAGCAACGGCGCCGGCAATTACGCCGTCTGGGTGCATCGTTTCTACCGCTATCGCACGCCACGCAGCCAGCTCGCCCCCACCAACGGCGCCATGGGCTACGGCTTCCCCGCCGCCATCGCTGCCAAGCTGCGCGACCCGCAGCGCAGCGTGGTGTGCTTCGCCGGTGACGGCTGTTTCATGATGTACCCGCAGGAGCTGGCCACCGCCGTGCAGTACGGCGCGGCGCTGACCGTCATCGTGGTCAACAACGGCATGCTTGGCACCATCCGCATGCACCAGGAACGCGAATACCCCGGCCGCATCAGTGCCACGCAGCTGCGCAACCCGGACTTCGTCGCCCTCGCCCGCGCTTTCGGCGCCCACGGTGAGCTGGTCGAACGTACCGAGGACTTCGCCGCCGCCTTCGAGCGTGCCCAGGCCAGCGGCAAGCCGGCGCTGATCGAGTTGCGCACCGATCCGCAGCAGATCACCCCGGTTTCGCGCCTGCCATGACCCGGCGAACGCCCCGCGCGCGGGGCGTCACGCTTCGCTAAGCTGCATCGGATCAACGCAACGTGCCTGCCACAACGGGCACAATGGCGCGCCGAAATAAAGCTAGGGAAGCGCATGAGTCTGCAACTGATCTGGGTCCTCGCCCTCCTCGCCACCGCGGTCGGGCTGTTCGTCGCCAACCGCCCGCGGATGGACGTGGTCGCCCTGCTGGTGATGGTCGCCCTGCCGTTGTCCGGTGTGCTCAGCGTACAGGAGTCGCTGGCCGGCTTCGCCGATCCCAATGTCATCCTGATCGCCGCGCTGTTCGTCATCGGCGAGGGCCTGGTGCGCACCGGCGTGGCCTACCGCATCGGCGAATGGCTGACCCGCCGCGCCGGCTCCAGCGAGACGCGCCTGCTGGTACTGCTGATGCTCGCCGTTGCCGGCCTCGGTTCGGTGATGAGTTCGACCGGCGTGGTCGCCATCTTCATTCCCGTGGTGCTGAGCATCGCCGCGCGCCTGCACGTGTCGCCGCGCCGGCTGATGATGCCGTTGAGCTTCGCCGGGCTGATCAGCGGCATGCTCACGCTGGTCGCCACCGCACCCAACGTCGTGGTGCACAGCGAACTGGTGCGTGAAGGCTCGAAAGGTTTCAGCTTCTTCAGCTTTACCCCGTTCGGCCTGGTCGTGCTGGTGCTCGGCGTCGGCTACATGCTGGTGGCGCGGCGCTGGCTGGGCGATGACGCCGGCGACGACAAGCAGAGCGTCAGGCGCCGCACCCTCAGCGACCTGATCCGCGACTACCAGTTGGCCGGCCGCGAACGCCGCCTGCGCATCCGCGCCGACTCGCAACTGGTGGGCATGAGCCTGGCCGACGTGGAGCTGCGCGCCCGCGCGGGGACCAACGTGGTAGCCATCGAGCGCATGGTGCACTTCCGCCTGAAGATCCTGACGCCCAGCGCCAACATCGTGCTGCACGCCGGTGACGTGTTGCTGGTGGATATCTCCGGCGAACGCAATGACCTGCTCGGCATGTACCACGAATACGGCCTGGAGCCGCTGAGCCTGCAGGGCGACTATTTCACCGAGCGTGCCCACGAGGTGGGTATGGCCGAAGTCACCCTGCCGCCGGAGTCCGGGTTGCTGGGCAGGAGCGTGCGCGACCTGGAGTTCCGCAGCCAGTTCGGCCTCAACGTGGTCGGCCTGCGGCGCAACCGCGAGGCGCTGGTGGAGGGACTGCTGGAGGCCAAGCTGAAGGTCGGCGACACCCTGCTGGTGATCGGCGACTGGAAGGAAATCCGCCAGCTGCAGGCGCGCAGCCGCGACTTCCTGGTGCTCAGCCTGCCGGCCGAAGTCGACGAGGCGGCCCCCGCCGCCAGCCAGGCGCCCCACGCGCTGTTCAGCCTGGCGGTGATGGTGATCCTGATGGTCAGCGGCCTGGTGCCCAACGTCATGGCCGCGCTGATCGCCTGCCTGCTGATGGGCGCCTTCCGCTGCATCGACATGGACAGCGCCTACCGCGCCATTCACTGGCAGAGCCTGCTGCTGATCGTCGGCATGCTGCCCTTCGCCCTGGCGCTGCAGAAGACCGGCGGCATCACCCTCGCGGTCAATGGGCTGGTGGGTGCGCTGGGCGGCGCAGGCCCCTACGCGATCCTCGCCAGCCTGTTCGCGCTTACCGCGATGATCGGCCTGTTCATCTCCAACACCGCCACCGCCGTGCTCATGGCCCCGGTCGCCATCGCCACGGCCAAGGCGCTGGGCGCCTCGCCCGAGTCATTCGCGATGATCGTCGCGCTGGCCGCTTCAGCCGCCTTCATGACGCCGATCTCTTCGCCGGTCAATACGCTGGTGCTCGGCCCAGGCCGCTATCGCTTCGGAGATTTCGTCAAGGTTGGCGTACCCTTCACGATTCTGGTGATGATCGTCAGCGTTGTGCTGGTACCCTGGCTGCTGCCGCTGTAGCCGGCCACTGCAAGATCGTCACAAGATCACCAAGGAAACGTCACGATGGAAGTGAGCAAGACCAAGAGCAGTTTCTACCGCCGCCTGTACGTCGCCTGGCTGATCGACAGCGGCACCGCCACCAGCGTCCCGGCGCTGATGGAAGCCACCGGCATGCCCCGGCGCACCGCCCAGGACACCCTGGCCGCGCTGGCCGACCTGGACATCGACTGCGCCTTCGAGCAGCACGACGGCGAGCGCAACAATGCCGGCCACTACCGCATCCGCGACTGGGGCGCCATCGATCCGCGCTGGATTGCCGCGCACCTGCCGAAGATCAAGGACATCCTGCAGTACCCCTGAGCCGCCATCATGCTTGCCGTCCCGCCCGCCCTCTGGCGCTTTCGCCGACTGATCCTGCTGCTGGCCTTCGCCGTGGTGCTGGTCCTGCTCTACCGCGCCAGCGGCCTGCACGAGGAATTCAGCCTCGATTACCTGCGCGACGAACTGGCTGACAACCGCCTGCGCGGCCTGTTGCTGTTCGTCGGCCTGTTCGCCCTGGGCAACCTGTTGCACATCCCCGGCCTGCTGTTCCTCGCCGCCGCCGTGCTGGCCATGGGCAAGCTCTGGGGCGGGTTGACTACCTACGCCGCCGCGCTGTTTTCCTGCGGATTCACCTTCCTCATCGTGCGCGCCGTGGGCGGCAATGGCCTGCGGCTGCTGAACAACAAGATGACCCGCGCCATCTTCAGCCACCTCGACCAGCGCCCGGCGACCAGCGTGTTTCTCCTGCGCCACGCCTTCATCACCTCGCCGACGCTGAACTACAGCCTGGCCCTCTCCGGCATCGGCTTCGGGCCCTACATGCTCGGTACGGCGCTCGGCCTGCCGATTCCGCTGCTGCTGTGCTGCCTGCTGTTCGACCGCCTGGGCAGCCTGCTGATCGGCTGAGGCGCGGCAAGCGCATCTGTGGGAAAATCGCCCTCCGCTTTCCAGCCCCACGCCCGCCATGCCGAAACCGCCGAAACGCCCTGCCGCCAAACCCGAGCCCCTGCGCGACCCTGCCGCGAAGCGGCCGAACCTGCTGCACCCGCGCAACCGCCACCAGGGGCACTACGACTTCCCGGCGCTGATCGAGGATTGCCCGGAACTGGGCCGTTTCGTCATCACCAACCCCTACGGCAAGCCGAGCATCGACTTCGCCAACCCCGAGGCCGTGCGCATGTTCAACCGCGCGCTGCTCAAGGCGCAGTACGGCATCGGCCAGTGGGATATTCCCGCCGGCTTCCTCTGCCCGCCGATTCCCGGCCGCGCGGACTATGTGCACTACCTCGCCGACCTGCTCGCCGAGGACAACGCGGGCAATGTGCCGCGCGGGCCGAACGTGCGCATGCTGGATATCGGCGTCGGCGCCAACTGCATCTACCCGCTGATCGGCCACCGCGACTACGGCTGGAGCTTCCTCGGCTCGGACATCGAGCCGGCCGCATTGGCCTCGGCCCGCGCCATCGTCAATGGCAATCCCGGCCTGGGCGAGGCCATCGAACTGCGCCAGCAGCACGATCCGAAGCACATTTTCCAGGGGCTGCTGGCCGCCGATGAGCGCTTTGCCGCGACCCTCTGCAACCCGCCCTTCCACTCCTCACCGGAAGAGGCCAGCAGCGGCAGCCGGCGCAAATGGAAGAACCTCGGCAAGCTCGACCCCTCGCGCCAACTGCCCAAGCTGAACTTCGGCGGGCAGAGCAACGAGCTGTGGTGCGAAGGCGGCGAAATCGCCTTTTTGCGCAAGCTGGCGACGGAAAGCGCGACAGTCGGCCAGCAGGTGCGTTGGTTCAGCTCCCTGGTGTCCAAGGCCGGCAACCTCGACGACTTCCACCGCGCCTTGAAGAAGGCCGGGGCCATCACGATTCGCACCGTGGACATGGCCCAGGGCCAGAAGCAGAGCCGCTTTGTCGCCTGGACCTTCCTGGAGCCGGAGCACCGTCGAACTTCGCCGTAGGGCGCATAACGCGGCACGCGTTATCCGCCGTCAGCCAGCGCACGGCATGGTCCGTCAGGCCTCGGCCGCGATGGCCGGTATGCGCTCGCGGCCCAGCAGCACGAACACCAGCCCCGCCACAATGAACGTGATCCCGGCGAGCAACTCCAGCACGCGGCTGAACACTGCGGTGTAATCGCTGCGCAGTTGCTCCACCGGCACTTGCGGCAGCTGCTCGACCACCGCCGTCAGGTTGCCGATGGCCAACTGGTTGGCGCTCATCAGGCGCTCCGCCGGGGCCATTCCCAGCGGCTCCAACTGCGCGGCGATCAAGGTTGCCAGCAAGGCACCGACCACCGCGATCGCCACTGCATCGGCGGACACCCGCACCGTGTTGAAGATGCCGGTCGCCATGCCAGCGCGCTCGCGCTCCACGACACTCACCGCCAACCCGTCCATCAACCCCCAGGGCAGGCCGATACCGATGCCGATCATCAGCAGCGGCGCATCCGGCGCGACGCCTTCCGCCAGGTTGCGCGCCAGCCAGAGCAACCCGCCCGCGACGATCAGCAGGCCGATTGCCGACAGGCTGCCAGCGCTGAAGTGCTTTGCCAGAAGCGCTGCGACAAAGGGCACCACCAACAGCGGCGCCGACAGTGCCAGCATGGTCCAGCCGGCCTGCAGCGCGCCCTGCCCCTCAACGCCGATGAAGCGTCCCGGCAACAGCACGATCAGCACCACGTAGGCAAAGGCCGGCGACGCACCCAACAGTTGCACGCCGACGAAACGCCAGTGGTTGAACAGCGAGAGGTCCAGCAGCGGCCGCTGGACACGACGCTCGATGGCGATGAACGCCGCCAGGAGCACGGCACTCGCCGCCAGCGTGACGATGACCGCAACGCTGCTCCAACCCTGTTCCGGTGCCAGCAACAGACCGTAGGTGAACAGGCTGAGCGCGGCGGTGAAGCTCAGCGCACCGGGCCAGTCCAGGCCACGCGCCTGTGGGTCGCGGGTCTCGCGGCAGAAGTACACGACCACCGGCACCGAAGCCAGCGCACAGACTGCCGGCACCAGAAACACCCAGCGCCAGCCCGGCCCATCGGTGAGCCAGCCGGCCAGCAATGGGCCGAAGGCCAGGCCAACGCCGAAGGTCGTCCCCAGCAGGCTGAATACCCGCGTGCGGATCGGCCCGTCGAACTCCTGCGCGAGCGCCGCCATGGCGGCGGCAAAAGCTGCCGAACCACCGGCGCCCTGCAGCAGGCGCAACCCATCGATGGCCACCACCGAAGGTGCCAGGGGAATTGCCAGGGTAGTCGCGCAGAACAGCGCCAGGCCGACCAGCCAGATGCGCTTGCGCCCATAGACGTCGGCCAGGCTGCCCGCCGCCATCATCGCCGCGCCGTAGGCGAGCACGTAGCCGTTGACGATCCAGTTCAGCGCCACCGCCGAACCGCCCAGTTCATGGGCAATGGCCGGCAACACCACGGCCGGGCCGGTGAAGCACAGGGGAATCAGCACCGCCGTCAGGCTGGCGGCGAGCAACAGTAACCAGCGCGAAACGTCATTGCCGTCTTGTCGTGTGTCGTGGGAGGGATTCATGGTGGGTCCGTGATGATCCGAAGAAGACCCGCTGCACCCTAATCAACCCGGCATTGCGGAAAAACAGGCTAGGATTCCGAACATAACGGACACCATTGTCCGCAATTCATACCCTGCCAAGCGGCACAATGGCCGCCCGCCTACACGGATACATTCACATGGACAGCCTCAACGGGCTCCGGGTCTTCCTCCAGGTCGCCGACACCCTGAGCTTCGCCCAGGCCGCGCGACTGCTCGGCCTCTCCGCCTCGGCAGTGGGCAAGAGCATTGCGCGCCTGGAGGATCGCCTGGGCGTGCGCCTGTTCCATCGCAGTACGCGCAGCCTCAGCCTGAGCAACGAGGGGCAGCTGTTCCTCGAACGCTGCCGACGCATCCTCGACGAGCTGGAGGCGGCAGAGCAGGAACTGGCGCTGTCCACCCAGCAGGCCCGCGGCCGGCTGAAGATCAGCATGCCGCTGGTGGCCGGCCTGCTGCCCCAGGTGCTACCGGAGTTCCTGCGCTGCTATCCGCGCATCCAGCTGGACATCGACTTCACCGACCGCCTGGTCGACGTCATCGAGGAAGGTTTCGACCTGGTAGTACGCGGCGGCGAACTGCGCGACTCACGGCTCAAGGCGCGCAAGCTGGGCGATTTCAGCCTGCTGCTGGTAGCCGCGCCGGCCTATCTGCGCCAATACGGTACGCCTCGCCGGCCGGCCGACCTGAACCAGCACCTGTGCCTGCACTACCGCTACCCCAGCAGCGGGCTGGTGCAACGCTGGCCACTGAACCTTGCGCCGGGTGAGTCGGAGCCGCGCCTGGAGGGCGGCCTGATCTGCAATACCGCCGACATGCTGATCAACGTCGCCTGCCAGGGCATGGGCATCGCCTGCCTGCCCGACTTCGCCGTGCGCGGTGCGCTGAACGACGGCAGGCTGGTGCAGGTGCTCGCCGAGCACACCGCGCACCAGGGCAGCTTCCACGCGCTGTGGCCGGCAGGCCGGCGCATGCCGCTCAAGCTGCGGGTGTTCCTCGACTTCCTTGGCGACCGCCTGTTCGTCAGCCGATGAAGCAGGTCAGCGGATGAACTGCCTGCTGATCTCGCGGAAGACCTCTGTCCCAGCACGCTCCAGCCACTCGAAGGCGACCATCTCCCGCGAGACGACCACCGCGCCGGCCTGACGCATGCGCTCCAGCGCCAGCGCCTTGTCCTGCGGACGACGCGAACCGAGCGCCTCCTCCACCACGAACACTTCGCGATCTGCGGCCAACAGGCCGAGGACCGTCTGCAGCACACAGACATGCGCCTCGGTGCCGCACACCACGAACTGCCGGCGATCGCCGCCGGGCATCTGCAACAGGCCGGGATCGTTAACGGCGGAGAAGGCGACCTTCTCCAGCAGCTCGCCCTCGTCCAGCTCGTCGCGCAGCGCCGGCAGCGTCGGCCCGAGCCCTTTCGGATACTGCTCGGTGGCCAGCACCGGCACGCCCAGCCGCCGCGCAATGGCCAGCAACCAGGCGCTGTGTTCCAGCACCGATGCGTTGGCGTGGATGGCCGGGAACAGGCGTTCCTGGATGTCGATGATCAGCAGGGTCGACGTACGCGCCTGAATCAACATGGGCAATCCTCTCGAAAATCCCTTTGTCGACCAGGCGCGCGCGGGTGTCAACTCAAGGCTTGAGTACTGCCGGCTTCGCGCTGCCCGCCGCCTTGGTGGCCGCTCCGGATGCTGCGGCGCCTGCGGCAACCTGCGCAGCGCCAGCCCCGATGGCCCGTTGCATCTGCTGTGCCATTTTTTCCTGAACGGCTGTAGCCGCACTCATGCCCTGCTGCATGGTTTGCTCCGTCGATTCCTGCTTCGATTGTGCGCGAGCGACACGTTCGGCATTAAGCTGAGCCCCCAATGTCTGCAGTAACAGTGGCAGTTGATCCAGCGCAGCGGGGGAGAGTGTCTTCCCTGCGGTCGCCCCTATGCCCCCCACATCTCGCACGCCCGCACCGTCGTTGGCCGAAGCGGCGCCCAGGCTCTTGATCAGCGAATCAATCTGCGCCTGTATCTGCGCGAATTGCGCCGCGTTGTCCGGCTGACTGGCGGAGCTCGACAAGCGAGCGATGAGCTGCTGTATCTGCTCGACAGCCTGGGTCTGCTGAGGGTTCGCCCCGTTTTTGATCTGCTGGACGAGGCCGTTGGCCTCATTCATGGCGTCCTGGTACTGCTGCTGGGCGTCACTGACCGCAGTGCTGGTGCGGGCTGGCAGTCCCGCCACCGTTCCCGGACCGGTCTGCGCCCCGCTGGCGGGTGCAGCTGGCGATGCGGAAGCCGCACTCTCGGCGGGCTTGCCGGCGGTCTGCTGTGCTGCCTTGAGCGCCGCCTCCTTCTGCGCCTGAAGTTTCTTCAGTTGCTCGCTCTTCGCATCAGCGGCAGCACTGGCCTGTGCTTTCAAGGCAGCCTCCTTCGCCTGCTGCGCCTGCTGCGCCTGCTGCGCCTGTTCGCGCGCGCCCGCATCGCCCGGCTGCTCCAGCGGGCGACTTTGGGTCAGGTCCGGCGTGCCACTCTGTTTCTGCTTTGCCTGCTCGATGAGCGTATTCAGCTGTGCGGTATCCAGCTTGCCCTTGGCAGGCCCCTCCAACTGCCCAATCAAGTCGTTCATGTGCTGTTCCAGCGCCGCGAGCTTGGCGGGACTAGCGGCCTCAGACTCTCCTGTACCGGTCATTTGCTGCTTCTGCGCGATGAAGGCAGCATTCTCCGCCTCGATCTGCTGCTTGGCCTTCACGAGGTCCTCAATCAATTGCGGCGGGGCTTGCTCAAGCAGCGCATTGATGTCCACCGGCGTCACCCTCGCCGCGTCCGTCCCAGCGCCGGCAACCTGCGCGGGCGCGCTCTGGGCCAGCGACTTGAGCATCGCCGCGTCAGCGGTGGTGGTGCCACCGGGGGCCTGAAGTCGCGCGGCAGCCTGGGGTTGAGCCGAAGCGCCCGAGGCCGGTTTGTCCTTCGGGTCCTGGTTCATCTTCAGGTTGAGCTGACGCTCGTCGCTGTTGTCATGGCTGTCGGCACCGACCTTCACCAGCGTCCCGCTGATCTGCGTGCCCTGGCCGGACTCTATGCTCGCCTGCTGGTCCACCACGGTGCCGCCGGCGACTCGTGTGCTGCCGCCCGACTGGATCAGAGTACCGCTGGACGCCGCGCGGTCGGTAGTCGACTCGCCGGCGCCCAGGCTGCCCTTCTTCTTGCTGCCGGCCGCGTTGGTTTGCAGGCCTCCGGACACCTCCAGGCGCTTACCCTCGCCGGTCTCGGTGCCGCTGGTGGCCCCCAGACGAACGTTGCCGCCCGCAGCGATTTCGGTATCCCCGCCGGTGCTCAGGCGAGCGCCCTCGAAATTGCTGTCGCCGCCGCTGCGGATACTGATTCCGCCATTACCGGCCTGGATGCTGCCGCCGCGTGCCAGATCGCTCCGGTCGTTGGACTCATCGTGGGTGAAGCCACCGCTGACCGAGGAACTGCCCGCCCGCTCCGTGCTGCCGCCGACCTCGACGCTGGTGGAGCTGGACTGGCTCTCGGCGGTGTCGTGGGCCGCCTTGAAGTTGACGTTGCCGCCGGCATCGATGCTTGCGCCGTTGCCGGCCGCCAGTTGGGTGCCCTCCAGGGTGGTATCGCCCCGGGTGCGGATGTTTAGGTTGCCTCCCGCGCTGATACCACCGACCTGCGCCGTGCTGCTGCTTGAGCTGGACTGCGACTGGCTGTGCCCGGCGGTCATCTCGCCGCCGGCCTTGCCCACCACATCCACCTTGAGCTCGGCATTGGTGCTCTGCGAATGGCTCTCGCTGCTGCTGGTGTCACGGGCAGCCTGGTAGTCCAGCGTGCCGGCCTGCAGGTTGACGTCGCCCCCGGCCTGCATCTGCGCACCAATCAGTCGGGTGGTGCCGCTGGAGCTGGAGTTGATGTTGCCGCCGGCCTTGTAGCGAGTCGTCACCGCCTGGGTATCGCGCTGTTCGGCGCTTTCGCTGCCACCGTCATAGCTGGCGCGTATACCCACCCCTGCGCTGGCACCCGCACCGGCTTGAGTTTCGCCCTTGTGATTGGCACCGGCGGCGGCTTCTGCTCCGGCGCTCGCACCGACACCAACCCGCGCCTCGTGGTGGCTGCCGTCGTTGCTACTGTACTGGCTGTCGCTCACCGCCACATCACGGACTTCCCGCGCCGATTGGTGGATGTCACCGCCGGCCTCCAGCTGGGTTCCCTGGTCGGTAAGGGTGCCCGTGGCGGTGCGGGTGAGCGTGCCGCCGGCCTTGAAGCTGGAGGTCACCTGCCTCACCGAACCGCTGGTTTCGCTGCTGTCTTCGCGCTGGTAACGCAGCCCGGCGCTGCCGTTGGCTTCACCGCCAACGCTGGCTTCGGCCTTGGCGCCGGCGCCGGTGCTACCCACCTTGCCATGGGCGCCAGCGGAGGCCTGGGCGCTGGCATCACCACCAAAGTAGACGCCAGCCGTTTGCGAGGAATGGTCGCTGGAATGTTCGTCGATGTCCTGTGCAGCGCGGTTGTCGATGTTCTTCGCAGCGATGTTGATATCGCCGCCGGACGCCACATTCGCCCCGACGAAGGTGGCGTTGCCCTGGCTGCTCAGGTTCAGGTCGCCGCCGGCCTTGAGCGTCGAGCCGCTGTTGCGCAGGGAATAATCCGAACTGCTGTCGTGCTCGGTACGCACACCGATGGTTGCCGTACCCTCGGCGCTGGCCGACGCTGCGGCCTGTGCGCCGGTCTTGGCGCCAGCGGGTACGCCGGCCTGGGCTTCGGCGCTGGCCTGGGCGCCCGCCTGCGCGCTGCCGTCGCTGAAGATGCCGGTTGACTCGCGGGAGGTGCTGGTGTTGCTCCAGGTTTCGTTACGGCCAGCAAGCACTTCGGTGTTTCCGGCATTCAGGGTCATGTCGCCACCGGACTGCACCGTCGAGCCTTGCACCTTGAGCGTACCGTCGGTGTTGGCACGCAGGTCGCCGCCTACCTGCAGCGTCGAACCGACGCTGGTCCGCGAGCCGGAGTTGCTGGTGGTGGTGGTGCGCTCGGAGAACTTCAGGTCGCCGTTGCCGGAGGCCTGCGCGTCGGCCGTCGCCTCGGCACCAGCCGACGCCTTGCGACCTTCGGCTCCAGCGTGAGCGCCGCTGCCTGAGCTGGACGAAGCGTTGCCGGCGCCGCCAACCTTGAGGAAGGTCGTAGTCTCGGTCGTCTTGCTGTGGCGCTCCTCGTCCAACCCATCGAGTACATTGATGCCCTTGCTGGCATCGATGTCGGCATCACCTGCGACCTTCATCGACGAACCCTGCAGGGCCATGCTGCCCTTGGAGTCCACGCTGGCATTGCCGCCGACGGTGATGCCGGAGCCGGCGTTGGTGCCTTTGAAGTCGTCAGTGGTAATAGTTTCGCTGCCCGCGAGCCCACCGCCGACACCCAGTCCGGATACGTGACTGCTGGTCTGGGTGGAACGCGTATCCTGGCGTGCCTCGAGGCTGAAGTCACCGCCGGTCTTCACGGCCAGATCACCGCCCGCGCCGACCGTCGAGCCGGCAATGGTGGTATCCCCGCCGCTGCTGATCGCCAGGTTGCCGCCGCTGCTCAGCGTAGAGCCGATGTGTTGATCGCCGGTAGTGGTCTGCGATCCCCAGGCGTTGCCGCCGCTGTGCTCCGGCGCGACGTAGCCAGTGGTGGTGGTCGTATGGCTGACGATGGTGTCGAAGGTGACATTCTCGCCGGCGGTGAGTGTCGCATTGCCCTGGGCGGCCACGTTGCCGCCGATAACGGTGAGGTCCTTGCCGGCATTCATCGCCAGGTCGCCGGTCGACTCGATGCTTGCCGTGTTGCCGATGCTCGTCGATGCGGTATGGCTATCGCCATTCTGCTCGGCCAGAGTCTGATTGCGAATGCTGCCCTGACTGGACGCCAGGCTTACGTCGCCGCCGCGCAGGGTGCCGCTGGTGTTGCTGATATCGCCGCTGGTATTCACCGTCAGGCGGTTGCTACCAGCAATGGTGCCGCCGGTGTTGTTCAGACCGGAGCCACCGATAGTGATGTCATTGGCGGCAATCACGGCCCCCGTGGCGACCGACGCGATGGTGTTCGCGGCAAGATAGACACGCGGCGCCAGCACCTTCTGGCCACCCACCTGGACTTCCTCCATCCAGACGATGTCCTGGGTCAGCGAAGCGGCCTGCTCGGTTGTCAACGGTTTGCCGAATTCCAGACCCAGCGCCCCGCTCTGGGCATAGGCCTGATCCATCATCTGCTTCATCTGCTCAGCTTCGTTGGCGTAGCCGTGGATCACGTTGCTGCCGATCTGCTGGATCAGCTGCTGGCGGATCAGGTAGGCCTCGTAGTCGGCATCGCCCAGGCGTTTCTGCAGGGTGTCGGTGTCGTATCCGTAAAGTCGCGCCAGGTAATCCGAGCCCAGGTAAGCGGAGCCAACGGCGAATAGCGGGTTGGTTTCGATCAGGAAGCCCGCGCCTGGCTCGCGGCTGATCACAAAGTAGCCGTTGGGATTGCTGGGCAGGCGCAGGTCCAGGGAGGCGAAGGACAACGGGCCTCCGGCGACGATACCCACGCGCCCGGCTGCATCGATGGCGCCCAGCGAACTGACACCGCTGGCAACTGTACTGCCCTCCCCCGCGCTGCTGCGAGTCTTGACGGAACCAGAGATCAGACCGCTCTGGGCAGCCCAGGTAGGGTCGCCAGCATAGGGAGAACCGGCGTTGTTCAATGTGCCCGAGGTGAAGCGAAAATCGCTTGCAAAGATCCCGGCACCGAAGCCACCCAGGTTGGTCGGAGTTCCTTTGCGCACGGCCCCGGCGATGGATGCCTGCTGGGCCCAGCGTTCCAGCTCCGCAGGGAAGCTGCCACCGGACATCTCCTCGCTGCGAGCCCACCCCCAACCGGGGTTCCAATCCCACATGTCGTTGTCATCGTCATCCGGGTCACCGTCCCAGCCATCGCGATTGGGGTTGATCCTGGCCCAGGTGACGAAGTGGTCATCCGCCGACGACTTCTCATCGTCAACCCGAATCCAGCGACGGGTGTAGTCGAATGAATAGAGGGTCAAGTCCTCGTTGGTGAACGTCCCCGTGCCGCCAATCGAGACGTTGCTTGCCGAGAGCACAGCGATCTTGTTGAGGCCGGAACCACCGTAGTTGACGCTCAGCCGGGATCCGGAACCGGTGGCAATGATGCCCGCCTTGGGCAATGCCCGAAGCGCGCTCTCGGTGATGCCCACCAGATACTCACGCCGGGTGAAGTCTTCTTCGTAGACCCAGGCGTTTATCCCCTTGTCGAGACTGCCCTCGTTGGCAATCTGCCAGGAGTTGCGGTTACGAATCTCCTCTGCGCCACCCAGCGCCTTGCTGATGGATTGCCCGCTGGCCAGCGTGGTTTCGTTCGTGAAGCTACGGAGGGTATTGATGGTGATGTTGCCCAGCGCCACCACCGAGCTGTTGTTGACGAAGTCGTAGCTGTTGCTGGTCATCCCGCCACTACTGTCGATAGTCGCGCCGACGCGGTTGTATACACCGTTCTCGGTGGCGTTCAACCACAACCACTGTCTGGCATACAGCGCCCCGTAGTTGTCGATCGCGCCGCTGGAAGCTCTCACGTCAAGCTCGCCCAGGGACGACAGCCCACCCGTGTTGTAGTTGTTGATAGTGCCGGCGTTCAGATTGAGGTTGGCGTTGGCGTGAATGACACCGTAGTTGTTCAGCAGGGTGCCTATCGTGAACTGGCTGTCGCCGGTGGAGCCGCCGGCGACGATGGCCGCGTTGTAGTTGCTCACCGCTCCGTTGGTCAACCAGTCCAGCTGCGCGGCAATCGTACCCGCCGTGCTGACCTTGCCCTGGTTGTCCAACGAGCGGCCGTACAGGTTCAGCGCATTGCCGGCCAGCAATACGCCGGAAAGGCTGTTGTTCAGCGCGGCAAACCGTGCGGCGTTGTCGCCGATGCGCAGGCTGCCGGTCGCCTGGATACGCCCGGTGTTGGTGAGGTTGGCCGTCGTGGTGGTATCGAGGCTGAGGTTACGGTCCCCCAACAACTTGCCGGTATTGCTCACATCGCCCTGAGTGCTCAGCGCCAAGTCGCCTGCACTGTGCACCTGCCCGCTGTTGCTCAGCAGCCCCCTGCTGAGCAATGACGTGGCGCCTGCGCCTTCGATGTTGCCGCTGTTGTTCAGCGCACCGCCCTGCAACAGCAGGCTGCCCGAGGCGTACTGGGCCCACAGCGTACCGCTGTTCTTCAGCGCGTCGCTGCTGGTGATGCTCAGGCTGCCGGCCGATTGCAGTTGGCCCTGGTTGTCGAAGCTGCCCAGGTTGAAGTTGTCCTGGCTGCCCGCCACGGTGGACGCCAGCAGCTTGCCCGCTGCCGCATTGAGCAGGCTGCCCACCGTGATTTGCGTACCGGTCCCCGCCTGGATCGCGCCACGGTTCTCCAGCGTTGAGCCCGCGAGCACGAGACGCCCGCCGGTCAGCACCTGGCCGTTGTTGACCAGGGCAACGCGGCGATTCAGCTCGCCCAGCGCCAGCCCCGTGCGTCCTTGCAGCAGCCCCAGGTTGCCCAGGCTGAAATCGCCCAGGGCCGAGGTCACGCTCAGCGCGCCATCCGCGATGACCTGGGCGCCGGCGCCGTTGCTCAATGCACCCCCCACGTCCAGGCGCAGGTCGGCGGCGCTTTGCAGCGTGCCATTGTTGACGAAGCTGTCGGCCGCAGCCGAGCGAGCGGTAGCTCGCAAGTCACCGCCTCCATCCAGCACACCGCTGTTGTCGATTCGCTGTGCGCTCACGTCCAGCGCGCCATTGCTACCACCATGCGCGCTATCGAGCGCCAGCAGTTTGCCGCGGTTGCCGAGCACCCCATCGGCGTCGATGCGCAACACGCCGGCCGACTGCACAGTCCCCTGGTTGGCCAGCGCGCCACTCAGGCGAATCTGCGTGTCCTTGCCAGCCACCGTTGAGCCGAGGATCTGCCCACGATTGTCCAGGCTTCGCGCGTTGATCTGGCTGCCGTGCGTCGCCTGCAGCGTGCCGGCATTGGTCAGTACGCCGGCCTGGATCGCCAGGGTATCGCCCAGCAGTTGGCCGCTCGCCTGGTTGTCCAGCTTCAACTCGCGCCCGGCAGCACCCAACCGCAGCGCACCCGCCGCCTGCACGGTGCCGCTGTTGCTCAAACCGGCGCCCTGTACATCGAGATCGCCGCCGCTGAGCAGTTGCCCGGCGTTCTCCAACTGCCCGGCCGCTTCCAGGCTCAGGCCACTCTGCGCCTTCACCTGGCCGGCGCTGCGCAGGCTGCCGGTTTCCGATGCCAATTGTGCACGGGTCCCGGCGCTCAGTGTCGCCGTGCCCAGGTTCACATCACCGCGGCCGCGCAGATCAAGACCGCTGCCGGCATACAGGCTCGCGCCGCTGGCCCCCACCTGCAGGCTGCCGAAACGCAGGGTCGATGCGCCGCCAGCCCCCCAGGCGGAACCGTCCACCGCCGCATTGCCGCTGATACTCAGGCGCAGGTTACGGGCGGCGAAGCGACTCTGGCCCGCGGAGCTGTCCAGCAGGCTGGCAGCGCTCACGCCAAGGTCGCGCTCGGCGGTCAGCTTGCCAGCGTTCAGGCTGACACCACCGACGCCCGCATCGAGTCCGATATCGCCCTTGGCGCTGAGTTCGGCGTTGCTGCCATTGAGTTGCAGAGCGCCGCCATCGACCTGGCTGCCGGTGTACTTCACCGCCAGGTTCTGCACGGCGCCAACCCGCCCGTTCAGCTCGATCCGCCCGGAAGCGCTCAGGGTGAAGTCACTGGAGCTGGCCGCCTCGCCGCGCATGCGCACGCCAACGCCATCTTCGGTCGCGAGCAGGCGGATGCGGTTGGCGTACATGCCGCCCAGCGCCGTGGAGTCGATGGCGTAGGCCGGCTTGTCGCCGTCCGCCGCCAGGGCGTTGACGGAGCGATCGGCATAGTTGAAGCGGTTGCTGCCGGCGACGATGCCGACATCCTTGCCGTTCACCTGGCCATCGATCAGCACGTTGCGCGCCACCAGGTCGAGCACGTCCTGGCGCTGGCTATCCAGGCCCTTGCCGGTGACCAGGATATCGCCACGGTTGACCTGGAAGCCGCTCACCGAACCGTCCGCGCCCAGCACCGGCTGGCCAGTGGTGAGAGTCGCGCGGTCACTGTTGATGAAACCACAGCCGGCGCAGGTGATGCCGTATGGGTTGGCAATGATCACGTCGGCCTTGCCGCCGAGCACTTCGGCGTAGCCTTGCAGGCTCGAACGATTATTCGCCACCACCTCGTTGAGGATGACCCGCGCCTGATCGTTCAGGTTGAGGTTCGGCATCACCTGGCCTGCCAGCTGCGACTGCAGGGCTCCCGTGCCCGTCTTCGCCGAGTTGTTGTTGAGCACCTGGCCGCTGGGGTCGATGTTGTACTGGATGTAGCGGTTGTGCGAGACACCGGCGGCATTGCCGGCGGCGATGTCGATGACCTGCACGCCGTTGCCGGCGCGGTAGGCCTGGGTATTGCCATCGGCGGTCTGCACCCCGCCGGCCAGCGCCGACTGCGCGTAGAGCGCGGCGGACAGGCTGCCCAGCACGAACACTCCGATCTTCCCGCCCGCCCCTGTGCTCCCCGCACCGGTAGCGCCGCGCTTGCCCTGGGAACAGGCGTGTTCCGAGGCGACGACGAAGGCATTGCGGCACACACTCCAGATCACTCGATAGACGTGGTTCATGACGGCTGTTCCCTCAGAAACTCAGGCTGGCGCTGAAGTAGGTGGAATCGCTGGGGCGCTCGAGAAAGTCCGGCTTCTCGAGAGGCCAGGCATGGAAGACGTCGAGGTTGAACACCCCCAGGGTGGTGCTGACGCCCAGCGCCGCGCCGGTCAGCTTGCCTTGCGGCAGGCCGGGCTCGCGGTTCCACACCTTGCCGTGGTCCAGTGCGACATACGGCCGGATCTGCCCGGCCAGGCCCTGACGCAGGGCGAAGATGCGGTGCAGGTTGAGTTGGTTGCGCAGGAACCAGCCGTTGTCGCCCGACAGGCTCTGCTCCTCGAAGCCACGCACGCTGTAGAGGCTGCCGACGAGCATCTGCTCGGAGCCGTAGAGCACGTCCTGCGCCTTCTGCCCGGCGAACTGCGAGGTGAAGCTCCACGACTGACCGAGCATCAGGAACGGCCGGTACCAGTTGGCGCCGTACTTGAACGCGGTGTACTGCGCGCGCGGCGCGTAGTCCGGCAGGCCGGACGGGTCATCCAGCGCATCGAACAGTTTCAGGCCACGGGAAACCCCAGCGTTTACGGTGAACGAGCCGCCGAGCAACTGGGTGGTGAAGGACGAATCCAGGTCCAGCACGGTCAGCTTGCGACTGCTGACGTCCAGGTAGATGTCTTCCAGGTAGTTCTTGAAGTCCTTGCGGGTCAGCGTCGCCGACAGGTTCCACAGTGATTGCCGGCCACGCCAGGCCACGTAGTCGGTCCGCAGCGAGTAGAAACTGGAATCGCCGCTGGTGCGCAACCGAGTGCCGCCGGCCGTACGGATGTGGCTGGCGTAATGGGTGTCGGAGGCATTGAAACTGACCGTGGCGTAGCCGAAAGGCACCACGTAGCTCAGGTTGCTCAGGTACGACGCGCGGCTGCCAGCGTCATAGGGCACGGCACGCCGATGGGTGAGGCTGAGGAAGTCGTTGAAGCCCAGCGGGTTGTCCAATGCCAGGTTGGCGCCGGCCTGGTTCTGCCCGGTGGAATCCTGGCCATAGTTGTCGTAGGTGAGGTTCAGTCGTGCCGGTCGCATGGGATGGTTGCTGAACAGCACCACACTGTCACCCGGCGCACTGCCCGGCGCGATGTCCATCACCGCGTCGTTGGAAGGCAGACGGTTGATCTGGTCCAGCGCCTGTTCGAGATCGCGCAGGTTCAGCGGCTTGCCGACCACCCCGGGCGCGACGTTGGGCACTGAGATGGAGCCGGCGCCGCCGTCCTCCACGCGGATCGTCTCGACCCGGCCCTCCTCCACGTCCACCGTCAGCGTACCGCCGGAAAGATCCTGCGCCGGCAGGTAAGCCCGCGCCGCCACATAGCCCTTGGCGATATACGCCGCGGTAATGGCCGACAGCACCTGCTCGATCTCCCGCACGCCCAGACACTTGCCTTGGTAGGGCTGCACCAGCAGGTCGACGCTAGAGGGGCGGATCAGCTTCGCACCGCGTACCTCGATAGAGCGGATATCCCGGCAGGGGCCTTCGGGCAGCTCCCGCGCCTTGCCGGCCGGAACCTGCAGGTGCGTGGGTGGCTCTGCGGAACTGCGGTCCTGTTGCTGTTGCTGCTGCAGGCGTTCGATCGAGTCGCGTTGCAGGCGGTCGGCCTGGCGCACCGCGTTCTCGATTACCGCACCCGGTCCGGCGGCATTGCCAGCGCCGGGCCACAATGCGGCGAACAGCAGAAGGGAACAGCGGCCGATCGTGCGCAGCGCGCTACCGATCATGGATGCACATCCTGGCAGGGACATCGTCGAACCTCTCCTCGGTTTGGGAACGCCCACCGCAAGACGCCGAGCAGACAGATGCCCGGTACGACGGGGGGCTGGGGGACGAGGAGAAGGCTGCCGTGGCAACGGCGCTCAGGAGATCGAAAGGGAGACAGCCACGACGGCTGCCATCAGCGGGCACGACGACTCGACCATGCCCTGGGTCTCTCCATGATCCTTCGAACTGCGTCCTTTGGGTGGGATCAGCTTAGGGAGGGCGGTGGCGGCGGCACATACGGCAAGTGTCGTATTTTTGAGACACCTTTGATGCGGGAGCACCGGTCTTTCCGATGCCGGTGAATACCGGAATAATCCCGTCCGACAGAACAACAACGAGCCAGACAGGAGTGGACCATGGGCAAGAGCATCAGCATCGCCGCGCGTGACGGCAGCGGCAGCTTCAGCGGTTATCTCGCGGTACCGGCCAGCGGGCGTGGCCCCGGCGTGGTGATCGGCCAGGAGATCTTCGGCGTCAACGCCAACATGCGCAGCATCGCCGACAGCTACGCCGAGGAAGGCTACGTCGCCCTGGTACCCGACCTGTTCTGGCGCCTGCAGCCCAACCTCGAGCTGGGCTACAGCGAGGCCGAGTTCGGCCAGGCCATCGACCTGTTCCAACGCTTCGACGTGGACAAGGGCGTGGACGACATCGCGGCCGCCATGGACGCCCTGCGCGCACTGCCGGAAGTCGAAGATCGCGGCATCGGCTACGTCGGCTTCTGCCTGGGCGGCAAGCTCGCCTACCTCACCGCCGCGCGCACCGACGCGGCCTGCTCGGTGGGCTACTACGGCATGGGCATCGAGCACCTGCTGGACGAGGCGCAGAATATCCGGGGTCGCCTCGTGCTGCACTTCGCCGAGCAGGACGTGTATTGCGACGCCAACGCCCGCGCAGCCATCGGCGAGGTGCTGGGCAAACTGCCGAAGGCGGAGATCTACAGCTACCCCGGCGTCGACCACGCCTTCGCCCGCCCCAACGGCATGCACTTCGACAAGCCCGCCGCGCTGATGGCCCACGAGCGCAGCATCGGCGCGCTCAAGCGCGAGATCGGCCCGGACTTCGACCTGTCGAAACTCTGGGAAGACCACATCCACCACGAATTCGCGGCCCGCGACGTGCCCGCGACCATGGCAACCATGGTCGCCCAGCCTTACGTCAACCATATCCCCACCATGACTGGCGGCGTCGGCCAGGACGAACTGGCGCGCTTCTACCGCAACCACTTCGTCCACGGCAATCCGCCGGACATGAAACTGGTGCCGATCTCCCGCACCGTCGGCGCGCTGCAGGTGGTGGACGAATTCGTCATGTGCTTCACCCACTCCACCGAGATCGACTGGATGCTTCCCGGCGTGCCGCCCACCGGCAAGTACGTGGAGATCCCCATGCTCGGCGTGATCCGCTTCCGCGGCGACAAGCTGTGCCACGAACACATCTACTGGGACCAGGCCAGCGTGCTGGTGCAGATCGGCCTGCTCGACCCTGCCGGCCTGCCGGTGGCCGGCGTGGAGACGGCGAAGAAGCTGCTCGACGAGAGCCTGGTTTCCAACACCCTGATGAACAAGTGGAAGGACAGCGACGGTCGCTGATCCTCCGCTCGCACAAGGAGCCACTGATGTACCCCATAGGGAAATGGATCTGCGCCGCGCTGCTGGTACTTGCCGGTAGCGTTGGCGCAGCGGAGCGCACCGCACAGCCCTGCGACGACGCCACCCTGCAGACCCTGGCCGGGCTGCTCGGCCAGCAGGGCTGGCAGGCACCGGAGTCCGCTGCGGCAACGCCGGTGGTCGCTGCCGCCTGCAAGGCCTGGCCGGATGATCCGAAGCTCGAGGTGGTCGCAGTCGCCTACAGCACGGCGGACGACAAGACCGAGCCCGGCGAGCGCAACCTGAACCTGCTGGTCGGCCAGTTCGACACGGCCAGCGGCAAGCTGGTGACGCGCGTCGACGACAGCATCGGCGAGGACGCCATGGTGGAGATCGACAGCTCCAGCCTGTGGCTCGACACCGCCCGCTATCGCCTGGCGCCGGATGTGCGCGGTTTCGGCCTGGTCATTGGCAGCGTGGCGCGCGGCGCGAGCTGCCCGGACGCCTGGTCCTACGACGACTTCAGCCTCTACGCGCCGCAGGGCGCCAAGCTCAAGGAAGTCTTCCGCACCTACCTGCGGCAGTGGACGACGTTGGAGGGCCAGACTTGCAGTGATCAGCGCACGGTCATCGAACGCTCGCAACTCACCCTGTCGATGGGCCAGGAAGTCCATCACGGCTATGCCGACCTGATCGTCACCTCGAAGGTGCAGCGCGAATCGGCGGGTGAGAATGTCGGCGCCTCAAGAGTTGTGCGCAAGACCGTCAGCTTCGACGGCGAGCGCTATCCGTTCGAGGAATTTTCCACCTTCTGGCAGAGCCAGCCGGCACTGTAGGAGCAAGCGCGCTCCTACAAATACCAAGGCCGCCCGAAGGCGGCCTTGGTATTTCTTGTCGTACCGATCAGTGTCCGGTGTTATCACCACGGCGGCTGGTCTCGAAGAGGAACCAGGTGCGCTGCTCGGTCTCGTCGATCCAGTTCTCGATCAGGCTGGCAGTGGCGATGTCGTGGTACTCGTCGCACAGGCCATGGACCTCGCGCATGTAGGAGGTCAGCGATTTGTTGTCCTCCTGCAACTCGGCCAGCATGTCCAGCGGCTGCACGAACTCGGCATCGTTGTCGAGGATGCGCTTGAGGCGCGCGATGTGGCCGATGGAGCGGATGGTGTTGCCGCCGATCTTGCGGTTGCGCTCGGCAATCGCGTCGGTCATCGCGAAGATCTCGGTGGCGTGGTCATCCAGCAGCAGGTGGTAGTCGCGGAAGTGCGGACCGCTCACGTGCCAGTGGAAGTTCTTGGTCTTCAGGTAGAGCGCGAAGACATCCGCCAGCAGGCGATTGAGCGCCGCAGACAGATCGCGGGTGGCGTTCTTGCTCAGGTCAGACGGCGTGGCCAGCGCGGGTGCACGGCGTGGGACGGCCTTGGCAGCAGCCGTCTTCGCAGCAGCGGGTTTGCTGGCAGCGGCCTTGGCGGCCGGCTTGGCAGCGGCCGGTTTTGCGGCAGGTTTGCTGGCCGCTTTCGCAGCCGGCTTCGCGGCGGGTTTGGCCGCTGCGGGTTTCTTCGGAGCCGATGCGGATTTCTTCATCACCAATCACCTCTACGAAAGATCACGATACCTGTGGATGCCGACCCAGGCGGGAGCGGCTGACTTACGCGGTCTTGAGCCTATCTCGCCTGACGTCGATTGCAAGTTGACCGCAGTGCCGCGCTCGCGTTCCTCCTGATGTGGATCAACCCCGCAGCGGCTTTCTGAAGTACACGACACGCTCGGTTTCGATGAAGCCCAGGGCACGATGAAGAGCATGGCTGTCGGTATTGTCGAGCGCCGCATCGGAAGCGAAATCCAGGCAGCCGAGCGCGCCGCCCCAAGCCTGCACCACGCCCACCAGAGCCCGCGCCACGCCTTGCCGGCGGGCGTCTTCGCGGACGTAGATGCCCTCCAGAAACAACACCGGCGAGCCTTCCGTGCCGTTCACGTAATCGCTGCGCACAGAGGCCTCCGCCAGCCCCAGCGCCCTGCCCTTTTCGTCGCGGGCCAGCCAGGCGCCGTGGCGTTGCGGCTGCGCGAGGATGTCCCGCGCCTCCGCAACGAACGCGTCTGCATGATCGCCCGGCCAGAGTTGCAGACGCAGCTCGATCCAGTCGGGCAGATCCCGTTCTTCGCAGCGGTGCACGGAGAGGCCCATCAGGCTTTCTCCGGGTCGAATCGGAACTGCTGGTCGAGCTGGCTGTAGCCCATGCCAACGCCCTTGTGCACCTTGAGCTGCACCGGAATGCGCTCCTTCAGTGCCTCGACGTGGCTGATCACGCCAATCGTCTTGCCCGTGGCGTTGAGGCTGTCGAGGGCATCCAGCGCGACTTCCAGGGTCTCGCCATCGAGGGTGCCGAAACCTTCGTCGAGGAACAGCGAGTCGATGCTGGTCTTGTGGCTGACCAGGTCGGACAGCGCCAGCGCCAGCGCGAGGCTGACCAGGAAGCTCTCGCCCCCGGACAGCGTCTTGCAGTCGCGCGCCGTGTCGCCCTGCCAGGTATCCACCACCTCCAGCTCCAGCTCGCCATCGCTGCGCCGCGCCAGCTGGTAGCGTCCATGCAGGCGCTGCAACTGGCGGTTGGCAAGGTGCACCAGGTGATCGAGGGTCAGGCCCTGGGCGAAGCGCCGGTAACGCGCGCCGTCGGAGGCGCCGATCAGGCTGTTGAGGCGCTGCCAGAGATCGTGCTCTTGCTCCTGCTTGGCGATATCCGCGAACAGGCTCTGCTGGCTGGCGCGACGGTTGTCGTCGCCCTGCAACTGGGCGCGGATTTCGCCCTGGCGCTGACCCAGCTCGCGCAACTGCGCAGCGAGCGCCTGCAATTGCAGGTCGAGTTCCTCCAGCGGCAGTTCGCCGTGGGGTTCTGCCTGCAAGCGCTCGACATCCTGCGCAGCAGCGGCACGCAGGGTGACGGCTTCGGTAATTGCCGTTTCCAGGCGCTGGCGCAGTTGGCTGAGTTCGCTGCGCTGGGCATCGTCCAGCAGCGCGGCAAGATAGGTCGACTCGTCGACAAAGGGGCTCGCCGCCAGCGCCTGCTGCCAGCTCGCCAGGTGTTCGGCGAGACGTGCCTGCTCCTGCTCCTGCCGCTCGCTCAGCGACTGCTCACGGCCTCGCAAGGCATCGGCCTGGCGCTGGGCGGCCGCCAGTTGCTCCTCGGCCTGCACCAGTGCCTGTTGCGGCGCCACGTGAATCACCAGAGGCAGGCGCGCATCGAAGCCGGCGGCCTGCCAGCGCTGCTGCCATTGCGCGGCGAGCTGTTGCGCCGTGCGGGCAGCCTGTTCGGCATCCCGCTCAGCGGCTGCCAGCTCCTGGCTGCGCTGCTGATCCTGCTGCCATTGCTGCCATTCTGCCGAGCGCTCGGCCAGCCAATGCTCGCCGTCTTCCGGCACGCTGTAGCCCAGCTCGCCGAGTGCGGCGGCCAACGCCTGGTCCTGCTGTAACAGCTCCGCGCGCTGGGCCGCGAGCTGCTGCGCGCGCTCTTCCTGGCGCTGGCGTTCATGGGTTTGCTGCTGGTCGAACAGCGCCAGTTGCTGTACGGCCTCGGCGTGATCGCGCTCGGCGCGCTGGCGTTGCTGTTGTGCCTGCTGGAGCTGGTGCCGGTGCTCTTCCAGGGTTTTCAGCTGCTGCAACAATGCCGTCAGCGAAGCCTCGTGGCGCTCGCGTTCTGCGTGGAGCTGCTGGTCGTCGTCCAGCGCTACCCCTTGTTCCGCGCAGAGTTGCTGCCAAGCTTGCTGATACTGCACCAACGCGGCCCGCGCTTCGTCCAGCTGGCGCTGCCCCTGCTGCAATTGCGCCTCCAGCCCGGCCAGCTCGCCACGCAGGGCAATGCCCTCGCTTTCCAGCTCGGCCAATTGCTGGCGCGCCTGCTCCAGCGCCGCCTGTGTCGAGGACACATCCAGCGCCTGGTAGGCCGCTACCGCCGGGTGTTCCTGAGAACCGCACAGTGGGCACGCCTCGCCGGGCTGCAACTGCGCACGCAAATGCTCCAGCTGGTGGATGCGCTGCTCCTGCTGCAGGAGCTTTTCCTTGTCGGCAACCTGCTGCTTGGTCGTCTGATAACGCTCGCGCAACGCGACGATAACGCTGTCGCGCTCGGCTTTGCGCTGGTGCAGCGCATCCAGCTCCGGCTGGCAGCGCGCCAGTTGCGCGGCGGCCTCGGCGCGGGCCCGGGCCAGTTGCTCCAGGCGGTCCAGCCCACGGCTGTGCAATTGCCCGTGCTGCAGCCGCTCACGCAGCTCACCGTCGGTAGCTCCACCCAGCAACGCCGAGAGCTGCTGCTGATGCTGGCCTTCCTGTGCGCCTGCCGACTCGACCTGCTGTTGCATGAAAGCGACGTTGCCTTGCAGGGTCTGCCGTTGTGTCGTCGCGCTCTGCAATGCCTGGTCGGCCGTCTGCGCCTGCCGCTGCACGTCGGCGATGGCCTGGGCCAGGCGCGAACGCTGGGCGAACTGTGCCCGCCAGCCGCCGAGCAGCTCACCCAGCTTCGCTCGCTGCGGGTACTGCGCCAGGCGCGCCTGCAGCTCCTGGCGCTGCTCGCCAAGGGCCTTGCGCTCGCCCTCGCATGCATCCTGCGATTGCTGAGCATATTGGTTCGCCGCCCACAGCGCCTGGGCGATCTCTTCTCGCCGGAGCGTCTGCTGAGCGAGATTGTCCTCCAGCGCCGTGCGGCCCTGTTCGACATTCTCCCGGGTGCTTCGCCAGGCCTGGTGCAAGGGCTGCAGACGAGCAGCGGGCTCGCTGTCCGCCAAGCGCTGCAGATCGGGTCGTGCCTGCTCCAGCGCCTCGCGGGCAGCGGATTCCTTCGCGCCGGCCTGCTCGACCTGCTGCTGAGCACGGCTGAGGTCTTCGCACCAGCGACGCTGCGCCTGGAGGGCCGACTGCTGCGCCTGCAAAGCCGCTTCCTGCACCGCAGCATCGCGCCCTTGCTGCTCCAGCTCGCCGCGCTGCTCGGCGCTGAGCAGTTCAACGCCGTCGGCGCGGGCGCGCAGTTGGTCCAGCGCGCCGCGAACTTCACGGGTGCGCTCGAAGACGCGCTGGGAAATCAGGCCGTAGATCTCCGTGCCGGTGAGCTCCTCCAGCAGTTCCGCGCGCTGGTTGGCGTTGGCCTCGAGGAAGGCGGCGAACCCGCCCTGGGCCAGTAGCATGGATTTGGTGAAACGCTCGAAATCAAGGCCGGTGAGGGTCTCGGTCTGCTTGAGCTTGTCGTTGATCTTGTCGGTGAGGATCTGCCCTTCGCCGGAGGCGCGGTCGATACGCACCAGCTCCACCTTTGGCGCCTGCAACGCGCCTTCGGCCTTGTCGCGGGCGCGACGCTGGCTCCAGAAGGCGCGATAGGGCTGCCCCTTCACCTCGAACTCGACTTCGGCGAGACAGTCGGCAGTATGCCGGGTCATCAGCTCATTGCCGCTCTGCGACAGCACGCTCATGCGTGGCGTACGGTGGTACAGCGCCAGGCAGATGGCATCGAGCAAGGTGGTCTTGCCCGCTCCGGTCGGCCCGGTGATGGCGAACAGGCCGTTGCCGGCGAAAGGTTCGGCAGTGAAATCGATCTTCCATTCGCCCTTCAGCGAATTGAGGTTCTTCAGGCGCAGGCTGAGGATTCTCACGAGCGTTCCTCCTGCAGGTCGGCGACGACCTGTCGGTATAGTCCGGTCAGTCGTTCGCGCAGCGCTGCGTCCAGTTCCTCGGCGTCCAGCCGCTGGCGAAACACATCCTCGGGGCTCAGCTCGTCGAGGGTTTCCTTCGCTTCGCTGAACAGCGCCGCCTGCGCGGTGCCGCGCTCGCGGCGGGTGCGCAGGACGATCACCGGCAGTTCTTCGCAAAGCTTCTCGACGCGTAGCTGGATATCAGTCAGGTAGTCATCGGTGTGCACCATGACTTCCAGCCAGACGGGTTGCTCCGCACTGCTTTCGCGGGCGACGCGGGCCAGTTCGGCGGGCAGTTCGGCGAGGCTGCCGGACACCGATTTCAGCGGCTGGAAGCGCGGCACCGGCAGCGCGGTGACGCTGCGCAGGCCACTGTCATCCAGGTCCACCAGCAGCACTTCCTTGCCCTGGGTCGCCTCGTCGAAGCTCAGCGCAATGGGCGAGCCGCAGTAGCGGATGTGTTCCAGGCCGCCGACCTTCTGCGGCCGGTGGATGTGGCCCAGGGCGATGTAGTCCGCCGCCGGGAAGGCGCTGGTGGGAAAGGCTTCCAGGGTCCCGACGTAGATTTCCCGCACCGACTCGCTGGCGCTCGCGCCCACGGTGGTGAGATGGCCGGTGGCGATGATCGGCAGGTGCCGGCCGAGGGCCTCGCGCTGCGCCTCGGCGCGCTCGAACAGCTCGCGGTAGTGCGCCTGGATCGCCTGCTGCAGCGCCAGTTGCTTGTCCTGCGCACTCTGTCCGGCCTGGCTGGTGAGCACGTCGCGTGGGCGAATGAAGGGGATCGCGCAGAGAATCGCGCCGGGCTGGCCGTCACGTTGCGGCAGCACCAGCAACTGGCGCTCGAGGTCGGTGCCGACCGCGGCGATCACCTGCGTATCGAGGCAGGCGAGCAGGTCGCGGGACTCTTCCAGCATCGCCACCGAGTCGTGGTTTCCACCCAATACCACCAGGCGAGCGCCGGTATCCCGCAGCTCGACGATGAAGCGGTTGTACTGTTCGCGGGCATAACTGGGCGGCGCGCCGGTGTCGAAAATGTCCCCGGCGATGATCACCGCATCCACGGCCTGCTCGCGCACCTGTTCGATCAGCCAGGCGCAGAACGCCTGGTGCTCGGCCTCGCGGCTCTTGCCCATGAAATGCTGGCCCAGGTGCCAGTCGGAGGTGTGGAGAATGCGCATGCCGTGAAGTCCGCAGCCGTATTTCGAAGCTGGGGATGATAGCGGTTCAAGCTCCATCAAGGGCGTATTCGCCGGCCGCCGCCGCACAGGCTGGCTATCTTTTCAGGACAGCACGTCGTCACAAGGACTTCCCATGCAACGCCTTCTGAACATGCTCAAGGACCTCGCCATCCTGGTCCGCGCCAACCTCTGGCTGGTGCCGGTGCTGGCTGCACTGGTCGCCGCCGTCTTCTACTTCGTCGCCCCGCCGCCGCCGATGAGCGCGACCCTGGCCACCGGTGCGCCGGGCGGCGGTTACGCGGTATTCGGCCAGCGACTGAAGGAGGAGCTGGCCAAGCAGGGCTTCGATCTGCAACTGGTACGCACCGCCGGCTCGCGGGAAAACCTGGGCAAGCTGCTGGACGGCAAGAGCGGTGTGGACCTGGCACTGGTGCAGAGCGGCCAGGAGCAGCAGCTTGAACCCAAGCAGCGCGAGCACCTGCAAACCCTCGGCGCGATGTTCCAGGAGCCGCTGTGGCTGTTCCAGCGCCGCGAGGCGAAGATCGATCGCCTGGCCGACCTGCTCGCTCTGCGCGTCGCCATCGGCGGCGAAGGCAGCGGCACCGAAGCGGTGACCCAGGCCATCCTCAAGGCCAATGAGATTCCCACCGCGCCCCTGCCGGCAGGCTGGCAGGCGCGCGGCGGCAATGCGGTGGCCAACGAACTGTTGGCCGGCCAGCTGGACGCGGCCTTCTTCGTCGGCCCGGCGGAGAACCCGCTGGTGCAGCGCCTGGCGGCCAGCCCCGAGCTCACGCTCACCGGCTTTCGCCGTGCCCACGCGTACGAGGCGCGGATTCCCTTTCTCAAGCGCGTCGATGTCAGCGAGGGCCTGCTGAACCTCGCGCAGAACGTGCCCGACCAGGACCTCGCTACGCTTTCACCGGTTGCCACCCTGGTGGTCAATGGCGACTTCCACCCGGCGCTCACCCCGCTGATCCTGGAGGCCGCGCGAGCCGTGATGAAGAGCGGCACCCTGCTCGACCCGGCCGGCGCCTTCCCCAGCGCCGAGCCGCGCACCCTGGCCCTGCAGGAAGATGCCGAGCGCTACTACAAGAGTGGCCCGCCGCTGCTGCAGCGCTTCCTGCCATTCCGCATCGCCTCGCTGGCGGATCGCTACATCATCCTGCTGATCCCCTTCATCGCCATCCTCATTCCGCTGCTCAAGTCCATCGGCCCGCTGTACCGCTGGCGCATCCGCGCGCGCATCTACCGCTGGTACCGCTACCTGCGCGAAATCGACCGGCGCCTGGACGAACGTACCGGCAGCGCCGAGCTGAGCACCGAAATCGAGCGCCTGGAACAGCTGGAAGCCGAGCTGGCCAAGGTCGAGGTGCCGCTGTCCTACTACAACGAGCTGTACGAACTGCACCTGCACCTGAACTACGTGATTCGCCGCCTGCGCCAGCTGCGCCGCAATCGGCGCGAGCGCGACGAGGGGCTGGCACCGGCGGCGGACTGATCGGCGTCGCGCATCCCGGCGCCTTGTCGGGTAAACTCTGGCGTTTTCCAATCCGCCCGCCCCGCCGCCGCTTCGATGCGCGCGGCGCCGCCGGCACTGAACATCCGGGTCCGCCATGCCGATTCGCCACGCCATCGTCCACCTGATCGACAAGAAGCCCGACGGCAACCCCGCGACGCTGCATGCGCGCGATGCCGAGCTGGGCGACTCCCAGGCCATCGAGAACCTGATGGCCGACCTCAACGAGAGCTACAACGCCAAGCCGAACAAGGCCTGGGGCCTGTTCCAGGGCGAGTCCGGCGCCTACCCGTTCAGTGGTTGGCTGGGCGAGTACCTGGACAACGGCAAGGACTTCGTCGCCTTCTCCAAGCAGGCGGTGGAACACCTGAAGACGCTGATGGAAGAGTCCAACCTCTCCACCGGCGGCCACGTGCTGTTCTGCCATTACCAGCAGGGCATGACCGATTACCTGTCCATCGCCCTGCTGCACCACAGCGAAGGCGTGGCGGTCACCGAGGCGCTGGAAGTCACCCCGTCGCGCCATCTGGACCTGGGCCAGTTGCACATGGCTGCGCGGATCAATATCTCCGAATGGCGCAACAACAAGACGTCCAAGCAGTACATCTCGTTCATCAAGGGCAAGGGCGGCAAGAAGGTCTCGGACTACTTCCGCGACTTCATCGGCTGCACCGAGGGCGTCGACGGGCCGAGCGAGACCCGCACCCTGCTCAAGGCCTTCAGCGACTTCGTGGAAAGCGAAGACCTGCCCGAAGAGCAGGCCCGCGAGAAGACCGACGTGCTGGTGGACTACGCCACCAGCCAGGCGAAGATCGGCGAGCCGATGGCCCTCGACGCGCTCTCCGAGCTGATGGACGACCAGGCACCGCGCGCCTTCTACGACTACATCCGCAACAAGGATTACGGCCTGTCGCCGGAAATTCCGGCGGACAAGCGCACCCTCAACCAGTTCCGCCGCTTCACCGGTCGCGCCGAAGGGCTGTCGATCAGCTTCGAAGCGCATCTGCTGGGCAGCAAGGTGGAGTACGACGAGGAGCGCGACATGCTGATCATCCGCGGTCTGCCGACGCAGTTGCAGGACCAGCTCAAGCGCCGCAAGGACTGACGATTTTTCACCCATGAGAAAGCCCATCTCGCGATGGGCTTTTTTGTGCGTGGCGATTGGGCGCAGGGCGGTTCGCGAGCAAGCTCGCTCCTCTAAAAAAGCCCACCGGGCATTCCGGCGAACTGCAGGAGCGAGGGGGGCGCCCAGTTCTTGCTCATGAGCCTGCAGGACAGAGGACTCAAGCGAGCGCGGCACGGACTTCCGACAAAACGCCCCGCAGCCCGCGCGGTGCGGCTGCTAGAGTCAAATCAGGCGCCTCTCGCTCGCGGTGGCCGCCATGCCCGCCTTGCACGCCTTCACTGTCGTAGCGTCCCCGCTCTCCGGGCATCCCCGGATGCACTGCTCGTACCTCGCGTTGCTGTTGCTGCTCTGCGTCAACCTCCTTTTCGCTGCCCCGACGCCGCAGCCGCTCACACCCAACGTCGCGCGCTTCGTGCTGGCCAACGCCGAATTCAGCGTGATGCACGAGATGGGGCACATGCTGATCGCCGAGTACGACCTTCCGGTGCTCGGACGCGAGGAGGACGCGGCGGACCAGCTCGGCTTCATCCTGCTGTTCCGCCTCTACGCGAAGCTGCCGCGCGACGAGGTGGACGCGCGCCTGCTGGACATCGCCGATTACTGGCGCCTGGAATGGCAGACACCCAAGCCGCCGCCGGACCAGGTGCTGGCCTGGGACAGCCATCCGCTGGACGAACAGCGCTACTACAACATCGCCTGCCTGCTCTACGGCAGCGACATGGCGCGCCTGGACTGGCTGCCGCCCCTGACCGGGCTGCCCTACGAACGTGCCGTCTACTGCGACCAGGAGTTCCTGCAGGCCAGCAAGGCGTTCGAGTGGATTCGCCACGCGCGGCGGCACCCGTCGATCCAGCACCGCGCGGCGCTGCGTCTGAACTACGACACGCCGGCGGTGGACCGCGATAGCACGCTGCCGCTGATCGCCCTGCTACGTGACGGCGATCATCTGCAACGCATGGTGGACGAGGTGTTCCGGCTGTTCCGCCCGCCGCGTCCGCTGACGATCCAGCTGGTCAGCTGCGGCGCGCCGGATGCCTGGTACAACAGCAACAGCGGGGAAATGGCGCTCTGCTACGAGCGCCTGCAGCACTTCCGCGAAATGGCCGAGAACCTGCCACGCCTGCGCACCCCGGTGACGCGGCAGTGCCCCGGCCCGGCCGGGCTCAGGCCGGGCGGATGCTGAAGCCGACGCGAGGGAAGTGCACATGCACCGTACCGGCGCGCGGGTCCTCGCGGCGCAGGATCAGGCTTTCCAGCCCGGCGTGCACCAACTCGCCTTCCACCGGATCGCAGCCGTAGTCGGTGGCGGCGATCACCACGCGCTGGCCGGGTGTGAAGCCGTTGGGATCGACGAAGTCCTCCTGGGGCAGTGCAACTGGCTGGCTGTCGCGCGCCACGGCGATGGCTTCTTCGCTGCTCATTTCACTCGGCGCACCATGGCCAAAGCCCAGCACACGAGCGAGCCAGGCACTGACCGCCGGATAGGCGTCCACCAGCGGTGAGGTGACCGGCGTGGCCTTGACGAACCACAGGCAGTGGGCGAGGGACAGATCGGCTACCGAAGGTTCGCCGAACAGGAAATCGCCGTCTTCGCGGGCCAGTTGCTCCTCGACCCGCGCCATGAAGGTCGGCCACTGGTGCTTGGCTTGCTCGGCCGACAGTTTGCTGGCCGTGCCGCCACTGAACAGCTGGCTGCGATCGGCGACGAAGGCCTTGAGGAACTCCGGCGGCAGCTTGCCGAAGCGCATGGCAATGGATTCGGGCTGGAACACCAGGCTGACCGCATGCTGGAACACCACCGAGTCGACCCACAGCGAGAAGCTTGCAACGGTGAATTCGTGGCCTTCCGGGAACAGGGCGGGCACGGCCTTTTCCTGGTCCAGGCGGCGGGCGATCAGCGCAGTGTCGCAGTAGATATCGGCGCCGACCTGCAACACGGGCGTCTTGCGGTAGCCGCCGGTGAGCGGCATCAGGTCCGGCTTGGGCATCAGCGGCGGGATGGTTACCGAGCGCCAGGGCAGCTGCTTGAAGCCCAGCATCAGGCGCGCCTTTTCGGCGAACGGCGAAGTCGGGTAGTGGTGCAGGATCAGCTCGGACATGGTGGGCTCCAGCGGCCGGAAAGTGGTCCGGCAGCTTAACCCGTGCTTCGCGCGAGTCCTACCTCATCCCTCGGATGGGACGACATCCACGGCGTTGATGACGAACGGATTGGCCAGTACCAGGCGCTCCTTGGCTTTCTTGGTCAGCGCCTTGATCGCGCGCTCACGGCGCAGGGCGTCCCCCTTGCCGGGGCAGGCCTCGACGTAGACCAGCGCCTGGGCCGGGCTGGAGTGGAAAAAGCGCGCGCCCTTGCCGGTGCGATGGGTTTCGAATCGGCGCTGGGCGTCGTCGCTGATGCCACAGTAAAGCGCGCCATTCTCGGCGCGCACCAGGTAGACGAACCAGGGTTTGGGTTCGGCCGCGGTCACGACGCCCAGACCCGCGCCTGCATGCGGTCGCAGTAGCCGACCAGGCGTTCATAGCTGCGCGCCATGTCGTTGAGCGGCGTTTCCAGGGTGCTAAGGATCAGGTTGGCCAGCACCCCGTAGGTGGCGGCATCGGCGCTGCAGGGCTGGGCGCCGCCGAAGTAAGGCAGGTCGCCAAGCATGCCGTCGAGGGCTTCGAGGTCGTCGCGGGCGAAGCCCAGCAGCTCGTCGCGGCTATGGCGCAGCAGGCCGCGCCCCTTCAGGTCGCCGCGGATCTTGCGCTGCAGCATTGTGCCCACTACCGGCCGCAGCGGCGCGGGAATGCCGCGCAGCATCACATCCTTCACCTGACGGAAGCCCTGTTCGTCGAGCCAGCGGAAGTACACCAGCAGCGGTACCAGGTGCTCGTCGCACAGACGGGTGATCGATACCGCCCAACCGCGGCCACGGGCGTCGAGCCCCGCGTCCAGGTCGAATTCGTAGTACTGCTGCAGCGTACGCATGATGATCGCCGTATCGGCGATGGCCTTGCCGTCCAGCGTTATGAACGGCAGCTTGCCCTTGGGCCCCTTGCGCGGGTCCATCACGGGCTTGACCTGATACTCCAGCCCGGCAAGGCGCAGGAAGGTCTCCAGCTTCAGACAGAAGGGGCTGACGTTGGGTACGTTGAAGGCGGGCGGGAACTGGAAAAGAGTGATCATGGCGGTGTCCGGTTCTCAGTCGCCTGTCATTTAAGCCTATCCCGCCGCCAGGGGCGAGCCCGAAAGCCCTCTATCCGGCCTTCGCTGCTCGTTGTGCGCGGTAGGCCGAGAGGCCTTTGGCGGCTTGCGCGCGGATCGCCGCCTGTACCGGCGGCGCCCAGCCCAGCAAGACTCCCTTGGCGCCGAGGGCCTGGCGCGACCACTTCCACAGATCGAAGCTGTCCACATGCTGACAGATCAATCCGTCGCGAAAGTGGAAATGTGCCCGGATGTGATTAGTCACTTTCCGACCGGTCTGGGTGAAGGTGTAGGACGCCACCCAGCGAGCCGACCCCCGCTGCCCATCCGCCTCTACGCCTTCATAGGTCAGCGAGAAGTCCTGGGCGCGAGCGGTGAGCATGCGCCACATGTCCCCGGCCTCGGCGCCGTGCAAATCGGTGAAGACCGGGTCGCTGAATTGCACATCGGCGCTGTAGCAGGCGGCCATGGCCTCGCCGTCGCGGCGCTGGAAGGCCTGGTAGAAACGTTCGATCAGCTTGGCATTGGGATGGGCCATGGTGTGCTCGTGTCGGTGGGCGATGGGCGCAGTATCCCCAAGGGCTCGACTGGACACGATTGGCGTTATGGACAACATTATGATCAATAGCGCCAAGTTTCTTACACGAGCACAGTGAGACGCCATGTTCAGGATAGCCCTGTTCGTCTGCCCGCAAACCCTGTGTTCCAGCCTTGGCCTGGCCATGGACAGCTTCCACCTCGCCAACCGCCTGGCGGGCGAACGCCACTTCGAGGTACTGCGGGTCAGTGCCGAGGGTGAGCCGGTGGACCTGTCCTTCGGCCGCGTGGCGGTGGAGGGCGGGCTCGATCTCGCCGCCGGCTGCGACCTGCTGCTGATTCCCGCCACCGGCGCGGATATCGACGCCACCTTCGCCGCCAATCAGCCACTGCTTGCCTGGCTGCGTCACGCCCCTGCCAGCGTGCAACTTGGCAGCCTGTGCAGCAGCGCTTTCCTGCTGGCCGAATCCGGCGTGCTGGATGGTCGTCGCGCTACCACGCATTGGGCGCTGGAGACGGCTTTCCGGGAGCGTTATCCACAGGTGCGTCTGGACATCGACGCCCTGTGTACCGAGGACAACGGTCGGTTCTGTTCCGGCGGCGCCCAGGCCGGGCTGGACCTGTGCCTGTACCTGATCGAGTGCCATGCCGGCGCCGCCCTGGCGCGGCGCGCGGCGGCGACCCTGGTGTTCGAGCACGGGCGAGGCCGCCAACGACGCTTCACGCCGCTGCTGCCCGATCCCTTGCCGGCCGGCTCACCGCTGGAGCCGCTGCTGGCCTGGCTGGAGGACAACTACGCGCAACCCTTCGACCTCTCCGGCCTGGCGCAGCGCGTGCACTGCTCCACGCGCACGCTGTTGCGGCGCTTTCGCGAGCAGGTAGGGATGTCGCCGAACGACTACGTGCAGCGCCTGCGTATCGCTTCGGCACAGGAAGCGCTGGGCGATCCGGGGCGCTCGCTGGAACGCATCGCCAGTGATGTCGGCTACGCCGACCGAGCGAGCTTCGCGCGTCTGTTCAAGCAGGTGTGCGGGGAAACGCCGGGAGCTTTCCGGCAGAGGCTGCTGGGGAGGCAGGCATAAGCGGCGTTTGCCGTGGAAGGCAATTGTGATTCCGCGATCAGTGGAACCACTCCACCGCCGTACGCCAGACGCAGACACCAACGAAGTAAGCCGAAGCCGCGAACCAAAGGCCCAGCAACCAGGGTTGGTCGACCGGCTGCTGGAGGATCAGCAGTGCGCTGCTGAGCATCCAGACGAAGGTCACGGCGATGTTCAACGGCATGAACTGGCGCACGCGGAAGGGGTGCAGGAACTTCATGCGGGTCAGGGTCAGCGCAGCCAGCACCAGCACGGTGACGAAGCTTACCCAGGGGTGCAGGTCGAGCACGAAGAAGTACACCGCCACCACGTTCCACGCGGCCGGGAAGCCGACGAAGTAGTTGTCCTTGCTCTTCATGTTGACGTTGCAGAAGCAGAACAGCGAGGACACCAGGATCACCCCCACCGCCAGCAGCTCGGTATGCACCGGCAGCGGCACGTAGCGGTAGATGAAGATCGCGGGGATGAAGACGTAGGTGAGGTAGTCGATCACCAGGTCCAGGGTCGAGCCATCGAAGTGTGGCAGCACCGCCTTGACGTCGAACTTGCGCGCCAGGGTGCCGTCCAGGCCATCCACCAGCAGCGCCACGCCCAGCCACAGCAGGCAGGCTTGCGGCCTGTTGTCGACCAGCGCCAGAAGCGCGAGCAGCGCTAGGATGACACCGCTGGAGGTCACCGCGTGGGCGCTCCAGGCCTTGGCTTTGCTGAGGTTCATTGGCGATAGGATCAGGTTCACGTCGGCTCTCTTCCTTTGGACGGCGGATGCAGGGGAGCTACCTCAAACGGTAGCCCATCCCTGACAAACCACTGCACATGGGAACACCGATGGGGAGCCGAGTTCAGCCGGCTTTTCGCGATGCCGCCGGTTTGCGCGGTGGAGTGGGCAGCATACGCCGTTGCGGCGTGCGCTTGCCATCGTGGGAGACGAGCGTGACGGGGCTAACCTGATAACGCGAGGAAAGGCGCGAATTCGTTGCAGGAGCGAGCTTGCTCGCGAACCGCCCAGCACTGTCGCGGCCGGGAAACTCGTTCGCGAGCAAGCTCGCTCCTACAGAAAACGCCGTATCAGTGCAGGATCTGACTGAGGAACAGCTTGGTCCGATCCGACTGCGGGTTGTCGAAGAACTGGTCCGGCGGCGCCTGCTCGACGATCTCGCCCTTGTCCATGAAGATCACCCGGTTCGCCACGGTGCGGGCGAAGCCCATCTCGTGGGTCACGCAGAGCATGGTCATGCCGCTCTGCGCCAGGCCGATCATGGTGTCGAGCACTTCCTTGACCATTTCCGGGTCAAGCGCCGAGGTCGGTTCGTCGAACAGCATGATCTTCGGCTTCATGCACAGCGCGCGGGCGATCGCCACTCTCTGCTGCTGGCCGCCGGAGAGCTGGCCGGGGAACTTGTTCGCCTGCTCCGGGATGCGCACGCGCTCCAGGTAATGCATGGCGACTTCCTCGGCCTGGCGCTTGGGCATCTTGCGCACCCACATGG
This sequence comes from Pseudomonas sp. HS-18, assembly GCF_020401845.1. Classification (NCBI taxonomy): domain Bacteria; kingdom Pseudomonadati; phylum Pseudomonadota; class Gammaproteobacteria; order Pseudomonadales; family Pseudomonadaceae; genus Pseudomonas; species Pseudomonas sp. HS-18. The sequence continues at coordinate 5,145,708 of NZ_CP084413.1, forward strand.
GTGCCAGGATGCAGTTCTGCAGCACGGTCAGGTGCGGGAACAGGTTGAAGTGCTGGAACACCATGCCCACTTCGCTGCGGATCGCCTCGATCTGCTTGAGGTCGTTGGTCAGCTCGGTGCCGTCGACCACGATGCTGCCCTGCTGGTGTTCCTCCAGGCGGTTGATGCAGCGGATGGTGGTGGACTTGCCCGAACCGGACGGCCCGCAGAGCACGATGCGCTCGCCCTGCTTGACCTCCAGGTTGATGTCCTTGAGCACGTGGAACTGGCCGTACCACTTGTTCACGCCCTTCATGGTGATCATCACGTGATCGCCGATGGCCGGCTGTGCGGTCTTGTTGGTGGCTTCAGACATGATGAACTCCTAACGCTTGTGGCCGGTGTCCAGCTTGTGCTCCAGGTGCATGGAGTAGCGGGACATGCCGAAACAGAAAATCCAGTAGACGACTGCCGCGAAGACATAGCCTTCGGTGGCCATGCCCAGCCAGGCCGGGTCCGCGGTGGCGCGCTTGATGCTATTGAGGAAGTCGAACAGGCCGATGATGATCACCAGGCTGGTGTCCTTGAACAGCGCGATGAAGGTGTTGACGATGCCGGGGATCACCAGCTTCAGCGCCTGCGGCAGGATCACCAGGCCCATGGTCCGCCAGTAGCCCAGGCCCATGGCGGCCGCGGCTTCGTACTGCCCCTTGGGGATGGCCTGCATGCCGCCGCGCACCACCTCGGCGATGTAGGCAGCCTCGAACAGCACCACCATCACCATGGCGCGCAGCAACTTGTCGAGGTTCATGCCTTCGGGCAGGAACAGCGGCAGCATCACCGAGGACATGAACAGCACGGTGATCAGCGGCACACCACGCCAGAACTCGATGGTGGTGACGCAGATGACCTTGATCGCCGGCATCTTCGAACGCCGCCCCAGCGCCAGCAGGATGCCCAGCGGCATCGCCCCGCAGATACCGACCGCGGCGATCACCACAGTGAGCATCAGCCCGCCCCAGGCGCTGGTCGGCACGGTTTCCAGCCCCAGGAAGCCGCCGTGCAGTAGCCAGTAGGCCACGATCGGCAGCGCCACCAGGAAACACAGGCCGTACTTCACCTTGTACGCGAAGCGCTTGAGGAACAGCGGCGCCGCGCCGAACACCACGAACAGCACGGTGAGGTCCACGCGCCAGCGCAGTTCCTCGGGGTAGAAGCCGTACATGAACTGGCCGAAGCGCGAACCGATGAACACCCAGCAGGCGCCCTCGCGGGAGCAGTCGGCGCGAGTGCTGCCGGTCCAGTCGGCCTTGATGATCGCCCACTCCAGCAGCGGCGGCAGGATCAGGTAGACCAAGTAAATGCCGACCAGCGTCAGCAGGGTGTTGAACCAGCTGGAGAACAGGTTGGCGCGCAGCCAGGCGAGCACGCCCACGCTCATCGCCGGTGGCGGCAGGTCGGGCTTGAAGGTATGAGTTGTCATGGTCTGCTCCCTCTACCGCTCGACCAGCGCGATGCGCTTGTTGTACCAGTTCATCAGCAGCGAAATGCTGATGCTGATGGCCAGGTACACGCTCATGGTGATGGCCATGGTTTCGATAGCCTGGCCGGTCTGGTTGAGCACCGTGCCGGCGAACAGCGAAACCATGTCCGGATAGCCGATGGCGGCGGCCAGCGAGGAGTTCTTCGCCAGGTTCAGGTACTGGCTGGTCAGCGGCGGGATGATCACCCGCAGCGCCTGCGGGATGATCACCAGGCGCAGGGTCTGCCCCGGACGCAGGCCCAGGGAGCCGGCAGCTTCGGTCTGCCCATGGCTGACCGCCTGGATGCCGGCGCGCACCGTCTCGCCGATGAAGGCGGCGGTGTAGACCGACAGCGCGAGGACAATGGACACCAGCTCCGGGATCACCACCCAGCCGCCGCGGAAGTTGAAGCCCTGCAGCACTGGCACGTCCCAGTGGAACGGCGCTCCGGCGACCAGCGACACCAGGCCCGGCAGCACCACCAGCAGCGCCAGGCCGCTGAGGAATACCGGGAAGGCCTTGCCGGTGGCATGGCGACGGGCCTTGGCCCACTTCCAGATCACCACCCAGCCAACCAGCGCCAGGATCACCGCGACGATGAACGGGCCGAGGCCGTCGGCAGCGATCGGCGCGGGCATCTGCAGGCCGCGGTTGTTGACGAAGAACAGGTCGCCGAAGCTGATGCTCTGCCGCGGGCCAGGCAGCGGGCCGAGCACGGCGAAGTACCAGAAGAAGATCTGCAGCAACGGCGGGATATTGCGGAACGTCTCGATGTACAGGGTCGCCAGCTTGCGGATCAGCCAGTTCGGCGACAGCCGCGCCACACCGAGGATGAAGCCCAGGACGGTGGCAAAGAAGATGCCCACCACCGTGACCAGCAGGGTGTTCAGCAGGCCGACCATGAACACCCGTCCGTAGGTGTCACTTTCGCTGTAGTCGATCAGGTGCTGGGAGATGCCGAAGCCGGCGCTGTGGTCGAGGAAGCCGAAGCCGGACTGAATGCCGCGATGGGCCAGGTTGGTCTGGGTGTTGTCGAAGAGAAACCAGCCGACCGCCACGACGAAGATGACGGCGATGATCTGGAATGCCCAGCCGCGCACGACGGGATCGTTGATCGATACCCCCCGCGGGCGCTGGGCCTTGACGGAATTCTGCATGTAAGCCCTCTCGGAAGGCCGCCGGGCGACCACGGGGCTACGCCCGTGGCCGCCCGGAAGGCTTCACGTCGTTCGAAACAGTCCGGCGCCCACACTCCGGGCGCCGGAACGGGTCAGGTCAGCGCACCGGCGGTGCGTACTGCAGACCACCCTTGTTCCACTGGGCGTTGAGGCCACGCTTGATCTTCAGCTCGCTGCCGTCGCCGACGTTGCGGTCGAAGATCTCGCCGTAGTTACCCACTTGCTTGACGATCTGCACCGCCCAGTCCTTGGGCAGCTTGAGGTCCTTGCCATAGTCACCCTCGCCGCCGAGCAGGCGCGCGACGTCCGGGTTCTTGGTGCTCTTGGCCTGCTCCTCGACGTTCTTCGAGTTGATGCCCAGCTCCTCGGCGTTGAGCATCGCGAAGAGCGTCCAGCGGGCGATGTCGAACCACTCCTCGTCACCCTGGCGCACGGCCGGGCCGAGGGGCTCCTTGGAGATCACTTCGGGCAGCACCACATAGTCATCCGGCGCGGCCAGCTTGATGCGCTGGGCATAGAGCTGCGACTGGTCGGAGGTCAGCACGTCGCAACGGCCGGACTCCAGCGACTTGGCGCTCTCGTCGGAAGTGTCGTAGGTGATGGGGGTGTACTTGAGGTTGTTGGAGCGGAAGTAGTCGGACAGGTTCAGCTCGGTGGTGGTACCTGCCTGAATGCACACGGTGGCGCCGTCGAGCTCCTTGGCGCTGGACACGCCCAGCTTCTTGTTCACCAGGAAGCCCTGGCCGTCGTAGTAGGTCACACCGACGAAGTTCAGGCCCATGGCGCTGTCGCGCGAGCTGGTCCAGGTGGTGTTGCGCGAGAGGATGTCGATCTCGCCGGACTGCAGCGCAGTGAAGCGCTCCTTGGCGGTCAGCGGGCTGTACTTGACCTTGGTCGCATCGCCGAACACGGCAGCCGCCACGGCGCGGCAGACGTCGACGTCGATACCCTTGTACTGGCCCTTGGCGTCGGCGTACGAGAAGCCCGGAAGACCGTCACTGATACCGCACTGCACGTAGCCTTTCTTCTTCACAGCATCCAGGGTGGCGCCGGCGTGGGCGAGCCCGCTGACACCGAATACGGCGGCGGTGGTCAGCACTGCCAGGGTGGATTTCACCATCTTCATCGATCTTCTCCGTTGCTTTTTTAGTGTTTTGGAGTCCCGGTTCCACCGCCGTACCCTCGTGAGGCACCAGCAAGACATCTAACGGGATGGAGACCTGAAAGTGAGTCTAGACGGCTCCTAAAAACCTATCGGAAGCCGCGAACACACCTTCGAGCGCGCAGGTGGTGCGCACTGGAACGGGTTATCAAGGGATCATTGCGTGTGAAGGCGAAGGCCCGTCGCACCGGCCGTTGACCGCGGCCGGTGCGACGGGCCCTGAAGCAGCCCAAGGCATTCGCGGCGCCACTTCCGGTACAGCTTTCCGGATGGGGTCGGTAGAGTGTTACCGGAAGTGGGGCCGCACAGCCTGGAAGCAGAGATAGCAAGTGGCGTACCAGCCCAGGAACCTTCCTTCGATTTCGTGCAGTCAAGTCCCACAAGTTGTGGCCATGCGACATCTTCTTGCATCGCCTCTCCACCCTATTCCGAACGCGGCGCCCCATCCTAGAGCGCCTGCCCCATCCTGGAGCCTCCATGACCCAGCCACTGATCCTCGAACCCGCCCAAAGCGCCGACTCCTGCGTCATTTGGTTGCACGGCCTGGGCGCCGATCGTTACGACTTCGAACCGGTAGCACGGATGCTGCAGCGCAGCTTCACCTCGACGCGCGTCATCCTGCCCCAGGCGCCGACCCGCCCGGTCACCGTGTTCAACGGCATGCCCGCGCCGAGCTGGTACGACATCCTCGCCATGGCCCCGGCGCGCGCCATCGACGAAGCGCAGCTGGAGGCCTCGGCCGACAGCGTGATCGCGCTGATCCAGGGGCAGATCGAGCAGGGCATCGCGGCCAAGCGCATCATCCTCGCCGGCTTTTCCCAGGGCGGGGCCGTGGTGCTGCACACCGGCTACCTGCGCTGGAACGGCGAACTGGGCGGGGTCATGGCGCTCTCCACCTATGGCCCGACATTCAGCGAAGGCATAAGCCTGCCGGCTACAAAAAGACAACTGTCGGCGCTCTGCCTGCATGGCACTTTCGATGACGTGGTGCTGCCGGCCATGGGCCGCGCCGCCTACGACTTCCTGCAGGCCAACGAGGTGCCCGCCCAGTGGCGCACCTACCCGATGAGCCACGAAGTGAGCAACGAGGAACTCGGCGATATCGGCGCCTGGCTGCGGGAGCGCCTGTGATCCCCTGACCCTGCGGAGAACAAGAAGAAGCATGAACGCCCCGATCAGCAGCCTGCGTGATGTCCAAGCCCTGGAACAGGTCCCGCTGCAGGACCGCGACCTGCCGCCGAACACCTACGAACTGCTGCGCCGCTCGGCGCAGCAGTTCGGCCCATCCACCGCCCTGAGCTTCCTGCTGCAGGGTTCGGCGGCCGAGGAGCCGATCCAGGTCAGCTACGCCGAACTGTTCTCCCGCGTCACCCAGGCGGCCAACGCCTTCCATCGCCTGGGCGTGCGGCCGGGCACCTCGGTGTCGTTCCTGCTGCCCAACCTGCCGCAGACCCATTACGTGATCTGGGGCGGCGAAGCGGCTGGTATCGTCAACGCGATCAACCCGCTGCTCGATCCGGGGCACATCGCCGAGCTCGTGCGTGCCGCCGATTCCCGTGTACTGGTCACCCTGGCCCCCTTCCCCGGCACCGAGCTCTGGGACAAGGTGGCAGCGCTGCGCGACCACCTGCCCGAACTCAGCGCCATCGTCACCGTCGACCTCGCCAACCTGCTGGCGGAGCCGCAGCGCTCGGCGATCAAGGCCCAGCGCGGTAAGCTGCCCGACGGCGTGCTGGACTTCGACGAGCTGCTCGCTCAGTGCCCCGACGACCACCTGGAAAGCGGCCGGGTGATCGGCCCCGACGAGGTCGCCTCCTACTTCCACACCGGTGGCACCACTGGTACCCCCAAGCTCGCGCCGCACAGCCACTTCAACGAAGTGGCGATGGCCGAGATCATGGGCCTGAACTCCGATTACGACGGCAACGACGTACTGCTCTGCGGCCTGCCGCTGTTCCACGTCAATGGCGTGATGGTCAGCGGTCTCGCGCCCTTCATGCGCGGCGGCCACGTCCTGCTGGCCGGCCCGCAGGGCTATCGCAACCCGACGCTGATTCAGGACTTCTGGAAGCTGGTGGAACGCTACAAGGTCACCAGCTTCAGCGGCGTACCGACCATCTACGCGGCCCTGCTGCAAGTGCCAAGCGAAGGGCACGACCTCTCCAGCCTGCGCTTCGCCCTCTGTGGCGCGGCGCCCATGCCGGTGGAGCTGATCCGTCAGTTCGAGGCGAAGACGGGCCTGGCGATCATCGAAGGCTACGGCATGACCGAGGCCACCTGCGGCACCAGCTGCAACCCGCGCGGCGGCGAGCGACGCCCCGGTTCCATCGGCCTGCGCCTGCCCTACTGCGAACTGAAGTCGGTGATCCTCGACGGCGACGGCCACTATCTGCGCGATGCCGAAGTGGACGAGATCGGCAACATCTGCCTGCGTGGGCCGACCGTCTTCAAGGGCTACCTGCAGGCCAGCAAGAACAAGGACATCTGGGTCGACGGCGACTGGTTCAACACCGGCGACCTGGGCCGCATCGACGCCGACGGCTACATCTGGCTCACCGGCCGCAGCAAGGACCTGATCATCCGCGGCGGGCACAACATCGACCCGCAGATGATCGAGGAAGCCCTGCACCGCCATCCCGCCGTGGCCATGGCCGCCGCCGTCGGCAAACCCTGCCTGAAGGCAGGCGAGCTGCCGGTGGTGTACATCCAGCTCAAGCCCGGTGCGCAGGTGAGCGAGGCGGAACTGCTGGAACACGCCGCCCAGCACGTGCCCGAGCGCGCAGCGGTGCCCAAGGACGTCTGGCTGCTGGACGTCATTCCCGTCACTGCGGTCGGCAAGACCTTCAAGCCCGCCCTGCGCCTGGACGCCATTCGTCGCGTGTTCGAGGACGAAACCCGCCACCTCGCACCGGCACCACGCATCGAGGTGGTCGCCGATGACCGCCTGGGTCATAAGGCTCGCTTGTTCGTCGGCGCCCTCGACCTAGACTCGCGCGCGGCACTGGCCGAGCGACTGGGAGGATACGCAGTGCATGTGGAGTGGCTGGAAAGCTGATGAAACACCCGGCCGACCGCCGGTCGGCCGGGGCTGCCTGCGAATTGCCAGTAGTCGAATCTGACTAATACTGATGGCTCAATGTGCGAAGAGGACTACAGGGAGAGTCAGTCGTGCACATCATCAGTCGCCATCCGACTTCCGCTGCGTCATGAAAGCCGCGCAGTGGAAAGAGGACATTCGCCAACTCCAGCACCTGCGCCTGTTCCAGAACGTGGCGGCGGCCAATCTGGAGCAGTTGCTCAAGGATTTCCGCGCCTGTGAACTGGAGCGCGGGGAAATTCTGCTGTCGCCTTTCAATCGCAACCACTTCCTTTATATGGTCCTCACCGGGCACCTGACGGTGTATCTGGGTTCGCTCGACAACCAGCCGGTCAGCACCCTGCATCCGGGCGACTGCGCCGGCGAGATCAGCTTCATCGACAGCGACCATCCCTCCGCCTACGTCGTCGCCAGCGAACCGACCACCGTGCTGCGCCTGCACCGCGAGGCGCTGATCGGCCTGTTCGAGCACTCCCCGCAGGTGATGCAGAACCTGCTCTCGGTACTCTGCGAACGGGTCCGCGAGGGCAACCGGATCATTCTCGACACCGAGCAGAACGCCAACATCGACACCCTCACCGGGCTGTTCAACCGCCGCTGGCTGGAGCACATCTACGACCGCGAGAGCACTCGCTGCGCGTTCAACGAACAGCCCATGTGCATGCTCATGCTCGATGTCGACCACTTCAAGAACTACAACGACGAGCACGGCCACCTGGCCGGCGACTATGCCCTCTGCCTGGTCGCCCACACCCTGCGCAGCCAGTTGCGGCCCAAGGACAGCATGGCCCGCTATGGCGGCGAGGAGTTCGTCATCCTGCTGCCGGAAATCGCCATCGACGAAGCCCGGCGCATTGGCAACCGCCTGCGCCAAAGCCTCGAACAGGTCACTTCCTTCTATTCGCCGGTGGGCGTGCTGCCCGGCGTCACCGTGTCCCTGGGTCTGGCCGAGATGGACATCCAGGAAAACCTGCCGAGCCTGATCCTGCGCGCCGACGGCGCCCTCTACCAGGCCAAGCAGAAGGGCCGCAACTGCCTCTGCGGCTGATCTCCCACCGCACTGGCCCGTCTGTTAGATTCCCCCAGCGAAAACACCAATAACAACAAAGCTGGGAAGCTGACATGCGCAAACTGCTGATCGTCCTGCTCATCCTGCTGGCCGTTGGCCTGGGGATCTTCTTCAACCTGCCGGGCTATATGGACCGGAAGATGAACACCGTGGCCAGCCCGCCGCCCTACCCCGCCTCGTCCGAGGCCCAGGCGCTGCACCAGACGCTGTTCGTCGCCGACCTGCACGACGATGCCCTGCTCTGGGACCGCAACCTGCTCGACCGCCACGACCACGGCCACACCGACGTACCGCGCCTGCTCGAAGGCCATGTCGGCCTGCAGGTGTTCTCCACCGTCACCAAGACCCCGCGCGGCCTGAACTACGAGAGCAACAGCGCCGACAGCGACAACATCACCCCGCTGGTCATCGCCCAGCGCTGGCCGGCGCGCACCTGGAACAGCCTGCTCGAACGCGCCCTGTATCAGGGCGAACTCCTCGACAAGGCCGCCGCCGACAGCCAGGGCAAGCTCACCCTGATCCGCAGCCGCGACGACCTGACCCGCTACCTCGCTGCCTGGCAGAAGGACCCGAAGCGCCTCGCCGGCGTGCTCGCCACCGAAGGACTGCACCCGCTGGAAGGCAAGCTGGAGAACATCGACCGCATGTACGACGCGGGTTTCCGCATCATGGGCCTGACTCACTTCTTCGATAACGAGGTCGGCGGCTCCGCCCATGGCCTGAAGAAAGGCGGGCTGACCGAGTTCGGCCGCCAGGTCGTCCCGCGCCTGGAAGAAAAGAAAATGCTGATTGACCTGGCCCACGCCTCGCGTCCGCTGATCGACGACGTGCTGGCCATCGCCAAGCGTCCGGTGATCGTCTCCCACACAGGTGTCGCGGGCACCTGCCCCGGCCCGCGCAACCTGACCGACGCGCACCTGCGCGGCATCGCCAACACCGGCGGGGTGATCGGCATCGGCTACTGGGACGGCGCGGTCTGCGAGACATCCGTGGACGCCATCGTCAAGGCGATGCGCTACGCGGCCGATAAAGTGGGCGTCGAGCACATCGCGCTGGGCTCCGATTTCGACGGTGCGGTGAACGCGCCCTTCGACACCACCGGCCTGGCACAGCTGACCCAGGGTCTGGCGAAGGCCGGTTTCAGCAACCAGGACATCGCCGCGATCATGGGCGGCAACGTGCGCCGGCTGCTGCTGGAGAGCCTTCCGTAGGCCAAGTCAATAGGCAGGATGCCCGTGGCACTTCGCCCTGCGGGCATCTTGCATTACACTGGCGGCCGTTCATTCCTTAACCAACACGAGACAGCCGTGCTTAAAGCACTCAAGAAAATCTTCAGCAAGGGCGACGGCGAGCAACCCGTGGCCACGCCAGCGGCCCCCGCTCCCGCCGCAGAAAAGCCCGCCCAGAGCGGTGAAAGACGTCCGCGCAAACCGCGCAACCCGCGCCCGGAAGGCGAATCCGCGGAGAAACCGGCCCGCGGCCCGAAGAGCGACAAACCCCGCGCCGAGCGTTCCGACAAAGGTGAACGTGGCGAAAAACGCGACCAGGCAGCCAAGGCCGAGCCCGCAAAGACCGAAGGCGCCGACAAGCCCCGCGAGCCCAGGGCCGACAAGCCGCGCCGCGAACGCAAGCCGCGCCCGCCGGTGGTCGATAACTGGAAGCTGGAAGACTTCGTCGTCGAGCCGGCCGAAGGCAAGACCCGTTTCCACGACTTCAACCTCGACCCGCGTCTGATGCATGCCATCCATGACCTGGGCTTCCCCTACTGCACGCCGATCCAGGCGCAGGTACTGGGCTTCACCCTGCGCGGCCAGGACGCCATCGGCCGTGCCCAGACCGGCACCGGCAAGACCGCCGCGTTCCTCATCTCGATCATCACCCAGCTGTTGCAGACCCCGCCGCCCAAAGAGCGCTACATGGGCGAGCCGCGTGCGCTGATCATCGCGCCGACCCGCGAACTGGTGGTGCAGATCGCCAAGGATGCCGTCGGTCTGGCCAAGTACACCGGCCTGAACGTCATGAGTTTCGTCGGCGGCATGGACTTCGACAAACAGCTCAAGACCCTGGAATCGCGCTTCTGCGACATCCTCGTGGCAACCCCAGGCCGCCTGCTGGACTTCAACCAGCGCGGCGAGGTGCACCTGGACATGGTCGAGGTGATGGTACTGGACGAAGCCGACCGCATGCTCGACATGGGCTTCATCCCGCAGGTCCGCCAGATCATCCGCCAGACCCCTTACAAGGGCGAACGCCAGACCCTGCTGTTCTCCGCCACCTTCACCGACGACGTGATGAACCTGGCCAAGCAGTGGACCGTCGACCCGGCCATCGTCGAGATCGAGCCGGAGAACGTCGCCAGCGATACCGTCGAGCAGCACGTCTACGCCGTTGCCGGCAGCGACAAGTACAAGCTGCTGTACAACCTGATCGCGCAGAACGACTGGACCCGCGTAATGGTCTTCGCCAACCGCAAGGACGAAGTGCGGCGCATCGAGGAACGCCTGACCAAGGACGGCATCAGCGCCGCCCAGATGTCCGGCGACGTGCCGCAGCACAAGCGCATCAAGGTCCTGGAAGGCTTCCGCGAGGGCAAGATCCGCGTGCTGGTCGCCACCGACGTCGCCGGCCGCGGCATCCATGTCGACGGCATCAGCCACGTGATCAACTTCACCCTGCCCGAGGATCCGGACGACTACGTGCACCGCATCGGCCGTACCGGCCGCGCCGGCAGCACCGGTACGTCCATCAGCTTCGCCGGCGAGGACGATGCCTTCGCCCTGCCGCCGATCGAGGAACTGCTGGGCCGCAAGATCAACTGCGAGATGCCCCCCACCGAGCTGCTCAAGCCGGTTCCGCGCAAGCACTGATCCGCCGCTGCACCAGCTTTCTGCTCCAAAACAAGGCGAAGCCACCTGGCTTCGCCTTTTTTGTTTCCATCGACGTTACGTCCGGTGACGTCACCCCTCTCCTCCGCTGAAACACACGCCGGTCCCCGCGCCAGAGCCTCGCGTTTTTCCCGCCGGACCCGCTGGGACGACCGTGCGGGATTCCCCGCAAACAATGGCACCGCGCCATCCCTGTCACGAAATCAGCCCCGCCCCGGCCATTTCCGCTCAGTTTTATTTACAGACGTAAAAAAATTCGCACGCTTCTTGCAAAGCACGCGAGAACAATTCCAAGAACTCGTCGGAATCCTCCCATGCCCTTGCGCGCCAAACTTGCTCTGAGTTTCCTCTCGGTCGGCCTGATCCCCGTCCTGGTGATGGCCATCGTGGTCTATCTCCAGGCCAGCCGGGCCCTCGAAGAACAAAGCCTCAACGCCCTGGAGGCGGTCGCCAGCATCAAGCAGCGACAGCTGATGGACGCCTGGAAGGCCCGCAACGACCAGCTCAGCAGCCTCGCCACCAACCTGGGCAGCAACTACGCCGGGCTGGACAGCGAGTCCCTGGTCACCACAGCCAACTACGACCGCCCGGTGTTCGAGAACTTCATCAAGACCTTCGGTTACCGCGAACTGCGCCTGGTGGCCGGTGACGGCAAGGTGGTGTTCAGCCTCGGCCGCGGCGTCGACTACCAGCAGAACATCGGTGATCCGCAATGGCGCGACACCGCTTTCGGCACGTTCATCCGCACCGCGCTGGACAGCGGCAAGGCCAGCATCAGCGACCTGGAGCAGGCGCCCAACGACCAGCAGCCGGTGCAATGGCTGGCCGCGCCGATCAAGGACAACGGCAAGCTGCAACTGCTGCTGGTGCTCGAGCTGCCGCTGGCGGCGATCAACGAGGTGATGCAGAACCGCCAGGGCCTGGGTGAAGCCGGGGAAACCTATCTGGTAGGCGGCGACGGCAGCCTGCGCTCGGACTCGGTGCGCTTTGCCGACCACCACGTACGCCGCGACAAGGAGACACCCACCAGCCTGCCCGGCGAGGCCATCGCCAAAGCCCTGGCCGGCGAACAGGGCCGGCTCGCCGAGGTTGGCCTGAGCAACGAACCGGCACTGAAGTCCTTCGTCCCGCTGAACCTCGACGGTGTGCACTGGGCACTGGTGGCGGAAATGGACCAGGCCCAGGCCTTCGCCCCGGTGCGCAAGCTGATGTGGCAAATCCTCGTGCTCGGCGTCCTGACCCTGCTCGGCGTCGCAGCCGGCACCTGGCTGGTCAGCCGCAGCGTGATGCGCCCGCTGGGCGGCGAACCAGCGAGCATGGCGGCGCTGGCCCAGCGCCTGGCCAACGGCGAGTTGCGCCTGAGCGACGATGCCAGCGCCAGCAGCGGCCTGATGCAGGCCCTGCGCGAAATGACCACGGCCTGGCGCCAGGTGGTCGAGCGCCTGCGCCAGGCCAGCGAGGCCGTGGGCGATGCCAGCGGCGACATCCTCGACGCCGCCGGACGCACCAGCAACCACCTCGACCAGCAGCAGGAAGCGCTGGAAATGGTGGTCAGCGCCGTCGACCAGATGGCCGCCACCGTGCAGGAAATCGCCGGCAGCGCCAGCCGCAGTGCCGACGGCAGCGCCGCCGCGCGCCAGGCCTTCGTCGCCATGCAGGGTACCCTGCAGCACATGATCGGCCGCCAGGACCAGTTGCTGGTCGGCCTGCGCCAGGCCGACGGCGTCGTGCAGACCCTGGCCGGCGAAAGCCAGCAGATCGGCTCGGTGCTCGATGTGATCCGCTCCATCGCCGAGCAGACCAACCTGCTCGCCCTCAACGCCGCCATCGAAGCCGCCCGCGCCGGCGAGGCGGGCCGTGGTTTCGCCGTGGTCGCCGACGAGGTGCGCAGCCTCGCCCAGCGCACCCGCAGCGCCACCGACGAGATCGTCGCCATCGTCGGCAGCCTCGGCGACTCCTCCGTCCAGGCCCAGTCGAGCATGAGCGGCGCCAGCGAGCAGGCCCATACCCTGGAGCAGGACACCCAGGCGGTGATCGAAGCCCTCGGCGCACTGGACGAGTCCCTGCAGGGCGTGCACGCCATGGCCTTCCAGATCGCCGCCGCCGCCGAACAGCAGGCCGCGACGACCCAGGAAGTGAACCAGCACATGCACCGGCTGAGCGACATGACCGTGGAAAACCGCAAGACCGCCGCGCATACCCGCGACTGTGGCGAACACCTGCGCCGCGTGGCAGGCAGCCAGGAAGAGCTGGTGGCGCAGTTCAAGCTGTAAACCCGAGCGTCTCACCTTTTAGGAGCGAGCAAGCTCGCTCCTAAAAGGTGCCCATCCGACCAGGCGCGCTTGTCGATAAAGACAATAGAGTCCAGAATGGAAAAATAAATCCACTTCTGGAGTCCCGCCATGTCCGCCGCCACGCCTTTCACCCTCAACCAGGCCGACGCCGAACGCCTGCTGGAACAGGTCGACGTGCTCCAGGCCATGCGCGACATGTTCGTCGAACTGGCCGCCGGCAGCGCCGTGCAACCCGCGCAGCAACTGGTGGAATTCCCCCACGGCGGCGGCGACTTCATCAACTACCTGGGCGTGCTGGCCTCGCAGAAGGTCTACGGCGTGAAGACCTCGCCGTACATCGTGCGCCAGCCCAAGTCGCTGGTGACCGCGTGGAGCCTGCTGATGTCCATGGAGAGCGGCCAGCCGCTGCTGCTGTGCGACGCCGGCAGCCTGACCACCGCGCGCACCGCCGCCACCACCGCCCTGGCGGTGCAGGAACTGGCCCGTCCGGACGCCAAGCGCCTGGCCATCGTCGGCAGCGGCCCGGTAGCCCGCGCACACCTGCGCTACGTCGCCGGCCTGCGGGACTGGCAGAGCATCCGCGTCTACTCGCCGAACCTGAACGCCGGCGTGCTGGCCCAGTTCGGCGCCATCGATTCCCGCGCAGAACCCGCCACCAGTGTCGAAGCCGCCGTGGCCGACGCCGATGTGGTGCTGCTGTGCACCTCGTCCGGCACCCCGGTGCTCGATCCGTCGATCCTGTCCAAGCCGGCGCTGATCACCTCCATCAGCACCAACGTCGCTCGCGCTCACGAAGTCCCGCCGCAGTCGCTGTCGCAGATGGACGTGTACTGCGACTACCGCGCCACCACCCCGGCCTCCGCCGGCGAAATGCGTCTGGCCCGCGAGGAGCACGGCTGGGATGGCAACATCCTCGGCGACCTGCCGGAGCTGGTCAGCGCTCGCGCCGCCAAGCCGGACTACCAGCGCCACGCCTTCTTCCGCTCCATCGGCCTGGGTCTGGAAGACGTCGCCCTGGCCAATGCGCTCTACCATCTGCAACGCAAGAACGCCTGAGCCGGAGACGAACATGATCGAAGTCGACTTCCTCATCATCGGCGGCGGCATTGCCGGCGCCTCCACCGGCTACTTCCTCTCCCGCCACGGCAAGGTCGCCGTGCTGGAGCGCGAGTCCCACGCCGGCTACCACTCCACCGGCCGCTCGGCAGCGCTCTATACCGTCGCCTACGGCACGCCGCAGGTACGTGCGCTGACCGCCGCCAGCCGTGCCTTCTTCGACAATCCGCCGGAAGGCTTCGTCGAACACCCGATCCTCACCCCGCGGGGCGAGATGACCGTGGACTTCGAAGGCAACCCGGAGGAACTCCAGCGCCAATATGAGAGTGCAAAGGCGGGCGTGCCGCAGATGCGCCTGCTCAGTGCCGATGAAGCCTGCGCCATCGTCCCCGTGCTGCGCCGGGAAAAAGTCCACGGCGCGATGCTTGACCCCAGCGCCGCCGACATCGACACCGATGGCCTGCTGCAGGGCTACCTGCGCGGCATCCGGCGCAACGGCGGCAGCGTGCAACTGGACAGCGAAGCCCTGGAAATCAACCGTATTGGCAACGCCTGGGAAGTACGCTGCGCGCAGCAGACCTACCGCGCGCCGGTGCTGGTCAACGCCGCCGGCGGCTGGTGCGACAGGATCGCCGAGTTGGCCGGCGCCGCCCCTCTGGGCCTGACGCCCAAGCGCCGCGCCGCCTTCCTGTTCAGCCCGCCGGAGGGTGTGGACAGCCACGCCTGGCCGGTGCTGGTCAGCCTGGACGAATCCTTCTACTTCAAGCCCGACGCCGGCATGCTGCTCGGCTCGCCGGCCAACGCCGACCCGGTGGAACCCCACGACGTGCAGCCCGAAGAGCTGGACATCGCCATGGGCATCTACCAGATCGAAGAACACACCACGCTAAGCATCCGCCGCCCGAGCCACACCTGGGCCGGTCTGCGCTCGTTCTTCGCCGACGGCGACCTGGTGTCCGGCTACGACCCGGCCACGCCCGGCCTGTACTGGGTCGCCGGCCAGGGTGGCTATGGCATCCAGACTTCGGCCGCCATGGGCGAAGCCAGCGCCGCGCTGATCCGCCATGAAGCCCTGCCGGAGCACCTGGCCCGCCACGGCCTGAACGCCCAGATGCTTTCCCCGGCGCGCCTGCTGGCCAAGTGAGCCGTCGCCCGTGACAGCCCGCGGGCGCTTGCGGCACACTCGCCAGCGCCCGCTTCATCGCCTTCGAGAGCCTTGCCCATGACCGCCGCTGATCCGCTGGACAACTACAAGGCCATCGCCGACGCCATCGCCGCGCTGTTCTTCCCCCACGCCGAAGTGGTCATCCACGACCTGCGCAACCAGCGCGTGGCGTACCTGGCGAACAACATCTCCAAGCGCGAGATCGGCGACGATTCGGCGCTGGAAGACATGCTCGAAGGCGGCCACGACGAACGCAACATCGGCCCCTACGAGAAGCTCAACTGGGACGGCCAGAAGATCCGCTCCATCAGCACCGTCCTGCGCGACGCCAAGGGCGAACCGCTGGCAGTGCTGTGCATCAACCTCAACATCACCCTGTTCGAGACCGCCAAGGCGGCGCTCGACCTGTTCCTCTCCTCGAACAAGATCGTCCCGCAGCCGGACGCTCTATTCCGCGATGACTGGCAGGAGCGCATCAACACCTTCCTCCATGCCTGGTTACGGCAGCGCCAGCTGAGCCTCTCCACCCTCAGCCGTGATCACAAGCGCGAGCTGGTCCTGGCCCTTCACGCGGAGGGCGCGTTCAAGGGCAAGAGCGCGGCGAACTACGTGGCCAATGTGCTGAACATGGGGCGGGCGACGGTGTACAAGCACCTGAAGGAGTTGAAGGAGGAGGTGTGAGCCGACTCCTTACCCGCGTTTTTCGCTCCGGTTCGCGAGCAAGCTCGCTCCTACAAGAGAACGCACGGCTTTGGCTTTGGCTTTGGCTTTGGCTTTTAAAAATCTTCCAGAGAAACGTCCGCACACGCCGGATGCCCCGTTCAGGAGGCCTCGTTGAAGCGGAGTTTCGGGGGTTGAGCGACATGGATGTCGCGAGAGCCACGATGGGCCAGGGATGGCCCGTCGTGGCGTGCCCCTGAAACTTCGGTTCAACGAGGGCATTTTTCGCCTAAGCGAAAAACCGGATGTCCGGGGCAAGACTTTTTGGTTCCTTTTGTGGCGTTTGACAAAAGGGACTCGCCCGAGGGGGCGAAACAAGAAGTTCCCGCGCACACCGAAGCGGCGCAAATACACCCATCCCAACGAAAAGACCGCGCACGGGACAGCATGGGTATCGCTTCGCTCCACCCATCCTACGAAGAGCATTTCGGCGCAACGAAAAAGGCCGCCCGAAGGCGGCCTTAGCTGCAACTCAACGGGCAAATCAGTCCCCGTAGATATCACTCTTGAAGTACTTGCCTTCGATTTCCTTGTACTTGCCGCTGGCGCGCAGTGCGTCGATGGCGGCGTTCAGTTGGCCGACCAGTTCGGTATTGCCCTTGCGCACCGCAATGCCGGCGCCTTCGCCGAAGTATTTCGGGTCCTTGAACTCCGGACCGATGAAGGCGAAGCCCTTGCCGCGCGGGGTTTCCAGGAAGCCGATTTCGAGCGGGATGGAGTCGGCGAAGGTGCCGTCCAGGCGACCCGCTAGCAGGTCCAGGTAGATCTCGTCCTGGCTGGTGTAGCGCACCACGTTGGCGCCGGCCTTGCCCAGCACTTCGGTGGCGAAGCGGTCGGCGGTGGAGCCGCGCTGCACGCCGATGTTCTTGCCCTTGAGCTGGCTGAACTGCTCGTCCAGCTGCGAGCCTTCCTTCATCACCAGGCGGCCCGGGGTGAAGTAGTACTTGTGGGTGAAGTCCACCGAGTGCTTGCGCTCTTCGGTGATGGTGATGGAGGACAGCGCGGCGTCGATCTTGCGCACCTTCAGCGAGGGGATCAGGCCGTCGTATTCCTGCTCGACCCACTGGCATTTGCGCTTCATCTCTTCGCACAGCGCATTGCCGATGTCGTAGTCGAAGCCGGCGATGCCGCCTTCAGGGGTCTTGTAGGCGAAGGGCGGGTACGCCGCCTCGATGCCGATGCGCAGCGGCTTGTCGTCGGCATGGGAGAAGGTGGCGAAAGCGGCCAGCATCAGGCCGCCCAGCAGGGCTTTGCGATTCATCGATGAACTCCGTGGCATGTTCGGTGACAGGGCCGGGCGGCCGGCCGCTGCGTCTTGGCAGAGAAGTATCGGTGTCTTGTGATTCGTCCAGGGGCGCAACGTGGCGCGTTGCAGCGGCATTGCCTTGCCCTGACCCAGGCGACCAGCTTGTTATCGTTCGTCCACGCGCACTGGCGCGTAAACTTAAAATCCAATCTGGACTAAAAAGTACACAACGTCAATCGCCCTGCGACCGCACGGCACACTCCCTTTTGCGACCGCAGCCCTACTCCTTCGGAGGAATGTCGCGCGCTGGGCTACAGCCTTAGTCTGGGAGGCGTTCCAAGGCGATCCGAGGAGGATTCGAAACGATTCTTTCGCATGATTTACCGTAGCTTCCACGGTTATACCTTTGGCAGATGCCCAGAGCCCCCGCGATACGCTCATGTCGCAGGGGCTTTTCTTTTGTTTGGAGTAAAGCGCTGCGCTTGAAAACCTGGAGCAAGGGCCGCCCTCACCCCAACCCTCTCCCAAGGGGAGAGGGGGCTGATCGGCGTGGAGGCAGAGTTCAGCGTTAGCTGGCGATGGATGCAAGCAAGGCAAAGGGCGGGCGCAAGGCCCGCCAAGGGAGGTCTGTTTCAGCCGCCGCTGAGGTTCATGAAGCGCAGCACCTGCACGTCGCCAACGCTGAATTCGTGGCGGGCCGGCTTGCGCTGCAGGGCGCCGCGCAGGGCCTCGAGAACGGGCTCGTCATGCAGCGGATGGCGGCGCAGCAGGCCGCGCAGGTCCAGGGAGTTTTCGTGGCCCAGGCACAGGAGCAGGCGACCTTCGGCGGTCAGTCGCAGGCGATTGCAGGTCGAGCAGAAGTTATGCGAATGCGGCGAGATGAAGCCGATACGCGTGCCCGGATGCTGGGCCAGGCGCACGTAGCGCGCGGGGCCGCCGCTGTGTTCGGCGCTGTCCAGCAGTTCGTGGTGTTCGGCGATCAGCGCGCGGACTTCATCGCTGGAGTAGAAGCTTTCCTCACGCTCGCGGCCCACCTGGCCCAGCGGCATTTCCTCGATGAAGCTGATGTCCAGCCCATGGGCGATGGCGTAGTCCACCAGCGCCGGTACCTCGTCGGCGTTGCGGCCTTTCATCACTACGCAGTTGAGCTTGATGCGCTCGAAGCCGGCCTGCTGGGCGGCGTCGATACCGCGCAGCACCTGTTCCAGGCGACCGGTGCGAGTGATGGCGGCGAAGCGTTGCGCATCGAGTGTGTCGAGGCTGATGTTGAGGCGGGAAAGGCCGGCCGCCTTCAGATCGCCGGCCAAGCGGGTGAGCTGCGAGCCGTTGCTGGTCAAGCACAGTTCGCGCAGGCCGTGCAGCGCAGCAAGGCGTTCGCAGAGGTGGACGATGCCGGGGCGCACCAGCGGTTCGCCGCCGGTAAGGCGCAGCTTCTTCACGCCGCGCTCGACGAAGAGCCGAGCTACCCGTTCGATCTCTTCCAGGGTCAGTACTTGCTGGCGCGGCAGGAAGCGCATGTTTTCCGACATGCAGTAGACGCAGCGGAAGTCGCAGCGGTCGGTCACGGACAGGCGCAGGTAGTCGATCTTGCGGCCTTGGCCGTCGATCCATTCGGACATGGTTTTAGCTCCTGGGACACCACTACCCCTCACCCCAGCCCTCTCCCAGAGGGGGAGGGGGCAGATCGAAGCAGCGGCGAGTACGACTCTCGCCTGACGTTGCAACAAAGGAAGTGCCGATGCGCACACCGATACGACCTCTCATAGGGCTGCGTAACAGATCATTGCACCAGCGGCGACTCCGCCCCGTCGAAGACGAAACCATCAATCCGCGCCTCGCCGGCCAGCACGCTGATGTACTGGCTGACGGCGCGCTGCAGCACCTGGGCGCGAAGGTAGCCGGCGATACGCGGGCGCGCCTGCTGGAAGTCCAGCGGCTCTCCGCCTTCACGCTCTAGCAACTCGACCACGTGCAGGCCGTAGCGGCTTTCCAGCGGATGACCAAGCAGGCCGGGTTGCTGTTGCAGCAGGCGCTTCTCGAACTCGGGAACGGTCTGTCCCGGTTCGATCCAGCCCAGTTCACCGCCCTCGTCTTTCGACGGGCAGTCGGAGAAGCGCATGGCCTTTTCGGCGAAGCGTTCGGGGTGCTCGCGCAGTTCGGCGAGCAGTTCTTCGGCCTGTTCACGGGCCTTGGCGCGGCCTTCCAGGTCATCCGGCGCGCAACCGAGCAGCACATGGCGCAGACGCATGCGCCAGGGCGAGGTCAGGCGAGTCGGGTTGGCTTCGTACCATTGCCGGCAGCTGGCTTCGTCGGCCTCGGGTACGCCGACTTCACGGTCGATCAGGGCGCGGATGTTCGCCTCTTCGGCGGCCTCGCCCTCCTCGACCTGCCCCGTCACGCCTAGCTCTGCGGCGCGTTGCACCAGCAGTTGGCGCACCACCAGGGCACGGCAGGCGGAGTACAGCGCTTCAGCGTGGCTGGAGGCGGGATGGTATTGCAGTTCGCGAGCCAGTTCGTCCTCGGCGATGGCGACGCCGTTGACAGAGATGGCAGGCAGGTCGACGTGTTCGACCTTGGCTTCGTAGTGGGAGCAACTCATTTCGATTACCTCCAGTAACCCTCTCCCCGACCCTCTAACTGGGCGTCCCCCCCATGAAGGGAGAGGGGGAGAGCATCAGGTAGGGCGAATAACGCGCCAGCGTTATCCGCCGCTTCATCACACGGCGCGACGCTTGGTACGGACGACCTGGTAGCGGCGGCCGAAGTACCACACCGGGGCGCTGACGATGTGCACCAGGCGGGTAAAGGGGAACAGTACGAACAGCGTCAGGCCGAGGGTCACGTGCAGCTTGTAGACCAGCGAGACCGGAGCGATGGCCTCGGCCGCGGCCAGCGGCTGGAAGGTGACGATGGACTGCGCCCAGTTGGCGAGCATGACCATCACCGAGCCATCCAGGTGATGGGTGGAGGCGACGATGGTCGACAGGCCGAGGATCAGCTGGACATAGAGCACCAGCAGGATCATCAGGTCCGACGCATTCCCCGTGGCGCGTACGCGCTCGTTAGTCAGGCGGCGCAGGATCAGGCCGGTCAGGCCGATGAAGCAGAGGATGCCGAAGAAGCCGCCGGAGACCATCGCCAGCAGTTGCTTCTGCTCGGTGCTGATCAGGTGCTCGTAGACCGCGTGCGGGGTCAGCAGGCCGACGAAGTGGCCGGCGAGGATGAACAGTACACCGACATGGAACAGGTTGCTGTAGACCCGCATGCCCTTCTTGCTCAGCATCTGGCTGGAGCCGGCTTTCCAGGTGTATTGCGAAAGGTCGAAGCGCGCCCAGCTGCCGATCAGGCAGATGGCGAGCGCGACATAGGGGTAGATCCCGAACGCTAGAAGATCGAGGGACATGTTCAGACTCCTTCTCTGGCCGCCCGGTACTGCATCTGCGGCACCGGCTGGGCGACCCACTGCATGGGTTGTTCGGCGGACGTGGACACGCGGCGGGCGCTGGTGGACGGGCAACCAACGGCGGGCTCGGTGAAGCTCACCGGGGTTTCCTCCCAAGCCTTGTCGATGGCCTCCAGGCTGTCGTCGCGCACTTCCTGCTCGCGGTCGCGCTTGAGCGCACCGAGGTCCGGCTGCTCGCCGGACAGCTCCAGCAGGCTGTTGAAGATCGCCGCATAGGCGCTGCCGCGTTCTTCCAGGCGCTGGGCGATCAGCGCGAGGATGTGGGCGACTTCGGCCAGGCCGGCGCGGGCCGACTCGGCGTCCTGCAGGGCGAGGAACTCCAGGTACAGCGGCAGGTAGTCCGGCAGCTCGTTGACGTCGATGACCAGGCCCGCCTGGGTGTAGCGGTCCATCAGGTCGACCATCGCCTGGCCACGGTCACGGCTTTCGCCGTGCACGTGTTCGAAGAGCAGCAGCGAGACCGAGCGACCGCGCTCGAACAGGCCGTCGTAGCTCGCCTGTACATCGAGGATGTCGCCCTTGCAGAGCTCGTTGAGCAGCGCGGCGAGGCCGTCGCGCTGCTGTTCGGGCAGGTTGCAGGTGCGGATCAGCGCATGCAGGGCCAGGCTTTCCTCACGCAGTTCAACGCGTGGGTAGTCCAGCATCAGGGCGCTGAGCTTGAGCAGTTGGCTGTGACTTTCCATTGAGATGGCCATGGTCGTCACTCCTGTATCTGCACGGTCTGGATGACGTTGCGCTGGTCCACGGCCTTGCCGCCGAACAGGTTGACGCCAGAATTGCTGCCAGAGCTGCTGGAGCAACCGTTGCCGAAGCTGAAGCCGCAACCCGAACGCTCGGCGAAGGCATCCGACAGCGCTTCCTCGCGGTGGGCAGTCGGGATGACGAAACGGTCTTCGTAGTTGGCGATCGCCAGGTAGCGGTACATCTCTTCCACCTGGTTGACCGACAGGCCGACCTTCTCCAGCACCGCCAGGTCCTGCTTGCCTTCGACATGCTCGGCACGCTTGTAGGCGCGCATGGCCAGCAGGCGCTTGAGGGCCAGCAGCACCGGCGCGGTATCGCCGGCGGTCAGCAGGTTGGCCAGGTATTGCACGGGAATGCGCAGGGACTCGACGTCCGGGATCACCCCGTCGCTGCCGATATGGCCTTCGGAGGCGGCGTTCTGGATCGGCGACAGCGGCGGCACGTACCACACCATCGGCAGCGTGCGGTATTCCGGGTGCAGCGGCAGGGCCAGCTTCCAGTCCATGGCCAGCTTGTACACCGGCGACTTCTGCGCGGACTCGATGACACTGTCCGGTACGCCGTCCTTGCGGGCCTGCTCGATCACTTTCGGGTCGAACGGATCGAGGAAGATTTCCAGCTGCTTCTGGTACAGCTCGCGCTCGTTCTCGCAGGTGGCCACTTCATGGATGCGGTCGGCGTCATACAGCAGCACGCCGAGGTAACGGATGCGGCCCACGCAGGTTTCCGAGCAGACGGTCGGCTGGCCGGCCTCGATGCGCGGGTAGCAGAAGATGCACTTCTCGGATTTGCCGCTCTTCCAGTTGAAGTAGATCTTCTTGTACGGGCAACCGCTGATGCACATGCGCCAGCCGCGGCACTTGTCCTGGTCGATCAGGACGATGCCGTCTTCCTCGCGCTTGTAGATCGCGCCGCTCGGGCACGATGCCACGCACGCCGGGTTCAGGCAGTGCTCGCACAGGCGCGGCAGGTACATCATGAAGGTGTTTTCGTACTCGCCGTAGATGTCCGCCTGGATCTGGTCGAAGTTCTTGTCCTTGCGGCGCTTGGCGAATTCGGTACCGAGGATTTCCTCCCAGTTGGGGCCCCATTCGATCTTCTGCATGCGCTGGCCGGAGACCAGCGAGCGCGGCCGGGCGACCGGCTGGTGCTGGGCCTTGGGCGCGGTGTGCAGGTGCTGGTAGTCGAAGTCGAAGGGCTCGTAGTAGTCATCGATTTCCGGCAGGTCCGGGTTGGCGAAGATGTTCGCCAGCACGCGGAACTTGCCGCCGATGCGCGGGACGATGGAGCCGTCGGCGTTACGCTTCCAGCCGCCCTTCCACTTCTCCTGGTTCTCCCACTCTTTCGGGTAACCGATGCCGGGCTTGGTTTCGACGTTGTTGAACCAGGCGTACTCGACGCCTTCGCGGCTGGTCCAGACGTTCTTGCAGGTGATCGAGCAGGTGTGGCAACCGATGCATTTGTCGAGGTTCAGCACCATGCCGACTTGCGAACGAATTTTCATGGCAGTAATCCTCAAATATCCTGGGGCAGCGGTTGCGGCAGAGCGTCACCGCCCAGTCCGCCCTGCTCCGGCCCGTCGAGCCAGTCGACCTTGTTCATCTTGCGCACCACGACGAACTCGTCGCGGTTGCAGCCGACCGTGCCGTAGTAGTTGAAGCCCCACGCCTGCTGGGCGTAGCCGCCGATCATGTGGGTGGGCTTGAGGACCACGCGGGTCACCGAGTTGTGGTGGCCGCCGCGAGTCTTGGTGGTCTCGCTGCCCGGCAGGTTCACGATGCGTTCCTGGGCGTGGTACATCATCACCATGCCGTCCTTCACGCGCTGGCTGACCACCGCGCGGCAGGTCGCGGCGCCGTTGGCGTTGAAGACTTCGACCCAGTCGTTGTCCTCGATGCCGGCGCGTTTCGCGTCGTTCTCGCTCATCCAGATGATCGGGCCACCGCGCGACAGGGTGAGCATCAGCAGGTTGTCGCTGTAGGTGGAGTGGATGCCCCACTTCTGGTGCGGGGTGATCCAGTTCAGGGTGATCTCGGTGTTGCCGTTGGGCTTCTTGTTGAACAGCTTGTCGGTGCTGCGGGTGTTGACCGGCGGCCGGTAGCTGACGAAGCCCTCGCCGAAGGCCTGCATCCAGGGGTGATCCTGGTAGAACTGCTGGCGACCGGTGAGGGTGCGCCACGGGATCATCTCGTGGACGTTGGTGTAGCAGGCGTTGTAGCTCACATGTTCATCTTCCAGGCCTGACCAGGTCGGGCTGGAGATGATCTTGCGCGGCTGCGCCTGGACGTCGCGGAAGCGGATCTTCTCGTCTTCCTTGGGCAGCGCCAGGTGGGTGTGGTCGCGGCCGGTGAACTTCGACAGCGCTTCCCAGGCCTTCACAGCCACCTGGCCGTTGGTTT
Organism: Pseudomonas sp. HS-18; assembly: GCF_020401845.1. Lineage (NCBI taxonomy): Bacteria > Pseudomonadati > Pseudomonadota > Gammaproteobacteria > Pseudomonadales > Pseudomonadaceae > Pseudomonas > Pseudomonas sp. HS-18. The sequence continues at coordinate 5,169,688 of NZ_CP084413.1, forward strand.
CCGGCGCCAGGGCGAGGATCACCTCGGCGGCGTCGATGGCGCTTTCGATGCGCGGACGGCCTTGGCTGATACCGGTCTCGGTGACCTTGTGGTTCAGCTCGCCGAGCAGCTTGATTTCCTTCTCGGTGTTCCAGCCGATGCCCTTGCCGCCGTTGCCCAGTTTGTCCAGCAGCGGGCCGAGGGAGGTGAACTTCTTGTAGGTGTTCGGGTAATCACGCTCGACCACATGCAGGGTCGGCATGCTGCGGCCGGGGACCGGTTCGCACTCGCCCTTCTTCCAGTCGCTGCCGCCGAAGGGCTGCGCGAGTTCGTTGGCGGTGTCGTGCAGCAGCGGCACGGTGACCAGGTCCTTCTCCACGCCCAGGTGGCCGACGGAAACCTCGGAGAACTTCTTGGCGATGGCCTTGTAGATTTCCCAGTCGCTTTTCGCTTCCCACGCAGGATCGGTCGCGGCGGACAGCGGGTGGATGAAGGGGTGCATGTCGGAGGTGTTGAGGTCGTCCTTCTCGTACCAGGTAGCGGTCGGCAGGACGATGTCCGAGTACATGCAGGTGGAGGACATGCGGAAGTCCAGGGTGGTGACCAGGTCCAGCTTGCCCTCAGCGCCTTCATCGACCCAGTCGACTTCGCCCGGGCAGGGGCCGCCGGCCTTGCCGAGGTCGTCGTTCATCACGCCGTTCTTCGCGCCCAGCAGGTACTTGAGCATGTACTCGTGGCCCTTGCCCGAGGAGCCGAGCAGGTTGGAGCGCCAGATGAACAGGTTGCGCGGGAAGTTCTGCGGGTCGTCCGGCTGTTCGCTAGCCACGCGCAGGTTGCCGGCCTTGAGCTCGCGCACCACGTAGTCCTGCACCGGGATGCCAGCGCGCTCGGCGTCGGCAGCAATGTGCAACGGGTTGCGGTTGAGCTGCGGGGCGGACGGCAGCCAGCCCATGCGCTCGGCGCGGATGTTGTAGTCCAGCGCGTGTTCGGGGAACTGTTTGGTATCGGCCAGCGGCGAGAGCACCTCGTGCATCGAGATCTTCTCGTGGCGCCATTGCGAGCTGTGCAGGTAGAAGAAGCTGGTGCCGTTCATCTGCCGCGGCGGACGGCTCCAGTCGGTGCCGAACGCCAGCGGGACCCAGCCGGTCTGCGGGCGGAGTTTTTCCTGGCCCACGTAGTGCGCCCAGCCACCACCGCTCTGGCCGATGCAGCCGCACATCATCAGCATGTTGATGACCGCGCGGTAGTTCATGTCCATGTGGTACCAGTGGTTCATCGCGGCGCCGATGATGACCATGGCCTTGCCGTGGGTCTTGTCGGCGCTGTCGGCGAACTCGCGGGCCACCTGGATGGCGCGGGCAGCCGGAACGCCGGTGATGCGGGCCTGCCAGGCCGGGGTGTAGGGCACGTCGGCGTCGGTATAGGAGGCGGCGACGTTGCGGCCACCCAGGCCACGGTCGACGCTGTAGTTGGCCATCTGCAGGTCGTACACGGTGGCGACGCGCAGGGTCTGACCCTCGGCGCCAGTGAACTCGCGGAACGGTACGCGGCGCACCAGCACCTCGTCGTTGTCCACGCCCTTGAAGTGCGGGTGTTCCTGCCCGGCAAAGTACGGGAAGCCGACGTCGCAGGCGTTTTCCGGGCCATCGATCAGGCTCAGCGCCAGGCGGGTTTCGCGTTGCGTGCCGCCCTCTTTCTCCTCGATGTTCCACTTGCCCGACTCACCCCAGCGGTAGCCGATGGCGCCGGTGGGCGAGACCAGCTCGCCACTGATTTCGTCGAGGCCGATGGTCTTCCACTCGGGGTTGTTGTCCTGGCCGAGGTTGCCGGCGAGGTCCGCCGCGCGCAGGTAGCGGGTCGGCTTGAGCACGCCTTCGGTGTGCGGTTCGAGCAGCACCAGCATCGGCATGTCGGTGTACTGGCGGCAGTAGTCGACGAAGTAGGCGCTGGGTTTCTCGAGGTGGAATTCCTTGAGGATGACGTGACCGAAGGCCATGCCCAATGCGGCGTCGGTGCCCTGCTTGGGGTTGAGCCAGAGGTCGGTGAGCTTGGCCACTTCGGAGTAGTCCGGGGTGACGGCCACGGTCTTGGTGCCCTTGTAGCGGACTTCGGTGAAGAAGTGCGCATCGGGGGTACGGGTCTGCGGGACGTTGGAACCCCAGGCGATGATGTAGCTGGAGTTGTACCAGTCGGCCGACTCCGGCACGTCGGTCTGCTCGCCCCAGATCTGCGGCGAGGCGGGAGGAAGGTCGCAGTACCAGTCGTAGAAGCTCAGGCACACGCCGCCGATCAGCGACAGATAACGGGCGCCGGCGGCGTAGCTGACCATCGACATGGCCGGGATCGGCGAGAAGCCGATGACGCGGTCCGGGCCATAGGTCTTGGCGGTGTAGACGTTGGCGGCGGCAATGATCTCGGTGACTTCGCTCCAGCTGGAGCGGATGAAACCGCCCAGGCCGCGCTCGCTCTTGTAGCTCTTGGCCTTGGCGGAGTCTTCGACGATGCTGGCCCAGGCGTCCACCGGGTCGTTGTGGGCGGCGCGGGCTTCACGCCAGAGCTTGAGCAGCGGCTTGCGCACCTTGGGGTATTTCAGGCGGTTGGCGCTGTACATGTACCAGGAGTAGCTGGCGCCACGGGGGCAGCCGCGCGGCTCGTGGTTGGGCAGGTCCGGGCGGGTGCGCGGGTAGTCGGTCTGCTGGGTTTCCCAGGTGATCAGGCCGTTCTTCACGTAGATCTTCCAGGAGCACGAGCCGGTGCAGTTCACCCCGTGGGTAGAGCGAACGATCTTGTCGTGCTGCCAGCGCTGCCGGTAGCTGTTTTCCCAGGCACGGCTTTCGTTGGAGACTTCGCCGTGACCATCGGCGAATTCACCCTGCTTCTTCTTGAAGAACTGCAGGCGGTCGAGCAGGTAACTCATCGGTATCTCCTCACCCGGTCTGCGCCGGGCGTTCAAACGCTAATCAAGCTCGCGAAACGGTTCGTGGCGCGGCCAGCGGGGCTGACCGCGCGGGGAAATCAGCAGGGGCTCTCGGCTCCCTTGCGCGCGTACCACCACCAGGTGGCGACGATGCAGGTCAGGTAGTAGGCGACGAAGACGTAGAGGGCGCCCTCGGCGCTGCCGGTCATGGCCAGCGAGGTGCCGAAGGCCTTGGGAATGAAGAAGCCGCCGAAGGCGCCGATGGCGGCGGAGAAGCCGATCACCGCGGCCGATTCCATGCTCGCGCCCTTGGCCGCCTGGGCTTCGGTGTAACCGTCCTGCTTCAGGCGCGCGGCCCACTCGTTGCGGAAGATCACCGGGATCATGCGGAAGGTGCTGCCGTTGCCGATGCCGGCGAAGAAGAACAGCGCGATGAAGGAGCCGAGGAAGCCGAAGAAGCTGCCGGCACCGTTGGCACCCGGCAGGAAGCTGATCACCGCGAACACCCCGGCGATCATCGCCGCGTAGTTCCACAGGGTGATCCGTGCGCCGCCGAACTTGTCCGCCAGCCAGCCACCGAGCGGGCGGCTCAGGGCGCCCACCAGCGGGCCGAGGAAGGCGTACTGCAGCGGGTTGATGTCCGGGAACTGGGTCTTGCTGAGCATGGCGAAGCCGGCGGAGAAGCCGATGAACGAGCCGAAGGTGGCCACGTACAGCCAGCACATCAGCCAGTTGTGCTTGCGCTTGAAGATCACCGACTGGTCGCGGAACGAGGCCTTGGCATCGGCGATGTCGTTCATGCCGAACCAGGCAGCCACGGAGACCACGGCAATGAACGGCACCCAGATCCAGCCAGCGTTCTGCAGCCACAGACGGGTGCCGTCGGAAAGTGTCTCCGGCTCACCACCGAAGGCGCCGAACAGCCCGCCGGCCACGGCCAGCGGCACGGCGAACTGCATCACCGACACACCGAGATTGCCCAGGCCGGCGTTCAGGCCCAGGGCGGTGCCCTGCTGGTTCTTCGGATAGAAGAAGCTGATGTTGGACATGCTGGAGGCGAAGTTGCCGCCGCCGAAGCCGCACAGCAGCGCGATGGTCGCGAACACCCAGTACGGCGTGGTCGGGTCCTGCACGGCGAAGCCCAGCCAGAGGCAGGGGATCAGCAGCGAGGCGGTGGACAGCGCGGTCCAGCGGCGGCCGCCGAAGATCGGCACCATGAAGGAGTAGAAAATGCGCAGCGTGGCGCCGGAGATCGACGGCAGCGCGGCGAGCAGGAACAGCTGGTCGTTGCTGAAGCTGAAGCCGGCGGCGTTCAGGCGCACGGTGACGGTGCTCCAGATCATCCACACGGCGAAGGCGAGCAGCAGTGCGGGAATCGAGATCCACAGGTTGCGCGCGGCGATGCGCTTGCCGGTACGGGCCCAGAACTCCGGGTCCTCCGGGCGCCAGTCGACCAGCAGCGGGCCTCTGGCGGCTTTGAGTTGGGGGTTGGCGATCATGCCCATGACGGCATTACCTCAGGAGTGGCTGGAAGGAATGGGAGAGGCGTCGACATCGGCCGCGCGGGGCTGGCCGTCGAGGCGCTGTTGCTGCTTGATCGCGTAGTGCATCCAGACCATGCACACCACGGTCAGGCCGAACAGCAACATGAAGCAGGAGGAGCGCACGCCGATGCGGTCGGCGGCGAAGCCGAACAGGATCGGCAGACAGAAGCCGCCGAGGCCGCCGATGACCCCGACCATGCCGCCGACGGTGCCCATGTTTTGCGGGTAGTAGTCGTGGATGATCCGGTACACGCTGGCCTTGCCGAAGCCCTGGGCGATGCCGACGACGAACACCAGGAAGGTGAACAGCCAGACGTTCAGGCCGATGCCGAGGCTGACGTCACCCTTGATGCCGTGGATGGTCATGGTGGTTGGCGGGTAGGAGAGGAAGAACAGGCAGACCAGGCAGATCCAGAACACGCCCCAGTTCACCGCACGGGCGCCGTAGTGGTCGCTGAACCAGCCGCCCAGGGCGCGGATCAGGCCCGACGGCAGGGTGAACAGCATGGTGATGAAGGAGGCGGTGCGCAGGTCCAGGCCGTACTCGGCGATGTAGTACTTGGGCAGCCACAGGGCCAGGGCGACGAAGCCGCCGAAGACGAAGAAGTAGTACAGGCCGAAGCGCCAGACGCGCAGCTCGCCCAGCGGCGCCAGCTGCTTGGCCAGGGTCGGCCGCGGGCGGCTCGGGTCGGCGTCGCCGCCCTTGGTGTGGGCCGGGTCGGTCCAGGTGCAGAACCAGAACAGCAGCGCGGTGACCAGCATGGCCACCGAGTAGATCTGCGGCACCATGCGCCAGCCGAAGGCGACGACGATCATCGGCGCCACCAGGTTGGTGATCGCCGCCCCCGCGTTACCGGCGCCGAAGATGCCCATGGCGGTACCCTGGCGTTCCTTCTCGAACCACGACGAGGTGTAGGCGATGCCCACAGCGAAGGAGCCGCCGGCCAGGCCGACGAACAGGCCCAGCACCAGGTAGTGCCAGTAGAGGGTGGCGAAGGCCAGCCCGTAGATCGGGATGGCCACCAGCAGCATGTGGATGAAGAACACCCGGCGCCCGCCGAAGCGGTCGGTGATCAAGCCCAGGGGCAAGCGCACCAGCGAACCGGTAAGGATCGGCAACGCGACCATCAGGCCGAACTGGGCTTCGGACAGCCCCAGCTCTTCCTTGATGCGGATACCGATGATCGAAAACATCGTCCAGACCGCGAAGTTCACGGCGAACGCCAGTGTGCTCATGCCGAGCACGGAGTACTGTTTCTGACGGTGGGACAACATGGCTAAGCTCACTTCCTGACAGCCTTTGCCCGCACGTTAGGTAAGGACTCGCGTCCTTCTCTTGATCGTCATCAATGAGCGAAAGGGCGATTCGTGAGCAGATGCGCGCCGCTACTCCTTAGTGGGTATCTCTGAAGCGAATATATAAGTTGTTGTTTTTAAAGGCATTTAGCATGAACACGGCGTCCCGCCCCGAGCCCTCCGCCAGCGACCGATTCTTTGTGGGTAGTCCCCCCGCCGGACGCCCTTCCCTGCGCAAATCCATCGTCGTGCGCTTCGGCTGCTACCTCACCCTGCTGGTATCCCTGGCCCTGGCCGGTATGTTCAGCGCACTGCTGTTCGCCGACTATTCCCACCAGGATGCGGCGGTGATCAACCAGGCCGGTTCGCTGCGCATGCTCACCTACCGCCTGGCGCTGGACCCCTCGCCGATCAATCGCCAGGCCCTGCAGGCAACCCTCGCCGCACGCCTGGACAACGACGAGATCACCCGCCTGCTGCGCCGCTCGGATGCCGACGCGCCGATCCGCCAGCAGCACGCGCAACTGCGCAAGGAGCTGCAGAACCTCGACCTTTCCGAAGCGCCGGCGCTGGCGACCCTCGACACCTTCGTCAGCCACATCGACGGCTTCGTCGGCACCCTGCAGAGCAATGCCGAATACCGCTCGCAGATGCTCAGCACGGTGCAGGGGCTGTGCCTGTTCCTCAGCCTGCTGGTGGTGTTCATCAGCCTCTATGACCTGAGCTACCACGTGGTCGGCCCACTGCGCGAACTCACCACGACCGCCCGCCGCCTGGGCGAAGGCGACCTCGATGCACGGGTCAGCAGCAGCGGCGAGGACGAGCTGAGCCAGTTGGGCGAGCGCTTCAACCAGATGGCCGAGGAACTCCAGGCCAGCTACCGCGAGCTGGAAGCGCGGGTGGAAGAGAAGACCCGCGCCCTCACCAACAGCCACCAGCGCCTGGAGCTGCTCTACGACAGTGCCCGCCGCCTGGGCCAGGACCCGTATGACGAGCGCTCCCTGCAACCGCTGCTGAACCAACTGGAGCGCGTGCTGCAGGCCGGCAAGGTGACCCTGTGCCTGAACAAGGACGGCGTCGAGCGCGCCTATTCCTCGCTGACCACCGACGGCATCACCGGCAGCTTCTGCCTGCAGGGCAACTGCGGCGACTGCCGCGCCCAGGCCGACCATTGCGGCGAGCCAAGCCAGGGCATCAATCCGCTGCTGATGCAGCCGCTATCCATCGGCGAACATCGCTTCGGCGAGTTGTTCATCGAAACCGCCAACGGCCAGTTGGAAGACTGGCAGCGGCAGTTCGTCGAAGGCTTCTGCGACAACATCGCGCGCACCTTCGCCCTGACCCTGCAGCAGGAACAGGAGAACCGCCTGGCGCTGTTCGCCGAGCGCGGCACCATCGCCCGCGAGCTGCACGACTCGCTGGCGCAGTCGCTGTCCTACCTGAAGATCCAGGTCAGCCGCCTGGCCACGCTGCTCAAGCGCGACGTGCCGCCACAGAAGATCGAGGAAACCCTCGACGAACTGCGCGAAGGCCTCAACAGCGCCTACCGCCAGCTGCGCGAACTGCTCACCACCTTCCGCCTGAGCCTGGAGCAGTCGAGCCTGGAAGCGGCGCTGGTGAAGACCGTGGAAGAGTTCGCCGAGCGCGGCAACCTGGGCATCGAACTGGACAACCGCCTGGCGCACATCCCGCTCAACCCCAACGAGGAAATCCACATCCTGCAGATCGTCCGCGAGGCGCTGTCAAACGTGGTTCGCCACGCCGGCGCCAGCCACGCGAAGGTGACCCTGGGCGAAGATGCGGATGAGCAGGTATGCATCACCGTGGACGATGACGGCGTCGGCTTTGACCCAGCGCAGAGCCGCAACGGGCACTACGGGCTTAGCATCATGCGTGAGCGCAGCCAGACCCTGGAAGCCAGCTTCAGCATCGCCCCGCGCGAGCCGCAGGGCACCCGCGTCAGCGTGCGCTTCACCCACAAACCCCTGTCGCAGTACCCGGAGACCCACCCATGACGGCCACCCCCACCGATGACCGCGCGCGCATCCTGCTTGTCGACGACCACCCGATGATGCGCAAGGGCGTGATCCAGTTGCTGGAGTTCGAGGACGACCTGCAAGTGGTGGGCGAAGCCGGCAGCGGCGAGGAAGCGTTGCGCATGGCGGCGGAGCTGGAACCGGACATGATCCTGCTCGACCTCAACATGAAGGGCATGACCGGCCTGGATACCCTGCGCGCCCTGCGCGAGAACGGCGAGGACGCGCGCATCGTGGTGTTCACCGTCTCCGATGACCGCAACGACGTGATCAACGTGCTGCGCGCCGGCGCCGACGGCTACCTGCTCAAGGACATGGAACCCGAGCGCCTGCTCGAACACATCCGCCAGGCTGCCACCGGCCAGCTCACCATCAGCCCGCAGTTGACCCAGGTACTGGCCCAGGCCCTGCGCGGCGATGACCGGCCCAAGGGCATCGAGGAGCTGACCGATCGCGAGCGGCAGATCCTGCGCCAACTCGCCCACGGCTACAGCAACAAGATGATAGCGCGCAAACTCGACATCACCGAAGGCACCGTGAAGGTCCACGTCAAGCGCGTGCTGCACAAGCTGGGCATGCGCTCACGGGTGGAAGCAGCGGTGTGGGCGGTGGAGAACCATCTGGTCTGACCTCGACGCCAAACGCAATTTGTCGGGCGCATAACGCCAACGGCGTTATCCACCTCCGGGTCTGACGGCGGATAGAGCCTTCCGCTTTATCCGCCCTACCTCCCTGGTAGTAGTCCAATCGCCGACTTGATTCAGATCATGTCGCGCCAGCCCACGGCGGCAGGACACTGCGGGACTTACCCAGGAGGTCCCCATGCCGCCCTCGCCGAACCTGCCCCTCGTGTACTCCTGCTCCGGCTGCTCCAATCTCGCGCAATTGGCCAACGACCTCGCCCTGCGCCTGGACCGTGACGGTCTGGCGGAGATGTCCTGTATCGCGGGCGTAGGCGGCGACGTGCCGGTACTGGTGAAGACAGCCTGCTCCGGCCGGCCGATCATCGCCGTGGACGGCTGTCACCTGCACTGCGTGCGGAACTGCCTGGCGCGCCATGGCGTGAAGGCCGCGCACGAGGTCACCCTGACCGAGTACGGCCTGAAGAAACGCTACGGCCAGGACGCGCCGGTGCAGGACTTCGAGATGCTCTACGAGGAACTGCAGTTCCTCGTGCGCACCCGGGCCTGAAGCTCAGGCGTTTTCCTGCACCACCCGGCTGGCGCGGCGCATGGCGCTCCACAGCCAGGCCGGCAGGCTGTCCGGATCGAGGCTGTCGATCAGGTTCTTCACCGCCAGCCCCAGCTCGGTATCGCCCTCGATCACCAGGCGACGGCGGAAGAACAGCGTGTCCGGATCCTCCTGGCGGCCCGCCAGCAGCAGGAAGTCACGCCAGCTGCCGCGAATGGTCACGCTGGGCACGCAGGCATCGGCGAAACGCAGGCCCTTGCGGTCGTGGGTGAAACTCCAGGCCAGGCCGAGATCGCTCACTTCCAGCCGCAGCCAGTGGCCGTCGAGGATATCGAAGGCACCGTCGGCCAGCGCCTCGGCGAACAGGCGATTGGCGGCACGCTGCAGCGCCGCGCGCTGCAATGCCGACGGGACGCGCGCGGCCAGCGGCAGGAGTCGGTCGGCGGCGCGCAGGGCACCGGTTTCCAGAGTCAGCACAGGTTCACCTCATCACTGCGCAGCATGCCCGGTCGGCCATGCCAGTATCCGTTGCAACCCTCCACCGCCAGCGGCGGCGTGGCGCCCTTGCGCACGCGGTCGAAGGCCTGCACGACGTCCACCATGCCTTCCGCGCGCGGGCTCAGGCGCAGCAGGTCGGCGCCGCAATCACGCAGCGAGGCGTAGTCCGCCAGCAGGTTGCTGGACTCGCCGGACAGGGTCTGGATGCCGTTGAGGGTGAACAAAGGGAAACCCTCCTGGCTGAGCATCGACATCCCTTCCGGGTAGTTCAGGCAACAGAACTGGCAATCGTCCTTGGGCCGGTTCTCCGCTCGCGCGGTGAAGCAGCGCGCCGAGTACGCCAGCGGCAGATGGCCGTAGGCGAACACCTCGGTCTCCACATCATTGATGCCCAGCTCGCGCGCCTGCTCGATCACCGCGTGGATCTGCTCGCCGGAGCACTCCACCGGCGGCACCCAGCGGCGCAGGCCAGCGGCATGCAGCTCCGCCAGCGTATGGCCGTTGTAGACATTCAACGCCGGCCCGCCGACGAACTCGACACCCAGGCCGGAGAGAATCTGCACCGCGCCCATGTCGTTGGCCTCGACCCGCAGCTCGCCGTTGGCGCACAGACGGCGCAGCGCGGACAGCTCCGAGGCCGCCTCGATCAGCGCCAGCCCCGCGATGAGAATCTGCGCCCCGCTCTGCTGCTGCAGCTCGCGCCCAAGTCCGAGCCAGTCGTCCAGCGACAGCGCCCGGCGTTTGGAGCAGACGGTCTCGCCGATAGTGATGGCGTCCAGCGGCTGCTCCGCCATCTGCGCATAGAAATCCAGGAGTGTCCGGCGGTCCCAGTAGAACAGCACGGGGCCCAGGCTGAGTTTCATCTCGATGTCCTCACTGCCAGGAGCGATGGTAGGCGCCCAGGGTCGTCTGGTGGCCTTCGGAAAGCTTGTCCAGGGCATCCTGCCACTGCGTCAGCGCACGGTAGTTCTCCGGTGCGCGTTGCCACGCATCCAGCGCCTGGCGCCAGACGCGGGTGACCTGCTCGACATAGGCCGGGCTGCGCTGCCGGCCCTCGATCTTCACCGCCGCCACACCGATCTCCGCCAACTGCGGGATCAGGTCGATGGTGTTCAGGCTGGTGGGTTCTTCCAGCGCGTGGAAGCGCTCGCCGTTGACCACGAAGCGGCCCTTGCACAACGTCGGGTAGCCGGCCGGCTCATCCGGCGCGTAGCGGTCGATCAGCACGTCGTTGAGGCGCGAGGTCAGGCCTTCGGGCTCCTCGCTCCAGCGCACCGCCTTGGCCGGCGAACAGACGCCGCAGAGATTGGGCGACTCGCCGGTGACATAGGACGACAGGTGGCATCGTCCCTCGGCCATGATGCACAGGCTGCCGAAAGCGAAGACTTCGATGGGCACCGGGCTGTTCGCCGCCACCTGGCGCACCTGCGCCAGCGACAGTACGCGCGGCAGCACGGCGCGGCGGATGCCGTAGCGCTCGTGGTAGAACGCCAGCGCCGCCACATTGGTGGCCGAGCCCTGCACCGAAAGGTGCAGCGCCAGGTTCGGATGGCGCCTGGCGGCATAGCCGAGCACCGCGCAGTCGGCGGCGATCAGCGCATCCACGCCCAGGTCGGCGGCGTGGTCCACGGCGCGTTGCCAGCGGGCCCAGCCCGCCGCGCCGGGATAGGTGTTGACCGCCACGTACATCTGCTTGCCGGCGTCGTGGATCAGGTCCACGCCCTGGCGCAGTTGGCGATCATCGAGGTTGAGGCCGGCGAAGTGCCGGGCGTTGGTGTCATCGCGAAAGCCGACGTAGATGGCGTCGGCGCCTTCGCGCAGGGCCGATTTCAAGGCGGGCAGACTTCCCGCCGGGCAGACCAGTTGCATGTTTCCCCCTGGCACTACGGAGGCCGCCGGCCCCCGCCGGCAGCCGGGAACGGCGTCAGGCGCCGAGTTCGCTGAAAGACAGGAACGGCAGCGGCTCGCCGGCGTGCAGGGTGCGCCCGGCCTCCACCACCGCCAGGCCATCGGCCCAGCTCGCCGCGCGCAGCATGGCCGAGCCTTGCTGCGGGTGCAGGCAGATGCGCGCCACGCCGCTGGCATCGAGTTCCAAGCGCGCGCGCAGGTACTGGCGGCGCGAGTTGGCGGCGGGCCAGTCGAAGCCTGCCGGCAACGTCACCGGCAGCGTCTGCACGTCACTGCGTCCCTGGGCGCGCCAGAGGAACGGCCGCGCGACGACCAGGGCGGTGACCAGGGCCGCGGCAGGGTTGCCCGGCAGACCGATCCACGGTTTGCCCGAAACACTGCCAAAAGCCAGTGGCTTGCCCGGCTGCATTTTCAACTTCCACAGGTGCAGCTCGCCCAGTTCGCGGATCGCCTGCTTGAGGTAATCGCGGTCCCCCACGGAGACACCGCCGCTGGTGATCAGCACGTCCCATTCGGACGCAGCGAGGCTCAGCGCAGCGCGGCTGGCCGCCAGGGTGTCGGCGAGCACGCCGTAGTCATGCACTTCGATGCCCCAGCCGCGCAGCAGTGCGCCGATGCTGAAGCGGTTGGCGTTGTAGATCTGCCCAGGCGCCAGCGTCTCGCCGGGCTCGCGCAGCTCGTCGCCGCTGCTCAGCAGGCAGACCCGCAACGGCCGGTAAACCGCGACGCGATCCAGCCCGACGCTGGCCAGCAGGCCGATGTCCTGAGCGCGCAGTTTCTGTCCGGCACTGAGCAGGGCCTCACCGCTGCGGAGCTCTTCACCACGCCGGCGCACATGGCTGCCGAGGGCTACCTGGGGAACCAGCAAACGTTCGCCCTCGACCTCGCAGTCCTCCTGGGCGATCACGCTGTCGGCACCCGCTGGAAGCGGCGCGCCGGTGAAGATGCGCATGGCCTGGCCCGGTTGCAGCGCAACGTCGGCGGCATCGCCCGCGGCGATGTAGCCGGCGATCTTCAGCCGCGCGCCGGCTTCTCCCGTGTCGTCGCTGCGCAGGGCGTAGCCGTCCATCGCGCTGTTGTCCCACAGGGGCAGGTCGATGGGCGAGCGGATGTCCTGCGCGAGGACGCGACCCAGGGCGCTTTCCAGGTCGACGTGTACGGTCGGCGGCGCCACGGGAGCGAAATCCATCAGCGCGGCGATGGCCTCATCCACCGGGCGCAGGCCGACGCCGGAACAGCCGCAGCCGCTCACGAGCGGGTACCGCAGGCCAGCACCGGGCGCTCGGGCAGGCGCTTGAGATGGGGAACGAAATTGCAGGGCTTGGTGCGGCTGTCCAACTGCTGGACGAGGATCTTTTCCCAGGCCGTCAGGCAGGCACCGGTGGAGCCGGGCAGGCAGCAGATCAGCGTGCCGTTGGTGATGCCGGCGATGGCGCGGGACTGGATGGTGGAAGTGCCGATTTCCTCGCGGGAAATCTGCCGGAACAGTTCACCGAAGCCGTCCACGGTGCGCTCCAGCAGGGGAGCCACGGCCTGTGGGGTGTTGTCACGCAGGGTGAAGCCGGTGCCGCCGGTGATCAGGCCGACCTGGACCTTGGGATCGGCGATCCAGGCCGAGACCACAGCGCGAATCTGGTAGATATCGTCGATCACCAGCCGACGCTCGGCGAGGGCATGGCCGGCACGCTGCAGGGAGGTGACCAGGGCCTGGCCGGAGGTATCGTTGTGCAGGCTGCGGGTATCGCTGACGGTGAGGACAGCGATCTCCAGCGGCAGGAATTCCGGGGTGCTGAGATGGCTCATGAGGGGCTCTCCGATTCGGAGCAAAAAGGGCTGGCGCCAGCCTGCGCCCCTTCTCCCCTGCCGCCCATTCCTCCTCGGAGGTACTGCCCCGGCGCGTGCGGGGCATCGCCGCTCAGCAGAGACGGCGGATAAAGCGTTCCGCTTTATCCGCCCTACGTGGAGCGCCGTCGTAGCTTTCGGACAAACCGTAGGGCGCATAACGCCTCCGGCGTTATGCGCCAGCCGTCACCGGTAGAGACTGGTTCAGCTCTTCCAGCGCTCGGCGGCGGCCTGATCACTGCAACGGCCCTCGACCCAGCGCGGGCCGTCGCTGGTGTCCTCCTTCTTCCAGAACGGCGCGCGGGTCTTGAGGTAGTCCATGACGAAGTTGCAGGCATCGAACGCTGCCTGGCGGTGGGCACTGGCGGCGCCGACGAAGACGATGGGCTCGCCCGGTTCCAGGCGGCCGATGCGGTGGAGGATTTCCAGGCGCAACAGCGGCCAGCGCTGGTTGGCTTCCACTTCGATCTTTTCCAGCGCCTTCTCGGTCATGCCGGCGTAGTGCTCGAGGAACATGCCGCCCACTTCGCGCCCATCGTTGAAGTCGCGCACGTAGCCGACGAAACCGACCACCGCGCCCACGCCGACATTGGCGGCGTGCATCGCATTGAGTTCGGCGCCCGGATCGAACGCCGCGGGCTGGACGCGGATCGCCATGGGCTCAGCCTCCGGTAACGGTGGGGAAGAACGCCACCTCGTCGCCATCGGCGAGGGGCTCATCCAGGGAGCACAGCTCCTGGTTGCGTGCGCACATCAGGTTCTGCTCGCCGAGCACGTCCCAGGCGCCGCCGCGCTCCAGCAGCACGCGCCGCAGGTCGTCGAGGCTGGCCAGGGAAGCGCTCCAGTTCAGTTGCTCGCCATCGAGACCGAGGGCTTCGCGGTAACGGGCGAAGTACTGCACGCGGATCATGGGGTGTCTCCTGCGGAACTGTCTGTCGCCACGTAATGGCCGCTCTTGCCGCCGAGCTTCTCCAGCACCCGCACGCTGTCGATGGTCATGCCGCGGTCGACGGCCTTGCACATGTCGTAGATGGTCAGCGCAGCGACGCTGGCGGCGGTCAGCGCTTCCATCTCCACGCCGGTCTGCCCGGCCAGCTTGCAGCGGGCGACTATGTGCACGGTGTCTTCACCCTCGGCGGCCAGTTCGACCTTGACGCTGGTGAGCAGCAGCGGGTGGCACAGCGGAATCAGTTCATGGGTCTTCTTGGCTGCCTGGATGCCGGCGATGCGCGCCACGGCGAACACGTCGCCCTTGGGGTGGCCGCCGTCCTGGATCAGTTGCAGGGTCGCCGGGAGCATGCGCACCCGGGCTTCGGCCACGGCTTCACGGGACGTCACGGCTTTTTCGGTGACATCGACCATATTGGCGCGGCCCTGGGAATCGAGATGGGTCAGCACGGGTGGGCACTCTCCGGAGAATCAGGGGAACAGTTTAACCCCGGCGCGCGGGGCCGGCAGACCGGCGAGCGGCGCGTTGGGGGGGAGGATTGTATACAAGAAGAGGTATGCGCGGGCTACCGCCGGCGTCGCCAGGGTTCGCGAGCAAGCTCGCTCCTACAAGAGCATGTCGCGCCGGACCTTGGGGAGCGAGCGTGCTCGCGAACAACCTGGAAGCAGGAATAAAGAGGCCCGCCAGATGGCGGGCCCTGCTGAGTGGGTGGAAGTGGCCTACATGTGCGCTTCGGCGAACTCCGCCAGCACCGAGCGCGGCACCCCTTGCAGGGTCACGTGCACGCCGTGGGGGAAGTCCTTGAAGCGTTCGGTCAGGTAGGTCAGGCCGGAGCTGGTGGCCGACAGGTAGGGGGTGTCGATCTGCGCCAGGTTGCCCAGGCAGATCACCTTCGAACCGTTGCCCGCCCGGGTGATGATGGTCTTCATCTGGTGCGGGGTGAGGTTCTGGCACTCGTCGATCAGGATCAGGCTCTGCTGGAAGCTGCGGCCGCGGATGTAGTTCAGCGATTTGAACTGCAGCGGCACCTTGCTGAGGATGTAGTCGACGCTGCCGTGGGTGCACTCGTCGTCCGAATGCAGGGCTTCGAGGTTGTCGGTGATCGCGCCGAGCCAGGGCTCCATCTTCTCCGCCTCGGTGCCGGGCAGGAAGCCGATGTCCTCGTCCAGGCCCTGCACGCTGCGAGTCGCGATGATGCGCTTGTAGCGTTTGGTGACCATGGTCTGCTCGATGGCGGCGGCCAGCGCGAGGATGGTCTTGCCCGAGCCCGCAGCGCCGGACAGGTTGACCAGGTGGATGTCCGGGTCCAGCAGCGCATACAGCGCCAGCGACTGGTACACGTCGCGCGGACGCAGGCCCCAGGCTTCCTGGTGCAGCAGCGGCTCCTGGTGCAGGTCGAGGATGGTCAGCTCGTCCTGGTCGATCCCCTTGATCCAGCCGACGAACCCCTGCTCATCGACGATGAACTCGTTGATGTGGACCGCCGGCAGGTTGTCGGTGAGTTGCACGCGGTGCCAGGTGCGCCCGCGGTCCTGGCGGGTCTCCACCTTGCTGACGCGGTCCCAGAACGATCCGCTCAGCGAGTGGTAGCCACGCGACAGCAGGTTGATGTCATCGACCAGCTGGTCGGTGTGGTAGTCCTCGGCAAATACCCCACAGGCACGCGCCTTCAGGCGCATGTTGATGTCCTTGGTGACCAGCACCACGCGCTTGCTGCTATGGCGACTCTTCAGCTCCACCAGCTGGTTGATGATCTTGTTGTCGTTGAGGTGCTCGGGCAGCCAGGTGATCGGCTCGGCGCGCTTGCTCATGAGGATCGACAGGCTGCCGCAGGGGCCGCTCTTGCCGCGCTGGATGGGCACGCCATCCTCTACCTGCTCGGGCGAGGCTTCGCCCAGTACCGAGTCGATCAGACGGATCGCCTGGCGACATTCCGCGGCCACGGTGTGTTTGCCGGTCTTGAGCTTGTCCAGTTCCTCCAGCACCGTCATCGGGATGGCGACGTGGTGCTCCTGGAAATTCAGCAAGGCGTTGGGATCGTGGATCAGGACGTTGGTGTCGAGGACGTACAGGGTGGGCTGGGTGGGGCGGGAGCGTCCGTGGTCATCCATACGCGGGTCACCTCTTGTGGGGGCGTTCGACGGAATGCCGCTACAGCGCTCCGCCGTGCTGCGAACCACCTGCTCTCGAAGCCTGGGATCAGGGCAGGAATCGAGAGAACTGCAAGAAGAGGACGGGCCGGGCCGGGGCCGCCACCTGTCTGCAGGGTTCGGCGGTCTACGTCTCAACAAATACAGGAAAAAACATGACGATAAAAAGTCTTTTTCCTTCCTAAGGAAGTTTTTTTCGTCGTACGACGAAATACCTTGGCGAGGGCCTCGGACAGCGCTAGTTTTAGGGGTCCCACCTCCCGCGTTTCCCTGCCTTTCCCTCGACGGATCAGTCCCTTAGCCCTTCGCCACGGCAACTTGCGCCGCGCCAGGCCCTGGCTCTGCGTCCGCGCCCTCCTCTATAGAGAGGCTAATCGTCCCCATAGGTGGAGCCAACGCCCGCGACTCCTTACAATCGCCGCTCGCTTGTAGGAGACCGCACGATGCTGATGGTGATTTCCCCCGCCAAGACCCTGGACTACGACACCGCGCCGGTGACGCAGCGCTTCACCCTGCCCGAGCACCTGGACGACGCGCAGGAGCTGATCGGCATCCTGCGGGAACTGGCCCCGGCACAGATCGCCGAACTGATGCACCTGTCGGACAAGCTGGCCGGCCTCAATGCCGCGCGCTTCGGCAGCTGGCACCCGGAGTTCACCCAGGCCAATGCCAAGCAGGCGCTGCTGGCCTTCAAGGGCGACGTCTACACCGGCATGCAGGCCGAGGACTTCAGCGAAGACGACTTCGATTTCGCCCAGCAGCACTTGCGCATGCTTTCCGGCCTTTACGGCGTGCTGCGGCCGCTGGACCTGATGCAGCCCTACCGCCTGGAGATGGGCACCAAGCTGGCCAACGCCCGCGGCAAGGACCTCTACGCCTTCTGGGGTGAGCGCATCAGCGGCTGGCTGAACGAGTCCCTGGCCGAACAGGGCGACGATGTGCTGCTCAACCTGGCCTCCAACGAGTATTTCGGCGCGGTGAAGCGCAAGGCGCTGAACGCGCGGGTGATCGACACCGAGTTCAAGGACCTGAAGAACGGCCAGTACAAGATCATCAGCTTCTACGCCAAGAAGGCCCGCGGGATGATGGCGCGCTACGTGATCAAGGAGCGCCTGAGCAACCCCGAAGGCCTGAAGGACTTCAACTACGCGGGTTACGCCTACAGTGCCGAGCACTCCAAGGCGGACCAGCTGGTGTTCCTGCGCGACCACGCCGACGACTAAGTTGCCCCACCTGCTGCACCGAACGGGAGCCCTGAGGCTCCCGTTTTCGTTTCGATCCCCCCTTCCTGTCGGGCGCGCGAGCGTCGGTGGGGCGCCTCGATGGTGCGGTGACGCCGGTTACTGAGCCCGCACGCCCCGCAAAAACCTGCCTGATACCAAGTGGCCTGTAAGCCATTGACCATGGAACTGCGCGGTCACGGGGGCCTGAACTGTACGTTTACTGCTCAAAACACCCCCTAATGCCCACACAGTGAAAATGGTCAAAATGACCGTTCGTCTGCTTCGGGATTAATCGTGAGAAATTTTTTCCGCCATCCGAACCGACCGGATGGATGGAAATCGTCCCGATTCGCTCCTGCCCTTGTAATCCATTGGCCATTAACAGCCCTTGGCCATGACATGCATTTCACGATTGCACTTTGCAAGAGAGAAAGCTGAACGGCAGCTGAACGAATGTCTTACCGACGATACACGGTCGTTTTTAACGAAAAATTCAATGGAACTTTTCCTGACCATGCACTTTGCACTGGAAAGGCCAAGTCGCGAATGGCCATTAATCCAGCATCAAGTGATATCAATTGGATATTTCAAATCATTTCCGAGGCGGGATGAGCGGAAGGAACTAACCGCATTTGAGATAAATCCTATTTGCGCAACGATCATCGATGGCGACCAGAAAGTGCCTCGGTGAGAAATTGGAGATTAGGTTCCAAGGTTATTTCGATTGGCAATCAGCGATTGAACTAAGCACCTAACCCAATGAAAAAACTGAACTTTTCAGATGACGAGGCAATCATCTAACCAGACTTGAGCACGCCAGGACGGAGAGCGCACCAACTTTGCAATCCGCCTGAAACATAACAGGGCAACTATTAAAAGTTCGCCCCAAGACTGTGCTCGAAAGTTTAGCACTCGATTCCCATGCCTGCCTGGAAGGAAGTACGGAAGAACTCGAAAGAGCATCTTCCGAGGGTTCTTGCACCCTTTTAAAAACGCCCACGGGGCAACTTAAACAGTTCGACCATTGAAGAGGTGAATGCGATGCGTATCAGCATCTTTGGTCTTGGGTATGTTGGCGCAGTATGTGCCGGCTGCCTGTCCGCACGAGGCCATGAAGTCGTTGGAGTGGATGTCTCCACCACCAAGATCGATCTGATCAACAACGGGAAGTCGCCCATCGTCGAACCGGGCCTGGAGCCTCTGCTGGAGCAAGGCATCCGCACCGGTCGCCTGTCGGGCACCACCGACTTCAAGAAGGCCGTACTGGACACCGACGTGTCGTTCATCTGCGTCGGCACCCCGAGCAAGAAGAACGGCGACCTCGACCTTGGCTACATCGAGTCCGTGTGCCGCGAGATCGGCTACGCCATCCGCGAGAAGAAAGCGCGCCACACCGTGGTCGTGCGCAGCACCGTGCTGCCGGGCACCGTGAACAACGTGGTGATCCCGATCATCGAGGACTGCTCGGGCAAGAAAGCCGGCGCCGACTTCGGCGTAGGCACCAACCCGGAGTTCCTGCGCGAATCCACCGCGATCAAGGACTACGACTTCCCGCCCATGACCGTCATCGGTGAGCTGGACGCCCAGACCGGCGACCTGCTGGAAGAAATCTACCGCGAACTGGACGCGCCGATCATCCGCAAGACCATCGAGGTCGCGGAGATGATCAAGTACACCTGCAACGTCTGGCACGCCGCCAAGGTCACCTTCGCCAACGAGATCGGCAACATCGCCAAGGCAGTCGGCGTCGACGGCCGCGAGGTGATGGACGTGATCTGCCAGGACCGCAAGCTGAACCTCTCGCGCTACTACATGAAGCCCGGCTTCGCCTTCGGCGGCTCCTGCCTGCCCAAGGACGTCCGCGCCCTCACCTACCGCGCCAGCCAGCTGGACATCGAACACCCGATGCTCGGCTCGATCATGCGCAGCAACCAGCACCAGGTGCAGAAGGCCTTCGACATCATCGCCGCCCACGGCAGCCGCAAGGTCGGTCTGCTCGGCCTGTCGTTCAAGTCCGGCACCGACGACCTGCGCGAAAGCCCGCTGGTGGAGCTGGCCGAGATGCTCATCGGCAAGGGCTACGAGCTGCAGATCTTCGACCGCAACGTCGAGTACGCCCGCGTCCATGGCGCGAACAAGGAGTACATCGAATCGAAGATCCCGCACGTTTCCTCGCTGCTGGTCTCGGACCTGGACGCGGTCGTGAAGTCCTCCGACGTGCTGGTGCTGGGCAACGGCGACGAGCTGTTCGTCGACGTCGTCAAGCAGGCGCCCGAGGGCAAGAAGGTCGTCGACCTGATCGGCTTCATGCCGAGCGTCACAGACGACCGCGCCGAAGGCATCTGCTGGTAATTGGGTTTCGATTGGCTGCGCGTCGGCCCGGTGTCGTTGGAGAGGAACTCGGAAATGCTCATTCACTTCAGTGAACTCCGCTTCCTCGCCCCTCTCCGCCTAACCGGACTCTAGCTCGCTCAATCGAGTCCATGCCTTCAGAACCCCAAAGCGCCGGTTACCGGCCCGCCCAGGCGGACCGGTAACCAAGCCCCACCAGACGGATAGACGACGATGGAAACCTACAAACGAGTGATCGGTGAAGCCACGGGCTGGCTGGTCTTTCTCAGCCTGCTGATGCTGCTGGCGCTGCTGGTGCCACCGACCGTATTCGACGCCGAGTCCAAGGACTTCCTGCTGCTGATCGGCGCGGTCGGTATCTGGCGCTATTCCATGGGTGGCCTGCACTTCCTGCGCGGCATGCTGTTCCTCTACCTGGTCTACCCGCACTACCGGCGCAAGGTCCGCAAGCTCGGCGACGCAGCCGACCCGTCGCACGTTTACCTGATGGTCACCAGTTTTCGCATCGACGCGCTGACCACCTCCATGGTCTATCGCTCGGTCATCGAAGAAGCCATTGCCTGCGGCTACCCCACCACCGTGGTGTGCTCCATCGTCGAGATGTCCGACGAGGTGCTGATCAAGCAGCAGTGGCAGAAGCTCAACCCGCCGGACCACGTCAAGCTCGACTTCGTGCGTATCCCTGGCACCGGCAAGCGCGACGGCCTGGCCCATGGCTTCCGTGCCATCTCCCGCCACCTGCCGGATGAACACGCGGTAGTCGCGGTGATCGATGGCGACACCGTGCTCGAACCCGGCGTGGTGAAGAAGACCGTGCCCTGGTTCAAGCTCTTCCCCAACGTCGGCGGCCTGACCACCAACGAATTCTGCGAAGTGCGCGGCAGCTACGTGATGAGCGAGTGGCACAAGCTGCGCTTCGCCCAGCGCCACATCAACATGTGCTCCATGGCCCTGTCCAAGCGCGTGCTGACCATGACCGGACGCATGTCGGTATTCCGTGCTGCCGTGGTCACCGACCCGGACTTCATCACCGATGTCGAAAGCGACCACCTCGACCACTGGCGCCTGGGCCGCTTCCAGTTCCTCACCGGCGACGACAAGTCCAGCTGGTACAGCCTGATGCGCCTGGGCTACGACACCTTCTACGTGCCGGACGCGGCGATCAACACGGTCGAGCACCCGCCGGAGAAGAGCTTCATCAAGGCCAGCCGCAAGCTGATGTTCCGCTGGTACGGCAACAACCTGCGGCAGAACTCCCGCGCCCTGGCCCTGGGCCCGCAACGCCTGGGCTGGTTCACCAGCGTGGTGCTGTTCGACCAGCGCCTGTCGATGTGGACCTGCCTGCTGGGCCTGGTCGCCGCGATCATCGCCAGCATCAAGTACAGCATCGCCTTCCTGCTCATCTACCTGCTGTGGATCGGCATCACCCGCTTCGTGCTGACCCTGCTGCTGTCGCTGTCGGGCCACCACATCGGGCCGGCCTACCCGGCGATTCTCTATTACAACCAGATCGTCGGCGCCCTGGTGAAGATCTACGTGTTCTTCCGCCTCGACCAGCAGTCCTGGACCCGCCAGAACACCAAGCTCGATCGCGGCCTGGCCAGCTTCCAGCGCTGGTTCAACACCTGGTCCTCGCGCGCCATGACCTTTTCCGCGGCCAGCGTTTTCGTCGCCGTACTGCTGACCATCGTCTGAAGGCTCCCTTTAGCCACGCCCCTTTTAGCTACGAACAGGACTCGACCCCATGAATACCGCCGTCAACGTCAATGTCGTGCATGAATCCGAAGCCCAGCGCCAGCACGCACGGGTCAAGCTGCCCGCGCGCATCCGCTACATCGGTGGCAACCGCGAAGGCGTCGATGCGCGCCTGCTGGACCTGTCCGCCGGCGGTTTCGCCTTCAGCTCGGCGAACAACACCCCGGTCCAGGTCGGCGACCTGCACAAGGGCAAGCTGCTGTTCCAGATCGACAGCATCAGCTTCTCCCTGGAGGTGGAATTCCAGGTGCGCTCCTACGACCGCGACAGCGGCCGCGTGGGGTGTGAATTCCAGCACCTGAAGCCGCGCGAGATCGCCGCCCTGCGCTACCTGATCACCTCCTACCTGGCAGGCGAAGTGATCAGCGTGGGCGACATGCTCAACACCCTGCAGCGCGAGAACTTCACCAAGGCCCGCAAGCACGGCGCAGGTTCGGCCGGCATGGGCTTCTTCGGGCGCTTCCGCGCGGTCACCGTGAGCACCGCGATCTTCGTGGTCGGCGTCGGCGCCTTCGCGGTGATCCTCAACCAGATCTACAACCTGTACTTCGTCACCCACGCCGACTCGGGCGTGGTCAGCGTGGCCAACCAGCAGATCACCATGCCCCGCGAAGGCACCGTGGAAAGCCTGGTCGAACCCGGTGCTGAAGTCGCCAAGGGCGCGCCGATCGCCTCCTTCTCCGCCAACCTGCTGGACCTGCTCAAGGGCAACCTGACCGAAGAACAGCTCAACCCGAGCAACATCGAGAAGCTCTTCGGCCACCAGATGAAAGGCACCCTGACCAGCCCGTGCGATTGCCGCGTGGTCGAGCAGCGCGTCGCCAACGGCCAGTTCGCCAACAAGGGCGACGTGATCTTCACCCTGACCCCGCGCGACAGCACCGCCACCGTCGAGGCGCGCTTCCCCTACCGCAACGCCGCCGAGCTGTCCCCTGGCACCCACGTGAACTTCCAGGTCGCCGGCGACAGCGAAGTACGCGGCGGCCGCATCCTGCGCACCGCACCGGTGGACGGTGACCTGTCCTCGGAAATCCGCGTGCAGATCACCCCCGACCAGCCGCTCGACAGCCAGATGGCTGGCCGCCCAACTGAAGTCAGCATCGGCGGCCTGCCGGGCCGCACCCTGCTGAACAAGGCGATGGCCCTGGCCACCGCTCGCTAAGAGGACCGCCCGCATGAATCGACCTGTCTTGCGACACGCCCCGGACCTGGCCCGACACCTTGGATTGGCGCTGGCCATCGCCGCAGCCGCCGGTTGCGCCGGCCTGCCCGACCAGCGACTGGCCCAGGAAGCCCTGGAGCGCGGCGACATCGCCACCGCCCAGGCCAACTTCCAGGCCCTGGCGACCATGGGTTACGCCGACGCACAGGTCGGACTGGCCGACATGCAGGCCGCCACCGGCGACCCCGACGAGCAGGCCCGCGCCGAAAAGCTCTACCGCGAAGCCGCCGAGAGCTCGCCGCGCGCCCGCGCCCGTCTGGGCAAGTGGCTGGCAGCCAAGCCCGGCGGCACCGACGCCGAGCACCGCGAAGCCGAGCAACTGCTGACCCGTGCCTTCGACGAAGGCGAGGACAGCGCCTTGGTGCCGCTGGTGGTCCTCTACCTGCAGTACCCGCAGGCCTGGCCGAACGTGAACCCGCAGCAGCGCATCGACCAGTGGCGCGCCCAGGGACTGCCGCAGGCGGACCTGGCGCAGATCATCCTGTACCGCACCCAGGGCACCTACGACCAGCACCTCACCGAAGTCGAGCAGGTCTGCCAGCGCTGGCTGAACCGCATGGACGTGTGCTGGATGGAACTGGCCACCGTGTACCAGAAGCAGGGCAACGCGGATAAGCAGAAGGCCCACATCGAAGCACTCAAGGCAGGCTGGAAGGCCGGCCGCGTGCCGTCCGAGCGCGTCGAGTCGGTGGCCGGCGTGCTGGCCGATCCGAACATCGGTACCGCCGACCCGCAGGCCGCGCAGGCGCTGCTCACCGAGATCGCGCCGACCTACCCGGCCGCCTGGGTCAGCCTCGCCAAGCTGCAGTACGACAACCCCGACCTGGGCGACCTCGACCAGATGCTCGACTACCTGAAGAAAGCCCAGGACGCCGCCCAGCCCCGCGCCGAGCTGCTGCTCGGGCGCCTCTACTACGACGGCAAGTGGGCCCCGCAGGAGCCGCAGAAAGCCGAGCAGCACCTGCTCAAGGCCGCCGCCAGCGAACCCCAGGCGCACTACTACCTGGGCCAGATCTACCGCCGCGGCTTCCTCGGCCAGGTCTACCCGCAGAAGGCCGTGGATCACCTGCTGATCGCCGCCCGCGCCGGTCAGGCCAGCGCCGACATGGCCCTCGCCCAGCTGTATTCGCAGGGCCGTGGCGTGCGCCCGAACCTGGTCAACGCCTACGTCTTCGGCGAACTCGCCCAGCGCCAGCAGGTGCCCACCGCCAGCGACCTGATGGCGCAGCTCGAACCGCAGATCCAGCCGGCCGACCGCAGCGCCGCGCAGCAACTGCTCAAGCGTGAAGAACAGGCTCGCGGCGCCAACTGGCAAGCCACCGTCAGCCTTCTGCAGAACAACCAGGAACAAGAAAACCTATGAAGCGCATCGACCCGATGACCACCCCGCCGTTTGCTCTTATCGAAGGGATTAAGCCGCGAGCTCTGGCTACCGCTGTTCGCCGCGCCCGCCTGTTCCCCGCCATGTTCGGCGTCGGCCTGAGCCTCGCCGGCACCCTGTTCGGCAGCCTCGCCCATGCGGCAGAAGAGCCGCCGAAGAACGTCGGCATCGACATCAAGGTCACCGCCGAATCCGAGGATGATCGCGACCTGGGCACCGCCCACGGCGGCGACCTCAACGGCATCGGCCTGGACCTGCGCCCCTGGGCCTTCGGCCAGTGGGGCAACTGGAGCGCCTATGTGATGGGCCAGGCAGTTGCCGCCACCGACACCATTCAGACCGACACCCTGCAGAACGACGACGTCAACAACGACAGCAGCGGTCGCAGCGACAACAAGCGTGAGCCGGACGACGCCTATCTCGCCCTGCGCGAATTCTGGGTGGACTACGCCGGCCTCACCCAGTACCCCGGCGAGCACCTGCGCTTCGGTCGCCAGCGCCTGCGCGAAGACAGCGGCATGTGGCAGGACACCAACATCGAGGCCCTGAACTGGACCTTCGACACCACCCTGCTGCGCGCCCACCTTGGCGCCGCCCAGCGCTTCTCCGACTACCGTACCGACATCACTGACCTGGCGCCGGACGACAAGGACCGCACTCACGTGTTCGGCGACATCTCCACGCAGTGGATGCCCCAGCACTGGGTCGGCCTGCGCGTGCACCACGCCGACGACAGCGGCAGCCTGCCGGACCCGGGTGAAACCGTCGACTCGCTGGACAAGCGCTCCACCGGCGACCTCACCTGGGTTGGCATCGAGGCCAACGGCGACGGCTACAACTGGCGCTCGCAGATGCCCATCAACTATTGGGCCAGCGCCACCTGGCTCACCGGTAACCGCGACCGCCTGACCACCGTCCCGGTAAACGGCGAGCGTGTCGCCGCCGGCAAGCAGAGTGGCGATGTGGATGCCTACGGCGCGGACCTGGGCCTGCGCTGGAACATCGACGAGCAGTGGCGCGTCGGTGGCGCCTACGCCCGTGGCAGCGGCGGCGGCAAGAACGGCGAAGACCAGTTCGAACAGACGGGCCTGGAGAGCAACCGCTCCAACTTCACCGGCACCCGGGCCCGCGCGAACCGCTTCGGCGAAGCCTTCCGCGGCGAACTGTCGAACCTTGAGGCCGCCACGCTGTTCGGCTCCTGGCAGCTGCGCGACGACTATGACGCCAGCGTCATCTACAACAAGTTCCGCCGCGTGGACAGCGATTCGGACATCGGCAACAGCGGCATCACCGCGCCGCTGGTCAATGACTCCAAGGACATCGGCCAGGAAGTCGACCTGGTCGTCACCAAGTACTTCAAGCAGGGCCTGCTGCCGGCCTCGATGAGCCAGGCGATCGACGAGCCGTCGGCGCTGATCCGCTTCCGCGGCGGCGTGTTCAAGCCCGGCGATGCCTACGGCAGCCATGTCGACTCGACCATGCACCACGCCTTCGTCGATGTGATCTGGCGCTTCTGAGGACTGTAGCGATGAACATCCGTCAGCTACCCGCACTCGCACTCCGCCGCTCCCGGCGCGTAGCCGGGTGCCTGGCGGATGACCGCGCGCAAGGAGACATGGCCATGAACCGCCACCCGTTACACGCCCTGCCGCTGACCGCGCTGCTGCTCGGCGGCCTGCTCAGCGCCGGCGCACCGGTCTGGGCGGCGCAGCCCGCGGCCAAGGCCGAGAGCAGTGCCAAGGCCGCCGCGAAAGGCAGCGAAGAGAAAACCGCCGAGGAACATCCCGGCGCCGAGCCCGGCAAGACCCAGACGCTGAAGGAGTCCGGCAACTACACCGTGACCGCCGCGCCCAGCGAACCGCTGCACCTGGAACCGCCCAAGCTGCCCGACCTCAGCGGCTACACCGCCGAAGCGGTGGAGAAGAAGATCGAGCGCAAGAAGCCCGGCCGGGCCCACATCGAGCGAATGGTCCAGCAGCAGCCGCTGAAGGAATTCACCGGCGGCAAGAACCGTCTCGCCGAATGGGTGAAACGCCAGCGCCAGATGCCCCAGGCAATCTTCATCGACGGCGGCTACGTCAACCTGGCAGACCTCGTCGGCAAACTGCCGAAGACCGCGCTGGAACAGACCGAGCCGGGCGTCTACATCGCCCGCCTGCCCATCGTCGTCAGCCAGGGCGCGACCCTGGAAGTCGACGGCAAGGTCAAGGAACTGCGGCTGTCCCAGGACCGCGGATCGTTCCTGGTCAACGACGGCAAGCTGTTCGTGCGCGACACCAAGGTCACCGCCTGGAACGAGGCGAAAAACGAACCGGCCTGGTTCAAGACGCCCAACGAGTTCCGCCCCTTCCTGATCTCCTGGGGCGGCGCCGAGGCCTACCTGGTGAACAGCCATTTCACCAGCTTCGGCTACAACGCCTCGAAGGCCTACGGCATCTCCATCTCGCAGTACAGCCCGGGCATGGACAAGACCATGAAGCGTCCGCGCCCGCAGGGCTGGGTGCTCGACTCGACCTTCGAGGACGCCTGGTACGGCTTCTACTGCTACGAGGCCGACGATCTGGTGGTGCGCGGCAACACCTACAAGAACAACATCGTCTACGGCATCGACCCGCATGACCGCTCGCACCGTCTGATCATCGCCGAGAACACCGTCTACGGGACGAAGAAGAAGCACGGCATCATCGTTTCCCGTGAGGTCAACGACAGCTGGATCATCCACAACAAGACCTACGACAACCACCTTTCCGGGATCGTCCTCGACCGTAATTCCGAGCGCAACCTGGTGGCCTACAACGAGGTGTACCGCAACCACTCCGACGGCATCACGCTCTACGAGTCCGGCGACAACCTCATCTACGGCAATCAGGTGCTGGCCAACCTGCGCCACGGCATCCGCATCCGTAACAGCGTGAACATCCGCCTGTACGAGAACCTCGCGGCCGGCAACAAGCTGATCGGCGTCTACGGCCACATCAAGGACCTGACCGACACCGACCGCAACATCGACCTCGACCCCTTCGACACCAAGGTCTCGCTGATCGTGGTCGGCGGCAAGCTGGCCGGCAATGGCTCGGGCCCGCTGTCGGTGGATTCGCCGCTGTCGCTGGAGCTCTACAAGGTGGCCATGCTCGGCCCGACCAAATCTTCCGGCATCAGCTTCAACGGCGTGCTCGGCGAGAAGCAGGACCAGATCCTGGACCTGCTGGTGCGCCAGCAACGCGCGGTGCTGATCGACCCCGTCGAAAGCCAGGCCGAACTGCAGAACTGAGGACCGACCATGAAACGTATGACCGTCAATTTCCTGCGCCTGTCGGGCCTCACCGCCGGCCTGCTGCTCGCCCACCACACCCTGGCCGCCGACGCGCCGAGCTACACCGCTCAACCGGCCGCCGGCCTGTGCCCCACCGCGTCCAACGACGCGGCGTACAACACCAAGTACCTGGGCTTCTTCACGCACCTGGTGCCGGCCCAGGAAGACTGGCTGTTCCGTACCACTTACGACCTGCGCACCGACTTCGGCACCAGCGCCGAAGGCTGGCGCGAGCTCAAGCAGTTGCGCGACGAACTCAAGCGCAAGGGCATCGACCTGGTCGTCGTCTACCAGCCCACCCGTGGCCTGGTGAACCGCGAGAAGCTCAACCCGCAGGAGAAGGCCAGCTTCAACTACGACCTGGCGAAAAAGAACTACCAGGCGGCCATCGCCCAGTTCCGCAAGGCCGGTATCTACACCCCGGACTTCTCGCCGCTGTTCGACGAGAAGCAGGAGCACCCCTACTACTTCAAGGGCGACCACCACTGGACGCCATATGGCGCGATGCGCAGCGCGAAGATCGTCGCCGAAACCCTGAAGGAAATCCCCGCCTACAACGACATCCCGAAGAAGGAATTCGAGAGCAAGCGCGTGGGCCTGCTGTCCAAGCTGGGTACCTTCCACAAGGCCGCCGCGCAGCTGTGCGGCAGCAGCTACGCACCGCAGTACGTCGACCGCTTCGAGACCGAGCCGGTGGGCGATTCGGGCGGCGGCGACCTGTTCGGTGAGGGCGGCGATGCCCAGGTTGCGCTGGTGGGTACGTCCAACAGCGGCCCGGCCTACAACTTCGCCGGCTTCCTGGAGCAGTACGGCAAGGTCGACATCCTCAACAACGCCGTGTCCGGCGGCGGCTTCGACAGCTCCCTGCTGGCCTACATGACCAGCAAGGAATTCCACGACAAGCCGCCGAAGATCCTCATCTGGGAATTCGCCACCCACTACGACATGGCGCAGAAGAGCTTCTACCGCCAGGCCATGCCGCTGGTGGACAACGGCTGCGCCGACGGCAAGCCGGCCATCAGCCGCAAGGTCAAGCTGCACGCGGGCAGCAACGAGGTGCTGCTCAACAGCGGCGCCCTGCCGATCCGCTCGGGCAGCTACACCGCCGACGTCACCTATTCCGACCCCGGCGTACACGAACTCAAGAACACCATCTGGTACATGAACGGTCGTCGCGAGCAGCTGAAGATCGAGCAGTCCAAGGCCGTGGATACCGGCGGACGCTACGTCTTCGAACTGCGCAACGACGAAGACTGGTCGAACCAGCAGTTCCTCTCCCTGGAGATCGAGGCGCCGGATGACATGCCGGCGGGCCTGGAAGTCGAGGCCAAGCTCTGTCAGACGCCCAAAGCCAGGTCGGCCGACGTGGCCGCCAACTGAAGCGAGGGACGAGAACCATGCCCAGCCTCCACAAGATCAAGACACCCGTTGTCGCCCGCATCGGCCTCACCATCGCGGTCCTCGGCGCGCTGTTCGGCGAGAGCACCACCTACGCCGCCGACCTGATGCCGCCGCCGGGCTACTTCTCCGCCGTCGGCGAAAAGGGCAGCAAGAAGGACGCGGACAGTTGCCCTACCGCCCCGACGCCCTACACCGGCAGCCTGCAGTTCACCAGCAAGTACAAGGGCTCGGACTCGGCACGCTCGACGCTGAACGTGGATGCGGAGAAAGAGTTCCGCAGCCAGATCAAGGACATCACCGACATGGAGCGCGGCGCCACCAAGCTCATCACCCAGTACATGCGCAGCGGCAACAAGGGCGACCTGGACTGCGCGATGAGCTGGCTCGATAGCTGGGCCAAGGCCGGTGCGCTGGAAAGCAGCGACTACAACCACACCGGCAAGTCCATGCGCAAATGGGCACTGGGCAGCCTGTCGTCGTCCTACATGCGCCTGAAGTTCTCCAGCAGCCGGCCGCTGGCCGCCTATGGCGAGCAGTCGAAGGAGATCGAGAACTGGTTCAGCACCCTGGGCAGTCAGGTGGTGCGCGACTGGAGCGACCTGCCGCTGAAGAAGATCAACAACCACTCCTACTGGGCCGCCTGGTCGGTGATGTCCACCGCCGTGGTGACCAACCGCCGCGACCTGTTCGACTGGTCGGTGCAGGAGTTCAAGGTCGCCGCCAACCAGGTGGACAACGACGGCTACCTGCCCAACGAACTCAAGCGCCGCCAGCGCGCGCTGTCGTACCACAACTACTCGCTGCCGCCGCTGACCATGATCGCCGCCTTCGCCCAGGTGAACGGCGTCGACCTGCGCCAGGAAAACAACGGCGCCCTGCAGCGCCTGGCCAACCGCGTGATGCAAGGCGTGGATGACCAGAACGCATTCGACGAGAAGACCGGCAACGACCAGGACATGGGCGACCTGAAGGAGAACAGCAAGTTCGCCTGGCTGGAGCCCTACTGCGCGCTCTACAGCTGCGCACCGAAGACCCAGGACTGGAAGAAGAAGATGGAGCCGTTCAACAGCTTCCGCCTGGGGGGTGAAGTGACCAAGGTTTTCAACCGTCAGGGGACGGGGAGCTGAAGCAGCGCCCGCCTCCTTGAGGAGGCCAGAGACCCTCACCCTGACCCTCTCCCAGAGGGAGAGGGGACCGTCCGAGCATTCGGGCAGCACTGAGCCAGCCGGCGAGCGCGAAAACAACCGCCGCACGGATACCCCCTCTCCCTTCGGAGCGGGGCGCGCAGCCAGGGCTGGGGTGAGGGCAAACCCTCGCTCCGAAGCAACAGCAACACCACCCGACCCACGCAATAAAGACGTGAGCGGGCGCAACAGATTGAGCACCACATGGGGAGGAATTGGCGGGTTGCCCCGGCCTTTCCTCAAGGCGTCGAGAAGACGCCGGAAGGTCCGGAGCCACTCAAGGTTTGAAGCTCCAGAGAGAGACGCGGAATGGTCTTTTCTTCCAACGTGTTCCTGTTCCTGTTCCTGCCGGTCTTCCTCGGCCTGTACTACCTGAGCGGGAACCGTTACCGGAACCTTCTGTTGCTGGTCGCCAGCTACATCTTCTACGCCTGGTGGCGGGTGGACTTCCTCCTGCTGTTCGCCGGCGTCACCGTATTCAACTACTGGATCGGCCTGCGCATCGGCGCCGCCGGCGTACGCACCAAGGCCGCCCAGCGCTGGCTGCTGCTCGGCGTGGTGGTCGACCTCTGCGTGCTGGGCTACTTCAAGTACGCCAACTTCGGCGTGGACAGCCTCAACGAGATCATCACCTCGTTCGGCATGCAGCCCTTCGTGCTGACCCACATCCTGCTGCCCATCGGCATCAGCTTCTACACCTTCGAATCGATCAGCTACATCATCGATGTGTACCGCGGCGATACCCCGGCCACGCACAACCTGATCGACTTCGCGGCCTTCGTGGCGATCTTCCCGCACCTGATCGCCGGCCCGGTGCTGCGCTTCAAGGACCTGGTCGACCAGTTCAACCACCGCACCCACACCGTCGACAAGTTCGCCGAAGGCTGCACCCGCTTCATGCAGGGCTTCGTCAAGAAGGTGTTCATCGCCGACACCCTGGCCGCGGTGGCCGACCACTGCTTCGCCCTGCAGAACCCCACCACGGGTGACGCCTGGCTCGGCGCGCTGGCCTACACCGCGCAGCTGTACTTCGACTTCTCCGGCTACAGCGACATGGCCATCGGCCTGGGCCTGATGATGGGCTTCCGCTTCATGGAGAACTTCAACCAGCCCTACATCAGCCAGTCGATCACCGAGTTCTGGCGGCGCTGGCACATCAGCCTCTCCACCTGGCTGCGCGACTACCTGTACATCAGCCTGGGCGGCAACCGCGGCACCACCTTCCAGACCTACCGCAACCTGATCCTCACCATGCTGCTGGGCGGCCTGTGGCACGGCGCCAACGTCACCTACATCATCTGGGGCGCCTGGCACGGCGTGTGGCTGGCCATCGAACGCGCCCTGGGGGTGAACGCCGCGCCGCGCGTGCTCAACCCGCTGAAGTGGGCCTTCACCTTCCTGCTGGTGATCGTCGGCTGGGTGATCTTCCGCGCCGAGAACCTGCACGTGGCCTGGCGCATGTACGAAGCCATGTTCAGCTTCGGCGACTGGAAGCTCTCCGAGCTCAACCGCGCCAGCCTCACCGGCCTGCAGGTTGGCACCCTGGTGATCGCCTACCTCGTGCTGGCCTTCTTCGGCATCCGCCAGTTCTACAACCAGCCGATGCAGGACAAGGCACCCAAGGCCGCCGCGAAGACTGAACAGGTCAACGCCGACGGCCCGGCCAGCGCCCAGCCGCGTACCCCGGCCATGGCCCGGCAGGACCCGGCCGCCATCGCCTATTCGCCCAGCGGCGCCGCCGTCTACCAGCCGCACTGGATGTCCCAGCTGCCGGTACTGGCCACCCGACTCGCCCTGCTCCTGCTGTTCGCCGCTTCGGTGCTCAAGCTTTCGGCGCAGAGCTACTCGCCGTTCCTCTACTTCCAGTTCTGAGCGAGGCCGGATCATGCAATCGACCACTCAACCCAAGATCAGCAAACCCCTGCAGTACGCCTACATCGCCGCCTTCGGCGGCATGCTGCTGGGCCTGGCCGGCTGGTCGCTGAAGGCTTTCCCGAGCTTCTCCGCCGCCGAAGGCACCACCGTGCTCAACGGCAAGCTGGCCCACGCCTTCGAAGGCCACTACGACGACGAATTCCCCATCAAGCGCCTGGGCACCAACCTCTGGGCCGCGCTGGACTACACCGTCTTCGACGAGGGCCGCCCCGGCGTGGTGATCGGCAAGGACGGCTGGCTGTTCACCGATGAAGAGTTCAAGCCCGCGCCGACCCAGCAGCAGCTGGACGACAACTGGGCGCTGGTGCGCGGTGTGCAGCAGGAGCTGGAACGCCGCGGCGTGAAGCTGGTGCTGGCGATCATCCCGGCCAAGACCCGCCTGTATCCCGAGTTCGTCGGCAAGGAACAACCCGCCGCCCTGCACGCCTCGCTCTACAGCGACTTCCTGCAACGCGCCCGCCAGGCCGGCATGGCCGCGCCCGAGCTGCTGGGGACGCTGGAAAAAGCCAAGGACAACGGCCAGGTGTTCCTGCGCACCGACACCCACTGGACTCCGCTGGGCGCCGAGGCCGTGGCGCAGCGCCTGGGCGAAAGCATCCGCCAGGGCCAGGGTGCCGACCTGCCGACCCAGACCTTCGTCACCGAGGCCGGCAAGAGCGGCGCGCACAAGGGCGACCTGCTCACCTTCCTGCCGCTGGACCCGCTGTTCACCGAGCTGCTGCCGCCCGAAGACCAGCTGGAACAGCGCCAGACCCACCCGGCCGACGACGCCACGGCGGCATCCGAAGGTGGCGGCGACCTGTTCGGCGACAGCGCCCAGCCGCAGATCGCCCTGGTCGGCACCAGCTACAGCGCCAACCCGCGCTGGAACTTCGCTGGCGCGCTGAAGCAGGCGCTGTCGGCAGACGTCATCAACTACGCCAAGGAGGGCAAGGGCCCCCTGGAACCGATGCTCGAACTGCTGCAGGACGAAGGCTTCAAGAAAGCCCCGGCCAAGCTGCTGGTCTGGGAATTCCCCGAACGCTACCTGCCGATGCACAGCGACCTCAGCCAGTTCAACCAGGACTGGCTGGCGCAACTGCGTGCGGACGGTAACCGCGACGAACGCCTGGCTTCCAACCAGGCCGCTCACTGACCCGAACACCCACGGCGCACCAAGCGCTGGAACTGGGCACCTCTTGTGCCCCCCAAGAGAGAAAGACGGAGGTACACCCCATGAACCGACTGAGCATTCGCACCCTGAAGTCGTCCGCCCTCGCCCTCGCCCTGGGCGCCGCTTCCTTCGGCGCCTTCGCCGGCGGTGAAGGCGCGCTCTACGGCCCGCAGGCACCCAAGGGCTCCACCTTCGTGCGGGCTTACAACGCCGGCAGCTCGGAGCTGTCCGTCAGCGTCGGCAACGCCACCCTCAACGACATCTCACCGCTGGGCTCCAGCGACTTCAAGTTCCTCCCGCCGGGCAACTACACCGCCAAGGTCGGCTCCCAGAGCCTGCCGGTGAAGCTTGACCCGGACGCCTACTACACCCTCGTCAGCCAGCCCGGCGGCCAGCCGCGCCTGGTGCCCGAGCCGCCGTTCAAGAACAAGCAGAAGGCCCTGGTCCGCGTGCAGAACCTCAGCGGCAAGGCCCTCACCCTGAAGACCGCCGACGGCAAGACCGAAGTGGTCAGCAACGTCGCCCCGCAAAGCCACGGCGACCGCGAGATCAACCCGGTGAAAGTCAACCTCGCCCTGTTCGACGGCGCGAAGAAAGTCAGCGACCTCAAGCCCGTCACCCTCGAGCGCGGCGAAGTGGTCTGCCTCTACGTCACCGGTGACAGCAAGCTGAACCCGGTGTGGGTCAAGCGCCCGGTGAAGGCGGACTGATCCATGCGCCGGCGGATGCTGCATGGCCACTCCCAACCGGAGTGCGCGCGAGGCGCCACACCTCCCGCTGGCACGAACTGCCTGCCCTCCCCTCGGCGAGGGTCCTGGGGCGCGCGAGCAATTGACGCGCCCCGCTCCACCCAGAACAACAAGACCGGCCCAGCACCGGCAGAAGAACCCGTGCGCCGCAGCGACGGCAAGCACTGGAGAGGTCACCCAAACCGCAGGCCGGTCCGCACGACGCGGCTCGGCAGACAGAACGCAAACGCTTAAGGAGAAACCCGATGATCCCAGTAATTCTTTCCGGTGGCAGCGGCTCGCGACTCTGGCCTCTTTCGCGCAAACAGTATCCCAAGCAGTTCCTGGCCCTGACCGGCGACCACACCCTGTTCCAGCAGACGCTGGAACGCCTGGTGTTCGAAGGCATGGAGCCGCCCGTCGTGGTGAGCAACCAGGAACACCGTTTCATCGTCCAGGAGCAGCTCGAAGCGCTGAACCTGAAGACCCAGTCCATCCTCCTCGAACCCTTCGGCCGCAACACCGCCCCAGCGGTCGCCATCGCCGCCATGAAGCTGCTCGCCGAAGGCCGCGACGAACTGCTGCTGATCCTCCCGGCCGACCATGTGATCGACGACCAGCGCGCCTTCCAGCGTGCCCTGGCGCTGGCCACCAACGCCGCCGAGAAGGGCGAGATGGTGCTATTCGGCATCCCTGCCAACCGTCCGGAAACCGGCTACGGCTACATCAAGGCCGGCGACGAGCGCGGCCTGCCGGACGGCGTCATCCGCGTCGAGCGCTTCATCGAGAAACCCGACGAAGTCCGAGCCCAGCAGTTCGTCGAGGACGGCGGCTACTTCTGGAACAGCGGCATGTTCCTGTTCCGCGCCAGCCGCTTCCTCGAGGAACTGAAGAAGCACGACGCCGACATCTACGACACCTGCCTGCTGGCCCTGGAGCGCAGCCAGCACGATGGCGACCTGATCAGCATCGACGCCGCCACCTTCGAGTGCTGCCCGGACAACTCCATCGACTACGCCGTGATGGAAAAGACCCGCCGCGCCTGCGTGGTGCCGCTGTCCGCCGGCTGGAACGACGTCGGCAGCTGGTCGTCGATCTGGGAAGTGCACGACAAGGACGATGACGGCAACGTCACCATGGGCGACGTGATGGTCCACGACAGCCACAACTGCCTGGTGCACGGCAACGGCAAGCTGGTCTCGGTGATCGGCCTGGAGGATATCGTGGTCGTCGAGACCAAGGACGCCATGATGATCGCCCACAAGGACCGCGTGCAGGACGTCAAGAAGGTGGTCAACCAGCTCGACGCCGCCGGCCGCAGCGAGACCCAGAACCACTGCCAGGTCTATCGTCCGTGGGGTTCCTACGACTCGGTGGACATGGGCGGCCGCTTCCAGGTCAAGCACATCTCGGTCAAGCCGG
This sequence comes from Pseudomonas sp. HS-18, assembly GCF_020401845.1. Classification (NCBI taxonomy): domain Bacteria; kingdom Pseudomonadati; phylum Pseudomonadota; class Gammaproteobacteria; order Pseudomonadales; family Pseudomonadaceae; genus Pseudomonas; species Pseudomonas sp. HS-18. The sequence goes on from NZ_CP084413.1 coordinate 5,205,067, forward strand.
GCGCGCGTCTGTCACTGCAGATGCACCACCACCGCGCCGAGCACTGGATCGTCGTCTCCGGCACCGCGCAGGTGACCTGTGACGACAAGACCTTCCTGCTCACCGAAAACCAGTCCACCTACATCCCGATCGCCTCGGTCCATCGCCTGGCCAACCCCGGCAAGATCCCGCTGGAAATCATCGAGGTGCAATCGGGCAGCTACCTGGGCGAAGACGACATCGAGCGTCTGGAGGACGTCTACGGCCGCACCACGGAGAACGTGGAACTCCAGGCTGTAGTTCGCTAAGCCCCGGGACCCGGCGCTTCCCCCCATCGGCGCCAATGCCCTCGCACCATTCGGTGCGGGGGCTTTTTTATGGGCTGGCGCTTTGCCGGCGCCACATCAACCCACCGCCGCGAAGCTCCTGCTAAGGTATCCACACATCCCCCGCGGAGCGCTCCATGCTGTACGGCATCCTGCTGATCGTCACCTGGATCATCCTGCTGATCCGCTACCCCTCCCGCGCCCTGCCGATCTCCGGTGCCGGACTGGTCGGGCTGGCCTGTGTGATCGCCATCGCCATCTGGCAGGACAACAGTGACGCACGCCAACTCGAGCACCTGGAACTGCGCATCGCCTACCAGCCCGAGCAGTGCCAGCCCGGCCGCCCGCTGGCCGTCAGCCTGAAGAACGGCTCTTCCCGCCCGCTGCTGGAACTGCGCTGGAAGGTCGCCGCCTACCGCCCTGGCGATACCACCGATCTTGCCGAAAACCTCTACGAAGCCCCGCGCTACCGCGGCCCCGGCGCGCTGCTCGCCGGCGACAGCTGGAGCGACTGCCTCCCCTTGCCGCCGCTGCGGCCCGGCTACCGCGCCAGCACCCTGGAATTCCGCGCCGAGCGGGTGAACGGCCGTTTTGGCAACTGATTCACCTGCCCCGCACAATCCGGTACGGTAGTCCCGCCCACAGACACGGACTACCAGACCATGCCCCAGCCCGTCGCCCTCATCACCGGATGCTCCAGCGGTATCGGCCGCGCTCTAGCCGAAGCCTTCCAGACCGCCGGGTACCAGGTCTGGGCCACCGCCCGCCGCGATGAAGACGTCGCCGCACTCGGCCAGGCCGGCCTTCGCGGCGTGCTGCTGGACGTCAATGACGAGCCCGCCGTCGAACGTCTCGCCGAGCAGTTGCAGCGCGAAGCCGGCGGGCTCGACGTGCTCATCAACAACGCCGGCTACGGCGCCATGGGGCCGTTGCTCGATGGCGGCAGCCAGGCGATACGCCGGCAGTTCGAAACCAATGTGTTCGCCGTGGTCGGCGTCACCCGCGCGCTGTTCCCGGCGCTGCGCGCACGTCGCGGGCTGGTGGTGAACATCGGCAGCGTGTCCGGTGTGCTGGTCACGCCTTTTGCCGGCGCCTACTGCGCGTCAAAGGCTGCTGTGCACGCACTGAACGACGCCTTGCGCCTGGAACTGGCGCCTTTCGGCATCGAGGTGATGGAGGTGCAGCCCGGCGCCATCGCCTCCAACTTCGGCGCCAACGCCAGCCGCGAGATGGCCGCGGTGGTCGGCGAGGACTCCGCCTGGTGGCCGCTGCGCCGATTCATCCAGGCGCGTGCCGCCGCCTCCCAGGACAAGCCCACCCCAACCAGCGACTTCGCGCAGAAGCTGCTGGCCGCCGCGCAGAAGTCCCCGCGTCCGCGCCTGGTGCGCATCGGCAACGGCAGCCGCGCCCTGCCACTGCTCTCGCGCTGGCTGCCCACCGGCCTGCTGGATAAGGTGCTGAAGAAGCGCTTCGGCCTCGATGGACAACTCTGATGACATACCAGGTCCGCTACCTCGCCCTTGCCGGTATCCTCGCCGCCTTCTTCCTCAATGTGGTAGCGCGCGGGTTGCTGCGGGTCGGTGGCGTGCCGGCGACCCTGCTGGTGGCGGCGGTGATCGCCGCCGCGATGGCCTTCTGGTTCGCCCGCCGGCACAAGCGCCTGGCGGAAACCGGTGAACGCTGGCGGCTGACTGCGCTGTATGGCGGCGGCCTGGCCCTGCTCTACACCCTCCTGGTGGGCATGGCGGCGTGGAAGAACACGCCCAGCCCGGCAGCACTGCTGCTCTACTTCCTCAATTACCTGTGCTACCCGCTGTGCGTCTGGTGGTTCTTCCGCCCCGGCGTGCTGCTGCGCTTCCTGCCAGCCGACAGGCGCTGAGCGGACTTCACGCTTTCTTCACCTGCATTTCATCCCGGCACGACCCGACCCCGCCTAAGGTGACGCAGACCTTGGAGGAGTCCCCATGTCCCTGCCCCGTTCCCTTCGCGGCGCCATCGCCGCTGCCCTGCTGACCTTCGGCCCACTCGCCCTGGCCGCCGGCGAGAGTCCGTCCGACTGGGCCAGGCCGGTGGACCCATCGTTCAACCTCTACCAGATGTCGCCCACGCTCTACCGCAGCGCACTGCCCGGCAGTGCCGACCTGCCCGAATTGCAGCGCCTGCAGGTGAAGACCGTGGTGAGCTTCATCAAGGACGACGACCGCGAATGGATCGGCCAGCAGAACATCGAGGCAGTGAGCTTCCCGACCCACGCCGACCGCGTCGATGACGCCGACGTGCTGAAGGTCCTGCGTATCCTGCAGAGCGCCGAGCAGAACGGCCCGGTGTTGATGCACTGCAAGCACGGGCGTGATCGCACCGGCCTGTTCGCCGCCATGTACCGTACCGTGATCCAGGGCTGGAGCAAGGAAGACGCGCTCAAGGAAATGACCCAGGGCGGCTTCGGCACCGAGGATGACATGCAGGATGCCATCGCCTATGTGCAGAAGGCCGACATCGGCCAGCTGCAACAGGCCCTGGCCAGCGGCGAATGCAGCACCTCGGCCTTCGCCGGCTGCCAGCTCAAGGGCTGGTTGGCGGACACCTTCGGCGAGGAACGGTCGCCGCACCCGGCGCACTGATCGGCGACCTGTCACACCGAATCGGCGAGAGTGCGGTAGCTTATCCGCACCCTCACCGTTTCACAGGCTCACCATGACCGCTTCCCGCTTCAGCGCCGTTACCCACACCCGCTATATCGACCACACCGGCCTGGATGCCTTCTGCGCCGACTACGACGGCTTCCTGCTCGATCTCTGGGGCGTACTGATCGACGGCGTCAACGTCTTCCCCGGCGCCCTCGCCTGGCTCGCCCGCCGCGCCGCCGAAGGCAAGCCGGTGTGGTTCCTCAGCAACGCCTCGCGCAGCGTCCCGGAGATGGCCGACACCCTGGTGCGGCTGGGCGTCTCCCGCGAGCTGTTCGCCGGTATCACCACCTCCGGCCAACTGGCCATCGACGCCTTCACCCATGAACGCGAATTCCAGCGCGGCGGCATCTATACCGTCGGTGTGGGCGATGCGCTGACCACCTGGCCGGCAGACATCCGCGAGCGCTTCTGCGATGACATCCACGCTGCATCGCTGATTCTGGGCGTCGGCAGCTTCCCGCAGGACGAACTGGAAGAGCGCTTCGCCCCGCTGCGCGGCGCCACCGAAAAACCCTTCCTGTGCGCGAACCCGGACCGCGTGGTGGTCTCCGGTGGGCAAACGGTGTTCGGCGCCGGTCGCCTCGCCGAAGCCTTCGCCGAAGAAGGCGGCAAGGTGCACTGGTACGGCAAACCCGATCCTTCCGCGTTCCGCATCGCCCAACGGCAGTTGGAAGCGCGCGGCGCGAAGCACATCCTGTTCGTCGGCGATTCGCTGGTGACCGACGTCCCCGGCGCGCTGGCCGCGCGCATCGACACCTTGTGGCTGGCATCCACCGGCATCCATCGCCAGGCGCTGGGCGTGCCCTTCAACGGCGGGCTGGACCCGGAAAGGACGAACGCTCTGCTCGATGGCTATCCAATTCGTCCGCACTTTGCCGCGCCGGGGCTGGTCTGAGTTCAGGACAAACGCCTGAGCTTGCCCCCATGAACGAACTGATCGACCTGCTGCAATGGCCGGCCATGCTGGTCACCGTCCTCGCCGCCTGGCTGGTGGGTTCCCGCGACCGAAAGCGGCGCAAGGTGGGCTTCTGGGTATTCATCGCCAGCAACGCGCTGTGGATCGCCTGGGGCCTGCCCGCCCACGCTTACGCGCTGGTGATCCTGCAGCTGTGCCTGGCGGCGATGAACATCCGCGGCAGCTACAAGAACCGCAAGCGCGAGCATGCCGAGGGCTGAACCGCTTTCGTAGGAGCGAGCTTGCTCGCGAACTGCATGGCACCGGAGCTGGGCTGTTCGCGAGCAAGCTCGCTCCTACGAAGAGCCCCTGGGCTCCGCTCCGCCCTACGCGACTTGCATGCCGCCGTAAGAGCGCCGCGATCTGGCCGCCAACGAAAACGGGAGCCGAAGCTCCCGTTTTTCACTGGATCAGATCACTGCGCCGTCGCAGCTGCGCCGTCGGAATGCTCCGCGTTGCGGCTCTGCGGATTGACGATCACGGTGGCGGTGATGCCCGCCGCCAGCAGCACGCCGTCCGGTACCTCGTCGATATGGATGCGCACCGGCACGCGCTGGGCCAGGCGCACCCAGTTGAAGGTCGGGTTGACGTCGGCCACCAGCTCCCGGCTTTCCGGATTATCGCGATCGTAGATGGCGCGGGCGACGCTTTCGACGTGGCCCTTCAGGCGCTCGCCGCTCATCAGTTGCAGCTCCGCCGGGTCGCCGACGCGGATGTGCGGCAGCTTGGTCTCTTCGAAATAGCCGTAGATCCAGTAGGAGTTCTCGTCGACCACGGCCATCTTCGCCTCGCCGACGCGGGCGTAGTCGCCACGGTGCACGTTGAGGTTGGTCACGTAGCCATCCACCGAGGCGCGCACCTGGGTACGTTCCAGGTTCAGCTTGGCGGCGTCCAGCGCGGCCAGGGCCTGCTGGTAGTCGGCCTCGGAGGCGGCGGCGGTGTTGCTGGCATCGTCCAGGCTCTCGCGGGAGACCACTTCTTCATCCATGGCGCGGCGGCGCTTGGCGTTGAGCTGGCGCATCTGCAGGGTGGCCTTGCGCGAGGCGACCAGGGCTTCGGCCTGCTTCACGGCGATCTGGTAGTGGTCCGGGTCGATCTGCATCAAGAGATCGCCTTTCTTCACCTGCTGGTTGTCGCGCACCGGTACGTCGACCACCACGCCGGAGACGTCGGCGGCGACGTTGATGATATCGGCGCGTACCCGGCCGTCGCGGGTCCAGGGCGTATCCATGTAGTTCACCCAGAGGGCGCGGCCGATCAACGCGGCGACCGCCAGGATGATCAGGGTCGCCAGCAGGCTGATGATGGATTTGAGAGTCATGGGTGCACGCTCGTTACTTATAGACAGTGAGGGACAGCCCGCCGAACAGGCAGGCGAACAGGCACACGCGGAACAGCGCCGGGTGCCAGGTGTAGCGGTACAGGCCGACCGAAGCGAGGATGCGGTCGATGCCCCAGCAGATCACCGCGGCGACGAGGAACATCAGGGTCAGGGTCGGCATGTAGACCCCGTGGAACGCGATCTCGCGGGGCAGGTCAGGCAACATGAGTCGATCTTCCAGAAGAGGTTTCGCCATCGCGCAGCGGCGACTGCGGGTCGAGCAGGCTGCTGCGGATGAAGTGCAGGTAGCTGAGCACGCGGCGCAGCGGCGAGCTTTCGAAGTCCGGCGCGCGCGGCTCGTCAGTGGTCTTCACGCAATCGATGGCCTGCTCCACGGCAATCAGGGCGCGTTCAAGGTTGGCTTCGCAGGGCTTGACGAACAGGCGGATCAGCGCACGGCCCATGGCGCGGATCGACTGCCGCCAGGGCGACGATTGCGCATAGCAGGGCTCGCTCGGCAGGTTCTCCTGCTCGACACGCAGTTCGATGATCGAATGTCCGATTTCCAGAACCACGAAGGTCCAGCGCAGCAGGCGGCGTTGCATCTGCGGGCTGCGCGCGGCGACGCCGTAGGCCTGGTTGAGCAGGTCGCGGGTGCCGCTCTCGAACGACGAGACAAGGCCGTCGAGCTTGCCGCTGATGGCTTCCACCACGCGCAGGCGCAGGTCCTTCTCCAGGCGCCGCCAGAGCCAGGCGCTGGTGGGCGGCATGATCACCGCGGCGACCACCGCGGCCAGGCTTTGCGACAGCACCAGGGCGATGTACTCGTTGAGCATGCGGCCCGGATCGTAGACGGTGAGGTTCGCCGGGATCGCGCCGAAGCTGAAGAACACCAGCAGGCCCAGGCCGTAGCCGGCGTATTTGGGCTTGATCGAGAAGAACGCGCCCACCGCGAACACCGGTGCCAGGGCGAAGGCCAGCAAGGCGAAGCCGTCCAGGTGCGGGAACACGAAGAAGGTTTCCGAGAAGCCGAGGATCGCCGCGAAGAAGGTGCCCACGGCCATCTGCATGGCCATCTTCGCCGGGTCCGGCGCGGCCGAAACCAGCGCGGCGACGGCGGCGGCGTTGAGCACGAAGGTGCTGCCGCTGGGCCAGGCGGTCTCGATCCAGAACAGGCCGAACACCAGCACCATCAGCGCGGTACGCCCGCCCGCCACCAGCGAGGCGACCAGGTTGGCCTTGGGCGAGAAGCCGTGCTTCCAGTTCTCCCGCTCGTGCTTGTGCGCGGCCAGGGAGGCGTGGGTCAGGGCGTAGTTGTAGAGGTCGTCGGCAAGGCGGTAGAGCAGCTCGCCGGCGGTGTTGTAGTCCAGCAGCGCGGCAGGATCATCCTGCTCGTCCAGCAGCTGCGCGCGGCCGGAACGGATGCACTGCATCATCCGCGTGCGATGGCTTTCCAGCTGCGCGGCTAGGTATTCGGCATCACGGTCACTAACCGACTGGCCACGCCATGGAGCGAGCACCTGAGTCAGTTCATCCAGGCACGGTTGCAACGCGCGCAGCACCGCCTCGGCCTCCTGCGCACGCAGGCGCGAGAGCAACTGGTGCAGCGCGTGGTAACGGGTGGTGAGGACCATGAACTCGTTGTTCAGGCGCGACAGGCGACCCGAACGCAGGCGCATGTGCGGGTCTTCGAAGCGGGTAACGCTGCGCAGCGCCTCCAGGCCCACGGCCTGGGAAGCGAAGGCGACGTTGGATGCCTCGAACCTGCGCCGATCACCGCCGCCGAGGTTGTCCAGGACGAAGCCGGCGAAGGCGCCGAAACGCTGGTACAGCGCGCTGCGCATGGCCGTGCTGGAGGTCTGCGGGAACAGCGTGGCGCTGACCACCATGGAGCAGAGAATCCCCAGGCTGATTTCCAGCACGCGCCAGATGGCCGACATGAACGCGGCTTCCGGGTGCAGGGTGGCGGGCAGGCCGATCAGCGTGGCGGTGTAGCCGGCGAGCACGCAGGCGTAGGAGCGGAAGTCGCGGTAGCGCGCGGCGCCGACGGTGCACAGGCCGATCCACAGCGCCGAGACCAGCAGGAACAGCTCGCGCTGCTGGGCGAAGATGGCAATCAGCGCAACCATCACGGAGAGCCCGACGAGGCTGCCGAGAATCCGGTAGAAACTCTTGGCGAACACCTGGCCGCTCTGCGGCTGCATGACGATGAACACGGTGATGGTCGCCGTGCTTGGCTGCGGCAGCTCCAGGCGCATCGCCAGCCACAGGGTCAGCAGCGCGGCGAGCAGCACCTTGGCGATATAGATCCAGGTGATGCCGTCGCTGCGGCCCCATTCCAGCAGCGCGCGACGCAGGGCGTCCAGCGGCGCCGGGTGGGCGCTGAAGTCGTTCGCCGCCATATCAGCGTCCGGCGCCCTGTGCCGCACGCACGTCGACTGTCTCCGGGACCATCTTTTGCTCCCGCGGGCCTTCCTGCTTGTCCATCAGGCCGCCGCCGAGGGCAACGACGAGGCCGGCATGGGTCGCCAGGCGCGCGGCACGTACCTGCTGCTCCACCAGTTGCTGCTGAAACAGGCGGGTCTGCGCGTTGAGCACGTTGAGGTAGTCGGTCAGGCCGCCACGGTACGCCTTGGTGGCGATGTCGTAGGTGCGCTGGGCCGAGGCCACGGACTTGGCGGCGAAGCCTTGCTGCAGCTCCATGGAGTGCATGCGGATCAGGTGATCGGAGATGCCCTTGAGCGCGTTGATCAGCGTCTGGTTGTACTGCGCCACGGCGGCGTCGTAGCCCGCCGCTTCCTGGCTCAGCTGCGAGCGGCGACGACCGCCGTCGAAGATCGGCAGGGAGATGGCCGGGCCGACGCCGTAAGTGAATTTCTCGGCATTGAGGAATTCCAGCATGCCGCCGCCGACCGCGCTGTAGCCGATGCTCGCGACCAGGTCGACGTTGGGGTAGAACTCGGCGCGGGCGACGTCCACGCCCTTGGCCTGGGCGGCGACTTTCCAGCGGCTGGCGACCACGTCCGGGCGGTGCCCGAGCAACTCCATCGGCAGCTTGCTGGGCAGGCCGGGGCCTTTGGCGAGCTTGAGGCTCGGGCGCTGGATCGAGGCGCCGGCGCCGGGGCCTTTGCCGGCCAGGGCGGCGATCTGGTTGCGGGTCAGCTGGATTTCCTCGTCCACCGCTTCGATCTTGCGCTCGGTCTCCGGCAGCGGGACTTCCGCCTGGCTGACTTCGAAATGCGTGCCGATGCCGCCGGCCAGGCGACGCTGGGCCAGCGCGAGGATGCCCTGTTGCTGAGCCAGCATGGCCTTGCCGATGTCCAGCTCGGCGTATTGCAGCGACAGCTGGATGTAGGCGCGGACGATGTTGCTCTCCAGCTCCAGCTGGGCGACCCGTGCCTCGGCGGCAGTCATCTTGGCGATGTCGAGGTAGCGCTCGGTGTTGCTGCGCTCGCGGCCCCAGAGGTCGAGCGAATAGCTCAGGCCCAGGGCGGCGTTGTTGTTCCAGGTGGTGGTATCGGCCAGGTCGCCGGGGCCATAGAAATAGTCGGTCGGCCAGCGGTGGCGGGTCAGCGAGGCATCGCCGCTGATCTGCGGCGACTCGGCGGACTCGGCGACGCCAGCCATGGCCATGGCCATGCGCACCCGCGCCTCGGCCTGGGCCAGGGTCGGGCTGCCGTCCAGCGCAGTCTGCACCCAGCTATTCAACTGCGGATCGCCATAGGCACGCCACCACTGCTCGGCCGGCCAGCCAGCTTCCTGGTTGGCGTGCGCGATGGCGGCGTCGGTGGCCAGCTCGGTGTCGCCCATGCGCTGTTCCTGCGGGGCGATGCCGTTGGTGCTGATACATCCGGCGATTGTTGAAAAAATGACAAAGGAGCCGACGAACGTCAGTCCTTTCACGAGGTGACGCGACACGGTGGAGGTCCTGGAAGTGGTCTAGCTTTTCAGCGTGGGGCTTTTAAGCGTGGAGAGCCGGCAAAGCCAGTTGCGGCGATTGAATTCTAGGGACGGGAAAGGGAACGGATAAGCCGGCTGTTTTGTGATTGTTTATTACCGATAATGAAACAATGTGTGTCGTCATCCATGTGACAATAGGCCGCCCCCGCTCTGCTCCGCGCATTGCCACCCATCAAGGACATGCCGGCGGCGGCGACGTATCGCTGCATCGACGTCGCCACCCGGGACAGACGCCCCACTGACGAGGCCCCAATGGACACACTGCAGACCATGCGTGCGTTCGCCTGTGTCGCGGAAACCGGCAGTTTCACCGCCGCCGCGCAGCAGCTGAACACCACCACCGCCTACGTATCCCGCGCGGTCGCCAATCTGGAGTCCCACCTGCGGACCCGCCTGCTCAACCGCACCACCCGGCGCATCGCCCTGACCGAGGCCGGCCAGCGCTACCTGCTGCGCTGCGAGCAGATCCTCGCCTATGTCGAGGAGGCCGAGGCCGAGGCCAGCGATGCCCACGCCCGCCCTGCCGGCCGCCTGCGCGTGCACTCGATGACCGGCATCGGCCAGCACTACGTGATCCGCGCCATCGCCAACTATCGCCAGTTGCATCCGGACGTGACCTTCGAGCTGACCATGGCCAACCGCGTGCCGGACCTGCTCGACGAAGGCTTCGACGTGGCCATCGTGGTCGCCTCGGAACTGCCCGATTCGGGCCTGGTGTCCCAGCGCATCGGCGAGACCTACAGCATCCTCTGTGCCTCGCCCGACTACCTGGCCCGACGCGGCACGCCGAAGACACCCACCGAACTGATGGAGCACGACTGCCTGCGCCTGATCAGCCCGGTGCTGCCGCTGGACAAATGGCTGTTCGACGGTCCCAACGGCCAGGAAATGATCACCCTCGGCCCCTCGCCCTTCCAGGTGAATGTCGGTGACGCCATGACCGAGGCCATCGGCTCCGGCATGGGCATCAGCGCCTTGCCGGTCTACTCGGCGATCGACGGCCTGCGCGATGGCTCGCTGGTGCGCGTGCTGCCGCATTACAAGCTGCAGATCCTCAACGTCTACGCGCTGTACCCGTCGCGGCAGTACCTGGACGCGAAGATCAAGACCTGGGTAGCCTACCTGCGCGAGAACCTCCCCGGCGTGCTCCAGGCCGATGGCGCCGGCCTCGCCGATGTGGGACCCTGACCACCCTCTTTCGTCGTGTTTCGCGGGCAAGCTCACTGTGTAACTCCCTACCCCGGTGTTCAGTGAGCTTGCCCGCGACCCACTTTCCCCCGCACCACCCGGGGTGTTCGTCGTTCGATAACCGCCCAGCGCACACGTAAGCCTTGTGCCGCTCTAGCCCGGCAGTGGTAGGGTTAAGCCCCCCCGCCTCCCTGCCGTCCGAGAGCCATGAAAAAGAATGTCTTTGTCTTCAGCCGCCTTGCCGCGGCACACCTCAACCGCCTGCGCGCCCAGTTCAACGTCACCGTGCTCGACCCCAAGCAGGGCGACGTCGACGCGCAGCTTGCCGCGGCCCTGCCGGAAACCCACGGCATGATCGGCGTCGGTCGGCCGCTGGGCGAGAAGCAACTGGCCCAGGCCACGCAGCTGGAAGTCATCTCCAGCGTCTCGGTGGGCTATGACAACTACGACCTGGATTACCTGAACCAGCGCGGCATCCCGCTGACCAACACCCCGGACGTGCTCACGGAAACCACTGCGGACCTCGGCTTCGCCCTGATGATGGCCGCCGCCCGGCGCACCGCCGAGCTGGATGCCTGGACCAAGGCCGGCCAGTGGAAGCGCACCGTGGACGCCCAGCAGTTCGGCGTCGACGTGCATGGCAAGAAGCTCGGCATCCTCGGCCTGGGCCGCATCGGCGCCGCCATCGCCCGCCGCGGCCACTTCGGTTTCAACATGGACATCCTCTACCACGGCAACAGCCGCAAGCCGGAGCTGGAACAGGAACTGGGCGCGCGTTTCTGCGGCTTCGATGAACTGTTGGGCGAGGCGGATTTCGTCTGCGTAGTGGTGCCGCTGTCGGACAAGACCCGCAAGCTGATCGGCAAGCGCGAGCTGGAACTGATGAAGCCCACCGGCATCCTGGTGAACATCGCCCGAGGCCAGGTGATCGACGAAGCCGCGCTGGTGGAAGCGCTGCAGGAGAAGCGCATCCTCGCCGCCGGCCTGGACGTCTACGAGAAGGAACCGCTGGCCGAGTCGCCGCTGTTCGCCCTGCCCAACGCCGTGACCCTGCCGCACATCGGCTCGGCGACCCACGAAACCCGCCAGGCCATGGCCGAGTGCGCGCTGGACAACTTCGAGGCGGCGCTGCGTGGCGAGCGACCGAAGAACCTGGTCAACCCGCAGTCGTGGAAGGCCTGATGCGCTTTTCGTAGGGCGCATAACCTGGAACAGGTTATCCGCCGGCACCTCGGCGGCGGATAACGCTGGCGCGTTATTCGCCCTACGAAGCTGATGTCCCAGCGCTGAAGCCAGGATATCGATGTAGGAGCGAGCTCGCTCGCGAACCAGCATCGCAGTGAGGCTGTTCGCGAGCAAGCTCGCTCCTACAGGTTCACGCCCGTGCCGGCTGCAGCACTGGCCTGGGCTTGCGGAACACCAGGACGTTGCCGGCCATCACCAGCCCCAGCCCGGCCAACGCCGGCAGGCTCCACTGGTAGCCTTCGGCGAAGGCCGAGACGTTCAGCGCCACCACCGGGAACAGCACGGTGCAATAGGCCGCACGCTCCGGCCCCATGCGCCCGACCAGCGTCAGGTAGGCGGTAAAGCCGATCACCGAGCCGGGAATCGCCAGGTACAGCAGCGACCAGACGTACTGCGGGCTGCTGTCGAAGGTCAGCGGGACGCCCCGCACCAGGCAGATGCCCAGCAGGATCAGCGAGCCGTAGAGCATGCCCCAGGCATTGGTCGACAGCGGCCGCAGCCCGGCCTTCTGCTGCAGGCTCGACAACAGGTTGCCCGCCGAGAAACACAAGGTGCCGAGCAGCGCCAGGCCCAGGCCGTAGAAGGTCTCCCGCGTCGCCTGGTGCCCCGACAGCTCCGGCCAGAACAGCAGCGCCAGCCCTGCAAGGCCGAATGCGCCGCCGCCCAGCACGTTGGGCGCAATGCGCTGGCCGAAGAAAATCCGCGCATTCAGCGCATTCCACAGCGTGGCGGTGGAAAACACCACGGCGACCAGCCCGCTGGGGATCCATTGGCTCGCGGTGTAGAAGCACAGGAAGTTCACGCAGAACAGGCACAACCCCTGGGCGAAGCAGATCGCCTGCCCGCGCCGGCCCAGCGGCTGCAACCGCCGCGACACCAGCAGCAGGGCGAACAGCACCAGCGCCGCCAGGCTGAAGCGGTAGGCGATGGACAACGGAATGGCGACGGCGCCGACCTGCAGCTTGATGGCGATCCAGGTGGTGCCCCAGATGAGCACCGTGAGCAGGTAGAGCGAGAGATTCATGGCGATCTCCGGATGACTGGAGAAACAGTCTCCCGCCCAGGCCCGGGACCGGCTTGCAGATTCTTGCGCTTATTGCGACAGCCGGGCTGGCAAGGCGCGCCCGCGCGGGTAGAGTGAAGGCAGCAGAGGAACGCCCATGTCAGCCATTTCGCAGCTCGAAGTCTTTCAGTCGATGAACGCCTCGCCCAACGCCCGCCTGGAGCGCTGCGCGGAGCTGGGCGACGGGCTGTCCGCGGCGATCTGGAGCAACAGCCACGATGCCCGCGACTACCACGCGCCCAGCCACCACACGCTGTCCTGCTACCTGAACGACGGCACCGGCACCTTTCGCCGCGGCGCGCCGGGCAGCAAGGGTGCACCAGACAAACTCTGTGTGATGCCGGCCGGCGCCGAGTCGGCCTGGATCGTCAACGGCGACATCCGCCTGGCGCACCTCTATATCGGCCAGGAACAGTTCTCCCTCGGCTGCATCCGCCTGCTCGACCGCGAGCCGCGTGAACTGCAACTGCACGAACGCACCTTCCTCGATGACCCGCAGCAGGCTGCGCGATTCCGCCAACTGGTGAAGCTGGACTGGCACGAGCCGGGCGAACGCATCCGCACCAGTACCCTGGCCCATGACCTGATCGATCATCTGTTGCTCAATCAGGTCGGCCTGCGGGAAGGGTTGAAGCTCAAGGGCGGATTGGCACCGGTGATGCGCCGGCGGGTTGCCGAGTACATCGAGCAGCGCCTGGACCAGCCATTGTCGCTGGGCGAGCTGGCGATGCAGACGGCGCTGTCGGAATACCACTTCGCGCGGATGTTCCGCGAAAGCTTCGGCATGCCGCCGCACCAGTACGTGCTGGCCCGCCGCGTGGCCCTGGCGCAGCGCCTGCTGCGCGATACGCGCCAGCCGCTGAGCCAGGTGGCGCTGGCGTGCGGGTTCTCCAGCGCCAGTCATTTCGCCAACCGTTTCAGGTCGGTGGTGGGTGGCACACCGGGGGAATATCGGCAGGCGTTCGAGGAGTAGGCCGCTGGCCGATCCTGCGCGAACACCCGACCTATAGGAGCGAGCTTGCTCGCTCCTATAAAAGCTTGAAGCGTCAGCCGAGTACGGCCAACACACCACCAATCACCGGCATCGCCGCCGCCGTCGGCAGCGCCCAGCGCGGCCGCCAGGCCAGCAGCAGGACCAGCACAGCCCCCGCGATCATCAACAGGCACGCCCAATAGACGATGCCCAGTTCCATGCCGATGACGTGGATCGCGTAGGCCAGCGCCAGCGCGCCATCCACCAGCGCCACGATACGCAGCAGACGCACACGGGACTCGGAGGGCGCATTACCGAACAGATCGCGGTGATGGCGCGACAGCGACAGGCAGCCCGCCGCCAGCGCCAGCAGATTGAGACCGAACACCAGCAGCATCAGGCGAACTCCTCGTTACGGGCACGACCTGCGCGGGCGGGCTCGGCGCGCTCCTGGCCCAGTCGCCAGCCAAGAAAGGCGCAGAGGCTGCCGACCAGCAGCAGACCAAGATCGATACCGACCATCGTCCAGTCGCCATTGGCGAAGTGGGTCGTGATCCGTCCCGGCTCGGGGCCGAACAGACTCAGCACCGGCAGCAAAAACGCCAGCGCTGCCAGGGTGACGAACTGCTCGCGGGCCATGGCCCGGCTACCCCGGCGCAGCAGCGCATGGAGCAGCGCCAGCAGCCAGATCACCACGAAGGCGGTGGCTTCCCAGCGAGTGCGCTGGAGCAGATCGGCCGGCAACAACCGCGAAGCCGCGAGCAGGCCGAGCGAGGCGACCGGGAGGCCGCCGCACACCGCGCCGTTGAGCGTGCGTACCAGCGCCACGCCCCGGTGGCCACGGGTTTCACGCTTGCTCACCCAGACTTGCAGGCCGCCGAACACCATCACGCAGCCCACCAGGCCGAGGGCGAAATACATCACCCGCAGCAGGTCGTTGCCGAACTGCGCCATGTGCAGGCCGGTCAACCAGGCGTAGGTCTTGTAGCCCGGCTTGTAGGGCTTCTGCACGTGCAGCAGCGCGCCGCTGCCGGAGTCGAAGGACACGGTGCGCTGGTCGTTGACCATGCCCTTGTCCACCGCCTTGCGGATCTGCACCATCGCGCCGGCGTCCCCCGGGTTCTCGATATTGATCCAGCCGACCTGGCTGTCGTCGCCCCAGGCTTCACGGGCCTTGAGGATCATGTTGTCGATGGACTTGGTCGCCTTCGCCGGCTTGCCCAGCGCTTCCCGGTCGAAGGCACCCTGCACGTCATGGAAGAAATGCTCCATGTCGTTCTTGTAGGCCACCTTGATGCCGGCGGTCATATAGAAGGTGATGAAGACCGCCAGCCCCGTGTACGCCATCAGCAGATGGAACGGCAGGCCAAGCACGCCCAGCACGTTGTGCGCATCCAGCCAGGCGCGCTGCTTCGCCGCCTTCGGACGCAGGGTGAAGAAGTCCTTGAAGATGCGCCGGTGGACGATCACCCCGCTGACCAGCGCCACCAGCATGAACACACCGGCCACGCCGACCACGTAGAGGCCGATCATCCCGCCATGCAGCTCGTAGTGCAGTTCGAGGAAGAAGTTGCCGCCGACGGTCCTGGGCAATACCTCGCCGCTCTGGGCGTCCACCAGGAACGACTGGAACTCGCTGAAGTCCGCCGGCTCCCAGCCAGCCGTCCAGTACGGCATGCGTTCGGTGGGCGGGTGCATCCAGTAGCCGTGGGCCTTGGGCGCACGCTCGACGATCAGCTCACGCACCTGGTCGGCACCGACTTTCACTTCGTCCAGCGTGTGCAACTGCGGCGTCATCCAGCGGGTGAGCTCCTTGTCGAACACCGCGACGGTGCCGGAGAACAGCACGACAAAGAGAATCCAGCTGACCAGCAGCCCGCTCCAGGTGTGCAGGCCGGACATGGATTGGCGCAGGCTCATGGGCGCACCCCGTAGGCGGTCGGCAGGAAGGCGGCCAGGCCCAGCACGACGCTCAGCGCCACCGGCACCCACACCGCGCGCCACGGGCTTTTCGCGCCGAAGGCGTAGAGGATCGCCGCGACCCAGACGATGAAGCAGGCCAGGCTGGCCAGCGACACGCGATCCGAGCGCGACATCGGCAGGTAGACGCTGAAGAAGGCAGTGGCGGTGTAGGCCAGGGCATAGCCGCCGACCACGGCGCTGAGGATGCGGGCAGCGATGACGCCGGCCTGGGTTGCGCTCATGGTTGGGTGCTCGAACGGTTCAGGCGCGGTGAGACGCACATCGAGGTGAATCCTGCGAGGCGGCCCGGGCACAGCCCAGGCGCGCGATTGAAAAGCGGAATTATATGATATTGCTTCTCAATTAAAAGAACTCAGCAGCGCCGTTTGTGAGTATCTGTGTCGGAAATTCGCTGAACGGCATAGGCCGCGGTCACATCCATGGCGCGCAACAGACTGTTCATCATCAGGTCGGCCTCGGCCGTGACACGCAGGGGCGGCGGCCCCGGCAGTATCCGGGAAGCACCGGGTGTCAGTTCGACGGCGGCCACCACCGTGCCTTTGCCGAACAGGTATTCGTAGATCAGCAGATAGTCCGTGTCCGGTAGGTCCTTGTACTCAGCGATTCTGCGCAGCACGTTGATCGCACCGATGATCCAGTCGCGCCTTTCGGTGAACTCCAGCACGCCCAGGCTCCAGGTCTGGGTCGCATCGTCGTAGTGGTTCCAGGCCGGCGAGCGCAGGTGCCGGCTCCAGCCCGCGACCCAGGCCGCCGCGGTGGTGCCCTGCCCCAGTTCGCAGAGTTCGCTCCAGGTGAGGCCGCCTCGCCGGTGGTGATCGCCATCCAGCCATCGCTCGAGATCGCCAAAACAGGCGGCGGAACCCGCCTCCTGGGAAAGAAAGGCCTCAAACCTGAAGCGGCTGATGGCAACCTTCAGGTACAACTGGCACGGCTCGGCCATGGGGTGTCCTCTTTTTCTGATCCAACGATTCACCTCGGGATGCTCAGTGCGCCCCGAACGGCTGAATCGATAATCCTAGAGCTTCGCTCCTGCTGGCAGTTCACCCACCCGTTCGACCGTGAAGTGGTATTTTTCAGATTCCCTTGTACAACTGTTCAATTTTCCGCAGCCGTTTCGGTCGATACAGGAGTTATCGCCTTTACGGGCGATTCGCCACCTGCCCCATGGCCCGCTCCAGCCCCTCGAACACACGAGGCGACAGGCACTGCGCGACGTTGAAGCGCAGGTAACCTGTGGCGCTCTGGCTCAGGCTGAAAACGTTGCCCGGCGCCAGCACCAGGTTGTCCGCCAGGGCCGCGCGCGAGACTTCGGCGGCGTCCAGCCCTCCCGGCAGGCAGGCCCAGACGAACACCCCGCCGCGCGGCTCCAGCCAGGGCTGGATATCCAGCGCGCGCAAGCGCAGCAGCGTCTCGCCCATGGCGTCGGCCAGGCGCCCGCGCAGGCTATCCAGGTGGCGGCGGTAGCTGCCCTTGCGCAGCAGCTCGAAGAGCATCTCGGCACTGAACGGGCTGTTGCCGAAGCTGGTCGCCAGCTTCAGGTCCACCAGGCGCTCGCACCATTCCGGCTGGGTGGCGATGTAGCCGCAGCGCACCGAAGCCGACAGCGTCTTGGAGAAGCTGCCGACCTGGATCACCCGCTCCAGCCCGTCGAAGGCCGACAGGCGCGGCGCACTTTCGTGCTCGAAGTCGCCGAAGATATCGTCCTCGACGATCAGCAGGTCATGGGCCTCGGCCAACTTCAGCAGGCGATGGGCGACCAGCGGCGAGAGCACCGCGCCGGTGGGGTTATGGAAGGCCGAGTTGGTGATGTACAGGCGCGGCCGGTGCTGCTCCAGCAGGCCAGCCATGGCGGCGACGTCCGGCCCGGTCGGCGTATAGGGCACACCGACGACCTGCACCCGATGGGCACGCAACAGTGCCTGGAAGTTGAAGTAGCCCGGGTCGTCCACCAGCACGCAGTCGCCGGGCTCCAGCAGAAAGCGGCAGATCAGGTCGATGGCCTGGGTGCCGTTGTCGGTCAGCACTATCTGCTGCGGGCCCACCGGCACGCCGTAATCGCCCAGCCGCCGCGCCAGTTGTTCGCGCAGGCCGGAGTGGCCATAGGGGCGACCATATTCCAGCAGGCTGGATTGCGGCGCGCGGGCAATCTGCCGCAGCGCGCGGCGCAGCTCCTCTTCCGGCAGCCAGGACGGCGGCAGCCAGCCGCAACCGGGCTTGAGCGAGGTATCCGCGGCCTCCAGGGATTGCCGGGAAATCCACAGCGGGTCGATGCTGCGGTCCAGCGTCGGGCCGACGTCCGCCAGGGACAGCGGCGGCGCATGGCCGGCTACATAGAAACCGGAGCCACGCCGCGCAGCGATCACGCCGTCGGCGGCCAGGCGGTCGTAAGCCTCCACCACGGTAGTCTTGGACACCTCCAGCTGCTCGGCCAACTGGCGAATCGACGGCAACCGTTCCCCCGGCACCAGCGCCCGCGCCGCCAGGCGCTCGCGCACATGCTGCATTACCGAATCGACCCGTGTGCTCTTTGGCCTGCCCATGCCGCCCTCGCCTGCCCCTGGATTTTGTACCGGGATAATTTACGGACAGTTTGCGCAAATTGTACCTTTCTGTCACTGGCCGCCGGGCGGCTCTGCGCGCATCCTCCAGGCTCGCTCTCCTGCCGGATGCTACCCATGAACAACTCCCACACCCTCGCCTCGAACAGCCACCTCAGCGGCTGGCTCAGTGGCTTTCTCGGCGTGCTCATCTTCAGCGGCTCGCTCCCGGCAACGCGGGTAGCGGTAGCCCACTTCGATCCGACCTTCCTCACCCTGGCCCGCGCCAGCATCGCCGGCCTGCTGGCGGCGGCGATCCTCATCCTGCTGCGGCAGAGGCTGCCGGCGCGCAAGGACCTGATTCCCCTGCTGGTGGTGGCCGGCGGCGTGGTGGTGGGTTTCCCGCTGCTCACCGCGCTCGCGCTCAAGCACGTCAACTCTGCCCACGCCATCGTCTTCGTCGGCCTGCTGCCCCTGGCTACCGCGCTGTTCGGCGTGATCCGCGCCGGCGAGCAGCCGCGCCCGGCGTTCTGGATCTGCTCGCTGCTGGGCAGCGCCGTGGTGGCCGGCTTCGCCCTGTCGCAGAGCGGCGCGGGCAACTTCACCGGCGACCTGCTGATGCTGGCCGCCGTCGTCGTCTGCGGCCTGGGCTACGCCGAGGGTGGCCGCATCGCCCGTCACCTGGGCAGCTGGCAGGTGATCTGCTGGGTGCTGGTGCTGTCCCTGCCGCTGATGCTGCCGCTGGCCTGGTACACCCAGCCGCAGACCTTCAGCGGCGCCAGTTGGCCGGCCTGGCTGAGCCTGGGCTACGTGTCGCTGTTCAGCATGCTGATCGGCTTCTTCTTCTGGTACCACGGCCTGGCCACCGGCGGCATCGCCGCGGTCGGCCAGCTGCAGCTGTTGCAGCCGTTCTTCGGCCTGGCGCTGGCCGGCCTGCTGCTGCACGAGCAGATCAGCCCGCTGATGGCCGGTGCCACCGTCGCCGTGGTGCTGTGCGTCGCCGGGGCGAAACGCTTCGCCCGCTGACCGCCGGTTTCCTTCCGCGTCCCGCCCGAGAAAAATCGCGGTATCATCGGGCGTTTGCGTACTCGGCTGGACTGCCGGAAGGACACTCGGATGAAGCCACCCGCCGAATCTCCATTGCCTGCCGTGGAGCGCGACGAACTCGCGCCCCGGCCACGGCTGACCCTGGGCAGCCACGTGCACAGCGGCTTCGACCTGCGCAGCGGGCGCATGCAGAACATCTCCCGGCACCGCGCCGCGCTGGCCTTCCTGTATGGCGACATGCCGGTCTCGGGCAGCGTCACTCCGCGCTCGGGCCGCGAGATCCGGGTATTCCGCGATGACCAGATCGTCCGTGTCAGCCGCGAACTGGAACTGGAGCAAGCCTGGCGCCTGGACCTGCGCGAACTCGGCTTCAAGCCGGCGATGCGCCGCAGCGACGCCCTGGAAGACAGCGCCGGGGAAATGTTCGAACTGCCCGACGACAGCGCCTGGCAAGAGTTCATGCGCGAGGGCCTGCCCCGGCTGCGCGAGCAGGGCTGGGAAATCGACATCCGCCCGGAGTTCGTCTTCGACCTCACGCCGGTGGAAAACTGGTACGCCGAGATTGAGGAAACCGACGACCGCCAGTGGTTCGACCTGGAACTGGGCATCGAGGTGGAAGGCCGACGCATCAGCCTGCTGCCGGCGCTGATCGAACTGATCCGGCGCATGCCCGCGCTGCTCGACCCGGTCGCCCTCGCCCGCCATGCCGACGATGAACAACTGGTGCTGCGCCTGGATGCCGGGCGCAACCCGATCCACACCTGGCAGACCGCCTCGGACCGACCGCTGCGCGTCTCGCTGCCCTTCGGCAAGCTCAAGCCGATGCTCGGCACGCTGTCCGAGTTCTATCTCGGCGAACAGTTGCCGGTACGCCGCCTGCGCATGGGCGCGCCGGACGCCGCGCGCCTGACTGAACTGGAGGAACTGCCGCTGACCTGGCAGGGCGGCGAGCAATTGCGCGAAATAGCGCATCGCCTGCGCGACTACCGCGCGCAACCGGCGCAGATCCCCGCCGGCCTCAACGCCGAGCTGCGCGCCTACCAGCACGAGGGCCTGAGCTGGATGCAAACGCTGCGCGAAGTCGGCGCCAGCGGCATCCTCGCCGACGACATGGGCCTGGGCAAGACGCTGCAGTCCCTCGCCCACGTGCTGCTGGAAAAGCAGGCCGGGCGCCTGACCAGCCCGGCGCTGGTGATCATGCCCACCAGCCTGATCCCCAACTGGCTCGACGAAGCCGAGCGCTTCACTCCGCAGCTGCGCGTGCTCGCATTGCACGGAGCCGGCCGGCGCAAGGCGTTCGCGAAGATCGCCGAGCACGACCTGATCCTCACCACCTATGCCCTGCTGCCGCGCGATGCCGAGAAGCTCGGGCAGCACGAATATCACCTGCTGATCCTCGACGAGGCGCAGAACATCAAGAACGCCACCACCAAGGCGGCCCAGGCCGCGCGCCACCTGCGCGCGCGCAATCGTCTGTGCCTGACCGGCACGCCGCTGGAGAATCACCTGGGCGAGCTGTGGTCGCTGTTCCACTTCCTGCTGCCGGGCTGGCTGGGCGACGCCCGGCAGTTCGCCGTGGACTACCGCACGCCCATCGAGCGCCACGGCGACCAGGGCCGCCTGGCGCACCTGGCCGCGCGCATCCGCCCGTTCCTGCTGCGCCGCACCAAGGAACAGGTCGCCTCGGAGCTGCCGCCCAAGAGCGAGTTCATCCAGCACATCGAACTCAGCGAGGCGCAACGCGACCTCTACGAAACCGTGCGCCTGGCGCTGGACCGCAAAGTGCGCGACGAGATCGCCCGCCGAGGCCTGGCGCGCAGCCGCATCATCATCCTCGAGGCGCTGCTCAAGCTGCGCCAGGTCTGCTGCGACATCCGCCTGGTGAACAAGGAAGCGCCGCCGCCCACCGGCAAATCCGCCCGCGCGGTGACCTCGGGCAAGCTGGTCTACCTGCTGGACATGCTCGAAGAGCTGCTCGCCGAAGGCCGCCGCGTACTGGTGTTCTCGCAGTTCACCTCGATGCTCGCGTTGATCGGCGAGGCGCTGGCCGAACGCAACCTGGAATACGCCCTGCTCACCGGCGACACCCGCGACCGCCGCGCGCCGGTGAAGGATTTCCAGGAAGGCCGCGTGCCGCTGTTCCTCATCAGCCTGAAGGCCGGTGGTGTAGGCCTGAACCTCACCGCCGCCGATACCGTGATCCACTACGACCCCTGGTGGAACCCGGCCGCGGAAAACCAGGCCAGCGACCGTGCCTACCGCATCGGCCAGGACAAGCCGGTATTCGTCTACAAGCTGATCGCCCGCGGCACGGTGGAAGAGAAGATCCAGCGGCTGCAGCGCGACAAGGCCGCGCTGGCCGCCGGCATCCTCGAAGGTACCGGCGCCGACTGGCAACTGGACGACGCGGATATCGACGCACTCTTCGCACCGCTGCCCAAGGCGGTGTGATTGCCAGCGGAGCGTTGCGCAAACGAACAGGCTCGCCTCGGGAGCCTTGGACATTGGCCTCAGGCCAACGGCACCAGCGTCACCCACCAGCGCGTACGGTAGTGCGCGCGCACTGGCAGGCTGCGTTGCAGCGCGGCAATGGCCTGCTCGGGCTGGTCCAGGGAGAACACGCCGGAAATGGCCAGCTTGGCAACCGCCGGATCGCAGCGCAGCACGCCGGGGCGATAGCGCGCCAGTTCGGCACACAGGCAGCCGAGCGTCCATTGCCGCGCCACCAGGTAGCCCTCGCTCCACGCCAGCGAATCGGCCTCCAGCGTCGTTTCACCGTACAGCCCCTTGCGGTCGAAACGGGCCTGGCGGCCGGCCTCGATGACACCGGCCGACTCATGGCGCAGCGCCAGCATGACCGCCACCGCACCCTCCTGCACCGAAAGCCGCGCATCGCTGCCGTCCAGGCGTACGGCGAATCGCGTGTCCAGCGCCTGCAGGCGCCCCAGCGGCGTATCGACCCAGAAGGCACGGCCGGCGCTGTCCGGAGCGGTCTGTACCAGCATCTCGCCGGCGGACAGGCGCACGCGTCGAGTGTGGGCGTCGTAGGCTATATCCACGACGCTGTCGGTATTGAGTTGCAGCCAACCACCATCAGGCAGGGCGATGCGTCGGCGCTCGCCCACCGAGGTGCGCTACTGCGCCAGCCAGGGCGATTCGCGCAGGCCCAGGCCTCCACTGCCCACCACCGCCGCGGTACCGGCAAGCAGCATCAGGCTTTTCATCTTAAATACGAAATATTATTGTTTGAACACGATGCGCCATGGCGGCCCCGCCACGGCAAGCACCATGTGTGTCGTGACGATCATCGGCAGGGACGGAAGTGCCATTTGTCGCCACCGGGGACGACGAGCCAGCGGCAATCGCCCGACGGCAAATCGGACGCGCCAGCCGATGGAGAATTGCCTGACAGACCGAACGGTAAACCCACTACATCGCTCGGCCCCGATCCAGGGGAATCTACTGCTGCGCCGAATCAACCAGCCCCGACCCCGGAACAGGCAGAAATTCCAGCAGAACCGGAGCGCTTGCCGGCGCAGATGTTGTCCCCAAGCCCTGGCTCGCCTATCGATTGAGCCGGGGCTTTTTTCTGGCGCTACACCTGCGCTTCAGCGCATCCCCCAGCCATGGCTGACCAGCACCGACTGCCCGGTGAGCGCCGCCGAGGGGAAGCTGGCCAGGAACAGTACCGTCTGCGCCACATCCTCCACGGTGGTGAACTCGCCATCCACGGTGCCGCCGAGCATCACCTGCTTGACCACCGCTTCCTCGCTGATGCCCAGTTCCTTCGCCTGTTCGGGAATCTGCTTCTCCACCAGCGGCGTGCGCACGAAGCCGGGGCAGACCACATGGGAGCGCACGCCCTGCGGCCCGCCCTCCTTGGCCAGGGTACGGGCCAGCCCGAGCAGGCCGTGCTTGGCGGTGACATAGGCGGATTTCAGCGGCGAAGCTTCATGGGAGTGCACCGAGCCCATGTAGATCACCACGCCGCCGCGCTTGGCCGGGTACATATGGCGCAGCACGGCGCGGGTGGTGAGGAAGGCGCCGTCCAGGTGGATGGCGAGCATCTTTTTCCAGTCAGCGAAGGCGAAGTCCTGGATCGGGTTGACGATCTGGATACCGGCGTTGGAGACCAGGATGTCGATGCCGCCGAAAGTGGCGGCCACCTGATCGATGCCATTGTCCACCGCCTGCTCGTCGGTGACGTCCATGACCACCGCCAAGGCCTTTCCGCCGGCTGCCCCGATCTCGTCCACCACACGCTGGGCGGCGACCTGCTGCAAGTCGGCGATGGCCACGGCCGCGCCCGCCTGTGCCAGCGTCAGGGCGATCTGCCTGCCGATGCCACTGGCCGCGCCGGTGACCACCGCAACCTTGCCATTCAATGGATTCATCACAGCGCTCCCGCAGAGGTAGGAACTCTCACTCTAGACGGATCAGTCGCGCGTCAGCTCGATATTGCCGTCGCGCTGTTGGCGATAGACCGTATACGGCAGCACCAGGGTGTCGGTGGCGGCGCTGAGCACGCCGTCGAACAGGGGGCAGAACGAAAGTGGCCGCCTACCAGCCCTTGAGCTGGTCCCAGCGCCAGTTGCGGTACTGGTAGACCAGAGTACCCAGTAAACCGTAGGCCGCCGCCATGGCGAACAGGATGAGAATCCTGTCGGCAACGGCAGAGAGCGGCAGGTTCATCTGGTTCATTTCCACCACCGCGCGAATCGCCCAGGTGGACGGTATCGCGTCGGCCAGCAGTTGCACCCACTGCGGCATGGCCTGGGGCGGCCAGGTGAAGCCGGCCATGTAGAACAGTGGCAGGGTGATGAAGGTCATGGTCAGGTAGACCGCCTCTTCCGAGGGCAGCACCTCGGCGATGAATTCGCTCATGGCGATCACCGCCAGCAGGAACGGCAACACCAGCCCCATCAGCATGAAGAACGACGCGGTCTGCCGGTAACCCATCATCCACGGCCAGATCACATAGAAGAGCATCGCCAGCACCGTCCAGATCGACAGCTGGGCGGCGTACCGGCCAAAGCGCGTGGACGCCGGCTGGCGCAGCGAACGCGGCGTGCCGCCGCGCAGGTTGAGATTCACCCGCGTGCAGGAAAGCAACAGGCTGTGCTGCAGGATCAGCGTCACCAGCCCCGGCAGCACAATGGCCGCGAAGCTGGTGCCAGGGTTGAACAGGTCGGTGAGCTGGCCGATGGCCGGTTGCAGCAGGACGTTCGACTGCTGCTCGGAGAAGCCCCCGCGCATCAGCCGTTCGCGGTTGTAGCGCAGCGACAGTTCGGTGTAGGTGGCACTGATATCCTGCTGGATCTGCCCGTTGGCCATGCGGTTGGTGGCATCGCCGAAGATCGGCACGGTGACCGCCTCGCCACGCAGCACGCGCTTCTCGAAGTCCACGGGAATCACCACGATCCCGAACAGCTCGCGCCAGGCGAGATCGCGTTGGGCTTCAGGCAATTGGTCGTAGGCACGCACGGCGATCTTCGGCGCGGCGTCGAGCTGGCGGATCAGCTCGCGGGACACCGAGCTGTGATCCATGTCGATCACCGCCACCGGCAGGTCGTCCATGGTGCGATGGGCGTATGGCAGGGTGGTCAGCGTCACCGACAACACCATCAACAGCCACAGCGGCTTGCCGAGCATGTTGCCCAGGGACTGGCGGAAGACGGTCCAGAAGTTCTGCATGGCGGTTCCTTACGCCGGGCTCAGGTCGAGGCGCCGGCGCAGGCGCATCTTGGCGATCATGTAGGCGATCAGCGGGTAGAGCAGCAGCTTGCAGCAGGTATAGAGCCCGGACTCGGCCGGCGCCCTGCGCAGGAACTGGTCGAACAGGCCGTGCAGGGTATGGGTCAGCGGCTCGGCCTCGGAGATGATGCGGGCGATCTGCGGCATCGCCAGCTCCGGCAGCAACACGCCGGAATAGGTCTGCGCCACACCGATCAGCAGGCCGATCAGCGAATAGGCGCTGAAGCGGTTGGCAGTAAAGATGAACAGCATCAGCCCCACGCTCTGCGCCGCTGCCACATAGCAGACGGTGATCGCCAGCATCCACCACGGATTGCCGTTGATCCGCGCGCCATTGATCTCCACCAGCAGGAACAACTCGACCATCAGCAACGTACTGAACAGCAACGTGTAGGGCGCCATCTTGCCCAGTAGACGCGCCCCAAGGGCCTTGGCCCGCAGGATGTGTGGCGAGGACGCGCGCAGCTCCGGTGCCTCCCGGGCCAGCACATGCACCGTGGCAACGATCACGAACAGCTGCAGCAGATGCACGATGGCGGCGAACTGCTGGAAGTAGATGTAGTTGCCGCTGGCATTGAACAGGCTTTCATAGGACACGCTGATACTGGCCAGCGCCGGCATGCTGCGATCCATGCCCACGGCCAGGCGTGGGCGCAACTCGGCGTTGACCGAGCTCATCAGGCCGCTGAAATCCTGGGTCGAGTAGAAGCCGGCGGAATAGAACAGCGAGTTGTAGTAGAGCTCGGCAACCGGCTGGCGACCCGACAGCGCATCCGCCTCGAAGTCGCGGGGGATATACAGCAGCGCATAGTCGTCGGCCATGCGCAGGCGGCGCAGGCCTTCCTGCAGGCCGCCGCCGAGCACCTCGACCTTGGCGTGGGAGCCGGCATCCAGCTCACGAACGATGCGTCGCGACAGGCTGCTGTGGTCGGCATCGACCACCGCCACCGGCATGTCCAGCAACGTGCCCGCCTGGTACACGCCGCTGATCACCACGAACAGCAGCAACGGCCAGAGCCAGCCGAGCCAGTGGATGGTCCAGCTGCGCAGGGCGACCCGCGTCTCGCTACCGAAGGCCTGGGCGAAGCGCCGCAGGTTGCTTCTTACTGCTTCCACTGCCACAGCGCGCTCATCCCGGGTCGCAGGCCTGGCACCGGTTGCTCCGGATAAAGGCGGACCTCGAAGGTCTTCAGGTCGAAGTCACCGGTGGCACGGGTGGCACGCTTGGTCGCGAAGTCGCCCAAAGGTGCGATATAGCTGACCTTGGCCTTCACCTCGGCGCCCTTCAATGCCGGAACCTGGATGGCCACTTCATCGCCTTTCTTCACATCCGCGAGGATGTCCTCCCGCAGGTTGAAGACGAAATAACTGTCGGACAGGCGCACCAGCGTGAGCAACGGGCTGTAGGCATTGACCAGTTCGCCCTGCTCCGCCGGGATCGGCCCGACCTCGCCGTCCACCGGTGCCACCACGTTGAGGTCGTCGGTCTGGGCCTGCAGTTCGAGGATCTGCGCATCGGCCCGGCGCACGGCAGCTTCCAGCGCCTGCCGGCGCTCCTCGCGGTCGCCCTGGTTGCCCTGGTCGAGATTGGCCTGGGCCTCAGCAACGCGGTTGCGCGCCACGTCGCGGCCGCGACGGGAAAGGTCCATCTGCGCCTGGGAAACGAAGCCGCGCCCGGCCAGTTCTTCATTGCGCTGGTACTCCAGCTCGGCATTGCGCAGCTCGGCCTGGGCCTGGGACAGGCTGGCCTGCAGGGCGCGCAGGGTTTCCTCGCGGGTGCCATGGAGAGATTCGTCGAGATTGGCCTGCACCTGGTTACGTGCAGCGCGCAGGGAATCCAGCTGGGCCTCTAGCTCCGGACTGCTGAGGGAAATCAGCACCTGGCCCTGCTTCACGTCGTCGCCACGCCGCACATGCAGCACTTCGACCCGACCCTTGGCCTTGGAGGCGACAATGACGTTGGTGGCGTCCGCTTCACCCTGCAGCAACAGCGGCTGGGTGTGCAGGCGCAGGTAAAGGGTGATGGCGATGATCACCAGGATCAGCAGGGGTGCGAACAGCTTCCATCCCTTCATGGAGTGGTCTTCTCAGGCGGCGGATGCACCGATGGTAGTGCATCCGCCGCCCGAGCGGCGGCTCTGGATCAAGCCGGCGGGCGATCAGCGCTCGTCGTCGCTGATCAGATCGCGCTCACCGCCCCCCCGTTGCGAGGAACTCGGCGAGGGAAAGCGCGAGGAGGCGTAACGCACCACGAGGATCGCCAGCGCCAGCAGCAACAATGCCACCGAAACCAGGATGATGCCGTCGTCGGGCACGTGGTTGTGCTGGATGTCGGCGATCATCAGCCGGGTCAGCGCGGTCATCGCCACGTAGATCAGGAAGCGCACCGGCATGTGGTTGGTCTTGAAGTAGATGCCGACCATCGCACCCAGTTCGAGGTAGATGAACAGCAGCAGGATGTCGTCGATGCTCGCATGGCCCTTGCCGACCATCTCGCCGAAGGCCACCGCCGCCGACCAGAACACCGTGCCCCCGATGGCGAACAGCGCCAGGTAGTGGAAGCCCTCCACCAGCAGATTGCCCAGGGATTCGGCACAGCCGTGCATCCGTTCGCTCAGGCGCTCGGCCCAGTTCTGTTTCATTCGTCGGTTCTCCGCAATACAAGGCTTGGTTGGCGTGAAGCCTGCAAGTGCTACGCCATTGATCTTGCACAGTCATGGCACAGATCGACTGCGCGAATATGACTGCGAACTTTTTCGGCTGCGCCCCGGTCCATCCAGAGGCACGCCCCACAACAGGCAGGAACGAGTGATGGATAGTCCCTTTCAGACGCTGACCGACGCCTTTCAGGACCAATACCGCGTCAACTTCAGCGTTGAACGGCCCGACGGCAGCATCGTCCTTACCCTCTCCACCGAAGAGGGTGTGACCGCGCGCCGCCTGATCCGCAATCCCCAGCTGCAGGACCCGGAGCAACTCCAGCGCTTTATCCAGAGCATCCGGTTCGGCATCGCCATCGAGCAAGGCGGCACAGCGCCGCAGCTGCTGGCTGCCATGACGCGCGGCGATAAAGGCCTGCCGATCGCGTCCTGACGTTCCCCTCTGCAAGAATTGCTTCCCTCAGAGCCATCTGACTGACGATTCATTGCGCCAGTCACCTGGCTCGCTGGCGCGCGCCCACAGGGCGTGCGCACCGCTTTGGGCCGCCCACCGATGGTGGCCAGATACAGGCACTTCCCCTTCCTGCGTCTACGCTGCTGACAACGATTCGCACACCAGCAGTAGCATTGCGCAATCAATTTACTGTATAAACAACCAGTAAATTTGCTCCCCCCAATCAAAGAGAAGGCACAGAGGTGATGAATGGCCGTCGAAGTGGTGTACCGCAGCAGCCGCGATCCGGAGCGCCTGTTCATGGATAAGGCAGAAGCCGACCGGCACGACAAGATGCTGGAACTGGCGGAAACGCTGGCCGAGGTACTGGAGAAGGCGGTGCCTTCGCTCAAGGAAGATCAGCTCGAGGAGATCGGCATCTTCATGGCCAAGAATCGCGACGCCTTCGCCCGGGCCTTCAAGAACCAGCCCGATGCGCTCAACGACATCTTCAGCGAGGGCGCCGCCGAGGAGTGACGTACGGCGGCACGAAGCTCAGTGCCCCGAATATTCCCCGTAGAGAATCCGCTCAGCCAGCTTGTCGGCTACCCGGGCCGGCGACAGATGATCGGCCTGTGCGTGGGCATAGACTTCGGTCAGGCGCTCGGCGATACGAGACAGGTGCGCGGTAATGGTCGGCAGTGACTCGCCCTGGTGCTGCAGGGCCACGTAGATCAAGCCACCGGAGTTGATCACGTAGTCCGGCGCGTAGAGGATGCCCCTGCCCTCCAGTTCATCCGACACCTCAGGGTGCGCCAGCTGATTATTGGCCGCCCCGGCGACGGCAGCGCAGCGCAGGTGGCCGACCACCTGCGACGTCAGCACACCGCCCAACCCACAGGGCGCAAGGATATCGCATGGCGTGGTGAGCAGCGCTTCGTTGGGCACCGGCCGTGCGCCCAGTTGTTGCACGGCCAATTGGACCTTGCCTGCGTCGATGTCGCTGACCAGCAGTTCCGCCCCTGCGGCCGACAGATGTTCGGCCAGCGCATAGCCCACGTTCCCCAGCCCCTGAATCGCTACACGCAGCCCATCGAGATCATCACTGCCCAGGCGCGCCTGGGCGCTGGCACGAATGCCGGCGAAAACGCCCAGTGCGGTATGCGGGGAAGGATCGCCACCGCTGGTGGTGCTGGTGACATGACGGGTGAACTGGGCAATGCAGTCCATATCGGCGCTGGAGGTGCCACTGTCCACCGCCGTGATGTAGGCGCCGCCGAGGGTGTCGATCATGCGGCCGAAAGCCTCGAAGAGTTCGCCACGGTTGTTGACGTGAGGCGCGCGCAGTATCACCGCCTTGCCGCCCCCCTGGCGCAGGCCGGCCAGCGCCGCCTTGTAGCTCATGCCCTGGGCCAGGCGTGCGGCGTCGCGCAGTGCGGCATCCTGACTCGGATAGGGCAGGTAGCGACAGCCCCCCAGGGCCGGCCCGAGCCGGGAGTTGTGGATGGCGATGATGGCCTTGAGTCCCGTGGCCGGGTCCTGGAAGAGATGCAGCGACTCGAGCCGGGTGGCTTCCATCATGTCGAACATGGCGGCGCTCCCTTGCTGTGGGTGGACAACGGTCCGTCGAAGGACCCTCCTGAGTATAGGCAGCGCCTGTCACATCACCTTCACGGGCGACGACCGCACCACTGGACGAGTGCCCATTGCTCCGGTTACAACCGCAAAGTCAGCCGGAGAACGCCATGGACCCGCGTCAAGCCTGCCTTGCCTGCCTTGCCCAGGACCCGCCCGCCCTGTTCGAAGCCGCTCTGTGGATCGCCACCGAGCACGAGCCGCACCTGCCGCCGGAGCATGCGCTGCGGCTCTTCGACTCGCTCGCGCACCAAGTCGCAGTGGCGCTGCCGCAGGGTACCGGCGATGCGGAGCGCGCGCAGTTCCTGCTGCGCCGGTTGAGCGAACTGGGCTTTGCCGAGGATGACGAGCACCCCTTGCACCCGCGCGCCGCCCTGCTCCCCCAGGTCTTGCAACGCCGCCACGGCCAACCGCTGTCATTGGCGCTGATCGCCCTGGAGATGGCGCGCCGCAACGGCATCACCCTGGTCGGCGTGAATTTCCCTGGCCGCTTCCTCCTGCGGGTGCCCGGTGCCGACCACCTGCTCGACCCGACCACCGGCCGCCGTCTTTATACCCGCGACTGCCGCGACCTGCTGGCGCGCCAGATGGGAACCAACGTCGAGCTGTCCGCCGAGCACCTGCGGACGGCCAGCGCCACCGACATGCTCCAGCGCCTGTCACGCAATCTGCGTCAACTGCACCTCGCCGCCGGGGAACCGCTGGCGGCATTGAAAGATGCCCAGCGCGTGCTGGAACTGGGGCCGCCCAGCGCCAGCGATCATCTCGCGCGCGCCGACCTCTACCACGTGCTGGACTGCCCGCAGGCGGAACGCTACGACCTCGAACGGGCCATGCTGCTCAGCGACGACGCCGCCGAGCAGATGCGCCTGGCCCAGCGTCTGGCCGACATCAGCGTGCCGCCCAAGGCACTGCACTGACGCCTCAGACCTTCAACAACCCCAATTCCTTCGCCCGCGCCACCGCCTGGGTGCGTCGCTCCACGCCGAGCTTGCCGTTGATCCGGCGCGCATGGGTCTTCACCGTGTGCAGGGAGATGTACAGCCGCTCGCCGATTTCCAGGTTCGAACACCCTCGGGCGATCAATTCCAGCACCGACAGCTCACGCAGGCTCAGCAGGTTGTGCGGGGCCATCTCGCCGGCATGCGGGCGCAGACCGAACAGGCCCGGCTGCCTGCGCTGGGTGTCGCGCAGGGTGGAGACCAGGCCGAAACGCTGGGCCAGAGCAACGCCCTCGTCCAGCGCGCTGCGCGCTTCGTCCAGGCTACCGGCGATGAAATGTGCTTCGGCCAGCGCCAGCCAGACGTCGCAGGCCAGGGTGTTGCGTCCCTGACGCAGCAGGTCAGGCAACATTGCCAGCAGCCTCTGCTGCGCGGCATCCACGTCGCCGTCGTAGAGCTCGGCCAGCGCTAGGTGGTGCTCGACCCGCAGGATCTGGTCCGGCGCCGCCGCCGGCGGGCAGAGAGAGTCGCTACGGTAGCGCGCAGCCACGCGTTGCAGGACCTCCCGCGCCGGCCCCGCCCGGTTCTGCCGCAGGTTCAACGCGCCGCTGGCGAGCAGCAGCGGCCCACGGTAGATGGGTTCCGGGACATGCTGCAGCTGCATCAGCCGCTCGACCTCGAGCAGGCGACTGAAGGCGCCGTCGGTGTCGCCGTCCAGCGCATCCAGCCAGGCCATACCGGTGAAGCCATAGATCGAGCTCGGGTCGTGGCTGCGGCGGGTTTCGTTCAACCCGGCAATGAACAGTTCGCGGGCCTCGTCGTCACGCCCCTGGCGAAGGCACAGCCAGCCGCGGCGCAGAGCAACACGGCCGGCCATGGCATTGCAGGTGATGCGCATCTCATCAAGGTATTCCTGCACCCGCGCCAGCAGCGCATCGGCCCGCTGCAGTTCGCCGCGCTGCTCCAGCCACTGGGCACGATCCAGTTCCAGCAGCGCTTCGAACGTGGTGCTGCCTTGCAGGCGCGCTCGCCGCAGCGCCTCGCGGTTGATCAGCCGTGCCTCGGCCAGGCGCCCTTCGGCCTGGGCCTGCTGGGTCAGCGCGGACAGGCAGATCAGGGTCTGCGCCCAGGCCTCCTCCGGCAGGTACGCCAATGCCTCGCGCAGTTGCTCGCGGGAGCCACGCAGGCCACGGGCATGGGTAAGCATGCCGTTGAGCCCTTGCCACTGAGCGATCAGCGCACGCTGGCGGTGCTCGCCGGGCATCGGCAGGAAACGATCGAAGCCGGCCAGCAGCGCTTCCACGTCATCCAGGCGACCGACGAACAACAGGGTCCAGGCGTTGAGGATGAGCAGGCGCGGAGTGCTGCACAGCAACTCCTCGGGCAGCGATTCGCGCAGTTGCAGCACACGCTCGACATTGCGACCGTGCAAGAGCTGCTCTTCGGTCAGGCGTTGCAGCAGGCTGGCAGAAACATCCGGCTGCTCGGCGTACAGAGAATGCTCGAAAGCCGAGTGGATCTCACCGCACTGGGTGAACCACTGGCAGGCGCGCCGATGCAGGGTCGCCGCCGGCCAGCGTGACAGGCTGGCCAGCGCCGTCGCGAGCATGGGTGCCACCTGGAACCAGTGCTGGGTGTTGTCCACCGCTTCGATCAGCACTCCCCAGGCTTGCAAGCCGTCCAGGCCAAGACCGGGCTCATCGAACAGGTAATCGCAGAGCTCGCGGTTGAAGCGGGCAATCTGCGCGAGGCCGCAAAGCGTCTCCGCCAGCTCTGCCGGCAGGCTCGCCAGGACTTCGCGTTGCAGGTAATCCTGCAGCAGGCCGTTGCCGGTCTCGGCGACCAGTGTAGCGCAGGGCGCGATGGGCTCATTGCCCAGGCTGAGCAGGCGAAGGCGCACGCCGGCGAACCAGCCATGGGTCGCGTCCTGCAGCGCCTGGCGCTGGGCCTGGGGCCACTCCAGGCCGGCGGTCTGCAGGTAGGCGTCCAGCTCGCCCTGGGTCAGGGCCAGGCTGCTGGCACCCAGCTCCAGCAGCTCGCCTTCGAGCAGCAGGCGGGTCAGGTTGCAGGCCGGGCGACGACGGCTGGCCAGCCACCAGCCGATCAGCGGAGAAGCGACGGCAAGCAGGCGGTCGAAGCAGTCGTCGAGAGCGGGATCGGGCGCGCGGGGATAGTCATCGAGCATCAGCCAGACCGGCTCGCTGGCGTTCTCCAGCCAGCTCGCCAGTGCCGCCTCGCCGGCCCAGGGCACGCCCAGTGCCTCGCCCAGCCGCTCGCAGAACTGCTCCGGCTGCAACGCCCTCCCTCCCAGCCCCAGCCAGACCACGCGAGTTCCGGTCGGTACCAGGCGTGCGCATTCGCTCATCAGCACCGTCTTGCCGCAACCGGGCGGCGCCACCAGCAGGCGCAAGCGGCACTCGGTGGCACTCAGGCTGGCGTGCAGCCGTTCGCGGGGCAGGTGCTGGCGGGGCAGGCGAGGCAGCGCCGCGCTGTGCTGGGCGATTGTCGACATGGGCTTCTTCCGGCCATTTGCAGGCCAGACTATGCCCGTGGGCAGAGCGGGCAAAGGACCATCAGCCAGACTCATGGGACGGTATAGCGCAGACTGCGCCCAGGCCCGAAGTAGAGGGCGCGCCGCTTGACCGCAGCGCAAAAAAAGAAACCCGGCATCCACCTGGAATGCCGGGGCCAAGGAGCGGACTGCGGGATCAGCGAACGCCGGCGTTACGCAGCGCTGCGGGGGTGAAGTCGGCCATGCTGGCCTTCTGGCCGAACTGATAGCCGCGCTTCTCTTCGTTGTTCAGGCCGAAGGTCACGTAGCGGCCGGCGAGGATGTCGTAGAGCGACTCAGCGGCGTAGCCGGTGGCGAGTTCGGTGTAGAAGGTCATCTCGTGGCCTTCACCGACGCGCCATAGCTGGCCGCGGCCGTCATACAGCTCGGACACGGCGATCTGCCAGCTGTCCTCGTCGAGGTAGAAATGCCGCTGGCCGTAGATGTTGCGCTCGCCGGACTTCAGGGTGCCGACCACTTCCCACACGCGGTGCAGTTCGTAACGGGTCAGGTCCTGGTTGATGTGACCCGGCTTGACGATGTCGTCGTACTTGAGGTCCGGCGAGTTCAGACGGTAGCTGTTGTACGGGATGTACATCTCGCGCTTGCCGACCAGTTTCCAGTCGTAACGATCCGGCGCGCCGGAGAACATGTCGTAGTTGTCCGAGGTGCGCATGCCATCGGAGGCGGTACCCGGACCGTCGTAGGCCACCTGCGGTGCACGGCGAACACGGCGCTGGCCGGCGTTGTAGATCCACGCCAGGCGAGGTTCCTTCACCTGGTCCAGGGTCTCGTGCACCAGCAGGACGTTACCGGCCAGGCGTGCCGGCGCCGTTACCTGCTGCTTGAAGTAGGTGAGGATGTTGCCGGTCTTGCCGGCGTCCTGGTCAGTCATGCTCTGCGGCACCGCGATCGATTCTTCGAAGCGGATCGGCGTGTAGCTGCCGTTGGTCTGCGGCACCACCTGTACTACCGTGCGGGAAATGTTACCGCCGTGGTAACGGGTCAGATGGTTCCACAGCGCTTGCACGCCGTTCTGCGGCAACGGGAAGGCGTAGTAGCGGCTCTTCTCGAAGTTCTCCAGGCCGTTGCCATCGTTGATCGGCTGGACGAACTCGGCGCTGCGTTTGATGGCGGCGTAGATGTCGTCGGGCAGCGCGAAGGTGCGGTGGGTCTTGTACACCGGGATCTTGTAGGTATCCGGGTAGCGCTTGAACATCGCCAACTGGCCGGCGGAGAGCTTGTCCTTGTACTGATCGGCGTTCTGCGCGGTGATGGTGAACAGCGGCTTCTCGTCGGCGAAGGGGTTGGAAAGGAAGCCCTTGCCGTCGAGTTTGCCGGCGGTGCGGGAGATGCCCCCGGTCCAGGCCGGGATGCTGCCGTCGGCGTTGCCTTCCTTCTGCGAGCCCATGGGCGTCAGGGTCGTACCCAGCTTGGCCACTTCGTCGGCGGACACCGCCGCCATCACGCCACCGGACAGCAGGCTCAGGGCCAGCGCGCCGCATTGGAGGATTCTTGTCGTTCTCATGTCGATTCCTTGAGCAGGCAGGTCAGAAGTTCACGCCGAAGCTGAGCGACAGGAAGTCCCGGTCGACGATGGTGTTGTAATCGCCGCCGAAGAAGTTCGTGTAGTTCAGACTCGCGGTGTAGGTGTTCTGGTAGTCCGCATCGATGCCGACGCTGGCCGCCTTGCTGCCTTCGTTGAAGACCGGGCCGTAACCGTGCACGTCGTGGGACCAGGCGATGTTCGGCTTGAGGTTCACCCCGGCGAAGACGTTGTTGTAGTCCCAGATGGCGCGGGCGCGATAACCCCAGGAGGACGAGGTGTAGAAGCCGCCGCTGCCATACTCGTTACGCGCGGTGGCGTTCTCCGGGACGCCGTAGACGGAGTCGCGGCCGTAGCGCTCGCCGACCTCATTGGTCATGCCACCCACGTAGGTCATGCCGACTTCGCCCACCAGGGTGAGGCGGTCCGCGCCCATGGTCTGGTCGAAGAAGTGGGTGAAGGTGGTCTGCGCCTGGGTCACTTCCTTGCGCACATAGCCGTGACTGACGCGGCCGGCCTGGGCCAGCGCACCGGCAGCGCCACCGCTGGTGAAGCCGCCGACCACGGTAGTGGCGAGCAATGGCGTCATGTCGGTGGTGTTGAGCTGCAGGGGCATGTTCGGCCGGTAGCTGATCTCGCCGTTCCACGCGGTGCCGGTGGGCAGGGTGGTGGAGAAGCTCAGGCCGTAGAGGCGGATGTCTTCCGGGTACTCGAGGAAGTAATTGCCGCGACCGAGCAGCAGCGGTTGTGCGAGTGCTGCACCACCCGGTACGGACAGCGCGCGGAGCACGTTGCCGATGTCGGCGGTGCCGGCGTTCTTCATGCTCACGATGGGCGTGCGGCTGTGGTAGTTCATGGCGTAGGCGCCGTATTCCACATCGCTGCCCAGCCAGCGCAGGGCCAGGCCCCACTGGCCCGAATCACGTGCGTCGCGGTCGGCGCCGCGCGGCACCATCAGGCCTTCGGGTGTGACGGTGACGCCCAGGGAATTGAGCAGCGCCTTGGTCGCCGGGGCGTTCAGCGAGTTGACCGTGGCCGGGTCGAGGATGTTGTAGTTGGTCTTGCAGCCGTCGGCCGCTACGTCGGTGGTGGAGAAGAAGGTGCCGCAGTTGTCGAGCACCGTCTGGTCCCACTCCAGCTGGTAGAAACCTTCGACGGACAGGCTGTCGGTCAGGCTCTGCGACAGGTAGAGCATGTTCACCGGGATCAGGCCTTCCTTGATTTCCGAACCAGGACGACGGAAGGCGGAGACGTCGATGGGGTTGATGGTGTTGATGCTGTTGCCGATGAAGGTACTCTCCCCCCAGCTCACCACCTGCTTGCCCAGGCGCACGGTGCCGGGCATGTCGGCAATCGCGTAGTTGTAGTAGCCGAAGGCATCGAGCAACTGGGCGCCGGAAGCCTTGGCGCCTTCCTTGCGGCCGTCGTCCGAAAGGTCTTTGAAGGCTACGCCTTCATCCTTCAGACGGAAGTCATACCAGTACTTGCCCCGGGTGAAGACGCCGAAGTCCCCGTACTTCAGCTCCAGGTCGTGGATGCCCTTGAAGATCTTCGAGAAGGTATGGCCCTTGCGGAAGTTCTGACGGCCATCGTCGTTGGTCTGGGTCATGCCGTGGCCGCCGTTGGCGGCCCCGATCAGGTCCTCTTTCGGACTCTGGGTACTCCAGCTGGCCCCCACGGACAGACTGGAATCGAACTGACCTTCGATCTCCCCGATATTGAAGTTGATTGCCTGAGCCTGGGTGGCGCATCCCAGGGCGACAGCAGTGGCGAGAAGTTGCGGTTGGAAGAATCCGCGCCTTGTTTTTGTTGTCATGCGGCTCTCCTGACGGTGTCTAGGTGGCCTTACCCTACTGAGCGACCTGACGGGGAGTAAGCGCTCCAAGGTGGTATTTGGCGTGTCGCCCGAAAGAGTGAATCCCCCCTCTGCCATGGGCTCTGGCGGGCGATATTGGCGCAAGCGATGACGGATCATCGAGACGATGGATAGTGCCTTGCGCCCGGCAGGTGCTTTTCCACTACCCGAGAAGCGCTGTCTGGGGCATCCTTAGCCCCCTATGCATGCCATCGACCAACGCCCGACCGACAGCCACCTGACCGAGCAGACCCGCGAGGTGGTGCTGCGCTACCATCAGTACTGGAAGCATCGCGACCTCGAAGCGGTGCTCACGCTGTATCACGCGCAGGTGCAGTACAACGACTTCTTCCAGAACCGCACCCTGGGCTACACCGACCTGCGCGACTACGTGCAGGCCACCATGCCCAGCCGCCCGGAAGAGTTCCTCGACCACATCGACCGCATCCGCGTGGACGGCGACACCGCCTTCATCCAGTACCGCATCGCGGTCACCTTGAGCGGCCGCCTGGCGACCTTCCACTCCAGCGAAGCGATCACCGTGCGCGACGGCCTGATCTGGCGCATCAACGAATATGCTTCGGTCGTGCGCGAAGGCGGCGAAAGCCGTCCACAGGCCATCGACCCGCGTCCGGCCACCAGCCGCCTGGGCCTCTCGCCGCGCCAGCTCAGCCAGTTGGCCAGCGACCTGGAGGACTACTTCAGCAAGAGCCAGCCGTACCTGGCGCCGGACCTGGACCTGACCCAGGTGGCCACTGCCACCGGCTACACGCGCAACCAGATTTCCTACCTGCTCAACCAGGTGATGGGCCTGAGCTTCTACCAGTACGTCAACCAGACCCGCCTGACCCACCTGCTCAGCCAGCTGCGCCCGCCGCTGCCTTCGCGCATCGACGAACTGGCCTTCTCCGCCGGCTTCAACTCGCTCTCGGCCTTCTATCGCTGCTTCCGCCAGCAGACCGGCCAGTCTCCCCGCGAGTATCTGAAACGCCTGCGCGAGGAACAGGCAGAGGCCTGATGCGCCCCTGCCGGCGGGTACGCGAGCAATCCTCGCGTACCCGCGCGCACGACAGAACCCCGCGCCAAATCTAGGCTTGCCGACATTCCCCCTTCTTCCTTTTGGAGTCGTCTATGTCGGCATGGCGTCATATCAGTCTGTGGATGAACCAGCTGGACGATGATCTCGTCCCGCGGCCATCCCTGCAGGGCACCCTGGACGTCGATGTGGCCATCGCCGGTGCCGGCTACACCGGTTTGTGGACTGCCTATTACCTGAAGCTGCGCGCGCCGCAGCTGAAGATCGCCATCGTCGAGGCCGAGACCGCCGGCTTCGGCGCATCCGGTCGCAACGGCGGCTGGCTGATGGGCAACATGCTCGGCGAAGACCGTCTGCTCGCCGGCCTGTCGCCCGAGCAGCGCCGCGCGTCCTACGACCTGCTGCACGACATTCCCGATGAAGTGGCCCGCGTCCTCGACCGCGAAGGCATCGACTGCGACTACCGCAAGGCTGGCGTGCTCTACACCGCCGCGCGCTACCCGGAGCAGGAAACCCGTCTGCGCGACTACCTCAAGCATCTGCACAGCGAAGGCCTGACCGAGGACGACTACCGCTGGCTGAGCAAGAGCGAGTTGGCCGAACAGCTGCGCATTCCCAGCGCACTGGGCGCCATCCACACTCCGCACTGCGCCACCATCGACCCGGCCAAGCTGGTGCGTGGCCTGGCCCGGGCGGTTGAACGCCAGGGTACGCAGATTTTCGAGAAGAGCCGCGTCACGCATTGGGCACCCGGCCTGCTGCGCACCGAGCAGGGTGAACTGAAAGCACAATGGGTGGTGCCGGCCATCGAAGGCTACGCCGCCGACCTGCCCCCGCTGGGCAACTACCAGCTACCGGTGCAGAGCCTGCTGGTGGCCACCGAGCCGCTGCCCGAATCGGTCTGGGCGGAGATCGGCCTCGACAAGGGCCAGGCCTTCAGCGAATTCAGCCGCCAGGTCACCTACGGCCAGCGCACCCCGGACAACCGCCTGGCCTTTGGCGCCCGTGGCGGCTACCGCTTCGGCGGCAAGCTGCGCAACGACTTCAGCCTGACCAATGATGAAGTGGAGCTGCGCCGCTACCTGTTCAGCGAACTGTTCCCGCAATTGAAGGACGTGCGCATCACCCACACCTGGGGCGGCAACCTGGGCATGTCGCGGCGCTTCCACCCGCACATGCTGGTCGACCGCCGCAACGGCATCGCCCTCGCCGGCGGCTACGGCGGTGAAGGCGTCGGCGCCACCAACCTGGGCGGCCGCACGCTGGCCGACCTGATCCTCGGCCAGGACAGCGCCCTCACCCGCCAGCCCTGGGTCATAAACGACCGCAGCGTGCAGGACGGCCTGCGCGGCTGGGAGCCGGAACCCTGCCGCTGGATCGGCTACAACGCCATCATCCGCAGCTTCGTGCACGAGGACGATGTATTGGCCAACCCGAACAGCGCGCCCTGGCGTCGCCGGCTGGCGGAGAAGGTCGCCGCCAGCATGGAAAACCTGATGACCTGGAAGGTCGGCTGATTCACCGACCTCTTCTGAATAGCCAGTCCCCGAATAGAAAGCCCACTGGAGCCCCGTATGAAACTGACCCACCTGAAAGACACCCTGCACGCTCAACTCGGTGAGGCGAACCCGGTCGCCGTGCCCCTGGGCGAGCCGATTTCCGAGACCCGCGTGGAATCTGTTGAGCGTCCGGACGGCGTGGAAACCGGCATCTGGGAATGCACCCCCGGTCGCTGGCGCCGCCAGAT
The DNA here is from genome assembly GCF_020401845.1 of Pseudomonas sp. HS-18. Classification (NCBI taxonomy): domain Bacteria; kingdom Pseudomonadati; phylum Pseudomonadota; class Gammaproteobacteria; order Pseudomonadales; family Pseudomonadaceae; genus Pseudomonas; species Pseudomonas sp. HS-18. Next base: position 5,244,489 of record NZ_CP084413.1, read on the forward strand.
CGTCGAGCAGGAGTTCTGCCACTTCATCTCCGGCCGCGGCACCTTCACCCCGGACGGCGGCGAGCCGATCGCCTTCCAGGCCGGCGACGCCTTCCTCCTGCCGCAGAACAGCCTCGGCATCTGGGACATCCAGGAAACCACGCGCAAGACCTACGTGATCATCGAGCGCGATTGATCGGCCAGTTGGGGTGATGGGAAGCCCCGGCACTCGGGCTTTCCCTCTCCTCAGCTGCCTGGAGCCATGCGCAACGCGGTGTAAGCCAGTATTTGTAGGAGCACGCTTGCTCGCAAACAGACTTACCGGCAGGACCAGCGCTGACCGGGTTCGCGAGCAAGCTCGCTCCTATCGTCAGAATCCCTGTCAGAACTCTCCGTGCCGCCCCGCTCCGCCGGCAAAGCGCTTCGCCCCGTCCACCGTCTCGCCACTTTCGATCACCGCCATTCCACCCTGGAATTCGTTGGCCAGCGCCACGTCGAACGACAGCTCCCATTGCGCGAACACGCTCGCCCGGTCGGCCAGCATGCAGCTCTGCGGAAAATCGGCGATCTCCCGCGCCAGCTCTTCCGCCGCCTCCAGTGCCGTGCCGGTGGCCACCACACGGTTGGCCAGGCCCATGGCGAAGGCTTCCTGTGCGCCCACCGGGCGGCCGGTAAGAATCAGGTCCAGCGCCCTGCCCTGGCCGACGATCCGTGGCAAACGCACAGTGCCGCCATCGATCAAGGGCACGCCGAAGCGTCTACAGAAAACCCCACAGACCGCGTCCTCGGCCATCACCCGCAAGTCCGCCAGCAGCGCCAGCTCCAGGCCGCCCGCCACGGCGTAGCCCTCGATGGCGGCGATCAACGGCTTGGACAACTGCATCCGGCTCGGCCCCATGGGGGCATCACCTTCGGTTTCCAGTCGGTTGCGTCGCTCACCGCCCTCCGCCAATGCCCCCAGGTCAGCGCCGGCACAGAAGTTCCCGCCGGCACCGGTGAGCACGGCGACGCGGGCTTCGTCGTCCTGTTCGAACTCGCGCAGGGCATCGGCCAACGCCTGGGCAGTGGGCAGGTCCACAGCGTTACGCACCGCAGGGCGGGCGATGACCAGGGTGGTCACCGGGCCGTTCTTCTGGATTATCACGCTCATGGCGAACTCCTCGAGCCTGGAAGCGGAAAAGCGAAGGGCCGGCATTCAGCCGGCCCTTTCACCTTACTGCGTTCACCGCCCCGGAACAGCCCCGCTGGCGGTTCCGCCGGTCAGGCTGACCGGATCAGCTGACGTATTTCTGCAGGTTCGCCATCATTTCGCGCAGCGCCTCGACGTTGTCCTTCGGATGCGCGGCATTCTCGAAGTCGCAGATCTGCGCGAAGTTGGCCGCCACGTCCTCGACGCTGAAGCCCTTGCGCGGGTCGAAGCCCACGCCCAGGCTGCGCTCCCAACGCACCTTGCCGATCCAGCCGCCACCCACTTCGAACAGGCCGGAGGTTTCCTGGCAGGCCTCGCTGCCCAGGTACACCACCAGCGGGCTGACCAGCTCGGGCTTGAGCTGCTCGAATACCTGCGGCGGGATAAGGCCTTCGGTCATGCGGGTGCCGCCGGTGGGGGCGATGGCGTTGACGAAGATGTTGTTCTTGCGGCCTTCGATGGCCAGGTTGCGGGTCAGGCCGTAGAGGCCGAGCTTGGCCATGCCGTAGTTGCTCTGGCCGAAGTTGCCGTAGATGCCGGAGGTGGACGAGGTGAAGATCACGCGGCCATAGCCCTGCTCGCGCATGAACGGCCAGGCGGCACGGGTTACCTTGTAGGCGCCCTCGACATGGACCTTGTAGACCAGGTCCCAGTCGGCGTCTTCCATCTTGTGGAAGGTCTTGTCGCGCAGGATGCCCGCGTTGTTCACCACCACGTCGATGCGGCCGAATTCCTCGACGGCCTGGCGCACGATCTTCTCGCCATCGGTCACCGAGTCGTGGTTGGCGATGGCGATGCCACCGGCTTCGCGGATTTCGGCGACCACGCGGTCGGCGGCCGAGGCATTGGCGCCTTCGCCATGGGTGCTGCCGCCCAGGTCGTTCACCACCACCTTGGCGCCGTACTTGGCGAACAGCAGGGCGTGGGCACGGCCGATGCCGCCACCGGCTCCGGTAACGATCACGACTTTTCCGTCGAAGTGCAGGGCATCACTCATGATTGGGGCTCCAGACAGGATGGTTTTTCATCAAGTGTCCGGCAGTCACGATCCGGTCACAACCAAGACGACCACGGCTGAATGGTGCCCGATAAGGCCAGGGGATGATCCGTCAGCGCATGGGCATGTTCAGGTTGCCGCGCGGGCCGAGCTTGAACAGCCACCAGTCGTACTCGCTCCAGAACAGCACCAGCCCCACCGCCGCAAGCATCGCCAACGCAGCGCCAGCGGCAGGCGCCCAGTGCTGCAGGAGCCAGGCGTAGTAACAACCGGCCGCGCTGGCCGCCAGCAGCAGCAACAGCAGCGGAATGGCGATCCAGACGAAGTCCTGGCGCATGTGCAGCAACACCCGGTAGCGCAGCGAGCCTTGCGGCTGGCGGACGGGAATGACGGATCTGAGTGGCATGGTAGCGGCCTCCGGCGGAACAAAGCCGGGGAAGCTACCGCTGCCACTCAGAGTGTGCCTATCAGCCAGTTCCTAATCTACGGGCGGATCAGTCCGTACCTGCTCGGCACGCTCCTGTCGAAAGGCCAGATAATGCTGCAGTACCTGCTCCGGCGCCTCGACCTGCGGGTAATGGCCGATACCGGGCAACTCCACCGTATCGGGATGCGGTATCAGTTCGCGATAGCGCACCACCATGTGCGCGCCGGAGATCGGGTCCTCCGGTCCGTCGATCAGCCGCAGCGGCACGTCGGTGCGCTGCATCGCCCCGACCCAACGCTCACGGTGCTCGCGACGGTCGAGGATGTAGTGGATGAGCCGGTGCATGACTTTCGGCCCGTCGTTGTGGCGGATCAGTTCCCAGAAGGTATCCAGTTCCGCTTCGGACGGTTGCGTACCAGGGCCGAACACCTTGGCGAAGTTCTGCGCCAGTCGCCGGCGATCGAAGAGTTTGCCGAAGAAACCACCCAGCGGGCTGAGCAGGAGTTTCTGCGACAGCACGGCGCGATGAGTCTCCGGAAACAGCCCGCCATTGAGGAAGGCCAGCGAAGCCAGCTTGAAAGCTCCCTCTTCGTGCCGCGCCAGCAGCTCCTGGCCGACGCTGTTGCCGTAGTCGTGCACCAGCAGGTGCACCGGTTCCTGCACACCCAGGTGCTCCAGCAGCGCCTGCTGCAGGTCGGCCTGTTCGAGGATGCGGTAGTCGTGCCCCGTGGGTTTGGCGGAGTCGCCGAAGCCGAGCATGTCGCAGGCGATAACCCGGTAGCGCTCGGCCAGTGGCTGCCAGAGAAAATGCCAGTCCCAGGATGCCGTGGGAAATCCGTGGATCAACAGCAGCGGAGCGCCGCTGCCGGCGCTCCAGTACCTGATCGGGTGGCCACGGAAGGTGAAGTCGCAGCCCTGCGCGCGCCAGTCGCGCAGAGTGATGCCGGCCAGCGCCATCAGTCGCGGTAGCCGGGGTTCTGCAGGTCGAGCTTGCGCAGCAGTGCCGGCCAGGCCAGCGCGCCGCCCATGCCCTGCTTGCTCTTGGTAACGGCTGCGGCCATGGCGCGGGCGCCATCGAGGATCTGCTGCGGAATCATGATCAACTCGGCGCCGCCGCCCTGGGCCAGCACCTGGATCTCGCAGGCGCGCTGCAGGGTGAACATCATCAGGAAGGTGTCGGCGATGGTCGCGGAGCAGGTCAGCAGGCCATGGTTGGGCAGGATCATGAAGTTGGCTTCGCCCAGGTCGGCCTGCAGCCGCGCCTTCTCGTCATGGTTCAGCGCCACGCCTTCGTAGCCGTGGTAGGCCAGGCTGGAAAGGACGAACAGCGACTGCTGGGAAATCGGCAGCAGGCCCTGCTTCTGCGCGGAAACGGCGATGCCGGCGGCAGTGTGGGTGTGCAGCACGCAGGCGACGTCGTGGCGTACATCATGGATGGCGCTGTGGATGGTGTAGCCGGCCGGGTTGATGTCGTAGGGGCTGTCCATCAGCTTCTTGCCCGAGGCATCCACCTTCACCAGGCTCGACGCGGTGATCTCGTGGAACATCATGCCGTAGGGGTTGATCAGGAAGTCCTCGGTGCCGGGGACCTTGGCCGAGATATGGGTGAAGATCAGGTCGTCCCAGCCCTGCAGGGCGATCAGGCGGTAGCAGGCGGCGAGGTCCACGCGGGTCTGCCATTCGGCGGCGGAGACCTGGTCCTTGACGTTCACGGTGGGCAGCGGATGAGCGGCGTGCATGGTCGGTAGCCTCTTCGTTGTTGTTGTTCGATGGCGCAGTCTAGTCAGCAGCGCGGCGAAGCGACTGTCACGGAACTGACAGTTGCCTCTGTCACTGTCTGGCGAATGTTCCCCCATAAGCGCGGACCGATGAGCCGCCTTGCGCGGCGAGTCTCACCACCTATAGTGGGCGAAGTTGCACTGAGTGGCGCCAGCGGGACCCGGCGCGCCGGCAACTCCTTCCAAAGGCGCTATCCAGACAGTGCGGCAGCCAGATCGCAGGTCCGGGCTGGCGGAAGCGTGCTCGTTTGCCGCCCTGCCCCCGACGCCTGATCCGGCGCTTTCGATCCACCTGGAAACATTTCGCAATATCTTTGGCAACATTCCGCAGCAGTACCTGGGAGTCGGGAGGAGACTCCAGTTCGGCCAACGAGGCAGCCGACGTGAAACGAACCGCCATCATGCAGCCCTACTTCTTTCCTTACCTGGGCTACTTCAGCCTGATCAAGCACACCGACCTGTTCGTCCTGTTCGATACCGTGCAGTACATCCATCACGGCTGGATCGAGCGCAACCGCATCCTCAAGCAGCAGGACGGCTGGCTGTACATCCGCGTGCCGCGGATCAAGCACCACCGCGAAACACTGATCAAGGACGTGCGCCTGGACAACAGCCAGGACTGGCGGCGCAGCCTGTTCTCGCAGCTGGACGTGTACCGCAAGGTGGCCCCTTACTACCGCGATGTGCGGGAGATGATAGCCGCCTCCCTGGACCATCCGTTCGAAGACATCGTCTCGCTGAACAAGACCACCCTGGAGGCAACCTGCGCCTATCTGGGCTTCCCCCGGCAGATGCCGGTGCTTTCGCGCATGGACCTGCCGATGGAGCGCCCGAAAGCGCCGGACGAATGGGCGCTGAACATCTGCAAGGCACTGGGCAGCGTGGAGGAATACTGGAACCCGCCAGGTGGCCAGAGCTTCTTCGACCGCCGCAAGTACGACGCTGCCGGGCTGACGCTGCGCTTCCAGGAGCCCAAGCTGGTGCCCTACGAGCAGAAGCGGCCGACCTTCGAGGCCGGCCTGTCGATCATCGATGTGATGATGTTCAACTCCCCCGCCGACACCTCGCGCATGCTCGATGCCTACGAGCTCAGCTGAGCCTTACAGGCACCAGGCCAGGACCGGGGCCATCAGCAGGTTGAACAGCCCGGTCAGCACCATCAGCAGCCCCGCCGCCGAACCTTCCTCACCGCCGAACTCGTAAGCCCGACTGGTACCCGCGCCGTGGGCGCCAACGCCCAGCAGCGCGCCACGGGCCAGGGCGGAGCGCAGGTGCAGCATTTTCATCAGCACGCCGCCGATCAATGCGCCAAATACCCCGGTGATCATCACGAAAGCTGCCGTGAGCGCCGGCACGCCGCCCAGGTCGTGGGACATCTCCATGGCAAAGGGCGTGGTGATCGAGCGCGGAATCAGCGACAGCGTTACCTGGCCATCCAGCGCCAGCGCGTGGGCCAGGGCCCAGGAACTGCCGATGGCCATGGTCGAGCCGGCCAGCATGCCGGTCAGCAGCGCCGGCCAGTGGCGCGCAAGCAAGGCGCGCTGCTGCCAGATCGGAATGGCAAACGCCACGGTGGCCGGGCCGAGCAGCGCCACCAGCCAGCTGGTGTCGCGGGCGTAGTCGGCGTAGCGGGCCTGCATCGGGATCGCCAGGGCGAACAGCAGCACCGGCACGAAGACGATGGGCGACAACCAGTACTGCTGGAAACGGCGGTAGAGGGTACGGCTGAGCAGATAGCCGCCCAGGGTCACGGCCAACCAGAACAGCGCTTGCTTATCGAGGCTCATGGCGCGAACTCCTGTTGCACATCCATTCCACCGCCAGGGCGGTGGAGAGCATCACCATCACGGTACTGGCGGTGATCACCAGCAGAATCTTCCAGCCTTCGCTGCGCAGCAGCGGGCCGTAGTCCAGCAGGCTCATCAGGGCGGGGATGAAGAACAGCAGCATCTCCGCCAGCAACAGGCCAGCGCCACCCTGCAACAGCGCCGGGCGGATCGCCCCGCAGGCGAACAGCACCAGCAGCAGCGCCAGGCCGATCACCCCGCCGGGCAGCGGCAGCCCGGTGAGCGTGGCAACCCAGCCGCCGATCCACCAGAAGGCGACCAGGACGGCGAGTTCGAAAATCAGGCGGGCGGCGCGGCGAAACATGGCGGCGATCTCGATGCGTTGAGTGGGTGAATAAATCGGTTGGGAATGGCGCAAAGCCTACTCCCGCGCCTATCATCCCCAAAGCGAATAGATAGAATCGGAGCCATTCCAGAATGGAATTCAAGCAGCTGCGCACCTTCGCCGAAGTGGTGCGCCACGGCAGTTTCACCCAGGCGGCGGTGCACCTGAACGCCAGCCAGTCCGCGGTCAGCAAGCAGGTCGCGCAGCTGGAGCAGAGCCTGCGCGTACAACTGCTGGAGCGCAGCGGCCCGCACATCCGCCTGACGGCCGCCGGCGAAGTGGTACTGCGCCGCGCCGAGGACATGTTGCGTCTGCGCCGCGAGCTGCATACCGAACTGGACGACCTCACCCACCTGCACCGCGGCGAACTGCGCCTTGGGTTACCGCTGCTGGGCGCCGACGCGCTGTTTGCCGGGCGCTTCGCCGAGTACCGGCGGCGCTACCCGAACATCGACGTGCACCTGATCGAGGGCGGCAGCAAGACCATGGAGGAAATGGTCCGCAGCGGCGAACTGGAACTGGGCGGCGGCCTCACGCCGGACGAGCCCGGCTTCGACTGGCAGCCGTTCTGCAACGAGCCGCTGGACGTTCTGTTGCCGGCCGATCATCCGCTGGCATCGCGGGAAAGCCTGGAACTGGTGGAACTGTCCGACACGCCCTTCCTGCTCTACCAGCAGAGCTTCACCCTCAACGACCGCCTGCTGCGCGCCTGCCGCGAAGCCGGCTTCGAGCCCAAGGAAGGCGGGCGCAGCGGCCAGGCGGACTTCCTCGGCGCGCTGGTCGCTGCCGGCCAGGGCGCGGTACTGCTGCCCCGCGTGGTAGCGAAGGACCTGGAGCGGCCGGGCCTGGTGCGCGTACTGCTGAGCCAACCGGACCTGCGCTGGGACATCAGTTTCATCTGGCGGCGCGACGCCTACCTGTCGAATGCGGCGAAGGCCTGGTTGGCGTTGATGATCGAGATGCCGTTGCATCCTCAGTGAAGCGGGTTCAGAGCAGCTCGGGAAACTCGCCGGCCAGCTTCGGCCAATCCCGTAGCGCCTGCTCATCATCGGCAAGCAACTGGAACCCGGCGAACTCGAATGCCGGCGACACGGTACACCCCACCAGCACGTAGTCTCCCAGGCAGCGCGCCGCCTGCCAGGCATGGGCGGGCACGGCGCGTTGCGGCAGGCTGCCCTCGCCCACCGGGCCGAGGGTTTCGATGCGCACGACAGACTCCGGAGCGTCGGCGATCAGCAACTCCAGCGGCGAGCCCTCGTGGAAGTGCCAGAGCTCGTCGGCATCCACGCGGTGCCAGCGGCTGACGGTTCCCGCCGGCAGGAGGAACAGGATGGCCGACGATTGCGGCCGGCCATCGGCGCCCTTCAGCCGCGACTCGAACACACGTCGGTAGAAGCCGCCCTCGGGGTGCGGGGCGAGCTGCAGCGTGTCGATCAGCTGGCGGGCGCGGGGATGCATCAGGCCTTCAGCGCGGCGATGAATTCGCCCAGCCATGGCTCGGAGTCGGTCTCCTGGTCCACCGTCTCGCTGCCGTCCAGGCGCAGCATCGGCACCACTTCCCGTACGCCCAGCTCGGCGAACAGTTCACGCACCTGCTCCCCACCACCGCAGTAGGTGTCGCCATAGCTGGAGTCGCCCAGCGCCAGCACGCCGCCGGGGCAACCGCGCCATCGCGCGGGCAGGCGATCACGGATGGCATGGAACAGGGGCTGGAAGCTGTCCGGCAGATCGCCCATGCCAGTGGTGGAAGTCACCACCAGGAAGGCTTCGGGAGAAAAATCGAGCACCGCATCCAGGGTGGCGCGCGGGTCGAACCAGGCCTCGAAGCCGGCGGCCTCGAGCAGGCGCTTGGCGTGACGGGCGACTTCTTCGGCGGTGCCGTAGACCGATCCGGACAGGATGGCGACTTTCATGTTCACTCCCACAAGGCAAGACAAGGCCGCCCATTATGCCCCATCCGTGCCGCACCGCGCCGGGGCTGGTATAGTTTTGCCCTACCCGGCCGCTCGGACATTGTCCATCGCGGCGCTTCCCCTGTGGATTTTCGCGAGGCGTGCATGGGCCAGACCCCAGCCCCCATCCTGATCACCGGCGCCAGCCAGCGCATCGGCCTGCATTGCGCGAAACGCCTGCTGCAAGACGGCCAGCCGGTCATCGCGACCTATCGCCAGGAAAAACCCGGCATCGCCGAGCTGCGCGAACTGGGCGCCACCTGCCTGCACGCCGAACTGGCCGACGAGGCCGGCATCCAGGCCTTCATCGACGAGCTGAAATCCCGCACCGACCGGCTGCGTGCGATCATCCACAACGCCTCGGCGTGGATCGCCGAGCAGCCCGGCGAAGAGGCGCAGGCCTTCGAGTCGCTGTTCCGCGTGCACATGCTCGCGCCCTACCTGATCAACCTGCGCTGCGCCGAACTGCTCGAGCGCGACGCCGCCGGGCGCGGCGCCCCGGCCGACATCATTCACCTCAGCGACGACGTCGCCCGCAAGGGCAGCGCCAACCGCATCGCCTACTGCGCCAGCAAGGCCGGCCTGGACAACCTCACCCTGTCCTTCGCCGCCAGCCTCGCACCGCGCATCAAGGTCAACGGCATCGCGCCGGCACTGATCATGTTCAATCCCGGCGACGACGCCGAGTACCGCGCCCGCACCCTGGCGAAATCCGCCATGGGCATCGAGCCCGGCCCGGATGTGATCTACCAGAGCGTGCGCTACCTGCTCGACAGCCCCTACGTGACCGGCACCACCCTGACCGTCAACGGCGGCCGGCACCTCAAATGACCCGCCCGGTGCGGGCACGAGGAACTCCCACCATGATCGAAGACCTGTCTCACCACTACCGTGAGATTCTCCTCGGGCTCGGCGAAGACCCGACCCGCGAGGGCCTGCTGGACACCCCCAAGCGCGCTGCAAAGGCCATGCAGTACCTCTGCCACGGCTACGCACAGACGCTGGACGAGATCGTCAACGGCGCGCTGTTCGCCTCGGACAATGACGAAATGGTCATCGTCAAGGACATCGAGCTCTACTCGCTGTGCGAACATCACCTGCTGCCCTTCATCGGCAAGGCCCATGTGGCGTACATTCCTACCGGCAAGGTGCTGGGCCTGTCGAAAGTGGCGCGCATCGTCGACATGTTCGCGCGTCGCCTGCAGATCCAGGAAAGCCTGACCCGGCAGATCGCCGAGGCCGTCCAGCAGGTCACCAGCGCCGCTGGCGTGGCGGTGGTGATCGAGGCACAGCACATGTGCATGATGATGCGCGGGGTGGAGAAGCAGAACTCGGTGATGAACACCTCGGTGATGCTCGGCGCCTTCCGCGAATCGACCAATACCCGCCAGGAATTCCTGCAACTGATCGGACGGAGCAAGTGAAATGACGCAACTGCAGCCGGGCATGGCGCGGATCCGGGTCAAGGACCTGCGCGTACGCACCTACATCGGCATCAAGGAAGAGGAAATCCTCAACAAGCAGGATGTGCTGATCAACCTCACCATCCTCTATCCGGCCGGCGACGCGGTGCAGGTCAACGACATCGACCACGCGCTGAACTACCGCACCATCACCAAGGCGATCATCGCCCACGTCGAGGAAAACCGCTTCGCCCTGCTGGAGCGCCTGACCCAGGAGCTGCTCGACCTGGTCATGGCCAACCCGGCGGTACGCTATGCCGAGGTGGAAGTGGACAAGCCCCACGCCCTGCGCTTCGCCGAATCGGTGTCGATCGCCCTCGCCGCCCAGCGCTGACACCTTTGTTCCATCCTGCACGCCCGTGCCAGTCGGCCAACGGGCGTTGCTGGCAGATCGCCCGCCTCTTAGAATCTCGCCAGCCCCGCCATGCGCCTCCGATGCGCCCTTGTTGAGAGACCTGCCATGACCGAGCCGATGACCCTGACCGACGAGCAGCGCACCGAACTGGAAGCCGCCGCGTTCCGCACCCTGGTGCAGCACCTGCGTACCCGCAAGGATGTGCAGAACATCGATCTGATGAATCTTGCCGGGTTCTGCCGCAACTGCCTGTCCAAGTGGTACAAGGCCGCGGCGGACGATATGGGCCTGCCTGTCAGCCCGGATCAGGCCCGCGAAGAGATCTACGGCATGCCTTACGCCGAATGGAAGGCCAAGTACCAGACGGAAGCGACCCCTGCCCAGCAGACGGCCTTCGACAACGCGAAGAAACACTAAGAGTTTGCCTTGATGACCCTCACCGATTTTCGCGTGCGCCTGCGCAGCGAGCAGCACCTGTTCACCGACACCCTGGCGTATATCGCCGAGCACTACAGCTACAGCCCCAGCGCCTTCACCAACGGCAGCGTGGAGAACCCCGCCGGGCAGAACGAGGGCTCCTGCAAGACCCTGGGCTTCGCCATTCTCGAAGGCCTGAGCCAGGAAGAGAGCCTGCTGGCGTTCGGCGAGCACTACCGCGCCGTGCGCGAGCACCCCGAAGGCACCGATCACGCCAATATCCGCGCCCTCCAGGTGACTGGACTGGCCGGCGTCAACTTCGAGCGCCAGCCGCTGTCGCGCCGCGGCTGAGGCTACTCGCTCGATGCAAAGCCCCGCCGATGCGGGGCTTTTTCTTGGGCGATCCAAATGCCCAACGGCGCGAAACCCGGTTGTGGGAGCGAGCTTGCTCACGAAGCTGCAAAGCATCGTGCCAAGCGGTCCGCGAGCAAGCACGCTGCGCGAAAAGCGCCCCCTAGCCAGGCAGAAAAAGGCCCCGCAAAGCGGGGCCTCTTCCTGCACGCCGGCTCTTCGGGCCGTTACAGGGAATCCAGGTAGCGCTCGACGTCCAGCGCGGCCATGCAGCCGGCGCCGGCGGACGTGATCGCCTGGCGGTAGACATGGTCGGCCACGTCGCCGGCGGCGAACACGCCGGGGATGCTGGTCGCCGTGGCGTTGCCTTCGCGGCCGCCGTTGACCACCAGGTAGCCGTCCTTCAGCTCAAGCTGACCTTCGAACAACGAGGTGTTCGGCGTGTGGCCGATGGCGACGAACAGGCCGTCCACCTTCAGTTCCGAAGCCTCGCCATCGTTATGGCGCAGGCGCACGCCGGTGACGCCCATGGCATCGCCCAGCACTTCTTCCACCTGAGCATTCAGGCGCAGTTCGATCTTGCCCTCGGCGACGCGGGCACGCAGCTTGTCCTGCAGGATCTTCTCGGAACGGAAGCTGTCGCGGCGGTGCACCAGGGTCACCTTGCTGGCGATATTGGCCAGGTACAGCGCCTCTTCCACGGCGGTATTGCCGCCGCCCACCACCGCCACTTCGCGGTTGCGGTAGAAGAAGCCGTCGCAGGTGGCGCAGGCGGACACGCCCTTGCCCATGAACGCCTCTTCCGACGGCAGGCCGAGATAACGCGCACTGGCGCCGGTGGCGATGATCAGGGCATCCGCGGTGTAGGTGCCGCTGTCGCCCTTGAGCACGAACGGCTTGCCGGCCAGGTCGACGCCATGGATATGGTCGAAGACGATCTCGGTCTCGAAGCGCTCGGCGTGTTCCTGCATGCGCTGCATCAGCGCCGGGCCGGTCAGGCCATGGGGGTCGCCCGGCCAGTTGTCGACTTCGGTGGTGGTGGTCAGTTGGCCGCCGGCCTGCATGCCGGTGATCAGCAGCGGCTTGAGGCTGGCGCGGGCGGCGTAGACCGCAGCGCTGTAACCCGCAGGCCCCGAACCCAGAATGATGACGCGCGCGTGACGATCGGACATGACAGCCTCCAGTGCTCGGGTGAAGAGCGGGATGCAAAAGAAAAGGGAGCTGCCAAAGCACCAGGGGGAAGGTTGGGAGGGCGGCAGCTCCACTGAAAGGTTTCTTGCGCGGACCGCACGGCCCGGAGACTGAGGACAATGCGGTGTGACCTGAGTCACGGATCGCATTGTCCCGCAGAACTCCGGAAAACCCTTGAGATAAGTCAGGGATTTCCGCGGTCGTCCTGCGCTCCTTGAGATAAGTCAGGGAGTGTCGGATCGACCCTCGAACTCGTTCGATACCAGATGGCGCGCAGCTTACCGCCGCCGCAGCGTCCTGCTGAAATGCCCAATCTCAATGCCCCCCATAGGCTGCCCCTATGTAGCGGGCAGCCACTGCACCTGTGTCTAGACTCAAGCAAACCAGAGGTCACCCGGTCCACCATGAACCTTCGCGCCCGCCTGCTTTGGCTGTGCCTGCCCCTGTTCGTCGCGAGCCTCGCAGGGGTCTGGCTGCTGTCGGACATGATCCTGCTCGACCGCTTCGACCGCGGGGACCGCCAGCGCCTGGCCGACGAGGTACGCATCGTCCACAACCGCATCGCCTACGAGAAGCAGCGCAACCTCGACATCGTCCATAGCTATGCCTGGTGGGACGCCAGCTACCAGTTCATGCGCCTGCCGCAGGCGCGCTTCGTCGAGGACAACCTGGACCAGGACCTGCTGGGCATCCTCGGCTTCGACTATGTCCTGTTCGTCGACCGCACCGGGCACATTCTCGCCCAGCAATGGAAGCTCGACGAACTGGCCCGGCGCTTCCCCGGCCAGCCGGTGCCCGGCACCACCCGGCTGCGCGACGGCATCCTGCGCACCGCGCTGGAACTGGGCGCGCTGGATATCGATGGCGACCCGCGCCACAGCCTGGACCAATTGCTGCAAATCGAAGGCGTCCCCCAGATGCTGCTCAGCTATCCCATCAGCAATACCGCGGGTACCGCCGAGCCGGCCGGTGTGGTCATCGCTGGCGTACTGCTCGACAGCGCGCGCATGTACAACCTGCAGACCCAGATGGGCGCAAGCCTGCGCCTAGCCCAGGATCCGGTGCAGAACAAGGATTGGCGCACCCTGAACATCCCCACCGGGCGCGGTGCCACCCTGCTCAGCTCGCGGCATCTGCTGGACGGGAACAGTCAGCAGATGTCCCTGCTCTATCTCGACTCCCGCGGCCGGCCGCAACTGCGCCTGGAACTGACCAGCCCGCGGCCGCTGTACCAGCAAGGCCGGCAGTCGGTCAGCCTGTTCCTCTACCTGACCCTGGCCCTGCTCGGCGGCGCCATCCTGCTCGCCTACGTGGCCCTGGAGCTGCGGATCATCCGCCGGGTCAGCAGGATGAACCGCGAAGTGGCGGTCATCGGGCAGGACCGCACCGCCCTGCGCCTGAGCCCACAGGGGACGGACGAACTGGGCCAGTTGGCCAACGAGATGAACCGTACCCTCGATCGCCTGGCGCAGAGCGAAGCGCGCGATCGGGCCATCCTCGATGCCATCCGCGATGGCTACTTCGAGATGGACACCCGGGGCATCATCCGCACCGTCAACCCAGCACTGTGCCGGATGCTCGACTACGCCGCCGACCAGCTCAACGGCCAGCACTTCGGCATCCTCCTGCAGGAGGAGGACTATCACCGTGCCCAGAGCCTGTACGACAAGGTCCGCGACGACGAGCAGGAAACCACCTTCTCCGCCCCGTTCAAGCGCCGCGATGGTCGGCTGGTGAGCTGCGAAACGCGGCTCTCGGCGATCCGTGATGGCCAGGGTGGATTCCAGGGCTTCCGCGGCATCCTGCGCGACATCAGCGAGCAGGTGGCCTACCAGAAACAGCTGATCAACCTCGCGTACCGAGACACGCTGACCGCACTGGGCAACCGCAAAGCCTTCAACGAGCAATTGCAGCGCGCCATCGTGCACAGCAATCGGGTGGCCCTGCTGTACATCGACCTGGACCGCTTCAAGCAGGTCAATGACCGCTTCGGCCATGCCATCGGCGATGCGCTGCTCAGCACCGTCGGCGAGCGCATGCGCGGCAGCCTGCGCCAGCCGGACCAGGCCTTCCGCCTGGGCGGCGACGAATTCGCCGTGCTGCTGGAAAATGCCCAGCCGGATCAGGCCGAAGCCCTTGGCATGCGCCTGCTGGGTGTACTCGGCGCCGAGTACCGCCTGGGCGGCCAGGTCATCGACTTCGTCACCCCCAGCATCGGCATCGCCTTCTACCCGCAGGACGCCGCCGATGCCGACGCCCTGACCCGCGCCGCCGACATCGCCATGTACCAGGCCAAGCAGGAACGCAACCGCTGTTATCGCTACACGGTCGCCTGAACGCGCGGCTGCGATGCACATACCCGGCAAAACAGACGGCTCGCCGGGCCTTCGCCGGGTCTGCTAAGGTCGCCTACGGTTCAACCCTGGAGAGTCCGATGTCCACCCTGAGCGGCCCGCAATACCTCGGCGAAGGCCTGAAACTGATGATGCGCCCCGGCCTGCGGCTGTTCGTCCTGCTGCCCCTGAGCATCAACATCCTGCTGTTCGTCGGCCTGATCGGCTTCGCCATCAACCAGTTCAGCCACTGGGTCGACTGGCTGATGCCGACCCTGCCGGACTGGCTGAGCTTCCTGCAGTTCATCCTCTGGCCGCTCTTCGTCGCGCTGGTCCTGCTGATCGTGTTCTTCACCTTCACCATGATCGCCAACATCATCGCCGCGCCCTTCAACGGCTTCCTGGCGGAGAAGGTCGAAGTCGTGGTGCGCGGCACCGACGACTTTCCCGAATTCAGCTGGGGCGAGCTGATGGCCATGGTGCCGCGGACCATCGGCCGCGAGCTGCGCAAGCTCGGCTATTTCCTGCCACGCGCCATCGCGCTGTTCATCCTCAGCCTGATCCCCGGCCTGAACCTGATCGCTGCACCGCTGTGGCTGATCTTCGGCGTGTGGATGATGGCGGTGCAGTACATCGACTACCCGGCGGACAACCACAAGCTGGGCTGGAACGAGATGCTCGCCTGGCTGCGCAGCAAGCGCTGGGCCTGCATGGGCTTCGGTGGCATCACCTACCTGGCGCTGCTGATCCCGCTGGTCAACCTGGTCGCCATGCCCGCCGCCGTGGCCGGCGCCGTGTTGTTCTGGGTGCGCGAGGGTGGTGAAAAGGCGCTGGTGAAGTAACCCGCCGCCGCGCCTGAGCGGCTGTCACCTATCGATCATCGCATTGTCATCGGCGCGCCACCGCGCGCCGGGACACTGCGAGCATGACCACGATTCCCCTGCGCATCGCGCTGATCAGCGAAACCTTTCCGCCGGAAATCAACGGCGTGGCCAACACCCTCGGCCGGCTGGCCTCAGGGCTGTTGCTTCTCGGATACCAGATCCAGGTCGTCCGCCCGCGCCAGCAGAGCGACGAAGGCCGACACAGCGATGGCGAGCTGGTGCTGACCCGTGGTTGGCCGCTGCCCGGCTACCCTGGCCTGCAATGGGGCCAGTCGTGCCTGCACAAGCTGCTGCGCCACTGGAAACGCACCCGCCCGGATGTGCTCTACATCGCCACCGAAGGCCCCCTCGGCCTCGCCGCCCTGCGCGCCGCCCGGCGCCTGAAAATCCCGGTGATCAGCGGTTTCCACACCAATTTCCAGCAGTACAGCGCGCACTACGGCTTTGGCCCGCTGATGCGCCTGGCGACCCTGTACCTGCGCTGGTTCCACAACCGCACCCAGCAGACCCTGGTGCCCAGCGCCAGCCAGTCCATGGAGCTGCAGCGGCGCGGCTTCGAGCGCCTGGCGCAGCTCTCGCGCGGCGTCGACAGCCAACTGTTCAACCCGGCCCGCCGCGACGAAGCGCTGCGTCGCGAATGGGGCCTGGGCGAACGGGATATCGCCGTGCTGCATGTAGGCCGGCTGGCTGCGGAGAAAAACCTGTCGTTGCTGGGCAGCAGCTTCCGCGCCCTGTGCGCCGAACACCCGCAACTGAAACTCCGCCTGGTGATAGTCGGTGACGGCCCGCAGCGCGCGCACCTGCAGAGGGAACTGCCCGAAGCGCTGTTCTGCGGCCTGCAGCGTGGCGAGGAACTGGCCCGGCACTATGCCAGCGGCGATCTGTTCCTGTTCCCCAGCCTGTCGGAAACCTTTGGCAATGTGGTGCTGGAGGCGCTGGCCTCAGGGCTGGCGGTGGTGGCCTTCGACCAGGCGGCCGCCGGCCAGCACATCCGCCACGGGCACAACGGCGTACTCGGTGTTCCGGGCGAGAGCCAGAGCTTCTTCGAAGCAGCGAGCTGGCTGCTGGCGGACCCGGAGCGTTTGCGCCGGGTGCGCCTCAACGCTCGTCACCACGCCATCCACCAGGCGTGGGACACGGTGGTCGAGCGCTTCGCGGGCTATCTGCAGGAAGCCTGCCGCGCGGGCCTGCCGGGGAAGAACTCCGGCGGCCTGGGTCACCCTGAAACCCACAAGTAGCGATCAGGCGAAGGGCTTGGGCTCGGCAGCGAAGGACAGGCTCATGGCGCCGGCGCCGAGGTTGATGCCGCCAGTGGGGCTGAGCATCGCCAGGTGCACCTGCACGCCCTTGGCCTGGCAGGCCGCTTCCAGCGCGGCGAAGCCCGGCAGGTCACGCAGCGCGGACGGATCGCCGGCATAACTCAGGCTCATCTGCGGCGCCAGCAAGTCGCCCGCCTCGACCCGCGAGCGGGCGAAATTGAGCAGGCGCTCGGCGGATTTCTCGTAGTTGGGCGAAACCGAGACGGGCTTGTCCTCGCCCTGCACCAGGCTCAGCACCGGCTTCATGTCGAGCATCGAACCCAGGCCGAGGAAGGCGCCACGCAGGCGGTCGCCGATGCTGCTGCGGTCGCCCTTCTGGAAGCCACGGCGGCGGATGTGCCCCAGGTCGCTGGCGACCAGGAAGGTGTTCATCTGCTGGCTGAGCTGCTCCAGGCGGGTGCGCACGGCGTTGGGGTGCTGATCTTCGCCGAGCAGGCGCACGCCTTCGGCGGCCAGCACGGCCAGGCCGGCGAACACGGTCTGGCTATCGATCACCCGCAGCGCGAAGGGCCCGGCGATACCGGCGGCGGCGCGGCGCTCCTTATAACTCTGCAGGAGGCTGAAGGAGGCCTGGGTGGCGTTGTCGAAGATCGGGCTGCGCTGGCTGCTGACGGTCAGGCAGATCACATAGTCGAAATCGGTGACCAGCTTTTCCAGAAACCAGTCGTGGGTCTGCGCCGGCGTCAGCGGCTCGCTGCCGTCCTCGGGGCCGACCTTGGGCAGGTCCTGGGAATAGAACTTCAGGGTGGTGTCGGGATCGCGATCATCGACGATGCGACGCTCGCCCACACGGATACCGATGGGGAGGACGCGAATGTTATGGGCAGCAAGGAATTCGGGGGGAAGGTCGCAGGTTGCATCGACTACCAAGCCGATCCGCATGACTTACTCCTATGGCCGTCTCCCGGCCTATTGTTGTGTGAACGCGTTCATACTCTGCCCGTTTCGGACTGGGAAGTCAGCATGCGGAAAGGTGGGTCTCGGAAAAGATTTGTAAACGCCTGGGACGGTGCTTTCAGACCATTCAGACAATCAATAATCCACCATAAACAAGGCATCGCTGGTAGGAGCGAGGGGGACGCCCTCGTTCCTAGAGAAACGAGAAAGCCCCTGGCACCATCGGTGCCAGGGGCTTTCCTGCATCAGGCGCGGGCGAATCAGGCCAGCGACATCAACGCGTCACGGCTGAACGGTTTGATATCGGCAAGACGACCGTCGCGGACCTTCACTGCCCAGTCCGGGTCGACCAGCAGAGCACGACCGACGGCGACCAGGTCGAACTCCTCCTTGTTCAGACGCTCCAGCAAGCCGTCGATGCCCGATGGCTGGGCGATTTCCTCGGTGTTGCCGAAGAAGGCCAGGAACTCGCTGCCGTCCAGGCCGACGTTACCGACGGTGATGGTCGGCTTGCCGGTGAGCTGGCGGGTCCAGCCGGCGAGGTTGAGGTCGGAGCCTTCGAATTCCGGAATCCAGAAGCGGCGGGTGGAGCAGTGGAAGATGTCCACGCCGGCCTCCGCCAGCGGCTTGAGGAAGGCTTCCAGCTCCTCGGCGGTCTGCACCAGACGGGCGCTGTAGTCCTGCTGCTTCCACTGGGAGAAACGGAAGATGATCGGGTAGTCGGGGCCGACGGCCGCGCGCACGGCCTGGATCAGCTCGATGGCGAAGCGCGAACGGTTGGCCAGGCTGCCGCCGTATTCGTCAGTGCGCTTGTTGCTGCCGTCCCAGAAGAACTGGTCGATCAGGTAGCCGTGGGCGCCGTGGATTTCCACCCCGTCCATGCCGATGGCCTTGGCGTCGCGAGCGGCCTGGGCGAAGGCGGCGATGACTTCCTGGATGTCTTCCTTGGTCATCTCATGGACCAGCACAGTGCCGTCCTTTTCCTTGCCGCTGGGGCCATAGCCCGGAACGCTGGCGTCCGGCTCGGTACCCAGGCGGCGCACGGCACCGACGTGCCACAGCTGCGGGACGATCTTGCCGCCTTCGGCGTGCACGGCGTCGACCACCTGCTTCCAGCCAGCCAGGGCGTCTTCACCATGGAAGCGGGGCACGTTCGGATAGCCGTTGGCAGCCTTGTGGTTGACCGTGGTGCCCTCAGTGACGATCAGGCCAACGCCGGCAGCAGCGCGACGGCGGTAGTACTCGACGACCTGCGCGTGAGGCACGCCGCCGGGGCTGAAATTGCGGGTCATCGGCGCCATCACGATGCGCGTGGGCAGTTCCAGACCGCCCAGGCGGAAGGGCGAGAACAGGGTATCTACGGATGCAGTCATTGAAGTCTCCATGACGGCCAGGCGACCGGTCGTCTCGTTTTTGAGTGGGGCTGAAAAAATGAGTGATGACTCAGGCAGATCAGGCCTGCAGCAAGTGCTCCAGACGCTCGATAAAGCGTTCCACCGGCTTGAGCGAAGCGCTGACTTTCATGCGCGCCAGCACACCCTGCCAGGCATTGCCGATGAACTCGGCCAGTTGCTCGACGTTCTCCGAGGCGGGCAATTCCCCGGCGCGCTGGGCGTCGGCCAGGCAGTCGCGCAGGGTGTCGATGGACTGCTGGAGGATGCCGTCGACGCGCTCGGCAATGGGCGGCGACAGCTCAGCCATCTCGAAGCTCAGGCTGCCGATGAAGCAGTGGTACTCGAGCTTCTCCTGGCGGGCAAAATGCGCCAGCAGTTCGCGGTAATAGGTGAGGATGCGCGCACGCGGCCCCAGGGCCGGGTTGCCCAGCGCCTCGGCGTAACGGGCCAGACGCGGCGCGTACAGGTGCTCCAGGGCCTGCAGGGCGAAGTCTTCCTTGCTGTCGAAGTAGTGATAGAAAGAGCCCTTGGGGATGCCGGCGGCCTGGACGATGTCCTGCACGCCGGTGCCGTGGTAGCCGCTGCGGGTCATCGCCAGGGAGCCCTTGGCGAGGATCAGGTCACGCTTGTCGAGTCGGATGCTGTTCATGGCGGCAAGAATATGACCGGTCGTCTCGCTTTTGCCAGCATCATTGATCGCAGTGATTTTCCTTCAGAAGCGGATCAGCGAAGCGCCGGGCTTTCCAGCAGCTCCGCCACGCCTTCCTTCAGCAACTCACGCAGGCGCTCCACCACGGCTTCAGGTTCGGCTTCACTGCAATGCAGGCACAGGCCCAGCGGCTCCATGGTCGGCAGCCCGGCGCGCCCGGCATCCAGCCGCTCGACGCCGACCGGCAAGCCGATGGGAGTACGCAGGCCGATCCCCAACCCCGCGCCGACGGCGGCCCAGATGCCGGACAGCCCGGCACTGGTGAAGGCCACGCGCCAAGGCACGCCGGCCCTGTCCAGGGCCGTCGTTGCCGCGCTGCGCAGCAGGCAGGGCGCCTCCAGCATGACCAGCGGCAGCGCTTGGGCAGTGGGAAACAAGGGCGCATCCGGTGCACCGATCCAGCACTGCGCCACTGCCCCCAGGCGTTCCATGTAGGGCGTGCGCTCACCGGTTGCCCACGCCAGCGCCAGGTCCAGTTCGCCGCTGCGCACCCCTTCGATGAGTTGTTGATTGCGCGAGGTACGCACCTCGATGCGCACCTTGGGGTGAGCACGGGCGAAGCGCGCGAGCACGGCGGGCAACAGGGTTTCGCCGAAGTCCTCCTGCAGGCCGAGGCGCACCCGGCCTTCCAGCGAACCACCGCGCAACGCGCCGGCGGCTTCGTCGTTCAACTCCAGCAGGCGGCGGGCGTAGGCCAACAGCGTCTCCCCCGCCTCGGTCAGTGCCATGCCGCGTCCTTCGCGGCGCAACACCGGGGTGCCGGCCTGCTCTTCCAGCTTCTTCAGCTGCGCGCTGACGGCAGACGTGGAGCGCCCCAGGCG
This sequence comes from Pseudomonas sp. HS-18, assembly GCF_020401845.1. Taxonomy (NCBI): domain Bacteria; kingdom Pseudomonadati; phylum Pseudomonadota; class Gammaproteobacteria; order Pseudomonadales; family Pseudomonadaceae; genus Pseudomonas; species Pseudomonas sp. HS-18. The sequence goes on from NZ_CP084413.1 coordinate 5,265,117, forward strand.
GTCCGCCGCACGGGCGAAGCTGCCCAGCTCAATGCCGGTGACGAAGGTGCGCAGCACGTCCAGATCGAAGTTGATGCGAGCCATGGCAACCATTCTGATTAATCGAACTATCAGTCAAATATTTCCTGATTTTCAGAACAAACCTGCCGCGCTAGCCTGATTCCGTCAAGCCACAGAAGAGGAACGGCAGCATGTCTCGTCCACCCCAGGTCTCCCCTGCCCTGCAACAGCAGGCACCGAAGCTGGCGCAAATCACCGAGCAGGTGCTGTTCGGGGATGTCTGGCAACGCCCACAGCTGAGTCCGCGCGAGCGCAGCCTGGCAACCGTCGCTGCCCTGGTGGTGCAAGGCCGGCAGGAACAACTGCCGTTCCATTTCGAACTGGCCCGCGACAACGGCCTGACCCGCGAGGAGCTGGTCGAGCTGATCACCCACCTGGCCTTCTACGGCGGCTGGCCGACGGCCGCTTCCGCTCTCAACCGTCTCGACGAGGAGTGACATCATGCCCACCGTCCGCATCTCCCTGCGCAAAGGCAAGCAACCGCAGTACCTGCGCCAGCTGGCCGACACCGTGTACGACGCCATGCACGAGGCTTTCAACGTCCCGGAAGGTGACCAGTTCGTGATGATCCACCAGCATGAAGCGGAGGAATTCGTCTACAACCGCGACTACCTCGGCGGCCCGCGCAGCGACGACTTCGTCCTCATCGCCATCACCATCGGCCGCCCGCGCGACTCGCAGACCAAACAGGCGTTCTACCGGCGATTGAACGCGCTGTTGGGCGAGCGACTGGGAATCGCCAGCGAGGACGTGATGGTGCAGATCACCACCAGCGAGGCGGACGACTGGTCCTTCGGCGGCGGGCGCATGGGCGTGCTGACGCGCCCCGATGCGGTCAGTGCCAGCTGACGCGCTGCTCCAGCGGGAAGCGCAGGCGCGGGTTGTAGACGCCGTTGTCCGCAGCCCGCCCTGCCGCCAGCAGCATGATCGGCACCGCGCGGCGGGGAATCTGCAGCACCTTGCGTAACCGCACTTCATCGAAGCCCTCCATGGGGCAACTGGCGAAGCCGTGACTCTGCAGGGCGAGCATCAGGTTCTGCGCCGCCAGCGCGGTGGATTTCACCGCCCACAGGCGCATTTCGGCGTGGCTGTTGGGCTGCCGCATCAGGGCTCGGCGCAACCCGACGACCGAATACAGCGCGCGCTTGAACAGCCCGCGCAAGCCCAATGCGCCCTGGTCGTACTGGAAAGGCGCGGTGCGCTCATAGAAGCGCCGGACCTTCTCCGGCACCTGCGGTTCGGGCCATTGCTCGAGGATGTCGGCGCAGGACTCGCGCCAGGTATCCGGCCGCGCCAGCACGGCGATCAGCACCGGCGCCGTGCGCGCTGCGTTCTGCCCCAGGCAGACCGGCACCAGTTGGCGCCGCAGCTGGGCATCGCGGATCACCTGGAAACTCCAGGGCTGCAGGTTGCAGGCATTGGGAGCGAGCACCGCCAGCTCCAGGCAATCGCGCAGCACGGTATCGGGCACAGGCTCGTCGTGGAAGCGACGAACCGAACGACGCTGCTCGATCAAGGCGCGCAGGGCATCAGGCGTGGCAGGCAAGCAGGCGGACTCGGCGGCGAAACGGCTCATGGCGGGCTCCGGAAGCAGGTCGCCCGATTAAGCCGCCGCACGCTGCGCGAAACAACGTAAAGGAAGAAATGCCAGCGGGAATGGCGCAAGCGCCCTCTCCCGCCGGCAGCGGTCAGGCGCCCAGCGCCTTCTCGATAGCCTGGACCAGCGCCGGATCATCCGGTGCGGTGCGCGGGCTGAAGCGCGCCAGCACGCGGCCGTCCGGACCGAGCAGGAACTTCTCGAAGTTCCAGGTAATGTCGCCGGGGAACTCGGCGCCCTCGCCCGCCAGCAGGCGGTACAGCGGATGACGTTCCGAGCCGTTGACGTCCAGCTTGCCCGACATGGGGAAGCTGACCCCATAGTTCAGCGAGCAGAACGACTGGATCTCGGATTCGCTGCCCGGCTCCTGCCCGGCGAACTGGTTGCAAGGCAGCCCCAGTACCACGAACCCCTGATCCTTGTATTGCTGGTAGAGCTTCTCCAGACCGGCGTACTGCGGAGTCAGGCCGCACTTCGAGGCGACGTTGACCACCAGCACGACCTTGCCCTTGAGCGGGGCCAGCGGCAGATCCTGGCCGTCGAGACCATGCAGCGTCAGATCGTGAAAAGCGCTCATTGCTTGCTCCTTGAAGAAGTAGGCACGAAGTGCCCGCGCAGGGGCGGACAATGTGTCCGACGTGCTGCGCAATCCCAGTCGATGCGGGAAAAATGCCCTGGCATTCTTTGCAGTTGAAGCCGATTGCATGAGAAAGGCGCCCGAAGGCGCCTTTCCCGATTGAGCTTAGCAGCTCAATGATGGCTCCACCCGATCTCGATGAGCGACCGGGTGGCAGCGATCAGTGGTGATGACCACCTTCGCCGTGGACGTGGCCGTGGGCGACTTCTTCAGCCGAAGCGTCACGGATGTCGACCACTTTCACCTTGAAGTTCAGGCGCTGGCCGGCCAGCGGGTGGTTGCCGTCGACAGTCACGTCATCGCCGTCGATGTCGCGGATGGTGACGATCTGCATGCCGCCGTCCGGAGCGGAGGCGTGGAACTGCATGCCGACTTCCAGCTCGTCCACGCCTTCGAACATCTCGCGGGTCAGGGTGGCGACCAGTTCGGCGCTGTACTCGCCATAGGCCTCGGCCGGCTCGACGGTCACGTCCAGTTCATCACCGACCTGCTTGCCTTCGAGGGCTTTTTCCAGGCCGCCAATGATGTTGTGGGCACCGTGCAGGTAGACCAGCGGAGCGCCGCCGGCGGAGCTGTCGATGACCTCACCTGCGTCGTTGGTCAGGGTATAGTCGATGGAAACCGCCTTGTTGGCCGCGATCTGCATGGTTCGAAACCTATCTGATATAGAAGTTGAGCGCGTAAGTTTACGCGGCGACGCCCCCGAATGCGACCCGAAGACGGACGGACGGGACAACGCGGGGCCACCGCGCCTGCTTGACTTTCATCAGGACGAAGACGGCCACTGGGTGGCAGTCTTGTCCTGCGGCCACACCCAGCACCTGCGCCACCAGCCGCCCTGGCAGTCACGGCCCTGGGTGCTGGATCCGCAGCAACGCAAGGCGCAGATCGGCCGCTGGTTCCCCTGCGGCTGGTGCGCCAAGGATTCCGACAGCAACAAGGAGTAGGCATGCCGGCTCGCAATATCCTGGTGATCAACTGCGGCAGTTCTTCGATCAAGTTCGCTCTGGTTCGAGAAGGGCGCGAAGACTTCATCCTCCACGGCCTGGCCGAGCGCCTCGGCTCCAACGGCGCCAGCCTGCGCTGGCAGGGCGAGACCGACGAGCAGCCGCAGACCCTGGAGCTGCCCGGTGGCGACCACAAGGCCGCCCTCGCCCGCCTGCTGCCGCTGGTGGCCCAGGCTGCGCAGGGCGAGTTGCACGCCATCGGCCACCGCGTGGTACACGGCGGCGAGCGCTTCACCCAGGCCTCGCGCCTGACCGATGAAGTGCTCAGCGCCATCCGCGAGACCTCGCCCCTGGCGCCGCTGCACAACCCGGCCAACCTGGTGGGCATCGACGCCGCCATGGCGCTCTACCCGGCCCTGCCGCACATCGCCGTGTTCGATACCGCCTTCCACCAGAGCCTGCCCGAGCGCGCCTATCGCTACGCCATCCCCGAGCCGCTGTACCGCGAGCAGCACGTACGCCGCTACGGCTTCCACGGCACCAGCCACCGCTACGTCAGCCACAAGGCGGCCGAGATGAGCGGGCTGGCGGTGGGCGACAGCTACTGGCTGTCCGCGCACCTGGGCAACGGCAGCTCCACCTGCGCCATCGCCAACGGCCAGAGCCGCGACACCAGCATGGGCCTGACCCCGCTGGAAGGCCTGATGATGGGGACCCGCTCGGGCGACGTTGACCCGAACCTGCACAGCCACCTGGCGCGCACCCTGGGCTGGAGCCTGGAAAAGATCGACCACATGCTCAACCACGACAGCGGCCTGCTCGGCCTGTCGGGGCTGTCCAACGACATGCGCACCCTGGAGCATGCCCGCGAGCAGGGCCACGCCAATGCGGCACTGGCCATCGAAGTATTCTGTTACCGATTGGCCAAGTCGCTGGCCTCGCTGACCTGTGCGCTGCCGCGGCTGGACGGCATCATCTTCACCGGCGGCATCGGCGAGAACTCCGCGCTGGTGCGCAACCTCACGGTCAAGCACCTGCACGTGCTCAACCTCGAACTCGACGGCGAGGCCAACGCCCGCTGCGTGCGCGGCGTCGGCGGGCCGATCCACCTCGCCGGGCACCCGCGCGTGCTGGTCATCCCGACCAATGAGGAAAAGCAGATCGCACTCGACACCCTGGCTGTCCTCGACTGAAGATTCATCGGTTGCGCCCCACAAGGGCACAGACCATTCCCGCACGGCTTAAGGAGCCCGGATGCACACCTTCTTTCTCGCGCCGACCGGTTTCGGTGTCGGCCTGACGTCCACCAGCCTGGGCCTGATCCGCGCCCTGCAACGCGCCGGTCTGAAGGTCGGCTTCTTCAAGCCCATCGCCCAGCCCCATGCAGGGGACGATGGCCCCGAGCGCTCCAGCGAACTGGTCGCGCGCACCCACGGACTCAACGCCCCAACGCCGCTGTCGCTGGCAAAAGTCGAGCGCATGCTCGGCGACGGCCTGCTCGACGAACTGCTCGAAGACATCGTCGGCATGTACAACAACGCCGCTGCGGACAAGGACGTGATGATCGTCGAAGGCATGGTGCCGACCAAGCACGCCAGCTACGCCGCACGCATCAACGCGCACCTGGCGCGCAGCGTGGATGCCGAAGTGATCCTCGTCTCCGCGCCGGACAACGAAACGGTCAGCGAACTGTCCGACCGCATCGAGATCCTCGCCCAGTTGTTCGGCGGCCCACGCGACCCGCACCTGGCCGGCCTGATCGTGAACAAGGTGCGCGGCGGGCAAAGCGACGACATGCCGCGCGACGCCGTGGAAGCCGCGCGGCTGTTCGGCGAGCGCCTGAAGGAACATTCGCCGCTGCTGCGCGACGGCGATGTGCGCCTGCTCGGCTGCATCCCCTGGCAGGACGAGATGAACGCACCGCGCACCCGCGACGTCGCCGACCTGCTGGATGCCAGCGTGCTCAACGCCGGCGACTACGAACAACGCCGCGTGCAGAAGATCATCCTCTGCGCACCCTCCGCGCCGAATACCGTGCACCTGCTCAAGCCCGGCGTGCTGGTGGTGGTGCCGGGCGATCGCGACGACATCATCCTCGCCGCCTGCCTCGCCGCCATGAACGGCGTGCCCCTGGCCGGCCTGCTGCTGTGCTCGGGCCTGGTGCCGGACGCGCGGGTCATGGAGCTGTGCCGCAGTGCGTTGCAGAGCGGCCTGCCGGTGCTGACGGTGAAGACCGGCTCGTTCGACACCGCCGGCGACCTGTCGCGGATGAACAAGGAAATTCCGGTGGACGATCGCGAGCGCGCCGAGCGCGTCACCGAATTCGTCGCCGAACACATCGATTTCGAGTGGCTGAAGGACCGCTGCGGCGCTCCCCACGAGCTGCGTCTGTCACCACCGGTATTCCGCTACCAACTGACCCAGCGCGCCAACCGCGCCGGCAAGCGCATCGTCCTGCCCGAAGGCAGCGAGCCGCGTACCGTGCAAGCCGCCGCCATCTGCCATGCCCGCGGCATTGCGCGCTGCGTGCTGCTGGCCAAGCCCGACGATGTGCAGGCCGTGGCGCAGATGCTGGGCATCGTGCTGCCCGAGGACCTGGAAGTGGTCGACCCGGACCTGGTCCGCAGCCGATACGTCGAACCCATGGTCGAGCTGCGCAAGGGCAAGAGCCTGAACGCGCCGATGGCCGAGCAGCAACTGGAAGACAACGTCGTGCTGGGCACCATGATGCTCGCTCTGGACGAAGTGGACGGGCTGGTCTCCGGCGCCATCCACACCACCGCCAACACCATCCGCCCCGCCCTGCAGCTGATCAAGACGGCGCCGGGCTACAACCTGGTGTCCTCGGTGTTCTTCATGCTGCTGCCCGACCAGGTGGTGGTCTATGGCGACTGCGCGGTGAATCCCGATCCTTCGGCCAGTGACCTGGCGGAGATCGCCCTGCAGAGTGCCGCCTCGGCGCAATCCTTCGGCATCACCCCGCGCGTGGCGATGATCAGCTACTCCACGGGCGACTCCGGAACCGGCGCAGATGTCGATAAAGTCCGCGAAGCGACACGCATCGCGCAGGAAAAACGCCCCGATCTGTTGATCGACGGCCCCTTGCAGTATGATGCCGCCGCCATCGCCAGCGTGGGCCGCCAGAAGGCGCCTGACAGCCCGGTGGCCGGACGCGCCAACGTGTTCGTGTTCCCCGACCTGAACACCGGGAACACCACCTACAAGGCGGTCCAGCGCAGCGCCGACTGCGTCAGTATCGGGCCGATGCTGCAGGGCCTGCGCAAACCGGTGAACGACCTGTCACGCGGGGCGCTGGTGGACGACATCGTCTATACCATCGCGCTGACGGCGATCCAGGCGGACAGCGGCAAGGACGGCCGATAATCCAGGCACTAGGGATGTGCCCGTGAACGCATCACGCGCCCGGCCAACCGGGCGCCTACGTACAAGGACCATTCCTCGATGTTGAGTTTTCTCCCGCACACACTGCGCGGCATTCTCGCCACCCTGATCCTGGTGGTGAGCACACTGTGCTGGTGCATTCCGCTGCTCTCCATGTCCATCGTCAAGCTGCTGCTGCCCTTCGCCGCCGCGCAGCAGGTGTGCAGCAAGATCATGAGCCTGATCGCCGAAGGCTGGATCGCCTGCAACAAAGGCTGGATGAACCTGGTCCGCCGTACCGGCTGGAACGTGCAGGGCCTGCAGGGGCTGGAGTACGACCACTCGTATCTGGTGACCAGCAACCACCAGAGCTGGGTCGATATCCTCGTGCTGCAGTACCAGCTCAACCGCCGCATTCCACTGCTGCGCTTCTTCCTCAAGCAGGAGCTGATCTGGGTTCCGGTGATCGGCCTGTGCTGGTGGGCGCTCGACTTCCCCTTCATGAAGCGCTACACCAAGGCGTACCTCGCCAAGCACCCGGAAAAGAAAGGCAAGGACCTGGAAACCACCCGCAAGGCGTGCGCCAAGTTCAGCCGCATTCCCGTGGCGATCTTCAACTTCCTCGAAGGCACCCGCTTCACCCCGGAAAAGCATGACGAGCAGGCCTCTCCGTTCAGGCACCTGCTCAAGCCCAAGGCCGGCGGCATCGCCTTCGTCCTCGACGCCATGGGCGAACAGCTGCGCACCCTGGTGAATGTCACCATTCATTATCCCGACGGCCGCCCGACCTTCTGGTGTCTGCTGTCCGGCCGCCTGCGCTCGGTGGTGGTGCGTTTCGAAGAGATGGAAATTCCCCGCCAGTTCGTCGGCAGGAGCTACGACCAGGACGAAGGCTATCGCGCCGAGTTCCAGCTGTGGGTGAACCAGCTGTGGGAGCGCAAGGACCAGTTACTGGCCCAGTTGCACCGGGAGTTCCCGGCCGCCAAGGCTTGACCCAGCGTCGGTCACGCTACAACGAAAAAGCCCGCCAATCGGCGGGCTTTTTCATGGGCGCTGCTTACTGCTGGTACTGCTGGGTCTGCGCCCCCGGCAGGGCCTTCAGGTTCACTTCCACGCGGCGGTTCTGGGCGCGGCCATTGGCGTCGGCGTTGGACGCAATCGGTTGGTCCGGGCCCATGCCACGGGTGCTGACGCGGGTGCCGTCGACGCCCTGGGAGGTCAGGTAGGTCGCAACCGACTGCGCACGGCGCTGGGACAGGTCCATGTTGTGCTGGCGGCTGCCGGTGCTGTCGGTGTAGCCGACGATCTCGATGCTGTTCTGGTTGAACTCCTTGAAGGAGTTGGCCAGGTTGTTCAGCGGGGTATAGAAGGACGGCGCGATATTCGCCGAGTCGGTGGCGAAGGTGATGTTGCCCGGCATGATCAGCTTGATGTCGTCACCCTGACGCTCGACCTGCACGCCGGTGCCCTGCATCTGCTGGCGCAGCTTGGCTTCCTGCTTGTCGGCGTAGTAGCCGTAGCCCGCCGCCGCGGCGCCCACGGCGGCGGCGCCGATCAGCGCGCCTTTGCCACGGTTGTTGTGGTCGATGGCGGCACCGGCGATGGCACCGGCCAGAGCACCCAGCCCACCGTACTTGGCGGTCTTGCTCACTCCGCCTTCGGCCGGAACCTGGGTGTTGGGATCATAGGGGTTCTGGGAGGCGCAACCGGCCATGAGGGCAAAGGCGGTGGCAGCCGCGACCATGGACAGACTACGTGCGGTGAACATGTCGGATGACTCCTCGAATTAGCGAAACACCCAGTAGCGGGCGGCAGTTTAGAGCTTAGGTCGTGCAAATAATTCCGTAGCAACCTTAAGCACGGATGAAGGGATTCTCCCGCATCTCGTCGCCCAGGTTGGTATCCGGACCGTGGCCAGTAACCACGGTGGCTTCTTCGTCCAGGGAATAGAGACGCTCGCGGATCGAACGCTCGATAGTGGCGTAATCGCCACCCCACAGGTCGGTGCGGCCGATGCTGCGGCGGAACAGCGTGTCGCCGGCGATCAGCAGCTTGTCCTTCGGGAACCAGAAACTCATGGAGCCCGGCGTGTGCCCCGGCGTATGCAGCGCCACGCCGCAGCCGCAGGCCAGTTCCTCGTCGTCGGCCAGCCATTGGTCCGGCGACGGCACCGGCGTATAGGGCACGCCGAACATGCGGCACTGCATTTCCAGGTTGTCCCAGAGGAACTGGTCGTCCTTGTGCAGGTGCAGGGTCGCGCCGGTCTTTTCCTTCATCTGCCCGGAGGCGAGGAAGTGATCCAGGTGCGCATGGGTATGGATGATGCTGACCACCTTGAGCCCCAGTGCGTCGAGACGTTGCAGGATGAGCTCGTGGTTGCCACCCGGATCGACGACGATGGCCTTCTTCGTCACGGGATCACCGATGATGGTGCAGTTGCACTGCAAGGGGCCGACAGGGAAGGTTTCGCGGATCAGGGCAGGCTGTTCGCTCATCAAGGGCTCGCTGGGTGGCGGAAGTACACGACGCCCATTTTCGCTGATTCCCCCTGCCCTGGCGAGCCGGCCCGGTCGACGGTTCAGTCGCCCTGGCGGTAATCCGTGGGCAGCTTGCCGGTCCACTTGCGGAACGCCCGGCGGAAGTTCGACGGATCGTTGAAGCCCAGCAACAGCGCGATTTCGTAGAGCGGCAAGTGGGTCGTGGTGAGGTATTGCAGGGCCAGGCGCTTGCGCACGTCGTCGAGCACTTCCTGGTAGGTGGTACCCAGGTTCGAAAGATGTCGACGCAGGCTGCGGCCGCTGGTGTGCAGGTCCGCCGCCACCGCCTCCAGGTCGGGAAACTCGCCGGGGCGCGCCAGCAGCAGGCGGCGGATGCGGGTCAGCAGGCCTTCCTGCACGTCCAGCGTGGCCAGCAGCGCCTCGCACTGCTGCTCGCACATCTGCACCGTGGCCGGGTTGGCCAGCGCCATGGGCCGCGCCAGGTATTCGCTGGGCAGGCCGATGAAGTGGAACGGCTGGTCGAACAGCACTTCGCCGCCGAATACCTCGGCGTAGCGCTCGGCGTAGTCCGGCTCGGCATGGGCGAAGCCAACACTGACGCCCTGCAACGGCTCGCCCACCAGGAAGCGGGCGATGGTGTGCAGGCTGGTCATCAGACCCTCGGCGGCGAAGCGGCTCGTCGGCCCGAGGGGAATCGACTCGCTGGCCCGCAGGTAGGACACGCCGCCGTCTTCCACCATCTCCAGATCGTAGGCCAGGCCCAGCACGCGGTAGTACTTCAGGGCGAAGGCGATGGCACGCTCGAGATTGGCGCTGGACAGCACGGCGTAGCCGAGGATGCCGTGGGTGGAGACGTTCAGCCGTTGCCCCAGCAGCAGGCCGAAGGCGGGTTCGTTGCAGTGCGCCAGGGCGGCGCTGGACAACTGATGGAAATCGACGAAGGACAACCGACCGTTGGGGCTCTGCAGTACTTCGGGGCGCACGCGGGCCAGCTCGAACAGGCGCGCGCGCGGCACGCCAAGCTCTTCGGCAAGGTCCAGGAGCGCCTGCGCATAGGCGACCGGCACCAGTTCGGCGGTGAAATTGAGCGGTTGCTTCATCGTTCTTCTTATGTTGACCGCTGGCCGGATATGACCGGAAAGTTGGCAGACAATAACCTTGTGACGCTTCCGCTACAAGCCCAGAGTAATGACCATGGACAACCACCACACTGGAGCCGCCATGGCCAGCACCACCCCCGCAGGACTGGAGATCAAGCCCCGGCACATGGACTTCGACCTGCCCGATCCGCTGCCGCGTCACTGGCACGGCGGAGACGCTTTCAAGTCCCACCTGTTCGACGCCATGTCGGTACTCTTCCCCGACGGCGAGCGCTTCTTCATCGACTCGGTGCGGCAGTTCCGCGACCAGATCAGCGACCCGGTGCTGAAAGAGCAGATCCGCGGCTTCATCGGCCAGGAAGGTCACCACAGCCGCGAGCACCTGACCTACAGCCAGCGCCTGCGCGACCTGGGTTACGACGTCACCGCCATCGAGAAACGTGCCCAGGCACGCATCCGCTTCACCCAGAAGAAATTCCCCGCCAAGCGACAACTGGCCGCGACCGCGGCGCTGGAGCACATCACCGCGATCATGGCCAACGGGCTGCTGACCGATGCGCGCACCATGGAAGGCGCCGACCCGGTGATGCAGCGCCTGTGGCGCTGGCACGCGCTGGAGGAAACCGAGCACAAGGCGGTGGCCTTCGACGTCTACAACCAGGTCTGCGGCAGCCGCAAGCTGCTGCGCCGGGCGATGCGCATGGCGACCTTCTTCTTCGTGCTGGATACCTTCCGCGGCCTGGTGCACATGCTCAAGGTGGACGGCCTGCTGTGGAACTGGCGCGTCTGGCGCGACGGCATCAAGTGGACTTGGGGCAAGCACGGCGTGTTCCGCCCGCTGCTGCGCGAGTACCTGGATTTCTTCAAGTCCGACTTCCATCCATGGCAGCACAACAACCTCGATGTGCTTTACGAGGTGCGCAAGGAATACGACCCACAGCCGCTGGCACACGCTGGCTGATCCGCGCCTCGCTTCGAACACCGCCCCGCCCTGTCGGGGCGGTGTCGTTTGCGGACCTCTGTAGGAGCGAGCTTGCTCGCGAAGCTCTTTACTCGGCTGGAGAATCTGGCGCTCATGCGGTTCGCGAGCAAACTCGCTCCTACAAAAAGCCGTTAGAGAAAAAAGCCCGGCGCTTGGCCGGGCTCTTTCTTGGGGCGATCAACAGTCAAGCATGCAGAAAGCGCAGCGCATCCGCCGCCGACTCCTCGGGGATTTCCTCCATCGGGATATGCCCCACGCCCGGGTACACCTTCACCTCGATCCCCGGTACGTCACGCTGCCACATCGGCACATGGCGTGGCGAAATCCAGCGATCGCGCTCACCCCACATCAGCATCGTCGGCACCTTCAGCGCGGCGACGCGGTTGGGGGTGGTAGGCAGTTCCTCGCGGTTGGCCTTCACCAGTACGCGGAAGATGTCGATCATCGCGCGGCGGTTACCCGGCCGGCGGCTGATGTCGTAGTAACGATCGATCACGCCCGGCTTGATCTTGCGCGCATCGCCGTAGACTTCCTTGATGCCCTGCGCCACCAGGGCGCGCGGCATCCACATCGGCATCATGATGCCGGCGCCGGGCAGTACGGCGCTGGCGATCATCAGCGGCACCTTCTGCATGTAGTAGCCGGCCGGGTCGATGAGGATCAGCCGCTCGACGCGGTGGGCGTTGGCCAGCGCATAGTTCCAGGCGATGTAGCCGCCCAGCGAGTTGCCGGCGATGGACACCTGCTTGAGGTCCAGGCGGTCGAGGAACAGGCCGAACACCTTCACCAGGCGCTCGCCGTCGTACTCGCGGTCCTGGCCGCCACCAGTGAGGCCGAAGCCGGGAACATCGAGGCGGATGATGCGGAAGTGCTCGGACAACTCGGCGACCCAGCCGTCCCAGGTATGCAGCGAGGCCATTACGCCGTGGACCATCACCAGCACCGGTTTGTCGGGGCTGCCTTCGTCGCGGTAATGGATGTCGAAGCCGTCGACGTGGATGAACTTCGAACCGGACTCGGGCGAAGCGTAGCGTGCCTTCAGCGCAGCCAGCGGCAGGGGGCCGAAACCATAGCGGGCCAGGCCCTCGGCCAGCGGCGGTTGCACAGACAATGTGGCGGTCATGGACGAGTGACTCCCGTGCTTGTTGTTCTCAAACCCGAATCACACCACAGCGTCCACGTCGCCGCGCCCAACCTAGGTAGTGTCGAGGCCCGTCACGGGATGACGCAGGCCTTGCACCTGGTTAACCTAGCCCGACCCGCCCTCGCGCAAGGAAAGCCCGTTCGTGCCGATCCTGACTCGCCGTTCGCTGTGGCCGCTGGCCGTGCTGTTGCTGCTCCTGTGCCGCCCGGCCCTGTCCGCCGATCTCTATTACCTGGGCCAGAAGATTCCCGACATCCAGCGCAACTGGACCAGCGCCGACTACCAGGTGCTGATCGACGCGCTGAAGAAGATCGACGAGACCCAGGTCAACGGCCTGCCCCGTCGCAGCGGCGAGTTCACCGGGCCGATCTACCAGCGCATGGTCAGCGAGGAAAATTTCCGCCCGCAGCTGAACATCTACGCGCCGCTGGAGCTGCGGCAGAACGAGGCGCGCGAGGTGCTGTTCAAGCTCAAGGAGCTGATGCGCCTGTACTTCAACTTCCGCGCCGCCAAGCAGCCCTACGGTGCCGAGGCGCTGGGCCTGATGAGCTACTCGCTGCGCGAACAGGCGATCCTGTTCAACCTGACGGTGGAGTTCTGGATGACCCTGGCACAGAGCGAGCAGCGCAACCCGGTACGCCTGCAGGGCATGCAGGAAGCCAAGGCCGCCGCCTCGATGCTCACCAGCAGCGCGCTGGACTACCTCGGCCTGACTGCCCAGTTCGATCGCCAGGACCTGGTGCTCTACAGCGCCGAACTGGCAAAGCAGTTGCCTGAACTCTTCATCCACCTGCCGCCGGAAGTGCGCGTGCAACTGCTGATGCGCGTGGATGAACTGGCGCAGAAGCACGCCTACCCAGAGGTGCGCGAGAACATGCGCGACCTGCTGCCGGTGCTGCAGGCGATCCAGGCGGATGTTCAGAAACAGCTGGCCGCGCCAGCCAAGGGGCAGGCCGCGCCCAAGGGATTGGATTTGAGTGCGCCGGCGGAGGCGGAGAAGAAGAAGGGGATGTGAGCCTGGAGCCAGCGGATCGCTGTTTAGATAGCTGAAGATCAGCCCAGCATCGGAGCCCACGGCTCGGCACCCTCACTCCAGCCCTATCCCAGAGGGAGAGGGAGCCGTTCGCGCCGGCTGATGCCTTGGCCACTCCCTGCTCCGATCAGTCCCCTCTCCCTTAGGGAGAGGGGAAACCCAGGTAGAGGAGCTCCTATCGCAGCAACCCCATCTCCTTCGCCCGCGCCACCGCCTGGGTACGACGTTCCACGCCGAGCTTGTCGTTGATGTGCCGGGCATGGCTCTTCACGGTATGCAGGGAAATGAACAGGCGATCGCTGATCTCCTGGTTCGAGCAGCCCTGGGCGATCAGTTCCAGCACGGCCAGCTCACGGCCGCTGAGGCAGTCGGTGAGCGTCGTGCTGCGCTCCGGTGCCGCCGGCAAGCGTTCACGCAGGGCCTCGATGGCTGGCGAGGTGACCCGCACGGCCAGTTGCTCGCGCAGCCATTCCGGATGTTGCTGCAGCACTTCCTGAAGCGGGATCGTCAGGCCGGCGGCCAGGCCGCTCAGGCACTCGCCCAACTCGAAGGAAGCCTCGCGCTCGCGGCCATCCTGCAGCAGCAAGGCAACCAGCTGGCCCTGGGCAAAGCGCGCCTGCAACTGCGCACCACCTTGCAGGGCGCCGCTGGCCACGGCTCGCAGGCGTGCTTCGGCCTCGGCCATACGGCCTTCGCGGCGCTCCAGTTGGGCCTGGAGCATTTCCACATTGCGCGGCAGCTGCGGCGAGCATTCCGGTGGCGTGGCCGGCTCGGCGCCGGTGTAGGTGTCGCGCAGACGCTCCAGCCAGGCACTGGCCAGTTCGACCTGGCCCTGGCCGAGCCAGAGCTCGCATTTGATCAGGGTGATGGCCGACAGGTAATAGACCGGCGGCACGTCCCAGACATGCATCATCCGCTCGACCTCGGCGAGGTGGGCGAAGGCACGGGTGTAGTTGCCCAGCCGCCCCTCCAGACTTGCCAGCACGCAGAAGCCGATCACCAGGCTGATGTCGCGGCAGGCGCGGGCTTCCTCGATGCCGGCCTTGAGGCACTTGCGTGCCTCGTCCGGTTGCAGCGCGAGGCTGCGCAGGTAGCCCTGGTAAAGCATCAGCCGGCCACGCACGGCATAGCGCCGCTGCGAGGACAGACCGGAAAGCCGCGCCAGCCCCTGGCGCACTTCGTCTTCGGCACGCAGCACTTCACCGCGTGCTTGCAGTACGCGGGCACGGTCGTAATGGACCATGGCCTCGAACAGCGGATTGCCGAAGCGCTGCGCCAGCTCCAGCGCTTCTCTGTTGAGGCCGCGCGCGCGCCACAGATCGTCGCGCACGATGGCCAGGTTGCTCAGCGTCGACAGGCACAACAGGCGCGGGCCGAAGCGTTCCGGGCCAAGGCCGTGCATGGCCTCTTCGCAGTGGCGCTCGGCCGCATCGATCTCGCCGCGGCCACGGGCAATCACTCCGGCCAGAGCCTGCCATTGCGCCAGCAGATCGCGCTGGGCCGTGGCATCGGCGGCGGGCAGGAAGCGCGACAGCTGCGTAGCCAGTTCCTCCGCCGCATCCAGCTGGCAGGCCAGCGCCAGCGCCCAGCTGTACAGCACGATCAGACGCGGCGTGCTGGCCAGCAGGCTGTCGGGCAGGTCCATCTTCCAGCGCAGCAGCGTGGCGACGTTCTGCTCGGCCAGCAGTTGTTCTTCGGAAAGGCTCTGTACCAGGCTCGCCGCGACTTCCGGATGGCCGGCGCGCAGGGCCTGCTCCACCGCGTCATCGAACAGTCCCTGGGCGCTGAACCAGCGGCACGCGCGAAGGTGCAGCGCAGCGGTGGACGGCCCTGAGCCAGGCAGCGGGCGCGCCAGCAGAAGGTCGGAGAACAGGTGGTGATAACGGAACCACTGGCCTTGCTCGTCCAGCGGCACGAGGAACACCTGGTGCTGCTGTAGATGGCGCAGGATCGATGCGCTGTCGTGTGCGTCACGCAGCGCGTCGCAAAGCTCGGCAGAGAAGCGTTCGAAACGCGCGGTCTGGGCCAGGAATACCTGGACCTCCGGCGACTGCTTGTCGATCACCTCCTCCAATAGATAGTCGCGGATCAGTTCCTCCGCGCCATGCACCGAAAGATCGGGCACGTTCGCCGCCAGTTCGTCGCCATGGGCCAGCAGCCACAGGCGCAGGCCGGCGATCCAGCCTTCACTGCGCTCGACGAGGTTGTCCAGGGCGTTGTCGTCGAGCTGGGCGCCGCTTGCCGAGACCAGTTGCGCGGTTTCCTCGACGGTCAGGCGCAGGTCCTGTTCGGTGAACTCCAGCAGTTGCCGCGACAGGCGCAGGCGCGCGAGGTGCCAGTCCGGCCGCTGGCGGCTGGTGACCAGCACGACCAGGCCGGCGGGCTGGTGATTGAGGAGGAACTGCAGGCAGCGGTCGAGCACCGCGCCCTGGGCCAGGTGGTAGTCGTCCAGTACCAGCAGCAATGGGCGGTCGACGGACAGGCTGCCGACCAGTTCATCGAGCAAGTCATCGAGCCAGGATTCGAAAGCGAACGGCTGGTGGCGCTGGCGCATTTTCAGCAGCGCCAGGGCTTCTTCACCGAGGGTGGGGAAATGCAGGCGCAGGCCTTCGAGCAGGCGTTCGAGGAATCGGCCGGGGTCACTGTCCCTGCCACTGAGCCCCAGCCACAGACTGCGCCATTGGCTTTCCAGGGTCTGACAGAATTCGATGGCCAGCGAGCTCTTGCCGAATCCGGCCGGCGCGGACACCAGTATCAGCCGCCCCTCCAGCCCGGCGGCCATGCGCTGACAAAGCTGCGAGCGGGCGACGTGGCCATGCGGCAGCGGCGGCCGGAAGAAGCGGCTGCCGGCCGTGCTGGGGGGAATATCGGTCAGACTTGGCAGAGTCGAGAAGTCGGTCATCGGCCTGGCTCTTGCTCTAGCTCTTATCGCTATGTCAACGAAGGTCACACTGCCGTCCGAGCCTAGCCGCTCACGGCCAGGAATAGAAGTCGATTTTGTTACCTTTGCTCACAAGATGACTGGAATAAGTCCGACATTCTTCCCTCCATTCATCTGACAGATGATGCTCCATAAAAAAACCGGCCCGAAGGCCGGTCTTTTTTCACCGCGGAACCACCCGTGGGGATCGGGGGATCAGCGCACGCCTTCCTGGCGAAGCGCTGCCGGGGTGAAGTCGCTTTCCGAAGCGCTGTAGTTGAAGTCGTAGGCGGATTTCTCCTCGTTCTTCAGCCCCAGCACCAGGTAGCGGCCGGACAGCAGGTCATACAGGGTTTCCGCGGTGTACCACGGTACCTGGTAGTTGTAATAGTACTGGTTGAACGCCTCGGCTACGCGCCACAGGGTGCCACGACCGTCGTAGTGGTCGATTTCCACGGCCTGCCAGGTGTCTTCGTCGATGAAGAAGTCACGCTTGGCATAGATGTGGCGCTCGCCCGGTTTCAGGGTGGCGGTCACGTGCCATACGCGGTGCAGCTCGTAGCGGGTCAGGTCCTGGTTCAGGTGGCCGGGCTTGATGATGTCGGCGTACTTGAGCTTGGGATCATCGAGCTTGTAGTTGTTGTACGGAATGTACAGCTCCTGCTTGCCCACCAGTTTCCAGTCGTAGCGGTCCGGCGCGCCGTTGTACATGTCCAGGTTGTCGGAGGTACGCAGGCCGTCGGCGGCGGTACCCGGGCCGTCGTAGGAGACCTGCGGCGCACGGCGTACGCGGCGCTGACCGGCGTTGTACAGCCAGGCCAGGCGCGGTTCCTTCACCTGGTCGAGGGTCTCGTGCACCAGCAGCACGTTACCGGCCAGGCGCGCCGGGGCGGTTACACGCTGCTTGAAGTAGAACAGCACGTTGCTCGGCTTGCTGGCGTCGTAGTCCTTCAGGTCGGTGCGGAAGACGAATTCGTCCTGGAAGTACACCAGCGAGTAGGAACCGTTGACCTGCGGCGTGGCCTGGGTCACCAGACGGCGTACGTGGCCGCCACGGTAGCGGGTGATGTGGTTCCAGATGACTTCCAGGCCGTCCTTCGGAATCGGGAAGGGGTTAGCCGTCTGGAAGTTTTCCAGGCCGTTGCCGCCCTGCAGCAGTTTGGTATTGGTGGCGTTCTGCTTGGTCGCGGCGAGCACGCTGTCCGGCACGGTGGCGGTCCGGTGCGTCGGATACACCGGCATCTTGTAGGTGTCTGGGTAGCGCTTGAACATGGCCTGCTGGCCGGGGGTCAGCTTGGCCTTGTACTGATCCATGTTCTGCGCGGTGATGGTGAACAGCGGCTTCTCGTTGGCGAACGGGTCGCTGAGGAAACCCTTGCTGTCGGCGGTGCCGGCATTCTTGGGCAGGCCGCCGGTCCAGGCCGGGATGCTGCCGTCGGCGTTGCCGGCCTTTTCTGCGCCCATCGGAGTCAGGGTAGAACCCAGCTTCGCCGCTTCATCGGCAGAGACGGCCGCCATCACCTGGGAGGCGATGAGGCTGAGCGCCAGGGCGCCCGTGTGCAGCAGGATCTTTGTTGTTCTCATTCGTTTATCGTCCTCGTTGAGTCTTTGCCCACCGCGGTGGCCGCGCTTGCAAACGCGGTTCGCGGGTCTTGTCTGCTGCTCGCGCGGGGCGGGTCACCCCGCCCGCGCGGATGGCCCGCCACGCGGGCGGGCCGGTTGCCGGTTGAACGGCCGGCTTAGAAGGTCACACCGAAGCTCAGGCTGACGAAGTCACGATCGTCGACGGTGCTGTACTTGCCGTCGAAGTAGTTGGTGTAGGCCAGACTTGCGGTGTAGGTGTTCAGATAGTCGGCGTCGATACCCAGGCTGATCGCCTTGCGGCCTTCCTCGAAGTTGCCGCCAGGGCCGGGGGAGTAACCGTCCACGTCGTGCTGCCAGGCCACGTTGGGCTTGAGGTTCACACCGGCGAAGACGTCGTTGTAGTCCCAGATGGCGCGGGCGCGGTAGCCCCACGAGTCGGCAGTGGTAAAGCCTTCGCTTTCGCAGTTGCGGCTGACGTTGTTGGCGTTGGCGGTGCCCAGGGTGGAGATGTTGAGCGCTTCGCACGTCGGACGGCCGTTGAGGCTGCCGTTCAGCGGGCCAGGACCGAAGACCGGGTCACGGCCGTAGCGCGCCTTGTTCTGGCTTTCCAGGCCGCCGACGTGGGTCCAGCCAACTTCGCCCACCAGGGTCAGGCGCTCGGCGCCCATGACCTGGTCGAAGAAGTGGGTGAAGGTGGTCTGCAGTTGGGTAACTTCCTTGCGGCGGTAGCCATGCAGGTCCTGGCCGGCGGTGCCGGTCAGCACGGAGGCGTTGTCGTAGACGTGGTTGCCGCCGATGGACACCGGGTCCAGGCCGGAATACAGGATGTCGGTGGTGTTCAGTTGGACCGGGGCGTTCGGACGGTAGCTGATCTCGCCCTGCCACGCGGTGCCGGTGGGCAGCGTGGTGGAGAAGCTCAGGCCGTACAGACGGATGTCTTCGGGGTACTCGATGAAGTAGCTGGAGTTCCCCGCCATCGCCGCCGCGCCGGCTTGGGCCGCCAGGGACGGGCTGATCGCCGCGATGTTGGTGATCAACTGGTTGATCTGCGCCACCTTGGCGGTGTCGGCGCCACGGCCGCTGAAGATCGGCAAGCGGCTGTGGTAGTTCATATAGTAGCCGCCGAACTCGGTGTTCAGGCTGTCGGCGAAGTACTTCAGGGAGAAGCCGTACTGGCCGCTGTCGCGGGCGTCACGGTCCGGGCCACGGCGCACCACGATACCCTCGTTCCACGGCGAGGGAGTCAGGGCCAGGCTTGGGCCGAGCAAGGAGTTCAGGGTGTTGATCGATGCCTGATTGTTGGTCAGCACCGCCAGGTTCTGGGTGCAGCCATCAGCCACCACGTCCGGCTGGGAGAAGAAGGTGCCGCAGTTGTCGACCACCGTCTGGTCCCACTCCAGCTGATAGAAGCCTTCGGCGGAGAGGTTCTCGGTGAGGTTCTGCGACAGGTAGAACATGTTCACCGGCACCAGGGCTTCCTTGATCTCGGAGCCCGGGCGGCGGAAGGCGGTGACGTCGAACGGGTTGATCACGCTGATGCCGTTCTGGATGAAGGTACTTTCACCCCAGTTCACCACCTGCTTGCCCAGGCGCACGGTGCCCGGCAGGTCGGCGATGTTGTAGTTGTGATAGATGAAGGCGTCGAGAATCTCACCGCCGGAGGCCTGGGCGGCTTCCTTGCGGTTGTGGTCGGAGAGCGGCTTGAACTCGGTATTTTCGTCCTTCTGCTCGAAGTCATACCAGTACTTGCCACGTACGAACACGCCGGTGTCGCCGTACTTGAGTTCGAGGTCGTGGATGCCCTTGAAGATCTTGGAGAAGGTCTTGCCGGCCTTGTAGTTCAGGTGACCATCGTCGGAGGTCTGGGACAGGCCCTTGCCGCCGTTGTTCACGCCGATGAGATTGCTGTTGGGGTTCTGTGTCGACCAACTGGCCCCCACGGACAGCGTCGAGTCGAACGAGCCTTCGATTTCCCCGATGTTGAAGCTGACAGCGGAAGCGGGAGCCGCCAGCGAAGAAGCCAGGCTGACTGCCAGCGGCAACCGTGCCAGGCGCCAGATATGTTGCATGGTTTTCATCGACGCTACTCCATGTGTTTTTTGTTATGAGTAGTGGCGACTATATCCAGCGCCCCACAACGCTTGATCGCTCGAAAGTGTGATTTGTCTTACAAAGGCCCTGACTAGACGCTTGCGCAGGCCCCGAGGTGGCGTGATCACTGGGCTGCGCCGTGCCAAGCGCTTGCTTGGCACGGCCGCCCGCCAACCGTGACTTGCCGGTCGTCGGTCACACCGTGGAGAGGAAGGCGCTGCCGGCCTCCTGCCATTGGGCGATGTCTACCCGGATGCGCTTCTTGTCGAGCTTACCAACGCTTGTCTTGGGAACTTCAGTAACAACGGCGATCTGCGATGGAATCGCCCATTTGTTGATGTTGCCCTGCTCGACGAAAGGCTTGAGGTGCTCGCGCAGCCCCTTGGCATCCAGCGCGAGGCCATCGCGCAGCACCAGCAGGGCGAATGGGCGCTCGCCCCACTGCGGATCGGGCACGCCGACCACCGCCACTTCGCGCACCGCCGGGTGGCGGCTGATGAGGTCTTCAAGCTCCAGGGAGGACAGCCATTCGCCGCCGGTCTTGATCACATCCTTGATCCGGTCGCGGATATCGATGAAGCCCATGCCATCCAGGGTCGCCACGTCGCCGGTATGCATCCAGCCGCCGGTCCAGAGCTCCTCGCCTTTCTGCGGCTCCCGGAAGTAGCCCTGGGTCAGCCAGGGCGCGCGCAGCACCAGCTCGCCCTGGGATTCGCCGTCGGCCGGCAGGAATTCGCCGTGTTCATCCATGATCGCCGCCTCCACCAGCGGCACTGGCACACCGGCCTTGATGCGGTAGGTAGTGCGCTCGTCCTCGCTGCCGGCGCACAGTTCCTGGTTGAGGTAGCCACAGGAGATCAGCGGGCAGGTCTCGGACATCCCGTAAGCGGCGGTAAGCTGGATGCCGCGGGCCTTGGCGGCATCGTAGAGCGCTCGATTAAGGGCGCTGCCCCCGATAATGATCTTCAGCCCACCAAAGTCGTGATCCCTGGCGCTGGCGGCGTTGAGCATCATCTGCAGGATGGTCGGCACGCAGTGGGAGAAGGTCACCTTCTCCTCACGGATCAGCTTGCACAGCAGCTCCGGCTCGTAACGCCCCGGGTAAACCTGCTTCACCCCCAGCATGGTCGCCACGTACGGCACGCCCCAGGCGTGGACGTGGAACATCGGTGTGATTGGCATGTAGACGTCGTCGGTGCCCATCAGGCGGATGCTGTCCAGGCTGCCGATGGTCGAAGCCATGGCCAGGGTATGCAGCACCAGCTGACGGTGGGTGAAGTACACCCCCTTGGGGTTACCGGTGGTGCCGGTGGTATAGAAAGTGGTGGCCACCGAGTTCTCGTCGAAATCTGGGAACGCGTAGCGCGGACTGGCGGCAGCCAGCAGGGTCTCGTACTCACCGACACAGTTGGGCAGCGTGCTGGTCTTGTCCGCACCGTCGGTGATCAGCAGGGTCTTTTCCACCGTGGTCAATTGCCCAGCGATGCCCTGGTAGAGCGCGGCGAATTCGCTGTTGACCAGCACGAAGCGGTCGTCGGCGTGGTTCATGGTGTAGAGGATCTGGTCCGGCGAAAGACGGATATTGATGGTGTGCAGCACCGCGCCGATCATCGGGATGGCGAACATGCACTCCAGGTAACGGTGACTGTCCCAGTCCATCACCGCCACCGTGTCACCGGCCTTCACACCGGCGTCGGTCAGTACGTTGGCCAGTCGCGCCACACGCTCGTTGAACGTGGCATAGGTGTAACGCACGCTGTCGCGATAGACGATCTCCCTGCCCTTTTCATAACGACTGCCGGACAGCAGCAGGCTCTTGATCAACAACGGGTACTGATAGGCGTTCTGAGCAGCGGGGATGACGCGGGTTTTCAGCATGGCGTGCGCACTCTCAAGGCTGGATTTCGAGTTGAGTCTCATCAGGATGAGACCGACTCTAGAGCGCTGCGCCGAGCCATTCATCAGTCAAAAGAGTGATTTGCCGATGACTCTTTGGCGACATCCGGTCACGCGGTAGAATACTGACGCCCGGCCGTTCACGGCCGGTACCTTTACCCGGAGTCCGCGTAGGGCCTGCGAGCTAGAGCAGAACAAGGCGGAAGCAGGCGAGGGAGCGGGGTTTACATCTTGTAAATGAGCATGACTCGCTTCGCTCGCCCCTGCGGGGCCGCGCTGAAGCGCGTTAGCCGCAAGCGGCTTCCGAGCCTGCTTCCAACGCAGTTCTACCGATGCGCAGCCGGTCCTACGCGGACTCCTACAACAAGAGCGAAGAGGTTAGTCATGTCCGAGATCGTCATCGTCAGCGGCGCCCGTACTCCCATGGGCGGCTTCCAGGGCAGCCTGTCCGGCGTTTCCGCCGTCGACCTGGGCGCCATCGCCATCCGCGAAGCCATCTCCCGTGCCGGCATCCAGCCCGAAGACGTGCAGGAAGTGATCATGGGCAACGTGTTGCCCGCCGGTCTGAAACAGGGCCCTGCCCGCCAGGCGTCGCTGAACGCCGGCCTGCCCGCCGCCACCGGCTGCACCACCATCAACAAGCTCTGCGGCTCCGGCATGAAAGCCGTGATGCTGGCCCACGACCTGCTCAAGGCGGGCACCAACAGCGTGATGGTCGCCGGCGGCATGGAAAGCATGTCCAATGCTCCCTACGTGATCGAGAAGGCCCGCACCGGCCTGCGCATGGGCCACGGCGAGATCAAGGACCACATGTTCCTCGACGGCCTGGAGGACGCCCGCACCGGCCGCCTGATGGGTTCTTTCGCCCAGGAAACTGCCGATAAGTACAACGTCACCCGCGAAGAGATGGACGCCTACGCCATCGAATCCCTGCAACGCGCCCAGGCCGCCATCAAGGACGGCTCGCTGGCCTCGGAAATCGTCCCGGTCACCGTCACCACCCGCAAGGGCGAGACCGTGGTGAAGGACGACGAGCAGCCACTGACCGCCAACCTGGACAAGATCCCCGGCCTGCGCCCGGCCTTCCGCAAGGACGGCACCATCACCGCCGCCAACGCCAGCTCCATCTCCGATGGCGCCTCCGCGCTGGTCCTGATGACCGCCGAAGAAGCCGCCCGCCGTGGCCTCAAGCCGCTGGCGAAAATCGTCGCCCACGCTACCCAGAGCCAGGACCCGGCCGAATTCACCCTGGCGCCCATCGGCGCCATGGCCAACCTGTTCAAGAAGGCCGGCTGGAGCAAGGACGACGTCGACCTCTTCGAGATCAACGAAGCCTTCGCCATGGTCACCATGCTCGCCATGCGCGAACACGGTCTGGACCACGCCAAGGTCAACGTTTACGGCGGCGCCTGCGCCCAGGGCCACCCGGTCGGTTCCACCGGCTCGCGGATCATCGTTACCCTGATCAACGCCCTGCAGAAAAAGGGCGGCAAGCGTGGCGTGGCCTCGCTGTGCATTGGCGGCGGCGAAGCTACCGCGGTGGCGATCGAATTGGTCTGATACTTCGTCAGGCATGAAAAAAGGGGCGCCTCGGGCGCCCCTTTTTCATTCGGAACAAAGCATTCCTGCAGGAGCGTTCAGCGCAACTCGGTGAAGGCCAGCTTGATCCCCAGGCCGATCAGTACCACGCCCATCAGCCGGTCGAACCAGTGGCCCATGCGAGCGAAACCGGCGCGCACGCGTTGCTGGCTGAACAGCAGCGCCACCAGGCAGAACCACACCGCCGTGGCACAGGCCAGGTACACGCCATAACCGGCCTGGACCAGCAACGGCGTATGCGGGTTGATCACCACGGTGAACAGTGAAAGGAAGAACAGCGTGGCCTTGGGGTTCAGCCCGTTGGTGACGAAACCGGCGACATAGGCACCACGAGCCGAACGGGCGACCGGAGCCGCCATCGTCTCTGCCGCCGCCGGATCAGCCGGGCGCGCACGCAAAGCCTTGAAGCCGATGTACAGCAGATAGGCCGCTGCCAGCCATTTCAGTGCGTTGAACAGCACGATCGACTGCGACACGATCAGGCCGATGCCCAGCAGCGAGTAGGTGACGTGGAGGAAGATCGCGCTACCCACGCCCAGTGCCGTCCAGGTGCCGGCACGGCGGCCGTGGGTCACGCTCTCGCGCACCACCACGGCGAAATCCGGGCCGGGGCTGGCCACCGCCAGCAGGTGAATGAACGCCACCGTGAGAAATTCCGCCCAGTACATCGCACCTCCGAACAACCGCCGAGAAAAGCTCATCTTCTATACGAAGCGACGGGCAACCGACAAGCCGCTGGCAGGAGACGCGGAAACTAGCGCGCGCCGGCGTGGCCAAGAGCGTGCAGCAGCGGAAGCTGACGCAGCGGGCAGGCCTGCCAGGGCGAAAGATAGTCGGCGAAAGGGCTGATGCCGTCCAGCAGTTCCATGCCGCTACGGATGAGGCGCTTGCCGACCTCCCAATCCTCGTTGGCCAGGGCATGGCCGAGCACCATCGAGATCAGGTATTGCTCCCAGCAATCGAACGCCGCACGGGCCTGACGAGCCATGTGGCGCAGGGCATTCCAGAGTGTCTCTTCATCCAGCAACCCAGCACTGAAAGCCAGCCGCGCACCGAAGGCTGCACGCTCCAGATCGTAGGCCAGCAGGGTCTGACAGTCCTCGATCATCTCCGGATCGTGCCCGGCCTTGAGCAATGCCCGCCGCGCCTGCTCGAAGCGCGCCCCACAGGCCACTCCGTCAGTTTTCCGCTTACCACCCACGGTGCCCAGTTGTCCTAGCAAGGGGTCCAGCTTCAGTCGGCTGCCATGGTCCATCAGCCACTCCATACGCTGGAGAACGCCATTCTGGTCGGTGGCGTTCCAACGTTCGGCGAGCCAGGCCCGGTTCAGTTCCCGTTCATGGTCCGCGATCGCCAGGGAATCGGCACGCGCGCCGCCACTGGTAGCGATCAGCGCCCCGAAGGCGAGCAGTGCCCGCCGCGCAGGGAGGCCGGGCCTTTCGACCGGGTGTTCCGAGTGCAGGACCACCTCGGCCACCTGTATGCCCGCCAGCGGATGCGCCTGCCACAGGCCAGCCACCGCATTGCCTTTACGCCTCTCCCCCATGAGCTCCTTGAACGCACGGATCGCCAACGCAGTCTGTTGCCCGTCGCGCAGCAGGGTTGCCCGTCCCAGCACGAAGGAGGCGGCGTAGTCCTGCCAGTTGGCGAAGCTGCGGATCGCCGCGTCGGCAACCCAGGCCAGGGTCAACCAGGCCTCGGCTTCGGTGAGGTATCCACAGGCACGGCAGCGACGTGCCAGCCAGGCGATGCATTCGTAGTCATGGGCCGCCATCGACAAGTGACACGGCAACGTCAGGCCGGCCTTGACCCAGGCCTGCTTCGCCCGCTGCCAGCGCAACCGCTGCTCACCGTCGAAAGCACTGGATTCATTGCGCTGCAGTCGCTGAAAGTCACCGTCCAGTTGCTGGCCATGGGCTTCGAGCAACATATCCTGCAAGGTGCTGCGAGCCGAACCGGCATCGTCTATGCCCCAGCATTCACCCAGTTCCCTGTCCAGGCCGGCGGCGACCTCCGAGCACTCGCCAGCCAGCGAATGCCCAAGCGCCCCGTTACAGGCTGCCATCAGTGCGCCGAAGCACAGCAGGGGCTCGGGGCCAGCCGGGGTACTCGGTCGGCGCCGCCGCGCCCGTGGACCGGGAAAATGCCCATCACCGCGCAGCCCGACGCGTGCGCCGAGCGCCCGGATAGCTGTGAGGCTGGAAAGAATCCATCCCATCATCGCGACTCACCTCAGGATTTCGATGAGTGCAATCTACGAAGCCGTTGACGCTTGGCAGATGAGGGAAAACTGAAACGCCCGTCAGACTTTTCAATCAAACATCTACCATCAAAGCAAGACAGCCCAGCCGTGCACGTGCGGGAAGCGCGGGTTGTCCGCAACGGCGGTTGTGCCGAGAATCCCCCTCATCCCGCCCTTCCGATCAAGGTGTCATCGCTCATGAATCCTGCTCGCGCCGTCTTCCTCGACCATGCCTCCCTCGACCTCGGTGACCTCGACCTCGCGCCGCTGCGCGCACCTTTCGGCGAACTGGTCCTGCACGGGCGCAGCGAGACTCAGCAGGTGGCCGAGCGGCTGCAGGGCGCACAGGTGGCGATCAGCAACAAGGTTCGCATCACTGCCGAGGTGTTCGAGCAATGCCCGGACCTCCAACTGGTCCTGGTGGCCGCCACCGGCACCAACAACGTCGACCTTGAGGCCGCGCGCCAGCACGGCGTGACCGTGAGCAATTGCCAGGGCTACGGCACCCCGTCGGTGGCCCAGCACACTCTGATGCTGCTGCTCGCCCTGGCCACCCGCCTGCCGGATTACCAGGCGGCGATCCGCGAAGGCCGCTGGCAGAAGGCGCCGCAGTTCTGCCTGCTGGACTTTCCCATCGTCGAACTGGAGGGCAAGACCCTCGGCCTGCTCGGCCACGGCGAACTGGGCGGCGCGGTGGCGAAGCTGGCCGAAGCCTTCGGCATGCGCGTGCTGCTCGGCGCCCTGCCCGGCCGCCCACCACGCGCCGATCGCCTGGCGCTGGACGACCTGCTGCCGCAGGTGGATGCCCTCACCCTGCATTGCCCGCTGACCGACGCCACGCGCAACCTGATCGGCCAGCGCGAGTTGGACCTGATGAAACCCGGCGCCTTCCTGATCAACACCGCCCGCGGCGGGCTGGTGAACGAACAGGCGCTCGCCGACACCCTGCGTCGCGGCCATCTGGGCGGTGCGGCCTTCGACGTGCTCAGCGTGGAGCCGCCCAAGGACGGCAACCCGCTGCTGGCCGGCGATATCCCGCGTTTCATCCTCACCCCGCACAGCGCCTGGGGCAGCCGCGAGGCACGGCAGCGCATCGTCGGCCAGTTAAGCGAGAACGCCGCCGGCTTCTTTGCCGGCGAGCCGCGCCGGGTGGTGGCGCCATGAGCCTGCACCTGGTTTGCGGCGACGGCGCCGCCGATGCCCTGCGCCGCGCGGTCGAAGCAGGCGTGCTGACCGAGAAGAAAATCCGCGTGATGCCGGACGACCTGGCCGTCGGCCCGCTGAGTGACGTCGACACCCCGCCCTGCCAGCAACGCGCCGCGTTCTGGCACGAACTGGGCGGCGACGCCCTGCAGAACCGGGAAATCGCCATCGAGATGGCCACCGAAGTGAACTGGCTGCGCAGCCCCGACGTACCCGCCGTCACCCTCTGGCACGGCGACAGCGCCAGCGAGCAATTGCTGCTGCGGCGCGTCTGCGCGCTGCTACCCGCGCACGTCACCCTGCGCAGCGTTGGCGCTGGCAGCGGCCAGTGCCGCAGCGAGGACCGCCACGCCATCGCCATGCTCAAACCCGAGGAACTGGCCAACGCCCTGGCCGGCAGTCATGAACTGGAAGCCACCGAGCGCCAGCGCCTGGGCGCGGACTGGCAGCGTGCGCTGCTTGAGAACGCCGAGTTGCGCCTGTGGCTCGATGGCCAGTTGAGCGGCACCGGTTACGCACATATCGACCGCATCCTCCTGGACAGCGCCAGCGAGTCCTGGCGCCCGGTGCAATCGCTGATCGGGCCGACCATGGCTTACGTCGACGGCCTGTTCGTCAGCGACCTGCTGGCCGCCTGGCGCCTGCGCGCACAAGTCGCGGCCGGCGCCCTGGAACTGCGTGGCGAGGACTTCTGGAAGAACGCCGAGGTGCGGCTCGCCTAGGCTCGGCCGCGGCAGCCCTGCTAAACTCGCGCCCTTTTTTCGAGGAGGCCGCATGTCCAACGCCCCCACCAGTGAAGTGCTGCTGCGCCAGATCGAGCGCTTCCAGGGCCGCGTCCTGCTCGCCGGCCTGCCCGCCGACGCCCTGCTCGGCGACCTGCCGCAGGCGCAAGGCTGGAGTTGGCACGCCGGCGAGGCCCGACAGCTCGAAGCCCGCTACGCCGGCCGTTGCCACTTCGGCGCCACACCGCCCGAGGGCCAGTTCGACGCCGCTGTGCTGTTCCTGCCCAAGTCCCGCGAACTGACCGATTACCTGCTGGCCGCGCTGGCCAGCTGCGTGGCGGACGGCGAGCTGTACCTGGTCGGCGAGAAACGTGCCGGTGTCGAGCGCGCCAGCAAGCAGCTCGGCGAATTCGGCCGCGCCAGCAAGCTCGACAGCGCTCGCCACTGCCAGCTGTGGCACACGCACATCGACGGCGCCCCGGCAGCGCCCGACCTGCATGCCCTCGCGCAACGCTATGAACTGCCGCTGGCCGACGGCCCGCTGCACGTCATCACCCTGCCCGGCGTGTTCAGCCATGGCCGCCTGGATCGCGGCAGCGCCCTGCTGCTGGAGCACCTGGACAATCTGCCCGTCGGCCACCTGCTGGACTTCGGCTGTGGCGCAGGCGTGCTCGGCGCGACGCTCAAGCGACGTTATCCACAAAGCCGGCTGACCTTGCTGGACGTCGACGCCTTCGCCGTCGAAAGCAGCCGCCTGACCCTGGCTGCCAACGGACTGGAAGGCGAGGTGATTGCTGGCGACGGCATCGACGCCGCGCCAAGCGATCTCGCCGCCATCGTCACCAACCCGCCCTTCCACCAGGGCGTGCACACCAGCTACGCCGCCACCGAACACCTGCTGCGCCAGTCTGCCCGCCACCTGGCGCCCGGCGGCGAGCTGCGCCTGGTGGCCAACAGCTTCCTGAAATACCCGCCGCTGATCGAACAGCACCTGGGCCCCTGCCGCACCCTGGCCGAGGCCGACGGCTTCCGACTCTACAGCGCCCGGCGCTGATCCCAGGCTCGCACTACACTCCACCGAGCCTGCCCGGATCGGCGCATCGCCGCTCGCCCTGAACTATCGAGGACACCCGTGAATCGCAGAATCAAAGACGACGTCGAACTGACATTCGCCATGGGGCCGAAAGAGAAGCCGCATCACCTCAAGCGCTCTCTCAAGCCACGCCACCTGAACATGATCGCCATCGGCGGCTCCATCGGCACCGGGTTGTTCGTCGCCTCCGGCAGCACCATCGCCACCGCAGGCCCCGGCGGTGCGCTGCTGGCCTACGCGCTGATCGGGCTGATGGTGTTCTTCCTCATGACCAGCCTCGGCGAACTGGCGGCCTACATTCCCGATTCCGGCTCGTTCTGCACCTATGGCAGCCG
Organism: Pseudomonas sp. HS-18; assembly: GCF_020401845.1. NCBI lineage: Bacteria > Pseudomonadati > Pseudomonadota > Gammaproteobacteria > Pseudomonadales > Pseudomonadaceae > Pseudomonas > Pseudomonas sp. HS-18. Next base: position 5,294,181 of record NZ_CP084413.1, read on the forward strand.
CTTCATCGACGATGGCTTCGGCTTCGCCATGGGCTGGAACTACTGGTACAACTGGGCGGTGACCATTGCCGCCGAGCTGGTGGCGGCGCAGCTGGTGATGAAATTCTGGTTCCCGGAAGTCTCGGGCATGTACTGGAGCGCCGGCTTCCTGGGCATCATGTTCATGCTCAACTTCTTCTCGGTGAAGGGTTTCGGCGAAAGCGAATTCTGGTTCGCGCTGATCAAGGTCGTAGCCGTGGTGGTCTTCATCGGCATCGGCCTGGCCAGCATCATCGGCATCATGCATGGCATCGACAGCCCCGGCTTCAGCAACTTCACCACCGGTGATGCGCCCTTCGTCGGCGGCCTGCAGGCGATGATCGGGGTGGCGATGATCGCCGGATTCTCGTTCCAGGGCACCGAGCTGATCGGCGTCGCCGCCGGTGAATCGGAGAATCCGCAGAAGTCCATTCCCATCGCCATCCGCCAGGTGTTCTGGCGAATCCTGATGTTCTACATCCTGTCGATCTTCGTCATCGGCATGCTGATTCCCTACACCGATCCGAACCTGCTCAAGACTGACAGCAGCGACATCAGCACCTCGCCCTTCACCCTGCTGTTCGAGCGTGCGGGCCTGGCGGCCGCGGCCGGCGTGATGAACGCGGTGATCCTCTCGGCGATTCTCTCGGCCGGCAACTCGGGCATGTACGCCTCCACCCGGATGCTCTACACCATGGCCACCCAGGGCAAGGCGCCGCGAATGTTCACCCAGGTGTCCGAGAGCGGCGTGCCGCGCTACGCGCTGTACGCCACCACGCTGATCGGCGCGCTGTGCTTCCTCACCAGCTTCATCGGCGACAAGACCGTTTACACCTGGCTGCTCAACGCGTCGGGCATGTGCGGCTTCATCGTCTGGCTGGGCATCGCGGTGTCGCACTACCGCTTCCGCAAGGCCTTCGTCCTGCAAGGTGGCAACCTCGGCGACCTGCCCTACCGCGCCAAGTGGTTCCCCTTCGGCCCGCTGTTCGCGTTCGTCCTCTGCCTGATCATCACCCTGGGGCAGAACTACCAGGCCTTCGTCGGTGAGCACGTGGACTGGGCGGGACTGGTCGCCACCTACATCACCATCCCGCTGTTCCTCGCCATCTGGCTGGGCTATCGCTGGAAGAACGGCACCCGCTTCATCCGCTACGAAGACATGGACATTCGCCCCACCCGCGAATGATCCGACACGCAGGCTTGCCCAAGTCCCAGGACTTGGGCAGAATGCGCCCCGTCCTAGGGGAGTAGTCTCCCGCGAGCAACCCGCTCGCCCGGTACGCGTCAACACACTTGGTCCGCAGACCATGGCGCGTACGATCCAGGCCTGCAGCGTTCAGGCCGGGGTTTGACAAGACCTATGACACGAGCAACCTGACCCGGGGCGGGCAGGTGGCGCGTGTCATGGTGATTCGTCGACCCGCCCCTTAGGAAGCCTGATGGAATCCCTCTTCGTCCCCACCCTGATCGTTGCCCTCGCGGAAATCGGCGACAAGACACAACTGCTCGCGCTCGTCCTCGCCGCGCGCTTCCGCAAGCCCTGGCCGATCATCGCCGGGATCATCGCCGCCACGTTGGCCAACCACTTCGCCGCCGGCGCCGTCGGCAGCTGGGTCGCCAGCTTCTTCTCCGAAGCCACGCTGAGCTGGGTACTGGCCGTATCCTTCCTGGCCGTTGCCGGCTGGACCCTGATCCCGGACAAACTGGATGACGACGAAGAAGGCTCGCTGAAGAAATTCGGCCCCTTCCTCACCACCCTGATCGCCTTCTTCCTCGCCGAGATGGGCGACAAGACCCAGGTTGCCACGGTGATGCTGGCCGCGCAGTACCCGCACTTCTGGCTGGTGGTCATCGGCACCACTCTGGGCATGCTGATCGCCAACGTGCCGGTAGTGCTGGCCGGCAACTTCGCCGCCGAGCGCCTGCCGCTGAACCTGATCCGTCGCCTGGCTGCCGCGGCCTTCGCCGTCCTCGGCCTGGCCGCCGTGTACCACGCGCTGAAACTGGGCGGCGTGTTCTGACCGAGAGCTTTTCGATGGGAGGCTGGCGCGCCGGCCAATGCCTGTGTATCGCCTGCGATACACAGTGGCGATTCCGCCTCCTACGACAAAGGAAGTCGCCATGCCGGAAAAAGACCTGAAGAAGATCGCCCGCCAGCACATCGACCTCGCCTGGAACAAGGGACACCTGGCATTGGTGGAGCAACTGCACAGTCCGGATTTCATCTACAAGAGCGCCTTCACCGCGCAACCGTTGGACAATACCGGCTACCGCGCACTGGTGGAGGAAATCCGCGGCGGCATGGACGATCTGGAAGTGGCCGTCGAGGAATGCATCCGCGAGGGCAACAAGGTCTTTACCTGGAGCACACTGATGGGCTGCATTGTCCGGCCCGTACTGGGCTACCCGGCCAGCGACCGCATCGTCAGCATCTCGGCCATGGGCTTCTGGGTGTTCAACAGCCAGGACCAGGTACAGGAGCTGTGCACGCTGTTCGACATGGAAAGTTTCCGTGCGCAGATGGGGCTGCCCAACCGGCCCTTCGCCGAGAAGGCGCTGCCCTGATCAGTTAAAAAGCCCGGCATGTGCCGGGCTTGTTGTTCTGGCTCGCGTTCACCTACAACTGCTGGCCCTGGAAATCAGAGGTAGTCGTTGGCGTGGAACCAGGAAATGGCGCGCTCCAGCGTGTCCTGCAACGGCACATGCGACTCGAAGCCCAGCTCCTCGCGTGCCTTGCGGCCGTCAAGGAACTGCCCGCCGGCCATCACCTCGATGGCGGTGTCATCGAGCAACGGCATCTTGCCGGTCAGGCGATAACGCCAGCGCCCCAGGGTCGCCAGCGCGCGGGCGCGGTGCAGCGGCATCGGCGTTGGCGCCGGCTTGCCCAGCAACCTGGCGATGGTCGCGGTCAGCTCGGCCATTTCGATGTTGTGCCCGGTGAGCAGGTAACGCTCCCCTACCCGGCCGCGCTCCAGAGCCTTGAGCAGACCGCGCCCGGCTTCGGAAGCATCGATGACATTTCGCCGCCCCGGCACGTAATGCAGCATCTCGTCGCGGCCGATGGCGGTGATCAGACGGCCGGTGGTCGGGCCGATGTCCAGCTCGCCCAGCACCATGCCGGGAATCCCGATCACCACCGGCAGCCCGCCGCGAGCCTGTTCACGAGCCTGCTCGTCCAGCGCCCACTTGCACATCACGTAGGCGCTCTTGCCGGTGGGCAAGCCTTCGTAGAACAGCCCCTCATGCCCCGGCAACCCCTGCGGATGCAAAGGCATGGCGAACGCCGAGCCGACATAGAGTATGCGCGGCACCCTGGCCTGCAGGCAGGCGGCGTAGAAGTGGTTGGTCAGGTCCAGCGCGCTGGCGACTTCCTCCTGCCAGCGACGCGGCCGCACCGGGTAGTAACCGGCGCTGAAGATCACCGCATCCAGGCCGCTCAGCGCGCGGGCCATGCCCTGGTGATCGAAGAGTTCGGCCACCCGGCACTCCGGCTCCAGATAGGCCAGGCGCTGGATCTGCGACGAGGGTCGGTGGATCAGCACCAGTTGATGGCCCGCCGCCTTGATCGCGCGGGCGGCATGGTGGCCCAGGAGGCCAGTGGCTCCGAGTACAGCGATTTTCACGGATACTCCCTGTTCACGGGGCAAAACAGCGCAACCATACGCTGACCGATGGCAAAGAGGAATCAGCGAGTCTTGGACTGCTCATAAAGCGGCATGACTTTCGGGATAGCCGCCTGCAGGTTGGCCATCCGTGTGCTGTCCGCCGGGTGGGTGCTGAGGATTTCCGGTGGCGCGTCGCCGCCAGCCTGGCCCATTTTCTGCCACAAGGTGATCGCGGCGTTGGGGTTATAGCCGGCTCGTGCCGCCAGCTCCAGGCCGATCAGGTCGGCTTCGTTCTCGTTCTGCCGGCTGTTGGGCAACGTCAGGCTGTACTCCACCACCTGATGCGCCAGGTCGACACTGGTCTGGCCAAGGCCCAGCAACTGGCCGCCCAGCCCCAGGCCAACCTGCTCGGCATAGGCACGGGACATCGCCTCGCGACCGTGCTCGCGCAGCGCGTGAGCGATCTCGTGCCCCATGACGGCAGCGAGTTCGTCGTCGGTCAACTTAAGCTTATCGATCAGCCCGGTGTAGACGATGATCTTGCCGCCGGGGCCGCAGTTGGCGTTGAGCTCATCACTCTGGATCACGTTGACTTCCCACTTCCACGAGGGCGCGTCCGGACGGAAGGCGCCGGTCTGCGGAATCAGCCGTGCGGCGATGGCCTTCACGCGCTTGGCGTCACTGCTGCTGGCATCCAGCTTGCCGGCCTTGGAGGCCTCGCCGAGGGTCTGCTGGTAGGACTGCGCATACATCTGATCGACCTGCGCGCTGGACAGCATGCTGAACATGGTCTGCTTGCGATCCACGCCGACGACGCCGCCGCTGGTGGTGTTCACCTGCTGGCAGGCGGTCAGCAGCAGGGCGGCGGCAAGGCCGGCTACACGAAAGACGCTGGGCATGATGCTCTCCTGAATCAATGCATTATCCCGGGGACAGCGCGCATGGTAGGCCCAGCCCCGGCGGCCGGCAACTATCGCAAAAAACGCTGGCACAGCAGGGAGTTACGGACATTTGAGACCTGCCGCAACGTGCTCGCCGGCGACCGCGGGACAGATGATCGCATTGAGCCATCACCTGCTAGACCGCCCGGTCGACGCCGACAATCCTGCGACAAGCGGCGAACAGCCGCGTTACAACCCATTACAAGGACCGATTAAGGATTTTCGCGGGTTCTGCCGATATAGAAAGACACGCAGGCTTCTGGCGAATTCCGGGTACCCGTATGAAATTCAAGTCGATCCAGTTTTCCGTGGTTGCGCTGGCCGGTGCCAGCGTTCTGGCGGTGGTCGCCGCACTGGTCCTGTACGCGCTCTTCGCCGGGTCAAGAACCCAGGCGCTGGTGCAGGATCGTACCCAGGCGCTGCTCGAACAGGTCATCAATGAACGCCTGGTGGCCCTGGCGCGCGGCCAGGTCGCCCAGATCCAGCGCGAGCTGGAATACCCGCTCACCGTCGCCCGTGACCTGGCCAACACCAACGCCCTGATCGATGCGACCGACGCCAACGGTCAGCCGCTGCTGGGCATCGGCCGCGCCGGCATGTCCAACCTGCTGCGCCAGACCGTCGAACTCAACCCCAAGCTGCTCGACGCCTTCGCCGGCTGGGAGCCCGACGCCTTCGCCGGCAACGACAGCCAGTACTCGGGCCTGCCCGGCTATGACGCCAGCGGCCGCTTCATGCCCTGGTGGTACCGCAAGGACGGCAGCCTGACTGTCGAAGCCATGGGCGACACCCTGGAAAGCCAGAAGATGCAGCCCACTGGCGTGCGCGAAGGCGAGTACTACCTGTGCCCGAAGGAAAAGCACAAACCCTGCATCATCGACCCGGCACCTTACGAGATGGGCGGCAAGATGGTGCTGATGTCCTCGTTCAACGCGCCGATCATGGTCAAGGGCCAGTTCAAGGGCACCGTCGGCGTGGACCTGTCCCTGGACTTCATCCAGGACCTGCTCAAGACCGCCGACAGCCAGCTCTACAACGGCGCTGGCGAGATGGCGCTGATCTCCACCAACGGCCGCCTGGTCGCCTACACCAAGGACCCGTCCAAGCTCGGTGAATCCGCCAGCAGCGTGCTGGACGCCAACGAAGTGACCAACCTGGCCAAGCTCACCCTCGACCAGCCGCTGACCTCGGTGGACAAGGAGCACGGTCACATCGAGCTGTTCCTGCCCTTCACCATCGCCGACTCCGGCGCGCGCTGGACCCTGATGCTGCAGCTGCCGCAGGAAGCCGTTCTGGGTGACCTGAACCAGCTGCAGAGCGACCTGAAAGCCCAGCGCGACAGCGACACCCTGGGCATGACCCTGGTCGGCCTGCTGATCGCCGCCATCGGCCTGGCCGTGATCTGGCTGGTCGGCCACGGCATCGCCCGCCCGCTGCGCCAGCTGGTCGGCATGCTCGATGACATCGCCCAGGGCGAAGGCGACCTGACACGCCGCCTGACCAGCGACCGCGCCGACGAACTGGGTTCCATCGCCAAGGGCTTCAACACCTTCCTGGTCAAGCTGCAGGGCATGATCGGCCAGGTGGTGACCTCGGTGCAGCACGTCAGCGACTCCTCCGAGCACACGGCCGACATTGCCATCCGCACCAACCAGGGCGTGCAGAAGCAACTGGCGGAGATCGAACTGGTTGCCACCGCCGTCCATGAGATGACCGCTACCGCGCAAGATGTGGCGCGCAACGCCACCCACGCGGCAGAAGCGGCCAACCACGCCGACCAGGCCGCGCACCACGGCAAGCGCATCGTCGAAAGCAGTTCGGCTGCGATCCAGGCGCTGGCCAGCGAAATCGGCCGCGCCGTGGGCGTGGTGCAGTCTCTGGCCCGAGACAGCGAGAACATCAACGCCATCCTGGTGGCCATCCGCGGTATCGCCGAACAGACCAACCTGCTGGCGCTCAACGCTGCCATCGAGGCCGCCCGCGCCGGTGAGCAGGGCCGCGGCTTCGCGGTGGTCGCCGACGAAGTGCGCAACCTGGCGCAGAAGACCCAGCAGGCCACCGAGGAAATCCAGTCGATGATCCAGCAACTGCAGAACGGCACCCGCGAAGTGGTGCAGGTGATGCAGCAGAGCCAGGACAAGACCGAGGACAGCGTGCGCCACGCCGGCGAAGCAGCTCAGGCGCTGGAGTCGATCACTCAGGCGGTGTCGGTGATCAACGACATGAACACCCAGATCGCCAGCGCCGCAGAGGAGCAGAGCGCGGTGGCCGAGGACATCAACCGCAACGTCAGCAACATCGGCATGGTCGCCAACCAGGTGGCCGGCGGCGCCGACGAAGCCTCCCAGGCCAGCGCCGAACTGACCAAGCTGGCCGAGCAACAGCGCAGGCTGGTGAATCAGTTCAAGGTGTAGAGCCAGCTCCGCGCGCTGATCCCGTCGGCGCAACTGTCTTCTTCTGAACGGCCGTGCAAGTGCGTCCCCTTTCCCGCTTGCGGGAGAGGGTGAGAGCGCTGTTGATCCTGCAGGGTGCGTCGTCAGGCGGGAGTGAGGCACTCCGGCCCATTGCAGGTGGGGTCGTTGATGAAGTTCGCCAGCGCCTGCTCGCGCAGCCGCGCCTGGGGCAGCAGGAGCAACTCCATCAGCCGCGCCGTCCCGGTCTCGTTCGACAGCCACTGCGCCTGCTCGGCGAAATCCAGAACCAGTGGCCGACGCATGCCGCCCGCTTCCTGGGTCAGCATCGCCACGCTGTAATAGGTGTGGCCCTCCACCGGATACGCCTCCCAAACGCCCGCGAAGCAGATCAGCCCGCCGCCGGAAACCCAGTGCGGCCGCTTGCGCACGCCGCGCCACTCGTAGAAGCCGTTGGCCGGCAACAGGCAGCGGCGCTGGGCAAACGCGTCGCGAAACATCGGCTGTTCGGCGATGGTTTCGACGCGGGCATGGGCGGGAGTGCGCGACAAGTCCTTCAACCAGGCGGGCGTCAGGCCCCAGCGCGCAAGGTCGGCATGGCGAATGCCGTTCTCCTCGCGCAGCATCAGCACGCGCGCGCCGGGCGAGAGACTCCACTGCGGCCGCAGGTCGGCGGGGAAGCCGGCGCTGTCGGCCAGCTCGCGGTTCCAGCGGAACAGGGCGTAGCGGCTGGTCATCGGGACTCGTTGTCGGAATTCAGCAAAGCAGAACGCCTGGGCCGCCTTCGTGATCGTCAGCGGGCCCCGGCAGGGGTTGCGCGGCATTGTACGCGGCGATCAGCTCGCGCGCCTGCTCGGCCATCTCGTCCTCGACCCAGAGGTGCAACAGCCCCATGCCGGGCAGCTCGCCGATGCCGCCGACCAGGTGACGCCCGCCCAGGTGCGACGAAATGCCCTCGTTGGCCAGCATGCCCCCCAGCAGTTCGGCTTCGATCAGGTCGGCAGGTGCGTAGATTCGCTGCATCAATCGTCCTCGCGCTGGACTTCCAGGGACCATTCCACCCCATCGGTGCGGAGCTGGAACAGGATCGGCCGGCAACACACCGGGCAATCTTCATAGTAGCTCTGGTCGCCCCCGGAGAGGTCGAGCGTGGCCTCGGCCGGCTCGCCGCAATAAGGGCAGGAATAGGCCTGACTTTCGAGCATCGCTGGTTCCCCCGTGACTTCCGTTTATAATCGCGCGGTCTTTTGGGGCGCCCGCCTGACCGATGAGTCGGCGGCATACCCTTCCGGACCGTCTACATCGCGGCCCGACCCGTGATACCCCCGAGCATTCATTAGAGAGCATGATGGGCGAGTTCGAAGCCATCCGACCGTACAACGACGCCGAAGTCCCGGCTGTCCTGCAGCGCCTGCTGAGCGATGACGCCTTCCTCGGCGCCCTGGCGCGTTACCGTTTCCCGCGTCTGTCCGGTCCGTTCGGCTGGCTGCTCAGACCTCTTATAGCCCATCGGCTGGCCCGCGAAGTCACCGGCATCCGCAGCGTCAGCGAGCTGCAGCACAAAGTCGAGCCCTACGTCGACCGGACCATCGAGCACGCCACCGACGGCGTCACCTATTCGGGTGTCGAGCGCCTGCAATCCGGCCGTGCCTACCTGTTCATCGCCAACCACCGCGACATTGTGGTGGACCCGGCCTTCTGCAACTACGCGATCTACCACGCGAAGCTGCCAACGCCACGCATCGCCATCGGCGACAACCTGCTGCAGAAGTCCTTCGTCAGCGACCTGATGCGCCTGAACAAGAGCTTCATCGTGCACCGCTCGATCAGCGGTCGCCGCGAGAAGCTGGCGGCGTACCAGAACCTCTCGGCCTACATCAATCACTCGATCCGAAACGACGGCCAGTCGATCTGGATCGCCCAGGCCGAGGGCCGCGCCAAGGACGGCGATGACCGCACCGATTCGGCGATCCTCAAGATGTTCCACATGAGCCGCAAGGACGAGCCGTTCGCCGAAGTGATCCGCGAGCTGCACCTGATCCCGGTGTCCATCAGCTACGAATACGACCCGTGCGACGCCGCCAAGGCCCGCGAACTGTATACCCGCGCCACCACCGGCGAGTACAGGAAGGCGCCAGGCGAAGACGACCGCAGCATCGTGCAGGGCATCACCGGCTACAAGGGCCGAGTGCACATCAACTTCGGCGAGGAGATCACCGGTGACTTCGCCGACGCCAAGCAGCTCGCCGCCGAGCTGGACCGGCAGATCCTCGGCAACTACCGGCTGTTCCCGGTGCACTACCTCGCCTACGAGGCCTCCGACCTGCGCGACGCAGCGCTGAACGTGCCCCGCGCCGAAACCCTGTTCAAGGTCGAGGAACTGCAGCGTGCGCGCACCGAATGGGAGCGTCGCGTGGGCGAATGCCCCGTGGAGCAGCGCGGCCACCTGATCCTGCAATACGCCAACCCGGTGTTGAACCAGTACCGGCTCAAGCCGCAGGTATGAAAAAAGGCGCCCTCGGGCGCCTTTTTGCTTCCACTCGCTACTGGCCCAGCTGCGTGCTGTACCAGCTCACGGCCAGCGCCAGCGTCATGCAGGCAAAGCCGAAACGGTAGAAGAAGCGATTCATCCGCACGGTCGGCTGGACGCTGTCCAGGGGGACCGGTGCGATCTCGCTTTCGGCAGCCAGGCGAGCCAGGGCGAGGCGTTCGCGGCGGCGGGTGGCCAGCAGCAACCAGCCTCCGGCCAGGGCGAAGAACAGGGCCAGGTCGTTCACGATACGACCGGGATGGGCCTGGAAAAGACTCCAGAGCGCCTGCAGCGACATCACAACCTCCGCTTCAGAACTGCACGCCATCGACTTCGAAGCAAAGCGGGGGTCAGTCTGGACGAACGGGCTTGGCCCGTCATGGATGAGAAACAATGGTCGCGCATTTTATCCGCTGGCCCTGCCTCGCAGCCAGCGCGTTACGCTTATTTACGACGAGCGTAAAGGTTATCGAGAAATGGTCTAAGACCTCTACCGCGCTTTGGCACGCTGCTGGCTTTCACGAAATCTGCCAATCGAAGTCATTCGCCAAGGAGATTCGCCATGCTCGAAATCGTCCCCCACGAAAACGCCTATCTGATGGAACACCTGGAAGAAATCGAAGCCGTCGTCACCGAACTCTCGTTCAATGTCCAGGATGACCATTGGCTGGTCTACACCCAGGCCTGTGGCCACGAGCACCTGGACCTGCCGGAAGCCGACGAGCGCGTGCGCCTTGTCGAGGTCGACCCGTACCACCAGGCCGCCTGATCCTTCGATCGGCCGCCCACGAAAAAGCCCGGCAGATGCCGGGCTTTTTCATTGCCGCCTCGATCAGCGCTGGTTCAGCGTCTGGCCGATGGTCGGGTCTTTGAACACCCGGGTCAGCGCGTCGCTGAGCACTTCGCTCACCAGCTTGGTGTTGGTCGCCTCGTTGGGCGCCATGCCGAAGCGCTGGTTGGTCGAGGCACCATAACGACCGCTGTAGCGACGGGTGCCGCTCTGCACGTCGGCACGGAAGGTGGCGCCGATGTCCGCCTCGGTGACGTACATGCCTTCCTTGGGCGACTGGTACTTCAGTTCGGCCAGGGTCAGGGTCAGTTGCGGTGCGTTGTAGGCGTTGGCCGACGGGGTGAAACCCAGCAGGCGCACGGCGGTTTCAGCCTGCAGCTGCAGCTTGGGAATCACGTCCTCGCTGCGCACGGTCAGTTGGCTGGTTTCCGAATACAGGCCGCCACGGGTGCCCAGCGCGGTGCTGGGACGACCGTCGACGACACGTACCACTACCGGCTGGCCCTGGCCAACCGCGGCGACCGGCCCCTTGAATTCGGGAGTCGGGTTGAGTTGTTGCGGGCTGAGCGCGCAGCCGGTCAAGGTCAGGCTGGCGGCAGCGATAAAGCCGAGCAACAGGCGAGGCAGCATGCTCATCTCTCCATGGGGTAAGCGATGGCCGGCAGTATACCGGCGGGCAGCGCGGTCAGATAGCGCTTGGCCATTGGACGCAGAACCCGTTCTCAGGGTTCCCGTGCGCGCGTCGATCGGCCGCCTTGACCCACCCGGAGGCGAGACGCACCGGGACGGGGCACAATTGGCAAATCAAGGGGTGCAGACTAGGAAAAAAGTCTAAGGTGCAGAGCTTTTTTTTGTGTTTCGCCGTTATAATCGCCCCCCGATTATAAGGACGCCTCCTGGTCGGGCCCCGCACGATGCCGACACACCGTGTCTCGCCTCTGCCACCCCTCAAAGAGAGTCGCCACTCGCCTCGGTCACTGGCCGTCGCGCTTTGTACGTTCGTTGCGCAGAACTTGGCAAGGATGCAGCCGCCCACTCCGCACGGAGACCGGACCGGCCCGCGACGACGATCCCCTTTGAGCTTCACGCCTCCAAAAGAGCGTGATCGAAGGTTTTTCACTACTTCACGAGAGTGTGGCGAGCAATGAAGAGTTTTGCGTTGGTAGCACCATTGACGTCTGACCCCGCAGCACTGAATCGCTTTTTCGGCACCGGAAGCCGCGCCTGAGCGCCACTTTCGGATGCACTTGCGGATGAGTTCGTCCGCCGTGGACTGCCGAGAAGGTGCGCATTTACCCTCCTCCGATCCCGGCCCGACACATTCGCGAAAGGTCCCTCGTGACCTGGGAAGAATTCGGACATGCGGCTTTGCCATTGAGTGCAAGCCCGCTGTCACAACTGGCTGCTGATAGTTTTGGAGACGCGTTAATGGCGCAGAACGAAATCGAATCGATGGACGTGCTGCTGGTCGGCGCCGGCATCATGAGCGCAACCCTGGCTGTCCTGCTCAAGGAAGTCGATCCGGGCGTGAAGCTGGAGATCGTCGAACTGCAGGAATCCGGAGCCATCGAGAGTTCCAACCCGTGGAACAACGCCGGCACCGGTCACGCCGGCCTCTGCGAGCTGAACTACACCCCGCAGGCCGCCGACGGCTCGATCGACATCAAGAAGGCGGTGAACATCAACGCCCAGTTCGAAGTGTCCAAACAGTTCTGGGCCTATCTGACCGGGAAGGACGCCTTCGGCGCGCCGCGCAACTTCATCAACCCCGTTCCGCACATGAGCTTCGTGCGTGGCAAGGACATTCCTTTCCTGAAGAAGCGTCATGAACTGCTCAGCCAGCACCATGCCTTCGCCTCGATGGAGTACACCGAGGACCGCGCGAAGATCGCCGAATGGGCCCCGCTGACCATGCCCGGCCGTCCGGCTGACGAGCAGGTCGCGATGACCCGCGTGGAAAGCGGCACTGACGTCAACTTCGGCGCCCTGACCAACCAGTTGCTGGGCTACCTGTCCAGCCGCGAAGGCAGCGAAGTCCGCTACTTCCAGAAAGTGGTCGGCCTTGAACGCAGCGGCGACGGCTGGCTGGTAGACATCAAGAACACCCAGACCGGCGACGCCCGCAAGGTCAAGGCGAAGTTCGTCTTCCTCGGCGCCGGCGGCGGCGCCCTGCCGCTGCTGCAGATGTCCGGCATCCCGGAAAGCAAGGGCTTCGGCGGCTTCCCGGTGAGCGGCCAGTGGCTGCGTTGCGACAACCCCGAGGTGGTCAAGCAGCACCAGGCCAAGGTCTACAGCCAGGCCGAAGTCGGCGCCCCGCCGATGTCCGTGCCGCACCTGGACACCCGCGTGGTCGAGGGCAAGACTTCCCTGCTGTTCGGCCCCTATGCCGGTTTCTCCACCAAGTTCCTGCGTCATGGCTCGTTCCTCGACCTGCCGCTCTCGGTCCGCACCAGCAACCTGCTGCCCATGCTCGCCGTGGCCCGCGACAACATGGACCTCACCCGCTACCTGGTGAAGGAAGTCATGCAGTCCATGGACCAGCGCATCGAAGCCCTGCGCAAGTTCTACCCGCAGCTGAACCCGGCCGACTGGCGCCTCGAAACCGCCGGCCAGCGCGTGCAGATCATCAAGAAGGATCCGAAGAAGGGCGGCATCCTGCAGTTCGGTACCGAACTGGTGGCAGCCCAGGACGGCAGCATCGCCGCTCTGCTCGGCGCCTCGCCGGGCGCCTCGGTCACCGTGTCGATCATGCTGGGCCTGCTGGAGCGCTGCTTCCCCGAGCGCTACCAGTCGGCCGAGTGGACCGCGAAGCTCAAGGAGATCTTCCCGGCCCGCGAGAAGCAGCTGGAAACCGACGCCGCGGTGTACCGCGAGGTCAACCAGATGACCGCCGACCGCCTGCAGATCGTCGCCGCGTCCTGAGTGCTGCACTCATGAAAAAGCCCGCCATCCGGTGGGCTTTTTCGTTTCGGGCGAATCAGTGGCAACTGACCATCCAGCCGACGCCGAAACGGTCGGTGAGCATGCCGAAGCGCTGCGCCCAGAAGGTCTTTTCCAGCGGCATCTCCACCCGCCCCTTCTCCGCCAGGGCGGCAAACGCCTGCTCCGCGGCCACCACGCTGCGCAGCGTCAGGTGCAGGGAGAAGCCGTTGAAATTGGCGTTGTGCTCGCCGCGACCATCAGACAGGAAAACCTCCGTCTCGCCGATCTGCAGGCTGGCGTGCATCACCTTGTCCAGCCAGCCATCGGGCACCGGCGACGGTCCTGGGGCCTCTTCGAAGCGCATCAGCGCGCCGAGCTGAGCACCTACCGCATGCTGGTAGAAGGCAATGGCCTCATCGGCGCGACCATGGAAAAACAGATAGGGCTGTACTTGCACGGCTTCGTCCTCGCCTTGTCGTTATCGTTCTTCCGAGAAGTCTAGGCGGGGATTTTGGAGCGGTGCCCCGAGCGGCCTCAAAAGCCTCGCCGCGGGCTATTTTCGCGAGCTGGCTCGCGAGCCGCCCGAACAAAAAAGCCCGCACAAGGCGGGCTTTTCAGCGCATCGATGCAATCAGCCGCGAGCGGACTTGATCACTTCGATGTAGGGCTCGGCCTGGCGCTGGTCCTGGATCAGGGCGACGAAATCCTTGCCCTGGGCATCCTTGGCGGACAGGTCGTACCCAGCTTCGACGAAGAAGCCGACGAAGCGCTCGAAGTCGTCGATGCGCAGGCCGCGGTAGGCCTTGACCAGCTTGTGCAGGGACGCCGGGGTGTCGTCGGCCGGTTCCACGTCGAGGAACAGCTTGATCTCGGCGTCGTCGATCTCTTCGCCAATCACCTGCTTCTTGTCTTTACGCATCGCTCGCTTCTCTCTACGGCTGTCTCGGGGATCGCGGCCGGCAACGGCTGGCCGGGCACCACGGGTCGGGCAGTTTACCCCCGCGCCGGGCGCGGCTCAACGCGCACGCACCGCGCCGGTATGCAGGTCGGCCCAGATATGGCCGTTGCCGTAGGTGAGGAACTGCACGTAGACGGTGCCGTTGCGCAGTAGATCGAGCAGCTGTGGATAAGCCGCCTGCGGGTAATACAGGCTGAGCACGCGGGTCTTTTCGTCGTAGGCCGGCTTCTTCAGGCTCTTGCCCTCGGCGTCGAAGCTGATCACCACCTGGCTGATCTGCGCGCCCTTGTTCAGCGGCTTGCCCTTGAGGCGCAGCAGCGACGGCGTGGTAATCGGGATCGGCTGTTGGTTGGACTGGCGCTGGTTGCCCAGCACCACGCTGTATTCGGTGACCTGCAGCAGTTGCTGCTGCTCCGGCTCGCCCTGGCGCAGGCCGGCATCGTCCGGCGGCAGGAACTGGCCGTGCATCGGCGCAGCGATGGCGGCATCAGCAAAGCCGAGGGGAATGCAGAACAGCAGCGCCAGCACGGCGCCCGGCATGCGAACGGACATCATCACCTCCGCGGGACAGGGCCGGGCACTCTAGCACGCACGTCGAGCAGGACGACAGGCACGCATGGCAAGCCCGCCGATACATTGATAGCCTTCGAAGTTACCAACTCAATACATCGCCGGCCTCCGATCGAAACCGCCATGCTGCACAACGTCTCCGACCTCGACCTGCGCCTGCTGCGCATCTTCGCCTGTGTGGTGCGCTGCGGCGGCTTCTCTGCCGCGCAGGGCGAACTGGGCATGGGCCAGTCGACCATCAGCACGCACATCGCCAGCCTGGAGACGCGCCTGGGCTACCGCCTGTGCGAACGTGGCAAGAGCGGCTTCCGCCTGACCGAGAAAGGCGAGCGGGTGCTGGACTACGCGCAGAACCTGTTCGCTGCGCTGGGGGACTTCCGTGATCAGGTACAGTCACTGGCCGGGCGCCTGGTCGGCGAGTTGCACCTGGGCCTGGCCGACAATATCGCCACGCTGCCCGACGCACGCATCCACCAGACCCTGGCGCGTTTCAACCGCCGCGACCAGGACGTGCGCCTGCACTTCCTCATCGAATCATCCAGTGAACTGGAGCGCCTGGTACTCAGCGGTCGCCTGCACCTGGCCATCGCCTGCTTCAGCCGGCGCCTGCCGAACCTGCGCTATGAGCCGCTTTACCACGAGCGCGTGGCGGTGTTCTGCGGGCGCGAGCATCCGCTGTTCGACAAGGACGTGCGCGCCGCCGCCGAACTGGAAACCTGCAACTGGATCCAGCACGGCTATGCGGTGGCGGACGTGCAACTGCCCGCCGACCCACAGCGCAGCACGGCCTTCGCCCAGCACATGGAAGCGGTGCTGCACGCGGTGCGTGCCGGGACCCACCTGGGCTACCTGCCGACGCACTACGCCGAGCGCTGGGTCGAACAGGGCGAGATGCGCGCGTTGCTGCCGGACACCCTCGGCTACGGCATCACCCACAGCCTGGTGGTGCGCGACGAGCCGGGGCACAACGAAGCGCTCCAGGCGCTGGTCGAAGACCTGCGCCTGGAGCACGGGGTGACGCCGATCAGCGCGGCGCGGTGATGTGCTTGATATCGAAGAATGCCGACAGGCCCCACGGTCCCAGCTCGCGACCGATGCCGCTGCGCTTGCCGCCGCCCCAGGAAGTCTGCGGGAAGACGACTTGCGGCGAGTTCAGCCAGACGTTGCCGGCCTCCAGGTTCTCGGCGACACGCTGGGCACGCTCGAGGTCGGCGCTGCACACGGTGGCGGCCAGGGCGAAATCGCTGTCGTTGGCCTGACGCAGGGCATCGGCTTCATCGCTGAAGGTACGTACGCACAGCACCGGGCCGAAGATTTCCTCACGCCACAGGCGGCTGTCCGCCGGCACGTCGGTGTACACGGTCGGCTGGATGAACCAGCCCTCGCCTGCTTCGCCACCGGTCAGGCAGGCCAGGCCTTCGTCGCGGGCCACGGCGAAGTAGTCGAGCACCTTGCGGTACTGCGCTTGGCTGGTCATCGGCCCCATGTCGGTCTCGCCCAGCAACGAGTCGCCAACGCGCAGGCCTTCCACCGCGACCTTCAGCTTCGCCAGCAGCGGTGCGGCGATGGACTCCTGCACCAGCAGGCGCGAGGTGGCGGAGCACATCTGCCCCGCGTTCCAGTAGACGCCGGCGATGATCCACTGCACGGCTTCGTCCAGATCACAGTCCTCGAACACCAGGATCGGCGACTTGCCGCCCAGCTCCAGGCCCACCGGCAGCGTGCGCGCGGCGGCCGCTTCCATGACCTTGCGGCCAACGACATTGCTGCCGGTGAAGGACAGCTTGGCGATGCCCGGATGGCTGCACAGCGCAGCGCCGGCATCGGCCAGGCCCGGCACCAGGTTCAGCACGCCGGCAGGCAGGCCGATGGCGTCGGCGATCTCGCCCAGCACCAGTTCGATCAGCGGGGTGATTTCCGAGGGCTTGAGTACCACGGTGCAGCCCGCTGCCAGGGCCGGCGCGACCTTCCAGGCGCTGGTCACCAGCGGGAAGTTCCACGGTACGATCAGGCCGACCACGCCGATGGGCTCGAAACGGGTCTGCGAGCGGTAGCCGGCGTCGGGCAGAGCCACCTCGGCGTTCTGCCGGGCATCCAGTTGCTCGGCCAGCTCGGCGTAGTAGGCGAAGGTCGCGAGGGCGTCACCGATATCGATTTCCGCTTCCAGGCGCGGCTTGCCGCTGGCCTGCATCTGCAGGGTGATCAGCGCTTCGCTGCGGGCTTCGAGCTGCTCGGCGAAAGCTCGCAGGTAACCGGCGCGCTGGGCGGCGCTGGTCAGCTTCCAGTCGGCGAAGGCGCGCCTGGCGGCAGCGACGGCGCGCTCTACGTCGGACACACCGGCGCAGGCAACTTCCGGCAGCGCTTCACGGGCAGCGGGAGCGATCGGGCGCAGGACGGCGCCGCTGTCGGCGGCCTGCCATTGGCCATCGATATAAAGGAGACGGGACATGCGAACCTCGGGCGGTTGTCTTGTGAGGGTCGCAGGATAGGCGGAGCATGCATTGGCAAAAATGAGCGCTTACCCATGCATACATCGATACTGCTCGATGCATGCCCTTGCGCAGGAACGCAATTCAGAGTGGGAATTGAGAACGCATCCACGTCAGGTATTCAGTCGCGCCCGCCTCGCCCTCGCGCGGCGCCCACTGCCCGCGCTCGTCCTCGCCCAGCGGCACGAAGGGGCCAGCCTTGGCTTCGAACATGATGCTGTCCGGCTCCAGCGCGACGATGGCGTGGAAGGTGCCCGGCGGCAGGTCTGCGCCGACGCACTCGCCGCCCGCGCGCAGTTCGCGAGTGGTCAATAGCTCACCGGAGTCGGAGAAGATCAGCAGGCCCAGCGCGCCCTTCACCACCAGCAGGCTTTCGGCCTTGTCCGGGTGGCGATGGCAATGCGGCGGGATATAGCTGTCGGGCTGCAGCGCATTGAGCAGACGGTGACAGGGCTCGGTCTGCTCATGGAAGTTATGGTTCTGCCGGCGCCGGGGGCTGGCGGCGGCACGGGCCGCAATCTCGTCGAACAGCGCGCTGTCGAGGAAACGCGGCCCGCTCATCGTCAGAGGCCCTTGACGGCGAAGATGCCGGCGGCGTTGCGCCAGTAGCCCTTGTAGTCCATGCCGTAGCCGAAGATGTAGCGGTCGATGCAGGACAGGCCCACGTAGTCGGCCTTCAGGTCCGGGCGGGCCTTGCGGTCGTGGTCCTTGTCGATCAGCACGGCGGTGTGCACGCGCTTGGCGCCGGCGTGCTTGCAGAAGTCCATGATCGCCGAGAGGGTGTGCCCTTCGTCGAGGATGTCGTCGATGATCAGCACTTCGCGGTCGATGAAGGAAATTTCCGGCTTGGCCTTCCAGAACAGCTCGCCACCGGTGGTCTCGTTGCGGTAACGGGTCGCATGCAGGTAGGAGGCTTCCAGCGGGAAATTCAGCAGCGGGAGCAGCTTGCCGGAGAAGATCAGGCCGCCGTTCATCACGCAGAACACCACCGGGTTGGTGTCGGCCAGCGAGCCGTTGATGGCCTCGGCCACACGGGCGATGGCGGCCTCTACCTCGGCGTTGGTGTACAGGCAGTCGGCTTCGGCCATGACTTGGCGGATGTGCGCGAGATCGACGGACATGGGGGTTCTCCCGTGAAAAAGTGCGCAAAGGTACCTATCGGCGTGCCACGGAGCAAGGGTCAGCGGACGAATGTCGCCGACAATCGTGGCCCAAGGTAGCTAGGATGCATTACGCTACCGCAATTTTTTTGCCAGCCCGTCCGGAGAACCCGTCCATGCCCGTACTCGAGATTCGCCATCCCCTGATCCGCCACAAGATCGGACTGATGCGCCGTCACGATATCAGTACCAAGAATTTCCGCGAGCTGGCCCAGGAAGTGGGCGCCCTGCTGACCTACGAGGCGACCAAGGACCTGCCGCTGGAGAACTACGAGATCGAAGGCTGGGCCGGCCCGGTGCTGGTCGAGAAGATCGCCGGCAAGAAGATCACCGTGGTGCCGATCCTGCGCGCCGGCATCGGCATGCTCGACGGCGTGCTCAGCCTGATTCCGGGCGCCAAGGTCAGTGCCGTCGGGGTCGCGCGCAACGAAGAAACCCTCGAAGCGCACACCTACCTGGAAAAGCTCGCGCCGGACATCGCCGAGCGCCGTTCGCTGATCATCGACCCGATGCTGGCCACCGGCGGCTCCATGGTCGCCACCATCAACCTGCTCAAGAAAGCCGGCAGCAAGGATATCCGCGCCATGGTGCTGGTCGCCGCGCCAGAAGGGATCAAGGCCGTCAACGATGCGCATCCGGACGTGCTCATCTATACCGCCTCCATCGACCAGTGCCTGAACGAGAACGGCTACATCATGCCGGGCCTGGGCGATGCCGGTGACAAGATCTTCGGCACCAAGCAGAAGGAAACCTGATCGATGGCCGATGAATTCAACGAACCGCTGTGGCGCCAGATCATCTCTGGCGCGCAGATGCTCTTCGTGGCCTTCGGCGCGCTGGTGCTGATGCCGCTGATTACCGGGCTCGACCCGAACGTCGCGCTGTTCACCGCCGGCTTCGGCACCCTGATGTTCCAGATCGTCACCGGCCGTCAGGTGCCGGTGTTCCTGGCGTCGAGCTTCGCCTTCATTACCCCGATCATCCTCGCCAAGGGCCAGTTCGGCCTGGCCGCGACCATGGGCGGCGTGGTGGCGGCCGGCTTCGTATACACCTTCCTGGGCCTGGCGGTGAAGGTCAAAGGCACTGGATTCATCGACCGCCTGCTGCCGCCGGTGGTCATCGGCCCGGTGATCATCTCCATCGGCCTGGCCATGGCTCCCATCGCCGCCAACATGGCCATGGGCAAGGCGGGTGACGGCACCGAGCTGATCCCCTACAAGACCGCCATGTTCATCTCCATGCCGGCGCTGCTGACCACCCTGATCGTCGCGGTGTTCGGCAAGGGCATGCTGCGCCTGGTGCCGATCATCGCCGGCGTGCTGGTGGGCTATGGCCTGTCCTTCGCCTTCGGCGTGGTCGACGTGGCGAAGATCGTCGCCGCACCCTGGCTGGAACTGCCGAAGTTCACCGCACCGGAATTCAACTGGCAGGCCATCCTGTTCATCGTTCCGGTGGCGCTGGCCCCGGCCATCGAACACATCGGCGGCGTCATCGCCGTGGGCGGCGTGACCGGCAAGAACTACCTCAAGACCCCGGGCCTGCACCGCACCCTGCTGGGCGACGGCATCGCCACCTCCACCGCCGGCCTGTTCGGCGGCCCGCCTAACACCACCTACGCGGAAGTGACCGGCGCGGTGATGCTGACCAAGAACTACAACCCGAAGATCATGACCTGGGCGGCGGTATTCGCCATCGGTCTGGCCTTTATCGGCAAATTCGGCGCCATCCTGCAGAGCATTCCGGTACCGGTGATGGGCGGCATTCTCTGCCTGCTGTTCGGCACCATCGCCTCGGTGGGCATGAACACCCTGATCCGCCACAAGGTCGACCTGTCCCAGGCGCGCAACCTGTGCATCGTCTCGGTCACCCTGGTGTTCGGCATCGGCGGCGTGCTGATCGGCACCGGCACCGGTCCGGACGACTTCGGCCTGAAGGGCATCGCTCTGTGCGCCATCGTCGCGATCCTCCTGAACCTGATCCTGCCGGGCGAAGAAGGCTGGGAGAACAAGGCGCTGGAACAAGGCGCCGACGACGGAAAATCCGCCGAGTGATTGGTAAGGGCGCCGACTGAGCGCGGCGCCTTGACCAGGTAAAGTTCGGCGAACGCAGCATGCCGTTGACGGTCCATTCAGCATGACAGTTCGATTCCGACAGGAGCCTCTGGTTATCCGCTCCGCCTCGCTCCTGCCCCTCCCGCCGCCGAAGGTGCGCCCGTGAGCCGTGCCTGGTGGCTGCTGCTCGGCCTGATCGGCGCCTCGCTGATCCCGCTCGCCCTCGGCGGCCGGGAAATGCTCGATCACGTCCTCGCCTTCCCTCTCGACAAGCTGCTGATCATGTTCGGCATGATCTGCCTGTGCTGGCTGATCAACGCGCAGAAGCTGCGCGTGCTGCTCAATGGCCGCGCGGGGGAGATCGGCAAGGTGCGCTCGGTGGGCATCATCATGGCCTCGGAGTTCGCTTTCTATGCGACCCCCGGCGGCACCGGCGGCCCGCTGACGCTGATGGCATTACTCGCGCGCCACGGTATGCGCCCGGCCCACAGCAGCGCGATCTTCGCCGTGGACCAGTTGAGCGACCTGCTGTTCTTCCTCTGCGCGCTGGCGGCGGTGCTGGTCTGGGCGCTGTCCCACAGCGTCAGCCCGAACCTGGAAACCTCGCTGATCACCAGCGGCGTGCTGCTGGGCGGAATCTTCTTCGGCGTGGTACTGCTGGCGCGTTTCCAGCGCCGGGTGATCAAGGCCAACGGCCGGCTGTTCCAGCGCCTGGGAATGAAGCCGCGCACACGCCTGCACTGGGCGCGCAAGGCGCTGCACTTCCGCGACACCCTGGTCAGCTGCCTGCGCCAACCCAAGCGCCGGCTAGCACTGATCTTCTTCTTCACCTGCTGCCACTGGATCCTGCGCTTCTCGGTGCTCTACATCACCCTCAAGGCGCTGGGCGTGGACCTGCACTGGGCCTGGGCCTTCCTGATCCAGCTGCTGTCGCTGGCGGCGGGCCTGGCCACGCTGCTGCCCGGTGGCGCGGGTGGTACCGAGCTGACCAGCGCCGCGCTGCTCGCCCCGCTGGTGGGCAAATCCACGGCGGCCGCGGCCATCCTGATCTGGCGCGTGGTGACCTACTACTTCTACCTGGTGATGGGCGCGCCGGTGTTCGCCCTCATGGCGGGGCGTCCGCTGCTGCGCAAGCTGATAGGGATGCGCGAACGCGCCTGAAGCTCAGCCGCTGGCGGGCTTGTCTTGCTTCTGCTCAGGCTTGAGCGAATCCCAGAGCTCGGCGGCGCCGGGAAACTCGGTGCCGTCCTCTTCGCTCAGCGCGTCGGGATCGTAGCGGCTGGTGCAGCCTTCGCCCAGGGTGGGCGGTGGGGTGGCGGTGCCGGGGTTCTTCGGGTCGCTCATGGCGGCGTCTCCGTTGGGCGCAGCGCCCGCCGTCGGTGGACGGCGAGCGCATGCGGAGTACCCAGTCTGGAACGAGACCGCGTGGATCAGTCGAACACCACGGTCTTGTTGTCGTGCACCAGCACGCGGTCTTCCAGGTGGTAGCGCAGGCCGCGGGCCAGCACCAGCTTCTCGACGTCCTTGCCCAGGCGCACCAGGTCCTCGATGTTGTCGCGGTGGCTGATGCGCACCACGTCCTGCTCGATGATCGGGCCGGCGTCCAGTTCCTCGGTGACGTAGTGGCAGGTCGCGCCGATCAGCTTCACGCCGCGCAGCGAGGCCTGGTGGTACGGCTTGGCGCCGACGAAGGACGGCAGGAAGCTGTGGTGGATGTTGATCACCTGGTGGCGGTACTTCTGGCACAGGTCCGGCGGCAGGATCTGCATGTAGCGCGCCAGCACCACGTTATCGGCCTGGTGTTCGTCGATCAGGCGCGAGACCTGCTCGAAGGCCGGCTGCTTGTTCTTCGGGTCCACCGGGACGTGGAAGTAAGGAATGCCATGCCATTCCACCATGCTGCGCAGGTCATCGTGGTTGGCGATCACGCAGGGAATCTCGCAGTCCAGCTCGCCGCTGTGCCAGCGGTGCAGCAGGTCGGCCAGGCAATGCGATTCGCGGCTGGCCATCAGCACGACGCGCTTCTTCACCGAGGAGTCGGTGATCCGCCACTCCATGGAGAACTCGCGGGCGATGGGGGCGAAGGCCTGGCGGAAACCGTCGATATCGAACGGCAGGGAGTCGGCACGAATCTCATGCCGCATGAAGAACCAGCCGTTGTCGTTGTCGGAATGGTGACTGGCCTCGGTGATCCAGCCGTTGTAAGTGGCCAGGAAATTACTCACCTTGGCGACGATGCCGACCCCGTCGGGGCAGGCGATCACCAGTCGGAAAGTGCGCATGGGTGTACTCCAGATACATCGCGAAGGCCGCCATTCTAGCGGCTGCCGGGGAAAAGATCAGCCATTGCCGCAGTGCGCCGACGAGAGCCAGTTCGGTGCATTGCGAGTGCATCGATTAATTACCAGAGAATAAATTAGTTAAATAAGTCGACAATTAACGACAAAACTTTCCACAAGCATTTACTTGAACAACTTCGCTGACTATTATGTCTGCTACAAACTATCCGCCACCGCTGGCCCCAGAACAAGGTACCCAACATGTCGCTGATCAACGAGTACCGCGCTACCGAAGAAGCCATCAAGGAACTTCAGGAGCGCCTGAAATCCCTGGAGCAGGACGACAAGCTGAAGAAAGAGCTTGAGTTCGAAGAGAAACTTCGCGCGCTGATGGCCAGCTATGGCAAGTCCCTGCGTGACGTCATCGCCCTGCTCGATCCGGACGCGAAGCTGAGCAAATCGCCGCGCACCGCAAAAGCCACCGTCGCCAAGCGCGCGCGCAAGGTCAAGCAATACAAGAATCCGCACACCGGTGAAGTCATCGAGACCAAGGGCGGCAACCACAAGACCCTCAAGGAATGGAAAGCCAAGTGGGGCGCCGAAGCCGTGGAAGGCTGGGCCACACTGCTGGGCTGAGCCTTGCGGAGATGAAAAACGCCAGCTTCGCGCTGGCGTTTTTTATTGCCTGCCGAAAAGTGCGCGGCGCTACAGGCGATAGCGCGCGCGCAACACCTGCGCATACTTCTCCCACTCTTCCAGCACCAAACGGCCGGCCGGCGTGGCATTGACCAGCTGTTCGCTCATTGCCGCGGCAAAGTTATCCAGAGTATTCGGTGCGCCGTATTCGGCCTGACTCAGGCGCGCGCGGCAGAAGTCCTGCCATTGTTGCTGTTGTGTGGCACTCAAAGTTTCCGGGAAATTGCGTGCCCGATAACGGAAGAGAAGTTCGGGAAGTCGCGCATCATCGAATGGCCATTGTTCTTTCGCCAGCCGCGCGGGATCAGCCTGACGCACCTGTTCGCACAATCGGCGATCACGGTCACCAATAAAGCCGTCATACAACTGCTGCTCGGGATCTTCGCTGCCGGCGAAACTTTCCTCGGCATACAAGGGCGCCAGTTTGTCCTGCCAGATCGCTTTCGCCTGGGTCAGGGTTTGCCCAGCGGCCAGGCAGGCATCGAGATCCACGCCGATGCGCTCGCGATCCTGCGGACGCAGCACGGACAACGGCGCCACCACCGGGCAGCGGTTGATGTGCAGCAGTTTCAGCGGCACCGGCAACTCGCCTTCGGCCAACTCATCACGGCGCGTATAGAGGCGCTTGCGCAACGATTCCGCATCGAGCTCCAGCAACGGCGAAACATCCACGCCCAGGTCGCAGACGATCAGCGCGTTGCGGTTGCGTGGATGCCATCCCAACGGCAGCACCACGGACAGGTAGTGCCGCGCCGCGGAGAACATGCCGGAGATGTGCACCATCGGTTGCAGCACACGAACCTGATCCAGCACGCCCTGCTTGCCGCGCAGGCGATAGAGGTAGTCATAGAGTTTCGGCTGGCGGTCGCGCACCAGCCGGGCCAGGGCAATGGTGGCGCGCACGTCGGACAGCGCGTCGTGCGCCTGCCCATGGTCGATCCCGTTGGCCGCGGTGAGGCGTTCCAGCTTGAGGCTGACGGCGCCATCCTGTTCCGGCCAGACGATGCCCTCCGGGCGCAGCGCGTAGGCGGTGCGCACCATGTCGATCAGGTCCCAGCGGCTGTTGCCACCCTGCCACTCGCGGGCGTAGGGATCGAAGAAGTTGCGGTACAGGCTGTAGCGCGTGACCTCGTCATCGAAACGCAGGGTGTTGTAGCCGGCCACGCAGGTGCCCGGCTGCGCCAGTTCGGCGTGCAGGCGGGTCATGAATTCGGCTTCGCCCAGACCGCGCTCCTCCAGGCGGTCCGGGGTGATACCGGTGACCAGGCAGGCGGCCGGATGCGGGAGGATGTCATCGCTGGGCCGGCAGTAGAGGTTCAGCGATTCACCGACCTCGTTGAGGTCCTCGTCTGTGCGAATGCCGGCCACCTGCAGCGGACGGTCGCGGCGCGGGTCGATGCCGGTGGTTTCGTAGTCGTACCAGAAGATGCTGGCGTTCATCGTTTTTCCTTGCCTGCAAGCGAGTGCGTCGCAGTCTAACAGTGCTGCCGACCACACTTCCAAAACGCCTCGCTGGCACCTAGCCAGCCCGCGCCTTTATGATGGCCGTCGCAAGGACACCCCACTGGAAAGGACTTTCCTCATGCAAGACCTCGCAGCACAAAATCCCTACAGCGCTCCACTGAGCAACCTCGAACCGAGCGCAGCCCAGGGCGCCGTTCCCTCCGTCGCCGAGGCGCTGAGCCGCGGTTACAACTTCAGCATCAACGAACTGCTGGGCGAATCCTGGCGCCGCACCAAAGGCACCAAGGGGCTGATCATTGGCGGCTTCGTGGTCTTCTATGCGGCGATCTTCGCCCTGGTCAACCTGCTCAGCCTGTTCCTCACCGTGGTCGGTGTCGCCGGCATCGCCGGGATGGGCCTGCTCGGCGATAGCGAAGCCGCCGGCGGCATGGCGGTCGGTGCGCTGGTGGCCTTCTTCATCGGCTCCATCGTCCTGAGCTTCGTCGCCACCGCCGTGTGCTACCCGCTGCTGGCGGGCGTGAACATGCTCGGTATCCGCCGCGCCGCCGACCAACCGCTGCGCTTCAACGAAGTCTTCAGCCACTTCGGCCGCACCTTCCAGGTGGTCGTCTGCGTGCTGCTCAGCACCCTCCTGATCTGCGTCGGCTACTTCCTCTTCGTGCTGCCGGGCATCTACCTGAGCATCGCCTACATGCTCGCCATCCCGCTGGTGGTCGAGCGCGGCCTGTCGCCCTGGGCGGCGCTGGAAGCCTCGCGCAAGGCCATCAGCCAGCACTGGTTCAAGGTCTTCGGCCTGCTGCTGGTGTTCGGCCTGCTGTTCATGCTCAGCACCCTGACCCTGGGTATCGCGCTGATCTGGGTGATGCCGTGGTTGATCGTCGCCATCGGCGTGCTGTATCGCACCATCTTCGGTGTGCTGCCACCGGCCAAGTGATCAATCCGGCCTGAGCCTGCCAGCGTGGTTGCCTCGCCGCACCGCGCTGGCTAGCATCTGGCTCTCAGCCATCGACAGCGGTTTCCCTTGAGCCCAGCAGACCTTTCATCCCAAGCGTCTTCCCATGCCCCCGTCCTGGACACCCGCTACCACGTGGAGACTCCGGAAGGCATCGATCTGCTGCTGCGTCCCGCCGGTGTCGTCCCCCGCGCCCTCGCCTACCTGATCGACCTGGGTATCCGCATCCTGCTGATGCTGGCGCTGTTCATGCTGCTGGCCTTCCTCGGCGAACTGGGCACCGGCCTCGGGCTGATCCTCACCTTCGTCATGACCTGGTGGTACATGGTGCTGTTCGAAGTGCTCAACCAGGGCCGCTCGCCCGGCAAGCAGATGATGGGCCTGCGCGTGGTACACGACGACGGCACGCCAATCGGCTGGTCCGCCTCGCTGCTGCGCAACCTGCTGCGCTTCGCCGATATCCTGCCGTTCGCCTACACGCTCGGGCTGCTCAGCTGCCTGTCCAACTCGGCCTTCAAGCGCCTGGGGGATCTCGCCGCCGGCACCCTGGTGATCTACCGCGACCCGCCGCCAAGCCGCCCGCAGGTGTCAGAGGCTGCGCCCGAACTGGCGCCCTGGCCGCTGAAGCTGGAAGAGCAACGCGCACTGATGAGCTTTGCCGAACGCGGCACGCAACTCTCCGCCGCCCGCCGCGAGGAACTGGCCGGCATTCTGGCGCAACCGCTGGGCATCGCCCCGGAACAGGCGGAGGCCCGCCTGAATCGCATCGCCAGCGGCCTGCTCGGTAACGGGACGGGCCACCCATGAAGCAGGCCTTCTTCGAACAACGCCACCAGGGCAGCTGGAAACGCTTCGCCAAGCGCCTGGAACAACTGGAAAGCGGCAAGCGCCAGGAACCGAGCGAGAAGCCCGACGAGTTCGCCGCCGATTACCGGCGTATCTGCCAGCAGCTCGCCCTGGCCCAGGAGCGCGGCTACAGCAGCCACCTGATCGACCAGTTGCAGCAGCTCGCCATGCGTGGCCACCAGCAGTTCTATCGGCACCGCAGCCATCTGGGCGCGCGCATCCTCGGTTTCCTGGTCGCCGGCTTTCCGCGCCTGGTGCGCGAGGAGTGGCGCTGCATCGCCATCGCCAGCCTGCTGTTCTACGGCAGCCTGCTGCTGATGGGCGTGCTCGTCTACCACTTCCCCGACCTGGTCTACAGCGTCATGGCACCGGAGCGAGTGGCCGAGATGGAGTCGATGTACTCGCCGGACACCACGCGCCTGGGCCCCATGAGCACGCGCGACGCCGGCGATGACTGGAAAATGTTCGGCCACTACATCATGAACAACATCGGCATCGCCTTTCAGACCTTTGCCAGCGGCCTGCTGTTCTGCGTCGGCAGCCTGTTCTTCCTGCTGTTCAACGGCCTGATCATCGGCACGGTGGCCGGCCACCTGACCCAGGTCGGCTACATCGAGACCTTCTGGTCCTTCGTCATTGGCCACGGTGCCTTCGAGCTGACCGCCATCACCTTCGCCGGCGGCGCTGGCCTCAAGCTCGGCTGGGCGCTGCTCGCCCCCGGCCGCCTGAGCCGCCTGGAAGCCCTGCGCCAGGCCGCCGCCCGCGCCGTGCAGTTGATCGGCGGGGTGATCCTGATGCTGCTGATCGCCGCTTTCGTCGAGGGCTACTGGTCCTCCGTCACGCATTTCTCCGCCACCGTGAAGTACATCGTCGGCGCCTGCCTGTGGCTGCTGGTGGGCAGCTACTTCCTCCTTGCCGGACGGAGGCGTCATGCGCCTGACTGACGCCAGCGTCGCCATTCGCCCGCGCAGCGCCTGGGAGGCACTGGACCTGGGCATTCTCCTGGCGCGCCGCCACGCCGGTGTGCTGATGGCCAGCTGGGCCATCGTCACGCTGCCGGTGTTCGTGCTGCTCTCCGTGCTGCTGTGGAACTACTCCAGCTGGGCGATACTGATCTTCTGGTGGCTCAAGCCCGCCTTCGAACGCCTGCCGCTGTACATCCTCTCGCGCTCGCTGTTCGGCGACACGCCGACGCTCAAGGAAGCGCTCAGGGCCTTCCCCGGACTGCTCAAGTCACAGCTGCTGCCCAGCCTGCTCTGGCGACGGCTGAGCCCGACCCGCAGTTTCGACCTGCCGGTGCTGCAGCTCGAAGGCCTCAAGGGCCAGGCTCGCAGCCAGCGCCTGGTGGTGCTCGGCCAGCGCAACGCGGGCGGGGCCACCTGGCTGACCATCGTCGGCATGCATTTCGAACTGGCGCTGTGGCTGGGCCTGACCACGCTGATGTACCTGATGCTGCCGAACCAGTGGGTGGAAGACTGGGAATGGAAGTCGCTGATCAGCGCCGCCGAAGGCGACTGGGTGTGGCTCGAGCACATCAGCAACCTGGTCTACGCCCTGCTACTGATTGTCTGGGAACCGGTGTACGTCGCCTGCGGCTTCACCCTTTACCTCAACCGCCGCACCGAACTGGAAGCCTGGGACATCGAACTGGTGTTCCGTCGCCTGCGCCAGCGCCTGATCGGCAGCGCCTATGCCCTCCTGCTGGTGGTGGCCGGCGCCTTCGCGCTACTGCCGGCCCATGACGCGCTGGCGGCCGGCGCGGAAGCGGGCGGCAAGGCCAGCCAGAGTTGCCCGTTGCCCGACCAGAACCCCGACGGCCCGCAGGGTGCGCGGCTGACCCAACAGAAACTCAACAGCGAGGACTCGCGCAGCGCCGCGGAAAGGATCCTCGCCGCGCCGCCCTTCAAGAACAGCGAGAAGGTCACCGGCTGGCGCCTGAGCGAAGACAAGAAAGAGGAAAAGCCGGCAGACCCGAATGACGCCAAACGCCTGAAGAGTTTCTTCGAAGCGCTGGAGAACTGGAAGGCCTTCAAGTTCGCCGCGCAGGGCATCGAGGTACTGCTCTGGGGCCTGTTGTTCACCGTCATCGCCCTGGTCATCTGGCGGTATCGGCAATGGCTGCGGTTGTTCGTCGGGCGCATCGGCCTGCCGCAGGCGCCGCGCCGCGAAGCCCCCAGCGTGCTGTTCGGGCTGGACCTGGCGCCGGAAACCCTGCCCAGTGACGTCGCCAGCGAGGCCGAGCACCTGTGGGACGAGCAACCACGCGCCGCCCTCGGCCTGCTCTATCGCGCCCTGCTCAGCCGCCTGCTGCACGATTTTCGCGTGCCCCTGCGCGAGTCCACCACCGAAGGGGAAGTCCTTGTACGCGTGGCCGACCTCAACGACCCGCCGCTGGACAATTTCGCCCGCAGCCTGACCCAGCAGTGGCAGGCGCTCGCTTACGGGCACCGCCCGCCGCGGGCCGAACTCAAGCAGCAGCTGTGCGGCGAATGGCGCCACCTGTTCGGTAACGAGGTGCGGGCATGAAGCGCGGCAACCTCGCCCTGCTGGTACTGCTCGTCCTGCTGGTGCTCGGCGGCATCGGCTACTACCTGTACCGCAACCTGGAGCCCTACACCGAGACCGTCGAGCACGGCGCCTCCCCGGAGGCCCGCGCCAACCCCTACCTTGCCGCCGAGATGTACCTGCGTGGCCGCGGCATCCGCGTCACCACCGCCCGCGGCATGGAAGTGCTGGACCAGCTGCCGAGCAAGGGCCAGACCCTGATCCTGCTGGGCACCCGCGAGAACGTCACGCCGACGCAGAACGCCCGCCTGCTCGACTGGGCCAGCCGCGGCGGCCACCTCATCGTCACCGCCGAAAGCCTGTGGGACGAGGATGAAGGCAAGAGTGGCGACCTGTTGCTGGATCAACTGGGCGTCCAGCAATTCCTCACGGCCGACCTGAAGGACAAGGAGGAGGAGAAATCCACTCAGTCCGACGAGCAGACTGCAGTCCCATCCGAGGACCGCGCGGACGACGATACCGGCAAGGCAGAAGTGGAACACGAGCACCCGGACCAGACCTCCGGCACTACCGACAAGGCCGATGCAGAAGCCGATCCCTACCCGAACCTGACCAAGCTCTACCTGGAGAACGAGAAGGCCCCGGCCTATATCGACTTCGACACCGACTATCACCTGTTCGATTCGAAGAACCTCGCCTACGCCTGGGCCAACAGCGCCGACTCCACCCACCTGCTGCAACTGCAGCGGGGCCAGGGCTTGATCACCGTGCTCACCGACAACTGGATCTGGCAGAACGGCGAACTCGACGCCTACGACAACGCCTGGCTGCTCTGGTACCTGGCCCAGGACAGCGCCGTTACCCTGGTCTACCGCGCCGACGGCACCAGCCTCATGACCCTGCTGATGCGCTATTTCCCGCAGGCACTGCTGGCTGCCGCCCTGTTGCTGGCACTGCTGCTCTGGCGCAATGGCCTGCGCCAGGGCCCGCAGCAGCCCAATCCGGACCGCAGCCGTCGGCAACTGGAAGAACACCTGCGCGCCGGCGCCGACTTCATCCTCCGCCAGCGCGGCCAGCTTGCCCTGCTGCAAGGCCTGCAACGAGATGTGATGCGCCGGGCGCGGCAGCGCCAGCCCGGCTTCGACCGCCTGCCGGTCGCCGAACAATGGCAAGCTCTGGGCCGCATGACGCGCATGTCGGTCAGCGCCATCAGCCAGGCCATGCGCCCCTATCCGCAACAGCGCATGACCGTCGCCGAATTCACCCGCCAGGTCGCGCACCTGCAAAGCCTCAGGAATGCCCTATGAGCGAACAGACGCCTGAACCCTCCAGCACCACCGCCCCCAATGCCGCCGCCCAGCGCCAGCGCGCCAGCCAGCTGGCCCAGGCGCTGCGCCACGAATTGCAGAAGGCCCTGATCGGCCAGCAGGCCGTAATCGACGACGTGCTCACCGCCCTGCTCGCCGGCGGCCATGTGCTCATCGAAGGTGTGCCCGGCCTGGGCAAGACGCTGCTGGTGCGCGCCCTCGCCCGCTGCTTCGACGGCGGCTTCGCGCGCATCCAGTTCACCCCCGACCTGATGCCCAGCGACGTCACCGGCCACGCCGTGTACGACCTCGCCACCGAGCAGTTCAAGCTGCGCAAGGGACCGGTGTTCACCCACCTGCTGCTGGCCGACGAAATCAACCGCGCCCCGGCCAAGACCCAGGCCGCGCTGCTGGAAGTGATGCAGGAGCGCCAGGTCACCCTCGAAGGCCGCGCCCTGCCGGTGCCGCAGCCGTTCATGGTGCTGGCCACGCAGAACCCCATCGAGCAGGAAGGCACCTACCCGCTGCCCGAAGCCGAGCTCGACCGCTTCATGCTCAAGCTGCGCATCGACTATCCGCTGGAGGCCGAGGAACAGACCCTGGTGCGCCAGGTCACCCGCTCGGCGCGCAGCGACATGCTCGACGTGGCGCCCATGCGCGCCCTGCTCAAGGACAAGGACGTGCTGGCGCTGCAGAAGATCGCTGCCGACCTGCCCATCGATGACCAAGTGCTCGACTACGCCGTGCGTATCGCCCGTACCACCCGCAACTGGCCGGGCCTGGCACTGGGCGC
Source organism: Pseudomonas sp. HS-18 (assembly GCF_020401845.1). NCBI lineage: Bacteria > Pseudomonadati > Pseudomonadota > Gammaproteobacteria > Pseudomonadales > Pseudomonadaceae > Pseudomonas > Pseudomonas sp. HS-18. Next base: position 5,325,468 of record NZ_CP084413.1, read on the forward strand.
CGGCCCGCGTGCATCCATCGCCCTGGTGCGTTGCGCGCGAGCCCGCGCCCTGCTGCGCAGTGGCGACTTCGTGATTCCGGACGACGTGAAAGGCAGCGCCCTGGCCGTGCTGCGCCATCGCGTGCGCCTGTCGCCGGAACTGGAAATCGAAGGCCTGTCGGTGGACCAGGTGCTGCAACAACTGCTCGACCAGGTACCGGCGCCGCGCGTATGAAGCCATCGCGCGCGCTCCTCGCGTTGCTCGGCGCCCTGCTGGCGATTGCCATCGCCCTCGGCGCGGCCGAGGCCCTGGACTCGGGATCGGCACTGCTCGGCCGCCTCTGGTGGGGGGCGCTCTGCGCGCTCCTCCTGCTGGCGCTGGCCGATGCGCTCTGGCTGCGCCGCACGCCCTCGCCCGAGCTACGCCGCCAACTGAGCGGCAACCTGCCGCTGGGCCGCTGGAGCGAGATACGTCTGCAGTTCCATCACCGCTACGCCCAGCCACAACGCGTCACGGTGTTCGACCACCTGCCGGCCGGCATGGAGTTCGAATACCTGCCGCAGACCGTGGAACTGCTCCCCGGTGAACAGACTGAACTGGGCTACCGCGTGCGCCCGCTGTCCCGCGGGCATTTCGTCTTCCAGCGCTGCGAGATCGAGTTGTCCAGCCCACTGCGTCTGTGGAAGGGCCGGCGCTACCTGGAACAGCGCGACGAAACCCGCGTCTACCCGGACTTCGCCCGCCTCTACGGCGCCGAGCTGATGGCCGTGGACCACTGGCTCAACCGCATCGGCGTGCGCTCCGGGCAGCGGCGTGGCCTGGGCCTGGATTTCCACCAGTTGCGCGAGTTCCGCGACGGCGACACCCTGCGGCAGATCGACTGGAAGGCCACCGCACGCAAGCGCACGCCCATCGCCCGCGAATACCAGGACGAACGCGACCAGCAGATTCTCTTCCTGCTCGACTGCGGCCGGCGCATGCGCAGCCACGACGGCGACCTCTCGCACTTCGACCATTCGCTCAATGCCAGCCTGCTGCTGGCCTACGTCGCCCTGCGCCAGGGCGACGCCGTGGGCCTGATGACCTTCGCCGGCGATCAACCGCGCCACCTGCCGCCGGCCAAGGGCAGCGCCCAGCTCACCGCCCTGCTCAACAGCGTCTACGACCTGCGCAGCAGCCAGCGCCCGGCGGACTACCCGGCGGCCGTGCAAGCCGTGCTGACGCACCAGCGCCGCCGCGCGCTGGTGGTGATAGTGACCAACCTGCGCGACGAGGATGACGAGGAACTGGTGGCCGCGGTGAAGCGCCTCGGACGCCAGCACCGTGTGCTCGTCGCGAGCCTGCGCGAGGAAGTGCTGGACCGCCTGCGCCAGGCGCCGGTGGAAGGTTTCGAGGAAGCCCTGGCGTACTGCGGTGCGGTGGATTACCTGAACGCCCGCGCCGGCCTGCACGAAAAGCTGGCAGCCCATGGCGTACCGGTGCTCGACGCGCGGCCGAGCCAGCTGGGGCCGGAACTGATCAGCCGTTACCTGGGCTGGAAGAAGGCTGGCGCGCTGTAACAGCGCGCCACGACCGGACACCGACTCCCTGGCGTCCCACACCGAGCAGATCGGTCAGCGCGTCCTGCGCTTCAGACCGACTCCACCTGCCGGCGAAAACTGAAATAACGGCGCAGCGCGTCGACCAGTTCGACGTACTCCGTCGGCGCCGCCGCCAGGCTGAAGCCCGAATCGTAGTTGCCCGGATTGACGTCTTCGCGGCACCACTGGCAGGTGGCGGCGAACTCGATCAGCTGCAGCTTGCCGTCATGCCCCGGGATCTTCAGGCGCATTTCGAAGCGGCCACCCACCAGCATCGGCAGCTGGCTGATGAGGAGCAGCCCGTCCAGCGACACGTTGCCCAGGTAACCCATCGGTTTGTCGGTGATGCTGTTGAACACCTTCAGGTAGTAGGGCAGCTGATGGCGCTCGATATGTCGTTGATGACGCATAATGGCGTTTCGCTATGAGATATCGTCCAGTATGACGATGCTGCCCGCCGGGGGCCAGTCCTAACGACAACCTTCCGCCAGTCGTGCGCTAAGCGCCTGACGAGCGGCGTCGATCTGTGCATCGCTGTAGTAAGTCCTGTCGCCACTGCCGTCCTGCGAGAAGTAGCGCCCGCCATGACTGAGCGACTCCAGGTCATGACGCCACTTCGCACACTGCTGGTCCAGCTTGGCCTGCTGCTGCGCCGCCTGGCTCTGCGCGGCCGCGCTTTCATCTCGACGCGCATCGTAGAAGCGGCGGGTACGTTCCTCCCGCTCGCGGGTCGCCGCGTCACGTTCGACAACCTGCGGCTTGACCTCGACGCGTTGCGCCCCTGGCGGTGGTGTTTCGCTGAAGTGCACCTTTCCCTGAGCGTCGGTCCAGCGGTAGATATCCGCCGAAGCGAGCAGGGGGAAACACCAGGCGCAAAGCCACAGGGCGCGCATTCGTACCTCCTTGCACAAAGCACTCAAGAGATTAGCCAGCTAGCGGCCTGGCTCAAGTTCGCCACCGACCGGCGGTCAGGGGGTAGCCGGGTAGGTACGCGAATCGCCGGGCAGCCGACCGTTGAGACGCAGTGTCTCCAGGCGTGCCTTGGCCCGGTAAGCATACTCGCTGGTGGGGTAGCGGGCGATGATGAACTGGTAGGTCTGCGCCGCGTCGACGTAGAACTTCTCACGCTCCAGGCACTGCCCGCGCAGCATGGAGATTTCCGGCTGGATCCACGGCCGCGCGCGGGCCTTGCGCTCGGTCTCGGACAGCTCCAGTTGCACGCGCTGGCAGTCGCCGCTCTTGTACGCGCGGTAGGCGTTGTTCAGGTGATAGTTCATCGACCAGCTGGTGCAGCCGGTAACACTCAGCGCCAGCAGCGCGAGGAAAAGGGTTCGCATGGGCATATCCTCCGTAGGGAAGTGTATCGGCCCGTCTTGGCCGTACTGTAGCCCGCCACTAGACTCACGTGGACCTCGCCCTGGCGCAAAGGAGTTGCCATGCGTTTCGTCCATGCCCTGCCCCTCGTCATGCTGCTGCCCTGGCTCGCCGCCTGCGCCCCTACCACGCCGTTGTTCGTCGCGCAGATCACCACCGGTGAAGTCGCGGAGTACAAACAGCTCAAGAACAAGCGCATGACCGCCGCGGTGGAAGAAGAAGGCGACCTGCTGACCTACAGCGCCCAGGCCATCCGCGATGGCAAGAGCGCCGAGGCCGAAAAGCTCTACCTCACCGGCTACGACAACACCCGCTACAGCCCGGAAGTGCGGGCGATCGCCCTGTACCAGATCGGCCTGATCTACATGAGCCGCTACAACGACCAGCGCGATGACCAGAAGGCCATGGACTACTTCCAGCGCATCGACCGCGAGTTCCCCGGCACCCAGGCTGCCGAACATGCCGACGCGCGAGAGCTGATCATCCGCCAGCGCGCCAAGGACCCGGTGCAGAAAACCGCGAAGCAACTGTTGGCCGATTGGCAGCCGCAGTACAACCTGGACCTGAACAAGCCGACCCTCGATCCGGACATGACCCTGCTGTCACGCCGTGCCGTCCTCAAGGACCGTGTTGACGAGGCCGCGCAACTCTACCTGCTGGGCGCCAACGATCCAGCCATCCCGCCGGACATCCGCGAGAAGGCGCTGTACCAGCTGGGGTTGATGTACATGGCACAGGACAACCCCCACCCGGACCGCGAGAAGGCCATCGCCTACCTGCGCCGCCAGCTCGCCGAATTCCCCAACGGCGAGCTGGCCGACAAGGGCGCCCGCCATCTGGATCGTGCGCTGAACCAGACCTCGCCACGCAGTTGACGGCAAACCCGGCGCGCCGCTGAGCCACATCAAGGCGCACGGCAGGCGCCAGTGTCTACGCTTGCTCTGCATTGAGCGCAGAGCAAGCGAGGACTCCGCCATGAAGCTGCAGCACCTGCTCGTCATCATCGACCCGACCCGCGAGGACCAGCCCGCCCTCACCCGCGCCCGCTGGATCGCCCAGCGCTGCGGCGCGCGCCTGGAGCTGCTGGCCTGCGAATACAACCCGGCGCTGGACAACGCGCTGCTATTGGAGCGCGGCGACCTCGACGCCGCCCAGCGCAACCTGCTGGACGAACGCCTGGCCTGGCTGCAAGCGCTGGCCGAGCCGCTGCGCGACGGCGGCCTCGATGTGCACTGCCAGGTACGCTGGGGCAAGTCCCTGCACCACCAGGTCGTCCTCCACTGCGAGCAGACCACGCCCGACCTGATCCTCAAGTCCGCGCACCACCACAGCCTGCTCAAGCGCCTGTTCCTCACCAACAACGACTGGCAACTGATCCGCCACTGCCCGCAGCCGCTGTGGCTGGTGCAGCATGGCGAGTGGGCCGGCAGGAGCCTGTGCGCCGCCGTCGATCCGCTGCACAGCGGCGACGTCCCCGCCACGCTGGACCATCGACTGATCACGGTGGCCCGCGAACTGGAGCAGCGCCTGCAACTCGACGCCCATTACCTGCACGCCTACATGGCCCTGCCGCACACCCTCGCATTCAACGCCGAACTGTTGGCCGACTACGATAACTACGTACTGCGTACCGAGGCGCATCACCGCAAGGCCTTCGACGCCCTGCTGGCCAGTTATCCACAGATCGACCGCGCACGTACTCACCTGGGCCAAGGCTTCGCCGAGGAGCTAATCCCCACCTATGTAAAGGAGCACGGCATCGACCTGCTGCTGATGGGCGCTGTCGCCCGCGGCCAGCTCGACAACGCGCTGATCGGCCAGACCGCCGAGCGGGTCTTCGAGGAAGTCGAATGCGATCTGCTGGTGATCAGACCTGTCACCTGAAAGAGAGTAAGATGGCGCCCTGGCTGCCTCGGACCCGCTCGCGGGGCAACCTGACCGCTGCTTTCCCCTAGGAGTCCCGCATGTCCCTTCGCCGCACCAAGATCGTCGCCACCCTCGGCCCAGCCAGCAATTCCCCCGAAGTCCTGGAACAGCTGATCCTCGCCGGGATCGACGTCGCCCGCCTGAACTTCTCCCACGGAACTCCCGACGAACACCGCGCCCGCGCCCAGCTGGTACGCGATATCGCCGCCAAGCACGGCCGCTTCGTGGCGCTGCTGGGCGACCTGCAGGGTCCGAAGATCCGCATTGCCAAGTTCGCCAACAAGCGCATCGAACTGGCGGTCGGCGACACCTTCCGCTTCTCCACCAGCCACCCGCGCACCGACGGCAACCAGCAGGTCGTGGGCATCGACTACCCGGACCTGGTCAAGGACTGCGGCATCGGCGATGAGCTGCTGCTGGACGACGGCCGCGTGGTCATGGTGGTGAAGGAAGTGAAGGCAGACGAACTGGTCTGCGAAGTCCTGATCGGCGGCCCGCTGTCCGACCACAAGGGCATCAACCGTCGTGGCGGCGGCCTCACCGCGCCGGCCCTGACCGAAAAGGACAAGGCCGATATCAAGCTGGCCGCGAGCATGGACCTGGACTACGTCGCCGTGTCCTTCCCGCGTGACGCCAAGGACATGGAATACGCCCGCCGCCTGCTCACCGAAGCCGGTGGCACCGCCTGGCTGGTGGCCAAGATCGAGCGCGCCGAAGCCGTCGCCGACGACGAAGCCCTGGACGGCCTGATCCGCGCCAGCGACGCGGTGATGGTGGCCCGTGGCGACCTCGGCGTGGAAATCGGCGACGCCGAGCTGGTGGGCATCCAGAAGAAGATCATTCTGCACGCCCGCCGCTACAACAAGGCCGTGATCACCGCGACCCAGATGATGGAGTCGATGATCCACAACCCGATGCCGACCCGCGCGGAAGTCTCCGACGTGGCCAACGCCGTGCTCGACTATACCGACGCCGTGATGCTCTCCGCCGAATCCGCCGCCGGCGAGTACCCGGTGGAAGCGGTCAAGGCCATGGCACGCATCTGCGCTGGCGCCGAGAAGCACCCGACCACCAAGAAGTCCAGCCACCGCATCGGCCAGACCTTCGAGCGCTGCGACGAAAGCATCGCCCTGGCGGCCATGTACACCGCCAACCACTTCCCGGGCATCAAGGCGATCATCTGCCTGACCGAAAGCGGCTACACCCCGCTGATCATGTCGCGTATCCGCTCCTCGGTACCGATCTTTGCCTACTCCCCGCACCGCGAAACCCAGGCTCGCGTGGCGCTGTTCCGTGGCGTGGAAACCATCCCGTTCGACCCGGCCGCCCTGCCGCCGGAGCGCGTCAGCCAGGAAGCCGTCGACGCGCTGCTGCAGCGTGGCGTAGTGACCAAGGGTGACTGGGTGATCCTGACCAAGGGCGACAGCTACACCGCCCAGGGCGGCACCAACACCATGAAGGTGCTGCACGTGGGCGACCTGCTGGTCTGACCCTGCGTCAGCAACAAAAAGGCCGCCCTCGGGGCGGCCTTTTCATTTCCGTTGCAGGGACCTTGTTGGAGCGAGTTTGCCCGCGAACCAGGATCGCAGCAGGGGCTTGTTCGCGAGCAAGCACTGGGCGTTCCCCTCGGTCCTACGAAGAGCAAAAGCTCGCGCTGCTCAATTCCTGTCCAATCCGCGCCAAGGCCTATGGCGCCTGGCTTGCAGCGGTTGCATCAGAGCTTATCCACAACGCCTTCCACATCTACTGTGGGCAACCTGCACGGCATCGCTCAAATACCGCTCAATCCCCTGCAGGCCATGCGCGGCGTGGGTTCTGCAGGTTGCCCCAGAGCTTATCCACAACGCGTTCCACAGATTGTGTGGGCAACCTGCCTCAGAGGAACTTAGAGAAATCCGGCTGGCGGCGCTGGGTGAAGGCGCTCAGCGCTTCGTGGGCTTCCGGGGAGTGCAGGCGCTGCACGAAGTGCTGCCCCTCCTCCGCCACCACGCGGCGCAATTGCTCGATGAAAGGCGCTTTCAGCAGGCGCTTGCTCAGCGCCACCGCCGCCGGAGGCAGTTGCTGGAAGGCCTGGCAGACCTCGCGGGCACGCTGCAGCGCAGCCGCGCCATCGTTCAGCGCCTCATTGGCAATGCCGTAGGCCACGGCCTGCTCGCCGGTAAAACCTTCTCCGCGCAGCAACAGGCTGGAAGCCTTCACCGGGCCGACCAGGCGCGGCACCAGGAAGCTGGAGCCGAACTCCGGGCACAGGCCGAGGTTGACGAAGGGCATCTTCAGCTTGGCGCCTTTAGCGATGAATACCTGGTCGCAGTGCAGCAGCAGCGTGGTGCCGATACCCACGGCCGGGCCAGCGACGGCAGCGACCACCGGCTTGGTGAACTCCATCAGCGCGCGCATGAAGCGGAACACCGCACTGTCCGGGCCGCTCGGCGGCTCCTGGAGGAAGTCGACGATGTCGTTGCCGCTGGTGAAACACTCGGCGTTGCCGGTGATCAGCACCACACGCACCGAACGATCCTCCTGCGCCGCTTCCAGGGCATCGGCGAGCCCCGCATACATGGTGCGGGTCAGCGCGTTCATCTTGTCCGGACGGTTCAGGCGCAGGGTCAGCAGGCCCTCTTCGCGCTCGACGAGAATCTGTTCGCTCATGGCAAGTCCTTGTTGTTTTTGAGTGGAGCGACCGGTTCAGGCGTGGGGCAGGAACAGGTCGGCCAGGGTCTGGCCACGGGGCACGCCACAGAGGTAAAGGCGGCGGGCGAAGGCATCGACGCTGGCGGGATGGCCGCAGAGTAAGGCGAGGGTTCGCCGCGAAACAAGCCGGAGTTGCGCCAAAACCTCGGTCGACTCGGCCGTGGTCATCAGCGTGACCTCCAGCTCCGGGTGGCTGGCGGCCAGGGTTTGCAGGGGTTGGGCGAGGTAATGGCCGGCACGATCATGGGCCTGGTGAATGACGCGGATCGGCCCGCTGTGATGCTGCCGCAGCGCTTCACGCAGGACGCCCCAGAGCGGTGCCAGGCCGGTGCCGGAGGCCATCAGCAGCAGCGGCCGCTCGTGCCATTCCGGGTCATAGTGCAGTGCGCCTCCGCGCAGTTCGCCCAGGCGCACAGCGTCACCGATCTTCAGCTCACGGGCGAAATCGGCGAAGGCACCGCGCTCGCGACAGTCGATGTGGAACTCCAGCCAGGGATCGAGCCCCGGCACGCTGGCCAGCGAGTACGGCCGCGCAATGCCGTCGGCACTCCAGAGAATCAGGTGCTGCCCAGCGCCGTAGCGCAGCGGGCGTTGCGGGGCCAGGCGCAGGCGCAGCACGTCGGGGGCTGGCCAGTCCAGTTCGGCGACCGTGGCGGGCAGGCCGTCGCGTTGCGGGTCGAAGGTTTCCACCGCAATGTCGCCGACCACCCGGCACTGGCAGGACAACCGCCAGCCCTGGTCTCGCCGAGCCGCATCGAGGGCGTCGGGCAGGGCATCGAGGACTTCGCCCTGCGTGCAACGTACCAGGCAGGCATGGCAACTGCCGGCCCGGCAACTGTAGGGCACAGCGATGCCGGCCCCGCGCAGGGCATCGAGCAGGTTGGTTCCGGGGCTGACCGAAAAGCGTTGCGATCCGGCCTGTATCTCAGGCACGCGTCCACTCCCATGCGGCATCGCAGCGGTTGCGTCCGCTGCGTTTCGCACGGTAGAGCGCCTGGTCGGCCCGTTGCAAGGCTTCGTCTAGATCGTCGTTGGCATCGAGCAGGGTCATGCCCGCGGAAAGGCTCAGGCTTTCGATGTTCACGCCCACCGGCTCTGCCGCGGCATAGGCTATCCGCAGGCGTTCACAGCAGGTGGTCAGGCGGTCGGCATCGGCGTTGGGCAGCAGCAGGACGAATTCCTCGCCGCCGTAGCGTGCCAGCACATCGCCCTCGCGCAGGCAGGCCCGCGCCACGGCGGCGAAGGTCTGCAGCACGCGGTCGCCGGCGGCGTGGCCGTGAACGTCATTGATGCGCTTGAAGTGATCGAGGTCGATCAGCGCCAGGCCGTGGCGCTGACCTTCGCGCATTTCTTCCAGCGCACGGCCGGCCAGACGGAGAAAATGCCGGCGGTTGAACAGACCGGTGAGTTCGTCGGTAGCGACCAGGTCTTCGAGCTGGCGCATCATGCCGCGCAACGTGTCCTGGTGCGCCTGCAGCGCGTAGCGGCGCTGACGCATGCGTTGGCGCAGCGACTGCACATAGCCAGCGAACAGGCTCAGCCAGGTCAGCACGATAAACAGCACCAGCAACTGCAACACGGCCTGGGCCGGCAGTTGCAGGCGTTGCTGGAAGGCTTCGTGGAGGTTGAGCCCGGCAAAGGCGATGAAGGCCAGCGCCGCACAGCGGGCGAACACCCTGGGCTGCAACTGGAAGACACCGAACAGCAGGATCAGCACGTAGAGCACCATCAGCGTGCCGCGCGCGGTATCCACGTTGGCCAGGAACAGGGTGTTCCAGACCACCGCCACCAAGACCTGCGGCTCGGTCATGCTCGGGTCGGTGAAGCGCTGGTTGCGCCCGGTGAGGAATAGCCAGCCGAACACCAGCTGACTGCCGGCGACCAGCAGGGTGCAGGTCAGGGCGAAGCTGACGGGCGCGCGATAGAACTCGCCGAACACCGCCAACCACAACAACAGCAGCGCCAGGGCATAGGTCCCGAGGGCCATGCCGAATCGCCTGATGAGTAGTTTTTGTAAGGCGTGCTGCTTCAGAGGTGGTTTCAGCGTGCTCATGGGGCTCCGTCCCGTAATGGCACCTTGCCCTCACTCTACTATCAAAGCGCCCCAGTGCCTAGCCGATCGGAATATGGGCGGCCCTGGCAAGGTTCAGAGTCCATCTGGGACCAAGGTAGGATCGCTGGCGGGTGCGCGGCGAGCGGCCGCGGCGGTATACTACGGCGCCTTTTTTCGCCGCAGCCGTGTCGGCGAATTCCCGATGTAACAGGCCCCATGCCTGTACTACCCGCCTGAAGAGGACCGTGCTCCATGGCCGTGATCAAGCAAGACGACCTGATCCAGAGCGTCGCCGATGCCCTGCAGTTCATCTCCTACTACCACCCGGTTGATTTCATCCAGGCCATGCATGAGGCCTACCTGCGCGAAGAATCGCCGGCCGCCCGGGACTCGATGGCGCAGATCCTGATCAACTCGCGCATGTGCGCCACCGGTCATCGCCCGATCTGCCAGGACACCGGTATCGTCACCGTGTTCGTCCGCGTGGGCATGGACGTGAGCTGGGCCGGCGCCACCATGAGCGTCGACGACATGATCAACGAAGGCGTGCGTCGCGCCTACAACCTGCCGGAAAACGTCCTGCGCGCCTCCATCCTGGCCGACCCGGCAGGTAGCCGGAAGAACACCAAGGACAACACCCCGGCGGTGATCCACTACTCCATCGTCCCCGGCAACACCGTGGAGGTGGACGTGGCGGCCAAGGGCGGCGGCTCCGAGAACAAGTCGAAGATGGCCATGCTCAACCCGTCCGACTCCATCGTCGACTGGGTGCTGAAGACCGTTCCGACCATGGGCGCCGGCTGGTGCCCGCCGGGCATGCTCGGCATCGGCATCGGCGGTACCGCCGAGAAGGCCGCGGTGATGGCGAAGGAAGTCCTGATGGACGAGATCGACATCCACGAGCTGAAGGCCCGCGGCCCGCAGAACAAGATCGAGGAAATGCGCCTCGAGCTGTTCGAGAAGGTCAACCAGCTGGGCATCGGCGCCCAGGGCCTGGGCGGCCTGACCACCGTGCTCGACGTCAAGATCATGGACTACCCGACCCACGCCGCCTCGCTGCCGGTCTGCATGATCCCCAACTGCGCCGCCACCCGCCACGCACACTTCGTGCTCGACGGCTCCGGCCCGGCCGAACTGGAAGCGCCGTCGCTGGACGCCTACCCGGAAATCGTCTGGGAAGCCGGCCCGTCCGCGCGCCGCGTCAACCTCGACAGCATCACCCCCGAGGAAGTGCAGAGCTGGAAGCCGGGCGAGACCATCCTGCTCAACGGCAAGATGCTCACCGGCCGCGACGCTGCGCACAAGCGCATGGTCGACATGCTGAACAAGGGCGAAGAGCTGCCGGTGGACCTGAAAGGCCGCTTCATCTACTACGTCGGCCCGGTTGATCCGGTCGGTGACGAAGTGGTTGGCCCGGCAGGCCCGACCACCGCGACCCGGATGGACAAGTTCACCCGCCAGATTCTCGAGCAGACCGGTCTGCTGGGCATGATCGGCAAGTCCGAGCGCGGCCCCATCGCCATCGAGGCGATCAAGGACAACAAGGCCGTCTACCTGATGGCCGTGGGCGGCGCCGCCTACCTGGTCGCCCAGGCGATCAAGAAGTCCAAGGTCCTGGCCTTCGCCGAACTGGGCATGGAAGCGATCTACGAGTTCGAAGTGAAGGACATGCCGGTGACCGTCGCGGTCGACACCCATGGCGAGTCGGTGCACATCACCGGCCCGGCCATCTGGCAGAAGAAGATCGCCGAGAACCTGGCGGTGGAAGTGCAGTGATCACTGCATGACCGCCCCATGAAAAAGCCCGGCCATGTGCCGGGCTTTTTCATGGGTGAATGTCTGTGGCTTCGATGCAGGGGCAGGCCGATCGCGGATGAGTCCGATCCCGTAACGGTCGGCAGCAGGGCTCAGGCGCTGCGCGGCACCCGGTTCAGCTCCACGACGTTGTCACGGCGCTGGGCGAGGAAGCGCGTACAGCTCACCCGCAGGAAGGAAGCGAAGTTCACCACCTCCCCGCGATAGTCCATCACCTCGTCATAGAGCTTGGCGATCAACTGGTTGGTGGTCATGCCGTCCACCTCGGCGATCTCGCGCAGGATGTCCCAGAACTGGTTCTCCAGGCGCAGCGTGGTGACCACGCCACGGATGCGTAGCGAGCGGGAGCGCGACTCATAGAGGATCGGGTCGGCCTTTACATAGAGTTCGCACATGGACGGCTTCTCCTGCTTCGGGAGCGGGCAAGTTTACAGGCTGATCCTGGTGCCCAGTACGTCGAGGAACTTCGCCAGCCAGGCGGGGTGCGCCGGCCACGCGGGCGCGGTGACCAGGTTGCCGTCGACATGGGCGGCGTCTACCGGGATGTCCACGTACTCACCACCGGCCAGCGTGACTTCCGGGCCACAGGCCGGGTACGCACTGCACGCGCGCCCCTTGAGCACGCCAGCAGCGGCCAGCAGCTGGGCGCCATGGCAGACGGCGGCGATGGGCTTCTTCGCGGTGTCGAAGGCTTTCACCAGTTCGATCACCTTCGCATTCAGGCGCAGGTATTCCGGGGCGCGGCCGCCGGGGATCAGCAGCGCGTCGTAGTCGTCGGCGCGCACATCGGCGAAGTTGGCGTTGAGGGCGAAGTTGTGACCCGGCTTCTCGCTGTAGGTCTGGTCGCCTTCGAAATCATGGATGGCGGTACGGATGCTCTGGCCGGCCTTCTTGTCCGGACAGACGGCGTGGACGGTGTGTCCGACCATCAGCAACGCCTGAAACGGCACCATGGTTTCGTAGTCTTCGGCGTAGTCGCCGACCAGCATCAGGATCTTCTTCGCGGCCATCTGGGGCATCCTCCCGGCAGGGCCCCGCCGTGGCGGCGGGGCATGCGGGAGAGCTTAGACAGTCACGCTGGCGGCGGGGTAATACGCCGCTACTACAGCACGGTCAGAGGCCGATGCGCTCGAAGAAGCCCGGCCCTTCGACTTCCTTGCCACTGGCGGCGATGCTCACCGGCTCCTGCACCTGGCGCGTGGCGGGGATTTCCCGAGAGCCCAGCTCCTTGCCCACCAGTTGCAGGGGGCCAGCGCCCTGGCCGGCGGTGTGCTCGTATTTGGGTGGCGTGTGGGTTTCGTCGTAGCGCAGGTAATAAACCTCGCCGGCGCGGGCCTCCAGGGTGAAGCCGGCGATCAGGGTGAAGTCCAGACTGCCACCGGCGAAGAAGGTCCAGAAGCTGCCCAGCAGCGGGCGGCGCATCTGTAGTGGATAACTGCCGGGGGCGAAGTGCAGTGTGAAGTAGCCGTTGCTCGGCAGGCTGCCGATCAGCTCGTTGTTGAGGAACAGCCCCGGCGCTTCCAGTTCTTCATCGGACCACTGGTTCTGCGGCCGGTAGAGGTACACCGTGGCCTGCTGCGAATCCGCGGGCTGCGCACTGTACGGCGGCCCGTCCACCGCGCCGAAGAAGGCGCCGGGCGAACTGCAGCCGGCCAGCATCAGGAGAAAGGCGCACAGGGCCAGTCGGAGCATGGAAAGTCCCTCTTATGGTTATGCCCGGAGCATAACCACGGCGCGTGAGCTTGCCACCCGTCGAAAGTCCGGGTCGAAGAGCTCACACAAACGCCAGGGCGAGCCCCGCTCATCCCAACCTGTTTGACACTGCTGCACTCAGAGCGAAGTATTACCCGGTATTACCTTTAACTACACAGGTGCCGCCATGGCCACTTCAGTCAAACTCGACGAGGAAATGCTCGCCCGCGTCCGCGAGCTGGCCGAACTGCGCCAGCGCTCGCCGCACTGGATCATGCGTGAAGCCATCGGCCAATACGTCGTGCGTGAAGAGCAGCGCGAGAAGCTCAAGCGCGACACCGAGCAGGCCTGGGAAGAATTCCAGGCGACCGGCCAGCACGTCACTGCCGAAGCGGTGGAGAGCTGGCTGAACAGCTGGGGCGATGAGGACGAGCAAGCCGCACCAAAATGCGAGTGATCTACGCGCCCGCGGCGCTTCGCGACCTCGACCGCCTGCGCCGATTCCTCCGGGAAACCAACCCCACCGCCGCCCGCCGTGCCGGCCAGATCATTCTCCAGGCCACCCAGGCGCTGGGGGCCTATCCGCAGATGGGGCGACTGATCGATGACCTGCCGATCGAATTCCGCGAATGGCCCATCGACTTCGGTGACAGCGGCTACATAGCTCGCTACCACATCGATGGAGAAACACTGGTCATCCTCGCGATCCGCCACCAGCGCGAAGCCGGTTACTGAACCCGAGTCAGCTCAGTTCCTTTAGCCAGAACATCATCGATTTCGCAGTCTCTCGCTGCCCACCGATATCGCGCCAGTGGTATTCGATCCGCAGGGAGGGCTGCGGAGTGAAGCCGCGCTGCAGCCAGAAGGCGTCCGGTGAGCGATAACCGGCAGGTCGCGCGGCATGCTCCGGTGGTCGCCGAAGAGCGCAGAAGGCCGCCCAATCGAAGCGTCCCAGGCCGCGCGCAAAGCGCTCGCGCTCCTCGAAGAAACGCAGGTCGAAAGCGGTGCTGCGGTACTCCGGCAGAACCACCGACTCGCCGAAATAGAAGATTCGTTCCGGGTTCCAGCCCTGCGCGAGGAGCGGTTGCTGGAGAGCCTCGGCCTCGTCCACCAGCGGCAGCCCGGTCGAAGCCCCCACTACCCGGCCCTCATCGATCACCAGTACGCACAGACTCCAGGCCGAGCGCACATGGCTGTCGAGGTATCCGGCTTCATATTCCGGGCCGCCGTCGTAGAGGTACGGATAATCACGGAACACGGTGATGCGCAGTCGCGCCAGATCATCGATGAACGGGCGAAGGGCGCCGCCGCTGAGTAGACGGAACTCGATGGGCATGGTGGCTTTCTTCCGCAAGGGGCCGCAGCGGCGGCACTGCAGAAAACCTAGCACCGGCAGCGCAGGTCGGCAGAAGCCGGTGAAGGGCGGCGCTGTTTCTGCTTCGCGAGCAAGCTCGCTCCTACGAAGAGCGCAACCTGTCGGAGCGAGCTTGCTCGCGAACGGCCCAACGATGGATTACGACTCGGTAACCACCCGTCGCCGCGGGGCTGGCGGTGTGGGCGGCACCGGCAACAGGTGGCGCACCAGCCATTTGCGCACCGGCACCACGCAGCGCTCCTGCACCAGCACGCAACTGGCGACCATGAACAGCAGGAACAACGGATACAGCCAGATCGACAACTGCTGATGGGTCGCGGACTCGACACAGAAAGCCCAGTCCGCGAGGCAATCCCCCGGTGCACGAATCAGTTTTTCCGTTCGCGAGAACAGCGTGAACAGCGGCACGTGCAAGGCGAACAGTGACAACGATGCAGCGCCCAATCGCGGCGACCAATGACGGATCACGCTGCTCTTCGGATCGCGCAGCAAAGCGCTCATGTACACCAGCATCAGCTGGGCCGGCAGCAACAGGCCGTTGTGTAGCAGGAAGTACCAGAACTTCGCGCCGTGGGTGTAGAGGTAATCGGCAACCAGGAAATTGGCCAGCACGAACGCGCCCATCGCCACCAGCAATCCGCGGCCAGGCAGATGGCCGGCGTCCTTGTACTCGCGGAACAGCCCGTAGGCGAGGATGCCGCTGAGGAACTCCGGCAATCGCAGCAGCGGGTTGCGGTGCAGCAGGCCGGTCCAGGGCATGCCGTACTGCTCGCTGGCAACCACCAGGATCGGCGGGATCAGGTAGAGCACCCACAGCGCCAGCAGCCAGCGCCATTTGTGCTGCAAACGTGCCAGGCGCGGGGCGACGAAGGGGAAGCAGAGGTAGAAGAAGAACAGCGTCGACAGCGACCAGAGCGGCGCGTTGAAGGTCAGGTAATACGGGTTCCACGCCTGCAGCATGGTGAGTTGGAGGATGCTGTTGAACAGCAGTTCGCGGTCGCTCATCCAGTGGTGGAACAGCTCCGGCTGCAGCCGGCCGATGGCTTCGTTGGTGTCGTAGATGACGAAGCGCGGCGTCGCCTGGTCCAGGTCCGGGCCGATGCCCAGCCCGCTCACCACCAGCAGCACGGCGATGGTCAGCAGGATCGAGAAGATGTGCAGCGGGTAGAGGTTGGACAGGCGCTTGGTGAAGAAGCTGCGCGGGCTCTCGCGCAGGTGCCCGTCGGTGACGTAGACGTGGCAGAGCAGGAAGCCGGAGAGCACGAAGAAGGTGCTGGTGGCGAAAAAGCCCAGGGCAGTCAGGTCATCGAGGCCGGCGAATTTCTGCTCCGCCGGGTAACTGTGCAGCGTGTGGTAGATCACCACGTACAGGCCCATCAGGAAGCGCAGCCACTCCAGCCCGATGAAACGCTCCTTTTGAATCTTTTCCACACCGACCTCCTACTCGACAGACAACCCTGCGACGTCATCGGCGGCGGTCGAGGAAGTTCACCACCAGTCGGTCCAGCGAGCCCCACAGTCGCTCGCGAAGGCGTTTCCACCAGGGGCGCGCGCGCCAGAAACCCAGGTCGATCTCGCGGCTCTGCGCGAAGTCGGTAGCCAGACAATCGGCCACCGCCGCGGTGAATGGCGGATCGAACGCTTCTACATTGGCCTCCAGATTGAACCGAAGGTTCCAATGATCGAAGTTGCACGAGCCGACGCTGACCCAGTCATCGACCAGTACCATCTTCAGATGAAGGAAGCGCGGCTGGTATTCGAAGATCTTCACCCCGGCGCGCAACAGTCCAGGGTAATAGCGCTGACCGGCGTAACGCACGGGCGCATGGTCGGTGAGCCGGCCGGTGAGCAGCAGGCGCACGTCGACACCGCGCTGTGCAGCCTTGCGCAGTGCGCGACGGACCTTCCAGGTCGGCAGAAAATACGGTGTCGCCAACCAGACGCGCTGGTGCGCACCACGCAGCGAACGAACCAGCGCCTGGAGGATGTCACGATGCTGGCCGGCATCCGCATAGGCAACGCGCGCCAAACCTTCGCCGTAGCTGGGAATCGGCGGCAGGCGGGTCAGCAGCACTTCCTCCCGCGGCTTCCAGGCCCGCACGCCGAGGCACGCATTCCACTGGCGCTCGAACAGACGTTGCCAGTCGGCGACGATGTTCCCGGTCATTTCCACCATCACTTCGTGCCAGTCGCTGCGGTTCTCCCGCGCGGACCAGAACTCGTCGGTGGCGCCGGTGCCACCGACATAGGCGATGCGCTCATCTACCAGCAACAGCTTGCGGTGGTCGCGGTACAGGTTGCGCAGGCCGGCTTTCCAGTTCAGCGGGTTGTAGTGGCGCAGCTCGCCGCCGGCCTCCAGCAACTGGCGCGTCCAGGCGCTGGAAAGCTTCAGGCTGCCAAAGGCGTCGAACAGGCAACGCACCTTCACGCCGCGCCCCAGGGCTGCCAGCAGCCGGTCGAGCAACGCCTCGGCGCAACTGCCGCTTTCCACCAGGTAGAGTTCCAGCTCGATCTGCCGCTCGGCGCTGTCGATGGCCTGGAACATGCGCGGGAAGAAGCGCTCGCCATCGCAGAGCAGGGCGAAACGGTTGCCCGTCCGCCAGGGGAAGATCGGGCCGCTCACCGCGAGGCGAAGATCAGCACGGCGCCCACCGGCACCGACAGGCCGATACTCTTCAGCCCGGCCAGTTTGCGCAGCTGCGCCACGCCCGGCGCGAGGCCGAAGTCAGCGGCATTGATCACCAGCGGCTGCAGGGTCACCACCTGGAAGCGGTGCTCGTCCAAGCGGGTGATCAGCACGTCGGTGCGGTAGTTCTTCGCCTGGCCATTGAGCTCCAGGCGCAGTGGCAGGCGCATCTCCAGTTGCACGCCGCTGGCCAGTTCGGTGATCGGGCGCAGGTCGATGCGCGAGGTGATGCGTGCCTCGGGAAACTTCT
Source organism: Pseudomonas sp. HS-18 (assembly GCF_020401845.1). Lineage (NCBI taxonomy): Bacteria > Pseudomonadati > Pseudomonadota > Gammaproteobacteria > Pseudomonadales > Pseudomonadaceae > Pseudomonas > Pseudomonas sp. HS-18. The sequence continues at coordinate 5,342,890 of NZ_CP084413.1, forward strand.
CGGTATCGAACAGCTTGTCGCGCAGGCGCTCATCGCGCAGCGGAATGCCGCTGCTCACCGAATCCATCTCGATGCGCAGCTCCACCTGCCCCTGCTCCTCCACCTTGCCGTGCATCACCAGGAAGCGGTTTACCTCGGCGATATCGGCATTCTTGGTGGTGACGAAGGTCAGCCGCGAGGACTCGTAGTCGAGGTACCAGGCAGCCTGGGCGGAAGCGGCGAAGCAGGCCGCGAAGAGGAAGGCGAACAGCGAGCGCATGAAATCCCTTACATGGAAACGGATGGACCAACGGCCAACGATAGCGGCCCGCCGTCGGCTTGCAAACCAGCCAACCGGCGAGCCCTTTGGGCAGGCGCCGGCGCCAATGGTTCAGTCGGCCAGCAGCGCCGGAATCCCGGCCACCAGCGCATCGATGGCGCAACGGATCTTCGACGGCATGTAGCGGGTCTTCTGCCACACCGCATGGATATCCTGCGGCGGCTGATTACAACGCCCCTTGACGACTACCAGCTCGCCGCTCCTCACATGCCGAGACAGTAGCCAGGAAGGCAGACGAGCCAGACCAAATCCGGCCACGGCGGCTGCGGCGATCGCCTGCAGGTCGTCCATGCTCAGTTGCGGATCAATGTCGATACGACGCCGATGGCCGTCATCGTCACGCAGACTCCAGGGCGAGGTGACACCGGCGACCGAATAGCTGATGGCGGCGTGGCCGACAAGATCGTCCAGGCCCACGGGCATCCCACACTGGGCAATGTAGGACGGCGCCGCACCGATGCTGGTGTATTGCGCACCCAGTCTGCGCGCGGCGAGCGTTGCACTATCGCCCAGCGGACCAATGCGCACTGCAAGGTCGAACCCCTCCTCCACCAAATCGACGCGACGGTCGGTGAAGGACATGTCGATCTTCAGCGAAGGGTATTTCCGCGCCAACTCCAGCATCAGCGGCACCACGCAGAGGTGGCCGAAGGAGATCGGCACGCTGACCCGCAGGCGCCCGCGCGGCTCCATCCGACCGCCCTCCAGCGCAGTGTGCGCGGCCTCCAGCTCGGCCAGCGCACGCACGCAGCTGTCGTAGAACACCTGTCCGTCGTCGGTGAGGCTCTGGCTGCGCGTGGTGCGTTGCAGCAGGCGCACCCCCAAGCGCGCCTCCAGCCGGGCAATGGCCTTGCCGACCGCCGAGCGCGTGAGGTTCAAACGCTCCGCTGCGAGCGCGAAGCTGCCGGCATCCACCACCTGGACGAAGGTGGCAATGCCATCGAGTTGGTCATCCATCAGGCAGCCCCTTTTGAGTCCTCAAGAGCCCCAATGATGGGACTAAATGGCGCCAATGGGGAACCTTGTTCTTTTTCAGAATAGTGGTTCGTCCCACGGAGCCATCCTCATGACCGCCCTCCATAACCCCAGAAACCTCATCGCCCTGGCCGCGGTGTGCCTGTCCTCGATGATGTTCGGCCTGGAAATCTCCAGCGTACCGGCGAGCCTGCCGGCCCTTGAGCGGGTACTGCACGGCGACTTCCAGGACCTGCAATGGGTGATGAACGCCTACACCATCGCCGTCACCAGCGTACTGATGGCCGCCGGTACCCTGGCCGACCGCTTCGGCCGCAAGCGCCTGTTCGTCATCAGCCTGGCGCTGTTTGGCCTGACCTCGTTGCTCTGCGGGCTGGCGGGCGACATGCCGAGCATGATCGCCGGGCGCTTCCTGCAAGGCGCCGCCGGCGGCGTCATGCTGATCTGCCAGGTGGCGGTGCTGACCAGTCAGTTCAGCGACCCGACCGAACGCGTGCGCGCCTTCGCCGCCTGGGGCGTGGTGTTCGGCATCGGCCTGGGCTTCGGGCCGATCATCGGCAGCGCCATCGTCGCCCTGGCCAGCTGGCAGTGGGTGTTCCTGGTACACGGGCCGCTCGCCCTGCTGACCCTCGCGCTGGCGCAGTACGGCGCGGTGGAGTCGCGCGATCCGCAAGCCGAGCGGCTGGATATCGGCGGCATGCTCACGCTGTCACTGGCCGTGCTCGGCATCGTGTTCTACATCACCCAGGGCGCCGGCATGGGTTTCACCAGCCCGGCCGCGCTGGCGATCCTGCTGCTCAGCGTGGCCAGCCTCGCCGCCTTTGTCCTGATCGAGCGCCGCGTCGCCCACCCGATGTTCGACTTCTCCGTGCTGCGCATCCGCGCGTTTTCCGGCGCGATGTTCGGCTCGGCGGGGATGAACGCAAGCTTCTGGCCGCTGATGATCTACCTGCCGGTCTACTACCACGGCGTGCTCGGTTACGGCGACGTGAAGGCCGGCTGGTCGTTGCTGGCGTACACGCTGCCGACGCTGCTGGTGCCGCCCATCGCCGAGCGGCTGGCGCACCGCTTCCACCCCGGCTGGGTGATACCCGGCGGAATGTTCGTGATCGGCACCGGCTTCTTCCTGATGCTCTGGGGTAGCGCCCTGGATCACGCCAGCTGGCTGACCCTGCTGCCCGGCTGCGTGCTGGCCGGCATCGGGCTGGGCATGACCAACACCACGGTGACCAACACCTCCACCGCCGCCGTGCCCGCCGCCCGCGCGGGGATGGCCTCGGGCATCGACATGAGCGCGCGGATGATTTCCCTGGCGATCAATATCGCGGTGATGGGGTTGATCCTGTTCTGGGGCGTCGCTGCCGGGCTGCACGGCGTGAACGGCAGCGAGAAGCTGCAACAGGCCGCCAGCATCGCCGCCGGCCAGTTGGGCCCCGATGCCCCGGCCAGCGCGCGGGCGGCACTGGTGCAGGGCTTCGGCTGGGTGCTGGGCTACGGTGGGGTCAGCGCGTGGCTGTTCGCAGCGGGCAGTTTCGTGACCTTCGGCGCGCGCCGGGCGGCACGACCTACACTGGAGGTAGCCCGATCCTGACTGACAGGAAGACCGCCATGAAAACCATCCTGCTGCTCGCCTTCGTGTTCATCAGCGCTTCCAGTTGCAGCGTGGGCTCCGGCTTTCGCTTCCAGCCAGACTTGCCGGCAATTGCGGCGCGGGCTTAAGGCTGGCTGTTTTCGCGATTGACGCTGTGCCGTGCGGTTCGCGAGCAAGCTCGCTCCTACGAGGAGCATCCGGCTTGTAGGAGCGAGCTTGCTCGCGAACCCGCCCAACGCCGCCCTGGCCGGCGAATCGCAGAGAAGATCGGCACGAACGAAGATGCCGATCCACAACGATCACGGCGCCTGCTTGATCACCTGGCTGAACCCCAGCACCGCGAACACCGGCACCTCGGGCGTGATCGAAGGCACGTTGGCGACTTCCTTGAGCGGCTCGAGTTTCTCTTCCAGGTCGAAGTCGATCAGCTTGAGCACCAGCGGCTCCAGGGTCGTCACCTCGATGCGGCTCTCGCTGGGGCGGCTGACCAGCACCTGTGACTTGAGCCGGCGCTGCTGGCCGTGCAGGTCGAGGTTGAAGTCCACGGTTTCCTGGCGCGACTGGCCGACCTGCAGGTCGTCGTAACGGCTCAGGTCCAGCTGGCTGCTGACGATCGCCTCGGGGAAGCGCTCGATCTCGAAGAAGGAGTTGCGCATGCGCTCGTCGCGCAGCGCCAGGCCGCTGTCGATGGACTCCAGCGGCACCACCACGCGCACCGCGCCCTGGTCGTCGATCTGTCCGGAAAGGCGGTCGAAGCGCTGCACTTCTGCCATCTTGCCGCGCTTGACCGAGACGAAGCTGATCCGCGAGGTGTCGCCGTCCAGTTGCCATTCGGCCAGCGCCAGGGGGCTGGCCAGCACCAGCAATGCGCACACGGCTCCTGTTACAAAAGAATGCATTCGTCCTCCGAAGCGGGTCGCCCCGCTCCGTGGAACGCGCCCGTCAGAACGTGATTACGATCTCGCGAGCTAGAGCAGAACAAGGCAAAAACAGGCGAGGATGCGCAGTTTACAAGCGGTAAATGAGCAGTCCGAGCCTGTTTTTAACGCCGTTCTGCCGACGCGCAGCAGATCGTAATCGCGTTCTCAGTGGTTGCCCGATTCGGGCAAATCATCCGCCTGGGGCATCAGTTGGCATCCCTCGCGCGCACCGAGCCAGGCGGCTGTCTGTGTACTGCCGAGGCCGCGGGCGGTCACCCGCTTGCGCGCTTCGTCGTCGAGGAAGCCGCTGGTCGGCACGTACTGCTTGGTATAGGCCTGGCAATAGTCTGCCGAGTTCCCCATAACGTAGCGACAGGAGCAGTACTCCTTGGCGGTGTAGGCGCCGATGATGCCGGGGAAGGCCGCGAGATGGATGCGGTTCTGCCAGATCACCACGGCCAGCGCGACGATCAGAAGGACGAGAACGCTGAGGATCGGATGGCGGCGGATCATGGCTGCACCTCCCCGTGGGCGAAGGCCGCCTGGGCGAGTTTGAGGAAGGCGTCGTGCTGGTAGCTGCCGTCGCGGTCGTCGGCGTAGCGGACGATCACCAGCTTCTGTTCGGGGATCACGTAGAGCGCCTGGCCCCAGTGGCCGAGCGCGGCGAAGGTGTCTTCGGGCGCATCCGGCCAGGGTACCGGCGCGCCGGCCACCGGGCGGTTGAGCCACCACTGGCCACCGGGCACCGCTTCGTTGGGTTTCTTCGGATCAGGCTGGTACTCGGGGAACGGCGCAAGAACGAATTTCATCCAGTCCTGCGGCAGCAACTGGCGATCCTTCCAGCGCCCGTCGCGCTCCATCAGCAGGCCGATGCGCGCCATGTCGCGGGCAGTCATGTAGGCATAGGACGAGCCGACGAAGGTACCGCTGGCATCGCGCTCCCAGACGGCCGACTGGATGCCCAGCGGCTCGAACAGCGCGGTCCAGGGGTAGTTCGCGTAGTCCTTGCCGACCATCTGCTTGAGCGTGGCGGAAAGCACGTTGCTGTCGCCGCTTGAGTAGCGGAAGCGCTTGCCCGGCTCGGCATCGGCAGCGAAGCCGGCGGTGAACTTCGCCATGTCGTCGCGGCCACGGGTGTAGAGCATCGCCACCACCGAGGAGCGCACCGGCGCGTATTCGTACTCTTCCTGCCAGGCCAGGCCGGAGGCCCAGTGCAGCAGGTCGCGCATCCTGATATCGGGATGGTCGGCGAAGGCCGGGTAATGCTGGGCGACCGGGTCGTCGAGCTGGAACTTGCCCTCGCCGAAGGCCACGCCGAGGACGCTGGCCATCACACTCTTGCTCATCGACCAGGCCAGGTGGGGCGTCTGCGCGCTGGTCGGGCCGGCGTAGCGCTCGTAGATCAGTTGGCCGTCGCGAATCACCACTACCGCATCGGTGCGCACGCCCTTGCGGGTCGCGTCGTCGCGGTTGGGGAAGGCATAGCTTTCGAAGGCTTCGACAGCAGCGCCACTGGGCGTGGCGCCGTGGGGCCAGTCGGCCTCGGGCCAGGTGTCGGCTCCGTGGGCATGGCTGCTGAGCAGGCAAGTGGCCAGGGCCAGTGCGCGCAGCGCTGGCCTGTAGGAAGTGAAGGGCATCGGCGGGCCTCTTGTTATCAGGTCGGCCCGCACCCTAGCACGGTGAAGATGACGAATTAAGCGCCGATCGTGCCGTAATCAAGGACGATTGGCGCAATCGGTCAGCATGGGGCCTGTCAGCGTGGCACCTGGTAATCCTCCGGCCCCATCAGGTCCATGCCGCATTGCAGGTCGCTGATCCAGTCGAGGAAGGCTCCGATCATGGCCTTGCCCACGAAGGGCCGGCCGTGCTGCGGGACGATCATCTCGATGTCCATGCCGCGCACCATCGATGCCCAGAGCCGCGCGACCTTGTTCGACGCCATGTAGCGACGGTGGAAGCCTTCCATGTGCGGTACGTGCGCAGCGAAATCCTGCACCGGGCTGGCGTCGTCCACCAGGGAGGCGCCCATGTCGCCGGAGAAGAGGATCTTGCTGACCGGATCGTAGATCTGGAAGTTGCCCACCGAGTGGAGGAAGTGCGCAGGGATCATCTTCAGTTGGCAGCGGCCCAGCTGCACCGACTCGCCGCGGTCCGGCAGCGGAATCACCCGGTCATAGGTGGAGATGCCATGGCTGACCGCCAGGTAGTTGGCCGTCAGGTGCGGCAGGAAGCGCGCCCAGAGCTTCGAGCAGATGACCTTGGCGCGGGTGTGCAGCAGCCACTTGTCCAGCGCGGCGATGATGTCCGGGTCCTGGTGCGAGGCGAAGATGTAGTCCAGGTCCTGCAGCGAGAACAGTTTCGAGAGTTCCAGGGACAACGGCGTATAGGTCAGGTCGCCGCCCGGATCGAGCAGCAGGCGCTTGTCGTGGTCGACGATGAGGAACTGGTTGGATTGCACACCGTCGCCGCTGACCAGATCGTCGAAACACAGGCATTGGTGTTTACCGTCGTCGAACAGCACGATGGGTTCGCGTCGCATGAGGGGATTTCCTAAAGCAGTGGGAGGGAAAACAGTGGGTAGCCCTGCGGAAATTTCTTGGTATCTCAGAAACATCTGTAAGGCTAACGTCCCCTCCCCAGGCCCTCACTGACGTGGGTCAAGGCCTATTGCCACCCTCGCTTTCTCCAGGCGCTTGGCCCGGGCGGCGCCGGCGATGGCGAGCACACTCTTGTCGCGTCTCCAGACCGCCGCCAGTTCCGGGTCGCCCGAGGCGAAGGCGGCATCCAGCGTCGCAGCGAGGCTTTCGAACTGGCTGAACACGCCGGCCAGCAGCAGGTGGGTTTCCGGTTGCGAAGCCGGCTGCCGGCTGACTTCCGCGCAGCCGGCCAGCACACCGGTCAGGCGCAGGCCCAGCTCCGCCGGCCACTGTTTATCCAGCGCCAGGCCGTAGAGCCAGGCGCAGATCGCCGCCAGCACATGGGTATCTTCCAGGGTGCGGAAAGGTTTGCTGTAGGCCTCCCAGCCATCGCCGGGCAGGCGTTCGCAATGGGCGCCGTCGAGCAGCAGGCGGGCGTGGGGGATGTCAGGCAGCAGCGGCAGGGCCGGCAGCGCCTCCAGCTTCGCGCCGGGGGCGCCGGCCTGCACCACGGTCATGGCGATGCGCGGAGGCTGTCCCTCGTCCTCGTCACGCGCGGCGACCAGCCACCACGCGGCGCTGTCGGCGGCGGTGGCGAAGTCCTTGCGACCGTGCAGCACCAGACCGTCGAGGCGGGTCTGCAGGTCGGCGGGGCGCACGCTCTTCTTCTCGGTCACGCAGAGCGCGCCGAGACTGAGCGGGGCCGCCGGCCAGAGCGCGCGCAGGGCGGCCTGGTAGCCGGCGAGGAAGGCCAGCCCCGGTGAGGTCGCCAGGCGCCCGCCGAGCACTGCCAGCTCGAAGCTGCCGCTATGGCCGGCGCGCGCCAGCAGTTCGGCGTACCAGTCGTCCAGGGCCAGGCCGGGCGGCAATCGGTCCTGCGGGCCGAGCAGGCATTTCCAGGGCATCGCGGCGCTCCTTCCTTCGAGGTCGTTGTTCTTGTCATACAAGCATCACCGCACCGTCATGGGCGTGACACCGGACATTCCTAGCCTGAGCTTGCACAACAAAGCCGACCGGCCGCAACCCGCATGGCCGGTTCACGGAGGCACTCGCATGAGTCAGATCGCCCTCTCCTGTGACACCCCGGCGCAGCGCCGTCTCAAGGCCGTGCGTCTGCGCGGCGCCCGCGCCCTGCGCGAAGCCCAGGCCCTGCGTTACCGCGTGTTCAGCAGCGAATTCGACGCCCAACTCAAGGGCGCGGACCAGGGGCTGGACATGGACGACTACGACCGCCACTGCGCCCACATCGGCGTGCGCGACCTCAACACCGGCGCGCTGGTGGCCACCACCCGCCTGCTCGACCACCGTGCCGCACAACGCCTGGGCCGCTTCTACAGCGAAGAGGAATTCGCCCTCGACGGCCTGGACAACCTGCAGGGCCCGGTGCTGGAAATCGGCCGTACCTGCGTCGACCCGGACTACCGCAATGGCGGCACCATCGCCGTGCTCTGGAGCGAGCTGGCCGAAGTGCTGAATGAAGGCGGCTACCGCTACCTGATGGGCTGCGCCAGCATCCCCATGCGCGACGGCGGCATTCAGGCCCGCGCGGTGATGCAGCGCCTGCGTGACCGCTACCTGTGCCAGCAGAACCTGCGCGCCGAGCCGAAAACTCCGCTGCCGCAGTTGGACGTGCCGGACAACCTCACCGCTGAGCTGCCGCCGCTGCTCAAGGCCTACATGCGCCTGGGCGCGAAGATCTGCGGCGAGCCCTGCTGGGACCCGGACTTCGGCGTCGCCGACGTGTTCATCCTGCTCAAGCGCGACGAACTCTGCCCGCGCTACGCCCGCCACTTCAAGGCTGCGGTCTGATGCGCAGCCTGCGCGCCTGGCTGCGCGTTGCCCGCCTGCTGCTGGTGTTGACGGTGGGCCTCGTGCTGGCTGCCTTCGTCAGCCTGCTGGAGCGCCTGCCCGGCCGCGACTGGATGCCCCTGCGCCAGCGCCTGACCTGCTGGTACCTGGCGCGCCTGACGGCTGCCCTGCCCTTCAAGGTGAAGGTGCACGGCGAGCTACCCGGCCAGCCGATGCTGTGGGTGTCCAACCATGTGTCCTGGGTCGATATCCCGCTGCTCGGTGCGCTGCTGCCGCTGACCTTCCTGTCCAAGGCCGAAGTGCGCCAATGGCCGGTCGCCGGATGGCTGGCGGAAAAGGCCGGCACGCTGTTCATCCGCCGGGGTTCTGGCGATGCCCGAATGATCAACGCGCAATTGGCCACGCACCTGACGCGCGGCCGTTCCCTGCTGGTCTTCCCCGAAGGCACCACCACCGACGGCCAGGGCCTGCGTACCTTCCACGGCCGGCTGATGGCCAGCGCCATCGAGGCCGGCGTGCCGGTGCAGCCGGTGGCGCTACGCTACCGGCGCAACGGGCAGGCGTGCGAACTGGCGCCCTTCATCGGTGACGATGATCTGGTCAGCCACTTGAAGCGGCTGTTCGACAATGATCGGGGAGTCGCGGAAATCCACTTCTTGCCGGCGCTGTCCAGCGCCCACCAGGACCGCAACCTGCTGGCCAGGCAAGCGCACGCGGCAATCCGTGCAGTGGTGTGTGAAGCGCAGGAAGAGGCGGCCATTGCGGCCTGACGTTCGCTGACAAGGGAAGGGATTGGAGCCCGCCGTAACCTACGGCCGGCGGGTTCCCACTCTGACGAAACGGCTTTCAAACTGCGCCGGGCGGCACCCTCGAGTCGCCCGACGCAGCCTGAAAACAGTCTCCAGACGCCGCAGGCTCAAGCCTCCGGCGGCACGACCAGGATGTCACAATCCAGTTCGCGCAGAGCGTAGTCGGCAACACTGCCGATCAGGGCACGCTTGATTCCGCCCATACCCCGAGTACCCATGACCAGCAGATCCGGCCGATGCTTGTCGACCATCCGCTGCAACACGTTGCCCGGCAACCCGACGGCCACCAGTTGTTCATCGATGTGCTCCTCCAGGTGCTGGTCATGGAGGAACTTCTTCAACTCGTCCACCGCCTGGCGCGACTCGCTGCCGACAAATTCGTCGATGCGCTCCTCGCTCACTCCGGAGTACTGCATCATGCCCTTGGCCAGCGGGCTGAAGGCGTAGACACCCCGGCGCACGGCACCTTCGAGCAGGCCCAGTTCATCGGCCACTTCCACCGCATGGGCCGAAGCCGGCGAGGTATCGAGGGCGACCAGCAGGTCGCGGTATTGGCCGCCGGCGGGCTGGTTGACCACCAGCACCGGCAGTTGCCCGGCGCGAAGTACTCGCTCCACCGTGGTGCCGACGAAGATGTCGCGCAGCACGCTCTTGCGGTGGGCTCCCATCACCAGCATCTCGCAGTTCTGCTTCTTCGCCGCAGCGAGGATCTGCTGATTCGGATCGCCGCGCTCCACCAGCAGTTTCGGGCAGGTGCCGCCCAGTTCGGTGAGTTCCACAAGCCGCGCTTCGAGCATCAGGCGCACCTGGGTGACTTCCTGCTCGACCAGCGCCGATGGCTGGTCTTCATCGACCACGTAGAGCACGGTCCAGGGACAGGCGTAGCGCTTGGCGAGCGCCGCCGCACGGTGCAAAGCCTTTTCGGAACGGCCAGACAGATCCGTTGCGACCATTAACGACTTCATCATGCTGCTCCTCTCGTCGTCCTTCAGATGTGTCTATTGCACACGCTATGGGCCGCCGGCCGGTTGACGCATATCAAGTCAGGCCGGACCGTCCATCGCTTTCGGCGGATTTCTGACGAACTCCTGAAGTTCGGGATAGAACTCACGGAAGTCGCTGCTCAATGGTTCGTAAAGACGATCCAGCTCCTCCCAGGCGCCATCCAGCAGGGACGGCCGCGACAGGCGCCGGGACATGCCGGAGACAACGTCCTGCAACACCTCGAACTGCCGATAGCTGCCGAGCCAGTCCTGCGCGGCCATGCGCGGTGCAATGCGCGCCAGACGCTCCGGCAGGCCGGGCGTGCGGCCCAGTACACCGTAGACCCGTTGGGTGAACTGCTCCAGCGGCTCGCCGGAGAAACGCTCCCAGTCGCGGGCCAGGCAGTGGTCGTAGAACACGTCCAGCAGCACGCCGGCCATGCGTCGGCGCTCACTGGGGAAGCGCGACTTGGCACTGTGTATCAAGGGATGACTGTCGGTGAAGGCGTCGATGCGCCGGTGCAGGCGGATAGCCGCCTCGATTTCAGCGGGCCACTGCCCGGCCAGCGGGCCTTTGACGAAATCGCCGTAAAGGCTGCCGAGCAGTTGGGCGGGCCGGTCGCCGCCCAGGTGGAGATGCGCGAGGTAGTTCATGAGATGAGCTTAGCGCGTACCGATGCTCTGCTGTAGGAGCGAGCTTGCTCGCGAACCTATTGGCCCCGAGCAGTCTCGGTTCGCGAGCAAGGACTGGTCGCCCCCCGCACCGACTAAAAGCGGCACGGAGCAGAGGCGGAACCATCGCGGACGGAGCACGCTCCCACGGTAGCCCGCCCCTATTATCACGGGCGGTGATCATTACTATCGCGCCAAACGAATTCATATCGTTTTTGACCGATATATAGTTCGTCCCAACGCGATAGACCGATACGCCCATGACTGAACAACACACTCTCGACCTCGACGAAATCTTCAAGGCCCTGGCCCACCCGGTGCGACGCGACATGCTGCACTGGCTCAAGGACCCGGAGAAATTCTTCGTCGAGCAGGAACACCAATCCTTCGAGATCGGCGTCTGCGCCGGCAAGTTCGACCAGCGTACCGGTCTGTCGCAATCCACCGTTTCCGCGCATCTGGCCACCCTCCAGCGCGCGGGCCTGGTGACCAGTCGAAAAGTCGGCCAGTGGAACTTCTTCAAACGCAACGAAGAAACCATCCAGGCCTTTGTTCGCCACCTGAGCGAAGCGCTGTAACAAACCCGTTCAGAATCTTGCGAGCTAGAGCAGAGCAAGGCGAAAACAGACAAGGAAGCGCAGTTTACAAGCGGTAAATGAGCATTCCGAGTCTGTTTTCAACGCAGCTATGCCGACGCGCAGCAGATTCAGGGCGGGTTTGACCGGCTACTGCCAGCCAAGACAATTTCAACTCTCCAGGAGCAGGCGCATGCCCACTTCGCTTCTCGTCCTCGCTTTGTCCGCGTTTGCCATCGGCACCACGGAATTCGTGATCATGGGCCTGTTGCCCGAGGTCGCGGGCGACCTGTCCGTCTCTATTCCGGCCGCCGGCTGGCTGGTCAGCGCCTATGCCTTCAGTGTCGCCATCGGCGCGCCGATCATGGCGCTGCTCACGGCCCGCCTGCCGCGCAAGACCGCGCTGCTGATGCTCATGGGCATCTTCATCCTGGGCAACCTGCTCTGCGCCGTGGCCGCCAACTACGGCCTGCTGATGCTGGCGCGGATCATTACTGCGCTGTGCCACGGCGCCTTCTTCGGCATCGGCTCGGTGGTCGCCGCCAGCCTGGTACCGGCCAACCGCAAGGCTTCCGCCGTGGCGCTGATGTTCACCGGGCTGACCCTGGCCAACGTGCTCGGCGTTCCGGCCGGCACTGCGCTGGGCCAGGTCGCCGGCTGGCGCTCGCCGTTCTGGGCAGTCACGCTGATCGGCGTCATCGCATTGATCAGCCTGTGGCGCGTGCTGCCCAAGCAACACGATGAAGAAGCGGTGGACATGCGCAAGGAAGTCTCCGCGCTGCGCAACGGCCCGCTGTGGCTGGCGCTGGGCACCACCGTACTGTTCTCCGCCGCGGTGTTCGCGCTGTTCACCTACGTCGCGCCGTTGCTCGGCGAAGTCACCGAGGTCTCGCCGCGCGGCATCACCTGGAGCCTGGTACTGATCGGCCTCGGCCTGACCCTGGGCAACATCATCGGCGGCCGCCTCGCCGACTGGCGCCTGGGCACCACCCTGGCCGGCGTGTTCGCCACCATGGCGGTGGTTTCCACTGTGCTGAGCTGGACCAGCGCCGCGCTGATCCCGGCCGAAATCACCCTGTTCATCTGGGCCGCTGCCGCCTTCGCCGCGGTGCCCGCCCTGCAGGTCAACGTGGTCCGCGTCGGCGGCGCCGCGCCCAACCTCGTCGCCACCCTGAACATCGGCGCCTTCAACGTCGGCAACGCCATCGGCGCCTGGGTCGGCGGCAGCGTCATCGACCACGGCCTGGGCCTGACCCGCGTGCCCCTGGCCGGCGCCGTGCTCTCCGTACTCGCGCTGATCGCGGTGATGATCGCGTTCGGCGGCAAGCCCAACCAGACACAAACCGTCCTCGATTGAACCTCCACCCTCACGCCCCGGAGTAATGCAATGACTACGCTTTTCGATCCCATCGTCATCGGTGACCTGGAACTGCCCAACCGCATCATCATGGCCCCGCTGACCCGCTGCCGCGCCGACGAAGGCCGCGTGCCCAACGCGCTGATGGCCGAGTACTACACCCAACGCGCCGACGCCGGCCTGATCCTCAGCGAGGCCACCTCGGTGACCCCGATGGGCGTCGGCTACCCCGACACTCCCGGCATCTGGTCCGACGACCAGGTGCGCGGCTGGACCAACGTCACCAAGGCCGTGCACGCCAATGGCGGCCGCATCTTCCTGCAACTGTGGCACGTCGGCCGCATCTCCGACCCGCTGTACCTGAACGGTGAAACCCCGGTGGCGCCGAGTGCGATCAAGCCGGCCGGCCATGTCAGCCTGGTGCGTCCGATCAAGGAGTTCGTCACCCCGCGCGCCCTGGAAACCGAAGAGATCGCCGACATCGTCGAGGCCTACCGCATCGGCGCGGAAAACGCCAAGGCCGCCGGTTTCGACGGCGTGGAAGTGCACGGCGCCAACGGCTACCTGCTCGACCAGTTCCTGCAGAGCAGCACCAACCAGCGCACCGACCAGTACGGCGGCTCCGTGGAGAACCGCGCGCGCCTGCTGCTGGAAGTCACCGACGCCGTGATCGGCGTGTGGGGCGCCGGCCGTGTCGGCGTGCACCTGGCGCCGCGCATGGACTCCCACGACATGGGCGACTCCGACCCGCTGGCCACCTTCGGCTACGTGGCCCGCGAGCTGGGCAAGCGCGGCGTGGCGTTCATCTGCACCCGCGAGAAGGCCGCTGACGACAGCATCGGCCCGAAACTGAAGGAAATCTTCGGCGGCGTGTACATCGCCAACGAGCGCTTCACCCAGGAAACCGCCACCGAGTGGCTGGAAAGCGGCAAGGCCGACGCGGTCGCCTTCGGCATCCCGTTCATCGCCAACCCGGACCTGGTAACCCGCCTGCAGAAAGGCGCCGCCTGGAACGAGCCGCACCCGGAAACCTTCTACGGCAAAGGCCCGGTCGGCTACCTGGACTACCCGCGCCTGTAAGCGCCGGTACCAGCGCCAACGAAAAGGGCGCCTTCTTGCGAAGGCGCCCTTTTTCCATGCCGGTGCCAATTCGTAGGGCGGATAAGGCCTCAGGCGTTATCCGCCATTGCGGCGTATAACCCGTTCCGGGTTATACGCCCTACACAGAGCTCCAGCGCAGTGGCGCAACAGTGTTTCTCGACGACAACCGATACCCTGTCGTCGAGCACGGCGTCGTCTCCGCGCATCCCTTGCAGCTCCCGCAGGCCGCCGGCTCGGACGCGACCTTTTCCACCACGCCCATCGCCAGCAAGCGCTCCAGCAGGGCTTCGAGCAGAGCCTTCGAAGCGCCGAGGCGTTGAGCCAGAGTCGGCACATCCGCCTCGCCCATCTCACCCAGCAGGTTACGCACGGCGATTGCCGAGGTCATCAGTGGCAGCTCCCGGCCGGAGTGGCGCGCAGTTCTCGCTCGCCATTCAGTTCCAGGCCGCGCCGGCCGACCCAGCGCAGGATGAGGAACAGCACCAGGTTGAACACCAGCACCAGGCCGATGGCCACCGCGCTGTATGGCGGATGTTCGGCAAAGCTGAACACCTGGTAGCAGAGGGTCGCCAGCGAGTAGGCGACGTTCAGGCCCCAGAGCACCGAGAAGGTCATCCAGCCCCGGCCGCTTTCGCGTGTCAGCGCTCCAAGGGTCGCCACGCAGGGCACGTAGAGCAGCACGAAGACCAGGTAGCTGTAGGCGGCCAACGGACTGCCGAACTTGGCAGCGAAGGTGCCCATGGAGCCCTCTTCCATCTCGCCATCTGCCATGCTCGCGGCGACCGGGTTGGCCAACACGCTGAGGCTGAACGAGTCGCGCAGGCCGTCCAGCGTATCCGCCCCGGCCTGCTTCAACTGGGCCCAGAGGTCGTAGCCGTCGGCGTCGAACGCTTCGCCCTGGATGTGCTCGGCGGTGTAGAGCGTGTTGAGTGTTCCGACCACCACTTCCTTGGCCAGCGCGCCGGTGACCAGGCCAACGGTGGCCTGCCAGTTGTCCGGGTGCACGCCCATGGGCGCCAGCAGCGGCGTGACCTTGTGGCTGAGACTCGATAGCGCCGAGTCGGCGATGTCGCCCTGCACCGGGCGGCCATCGAGGGTGACGCTGTTCAGCCCGCCGATCACCAGGCTGACCAGGATGATCACGGTGCCGGCGCGGACGATGAAGGCACGCAGGCGCGTCCAGGTCTGCAGCAGCAGGCTGCGCAGGTGCGGCACGTGGTAAAGCGGTAGTTCCATGACGAAGGGCGAGGCCTCGCCGCGCATCAGCGTGTGCTTGAGCAGCAGCCCGGTAAGAACCGCCACGACGATTCCCAGCAGGTACAGCGAGAAGATCGCCAGCGCACCGTTCTGGCCGAAGAAGGCCGCGGCGAATACCGCGAAGATCGCCAGCCGCGCGCCGCAGGACATGAACGGCGCCATCATCGAAGTCATCAGGCGTTCGCGCGGGTTATCCAGGGTGCGGGTGCCCATGATCGACGGCACGTTGCAGCCGAAACCGACGATCAGTGGCACGAAGGATTTGCCCGGCAGGCCGAGGGCCTGCATCAGGCGGTCCATGACGAAGGCCGCGCGAGCCATGTAGCCGGAGTCTTCCAGCAGGGCGAGGAACAGGTACATCAGGCCGATCTGCGGGATCAGCGGCAGCACCGCGTTGATGCCACCGCCCAGGCCCTGGGCCAGCAGCGCGGTCAACCAGTCCGGTGCGCCGCTGCGCGCGCCCAGCCACTGGATGCCGTCGATGAACAGCGCCGAGGAGCCCTGGTCGAAGATCGGCTGCAGCGCCCCGCCCAGAGTGATGGCGAAAAAGAACATCAGGTACATCACCAAGAGGAACACCGGGATGCCCAGCCAGCGGTTCAGCGCGATGCTGTCCAGCATCTGGGTCAAGCGATGCGGCGCGGCCTCACGGTGGTTGCTGGCGCGCTCGCAGAGTTTGCCGATCAGCCGGTAGCGCGCGTCCACCAGCAGCAGTTCCGGGTCCTCTCCACAGGCGCAACGAATCGAGTCACGCGCGGCCAGCAGGCTCGTCGGGTCGAGCTTGAGCTGGCTGGCGCTGTGCAAGTCGCCTTCCAGCGCCAGCAGGGCCATCCAGGTGTGGGCCGGCGGTGCGTCGGCCGGTAGCAGTTGAGTGACGGCGTCCCGCAGCGCGGCAGGATACGGCACCTGCAGCGGTTGCTGTACACCCAGGCTGTCGATGGCCTCCTTCAGTGCATCGATGCCTTCGCCGCGGGTCGATACCAGCGGCACCACCGGGCAACCCAATTCCCGCGCCAGCGCCTCGCGGTCGATGTTCAGGCCCTGGGTGCGGGCGATATCGAGCATGTTCAGCGCCACCACGCAGGGCAGGCCCATCTCGCGCAGCTGCACGGTGAGGTAGAGGTTGCGTTCCAGGTTGGTGGCGTCCACCACGTTGACCAGCACGTCCACCTCGCCATCGACGATGCAGCGCCGGGCGATCTGCTCGTCCAGCGAGGCCTGGGTCGACAAGGTGGTCAGCGAATAGGTGCCGGGCAGATCCACCAAGCGTACGTGGTGGCGGGCGGTGCGAAAGCTGCCTTCCTTGCGTTCGACGGTCACGCCGGCCCAATTGCCCACGCGCTGGCGCGAGCCGGTGAGCTGGTTGAACAGGGTGGTCTTGCCCGCGTTGGGGTTGCCGATCAAACCGATGCGCAGTTCATCCATGGGTCGATCAGTCCTGCGCTTCGAGCTGGAGGAAGGCCAGATCGCGGCGGCGCAGGACCAGGCTGCACTGGCGGGTATCCACCTGCACCGGATCGCCCAGCGGCGCCACGCGGCGAACCTTCAGCTCGGCACCTGGCAGCAGCCCCATGGAGAACAGTCGCTGGCGGAAGGCGGCGCCGATCCCGGGCCGGTACCCCGCGATGCGATACCGGCGTTGCGCTTGAAGATCGTGCATGGAAAGCCTCCGGGCGAATGATCGAACAAGGGGAGAATCAGAATAACTCTCATTTGTTAGCGATTATTCGCTTCGAAGCCCGCCCTGAAACTGATTCAAGACAAGAATTGCCGTGACTACTCCCAAAGAGGGATGGCCAATGAAAAGCCCCCGGACCGTTCGGTGCGGGGGCCTTTTTCAGACCGCGGTTCAGCGCGTGCTGATCTGCTGCTGGAGGTTCTGCATCTGCTGCTGCAGGGTGTTGATGTTGCGCATCACCTGGATGCGGAATACATCGAACTCCTTGGTATCGCTGTTGGCCTGGCCCTGGCGGCCATCGACTTCGGAGCGCAGCACGAAAAGGTCGTCCTGCAGGCTCTTGATCGCCTTGGACTGGCTGCCGTCCTTCTTCAGGTTGGCGATTTCCGTGTTGAGCGCCTGGATCTGCTGGTTGGCGGCGGCGAGGTCGGCCTGCACGTTCTTGAACTTGGCCTGCTCATCGGAAATGGTCTTGAGCTTGGCGTCCAGCTGGGCCACCAGTTGCGCGGCACTTTCCTGTTGCGCCTTGAGGTCGTCGCTGATCTGCGCCAGGCGCTTGCCCTGGGCGCCGTCGAATTCCGACAGGGAAATCTGCTGCGCCTTGGCCTGCTCGGCCAGGCGGCCCTGCAGTTGCTTGACCTGCAGCTTCAGCGCTTCGCGGTCGCTCATGCCATTGGATTCGTTGGCGACGAACTTGCCGCGGATGTCGTCCAGGCGACCGGCGGCCTCCTCGCTGATCTTGGCGAAGCTTTCCTGGGTGGCGATCAGTTGCTGCTCCATGAGCAGCAGTTGCTGGTGGCTCCACCAGCCCACACCGGCCAGGGCGATGGCCATGGCTGCGACCAGCGCCCACAGCGCACCGGTCCCGCCGCCACGTTTCACCGGCGAGGGCAGCGGACGTCCGCTGGGCTCGACCACACGGCGCGGGTGATGGCCGAATTCGTCGCGGTCGGCGGCGTCGGTGGAAAGGTGGGGCACATCATCGAATTCGTCGAACGTGTCATTACGCATGGAATGAACCTGTGGGGATGAAGCGGCGTGTTGCCTGCGCAGGGCGCAGTATATCCGTTCGCATGACTCTGAGAGCAGCCTGGGAGCAGCGTGCCATCACAGGGCGTCACGCACCTCGTCGGCGCACAGAAGACCCGTGACGGAGGGCGCAGTTCCCCAGGCGACCCGCCAATAGTGGCTTTGCGACATCGTGGCACGCCCCTTGCTCCTGCTCCCGATACTTGGCGCCGCTTTGGCGCCCTTCGCGGGGGAGGAAGTCGGGTGATCGAACTCAACAAGGCCATCCTGGATTGCATGCGCGAATTGCGCCGCCGTCTGCGTGAAGAACAGGCGCTGGAGATCCAGTACCAGCAGAGCGATGCCATCGAGCGAATGCTGCGCGCCTGTGCCGATTCCAGTTGCGAGGAGACCCGCCAGTTGGGCGAGCGCCTCAGCGAGCTGAGCGGCATACAGTTACCGCGCCTGGTGCAGGAGCCGAGCTTCCTGCCAATGCAGGGCGGCGGCGAGCAACAGTATTCCGGCCCACTGCGTGGCGGTGCTCGCGCACCACGCTAGGCAGAGAAGGCTCTCGCAGGAGCGAGCCTCTACATGCCGCGCAACCGCCACCAGTCACAGAACTCGTCCAGCGCATCCCACAGGCTGTTCTGCGGGTCGTAGTCGAGGTACTGGCGCGCACGGGAGATATCCAGGGAGAAGTCCTTGGCCATCACCGCCATGCCCAGGCGATGCAGGGTCGGCTCCGGGCGACCGGGCAGGACCTTGCACACGCCCTCGTTGATCAGCGCCAGGTTGTACGCCAACCCGTAGGGCATGTGCCGCTCCACCGGCTGCATGTCCAGTCGGCGCAGCACGTAGTTCACCACGTCCCACAACGGCAGCGGCTGCCCGTTGCTGATGTTGTAGGCCTGGCCGAGCGCCGCGTCGCCGGCCATCAGGCTGGAAAACAGTGCGTCGTTGAGGTTCTGGATGCTGGTGAAGTCCACCTTGTTCAGGCCCTGGCCGATGATGCGCAGGCGGCCCTTGCGGTGCGCGGCGATCATCCGCGGGAAGATGCTGGTGTCGCCGGCGCCGGTGACGAAACGCGGGCGCAGCGCCAGCACTTCCAGGCCGAACTCCTGGGCGCCGAGGGCGACCAGTTCCGACTGATACTTGGTCGAGCCGTAATGGTTGGCGAAGCGCTTGGGCACCTGTTCTTCATTGATGCCGACATGGGACTGGCCGTCGAAATAGATCGATGGCGAGGACAGGTGCACCAAACGGCGGACCTTCTGCTTCAGGCACGCCTCGACGATGGCCTCGGTCATCACCACGTTGGCCTGGTGGAAGTACTCGTGGCTGCCCCACACACCGACCGCACCAGCGCAATGCACCACGGCGTCGACGTCGCTGCACAGCGCGCGCACCAGCGCCGGGTCCGACAGGTCGCCGGCCATGAACTCCGCGCCACGCGCCACCAGCGGCTGCAGCGCTTCCTCGCGGCGTCCGTTCACCCGTACCGCCAGCCCCTGCTCCAGGGCGAAGCGAGCGAAACGCCCGCCAATGAACCCGCTGGCTCCGGTGACCAGAATCTTCATGCACGCCACTCCTGTTGTTATTTCCGGCGACTCTATCAGCCGCCGCACGCTACCACTCTGGCCTTGCACGCCAGAAACGAATCCTTGCAGACCGCAGCGAGCCGGCAGGGTTGCACGACTTGAGATCGGCGACATGCCGGGGGTGGTTGCGACTACCCTTGAGGCATTCACGCGTATCCACGAGGCCACATCATGAGCAAGTCCCACTGGATGATCTACGGCGCCAACGGCTACACCGGCCGGCTGGTGGCCGAGCAGGCGCAACGCGAAGGCCTGACGCCGATCCTCGGCGGCCGCAACCCGGCCAGCCTGCATGCGCTGGGCAGTTCGCTGGGACTGGAGTGCCGGGTGTTCGACCTGAACGACAGCGCCGCCGCCTTGGCCGCGCTGGAAGATATCGCCGTGGTCGCCAACTGCGCGGGCCCCTTCTCCGCCACCGCCGCGCCGATGATCGAAGCGTGCATCGCCAGCGGCGCCCATTACGTCGACATCACCGGGGAGATATCCGTCTTCGAATACGCCCACGGCCTCGACGAAGTGGCGCGCACGGCTGGCGTGGCGATCTGCCCCGGCGTCGGCTTCGACGTGATCCCCACCGACTGCGTCGCCGCCTGCCTCAAGGAAGCCATGCCCGACGCCACGTCCCTGGCGCTGGGCTTCGACAGCGGCAGCGGCCTTTCGCCGGGTACCGCCAAGACCACCGTCGAAGGCCTCAAGCTGGGCGGCAAGGTGCGCGAAGCCGGCCGCCTGCGCGACGTGCCGTTGGGCTACAAGCGCCGCGACATCGACTTCGGCCGCGGCCTCAAGCATGCCGTGACCATTCCCTGGGGCGACGTGGCGACAGCCTATTACTCCACCGGCATCGGCGACATCGCGGTGTACCTGCCGGTGCCGCCCGCCGCCGCCATCGGCATGCGCGTGATGGACAGCTTGCGCCCGCTGCTGGGCCGCGACCGCGTGCAGGACTGGCTCAAGGAGCAGGTGGAGAAGCGCGTCCAAGGCCCGGACGAAGTGGCGCGCGGCAAGCTGCGTACCTGGGTCTGGGGCGAAGTGCGCAATGCCCGTGGCGAACGCTGCACGGCGCGCCTGGAAACGGCCAACGGCTATGACGTGACCATCCACGGCGTGCTCTTCGCGGTGCGCCATCTGCTGGCCAATCCCACCAGCGTCGGCTACTTCACACCGTCGAAGCTCTTCGGCGCGCGCTGCATCGAGCAGTTGCCCGGCAGCGGCAGCATCGTCATTCGCGGCTGATCGGCACCATCAGCCCCGGCGCCTTCGCCAGCAGGTGCCGGGTCAGCGCGGCGAGCAGTTCGCCGCCGTTGCGCCAGTGGTGCCAGTAAAGCGGAACGTCGATCACCCGCCCCGGCAGCATGTCCACCAGCTCACCGCGTTCCAGCTCGCCGCGCACCTGCTGCTCGGGCACCAGGCCCCAGCCGAGGCCGCCGCTGGTCATGCGCACGAAGCCCTCGGAAGACGGGCACAGGTGGTAGCTGAAGTGACCATCGACGCCCAGGGCCTTCAGGTAGCGGTGCTGCAGTTGATCGTCCGGCCCGTAGACGATGGCCGGGGCGCGCACCAGCCCTTCGGGCTTCACTCCCTTGGGAAAATGCCGGGCAATGAATTCCGGGCTGGCCAGCCCGCGATAGCGCATGGCGCCCAATGCCTCGCAGCGCCCGCCGGCCACCGGGCGCGGGCTGGCACAGACACAACCGGCCACCTCGCCGGCGCGCATGCGCTTGAGGCCGACTTCCTGGTCCTCGACGACAAGGTCCAGCAACACATGGCGCTCGCCACAGAAGTCCCCGACCGCCTGCGCCCACCAGGTCGCCAGGCTGTCGGCGTTCAGCGCCAGGCGCAGGCGCTCGGGCGCAGCGCCGTCGTCCAGCGCAGGCACCGATTGCTGCAGGTCGCCCTCCAGCAGGCGCACCTGCTGCACATGGTTGAGCAGGCGCTGGCCGAGATCGGTCGGCTGCGGCCGCGCCGCGCGCACCAGCACCGGCTGGCCGACCCGCGCCTCGAGCAGCTTGATGCGCTGGGAAATCGCCGACTGCGACAGCCCCAGCACCTGGGCGCCGCGCTCGAAACCACCCTGTTCCACCACGGCGGCCAGGGCGGCAAGCAGCTTGTAGTCGAACATGATCATTTTTCCTAATGAGATATCAGCAGTATTGGTTTTTCTTATACTCGCGAAAACCAGACAATCGCCAGCACTCCCTACTCGACGGACTGATCCTCATGGCTGGCGAAACCTCCCTGGCCGCGCTGCTGCGCGACATGACCCCGGTGCTCAATGACGGCGAATACGTCTACTGCACCTTGCCCGACGGGCAAATACCCGCCGGCCTGCAGCCGCTGGGCAGCTTCCGTGAAAGCGAAGGGTTGACGCTGATCCTGCCCCGCGCCGAGGCAGAACAGGCCGGGCTGGCCTTCGACTACGTCGCCGCGTGGCTGACCCTCGAAGTGCACTCGGCATTGCAGGCGGTGGGCCTCACCGCCGCCGTCGCGACGGCCCTGGCCAAGGCCGGGATCAGCTGCAACGTGGTCGCCGCCTGGTACCACGACCATCTGTTCGTCGCCCACGCCGACGGCCCGCGCGCGCTGGACGTCTTGCACGCGCTCACGCTCGACCCGGAAGGGATCTGAATCATGTGGCAGAGCTATCTCAACGGCATCCTGGTCGCCGCCGGGCTGATCATCGCCATCGGCGCGCAGAACGCCTTCGTCCTCTCCCAGAGCCTGCGCCGCGAGCATCACCTGTCGGTCGCCGCGCTGTGCGTGGCCTGTGACGCCATCCTGGTCAGCGCCGGGGTGTTCGGCCTGGCGAAGATCCTCGCCGAGAACCCGACGCTGCTGGCCGTCGCCCGCTGGGGCGGTGTCACCTTCCTGGTCTGGTACGGCCTCAAGGCACTGCGTCGTGCAGTCGCACCCGAGGCCATGGCCAACGCCGGAGAAACCGGCCCGCGCTCGCGCCGCACCGTGCTGATGGCCGCGCTGGCGGTTACCCTGCTCAATCCCCACGTCTACCTCGACACCGTGCTGCTGATCGGTTCACTCGGCGCCCAGCAGGCCGCCCCCGGCGCCTACGCCATGGGCGCGGCCAGCGCATCCCTGCTGTGGTTCTTCACCCTGGCCTTCGGTGCCGCCTGGCTCGCGCCCTGGCTGGCGCGCCCTGCCACCTGGCGCCTGGTGGACCTGATGGTCGCCGTGATGATGCTGGGCATGGCCGCGCAACTGGTGTTTGCCGCCTGATCCAAGCACTTCGCGGGAAAATAGTCCGAACGACGATCCGCCGTCCCGGTCAGTCTAAGGTGGAGTGATTGCACGCAGCCCGCGACCTTGGGCCTTTGCCCCTACAGTTGCTGCGTGGATATGCCACAGGTCGGGTGCTATGATCCGACCTTCGCGGCGCCGGCGGGCTCTGAGCCTTCCGGACGCAACTGGCGCGCTGCCTGCCTCTTGATGGGGCGCATTGCAGCTACGCCCGGATGCCGCGACAAACATCGAACCGGCCCCGTGTACCGGTCGCGCGCTCGTCGCGCTAGCCCAGACTGAGTGAGATAGGAGAGAGACCATGGCTTTCGAATTGCCGCCGCTGCCTTACGCGAAGAACGCCCTTGAGCCGCACATTTCCGCGGAAACCCTGGAATACCACCACGACAAGCACCACAACACCTACGTCGTGAACCTGAACAACCTGGTTCCGGGTACCGAGTTCGAAGGCAAGAGCCTGGAAGACATCGTCAAGACCTCGTCGGGCGGCATCTTCAACAACGCAGCCCAGGTGTGGAACCACACCTTCTACTGGAACTGCCTGAGCCCCAACGGCGGTGGCCAGCCCACCGGCGCCCTGGCTGACGCCATCAACGCTGCCTTCGGTTCCTTCGACAAGTTCAAGGAAGAGTTCAGCAAGACCTCCATCGGCACCTTCGGCTCCGGCTGGGGTTGGCTGGTGAAGAAAGCCGACGGCTCCCTGGCCCTGGCCAGCACCATCGGCGCCGGCTGCCCGCTGACCAGCGGCGACACCCCGCTGCTGACCTGCGACGTCTGGGAACACGCCTACTACATCGACTACCGCAACCTGCGTCCGAAGTACGTCGAGGCATTCTGGAACCTGGTCAACTGGGATTTCGTGGCCGAGCAGTTCGCTGCTTGATCGCACCCCGATTGATCTGAAAAAACCCGGCCCCGTGCCGGGTTTTTTCGTAATGGGCGCGTAACGCCTTCGTGTCGGCTAACCTGAAAGGCCGGTACAGTCACGAAACACAACGATGGCCCTTTGACGCCATTGCGCCAATTGCCAATACTCAGCCCCAGTCGTTCGCCCCTGGCGAGAAACAAGGAAAGACCTTGAAACTGGATCCCCGGCACAGCCTCTCCCTCAAGCTGCTGCGAATGGTATTGCTCGCGGCCCTCGTGGTCGGGGTGGTACTCAGCTGTGCCCAGATCGTCTATGACGCCCACAAGGCGCGCCAGAACGTACACAACGACGCCCAGCGCATCCTGGCGATGGTCCGCGACCCTTCCACCCAGGCCGTCTACAGCCTGGACCGCGACATGGCGATGCAGGTCCTCGAAGGCCTGTTCCAGCACGAAGCCGTGCGCTATGCCGCCATCGGCCACCCGGACGAACCCATGCTGGCGGAAAAATCCCGCCCGCTGCTGGACTCCAACACCCGCTGGCTGACCGACCCGATCCTCGGCGCCGAGCAGAACTACTCCATCCGCCTCGCTGGCCGGGGCGGCTCCAACGAATACTACGGCGACCTGAAGATCACCCTCGACACCGCGCCCTACGGCAACGATTTCGTCGCCACCTCGGTGATCATCTTCATCTCCGGCATCCTCCGCGCCATGGCCCTGAGCCTGGTGCTGTTCATGGTCTACCACTGGCTGCTGACCAAGCCGCTGTCGAAGATCATCGAGCACCTGGCCTCGATCAACCCGGACCGCCCCAGCCAGCACAAGCTGCCGATGCCCGACGGCCACGAGAAGGACGAACTGGGCCTGTGGGTGAATACCGCCAACCAGTTGCTGGCCTCCATCGAGCGCAACGGCCACCTGCGCCGCGAGGCCGAAGACAGCCTGCTGCGCATCTCCCAGTACGACTTCCTCACCGGCCTGCCCAACCGCAAGCTGCTGCAACAGCGCCTGGACCAGATCCTCGAAGGCGCCTCTCGCCTGCAGCGCCGCGTCGCCGTGCTCTGCCTGGGCCTGGATGACTTCAAGGGCATCAACGAGCAGTACAGCTACCAGTTCGGTGACCAGTTGTTGATCGCCCTCGCCGACCGCCTGCGCACCCGCAGCGCGCACCTCGGCGCCCTGGCGCGACTGGGCGGCGACCAGTTCGCCCTGGTCCAGGCCGACATCGAGCAGCCCTACGAAGCAGCGGAACTCGCCCAGCAGATCCTCGACGACCTCGAAGCGCCCTTCGAGCTGGACCAGCACCTGGTCCACCTGCGCGCCACCATCGGCATCACCCTGTTCCCCGAGGACGGCGAGACCACCGAGAAGCTGCTGCAGAAAGCCGAACAGACCATGACCCTGGCCAAGAGCCGCTCGCGCAACCGCTACCAGTTCTACATCGCCAGCGTCGACAGCGAGATGCGCCGCCGCCGCGAACTGGAGAAGGACCTGCGCGAAGCCCTGGCGCGCAACGAACTGCACCTCGTGTACCAGCCGCAGGTGGATTACCGCGATCACCGCGTGGTCGGCGTCGAGGCGCTGCTGCGCTGGCAGCATCCGACCCAGGGCTGGGTCGCGCCGGACCTGTTCATCCCGCTGGCGGAACAGAACGGCAGCATCTTCAGCATCGGCGAATGGGTGCTCGACCAATCCTGCCGCCAACTGCGCGAGTGGCACGACCAGGGTTTTGACGACCTGCGCCTGGCGGTCAACCTGTCCACCGTGCAGTTGCGCCACAACGCCCTGCCGCGCGTGGTCAGCAACCTGTTGCAGATGCACCGCCTGCCGCCGCGCTCGCTGGAACTGGAAGTCACCGAGACCGGCCTGATGGAAGATATCTCCACCGCCGCCCAGCACCTGCTCAGCCTGCGCCGCGCCGGCGCGCTGATCGCCATCGACGACTTCGGCACCGGCTACTCCTCGCTGAGCTACCTGAAGAGCCTGCCGCTGGACAAGATCAAGATCGACAAGAGCTTCGTCCAGGACCTGCTGCTGGACGACGACGACGCCACCATCGTTCGCGCCATCATCCAGTTGGGCAAGAGCCTGGGCATGCAGGTGATCGCCGAGGGCGTGGAGACCGTCGAGCAGGAGGCCTACATCATCGCCCAGGGCTGCCACGAAGGTCAGGGCTACCTCTACAGCAAGCCGCTGCCGGCGCGCGAGCTGACCCTCTACCTCAAGCAGGCGCGGCGCCTGGCCGAGGCTGCCGGCGGCAACTCCAACGGTTCCGTCGAACGTCACTGACTCCGCCTTACCGCAGGCCTCATAACGCGGAACGCTTTATCCGGCGCCTGCGCTTCCAATGTCGGTGGATAACGCCAGAGGTGTTTTTCACCCTACAACGGCCTCCCGCTTAAATCACGTGATACTCCGGCGAGCGGCCGCTCTGGTGGCAACTTACTGGCCCCGCGGCGAATGGCGCCAGCGATCTCTCTTTTCAAAAATGCAAATCTTTCGCATTATGTTGCGGATTTTCTTGCGCAGTCCTTTTTCGTGCGCCTCCTCTCCATGCAAAGGAACCCGTCATGACTCGTATGCCCTGGGCCACTGCCAGCCTGCTCGCCATCGCCATTTCCCTCGCCGGCTGCGGCGATGACAAGAAAGCCGAAGCCCCCGCCGCCGCGCCGGCTGCCAGCACCCAGAGCACTGCCCCGGCAGCGGCTGCCAAGGTCGACGAGGCCGCGGTCAAGGCCGTGGTGAAGAACTACCTGGACATCGCCGAAGCCACCTACGGCGACGCCCTGACCACCGCCAAGGCCCTGCAGACCGCCGTCGACGCGCTGATCGCCAAGCCCAGCGAAGAAACCCTGAAGGCCGCCCGCGAAGCCTGGATCGCTTCCCGCCCGTCCTACTCGCAGAGCGAAGCCTTCCGCTTCGGCAACTCGATCATCGACGACTGGGAAGGCGCGGTTAACGCCTGGCCGCTGGACGAAGGCCTGATCGACTACGTCGCCAAGGACTACCAGCACGCCGAAGGCAACGCCGGCGCCACCGCCAACATCATCGCCAACACCGAGATCCAGGTCGGCGAAGACAAGATCGACGTCAAGGAAATCACCGGCGAGAAGCTCAAGGGCCTGAACGAGCTGGGCGGTTCCGAAGCCAACGTCGCCACCGGCTACCACGCCATCGAATTCCTCCTCTGGGGCCAGGACCTCAACGGCACCAAGCCGGGCGCCGGCGATCGCAAGTACACCGACTACGCCCAGGGCAAGGACTGCACCAATGGTCATTGCGACCGTCGCGCTGCCTACCTGAAGGCCGTCACCGACCTGCTGGTCTCCGACCTGGAAGAAATGCACGGCAACTTCAAGTCCGGCGTCGCCGACAACTACCGCGCCAAGGTCGAGGCCGACACCGCCGAGAACAATCTGCGCAAGATGTTCTTCGGCATGGGCTCCCTGTCCCTCGGCGAGCTGGCCGGCGAGCGCATGAAAGTCGCGCTGGAAGCCAACTCCACCGAAGACGAGCACGACTGCTTCAGCGACAACACCCACAACACCCTGTTCTTCAACGCCAAGTCCATCCGCAACATCTACCTGGGCGAATACAAGCGCACCGACGGCAGCGTCGTGAAGGGCCCGAGCCTGTCCGACCTGGTCGCCAAGGCTGACGCCGCCGCCGATACCGACCTGAAGAATGACCTGGCCAACACCGAAGCCAAGATGCAGGTCATCGTCGACCGTGCCGAGAAGGACGGTGTGCACTTCGACCAGATGATCGCTCCGGAAGACAAGGACGATCAGCAGAAGATCCGCGACGCCATCGCCTCGCTGGTCAAGCAGACCGGCGCCATCGAGAAGGCCGCTACCGCGGTCGGCGTGCAGGACCTGAAGCCGGACAACGCCGATCACCAGTTCTGATCCGCGCGTCCTGAAGTGACTGCGGCTCCAGGCCGCAGCTACTGAAATGGCAAAGGCAAAGCCCCGCACTGCGGGGCTTTGTCGTTTCCGGGCGGCAAACGATGTCGTTCGCAAATACAAATTTTTCATATTTGCATTTGACGCCCCTGATAACATGGCTCGCTGCCATGTCACCGCTCTGGAACCCGTCGATGCTCCACCGCCGTACCGCCCTGCACCTCGTGCCGCTGCTGACTGCCCTCGCCCTTGCCGCGTGCAAGCCGGAGACCTCCCAGCACGCCGTGAGCGAACCTGGCGAAGCGCTTTCCGGCGGCGCCACCACGGTCAAGCAGAGCGACCGCAACGCCTATTCCATGCCCTCGGCCAACCTCACGCCGAGCCGCCGCCTGGACTTCGCCGTGGGTAACAGCTTCTTCCGCAATCCCTGGGTGATCGCGCCGACCACCACCACCGCGCGCGACGGCCTCGGCCCGCTGTTCAACACCAACGCCTGCCAGAACTGCCACATCAAGGACGGCCGCGGCCATCCTCCGGAGTTGAACGACGTCAACGCCGTATCGATGCTGGTACGCCTGTCGATCCCCGCCGGCTCCGCCGACGCCGAAACCATCAAGCGCCTGGGCGTAGTGCCCGAGCCGGTGTACGGCGGCCAGTTCCAGGACTCGGCGATCCCCGGCGTGGCGCCCGAAGGCAAGGTCCGCGTGGAGTACGACGCGGTGCCGGTGACCTTCAAGGACGGCACCGTGGTCGAGCTGCGCAAGCCGAAACTGCGCATCAGCGACCTGGGCTACGGCCCGATGCACGCGGACACGATGTTCTCCGCGCGCATCGCCCCGCCGATGATCGGCCTGGGCCTGCTGGAGTCCATCAGCGAGGCGGACATCCTCGCCAACGCGGAACGCCAAGCCAAAAATGGCGACGGCATCCACGGCCGACCGAACCGGGTCTGGGACGATGCCACGCAACAGACCGTCCTCGGCCGCTTCGGCTGGAAGGCCGGGCAGCCCAACGTCGCCCAGCAGAACGCCCACGCCTTCTCCGGCGACATGGGCCTGACCAGTGATTTGCTGCCCAGCGACGACTGCACGGCAGCGCAGACCGCCTGCAAGAACGCCATCGACGGCGGCAAGCCGGAAGTCAGCCAGCACATCTTCAACCAGGTCGCCTTCTACGCCCGCAACCTCGCGGTACCGGCGCGGCGCAAGGTCGACGACCCACAGGTGCTGACCGGCAAGGGGCTGTTCTTCGACTCCGGCTGCGCCAGCTGCCACACGCCCAAATTCACCACCGGGCCGAACGCCGCCGAGCCCGAACTGGCCAACCAGGTCATCCGCCCGTACAGCGACCTGCTGCTGCATGACATGGGCGAGGGACTAGCGGACAATCGCCCGGAATTTCTCGCCAGCGGCCGCGACTGGCGCACCGCGCCGCTGTGGGGCATCGGCCTGACCGAGACGGTCAACGGCCATACCCAGTTCCTGCATGACGGCCGCGCCCGCAACCTGCTCGAAGCCGTGCTCTGGCACGGCGGCGAAGCCGAAGCGGCCAAGCAACGCGTACTGAACTTCGACGCCGGGCAGCGCGACGCCCTGCTGGCGTTCCTGAACTCACTCTAAGGAGCCGAGCCCACCATGTTCCGCCCCCGACTTCTGATCACCAGCCTCGCCATCGCCCTGGGCGCCTGCTCGCCCACCGATCCGCAGGCGACCACCAGCGCCACGCTGGCCCAGCAGGTGATCCTGCCGACCTACAGCCGCTGGGTCGACGCCGACCGCGCGCTGGCCGCCAGCGCCCTGGCCTACTGCCAGGGCAAGGAAGACCTGAGCAAGGCCCGCGCCGACTTCATGGCCGCCCAGAAGGCCTGGGCCGAGCTGCAGCCGCTGCTGGTCGGCCCACTGGCCGAAGGCAACCGTTCCTGGCAGGTGCAGTTCTGGCCGGACAAGAAGAACCTCGTGGCGCGCCAGGTCGAGCAACTGCTGAGCAGCGGCAACGCGATTTCCCCGGCGACCCTGGATAAATCCAGCGTCGTGGTCCAGGGCCTGACCGCCTACGAATACATCCTCTACGACGCCAAGATCGACCTGGCCAACGCCGAGACCAAGGCGCGCTACTGCCCGCTGCTGGAAGCCATCGGCAGCCACCAGCAAGCCCTGGCGGAGAACATCCTGGCGCAGTGGAAGCAGGACGGCGGCATGCTCGCCCAGCTCTCCAAATTCCCCAACGACCGCTACGCTGACGCTCACGAGGCCATCGCCGAACTGCTGCGCGTGCAGGTCACCGCGCTGGACATGCTGAAGAAGAAACTCGGCACCCCGCTGGGTCGCCAGAGCAAGGGCATCCCGCAGCCGTTCCAGGCCGAAGGCTGGCGCAGCGACATGTCGCTGGCGAGCCTGGACTCCAGCCTGACCGGCGCCCAGGCGCTGTGGGACGGCACCGACAAGAAGGGCCTGCGCGCCCTGCTGCCGGCCGAGCAGAAAGAGCTGGCCGGCAAGATCGACGCGGCCTACGCCGATGTCCACGGCAAGCTGAAAGCCATCAATAAACCCTTGAGCGAACTGCTGCAGGACGATGCCGGCATCAAGCAACTGAACGAGCTGTACGACAGCCTCAACGTCGTCCACCGCCTGCATGAAAGCGACCTGGCGAAAGCCCTCGGCGTACAGCTGGGGTTCAACGCCAACGACGGCGACTGATTCGGTCTGCTGCGCGTCGGCCAGGTGTCGTTGGAAAATACGTCGAATTGCTCATTGGCTGGAAGCCAACTCCGCATTCGCCGCACCTTTCCGCCTAACCTGGCTCTAGCTCGCAAGACCGATGGAATACGAGAAGTGATAGAGGTGAACGCCATGTTGCGACGTCACGTGATCGGCCTGGGCAGCCTGCTGCTCGGTGCCCTGACCTTCGGCGGCTGGACGCTGTCACGCAAGGGCAAGGAGCCCCTGGTGCTGTCCGCCCGTGACGACGCGGATGGCAAGCACTACGCCGTGGGCTATCGCCTGGACGGCAGCTGCGCCTTCGCCACCGAAGTCGGCCTGCGCTGCCACGACGTGGTGCAGCATCCCGAGCTGCCACTGGCGCTGTTCGTCGCCCGCCGGCCGGGCCGGCAGAGCTACCTGATCGACCTGAACGACGGCCGCCTGCTGCAGACCCTCGACTCGCAGGCCGACCGCCACTTCTACGGCCACGGCGTGTGGCACAAGGACGGCGAATGGCTCTACGCGACGGAGAACGACACCACCGATCCGGGGCGCGGGATGCTCGGTGTGTACCGCTTCGACGGTGAGCGCCTGAGCCACACCGGCGAGATTTCCACCCACGGCCTCGGTCCGCACCAGGTGTCCTGGATGCCCGATGGCGAGACGCTGGTGGTGGCCAACGGTGGTATCCGTACCGAAGCCGAAAGCCGCGTGGAAATGAACCTCGACGCCATGGAGCCGAGCCTGGTGCTGATGCGCCGCGACGGCTCGCTGATCTCCAAGGAAACCCTGCCGCAGCAGATGAACAGCGTGCGCCACCTGGCCATCGCCGGGGACGGCACCATCGTCGCCGGTCAACAGTATATGGGCGATGCTCACGACCGCGCCGACCTGCTCGCCATCAAGCGCCCCGGCGAGGCCTTCCAGCCCTTCCCGCTGGCCGACGAGCAGCGCCTGGCGATGACCCAGTACACCGCCAGCGTCGCCGTGCACAACGAGCTGCGCCTGGTCGCCCTCACCGCGCCGCGTGGCAACCGCTTCTTCATCTGGGACCTGGACTCCGGCGCCGTGCGCCTGGACGCGCCGCTGCCCGACTGCGCCGGCGTCGGCGCGGTGAAAGACGGCTTTGTCGTCACCTCCGGCCAGGGCCGCTGCCGCATTTACGACTGCCGCCAGGAACGCATCGCCGGCACGCCGCTGGACCTGCCGCCGGCCTTCTGGGACAACCACCTGCACCTGGCTTGATTACGGCCCGCGCGCTGCATCCAGATTTGCACCGATTCAGCGCGCATTTCTCGTAAACCCTTCAGTTTCAGCGGGAAACGTCTTGTAAACGCGGCCCTTTGACTCGCCACCGATTCAGGAATAAGGTGCGCAATTGCGCCCCGCAATGGGGCGTCCCACGTATAGGCTTCAGAGCCTGATCGACATCTGCGCGAACGGAAGGCCGCCCGGCCAATAGTGGGCGAGCGATCGCGCTCGATAGCTGCCAGGCACGTACCAAGGAACAGGAAGATGTTGCGCCGCATGCTGATCATGCTGGGCGTAGTTGCCGTCATCGTTGCGGTGCTCGCCGGCTCGAAATACCTCTCCATCACCAAACAGATCGCCATGTTCTCGGCTCCCCGCCCGCCGGTGAGCGTGAACGCGACCCAAGCCGAAGAACGCGACTGGCAGAGCCGTCTGGCAGCCATCGGCACCCTGCGCGCGATCCAGGGCGTGACCCTGACTGCGGAAGTCTCCGGCACTGTGAGCGCCGTGCAGTTCGTCTCCGGCGATAAGGTCAAGGTCGGCCAGCCGGTCGTGCAACTGGAATCCGACGTCGAGCAGGCCACCCTGCGCACCGCCGAGGCGGACCTGGGGCTGGCCCAGGTCGAGTACGAGCGCGGCAAGAGCCTGGTGGGCCGCCAGGCTATCTCCAAGAGCGAGTACGACCGCCTCGCCGCCCAGCTGAACCGCTCCACCGCCACCGTCGCGCAGCTCAAGGCGGCGCTGGCGAAGAAGCGCATCCTCGCGCCGTTCTCCGGCACCATCGGCATCCGCCAGGTGGACGTGGGCGACTACGTTTCCCCCGGCACCGAGATCGTCACCCTGCAGGACCTTTCCACCCTTCAAGTGGACTTCTTCCTGCCCGAACAGGACTTCCCGCTGCTCAAGCGCGGGCAGAAGGTGGTGGTGCGCGTGGCAGCCTATCCGGGCCAGAGCTTCGACGCGCAGATAGACGCCATCAGCCCGCGCGTGGACAACCAGACGCGCAACCTGCTGGTCCGCGCCAGCATGGCCAACCCGGCGGGCAAGCTGCTGCCGGGGATGTTCGCCAACCTGGAAGTGCAATTGCCCGACAGTGCGCCGCGCGTCGTGGTGCCGGAAACCGCCGTGGCCTTCACCCTGTATGGCAACTCGGTGTACGTGGTGGTGCCGCACAAGCCCAAGGACGGAGAGAAAGCCGCAGAGGCCAAGGCCGGAGACGCACCGAGGCTGGAAGTCGAACGCCGCTTCGTGAAGACCGGCGAACGCCGCGAAGGCAACGTGGTGATCCTCGAGGGCCTGAAGGCCGGCGAAGAAGTGGTGACCTCCGGCCAGCTCAAGCTGGACAACGGTACCGCCGTGGCCATCGTCAAGGACCCGCGGTAATCGCATAGCCGGCGCGTCGCTCGATGCTGCGCGCCAACAGACCCCGCCGTCATCCGGCAGGGTCCGCATTAAAGGATTGAGCTATGTTCACCGATCCCTTTATCCGTCGCCCCGTGCTGGCGACCGTGGTCAGCCTGCTGATCGTCCTGCTCGGCATGCAGGCGTTCAGCAAGCTGGTGATCCGCGAATATCCGCAGATGGAAAACGCGCTGATCACCGTCACCACCTTCTATGCCGGTGCCAACGCCGAGACCATCCAGGGCTACATCACCCAGCCGCTGCAGCAGAGCCTCGCCAGCGCCGAAGGCATCGACTACATGACCTCGGTGAGCCGGCAGAACTACTCGGTGATCTCGATCTACGCGCACATCGGCGCCAACACCGATCGCCTGGTCACCGAGTTGCTGTCGAAGATCGGCGAGGTGAAGACCCAACTGCCGCCGGATGCCGAGGACCCGATCCTCGACAAGGAAGCGGCCGACGCCTCGGCGCTGATGTACATCAGCTTCTTCAGCGAGCAGATGAACAACCCGCAGATCACCGACTACCTGTCGCGGGTGATCCAGCCCAAGCTCGCCACCCTGCCGGGCATCGCCGAAGCCGAGATCCTCGGCAACCAGGTGTTCGCCATGCGCCTGTGGCTGGACCCGGTGAAAATGGCCGCCTACGGCATTACCGCCGGCGACGTGGCCAGTGCAGTGCGCGAGTACAACTTCCTCTCCGCCGCCGGCGAGGTGAAAGGCGAGCTGGTGGTCACCTCGGTGAACGCCACCACCGACCTGAAATCCCCGGAAGCCTTCGCCGCCATTCCGCTGAAGACCGCAGGCGACCGCCGCGTGCTGATGGGTGACGTGGCGCGCATCGAACTGGGTGCGGCGAGCTACGACGCGGTCAGCTCGTTCAACGGCATCCCGTCGGTGTACATCGGCATCAAGGGCACGCCCAGCTCCAACCCGCTGGACGTGATCAAGGAAGTCCGCGCCAAGATGCCGGAGCTGGAAGAACAGCTGCCGCCGGGCCTGAAAGTCTCCATCGCCTACGACGCCACGCGCTTCATCCAGGCGTCCATCGACGAGGTGGTGAAGACCCTGGCCGAGGCGATCCTGATCGTCATCGTCGTGGTCTTCCTGTTCCTCGGCGCGTTCCGCTCGGTGATCATCCCGGTGGTGACCATCCCGCTGTCGATGATCGGCGTGCTGTTCTTCATGCAGATGATGGGCTACTCGATCAACCTGCTGACGCTGCTGGCGATGGTGCTCGCCATCGGCCTGGTGGTGGACGACGCCATCGTCGTGGTGGAGAACATCCACCGCCACATCGAGGAGGGCAAGTCGCCGTTCCAGGGCGCCATCGAGGGCGCGCGGGAAATCGCCGTGCCGGTGGTGACCATGACCATCACCCTGGCCGCCGTGTATGCGCCCATCGGCTTCCTCAGCGGCCTGACCGGCGCGCTGTTCAAGGAGTTCGCCTTCACCCTCGCCGGTGCGGTAATCATCTCCGGCATCGTCGCCCTGACGCTGTCGCCGATGATGTGCTCGCGCCTGCTGCGCCACGACGAAAACCCCAGCGGCCTGGCGCATCGCCTGGACCTGATCTTCGAGGGTCTCAAGCAGCGTTATCAGCGCGCCCTGCATGGCACGCTGAACAGCCGTCCGGTGGTAATCGTCTTCGCCCTGCTGGTGCTGGCGATCATCCCGCTGCTGTTGATGTTCACCCACAAGGAACTGGCGCCGGAGGAAGACCAGGGCATCGTCTTCATCATGGCCAACGCACCGCAGACGGCGAACCTGGATTACCTGTCGAAGTACACCGCCGAGTTCGAGGGTATCTTCCGCAAGTTCCCCGAGTACTATTCGGCGTTCCAGATCAACGGCTACAACGGCGTGCAGACCGGCATCGGCGGCATGCTGCTCAAGCCCTGGGACGAGCGCGACCGCAGCCAGATGGAGCTGCTGCACGCGGTACAGGAAGAGCTGAACAAGATTCCCGGCCTGCAGATCTTCGGCTTCAACCTGCCGTCGCTGCCAGGGACCGGCGAGGGCCTGCCGTTCCAGTTCGTGATCAACACCGCCAGCGACTACCAGTCCCTGCTGCAGGTGGCCGAGCGGGTGAAGAAGCGTGCCGAGGAATCAGGCAAGTTCGCCTTCCTCGACCTCGACCTGGCCTTCGACAAGCCCGAACTGGTGGTCGACATCGACCGCGCCAAGGCGGCGCAGATGGGCGTCAGCATGCAGGACCTGGGCGTGTCCCTCGGCGCGCTGCTGGGTGAAGGCGAGATCAACCGCTTCACCATCGACGGGCGCAGCTACAAGGTGATCGCCCAGGTCGAGCGCGCCTACCGCGACAACCCGAGCTGGCTGAACAACTACTACGTGAAGAGCCAGAGCGGCCAGCTGATCTCGCTGTCCACCCTGGTGACCTTCCACGAGCGCGCCCGCCCGCGCCAGCTCAACCAGTTCCAGCAATTGAACTCGGCAATCATCTCCGGCGTGCCCATGGTCAGCATGGGCGAGGCCATCGAGACGGTGCGCGGTTTCGCCGAAGAGGAATCGCCGCGCGGCTTCTCCTTCGACTACGCAGGCGCCTCGCGGCAGTTCGTGCAGGAAGGCAGCGCGCTGATGATCACCTTCGCCCTGGCACTGGCAGTGATCTTCCTGGTGCTGGCGGCACAGTTCGAGAGCTTCCGCGACCCATTGGTGATCATGGTCACCGTGCCGTTGTCGATCTGTGGCGCGCTGATCCCGCTGTTCCTCGGCCTGTCGAGCCTGAACATCTACACCCAGGTCGGCCTGGTGACGCTGATCGGCCTGATCAGCAAGCACGGTATCCTCATCGTCGAGTTCGCCAACCAGCTGCGCCATGAGCGTGGCCTGTCGGTGCGCGAGGCGGTCGAGGAAGCCGCGGCGATCCGCCTGCGCCCGGTACTGATGACCACCGCGGCGATGGTGCTGGGCGTGACCCCGCTGCTGTTCGCCAGCGGCGCCGGCGCGGTGAGCCGCTTCGACATCGGCGTGGTGATCGCCACGGGCATGAGCGTCGGTACGCTGTTCACCCTGTTCGTCCTGCCCTGCGTGTACACGCTGCTGGCCAAGCCGGACAAGAAGCCTGCTGAAGCCGGCACGCCAGCCACGGCGCACTGAATGAAAAAGCCCCGCATCCGCGGGGCTTTTTTCTCTGTTTGATCCGCGCGCCTGGCCCTTGTAGGAGCGAGCTTGCTCGCGAACCGCCTGATGCCAATGTCCCTGGCGAAACCGCGTTCGCGAGCAAGCTCGCTCCTAGAGTTCCTGCACAACCGGGACTTCACTGTTTCGGAATTGAAAACGCCACCAGCCGATACCCGTCGGCGGTGCGGATGAAATCGAAACTCGCATGCTTGGCCGGCTCGAATGAGCCCTGCTCCCAGTGCTCCATGGCCGAGACCTTGGGCGTCGTCCACTGGGCGAAGTCGCCGCAGTTGTCGAAGTATTGCGGGTCGCTCTCGGGGTCGAACGGCCAGCCCATGTCGTCCTGGCGCACGCCATAGCCACCTGACGCACGCAGGGTTTCCAGGCGCTTGCGCAGCTCGGCCACGTGTTGGCGCAAAACATCGTCCACCGGAGCGGCCTGCCAGTCATCCAGCGATTCGCTGCCCTGACCGTGCCAGACTCGCGAGTAGCTGTGCGCCTTCAGCGAATCATCATCGAGCTGCGCGAGAAAAACGTCCCTGAACCAGAGAGCGAAGTCCTTCTCGATGTCGACGAAGCTGATGTAACGACCGTCGACTCCCAGGAAGGAGACGCGGCGCGGGTCGTTGGAGGGTTGTTCGCTCACCTGCTGCGAGAACCAGTCCAGCGCGCCAGCACGGGTGCTGTCGAAGTTCGACACCAGCGCCTTGCCATGGCGGTCGAGCAGCAACTCGGTGCCGCCCTTCCAGCCTCGGTGTTCACAATGCTCCAGGCTGATACCCGGATCGGCGCAGGTTCGGCTGGCCCCCGTCAGCGCCACGACCATGCCGTTACGCATGGCACTGGCGTCGCTCAGCTCGGCCGGGATCAGCACCCGGCCATGGCCATCGAGGAACCCCACCTTGTCACGCTGGCGATCGCGGAAGCGGATGCTGTTCTCACTCTCGCAGACCGGCGCGTTGTCGAAGAAGTAGACCGCATCCGGCGCCACCCGACGACCATCGCGCAGCAGGTGGTAGGTGCGGTAACCGTCGGCGGTTTCCTCCCCGGCGGCGATGATGTGCTCGAAACGCCGCGCCATCGTGAACATCGGGCTGAGCCTGGGCCGGACCTGCACCGTGCCCTGCGCATCCTTGAAGCCGATGAGGTCGTTCTGCGTGAACGCCACCCAAGGCTCGTTCGCTCCTGCCGGAGCGCACAGCGCCAGTGCCCCCAGGACAAGCAGCCCTGCACGAATGCCCTTTCCTTCCATGCTGGAAATCTCCCCTCGAACCCATGTTCCGTCGCATTGTGCCACGCACAAAGAAAAGCCCCCGCGCATCGCTGCGCGGGGGCTCGGTGCCGAACTGGCAGTATCAGGCCGGCTGGCGTTGCATCGCGCCGCTGCCGCTGTCGCCCTTCAGGCTCCAGCTCTTGAGGTGCTCGAGGCTGGCCCGGTAAGGCTTCAGGCCGTTGGCCAGGAACAGCGCGCCCGCCAGCAGGGCCACGGCGCTGACGATCAGCAGCGAATAGCGCAGCGCCATGTCGTCGGCAAACACGTAGTCGGTGACCAGGGCGATGGCGGTGGGGCCGACGCCCAGGCCCAGCAGCGTGACCACGAACAGGTAGATGGCCGAGGCCTGGCCGCGCATGGAGTTGGGCATGATTTCCTGGATCGCCGCCGGGGCGACGCCGAAGGGCATGCTGAGGAAGAACACGATGGGCGCCATCATCGCGGCAGCCGCATTGGCACTGTCCAGCAGCGGGTAGACCAGGCTCAGCGGGATGGCCAGGATGGCGGCCAGCAGGCCCACGCGCATGTTGGCGTCGGTGCGCCCGCGCTTGGCCCAGTAGTCGGCCAGGCGGCCACCGCAGACGATGCCCAGGCAGCCGAACACGGCGACGATGCTGCCGTACACCACGCCCACGTGGCCGGCGTCCCAGCCATAGGTGCGGACGAAGAAGGTCGGCACCCAGGCGCCGCTGCCGTAGCTGGCGAAGGAGATGCAGGCGAAGCCGAAGTTGTGGCAGATCACCGTCTTGCGGTTGGCGCGCAGGTAGGCGCCCACCTCGCTCATTGGCACCACCACGCCGGCCCCCACGCCACGACGGGTCGGCTCCTTGACTGCGAGCATCAGCAGGGTGAACAGCACGCCGGCCGCGCCGAGAATCAGGAAGATCAGCTGCCAGGGGCGCACTTCACCGAGGACCGGCAGGTGCACGTCGCCCTGGGCCGAGGCGAACTTGATCACCAGGCCGCCGAGTAGGAAGGCCAGGCCCGAGCCGAGGTAGATGCCCATGGAGTAGACGCTGATGGCGGTGGCGCGGCGATTGGCCGGAAAGCTGTCGGCGATCAGCGAATAGGCTGCCGGCGACAATGCCGCCTCGCCCACGCCGACACCGACGCGGAACAGCAGGAAGTGCCAGTACTGCTTGGCCAGGCCGCAGGCGGCGGTCATGGCGCTCCAGATCAGCACGCCGACGGTGATCAGCCCGCGGCGGCTGCGGCTGTCCGCCATGCGCCCGAGGGGAATGCCGCACAGGGTGTAGAACAGCGCGAAGGACAGGCCCATCAGCAGGCTCATCTGCGTGTCGCTGATTTCCAGGTCGCGACGGATCGGGCCGACCAGCAGGTTGAGAATCTGTCGATCGATGAAGGAAAGCACATAGGCGACCATGAGGATCGCAACCGTGGACCAGGCCACGGCACTGGAGGGGTAGCCGTTATTGTTGTTGTTCATGCCGGGCTCCTGATACGCCGCCAATCGCGGCGAAGGCGAAGGGGAGACCCGCAGAGTAGGCATTGCGAACACACAGCGCGCGCACTATCAGGTCTCTGAATGCGTGCGTCGGCCGTTGGCTGATGAATGGGTGGTCAGAGGCTGGCCGCCGGGTTTCAGCAGGGGCGCTCCTACGAAGAGCAGGCAAGTACCGGAGATACTCTCACCCCAGCCCTCTCCCAAAGGGAGAGGGTGCAATCCGAGCCGGCTGACGCTGAGCTTTCATCCTGTACCGAACGCTCCCCTCTCCCTCAGGGAGAGGGTCAGGGTGAGGGGAAGCCAGAGCGCCAAAGTCGATCAGATCGCGGCCGGCGTCCGCTCGCACAACTTCGCCAACGCCCGCGCCCACAACTCCTGGTCATTCAGGCAAGGCACCAGCACCAGCTCCTCGCCACCTGCCGCACGGAACTGCTCGTTGCCGCGCTGGCCGATTTCTTCCAGCGTCTCGATGCAATCGGCGACGAAGGCCGGGCACATCACCAGCAGCCGTTTCACGCCCTGCTTGCCGAGTTTGTCCAGCTGTGCCTCGGTATAGGGCTCGATCCACTTGTTGCGTCCCAGACGCGACTGGAAGGACACCGACCAGCGCCCGTCCTCCAGCCCGGCACCCGCGGCGAAGTCTTCGGCCGTGCGCAGGCACTGGCTGCGGTAACAGACAGCCATGACGTCCTCGTGCACGCCCCGGCTGGAGCTGGCGGTGAGGTCGTGGCTCTTGTCCTTCACCAGCTTGCGGATGTGAGACTCGGGCAAGCCATGGAAGCTCAGCAACAGATGGTCATAGGGCTGCTCCAGATAGGGCTTCACGCTATCCACCAGCGCCTGGCGGTACTCGGGCTCCGCGTAGAACGGCGGCAGCACCTTCAGCTCCAGCTTGAGGCCATGCTCGCGCATGACCCGGCGGGCTTCCTCGATGGCGGTGGTGGTGGTGCTGTCGGCGAACTGCGGGTAGAGCGGCGCGAAGGTCACCTGGGTAATGCCCTGCTGGCTCAGGCGCAGCAGCGCACCCTCGATGGACGGCTCGCCGTAGCGCATGCCCAGCTCCACCGGGCCATGCGACCAGAACGGCCGGACGGCCTCCTGCAGGCGGCGGCTCAGCACGACCAGCGGCGAGCCGTCGTCCCACCAGATCGACGCATAGGCATGGGCGGACTCCTCCGGGCGCTTGCGCAGCACCAGCGAAACCAGCAGCCGGCGAATCGGCCAGGGCAGATCGATCACGTAGGGGTCCATGAGGAATTGATCGAGGTAGCGGCGCACGTCCTCGACCCGGGTGGAAGCCGGCGATCCCAGGTTGACCAGCAGGAGGGCGTTTTGGGTCATGCAGTGTCCTT
The DNA here is from genome assembly GCF_020401845.1 of Pseudomonas sp. HS-18. NCBI lineage: Bacteria > Pseudomonadati > Pseudomonadota > Gammaproteobacteria > Pseudomonadales > Pseudomonadaceae > Pseudomonas > Pseudomonas sp. HS-18. Next base: position 5,382,792 of record NZ_CP084413.1, read on the forward strand.
AAACCGGTGCGGTAGGCGGTCATCGTGCGGGCTGCGCAGTTTACACGCAGCTCGCTCCATCAAGAGGCCCCGAGGCTGTCACCGATGTCGCAGGGCCTCGGCAGGCCGGGGTTCAGCGGGCCTCGCGAAGCACGTCGGCCAGGGCCTCCTTCAGCTCCGGGAAACGAAACTCGAAGCCGGCGTCCAGCAGGCGTCGCGGCACGATGCGCTGGCCGCCCAGCAGCAGGGTCGACATCTCGCCCAGCAGCAGGCGCAGGGCGAAACCCGGCATGGGCATCAGCGTCGGCCGGTGCAGTGCCTGGCCCAGCTCCTGGGTGAAGTCACGGTTGCGCACCGGCTGCGGCGCGCAAGCATTATAGGGACCCTCGGCATCGGCCTTGCGCAAAAGAAAATCGATCAGGGCGATCTGGTCCTCTATATGGATCCAGGACATCCACTGGCGACCGTCCCCCAATCGCCCGCCCGCGCCCAGGCGGAACGGCGGCAACAGGCGCTTGAGGAAGCCACCTTCGGGCGCCAGCACCAACCCGGTACGCACCAGGACCACACGGATGCCCAGTGCCTCGGCCTCGCGGGCGATCTGCTCCCAGGCCAAGCACAGCTCGCTGGCGAAGTCTTCGCCGGCCGCTGCGCTGTTCTCTTCCAACGGGCGCTCACCCGCGTCGCCATACCAGCCGACCGCCGAGCCGTTGATCAGCACTGCCGGGCGTTGGCTGCGGCTTTCCAGCCAGGCCACCAGGCGCTCGGTCAGGCGCACCCGGCTGTCCCACAGCAAGGCCTTGCGCCGGGCACTCCACGGCTTGTCGGCAATCGGCTCGCCGGCCAGGTTGACCACTGCGTCCAGCGGCCCATCGCCATAGCCTTCGAAGTCGGCGATGCCGCGCACCGTCTCGCCGCACAGCGACGGAACGCGCTGCGGCTGGCGGCTGAGCACGGTGAGCTGGTGCCCCTTGGCGCTCCACTGGCGGCAGAGGCGGCGGCCGATCAGGCCGGTACCGCCGGTCAAGAGAATATGCATGGCGAACTCCTTGTTGCGTTGTTCCACCTTCCATCAGTCTGGACGAGAGGGAGGCGATTGCATTGACACTCCCTCTGCGGCGAGGTCTACGCTGTAAGTGCCGGAACCCGAGCCGGGCTCATCTCTGAATGAACCGATGCGGCACCGAAGGTTCCGATGATCGGATTCCTATCGATGACGAGCGCAGGCAACTGAAACACAATTGTACAGATAGTTTCGTTTGTACAAGAGTATCCCGCTCGTTACGCTGAAAGACCCAGAATACGAGGCATGTCATGAGCGCCCCCATTGCCATTATCGGCACCGGTATCGCCGGACTCTCGGCGGCCCACGCCCTGCGTGACGCCGGACAGGACGTCCAGCTGTTCGACAAGGGCCACGGCAGCGGCGGCCGGATGGCCAGCAAGCGCAGCGAGGCCGGTGCACTGGACCTCGGCGCACAGTACTTCACCGCCCGCGACCGCCGCTTCCTCGACGCCATTCAGCAGTGGCGCGAGCATGGCTGGGTCGCCGAATGGGACCCAGCCCTCTACCAGTACCGCGACGGCGAGCTCAGCCCCTCTCCCGACGAGCAGCCACGCTGGGTCGGCACCCCGCGCATGAGCGCGATTACTCGTGCACTGCTGCAGGACCAGGTCGTCACCTTCGCCTGCCGCATCACCGAGGTATACCGCGGCGAGGAGCACTGGCACCTGCAGGACTCCGAGGGGCAGACGCACGGTCCGTTCAGCCGCGTGCTGGTCGCCGCCCCTGCGCCACAGGCCGCCGCCCTCCTGGCCAGCGCGCCTAAGCTGGCCGCCGCCGCCGCGAGCATTCCCATGGAACCCACCTGGGCCGTCGCCCTGGCCTTCCGCGAACCGCTGGATACGCCGGTGCAAGGCTGCTTCGTCCACGAGGGCCCGCTGTCCTGGCTGGCCAGCAACCACTCCAAGCCGGGGCGCGACGAACAACTGGACACCTGGGTGCTGCACGCCGCCAGCGGCTGGAGCAAGCAGCACATCGACCTGCCCAAGGAAAGCGTGATCGAACACCTGCGCGGGGCCTTCGCCGAGTTGATCGGCTGCGCCGTGCACGCGCCCGACTTCGCACTCGCCCACCGCTGGCTCTACGCCCGGCCCATGGAAGCCCATCAGTTCGGCGCCCTCGCCGATGCTGACCTGGGCATCTACGCCTGCGGCGACTGGTGCCTTTCCGGTCGCGTCGAAGGCGCCTGGCTGAGCGGCCTGGAAGCCGCCCGCCGCCTGCTCGAACACCTCTGATCGCGCACGGCCCTCACCTTCCGGAGAGGCCGTGAAGCCCCACGCTGGCGTCCCGCCCCTGTACAAAGCTTTGCACTTGTACAGGCTTGCGTCTATCCTGGCCGATAGTTGTACAAATAAATCATCATGTACAAGAAATCGGTCAAAACCATGTCCAGCATCCCGCCACGTCCCAAGCTCGGCATCAGCGCCTGCCTGCTGGGCGAACCGGTGCGCTACAACGGCGGGCACAAGGCCTCGCGACTGTGCCTGGACGTGCTCAGCCGCTATTTCGACTTCGTCCCGCTGTGCCCAGAAGTCGCCATCGGCCTCGGCGTGCCACGCCCAACCCTGCGTCTGGTGGGCGACCAGGATGATCCCCGCGCGCTGATCCAGCGCGAGGGCGGCCGCGACGTCAGCGAAGCCCTGCGCAATTTCGGCCGCCAGCAGGCCACTCTGCAGCAGGACATCTGTGGCTACATCTTCATGCAGCAATCGCCCTCCTGCGGCCTGCACCGGGTGAAGCTGTACCGCTTCGACGGCCAGTTGCGCTCAGCGGGCGGGCGCGGGCTGTATACGGAAACCTTCTGCGCCGCGCGCCCGGAACTGCCGGTGGAAGAAGAAGGCCGGCTCAACGATCCGGTAATCCGCGAGAACTTCCTCACTCGCGTCTTCGCCTGCGCCGAATGGCAGAAGCTCTGTACCCAGGGCCTCACGCGCCATGCAGTGATCACCTTCCACTCGCGCTACAAGTACCAGCTGCTGGCACACAACCCGCGTCAGTACAGCGCCCTCGGCCAGCGTCTGGCGAAGATCGGCGAACAACCGCTGGAAGACTTCGCCCCGGGATATTTCCGCGACTTCATGCAGGCCCTGGGTAGTTGCGCCACCCGCGGTACCCACAGCAATGTCCTGCAGCACCTGGCCGGCTACCTCAAGCACGACCTGCCCTCCGCCGAGAAGGCCGAGATGCAGCGCCTGATCGATCAGTACCGCGAAGGCGTGATACCGCTGGTGGTGCCGCTGACCCTGCTCAAGCACCACTTCCGCCTGCACCCGCACCCCTACATCGACGCTCAGGCTTACCTGCAACCGCACCCGGAAGACCTGAGCCTGCGCAATGCCATCTGACGTACCCACAGGATCCCCATGAACCCCGACCACCCTCACCGCGAGTCGGACGACGACTACCGCCAGGCCCTGGCCGACGGCTGGCTGCCGATCCGCGAAGTATCCCGGCGCACCGGCGTCAACCCGGTCACCCTGCGCGCCTGGGAACGCCGCTACGGCCTGGTCGTCCCCCAGCGCACGCCCAAGGGCCACCGCCTCTACTCCGAAGCGCAGATCTCGCGCATCCAGGCCATCCTTACTTGGCTCGGCCGAGGCGTGGCAGTGAGCAAGATCCGCGCGCTACTCGACGACAACGCGCCGCTGCCGGTGGACACCTCCGCCTCCCCCTGGGACGACCTGCGCCAGCAATGCATCGCCGCCATCGGCCGAATCAGCGAGCGCCAGTTGGACGAACTGTTCAATGGCGCGCTGGCGATCTACCCCGCACAGACACTCTGCGAACAATTGATGCTGCCGCTGCTGGACGAACTGGAACGGCGCTGGCAGGGCCAGTTCGGCGCGCAGCTGGAACGGGTGTTCTTCCATACCTGGCTGCGCACCAAGTTCGGCACCCGCCTGTACCACCACAACCGCCAGCAACGCGGTGCCCCGCTGCTGCTGGTCAACCAGTCCGGCTTGCCGCTGGAGCCGGGCCTGTGGCTCACCGCCTGGCTGGCCAGCAGCGCCGGCTGCCCACTGGAAATACTCGACTGCCCGCTACCGCCGGGCGAGTTGGCACTGGCGGTGGAGCGACTGCAGCCACGCGCCGTGCTGCTCTACTCCAGCCACACGCTGAATCTGTTGCAACTGCCCAGACTGCTGGCTGGCGTCGACTGCCCGCGCCTGCTGGCCGGCCCCGCCACTGCCATCCACCCCGATGCGCTGCAGGAACTGGCCATCGGCGAACCGCCGCTGCACCTGGCGAGCGACCCAGTCGCCGCGTTCGACCTGCTGCGCGAGCTGCACCTGCTCAACGGGGAGGCTGCATGAAGCGCCAACTCGTCTGGCTGCGCACCGACCTGCGCCTGCGCGACAACAGTGCCCTGCACGCCGCCGCCGAGCGCGGACCGGTGATAGCCCTTTACCTGCTCAGCCCCAGCCAGTGGCAACGCCACGACGATGCACCGAGCAAGGTCGACTTCTGGCTGCGCAACCTGCGCGAGCTGCGCACCGGCCTCGGCGAGCTGCACATCCCGCTGCTCATCCGCACAGCGGACTACTGGGACGAGGCACCGAAGGTCATCGCGCAACTCTGCCGCGAGCTGGACATCGAGACGCTGCACGTGAACGAGGAGTACGGCGTCAACGAAACGGCCCGCGACGCCGCCGTGGAGAGGGAGCTGGTGCACAGCGGTGTCCGCTTGCGCAGCCACCTTGACCAGCTGTTCTTCACACCCGGCACCCTCCTCACCAAGAGCGGCACCTACTTCCAGGTCTACAGCCAGTTCCGCAAGGTCTGCTACGAACGCCTCAACCTGAGCGTACCCAGCCTTGTGCCTGCGCCCCGCTCACAGCAGGAGCTGAATATCGCCAGCGATGAGGTGCCCGAATACATAGAAGGCTTCGAGCCTCCGCCGCCGCAACTGCGCGAAGAATGGCCCGCCGGCGAAGACGCCGCGCACGAGCGCATCGTGCTGTTCACCGACGAGATCCTCAGGACCTACCAGGACACCCGCGACCTTCCCGCCCGCGACGGCACCAGCCGCCTATCGCCCTACCTGGCCGCTGGCGTGCTCTCGCCCCGGCAATGCCTGCATGCGGCGCTGGCGAATAACCATGGCGAGTTCGAGACCGGCAACAGTGGCGCAGTCAGCTGGATCAACGAGCTGCTCTGGCGCGAGTTCTACAAGCACATCCTGGTCGGCTTCCCGCGCGTGAGCCGGCACCGCGCATTCCGCGAAGACACCGAGAAGCTGAAGTGGCGCCAGGACAAGAAGGACCTGGAAGACTGGCAGCAGGGTCGTACCGGCTTCCCCATCATCGACGCCGCCATGCGCCAGTTGCTCGCCACCGGCTGGATGCACAACCGCCTGCGCATGGTGGTGGCGATGTTCCTGACCAAGAACCTGCTGATCGACTGGCGCGAGGGGGAACGCTGGTTCATGCGCCACCTGATCGACGGCGACCTGGCGGCGAACAACGGCGGCTGGCAGTGGAGCGCCTCCACGGGGACCGATGCGGCGCCCTACTTCCGCATCTTCAACCCGATCTCGCAATCCGAGCGCTTCGACCCGGACGGCCGATTCATCCGCCGCTGGGTTCCGGAGCTGGCCGGACTGCAGGGGCGCGCGCTGCACGATCCGTCGAAGCAGGGCCTGTTCGGGCCTGACGGTTATCCACAGCCGATGTGCGACCTCTCGGCCACGCGGGAGCGGGCGCTGGAGGCGTTCAAAAGCCTCGCAAACTCCCGCTGAGGCCCCTCTTCGTGGGTGCGGCTGAACCTCGATATGGCGCACATAAAAAAGCCGGGCGCTGGGCCCGGCTTTTTATCAGCGATCTGTTACAGCGGATGCGTGTAATAAAGGCTGTAGGATTCGATGCCATCGTTCGGCTGGCTGATACCGGCGTTGGAGTAGTGCATGGCCCGGACACCCAAGGCCTGGCCCTCTCCGAAACGCAGGCCGACGCCCAGGCGATCCTCGAAGTTGAAGGCGCCACCCAGGTCCTGGTCGCCGACACGGGAACCGCTGAAGACGGCTACGCCGATACCTGCCTCAACGAAGGGTTTGACCTTCTCGCCGGAAAATTCGTAGACGAATACCGGGCTGAAGGACAGCGAGTGGCGTCCACTGGCTTGGTCACCGCCTTCCCAGTAGGTGTAGCCGGCGTCCCAGTAACCGGTGAGGCGGCCCGTCGAAGTTTCCCACCAACTCTTGTCCCAGTCGAAACCCAGGCCCAGTCGGTAGGTCATGTCGTTCTGCCCGGTGAAACCGACAGCGCCGGTCAGGCTGGCTGCCTGCGAAGAGACCATGTATCCGAGAGTCAGAGCTGCCACAGTGGCAAGCGAGAGCAGTTTCTTCATCGAAACGTCCTTTATTAGAAAGCTGAATGAAAAATCCCCGCGAATAGCTGGCAATTATAAGGCCATTTGTCAGCATTTACTGACAGACCAAAGTAGATAGCTAGCTATTTTTCCATCAGCCAGGGAAGTGACTGACAGGTTCGTCAGTTCCCCAGAGCACTGGCAATACCGGTTCAAAGGCTTCGACTGCGCCGCTGGTCCATAGCTCAATTTTTTTTGCGTGGCCTTCAGCCAGCATCCCCCGTGCCTGCAGCACCCGCTCAAGCTGGCGAGCTACGGCGGCCCCGGTGTCGATCAGCGAAACGTCCGCGGGCACCAGTTGGCGCAGCAGCGGACGCAAAAAAGGATAGTGCGTGCAGCCCAGGATCAGCGTGTCGCAGCCTTCGGCCAGCAGCGGCGCAACATAACTCATCAGCAGTTCACGGGTCTGGGGGCCGTCCAGATCGCCCAGCTCGATGCGCTCCACCAACCCAGGACAAGGCTGGGTGATAACCCTCACATCGCTGGCGAAACGATCCAGCAACGCGGCGAATCGCGCACTCTTCAAGGTCCCGGTGGTGGCGAGTACGCCCACCACACCGCTGCGGGTCGCCTCGGCGGCGGGCTTCACCGCCGGCTCCATGGCAACGATGGGCAGCTGTGGATAAAGCTCGCGCAGGTCGGCGGCCGCAGCGGCCGTTGCAGTGTTGCAGGCCAGCACCAACGCCTTGGCGCCACGGCCCAGAAGGAATTCGGCGATGGCACGGCAACGCGCGCGGATGTACTCGGGAGTCTTCTCGCCGTAGGGTACATGGCCGCAGTCGGCGAGATAGATCAGCGATTCATGGGGCAGCCGCGCGCGGATTTCGTGGAGGACGCTCAGGCCGCCCACGCCGGAGTCGAACACACCGACCGGCGCGGCATCAGCCATGTGCCGCTCCGCACACGGCGCACTGCGGATCGCGCTTGACCCGCAGCTCGCGGAAGCGCGAGCCCAGCGCATCGATCAGCAGCAGGCGGCCCACCAGCGGCTCGCCGAAACCAGCCAGCAGCTTCAGCGCTTCCAATGCCTGCAGGCTGCCCACCAGGCCCACCAGCGGACCGACCACGCCGGCCTCGCTGCAAGTCAGCTCGGCTTCGCTGCCATGGCCATAGAGGCAGTGGTAGCAGGGGCTTTCCTCACGGCGCAGGTCAAACACCGAGAGCTGCCCTTCCAGGCGAATGGCCGCGCCACTCACCAGCGGCTTCTTCGCGGCAACGCAGGCGGCGTTGACCGCCTCCCGGGTGCCGAAGTTGTCGCAGCAATCCAGTACGAGATCGACGGCAGCAACCGCGGCGTCGAGGGAGTCGGCGTCCAGCGCCTGGCGATGGGCGACCAGCTTCACGTCCGGATTGATCGCCGTGAGGCGGGCAATGGCGGAATCCACCTTGCTCACTCCCACGCTGTCGCTGTCGTGGATGATCTGCCGCTGCAGGTTGGTCAGGTCGACCGTATCGAAGTCCGCCAGGTGCAGCTCGCCGACACCGGCAGCGGCCAGATACAGCGCCACCGGCGCACCAAGGCCACCAAGGCCGACGATCAGCACACGGCTGTCTTTCAGGCGTAGCTGGCCATCCACATCGATCTGCGGCAGGAGAATCTGCCGGCTGTAACGCAGCAGTTCGTTGTCGGTCAGCATGTCCAGCGCCCCAGGCTGATGCGTTCGTGGCCGCCCAGGTCACGGCGGCTTTCCACGGCAGTGAAGCCGCGGCCCAGCAGCAGGTCGCGCACGGCGTCGGGCTGGTCGAAGCCATGTTCGAGCATCAGCCAACCGCCATTTTCCAGATGGTTCGGCGCCTGGTTGATGATCAGGCGGATGTCGTCCAGCCCGTCCTGGCCGGAGACCAAAGCACTCGACGGCTCGAAGCGCACGTCGCCCTGCTTCAGGTGCGGGTCGGTACTGGGAATGTAGGGTGGGTTGCTGACGATCAGCGAGAAGCGCTCGCCATTGACCGCAGAAAACCAGTGACTGGCACGGAAGGCGACGTTGGCCAGGCGCAGGCGCTCGCGGTTGCGCTCGGCCAGGGCCACGGCCTCGGGAATGCGGTCCACACCCAGCACTTGCCAGCTTAGGCGCTCACAGGCCAGCGCGAGGGCAATGGCGCCAGTGCCGGTGCCCAGGTCGAGCACGCGGGAAGGCGAGGCCGGCAGCAGCGCCAGCGCGGTCTCCACCAGCAGTTCGGTGTCCGGGCGCGGGATCAGGGTATGCGGCGCGACTTCCAGGTCCAGGCTCCAGAAGCCCTGGCGGCCAAGGATGTAGGCCACCGGCTCGCCGGCTAGGCGGCGCGCCAGGTAGCGGTCGAAGAGGTCGTGCGCCTCGCGGCTGACCACGCGTTCGGGCCAGGTGCGCAGGAAGCTGCGCGGTTTGCCCAACGCGGCGGCGAGCAACAGCTCGGCATCCAGGCGCGCACTGGGCGAGTCCGGCAATTGCGCCTCGTTGAGCAGAGTCATGATGGTTGCCATGGTCTGTCGCTCTCTTAATCGCCGAGCGCGGCCAGCTGGTCGGCCTGGAACTCTTGCAGCAAGGGCTCGATCACTTGCTCCACCGCGCCTTCCATCACTTCCCCCAGGGAATACAGGGTCAGGTTGATGCGGTGATCGGTGACGCGCCCCTGAGGGAAATTGTACGTGCGGATGCGCTCGGAGCGATCACCCGAACCGACCAGCAGCTTGCGCGTGCTGGCGATCGCCTGCTGGGCCGCGGCCTGCTGCTGGTCGTTGAGCTTGGCCGCCAGCCAGGCCATCGCCTTGGCGCGGTTCTTGTGCTGCGAACGCTCTTCCTGGCACTCGACCACAATGCCCGACGGAATGTGCGTGATGCGCACCGCCGAGTCGGTCTTGTTCACGTGCTGGCCGCCGGCACCGGAGGAGCGGTAGGTGTCCACGCGCAGGTCGGCTGGGTTGATCTCGATGGCCGCCTGTTCGTCCGGCTCGGGCAGCACCGCGACGGTGCACGCCGAGGTGTGGATACGACCCTGGGACTCGGTCGCCGGCACACGCTGCACGCGGTGTGCGCCGGACTCGAACTTGAGCTTGGCGAAGACGCTTTCGCCCTCGACGCGGGCAATCACTTCCTTATAGCCGCCATGCTCTCCCTCGTTCTCGGACATGACTTCCACTCGCCAGCCCTGCTTCTCGGCGTAGCGCGAGTACATGCGGAACAGGTCGCCGGAGAAGATCGCGGCTTCGTCGCCGCCGGTGCCGGCGCGGATTTCCAGGAAGACGTTGCGGCCGTCGTTGGGGTCCTTGGGCAGCAGCATGCGCTGCAGGCGGTCCTCCAGGCCAACCAGCGCACTCTTCGCTTCGGCGACTTCTTCCTCGGCCATTTCGCGCAGGTCCGGGTCGCTGTCCTTGAGCAGCGCCTGGGCGCCTTCAAGATCGGACTGCACCTTGCGGAACTCGCGGAAGGCAAGGATCACCGGCTCCACCTCGGCGTACTCACGGGAGTAGGCGCGGAACTTGGTCTGGTCGCTGATCACCTCGGCGTCGCCCAGGAGCGCAGTGAGCTCTTCGAAGCGATCGCTGAGGATATCCAGCTTTTTCAGGAGGGACGCTTTCATCGCTTGTCAGTGCCCTCCTCGAGGGCGAACAGTTCCTGCGCGACGGCCAGCGCATCGATGCGGCCCTCGGCGGAGAGTTTCTTCATCTGCACGCTGGGGGCGTGCAGCAATTTATTGGTCAGGCCACGGCTGAGCTGGGCGATGACTTCCATCGGGTCGGCGCCATTGGCCAGCAGACGCTGGGCCTTCTGGGTTTCCTCGTCGCGCAGGCGCTCGGCCTGCTGGCGATAGGCGCGCAGCACGTCGACCGCGGCCAGTTCGCGCAGGCGCTGCATGAACTCGACGACGCCATCGCCGACAAGCTCCTCAGCGGCCTGGGCGGCGCCCTGGCGGCTCTTGAGGTTCTCGGCGACCACTTCGTGGAGGTCGTCGACGCTATAGAGGTAGACGTCTTCCAGCTCGCCGACTTCCGGCTCGATATCGCGCGGCACGGCGATATCGACCATGAACATCGGCTTGTGCCGGCGCTGCTTCAAGGCTCGCTCCACCGCGCCCTTGCCGAGGATGGGCAACTGGCTGGCGGTGGAACTGATGACGATGTCGCTGTTGACCAGCTCGTCCGGCATGTCTGCCAGCAGGATGGCGCGGGCGCCGAACTGCTCAGCCAGTTGGCTGGCGCGCTCCAGGGTGCGGTTGGCGACCACGATGCGCTTCACGCCCTGCTCGTGCAGGTGGCGGGCGACCAGCGTGATGGTCTCGCCGGCGCCGATCAGCAACGCCTGGCTGCGGCTCAGGTCGCTGAATATCTGCCGGGCCAGGCTTACAGCGGCGAATGCGACCGACACCGGGTTCTCGCCGATGGCCGTGTCGGTGCGCACGGTCTTGGCGGTGCTGAAGGTAGCCTGGAACAGGCGCCCGAGCATCGGCCCGACGGTGCCGGCCTCGCGGGCCACCGCGTAGGCGGACTTCATCTGCCCGAGTATCTGCGGCTCGCCCAGTACCATGGAATCCAGGCCGGCCGCCACGCGCATCATGTGGCGCACGGCTTCCTCGTCCTGGTGGACGTAGGCGCAGGCGCGCAGGTCATCGATGCCCAGGTTGTGGTAATCGGCCAGCCAGGCCAGCACGTCGCCGGCATCCGGGTGTTCGATCTCCAGGTAGAGCTCGCTGCGGTTGCAGGTGGAGAGGATCGCGGCCTCGCGGCTGGAGGTCAGCCTGCACAGCAGCTGCAGGGCCTCGACCATCTGCTCGGGAGTAAAAGCCACGCGCTCGCGCACGGCCACGGACGCGGTCTTGTGGTTGATGCCGAGGGCAATGAAGGCCATGCAGAATCGCTGATGCTGATCGGAAAGCCCGCAATTGTCCTACTTAGGCCAGTGAAGGACAACCACCCGCGACGTATCGCACACTGCAAATCGTATACAGGCCATCCAGCGGCGCTTGCCCATGGGATTGGCACTTTCCTTATGTCATGATGGTCCCATTTCGCAGGTCAGGCCCTCGTCCTTCCTCTATGAACAAGTCTCTTGCGCTGCTGACTGCTCTGCTGCTGCTCGGCGGCTGCCAGTCTCTTACACAGAAAAATTCCGACAGTGCTTCCGCGGAGAAGGACAAGGCCGCGGCTGCCCAGAAGGACCAGAAGTACGGCTCCTTCAGCGAGGACACGATGTTCTCGCTACTGACCGCCGAACTGGCAGGCCAGCGCAACCGCTTCGACATCGCCCTCGCCAACTATGTCGAGCAGGCCAAGGAAACCCGCGACCCGGGCGTCGCCGAGCGCGCGTTCCGCATCGCCGAATACCTGGGCGCTGACCAGGAAGCCCTGGACACCTCGCTGATCTGGGCCAAGGCCGCGCCGGACAACCTCGACGCCCAGCGCGCCGCCGCCATCCAGCTGGCGCGCACCGGGCAGTACGACGAATCCATGGTGTACATGGAGAAAGTCCTCAATGGCCAGGGCGACACCCACTTCGACTTCCTCGCGCTGTCCGCCGCCGAGACCGACCCGGATACCCGCGCAGGCCTCTTGCAGAGCTTCGATCGCCTGTTGAAGAAGTACCCGGACAACGGCCAGTTGCTGTTCGGCAAGGCCCTGCTGCTGCAACAGGACGGCCGCCCGCAGGAAGCCCTGCACCTGCTCGAAGACAATTCCGCCAGCAAGCACGACGTCGCCCCGCTGCTGCTGCGCGCCCGCCTGCTGCAGAGCATGAAGCGCAGCGATGAAGCGCTGCCACTGCTCAAGGCCGGCATCAAGGAACACCCGGACGACAAGCGCGTCCACCTCGCCTACGCCCGCCTGCTGGTGGAGCAGAACCGCCTGGAAGACGCCAAGGCCGAGTTCTCCGCGCTGGTCGAGCAATTCCCCGATGACGACGACCTGCGCTTCTCCCTGGCCCTGGTCTGCCTCGAAGCCCAGGCCTGGGACGAAGCCAAGGTCTACCTGCAGGAACTGGTGGAGCGCGACAGCCACGTCGACTCCGCCCACTTCAACCTGGGCCGCCTGGCCGAGGAGCAGAAGGACCCGGAAACCGCGCTCAAGGAGTACGCCCTGGTCGGACCGGGCAACGACTTCCTCCCGGCCCAGCTGCGCTCCACCGAGATCCTGCTGGACCAGAAACGCTATGACGATGCCTCGCGCCGCCTCGCCGAAACCCGCGACCGCCAACCGGACTACGCCATCCAGCTGTACCTGATCGAAGCGGAAGGCCTGTCCAACCGCGACCAGGTCGATCGCGCCTGGAGCGTCATCCAGCAAGGCCTCAAGCAGTTCCCGGACGACCTCAACCTGCTCTACACCCGTTCCATGCTCGCCGAGAAGCGCAACGACCTTGCGCAGATGGAGCAGGACCTGCGCCTGATCATCCAGCGCGAGCCGGACAACGCCATGGCGCTCAACGCGCTGGGCTACACCCTGGCCGACCGCACCACCCGCTACAGCGAAGCCCGCGACCTGATCCAGAAGGCTCACTCGCTGAACCCGGACGACCCGGCGATCCTCGACAGCCTGGGCTGGGTGAATTATCGCCTGGGCAACCTCAGCGAAGCGGAAAGCTACCTGCGCAAGGCGCTGGAACGCTTCCCCGACCACGAAGTGGCCGCGCACCTGGGCGAAGTACTCTGGGCCCAGGGCAAGCAGAGCGAAGCCCGCAAGGTCTGGGCCACCGCCCTGCAAAGCCAGCCTGACAGCGCCGTCCTGCGCGACACCATGTTGCGCCTGACCGGCTCCGGAACCCTCTGATTTATGCGTTTACGTCACCTGATCGGCGCTGCCGCGCTGGCCCTGCTGGCCGGCTGCTCCAGCTTCGGCACCCACGAAGCCCTGGAAGGCCAGGGCAACGCCACCGCCTGGAATGCCCACAAGGCCCGTATCGCCACCCTCGACGGCTGGCAGATCGACGGCAAGGTCGGCATCCGCGCGCCCAAGGATTCGGGCAGCGGCACCCTGTTCTGGCTGCAGCGCCAGGACTACTACGACATCCGCCTGTCCGGCCCGCTCGGCCGCGGCGCCGCGCGGCTGACCGGCCGCGAAGGCGCCGTGACCCTCGAAGTCGCCGGCCAGGGCCGCTATGAAGCCGCCTCCCCCGAAGAGTTGCTGGAACAGCAGATGGGCTGGCGCCTGCCGGTTTCCCACCTGCTCTGGTGGATTCGCGGCCTGCCCGCCCCGGACAGCAAGAGTCGCCTAACCCTCGACAGCGACAGCCGCCTGGCCAGGCTGCAACAGGACGGCTGGGACGTGGAATACACCCGCTACAGCGAACAGAACGGCTACTGGCTGCCCGAGCGCCTGAAGCTGCACGGCCAGGACCTGGACGTCACCCTGGTGGTGAAAACCTGGCAACCGCGCCAGCTGGGCCAGGCGAGCCAGCAGTGACATGCAAGACCGCCTGACCCTGCCGGCACCGGCCAAGCTCAACCTGTTCCTGCACATCACCGGCCGCCGCGCCGACGGCTACCACGAGTTGCAGACCCTGTTCCAATTTCTCGATCATGGCGACGAACTCCAGTTCGCTGTGCGCGAGGACGGCGAAATCCGCCTGAACACCGACATCGCAGGCGTGCCCCACGACAGCAACCTGATCGTGAAAGCCGCACGCCGGCTGCAGGAACAATCCGGCACGAAGCTGGGTGCCGATGTCTGGCTGGACAAGCGCCTGCCCATGGGCGGTGGCATTGGCGGCGGCAGTTCCGATGCCGCCACTGCCCTGCTGGCGCTGAATCATTTGTGGTCACTGGGCTGGGACGAAGACCGCCTTGCCGCACTGGGCCTGAGCCTGGGCGCAGACGTCCCGGTATTCGTACGCGGCCGAGCGGCATTTGCCGAAGGCGTCGGCGAGCAGCTCACGCCAGTGGAACTCGACGAGCCCTGGTTCCTCGTAGTTGTGCCGCAAGTCTTTGTCTCCACAGCAGAAGTTTTCTCCGATCCCGAGTTGACACGGGATACTCCGCCCATTAAAGTTCGCAGCCTTCTCGGGGTGGACGGTCATAACGACTGCCAGCCGGTCGTCGAGAAGCGTTACCCGGATGTACGTAACGCACTGATCCAGCTAGGTAAATTTACCGAAGCGAGATTGACCGGCACCGGAGCTTGTGTGTTTGGGAGCTTCCCAAACAAGGGCGATGCTGATAAAGTTCGCCGCCAACTTCCGGCCACTCTGCCGAGTTTTGTTGCCCAGGGCCGTAACATCTCGATGTTGCACCGAAAGCTGCAAGGCCAGGCCTGAGAAGCAGTAATGTAATCGGTTGTACGATACAGGGGCGTCGCCAAGCGGTAAGGCAGCAGGTTTTGATCCTGCCATGCGTTGGTTCGAATCCAGCCGCCCCTGCCATTAACCCAAGGGGTTATACGTACAGCGTCAACGAACACATTGCTCCGCAAGTTGTAAGCTACAGGGGCGTCGCCAAGCGGTAAGGCAGCAGGTTTTGATCCTGCCATGCGTTGGTTCGAATCCAGCCGCCCCTGCCATTTTCTTCTGGCTCAACCGGGCCTACCCTCAAGCCGACACAGGTACCGCAGCGTGTCCAAAATGATGGTTTTCACGGGGAACGCCAACCCCGATCTGGCACGCCGTGTCGTACGGCAGCTGCACATCCCCCTCGGTGACGTTTCTGTCGGCAAGTTCTCCGACGGCGAGATCAGCGTTGAAATCAACGAAAACGTTCGTGGTAAGGACGTCTTCCTGATTCAACCGACCTGCGCACCGACCAACGACAACCTGATGGAACTGGTGGTGATGGCCGATGCCTTCCGCCGCTCCTCGGCGACTCGTATCACGGCAGTCATCCCCTACTTCGGTTACGCCCGCCAGGATCGCCGCCCGCGTTCCGCTCGCGTGGCCATCAGCGCCAAAGTCGTTGCCGACATGCTGACCGTCGTAGGCGTCAACCGCGTACTCACCGTTGACCTGCACGCCGACCAGATCCAGGGCTTCTTCGATATCCCCGTCGACAACATCTACGGCTCGCCCGTACTGGTCGACGACATCGAAGACCAGCGCTTCGAGAACCTGATGATCGTCTCCCCGGACATCGGTGGTGTGGTGCGTGCGCGCGCCGTCGCCAAGTCCCTGGGCGTCGACCTGGCCATCATCGACAAACGTCGTCCGAAGGCCAACCAGTCCGAAGTCATGCACATCATCGGTGATGTCGAAGGCCGTACCTGCGTACTGGTCGACGACATGGTCGATACCGCCGGCACCCTCGGCCACGCCGCCAAGGCTCTGAAAGAGCACGGCGCCGCCAAGGTCATCGCCTACTGCACCCACCCGGTGCTGTCCGGCCGCGCCATCGAGAACATCGAGAACTCCGTACTGGACGAGTTGGTGGTGACCAACACCATCCCGCTGTCCGCTGCTGCACAAGCCTGTGGCCGCATCCGCCAGCTGGACATCGCTCCGGTTGTCGCTGAAGCCATGCGCCGCATCAGCAATGAAGAATCGATCAGTGCCATGTTCCGCTAAGGCGGGACAGGCCTGACGTAAAGCGCTTCGCCATGTCGGCGGAGCATCAGCAAAATCGCCCGAACGCTGGTCGCAAGCGTCCGGGCGATCTTGTCATTTTGGAGATAGTCAAATGGTTGATTTTGTACTGAATGCCCAAGAGCGTTCCGACCTGGGGAAAGGTGCGAGCCGCCGCCTGCGTCGTAATGCTGGCCTGATCCCGGCTGTGATCTACGGTGGCGAAAAAGCCCCGCAATCCGTCACCCTGGAACTGCGCGAGATTTCCAAACTGCTGGAAAACGAGGCTGCCTTCAGCCACGTGATCAGCCTGAACGTCGGTTCCGCCAAGGAAACCGTACTGATCAAGGCCCTGCAGCGCCATCCGTCCAAAGGCTTCGTCATGCACGCTGACTTCCAGCGCGTCGTTGCCGGCCAGAAGCTGACCGCTCACGTTCCGCTGCACTTCCTGAACGAAGCTACTGCTGCTGGCGTCAAGACTGGCGGCGGCGAGATCTCCCACGTGATCTCCGAAGTCGAAGTTTCCTGCCTGCCGAAAGACCTGCCGGAATTCATCGAAGTCGACCTGGCCAAAGTAGAACTGGGTCAGATCGTTCACCTGTCCGACCTGAAACTGCCCAAAGGCGTAGAGCTGGTGCAACTGGCCCACGGTAACGACCTGGCCGTCGCCAACATCCACGCTTCCCGCGTAGTGAAAGAAGAAGGTGAAGGCGAAGCTGCTGCCGAGTAATCGCGCGCACCATTGCCTTTAAGGAAGGGGCCCCCGTCGTGACTGCCGTACAACTGATCGTTGGCCTGGGAAATCCAGGCCCTGAATACGACCAGACCCGGCATAACGCGGGGGCCCTTTTCGTTGAGCGACTGGCGGACGCGCAACGCGCGAACCTGTCTCTCGACAAGAAGTACTTCGGCCTGGTCGGCAAGTTCAGCCACAAGGGCCGCGACGTTCGTCTACTGATTCCCACCACCTACATGAACCGCAGCGGCCAGGCCGTGGCGGCGCTCGCCGGATTCTTCCGCATTCCGGTCGAAGCCATCCTGGTGGCCCACGACGAACTCGACATGCCTCCCGGCGTCGCCAAGCTCAAGAAGGGCGGCGGACACGGCGGGCACAACGGACTGCGCGACATCATCGCCCAGCTCGGCAACCAGAACGGTTTCCATCGCCTGCGGCTTGGCATCGGCCATCCGGGGCATAGCAGCCTGGTTTCCGGTTTCGTTCTCGGCCGCGCTCCGCGCGCCGAACAGGAACTGCTCGATACCAGCATCGACTTCGCCCTCGGCGTGCTGCCGGAAATGCTCGACGGGGATTGGACCCGCGCGATGCAGAAGCTGCACAGCCAGAAGGCCTGATTACACCTCTATTTCCGCCACGTGGCGCGAGGGACCTAGCATGGGATTCAACTGCGGCATCGTCGGCCTGCCCAACGTCGGCAAGTCCACCCTGTTCAACGCCCTGACCAAATCCGGCATCGCGGCGGAAAACTTCCCCTTCTGCACCATCGAGCCGAACAGCGGCATCGTGCCGATGCCCGATGCGCGCCTCGATGCGCTGGCCGAGATCGTCAAGCCCGAGCGCGTGATCCCGACCACCATGGAGTTTGTCGACATCGCCGGCCTGGTAGCCGGCGCGTCCAAGGGTGAAGGCCTGGGCAACAAGTTCCTCGCCAACATCCGCGAGACCGACGCTATAGCCCACGTCGTACGCTGCTTCGAAGACGAGAATGTCATCCACGTCTCCAACAGCGTCGACCCCAAGCGCGACATCGAAATCATCGACCTCGAACTGATCTTCGCCGACCTCGACAGCTGCGAAAAGCAACTGCAGAAGGTCGCGCGCAACGCCAAGGGCGGCGACAAGGACGCCTTGGTCCAGAAAGCCCTGCTGGAAAAGCTCATCCCCCACTTCAGCGAAGGCAGACCCGCCCGCTCGCTGATGAAGAACATGGGCGATGACGAGAAGCGCCTCGTGCGCAGCTTCCACCTGCTGACCAGCAAGCCCGTCATGTACATCGCCAACGTCGCCGAAGACGGCTTCGAGAACAACCCGCACCTGGACGTCGTCCGCGCCATCGCCGAAGAAGAAGGCGCCATGGTCGTACCGGTGTGCAACAAGATCGAAGCCGAGATCGCCGAGCTCGACGACGGCGAAGAGAAGGACATGTTCCTCGAATCCCTCGGCCTCGAAGAACCCGGCCTGAACCGCGTGATCCGCGCCGGCTACGAACTGCTGCACCTGCAGACCTACTTCACCGCTGGCGTGAAGGAAGTCCGCGCCTGGACCGTGCGCGTCGGCGCCACCGCCCCGCAGGCCGCCGCGGTGATCCACACCGACTTCGAAAAAGGCTTCATCCGCGCCGAAGTCGTCGCCTACGGCGATTTCATCCAGTTCAAGGGCGAACAGGGCGCGAAAGAAGCCGGCAAATGGCGCTTGGAAGGCAAGGATTACATCGTCAAGGACGGTGACGTGATGCACTTCCGCTTCAACGTCTAAGCGCCAGCCAAACACGAAAAAGCCCCGGCCATCAGCCGGGGCTTTTTCTTATGGCTGCCCGCCCTGCCGCTCATCGCGAAAATCCCGCACGACCGGCTAAACGATTGATAGAACAGAACAATATTCAAGAAAAGGGGTTGACACCCCCCCTCGATCTGCGGAAAATGCGCGCCACTCGGCTACATAGCTCAGTCGGTTAGAGCGCAGCATTCATAATGCTGATGTCCCAGGTTCAAGTCCCGGTGTAGCCACCATATAAAAGAAGGGGTTTAGCGAAAGCTAAACCCCTTTTTATTTGTCTGCGAAAAGTCATTCTTTCCCCGACTACTCAGCCTCGGCCAGCAAGCCATCCCCATCATTCCGCGTGTCATTTACCCGCAAGGAAACCCGGTGTCCCGCAAAGTCCTCCCGCGCGTGACGAATCAGGTCGTCGACCGCCTCGTTACAGGTGGCAGTAGACAGCCATTCCTCGGAGCTCTCCAGCGCCAGCACCACAGGCATGCGATGGTGGATGTTCTCGATGCTCGGCGCAGCGGATTTGGTGAGTAGGGCGCAAGAGAGGACCGGCTCTCCATTGGGGCTCATCCACAGGGACCAGAGGCCCGCGATGGCGATGATGGGGTCGGTGTCGCTGTGGATGAAGTAAGGCTGGTGGACTTGCCGGCCCGCCGGGTTGCGCAGATTTTCCTTCTCGTTCCACTCATACCAGCCCAGCGCGGGCATCAGGCAGCGAGTGCTGCGCAGGGCGTGCCGCCAGAGGGGTTTGCCTGCAGCTTCTTCGCTGCGGGCGTTGAAGGAGAAGCGTGGCGGAGTGGAGTCCTTCCACCAGTTGGGGATCAGTCCCCAGCGGGCGGGCAGCAGTTCGAGCTGGCCGCTTTCGTTGTGGCGCAGGATGGGGACGGTCATGGTCGGGGCGACGTTGTAGCAGGCCTCCAACCAGCGCGGCGGTGTGCGCGCACCGATGTGCCAGTAGCGCTCGATGGCGGCCTCTTCAGGACTGACGTAGCGTCCGCACATGCTGCGCACCTCAGGAGAGTGGTGCTTTCAGCGTAGTTCGGGCCGATAGTCAGCGAGGGTCACCGCGACCGGCAAGATCGCTCAATCAGCCCAACCGCTCCAACACACCCTGCCCAATCACCCGCGTCGTTTCGATCCCGAAGTCCACCCTCCCCTCCTCCCGCAGGAATGCATCCACCGCGTCATCGATGCGATCAGCCAGTTCCGGTAACTGCCAGTAATGTCGCAGCAACATGCCGGCACTGAGGATGGCCGCGAGCGGGTTGGCGCGGCCAGTGCCGGTGATGTCCGGGGCGCTGCCGTGGACGGGTTCGGCCAGGGCGATGCCGGCGCCAAGATTGAGCGAAGGTGCAAGGCCTAGGCCGCCGCCCCAGTGGCTGGCGAGGTCGGAGAGGATGTCGCCGAAGAGGTTGGTGGTGACGATGAGGTCGAAAGACTCCGGGCGTTCGACCAGTTGCAGGGCGGCTACATCGACCAGGCGTTCGTCGAGTAGGTCGCTCCAGCCATCTTCGGCCAACCGGTCGCGGCAGGTATCGCGGAACAGGCCGCAGGTGAGCGGCAGGACGTTGGCCTTGTGCACGAGGGTGATGCGCCGTGCGTGGCGCAGGCGAGCAAGCTCCGCGGCGCCGGCGGCGAGGCGTTCGCAGGCGGTGCGGCTGATGACTCGTTCGGCGATGGCGACGCCTTCCGCCTCCCAGTGCTCACGGCCGCTGTAGAGGCCTTCGCTGTTCTCCCGCAAGACCAGCAAGTCGATGCCTGCGCGCGGCGAGACGACTGGGCGCGAGCGCACGGGGCGCAGGTTGAGGTTCAGCGCCAGCGTCTGGCGCAGGCTGAGGATGGCGCTGCGGTAGCCTTCGACCTTGTGGCTGGGCGAGGAAACGGCGCCGAACAATCCGGCGCCGCAGTCGCGCAGGCGGTCATAGGTAGTGTCGGGCACCGAAGTGCCGTGGCGCTGGAAGCAGTCCCAGCCGGCTTCGGCCTCTTCTATCTGCAGATCGGGCAGCAGGCGGTGCAGGACTTCCATGGCGACGGGCACGACCTCGCGGCCGATGCCGTCACCGGGGATGACGCAAAGACGTCGGCTCAAGACTGACCGAGTGGGCGCAGGCGGTATTGCGGCGGCAGTTGGTCGAGACCGCTGACGGTGACGTTGAGGTCCTTCCAGATACCGTCCTTGATCCCGTAGATGCAGCCGTGCACGGAGAGCTTCTGGCCACGGTGCCAGGCGTTCTGGACGATGCTGGTGTGGCTGACGTTGGCGACCTGCTGGATGACGTTGAGCTCGCAGAGACGGTCGACGCGCTCTTCTTCCTTCTCGAACTGGCCGAGGTGGTCGCGGTATTCGTAGGCGAGGTCGCGGATGGTGCGCAGCCAGCCGTCGATCAGGCCGAGCTGGGTGTGCTGCAGCGCGGCGCGCACGCCGCCGCAACCATAGTGACCGGTGACCAGGATGTGCTTGACCTTGAGCACGTCGACGGCGAACTGGATGACCGACAGGCAGTTGAGGTCGGTGTGCAGCACGACGTTGGCGACGTTGCGATGGACGAACAGGTCGCCCGGCAGCAGGCCGACGATCTGGTTCGACGGCACGCGTGCATCGGAGCAGCCGATCCACAGGTATTCGGGAGTCTGCTGGCGGGCCAGTTTGGCGAAGAACTCGGGGTCCTCCTCCTTGATGGCTTCGGCCCAGCGGGCGTTGTTGTCGAACAGTTCCTGCAGATCGCTCATGTCCGGCTCCTCATCATTGGCTGGCGGCACCTTACGCAGCGCGGGCGTGACTGACAAGCGGCATCAGTGCACGGCGTTGAGCCGCCACCAGCGTGGTGGACGCGGCGCCTGCTGCAGCGCCAGCTGGTACCAGGCGTCATGCCAGGCCTGACCTTCGGCGGCGAGGCGCGGCCAGTCCAGCGTGCGCCGATCCAGGGCACTGAGCAACTCGGTTTCCAGCCAGCCGTGGCCGGCGCGCAAGGCATCGGCGAAACCGGGATCGGCCAGGGCGCGCTGGTGCACAGTCTCGAAGCGCCACCACAGCGAGTCCTCCACGGCGTCGGTTTCGAGACTGAGCAGACCTTCCCCGGCGCGCTCTTCGAAACCCAGCGGCTGGAACATGGACAGGCAGGGTGCAGAGGTGCCGGTGGCGGCCAGGCGCGGAGATTCACCGTCGAGCCGGGCGATGAGGCTGGCGGTGGTCTGCGAGGGGCGCCAGAAGCTGCCGGCGTGCAGACAGATCTGCCGGTTGTCGTGCAGGTCGAAGCGATGCCCGCGGTGACCGTGGCTGCGCAGAGCGACAACCAGCGCCAGCCAGTCGACCTTCGCCGGGCAGTGGGCGAGAAAGTCTTCGTTGAGCTGGCGGCGCTGGTGGGCACCGGCAACCCAGGGCAGCACGCGTCCATCAAAGGCGCGGGCGAAGTGGAAATCTCCGCGGCCATTCCAGCAGCCGAAGCGGCGCGCCTGGGTTTCCAGGTCAGGGCTGGCGAGATCATACTCGTGGCCGAGGCTCAGGGCATTGGAGATCGCCCAGCGCTCGACCTTCTTCGCCGCCCACAGGCGCCCGGCGGTTTCCAGCACCCAGGCTTCGTCGCGGTCGGCGATCAGGTAGCTGTTGTCGTAGCGCATGCGCTTGTTGCGATAGCCGGCAGGGCCTCCCTGCCCATGGCGCTCCAGCAGTCCGGTGATCACCGACAACGCCTCGCGGGCGCTGCTGCCGCGCTCCAGCCCAAGGCGCAGCAGGTCCATGCCGAGCAGGGCTTCGCCGTCGCGCTGGGTCAGTCTGGTGAACACGGCTTCGTTGCCGATGGCCACGCCCTTGTCGTTGACGCCCATCTCGGCGCCCCACAGCCAGGCCGGCTGGCTGAGGATGACGCCATGGCGATGGGAGGTCTGGGGGATATCCAGATAGGTGGTGCGCACCTTGGCCGCGCTGTCGCCGCTCACAGCAGGCAGGCGGATCAGGCGTTGCGTTTCGGCAGGCTCGCGGTCGCTGTTCTTGGCGAACCAGGTGGCCCCGCCGCTACGCAATACCAAGGTGTCGCACATAGTCTTCCTCCCCGTGATCTTCCCGCGCGCCCAGCACTTCCCGCGCCGCACGCTCCCCGGCCTCTACGGCTCCGTCGAAATATCCCATCCAGCGCGTCGCCGTTTCTGTGCCGGCGAAGTGCAAACGCCCGTAGGGTTCGCGCAGGCGCGCCGCGCCGCTGCTCCACAGTCCCGGCGGGAACAGGGCGGCATAACAGCCCCGGGCGAAGGGTTCCTCGGCCCAGGATTTGTCCACGTAATCCTTCGGCTGGAGCGCCTGCTCGCCGAAGTAGCGGGCGAAGCACTCCAGCACCTGGCCGCGGCGCTCGTCAGCAAGCCGGGCGTTCCACTGGCGCGCTTCGTCGCCTTCGATAAAGCCCAGCAGCACGCCGCGTCCGGAGTCGGGGACGCTATTGTCGAAGGTCAGGCGGACCGGGCCGATCTCGCTAGTGGCCTGGCCGGAGAGGCCCTTGTCGCGCCAGAACGGGGTGTCATAGAGCGCCATGCACTTGATCACCGAGCCCTGCGGCAGGCGTTGCAGCAACTGGTCGCGCCAGCTGGGCAGCAGCGGCTCCTGGCTGATCCGCAGCAGTTGGGTGGGCGGCACGGCGAAGATGACACGGGCGGCCTGGTGCGTACCGCGGTCGGTGATCAGCTCGACGCTGCTGCCGTTCTGCCGCACGGTGCGCACCGGCTCGCCGGTGATGACGTCTGCGATACGCTCGGCGAGTGTTTCGCTGATCCGCTGGGAGCCTCCGTGGATGCGGTCCTGCTGGGCGCCGCCCTCGACGCCCAGCAGGGTATCCAGGTTGGTGCCGCTGTGGATGTAGAACAGCACATGGAGGAACGAGAGGTCATGGGGGCTGGCGGCAAGCACGGCGCCGCTCATCAGCTCGAAGACCTTGCGCCCGGCGGCCGTGCGCACGTTGCGCCGCAGCCATTCGGCGAAGGTGAGGCTGTCCCAGAGCTCGGCCTTGGGGTGCAGGCTGGGGTCGCTCAGGGGGATTTCCCGTGCCATGCGGTCCAGGCGTACATGAGCCTGAAGGACATCGAGCAGAACATGGGGAGGAAGCTTCGGAATAGCGCCGCGATAGGGCCGCAGGCGATTCCCGAAGAGAGTGAGGTTGTCGCCCTGGTTCCATTGCGGATAGGTCGACAGGCCGAGTTCGGCCAGCAGGGAAAGGATGCGTTCCTGGGTAGGGCCGACCCACTGGCCGCCCACCTCGACCACCTCGCCGCTGGCGAAGCGATGGTTGAGGGTGCGCCCACCGACGCGCTTGTTCGCTTCGATCACTTTGACCCGTTGCCCGGCTTGCGCCAGACGCCAGGCTGCGGTCAGCCCCGAAATACCGGCGCCCACCACGATCACATCGCTGCGATTCATGTCTGCGACCCTATGTTCTTGTTGTTATTGGGCTTAAGCGTAAGCCAGGAATCGCCCTCGGAGAAACCCGAATCGTGGGAAATTTCCAGGCTTTGCGGGGGATAAAATGTCGAGGGCTCTAGCTTGGGCTATCCCGGAATGGAAGTGATCTGGACAGGTCGGAACGAACAGTGCGGCGGGGAGATGATCGCGGACAGCGTCCGCTCCCACGCACTCCTGGATTCCGGCGTGCGGGGTCGCGGGGAGTCGGGGAAGTTCTCGTAGGATGGGTGGCGCGGAGCGATACCCATGCCTCAGGCGCACCGATTGATAAGTGTCGCTTCGCGCCCCCCCATCCTGCGTCCTGGTCAGTGCAAAGAGGCCCGCGTGGTGGGCGCTCAGTCGACCAGCGTGCAGGCCATCACCAGCGCGTCTTCACGGCCGCCGACTGCCGGGTAGTAATCGCGGCGACGACCGATTTCATTGAAGCCGTAGCGCTCGTAAAGGCGATAGGCAGGGCCATTGGAGGCGCGGACTTCGAGAAAGCATTCCACTCCGCCCCGCTCGTGGGCGCGCTTCATCAGGTGTTCCAGCAGCGCCAGCCCCAGGCCGCGGCCCTGGCTCTCCGGCTTGACGGTGATGTTGAGCAGGTGCGCTTCATCGAGGATCAGCTGGATCACGCCGTGGCCGACCTGCTGGGAACCTTCGAACATCACCCAGCATTCATAGCTTTTCAGCCCATCGGCGAAGGTGCCGCGCGTCCAGGGGTGGCTGAAGGCGGCGTATTCGATCTTGAGTACGGCATCGAGGTCCGCCTCGGTCATCGGGCGGAAAGAAACAGCGTCGCTCATGCAGGTGCCTGACTCATCCAGCGTTGCCGCACTCGGCGCATGGCGCGCCAGAGGTCGGCTTTCAAAGTGGGTTCTTCGGCCAGGCGCTCCAGGCCCGGCAGTGCCCAGGCTACGCCCAGGCCTTCGACCTGCAGCTCGCGCAGCAGGGACTCTTCATCGCCCTCGCCGGCGAAGCGCACGGCGGGCATGCCGACCAGCCACAGGCAGGAACACGGGGCGCCCTCCTCCAGCCGCGCGGCGACGAACCCCTGGACGAACTCGCGGGCGGCTTGCGGGCCCTGGTCCATGTTGCCGCGGGAGAACAGCGGCCAGCGTACCGGCTCGCCCATCAGTTGCGGGCTGTCCGGCAGGCCGGCGGCGCGCAGCAGGTCCTTGAGCAGCAGGTAGGCCGGGTCGCGGCTGGCCAGCGGCTCGCCGGTGGGCAGTTCGACCAGCACGGTGCATTCGCCGGCACGCAGCAGTTGCAGGGCGAAGCGTGGCGGCGGCGCGATCGGCGCGCGGACAGCCGGTTCGGCTTCCGCCTCGGCCGGATCTTCGGCCTTGACCGCGCCAGCCGGCTTGGCCGCAGCGCCGACCTTGGGCAGCAGGCGCGCAGCGATCGAGCCGGGTTCTGCAGGCATTGCCGGTGCAGCAGGCGCGGGGGCGGCAACCGGGGCGACGGCCTCGCGAGCCACCGCAACGGACGCAGGAGCAATCGGCTCGGCTACGACGGGCGCAGGCGTTTCCAGCAACTCCGGGCGCGACGGAGCGGCGAACGGCAGCACCACGCGCGGCAGCCAACTGGCGACCTGCATGGCGCCAAGGTAGGCGCGGCGACGGGCTTCTTCGATCAAGGGGCGTTTACCTGTGGGTGGTGCCTGCGCGAGCAGGCCGACACGACGAGGCGGGATTGTCGCGTGAAACGCGCTGGGGGGAAAGGCCGGCGGGCGGAGAGCCCGTGCGTTTCGCTTACGGAGTGCCGAAGACGTAGACGTTGCCGGTGAGCTTGACCGCGCCGGTAGCCTGGTAGGTGAGCAGGTTGGTCTGCTGCAGGCCACTGCCGGAAACCTTGCCCTGGTTGGCGCCGCCCAGGGTGAACTGCAGGTTGGTGGCGCTGGCGTTGGTCAGGCCGATCTTCATGGCCTGGCGGTTGAACAGCGCGCCGTCACCGTTGAAGCCATTGTTGATGGTCACCATGTCGATGGACATGCCGTCGAAACTGAAGGTGCCCTTGATGTTGTCCAGCACGATATAGCCGGTGCTGTTGAGCGGCTGGATCGCCAGGCGCGCACCGCAGCCACCGGTGCAGCGGGTATCGGCGGTGTTGGCGGCAAGATTGAAGTTGACACTCAGGCTGACGCCGTCCTGGCCGCTGACATCGGCCATTTCGCTGTCGTCCAGGCCGCGCATCTCGCTGTGGGCTGTGGTGGCGGCCAGCAGCAGCGTTGCCAGAAGCGGAAGTCGTGCGCTGTTCACGGCGAGTCTCCTCTTGCGCTAGCGCGGCAGGTTCACGGTGCGGACATTCAAGTAGTCGATACGCAGGCCGCGAATGGCCTGGGAACCGACATCGGTGCCGCTGATGTTCAGGTTTCCGATGCTGATATTGCTCTTCTGAACGTTCTGGTAGAAGGCCTCGTGGTTGGCCCAGGTAACGCCCGGCGCACTGAGCACCAGGTCACCGTTGCTGGCCACGGAGAGCGTTGCCGGCTGGTAATTGGCGTCGCCCAGGTTGAGGTCGAAGTAGACATTCTTGGCCACCACCTTGTTGCTGTCGGCGCAGTTCTCGCAGCCGGCGATGATCAGTTTGTCAGCATACATCTGCAGGCTCATGGAGGCCTTGAGCCCGGCGGCGTCGCCCCACAGGTTGAGGTAGGAGCCGTTGAGAGTGAAGTTCTCCAGGGCGATGGAGAAGAAGTCCGTACGCGAGGTGGTTGCGCCAGCCGATCCGTTGCTGTTGTAGGCCGTACTGGGCAGGGTGAACTTGGTGGCAATGCCGATATCCAGTCCCTGGATGCGGGTGCCGGAGGAGCTCTGCATGGCGCCGGCCACCAGTTGCACCGTGGAGACATTCTTCTCGGTGCGCGTAATGGTGCCGCTGACGCAGGTGGTGGCGCTGCCGCCTTGGGCGCCGCAGAGCTGGACGAACTTGTCGTAGTCGCTGGCGCGCTGGCTCAGGGTGACGCCGTTGCGGCTGACGTTCCAGGCGGCGCTGAGGTTCTGCTGGGCAGCCGTGAGGTCGCTGGTGCTGGTGTTGTAGGTGTCCACCGAGGCGTTGTAGTTCTTCACCGCGGTGTTGTTGTTGCAGGCGGCGAGGATGCCGCAGTCGTACTTCGTCCCCAGCGCCGGGCGGTCCACGCACCAGAGCCCGCAGACCTGGGCAGGCGCCGAGGTGTAACGAGTGTTCATGGTGTTGTAGTTGGTCTTCTGCACCGCCTGGGCCGCATCGACCTGGGTCTCCCGCTGGTTGACCACCACCATGTCGGCGTCGATGCCGCTCTTGAGCGTTACCATGTTGTTCGAATACGTGGTGAGCAGCGTGTCGCGCTGGGTCTTCAGCGCGCTCAGCTCGGCATTGACCTTGTTGGTCGCCTGGGCCGGGTTGGTGCAACCGGCGTCGCCATACAGGCAGCCCTGGTAGTACGACCACAGGCCGAACTTGTGGGTGTCGTTGATCGGGTCGGTCCAGGTCGGCGTCATCAGTTGCAGCGCTTCCTGGTTGGCCGGGATGTTCAGCCCGGCCTTGTACTTGATCGGCCCGAGGGTGAAGGGGTGCATGGGCGTGCCCAGGTAGGCCTTGGTGTCCAGCGTGCCGCGCTGGCTGCCGGCGCCCTTGATGTAGGCGCCGGTGATATCGACCTGGACGTCCTGGTTGGCGCTGTTCTTCACGCCGGTGATCTTCGAGGTGGCGGTCGCCTGGTCGTAGCTGAAGCCGTCGATGAAGAAGCCCAGGCCGGCGCCACTGACTTCTTCCAGTTGCTCATCATCCAGGGCCTTCATGCCCAACGCCGGGAGGCTGACCAGGCAGCCGGCGAGGCAGGCGAACAACGCGGCGCGCCAGCTCATCTCAGCACTCCTCATCTCAGCAACCTGACGCTTGCGCGCCCATGCAGGTGGACTGCCGGGGCAGGCCGCGCAACGCATCGTAGAGGTTGATCAGGATCGGATAGACCGAATCCGCGCCGGAGCCCACTTTGGGGAAGTTGGCGAAGGCGCCGGACTGGGTATTGACGAAGTTGCCGGCATTGGCCAGGTCCTGCCAAGGCACGTTCTGGTTCTGCAGGGAGAAGAAGATGCCCTGGGCGCCAGTATTGATGTCGGTGGAGCCCGGCTTGCCGATATAGATCGTCTTGTAGTTGGTCAGGTCGAAGCAGGTAGTCAGGCCCAGCGCCTGGCAATTGTTGGTGGTCGACAGGGTCGGGATCAGCGCGGCGATCAGGCCGCCAGCGTCCGAATGCAGCGAGTCGCCCTTGGCGATCCCGATCTGCGTGGCGCGGTTGATCGGTTGGCCGTTGATGGTGGCCTCGCCCGTGCCGGCCTTGAGCAGCACCACGTCGGCGTACACCGGCGTATCCCCGGCCACGGCCAGCGCCAGGCAGTTGATCAGATTCGGGCAGCCGTTGCGGGTGTAGTAGTCGTAGGCGATGGACGCCGGCCCATAGATCTGCCCCTGCAGGTTGCCGGTAAGGGACAGGATGTCGCCGGACAGATCGCCTTGCGCCTTGCCGAAACCGACGCGCGCGCCCACCAGTTGGCGCACACCGTTGTTGGTCTGGAAGGCGAACTCGACGTACGGATCCTGGATCTGGAACGGCACCACCTTGGCGTCGGGAGAGTTGGCGTTGTCGACCCTGCCCAGGGCGAAGTTGTTGATCAGGATATCCGCCGGCTGGCCGGAGACGGTGGTCGAGCCGGTGCGGCTGTAGTTGCCCAGGCTCAACTGATCGATGTTGGTCAGCAGGCTGATGTCGGCGCCGAAGTTGAGCCGGGTATACTGGTAGTTCTGGTAGGTGGAAGCGTCGACGGTGAGCATCGCGCCCTGGCCGGAGATGGCGGACAGCTCATCATCGTCCATCGACTGCATGCGCGCCTGAGCGGAAAAGGCCAGCAGGCCGCCGCAGAGCAAGGCAAGGGCACGCATGAGCGGACCGGAGGACTGATGCATGGCACTCTCCTTTCCTGGCGCACGTCGAGTGAGCGCCTAGTTGTTATTCATCGGGCGAGGCGAGCCGGAAAACAGGTCGAGACTCGGCGCCGTGATGCCACTATAGGAATTCACCCGCCACGGCGGGCCGACCCATAGTCGAGTAAATCACCTCGAACGATAAACGAGGAAAGGAAAGTCCGGGCCAGGTTGTTACCCATCGTCACACCCGGGTGACAGCTTCGGGCGCCCGAAAGCTCAGTGATGGCGGAACAGACCGATCAGATGCTCGGCGATGGCGCCCTTGATGGCATCCAGGTTCAGCCGCGACTGGGCCTGCAGCTTGGCGGTGTTCAAGCGGTGCAGATGCAGCGAGGGCATGCGCGCCTCATACTCGCGCAGGTCACCCTTCACCAGCACCGGCAGGAAGATGTCCCCGCGCATGCGGTAACGGTTGATCAGCAGCTTCAGGCCATCCTGGAACGGCAACTCCCGCGAGGCCACCAGCCGGTGCTCGCCCGGAACCTTCAGGTACAGGCCGCTGTAACCCATCGTCTCGCCGGGCAGGATATGGATGCCGGTGGGCTCCACCGCCTCGGCGGGAATGTCGTGGAAGGTGTCGAACCAGGCCTGCTCGTCGGGGAGGATGGTGATGCCGCCCTCCTGGCTCTCCGGAATCACGAAGCTGTAGTTGCTGTAGAGCTTCTCGACGTACGACGAATAGATGCACAAGCGATTTTCGAAGCGCTGCAGGAAAGCGATGGCTTCGTTGCGATCGGTGATCGCATCCAGGTCCCAGTCCAGGTCGTTCTGGCGTTCCAGTTCGGCCCAGCGGGCTTTGGCAAGTGCGGCGTCGTAGGTCATGGCAGCGATCAGCCTTTCGATATCCCGGCTCTGATAACAGGCTATGGCAAAAAACTTGCCAGAAAATTCAGTGAGTTAGCCCTGATTTTCCGTGAACCAGCGCACACCTTGGGCGCTGTCGCGGTCGCAAACTGACGCGTTTCGTCACCCTGTCGGCCAGGGGGGGACCTTTGCAGTACAATCGCTCCCTTTGTTCATTCCGGGCCCAACCAAGCCGATGATCGACCCACGACGCGTACTCCGCGCCCTCGCCGAACACTGGGTGCTGCTCGAACCGCTGTGCGAGCGCTTCGACGCCGGCACCCTGAGCCTGGTGGAGCTGCGTATCCAGCTCACCAGCCAGTTGCCCGACAGTACCCCGGTGGACATCACCGCCCTGCTCGACCAGTGGGTCCGCCTGGACATCCTCGTCCCGGTGGCCAAGAGCCCCAACCGCTTCGAGCTGAACGCGCAGATCCACGACTTCCTCGCCTACCTGCGCCAGGAGCACCGCCTGGGCCTGTGCCTGGAGATCGAAGCCTACCTGCGCCACCTCGAGCGCCTCGCCGGCTACATTCGCGAGGCTTTCGAGGCACGCGACGGCAACGACCTTGCCCGGCAACTGCGCCTGCTCGACATGCGCGTGCGCGACGTGCTGAAGAAGCTCGCCAACGACGAGCAGGCGCTGGTCGCCGTGGCCGATCGGGCCAAGACCCAGGACCGGCAGATTCCGCTGCGCCAGCGCTATGCCGAAGTCCTGGCAACCTGGGACGAATACGTCGAACCGATGATCCAGCTGGTCTCCGCCGATGGCGCCTTCGAACAGGGCGTGCACCGCGTGGAACAGGTGCTGCTACGCCTGCTCAGCGAACAGGCACGCCTGGGCCAACTGGTGGACGACGACCAGTTGCTGCGCACCCACGCGCGTATCCTGGAGATGCAGACCACTGCCCAGCTCACCCTGCGCCGCGCCCGCGAACTGCTGCTGCCGCTGCGCGAGGAAGCGCGCCGGCATAACGCGATCACCCGCGGCGCAGCCCTGGCGCTGTCAGTCATCCGGCGCAAGGGCATCGACGCAGTGCCGCAGGCGGCGATGCCGATGTTCACCCGGCCACAGAGCAACTTCCTGGGCACCGCCTCGCAGGTCGAGAGCTACGTCTTCGCCCTCGCCAACTTCCAGCCCAAGCCGGCGCACTTCCCCAAGGCCAGCGGCAATCGCAAGAACGACGGCCCGCAGCGTTCGCCGCGCACCGCGCGGGAAATGCTCGACCGCTGCCAGGCCGCGCTGCCCCTGCCGGACCTGATGCAATGGCTGCTGGAGCAGGAACCCGAAGGCGCCACCGACGAACTGCTCTACTGGTTCTCGCGCCTGTCGCGCGATGCCCGCTTCCAGCGCGACCGCCTTGAGCGGGCCCAATACGACACTCTCCAGCACAGCGTCAGCCTGTGCTCCTTCGCCCTGATCGCCGGCCCGACCGCTGGCAAGGACAGCAAGAGCGAATCGCATGCAGATTAATCTCACCGAAATGACCCAGCTCGCGCCGATCTTCCGCGAGCTGTTCAAGGGCTTCCACATCAGCCGCCGTGATCCGGAGCTGTACAGCCAGCTGTCCAACCAGCAGGACGCCTACCGCGCGCTGTTCCGCAGCCTGGGCTACGAGCTGGTCTGCGATACCCGCGGCTTCTACTACTTCGTTCCCGAGCAGACCGGCGCCCAGGTGAACAAGACCGCCCAGCGCCTGGCACTGTTCACCTTCATCCTGGTCGAACACCTCGCCGACCAGGGCCGCGACCCGCTGGCCGTCCTCGACGGCGGCAGCATCGGCCGCGACGAACTGCCGCCGCTGCTGGAGAAGTACCGCGACCTGTTCCTGCAGGCCGAGGTGACCACCCAGGAAGAACTGGAAGAGAAGGTCATGCGTCGCCTCACCCAGCTTGGCTTCGCCGCCGAGGACAACGGCGTGTACCGCTTCCTGCCGCCCATCCACCGCTTCCTCGACGTCTGCCTGTCGGTCCAGCAGGACCGCGACCTGGCCAGCAACCTGTACGCCAGCGAAATGCAGTTCACCGCGCCCGCGCTGATGGAAGAAGACGACGAGCCGGTGGTGATCCTCGAGTCCTACGCCGACGAACCGCTGGAAGACAGCGAAGACGCCATCGTGGTGATCGACGAACCCGCTGCCGTCGCGGAAGAAGAGAGCGAAGAAGACGCCCTCGCCCGCGCCATCGCCGAAGAACAGGAGGCCCAGGCATGACCCAGGAACGCTACGGCATCCGCCGCTTCGCCCTGCTCAACACCGCCGGCTACAGCCTCGGCATCTTCCCGCTGGAACAGCCACTGTCGGTGTACGGCGCGAACAACCTCGGCAAGTCGGCGTCGATCAACGCGCTGCAGTTCCCGATCCTCGCGCGCATGTCCGACATGAGCTTCGGCAAGTACAGCCTGGAAGCCTCGCGCAAGTTCTACTTCGCCACCGACACCAGCTACATCCTCATCGAGCTGGACCTGCCCAACGGCCGCCATGTGATCGGCGTCGGCGGCCGCGGTCCAGGCGGCGGCTTCGGCCACCAGTTCTTCGCCTACCAGGGCGAGCTGGACCTGGAGCACTACCAGAAGAACGGCACCTGCCTGCGCCTGCGCGAGCTGTATGCCAACCTTGAGCGCGAGGGCATCAAGTCCTATGAACTGAAGCCCGACGAGCTGCGTCGCCTGCTGGTCGGCGGCCACACCTCGATCCCGCTGGACCTGACCCTGATCCCGCTGCGCTCCACCAGCGAACAGAGCCTGAAGACCTTCCGCTCGCTGTTCATCAACCTGCTGCACATGCGCGAGATCACCGCGGCCAAGCTCAAGCAGCTGTTCCTCGATGCCTTCGAGCACAGCCTGCGTTCGGGCAGCGTCGACTACATCGCCGCCTGCGAGGAAGCCTTCCGCGACGTACGCCGCATGGAAGGTGACTACCAGGCCCTGGTCGCCGCCGGCCCGCTGGTCGAGGCCCTGGCCAACGGCGTGCAGCAGCGCGAACTGCTGCGCGGCAAGATGCACCGCCTCTCGCCGCTGCTGGATAACCTGCTGGGCACCTGGGAAGACTATTCCGGCGCGCGCAAGGAAGAGCTGGTCATCCAGGCCGAGCACTACAAGCGCGAGCAGGACGGCCTGCAGAACGAGCAGCGCGGCAGCACCGCCGAGCTGATGCGCCTGGAGCGCGAGATCAGCGAGATCCAGCGCTGGATGGGCGAACTCGCCGTGCTGAAGAACCGCTTCGCGCTGGTCGATGACGTCAAGGTCCTGGAGCAGCAACTGCTCGCCGCCAAGGACGCTCACGACGAACTGGCCGGCGCCCTGGCGCACTCCCGGCAGTTCTCCAGCGAAGACCTGGAAGAACGCATGCGCGATCTGGAAAAACGCCTGAAGGGCGTTCGCCAGCAACTCGAGCACGCCGACAACAACAGCTATGCCCGCCTGCGCGAGGAATTCTCCCAGCAGGACGTGGAGCGTCTGATGCGTCTGTTCAACGGCGCGCTGTTCAGCCTGCCGCTGGGCGAAAAAGGCGTAGACCTCGACGAAGCCGGCCAGTGGGTCGGCAGCGTCGAGAAGATCCTCGATGCCTTCAAGGGCGAGCGCTTCGAAGTGCCCGGCCTCTCCATCGACATTTCAACCATCGAGCCGCCGGCCCTGCAGGCCCTGGCCGACCGCGCCGCGCTGCGCGACCAGAAGGAGCGCCTGGAGAAGGAGCTCAAGCAGCTCAAGACCCAGCAGGCCGTGGCCGCCGACCGCAACGCCAGCAAAGCGCAAGCGGACAAGTTCTATCAGGACGTGCTCGATGCGCAGAAGGCGCTGGAAGACTTCCGTCGCAGCCAGACGCTCAACGCCGAAGAGCCGGCCAAGCTGGAGCAGCTCGCCCAGCTGGAAGCCACCCAGGACGAGCTCAAGCGCTCCGCCGACGCCTTCACCGAACGCGTCCAGCAGCTCTCCGCCAAGCTGCAGTTGATCGGCCGCCAACTGGCCGACATGGAAGCCAAGCAACGCACCCTCGACGACGCCCTGCGCCGTCGCCAGCTGCTGCCGGCCAACCTGCCCTTCGGCATCCCGTTCATGGACCCGGTCGACGACTCCATGGACAACCTACTGCCGCTGCTCAACGACTATCAGGACACCTGGCAATCGCTGCAGCGCGTGGACGGTCAGATCGAGGCGCTGTACGCCCAGGTGCGCCTCAAGGGCGTGGCCAAGTTCGATAGCGAGGATGATCCGGAGCGTCGCCTGCAACTGCTGATCAACGCTTACGCACACCGCACCGACGAAGCCATGACCCTGGCCAAGGCGCGCCGTGCAGCCGTCACTGACATCGCCCGTACCCTGCGCAATATCCGCAGCGACTACGACAACCTGGAACACCAACTGGCGCTGTTCAACCGCGAGATCAACAAGCGCCAGGTATCCAACCTGCAAAGCTTCCGCATCGTGCTGGCGCCCAACAAGGACGCGCTCAAGCACATCGACCAGATCATCCACAGCGCCGGCCAGTACGAAGAGGGCGAGAACCTCTCCGTCTTCGACCTGACCCAGAGCGCCGAGCAGGATGCGAAGAACGAGGAAGCCAAGGACTACCTGTCGCGCCTGGTGGCGGCGAACAACAACCAACTGGGCCTGAAGGACCTGTTCGAGCTGGCGTTCGAGATCACCAAGCTGGGCGGCCAGCCGATCATGCACACCGATATCGACGGCGCCGCGTCCAACGGCACCACCATGACCATCAAGGCGCTGACCAACATGTACCTGTTGCTGCACCTGATGGACCGCGAGCAGGCCGGCCGCGTGCGCCTGCCCTACTACCTCGACGAGGCGGCGGACATCGACGAACGCAACCAGTCGGCGCTGCTGGAGACCAGCCTGCAACTGGGCTTCGTGCCGATCCTGGCGAGCGTGAAGCCCCAGGTGTCGGCGCAGGTGGCCATCGACCTGGAGGGCGGCAGCGGTCCCAACGGTATCTACATCGACGAGGCGGACTGGAAGTACATCCGCCGGCGCGACACAGAAAAGGCTGCGCACAACGACGTGGAAGCCAGCGCCGAACCGGCGTGATGCTCTCGCAGCGTTAACGAAAAAGCCCCGCCATGCGGGGCTTTTTCCTTTCCGACTCTGCGTGGCCCTGCACTTGTGGGAGCGAGCTTGCTCGCGAACCGCATAACGCCGAAGCCTATCCGATACCCATGCCTCCAGCGACGATGCTGATGGGTACCGGTGCGCACCAAGCCACCCTGCAAATGCTGCTCGTGCATCCACCGCACGCGTAGAATGAAAAGGGCCGCTGATGCGGCCCTTTTCCTGTACGTCTGAAACTCAGTTCGCCTTCCCCAGCGGAATCTTCGGCGCCCAGTCCAGCCACTTCTCGTCGTACTCGTCGAACAACGCAAAGGTCTGCCCGGGTTTGGCCGGCGAACCCATTTCGTCGTTGTTCGGTGTCGCGAAGGCCACGCCGCCGGAGAGGATGGTTTCCATCGACTCCGTGCGCAGCTTCACTCCCTTGAACAAACCTGCGTCGACACCGACGCCACTGGTATTCCAGAAGCGGCTGCCCGTCCGCACCAGCGCCGCATAACGTGGCTCGATGAGAATGTGGACCAGCACGCGGTCCGCCGTCTCGCCCAGCTCGAACGAAGTAACCTTCCCGACCTGCACCTCGCGGTAAGTCACCGGAACCCCGGCCTTGAGCGAACCCCGTCGAGACGCACTCAGGGTCAGGCGCAGGCCGTCAGCATCCAGGAGGCGGTTGGGTTCGCCGCCCAGCAGGCTGAAGCTGGTCTGCGCCTGGCCGGCCTTGGGCGCCGGCAACACTTCGATGTACTGGCCACTGACGATGGTGCTCAGGTTGGATACGCCGGAAAGACCGACCTGCGGGCCCACTACCCAGAAGCGTGTGCCTTGCCGAGCGATGCGATCCGCTCCCCGGGTGAGGCGCGCCTTCAGTTGCACGGACTGCAGATCCTTGCTCAGATCGACCTGCTCGACGCGACCGACCTCCAGGCCCTTGTAACGCAGGACGGTGCCTTCCTTCAGACCATCCGCGGTATCGGCGCGCAGGTCGATGATCTGGCCCTTGAGGTGCGCATCGTCCTCGCTGTCGTACAGCGCAAAGCGGCGCACCTTGGTCACCGGCGCAGCCTTCGGGTCCGGGGTATCGAAGGCGATGCCGCCAGCGATCAGCGTCTGCAGCGACTCGCTCTTCAGCTTGATCCCGTCCAGACCGCCACTGATGGTGACACCGCTGATGTTCCAGAAGCGCGACGAGGTGTTCACCAGCTTGGCGTACTCCGGCTCGATATGGACACCGATGATCAGCCGCGAGGGGTCACGGCGGGAGAGCTGGTAACTCTGCACGCTGCCCACTTTCATCTGGCGGTAGAGGATCGGTGTACCGACCTCCAGCGAACCCAGTTGATCCGTGGTCAGTACCAGGTGCAGGCCCGGCGAGTCGAGATTCAACGGGGGCGCCTTCGGGCGGATGACGAAGTCACGGGTCGGATCGCCGCCACTGGCGAATCGCACACTCAGGTAGTTGCCCTTCACCAGCGCCTCCAGCCCGGTGATACCCGCCAGCGAAATGCTCGGCTTGACCATCCAGAACTCGGTCTTGCTGTTGAGGAAGTCCTCGGTGCGCGGGTCCATGGACAAGGTGGCGGTGGCGCCATTGAAATCCTTGTCCATGTCGATGCTCTTCACCGTGCCGACCTGCACGCCGTTGTACATCACCGGCGTACTGCCCGGGGTCAGGCCGCTGACGTCGCTGACCTTCACCTTGACGCTGAGGCCGGCCTGAGCCGCGTCGAAGTCCTCATACAGGCGGAACGGCTTGGTCGGGTCGGTGGGCGGGCTGTCCGGGTAATTGTCAGGCGTCGAGAAGGCGATACCGCCGGCCGCGATGCTCGCCAGCGACTCGGTACGCAGCTTCAGGCCGCTGAGGCTGCCGGACAGGGTGATGCCGCTGGCGTTCCAGAAACGTGTGTGCTTGCGCACCAGGTTGGCATAGGCCGGCTCGATGTGGACCTTCACCTCGATGGTCTTCTGGTCCTCCGCCAGGCGGTAGCTCTTCACCTGGCCAACCTGGATCTGCCGGTAGTAGATCGGGCTCCCCTGCTCCAGCGAACCGAGGCGCTCGGCCTTCAAGGTCAGGTGCAGGCCCGGCAGGGAGTCGGACAGCGGCGGCGGCTCTTTCAGCGCGGTGAAGTCCTTCTGCTGTTCGCCCTTCACCGGGTCGATGGCGATGTAGTTGCCCGATACAAGGGTCTCCAGCCCGGTGACGCCGGCTATCGAGACGCGCGGCTTGACCAGCCAGAAACGCGTTCCCTTGCTGAGGTACTCGGCAGCCTCCTTGCGCATCTCCACGGTTGCCGTGACGCCAAGGGTGGGCTGGTTGACGTGAAGGTCGACCACCTTACCGACGCCGATCCCCTTGAAGATCACCTCGGTCTTGTTGGCCTGGATCCCCTCGCCGCTCTCGAACTGGATGTTGATCACGATCCCCGCCTGGTCGTATGCACGCCAGGCCAGCCAGGCACCGATCGCCAGCGCGATCAATGGCAGGATCCAGATTGCCGACCAGTTGGTGGTCTTGCGCATCTTGGGTTTGGGGAGATCACTCATCGTCGTTTTCCGCGTCCGTGTTATCCCAGATCAGCCGGGGATCGAAAGTCACTGCCGCCAGCATGGTGAGGACCACCACGCAGGCAAAGGCGGCTGCACCGAGGTTCGCCTCGATGCTCGCCAGATTGCCGAAGTTCACCAACGTCACCAGGATCGCGATGACGAAGATGTCGAGCATCGACCAACGGCCGATCCACTCAATGAAGCGATACATGATGATGCGTTGCTTGGCGGACATCGGCTGGTGTCGCTGCACCGAGTAGAGCAGCAGCGCAATGCCCACCAGCTTGAACGTCGGCACCAGGATGCTGGCGATGAACACCACCGCCGCGACCGGCAGCATGTCCGCATTGATCAGCTCCACCACGCCTTCCATGATGGTGGCGGGCATACCGTTGCCGAGGAAGTTGACCGTCATGATCGGCAGCAGGTTGGCCGGGATGTAGAGCACCGCGGCGGTGATCAGCAAGGCCCAGGTACGGGTCAGGCTGTTCGGGCGTCGCTCATGCACCAGCGCACCGCAGCGGCTGCAATGGGTCTCGTCATCCACTTCACGGCGATTGAGCTGATGGCATTCGCCACAAACCAGAATATCGGCATCAATGGCTCGCATCATCGAACTCCCCGGACAGTTCACCCCAGACCTGATGATGGGACATGGTCACTTCGAGCCACACCTGGGTGAACAGCAGCCCGATGAAGCAAGCCAGGCCGACACTGACATGCAACTCGGCCATGTCGATCAGCTTGACGATGGCAACGATGATCCCCATCAGGTAAACCTCCAGCATGCCCCACTCGCGCAGGTGCTGGTAACCGCGGAGCAACAACATCCCCTGGTCGCGCCAGACCTTGAAACGTATGGTCAGCAGGACAAACAGCTGGCACAGCAACTTGGCCAGAGGGATCACCATGCTGCACAGGAAGACCAGGACCGCGACGCCCTTCATATCGGACTCGTACAGACCGATTACGCCGCTCCATACCGTGTCCATGCTGGTCTGGCCAAGAATGGTGATGTGCATGATCGGCAGGAAATTCGCCGGGATATAGAGCAACAGTGCCGTCAGCACCAGGGCCAGCGCACGCCGGATCATATGGGGACGATGGATCTCCAGCTCATAGCCGCAGCGCGGGCAAACGGAGCGATGCCCTGACGGAACAGGCTCGCGGCGCATCAGCAGGTCGCACTCGTGGCAAGCCGTCAGCTCCTCCAGAGGCAGATCCTGCAAGGCATGTCCTTCGACTTCGGGCATGTAGGCACTCAGGGAAAATTTGTCGCTATTGTAGACGACACAACCTCCGATTCGGTGCCCGGAAATTGTCTCGAAAACTCTGGAAACCGAGCGGCCGTGCCAACCCAGGCGAACGTGACTTTCCCGCGCGCAAAAGCAAAACCCCCGGCCAGCGAAGCTGACCAGGGGTCTTGGGATAGGAGCTTGACGATGACCTACTCTCACATGGAGAAACTCCACACTACCATCGGCGATGCGTCGTTTCACTACTGAGTTCGGGATGGGATCAGGTGGTTCCAACGCTCTATGGTCGTCAAGCAATTCTTTATGGACGCTCGTGGCAGTTGCACACGCTCATCCAGATTCGGGTATGTGACAGGTAATTTGCGGTTCACACGAACTTTCGGTTCGTTACGTCTTCACCGTACAACACACAAATTGTTTGGGTGTTATATGGTCAAGCCTCACGGGCAATTAGTATCGGTTAGCTCAACGCCTCACAGCGCTTACACACCCGACCTATCAACGTCGTAGTCTTCGACGGCCCTTCAGGGGAATCAAGTTCCCAGTGAGATCTCATCTTGAGGCTAGTTTCCCGCTTAGATGCTTTCAGCGGTTATCTATTCCGAACATAGCTACCCGGCAATGCCACTGGCGTGACAACCGGAACACCAGAGGTTCGTCCACTCCGGTCCTCTCGTACTAGGAGCAGCCCCTCTCAAATCTCAAACGTCCACGGCAGATAGGGACCGAACTGTCTCACGACGTTCTAAACCCAGCTCGCGTACCACTTTAAATGGCGAACAGCCATACCCTTGGGACCGGCTTCAGCCCCAGGATGTGATGAGCCGACATCGAGGTGCCAAACACCGCCGTCGATATGAACTCTTGGGCGGTATCAGCCTGTTATCCCCGGAGTACCTTTTATCCGTTGAGCGATGGCCCTTCCATACAGAACCACCGGATCACTAAGACCTACTTTCGTACCTGCTCGACGTGTCTGTCTCGCAGTCAAGCGCGCTTTTGCCTTTATACTCTACGACCGATTTCCGACCGGTCTGAGCGCACCTTCGTACTCCTCCGTTACTCTTTAGGAGGAGACCGCCCCAGTCAAACTGCCCACCATACACTGTCCTCGATCCGGATAACGGACCAGAGTTAGAACCTCAAGCATGCCAGGGTGGTATTTCAAGGATGGCTCCACGCAGACTGGCGTCCACGCTTCAAAGCCTCCCACCTATCCTACACAAGCAGGCTCAAAGTCCAGTGCAAAGCTACAGTAAAGGTTCACGGGGTCTTTCCGTCTAGCCGCGGATACACTGCATCTTCACAGCGATTTCAATTTCACTGAGTCTCGGGTGGAGACAGCGCCGCCATCGTTACGCCATTCGTGCAGGTCGGAACTTACCCGACAAGGAATTTCGCTACCTTAGGACCGTTATAGTTACGGCCGCCGTTTACCGGGGCTTCGATCAAGAGCTTCGCTTTCGCTAACCCCATCAATTAACCTTCCGGCACCGGGCAGGCGTCACACCCTATACGTCCACTTTCGTGTTTGCAGAGTGCTGTGTTTTTAATAAACAGTCGCAGCGGCCTGGTATCTTCGACCGGCATGGGCTTACGCAGTAAATGCTTCACCCTCGCCGGCGCACCTTCTCCCGAAGTTACGGTGCCATTTTGCCTAGTTCCTTCACCCGAGTTCTCTCAAGCGCCTTGGTATTCTCTACCCAACCACCTGTGTCGGTTTGGGGTACGGTTCCTAGTTACCTGAAGCTTAGAAGCTTTTCCTGGAAGCATGGCATCAACCACTTCATCATCTTAAAGATGACTCGTCATCAGCTCTCGGCATTAAGACCCCGGATTTACCTAAGATCTCTGCCTACCACCTTAAACTTGGACAACCAACGCCAAGCTGGCCTAGCCTTCTCCGTCCCTCCATCGCAGTAACTAGAAGTACAGGAATATTAACCTGTTTCCCATCGACTACGCTCTTCAGCCTCGCCTTAGGGACCGACTAACCCTGCGTCGATTAACGTTGCGCAGGAACCCTTGGTCTTTCGGCGTGGGAGTTTTTCACTCCCATTGTCGTTACTCATGTCAGCATTCGCACTTCTGATACCTCCAGCAAGCTTCTCAACTCACCTTCACAGGCTTACAGAACGCTCCTCTACCGCGCATCTTGCGATGCACCCGTAGCTTCGGTGTATGGTTTGAGCCCCGTTACATCTTCCGCGCAGGCCGACTCGACTAGTGAGCTATTACGCTTTCTTTAAAGGGTGGCTGCTTCTAAGCCAACCTCCTAGCTGTCTAAGCCTTCCCACATCGTTTACCACTTAACCATAACTTTGGGACCTTAGCTGACGGTCTGGGTTGTTTCCCTTTTCACGACGGACGTTAGCACCCGCCGTGTGTCTCCCACGCTGACACTTCCAGGTATTCGGAGTTTGCATCGGTTTGGTAAGTCGGGATGACCCCCTAGCCGAAACAGTGCTCTACCCCCTGGAGTGATACGTGAGGCGCTACCTAAATAGCTTTCGAGGAGAACCAGCTATCTCCGAGCTTGATTAGCCTTTCACTCCGATCCACAAGTCATCCCCTACCTTTTCAACGGGAGTGGGTTCGGTCCTCCAGTCAGTGTTACCTAACCTTCAACCTGCTCATGGATAGATCGCCCGGTTTCGGGTCTATACCCAGCGACTAATTCGCCCTATTAAGACTCGCTTTCGCTACGCCTTCCCTATTCGGTTAAGCTCGCCACTGAATATAAGTCGCTGACCCATTATACAAAAGGTACGCAGTCACCTAACAAAGTAGGCTCCCACTGCTTGTACGCATACGGTTTCAGGTTCTATTTCACTCCCCTCTCCGGGGTTCTTTTCGCCTTTCCCTCACGGTACTGGTTCACTATCGGTCAGTCAGTAGTATTTAGCCTTGGAGGATGGTCCCCCCATATTCAGACAAAGTTTCTCGTGCTCCGTCCTACTCGATTTCACTTCAAAGAACCTTTCACATACGGGGCTATCACCCACTATGGCCGCACTTTCCAGAGCGTTCTGTTAGATTCAAAGAAGCTTAAGGGCTAGTCCCCGTTCGCTCGCCACTACTAAGGGAATCTCGGTTGATTTCTTTTCCTCAGGGTACTTAGATGTTTCAGTTCCCCTGGTTCGCCTCTTACACCTATGTATTCAGTGCAAGATACCTGGCTTATGCCAAGTGGGTTTCCCCATTCAGAGATCTCCGGATCAAAGTCTGTTTGCCGACTCCCCGAAGCTTATCGCAGGCTACCACGTCTTTCATCGCCTCTGACTGCCAAGGCATCCACCGTATGCGCTTCTTCACTTGACCATATAACCCCAAGCAATCTGGTTACTGTCTCTAACGTGAAGACGACATTCGCCGAAAATTCGCGCTTGAACTCGCAAATTTTACCTTGACTTGAATAATCACCAGTGAAAGAGATTATTCAGTCTACTTCTATCACATACCCAAATTTTTAAAGAACAGTTCTGGCACAAAGACCAGACATCAATGTTCGTTCAACTTGAACATTCATGTCTGAGCTTTCGACGATTAATGGTGGAGCCAAGGAGGATCGAACTCCTGACCTCCTGCGTGCAAAGCAGGCGCTCTCC
This sequence comes from Pseudomonas sp. HS-18, assembly GCF_020401845.1. Taxonomy (NCBI): domain Bacteria; kingdom Pseudomonadati; phylum Pseudomonadota; class Gammaproteobacteria; order Pseudomonadales; family Pseudomonadaceae; genus Pseudomonas; species Pseudomonas sp. HS-18. The sequence continues at coordinate 5,424,868 of NZ_CP084413.1, forward strand.
CAGCTGAGCTATGGCCCCTTATCGGATCAGCAGCACACCACAACAATTGGTGGGTCTGGGCAGATTCGAACTGCCGACCTCACCCTTATCAGGGGTGCGCTCTAACCAACTGAGCTACAGACCCAATCGTCTAACCAGTGAATCAAGCAATTCGTGTGGGAGCTTATGAAGAAGCTGAGATCTTCGATTAAGGAGGTGATCCAGCCGCAGGTTCCCCTACGGCTACCTTGTTACGACTTCACCCCAGTCATGAATCACTCCGTGGTAACCGTCCCCCTTGCGGTTAGACTAGCTACTTCTGGAGCAACCCACTCCCATGGTGTGACGGGCGGTGTGTACAAGGCCCGGGAACGTATTCACCGTGACATTCTGATTCACGATTACTAGCGATTCCGACTTCACGCAGTCGAGTTGCAGACTGCGATCCGGACTACGATCGGTTTTATGGGATTAGCTCCACCTCGCGGCTTGGCAACCCTCTGTACCGACCATTGTAGCACGTGTGTAGCCCTGGCCGTAAGGGCCATGATGACTTGACGTCATCCCCACCTTCCTCCGGTTTGTCACCGGCAGTCTCCTTAGAGTGCCCACCATAACGTGCTGGTAACTAAGGACAAGGGTTGCGCTCGTTACGGGACTTAACCCAACATCTCACGACACGAGCTGACGACAGCCATGCAGCACCTGTGTTCCGATTCCCGAAGGCACTCCCGCATCTCTGCAGGATTCCGGACATGTCAAGGCCAGGTAAGGTTCTTCGCGTTGCTTCGAATTAAACCACATGCTCCACCGCTTGTGCGGGCCCCCGTCAATTCATTTGAGTTTTAACCTTGCGGCCGTACTCCCCAGGCGGTCGACTTATCGCGTTAGCTGCGCCACTAAAATCTCAAGGATTCCAACGGCTAGTCGACATCGTTTACGGCGTGGACTACCAGGGTATCTAATCCTGTTTGCTCCCCACGCTTTCGCACCTCAGTGTCAGTATCAGTCCAGGTGGTCGCCTTCGCCACTGGTGTTCCTTCCTATATCTACGCATTTCACCGCTACACAGGAAATTCCACCACCCTCTACCGTACTCTAGTCAGGCAGTTATGGATGCAGTTCCCAGGTTGAGCCCGGGGATTTCACATCCATCTTACCAAACCACCTACGCGCGCTTTACGCCCAGTAATTCCGATTAACGCTTGCACCCTTCGTATTACCGCGGCTGCTGGCACGAAGTTAGCCGGTGCTTATTCTGTTGGTAACGTCAAAACAGCAAGGTATTAACTTACTGCCCTTCCTCCCAACTTAAAGTGCTTTACAATCCGAAGACCTTCTTCACACACGCGGCATGGCTGGATCAGGCTTTCGCCCATTGTCCAATATTCCCCACTGCTGCCTCCCGTAGGAGTCTGGACCGTGTCTCAGTTCCAGTGTGACTGATCATCCTCTCAGACCAGTTACGGATCGTCGCCTTGGTAGGCCTTTACCCCACCAACTAGCTAATCCGACCTAGGCTCATCTGATAGCGCAAGGCCCGAAGGTCCCCTGCTTTCTCCCGTAGGACGTATGCGGTATTAGCGTTCCTTTCGAAACGTTGTCCCCCACTACCAGGCAGATTCCTAGGCATTACTCACCCGTCCGCCGCTGAATCCGGGAGCAAGCTCCCATCATCCGCTCGACTTGCATGTGTTAGGCCTGCCGCCAGCGTTCAATCTGAGCCATGATCAAACTCTTCAGTTCAATACTGCTTGGGTTTTGAGAAAACCCTAAACTTGGCTCAGCAATCGCATGCTCAATTTAATGAGCTAAAACTCTCGAATTCACGAGTGTTACTTGCGTTGCTGATAATCAGTCGATCACCAGTCTTACATCACAAGCACCCACACGAATTGCTTGATTCAACTTGTTAAAGAGCAGTTGGTTAAGGCTTTCGTCTCAACCGAGGCGCGCATTCTACGCTAACCTCATCTTTCGTCAAGCTTTATTTTTCGAAAATTTCTTTTCTACTCAATCGCTTGGCTTCTGAGAGCCTCGACTCTCATCAGCAGCAAGCACAAATCATGTGCTTACACTAATAGGCAAAGCCCCGGACAGCGAAGCTGACCGGGGCTTTGGGATAGGAGCTTGACGATGACCTACTCTCACATGGAGAAACTCCACACTACCATCGGCGATGCGTCGTTTCACTACTGAGTTCGGGATGGGATCAGGTGGTTCCAACGCTCTATGGTCGTCAAGCAATTCTTTAGGACGCTCGTGGCGGTTGCACACGCTCATCCAGATTCGGGTATGTGACAGGTAATTTGCGGTTCACACGAACTTTCGGTTCGTTACGTCTTCACCGTACAACACACAAATTGTTTGGGTGTTATATGGTCAAGCCTCACGGGCAATTAGTATCGGTTAGCTCAACGCCTCACAGCGCTTACACACCCGACCTATCAACGTCGTAGTCTTCGACGGCCCTTCAGGGGAATCAAGTTCCCAGTGAGATCTCATCTTGAGGCTAGTTTCCCGCTTAGATGCTTTCAGCGGTTATCTATTCCGAACATAGCTACCCGGCAATGCCACTGGCGTGACAACCGGAACACCAGAGGTTCGTCCACTCCGGTCCTCTCGTACTAGGAGCAGCCCCTCTCAAATCTCAAACGTCCACGGCAGATAGGGACCGAACTGTCTCACGACGTTCTAAACCCAGCTCGCGTACCACTTTAAATGGCGAACAGCCATACCCTTGGGACCGGCTTCAGCCCCAGGATGTGATGAGCCGACATCGAGGTGCCAAACACCGCCGTCGATATGAACTCTTGGGCGGTATCAGCCTGTTATCCCCGGAGTACCTTTTATCCGTTGAGCGATGGCCCTTCCATACAGAACCACCGGATCACTAAGACCTACTTTCGTACCTGCTCGACGTGTCTGTCTCGCAGTCAAGCGCGCTTTTGCCTTTATACTCTACGACCGATTTCCGACCGGTCTGAGCGCACCTTCGTACTCCTCCGTTACTCTTTAGGAGGAGACCGCCCCAGTCAAACTGCCCACCATACACTGTCCTCGATCCGGATAACGGACCAGAGTTAGAACCTCAAGCATGCCAGGGTGGTATTTCAAGGATGGCTCCACGCAGACTGGCGTCCACGCTTCAAAGCCTCCCACCTATCCTACACAAGCAGGCTCAAAGTCCAGTGCAAAGCTACAGTAAAGGTTCACGGGGTCTTTCCGTCTAGCCGCGGATACACTGCATCTTCACAGCGATTTCAATTTCACTGAGTCTCGGGTGGAGACAGCGCCGCCATCGTTACGCCATTCGTGCAGGTCGGAACTTACCCGACAAGGAATTTCGCTACCTTAGGACCGTTATAGTTACGGCCGCCGTTTACCGGGGCTTCGATCAAGAGCTTCGCTTTCGCTAACCCCATCAATTAACCTTCCGGCACCGGGCAGGCGTCACACCCTATACGTCCACTTTCGTGTTTGCAGAGTGCTGTGTTTTTAATAAACAGTCGCAGCGGCCTGGTATCTTCGACCGGCATGGGCTTACGCAGTAAATGCTTCACCCTCGCCGGCGCACCTTCTCCCGAAGTTACGGTGCCATTTTGCCTAGTTCCTTCACCCGAGTTCTCTCAAGCGCCTTGGTATTCTCTACCCAACCACCTGTGTCGGTTTGGGGTACGGTTCCTAGTTACCTGAAGCTTAGAAGCTTTTCCTGGAAGCATGGCATCAACCACTTCATCATCTTAAAGATGACTCGTCATCAGCTCTCGGCATTAAGACCCCGGATTTACCTAAGATCTCTGCCTACCACCTTAAACTTGGACAACCAACGCCAAGCTGGCCTAGCCTTCTCCGTCCCTCCATCGCAGTAACTAGAAGTACAGGAATATTAACCTGTTTCCCATCGACTACGCTCTTCAGCCTCGCCTTAGGGACCGACTAACCCTGCGTCGATTAACGTTGCGCAGGAACCCTTGGTCTTTCGGCGTGGGAGTTTTTCACTCCCATTGTCGTTACTCATGTCAGCATTCGCACTTCTGATACCTCCAGCAAGCTTCTCAACTCACCTTCACAGGCTTACAGAACGCTCCTCTACCGCGCATCTTGCGATGCACCCGTAGCTTCGGTGTATGGTTTGAGCCCCGTTACATCTTCCGCGCAGGCCGACTCGACTAGTGAGCTATTACGCTTTCTTTAAAGGGTGGCTGCTTCTAAGCCAACCTCCTAGCTGTCTAAGCCTTCCCACATCGTTTACCACTTAACCATAACTTTGGGACCTTAGCTGACGGTCTGGGTTGTTTCCCTTTTCACGACGGACGTTAGCACCCGCCGTGTGTCTCCCACGCTGACACTTCCAGGTATTCGGAGTTTGCATCGGTTTGGTAAGTCGGGATGACCCCCTAGCCGAAACAGTGCTCTACCCCCTGGAGTGATACGTGAGGCGCTACCTAAATAGCTTTCGAGGAGAACCAGCTATCTCCGAGCTTGATTAGCCTTTCACTCCGATCCACAAGTCATCCCCTACCTTTTCAACGGGAGTGGGTTCGGTCCTCCAGTCAGTGTTACCTAACCTTCAACCTGCTCATGGATAGATCGCCCGGTTTCGGGTCTATACCCAGCGACTAATTCGCCCTATTAAGACTCGCTTTCGCTACGCCTTCCCTATTCGGTTAAGCTCGCCACTGAATATAAGTCGCTGACCCATTATACAAAAGGTACGCAGTCACCTAACAAAGTAGGCTCCCACTGCTTGTACGCATACGGTTTCAGGTTCTATTTCACTCCCCTCTCCGGGGTTCTTTTCGCCTTTCCCTCACGGTACTGGTTCACTATCGGTCAGTCAGTAGTATTTAGCCTTGGAGGATGGTCCCCCCATATTCAGACAAAGTTTCTCGTGCTCCGTCCTACTCGATTTCACTTCAAAGAACCTTTCACATACGGGGCTATCACCCACTATGGCCGCACTTTCCAGAGCGTTCTGTTAGATTCAAAGAAGCTTAAGGGCTAGTCCCCGTTCGCTCGCCACTACTAAGGGAATCTCGGTTGATTTCTTTTCCTCAGGGTACTTAGATGTTTCAGTTCCCCTGGTTCGCCTCTTACACCTATGTATTCAGTGCAAGATACCTGGCTTATGCCAAGTGGGTTTCCCCATTCAGAGATCTCCGGATCAAAGTCTGTTTGCCGACTCCCCGAAGCTTATCGCAGGCTACCACGTCTTTCATCGCCTCTGACTGCCAAGGCATCCACCGTATGCGCTTCTTCACTTGACCATATAACCCCAAGCAATCTGGTTACTGTCTCTAACGTGAAGACGACATTCGCCGAAAATTCGCGCTTGAACTCGCAAATTTTACCTTGACTTGAATAATCACCAGTGAAAGAGATTATTCAGTCTACTTCTATCACATACCCAAATTTTTAAAGAACAGTTCTGGCACAAAGACCAGACATCAATGTTCGTTCAACTTGAACATTCATGTCTGAGCTTTCGACGATTAATGGTGGAGCCAAGGAGGATCGAACTCCTGACCTCCTGCGTGCAAAGCAGGCGCTCTCCCAGCTGAGCTATGGCCCCTTATCGGATCAGCAGCACACCACAACAATTGGTGGGTCTGGGCAGATTCGAACTGCCGACCTCACCCTTATCAGGGGTGCGCTCTAACCAACTGAGCTACAGACCCAATCGTCTAACCAGTGAATCAAGCAATTCGTGTGGGAGCTTATGAAGAAGCTGAGATCTTCGATTAAGGAGGTGATCCAGCCGCAGGTTCCCCTACGGCTACCTTGTTACGACTTCACCCCAGTCATGAATCACTCCGTGGTAACCGTCCCCCTTGCGGTTAGACTAGCTACTTCTGGAGCAACCCACTCCCATGGTGTGACGGGCGGTGTGTACAAGGCCCGGGAACGTATTCACCGTGACATTCTGATTCACGATTACTAGCGATTCCGACTTCACGCAGTCGAGTTGCAGACTGCGATCCGGACTACGATCGGTTTTATGGGATTAGCTCCACCTCGCGGCTTGGCAACCCTCTGTACCGACCATTGTAGCACGTGTGTAGCCCTGGCCGTAAGGGCCATGATGACTTGACGTCATCCCCACCTTCCTCCGGTTTGTCACCGGCAGTCTCCTTAGAGTGCCCACCATAACGTGCTGGTAACTAAGGACAAGGGTTGCGCTCGTTACGGGACTTAACCCAACATCTCACGACACGAGCTGACGACAGCCATGCAGCACCTGTGTTCCGATTCCCGAAGGCACTCCCGCATCTCTGCAGGATTCCGGACATGTCAAGGCCAGGTAAGGTTCTTCGCGTTGCTTCGAATTAAACCACATGCTCCACCGCTTGTGCGGGCCCCCGTCAATTCATTTGAGTTTTAACCTTGCGGCCGTACTCCCCAGGCGGTCGACTTATCGCGTTAGCTGCGCCACTAAAATCTCAAGGATTCCAACGGCTAGTCGACATCGTTTACGGCGTGGACTACCAGGGTATCTAATCCTGTTTGCTCCCCACGCTTTCGCACCTCAGTGTCAGTATCAGTCCAGGTGGTCGCCTTCGCCACTGGTGTTCCTTCCTATATCTACGCATTTCACCGCTACACAGGAAATTCCACCACCCTCTACCGTACTCTAGTCAGGCAGTTATGGATGCAGTTCCCAGGTTGAGCCCGGGGATTTCACATCCATCTTACCAAACCACCTACGCGCGCTTTACGCCCAGTAATTCCGATTAACGCTTGCACCCTTCGTATTACCGCGGCTGCTGGCACGAAGTTAGCCGGTGCTTATTCTGTTGGTAACGTCAAAACAGCAAGGTATTAACTTACTGCCCTTCCTCCCAACTTAAAGTGCTTTACAATCCGAAGACCTTCTTCACACACGCGGCATGGCTGGATCAGGCTTTCGCCCATTGTCCAATATTCCCCACTGCTGCCTCCCGTAGGAGTCTGGACCGTGTCTCAGTTCCAGTGTGACTGATCATCCTCTCAGACCAGTTACGGATCGTCGCCTTGGTAGGCCTTTACCCCACCAACTAGCTAATCCGACCTAGGCTCATCTGATAGCGCAAGGCCCGAAGGTCCCCTGCTTTCTCCCGTAGGACGTATGCGGTATTAGCGTTCCTTTCGAAACGTTGTCCCCCACTACCAGGCAGATTCCTAGGCATTACTCACCCGTCCGCCGCTGAATCCGGGAGCAAGCTCCCATCATCCGCTCGACTTGCATGTGTTAGGCCTGCCGCCAGCGTTCAATCTGAGCCATGATCAAACTCTTCAGTTCAATACTGCTTGGGTTTTGAGAAAACCCTAAACTTGGCTCAGCAATCGCATGCTCAATTTAATGAGCTAAAACTCTCGAATTCACGAGTGTTACTTGCGTTGCTGATAATCAGTCGATCACCAGTCTTACATCACAAGCACCCACACGAATTGCTTGATTCAACTTGTTAAAGAGCAGTTGGTTAAGGCTTTCGTCTCAACCGAGGCGGCGAATTCTACGCCAACCTCATCTTTCGTCAAGCTTTATTTTTCGAAAATTTCTTTTCTACTCAATCGCTTGGGCTTCCGAGAAGTCAAACCTCTCATCAGCGGGAGGCGCATTCTACAGCGATCAAACTCGCTGTCAAGCACCTCGGCGACCTTCTTTTCAGCTCGCCGCCGGAGCAGCTAATGAAGAGCGGCAAGTGAATCACCTGCCTGATCACCACTCCCAACCTCCAATCTCTGTAAGTACTTGATTTTCAAGTTCTTTCAGCGCTTCGTCGCTGGGAGTGGTGCGCATTATAGGGAGTTTAAATCGGCCGTCAACGACTAATTTAAACTTTCTTCAGCCGGCGGTCGGTCGACTGCGCAATCGAGGCAGCTGACGAGCTATCAGGGGCATGCGCAGGAGCATCAGCACAAGCCCTACGACTGCATAGATCGCCCAGCGCTCCAGATCAGACCGCACGACCCACAGCATATGCAACAACCCCAAACCGAGGATGACATATATCAGGCGATGCAGTTTCTTCCAGCTCGCCCCCAGCTTTCGCATGCTGTAGCGGTTGGAAGTGATAGCCAGGGCCAGCAACCCGAGGAACGCCCCGAAGCCGACAATGATGTAGGGCCGCTTGCTCAGCTCTACTCCCAATTGGGCCCAGTCCAACCCAAGGATGAAGACGGCATAGGCACTCAGGTGCAGCACTATATAGGTGAAGCACCAGAGACCCAGCTGGCGGCGAACCTGTACCCAGCCACCCCACCGGGTGACTTTCTGCAGAGGCGTCATCGCCAGGGTAATGAGCAACAGGACGAGACCGCCCTGGCCCAGCCTGTCCACCAGCGCCTTGCCCGGGTCCGGCCCCAGATCGAAGATCCAAGCCTGGTACAGCCAGAAGAGTGGCGGCGCCGATGCAGCCAGAAATACCCCGGCCCGCCAGAACGGATAGCGCATCAGTAGTCCTTCCTCAGATCCATGCCCGCATAAAGCGAAGCGACCTCATCGGCATAGCCGTTGAACATGAGGGTAGGACGAACATTGGGGCTGAATAGTCCACTGGGCAGACGACGTTCGCGCGCCTGGCTCCAGCGCGGATGGTCTACCGTCGGATTGACGTTGGCATAGAAGCCATACTCGTCCGAAGCCAGACTCTGCCAGGTAGTCTTCGGCTGCTCCTCGACGAAGCTGATCCGCACAATGGACTTGGCTCCCTTGAAGCCGTATTTCCACGGCACCACCAGACGCAGCGGCGCTCCGTTCTGGTTCGCCAGTACCCGGCCGTACATGCCGACAGCCAGAATCGCCAAGGGATGCATCGCCTCATCCATGCGCAGCCCTTCGACATAGGGCCAATCGATCAAGGCGAAGTTGGATTGCACACCCGGCATATCCTTGCGATCCACCAGGGTTTCGAAGCGCAGGTATTTCGCCTTGCTGGTCGGTTCGACCCGCTTGATCAGCTCGGAGATCGGAAAGCCGATCCACGGAATGACCATCGACCAAGCCTCGACGCAGCGCAATCGGTAGACGCGCTCCTCCAGCAGATAGGGTTTGATGAAGTCCTCGAGCGCGTACTTGCCGGGTTTACCCACCTCCCCATCGATCACTACGGACCATGGCTCGGTCTTCAAGGCACCCGCATTGGCAGCAGGATCCCCCTTGTCCGGGCCGAATTCGTAGAAATTGTTGTAGGTGGTCGCGTCCTTGAACGGTGTGATGGCTTCATCTTTTACCGTGACAGCATCCCAGCGTGTAGCGGCGAGCTTTTCCGTGAGCCAGGAAGGGGCAGCCGCTTCGGCGACATCGGCATAGCGACCGCCCTCGGCAAAACCCAGACGCGGCAATCCGGATAGAGCCGCAGCCGCCATCGCACCACCGAGAAAGTGGCGACGGGAGAGATAGAGGGATTCGGGCGTGACTTCCGATTCGTGGCAATCGGAAAGGCGGGACGACTTGATCAGCATGACGGGCTCCGCAACAACTGGCTGTATGCACCAGTAGACTGCGGAGCCCGCTGGAAATTACACGGCAGGCGGCTGCTTGCGACGGCGCAATTGCAACAAGTATTGCACCGGTCCGGAGATTGCGTATGCAAGGAACAGCAGGAGCAGGATGCGCGGCGGGTCGGTGAAGACCACGGCGAATGCCAGCACCACTACCAGGATTGCCATAAACGGCACGCGGCCGCGCAGGTCAAGATCCTTGAAGCTGTAGTACTTGATATTGCTGACCATCAGCATGCCGGCGGCGGCGACCATCAGCGCAACCAGCAGGGAAACCTTGGCGCCCTGAACGTCGAAGTCGGCGAACGCCCAGACCGTACCGGCAACCAGCGCCGCGGCAGCCGGGCTGGCCAGACCGATGAAGTAGCGCTTGTCAGCCTTGCCCACCTGGGTATTGAAACGCGCCAGACGCAGAGCGGCACCAGCAACATAGATGAAGGCGACCATCCAGCCGACCTTGCCCAGGCTGCTCAGCGCCCACTCGAAAGCGACCAGCGCCGGAGCTACTCCGAAGGCGACCATGTCGGACAGCGAGTCGTACTCGGCGCCGAAAGCACTCTGGGTATTGGTCAGACGGGCCACACGACCGTCGAGGCCGTCGAGGACCATGGCGACGAAGATGGCGATGGCGGCGTTGGAGAAATCGCCGTTCATGGCATTGATGATGGCGTAGAGACCGGTAAACAGTGCTGCAGTAGTGAACAGGTTAGGCAGCAGGTAGATGCCGCGATGACGAACCTTGCGACCTTCGGCGTCATGACCCTCTTCGATGTGCTCATCGATGGGCAGCAGACTTTCTTCGGTGTCGGAAGCCTTGTTCGGCTCCTCGTGACCTTCACTCATGGACGATTCCTTGAGAACTCGTTGAGGCTGAGATTTGCCGGTGCACGCTTTTGCGTGGACACGTCCGGCACCCCCGCTTTATACCAGATCACCGCCCCTAAACGAAAAAACGCGGCAAGCGCCGCGTTTCCTCGTTTGTCGAAAGGACCTTAGTTCTTGGTCTTGTCGACGATCTTGTTGGCAGCAATCCACGGCATCATGGCGCGCAGTTGCTCGCCGATGACTTCGATACCGTGAGCGGCGTTGTTGCGGCGCTTGGCGGTCATCGACGGGTAGTTGGTAGCGCCTTCGGAGATGAACATCTTGGCGTATTCGCCGTCCTGGATGCGCTTCAGAGCGTTGCGCATGGCCTGACGGGATTCGGCGTTGATCACTTCCGGACCGGTTACGTACTCGCCGTATTCGGCGTTGTTCGAGATCGAGTAGTTCATGTTGGCGATGCCGCCTTCGTACATGAGGTCCACGATCAGCTTCAGTTCGTGCAGGCACTCGAAGTAGGCCATTTCCGGAGCGTAACCGGCTTCGACCAGGGTTTCGAAACCGGCTTTCACCAGCTCGACGCAACCGCCGCACAGAACGGCCTGCTCGCCGAACAGGTCGGTTTCGGTCTCGTCCTTGAAGGTGGTTTCGATGATGCCGGTACGGCCGCCGCCAACGCCGCAGGCGTAGGACAGAGCGACGTTCTTGGCATTGCCCGAAGCGTCCTGGTAGATCGCGATCAGGTCGGGGATGCCGCCGCCTTTCACGAACTCGGAGCGTACGGTGTGGCCCGGGGCCTTCGGCGCGATCATGATCACGTCGAGGTCAGCGCGCGGTACGACCTGGTTGTAATGGATGGAGAAGCCGTGGGCGAAAGCCAGGGTGGCGCCTTTTTTCAGGTTCGGCTCGATCTCGTCCTTGTACAGACGGCCCTGGAACTCGTCCGGAGTCAGGATCATGACCAGGTCGGCAGCGGCAACGGCTTCGGCCACTTCGGCGACTTTCAGGCCGTGGTTCTGAGCCTTGGCAACGGAAGAAGAACCCGCACGCAGGCCGACGGTGACGTCGACGCCGGAGTCTTTCAGGTTGCAGGCGTGTGCATGGCCCTGGGAGCCGTAACCGATGATGGCAACTTTCTTGCCCTGAACGATGGAGAGGTCACAGTCTTTATCGTAGAAAACGCGCATTTGGGTAATCCCCTGTCAGTTGGCCTCGTGGGCCGTATTTCAAATCAGATGCTGAGAGTCTTGTCGCCACGGGCAATACCGGTGACGCCGCTGCGGACAACTTCGAGGATCGACGCGGTGCCGATGGCCTGGATGAAGCTGTCCAGCTTGTCGCTGGTGCCGGCCAGCTGCACGGTGTAGACGCTGCTGGTGACGTCGACGATCTGTCCGCGGAAGATGTCGGTGGTGCGCTTGACCTCGGCGCGCTGGGCGCCGGTAGCCTTCACTTTCACCAGCATCAGCTCGCGCTCGATATGCGCGCTCTCCGAGAGATTCACCAGTTTTACCACCTCGATGAGCTTGTTGAGGTTCTTGGTGATCTGCTCGATGACTTCGTCCTGACCGGCGGTGGTCAGGGTCAGGCGCGACAGCGTCGGGTCCTCGGTCGGGGCGACGGTCAGGCTTTCGATGTTGTAGTTGCGCTGGGAGAACAGGCCGACGACGCGGGACAGCGCGCCGGGTTCGTTTTCCAGCAGCAGGGAAATGATGTGTCGCATGATCAGGTACGCTCCGTCTTGCTCAGCCACATGTCGCGCATCGCACCACCGCGGATCTGCATCGGGTAGACGTGCTCGCTGGTATCGACCTGGATGTCGAGGAAGACCAGGCGATTCTTCATCGCGAAGGCTTCTTCCATCATCGGCTTCAGGTCCTTCAGGTCGGTGATGCGCATGCCGACGTGGCCATACGCTTCAGCCAGCTTGACGAAGTCCGGCAGCGATTCCATGTAGGAGTGCGAGTAGCGGCTGTTGTACTGCATGTCCTGCCATTGGCGGACCATGCCCAGCGCACCGTTGTTCAGGTTGACGATCTTCACCGGCAGGTCGTACTGCAGGCAGGTGGACAGCTCCTGGATGTTCATCTGGATACTGCCTTCACCGGTCACGCACGCAACGTCTGCGTCAGGGAAGTTCAACTTCACACCCATGGCGGCCGGGAAGCCGAAGCCCATGGTGCCCAGGCCACCAGAGTTGATCCAGCGATTGGGCTTGTTGAAGCGGTAGTACTGCGCCGCGAACATCTGGTGCTGACCCACGTCGGAAGCGACGAAGGCATCACCGTTGGTGACTTCGCAGAGGGTCTCGATCACGGTCTGCGGCTTGATGATGCTGCCGTCGCCCATGCTGTAGGGGAACAGGCCGCGGGTGCCACGCCATTCCTCGATCTGCTTCCACCAGGCAGCCTGGGCTTCTTTGTTCGGGGTCTCGCCGATTTCCTTGAGGATCGCGACCATTTCGGTCAGGACGCTGTCCACCGGGCCGACGATCGGGATGTCGGCCTTGACGGTCTTGGAGATCGAGGCCGGGTCGATGTCGACGTGGATGATCTTGGCATTCGGGCAGAACTTGGCTGCGGTCTCGCCGTTGATCACGCGATCGTCGAAGCGCGCGCCGACGGCAAAGATCACGTCAGCGTGGTGCATCGCGAGGTTCGCGGTGTAGCTGCCGTGCATGCCGAGCATGCCGACGAACTGGCGATCGGTACCCGGATAGCCACCCAGGCCCATCAGGGTGTTGGTGACCGGCACGTTGAGCATGCGCGCGACCTCAGTCAGCGGCTCGGCGGCATTGCCCATGATCACGCCACCACCGGCGTAGATGATCGGGCGCTTGGCGGCGAGCATCATCTCGGCGGCCTTGCGGATCTGGCCGGAGTGGCCACGGACCGCCGGGCTGTAGGAGCGCAGCTTCACCTTCTTCGGGTAGTTGTATTCGAACTTCTGGGTCGGATCGCCCATGTCCTTCGGAATATCGATCACCACCGGGCCGGGACGGCCGGACTGGGCGATATAGAAGGCCTTCTTGATGACCTCAGGGATTTCCGACGGGTGCTTGATGATGAAGCTGTGCTTCACGATCGGGCGGGAGATACCGACCATGTCGGTTTCCTGGAACGCGTCGGTACCAACCATGTTGCTCGCCACCTGGCCGGAGATCACCACCATCGGGATGGAGTCCATGTAGGCGGTGGCGATGCCGGTGACGGCATTGGTCGCGCCGGGACCGGAGGTCACCAGCACCACGCCGGGCTTGCCGGTGGCCCGCGCATAGCCGTCGGCCATGTGGGTAGCGGCCTGCTCGTGGCGAACCAGGATGTGGGTTACTTCGTTCTCTTTGAAGAGAGCGTCGTAGATATGCAGGAGGGCACCGCCCGGGTACCCGTAGATGTACTTAACGCCTTCGTCACGCAGGGAGCGGACGACCATTTCAGCGCCGGATAAAAGTTCCACGTTGTCACCTCTAGAACGCTATATACGGAAACCCCCAACGTGGGGGACCGACTTGGATGGCTGCCCGGCAGACATGGGCGAATGTAATCGCCGGCTACGTCGACTGCCGATTGAGCAGAACCTGGAGACACTCCTGTTTGTGTTACGGAGAGCCTCCACCCAGCGCGAGGTAACGCGAAACAGGGTGAAACTTTGCGGCGCGGGTAGCACCTCTTGTCTGCCGAGTAAAACCAGCTTGCGGCCGGCCCACTGCAGCGAACCTTGGATTCTTCTGAAACGAAGCGACCAAGTCAAGCCATATATGGCTTTGAATGAAGCGGGGATGTGAACTTTCTCAGAGTGAATAAGCCCGCGATTTGGTTATAGTTACCGACAGACTCCGCACCCCAAGGATCGACAAAGCATGCGACGGACGATTTTCATGGGCAGCCTGCTGCTCGCACTGGCCCCGACCGTGATGGCCGCGCAGGTCTACAAATGGGTCGATGCCCAGGGCATCACCCACTTCGGGGCACAGCCACCGGAGGGCGCGAACGCCTCTGCCGTCAACACCAGTACCGCCCAGCCCAAGGCCACCAGCAACTTTCCGCCGCCCGTCGTTGCCAAACCGACACTGCCACCCAGCAATGACGAAAAGCAGAAGGCCGCCGACGAGAAGGTGCGCCAGGAAGTGGCGCAACAAGAAGCCGAGCGCATCAAGCAGTGCGAACTGGAGCGTACCAACCTGGCGCAACTCAAGAACAACCCGCGCGTTCGAGTAGATGATGGTAATGGCGACGTTCGCCGGATCACCGAAGAAGAACGTCAGGAGCGCATCGCAACCAGCGAGAAGAACATCCGCGAGAACTGCAACTGACGCCCGCTCAGGGCGTCGGGCTGATCAACTGGTCGAAGGCGCCGAGCGCATCGAGCAGACCAGCCACCCGCGCGCCCTCATTGGCATAAGCCATTTCCGCGATGGCACGGATCCCCGAGGCAGTGGGCAGGTCCGCGCCGCTCTCGATGATCAGCTTCATCCGCGGCAGAAATATCCACTGCAGCCACTCCTCCAGCGCCAGCGTATCCACGCAGAAGGGTTCGACGCTGGAAAGCCTGTCCGGCGACGGGCTTTCGCTTCCCCACAGACCGATTGCACGCAGCTCCCGCTCGATCAGCAGCAACTGATCGGCGACGGCCAGCACGCGCCCGTCCATTACAGGGTCACCTTGGCTTTCTGCCGTGCCTCGGCGGCGCCAGCGGTATTGCCCTGCTGGTCACGACACTTGGCGATCAGATCCCACAGACTGGCCTGCATGGTCGGGCGACCGTTGGCCAGCGACAGGCCACGCAGCGCCACCTGTTCGGCTTGCGCAGCATCGCCCTGTGCCAGGCGTACCTGGGCCAGCTTGTAGAGCACCTGCGGCTCGCGCGGAGCAATGCGCTGGGCGCGCTCCAGGCTGGCGGCAGCGCCGTTGAGGTCACCACCACCCTGCTGCTGCGAGGCGGAGGTAAGCAGCGCCAGCACCGGTCCATCCAGCTGCTCGTCCGCCGAGAGGCCAGAGTTGCTCGACGGAATGCCGGAAGGCCCCTGGTAGTTCTGGGTGGTCGGCGCAGCCTGCTGAGCCTGATTGATCGGCTGCTGGTAGGTCTGCGACTGGAAACCACCATTGGAGGTGATGCCACCACTGGTGGAGATTGGCTGCTGCGAGTAGCTCGTTCCCGTTGCTCCCGGCGCCGTGGTCATCGGCGAGGTGCTGATCGGCGCAGCGCCGCTCTGCGCCGGGAAAGTCTGGATCGGCGCCATGCCGGCATCCTGCGGGACCATCACGGTAACCCCGGAGTCACCCTGCGGGATGCTCTGGCCGGCACCGGCACGAACTGGCGCCTGGGTGTTGCCACCGCTGCGGCCAACGCGCTCCGAGTTGGAGACGGAGGTACCGGAGTCCTGCACGGGAATCGCACCCTGCTGCGGGGTCGCACAACCGGACAGAAGCGCCAGAGTCGCCGACGCTGCAAACCAAGCTTTTCTCACTTCCAATCCTCTTGCATCAGTTCAACCAGCCGCGCACCCAGTCCATGACTTCGCCGGCTGGCGTCTGGTGGTTTCCGCAACCTGCGCCCAGCGCAGGTTCGCTTCCACGAATATAAGGCATCTGCACTGCGCCCGGGCAGTTGGCGTCAGTGCCCTGCCCGGTATGCGGATCGACCCAGGCCTGCACGACATTATCCGGCATCGGCATGTCCAGCGGCGCGGGATTGGCCTTGCGCATGAAGCTGGTCCAGATCTGCAGCGCACCGGTGGCACCGGTGAGCGGAGTCTTGCCATTGTCGTCGCGACCGATCCACACCACCGCCAGCAGGTCCTGGCCGAAACCGGAGAACCAGCTGTCGCGAGAATCGTTGGTGGTACCGGTCTTGCCCGCCAGGGTGAGGGACGCCGGCAACTGGTTGTAGACCGAGCGCCCGGTGCCTTCGCGCATCACGCGCTGCATGGCGCTCTGCAGCAGGTAGATGGCGCCCGGATCGAAACGCTGCTGGACCTGGAACGGATAACGCTTGAGCGGCTGCCCGTCTGCCGCCAGCACACTGCGGATGCTGCGCAGCGGGGTATTGAAGCCGCCACTGGCAATCGTCTGGTACATGGTCGCCACTTGCATCGGGCTCAGCGCGCCCGCGCCCAGCAGCATCGACGGATAGGCCGGCCAATTCGGCGACACGCCCAGGCGCTCCAGCGTCTTCAGGACGTTCGGCACGCCCAGGTCGAGACCCAGCCTGGCCGTGGACAGGTTCAGCGAACGGGCCAGCCCCTGGTAGAGGAAGATGGTGCCGTTGGCGGTGCCTTCATAGTTCTTCGGCGTCCACACCTGGCCATCCTTGCCCTTCACCTGGAACGGCTGGTCCTGGATGTAACTGGTCAAGGTGTACTGGCTCGGACGCTCCAGCGCGGTCAGGTAGACCGCCGGCTTGACCAGCGAACCGATCGGCCGCACCGCATCTACCGCACGATTGAAGCCGGCGAAGCGCGGGTCACGGCTGCCGAGCAGCGCCTGGATTTCGCCGGTTTCCGGGTTGGTCACGACCATCGCGGTTTCGGTCTCGGCGACGCCCTTGCGGCCTTCCAGGCGCTTGAAGGTTTCGCTGACGGCGGACTCGGCCTTCATCTGCAGGATGGGGTCGAAGCTGGTGAAGATCCGCAGGCCTTCTTCGGTCAGGTCCTCGTCGCGATAGTCCTCGCGCAACTGGCGTTTCACCAGGTCGAGGAAGGCCGGGTAGGAGCTGTTGGCCATGCTGCCCTGGGTGGTCACACCCAGCGGCGCCTGCTTGGCGGCAGCCGCTTCCTGGGCGGTGATCACACCCTGCTCGGCAAGCACGTCGAGCACCACATTGCGGCGTTCCAGCGCACGCTCCGGATTCCGACGCGGGTTGTAATAGGAAGGCCCCTTCACCATGCCAACGAGCAAAGCCACCTGGGGCAGCTTCAGCTCCGATAGCGGCTGGCTGAAGAAGTACTGGCTGGCGAGGCCGAAGCCGTTCACCGAGCGCTGGCCGTCCTGACCGAGGAACACCTCGTTGAGGTAGCCCTCGAGGATTTCGCGCTTGTCGTAATGCAGCTCAAGCAGCACCGCCATCATGGCTTCGGTGAGCTTGCGCGACAGGCTGCGCTCGTTGGTCAGGAAGAAGTTCTTCACCAGCTGCTGGGTCAGCGTACTGCCACCCTGGCGCAGCTGGCCGGCGCTGGCGTTGACCCAGACCGCCCGGGCGATGGACTTGATCGAGACCCCGTGGTGGGTCCAGAAATCGCGGTCCTCCACGGCCACCAGGGTATCGATCAGGTAAGGCGGCACCTGGTCCAGCTTGATCAGGATGCGGTCTTCGTTATGCGCCGGGTACAGGCCGCCGATCAGCAGCGGCTCCATGCGCGCGACAGCGAGGTCGCCACCATTGGCGCGACTCAGGCCAGCCACGAAGTCGCCGGAGAAGCGCACGCGAATGCGCTGCGCAGGCTCGGCGCCTTCATAGAACTGGAAGCCACGGGTATTGAGGTCGACGGCGTTGCCGGACACCGACACGGCGCCGGGACCGGCGACCGAGGCCTCGCGGCGATAGCCCAGCGCATCCAGCTCGCGCAGGAAGTCGTCCTTGCCCAGTTTCAGGCCGACGAACAGCTCCAGCGGCCGGGCGTAGACCTTGGCGGGAATGGTCCAGCGCTTGCCGGAGAATTTCTCCTGGACAACCGCATCGAGGTACACGGCAAAACCGGCCAGCACCACGACACCAACCAGACCGAGCTTGAGAGCCCAGCCCAGCCACTTGCGCATGGCAGGCGACGATTTGCCGCTTTTTTTACGAGGTTTGGAAGATCGGGGACGCGTCATGGCGGCGCATTATACGTACTTTGTCCACAGGAGACAGACGCCGCTCCAGCGGGCGTCCGGGCTTGATGCGAACTGCCGCGCATCCAACAAGAACGGCAGTGGCCGAGCTATGACCCCGCGATGGCCATTTGGTTGCCGGCCGGCTGCAGAGTTTGCACCTGCCGACCCAGCCGCCATAATGCCCGCCTTTAGAAAATTCGACCGGAAAGGACATCACGTGAGCCAGACCCTACTCGCAGCCCTGCAGAACCCCGCCCTCTTTCCCTATCCGGTCGACGGTTTCCGGGTCATCGAAACCCACATTTCCTGGGTGCTGCTCACTGGCTCCCATGTCTACAAGATTAAGAAACCGGTGAACTTCGGCTTCCTCGACTTCACCGACCTCGCCAAGCGCAAGCACTTCTGCGAGGAAGAGCTGCGCCTGAACCAGCGTCTGACCGAAGGCCTGTACCTCGACGTCATCGCCATTACCGGCAGCGAATCCGCCCCGCAGATCGGCGGCGACGGCCCGGCCATCGAATACATGATCCAGTGCCGCGAATTCCCGCAGAGCCAGTTGCTCAGCGAAGTTCAGGCCCGCGGCGAACTGAGCGCCCAGCATATCGACGGCCTGGCCCATCAGATCGCCGACTTCCACCTGCGCACCCCGGTCGTCCCCACCGAGCACCCACTGGGCACTCCGGACGCCTGCATGGCGCCGGTGCGGCAGAACTTCGAACAGATCCGTCCGCTGCTCTCGGACAAGGCCGACCTGCTGCAACTGGATGCCCTGGAGGCCTGGGCGGAGTCCAGCTTCGAGCGCCTGCACGGCGTGTTCGAGCAGCGCAAGGCCAATGGCTTCATCCGCGAATGCCACGGCGACATCCATCTGGGTAACGCCGCGATCATCGACGGCAAGGTAGTGCTGTTCGACTGCATCGAGTTCAACGAGCCCTTCCGCTTCACCGATGTCACCGCCGACTACGCCTTCCTCGCCATGGACCTGGAAGACCGCGGCCTGAAGTGCCTGTCGCGACGCTTCGTCAGCCAGTACCTGGAATACACCGGTGACTACCAGTCGCTGGCCCTGCTGAATTTCTACAAGGCTTACCGCGCCCTGGTCCGCGCCAAGATCGCGCTGTTCAGCCTGGCGCACCAGACTGACGCCGTGCAGAAGGCCGCGACGCTGCGCCAGTATCGCAACTACGCCAACCTGGCGGAGAGCTACAGCGCCATTCCCTCGCGCTTCCTCGCGGTGACCGTCGGTGTTTCCGCCGTCGGCAAGAGCCAGGTCGCACTGCGGCTGGTAGAAGCGCTGGGCGCCATTCGCCTGCGTTCGGACGTGGAGCGCAAGCGCCTGTTCGGCGAACAGCAGGCCGACCAGCAAGGCCAACTGAAGGCCGGCATCTATGCTGGCGACGCCACCACCGCGACCTACCAACGCCTCAACGAGCTGGCCGTTGATATCCTGCGTGCCGGCTACCCGGTCGTGCTGGACGCGACTTTCCTCAAGCGAGAGCAACGTGCCGCTGCCTGGGAAATTGCCGAGGAAACCGGGGTGCCCTTCCTGATCCTCGACTGCCAGGCGCCGGAAGCCGTGATCACCGGCTGGCTCACCCAGCGCCAAGCCGAAGGCAATGACCCCTCCGACGCGACCCTGGAAGTGATCCAGGCGCAGCAGGCCAGTCGCGACCCTCTCAGCGCCGAAGAGCAGCAACACAGCAAGCGCGTCGACACCCCCGACGCCGCCAGCCTCGACGCCCTGGTCGCCAGCATCCGCCAGCGCCTGCCGGGCCTCTGATCCACCGTTTGTCGGCCGGAATCACCGCCACGCGATGACTCCGGCCGGTGGGCAGCGCCGCACGGCGCGCCCTGCCTGCGCCACATCGCCCTGCCCCGCTTTCAGGGCGATGTCACAACGCCACGCTTTTCTCATCCACCGCTACACTTTCCAGGGTGTGTCCGGCCGCTACGAGCAGTTCTCGGCCTTTTCAAGACCTGACACCCATCGTGCCCATCGCAAGGACCGACGATGAACGACGAACTGCTGCACCTGAAGAACCTCGGCAAAACCTCTGCCCAGTGGCTCCACGCCGTGGGCATCCACAACGCTGGCGACCTGCGCCGTCTGGGGGCGGTCGGCGCTTACCGGGCCGTGCGCGCCCGGGGCTTCCGTGCCTCCAAGGTGCTCCTTTACGCCATCGAGGGTGCCCTGCTGGATGTGCACTGGAACGACCTTCCTCCCGCGCACAAGGCAGCCCTTCTCGGCGAGCTTGAGACATTTCCCGCACGTAACAAGAGCTAGCTCACAAGCTCTGTGGGAAAATGTTTACGCAAGGTGCCTGTCCGCTTATGGTCTCAGGGCCCTTCGTGCGCCCTCGACCGTCGCCATATCAAGGAATTACGGCCATGTACCTACTCGGTGAACAACCTGCCTACGCCGATCGACTGATCAATCGCCTGCAGGGCATTCCGGCGCAATTGCTCGCCGGCCTGGAACCCGCTGGCGAAGCCATCCGCCTGGAGCGATCCGACGACCTGGAAGGCGAGTTGCCCGGCAAGCATCTGTTCCTCATCGAGAATGGCCTGGTCCATGCGCTGGTGGATGAGCGCCCGCTGTTCTACCTGCAGGAAGGCGACCTGGTCGGCCTGCGCCAGGGTATCGAGCTGCCACCGTGCCGTTACGTCAGCGAAGAACCTCTGTGCCTGATTCCCTATTCGCGCAGCGAAGTGTTCCGCCATATCCACAGCGACGAGGAGCGCCAGGAGCAGTTCCTGCACTACCTGATCGGCCACACCGCGCTGCTGTCCGACGCGCTGGCGCACCTCAAGCAACCGGAAATCCGCCCGGCTACCGGCTTCCAGCATTTCGCCGCCGGCGCGCAGCTGATCCAGCAGGGTGATGACGCCGAGCACGTGTTCATCATCATCGAAGGCCACGCCGAGGCCTTCGTCGATGGGCAGAAGGTCGGTGACGTGCAGAAGGACGAAATCTTCGGCGCCATGGCCGTGTTCACCCGCGAGAAGCGCAGCGCGTCGGTCATCGCCAGCGAGCCGTGCACCGTGATGGTGATCCCCAAGGACCAGTTCCTCAGCCTGATGCAGAGCAACCCGCGCATCGCCCACAGCCTCATCGAGGGCATGGCACGCCGCATCGACCTGCTGAACAAGGAAGTCACCCAGTTGCGCCTGCAGCGCCAGCCGGACTGAGCCTCAGCCCTTTGAGAAAGCCCGGCCTTGCGCCGGGCTTTTTCGTTACCGCGGTAGCTCATTCGTCGATGAGAAAAAATCTGCAGAAAAGAGGTTGACTCTCAAATGATAATGATTATTATTGATTCATCTGGTCGCGAGGCCAGATCGATAACCTCAAGAGACCACGCAGTCGGACTCTTCAGATTATCTCCTCATCAGGCTAATCACGGTTTCGACCCGGCACTTTGCCGGGTCTTTTTTTTGCCCCGGTTTTTACCTTTCCGCCCCATCGCCAATCCGCAGAAAAAACTTCGCATCAGTCGCAGAAAAGCTGTTGACTCTCAAATGATAATGGTTATTATTACAACAACTGGCTGCGAGGCCAGTTGGATAAGCTAGAGAGACCACGCAGTCGGACTCTTCAGATTATCTCCTCATCAGGCTAATCACGGTTTTAGACCCGGCACTTTGCCGGGTCTTTTTTTGCCCGCGATTTCTTGCGCGTCGTTCTGACAGCGAGCCTATGAAAAACGGAGCCTTCCGGCTCCGTCGTGTGACTTACAGGCTACCGCGCATCTGCGCACAGTAATCGGTGGCGGGCTGGGCCGGCGTATACCACAGGTAATCCGCCTGGCCGGGGTCCACGGGCTTGCCGACTTCCGCCAGCATCACCACCTTCAGCCCTTGCGCCGCGTCGATATCCTTCAGATGCAGCGGCACTCCCAGATCGCGCCGCGCATGAAAGCCGCCGGCGATCAGCACGGAGGGTTCAGGAGCTGCCTTGAAACTTTCGGCCATGCGCCGGTCGCGCTGCTGCTGCACCGCCAGCATCGCCGGGTACTGGCTCTCGGGCAGCAGGCCACAATGGGAACCACGGATGTCCTCCAGCAATGCATTGCGCACCGACGCGGCTATGGACGCCGAGCCTTGCAGCTGCGGCTTGGTCCGGTAGATCTTCATGATCTCGCCCCGATCCAGGTTGGCCGCCAGTAGTGGCGCCGGCTGCTTCACCAGCCAGGTCACCAGCGGGCCGTATTGTGACCAGTCCCAGCCCGGCTGCCAGCGCAGCGCAGCGATCAGGTCGCTCGGCATATCGCCCTTTGCGGCGGATGCCTGGGCGGCGCTGACTGCGCTCTGCTGGTCAGGGGCGAGCATTTCCAGCAGCACACTGCCACTCGGGCGACGCTCGGCCAGGGCACGCACCAGCCAGAGCTCGAGGGCATGGTGATCCGGATTGTCGTGCTGCTCACCAACGATTACCCGCGGTGCCGCTACAAGTCGATCAAGCAGCTGCGCGGGGGAAAGTTGCTCGCCGCTGCGCAGATCGCGGATCACCCCCAGCTCGGCGCTGTCGCGCTCTTCCGGGCTTTGCCAGTCTGGCAGCGGCGGCGCAGCCACCTGGCCCTGGCAGGCAGCGAGCAACGCCAGCAGCGGGACGAGCAGGACCTTCTTCATGGCGACTCCTATCAGCGCGCGATGATCAGCGGATGGCCGCGCTCCGGGTGCTCCTGAACCAGCACGTCGAGGCCGAAGACCGTGCGCAGGGGTTCGGCCTGAAGCACCTCGCGCGGCGTGCCGAACAGATGTGCGCGCGTCTCGTGCAGCAGCAACAGGCGGTCACAGTAGCGCGCTGCAAGGTTCAGGTCGTGCAGGATGACCAGCACTGCCGCGCCGCGCCCGGCGAACTCTTGCACAGCCTGCAGCGTGGTGTGCTGGTGCAGCGGATCGAGGGCGGACGTCGGTTCGTCCAGCAGCAGGATCTGCTCCTCTCCGCCCGGCCAGAGCTGCGCCAGCACCCGAGCCAGGTGCACACGCTGGCGCTCCCCGCCGGACAGCGCCAGGTAGCTGCGCCCGGCAAGGTGCGAGGCATCCGCGGCGCGCATCGCTTCGCGGATGATTGTTTCATCGCGCTGGCGGCCAGTGTCGTGAGGCAGCCGGCCGAACCCCACCACCGCCTCGACGGAAAAGGCGAAGTTCAGCGAGGACGATTGCGGCAGAACAGCCAGCCGCCGCGCGCGCTCGGGGCCCTGCCACGACTCCAGCGGGCGACCGTCGAGGCTCACCGCTCCGCTGGTAAGCGGCAATTCACCATTCAAGGCGCCGAGCAGCGTGCTCTTACCCGCGCCGTTGGGGCCGAGCACACCGAGCACTTCGCCCGGCTGCAGCGTCACGCTCACATCCTGCAGGACGACCTGGGAGCCGCGATTCACCCGCAGCTTGTCTGCGCACAGCATCAGGAGCGCCCCCGGACCAGCAGATAGAGAAAGAACGGCGCGCCGATCAGCGCAGTGACGATGCCGATCGGGAGCTCCGCCGGCGCCAGCGCCAGGCGAGCGATCAGGTCGGCCAATAGTAGAAGGATCGCACCGCCGAACATCGATGCCGGCAGCAGCACGCGGTGATCCGGGCCGACGATCAGCCGCAGCAGGTGCGGCACGACCAGGCCGATGAAGCCGATCATCCCGGCCGCCGCCACCGCCGCGCCCACACCGAGGGCAGTGCAGAGGATCAGTTCGATTTTCAGTCGCTCGACGTCGAAGCCCAGGTGGCGCGCCTCGGACTCACCCAGCAACAGCGCATTCAACGCATTCACCCGACGCGGCAACCAGCAGGCTACCAGCAACGTGATCAGCAGCAGTGGCCACAGACGCGGGTAGCTCGCGCCATTGAGGCTGCCGAGGTTCCAGAAGGTCAGCGTGCGCAACGTGGCGTCGTCGGCGAGGTAGGTGAACAGCCCGATCAGCGCGCCGGCCAATGCCGTCAGCGCGATGCCGGCCAGCAACATGGTTGCCACACTGGTCTGGCCATTGTGGCGACCCAGCCGATACACCAGCGCCGTCACCAGCAGGCCACCGACAAAGGCGCAGGCAGACAACAAATAAGGAGCAAAGACTTCCGGCAGCCCGCCGATGGAGGCGCCGAAGACGATGGCAATGGCGGCCCCCAGCGCGGCACCGCTGGAAACTCCGATCAGGCCGGGGTCGGCCAGCGGGTTGCGGAACAAGCCCTGCATCGCCACACCGGCCAGCGCCAGCACGCCGCCGGTGGCGATGCCCAGCAAGGTGCGCGGCAGGCGGATCTGCCCGACGATCAGTTCAGCCTGGCCGAGCCCGTCGACGGACACCGGCAGCCCGAGCATGTGCGCCAGCGCGCGCAGGGTATCGCCCAGCGGCAGGCTCACCGGCCCGAGGGCCAGTGAGAGCCAGACGACCAGCAGCAGGAGAAAACCGAGGAACAGGAACAACGGTCGAGCGGTAACGATCCGGGTCAAGGACGACTTTCCGTGTTCAGGGCCTGCGCGGAAGGATAAAAGGCCTGGGCGAGGCTAGCCAGCCCGTCGGGGATGCGCGGACCGAGGCCACCGACCAGCAGGGTCGGGTCGAGCACCAGCACGCGGCCCTCGCGCACTGCGCTGGTCGCGGCGAGGCCGGGATTCTGCTGGGTCAATGCGGCACGTGCCTTGTCGCCGTCCAGGGCGCGGTCGCTGAGCACCACCACCTGCGGGTTCAGCGCGGTGAGCGCCTCGCTGGAGAGCGTCTTGTAGCCGGTATGGGTAGCGA
Source organism: Pseudomonas sp. HS-18 (assembly GCF_020401845.1). Taxonomy (NCBI): domain Bacteria; kingdom Pseudomonadati; phylum Pseudomonadota; class Gammaproteobacteria; order Pseudomonadales; family Pseudomonadaceae; genus Pseudomonas; species Pseudomonas sp. HS-18. The sequence goes on from NZ_CP084413.1 coordinate 5,449,697, forward strand.
GGTTGCGGCCGCCAGCATGCTGGATCAGCCAGTCGCCGGAGGTGTCCTGCCCGGCCACCAGCAGGTTGCCGCCGGCATGCCCGACCAGCAGCACGACACCGGGAGCGGCCTGTGCGGCCTGGGCCTTCTTCACCCAGGCGTCCTGCGCGGCAAGGCGTGCATCGAAGTCCGACTCGACTCGCTTCGCCTTGTCCACCGCGCCGAGCAGTTCGCCCAGGCGCTGGATAGTGTCGTGGACGGTCTTTTCGTCAGCCTTGGCCGACAGTGTTTCGATCCGCACGCCCGCGGCACGCAATTGCTGCAGGACCGGCGGCGGGCCCATTTCCTCGCTGCCCAGCAGAATATCCGGCTGCAGCGCCAGGATGCCTTCGGCGGCGAGCTGTCGCTGGTAGCCGATCTTCGGCAACCCCTGCAGCGAAGCCGGATGCAGGCTGGTGGTATCGACGCCGACCAGCTTGGCCTCGCCCCCCAGGGCAACGACCCATTCGCTGAGCGAACCACCAGCGCTCACCCAGCGCTGCGGCAGCGCATCGGCCAGCGCGCTGGTGGCCGTCAGGCAGAGGCCGGTGAGCAGCCCGGCCAGCAGCGGACGGGCAGTCATGGAAGCTTTCTTCATCGTGTCGGCCCTCAGAGTGCCGGGAAGGATTCAGCAAGTTCGCGCCAGCCCTGCAACTCCGGAACTCCCGGCTTTCGTGCGCCAAACACTTGCAGCACCAATTCGCCCTGGGCATCGAAGGCTTCCCAGCTGGTGATCACGCCATCGCTGCTCGGCTTGCGCACGCGCCACAACTCGACCACGCCCGGCGTCTTCAGATGCAGGTTGAACAGCGGATCGAGGACGTTGAACCAGTTGTCCATCCACTTGAGGTTTTCCACGGTGCCGGTGTGGATCTGGATGCAATGGGCGTTGCCGACGAAGAGCATGATCGGCAACTGGCTTGCACCGGCAGCCTCCAGCAGGCGCGGCAGCTCGGCAGTATCCAGGGGCTCGGCCCACTCGCGGCCGGCCAGGCGCAGCGCCTGGGTGCGCTGGACCTTGTGCTTCTTCAGCAAGGCGAAGAAATGGTGGGTGTCCTTCAGGGCCGCCCAGCCCTCACGCAAGGCAGCAACGTCGATTTCGCCGTCGGCCAGCGCAACTGCCTTGGGCTCGAGCGGTACCAGCTCCAGATCGGCGCGCTGCTCGGCAGCAGTGAAGCTGCGCACCAGCGGGTCCCAGGCGGCGAGGTCGCTCTGCTCGGTGAGGAACACCTTGTGCACGGCGGTGCCCTGGCGGTCGAAGACCTGAATGCTGCGCTGGGTACCGTGGGCGGTCTCCTCGCTGACGGCGAAGGCGCTGGCCCAGCCGCCGAGGAACAGGCGCAGGTCGATGTCCGGGGAAACCACCAGGCCCATCTGGCCATTGGCGGAAACGGTCACGTCGCGGTACGGCCCCTTGCGCTCGTGCACACAATGCTCGTTGCGGGTCAGCGCCATGACCTGCCCCAGCTCGCCCAGTGCCGGCAGCAGCTCGGCCCAGTCGGCGCGCAGGCGCACGGCGTCCACCCCCAGGCGGCTGGCCGTCAGCTCGGCTTCGCTCACGGCCAGGTGGTGCGCCGCATCGCGGGCGCGCAGGCGCGGTTTCTCGGCGCGCAGCGCTTGCCAGGCGCGGTACAGCTCGGAGGCCGGCGCAGTCAGGGTCGTCATTGCAGAATTCCTCGTTCGAAAGGTGGCCTGCCGCGGTGCGGCAGCATGGACGAACCTTGCCACAGGGAAATCAGGAAATCTATGTGATAATTATTTGCATTAGATTGCAGAGAGGCTTAAGGTCGGCGCCGATTTCGCCGGGCTCCTGGCGAGCACCAACTTCAGCACACGGAAGTGCACCCTCTTCCGGTCCTGCCATCCACGCGCGGATAATGGCTGCCCTGATGGAGACCGTGTCGAATGATCCTGCTCTGCGCCCCGCATGACCTGGCCGAAGGCCAGAGCCGGGGCTTCAAGGCCGCCGGCCTGAACCTCTTCGCCGTGCGCCGCGAAGGCCGCGTGTACGCCTACCGCAACCGCTGCCCGCACCGGGAAATCCCCCTGGGCTACGATGCCGAGAACGTTCTCGATGACAGCGGCCGCCTGCTGCAATGCGGCCATCATGGCGCGCTGTTCCTGATCGAGACCGGCGAGTGCATCCAGGGGCCGTGCCTGGGGGATGTTCTGCAAGCGCTGCCCTGCCGAGAGGATGAACAGGGGATCTGGCTGGACGATAGCGACCCAGGATAGGAACGGTTCCGGGCCGGTTCGCGAGCGACTAGAGCAACACTTTCAGCGGCCGGTGCAGAAACATCTCCTGGGTATCAATCCGCGCCCCATACGCCAGCACTTCCACTCCAGCAGTACGCGCCTCGGCCAGCGCCGCCGCATAGGCCGGATCGATCTCCTTCGCCGGGCGCACCGCTTCGATCTCCGACAGGTTCACCGCATACAGCAGCACCGCGCGCATACCGTCGCGCGCCAGCGCCGCCAGTTCGCGCAGGTGCTTGGCGCCGCGCTGGGTAACGGCGTCGGGGAAGGCGGCGACGGTGGTGTCGTCGAAGCCCAGGGTCACGCTCTTCACCTCCACGAACACCGGCTTGCCGGCGTACATCAGGCGGAAGTCCGCGCGGCTGTTTTCCTGCCCGTAGGCAACCTCGCGGCGCAGTTCATCGAAGCCGGCCAACTCGGTCACCGTACCGGCCAGCAGCGCCTCTTCCACCAGCCGATTGGCCCGCCCGGTGTTAACGCAAGCCAGGCGCCCCTGCGGCGTCTCCACCAGTTCCCAGGTACCGGGCAGCTTGCGCTTGGGATCATCGGAGCGGCTGAACCAGACGCGGCAACCTTCGCTCATGCAATTGAGCATCGAGCCGGTGTTCGGGCAGTGGATGGTGAGCAATTCGCCGCTGGCGGTCTCGATGTCCGCCAGGAAGCGCTTGTAGCGTTTGATCAGGCGCGCCTCTTCCAGCGCCGGCTCGAAGCGCATCAGGGGCGCCAGGTCTTGAGGCCGCGGGCAATGCGTTCCACCGCCTGCTGCAGGCGCTCGACGCTCTGCGTATAGGCGAAACGCACATGGTGCGAGGCCTGGTAACGCCCGAAGTCGACGCCGGGCGTGAAGGCTACGTGCTCGGTCTCGATGAAGTGCTGGCAGAAGGCAAAGGCGTCACCGCCGAAGGCGCTGATGTCCGCGTACAGATAGAAGGCACCTTCCGGTTCCACGGCGATGCCGAAGCCCAGCTCGCGCAATGCCGGCAGCAGGTAGTCACGGCGGCGGCGGAATTCTTCGCGGCGCTCCTCGAGGATCGCCAGGGTGGCCGGCTCGAAGCAGGCCAGCGCGGCGTGCTGGGCCATGCTCGGCGCGCTGATGTAGAGGTTCTGCGCCAGCTTCTCCAGCTCCCCCACTGCATCCGGCGGCGCCACCAACCATCCCAGGCGCCAGCCGGTCATGCCGAAATATTTGGAGAAACTGTTGAGAACGAAGGCGTCGTCATCCACCTCCAGGACGCTGGACGCGTCGATGCCGTAGGTCAGGCCGTGGTAGATCTCGTCCACCACCAGATGGCCGCCGCGCGCCTTGAGCGTGGACGACAGCGCGGCGAGTTCATCCTTGTGCAAGAGGGTGCCCGTAGGATTCGCCGGCGATGCGGCCAGAGCGCCTACACTGTCCTGATCCCAGTGCCATTCGACGAGTTCCGGGGTGAGCTGGTAACGGCTCTCCGGGCCGACCGGCACCAGTTGGGCGGCGCCTTCCACCAGGCGCAGAAAGTGGCGATTGCACGGGTACCCCGGATCGGCCAGCAGCCAGTGCTTGCCCGGGTCCACCAGCAGGCTGCTGGCGAGCAACAGGGCGCCGGACCCGCCGGGCGTGACGAGAATGCGCTGCGGGTCGATCGACAGGCCGTAGCGCTGGGCGTAGAAGCCGGCAATGGCTTCGCGCAGAGCCGGCAGGCCACGTGCGGCGGTATAGCGCGTGTGACCATTTGCCAGGGCCTGCTGCCCGGCCTCGACGATGGGCGCCGCGGTGGTGAAGTCCGGTTCGCCGATTTCCAGGTGGATGACGTCGTGGCCCGCGGCCTGCAGCTCGTTGGCCCGCGCCAGCAGCGCCATGACGTGGAAGGGTTCGATGGCGCGACTGCGCGCACTGAAGGTGGTGGCCATGCAATATTCCGAACTTTGCGACAGAGCCGGGATTCTAACAGGCCACTGATGGATACTGGGCAGCCGCGCATAGACAGTGTGGCGCTTGGGAATTTGCAGGCTTCGTCTGGCAAACACCAGCGATTCTGCGAAGGTTTGCCGAGAAACTCGCTGGTCGCGACCAGTGGGTCGGCAAGCTGGCAGTCAGGTATGTGCGGGCACTGCCAGCCTCGACAACCGGGAGTAGCGTCCCCGTTATCGTTCTGGTAAGTTCGCCCGCTGCGAGCGCGGGGCCGGCGGTGCCGGAGAGGGACCATCCGCGAGAGGATTAGCGAGAGTGAGAGGCGGTCATCCATGCCCACCAAAGCAAAACAACAGAGCAGCCAACTGATTCGTGGCTTCGAGCCCTACCAGGAAACCAAGGGCGAGGAGTACATGAGCGATCGCATGCGCGCGCACTTCACCTCCATCCTCAACAAATGGAAAGTTGAGCTGATGGAAGAAGTGGACCGCACTGTGCACCACATGCAGGACGAAGCGGCCAACTTCCCGGACCCGGCCGACCGTGCCAGCCAGGAAGAAGAGTTCAGCCTCGAGCTGCGCGCCCGCGACCGCGAGCGCAAGCTGATCAAGAAGATCGACGAGACCCTGCAACTGATCGAAGACAACGACTACGGCTGGTGCGATTCCTGCGGCGTCGAGATCGGCATCCGCCGTCTGGAAGCCCGCCCCACCGCCACCCTGTGCATCGACTGCAAGACCCTGGCGGAAATCAAGGAAAAGCAGCTGGGCTCCTGAGCCTGGTTGATCCCGAACGGGGCGCTGCGGCGCCCCGTTTCGTTTCTGCTGCCATCTGAAGAGCCGCCATGCCCACCACCCAGTACATCGGACGCTTCGCCCCCACGCCCAGCGGCTACCTGCACTTCGGCTCGCTGGTGGCCGCTGTCGCTTCCTACCTGGATGCGCGCTCGGTGGGTGGAAAGTGGCTGGTACGCATGGAAGACCTCGACCCGCCACGGGAAATGCCCGGTGCCCAGGCGGCCATCCTGGAAACCCTGGAACGCTACGGCTTCGAGTGGGACGGCCCGGTGCAGCGCCAGAGCGACCGCCACGCAGCCTACTCCGCGCAGGTCGAACAATGGCTGCGCAGCGGCCTGGCCTACGCCTGCACCTGCTCGCGCAAGCAGCTCGAAGGCAGTAACGGCATCTATCCCGGCACCTGCCGCGACACCCAGCATGACTGGCACGGCGACGTCGCCATCCGCATCCGCGTGCCGGAACTGGACTATCGCTTCACCGACCGCCTGCAGGGCGAATTCCACCAGCATCTGGGCCGCGAAGTGGGTGACTTCATCATCCGCCGCCGCGACGGGCTGTTCGCCTATCAACTGGCGGTGGTGCTGGACGATGCCTGGCAGGGTGTCACCGACATCGTCCGCGGCGCCGACCTGCTGGACAACACCCCGCGCCAGCTCTATCTGCAGGAACTGCTGGGCATCGCTGCGCCGCGCTATCTGCACGTCCCGCTGATCATCCAGCCCGATGGCCACAAGCTGGGCAAGTCCTACCGCTCGCCGCCCCTGGAAGCCGCACAGGCGTCGCCGCTGCTGGTGCGCGCCCTGAAGGCGCTGGGTCAGAATCCGCCCGCCGGGCTGGCGCAAGGCGCTCCGGGTGATGTCCTCACCTGGGGCATCAGGCACTGGAATGCCGACGCCATCCCCCATAGCCTGACGCTGGAAGACGCGCAGCTCTAGACTGGTAAACAGCAGCGGCTCTTCGCAGGACCGAGGGGGGCGCCTAGCCCTTGCTCGCGAACCCGAATCCCGCTGCGAGGGCTTGTTCGCGAGCACGCTCGCTCCCACAAGGTCTGCCGCTCCTTCGGCAAGAGCCGGGTCGGCTTGCCGGCGACTGTGAGCACAGGTAGCCTGCCCGCCGAACCAAGAGAGAGACGACATGTACATCTACCGACTGGTGTTGCTCCTGGTCGTGGGCATCTACCTGTTCTCACCGGCCATCATGGACTGGTGGATCGATCCCCACGGCGCCTGGTACCGCCCGTATCTGCTGTGGCTGATCCTGATCGTCGTCACCTTCATCCTGCAGAGCCAGCGCGATGCTGACGAGCTTTAGCCTCACCCAGCTGATCCTGATCAGCGCCGCTTACCTGATGGTCCTTTTCGGTGTCGCCTGGATCACCGAGCGCGGCTTCATCCCGCGCCGGCTGGTGCGCCACCCGTTGATCTACACCCTGTCGCTGGGCGTGTATGCCAGCGCGTGGGCGTTCTATGGCACGGTCGGGCTGGCCTACCAGTACGGCTACGGCTTCCTGGCGATCTACCTGGGCGTTTCCGGAGCCTTCCTGCTTGCCCCGGTGCTGCTCTATCCGATCCTGCGCATCACGCGGGCGTACCAGCTGTCCTCGCTGGCCGACCTGTTCGCCTTCCGCTTCCGCAGCACCTGGGCCGGTGCGCTGACCACGTTGTTCATGCTGATCGGCGTGCTGCCGATGCTGGCCTTGCAGATCCAGGCAGTCACCGACTCGATCAGCATCCTCACCCGCGAGTCGGAGCCCAACCGCGCGGCGCTGGCGTTCTGCGCGCTGATTACGCTGTTCGCCATTCTCTTCGGCGCGCGCCATATCGCCACCCGCGAGCGCCATGAAGGGCTGGTGATGGCGATCGCCTTCGAGTCGCTGGTGAAGCTGGTGGCGCTCTGCTCCATCGGCCTGTTCGCGCTGTATGGCGTGTTCGGCGGCCCCGACGGCCTGGAAGTCTGGCTGCTGCAGAACCAGGAAGCACTGAGCACCCTGCACACGCCACTCGCCGAAGGCCCTTGGCGCACGCTGCTGCTGGTGTTCTTCGCCGCGGCCATCGTGATGCCGCACATGTTCCACATGACCTTCACCGAGAACCTCAACCCGCGCTCGCTGCTCAGCGCCAGCTGGGGCCTGCCCCTGTTCCTGCTGCCGATGAGCCTGGCAGTGCCGCCGATCCTCTGGGCCGGCCTGCACCTGGGCGCCTCGACCAACCCGGAATACTTCACCCTCGGCCTGGGCATCTCGGTGGACAGCCCGGCGCTGGCGCTGACCGCCTTCATCGGCGGCATCTCCGCCGCCAGCGGCCTGATCATCGTGATGACCCTGGCGCTTTCGGGCATGGTGCTCAACCACCTGGTGCTGCCGCTCTACCAGCCGCCGGCCGAGGGCAACATCTACCGCTGGCTGAAATGGACACGCCGCGCCCTGATCGCCGCGATCATCATGGCCGGCTATGCCTTCTACCTGCTGCTGGGCGCCGAGCAGGACCTGTCCAACCTCGGCATCGTCTCCTTCGTCGCCACCCTGCAGTTCCTCCCCGGCGCGCTGGCCGTGCTCTACTGGCCGACCGCCAACCGCCGCGGCTTCATCGCCGGCCTGGTGGCGGGCATGCTGGTGTGGGGCGCGACCATGCTCACCCCGCTGGTCGCGAACATGCAGAGCATCTATCTGCCGCTGTTCAATTCGCTCTACGTACTGGACGACACCACCTGGCACCTCGCGGCGCTCGCCTCGCTGGCGGCCAACGTGCTGGTGTTCACCCTGGTCTCGCTGTTCACCGAAGCCAGCGATGAAGAGAAGGGCGCCGCCGAAGCCTGCGCCGTGGACAATGTCCGCCGCCCGCAGCGCCGCGAGCTGATCGCCGTGTCCCCGCAGGAATTCGCCAGCCAACTGGCCAAGCCGCTGGGCGCGAAGACCGCCCAGCGCGAAGTGGAGCAGGCCCTTCGCGACCTCCACCTGCCCTTCGACGAACGCCGCCCCTACGCCCTGCGCCGTCTGCGCGACCGCATCGAGGCGAACCTCTCCGGCCTGATGGGGCCGAGCGTGGCGCAGGACATGGTGGAAACCTTCCTGCCCTACAAGGCCAGCAGCGAAGCCTACGTCACCGAGGACATCCACTTCATCGAGAGCCGCCTGGAGGATTACCACTCCCGTCTCACCGGCCTGGCCGCCGAACTCGACACCCTGCGCCGCTACCACCGCCAGACCCTGCAGGACCTGCCCATGGGCGTCTGCTCGCTGGCCAAGGACCAGGAAATCCTCATGTGGAACCGCGCCATCGAGGACCTCACCGGCGTCAGCGCGCAACGCGTGGTCGGCTCCCGCCTGGCCGCCCTGCCCGACCCGTGGCGCGGCCTGCTGGAAGGCTTCATCGATGCGCCGGACGAGCACCTGCACAAGCAGCGCCTGTCCATCGAAGGCCAGACCCGCTGGCTCAACCTGCACAAGGCGGCGATCGAGGAACCGCTCGCGCCCGGTAACAGCGGCCTGGTACTGCTGGTTGAAGACCTCACCGAAACCCAGTCCCTGGAAGACAAGCTGATCCACTCCGAGCGCCTGGCTTCCATCGGCCGCCTGGCCGCCGGTGTCGCCCACGAGATCGGCAACCCCATCACCGGCATCGCCTGCCTGGCGCAGAACCTGCGGGAAGAGCGCGAGGGCGATAGCGAACTGACCGAGATCAGCGGGCAGATCCTCGAGCAGACCAAGCGCGTCTCGCGCATCGTGCAGTCACTGATGAGCTTCGCCCACGCCGGCGGCAAACAGGTCGCGGCCGAGCCGGTATGCCTGGCGGACGTCGCCCAGGAAGCCATCGGCCTGCTCTCGTTGAACAAGCGCAGCGTCGACGTGCAGTTCTTCAACCTGTGCGACCCGGAGCACTGGGTGGAAGGCGACTCCCAGCGCCTGGCGCAGGTGCTGATCAACCTGCTCTCCAACGCCCGCGACGCCTCGCCGCCCAACGGCGCGATCCGCGTGCGCAGCGAAGCCTCCGAGCAAACCGTCGACCTGATCGTCGAGGACGAAGGCAGCGGCATACCCAAATCGATCATCGACCGCCTGTTCGAGCCGTTCTTCACCACCAAGGACCCGGGCAAAGGAACCGGCCTGGGCCTCGCGCTGGTCTATTCGATCGTGGAAGAGCATTATGGGCAAATCACCATAGACAGCCCGGCAGACCCGGAACGCGAATGCGGTACCCGCATCAGCGTCACCTTGCCGCGGCATCCTGGCCCGACGGCCGAGCAGTAAACGAGCACGTCGAGAGAGCTGAATACATGGCACATATCCTCATCGTCGAAGACGAAACCATCATCCGTTCCGCCCTGCGACGGTTGCTCGAGCGGAACCAGTACCAGGTCAGCGAGGCTGGCTCGGTGCAGGAGGCACAGGAGCGCTACAGCATCCCGTCGTTCGACATGATCGTCAGCGACCTGCGCCTGCCCGGCGCCCCCGGCACCGAACTGATCAAGCTGGCCCAGGGCACCCCGGTGCTGATCATGACCAGCTACGCCAGCCTGCGCTCGGCGGTGGACTCGATGAAGATGGGCGCGGTGGACTACATCGCCAAGCCGTTCGACCACGACGAGATGCTCCAGGCTGTGGCGCGCATCCTCAAGGATCGCCAGGAGAACCGTAACGCCCCCGCCGAAGCCCGCGGTAACGCCAAGGCCGCCGAGCGTAGCAGCGGTAACACCGCCGCCGCGGATGGCGATATCGGCATCATCGGCTCCTGCCCGCCCATGCAGGAGCTCTACACCAAGATCCGCAAGGTCGCGCCGACTGATTCCAATGTGCTGATCCAGGGTGAGTCCGGTACCGGCAAGGAACTGGTCGCCCGTGCGCTGCACAACCTGTCCAAGCGCACCAAGGCGCCGTTGATCTCGGTGAACTGCGCCGCGATCCCGGAAACCCTGATCGAGTCCGAACTGTTCGGCCACGAGAAAGGCGCATTCACCGGCGCCAGCGCGGGTCGCGCAGGCCTGGTGGAAGCCGCCGACGGCGGCACCCTGTTCCTCGATGAGATCGGCGAACTGCCGCTGGAAGCCCAGGCGCGCCTGCTGCGCGTATTGCAGGAAGGCGAGATCCGCCGGGTCGGCTCGGTGCAGTCGCAGAAGGTCGACGTCCGCCTGATCGCTGCCACCCACCGCGACCTGAAAATGCTGGCCAAGACCGGCCAGTTCCGCGAAGACCTCTATTACCGCCTGCACGTCATCTCGCTGAAGCTGCCGCCCCTGCGCGAGCGCGGAGCCGACGTCATGGAAATCGCCCGCTCCTTCCTGGCGCGTCAGTGCTCCCAGATGGGGCGCCCGGCGCTGACCTTCTCTCACGAAGCCGAGCAGGCCATCCGTCACTACCCGTGGCCGGGTAACGTGCGCGAACTGGAGAACGCCATCGAGCGCGCTGTGATCCTCAGCGAAAGCCAGGAAATCCCTGCCGACCTGCTGGGCATCGACATCGAGCTGGACGATCTGGAAGACGACTTCGGCGATGATGGCGACCTGCGCCCGACCAACGGCAGCGCCAGCAATCACGAGCCCACCGAGGATCTGTCGCTGGAGGACTACTTCCAGCACTTCGTCCTCGAACACCAGGACCACATGACCGAGACCGAGCTGGCCCGCAAGCTGGGCATCAGCCGCAAATGCCTGTGGGAACGTCGCCAGCGCCTGGGCATTCCACGCCGCAAATCGGGTGCTGCGGCGGACTCGTAACAGGTCACCACACTGTTACCGGAGACATGCTCCGTAACAAAGCCGGGTTCATCGGTAACGGAAACCCGGCTTTTTTGTGCCTGTCGTTCGGAGGCGAATCCTCGCAAACCCTTGAAAAATAAGGATTCGCAAAAGTTGGCACGGCATCTGCTTTGTTATTGGCACAACAACAATAACAAGCACGACCACTCAAAATAAGAACAAGACGAAACGACTCCAGCACAACAAAAACAAAATCGCGGAGGCGCAGCTAACTGATTCTTTTGGAGAAGGGTAGCCGTCGGGAGCAGTCCCGCAACCAGTCAAGAAGAATAAAACTGTCTTGAGGCAGCACGCAAAACTGGTTGGATCGCAAGATCATTGCTCACTCAGCGACCAAAGCAATCCGTTTGCTATTGAGCACCTTCCAAGTGTGGAAGGTTCCCCGAAGCAGATAGCTTCGAGGGTCGGGTCTACAAACAAAAACAACAAGCCCGGTAATCATAATAAAAACAAAGCACGCACCTATTTGGGGGGGAGCCTCGGCTCCCCCAGTAGCTTTCGCTACACCCTATCCCCTTCTCCCCGCAAGTCCCTTTCCCCAGTTTTCTTCATCATCCCACCCCACAATGCTAGAATCGCCGCGGCGCAGACGGCAGACGATTTGCTGCCAATTGTTTCCAGGCAGCAGCAGGCACCCGCTATCCTCCAGGAAACGCCGTGAACGCGCGGCGCTGCAGACGCCATCCATACACCCATTCCCGATAGTGCACACATGCTGAAAAAGCTGATCCAGTCCATCCGATCCCCATTGCGCCGTCCGCGCGCTGTCCGCACTACTCCGGAAGTCGTTGGCAATCATCAGCACTCGCTGCGGCGGGAACAGTTCAGCAGGAACGCGGTGAACGTCGTGGAGCGCCTGACGAAGGCCGGCTACCAGGCCTACATCGTCGGCGGTGGCGTACGAGACCCGCTGCTCGGCATTCCGCCCAAGGACTTCGACGTGGCCACCAGCGCCACCCCGGAGCAGGTGCGCGCCGAATTCCGCAACGCGCGGGTGATCGGTCGCCGCTTCAAGCTGGTCCATGTCCATTTCGGCCGCGAGATCATCGAGGTCGCCACCTTCCGCGCCAACCATCCGGTCAGCGAAGACGATACCGACAGCGCCCACGCTTCGCGTAACGAAGCCGGCCGCATCCTGCGCGACAACGTCTATGGCACCCTGGAAGACGACGCCCAGCGCCGCGACTTCACCATCAACGCCCTGTACTTCGACGTTACCGGCGAACGCATCCTCGACTACGCCCATGGCGTGCGCGATATCCGCAACCGCCTGATCCGCCTGATCGGCGACCCGGAGCAGCGTTACCTTGAAGACCCGGTACGCATGCTGCGCGCGGTGCGTTTCGCCGCCAAACTGGATTTCGAGATCGAGAAGCACAGCGCTGCGCCGATCCGCCGTCTCGCCCCGCTGCTCAACGAGATTCCGTCCGCGCGCCTGTTCGACGAGGTGCTCAAGCTGTTCCTCAGCGGCAAGGCCGAGCGCACCTTCGAATTGCTCAACGAATACGACCTGTTCGCTCCGCTGTTCCCGGCGAGCGCCAAGGCGCTGAAGGATGACCCGGAATACGCCGGCAAGCTGATGCGCCAGGCCCTGGCCAACACCGACGAGCGCATTCGCCTGGGCAAGCCGGTTACCCCGGCCTTCCTGTTCGCCGCACTGCTTTGGCCGGCCCTGCCCGCCCGCGTGCTGAAGCTGCAGGACCGCGGCATGCCGCCGATCCCGGCGATGCAGGAAGCCGCCCACGAGCTGATCCTCGAACAATGCCGCCGCACTGCGGTGCCCAAGCGCTTCACCATCCCGATCCGCGAGATCTGGGACATGCAGGAGCGCCTGCCGCGCCGTCAGGGCAAGAAGGCCGATCTGCTGCTGGAAAATCCGCGTTTCCGCGCCGGCTACGACTTCCTTCTGCTGCGCGAGAGCGCCGGCGAGGAAACCGGAGGTCTCGGCGACTGGTGGACCGACTACCAGGAAGCCAGCGACGGCGAGCGCCGCGGCATGATCCGCAACCTGGCCAGCCAGCAGGAAGAAGCCGGCGCAGCCCCGCGCAAGCGCCGGCGGGGCGGCAACAACCGCCGCCGTCGCGGCCCACGCACCGAAGGCACCAGCAGCGAATGAGCGAGCGCGTGTACATCGGGCTCGGTAGCAATCTCGCCGAGCCGCGCCAGCAGCTGGAAGCCGCTCTGAAGGCCATGGCGCAGATTCCTGCCAGCAAGGTAGCGGTGGTTTCCCCGCTGTACGCCAGCGATCCTCTGGGCCCGCCGGACCAACCACGTTACGTCAATGCCGTGGCCGCGCTGGATACCGACCTGGAGCCACTCGCCCTGCTGGATGCCCTGCAGACCATCGAGCTGGAACAAGGGCGCGTACGCAAGGACGAGCGCTGGGGACCACGCACCCTCGATCTCGATATCCTGCTGTTCGGTGACCGGGTGATCGACGAGCCGCGCCTCACTGTCCCTCACTACCACATGCACGCCCGCGCCTTCGTGCTCTACCCGCTGGCAGACCTGGCCCCACAACTGCGTTTCCCCGACGGTCGTACCCTGCCCGAGCTGCTCGCCGCCTGTCCGTTCAGCAGCCTCGAGCGCCTGTCCTGAGGCATGCTGCGCCCCAGGCGTGGGGCGCACTGACAGTAACGCCGTAACAGTCCGGTAACACCTGCAATTGACTTCGCCTTTTTCGATCCGGACTATAGGGCCCCGTTTGCCCCTGCCCGGCGCAGAACCGAGGACACTTTCATGCCTGATGTCACCCTGACCACCCTGCAAGGTCTCAAGCAAAGCGGCGAAAAGATCGCGATGCTGACCTCCTACGATGCCACTTTCGCCCACACCGCCAGCCTGGCCGGTGCCGAAATGCTGCTGATCGGTGACTCCCTGGGTATGGTGCTGCAAGGTCACGACAGCACGCTGCCGGTGACCGTCGAAGACATGGCCTACCACACCGCTGCGGTCAAACGCGGTAACAAGGGCGCACTGATCGTCACCGACCTGCCGTTCGAATCCGGCACTTCCCTGGACCAGTTGCTGCGCGACTCGGTCAAGGTGATGCAGGCCGGCGCCCATATGGTCAAGCTCGAAGGCGGCTCCTGGCTCGCCGAACCGATCGTCCGCCTGGCGCAGATGGGCATCCCCGTGTGCGCACACCTGGGCCTCACCCCGCAGGCCGTCAACCTGTTCGGCGGTTTCAAGGTGCAAGGTCGCCAGGAAGCCCAGGCGCGCCAGTTGCGTGCCGATGCCATTGCCCTGGAGCAGGCTGGTGCTGCTGTATTGCTGCTGGAGTGCGTACCGTCCGCCCTGGCGAAGGAAATCACCGAAGCCGTGAAGATCCCGGTCATCGGTATCGGCGCCGGTGCCGGCACCGATGGCCAGGTGCTGGTGATGCATGACTTGCTCGGCCTGTCACTGTCCGGTCGTTCGCCGAAGTTCGTGAAGAACTTCCTCGAAGGCCAGCCCGATATACAGTCCGCTTTCACTGCCTATGTGAAGGCCGTGAAGGACGGCACCTTCCCTGGCCCGGAGCACGGTTTCGCCTGATGAACACAGTGAAGACAGTCCGCGAGCTGCGTGCCGCCGTGGCGCGCGCCCGTAGCGAAGGCAAGCGCATAGCGCTGGTGCCGACCATGGGCAACCTGCACGCCGGGCACGCCGCGCTGGTGACCAAGGCCGGCCAGCGCGCCGATTTCGTGGTCGCCAGCATCTTCGTCAACCCGCTGCAGTTCGGCCCCAGCGAAGATCTGGAAAAATACCCACGCACCCTTGCCGCCGACCAGGAGAAGCTGCTCAGCGCCGGTTGCCACCTGCTGTTCGCCCCCACCGTCGAGGAGATGTACCCGGACGGCATGGACGGCCAGACCCGCCTGCACGTGACCGGCGTTTCCGAAGGCCTGTGCGGCGGCAGCCGACCGGGCCACTTCGATGGCGTCGCCACCGTGGTCTGCAAGCTGTTCAACATGGTCCAGCCGGACATGGCGCTGTTCGGCGAGAAGGACTTCCAGCAGTTGGCGGTGATCCGCAAGCTGGTGCGTGACCTGAACCTGCCGATCCAGATCTTCGGCGAGCCGACCGTGCGCGCGGAGGATGGCCTGGCGCTGTCCTCCCGCAACGGTTACCTGACCGACGAGCAACGCGCCGTCGCGCCGGTGCTGCAGCGCACTCTGAGGCAACTGGCCGAGCGCATCCGCCAGGGCGAGCGCGACTTCCCCGCGCTGCTGGCAGAAGGCAGCCGGCAGATCGAAGCGGCCGGCCTGCGTATCGATTACCTCGAAGCCCGCGAATCCGCCGGTCTGCGCCCCGCCACCGCAGAGGATCATCAGTTGGTGATTCTGGTTGCCGCCTTCCTGGGCACCACCCGGCTGATCGACAACCTCGCCTTCCACATCGACTGATTCCCCGCCCGACACCCGAATTTTCGCCTCGAAGCCGCGCCAACCGCGGCCTTGAGCGACTTCGGGTGCTCGGGCATACTCGCCCCGCTCTCCTCGACCAGAAGAAAAACAGGAGCCACGTCATGCAGAGCATCATGCTCAAAGCCAAACTGCACCGCGCCGAAGTCACCCACGCCGTGCTCGACTATGAAGGCTCCTGCGCCATCGACGGCGAATGGCTCGATCTCGCCGGAATCCGCGAGTACGAACAGATCCAGATCTACAACGTCGACAACGGCGAACGCTTCACCACCTACGCTATCCGTGGCGAGGAGGGTTCGCGGATGATTTCCGTCAACGGCGCCGCCGCTCACAAGGCCAAGGTGGGTGACCGCGTGATCATCTGCGCGTACGCTCAGTTCAGCGACGCCGAGCTGGAAGGCTACCAGCCGCGCATGTTGTACATGGCTCCCGGTAACGAGCTGAGCCATACCAGCAACGCGATCCCGGTCCAGCTCGCCTGATCCGAAGAGACGACGCCCGGAACCACCGGGCATCTTTTCCGTTCGAAAGCCTCAAGCTCAAACACGCCCGTCTTACCCGAAGGTACGTCATGGAACACCACCTCACCCCGCTGGATGCCACCCAACTGGCGAGCTGGAAGGCATTGGCCGCCCACCGCCAGGAACTGCAGAGCTTCACCATGCGCGAGGCATTCGCCCAGGACCCGGAGCGCTTCAAGCGCTTCTCCCTCAGCGCCTGCGGCCTGTTCCTCGACTTCTCGAAGAACCTGATCCGCCAGGACACCCTCGACCTGCTGGTGAAGCTCGCCGAGGAAGCCAAGCTGGGCGAGGCCATCCAGTCCATGTTCCGCGGCGAGGTGATCAATGCCTCCGAGCGCCGCCCGGTGCTGCACACCGCGCTGCGCCGCCCTATCGGCGATAAGGTGCTGGTGGACGGCAACGATGTGATGCCCGAGGTGCACCGCGTGCTGCACCAGATGACCGAACTGGTCGCCGCCGTGCACAACGGCCTGTGGCGCGGCTACACCGAGAAGCCGATCACCGATGTGGTGAACATCGGCATCGGTGGCTCCTTCCTCGGCCCGCAACTGGTCTCCGAAGCGCTGCTGCCCTTCGCCCAGAAAGGCGTGCGTTGCCACTATCTGGCGAACATCGACGGCAGTGAATTCCGCGAGATGACCGCCAAGCTCAACGCCGAGACCACGCTGTTCATCGTCTCGTCGAAGTCCTTCAGTACCCTGGAAACCCTGAAAAACGCCCAGGCCGCCCGCGCCTGGTACCTGGCCCAGGGCGGTAGCGAGGCGGAGCTGTACCGGCACTTCATCGCCGTTTCCAGCAACAAAGAAGCCGCTTCCGCCTTCGGCATCCGCCCGGAAAACGTCTTCCCGATGTGGGACTGGGTCGGCGGCCGTTACTCACTGTGGTCGGCCATCGGCCTGCCAATCGCGATGTCGGTGGGCATCAACAACTTCAAGGAACTGCTGTCCGGCGCCTACAGCATGGACCAGCACTTCCTCACCGCGCCGTTCGAGAAGAACATCCCGGTGCTGCTGGGCCTACTCGGCGTGTGGTACGGCGACTTCTGGGGCGCGCGCAGCCACGCGATCCTGCCCTACGACTACTACCTGCGGAACATCACCGATCACCTGCAGCAGCTGGACATGGAATCCAACGGCAAGAGCGTGCGCCAGGACGGCACCCCGGTGTCCGCCGGCACCGGCCCGGTGATCTGGGGTGGCGTGGGCTGCAACGGCCAGCACGCGTACCACCAGTTGCTGCACCAGGGCACCCACCTGATCCCGGCCGACTTCATCGTCCCGGTGTCCAGCTACAACCCGGTCGCCGACCACCACCAGTGGCTGTACGCCAACTGCCTGTCGCAGAGCCAGGCGCTGATGGTCGGCAAGAGCCGCGCCGAAGCCGAGGCCGAACTGCGCGCCAAGGGCGTGGACGAGGCCGAAGTGCAGCGCCTGGCGCCGCACAAGGTGATCCCGGGCAACCGCCCGAGCAATACCCTGGTGCTGGAGCGCATCAGCGCCCGCCGCCTGGGCGCGCTGATCGCCATGTACGAGCACAAGGTCTACGTGCAGAGCATCCTCTGGGGCATCAACGCCTTCGACCAGTGGGGCGTGGAGCTGGGCAAGGAGCTGGGCAAGGCGGTCTACGGGCGCCTGGTCGGCAGCGAGGAAAGCGCCGCCGAGGACGGTTCCACCCAGGGCTTGATCGACTTCTTCCGCGGCCGTCACCGCGGCTGATGGATTTACGAACGGGTGAGCGCCTGCTCACCCGTTTGCTCGGCCCGGCACTCTCCGCCATCCCCCTCAGCTCCATCCGCCCTCCCCACCTCTGCGCCTAGCGCTCTGCAGCGCCGATCAGAACACCCACGCGGGAACGTTCCCGTCTGGTGGCGCGTCGAAACTGCATGGACAACCCTTGAACCCGCCTTGCCTTGGATGCACCCTTGGGACATCTCGGCTAAACAACAACAAGGATTCCCCATGCATGAGATCAGCCTTCACCCCGTGCCGGAGGCCGTACGCAAGCGTGCCTACCTCGACAACGATGCCTACCAGCGCCTCTACCAGCAGTCGGTAGACGACCCGCATACCTTCTGGGGCGAGCAGGCCAAGACCTTCCTCGACTGGTTCAAGCCCTGGCACTCGGTGCACCACGGCGACCTCGCGAAGGGCCAGGCGACCTGGTTCAAGGGCGGCGAGCTCAACGTCACCTACAACTGCATCGACCGCCACCTCGAACAGCGCGCCGAGCAGGTCGCGATCATCTGGGAAGGCGACAACCCGGCCGAATCCGCCAACATCACCTACCGCAAGCTGCACAGCCATGTCTGCCGCCTGGCCAATGTGCTCAAGAGCCGCGGTGTCGGGAAAGGCGACCGGGTCTGCATCTACATGCCGATGATCCCCGAAGCTGCCTACGCGATGCTGGCCTGCGCACGGATCGGTGCGATCCATTCGGTGGTGTTCGGCGGTTTCTCCCCGGACGCCCTGCGGGACCGCATCAACGATGCCGATTGCCGCACCGTGATCACCGCCGACGAAGGCGTGCGCGGCGGCAAGTACGTCCCGCTGAAGAAGAACGTGGAAAAAGCCCTGGCGGACTGCCCGAACGTGTCCACCGTGGTCGTGGTCGAGCGCACCCAGGGCGAGATCCCGTGGGTCGAAGGCCGCGACCTCTGGTACCACGAGGCCCTGCGCGAGGCCAGCGAGGACTGCGCACCAGAGCCGATGGATGCCGAGGATCCGCTGTTCATCCTCTACACCTCCGGCTCGACCGGCAAACCCAAGGGCGTGCTGCACACCACCGGCGGCTACCTGCTGGGCGCGGCGATGACCCACAAGTACGTGTTCGACTACCACGACGGCGACATCTACTGGTGCACCGCAGACGTGGGCTGGGTCACTGGCCACAGCTACATCGTCTACGGCCCGCTGGCCAACGGCGCCACCACGCTGATGTTCGAAGGCGTGCCGAACTACCCGGACGCCTCGCGCTTCTGGCAGGTGATCGACAAGCACCAGGTGAACATCTTCTACACCGCACCCACTGCCATCCGCGCGTTGATGCGCGAAGGCGATGCTCCCGTGCAGAAGACCAGCCGTAGCAGTTTGCGCCTGCTCGGCTCAGTGGGCGAGCCGATCAACCCGGAAGCCTGGGAGTGGTACTACGAAGTCGTCGGCGAGAAGCGCTGCCCCATCGTCGACACCTGGTGGCAGACCGAAACCGGCAGCATCCTGATCACTCCGCTGCCCGGCGCCACCGACCTCAAGCCCGGCTCGGCGACCCGCCCCTTCTTCGGCGTGCAACCGGTACTGCTGGATGAGCAGGGCAAGGAGATCGATGGTCCCGGCTCCGGCGTACTCGCCGTGAAAGCCAGCTGGCCCAGCCAGATCCGCAGTGTCTACGGTGATCACCAGCGGATGATCGATACGTACTTCAAACCCTACCCCGGCTACTACTTCACCGGCGATGGCGCGCGCCGCGACGAAGATGGCTACTACTGGATCACCGGCCGTGTGGACGACGTGATCAACGTCTCCGGCCATCGCATCGGTACCGCCGAGGTGGAGAGCGCGCTGGTGCTGCATGACTCGGTCGCCGAGGCCGCCGTGGTCGGCTATCCGCACGACCTCAAGGGCCAGGGCATCTATGCCTTCGTCACCACCATGAACGGCATCGAGCCCAGCGACGCACTCAAGCAGGAACTGCTGGCCCTGGTGAGCAAGGAGATCGGCAGCTTCGCCAAGCCGGAAATGCTGCAGTGGGCGCCGGGCCTGCCCAAGACGCGCTCGGGCAAGATCATGCGGCGCATCCTGCGCAAGATCGCCTGCAACGAACTGGAAAACCTCGGCGATACCTCGACCCTGGCGGACCCCAGCGTGGTCCAGGGGCTGATCGACAACCGCCTCAACCGTTGACCTGCGCTACAGGCCGAGGGCGCAAAGATGCTAGGTTTATGGAACAGACCTGTCGTCCTTGCCCCGAGGCCTGTCCGCCGCAATGGAAACCGTTCGCCGTCATATCGAAAGCCAGGTACTCAGCCTGACCGGCCTCGCCCTGGGCGGGGTCGACTTCGAGTCGCCCAAGGGCGATCCCGGCCTGTTCGGGCCGGAATCCATCAGTTGGAAAGTCCATGGCGACTTCAGCTCGATGCTCATTGGCGGCATCAGCGCCCTGCTCCTGCAGATGCTCCACCCGGCCGCGCTCGGTGGAGTGTGGGACCACTCCAACTTCCGCGCCGACATGCTCGGCCGCCTGCGCCGCACCGGGCAGTTCATCTCCGCTACCACCTACGGTTCGCGCGGTGACGCCGAGAAGCTGATCGAGCGCGTGCGACGCATCCACAACGGCGTCCACGGCACCCTTCCCGACGGCACCCCCTATGCGGCCAGCGACCCGGACTTGCTTACCTGGGTGCACGTCGCCGAGGTCAGTTGCTTCCTTGCCTCGCACCTGCGCTACCTGAACCCGAATCTTTCCGGCGAAGAACAGGACCGCTACTACGACGAGATAGCCCTGATCGCCGAGCGTCTCGGTGCACGCAATGTCCCGCGCTCGCGGGTGGAGGTTGCGGCCTACCTGCAACACATGCGCCCACAGCTTCGCTACGACGAACGCACCCGAGAAGTGGTCAGCGTGCTCTTCAACGCCCCTGCCCCCAGCTTCCTTGCCAAGCCCTTCGGCATGCTGATGATGCGCGCCGGCATCGACCTGCTCCCGGAGTGGGCGACTGACCAGCTTGGCCTGAGCCTTGGCAGCCTGCAGCGCCAGCTGATCCGTTCCAGCGTGAAGCGCAGCGTGCCGCTGTTGCGCTGGGCGGTGCGCAACGGTTCGCTGCACCGCGCGCGCCGGCGAATGGGGCTGCCCCCTCTGCGCTGAAACGTGACCACTCGGTTCGGAGGGTGGTGAGCCGGCGGCGAGCGTGCAACCATGCTCCTTCGCTGCGGCCGTTGCCGCGCCAGCCAGAGGATTCGCGTCATGCAAGAAGTCGTCATCGTCGCTGCCACCCGTACCGCCATCGGCAGCTTCCAGGGTTCGCTCGCCACATTGCCGGCCCATGAACTGGGCGCCGCGGTGATTCGCAGCCTGCTGCAACAGACCGGCCTGGATCCGGCCCGGGTGGATGAAGTCATCCTCGGCCAGACACTGACCGCCGGTGCCGGCCAGAACCCGGCGCGCCAGGCTTCCATTGCCGCAGGCCTGCCCAACACGGTGCCGGCGATGACGGTGAACAAGGTCTGCGGCTCCGGGCTCAAGGCCTTGCACCTGGCTGCGCAGGCCATCCGCTGTGGTGACGCCGATATCGTCATCGCCGGCGGCCAGGAAAGCATGAGCCTCGCCCCCTACGTCATGCCTGGCGCCCGTACCGGCCTGCGCATGGGCCACGCCAAACTGGTCGACAGCATGATTCAGGACGGCCTGTGGGATGCCTTCAACGATTACCACATGGGCATCACCGCCGAAAACCTGGTGGAGAAGTACGGCATCAGCCGGGAAGACCAGGACGCCTTCGCCGCCGAATCGCAACGCAAGGCCGCCGAGGCCATTGAAGCGGGGCGCTTCAAGACCGAAATCACCGCCATCGAGATTCCCCAGCGCAAGGGCGAAGCCCTGCGCTTCGACACCGACGAGCAGCCCCGCGCCGGCACCACCGCAGAATCCCTGGCCAAGCTCAAGCCGGCGTTCAAGAAGGACGGCAGCGTCACCGCCGGCAACGCTTCGACCCTCAATGATGGCGCAGCCGCCGTATTGCTGATGAGCGCGGCCAAGGCTGCGGAACTGGGCCTGCCGGTCCTGGCCCGCATCGCCGCTTATGCCAACGCCGGTGTCGACCCTGCCATCATGGGCATCGGCCCGGTCTCGGCTACCCGCCGCTGCCTGGAGAAGGCCGGTTGGCAGCTCGCCGACCTGGACCTGATCGAGGCCAACGAGGCGTTCGCCGCCCAGGCATTGTCTGTGGGCAAGGAACTGGGCTGGAATGCCTCGAAGGTGAACGTCAACGGCGGCGCCATCGCCCTTGGCCATCCCATCGGCGCCTCGGGCTGCCGCGTACTGGTCACCCTGCTGCACGAGATGCTGCGCCGCGACGCGAAAAAGGGCCTCGCGACGCTCTGTATCGGCGGCGGCCAAGGTGTGGCACTGGCTCTGCAGCGCTGACCTATCGGGACTTGCTGAGCAGAATTCCGTCTGCACAGCAAGTCTCCACGCACGATTGCAGGCCCATGCCCTCCTAAGTTGATTCTCCGCATGCTTTCGGTCCTACGCATAGGAATATTCCGTAGGTGCTTGAACAACTGGTCTATCTTCAAGATCAATGCGCGCAATTATTTGGACTCAGGGAGTCAACCATGAAGAAACGTGTGGTGCTGATCGAGGATCACCCCGCGATGCGTTTGGCGATCCGTTCGCTGCTTGAACAGGATCCTCAGTTCGAAGTAGCACGCGAGGCAGCCGATGGTCATGGCGGTCTGGACGCTGTCCGCAAGGAACGGCCTGACCTCGTGATACTGGACCTCAACCTGCCAGGGATGGACGGCCTCGACCTGCTGGCGCGTATCCATATTTTCGACGAGAACATCCGCCTGCTGGTCTTGAGCTCGCAGGATGAACGCCTGTATTCAAGCAAGGTCGAAGCCGCGGGTGCGCATGGCTTCGTCAGCAAGAACAAGGACACCAGCGCCATTCTCAACGCCGCTCGCATGCTGGTCTCGGGCTATCGCTGCTTCCCGGAAAAGTCACTGAGCATCGACAAGAACGCCGACCCGGTGGCCAGCCTGACGCCGCGCGAACTGGTGGTGCTGCGCAGCCTGGTGAGAGGCATGAGCAACAAGGACATCGCCGAGGAACTCTTCCTCAGCCAGAAGACCGTCAGCACCTACAAGACGCGTATTCTGGAGAAGCTGAACCTTGAAAGCCTCGTGGACCTCGTTGAGTTCGCCCGCACTAATCGCCTGAACGACTGACAGACATCACTGAAAACCGCGTCCGAAGGCGACTTTCGAATCGAACCATCCCAGCCGTGCCATACTGGTTCTGCACGTCACGACGGAAACGACTCTCGCCATGCCCAAAGGATTGAAACGCGCCATCGGCGCGGTCTTGTTGCTGGTCTCCCTCTACTGCCTGCTGGGTTTTCTCATTCTTCCCGGCATTGGCCTGCGCGTAGCCAACCAACAACTGGCTCAATACTCGACGGGCCCAGCGCGCCTGGAACGCATCGAATTCAATCCCTTCAGCCTGGAGCTCACCCTCTGGGGATTGCACCTGGGCGAAGAGGGGCAGGAACAGGTACGTTTCCGCCGCCTCTACGCCAACCTCGAACTCGATAGCCTGTGGAAGCGCCAGTTGCACCTGGCGGATGTCGAACTCGATGCACCGCACACCGAGTTGCTGTTCGCCGAGAACGGCACGCTGAATCTCACCAGGCTGTTCAAGCTCCCCCCGAGCGAACCGACTCCCCCGCCGGCGGAACCGAGCGATCCCTTCCCGCTGCGCATCGACCGCATACGGCTGGCCGAAGGCAGTCTGCATTTCCTCGACCGTCGCCCCAGCGAGCCGGTGGAGTTCGTCTTCGACCCATTGGGGTTCGAGCTGCACAACCTCAGCACGCTGCCTGACGACGGCGCCGAAATGACCCTGGTCGCCACCGGCCCGCACGGTGGCAAGCTCGACTGGAAAGGCGACCTGAGCATCGTGCCGTTCACCTCCAAGGGCAGCTTCACTGTCGACGATGTGCCGCTGAAGGCCTGGTGGCCCTATGTGCGTGACAACGCTCCGCTCAATCTGAATAACGGCATGCTCAGCGTCGCCTCCGACTACCACCTGGACCTGTCGAAGGACACCCAGCTGCTGCTGGACAAGACGACCATCAAGTTGCGCGACCTCGACCTGACATCACCTGAAGGCAAGCCGCTCGCCAAGCTCGCCACCCTGGATGTCGCCGACACCGCGCTGGACCTCGCCAAGCAGGAAGTGATCGTTGGTCAGATCCGCAGCCAGGGTCTGGAAGCCTGGGCTGCGCGTGAGAAGGACGGGCAGCTTGACTGGCAGAAGCTCTTCGCCGACTTCAAACCCTACAAGCGCCCCGAGGAGCCAACGCCTCAGGCACAGGCCGCCCCCGAGCAGAAGCCTGCCGAGAAGCCCACCAGCGAAGCCAAGGCGGCGTCCGGCGAGACTGCCACCGGCCAGCCGCAAACGCCCCCGGCGAAGGCCGCCAAGGAACAGCAGACGGCCGTGGTCACCCCCGAGGCCGAGGACAAAGCGCAAGGCAAGCCCACCGATGCAGCCAAGACTCCGCCAGCAGCCGTGGCCGCTTCAACGACCCAACCGCAGCCCGCAGATGCCCAGCCCGCCGCACCGGCTGAGCCGAAGAAGACCTGGCACGTGGTCCTGCGCGACACCCAGTTGCGCGGCTACAAGGCCCACCTGGCCGATCGCGCACCGAGCAAGCCGGTGAGTCTCGAAGTCGGCCCGCTGGACCTCGACCTGCAGAACCTCGACAGCGGCCTGACCTCGCCCCTGCAGCTCAAGCTCAAGACCGGTCTCGGCCCCCGCGGCCAGATCGAGGCCAGCGGCCAGGTCATCCCCAACCCGGTCAGCGCGAAGCTCAAGGTCTCCACCCGCGACATCGACCTGCGCGTCGCCCAGGCCTACATCGATCCGTTCATCCGCCTGGAACTGCGCAGCGGCCTGCTGGCCAGCGACCTCGATGTCGACCTCAAGGGCACCGAGCCGCTGGCTTTCAGCGTCAACGGCAGCGTTCAGGTCACGCAGTTGCATACCCTGGACACCCTCAAGAGCCGCGACTTCGTCAAATGGACCAAGCTGACCCTCAACGGCCTGGCCTACAAGCATGGCGACAGCCTGCTGATCCAGACGGTGTCGCTGGAAGAGCCCTACGCACGCTTCATCATCAACGAGGACCGCAGCACCAACGTCAGCGAGCTGATCATCACGCAACCGGAATCCGCATCGTCCTCCGCGAACAAAGGCGGCAGTGGCAACAGCAAGCCGCTGGGCATCCGTATCGGCGGGGTGAAGATCAACAACGGTTCGGCCAACTTCGCCGACCTGACCCTGCGCCCGGACTTCGCCACCGCCATCCAGCAGTTGGGCGGTGAGATCGGCACCATCGACAACCGCAATCCGACACCCGCCTCGGTGGACGTGAAGGGCAAGGTCGACAAGTACGCCCCGGTCACCATCAAGGGCAGCCTCAACCCCTTCTCGCCGCTGGAGAAGCTGGACATCGCCACCAGCTTCAAGCGCGTCGAGCTGACCACCCTGACGCCCTACTCCGGCAAGTTCGCCGGCTATCGCATCCGCAAGGGCCGGCTGAACCTGGACCTGCACTACCAGATAACCCAGGGCAAGCTGAAGGCCGACAACAAGGTGCTGGTAGAGCACCTGCAACTGGGCGAGAAGGTCGACAGCCCCGATGCTGTGGACCTGCCGGTGAAACTGGCGATCGCGCTGCTCAAGGACGCCAACGGCAACATCGATATCCAGCTGCCGGTGGAGGGAGACCTGAACAACCCGCAGTTCAGCGTCATGCCCATCGTCTGGCAGACCCTGCGCAACCTGGTGGTACGCGCGGTGCAGGCACCCTTCAAATTCATCGCCGGGCTCGCCGGCGGCGGCGACGAGGACCTGGGCAGCGTGACCTTCGCACCCGGCTCCAGCGAGCTGGATTCCGCCGCCCAGGCCAACCTCGACAAACTGGTCGGCGCGCTCAAGCAGCGCCCAGCCCTGAAGCTGGAAGTCGAAGGTGTCGCCGCCGCAGCCAGCGACGGCCCGCTGCTGGCCGACAAGCGCCTGAAACAGGAATACCAGAAGAACTACTACAGCATGTTGCAGCGCCGCGGCGACAAGGTGCCCAGTGACGCCAGCCAGTTGGAAGTCCCGGAGGATCTGCAGCCGATCCTGCTCGAAGGCGTCTACCGTGCGCGCCTGAAGAAACAACCTCCGGCGGAGTGGCAGGACCTGAGCAAGGACGAGCGTTCGGCGAAGATGCGCCAGGCCGTGCTCGACTCCTGGAGCGACAGCCAATTGCTGCTGCGCAAGCTCGGTCAGGAGCGCGCGACCCAGATCAAGGACTATCTGGTCAGCAAGGGCGGCCTGGGGGACGACCGCATCTACCTCATCGACGTCAGCTTCGGCGAAGCGGAGAATGGTGGCAAAGTGGCCGCCCAGCTTCACCTCGATAGCGAGTAAGGAGTCGTTCGATGAAAGCCCTGACCTGGATGTCCTGCGCCCTGCTGCTTTGCGCGGCGGGCGCCCAGGCGGAAAGCATGCGCTGCGGTAGTTCCCTGATCAACGCCGGCGACCGTGCCTGGGAAGTCGAGCAGAAGTGCGGCGCGCCGGATCACCGCGATGAAGTCGGCTATACCCTCAGCGGCTACGACCACCGCGAGTACCGGGTCGAGGAGTGGGTGTACGGGCCGCGCAACGGCACCAGCTACATCCTCACCTTCGAGGCCAACAAACTCAAAAGCATCGAGTTCAAACGCAATTGAAGCCCCTCTTCACTCTGCGCCTGGTCGCGCTTGTGTTACCGCTCACTGTCATTGCGCTGGACGCGCAGGCCGCCAGCTTGCGCTGCAACAGCAAGCTCATCAGCACCGGCGATGTCACCAGCGACGTGCTCAGCCGCTGCGGCGAGCCAGTCAGCCGTTCCTTCTTGGGCTACAAGCAGGTGCCTGGCCCCCGCTACGGCGAATCCATGGAAGTGGCCGTGGAAGAATGGATCTACGGCCCCTGGAGCGGCATGTTGTATTTCGTCCGCTTCGAGGGCAATCGGCTGAGCGACATCCAGAGCAAGCGCAGCGGCAACTGACAGCCGTGCTGGCGAGGTGCTAGTCTCGCCGCCACTCACGCCACTTGCGCCAAGGACCGGTCGCCATGGTCATCGTCCCCGCCGAGCATCCGCTGGACTGGAAAAAGCCTCCCGTCATCACGCTGCTGCTCATCGTCATCAACGTCCTGATCTACTTCGGCTACCAGGGGGGCGATAGCGCCCGGCGCGAAGAGGCCGTACGCGTCTATCTCGACCAGGACCTGCTGGGTCATGAACGCCCCTTGTTCAGCGCCTCGCTGGAGCGCCGCGACCGCCTGGAAGCCGACCAGCAGCGCGCCCTGGAGGCCCTGCCGCGTCAACAGTTGGCCTGGCTCGTTCTCTCGGACCTGGAGTTCGGCCATGAGCTGCGCGCACTGCCGGCCTTCCAGCAGGACAGCGCCTGGCAGGCCGCGCGCCTGAAAGCGGAAGCCGCCCGCGACCTGACCAGCAGCCTGCGCTTCGGCTTCATCCCCGAGCGGTTCACCGTCCAGGGCCTGTTCGGCTCGATGTTCCTTCATGGCAGCTTCTGGCACCTGGCCGGCAACATGGTATTCCTGTTCATCTTCGGCTTCGCTCTGGAAGCAGCCTTGGGACGAGCCCTGTATCTGGGCCTCTACCTGTTCAGTGGCTTCTGCTCCAGCCTGCTGTGGTGGGCGCTGGATCCGTCCTGGGTACCGGGCATCGGTGCCTCCGGCGCCATCTCCGGCCTGATGGGCATGTACATCGGCGCCTATGGCCTGCGGCGCATCCAGTTCTTCTACTGGCTCGGACCGCTGATGGGCTACCTGAAGGCACCAGCGCTGTGGATCCTGCCG
The DNA here is from genome assembly GCF_020401845.1 of Pseudomonas sp. HS-18. Lineage (NCBI taxonomy): Bacteria > Pseudomonadati > Pseudomonadota > Gammaproteobacteria > Pseudomonadales > Pseudomonadaceae > Pseudomonas > Pseudomonas sp. HS-18. Next base: position 5,476,965 of record NZ_CP084413.1, read on the forward strand.
CTGTGGCTGGCCAAGGAACTGTTCGGGCTGCTGCGTGCCGCCGATCATGTGAACTACTACGCGCACATCGGCGGGCTGGTCTCCGGCTTCCTCGCCGTCTGGCTGCCGCGCAAACTCGGGCGGATGCCGGTCGACGAGGCGTACCTGGCGAAGGAAGACCCAGAAGCCCCTTTCAAGCGCGCCCTGGCATCGTTGGATGAGCAGATCGGCCGCTTCGCCCTCGACCAGGCCGCCGCGCGCGGTGCGGAGTTGCTGCGGCAGTTCCCGGGGCAACCTTTGCTGGTCGAGCGCCTGTATGGCTTAGCCAAAGGGAGGCAGGACCGGGGCTTGATGAGCGAAACCCTCAAGCAGTTGTTCGCCCTGCCGCCCTCCCCGGCGGCCGACTCACTGCTGCGCAGACTGGCTGAGGAAAGTGCCGCCAGCGATACCGGGCTGCTTGCACATCCGGCCATTCAATTACACCTGCTGCGCAAGCTGCTACATCGCAATGAGTCCGTGCAGGCACTAAGCAGCTGGCGCCGGCTGGCGCGCTCCGCTCTGCGTCCCGAAATGCTGCCGGGCCTGACCCTGCAACTGGCCAAGCAGGTTGGCCAGAAGGGTGACCTGCAGACCGTGCACGAACTGTCACGCTTCCTCCGTCAGCACTACCCGGAAGCCGACCCGACCCGCCAACTGACGATCTACCAGCAACACCTCGCCCCTTGATTCACCCACGAAAAAGCCCCGCCGGCGTACCGGCGGGGCCTTGATCATCCCTGGGTTCAGGCGCTACAGGTGGCGGCTGAAGTCGCGGACTTCCTCTTCCGCTTTCTCGCGGGTCCAGCCGTAGCGCTCCTGCAGTTTGCCCACCAGGTATTCGGCGTGTCCGTCCGCCGCCTGCAGGTCGTCGTCAGTGAGCTTGCCCCACTTCTCCTTGAGCGAGCCGGAGAGCTGCTTCCACTTGCCTTTGATGACGTCAGTGTTCATGGCGATCCTCCTGTTCGGAGTTGGATGGGGTGAGAACCCGTGGTGCTTACTCGACCGACTTCAGGCCGTCGGCGGACACAGCGGTCACGCCTTTGATGCCCTTGGCGGTCTTGATCGCGAGTTCCTTCTCGGCGTCGGTCTTGACGTTACCGGAGAGCGAAACCACACCTTTGTTGGTCTCGACCTTGATGTTGGTGCCACTGATGTCCTTGTCGGCGATCAGGCTGGATTTCACCTTGCTGGTGATCCAGGTGTCGGAAACCGCCTCTTCAGTTTTCTGGACGGTGTCATTGGCGGCCAGAGTCGTCGGCTGGGCGAACACCGAGTTGGCGAACGAGAAGCTCAGAGCGGTTGCGGTGGCAGCGGCAAGGGCCAGTTTGTTGAAACGTTTCATGGCGGTTTCTCCTGAATTGTTGGAAAACTGCGGCCCGTTCCTGGCTGCAGTTGCACTAGGACTATCGCAAGCCCTGTGCCAGCTTTCACGATCCAGTAAAAACCTTATTAATCAACAACTTAACAAGTAAGCCAAAACTGCGACCGCTTGCAGTTTGCAAAGTCTGCCGCTGCGCTCCATGCAGGTTGCACGATCAGGTACCTGAGCTCCTGCCCAACTTCGCCAGCACGGCCTCAAGCTGCACCACCTCGCCCATCTGCTCGAACGCCGGATAACGCTGGCGAATGAAAGCCAGCAACTGCTGGGCGGGTTCCACCTGCCCCAGCTCCTCCGAAAACGCCCGTGCCGCCATCAGGTAGGCGCGGGGAATGCCGGGGTAATCTGGGTAGCGCTTGTGCAGGTTGCGCAGCAGGCTCAGCCCCTCGCGGGCCTTGTGGCGCTCGATCAGCACCTCGGCAATGCGTTCGCAGACGCTAGGGTCCTCGGGCAGGTAGTCCACCTGCAGTTGCCGGGCATTGAGGAAGGCGCTGGCAGCCAGCTGCGGGTTGAGCCGGCTGGCCAGGCTCAGGTAGTGCGGCAGGTGATTCAGGCATTCCGCACGCTCGTTCAGGGCGAAGAGCAACTGGTGATAGCGCTCATTCAGCTTGAGATCCTGGCGGCCTTCGCGCAGCGCCGCGACGAGGATCTCCAGCGCCACGCCGGTCTGTCCCTCCTTGACTCGTACCTCCGCCTCGGCCAGTGCCTTGCGGCGGTGCCATTCCGGCGCGGCGTAGCCGGCCGGGGCGTCCTCCCCGGCGGATACGTAGCCCAGTTGGCCCTGATACTGGAACACGGCATAGCCCATCATGGCGCACATCACCACGGCGAAATAACCCGTCAGGCCTGCCACCACCGGGACCATCACCACCCGCGGCAGCCCGTTGGAGAGAAGCCAGGCGACATAAGTGGGCGACTGCCAGAGGATGAACAGGAACACGCAGAGGATCAGGTAACGCCAGCCCATGGCCGCGATCACCTGCCCCACTTCGCTGGGGCTCAGCGCGGCCCCCAGGCTCTTGTCCAGGGACAGCCGGATGATGCTCGCCGGCAGAACCAGCATGACCGCGATATTGGCTGCCCAGTAGATCGCCTCGCTGTGGAAATCGGCAGCCAGCCACAGCAGCACCAGGGCGATCAGGAATACCGCCAGTTGCTGGAAGAACATCCGCAGACTGTCGGGGCTGAAGGCTTCGAGCAGGCCTGGAGCTTCCTGGCCGCCAAAACTCGCCGTTTCGATCACGCTATGCAGGTATTTGGTCGCCACGCTGAACAGGGCGATCCAGAGCACGAACATCGGCGGCATGAATACACAGGCCAGTGCCAGCAAGACACAAAAGGCCGATGGCCCGGCCTGGAATCCGTAGGCGAAGAACTTCGGCAGGCGCTCCCAGAAAGGTTGCGCGGTATTCGCCGCGCCGAGGTAGCGCAGATGGCCCCGGCACAACGGGCACGACGGCGCGTACTCCGGCGCATCGGCATTGAGCGGAATGCAGCAGTCGCCGTAATGGCGCTCGCAAGGCTGACAGTGCCAGGTCGCGGGCTGGGCACTGTGGTAATGACAGTAGCGCTTGTCCATCTCGGGGCATCCTTGGAGCGAGATCGGCGGAAAGCGCATTCTCAAGGCAAAAAAAGAGGGCCCGCAAGGGGCCCTCTCTTCATTTCGCTACCGCTTAGACGCCAGAGGCTTCAGCAGCGGCTACGTCCTTGATGGACAGCTTGATGCGGCCACGGTTGTCCACGTCCAGAACCAGGACTTTGACTTCCTGGCCTTCCTGCAGAACGTCGGTGACCTTGTCGATGCGCTTGTCGCTGATCTGCGAGATGTGCACCAGACCGTCCTTGCCCGGCAGGATGTTGACGAAGGCACCGAAGTCCACGATGCGCTCGACCGTGCCGACGTAGATCTTGCCGATCTCGGCTTCCGCGGTGATACCCAGGACGCGCTGCTTGGCAGCCTCGGCAGCTTCCTTGGTTTCGCCGTAGATCTTCACGCTGCCATCGTCCTCGATGTCGATCGAGGCCTTGGTCTCTTCGCAGATGCTACGAATGGTGGCGCCGCCCTTGCCGATGACGTCGCGGATCTTGTCGGTGTCGATCTTCATCTGGATCATGGTCGGAGCGTTCTCCGACAGCTCGGCGCGCGGGGCGGCGATGATCTGGTTCATCTGGCCGAGGATGTTCAGGCGAGCTTCCAGGGCCTGGCCCAGGGCGATCTCCATGATCTCTTCGGTGATGCCGTTGATCTTGATGTCCATCTGCAGGGCGGTCACGCCCTTGTCGGTACCGGCGACCTTGAAGTCCATGTCGCCCAGGTGGTCTTCGTCACCCAGGATGTCGGTCAGGATGGCGAACTTGTCACCTTCCTTCACCAGGCCCATGGCGATACCGGCCACCGGCGCCTTGACCGGAACACCGGCGTCCATCAGCGCCAGGGAAGCACCGCAGACGGAAGCCATGGAGCTGGAACCGTTGGACTCGGTGATCTCGGAAACCACGCGGATGGTGTAGGGGAACTCGTCCTGGCTCGGCAGCATGGCAGCAACGCTGCGGCGTGCCAGACGGCCGTGGCCGATTTCACGACGGCCAGCGCTGCCCATGCGGCCACACTCGCCAACCGAGAACGGCGGGAAGTTGTAGTGCAGCATGAAGGGGTCTTTGCGCTCGCCTTCGAGGGTATCGAGCAGCTGGGCGTCACGGGCGGTGCCGAGGGTGGCAACGACCAGAGCCTGGGTTTCGCCACGGGTGAACAGCGCCGAGCCGTGGGTCTTGCCCAGTACGCCGACTTCGATCTTCAGCGGACGAACGGTGCGGGTGTCGCGGCCGTCGATACGCGGTTTGCCGTTGACGATGTTTTCGCGAACGGTACGGTATTCCAGCAGGCCGAAGACTTCTTTGACTTCACCTGCGGAGAACTGGCCTTCGCCTTCACCGGCGAACTTGGCGACGATCTGCTCGCGCAGGGCATCCAGGGCCGCGTAACGGTCCTGCTTGACGGTGACGGTATAGGCTTCGGAGATGGCGGCACCAAACTCGGCCTTGATGGTGTTGACCAGGGCAGTGTTCTCGACCGGCGCGGTCCAGTTCCAGCTCGGCTTGCCAGCTTCGGTTGCCAGCTCGGCAACGGCACGGATGACGGCCTGGAACTCTTCGTGGGCGAACAGAACGGCACCCAGCATCTGGTCTTCGGTCAGTTCGTCGGCTTCGGACTCAACCATCAGCACGGCGTCGGAGGTACCGGCCACGACCATGTCGAGGCTGGAGCTCTGCTGCTGCTCGTAGGTCGGGTTGAGGATGTAGCCGATTTCCGGGTGGAAACCAACGCGGGCAGCGCCGATCGGGCCGGCGAACGGAATGCCGGAGATGGCCAGGGCGGCGGAAGTGCCGATCATGGCAGCGATGTCCGGATCGGACTTCTTGTTGGTGGAAACGACGGTGCAGACAACCTGCACTTCGTTCATGAAACCTTCGGGGAACAGCGGGCGGATCGGACGATCGATCAGGCGCGAGGTCAGGGTTTCCTTCTCCGAAGGACGGCCTTCACGCTTGAAGAAGCCACCGGGGATGCGGCCGGCTGCGTAGGTCTTCTCCTGATAGTGCACGGAGAGCGGGAAGAAGCTCTTGCTCGGGTCGGCCTGCTTGGCGCCGACGACGGTGCAAAGCACGGTGACGTCGTCCATGGTGACCAGGACGGCGCCGGTGGCCTGGCGGGCAATGCGGCCAGTCTCGAGGGTGACGGTCGACTGACCGAACTGGAATTTCTTGATTACCGGGTTCACGGTTTCTCTACCTTCTCTTTAGTTGCCTTGGGGGAAATTGTGGAAATGCCGGGAGTCGGACCCGTTTTCATTCCCTATAAAAGCGAGAAAGCCGGGAGCCAGAGCCGATGAGCGGTATACACCGCCCAACGACCCCGGACTCCCAGCTTCCCACTTCAGGCTTGCCGTCTTAGCGACGCAGGCCCAGGCGACCGATCAGGGCGCTGTAACGAGAGGTGTCCTTGCTCTTCAGGTAGTCCAGCAGCTTGCGGCGCTGGTTGACCATACGGATCAGGCCACGACGGGAGTGGTGGTCTTTGCCGTTGGCCTTGAAGTGGTCCTGCAGCTTGTTGATGTTGGCGGACAGCAGTGCAACCTGCACTTCCGGGGAACCGGTGTCGCCTTCAGCTTGCTTGTACTCGTTAACGATCTGGGCTTTTTCTTGGACGCTCAGTGCCATGATGGGGCTTCCTCTGAGGTAACAGGCCAGGGACTTCTCCCTGTGTTCATAGTAAGAGGAGTGACCGTGCCTGCTGACAGCCACCCTCGGTTCCGGCCTTACGACCGAATCAGTCGACGCGGCGCCAGGCGCCCGTCTTCGACCACTTCACCGATTCCGATGAAGCGACCTTCGTGATCCTGCACCCGCAGCATGCCGAACTTCGGCATTTCGGGAGCGCGTACTGGCTGGCCATGCAGCCAGTAATAGGCGCTGTGCTCGGAGAGCTGCAACAGCGGCCAGTGTTCCAGGCCGGCATCCACCGGCAGCAGAAAACGGTCGAGGGCTTCGTTGCCGCCCTCGGCATGGACTTTCTCGAGCGCCTCCAACGTCACCGACTGGTTCAGCTGGAAAGGTCCGGCCTGGGTCCGGCGCAGGGCGGCAACGTGTGCACCACACCCAAGTTCGCGGCCGAGGTCTTCGACCAGGGTGCGGATATAGGTGCCCTTGCTGCAGGAAACGGCCAGCGTCGCACAGGGCGACTCGAAGGCGAGCAAATCCAGGCGCGCAATAGTAACAGAACGCGCCTCGCGCTCCACTACCTCTCCTGCACGAGCCAGCTTGTACAACGGCTGACCGTCCTTCTTCAGGGCCGAGTACATCGGCGGCACCTGCTCTATGTCGCCACGGAAGCGTGGCAGCATGGCCTCGATGGCGTCCCGACCAATGGTCACCTCGCGCTGCTCTAGGACCTCACCCTCGGCATCACCGGTGGTGGTGGTCACGCCCAGTTGGGCGACGGTCTCGTAGCCCTTGTCGGCATCGAGCAGGTACTGGGAGAACTTGGTCGCCTCGCCGAAGCACAGCGGCAGGACACCGGTGGCCAGCGGGTCGAGGCTGCCGGTATGGCCGGCCTTCTCGGCATTGAGCAGCCAGCGCACCTTCTGCAGGGCCTGGTTGGAGCTCATGCCACGCGGCTTGTCGAGAATCAGCACGCCGTTGACCGCACGGCGAATGCGTTTCACCTGGGCCACGCGTTACTCCTCGGCATCGCCGCCATGACGGCGATCGGCTGCCACTGCGCGCTCGATCAGCGCCGACAGCTCGGCACCACGGCGGATACTGGCGTCATAGCTGAAGTGCAGTTGCGGCACGGTGCGCAGCTTCATCGCCTTGCCCAACTGCATGCGCAGGAAGCCCGCGGCATCGTTGAGAATGCTGGTGTTCTGCTTCACCACTTCGGCGTTGTCGTCCTGGCCCATCACGGTGACGTACACCTTGGCATGGGACAGGTCACGGGCCACGTCGACGCCGGTGATAGTCACCAGGCCCAGACGGGGGTCCTTGATTTCACGCTGGATCAGCAGCGCCAGTTCGCGCTGCATCTGGTCGCCGATACGCTGGGTACGGCTGTACTCTTTGGCCATTTTCCTAACCTGCTTACCCGAGCCAGAAGGCTCCGGGCCTGAAAGCGGCAAACGCCCGGGGCAGCTTTCAAGCTGGCCCGGGCGCTGCGTTCACGCTCGAATACCCTTACAGAGTACGAGCGACTTCGACCTTCTCGAACACTTCGATCTTGTCGCCGACGCGAACGTCGTTGTAGCTCTTCACGCCGATACCGCATTCCATGCCGGCACGCACTTCGGCGACGTCATCCTTGAAGCGACGCAGGGATTCCAGCTCGCCTTCGAAGATCACCACGTCGTCGCGAAGCACGCGGATCGGACGGTTGCGGTGCACCAGACCCTCGGTGACCATGCAGCCGGCGACCGCGCCGAACTTCGGCGAACGGAACACGTCACGCACTTCGGCGATACCCAGGATGTTCTCGCGAACATCGCTGCCGAGCATGCCGGTCAGGGCTTTCTTGACGTCTTCGATGATGTCGTAGATCACGTTGTAGTAACGCATGTCGAGGCCTTCGGTCTCGACGATCTTGCGCGCACCCGCATCAGCACGAACATTGAAGCCGAACAGCACCGCGTTGGAGGCCAGCGCCAGGTTGGCATCGGATTCGGTGATACCACCGACGCCGCCGCCGACCACGCGAACCTGCACCTCGTCGTTGCCCAAGCCACTGAGCGAGCCCTGCAGGGCTTCCAGCGAACCACGGACATCGGACTTGAGGACGATGTTGAGGGTCTTCTTCTCTTCCTGGCCCATGTTCTCGAAGATGTTTTCCAGCTTGCCGGCGTGGGCACGAGCCAGTTTCACTTCGCGGAACTTGCCCTGGCGGAACAGAGCGACTTCGCGGGCCTTCTTCTCGTCGGCGACCACGGTCATCTCGTCACCGGCATCCGGGGTGCCGTCCAGGCCGAGGATCTCGACCGGAATCGACGGACCGGCTTCCTTGATCGGCTTGCCGTTCTCGTCGAGCATCGCACGGACGCGCCCGTAGTTGACGCCGACCAGCACCATGTCGCCCTGACGCAGGGTGCCATCCTGAACCAGTACAGTGGCTACAGGGCCACGGCCCTTGTCCAGACGGGACTCGACCACCACGCCACGGCCCGGAGCCGACGGAGTGGCTTTGAGTTCGAGTACTTCAGCCTGCAGCAGCACGGCTTCGAGCAACTCGTCGACGCCGGTACCCACCTTGGCGGATACATGGACGAAGGGAGCATCGCCACCCCACTCTTCCGGGATCACATCCAGAGCGGCCAGGCCATTCTTGATGTTGTCCGGGTTGGCGTCCGGCTTGTCGATCTTGTTCACCGCGACCACGATCGGCACGCCAGCGGCTTTCGCGTGCTGCACGGCTTCCTGGGTCTGCGGCATCACGCCGTCGTCCGCGGCCACCACGAGAATGACGATGTCGGTCGCCTGGGCACCACGGGCACGCATCGCGGTGAACGCAGCGTGGCCAGGGGTGTCGAGGAAGGTGACCATGCCGCGGTCGGTTTCCACGTGGTAGGCACCGATGTGCTGGGTGATGCCACCGGCTTCGCCAGCTGCCACCTTGGCGCGACGGATGTAGTCGAGCAGCGAGGTCTTGCCGTGGTCGACGTGGCCCATCACGGTCACGACCGGCGCACGGGAAACGGCTTCACCTTCGAACTTCAACGACTCGGCCAGTTGCTCTTCCAGGGCGTTCTCGCTGACCAGCTTGACCTTGTGGCCGAGCTCTTCGGCGATCAACTGGGCGGTCTCCTGGTCGAGTACCTGGTTGATGGTCACCGGGGTGCCCATCTTGAACATGAACTTGACGACTTCAGCGCCCTTCACCGACATCTGCGCAGCCAGTTCGGCCACGGTGATGGTCTCACCGATATTTACTTCACGCACAATCGGTCCTGTCGGGCTCTGGAACCCGTGCTGGTTACGCTTCTTCAGCTTGCCCTTGCCACGGCCACCGCCGCGACGGCCAAAGCTGTCGTCGTCGTCACCACCACTGCGCACGACGCGCGGCGCGGTGGTCTTTTCCTTTTCCTTGATCGACGGGCGATGCTGGGCATGTTTGCGATCGCGGCGCTCGTCTTCCTCGTCGCGCTTGGGCGCACGGCGGGGCTCTTCCTTCTTGCGGTCGTCCGCAGCAGGAGCAGCAGCGACCGGCGCCGCCGGAGCAGGAGCCGCGGCGCGCGGGGCGTCGGCAGCAACCGCAGCAGCGGCAGGCGCAGAGCTGGCAGCCTGGCGAGCGGCATCCGCCTGGCGGCGGGCCTCTTCCTCAGCGGCACGTTGACGGGCCTCTTCCTCAGCCTTCAGACGCACAGCTTCTTCAGCGGCACGCTGCTCTTCCAGCTCACGCTGGCGCTCGGCCTCGAGCTCTTCAGGATCGCGCTTGACGTAGGTTTTCTTCTTGCGAACCTCGACGCTGACGGTCTTGCTGCCAGCGACTTTCAAGGTCGAAGTGGTCTTGCGTTGCAGGGTGATCTTGCGCGGCTCATCCGCGCGATCACCGTGGCTGCCCTTCAGGTGGGCCAGCAGCGCTTGCTTCTCGCTGTCGGTCACTACCTGCTCGGCATTGTTATGGGGTAGGCCCGCTTCGCGCATCTGCTGCAGCAGGCGCTCCACCGGCGTATCGACCGTCTTGGCCAGTTCTTTCACCGTGACTTGCGTCATGCACTTCTCTCCTCAGGCCGCGAATGCTTACTCGAACCAATGGGCCCGGGCGGCCATGATCAACTTGCCAGCACGCTCTTCATCCATGCCGTCGATGTCGAGCAGATCGTCAATCGATTGCTCGGCCAGATCTTCACGGGTGGTTACACCGCGCAGCGCCAGGTCCACGGCCAGCTCTTTGGTCATACCATCGAGGCTGAGCAGGTCTTCGGCAGGTTGGGCGTCGGCAAGTTTTTCTTCAGTGGCGATGGCTTTGGTCAGCAGGCGATCCTTGGCGCGCGAGCGCAGCTCGTTGACGATGTCTTCGTCGAAGCCGTCGATGCTGAGCATCTCTTCCATCGGTACGTAGGCGATTTCTTCCAGGGTGGTGAAGCCTTCCTCCACCAGTACCTGGGCGAGCTCTTCGTCGACATCCAGCTCGTCGACGAAACGCTGCAGGATGTCGCCAGTTTCAGCCTGCTGTTTGGCCTGGATATCGGCCTCGGTCATCACGTTCAGGGTCCAGCCGGTGAGCTGGCTGGCCAGACGTACGTTCTGGCCACTACGGCCAATGGCCTGGGCCAGGTTGTCTTCGGCAACGGCGATATCCATGGTGTGGGTATCTTCGTCGACGATGATCGCCGCCACTTCGGCCGGAGCCATGGCATTGATCACGAACTGCGCGGGGTTGTCATCCCAAAGGACGATGTCCACACGCTCGCCACCCAGTTCGCCGGAGACGGCCTGGACGCGGGAACCACGCATGCCGATGCAGGCGCCCTGCGGGTCGATACGCTTGTCCTTGGAGCGAACGGCGATCTTGGCGCGCGAACCCGGGTCACGGGCGGCGGCCATCACGTCGATCAGCTGCTCGGCGATTTCCGGTACTTCGATGCGGAACAGCTCGATCAGCATTTCCGGCGCGGTACGCGACAGGATCAGCTGAGGGCCGCGGTTCTCGCTGCGGATTTCCTTCAGCAGGGCACGCACGCGGGTGCCGACGCGGAAGGTTTCACGCGGGATGATCTGGTCGCGGGCCAGCAGCGCTTCGGCGTTGTTGCCCAGGTCGACGATCACATTGTCGCGGGTGACCTTCTTGACGGTGCCGGAGATGATCTCGTTGACCTTCTCGCGGTAGGCGTCGACCACCTGAGCGCGCTCGGCTTCGCGAACCTTCTGCACGATGACCTGCTTGGCGGTCTGTGCGGCGATGCGGCCGAACTCGATGGACTCGATCTTCTCTTCGATGACTTCACCGGCCTTCATGCCGGGGTGCTCTTCCTGCACGTCTTCGACGGTCAGTTCAGACGCCGGATTGGAGTAATCCTCGTCTTCGACGATGGTCCAGCGACGGAAGGTTTCGTAGTTGCCGTTGGCGCGGTTGATTTCCACGCGCAGGTCAACGTCGTCCTCGAAACGTTTTTTGGTCGCGGTTGCCAGGGCCAGCTCCAGCGCTTCGAAAATCACGCCAGGCGGAACACCCTTCTCGTTGGATACCGACTCAACAACCAGCAGTACTTCTTTGCTCATCGTACGCCTCGCCTTTCAATCCATTGGAATCCGCGCTCTGGCGGCTCACTCAAATCGGGGAATGATGTTGGCCTTGTCGATCGAGTCGACCGGCAGCAGGTATTCATGGTCGTCCACCAGGACCACCACATCCTGCTCCTCCACACCACGGAGAATGCCCTGGAAATTGCGCCGCCGTTCGAAGGGCGTGCGCAGCTTGATCTTCACCTGCTCGCCGACATAGCGGGCGAACTGCTCGAGCGTGAAGAGCGGCCGATCCATACCGGGCGACGACACCTCCAGGGTGTATTCGCCACTGATCGGGTCTTCCACGTCGAGGATGCCACTGACCTGACGACTGACGATCTCGCAGTCGTCGATCAGGATGCCTTCCGCACGGTCGATATAAACCCGGAGCAGGGAATGGCGACCTTGGGAAATGAACTCCAGGCCCCAGCACTCATAGCCGAGCGCTTCTACTACAGGGGCCAACAAGGCCTGCAACTGTTCTAGCTTGCTCGACACCTGATCGCCTCGCGTATGCTGTAGAAACAAAAAATGGGCGAAACGCCCATCCCTTAAGGACCGCCCTGAACCGGCGGCGCGGACTGTCCAGCTAGCAAAAAGCCCCTGAAAAGGGGCTCTGCCAAACTGGTTGCGGGAGCTGGATTTGAACCAACGACCTTCGGGTTATGAGCCCGACGAGCTACCAGACTGCTCCATCCCGCGTCAAAGCTGGTGCGAAATTATACGGTTGAGCCCCTTGAAGGTCAACCGAAACTCCGAAACGACAAGGCCCGCACTGCGGGCCCTTTCGTATATGGTACCGAGGAGGGGACTCGAACCCCTACAGCCTATGGCCACTACCACCTCAAGGTAGCGTGTCTACCAATTCCACCACCTCGGCAAAAACTCTTGCCTGCTTACTTCTGCTCAGGAGCCGCCGGAACGTCGCCGTTACCGCCTGCAGGGGCTTGAGGTTGCCCTTGCGCGCCCGGCACATCGCTAGCTGCCGGAGCTTGTTCCTGCTTCTGCTCCATCACTGCCGGATCAGGAAGCCCAGCGTGACGAATCATATCAGCTTTTTCTTTAGCAAAATACGCTAAACCCAAGCTGGTAATGAAAAAAACCGCAGCGAGTATAGCAGTAAAGCGGCTCAGGAAGGTAGCAGAACCTTGGCTACCGAAAACGGTGGCCGAAGCACCTGCACCGAACGACGCACCGGCGTCGGCACCCTTGCCTTGCTGAAGCAGGACCAGCACAACCAGACCCAGCGCCATCAGCAGGTGAATCACGATTACAACTGTTTCCAACATCTTCAGTTTCCTGCGGCGCGACAGATCGCACCGAACTCATCCGCATTCAGGGAAGCCCCACCAATGAGCCCCCCATCGATATCCGGCATCGCGAACAGCTGGGCAGCACTGGCTGCCTTGACGCTGCCGCCGTACAGGAGACGAAGGCCGCTTGCCACCTCTGCGTTTTCCGCCGAGATCTGCGAGCGAATCGCCGCATGTACTTCCTGGGCCTGCTCGGGAGAAGCGGTCAGCCCCGTCCCAATCGCCCACACCGGCTCGTAAGCCACAACGGCGCGGGAAAAAGCCCCGACACCGAGATCTTCGATTACCGAGCCCAACTGGCGCCCGACAACCTCAAGAGTCTTGCCCGCCTCACGCTGCTCACGGGTTTCCCCCACGCACAGGATCGGAATCAGGCCACACGATTGAGCCGCCGCAAACTTGCGACTGACCACACCATCGCTCTCACCCAGAATCAGGCGACGCTCGGAATGACCGACCAGCACCAGGGAACAGCTCGCATCCGCCAACTGGCTGGCTGCAACTTCGCCTGTCAGGGCGCCCTGCATCGGCTCAACCGCGCAATTCTGCGCACCGACGGCAACCGCCTTTCCATTCAGACCTTGAACAGCCTGATTGATGTACAGACAAGGCGGAAACACCGCCACATCGACACCCGTGGGAAGAGCCAGTTGACGCAGGCCTTTGATCAGCTCCGTTACGCTGGAGCGAGTACCGTGCATTTTCCAATTACCGGCCACCAAGGGTCGACGCATGCTGTACCTCGCTGAGCAAAGTGGGCGCAGATATTACTCGACGCTTTTGGAACTGACAAGAGAAATCAAGCACATACCTCTGTAACCACTTTCGCCAGCTGCTCGGCATAGGCGCGCACGCGTGCTTCCTCGTCGCCTTCGACCATCACCCGCACCAGTGGCTCGGTGCCGGATTTACGCAGCAGCACCCGACCACGACCGGCCATCTCTTCGGTCACCTTGGCGCAGGCTTCCTTCACCGCCGGATGCTCCAACGGGTCCACCCCGCCACCAGCAAAGCGCACGTTGATCAGCACTTGCGGACACTTGCGAATGCCCATGCGCGCCTCAGCCAGGTTCTGACCTCGGGTTTTCAGCGCCATCAGCACCTGCAGCGCGGCGATGATCGCGTCGCCGGTCGTGGTGTGCTGGCAACAGACAACATGGCCGGAATTCTCTCCACCCAACTGCCAGTTGCGCGACTGCAGCTCGGACATCACGTAGCGATCCCCTACCTTGGCGCGGGCGAAGGGAATGTGCAGTTCCTGCAGAGCGAGCTCGAGCCCGAGGTTGCTCATCAGTGTCCCTACCACGCCACCGTGCAGCTTGCCACGATCAAGCATGTCACGCGCAATGAGGTAGAGAATCTCGTCACCATCGACGATGGTGCCGGTGTGATCGACCAACATCACCCGGTCGCCGTCGCCGTCGAAGGCGATGCCGATATCCGCATGATGGGCCAGCACGGCCTCCTGCAACGCCCCCATATGGGTGGAGCCGCACTTGTCATTGATGTTCAGGCCGTTTGGCTCCGCACCGATGACGAACACTTCGGCACCCAGTTCCCTGAATACGTTGGGAGCGATCTTGTAAGTAGCACCATGGGCGCAATCGAGCGCGATACGCAGACCAGCGAAACTGGTGTTCGATGGCACGCTGCTCTTGCAGAACTCGATGTAGCGGCCGGCGGCATCGTTGATCCGCGAGACCTTGCCCAGGCGGGCGGACTCGACGACCGTCATCGGCGCATCGAGAAGCTCCTCGATGATCAGCTCCACCTCGTCCGGCAGCTTGGTGCCCTGGCCGGAGAAGAATTTGATGCCGTTGTCGTCGTGCGGATTGTGCGAGGCACTGATGACGATACCCGCCTCGGCGTGGAAGGTACGGGTCAGATAGGCGATACCCGGGGTCGGCATGGGGCCGAGCAACATCACGTCGGCACCGGCGGCGGACAAGCCAGCCTCCAGCGCGGACTCGAACATGTAGCCGGAAATCCGAGTGTCCTTGCCCACCAGCACGCGACACTTGCCTTGCTGACGGAAAGCCATGCCCACGGCCCAGCCCAGCTTGAGCACGAAGTCTGGGGTGATCGGCGGGGTGCCTACGCGTCCGCGAATTCCATCGGTACCAAAATACTTCCTGCTCATGCGGACATCCCCTCTTCTGTTGCACTTTCCACTGCGTGAATCATTCGAACCACATCCACCGTCTCGGCGACATCATGGACGCGGATGATGCTGGCTCCCTTGGCGACCGCCAGAGCCGCAAGGGCCAGGCTGCCGTACAGGCGCTCGCCCACTTCACGACCGAGCGCGCGCCCGACCATGCTCTTGCGCGAGACACCGACCAGCAATGGACAGCCCAACGACATCAGGCACTCCATCTGCCGGAACAGATTCAGGTTATGACTCTGCGTCTTGGCAAAACCGAAGCCAGGATCGATGACGATCCGTTCCCGGGCAATGCCCACGGCTTCGCAGACGGCGATGCGCTCCTCGAGGAAATCGTGAACCTCCTGGAGGATATTCGGATAACGCGGATCGTCCTGCATGTTTCCCGGCTCGCCGCGCATATGCATCAGGCAAACCGGAAGCCCCGTGTCCACAGCGGCATCCAGGGCTCCATCACGCTGCAGTGAGCGCACATCGTTGATCAAGCCAGCCCCGAGACGAGCGGTTTCACGCATCACCGCCGGGGTGGAGGTATCCACCGAGATCACTACATCCAGCTCGCGGGCAATCGCCTCGACCACCGGCGCGACGCGCTCCAACTCCTCGGTGGGCGAAACCACGCGAGCGCCGGGACGGGTCGACTCGCCGCCGATATCGATCAGTGTGGCGCCGGCCGCGACCATCTCCGCCGCATGGCGCAATGCAGCATCATGCCGATTGAAGCACCCGCCGTCGGAGAAGGAATCGGGAGTGACATTGAGGATGCCCATGACGTGCGGGCGGCTTAAATCAAGAACCCGGTTGCCGCAAGGCAACCGGGTCGGGTGGTACAACGAACTCATTCAGTGCTCTCAGTGTTCGCCGGCAGGCCCGCCAATGGGGTTTTCCTGGCGACCTTCATCGCGGGGCGCAGCTGCGTTGCCGGAAGAGCCGGAGTTGCCCCCCTGCCAGTCACGCGGCTCGCGCGGGGTACGACCGGCCATGATGTCGTCGATCTGATCGGCGTCGATGGTTTCATACTTCATCAGCGCGTCGGCCATTGTGTCGAGCTTGTCGCGATTCTCTTCCAGCAGGCGCTTGGCGGTGCCGTAGCAGTCGTCGATGATGCGGCGCACTTCCTGGTCGATCAGCTTGGCGGTTTCGCCGGACACGTTGGCGTGCTGGCTACCGGCACTACGACCCAAGAACACCTCGCCCTCTTCTTCCGCGTACATCAGCGGACCGAGCTTTTCCGACAGGCCCCACTTGGTCACCATGTTCCGCGCCAGTTGGGTGGCCCGCATGATGTCGTTGGAGGCACCGGTGGTTACCCCTTCGAAGCCCAGGGTCATCTCTTCGGCGATACGGCCACCGAACAGCGAGCAGATCTGGCTTTCCAGAGCGCGTTTGGACAGGCTGTAACGATCCTCTTCCGGCAGGAACATGGTCACGCCCAGGGCGCGGCCGCGCGGAATGATGGAAACCTTGTAGACCGGATCGTGCTCCGGAACCAGGCGGCCAACGATAGCGTGGCCGGCTTCGTGGAACGCGGTGTTCTTCTTCTCTTTCTCGGACATGACCATGGTCTTGCGCTCGGCGCCCATCATGATCTTGTCCTTGGCCAGTTCGAATTCGCGCATGTCGACGATACGCTTGTTGGAACGGGCAGCGAACAGAGAGGCCTCGTTAACCAGATTGGCCAGGTCGGCACCGGAGAAGCCCGGTGTACCGCGCGCGATCACGGCCGGATCGACGTTGTCGCCCAGCGGAACCTTGCGCATGTGTACTTTGAGAATCTGCTCACGACCACGGATGTCCGGCAGGCCAACCACCACCTGGCGGTCGAAGCGGCCCGGACGCAGCAGCGCGGGGTCGAGCACGTCCGGACGGTTGGTCGCGGCGATGACGATGATGCCGTCATTCATCTCGAAGCCGTCCATCTCCACCAGCAACTGGTTGAGGGTCTGCTCGCGCTCATCGTGACCGCCACCCAGGCCGGCGCCACGATGGCGACCGACGGCGTCGATTTCGTCGATGAAGATGATGCAGGGAGCGTGCTTCTTGGCCTGGTCGAACATGTCGCGAACGCGCGAGGCGCCCACGCCGACGAACATTTCCACGAAGTCCGAACCGGAAATGGTGAAGAACGGCACTTTGGCTTCGCCGGCGATGGCCTTGGCGAGCAGAGTCTTACCGGTACCGGGCGGGCCGACCATCAGCACGCCGCGCGGGATACGACCGCCCAGGCGCTGGAACTTGCCCGGATCGCGGAGGAATTCCACCAGTTCGCTGACCTCTTCCTTGGCCTCGTCGCAACCGGCGACGTCGGCGAAGGTGGTCTTCACCTGGTCTTCCGACAGCAGGCGCGCCTTGCTCTTGCCGAAGCTCATCGGGCCGCCGCGGCCACCGCCGCCACCCTGCATCTGGCGCATGAAGAACATGAAGACGGCGATGATCACCAGGATAGGGAAGCTGGCCACCAGGAGCTGAGTCCAGATGCTCTGCTGCTCGGGCTGCTTGCCTTCGACAACGACATTGTTGTTGACCAGGTCGCCGATCAGGCCGTTGTCGGCGATGGCCGGGCGGATGGTCTTGAAGGTGTCACCGTCCTGGCGCTTGCCAGTGATGACCGCGCCGTCCACGGTCACGCGCTCGACCTTACCGTCCTTCACCTGCTGGATGAAGTCCGAATAGTTGAGCGTCTGCGGCTCGCTCGGGCTGGAGAAGTTGTTCATCACGGTGACGAGTACCGCCGCGATGATCAGCCACAGAATCAGGTTCTTTGCCATGTCGTTCAATTGACTACCCTCTGAAGCCGGCTCCGCCCTGGAAACCGCTTCTCACGACGGCCAGACTCCTTCCGGCCAAAATTACTACACAACGCCCGCCGCCAGGCAGGCGCCGTCTGTAACCCTTTATGAACCCCGGCTTTCACCGGTACAAGCAAAACCTGCAAGGCATAGACCAGAAGCCTGCCCAATCATTCCAGTCTAGGCGCCGCGAAAGCCTCGTGCGAGCAGATACTGCTCCCGTGAACGGTCGCGTGACGACAGCGGCTTGCGCATCTGCACCTTCTCGAAGTTCTCGCGAACCTGCTTGTGGTAAGCGTCGAAACCCTCACCCTGGAAAATCTTGATCAGGAAATCGCCCCCCGGACGCAGCACACGGGTGCACAGATCCAGGGCCAGCTCGCAGAGGAACATGGCACGAGGCATGTCCACGGCGGGCAATCCACTCATATTGGGGGCCATATCGGAAATCACAAGGTCTACCGGATTTTCTCCGATGGCCTCAAGCAACTGGGCGAAGACTTCGTCCTCGGTGAAGTCCCCCTGGATGAAGGTCACATCCGGGATGCTGTCCATCGGCAGGATGTCCGAGGCGATCAGGGTGCCCTTATCGCCGATCACTCGGCTGGTGACCTGCGACCAGCCGCCCGGCGCCGCGCCGAGGTCGACCACGGTCATGCCGGGACGCAGGATGCGATCCTTCTCCTGGATTTCCAACAGCTTGTAGCTGGCACGCGAGCGATAGCCGTCGCGCTGTGCCATCTTCACGTACGGATCGTCGAAATGTTCTTTCAGCCAGCGATGGCTAGTCTTGGAACGGGCCACGTATTACCTCGTCTGAGCGGCATCCCGGTAGTACCGAAACTCGGGTAGAATATCCGCCTTTTTTACCAGGGGTCAGATTATGGCGCTCTCTCAGGAGCAGAAAAAGCAGTTCAAATCTATCGGGCATCACCTGAAACCGGTATTGACCGTTGCTGAAAACGGTCTTTCGGAAGGTGTGATGGCCGAGCTTGAGCGCGCGCTCAACGATCATGAACTGATCAAGGTGCAGTTCCGCATCACTGAACGCGACGACCGTCGCGCACTGATCGACGAACTTTGCCAGAACGGCAGCTGCGAACTGGTTCAGACCATCGGCAAGATGGCACTGATCTACCGTCGCAATCCGAAGCCGAACAAGAACCTGTCGAACATCAGCCGTTTCAGCGGCCTCTGACAGTCAAGACCGGCAACGCGGAGCCGGCAAGGCTCCGCCGCGTCAGGCCCGCTCGTCCCGCCCCGGTACCGGTTGCAGCACCAGCAGCAGACCGAACAGCGCCACCACCAGATAGTTGAACCAGAACCAGCGCTGGGCATCCGGCACGAATTGGCGCACGACGAAGAAAGTCAGGGTCATCCCCAGCACCGCCAGCAGCAGTTGTCCGCGCACTTCCCGCAGGAAGGCGACGGCGCCACGGGCCTGCCAGAGCACCAACCCCTGCAGCACTGCACAGAAACCGGCAAAACCCAGCAGCAGCGGCTTCAGCGCGTCAGCGACGGACTCCACCAGCAGCGGCGCCAGGCCGATCTTGTCCAGCGCCGGCAGCACCACGAACTGAAGCAGCCAAAGGCCGCCGACCCAGAATGTCTGGGCCAGCAGCCAACTGATGGCGCCTGCGTTCAGTGGTTGCCGATCAGGCGTGGCGGACTTCAACGATCTCGTACTCGACATCGCCACCCGGAGTCTTCACCAGAACGGCATCGCCTTCGGTCTTGCCGATCAGCGCACGGGCGATCGGCGAGTTGACGGAGATCTTGCTGTTCTTGATGTCCGCCTCGTCGTCACCGACGATCTGGTAGGTCACCGTCTCGTCGGTCTCGACGTTGGCGATGTCCACGGTAGTACCGAAGATCACCTTGCCACTGTGCGGAATGGTGGTCACGTCGATGATCTGCGCGTTGGACAGCTTGGCCTCGATGTCGCGGATGCGAGCCTCGGACATGCCCTGCTGCTCACGGGCGGCGTGGTACTCGGCGTTTTCCTTGAGGTCGCCCAGTTCACGCGCTTCGGCGATGGCCTGGGTGATCTGCGGACGCAGAACGGTCTTCAGGTATTTCAGTTCTTCTTCCAGGGCGCGAGCGCCCTGGACGGTCATTGGAAATTTGCTCATGCGTTGATTCCTGCATGGAGATCCTGCAGACGGCGAACGGTCTTCTCGGGACCGAACTTGAGCGCCTCACAGATCGCCTGCCCCGCCGCGATGGTGGTGGTGCAGTAGATCTTGTGCTGCAGGGCGTTACGACGGATGGAATACGAGTCAGCGATGGACTGGCGGCCTTCGGTGGTGTTGATGATCAGAGTGACTTCGTCGTTCTTGATCATGTCGACCACGTGAGGACGGCCCTCGGTCACCTTGTTCACGCGACGCACCGGCAGGCCGGCAGCCTCGATCACCTTGGCGGTGCCGGCGGTGGCGACTACCTCGAAGCCCAGCGCGACCAGATCGCGGGCGACCTGAACGGCTTGCGGCTTGTCGTCCTCGCGGACGCTGATGAAGGCGCAACCGGCGTTCGGCAGGATTTCACTGGCGCCCAGCTGGGCTTTCGCGAAGGCCTCACCGAAGCTGTCGCCGACACCCATCACCTCGCCAGTGGACTTCATCTCTGGGCCGAGGATCGGGTCGACGCCGGGGAACTTGGCGAACGGGAACACCGCTTCCTTGACGCTATAGTAAGGCGGGATCACCTCTTCGGTGAAGCCGACTTCGGCCAGGGACTTGCCAGCCATGACGCGGGCCGCCACTTTCGCCAGCGACTCGCCGATGCACTTGGAGACGAACGGCACGGTACGGGACGCACGCGGGTTCACCTCGATCACATAGATGTCCTCGCCCTGAACGGCCATCTGCACGTTCATCAGGCCGACCACGCCGAGCTCCAGGGCCATCTTCTTGACCTGTTCGCGAATCTCATCCTGGATGTGCTGCGGCAGCGAGTACGGCGGCAGCGAGCAGGCGGAGTCACCGGAGTGCACGCCAGCCTGCTCGATGTGCTGCATGATGGCGCCGATCACCACGGTCTCGCCGTCGCACACCGCATCGATGTCGACTTCAATGGCGCAGTTCAGGAAGCGGTCCAGCAGCACCGGGCTGTCGTTGGAAACCTTCACGGCCTCGCGCATGTAGCGCTTGAGCTCTTCTTCCTGGTAGACGATTTCCATCGCGCGGCCGCCCAGTACGTACGACGGGCGCACCACCATCGGGTAGCCGATGTTCTTCGACAGCTCCAGGGCCTGGTCTTCGCTGCGCGCAGTGGCGTTGGCCGGCTGGCGCAGGTTCAGACGCTGGACCATCTGCTGGAAGCGCTCGCGGTCTTCGGCGCGGTCGATGGCGTCCGGGCTGGTACCGATGATCGGTACGCCGGCTTCTTCCAGGGCGCGGCAGAGTTTCAGCGGGGTCTGGCCGCCGTACTGCACGATGACGCCCTTGGGCTGCTCGACGCGGACGATTTCCAGCACGTCTTCCAGGGTCACCGGCTCGAAGTACAGGCGATCGGAGGTGTCGTAGTCGGTGGAAACGGTTTCCGGGTTGCAGTTGACCATGATGGTCTCGTAACCGTCTTCACGCATGGCCAGCGCGGCGTGTACGCAGCAGTAGTCGAACTCGATACCCTGGCCGATGCGGTTCGGACCGCCGCCCAGGATCATGATCTTGTCGCGAGTCGACGGATTGGCTTCGCACTCTTCCTCGTAGGTCGAGTACATGTAGGCGGTGTCGGTGGCGAACTCGGCGGCGCAGGTGTCCACGCGCTTGTACACCGGCAGCACCTTGAGCTTGTGGCGATGGTTGCGCAGGTTCTTCTCGGTCACACCCAGCAGGGTGGCCAGGCGCGCATCGGAGAAGCCCTTGCGCTTGAGCTTGAGCATCAGGTCGCGATCGATGGCGGACAGACCCAGGGTCTTTACACGCTCCTCGTCCTTGATCAGGTCTTCGATCTGCACCAGGAACCACTCGTCGATGCGGGTCAGGTCGAAGACTTCGGCAATGCTCTTGCCGGCGCGGAAGGCGTCGGCGACGTACCAGATGCGGTCGGCATTGGGCACGGTCAGCTCGCGCTTGAGGATGCTCTCGGCTTCCGGATTACTCAGGTCGAGCTTCGGATCGAAACCGGTGGCGCCGACTTCCAGGCCGCGCAGGGCTTTCTGCACGGACTCCTGGAAGGTACGGCCGATGGCCATGACTTCACCCACGGATTTCATCTGGGTGGTCAGGCGGGCGTCGGCTTTGGGGAATTTCTCGAAGGCGAAACGCGGGATCTTGGTGACGACGTAGTCAATCGCCGGCTCGAAGGACGCCGGGGTGCGGCCGCCAGTGATGTCGTTCTGCAGTTCGTCGAGGGTGTAGCCGACAGCCAGCTTGGCGGCGATCTTGGCGATCGGGAAGCCGGTAGCCTTGGACGCCAGCGCCGAGGAACGCGATACGCGCGGGTTCATTTCGATCACCACCATGCGGCCGGTGTTCGGGCAGATGCCGAACTGCACGTTGGAACCGCCGGTTTCCACGCCGATCTCACGCAGCACCGCCAGTGAGGCGTTGCGCATGATCTGGTATTCCTTGTCGGTCAGGGTCTGCGCCGGCGCGACGGTGATCGAGTCACCGGTGTGCACGCCCATCGGGTCGAAGTTCTCGATGGCGCAGACGATGATGCAGTTGTCCTTCTTGTCGCGGACAACTTCCATCTCGTATTCCTTCCAGCCGATCAGCGATTCGTCGATCAGCAGTTCGTTGGTCGGCGACAGATCCAGACCGCGGGTGCAGATTTCCTCGAACTCCTCACGGTTGTAGGCAATGCCGCCGCCGGTGCCGCCCATGGTGAAGGACGGGCGGATGATGCACGGGAAGTTGACCTTCTCCAGCACGCCGTAGGCTTCTTCCATGCTGTGGGCGATGCCCGAGCGCGGGCAGGCCAGGCCGATGTCGCGCATGGCCTTGTCGAAGCGCGAACGGTCTTCGGCCTTGTCGATGGTGTCGGCGTTGGCGCCGATCATTTCCACGCCGAACTGCTCCAGAACGCCGTGACGCTCCAGGTCCAGGGCGCAGTTCAGCGCGGTCTGGCCGCCCATGGTCGGCAGCAGCGCGTCGGGGCGTTCCTTCTCGATGATCTTGGCGACGGTCTGCCACTTGATCGGCTCGATGTAGGTGGCGTCGGCCATGGCCGGGTCGGTCATGATGGTGGCCGGGTTGGAGTTCACCAGGATGACACGGAAGCCTTCTTCCTTCAGGGCCTTACAGGCCTGTGCGCCGGAGTAGTCGAACTCGCAGGCCTGGCCGATGACGATCGGGCCGGCGCCGAGGATCAGGATGCTCTTGATGTCTGTACGCTTGGGCATGGGACTCTCGTTGCAATATTCAGGAAAGGGTTGCGCTGGCCAGCTTCACGCCAAAGCCGACGAACAGGGCGCCGACGCCGCTCGAAGCGCCGGCAGCCAGCCGTTGCCGCCGACGGAACCAGGCCGCCAGACGCACACCGGAGAAAATCAGGAAACTCAGGTACAAGGCGCTGATGATCTCGAGGATCGTGCCCAGTACCAGGAACGACAGGCCGGGATAGGCGTAACCCGGGTCGACGAACTGGATGAAGAAGGAGATGAAGAAGAGGATCGCCTTGGGGTTGGACAGGCTCAGCAGCAGCGCCTTGCGGAACGGCTGGTTGACGTCCACTTCCTTGGCCGGCGCGGCGGCCGCATCCAGTGGTTGGCGCAGCTTCTGCCAGCCTCCACGGAGCATGCCTACCCCTAAGTAGAACAGGTAGGCGGCGCCGACGTACTTCAGGCCCAGGAACAGCATCGGCTCGGCCTTGAGGACCGAGGCGATACCCAGCGCCGACAGGAACATCAGGATCGCATCGCCCAGGAACACCGCGCTCGCCGCCCGGTAGCCCGAGGCCACGCCGCGCTGGGCGGCAGTGGCGAGGACGAACAGCGAGTTCGGCCCCGGCAGCAGGACGATGAACAACGTACCCAGGACGTAGGTCCAGAGGTCGGTGATTCCAAGGGTCGGCATCATCTTCTTTCCCTCTTCGAGCTCGGACTCAGCGGCGCTCGGCCATCGCCGCGATGAAGCGGTCGAACAGCGGGGCAACGTCGTGCGGGCCGGGGCTGGCTTCCGGGTGGCCCTGGAAGCTGAAGGCCACTTTATCGGTACGCTCGACGCCCTGCAGGGTGCCGTCGAACAGCGACTTGTGGGTAGCGCGCAGGTTGGCCGGCATGCTTGCCTCGTCCACGGCAAAACCGTGGTTCTGGCTGGTGATCATCACCACACCCGAATCCAGGTCCTGCACCGGGTGGTTGGCGCCATGGTGGCCGTGGCCCATCTTCACGGTTTTCGCGCCGGAAGCCAGGGCCAGCAGTTGGTGCCCCAGGCAGATGCCGAAGATCGGCGTCTCGGTGTCGAGGAACTCGCGGATGGCCTGGATGGCGTAGTCGCACGGCTCGGGGTCGCCAGGGCCGTTGGAGAGGAAGATGCCGTCCGGGTTCAGGGCCAGCACTTCGCTCGCCGGGGTCTGCGCCGGCACCACGGTCAGGCGGCAGCCGCGGGCGACCAGCATGCGCAGGATGTTCAGCTTCACGCCGAAGTCGTAGGCGACCACGTGGTACGGCAGGTCGGCGGCGGCGATTTCCGGGTGGCTGTCGGTTTCCAGGTTCCAGACGCTGGAGCGCCACTCGTACTTCTCGGTGGAGGACACGACTTTCGCCAGGTCCATGCCCTTCAGGCCCGGGAAGCCGCGTGCCAGTTCGAGAGCTTTTTCCTCGGTGGCGTCGTCGCCGACCAGGATGCAGCCGTTCTGCGAACCTTTCTCGCGCAGGATGCGGGTCAGGCGGCGGGTGTCGATGCCAGCGATGGCAACGGTGCCGTTCTCTTTCAGGTAGTCCGGCAGGGACTGCTTGTCGCGCCAACTGCTGGACAGCAGCGGCAGGTCGCGAATGATCAGGCCGGCGGCCCAGACCTTGTTCGACTCGGCGTCTTCGGGCGTGGTGCCGGTGTTACCGATGTGCGGGTAGGTCAGGGTGACGATCTGTTGGGCGTAGGAAGGATCGGTAAGGATTTCCTGGTAGCCGGTCATGGCGGTGTTGAACACCACCTCTCCGACGGTCTGGCCGTCGGCGCCGATGGCTTCACCGCGAAAAACGCTGCCGTCGGCAAGTGCAAGTATGGCTGGCTTAGTCAAGAAGACCTCCCGTAGTTCAAGCCTGGCTGGGCGTGCGCAGATTGTAAAAAAGCGGGATGACATCAGAAGAAGTCATCCCGCTTTTTATGTGATTCATGCTGCGCTGCTTTTAGTGGACACACTAAAGCTGTAGTTTACAGAAATGCGACATCATGGTCCACCTTTTGCACGACGTACGGCCATGCCACTCAGCGAAGGCCAAGTACGTCCTGCATGTCGTACAGGCCGCTGGCCTGCCCTTCCAGCCATTGCGCGGCACGCACGGCGCCACGAGCAAAGGTCATGCGGCTCGAGGCCTTGTGGGTGATTTCCACGCGCTCGCCATCCGCGGCGAACAGCACGGTGTGGTCGCCCACCACGTCGCCGGCACGTACGGTGGCAAAACCGATGGTCTCGCGCGAACGAGCGCCGGTCTGACCTTCACGACCGTAGACAGCCACCTTCTCGAGATCACGGCCCAGGGCGTTGGCAACCACTTCCCCCATGCGCAGCGCGGTGCCGGAGGGCGCGTCGACCTTGTGACGGTGATGCGCCTCGAGGATCTCGATATCCACATCGTCACCCAGCACGCGGGCGGCGGTATCGAGTAGCTTCAGGCAGAGGTTCACGCCCACGCTGTAGTTGGCTGCGAAGACGATCGGGATGTCCTTCGCCGCTTCGTTCAGCAGCTCCTTCTCGGCCGCGGAAAAGCCCGTGGTGCCGATGACCATGGCCTTGCCGGCCTTGCGGCAGACTTCCAGGTTCTTCAGGGTCACGGTCGGATGAGTGAAGTCGATCAGCACATCGAACTCGTCGACCACCTTGGCCAGGTCGCCCGACAGCGGCACACCGATACGGCCCAGGCCGGCCAGCTCGCCCGCGTCGGCGCCCACCAGGGTGCTGTCCGGGCGGTCTACCGCAGCAGTCAGGCCAGCGCTGCCGCCAGTCTGCTGCACGGCCTCGATCAGGGTCTTGCCCATGCGCCCGGCGGCGCCCATTACAGCTATACGTCGCATATAAAACAGCTCCAAGCTAAAAAGGCCCCGGGCGATTCGCACCGCCGGGGCCCTGTATCACAGATCGTCGAAGAAGCGCTTCATGCCCTCGAACCAGCCACTGGCCTTGGGCGAATTGGAGGAGTTGCCCTGCAGGGTGCCACGGAACTCTTCGAGCAGCTCGCGCTGACGCTTGTCCAGCTGCACTGGCGTCTCCACCACCACGCGACACATCAGGTCGCCGGCACCGCCGCCGCGCACCGGGGCAACGCCCTTACCGCGCAGACGGAACAGCTTGCCGGTCTGGGTGCCTTCGGGGATCTTCAGCTTCACGCGTCCATCCAGGGTCGGCACTTCCAGCTCGCCACCCAGGGCAGCATCGGCGAAGCTGATCGGCACTTCGCAGTACAGGTGCTTGCCGTCACGCTGGAAGATGTCGTGCTCACGCACGTTCACCACCACATACAGATCGCCCGCCGGGCCACCGTGGGCGCCGGCCTCGCCTTCGCCGGTCAGGCGGATGCGGTCACCGGTATCGACGCCGGCCGGCACTTTCACCGACAGGGTCTTGTGCTCTTCCACACGACCCTGGCCGTGGCAGGAGCCACAAGGGTCGGTGATCATCTTGCCGCTGCCATGGCAGCGCGGGCAGGTCTGCTGCACCGAGAAGAAGCCCTGCTGCATGCGCACCTGGCCGATACCACCGCAGGTGGTACAGGTGACCGGCGTAGTGCCGGGCTTGGCGCCACTGCCGCTGCAGGTCTTGCAGCCGACCAGGGTCGGAACGCGGATGGTCACGGTAGTGCCGCGCACCGCGTCTTCCAGGTCCAAGTCGAGGGTGTAGCGCAGGTCCGCGCCACGGGCCGGGCCGCCGCGAGAGCCGCCGCGGCCGCCACCACCACCGAAGAAGTCACTGAAGACATCACCGAAGATGTCCGAGAAGCTTGCGCCACCAAAGCCTGCACCGCCGCCACCCATCTGCGGATCGACACCGGCATGGCCGTACTGATCGTAGGCCGCACGTTTGCTGGCGTCGGACAGGACCTCGTACGCCTCGTTGGCCTCCTTGAATTTATCCTCGGCCTCCTTGTCGCCGGGATTGCGGTCCGGGTGGAACTTCATGGCGAGCCGGCGATAGGCCTTCTTCAGGTCCGCTTCGCTGGCGCCGCGCTCGACACCCAGTACCTCGTAAAAATCACGTTTGGCCATAACTTTCCTGCACTCTAAAAACCGTTCCCCCAGACACGCCAACGCGGGAGCAAGCCCCCGCGTGACGTTTCATGCGCACCGACACGCTGGTCGGTGCGCCGGAGCGGAAGCAAGCACGCGGCTTACTTGTTCTCCTTGACCTCTTCGAACTCGGCGTCGACGACGTCGTCGCCAGCCTTGTCGTCAGCGGCCTCGCCCTGAGCGGCAGCACCCGGCTGCGGCTGTTCGGCGTACATCTTCTGCGCCAGCGGAGTGGACGCCTGGGACAGCGCGCTCATCTTCGCTTCGATCTCGGCCTTGTCGTCGCCTTTCACGGCCACTTCCAGCTCGCCGAGAGCCTTCTCGATGGCAGCCTTCTCCTCGGCAGTGGCCTTGTCGCCAGCCTCGGTGACCATCTTGCGAGTCGCATGGACCAGTGCATCGCCCTGGTTGCGGGCAGCGGCCAGCTCCTCGAACTTGCGGTCCTCCTCGGCATTCGCCTCGGCGTCGCGGACCATCTGCTGGATCTCGTCCTCGGACAGACCGGAGGAAGCCTTGATCACGATGGACTGCTGCTTGCCGGTAGCCTTGTCCTTGGCGCCGACGTGCAGGATGCCGTTGGCGTCGATGTCGAAGGTCACTTCGATCTGCGGCACGCCGCGCGGAGCCGGCGGGATGTCGGCCAGGTCGAACTTGCCCAGCGACTTGTTCTGCGCGGCTTGTTTGCGCTCGCCCTGCAGCACGTGGATGGTCACGGCGCCCTGGTTGTCATCGGCAGTGGAGAACACCTGCGACTTCTTGGTCGGGATGGTGGTGTTCTTGTCGATCAGCGCGGTCATCACGCCACCGAGGGTTTCGATACCCAGGGTGAGCGGGGTGACGTCGAGCAGCAGCACGTCCTTCACGTCGCCAGCCAGAACGGCGCCCTGGATGGCAGCACCCATGGCAACGGCTTCGTCCGGGTTGACGTCCTTGCGCGCTTCCTTGCCGAAGAACTCGGCAACGGTCTTCTGCACCAGCGGCATGCGGGTCTGACCGCCGACCAGGATCACTTCGTCGATCTTCGAGACATCGAGGCCCGCATCTTTCAGCGCAACGCGGCACGGCTCGATGGTGCGAGCAACCAGATCTTCCACCAGGGATTCCAGCTTGGCGCGGGACACCTTGACGTTCAGGTGTTTCGGGCCGGAAGCGTCAGCGGTGACGTACGGCAGGTTGACGTCGGTCTGCTGGGTCGAGGACAGCTCGATCTTGGCCTTCTCGGCAGCTTCCTTCAGGCGCTGCATGGCCAGCGGGTCGCCCTTGAGGTCCATGCCGGATTCTTTCTTGAACTCCTCGACGAGGTAGTCGATCAGGCGCAGGTCGAAGTCTTCACCACCCAGGAAGGTGTCGCCGTTGGTGGCCAGCACTTCGAACTGGTGCTCGCCGTCGACTTCGGCAATTTCGATCACGGAAACGTCGAAGGTACCGCCACCCAGGTCATAGACAATGATGGTGTGGTCGCCCTTGGCCTTGTCCAGGCCATAGGCCAGCGCAGCCGCGGTCGGCTCGTTGATGATGCGCTTGACGTCCAGACCGGCAATGCGGCCGGCATCCTTGGTGGCCTGACGCTGGCTGTCGTTGAAGTAGGCCGGGACGGTAATGACCGCTTCGGTGACCGGCTCGCCCAGGTAGTCCTCGGCAGTCTTCTTCATCTTCTTCAGGACTTCGGCGGAGACCTGCGGCGGAGCCATCTTCTGGCCCTTGGCCTCGACCCACGCATCGCCGTTGTCAGCCTTGACGATGTTGTAAGGCACCATCTTGATGTCTTTCTGTACGACATCTTCTTCGAAGCGACGGCCGATCAGACGCTTGACCGCATACAAAGTGTTCTTCGGGTTGGTCACAGCCTGGCGCTTCGCCGGCTGACCTACGAGGATTTCGCCATCGTTGGCGTAGCCAATGATCGACGGGGTGGTACGAGCGCCTTCGGCGTTCTCGATGACCTTGACGTTACCGTTCTCCAGGATGGACACACAGGAGTTGGTGGTCCCCAGGTCGATACCAATGATTTTGCCCATAATTCACTCTCCAGAAATTAGATTCCGCGCTGACCCTGTTGCGGGTCTTTGGCTCGGTTGATTACCCAGATGGGGACCGGGTGATGGATTTCAAGCCTTCTCGTCGATCGAAGGCGGAGTTTGTTCCGGCGCCTTGCTGACCACGACCATGGCCGGGCGCAGCAGGCGACCGTTGAGCAGGTAGCCCTTCTGGAACACCTTGACCACACTGCCCGGCTCGAGGCGGATGCTCTCTTCCATGGCCATTGCCTGGTGGTGCTCGGGGTTGAACGGCTCGCCGTGCGGGTCGACCGGCTCAAGGTTGTAGCGCACCAGCGTGTCGTGGAACATCTTCAGCGTCAGCTCGATGCCTTCGCGCATCGGCTTGATGGCTTCGTCTTCCGGGTTCGACATCTCCAGCGCCCGCTCGAGGGTATCGACGATCGGCAGCAAGTCGCCGGCGAATTTCTCCAACGCGAACTTGTGCGCCTTCTCCACGTCCTGCTCGGCACGGCGGCGGACGTTCTGCAGCTCGGCAACAGCGCGCAGGCTCTGGTCCTTCGCCGCCGCCACCTGTTCTTCCAGCTCCAGCACGCGGGCGTTCAGATCCCCGGTAGCGCCGGCTTCGGGCTGCTCGTTGAACTGGGAATCCTGAGTCTGTTGTTCGTCAGACATGCCACTCTCCTAAAAAGAAAATAAGCCTTTGAAAACAAGGCGAACCCAATGGTCCGCGGCTCTGGCGTGTATATGGGGCGCTTTTTTTTTACTTCAAGGGCTTGGACTTCAAGGACCAACCAGCAAGCGACGAGGGAGAATTGCCAGCCGCAAAAAATACTGTATAAATAAACAGACATCTTTACGGAGCCGCCGCCCATGCTGGTTCATCTGTCCGTTCACAATTACGCCATCGTCGAGCACCTCGATCTCGAGCTCGCCGCCGGCATGACCGTGATCACCGGCGAAACCGGCGCCGGCAAGTCGATCATGCTCGACGCCCTCGGCCTTGCCCTGGGCGACCGTGCCGACAGCGGCGTGGTACGCCCCGGCTGCGACAAGGCCGACATTCTCGCCAGCTTCGATGTCAGCGCGATTGCCGAAGCCCGCGACTGGCTCGCAGAGCGCGACCTGGAACAGGATGGCCCGTGCATCCTGCGCCGGGTGATCACCGCCGAAGGTCGCTCCCGCGCCTACATCAATGGCACACCCTGCCCACTCGGTGACCTCAAGCACCTGGGCGAACTGCTGATCGACATCCACAGCCAGCACGAACACCAGTCGCTGCTCAAGGCCGATACCCACCGCCGCCTGCTCGACGAATTTGCCGGCAGCCAGGATCTGGCGCGCCAGGTGCACCTCGCCGCGCAACGCTGGAAGCAGACCCACCAGGAACTGGACCGCCTGTCACGCAACGGTGACGAACAGCGCGCTCGTCATCAGTTGCTCAGCTATCAGCTGGAAGAACTGGAGAATCTCGGCCTGGGTGACAATGAACTGGAGGCTCTGGAAGCCGAACACAAGACCCAGAGCAACGCCGGCAGCCTGATCGCCGCCTGCCGCCAGGTGGTCGAACTGTGCAGCGAAAACGACGCCGGCAATGTGCTGTCGGCGCTGACTTCCAGTCTCAATCGGCTCACCGCCTTCCAGAGCCAGCCAATCGCCTTGAGCGAAGCGGTGAACCTGCTGTCCAGCGCGCAAATACAGGTGGAGGAAGCTATCGGCGAACTGAACCGTTTCGTCGACCACTTCGACGCCGACCCCCTGCGCCTGCAGCAGCTGGAAGAGCGCATGGATGCTATCTATAGCCTCGCCCGCAAGCACCGCGTGCAGCCCCACGAACTACAGGATCTGCAACAACGCCTGCTGGACGAGCTGGAAGCGCTGAATGCCGACGACGAAGCCGTCGACCGCCTGGGCGAAGAGCTCGCCGCCTACGCTCGTCATTACCAGGAGAAAGCTGCAGAGCTCAGCCAACTTCGTCGCGCCGCCGCACCACAACTGGCCAAGGCCGTGGAAGTGGAAATGCAGCGCCTGGGGATGCCTGGGGGCCGCTTCTCCATCGATTTGCGCGACGCCACCTCCGATGAGCCTCAGGTGAACGGCCTGGAACAGCTGGAATTCCTGGTCAGCGCCAACCCCGGCCAACCCATGAAAGGCCTGGCGAAAGTCGCCTCGGGCGGTGAGCTGTCGCGCATCAGCCTGGCCATCCAGGTGATCACCGCGCAGACCTCGCGCATTCCCACCCTGGTCTTCGACGAGGTGGACGTCGGCATCGGTGGCCCCACCGCCGAAGTGGTCGGCCAGTTGCTGCGCCGCCTCGGCGATCGCGGCCAGGTGCTGACCGTCACCCACCTGCCGCAGGTCGCCGCACAGGGCCACCAGCACCTGTTCGTGCACAAGGACCGCGACACCAGCGAAACCCGCACCGCCGTGGCCAACCTGAAAAAAGCCGAACGCATCGAGGAAGTCGCCCGCATGCTCGGCGGCGTCGACCTGACCAAAGAATCCCTGGCCCACGCGCGCAAGATGGTGGACTCCGCCGTGCAGGATTGACCCCTTTCTTGGAAGGAGCGAGCACAAACGAAAACGGCGACCCGAGGGTCGCCGTTTCTGCATCTGCGTACGCTTACTTCTTCTTGCGCACGTAGAGCACCAGGTTGTGATCGACGAGCTCGAAGCCGCGCTCCTTGACGATCTCTTTCTGGCGTTTCTCGATTTCAGAGTCCATGAACTCGATGACTTCGCCGGTGTCGACGCAGACCATGTGGTCATGGTGACCGCTGTCGGCCAGCTCGAAGACGGCATGGCCGCCGTCGAAGTTGTGGCGCACCACCAGGCCGGCGGCTTCGAACTGGGTCAGGACGCGGTAGACGGTGGCCAGACCAACGTCTTCACCCGCCTCCATCAGCGCCTTGTAAACATCCTCTGCGCTCATATGGCGCTGCTCGGCGGAGTCGAGCATCTGGAGGATCTTGACGCGCGGCAGCGTGACCTTGAGTCCGGCTTTGCGCAGTTCGCTATTTTCAACCATGTGTGCTTTCTCGCCGCGGAATGCTTCGCAGCACCCCTCAATACAGGTATGATCGGGATTTCGTCGCTCAGCCAAGATAGTGGAAGTCACCCCTTGATGCAAAACGCCAAGCTCATGCTGACCAGTCTCGCTTTCGGGCTGGGACTCGCCGCACTCGCCGGTTGCTCGTTCCCGGGGGTCTACAAGATCGATATCCAGCAGGGCAACGTTGTAACGCAGGATATGATAGACCAGTTGAAGCCCGGAATGACCCGACGCCAAGTGCGGTTTATCATGGGCAACCCGTTGATCGTGGATACTTTCCACCCCAATCGCTGGGATTACCTG
Source organism: Pseudomonas sp. HS-18 (assembly GCF_020401845.1). Lineage (NCBI taxonomy): Bacteria > Pseudomonadati > Pseudomonadota > Gammaproteobacteria > Pseudomonadales > Pseudomonadaceae > Pseudomonas > Pseudomonas sp. HS-18. The sequence continues at coordinate 5,509,142 of NZ_CP084413.1, forward strand.
TACAGCATCCAGCCCGGCGGCGGTCAGCGCCAGCAGGAGCGGATGAGCCTGTATTTCGGCCAGAACGACCAGTTGGTCGGCCTGAACGGTGACTTCATGCCTGGCGTCAGTCGCGACGAATCGATCCTCGGCAAGGACGGCGTCACCCCGCCACTGGCCCCGGAAGCGCCTCAGCAGCAGCCCGAGCAACCCAAGGAGCAACCGGCCAAGCCCGGCTCCGTGGAAGAGCAGATCCAGAAGGAAGTCGATCAGGTGGAAACCGTACCGATCCCGACTCCGGAACCGCTGGACAAGAATCCGCAGTAAGGGATTCGTGCCAACAAAAAAGCCCGGCCAATGCCGGGCTTTTTTGTTGGCCGTGGTTTCATCACCGAAGTATCAGCCGCGCGCCGCCTTGGCTCTCGCCGCGCGGTGCTTGCGCACTTCCTTGGGATCGGCGATCAGCGGGCGATAGATTTCTACCCGCTCCCCTTCTTCCAGCACGCGCTCGTCGGGCCTGGCCACTACCTTGCCGAAGATGCCCAGCGGACAGCTCTGCACATCCAGATCGGGAAAATGAGCGGAAATATCCGACAGCGCCACCGCCTCGCGCATCCGAGTGCCACGGGGAACACTCAGGCGCAGCAGCATCTGCTTTTCCGGCAAGGCATAGACCACCTCGATGGCGATACTCGCGGATTCAACCATGCAGCTGCTTGGCACGCTGGCAGAAGGCGTCGACCATGGTGTTCGCTGCCTGGGTGAACAGCGGGCCGAGCGTGGCTTTCACCAGCGCTCCGGCGTAGTCGAAGGTCAGGTCCAGGGAAATCTTGCAGGCCTTGTCACCCAGCGCCTTGAAGGTCCACACGCCATGCAGCTGGGTGAACGGCCCCTCCTCGAGGTTCATCTCGATGCTCTGCCCCGGCACCAGCACGTTACGGGTGGTGAAGCGCTGGGTAATGCTGCCCTTGGCCACGGTCAGCTCGGCGCGCATGGCCGTATCGCTTTCCGCCAGTACGGTGGAAGCCGAACACCAGGGCAGGAACTCCGGGTAGCGCGCCACATCGTTGACCAGGTCGTACAGCGCCTTCGCCGGATAGGGCAGCAGGGCCGAACGCTGGATATGCGTGCTCATAGATTTCTCGCTTTGTGTTGTGGGGCATCTGACCGACATCTGACCGGACAGCAGCGCCCTCTGATCAAAAAAACAGCGCGCATTCTCCGAGATTAGCCACGCACCCTCAAGCTTGCATGCCGTCGCATGCTGTCCCGATAGCGGCGCGGCGAGTGACTCCCTATAATGCGCGGCCTATGGCTAAACAGAAGAAACACCCTTCGGGGACCATCGCGCAGAACAAGAAGGCTCTGCACGACTACTTCATCGAGCAGCGCTTCGAGGCAGGCATCGCCCTGGCCGGCTGGGAAGTGAAAAGCCTGCGCGCCGGCAAGGCGCAGCTGGTGGACAGCTACGTGCTGCTCAAGGATGGCGAGGCCTGGCTGCTCGGCAGTCACATCACGCCGCTGACCACTGCCAGCACCCACGTCATCGCCGACCCGGTGCGCACGCGCAAGCTGCTGCTGCACAAGCGCGAGCTGGGCAAGCTGTTCGGCGCCGTGCAGCAGAAGGGCTACGCCTGCGTTGCGCTGTCGATGTACTGGAAGAAGCACCTGATCAAGTGCGAGATCGCACTGGCCAAGGGCAAGAAAGAGTACGACAAGCGCGGCACCGAGAAGGAGCGCGACTCCGACCGGGAAATCCAGCGCGCCATTCGTCACGGCAAGGACGACTGAGCCTCCAAGCGCCCTCCTGCGAGGGCGTGTTGCCGGTCAGGCGTCCACCGCGCCCTGGCGTCGCTGCGCGCGTTGCAGGCGCAATTCCTTCGCCTGCACCTCGGCCAGCACTTCCTGCACGTAGTCGATATGCCGCTGGGAAATCTCCCGCGCCGCTTCCGCGTGCCCGCCAATAATCGCCTCGTACAACTCGCGGTGCTGACGCATCAGTTGCTCGCGCGTCTCGTCACGCTGTGCGTACATCCCGCCGATATTGGTCACCACATTGCGCTTGAGCAAATCGAACAGGCCACGAATGGTGTGCAGCAGCACGGCGTTGTGGCTGGCCTCGGCGATGGCCAGATGGAACGCCGCGTCCGCCGCCCCCTCCTCCGCACGACTGACCTTGCCCACCCGCAGATAGCAATCCTGCAGCGTATCGAAGGACTGCTTCAGGCGCTGGTGATCCACCTCGGTCGCTCGCAACGCCGCGTAATAGGCGCAGGAGCCTTCCAGGGTGTGGCGGAACTCCAGCAGATCGCGCTGTGCCTCCGGATTGCTTTCCAGCAGGTGCAGCAGCGGATCGCTGAACATGGAGCCCAACCCCTCGCTGACATAGTTGCCTCCGCCCTGGCGACTGACCAGCAGCCCCTTGGCGCCGAGCTTCTGGATCGCCTCGCGCAGTGAGGGCCGCGACACGCCGAACTGCTCGGCCAGCACGCGCTCGGCGGGCAAGCGCTCGCCAGCCTTGAGAGTGCCCTCGAGGATCATCGCTTCCAGCCGCTCGACGATGTCGTCCGACAAACGGCGCTGCTTGACCTGACCAAAACTCATCTTCGTGCCCCCCTCGCTCTCTCACTCTGAGCCGCGCTCCAGACGCGCTCTGCACAGCGCGCGGCAGCCTACCCAGTGGCGCCGCCGGCAACAAGACCAGCTCACGTTCCCGAGCGCCCTCGACAAAAGTCGCAGAGCAGTAAATTGACACGTCGCCAGCAGGGCTTTTACCCTGAGCGCTCAGCCTTGTAAATTGGTAATACCAATTTACCGCAAGCTGGATTGCACCACAACATAAAGCCGCGATCAGTCGACCGTCTGCCCACGCGCCACAAGCGCACCGGAATCGCCCGACCGGCAACCAGGCCCTCCACCCAAAAACAATTAGGGAGCCAACACAGATGCAAACCTGGCAGCAGATCTATACCCCGCTCGGCAGCCTCGGCCTGTCCGCGCTGGTCGCCGTCATCCCGATCGTGTTCTTCTTCCTCGCCCTCGCCGTGTTCCGCCTCAAGGGCCACGTCGCCGGCAGCATCACCCTCGCCCTTTCCGTCATCATCGCCATTGCCGCCTTCGGCATGCCCGCCGACATGGCCATCGCCGCTGCCGGCTATGGCTTCGCCTACGGACTGTGGCCGATCGCCTGGATCATCGTCGCGGCGGTGTTCCTCTACAAACTCACGGTCAAGAGCGGCCAGTTCGAAGTGATCCGCAGCTCGGTGCTGTCGATCACCGGCGACCAGCGCCTGCAGGTGCTGCTGATTGGCTTCTCCTTCGGCGCGTTCCTTGAAGGTGCGGCGGGCTTCGGCGCACCGGTGGCAATCACTGCCGCCCTACTCGTCGGCCTGGGCTTCAACCCGCTGTACGCTGCCGGCCTGTGCCTGATCGCCAACACCGCGCCGGTGGCCTTCGGCGCCCTGGGCATCCCGATCATCGTGGCCGGCCAGGTCACCGGTATCGACGCCTTCAAGATCGGCGCCATGACCGGCCGCCAACTGCCGTTCCTGTCGATCCTCGTACCGTTCTGGCTGGTGTTCATGATGGACGGCCTCAAGGGCGTGAAGGAAACCTGGCCGGCCGCCCTGGTCGCCGGGGGCAGCTTCGCCATCACTCAGTACTTCACCTCCAACTTCATCGGCCCGGAGCTGCCGGACATCACCTCCGCGCTGGTCAGCCTGATTTCCCTGACCCTGTTCCTCAAGGTCTGGCAGCCGGCCAGCGAGCGTGCAGTGGTCGCTACCGCAGGTGGCGCGGCGGTCATGGGCAGCGGCAACGGCGCTCGCAGTACCGAACCGTCGCCCTACAGCTTCGGCGAAATCCTCAAAGCCTGGTCGCCCTTCCTGATACTGACCGTACTGGTCACCCTCTGGACCCTGAAGCCGTTCAAGGCGTTGTTTGCCCCGGGCGGCGCACTGTATAGCCTGGTGTTCAACTTCTCCATCCCGCACCTGGACCAGTTGGTGGTGAAAACCGCCCCCATCGTCGCCAACCCGACGCCGATTGCCGCCGTGTTCAAGCTGGACCCGATTTCCGCCACCGGCACCGCGATCTTCCTCTCCGCCGTGATCTCGATGCTTGTTCTGCGGATCACTGCGAAAACTGGTCTGACCACCTTCAAGGAAACCCTGCTTGAGCTGAAGCGGCCGATTCTCTCCATCGGCATGGTGCTGGCCTTCGCCTTCGTCACCAACTACTCGGGCATGTCCACCACCCTGGCGCTGGTCCTGGCCGGCACCGGCGCAGCGTTCCCGTTCTTCTCGCCTTTCCTCGGCTGGCTGGGCGTGTTCCTCACCGGTTCGGATACCTCCTCCAACGCGCTGTTCAGCTCGCTGCAAGCCACCACCGCGCACCAGATCGGCGTCAACGACACCCTCCTGGTCGCGGCGAACACCAGCGGTGGCGTGACCGGCAAGATGATCTCGCCGCAGTCCATTGCCGTGGCCTGCGCCGCCACCGGCATGGTCGGCAAGGAGTCCGACCTGTTCCGTTTCACCCTCAAGCACAGCCTGATGTTCGCCGCCATGGTGGGCCTGATCACCCTCGCGCAGGCGTACATCTTCACCGGCATGCTCGTGCATTAAGGGAGTCATCGCCGCCCCGTCGTTCACAGACAGAACGGCGGGGCGGCCGGCCCAGGCGCCACGCGATAGCTGCAACAAGCCCGGCAAAGCGTCTAGCTTGTTCAGGGTTCCTGCCGTCACCGTGACGCCTTAATCGACAGACCTTCAACGATGGGACGCCCATGATCATTTCTGCCTCTACCGACTACCGCCCCGCGGCCCAACGCAAGCTGCCGCCGTTCCTCTTCCACTACGCCGACGGTGGCGCCTACGCCGAGCGCACCCTGCGCAACAACGTCGACGACCTGGCCAGCATCGCCCTGCGCCAGCGCGTGCTGAAGAACATGTCCGAACTGAGCCTGGAGACGAAGCTGTTCGACGAGACGTTGAGCATGCCCATCGCCCTGGCCCCGGTCGGCCTGACCGGCATGTACGCCCGGCGCGGTGAAGTACAGGCAGCCCGCGCAGCGGCCGCCAAAGGCATTCCCTTCACGCTGTCCACGGTGTCGGTCTGCCCTATCGAGGAAGTCGCCCCGGCCATCGACCGCCCCATGTGGTTCCAGCTCTACGTGCTCAAGGACCGCGGCTTCATGCGCAACGCGCTGGAGCGCGCCAAGGCCGCCGGTGTGAAGACCCTGGTGTTCACCGTCGACATGCCGGTGCCCGGCGCCCGCTACCGCGACGCCCACTCCGGCATGAGCGGCCCGAACGCGCCGCTGCGCCGTGTCTGGCAGGCTATGACCCACCCGGCCTGGGCACTGGACGTCGGCCTGCTGGGCAAGCCCCATGATCTGGGCAACATCTCCAAGTACCGCGGCAACCCCACCGGCCTTGCCGACTATATCGGCTGGCTGGGCGCCAACTTCGACCCGTCGATTTCCTGGAAGGACCTGGAGTGGATCCGCGAGTTCTGGGACGGCCCGATGATCATCAAGGGCATCCTCGATCCGGAAGATGCCAAGGACGCGGTGAAATTCGGCGCCGACGGCATCGTCGTCTCCAACCACGGCGGCCGCCAGCTCGACGGCGTACTCTCCAGCGCCCGCGCCCTGCCGGCGATTGCCGATGCGGTGAAAGGCGACCTGAAGATCCTCGCCGACTCGGGCATCCGCAACGGCCTGGATGTGGTGCGCATGATCGCCCTGGGCGCGGACACTGTGCTCATTGGCCGCGCCTTCCTCTACGCCCTGGCCACCCACGGCGAGGCCGGCGTGAAGAACTTGCTGGACCTGTTCGAGAAGGAAATGCGCGTGGCCATGGTGCTCACTGGCACCAAGACCATCGGCGAGATCACCCGTGATTCGCTGGTGCGCGAACTGGGCGCGTAATCGCTCTTCGTAGCGCGCATAACCTGGAACGGGCTATGCGACGTTCCTGTGGTGTATGACGCTGGCGCGTTATACACCCTACGAGAGCGGTAGCCTGGGAGCATCCCGGCAAAAAGCGCACCTTGTGTACGCAAAAAAAGAACACCGATGGGCCGTCCAGCGGCCCACGCTCACCGATGATGAATGGAGCCGCCATGAGCCTCCCCGCCGCCTTCCTCGATACGGTAGAACACCTGATCCCCCGCGAACGCCGCTTCGACGACCCGCTCTCGACCCTGGCCTTCGGCACCGATGCCAGCTTCTATCGGCTGATCCCCAAGCTGGTGATCCGCGTCGAGAGCGAGGATGAAGTCGCCACGCTGCTCAAATCCGCCCACTCCCATCAGGTCGCGGTGACCTTCCGCGCCGCCGGCACCAGCCTCTCCGGCCAGGCCGTGAGCGACTCGGTACTGCTGGTGCTGGGCGACAACTGGAATGGCCGCGACATTCGCGAAGGCGGTACGCAAATCCGCCTGCAGCCCGGCGTCATCGGTGCCCAGGCCAACGCCTGGCTGGCACCTTTCGGCCGCAAGATCGGCCCGGACCCGGCCTCGATCAACGCCTGCAAGATCGGCGGCATCGTCGCCAACAATGCCAGCGGCATGTGCTGCGGCACCGCGCAGAACAGCTACCACACCCTGGCCGGCATGCGCCTGCTGCTGGCCGATGGCACCCTGCTGGACAGCGAGTTGCCCGGGAGCATCGCCGCCTTCCGCGAAAGCCACGGCGCGCTGCTCGAGCAGCTCGCCGAACTGGGCCGACAGACCCGCGCCAACCCCTCGCTGGCCGCGAAAATCCGCCACAAGTACCGCCTGAAGAACACCACCGGGCTGTCACTCAATGCCCTGGTCGATTACGACGAGCCGCTGGATATCCTCACCCACCTGATGGTCGGCTCCGAAGGCACCCTGGGCTTCATCAGCGCGGTGACCTACGACACCGTGCCGGATCACCCGCACAAGGCCAGCGCGCTGATCGTCTTCCCCGACGTGGAGACCTGCTGCAAGGCCGTGACCGTGCTCAAGCAGCAACCGGTGTCCGCCGTCGAGCTGCTGGACCGCCGCAGCCTGCGCTCGGTGGAGAACATGCTAGGTATGCCGGTGTGGGTGAAGAGCCTCTCCGAAGGCGCCTGCGCACTGCTCATCGAATCCCGCGCGGCGACCCAATCGCTGCTGCACGAACAACTTGCGCAGATCAGCGCCTCCATCGCCGATTACCCGGTGGAGAAGCAGGTCGATTTCAGCGAAGACCCGGTGGTCTACAACCAGCTCTGGCGCATTCGCAAGGACACCTTCCCGGCCGTCGGCGCAGTACGTGAGACCGGCACCACGGTGATCATCGAGGACGTCACCTTCCCGGTCGAACAGCTCGCCGAGGGCGTGAACCGCCTGATCGCCCTGTTCGACAAGCACGGCTACGACGAAGCCATCCTGTTCGGCCACGCGCTGGAGGGGAACCTGCACTTCGTCTTCACCCAAGGTTTCGAATCGCCGGAACAGATCGCGCGCTACTCGGCCTTCATGGACGACGTCGCGCACCTGGTCGCCGTGGAGTACGGCGGTTCGCTCAAGGCCGAACACGGCACTGGGCGCAACATGGCGCCCTTCGTCGAGCTGGAGTGGGGCCATGACGCCTACCAGTTGATGTGGCAACTCAAGCGCCTGCTCGACCCCACCGGCATCCTCAATCCCGGCGTGGTGCTGACCGACGACCCGCAGTTGCACCTGAAGAACCTCAAGCCGCTGCCGGCCGCCGACGAGATCGTCGACAAGTGCATCGAATGCGGCTTCTGCGAGCCGGTCTGCCCGTCCAAGGGGCTGACCCTGAGCCCGCGCCAGCGCATCGTCATGTGGCGCGACATCCAGGCCAAGCGCCGCGCCGGCATCGACACCACCGAACTGGAGCGCGACTACCAGTACCAGGGCATCGACACCTGCGCCGCCACCGGCCTGTGCGCCCAGCGCTGCCCGGTGAACATCAACACCGGCGAGCTGATCAGGAAGTTGCGCGGCGAGGAAGCACACCACGCCGGCACCGCCACCTGGCTGGCGCGCAATTTCTCAACCGCCATGAAGGGCGCGAAGTTCATGCTCCACGCGGCCAACGGCGCGCGCATGATTCTGGGCGCGCCACGCCTGGCTCGCCTCAGCGCCTCCCTCAGCCACGCCAGCAAGGGCCGTGTGCCGCAGTGGACGCCAGCAATGCCGCAGCCGGTGCGCCTCGCAGCAGCGCCGCGCACACTCGATGACAGCCGCCCACGCGTGGTCTACCTGACCGCCTGCGTGTCCCGTGCCATGGGTCCGGCGGCGGCGGACGAGGAGCAGATGCCGCTGATCGACAAGACCCGTCAGTTGCTGGAGAAAGCCGGCTATCAGGTGGTCTTCCCGGACAACGCCGACAACCTCTGCTGCGGCCAGCCTTTCGCCTCCAAGGGCTACAAGAGCCAAGCCGACGCCAAGCGCGACGAACTGCTCGCCGAACTGCTGCGCGCCAGCCGTGGCGGTCTCGATCCGATCTACTGCGACACCAGCCCCTGCACCCTGCGCCTGGTGCAGGAGCTGGCCGATGACCGACTGAAGATCTACGACCCGGTGAAGTTCATCCGCACGCACCTGGTGGAGCGCCTGGACTTCCAGCCGCAGGACAAGCCGGTGGCCGTGCATGTCACCTGCAGCACCCAGCACCTGGGCGAAAGCCAGGCGCTGATTGATCTGGTCAAGCGCTGCACCCGCGAAGTCGTGATCCCCGAGGGCATCCACTGCTGTGGCTTCGCTGGCGACAAGGGCTTCACCACGCCCGAGCTCAACGCCCACTCGCTGCGCACGCTCAAGGACGCGGTGCAGTACTGCGAGGAAGGTGTCTCCACCAGCCGCACTTGCGAAATCGGCCTGTCCGCCCACGGCGGCATCGACTATCGCGGGGTGGTCTATCTGGTGGACCGCGTGACTCGGGCGCGCCCTCTCTAACGCTGGTGGGTCGCGAACATGGCTGGCTCCTGCCGGCCCCGGCCAACGAGGGAGCGGACTCTGTCCGCGCTCGAACCCCAGCCCACGGCGTCATCCCCTTGTTAACGCCCTGTTAAGCCGGCGCTGTCACCCTCTGCCGCAAAACCGCCGCGGCGGCTATCCTGCTCGGGATGGCCGCGGCGGCGCTGCGCGATAAGGGAGCGAAGATGAGAATCCTGTTGGCGGAAGACGACCAGTTGCTGGGCGATGGCATTCGCGCGGGGCTGGGGCTGGAAGGCGACACCGTGGACTGGGTGAACGACGGTGTCGCCGCCGAGCAGGCGCTGGAAACCGACGAGTTCGACCTGCTGGTGCTCGACCTTGGCCTGCCGCGCAAGGACGGTCTGGAGGTGCTGCGCAGCCTGCGTCGGCGCGGCGACCTGACGCCGGTCCTGATCCTCACCGCCCGCGACAAGGTGGCTGATCGCGTGGCAGGCCTGGACGCCGGCGCCGACGACTACCTGACCAAACCCTTCGACCTCGACGAGCTGCTGGCCCGCGTCCGCGCCCTCACCCGTCGCCATACCGGGCGCGCCGCACCGCTGCTGAAACATGGTGAACTCTCACTGGACCCGGCCACCCACCAGGTCAGCCTGGCGGGCGCACCGGTCGATCTGGCCCCGCGCGAATACGCGCTGCTACGCCTGCTGCTGGAGCAACGCGGCAAGGTGCTGTCCCGTGCGCGACTGGTGGAAGCCCTCTACGGCTGGGACGGTGACCTGGAGAGCAACGCCATCGAAGTCCACATTCACCACCTGCGGCGCAAACTGGGCAACAGCCTGATCCGCACCGTGCGCGGCATCGGCTACGGAATCGACCGCCCCGAAGGCGCCACCCAACCTTGAGCGGCACGCCGCGCCGCGCCGGCTCCATCAGCCGGCGCCTGCTGCTGATGCTGATCGGCGGCGTTTCCCTGCTGTGGCTGGTGGCCGGGCTGTTCACCTATCAGTTGACCCGCGAACAGGTGAACCGCCTCTACGACCAGGACATGATCGACTTCGGCCAGGCCGCCCTGAGCCTGGTGGACATCGCCGATGCCATCGATCCGCAGTCCAGCGACGCCATGGAAATCCTCGCGCGCAGCCGCAAAGCCATCGAAGGGCTGCCGCTGCTTCGCCGCGAAGCCTCACTTGGCTACGCTATCTGGTATCGCGGCCAACCGCTGCTCGCCACGCACAAGCCCCCGAACGGCATCGAGGCACAACCGCCGGGCTTCTCCGACCTGCTCAGCGGCGACGTCAACTGGCGTGTACTGCAGATGGCCACGCCGGGCGCCGACGAAGTGCGCATCTGGGTCTTCGAGAACCTGCATTACCGCCACAAGACGCTGCACCTCTTGCTGTTCAGCGCTCTGTTCCCGCTATTGCTGGCGCTGCCGCTGATCGGTGTGCTGGTGTGGTTCGGCGTGCGCCAGGGTCTGGCTCCCTTGCGCAGCCTGATCGAGCAGGTGCACCAGCGCAGCGCCCACAGTCTGCACCCACTGGCCTTGAGCCGGGCGCCAGTGGAGGTACACAGCCTGGTCAACGAACTGAACCTGCTGCTGGAGCGCCTGAACTCGGCGATGGAAGCCGAGCGCCGGCTGACCAGCGACGCCGCCCACGAAATCCGCACGCCTCTGGCCAGCCTGCGCACCCACGCCCAGGTAGCGCTGCGCTCTTGCGACCCTGCCGCCCACGCCCATGGCCTGCAACAGGTCAGCCGCAGTGTCGAGCGGATCAGCGCGCTGATGGAGCAGATTCTCCTCCTGGCCCGTCTGGACGCCGAAGAACTGCACGAAATCTTCGCCCCCGTGGACCTGCGCCTGCTGGCCGAAGACACTATCGCTGACCTCGCGCCCCAGGCCATCGACAAGCAGATCGACCTGACTCTCGACAGCCAGGAAGCCACCCTGCCAGGCGTCGCCGCCTGGCTCGGGGTGATGCTCACCAACCTGGTCGGCAATGCCTTGCGCTACACCCCCGAAGGCGGCCGCGTTTCCGTCACCCTGGAAACCAGCAGCGACCGTCTGACGCTCTGGGTCCGCGACAACGGCCCCGGCGTCGCCCCCGCCGAGCGTGCGGCGATCTTCACCCGCTTCTACCGCAGCCCCAGCGTCGCCAGCAGCAGCGGCAGCGGGCTGGGCCTGCCCATCGTCAAGCGCATCGTGGAAATCCACCGCGGGCGCATCAGCCTGCACGAAGGGCTGGAAGGCGCAGGCCTTGGCGTTTGCGTCGAACTCCCGACAACAACCGGCCAAATACTCTGAACCCCGCGTAAAAAACCGCAGTCCACCCTGTACGGCCGGCCTTTCCGGGCCGCCGACCATCGGTCCAACGTGACAGGAGAACTGCCATGAAACGCGCCGCCCTGCTCATCACCGCCGCCCTGCTGGCCTCGCCGGCCTTTGCTGACGACCTGTGCAGCACCAACCTGCAGAAAGTCGACGACACGGTGAAAACCACCACCAACAACACCCAGGCCCAGGAACAGGCGATGCGCCTGCAGGAAAAGGCCGCCCAGGCCCAGGCCGCCGGCAACACCAAGGAGTGCATCGCGCACACCGAAAAAGCCCTGAAGCTGCTCAAGGACAACGCCGGCGACGGCGGAGCCAACGGGTGACCCCGGTCGCGGTGACCGGCCACTGCGCCGGTCGCCGCCCATAACGGCGGCGAAGCCTGCGCCATTCGCGAGGCCGCAGTTCGTTCCCCAGCCTTCGCCGCTCCCTAAGATGGTGCGATTCCCGATCACAAGAATCACAACGGAATCGCCATGCCCGTCTCCCGCTTGCTCATCGCCAACCGTGGCGAAATCGCCATCCGCATTGCCCGCGCCGCCGCCGAGCTGGGTATCCACACGCTGGCGATCTTCGCCGAAGACGACGCCGCCTCGTTGCACACTCGCCAGACCGACCAGGCTGCTGCCCTCAAGGGGCGCGCTGCCAGCGCCTACCTCGATCAGCAACAGATCATCGACATCGCCCTGGCCCAAGGCTGCGACGCGGTGCACCCGGGTTACGGCTTCCTCTCCGAGAACGCCGACTTCGCCCGCCGCTGCGAAGCCGCCGGCCTGACCTTCGTCGGCCCATCGGCAGACGTGCTGGAGGCCTTCGGCGACAAGGCCCGCGCCCGCGATCTCGCCCGCGACCACGGTGTGGCACTGGTCGCCGGCAGCAATCACGCCACTTCGCAGCAAGACGCCGAGCGCTTCTTCCGCGAACTGCCCGCCGGCGCCGGAATGATGATCAAGGCACTGGCCGGCGGCGGTGGCCGCGGCATGCGCGCGGTGCGCAGCGGCGAGGAAATCCCCGACGCCTACACCCGCTGTCAGGCCGAAGCCCGCGCGGCCTTCGGCGATGATCGCCTCTACGTCGAGCGCCTGATCCAGCGCGCCCGACACATCGAAGTGCAGGTGATCGGCGACGGCCGCAGCGTCAGCCACCTGTGGGAACGCGACTGTACCCTGCAGCGACGCAACCAGAAGCTGCTGGAGATCGCCCCGAGCCCCAACCTGCACCCACGCCTGCGCGGCGCCATCCTCGCCGCCGCCGTGCGCCTGGCCGAGGCAGTGAACTATCGCGGGCTGGGCACCTTCGAATTCCTCCTGGACGAGGACAGCGGCGACTTCGTGTTCATGGAAGCCAACCCGCGCCTGCAGGTGGAACACACCGTCACCGAAGCGGTCACCGGCATCGACCTGGTACAGGCGCAACTGCGCATCGCCGCCGGCGCCAGCCTCGCCGAGCTGAACCTGACTCAGGCCGAGATTCCCGCGCCGCGCGGCCACGCCCTGCAACTGCGGATCAACCTGGAAAGCCTCGCCAGCGATGGCACACCGCATCTGGCCTGCGGCACCCTCAGCGCTTACGAACCACCCAGCGGCCCCGGCCTGCGCGTGGACGGCTACGGTTACGCAGGCTACCGCAACAGCGCCGGTTACGACTCGCTGCTGGCCAAGCTGATCGTCCACGGCAGCAGCGGTTATCCACAGCTGGTGCAGCGCGCCTACCGCGCCCTCTGCGAATTCCGCCTCGAAGGTGTGGCGAGCAACATTCCGCTGCTGCTCAACCTGCTGCGCCAGCCTGCAGTGGCGGACAACCAGGTCACCACGCGCTATATCGAAGAACACCTGCCGGCGCTGCTCGATGCGCAGGACCACACCCATCCGCACCGATTCTTCAGCCACGCCAGCGCTGCGCCGCAAGCCCAGCGCGCGAGTGAAGCCCCCACCGGCTGCGTTCCGCTGGCCACGCCCAGTGCGGGAGTCCTCGTCAGCCTGCAGGTGGCTCCCGGCGACGCCGTCGCCCTGGGCCAGACCATCGCCGTGGTCGAGGCGATGAAGATGGAGTTCGAGGTAAAGGCCGGCGCCAGCGGCATCGTCCATAGCCTGGCCGCCACCCCCGGCGATAGCCTCGGCGAAGGCGAAGCGCTGCTGTTCGTTGAGCCGGCCGACATCGAAGCGCAGGACCACGAAAGCAGCGCCGCCATCGCTCTCGACGCCATCCGCGCGGACCTCGCGGAAGTCATCGAACGCCACGCCATCGGCCTCGACGAGCGCCGCCCGGACGCTGTCGCCAAGCGCCACCGAAACGGCAAGCGCACCACCCGCGAAAACCTCGCCGACCTGCTCGATGAAGGCAGCTTCATCGAATACGGCGCATTGGCCATCGCCGCCCAGCGTCGTCGCCGCAGCGTCGAGGAATTGATCGCCAGCAGCCCCGCCGACGGCCTGGTCAGCGGCCTGGGCAGTATCAACGCCGCGCAATTCGGCGACGAAAAGGCCCGTTGCCTGGTGCTGGCCTACGACTACACGGTGTTCGCCGGTACCCAGGGCGTGATGAACCACAAGAAGACCGACCGCATGCTGCACCTTGCCGAGCAATGGCGCATCCCGCTGGTGCTCTACGCCGAAGGCGGCGGCGGGCGCCCCGGCGATACCGACTTCGTCGGCGTGGCCGGGCTGGACAACATGAGCTTCGTCGGCCTGGCGCGGCTCTCCGGGCTGGTGCCGCTGGTGGGCGTGGTCTCCGGACGCTGCTTCGCCGGCAACGCCGCCCTGCTCGGCTGCTGCGACGTGATCATCGCCACCCGCGACACCAGCCTGGGGATGGCCGGCCCGGCCATGATCGAAGGCGGCGGCCTGGGCAAATTCGCCCCCGAGGAAGTCGGCCCCAGCGACGTGCAGAGCGCCAACGGGGTGATCGACGTGCTGGTGGAAGATGAAGCCGAAGCCACCCGTATCGCCCGCCAGTACCTCGCCTACTTCCAGGGTGACATCACCGACTGGCAGTGCGCCGACCAGCGCCTGCTGCGCCATGCGGTGCCGGAGAATCGTCTGCGCGTCTACGACATCCGCCAGGTCATCGAGCAACTGGCCGACAGCGGCTCGGTGCTCGAACTGCGCCGGCACTTCGCCGCCGGGATGGTCACCGCGCTGGTGCGCATCGAAGGCAAACCCTTCGGCCTGATCGCCAACAACCCCATGCACCTGGGCGGCGCCATCGATGCCGAAGCCGGCGACAAGGCCGCGCGCTTCATGCAGCTGTGCGATGCCTTCGACCTGCCGATCATCTCCCTGTGCGACACCCCTGGCTTCATGGTCGGCCCGGAGGCGGAAAAGACCGCCACCGTGCGCCACGTTTCGCGCATGTTCGTCACTGCCGCCAGCCTTACGGTGCCCTTCTTCACCGTCGTGCTGCGCAAGGGCTACGGCCTCGGCGCACAGGCCATGGCCGCCGGCAGCTTCCACGCGGCGCTGTTCACCGTGGCCTGGCCCAGCGGCGAATTCGGCGCCATGGGCCTGGAAGGTGCTATCCGTCTCGGTTACGCCAAGGAACTGGCTGCCGTGGAAGATGCGCAGGAGCGCCAGGCGCTGTTCGACAAGCTGGTCGCCGCGGCCTACCGCAACGGCAAGGGCCTGAATATGGCGAGCTACCTGGAGATCGACGACGTCATCGACCCGGTCGACACCCGTCGCTGGCTGCTCCGCGGGCTGGCTTCGACGCCACGTCCGGCGCAGCGCCAGGGGAAAAAGCGTCCACTGATCGATACCTGGTAAGCCATGGGTTGAGCTGCGCGGCCGATCCGCTAAAATGCGCGGCGTCATTGGGGAGTAGCCGACCGTTCCGCGAACGGGGGCGACGTCAACACACTTGGCCCAAATCAGTTGACGATCTCGCGAGCTAGAGCAGAACAAGGCGAGAGCAGCGGAGAAAGCGCAGTTTACGAATAGTAAATGAGCATTTCTCAGCTGTTCTCAACGCAGTTATGCCGACGCGCAGCAGATCGTAGACGGATTTCAGGCCATGGCGTCGCCAGCAGACTAGCCTGGCAAGACCTTTGACCACGTGATCTCCGCAACGGCCGGGGAGATGCGTGGTCATGGGTACTACACCGGCCGGGAGCTTCACCGTGATGCACCACCCCATTCTTCGCTCCACCTGTCTGGAGCTGCACGCATGCTGACCTTCATCCTCGAACTGCTCGGCATGCTGCTGGTGATCCTGGTCGCCGCCGAACTCTTCACCAACGCACTGGAACACTTCGGCGAACGCCTGGGTATCTCCGAAGGCGTCACCGGCTCGCTGTTCGCCGCCGTCGGCACGGCGCTGCCGGAAACCCTGATCCCGCTGCTCGCCCTGTTCGCCGGCACGAGCAACATCACGCTCAACGAGGAAGTCGGCGTCGGCGCCATCCTCGGCGCACCACTGATGCTCTCTACCCTCTCCACCTGCCTGATGGCCTGCTTCGCCTGGCGCGCCCGCGGCCTACTCGGACGCATCCGCCCGGAACGCAGCGGCCTGCAGCGTGACCTGAACTTCTTCCTGGTCGCCTTCAGCTTCGCCACCATCGCCATGTTCGTACCAGCGCAATTGCGCTCCGTGCGCATCGCCCTCAGCGTGCTGCTGGTACTCACCTACGTCGCCTACATCACCCTGACCCTGCGCGCCTCGCGGAGCCTGGTGGACGACGGCCACGGCACCGAAGCCGACCACCACATGTACCTGTCGCGCATCGGCCTGCCGACCAACCTCGCCACCATCCTGCTCCAGCTGTTGCTGGGTGTGGCGCTGCTGGTGCTGGGCGCGAAAGGCTTCATCCATGGGGTGGAAGGCCTGTCGCACCTGCTGGGCCTCTCCGCGCTGCTGCTGTCGCTGCTGATCATCCCCATCGCCACGGAGCTGCCGGAGAAGATCAACAGCATCCTCTGGGTCCGCCGCGGCCGCGACACCCTGGCCTTCGGCAACATCAGTGGCGCCATGGTCTTCCAGGGCACCCTGCTGCCCGCCATCGGCATCCTGCTCACGCCCTGGCAGCCGCGCATCGAGGTCCTCACCGGCGTGCTGATCACGCTGGGCGCCGCGTTTTGGCTACGACTCAACGCCCAGCGCAGCAGTGGATTACCGGTCTGGGTGCTGCTGCTCAACGGCGTGCTGTATGCCGCCTATCTGGGTGTCACCCTGTCGCGCTGACGCGCGCGGCTCATTGCCTACACTGACAGTCCGGGCTGCCGCTTCGGCGGCAGCCGCACGACTAGCGATACGCCGAAGGAGTGAGCATGAAAATCCTGGTAGTCCTGACCTCCCACGACCAGCTCGGCAATACCGGCAAGAAAACCGGGTTCTGGCTCGAGGAGTTCGCCGCGCCCTACTATGTCTTCAAGGATGCCGGCGCCAGCCTGACGCTGGCCTCGCCCAAAGGCGGCCAACCACCGCTGGACCCCAAGAGCGACGAGGAAGACGCACAAACCCCGGCCACCCTGCGCTTCCGCCAGGACAGCGAAGCCCAGGCCGCGCTGGCCAGCACCGTGAAGCTCAGCGAGGTGAAGGCCGACGACTTCGATGCCGTCTTCTACCCCGGCGGCCACGGCCCCCTCTGGGACCTGGCCGAGGACCGCGCCTCGGTGGCCCTGATCGAAGCCTTCCACTCCAGCGGCAAGACCGTCTCCGCCGTCTGCCACGCCCCAGCCGTGTTCCGCCATCCACGTGGACTGGACGGCCAACCGCTGGTGCAGGGCCGCCACGTCACCGGTTTCTCCAACAGCGAAGAAGAAGCCGTCGGCCTCACCGACGTCGTGCCCTTCCTCGTCCAGGACATGCTCAAAGCCAACGGCGCCCGCTACAGCAAGGGCCCGGACTGGCAGAGCCACGTCGAAGTCGACCGCGGCCTGATCACCGGTCAGAACCCCGCATCCTCCGAGGCCGTGGCCGAAGCCGTCCTGAAATTCCTGGCCTGACAAGCCTTCACACCGCCCCGGTGGCTATCGGGGCGGCTTTCCCGTAGAATGAATCCCGACCTTGACAGGTTTTGGGGCCGATTAGGATTCGACGCCGGTAACAAAACTCTAGGGGCATGCCGAGTAGGTGACAGTTCTCGTAAATCAGCTGCCACAACTTTATAGTTGCCAACGACGACAACTACGCCCTAGCAGCCTAAGTGCCGCTAGCAGACCCTAGGGGATGCCTGTAAACCCGAAGATTAGGTCTGTCATATAGAACAGGATCGCCGCCAAGTTCGCTGTAGACGTAACGGCTAAAACTCATACAGCTCGCTCCAAGCGCCCTGCCACTCGGGCCGCGAGGAGTTAACCTAGTAGAGATGGCTAAGCATGTAGAACCGACAGCGGAGAACTGGCGGACGGGGGTTCAAATCCCCCCGGCTCCACCAACAAAACATCTAAAGACGTCCTCGGACGTCTTTTTTTGTGCCTGAAACCCAGTAAATACGGGGCTTTCAGCGTCATCACGATCCGATAGCGTCCAGCAGGGTCCATGAGATTCGGTATTCCAAGTGGTATTCCAAGCCATCCACTGGTAATTTTTGGAATACCGAAACTGTTCCTGGAATACCCTATGTGCGCCCAAGCCACCCGCCTCTCGGACCTCAAGGTCAAAGCCGCCAAGCCTCAAGAGAAGGACTACGTCCTGAGCGATGGCGACGGCCTACAAATGCGAGTGAGAAGCAATGGCTCAAAACTCTGGAACTTCAACTACCGGCACCCGGTGACGAAGAACCGGATCAACATGGGCCTTGGGACCTTCCCTGAAGTTTCATTGGCGCAGGCACGCAAGCGCACCGTTGAGGCACGTGAACTCCTCGCCCACGGTATCGACCCCAAAGAGAAACGGGATGCCGTACAGCAGGCCAAGAAGGCGGCGACCGAACACACCTTCCAGAACGTGGCGACGGCCTGGTATGAGCTGAAAAAGGATGCGGTGACCCAGGCCTACGCCGAGGACATCTGGCGCTCCCTCACGCTACACATCTTCCCGGACTTGGGCACCACGCCGATCTCCGCCATCAATGCCCCTCAAGTCATCAACCTGCTCCGGCCACTTGAAACCAAGGGCAGCCTTGAGACAGTTAAGCGGCTGACACAGCGCCTCAACGAGATCATGACCTACGGGGTTAATTCGGGGCTGATTCACGCAAACCCGCTCAGCGGGATCCGTTCTGTCTTCAAGAAACCGAAGAAGAAGAACATGGCGGCATTGCCCCCTGATGAGCTGAAGGAGCTCATGGTAGCAATTGCCAACGCCAGCATAAAAAGAACGACCCGCTGCCTGATCGAATGGCAGCTTCACACCATGACCCGGCCAGCCGAGGCAGCGACCACCCGCTGGGCGGACATCGACATCGAGAAAAAGATCTGGACGATACCTGCGGAACGCATGAAGAAACGCCGGACTCATATCGTCCCGCTCACGGAACAGGCTCTGGCGCTCTTGGAAGCGATCAAGCCCTACAGTGGGCACAGGGAGTACGTGTTCCCCGCAGACCGGAACCCTCGTACCCACTGCAACAGCCAAACCGCCAACATGGCGCTGAAGCGCATGGGTTTCGAAGGACGCCTGGTGAGCCACGGCATGCGCTCGATGGCCAGCACCATCCTCAACGAGCAAGGCTGGGATCCTGAATTGATCGAGGTAGCGCTTGCTCACGTCGACAAGGACGAGGTTCGCAGCGCCTACAACCGGGCGGACTACATCGAACGCAGACGTCCAATGATGGCTTGGTGGAGCGAGCACATTCAGGAGGCAGCTACGGGCAATCTCTCGATGTCAGCAATCAGGAAACGCCAAGATAAAAAAGTCGTTTCGATACGCTGATCAAAGGGCGGCTACTGATCGGAGCCGAGCTAGCGCTTTCACTCAAGGCGTACGTCTCGTCATGCACCAGGTGATACATCTGCCGAACGTGATCGAAGTACCGAGAGAGCCTGGTTCTCTCGACGACCTCATCCCCCTGTGCGTCGTAGCTGATCCTGAATGCAGGACAGTCATGACGAATCACTGCGTTCACGAGTCGTTCGATCTGGATAGCGATGTCGGATTGGGAGAGAGGTTTTGCTGTGTAATCGGTCATGGCAGGCACCTGGTTGATAGGTTCATACCAAGTGCTGGATTGGTTTTTTATCTACCGGGTTGCCAGGCTCCATCTCCTCGAGTCTATCCCCTACTGGTATCAAATCCCCGCTGACGATCCCCATAAGACTTCGTAGCAGCCTTGCAGAGGTAGCTAGCGCGATGAAACAGCGCAGGTAGCTGATCTTCTCGCCCCTCCCGCACACTCCGGTTGATCCGGTAAACCGGGTTATCAGGGATTTCCACCAAGCCGTCCACCCAGTCTACGGGTACACCCAATGCACTGGCCCAGGCTTCTTGCATGCGATTGAATATGTTGCTTTCCTCTGACCGTAAACGCCCAGGCCCGTAGTAGGCATCACGGTTCAGCAGGATCAACAGGTGGTAGTGCGGCCTTTCTCCCCTGCCTGTCTCTCTGGCCCAGACATAGCGGACCTTGCAGCCACGGGCATAGCGACTCCGCTCACGCAGTTGGCTGCGGTGGTATTCGATCCTGCCAGTAAAGGCCTCAAAGAACTTGCTGATGACCTGGTTGGTATAGGCGTAGTCGGGCAGGTCGATATCCTTCGGCAGACGGAGATCCACTCTGAAGGCCAATACCCTCGGATACTGATCTCTAGCCAGATCGATGATGTGCTTGAGACGAGCAAGGTACTCCCGGATGAAAGGCCCTTTCTCGATCATTACGGGAAAGCCTTCGAAGGTGTCGTCGTAGTGCAGGCTGAGATTGGTGTTGTCGGGATGACGGAGAGGGTAGCGATTGGCGATACGGGGATGGCTGGACATGGTTATGACTCCTGATTGAGGTTCATAACCTGTTTGTCTGCTACGTATTTTTTTACCGTGATCCGTGGTGGATGTCTGCTCTTCGCCTGAATTCAAGACGAGTACTTGCTGCTCTCGTCGATGCTGTCCAGCCCCCTACAAGTAGGAGGTGCGATTGCTCCATGGTGTCAGTGGGCATCCGAACCTATGGGTAGGAATAGCTAGTAAAAGCATATTACCCACACCGCACAGGATGCTCTCGGCTACGCCGTAATCGAAGGGAGTTTTTCACCGGGTACACTGGGAAACTCTTCTCTGCACCTACTCCGGAAATAAACCATCGATCATCCATCCTGGTACAGCCAGCCATCTAACCGCGCGCCCTCCCGATGGACCTATCAATGAGGAGCAGCATTGACGGCCCACCAGGAGAGCTAAGGCGCATTGCTACCCATTCGGCATAAACGCCATGACCAGCCACAGCCGGTCATGGCACCGATGCTTAATGATTAGCCGGTCAGACCCAAGCGGCCAAATCGGACGGGAGATTCACTAACCGAATCGCGCTCCTCAATCCTAGCCAAGATCCAGTCATGCACTTCGCTGTCGACCCAGCCGACACAGCGGTCACCCAGCGAGACGGGCTTCGGGAAGGTACCTTCCCCGATGTACTTGTAGATGGTCGACCGTGCCAGGCCGGTTGAATCGATAACTTCTTTCAGACGAATGATCCTCATGAGCAGGCTCCTCTGTTAGCTCAGAGGATCTGCACACAGGGGATTTTTTTACTGCGACCGAACCTTTCTCGCTTTGGGCGGCAAGGTGGCCAACCCGAACATCAATCGACTCTTCAGGGTTATTTCGGTCTCATCATTCGCCGACCATATTTCCGAACTCTCCCGAGGGCCCTCGAGAAACACCGAGAAGCGGGGGAGGTCCACAAGCGCCGGCCGGAACATAAGCGTAATGGCCCTGTATCCGGTCCGTCGCTTCGCCGGAAGAATCCGAATATCCGCCGACTCGAAATCTACCCAGTTAGCCTGGCAAAATCGCGCTCGGTACTCACGTGCAATATCTATCGCCATTGAGTAGATGCATTCGCAGGTTTGCTCGGCATCACCACCCACCCCATCTTTCAGCTTACTCGTAGCTTCGCTGCTGGCTCCCTCCTCTGACTCAATATCGGTTTCACTTACCGCCCCAGGCTGTGGCTCCCTGATGAAGTCCTTCTTAATAGACGCCATCAGCTCCGCGTCTTCAATCTGCACCCCAGAACCCAAATCTTGCCAGTGGCGAGATAGCAGATGAGAGGCGTACCTGGAGAGCAAATGTTGGAACAGGGAAAAGACTCCCCATTCCTGCCCAGCCAAGAGCTGGAGAAGACTGCTGGGTGTCCTTACTCCGTCGGTCTCGCCCCTCATGGCTTTCGCACAATCGCCTTGAAGAAGGTCAGCATGGATAAACCTCTTAGCCTCCGGGTCACGTGCGATGTGTATACCCACCAGCAGGTAGGACCAGAACATTGGCGGTCCGCCGGCGGCCAGGCACAGGCCGAACAGGGTGTACACGCCGACCACCGGCGAGAGGTAGGTGAAGCCCAGGGCAAAGTTCTGCCAGAGGGTCATGCTGCGTTCGAAATTGGAGGTGTAGCCCAGCGCGCGTAGTTGCTCCGCGTCGCGGTCCAGGGCGGCGCCTGGCTGGATAGAGCTGTTCATCGTGGGGTTCCTGTCTGAGGTTTTCGCGTCGGCAGCCAATCGGGTGCAACGGAAAGCGTTGTTGTTATTGTTCGGCGCGCGGCATCAGCCGCGCGCCGTCTTGCTCCAAACCTCTTGTGTTCCGGATCGCGTTACAGCTTGATCCAGGTCGCCTTCAGCTCGGTGTACTTGTCGAAGGCGTGCAGCGACTTGTCGCGCCCGTTGCCAGACTGCTTGAAGCCGCCGAAGGGCGCGGTCATGTCGCCGCCGTCGTACATGTTCACCCACACGCTGCCGGCGCGCAGGGCACGGGCGGTGAGGTGGGCCTTGGAGATGTCGCGGGTCCAGACTGCCGCCGCCAGCCCGTACGGGGTGTCGTTGGCGATGCGGATCGCTTCTTCGGCGTCCTCGAACTCGATGACCGAGAGCACCGGGCCGAAGATTTCCTCGCGGGCGATCTTCATCGCGTTGCTCACGCCGTCGAACAGGGTCGGCTCGACGTAGGTGCCACCGGTTTCCTCCAGCACGCGTTTGCCGCCGGTGAGGATCTTCGCGCCTTCGTCCTGGCCTGCCTGGATATAGCCGAGCACCTGCTCCAGCTGGCGACCATCGACCAGGGCGCCGACGTTGGTTTCCGGGTCCAGCGGATGGCCGGCTTTCCAGCCTTTGAGCGCCTCGACCACCAGCGGCAGGAACTTCGCCTTGATCGACTTCTGCACCAGCAGGCGAGATCCGGCGGTGCAGACTTCGCCCTGGTTGAAGGCGATAGCGGCGGCGGCAGCTTCGGCGGCGGCCTGCAGGTCCGGGGCATCCTCGAAGACGATGTTCGGGCTCTTGCCGCCAGCTTCCAGCCAGACGCGTTTCATGTTCGATTCGCCGGCGTAGACCATCAGCTGCTTGGCGATCTTGGTGGAGCCGGTGAAGACTGCGGTATCCACATCCATGTGCAGCGCCAGTGCCTTGCCGACGGTATGGCCGTAGCCGGGCAGCACGTTCAGCACGCCGGCCGGCAGGCCAGCGTCGATGGCCAACTGGGCGATGCGGATGGCGGTCAGCGGCGAGCGCTCGGACGGCTTGAGAATCACCGAGTTGCCGGTGGCCAGCGCCGGGCCAAGCTTCCAGGCCGCCATCATCAGCGGGAAGTTCCACGGCACGATGGCGGCGACCACGCCCACCGGTTCGCGGGTGACCAGGCCGAGCTGGTCATGGGCGGTCGCAGCGACTTCGTCGTAGACCTTGTCGATGGCCTCGCCGCTCCAGCGCAAGGAGTCGGCGGCGCCTGGCAGGTCGACGTTCAGCGAATCGCCAATGGGCTTGCCCATGTCCAGGGTTTCCAGCAGCGCCAGCTCCTCGGCATGTTCTTCCAGCAGGGCGGCGAAGCGGATCATCACGGCCTTGCGGGTGGCTGGCGCTTCACGCGACCAGACGCCGGAGTCGAAGGTGGCGCGGGCGCTCTGCACGGCACGCTCGGCGTCGGCGGCGTCACAGCTGGCGACCTTGGCCAGCAGACGGCCATCCACCGGGCTGATGCAATCGAAGGTGTCGCCGGAGGCGGCGGCGAGGTACTCGCCCTGGATGAAGGCGCGGCCTTCGATCTTCAAGGCCTTGGCGCGGGCTTCCCATTCGGCGCGGTTTGGCTGGCTCATGCGTATCGCTCCTCGTTCTTGCTGTTGTGGGCGGAGACGGCCTGCGGACCGTCGCTGGCAAATACATTTGAAACCATATCTTAAGATTTTGCGGTTGCCAATACAGGTCGAAAAATGAACGTTTCAAAGCTCTTTTCAGAGCGAAATACCTTGCTGAAAGTGCCGAGAGCGATTTAAAAATATGGAGACATAGTTTTGAACGAAGGTGCTGCCAGCCTGCAGATAGACTTCGTCATCACCGCCAGAACAGGAACTTTTCGCGCAGGAAGCGTCCGCCCCAAGCGCCCCCTTCGCACTGCCGCCTATGAACGAATTCAGGAAAGTCCGCCCCGCCAGCTTCATGCGCCTGCGCCAGGAAGGGCGCACCGAGGAAGTCGCGCGCCGTCTGGTGGAGATGGTCGATCTCGGCCTCTACGCCGAGGGCGAGCAACTGCCCAGCGAAAGCGAGTTGGCCATGCAGTTCGGCGTCGCCACCGTGACCCTGCGCGATGCGCTGGCGGATTTGCGCGAACGCGGCGTGATCGAAACCCGCCGTGGGCGTAATGGCGGGAGTTTTGTCTGCTCGCCGCAGCACACGTCCGAGGACGCTCTGCTGGGGCAACTGCGCCAGATGAGTGCGCTGGAACTGCGCGACCTGGGCGACGAGCATGTCGCCATCGCCGGCGCCGCTGCGCGCCTGGCGGCGCAACGCTCCACCTCCGATGAGCAGGCGCGCATCGCTCAGTACCTGGATGCGCTGGCGAACGCCACGACTCGGCAGGAACAACGCCGCGCCGATGCGCGTTTCCATATCGAGATTGCCGTCGCCGCCCAGTCCGTGCGCCTGACCCACGCGGAGACGCGCCTGCAGGCGGAAATCGGCGAATGGCTTTGGCTGCTGGTGGAAGGCTTTCCGGGCACTGCGGCCATCGAGCAGGAACACCGCGCCATTCTCGAAGCGATCAGTGCGGGCGACTCGAATCTCGCCAGCGCGCTGGCCGAAGCCCACGTCACCCGGGGCATCAGGCGGCTGATCAATCTGCGCCTGAGCTTGCTGGCCGACGACGGCTGAGTGGCACAACGCTTGCTGCTTTCCGGCGCGCACGAGTGGGTGCGCAGCGAACCGACTGAGCGGGCCTCTCTGGCCTGCGCGATAACAAGAACAGCGAGGCACGCGGTCATGTCCAGCGAACAACCCTCGGATGAACTCCAGCGCTGCGCCCAGCGCATTGACGCTTCCATCCGTAACGTTTTCCAGCGTCTCGACGAACTGGCGGGCGACGTCGTGGCGATCTGGCGGGCGCTGGCGGAGGAAGGCAAGCGTCCGTCCTCGAAGGATCTCGGTGCACTGCGCCCGCGCATCCAGCACGACCTCACCGATGACGGTACGCGTCTGCACGGCACCGGTGTGGTGATCGAGCCGGGAGAACTGGCCGACCAGGACATGTACCTGGAGTGGTGGTACCACGGCCGCGGCGACAAGGTCGTGCCCATGAGCCTGAACTTCAACCGGCGCAGCGAGAGCTTCTACAACTACCTCAACATGCCCTGGTTCTCGCGCCCGCGCGCCAGCGGCCAGCCCTCGGTGGTCGGGCCCTTCGTCGATCTCTATGGCACCGACCTGTACATCCTCGCCTTCTCCGTACCGATCCAGGTAGATGGCCGCTTCATCGGCGTCGCCGCCGCGGATATTGCCCTGCATGAGTTCGAGGGCGTGTTGCTGGGCAACCTGATGCAGATGGGGCATGAGGCCTTGGTGGTCAACGGCGAGGGCCGCGTGGTGGCCGCAAACACTGCCAACTGGTTCGCTGGCGACCTTGCCTACCGCTCGCTGGGGCGCGATGCGCAGGGCCGCGAACAGGAGCTGGCAGCATCCTTTTCCCACTGGGCAGTCATCGAACGACCGCTGAACCGCCGACTGTCCGGCGCGGCCTGAGGCTGCCAAACGCTGCGCAATTGGCTAGGCTAGGGCGGTTCCCAACCTGACGGAAACCGCCATGAGCCAGTCGCTCGACACACTGCCCGACTTCGAACCGCTGAGCGCCGTGGATGCTCGCGTACTCGGATGCCTGATCGAAAAGCAGCTCACCACGCCCGAAGCCTACCCGCTGACCCTCAACGCCCTGGTCACCGCCTGCAACCAGAAAACCAGCCGCGACCCGGTGATGAACCTCACCCCCGGTCAGGTCGGCCAATCCCTGCGCCACCTCGAAGGCCGCGAGATGACCCGTCTGGTGATGGGCAGCCGCGCCGACCGCTGGGAGCAGCGGCTGGACAAGGCGTTGGAGCTGGTCAAGCCGCAGGTGATACTGCTCGGCCTGCTGTTCCTGCGCGGCCCGCAGACGCTCAACGAACTGCTCACCCGCAGCCAGCGCATGCACGACTTCGACGACACCGAGGAAGTTCGCCACCAGCTCGAACGCCTCGCCGGCCGCGGCATGGCCATGCAGTTGGAACGCCTGGGCGGCCAGCGCGAAGACCGCTATATGCATTTGCTGGGCACCGAGGAGGACCGCGAGGCCGCCATCGCCGCCAGCGGTAGCCGAGCTTCTGGAGAGCGTAGCGACAGCGGCGGTCATGACGAAGGGCGACTGGTCGAGCTGGAAGGCCGCATTGCGGCTCTCGAAGAGCGTCTCGCCCTGCTGGAGCTGGGCGTCTCGCGCGACTGATGCGATGCACCGCGCAGGTGGACCCAGGTCAATCTGCGCGACGCTAATCCAGCGTTAAGATTTGCCGCCGATAGTTAGGCTTGACCCTTGCTGCACCCGGAGCTTTCTCATGAGTCATAAACCTTCCAAGGCCCAGCTGAATGCAGTGCTCAGCCAGCTCACGGAAAGCGACTTCAAATCCATCAGCGATCTGAGCGGGCCGCGCGAAGCCAACCTCCTCGCCATACGTGAGCTGTTTCGCCAGGGGCTGATCAAGGGTGTGCTGATTGATGACCCTTTCGGTACCGAAGACGACGACGGCCCGCTGCTGTGCAATGCCGAACGGTTGCGCCTGCGGAAGCCTTGTGCCCAAACGGTAGGGGAAGAGCGTGCCGAGTTGCTGATGCCGCGGCTGGGGTTCCTCACGCTCTAGGCAAATCGCAGACAAGAAAAAAGGCGCTGTGCTTGAGGCTCAGCGCCTTTTTCTTTGGACTTGGTGGGCCGGGGTAATCTGAAATGATCTTATATCTACTTGAAAAATAAATAAAAAGTCAGTTTAAAAAGCTTATTGGAATACCATTTGGAATACCGCTAGGCTGGATTTGAACTCGGGATGTCGAGGGCACCGGAGGTCCTTCTTCTGGTTCTGCGCCCGTTAGGTCGGGCGCTCAGTGGTCAGGCTGTCTCTGAAGGCGATGTATTTTAGAGCGTCTTTGAGGTCCTTCATTTTTGGCTCAACCAGCTTGGCTATCTCTTCATCGCTGGCTTCTGATGGGGTTTCGCCGGGCCACATTAGTTCCCAGCGGGTTAGCAGTTTCATGTAGCGCTCTGCATGTTTCAGTGCTTCGTCCCGTTGAGTCCGCAGGGACGCCGTTACCTGGCCGGCAATTTTTCGCTCTCTTAAAATTGATTCCTTGAGCTGCTTTTCGTAGTTCTTCTCGGCTTCTGCTGCTTGCCCTGCCTGATCTATAAGCGAGGTGATTATTGCCGTTTCGCTTGTCTCGTGCCGCTTGGCGAGCTGCTTCAACCTAGTGATGGTTTCTTTACCAAGGGTGAACGTAAGCGGTTTTCTGCCGTTGCTATCGGATCGATACCGACGTTGCCGTACCGCCCCCTGCAGCCTGATGACAAGCTCGGGGTTATCTTTTCTGATTTTTCTGATGGCAGAAACTACGTTTTCGTAGGTTCCCAGTCGATTGATCGGATTGGGCGCTATCGACTTTATATACTCGGCATTGAGCCGTTGCTCCAGGTAATCGGCTGCCCATTCCCACTCTCCATCCTGCCTGCGCAGCCACTTAAGCGGCTTCTCATTCTCTGACATTCCATCCTCCAATGAGGGCGATTCACGGCTAGCTAGAATTTTTGAAGATATCCGTTACGGTGATGATATTCAAGATGTTGCATTGCCGTTATGGGTGTCGTTTTGATGTTTAGTCGGTTGTGTTGCGATGTGTTATGTGAGTTGTTATTGTTCGTATGCATAAAAAATATAGGGTGTAAAAACTGTGCGTTGGAGGGAAATTTAAAATGATTCTTCTCTTCGAAAGCCTTTTAGAGGCCGCCTTTTCATGCTCACCTGATGCTCGCTTCATATTGGAGGTCATAGCTAGGGATCCAGGGTACTGGCGAGAACCAGCGAGCGAGCTGAGCGTGAAGCCGTTTTCGAAGAAGCTCCATGTGTCGGAGAGAGTCGTCTCTGCCGCGTTGAACGAGCTAGTCGAAGCTGGTGCCCTGGAGCGTGATGCTCCCTCCCGAGTAGGAAGCGGAGGAAGGGCATCAGTTGCCTACAAGCTGTCCTCGTGCCATGTGGACGCATTGGAGGATGGTTTCTACCCCCAACATGCTGAGTTGTTGCAAGTACTGTTCTCGGGCGCGGACATGGTTTTTCCTGTACTCGGACGTGAGCCTGATGAGGGTGACGAACAAGACGAACAAGGTGAGCAAGACGAAAAAGACGAAAAAGGAGGGGGGAAGATGGCTGCAGCGAAGCCTAAAAAGAAGAGGCATCCGCCGCCAGGGGGCCGTGGGCGGCTGAGCATCCGTAATCGTCTGCTTTTTGCGGTTTTGCTCTCTCGCTCTGATCAGTTTGGTGAGGTACAGATTGGATTCCCTGAACTGGCCCAGCTCACGGGCATGAAGCCTACGCAAGTTAAAAATCGCCTCTTTCGCCTAATGCACCTTGGGCTGATTCGTCGTTATGTGGCAGGGCTTTCGAGCAAGGTTTTCGCCTTGCGCAAAGTCAACAGCACCTACTTCCTGAATATCGATGCCCTCGGGCCGCAGGGAAGTATTGCCATCGGGCAGATGCTGGTGTGCCTGATCTTCTGCGAAGTGGTTTCACAGTTCCCCATCTCCGGCGGCGTCTACCCATGGGCTCGGCGCCTGGTGGGCAAGCGCTGGGCCTGGATGGTCGGCTGGATCTACTCCGTGTCGCTGTGCGTGACCATCGCCGCCGTGGCACTTGGCGCGGGCCCGTACATCGCCACACTGCTCGGCTTCGAATCCACGCCGGTGACCAACACCTTCGTCGCCCTGGCGCTGACGGTGATCGCCACCCTGCTCAACCTGTCCGGCACCAAGCTGCTGGCCCGCGTGGCGATGTTCGGCTTTATCTGCGAACTGCTCGGCGCGCTGGTGATCGGCACCTACCTGCTGATCTTCGAGCGTCACCAGCCGTTCTCGGTGCTGTTCAACACCTTCGACATCCGCATCGACGGCAGCTACTGGCCAGCCTTCCTCACCGCCTCGCTGGCGGGGATGTTCCTCTACTACGGCTTCGAGGCCTGCGGTGATGTCGCCGAGGAAACCCCGAACCCCAGCCGCCGGATTCCCAAGGCCATGCGCATGACCATCTGGATCGGCGGCGGCGCAGCCATCTTCGCCGCCCTGGCGCTGATCCTCGCGGTACCGGACATGCAGGCAGTGATCTCCGGCGCCGACAAGGACCCGATGACCACCATCCTCGACAACGCCTTCGGCGTGGCCGGCGCGCGCCTGGTGATGGCGGTGATCATCGTCTCGTTCGTCTCCTGCGTGCTCAGCCTGCAAGCTGCTGCCAGCCGCCTGCTGTACTCCTACGCCCGCGACGAAATGGTGATGGGCAGCGGCCTGCTCAAACGCCTGTCGCCCAACACCCACGTACCGGTGGCTGCACTGATCGCCTGCGGCGTGATCCCAAGCGTGATCGTCTGCGCCGGTTTCTATCTGCAGAACGCCATCGCCATGGTGGTGAGCTTCGCCGCCATCGGCATCTACCTGTCATTCCAGATGATCGTCGGCGGCGCCCTGTTCGCCCGCCTGCGCGGCTGGAAGCCGAGCGGCGCCTTCACCCTGGGCAACTGGGGCTGGATCGTGAACATCCTGGCGCTGACCTACGGCGTGCTGGCGATCATCAACATGTCCTGGCCGCGCACGCCGGATGCGCCCTGGTACCTGAACTACGGGATCATCCTGGTGGGCGGCATCGTGATCGTCCTGGGCCTGGCCTACATGACCCTGTTCCGACCCTACGACAAGGGCACCGCGCCCCACGGGGATGCGTGGAAGCTGCATCAGCAGTAAGTGTTGGAGTGAAATGAGAACGCCCGGCGGGATGCCGGGCGTTTTTGCTCTACACAGCGACATGAGCTTGCCGAGAACTGGCACTGCAGACCCACTAACCTGTAAACGCCCAAGCAGTCTGCAGAGACCTGATTGGGCGACTGTCATCGTGCCGCTCTTTACACTACAGCTTCACTCAGTTGGTCACGGATTTCCGTCGAGGAGATACCGCTCGTCCGCGGCAAATAAACGACCTCGCAATGAGGCTTGAGAAAGTCAAAGTGTCCTTTCCAATCGTCACCGATAACGAAAACATCCACGGAGTACTTGCTGACGTCGCCAACCTTCTGCTCCCAGTTCGCCTCTTCCACAACCAGGTCGACATATCGAATAGACTCCAGCACAGCTTTGCGGTTGCTATAGTCCAGTAATGCGCTTTTATGTTTTCCGGCGTTGAACTCATCATTGGACAAGGCAACGATTAGGCGGTCACCCAAAGCCCGAGCACGTTGCAGCAAACGGATATGCCCTGCATGAAGGACATCGAAAGTACCGTAAGTAATAACAGTTTTCATACGCTCCCCCTCTCTATATCTCTTGCAACATGCTCGAGCACACGCTGAGTATTGCCATCATCTATATGGTCAAAGAATATTTTACGCTTGAACTCGTACGACATCTGACTTTCCAGCTTTTGCCCGGACAATGTATCCTGCAAAGACTGCAGCAATGCACTGAAGTCATGACACACCGGCCCTGGGAAAACGTCCGCCAACTCGTAGAACAATCCACGCTCCGTACTCGCATAGGATTCGTAATCATAGGCAAAGCAGATTTCCGGCTTTCCCGTCAGCATGAAGTCGATAAAACAACTTGAATAATCGGTAATTAACAGATCAGCTTCGCGATAAAGAAGTTCGATATCGACAAAGTAACGTCGATCCAGACTAATTACAGGAGCATCGGCACCGCCCAAGGTCTTGCAGTAACTCTGAGCCTTATCCGCCATATGTTCGCGAATTCCCAACACCGCATTGTTCGCCCGCAGACACTCGGCTAAAGCCTCTCGCTCCGCTTCGCTGAAGGCGTAATAAGCCTCAGCCTGTGCATTACGGAATGTAGGAGCGAATAGCACCAGTCGACGCCCCCCCAGCACTTGGCGCAGGCGAACCAATTGTTCCTGGAAGTCAGCGGGCAGTAATGCTTCTTCACGCAAGATGACATCGTTACGTGGTAGACCGGTCACCCAGATATTGTGGAAGTTCAGCGGATAGAACGCCGATGCCATCGCCATGCGATCAATTTTCGAAGAGGCGATGACCGAGTGGCAGCGCGCGTGCTCCGCGGAAACGGACTGCAACTTGTCCTGCAGATCGAGCGATGCATAGCCAATACGTTTCAACGGAATGCCATGCCAGAGATTGATGAAACGATGTTGCTTGGCATCCAGAGGGAAAATCGTATTGATACGTGGTACATGCTTGACGAATATATAGCGCGACTGCATCAGCAAGCGCTGCCCAGCGAGGCTCTTGAGCGGCACAATGTCCACGTTGACGCCATCTGTCTGAACGGACTTGCTACGGGTCAGAATTACCTTGCGAATATGCGGATCATTCTTCACCGCCTCGAACACCATGCGCTCATTACCACCCAGCGAATGATCGTAAGCACACACCGGGAACGCCCAGCAGCGGTCATCTTTGACCGTCGCCGCATCTTCCTTGATGAACTGCGCGTCGCTCAGCAACGGCTCAGGCCACTGCCTCCCATCTGCCGGGATATGCAGGCTGCGATAGAGCTTGTCGGCATTACCGATACGTAACAAGTTGCTTTCAGCCGCACGCAGATCAGCACCTGGCAGCACCTCATGGACCCATTGTTTCCAGCGCCACAGTTCTGGAACATGGTAGTGGTTTTCGGTCAGGAAGAACCGTTTGAACAAGGGGAACCCATCGGCAATCAGGTTGTAATGGTACCTTGTATATATTGGATGAAACGGATAAAGATGATCGATAAAGGTGGCCGGCTTGTGCCCAGCCAACAACAGCCTGCGGGTTATGCCAATTTCATAACGAACAATAACATTTTTCTTGTTCCGCTCCTTGTGAACGCCATCTAGCAACTGCTGTAGCACGCCCTTTTCCGCCAGAACAGGCGCCCGAAAAGCGAGAAAATAAGAGCCAATAAGAAAATCGTAAAATTCGTCCTTCTCATAACTTGGCACGAGACGGCGAAGTACAGTATCCATGGGGATCTTTTCGTCGAAGCGATTGGTTGCTATATGGCGGGTCGCGCTCAGCCCTTTAGTTGCCTGGAGCCCCCACCAGTCACAGTGTTTCACATCCATCTTGTCGAAGATGGGTTGAAGGCTACCAAGTAGGTAGCTACTGTCGTTGACCAAGAGCAGTTCGTCGTAGGCCCGAATCGACTCCCAACCGACGAGATCCCGAGCTAGGCGGGAATATGAACCGAAGTCATACTCGCCATGGCGGAAGGCCCAAGCACCTTTGGTAATAGGCGCTAGCTTCTGCAACTCACCTGGCTGCAGATCACCATCCGCAAGGTAATAAACGTCGGCGTGCTTGTGCAGTTCCTCAATGAAGTCCAGAACATACTGGTCAATCAGACCATCAGGGTCATAACCTGCGAACAGACATACACGCTTGGCTTTTCGCTCTATTGGTAGTCGATGCCCAGACGACATATCCAACATCTTTTGTACCGGCCGGCGCAGCAGCTCACGGCGCTGTTGGCATACCGCATAGTGCAACAACGGGTTAATAGGGCTGCGCCAGCCCTCAAGATATTCGGACGCGTACCAGACCGCATCGAAATCCGTGCCACTAGCAGGCTGACGAAGTTCCCGCCAGCCAAACTGGCTATAGTGCCTTAATGGCTCGATCTTGGAGCGCGCGACATCAGGATTGGCCTGTAGATAGGACTTGCTATCGAAATATCCAGTCGCGCTGATCAGGGCCATGAGCGCCGTGATGTTTTCAGAGGCCGGGAAGCAACTGCGACCTTCTTTGGCGCCATGCTGCAGATAATGAACCAAAGGGCTGCAACGATTGTTCAGAATGTCCTTGTTTTCATCCCAGTACCATGCCGAATCGAAATTCGGGCTAGGGTTGCAGCGCTCGTAGACCCCATATCGCAGGTAATGGACAATGGGCTCGATGCCCAGTGTTCGCACATACGGATAGGCTTCAAGGTAAAACTGCTGACTGAACTCAACGCGTTCCTGAAGAAACTCGGCGTTCTTCTTCAGGTTTATATAACCTGCCAACGACGCGCCGACGGGATAGGGGCTGCCACTCACCAGGGGACTGTCTTGCGCGAGCATGACTCGTGTCGTCTCACCTGCTTCATTCGCACTGTAGGCGAGCGCAGTGTGTAGACCACTCAGCGAGGGCAGCAGCCCCATCACCCGCTCCAGAGCATGCCAGGTGGAACTGATGTTGCCTGTCTGCTCGTTGGATGCGGTCAGTTGCTCGAGCGCCGGAATCAGGTCGATCAGGCCTTTGAGCAGCACCGGCCGAGACCAGAATATGCTGCCTGCAAAAAAGCCCCAGCGTTGTCCTGGGTCAGCCGAAGGCTGCAACAGTTGAACGAAGCGAGAAACTTCCACCTCGTTGCCATACATCAGATGGCGCACTGATTTATAGCAATCAGCCGATCCAACCATACCCAGGTCTGGTCGAGTCGCGAAAGCGTGCAACACCTGACGCACAGCCTCTTCACTGCCCATCAGAGGATTGAGCAGCATATCCAGCCAGACATTCCCCGCTTCGGGATAGAGCTTTTCGAGATTGGCCAACCCCTTCTTCGTGTGCAATTTGCACACTAGATCGTACTTGCCTTCGATTACACGGGGCAGCACCTTGATGAAGGGCAAGATGTCGTAACCGCCATTCTCGACTTGCACGATCTCGATGTTCTGCCGAGCGACAGACACATCAGCCAACCATGCTTCGAGGGCTTCGTATTTGTCAGGCGCCACGGTCATGATCACATCGTGCTCGACCTTGATGTTGCTCAGACGCCCGATCAGTTCTGGCAGAACATCCAGGTGGAACACGTGAATGACGACAGCGATGCGCAAGCCGGCGTCGGCCTGTGCGAACTTCTCACTGGCCACGAGAATTTCCGGCGATACCGCCTGAGACAGGAAGACGCTCCGTTCCTGAGGTGAGCTCACTGCCTTTTGGGCAGGCTTGATCGATACACCGCTGAGATTATGAGCGGCAAGAATCGACTGCTCCGAGGCATGGCGCCGCAGCCGCGAGCGGATACCGCCCCAACCTTCCCGTCGGTAAATCTCCAGAGCCTTGCGAACGCTCTGCTTCAGCCCACCGCCACGGGTGAACACGGAGGTGATAGTTGCTTTCAGCAAGCGGGCACGGCGAGTCATTGCACCAAACTTGCGAACAGGCCGAGTGAGCCGCCAACTGGTCGACTCCTGGAACTCCTTGCGCAGCGCTGAATACTTTCGCTCGCGTGAAACGATTTGGTGGCGCAGCCGAATGATTTCGTCGTCGGCCTGTTTTTTCTGCAATCGCAGCTTTTCGCGCTCGGCCTTGATGCTCTCTTCGGAATCAAGCATTTTGGCTTCCAGCAGAGCATTTTCCTTTTTCCGCTCTGCAAGTTCGTCGTGCAGCAGCATGTTCAGGTGGACGATCGGGTCGTTGTCGGCCGCGGCGTCCCTATTCCCTAATACAGCGATGCCATTAAGCTTCGGCTGCCTGATTTGCTTTTTCCTTGCAGTCTTTTTCATGCTGATCTAATTCAACTCAAATTTACAAATATGTAGCGCTCAGTCAAATAAACGACCCACCAAGCAGCTGCTTCGAAAGCACCACCCATCCTGCGCGTATCTAATGACTTTTAATTGAACGAAGCGTCCTCTTTACCCCACCGAAAATTGGAGGGAACAGACGTCGCCCAAAGCAAGAATCCCTAAATAATGCGAACGGCCTTCTTGGTGGAGCACATGATTACCCCATGCTTCACTGGCATCTGCAACGCAATTCCATATATCCCTTTCGCTAAGCCACCCAGGTCAATATTGGCCTTAAAGCCTGACTTGAGCAGCGCCGGCTGATTGAAGTACTTGACGACATCCGGACGATCGAGCCTAGCGGATACCTTGTAGGTAGTCGGGACATTGCTGTTCAGATCAGTGATAACAATATTGAGCGCAGCAGGGACAGTATTAGTGTCGCTGTCCGCCGCCCATCCGCTAAATCCGATGACACCCGGCTTAGTCCAGACGACACTGCGCCTTTCACCCGCAATAATGTCCACCGCACACTTATGGCTCTTTAGCACTGTAGCCTTGCGCTCGATTTCCTGACCGCAACCCGCGAGCAGCATCAGAAAAATCACAGAAATCAGAAAACCCACGTTCTTGCTGAACATCCAACTGCTCCTGAGCTATTGCACTTGCATGATTTGGTCGTAGCGCCTCAATGTTTCATCCACTGAGGCACATTCAATCAACGTACCCTGATACAAGATCACGCAGCGGTCACAGAGGTTGGCTACTTGAGTTCTGGAGTGCGAAACCAACACCACAGTCTGGCCAGCAGAGATCTTCTGCATCATGGTGCGCTCGGCCTTCTTCTTGAAATGTGCATCGCCGACGCTCAGGACCTCATCAACCAACAAGACTTCCGGGCTTATGATGGTGCTGATTGCGAACCCCAGTCTTGACGCCATACCACTGGAATATGTCCGTAACGGCTCGTCGAAAAAGTTGCCCAACTCCGAGTAGACCTTGACCTCCTCCAGACGGGCGAGGACTTCCTGGCGCTTGTAACCCAGCAACATGCCACCGAACAGTGCGTTGTCCCGTCCGCTCAGGTTCAGATCGAAGCCGGCCTGCAACGCAAGTAATGAAATCGTGGCTCCATGATTAATCACCTCTCCGCGATCAGGGCGAAGCGCTCCGGACATCACCTTGAGCAACGTCGACTTACCAGCTCCGTTCCCCCCCAATACTCCCAGTGTCTCCCCGCGATACACATCTAGGGTTATGTCTTTCAATGGCTCAACGAAGCCATTGCGATTAGTTTTTCCACTTAGGGAAAAACGTACACCTACATTCCGTAGCGATAGAAACCTGTTAGCCATCAACGCATACACCGACGCACGAACGTCCGCCGATGATGGCGATACAACACATAATCAAAAGCCATCACAACCAACGCGACAAACCCTACATATATCAATTCCGTCCACTCCGGCGGCCGACCGTCCAGCACTACTGCGCGATAACAGGCGATCAGCACGGCCATGGGGTTGTACTCCAGTATCTGGGCGACGCCGCCAGGTATATGGCGATAATCGTAAATAACCCCGGACAAGAACATCAGCAACGTCAAGCCAGTCGCGACTAAATTTGCAAGATCCCGGAGAAATGGGATAACTGCCGCCAGCAATAACCCCAAGGCGAGCGTCAAAAGAAACTGGATGAGCAATACTCCGGGTAGCCACAGAATATTCAGGCTCATGCTCTTCTCATCAACTGCAAGCCCTAGAGCCAGCAGGAAAAGCAACGCCGGCAGCTGTTTCATTGTCGCTTGCACTATTGCGACCAGTGGGAAGAACGACGGCAGGATGCCGGTATTCAGCATCAGGCCCTGGCCGGCAATAATGCTGTTCGCGCTCATGGAAATAGCCTTGGAGAACCACATCCATGGCACCAGGCCACACAACAGGAACAACCCGTAGTTCTCGCCGCCGCTATTGAGCACTTGGGAGAACAGCAAGTAGTAGATAACCAGATGCAACAGTGGCTCGATGACCACCCATGCATAGTTCAGGTGGTTTCGTGACGACTCGGACTTAAGGTTGAGCAGCGCCTTAATCAAGACAAGCTGAATGAAGTGCCTCCCCCCCTGAGATGCCTGACTATTGCGCTCCACAGCCTGTGCAGCCGCTGGGGCACTCACACAATCGACACCGTACAGCGCGGCCAGGCGAAACTTCTTCGCTTCCGCCATCTTCCCCTGCTGCTTGCAGGCATTCGAAAGCTGTGTATAACCCCGTGCGTACTCTGGCTTGGTCTCTATAACCCGACGCCAACGCGACTCTGCCTGCTCCCAGTCTTCACAGTGCTCCGCAATCTCCGCATGCTGCAACAAGGGTTCGATACGCCCCTGGGCGTGCTCACGGGCTCGACTGTTGAAGCTCTCGGCTTCACGGATATTGCCAGTTCGCAGTTCAAGATCAGCAGATTTGCCGAGCAACTCCCAGTGATCAGGGCATTGGCTGCAACCCTGCGCCAGCAACTCTCGCTCCAAAGCCGGGTTCTTCTGCAGACGCGCCCACTCTGCACTGCTCAGCCAAGCGCTGGAGTGCTTGGCGAAATGCTCGCGCGCGAAGGCGAGCAACTCTCCGGCTGCGGTCATATCGCCTTGGCGCATCAGGCTGATGGCACCTTGTATCCAGGGTGCTGGGTGCCCCCGGTACTGCTCGCGAAAGACTTTCCAGAGAGCCGAGGCATCAGCCCAGCGCTTTTCCCGCATGGGTTTGAGCGCGAGCTCGAAGGCATCGGCAGCGGCCAGTGGTTTGGTGTCGGGTACGGTGCTGACAGTCATTTAAAAACTTCGGCATCTGCCAGAGAAAACCCGGCACGATCCTTGGACGACAACTGCGGCTCACCCTCAATCGGCCACTCGATGCCGATCTGCAGATCATTCCAGGCAATGCAGCGCTCATGCGCCGGGGCGTAATAATCGGTGGTCTTGTAGAGGAACTCGGCGGTCTCTGAGAGCACCACGAAGCCATGGGCAAAGCCTTCCGGAACCCAGAGCTGATGTTTGTTATCGGCAGACAGGTGAGCACCGACCCATTGGCCGAAGGTGGGCGAGCCACGGCGGATATCCACCGCCACATCGAACACCTCACCCTGCACCACTCGCACCAGCTTTCCCTGGGGTTGCTGCACCTGATAATGCAGGCCACGCAGCACACCCTTGATCGAGCGCGAGTGATTGTCCTGGACGAAGGTCACGGGACGCCCAACTACCTCATCGAAGACCTTCTGGTTAAAGCTCTCGAAGAAAAAACCGCGTTCGTCGCCAAAAACGCGAGGCTCGAACAGCACCACGTCAGGGATGGCCATCGGGGTCGCTTTCATCCGTAGATAGTCTCCTGGAGCAGGCGCTTGAGGTACTGGCCGTAACCGTTCTTCAGCATGGGCGCAGCGAGCTCTTCCAGTTGCTCGGCCGTGATCCATTGCTGACGGAATGCCACTTCCTCAGGGCAGGCGACCTTCAGGCCCTGACGGTGTTCGATGGTCGCGATGTAATGGCTGGCTTCCAGCAGCGAGTCATGAGTACCGGTGTCGAGCCAGGCGTAGCCGCGTCCCATGATTTCCACCGAAAGGCTGTCCTGTTCCAGGTAGATCCGGTTGACGTCGGTGATCTCCAGCTCGCCTCGCGCGGAGGGCTTGATGCTCCGCTCATGTAGCAGGGACCGAGATAGGTGCGCAGGCCCAACTCACCGGAGAGCGCGGCAACCCCGGCGAATTCGTCGTAGTGCTCGGCCCAGCGCCGGTAGTACATGGAGGTGATCGGCATGGCGGTGGTGATGCCGTTGCGGATCAGTTGGGTGAAGGCGTAGCGGTATTTGAACAGCTCCTCGTCCGCGCTGTAGCACTCGCTCGGGCCGGCGCGCAGATAATCCTCGGACCAGACGCGGCCCATGTTCCATTCGGCGCCGTTATCCAGGGTGAGCACCGTGGAATCGAGATCGCCCAGCGCATCAAGATCAATGAAACCGGGGCCGACCAGCGCGTGGCCGTAATCGATCCACTGGCCGACGTCACCAGGAAAGCCGCGTCCGACGAAGAGTATTTTCCCGTCCTCGAACACGACTTCGCCGTGACGCCAGAGCACATGCTGCGTGCCGTCGAAGCCGACCACGAAGCTGGCTTTCAGGCCGAGGCGCGCACTGCTCACAGGCGCGACTCCAGCAGCCGCCCATGCTCGGCGATCAGCCTGCCGGCCTTGAATACCTGACGCTGCGCTGGACGCGCGACCACGGCCTCGCCGAGGGATTCGACCGGTAGCAGGAGGAAGTCCGCTGGCGCACCGACCTCGATACGCGCCGGCTCCCGGCCCAGCGCGCGAGCGCCGTTAGCAGTGGCAGCGGCGAAGGCGGCGGCAAGGTCGTCGTCCTTGCACAGGTCGAAGCGAAAGGCCAGCAGCATGGCGCGTTCGAGCATGTCGCCGTTGCCCATGGGCGACCAGGCATCGCGGATGCCATCGCTGCCCAGGCACAGGTTCACGCCGGCTTCGCGCAAGGCGAGGAACGGCGGCACCGGGGTATCGGCCGGAGCGGAGCTCATCAGGGAAATGCCCAGCTCGGAGAGCCGCTCGGCCAGCGGCTCGACCTGCTCCCAGGGCGCCATGCCCAGGCAGTAGGCGTGGCTGATCATGACCTTGCCTTGCAGACCGTGGCGCTCGGTGTAATCGGCGATGCGGGCGATCTGCCAGAGACCCAGCTCGCCCTTGTCGTGCAGATGGATATCGACGCCCCGGCCGAATTCCACGGCCAGGCCGAAGACGATATCCAGCTGGGCGATGGGGTCGTCGTCGATGCCACAGGGGTCGAGGCCGCCGACGTTTTCCACGCCCAGTTGCATCGCCTCGCGCATCAGCTCGGCGGTGCCAGGGCGACTGACCAGGCCGGTCTGCGGGAAGACCACGAACTGCATGTCGATCAGATCAGCGTACCGTTCGCGTAGCGCCTGCATGGCGACCACATGGCGCAGGCCCAGCTCGGGGTCGATGTCCACGTGGCAACGGAAGGTCAGCGAGCCGCGGGCGATGCACTGCTCCAGCAGCGCGCCGGCACGCTCGGAAATCGGCGCCTCGATCTCGCGCAGAACGCGGCGTTCGTTGGCAATGTAGTCCTTGAGCGTCGGCCCGGCGCTGTTAGGCCGCCAGGGTTGGCCCCAGAGTGTCTTGTCCAGGTGGCAATGGCTCTCTACCAGCGGCGGCAGCAGGAGCTGGCCGGCACCGTCGACGTCGTCCGGTGCAATGGCGACGCCGCTCGCCGGGCGGCGCTCGGCGATGCGGCCGTTGTGGATCAGGAAATCTTCCGCCGCGTTACCGAGCGGACGGATGTTGCGCAGCCAGTAGCTGTCGGTCATGGGGACCTCGGATCTTGTTGAAAACGTAGGCGGATAACCGCTTGCGGTTATCCGCCAATGAGCTCGAAGGCGCGCGCTCCGGGTTCAAACTGGTAGGAGCGAGTTTGCTCGCGAACCGCACAACGTCGGTCAACCCGGAGTCTGTTCGCGAGCAAGGACTAGGCGCCCCCTCGGTCCTACGAAGAGCAGCCCCGGGTACGGAGCCCGATCGGACCATCAGCCCTTCAGCTTGGACCAGATGCGGTCCTGCAGCTCGCGGGACTTGTTGCTGCATTCCTTTTCCAGGCGCAGGCGCTGTGCGTATTCCTCGGGCATGTTGATGGCGTCCATGACCTTCCACTTGGCGTCGAGCAACTGGTCGGTCTGGATGCCATTGGAATAGGCGATGGCGTTGGTCACCGCGGCGGCGTTCTCCGGCTTCATCATCCAGTTGATGAAGACCTTGGCGTTCTCCGGGTGCGGCGCGCTTTTCGGCACGGCGAAGTTGTCCTGGAAGGACGCCACGCCCTCGCGCGGGTAGACGTACTTGATGGTGCTCTTCTGCAGCGTGGCGCGCGCGGTGGAGCCGTTCCAGTTCTGCATCAGCACCACTTCGCCGGAGGCCATTCGGTCCACGGTGTTGTCCGAGCTGTACATCTTCAGGAAGGGCTTCTGCTTCTGCAGCAGTTCGAGAATCTTCTTCGCATCCTGCGGGTTCTCGGTGCACTCGTCGACGTTGAGGTAATGCGCGGCGGCGTTGATCAGGCTGCTCGGCGTGTCGAGCGCGGCGACCTGCCCCTGCAGCTCCGGACGCGGCTCGAAGAACTCCTTCCACGAGTCATCCAGCTTGCCGCCCGGCACCCGCGCGCTGTCGTAGGAGAAACCGGTGGTGCCCCACAGGTAGGGCGCCGAGTACTTGCGACCGGGATCGAAGCCCGGATCGCGGAAGGCCGGCTTGACGAACTGGAAGTTGGCCAGCGTGGGCGTGTCGATTTCCAGCAGCAGGTCCTGATTGATCAGCGTCTGCATGATCGAGTGCGACGGCACGATCACGTCGTATGCCGCACCGCCGGCCTGCAGTTTCGCCAGCAGGGTTTCATTGCTGTCGTAGCCGTCCATGGTGACCTTGATGCCGGTCTCCTTCTCGAACTTGGCCAGCAGTTCCACCGGGTAGTAGTCGGTCCAGTTGTAGAAGAACAGCTGCTTGGGTTCCTCGGCCTGGGCGACGCCCGCAGCCAGCAGGACGAGGGACAAACCGGCAAGGCCGTGACGCAGGGCATTCAACTTCATAGGGCTCTCCGAAAAGCTAAAGGTCAGGGTCGGCAGTCGTTATCAAGCGTCGGGTTTGCCGCGTTGGCCAAGCCAGTACGACAGCACCACGAGGACGATGGAAATCACCAGCATGAGAGTCGAGATGGCATTGATCTCGGGCGTCACCCCGGCCTTGATGGCCGAGAAGATGTAGACCGGCAGCGTCGTCGAGCCGGGGCCGGCGACGAAGAAGGTCATGATGAAGTCGTCGAGGCTGACCACGAACGCCAGCACCGCACCGGACAGCACCGCCGGCCACAGCAGCGGCAGCGTCACCCGGCGGAACACCTGGTACGGGCTGGCGTACAAATCTCCGGCGGCTTCCAGCAGGCTCTTGTCCAGATCGTTCAGGCGCGCGCGGATCGGCAGGTAAGCGAAGGGAATGCAGAAGCCGACATGGGCGACGATCACCGTCAGCAGGCCAAGCTTGATGCCCAGCGACATGAACAGCAGCAGCGTGGCCACCGCGATGACGATCTCCGGCAGAATCAGCGGCAGGTTGATCCCGCCTTCCACCAGCCGCCGCCCGTAGAACGGCCGCGAGGTCGCCAGCGCCGCCGCCAGGGCAATCGCCGTGGACAGCACGGTAGCGAAGCCGGCGACCACCAGCGAGTTGAATGCAGCGGCCTGGATCGAGGGGTTGGCGACGATCTTGCCGTACCAGGCGAAGGAGAATTCGGTCCACACCGTGGCCGAGCGGTTGGCGTTGAAGCTGTAGGCGATCAACACGAAGATCGGCAGGTACAGATAGGCCAGCACCAGCAAGCTGGTTTCGCGGGTGCCGGGGAGTTTCTTCAGGTGCTGGGCGATCATGTCGAGGCTCCCAGGTGGACGGCCTTGGCCGCGCGGCGGCTGTACAGGGCGAACGCGATCAGCGCGAGCAGCATGATCGCCAGCAGCAGGAACGACAGCGAACCGCCCAGGGGCCAGTTGCGCGCGGTGCCGAACTGTTGCTGGATCAGGTTGCCGATCATCAGCGTCTTGCCGCCGCCGAGGATGGCGGGGGTAATGAAGGCGCCCAGGCTTGGCACGAACACCAACAGGGAGCCGGCGATCACGCCCGGCATGGACAGCGGCAGGATCACCCGACGCAGTGCCTTCCAGCGGTTGGCACCGAGGTCGTAGGCGGCTTCGACGAGGCGCCAGTCGAGCTTCTCCAGGGTCGAGTAGATCGGCAGGATCATGAACGGCAGGAAGCTGTAGACCAGCCCGACGCAGACCGCGAAGTCGTTGTACAACAGGGTGATGCCGCCAGCCTGGGGAAACAGCGCATTGACTGTCTGGGCGATCCAGCCGTGCTCGCGCAGGATGATCAGCCAGGCGTAGTTGCGGATCAGCAGGTTGGTCCAGAACGGGATGGTGATCAGCAGCACCATGAGGTTGCGCGAGCGCTCGCTCAGGCTGGTCATCCACAGCGCCACCGGGAAGCCGAAGAGGAAGCACAGCAGCGTGGTGCCGCCGGCCTGGAACAGCGAGCGCAGCAGCGCCTGGGCGTAGACCCAGTTGAGCTCCAGGTTGCCGTCGAAATCCTCTTGGAAGAACAGCTGCACGTAACTCTGGATCTGCCAGTCGGCGTGCCAGTCGACGCCGCCGTAGAGGTTGCGCGGCAGCAGGCTGATGTAGCCCATGATCGCCAGCGGGATGGCAATCAGCCCGAGCAGCGTCAGGGCCACCGGGCTGAGCAGCAACAGGCGTCGGGTGGTGGGCGACTCCTTCATCTCAAGCCTCCATCAGCAGGCAGGCCTGCGGCGGCAGGTGCACCGCCACGGCCTCGCCGACGTCACGGGCGCGGCCGCCCTCGTTGCTCTCGCGCAGGGTGATCTGCGAGGCATCGGGCAGGCGGCAGCGATACAGCGTGGCGGTGCCGACGTACATCACCGTCTCGATCACCGCACGCAGGTGGTGCGGCTGCGACGGGTCGACCAACTTCGAGCGCTCCGGGCGGAAGGCCAGTTGCACGCTGGCGCTGCTCAGGCCCGCCGGCATCTCGCAGGGGATTTCCGCGGCCATGGCGTTGGGGTGGAAGCCGCCCTGGCGCATCTGGCCGGGAAGGAAGTTGATGTCGCCGATGAACTGCGCGACGAAGCGATGCGTCGGGCGTTCGTAGATTTCGTTGGGCGTGCCGATCTGCATGATGTTGCCGTGGGACATCACGGCGATGCGGTCGGACAGGGTCAGCGCTTCTTCCTGGTCGTGGGTGACGAAGATGAAGGTGATGCCCGCCTCTTCCTGCACGCGCTTGAGCTCGACCTGCATTTCCTTGCGCAGCTTCAGGTCCAGCGCGGACAGCGGTTCGTCGAGTAGCAGGACCGATGGCTTGGGCGCCAGCGCCCGGGCCAGGGCCACGCGCTGTTGCTGACCGCCGGACAGCTCGGCCGGCTTGCGTCGCGCCAGGTGTTCCATCTGCACCAGCGCGAGCATTTCCTTCACCCGCTTCGGAATCTCCGAGCGCTGCAGGCCCTGCATCTCCAGGCCGAAAGCGATGTTCTCGCTCACCGACATGTGCGGGAACAGCGCATAGCTCTGGAACACGGTGTTGATACGACGACGGTAGGGCGGCAGGTCGTTGACCCGCTCGCCGCCGACGAGGATGTCGCCGGAGGTGACGTTCTCGAACCCGGCGATGCTGCGCAGCAGCGTGGTCTTGCCGCAGCCGGACGGCCCCAGCAGGGTGAAGA
The DNA here is from genome assembly GCF_020401845.1 of Pseudomonas sp. HS-18. Classification (NCBI taxonomy): domain Bacteria; kingdom Pseudomonadati; phylum Pseudomonadota; class Gammaproteobacteria; order Pseudomonadales; family Pseudomonadaceae; genus Pseudomonas; species Pseudomonas sp. HS-18. The sequence continues at coordinate 5,552,844 of NZ_CP084413.1, forward strand.
ACTCGTTATGGGCGATGTCGACCGACACTTCGTTGAGGGCGGGAGCGACGCTGGGATCATCGGTGTAACGCTTGCTGACCCGACGCACCTCGACTGACGACGAGTGATTCATTTTGGTGCATTCCTCTTGTTTTTGTATGCAATATTTGAATGCAATCTAGAAATAGCTGATGTATTTTTCTTCTGCAACTGGTTTTGCACGGACGGTTTTGCGGCATCCTTTGACGGGTCAAGCAAGAGGCGGAGTCGCTCATGACGGAGAAGCACCCCGAATCCACGGTGGAACGCGTCTACCAAGGGGTTTACGAGGCGATCAGCAAGCGCAGCCTGCGCCCGGGCATGAAGCTCGGCGAGGCGGCATTGGCGGATTTGTTCAAGGTCAGCCGCACTTCGGTGCGCGCGGCGCTGAAACATCTGGAAGCGGATGGGCTGGTGTCCAGCGCGCTCAACAAGGGTGCATGGGTGGCGTTACCCAGCGACGAGGAGATCCGCTCCCTGTTCGAAACCCGGCGGCTGATCGAGATCGGTATCGTCAGCGAACTCTGCCGCCGCGCGGACAGCGCGATCATCCAGGACCTGCGCGACCACGTGGCGCTGGAAGAGGCGACCCACGACCACGACCACGCGCGGTTCGTCCATCTGCTCGGCGAGTTTCACCTCAAGCTGGCGGCGGCGCTGAACAACCCGGTGCTGCTGGATTTCTTCCGCAAGCTGATCGAGCGCGCCTCGCTCTATGCCACGACCCTGGACGACGACCAGCACGAGACCTGCCGCGGCAACGAGCACCAGCGGCTGATCGAGTACATCGAGGCGGGCAACCAGGCGGCGGCCATCGAGCTGACCTGCATGCACCTGAACGCCATCGAGCAGGCGATCATCAAGGCGGCGGGGAACCTGAAGGCGGATTACCACCCGCTCAAGCATCTGATTGGTGGCTGAGGGGCTGCCCGCACAAGAACATGGGGCTTGGGGTGCATAACCTGGAACAGGTTATGCACCAGATACAGTCCGGCGGATAACGCTGGCGCGTTATCCGCCCCACGAAAAGCGTGCAGAGAAAACGCCCGACTTCCAGCGGGCGTTCGTCATTCAAGCGGTCGGGCCGCCCGTGATGCGATCGAAGCCCCGGCGAATTTCCTCTTCAGGCAGGTTGTCGCCGATGAAGACGATGACACTCTCGCGCTGCTCGTCGCCTTTCCACTCGGTATCCCAGTCGAATCCATAGAGCCGCAGCACGCCCTGGAACACTAGGCGGCGCTCCTCGCCGGCGATGTTCAATACGCCCTTGTAGCGCAGCAGCGAGTTGCCGTGCCATTGCAACAGGTCGTCCATGAACTCACTGAGACGTTCGATTTCCAGCGGCTGGTCGCTGCGCAGCACCAGGGTGGTGATGCGGTCGGTGGTAGCCGCCGCCGGGCGCACCGGGCGCAGCAACGGGCGCAGGCCAACGTCGGCGTTGAGGTTGAAACCGCGCACGTCGAGCAGGCGCTCCAGTTCGATGGTGCCGTGCTCCACCGAGTGGATTTCGGCGCGCCGATTGATGCGCTGCAGGCGCTCGACCAATGCTTCGTATTGCTCCGGCGACACCAGGTCGCGCTTGCTCACCAGGATACGGTCGCCGAAACCGACCTGGGCCTGGGCGATCGCTTCCTGCAGGTGGCGGTCGGCATTGGCGGCGTCTACCAGGGTGATGATGCCGTCGAGCAGGTAGCGCTCGCGCAGGGTCTCGTCGACGAAGAAAGTCTGCGCCACCGGCGCCGGGTCGGCCAGGCCGGTGCACTCGATCACCAGGCGGTCGAAGTCCAGCTCGCCGTTGTCGCGGCGCTCCAGCAGGACGTAGAGCGCACGCTCGAGGTCGTTATTGATGGTGCAGCAGACGCAGCCGTTGGACAGCGTCGTCACCTGCACCGCATCGTCGCCGAGCAATTGGGCATCGATGGGCGTCTCGCTGAATTCGTTCTCGATCACGGCGATCTTCAGGCCGTGCTCGGCCTTGAGGATGTACTTGAGCAGGGTGGTCTTGCCGGCCCCGAGGAAGCCGGTGAGAACAGTCACCGGTATCTGCGGCACGCTTGCGGAATCGGTCATGGGAACATCCAGGCAATCGGAAAAGAAAACGGGCCGCGATCGCTCGCGGCCCGCATTTCTATTTTATGAAACGTCGACGAGGCAGGCGAGGCAAGGCGCCAGTGGCCGGAAAAAGCGGAGTCTACTTCAGTAGATGAGCATTTTTCCGGCCGCTGGCAACGCAGCATCGGCCACGCAGCCAGTTTCATCGCATCAGCAGCAGCGGATCGGCCTCCCCTTGCCGCCGCCATAGCGCGCTTCCTGGCGCTCGCGGAAGAACTCCTCGTAGGTCATCGGAGTCTTGTCCGGATGCTTGTTCTGCATGTGCTGAACATAGGTGTCGTAATCGGGCATGCCAACCAGCATGCGCGCGGCCTGCCCGAGATACTTACCCATGCGGCTGAGGTCGTTGAACATGATGAACCTCCGTCAGGCGTCCGGGATCGGCTGGAACGGAGCTTCCTTGTCGGTGCGTTCCTTCTTGGTCCAGGCGCTGGCGCCCACCTTGATCGCGTACACCAGCACGCTGAACACCACCAGCAGGAACAGCACGGTGAGGCCGGCGTTGATGTAGGCGTTCATCATCACGTGCTGCATCTGGCCGATATCCTTGGCCGGGGCGATGATCTGCCCGGCGTCCAGGCCGGCGGAGTACTTCTTGCCCAGGGCGATGAAGCCCACGGCCGGGTTGCTGTCGAACAGCTTGATCAGACCGGCGGTGGTGGTGCAGATCAACAGCCAGGCGGCCGGCAGGGCGGTGACCCAGACGTACTGCTGGCGCTTCATCTTGATCAGCACGACGGTGGCAAGCATCAGCGCGATGCCGGCGAGCATCTGGTTGGAGATGCCGAACAGCGGCCACAAGGTGTTGATGCCACCCAGCGGATCGACCACGCCCTGGTACAGCAGCCAGCCCCACAGCGCGACGCAGCCGCCGGTGCCGACGATGTTGGCGGTCCAGGATTCGGTCTTCTTCAGCGCCGGGACGAAGTTGCCCAGCAGATCCTGCAGCATGAAGCGCCCGGCACGGGTGCCGGCGTCCACCGCGGTGAGGATGAACAGCGCCTCGAAGAGGATCGCGAAGTGGTACCAGAAGGCCATGGTGTTCTCACCCGGCAGCACCTGATGAAGGATGTGCGCGATCCCAACGGCGAGGGTCGGCGCACCACCGGCACGGGCCAGGATGGTGGTCTCGCCGATGTCCTTGGCGGTCTGGGCCAGTACTTCCGGAGTGATGGTGAAGCCCCAGCTGCTGACGGTCGCGGCCACTGCGGTGACGTCGGTGCCGACCACGGCCGGCGGGCTGTTCATGGCGAAGTAGATGCCCGGCTCGATGACCGAAGCGGCAACCATCGCCATGATCGCCACGAAGGACTCCATCAGCATGCCGCCGTAGCCGATGTAGCGGGCGTCGGGCTCGCGGTTGAGCAGCTTGGGCGTGGTGCCCGAGGAGATCAGCGCGTGGAAGCCGGACACGGCGCCACAGGCGATGGTGATGAACAGGAACGGGAACAGGCCGCCCTTCCACACCGGGCCGGTGCCGTCGGTGAACTGGGTCAGGGCCGGCATCTTCAGCTCCGGCGAGACGATCACGATGCCGATGGCCAGGGCGATGATGGTGCCGATCTTGAGGAAGGTCGACAGATAGTCACGCGGCGCCAGCAGCAGCCACACGGGCAGCACCGAGGCGATGGCGCCGTAGGCGATCAGCATCCAGACGATCTGCACACCATGGAAGGTGAACACCGGGGCCCATTCGGGGCTGGCGGCAATCTGGCCACCGAGCCAGATGGAGCCCAGCAGCAGCACGATGCCCACCACGGAAATCTCGCCGATACGGCCCGGGCGGATGTAGCGCATGTACACGCCCATGAACAGCGCGATCGGGATGGTCGCCAGTACGGTGAACATGCCCCACGGGCTTTCGGCCAGGGCCTTCACCACGATCAGCGCGAGCACCGCAAGGATGATGATCATGATCAGGAACGCGCCGAACAGGGCGATGGTCCCCGCCACCTGCCCCATTTCCTCGCGGACCAGTTCACCCAGGGAGCGCCCGTTGCGGCGGCTGGAGATGAACAGCACCATGAAGTCCTGCACGGCGCCGGCCAGTACGACGCCGGCGATCAGCCAGAGCGTGCCGGGCAGGTAGCCCATCTGCGCTGCCAGCACGGGGCCGACCAGCGGGCCGGCGCCGGCGATGGCGGCGAAATGGTGACCGAAGAGGATGTGCTTATTGGTCGGGACGTAGTCCAGGCCGTCGTTATTGAGGACCGCAGGGGTCGCTCGATTGGGGTCCAGTTGCATCACCTTGGTGGCGATGAACAGGCTGTAGTAGCGGTAGGCGACCAGATAGATGGCGACGGCTGCGGCGACGATCCACAGTGCGTTGATGGCTTCGCCGCGGCGTAGCGCCACGACTCCCAAGGCAAATGCACCGACTATCGCCACCGCCAGCCAGGCAAGGTGACGTAGCAGGCTGTTGTTATTGTTCATAGCGAGGCTTCCGACAGTTTGAAGGCGAGAATTCGCAGAAAAATTCTAGTCTTTTCCAGCGACCCATTCATACGACCTTAGTCTAGGGCGGTTACGCGCTTATTGCCGGAGGTCAACGCGTTCCGACCCTGGAGTCAGGAAATGAAAAGACCCGCCGAAAGGCGGGCCTTGGGTGGTGCACGGAGGGATCAGGCCGGTTGCTTGGCGTACTGCGCCAGTACCTGATCGCGGCTCATCACCGCCAGGGTGTTGTTCAGCACCTGCTCGCCGGTGGCGTCCTTAGAAGCGAAGATCTCCCCGAAATGCTGCTGGGTGACTTGAGCGAAGTGCGCGCGATCCTGCACCGGGATGCCCAGCAGAACAGCGTAGGCATCCAGAGCCTCGCCATGTCCCTGCGCCATGTTCTCGGCGATGTTGTCGAGCATGCCGTTCATGGCGAAGATCGAGCGGCCGCCGTAGGTGATGCGCTGGCTGGCGTCGCAACCGTTGGTACCGGAAGTCAGGCCGAAGGTGGCGTTACCCGAGGTGCCGTTGGTGGTGGTGGCCAGCAGGTGCGGGAACAGGCCTCGTTGACCGTCGAAGACCATGTTGCCCCAGCCGCAGCCTTTGCCGCTCTGGCCGGCTTCGTCCGCGTGCGCTGCCAGGCTGGCAACGCTGATAACCCCAAAGATCAGACCCTTGATGAGTTTATTGTCCATGCTCTGCACTCCGCAGTTGTAGTGGTTAGACGCACATGGAGCTTTGGCGAGGGTCAGCTGACTGTCAAACCCGCGCGAGCAGCGTCTGACGGACGAAACGTCAGCAACCGGTGTACGACGCGTCAGTAAGGGCTTACGTCTATAGTGAGGCGAAGCAGAAACGGCCGGAGAGCCACGACATGACTGACGATCACGACGAGCGCCGGCGCTTCCAGCGCATCGCCTTCGACGCCGGCACCGAGATCAGCCAGGGCGACCTGCGCTGGAAGGTGACGCTGCTGGACCTGTCCCTCCAAGGGCTGCTGGTGCAACGTCCGGAGCACTGGAACATAGTCGCGCAAGAACCGGTGCAGGTGCGCATCTACCTGGGCTTCGACGTCAACGTCTATATGGAGGCCGCCCTCGCCTGGGAGCGTGAAGGCCTGCTGGGGTTCAACTGCCGGCACATCGACCTGGACTCCATCAGCCATCTGCGCCGCCTGGTGGAGCTGAACCTGGGGGACGAATCGCTGCTGGAGCGTGAGCTGATGTTGCTCAGCGAGCATTGAGCCGATCCTACAAAGAGCCTCTATTCGAACAACGCATCCAGCGCCTGCTCCAGGCGCGTTACGGCGATGACCTGCAGGCCGGGCGGTGACTCCTTGGGCGCGTTGCCCTTGGGCACGATGGCGCGCTTGAAGCCGTGCTTGGCGGCTTCCTTCAGACGCTCCTGACCACTGGGCACCGGGCGCACCTCGCCGGACAGGCCGACCTCGCCGAACACCAGCAACTGGTGATCCAGCGGCCGGTTGCGCAGGCTGGACATCACCGCCGCCATCAGCGCCAGGTCCGATGCGGTTTCCAGCACCTTCACCCCGCCGACCACGTTGAGGAATACGTCCTGGTCGTAAGTGGGGATACCGCCGTGGCGATGCAGGACCGCCAGCAGCATGGCCAGACGGTTCTGGTCCAGGCCCAGGGTCACCCGGCGCGGGTTGGCCAGGTGGCTGGTGTCGACCAGCGCCTGCACTTCCACCAGCATCGGCCGCGAACCTTCCCAGGTAGCCATGACCACGCTGCCCGGCACCGACTCCTGAGCACGGGTGAGGAAGATTGCCGACGGGTTGGAAACCTCCTTGAGTCCGCGGTCGGTCATGGCGAAAACACCCAACTCGTTCACCGCGCCAAAGCGGTTCTTCACCGCTCGCAGCAAGCGCAGGCGGCCATCGGATTCGCCCTCGAAATACAGCACGGTGTCGACCATGTGTTCCAGCACGCGCGGGCCCGCCAGCGAACCTTCCTTGGTGACGTGGCCGACCAGGAAGATTGCCGTGCCGCTCTGCTTGGCGAAGCGCACCAGCAGCGCCGCGCTCTCGCGCACCTGGGCGACGCCGCCGGGCGCGGATTGCAACTGCTCGGTGAAGATGGTCTGGATCGAGTCGATCACCATCACCTTGGGCTGCTCCTGGCGCGCCGTGGCGATGATGGTCTCGATGCAGGTCTCGGTCATGACCTTGAGCTTGTCTTCGGGCAGGCCCAGGCGGCGGGCGCGCATGGCGACCTGCTGCTGGGACTCCTCGCCGGTGACATAAAGCGCCGGCAGGCGCGTGGCGATGTTGCAGAGGGTTTGCAGAAGGATGGTGGACTTGCCGATACCGGGGTCGCCGCCGATCAGCACCACCGAGCCGTCGACCAGGCCGCCGCCCAGGGCACGGTCCAGTTCCGCCGAGGCGGTGGAGAAGCGCGGCATCTCCTCGACGCTGACTTCGGCGAGGGTCTTGATGTTGGCCTGCTGGCCAGCCCAACCGCCGCGGCCGGAGCTGTTGCCCGAGCCACCGGTGGGCGTGGTGTCGATGACGGCCTCGACCAGGGTGTTCCAGGCGCCGCAGTCAGGACATTGCCCGGCCCATTTGGGATAGGTGGCGCCGCACTCGGTGCAGCCGTACATGCGCTTGGCCTTGGCCATGGGCGGACTCCGTCAAAGACAAAGCCCGCATCATAGCCAATCGGGCCAGGCGCTTCAGCTCGCCAGGCGGCGGTACTGGCTTTCCATGTCGTGCTTGAGGCTTTCGCGGCGCATCAGCAGCGAAGCCAGCGTGCAGTCGGGGCGTTCTATGCCCTCCTCCACGCGGCCGATGCGCTGATCCAGCAATTCGTACTGCAACTTCATGCGCACCAGGCGCTCCTGGGCACGCAGGGCTTCGACATTACGCTTGCAGGGCTTGGTGACGGACTTGCCAGAGGACGAAATGACTTTACGCATGGCGGTGGCACCGGTTGGAAAAGGATGACAGGAGCCTACGCCTTGCTCCATCCAACACCCTTGACTCTGGTCAAGCTCAACCGGATCGCTTGAGCAGGTCGGCGATCTCGTCCTTCAGTGTCACGCGTTGCAGTTTGAGGGAGTTGAGAGCGAGATCGTCCATCGCTTCGCGGCCGTCCTCGATGTCGTAGATCTTCCTGTCCAGTTCCTCGTAGCTGGCGGCCATGCGGGTGAAATTGGCGTCTTTGCCGTGCAAGCGGGTCATCAGGGCCTTCTGCTCGGGAAATTCGCGGGACAGCGGATGATGTTCGAGCGGCATGGCGGGCCTCCTTTTGTGGATCCGTGGGCGTAGATGGGTTGCCCGGTAAGCCTAGACCAGGTTGTGAACCCGCCCAGCGCCGCCGGTCATACGGTGTGAATTGGACGCCACCGGGGTGCTCAGACGACGACAGGCCGCTAAACTGCGCCTGTCCCTCTCTATCTTGCGTAACAAGGAGTCAGTGCATGAGTCTGCTTAGCGAATTCAAGGCCTTCGCCGTCAAGGGCAACGTCGTCGACATGGCCGTCGGTATCATCATCGGCGCCGCGTTCGGCAAGATCGTCTCGTCCTTCGTCGGCGACGTGATCATGCCGCCCATCGGCCTGCTGATCGGAGGCGTGGACTTTTCCGACCTGGCGATCACGCTCAAGGCCGCCGAAGGCGACGTGCCCGCGGTGGTCCTGGCCTACGGCAAGTTCATTCAGACCTGCCTGGACTTCATCATCGTCGCCTTCGCCATCTTCATGGGCGTGAAGGCGATCAACCGCCTCAAGCGCGAAGAGGCCGTGGAGCCCAGCGTTCCGCCGGTGCCGACCCCCGAGGAAACCCTGCTGACCGAGATCCGCGACCTGCTCAAGCAGCAGAACAACCGCGCTCCCTGAGCAGATCGCTGACCATCAGCCGGGTCAGGCTGGCGGCGTCAGCAGCACGCGGCCTATGCGCCGCTCGCTGACGTCCGTCACTTCCAGGCGCCAGCCGCCCAGCTCCAGCGTGTCTCCCTTGGCCGGCAAGCGGCCAAGGTGCTTGAGCGCCAGCCCGCCGAGAGTCTGGTACTCCGCTGTCGGGCGCGCGTAGAAGCCGACCCGCTCGGCGAGCGCACTGAGCGTCACCGCACCGTCCACCCGGTAGCCAGCGGCATCGGGCTCGATATCAGTGCCGGAGACTTCGCTGGCATCGGGCAGCTCGCCGGCGATGGCCTCCAGTACGTCGGTCATGCTCAGCATGCCTTCGAAGCCGCCGAACTCGTTGACCACGAAGGCCAGGTGGGTCGAGGCCTCGCGCATCAGTTCCAGCGCGCCCAGCACGGTGCTGCTGTCCGGAAGGCTCAACGGCTCGCGCAACAGCGGCAGGATGTCCAGCTCTCGGCCCTGCAACAGGTCCGCGAACAGTTCCTTCTTGTGCACATAACCCAGCGGCTCGTCGATATTGCCTGCGCGGATCACCAGCAATCGGGAGTACGGCGACTCCAGCAGCGCGCGGCGGATGTCCTCCGGGCTGTCGGCGACGTCCACGCGGTGCATCCGCTGGCGGTCGATCATCACGGCTTTCACCGGGCGCTCGGCCAGGCCCAGCACGCCACTGATCATCACCCGCTCGCGGCGGTCGAACGGCGCCTCGCTGCCCTCCGCCGGGCCGACCAGGTCAGCGATCTCCTCGCCCACCTCGTCGGCATCCACCTTGCCACCCATCAGGCGCAGCACGGCGTGCGCGGTGCGCTGGCGCAGGCCGCGTTGCCCACGCTGGCTCTTCTGGCGCTTCCAGCGCACCAGTTGGTTGGCCATCTCGATCAGCAGGCTGAAGCCGATGGCGGCGTACAGGTAGCCTTTCGGGATGTGGAAGCCCAGGCCTTCGGCGGTCAGGCTGAAGCCGATCATCAGCAGGAAGCCCAGGCAGAGCATGATTACCGTCGGGTGCTCGTTGACGAAGCGGGTCAGCGGCTTGCTCGCGACCATCATCAGGCCGATGGAGAAGATGACCGCGATCATCATCACTTCCAGCTGGTCGACCATGCCCACGGCGGTGATCACCGCGTCGAGGGAGAACACCGCGTCCAGCACCACGATTTGCGCCACTACCGGCCAGAAGGCGGCATAGACGCGCTTGCCATTGGACGTGTGCACGCGGCCTTCCAGGCGCTCGTGCAGCTCCAGGGTCGCCTTGAACAACAGGAACAGGCCACCGAACAGCATGATCAGGTCACGGCCCGAGAAGCTCTTGCCGAATACTTCGATCAACGGCTCGGTGAGCGTGACCAGCCAGGAAATGCTCGCCAGCAGGCCCAGGCGCATCAGCAGCGCCAGCGACAGGCCGATCAGCCGCGCGCGGTCGCGCAGGTGCGGCGGCAGCTTGTCCGCGAGGATCGCGATGAAGACCAGGTTGTCGATGCCAAGCACCAGCTCGAGCAGGATCAGGGTGAGCAGGCCAAGCCAGGCCGTGGGGTCCATCAGCCATTCCATGTGGACTCACCTCGCTGGGTGCGCGCCATGGCAGGCCGGGAAGCAGCATCCGCGAGCGCGGGTGCCGGGGGAGGTTCGCCGATCACCGGCTCTACGGGGGTAGGCACCGGGGTCGGCTTCGTACTTTGACTGTCCATCGAGGTCCGAAAAAGGGGAAACGGACGCCTATCCTAAGGGCAAAGACGGGGCGCCCTCAGCGGACAATCTTTTCAAAATCTATCGAGCGACACTTACCAATAGTTTTCCACGGCGATCTGGCCGGGCTTGCGCGTCAGCGCCAGGCTCATGCCGCGGGCCTTCAGCACCGCACGGGTGTCCTCGATCATCTGCGGGTTGCCGCAGAGCATCACCCGCGAATGCTCAGGGGTGAGTTCCAGCCCGGCGGCGCGTTCCAGCTCGCCGTTCTCGATCAGCGTGGTGATCCGCGCATTCAGGCAGCCGGGCACCTGCTCGCGGGTGACCACCGGAATGAACTGCAGCTTGTGGATATGTTCGGCCAGGTGCTCCATCGCGCCGAAGCTGGCGATCAGGTCGCGGTAGGCCAGCTCCTTTTCCTCGCGGGCGCTGTAGACCAGCTTGATGGTCTCGAAGCGCTCCCACACCTCGAAGTCCTGCAGGATCGACAGGAACGGCGCCAGGCCGGTGCCGGTGGACAGCAGCCACAGGTCGCGACCATCGGGGAAGCGATCGAGGGTGAGGAAACCGAAAGCCTGGCGATCCACCAGCAACTGGTCGCCGACGCACAAGCGGCTGAGCTCGCTGGTGAATTCGCCGCCGGGAACGACGATGGAGAAAAACTCGAGGAAGTCGTCGTGGGGAGCCGAGACCATCGAATAGGCGCGCCAGACGATGCTGCCGCCGGGCTTGTACACGCCCAGGCGGGCGAACTGCCCGGCGCGGAAGCGGTAGCCGCTGTCGCGGGTGGTGCGCAGGGTGAACAGGCTCGGGGTGAGCGTCTGCACCTCCACCAGGGTCTGGCGGGTGAACTTCTCTTCGCTGGCGGTCATCGTCCGCTCCTTTGCAGGCAACGGCCCATTTTCCCGTATTCAGGGCGATAGAAACACCCGCAAGGCTTGTGGCTATCCGGGGAGATCGCCACAAGCCTGCTCCAGATCACTGCCAGGGGATCAGTGCTTGCGGTTTACCACCTGGGCGGCGCGCAGCACGTCGGTGCCGATCTCCCCTTCGAACTGCTTCCACAACGGCTGCATGGCGGTGCGCCAGGCATCACGCTCGGCCGGCGTCAGGGCGATGATGCGCGCCTTGCCGTTGGCCACCACATGGTCACGTTCCTTCTGGTTCAGCGCCTCGGCGTCCTTGTTCACCTCGACGGTGACCTCTTCGACGATGCTCTCAAGTTGGGTGCGCACCGGGTACGGCATGCTGTTCCAGAACTTCTGGTTGCTGATCACCATGTAGCTGAGCACACCGTGGTTGGTCTCGGTGATGAACGGCTGCGCGGTATCCAGCTTCTGGCTGCCGATGTTCGACCAGGTGTTCTCGGTGCCCTGCACCTTGCCGTCCTGCAGCGCCTTGAGGGTCTCGGCGAAGGGCATCTTCACCGCCGTGGCATCGAGCAGGCCGAACTGCGCGTTGATCACCGAGGACGGCTGGATGCGGAAGGCCAGGCCCTTGGCATCGGCCGGCGCGCGCAGCTCGCGGTTGGCGGAAAGCTGCTTCATGCCGTTGTTCCAGTAGCCCAGGCCGTAGATGCCCGAGCGCGCCATGGAGTGCAGCAGCTCACGGCTCTTGTCGCGCTTCTGGAAGCGCTTCACCGCCTCCAGGTCATCGAACAGGAACGGCAGGTCGAAGACCTCCAGCTGCTTGGTGTAGCCCTCGAACTTCGACAGCGATGGCGCCAGCATCTGCACCTTGCCGTCCTGCAGCGCCTGCAGTTCGTCGGCATCGCCGAACAGCGTGGAGTTGGGGAATACCTCGACCTTCACCTGGCCGGCCAGGCGCTCCTCCACCAGCTTCTTGAACAGCAGCGCGCCACGGCCCTTGGGCGTGTCGTCGGCGACGACGTGGGAGAACTTGATCACGATGGGCGCATCGGCGAAGGCCGCTTGAGCCACGAGGAAAAGGGCGGACAGGGCCACCCCGAGCAATGACTTGTACATCGACATCCTTATGCAATGGCAATAGCCCGGCGCGCGAACGAGCGTCGCGTGTCGAGGATTCGTGAAGACTTGGAGTGGTGGCCGTCGGTCGGCGGAGCGCAGCTCCGGGATCGGGCCCTACCGGGTCGCCTGGAGCGCCCGGTTATTATTGGGAGGCCGCCGCGCAGCGATGCAAAGACGACAGCGGGCGGATAGGTCATAATTTTTCGGTATAACGCCGCCCCGCACAAGCGGATGATGGCCGACTGCTTCGCAGTTTGATGACAATCTCATTGCAATCAGCCTCGTCTCATTGCGACTTCCAGCTCCAGCTGTTCCCAGCCCTACTTCGTTCGAGAGTCCCATGCCCGTCCTCGCCAGCCCCTTCGCCCAGCTCGACCTGGTCCGCCACCCCGAACAGCGCGAAGACCCGCTGCAGGCCTTCGATGCGGCGGACGAATACCTGCTCGCGCACCTCCACGAACAGGGCGTTGGCGTGGATAGCCGGGTGCTGGTGCTCAACGACAGTTTCGGCGCACTCGCCGCCAGCCTCGCGCCCCATGTGCGTCTGACCAGCAGCGGCGATTCACACCTGGGCTTCATCGCCCTGCAGCGCAACCTGGAACGCAACGGCCTGACCGACGCCCCGCTGACCTTCGTGCCCGCCAGCGAAACGCCGCAGGGCCCGTTCGACCAGGTGCTGGTGCGCGTGCCCAAGACCCTGGCGCTGCTGGAGGAACAACTGATCCGCCTGCACGGCCAGCTCGCGCCGGGCGCCAAGGTGGTCGCCGCCGGCATGATCAAGCACCTGCCGCGCGCCGCCGGTGATCTGCTGGAGAAGTACATCGGCCCGATGCAGGCCTCGCTGGCGGTGAAGAAAGCCCGCCTGCTGGTCGCGACCGCCGAACCACGCCCGGCCCCCGCGTCGCCCTACCCCACGCGCTACCGCCTGGACAAACCGGCACTCACGCTGGTCAACCACGCCAACGTGTTCTGCCGCGACGGCCTGGACATCGGCACCCGCGCCTTCCTCCCGCACCTGCCGCAGACCCACCACACCGTGCGCGCAGCGGACCTGGGCTGCGGCAACGGCGTGCTGGGCATTGCCTTCGCCCGGCTCAATCCGCAGGCCGAGCTGACCCTGGTGGATGAGTCCTACATGGCCGTGCAGTCGGCCCGCGAGAACTGGCAAACGGCCCTCGGCGACCGACCTGTGGATATCCATCCCGACGATGGCCTGGCCAGCCAACCTGCCGACTCGCTGGATCTGGTGCTGTGCAACCCGCCCTTCCACCAGCAGCAAGTAGTCGGCGACTTCCTCGCCTGGCGCATGTTCCAGCAGGCCCGCGCGGCGCTCGTGACGGGTGGCGAGCTGTGGATCGTCGGCAACCGTCACCTGGGCTACCACGCCAAGCTCAAGCGCCTGTTCCGCGGCGTGGAGCAGGTGGCGGCAAATCCGAAATTCGTGGTGCTGAAAGCGACCAAATAAGCGACTGGCATTGCTCCGGCCCGCGCGCCGGAGCAGCATGGATCGCCTTCGCCAGGACGCACGCCATGACCGCACAAGAGCCCTCCCCCTCTACACCGGAACTGATCCGCAGCGCCGACGGCGTCAACCTGGCGCTGCGCCTCGTGGGCCCTGCGGATGGCGTGCCCGTCGTGCTGACCCACGGCACCTTTTCCAACCATCGAAGTTGCCAGGGGCTGGCCAACTACCTCGCCGGACAAGGGTTCGCCTGCTGGCTGTTCGAATGGCGCGGACATGGCGACAGTGAGCGCAACGGTTTTATCCACAGCTTCGATGATGTCGCCGAGCAGGACGTGCCGGCGATTCTCGATGCGGTGAGCCTGCGCAGCGGGCAAACGGCGCTGCACTGGATCGGCCATTCCGGCGGCGGGCTGATCGTCTCGATGTGGGCGGCGCGCCATCCCGAACTGGCGCAGCGGCGGCTGCGCTCGATGGTGCTGATCGGCTCCCAGGCCACGGCGGCCGGGGCCAGTCTTTCTCATCGGCTGGCCGTGCTCGGCTACGACTGGCTGCTGCGCTGGCGGCGCGTCGCGCCGAGCCGGGCGAAGAGCGTCGGGCCGGAGGCAGAGAGCGCACGGCTGATGCGCCAGTGGTGCCAGTGGAACCTGCGGCGGCGCTTCGACTCGCTGGCGGGGTTCGACTATCTGGCGGGACTGGCGAACGTCGATTTACCGGTGCTGGGCGTGGCAGGCAGCGGCGATACCTTCATCGCTCCGGTTGCCGGGTGCGAGGCCCTGGTGGAAGCGTTCGGCGGCAACGACGCGAAGCTGGAGCTGTTCGGCCTGGCGACCGGCGCGAAAGAGGATTACAGCCATAACCGACTGCTGCTGTCACGCAATGCCAGCCAGGAAATCTGGCCGCGTATCGCGCAGTGGCTGGAACAGCGCTGAAACCGCGAGATTCGGTGCTGCCGGGACTCGCGAGCAAGCTCGCTCCTACAGGAGAACTCCAGCGCCACCTTGCAGGAATGAGGGGGACGCCCAGTCCTTGCTCGCGAACCCTTCAGGAGCGCAGGACTTCCGGCGTGTCTACGTCTCGCAAGACACCCGCGTCTTTCACTTCGACGACGACGCAACTGTCACGATGCGCCTGCACCACCGCGCGGGCGCCTTCATCGCCAGTGAGCTGCGTCAGTTCCGGCCAGAAGTCACGACCGAACAGCACGGGGTGGCCACGCTGGCCATCGTGAAGCGGAAAGAGAATGGTCGAGGCACCGGCCGCATCGGCCAGCGCACGCAGGGTTTCCGGTGCGATCCACGGCATGTCGCCAAGCAGGATGGCCACGGCCTGGGCGTCGGAGTCCAGCAATGAGGCTGCACCCGCGGCGAGGCTGTGCCCCATGCCAAGCGCTGCGTCCGGGCTGTGGATGACGCGGCAGCCGGCTGGCAGGCCGAAGGCATCCGCCTGCTCGCCAGCACGCAGCACCACCCGCACGTCGTCGAACACGGCCTGGGCCCGCTCGACGCTCTGCGCGAGCAGGCTGCGCCCATCCGGAAGAACCGCGCGGCGCTTGTCCGCGCCGAAGCGCGAGCCCTGGCCGGCGGCCAGGACCAGCGCCACCACCGTCACAGCGCCTCGCGGGCAATGCCGCTGCGCGTGCGCAGGATGTCGGCGAGCACGGCCAGGGCGATTTCCGCCGGGGTCTTGCTACCCAGATTGAGGCCGATGGGCGCGTGCACGCGCGCCAGCTCCGTCTCGTTCAGGCCACCGATGCGGTGCAGGCGTTCGCGGCGTTTGTCGGAAGTGGTGCGCGAACCCATGACGCCAATGTAGAACGCTTCGGTGCGCACCGCCTCGAGCATCGCCAGGTCGTCGATCTTCGGATCGTGGGTCAGCGCCACCACGGCGGTGTCCGCGTGGCAGCCGCCGTTGGCGATGAAGATCGACGGCAGCTCGCGGCGGATTTCGATGCCGTCCAGCACCACGCCATCGAGCGCCTCTTCGCGGGGATCACAGAGGATCACTTCGAAGCCCAGGCCCTTGCCGAACTCCGCGCAGAAATGCGCGACGCTGGAATAACCGGCCAGCAGCAGACGCTGTGCCGCACCCACGCGCAAGCGAACACTGGCTTCGTCCCGCTCCACGCGCGGGCCGTGCTCATGGTCGTCACTCAGACGGCGGCTGCCGTCCTGCAGGTTCACTTCGCGCAGCAGGCGACGCTGGCCGAGCAGCGCCGACTCCAGCTCGCGCAGGTGGGCCTGCACGTCGCAATCGGGCGCGAGGTTTTCCACCAGGACGTCGAGGATGCCGCCGCAGGGCAGGCGGATATTCGTGCGGGTATCGGTGCCGTCACCATAGCGCACGACGACTACCGGCTCGCTGAACTCGCCTTCGGCGACGCGTTCGAGAAAGTTATCCTCGACGCAGCCGCCGGACAG
The DNA here is from genome assembly GCF_020401845.1 of Pseudomonas sp. HS-18. Classification (NCBI taxonomy): domain Bacteria; kingdom Pseudomonadati; phylum Pseudomonadota; class Gammaproteobacteria; order Pseudomonadales; family Pseudomonadaceae; genus Pseudomonas; species Pseudomonas sp. HS-18. The sequence goes on from NZ_CP084413.1 coordinate 5,568,848, forward strand.
CGAACCCACCCACTGGCCGCTGGCGTTGACCGCCAGCAACGAGCCCGGCGCGCGGGGCGCCGAGCCATAGGTGAAGAGCACGCTGCACAGCCACACGCGCTGGCCGGCGTTGGACCACTGGAGCGCCTGCCGGACCACTTGCAGATCGAGATGCTGCACGACTCACTCCGCTTTGAGTTGAGCGATCTGTTGTACGCCCATGTCGCCCGGCAGGCCACCCCAGGCCTGGCGCAGGTAGTTGATCAGGTCCGTGAGTTGCTCGTCACTGAGCTTGTCGGCAAAGCCCGGCATCGGCTGCATGCGCTCGAAACCGGTGAACTGCTGCTCGCGGATGCCTTCGACGATGACCTTGGCCAGGTTGCGCGAATCGGCCAGGCGCAGGGTGGTGTTGCCCTGCATGGCCACGGCAATGTGCGGCTTGCCCTCGCCATCGTTGCCGTGACAGCCGGCGCAGACGTTGAGGTACTGCTGGCGGCCGCGCTTGGCGCTGTCGCTGAGCTGATCCTCGGCCACCGCCTGGACCACCTTGGCCTGCGGCGGCTGTTCGCCGAGCAGGTAGGTCGACATGGCGGCGAGGTCCTCGTCACCCAGGTGCTGGGTGCTCAGGTGCATCACCGGGAACATCTCGTTGAACATGCTGCCTTGCGGGCTCATGCCGTGCTTGAGGAAGCCGGTCAGGTCGGCGCTGGTCCAGCCGCGCTCGGCCAGGTCCTGGGCCAGCAGGCTCGGAGCGCTGTAGCCGTTGAGCAGGCCGCCGGTCAGGCGCTTGTCCTGCTCCAGGGCGCCGATCTGGTTGCGCGGGGTGTGGCACTCGCCGCAGTGGCCGAGCACTTCCACCAGGTACTGGCCGCGCTTGTAGGGCTCGCTCTTGCCCTCGGTGTTTTCCAGCTGGACGCTCTTGCCGTAGAGCATGTTCCAGCCACTCAGGCCCATCCGTACGTTGAACGGGAAGCTCAGGCTGGTTTGCGGCGCGGCACGGTGCACCGGCGTCTGGCTCATCAGGTAGGCGTAGAGGGCATCGCTGTCCTCGCGCTTGATGAGGTGGTACGAGGTGTAGGGCATGGCCGGATAGAGGTTGGCGCCGTCCTTGCGCTTGCCCTCGGTGAGGGCGGCGAAGAAGTCGTCGGCGCTGTAGTTGCCGATGCCGAAGTCCTTGTCCGGGGTGATGTTGCTGCCATAGATGGTGCCGAACGGCGAGTGGATCGGCAGGCCGCCGGCGAACGGCGCGCCGCCCTCGGCGGTGTGGCAGGCCATGCAGTCGGCAGCGCGGGAGACGTACTCGCCGCGCTTGATCAGCTCCTGGTCAGCGGCTTGTGCGCTGAGCGCTAGACCAAGGCCAATGGCCAGCGCGAGGCCGGAAAGAATGCGCTGCATGCTCAACCCTCCTTGACCAGGCCGAGATCGGTCAGCACTTCGCGGGTGGCGTCGTAGTAACGCACGTACCCGGTGCAGCGACAGATGTGGTGGCCGAGGCTCGCCTCGATGGTCGATTCCAGTTCGCTCTTCTTCAACGGCTGGCGCTGGGCCTTCTCCACCAGCACGGTGGCGGCGTTGACGAAGCCCGGTGCGCAGTAGCTGCACTGGAAGGCGAAGCGGTCGACGAACTTCTGCTGGATCGGGTTCAGTTCCTTCACCGAACCGTCTTCCTCGCGCTTGGCGTGGCCCTCGATGGTGCGCACCTTCTTGCCTTCGAAGTAGTGCGCGCCGGTGATGCAGGTGCGCACTTCCTCGCTGGTGCCGTCGGGGTTGTCGACGATCACCACGCAGGCATGGCAGATGCCCTGGCCGCAGCCCAGGCGCGAACCGGTGAGATTCTGGTATTCGTGCAGGTAGTCGATCATCGGCAGGTCCTCGGGAACCTCGACCGGACCGACGGTTTGACCATTGATGGTCAAGTTGAGCGGACGCTTAGCCATTGAGGGCCTCCTTGATGCGAGCGGGGGTGATGGGCAGGTCGCGGACGCGCTTGCCGATGGCGTGGGCCACGGCGTTGCTGATGGCGCCGACCACCGGGATCATCACCACTTCGGCGATGCCCTTGGACGGGTCGCTGGGCGAGAGCGGCGGAAGGATTTCCGAGCTCTGCTGCCAGACGGCCACGTCCTTCGCCTTCGGGAGACGGTAGCGGTTGAAGTTCCAGTCGCCCTCGCCCGGGCCACCCTCGTACAGCGGCATGTCTTCCAGCAATGCGTGGCCGATGCCCATGGCGGTGCCGCCTTCGATCTGGCCTTTCACCAGTTCCGGCACCAGCACGCGGCCACACTCGATCCAGCTGTGATGGTTGAGCACACTGACTTCGCCGTTGCCCTTGTTCACCTTCAGCTCGACGATGGTCGCCACCGGGCTGTAGTAGGTCACGGCGGCGTTGTTCAGCTGCACCGGCGGATAGGCCACGTTCTGGCGATCCAGCAGGTGGAAGCCGGCGCTGTTCATCTGCGCCTTCTTCACACCCGGCGCGCCGTCGCCGTACTTCACGGCCAGGGCGTCCAGCGGCAGGCGGTCGCGCACGCCATCGATGACGTAGTCGCACTCCGCCCAGCTCCAGCGGTTGAAGCCGTGGACGGTGGCGCCAGTGACCAGGCCCTTCTCGTGGGCGACCTGCGCCAGTTCGGCGAACGACAGTGGCTGCAGGCCGTTGGCGGTGAGCTTGCCGTCGACCCAGTGGGCGTCCTCGCGGCGCACCACCAGCGGGTTGGCGGCGCCGTTGAACGGGCCGCGACGCCAGATTTCCAGGGCCGCCGGCCACAGGCCGTGGTTGAACAGCACGCGTGCCGCTTCGCGGGTGGCGTGGCTGAAGTAGTAGGCCGAGTTGGTCGCCGACGACGCCGAGGCGTACTTGCCGACCCAGCGCGGATTGCGCAGCTTCTCGTCCTGGGTCGGCTGGCTCATGGTGTAGGGGTCTTCACCGCTGATCAGCTGCAGTTCCGGCCACTCGGTTTCGGCGGTCTTCATCTCGTCCGCCGGCTTGCCGAGGAAGTCGGCTACCACCAGCGCCTGGGAAGTGGACATACCGGTACCGATCTCGATGCCGATGTGGCGCATGTGCACCTTGCCGGTGGCATCGAACTCGATGCTCGCCATGGGCGCTTCCGAGCCGGTGCCGAAGTCCTTCTGGCAGATGGCGAAGCCGACGCCGTACCAGTGGTCCGGGTCCTTGGCGTCCATCGACTGCTTGCGTGCGTCGCGGGTCTTCCACCACTCGTGGGCAGCGGCCTTGTCGAGGATTTCGTGCAGGCGCAGCGCACCGGCAGGGATCGCGCCCTGGGTGTTCTTCATGCCCGACTTCAGCGCGTTGACGCGGCGCAGTTCGATGGCGTCCACGCCCAGGCGACCGGCGATCTCGTCCACCATCATCTCGGTGGCGGCCATGCTCTGCAGGGTGCCGTAGCCACGCATGGAGCCGGCCTCGACGGCGCGGGAATGGTAGGCGGTCACCTGCAGGTCGTTCTGCGGCATGTAGTAGATCGACTGCGCGGCGGTGGCGCCCACGGCGGCCACGGACGGGCTGTAGTTGATGCGGCCGCCGCCGTCCACGCTCATCTCGGTGCGGAAGATCTTGAAGGTCATGTCCTTCTTGTCCACCGCGAGCTGGTAGCGGATGTCGAACGGGTGGCGCTTGATGCCGCTCTGGAACTGCTCGTAGCGGTCATTGGCCAGGCGCACCGGTACACCGTTGCCGTACAGCGCAGCGAGGGCCGCGTAGTAGACGAAGATGTTGTGGTCCTTGGAGCCGTAACCCACGGTGTAGCCGGGGTGCATGTTCAGTTTGGCCAGGCCGAAGCGCGACGGGGCGATCATGTGCGCCGTCTCGTAGGCCGCCTCGAACGGGCACTGGGTGGCGACCACGAAGTGCAGGGTCTTGCTCGCCGGGTCGTACCAGCCGTTGCCGTTGTCCGGCTCCATGGCGGCCGGCTCGATGGACGGGGTCTTGTAGCGTTCGTCGAAGACCAGCCAGTTCTCCGGCGGGTTTTCGATCTGGTCCTTGATCTTCTGCGCGTAGAACAGGCCCTGCTCGGTGAGGTCACCGTGCTGGTTGGGCTGCTGGTTCCACACCGGTTTGCGCTCGCGGATCATCGGGAAGAGGATCGAGTCCTTGAGGCTGGAAAACTCGTCCGGATCGGCCGAAGTCGCCCCGCCCACACGCACGTAGCGGAAGCTGCCGTAGGGGTCGCCCTGGTACAGCGGGGCCTGCGCACCGTAGCGGATCGCCTTGTCGTTGAACTTCATCTTCAGCTTGGCCTGACGGAAGCGCTCGAAGTCGTTCCAGATCAGGATCGCCACCGGGTGGCCAATGAACATCGGCACCTTGCCGCGCGGCAGCAGCGGGTCCGGGGCATGGGCTTCGGGGAAGACGATGCCGTCCTTGTCCAGGTCCTCGGCGGTGACGATGCGGTCGGGCTGCAGCTCGGCGCCCAGCCAGGCGAGGTCGATACCGTCGAAGATGCGGTCGGCCTTGATGGTCTTGAGCAGCATGGCGTGGCCCTGCTGCTGCGGCCAGCCGGGCATGTCCTTGGAGCGGATGTCGCGGGCGAACACCTTGTTGCCGCAGACCTTGGACAGCGCATCGTTACGGAAGCGCGCCTTGCCGTCGTGGCCCATCCACTGCTGCGGGGAGACGGTGACGGAGTTTTCCATCAGGGCAGCGAAGGCCCGGCTGCCGAGCGGCGCCATGGTCACGCTGACACCGGCAATCAGCCCGCCCTGCAGGAAGGCGCGCCGGGAAATATCACGGTTGGACATGGTTCATCCTCTGGACGGTGAAGGCCCGCCCATGTCGTTTTTTCGGTGCTGGAGAGAGTTCGGAGGCCGCGGAATCGCGGGCGTCTCGGGGATGGCGCCGGAGGAAAGATCCTGCAGGAAAACCTGACTCTTCTGTCAACTTTAACGCACCTCAATAGTGCGAAGCAAAGTCAATCGGACAGCTTGTCGCGGAGATGAAAATTTTAGTCGACGGGTCGAGACTATTCGCCAATAGCAAAAACCCTCGGCGACAAGCGGGAAAGTGTTACGCCGTGCTACGCTGCATGGCCCTTGCTTAGCCTCCTAACGAACCTTCCAGATAAGCCTCCAAGATGACCGCCGAAGCCACGTCCCTGCTGCGTCACCGCCCTTTTCTCGCCTTCTGGCTGGCCCGCGTCTGCACCGCCAGCGCCTTCCAGATGATCACCGTGGCCATTGGCTGGCATATCTACGAACTGACCCACAACGTGCTCGACCTGGGCCTGGTCGGATTGGTGGAATTCACCCCGCGCGTGCTCTTCATGCTGCACACCGGTCACGTCGCCGATCGCTACGACCGCCGCCGCATCGCTTCGCTCTGCCAGGTCGGCCAGGGCCTGATCGCCGTGGCGCTGGTGGTGGGCGCCAGCACCGACAACGTGACCCGCGAGATGATCTTCGTGATGGCCTTCCTGCTGGGCACCGCGCGGGCCTTCGAGATGCCGACCACCCAGGCGCTGCTGCCGAACATCGTGCCCACGGCACTGTTCCCCCGTGCCGTCGCCGCGTCCGCCTCGGCCATGCAGGCGGCGACCATCGCCGCGCCGGCGTTCGGCGGCTTCCTCTATGCCTTCGGCGCCTTCTGGGTCTACACGCCCACCGCAGTGCTGTACTTCATCGCCTGCACCCTGGTGCTCACCCTGCCCTCGCGCCAGGCGCCGGCCGCCCAGGGCAAGGCCACGCTGGAGTCGCTGCTGGCGGGCATCCGCTTCATCCGCAGCCGCCCGGACATCTTCGGCGCCATCTCGCTGGACCTGTTCGCCGTGCTGCTGGGCGGCGCCACCGCACTGCTGCCGGTGTTCGCCAAGGACATCCTACTGACCGGCCCCTGGGGCCTGGGCCTGCTGCGCTCGGCCCCGGCGGTGGGCGCACTGCTGATGTCGTTCTGGCTGGCGCGCTTCCCCATCGAGCGCAACGTCGGGCGGATCATGTTCGCCGCCGTGGGCGTGTTCGGGGTCACCACCATCGCCTTCGGCCTGTCGACGTCCTTCTGGTTCTCCCTGGCGGTGCTGGTAGTGCTGGGGGCGGCGGACATGATCAGCATGGTCATCCGCGGCGCCTTCGTGCAGCTGGAAACCCCGGACGAGATGCGCGGCCGGGTCAGCGCGGTGAACGGCCTGTTCATCGGTGCCTCGAACCAGCTGGGCGAATTCGAATCCGGAGTCACCGCGCACTGGCTCGGCACGGTGCCGGCGGTTGTACTCGGCGGCGTCGGCACACTGGTCGTCACCGGTGCTTGGATGAAGCTGTTCCCCACCCTGGCCAAGCGCGACAAGCTGCACTGAAAAAAATCCCCCGCTGGAAGCACCGGCGAGGGATGTGGGAACGGGCGCCGGGGGACGGCGCCCGGATGGGATCGATTGCGCGGCTAGTGCGGCGTGCCCAGCCCCGCCGCGCTCATGAACAGGCGCATCAGCCAGGCTGCGACGCCCAGGCCGGCGACGCTCAGCGCCCAGATCAGTACCAGCCAGCCGAGCCGCTTGCGCAGCGGCGCCTTCTCCTGCTCTTCATGGGTCATCACGCGCACCTCTAGTGGTAGCCGTCGCCGTGCTTCACCTTACCGCGGAACACGTAGTAGCTCCACGCGGTGTAGACGAGGATGAAGGGAATGATGAACAGCGCGCCCACCAGCATGAAGCCCAGGCTCTGCGGCGGCGCCGCGGCGTCCCAGATCGACATCGACGGCGGGATAATGTTCGGCCACAGGCTGATGCCCAGCCCGCTGTAGCCCAGGAAGATCAGCGCCAGGGTGAGCAGGAACGGCTTCACATGGTCATTGCGCGCCACCGAGCGCAGCAGGCTGTAGAAGGTCAGCAGCACCAACAGCGGCACCGGCAGGAACCAGAACAGGTTCGGCAGGCTGAACCAGCGCTGGGCGATGTCCTCGTGGGCCAGCGGCGTCCACAGGCTGACGATGCCGATCACTGCCAGCAGCACCAACGCCAGGGGCTTCGCCAGGTCATGCATGCGCTGCTGTAGAGGCCCCTCGGTTTTCATGATCAGCCAGGTGCAGCCCAGCAGGGTGTATGCCACCACCAGGCCCAGGCCGCAGAACAGCGGGAACGGTGCCAGCCAGTCCAGCGCGCCGCCGGCGAAGGCGCGGTTTTCCACCGGGATGCCCTCGATGAAGGCCCCCAGCGCCACGCCTTGGAAGAAGGTCGCCACCAGCGAACCGACGATGAACGACTTGTCCCAGATGTGCCGTTTCGCCGGCCGGGCCTTGAAGCGGAACTCGAAGGCCACGCCGCGGAAGATCAGCCCCATCAGCATCAGGATCAGCGGCAGGTACAGCGCCGAGAGTACCGCCGAATAGGCCACCGGGAAGGCGCCGAACAACGCCGCGCCGCCCAATACCAGCCAGGTCTCGTTGCCGTCCCAGACCGGCGCCACGGTGTTCATCATGACGTCACGGTCGCCCTCGTCCTGGCAGAACGGATAGAGCATGCCGATCCCCAGGTCGAAGCCGTCCATCACCACATACATCATCACGCCGAAGATGATGATGATCGCCCAGATCAGCGGAAGGTCGATGCCCATGCTCAGTTCCTCCCTGCCGGACTGTCGGTTTCATCGTCGTCGAGGCCCTCGGCGGTCGCCGACAGCGGCCGCGCCGGAGTGCGTTGCTGGCCGGCGCCACCCTGGCTGGTTTCGCGCCCCTCATGGGTGATCGGGCCCTTGCGCACCAGGCGCATCATGTAGCCGATGCCCACGCCGAACAGCGAGAAGTACACCACCACGAACATCACCAGGGTGATGCTCATCTGCGTCACGCTGTGGTTGGACACCGCGTCGCTGGTACGCATCAGCCCGTAGACCACCCACGGCTGGCGACCGATCTCGGTGGTGAACCAGCCGGCGAGGATCGCGATCAGGCCGGACGGCCCCATCCACAGCACCAGCTTGAGGAAGGCGCGACTCTCGAACAGCCGCTTGCGCCAGCGCAGCCAGGCGCTCCACAGGCCGACGAAGATCATCAGCATCCCCAGGCCGGCCATGATGCGGAACGACCAGAACACGATGGTGGAATTGGGCCGGTCGGCCTTCGGGAAATCCTTCAGCGCCGGGATCGGCTCGGTCAGGCTGTGATTCAGGATCAGGCTGCCGAGTACCGGAATCTCGATCTTGAAGCGGGTTTCCTCACGCTCCATGTCCGGCCAGCCGAACAGGATCAACGGGGTCGGTTCGCCGCTGCTGTTATCCCAATGGCCTTCCATCGCGGCGATCTTCGCCGGCTGGTGCTTCAGCGTGTTGAGGCCGTGGGCGTCACCGACCATGGCCTGGATCGGCGCGACGATCAGTGCCATCCACATCGCCATCGAGAGCATCTTGCGGATCGCCGGGTTGTCGCGGCCACGCAGCAGGTGCCAGGCCGCCGAGGCGCCAACGAAGAAGGCGGTGGCAACGAACGAGGCGATCGCCATGTGCAGCAGGCGATAGGGGAAGGACGGGTTGAAGATGATCGCCACCCAGTCCACCGGCACCACCACGCCATTGACGATCTCGTGGCCCTGCGGGGTCTGCATCCAGCTGTTGGAAGCGAGGATCCAGAAGGTCGAGATCAGCGTGCCGATCGCCACCATCACCGTGGCGAAGAAGTGCAGGCCGGGGCCGACGCGGTGCCAGCCAAAAAGCATGACGCCGAGGAAGCCGGCCTCGAGGAAGAAGGCGGTCAGCACTTCGTAGGTCAGCAGCGGGCCGGTGACGCTCCCGGCGAACGCCGAGAAGGCGCTCCAGTTGGTGCCGAACTGATAGGCCATGACGAGGCCGGAGACCACGCCCATGCCGAAGTTGACGGCGAATATCTTCGACCAGAAGTGATAGAGGTCGCGGTAGACCTCCTCCTGGGTCTTCAGCCACAGCCCTTCGAGCACTGCCAGGTAGCTGGCGAGGCCGATGGTGATGGCAGGGAAGATGATGTGGAAGGACACGGTAAAGGCGAACTGGATCCGGGCCAGGTCGAGCGCCTCTAATCCGAACATGACGATTCCTCTTCAGGCTGACGCCCACCCCACGGAGGGTCGGCACCGTACCTTGCGCATGCGCAGGGCGTTCTTGCGTGATGTCTGTGTTGCTTGATGGATCTTTTTCGAGCCGCCGATCTCCTGTCGGTTCGGGTTTCTTTTGCCGCCCAATCAGAATGGACCGCCATCCGCATTGACGCCGCTCAAGAAAACGACTCGATTTTACGCGTGCCCGCGGCGCGGGCTGGAGTGGTGGGTTGCCGCGCGACGGGGTGTCGCGCGACAGGATGTCTCATCCGATCAGGCCGTTCGATATGAACAAAATCGAATATGAAAATGAAAAATTAATATTTTATTGGAATAAAAAAGCCGGGTAACTTTCGTCTCAACCGCTGCCAAGTGAGCTGCGGAACTAGAATCCACCGCCCGTACGAAGGCCCCATCCCGGCCGGCCCGGACGCCAGCGGTCATCTGCCCCACAAGGACATCGCAATGAAAAAGCTGCTGCTTCTGACCGCCCTCGCCGCTGCCTTCAGCACCTCTGCCTTCGCCAACGAGAAGCTCGTTGTCGCTGCCACCCCGATCCCCCACGCCGAGATCCTCGAGCTGATCAAGCCGACCCTGGCCAAGGAAGGCGTGGACCTGGAGATCAAGGTCTTCACCGACTACGTGCAGCCCAACGTGCAGGTCGCCGAAAAGCGCCTGGATGCCAACTACTTCCAGACCAAGCCGTACCTGGATAACTTCAACAAGGGCAAGGGCACCAACCTGGTCACCGTGACCGGCGTGCACGTCGAGCCCTTCGGCGGCTACTCGAAGAAATACAAGTCCATCGGCCAATTGCCGGACGGCGCCACCGTCGCCCTGCCCAACGAAGGCAGCAACAGCGGCCGCGCCCTGCTCCTGCTACAGAAGGCCGGCGTGATCAAGCTCAAGGACCCGAGCAACGCCCTGGCCACCCCGAAAGACATCGCCGAGAACCCCAAGCACCTGAAGTTCAAGGAGCTGGAATCGGCCCTGCTGCCGCGCGTGCTGGACCAGGTCGACCTGGACCTGATCAACACCAACTACGCGCTGGAAGCCAAGCTCAACCCGGTGAAGGACGCGCTGATCCTCGAAGACCGCAACTCGCCCTACGTGAACTACCTGGTGGCGCGACCGGACAACAAGGACAGCGATGCGCTGAAGAAGCTCTCCGCCGCCCTGACCAGCCCGGAAGTCAAAGCCTTCATCGAGAAGAAGTACAACGGCGCCGTGGTGCCAGCCTTCTGATCCGTCGCCCGGCCATCCGCCGGGCGCAACGACTCCCACGCTGGGCGCGCCCTTGGCGCACCCGCTTCAACGCCGGTGGGCAGGTTCCACCGGCGTTTTTCTTTCCCAAGGACTTGCCATGAGCGACCACGCCAAAGGCCCTTCCACCCGCGCCGTACACAGCGGCCACGACGCCGACCGGCGCATGGTCACCCGTGCCAAGAGCCAGCCGATCTACCAGAGCTCGGTGTTCGTCTACGACTCCCTGGAGCAGGTCGACGACTTTCTCGCCGGCAACCCCGACAACTACATGTACACGCGCATCGGCAACCCCAACCACAGCGCCGTGGAGGAATTGCTGCGCGACCTGGAAGGCGGCGAGGACGCGCTGTTCTCCGCCTCCGGCATGGCGGCCATTTCCGCCGCGCTGCTCGGCGTGCTCGGCGCCGGTGATCACCTGATCGCCAGCCGCGAGCTGTACGGCACCACCCAGAGCCTGATCGAGAAAGAGCTGACACGCTTCGGCATCGCCTCCACCCTGGTCGACCTCAACGACCTGGCCGCGGTGAAAGCGGCGATCACCCCGACCACGAAACTGATCTACACCGAGACCGCCTCCAACCCGCTGGTGCGCGTGAGCAATGTCCCGGCGCTGGCCGATCTCGCCCACCGCCAGGGCCTCAAGCTGGTGGTGGACAACACCTTCCTCTCGCCGGTGCTCTACCAGCCGCTGCGCGATGGTGCCGACCTGGTGATCCACAGCACGACCAAATACCTGAACGGCCACAGCGACGCCATGGGTGGCGCACTGGTCGGCGACGCACAATGGATCGCCGCGGCGCGGCGTTTCCAGATCAACGCCGGCGGCAGCGCCAGTCCCTTCGAGAGCTGGCTGAACTTCCGTGGCGCGAAAACCCTCGCACTGCGCATGCGCGCGCATTCGCAGAACGCCCAGGCACTGGCCGAGGCCCTCGAGGCGCACCCGCAGGTGGAGCGCGTCTACTATCCCGGCCTGCCCTCGCACCCGGACCACGCACTGGCGCAACGCCTGTTCCGCAAAGGCCACTCGGGCATGCTCAGCTTCACCCTGAAGGGCGGCCTGGACCAGGTCGACGCGCTGATCGGCGCGCTGCAACTGGCCGCCTTCGCCCCGTCGCTGGCCGGTGTCGCCAGCAGCATCACCCACCCCGGCAAGACCTCGCACCGTGCGCTGTCCGCCGAGGCGCTGACCGCGCTGGATATCCACGACGGCACCATCCGAGTCTCGGTGGGCATCGAGGACAGCGAGGACATCGTCAGTGACTTCCTGCAGGCGCTGGACGCGCTGTAAGAGCAGAAGGAGATTTTCCATGAACGCCCCCCACGCACCGCTACCACTGCTGACCTTCCCCGACGCCGACAAGAGCCCGCTGAGCATCCGCGCCAAGGCGCTGGTGTTCTTCGACCCTCGCTCCCACGAAGTGCGCGACGAGGTAGAGCGCCTGGCGCCATTGCCGCAACCGGTGCTGATCCATGGCGAGACCGGCACCGGCAAGGAGCTGCTGGCCCGTCACATCCACCGCGCCAGCGAGCGCCCCGGCCTGTTCGTCGCGGTGAGCTGCAGCGCGCTGAGCCGCAACTACGCCGACGCCGAGCTCTTCGGCTACGCGCCAGGCGCGCACAACGGCCCGGTGGGCAGCCGCGCCGGCTGGTTCGGCTCGGCCAATGGCGGCACCCTCTATCTCGACGAGATCGCCGACCTGCCGCTGTCGCTGCAACAGAAGCTGCTGCGCGTGCTGCAGGAACGTGAAGTGCTGCGCGTCGGCGCGCGCGAGCCGGTGCCGGTGGACGTGCGTCTGGTCGCCGCCACCAGTATCGACCTGGGGCAGGCGGTGAAGGCGGGGAAATTCCTCGAAGGACTGCAGCAATACCTGCACGACGGCAACCTGACCTTGCCGCCGCTGCGCGAGCGCATCGGCGATATCCAGCCGCTGGCCGAGTACTTCCTAGGCGTGCACGCGCAACGCCTGGAACTGTCGGTGCCACAGATCGCCAGCGACACCCAGCGCGCGCTGGAAAGCTATTCGTGGCCGGGCAATATCCGCGAGCTGGAGAACGTCATCCACTTCGCCTTGCTGGTCAGCCCGGACGAAGAGATTCGCCCGGAGCACCTGAATTTTTCGGGCGGCGCGGCCGGGTCAGGCGGCGTAGCGGGGCCAGGCGGGAAAACGGAAGTGAACGAAGCGGCACTGGAGCGCCTGGTGCGCCAGCCCGGCGTCGAGGCGCAGTTGCGTGCGCTGCTGCAACGCCTGGAGCGCGAGCGCGGCTGATGCCGCGCTGTAGTCGCCAGCGCGACCCGAAGGGCCGCGCACGGGCGACGGGGCAGTCTTACTTGGTGGCGGTGTTGGAGTGCGCGACCACTGGAGTGCACGACGGGTTGGTCAGCTTGGCCGGATCGGTCAGCAGGCCCGGCATCATGCGCGAGGTGCAGTTGAACACGCGGCCTTTGGTGGTGGTGGCGACGTAGGAGAGTTCCTGGCCACCCAGGGCGTCCGGCTGACCGGCTTTGACGTCGCTGACGACCAACTCGTCGGAGGAAGCCAGACCGATCATCTGGGCGGTGGCGGCCTGCAGCGGAACGATGGCCTGGTTGGTGGTCATGGTCTGGCAGCCAGCCAGCGAAGCGAAGAGTGCAGTGGCAAGGGCGATGCGTTTGAAGTCCATCTCGATGATGCTCCCTGTTGGTGGTTTTTTGTCCTGCCGGGGGAGACTAACGGAATCAACAAGTCAATCGCCATAGCCGATTCACAAGTTTTTCACGAAAAACTGCACACTCGTTCAAGCTTCCAGACTTGAACCCGCTCTATTTCGGCGATTGTGCTAAGGGAATACCTGTTTCTCGCCGTTGACAGCCGTCTATCGCGTAAAAGCCAGAGCCTGCGCTGAACCGTTTCACCTTTGGCGACGAATGGTCGCAGTGAAAGGCCGGGCCGACCCGCAGGTCGGCAGGAGGGAATCCTGAGCAAACAGTCAAAAACATGACTATTACTCGCAAATATCGTAAAAATCAGTCTCATCGACCATATCAATACCTGCCATCGAGATCATTCACTTCTTTTTGTCACAATCTTCAGGGAAAATGGCTAACAGGCGGTCGGGACCCATTTTCCCCGGCGCCATTGGAGACTATCGTGACCAGCTTTGCCGCTCTTGCTAACTTCTTCGCCGCCACCGCTTTCCTGACTGCGCCCGCGAAGGCCGACCCGGAACGCCGTGAGATCCGTGAGGCGAAAAAGAACCGCCGCAAGTAAGCAGTACCCGCTCCGCTCGGCCCTTTTGACAGGGCCGGCGGCGGGACCATCGGTCCCGCCGATTGGCTTTCCAGGGCCATCCCGTGTTTTCATTGAATGCTTGTTCAAGGAAAAGTCAGAGGGACCCCGCCCGTTTTGTCCGTTGCACAATCGCCCCCGTCCGTAACACCCTCACCCTCCATGCGCATGAACCCACCGGTCTTCTACGGTGCGGCCGCGCTGATCCTTCTCTTCGCCCTGATCGTCATCAGCCAGCCCCAACGGGCCGGTGAATGGCTGCTCGCCGCACAGTCCTGGGCCGCCGATACCGTCGGCTGGTACTACCTGCTGGCGATGACGCTGTACCTGATCTTCGTGGTGGTCACCGCGCTTTCCGGCTACGGAAAGATCAAGCTCGGTGCCGACCACGACGAGCCGGAATTCAGCTACCTGTCCTGGGCCGGCATGCTCTTCGCCGCCGGCATCAGCATCACTTTGTTCTTCTTCTGCGTCTCCGAGCCGCTGACCCACTTCGCCCAGCCACCGCAAGGCGAAGCCGGCACGCCGGAAGCGGCGCGGCAGGCGATGCAGCTGCTGTTCCTGCACTGGGGCCTGCACGGCTGGGGAGTATTCGCCCTGGTGGCGATGGCCCTGGCCTACTTCGCCTACCGGCACAACCTGCCGCTGGCGCTGCGCTCGGCGCTCTACCCGCTGATCGGCAAGCGCATCAACGGCCCCATCGGCTACACCGTGGACTGCTTCGGCATCATCGCCACGGTGTTCGGCCTGGGCGCGGACATGGGCTTCGGCGTGCTGCAACTCAACGCCGGGCTGGACTTCCTGTTCGGCATCGCCCACAGCCATCCGGTGCAGATGACGTTGATCGCGCTGATGATGGGCGCGGCGATCCTGGTCGCTGTATCAGGCGTGGACAAGGGCATCCGCCTGCTCTCTGACATCAACATGCTGCTGGCCTGCGCGCTGCTGCTCTTCGTGCTGTTCGCCGGCCCCACCCAGCACCTGCTCAACACCCTGGTGCAGAACATCGGAGACTACCTCGGCAGCCTGCCGACCAAGAGCTTCGACCTCTACGCCTACGGCAAGGACGGCAGCGACTGGCTGGGTGGCTGGACGGTGTTCTACTGGGCCTGGTGGATCGCCTGGGCGCCTTTCGTCGGGCTGTTCATCGCGCGCATCTCGCGCGGGCGGACGATCCGCGAGTTCGTCTTCGGCGTGCTCTTCATCCCGCTGGGCTTCACCCTGGCGTGGATGTCGATCTTCGGCAACAGCGCACTGGATCAGGTACTCAACCATGGCTTCAGCGAACTGGGCCGCGTGGCCATTGCCGATCCGTCCATGGCGCTGTACCAGATGCTGCAGAACTACCCCGCGAGCCGTGTAGTGATCGCGGTGACGGTGCTGGTCAGCTTCGTCTTCTTCGTCACCTCGGCGGACTCCGGCACCGTGGTGCTCTCCACGCTCTCCGCCCACGGCGGCAACGCCGACGATGACGGCCCGAAGTGGCTGCGGGTGTTCTGGGGCGTGGCCACCGCGCTGGTCACCGGCGGCCTGCTGTTCGCCGGCAGCATCGATGCGCTGAAGTCCGCAGTGGTGCTGACCTCGCTGCCCTTCTCGCTGATCCTGCTGCTGATGATGTGGGGCCTGCACAAGGCGTTCTACCTCGAATCCCAGCGCCAGCGCGCGCGCACCCACTCCCTGGCGCCACCGCCCTCGGCCAAGCCCGGCGGCTGGAAGCGGCGTATCTCCCAGGCCGTGCACTTTCCCACGCGGGATGAGGTGTACCGCTTCATGGTCGATGTGGTCAGCCCGGCGATCGCCGAGGTCTCCGAGGTCTTCCGCGAGAAGGGCCTGCAGGTGGAATCCGATCTCGACCTGGGCAACCTGGAGCTGGTCCTGGAAATCGGCCACGGCGAGCAGCACACGTTCCTCTACCAAGTGTCGATGCGCGGCTACTTCACCCCGTCCTTCGCCCGCGCCGGCATGGGCGGCCTGCACCTGAAGAACCGCCGCTACTTCCGCGCCGAGGTGCACCTCTCCGAAGGCAGCCAGGACTATGACCTGATGGGCTACAGCAAGGAGCAGATCATCAACGACATGCTCGACCAGTACGAGCGGCACCTGCAGTTCCTGCACTTGGTACGTTGAACCAGGCTGAAACGAGAAAGGCGCCCACAGGCGCCTTTTTCACATCACGGCGATGGATCAGCCGCGTGCGCCGCCCAGCACCTTGCGGTAGAACAGCACGCAGATCGCCACGAAGACCACCAAGCCAAGCCACTGCGCGGTGTCCTCGAAGCCGCCGCCGACCAGCGCCAGCGGTGCGTCCGTGCCAGTGGTGCCGATCACGGCCGCCAGCAAGATACCCATCAGGCTCTCGCCCACGATCAGGCCCGAAGCCAGCAGCACGCCACGGCGCTTGGGCTCGTCGGAGTACTTCTCCACATCCTTGCCGGCGGCTGCCGCGCGCTTGGCCAGCGCCGTTTCCAGCAGCCAGGCGATCACCGCGCCGACCACCAGGGTCATGCCGATGGTGGGCGGCAGGTAGATGCCCAGGCCGACGGCGAGCACCGGCAGGCTGGCCTTGCCGGTGCGGCGCAGCAGCACATCCACCAGGATCAGCGCGATGCCCAGCGCCACGCCGATGAGGATCATGTTCCAGTTCAGCGCGTTGTGGAAAATCCCGCTGGCGATGGCGGTCATCAGCGTTGCCTGCGGTGCAGCCAGGGCGGCGTTCGGGTCCATGCCCTCGCGCGGCAATGCGCCGGTGAAGCCATAGGCGTTGAACAGCAGCTCCAGCACCGGCGGGATCACCAGCGCGCCGACCAGGCAGCCGACGATCAGCGCCACCTGCTGGCGCCACGGCGTGGCGCCGACCAGATAACCGGTCTTCAGGTCCTGCAGGTTGTCGTTGGAAATCGCCGCGATGGCGATCACCACCGAGGTGGTGAACAGCGCCAGGGCAATGGCGAGCTTGCCGCCCTGCTGGTCGAGGAAACCGGTCTCCAGCGATCCGACGCCGAGAATCAGCAGCGACACCAGGATCACCGCGATGATGCCGATGCCGGAGATCGGGCTGCTCGACGAGCCGACCAGGCCCGCCATGTAGCCGCAGGCGGCGGCGATCAGGAAGCCGAAGAAGAAGGCGAAGATCACGCAGACCGCCACCAGTCCCCAGAAGCCGACGCCCTTCAGGTCCGGCGCGGCGTCGCTGAGGAAGTAGGAGAAGACCACGAACAGCGCTACCAGCAGGAAGCCGGCGATGGCGACTATCCATTTGGCGGAGAGGTCCTGCTCGGTGCGCAGGTCGCTGGCTTCGCCGCGGCCGCGCACGGCACTGAGCGACGACCAGACGCCCTGCACCATGGGTTTGAACAGCGTCGCCAGGGTCCACAGTGCGGCGATGCCGATGGTGCCGGCGCCGAGGAAGCGCACCTGGCTGCTCCACAGTTTGGTGGCCAGCTCCGGCAGCGTTTGCCCCGCCGCCAGCACGCTGTTCACCGAGAGCAGCGGCACGGCCACGCCCCAGGCGATGACCACGCCGATCAGGATGGCGATGCCGGCGGTGATGCCCATCAGGTAGCCGGCGCCGACCAGCGCCAGGGAGAAGCCGGTGGACAGGCGGAACGCCGCCTGCCCGGCGGTGATCCAGAAGCTGAAGCCTTCGGCGAGCACCTTGAAGCCACTGCTGAACAGGCTGAAGGCCGCCGCGACCACGCCGCCGGCAAGGATGTCGCGCAGGCCCGGGCCGCCGGCTTTCGCGGGCTTGCCGGCCTTCTCCTCTTCCTCGTCCTGGCTGCCGACACGGAGGATCTCCGCCGCCGCCACGCCCTCGGGGTAGGGCAGGCTGCTCTGCACCACCATGACCCGACGCAGCGGGATGGTGTAGAGCACGCCGAGGATGCCGCCGATGGAGCAGATGGCCGCCGTCTGCCAGAACGGGAAGCCGCTCCAGTAGCCGATCATCAAGAGGCCCGGAAGGATGAAGATGATCGAGGACAGGGTGCCGGCCGCCGAGGCCTGGGTCTGCACCATGTTGTTCTCGAGGATGTTGGAGCCGGAGAAGTAGCGCAGCACGGCCATGGAAATGACTGCCGCGGGAATCGACGAGGCGAAGGTCAGGCCGACCTTGAGGCCGAGGTAGACGTTGGAAGCGGTGAACACCACGGTGATCAGCGCGCCGAGGATCAGGCCGCGAACCGTCAGCTCGGCGAGGTTGGACTCGTCGGGAATCCGTTCTTGCATGTAGGCAGTCTCTTCATAAAGCGCAACTGCCAAAGCGTAGGACAGTGCGCCAGCCGCCGCGACCCAGAATGGCGACGAATGCGGTCTGCCGTGCGGCTTTGTTGCCTTAAGTCACGGGGATGAAGGGAAATTGCCCCTGCAGGAGCGAGAGGGACGCCCAGTCCTTGCTCGCGAACCGCACAACACCGACACACCGATGAAATCCGTTCGCGAGCAAGCTCGCTCCTACAGAAGAGCCGGTCAGAACGGTTTGTCCCCGAGAATCGTCGCCCGGTGCATCACCCGCCGCTGCGGGCGGTAATCATCCACCGCGTAGTGCTGGGTCACGCGGTTGTCCCAGAAGGCCACGTCGTTTTCCTTCCAGCGCCAGCGCACGGTGAACTCAGGACGCGCGAAGTGGGCGAACAGCAGGTCGAGAATGGCGCGGCTTTCCGCCGGCTCCAGCTCGTTGATGCGGGTGGTGAAGCCGTCGCTGACGAACAGCGCCTTGCGCCCGGTGACCGGGTGCGTACGGATCACCGGGTGGCTGCGCGGCGGGTTCTTCCTCCGCGCCTCTTCCAGCCGCGCGCGATCCGCGTCGGTGGCACCGAAGCGCTCCTGCGGGAAGGACTTGCTGATGTCGTGGGTCGCGGTAAGGCCGTCGAGGAGTTGCTGCAGTGGCTTCGACAGCGCCTCGAACGCCGCGATGCCGCTGGCCCACAGGGTATCGCCACCGTAGGGCGGCAGCTGCTTGGCGGCGAGCACTGCGCCCAGGGCCGGGGTTTCCAGGAAGGTCACGTCGGTGTGCCAGATAGCGTTGTCGCGCACATCGGTGACGGCGGTATCGAGGACGATGACTTCGCGCTGTTCCGGCGAGCTGGGGTAGATCGGGTGGATGTGCAGGTCACCGAAGCGCGCGGCGAAGTTCGCCTGCTGGCTCGGCGTCAGCGGCTGATCGCGGAAAAACAGCACGTGGTGATCGAGCAGGGCCTGCTCGATCTGGCGCTGCGCCGCGTCGTCCAGCGGATCGGCCAGGCGCACGCCGGAAACGACGGCGCCCAGGGCCGGGCTGATGGGTTCGATGCTCAGGGTGGTCATGTTCGTGTTCTCTCGTGAGGTTCACGGGAAGAGGCGTGCTCTGCCCTGTCCCTCACCTGCGTGGTGAGGGCGTCGGATCAGTGTTCTCGAAGAAGGAAGCGGTTATTCCCAGGAAGCAAACCGTTTCTGCAGCCAGCGCAGCCCCAGCTCGAAGCTCAGCGCGATGGCGGCGATCAGCAGGATGCCCAGCACCACCACGTCGGTGGCGAGGAACTGCGCGGCGGACTGCACCATGAAGCCCAGGCCGCGGTTGGCGGCGATCAGCTCGGCGGCGACCAGGGTCGACCAGCCCACGCCCAGGGCGATGCGCAGGCCGGTCAGGACTTCCGGCAGCGCGCTGGGGAGGATGACGTGACGCACCACCTGCAGGCGGCTCGCGCCCAGGCAGCGCACGGCCTGGATGCGCGACTTGTCCACGCGGCGGACACCGGCGGCAGTAGCGATCAGCAGCGGGGCGAACAGGGCAAGGTAGATGAGCAGCACCTTGGACAGCTCGCCGATGCCGAACCAGATGACGATCAGCGGCAGGTAAGCCAGCGGCGGCACCGGGCGATAGAACTCCACCAGCGGATCGAACGCCGCGCTGACCAGCGGATTGAGGCCCATCAGGATGCCCAGCGGAATCGCCGTCAGCACCGCCGCGCCCAGCGCCAGCAGCACACGCATCAGGCTGGTGCCGACGTGTTGCCACAGCGAGGCGTCGACGTAACCTTCGGCCAGCACGCGCTGGAAGGCCTCCACCAGTTGCTCCGGGGCCGGCAGGAACAGGGTGTCGACCCAGCCCAGATGCGTGGCCAGCCACCAGAGCACGAAGACGCCGACGATGCTGCCGGCGGCAGCCCAGCGGCGGTAATCACCCGGTACGCTGCGGGATTTCGGCGCGGCGGCGGGGAGTTTGGCGGCGAGGGTTTCAGTGGGCATGCTCGGCCTCCGGTTCTTCGAGGAACTCATCGAGAAGCAGTTGGCGCAGACGCGCGAATTCCGGGTCGGACTTGATGCTGCGCACCGGCTCGCCGGCGGCGTAGCGGCGGGCGAAGTCCAGCGACAGGCGCTTGACGATGCGCGCCGGTGGCCCGTCCATCACCACCAGGTCAGTGGCGAGGAACAGCGCTTCGTCGACGCTGTGGGTAATCAGGAACAGGCCCTTGCCGGTCTTGCGCCACAGGTCGAGGGTCAGCACCTGCATGCGTTCGCGGGTCAGCGCGTCGAGCGCGCCGAAGGGTTCGTCGAGCAGGAGGAAATCCGGTTCCACCGCCAGTGCGCGGGCGAGGCCCAGGCGCTGCCGCTGGCCGCCGGAAAGTTGCGAGATGCGGTAGTCCGCGTGCTCGCCCAGGCCCACCAGCTTCAATACTTCGTGGGCACGGGCATTGCGCTCGGCAGCGCCGACGCCGCGAATGCGCAAGCCCAGGGCCACGTTGTCCAGGGCGTTGAGCCAGGGCATCAGGGCGTCATCCTGGAACACCACGCCGCGTTCGCCGCCAGGACCTTCGAGGGTCCGGCCATCGATCTGCACGCGACCGCTGTCAGGCGCCTGGAAGCCCGCGAGCACGTTGAGCAGGCTGGACTTGCCGCAGCCGGACGGGCCGAGCACCACCAGGGATTCGCCCTTGGCCAGGCTGAGAGTGAGGTCCTGCAGCACGACGCGCTCGCGTCCGCGCTGCTGGAAAGTGAGGCTGACCGCCTCGGCCGTCAGACGGCTCATGTTCTGCCCTCCGTAGGGTGAGAAAGGGATGCTGCGGTGCCAACCCTCCGCCCAACCCTCTTCCTGGAAGGGAGAGGGTTGGGGAGAGGGTGCCCCGCTGCAGGTCGATCAGCGCTGCCCCACCTGCACGCTCTCCGCCTGGCGCACGTATTCCGCGCTGACGTAGGGCGAGTAGTCCTTGAGTACCGAAGGCACGCGCTTCTGCTCTTTCAGGAAGGCAGCGGTGCCAGCGATGTCCTTGGCGGTGCCACCACCCAGCAGCGCGGAAGACAGCTGCGCCTGGGACTCGGGGAAGGCCGAACCGGCCAGCAACTCGGGCACGTCCTTCGGATCGGCGCCGGTCAGCTTGGCGATCTTCTTCACCTGTTCGGAATCGGCGGTCCACTCGGCCTTGTGGGCGTTGTAGTCGGCGAAGGAGTCCAGGCTGACCTTGGCGAACTTGGCGATGACTTCCGGGTGCTTCTCGGCGAAGTCCTTGCGAGCGACCCAGACCTCGAAGGTCGGTGCGCCCCACTTGCCGACTTCGGCGGCGTCGGTCAGTACCTTGCCGGATTTCTTGATCTCGCCCAGGGCGGGCGACCAGACGAAGGCGCCATCGATGTCGCCACGGCGCCAGGCGGCGGCGATCTCGGTGGGGTTGAGGTTGACGATCTTCACTTTGCCGGGGTCGATGTTCCAGTGCTTGAGCGCGCCCAGCAGGCTGTAGTGCGAGGTCGACACGAAGGGCGTGGCGATGGTCTTGCCGACCAGGTCCTCGGGCTTCTCGATCTTGCTGCCGTTGCGCACCACCAGGGCCTCGGCGGCGTTGATCTGCGCGGAGACGATGAAGGCGACGATCGGCAGGCCACGGGAAGTCGCGGCGGCCAGCGGGCTGGAGCCGAGGTTGCCCAGTTGCACGTCGCCCGAGGCAATGGCGGCGACCACTTCCGGGCCGCTGTTGAAGCGGCGCCAGTCGAGCTTCTCGCCGATGACTTTCTCGTAGGTACCGTCGGCCTGGGGCACCTTGGTCGGGTCGATGCCGGTCTGGTAGCCGAGGGTGATATCGGCCTGGGCGGCGCCAGCGACGCCGACCAGGGCAAGCGCGGCCAGCAGGCGGCGCGGGGCACTGATGTGTTTCATGTGGAGCTCCTGGAAATGCGTACAAAGGCGGCCGGCCGGGCCGTGACGGGCCGCTCGGGAGAGCGGCGGGAAATAGGGGATCAGTTGCTCGCCACGTCCGGCTGCCACACCGGCACCGCGCGGGCATCGACAGGCTTGGGCAGCAGGCCTTCGGCGTAGAAGGCGTCGGCAATGCGTTGCTGCTCGTCGAGGCCGTCCTTGCGCACCGGCTGAACGTCATAGCTGCGGCGGGCATTGGCCTGTTCGACGGTGGCGACATCGAGGTTGCCCCACAGCGGGCCGAGCACCTTGGCGGCGTCGCTGGGGTGCTCCTTCACCCAGCGGCCGGTCTTCTGCAGTTCGGCGAAGACCTGCTTGAGCACTTCCGGGTGAGCCTTGGCGTACTCGGTGGACGCCAGGTAGTAGCGCTGGTAGCTGGCCAGGCCCTTGCCATCGACCAGCACGCGGGCGTTCTGCTGACGCTGGGCGCTGGCCACGTACGGGTCCCAGGTCACCCAGGCATCGACCTTGTGGTTCTCGAAGGCGGCACGGCCATCGGCGGGAGTGAGGTACGCCGGCTGGATGTCGGAGAACTTCAGCCCGGCCTTCTGCAGGGCGGCGATCAGCAGGTAGTGGCTGCCGGCGGCCTTGGTCACGGCCACACGCTTGCCTTTGAGATCGGCCAGGGAGTTGAGCGGCGAATCGTGCGGCACGAGGATCGACTGCGCGGTGGGCGACGGGGTTTCGCGGGCGAAATAGGTCAGCTGCGCGCCGGCGGCCTGGGCGAAGACGGGTACGGTATCGGCGACGTCGGCGGACAGGTCGACGTTGCCCACATTCAGCGATTCGAGCAGCGGCAGGCCGCTGGGGAACTCATGCCAGGTGACCTTGATGCCCTGCTTGCCCAGCTCGCGCTCCAGGTTGCCCTGGGCTTTCACCACGGTCAGCAGCGTGGAGGACTTCTGGAAGCCGATGCGCAGGGTCTGCTCAGCCTGGGCGGACAGGGCGCCGAACAGGGCGACCGACGCGCTGAGGCCAACGGCGAAACGGCGCAGGAAATGACTGCGGGACATGGATACGGCTCCTCGGGTACGGGTTGGCCGCCCGCAGAGCGAGGCGGACCACTGGACAGGTCAGGTGATGCTGGATGAGTCCGGTGGTCCGGTAGAGCGAAGATTACAGGTATAAAAAATCTAAAATAAATAATTTTTAGTTCTTAACTAATGCCGGACGGATTTACCCGCCGATCAGTGCGCAGCCCCCAGCAGCCGGGCCCTCAAGCCTTCCGCGCGGAGACTCGACTGCGCGGCCTCACGAGCCACCGCCAGCGCCTGGATGGCCAGGTTGGAGAAATGGCTGCTGCGGCTGAAGCTCAGCCCGGCGCCAGCGGCGATGTCGTCGTCCAGTTGCGCGGCGGCCTGTTCGCTGAGCACCAGCCCCAGCCCGAGAAGCCGCAACAACTCAGAGCTCTGCGCCAGTTCCAGCCGCTCTGCCGCATGCAGTGCAAGACCGAGGGCGACGTTGGCTTCCAGCAGCAGGGCCAGGCCATCGCACAGCGAACGCCGAGGCGTGATCGCCAGCCCCGGCGGCAGGAGGATGTCTTCCGGGTGCAGACGCAGTTCGTTGCACTGCGCACCGCCGCGCAGCACCAGGCCCGCACGGGCGCCGGGCAGCGCGGCGAGGAGGAAATCGCGACCGGGTTCGTACCAGGCGCGCAGCACCAGCCAGTCGGCGGCTTCGACGGTGAAGGCGTCCCACTCCGCGCCATTGACGCGGAAACCACCGCGCACATGTTCGGCGGCCTGCAGCGACTGCCCGTCCCCCAGCGCACCCCACAGCGGCTCGCGCAACAGCGTCAGGTTGAGCAGGCGCTGCACCTGCTCGCGGCTGCCCAGCAGGCTGACCCGCGCCAGCTGCAGGTGGTGGACGGCGAACAGCCGGGCCAGCCCGCCGTCCCGCTCGCAGAGATCGCGCAGGGTTTGCAGGATGTCCTGCCAGGGACTGGCGCTACCGCCCAGTTGAGCCGGCAGGGACAGCCGCAGCAGGCCGGACTCGCGCAGGGCGCGAGCCCAGGTTCCGGCCGTGCTGGGAACAGGCGGTGCGACCGGCCGGGTCGCAGCCAGCCGGAATGGAACAACGCTCATGGACACCTCTGGAAAGACGCGAGGATCAGTGGCCTGGGCGTTGGGCGCGCGGGTGGACTGAAGCGGAAACGGAGCCTGGAACAACCCCGTTACGCCGTCGGGCAGAGCCGACGGCCAGGGCGGCACTTAGAACCATATCCAAGCACCGCCACAAGGTTAAATAACCTTTTTGCCTTAGCTGAGAACCCGCCACTCAGTGGAATGAGGTGGCGAAGGAGGTATCGATCACGCTGGAGGTATCGAAAGCCTTGGGCAGCGCGCCGGTCTGCAGGAGGAAGTCGGCGGTGCCCTGGTAATCGGCGGCGGCCTGTTTATCCACCGGGCCGACGCTCATGGCGGCCTGGCCGATCCAGTGGCGCGACACGGACTGGTCGAGGTTGGCCTTTTTCGCCCAGATTTCGGCGTACTGCTCCTTGTGCGCCTCGACCCAGGCGCGGGCCTTCTGCAGGCGGCCAAGGAAATCGGCGATCTGCTCGCGCTTGGGATCGATGGAATTGGCGTTGGCAGCGATGCTCGACAGCCCCGGCATCAGGTCGCGGGCAGTGAGGATCGGGCGCGCGCCGGAGAACACGATCTGCTGCGAGATGTAGGGCTCCCACACCGGGAAGGCATCGATGCTGCCGCGTGGCAATGCGGCGGCGGCGTCGATGGGCATCAGCTTGACGAACTCCACGTAATCGCTGGGCAAGCCGGCCTTCTCCAGCGCACGCAGGGTCAATTGCTGGCTCCAGGCGCCCGGCCAGTAGGCGACCTTCTTGCCCTTGAGGTCGGCGATGGTCTTCACCGGCGAATCCTTGGGCACCAGCAGGGCAATGGTGTCCGGGTTCTGCCGGGAGATGCCGATCAGCTTCACCGGCGCGCCCTTGGCGGCGAGGAAGATGAAGCCCGAGTCGCCGAGGAAGCCCAGGTCCAGCGCACCGGCCTGCAGGCCTTCGGCCACCGGCGCGGCGGACTGGAAGTGCTTCCAGTCGACGGTGTAGGGCGCGCCTTCAAGCACCCCGGACGCTTCCATCGATGCGCGCACGTTGTAGTAGTTCTGGTCGCCCACCCGCAAGGTCGGCAGGTCGGCGGCCTGGGCCAACGGCGCGCCCAGGATGAGCGCGGCGAAGGTGGCGCGCAGGCGTTGCTTCAGGTTCATCGAAAAGCTCCTCAGCCGGCGCGCCGCAGTTGCGGCAGACGGGCGATATGGTCGTGGATGGCGGGAATCAGACCCTGGCCGTAGCGCACGGCATCGCCGAGCGGGTCGAAGCCACGGATCAGGAAGGTGGAAACGCCCAGGCGGTAGTACTCGCCCAGCGCGGCGGCGACTTGCTCGGGCGTGCCGACCAGCGCGGTGGAGTTCCAGCGCGCACCGGTAAGCCGGGCCACGCCGGTCCACAGGCGTGTATCGAGCACCTCGCCCTGCTGCGCCGCGGCCAGCAGGCGCTGGGAGCCAACGTTTTCCGGCTGGTGGTCATTGAGCGGCAGGCCCAGGCGGGTGCGGTTCTCCCGCACCTGTTCGAGCACTTCGGCGGCGCGCTTCCAGGCAGCTTCCTCGGTATCGGCGACGATGGGGCGGAAGGACACCGAGAAGCGTGGATCACGCCCCTGGGCATGCGCGGCAGCCCGCACGCGGCGGATGTGACCGTCGACGGCGGCCAGCGGTTCGCCCCAGAGCATGTAGGTGTCCGCGTGCTTCGCCGCGACGTCGATGGCGGCATCCGAGGAGCCGCTGAAGTAGATCGGGATGTGCGGCTTCTGCTGCGGGCGCACGGCGGGCGAGGCCCCCTGGAAGCGATAGAACTCGCCATCGAAGTCCACCGGGCCTTCAGCGCTCCAGATGTCGCGCAGCGCTTGCAGGTATTCATCGGTGCGGGCGTAGCGGCGGTCGTGTTCGAGGTAGTCGCCGTCGCGGGCGAGGTCTTCGTCGTTGCCGCCGCTGACCACGTTGAGGGCCAGGCGCCCATCGCTGAACTGATCGAGAGTGGCAAGTTGCCGGGCAGCCAGGGGCGGCGCGATCACTCCGGGTCGATAGGCCAGCAGGATGCCCAGGCGCCGGGTAGCGGCAGCGACGAAGGAACTGACCACCGCTCCTTCGGCGGCATTGCTGAAATACCCCACCAGCACGCGGTCGAAACCAGCGTCCTCATGGGCCTGGGCAAAGCGCCGGACGAATCCGGCATCCACCGCCTCCCCCAGCGGCTGGTCCACCTCGGAACTCGGGGTGGCGGTGATCATGCCGAGAATTTCCACGCTCACTGTGTTGCCCTCGCCTGGGCCGCTGCATAAGGTCGGCGGCTTTCGTTATAAGGAAAGCGTCGGTTTTGACGTTGTTCTTAGAAGCTATAGGCAAGTTATTCATGATGGAAATTCATTTTTGTCATATCCTAATATGCTAAATACGCATATTCAGGCGCGACCAAGTTGCAGAGCGGGATTTTCTGCGTTTCTACAAGGGCAGCAGGTGCGGCGAATCAGGCCGCCGCGATGTCGAGACCTTCAGCCACCGCATCACCGAACAGCCGCGCCGGCGATTCGAGATTGCCCAGCAGGCGCGGGCGCACCAGCCAGAGCTGGATCAGCGGCTGGAAGTCGTCCAGTTGCAGCACGCGCAACTGGTCGCGGTAGCGACTGCGCGCCAGGGCCGGCGCCGGCACGAGGCCCAGCCCGCGCCCTTCGGCCACAAGGCCCAGCTGCAGCTCGCTGCCGAAGGTTTCCAGGTTCAGCTGCAACCCCAGCCCCTGGTCGGCCAAGGCGCGTTGCAGGCCGGCGCGGAAACCACAGCCGTCGGGGTTGAGCACCCAGCCGTGCTGGTAGCAGTCGAGCAGGCGGCGGGCCTTCACCTCACTGTCGCGCGCGGCCACCACGCACAATTCCATGCGGCCCAGCGCGGTGGCGCCGAGGTCATCGGGGAACACCTTGCTCGGCGGGAACAGCACCACGGCCGCGTCCAGCTCGGCATTCTCCAGCCGAGCCAGCAGATGGCTGCCCCACCCGCTGCTGACCTGCGCGCGCAGCTCCGGGTATTCACCGGTCAGCCGCCGCAGGGCCTCCAGCAACACCACCTCGCCGATGCTCTGCGGCACGCCCAGGCGCAACACGCCGCTGGGCGCGCTGTCGCCGGCCACCAGCTCACGCAGGCCGTCCACCTCGCGCATCACCCGCAAGCACTGCTCGAACACGCGGCGCCCGGCGGCAGTGGGTTTGAGCGGCTTGGTGTTGCGGTCCAGCAGCTCCACCCCGAGGGACTCCTCCAGGCTCTGCACCCGCCGGGTGATGGCTGACTGGGTCAGGCCAAGGCTCTCGGCGGCCTGGCTGAGGGAGGCGTTGCGGATCACCGCGACGAAGGCATCGATGTCGTCGATCTTCATGGGGCTGGCACCAATTGCATTTCTCGCATATTAGCTTAGATTCAAAATGCATTTCAGGAATAAAAATGCGTTTGCTACCGTAGCGCCAGAACCTTCCGGAGTGAATCCCCCGCATGTCAGCCTCCCTTCGCCTCGACCGCCTGCGCCAGTTCATCGGCGATCTGGCAGCCGTGATCGACACCGCTCCCGACGAAGCCGCGCTGCTGGCCGAAGCCCGCCCGTTGCTCGCCGAACTGGTGCGCCATGACGACTGGCTACCCGAGGACTACGCCCGCCCCGACCCGCAGCGCTACCAGCAGTACCTGCTGCACGCCGATTCGCGGCAGCGCTTTTCGGTGGTCAGCTTCGTCTGGGGCCCGGGTCAGCGCACGCCAGTGCACGACCACCGCGTCTGGGGTCTGATCGGCATGCTGCGCGGCGCCGAGTATTCGCAGCCGTTCGCCTTCGCCGCCGATGGCCGCCTGCAGCCCGTGGGCGAGCCGCATCGCCTGGAGCCGGGCGAAGTGGAGGCAGTGTCACCCCGCATCGGCGACATCCACCAGGTCAGCAACGCCTTCGCCGACCGGCCGTCCATCAGCATCCACGTCTACGGTGCCAACATCGGCGCGGTTCGGCGTGCTGTCTTCAGTGCCGAAGGTGAAGAGAAACCCTTCATCTCCGGCTATTCCAATAGCCAGTTGCCCAATATCTGGGACCTGTCGAAAGAGAACCCTGCATGAGCCAGATCATCCGTCGTTCCTTCCACGATATCCGCGCCGCCCTCCTCGCCCGCCAGGAGTTGGCATTGCTGGATGTGCGCGAGGAAGACCCATTCGCCCAGGAACACCCGCTGTTCGCCGCCAACGTGCCGCTGTCCAAGCTGGAGCTGGAGATCTACGCCCGCGTGCCGCGCCGCGATACGCCGGTCACCGTCTATGACGACGGCGAAGGCCTGGCGCAGATCGCCGCGCAGCGCCTGCTGGCGCTGGGCTACAGCGACGTGGCCATTCTCGACGGCGGGCTCGCCGGCTGGCGCGAGGCCGGTGGCGAGTTGTTCAAGGACGTGAACGTCCCGAGCAAGTCGTTCGGCGAACTGGTGGAGGCCGAGCGCCACACCCCGTCGCTGGCCGCCGAGGAAGTGAAGGCGCTGCTCGACGCCCAGGCCGACGTGGTGGTGCTCGACGCCCGCCGCTTCGACGAATACCAGACCATGAGCATCCCCAGCGGCGTCAGCGTGCCGGGCGCCGAACTGGTGCTGCGCGTCGCCGAGCTGGCGCCGAACCCGGCCACCCGCGTCATCGTCAACTGCGCCGGGCGCACCCGCAGCATCATCGGCACCCAGTCGCTGGTGAACGCCGGCATTCCCAACCCGGTGTCGGCGCTGCGCAACGGCACCATCGGCTGGACCCTGGCCGGCCAGCAGCTGGAACACGGGCAGGCACGGCGCTTCGCCGAGGTTTCCGCCAGTACCCGCGAATCCGCCGCCCAGCGCGCCCGCGCCGTGGCCGACCGCGCAAACGTCGCGCGTATCGACCTGGCCGGCCTGCGCCAATGGCAGGGCGAAACCGAGCGCACCACCTACCTGTTCGACGTGCGCACGCCGGAAGAATACGAAGCCGGCCACCTGCCGGGTTCGCGCTCGACTCCCGGCGGCCAGCTGGTGCAGGAAACCGACCACGTCGCCAGCGTGCGCGGTGCGCGTCTGGTGCTGGTGGACAACGACGGCGTACGCGCCAACATGAGCGCTTCCTGGCTGGCCCAGATGGGCTGGCAGGTGGCAGTGCTGGACGGGTTGACTGCCGCCGACTTCAGCGAACAGGGCGCGTGGAGTGCACCGCTGCCGCCCAAGCCGCAGGCCGAGACCATCAGCCCGCAGACCCTGGCCGACTGGCTGCGCGAACCGGGCACCGCCGTGCTCGACTTCACCGCCAGCGCCAACTACGTGAAGCGCCACATCCCCGGCGCCGCCTGGGCCCTGCGCAGCCAGCTGAAGCAGGCAGTGGCGCAACTGGGCAATGCCGAGCGTTATGTGCTCACCTGCGGCAGCAGCCTGCTGGCGCGCTTCGCCGTGGCGGAAGTGGAGGCCCTGAGCAACAAGCCGGTGTTCCTGCTCGATGGCGGCACCGGTGCCTGGGTCGCCGCCGGCCTGCCCACCGAGGAAGGCGAAAGCCATCTGGCGGCGCCGCGCATCGACCGCTACCGCCGTCCGTACGAAGGCACCGACAACCCCCGAGAAGCCATGCAGGGCTATCTGGACTGGGAGTTCGGCCTGGTCGAGCAACTGGGCCGCGACGGCACCCACGGCTTCTTCGTGATCTGACCTGAGCCGGAAAACACAGCGCCCGCCCACAGCCTCCTGTGGGCGGGCGCTTTGCGTTCCGGGATCAGTTCGCGGGGCCGCGTCGCCACTGCGGCAGGCCGATCAAGACCACCGCGCTGATGATCACCGCCATCGCCAGGGATTCCGCCAGGCCGATGTGCTCGCCGGCGAATACCACGCCGAGCATGACCGCCACCGCCGGGTTGACGTAGGCGTAACTGGTCGCCGCCGCCGGGCGCACATTGGCCAGCAGGTACATGTAGGCGCTGAAGGCGATGATCGAGCCGAAGACCACCAGGTAGGCCAGCGCGCCCCAGCCGGCGGCGGTGGGCATCTGCTCCAGGCGCTCGCCGCTGAGCAGGCTGCCCAGCAGCAGCACGCCGCCACCCACCAGCATCTCCACCGCGCTGGCCATGGCGCCGGCGGGCAGGTCCAGGCGCCGGCTCCACACCGAGCCGAAGGCCCAGGTGGCCGCCGCAAAGATGATCAGCGCCGCGCCCGCCGGGCTGCCCTGCAGGTTCGAGCCGAGGTTGAGCAGCACGATGCCGAGCAGGCCCAGGGCGATGCCGGCCCACTCCAGCGCGTTGGTCCTGTTGCCGAAGAAGCGCCCGAACACCAGGGTGAACAGCGGCACGGTTGCCACGGCCAACGCCGCCACACCCGAAGCCACGCCCCAGTGCTCGGCCACCGTCACCCCGCCATTGCCGCAGCTGAGCAGCAGGATGCCAATGGCGCCCGCCGACAAGCACTGTTTGAGGCTCGGCAGCGGCGCGCCGCGCCAGAGCATCCAGGCGAACAGGATCGCCCCGGCAATGATGAAGCGGCAGCCGGCCATCAGCATCGGCGGCCAGGATTCCACGCCGATACGGATGACCAGGTAGGTCGAGCCCCAGATGAAATAGAGGGCGAAAAACGCGGCGATCAGGGTCAGGGAGACGCGGGCTCTGGGCATGGGCAGGGTGGTCATGAAAGGGGCTCGACAAGGCGGGTGGGGCGATTCATTTTATGCAGGCATCCACCCACGGATAAGGCACAGACAACGCCAATAGCGGCGTAACACTTTTCAATCGATGGATTTTCCGGTCATTTTCCGTTGAATCTGTTTTAACCAGAATGCCGAGGCAAGACTGATGGACAAATACGACCGCGCCCTGCTCGCCGCCCTGCTGGAAGACGGCCGCCTGTCCTTCGCCGAACTGGCCCGACGCATCAACCTCTCGCCTCCCGCCGTGGCCGACCGCGTGGCGCGCCTGGAGGCCGAAGGCGTGATCACCGGCTACCACGCCAGCGTAGACCTGTCGAAGATGGGCCGTTCGATCCAGTGCCTGATCGAACTGCGCCTGAACGACCATCGCAGCAAGACCATGCTCGACCCATTGCTGGAAATCCCGCAGATCATCGACTGCTACCGCATCACCGGCGAAGCCTGCGTGATGCTCAAGGTGGCGGTGAGCTGCACCCAGGAACTGGAAGAGCTGATCGACCGCCTCGCCCAGTTCGGCACCAGCAAGACTTCACTGGTGCTCTCCACGCCCTTCTCCCGGCGAATCCATCCGGCGATGTTGCAGGGTGGCTGAGGACCTTTCTAGAAGGCAATTGCAGGGGGAAGACTCTCTCCTACGGAAGCGACCTGGCGAGGCCCCGCTCGCCGGCTTTCTGTAGGAGCGAGCTTGCTCGCGAGCAGCCCGAACTTCGGCGTAACCGGTATTCGCGAGCAAGCTCGCTCCTACAGCTCCCTCGCAGTTTCGTAGGGCGCATAACGCGCCAGCGTTATCCGCCACTCCCCTATCGGCGGATAACCTGTTCCAGGTTATGCGCCCTACGCTCTGCTCTTCGTAGGATAAAAAAAGGCGGCGCCGCTCGCGCGGTGCCGCCTGAAGTCACGGAGTTGCTACATCGCGGGGCGGCGAAGAGGGCCGCCCCGTTGTATTGGATTACCGTTCGATGATCGCGGTCACACCCTGGCCGCCCGCGGCGCAGATCGAGATCAGCCCGCGCCCCTTGCCGGCGGCATCCAGCAGCTTGGCCAGGTTGGCGACGATGCGCCCGCCAGTGGCGGCAAACGGGTGGCCGGCTGCCAGCGAACTGCCCTTCACGTTGAGCTTGCTGCGGTCGATGGAACCCAGCGGCGCATCCAGCCCCAGGCGCTCCCTGCAGTAGTCCGCGTCTTCCCAGGCCTTGAGGGTGCACAGCACCTGGGCGGCGAAGGCTTCATGGATTTCATAGAAGTCGAAGTCCTGCAGGGTCAGGCCGTTGCGCGCCAGCAGGCGCGGCACTGCGTAAACCGGCGCCATCAGCAGGCCTTCGTGGCCGCCGACGAAGTCCACCGCCGCAGCTTCGCCATCCTTGAAGTACGCCAGGATCGGCAGGCCACGCGCCTTCGCCCACTCCTCGCTGGCCAGCAGCACCACGGAAGCGCCATCGGTCAGCGGTGTGGAGTTGGCCGCCGTCAGGGTGCCGCGCGGGCCCTTCTCGAACACCGGCTTGAGGGTGCCGATCTTTTCCAGGTTGATATCCGGGCGCAGGTTCTGGTCGCGCACCAGGCCGCGGAACGGCGTCATCAGGTCGTTCTGCCAGCCCTCGTCGTAGGCGGCGGCCAGCTTGTGGTGGCTCTCGTAGGCCAGCTTGTCCTGCTCGTCGCGGGGAATGGCCCAGGTCTGCGCCATCAGCTCGCAGTGCTCGCCCATCGACAGCCCGGTGCGCGGCTCGCCGTTCTTCGGGATGTGCGGCATCAGGTGGCGCGGGCGGATCTTCAGCAGGCTTTTGATCTTCTCGGCGTTGGACTTGCCGCGGTTGGCTTCCAGCAGGATCTTGCGCAGCCCTTCGTTGACGCCGATGGGCGCATCGGAGGTGGTGTCCACGCCGCCGGCGATGCCGCAGTCGATCTGCCCGAGGGCGATCTTGTTGGCCACGAGAATCGCCGCTTCCAGGCCGGTACCGCAGGCCTGCTGGATGTCATAGGCCGGAGTTTCCGGCGCCAGGCGCGTGCCCAGCACGCACTCGCGGGTCAGGTTGAAGTCGCGCGAATGCTTGAGCACTGCGCCGGCGACCACCTCGCCCAGGCGCTCGCCGTGCAGCTTGTAGCGCTCGATCAGGCCGTCCAGCGCGGAGGTCAGCATCTCCTGGTTGCTCGCCGTGGAGTACAGGGTGTTGGAGCGGGCGAAGGGAATACGGTTGCCGCCGACGATGGCGACCCGGCGCAATTGGGTCATGCAGAGCTCCTGGATGGATGAGCGTTAAAGTGCGGTCAAGGCTAACCTTAGCCGCTTGTGTCGCATTGGCCGCCCCGCCGTTGCGCAGGTCAGCGCGGTCAATTGCGTCGAACCCCTGCCTGCGTAGAGTGGTCAGCACTTTAGAGAATCCGTTCAGGAGCCCGTTCCATGACCGATCGCTACATTGCCTTCGCCAACTCCAACGTCGGCCGCCGCCTGGTCGGCGCCCTCGGCCTGCCTGCGCCGGTTCGCCTGGAGCGCTGGAGCGCCGGGCGCACGCGGCCGGTGGATGGGGCGCTGCTGCTCGGTGGCGAGGGCAACCTGAACGAGGCCGTGCTGCCCTTCGCCGAGTGCCTGACCGATTCGATCTTCGCCTTCAGCGACGGCCAGTACGGCCTGCCGCGCTGGACCGCCGAGCACGGCCCCAAGCTCAAGGCCATCGTCTTCGATGCCAGCGGCCTGACCCGTTTCGAGCAGACGATCGAACTGCGCACCTTCTTCCAGGGCGCCCTCAAGGGCCTGGATAAATGCCCGCACGTGGTGATCCTCGGCCGCGCGCCGGAATCGATCAAAGACCCCATCGCCGCCAGCGTGCAGCGCAGCCTCGAAGGCTTCAGCCGCTCGCTCGGCAAGGAAATCCGCCGCGGCGGCAACGTGCAACTGGTGTATGTCGGCAAGGGAGCCGAGGACCAGCTCGAAGGTGCATTGCGCTTCTTCCTTTCGCCAAAGAGCGCGTATGTCTCCGGGCAGGTCGTGCGCCTGTCTGCCTACGACAAGCAGGTGCAGGACTGGAGCCGCCCGCTGGTGGGCAAGCGCGCACTGGTGACCGGCGCCGCTCGCGGTATCGGTGCGGCCATTGCCGAGACCCTGGCCCGTGACGGCGCCGAGGTGGTGCTGCTGGATGTGCCACCGGCCAAGGACGCGCTCGACGCCCTCGCCGCGCGCCTGGGTGGCCGTGGCGTGGCGCTGGATATCTGCGCCGCTGATGCTGGAGAGCAACTGGTGGCGGCGCTGCCCGATGGCGTCGATATCGTGGTGCACAACGCCGGCATCACCCGCGACAAGACCGTCGCCAAGATGAGCGAAGCGTTCTGGAATTCGGTGATCGAGGTGAACCTCAAGGCGCCGCAGGTGCTGACCCAGGCCCTGCTGGACGCGAACAAGCTGCATGACGATGGCCGCGTGGTGCTGCTCGCCTCCATCAGCGGCATCGCCGGCAACATGGGCCAGACCAACTACGCGGTGAGCAAGGCCGGCCTGATCGGCCTGGCGCAGGCCTGGGCGCCGACGCTGGGCAAGAAGGGCATCAGCATCAACGCGGTGGCGCCGGGCTTCATCGAAACCCAGATGACCGCCGCCATCCCGTTGACCATTCGCGAGGCCGGCCGACGGATGAACTCCATGGGCCAGGGCGGCCTGCCGCAGGACGTCGCCGAAGCGGTGGCCTGGTTCGCCCAGCCGGGCTCCGGCGCGGTGAGCGGCCAGGTGCTGCGGGTGTGTGGGCAGAGTCTGCTGGGCGCCTGATCCGCTCCAATTGACTCCATCTGCAGGATGGCGTGGAGCTAAGCGATACCCATCAATCCCTGCAACAGCATGGGTATCGCTTGGGCTCCACCCATCCTACGAACCACGCCACAGGCCGCAGGGCGGATAACCTGGAACAGGTTATCCGCCGGCCCCTTGATGGCGGATAACGCTGGCGCGTTATTCGCCCTACATAAAGCCGCTCTCCCCTGCCCCCGCCATGCTCTCGATCCGGCCATCAAACCGGTCATCTGTCGCGCCGGCCGGTCAATGTCGCGCCGCGATCAACTCGCGAAACTCCTCCGCGCTCACCCGGTGGTCGCCATCGCGGTCCGCACGCACGATCAACGCCGGCTCCTGGGTCATGAACTCCGCCTGGCTGACCTTGCCGTCACCGTCATGGTCCGGCCAGGCGATGGCATTGGGCGAGACCTGCACGCTGGGATTTGGCGGCGTCACTTCCTCGCGGGTCAGCAAGCCGTCCTGATTACGGTCCAGCCGGTGGAATATGCGCGCGCGCATCGGCGCCATGTCGCTGGCCTCGATGTAACCGTCGCCGTTGGCATCCAGGCGGGAGAAGGCCGTTTCGCCCATTTCTCCCGCAAAGGCGCAGGGCGCGGACAACAGAGCGGCAGACAGCAGGAAGGCGTGGCGGATTCGGCTTTGCATCGGTGATTCCAAGGTGGGACTGACCGGCAAAGCCTATCCACAGGCGGGCTCGAAAGGGTTCGATCACTCCGCCGGCGGTTGCGGGCGACCGCGGCGGCGGAACTCCACGGGGGTCTCGCCGACCCAGCGCTTGAAGGCACGGTAGAAGGTGCTGGGCTCGGAAAAGCCGGTCCGCTCGACGATCACCTCGATGCGCTCGTCGGTCTTGAGCAGCAGTTCCTTGGCCAGGCGACAGCGGTAGTCGGTCACCAGGTCATTGAAACGCACTCCCGCCATGGCCAGGCGTTCGCGCAGGCGGCGGGCCGGCATGTCCAGCCGCGCGGCGACCTGTTCCAGCGTTGCGCCGCCATCCACCAGCAGCACGCCGATCAGCTCGCGTACCTTGCGCACCAGGTCCAGCCGTTCCACTTCCGCCAGTTGCCGGCGCGCCAGTGACTCGTGCATGCGCAGCAGCTCGGGAGCGGCATGGCGCGAGGCCTTGTCCAGCACGGCGGCGTCGAAGACCAGGGCATAACGCTCGGCACCCAGCACGGCGGGGCAGCCGTAGACTTCGCGATAACGCCCGGCCGGCGCGCCTTCCGCATGCATCAACTGCACTTCGTGGGGCTTGAAGTCACCTTCGGTGAGGGCGTGGAACAGGCGCACGACCGCACCGGCCAGCATTTCGGGAAAGTGCCGGTTGGTCCCGGCGCTGTGGCCGAGCAGCAGCACGGCCTTCTCGCCCTCGACTTCCAGGCGCGCGTTGAGGGTGTCGGAGAGCAGGCGCACGTAGCGCAGGGCATGGCGCAGCCCTTCGCCGAACGTGGCGCTGGACAGGAACAGGTATTCCAGCAGCAAGCCATGGAATGCGGGCAGGTGTCCGGCCAGGTAGAGGCCGACATGCTCTTCGCCGCACTCTTCGGCGGCGGCTTTCCAGAACAGGTTCTGAGCGCTGTGGGGGAATCGTCCGGCAGGCAGGCTGCCAGCGGGCAGGCCGACGCGGGCCAGCACGCGGTCGGGGTCGGTACCGCTGGCGCGCAGGGCGTCGATCACCGGGCGCATCAGCGCCACATCGTCGGTCAGATCACGCATGGTGTTTTTTCTAGTTATCCATGGGGCGGGCCCATCTTAGGCAGCTTTCTTATCGCCCCTCAAGAGAATCAGGAAGCAGGTTGAGGGAAATATCCAGGCAATGGCGGGTCAGATTGACTTGCCTGCCGCGCGCCGCGTTGCCACGGCCAATGCCTGGGGCCGAGCACTGGCTAAGCTGAATGAATGCCCCTCAGGAGATACCCGATGCCCCGCGATTGGCTCGACCTGTCCGCCCCACCCGCCCTCACCGGCCTGTTCGTTCGCGCGGCGCTGCGCCGTGGCGTGCGTGGCCGCAGCCTGCCAACCCGCGGCGTGCGCTGCCCGGTCACGGTCGACCCGAAGCAGCTGGAGCGCTACCGCAAGGTCTGCGGTTTCACCGATAACCACCTGTTGCCGCCTACCTATCCGCACATCCTCGCCTTTGGCCTGCAGATGGGACTGCTCACCGACGCGAGCTTCCCGTTCCCTCTGCTGGGCCTGGTACACCTGGAAAACCGTATCAGCGTGTTGCGACCGCTGGGCGGGCTGGGCCCCTTCAACGTCAGCGTGCGGGTGGCGGACCTGCAGCCCCACGAGAAAGGCGTGACCTTCAGCATCATCACCCAGCTGCACGACCAGCTCGGCCTGCTCTGGGAAGGCGACAGCCGCATCCTGTTCCGCGGCATGCGCCTGGACGGCTCGCCAGCGGCGCGCCACGAAGAGGCCGAGCTGCCTTTGGAGCAGATCGACGCGTGGAACTGCCCGGCGGACATCGGCCGGCGTTACGCCCGCGTCGCCGGCGACTACAACCCGATCCACCTGTCGGCTGCCAGCGCAAAACTGTTCGGCTTCCCTCGCGCCATCGCCCACGGCCTGTGGAACAAGGCGCGCAGCCTGGCCGCCCTGGGCGAGCGTCTGCCGGCCGCCGGTTATCGGGTCGATGTGCGCTTCCAGAAGCCCGTCCTGCTGCCCTCCTCCGTCACCCTGCTGGCCAGCGAGCCCGCGCCTGTCGGGCAATTCAGCCTGCGCGGCAAGGACGACCTGCCGCATATGGCCGGCAGTTGGGGCCCGCTGGACGTTTGAAGCGCCAGGCTTGAAGCTATGGGGCTGACGCTGGAGCCCCATCTGCAATGAACCTCGAAGCCATCACCGCACGCCTGCACGCCATCCGCGACCACAACGACTGGAGTCGCTTCCACAGCCCGAAGAACCTGGCCATGGCGGCCAGCGTGGAAATGGCCGAACTGGTGGAAATCTTCCAGTGGCTGCGCGAGGACGAATCGCGCCAGTTGCCACCGGAGAAACTCGCCCACGCCGGCCAGGAGGTCGGCGATATCGTGCTCTACCTGCTGCTGATGTGCGCAGAACTGGGCATCGACATGAACCAGGCGGTACTCGCCAAGCTGGCCGACAGCGAACGGCGCTTCATCGAAGGAGGCGCCAAGTGAGCGAATCCCCGAAGACCGGCGACCGTCACTTCGACGAACTGGCCACCCGCTTCGCCGAGAAGATCTACGGCGGCGCCAAGGGCGCCATCCGCCTCGCCGTGCTCCAGGCCGACCTGGCCGAAGCCTTGCCCGATCGCCCGCTGCGGGTACTCGACATCGGCGCGGGCCTGGGCCACATGTCGCTGTGGTTGGCCGGGCGCGGCCATGAAGTCACCCTCGCCGAACCGGCCGCACCGATGCTCGTGGCCGCGCGCCAGCGTTTCGAGGAAGCGGGTCTGAACGCCACCTTCATCGAGGCTCCCTGGCAGGACCTGCTCGGCCAGCTCAACGAGCCCTACGACCTGGTGATCTGCCACGCCGTGCTGGAATGGCTGGCCGAGCCGCTGGCCATACTTCCCGTGCTGCACCAACTGACCCGCGCCGATGGCTGGCTGTCCCTGGCCTTCTACAACCGCGATGCGCTGATCTACCGCAACCTGCTCAAGGGGCATTTCCGCAAGCTGCGCAAGAACCGCTTCGCCGGCGAGGGCCAAAGCCTGACCCCGCAGGAACCGCTCGATCCGCGCGTACTGGAGGCTGCCATGGCCGGTCACTGGAGCATCGAGGTGCGCAGCGGCGTGCGGGTGTTCCACGACTACATGCCGGTGGAATTCCAGCACAAGGCCGAGCCGCTGGACCTGGTGGAGATGGAACTGCAATACCGTCGACATCCTGCCTTCGCCGGCCTCGGCCGTTACCTGCACTGGCTGTGCCGGCCGCAGGATTAGGTGCATAGTTGCCACTGCGCACGCCAATCGAAGTGAGCGTGCGGGAGTCCGTCATGCCGCGTCATCTGCTGGTCCTGCCACTGTTCGCCGCCCTCGCCGCCTGCCAGGGCCAGAACCCCTACACCGCCACCTCGCTGCCGATGCCACCGGCACCCGCGCAGGCGGCCAATCCCGGTCTCGATCCGGGCAGCTATCCCGCGCCGCCGCTGGACTACGGGCGCTTCCGCTCGTGGAGCTGGATGGACGGCACCGGCTTCGGTGGCCCGCTGCAGGATGCCGTCAGTGAGGCACTGGATCAGCGCGGCCTGCGCCCGGCTCGCCCGAATACGCCGGCGGACCTGACCGTCAGCGCCCATCTATACAGCGAGCAGCGCACCCGCCAGACCACCGACTACTACAACGGCGGTTACTACGGCGGATACGGCCGCTGGAACGACCCGTGGTATGGCGGCTACGGCGCCTCCTACCCGGTCACCCGCACCTACGTGGTCACCGTCAGCGTGGTGCGCATCGCGCTCTTCGATGCGCACAACCGCCAGCAGGTATGGAGCGGCAGCGCCGAGTACGAAGACGGCAGCAGCCAGGCCGACCAGGCCCGCGCGCTGCGCGAAGCCGCGCGCAAGGCCATGGACGGTTACCCGCCGGGCTGATCGCCGGCTGGCCGGAAACCTTGCCAGAATTCATCCTTCGCGCCGCGCCCCGTCTGCCGCTTGCCTTTGCGCGGACTCTGCGCTTGGATGAAAGCTCTGTCAGGAGTAATCCAACCATGATCCGCCGTTTGCTGCTCTTAGGCCTGCTGCTCGGCCTCGCCGCCTGCGAAACCACCAGTGTCAGCCGCGACTACGACACCACCCGCGACTTCTCGCGCTACCAGACCTGGAGCTGGGCTCAGCCAGCGTTCGAATACCGCCCGGATGACCCACGCATCAAGAGCGACCTCACCGAGCAACGCATCAGCGATGCGGTTGCCGACCAGTTCGACCAGCGCGGCCTGCGCAAGGCCCAGGACGGCAACCCGGGCGATGTGAAGATCCGCGCCTACCTGATCGTCGACCAGCGCCAGGACCAGGTGACCACCTACACCGGCGGCTACTGGGGCGGTTACTGGGGTGGCTACTGGGGCCCGCCGCCCATGGCCGAGACCCGCAGCGTGACCTACAAGGTCGCCACCATCCAGGTCGACATGCTCGACGGCAAGGACGGCAAGCTGGTCTGGCGCGGCAGCGGCGAGCAGATCATGCGCAGCAGCCCACCGACGCCCGCCGAGCGCGAAGCGGCAATCCGCGAGACGGTGCAGAAGATCATCGCCCAGTACCCGCCGCACTGAGTCTGGTGAGCACGTGAAGCAACCCGCCCTGCAACACCGCCCCGCCCTCGCCGACGACCTCGGCGAGGTGGTCGGCTTTCCCCGGGACGCCGACGAACTCTTCTACTGCTACCCCAAGGCGAGCTGGCCGTTGACCATCGGCCAGCTCGCCGCCGCCATGGCCGAACGGCGCGCAAGCACCGTGGCGCTGCTCGATGGCCGGGTCGCCGGCTTCGCCAACTTCTACCAGTGGCAAGCCAATGAGTCCTGCGCGCTGGGCAACATGATGGTCGCGCCCTGGGCACGGCGCAGCGGCGTGGCGCAGTACCTGATCGAGGTCATGGAGCATCTCGCCCGCGACCAGTACAAGGCACAGGTCATGAAAGTGTCCTGCTTCAACGCCAACGCCGCCGGCCTGCTGCTTTACGCACGCCTGGGCTATCGGCCGCAGGGCATCGTCGAGCGCGCCGACCCGCAAGGCCGGCGCGTCGCCCTGGTCCAACTGGAGAAATCCCTTGTCCACGCCTGAAGTCCAGCGGGTGCTGATCATCGTCAGCAGCGGCCCGAGCACCCCGGCGCGCTGCGCCGCGCCTTTCTACACCGCCACGCTGCTGGCCTGCATGGACGCACAGGTCACCCTGTTCCTCAGTGGCGAAGGCACGCGCCTGGCCTTTCAGGACATCGCCGATCACCTTTATGCCGCGGAGGGTGGCGAGCCCATCAGCCATTTCATCCAGCAGGCCAAGGAAGCCGGCGCGCGCCTGCTGATGTGCCGCGCACCGGGTATCAACATCGATGAGAGCCGACTGATCGAAGAGGTCGACGAGATCGCCAGCGGCGGCGAGATGGCGCGCATGATCCTCGAGTATGACCGGGTACTGACCCTGTGAAGCTGCAAGGCCTCGAATTCCCGGATCAGCTGCTCTACGCCCCCGAGTACAACCTCTGGCTGCGCGAGGAAGGAAGCGGCGCCGTCACACTCGGCCTCACCTCATACGGCTGTGCGATCTACGGGCAGATATTCGCCTTCACCCCCAAGCGCGATGGCTGGCACATCGATTGCGACCGCAGCTTCGGCGTGGTGGAGTTCGCCAAGGCTGCTTCCTCGGCGCGCAGCCCGCTGGACGGTACCGTTCTCGCCAGCAACGAAGCCGTGGTGCGTCGCCCCGGCCTGATCAACCAGGACTGCTACGGCGAGGGCTGGATGGTGCGCCTGAAGCCCGACGACTGGGCCAGCGCCCGTGGCCGTTTCCTGTACGGCGAGGCCGCGCTGAAAGCCTTCGAGCAGCGCATGCACCTGGACAATTTCGACCCGGATGACGACGGGGTCCAGGCGCTGCGCCCATGAGCCGGGAAGGCAGATGCCTCGCGCTACTGCTCTGCCTGCTGGCCAGCCCGGCACTGTACGCAGACCAGCCCACGCAGGACGGCTTCGTCTATCTCGACCAGGTACTGAAGTCCGCGCGCTATGAGGTGCGCTACGCCGGCGCCGACAACTTCGTCGGCGAGCCCATCGACGGTTACCAGAAAGCGCGGATCATCCTGACCCGCGAAGCAGCCAGCGCATTGGCGGCGGTGGAGAAGGACGTCGCCCTGAGCGGTCTGGCACTGAAGATCTTCGATGGCTATCGCCCGCAGCGCGCCGTGGATGAGTTCCGCCGCTGGGCCGCCGACCCGCAGGACATTCGCCAGAAGGCCCGCTATTACCCCGCGCTGGACAAGCCTGCACTGTTCCGCGACGGCTATATCGCCAAGCATTCCGGCCACTCGCGCGGCAGCACCGTCGACCTCACGCTGGTGGACTCCAGCTCCGGGGAAGAACTGGACATGGGCAGCCCGTTCGACTTCTTCGGGCCCATCTCCCATCACGGCACCGCGCTGGTCAGCGTGCAGCAGACGCGCAACCGAGAAACCCTGCGCCAGGCCATGCTGCGCCACGGCTTCGAGCCTTATGGCGCCGAGTGGTGGCACTACACCCTGAAGGCCGAGCCCTACCCGAAGACCTACTTCGATTTCCCGGTGCAGTAAGCGATAGCGGCCTTCCCTGGCCGCGGGAAATCAATCGTCGTCGTGCTTGCTGGAGTTGTCGCCAGCGCCGTCCAGTCCCTTGGTGTTGTGGGTGCCCGGCGTCGTCGCGGAAATCGCCGTCGCCTTGGACAGGCCACGGGTGTCCTTGGAATGCGCCACCGAGGAAGTCGTCTGGCCGTGGCCCTTGCTGTCGTTCTTGGTGCTGCCGTAGTGATTACCGCTCAGGCCATGGTCGCGGGTGGCCTTGCCGGCATGCTCGCCGCCATCGTTCGCGCCATTGCTGTTGCTGCCGTGGTTACCGCCGGGGCCGCCCTTGCCGCCGCCATGGCCACCACCGTTGCCGCCGGCATTGCCACCGCCGTGACCGCCGCCATTACCACCACCGTTTCCACCACCGCCACCGCCTTTGGCATAGACCGAACCGATCGGCGAGAGGTCGGCGGGCAGCAAGGCTGTCGTGCCGAGTGCGAATGCACAGGCTACCGCAACAACCAGGGACATTTTCATCTTGTTATCGCCTCCAGGGGCGGGGGGTTGAGATACCTGTATGACTTGCTACAGCCCCCGCAGTTCGTGGCCTGCCGACGAAATGCCAGCACGCCGGTGCCAACTCCATCGCTGCCGCGGTAGCGTCATAACGGCTACGCTGTACCTCACAGGAACTTAAACAGGGAAGCAACACGGATATGTCCAGACTCAACACCCTCTTGGCTGCCGTCATCGGCTTCACGCTGCTGGGTAGCGGCCCACTGCTATTGGCCGACCCGGGCAAGAACAAGGGGCACGGCAACAACGCTCAGCACGGCAATCGGGGCAACGCCGGCCAGGGCGGCAACAACTGGCAGGGCGGCGGCCCGAGCATCGACGTCAGCGGCGTGCAGGTCATCCTCAACGACAACCGCAACTACTGGAATCCGGGCGCCACGCTACCGCCGGGCATCCAGAAGAACCTCGCGCGCGGCAAGCCTCTGCCACCAGG
The DNA here is from genome assembly GCF_020401845.1 of Pseudomonas sp. HS-18. Lineage (NCBI taxonomy): Bacteria > Pseudomonadati > Pseudomonadota > Gammaproteobacteria > Pseudomonadales > Pseudomonadaceae > Pseudomonas > Pseudomonas sp. HS-18. The sequence continues at coordinate 5,611,244 of NZ_CP084413.1, forward strand.
CATCGCGAAGAAGCTCGACGGCCGCCTGATCGGCCGTCTGCCCCACTACGACGGCTACGAGTGGCAGCAGGCAGGCACCGACCTGCTGCTGGTGACCATCGCCACCGGCGTCATCTACGAAGTGCTGCATAACGTGCTGGATTGATTGGTTTGAGCTGCAGGAGAGGGTGATGCCGCGATCGCGACCACGGGGCGCTCCTGCAGGATTGACTCGGAACTCCGTCGGCCCGATCAGCCTCCAATCCTCGCCCTCCCACCGCTATCGCCGGAGTTTCCACATGAGCCCGCAAGCCCCCGAATTCGACGGCCAGCGCTGGAGCAACGCCGAAGACGACCGCATCGAAGTCGTTGCAGCCGATCCCCATTGGCCACAACGATTCGCCGAGGAAGCCGCCGCCATCGCCCAACAGGTCGAGCTCCCCGGCCTGGGTATCGAGCACATCGGCAGCACCGCCGTACCGGGGATGGATGCCAAGCCGATCATCGACATCCTCCTGCTGCCGCCGCCGGGCAGCGACCCGCACCGGCTCATCGAACCGCTGCAAGGGCTGGGTTACCAGTACTGGGCGGAGAATCCCGACACCTCGCGACTGTTCTTCGTCAAAGGCATGCCGCCGCTGGGCAGCGGGCGCACCCATCATGTCCACGTCATGGAGCTGAACGAAGCCTCGCGGCGGCTGCTGTTCCGCGACTGGCTGCGCACCCACCCCGACGACGCCCGACTCTACGCGCAGGTGAAACACGACCTGGCACAGCGCTTCCCCACCGACCGCGACGCCTACACCGAAGGCAAGGACGAGGTCGTCGCGCAGATACTGGGGCGCGCGCTCAACCCGCCGGAGCACCACCGCGACGGCGACGCAGCCCACGGCGGCGAAATCCAGGGACCGGACAGCCGGCGTTAATCCGCCGTTAATCCAGCCGGCCGAAGCTCGGGGCTCCCCTCAGGAGGAAGTCCCATGCTCAAGCTCTCCGTGGTCACCTTCGCCTGCTTCACCCTGGTCGGCTGCGCCGACGCCCCGCACTACAACCACTTCGGTGCCATCGAATCGCCCGTGCGCGAATCCTTCGGCGAAGACAACCTCGAACGCCAGCCCACCCGCGTGCGCCTGCAAAGCGACGATTATTCGGCGCAGCAACAGCGGATGATGTGGGGCGAGTGACGTCGCAACACCTCGGCAGACCGCGCCAGCGGCTGCCGAGTGCGCTATAACGGCAACTCCCCAAGGCACAGGAATCGACGCCATGGCCTTCGACTGGCACAGCGCCCCGATCACCCGGCAGACCCCGCTGGATAGCCACTACCGCAACACCCAGAACGTCCGCCGCTTCATGACCCAGCACTGCGGCGACGACTTCCATTTCGACCGCGCCTTCATGACCTGGATACGCAGCGGCGCGCCAGCGGACATGGGCGCGGTGGTCGATGAGTGGCGGCGGCGCAGGGGCTGCGCGACCACTCGTTAACAACCGATCCACAGAGTAAAGCGGCCGTCGCGAATGGGCATGGCGCCCCGTACAACGCTGTAACGCACGGGCAGGACCCCACCCGCTCCGACGCCCAGACGATCAGCCAGCGCCAGTACTTCTTCGAAGGACACTTCCGGCAGGTACTTGTTGAAGGAGAAACTTTCTCCGCCAATCAGCACCTGCAGCGCGTAGACGTCATCGCGCTCTGCGTCATAAGCCATCAAGCCCTGTAGCTGAGCACCGGACGGTAATCGAAACAATGCGCGAACAAGCAAGGGGCCCAATTGCCCGGCCTGAGTCGCCATCAGCGGGATCAGAAAACATTCTTCCCGTCGCCCATCCTGCAACCGCCAAAGATCGCCCAACTCCAGGTGCTCTTCGGTGAACTGGTCCAGCCTGACCATGGCCAGAGCCCTCCTGACGGCGCAGCCTTGATGATCCCAGGCAGACAATAGCTCATGCCTGCTCAGCCTGTGCCGAGGGAGGAAGAAGTCGAAACTGGGGAATTGGCGGAAGGCAGTGAGAGTCGAACTCACCCAGGAACGGCTGCCGTCCCCCACCGGGTTTGAAGCCCGGCCACGCCACCGGGCGTGATTGCCTTCCCTGGTCAGAAGCCGGCTGCGCGAATGCAGCGGCGAAAGCGGGAGCCCGGATGTTGCCATTGTTGCCACGCTGGATGCCAGCGCAGTGATGCCGCAACGCTAGCTGGAACGTGACGCCATTCCCCGCAGTCCGTCATACAAATATGGCCAAGTACAATCAAATTGCTATTTACTGGCCAGAAAAAGACGGCAATCTGGCTGCCCGTGCTCTAACCTCGCTAGCAGTAACCCAGGGAGCTACAACGGCATGAAGCCCACTCTACCCATCCTCGAGATTTGCCCACATCAGGGCATCGGCCCGGTCTGTCTGGGCGACACGCGAGCCATGGCGCGCGACGCGCTGGCTGCCGCCGGTTTCCCGCTGGAATCGTCCAACGGGCCAACGGACTACTTCTGCCAGGCGGCGATCCAGGCCGAATGCGATGAGCAAGGGCTGGTCTGGTTCATCGGTATCTCCCAGAACGAGCGATACCTCGCTCGCTACCAGGGTGTGGACGTGTTTTCGCTGTCAGCCGGCGATCTGTTCTCGTTGATCGCCTCGACGGATGACTCCGGCGCCCACGAATTCACCGACAGTGAATACCTGTTCCCCGGCCAGATCATCACGTTGTGGGATGCGGACGAACAATACGACCGCCAGGGCAACGAGACGCGCCCTGTCTGGGGCCCAGGTGGGCATCGGCAACTCCGCTTATGCCGAAGCGATCGCGGCCATTTGAGCCACTGGCGGACTTTGTGGCGACTGGGGCTCTATGCTTGTCCCGCACGCTGACAAGGGAACTCCATGCTGAACGCCAAACTCACCAGGGCACTGCTCTGGGTAGTCATCGCCATCCTCGCCATCGTCGTACTGGCACTGGGGCTGCGGGTCGCCGCGCTGCGCAACATCCCGCCGCTGGAGCCCTGGCATACCTGGGTACCGAACGACCTGCGCAGCAACGAAATCGACCACCTGGACTGGACCGGTTACCTGGCCGCCGAAGACAGGCTCATGCAGGCCATGCGCAAGGAAATGGCGGCCAGCCTGCAGCCCTTCGAGCGGGTGGCCTACAACCGCTATTTCGATAAGAGCGAGGTCTACCCCGGCCACTTCGCCACCGACTGGAACCGTTCCTACGAGATGCATCCAGCCGGCGAAGTGCGCGGCGCGGCAGTGCTGTTGCATGGGCTGACCGATTCACCCTATAGCCTGCGCCACCTGGGCGAGCACCTGCGGCAACAGGGTTTCGTGGTCATCGCGATCCGCATGCCGGGCCACGGCACGGTACCCGCCGGGCTGACCGATGCGGACTGGGAAGACTGGATGGCTGCCACCCGGCTGGCTGTGCGCGAGGCATCGGCGCAATTGCCCAAGGGCGCACCGCTGCTGATGGTGGGCTTCTCCAACGGTGGCGCACTGGCGATGAAGTACAGCCTGGATGCACTGGACGACGCGAGCCTGGTCATGCCGAAGCAACTGGTGCTGATCTCGCCGATGATCGGCGTCACCCGTTACGCCCAGTTCGCCGGGTTCGCCGGTTTGCCAGCGCTATTGCCGGCCTTCGCCAAGGCGGCGTGGCTCAACGTACTCCCGGAGTTCAACCCCTTCAAATACAACTCCTTCCCCATCGCCGCAGCACGCCAGACGGTGGAGTTGACCGACGCTGTCCAGCGCAGTCTGGAGAGCGCCAATCGCCGCGGCAGCCTCGCTCGCCTGCCATCGATCCTCACGTTCCAGTCCCTGGCCGACAGCACCGTCAGCACTCCAGCGGTGATCAGCAACCTGTACGACCGGCTGCCGGACAACGGTAGCGAACTGGTGCTGTTCGACCTCAACCGCTCGCTGAACTACGGCCCACTGCTGCGCCCGGAAATGGCCACACTGGGCGACCGCCTGCTGCCGGAGCGCCAGCGCAACTACGACCTGACGGTAATCTCCAACAGCCCGCTGGGCAGCCAGGTTGCAGCTCTGCATACGCCTACCCACAGCCAGCGACAGGAGAGCCAGCCGCTAGCGGTAAGCTACCCACCGGACCTGTTCTCTCTGTCCCACGTGGCGCTGCCCTTCCCGCCCAACGATGCGCTGTATGGCCAGCACCCGGACCCATCGGAAGACTTCGGCATCCACCTGGGCACCCTCACGCCCCGCGGTGAACGGGGCGTACTGATCGTCGGGCTGGACCTGTTCCAGCGCGTGACGTCCAACCCGTTCTATGACTACCTCGTGCAGCGGGTGGATCAGGTTTTGCCATCACGCTAACGCCTGCCCATGTCCGGAAAGGCGGCAGTCAGCTGTCGGTGATGAACCGCCGAATCAGCCAGGAACGCGTTGGGCCCACTTCCCGCTAGAGAACAAGGCTCTCGAAGGATGCGGGGAATAGAGTGTTCAGAAGGCATCTTCGGCGGTACCAACCGAGCATTGGCGCTAACCGCGCGGCTCACTGTTGATGGCGTTGATCATCGCCCAACGGCGGCCACATCCTGGATGTGTGCACCAGCGCGAGAACCCACAGGACGTCGGCCTCGATCTGATAGACCAGCCGGTAGCTCTCATGGGGGATCAGCTCACGCGTGCCGGGAATTCGGCCGGGCTTGCCCATCATCGGGAAGCTCCTGAGCCTGGCGGCGGTAGTGCTGAAAAGGATGTCCATGTGCGCGGCTGCGCCTGGGTTTTCGGAGGCAAGGTATTCCCAGATATCGAGGCGATCCTGCTGGGCATCCCGCGTCCAGAAGACCTTCATTTACGCTCGGTTGCCCTTGATCGAAGCGCCGCAAATACCGCCTCGACTTCTTCGTCCGAACGCCCGTCTCCCACAGCCATCGAAGCACGCCCCGCCTCGACCTTGGCCTGCAAGTACTCGTCGTAGTCCTGAGCCTGGCGTTGCTGGCGTATGAAATCCCGCATCAGTTCGCGCATGACCTGAGACGCAGGGCGATGAGCCGCCTCGGCGGCGGCCATGAACTCGGCGCGCAACTCGGGCTCGAGCTTCATGGTGAATACGGCTTCTTTGCTCATGGGGAATTACCTGGTGATGAAAAAGTATATACCTTGTATACACCCACCTCACTGTAGGCGATCCCCGCTGTTCAGCGGAATCCGCTTCCGACCAATAGTCAGGAATTGTCGTCGGACGGGCCCTGCGCCAACGCCGAATCCTCCCTGATCCCTCGCTCATTGCCGAAGCGGCGGGTGAAGCCGATGCGGTCGAAGTACTCCAGCAACTGGATGCAGCGCTTGCGGCCGATGCCGATGCGGTCGCGGAAGGTGGCGGCGCGGATGATGCCGGCTTCGTCGCGCAGTTGCAGGGCGTGGCCGGCCAGTTCGCGTAGGGTCTGCTCGGGGTAGAACAGGTCCTTCACCACCTGGTGCAGTTGGCCCAGGCGGGCGAGCTTGCGCAACAACAGGCGCACGTCGGCCTCCTCCTCCTCCAGCTCCCGCGCCAGGTCGCGTACCCAGGGCGGGTCGAAGGAGCCCGCCAGCAACAAAGGCCAGAGGCGTTCGCGCAGCTTCTCGTCGGCCTCGACCAGTTGTACCCGGTGATCCGGCAAGTGCAGCCAGGGACCGCTGCTGGCAACCTGCCCGGTCGCCAGCAGGCTTTCCAGCAGGGCGATGAAGACCGGCCGTTCCAGAGAAGAGAAAGCGTAGCGGCGCAAGCGATCACGGTCGGGGCCGAGTTCGTCGGGGGCTTCGGCGTGGAAGCGTTGCAGGGCATCGAGCAGTTGCTGCTGCAGTGCAGACCAGCGTTCGGCTGCGAACAGCCGTGCTCCGAGCCGTGTATGGATCTCAACCAGTTCGCCGGGCAGTTGCCAGCCCTCGCGCGGGCGATTGAACTGGCGCGCCAAGAGCGCCGGATCGAGGCCATTGCCGGCGTGCGCCAGCAGTGTTGGCAAGGCACCTTCAAGGCTGTCGCCCTGCAGTGCGCGCAACTGCTCCAGGCGCTCCGGGCTGCGCCGATTGCGCGCCGGGGCGAACGGGTCGAGCACACGGCCGCCGCCAAGGGTGCGTTGCGCGGACTGGTCACGCAGCACCAGGTGGTCGCCGTGTACGGCATGGCTGGGTGCATTCAGCACCAGCTGCGCGAAGGCACGTTCGCCAGGCTGCAGTCGCTCGCCTTCCAGTAGTGCGACGCGGCCGGTGACGTCCTGCGCGCCAAGGTGGACATGCACCGGCGTCCAGTGTGCAAAGGCACGGCTTTCGCCGGGCAGCAACTGCAGGTCGATATCGATGCGCGTGGTGGGTGCGTAAAGCTCCGGGGCGATCAGCCAGTCGCCGCGGTGAATCTTCTCGAGGCTCAGCCGCTCGCCGGCGATATTCACCGCCACCCGCTGGCCGGCGTGGGCCTGCTGCGCTTCGCGGTTCTGTGCATGCAGGCCACGCACGCGAACGCGGCGGCCGGCAGTGCCCAGCAACAGCTCATCGCCGACCTGGACGTGGCCGGCAAAAGCCGTTCCGGTCACGACGATGCCCGCTCCGCTGACGCTGAACGCGCGATCCACCGCCAGGCGGAATCCACCGTTCGCCGCCAGCTCGCGAGTCTCGCGGGCCGCCTCGCGAAGAGCGTCGCGCAGGATGTCGATGCCCTCGCCATTGACGCTGGAAACCGCAATGACCGGTGCACCGGCAAAGGGCCCGGCCGCCAGCAGTTCGTGCAGATCGTCCGTAACCTGCTCCACCCGCTCGGACAGCACGCGGTCGGCCTTGGTCAGCGCAACGATGGCGCGGCGTATCCCGAGCAGTTCGACAATAGCCAGGTGTTCGCGGGTCTGCGGCATCACGCCGTCGTCGGCGGCGACCACCAGCAACACCAGGTCGATGCCGCTGGCGCCGGCGAGCATGTTGTGGACGAAGCGCTCGTGCCCCGGCACGTCGATAAAACCTGTCAACGCACCGTCGCCGAGCTCTGCGTAGACATAGCCCAGGTCGATGGTGATACCGCGCTCGCGTTCGGCCGGGCGGCGGTCGCCTTCGACGCCGGTGAGGGCGCGCAGCAGGGACGTCTTGCCGTGGTCGATGTGCCCGGCGGTGCCGACGATCACGCCTCGCCCTCGGCCAGCAGAGGCAGTTGCCCGACGAAGCCGGGCTCGTCGTCGAGCTGGCGCAGGTCGAGCCACAGCGCGTCGTCGTCAATGCGGCCGAGCACCGGGATCGGCAGGCAGCGCAGGCGCTCTTCAAGGTCCAGCAATGCGCGGCCACGCTGGCGCTTGGGCTGGTTCGGTCGCAGGCACAATGCAGCGCTGGGCAGCCGCGCAACCGGCTGTGCGCCGCTGCCGATCATGCCCAGGGCATCCACGGCTCTGACGCTCCAGCGATCGCCAAGCAGCGCAGCGAAGGCCGGCGCAAGTCGTTGCGCCTGGGTGCGGATATCGGCCTGCGGCCGGCTGAGCAAGCGCAGGCTGGTAAGGCGCTCGGCGAGGCGGTCGGGGTCGCGGTAGAGATTGAGCACGGCCTCCAGCGCGGCAAGGGTCAGCTTGTCCACGCGCAGGGCGCGCTTGAGCGGGTTCTTCTTGATCCGACCGATCAGCTCCCTGCTGCCCAGGATCAGCCCGGCTTGCGGGCCGCCAAGCAACTTGTCGCCGCTGAAGGTGACGATGTCGGCACCGTCGCGCAGAGCCTCCTGCACGGTCGGCTCCTTGGGCAGGCCCCAGCGGGTGAGATCGACCAGGGTGCCGCTGCCCAGATCCTCCAGCAGCGGCAAACCATGGGCGTGGGCGATCTGTGCCAGTTGCGGCGTCGACACGCTGGCAGTGAAGCCCTGCACACTGTAGTTGCTGGTGTGCACGCGCATCAGCAGGCCGGAGCGCGGGCCGATGACGGCTTCGTAGTCCTTGGCGTGGGTGCGGTTGGTGGTGCCGACCTCGACCAGCTTCACCCCGGCGCGGGACATGATATCGGGGATGCGAAAGGCGCCGCCGATCTCGATCAGCTCGCCACGGGAAATGACCCCTTCCTTGCGCGCGCCCAGGCTGTTGAGCGCCAGCAGCACGGCGGCGGCGTTGTTGTTGACCACGGTGACGGCCTCGGCGCCGGTGAGCTCGCGGATCAGCCCGGTGATGAGGTCGTCGCGGTCGCCACGCTTGCCGGTGGCGAGGTCGAATTCGAGGTTGAGCGGGTAGCGCGCCGCCATCGTGATGGCTTCGATGGCCTCCTCCGGCAACAGCGCGCGGCCGAGGTTGGTGTGCAGCACGGTACCGGTGAGGTTGAATACCCGCCGCACGCGGCTGGCGTGGTGCGCGGCGAGGCGTTCGCCGGCACGGCCGGCGAGCACGGACTCTTCCAACTCGACTGCTGCCAGTTGGCCATGGCGCGCGGGGTCACGCAGCTCGTCTAGCAGGTCGCGCAGGGTCTTGAGCAGGGCCTCACGGCCATAGCGTTGCTGCAAAGGCTGGCAGGCCGGGCTGCGCAGCAGGCGGTCGATGGAGGGCAAACGTACCGAGGTCATGGACGAACCTTAATGCGGAGTCGATGGCTGGAGTCAGTGTAGGGCGCATAACGCGGAACGCGTTATCCGCCGTTGTCGCTCGGCGTTCATAGGATGGGTGGAGCCTGCGATACCCATGCTGTGCTTGATGGGTATCGCTTCGCTTCACCGCATCCTACGAAGAGCCACCCGGTGCGAGCAGCAGATTCGGTGCGGTGCGCAGATAGCCGTCTTCGGCGAGGCGAATGTCCAGGGCGAGGCTGGCCAGGTCGTCCGCCTGGGGTTCCGCGTGCTTGTCGTGCTGCAGGTAGAACTGCTTGAGGTAGGACTGGCAGCCAGGGCAGGTTTCGGCCTTGAGCGGCGCCTGGTCGCTGGCCACGCCTTCGCGCTGCAATGAGTAGTAGGCCAGCCCCTTGCTCTCGGCGCAGTGGCTGCACTTCACGCGCACGTAGTGCCATTCGCAGGAGCACAGCGAGCAGGCCAGATAACGCAGCCCGGCGTGCTTGCCCTGGTGGCGGATCATCCCGGCCACCGGCGGCGCGCCGCAGGCCGGGCAGAGGGCCTGGCTGTCGGTTTCCACCAGGGTGTCTTCCGGCAGTTGCAGCAGCCACTGGCTGAAGGCGACCTGCAGTACGGCGCCGAGGAAGGGCACCAGGGCTGGCGGCAGCAGGTCGAACTGGCCGTTGAGCAGGCCCAGTGCCCAGGCCTTGCGCTGGCCGGAGTCGGCGTTGCGCAGTGTCTTCAGCGCCTCGACCACGGCCGGGTTGGCGGTGAGCTCATAGGCATCGAGGAAAGCATCCAGCAGCGGCAGCCACGCACCTTCGCGCACCAGGACTTCGTAGGCCAGCGGCGGCATGCGGTGTTCCTGGCTGCGGGCCAGCGCGGCGGCATCCGGCGTGGGCAGGAACAGCTTGCGGTCCAGCAGCACCTGCTGAGCGTCGCAGACCCCGGCAATCAGCTCCAGGTAGCCCTGCAGCGGATTATCCGGTGCCAGTTCGCGCAGGCGTGCGGCGCGGCGGGAGAACAGGTCTTGGAGAGGTAGATTGAACAGCGGCGGGATGTTTGCGGCAGCTTCGATCTGCCCGGGTTCAAGAATTCGGCCTGACACGCAGGACTCCTTGTTGGGTTCGGAGCGGGGCCTGAATAGCCCCTCTCCCTAGCCCTCTCCCGGAAGAGAGAGGGTATGGTTCGTGCCGGCGAGTGCACTGGCCTCAGCCGGCGATTACGTCGAGGGTCAGTGGCCCTTGCCCTTGTCCACGTCCTTGAGCCAGGCAGCGTGGTGCTTGCGCGCCCAGCCGCGGCTGACCCAGCCGTAGAGCATGGCGCCCATCGAACCCTTCACCCAGAGGCCGGCGTAGATGTGCACCAGGATGCTGCAGATGAGTACGAAGGCGGCGAAGGCATGCAGCAGCGAGGCGATGCGGATGATGTCGATGCCGAAGAAGTGGCTGAAGTACGCCCGCCACATCACGAAGCCGGTCACCAGCAGCACCAGCATGCACAGCAGCAGGGTCCAGAACAGCAGCTTCTGCCCGGCGTTGTAGCGCCCGACCTCGGGGAGGTTCTCCTCGCGGTTGGTCACCACGTCGCGCCATTGTTTCAGCCACTGCACATCGCGCTTTTCCACCAGGTTGTGGTGGGCAAAGCGGATCACCAGGCCGAGGAAGAACAGGAACATCGCCACCCCGAGGAAGGGATGGAGAATGCGCGTCCACGGCCCGCCGCCGAACAGGTTGGTCAGCCAGAACATGGCCGGATGGAACAGCGCCAGCCCCGAGAGGCCGGCGAGGAAGAACAGAATGGCCACCATCCAGTGGTTGCTCCGTTCGTTGGCGTTGTAACGCTGGATATCTTTTTTCATGTCGTCGGGCTCCTTGCTGCCCTTTTCCGCCCCCCCGCGAGGAGGGCGGACGTCAGTCAGCGGGGATCGCGCGGATCATAGTCATGCACCGATGGGTCGACCTTGTGCACCGGCGCCTGCGGGTCGGGGCCGTCTTCCTCGTCCTCCTCGACCCGGTTGGGGCCGATGCGGGTGTAGTGGAAGAACCCGGCCAGCACCACGCCGGCCATGGCCAGCAGGCCCAGCGGCTTGGTCAGGCCTTTCCACAGGCTGACCAGCGGGCTGATCGCCGGTTTGTCGGGCAACCCGGCATACAGCGACGGCTGGTCGGCATGGTGCAGCACGTACATCACGTGCGTACCGCCGACGCCTTCCGGGTCATACAGGCCGGCGTGCTCGAAGCCACGGGACTTCAGGTCGACGATGCGCTCGGCAGCGTGTTCCTTCATGTCCTCCTTGGTACCGAAGACGATGGCGCCGGTCGGGCAGGTCTTCACGCAGGCCGGCTCCATGCCCACGGCCACGCGGTCGGAACACAGGGTGCACTTGTACGCCTTGTGGTCCTTCTGCGAGATCCGCGGGATGTTGAACGGGCAGCCGGTGATGCAGTAGCCGCAGCCGATGCAGTGGTCCTGGTTGAAGTCGACGATGCCGTTGGCGTACTTCACGATCGCCCCGGGGCTCGGGCAGGCCTTCAGGCAGCCGGGCTCGGCGCAATGCATGCAGCCGTCCTTGCGGATCAGCCATTCCAGGTTGCCGGCTGGCGCTTCGTACTCGGTGAAGCGCATCACCGTCCACGACTGGTCCGTCAGGTCGATGGGGTTGTCGTAGGTGCCATGGTTGTGGCCCACCTCGTCGCGCAGCTCGTTCCATTCCGAGCAGGCGACCTGGCAGGCCTTGCAACCGATGCACTTGGACACGTCGATCAGCTTGGCCACTTCCTCCTCGTGACGCACCGAGGGTGACGGCAAGGTGGTGGCGGAGCGGGCGTAGATGTCTTGGCTACTCATGGGTCACCTCACGCCTTTTCCACGTTGACGAGGAAGGACTTGAACTCCGGCGTCTGCGTGTTCCCGTCACCCACGAAGGGGGTCAGGGTGTTGGTCAGATAGCCGTTGCGCGCCACGCCGGAGAAGCCCCAGTGCAGGGGAATGCCCACGTGGTGCACGGTCTGGCCGTTGACCTGCAGCGGACGAATGCGCTTGGTCACCACCGCCACCGCCTTGATGAAGCCGCGGTTGGAGGACACCTTCACGCGGTCGCCGGCCTTGATGCCGATTTCCTTGGCCAACGCCTCGCCGATCTCGACGAACTGCTCCGGCTGGACGATGGCATTCAGGCGGCAATGCTTGGTCCAGAAGTGGAAGTGCTCGGTGAGCCGGTAGGTGGTCGCGGCGTACGGAAATTCCTTCGCCGTGCCGAACAGCTCCATGTCGTTCTTGAACACCCGCGCCGCCGGGCTGCTGATCGCCTGCGGGTTCTTGTGCAGCGGGTTGACGCCGATCGGCGTCTCGAACGGCTCGTAGTGCTCGGGGAACGGGCCCTCGGCCATCTTGTCGACGGCGAAGAAGCGCGCCACGCCTTCGGGGTTCATGATGAACGGGTTCATCCCCGCTTCCGGCGCCGAGTCGGGCTTGAAGTCCGGGATGTCGGTGCCGCCCCAGGCCTTGCCGTTCCACCACACCAGGCGCTTCTTCAGCGGGTCCCACGGCTTGCCGCTGACGTCGGCCGAGGCGCGGTTGTAGAGGATGCGCCGGTTGGCCGGCCACGCCCAGGCCCAGCCCAGGGTCTGGCCCATGGCGTAGGGATCGCTGTTGTCGCGGCGGCCCATCTGGTTGCCCTGCTGCGTCCAGGAGCCGGCGAAGATCCAGCAGCCACTGGCAGTACTGCCGTCGTCACGCAGCAGCGCAAAGCCGGGCAACTGCTCGCCCGCCTTCGCCAGTACCATGCCATTGGCGGGGTCGACGAGGTCGGCCAGTGCCTTGCCGTTGTACTCCTTGGCGATCTCCTCCGGAGTCGGTTCGTCGGGCGTCAGGTACGGCCAGTCCAGGCCCAGGATCGGGTCTGGGAACTTGCCGCCGTCCTTGCGATAGGCTTCGCGCAGGCGATGCAGCAGGCCGCTCATGATGGCGATGTCGGTGCGCGCTTCACCCGGCGGCTCGGCGCCCTTCCAGTGCCATTGCAGCCAGCGGCCGGAGTTGACGATGGAGCCGTCCTCCTCGGCGAAACAACTGGTGGGCAGGCGGAACACCGTGGTCTGGATGGCCTGGGTGTCGACGTCGTTGTGCTCGCCGGCATTGCGCCAGAACTCGGAGGTTTCGGTGGCCAGCGGGTCCATCACCACCATCCACTTCAGCTTGGCCAGCGCAGCGCTGACCTTGGCCTTGTTGGGGAACGAGGCGATGGGATTGAAGCCCTGGCAGAAGTAACCGTTGACCTTGCCCTGGTACATCATGTCGAAGTAGCGCAGCACGTCGTAGCCGGCGCCGGGCATGTCCAGCTTGGGCAGCCAGTCGTAGCACCAGTTGTTTTCCTTGGTCGCGGATTTGCCGAACCAGGATTTCATCAGGCTGACGTGGAACTTGGGATAGTTCTGCCAATAGGACAACTGCCCCGGACGCAGCGGCTTGGACGTACGCTTGGCGAGGTATGCGGTGAAGTCCTGCTCGGCATCGCCGGCCAGGGTCAGGTAGCCGGGCAGCGAGTTGGACAGCAGCCCGAGGTCGGTCAGGCCCTGGATGTTGGAGTGACCGCGCAGGGCGTTCATGCCGCCGCCGGGCATGCCGATGTTGCCCAGCAGCAGTTGGACCATCGCGCCGGTACGGATCATCTGCGCGCCCACCGAGTGCTGGGTCCAGCCCAGGGCGTACATGATGGTCATCACCTTGCCCGGTGCGGCGGTGGTGGAAATCTCCTCCCACACCTTGAGCATCATGTCCTTGGGCGTGCCACAGATGTTGCTCACCACATCCGGCGTATAGCGGCTGTAGTGCTGCTTCATCAGGTTGAACACGCAGCGCGGATGCGTCAGGGTCGGGTCGACCTTGGCGAAGCCGTCCTCACCCAGCTCGTACTGCCAGGAGGACTTGTCCGGGTAGGTGCGCTTCTCGGCGTCATAGCCGTTGAACAGACCGTCGTCGAAGCCGAAGCCTTCCTTCACGATGAAGGAGACGTCGGTGTAGTTGTGCACGTACTCCTTCTGGTACCTGTCGTTTTCCAGCAGGAAATTGATCAGGCCACCGAGGAAGGCGATGTCCGTGCCGGTACGGATCGGCGCGTAGTAGTCGGCCACCGAAGCGGAACGGGTGAATCTTGGGTCGACCACCAGCAGGCGCGCCTTGTTGTGCGCCTTGGCTTCGGTCACCCACTTGAAGCCGCACGGATGCGCTTCAGCGGCGTTTCCGCCCATGATCAGAATCAGATCGGCATTCTTGATGTCGGTCCAATGGTTGGTCATGGCGCCACGGCCAAACGTCGGGGCAAGACTTGCCACCGTCGGGCCGTGTCAGACACGCGCTTGGTTGTCGAATGCCAGCAGTCCCAGGGAACGCATCACCTTGTGGGTGATGTAGCCCGCTTCGTTGGAAGACGCCGACGCGGCCAGGAAGCCGGTGGTCAGCCAGCGGTTCACCGTCTGGCCCTGGGCGTTCTTCTCGATGAAGTTGGCGTCACGATCTTCCTTCACCAGTTTGGCGATGCGGTCCAGCGCTTCGTCCCAGCCGATGCGCTTCCACTCGCTCGAACCCGCTTCGCGAATCTGCGGGTACTTCAGGCGATTGGGGCTGTGGACGAAATCGAGCAGGCCGGCGCCCTTTGGGCAAAGCGTGCCGCGGTTGACCGGGTGATCGGAATCACCCTCGATGTGGATGATGTTCTGCGAGACGTTCTTCGCCGCATCACCCTGGCTGTACATGAGGATGCCGCAGCCTACCGAGCAGTACGGGCAGGTGTTGCGGGTCTCGACGGTGCGCGCAAGCTTGAAATGGCGGATCTGGTCGGCGAATGCATCCGGGGGTGCCATCCCGAGTGCCGCCAGGCTCGATCCTCCAAGGCCCACGGCGCAGACCTTGAAAAATTGCCGACGGTTCATATCCATCGTGCGTCTCCTGATCAGGCAGCGTACGTCCGGTGCATAGCCGGACCCTTGCTGCTTAAAAGATAGCCAAGCGGACGCAATGCGCCAGCTTTGAGCGGGGCAGACCATGCACGCGGAGACTTTGCGGCGCATTGACGCGCGTCAGTGCGTCACTCAGAACGGACTGGCGAGTACCCCTAAATGGGCAACGGGCGGGTAGGCGCAGGAGATAGAGGCCCCATCGAAACGACAGGCGGACTGCGCGCGATCCGGCTGGAGGGTTTCGTGCAGTCCGAGCAGTGCCACACCGATGAGGGCAGCGAGCAGGTAATGGCGCGCATGTCTTGTTCTTATCGCTTTCATGACGACCTCCGTCACTTCAGCCAGCGTTCGGGGCACGAAGCCCTGCCATGGGACAAGTCTGGAACCTGTGGCCAGTCTGTCAAATCGAAACGCTTGACCGAAATGCCCGAACGGAACGGCAGCCGGGCCGTTAACCGACCCACCGCCGGCCCATTAGGGTGGCAGGACCTGATTGCCCATGAGTGCTTCCATGCCGTCCGCCGCCTCGCCTTTTCCTCACCTGCTCGCCCCGCTCGACCTGGGCGCCCTCCAGCTACGCAACCGCGTGGTGATGGGCTCGATGCATACCGGGCTGGAAGATCGCCTCTGGGACTTCGGCAAGCTCGCCGCCTACTATCGAGAGCGCGCGCGCGGCGGCGTCGGTCTGATCATCACTGGCGGCTTCGCCCCCAACCGCGAAGGCTGGCTGCTGCCGCTGGGCAGCAGCCTGACCAGCGGCCTGCAGGTGCCGGCGCACCGCCGCCTGACTCAGGCGGTGCACCGCGAGGGCGGGCGCATCCTCCTGCAGATCCTCCATGCCGGGCGCTACGGTTATCACCCGCTGGTGGTCTCGGCCTCGCCGCTGAAATCGCCGATCAGCTGGTTCGCCCCGCGCGAGCTCTCCGAGCGCGGCATCCTGCGGACCATCGCCGCCTTCGTGCGCTGCGCGAAGCTCGCCCACGCCGCCGGCTACGACGGCGTGGAGATCATGGGCAGCGAGGGCTACCTGCTGAACCAGTTTCTCTGCCCACGCACCAACCAGCGCCACGACCGCTGGGGTGGCGACCTGGGCAACCGCATGCGCCTGCCGCTGGAGATCGTGCGCCGCACGCGTCGCGCGCTGGGCGAACGCTTCGTCATCAGCTACCGCCTGTCGCTGCTCGACCTGGTGGAAGGCGGCAACAACTGGGACGAAGTCCGCACCGTTGCACGAGCCCTCGAAGGCGCGGGGATCGACCTGCTCAACACCGGCGTCGGCTGGCACGAGTCGCGGGTGCCGACCATCGTCACCTCGGTGCCGCGCGCCGCCTTCGCCGACGTCACCGCACGCCTGCGCCGGGAGTTGCGTGTGCCGGTGATCGCCAGCAACCGCATCAACACGCCGGAAGTCGCCGAACGCCTGCTCGCGGAGGGCCACGCCGATCTGGTCTCAATGGCCCGTCCGCTGCTGGCCGATCCGCAGTTCGTGGAAAAAGCTGCCGCCGGCCGCGCGGAATCGATCAATACCTGCATCGCCTGCAACCAGGCCTGCCTGGACCACGCCTTTGCCAATCGCCGCGCCAGTTGCCTGGTCAACCCGCGTGCAGCCTTCGAGACCGAACTGCGTTACCGCAAGGCGCGCGTCCACAAACGCATCGCGGTGATCGGCGCGGGACCGGCCGGGTTGTCCGCCGCCTGCGTCGCCGCCGAGCGCGGCCATCGCGTGACGCTGTTCGAGGCTGCCGGGGAGATCGGCGGGCAGTTCAACCTTGCCAAGCGCGTGCCGGGCAAGGAGGAATTCCACGAGACATTGCGCTACTTCGCCGTGCGACTGGGCGAGCTGGGCGTCCAGGTGCAACTGGGCCGGCGTATCCAGCGCGGCGAACTGAGCGGCGAGTACGACGAGGTGATAGTCGCCACCGGCATCCAGCCGCGCACGCCGTCGATCCCGGGCATCGCCCACGCCAAGGTGCTGAGCTACCTCGACGTGCTGCGCGGCGCACCGGTGGGCGCGAAGGTCGCACTGATCGGCGCCGGCGGCATCGGCTTCGACGTCGCCAGCTTCCTGCTGACCGACCGCGATGGGCCGCAACCGCTGGGCGAATGGCTCGGCCAGTGGGGCATCGATCTGGACAATGCCACGGGTGGCGGGCTGATCCCGCCGGTCGCCGCCGCTCCCCGCCGGCAGCTCTGGCTGCTGCAGCGCAAGGCCGGGCAACCGGGGGCCGGGCTGGGCAAGACCAGCGGCTGGGTGCACCGCGCGCACCTCAGGCATCACGGTGTACGAATGCTTGGCGGCGTCGAGTACCTGCGCATCGACGATGACGGCCTGCACATCCGCATCGATGGCGAAGAGCAATGCCTGGCCGCGGACAATGTGGTGATCTGCGCCGGCCAGGAACCCCTGCTGGAACTGCAACCGACACTGGCGGCGGAGAACCTGCGCTACCACGTCATCGGCGGCGCCAGCGTGGCGCGGGAGCTGGATGCCAAACGGGCCATCCGCGAGGGCGCCGAACTGGCCGCGCGGTTGTAGGACATGCGCCCGGCCAGTGAAGACTTCCCACAAGTATCTCAGCCAGGGAGACTGTAATCTGTTAGATTACAGTCCAGCGATGTTCAGGAGCTCCCGCCACAAAGGGCTGCGCGCCCTTTATCAGTACGGTGATCCTCGCGGCGTGCGGGCGCAACGCATCCTCGCCGCTCTGGATACAGCCAATGGCCCCAGAGATATGGACCTGCCCGGTTACCGCCTGCATGGACTCAAAGGCTCGTTGGCCGGTTACTGGGCCGTCAATGTCTCGGACAATTGGCGGGTGATTTTCCGCTTCATCGACAGCGACGCAGAGTTGCTGGACTATCTCGACTATCACTGACCGAAGGAGCAGAGCATGGCGATGCATAATCCGCCTCATCCCGGAGAAGTCCTGCTCGAGGATGTCTTGCCGGAGCTATGCCTGTCCGTGACGGCACTGGCAACCCACCTCGGCATAAGCCGCCCGCACCTGTCCAAGGTTCTCCATGGCCGCGCGCCGATCAGCGCCGACCTGGCCTGGCGCCTGGAGCAGGCGGGCCTGGGGACTGCCCGCCATTGGCTGGCCATGCAGGCCGCATACGACCTCTGGCAGGTCAGCCAGCAAGCTCACCCGCCCATCGCTCGGCTGAAAGCCGTCGCCTGATCCCGCTGATTCACGCCGACTCAAGCAATACCTTGATCGCCTGCAGGTCGCGCTCCACCCACTGCGCATCGCGCTCGAAGGTGGCGTCGTCCATCTGCGGCTGACGCAGCAGGGTCAACTGCAACTCGCAGCCATCGCCATTGGGGATCAGCCGCAGCGGGATATGAATGGCCGGAGCCTGCTCGGGTAGCACGTCGTGGTCCAGCACGCCGAACCCGTTGCGCGGCGAAAAACGCACGCGCAGGGGCCCCTGGGGTGTCTGCGCCAGCCACAGGTCGCCTTCAAGCGGCGCGATGGCGCTGCACAGCCCGGAAGCCCAGTAAGGGAAGTTATTCGGGTCGGCGAGGAAGTCGTAGGCCGCATCGCGAGTCCGCTCGATGCGGACGCTGAGGACGCGGGAAGCGCGGGTGGCCATGATCGGCACCTCCATCGGGACGGGAGCAATGCTCCGGTCTGGTGCATACTACGCGGCTACATTTCATCGTTCGATCGCAGGACGGCCCTTCGCCGCCCTGCCCGCGAGCCGTTTCCGGAGTTTCCCATGCCTACGCCGCCCTGGTGGATGTTCGTCCTGCCGCTGATCGCCGGCGCCTGCCTGCCGTTGCAGGCGGGCATCAACGGTCAACTGGCCAAGCAAGTGTCCAGCGTACTGGCCGCCGCGCTGATTTCCTTCTTTGTCGGCATGCTCGGCCTGCTCGCGCTGACCCTGGCCAACCGTGAATTCCCCAGCCTCGCAGCGATGCGCGGGATGCCCTGGTGGCAGTGGTGCGGCGGTTTCCTGGGGATGTTCTTCATCTTCATCGCCGCCTTCGCCGCGCCGCGCGTCGGTGCGCTGATGTTCATGGTGCTGGTGCTCGCCGGGCAACTGGGCATGGCGCTGGCCCTGGACCACTTCGGCTGGGCCGGCTTCAAGGAAGCGCCGGTCAGCGCTATGAAGGTCGCCGGCATGGTCGCCATCGCCATCGGTATCTGGATGATCCGCAGGGGCTGAGCGGACCGACGGGCGGGCCCGACAACCAAGCCACACTGGCTATGCTGCTGGGACCCGGACCGTGCCGAGTCACGTCATGGATACACTCCCGCACAGCGACGAGCCGTCGGAATGGCTATTCGGCTCCCGCACCTTCAACCTGCGTCGCGACCGCCTGCGCTGGCCCGGCCGTGACGAGCCGGAAACCGCCTACGTTCTCGAGTACCCGGACTGGGTCAATGCCACGGCGCTGACCCGCGATGGCGAGCTGCTCCTCGTGCGCCAGTACCGCCATGGCGTTCGAGGCTGGGTAGTGGAGCTGCCCGGCGGCTGGGTCAAGCCGGACGACGCCGACCGCGAGCAAGCCATTCGGCGCGAGCTGCTGGAAGAGACCGGCTATGTGTTCGACCAGGTCGAGCCGTTGCTGTCGCTCTCACCCAACCCCGGCACCCATGACAACCTGCTGCATGCCTTCCTCGCCACAAGCGGGCAACGCGTACGCGAACCGCAGCCGGACGACGACGAGCACATCGTCGTGCTGACGCTGCCGCTGGCGGAGGTGCAGACGCGCTTGCTGGACGGCTCGCTGCTCGACAACGGCCACCTCAGTTGCCTGCTACTGGGTCTGATGCGTCTGGGCCGGCTGCGTTTCGGATTCCCCGAGGGAGATCTTGCATGACGGATATCCAGGTGATTCTGGTCGACGAGCACGACAACCCCGTCGGCACACTGGAAAAACTCGAGGCGCACCGACAGGGCCTGCGGCATCGGGCAATCTCGGTCTATCTGTTCAATCCGGCAGGGGAACTGCTGCTGCAACGCCGCGCGCAAGCCAAATACCACTGCGGCGGACTGTGGAGCAACAGTTGCTGCGGTCACCCCTACCCCGACGAAACCGCCCTCGACGCCGCCGAACGCCGGCTGGGCGAGGAGATGGGTGTCCATGTACACCTGCACAAGTTGTTCGAGTTCAGCTACTGCCTCGAGCTGCCCGGCGGCCTCATCGAGAACGAGTACGGGCATATCTTCGCCGCCGTGGACGATCAGCCACCCCACCCCGATCCGGAGGAGGCCGACGATTTTCGTTACATCACCCTGGCCGACCTGGAAATGGAAATGGCCGCCGCCCCGGACCGCTTCACCCCCTGGTTCCGCCTCTGCTATCCAGCGCTCAACGCCCACCTTCGGGAGCACGGCGGGCTGACGGCACTCTGAGGCCCTTCGTCGAAAGAGCGCGCAATTGCCCTGCCTCACCACTATGATGCGCACCTTTGCAACGCCCCGCCGAATGCCCCCATGAGAAAACCACCGCTGATCGCCAACGCTGAACTGGACCGCCTGGAAACCTGGGCCAAGTACACCTCGGGCCTGTGCAAGGACTGCAACGCCACCTGCTGCACTATGCCGGCGGAAGTCAACGTCAACGACCTGATCCGGATCGGCGTCGTCGACGAATTCGAGCGCGACGAGCCGGCAAAGAACATCGCCAAACGCTTGCTGAAGGAAGGCATCGTCGAGCGCTTCAACCAGAAGAGCGGCATCTTCACCCTGACCCGCACCAGCAACGGCGACTGCTACTTCCTCGACCGCAAGACCCGCCTCTGCAGTGTCTACGCCAAGCGCCCGGACACCTGTCGCAACCACCCGCAGGTCGGCCCGCGCCCTGGCTACTGCGCCTATCGCAAGAGAACCGGCTGACCTTCGTCCGCTGAAATCGGTGGCTCCCGGCTCGCTATACTGCGGGCCTGCTCAGGAGCCCCGAATGAATTCCCTGCTCGAAGCCTGGCGGCATTCGCCAACCCACCACCGTGTCTGGGCGCTCGCCGCGCCGATGATCCTTTCCAACGTCTCCGTGCCGCTGGTTACCCTGGTCGACAGCGCGGTGATCGGTCACCTGCCGCACGCGCACCAACTCGGCGCGGTGGCCGTCGGCGGCGGGCTCTATACCCTGCTGGTGGGCGTACTGGGCTTCCTGCGCATGGGCACCACCGGTTTTGCCGCGCAGGCGACCGGGCGTGACGATGGCGGCGCGCTGCGGCGGATACTCGGCCAGAGTCTCCTGCTGGCCCTGGGTCTGGCGCTGCTGCTCGGCTTGCTGGCGATCCCGCTGACCGGCCCCGTGCTCGCGCTGATGCGCCCCTCCGCAGAGCTGGACTCCCTGGCTCGCGAGTTCTTCCACATCCGCCTGTTCGGCCTGCCGGCAGCGCTGGCCACCTACGCGCTGGTCGGCTGGTTCCTCGGGACGCAGAACGCCCGCGCGCCACTGGCGATCCTGCTGACCACCAACGTCATCAACATCGTTCTCAGCCTCTGGTTCGTGATCGGCCTGGGCTGGGGCGTCGCCGGTGCGGCGAAGGCCTCCGTGCTCGCCGAATGGAGTGGCGCCCTGCTCGGCCTGGCGCTGACCCGCGGGACCCTGGCGCGCTACTCCGGCCAGCCGGACTGGACTCGCCTGCGCGCCTGGGCCAGTTGGCGCCCACTGCTGATGGTCAACCGCGATATATTCATCCGCAGCCTGGCGCTGCAGGGCGTGTTCTTCCTGCTGACGGTGCAGGGCACCCGCCTGGGCGACGCCACGGTGGCCGCCAATGCCTTGCTGCTGAACGGGCTGATGGTCACCTCCTACGCCCTCGACGGACTCGCCCATGCGGTGGAGGCCCTGTGCGGGCATGCCATCGGCAGCCGCGACCGCACCGCGCTGCGTCGTTCGCTGGTGGTCGCCTGCGGCTGGTCACTGATCGCCAGCCTGCTGTTCGTTGCCCTTTTCACCTTCGCCGGGCACCTGTTCATCGCCCTGCAGAGCGACATCCCCGAAGTACGCGCCACCGCCGACCAGTACCTGCCCTACCTCGCCTGCCTGCCGCTGATCGGCATGTGGAGCTATCTGCTCGACGGCCTGTTCATCGGCGCCACCCGCGCCCGCGAGATGCGCAACGCCATGCTGCTCGCCTGTGCCGCCAGCCTGCCGCTGGGCATCGCGCTGCAGGGCTGGGGAAATCACGGTTTATGGCTAACCTTCCTATGCTTCATGTTGCTGCGCGGCGTGATCCTCGCCCTCTACGCCTGGAGGCTCACGCGCCAAGATGCCTGGCAGGTGCCTGCCAGCCCCTGACCAGTTGAGGAGACGCCATGCCGGCTTGTCCCATTCCCGTTGACGAAACCCTGCGTCAGCAGACCCTGGATGAGATGAACCTGCTCGACACCCCGGCCGAGCACTACCTGGACACGCTGGTCCAGCTGACCCAGGACCTGGTGAAGGTCGACACGGTTCTGATCAGCCTGATCGACCAGGACCGCCAGTGGTTCAAGGCCCGCGTCGGCCTCGACGCCAACGAGACGACGCGCGACGTGTCCTTCTGCGGCTACGCGATTCTTGGCGAGGACACCCTGCTGGTACCCGACGCCACCCTCGACGCACGTTTCGCCGACAACCCGCTGGTGCTCGGCCCGCCCTACATCCGCTTCTACGCCGGGCGCCCGCTGCGCGCCGGCAATGGGCAGGCCATCGGCACCCTGTGCATGGTCGACCCGCGCCCGCGCAGCATGACCCAGGCGCAACAGGCAAATTTCCGCGACCTCGCCACCCTAGCCGAGGGCTACCTGCAACTGCGCACACTGATCCAGAACAACCGCGACCTGCGCGTGGAGATGGACCGCGAACAGCGCAAGGCCCTGCTCGACCCGCTGACCCAGCTGTGGAACCGGGGCGGCCTGCTGACCTTCCAGGAGCGCGAATGCCGGATGGCGCGGGAAAGCCATGCGCAGCTGGGCGTGCTGTATGCCGACCTCGACTTCTTCAAGTCGATCAACGACCAGCATGGCCATGCCGCCGGTGACCAGGTGCTGTGCGAATGTGCCCGACGCCTGCGCGCCGCGCTACGCCCCGACGACCTGCTGGTGCGCCAGGGCGGAGAGGAATTCGTCGCGCTGCTCAAGGTGAAGGACGGCGAGGAATTGCAGCGGGTCGCCGAACGCGTGCGCCAGTTGATCGGCAACGAGCCGGTGCCGTTGGCCAGCGGGCCACTGCCGGTGAGCCTGAGCATCGGCTGCACCCTGCTGGTCGGCGAGGAAGCCGTGGACCAGGCACTGGAACGCGCCGACGCCGCGCTTTACAGTGCCAAGCAGGCCGGACGCAACCGGGTGGTTTTCCACGCGTCATCGGCCCAAGCCTGAATCCCCAATAAGAAGGCCCCATCCGAGGAAGCCTCCATGGCCCAAGCCATTGCCGCGTACCTGCACTACCTGTCGATCTTCATCCTGTTCGCCCTGCTGGTGCTGGAGCACCAGTTGTTCCGCCTGCCCCTGGACCTGTCGCGGGCGCGCAGCCTGGTCATCGTCGACCTCGCCTACGGCGCCTGCGCCGGCCTGGTCCTGTTGACCGGCGCGGCACGCGTGGTGTGGTTCGCCAAGGGCACCGAGTATTACCTGCACAACAGTATCTTCCACGCCAAGATCGGCCTGTTCGTCCTGGTGGCGCTGCTGTCGATCCTGCCAACCATGACCTTCCTCAACTGGCGCAACGAGCTCAAGGCCGGGCGCGTGCCGGCGCCCAGCGAGCGCCAGGCGAAGCGGGTGATCATGACCATCCGCGTCGAACTGCTCGCGCTGCTGATCCTGCCGCTGCTGGCGAGCCTGATGGCGCGCGGTTTCGGGATGATCGGTTGAGCCGAGTCACATGACTCGTGCGGTTTGCCACTTTCCTACATTTGAAAAGGACTGATCCGCTTCAGGCGCTTCCGCGAGGAGTGGATGCTTCTGCGCAGCTACGACTGCCGCAGGCTTCATACATGCCCCACTTCGCCTTCCGCTTCAGTATCCTCCTGGCCTTCGCCGTCCTGGGCGGCTGCGCCAGCGATGAATTCACGCTGGAAGCAGACCTGCCGGGAGACTTCCAACTCCGCGGCGACGCCCAATATCTTCCGTCCCCAGGCGGTACCTGCTCCGGAGCGACGAAGCAGAGCGTCAGTCATCACCTGTTCAATACGCCGGGGCATGCTGCGCGACCCCAGCGCGTCAGTTTCCAGGTGCCACTGATCGCTCGCGCTGACGGCTGCACGCGCCAGCTCAGCCGCATCCAGATCCAGCTCGACGGTGAGTCCGCCTCTCACCCCAACGATGTGGTCCAACCGGACCAGGCCTTCGCCATCCTGTCATTCCGCGATCACCTGCCTGCCTCCGCCTGGGAACCACCGCGCCAAGGAGCGATCATCTTCGATGGCCAATGCCGCTGGCTGTTGCCGCCGGCCGAAGCGGGCAGCACCATCGAGCGGCGACTGCAATGCAGTGCATCAGACCTGCAAGGCCGCTGGTTCGATGCCACGCCGGGCGGTACGCTGCGACGCAGTGACCTGGCGGGCCGGACCGTGCGCCTGGCCATCGGTGCGGCACCCGACGTACCCGCCACCGTCACCGCTTCCGGTCAATAACCCCTCTCAGCTGTTCGGCGGCAACAGTTGCGCCAGCCGCATGCGCAGGGGCTCGATCTCTGCCGGCACGGGCTGCAGGTGGAAGCGCTGGCGCAGGACTGCCAGCAGTTCATCCACATCAGCGATGTTGGACTGCTCGACATCACCTTCCGTCGTCCGCCGGCTGAACTGCCCGTTGAGCAGCGACAACCGTGCGCCCTCTTCGCTCAGCGCCACGCGCAGGGAATTGCGGAACACGCTCTGCGGGTAGGTCGAGGTGTACCAGTTGCGCATGGTGTAATCGGCCCAGTGCTGGGCCTCCAGGGTGAAGCGGTAAAGCGTCTGCCAGCCGGAGGCAGAGCGCGTCGCCATCGCCAGTTCCCCATCTCCCCTCTGGCTGATGCGCCACCCGCCGGGCAGCTCCACATCCACGCGCAACGGCAGGGCACGCGGCGAGGCCGGACCGCCGAAACCGATATCCACCAGGTGCGCACCTTCCTCCAGGTCGACCCGCAGCAGCAGGTGGGTCTGCGGCGTCAGCGGCGCATCCGCCGCAAGCCCCCAGCGCACCCTCGCCACCAGCAGCGTCACCCGGTAATCCAGGCTGTTCAGCAGGCGCGCGAACAGGCTGTTGAGCTCGAAGCAGTAGCCGCCGCGATGGCGCTCGACGACTTTCTCGAACACCGCGTCCGGCTCGATCAACACCGGCTTGTCCAGCAGGACGTCGAGGTTCTCGAAGGGCAACCGGTGCAATGCCGCAACGATCAGCCGGTCGAGGTTCTCCAGGGTCGGGGCGGGGCGCTCCGACGACAGGCCAAGGCGCGCCAGGGTGGCATCGAGCTGGGCGGTGTCGAAGGGGGTGAGCGGGGTCATGCGAGTCTCCTTTCGCGAAGCATCAAGGCGTGCTCCGGGCAGTGGGTTCGGGAATCACCAGCGGCCCGCAATTCTCCTCGCTGACGATCACCGCCAGCAGCCGCGCGGGTTCGCTGGCGCTGGGGTTCTCGGCGAAGAGGTGCAGCTCGCGGCTGGGCTCGAACCAGGTTTCCCCCGGTCCGTAAATCTGCGCCGGCAGGCCCTGCATCTGCGAGCGGACCTGGCCGCTGAGCACGATGGCAGTCACCGCGCCGGGATGGCGGTGAGCGGGCGTGAAGCCCCCGGGCGGGAAATCCACCTGCAACGTGGTGACGACCTTGCCGGGCATATCCGCCAGCGGCTCGCAGGAAAGGCGCTTCACCTGCGTAGCCGGCCGCACGTCGGCGGAGTGCCCGCCATGGCTTTCGGCAAGAAGCATCACGGGGCGCGATGCGGGATGCCAGAGCAATGCACCCGCCGCAACAGCTGCCGCCAGCGCCAGCCCGATGCGCCACTCGCGGCCCGCGGCCGGATTCATGCCGGTGTCCCCGCCAGGCGAAAGCCCGGCTGCCAGCCAAGCCGGTGGCGGGCCTTGGCAGAGCTGACCTCGACGTCCTGCTCGGCGATGTTGTAGACACCGTGAGCGCCCCACTCCAGCGCCAGCAGCGCGGCACGAGCCGCGTCATCGACATGCACGGATAGCCGCGGATCAGCCGTTTCAGCTCCTGTTCCGGGACCATAGAGCCGGCCGTAGCGCAGCACGATGCCTTCCATCGGTTGGGCGCCGAGCACGGCATTTTCCAGCGCTGCTACGCCGCCGACACTGATGGCGCGCGGGCCTTCGGCGCCAAGGTCCAGCGGTTGCTCCTCGTGCAATGGCTGCTCGCCGGCCCGGTAGGCCCAGGCGATGCTCTGCGCGACCATGCGCTCGACGCCGGCGGCACGCGCAGCCGCCACCAGGTTGGCAGTGCCTTCGCGGCGCACGCGGGCATTGCGCGGCTGGGCGGCGGGCATCTGCGCCGGATCAAGACCGGCGGGCAGATCGGTCAGCTGATGGATCACCCAGCGCGGTCCGAACGCCTGTACGGCGTCCCGCAGACCGTCGCCATCGAAGACATCCAGCACCAGCGCCCGAGCGCCGGCAGCCTCGATGCGAGCGGCGCGCTCGGGCGAGCGGCTCATCGCCAGCACCTCATAGCCACGCTCCAGCAACAAGGGCAGCAGGCGCTGGCCAATGGCACCGCTGGCGCCGGCGAAAAACACTTTCATGCACATGGTGGACCTCGACTCGGGCAATTCAGGACATGGCCTCACTCTAGGAGCGTGATGCCCTACCCCACAGAGCCAAGATCGCGCCGAATGACTGGGACATGCGACCGGCCTTCTTGATCCAGGTCCGGCCAGGACCGCCGGCATCGTCTATAACAAACGACTCAACTACCGCTTTCCCGAGGAGTCGTCATGAGCCAAGTCTTCGATGTTGCCGTGGTCGTCGGCAGCCTGCGCAAGGAATCCCTGAATCGCAAGATCGCCAAGGCATTCGCCGCACTGGCGCCGACCAACCTGAAGCTGGAAATCGTCGAGATCGGCGACCTGCCGCTGTACAACGAAGAGCTCGACGCAGGCACCCCGCCCGCCAGCTACGCTGCCTTTCGCGAGCGCATCGGCCGAGCCGACGCGGTGCTTTTCGTCACGCCCGAGTACAACCGCTCGGTGCCGGGCGTGCTGAAGAACGCCATCGACGTCGGCTCCCGGCCGTACGGCAAGAGCGCCTGGAACGCCAAGCCCTGCGCCGTGGTCAGCGCATCGCCAGGCGCCATCGGCGGCTTCGGCGCCAACCACCACCTGCGCCAGTCCCTGGTATTCCTCAACATGCCGGTGCTGCAGCAACCCGAGGCCTACCTGGGCGGTGCCGGCGGCTTCTTCGACGAAGCCGGCAAGCTGTCGGAAAAGACCCAGCCCTTCCTGCAGAGCATCATCGACGCCTTCGCCGGCTGGATCGAACAGAACCAGCCACGTTGAACACCGCAGGCACCGACACTCGCCGGCGCCTTCCCGCCTCACCAATCTGAGCAGCCGGTCGCAGGCCTCTGCTCAGATTGCCATTCACCGTTGATCCAACTGGCTGCACAGCCTCGCGCGCGCCATGGTTCAGGCTCGCCTTTCCCGCCCGGACCATCCATGTTCCCCCGCCACGTCTCGTTCTGCACCCTCGCCCTTGCCCTGCTCGCTGGCTGCACATCGCCGCCGGTGAAGAAGGATATCGATGGTGAAAGCTTCAAGGCCGGGCAGCTGCTACAGAACGATGCCAACCGCGCCGCCAACCTGGCGATGGGCGATAACCTGGAAAGCCTCTCACGGCTGCTGGACAAGCTCTACAAGCGCAACCCGAGGGAGTGGAGGAAAACCGGCGCCCGGTCGCGCGAAGAGGCGCACCAGAACGTGATGGAGGCCATCGTCGAGCAGCGCCCGCTGATCGGCTTGGGCGACAAGCGTTCCGTCGCCGCCCTGCCGGTGGCCTTCGAAATGGAGTTCCAGGGCGATCGCGCCGGCGCCCTGATCTATGGGATCGGCAGCATGCTGATGGAGCTTTATGGCGGCACCACCACCCAGCACCTGCTCAGCGGGCTGAATTCGCAGAAGACCGCCAACGCGGCCTGGAACATCGAGGTCGCCGCCTGGCTGCTGGCCAGCCGGACCGATACCAGTGGCCAACCCTTGCTGCTCTCCAACGAGATCAGTGCCGCCGGGCGCAACCTGTCCTTCGAGCGCGAGTTCGGCCGCATGATCGGGCGTCTGGAGCTGCTCGCCCAAACCAGCGACGAAAGCCTGCGCCGCAGCGGCATCAACTATGTGCAAGGTATCCTCGCCGCGCCGATCATCGGTCTGGTGCAGTTCATCCCGCTGGATGCCGCCACGGCGGCGGCATCGCAGTAGCGGCCTAGTCTTCCAGCAGGCGCGCCAGGCGCTGGCGCAGATAACGGTTCTCCGCGCGCAGTTCGTCGACTTCGTCCAGCAGCCGGAGCGCCAGCGCGATGCCCGGCCAGTCCAGTTCGAACTCGCGGCGCAGGCGCACGGCACGGCGCACCACGCTGACCGCCTGGTAATCGAAAACCCAGTGCCCTGCGCCTTGCTCACGGGGCTCCACGATGCCCACCTCGACGATCTCGACGAGCACGTCGCGGGGGAGGTTCACCGACTGGCAGAGCTCGTCGAGGTCCACCACCATCACTGTCGTCGTCATGCGCGTTTACCCCATTCGGCACGGGGGTCGAAGGCCGCCTTGGCAGCCAGTTCTTCCCAGAGTTTGCGGGTCGCCTCGTCCGCCGTCTTCGGCATCACCACCTTGAGCACGGCGTAGAGATCGCCGGCGGCGGCATCGCCCTTGTTCGGCAGGCCCTTGCCCTTGATGCGCAGGCGCTGGCCGGCCTGGCTGTTGGCCGGGATGCCGAGGTTGATTCGGCCACCGAGGGTGGGCACTTCCACCTTGGCACCGAGCGCCGCTTCCCAGGGCGCCACCGGTACGGTGACGATGAGGTCGCGGCCATCGACGTCGAACACCGGGTGCGGTACTAGGCGAATCACCAGGTACAGGTCGCCCGCCGGCCCGCCGTTGATACCCGCCGCGCCCTGCCCCTTGAGGCGGATGCGTTCGCCGTCGGCGGTGCCCACGGGGATCTTCACGTTCAGCGACTTGTTCTGCGGCGGCAGCTTGCGACCGTACTCGTCGTAGCTGGGCAGGCTGAAGCTGATCGGCCGGCTCTCGCCGGACAAGGTCTCCTCGAGGAACAGCGGCACCTCCATCTCGATGTCCTGGCCACGGTGCTGGCGCGGTTGGCGAGCGCCACCGAAGCCGCCTTGGGGACCTGCGCGGCCGCCGAAAATCTGCTCGAAGAAGTCGCTGAAGTCCTGCTCGTGCCCTGGCGGCGGGCCGTCGAAGCCTCCGCGCGGTTGCCAGCCAGGGGGCGCCTCGAACTGCGGCCCCTGCGGACCGTAACGACGCAGTTCGTCGTACTCGGCGCGCTTTTCCGGGCTCTTCAGCACTTCGTAGGCCTCGGAGACCTCCTTGAAGTGCGTCTCGGCGTCCGGCTCCTTGCTGACGTCCGGATGGTACTTGCGCGCGAGCTTGCGGTAGGCGGTCTTGATCGCCTTCTCATCGGCGTCGGGTTCGACCCCGAGCGCCGCGTAGTAATCCTTGAATTCCATCGGTAGCGGTCACTCCTCACATGCGTTGGACCTGTCGGCGCCTGGGACACGGGGGATTCGCGCGGGCAGCCGAAGCCGCTGCGCGCACTGCGAGGCGAACAGGTGGGAAAAGCAGGTTCTGACCTACCAGATGGAGGCGTCGCGCCCGCTTTTCAACACTGCCTGCAAGCCTAGACGCTGATCCTGCATCGGGTCTGCCGGGACGACTTGATACCGGTCATGGCATAGTCATTTCCCCCACCTAGCCACGAACCTTCCAGGCCATGAGCACACCCACCGACTCGTTCCGCCAGCCGCTGGACCCCAGCCATGAGCTGCCGATCTATCGGCAGCTCTATGGGCGCATCCGCGACGCCATCACCCGTGGCGCACTGCGGCCGGGCGAGCGGGTGCCCCCAGTACGAGGGCTGGCCGGCGACCTGGGCGTGGCGCGCGGCACCGTCGAACTGGCCTACCAGTTGCTGACCAGCGAAGGCTACCTGCTAGCGCGCGGGCCGGCCGGCACCGTGGTCTCCCCGCAACTCGCCGGCCGCACGGAGGCTGCCCTGCCCATCGTCGCCCCCCCTGCGACCGTAGAGCGCAGTCTGCCCGGCCTGATCGCCCACGGCCCAGCCCTGCGGCCGTTCCAGCTCGGCGTGCCGGCGCTGGACGCCTTCCCCCGCGCGCTCTGGTCACGCCTGTGCGCACGCCGCCTGCGCCAGCAGGGCGCCTCGATGCTGGCATACCCGGAACCCTGCGGCTACGGCCCGCTGCGCGAGGCGGTGGCGGGCTACCTGGGCATCTCCCGCGGCATCGCCTGCGACCCGGCACAGGTATTCATCTGCGCGGGTTACCAGGGTGCGCTGGACCTGATCAGCCGCACTTTGCTGGAGCCCGGCCAGCGCTTCTGGCACGAGGACCCCGGCTACCCGCGCGGCCGCGAACTGCTGCGCCGCGCCGGCGGCGTGCCGGTGCCGGTCGCGGTGGATGCAGACGGCCTGCGTGTGGAGGACGGCATTGCCCGCGCGCCGGATGCGCGCTTCGCCCTGATCACGCCGTCGCAGCAAAGCCCCACCGGCGTCGCCCTCAGCCTGCCGCGGCGCCTGGCCCTGCTGGACTGGGCGGCGAGCAGCGGCGCCTGGATCGTCGAGGACGACTACGACAGCGAATACCGCTATGCCGGCTTCCCCCTGCCGGCGCTGAAAAGCCTCGACCGCGCAGGCCGCGTGCTCTACACCGGCACCTTCAGCAAGGTGCTCTACCCGGCGCTGCGCCTGGGCTATCTCGTGGTACCGGCGGAACTGGTGGAAGACTTCGTGCGCACCCAGCAGGTATTCACCTCAGGCTGCGCCGAGCTGCTCCAGGCGACCCTCTGCGACTTCATGCAGGAAGGCCATTTCGCCCGTCACCTCAAGCGCACCCGCACGCTTTACGCACTGCGCCGCCAGTGGTTGCGCAGCGCGCTGGAAGATCGCCTCGGCGAGCGCCTGCGCTTCGCCGACACGCCCGGGGGCCTGCACCTGGTCGGCGCGCTGGAACAGGATGACCTCGCCGTCGCCCGCCGCGCCCACGCGGACGGTCTCGGTCTGCAAGCGCTGAACGCCTGGTGCGTGGAGGCCAGGCGCGAGCCGGCACTGCTCATGAGCTTCACCAACGTCAGCGACGAGAAGCTCGCAGGACGCCTGGCAGAGCGGTTGGCGCCGTTGCTGGACTGATTCACGCCGAGCAGCGGTCAATACCTCCGATGGCGAAACTTGGCTGACAGGTGACGTTGACCGAGGTCAATTTCCCTTCAGACGAAGTCGTTAGATTTCCACAACATCTTGTTGTCTTGAATAAATCGAGACACATCATGTTGTGGAATCCAGCCAATGCCTCTGACACGGACCGCCCCCCTTCCCGCCAGCCTGCGCAAGCGCAATGGCAACGCCGTAGTCTTCGACCCGAGCAAGATCGAACGCGCCATTGCCGCCGCCGGCGAAGCCAGCGGCGAGTTCTCCGCGCCCCACGCCCAGGAGCTGACCCGCCGCGTGCTGGCGCGCCTGCCCGCGCAGAATGATCTCGACGTGGAACAGGTGCAGGACGTGGTCGAGCGCGCCCTGATGGAAGCCGGCCACTACCCCACCGCGCGCGCCTACATCGTCTACCGCGAACGCCACGGACGCCTGCGGCGCGAGCGCAAGACGCTGGTGGATGTCGCCGCTTCGATGAACGAATACCTGTCGCGCGAAGACTGGCGGGTGCGCGCCAACGCCAACCAGGGTTACTCCCTGGGCGGGCTGATCCTCAACGTGTCGGGCAAGGTCACCGCCAACTACTGGCTGGACGAGGTGTACAGCGAGGGCATCGCCGTCGCCCACCGCGAGGCGGACCTGCACATCCACGACCTCGACATGCTCGCCGGCTACTGCGCCGGCTGGTCGCTGCGCACCCTGCTCAGCGAAGGCCTGAACGGTGTACCGGGGCGGGTCGAGGCAGGGCCGCCGAAGCACCTGTCCAGCGCGCTGGGGCAGATGGTCAACTTCCTCGGCACACTGCAGAACGAGTGGGCCGGCGCCCAGGCCTTCAGCTCCTTCGACACCTACCTCGCGCCCTATGTGCGCAAGGACGGCCTGAGTTATCAACAGGTGCGCCAGGCGCTGCAGGAGTTCATCTACAACCTCAACGTGCCGTCGCGCTGGGGCACCCAGACGCCCTTCACCAACCTGACCTTCGACTGGGTCTGCCCGGAAGACCTGCGCGAGCAGGTTCCCTACGTCGGCGGCGTGGAGATGCCGTTCGCCTACGGCGACCTGCAGGCCGAGATGGACCTGATCAACCGCGCCTACATCGAAGTGATGCAGGCCGGCGACGCCCACGGCCGGGTGTTCACCTTCCCGATCCCGACCTACAACATCACCCACGATTTCCCCTGGGACAGCGACAACGCCACGCGCCTCTTCGAGATGACCGCGCGCTACGGCCTGCCGTACTTCCAGAACTTCGTCAATTCGGATATGCAGCCCAACCAGGTGCGCTCCATGTGCTGCCGCCTGCAACTGGACGTGCGCGAGCTGCTCAAGCGCGGCAATGGGCTGTTCGGCTCGGCGGAGCAGACCGGTTCGCTGGGCGTGGTGACCCTCAACTGCGCGCGCCTGGGCTATCGCCATCGCGGCGACGCTGCCGCCCTCTACGCCCAGCTCGACTACCTGCTGGAGCTGGCCTTCGACAGCCTGGAGGTCAAGCGCAAGGTCATCCAGCAGCACATGGATGCCGGGCTCTACCCGTACACCAAACGTTACCTCGGCACCCTGCGCAATCACTTCTCCACCATCGGTGTGAACGGCCTGCACGAGATGGTGCGCAACTTCACCGGTGGCCGCGAAGGCCTGCACACCGAGTCCGGCCGGCAGATCGCACTGGAGCTACTGGACCATGTACGGGCGCGACTGGTGCGCTTCCAGGAAGACAGCGGCCACCTCTACAACCTCGAAGCCACCCCGGCCGAAGGCACCACCTACCGCTTCGCCCGCGAGGACCGCAAGCGCCACGCCGGCATCCTCCAGGCCGGCACGCCGGATGCGCCCTACTACACCAACTCCTCGCAGTTGCCGGTGGGCCTCACCGACGATCCGTTCGAGGCGCTGGAGCTGCAGGACGCGCTGCAGTGCAAGTACACCGGCGGCACCGTGCTGCACCTGTACATGGCCGAACGCATCTCCAGCGCCGAGGCCTGCAAGACCCTGGTGCGCACCGCCCTCGGGCGCTTCCGCCTACCCTACCTGACGGTGACGCCGACCTTCTCCATCTGCCCCGTACACGGCTACCTCGCCGGCGAACACGAGTTCTGCCCGAGGTGCGACGAAGCCGCGCTGCAGAAGGCCGCGCCCAAGAGCTGCTGTGGCGGCTGATCCTCCGTTCACTTTCATCCCCGCAAAAAGGAGCACTACCGATGACCGCGAACCAATTGCCCGAAAGCCAGCGCCAGCGCTGCGAGGTGTGGACCCGCGTAATGGGTTATCACCGCCCGGTGTCGGCCTTCAACGCCGGCAAGCAATCCGAGCACCGCGAGCGCCGCCACTTCCGCGAGACGCGATGAGCGCCACGCTCAGGGTCGGGGGCCTGGTGCCCCTGACTACCCTCGACTATCCCGGCCTGCTCGCCTGCGTGCTGTTCTGCCAGGGCTGCGCGTGGCGCTGCCGGTACTGCCACAACCCGGGGCTGATCCCGGCGCGGGGCCCAGCGGAAATCCACTGGGACGACATCCTCGCCTTCCTCCGTCGTCGCCAGGGATTGTTGCAGGGCGTCGTCTTCAGCGGCGGCGAAGCAACGTTGCAGAACGCCCTGCCCGATGCCATGGCGAACGTCCGCGAGATGGGGTTTCGCATCGGCCTGCACAGCGCCGGTATCCGTCCGGATTCCTTTGCCCGTGCACTGCCCCAGGCAGACTGGGTCGGGTTCGACGTGAAGGGGCTGGCCGAGAACATGGACGCCATCACCGGCGTAAAACGCAGTGGACTAGCCAACTGGCGCAGCCTGGAACTGTTGCTGGAGAGCGGCGTGAACCACGAATGCCGGACGACCGTGCATTGGCAGTTGTTCGATCTGGAGCGCTTGCGTCAGTTGGCGCTGCATCTGCGCAAGGCGGGGGTGGAGAGGTTCGTGGTGCAGTTGGCACGAAGCGGACGGCAATTTGATCGTCAGTTGATTGCCAAACCAGCTCCTCAAGGAACCCAGGAGCTTTGGCAGCAGCTAGCAGCGCTTTTCCCAAGTTTTGAGTTACGCGGCGACTGAGACCTGGACGCTTCTCCAGACCATATGCAGAGGCCATTGCAGGCCTCAATGTGCCCCACATTGGTGGGGCACATTGACTAAGGCACCCTTACACCGCCCCCTTAAGCGTGTTGAATTAAGCGCCATACAACCGCTATTCCATTGTGAGAAGGCATTACGTTCCCCTTCGCAATCGGCACGGCCCTGGAAGGAGAGTTTTCAGACGTCCAGATACCACTCACTGGACATTTTTCACCAGTCTTTGTGGTAGTAGCCAAAGGTGCCTTGTTCATAATGGGTCCCTACTGAAAGCGCCAGCGTATTCTGGCCCTGCCAATACTGGTGCGGAGAAAATCAATTCAAAGTGGTCAAGCAACTTCAAGGAAGAATCTCAATACTTAACAAGAGTTGCCCTACAACCTAGCTTTCTGGGACGCCCCTGAAGAAAAAAAGCCCCGCTGATGCGGGGCTTTTCTCTCGCGGACTGCTACTCCATCAGGACGACAGGTAAGCCGACCGGGTCAACCCCAGACGCAGGGCGTCGAGGAATTGCGTGCGCTCGCGCACGGTGAGCTTGGCCCCGGCCACCTTGTCGCGGTAGTGGGTCATCAGCTCCTCGGGCGACAGGTGCACGTAGCGCAGCATGTCCTCGATGGTGTCGTGGGTCTCGATGCCGGCGTGGTAGTAGCTGCCGTCGGCGTTCTGGTAGACGTTCACCGAATCGGTATCGCCGAACAGGTTGTGCATGTCGCCGAGGATTTCCTGGTAGGCGCCGACCAGGAAGGTGCCGATCAGGTAGTCCTCGCCTTCCTTCACATCGTGCACCGGCATGCTGGTCTCGATGCTCTGCTCGTCGACGTATTGAGTGATCTTGCCGTCGGAGTCGCAGGTCAGGTCCTGCAGCACCGCGCGGCGGGTCGGCTCCTCGCCCAGGCGGTGGATCGGCAGGATCGGCAGCACCTGGCCGATGGCCCAGGTGTCGGGCAGGCTCTGGAACACCGAGAAGTTGCAGATGTACTTGTCGGCAAGCTTGTCGTTGAGCTCGT
This sequence comes from Pseudomonas sp. HS-18, assembly GCF_020401845.1. NCBI lineage: Bacteria > Pseudomonadati > Pseudomonadota > Gammaproteobacteria > Pseudomonadales > Pseudomonadaceae > Pseudomonas > Pseudomonas sp. HS-18. The sequence goes on from NZ_CP084413.1 coordinate 5,646,060, forward strand.
CGAGCACCTGACGGTGCGAACGCTGATGTGCCTTGAGCTGGTTGTGCAGGCGGCGGCAGATGGCGAAGTAGCACTGCTCGGCCAGGGCCTTCTGCGCCAGGCTGATCTTGCCCTCGGCGTACTGCGCAGCGGCGTCGCTCATGTAGTGGGTGGCGCGCCAGTAGGTCTCGGTGACCATCTCGGCATCGGTCGGGCCGAGCAGGTCGGCCAGCCACTGGACGATCTCCGGCTGCTCGGCGAGGTCGGTGATCTTCGGCACTTCGTCGTTATGGCGCTCGACGTCGGTGACCTGGGTGATCAGCACCGCGTGGTGCGCGGTCAGCGCGCGGCCGCTCTCGGAAAAGATGTGCGGGTGCGGCAGGCCTTGCGCGTCGCAGAATTCCTTGAGCATGCCCACCACCACACCGGCGAAGTCGTCGATGTCGTAGTTGATCGAGCTGGCGTTGCGCGAGTGGGTGCCGTCGTAGTCCACGCCCAGGCCGCCGCCGACGTCCACGTGGTCCACCGGCAGGCCGAGGGCACGCAGTTCGCCGTAGTAGCGGATGGCTTCCTTGAAGCCGTGCTGGTAGTCGGCCAGGTTGGCGATCTGCGAGCCCATGTGGAAGTGCAGCAGGCGCACGCCCTGGTCCAGCCCAGCCGCGCGGAAGCGCTCGACCACCGACAGCAGCTGCGCGGCGGACAGGCCGAACTTGGCCTTCTCGCCGCCGGTATCGGCCCACTTGGAGGACGCCAGCGAGGACAGGCGCACGCGCAGGCCGACCTGGGGCAGCACGCCGATCACGGCGGCTTCCTCGATCACCAGCTGCACCTCGGATTCCTTCTCGATCACGATGAACACGTTGTGGCCGAGCTTCTGCCCCATCAGCGCCAGCTTGATGAACTCGCGGTCCTTGTAGCCATTGCAGACGATGGTGCCGCCCTTGGGCGCCAGCGCCAGCACGGCCATCAGCTCTGGCTTGGAGCCGGCCTCCAGGCCGATGGAGACGTTCTGCGTGGCAATGATGCTTTCCACCACCGCTTCCTGCTGGTTCACCTTGATCGGGTACAGCGCGGTGTAGCGGCTGGTGTATTCCAGACGCGCGATATTGGCATCGAAGGCGCCGGTGAGCTTGCGCACGCGGTCCTGCAGGATGTCCGGGAAACGCACCAGCAGCGGCAGCGACAGGCCGGCCTCGCGCAGCTGCTCGACCAGCCCGTGCAGATCGATCGGCTGGGCATCGGCGCCCTGCGGGCGAACTTCCACGTTACCGGCGTCGTTGATGGCGTAGTAGCCAGCGCCCCAGTGGCGAATTCCGTAGATGCTGCGGCTGTCTGCCACGGTCCAGTTGCTGCCGTCGTCTTTGCGGGTCCGTCTAGCGGCCATGCGGGGTGGTCTCCTCAAGTAGCACGAATGAATTGCGCGAATGTGTGCAGGCGCCCGCCCGGCGTGCGGGTGAGTCGTCAAAGCCTGGTGGTGTAAACCTAGCCGGGCCTCGTGACGTTGCCGTGTTGACCGCCGGGGTTGGCGGTAAGTTTAGGAAAATCCGACGACACGCCCAGGGCGCGCCGATAAATCTCCCATCTAGGGAAAGGGCTTGCCGGCAATGCACGCAACGCACATCGCCTGGAACCCCTTCTCTGCAGAGGAGAATCGTTCGGGAGAGACGGCTCAGCCGCCGGATTTCTTCGCCTTGAGGCCGCGTTTGGTCAGCTCTTCGAGCAGCAGGTCGACGTGGTCGCCCTGGATTTCGATGATGCCGTCCTTCAGCGCGCCACCCGTGCCGCAGCGCTTCTTCAGCGCGGTCGCCAGGTCTTTCAGCGCATCGGCCGCCAGCGGCACGCCGGTCACCGTGGTCACGGTCTTGCCACCGCGGCCCTTGGTTTCACGACGCACGCGAGCGATGCCATCGCCGGCCGGAATTTCGGCCTGCTTGCAGATGCACGCGCCAACGGGCTGATTGCAGTCCGGGCAATGCCGGCCGGAATCAGTGGAGTAGACGAGCCCGCCGAGGGCGGACAGGGAGGATGCTTTCTTGACCACCGGGCGTTTCCCCAGGATTGGCCTCTTCGGGCCAGGTCAACGAATGGCCGGCGGGTACCGACCGCGACGCCCCACTCAGGCAGGGGCTGCGCAATTCCCGGCGGAGGACCCTGCCGGAAAGGTCGCGCAATTTAGCAGCATTGGAGGCAAATGCTAAGAGCGAAAATGCGTCATTGATCGGTGGTTTGGCGACATGCCCAACCCGGCCGGAGTCTTGGGGTGCCTGTAGGAGCGAGCCTGCTCGCGAACAAACCCCGCAGCGGGGCTCAGTTCGCGAGCAGGCTCGCTACTACGAAAAGCAACCCGACGTCAGAAACTGACCAGGTACTTGCGCAACGCCGCCAGCGAATCCGGGCAATAAGGTGTGCCCGCCTTGGCCTCGGCCAGCGCCTGGTGCGGGTCGATGAATTTCGCTTCCAGCACTTCCTCGGGCTGCAATGTCAGCGGCGCATCGGAAACGGCGGAGAACACCGCGCACCAGAGGCGGTTGTCCGGCTGGTCGAAGAAGAACGTGCCGTGGGGACGCAACTCGACGCCGGCGATGCCCAGCTCTTCCTCCAGCTCGCGGGCGGCGGACTCGGCGTAGCTTTCCTCGGCCTGGACCATGCCGCCGGCTGCCGGGTCCCAGTAGCCGGGGTAGACCGCCTTGCTCAGGGTACGGCGGTGCACGCACAGCTCGCCGGCAGAGTTGAACAGCAGGATGAAGGTGCCCCGGCCGATCAGCCCGCGCGCGCGCAGTTCGGCGCGCGGCAGGCTGCCCAGCAACTGGTCGTCATCGTCGACCCAGGCGATCTTCTCGGCGTCCGAGGCCGCCCGGTGGGCGGCCTCCTTGCGGCTGATGCCTTCCATCGATCAGCCCTGGGCCAGCAGCTGGCGCAGGTCGATGATCGCGGCGTTGGCGCGGGAGATGTAGTTGGCCATCACCAGCGAGTGGTTGGCCAGCACGCCGAAGCCGCTGCCGTTGAGGACCATCGGGCTCCACAGCGGCGCCTCGGCGGCCTCCAGTTCACGGATGATCTGGCGCACGCTGACGGTAGCGTTCTTCTTCGCCAGCACGTCGGCGAAGTCCACCTCGATGGCACGCAGGATGTGCGACAGCGCCCAGGCTTGGCCACGGGCTTCGTAGAACACGTTGTCGATCTGCATCCAGGGGGTTTCCTGGACCACTTCCTCGACCTGCGGCGCCTGGCCGGGCGCGACCGGCTGCATCGGCGTGATGTTGGTGTTCAGCTTGACCCGGCCAACGCTGGCCGAGAGGCGCTGGGACAGCGAGCCCAGGCGGGTGGAGACGTCACCCAGCCAGTTGTTCAGGCTGTCGGCGCGGGCGTAGAACTGCGCGCCGGCCGGATCGGCGGACAGGCGGCCGAGGTAGCGGTCCAGGGACTTGATGCCTTCGGCGTACTCGGACTCCGAGGACGGCAGCGCCCAGCTCTTGTTGTCGAAGTTGAAGCGCGGCTCGGCGCGCGCCAGGTCGGCGTCCTCGGTGGACTGCGACTGGGAGCGGGCGAAGTCCTTGCGCAGCGCGCGGGACAGGTCGCGCACCTGGACCAGGGCGCCATATTCCCAGCTGGGCATGTTGTCCAGCCAGACGCCCGGCGGGAAGATGTCGTTGGACAGGTAGCCGCCCGGCTTGTTGAGGATGGTGGCGACCACTTCCTTGAGGGTTTCCACCGTGGTGTAGCCCACCACCATCTGCCGGCCGGCGCGCTCGGCGGCGGCCTGGGCGTTCTGCTGCACGGGGAACAGATCCGGTTCCTGGCTCCAGTACCAGCCGATCACCCCGCAGACCACCAGGTAGGCACCCAGCAGGCCGCCCAGCACGCGACCCAGCCAGGGGCCGCCGAAGTAGGCGCGTGCATTGTCTACCGTGTCATCCACGCGATCACGCACGGAGCCGCGTTTCTTCCAGTTCCACATGGCAAGTTCCTTGATGTCCCGAATTCGAAGATAGCTTGGACCCACAACCGGCCCCAGGGTGCCGCGATTTTAGGCCTCGCTGCGCAAGCATGCCGCACCCGGGCAGGCCAGCGCAGCCTACCCTGCGCATGGTGCTAGGTAATGGTGCGAATTACAAAGCTTGAGATGTTTGACCGAAGGCACTGTTATTGCCATCAAGGATTGGTAGCATAGGGCCATCAGTGTGTATCACGGCGGAAACATATTCGCCCCGCAGGCCGCCGGTACGGCCCTATAAAGAAGCGCGCGATGACCGAGCTCGACGATCCATCCCTCGACCGCCTCAAGCATCACTTCGCCCAGCGGGTGATACACCAGGCCCGCCACCTGCTGGAGGTCTGGCAGCGCCTGTCGCGCTCGGAGTGGAACAGCGTCGGCATGGCCGAGCTGGCCGAGGCCTGCCTGCGCCTGCAGCGCTATGCCGAACGCTTCGAGCAGGCCGAGCACGCCGACCTCGCCAAGGCCATCGACCAATGCCTGCGCGCCGTGCAGGACAACCGCGGGCGCCTCTCCAGCGAGCTGATCACCGAGCTGAACCGGCTGATGCAGCGCCTGTCGCGCACCGGCCTGCGCCATGGCGACCAGTTCGAACATACCCACCTGCCGCCGCTGCGCAAGCCGGTCTACCTGGCCCTGCAGGACCTTGAGCGCGCTGAGCGCCTGGCCCAGCAGCTGGAGTTCTTCGGCATGGCCGCGCAGCCCTGCGAGCATGCCAACGCCTTCCGTGCCGCCATGGCCGACCGCCATCCGGCAGCCATCGTCATGGAAATCGACTTTGCCAACGGCCAGGGCCTGGCCCTGGCTGACGAAGCCCAGGCCGGCCTCAAGCAGAAGCTGCCGGTGCTGTTCTTCAGCCATGAGGAAACCGACACCCCGACCCGCCTGGCGGCCGCCCGCGCCGGTGGCCAGGACTTCTTCAGCGGCGCCCTGGACGCTTCCGGCCTGCTGGAGAAGATCGAGACGCTGACCCGCGTGGCGCACTACGAGCCGTTCCGCGTGCTGATCGTCGACGACTCCCGCGCCCAGGCCGCGCACACCGAGATGGTCCTCAACAGCGCCGGCATCGTCACCCGCGCCCTTACTGCGCCGCTGTCGGTGATGGCCGAGCTGGCCGAGTTTCAGCCGGACCTGATCATCCTCGACATGTACATGCCCGAGTGCCTGGGCACCGAGCTGGCCAAGGTGATACGCCAGCACGAGCGCCATGTCAGCGTGCCGATCATCTACCTGTCCGCCGAGGACGACCTGGACAAGCAGCTGGACGCCATGAGCGAAGGCGGCGACGACTTCCTCACCAAGCCGATCAAGCCGCGCCACCTGATCGCCACCGTGCGCAACCGCGCCGCCCGCGCCCGCAGCCTCAAAGCGCGGATGGTGCGCGACAGCCTGACCGGCCTGTACAACCACACCCATACCCTGCAGCTGCTGGATGACGCTCGCTTCCGCGCCCGCCGCGACGAGCGCCCGCTGACCTTCGCGATGCTCGATATCGACCACTTCAAGCGGGTCAACGACACCTACGGCCACCCCATGGGCGACCGGGTGATCAAGAGCCTGGCGCTGTTCCTCAAGCAGCGCCTGCGCAAGACCGATCACATCGGCCGCTACGGCGGCGAGGAATTCGCCGTGGTGCTGCCGGACACCGACGCCGAGTCGGCGCGCAAGGTACTGGAGGAAATCCGCCAGCGCTTCGCCGAGATCCACTATCCGGCGCAACCCCATGACCTCTCCTGCACCTTCAGCTGCGGCATCGCCGAACTCGGCGAGGAGATGGACATCAAGACCCTCGCCAAGCAGGCCGACGAGGCGCTGTACACCGCCAAGCACGGTGGCCGCAATCGCGTCGAGGTCTTCAAGTAACACCCAGCAGTGGCAGCGCGGCGCTCTGCCGCGACACATTCCGACCAAATGCTGGCACCGTGTCATCAGCCAGTAACCAAACTGCAATAGGTTCAGGGCTCGCCGTTTTTTCGCTGTCGGTCGAGACCTGCCATGCGCCTCAAGCTGCTCACCAACCTCAACACCGTCCTGCTCCTGCTCGTGTGTCTCGCGCTGGGCGCCACCCTGTGGTGGTCGCAACGCGCGCTGGAGCGCCCCTTCACGCTGATGGACCGCTACCTGGAACTCTCCCAGGGCTTCGAGCGCAAGGTGGCGCAGAACATCCAGGCGTACCTCGCCAGCGGCGACGCACTCAAGCAGAAAGCCGCGCAGCAGGCATTGGACGAACTGGCCGCGGAGCTGCCGCAACTGCCGGACAGCCTCAGCCAATTGCTCGGCCAGAGCCTCGACGAACTGCACCAGTTCAGCGGCAACCAGTTGCTCGCCGCCGGCAAGCTGGCGGGTGATCCGCAGGGTCTGCTGCTGCAGGCCGAGCGTGACCTGCTGGCCGCGCTGGACCAGCTCGGCACCTATGCCGACGCCAGCCAGAACCCTACCGCCGCCGAGTACCGTACCCCGCTACTGCAGGCCGGCCTGCACCTGACACGCCTGGCCCACGCGCGCGCCAAGCTGGTGGAAAGCGGCAACCCGGCGCTGGCCGAGGATATCCAGCGCGAGCTGGAAACCCTGCGCCAGCTGGCCGAGCGCATCGACGCCCTGCCGCTACTCGGCGTGCTGGAACAGCAGGCCTCTGCCTCGGACGACTTCGCCGCGATGATGGGCCTGGAATCCCGGCCGGCCGGCGAGGCGCAGAGCGAGGATCGCGGCGTCACCCTCAAGCGCGACCTCGCCAGCGTATTGCGCCGCTACCCCGACGAACTCAACCGCACCCGCCAACTGATCGCCCAGCGCCAGCAGCTGGCCAACGCCACCGCCCAGCGCCTGGGCGCCGTGCAGCAGGCCCTGGCGACGCTGGAGCCGCAGGTGCGCGAGGAGCGCTCGAAGATCCAGACGCAGGTACGCATCATCCAGGGCGCGCTGATCGCTCTGATCCTCGCCACCGCGCTGCTCATCGACACCCTGCAACGTCGCCTGGCGCGCGTGCTCGGTCAACTGGTCCCGGCGCTCTCGACCTGGGCGCGCGGGGACTTCGCCACCCCCATCGCGCTGAACACCCGTACCCGCGACCTGGTGGAACTGCAGGAATCGCTGAATCGCCTGCGCGACTTCCTCGGCACCCTGGTCGGCACTATCCACCAGCGCGCCGAGGAAGTGGCCGGCAGCAGCCGCGCCCTGGCCGAACTCAGCGGCGGACTGCACGCCGGCGCCGAGCGCCAGGCCAGCGACACCGGGGAAATCCGCGACGCGCTGGGCGATATGGAAGCGGCCATCCAGCAGGTGGCCGGCGACGCCAGCCAGGCGGCCTCGGCCAGCCATGCCGCCGGCATGGCCGTCGAACAGGGGCAGCAGGTCATCGGCAACAGCCTCAATGGCATGCGCGCGCTGGTGGACGAAGTGCAGAGCAACGCCCAGGCCATCGAGAACCTGGCGGAGGAATCGGCCACCATCGGCAACGTGCTGGGGGTGATCCGCTCCATCGCCGATCAGACCAACCTGCTGGCGCTCAACGCCGCCATCGAGGCCGCGCGCGCCGGTGAACAAGGCCGCGGGTTCGCCGTGGTGGCCGAGGAAGTGCGCTCTCTGGCCTTGCGCACCGCCGGCGCCACCGAGGAAATCCAGCAGCTCACCAAACGTCTGCAACAGGCCGCGCGGCAATCGGTGGAAGCGATGCGTAGCCAGGTCGAGCATGCGGAAATCACCGCCAACCAGGCCGGCGCAGCCGAGGGCGCGCTGGACGAAGTGGTCGGCGCCATCCGCACCATCGCCAGCATGGCCGAACGCATCGCCGAAAGCTCCGCGCAGCAGAGCGGCGCGGTCAGCGAGATCCGCTCGCATAGCGAGCGCATCCACGAGTTGGGCAGCCAGAACCTGCGCCTGATCGGCCAGGGACGCAGCCAGGGCGAGCAGCTGCAGGAACTGGGCGGGGCATTGCATACGGCGGTGCGGGCGTTTCGGGTGTAACGGACTCGACCTGTAGGAGCGCTCCCTGCGCGCAATCAAGGCCATGCCCCGTCCTTGAAGATCAAGAGCCCCTCACCCTAACCCTGGCTGCGCGCCCCGCTCCTCAAGCGGGAGAGGGGACCGTTCGGTGCAGGACGAAACCTCAGTCTCAGCCGGCACGGACGGCTCCCTCTCCCTCTGGGAGAGGGCTGGGGTGAGGGCATGCCCCGGCACAATGCCAACGGTTCGCTAGCTGGCCGAACTCAGCGCTCGCCCAGCTTGTGCCGCGCCGCGTACAGGCAAACCATCTCCATCGCCAGGGTCGCGCCGGCCAGGGCAGTGATCTCGGCGTTGTCGTAGGGCGGCGCGACTTCCACCACGTCCATCCCCACCAGGTTGATGCCGCGTAGTGCGCGGAGGATTTCCAGTGCCTGGTGCGAACTCAGCCCGCCGCAGACCGGCGTGCCGGTGCCCGGAGCGAAGGCAGGGTCGAGGCAGTCGATGTCGAAGGTCAGGTACACCGGGTTGTCGCCGACCCGCGTGCGGATGCGCTCGGCGATGGCTTGCGGCGAGTTGCGATGGACTTCACGGGCGTCCAGCACCTGGAAGCCCATCACGTCGTCGTTGGTGGTGCGCAGGCCGACCTGCACGGAGCGCGACGGGTCCACCAGTCCCTCGCGGGCCGCGTGGTAGAACATGGTGCCGTGGTCGATGCGCTGGCAGTCCTCGTCGGGCCAGGTGTCGCTGTGCGCGTCGAAGTGGATCAGCGACAGCGGGCCGTGCTTCTTCGCATGGGCCTTGAGCAGCGGGTAGCTGATGAAGTGGTCGCCGCCCAGGGTCAGCAGCGCGCAGCCGGCATCGAGGATGCGCGCAGCGTGGGCTTCGATGACGTCCGGGGTTTCCTGCGGCACGCCGTGGTCGAAGGAGCAGTCGCCGTAGTCGATCACCGCCAGGTGGTCGAAGGGGTCGAACTCCCAGGGAAAGTGCCGAGCCCACGCCATCTGCACCGAGGCGGCACGGATCGCGCGCGGCCCGAAGCGGCTGCCGGGGCGGTTGGTGGTGGCGGTGTCGAACGGCACGCCGCTGACCACCAGGTCGACGCCGCGCAGGTCGCGGCTGTAACGGCGGCGCATGAAGCTGGTGATGCCGGCGTACGTGGATTCGGCAGCGGTGCCGTAAAGGCTGTTGCGGGTGATGGCCTGGTCGTTGTCGTTAGCGAGATCCATGGCTTCCTCATCTTGGTTATCGGTGGGTCACGGTGTTCGGGGACGGTCCACAACGTAGGGCGCATAACCTGGAACAGGTTATCCGCCAGCCCTGTTTCGGCTCGGCGGATAACGCTGGCGCGTTATGCACCCTACAAAAGGTTCCAGGTCAGCTACGGGTGCGGAACGCTGACCACAGCCGGGTGCGGTCGCGCTGTTGCTTGAGCGTCAGCAATTGCTCGCCGAACAACTTCTGGCGCATCGCCGCCGGCGGGTAGATGTCCGGGTCGCCAGCCACGTCGGCGTTGAGCAGCGGCGTGGCCTTCTGGTTGGCGTTGGCGAAATACAGGGTGTTGGTCAGCTCGGCGATGGACTCCGGGCGCAGCATGAAGTCGATGAAGGCGCGGGCTTCCTGCGGGTGGGGGGCGTCCACCGGGATGGCCATGGTGTCGAACCAGATCAGCGTGCCCTCCTTGGGTATCCGATAGATCACCTCGAACGGCTTGTTCGCCTGCTTCGCTTGCGCGGCGCCCATCAGCGCGTCGCCGGTATAGGTCAGCGCGACGCACAGCGAACCGTTGGCAAGGTCATTGATGTGCTTGCCGCTGGCGATGTAGCGAACGTTGGGTTGCAGCTTGGCCAGCAACTCGCGCACCTGGGCAAGGTCGGCCGGCTCGGTGCTGTAGGGCGACTTGCCCAGGTAGTTCAGCGCCACGCTGATGACTTCCTGGGGCGAATCGATCAGCGAGATGCCGCAGTCGGCCAGGCGGCCGGCGTACTCGGGCTTGAACAGCAGGTCGAGGCTGTCCAGCGGCGCATCGGGAATACGCTTGAGCACCGCGTCCTTGTTGATCGCCAGGCCCACGGTGCCCCAGGTGTAGGGCACGCCGAAGCGGTTACCCGGATCGATGGTTGCGAGTTTCGCCAGCAGTTCCGGATCGAGGTTGGCGACGTTCTTCAGCTGCCCATCGTCCACCGGCTGCACGGCCTTGGCCTGGATGGCGCGGGCCAGCCCGCTGCTGGCCGGGAAGACGACGTCATAGCCGCTGCGGCCGGTCATCAGCTTGCTGTCGAGCACCTCGGCACTGTCGAAGGTGTCGTATTTGACGCGGATGCCGGTTTCCTTCTGGAAGCGTTGCAGCGCATCCGCGCCGACATAATCCGCCCAGTTGTACAGGTTGAGCACCCGCTCCTGCGCCTGCAGGGGCACGGCCAGCGCCACGGTCAGCGCCGCGAGAGTCGCCCGGAAGAACACACGCATGATCATCGCCTCGGAGTTGTTGTGGTTATGGGGCGAGCATGGGCTGGGCTTTACTTTGCAAAAATACAAAGTTAATTACTTTGGCATTTCTTCATAACAATGTTTGGGGACGACCATGCTCAGCCAATTGCGCGATCTCGACCTGCAACTGCTGCGCCTGTTCGTCACCGTGGTCGAATGCGGCGGCTTCAGCGCCGCCCAGGGCGAGCTGGGGCTGAGCCAGCCAAGCATCAGCATCCAGATGGCCAAGCTGGAGACGCGCCTGGGCTACCGCCTGTGCGAACGCGGCAAGGGCGGCTTCCGCCTGACGCCCAAGGGTGAGCATCTGTTGCAGGCGACGCGGCGGCTGCTCCTGTGCATCGAGGACTTCCGCGACGAGGCGCGCGGGGTGGCCGACAAACTGCTCGGCGAGGTGCGCATCGGCCTGTCGGAAAGCCTCGAAGAGAGCGTGCTGGCGCGGCTGTCCGACGCCATCCGGCGCTTCCGCCAGCGCAACGAGGCGGTCACCCTCGACCTGCTCACCGCCACGCCGGCCGAACTGGAACGCCTGCTCCTGCAGGACCGGCTGCACCTGGCGGTCGGCTACTTCGCCGGCACCCAGGCCGCGTTGCAGCACCGCACCTTGTTCATCGAACCGCAGGGACTGTACTGCGGCACCGGCCACCCGGCCTTCAAGGAAAGGAAGCCGACCCGTGATTCCCTCGCGGACGCCGACCAGGTGCTGCACCCCTACCGCTTCATCGCCGCCGACGAACCGTTACAGACCAGCCGCAGCAGCGCACGCTGCGAGCAGGTGGACGGCAGCCTGGCCTTCATCCTCTCCGGCGCGCACATCGGCTATCTGCCCCGGCACGTCGCCCAGCCCTGGATCGAACGCGGCCAATTGCGCGAACTGCTGCCCGGCGAGTTGGGTTTCGACGTAGCCTTCAGCCTGACGCGACATCGCGGTCGCCATCCCGGCGACGCCGAACAGGCTTTCGTCAGCGACCTGCTGGCAGCCTTCGGCCAGCGCGCGACGGATTGACGCAGGAGCAGCAGGGGAACCCGACCGCTCTGGCGCAGTCCCAAGCGGCCGATCACTTCTTGTGACAGCTCGTCGGGCATCGCCTCGGGCTGCGCCGGAAGCTTTCCGCTATCATGCCCGCCACCCCTGTAGTCCGCGAGATGTCCATGCGCCGCCTGCTTACCCTGCTCCTGCTCCTCGTCGCCCTGCCCGCCTCCGCCGGCCTGTTCGACAAACCCGCCGACAAGGGCGGCTTCGCCGTCGCGCAACCGGCCAAGGGCGACTTCCTGCCGGTGGCCGAGGCCTTCCGCGTCAGCGTCGAGGACAGCGACAGCCAGCAGGTGAAACTGCGCTTCATCAATGCCGACGGCTACTACCTGTACCAGCACCGGTTCAGCTTCAAGGTCGAACCCGCCGACAGTGGCGTGAGCGTCGGCGAAGTGAAGCTGCCGCCGGGCAAGCAGCACCACGACGATTATTTCGGCGACACCGTCGTCTACTACGCCATCACCGACATCGACATCCCGCTGGTCAACCCGCAGCACAAGCCCTTCACTCTCGTCGTCAGCTACCAGGGCTGCGCCGACAAGGGCCTTTGCTACGCGCCGGAAACCACCCGCCTGCAGATCGCCGACGGCCAGGCCGCCAGCGTGGTGACAGGCCCCGCGCCCGCCTCTGCCGCAAAGTCCGCCGCCGCTTCCGGCAACCCGCTGGCCAGCCTGCTGGGCGACCACGAACCGGGCAAGATCAAGAAGCTCGGCCGCGCTCTGGTGATCGTCTTCCTGCTGGGCCTGGCGCTGACCTTCACCCCCTGCGTGCTGCCGATGCTGCCGATCCTCTCTGGCGTGGTCCTGCGCGGCCGTCCGGGCGGCATGCGCGGCCTGGCACTGTCGCTGGCCTACGTGCTGCCGATGGCCGCCTGCTACGCGGTGCTCGGCACCCTGATGGGCCTGTTCGGCGCCAAGCTCAACCTGCAGGCGATGCTGCAGTCGCCCTGGGTGCTGATTCCCTTCGCGGCGTTCTTCGTGGTCTTCGCCGTGGCCATGTTCGGCGTGTTCGAGATGCGCCTGCCGGGCTTCCTGCGCGAACGCCTGGACAACATGGCCAACAACACCCGGGGCGGCTCCATCGCCGGCGCGGCGACCCTCGGCGTGCTCTCCAGCCTGCTGGTGTCACCCTGCGTCACCGCTCCGCTGGCCGGCCTGCTGCTCTATATCAGCAGCACCGGTGATGCCGTGGGCGGCGGCCTGCTGCTGTTCTCCCTCGGCCTGGGCATGGGCACGCCGCTGGTGATCTTCGCCGTCGGCGGTGGGGCACTGCTGCCCAAGAGCGGCGCCTGGATGAACGGCGTGCGCAACGTCTTCGGCGTGATGCTGCTGGCCGTGGCCATCTGGATGCTCGAACGACTGGTCTCCGGCCCGGTAGCGCTGACGCTCTGGGGCACCCTTGCCGGCGGCGTCGCCCTGGCCATCGGCACCCTCGAACTGGGGCCGAAGAAGCCGCTGCAGCGCCTTGGGCAACTGTTTGGCCTGATGCTGCTGGTCTACGCCGTGGCCGCCTGGACCGGCGCCCTGCGCGGTGAATCCGACCCGCTGCACCCGCTGGGGCGCAGCGGTCAGCGCATCCATGCCGGCCCACCCAGTTCCACGCCTGGCGACTGGCAGAACATCACCAGCCCCGCGCAACTCGATGCCGCCCTGGCCAGTGCCCGGTCCGCCGGCCGCCCGGTACTGCTGGACTGGTACGCCGACTGGTGCATCAGCTGCAAGATCATCGAGCGCCAGGTGCTGCCAGCGCCGGAGGTCCAGTCACAGCTGCCCGGCTTCGTCCTGCTGCGTTTCGACATGACCGCCAGTACCGAGGAACAGCGCGCCCTGCTCGACCGCTACAACCTGTTCGGCCCGCCGGCACTGCTGTTCTTCTCGCCAGAAGGCGACGAATGGAGCGATCTGCGCATCATCGGCGAGACCGACGCCGCCACCCTCGCCGACCGCCTCAAACAGGCGGGAACGCGCTCCTAAGAACCTGTTTGCAATCTCGCGAGCTAGGGCAGGGCAAGGCAAAAACGGGGGAGGAAGCGGAGTTTACGAGTAGTAAATGAGCATGACTCGCTGCGCTCGCCCCTTCGGGGCCGCACTGAAGTGCGTTAGCCGCAAGCGGCTTCCGACCCCCGTTTTTAACGCGGCCATGCCGACTCGCAGCAGGTTGCAAGCAGGTTCTGATCACAGTTTGACTGCAACGGTTCTGCCGTAATCGGCTGGCAACATGCTGACATCTACGGCAAAACCCGCATGACTGGACAGTCACGCCGGCTTTCCGGCATAGTCCCGCCCTATCTTTTCCCGCCAATAACAAGGACTACCGCATCCAGATGGCGACCTTACTGGTACTGCACGGGCCGAACCTCAACCTGCTGGGCACCCGCGAGCCCGACAAGTACGGCTCCGTCACCCTTGAGCAGATCAACCAGGACCTGGAGCGCCGCGCCCGCGAGGCCGGCCACCACCTGATGCACCTGCAGAGCAACGCCGAGTACGAACTGATCGACCGGATACACGCCGCGCGCAACGAAGGCGTGGACTTCATCCTGATCAATCCGGCCGCGTTTACGCATACAAGTGTCGCTCTACGTGACGCATTGCTCGCAGTGAGCATCCCATTCATCGAAGTGCACCTCTCCAACGTGCACAAACGTGAACCTTTCCGGCATCACTCCTACTTCTCCGACGTGGCGGTAGGGGTGATCTGCGGCCTGGGCGCCACAGGCTACCGCCTGGCCCTGGAATCCGCCCTCGAACAACTTGAACGCCCGTGACCTCACCTGGGAGAGCGAACACTGATGGACATCCGTAAAGTCAAGAAACTGATCGAACTGCTCGAAGAATCCGGCATCGACGAACTGGAGATCAAAGAGGGCGAAGAGTCCGTACGTATCAGCCGTCACAGCAAGACCGCCGCCCAGCCGGTCTACGCCGCCCCCCCCGCCTACGCTCCGGCCCCTGTCGCCGCCCCGGCTGCAGCTCCCGCCGCTGCCGCGCCGGCCGCCGAAGCCGCTCCGGCTGCGCAGAACCTCGCCGGCGCCGTGCGCTCGCCGATGGTCGGCACCTTCTACCGCGCTGCGTCGCCGACTTCCGCCAACTTCGTCGAAGTCGGCCAGAGCGTGAAGAAAGGCGACATCCTCTGCATCGTCGAAGCCATGAAGATGATGAACCACATCGAGGCCGAGACCAGCGGCGTGATCGGTCAGATCCTCGTGGAGAACGGTCAGCCGGTCGAGTTCGACCAGCCCCTGTTCACCATCGTTTAAAGCGCGGGGAGCCTGCGATGTTGGAAAAAGTACTGATCGCCAACCGCGGCGAAATTGCGCTGCGCATCCTGCGCGCGTGCAAGGAGCTGGGCATCAAGACAGTGGCCGTGCACTCGACCGCCGACCGTGAACTGATGCACCTGTCGCTGGCCGACGAAGCGGTCTGCATCGGTCCGGCCCCGGCTGCGCAGTCCTACCTGCACATCCCGGCGATCATCGCCGCGGCCGAGGTCACCGGCGCCGTGGGTATCCACCCCGGCTACGGCTTCCTCGCCGAAAACGCCGATTTCGCCGAGCAGGTCGAGCGCTCCGGCTTCACCTTCATCGGCCCGAGCGCCGACGTCATCCGCCTGATGGGTGACAAGGTGTCCGCCAAGGACGCCATGAAGAAAGCCGGCGTGCCGACCGTACCGGGCTCCGACGGCCCGCTGCCCGAAGACGAAGAAACCGCGCTGGCGATTGCCCGCGAGGTGGGCTACCCGGTGATCATCAAGGCCGCCGGTGGCGGTGGTGGTCGCGGCATGCGCGTGGTGCACCACGAGGAAGACCTGATCAAGTCCGCCAAGCTGACCCGCACCGAAGCGGGAGCGGCGTTCGGCAACTCGATGGTCTACCTGGAGAAGTTCCTGACCAACCCGCGCCACGTGGAAGTCCAGGTGCTCTCCGACGGCCAGGGCAACGCCATCCACCTGGGCGACCGCGACTGCTCCCTGCAGCGTCGTCACCAGAAGGTGCTGGAAGAAGCCCCAGCCCCGGGCATCGACGAGAAGGCCCGCGCCGAAGTGCTGGCCCGCTGCGTCCAGGCCTGCGTGGAAATCGGCTACCGTGGTGCCGGCACCTTCGAGTTCCTCTACGAGAACGGCCGCTTCTACTTCATCGAGATGAACACCCGCGTGCAGGTGGAGCATCCGGTGTCGGAGATGGTCACGGGCATCGACATCGTCAAGGAGATGCTCAGCATCGCCTCGGGCAACAAGCTGTCGATCAAGCAGGAAGACGTGGTCATCCGTGGCCATGCGCTGGAATGCCGGATCAACGCCGAAGACCCGAAGACCTTCATGCCCAGCCCCGGCAAGGTGAAGCACTTCCACGCACCGGGCGGCAATGGCGTGCGCGTGGATTCGCACCTGTACAGCGGCTACGCCGTACCGCCGAACTACGACTCGCTGGTGGGCAAGATCATCACCTACGGCAAGGACCGCGATGAAGCCATGGCGCGCATGCGCAACGCGCTGGACGAGCTGATCGTCGATGGCATCAAGACCAACACCGAGCTGCACAAGGAACTGGTCCGCGACAAAGAGTTCTGCAAAGGTGGCGTGAACATCCACTACCTGGAGAAGAAGCTGGGCATGGACAAGCACTAAGCGCCTGTCGAAAGCTGCTTCGCCTCCACCACAAGGGCTGCCTCCGGGCGGCCCTTGTGCTTTGCGGACCCAGCCCGCTGGCATGGCAAGGTGCCGTGCAGTAAGCTTGCCGCCTTTATCTGCGGGCCGCCCAGGCGGCCCGCTGTCTTTCCAGCACCATCCCAGCACGATCGAGGTTCCGCCCATGCCCTGGCTCCAAGTCCGACTCGCCATCACCCCGGATCAGGCGGAAACCTATGAAGATGCACTGCTGGAAGTCGGCGCCGTATCGGTGACCTTCATGGACGCCGAAGACCAGCCGATCTTCGAGCCGGACCTAGGCACCACGCCGCTGTGGAGTCACACCCACCTGCTCGCGCTGTTCGAGGCAGACACCGACGAAACCTCGTTGATCGCCCATCTGACCCTGCTGACCGGCGGCGAACTGCCCCAGCACCAGATCGAGCACATCGCCGACCAGGACTGGGAACGCAGCTGGATGGACAACTTCAAGCCGATGCGCTTCGGCCGCCGCCTGTGGATCGTCCCCAGCTGGCACGACGCCCCGGAGCCGGACGCGGTGAACCTGCTGCTCGATCCGGGCCTGGCGTTCGGCACCGGCACCCACCCGACCACCGCGCTGTGTCTGGAATGGCTAGACGGCCAGGAGCTGGCCGGCCAGCAGGTACTGGATTTCGGCTGCGGCTCGGGCATCCTCGCCATCGCCGCGCTGCTGCTGGGCGCCGCGCAGGCGACTGGCACCGATATCGACCCGCAGGCGCTGGAAGCCTCGCGCGACAACGCCTCGCGCAACGGCATCGAGCCGGAGAAATTCCCCGTCTACCTGCCCGCTGATCTGCCGAAGGAACCAGCGGACGTCCTGGTGGCGAACATTCTGGCCGGCCCGCTGGTCACATTGGCAGAGCAGCTCACCGGGCTGGTGAAATCCGGCGGCCTGCTGGCCCTCTCGGGCATCCTCGCCGAGCAGGCCGAGGAAGTGCGCGCGGCCTATGCCGGGGCCTTCGACCTCGACCCGACCGCCGAGCGCGATGGCTGGATCCGCATCAGCGGCCGCCGCCGCTGAGTGCCCGCCGTACGGGGCTTGAGTTAGACTAACCGCCAGATTTTTCCGCCGGACCGCCGCATGAGCGACAGCTTCATCACCCAGTGCCCCCATTGCCAGACCCGATTCCGCGTCAACGCGGCGCAACTGGGCGCGGCCAGCGGTGCTGTGCGCTGCGGAACCTGCCTGAAGGTGTTCAGCGCGCCGCAGAACCTGGTGGGCGAGCCGACCCAGGCGCCGGCAGTGGCAGCCAACGCGGCGCGCCCCATTGAAGCCGCCGAACCGGCAACCACCCCGGAGCCGATCATACCAGCGGCTCCGCCGAAGGCTCCGGAGCCGGTCGCCGCGGCGCCGATTCCCACGCCGGCCTTCAGCACCTTCACCCCCGAGAAGCCAGCCGTAGCGAGCGCCCCCGGCACCGCCACCCTTGGCTGGCCGCTGGCACCCCATGCCGCGCGGCACTCCAGCGATGTGGCGGAAAAACCCGCCATCGCTGAAGCGAAGGTGGAAGCAAAACCGACACCGGCTCCCGAGCCCACCCCGGCCATTGCCGCGACCACGGTGATCGCCCCGGCGGCAACCGTGATCAGCGAGCCAGCCAAACCCTCTCCCGTGACGGCAAAGAAAGACGAGACGCTGTGGATCCACGACGATCTCGACCTGGACAGCCTCAATCTCGACGAGGAACTGGCCAAGCTCGACGAGTTCGAGCTGTCCCAGGAATTTCTCAGTATCGAACGCGCGCCGCGCCCCAGCGAAGCCCTGCAGACTCGCCAGGAAGAGAAGCGCGACCCGCACGACGAACGCTGGGCCGAGGCCTTGATCGAAGAGGAACAGAAAGGCGCCAGCCGTGTGTCCCGCCAGGAACCCAGCCTCGGCCAACTGCCTGCCGACGAACTGGAGGAGCCGCCCGCCAGCGCACGCCTGGTAGCCGTAGCCGACCAGGAACCCGAGTCGGAAGAGCCGGAGGACGAACCGGCGCACGAACCGCGCATCGACCCCGCTCCCCTGCGAGCCGAGACCGACGACGAGAAGCTCCCCGCTTTCAGCGCCCGCCGCGATGAGGACGAGCCCAACGCCGTCGACGCCGAGGACGAAGAGCCGCCGCTGGCCGACAGCCGCCGCGCCGAACCGGGGTTGGGCAGTGACGGCCTGCACGACCTGAGCGACGAACCGCTGCAACTGGACTGGCAGAAACCCAAGAGCCGCTGGGGCCTCCGCCTGCTCTGGCTGCTGCTGGTCCTCCTGGCCCTGGCCGGCCTCGCCGGCCAGTACATCGCTTATCACTTCGACGAACTGGCCCGCCAGGACCAGTACCGTCCCTGGTTCGCCCAGGCCTGCCCGGAGCTGGGCTGCACCCTGCCGTCCAAGGTCGACGTGGAGCAGATCCGCAGCAGTAACCTGGTGGTGCGCAGCCACCCTGACTTCAGCGGCGCGCTGGTCGTGGACGCGATCATCTACAACCGCGCCAACTTCTCCCAGCCCTTCCCGCTGCTGGAAATGCGCTTCGCCGACCTCAACGGCCAACTGATCGCCAGCCGCCGTTTCAAGCCCAGCGAATACCTCTCCGGCGAACTGGCCGGGCAGAGCGAGATGCCGCCGCAGACGCCGATCCACATCTCCCTGGACATCCTCGATCCGGGCCCGAAAGCGGTGAACTACAGCCTGAGCTTCCACTCGCCGGAATGACCCGGCGGGTAGCTCAAAGCGCCTGAGCGCGCCAGTTCCGCTCGTCTTCCTACCTTGGGTGCTAAGCCCGAAGCTGTTCAGAATTTATCCAAAATCGCCTTTATCCGGTCATCGAGAGCGGGTATCATGCCCTCCCTTTTTTGCTAGCACCGGTGGCAGGCTCCGAAACGCATCCGCGAGTGGTACAACGCGCGGCGCCTCGGTGTTCCCGCCCCATTGACCATGGAAATCCAGTCGGTGGTACGCATCGGCTCCTACACACTGCCCAACAGACTGATCCTGGCCCCGATGGCCGGCGTCACCGATCGTCCGTTCCGCCAGCTGTGCCGCCGCCTTGGCGCCGGCATGGTGGTATCGGAGATGGTCACCAGCGACGTCCGCCTGTGGAACAGCCGCAAGTCGCGCCTGCGCCTGCAGCACGACAACGAAGATCAGCCGCGTTCGGTGCAGATCGCCGGCGGCGACCCGCAGATGCTCGCGGAAGCTGCCCAGCGCAATGTGGAGCTCGGCGCGCAGATCATCGACATCAACATGGGCTGTCCGGCAAAGAAGGTGTGTAACAAGGCCGCGGGTTCCGCGCTGATGAAGGATGAACGGCTGGTGGCTGACATCCTCGAGGCGGTGGTCGCGGCGGTAGAGGTTCCCGTCACCCTGAAGATTCGCACCGGCTGGGACCGGTCGAACAAGAACGGTGTGACGGTGGCGCGGATCGCCGAGCAGTCGGGCATCCAGGCGCTGGCGGTACACGGCAGGACCCGTGCCGACCTCTACACCGGCGAAGCGGAGTACGAAACCATCGCGGCGATCAAGCAGGCGGTTTCGATTCCGGTCTTCGCCAACGGTGATATCGACTCACCGCGCAAGGCACGGCAGGTATTCGAACAGACGGGCGTGGATGCCCTGCTGATCGGCCGCGCCGCCCAGGGCAATCCCTGGATCTTCCGCGAGATCGATCATTACCTGAGCACCGGCGAGCTATTGCCGGCGCCGAGTCTGCACGAGGTGCAGAGCATCCTGCTCGAACACCTCGCTGCATTGCATGCGTTTTATGGGGAGGAAATGGGTGTGCGCATTGCCCGCAAGCATGTGGGCTGGTACCTCGCAACCCAACCGGGCGCGGCGGAGTTCCGCGCCCAGTTCAATCGTTTGCAGGACACGGATGCACAGAGCGCCAGCGTCAGGCAGTTCTTCGCCGAGCGCCACAATAACGGAGAAGGGGTGGCCGCATGACAACGATGACCGAGACATTAGTGAGTGGAATGACACCCGTGAGCGACAACGCCAACCTTAAACAGCACCTGACCACTCCGACGCAGGAGGGCCAGACCCTCCGCGACAGCGTGGAAAAGGCACTGCATAACTATTTCGCCCATCTCGAAGGGCAGCCGGTCACGGACGTGTACAACATGGTGCTTTGCGAAGTCGAAGCGCCGCTGCTGGAAACCGTCATGAACCACGTGAAGGGTAACCAGACCAAAGCCTCCGAACTGCTGGGGCTGAACCGCGGGACCCTGCGCAAGAAACTCAAGCAGTACGATCTTCTCTGACAGGTGGCAGGCGCGGGCCCGCGACCGCAAGGTCAGCCGGGCCCACGCCTGACACGCGAAAAGCCCGAAGCCTTTGTGGAAGCCGTTATGACCGACCAAACCACCCGCCTGCCCGTCCGCCGTGCGCTGATCAGCGTTTCCGACAAGACCGGCGTCGTCGATTTCGCCCGTGAGCTGGCAGCCCTCGGCGTGGAGATCCTCTCCACCGGCGGCACCTACAAGCTGCTCAAGGACAATGGCATCGCCGCCGTGGAAGTGGCCGACTACACCGGCTTCCCGGAGATGATGGACGGCCGCGTGAAGACCCTGCACCCGAAGATCCACGGCGGCATCCTCGGCCGTCGCGACCTCGACGGCGCGGTGATGGAGCAGCACGGCATCAAGCCGATCGACCTGGTGGCGGTCAACCTCTACCCGTTCGAAGCGACCGTGGCCAAGGCCGACTGCGACCTGCCGACCGCCATCGAGAACATCGACATCGGCGGCCCGACCATGGTTCGTTCCGCAGCGAAGAACCACAAGGACGTCGCCATCGTGGTCAATGCCGGCGACTACGCCGGCATCGTCGAAGCCCTGAAAGCAGGCGGCCTGACCTACGCCCAGCGCTTCGACCTGGCCCTGAAGGCCTTCGAGCACACCTCGGCCTACGACGGCATGATCGCCAACTACCTGGGCACCATCGACCAGGCGCGCGACACCCTGTCCACCGCCGACCGCGGCGCCTTCCCGCGCACCTTCAACAGCCAGTTCATCAAGGCGCAGGAGATGCGCTACGGCGAGAACCCGCACCAGAGCGCGGCGTTCTATGTCGAGGCGAAGAAGGGCGAGGCCAGCGTCTCCACCGCCATCCAGCTGCAGGGCAAGGAACTGTCGTTCAACAACGTGGCCGACACCGACGCCGCGCTGGAGTGCGTGAAGAGCTTCGTCAAGCCGGCCTGCGTCATCGTCAAGCACGCCAACCCGTGCGGCGTGGCCGTGGTTCCGGAGAACGAAGGCGGCATCCGCAAGGCCTATGACCTGGCCTACGCCACCGACACCGAGTCGGCCTTCGGCGGCATCATCGCCTTCAACCGCGAGCTGGACGGCGACACCGCCCAGGCCATCGTCGAGCGTCAGTTCGTCGAAGTGATCATCGCCCCTAAAATCTCCGCAGCCGCCCGCGCCGTGGTCGCCGCCAAGGCCAACGTGCGCCTGCTCGAATGCGGCGAGTGGCCGGCCGAGCGTGCGCCGGGCTGGGACTTCAAGCGCGTCAACGGCGGTCTGCTGGTACAGAGCCGCGACATCGGCATGATCACCGCCGATGACCTGAAGATCGTCACCCAGCGCGCGCCGAGCGAGCAGGAAATCCACGACCTGATCTTCGCCTGGAAAGTCGCCAAGTTCGTCAAGTCCAACGCCATCGTCTACGCCAAGGCGCGTCAGACCGTGGGCGTCGGCGCCGGCCAGATGAGCCGCGTGAACTCCGCCCGCATCGCCGCCATCAAGGCCGAGCACGCTGGCCTGGAAGTGAAGGGTGCAGTCATGGCTTCCGACGCCTTCTTCCCGTTCCGCGACGGCATCGACAACGCTGCCAAGGCCGGCATCACCGCGGTGATCCAGCCGGGTGGTTCGATGCGTGACAACGAAGTGATCGCCGCAGCGGATGAGGCGGGAATCGCCATGGTGTTCACCGGCATGCGCCACTTCCGCCATTAAGCGGTAAGGACGCACTCGGACTCGCATCTGCGGCGTTGCCCGGCCCTTCCCCCATGCTCATTGCCAGAAGGCAACTCCGCTGGGTGAAGGGCCAGGCGCCTTGCATCTACGAGCCCGATTGCGCCCCTTGAGATCGGTCCATTGAGAGAGGACTGGTCATAAAGAATTCGTAGGTTGGGTCGGGCGGCGCTCCGCGAGCGAAGCGATACCCAACGATCCGGCACTGCCGGAACTGTTCAGGAGAACTCCAATGAACGTACTCATCATCGGTAGCGGCGGTCGCGAGCACGCGCTGGCCTGGAAGGTCGCGCAGGATTCGCGCGTGCAGAAGGTCTTCGTCGCGCCGGGCAACGCCGGTACCGCCACCGAAGCCAAGTGCGAGAACGTCGCCATCGACGTACTGGCCCTGGAGGAGCTGGCCGATTTCGCCGCGAAGAACGTACAACTGACCATCGTCGGCCCCGAGGCGCCGCTGGTCAAAGGCGTGGTCGACCTGTTCCGCGCCCGTGGCCTGGATATCTTCGGCCCCACCGCCGGCGCTGCGCAGCTGGAAGGTTCCAAGGCCTTCACCAAGGACTTCCTCGCACGCCACCAGATCCCCACCGCCGGCTACCAGAACTTCACCGAAGTCGAGCCGGCGCTGGCCTACCTGAAAGAGAAGGGCGCGCCCATCGTGATCAAGGCCGACGGCCTGGCCGCGGGCAAGGGCGTGATCGTCGCCATGACCCTGGCCGAAGCCGAGGAAGCCGTGCGCGACATGCTCGCCGGCAACGCCTTCGGTGACGCCGGTTCGCGCGTGGTGATCGAAGAGTTCCTCGACGGCGAGGAAGCCAGCTTCATCGTCATGGTCGACGGCCAGAACGTGCTGCCCATGGCCACCAGCCAGGACCACAAGCGCGTCGGCGATGGCGACAGCGGCCCGAACACCGGCGGCATGGGCGCGTACTCCCCCGCTCCGGTGGTCACCGCCGACGTGCACCAGCGCGTGATGGACGAAGTGATCTACCCGACCGTGCGCGGCATGGCCGAGGAAGGCAACGTCTACACCGGCTTCCTGTATGCCGGCCTGATGATCGACAAGAGCGGCGCGCCCAAGGTCATCGAGTTCAACTGCCGCTTCGGCGACCCGGAAACCCAGCCGATCATGGTCCGCCTGGAGTCGTCCCTGGTCCTGCTGGTCGAAGCCGCACTGGCCAAGGCGCTGGACAAGGTCGAAGCCACCTGGGACCCACGTCCCACCGTGGGCGTGGTGATCGCCGCGGGCGGCTACCCGGGCGACTACGCCAAGGGTGACGTCATCGAAGGCCTGGACGAAGCCGCCAAGCTCGAGGGCAAGGTGTTCCACGCCGGCACCGCGCTCAAGGACGGCCAGATCGTCAGCGCCGGCGGCCGCGTGCTGTGCGCCACGGCCATCGGCCCGACCGTTTCCTCCGCGCAGCAACAGGCTTACCGCCTGGCCGAGAAGATTCGCTGGAACGGCAGTTTCTACCGCACCGACATCGGTTATCGCGCCATCGCCCGCGAGCGCGGCGAAGGCTGATCCGACGGCCGGAGGCGTCCCTCGTCGGACGCCTCCGCTGCACCGGTCCCCGCGTGCACGGGTGGATTACGGCCTTCAGCACACTTGGCTATAATCCGCCCACTCACTACCGAAGGGACTTCGCCGTGCGTCGGCTCTGGACTGCCACAGGACTCCTCGTCAGCTTGCTGCTGGCCGCTCTGGTCTGTCTTCCGACCTACGCGGCAAGCCAGGATCCCGGCTGGTCCCAGCTTCACGACAGTGACGCCCGCCTGCAACTGCAGGACGTGATCTCCCCGCGCTACCGCACCCTTTTCAGCCCCCTCGACATCAACGACCTGCACGCCCCCGCCGGCCCCGGCGCGACCTGGCTGCACTTCCGTCTTCCCGCCAGCGACGAGCCCCAGCAACTGCGCCTGTTCGCGCCGAGCCTGGACAGCTTCGAGATGTTCATTCTCGACGGGCAGAAGGTGCTCGAGCAGAAGAGCGCCGGCAACCTCTCCCCAGTGCAGCGCCCGCTGCTCAACAGCGACCTGGTGATCCCCCTGCGCTCAGCCGCCGAGCCGCTGGACCTCTACCTGCGCCTCGCCTCGACGATGCCACTGCGGCCGAACATCAGCATCGAGGCCGCCGGCCAGCCGAGCAACGACCAGCGCCCGCTGCACTTCGGCGTGCTGATCGGCTGCCTGGCCATGCTGCTGGCCTACAACCTCGTGCGCTTCGCCTATACCCGCGTTGCCAGCGGACTGTGGCTGGCCGGCGTACACGCCAGCCTGCTGCTGGCCTGCCTCAACCTGTTCGGCCTGCTCAGCCCCTGGTACGGCAACAGCCAGTCGCTGCAGCCGATGGCCGCCCTGGCCTGCCTGGTGGTGACGCTGTTCTGCGCGCTGGGCTATACCGCCAGCTTCTTCTCAGACCTCAG
Source organism: Pseudomonas sp. HS-18 (assembly GCF_020401845.1). Taxonomy (NCBI): domain Bacteria; kingdom Pseudomonadati; phylum Pseudomonadota; class Gammaproteobacteria; order Pseudomonadales; family Pseudomonadaceae; genus Pseudomonas; species Pseudomonas sp. HS-18. The sequence goes on from NZ_CP084413.1 coordinate 5,670,532, forward strand.
CCCGCGCCTGCCGCTCAGACGTCTGCTGCTGGGCGGCACCGCCGCACTCGTGGTGCTCGGCATCGCGCTCAACCTGTTGTTCTCCCTGTCCGTCAGCAGCCTGGTGTACGGGCTGATCACCCTGGTGACCCTGGGCATGCTCGGCGTCGCGGTCTACTACTGGATTCACGCCTACCGGCCGGCGCGCCTGTTCGCTATCGGCATGGGCCTCTTCGTCGTGATCTGGTGCCTGTGCCTGCCGTCGCTGCTGGGCTACGCGGCGACCCGTACCGAATGGCTCGGTAGCGGCCTGCTGGGGCTTTCGGCGGTGGTCGGCTTCCTGCTCAGCCTGGCCCTGGCCGAACGCCAGCGGAAGATCCAGAACGATCATTTCGCCGCCAGCCGCGTGCGTGCCGCCAACGTCGCCGAACTCAAGGCCAAGGGCGACTTCCTGGCGAAGATCAGCCACGAGATCCGCACCCCCATGAACGGCGTGCTGGGCATGACCGAGCTGCTGCTCGGCACCCCGCTCTCGGCCAAGCAGCGCGACTACGTACAGACCATCCACAGTGCGGGCAACGAGTTGCTCTCGCTGATCAACGAGATCCTCGACATCTCCAAGCTGGAATCCGGTCAGATCGAACTGGACGAGGTGCAGTTCGACCTCGGCGCGCTGATCGAGGACTGCCTGGCGATCTTCCGTGCCAAGGCCGAACAGCAGAAGGTCGAGCTGATCAGCTTCACCCAGCCGCAAGTGCCACGCATCATCAGTGGCGATCCGACGCGCCTGCGCCAGGCCGTGCTGAGCCTGCTGGACAATGCCTTCAAGCAGACCGACGAGGGCGAGATCCTTCTCGTCGTCGCCCTCGACGGCCCGGCCGAGCGCCCGCGCCTGCGCATCGCCGTGCAGGACAGCGGCAGGCCCCTGGACAGCGCCGACCGCCAGGCGCTGCTCACCGCCGAATTGCACAGCCGCGACTTCCTCTCCGCCACCCGCATGAGCAGCCGCCTCGGCCTGATCATCGCCCGCCAGCTGATCCGCCTGATGTCGGGCGACTTTGGAATAGAGAGCGGCATCGAGAGCGGCAACAGCGCCGAAGGCGCGGGCAACCTGCTATGGCTCAGCCTGCCGCTGGACCCGCAGCAGATCGACCAGGCCGGCGCCGACCTCGACAGCCCGCTGCAGGGCGCACGCCTGCTGGTGGTGGACGACAACCAGACCTGTCGCAAGGTGGTAGTGCAGCAGTGCAGCGCCTGGGGCATGAACGTCAGCGCGGTATCCTCGGGCAAGGAAGCGCTGGCCCAGTTGCGCACCAAGGCGCACCTGCGCGAGTACTTCGACGTGGTCCTGCTGGACCAGGACATGCCCGGCATGACCGGCATGCAGCTGGCCACCAAGATCCAGGAAGACCCGAACCTCAATCACGACATCCTGCTGATCATGCTCACCGGCATCAGCAACGCGCCGAGCAAGATCATCGCCCGCAACGCCGGGATCAAGCGCATCCTGGCCAAGCCGGTGGCCGGCTACACGCTCAAGGCGACGCTCGCCGAGGAGCTGTCGCAGCGTGGCCCGAGCGGCGTGAGCAACTACCTCTCGCCGGCCAGCGAGCCGGTGTCCAACGTGCCGCCGAGCGACTTCCGCATCCTCGTCGCCGAGGACAACAGCATCTCTACCAAGGTCATCCGCGGCATGCTCAGCAAGCTCAACCTGCAGCCGGACACCGCCAACAACGGCGAGGAAGCCCTGGCCGCGATGCAGTCCACCCAGTACGACCTGGTGCTGATGGACTGCGAGATGCCGGTACTCGACGGCTTCTCCGCCACCGAGCGCCTGCGCGCCTGGGAAGCCAGCGAACACCGCCCGCACACCCCGGTGGTGGCGCTCACCGCGCACATCCTCAGCGAGCACAAGGAGCGCGCGCGACTGGTGGGCATGGACGGGCACATGGCCAAGCCGGTGGAGCTGTCGCAACTGCGCGAACTGGTGGCCTACTGGGTCGGCGAACGTGACCGTCGCCTGCGCCAGCAGCAGAGCGACGCACTGCCGTCCTGATCTCGCCAGCCTACGGCGGCCGGTTTCAATTGCCCCGCCGCAATGCCGCGCATCTTCCCACCCGCTATGCTTTGCCCAGCCGCGCCCTCTCAATCCGGACGAGTCGTTCCCATGCAAGTGATGTTCAGCGTGTACCTGAAGATGCTGGTGCTCTACAGCCCCTTCTTCGTGCTCTCCTGCTTCATCAGCCTGAACCGCGGCTTCGCCCCGCGCGACCGCAAGCGCATGGCCTGGCGCGTGGCCCTGGCGGCGCTGATCGCCAGCGTGCTGCTGTACCTGTTCGGCCGCTACATCTTCACGCTCTTCGGCATCACCGCCGACGCCTTCCGCATCGGCGCCGGTTCCGTGCTGTTCATCTCCGCCCTGGGCATGGCGCAAGGGCGCTCGGCGGTGCAGGCGGACAATGTGCAGCAGGATGTGACCATCGTCCCGCTGACCATCCCCATCACCGTCGGCCCCGGCACCATCGGTGCGCTGCTGGTGATGGGCGTGAACCAGGACTGGGAGCACAAGCTGCTGGCCCTGGCGGCAATCTTCCTGGCCTGCCTGACCGTGGGCGTCACGCTCTACCTCTCCGACAAGATCGAAAAGGTCCTGGGCGAGCAGGGCCTGATGATCGTCAGCCGCCTGATGGGGCTGTTCGTCTGCGCCCTCGCCGCGCAGATCATCATGACCGGCGTGCGCGGCTACTTCATCCCGCAATGACGCGCCCCTTTGGGGAGCGCCGCGCACCATTTGGCGCTTGGCGCACCAAAGCTGCGCACTGAAAAACCTCACCAATACGACAGAAAATCGCGCTCAGCCCATCTGCGCCGAGGCTTTTGCCTGCTTGGCACGGATGCTGCGATGGCAGCTTCGATCCCGCTCAAGGATCGCCCCATTTCCGGGGAAGCTGCCGCCGGCGGCAACTCCCCGCCCCTGGATAGCCAAGGAGGCTGCCGCGATGAAACGTCGTCCGCTGTTGCAAAGTACGCTGGCCATGAGCGCCCTGCTGCTCACCGGTCTGTTCCCGTTCAGCACCCAGGCTGCCGAGACCATCAAGGTCGGCATCCTGCACTCGCTGTCCGGCACCATGGCGATCTCCGAGACCTCGCTCAAGGACATGGCGCTGATGACCATCGACGAGATCAACGCCAAGGGCGGAGTGAACGGCAAGCAGCTCGAAGCGGTGGTGGTCGACCCGGCCTCCAACTGGCCGCTGTTCGCCGAGAAAGCGCGCCAGCTGCTGACCCAGGACAAGGTCGCGGTGGTCTTCGGCTGCTGGACCAGCGTGTCGCGCAAGTCCGTGCTGCCGGTGTTCGAGGAACTCAACGGCCTGCTGTTCTACCCGGTGCAGTACGAGGGTGAGGAAATGTCGCCCAACGTCTTCTACACCGGAGCGGCGCCGAACCAGCAGGCCATCCCGGCGGTGGAGTACCTGATGAGCGAGGACGGCGGCAGCGCCAAGCGCTTCTTCCTGCTGGGCACCGACTACGTCTATCCGCGCACCACCAACAAGATCCTGCGCGCCTTCCTGCACAGCAAGGGCGTGGCCGACAAGGATATCCAGGAGGTCTACACGCCGTTCGGCCACAGCGACTATCAAACCATCGTCGCCGACATCAAGAAGTTCTCCGCCGGCGGCAAGACCGCGGTGATCTCCACCGTCAACGGCGACTCCAACGTGCCCTTCTACAAGGAGCTGGCCAACCAGGGCCTGGAAGCCACCGAAGTACCGGTGGTGGCCTTCTCCGTGGGCGAGGAGGAACTGCGCGGCATCGACACCAAGCCGCTGGTGGGCAACCTCGCCGCATGGAACTACTTCGAGTCGGTGAAGAACCCGGAGAACACCAAGTTCGTTGCCGACTGGAAGGCCTACGCCAAGGCCAAGAACCTGCCGAACTACAGCACCGCCGTGACCAACGACCCGATGGAGGCCACCTACGTCGGCATCCACATGTGGGCGCAGGCCGTGCAGAAGGCCGGCAGCACCGACGTGGACAAGGTCCGCGAAGCCATGGGCGGCCAGACCTTCAAGGCGCCGTCGGGCTTCACCCTGACCATGGACAAGACCAACCACCACCTGCACAAGCCGGTGATGATCGGCGAGATCGAGGACAACGGGCAGTTCAACGTGGTCTGGAAAACCCCCGAGCCGATCCGCGCCCAGCCGTGGAGCCCGTTCATTCCGGGCAACGACAAGAAGCCGGATTACGCGGTGCGTAGTAACTGATCCTCCGGGGAGCGAGAGCCCCTCACCCTAACCCTAGCTGCGCGCCCCGCTCCGGAGGGAGAGGGGACCGGACGGCGCGGATTGTCAGCCCGCACTCCGGCTCCGCTCTTCCCCCTCTCCCCCCGGGAGAGGGCCGGGGTGAGGGAATCCCAGACTCCTGTGTGCCGGGATATGAAGATGCCCACTGCCCTTCTCCACCTGCTCCGCCTGTGCGCCCTGGCGCTGGCCGCGCTGCTACCGCAGCTCGCCTTCGCCGGTCCCGCGCAGGACTTCGCCAGTGCCGACAATGACGGCCGCGCGAAACTGCTCGAACAATGGGCCGCCGCGCCCGACGCCGATCGCCTGCCCCTGTTGGAAGCCATCCAGTCCGGTCGACTGGCCCTCGACGCGCAGAGCCGCGCCTTCCTCCTGGGCGACGACCAGCAGTACCACGCCGCCGAGGGTGGCGCGGGACCGGTGGGCGAGCCCGACAAACTGCGCTTGAACAACCGTCTGCGTGGCCTGGTGAACACCGCGATGGCCAGCCACCAACTGGTGGCCGACAACGCCGAGGTGCGCCTGGAAGCCGCACGGCAGTTGCAGAAAAGCGCCCGTCCCGCGCAGCGCACGCTCCTCGAATACCGCCTCAACGAAGAGTCCGACGACGGCGTCAAGGCCGCGCTGCAACTGGCCCTGGCCAACCTGCAGCTGGCCGACCCAGCGCCAGCGGTGCGCCTGTCCGCCGTACGCCTGCTCGGCGAATCCGGCGATCCGCAGGCGCGCACCCGCCTGGAAAACCTCCTCGACCCCGCGGTCGAACCCGACGATTCGGTGCGCACCGCCGCCGCCACCAGCCTCGGCCAGGTCAAGCGCCGGCTGCTGATGGGCGATCTGTTCGGCCAGGCCTTCAGCGGCCTGTCGCTGGGTTCGATCCTGCTGCTCGCCGCCCTGGGCCTGGCGATTACCTATGGCCTGCTCGGGGTGATCAACATGGCCCACGGTGAAATGCTGATGCTCGGCGCCTACTCCACTTACGTGGTGCAGTTGCTCTGCCAGCGCTTCGCTCCCGGCCTGCTGGAGCTGTATCCGCTGCTGGCCCTGCCGGTGGCCTTCCTGGTCACCGCCTGCATCGGCATGGCCCTGGAGCGCACGGTGATCCGCCATCTCTACGGCCGCCCGCTGGAAACCCTGCTCGCCACCTGGGGTATCAGCCTGGTGCTGATCCAACTGGTGCGCGTGCTGTTCGGCGCGCAGAACGTCGAGGTGGCCAACCCGGCCTGGCTATCCGGCGGCATTCAGGTGCTGCCCAACCTCGTGCTGCCGTGGAACCGTATCGTCATCATCGGCTTCGCGCTGTTCGTGCTGGCGCTCACCTGGCTGCTGCTCAACCGCACACGGCTGGGCCTGAACGTTCGCGCCGTCACCCAGAACCGCAACATGGCCGCCTGCTGCGGCGTGCCCACCGGCCGCGTGGACATGCTCGCCTTCGGCCTGGGCTCGGGCATCGCCGGCTTGGGCGGCGTGGCGCTGTCGCAGGTCGGCAACGTCGGCCCGGACCTGGGCCAGAGCTACATCATCGACTCCTTCCTGGTGGTGGTACTCGGCGGTGTCGGCCAGCTCGCCGGCAGCGTGTTCGCCGCCTTCGGCCTGGGCGTGGCGAACAAGATCCTCGAACCGCAGATCGGCGCGGTGCTGGGCAAGATCCTGATCCTTGCGCTGATCATCCTGTTCATCCAGAAACGTCCGCAAGGGCTCTTCGCTCTGAAAGGGAGGGTCATCGATTGAACCAGCCACTCACCGTGACGGCCGCGCAAAAGGCCGGCCCGAAACTCACTGCCAGCCTGGTCGGCACCGTCCTCATCGCACTGCTGATCCTGCCGCTGCTGCACCTGCTGCCGGAAAGCAGCGCACTGTACCTGTCCGCCTATGGGCTGACGCTGACCGGCAAGATCCTCTGCTACGCCATCGTCGCGCTGGCGCTGGACCTGGTCTGGGGCTACGCCGGCCTGCTGTCGCTGGGCCACGGGCTGTTCTTCGCCCTGGGCGGCTACGCCATGGGCATGTACCTGATGCGCGAGGCGGCCGGCGACCAGTTGCCGGCATTCATGACCTTCCTCTCCTGGACGGAGCTGCCCTGGTACTGGGCCGGCACCCAGCACTTCCTCTGGGCACTGTGCCTGGTGGTGCTGGCGCCCGGCCTGCTGGCCCTGGTGTTCGGCTTCTTCGCCTTCCGCTCGCGGATCAAGGGCGTGTACTTCTCGATCATGACCCAGGCGCTGACCTTCGCCGGCATGCTGCTGTTCTTCCGCAACGAGACCGGCTTTGGCGGCAACAACGGCTTCACCAATTTCCGCAGCATCCTCGGCTTTTCCATCACCGCGCCGGGTACGCGGGTGGCGCTGTTCATCGCCATCGTCGTGCTGCTGGCGGCGAGCCTGGCCGTGGGATTCGCCCTGGCGCGCAGCAAGTTCGGCCGGGTACTCACCGCCCTGCGCGACGCGGAGAACCGCCTGATGTTCTGCGGCTATGACCCGCGCGGCTACAAGCTGTTCGTCTGGACCCTCTCCGCGGTGATCTGCGGCCTGGCCGGCGCACTGTTCGTGCCGCTGGTGGGCATCATCAACCCCAGCGAAATGTCGCCGACCAACTCCATCGAAGCCGCCGTGTGGGTCGCCCTCGGCGGCCGCGGCACACTGATCGGCCCGCTGCTGGGCGCCGGCGTGGTCAACGGCGCGAAGAGCTGGTTCACCGTGGCCTTCCCCGAGTACTGGCTGTTCTTCCTCGGCGCGCTGTTCATCGTCGTCACCCTGTACCTGCCGCGCGGCATCCTCGGCCTGATCAAGCGGGAGAAAGAGCAATGAGAGCGGTCCCCCACCTGATGCTGGAGCCAGCCTACGATCCCAACCGCAACCCCGGCGCCAGCCGCGATGCCATCGGCCTCGGTTCGAGCGCCAGCGGCCAGCTGGACGTGCGCCACGGCACCATCCTGACCCTGGAAGACATCAACGTCAGCTTCGATGGCTTCCGCGCCCTGCGCGATCTCACGCTGTACATCGGTGTCGGCGAACTGCGTTGCATCATCGGCCCCAACGGCGCGGGCAAGACCACGCTGATGGACGTGATCACCGGCAAGACCCGCTCGGACAACGGCAAGGCGTACTTCGGCGAAACCCTCGACCTCACCCGCATGAGCGAGGTGGAAATCGCCCAGGCCGGTATCGGCCGCAAGTTCCAGAAGCCCACGGTGTTCGAGGCGCTCTCGGTGTTCGAGAACCTGGAGCTCGCGCAGAAGACCGACAAGTCGGTGTGGGCCAGCCTCAAGGCGAAGCTGTCCGGCGAGCAGAAGGACCGCATTGAGGAAGTGCTCACCACCATCCGCCTGCGCGAATCGCGCAACCGCCCCGCCGGGCTGCTCTCCCACGGGCAGAAACAGTTCCTGGAGATCGGCATGCTGCTGGTGCAGGAGCCGCAATTGCTGCTGCTCGACGAGCCGGTGGCGGGCATGACCGACGCCGAGACCGAGTTCACCGCCGAGCTGTTCAAGTCCCTCGCCGGCCAGCATTCGCTGATGGTGGTGGAGCACGACATGGGCTTCGTCGGCAGCATCGCCGACCACGTCAGCGTGCTGCACCAGGGGCATGTGCTGGCCGAGGGTTCGCTGGAGGAAGTACAGGCGAACGAGCAGGTGATCGAGGTTTATCTGGGGCGTTAGAACGACGGCGGATGAAGCGTCCCGCTTCATTTGCCCTACGCCTAAGCCATCCGTAGGGCGCATAACGCGCAGCGTTATGCGCCGCAGCCCAATGCAAAGGAAACACCCATGCTGCAAGTCGACAAACTGCACCAGTACTACGGCGGCAGCCACATCCTGCGTGGCCTGTCGTTCGACGCGAAGATTGGTGAAGTCACCTGCCTGCTCGGGCGCAACGGCGTAGGCAAGACCACCCTGCTGCGCTGCCTGATGGGCCTGGTACCCGCCAAGGAAGGCAAGGTCAGTTGGGAAGGCAAGCCGATCACCGGTTTCAAGCCGCACCAGCGCGTGCATGCCGGCATCGCCTACGTGCCGCAAGGCCGGGAAATCTTCCCGCGCCTGACGGTGGAGGAAAACCTGCTGATGGGCCTGTCGCGCCTCAGCGCCAGCGAAGCCAAATCGGTGCCCGAGCCCATCTACGAGCTGTTCCCGGTGCTGCGGGAAATGAAGCAGCGCCGTGGCGGCGACCTCTCCGGCGGCCAGCAGCAACAGTTGGCCATCGGCCGCGCGCTGGCCAGCCAGCCGCGCCTGTTGATCCTCGACGAACCCACCGAAGGCATCCAACCCTCGGTGATCAAGGAGATTGGCGCAGTGATCAAGAAGCTCGCCCAACGCGGCGACATGGCCATCCTGCTGGTGGAGCAGTTCTACGACTTCGCCGCCGAACTGGCCGACCAGTACCTGGTGATGTCGCGCGGCGAGATCGTCCAGCAGGGGCGCGGAGTGGACATGGAACGCGACGGAGTGCGCGGGTTGGTGACCATCTGAGGCGACCGGTCACTGGCGAATGGCGTCGGCCAATGGCAAGCTGCCGAGCCCCGTACTGGTTTTTCCGGAGTTTGTCATGCCCCTCGTCCTGCGCCCCGCCGTCAACGACGACGCCGGTTTCGCCGCAGTCTGCGTGGCCGCCGCCTACGCCCAGTGGATACCCACGCTCGGCCGCAAGCCGGGGCCGATGCTGGATGACTACCACGCCATCATCGCCGAAGACCGCGTTCTGATTGCCGAGCAGGACGGCGCCCCCGTCGGCCTGCTGGTGATGCGCGAGACCGACGAAGGCTTCCTGCTCGACAACATCGCCGTGCTGCCCGAGTGTGCCGGCCAGGGCATCGGCCGCACCCTGCTGATCCATGCCGAGGTCACCGCCGCGCAATTGGGCTACGCGTCGTTGTACCTCTATACCAACGAGCGGATGACCGAGAACATCGAACTGTACGCGAAGAACGGCTATCAGGAATACGCGCGCAAGGTCGAGAACGGTTTTCGCCGCGTGTACATGCGCAAGCAGCTCTCCGTGTAGGAACGAGCTTGCTCGGTAACCATCGCGCCCCCGGGACGCCCGAAGTTCGCCCGAGCCTTGTTGGCGGGCAGCCTCGCCGCTGGCGCACCAGCATGGTGCGCAATTGCCGCCAACGCACCGCAACCGCGCCGGAACCTGACCAAGTGGACAGTCTGCAGCACCACCGTCGATCCCGCGCCATACCCGAGCGGCACAAGGGGAAGCCGCGGCCACGCACTATCCTGGCGCAGCCGGCACGCTGATTGCTCTGTCTTGAGCATCCTTCTTTCAGCAACAGCCCATGAACGCACCGGTCACCCTTTTCCACCCCGCCTGGCACGCCGAGCTCGAGCTGGCTTATGCCCGCATCGGTGACTGCACGCGCCCGGTCCGGCGGCGGCATCTTGGCCCTTTGCGGGTGCAGAAGCACCTGTATGCCGAAGGCCCGGAGGTGTGCCAGCACATCATCGTGCACCCGCCCGGTGGCATCGCCGGTGGCGACACCCTGAACCTCGACATTCGCGCCGGCAACGACAGCTGGGCGCAACTCACCAGCCCCGGCGCGGCCAAGTGGTACCGCGCCAACTGCGTGGCAAAACAACAACTGAGTATCCGCGTAGCCCCCGGTGCCACGCTGGAATGGCTGCCACAGGAAACCATCGCCTACGCCGGCGCCCAGGCCGAGCTGACGACCCGTATCGATCTCGAAGCCAACGCCCGGCTGTTCTACTGGGATGTCGTCGCCCTCGGCCGCCCCGCCAGTGGCGAGCGCTTCGACAGCGGTCACCTCGCTGCCGCCCTGGACATCCACCGCGACGGCCAGCGCCTGTGGCACGAGCGCCAGCGCGTGACGGGCAACGACCGCCTGCTCGACTCGCCCATCGGCCTCGCCGGCCAACCGGTGATGGCAACGCTGATCGCCAGTGGGCAGATCGATGCGGCGCTGCTCGAAGCCTGCCGCGCCGTGCCCTGCCAGGGGCGCGGCAACCTCACCCAACTGCCCGGCCTGGTGGTCGCCCGCTGCCTCGCCCATGAGGCACTGCACGCCCGTGCCTGGCTCATCGAACTCTGGCGTCGGCTGCGGCCGGCTCTGCTCGGCCGCGAGGCCGTTCCTCCCCGAATCTGGAGCACCTGAAATGGATTTGACCCCTCGCGAGAAGGACAAGCTGCTGATCTTCACCGCCGGCCTGGTCGCCGAGCGTCGCCTCGCCCGCGGGGTGAAACTCAACTACCCGGAAGCCGTGGCGCTGATCTCCGCCGCGCTGCTCGAAGGCGCGCGGGATGGCCAGACGGTCGCCGACCTGATGCACTACGGCACCACGCTGCTGAGCCGTGAACAGGTGATGGAAGGCGTGCCGGAAATGATCCCGGAGATCCAGGTGGAAGCCACCTTCCCGGACGGCACCAAGCTGGTCACCGTGCATCAGCCCATCGCCTGATCGCGCGCCCTCGAACGAGGGTGCGGCGACAATGGCGGATGAAGCGTTCCGCTTCATTCGCCCTACGTATAGAGGAACCACCATGCTCATCCGCGACGCCAGCCAAGCCGACCTCGGCAGTCTGCGCGACATCTACAACGACGCCGTGCTCAATACCACCGCCATCTGGAACGAGGTCGCCATCGACCTGGAGAGCCGTCGCGCCTGGCTGGAACTGCGTGCGCAGCAAGGCTTCCCGGTGCTGGTGGCCGAAGATGGCGGCGAGGTGGTGGGCTATGCCAGCTACGGCCCATGGCGAGCCTTCGACGGCTTCCGCGAAACCGTCGAGCACTCGGTTTACGTGCGCGCCGACCAGCGCGGCAAGGGCCTCGGCCCAGTGCTGATGCAGGCACTGATCGAGCGCGCCCGCGCCCAGGGCCTGCACGTGATGGTCGCCGCCATTGAAAGCGGCAACACGGCGTCGATCCGCCTGCACCAGCGGCTGGGCTTCGTCACCAGCGGGCAGATGCCGCAGGTGGGACAGAAGTTCGGCCGCTGGCTGGACCTGACTTTCATGCAATTGATCCTCGACCCAAGGAGCGCCCCATGATCCCTGGCGAATACGATATCCAGAGCGGCGAGATCGAACTCAACGCCGGCCGCCGCACGCTCGCCCTCACGGTGGCCAATAGCGGCGACCGGCCGATCCAGGTCGGCTCGCACTACCACTTCTTCGAGACCAACGACGCGCTGCAATTCGATCGCGACGCGGCACGCGGCATGCGCTTGAACATTCCCGCCGGCACCGCCGTGCGCTTCGAGCCGGGGCAGAGCCGCGAGGTGGAACTGGTGGAACTGGCGGGCGAGAGAAAGGTTTACGGCTTTGCCGGGCGGGTGATGGGCGCGCTCTGAGAGCCCCTCACCCCGCCCCTCTCCCAGAGGGAGAGGGAGAAAAGCAGCCCGCTGCGGCGGGATGGATCAGCGCGCCGATCAGCCCCCTCTCCCTCCGGGAGAGGGTTGGGGTGAGGGCGAAACCAATGCAGGGATCGACCAGGGAGCCCCGATGAAAATCAGCAGACAAGCCTACGCCGACATGTTCGGCCCCACCGTCGGCGACCGCGTGCGCCTGGCCGACACGGACCTGTGGGTCGAAGTGGAAAAGGACTTCACCGTCTACGGCGAGGAAGTGAAGTTCGGCGGTGGCAAGGTCATCCGCGACGGCATGGGCCAGGGTCAGCTGTGCGCCGCGCAGGTGGCCGACACGGTCATCACCAACGCGCTGATCATTGACCACTGGGGCATCGTCAAGGCCGACGTCGGCCTCAAGCACGGCCGCATCGCCGCCATCGGCAAGGCCGGCAACCCGGATATCCAGCCCGGCGTGACCATCGCCCTGGGCGCCAGCACCGAAGTGATCGCCGGCGAAGGCATGATCCTCACCGCCGGCGGCATCGACACGCACATCCACTTCATCTGCCCGCAGCAGATCGAAGAGGCACTGATGAGCGGCGTCACCACCATGATCGGTGGCGGCACCGGGCCGGCTACCGGCACCAACGCCACCACCTGCACCTCCGGCCCGTGGCACATGGCGCGCATGCTCCAGGCCGCCGACGCCTTCCCGATGAACATCGGCTTCACCGGCAAGGGCAACGCCAGCCTGCCGCTGCCGCTGGAGGAGCAGGTGCGCGCCGGCGCCATCGGCCTGAAGCTGCACGAGGACTGGGGCACCACCCCGGCGGCCATCGACAACTGCCTGTCGGTGGCCGACCGTCTCGACGTGCAGGTGGCGATCCACACCGACACCCTCAACGAATCCGGCTTCGTCGAAACTACCCTGGCCGCCTTCAAGGGCCGCACCATCCACACCTACCACACCGAAGGCGCCGGTGGCGGCCACGCGCCGGACATCATCAAGGCCTGCGGCTTCGCCAACGTGCTGCCCAGCTCGACCAACCCGACGCGCCCCTTCACCCGCAATACCATCGACGAGCACCTGGACATGCTCATGGTCTGCCATCACCTGGACCCGAGCATCGCCGAGGACGTGGCCTTCGCCGAGTCGCGCATTCGCCGCGAGACCATCGCCGCCGAGGACATCCTCCACGACCTCGGCGCCTTCAGCATGATCAGCTCCGACAGCCAGGCCATGGGCCGCGTCGGCGAAGTGATCACCCGTACCTGGCAGACCGCCGACAAGATGAAGAAACAGCGCGGCGCCCTGGACGGCGACGGTGCGCGCAACGACAACTTCCGCGCCAAGCGCTACATCGCCAAGTACACCATCAACCCGGCGATCACCCACGGCGTGGCCCATGAAGTGGGCAGCATCGAAGTGGGCAAGCTGGCCGACCTGGTGCTCTGGCGCCCGGCTTTCTTCGGCGTGAAGCCGAGCCTGATCCTCAAGGGCGGCGCGATCGCCGCAAGCCTGATGGGCGACGCCAACGCCTCGATCCCGACGCCGCAGCCGGTGCACTACCGGCCGATGTTCGCCAGCTACGCCGGCAGCCGCCACGCCACCTGCCTGACCTTCATCAGCCAGGCGGCGTTCGACCTTGGCGTGCACCACGAGCTGGGCCTGCGCAAAGCCATCGGTGTGGTGAAAGGCTGCCGCAGCGTGCAGAAGACCGACCTGATCCACAACGCGTACCTGCCGAACATCGAGGTCGATGCGCAGAACTATCAGGTGCGCGCGGACGGGCAGTTGCTGTGGTGCGAGCCGGCGGACGTGCTGCCGATGGCACAGCGCTATTTTCTGTTCTGAGCCGCTTCACCGGACCGGCGCGCAACGCCCGGTCCGGTTCTCCTCATTGCGATAAATCAAGCTTTTTCCGATCCCGCCGCCCGCCCATGGCCGATTGAGATTCGTCTTATTCGGCCAGCTGAACCGCAGCTGAACAATGAGCCCACTGATCCAGCGCGCCCTACGCAGCTGGACGGGCAGGGCTCTGAAGTCCGGAGTGCTGCCCTCCCCTTGCCTGACGCGATCAGGCGCCATCTCCCGGTGCAGGAAGGATCCGCTCTTGGAAGCCCAAGCTTCCGCTCTTCAGCCAGTGAACGGCTCCTTGCGCCGGAATACGCATTCGCTCACCTAGTGAGCGGGCGCAAGGAGGAATGCAATGCGCTTCAAGAAAACCCTGCTGGCCATCCACGTCGCCCTGGCCGCCGGCATGCTTGCCCATAGCGGAGGCGCCGCCGCCGGCTCCTGCTCGGTAGACGGCTCGACGCTGAACTGCACGACCAGCATCTACTGGGCCCCTGGCGATACGTCGACCTACGAAAAGATCGTGATCGATACCACTGGCGAGAATCAGTCCTTCACGCCCACCGGTTTCGGCATCTACGGCAACAGCTCGAAGTACACCCTCAAGGATGTGTCGATCACCACGGCCTCCAGCAAGTCGGACGCCATTCAGGCCAACAACGGTGGGAGCAAGATCTCCATCGACAAGCTGCACATCGTCACCAAGGGCAGCTCGGCGGACGGCATCAACGTGACCGAGAACGCGCTCAACTCGGAAGTGCGTGTCGGCGACGGCGCCATCATCACCGCCGAAGGATCGGGTATGGGTGTGCGCGCCAACACCTCGAAGAACGGAGGCAAAAACCTCATCGAACTGGGCGCCGGCGCGCAGATCACCACCAACGGAAGTGGCGCGAATTCGATCGACGGAACGGGTTACGCTGTCTATGCAGGCAATCGCTCGCTGTCCGCCAATACCTACTGGGGCGACGCCGAAGTAATTCTCGGCGACGGCAGCACCATCGTCAGCAAGGGCAGCTCTGCCCATGCCGTCTATGCCAACCGCGGCGGCGTTATCCGCCTCGGCGATACCAGTATTACCACCGAGAAAACCAACGCATACGGCATCTACGCGCAAACGGCGGCAGACAAGAACGGCGACCGTGGCGGCCAGGTCTACCTGGGCGGCGACACCAGCGTCACCGTCACCGATGGCAACCGTGCGCTCTACGCCTCCGGCGCCGACTCGCTGATTCGCGCCGAGGCAGCCTCGGTGTACCGCCTGGACAGCAGCGCGGCGAGTGACGTGCAGAACCGCAAGGGCGTTGCCCTGTATGCCGACAAGACCGGCGTCATCGACCTGAAAATGGCCGCCGGCTCCTACCTCAATGGCACCACCAGCACCGCCACCGATGGCGTGATCGACCTCGCCATGGATGGCGCCGCCAGCCAGTGGTTCATGACCGGCAACTCCAACCTCACCAACCTGACGCTCACCAACGGCGCGCAACTGGTCTATGACCGCCACGACGAACACGGCGCATACACCTACAAGACGCTGACCGTGGATGGCGATTTCAGCGGTGGCGGCCATCTGGTCATGAACACCTACCTGGGCGACGACACCTCGGAAACCGACAAACTGGCCATCACCGGCAGTACCTCGGGCGAAACCCGCGTCACGGTCAACAACACCACCGGGCTGGGCGACGAAACCGAACAGGGGATCGAGATGATCACCGTCGGCGGCACCTCCGCGGGCGAGTTCAAGTCCGACCGCGTCACCGCTGGCGGCTATGAGTACGTGCTGCGCCGCGGCGGCAGCTTCGTCGGCTCCACCGGTGCGGACAGCGACTGGTTCCTGACCTCGTACAAGCCGAACGATCCCGATCCGGAGGATCCGCCACCCGTTGACCCGCCGCCGGTTGATCCTCCACCGGTTGATCCGCCGCCAGTTGATCCGCCGCCAGTCGACCCGCCGGGCCCGGTCGACCCGACCCCGGAAGACCCCGATCCGGTCGATCCCGCGCCGGAGCAACCAGGGCCCGTGGACCCAGCGCCGAAGCCCAGCGACAAGGACCGCGTGCGCCAGCCCGAAGGCGGCAGCTACACCGCCAACATCGCGGCGGCCAACACCATGTTCCTGCACCGTCTGCATGACCGCACCGGCAACCTGACCTACGTCGATCCGGATACCGGCAAGGAAGTCACTTCCATGCTCTGGATGCGCAACGTCGATGGCTCGACCCGCTGGGAAGACAGCACCGGCCAGCTCAAGACCGAAGCCAACCGCTACGTGCTGCAGATCGGCAGCGACCTGTACCGCAAGGAAACCGACAACGGCGACTGGGTACTGGGTGTGATGGCCGGCTACGCCAACGGCAACTCGACGACCAAGTCCCGCGTCACCGGCTACCGCTCGCGCGGCGAGATCGACGGCTACAGCCTGGGCGTCTATGGCACCTGGTACGAGAACAAGGACGATGAGAACGGTGCGTACGTCGACGGCTGGATTCTCTACAACGAATTCGATGCCGACGTGAAAGGCGACCAGTTGGCCAAGGAGAGCTACGACCTCAAGGGCATCACTGCTTCCATCGAGGCCGGCAAGACCTTCGAAGTGGCGAAGACCGAAAGCGCCAGCTACTACGTGCAGCCCCAGGCGCAGGTGGTGTACATGGGCGTGAAGGCTGACAGCCACCGCGAGGCCAACGGCACCAAGGTCACCGGCAAGGGCGACGGCAATGTCATGACCCGCCTGGGCGCCCGCGCCGCCGTGCGCAGCAACCAGGAAGGCGGCTTCGCCAACACCTATGGCGTGGAGCCGTACCTGGAGACCAACTGGATCCACAACTCCAAGGACTTCGGTGCGAAGATGGGCAGCAGCAAGTTCGAGATGGACGGCGCCAGCGACATCTTCGAAGTGAAGCTCGGCGCCACCAGCAAGGTGAACAGCCGGGTCAACGTCTGGGGTGAAGTGGGCAAGCAGTTCGGCGACAACGGTTACCGCGACCAGGCGGTGACGCTGGGGCTGAAGGTCAACTTCTGATCCCACGCTGAACGGGGGCCGTCGCACGAGAGTGTGGCGGCCTTTTTTTTGCACTTCGCCTCCTCCTGGAAACACCTGACATTTCGATCAGCTTTCATCCGTCGGCCCTGTCGTACAGCTGGGCTGCTATGCTCTGCTGCTCGAAGAATCAGGTGGACCAGCGATGACGGCGATGACTCCGCAGACAAACGACCGCACGGGTATTTCGCCCGCTCTGGCCGCGTTGCGCGCAGCCACCCATGCCCTGCATGCCGACCTCGACAGTCGCTCGCCGCTGACTGCCGCGCTGACCCGCGCCGACTACCTCGATCATGCCGCCCGCGTTCTCGGCTGGATGCGCCCGCTGGAGCAGGCACTCTGGCCGCTCTGGCCGGACGCCGACGATGCAGCCCTGCGCCGGGGCAAGAGCCGGTGGCTGGAAGACGACCTGCGGGCCGGCGCCCACGCCGAAGAGCCCATGGCCGACTGCCCCTGGGTACCCAAGCCGAGCTGCCTGGCCGAAGCCTTCGGCATCGCCTATGTCGCCGAAGGCGCGACCCTTGGCGGACGCGTACTCTACAAGCGCCTCAAGACCTCCCTCGATCCCCTGCCGCTGCGCTGGCTGCAAGGCTACGGCGAGCACACGGGCGAGCGCTGGGGCAGCTTCCAGCGCCTGCTGGCCGAACACGTCAGCACCGCCGAAGACATCGCCCTTGCGCAACAGGCGGCCGTACAGGCCTTCACGTCGTTCCGCGACTGGGTGATCGACGCCACACCCGACCGGGCGGGCCAGGCATGAGCGATCAGCCCGTCACCCTCGCCAACTGCGAGGACGAACCCATCCATGTGCCCGGCGCGATCCAGCCCCACGGTGCGCTGATCGCACTCGACGAGCAGGGTCGAGTACTCGGCTTCAGCGACAACCTCGGCACCCTGCTGGGCATCGCCCCGCCGCTGGGCGAACCGCTGGCGGAAGCCTGCGTCGGGCCCGGCGTGCTGGCGATGCTCGCGGACGGGCTGGCCGAGCAGGGCCCCTGGGTCAACAGCGTGGAGGCACGGATCAACCGGCGCTGCTTCGACGTGATCGGCCACAGCCATGACGGCGTGCGCTACCTGGAGTTCGAACGGCGCGCTGCCGGGACCGCCTCCTTCACCACCTTCGCCCTCAACGCCCAGCGCCTGGTCAGCCAGCTGCAGCTACGCAATGACGTCGAGAGCCTGCTGATCAGCGTCACCGAGGAAGTGCGGCGGATGACCGGCTACGACCGCGTCATGGCCTACCGCTTCAACGAAGACGAGTCCGGCGAGGTGGTCGCCGAATCCCGTCGCGAAGACCTGGAAAGCTATCTCGGCCAGCGCTACCCGGCATCGGACATCCCCGCCCAGGCGCGCCGCCTGTACCTGCAGAATCCGGTGCGGCTGATCGGCGATGCCGCCTACCAGCCGGTGGCCGTGCACCCCACGCTGAACCCCGGCAGCGGCAAGCCGTTCGACCTGAGTTTCAGCACCCTGCGCAGCGTCTCGCCGATCCACTGCGAGTACTTGGCGAACATGGGCGTGCGCGCCTCGATGAGCATTTCCATCGTAGTCGGCGGGCGCCTGTGGGGGCTGTTCTCCTGCCACCACATGAGCCCGAAGGTGGTGCCCTACCCGATCCGCATGTCCTTCCAGGTGTTCTCCCAGGTCTGCAGCGCCATGGTCGAGCGCCTGGAACAGAGCCGCACCAGCGAACTCCTGCGCCAGGCTTCCGAGCGCCAGCAGGCACTGCTGCGCCGCACCCGCGACTCCGACGACCTGCTCAGCGCCCTGGCCCGCCCCGATGCCAACGTCGCCGACCTGCTGCCCTGCGATGGCGCGGTGGTGATGCTCGGCGGGCGCGCCAGCAGCATCGGCGGCGACTTCGAGGACCTGGCCGTTTCCATCGTCGCCCAGCTGCAACAGAACGACGAGCTGGACCTGTTCCACAGCGACCGCCGCCTGGATCTGCCCGAGGGCCTGCATGACCCGCGCTACTGCGGCGTCATGGCGATTCGTTTCCATCGCCAGGAGTCGGGCTGGATCGTCTGGCTGCGCCTGGAGCAGGTGCACCGCATCCGCTGGGGTGGCAAGCCGGAGAAGATCGTCAAGACCGGCCCCTCCGGCGCGCGCCTGACCCCGCGTGGCTCGTTCGAGGCCTGGGAAGAAGTGGTGCGTGGGCGCTCGATGCCCTGGACCGGTATCGATCTGAGCGTCGCCGACAAGCTGCGCACCGAACTGGTGGAGCTGTGCCTGAACCGCGCCGGGGAGATCGACCGCATGCGCCAGCGCCTGATCGCCGTGCTCGGCCACGACCTGCGCAACCCGCTGCAATCCATCTCCATGGCGGCCGCGATGCTTTCCTCCAGCGACGTGCGCAATGCCGAGCTGCGCCAGCACATCACCTACTCCAGCAGCCGCATGGAACGCCTGATCAGCCAGATTCTCGAGATGAGCCGTCTGCAAAGCGGCGCGGGAATGACGGTGAAGCCGGTAGCCGCCGAGCTCTCGCGGCTGGTACGCGATATCGTCCAGGAAACCGACGTGGCCTATCCGGGCCTGTCCATCGAGACCGCCATCGAGGAAGACGTGCAGGCGCAGGTCGACCCGGACCGTTATCTGCAGGTGGTGGCCAACCTGTTGAGCAATGCCCGCCACCACGGCCGCCCCGGCCGCCCGGTGCTGGTGGAGCTGCGCCGCCAGGGCGAGCTGGCGCGGCTGAGTATCCTCAACGAGGCCGAGGCACTGGACGAGGCGCGTCTGGGCAACCTCTTCGAGCCGTTCAAGCAGGATGCCGGCGGTCGTGGCCGCAACAAGAGCGGGCTGGGCATCGGCCTGTACATTTCCCAGGCCATCGTCAACGCCCATGGCGGCCGCATCGAAGTGGAACAGGCCGACGGCATCATCAGCTTCAGCGTACTGGTGCCGCTCATGCCAACCCCTTGATACCGGAATGCTCGCTCCTACAATGCAGAACGGCGCCTCGGGGCGCCGCTCTCATTGGAGGAAAAAGCCTCAGCGCAGCTGGCTGTCCTTGCTGCCGCGACGGTTGTAGCCGCTGTGGGCGGACTGCTCCTTGTCATGCGCGGCCTGGCAGCTGACGCACAGCCGCACGCCGGGAATGGCCTTGCGCCGCGCCTCGGGAATCAGCGCATCGCACTCCTCGCAATGGGTCAGGCTCTCGCCCTTGGGCAACTGGCTGCGCGCCCGTGCAATGGCATCCTCGATGGTGCTGTCGATCTGCTCCTGAACCGCTCCGTCGTTTGCCCAGCCGCTGGCCATGGCGACCTCCCGTGGAATCTTCGCTGTACTGAAGATATGCAGGGCACTGCAAGGGATTGCAAGGGTGATGGCGCAGGAAGCGACGAGCGCGTCGCCGGGAATCCAGATACGTCTGATGTTCCGCACGGGCAAGCCTGCCGAGAATCGGCAGATCTCTGTCTGCCGGAACCCCGCCATGCGCTACGCCTCCGCCTTACTCGCCAGCCTTCTTCTCGCCGGCCTTCTGCCGCGCGCCGCCAATGCCGACGCCGTCGATGCCAGCCTGCGCGATATGGAACGCTACCTGCTGCTGTACAGCGCGACCGGCGACGAACGTTTCCTGACGCGCCTGGAGAGCCTGGGCCCAAGCTTCGAGCAACAACTGTCGCAGCAGAAGAATGCCGCCAACCTGCAGGACCTCTGGCAACTCTATCGACAGACGCTGGAAAAGGTGCGTGCGGCTTACTTGCAGAAGGACGTTGACCTGCAACAAGCATTGCTGCAGACACGGGAAGTGGCCGGGCTGTTCGACACCTTCATCCTGGCGCGGGAGCCGGCACCAGACGGACTGCAAGACGAGCTGCGCGAGCTGGCGCTGCTGGAGGCGCGGCGGGCCAACGGGCGTTTGCTGGGGAAGGAAAGCGAGGGCGATGCGACACGCATCGGGGAACTGCAGGAGCTGATCGGCGAACGCCTGGCGGCACTACCCGCCGGTGCCAGCCGGGACTCCCTGCTCTCGCGCTGGAGCTACCTGCGCAAGGCGGAGAAACCCGAAGGCACTCTGCTCTATCCCTTCAACGCCCAGGTCGAATACCTGCTGGCGCATCTGCCGCGAAGTTGAGCGACGCGGGATAGGCGGTCCTACTCTTTGACTTCCATGTATTCGCGCGCCCAGATCTGGTACTCCTCGGGCAGCGTGTACTTCTTCGCCAGTTCCGAAGCGGTCAGGTCGGAGGCATGCACGCCGCGCTGCTCGCGCAGGCAGTCGTAGGTAGCCTTGATCGCGGCGAAGTAGGCGGCGTGGCCGTCGACCACGATGCGCACGCCCAGCTCGGCCAGTCGTGCATCGTCGCGCAGCTCGGGGTTGCCGTAGGACACCAGCATCAGCGGCACGGACAGGTGGCGGGAGATGGCTTCCAGGTGGTCGAAGTCGCGGATGCCGACCATGCAGATGCCGTCGGCGCCGGCGGCCTGGTAGGCCAGGGTGCGGCGGATCACATCGTCCACTTCCAGCACCTCGGCGTTGGTGCGGGCGATGATCGCCATTTCCGAATCGATGCGCGCTTCCAGCGCGGCGCGGATCTTGCCGACGCCTTCCTCGACCGGGATCAGGTCGGTGGACTTGCGGCCGAATTGCGCCGGCAGCAGCGTATCCTCGATGGTCAGCGCGGCCACGCCGGCGCGCTCCAGCTCGACGATGGTGCGCATGGTGTTCAGCGCGTTGCCGTAGCCGTGGTCGGCGTCGGCGATCACCGGCAGACGGGCGACGCGACCGATGCGGGTGGCCTGCTCGGTGAATTCGCTAAGGGTGATCAGCGCGAAGTCAGGCGCAGCCAGAACTTGTAGTGAAGCTACAGAACCGCCCAGGATGCCCACCTCGAACCCCAGATCCGCGGCGATGCGCGCCGACATGGGATCGAACACCGATGCGGTGTGATAGCAGGCTGAAGAACTCAGTAAGGCGCGGAAATCCTTGCGCAATTCGTGGAAGGAGGCTCTGTGCATGGTGGGATCCAACTGCTTGTACGGGGTGGGAGAACGGAAATCAGATAGTCGAAAACTCTTGTAGGAAAACTACAGGAATACAATG
The DNA here is from genome assembly GCF_020401845.1 of Pseudomonas sp. HS-18. Classification (NCBI taxonomy): domain Bacteria; kingdom Pseudomonadati; phylum Pseudomonadota; class Gammaproteobacteria; order Pseudomonadales; family Pseudomonadaceae; genus Pseudomonas; species Pseudomonas sp. HS-18. The sequence goes on from NZ_CP084413.1 coordinate 5,692,063, forward strand.
TAGCAAAACTACAAGCTACTCCCCAAGCCCTCTTTGCCACCATAGCCTTCCGACGGATACCCTGGTTTTCCCTCCGCGCTCGCGTACACTGCGCGGCCGTTTTTTCTCCGGACACTCGCGCACCATGTTCCCGACTACTGCGGCCCGCGCCCTGGGCATCGACTTCGGCACCTCCAACTCCACCGTCGGCTGGTGGCGCCCGGACACCGAACCGCTGATCGCCCTGGAAGACGACAAGATCACCCTGCCCTCGGTGATCTTCTTCAACGTCGAGGAACGCCGCCCGGTGTACGGCCGCCTGGCCCTGCACGAATACCTGGAAGGCTACGAAGGCCGCCTGATGCGCTCGCTGAAAAGCCTGCTGGGTTCCTCACTGCTGAAAAGCGAGACCACCGTGCTGGGCAGCGCCATGCCGTTCAAGGACCTGCTGGGGCTGTTCATCGGCGAGCTGAAGAAGCGCGCCGAAGCGGTTGCCGGGCGCGAGTTCGAGTCCGTCGTGCTGGGCCGTCCGGTGTTCTTCGTCGACGACGATCCCAAGGCTGACCAGGAAGCCCAGGACACCCTGGTCGCCGTGGCGCAGAAGCTCGGCTTCAAGGACGTCTCCTTCCAGTACGAACCTCTCGCCGCGGCCTTCGACTACGAGCGCAGCATCGAGCGCGAGGAGCTGGTGCTGATCGTCGATATCGGCGGCGGTACCTCGGACTTCTCGCTGGTGCGCCTGTCGCCCGAGCGTCGCGAAGTGGCCGACCGCCAGAGCGACATCCTCGCCACCGGCGGTGTGCATATCGGCGGTACCGATTTCGACAAGCAACTGAGCATCCAGGGCGTGATGCCGCTGTTCGGCTACGGCAGCAGGATGAAGAGCGACGCCTTCATGCCGACCAGCTACCACCTCAACCTGGCTACCTGGCACACCATCAACGCGGTATACGCGCAGAAGTCCCAGCTGGCGCTGCAGAACATGCGCTACGACATCGTCGACGCCACCGGCATCGACCGCCTGTTCAAGCTGATCGAGCAGCGCGCCGGCCACTGGCTGGCGATGCAGGTGGAAACCAGCAAGATCGAGCTGTCCGACACCGAGCGCCGCGACATCGACCTGATGCGTATCGAGCCGGGGCTGGTCGCCGAGCTGAGCCGCGAACTGTTCGAAGGCGCCATCGCCCCGCTGCTGGAGCGCGTGCGCGGTAGCATCACCAACCTGCTCAATTCGGCCGACGTGGACCCGGCGCGCGTGGACACGGTGTTCTTCACCGGCGGTTCCTCCGGCGTACCGGCGTTGCGCCAGAGCGTGGCGGCCATGCTGCCCAACGCCCGGCACGTCGACGGCGACCGCTTCGGCGGGATCGGCAACGGCCTGGCCATCGAAGCGATGAAGCGCTACGGCTGAGCGGTCGCGCACTGACGCCGGGACCGCCATGCGCTAGTGTGGCGGTCATTCCTCCCCGCGCCGGAGCCCGCCATGCGCCTCTTCCACCTGAGCAGCCTCCTGATGCTTTGCGCCGCCCTTTCGGCCTGCGGCCTCGGCGAAACCGCCGCGACCACGGCCACCACCGCCAAGCTGCAAGCCCAGCAGGCGCAACAGGCCCAGCAGCAGATCGAGCAGCTCAAACAGCAGATCGACGCCGCCAACGTACAGAACCAGCAGCGCCTGGACGAAGCCCTGAAGGAAGCCGAATAAAAGCCTGCCCTGCAGATTTCTTGAACGCCCGATCCTGGCCTAGGCTCCAAGTTGAGCGAGTGAATTGCTCAACCAAGGAGAACACCATGTACAAGCGATCACTGCTGGCGCTGTTGGTACTGGCTTCGGTGGCGGGCTGCGCTTCCACCAAGGTGCAGAACCCGGTCAACTACATCACCTTCCGCGACCAGCCGCTGGTGCGCAACGTCGAGAAGGGAATGAGCCAGGAAGAAGTCCTGAAGATCGGCGGCACACCGTCGTCGACGCAGAAACGCCTAATGAAACCGGGCAGCTGCAACAGCTACATCCTCAGCAAGGACGGGCAGCAACAGCCCTTCTACGTGAGCTTCGACGGCAGTGGCCGAGTCGATGGATCGGGCTTCATGACCTGCTCCGAGCTCGACCGACACGAGCGCGACGCCCAGCCGTGATGCCCGCCCGGGCGTGACGACAAGCCCCCGCCGGCCGGCGGGGGCTTTTTCGTTCGGCACATCGCCACAGTCCTGCAGGCGGGGATATTCCCGCCACGCGGTGGCCGTCTATCATCCCAGCAGCCACCTGAGGAGCCGACCATGAAATACCGCATCATCGAACTGCCCGCCTTCGACGTGGTGGGCATGGATTACCGTGGCAGCGCGCCGGGCGACAGCATTGGCCAGCTGTGGCAGCGCTTCCTGCCACGCGAAAAGGAGGTCAGCGCCAGCGCGCAGGACACAGCCGCCTATGGCGTCTGCAGCCAGCTGCCGGGCGGCGAATTCCACTACATCGCCGGGCTGCCGGTGGAGCCCGGCGCGAACGTGCCCGCGGGCATGACCCGCTACGGGGTTCCCGCGCAGAAGTACGCGGTGTTCACCCACATCGGCCCGGTCACCGCCATCGCCGACAGCTTCCAGGCTATCTATTCCAGCCTGCTGGCCCGCCACGGCCTGGAGCCGAAGAAGGGCGTGGACCTGGAGCGCTACACCGAGCGCTTCCTGGGGCCGGAAGATCCGGCTTCGGAAACCGACCTGTACGTGCCGATTTATTAGAGAACACCGACCCGGCCTTTCGTAGGAGCGAGCCTGCTCGCGAACACCCCCGCTGCGAGGCGGTTCGCGAACAAGGACTAGGCGTCCCCCTCGCTCCTACAGGTTCATCCCGCCTTTTATTTGCGCGTGGTCGGCGCTTTCGGCGGCTGCTTCATCTGCTGCAGCAGCGCCGCGCACTGGTTGTCGTCCTGCTTGCTCGGGGCGATCAGCGCCAGCAGCGCTGCCGCCGGGGCCACCGCCACGCCGAGAGCGACCATCCCTGCGCCACGCGCCGCCAGCGGCAGCACATGCACGCCAGCTTTCGGATTCTTGAAGGTACCCTGCACATAGAGCGGCGAACGCAGGGAGAAAATGCGCACACCCTTGCTCTGCGGCGTGATGTCCAGGTCGAGCTGCTCGGTGGCGAAGTTGGCCGTGCCATCCACCGTGATGATGGCGTTCTCGGTATCGAAGGCGAACACCCGCGGCTTGGCCAGGCCATTGGCAATACCCACGTCGGCGGCGGCGCAATTGATCTTCACCTCGTCATCGCCGAACAGTTTGTTCACCACGTAGTTGCCCACGTTGAGCCCGGCGATCTCCATCAGGCTGCGGCTGATGCGGCCATCATTGATCAGCAGCTTCATCTCGCCATTGGCGCCGGCCAGGATGGTCGCCACCGAATTGCCGGTGCCGGCAATGGTCGCGTCGCCGTTGAGCTCGCCGAAGCTCGACTGCATCGGCGCGAAGCTGGGGAACAACTCCTTGAGCTTGAAGCTGCGCGCCTGCAACTGGACCTTGCTCTGCAGCGGCGTCTTGCCGCCGTCCAGGCGGATGTGCGAATCCAGCGTGCCGCCGGCCACGCCGAAGCGCAGCGGTTCCAGGCTCAGCAGGCCATCGTTGAGCACCAGGTGGGTATAGAGGTCGCTGATCGGCAGCTTGTCGCCGTGCACGATGCGCTTGCCGGTGAACTCCACGTCGGCGTCCATGGCGCGCCAGCGGTCGGTGCGGAACTCTTCCACCGGCAGCACTTTGTCCGCCGGCTGGCGGGTGCTCTGGCCACGCGCCTGCTTTTCCTGATTGGAGTCTGCACCGATCAGCGGGCCGAGGTCGGCCATGCGCAACTGGTCCGAGCGCAACTTGCCGGACAGTTTGGGCCGCGGCTGGCGATTGACGAACACGAGGTCGCCATGCAGGTCGCTGTCGCCAACCTTGCCGTTGAAGTTCTCGTAGTGGAACTGCGCGCCGCCCGAGTCGTGCAGCTCGGCCTTGAGGCGGCCGTCGGTCTCGTAGGCCGGCGTATCGGGCAGGGTCACGCCGGTGAGCGGGAAAAGGTTGGCCATGCTGGTGCCGGCCAGTTGCAGGCGCAAATCCAGCGCGCCAAGGTTCAGCGGATCGGTCAGGGTGCCGACGATGCTCGCGCGGGTGCTCCCGGCGGATACGTCGGCCTGCACCGGGAACGGCTTGGCCGCATTCTGCAACGCCAGCACGCCACCGACCTTGCCCGCGCCCGCGAGCGGCAGGCCCTTGTACTGGCCCTTGAGCTTCCAGCCGAACACGTAGTCCTGGGTGGCCGCCTTGTCGCCACCGGCCAGCGCCTTGCCCGCCAACTGGCCGAAGGGCACCGGCTTGCCGAGCGGATCCACCAGCAGCTCGAGGCGAGTCTTCAGGCTCTGGTCATCGAGGGTGACGCTGCCCTTGTCGAAGCCGATCTCGCCGATGTCCAGCTTCCAGGAGGATTGCTCGGGGATGGCGTTGGGGTCTTCTTCCTTCTTCGGCAGCTCGAAGGTCCAGGTGGCGCGGCCGTCGGCCAGGCGCAGCAGGTCGGCGCTGGGGCGGGTGAGGACGATCTGCGGGATGCGCACCGTCTGCCACAACAGCGGCAGCGGGGCGAGGCGGAACTCGACTTTTTCGAGGCTCGCGAAGTTCGGCGCGCGCGTCTTGCCCGCCGCCCAGTCCGGATTGCCCAGGGTAATGTCCTGCGCGCTGAAGTGCGGCCACGGCACGTAGGCGCGCCAGCCGCCCTCCGCAGGTTCCGTGCGCCAGAACACCTGCAGGTCGCCATTGATGGCGAAGGGGCGCCCCAGCTCGGCCGAGACCTTCTCGTTGATGGTCGGCTTCACCCGGTTCCAGTCGAAGGTGGCGATGAACACCACCAGCGCGGCTATCACCGCGATGAAACCGGTGAAGCTCCAGAGGCAGATTCGTTTCCCGCGCGTCATACCTGAACTCCCTGCTGGCCGCGTCGGTGGAAGCAGCGACGTCCCCACGCCGCTGCCGGTAATCATCGGCCGCCTGAGCATGCCGGGCCGGCATTCTCCCTTGGCCTGTTCACTTGGACCAGCATAGCGGTGCGTTGTATCCACCGATTTGCACGCAGAAAGTCCGATGCAGACGCCATGGCGAGAAAACTTAAACTTTCGCCGCCTCCGGCGACTCACACCCTTGTGACCCGATTTGAGCCGTGCGCCACCGCAGCGCCGGTTTGCCACAAGGAGATGACTGATGAACCAGGCACAACTGACCGACGTCCAGACCCTGCGCCAGCGGGCGCGCCAGAACATCGAGGACGGCGCGGTGACCGAGGGCTACCATGCCGATCGCAAGACCGTGCTGCGTCTGCTCAACGAGTCGCTGGCCACCGAGCTGGTCTGCTACCTGCGCTACAAACGCCACTACTTCATGGCCACGGGCCTGAAGGCGAGCGTCGCCGCGGCGGAATTCCTCGAGCATGCCACCCAGGAACTGCAACATGCCGACCTGCTGGCAGAGCGCATCATGCAACTGGGCGGCGAACCGGACTTCAACCCGGCCGGCCTGACCGAGCGCTCCCACGCCGAGTATGTGGCCGGCAAGAATCTGCGCGAGATGATCACCGAAAACCTGGTCGCCGAGCGCATCGCCGTCGACAGCTACCGCGAGATCGTGGTCTACCTGGGCGATGACGACCCGACCACGCGCCGCCTGTTCGAGGAGATCCTCGCCCAGGAAGAAGAACACGCCGACGACATGGCGGACCTGCTCCAGGACCTGAAATAACCCCCACCGCTGTCATCGATACCCGGCTCCGGCCGGGCATCGTGGGCGCGCCCGTCCCGCTGAGCGTAAAGCCCCGTTCCAGAGCCTTGCCCACAGATTTCGCCCTCAATATATCGATTAATCAGATACTAACAATCCCACCAATACCGCCAATCGAAGGCATTGATAGAAGTCAATTTTCAAAATCAACTCTATGATTTTAAACAATTTATCCAACAATCATCGGCATCGATAGCGACTATCTTCCAGCATCGTTTTCCAATCGATAATCCAGAACAGATACTGAGTCCGTGTCCAACGAACTCCCCCACTCTTTCTGGAGCCGCATCATGAAACGCACCCTCGTACTTGGCTTTGCCCTCTCCGTATTTGCTGCCAATGCCGCTTTCGCCGGCTCCCAGCAGGAATCCCCGGTCATCAACGCCAGCCAGACTCAGGTTCTGGTCCAGGACGGCGCAGAGCGCACCCTGGATCAACAACAGAAACAACTCGATGCCGCCAAGGCCCGTATCGCCGAAAACGGCTCCAGCCAGTCGGTCGATCGCCTGATCCAGAAAATGAACGTCGCCGAGAACGGCTCCAGCCAGACCGTCGACCGCTTGCACAAGCAACTGGGTGTCGCTGAAAACGGTTCGAGCAAAACCATCGACCGTCTGCACAGCGAGATGAGCGTTGCCGAAAACGGTTCGAGCCAGTCGGTTGACCGCCTGCACCAGCAAATGAACGTCGCCGAGAACGGCTCCAGCCAGACCGTCGATCGCCTGCACAAGCAACTGGGCGTCGCTGAAAACGGTTCGAGCAAAACCATCGACCGTCTGCACAGCGAGATGAGCGTTGCAGAAAACGGTTCGAGCCAGTCGGTTGACCGCCTGCACCAGCAGATGAACGTCGCCGAGAACGGCTCCAGCCAGACTGTCGACCGCCTGCACAAGCAACTGGGCGTCGCTGAAAACGGTTCGAGCAAAACCATCGAGCGTCTGCACAGCGAAATGAACGTGGCCGAGAACGGCTCCGAGCACACCGTCGACCAGTTGCACAGCAACATGGTTGCCGAGTCGGGTGGCGACACCGTCTTCAACGCCCATCTGAAGGCATAAGTCTCCAGGCAGTACACCGCAAGGTGAGAGAAAAGCCCGGCCCCGCCGGGCTTTCTTATCGCCCCAGAGCCGCAACGGCACGCCATCGATACCAGGCCACCCGCGATTTGTAACGGCGTCTTGCCTGAAACCTCCTTTGAAACGCCTTAAGACACCGCCCTAGAGCGGTTTTCGTCGTTCCATCATTGGCGGCGATAGTTGAAATTAGCCGGCTAAATAATCGACATCACTGATGCTCTGTATCACCCAGCATCGTTTTTAAATCGATTTATCCGAAGGGAAAATAACCCCGTAGCCAAAACAAACCGCCCCCTTTCGGAGCCACCCAACATGAAAACCAAGATCGCCCTCAGCCTTGCACTCACCTCCCTGATGACCGCCAGCGCCGTCTTCGCCGCCCCGGCCATCCTCAACAATGGCCCGCGCAGCACGCACCAACTCCAGCAGCAGAGCGCCCAGCCCCGCGTTGCGGATAATGGCTCCGAACGCACCATCGACCGCCTGCACAAGCAGATGGACGATGCCCGCGTTGCCGACAACGGCTCTGAACGCACCATCGACCGTCTGCACAAGCAAATGGACGATGCCCGCGTCGCCGACAACGGTTCCGAACGCACCATCGACCGCCTGCACAAGCAAATGGAAGACGTCCGCGTTGCCGAGAACGGCTCCGAGCACACCATCGACAAGCTGCACAACAACATGGTCGCCGAGTCCGGTGGTGACACCGTGTTCGATGCCCACCTGAAGCGTGTTTCCTGATCGGCGCGAAATACGCCGAACAGGCGAAAGAAAAGCCCGGCATCTGCCGGGCTTTCTCATTTCTGCGGTTTGTCTAGCGCGGTCAACTCTTGTTCTCGGCGCCATCCGGCTCGCCATCGGAGCGGCCGATGCTGGCCGGTGCCTCCACCACCAACTCCTCCGGCACTTCCTCAACGCGCGGGTCCAGCGCTGCAGCCATCGGGCTGACGGTGTCGGGCATGGCCACGTGATGCAATGGCGCCTCATCGACACGGTGCACACCGGTGACGCGCTTGGGCTGCACCCAGAAGATCAGGATCAGCGCATAGGCCGACACCAGCATGTAGAACATGCCCGGGCCGAAGTGGCGCATCATCGCGCCGGCGAACAGCGGGCCGATACAGGCGCCGACGCCGTAGGTGGTCAGCAGCATGGCCGAGAGTGCCACCCGGCGAGACTGTTCGACATGGTCGTTGCCCAATGCCACCGCCAGCGGATAGAGGGTGAACAGCAACATGCCAGTGACGAAACCATTGGCCAGCAGCAGCGCGTAGGGTAGTTCGATCAGGCCCCACATCGGCACCGCCGCCAGGCACAGCAGCAAGGCATTGGCGCGGATCAGCCAGCTGCGGTTGACCCTATCGGACAACCAGCCCAGCGGCCACTGCGCACAGAAGCCGGCGACGATGCACATGCCGACGAAGAGGCTCGCCTGCGAGGTGTCCAGACCGTTGCGCGCCGCATACACCGGCGCCAGGCCGTAGAAGGCGCCGACCATCAGGCCGGCGACGAAGATGGTGCCCAGCGATTGCGGCACGCGCTTCCAGAAGAAACCGATCTCCAGCGGCGCCGCCACCAGCTTGGCCGGGTGGACGCGGCGGGTCAGCGCCAGCGGGATCAGGCAGGAGGAGAAGCAGATGGCGACCAGCAGCAGCGGCTTGTAATCCAGCGCCGGGCTCAGCGCCAGCAGGCCCTGGCCGACCACCAGGCCAGCGTCCACCGCCACCATGTAGCCGGCGAACACCTTGCCGCGCTGATGTCCTTCAGCCTGCTCGTTGAGCCAGCTCTCGATCACCATGTACTGGTTCATCATCACGGCGCCCATCACGAAGCGCAGCACGATCCACACCTCCAGCTGCGAGACCAGCGCGTGGATCAGCACGATCACCGTCGCCATGCCCGCGCAGGCCACGTAGGAACGGATGTGACCGAAGCCTGCGATCAGCTTGTGGCCGAACTTGCCGCCGCAGACCAGGCCGAAATAGTAGGCCGCCATCAGGCCGCCGACCCACAGGTCGCTGACACCCTCCTGGGTCAGGCGCAGGCCCATATAGGTGGTGAACAGGCCGGAGCCGGCGAGCATCAGCAGCGTGGCTGTGTAGAGCGCGGGAAAGGTGACGAGCGGGCTGAACATGGCGAGTCCGGCAGGCAAATGGGATGAAAGAGTGCGGCGACGAAAAAACCGTCCCGATATCGGACAGTGCTGGCGCGACAAAGATCACAGGTTTTACGAAGCCGCGCATTATGGTGCTGCAACACCCCGCCGGCTATCAGACCTCGTGCCTTCAGTTGCATGAAACCATACCGTCGCAGGATCGATCCTAAGCAGCATGTACCTGGAGAGTCGCCACGCTGCTCCGGGATCTCAAGTATTTCCTGCTCTAATGCCCCGCCATCCTGCTGATATGGCTCTTCGCCTTCGGCCTCACCCGCGGCGTTGTCTACCGCCTGCACACACGCTTATCCGACTTGCCGCTGGAGGACTTGGGTGCCATTCATTACGGCGGGGGATCGGCCGCCTGCTGTTCAACCTGGTGCCCCTGCCGGCGCTGTGCAGCTTTCTGAATCGATGCGCCACCGCTGCGACATCATGACCGCCGATCAGAAAGCAACTTGTTGAAATTTATTGGAAATAATCAGGTCGTAGGGTGCGTGCAGTTTTCAGGAGAACACCAACGTGAACCACGCAACCCGCAGCCTGCGAAAGACCCTCGACGCCGTCGCCAGCAACAACGAGGCCACGGCCCTGGAGGTCATGCGGGCGGTCGAACAGGTCCAGGACGACCTGCTCCGGCAGAGACTGCTCAAGGCCATCCACCATCTCAATCAGGACGCCGCCGAGTTGCGCGCCCTGCGTGAAGAAGTCGCCTCGCCGCATTCCCGCCGCGCCTGACCCGGATCAGGCGCGGGCCGGAACGGTGGGTCGACGATGGACCCAGATGCGCTTGAGCACCGTGGCGAACTGCGCCGACAAGCGGCCGCTGTTGTAGGTCTGGCCGTAGCGCGCAGCGATCTCTCGAACCTCCCGCGATAGTGCCGCATAACGCCGCGCGGGCAGGTCCGGATAGAGGTGGTGCTCGATCTGGTGGCTGAGGTTGCCAGTCATGATGTGGAAGATCGGCCCGCCTTCCAGGTTGCTCGACCCGCGCAGCTGGCGCAGATACCAGTGGCCGCGCGTCTCGTCCTGCAGTACCTCGGGCGGGAACACCGCGGCCTTCTCGGTGAAGTGGCCGCAGAAGATCACCGTGAAGGTCCACAGGTTGCGCATCAGGTTGGCGATGACGTTGCCCAGCAGCACAGCGCCGAAGGCGCCGGTGATCAGGCCGAGCAGCGGGAACACGATGTAGTCCTTGACCCACTGGCGCCCGACCTTGGCGTTGAACTGGCGCAGCAGCGGGCGCAGTTCTTCCTTGCTCATCCGCCCCTTCACGTACTTGTCCAGGCGCAGGTGCTGAACCGCCACGGCGTACTGGAACAGCAGCGCCTGGAGCGTCACCCACAGCGGCTGCCAGCGGTAGAACGGCTTCCACTTCTGCTCCGGGAACAGCCGCACCACGCCGTAGCCCACGTCGTCATCCATGCCCAGCACGTTGGTGTAGGTGTGGTGCACATGGTTGTGCGTGTGCCGCCAGAAGTCCGAAGGACCGACGATGTCCCACTCGTAGCGCTGCCCGGAAAGCTCCGGGTCGTTCATCCAGTCGTACTGGCCATGCATGACGTTATGGCCCAGCTCCATGTTCTCCAGGATCTTGCCCATCCCGAGCAGCAAAGTGCCCAGCAGCCAGGTCGGCGGGAACCAGCCGGCCATCAGCAGCGCGCGGCCGCTCCAGCAGCAGAAGCGCACCGCCGCGCGAATGCGGCGGATGTAGCGGGCGTCTTTTGCCCCCAGGTCGTGCAGGGTGCGCTGGCGCAGGGCGTCCAGTTCGGCACCGAAGGCCGCCAGCTCGGCGGCGGTCAGATCGCGGTCTTCACGCATGGCGATGGCTTCCGGAATATTCAGAGATCGACAGTCAGGTCGCCCTGGGGCGCGCTGACACAGATGCGGATGGGCTGACCCGGTTCGCTGAACAGCTCGCCGCTACGCAGATCGCGCACGCAGCCGCTGACCAGGGTGCAGGTGCAACTCGTGCAAACGCCCTGGCGGCAACCGTGTACCGGGCGCAGACCGTTGGCTTCGGCCTGTTCCAGCAGGCTGCGGCGGCTGTCACCCGCCACCTCCAGCGCGCTACGGGCAAAGCGCAGGCTCACGGACTGCGCCGGCGCGCGCTCATCCCAGCTCGGCGGGCTGAAGCTTTCCACCTGCAGGCTGCGGCTGCTGGCACCTAACGCCAGGCGCACGCTCTCGACGAAACCACCGGGGCCGCAGGCCAGCACGTGGCGCCCGTCCAGGCCGCAGACGTGCTCCGGCTGAAAGCGCCCGGACAATTCGCCTGCCAGCGCCGTATCGCCGCTCAGCGACCAGCGCAACTCCAGGTTCGGATACTGCCGCGCCAAGGCGTCCAGGCCAGCCACGAAGGCTTTCTGCCCGCGCTCGCGGACGTAATGCAGCAGCGTCACCGGCCCGTTGTAGCCGCGCGCCAAGGCCTCGCGCAGCAAACCGAGCAGCGGCGTCAGCCCGCTCCCGGCAGCCAGCAGCAGCACGCCCTGGTCATCGAGCGGCCAGCTCAGGTCGCCGTCCGGTTGGCCCAGCTCCAGCACATCGCCCACGCACAGCTGCTGCACCAGCAGGGAAGACACCCGCCCGCCCGGCTGCCGCTTCACGGCAATCTCCAGGCAGCCGTCATCGGCGATGCGCGTCAGGCTATAGCTGCGGCTGTGGCGCACGCCGTCGTGCTCGACGAACAACTGCAGGTGCTGCCCGGGGCGCGCACCGCGCCAATGGGCGTTGGGGCGCAGGCGCAGCTCCAGCATGTCATCCGCCACCCATTGCCGCGCCTCGACCCGTGCATACACGCGTTGCAATGACCAGCCGCGATTGAGCACCCGCAGCCACGCATCGACATCCGCCTCGCGCAGCCACTGGTTGCGCACCAGCGAACACAGCGGAGCAAGCAGCGGCTGGATCAGGCTCAGAGTGGAAAAGGGCAGCAGCGACATTGGGCGTGACCGAACAGTAAACAGGTGTTCACTTAAAATCTCATGGGTAGGAGTTTTCAGTCAACACCTGTTCACTATTGCCATCAGGAACTTCCCAAACGCCGAGCGGCTTTTGCTAGAGTGCCTGCGCCTTTGTCATGGATCGCCGTATGTCCACTCCCCGCGCCGAACAGAAACAACAGACCCGCCTGGCCCTGATGGATGCCGCGCGGAGCCTGATGGACAGCGGCCGCGGCTTCGGCACCCTGAGCCTGCGCGAAGTGGCGAAGACGGCGGGCATCGTCCCGGCGGGCTTCTACCGGCACTTCACCGACATGGACCAACTCGGCCTTGCGCTGGTGGCGGACGTCGACGAAACCTTCCGCGAAACCCTGCGCGTGGTGCGCCGCAACGAGTTCGAGCTGGGCGGCGTGATCGAGGCATCGGTGCGCATCTTCCTCGATGCCGTCACCGCCAACCGCACCCAGTTCCTCTTCCTCGCCCGCGAGCAGTACGGCGGCTCGCACCCGATCCGCCAGGCCGTCGGTGCCCTGCGCCAGCGCATCACCGACGACCTGGCCGCTGACCTGGCGCTACTCAACAAGCTGCCGCACCTGGGCGGCCAGGACATCGACGTGATCGCCGATCTGGTCGTCAAGACGGTGTTCGCCACCCTGCCCGAACTGATCGACCCGCCGGCGGAGAGCCTGCCGACGCACCTCTCGCCCCAGGCGAAGATCACCCAGCAGTTGCGCTTCATCATGATCGGCGCCAAGCACTGGACCGGGATCGGTTCACGGCCCTAACGAAAATCCTGTAGGCGCCCCCTCGCTCCTACAAAGAGCCCACTGCCCCGACATGGTGCGCACCGTTTTCGTGCGCACCATCCTTGACCACGCGCACCATTCCTGATCGCTCGGACAACCCCGCCAGGCCGCGCCAGCACTGACCGCCGCCTGCACTGGCAAGCCCCTTGCTGTAGCACTGCCATTGCTACTGCCGGACACTGCCATGCTGGTCATCCACCAACGAATCGAACCCCGCGAACACTGGGACGCCGAACTGCGCCTGAATTACGAGGCGCGCAGCAAAAGCCGCCTGCGCTGCTTCAGCGCCGGGGGTGAAGACGTCGGGCTGTTCCTCGAACGCGGCCAGTCGCCGCTGGCCGATGGCGAATTCCTGCTGGCCAACGACGGACGCGTGGTGCGCGTCTGCGCCGCGCCGGAGAAGCTGCTCCACGTCACCTGCGCCAACGCCCGCGAGCTGAACCGCGCGGCTTATCACCTGGGCAATCGCCACGTTGCCCTGCAGGTCGGTGAAGGTTGGCTACGCCTGCTCGACGACTACGTACTCAAGGCCATGCTCGACCAGCTCGGCGCCACGGTGGAGGCCATCGAAGCGCCCTTCCAGCCGGAACACGGTGCCTACGGCGGCGGGCATCATCATTCGCATCAGGGCGAAGAAGAATTCAACTACGCGCCGAAGCTGCATCAATTCGGAGTGCGCCGGTGACCCCCCTCTGGGCACTGCTGCGCCTGGCCAGCCCGCAGTTGCCCATCGGTGGCTACAGCTACTCGCAAGGGCTGGAAAGCGCCATCGACCAGGGCCAGGTCAAGGATGCCGACAGCGCACGCACCTGGCTGACCGATCAACTGCACCTGAACCTCGCGCGCTTCGAAGGCCCGCTGCTGGCCGAGCTGCTGCGTGCCGCCCAAGCCGGTGATTGGGACGCCCTGCGCGACGCCGCAGAGCGCCACCGCGCCAGCCGCGAAACGCGCGAGCTGGGTCTGGAGAACCGGCAGATGGGCTTCTCCCTCGGCCAGTTGCTCGAAGCCCTGCCCGAGCTGGACGCGCCCGCTCGCCAGTGCCTCGCCGAGCAGGCCGCTCCCTCCTTCGCCGCCGCCTGGGCGCTGGCCGCCCGCGCCTGGGAACTTTCCCCGGAACAGGCCCTCGGCGCCTGGCTGTGGAGCTGGCTGGAGAACCAACTGGCGGTACTGATGAAAACCCTGCCGCTGGGCCAATTGGCCGCGCAGAAGCTCACGTCGCAATTGCTACCCGAGCTCGACGTCGCCTGCCAGGCCGCGCTGGAAAACGATCCCCATGGCGGCGCGCCCTTCGGTCTCGCGCTGGCCTGCATGACTCACGAAACCCAATACAGCCGTCTGTTCCGCTCCTAGGAGAACTGCCATGAACTCTCAACCTCTTCGCGTCGGCATCGGCGGCCCGGTGGGCTCCGGCAAGACCGCCCTGACCCTGGCGCTGTGCCGCGCCTTGCGCCAGCGCTACAACATCGCCGTGGTCACCAATGACATCTACACCCAGGAAGACGCGCAGTTCCTGGTACGCAACGAGGCGCTGGAGCCGGAGCGGATCATCGGCGTGGAAACCGGCGGCTGCCCCCACACGGCAATCCGCGAGGATGCCTCGATCAACCTGGAGGCGGTGGACCAGCTCAACCGCCGCTTCCCCGGCCTCGACCTGATCCTGGTGGAGTCCGGCGGCGACAACCTCTCGGCTACCTTCAGCCCTGAGCTGTCGGACCTGACCCTTTACGTGATCGACGTCTCCGCCGGCGACAAGATCCCGCGCAAGGGCGGACCGGGCATCTGCAAGTCCGACCTGCTGGTGATCAACAAGATCGACCTCGCCCCGCTGGTGGGCGCCTCGCTGGAAGTGATGGACCAGGACGCCTCGCGCATGCGCGGCGACAAGCCCTTCGTCTTCAGCAACCAGAAGACCGGCCAGGGCCTGGCCGAGATCATCACCTTCATCGAGCGCCAGGGACTGCTGACTGCAGCCTGAACAGCCCCACAGACCAAGGAATGACCATGACCCTGCGTAAAGCCCTCTACAGCCTGGCGCTGTTCCTCACCCCGGCAGTGGCCTTCGCTCATCCGGGCCACGGCGACCACGGCCTGATCGCCGGCATCGCCCACCCCATCACCGGCCTCGACCACCTGCTGGCGATGCTCGCCGTCGGCCTCTGGGCCGCCCAGCAACAGGGCGCCGCACGCCTGGCGCTGCCCTGCACCTTCGTCGGCACCATGCTGATCGGCGGGCTGCTGGGCTTCGAGGGGCTGGAGATTCCGTTCATGGAGACCGGCATCTCCGCTTCGGTATTGGCGCTGGGCCTGTGCGTGGCGCTGGCGGTGCGTCCGCCGCTGGCGGTGGCGATGGGCGTCACTGCGCTGTTCGCTCTCGCCCACGGCGTGGCACACGGGCTGGAACTGCCGGACCTGAGCAGTCCGTGGCTGTACGCCGCCGGTTTCGTTGCCGCAACGGCTGCGCTGCATGGGGCGGGTTACGGTCTGGTTCGCGTGTTGCCTCAGGCGGCGGCGCCGCTGGTGCGCTTCGCCGGGCTGGCTTCGGCGGCTGCAGGTGCCTGGTTGCTCGCAGGCTGACGCCTTATCTGTAGGATCAACAGCACCTCACCCCAGCCCTCTCCCGGAGGGAGAGGGACGGTCTGGAGCAGATCGAAACCACGCCATCAGCCGGGACGAACGGCCCCCCTCTGGGGGAGGGCTGGGGTGAGGGTACCCCCCGCACAAAAATCACCCCTTGCGATGCACCGAGAAGCCCGCCCAGGCCTGGCTCACCGGCATGATTTCCAGGGTGTTGATGTTGATGTGCGGCGGCTGGTTCAGGATCCAGTGGATGGTCTCGGCGATGTCTGCGGACTGGATCGGCTCGGCGCCGGCGTAGGTCTTGTCGTACTTCGCCTGATCACCGCCGAAGCGCACCAGGGAGAACTCGCTCTCGCACATGCCCGGCTCGAGGTTGGTGACACGCACGCCGGTGCCCTGCAGGTCGCAACGCAGGTTCAGCGAGAACTGCTCGACGAAGGCTTTGGTCGCGCCATACACGTGGCCGCCCGGATAGGGCCAGTGACCAGCAACCGAGCCCAGATTGAGGATGCTCGCGCCCGGACCATGGGCGATCAGACGCGGCAGCAGCAGGCGGGTGGCGTACATCAGGCCCTTGATGTTGGTGTCGACCATGGTGTCCCAGTCGTCCAGCTCGCACTCCTGCGCCGGGTCGGCCCCCAGGGCGAGGCCGGCGTTGTTGATCAGGCCACGCAGCTTGGCGAACCTCTCCGGCAGGCAGTCCACCGCTGCGGTCATGGCCGCGCGATCACGCACGTCGAGCACCAGCGGCAGCACCTCGGTCTCGGCGGAAAGCTCCTGGGCCAGCGCATTGAGGCGCTCCTCGCGGCGACCGGTGATCACCAGCGACCAGCCGTCACGGGCGAAACGCCGGGCACAGGCTTCGCCGAAGCCGGAGGTGGCGCCGGTAATGAACAGAGTGGGAGTGGTCATCACAGATATCCTCTTGCAGGGCACTGCCGTCGCCGATGCATGCCGGGGAGTCGTGCGGTGCGCGTTCTTGTCGGTCGGCCGAGCATAACAGCCCGAACTCGCCGCGTTGCGTTACAGCGGTGCTGGATAAAACCCGAACAGCCGCGTGAAAGGCCCATGGCTGTGGGCCTGCCGAGAGTTGCGCCCATCTTGTCCACAGGCTGCTCCACGGTTTCTGTGGGCAAGCGGAAGAGCGCATTCCCCCTGGACGATTTTCAAGCGCTTCAGCACAGGCCGCGTCGCCTCTGCGCTGGAGCCGTTCTTCCCAAGGTTATCCACAAGTCTTTCAACGGCTGACGGGGACAACTATCGGAACTGCGGAACTTTTCCACGAAGTGGTAACTGTCCATCCATACAGGGGTTGCAGGGCAATCGAACAGAAAACGAGCGGTACTGCCGGCGCCCGTTGTCACGCGGGCTCGCAAGGTTCTCCCAGATGTTATCCACAGCGCCGCCCACAGAATTTCGGGACAACTTCACTGCAGGAGCAGGCGCGCCGCGATCAGATCTTCCAGTGCATAACCCACGGACTTGAACAGGGTGATCTCGCTATCGTCCTTGCGCGCGCCGCGACCGTTCAGGAGGTCGGCCAACTGACAGTCGATAGCGCGCTCGTCGATCACGCCTTCGCCCAGGGGAATCAGCAGATCGCCCGCCTCTGCCAGTGAACCTTCGCGGGTGTCGACGACGATGCGCGCACGGCGCACGGCTTCGCTGTCGGTCTCGCGCATGGACGGCAGGAAGGCTCCGACCAGATCGAGGTGGCAACCCGAGCGCAGCCAGGCGCCGTGGACGATGGGCTCGCGGGAAGTGGTGACGCAACTGATGCAGTCCGCCGCTGCCACGCCACCGCGCAGATCGGCACTGGCGTGGACGGGATAGCCTTCGTCCTGCAACTGCTTCACCAGCGCTTGCACCTTGTCTTCCTGGCGCCCCCAGAGGGCGATGTCCTCGTACTCGCGCACCGAGCAGTGGGCGCGGACCATATGCGGCGCCAGGGTGCCGCTGCCGACGATCAGCAGCCGCCGTGCGTCGCGGCGTACCAGGTAATCGGCGGCCAACGCGGAGGTGCAGGCGGTGCGCCGGGCGGTCATTTCCGAAGCTTCGAGCATCGCCAGCGGATGGCCGGTCTGTCCGTCGAACAGGCAGAACAAGGCGGCCACCGCCGGCAGGTTCTTCGCGCCGTTATCGGGGAATACGGTGACCAGCTTCACGCCGATGTCCTGCCCCGGTCGCCACACCGGCATGGTCAGCAGCGAGGCGTTGCCGGGCAGTTCATGACAGCCGCGCACCGGGGCTTCGCAGGCTCCGGCGAGGCCGATGCGCAGGGCTTCGATCAACTGGGGATAACTCAGTCGTTCGGCGACGTCGGCGTTGGTGAGGAAGCGGAGGTCTTGCATGGAAACCCCTCTTCGGGAAAGCGGTGAAGGAATCGTAGGAGCGGACTCCGTCCGCTCCTACGAAAGGCGAAGGCGTCAGTGCCCGCCCAGATACGCGTTGCGAACCTGCTGGTTACCCAGCAGTTCCGCCCCTGTGCCGCTCAGGCGGATCTCGCCGTTGACCATCACGTAGCCGCGGTCGGACAGCTTCAGCGCGTGGTTGGCGTTCTGCTCCACGAGGAACAGTGTCATCCCGCTCTGCGCCAGTTCGCGCAAGGTCTGGAAGATCTGCTTGACCACGATGGGCGCCAGGCCCAGGGACGGTTCGTCGAGCAACAGCAGCTTGGGCCGGCTCATCAGCGCGCGGGCGATGGCGAGCATCTGCTGCTCGCCGCCGGACATGGTCATGGCGCGCTGGTTGCGCCGCTCCTTCAGGCGCGGGAAGAGGTCGAACATGCGCTGCATGTCGTCCTGGGCGTGGTCCATGCCGATGGGGATGGTGCCCATCAGCAGGTTCTCCTCCACGGTCATGTCGGGGAACACCCGGCGCCCTTCCGGCGACTGCGCGATGCCGTTGGAGGCCACGTAGTGCGCGGACTTCTGGCGGATGTCCTGGCCCTTGTAGAGGATCGCGCCGCCCGCCGCGCGCGGCTGGCCGAAGATCGACATCAGGAGCGTCGACTTGCCCGCGCCGTTGGCGCCGATCAGCGCCACGGTCTCTCCTTCGTTGACGGTCAGCGAGACTTTCTTCAGCGCCTGGATCGGCCCGTAGAACACATCGACCTCACGGAATTCCAACATCGGCGCCGTCATGCCAGCTCCTCTTCGTCTGCGCCGAGATAGGCGGCAATGACCTTGTCGTTGTGGCGAATCTCCTCCGGGCCGCCACGGGCGATGACCACGCCGTGGTCGAGCACGATGATATGGTCGGAGATGTTCATCACCATGCCCATGTCGTGCTCGATCAGCAGCACGGTGATGCCGTGGTGGTCGCGCAGGTAGCGCACGATGCGCGCCAGGGCCTGGGTTTCGGCCGGGTTGAGGCCGGCGGCCGGTTCGTCCAGGCAGATCAACTCGGGCCGGGTGCACATGGCGCGGGCAATCTCCAGGCGACGCTGCTGCCCGTAGGACATCTCGCCGGCCAGGCGGTTGGCGCAGTCCACCAGGTCCACCACTTCCAGCCAGTAGAAGGCGTGGTCCAGCGCTTCGCTTTCCGCGCGGCGGTAGCCGGGGGTGTTGAGCACGCCGGCGATGAGGTTGCGGTTGACGAACATGTGCTGGGCCACCAGCAGGTTCTCCACCACCGACATCTCGCGGAACAGCCGGATGTTCTGGAAGGTCCGCGCGAGCCCCGCGCGGTTCACCAGGTGGGTGCCGCCGAACATCTTGTAGTAGAGGCGGTTGCCGAACTGCGCCGGGTTGACGAAGTCGCCGCCCTGGAACGGCTGGCCGAGCACCTTGATGACGTCGGTGGTGCCGCCCTGGGTGTTGAGCAGGATATTGCCGCCGGTGGCCTTGTAGAAGCCGGTGAGACAGTTGAACACCGTGGTCTTGCCGGCGCCGTTGGGGCCGATCAGCGCGGTGATGGAGCCGCGTTCCACGTCGAGGTTGACGTCGTTGAGCGCCTTGATGCCACCGAAGTGCATCATCAGGTGCTCGACGCTGAGGATCTTGTCGCCGCTCATGGCGCCACCCCCTTGCGTACGGCGAAGCCCGAGCGGCTGATGCGGATCAGCCCGCGCGGGCGCCAGATCATCATCAGCACCATGAGGATGCCGAACAGCAGCACGCGGTAGTCAGCGAAGCTGCGCAGCAGTTCTGGCGCGACGGTGAGGACGAAGGCGGCGATCACCACGCCCACCGTCGACCCCATGCCGCCCAGCACCACGATGGCGAGGATCAGCGCCGACTCGAAGAAGGTGAAGGACGACGGGTTGACGAAGCCCTGGTAGCTGGCGAAGAACACGCCCGCCAACCCTGCGGTGGAGGCACCCAGCATGAACGCCGAGAGCTTCACCAGCACGTGGTTCAGGCCCATGGCGCGGCAGGCGATCTCGTCCTCGCGCAGCGCTTCCCAGGCACGGCCCACCGGCATGCGAGTCAGCCGGTGCTTGATGTAGAGCACCAGCATGACGACCAGGAACAGCACGATGTAGATGAACAGGAACTTGAAGTTCTGGTTGTAATCGATGCCGAGGAACTCGTGGATCGGCGTGCCGCCGTCCTTCGCCCGGCGGCCGAATTCGAGGCCGAAGAAGGTCGGTGCCGGCACCGGCATGCCGTTCGGGCCACCAGTGAACGACAGCCAGTTGTTGAGGATCAGGCGAATGATCTCGCCGAAGCCCAGGGTCACGATGGCCAGGTAGTCACCGTGCATTCGCAGTACCGGAAAGCCCAGCAGCGCCCCCGCCAGCGCGGCAACGATGGCAGCCAGCGGCAGCACCGTCCAGAAGCCCAGGCCCAGATACTGGTAGCCCAGCGCCAGGCCGTAGGCGCCGATGGCGTAGAAGGCCACGTAGCCGAGGTCGAGCAGGCCGGCGAGGCCGACCACGATGTTCAGGCCCAGGCCCAGCAACACGTAGATCAACCCGAGGATGATCACCGTGAGCAGGTACTTGCTGGCGAAGAACGGGAAGATCACCGCGGCCACGATGACGATCGGGACTATCCAGCGCAGGCGCGTCTTGTAGCCCGGCGGCAGTACGCTGATGCCCGAGTCGGAGCTCTCGAAGCGGTCCATGATGCGCAGGCCGGCGGGCGTCTGCAGGAACAGGCTGAGCAGCAGGCGACCGAGCATCACCGCGCCGATCATCCAGGCCAGGCGAACCGGTTCGACCTTGAAGCTGTAGCCATCGAGCACGATGCCGACGATGGGGCCGAACACGATCAGGGCGATCAGCCCGGCGAGAACGGTGTCGACAAGGCTCTTCCTGATATCGATGCGCGCCGGCTTCGGCGCGGCTGAGGTCTGGGTTGCGGACATCATGCTTACACCTTCGATACCTGGGGACGACCCAGGAGCCCTTGCGGTCGGAAGATCAGGATGGTCACCAGCAGGCCGAAGGCGAACACATCCTTGAAGTCGGTGTTCACCATGCCGGAGAACTGCGCCTCGGCCACGCCCAGGATCAGGCCGCCAAGCATGGCGCCGGGTAGCGAGCCGATGCCGCCGAGCACCGCGGCGGTGAACGCCTTGATGCCGATGATGAAGCCGGCGTAGAAGTCGAAGGTGCCGTAGTTCATGGTGATCAGCACGCCGGCCAGCGCGGCCATGGCGGCGCCGATGATGAACACGTAGGAGATCACCCGGTCGGTGTTGATCCCCAGGATCGAGGCCATCTTGCGGTCCTGCTGGGTGGCGCGGCACATGCGCCCGAGCTTGGTGTACTGGATCACGTAAGTCAGCACGCCCATGCCGACGAAGGCGGCGATGAGGATGAACACCTTGGTGTAGGTCAGCTGCACGAAGCCTTCGCCGATATGGAACTTGAAGGCGCCGTCGAGCAGGGTCGGCACGCCTTGCTGGCGCGGCCCCTGGGCCAGCTGCACGTAGTTCTGCAGGATCAGCGACATGCCGATGGCGGAGATCAGCGGCGCCAGGCGCGTGGAGTTGCGCAGCGGCTTGTAGGCGATGCGCTCGATCACCCAGCCGTACACGCCGGTGACGAAGATGGTGAAGACCAGGGTGCCCAGGATCAGCAGCGGGAACGACTGCAGGCCGAAGAAGGCCAGCAGCGCCAGGGCCACTGCCGAGAGATAGGCGGAGATCATGTAGACCTCGCCGTGGGCGAAGTTGATCATGCCGATGATGCCGTAAACCATCGTGTAGCCGATGGCGATCAGCCCGTAGACCGACCCCAGGGTCAGCCCGTTGATCATTTGCTGAAGGAAGATACCGTCCACGATTGGGTACTCGCGCAAGCAGGGCAGGAAAGGCTGACGGCTCGCGCAATCACCGGCTCGTGACCAGCTGCGCGCGTACCGCCGACCTGCGGGGAAGCCGGCGCCGCGGGTAGCGGCGCCGGCCGGGTCAGGCGGTTACTTCTTGAACGCGTCGAGCTGGTGGTACTTGCCCTTGTCGTCCCACTCGTAGACCACGTAGTCGGAGACTTTCAGGTCGCCTTTCTTGTCCCACTCCTTCTTGCCCATCACGGTCTGCACCGGATTAGCCTTCAGCCAGGCGCTCGCCTTGGCCGGGTCGGTCTTGCCCGCGCCATTGAAGGCGGCGGCCAGGGCCTGTACCGAAGAGTAGGCATAGAGGGTGTAGCCTTCGGGCTCGAAGCCGTTGGCGCGGAATTTCTCCACCACGGCCTTGCCGTCCGGAATCAGGCGCGGGTCGGCGCCGAAGGTCATCAGCACACCCTTGACGTATTGCGGGCCGCCAGCGGTGGTGACCAGTTCGTCGGTGACGATACCGTCGTCGGACATGAACTTGGCAGTCAGGCCCTGCTCGCGCATCTGACGAACCAGCGGGCCGGCTTCCGGGTGCAGGCCGCCGAAATAGACGACCTCTGCGCCCGAGGCGCGGATCTTGGTGACCAGGGCGTTGAAGTCCTTTTCGCCGCGGGTCAGGCCTTCATAAAGCACTTCCTTCACGCCGCGCTTGTTCAGCTGGGCACGGGTAGCGTCCGCCAGGCCCTGGCCGTAGGTGTCCTTGTCGTGGATCACCGCGACTTTCTTGGCCTTGAGCACGTCAACGATGTAGTCGCCGGCGACCACGCCCTGCTGGTCGTCACGGCCGCACATGCGGAACATGCCGGAAAGACCGCGCTCGGTGACCTGCGGGTTGGTGGAGCCAGGGGTGATGGCGATGATGCCGGCCTCGTCGTAGACCTCCGAGGCGGGGATGGTGGAGGAGGAGCAGAAGTGGCCGACCACGGCGACTGCCTTGTCCTGGTCCACCAGGCGGTTGGCCACGGCCACGGCCTGTTTCGGCTCGCAGGCGTCGTCCGCCTTCACCAGCTTGATCTTCTCGCCATTGATACCGCCGGCGGCGTTGATGTCTTCCGCGGCCTGGCTAGCCCCACGCCAGTACTGCTCCCCGAACGAGGCGTTGGCCCCGGTGTGCGGTCCTGCGACCCCGATAACGACATCGGCCTGTACTACGGAAGACATGCCCAGCGCGGTGATGACCGCCAGAGCCAGAAAACCTTTTCTGTAAATCTTCTGCGACATGGAGTTTTGCTCCTGAGGGTTTTTGTAATGGCGCGTTGTATTTCTTGTTGGCGATTTCTCGTGCAGCGATTCAGCGACTTAGCGATCAATCAACAGCAAGCGGCGTGCCATTCGTTTTTGTTATTAACCAAGTCCTACAGCGAAAACAGCTCGAGCTGGCAGATATCAAGCCCTAGACACGTGCAACCCATTGAAAGCATAAGGTGCAACCAGGCAGCCGAAAGGGTGCAACCAGCCTTCCCGTGAGCTGTCCTTTTCCAGCCACCACAGGCGCAACCCCAACCGTAACCATCGCTGTCACCGAACTGCACATCCGCGGTGCAGACCCGTCGGGGTAACGCACCATAAGAGGCTAGACCAAAGTGCAGCGAGCGTTGGCGGGCTACCCCGGAGGCGGCTTGCGCCGCCTTCGCGGCAGGCTCAGATCACCACCCGCAGGCATTGCCCGGCGTGGTAAAGGGAGAAGCCGGCCTCGTACAGACAGCTGCGCAGGCCCACGGCGGAGATTTCCTCCATCGGCCGCAGCGGCATCGGCAAGGCGCTGGCATCCCCGTCCAGCAGGAAGTCGGCGAAGGCCTTGCCCACCACCGTGCCGGTGGTGACGCCGCGGCCGTTGTAGCCGCTCATGGCGACCAGCCCCGGCGCCGGCTCGAACAGGCGCATGAGGTGGTCGGGGGTGAAGTCGATGCAGCCGGTCCAGGTGAACTCCCAGTCCACCTTGCCCAGCCTGGGGAAGTAATGCTGCTGGATGCGATCCGCCCAGCTCTTCAGGAACCACGCCGGTTTGCCGGTGCCCTTGCCGAGGCTGCCGAGCAACAGGCGGCCATCGGCATCGCGGCGGATGCTGCTGAGCACCTGGCGGGTATCCCAGGAGCCCTGCCCGCCCGGCAGGATGCGCGCGGCTTCCGCGCCCTCCAGCGGACGCGAGGCAACCTGGTAGTAGTAACCGGGGAAGAAGGTGCGGCGCAGTTCTGTCCACTCACCTTCGGTGTAGGCGCTGGAGGCGATCACCACCTGCTCGGCGGTGACCACGCCCCCGGCAGTGATCACGTTCCACGCGTTACCGACGCGCACCAGGCCAACCACCGGGGAATGGTGGTACAGCTCACCGCCCAGCCCAACGACCGCACGGGCGAGGCCGCTGACGTAGGCCATGGGGTTGAGCGTACCGGCGCGGCGATCGAGCAGCGCGCCGGCGATCTTGTCGGTGCCGCA
The DNA here is from genome assembly GCF_020401845.1 of Pseudomonas sp. HS-18. NCBI lineage: Bacteria > Pseudomonadati > Pseudomonadota > Gammaproteobacteria > Pseudomonadales > Pseudomonadaceae > Pseudomonas > Pseudomonas sp. HS-18. The sequence continues at coordinate 5,716,108 of NZ_CP084413.1, forward strand.
GGCCTGTTCGCATTCGCTGCCGGTGAGCAGTTCCACCGGAGCGCCACGGCGCCCCCACTGCTCGCAGCGGCTACGCAGGTCGGCCAGGCCACGGGCGTTGTGCGCCATATGCAGGGTGCCTTCGCGGCGCGCCTGGCAATCGATGCCGTACTTGTCGATCAAAGAGAACACCAGCGAGGGCGCGTTGCCGAGCATGCGGTTGACTCGCTGGCCGACCTCCGCCCCCATGCCCGCTTCGATTTCGTCCGGGGGAATCCACAGGCCGGCGTTGACCAGCCCGACGTTGCGCCCCGAGCCGCCATGCCCGGTGGTGTGGGCTTCCAGCACACAGACCGTCTGGTCGCGCTCCAGCAGATGCAGCGCGGCGGAGAGGCCGGTGAAGCCCGCGCCGATGACACACACGTCGACCTTGCGATCCCCGCGCAGCTCCGGAGCTTCCGGGCGGTCGGGGGTCAGGTATTCCCACAGACATTCTTGGCGAAGCGACATCCAGCGATCCTTATCGGTGAATCTTGTGAATGGCAGGCGAAGCGTGGTGCAGCGCCGGCCCTCTGACGGGGCCGGCGCGTTGGTCATCAATCGAAGACTATGCCCTGGGCCAACGGCAGTTCCCGCGAGTAGTTCACGGTGTTGGTCTGCCGGCGCATATAGCCCTTCCAGGCGTCGGAGCCGGACTCGCGGCCGCCGCCGGTTTCCTTCTCGCCACCGAAGGCGCCGCCGATCTCCGCGCCGCTGGGGCCGATGTTGACGTTGGCGATGCCGCAGTCGCTGCCCACCGCCGAGATGAAGGCTTCCGCCTCGCGCAGGTCGGTGGTGAAGATGCAGGACGACAGCCCCTGGGGCACGCCGTTGTTCAGCGCCACTGCATCGTTGAAGTCCTTGTAGGGCACCACGTAGAGGATCGGCGCAAAGGTCTCACTGCGCACCACATCGCTCTGCTCGGGCATCTCGACGATGGCCGGCGCCACGTAATAGGCGTTGGGGAATTTATCGGCCAGTTGGCGCTCGCCGCCGAACACCACGCCGCCCTCGCCGCGCGCCTGCTCCAGCGCGCCCTGCATGGCCAGGAAGCTGCGCTCGTCGATCAGCGGGCCGACCAGGTTGCCTTCCAGCGGATGGCCGATGCGCACCTTGGAGTAGGCCGTCTTCAGGCGGCTGACGAATTCGTCCTTCACCGACTCGTGGGCGATCAGCCGACGCAGCGTGGTGCAGCGCTGCCCGGCCGTGCCGACGGCGCTGAACAGCACGGCGCGCACGGCCATGTCGAGGTCGGCGCTGGGCGCCAGGATCATCGCGTTGTTGCCGCCCAGTTCGAGAATGCTGCGGCCGAAGCGAGCCGCTACGCGCGGGCCGACTTCGCTACCCATGCGGGTACTGCCGGTGGCGCTGATCAGAGCGACGCGCACGTCGTCCACCAGGGCTTCACCGGCGCTGCGATCGCCGATCACCACCTGGCTCAGATACTCCGGCGCATCACCGAACTTCTTCAGCGCGCGCTCGAACAGCGCCTGGCAGGCCAACGCGGTGAGCGGGGTTTTCTCCGACGGCTTCCACACCACCGAGTTGCCGCACACCAGCGCCAGCGCGGTATTCCACGACCACACGGCGACCGGGAAGTTGAAGGCGCTGATGACCCCGACCACGCCCAGCGGATGCCAGGTTTCGCGCATGTGGTGGCCAGGGCGCTCGGAGGCGATGGTCAGGCCGTAGAGCTGGCGCGACAGGCCGACGGCGAAGTCGCAGATGTCGATCATTTCCTGCACTTCGCCCAGGCCTTCCTGGGTGATCTTGCCGGCCTCCCAGGACACCAGTTCGCCCAAGGCGGCCTTGCTTGCCCGCAACTCCTCGCCGAACAGCCGCACCAGTTCGCCGCGACGAGGCGCCGGCACCTTGCGCCAGGCGTCGAAAGCATGGGCGGCGCGGCCGATCTTCTGCTCCACCTCGGCGGCGCTTTGCAGGCGCACCGCGCCCAGGCGGCTGCCGTCGATGGGAGAGTGGATGACCTGATCGCCACCGGTAACCAGGCGGGCGTCGACGCCGAGGGATTCGAGCAGTGCGGAAATCATGCGGACTCCAGTTCTTTTCAGATGACCTGACGGAATGCCAGCAGTAATAAACGGCTTGCCGAGGCACAACAAACGACGTTTCCTATGCACATCATTCCGTAAATTCATGAACTGCCCGCCATGCTGAGCAAACGCCATCTGCCGTCCATGACCGCCCTGCAATGCTTCGAAGCGGTGGCTCGGCACCTGAGTTTCACCCGTGCTTCCGAAGAGCTGAACCTGACCCAGAGCGCGGTCAGCAAGCAGGTGGCTCAGCTGGAAGAGATGCTCCAGCACCTGCTGTTCCGTCGCGTGCGACGCCGCCTGCAATTAACTCCGGCGGGAGACCTGTACCTGGTGGAAGTGCGCAAGATCCTCACCCAGGTGGAGATGTCCACCCACTACCTGCTCTCCTATGGCGGCGAGACTGAAGTACTGCGCGTGGCCACACCACCGACCTTCGGCGCACGCTGGCTGATCCCGCGGCTGAACGGTTGGCGTCATCGCCACCCGAACATCCACCTCGACCTGCGCCAGGAGCTGGAGCCCGGGGACCTGCTGCAATCGCGCTGCGACATCGCCTTCTTCTTCGGCGCCGGCACCCTGCCCGGCGCGGAGTGCATGGCGCTGTTCGGCGAAGAGATGGTGCCGGTGTGCTCACCAACGATCCTGCCGGCACAGCCGCTGAGCGAGCCGACGCAATTGGCCGACCTTGTCCTGCTGCAGAACGCCACGCGCCAGGAGGCCTGGCACGAGTGGTTCCTCAGCCTCGGCCAGCACAGCGAGCACAGCTACCACGGGCCGCGCTTCGACACGTTCTACATGTGCATCCGCGCCGCCCAGGCCGGTTGCGGCGTGGCGCTGCTGCCGCGCTTCCTGGTGGAAGAGGAACTGAGCGAGGGCAAGCTGGTGATCGCCTGGGAGCACGGGCTGCAAAGTCGCAGCGGGTATTACCTGGCGTACCCCGAACATGCAGCGGCGGTGCCCAAGATCAGGGCGTTCGTGGAGTGGATTGGGGAGCGGATGGAGGGGTGAGGGGGCCGCAAGGCTCAGGACTGTCCGGAGCCGCCCTAAACCAACAAACTCCGATCAAACATGAACGCCCCCTCCCCCTGCGGCGTGAAGCGCAATACATGCTGCGGTCGCCCCATGGGTGGCTGGTGACGTTCACCGGTGTCTTGTACCCAGCCCGCCGCTTTCATCCGCTCCAACCGCCCGCGCAGGCTGGAATGCTGGATTTCCTCGCCAATGGAAAGCTCGAAGGCCTTCAGCGCCTCCGCCACGGTGAAGCGCTCCGGCAACAGGTGCAGCGGCAACGCGCTGTACACCGACTTGCTGGCCAGCCGCTCACAGGCCTGCTGCACCAGATGGGCATGGTCGAAGGGCAAGGCCAGGCGCTCGCCGCGCACGGCGTCGAGCGGCACGAAGTCGAGATCGTCGGCGGCCAGTTCGGTCTCCGGCGCCACCAGCACGAGATAGAACACGCTCAGTGACCAGCCGCGCGGGTCGCGCACTGCGTTGCCGACCGTGGCCACCTGCTCCATGTACGCCGGCTGCACCCGCGCCTTCTCGCGCAACGCGCGCAGAGCCGCATCGTCCAGGCCGTGATCCGCGCAGCGGCCGTTGATCAGCACGCCGGGCAACGCCCACTGCCCCTCGAACGGCCCGTGGGCGCGACGGATCAGCAGCAGTTCCAGCCCGCGCTCCGGGTTCAGGCGCAGCGCCACGATATCCACGGTGGCCAGCACTTCAGCGGTACTCATCGAAGCTCCTTGAAAAGGTTTTCGCCGGGGAAAATCCTGCGACTTATTTCATCACGCATAGAAAGCATCTTCCACTGCCGATCATTTCCGTTATTTTTACTTGACGACTTATTTCACGTCGTGAATTATGTGGTCACGACAGGCCACCAACGGTCAAGCGGAGGCTTCCATGAACCTGATCGCCAGCTTCGATGTAGATGCCCAGAAGGGCTTCACCCCGCTCTGCCCCAACGAACTGCCGGTGCCCGGCGGCGATGCCATCGGCGGCGCCCTGAACCTTCTGGCCCAGCGCGCCAGCCTGCGCCTGGGCAGCAAGGACGCGCACACTGCGCAAGCGCCCTGGGTAGTGAGCGAGCCGGCACAGATGCTGCAGCCGCTCTCCCTGCCCAACGCCGACCTCACCTGGGTCAGCCACTGTGTGCCGGGCACGCCGGGCTTCGAACTGCTGGACGAACTGCCCCAACCGATGGACTACGACTTCTTCATCTGGAAAGGCGTCGAGCCGGATCTGCACCCCTACGGTGCGTGCTACCACGACCTGGCGGAACGGCGCAGTACCGGAGCCATCGAGTACCTGCGGCAGAACGGGGTCAGCCACGTACTGGTGGGCGGCCTGGCGCTGGACTACTGCGTGAAGACCACCGCACTGCAACTGCGCCGCGCCGGCTTCCAGGTGCTGCTGTATCTGCCGGCCTGCCGCGCCATCGCGGAGGAAACCGCCAGGGCCGCCTGCGCCGAGATGCGCGCCGCCGGGGTCATCCTCTGCGCGGACGAGAACGAGCTGGACGAGGCCCTCATGGGCATCAGGGAGAATTGATCATGGCCGAAAGCGTGTTTGCCGAGAGCATCGTGCAGAACCTGCTGGACACCGACTTCTACAAGCTGACGATGATGCAGGCGGTGCTGCACAACTACCCCAACGCCGAAGTGGAGTGGGAATTCCGTTGCCGCAACGCCGAGGACCTGCGCCCGTACCTGGCGGAAATCCGCTACCAGATCGAGCGCCTGGCCGAGCTGGAGGCTACGCCGGACCAGTTGGCCTTTCTCGAACGCATCCCGTTCATCAAGCCGGACTTCATCCGCTTCCTCAGCCTGTTCCGCTTCAACCTGCGCTACGTGCACACCAGCATCGAGGACGACCAACTGGCCATCCGCCTGCGCGGGCCGTGGCTGCATGTGATCCTCTTCGAAGTGCCGCTGCTGGCCATCGTCAGCGAAGTGCGCAACCGCTATCGCTACCGCGAGGTAGTGCTGGAGCAGGTCGGCGAGCAGCTCTACCGCAAGCTCGACTGGCTTGCCGGCAATGCCAGCAAAGAGGAGCTGAAGGAGTTCCAGGTGGCGGACTTCGGTACCCGCCGGCGCTTTTCCTACCGCACCCAGGAAGAAGTCGTACACATCTTGAAGCGCGACTTCCCTGGCCGCTTCGTCGGCACCAGCAACGTCCACCTGGCCCGCGAGTTCGACGTGAAACCGATCGGCACCATGGCCCACGAATGGCTGATGGCACACCAACAGCTCGGCCCACGGCTGATCGACAGCCAGATCGCCGCGCTGGACTGCTGGGTGCGCGAGTACCGCGGTCAATTGGGCATCGCGCTCACCGACTGCATTACCATGGACGCCTTCCTCAACGACTTCGACCTGTACTTCGCCAAGCTCTTCGACGGCCTGCGCCATGACTCCGGCGACCCGCTGGTCTGGGCCGAGAAAGCCATCGCCCATTACCGCCGGCTAGGGATCGACCCGATGACCAAGACCCTGGTGTTCTCCGACGGTCTCGACCTGCCCAAGGCGTTGCAGCTCTTCCGTGCATTGCGTGGCAAGATCAACACCAGCTTCGGTATCGGCACCAACCTGACCTGCGACATCCCCGGGGTGGAACCGATGAACATCGTGCTCAAGATGACGGCCTGCAACGGCCACCCCGTGGCGAAGATTTCCGACACACCCGGCAAGACCCAATGCCGCGACGAGAATTTCGTCGCCTACCTGCGCCACGTGTTCAAGGTGCCGGTGTAACCCTTTTCGCATCCGACCAGGAGCCCATCAGATGAAAGACAGACAGGCCGCCATCGCCAGAGAACTCAACGTGCAGCCGCCCTTCCAGTCCGACGCCGAGCTGCAGGCCGAGATCCAGCGCCGCATTCGTTTCATCCAGGACTGCCTGAAGGGTTCGGGGATGAAGACCCTGGTGCTGGGCATCAGTGGCGGCGTCGACTCGCTCACCGCCGGCATGCTCTGCCAGCGCGCCGTGGAAGGCCTGCGCACCGAGACCGGCAACCAGGACTATCGCTTCCTCGCCGTGCGCCTGCCCTACAACGTCCAGGGTGACGAACAGGACGCCCAGGACTCGGTGGACTGCATCGCCCCGGACGAGCGCCACACCGTGAACATCGGCCCGTCGGTCCAGGCGCTGGCGTCGGAAACCCAGGCGCTGGAAGGCCTGGCGCCGGCCACCCGCGATTTCGCCCTGGGCAACACCAAGGCGCGGATTCGCATGGTCGCCCAGTACACCATCGCCAATGCCCGCGCCGGCCTGGTGGTCGGCACCGACCACGCCGCCGAGGCAGTGATGGGCTTCTTCACCAAGTTCGGCGACGGCGCCTGCGACCTCGCCCCGCTCACCGGCCTGGTGAAGAACCAGGTGCGCAGCATCGCCCGCAGCCTGGGCGCGCCGGAGCATCTGGTGGAGAAGGTGCCGACTGCGGACCTCGAAGACCTCGCCCCCGGCAAGCCGGACGAGCATTCCCACGGTGTGACCTACAAGGAAATCGACGCTTTCCTGCACGGCCAGGAGGTCAGCCAGGAAGCCTTCGACATCATCGTCCGCACCTTCGAGAAGACCCATCACAAGCGCGCCCTGCCGACCGCCCCGTAAGCCGTCGGCAACCAGCGGCGCGGGAGCGGTCCTGCGCCGCCCGGCTCAATGCTGGGGAATGACGTAGCGCCAGATGGCGATGAAGTGCAGCAGGCTGCCGGCGATCACGAACAGGTGCCAGATGCCGTGCCAGTGGCGGAAGCGGCTGTCATAGGCAAAGAAGATGATGCCGATGGTGTAGAAGGCCCCGCCGCCCACCAGCCAGGCGAAACCCGCGCCGCCCAGGGCGCGGTACAGCGGCCCGACCGCGATCAGCACGATCCAGCCCATCACCGCGTAGATGATGATCGACAGCACCCGCGCCTCGGAGCGCGGCTTGATCTCCTGCAGCATGCCGATCACCGCCATCGACCAGACGATGCCGAACAGCGTCCAGCCCCAGGGCCCCTTCAGCGTCACCAGGCAGAAGGGCGTATAGCTCCCCGCGATGAGCAGATAGATCGACAGGTGGTCGAGCTTGCGCAGGATCACCTTCGCCCGCCCGCGCACGCTGTGGTACAGCGTGGAGATGCTGTAGAGCAGAAGCAGCGTCGTTCCATAGATCGCCACGCTGACGATGCGCAGCGGCTCGCCCAGCAGGCTGGTGGCGACCAGCAGCCAGATGCCGCCCACCAGCGCCAGCAAGGCACCGATCAGGTGGGTCCAGGCGTTGAAGCGTTCACCGTGGTACATGGGTCCCCCATTCAAATTCCAGCAACCGACACCCTGACTTCGTTTTTTGAACTAAAAAGCGTGAAATAAAAAGCCCGACCAATAGTCGGGCTTTTCGAATCACAGGCTTTTTAGCAAAGCCGGATCACTTCAGGGTGAGGGTGCCCTTCATCATGGCCGAGTGGCCCGGGAAGGAGCAGAAGAAGGTGTACTGCTCGCCTTCCTTGAGCTTGGAAACGTCGAAGCTCACCGAATCCTTCTCGCCGGAGCCAATGATCTTGGTGTGGGCGATGACGCGAGTGTCGCCGTCTTTCACGTAGTTCTTGTCCAGACCAGCGGCCATACCGTCGGTCACCACGCCCTGCATGTCGCCGGCGGTGGTCAGTACCCAGTTATGGCCCATGACGTTCTTCGGCAGGCTGCCCGGGTGGGACAGGTTCACGGTGAAGGTCTTGCAGCTCTTGTCGACGCTGATGGCGTTGGTGCTGAACTGCATCTGGTCGTTGCCCTGGATGTCCACGGAGCATTCGGCGGCCAGCAGCGGGGCACTGAACAGGCCAAGCAGGGATACAGCGGCGAGTTTACGGAACATGACATGCCTCCTAGGCAGGTTGGGCGGAGAATCCTGAAGGGGAAGACTGCCCGAAGGCGATCCGGGTTCCCCTGATCTGCATCAATGGCCATCGGCCACGAGCCAAGCTTCAAACTGTCTATCAGGTCGATCGGCAGGATCAACGAGGCAGAACAGCGCACCCCGCCTAGCATAGACGCCATCCCCCGGCCCAACAGGAGTTAGCGCCATGCACCGTCTTCCGATGTTACAAAGCCAGTTGCTGCGAAACCTGCTCGCCTGCTACGCACTCGGCACCTGCGGCGGGGGCGGCCGACGAGCTGAAATGGACTAGGAAAATTCGGACTTGGTCGCACTCGAGGCTGCCGCTACCCTGACGGCCTGCAAAACGAGGCAGCCAATCGAGGAAGTTCCATGACCTTGCGTTCCATCTGCGTATTCTGCGGCGCCAGCCCCGGCGCCACCCCGATCTACCAGGAAGCCGCCGAAGCCCTCGGCCGTCACCTCGCCGAGAACGGCATCCAGCTGGTCTATGGCGGGGGGGCCGTGGGCCTGATGGGCATGGTCGCCAATGCCGCGCTGGCCGCCGGCGGCGAAGTCATCGGCATCATCCCGCAGAGCCTGAAGGACGCCGAAGTCGGCCACAGCGGCCTGACGCGCCTGGAAGTGGTCGACGGCATGCACGCGCGCAAGGCCCGCATGGCGGAGCTGAGCGACGCTTTCATCGCCCTGCCCGGTGGCCTGGGCACCCTGGAAGAGCTGTTCGAAGTCTGGACCTGGGGCCAGCTCGGCTACCATGCAAAGCCCCTGGGCCTGCTGGAGGTGAACGGCTTCTTCGACCCGCTGCTGGCGTTCCTCGACCACCTGGTGCAGGAGCGCTTCGTGCGCCAGCCCCATCGCGACATGCTGCAGCGCGCCGCCTCGCCCGCTGAACTGGTCGATGCCCTGGCCGCGTGGAAGCCCCTGGCGGCGCCCAAGTGGGTGGATCGCACGCCGACTTGACGCACCGCTACCAGCAGCGCTCCGAGGCCGCGCCACGGAGCCCGCTGCTGGCCAGCGTGAGTGTTCCGCAATCATCGCCCGCCATGCTGCCCTGAGGTTCGGCCATCAGCGTGAAGCTCGCGGACTCCGGCTCGTCGGCGAAGCCCAGGCGATAGCGCGCCGGCCCGTTTCGTGGTGAATGCTGATACGGCAGGGCCGCACCCACGTAGCTGCCATGGCTGGTGTGATAGCGCTCCAGGTACTGCGCCAATTCCACCAGGGATTTTTGTGCATCCACCCGGTGAGCCCGGCGAATATAGTCCTGGTAGGTCGGTACCGCGATGGCCAGCAGGATGCCGATCAGCGCTACTGTCGTGAGCATTTCCGGCAGCGTGAAACCGCGACGCACGGCAGACTTCATCTCAGCGCAGCTCCTGCCAGGCCTTGCGCCCGCTGTCGCCCGGCCAGTCGAGATCACGCGAGCGGGGGCGACCGCCTTCATCCAGCGTCGTGAGCCGCACACCGCTTTCCCCCTCCCCCGGCCGCACCAGCAGACCGCCGGGCCGCCCGAACACCACATTGCCTGCCGCGGACACCACAGGGAGTGCCGTACCCGGATCGCCGCCACTGGCAATATCCAGCGCGACGGAGCCGTAGCGCAGCGGATCGTCACACGGGTCGTCCCCAGGTGTCATGAGATTGAACAGCACGAAGCGATCCGCACGCAGCTGCGCGCGTTCGATGACACGGGTGCCGTCGGCGGGCAGGTCCAGATACCAGCCACGGCTGCCGTCGCCTGGCGAATCGGCGGACCGCGCCAGCGACTCCACGTCGAGGCCTTGCGCCGATAGCCGGGTACGCCCGACCGTCGCGGTACCGTCGTCGAGAACGCCATACAGGCTTTCGACCTTCTCAGGCTCGGCGGGCAGGTTGTCGCCCACGCGGTAATACCGCCCGGTGCCGAACATCACTCGCACCGCACCACTGCCATCTCGCGCCGCGACCACGGGCGCAGAAATCACCTGTGCCACTCCCTTTGCGTCAACGGCCTTGAACAGGGCCCCTCCGGCCAGGGACGCGGGAATGGCCGAATCCTGGCCGTCATCGCCTGCGAGATCCACTCGCCAGAGGTTGCCGCGACTATCCCCGAGGTACAGACGGTCAGCCGTGACATCGCCCGTGCTGCTGATCGCCGTCACCGGCCCCAGGTCTCCTGCGCCGGGCAGCCTGACGCGCTTGAGCGGACGACCGTCCGCTGCATCGAGCAGCCACAGTTCGCCATCCTTGCCCTGCGGGTCACGGGCGCCGGAGGACAGCGCCACCACGAACCTTCCCGACGCCAACGCCAGCAAGGCCGGGCGGCCCAGGCTGTAGCCGAGCTCCGGGTGGCTGAACTCCCACAGCACGCTGCCTGGCTGCATACGCTGCGGATCGCTGATATCCAGGGCGAAGACGCTGTTGCCTCCCGCTCCTGGAGTGCCTACCAGCAAGGTGCGCCAGCGCCCTTCGATCCAGGCATTCCCAATGCTCGGCGAGCCATCGACGAAGTAGCGGTGCACGTAGCCCGGAGCGGCCAGTTCGCGCAGATGGGCGAAGACCGCCGCCGGCACATAGGCAAACAGCTCACGCCCATCGCGTGCATCGAAACCATGCAGCATGCCGTCATTCGCACCAACCACCACCAGAGGCGCACGCTGCCGGTAGGTCGCGCTGTCGAGGAAGTCTCGGTAGGCGCTGCCCAGGCTCAGCCCGTTGGCGAGCGGCTGGGGCAGCGCGGCGTATGGCTGCGGATCATGCCAGGAGTATGCCGGGCGCGAATGGACGATGTCGCCCAGCCGACTGCCGCGCTGCCGGTATGGTCGGGGGCTTGCCGCCGAGTCGCGCTCCTCCAGCCTGGAACCACGCAGGTAGTCGACCAGGCGCTCACCGTCGTTGCCTTCGGCGGCCAGCGCCTCACGCTGTCGATCGTCCAGCGCAGACCAGGCGAAGGCGAGTCCCTGCCGCGCAATACCGGAACCGTCCGGCGTGCGTACAGTGAAGATATTTCTCCCGCCCAATCGCGCCTCGTCCAGCTCATCCAATCGTTGCGCCGCCGACCAGACAGGCTTCGCGGAACTCCCCTGCCAAAGCAGCAGGTCACCGCTCCACCTCGCTGGGTTCAATGTCGTGCTGAATACCTCGTCGGAACGCCCGCCCGCGATGAACTGGCTGAACGCTCCCGCGCCGCTCTCGGCAGTGCGTGCGAACGCCCGTTGCAGCTCATCACGCCAGCGCGCCGGCTCCGTGGCGTCCAGCAGGTTGTCCGGGCGCACGGCAAGGGAGATCGCTGCATCGTGCCACCAGGCCGCCGGCAGCGGCGCATCCCGCGCATCGCTGTAGCCCTTGGGCACGAAGAAGCCGCCATATTTCGTCGCCAGCCAGAGGGCGCTGCCCTGGCCTGCCGACTCGAGGGGCAGCCAGTAGGTGGAAAGCGTCTGTCGCCCTGGAAGGTCCGGGCGGAGATCGCGGGTGTGCGCATCGTAGGCGAGGCCGGCGAAGTCCAGGGTCGCGTCGTCGGCACCTACCCCCTCCATGGCGGCCACGCGGCGACCGGCCTGGGCCATATCCACGGCCAGGTCCTTCCCCGCGAGGCGAGGCAGGCTCTCGCCAATTCGCGCCTCCCCCGCACCACCCAGCCCGAGAACGCTGTTGCGCTGGCAGGCATGGCTGATCGGGTCGCCCCAGGGCGCGACGGCAGGGAAAACACGGACGGCGCCAGCATCGGCCGGCGCCGCAAGGCTGCCCTGGTTTCTCAGGTAGCGGGTCGCCGCATGCAACGACTCGCCCAGGTCATCCCCGCGGCGCAACTGCGCCTCGTCGAAGCGGTTGAGGTAGTCGATTACGCCGCTGCGGCCGGACGCATCCCGGTCCGGGTTGGCGAGAAATATGCCGCTGCGTGCCGACCATTCCGCTTGCGGATTATCCGCGCCGTCGCCCAGTTGCGGGCCGATGAACTTGTGTCGGGCACGCAGCACGACGTCGCTATCAGCCCGGCCAAGCACGCTGACCTGCAGCCGGCTGGCGTACTGCTGCAATAGACCTTCGGGCTTGGACTGGCCGCCATAGCGGTGGCAGTTGCGCTCGAGCAGCCCAGCCACACAGACCTGTACCCGAACGGGTAGGCGATAGGTTTCCGTGGCCTGCACAACCGTCCCGGCGAGGTAATCCTGCGGCTCACCGGCAAACGCCGGGCTGCGGCTGAACAGGAGGCTGCGATCCTGCCCGGCGATGCGGAACGACAAGGACAGCCCGGAAAACGGCGTGGCTCCGCCCGCGAGCGCCGTGGATAAATGGCGGTCCGGGAAGCTGCCGTCAGCTTCCGTATTGCGCGCCTTCTGCAGCACTGTTGTACCGGCGGTATCGATGTAACGGTCCCCGCCGGTCAGCGCGGAGCGCACGACATCGAGGCGCTGCGCCGTTGCCCAGTTGAGGAAGTTGCCGCTCCAGGCGCCAGAGCAGAGATGTTCCTGCGCCGCCCGCAGGGGCTGGAAGTACTGCTGCGCAGGCTCCTGGCCATAACACTTCGCAGGATCGAAATAGCCGACGTACGTCCGCTCGGGAATGTAGGTATCCCCCGAGTGGGCAGCCGCCGCAACGGACGAGTGAGCCGTCGATGGCAGCAACACGAGATTGCCCGGAGCGCCGCCACCAACCTGTAACGGCACCTGGCTGATCGGCGTGGCGCTTGCCAGCCCGTGCAACCCTGCCACGAGCGCCAGCGACGCGTATTTCCCTCCTCGTGCCACCACCGCCTCCCTGTCGTCCGTCAGCGAATGAAGTAGATGCTGCGCAACCGCGCACTGGAGACCGGCTCGCCCGAGGGCTGGCGGCGCACACCGTAGCCCGTTGCGCTCACCTCCACTGCCACGCCATACGCAGCCCTGCCCATGCCGACTTCCAATCCTTCGTTATTCAGCAGCCGCAGGAACTTCAATTGGTAACGCGATTGGCGCGCGAGATCCGGAGTGCCTGCGTCACCTGTCGAAATGTCCGCGGCAACGTCATAAGCAACGGCGTCGAGATGAACGCGCCTGTAGAGATCGCGTGCCGCCAGTTCGCCCGCACGCAACGCAGATTCGGCTTCCTGAAATGCCATTTGACGATCACGCAGATTCCCCGCCATGCGCTCCTCCAGGCTCGCCAGGCGCATACCGGCCAACCCGATGAGCGTCAGCAGCAACAGCATCACCAGGGTGACCAGCAGCACTGCGCCGCGCTCGGCGCGCCAACGCCTCATTCGGCCCGCACGGCATTGCGCAGCACAGTGGTGCTGCTCATCACCAAACGCAGGCGACGCTCCGTATTGGCGGTCAGCGTTCGTCCGTCGAACACCAGCGCAGTCGACGCCTCGTCGACGTTGCGGGTCAGGCTCTGCAACAACAGGCTGACGCGCACCGTGCGCACCCTGCGCCAGTCGGTAGCGGCCATCTCCCTCGCGGTCTTGTAGATCGCGACGGCGTCGCCGCCCTCGCCGGTAACGCCATAGCGCAGGCTTAGCCCCGCCACGCCGGAGACCAGTTCGTCGGTCTGTTGCTTGTCGCTGCTCTCGCTGTTGTAGGTGACGAAGAGGCCCGGCGAGCCCCCTTCCCCCTTGCCGATCCAGTAGATGGCGTAGCGATAGGGATAGACGCGAGTGGCCGAGGCCAGGAAGTGGCCCAACGCGCGGTTAGCGACCAGGGTGCTCGCACTGCCGGCGTTTCGCATCAGCAGGCAGGACTGCAGATCGGAGAGCAGGTAATACGCCCCGGCCGAGGCACCAGCGGAGGCCAGGGTGACCTGGTTGCCGACGACCGAGCGCGCCGCAAGCGCGGGCTCGCCGACATAACGCAGCAACAACGCATCCGTGTTCGCCAGTTTCCCGGAGGGCAACCAGGCCGGCGCCGCCATGCCGCTGCCGTAACCTTCGATGCCCGCCCTTTCCAGGGCGAATTGCGTGGTGCCAGCCCCGCTGGCATTCACCACGCCGGACGGGCAAGCACTGACGAACCCGGCAGTGCGCAGGTCCTGTGCGAGAATGTCGAAGGCGAAACGCCCGCTTTCCTGAAGCTCGGCCAGGGCAAGGCTGGCGTGGTAGGTCTGCTTGCTGCTCAGCAGCACTTCGATCACACCCGCCATGAGCAGCAGGCTGAGTGCCATGGTGATCAGCAATTCCACCAACGACAGGCCGCGCTGGGCAGAGGCGTCCATGTCAGAGTGAGGTGCGATAGGTAAAGGTTTCCCAGCGTTCGCCATCGCTGGGCCACCGACCTCGCGCACGACTGTCGTCCCAACGGATAGCGATCTCCACGCGGTACAGCTCGCCGCCGCGGAACACCCGCACCGAGCCGCCGCCTGATCCGCCCAGCGCCGTGCAGACCGTATTGCGCCATTGGCTGAGATCGAGTTGCGCACGACTGCTGCCGGAAACCGCCGGGCAATCTCCGGTCGGCTCGGCAAAGGCAAGGTCGTAGGCGCCCGCGCGGGCCGCCGGCAGGTTCGCCCGCAGGAGGTCGCTCATCTCGCTGGCCAGCCAGGAAGCCTGTGAGCGCTGCAACGCACTGTAGCCGGCGGCGACTCCGACGTTCTGCAGGCCCGCCAGCCCCAGCAGGCCGATGGACAGGATCACCACCGAAACGAGCAGTTCAACCAGGGTGAAGCCCCTGGCCGGCAAGCGACTTTGCATGGTTTCGCCTCGCTGCTGAGCGGATTGTGCGGCGTCGTGGGACGGCGCTCCGATCTCTAGAGTGCGAGGTGTTTCAGGGCCGGGTCAGCCAGACTGCGCGCCGAAATCGCCGGGAAATTTCCGCGCGAATAGGCGATCAGGCGCAGGCGCGGGAAGGCTTTCGACGGTGGAAACCACCGGTCCCGGAGACACGACCGCTCATCACGGCGAGCCCAAAGAAAAGGCCACCTTGCGGTGGCCTTTTCCGATCCCGTAGCGATCAGCCGTTGGCCGACTGCTGCACGATCACCGTCTGCGCCGGCATCGGCGCCGGGAAGTCGGTGCCCAGGGCTTCCTTGATGGTGCGGTTGGTGTCGAAGTAGACCTGCCAGTAGACATCGTTATGGCAGTAGGGGCGCACGGCAAGCACGGGGCCGACGAGGTTGAACTCGAGGATTTCCACGTCTACCGGCGGGTCGCTCAGCACGTTGGGAATCGCCGCGACGCGCTGCTTGAGCACCGCCACGGCGGCCGCATAATCGGCGGCGCCGGAGAGCTGGGCCTTGAGCTCCACACGGCGGTAGGGGTTGTGGGTGTAGTTCTGGATGGTGTCGCTGAATATCTTGTTGTTGCCCACCAGGGTCAGGACGTTGTCCGGGGTGTTGATGGCGGTGGCGAACAGGCCGATCTCCTTCACTGTGCCGGTGACACCGCCGGCGGTGACGAAGTCACCGACCTTGAACGGGCGCAGCACGATGATGAAGCCGCCGGCGGCGAGGTTGGCCAGCAGGCCCGACCAGGCCATGCCGATGGCCAGGCCGATGGCTGCGATCAGCGCCGCGAGGCTGGTGGTCTGCACGCCGAAGTAGCCGAGGATGCCGACGACCAGAAGGATGTTCAGGGTAACGGTGATGAAGGAGCCGACGTAGCGCAGCACCGTCGGATCGACGCTCTGCTTGGCCAACGCCTTTTCCACCAGGTTGACGGCGAAGCTGATCAGCCAGCGACCGAGCACCCAGAAGAGAATGGCGACGAGAATCTTCACACCGAACGCGAGCGCGTACTGCGAAACCGTCGCCCACAGTGCGTTGATCTTCTCCGTACCCACGTTGATGATGTTCGTATCGTCCATGGAAGCGCACCTGCGAGAGAAAGGGACCAGATGAACGCTAGCACGGCCCCGGCGGTTTGCTCGTCGCAGTGCGCAGCCCAGAGCCACGGCGGGCTCCGGGCGCCATGGAGCTAGCAGTCGCCGGGTAGCGAGGCGATCCAGCGATTGAGCAGTTCCAGCCCCTCGCGGTGCACCAGGGTGCGGCCCAGCTCGGGCATCATGTCGCCCGGCTTGTCGCTGCCGACCCGGTAGCTGAGCACCGATTTTTCCGGGCTGCCGGGGTGGATGTCCTCCAGCCTCCCGCCCGTGCCGCCGCCCGCCGCCACCGGTGGTTTGCAGAGGCCATAGGCGATGGAAACCGGCGTGTGCGGGTCGAGGTGCAGGCCCGAAGTGCGTGCCGCGCCCTTGGGGTTGTGGCAGTGCGAGCAGTTGGCGTCGAGGTAGCTGCGCGCCTGTTTCTCCAGCCCCTCACCGGGACGCGGATGGCCCCACAAGGCGTTCTGCGGAACCTGCGCCAACGCTGGCAAGCCCTTGAGGAAGCCGCGCGCCTGCCAGTGCTGCAGCTGGTTGTCGCTGCCCTCGGCGTAGGCGAAGTCCTTGTTCAGGTGCCGCGCCTTGGGCCCCAGCGGAGCGATGCCGCCGCCCTTCTGCTCGGCGTGGCATTCGGAGCACTGATTGGCGTCCGGCACCATGTAGGTGAAGGCAGTCTTCTTGCCATCCTCGGCGGTCAACTCCAGCGCCGGGCTGTCGCCGGCGAGTTCCAGCGTCGCCTCGCTCTGGTCGGCATTCCACACGTAGGGCAGCGCCGCCCAGCCGTCCTTCTGCCGCACCAGCACACGGGTTTCCACCAGGTGGACCTTGCCCATGTCCAGTCCGGCCTTGGGGTCGCGGTCGTCCTGGCTGTTCTGCAGCAGGTTGCCCTGGGCGTCCCTGGGGTAATAGAAGGTCTTCGTCAGCACGGTGCCGACGGGGTAGTCGAAGCGATCCTCGGCGTACTGCGCCGACAGGCCTTCGGGCATCCATACGGTGCGCAGCTTGTGCGCGTAGTCGGTGAACAGCGGGGTGTTGAGGTCATACGGCAGCACCTCGGCGGCCGGCGTCAGGTGGCCGTCCGCCAGGTGCAACATGCCCCAGCCGCTGAGCTTTTCCGGGTAATCATCACCTTCGGGCTGATAACGCGGCTTGCTCTCCTGCCCGCACCCGGCCAGTGCACCAGCAAGGGCAGCGGCCAGGGCGAGCGGCAACAGGAACGGAGCGGGTTTCGTCATGCCTTGTTGCCCTTCTCGCCGAGGCCGGCCTGTTCGATCTTCGGCAGCGGCTTGAGCTTGCACTGGTGGCTGCTCATGTCGGTGCTGATGTTCTTGTAGCCGTTGGGACCGTCGACGTTGACGATACCGGCGTTGCCGTTGTCGATGCAGATGGCCAGGGCTTCCGGAAGCTTGCCGTCGACCAGTTTCTTGTCGTTGAAGTAGCCGTCCCAGAGGATGTCCGGCAGGCGCCCGTTGAGACCGAACTTGGCGATCTTCAGGGCCTTGAGTTCCAGGTGGTCGGGGCTGTCGCCGCCCGGGCCGAAGGTGTTGCCGTGGATGAAGATGCCTTCGGGGTACGGGTCGAAGTTGGGCTGGGTGGCCTTGCCCGAATAACCGGTACTGAAGTAGCTGCTGACGATGACGTTGGCGGTCTTGTGGTTGCCGATCTTGTTGTCGAAGATCTCCACGTCATCGTTGGAGTTCACCACCACGCCCGAGCCCGCCGGCACGCTGGCCACTGGCGTGCCCTTGTGGCCGAAGTTCTCGTGGTTGTTGCCCTGCACATCGTTGTCGAAGACGCGGGTGCCGCGTCCCGGCTGCGGAAGGTTGGGCATGTTGAAGACGAGGATGCCACCGGTATTGTCGGTGGCGACGTTGTTGTAGACGTCGGCGCCGATGGTGTTCTCGATCTCGATACCGGCGACGTTGCGCTCGGCGCGGTTGTTGCGCACGACCACGTTGCGCGACTGGCCGACATAGATACCCGAGTCGGAGGCGCCGATCGCGACGTTGCCTTCGAGCAGCGTGTTTTCGGTCTGTACCGGGTAGATGCCGTAGCCGCCGTTCTCGGTAGCCGGGCCGTTGGTCCATTCGGTGCGGATGTTGCGGATGACGATGTTCTTGCCACCGATGACCTTCAGGCCGTCGCCCTTGGCGTCCTCGATGGCCAGGCTCTCGATGGTGAAGTCGGAGGCGTCGACGAACAGGCCTTCGGCACCGGCCTTCTGGTTCTTGAAGCTGAGGATGGTCTTGTCCATCCCGGCGCCGCGGATGGTCACGCCGTCCACCTTCAGGCTCAGGCTGCGGTCCAGGTGGTAGGTGCCGGCGGGAATGTCGATGACATCGCCGGCCTTGGCCTTGATCAGGCGCGCCTGCAGGTCTTTCTGGAAGTCGGCGCTGACGGCAGCGGTGGGCTTGTCACCTTCGCCGCAGGCGGCCAGGGCAACGGAGAGAGCGAGAAGGGAAAGAGTGGCGAGACGCATGGCGGGCTCCGGTCTTGTTTTTATGATATGGAACTATCGTACCAAATAAGACCGAGAATACTCCTACATCCCGCGCCACGCCAGCCCTTCAGACACATCGCACTTTGATTGATTGACGTCAGGGTTTAGCGGTGGCGGATCGGGATGATCTGCGCTTCCAACCCAAGGAGTGCACGGATGAGCTTCATGCCCTGGAACGACGAATTCGTGATCGGAATCGAGCGGATCGATGAACAGCACCGCTGGCTGGTCGACCTCACCAATGCGCTGTACGACAGCCTGAACGGCCCGGAGGGCGAGGGTCAGCCCATCGGCGAGTTGCTGGAGCAACTGGTGGAGTACACGATGAATCACTTCATCGTCGAGGAAGTGCTGTTCCAGCGCCTGGGCTATCCCGAGGAGGAAGCGCACCGGGCCGAGCACGATCGTTTCAATCGGCAGATCATCGACCTGCTGTACCGCCACGAGGATGGCGAGGTCGTCTCGGTCGAGGCCCTGGAGCTGCTCAAGGCCTGGCTGATCCACCATATCCTGAAGGTGGACAAGGCTTACGTGGCGTTCTTCAAAGGAAAAGGCGTGACCGCTTAGCGACACGCCTTTTTTACAGCACGGTACAGACGAATCAGCGCGGAATATTGGGCTGTCGCTTGGTGGTGCGCTTCTTGCCCTTGGCGTAGCCGCTGGCCTTGCCTTCCTCGGCCTTGTTCCACGGCTTGGAGCCGTTGCTGGCGCGCGGCGGCAGGCCGGTGTGCTGGGTCAGCAACGGCTTGCCGGTCTTCTTGCTGCCGGCCGGGGTGGAGTTCTTGCGGCGCGCGCTCTGGTACTCGTCGGTCTGCGGCTGGTAGGTCGGGATCAGGTGATGCTTGCCGTTGCCAATCAGGTCGGCACGGCCCATGCGCTCCAGCGCCTCGCGCAGCATCGGCCAGCCCTTCGGGTCGTGGTAGCGCAGGAAGGCCTTGTGCAGACGGCGCTGCTGGTCGCTCTTGACGATGGTCACGCCGTCGCTCTTGTAGGTCACCTTGCGCAGCGGGTTCTTGCCCGAGTGGTACATGGCGGTCGCGCTGGCCATGGGCGAGGGATAGAACGCCTGCACCTGGTCCGCGCGGAAGCCATTGCGCTTGAGCCACAGGGCGAGGTTCATCATGTCCTCGTCGGTGGTACCCGGATGCGCCGCGATGAAGTACGGGATCAGGTACTGCTCCTTGCCGGCCTCCTTGGAGAACTTCTCGAACATGCGCTTGAAGGCGTCGTAGGTACCGATGCCCGGCTTCATCATCTTCGACAGCGGGCCTTCCTCGGTATGCTCCGGGGCAATCTTCAGGTAGCCGCCAACGTGGTGCGTCACCAACTCCTTGACGTACTCGGGCGACTCCACGGCCAGGTCGTAGCGCAGGCCGGAGGCGATCAGGATCTTCTTCACACCCGGCAGGGCGCGGGCCTTGCGGTACAGCTCGATGAGCGAGGAGTGGTCGGTATTGAGGTTCTCGCAGATGCCCGGCCACACGCAGGACGGCTTGCGGCAGTGACGCTCGATCTCCGGGTCCTTGCAGGCGATGCGGTACATGTTGGCGGTCGGGCCACCCAGGTCGGAAACGACACCGGTGAAGCCCGGCACCTTCTTCATCTCCTCGATCTCGGCAAGGATCGACTCATGGGAGCGGTTCTGGATGATTCGCCCCTCGTGCTCGGTGATCGAGCAGAAGGTGCAGCCACCGAAGCAGCCGCGCATGATGTTCACCGAGAAACGGATCATCTCGTAGGCCGGGATCTTCTCCTTGCCATACAGCGGGTGCGGCACGCGCGCATAGGGCATGCCGAACACGTAGTCCATTTCCTCGGTGCTCATCGGGATGGGTGGCGGGTTGAACCACACGTCCACTTCGCCATGCTTCTGCACCAGGGCGCGGGCGTTGCCCGGATTGGTCTCCAGGTGCAGCACGCGGTTGGCATGGGCATAGAGCACCGCGTCGCTGCGCACCTTCTCGAACGACGGCAGGCGGATCACCGTACGCTCGCGCTCCAGGCGCGGGTGTGCCAGCAGCTGCACGACCTTGGCTTCGTTCGGGTCTTCCTGCTCGCCCTTTTCCTGCTCGATGGCGCAGGCGGCGGTGTCCTGGGTGTTCACGTAGGGGTTGATGATCTTGTCGACCTTGCCCGGGCGGTCGATGCGGGTGGAGTCCACCTCGAACCAGCCTTCGGGAGTGTCGCGGCGCACGAAGGCGGTACCGCGCACGTCGGTGATCTGCTCGACCCGCTCGCCGGCAGCCAGGCGCTGGGCGATCTCCACCACGGCGCGCTCGGCGTTGCCGTACAGCAGGATATCGGCGGTGGCGTCCATCAGGATGGAGCGGCGCACCTTGTCCTGCCAGTAGTCGTAGTGGGCGATGCGGCGCAGCGAAGCCTCGATGCCGCCGAGGATGACCGGGGTATCGCTGAAGGCTTCCTTGCAGCGCTGGCTGTAGACCAGGCTGGCGCGATCCGGGCGACGACCGGCCAGGCCTCCCGGGGTGTAGGCGTCATCGCTGCGGATTTTCTTGTCCGCGGTGTAGCGGTTGATCATCGAGTCCATGTTGCCCGCCGCCACGCCGAAGAACAGGTTCGGCTGGCCGAGCTTCATGAAGTCGTCCTTCGAACGCCAGTCCGGCTGGGCGATGATGCCCACACGGAAGCCCTGGGCTTCCAGCAGGCGGCCGATAATGGCCATGCCGAACGACGGATGGTCGACGTAGGCGTCCCCGGTGACGATGATGATGTCGCAGGAATCCCAGCCCAGCTGATCCATCTCTTCCTTGCTCATGGGCAGGAACGGCGCCGGGCCGAAACACTCGGCCCAGAACTTGGGATAGTCGAACAGCGGCTTGGCGGCTTGCATCACGGGCACCGTGGGTATCTCTAGTAGGGATCGCGGAAAAACGCGGGCGCGGAATATAGCACAAAAAGTGTACAAATCCGACCAGCGAACTCAGATTTACGGGGGATTTAACCTTCCGACGGTAGATTGCCAATGCCATCATCTGGCTATACTTCAGCCACTATCCGCAGTACGCCTGGCCAACCCGCCCAGGCCAGGGAGTGCCTGTCGTGTGTCGTGCCATCGTACTGTTGCTTACCCTGCTGTTCTGCCACACGGCGCTAGCCTTCGAACTCGACGACAAGGCCAGCGGCGCCTGGCTCAATGATCACCTCGAATTGCTGCAGGAGCGCGACGGCCCGCTATCGCTGGCAGCCGTGCAGACCAGCCGCGACTTCATTCCGGCCAACGGCCGCACCAGCGTTGGCCAGAGTCCTGACGGCTGGTGGCTGCGCCTGGACCTGGACCGCCGTACCGCGCCGCTGGGCGGCTGGTGGCTGGAAGTCGATGCCGTCAACCTGAAGGACCTGCGCCTCTACATACCCGACGAACGGGGCATCTACCGGGAAACGCTGTCCGGCGAGGCCGTGCCGTTCGCCCAGGGCCGTGACCGCGACTACCGCCGACCGCTCTTCCACCTGCCCGAAGGCACCGGCCCGGTGCGCATCTATGCCCGCGTCTACGACCCCGCCGGCAATTCGTTCCCGCTGCGTATCTGGTCGCTGGATGATCTGCAGGACCATCGCGCCGATACCAGCCTGTTCCTGGGTTTCATCTACGGCCTGATCGCCGCCCTGCTGCTGTACAACCTGTTCATCCTGCTGACCCTGCGCGACCCGGCGTACTTCTGGTACGTGCTGACGACCGCCAGCGCCCTGCTGTTCAGCCTGGGCATGAGCGGCCACGGTTTCGAGTACTTCTGGCCCGATCACCCGGTGCCCTGGTGGCTCGACCGCATCACCCTGCCCTCGCTCTGGGGCCTTTGCGTACACCGCTTTACCATCACCCTGCTGCAGACCCGCCGCTACGTGCGCTGGTCGCACTGGCTGCTGAACCTGAACTGCGCGCTGTACGTGCTGACCATCGTCCTCGGCGCGCTGCAGTTGCGCGGCGTGGCCGGCTGGATGCTGGTGGCGATCACCCTGATCGGCGTGCCGGCAGCGCTGGGCGGTGCCGTGGTGCGCTGGCGCCAGGGTTCGTTCCCGGCCTTCCTCTACCTGCTCGGCTTCGGCCTGGTACTGACCAGCGTGAGCATCTCGGTGATGCGCGCCACCGGCATGGTGCAGCCCTCGCCATTGACCTCGTACATCTTCCCCATCGCCGTGGCGATGGAGTCGGTACTCTTCTCCTTCGCCCTCACCTCGCGAATCCAGGGCCTCAAGCGCGAGCGCGCGCAGGCACTGGAGCAGGCGGATCGGGAGAAGAGCGCGCGCCTGACCCTCATGCAGAGCGCCCAGCAAGACCTGGCGACAGCCGTGGCCGAGCGCACCGCCGAACTCACCCAGAGCAACCAGCTGCTGCGCGAGCGCGAAGTGCAGCTGCAACACGCCGCGCACTACGACCCGCTGACCGGCCTGCCGAACCGTCGCTACCTGGTGGAACATGCCGAACACGCCCTGGCCCATGCCCAGCAGAACGGCGAGACCCTGGCGCTGATGCTGATCGACCTCGACCACTTCAAGCCGATCAACGACAGCCACGGGCACGATGCGGGCGACTTCATGCTGCAGAACGTCGGCAACCGCCTGCGCCAGTGCGTGCGCGGCAGTGATTGCGTGGCGCGCCTGGGCGGTGACGAATTCGCAGCATTGATTTCCGGGCCCGATGCCGAGAGCCACGCCAAGGAGATCGCCTGCCGCATCCTCAATGAACTGTCGCGGCCGGTGAAGTTCGACAGCCTGGAGCTGCGCGTCACGCCGAGCATCGGCGTGGCCATCTATCCCAGCCACGCCATGCAGTTCAGCAAGCTCTACAAGGCCGCCGACCAGGCGCTCTACGAGGTGAAGGGCAATGGCCGGGCGGCCTACGCCATGGCCAGCGAGGCCGCCGGCGAAACCAGCGATCTCTGGCTGGAAAACGAACGGCTGGAAAGCGAAGACCGTGCCTGATCAGCTGCGGTAACGGCGCGGCACGCGGGCGGTGACCTTGGTCAGCAACTCATAGCCGATGGTCCCGGCATGGGCGGCCACCTCGTCCACCGGCAGGTTGGCGCCCCACAGCTCAACGCGATCACCCACTGCGGTGCCGGGCAGATCGGTCAGGTCCACTGCAAGCATATCCATGGAGACACGCCCGGCCAGCGATGCGCGCCGCCCATCCACCAGCACCGGCGTACCGCTCGGCGCGTGGCGCGGGTATCCATCGGCGTAGCCGCAACTCACCGTGCCGATACGCGACGGCCGCTCGGCCACCCAGGTCGCGCCGTACCCAACGCTCTCACCCACCGCCACCTCGCGCACGGCGATCAGTCGCGCCTCCAGGCTCATGGCCGGGCGCAGGCCCAGTTCAGCGGCGCCGATGTCGGCGAAGGGCGTGGCGCCATAGAGCATGATGCCGGGGCGAACCCAGTCCATGTGTGCGGCGGGAATGGTCAGCACGGCGGCAGAGTTGGCCAGCGAGCGCAGGTCGAAATCCAGGTCCAGCACACTGAGGAAACAGGCCACCTGGTCTTCGGTCAGCTCGTCGCCGCGCACATCGGCATTGGCGAAGTGGCTCATCAGGTTCAGCTCCGCCACCTGCGGCGCCTGGCGCAGGCGCGAATGCCAGTCGCGTAGCGCCTCGGGCGAGAAGCCCAGGCGGTGCATGCCGGTATCCAGCTTCATCCACACATTCAGCGCACTGGGCAGTTGCGCGGCGAGCAGCGCCTGGGCCTGCTCAGGGCCTTGCACCGCCACATCCAGGCGCAGCTGGACAGCGATCAGGTATTCCGCCGGCTCGAAACAGCCCTCCAGCAGCAGGATGCGGGCGCCGGCATGCAGAGCGCGTACCTCGGCGGCCTCCTCCAGGCAGGCCACCGCGAAGCCGTCAGCCTCGTCGTGCAGGCAGCTCACCACCTCCCGAGCGCCGTGCCCATAGGCGTTCGCCTTGACCACTGCGAAAGCCTCGCGCCCAGGTGCGCAGCGCTTGGCAACGGCGTAGTTGTGGCGAATGGCGGCAAGATCGACGTGGGCGACGAGCGGGCGCATGGCGGCCTCTGAAATGAAAACGGGCGCCTATCTTAAGGCGCCCGTCGGTCACGCGGAATGCGGCATCGTTACTCGTCTTCGAAGTTGTACATGCCGGGCGCGAGGTTCTCGAAGCGGCTGTAGCGACCGAGGAAGGCCACGCGCACCGTGCCGATGGGGCCGTTCCGCTGCTTGCCGAGGATGATCTCGGCGACGCCCTTGAACTCGGTCTCCGGGTGATACACCTCGTCGCGGTAGACGAACATGATCACGTCGGCGTCCTGCTCGATCGCTCCGGATTCGCGCAAGTCGGAGTTCACCGGGCGCTTGTTGGGGCGCTGTTCCAGCGAGCGGTTGAGCTGGGAGAGCGCCACCACCGGGCAGTTGAATTCCTTCGCCAGCGCCTTGAGCGAGCGGGAAATCTCGGAAATCTCGTTGGTCCGGTTGTCGCCGGCGGAACCGGGGATCTGCATGAGCTGCAGGTAGTCGACCATGATCATGCCGATCTCGCCGTGTTCGCGCGCCAGGCGACGGGTCCGCGCGCGCATTTCCGAGGGCGAGATGCCGGCGGTGTCGTCGATGAACAGCTTGCGGTCGCTGAGCAGGTTCACCGCCGAGGTCAGTCGCGGCCAATCCTCGTCGTCCAGCTTGCCGGTACGCACCTTGGTCTGGTCGATGCGCCCGAGCGAGGCGAGCATACGCATCACGATGGAGTCGGAGGGCATCTCCAGCGAGTACACCAGGATCGCCTTGTCGCTGCGCATCAGGGCGTTCTCCACCAGGTTCATGGCGAAGGTGGTCTTGCCCATGGAGGGTCGGCCGGCCACGATGATCAGGTCGGACGGCTGCAGGCCGCTGGTCTTCTCGTCGAGGTCAGTGAAGCCGGTGGTGATGCCGGTCAGCGCGTCCGAGGTGTTGAACAGGTGGTCGATGCGGTCGATGGTCTTGACCAGGATATCGCCGATGCCCACCGGGCCGCCGGTCTTGGGCCGCGCTTCGGCGATCTCGAAGATCTTGCGCTCGGCTTCGTCGAGCACTTCGTTGGCGCTGCGCCCTTCGGGGTTGAAGGCACTGTCGGCGATATCGCTGCTGATGCCGATCAGCTGCCGCAAGGTGGCCCGCTCGCGGATGATGCCCGCGTAGGCCTTGATGTTCGCCACCGAAGGCGTGTTCTTCGCCAGCTCGGCGAGGTAAGCAAGGCCGCCCACCTGGGGCAGTTGCCCTTCGCGTTCGAGCTGCTCGGAGAGCGTCACCACATCGATCGGCTGGTTGGCTTCGGCGAGCTTGTAGACGGCGCGGAAGATCAGGCGATGGTCATGGCGGTAGAAGTCACCATCGGACACGGCGTCGGAGACGCGCTCCCAGGCGTTGTTGTCGAGCATCAGGCCACCCAGCACCGCCTGTTCGGCTTCGATCGAGTGCGGCGGCACCTTGAGGGAAGCGGTCTGCAGGTCGTATTGCTCGGGGACGGTGATGTCGTTCATGGGCGCTTCGTGCGGGCTCTTCGTAGAAATTCAAAGGCGGAAAAAACAAAGGGCACGGTACCGAATTTCAGTACCGTGCCCGATGTTAGCGGACTGATTCGCCCATGCAAGATGTGCGAAACGTCCTAGCGACGGATCGCTTACTCGGCGACTACAACCACGTGCAGGGTTGCATCAACATCCATGTGCAGTTGCACTTCGATGTTGTATTCGCCTACAGCGCGCAGGGCGCCGTCGGGCAGGCGAACTTCGCTCTTTTCCAGCGGGTAGCCGGCAGCCGAAACGGCGTCGGCGATGTCGCGGGTGCCGATCGAACCGAACAGTTTGCCTTCGTCGCCAGCGTGGGCGCCGATGGTCACGATCAGTTCGGCCAGTTGGGCAGCACGAGCTTCAGCAGCGGCTTTTTTCTCAGCAGCGGCTTTTTCCAGCTCTGCGCGGCGCTCTTCGAAAGCAGCGACGTTGGCAGCGGTGGCAGCGGTGGCTTTGCCCTGCGGCAGCAGGTAGTTACGAGCGTAACCGCCCTTTACGTTCAGCTTGTCGCCCAGGTTGCCCAGTTTGGCGATCTTTTCCAGCAGGATGACTTCCATTTGAGTCTTACCTCTTAACTTTTAACCTTCACCGTTCGCAGCTTTCTGGCGCTTGGCCAGGCGACCGCGAAAATCAAACAGACTGTCGACGACGGCGACAAGACAGATCACATTGCCCAGTACGAATACCAGCAGGTACAGCGGTGCCAGCCAGAAGCCCGGAAGCTTCTTCAGCGCGGCCAGGCCGTGCCCCAGTGCGATCCCGGCGAACAGCAGCGGAATCATGCACAGCGGCGCCAGCATGGTGGCCGCGGGCCCTGCGAAGGGCAGCGCCACAACGCCGACCAGCAGCGCTACAGCCGTGCCCGGCGACAGACGCAGTGCACGGAACTCGCGGCCAAACCCTTCCGGGTTGAACAGTACTGCTTGCCAATAACGCGCCAGCATCAGGCACAACAGGCTGATCGTCTGCAGCGAGGCTGCCATCAGGCCGGTGATGGTCGGAACCATCTCCGCCTGCAGGGCGGCCATCTGTTCCGGCGAAAGCTTGGCTTCGGCCAGAACCTGCGGCAGTGCCTTGCCGAATGCATCGGCCAGACCTGCGACCAACCCGGCCGACACCGTGCTGAGCAGCAGCACGAACACCGCACCGAGCACAACGCTCGCCAGCATCACCTGATTCCAGGACACCTTGCTGCGCAGAACCTGCGCCAGCACGGCACTACCCACCAGAACCAGACTCACGCTGGGGTCACCCAGGTACCACCAGGCCAGTGCCGGAAGCAGCGCCCACACCAGGATGCCAAAGGCATCGCCGGCGCCACGGCGCAACAGCACCAGACTGCCTGCTGCGGCACCGAGCCAGAACAAAGGCTGCAGTACCGCGGCTGCGACGACCACCAGGGTCGCCTGCATGCGGCCTCGCATGACAAATTCAGCCAATGCGCGCATGCGATCTATCCATCAATTCCAGTCGACTGCCCGATCAACGGCCGTGGCTGTCGGTGTAGGGAAGCAGGGCCAGGTAACGGGCGCGCTTGATAGCGGTCGCCAGCTGACGCTGGTACTTGGCTTTGGTGCCGGTGATACGGCTCGGAACGATCTTGCCGGTTTCGGAAACGTAGGCCTTCAGGGTGTTCAGATCTTTGTAATCGATCTCTTTCACGCCTTCAGCGGTGAAACGGCAGAATTTACGACGACGGAAGAAACGTGCCATGTGTGTGGCTCCTCAATACTGGTCCGGGATTACTCGTCAGCGCTGTCGCGGCTATCTTCGCCGTCAGCGGACTCGCCCTCGTTCGATTCGGGACGCTCACGGCGCTCACGGCGCTCGTTGCGGCTCTCTTCGGCCTTCAGCATTTCGGACTGGCCGGTAACGGCTTCGTCGCGACGGATGACCATGTTACGGATCACGGCGTCGTTGTAGCGGAAGTTGTCTTCCATCTCGGCCAGGGCCTTGGCGGTGCACTCGACGTTCATCAGAACGTAGTGAGCCTTGTGCACGTTGTTGATGGCGTAAGCCAGCTGACGACGGCCCCAGTCTTCCAGACGGTGGACTTTGCCGCCGTCTTCTTCGATGGCCTTGGTGTAACGCTCGACCATGCCACCGACTTGTTCGCTCTGGTCCGGGTGAACCAGGAACACGATTTCGTAATGACGCATAAATGCTCCTTACGGATTGCAGCCTGCCGACTAAGCGGTCAGACAAGGAGTGAATGATTTTTTCCTTGCCACCAGAGAAGGCGCGCGAGCACCTGCCAGGACGGCAAGGGCCGACATTCTAGAGAAGCGTGCCAGGGGGCGCAAGGAAAACTGGTGAAACTTTGAACAGCGCAAGGCGGCGCCGGCCGCCTTGCGTGGGGACGTCAGGCGCCAGCCTTGATCTGGCGCTGGCGGACGATCTCGAACAGGCACACACCGGTAGCCACCGAGACATTCAGGCTGCTCACGCTGCCCTGCATCGGCAACTTGGCCAGGTAGTCGCAGTGCTCGCGGGTCAGGCGGCGCATGCCCTTGCCCTCGGCGCCCATCACCAGCACGGTCGGCCCGGTGAGATCGAGTTCGTAGAGCATCTGGGTCGCCTCACCGGCAGTGCCGACGATCCACAGCCCGCGCTGCTGAAGCTTCCCCAGGGTGCGCGCGAGATTGGTCACGGCGACCAGCGGGATCACCTCGGCGGCGCCGCAGGCGACTTTACGCACGGTGGCGTTGAGGGTCGCAGACTTGTCCTTGGGCACAATCACCGCCAGCGCGCCCGCCGCATCGGCGGTGCGCAGGCAGGCGCCGAGGTTGTGCGGATCGGTCACGCCATCCAGTGCCAGCAGCAGTGCGGGACCGGTGGAGCGCTCCAGCAGCTCCTCCAGCATGTTTTCGCCCCACACCTGACTCGGGCTGACCTCGGCGACCACACCCTGGTGAACGCCCTCGGCCCACTCGTCCAGCTCCTTGCGGTCGCGCGTACCCACCGGCACGCGCACCTGGCCGGCCAGCTCGACCAGCGCCTGGACGCGCGGATCATGCCGACCTTCGGCCAACCACAGTTGCTTGACCCGCTTCGGGTGATGGCGCAGCAACGCTTCTACGGCATGGACCCCGTAGACCTTTTCCCACTGACTCATTTCTTCGCCTTACCCTTGCCTGCCGGAGTGCCGGTCGATGCACCCGCCTTGGGCTGCGACGCCCCCTTGCGGTGCTTGGTTGACTTGCCGGACCGGGCCTTCTGCTTCGACGGATTGCGCGGCTTGCCAGCGGCGGACGCAGACTTGCCCTTGCCGGTCGCCGGCTTGTTACCGCCGACCTTGGCCTCTTCGAGCAGCGCTTTCTTCACTTCGCGGCTCTTGCGCACATCGGTATTGCCGAGCATCTCCTCGGCCTTGGCGAGCATATCCGGCGCCACCGACGGCAGCGCCTGGACCACGCCAACCTTGCGCTTGCGCGGCTGGTGCGACGGCACCACGGCCACGTCGGGAGCGAAGAACGGATCATCCGCCACCTGGGCGCGGGCCTTGGCCGGCTTCTCCCTGGCAACTGCGCCCTTGGGCGCCTTGCCCTTGGCCACTTTGCCCTTGGCAACCGGCTCGGCCTTCTCGCCACGCTTCTTGCGGCCAATCGGCGCGCTGAGCACGTTGTCGGAGAGCTCGAAATCGATCTTGCGCTCATCCAGGTCGACGCGCGCCACGACCACTTCCACGGCGTCACCCAGGCGGAAGCTGCGGCCAGTACGTTCGCCCGCGAGGCGGTGATGCACGGCATCGAAGTGGTAGTAGTCGCCCGGCAGCGCGGTGACGTGGACCAGGCCTTCGACGTAGATGTCAGTCAGTTCAACGAAGATGCCGAAGCCGGTCACTGCGGTGATCACGCCGGGGAAGGTCTCGCCCACGCGCTCGCGCATGAACTCGCACTTCAGCCAGTTGGTGACGTCGCGGGTCGCCTCGTCAGCGCGGCGCTCGGTCATCGAGCACTGCTCACCCAGCTGAGCAAGACGCGCCTCGTCGTACGGATAGATTCGCGCCTTGGGCATGCTGGCCGCGCCAACGCGCTGCACATGTTCGGAAGCCGCCTTGGAGCGGATCAGGCCACGGATGGCACGATGGGTCAGCAGGTCCGGGTAGCGACGGATCGGCGAGGTGAAGTGGGTATAGGCCTCGTAGTTCAGGCCGAAGTGGCCGGCATTCTCCGGGCTGTACACCGCCTGGCTCAGCGAACGCAGCATCACGGTCTGGATCAGCTGCAGGTCCGGGCGACCCTGAATGGACTCCAGCAGCTTCTGGTAGTCCGCCGGGGTCGGATCGCCCTTGCCCCGGTACAGCGTCAGCCCCAGCTCGCCGAGGAACTGGCGCAGGTTGTTCAGCTTCTCCTGCGGCGGGCCGTCGTGGACGCGGTACAGCGCCGGAATCGCGTGCTTCTCGAGGAATTTGGCGGTGGCGACGTTGGCCGCCAGCATGCATTCCTCGATCAGCTTG
Organism: Pseudomonas sp. HS-18; assembly: GCF_020401845.1. Classification (NCBI taxonomy): domain Bacteria; kingdom Pseudomonadati; phylum Pseudomonadota; class Gammaproteobacteria; order Pseudomonadales; family Pseudomonadaceae; genus Pseudomonas; species Pseudomonas sp. HS-18. The sequence goes on from NZ_CP084413.1 coordinate 5,746,288, forward strand.
TGTGCGTCGTTGCGCTGGGTCGGACGAATCTCTGAGATCTTGCGGTCCGCACCGAAGACGATGCGGGTTTCCTGAGTCTCGAAATCGATGGCTCCACGCACATGGCGCGCACCGACCAGGACCTTGTACAGGTCATAAAGCGTGTTGAGGTGCGGCACCACCGCCGGCAGTTGTTCCTTCAGGCGCTGGCCTTCGGGGCTGTCCGGGGTTTCCAGGTACTGACTGACCTTGGTGTAGGTCAGGCGCGCGTGGGAATGAATGACCGCCTCGTAGAACTGGTAGTCGGTCATCTTGCCGGCCTTGGAGAGATTCATCTCGCAGACCATGGCCAGGCGATCGACCAGCGGATTCAGGGAGCACAGGCCGTTGGAGAGAATCTCCGGCAGCATCGGAATCACGCGTTCGGGGAAGTACACCGAGTTGCCGCGCTTGGCCGCCTCTTCATCCAGGGCCGAACCGACCTTCACATAATGAGAGACGTCGGCGATGGCGACGAACAGCTTCCAGCCACCACCTTTGCGCTTTTCGGCGTAGACCGCGTCGTCGAAGTCGCGGGCGTCCTCGCCATCGATGGTGACGAAAGGCAGGGCGCGCAGGTCGACGCGCTTCTCTTTATCCTTCTCCAGCACTTCAGGCTTGAGTTTGGCCGCTTCCTTCTCCACTGCCTCGGGCCAGGTGTGGGGAATGTCGTAGCTGCGCAGCGCGACTTCGATTTCCATGCCCGGCGCCATGTAGTCGCCGAGCACTTCCACCACTTCGCCCTGGGCCTGGCGATGTACGCTCGGCCAGACGTCGATGCGCACCTGGACGAATTGATTGTGCTTGGCCTTGCCGGCCTTGCCCGGCGGGATCAGCACTTCCTGCTGGATCTTCGGGTTGTCGGCCACCACCGTGCCGATGCCGCTTTCATCGAAATAGCGGCCGACGATGGTCTCGTGGGCGCGTTCGACCACCTCCACCACGGCGCCTTCACGGCGGCCGCGGCGATCGAAGCCCGACACACGCGCCAAGGCGCGGTCACCGTCGAACACCAGGCGCATCTGCGTCGGGCTGAGGAACAGGTCGTCGCTACCGTCATCGGGGATGAGGAAGCCGAAGCCGTCGCGGTGGCCGGCGATGCGGCCGAGGATCAGGTCGAGCTTGTCCACCGGCGCATAGGCGCCACGGCGGGTATAGATGAGCTGGCCGTCACGCTCCATGGCGCGCAGTCGGCGGCGCAGCGCTTCTTCCGGCTCTTCGCCGGAGAGGCCAAGTTCATCCAGCAACTGGGCCCGCGTCGCGGGAGCGCCGCGCTCGGCGAGGTGCGCCAGGATGAGTTCACGGCTGGGGATGGGGTTGTCGTATTTTTCCGCCTCGCGGGCGGCCTCGGGATCGAGGTTTTGCCAATCGGCCATTAAAGTGCGGTCACCTTATATATAGGGGTATGGATCGCCATGTGCTTATTGAAGCGCGAAATCCGCTCGTCGGTCAGCTTCGGGCAAGAATAAATTTTTTATCGCATCAGGGGTTTACAAGCGAAAACGCTCTCCGTATAGTTCGCGCCCACAGCGTCAGACAGACGTTGTAACACGGAAACGATGAGTAATCATCGACTCCAGTGCCCAGGTGGCGGAATTGGTAGACGCACTAGGTTCAGGTCCTAGCGGTGGCAACACCGTGGAAGTTCGAGTCTTCTCCTGGGCACCACTTATTCAAGGATAAAGTCAGTCATTTACGGGCTTTGTCAGGCGGGTTCGGAACCCTGAAACCGAACGATAGACCGCTGGATGCAACCAAGGGTTGCATCACCGCAAGACGATGAGCGATCATCGCACCCCATGCTGAAAAGCATGCCCAGGTGGCGGAATTGGTAGACGCACTAGGTTCAGGTCCTAGCGGTGGCAACACCGTGGAAGTTCGAGTCTTCTCCTGGGCACCATCTTCAAACGAAAAAGCCGAGCACTGCTCGGCTTTTTCGTTTTCGGCTTTCCGCCTCGCCAAGAATTAAAACCAGGCGCAGGAGCGGGCTCCGCCGGCGATATCAGCCCCGCGCCGAGCCCGATCCCATCGCGGACAGCGCTCGCCTCCACACAAACACCGAGGCCGTGCGCACCATCACGCCTTGAACTGCCCCAGGCTGGCGCGCAACTGACCGGCCAACCCATCAAGCACTCGCCCACTGCTGGCCGTCGCACTCACCGCTTCCGCGGCTCGACTTGCCTCGGCATGGATCACCTCGACCCGGCCGCGCACCGCCGCAGCACCAACCGCCTGCTGCTGCGCCGAATGGGTCGCCGCCTCGATGGCCCCGTGCACTTCCTCCACCGCACTCTGCACTTCACGCTGCAGCCGTTCGCTATCCTGCAACGCGGCCAACCCCTGAACAGCCTGCTCACGAGCCTGCCCGATAGCCGAGACTGCCTCCCGTGCACCCTGCTGCAACGCACCGATATGCGACTGGATATCGCCCGTGGACTGCTGGGTCTTGCTCGCCAGCGCTCGCACCTCGTCCGCCACCACGGCGAAACCGCGCCCACTTTCACCCGCGCGGGCCGCTTCGATGGCGGCGTTCAGTGCCAGCAGGTTGGTCTGTTCGGCGATGCCATGGATCACCGAGAGCACCACTTCGATCTGCTCGCTCTGCCGCGCCAGGCGCTCGATCACACCGGCGCCGCTCTGCACACGGGACTCCAGGGTTTCGATCAGGCCACCGACCTTGCGGGCAATGGCTGCATTGTCCTGCGCCGCCTTGCGGATCTCTCCGACCCGAGCCAAGGCCGCCTCCATGGAGCGGCTCTCTATTTCCGCTTCCGCCGCCATCCCGGAGAGCGCCTCTAGGCTGCCGGCGACCTCATTGCGCTGCCGGTCCGTTGCCGCCTCGGCACTGGCACTGCGAGTGGCCAGCGCGGCAATTTCACTGCCGGTCTGCTGAGCAACCTGCACGGCCTCCCGCACGATGGGCTGAAGCTTGTCGACGAAGCGATTCACCGCTGTCGCCATCTCGCCCAGCTCATCACGACTATCCAGGCGCACCCGGCGGGTCAGGTCACCCTCACCCGCCGCCAGGTCATTCAAGGCATTGATCAGCAGGCGCAGACGATTCACCACGCGATGACCGAGCACGACTGCCAGGCACAACAGCACACCAAGACCCACCAGCACCAAGCCCATACCGATGCGCCAACGCAGGGTACTCGCGGCCTCCTCGATGGAAGTCTTCGCGCCCAGGCTCATGCCGTCTGCCGCCTGTTTCGCCGACTGCAGACGCGCAGTCAGCGCCCTGGCGCTGTCGGCAGCTGCGCCGGCAAGGCTGTCCCCCACCAACTGATCACCACTGGCGACCAGGGCAGAGAAGCGCTGATCCAGCGCGGCGATCCGCTTCTCGATCGCATCGGTGGAAACACCCAGGCGCACTTTGCCGATTTCCACGCCATTCGGGCTGATCGGCGCTTCAACGAGAAACACCGAGCTGTCGTGGCTCGCGGCCTCCAGTACCTTGTCCAGCGCCCGCTCACCCTTGCCTTTTTCCAGCAGCGCCTTGACCCGCTCATCCTCGCGATTGAGGTAACGGGTGAGGTGCTGGCCCTGCGGATCGTCGTAGACCACGAAGAGCACATTGGGATTGGCCTGAGCGCGCCGAGCGTAATCGGAGAGCAGCGGCACGTCGTTATCCCACATGGCCTTGGGCGCCACGGCAGCCAACAATTGCGCCAATTCGGTGGCGGATTGGCGCAGGCTCTGTTCCAGGCTCTGGCGCAACTCGCCCTGCTCTTCTTCCAGCCGCGCGGAGAGCGCCGAGCCCAGGCGCTCGCGGGTATGCGCGGAAAGATCATTCAAACCGGAGGTCACTTCGCGACCGGCCTGCTCCAGCTCACCAGCCAGGCGTTGCGATTCCTTACCCAGGTGATCCCCCAGATTGCTGACCAGGCCATCGACGGTGCTGCGAGTGAGCCACAGGGCAATCGCCAGTTGCACCAGCAGTGCGATGCCCAAGGCAATGAATGCGGGGCGCAGCAAGCGGCTGCGCAGAAGCGACAGGACGGCGGACACGGCAGGCTTCCTCCGGGAGGCAACGGAACTCTGGCGCAGATGGCGCGCCGATCCATTTCACCAGCAAAGCGCGTGCCGGGCCGCAAAACACGGAGGGCAGAAACGACAACGGGCCGCATGAGCGGCCCGTCGCGGTATAGCGTGTGGATCAGCCGAACGGATGACGCAGGACGATGGTCTCGGCGCGGTCCGGGCCGGTGGAGATGATGTCGATGGGCGCGCCAACCAGCTCCTCGATGCGCTTGATGTACGCGCGCGCATTGGCCGGCAGGCCTTCCAGGCTCTGTACGCCCACGGTCGACTCGCTCCAGCCCGGCAGGTCTTCGTAGACCGGCTGCAGGCCGATGTAGCTGTCGGCATCGGTCGGCGCATCGGTCAGCAGTTCGCCGGCGGCATTCTGGTAGCCGGTGCAGATGCGCACGGTTTCCAGGCCGTCGAGGACGTCCAGCTTGGTCAGGCACAGGCCGGACAGGCTGTTGATCTCGATGGCGCGACGCAGTATGACGGCATCGAACCAGCCGCAACGACGGGCACGCCCGGTGGTGGCGCCGAACTCGTGACCGACCTTGGCCAGGCGGGCGCCGACTTCATCGAACAGCTCGGTCGGGAACGGGCCGGAACCCACGCGAGTAGTGTAGGCCTTGGTGATCCCCAGGATGTAATCCAGGAACAGCGGACCAAAGCCCGAACCGGTGGCGGTGCCGCCGGCCGTGGTGTTGGAGCTGGTGACGAACGGATAGGTACCGTGGTCGATGTCCAGCAGCGAACCCTGGGCGCCTTCGAACATGATGTTCTCATCGGCACGGCGCAGGTCGTGCAGGGTCGAGGTCACGTCGGCCATCAGCGGACGCAGTTCTTCGGCGTAGGCCATGCACTCGTCCAGAGTCTTCTGGAAGTCGACGGCCGGTTCCTTGTAATAGTTCTGCAGGACGAAGTTGTGGTAGTCCAGCAGCTCGCCCAGCTTGGCAGCGAAGCGCTCGCGGTGGAACAGATCGCCCACGCGCAGACCACGACGGGCCACTTTGTCTTCGTACGCCGGGCCGATGCCGCGACCGGTGGTGCCGATCTTGGCGTCGCCACGGGCCTTCTCGCGGGCCTGGTCCAGGGCCACGTGGAAGGACAGGATCAGCGGGCAGGACGGGCTGATGCGCAGGCGCTCGCGCACCGGTACGCCCTTCTCTTCCAGCTTGGCGATCTCGCGCATCAGCGCGTCGGGCGCCAGCACCACGCCGTTGCCGATCAGGCACTGCACGCCTTCGCGCAGGATGCCCGACGGAATCAGGTGCAGCACAGTCTTCTCGCCAGCGACCACCAGGGTATGACCGGCATTGTGGCCGCCCTGGTAACGCACCACGGCAGCAGCCTGGTCGGTCAGCAGGTCGACGATCTTGCCTTTGCCCTCATCACCCCACTGGGTGCCCAGGACTACGACATTCTTACCCATAAACTTGTCCCCATCGTGGATGTTCGGTGCCGGCCGCGGCCGGCAGAAACTCGAGTGACGCGCCTCAGAGCGCGGCCACCTGCCAATTGCCATCGCGAACCAGCAGTTGCCGGTCGCAGCCCGCTTCGGTAGCCGAAGCCGCATCCTGCCCGGGCAGCGCCTGTACCACGCGCACGCCCTGACGGCGCAGCTGCTGCACCGCCTGCCACAAGCCGGCGCCATCGGCCGGCGCCCAGACTCCGGTGCGCGGCTCGTCGAGCTGGGCGCGACCGAGAGTGACCAGGGTCTTGAGGTCGGTGGAAAAACCGGTCGCCGGACGGGCACGGCCGAAATCAGCGCCGATGTCGTCGTAACGACCGCCCTGGGCGATGGACTCGCCAACCCCAGGCACGAACGCAGCAAACACCACGCCCGTGTGATAGTGATAGCCACGCAACTCGCCGAGGTCGAAATAAAGCGGCAGCTGCGGGAAGCGCGCAGCCAGCGAGTCGGCAATAGCCGTAATGTCCGCCAGCGCGGTCTGCACCGGAGCCGGAGCCCCGGCAAGCACTTCACGCGCCTGGCTCAGCACCTCGCGGCCACCACACAACTCAGCCAACGCACGCAGCATGCCGGCGAGATCGCCCGGCAGGCCTTCGGTCAGCGCCGCGATTTCATCCACGGCCTTGCGCTGCAAGGCGTCGAACAGCAGTTGCTCGACTTCGCCGGACAGCCCGGCAGCCTGGGCCAGGCCACGGTAGATGCCGACATGACCGAGGTCCATGTGCACGTCCGGCACCTGGGCCATCTCGAGCATGTCGAGCAGCAGACTGATGACTTCGACGTCACCCGCCGAGCCGGTATTGCCGTAAAGCTCGGCACCCAGCTGGATCGGGCTGCGCGAAGTCGCCAGCGCACGCGGGCGGGCATGCAGCACGCTGCCGGCGTAGCACAGGCGGTTCGGCCCTTCGCGACGCAGGCTGTGGGCGTCCATGCGTGCCACTTGCGGCGTGATGTCCGCACGGAAGCCCATCAGACGGCCGGACGCCGGATCGGTGACCTTGAAGGTACGCAGATCCAGATCCTGGCCGGCACCGGTCAGCAGGGATTCCAGGTATTCGATATGCGGGGTGACGACAAACTCGTAACCCCAGCGCTGGAACAGGTCCAGCACCTGACGGCGGGCTGCTTCAACGCGAGCCGCCTCCGGTGGCAGCACTTCTTCGATCCCATCTGGCAGCAGCCAGCGGTCTACCGTTGCCATGTCGCCTCTCTCCTTTTTTAGGCCGGGCGGCACTTCAATGAATGCAGTAAAGAAGGACGGTGCCGAACAGCATGCTGCCCAGCCCGATGAGTCTCAGACTGCGGTCGCCAAGGCGCCCGAGCCCGCTCACGGCGTCGCGCCAACCACGCGGGTACAGGAATGGAAGGATGCCTTCCAGCACCAGCAACAGACAGAACGCCTTGCCGAATTCCTGCCACATGGCTCTCGTACATCATTCTCGCGGACGCAAAAAAGCCGGGATTTCCCGGCTGACCCATGATAACACGATTTCTCCGACGGGCGCTGCCGCCCGCCGGAGACTTTGACTTACGGTTTAGCTTTTTCCAGATAGCGGAAGAACTCGCTGCTCGGATCGAGCACCAGCACGTCCTTTTTGTCCGCAAAGCTCTCGCGATAAGCCTTGAGGCTGCGGGTGAAGGCGTAGAACTCCGGATCGGCAGAGTAGGCCTTGGCGTAGATCGCCGACGCCTTGGCATCGCCGTCACCACGGGTTTCTTCCGATTCGCGATAGGCCTCGGCCAGCAGCACACGACGCTGACGGTCGGCATCCGCACGGATACCTTCGGCCAGTTCGCGACCCTTGGCGCGGTGCTCGCGGGCTTCCCGCTCACGCTCGGTGCTCATGCGCTCGAACACGCTGCGGTTCACTTCCTTGGGCAGGTCGATGGCCTTGACGCGAACGTCGACCACTTCGATACCCAACTCCTTCTGCGCCATGCGGTTCAGCGACGCAGTGATGTCACCCATCAGCGCATCACGCTCCCCCGACACGACTTCGTGCAGGGTGCGCTTGCCGAACTGGTCGCGCAGGCCGGCTTCCAGACGACGGGACAGACGCTCGTCAGCAATCTGCTTCATGCCGGAAGTCGCGGTGTAGAAGCGCTCGGCATCGGAGACGCGCCACTTGGCGTAGGCGTCGACCATCACCGCTTTCTTCTCCAGCGTCAGGAAGCGCTGGGTCGGCGAGTCCAGGGTCAGCAGGCGGCCATCGAACTTGCGCACCGTGTTGACGTACGGAATCTTGAAGTGCAGACCGGGCTTCACGTCCGGCTCGACCACGCGACCGAAGCGCAGCATGACGGCGCGCTCGGTCTGTTGCACCACGTAGACGCTGCTCCAGACGGCAACAGCAACCACCACACCCGCGATGAGGGCGATCAGGGACTTGTTACTCATCAGCGGCTCTCCCGGGTACGCGTGTCACGCTGCTGCAGGTCGCTGGCGACCCGCGAACCGATATCCGGCGTGCTGCTGCTCGCGCTGGGCGCGGTGCTCGGAGCTGCCGAACCACGGCCATCCATCATCTTGTCCAGCGGCAGGTAGATCAGGTTGTTCTGACCTTGCTGGCCGGTGACCAGCACCTTGCTGGTCTGGCTCAGGACATCCTGCATGGAGTCCAGGTACAGACGCTGACGGGTGACTTCCGGAGCCTTGTGATACTCACTGGCCAACTTGGTGAAGCGGTCTGCCTCACCCTGGGCGCGGGAAACCACTTCATCGCGGTAGCCGTTGGCTTCCTCGATGATGCGCTGGGCCTGGCCACGGGCTTCGGGCACCACGCCGTTGGCGTAGGCTTCGGCCTGGTTCTTCTCGCGCTGCTCGTCCTCGCGGGCACGGATCACGTCGTCGAACGCTTCCTGTACTTCACGCGGCGCGGCGGCGCTCTGGATGTTCACCTGGGTCACCGTGATACCGGTCTTGTAGGTATCGAGGAAACGCTGCAGGCGATCACGCACCTCGGTGGCCATCTGTTCGCGGCCCTCGGTGAGGATCTTGTCCATGGTGGTGGAGCCGGCCACGTGACGCAGGGCGCTTTCGGTGGCGTGCTGCAGGCTCACTTCCGGCTGGTCGACGTTGAGCACGAAGTCCTTCAGGTTGCTGACCTTGTACTGCACGGTCAGCGGAACCTCGACGATGTTCTCGTCTTCGGTGAGCATCTGACCCTGCTTGCTGTAGGCACGCTCGCGGGTGACGTTCTCCTGGAACTTCTTGTCGATCGGCGGGAAGTAGATGTTCAGGCCGGGGCCCACGGTGTCGTGGTACTGACCAAAGCGCAGGATCACCGCCTGCTCCTGCTCATCCACGACGTAAATGGCGTTGTACAGCCACAGCACGGCGAGGATAGCCAAGCCGATACCGAACAGACCGAGGCTACCGCCCCGACCACTGCCGCCACCGCCCGAACCACTGCCGCGCTTGGGTTTGCCGAAAATTCCATTCAGGCTGTCTTGCAGCTTGCGGAAGGCCTCATCCAGATCAGGCGGGCCCTGGCGACCACCACCACGGCGTCCACCCCAGGGGTCCTGGTCGTTCTTGTTCGAGTTGTCACCCGGCTCATTCCAAGCCATAGCGCTCTCCATCTGATAACGCGAAAACGCGCCTACGGCGCGCCCACCTATGCTACCGAATGCCCATTACCCTGCCAAAAACAGTGTGCCGGGCTTTATTGCAAAGTGTGTTGCGCAATGAACTCCGACGGCTGCCAGCCTTCGCGGCTCACCATGCGGTTCAACTCGACACGCGGCAGGCGGACCTGCAAAACGGCGCGTCCTTGTTCGTCGTGATTCTCAGACTGTACCGCACCCAGCTCGAAGAACTGAGCCCGAAGTCGTCCCAGGCGCTGCGGCAGGCAGAGCGTTCCCACGAACATGTCCTCCCCCAGCAACTCGGAAATCGCCTGCTCGAGCAATTCCAGCCCACGCGATTCACGCGCCGACAGCCAGACACGGACCGGCTTACCCAACTCGTCGCGCTGGATCATCGGCTGCAGGTCCGGCAACAGGTCGATCTTGTTGTACACCTCGAGCATCGGCAACTCGTTCGCGCCGATCTCCTTGAGCACTGCCAGCACCTGCTCGATCTGCGCATCGCGATCCGGCTCGTGGGAGTCGATCACATGCAGCAGCAGGTCGGAGTTGCTGGACTCTTCCAAGGTAGCCCGAAACGCCTCCACCAGCTTGTGCGGCAGGTGGCGAATGAAGCCTACGGTGTCAGCCAGCACGATCGGCCCAACGTCATCGAGTTCCAGACGGCGCAAGGTCGGGTCGAGAGTGGCGAACAACTGGTCGGCCGCGTAGACCTCGGATGTGGTTAGCGCATTGAACAGCGTGGACTTGCCGGCGTTGGTGTAACCCACCAGGGACACCGCCGGAATCTCCGCACGGCGGCGGCCACGACGGGCCTGCTCGCGCTGGCTGCGAACCTTTTCCAGGCGCGACTTGATCTGCCGGATACGCCCACGCAGCAGGCGGCGGTCGGTTTCCAGCTGGGTTTCACCCGGGCCACGCAGGCCGATACCACCTTTCTGGCGCTCAAGGTGAGTCCAGCCGCGCACCAAACGCGTGCTCATGTGTTCCAGCTGGGCGAGCTCCACCTGCAGCTTGCCCTCGTGGGTGCGGGCGCGCTGGGCGAAGATATCGAGAATCAGACCCGTACGATCGAGCACGCGGCACTCGAGCGCTCGCTCGAGGTTGCGCTCCTGGCTCGGCGTGAGGGTGTGATTGAAGATGATCAGCTCGACCTTCTCGGCGTGGACGAGGTCGTGCAATTCTTCGACCTTGCCGCTGCCGATCAGGTACTTGGCTGAAGGCTGATGGCGCGAAATGCTGACGAAAGCAACCGATTCCGCGCCTGCCGAACGGGCCAGCTCCTGGAATTCCTGCGGGTCTTCGCGCGCCTCGGGGTCCTGACCTTCCAGATGGACCAGAATGGCCCGTTCCCCACCACCCGGGCGCTCAAAGAACAAGGCGGACTCCCGTCAAACGTTGCCCGGCTCGGCCGGTTGATCACCGGTGGGCAGGCGCACGGGGCGGCTGGGGACCACGGTGGAAATAGCGTGTTTGTAGACCATCTGGCTGACAGTGTTCTTCAGCAGGATGACGAACTGGTCGAAGGATTCGATCTGACCCTGCAGCTTGATGCCGTTGACCAGGTAGATGGAAACCGGAACGCGTTCTTTGCGCAGGGTATTGAGGTAAGGGTCTTGTAGCGAATGCCCTTTTGACATATGCCGCACTCCTTGTAAGGGTAAAATACTGATTTAGTAGTAGTCGAATTTGGCTTAACGCCGTCCTGAACCCCAAGGATAGACGGCCGGAATTAAGGTCTCGAGCCTATATGGAGACCGCCTCAAAGTATTTCAAGGCACGCGGCAAATTGTCGCTTGCCTGACTGTCCAACCAGTGTAGATCGCTCCAGCTGCGGAGCCAGGTGAACTGGCGCTTGGCCAGCTGCCGCGTGGCGATGACGCCACGCTCCACCATCTCAGCGTAGGACAGTTTGCCCTCGAGGTAATCCCATACCTGTCGGTAACCCACCGCTCTTATGGACGGCAGCCCCACGTGCAAGTCACTTCTTGCGCGAAGGCGTTCGACCTCGGCGATGAAGCCCTGTTCCAGCATCTGGTCAAAACGTTGCGCGATACGCTCGTGCAACACCTGGCGCTGCAGAGGCGCAATCGCCAGGTGAGCCACAGTATACGGTAATTGTCCACCGCCTTGCGCGCCAAGACCCGCATTTTCACTAGCCTGGCGAAGGCGGTGTGCAGTCATGGACATACCGCTGACACGGAAGACCTCAAGCGCCCGGACAAGCCGCTGGGGGTCGTTGGGGTGGATGCGCGCCGCCGACTCCGGGTCGACGCGGGCGAGTTCCGAGTGCAGGGCACTCCAGCCTTCGGCGGCCGCCCAGGCTTCCAGTTCGGCACGTACGACGGGGTCGGCACTGGGCATATCGGCCAGGCCTTCCAGCAACGCCTTGAAATACAACATGGTGCCGCCGACCAGCAGCGGGATCTTTCCGGCCGCGGTGATTTCGGCCATGGCCGCCAGGGCGTCGGCGCGGAACTCCGCTGCCGAATAGGCCTCGCTGGGGTCACGGATATCGATCAGTCGGTGCGGGAATTCCTCCAGCACCTCGCGCGGCGGCTTGGCGGTGCCGATATCCATGTCGCGGTAGATCAGCGCCGAGTCCACGCTGATCAGCTCCACCGGCAGCAGACGCGCCAGCTCCAGCGCCAGGTCGGTCTTGCCGGCGGCGGTGGGGCCCATGAGGAAAATGGCGGGAGGCAAGGACATCGGGAACTCGTTATTGCGCACTGCTGAATCGATTGGCGCGCAGTTTACTGCACTTTCCTGAACGCAACCTTACGGAAATCAACGTCCGCGCAGGAACAGCTTGTCCAGCTCGTCGAGCCCCAGTTGTGTCCAGGTCGGCCGGCCGTGGTTGCACTGGCCGCTGCGCTCGGTCACTTCCATGTCGCGCAGCAGGCCGTTCATCTCCGGCAGCGTCAGGCGGCGATTGGCGCGCACGGCGCCGTGGCAGGCCATGGTGCCGAGCAGCTCGTTGAGGTGCGCCTGGATACGGTCGCTGGTGCCGTACTCCAGCAGGTCGGCGAGCACATCGCGCACCAACTGGGTGGCCTCGGCCTGCTTGAGCAGCGCGGGAATCTGGCGGATCGCCAGGGTCTCCGGACCGAGCCGTTGCAGTTCGAAGCCGAGCTTGGAGAACCAACTGCCATGCTCCTCCGCGCAGTCCGCCTCACGCTCGCTGACAGCGATGGATTCAGGCACCAGCAGCGGCTGACCACGCAGGCCTTCGCTGGCCATGGCGGTCTTCAGGCGCTCATACATGATGCGCTCGTGGGCCGCGTGCATATCCACCAGCACCAGGCCGTGGGCGTTCTCCGAAAGGATGTAGATACCCTTGAGCTGCGCCAGGGCATAGCCCAGCGGCGGCACATCCTGGCTGCTTTCCGGCAACGCCTGCGGCGCCTGGTCGGGCAGCGGAGCAAAATAGGCCTGGTAGGCGCCCTGGGCCTCCTGGATCGGCGGTATTTCCGGGCGCGTCGGCTGGTAGCTGAAGCCACCGCCACCGGATCCGCCGGAAGATGGGCTGGGCTGCCAGGCACGCGCGGCGGCCGGAGCCTCCAGCACAGTCTCGGACAGGCGCATCTCGCCCTGCGGACCGAACTCGCCGGCCTCCGTACCCGTGGGGCGCGGTGTAGTCAGGGTGGTGGCGCCCGGCGGAGCCAACTGGTCGTCGGGGCGCACTTCCGCCAGCGCCCGGTGCAGGGTGCCGTAGAGGAAGTCGTGGACCATGCGACTGTCGCGGAAGCGCACTTCGTGCTTGGTCGGGTGGACGTTGACGTCCACCACCGCGGGATCGACTTCGAAGAACAGCACGAAGGTCGGATGCCGGCCGTTGTACAGCACGTCACGATAGGCCTGGCGTACGGCGTGGGCGACCAGCTTGTCGCGCACCATGCGGCCGTTCACGTAGAAGTACTGCAGGTCCGGCTGGCTGCGGGAGAAGGTCGGCAGACCGACCCAGCCCCACAGGTGCAGGCCGTTGCGCTCCACTTCGATGGGCAGGGCCTGTTCAAGGAAACCAGCGCTGCACACGGCGCCGACGCGGCGGGCGCGGGAAGCTTCGTCCTTGGCTTCATGCAGCGAGAGGATGGTCTTGCCGTTATGGCGCAGATGGAATGCCACGTCGAAGCGCGCCAGCGCCAGACGCTTGATGACTTCCTGCAGATGATCGAATTCGGTCTTCTCGGCGCGCAGAAACTTGCGTCGCGCCGGGGTGTTGAAGAACAGGTCGCGCACCTCGATGCTGGTGCCCACCGGGTGTGCCGCCGGCTTCACGGTGGACTCCATGTCGCGGCCTTCGACCTCCACCTGCCAGGCCTGCTCGGCATCGGCGGTGCGGGAGGTCAGGGTCAGACGCGAGACGGAGCTGATCGAAGCCAGCGCCTCGCCGCGGAAGCCCAGGCTCATCACCCGCTCCAGGTCTTCCAGCTCGCGGATCTTGCTGGTGGCATGGCGCGCCAGTGCCAAAGGCAGGTCGTCGGCAGGAATGCCGCTGCCATCGTCGCGCACACGCAGCAGCTTGACGCCGCCCTGTTCGACCTCGATGTCGATGCGCTTGGCACCGGCGTCCAGGCAGTTCTCCAGCAGTTCCTTGATGACCGAGGCGGGCCGCTCGACCACTTCGCCGGCAGCGATCTGGTTCGCCAGCCGCGGAGTCAGCAGCTGGATTCGGCGAACGTCACTCATTGCTGCGACGCCAGGGAGGTGCCCGGGATCTTCAGCACCTGACCGATCTTCAGCTCATCGCTCTTGAGCGAATTGGCGCTGCGGATCGAGGCCGTGCTGACGTCAAAGCGGCTGGCAACCATCGCCAGGCTGTCGCCACTGCGCACGACATACTCTCGCGGGCCGGAAGCCAACTGGCCGCCGTCACGCAGCGAGGCGATGTAGGTACCCGGCGGCGGGGTCTGCACGAAGTACTGACGCACGCCAGCGGCGATGGAGCGCGCCAGGGCCTGCTGGTGCGAGCCGCTGGCGAGCTTGGCCGATTCGTTCGGGTTGGAGATGAACCCGGTTTCCACCAGGATCGACGGGATGTCCGGGGACTTCAGCACCATGAAGCCGGCCTGCTCCACACGGCGCTTGTGCAGCGGGGTGACGCGGCCGACGCTGGTCAGCACCTTGTGGCCGACGTCCAGGCTGGAGGACATGGTGGCGGTCATCGACAGGTCGAGCAGCACGCCGGCGAGCATCTTGTCCTTGTCGTCGAGGTTCACGCCGCCGTCGCCGCCGATGAGGTCGGAGCGGTTTTCCGTGTCGGCCAGCCAGCGCGCGGTCTCGGAGGTAGCGCCACGGTCGGACAGGGCGAATACCGAGGCACCGAAGGCGCTGCGGCTGGGCGCGGCGTCGGCGTGGATCGAAACGAACAGGTCCGCGCCCTTCTTGCGGGCGATCACGGTGCGGTTGCGCAGTGGGATGAAGTAGTCGCCGGTGCGCGTCAGTTCGGCGCGGAAGCCTTTCATCTGGTTGATCTGCCGCTGCAGTTCGCGGGCGATCGACAGCGTGATGTTCTTCTCGTGCAGACCATTCGGGCCGAGGGCACCAGGGTCTTCACCGCCGTGACCGGCGTCGATGGCGATCACCACGTCACGCTTGCCGCCACTGCTGGGCGCGGGAATCTTGGCCACCGACTGGGCGGGGCTGACCGGCGTGGCGGGCACGCTGGGGGTCGGGGTCGCCGGGACGTCCGGGGCAATGTCGGCGCCCTGGTCATAGAGGTCGACGACGAGGCGGTTGCCGTACTGCTGGTTCGGCGGCAGCACGAAGCTCTTGGGCGTGACCTGGTTCTTCAGGTCCAGCACCAGGCGCAGGTCGGTGGGCGAGCGCTGGGCGGAGCGCATCGCGGTGATCGGGGTATTGCCGAGTTTGAGCTTGTCGAGGGCGGCGGACATCTGTGCGCCGTTGATGTCGACGACGATACGGTTGGGCGCGCTCAGGGTGAACAGACTGTGCTGCACAGGGCCGGACAGATCGAACACCAGACGCGTGTTGTCCGGCGCGCGCCAGATGCGCACGCTCTTGATTTGCGTGGCGGCAGAAACCTCACCGGCAACGAATGCCAGCAGAACGGACACCCCGATAAACAACGCCCGAAGGCGCAACCCCCAACCCATCTTTTTTCTATGCTCCCGTGGCCAGGGCGGCACACCAGGCTTCGCCCCGTGTTCCGTGCGGGTCGAGGCGCAGCATGCGTCCGCCCGCATGCGGAACAATGGTAATGTCCATGTCGGCCTTTGGCAAAATGCCTTTGCCACGCTCCGCCCACTCGATCAGGCACAACGCATCGCCCTCGAAGTAGTCGCGGATGCCGAGGAACTCCAGTTCCTCCGGATCGGCAAGGCGATAGAGATCGAAGTGGAAGGCGCGCAGATCGCCGATTTCGTAGGGCTCGACCAGGGTGAAGGTCGGACTCTTGACCGCTCCACCGTGGCCCAATCCCCGCAGGATGCCGCGCGACAGCGTGGTCTTGCCCGCCCCCAGGTCGCCATGCAGATAGATCACTCCGCGCCCGCCGGTCGCCTCGGCGATCCGCCGACCAAGATCGACCATGGCCTCTTCGCCATCGGCGAACAGATTCAGTTCAGGCATGGGCACAACTCCTCGAGCAGCTGACGAACGGCAGGAATCAGATCGGCGGCGGCCAGGCCGCGACCTTGCGCGCCGAGCGACTCGCCGGCGCGCGCGTGCAGCCAGACCGCCAGGCAAGCGGCATCGAATGCAGGCAACCCCTGCGCCAGCAGCGCACCGAGGATGCCGGAAAGCACGTCACCCAGCCCGGCGCCCGCCATGGCTGGATGACCGTGATCGCACAGCGCGAGCCGGCCATCCGGGGACGCGATCAGGCTGCCGACGCCCTTGAGCACGGCCACCGCCTGATAGCGTTGCGCCAGTGCGAGAGCAGCCTTGGGGCGATCCGCCTGAACCTCCGCGGTGGAGATTCCCAGCAGGCGCGCCGCTTCGGCGGGATGGGGAGTGATCACCCAGTCGCCGGACGGGCGGGCCACCCGCTCTTCGGCCAGCAGATTGAGCGCATCGGCGTCCCACACCTGTCGGCGCTCCAGGCTCGCTGCGGCGCTGACCAGTACGCGCCCCCAGGCGTCACGACCGACGCCAGGGCCGACCACCAGCACATCGGCCCGCTCGGCGAGGCGCAGCAGCTCTGCGGAAGAGGAGACGCCGCGTGCCATCAGTTCGGGGCGACGAGCCAGCGCAGCGGGCACGTGGACTGCACGGGTCGCCAGGGAAACCAGCCCGGCGCCGCAGCGTAGCGCGCTCTCCGCCGCCAGCAGAACGGCGCCGCCCATGCCGGTGTCGCCGCCGATCACCAGCGCATGGCCGAACAGGCCCTTGTGCGCAGCCTTGGGGCGCGCTGCGAGGCAGGGCAGGGAAGCTGCAGCGAGCCGGCGCGCCAGGCTGCTTTCGGGAAGCAGCGCAGGATCGGCATCGAGCCCGTCGAATACCAGCTCGCCGCACTGGTCGGGCCCCTGAGCAGTAAACAGGCCAAGCTTGAGGCCAATGAAGGTCACCGTCAGATCGGCGTTCACCGCGCAGCCCAGCACTTGTCCGGTATCGGCGCTGAGGCCGGAAGGGATGTCCACGGCCAGGACCGGCAGGCCGCTGGCGTTGATCGCCGCGATGGCCGAGGCATAGGGCTCGCGCACCTCGCCGCCGAGGCCGGTGCCCAGCAGCGCATCCACCAGCACACCTCGCAGTTCGGCGCGGTCGCTCCAGGCCTGGACATCCACGCCGACCGCGCGCGCCTCGCCATGGGCCGAGGCGGCATCGCCAGAGAGGCGAGAGGCATCGCCCACTGCCAGCACGCGTACGCGCCAGCCGGCGCGCAGGGCCAGAGCGGCGATCAGGTAGCCGTCGCCGGCATTGTTGCCGTGGCCGGCCAGCACGGTAACCTCGCCGGCATCCGGCCACTGGCGACGCAGGGCGCGCCAGGCGGCATGGGCGGCGCGGCGCATCAGCTCGAAGCCGGGCGTGCCGGCCGCGATCAGGCGCGCATCGAGGTCGCGCACCTGCTGGGCGCTGTACAGATTCAGGGGCAGATCGTCGTGGGCAGTCATCGCTGTTCCGGGCGGCAGAATGTGTCGCCTGAGCGCCTGTTCAAAAGCTCGCGAGCTAGAGCAGAGCAAGGCAAAAACAGACGAGGGAGCGCAGTTTACTGCTGTAAATGAGCATTCCGAGTCTGTTTTTAACGCAGCTCTGCCGACGCGCAGCAGATTTTGAGCGGCTATTGGCGTACGGACGGGCCGACGCCGGCCAGGTCTGGCAGAATTATACGCACCCGGACTTCGGTTTCCCGCCTTCCATGCACGATTCAACGCTCGACTACGCCGACCTCGCCCGCTCCATCAAGGACTGGGGGCGCGAACTCGGCTTCCAGCAGGTCGGCATCAGCGGGCTCGACCTCGAGGAACACGGCACCCACCTGCAGCGCTGGCTGGATGCGGGCTACCACGGCGAGATGGACTACATGGGCGCCCATGGCAGCAAGCGCTGGCGGCCCGACGAACTGGTTCCCGGCACGCTACGGGTCGTATCGCTGCGCATGGACTACCTGCCCGGCGACACCCGTATGGCGCAGGTCCTGGGCGATCCGGAGAGGGCCTATGTCTCGCGCTATGCCCTGGGCCGCGATTACCACAAGCTGATCCGCAAGCGTCTGCAGCAACTGGCCGAACGCATCCAGCAGCAGGTCGGACCGTTCGGCTTCCGCGCCTTCGTCGACAGCGCACCGGTGCTGGAGAAGGCCATCGCCGAGCAATCGGGTCTGGGGTGGATCGGCAAGAACACCTTGGTGCTGAACCGCAAGGCCGGCAGCTACTTCTTCCTCGGCGAGCTGTTCACCGACCTGCCGCTGCCGGTGGATGAGCCGCACGGCACGGAGCACTGCGGGCGCTGCTCGGCCTGCATGGACATCTGCCCCACCGCCGCTTTCGTGGCGCCCTATGTGCTGGATGCACGGCGCTGTATTTCCTACCTGACCATCGAATTGAAGGGCCCGATCCCCGAAGACCTGCGCCCGCTGATCGGCAACCGTGTATTCGGCTGCGATGACTGCCAGATGGTCTGCCCGTGGAACCGTTTCGCCCGCGCCACCGACCAGGGCGACTTCCAACCGCGCCACAGCCTGGACAACGCCGCGCTGGCGGAGCTGTTCCTGTGGACGGAAGAGGAATTCCTCAGCCGCACCGAGGGTTCGCCATTGCGACGAGCGGGCTACGAGCGCTGGCTGCGCAACCTGGCCGTGGGATTGGGCAATGCGCCATCGACCATCCCGGTGATCGAGGCGCTGCGGGCACGACAGGAGTTCCCGTCGGAGCTGGTGCGCGAGCATGTGGCGTGGGCGCTGGGCCGGCACTGCGCCTGAAGGAGACGTGTAGGAGCGAGGGGGACGCATGGTACTCGCTCGCAAACCAAGCCCCGCGACGGAATCAGTTCGCGAGCAAGCTCGCCCCTACAAAGAGCCGTCGGCTCAGACTTTGATGAAGTGCTCGCGGTAGTAGCGCAGCTCGGCGATCGACTCGCGGATGTCGTCCAGCGCCAGGTGGGTGTTGCCCTTCTTGAAGCCATCCCGCACCGAAGGCGCCCAGCGCGCTGCCAGTTCCTTGAGGGTGGAGACGTCCAGGTTGCGGTAGTGGAAGTAGCCTTCCAGCTTCGGCATGTGGCGGTAGAGGAAGCGGCGGTCCTGGCAGATGCTGTTGCCGCAGATCGGCGAGCTGCGCTTGGGTACCCACTTTTCCAGGAAGGCGATGGTCATCGCTTCGGCTTCGGCGGCGGAGATGGTGCTTTCACGCACGCGCTGGGTCAGGCCGGATTGGCCGTGCTGACGGGTATTCCACTCGTCCATGCCGGCGAGCAGCTCCTCACTCTGGTGCACGGCGATCACCGGGCCTTCCTCGAGGATGTTCAGGTCGCTGTCGGTGACGATGGTCGCCATCTCGATGATGACATCCTTGTCCGGGTCCAGCCCGGTCATTTCCAGGTCGATCCAGATCAGGTTCTGCGGGTTCTGCATGATGGGGCTCCTCAGCTCAGCCCCCTAGTTTAGCGGGAAGCGGACGCGCGCATGCTAAACTGCGGCGCGATTTTCCCTGTGGATACCCTATGGCCAAGCGTCACCTCACCCGCCGGCAGAGCTGGCGGATCGAAAAAGTCCAGGAAGAACGCGCTTCGCGCGCGGCGAAGCGTGAGTCACGCGCCTTGGAAGAATTGGAAGGCGGCGACCTCGGCCCGGAGCAGACCGGCCAGGTGATTGCGCACTTCGGGGTGCAGGTGGAAGTCGAGGCCCAGGAAGGCGACCACGCCGGCCAGGTGTTCCGCTGCCACCTGCGCGCCAACCTGCCCCCGCTGGTGACCGGCGACCAGGTGGTCTGGCGCCCCGGCAACCAGGGCATCGGGGTGATCGTCGCGCAATTGCCGCGAACGTCCGAGCTGCGTCGCCCGGACATGCGCGGCGTGCTCAAGCCGGTGGCGGCCAACGTCGATCGCATCGTGATCGTCTTCGCCCCGCGCCCGGAACCCCACGCCAACCTGATCGACCGCTACCTGGTGGCCGCCGAGCACGCCGGCATCAAGCCGCTGCTGTTGCTGAACAAGGCCGACCTGATCGACGAGGAAAACGCCCCCTTCCTCGATTCGCTGCTGGGCACCTACCGCGAGCTGGGCTACCCGCTGCTGGAGGTTTCCGCCTTCAACGGCCTGGCGCTGGACGCCCTTCGTGCCGCGCTGAACGAGCACGTCAGCGTGTTCGTCGGACAGTCCGGCGTAGGCAAGTCGTCGCTGGTGAACGCATTGCTGCCCGGCGTCGACACCCGCGTCGGTGATCTCTCGGAAGTCACCGGCAAGGGCACCCACACCACCACCACCGCGCGGCTGTTCCACTTCCCCGCCGGCGGCGACCTGATCGACTCCCCCGGCATCCGCGAATTCGGCCTCGGCCATGTCAGCCGTGACGATGTCGAAGCCGGCTTCATCGAGTTCCACGACCTGCTCGGCCACTGCCGCTTCCGCGACTGCAAGCACGATCGCGAACCGGGCTGTGCGCTGCTCAAGGCGCTGGAAGACGGGCGTGTTTCGCCGCAACGGATGGCCAGCTACCGGCACATCCTCGCGAGCCTGCCGCAAGACGAATATTGATTGGCGGATAACGCCTCAAGCGTTATCCGCCGCACCGATGTTGCACGGCCCAGTAGGAGCGAGCACGCCTCGGCAAATCAATGGCATGAAGCGCAACGAAGAAGGCCAGCTGTTCAGCTGGCCTTCTTCGTTTCCTACTGCTGCTTGTTCAACTCGTCGAGTTTCAGCGTACCGCCGTCGTCGAACAGGTTGAGCTTCTGCTTGAGCTGGTCCGGCGGCACAGGGTCGCCCTGGCCGCTCGCTGGCTTGGCCGGTGCGCCATTGGGCGCTGCCGGTGTGGCGGCGCCCGGGGCAGCCGGGACTGCGCCATCGACCGGCTTGTCGCTGCCGCCGTCCTGCCCCTCGATGGCGCGCTGGGCCTTCTTGGTCAGGACGATGATGTCGATCCGACGGTTCACTGGATTCAGCGGCTGGTCGCGGTCGAACAGCGCCGAAGAGGCGTAGCCCACCACGCGGGCGATCTGGTCTTCCGGGTAGCCGCCGGCTTCCAGCGCGCGCCGCGCCGCGTTGGCGCGGTTGGCCGAAAGCTCCCAGTTGCCGAAGTCGCCATTGCCGGCGTAGGGCTTGGCGTCGGTGTGGCCACTGATGCTGATTTTGTTCGGCACCTGCTTGATGGTCTCGGCCAGCGCCAGCAGGATGTCCTCGAAATAGGACTGCAAACGCGCGCTGCCCAGGTCGAACATCGGCCGGTTGTCCGAATCGACAATCTGGATACGCAGGCCGTCCTGGGTGATCTCGAAGAGGATCTGGTCCTTGAAGCGCTTGAGCGTCGGGTTCTCGTCGACCTTGTTCTGCAGTTCCTGCAGCAGCAACTCCAGGCGCTCCTTCTCGACCTTCTCGGCGACGTCCTCGGCCTGCTGCTCGTTGATCTTGGCGTTCTCGTCCGGGTTGATGCGCGTCTCGTCGGCATCCGGCTGGGCCTGGATCTGCGGGTTCAGCGTCTTGTCCGGCGCCGGCGTCGGCGTGCCGCCCAGGTCGATGACGTAGGGGCTGGCACTCTCGGTGAAGCCGATGGGGTCCTGGAAGTAACCGGAGATGGCCTTCTTCTGCTCGGGCGTGGCCGAGGACAGCAGCCAGAGCACGAGGAAGAACGCCATCATGGCGGTGGCAAAGTCGGCGAAGGCGATCTTCCAGCCGCCGCCGTGGTGGCCAGCGGCATAGCGCTTGACGCGCTTGACGATGATCGGCTGATTGTTATCCATGCGTCAGGCGACCCATCAGCGACCGCGAACGGCCTGCTCCAGCTCGCTGAAGCTCGGACGGTGCGCCGGCAGCAGCACCTTGCGGCCAAACTCCACGGCCAGCGAGGGCGGCATGCCGGAAGCCGAAGCCACCAGGCAGGCCTTGATCGCTTCGTAGAGGTTCAGCTCTTCCTTGGCGTCGTGCTCCAGCGCGTTGGACAGCGGGCCGACAAAACCGTACGCGGCGAGAATACCGAGGAAGGTACCCACCAGCGCCGCGGCGACGTGGTGGCCGATCTCCGCCTGGCTGCCCTGGCCGAGCAGCGCCATGGTGATCACGATGCCCAGTACCGCGGCGACGATACCGAAGCCCGGCAGGGCGTCGGCGACGCGGGTCACTGCATGGGCGGGGTGCTCGAGGTCTTCCTTGAGGCTGCCCAGTTCCATGTCGAACAGGCCTTCCAACTCGTGGGGCGCCATGTTGCCGGAAGACATGATGCGCAGGTAGTCGCAGATGTAGGCCGTCATGCGGTCGTCCCTGAGCACCGCGGGGTACTTGCTGAAGATCGGGCTGGCAGCCGGGTCCTCGACGTCGGCCTCGATCGCCATCATGCCTTCGCGGCGGCTCTTGTTGAGCACCTCGTAGAGCATGCCCAGCACCTCCAGGTAGAAGGTATGGGTGAAGCGGTTGCCGAACATCTTCGGCGCCTTCTTCAGTACGGTCATGAAGGTGCTGCCAGGGTTGGCCTGGAGGAAGGCGCCCAGCGCGGCGCCGCCGATGATCAGCACTTCGAACGGCTGAATGATGGCCGCGATCTTGCCGCCGGAGAGCATGTAGCCGCCGAGCACGCTACCCAGAATGACGATGATGCCGATGATTTTTGCCATGGGGACCGGACTGAAACTGTGAACAGAATGGAGGCATGATTCCCGCCTCCCTGTTGTTATCGGAGATTTCGGGCAAGACTATAGGCCGAAAACACTAAAAACCAGTTCGGCGCCTCACGCATGTCTAAGCAATTGCTTCATCCAGAGCGTCTCAAGGCCTGGCTAACCCAGCTGGAAGACCTGCCTTTGCCCGTTCCGCTGGAACAGCGCGATGACATTCGCCGGGCGCTGAACGACAGCCGCCGCTCGATCCGCGATATCGCCGAACTGCTGCAGGACGCGCCGACCCTGGCCTTTGCCATCCTGCGCGAAGCCAACCGCGCACAGAGCGCCAGGGACAATCCGGCGGAAAGCCTGGAGGTCGCCCTCAACCGCCTGGGCTTGTCCCGCGTCACTCAATTGCTCGACAGCCTGCCCGCGATGCCCGAGACGCAGATGCCGCGAGCCCTGAGCCAACTGCTGCTGATCAGCCGCCATGCCATGCAGCAGGCCAGCGGCCTGTTCGCCAACCGCCTGGCGCGACTCTGGCAGGAAATCCACTGGGGCAGCCTGTTCACCCTTGCGCCGCTGTGGGCGCTGGCCACCGCGAAACCGGAGCTGATGGAGAGCTGGCAGCGCCAGGTCTACGGCCTGGGCCGCTGCAGCAGCGAAGTCGAAGAGGAGTTGCTCGGCACTCCCCTGCTGCCCTTGTGCCGCGCGCTGGCCGACAGTTGGCGGCTGCCGGACTGGGTCGGCCAGGGCTACGCCCTGCTCAGCGACGACAAGCGCCTGCTGGTGCGCGCCCTGCACGTCGCCCACACCGAACACGAGCCGCTGGGCCAGCAGCAGCGCCTGGACGCCGATCCGGAACTGCAACGCTGGCTGACCCGCCCGGCCAACACCATCCTCCTGGCCAACAGCATCGCCATGGCCGCACACCAGTCCTGGGGGGGCGTGCACATGCTGCGCTGGCAGCGCCTGACCAGCCTCTATCTGCAGATGCCGCTGGAAGAATTGCAGCAGACCGTCCACGGCCTCGCCGCGCAGAGCGCCCGCCGCCACGCCCGCCCGCTGCTCTGGCACCCGGCGCAGGCGTTGCTCTGGCCCTGGGATGCGCGCCGCTGGCTCAACGGGCCGAAGGCCGAGGAGCCGGCCAAGGCGCCGGACACCCTCGTCGAATGGCGTCAGCACT
This sequence comes from Pseudomonas sp. HS-18, assembly GCF_020401845.1. Classification (NCBI taxonomy): domain Bacteria; kingdom Pseudomonadati; phylum Pseudomonadota; class Gammaproteobacteria; order Pseudomonadales; family Pseudomonadaceae; genus Pseudomonas; species Pseudomonas sp. HS-18. Next base: position 5,769,782 of record NZ_CP084413.1, read on the forward strand.
GCACCCGCCTGATGCAGACGCCCAGCCCGTTCGGCAACGCCGTGCAACTGCTCGACTGTGCCACGGCTGCCTTGCAGGCCTGCGGGCTGCAACGCGGGATGATCCTGCTGGCCGACAAGGGCGGCAGCTGGTTGCAGGCGCGCCGCCACTTCGGCCTGGACGGCGAGATCGGCGAGTTCAAGCTGGAAGTCGCCGCCAGCCCGGTGCTGCGCAAACTCCTGCAACAACCCGGACAACTGCGCCTGAGCCCGACCAACATGGCCGAGTTCTCGGCGCTGATTCCCGGCTCGCTGAAGGCGCTGCTACCCAGTGAACATCTGCTGCTGCGCTCGCTGGGCAATGGCGCGCGGGTGGTCATGCTGGTCGTCTGCGACCGCCTCGGGCAGCCGCTGGCAGACCTGCACGCGCAGGCCTTCGGCCGCACCGTGCAGTGCATCGAGCACGCGGTGAAGCAGATGGCGCGGGGCTCGTGATCCGGGAAAGGTTTGCTCCCCGCCTTCTGCCCTTTAAACTAACCGCCCTCACGGGGTAGCCCAGGGCGCGCGCTCACGTTGCCTCCCCCACCCTTTTCGCCGGGAGTCTCCGCCATGTCCGCCTTCTCCGCCCTGCCCCTGGTGATCGAACCGGCTGACCTCGCCAGCCGTCTCGATGCTCCGGAACTGATCCTGGTAGACCTGACCAGCGCCGCGCGCTACGCCCAGGGCCACATCCCCGGCGCCCGTTTCGTCGCTCCTGCGCGCACCCAGATGGGCGGCACGCCGGCCCCGGGCCTGCTGCCGGCCAAGGCCGACCTGGAAGCGCTGTTCGGCGAATTGGGCCACCACCCCGATGCCGTCTACGTGGTCTATGACGACGAAGGCGGCGGCTGGGCCGGTCGCTTCATCTGGTTACTGGATGTGATCGACCACGGCAACTACCACTACGTCGACGGCGGCCTGCACGCCTGGCTTGCCGACGGCCTGCCCTTGAGCGAGGACGTTCCGGCGCCGGTCGGCGGCCCGCTGCCGCTGACCCTGCACGACGAGCCGACCGCCACCCGCGAGTACCTGCAGAGCCGCCTGGGCGCAGCCGACCTGGCCGTCTGGGACGCCCGCAACCCCAGCGAGTACAGCGGCCAGAAGGTTCTCGCCGCCAAGGCCGGCCACGTGCCCGGCGCGGTCAATTTCGAATGGACCGCCGGCATGGATCCGGCCCGCGCGCTGCGCATCCGCACCGATATGCCGCAGATCCTCGAGGACCTGGGCATCACCAAGGACAAGGAAGTGATCACCCACTGCCAGACCCACCACCGCTCCGGCTTCACCTACCTGGTGGCCAAGGCCCTCGGCTATCCGCGGGTCAAGGGCTATGCCGGTTCCTGGTCGGAATGGGGCAACCATCCCGACACCCCCGTAGAGGTTTAAGGAATGTCGTTCAAAGATCGTCTGTTCATCCTCAGCCAGTACCTGCTGCCGCATCACCTGCTGTCGCGCCTGATCGGCTGCGCCGCCGAATGCCGCGCGCCCTGGTTCAAGGACCGCCTGATTCCCTGGTTCGCCCGTCGCTACCAGGTGGATATGCGCGAAGCCCAGGTCGAGGACCTGCGCGCCTATGAACACTTCAACGCCTTCTTCACCCGCGCCCTGAAAGAGGGCGCGCGTCCGCTGGACGAAAGCGCAGGCGCGGTGCTCTGCCCCGCCGACGGCGCCATCAGCCAGCTCGGCCCGATCGAGCATGGCCGCGTGTTCCAGGCCAAGGGCCACAGCTACAGCCTGATGGAACTGCTGGGCGGCGACGCCGAGCGCGCCGCGCCCTTCATGGGCGGCGACTTCGCCACCGTCTACCTGTCGCCCAAGGACTACCACCGCGTGCACATGCCGCTGGCCGGCACCCTGCGCGAGATGGTCTACGTGCCGGGCCGCCTGTTCTCGGTAAACCAGCTGACCGCCGAGCAGGTGCCGGAACTCTTCGCCCGCAACGAGCGCGTGGTGTGCATCTTCGACACCGAGCGCGGGCCAATGGCCGTGGTGCTGGTCGGCGCGATGATCGTCGCTTCCATCGAGACCGTCTGGGCCGGCCTGGTCACGCCGCCCAAGCGTGAGCTGAAATCGTTCTCCTACGACGAAGCCTCCCGTGCGCCGATCCACCTGGAGAAAGGCGCCGAGCTGGGCCGCTTCAAGCTGGGTTCGACCGCCATCGTGCTGTTCGGTCCCGAGCAGGTGAGCTGGGCGCAAAACCTCGCCGCCACCAGCGCCGTGCGCATGGGCGAGCGCCTGGGTGGCGCACGCCAGGGCTGAGGTCCGCTGTCCATAAGGCGGGCGGCCAACGAGCCGCCCACCACTGCTTTTCGCCTCATCGTGCCAGTTCCCTGCCATGAAACGCTTCCTGCACCTGATGGGCTGGCGTGCCAATGCCACCAGCCATCTTGAAAAGTGGCTCTCCGCAACCGGAGCGCTGTGCGGCATCGCCGCCATCTACGCCGTCACCCACTGGGTGCTACCCAGCGAAGCGGCCATCTGGGTCGTCGCCTCCATGGGCGCCAGCGCCGTGCTGCTGTTCGCTGTACCTCATGGCGTGCTCTCGCAGCCCTGGGCTGTTCTCGGCGGCCAGGTCCTCTCGGCCTGCGTCGGGGTGATCTGCCAGAAGCTCCTCCCCGGCCAGGCCTTCACCCCCGCCCTCGCGGTGGGCGCTGCAATCCTGGTCATGCACTACGCCCGCTGCATCCACCCCCCGGGCGGCGCCACGGCACTGGCGGCAGTATCCGGCGGTCCGGCCATCACGGCCCTGGGCTTCCACTACGTGCTCAGCCCGGTGCTGCTCAACGTCGTGCTGATCCTCGCCGTCGCGCTGGCCTTCAACGGCCTGTTCGCCTGGCGCCGCTACCCCGCACCGCTGGCACGCCTGCCAGTCACGCCGAAGCTGCCCGCGGGGCCGGCACCGGAGGACCTGTATCACGCGCTGCGCAAGATGGATTCGTACATCGACGTGCAGTTCGACGACCTGCTGAAGATTCTCCAGCTGGCCCAGGAACACGCCCAGGCGCAGCGCCTGACGCCCGAAGACATCCTGCTCGGCGCCAGCTACAGCAACGCCCTGAGCGGCAACGCCTGGGCCGTGCGCCAGGTGATCGACGACCACCCGGACAAGCGCAGCCGCCAGGATCAGCTGGTCTACAAGGTGGTCGCCGGCGCCGGCAAAGGCAACACTGGCGTCTGCCGCCGTCAGGACCTGCTCGACTGGGCGGCCTACCCGGTGACGGCCCAGGGCGACGGCTGGGTGCGCAGCACGGCGCAGGACTCGGCGAAGGACGCCCTGCAACGTCAGATCAAGGGGCAATCCCCTCGGCCGTGACCTGTCCGCGCACCATCCGGGCGATGGGCTGCGGCGGGCGGCGGATGCTGCTAGAGTTCGGAAAAAGCCGACAGTTATGAACAACTGGTTCGTACAACGAGCCGGGTTGTGGAGAATCGACTCTCACCATGGACAACAGTCCCCAGCAGTTTCTACGTGTCCCCACACCAACGCACGAGAGCCTGAGCTTCTGCAACGCCAATGCGCGCGAGCTGAAAAACTGGCTGGATCACCTGCCCAAGGCCAATCTCGGGGAAACGGCTCGTCAGCTCTACCAGGGGCTGATCGAACTCAACCAGCTCAAACTGCCGGTCGAGACTCGCCTGCAATTACTGGAACTGTTCCGCCCGGAAGTCCACTTCGTCTGCCACAACCTGGAGCGGCACTTCCTCAACCAATCCATCGTCCTGGACGAGCGCCCGCGCAAGGTCGCCAACCTCTGCCAGGCGCTGCAGAACCATCTGGCCATCGGCTACAAGCTGATTGTCGTACGCGAAGCCTCGCGCTTCACCCGCGAACGCGCCCAGGTGATGACCGCGGCCACCCAGCGCGCCATCCGCAGCCTCTGCGGGCCGCTGGTACGAGCGTCCCAGCTGTACTGCCCGGTGCCGGAAAACCTCTGGCTGGAACTCCACCAGCTCTACCAGCTCGCTCGTCGGCACGGCTTGCAGCACACGCCGGTGCGCGATGCGCTCGCCCGCCAGTCCCAGGGGCTGTCCATCGAGCACGCCTATGTGACTGCGCTGATGCTCGGCTCTGCGCGCTGCAACCAGATGCGCCAGAACAACATCGCACGCGTCGCCGAAGTGCTCGAAGGCTGGGCGGCGCAGATCAGAGTGCAGGCCGCCGACGCGCCTTCCACCCTGTTCGTGGTGGTGCCGCAGGTGGATGGCCCGCCGCGCTATCGCACGCTGTTCAAGGAAAGCGATCTCACCGGCGCGCTGGGCATCGACCCGCAGCCGCTGGTGGACCTGATCCGCGAATACCTCCTGCTGCCGGCCGAGGATCGCGCCAAGGCGCGCCTGAAAGTCCCGGACGGCGTCAGCATCGATCTGCTGCAGCACCTCGCCGCCGCCTGGGGCGACATCGCCGAACGCACCTTCAACCGTACGCCCGGCCAGGGTCATTTGACCCTCTGTATCGGCATGAGCGCCCTGCACTATTTCCTCGCCGGCCGTCGCAGCTTTGCCGACGTCCTGAAGATCCAGGTGCAGGAACAGGTGCCCAGCTTCAAGGCAGAGGTCAACGACGCCTGGTCCGGCGCCTTCGATGCGCAGAAACTCAACGACTGGCAGCCCGGCATGCCGCTGGAGGAAATCGAATACACCGCGCCACGCACCGTCGACGACACGGGCGTTGGCGCCGCACCGGAAAATCCGCGCGACGACTATCCAGTCTTCAACCTGGCCATCGTCAACCACAGCCCCGGTGGCTACTGCCTGACCTGGCCAAAGGAAATTCCCAGCCAGTTGCAGGCCGGCGAACTGCTCGGTATCCAGGACACCCCGGAGCACAGCTGGAGCGTCGCGGTGGTGCGCTGGATCCGCCAGGTCCGCGGCGGCGGCACGCAGATGGGCATTGAGCTGATCGCCCCGCTCGCCCAGCCCTGCGGCCTGCAACTGCTGCGCAAGACCGAACAGGGCAGCCAGTACCTGCGGGCGCTGCTGCTGCCGGAAATCGCCGCCATCTCCCGCCCGGCGACCGTCATTACTCCTCGCCTGCCCTTCCAGGAAGGCAACCGCGTGCAGCTCAACCTGCAGGGTGACGAACGACGTGCCACGTTGACCCGCAAGGTCACCGCCACCGCCAGCTTCACCCAGTTCGAATACCAGGCGCAGGATGCTGCCGGCCCGTCGAGCGATAAGCCCATCACAGCACCGAATGCTCGAGGTGCTGGCGGGGAGGAAGACTTTGACTCACTATGGAAGTCTCTGTAGATTCCGGAGAATTCCCATTCGTCGCCAATTTGCTGCCGTCCAGCGCGGTATAAGCAGCCTTCCTCATGGCCAATGAAAAGAAAACCATCCGCCTGCTGATCCTGGAAGACTCGCAGAACGAAGCCGAGCGCCTGGTCAGCCTGTTTCGCAATGCCGGTCGCGCGACCCGCGTCCACCGCATCACCTCCAGCGACGACCTGACGGACATCCTGCCCCAGGGCTGGGACCTGCTGATCGCCGCCCCCGAGGCCGAGGCGCTGGACCCGAGCGAAGCGCTGGGCAGCATTCGCCGCCAGGCCAAGGACATTCCCTTTATCCAGTTGGTCAGCGGCAACGACTCCGACGCCGTCACCGAGGCCCTGGCCCTCGGCGCGCAGGATGCCCTGCCGCAAGGCGAGGACGAGCGGCTGATCCTGGTCGCCAACCGCGAGCTGGCCAACCTCGAGGAGCGCCGCGCCCGCCGCTCCGCCGAAGTCGCGCTGCGTGAAGCAGAGAAACGTTGCCAGTTGCTGCTGGACAGCTCGGTGGACGCCATCACCTACGTCCACGACGGCATGCACATCTACGCCAACCGGGCCTACGTCGGCCTGTTCGGCTACGAGGATGCCGAGGAGCTGGAAGGCATGCCGATGATCGACCTGATCGCCGGCTGCGACCAGGCCAACTTCAAGGACTTCCTCAAGGGTTACCATCTCACCAAGGAAAGCACCGAGGACAACGCCGACCTGGCCTGCAGCGGCATCCGCAGCGATGGCCAGGCCTTCGCCGCGCGCATGACCTTCTCGCCGGCCACCTATGACGGCGAACCCTGCATCCAGGTGGTGATACGCGCCGAATCGGACAACGCCCAACTCGAGGAAAAACTGCGCGAAGTCAGCAGTCAGGACCTGGTCACCGGCCTGTTCAACCGCGCCCACTTCCTCGACCTGATGGACAGCGCCGTGGAGCGTGCGGTAACCGCCGGCCAGCCGGCGACCTTCGCCTACATGCTGCTGGATCGCGCCCAGACCCTCCAGCTCGACCTCGGCGTTGCCAGCATCGACCTGCTGCTGGCGGACCTGGGCAACCTGCTGCGCGGGCAGTTCCCGGAGCAGGCGCAACTGGCCCGCCTGGGCGACGATGTGTTCGCCGTGCTGCTGCAGGGCGAAACCCCGGAACAATCGGCGCCGCGCTTCAACGCGCTGCTGAAGAAGGTCGAAGGCCACCTGTTCGACATCCATGGCCGCACCGCACAGGTCACCCTGTCCATCGGCACCGCCGGGCTGGACGAGAAGACCACCCGCGCCCAGGAAGTCATCGAGCGCGCCCACCGTGGCGCCGACGACGTCGCACAGAAGGACGGCAACGGCCTGAAGATCTACAACCCGGCCGATGAACTCGCCGCTGCCGCCTACCGTGGCGACATCGTCGCGATCATCCGCCAGGCGCTGGAGCAGAACAGCTTCCGCCTGCTGTTCCAGCCGATCATCAGCCTGCGTGGAGATACCCACGAGCACTACGAAGTACTGCTGCGCCTGCTCAACCCGCAGGGCGAGGAAGTACCGCCGGCAGATTTCCTCAACGCCGCCAAGGCCAGCGGCCTGGCCGAGAAGATCGACCGCTGGGTGCTGCTCAACTCCATCAAGCTGCTCTCCGAACACCGCGCCAAGGGTCACGAGACCAAGCTCTTCGTGCACCTCTCCGGCCCCAGCCTGCAGGACCCCGAACTGCTGCCGTGGCTGAGCGTGGCGCTGAAGGCCTCGCGCCTGCCGGCCGATGCGCTGATCGTCCAGATCAGCGAACCGGACGCCATCGCCTACCTGCGCCAGGCCAAGGTGCTCAGCCAGGGCCTGGCGGAACTGCATTGCCAGATCGCCCTGTGCCAGTTCGGTTGCGCACTCAACCCGTTCAACACGCTCAAGCACATGAACGTCGACTTCGTGAAGGTCGACGGCTCCTATGTGCAGGACCTGAACACGGCGGAGAACCAGGAAAACCTCAAGACCCTGATGGCCAGCCTGCACGCCCAGGCCAAGCTGACCATCGTCCCCATGGTGGAAAGCGCCACCGCCCTGGCCACCCTGTGGCAGGCCGGCGCCAACTACATCCAGGGCCGCTACCTGCAGGGCCCGAGCCAGGCGATGGACTACGACTTCGCCTCGGACGAGTAACCCGGAACGGAACCTACAAAAAGCAGCCGGAAGCCCATAAAAAAGCCGCCCATCGAGGCGGCTTTTTCATGCTGCGGCAAATCAGAGTCCGTCCACACCTTCGCGATCACGGAAGCCGAGCAGGTAGAGGATGCCGTCCAGCCCCAGGGTGGAGATCGCCTGCTTGGCCGACTGCTTGACCAGTGGCTTGGCGCGGAAGGCCACGCCCAGGCCGGCCAGGCCGAGCATCGGCAGGTCGTTGGCGCCATCGCCCACGGCAATCGTCTGTTCCAGCTGCAGGCCTTCCTTCGCCGCCAGTTCGCGCAGCAGGTCGGCCTTGCGCTGGGCGTCAACGATGGGCTCGATGGCCACGCCGGTCAGCTTGCCGTCGACGATCTGCAATTCGTTGGCGAACACATAGTCGATGCCCAGCTTGGCCTGCAGCTGCTTGGCGAAATAACTGAAGCCGCCGGAGAGGATGGCCGTCTTGTAGCCCAGGCGTTTGAGCTCGGCGAACAGGGTTTCGGCACCTTCGGTCAGGCGCAGCGAAGCGCCGATCTCTTCCAGCACATCCTCGGAGAGCCCCTGCAGCAACGCCAGGCGCTCCTTGAAGCTGGCGCGGAAGTCCAGCTCGCCGCGCATGGCGCGCTCGGTGATTTCGGAAACCTGCTCGCCCACGCCGGCCGCCTTGGCCAGCTCGTCGATGACCTCGGCCTCGATCAGCGTCGAGTCCATGTCGAACACCGCCAGGCGACGGTTGCGGCGGAACACCGAGTCCTGCTGGAAGGCGATGTCGACGTTCAGCTCCTGGGCCACGCTGAGGAACTCGGCGCGCAGGGCTGCCGGATCCGCGGGCTCGCCGCGCACGGAGAACTCGATGCAGCCCTTGCCCTGGTCCGCCGGCATGTCCAGCGGCATACGTCCGGACAGGCGATCGATCTGGTCGATGTTCAGGCCGTACTTGGCAGTGATCGAGCTGACCCGCTGCAACTGCTCGGCGGTCACCCGGCGAGTCAGCAGGGTGACAATGTGGCGCGGCTTGCCCTGGCCACCGACCCACTGCCGGTAATCGTCCTCGGAGACCGGTGTGAAGCGCACCTGCTGGTCCAGCTCGTAGGCCGTGAACAGCACATCCTTGAGCACTGACGAAGCGCGCTCGTTGTCCGGGATTTCCACGAGGATGCCGAAGGACAGCGTGTCGTGAATCACCGCCTGGCCGATATCGAGGATGTTCACGCCACCCTGCGCCAGGACGCCGGTGATGGCTGCGGTGAGGCCGGGGCGGTCTTCCCCGGTGATGTTGATCAGGACGATCTCGCGCAAGGCGCTGTCTCCGCCATGGAAAAAAGGCAGACATTCTACCTGCTTTCACCGTCCGCGGATGCTCCGCTCGCCCGTTCGGGGCCGGCGCCGTCGATCGGATTAACGGCGAGTTCCCCGGGTCATTCCGGCCCGGTTCGAGTTGACGGGCCCTGCGGCGCTTTGCCCCTCGGTAGGGCCTCGTTATACTGCCCCGCATCTGCCCTAGAGAAGACCGAGCCCGCTGTGACCCGGCCCACCTCCGTCAAGCCCGACAATTTCTTCCTGCTGCTCTTCCATGCCCTGCGCCAGCGCCGCGTGCCGATCGCCCTGCGCATCGCCATCCACAGCCTGCTGCTGGTGGCCGCTGCCCTGGTGATCTACGCCTGGGTGATGGGCATGCAGTTCAAGCAGGCCATGCAGCAGCAGGCCGACGCCCTCGGCCAGAGCCTGACGACACAGACCGCGCAGTCGGCCACCGAGTTGCTGGTGTCCAACGACATCCTCAGCCTCAACGTGCTGCTCAACAACCTGACCAAGAACCCGCTGGTGGCCCACGCCGCCATCTACAGCGTGGACAACCGCATCCTCGCCGAGTCCGGCACGCGGCCCAAGCAGGGCCTGCTGGGCGATGCCGAGGGCCTGTACTCCACGCCGATCACCTTCCAGGAAGTGATCGCCGGCCACCTGCGCATCAGCCTCGACATGCACCAGTTCGAGCAACCGATGACCGTCAGCCTGCAGAGCATGGGGCTGATCAGCCTGATCCTGCTGCTGCTCACCCTGACCTTCGGCCTGCGTCTGGGGCGGCAGATTTCCACACCGTTGTTACAGCTTCGTGTCTGGCTGCGCGACCCGGACGACCCCGCTCCAGGCGCCGGCCTGCAGAACGAGATCGGCGACCTTGCCCGCCAGTTGCAGGCGCGCCTGGTGCCCGAGAAACCGCCAGCTCCCGAACCGCTGGCCAGCGCTCCCGCGCCGCGCCCGAAAGCGCCTGCCAAGGTCGGCAAGCCCGCGGCCAAAGAGCCGTCGCTGGAAGCAACGGGCCCCGCAGACGAACACGAGTTCGACGAAAACATTTTCTCCGACGACGAGCTGCTCGCCCCCGCCGCGCGCCGCAAGGCCAATGCTGACGACGACTTCCCCGAGGAAGAGTTCGAGACCGTGGCGGAAGAGGAAGCCGAGGACGAAATCGGCGTCGAGGAAGAAGAGCCTGAAGCCGAGCCGGAGCCGATTTCCGCCGGCACCAGCGCTGTGCTGGCCGTGCAACTGGGCGCCCAGGAACAGCTGCGCCGCCTGCCGCGTGCACGCCTGGTGGACCTGCTGGAACGCTACCGCGACTGCCTGGAGCAAGCCGCGCGCCTGTACAAGGGTACGCTCTACACCCTCAGCGACGGCGGCAGCCTGATCCTTTTCCACAGCCGCGACCAGGACGAGGAATTCCTCACCAACGCACTGTGCTGCGGCGAGCTGATGTGCGCCCTGGGCCATGCCCTGCAGATCGAGGTGGCCGACAGCGGCATCACCCTGCAGCTGCAACTGGGCCTGGTGCTGGGCGAAGACGTCGCCGACCTCGAACAGGCCGACCTGCTGCAGGATTCCTCTGCCCAGGACGCCCTGGCCCTCAGCCAGCACAGCCGCAACCTGCTGCTGGTGGAAAAATCCATCGGCGACGACGAGAAGGTCCGCGAGCGGGCACGCATCCGCCCCATCGCCAGCCCGGAAAACGCCTGCTGCGTGGAATGGCTGAAAGAGCCCTACCCATCCATGCTGGAACGCCAGCTCTCGCGCATGCGCGCCCTGCGCACCAGCTGACCCCCAATAGAAAGAGAGGGGGCCGCCCGGCCCCACGTGGAACGGATTCCATGACCACCCTGCTCACCCATCCCTTGCCTGTGCTGGCCTTGGGCCTCGCGCTCGGCTCGCGCGCCATCGGGCCGCGCCTGCTGCTGGCCGGCATGCTCGCCGCGTGCCTACCCGACCTCGATGTGCTGGCCTTCAAGCTGGGCATTGCCTACCACGACGCCTTCGGTCATCGAGGCTTCAGCCATTCCCTGCTGTTCGCGGCGTGCCTGGGTGTGCTTGGGGCGCTGTGCTGCCGCCTGCTGGGCAGCGGCCCGCTGAAAGCCGGCCTGTGGATCGGCCTGGCAACCGCCTCCCATAGCGTGCTGGATGCGATGACCGACGGAGGACTGGGCGTCGCCTGGTTCTGGCCGTGGAGCGAGCAGCGCTACTTCCTGCCCCTGCACCCGATCGAGGTCTCGCCCATCGGCCTGTCGCGCTTCCTCAGCCCGCGCGGCCTGGAAGTACTGCTCTCCGAGGCGCGCTGGGTCTGGCTGCCTTGCCTGGGCATGGCGCTGGCCGGCATTGGAGTACGCCGCCTGCTGCGCGGGGACGCCTGACTCAGCGTTTGCCGAGCTGCGCCTGGAGCTGGTCCAGCAGCGAGGCCTGCTCACCCTGCAACGGCAACTGCGCACTGTAGCCCTGGAAACTGCTGAACCGTGCCTGGTAATCGAGTTCCAGCTGAAAGCGGTTGTCCCAGCCGGGCGAATCTTCCGGCATCAGCTGGTCGCAATCGTGCAGCGCCTGCAACGTATCGCAGGGCTTGTAGGCCTGCGGATAGACCTGGCGCTTCCAGAGTACCCACGGCGACAGCGTCAACGCCGCGAGACGATTGCGCCGCAAGTCCAGCTCCAGCAACTGCAGCAGCCCGTTGCCGCCGAGGTACTGGTGCTGGTAGTCGACCATCACCATATCGACGCTGTGCCCCCGGTCGTTGAGCAGTCGGGTGTGCACAGCGCCATCGGTGTGCGCGTTCAGAGTGAGGAACACCTGGTCGTTGCGACGGATCAGCCGATCCCAGAGCAGCACGCCACTGGCATTGTCCTCGCGGGACAGCTCCGCCACGCCCTTGTCGGTGCGCCGCAGGATGCTGTGGGACGCGAGAATCACCGGCACATGGGGATGCTCGTCGATGACGCTCTGCGCCCACACCAGGGTGGCTTCAGAAGGGTTCCAGTCCAGCGCCAGCAGCAGGAACGACTGCCCATAGCGCTGGAACAGGTGCACCTGGCTCAGCCCCCTGGGATCGCTGCCGACATAGGTACTCTGCCAGGCCGCGCGCTGAGGTCCGAAGTGGTCAGCGAAGCGGTCAAGGAACGATCGGCGGTCATCGCTACTGGCCTCCTCATGCACGTCGCGTTCGCCCGTGGCGATGCTGTAGGGCACGCCGCGCTCCTCCAGCGTACGCATGGCACCGCTGGCGGTCTGCCATTGGGTGGCGACGCCGGCGTTCTCCACCACATCCCCCAGGTGCACCACCAGCGGCACCTGGAGAACCTCGGCGTGCTTGGCCAGCCAGAACGTCTGGGCGAAGAACGCCAGCGCCGGCTGGTACGGCAAGCCGGGAAAGCGCTGCTCGCTGCGGAACAGGTGGCGCTGGCGGTGGTTGTTCTCCGCGTAGAACTGGGTGTCGGGCAGCAGCGGCAGCACGAAGCTGCCACCGCCGGAGATGATTTCCAGAGGCGGTAGCGGATGCTGGCGGAAGAATGCCTGGTCCCGCTCGACCACATCCTGGGTATCGGAATCGTCGCAGCCGACCAGCAGCAGACAGCAGGCAAGAAGGGATGTCAGTACTTTCATCACGGATTGGAGCCCACTCCGGGGAGGCGCAGCAGGCGATAGGTGTCATTGTCGAAGCGGCCCTCGAACAACTGCTCCGGGGCCGTGGGCAGGGAGGCGGCGATACGCTCGGCATCGCGCGCCTGGATCATCAGGTACAGCGGGCCGCGCTGGGCAGCCAACTGCTCCGGGCGGTCGAGGAACAGCGGCTGCAGGTCACGGTCGAGATTGACCATCAGCTTGATCGCCCGCGCGTCCGGAGCCATGCCATAGAGCGCCAGGGGCGCAGGCTGCGCATCGAGCTGCAGGACCAGCTCGCGGGAGAACGCCTGGCTGTCGTACAGGCGATGCTCCACCGGCTCGAAGACCAGAATGTAGCTTGCCCACAGTGCCAGCGCCGCCCCCAGGGCCAGTGCCGCCGGCCGCCGCCAGCGCAGTGCGCCCAGCACCAGCAGCGCGGCAAGCACCACGATGCAGGCCGGCAGGCGCCAGCCCAGGGCGGCAAGTTCCTGTGGGTAGCGTTTCCAGGCCAGCCACAACCCGGCCAGCAGCAAGGCCGGCAAGGCGAGCCATAGCACGCGCAGTACGCCACGCAGCACCTGCGCCAGACGGCTGCCGACAACCATGAAGGGATAACCGGCGACAATGGCCGCCAGCGGCGCCAGGGCAACGATGTAGCGGGCCTTCTTGGCCTGCGGTACCGACAGGCCGACCATGACCACCAGCGCCGCCAGGGCACAACCCGCCACCAGGCGGAACGCCGGCTCGCGGCGCCGTTGCCAGAGCAGCGCCAGCGCCGGCAACGCCAGCGGGAAGGCCAGGGCGTAGTTGCCCAGCGAACTGCGGAAGTAATACAGGGCATCGCTGGAGCCAGCGGAGCCGTCCAGACGGCCGATCACCTGCATCCGCAGGACATCCTGGACAAACTCCTCTCCGCCGGTGGAGCGCGCCAGGGCAATCAGCGCGAGCACGCAGAGCATCAGCAGGACCAGCGCGCTTGCCGAGAAGGCAACCAGAGCCTTCCAGCGCCGGTCCAGCAGCAACTGGCTGCACACCATGCCGGCCGGCACCACCAACCCCAGCGGGCCACGCAGGGCAAAACCGATGAACAGCAGTGGCAGCAGGCGCAGCAGCAGGCCCGGCACGCCATGGCGCTCGGCCTGAAACGCCCGGTAGAAGGCCAGCAGCCCTACGGCAGCGACCATCAGGTCGAGGGACACGGCCCGGGTCTCGCTGACGAAGGTGGCCGTCAGCAGCAGCATCGCCAGGCTGACCAGCGCCCAGGAGCGCGAGAACGGAGCCACCAGGCGATACACCATGCCGGCGCAGACGGCCGCCGCTACCGCGGTGGGCAGCCAGGCGGTGAGCTCGGTGACCCGCCCCAGCGGTAGCGAGAGCAGGTAGGTCAGGAGGGTGGAGGTAGCCGGATAGTCCGGGTAGGGTGCGCCGTAGGTGGTCGGGAACCAGCTGGGCCCATGGCGCAGCATTTCGCGGGCGAACAGCACGAAGCGCGAGTCGAAGCCAACGAAGGCGTCACCGTGTACACCGAGCAGGAACAGCACCAGAGTCGCCAGCATGACGCAAAGCGTCTGACGACTCAGGGCGGAATCTGCCTGAATACCGGACGTAGGAGGGAATGACGACACGCTTGAGTCTCTCGCAGGCTCCGCGCGGAAACGTCCGGGCGCCAATAGCCTGCACAAGCGCCCGTAGATACCACAGGGGCCGTCAAGAAGATGTCAAAACCGGCCACGGCAGATGCAAAACGGCCCGCAAAGCCAAACTCTGCGGGCCGTGGAATTTCGCGCCGAGCAGTGCCGGCTTAGAAGCGGTAGACCTCGACGTCAGTGCGGATCGGCACCACCAGCGGGATCTTCGGCCCCTCCACCTTGGGCTTGGCCACCTGCTCGGTATTGGCTACCTGCGGCTTGCGCGGCGGCGCCGCCTGCTGTTCGGCAACCGCGGCGGCGACCGGACGTACGTCGCGAGCGAGCTGCGCGGACAGCTTGCGCAGCAGGTCGCCCTGGGCACGCACCTGGTCCTGCACGCTGCCAGAATGCGCTTCTTCCTCGCGGAAGACGCGGCTGTCACGCAGCTCACCCTTCGGGTCGAGCAGACGCCAGCGCGCCTCCAGCACCGCCGGCTCCTTGGGGCCGGAATCCAGGCGACTGATGGTCAGCATGACCTGCACCTGCGGAGTGAAACCGGGCTTCTCCGGGAACAGCGCCAGACGGGTGCTGTCCAGCTCGCCCGACAGCAGGCGCATCAGCTGCTGGCTGACGTTGGTTTCCAGGCTGCCAGCCCAGCGGGCTTCAGTCGACAGGTTGAGGATACCGTCGGCCTGGCGCTGGACCATGGTCTCGCGCTTCAGGTAATCGGCCAGGGACACCGGGCCGAGCAGAACCGCGACGCCGTTGTCACGGGTCGGAACAGGAACCGCGCCCGCGTCCAGTTGGTACAACTGGGTCGGTCGGTTCACTGTACAGCCCGTCAGCCCAAGGAGGCTGACGAGGGAAAATAAGGCCAAGACGCGCCAAGCGCTCATCTGGTTCACCGTCATTCGCCGAAAATCGGCGCTACTTCCAACAAATTTCACTATGGCTTCAGGCAACGCGCCGAGGCGCCAGTAGCCAAAGGGACGTATCATCCCTCAACCGGCGCCTCAGCTCCAGAGGCAGAATGTATCGAACCGCGTTTCAATCCTGAGACAGCGATTCTACCAGCAAGGCGTCCACTCGCTGGAAACCGCGCGGCAGTTTGTTGCCACGACGCCCCCTTTCGCCCTTGTAGTGCTCCAGATCGTCACCCTTGAGCGAAAGCGTCCGCTTGCCGGCCTGCAGCACCAGGGTAGCGCCCGTCGGAAGAACAGCGAGGTCGGTGAGATACTCCTCGCGGCTTGCCACGCGGTCGCCCGGCACGCTGATGATCTTGTTGCCCTTGCCCTTGGCCAGCTGCGGCAGGTCGGAAACCTTGAACAGCAGCAGGCGGCCTTCGGTGGTGACAGCGGCGATCCAGTCCTGCTCCAGGTCGTTGACCGGCCGCGGGGCCATGACCTGCGCGCCATTGGGCAGGCTGAGCAGCGCCTTGCCGGCCTTGTTCTTGGCCTGCATGTCCTCGCCCTTGGCGACGAAGCCGTAGCCGGCGTCGGAGGCCAGCACGTACAGGGCATTGTCCTCCGGCAGCAGCACGCGCTCGAAGGACGCGCCCGGCGGCGGCGTCAGACGGCCGGTCAACGGCTCACCCTGGCCACGGGCCGATGGCAGGCCGTGGGCGGCCAGCGAATAGCTGCGGCCGGTGGAATCGATGAACACCGCGTACTGGTTCGAGCGGCCCGGCGCAGCGGCCTTGAAGCCGTCTCCGGCTTTGTAGGACAGACCGGTGGCGTCGATGTCGTGCCCCTTGGCGCAACGTACCCAGCCTTTTTCCGAGAGCACCACGGTGACCGGCTCGGTCGGCATCAGCTCGGTTTCCGACAGGGCGCGGGCTTCGGCACGCTCGACGATGGGCGAACGGCGGTCATCGCCGTAGGTCTCGGCGTCGGCGACCAGCTCGTCGCGCACCAGCTTGCGCAGCTTGGCGTTGGAACCCAGGATCGCCAGCAGCTTGGCGCGCTCCTTGGCCAGCTCGTCCTGCTCGCCGCGGATCTTCATCTCTTCAAGGCGCGCCAACTGACGCAGGCGGGTATCGAGGATGTAGTCGGCCTGCAGCTCGGAGAGCTCGAAGCGCTGCATGAGGACCGGCTTGGGCTGGTCCTCGGTGCGGATGATGTGGATGACTTCGTCGAGGTTGAGGAAGGCAACCAGCAAGCCTTCCAACAGGTGCAGGCGCTTCTCGACCTTGTCCAGGCGGAACTGCAGGCGGCGGCGCACGGTGTCGGTGCGGTAGGTCAGCCACTCGCTGAGCACCTGGCGCAGGTCCTTGACCTGGGGTTTGCCGTCCAGGCCGATGACGTTCATGTTCACCCGATACGAGCTTTCCAGGTCGGTGGTGGCGAACAGGTGGGTCATCAGTTCTTCGGCATCCACGCGGTTGGAGCGCGGGATGATGACGATGCGGCAGGGGTTCTCATGGTCCGACTCATCACGCAGGTCGGCCACCATCGGCAGCTTCTTGGCCTGCATCTGGCCGGCGATCTGCTCCAGCACCTTGGCCCCGGAGACCTGGTGCGGCAGCGCGGTGACGACGATATCGCCATCCTCGACGCGGTACACGGCGCGCATGCGCACCGAGCCGCGGCCGGTTTCGTAGATTTTCTGCAGGTCGGCGCGCGGGGTGATGATTTCCGCCTCTGTGGGGAAATCCGGGCCTGGGACGAAATCGATCAGGTCGGCGACGGTGGAGCCCGGGTTATCCAGCAGGTGCACGCAGGCAGCGGCCACTTCGCGCAGGTTGTGCGGCGGAATGTCGGTGGCCATGCCCACGGCGATGCCGGTGGTGCCGTTGAGCAGCAGGTTGGGCAGGCGCGCCGGCAGCACGGCCGGCTCGTCCAGGGTGCCGTCGAAGTTCGGCACCCAGTCCGCGGTGCCCTGGCCCAGTTCGGAGAGCAAGGTTTCGGCGTAGCGCGACAGACGGGCCTCGGTGTAACGCATGGCGGCGAAGGACTTGGGATCGTCCGGCGCCCCCCAGTTGCCCTGGCCGTCCACCAGCGGATAGCGGTAGGAGAACGGCTGGGCCATCAGCACCATGGCTTCGTAGCACGCCGAGTCGCCGTGGGGATGGTACTTGCCCAGCACGTCGCCGACGGTACGCGCCGACTTCTTGTGCTTGGAGTCTGCGTCCAGGCCCAGTTCACTCATGGCATAGACGATTCGCCGCTGTACCGGCTTGAGGCCGTCGCCGATGTGCGGCAGGGCGCGGTCCATGATCACGTACATGGAATAGTTCAGGTAAGCCTGTTCGGTGAAGTCGGCCAGTGACCGGCGCTCCACGCCCTCCAGACTCAGATCGAGGGTTTCGCTCATGCGTGCCTCACGGTGTAGATCGCTGGCGCAGCACCAGGGTGCCGTCCTGCTGGGTGAAATCCAGTTGTCTGAGTGCGCTCATGCCGAGCAGCACCTCGTCGCCTTCCATGCCCGGCGCGATCAGCGCCGGCACATCGGTGAGGCGGATGTCGCCGAGCTGCAGGTTGGGCAGGCGCGTGCGCCAGCCCTGGCTGCGGCCGTTGGCGGTGTCCAGGGTGATCGGCAACCCGCGCGGCAGGCCGAGCCGGTCGGCCAGGCGCTGCGGCAGGGCTACCTGGGTAGCACCAGTGTCGAGCATGAAGGTCACCGCCTCGCCATTGATCCGGCCGTCGGCCACATAGTGGCCGGCGCGATTGCCCACCAACCGCACTTCCACGGCGCCATTGGCGCGAGTCGACTGCGGTTGAGGGTTGGGATTGTGCTGACGGGTTTCCCAGGCGCCGAAATAGTGGGTGGCGAGCAGGATGCCCGCGCCCCAGGCGAGGAACATCATGACCTTGCCGACCCGCTTGCCCGGGACTGCGTCGTTCATTTGCCACCAAGCCAGCCGCCGGCCGGCGCCGCGAAGCGCAGCACGTAGGGGCGGCCATCGCCGTCGGCGCGGGCGTGTTCACCGTTGTCCAGGCCGATCCAGGCGCCCTGCTCGTCGAGGATCAACGCCTCGGCCACGCCATAAGGCAGGTCGTAGCGGCGCTCCGGGGCCAGTGCACCGGCGGCGAAGGACCAGCACAACTCCTGCGCGCCGGTCTTGGCGTCACGGCGGCAGATCTGGTGCGCCAGGCGCTCCAGGGTGAACAGCTTGTCCTTGAACAACGCGATATCGGAGAAATCGATCGGCAGTGCGCGCTCGCTGCCCAGTTCCGGTGGCGGCATTGCCGTACCGCCCTCGCTGAGCATCACGCAGTTGCCTTCGCACTTCCAGGTGCCGTTCTCGTTGCGCACCTTGAGCAGGCCACGGCGCTGGCGCTCGGCGGCCAGCCACAGCTGCTTGCCATCGGCGCTGACGGCAATGCCTTCGTAGAGCGCATTGAACTCCATCAGCAGGCCGCTGGCGCGAGCCTGGCGCAGCAGGCTCTGCGGCAGCGGCAGCCAGCTCGGCTCGCCGACGGCGGGAAGCAGCAGGACGGCCGCGTAGCCTTCGCTGACCACATAGCGGTTGCCCGCCTGGTCGCAGCTGATGCCTTCGAAGTCCATGGCCCCACCACGCAACAGCCCACCGACGGCGACCCGCGCACGGGTGCCCCAGGACAGCCCGCTTTCCGGGGCGCCCGGCACCACGAAGGGTTCGGCGGTGGCCTGCCAGGCCTTGCCCGGCGCTTCGTCGATCAGCAGTCGATAGATACGGTCGTCGTCGCGGTCGGACACCGTCCACATCTCGTTGCCGCACAGTGCGAGCCCGGAAAGGTTGCCACTGGGCATGCCCTCCACCGGATGCTCGGCGACGAACTGCAGCGACGCAGGAGCCACGGGCGCAGCCAGCGGCGCGCCAGCCTTCGGCGCCTGTTCGGGCACCTGGGCAGCGCTCGCTGCGCCGACGAACAGGCTCGTCAACAGGCAGGAGCAGGCCAGCAGCCAGCGCATCAGGCGAAGTCCGCCAGGTTGCCCTTGGTTTCCAGCCACGACTTGCGGTCGCCGGCGCGTTTCTTGGCCAGCAGCATGTCCATGATTTCCAGGGTGCCTTCGGCGTCTTCCAGGGTCAGCTGGACGAGGCGGCGGGTGTTGGGGTCCATGGTGGTTTCGCGCAGCTGCGGCGGGTTCATCTCGCCCAGACCCTTGAATCGGGTGACCTGCGGCTTGCCACGGCGCTTCTCGGCGGCCAGGCGGTCGAGGATGCCGTCGCGCTCGGCTTCGTCCAGGGCGTAGAAGACTTCCTTGCCCAGGTCGATACGGAACAGTGGCGGCATGGCGACGTAGACGTGGCCGGCTTCCACCAGCGGGCGGAAGTGGCGGACGAACAGCGCGCACAGCAGGGTGGCGATGTGCAGGCCGTCGGAGTCGGCGTCGGCGAGGATGCAGATCTTGCCGTAGCGCAGCTGGGTCAGGTCGGCCGCGCCCGGATCGACGCCGATGGCCACGGCGATGTCGTGGACTTCCTGGCTGGCGAGCACTTCGCCGCCGTCCACTTCCCAGGTGTTCAGGATCTTCCCGCGCAGCGGCATGATCGCCTGGAATTCCTTGTCGCGCGCCTGCTTGGCCGAGCCACCGGCGGAGTCACCCTCCACCAGGAACAGCTCGGCGCGCATCGGGTCCTGCCCTGCGCAGTCGGCTAGCTTGCCGGGCAGCGCCGGGCCCTGGGTGATCTTCTTGCGCTCGACCTTCTTGCCCGCCTTGAGGCGGCGGCCGGCGTTGCTGATGGCCAGCTCCGCCAGTTGCAGGCCCAGTTCAGGGTGGGCATTGAGCCACAGGCTGAAGGCGTCCTTGACCACGCCGGAGACGAACGCGGCGGCCTCGCGGGAGGACAGGCGCTCCTTGGTCTGGCCGGAGAACTGCGGCTCCTGCATCTTCATCGAGAGGACGAAGGCGATGCGCTCCCAGACATCTTCCGGCGCCAGCTTGACGCCGCGCGGCAGCAGGTTGCGGAATTCGCAGAACTCGCGCATGGCGTCCAGCAGGCCCTGGCGCAGGCCGTTGACGTGGGTGCCGCCCTGGGCAGTGGGGATCAGGTTGACGTAGCTTTCCTGCAGCGATTCGCCACCCTCGGGCAGCCACAGCAGGGCCCAGTCCACTGCTTCCTTGTTGCCGGCCAGCGACCCGCAGAACGGCTCGTCGGGCAGGCGCAGGTGCTCGGAGACCGAGTCGACCAGGTAGGAACGCAGGCCATCCTCGTAGTGCCACTCGATGCGCTCGCCGCTGGCCTTGTCCTCGAAGCTGACCAGCAGGCCGGGGCAAAGCACGGCCTTGGCCTTCAGCACGTGTTTCAGGCGGCTGACGGAGAACTTGTGCGAATCGAAGTACTTGGCGTCCGGCCAGAAGTGCACGCTGGTGCCGGTATTGCGCTTGCCAACGGTGCCGACGACTTCCAGGTCGCTGGACTTGAAACCGTCGGCGAAGGTCATGCGGTATTCGTTGCCGTCGCGCTTGACGCGCACCTCGACCAGCGTCGACAGCGCGTTCACCACCGAGATGCCCACGCCGTGCAGGCCGCCGGAGAACTGGTAGTTCTTGTTGGAGAACTTGCCGCCGGCGTGCAGCTTGGTGAGGATCAGTTCGACGCCGGGCACGCCCTCTTCGGGGTGGATGTCCACCGGCATGCCGCGGCCGTCGTCGATTACCTCCAGCGAGTTGTCCTCGTGGAGGATCACCTGCACGCTCTTGGCGTGGCCGGCGAGGGCTTCGTCGACACTGTTGTCGATGACTTCCTGGGCCAGGTGGTTCGGGCGCGAGGTGTCGGTGTACATGCCCGGGCGCTTGCGCACCGGATCGAGGCCGGAGAGAACCTCGATGGCGTCTGCGTTATAGGCGTTCTGCTGGGCCATGGGGTTCCTGCTTAATCAGTCGAAGAGGTGATGGCTTCAAAGGCGGAGAAGTCGATGTCGCGCCACTGGCTGGACGGCACGCCGGCGAAGGCCAGCAGGGCCGGCAGATGGCTGACGAAGCGCTGGAAGCTGTGATCGCCACCGGACTCGATGCGCAAGGCAGCGGCCCGGTAGTAGCGCTCGGCGGCGCGGTAATCGAGGGTTTCGTCGGCAGTCTGCAGCCACACCTGGTAGCGCGAGCCGTCGGTGGGCGTGGGGACTTCCAGTTCCGCCAGGGCGGCAACGTGGTCCAGGGTCAGTTCCCAGGTCTCGCCGCTGTAGTAGTTGGTCTGCGGGCCGAGCTGGCCGTCGAACAGCCGGTGCGGGGCCACGGCCGGGTTGATCAGCACGGCCTTCAGGTCATGGCGTTCGGCCAGATACGTGGCGTAGTAGCCGCCCAGGGAGCTGCCGATCAGCACTGGCTGGCCCAGGTCGGCAACGGCGGACTCCAGCTGCGCCATGGCCTTGCGCGGATGATGGTGCAACGCGGGCACGCGCAGTTGCTCGGCCAGGCCCAGGCGCTCCATGGCGGCAGCGAACTGGCGCGCCTTCTGCGAGCCGGGCGAACTGTTGAATCCGTGGATATAGAGGAATGCGGTCATGGGCCGGGAGGCTACAAGCTGCAAGTGGCATGCCGCAAGTGGGTCAGCGTCGCAAGGCGTTCGAAGCGTGACCGATCAATAACCCTTGATGCTGTAGTCGACTTCGAACTCGATGTCGGTCACGCGCGAAACGCCTGTCTCCACCCGACCATCGGCCATCAGCCGCAACCAGCGATAGCCCGGCGCCGGGCTGTCGACGCAGAAGTCTTCGCTGCCGGGAGTGAACTGCACGCAGGTGGACGGTGAAGCCAGCAGGCGCACGTCGCCGCGCATGCGGTCGATCTCCTGGTGCACGTGGCCCCAGAGCAGGCAGCGCACGTTCGGATGGCGGTCGAGCACCGCGAACAGGCGCTCGGGGTTGTAGATGCCTATGCGGTCCATCCACCGGCTGCCGATGGGCACCGGGTGGTGATGGAAGCTGATCAGCAGGTGCTTGTCTGGCGCGGCCTGGATGGCGCGCTCAAGCAGATGGATCTGCTCGACGGTCATCTGCCCCGGCACCGCGCCGGGAATGGTGGAGTCCAGCAGGATCACCCGCCAGGCGCCCAGGTCGATCACCGGGTCGAGCAGGTCGGTGTCGGCGGCGGCCTCGCGCATCGGCCCCAGTTCGTCGTGATTGCCGGGGAACCAGCGGGCCGGCGCGGCAATCGATGCGGTGATTTCGCGAAAGCGCTGGTAGGACTCTACCGAGCCATCCTGGGAGAGATCACCCGTGGCCAGCACCAGGTCGATCGCCGGTTGCTCCTCGCCCACCAGTCGGACGACCTGGGTCAGGCTGTCGGCGGTGTCCATGCCCAGCAGCCGGCCGTTCTCTTCGGCGAACAGGTGGCTGTCGGAAAGCTGGACGACCAGGACGGAATCGGAAGCGGTGGGCTGGGTGGGCAATGCGCCTTCTCCTGTGAGGCGGGCGTGCGGGGATTCGTGACGAAGTATGGTGACAGGCGCCCCCCTGAGCAAACCGGGAAAGCGTCACAGATCACAGTTAGGGACACGAGTCTGCGATGGACGGGCAGGATATCATGGCACGCTGCCACCACCGCCATCTCAGCGTTGCAGCACCGGCTCCAGCTCATGGCCGCAGGACAGGCAATGGCTCAGCCATTCGCCGAGGAACTGGTTGAGCTGGTTCTTCTCGTCCGGCTGGTGCATCGCCTGGTTCGGGTAGGGGTAGATCGCCAGCAGGCGGCGCGCCTGCTCGGCACCGACCACCTCGGCCATGCGCGCATCGTGGTACACCCGCACTTCCAGCTTGGGCGCAGGCAGCCAGGGCAGCCCCAGCTCCTGGCGTACCTGCAGGACCGTGGTGTACGGGCAGGCTTCGACCACGTCCAGCGCCAGCACGCCGAGCAGCCGCTCGCCTTCGCTGAGCGCCACACGGCGCGAGACCTGGGCCTCGCGCATTTCCGGCAACAGGCGCATCAGGCGCAAGTAGTTCGCCTCACAGGTCGCCTGCAACCCCGCCAGGTCGACGCGATAGCGCTCGCGCAGCAGATTCACACCCATAGCCCCCTTACCTCGGCGCGATTGAGCGCCAGCCATTGCAGGGCGAGCATGCTCGCCGCGTTGTTGATACGGCCGTCACGCACGGCCTGCAGTGCTTCCTCCAGCGGCATGACGTGGACGCGGATGTCCTCGCCCTCCTCTTCCAGCCCGTGAATGCCGGAGGCGCTGCTGCTGTCGCAGCGACCGACGAACAGGTGCACCAGTTCGTTGCTGCCGCCGGGCGACGGCAGGTACTGGGCGATCGGCCAGAGCGCGCCAAGGGTCAGGCCGGCTTCCTCCACCGCTTCGCGGCGGGCGACCTCCTCGGGCTCCTCATCCTTGTCGATCAGCCCGGCAACCAGCTCCATCAGCCAGGGATTGACCCCGGCGTCCATGGCGCCGACGCGGAACTGCTCGATCAGCACCACTTCATCGCGCTGCGGATCGTAGGGCAGTACGCACACGGCATCGTGGCGCACGAACAATTCGCGGGTCAGCAGCGGGCCCATGCCGCCGGCGAACTGGCGGTGCCGAAGGCGCAGGCGGTCGACCTTGTAGAAGCCCTTGAAGCACTGTTCGCGCTCCTGGATCTCGATATCCTGCGGGCCTGGCTTGAACGTTTCCGACATCCCGTTCTACTCCCGTTCCTACTGACAGTACGTTGAACTTCGCGCCATCCTATCGCGCCGCCGGAGCAGGCGCAGCCTCTTTCGCGGGCCGCCGGGCGGCCGGTCTGCTGTGACCGTCGCACACTGCCGGCGTTCCGCCAAAGTGGTTCATACTCACCCGCCGAACCGGCAGCACCGATGGCGGTCGAACCACTCCAATTGCCGGCGAACGTCAACGACAAGGATTCCCATGCGACTTCTGAAACTTGCCGCCCTGGGCAGCATCTGCCTGTTACTGGGGGCGTGCCAGGGTCTGTTCAAGCCCTCGCTCGACGAGCCGCTCACTGCGCGCCACACCGCTTTCGAACACGCACAGCCGGGCTGCCAGGGCGAGCAATGCCCGCTGTTCAACCTCGATACCCTGAGCTTCGACGACGAGCCGGCGCTCAACGAAGCGATCAACGCCCAACTGCTGCAACTGGCCCGCGAGGGCGACGGTGCGGCCCCCGCCAGCCTGGATGTCTACGAGAAAGGCTTCCTCGATTCGGCGCAGCCCGGCTGGAGCTCCTACCTGCAAGCGAAGATCCGCGAACAGCATGACGGTCTGGTGATCATCGAGCTGTCCAGCTATCGCTTCACCGGCGGCGAGTACGGCCAGCCCGGCCGCGCCTTCATCAATTATGATCGACGCCTCCACAAGGTGCTCACCCTGCAGGACATTCTCCAGCCCGGCCAGGAGGACAACTTCTGGAAAGTGGCGCGCATGGCGCACCAGGCGTGGATCCTGCAGAACAAGCTGGACGAGCAGGACCCGAACTTCTCGAAGAACTGGCCGTTCCAGCCGACCGAGCACTTCGCCCTGACCTTCGGCGCGCTGACGCTCAAGTACGACATCGACCGCATCGCTCCGCATTCGGTCGGGCACCCGGAGCTGAAGATTCCGTACCCGCGCCTGAACGGGATCGTGAAGACCTATTACTTCCCTGGGCGCGGGGCGCAGTAAAGGTCCGGTTCGCGAGCACGCACGCTCCTACGAAGAGCACACTCGGCGTTACCGGGTGCCTGCCGGAGCGAGCTTGCTCGCGAACAGCGTTACGCAGTAGCCGGCCCTTTCACGCCCACACGCCCCAGCAGCAGTTGCAACACACCCGCCACCACCAAAGCCGGCAGCGTTGCGCCCAGATCAGGCTGGTAGTTCGCCAACAGGTGATACACCACCACGCCGCCGCCCCAGGCCAGCAGCGAGCCCCAGCGCAGGCCATGGGGAATCGCGGCCGGCGCGCGGCGACGGAGGACGAAGTGATCGATCAGCACCACGCCGAACAGCGGGGCGAACACCGAGCCGATCAGCAGCAGGAAATTCTGGTACTGCGCAAGCGGCGCAAACCAGGCGATCAGGGTACAGATCACACCGATCGCCAGCGCCAGGTGTTCGACCTTGAGCGGCAGCAGGATGCCACTGGAGACCGCCGCCGAGTGGATGTCGGCAAAGGCCTTCTCCGATTCGTCGAGCAGGATCAGCAGCAGCGGGATGCCCATGCCCGCACCGGCCAGCGCCAGCAGCAGCGCGTTGGCATCGCTGCCCTGGGCGAACGCCAGGGTGTAGGCCACGCCCAGCCCCATCAGCCAGAAGCAGCCGATGAAGAAGCCCAGCGCCGCGCCGGTGAAGGTCTGCCCGGCGCGCTTGCCGAAGCGCGAGTAGTCGGCGATCAGCGGCAGCCAGGACAGCGGCATGGCGATGGCGATGTCGAAGCCCACGGCGAAGGTCAGCGAACCATCGCCGGCCTTGGCCCAGAGCGCCGCCAGGTCGGCACGCTGGAACAGGTCGATGGTCAGCCAGATGCACGCGGCGACCAGCAGCCAGATCCCCCAGCGACGCAGCACACGGCGCACGAAGGCCAGCGGGCCGGCGACCGCCAGCAGGGTTGCCAGCGCGCCGAATACCAGGGTCCACAGCGCAGGGTTGCTCCAGGCGCCACCTTCACCGAAGGCGCGGGTCGCCAGCAGGCTGGCCGCATCGCGCATGACGATGATCTCGAAGGCGCCCCAGCCGACCAGCTGCAGCAGGTTGAGCAGCGCCGGCAACGCGGCGCCATGGCTGCCCAGGCTGAGCTTGAGCGAGGCCATGGCGGACAGGCCGGTGTCGGTGCCGATGACCCCGGCGCTGGCCAGCAGCAGCACGCCGACCAGGGTGCCGAGCAGGATCGCGCCCAGCGCGCCGGCCAGGCCCAGGCCCGGCGCCAACAGCGCGCCGGTCTGCAGCACCATCAGGCCGATGCCCAGGGAGAACCAGAGGGAGAACAGGTCGCGCAGGCCGAGTACCCGCTGGGCGTTGCCCACGGCGGAAGTCGGTGAGTAGTCGATGGCGGTAGTGGTCACGATGCGTGCAGGGCTCGAAGGTTGGATTAGGTTTTGTTGTTTTTTGTAGGAGCGAGCTTGCTCGCGAACCGCCCAGTTGCGGAGTCGCCGGCAAAGGTTCGCGAGCAAACTCGCTCCTACAGGTATTGCACAGGCATCACACCTGCTTGTAGATCACCGAGCCTTCGTCCTTGAAGCGCGCGGCCTGTTCCTGGAAGCCGGCCTCGATGGCCTTCTGCTCGTCGGTCAAGCCGTTTTCCTTGGCGTAGTCGCGGACTTCCTGGGTGATCTTCATGGAGCAGAACTTCGGCCCGCACATGGAACAGAAGTGCGCGACCTTGGCCGAGTCCTTGGGCAGGGTCTCGTCGTGGAAGGCACGGGCGGTATCCGGGTCCAGGCCGAGGTTGAACTGGTCTTCCCAGCGGAACTCGAAACGCGCCTTGGACAGCGCGTTGTCGCGGATCTGCGCGCCCGGGTGGCCCTTGGCGAGGTCGGCGGCGTGGGCGGCGATCTTGTAGGTGATGATCCCGGTCTTCACGTCATCCTTGTTCGGCAGGCCCAGGTGCTCCTTGGGCGTGACGTAGCAGAGCATGGCGCAGCCGAACCAGCCGATCATCGCCGCGCCGATGCCGGAGGTGATGTGGTCGTAGCCCGGCGCGATGTCGGTGGTCAGCGGGCCGAGCGTGTAGAACGGCGCCTCGTCGCAGCACTCCAGCTGCTTGTCCATGTTTTCCTTGATCAGGTGCATCGGCACGTGGCCAGGGCCTTCGATCAGCACCTGGACGTCGTGCTTCCAGGCGATGCGGGTCAGCTCGCCGAGTGTTTCCAGCTCGCCGAACTGCGCCGCGTCGTTGGCGTCGGCGATCGAACCCGGACGCAGGCCATCGCCCAGCGAGAAGCTGACGTCGTAGGCCTTCATGATTTCGCAGATTTCCTCGAAGTGGGTGTAGAGGAAATTCTCCTGGTGATGGGCCAGGCACCACTTGGCCATGATCGAGCCGCCACGGGAGACGATGCCGGTAACCCGCTTGGCGGTCAGTGGCACGTAGCGCAGCAGCACGCCGGCGTGGATGGTGAAATAGTCCACGCCCTGCTCGGCCTGTTCGATCAGGGTGTCGCGGAAGATTTCCCAGGTCAGGTCCTCGGCGATGCCGTTGACCTTCTCCAGCGCCTGGTAGATCGGCACAGTGCCGATCGGTACCGGGCTGTTGCGCAGGATCCACTCGCGGGTCTCGTGGATGTGCTTGCCGGTGGACAGGTCCATCACCGTATCGGCGCCCCAGCGGATGCCCCAGGTAAGCTTTTCCACTTCTTCCTCGATGGAGGAGCCCAGCGCGCTGTTGCCGATATTGCCGTTGACCTTCACCAGGAAGTTGCGGCCGATGATCATCGGTTCCAGTTCGGTGTGGTTGATGTTCGCCGGGATGATCGCGCGGCCACGGGCAACTTCCTCGCGGACGAACTCGGGAGTGATCTCCTGCGGAATGCTCGCGCCGAAGCTCTGGCCCGGATGCTGGGCGCCCAGCAGGCCGGCGGCGCGGGCCTCCTGCAGCTTCATGTTCTCGCGGATGGCGATGTATTCCATTTCCGGCGTGATGATGCCCTGGCGTGCGTAGTGCATCTGCGTGACGTTCCCGCCCGCCTTGGCCCGACGCGGGGTGCGCACGTGAGCGAAGCGCAGGGCGTCCAGGCTGGCATCGGCCAGGCGCGACTGGCCGAACTCGGAGGTCAGGCCGGGGAGGATTTCGGTATCGCCGCGCTCGTCGATCCAGGCCGAACGCACGTCCGGCAAGCCCTTGCGCAGGTCGATGCGAACGTCCGGGTCGGTGTAGGGGCCGGAGGTGTCGTAGACCATCACCGGGGCGTTCTTCTCGCCACCGAAGGCGGTCGGGGTGTCGGCGAGGGTGATTTCCCGCACAGGGACGCGGATGTCCGGGCGCGAGCCGGTCAGATAGACCTTTTTCGAATTCGGAAACGGCTGGGTCGACTGGCGATCGAGCTGTTCAAGGCGGGTGACGTTGTTCTTCTGGGTGCTCATCCTGGCTCTCCTTGGGTTGATTGCCGGGGAGAACCTGGAACGAGAGGAGCTGCTTGCTGCAGCGAAGGGACGCATCCCGTGAAGGGCTGGGGCCGGGGCGGAATACGCCGCGGGATGCGGTCTTCTTGTTCCCTACGCGGGTGCTAACCCGATCAGGTTCAACGGGATCCGGAACTATCCGATCTCAGCCCCTCGCAATGGGGCACCCCGACAAGAACGCCCGCAGTCTAATCAAGTGGACAGGGATTAGCCAATCGCCGTCCGACAGAATTCCTTGCGACCTCCTACAGGCAGCTACACTCCAGCCTCGGAAGGCTCGTACGAACGTGCCTTGACCGCCACCGGCGGCGACCGTAGCCTTGCCCCACCTCGCATCACTTTCCAGGATGAACGAATGCTGCGCAGACTCTCTCTGGCTGTCGCTGTTGCCGCTACGACAGGCTTTGCCTGGGCTGCCCAGCCCGCTCCGGCCGCTACTCCGCTGCCCACCAAGACGGATCTGATCAGCGTCTACAAGGACGCTGTCGACAATAACGCCGACCTCGCCGCCGCCCAGGCCGATTACCTGGCGCGCAAGGAAGCCGTGCCCCAGGCACGCTCCGGCCTGCTGCCGCAGATCAACGCCGGTGCCAGCACCGGGTCGACTCGCACCTCACTGGACACCCCCAGCGCCACGCTGAACCGCAATACCCAGCTGGTGCAGGCAAGCCTGAGCCAGCCGCTGTTCCGTGCGGACCGCTGGTTCCAGCTAAAGGCCGCGGAAAACACCACCGAACAGGCCCAGCTGGAATTTTCCGCAACGCAGCAACAGCTGATCCTGCAGACTGCCCAGACCTACTTCGGCGTGCTCCGAGCCCAGGACAACCTGGCGGCCAGCAAGGCCGAGGAAGCGGCGTTCAAGCGCCAGCTCGACCAGTCCAACGAGCGCTTCGACGTCGGCCTGTCCGACAAGACCGACGTGCTGGAATCCCAGGCAGGATACGACACCGCCCGCGCCAACCGGATCGTCGCCGAGCGCCAGGTGGATGACGCCTTCCAGGCCCTGGTGACCCTGACCAACCGCGAGTACAGCGCCATCGAGGGCATCCTCCACTCGCTGCCGGTGGTCGCGCCGATCCCCAATGACGCCAAGGCCTGGGTGGATACCTCGGTGCAGCAGAACCTGCGCCTGCAGGCCAGCAACTACGCGGTCGACGCCGCCGAAGAGACCCTGCGCCAGCGCAAGGCCGGCCACCTGCCGACCGTCGACGCCGTGGCCCAGTACCAGAAGGGCGACAACGATGCCCTGGGCTTTGCCAACTCCGGCGTACCGGGCGAGCCGCACTATGGCAAGTACGTCGACCAGAGCAGCATCGGCCTGCAACTGAACGTGCCGATCTACAGCGGCGGCCTGACCAGTTCCCAGGTCCGCGAGGCCTACCAGCGCCTGAACCAGAGCGAGCAGCTGCGCGAAAGCCAGCGCCGCCAGGTGGTACAGGACGCGCGCAACCAGCACCGTGCGGTGAACACCGACGTGGAGCAGGTGAAGGCGCGCCGCCAGGCGATCATCTCCAACCAGAGTTCGCTGGAAGCCACCGAGATCGGCTACCAGGTCGGTACCCGCAACATCGTCGACGTACTGGACGCCCAGCGTTCGCTGTACAACTCGGTGCGCGACTACAACAACACCCGCTATGACTACATCCTCGACAAC
This sequence comes from Pseudomonas sp. HS-18, assembly GCF_020401845.1. Classification (NCBI taxonomy): domain Bacteria; kingdom Pseudomonadati; phylum Pseudomonadota; class Gammaproteobacteria; order Pseudomonadales; family Pseudomonadaceae; genus Pseudomonas; species Pseudomonas sp. HS-18. Next base: position 5,799,355 of record NZ_CP084413.1, read on the forward strand.
CTGAGTCTCAAGCAGACCGCCGGCACCCTCGCGCCGAGCGACCTGGAAGCGCTGGGCAGCTACCTGAAACCGGACTACAACCCGGACAAGGACTTCCTCCCGCCAGACCTGGCCAAGGCCGCCGAGGCACAGCTCAAGGCCGGTTCGAAGTACTGATCCCGCCCCATGAAAAAGCCCCGCGATGCGGGGCTTTTTCTTTGGACTCGCCGCCGACAGGGCGTCGCGCTCAATCGCGATACCCCGGCGAGACGCGATCCAGCATGCGCAGCAGCGCCGACCAGGCCAGGTCATAGCCATCCGGATCGCTCAATTCGCCTTCGGCCAGCGGTCGCGCCGGGGCGTTGAACTGCTGCTCGGTGTGACGACATACCTCCTCCGGCGGAATCAACAGCTCGCCGCCTGCCTGGGCCGCCAACTGGATGTCGCAGGCCTTCTCCAGGTAGTACATGCGCAGGAACGCCTGCTGCACGGTCTGGCCGACCGTCAGCAGCCCATGGTTGCGCAGCATCAGGCCCAGGTGATCGCCCAGGTCGGCGACCAGGCGCTGTTGCTCGTCCATGGACAGGGCGATCCCTTCGTAATCGTGGTAGCCCAGCCGTCCGTAGAACTCCATCGACATCTGGTTCAGCGGCAGCAACCCGCAAGCCTGAGCCGCCACCGCGCAGCCGGCGCGAGTGTGGGTGTGCAGCACACACTGCGCGTCCTCGCGGGCGCCGTGGATGGCACTGTGGATGACGAAGCCGGCCGGGTTGACCTTGTACGGCGACGGCTCCACGGCATGACCGGACAGGTCGATCTTCACCAGGCTCGAGGCAGTGATCTCGTCGAACATCAGGCCGTAGGGATTGATCAGGAAATGGTGTTCGGGACCAGGAATACGCACCGAGATATGCGTGAAGATCAGATCGGACATGCGGTAGTGCGCGATCAGGCGGTAGCAGGCCGCCAATTCCTCGCGCAGCTTCCATTCCTCGGGTGAACAGGTGGCGCGGCTGGGCGCCTGCAGCGACGTCATGGTGCACTTCTCCTCAAGGCAAGAAGACGCCGGGGCAGTCGCCCCAGCGTCACGGTCACGTTCTGGTTATTGCGCGGCCCAGGCGTTGAAGCGCTCTTCCAGCTCCTCGCCATGGTCGACCCAGAACTCATCGTCCATCGCCAGGCCCTGGGGCAGGTTCTGCGTCGAGGTCGGCACCCAGCCGGCGAGATCGGACGGCAGGCGTTCGGCGGCCTGCTTGTTGGTCGGACCATACGCAATGTGCTTCACGTAGTCGACCTGCGCATCGGGCTGGTTGGCGAAGGCGATGAAGCGCTTCGCCGCGTCGACGTGCTGCGAGCCCTTGATGATCGCCCAGTAGTCCATGCCATACAGGCTGCCCGGCCAGACCAGTTGCAGGTTGCGCCCGCCCTTGAAGGCATCGGCGATGCGCCCGGTGTAGGTGGTGGTCATCACCACGTCACCGGCGGCCAGCCACTGCGCGGGCTGCGCGCCGGCTTCCCACCACTGCACATAGGGCTTGATCTGGTTGAGCTTGGCGAAGGCGCGGTCGACACCGGCCTTGGTGCCCAATTCCTTGTAGACGTCCGCCGGCTTCACGCCGTCGGCCATCAGGGCGAACTCCAGGTTGTAGATGGCGCGCTTGCGCAGGCCACGCTTGCCGGGGAATTTCTTCACATCCCAGAAATCGGCCCAGGACTGCGGCGCCGGCTTGAGCTTGTCCGCGTCGTAGGCGATGGCCACGCCCCATACCAGCGCGGCCGAACCGCAATCCTTGGCGGCGTTGGGAATCAGCTGGTCCTTGCCGCCGATCTGCTGCCAGTCCAGCGGCACGAACAGGCCCTCGTCGCAGCCACGCGCAAGGTCAGGTCCTTCGATCTGCACCACGTCCCAGTCGGCGTGGCCGGTATCGGCCATTACCTTGATGCGCGCCATCTCGCCGTTGTATTCGGTCTGGGTCACACCAACCCCGGACTGCTTGCTGAACGGCTGGAAGAAGGCCGCTTCCTGGGCCTTCTGACCCGCGCCGCCATAACCGACCACCACCATGTTCTCGGCGGCCTGGGCGACGCCGCAGCACAGCCCGAGGGCTAGCAGCAGGGGCGCGGCGGCGGTCTTGAGGAAGAAGCGTTTGTGGAAACTGCTTTGACGCAAAGTCATCGGGCATACCCCCAGTCGTAGGTGGCAGCGGGCGCAGCCGGAATGACTGCACACACGCAGGACGGGCGCGCCGGAACCACGGAGCAAGAAAGACAGGGCAGAGATGAATCGATTGCCAGCGGGTGGACCCGCCGTGCGAGGGGGTACCGTACGGGACGGTTCATGCGCCTCTCCTCTTGTAGTTGTTGTGGAGCACGTCGCGGTTGCCCCGGAAACTCCGGGAGCGGCATCGAAACTACCCAGTCAATTTTAAAAAAACAAGTTGATTTTTTACTGGCGGTAAATTTCCATAGCAAGAACTTAAACAACACTTTCCACCCAGGAGAAGTCGCCGTGTCCCAGGTTCGCCACTTCCAGCAATCCGCCCTGCAGTTCCAGTCCTACGGTGGACAAGACATCGAACGCGCCGCCATCTGCCGCCTGATCGGTCCGGCGGACAGCGAGACCATGGGCGCGGGCCTGGCGCGCTTCGACGGCGTCTCCATCGAGTGGACAGTGCTCTACGACGAACTGATCGTGGTGCTGGAAGGCAATTTCCGCCTGCGCCTGGCCGACCAGGTGATCGAGGCCAGGCCGGGCGACGTGATCTGGGTCCCCGAACGCACGCCGCTGGCCTACGAAGGCGAAAAAGCCTGCGTCTTCTACGCCCTCTACCCGGTGGACTGGCAGGCGCGCAACGCCTAGCTGGTCGACCGGCTGCGCGTCGGCGCAACTGCGTTGGAAACCGGCTCGGCATGCTCATTTACTGGAGTAAACTCCGCTGCCTCTCCGGTCTCCGCCTTGTTGCGCTCTAGCTCGCGCGGTCGATGTTTAGCGCTGTATTTACAACAAGAATCCGGAGTTGCCCGATGAGCCAGTTTCCCCACCTGTTCAGCCCGCTGCAGATCCGCGGCAAGGCGCTGAAGAACCGCATCATGTCCACCGGGCACGACACCTCGATGCCCACCGACAACCTGGTCAACGACCAGCTGGTGGCCTACCACACCGCCCGCGCCAAGGGTGGCGTCGGCCTGATCGTGCTACAGGTCGCCGGTGTGCACGACAGCGCCCGCTACACCTCCCACGTGCTGATGGCCACCGATGACGAGTGCATCCCCGGCTACCGGCGCATCGCCGAGGCCTGCCACGCCGAGGGCACGGTGGTGCTGTCCCAGGTGTTCCACCCCGGCCGCGAAATCATGGAGTCCAGCGACGGCCTGCTGGCCGTGGCCTACGCACCGTCCGCCTCGCCCAACGAGCGCTTCCGCGTCATGCCCCGCGAGCTGAGCCAGGCGATGATCGACGAGATCATTGCAGGCTATGCCGCCGCCGCACGGCGCCTGCACACTGCCGGCATCGACGGCGTGGAAGTGGTGGCCAGCCACGGCTACCTGCCGGCGCAGTTCCTCAACCCACGGGTGAACCGCCGCAGCGACGGCTACAACGGCGACCTCGACGCCCGCCTGCGCTTCACCCGCGAGGTGATCGCCGCCATCCGCGCCGCCACCGACGAGGACTTCATCATCGGCCTGCGCATCTCCGCCGACGAACGCGATCCCGAAGGCCTCACCGAAGACGAATCGCTGCAGGGCGTCAAAGGGCTGCAGAAAGACCTGGACTACGTGCACATCGTCGCCGGCACCTCCGCCTCCCTGGGCGGCGCCATCCACATCGTGCCGCCGATGGCCATCGAAGCGGCCTACCTGGCCAACGAAGCCGGCACCTTCAAGCGCAATCTGGACATCCCGCTGTTCGTCACCGGGCGCATCAACCAGCCGCAGGAAGCCGAGCTGATCGTCGCCCGTGGCCAGGCCGATGTCTGCGGCATGACCCGCGCGCTGATCTGCGACCCGCAGATGCCCAGCAAGACCGAACGCGGCCACGTCGAGGACGTGCGCGCCTGCATCGCCTGCAACCAGGCATGCATCGGCCACTTCCACCGCGGCTACCCGATCTCCTGCATCCAGCATCCGGAAACCGGCCGCGAACTGATCTACGCCGAACGCAAGATGGCCGCCCAGCGCAAACGCGTCCTGGTGGTCGGTGGTGGGCCAGCCGGCATGAAGGCCGCCGCTGTCGCTGCCCAGCGTGGCCATGACGTCACCCTTTGCGAAGCCACCGCTCAGCTGGGCGGCCAGGTCAACCTCGCCCAGCTCCTGCCGCGCCGCGCGGAGTTCGGCGGTGCCTCCACCAACCTGCAACGCGAGATGCAGCTGGCGGGCGTCGAAGTGCGCCGCAACACCCGCGTCGACCGCGCGCTGGTAGAAGCCGAGCGCCCCGACGTAGTGATCGTCGCCACCGGCGCCAAACCCTATCGCCCCCCTTACGAAGAAGCGGGCGAGCTGCAGGTGGTGGACGCCTGGCAGGTGCTGCGCGGCGAAGTGAAGCTCGGCCGCTCCGTTCTGGTCACCGACTGGCGCGCCGACTGGATCGCCCCCGGCATCGCCGAGCGCCTGGTACGCGACGGCCACCAGGTGCAACTCGCCGTGAACGGCACCCACGCCGGCGAAAGCCTGCCCCTCTACGTGCGCGATCACCTGGCTGGCGAGCTGCACCGCCTGGGCATCAGCATCACCACCTACGCCCGCCTGTACGGTGTGGACGACAGCACCGTCTACCTGCAGCACACCGCCAGCGGCGAGCCGATGCTGGTGGAAAACATCGACACTCTGGTGCTCTGCCAGGGCCACCAACCGGTGGACGAACTGGCCGACGAGATCGCCGACCTCGCCGAGGTACGCCGCATCGGCGACTGCCTGGCGCCACGCACGGCGGAAGAGGCGATCTACGAGGGACTCAAGGCGGGTTGGGCAATCTGAGCCCTGGCAAGGCAACTTCCTGCAGGAGCGAGCTTGCTTGCGAACCGCTCAGCGCCGAACTCGCCGGGAGCCTCGTTCGCGAGCAAGAACTGGGTGCCCCTCGCTCCTACGAAGAGCAAACGGTCCACAGCCCCGGCGCATTGTTTAGAATGCCCCACGACGATATTCGCCAGGACTCTCGCCGCATGAGCCGCAAAGCCCCGCAGGAAGCACCCGCCAACGCCGAAGCGCAGTTCCTCGGCACCCGCATCCGCGGCCTGCGCAAGCGGCGCGGCATGACCCTGGCGGCGCTGGCCGAGCAGAGCGGGCTCACCGCCGGCTACATCAGCCAGCTGGAGCGCAACCTGGCGTATCCGTCGATTCCGGCGCTGTTCAATATCGCCCGCAGCCTGGGCGTGACCATCCAGTGGTTCTTCGCCAGCGAAGTGCAGGTCGATCCGGCCGACGCCGGCTACGTCGTGCGGCGCAACGCCCGTACCAGCGTGCACTACGAGGATGGCATCGTCGACGAACTGCTCAGCCCACAACCCAGCCGCCAGCTGGAAATCCTCCACTCGAAGTTCCCGCCCGGCACCTACAGCCAGCAGAGCTACAGCCATGAAGGCGAAGAAGCCGGCTACCTGCTCAGCGGCACGTTCGAGCTATGGGTGGGCGAGCGCTACTTCCTGCTCAATGAGGGCGACAGCTTCAGCTACTCCAGCCAGGAGCCGCATCGCTACGGCAATCCGGGTGACGTGGACGCGGTGGTGCTGTGGGTGATTACCCCGCCGACGTTCTGATCAGTCGCCCCAGCCCATCCAGCAACCGCCCGAGCGCGCCCTGGTTGGCTTTCATCACGCCACGCCCGGCCTCGGCCATGCGCTCGGCGCTTGCCGGCTCGTCCCACAGAGCGGCCACGGCCACTGCCAGCGAAGGTGCATCGGCCACCTCGCGCAGCGCCCCAACCTCGCGCAATTGCGCAGCGATTTCCAGGAAGTTGAACAGGTGCGGGCCCGACAACACCGGCTTGCCCAGCGCCGCCGGCTCCAGCAGGTTGTGCCCGCCATTGGGCACCAGGCTGCCACCGACGAAGGCGACGTCGGCCAGCGCATAGAGGAACAGCAGTTCGCCCATGGTATCGCCCAGCAGCACCCGGGTGTCCGCCGTGACCAGCTCGCCGGTGGAGCGACGCTGGGTACGGAAGCCTTCACGCTGGCACAGTTCGAACATCGGGCCGAAGCGCTCCGGGTGGCGCGGCACCAGAAGCAGCAAGGCGTCCGGATGTTTTTCCAGCAGTTGGCGGTGCGCCGCCAGGATGATTTCGTCTTCGCCGACATGGGTGCTGGCAGCGATCCAGATCGGCCGCTGCTGTGCTTGCCATTGGGCGCGCAGATCACCGGCGCGGACCAGTAGTTCAGGGTCGATGGCCAGGTCGAACTTGATCGAGCCGGTGACGCTCACGCAGTCCGGGCGCGCGCCGAGCCGGCGGAAGCGCTCGGCTTCGGCCTCGGTCTGCACGGCGATCCAGCTCATCTCTTCGAGCATCGGCCGGGTCAGCCCGGCGAAACGCGCGTAGCCACGCGCCGAGCGCTCGGACAGCCGCGCATTGGCCAGCGCCACCGGAATACCGCGCTTGGCACACTGGTGGATATGGTTGGGCCACAGCTCGGTCTCCATGATCACGCCCAGCACCGGCCGTGCGCGGTCGAGGAAGCGCGCCGCCGCCCAGGGCAGGTCGTACGGCAGGTAGCAGTGCTGCACCTGGTCACCGAACAGCGCGCGGATGCGCTCGGAGCCGGTGGGCGTCATGCAGGTGACGGTGATCGGCAGGCCGGGGTGACGCTGTATCAGCGCGCGGATCATCGGCGCGGCGGCGATGCTCTCGCCCACCGATACCGCATGCACCCAGATGCCGCCAGGCTTGAGCGCCGGCAGTCCGAGGGCGAAGCGCTCGCCAACGCGCTGGGCATAGGCCGGGGCCTTGCGCGAGCGCAGGAACAGGCGCAGCGCGACCAGCGGCAGGCCCAGGTGGAACAGCAGGGTATAGAGGGTCCGGTTCATGGCGGCGGAGAGTAGCAAATTAGCGGGCTTGGCGGCCGGACAATCCTGCATGGTGCATCGCTCCCACGAAGAGCAGGTCAAACCGGCGCGGCGAGATGCTCCGCAAAGCACTCGCCCAGCCAGTTCGCCGCCGGCCCCAGCGGCTCGTCGCGGCGCCAGACCAACTCCACCACCAGCGGCGGCGGCGTCCAGTCGCTGGCGAGCTCGACCAGCAACGGCTGGTAGGCCGGATACTGCGCCACGTGGGTCGGCAGCCAGGCCCAGCCGAGGTCGCGCATCAGCAGTTCGGCCATGGCGTAGAAGCTGTCGGCGCGCCACACCAGCGGGCTGATCTGCTCGCCGCCGGGGTAGTGGCTGTCCTGCGGGGCCATCAGTAACTGGCGATGCCGAGCCAGCTCGCGACGGTCCGCATAATCCAGCTTCGCCAGCTCATGCCCGGCGCCACACACGGTGACCATCTCGATGGTGCCCAGGCGCTGCCGCTCCAGTTCCTGCGGCATACCCTCGTGATGGAACAGCAGACCAAGGTCCGCGCGGCGCTCCAGCAGCTTGCGCGCCACGTCGCCCTGGGCGCTGCTGGAAAGCTGCACCTCCACCGCGGGGAACTCCTGCGCCAGCGCCTGCAGCCCGGAGAGCACCGGCTGATAAGGCATCGCTTCATCCTGCGCCAATCGCAACAAGGGCTCGGTGCCGCGCACCAGCGACAGCGCGCGGCTCTCCAGCCGCTCGCACTGGCGCAGCACTTCGCGCGCCTCGTCCAGCAGCGCACGCCCCTCGACGGTCAGCACCGGCTGGCGGCCGCTGCTGCGCTCGAACAGGGTCACACCCAGGTCGCTTTCCAGCAGCGCGATGGAAGAACTCACGGCAGACTGCACCCGCTTGAGCTGCCGCGCGGCAGCGGAAAACGACGACTGATCGGCGACGCTGACGAACAGGCGCAACTGGTCCAGGTTCCACTGCATGGTCTATCTCCAGAACCCATCTCCAACTCAGATAGGTAATGACTTTATCCCATCAGCCACGGGACTAGAATGGCCGGCAGAATCGAACGTCAGCTGCGTGTCGCTCACAACGAGCGGCGTGTCGTTCCGGGGAGCACCCACCATGCCCGGCTATCTCTACCTCGCCATCGCCATCGTCGCCGAAGTCATCGCCACCGCCTCACTCAAATCGGTGAAGGGCCTGTCCACGCCTCTGCCGCTGGTACTGGTGATCGTCGGCTACGCCATTTCCTTCTGGATGCTCACCCTGGTGGTCCGCAGCATCCCGGTGGGCATCGCCTACGCTATCTGGGCCGGGCTGGGCATCGTGCTGGTCAGCATTGCAGCCCTGGTGCTCTACCAACAGAAGCTCGATACCGCCGCGCTGCTCGGCATGGGCCTGATCGTCAGTGGGGTGGTGGTGATCCAACTGTTTTCCGGTAACGCCGGTCACTGACGTGGCATCGGCGCGCGGCCTGCCGCCGCGCGCCATCGGGTTATACTGCGCGCCTTGTTTTCCCTTCGAGGCGCTTTCATGTCCGAATCCCTGAGCACCGACATCCTCATCGTCGGCGGCGGCATCGCCGGTCTCTGGCTCAACGCCCGCCTGCGTCGCTCCGGCTTTTCCACCTTGCTGGTGGAAAACACCGCGCTGGGGGGCGTGCAGAGCATGCGCTCGCAGGGGATCATCCATGGCGGCACCAAGTACGCGCTGCACGGCGCGCTGACCGGCGCCTCGGAAGCCATCGCCGACATGCCGGCCCTGTGGCGCGACTGCCTGGCCGGGACCGGCGAAGTGGACCTGCGCGGCGTACGCGTGCTGTCCGACGCCCACTACCTGTGGTCACCGGGCGGCCTGGCCGGTAATCTCACCAGCTTCTTCGCCAGCAAGGCGGTGCGCAGCCGCGTCGCCCAGGTGAAGGGCAGCGATCTGCCGCCCGCCCTGCAGGACAAGGCCTTCAAGGGCAAGGCCTACCGCCTCACTGAACTGGTGCTGGACGTGCCGAGCCTGATCGCCCGCCTCGCCGAACTGGCCGGAGACAGCCTGCTGGCCGGCGAACACATCGAAGCCCTGCGCGAAGGCGGCCAACTGGCCGGCCTGCGCGTGGACGGCCGCGAGATCCGCGCCCAGCGCGTGGTGCTCAGCGCCGGCGCCGGCAACGAGGCGCTGCTGCGCGAGCTGGGCCTGGAGCGCCCGGAAATGCAGCGCCGCCCGCTGCACATGGTGCTGGTCACCGCGCCGACCCTGAAACCGCTCTACGCCCACTGCCTCGGCGGCGGGCCGAAGCCACGAGTCACCGTCACCACCCACCCGCTGAGCAATGGCGACTGGGTCTGGTACCTGGGAGGCGACATCGCCGAAGCCGGCGGTGTCGCGCGCAGCGAAGCCGAGCAGATCACCGAGGCGCAGCGCGAGCTGCACAAGCTGGTCCCGTGGATCGACCTTTCCACCGCGCGCTGGGCCACCTTGCGGGTGGACCGCGCGGAGCCTTCGCAGAACAACTTGCTGCGTCCGGACAGCGCCTTCCTCGCGGAGGACGGCGCATTGCTGGTCGGCTGGCCGACCAAGCTGGCCCTGGCGCCGAACTTCGCCGATCGCGTAGTGGAGTCCCTGGAGAAGAGCGGCGTCCGCCCGCAAGCCAGCGCCGCCCTGCCCAACCTGCCGCGCCCGGCCATGGCCAGCCCGGTGTGGGAGGAACTGTTCGGATGAAGACCCTGCATCACCTGCACCGCCCGCTGGGCAGCACCGGCCTGAACGTCTCGCCGCTGGGCCTGGGCACCGTTAAGCTCGGCCGCGACCAGGGCGTAAAATATCCCGCGGGCTTTCGCATTCCCGATGACCGCGAGGCTGCCGACCTGATCGCCCTGGCCCGCGATCTGGGCATCAACCTGATCGACACCGCACCGGCCTATGGCCGCAGCGAAGAACGCCTCGGCCCGCTGCTGCGCGGCCAGCGCGATCAGTGGGTGATCGTCAGCAAGACCGGCGAGGAATTCGTCAGCGGCCAGTCGCAGTTCGACTTCAGCGCCGCCCACACGCGCCGCTCGGTAGAGCGCAGCCTCCAGCGCCTGGAGACCGACTACATCGACCTGGTGCTGGTGCACTCCGACGGCAACGACCTGGACATCCTGCGCGGCACCGAGGTCTACGCAACCTTGGAACAGCTGAAGGACGAAGGGCTGATCCGCGGCTTCGGTTTCTCCGGTAAGACCGCCGACGGCGGCCTCTTGGCCCTGGAGCGCGGCGACTGCGCCATGGTCACCTACAACCTCAACGAACAGGCGGAAAAGCTGGTGATCGACCATGCCCTGGCCCAGGGTCGCGGCATCCTGATCAAGAAGGCCCTGGCCAGCGGCCACGCCACCCTGGCGCCGGGTGTCGATCCGGTGCGCGCCAGCTTCGAGCTGGCGCTGGGCCATCCGGGCGTCGCCAGCGCCATTGTCGGCACCATCAATCCGTTGCACTTGGCGCACAACGTCAGCATCGCCGCCGAGGTGCTCGACCACTGATCGGCAGACGCCGTACGGTCATGTGGATTGCGTATTCCTGTGCCATGCTCCAACTCCCCCGGCGAAAACCGTGGGCACAGAAACTGTCGCCAGCCAGCCATTCCCCTGCAAAAATCTCGGAATCACCAAGACCTTCAGGGAAAAATCCGGAAATCTTTTTGATTTTCGATGACGCCAGAATCGGTGTCAGGCTGTCTAGGTTGTAGCGACCCGGTAAAGAACGATCGGCCGGTCCGTCTCCCGCAGACGGTCAGCGTTGGCGTCGGCGTCGCCTTTGAAAAGGACGCGCCCGGCGCAACCCGGCGCCCTGTACGAGAAGGAACCCCCACATGCCCCGTACGCTCGCCCGCAAGGACCCGACCGCCTTCAAGACCCTGCCGCTGCTGGTGGAAGCCAGCCCGGAAGGTCTCGCCTACCAGACCCTCGGCAAGCCCCTGAACTTTGCCCAGGTCCTGGAAAAGCGCCGCCCCATCGAAATCCACGAAACCGAACGCTTTACCACCGAACTGGCCAATCTCGGCGTGTCGGTGCGACTGACCTTGAACTACCAGGGCCGCGATCACTGGATCCTGGTGCGCCAGCGCCGCCTCGACCGCGGCGACACGGTGCTCAAGCTGATTTCCGGCTACGTGCCGGCCCACGAACTGAACCTGCCGCTGCTCACCGCGATCCAGGAAGTGGCCGAGGAATGCCTGGTGGAAACCGCGGACGGCTGGCTCGGCGGGCGCTTCGGCGACACCTGGCTGCCAACGCCCTACGAGGGCATCCTGCGCTACCGCGAAACCAGCCACTTCTCGCTCACCCCGCTCTCCGGCGCCTCGCGCCCGGTGCAGGCCGGCGCGCTGCGCCTGCTGGAGCGCCCGCAAGCCTACGTGCACCTGCCGACGGCCTCCCTGCAGTTGGTCTACGACTTGCGCATGGAGCTGCCAAAGGACGCCCGCGAGGTCAGTCTGTTCCATGTCGACGAAAAACTCGAAAGCGGCCCGCTGGTGGCCCGCCTGGACCGCCGTCGTCCGGACCTCTACCTGTTGCCGCTGGAACACGGCCGCCCCACTGGCGAACTCTTCACCCTGAGCAAGGGCGAACTGTGCAAGGCGAGTACCCGCGGCCTCTGGCTATCGGAAAGCTTCGCCGAACAGGAAGGTTGGCTGGTGCGCGAAGAGCGCATCCGTTTCCGCGAATGGATGGAGCAGTGGCCGCCCGCCGCCGGCAATGCCGGCAGCGGGCGACGCACGGCCTGAGGCCGTAACCTGATTCGCCCTGCCTGACGGTAGGGCGACGTCTGTAGGAGCGAGCTTGCTCGCGAACCATGTCAGGCGGGTACGCCGGCGTTGAGCAGTTCGCGAGCAAGCTCGCTCCTACAACAGCTTCACTTCAATTGACTGGAACTCTTGCCCAGCAAGCGCCGCGCCACGATCAGCAACTGGATCTGCTGGGTGCCCTCGAAGATGTCGAGGATCTTCGAATCCCGCGCCCACTTCTCCAACAGCTCCTCTTCCCCGTAACCCAACGCCCCCGCCAGTTCGACGCATTTCAGCGTCACCTCGTTGGCCACCCGCCCGGCCTTGGCCTTAGCGATGGAAGCCTCCTTGGAATTGGGCAGGCGGTTGTCGGCCATCCACGCCGCCTTCAGGGTCAGCAGGCGCGCGGCTTCCCATTCAGCTTCCAGGCGATAGAGGGTGGCTTCGGCATGGCTGGCGATCAGCAGCGGCTGGCGAAAGTCGAAGCGACAACCCGCCTTCTTCAGTAGCTCGCGAGTACGGTCCAGCGAGGCCTTCGCCACGCCGATGGCCATGGCGGCCACCAATGGCCGGGTGTTGTCGAAGGTTTCCATTACCCCGGCAAAGCCTTTCTGCACATCGATCTCGGCATTGCCCAGCAGGTTAGCCGCCGGCACGCGGCAATCGGTGAAGCTGATGGAGGCGGTATCCGACGCCTTGATCCCGAGTTTCTTCTCCAGCCGGGTGACGGTCATGCCCGGCGTGCCCTTCTCCACCACAAAGGACTTGATCGCCGCGCGGCCGAGGCTCTTGTCCAGGGTCGCCCACACCACCACCGCATCGGCGCGGGCGCCGGAGGTGACGAAGATCTTCTCGCCGTTGAGCAGGTAGTGATCGCCATCGCGGGTTGCGGTCGTGCGGATTGCTGCCGAGTCCGAGCCGCAGCCCGGCTCGGTGATCGCCATGGCCGCCCAGGTACCGGAGAAGCGCTTGAGCTGCTCCTCATTGGCCACCGCGGCGATAGCGGCGTTGCCCAGGCCCTGGCGCGGCATGGCCAGCAGCAGGCCGGTATCGCCCCAGCACATTTCCATCACGCCCAGGCAGGCGGAGAGGTTGCCGCCGTTCTTCACGCCCTCCTCCGCGCCGGCCTTGCGCTTGCTGGCCGAGGTGGCGCCGACGGCGTCCGGCGAACCGGCGTTCATGCCGTCCAGCAGCGCCGCCAGCAGGTCCAGTTCCTTGGGATAGGCGTGTTCGGCCTTGTCGTACTTGCGTGAAATCGGCCGCAGGTAGTTCTCGGCGACCTGACGGGCCTGGTTCTGCAAGGTGCGGAATTTCTTCGGTGTCTCGAGGTACATGCAAGGCTCCTAAGCGGAGCTCATCGCGTTGCGAGCGAAGCGCAGCCAAGGCGGAAACGGACGAGGAAGCGGAGTCTACAGTTGTAAATGAGCATTCCGAGTTCGTTTCCAACGCCGGCTGGGCGAGCACAGCAGCGATGAGCCCGCGTTACAGGTGTAGGCCGCCGACCATCAAACTGACGGCGCGCAGGTCGCGGTACCAGCGCTCGGCCGGGTGTTCCTGGGTGAAACCGTGGCCGCCGAGCAGTTGCACCGCGTCGGTGCCGATCTTCATCGCCTTCTCGGCGCAGAGCAGCTTCGCGAGATAGGCCTCGCGGTGGAACGCCTGGCCACGTTCGGCCAGCGCGCACGCGCGCCAGACCATCAGGCGCATGGCGTCCAGTTCGATGGCAATATCCGCAACCATGAAGGCCACACCCTGGCGGTGGCTGATCGGCTCGCCGAAGGCTTCGCGCTCGTTGCAGTAGGTGATCACGTAGTCCAGCGCGGCCTGCGCGGTGCCCACGGCCAGCGCACACCAGGCCAGCGCGGTGTGATCGAGGAAGGATTGATAGTCGAAGCGCTCGGCTGCCAACCGCTGTTCGGCCGGGACTCTCACCCCCTTGAAGCGAACCCGCGCGGTGCCGGTGGCTTTCAGCCCCATCGCCGGCTCGGCACGCACTTCGACGCCCTTGGCACGGGTATCGACGAGGAACAGCGCCGGGCCGTCGCCGGCATCCGCGGCGACGATCAGCTTCTGCGCATCCACGCCGCGCACCACCAGGCACTTCTCGCCGGATAGCGTGTAGCTCGAACCGCGCTTGCGGGCCCTGGTGGACAGGCGCAGTGGATCAGCCAACAACTGCGGCTCGTTCACCGCGATGGCAATCAGCGGCGCCGCTTCCTCGGCGACAAAGGCCGGCAGCCAGCGCGCCTGCTGTTCGGGCGAGGCCCAGCGGCGAATAGAGTTGGCCGCCGACAACGGCACCAGCAGCGCGGCAGCCAGACTCAGGTCGCCGCGGGCGAGGGATTCGGCGATCAGCGCGTTGGTCACCACGGTGCGTTCGCCGGCCATGCCGCCATGCACTTCGCTGACGCCATAGTGGATCAGCCCCAGCTCCTGCGCCTGGGCCAGCAGTTCGAGACTGAGATGGGCCCTGGCGTCGGCCTCATGGGCGGCCGGGCGAAGCACTTCGGCGGCGAAGCCTTCGAGCATCTCCACCAACATCTGCTGCTCGTCGGACAGGGACAGGTCGAACAGCCCATCGGGATCGGCCTTGCGTGGGGTCTTGGGCTGCTTGGCGGCGCGCTCGCTGGCCAACCGAAAGCCGGTGCGGCTGCCGCTGTAGAGCAGTCTTTCGAAAGGCTTGCGCAGCTTCAGTCGGTCCGGCCAGTCGGCCTGGGCGACACGGTTCAGCACGGCCAGGGCGCGGCCCTGCACGTCGGTGGTCATGGCATCTCGCTCCGCGGAGGGTGGATGCCCCGATCATGCGCCGCAAAATGCCGCAGGAACCATGACCGCTTTGCCGTTGGTCGCTGGCAGAGCGGTCAGTGCATGGGGCACAAACAAAAAGGGCGCTACCCGGTAGCGCCCTTTCTGGGGAGGGGAGGATCAGCCCTGGTGACGAATCTTCTCGACGATGGCGGTGGTGGAGCTGTTTTCCACCAGGCCCAGCACGCGGACTTCGCCGCCGTAGGCCTTGACGATGTCGGCACCCACGACCTGATCGACGCCATAGTCGCCGCCTTTCACCAGCACGTCCGGGCGGACTTCGCTGAGCAGGCGCTCGGGGGTGTCTTCGGCGAAGCTGACGACCCAGTCCACCGCGCCGAGGCCGGCGAGCACGGCCATGCGGCGGTCGACGCTGTTGATCGGGCGGCCAGGGCCTTTCAGGCGGGTCACCGAGCCGTCGTCGTTGACCCCGACGATCAGGCGGTCGCCCTGGGCGCGCGCCTGCTCCAGGTAGGTCACGTGGCCGGCGTGGAGGATGTCGAAGCAGCCGTTGGTGAAGACGATCTTCTCGCCGTGGGCGCGGGCGTCCTCGATGGCCAGCAGCAGTTGGTCGAGGCTCAGTACGCCCCGCTCGGAGCCCTGCTCGCGCTGCACGGCGCGACGCAGTTCCGGGGCGCTGATGGCGGCGGTGCCGAGCTTGCCGACGACGATGCCGGCGGCGAGATTGGCCAGGGCCACGGCCTGCGGCAGGTCCTCGCCAGCAGCGATGGCGCCGGCCAGGGTGGAAATCACCGTGTCGCCAGCACCGGTGACGTCGAACACTTCGCGGGCGCGGGCCGGCAGGTGCAGGGCGCTGTGGCCGGGGCGCAGCAGGGTCATGCCGTGTTCGCCACGGGTGACCAGCAGCGCACCGAGCTCCAGCTCGGTCATCAGTTGCTGGCCCTTGGCAACCAGGTCGGCTTCATCGGTGCAGCGACCGACGATGGCTTCGAATTCGGAGAGGTTCGGGGTGATCAGGCTGGCGCCACGGTAGATGGCGAAGTCCTTGCCCTTGGGATCGGCCAGCACCGGGATATTGCGTTTGCGCGCGGCCTGGATCAGTGCCTGGTGGTTCTTCAGCGCGCCCTTGCCGTAGTCGGAGAGCACCAGCACACGGACCTGGTCCAGCAGCGCTTCGACATCGGCGGACAGCGCCACCGCGTCGGTGCGGAAGGCTTCCTCGAAGTCTACGCGCAGCAATTGCTGGTGGCGGCTCATGACCCGCAGCTTGACGATGGTCGGCTGGCCGGCGATGCGCTGGAAGCGGGTGGTCACGCCCACGGCCTGCAGGCTGTCGCTCAGGCTGTCGGCGGCCTCGTCGACACCAGTGACACCGACCAAGAAGGCCGGTGCGCCGAGGGCGGCAAGGTTCAGCGCGACGTTGGCGGCGCCGCCGGGGCGGTCCTCATGCTGCTCGACCCGCACCACGGGCACCGGCGCCTCGGGCGAGATGCGCGAGGTCGCGCCGTGCCAGTAGCGGTCGAGCATCACGTCGCCGACTACTAGAACGGGGGCCTGATCGAATCGGGGCATGGTCAATTTCATGGGAACTCCGCAGGTCGAAATCGCCGCGGATAATACCATAGCCGCCCGGTGCGACTTGCGCCGGTCAGGGCAGTCTGCGGACCCAGAACAGCTCGTGGCGACGCACCGCCTTGCGGAAGAACTCGTCGTCACCGGTGACCGGCCACTGGCGCCCGGCGAACACACGCTGGATCAGCCGGCGCAGGCGCTTCTTGCCGGTCAGCGGGGTCTGCAGATCGTGCTGCAGGGCCAGGGCCTGGGCTTTGTCGATGCGCGTCGCGGCATCCAGCACCGGGCTCCACAGCGGGTCGGCCGGCAATGCCTCGATACAAGGTGGCAGGGCGATACCGCCATCGGCCGGCCCCATGGGCCAGCGATCGTTATCGTGCAGGTGGTTGGCGTAAAGCAGCAGGGTCTGCGGCCGCCAGCTGCTGCGTTCGATGGC
This sequence comes from Pseudomonas sp. HS-18, assembly GCF_020401845.1. Lineage (NCBI taxonomy): Bacteria > Pseudomonadati > Pseudomonadota > Gammaproteobacteria > Pseudomonadales > Pseudomonadaceae > Pseudomonas > Pseudomonas sp. HS-18. The sequence goes on from NZ_CP084413.1 coordinate 5,815,854, forward strand.
CTCCAGGGTCGCGCGGGTAGCGTGCACGTGGTCGGCGTGGGGGTCCAGCTCCGGGTGAGCGGTAAGGATCACCTCAGGGCGGATGTGTTCGATCAGTGTGGTGAGGTCAGCCACCAGGTTGAGCCAAGTCGGCGCACCGTCGCTGTCGGCCGGCAGCGCGAACGGATTGAAGCCGCGTACGCTGCGGATGTCGGTCTCGCCGGACTCCTTCGAGCCGAACGCCTGGCTCGGCTCGGCAGCCATGGCCGGCAGTTGCAGGCAGTAGTAGCCCAGTTGCACGCAACGCTCGGCCGGCACGCCACCCCAGAGCGGCGCAGCAATGCTGTCCCAGGTGCGCAGACGGCCCTTGAGTCTGGCAGCCTCGGCCTTGCCCAGCCCGAGACGCTGGTAGTGTTCGGCCTCGATCTCACCCTGGGTCAGGGTGACGATCCAGGCTTCCGGGCAACGGCTGTACTGGCCGAAGGCAGCCAGTTCGGCGTCATCGGCGTGAGGGGCGATGATCAGCAGGCGCTGCCGGGCGTAATCGGGGTTGTCGAAGGCATGCAGCACGCCCTGCTGCGCCAGCCGGCAATGGCGGCTGCGGATGCGCAGGTGCCCGGCACGCAATGCTGCGCCCTGGCCGGAGAGGTTGATGTAGCGCTTGCCGCTGACACCCCGTTCGAAGTCCTGGCGGTCGTTCTCGACGCCCTCGATCAACACCTGCGGATCGAGCCAGCGGCCGAGCAGCGAGGCTTTCACCTCGATCTCCAGCACCAGGGTCTCTTCCCGCTCCGGCAACGCGCCGGTGGCAACGTGCAAGCCGTGCGGACCCAGGGAGACCGGCAGCGCGACGGAGCCTTCGGGGAAGTCGTAGCGGTAGTCGTCGCGCGGCGAGTAGAACAGGTGATCGGCGAACCACGCCTCGTGGGCGACCCAGCCGAGCAACACGGCCAGCGGCACACTCCACCAGGGCGCGAAGATACCCAGCAGGATCAGCGCCAGCAGGGCGACGAGCAGAACCACACGCTTCTTGCGGCGGTGCTGTTTGAGCAGATGCTGTTTGCGGGCGGTCACGCGGGGATCTCTCTCAAGGCAAATGGTGGACGAGGTCCGCTCAAACGGTGAGGCTTGAGGTTCGGGTTCTCCCCTGTCCCTGAAGGACGAGGGGCCTTCAGACCTGGAACACCGGCACGCGGTGGCACCAGCGGTCCTTGTACTCGCGGTCGGCGCGGCCGAAGGAGTAGCGCAGCGGCTTGCCCAGCGCTTCGGCTTCGGCCCAGGCCTGCTGGGTATTGACGAAGCTGAGCACGCTGCCGGGGCTGAACTCGCGGTTCTCCGGCGCCACGCCGCCATTGATATATTCGACGCTGATCCATTTCGGCGCCTCGACCCTGTAAAGAATCTGGATCGCCACCGGCTCGCCGTCCAGGCGCACCAGCGAACCACGCATGAACTCACGCATCAGGCCGAATACCTCGGCCAACCGTGCCTTGCCCGGTACCTCGAACTCCCAGCGGCGCTGGAACAGGTCGGCATAGATGCTCGCCTGCTCCTCGGGGCTCAGCTCGCTCATCGGCTGCAGCACGCCGCCCGCCTCTTCCAGCAAACGCTGTTCGCGGCGCTGGTTGTAGCGGAATTTCTTCGAGAAATCCGCTGGCGCGCGATTCATCGCCAACTGCTCGGGTTGCTCACGGGCGTCGCTGACCTGCTCACGGTTCAGCTCCGAGAGATAGCGCACCTGATGGCGCAACTCGATGCGCGCGCCCTCGGCGATCGGCAGGATGATCTCGGCGTTGCCCAGGTCGAACAGCGCCTTCTTGCCTTCGCGCTTGAGCACGTCCTTGGACAAGGCCAGGTTGCGCCCCCACGTGGGCACGGCGGCGCGCAGTTCGTCGCCTTCGAACCAACCGAGGTAGCGCACCGGGATACCGGCCAGGGCGGCGAGACGTTCGACCACGTCCGGATGGGTCGCGACGCTGCCGCCGAAGCGCTGCCAGGCGGCGGCGTAATCGGTGGCGCTGAGGGAGGTCCAGCCGCGCTCGCGGAAGACGCGCAGGCGGTTCAGCATGGACGGCGATTCCCCACTGCCGTCATACCGGTTGCTCGACCGGTGCTTCTTCGGTCCCGTCGACCGGGTCGTCGGCGAACTGACGGGCGTGCAGACGGGCGTAGTAGCCGTTCTGCGCGATCAGCTCGTCGTGGCTGCCGCGCTCGACGATGTGACCCTGGTCCATCACCAGGATCAGGTCCGCCGCCTCGATGGTGCTCAGGCGGTGGGCGATAACCAGGGTGGTGCGACCTTCCATGACCTTTTCCAGGGCGGCCTGAATGTGCCGCTCGGACTCGGTGTCCAGCGCCGAGGTGGCCTCGTCGAGGATCAGCACCGGCGCATCCTTGAGCAAGGCGCGGGCAATTGCCAGGCGCTGGCGCTGACCGCCGGAAAGCATCACGCCGTTCTCGCCGACTTCGGTCTCGAAGCCTTCGGGAAGGCGGTCGATGAACTCGCGGGCAAAGGCGTCCTCGGCGGCCTTCTCCACCGCTTCGCGCGGTTTGCTGGCCAGGTCGCCGTAGGCGATGTTGTTGAGCACGCTGTCGTTGAACAGGTTGACCTGCTGGGTCACCAGCGCGATGTGTGTGCGCAGGTTGCTCAGTTTGTAGTCCTCGACATCCGTGCCATCGAGCAGGATCTGCCCTTCGCTATGGTCGTAGAAGCGCGGGATCAGGTTGGCGAGCGTCGACTTGCCGCTGCCGGAACGACCGACCAGCGCCACCATCTGGCCCGGCTCGACGCTGAAGTTCAGGTCGTCGAGGACCTTCTTCTGGGTACCCGGGTAGGTGAAGCTGAGGTTCTTCACTTCAAGGCGGCCCTTTACGCGGTCACGCTCGACGGTACCGTTGTCCACCTCGGGCTGTTCGTCGAGCTGCTCGAAGATGCTTTCCGCGCCGGCCACGCCCTTCTGGATGGTCGAGCTGACTTCGGAGAGCTGGCGGATCGGTTTGGGCAGCAGGCCGGCAACGGTGATGTAGGCGATCAACTCGCCGGCGGAGGCATCGCCGCGCAGCAGCAGCACGAGGTACAGCAGCACGGCCATGGCGCTGTAGATCACCAGTTGCAGCATGGGGGTGTAGACCGCCGAGGTCTTGTTCATGCGCAGGTTCTTGGCGGTGTTCTCGCTGCTTACATTGAAAAAGCGCGAGCGCTCGTAGGGTTCGCCACCAAAACTGCGAACCACGCGATAACCCTGAATGGTCTCCGAGGACACATGGGTCACGTCGCCCATGGCTACCTGGATCTTCTTGCTCTGCTTGCGGAACTTGCGGCTGGCACTGGTGACCATCAGGGCGATGACCGGCAGGATCGCCAGCATCACCAGCGTCAGGCTCCAGTTTTTGTACAACAGGTAGAGGAACAGGAAGACGACCGTCATGCCCTCGCGGATCACGACCTTGATAGCGTCGGTGGCGGCACCAGTCACCATGGTCACGTTGAAGGTGATACGCGAAATCAGGTGGCCGGAGTTATGTCGGTCGAAATAGCGGTTGGGCAGGGTCAACAGGTTGTTGAAGAGTTCGACCCGCAGGTCATGTACCAGCCCCAGGGAAACCTTGGCCAGAAAGTAGTTGCCGAGGAATGACCCGACACCCTGCCAGACGGCAATCAGAACAACCAGCAACGGCACGGCAAACAGCAACTTGAGGTCACGCAGCCAGACCCACTGCGAACGTGGGAAGAGCGACGCATTGGGGTTGTTCAGGCCATCGACGAAGTACTGGAGAATGGCTCCCAGCATCGGCTGAGTAGCGGCAAAGATCAGGAAGCCGACGATGCTGAGCAGGAACATCCCAATGTACGGGCGCACATAGGTCAGCAGTCGGAAGTAGATCTTCAGGCTGGAAGTTGCCTGGGGTTCTTTACCGGACATGTAGGAATCGCACGCTTAAAAGGTCGGCGATTATAACACAGCGCTCTCGTTTGCCCGGCGGCTGGGCTACTATAGCCGGCTATCGATTCAGGGACCCGTTATGCAAGACCTCGCTCTCTCCGCCTACGAAGCGCTGCGCGCCGGCGCCCAGGTGCTGGAAGCCGACAAGCATGGCGACAAGGTCCTGCGCCTGGCCGATGGCAACTTCCTCAAGCTGTTCCGGCGCAAGCGGCTGATCTCCTCGGCGGCGTTGTATCCCTATGCGCAACGCTTTGCCGACAACACCCAGGCCTTGCAGAAACTGGCCATCCCCTGCCCACGGATCATTGCTGTCTACCGCATCCCAGGGATCGCCCGCGACGCGGTGCACTACCACCCGCTGCCCGGTCTGACCTTGCGCCAGCTGATAAGCGCGGAGCATCCCCAGAAGCAGCTACGCCAGGACCTCGGCTCGCTCATCGCCAAACTGCATGATTGCGGGGTGTACTTCCGTTCGCTGCACCTGGGTAACGTCGTGCAGACCCCCGAAGGCGAACTGGGCCTGATCGACATTGCCGACATGAAGACCCAGCGCCGTGCCTTGAGCCGACTGCAGCGCAAACGCAACTTCGCCCACATGCTGCGCTACATGCAGGACCGCACATGGCTGCTAGCGGACGCTGGCGCCCAGCTTTGCCAGGGCTATCGACAAGCCAGCTCGATGCCCTGGCCACCTGGTTCCCTGGAAAAAACGCTCCAGCAACCCTAGATCAGGGCTGCTTCGCGCCGGCACGGCGCAGGACCACGTAGGTCTCGCCCTTGCGGTTGTGGAACTGTGCAAGCGGCACCAGGCCCTTTTTCTCCAGCGCGGGTAGTTGTAGCTTGGCCTTGCGCTTGAGGTCCAGGACGAAATACTCGTAGGCCCCCTTGCCCGTCCGCGCCAGCGCGTGATCACGGTCCAAACTTTCCCTGCCGTATCCCCAGCCTGCGTAGTAACTCACCCGGTTGTCGTCCTGGTACACACTTGCCGACCTCGGCAGATGCTCTCCCACCCAGTGGCCAGCATCGCGCAAGTGTGTCTTGGGCGCCGAGAGTGACACCACGTTAGCCATGGCTATCAACACCAGGATCGCCACCAGAGCGACGCGGATGCGCGGCCAGCGTTGCGCTATCAGACTCAGCCCCCAGGCAGCCCGTGGCAACAGAAGGAACGCGGCAAATGCCACGTAGCGGCTAGATAGAAACAGGTGGCTCAGTGCGAAGACCAGCAAAAGTGCGATGTAGCCAACGGCAGCGACATCCAGGAGCAGCCAGCGGTTTTCCCGCTCTCGCCACTGGGCAACGGCGCCCACGAACAGCGGCACCACCAGTACACCAAAAGCACTGAGTACCTTGCTCGCCAGGTAACCCAGCAGGCCGAAGAAGATGATCTGCGGGGCACTGTCGCGGGCGTATTCAAAGGGCATTGCTTGCGCCACGCCATCAGCGAACGCGTAAAAGTTGCGCAAGACGCTCGCCAGATCCAGGTAGTCCACCAGGCCGGCCACTCGCCCCTGGGGCAACAGGCCATGCCGGCCGACCCACAGCAACGCGCCGGCAATCACGCCCATCAAGGCCACCCCTACGGCGAAGCGCAAACCCCGACGCAAGGGGACCCCGCCGGCTTTCAGTACCTCCATCAGCGGCACGATCAGTAGCAGGTAGACGGCCTCGAAGCGGAAAGCCGCCGCCACAATGACGGCCACGCAAGCCAGTAGCAAACTGACAGGACGACGCTGCTGCAGCCAGCTCTGCATGTAGCACAAACCAACGAGCGAGAAGGCCCAGAAACCGTTTTCACGCAGGATGTCGCCGCGATACTCATTGAATGCCGGCACTGCCAATACGGCGAGGCAGGCCCAGGGCAGGGCTTGCGGGCGGAGTCGGCGGACAAAGTCGACGCAGGCGACGCAGGCGACTGCCGTGAGCAGCTCGCAGAACACTCGGGCGAGCAGTTCATAACTCAGCCCTGTCACCTGGCTCGTCACGCTCAGCAGTATGGAAAACCAGGGCCAGTCAAAGCGCTGCAACGCACCGGTGACACCCTGCTGCTGGTAAATACCCGCAAGATCCATGTACAGGGCCGCATCACGACCGATGATCGGGTTGCAGAAGGATGCAATCAATGACAAAACGAGGCTGGCAAAGAAAACGCACCACAGTAGCTTTCCTTCGCTGACCGCGGAAAAAATCGAACGCCCGACTACATGACTTCCCATGAAACCCTTCATCTCGGATATGAATCACCAGAAACGCAGCATTCAGCAGTTTCCTGCTCAAAGAATCAACCCGGAGCAAGCACTCTCCCTCGCCTGAAGTGTCGAAACAGCGCTGAACGTGGGTTTCCCCGGGCGGACTTCCACGACGGGCTCTGGCCGTCTGTAGAACCTTGGATACAAACCTTTCAACAGGATACTATTCGTCGCCCCGGAACGACTTGTGCAACCGCACTCGCGTCGAGTCACCTCGGGACCAAGCAGGCACAAGCCGCTGCGACTTAACTTGAATTTGCTGTGACGAACGCCCTCAAGCAGATCGCAGCCTCGCATATCCTGATGCCAGCTAGTGGATGGACAGCTACACAATGACGCGCCTCTCATGACAGCAAGACCCCTGATCAGCGTTGTAATTCCCGCGTACAACTATGCGCACGTGCTTCGTCGCGCCGTCGAATCCGTCGCAACTCAATTGGATGAGCACAGCGAGCTACTGATCATCGATGACGGTTCGTCGGACGCTACGCCGGCCCTGATCGAGGCCCTTCATCAGCAGTTCGGCAATTTCCGCAGCCTGCGCAAGGAAAACGGCGGTCTCGCCACCGTGCGCAATCGTGGAATTGCCGAAACCCGAGGGGACTACCTGATCTTCCTGGACGCCGATGATGAAATGACGCCCGGAGCCTTGAGAGCCGCACGCCAGCACATCGAGCAGTACCCGCACAGTCGCATGGTGATTGGCGGCTACCTGGCAAAGACCTGCGACAGGACGGTGGAGCGCACGCCTCAGGCGCTTCCGCGAACCCCGCAGGAGCGGGTACGCGGCTACCTGATCGAAAAGAATATCAACCTCTCCAATGGTGCCTGCGTCATGCATCGAGAGGTATTCGAGCGGGGCCTGTACCCGGAGAACTTCCGCAATGCCGAAGATATCCCGGTATTTGCGCAGGTGCTGGCTAGTTATCCCTGCACCATTCTGGAAAAACCCCTGGCTACCATCCACCGCCACGATGACAGCCTGCGCCACCAGTTCCACTACTCGAAGCAGATCGGCGTGGAACTGGTCGAGGAAGTCTTCCGGCGCCTTGATGGCGACTGGCAGCGACTGAGCAAGGCTTATTACACCCAACGCTGCCTGTCGCTGTTCCGCGAAGCCTACCTGACGGACGACGACCTCTCGGCCAAGCACTTCTTCCGCATGGCCCTCAAGCGCAATTGGCGCGTCATCTTCAAACTGTCTTATACCCGCAAGGCCGTGCGGCTCTGGCTCAATGCCAAGCGCAGGAAGAAGGTCGCCAGATAGTTTCTGGCGACCTGCTCGCCGGGCAAACGGGACAGACGGCCCGCCTGCCGCAGCGCTCACGGAAACCTAGAGAATGCCGTACTTGTCCAGCCAGGTGCGCAGTTGGGCAACCCTATGGAAATAGCGATTCTCTCGCTTGCCCATCGAGCGCTTGGGCGAGAACGGTTCCTCGGCAAACTGCCCATCGATGCGTACCCGCGAGGCGGTAGTATCCATCATGCAGACCCGCGCGCCGTAACGTTGCAAGGCGAACTTCAGCAGCCGCTCGGAGTGCAGAGAGCGGCCGCTCGCATCACAGAAGTTCAGCATCTCCTCGGCCCGGCAGCCGTACGCCCGGTATATCTCGCGACCGCAGATGGCAAAGCGGTCGTTGAGACCGCCCCACCATTGCCAGTTCGGCACGTAGACATTCCTGCGTCGCCGCTCCGTGTGGGCGAACACATACCCCGGCAATGGGTCATGGAAGAAGATGTCCGGGCGGACGTACACTACGAAATCCGGGTCAGTCGGGGCCAGCAGCGACGTCACCTGATGCAGAGAATTGAGCTGGTGGATCAGGTTGCGGATCGAGCGGAAATCATCTTTCCAGGTGTCCCCGCGCTGCTTGATCGCTTCGAAATTCCAGCGATCGAGACAGAGCTCCGGCTCTTCGATCAGGCCGGTCATATCCTGGAAAGGGGTGAAGTTCTCATCGCCGAGCACCCCGGCCTCGCCAGAACGCGGATTGAAGACCTCGCGCAGGCGATAGAGATGGTAGAAGCAGGACACCTGCGCGTCGGCGGGAAGAACCTGCAGGATGTTGCGCTGGATCTGGGGGAAGCAGAGCTCGGAATTGCGTGGAATACCAAAGAAGGCGACGGCGATCTTCACGACCAGACTCCAGCGAAAAGGCTCGACTGATAGCCACTCATTTGGCTTTCTTCCCTTTGAAACGCAATGGCCACCACCAGCGCTTTCCGGCGCTTTCCAGGGCAATCACACGCACGCGGGATGCATGCATCCAGGCGCGCTCGTAGTCCCAGGCATGCCCGTTCCACAGAGTTCCCGCCTCGTTGGAGAAGCCCAGGGCGAACAACTCGTAGGTATAACCGGGCCTGCCCAGCAACCAGTCGAACACCACCATGGCGTTGAAGCCGGTGGAAGGGCCGGCGAACGGCTTGCCGCTGGGGCGCATGCGGGGATAGTCGAGCAGGGTCGGCAGCGGGATGCGATCTTCGTAGATCGCCACCCGCGGCAACGCCGACATCGGGTTGACCACCCCCACCAGCAAGGTGAAACAGCGATCCGGAGACTGCTCGAACAACCTTGTGATGCATGGACGACACGGCAATCCGAAGAAGTGGAATTCCTGGCCGTGATAGCCATGGACAAACACGTTGACCGTCTCGGCACTCAGCAACTCTGCTTTGACAGCGGTATTGAAGCTCACCACGACATCGCGCGGGCCGAGGGCCAGGGCGTCAAAATCCCCGGCACTGATGGCAGGGTTGTTCGCGACCAGGATGACTCGCTCGGCGCGACGAAGCAGAACCTTCAACTCCGGCGGCAGGTTGTCTTCCACCCACTGCGCTGCATGACGACTCTGACTCACGATCGACCTTTCGCCGCGACACCACGGTACAAATGCTGCATTGGCATCCTCTCAGCCCACCCGGAAGCCAAAGCGCATGCGAGCCCACCAGCGGGTCAGCACTCCGGGCATCGACCAGCCTTGCATAGGCTCGGCGATGGCCGCCGCCAGGTCCTTGCCGACCCGGGCGAAGGTGTAGCGCTCCTCGACGAATGCCTGGCCGACCTGGGCAATCCGCTGGGCCAGTTCAGGGTCGGCCTGAAGCTGCCGGATCTTCTCCACGGCTTCGTCAACCGAGCGATAGAACACCACGTTGTGCATATCCTCGAAGCCCAGCAGGCGATCTTCCTCTCCCTGGCTCCACGCCAGCAGGACGCAACCACAGGCCATGGCCTCGAAGTTCTTGATCATGAACTCGCCCATGCCGATATCCGCGCTGACGAAGATCGCGATGCGATTGAGGGTCTCCAGATACTCCGCTCCGGAAGCGGTGCGAGTGATGAGCATCGGCACACGTTCTGCAATGCTCTCCAGCATCTCCTTGCGCTGGCTGTACTCGCTGCTCTTCAAGCTGCCGAGGAAGCCGACCGGGATATCCCGCTCGCTGCCGATATTGCGCAGCATCTCCTCGTCATAACCCTTGGAGACGAAGCGCACATCGACCCCCTCGTTCGCCAGACGCTGGGCAACCAGCGCTCCCGACACGAGGATGCGCGCCCCTGGGAGCTTGTGCAGCAGGGCCGAGTACTTGCCGCGATACTTACTGCCGGGCATGTAGTTCTGGTAGGCGTCGTGCTCGAGAATCACCAGGTTGGGCAGGCAGCGCAGTACAGCGAGTTGAGGCACCATGCGCTTGAGGCGCGAGAAGATCACGATCCGGTCGAAACGACGGTAATCGGCGGCGATGAGGTAGGGCCCCAGGTTCATCTGCTGCGCCTTGCTCAGTCGATGAATCTCGCACTCGGAGCAATTGCTCTGGATGACTTCATAAAGACGATCGAGGATGACCCTCTGCTCGTCCATCACCATCAACATCACTTTCACGACGTGTCTTCCCGACATGGAAACCGGCCCCTGGCGGAGCCGGCTGGAAACAGCCTGGCAGACTCAGTCGGCGGGGCTGGCGGCGGTGCCATCCTTGACCACCAGGATGTCCTGCATGATCAGGTACTGCAGGTCCGAACCGTAGAACATGTTCAGGGCGTCGGTCGGCGAGCAGATCATCGGCTCGCCACGGCGGTTCAGCGAGGTGTTGAGCGCCACGCCGTTGCCGGTGAGCTTCTCCAGCTCCTTCATCATGTCGTAGTAACGCGGGTTGAACTCGCGCTTGAGCACCTGGGCGCGCGAGGTGCCGTCTTCGTGGACGACTTCCGGCACGCGGGTCTTCCACTCTTCGTTGACTTCGAAGGTGAAGGTCATGAACGGCGCCGGGTGGTCGATCTTGAACATCTGCGGGCCGACGGTATCGAGCATCGACGGGCAGAAGGGCCTCCAGCGCTCGCGGAACTTGATCTGCGCGTTGATGCGGTCAGCCACGCCAGCGATGCTAGGGCAACCGATGATCGAGCGGCCGCCGAGGGCGCGCGGGCCGAACTCCATGCGGCCCTGGAACCAGGCTACTGGATTGCCTTCGACCAGCACCTTGGCGATGTGCTCGGGCACATTGTCGATCTTGCGCCATTGCGGCTTGGCCTCGTGGCGGGCGCAGGCGGCGATGACGTCTTCGTTGCTGTATTCCGGGCCGAGGTAGACATGTTCCATCTTCTCGACCGGTACGCCACGCTCCCAGGACACATAAGCCGCCGCGCCAACCGCGGTGCCGGCGTCGCTGGCCGCGGGCTGCACGTACAGTTCCTTGACCTCGGGACGGGCGATGATCTTCTGGTTGAGCTTGACGTTCAACGCGCAGCCGCCGGCGAAGGCGACCTTGCCGGTCTCGCGGATGATGTCGCCCAGGTAGTAATCCATCATTTCCAGCGCCAGCTTCTCGAACAGCGCCTGGATGCTGGCGGCGTAGTGGATGTAGGGATCGTCGGCGATGTCGCCTTCACGCTTGGGACCGAGCCACTCGATCAGCTTGGGCGAGAAGTAGTAACCCTTGCCCTTCTCCTTGTAGCGACGGAAGCCGATGACGTTGGCGTAGTCGGTATTGATGATCAGCTCGCCGTTCTCGAATTTGGCCAGGCGCGAGAAATCGTACTTGCTGGCATCGCCGTAGGGCGCCATGCCCATGACTTTGAACTCACCGTCGAGCATGTCGAAGCCGAGGTACTCGGTGATCGCGCCATACAGGCCACCCAGGGAGTCCGGATCGTAGAACTCCTTGATCTTGTGGATCTTGCCGTTCTCGCCGTAGCCGAAGAAGGTGGTGGCGTACTCGCCCTTGCCGTCGATCCCGAGGATCGCCGTCTTCTCCTTGAAGCCCGAGCAGTGGTAGGCGCTGGAGGCGTGGGCCAGGTGGTGCTCGACCGGCTGGATCTTGACCTTCTTCAGGTCGAAGCCCAACTGCTGCAGGCACCACTGGATTCGCTTGTAGTAGCGGTGGTAGCGGCGGTTGCCGAGCAGGATGGCGTCCAGCGCGCGGTCCGGCGCGTAGGCGTAGCGCTTGGCATAGTGCCAGCGGGCCTTGTCGAAGATGCTGATGGGGGCGAAGGGAATGGCCACCACGTCAACGTCCGACGGTTTGATCCCGGCCTGTTCCAGGCAGAACTTGGCCGACTCGTAGGGCATGCGGTTCTTCGCGTGCTTGTCGCGGACGAAGCGCTCTTCTTCGACGGCCGCGACCAGCTTGCCGTCGATGTACAGGGCGGCGGAAGGGTCATGGCTTACGGCGCCGGACAGGCCGAGGATGGTCAATGCCACAGGGTCTAGCCTCTTTCATCTGGGCGGGTGCGCAGGCACCCGCGGTAAACGTTCGTCGAGCAGCTGGTGCAGTGCGCTGCCCTCTGGCCAGTTGCGCAGGAAGCGCGCACGGTCGCGGGCATAGGCGCGGGCGAAACTCGCTTCTCGCGAGTGGCGCTGCATGGCATCCAGGTCGATCAACGACCATTGCCCGCCTTCGCCCTGCTCCTGCCAGAACACGTTGTGCCCTTTGAGATCGCCGTGGCTGATACGTTCACGCACCAACGCCGCGAACAGTCTGTCCAGGGCTGCAAGATCCGATTCTGGCGGCAAGCCGCCACCCTCCGACTGATCCAGGTAGGGTTTGAAACGGGCGATTATATCCTGACCCGTCAGGTAATCGGTAATCAGGAAGGCCGGCCCGCGCAGCCAGAGCCAGCGGCGCTCGATGACCGCCAGAGGACGCGGGGTGGCAATGCCGAGGAAGTCCAGTCGATTGCCCTCGCGCCACGCCCCCCAGGCCCGGCTGGGGCGCCAGAAGCGCTTGAACCAGTGCAACAGGTTCTTGATGTTGTAACGCTTGACGACCAACGGCCGGCCGTCGAGCTCGACTCGGGCAACCGTGGCGGCGCCGCCGGTCTTGTAGATATGCCCTTTGCCGATGAAGGCGTCGGGATCGGCCAGCAACGGCTGCAGGCCCGGTTCTTCCTCGCGGCGCACCGCGCGCAGGCCGAACGGCCCCTTGAACACGCTGAACAGGCTGCAATCGCGGGCGATCTTCTTCATCAGGTCGCCCACGCGCCAGCGGCGCACCCTGGCGATTTCCTTCTGCAAGGCCTCCAACGGCAGCGCGTGCTCGCCATTGGCCAGCAGGTAATGGATCAGCAGCTCTTCCAGATACGGATCAAGGCTGGCCGGCAACTGGGCGAAGAATACCCCGAGGTTTTCCAAGACATGCTTGCGCGACAGTGGCTGACCCGGGGTTTCCGCGCGGATGCCGGCGCCGTCGATGAGGTAGAGCTGGCCGGCGTGGCGCAGCAGGTTGTCCAGGTGCAGGTCTTCCTGCCACAGGCCCTTGGCATGCAGCTGGGCGATGGCCGTCAGCGCCTCGGCAATGACGGCGGCCTGGCCTTCGGACAGCAGTGGCTCGCCCTCCACGGCGCGCCAGGCATCCCAGAGGCTCTGGGCGTTGTCGAGGAACTCGAAGAGCAACCAGCCGCCCTCGCCGTCCTTCAGGCCATCGGCCAGCAGTTGCGGTGTGGTCAGGCCCTGCTCGGCGAGCAGGCGCACGCCGTCGCGCTCACGCTGGAAGTGCCGGGCAGCCTTGCCGCCGACCAGCAGCTTGGCCAGCACCGGCCGGCCACGCCAATTGGCCGCGCCGACGTAACGCTGCCCGGGCAGTACCCGCAACAGGCTGTCCAGGCGCAGCTCGGCCGGGCCGGCGCCGTCTTCCAGCTCGATGCGCAGGGGCAGCGACGGAGCGCGGCCGGCATCGCGCAGGGCGGACAGCCTCATGCGCGGTTTTCCTTCTTCTTGCGGCGCGCGCCCAGGCGGCGGTACCAGTCGTCGACTTCCGGGCCACCCGCGGCAGTTCCCAGATAAGCCGCCAGCAGGTTGCGCACGTCGGCCTCGTTCCAGTCCGGCGCGCGGCGCAGCAGCGGTTCAAGGTCGCGCACGCGGTCGCGCTGGCCGAACCACAGCGGGCGGGTCTTCTCCAGGTCGATCAGGGTCGCCTCGAAGGCGTCGTCGGTCTCGCGCAGGAAGATGTGCTTGGGATAGAAGCAGCCGTGCATCTGCCCGGCCTCATGCAGGCGCCGGGCGAGCATGCCACAGGCACGCAGGACGGCCTGGCGGCGCTCGGCAGGCAGGTTCGACCAGCCTTGCAGCAGACTGTCCAGGTCACGCCAGCCATCCAGGGCACGGGTCATGAGGATCGCCCGGCGCTCGCCGCCGACCTGCCGCGCGCCGAAGAAGGCCGCCTGCATCGAGGGAATGCCGAGCTGGCGGTAACGCTGGATATTGCGGAACTCGCGGCTGAAGGTAGGTTCGCCCAGCGGGTGCTTCAGGCTGCGGGTCAGGTGGTTGCTCTGGCGCTTGAGGTAGTAGGCGGTGCCGTCCAGCTCCAGGCGATAAACGCTGCTCCAGCCGCCACGCTCGGTGTTGGGCTCGTCCACCGCATCCAGCTGCAGAGTCCAGAGGGCATCGAAATCGGCCAGGGCGTTGCTTTCCAGCAGGGCCTGGTCGCCCTCGGCAATGAAATCCTTCACTCGCGTCCCTCGAAGAAATGGACGATCTGCCGGACACGCTTCTTGTCCGACGCGTTCAGTCGTTCGCGGCGCCGGTACAGCAGGTAGAACTGCAGGCGCTGCGTGTAAGAGAGATGGTACTTGGCGACCTTGTCGAGGGTGGCCAGGTCCTTGGTGATCCGATAGCGCAGCATGAAGCTGACCCAGAAATCACCGATCGGGCAATCGATGAAGTACACCGTGCCCTCCCCGTCGACCAGAATGTTGCGCCACTTCAGGTCGTTATGGGTGAAATGGTGGTCATGCATGGTCCGCGTGTAGCCGGCCAGCTGGCGCATGACATGCGCGACCCAGGCGCGATCCTTCAGGCGCGGATCGTTGCGCCTGGCCAGGGCATGCAGGTCTTCGGTGTCGACCAGCTCGCGGGTAATGATCGCGCCACGGGAGAAGCCGCCATTGGCGCGCTCCAGGCCGTAGGCCACCACCTGCGCGGTCGGGATGCCCCACTTGGCGAACTGTTTGAGGTTCTGCCACTCGGCCTTCACCCGCGGGCGCGGCAGATAGCGACGGAAACCCTTGCCCGGCTTGCGGTAGCGTTTGACGTAATAACGCACGCCGTCACGCTCGATGCGCACGACGTCGGACATCGCATCCTTGGTGATGCGCTCGCCTTCGAGGGCGAACACGGCATCCAGGCTGCCGAAATCGGCGGCGAGGTGCTGGTAGTCGGCTTCGAGTACCCAGCCGGCCATCAGAGCAGGTCTCCGTATCGTTGTTTGCGGTCGTAGAGCTTGGCCGCCTTGCGTTCCATCCACGCCAGCAGCGCGGCTTCCTCGCGGAGGATGTCACGCAGCGGGCGCAGGAAGTAACCGCGCAGGAAGCGCAATTTGTCACGGCGCGTGAGGCCGATGTCCAGCGCGGAGAAATACAGCGCCGCCAGGTCCTTGTCGCGCCAGCGCCGCGGGGTGGCGGCGCGGGTCTGCGCCCGGTGCAGGTCGATCACCGACAGGCGCAGGTCATCGGCGCTGATCGGGCGGTCGGTATGCAACAGGAAGTGGCAGATGTAGCAGTCGCGGTGGTTCACCCCGGCGCGGTGCATGGTGCCGACCATCTTCGCCACCTCGGCGATCAGCGCACGCTTGAGGCGTGGCTCGGGTGGCGTCTGCAGCCAATCCAGCGAGAGGACTTCCAGATCGATGGTCGGCGCCAGTTCCTCGGTGATGATGAAGGAGTGTTGTGCGGCCGGATTGCCGCCGCGCTCGCCATACGCCACCGAGGTCATGGTGGCCACCCCGGCTTGATGCAGGCGCTCCAGGGCTCGCTGCTCCTGGCCCGCCCCCAGCACCGGAAGCTTGGCACTGAACAGATTCTTGACGATCTCGCCCCAGCCGATGCCGCGGTGGATCTTCACGAAATAGCCGCGACCTTCGACCTCAGCGCGCAGCGTGCGGCGGCCCTCCAGCTCGCGGTAGACCTTGCCTTGCAGGCGTTCGACTTCGGCGAACGGGTCCTTGCCGGCCCAGAGGGTCTTGAAGGGCTCGTGCAGTTCGAGCTTCATGCGCGCTCCCGCAGGATCAGGTCGGCGGCGTGCTGCGGCATGCTGTAGAGATCAGCGCTGTCGGCGAAGGCCAGGCCATTGCGCGACCAGTCGGCGCGCGCGACGTCGTCTTGCAGCATCTCCTGGAGCATGGCGTTCAACCGCTCCTGCTCGAAGGGCGACGGCACCACGCGCCCGGCCTTCGCCTCGTCGATGTAGTGGGCGTAGCCGCAGACATCGGTGACCAGCACCGGCAAGCCCGCGACCAGCGCTTCGAGCAGCACGGTGCCGGTGTTCTCGTTGTACGCCGGGTGAATCAGCAGGTCAGCGCCGAGCAGGAAGCGCGGGATATCGCTGCGCCCCTTGAGGATCTGCACGTTGTCCGACAGGCCCAGCGCCTTCACCTGCAGCAGAAATGGCTTGGGATCGTCCTGGCCGATGGCGATCAGGCGGGTGCGCTTGCGCAGCGAGCGCGGCAACGCGGCCAGTGCCTTGAGGCTGCGGTCCAGGCCCTTGGTCTTGAAGCCCGAGCCGATCTGCACCAGCAGCAGGTCATCCTCTGCCAACTTGAACTCGCGACGGAACTCGGCGCGGATTTCGGCGGCGTTGGCCGGCGCACGGCGGTCCTGGGCGATGCCCGGCGGCAAGAGGTGGAAGCGTGCCTCGGGGGTGCGGTAATGCTTGATGAACAGCGGCTGCTGCACTTCGGAGATCATCAGGATCTCGGTCTTGGACTCTGGCGCGAACACCGCGCGCTCGTAGTCGGCGAAGTGTTTGTAACGGCCCCAGCGGCGGTAGAAGGAGTTGCGCAGGGTCTGCGCCTTGTCCTCGAAGCAGCCGTCGGCGGCGTAGTACACATCCAGGCCGGGCATCTTGTTGAAACCAATCACCCGGTCTACCGGCGAGCGCGCAAGGTCCGCGGTCAGCCAGGCGCTGAACTTCTCGTTGCGGCGATGGTTGAACAACGACTTCACCGGCGCCACGCGCACGTCGAAGCCGGGCGGTACTTCGCCTTCCCAGATCGGCGTGTAGACGCGGATCGCGTGGCCGCGCTGCTGGCACTCCAGGGCGATGCGCATGAAGTCGCGCTGCAGCCCGCCGAACGGGAAGTATTTGTAGAGGACGAAAGCCAGGGTCATCGAAGCGTCTCCGGGGCCAGCAGCAGTGCCTCCAGCTGGGTCGCTACGCGCTGGGGATTCAGGCGCGTGAAGCACAGAGGCTGTTCATGCCGCAGGTCGAACTGGCGCTTGTCTTCGGCCGTCGGCTGGTAGGTGCAGGTCTTCTGCAGGCAGGGCGCGCATGAAGGCCAGTCGCTGGCCAGGTGCACCTGCGAGCGTCCGTAGGCGCCGGTGAGACCGGGATTGGTCGGGCCGAACAGCGACAGCGTCGGCACGTCCAGAGCGGCAGCCAGGTGCCCGAGTCCGGTGTCGACCGCTACGCAGGCGGAAGCGCCGGCCAGCACCTTGGCCATGCCTGCGAGGGATAATCTGGGGAGCACCGAAGCGTTTTCCAAGCCTTCGGCCAAACGTTCGGCGCGTTGCCGTTCGGCTTCGTTGCCCCAGGGCAGGCGCACCGACCAGCCGCGCTCGCCCATGCGCTGGGCCAGTTCACGCCAATACACTTCGGGCCAGTGCTTGGTCACCCAGGTGGTGCCATGCAGGAACACCAGGTAGGGCTCGGCCTCCGTCTCGTCCAGCAGGCGATTGCGATCCAGCCCGTAGTCACCGGTGCCGGCGGGCAGCGGGTAGTCCAGCGCCTGGGCGAACAGCTGGCGCACGCGCTCGACGGCATGCTGGCCCCAGGCGACCGGATGGGTGCGGTTATAGAAGCGGCTGGCAGCCGGCTCGCGCGCAGACTCCTTGTCCAGCCCGGCGATCGGCGTGCGGCGGCGAGCGTAGCGGGTCAGCCAGGCGCTCTTGAGCAGGCCCTGGGCGTCGATCACCAGGTCGTAGTCGACTTCCTTCAGACGGCGTTTGAAGCGGCCCCATTCGCCGCTTTTCAATGTCTGCCAGAGATTCTTGCGCCAGCGACGGATCGCCACGGGGATCACCTGGGCCACGGCGGGGTGCCAGGCGGGAATCTCGGCGAAGCCTTCCTCCACCACCCAGTCGAACTGGATCCCGGGAATGGCACGGGCGGCGTCGGTCAGAGCCGGCAGGGTATGGATGACATCGCCCAGGGACGATGTCTTGATCAGCAGAACCCTCATTCGGCGCTTTCCACGTCCACCGGGTCAGCGACCAGTCGGTCCAGCGCTTCGATCACGGGGCGCGGCTTGAGCTCGCGCAGGCAGTTGTAGTGGCCGAAACGGCACACGCGGTCGAAGCAGGGGCTGCATTCCAATCCCAGGCGGACGATTTCCACCTGGTCGGCCAGCGGCGGCGTGAACTGCGGCGAGGTGGAGCCGTAGACCGCCACCAGCGGGCGGTTCAGCGCAGCAGCCACGTGCATCAGGCCCGAATCGTTGGTGACCACGGCTCCGGCGCAGGACATCAGGTCGATGGCCTCGGACAGGGCCGTCTCGCCCGCCAGGTTCACCGACTCTTCGCGAAGGCCGGGGATCAGGCGCATGCGGATGTCTTCGCCGCCGGGATGATCGTTCTTCGAGCCGAATATCCATACCTGCCAGCCGGCGCGGATCTTCACCTCGGCGATCTTGGCGTAATACTCCGCAGGCCAGCGCTTGGCCTCGCCGAATTCGGCGCCGGGGCACAGGGCGAGCACCGGGCGATCCAGACTAAGGCCGAACTTGGCCAACGCGGCCTCGCGGCTCTGCGGGTCGATGGCCAGGCGTGGCTGTGGATAAGGCTGCGGCAGCTCCGCACCCGGCTCGAATGCCAGGGCCATGAAGCGCTCGATCATCAGCGGGTAACGCTCTTTATCCAGCGCGCGGATATCGTTGAGCAGGCCGTAACGCATCTCGCCCTTCCAGCCGGTGCGCTTGGGGATACCGGCAAAATAGGGCACCAGCGCCGACTTCAGCGAGTTGGGCAGGAGGATCGCCTGGTCGTACTGCCCCTTGAGGGACTTGCCGATACGGCGGCGCGAGGCGATGTCCAGCACGCCGTGGCCGAGCGGGAAGCTCAGGGCCTGGCGCACCTCGGGCATGCGCTCGAGGATCGGCCGGCTCCAGTCAGGCGCCAGCACATCGATCACGCAGTCGGGGTGCCGCTGCCTCAGACACTGGAAGAGTGTCTGCGCCATCACCATGTCGCCCACCCAGGAGGGGCCTACGATCAGAATTCTCATGCCTTTTCCAGAAACGACCGGGGAGGCTCTCGCCTCCCCGTACTCCATTCATCCAGCCGTGTGGCGTCGTCGGGTGCCGTGCATCGAATGCCGGCAGTCTAGCCCAGCCGCTCTTTCGGCCGGACAGTTTTCGTCACTCCCTGTGACCTGGCGCAATGGCATCACGCGCCTCGTTCCTGACATCCATAGGCCCGCACAACACAACTGACAGCGCGGGCCGCTCCGGCGAACTTCATCCCGCCGGATGCTGGCTCCATCGTTCAAAAGCCCAGGGGAGGGAAATCGCAGCGAATCAGGTCAGCTCGAAGGCTTTCCACATCTGCATCACCATGCGCCGCTCCGCATGGAAGTGGTCGCCGCTTACCACGCCCGGCTGCTTCTGCAGGGACAATCGGTGCGCCGCCGCCCGGTAAGCCTTGTAGGCGTCCTGCAACGTCAGGACATCCTCGCCGGACATCAACCCGACCCGCTCCAGCGCTTCCAGGATGCGGATATTGTCGGTGAACTCCACCAGCTCCGGGTGCTGCCACGACCAGGCCAGGGCCGCGTATTGCACCATAAATTCGATATCGACGATACCACCGGCATCCTGCTTGAGATCGAACGGGGCCGCGGCCTCGAAGGCATTCGGCGCGGTGCCGGCGACAGTGCTGGGGGTGCCGAGGTTGTCGCGCATCTTCGCGCGCATCTCGCTGACCTCCTTGCGCAACTCCGGCAGATCGCGTTGCTGGCCCAGCACTTTCGCGCGGATCGCCTCGAAGGCCCTGGCCACCCGCTGGCAGCCGGCGAGCACGCGGGCGCGCACCAGCGCCTGGTGCTCCCAGGTCCAGGCCTCGCCCAACTGGTAGGCCTCGAAGGCGCGCAGCGAACTGACCAGCAGGCCGGAGGCACCGCTGGGGCGCAGGCGCATGTCCACTTCGTAGAGCATGCCCGAGGGCGTCTGCGCGGTGAGGAAGTGAATGATCTTCTGCCCCAGGCGCGTATAGAACTGCGCCCCATCGATGGGCTTGGCACCGTCGGTCTCGCTCTGCGGGTCGCCATCGTGGATGAACACCAGGTCCAGGTCGGAGCCGTGGCCCAGTTCCAGGCCGCCGGACTTGCCGTAGCCGATGATGATGAAGTCCGGATCGCAGGGCGTCCCGTCGACGCGGGTCGGCCGGCCGTGGCGCTGCACCAGCTGGTCCCAGGTCAGGCTCAGCACCTGTTCGAGGATTGCTTCGGCCAGCCAGGTCAGGTAGTCGCTGACCTTCATTAAAGGCAGAGTCCCGGCGATCTCCGAGGCCACCACGCGCAAGGCATGGGCCAGCTTGAAGTGACGCAGGGTCTCCATCTGCTGCTCGAGATCATCCTCCGGAATACGCATCAGCCGCTCGCGCAGCTCGGCGCCCAGTTCGGCAGCCTGCGGCGGGCGGAACAGGCGCCCTTCGTTCAATAGCTCGTCGAGCAGGATCGGGAAGCGGGCGATCTGCTCGGCCACCATCGGGCTGGCCGCACAGAGCGTCAGCAGGCGCTCCAACGCACCGGGGTTTTCTGTCAGCAACACGAGATAGGCCGAGCGCCGCGCCACCGCCTCGATCAGCGGCAGGACGCGTTCGAGCAACACATCGGCCGGGCCGCGCTCGGCAATCATGTTCAGCAGCCGCGGCATGAAGGCATCCAACCGCTCGCGCCCAAGACGTTGCATGGCACGCACCTGCGTGCCATGGCGCAGGTCGGTCAAGCGTTTCCAGGCCTGCGCGGGTTCGGCGAAGCCGGCGTCGGCGAACTGTCGGCAGGCGGACTCCTCGTCCACCGCCTCTTCCCAGAGCGGAATCCATTCGCCGCCGATGGTGGTGTCGACCTGGCCGTCTTCGTCCTCGTCCGGATCGGCGATGACCTGGCGGAAATGCCAGTCGATGCGATCGCGCCACTGGTTGGTGGTCTGGTGGAACGCCGACCAGTTGGCGAAGCCCATGATGAAGGCGACGCGGATTCGCTCGAGTTCGTCCTCCGGCAGCATCTGCGTCTGCCGATCGGCAATGGCCTGCAGGGCGTGCTCGGCGTAACGCAGGAATTCGTACCCCTCGCGCAACTCGGCGACCACCTGCGGCGGCAGGTAGCCCTGCCCCTCGAGGATCGCCAGCACGCGCAGCAGCGGCCGCTGCTGCAGGCTCAGGTCACGGCCGCCGTGGATCAACTGGAAGGCCTGGGCGATGAACTCCACCTCGCGGATGCCGCCAGCGCCCAGCTTGATGTTCTCGCTCATGCCCTTGCGCCGGACTTCCTGCTGGATCAGCTGCTTCATGGTGCGCAGCGCCTCGATGGCGGAAAAGTCCAGGTAGCGGCGGTAAACGAAGGGGCGCAGCAGCTCCAGCAGGCGCTGACCAGCCTCCTGGTCGCCACCGACCACGCGGGCCTTGATCATCGCGTAGCGTTCCCAGTCGCGGCCCTGGTCCTGGTAGTACTGCTCCAGCGCGGCGAAGCTGTGTACCAGCGGGCCACTGGAACCGTAAGGGCGCAGGCGCATGTCGACGCGGAAGGCGAAGCCCTCGACGGTGATGGCGTCCAGCGACTTGATCAGCTTCTGCCCTAAACGGGTGAAGAACTCCTGATTGTCCAGCGCCCGCTTGGCGCCCTGGGTTTCGCCACCCTCGGGGTAGCCGAAGATCAGGTCGATGTCCGAAGACAGGTTCAACTCACCCGCGCCCAGCTTGCCCATGCCCAGCACGATCATCTTCTGCGGCAGGCCCGAGCGGTTGCCGATGGGCACGCCGAACTGCTGGCAGTGGCGCTGGTAGAGCCAGGCCAGGGACTGGTCGATGCAGGCGTCGGCGAGGTCCGACAGGTCGCGGCAGGTACCCGCCAGGTCGCTGCGGCGGCTCAGGTCGCGCCAGATGATGCGCACCTGCTGGCGCCGACGGAAGCGACGCAGGCGGCGACCCAGTTCGTCCTCGTCGGCGCAATCGGCCAGCAGCGCTTCCAGTTGTGCGCCCATTTCGCCGGGCTGCAGGACGCGCTCCAGCTCACCGGTCGCGGCCAGTTCCAATAGAAAGGCAGGAT
This sequence comes from Pseudomonas sp. HS-18, assembly GCF_020401845.1. Classification (NCBI taxonomy): domain Bacteria; kingdom Pseudomonadati; phylum Pseudomonadota; class Gammaproteobacteria; order Pseudomonadales; family Pseudomonadaceae; genus Pseudomonas; species Pseudomonas sp. HS-18. The sequence goes on from NZ_CP084413.1 coordinate 5,837,775, forward strand.
CGCGCTGGACCTGCTCGGCAACGAAATCGCTGCCGGCAGTGACGCGGAAGAAGTCGGCGTGCCGCTCGTCGGACCAGCTGTCGAAGCTGGCGATCTGCTCGGGGGAAAACGCGGCGATGGCAGTGCGGAAATTCTGCTCAGCCCGCTCGGCGAGGGGCTTGAGGGTGGCCGGCAAAGCGGCCAGGGACGGCAGGCTCATGGTCTATCCTGAGTGGTCGGCGAGGCGCCGGCATTCCTGTCTTTTCGCGCCCCTGTAGTTTTACTACTAACTTTTTCTGGCGGAGGGATGTATCCGCTGGCGATTTGTAGTAAAACTACAACCCGCCGGGCGTACCCCCGGAGCACTTCCAAGAATTCGCCGCGTCGCCCACGAGGTTGGCGCAGCTATCGGCAACGATCTACTGGCTTCCGATTCTGGAAGCCTTTCCGCCCTGGAGCAAGCCATGCAAGACCTCGATCCCGTCGAAACCCAGGAATGGCTGGACGCCCTGGAATCGGTCCTGGACCGTGAAGGTGAAGACCGCGCCCATTACCTGATGACCCGCATGGGCGAGCTGGCCAGCCGGTCCGGCACCCAACTGCCCTACGCCATCACCACGCCGTACCGCAACAGCATCCCGGTGACCCACGAAGCGCGCATGCCCGGCGACCTATTCATGGAGCGCCGCATCCGCTCCCTGGTGCGCTGGAACGCCCTGGCGATGGTGATGAAGGCCAACAAGAACGACCCGGATCTGGGTGGCCACATCTCCTCCTTCGCCTCCTCGGCGACCCTCTATGACGTGGGCTTCAACTACTTCTTCCAGGCCCCGACCGACGAGCACGGCGGCGACCTGGTGTTCTTCCAGGGCCACGCCTCCCCCGGCGTCTACGCCCGCGCCTTCCTCGAAGGCCGCATCAGCGAAGACCAGCTGAACAACTTCCGCCAGGAAGTGGACGGCAACGGCCTGTCCTCCTACCCGCACCCCTGGCTGATGCCGGACTTCTGGCAGTTCCCGACCGTTTCCATGGGCCTGGGCCCGATCCAGGCGATCTACCAGGCGCGCTTCATGAAGTACCTGGAAAGCCGCGGCTTCATCCCCGCCGGGAAGCAGAAGGTCTGGTGCTTCATGGGCGACGGCGAGTGCGACGAGCCCGAATCCCTGGGCGCGATCTCCCTGGCCGGCCGCGAGAAGCTGGACAACCTGATCTTCGTCATCAACTGCAACCTGCAGCGCCTCGACGGCCCGGTTCGCGGCAACGGCAAGATCATCCAGGAACTCGAAGGCGTGTTCCGTGGCGCCGAGTGGAACGTCAACAAGGTGGTCTGGGGTCGCTTCTGGGACCCGCTGTTCGCCAAGGACACCGCCGGCCTGCTGCAGCAGCGCATGGACGAGGTCATCGACGGCGAGTACCAGAACTACAAGGCCAAAGACGGCGCCTACGTGCGTGAGCACTTCTTCGGTGCCCGTCCGGAGCTGCTGGAGATGGTCAAGGACCTCTCCGACGAAGAGATCTGGAAACTCAACCGTGGCGGCCACGATCCCTACAAGGTCTATGCGGCCTACCACCAGGCGGTCAACCACAAGGGCCAGCCCACCGTCATCCTGGCCAAGACCATCAAGGGCTACGGTACCGGCTCGGGCGAAGCGAAGAACATCGCGCACAACGTCAAGAAGGTCGACGTCGAGTCGCTGAAGTCGTTCCGCGACAAGTTCGACATCCCGATCAAGGATGACGATCTGGAAAACCTGCCGTTCTACCGCCCCGAGGAAGGCAGCGCCGAAGCCAAGTACCTGGCTTCCCGCCGTGCCGCGCTGGGCGGCGTGATGCCGGTTCGCCGCGAGAAGAGCTTCCAGGTCCCGGTTCCCCCGCTGGAAACCCTCAAGGCCATGCTCGACGGCTCGGGCGACCGCGAAATCTCCACCACCATGGCTTTCGTGCGGATCATCTCGCAGCTGGTCAAGGACAAGGAACTCGGCCCGCGCATCGTCCCGATCGTGCCGGACGAAGCCCGTACCTTCGGTATGGAAGGCATGTTCCGCCAGTTGGGCATCTACTCCTCCGTCGGCCAGCTGTACGAGCCGGTGGATAAAGACCAGGTGATGTTCTACCGCGAGGACAAGAAAGGTCAGATCCTCGAGGAAGGCATCAACGAAGCCGGCGCCATGTCCAGCTGGATCGCTGCGGGTACCTCGTACTCCACGCACAACCAGCCGATGCTGCCGTTCTACATCTTCTACTCGATGTTCGGCTTCCAGCGTATCGGCGACCTGGCCTGGGCCGCTGGCGACAGCCGCGCGCACGGCTTCCTGATCGGCGGCACCGCCGGCCGTACCACCCTGAACGGTGAAGGCCTGCAGCACGAAGACGGTCACAGCCACCTGCTGGCGGCAACCATCCCGAACTGCCGCACCTACGATCCGACCTACGCGTACGAGCTGGCGGTGATCATCCGCGAAGGCTCGCGGCAGATGATCGAAGAGCAGCAGGACATCTTCTATTACATCACCGTGATGAACGAGAACTACGTCCAGCCGGCCATGCCCAAGGGCGCCGAGGAAGGCATCATCAAGGGCATGTACCTGCTCGATGAGGACAAGAAGGACGCCGCGCATCACGTGCAGCTGCTGGGTTCGGGCACCATCCTGCGCGAAGTCGAAGCCGCCGCGAAGATCCTGCGCGAAGACTTCGGCATCGGCGCCGACGTCTGGTCCGTTCCGAGCTTCAACGAACTGCGCCGCGACGGCCTGGCCGTGGAGCGCTGGAACCGCCTGCACCCGGGCCAGAAGCCCAAACAGAGCTACGTCGAAGAGTGCCTGTCCGGCCGCAAGGGTCCGGTCATCGCCTCCACCGACTATATGAAGCTTTACGCCGAACAGATCCGCCAGTGGGTGCCGAGCAAGGAATTCAAGGTCCTGGGCACCGATGGCTTCGGCCGCAGCGACAGCCGCCGCAAGCTGCGCGACTTCTTCGAAGTCGACCGCCACTGGGTCGTGCTGGCCGCACTGGAAGCCCTGGCCGATCGCGGTGATATCGAACCCAAGGTCGTGGCCGAAGCCATCGCCAAGTTCGGCATCAACCCCGAAAAACGCAACCCGCTGGACTGCTGAGGAGAGGCACGATGAGCGAACTGATTCGTGTACCCGACATCGGCAATGGTCAGGGTGAAGTGATCGAACTGCTGGTCAAGGTCGGCGACACCGTCGAGGCCGACCAGAGCCTGCTGACCCTAGAATCCGACAAGGCCAGCATGGAAATCCCCTCGCCGAAAGCCGGCGTGGTGAAGAGCCTGAAGGTCAAGGTGGGCGACACCCTGAAGGAAGGCGACGAGATCCTCGAGCTGGAAGTCGAGGGGGGTTCGGCTGCCGCCGAAGCGCCCAAGGCGGAAGCGCCGGCTCCGGCCGCCGAGGCTCCGAAGGCAGAGGCTCCGGCCGCTGCCCCGGCGCCGGCTGCCGCACCTGCCGCTGGCGCCAGCGTCCAGGACATCCACGTCCCGGACATCGGCTCGGCCGGCAAGGCCAACGTCATCGAAGTCATGGTGAAAGCCGGCGACACGGTCGAAGCCGACCAGTCGCTGATCACCCTGGAGTCGGACAAGGCCAGCATGGAAATCCCCTCGCCGGCTGCCGGCGTGGTGGAAAGCGTGTCGATCAAGGTCGGTGACGAAGTCGGCACCGGCGACCTGATCCTCAAGCTGAAGGTCGCGGGCGCTGCTGCCCCGGCGGCTGCTCCGGCTCCCGCCGCTGCCGCTCCGGCCGCCACCCAGACACCGGCTGCCGCGCCGGCCAAGGCTGCGGAAGCCGCTCCGGTGGGCGCGCCCAGCCGTGACGGCGCCAAGGTCCACGCCGGCCCCGCGGTGCGCATGGTCGCCCGCGAGTTCGGCGTCGAGCTGAGCGAAGTCAAAGGCACCGGCCCGAAAGGCCGCATCCTCAAGGAAGACGTGCAGCTGTTCGTCAAGGAACAACTGCAGCGCGCCAAGTCGGCTCCGGCCGGCGCTACCGGTGGCGCAGGCATCCCGCCGATCCCGGAAGTCGACTTCAGCAAGTTCGGCGAAGTGGAAGAAGTGGCGATGACCCGCCTGATGCAGGTCGGCGCCGCCAACCTGCACCGCAGCTGGCTGAACGTGCCGCACGTGACCCAGTTCGACTCGGCCGACATCACCGAGATGGAAGCCTTCCGCGTGGCCCAGAAGGCCGTGGCGGAAAAAGCCGGCGTCAAGCTGACCGTGCTGCCGATCCTGCTCAAGGCCTGTGCCCACCTGCTCAAGGAAATGCCGGACTTCAACAGCTCGCTGGCCCCCAGCGGCAAGGCGCTGATCCGCAAGAAGTACGTGCACATCGGCTTCGCCGTGGACACGCCGGACGGTCTGCTGGTCCCGGTGATCAAGAACGTCGACCAGAAGAGCCTCCTGCAACTCGCCGCCGAAGCCGCCGAACTGGCCGAGAAAGCGCGCACCAAGAAGCTCTCCGCCGATGCCATGCAGGGCGCCTGCTTCACTATCTCCAGCCTCGGCCACATTGGCGGCACCGGCTTCACGCCGATCGTCAACGCGCCGGAAGTGGCGATCCTGGGGGTCAGCAAAGCGACGATCCAGCCGGTGTGGGATGGCAAGGCCTTCCAGCCGCGCCTGATGCTGCCGCTGTCGCTGTCCTACGATCACCGCGTGATCAACGGGGCGGCTGCCGCGCGCTACACCAAGCGCCTGTCCGACCTGCTGGGCGATATCCGCACCCTGCTCCTGTAAGTGCGGCTGCTGTAAGTGTTGCAAGGGGCCGGTTCGCCCGGCCCTTCCTCTCGACGAGCACGCCACGCTCGTTCTCTCCAGCCCTGCCGGATGGCGGGGCTTCTTTTTGCCGGACCGGCGGTCAGGCCCAGCGCCCGCCGCTGACTCAACTTCCCACTGTGACGGCCGATACAGTCTTGGCTTGTCATGGCCCCGTGCCTCATGCAAATCTTGCCAACGCCCATAGAAGTCGGGTGGGGCGAAGTACCCCATCCAGCACCCTGGAAATCTCCCGCGCATGAAGAGTCATCCCGATGCCGCCAGCCGTCAGGCGGCCGAGGTTGTCACGCAGCTTCCCGTCCCGTCGAGGCTCGGGATGCTGCGCTTCGAGCGCCTGAACGAGCCCAGCTGGACCCTGCTGTTCCTCGACCCCGGCTGCGAACGCCAGATCGGCGTCCCGGCCCAGGACCTCTGCGGCATCCTCGACGCCCCCTACGCCAGCCTGATGGAGCCCGAAGCGCGCCATCGCCTGCATGAGCAGGTGCAGCAGCAACTGCTCAGGGACGGCCGTTACCGGGTGCGCTACCTGCTCCATTCGCCACGCGGCACGCTGAACGTGCTGGAGGTCGGCGAAGCCTTCCAGCAGCACGGCCGCCAACTGCTCCACGGCTACCTGCTACAGACCGAGGCGGACGAGCACGAAACCGAGCTGGACCCGCGCCTGCTGGACCTCGAGGCTCAGAACATCCGCCTGAAGATGTCCCTGGAGATGTACCAGCGCTCCCAGGACGAACACCTGCAGCACCTGGTGCGCTCGCGTACCCAGCAGAACCTCATCGTGCGTCTGGCGCGGCACCGCTACCTGTCCAGCGACCCGCTGCTGGAAGCCGCGCAACTGATCGCCCAGGCCGCCTGCGAGGCCTACGATGTCGCCCGCGCCGGCATCTGGCGCCTGCACCCGGACCATCGCCTGGAAGCGGTGACCATCTACCGCCGTGATACCGACCAGTACGAAAAGCCGCAGGATATCGACGCCAGCCACTTCCCCAATTACCTTGACGCGGTGCATAGCGGCCGCGCCATCGACGCCCATAATGCCCAGCAGGACCCGCGCACCCAGGAGCTGGCCATGCGCTACCTGCGCCCGCAGGGCATCAGCGCCATGCTCGACGCCACCATCCGCGTCGGTGGCGAAGTGGTCGGCGTGCTCTGCCTGGAGCATGTCGGCGAAGTGCGCATGTGGCAGAGCGACGAGATAGCCTTCGCCGGGGAGCTGGCCGACCAGTATGCCCAGGTGCTGATGAACCACGAGCGGCGCAACGTCTCCAGCGCCCTGCACCTGTTCCAGCGCGCCGTCGAACAGAGCGCCAGCGCCTTCCTGCTGATCGACCGCGAGGGCCTGGTGGAGTACGTCAACCCGAGCTTCACCGCCATCACCCAGTACGGCGCCGACGAAGTGCGCGGCCGCCGCCTGCCGGAGCTACCGGCACTGGCGAATCTCAGCGAACTGCTGTTCGATGCGCGCTCCACCCTGGTCACGCAGAACAGCTGGCAGGGCGAGTTCCGCAGCCGGCGCAAGAATCTGGAGCCCTACTGGGGCCAGTTGTCGCTGTCCAAGGTCTACGACGACAAGGGCGAGCTGACCCACTACATCGGCATCTACGAAGACATCACCCAGAGCAAGCTGGCCCAGCAGCACATCGAGAAGCTCGCCTACCGCGACAATCTCACGGGCCTGGCCAACCGGCACTTCTTCATCAATGCCCTGGAAGAACGCCTGCAGGTGGGCAGCGAGCACTCGCTGAGCCTGCTGCTGGTGGACATCGACAATTTCAAGCGGATCAACGACAGCCTCGGCCACCAGACCGGCGACAAACTGCTGGCCAACCTCGCCCGCCGCCTGCGCAGCAGCCTGAGTGACAGCGCCACCCTGGCGCGCTTCGCCAGCAACGAATTCGCCGTACTGCTGGAAGAGTCCGTGGCCGGCCGTGGAGAGAAGATTGCAGCGCAGATTCTCTCTGTGCTCGATAAGCCGCTGTTCGTCGACAACCAGCTGATCAGCATCACCGGCTCCGTGGGCATCGCCTACGCGCCGCAACACGGTCAGGATCCGCAGACGCTGATGAAGCACGCGGGTCTTGCGCTGCACAAGGCCAAGGCCAATGGCAAGCATCAGGTGCAGACCTTCACCGAGGCGATGACCGCCGAGGCCAGCTACAAGCTGTTCGTCGAGAGCAACCTGCGCCGCGCGCTGGTGCAGGACGAACTGGCCGTGCACTACCAGCCCAAGCTGTGCCTGCGCAGCGGTGCGCTGCTGGGCCTGGAAGCGTTGCTGCGCTGGCAGCACCCGGAGAAGGGCATGATCCGCCCGGACCAATTCATCAGCGTGGCCGAGGAAACCGGCCTGATCATCCCCATCGGCAAGTGGGTGATCCGCCAGGCCTGCCGCCAGGTGCGGGAACTGGCCGCCAAAGGCCTGGGCGAGCTGCACATGGCGATCAACCTGTCGCCCAAGCAGTTCAGCGACCCGGACCTGGTCGGCTCCATCGCCGCGATCCTCCACGAGGAAAGCATCCCGGCCTCGCAGTTGGAACTGGAGTTGACCGAAAGCCTGCTGCTTGACGCCACCGACGACACCCGCCAGCAGCTGGAACGCCTGAAGAACCTCGGCCTGACCCTGGCCATGGACGACTTCGGCACCGGTTACTCGTCGCTGAGCTACCTGAAGAAATTCCCCATCGACGTGATCAAGATCGATCGCAGCTTCATCAAGGACATCCCGGACAACCAGGACGACATGGAGATCACCTCGGCGGTGATCGCCATGGCGCACAACCTCAAGCTGCAGGTGGTTGCCGAAGGCGTGGAGACCGCCGCCCAGCTGGCCTTCCTGCGGCGCAACCGCTGCGACATCGGCCAGGGCTACCTGTTCGACAAGCCCATCCCCAGCCACGACCTCTCCTCCAGCCTGCAGCGCTACCCCTGCCGCCCGCATTGAACGACTCTGGCGCGGCGTGCCCGCAGCCATTCGCACGAGCTGTCTCAAACCTCCCGCAAAGCAAAACAAACGCTGTAATCTTCGGCGAGTACCCGAGTCTATTGCCGCCCCTATTCGACAGGAGACGAATGCCATGACCCTGCGCTCGCAGATACTTGCCCACAAACTGGAACTGCCCAGCTCCGCCCAGGCCCTGCCGGGACGCGAGAGCCCGATGCCGGTGCCCGAAGCGCATTACGTCAATGGCCACCCGCTGACTGCACCCTTCCCCGCCGGCGTGCAGCAGATCGTTGTCGGCCTGGGCTGCTTCTGGGGCGCCGAGCGGCGCTTCTGGCAGCAGCCGGGCGTCTGGGTAACCGCGGTGGGTTATGCCGGCGGCTTCACGCCGAACCCGACCTACGACGAAGTCTGTTCCGGCCTGACCGGCCACAGCGAAGTGGTGCTGGTGGCGTACGACCCGCGCGAAACCAGCATCGAGGCGCTGCTCAAGGTGTTCTGGGAATCCCACGACCCGACCCAGGGCATGCGCCAGGGCAACGACACCGGCACCCAGTACCGCTCGGTGATCTACTGGTTCGACCAGGCGCAGAAGGCTGCCATCGACGCCAGCCGCGCGGCTTTCCAGAAGGAGCTGAGCGCCAAGGGCTACGGCGAGATCACTACGGAAATCCGCGAGGTGCCGCCGTTCTACTATGCCGAGGCCTACCACCAGCAGTACCTGGCGAAGAACCCCAACGGCTACTGTGGCCTGGGCGGCACGGGCGTCTGCCTGCCGGCGTAAGCCATATCTGCAGGACTGGGCTCCGTCCTCGATCAGCACGGCGCCTGCGCCAGATCATCAGGATCGAGCCCGTATCACGAAAAAGCCCCGGCACTGCCAGGGCTTTTTTCATTCCGCGATCAGCCAGTCCACCTGGCTGCTGCCTTCACTCTGCGCCAGCGTCTGGGCCAGCCAGGGCAACAGCCCGCGCAGTTCCTCGTCCAGCGGCCACGGTGGATTGGCAATGACCAGTCCGGAGCCATTCAGGCGGTCGGCCGTGTCGGCCGGATGTACGCACAGCTCCACGCGGAGCATCTTCGGCGCCGAGCTCTTTTCCAGGCGCTGGTAGAAACGCTTGAGCTGGCGGCGATCCTTGATCGGGTACCAGATGGCAACCACGGTCTGGCGCATGCGGCCGATGGCTTCGTCCAGTGCGGTTACGCAGCGCTCCAGGTCATCGGGCTGCTCGAAGGGCGGGTCGATCAACAGCACCCCGCGCTTCTCGGAAACCGGCAGGAAAGCCCGCGGCAGCAACCAGCCATCGCCCTGATGCACCGAGATGCGGCGCTCGCCAGCCATGTTGACCTTGAGCAGGCGGCCGTCTTCCGGGTGCAGCTCGTTGAGCATCACCCGATCCTGCGGGCGGGTCAGGCGCCGCGCCAGCTCAGGCGAACCGGGGTAGAACTCCAGCCCGCCATCGGGATTCAGCGCGCGGACTACCTCCAGGTAGTCCTGCAGCAGCTCCGGCACGTCATCGCGCTCCCACAGGCGACCGATGCCCGACTCCCATTCGCCGGTACGGCTGGCTTCATTACCCAGCAGGTCGTACAGGCCGATGCCGGAATGGCTGTCGAGATAGGCGAAGGGCGTGTCCTTGCGCGCCATCAGCGCGAAGATGCGGGCAAGGACGATGTGTTTCAGCACGTCGGCGTGGTTGCCGGCGTGGTAGGCATGGCGGTAGTTCATGGATAGCGGACTCCTCAAGGCGCGCAGTTTAGGTCCTGCGGCGGGTGCGGTGCGAGTCCGCCGTCGCCGGGGGCCTGCCGGGAGCCGAGTGTTTTAGCCCTTTATCACGCTCATGGATGATTCTGTGCGCGCTTCATTCACCAGACTAGACTGCGCCAATTCCCACGGAGGTCGATCCATGTCCGAGACCCTGCTCAGCTCCCGCAACCTCGCTTTCGAACTCTACGAAGTGCTCGACGCCGAGGCCCTGACCCAGCGCGAACGCTTCGCCGACCACAACCGCGAGACCTTCGATGCGGCCCTGTCCACCGCGCGCGGCATCGCCGAAGAGCTGTTCGCCCCGCACAACCGCAAGAACGACGAGAACGAACCGCAGTACGTCGACGGCGGCGCGGTGCTGATTCCGGAAGTGAAGCCGGCAGTGGATGCGTTCAACGAAGCCGGTTTCCAGAACGCCTCGCGCAGCTTCGAACAGGGCGGCATGCAGTTGCCGCATCTGCTGTCGCGCGCCTGCTTCGCGCACTTCCAGTCGGCCAACATCGCCACCTCGTCCTATCCGATGCTGAGCATGGGCGCCAGCCACCTGATCGAGACCTTCGGCAGCGAAGAACAGAAACGCCGGTTCCTGCAGCCGATGATCGACGCGCGCTTCTTCGGCACCATGGCGCTGACCGAGCCCCACGCCGGCTCGTCGCTGGCGGATATCCGCACCCGCGCCGAACCGGCCGCCGACGGCAGCTACCGGATCAAGGGCAACAAGATCTTCATTTCCGGCGGCGACCACCCGCTGTCGGAGAACATCGTGCACATGGTCCTGGCCAAGCTGCCGGACGCCCCGCCCGGCGTGAAAGGCATCAGCCTGTTCATCGTGCCGAAGTTCCTGGTCAACGACGACGGTTCCCTCGGCGCACGCAACGACGTGACTCTGGCCGGCCTGTTCCACAAGATGGGCTGGCGCGGCACCACCTCCACCGCGCTGAACTTCGGCGACAAGGGCGAGTGCGTCGGCTACCTGGTGGGCAAGCCACACCATGGCCTGGCCTACATGTTCCAGATGATGAACGAGGCGCGCATCGGCGTCGGCATGGGCGCGATCATGCTCGGCTACGCCGGCTACCTGTACTCCCTGGAATACGCCCGCGAGCGCCCGCAAGGCCGCCCGGTGGATGCCAAGGACCCGACCTCGGCGCCCGTCTCCATCGTCCAGCACACCGACGTCAAGCGCATGCTGCTGACCCAGAAGTCCTACGTCGAGGGCGCCTTTGACCTGGGCCTGTACGCCTCGCGCCTGGTGGACGACTGCGAAACCCTGCCCACCGAGGAAGAGCGCACGCAGGCCCACGAACTGCTCGACCTGCTCACTCCGATCGTCAAGTCCTGGCCCTCGGAGTTCTGCCTGAAGGCCAACGAACTGGCGATCCAGATCCTCGGCGGCCACGGCTACACCCGCGAATACCCGGTGGAGCAGTACTACCGCGACAACCGCCTGAACCCGATCCACGAAGGCACCCACGGCATCCAGTCGCTGGACCTGCTCGGCCGCAAGCTGGCGCAGAACAATGGCGCCGGCCTGAAACAGCTGACCCGCCTGATCAACCAGTGCTGCGAGCGCGCCAGCGCGCACCCGTCGCTGGACAAGCTGCGCGAGCCGCTGGAACAACTGATGGCGCGCCTGTCGGCCACCACCCTGAGCCTGCTCGGCGACCTGATGCAGGGCCGCGTAGCCCAGGGCCTGGCCAACTCCGCGCTGTACCTGAAGGTCTTCGGCCACGCCGTGATCGGCTGGCGCTGGCTGGAGCAGGCCATCCGCGCCGAAGAGGGCCTTGCACGAGGCGATGCTTCGGACACCGACTTCTACCGCGGCAAGCTGCAGGCCGCGCGCTACTTCCTGACCTGGGAAGTGCCGTCCTGCCACCATGACCTGGCGCTGCTCGAAGCCCGCGACGACACCTGTTCCACCATGCAGGACGCCTGGTTCTAAGCGTCTCGTATGTCCCTTATGCCCCGGTCACGTCCGGGGCTTTTTTATGTCCGGATGAAGGCCGCGTCGCCGACCGCGGAAGCGCCCCACAAGCTGACAGAAGACAGCCTAAAGAATTGGAGGATACTTCCCACGAGAAGCACCGAACCGACCGACAGCAAGGCCTGAGGTAGATGCAATTGAATAGCGACCGCGCATTCTCCATCCCTCTCGACCATGGCCATGCAGACCGTCACTCTCCCGTCACTCCAACGCCACTACCAGAACTTCCTGCCTCTGCTCGCTATCGCTGCAGCACTGGGCTGCACGCTCGTCCTGTTCAACACCGGGTCGACCGACGACGGCAAACAGCGAGACACCGCCCTTTCGCCAAGCACCTCGCCGATCTACAGCGCACCCAGCACAGAAGCCTTCGAGCACGCTGACGACTACCTGAAGGACATCGACAAGGCCATGAGCGACGGGCTTGCCGTGCTGCGCGGTGGCGACAGCAAATCCATCACCTCGCAGAGCCGCTACTTCAACGCACTGGTCAATGCCGGCTATGCGCAGTTCGGCTCGTCCTATTACGACCCGCTGGGCAGTTGCGGCGTCACCGGCAGCTCGGCGCGCCACCTATGGCACACGCAGATTCGCGCCCTGAGCGCCGATGCCGGGCACAGCATCGCCGGCGAGGTCGCCAATGCCCGCGCCATCCTGCAACGAGACAGGCAATCCTGCCTGGACGCCGTCAGACTGCCTCTGGAAGAGGCACTGAAATGGGCGCCCACCGCACTCTCCGGGCTCAATCTGGTGCCCACCTGGCAAGGCAGTGCAGGCTGGCTTGAAAGCACCGTCGAACGGTCCTCAACAAACCTTTGACAGCCTTGTAAATCCGCAGGTTAGAATCGATTGGCATGCGGCCTGCATCCTGATCCTCGAGTAGCGTCGCCACTCCCCTATCCCCCAGGAGGTCGACATATTGGATGCCGTGGCCATCAACAGCTATTTCCTGATCGCTGCCGTGCTGATCGGCATGAGCATCCTGGTCAGCTCGCTGTCCTCGCGCCTGGGCATCCCGATCCTGGTCATCTTTCTCGCCGTGGGCATGATCGCGGGCACCGACGGCCCCGGCGGCATCGGTTTCTCGAACTATCCCATGGCCTACCTGGTGGGCAACCTGGCGCTGGCGGTGATACTGCTGGACGGCGGCTTGCGCACGCGGGTGTCGAGTTTCCGTGTGGCACTCTGGCCCGCGCTGTCGCTGGCCACTGCCGGGGTGCTGATCACCGCAGGGCTGACCGGCATCGCCGCGGCCTGGCTGTTCAAGCTGAGCTGGATGGAAGGCCTTCTGATCGGCGCCATCGTCGGCTCCACCGACGCTGCGGCGGTGTTCTCGCTGCTGGGCGGCAAGGGCCTGAACGAGCGGGTCACCGCGACCCTGGAAATCGAGTCGGGCAGCAACGACCCCATGGCGGTATTCCTCACCGTTACCCTGATCGACATGCTTGCCCACGGCGAGAGCGGCCTGTCCTGGAGCTTCCTCTGGCACTTCCTGCGCGAGTTCGGCATCGGCTCGGTACTGGGCCTGGGTGGCGGCTGGCTGCTGCTGCAGGTGATCAATCGCATCCACCTGGCCAACGGCTTGTACCCGCTGCTGGCCATCAGCGGCGGCCTGCTGATCTTCGCCGTGGCCAACGCGGTGCACGGCAGCGGCATCCTGGCCATCTACCTGTGTGGCCTGGTGCTGGGCAACCAGCCGATCCGCTCGCGCCACGGCATCATGCACATGCTCGACGGCATGGCCTGGCTGGCGCAGATCGGCATGTTCCTGGTCCTCGGCCTACTGGTCACGCCACACGACCTCTGGCCCATCGCCCTGCCCGCTCTCGGCCTGGCGCTGTGGATGATCCTCTTTGCCCGTCCGCTGTCGGTGCTGGTGGGCCTTGCGCCGTTCCGCGCCTTCCATGGCCGCGAGAAGGCCTTCATCGCCTGGGTCGGCCTGCGTGGCGCGGTGCCGATCATCCTCGCGGTGTTCCCGCTGATGGCCGGGCTGCCCAACGCCCAGCTGTTCTTCAACGTCGCCTTCTTCATCGTGCTGGTCTCGCTGCTGGTGCAGGGCACCAGCCTGCCCTGGGCCGCCAAGCTGTTGCGCGTGGTGGTACCACCGGATCCGGCGCCGATCTCCCGCGCCGGCCTGGAAGTCCACCCCACCAGCGAGTGGGAGCTGTTCGTCTATCACCTGAGCAAGGAAAAGTGGTGCATCGGCGCCGCCCTGCGCGAGCTGAAGATGCCCGAAGGCACCCGAATCGCCGCGCTGTTCCGTGGCACCCAGTTGCTGCACCCCTCGGGCAGTACCATCCTCGAAGCCGACGACATCCTCTGCGTGATCGGCCACGAGCATGACCTCTCGCCGCTGGGCAAGCTGTTCAGTCAGGCGCCGGACCGCGGCCTGAGCGCGCGCTTCTTCGGCGATTTCGTCCTCGAGGGCGACGCCCAGCTCTCCGCCGTGGCCTCGCTTTACGGCCTAAAGCTCGAAGGCGTGGATGGCGAGCAGAACCTGGGCCGCTTCATCGCCCAGGAAATCGGCGGCCAGGCGATCATCGGCGACCAGGTGGAATGGAACGGCCTGACCTGGACCGTTGCCGCCCTGGACGGGAACAAGATCCGCAAGGTCGGGGTCAAATTCCCGGAAGGCCGTCCCGGTCCCGGGCTCTTCCTCTGACCGCCTACCGGTGCCCGCTTGCGGGTGCCGGCCCGCCAGCACTACCCTCACTCCACTTTTTGCACGAGCCGCTGATCGCGACCATGTCATTCCTGCTGCGTACCTTTCTGACTGCCGTCCTCCTGTGCGGCGCGTTCACCGGCCTGCCCGCGCAGGCCGCCGATACCACCGTGCCCAGCGCCGAAAAGGTGCAACAGAGCCTCGACGGTCTGGCCGACCGCAAGCTGCCCGAGGCGGACGCCAAAGCGCTCAAGGCCACCCTGGAAAACACGCTCAAGCTGCTCGCCGCCAAGACCGATGCCGAGCAGCAATTGCAGGAGCTGAACGGCAAGCTGGCCGACGCACCCAAGCTGATCAATGAAAACCAGAAGGCGCTCAGCCGCCTCAAGGGCAGCAGCGACAAGCCCGCCAGCCAACGCTACGCCGGTTTCAACGCTACCCAGCTGGAAATGACCCTCAACGAGCAGTCCACCCAACTGGCCGCGTGGCAGAAAGAACTGGTGGACGCCAAGAGCGACATCCTCACTGCGCAGACCCGTCCCGAGCGCGCCCAGGCCGATCTGAGCAAGAACCAGACACGCCTGCTGGAGATCGCCGGCATCCTCAAGGCCGGCAAGGACGGTAGCAAGACGCTCAGCGAAGAGCATCGCAACGAACTGCTTGCCGAACAGGCCCTGCTCACTGCCCAGAACCCGCTGTTGCGCAAGCAACTGGCCGGCAACAACCTGCTGCTCGACCTCGCTTCCAGCCAGCGCGACCTGCTCGCCGAACGCATTGGCCGCGAGGAGCGCGAGACCCTCGAACTGCAGACGATGATCAGCGACAAGCGCCGCGAGCAATCCGAACAGACTGTCGCCAAACTGTCCAAGGACACCGACCAGGCTGCCGGCACCGACAGCCTGCTGAGCCAGCAGAGCGCCACCAACCTCAAGCTCTCCGACTACCTGCTGCGCACCACCGACCGCCTTAACACGCTCACCCGGCGCAACCTGGAGGCCAAGCAGCAACTGGACAACCTGACCCAGGGCGAGCAGGCGCTGGACGAGCAGATCAACGTACTGCGCGGCAGCCTGCTGCTGTCGAAGATCCTCTACCAGCAGAAACAATCGCTGCCGGTGATCAAGACCGACCAGGACCTCGCCGACGAAATCGCCGACCTGCGTCTCTACCAGTTCGAGTTGAACCAGAAGCGCGACGAAATCAACAACACCCAGCTCTACATCGACAACCTGCTTGCCCAGCAGGCCCAGGAAAGCGTCACACCGCAACTGCGCCACGACCTCAACGAGCTGGTGAATACCCGCCTGGAGCTGATGGAGCGCCTCAACCACGAACTCAACGCGCTGCTCAACGAAGCCATTACGCTGCAGCTCAACCAGAAGCAGCTCAAGGAAACCAGCGACAGCCTGCGCGCCACCCTCGACGAGCAGATGTTCTGGATCCCCAGCAACCGCCCGCTGGACCTGTCGTGGTTCAAGATGACCCCGACTCTGCTACACCACCAGCTCGCCGAAGTGCCCTGGGGATCGGGTGTGCAGGAGCTGTTCGAAGGCCTGATCGACCGGCCTTTCCTGTTCCTGCCGCTGCTCCTGCTGGTCGCCGGGCTGCTGTGGAAGCGCAAGTTCCTCTACGACAAGCTGGAATCGCTGAACGACGACATCGGCCACTTCAAGCGTGACAGCCAGGCGCACACCCCGCTGGCTCTACTGCTCGCGGTGCTGCTGGCGCTGCCCGGAACGCTGGCCCTGGCCATCGCCGGCCTCGCCCTGCTGCTCGACGCCCGTGGGCAGAACGCCACCCTGGGCAGTGCGCTGCTGGAGATGGCGCAGGTCTGGCTGGTGTTCTACACCGCACACCGTATCCTGCGCCCCGGCGGCATCGCCGAGCGACACTTCCACTGGAGCCAGTCGCAGGTGCAGTTCCTCGGCAAGCTGATGCGCCGACTGGGCCTGGTGGTGATGTCGCTGGTCGCGGTGGTGACCGTCGCCGAGCACTCACCGGCGTCCCTCGCCGATGACGTGATTGGCATCGCCGTGGTGTTGTTCGGCTATGGCGCCATGACCTGGCTGCTCGCCCAGCTGCTGTTCAACAGCCCGTCCAGCGAGCGTCCGTCGATGATCAAGATGGTCGTCGGCCTGGGCTTCACTGCCCTGCCAGTGGCATTGTTCCTCGCCGTGGGCTTCGGCTACTACTACACCGCGCTAAAGCTGACCGACCGGCTGATCGACACCTTGTTCCTGCTGATGTTCTGGATGGTGGTGGAAGCCACCTTCGTCCGCGGCATGGGCGTCGCCGCGCGCCGCCTGGCCTACCAGCGCGCCCTGGCGAAGCGGCAGAACGCCCCCAAGGAAGGCATCGAGGGCAGCGAGGTCGTCGTGGAAGAGCCCACCCTGGGCATCGAGCAGATCAACGAGCAGTCCATGCGCCTGATCCGCCTGGGCCTGCTGATCGGCTTCGTGGTCACCCTGTACTGGGTCTGGGCCGACCTGATCAGCGTGGTCTCGTACCTCGACAACGTGACCCTCTACCAATACACCAGCGGCACAGGCGACGCGGCCTCCACCACGCCGATCAGCCTCAGCGACTTCCTCATGGCCATGGTCATCGCGGCTGTCACCGTGGCCCTGGCGCGCAACCTGCCCGGCCTGCTGGAAGTGCTGGTACTGCAACGCCTGACCCTGGCCCAGGGCAGCGCCTACGCCATCACCACCCTGCTGTCCTACACCATCAGCGGCATCGGCTTCGTCAGCGCGCTGTCCACCCTCGGGGTGAGCTGGGACAAGCTGCAATGGCTGGTGGCCGCCCTGTCGGTAGGCCTGGGCTTCGGCCTGCAGGCGATCTTCTCCAACTTCGTCTCCGGCCTGATCATCCTCTTCGAGCGCCCGGTGCGGATCGGCGACGTGGTGACCATCGGCACGCTGTCCGGCACCGTCAGCCGGATTCGTATCCGCGCCACCACTATCACCGACTTCGACCGCAAGGAAATCATCGTCCCCAACCAGACCTTCATCACCGGGCAACTGGTGAACTGGTCGCTGAGCGATACCGTGACGCGGGTGACCATCAAGATCGGTCTGGCCTACGAGAGCGACCTGCCGCTGGCGCGCAAGATCATGCTCGACGCGGCCCACGCCAACCCGCGCATCCTGCGCGACCCGGAACCGGTGCTGTACTTCACCACCATCAGCGCCAGCACCTTCGACTACGAACTGCGCTTCCATGTGCGCGAACTGGGCGACCGCAATCCGGCGGTGGACGAGACCCTGACTCGCATCGCCCTGGCCTTCCGCGAGGCCGGCATCGACATGGCCTTCAACCAGGTCGACGTGTTCCTGAAGAACTTCCAGGGCCAGGAAGCCCAGGTCATCGTCGGCCAGCAGCAGCCCACCGCCACGCCCGTGAAGATCAGCCAGGACAAGCCCAACGGCGACAAGGCCTGAGGCTGGACGCCTCCGGACATATCCGAGCACAATACTCGGACATGTCCGGAGTTAGCCTGTGAAAAAGCTCGACGAACTCGCCTTCGATAACCGCTTCGCCCGCCTGGGCGACGTGTTTTCCACCGAAGTCCTGCCCGATCCCATCGCCGACCCGCGCCTGGTCGTCGCCAGCCGCTCGGCCATGGCCCTGCTCGATCTCGACCCGAGCGAGGCGGATACCCCGGTGTTCGCGGAAATCTTCGCCGGCCACAAGCTCTGGGAAGAAGCCGAGCCGCGCGCCATGGTCTATTCCGGGCACCAGTTCGGCTCCTACAACCCACGCCTGGGCGACGGCCGCGGGCTGCTGCTGGGCGAAGTGGTCAATGCTGCAGGCGAGCACTGGGACCTGCACCTCAAGGGCGCCGGGCAGACCCCCTACTCGCGCATGGGCGACGGCCGCGCCGTGCTGCGCTCGTCGATCCGCGAGTTCCTCGCCAGCGAATACCTCAACGCCCTCGGCATCCCCAGCAGCCGCGCCCTGTGCGTCACCGGATCCAGTACCACGGTGTGGCGCGAGACCCGGGAAACCGGCGCCATGCTGCTGCGCATGGCGCCCAGCCACGTGCGCTTCGGCCACTTCGAGTACTTCTACTACACCCAGCAGGAAGAGCAGTTGAAGACACTCGGCGAGTTCGTCCTGCGCGAGTATTTCCCCGACAGCCTGAACGACGAGAAGCCCTACCTGGCATTCTTCCGCGAAGTGGTCGAGCGCAACGCGCAGATGATCGCCTGCTGGCAGGCCTACGGTTTCTGCCACGGCGTGATGAACACCGACAACATGTCGATCCTCGGCATCACCTTCGACTACGGCCCCTACGCCTTCCTCGACGACTTCGACGCCAACCACATCTGCAACCACTCCGACGACACCGGCCGCTACTCCTTCAGCAACCAGGTGCCCATCGCCCACTGGAACCTCGCCGCGCTGGGCCAGACGCTGGTGCACTTCGTCGAAGTCGATGACCTGCGCGCCACGCTGGACCTGTTCCTGCCGCTGTACCAGGCCCACTACCTGGACCTGATGCGCCGGCGCCTGGGCTTCACCACTGCCGAGGATGGCGACCTGGAGCTGGTACAGCGCCTGCTGCAGAGCATGCAGAAAGGCGCGGTGGACTACTCGCTGTTCTTCCGCCGCCTCGGTG
The DNA here is from genome assembly GCF_020401845.1 of Pseudomonas sp. HS-18. Classification (NCBI taxonomy): domain Bacteria; kingdom Pseudomonadati; phylum Pseudomonadota; class Gammaproteobacteria; order Pseudomonadales; family Pseudomonadaceae; genus Pseudomonas; species Pseudomonas sp. HS-18. The sequence goes on from NZ_CP084413.1 coordinate 5,856,510, forward strand.
AGCAGGCGCCGGAGCAGGCGCTGGCCGTGGTGCGTGACGACTTCGTCGACCTGGCCGGCTTCGACGCCTGGGCTGCCGACTACCGCGCTCGCGTCGAGCGCGAAGGCGGCAGCCAGGACGAACGCCGCGCGCGCATGCACGCCGTCAACCCGCTTTACGTCCTGCGCAACTACCTCGCCCAGGAAGCCATCACAGCCGCCGAGCAGGGCAACTTCAGCGTCGTGCGCCGCCTGCATGAAGTGCTCAGCCGGCCCTTCGAAGAGCAGCCCGACGCCGAAGCCTTCACCCGCCGTCCGCCGGACTGGGGCAAGCATCTGGAGATCAGTTGCTCCTCCTGAGCCGGTTATAAGCTCAGCCAAAAGCGATCTAGCGACGCCCTGGCCAGATTGCTCCCGGTCATTGACCGGGGCCGGGCGCCGCTCGCATCCTCGGGGCTTTCTGCCACAAGGACGCTCGAACAATGAAACCGGAAACCCTGGCCATCCACGCCGGCTACAGCCCCGACCCGACCACCAAGGCCGTGGCCGTGCCGATCTACCAGACCAGCTCCTACGCCTTCGACGACACCCAGCACGGCGCCGATCTGTTCGACCTGAAGGTCGCCGGCAACATCTACACGCGAATCATGAACCCCACCAACGCGGTGCTGGAGGAGCGCGTGGCCGCGCTGGAAGGCGGCGTGGCAGCGCTGGCCGTGGCCTCCGGCATGGCCGCCATCACCTACGCCATCCAGACCGTCGCCGAAGCCGGCGACAACATCGTCTCGGTGGCCAAGCTCTACGGCGGCACCTACAACCTGCTCGCCCACACCCTGCCGCGCTTCGGCATCCAGACCCGCTTCGCGCCGCATGACGACATCGCCGCCCTCGAAGCGCTGATCGACGAACGCACCAAGGCGGTGTTCTGCGAATCCATCGGCAACCCGGCCGGAAACATCGTCGACCTGCAGGCCCTGGCCGACGCCGCGCACCGCCACGGCGTGCCGCTGATCGTCGACAACACCGTCGCCACGCCGATCCTCTGCCGCCCGTTCGAACACGGCGCGGACATCGTCGTGCACTCGCTCACCAAGTACATCGGCGGCCACGGCACCAGCATCGGCGGCATCGTCGTCGACTCCGGCAAATTCCCCTGGGCCGAGAACAAGGAACGCTTCCCGCTGCTCAACACGCCCGACCCGTCCTATCACGGCGTGACCTACACCGAAGCCTTCGGCCCCGCCGCCTTCATCGGCCGCTGCCGTGTCGTGCCGCTGCGCAACACCGGTGCCGCGCTCTCGCCGTTCAACGCCTTCCTCATCCTGCAAGGCCTGGAAACCCTCGCCCTGCGCATGGAGCGCCACTGCGAGAACGCCGTGAAAGTCGCGCAATACCTGCAGGACCACCCGCAGGTCAGCTGGGTGAAGTATGCAGGTCTCGCCGACCACCCCGAGCAGGAACTGGCGCTGCGCTACATGGGCGGCAAGCCCGCGTCGATCCTCTCGTTCGGCATCAAGGGCGGGCAGGAAGCCGGCGCGCGCTTCATCGATGCGCTGAACCTGGTGGTGCGCCTGGTCAACATCGGCGACGCCAAGTCCCTGGCCTGCCACCCGGCCTCGACCACCCACCGCCAGCTCAACGACGAAGAACTGCAGAAGGCCGGCGTACCGCGCGACATGGTGCGCCTGTCCATCGGCATCGAGCACATCGACGACATCCTCGCCGACCTCGCCCAGGCGCTTGACGCCGCCAAGGCCTGATCCCGTGGCAACCGAATGAGGCGCCAGGCCGGCGCCTCATTCGCGGGTCAGCGCCCCTGCAATATCTCTTTGCCATCATTTTGCAGACGAGCCCACCGGCCTTTCCGTAGAATGCCGCGCAGCGCCGCAAGCCAGAGCGCGACCGCACCCAGCGGCACGCAAGCGAACAGGGATTTCGTCCGCCTTTCCCCGCCCATTCCTCTCCGACCCGCCTTCCAGGCGCCGGCCGGCGGATAACTTTTTTCGCCCGTGACCATACGGTTCCGTCCGATCCTGCCGATAGGGCTTGGACGTGGTTCGCCACCCTGGCCCCCAACAAGAACAATCTCCGAACGGCCTGACTTCACACAACCTTTCCTGGAGATCGTCAATGAACACCTGGATTTCCAACCTGAGCGTGAATCTCAAGTTGGCCCTGGGCTTCGGCCTGGTCCTCGCCTTCACCGCCATCCTCGCCATCGTCAGTTGGGTCGGCCTCGGCTCGCTGATCGACCGCAGCAACTGGATGAGCGATATCACCGAGCTGAACTCGCGCCTGACCAAGCTGCGCATCACCCGCCTGCAGTACATGATCGCCGACGGCGCCGAGCAGGAAGCTGCCAACGTCATGTCCACCCTGGCCGACTTCAAGGCGCAGCAGCAGAAACTGCGCGCCTCCTTCGTCAGCCCCGAGAACGTGCGCCTGCTCGACCAACTCGGCGGCGTCATCGCCGACTACGAGAAATCCCTGGCCGCCATGCGCGCCGGCTACCAGAGCGCCGGCATCACCCGAGGCGCCCTGCAGGACAACGCCACGCGCGCCGCCGAACTGACGGCGACCATCCAGCAGGACGTACTCAAGGCCCCCGCGGACGAAGAGCGCGCCACCCGCTTCCAGGCCATCACCGGCACCCGTGAAGACCTGCTACAGGCCCGCTACGACGTACGCGATTACCTGGCCACGGCCCTCACCAGCAACGGTGACGGCGTGACCCGCGGCCTGGACGAAAGCATCGCCGGCCTGCCGGCCCTGGAAAGCGTCCTCGGCGTCGCCGAAGCGCAGTACGTCCAGCAACTGGGCACTGCCCTGCGCGCCTATCGCGATGCCGTCACCACCCTGCGCGGCAACATGGCCGCCATCGTCCAGGCGCGCAAGGAAATGACCACCCAGGGCCAGGACATCGTCAAGATCAGCGAGAATCTCTACCAGCTGCAACTCGATCGCCGCGACGCCGAAAGCGCCAGCGCCCGCAGTCTGCAGACCCTGTTCACCCTGCTCGCGCTGGTCCTGGGCGGCATCGCCGCGCTGATCATCACCCGCCAGATCACCCGCCCGCTGCAGGAAACCATGGCTGTGGTCGACCGCATCGCCGCCGGCGACCTGTCGCAGACCGTCCAGGTCACCCGCCGCGACGAGCTCGGCCGCCTGCAGCAAAGCATGCAGCGCATGAGCCAGAGCCTGCGCGAGCTGATCGGTGGCATCCGCGACGGCGTCACCCAGATCGCCAGCGCCGCCGAAGAGCTCTCCGCCGTCACCGAGCAGACCAGCGCCGGCGCGAACACCCAGAAGGTCGAGACCGACCAGGTCGCCACCGCCATGCACGAGATGTCCGCCACCGTGCAGGAGGTAGCGCGCAACGCCGAGCAGGCCTCCCAGGCCGCCTCCGCCGCCGACCACCAGGCCCAGGACGGCGACCGCGTGGTGAACAAGGCCGTGGAGCAGATCGAGCGTCTCGCCGAGGAAGTCGAACGCTCCGCCGAGGCCATGCAGCGCCTGGAACAGGAGAGCGAGAAGATCGGCAAGGTCATGGACGTGATCAAGTCGGTGGCCGAGCAGACCAACCTGCTGGCCCTCAACGCCGCCATCGAGGCCGCCCGCGCGGGCGAAGCCGGTCGTGGTTTCGCCGTGGTCGCCGACGAAGTACGCGGGCTGGCCCAGCGCACCCAGCAATCCACCGAAGAAATCGAAGCCCTGGTCGCCGGCCTGCAGAGCGGCACCCGCCAGGTCTCCAGCGTCATGCTCGGCAGCCGCGAACTCACCGCCAGCAGCGTCGCCCTCAGCCGCCAGGCCGGCGAGTCACTGGGCGAGATCACCCGCACCGTGTCGAACATCCAGGCGATGAACCAGCAGATCGCCACCGCTGCCGAGGAACAGAGCGCCGTGGCCGAGGAAATCAGCCGCAGCGTGGTCAATGTGCGCGACGTCTCCGAACAGACCGCCTCGGCCAACGAAGAAGTCGCCGCCTCCAGCGTCGAACTCGCGCGCCTGGGTGGGCAACTGCAAACCCTGGTCAGCCACTTCCGCGTCTGACGCCCATGGCCGCTGGATCCCCAGCGGCCATCGGTCCGCGCTGCAAGCTTTACGCTTTGCTGTGCACTCCAGCGACAACAACCTCGGCCAGCGCGTCGTCAGGATCACCGTCGCACCCCCGCAGCGCACCGAGGCCGATCCGGCTTAGAGACAAACCAACGGGTGAAGCAGCAGGAATGCTCACACTGTCACTCTACCGGCCGAACCCTCCGCCGCGATTGGCGCAACAACGCTGACGCACTGATGAATCATCGTCGTTCAAAAGTCGATTTGCCTGCCGCCGACTTGAGTTTCGGCACCATTCTGGCCGGCCACCATAGCCGAGGCGCTAATCGCATTTTGATTCGCCCATTCACGAAGCTTCGCAAATTCCTCCTTGCGCATTTTGCTCATGGGGACCATGCGGGAAATAGTGGTTTCAAAATCAGCCATCGTCAGGTCGCTGGCATCGCCAGAACCGCTCATTCGCCGTGAGAACGCCTCGATCAGCGATTCCCCAACCCAAGCTTCGATTTCAGCCCCCGATAGCACAACATCCTTACCAAAATTCGATTCGCCCCCCAGAGCAGACAACAGGTCCAAGTCAAACTTCGCCGGGTCACGTTTCAATTTCTTCAGGTGTATTTCAAGAATCTTCTTTCTTTCCAATGTTGACGGGAAGTCAACGAAGAATATTTCATCGAACCGGCCCTTCCTCAATAGTTCCGGAGGCAAGCTGCCAATATTGTTAGCGGTAGCAAATACAAAGACCGGCGCCGTTTTCTCTTGCATCCAGGTCAATAGCGTGCCGAATACACGCGACGCCACCCCCCCATCGGACGCACCGCCGGAAGAACCGGAAAGCCCCTTTTCAATTTCATCGATCCATAAGATGCAGGGCGAAATCGCTTCGGCGGTGCGTAGCGCGGAACGAATGTTGGACTCTGAAGAGCCAACCAGTCCCTGGAAGATTTTCCCCATATCCAGGCGCAATAACGGCATGTTCCAGGACGACGAAACGCACTTCGCCGTAAGCGACTTGCCGCAACCGGGAACCCCGGTCAAGAGCAATCCCTTCGGGGTTCCGACACCAAATTCCTGGGCAGCCTGACCGAAACACTGACTGCGCAGATGGAGCCACTTCTTGAGGGTTGCCAAGCCTCCGACGTCGTCAAGATTCACCTTTGAGTCAATGTACTCCAGGATACCTGTCTTCCGTATAATTTGTTTCTTCTCGGAAAGCAGGTCTTTAACGGTGTTTTCATTGACACTCAGGCTCGATACCAATGAACGGGACAGGCTATTGTCAATCTCCAATTCCGTGAGGCCCAACGCGGCATCGATGAGTTTTTCCTTGGCATCGCTCGGCAGATCAATCTTGATATTTTCATTGCCTTGCCAGGAGCTTATGAACTTGCTGACCTGACCCGTGATTTCGTCGCGTGACGGCAAAGGAAAATCAACCAGCGTGATTTCCTTTTGAAGGTCAGTGGCAATTTCAAAGCTAGGCGCCACGATAATGCAATTGCTTCGATATCCGCGCGAGCGAATATTGATGGCAAAATCTCGAAGTCGACGACGATAGACGGGGTTCGAACTGGGGGTAAGATAATTATGGGCATCACAAAAAACAAAGATACTCTTGCTGTTTTCTTCTTTTGCTCTTTCTTCGCAAAAATCCAAGGCCACCTTCAAATCGAAGGTTTTTTCCCCAGCCACGGAGCCATTTATCTGCACGCCTTGGGTCGAGTTCCACACGAATAAACGATGGCCAAGCGCCTTGGCGATCTCAGAAATCTCACTGAGTGCGCGCTCTTCCTCGAACGACTCGATGACCAGAATCGCATAGCGAGCCTTTAGGTAATCAGTTATCTGCTTGGTGCGGTTCATGCCTAATATCCCTGTGCCTGAACTGAATTATATATGCATCGGAAGACCGGTCTTGGTCACACTGGAATTTGAAACAACAAATTCGACAACTCTTCTAGTACGGAAAAAATCAAGATCGACTCTGTCACTGGCCTTGATGATCTGCTTGTACTGATAGGGATGTTCCGCGTTATGCCGATACCGGCCAGCCAGCGTCACGTCTACGGCTTTAACGACACGAATCATGGCTTCATTCTGGAATATTTCTTTTGGTGTATAGCCTGTATAGAGTATCCAGTTTTTCTCGCCATTGACGGCATGGATCAATTGCTCCAGGGCTGCCGCCTGATCCAGCGGCTCCCCTCCGGAGAGGGTAACCCCGGCGATGTCGTGTGCATTTATCTTCTGCGCCAATGCCTCGACAGACATCAGCGTAGCCGCTTCGCGAGCATGGGTCCGCTGATTGAAACACCCTTTACAATTCAATGCACAACCCTGCACCCATAATGTCAAGCGCAACCCAGGACCATTAACGCAACTCAACTCCATGTGGTGTACGTTGATATGCATTTAGAGATTCGCACTGAGAACTTGAAGGGTTTGCTCCTCGTGAACGACGGTATATTCCGGCTTCCACTCGGTCACCAGCTCCGCAGTAGGACTGGAGAGTAGCGCTTCAAGCTCCTCGGTAAGCTTTGTGCAAATATCGCCTTTCACACCACGCACCTCCTCCATTACTTCGTCGCCCGTAAAGGTCACATGGATGCTGTATTCGTACTGCGGTCCAAACTCAATCTCGAACCCTTGAAGAGTTTCTTTCGTTCTGGCGGGAACACCTGAAGCTTCTATGCGCCTGATGGTTTCATCGATGGCTACGCTGATGTAGGCTTTCTGAAAGCTCAACGCCAAATCGGCCTTGATCGCCTCGTCTCCGTCCGAAACAGTGTCGCGTTCGATAAGGAGCCTGTAGGAGTTCTCCTCAATCTGGCAAACAAATAGGTTGAATCCATCAGCGGCTCGACCACACACCGCTCTGAATTGCTGACTGCCCATATAGCCGACTTTGCTCAATACCTTCTTACTGAATTCGCTGGGATACAGGAAAACTATATCTGTCTCCGGGTTGATCCCCATCTTGCCGAACGCTTTAGCAATGGCGTCCTCATTGACATAAGAAAATTCAAACCTTGTGCAATGCGACATATCAAAGCTCCAGCCTTCGTCTAGGAACGACTTCTTCGGCGCCCTGGATTGCCATTAACACCTCAGAATTCAGCTCGATGTTGCGTATCGGTGCCGCGGATGCAGACATGGCTTCGGGCGCAGAAGCGGCTGGCGTCGAGACTGGAGCGCCGGCATTGACCACTACACGACGCCTCTGCGCTGCCATCGGCGCATCACTACCGCCAAGCAGACTTGCATCAATTACCTCCAGCAGCCTTCTGATTACCAGAATTGGATTTGATGTGAGCTTGTCATACAGACCAATGCACAACAAAACATGGAGGCCATCACTGAAATTCAATTTGACACAGTAATTCTGCTCTTCACTACCAATGATACCAATGTGCGAAATCTGGTTAAGATCTCGCCTCATCTTTCTCCAGGAGCCCCCATCAAATACCGCCACAATCAACGTTGTTGCCGTTGTGGCAAAGGCATTACTCCCTTGCTCAACCTCGTTGGCATTGAAATTCTGATAACTGAGCAGAACCTTCTCGCCTACAGAGACCCCCAAGGCGCTTGCCAGGTATTCATTTGTCGAGAAATCAACATCCGCATGGAATTTAAAACTTTTTGACAGAACATAAAGAGCAAAGACTCCTACCAACGCAAAGAGTATTGCCTTTATCGTATCCGCCGGCGAAAGAATCACAAAAGCCAAAACAGCAAAAGCCATGACGCCGTAGCCGTAGTTTATGGCCTTCTGCATACTGAGCTTTTTATTTCTATAAGCCAAAAAAGTTTTTCCGGGAATATATTGCTTGGAAGGCGCCAACCCCAGCGCACATGCAGCAAAAAAAACCAGACTAACAACCCCCATTACAGCTTGCCGCTTTTGCCCGGTTTGCAGCCCCTCAAGAAACATCCATGCAGCGCCAACAATCAAGACAGGCAGGAATGCGAGAACTGCAAGCCCCGCCATCTTGCCCTTGGTTGCCAGCAACATCTTCCACATGGGGATAGTTTTTATCATTCACAAACCTTTTATTGTTGATATCGAAGCGCGTAATGAAGGGATTACTTTAAAACCACTCGCTGCTCGATGCTACTTGATGTTATGAATTGGCGCCGCTTGATAATCCCTCCCTCCGCCACCACCTAGCTCCCCACAGCCTCTGGAGCCCCACCATGTCCGATTCCCTGATCATCCCCTGCCCGAACTGCAACGGCCTCAATCGCGTGCCCGCCGCGCGCCTGGCTGACTCGCCCAGCTGCGGGCGCTGCCAGGCGCCGATCGTGCTGGATACGCCGTTCGACCTTGATGAAGCCGGTTTCACCGCCCAGGCCAAGGGCGATCTGCCGTTGCTGGTGGACGTGTGGGCCGACTGGTGCGGGCCGTGCAAGGGCTTTGCGCCGGTGTTCGAACAAGCGGCGGCGCGCTTGTCGGGCAAGGTGCGTCTGGCCAAGCTGGACAGCGACGCCAACCCGAACCTCTCCACGCACCTGGGGATTCGCTCGATTCCCAGCCTGATCCTGCTGCGCAATGGCCAGGAAGTGGCGCGCCAGAGCGGTGCGATGCCGTTGCCGCAGTTGCTCGACTGGCTGTCGCGCCAGGGCATCTGACGGCGAGCGTTTCGGTCAATCGGTGCGGTCATTGCCAGACCGCACACGCGGGCTAGGCTTGGGCAAAAAACGGAGCACGCCCATGCCTTCCTACCCCGAAGACTTCATCCGCCAGCTCACCGAAGAGCACATCGCCTTCGTCAAGCGCACCGGCCTCAAGGCCGAAGTGCTGGAGCCTGGCCACGTGCGCCTGCGCATGCCGCTCAAGGGCAATGAGAACCACATCCAGAACATGTACGCCGGCGCGCTGTTCACCGTGGCCGAATTGCCCGGTGGCGTACTGATGCTCACCAGCTTCGATGCGCGGCGCTTCTACCCCATCGTCAAGGAAGCCGGGCTGCGCTTCCTGCGCCCCGCCGCCAGTGACGTGACCGTCGATGCGCAGCTCACTGAAGCCGAAATCCAGCGTATCGGCGAAGAGGCGACGCACCAAGGCAAGGCGGAGTTCGTCCTCGACCTGCAGTTGAAGGACGAAGAAGGCAATGTCGTCGCCGAAAGCCATGCCATCTATCAGTTGCGCAGTCGCTGAATCGAGCCATTGCCCTGCATCAAGGTGAAATTTCCTATGTGGCGCGACAGTGGAAGCGCCATAGAGGGAACCCACCATGTACAGGAACCTGCTCGTCGCCCATGACCTCAGTGTCGAGGCGGACATCGCGGTGCGGCGCGCTGCAAAACTGGCGCGCCAGCACGGGGCCAGCGTCACGCTGCTGCACGTCATCGAGGAATTCTTCCCCGACCGCATGATGGATACCGTCCGCGAAGCGGCTGAAGTGGCATTGCGCGATGCAGCCCGCGCCAGTGACATCGCCGACTACCAACTGGTGATACGCCAGGGGCGCGCCGCCAATACCGTCACCCAGGCGGTGCAGGAGCTGGGCGCCGACCTGCTGGTGATCGGTGCGCACCATCAGCAACTGCTCGAGCGTTTCGACGGCACCACACTGGAGCGCATCGCCCGGCATTGCCGCGCGCCGATCCTGCTCGCCGTGGAAGAGTCCGCCGCGCCTTACACCAAGGCCTTGGCTGGGCTGGACCTGTCGCACTGCTCCTGCCAGGCCTGGCGCGCCGGCTACCGCCTGCTGGAACCCGCCGCCGAGCTGCTGGCGCTCAACGCCTACCAGCCGGGCAAGAAGGCCGGCCGCGCCGACAGCCACCTGGAGACGCAGCGCGAACTGCTGCGCCAGGCGCTGCAGGATGAGCGCAAGCACGTACCGAGCACGGGGCCGCAGCTACTCTGCGCGGTGCAACAGGGCACAGCCCAGCAGGCGCTGGAAACGGCGCTGCGGGAGTGGTCGCCCGACCTGCTGATACTCGGCAGCCGCAGCCGCGGCGCCATCGAGCAAGCCATGCTGGGCAGCTCGACGCGTTACTTCCTGCGCCGGCCACCCTGCGATGTGCTGATCAGCCAATAACCGCTCAGGCTTCCAGCAGGTTGTGCAGTTCGACGAACTGCTGGGTCAGCTTGTGCCGGGGCTCGAGGAAGATCAGCGGGGTGCACGCCTGGTGCGACTCGCGCATTTTCACCGAACTCATCAGGTAGACCGGCAGCACCGGCAGCTCCTCTTCCACCAGCTCATCCAGCAGTTGCTGCGGCAGCGTGGCGCGCGGCTGGAACTGGTTGACCACGATGCCTTCGACTTCCAGGTCTTCGTTGTGGTCCTCCTTCAGCTCTTCGATCTCCTGCAGCAGGCCATACAGCGCCTGGCGGGAGAAGCTATCGCAATCGAAGGGAATCAGGCAGCGATCGGCGGCGATCAGTGCAGAAACCGTGTAGAAGTTCAGCGCCGGCGGAGTATCCAGGTAGATCCTGTCGTAGTCTTCGCCGAGCTCGTCCAGCAGTTTGCGCAGCTTGTTGATCTTGTGCTTCTGCTCGAGCTTGGGCTGCAGGTCGGCCAGCTCGGGACTGGCGGTGACGATATGCAGGTTATCGAACGGCGTCTCATAGATGTCGACCTTGCCTTTGCGGCTGAAAGGTCCGGACGAAAGCGTCTGCTTGAAGAAATCGGCAATGCCCACCGGGAGATCTTCGCCGGTCAGACCGGTGAGGTAGTGGGTGGAGTTGGCCTGGGCATCGAGGTCCACCAGCAAGGTGCGGTGGCCCTCCGCTGCGCTCACTGCCGCCAGGTTGCAGGCGATGCTGGACTTGCCGACCCCGCCCTTCTGATTGAACACCACACGCCGCATGAGCCGTCCCTCCAGGAACCAATCGAGTGCCGGTGGATTCTATGCAAAGCCCATGACAAGGGCGAGCGCAGCAGCCCGGTATATTTGCCCCTGCTCAGCGCGCGCCGTGCTGAGCCTTCACTTCCTCGGTCACCAGGTCGAAGAACGACTGCGCCAGGCGTGACGTCTCGTTGCGCCGCCGCACCAGCCATACCGAGCTGGTAGCGCCCGGATCGCTCAGGGTGCGATAGACCACGCCGTCCACCCGCGTACGGCGGAACGACGCCGGCAACATCGACACCCCCAGCCCCGCCGCCACCAGACCGATAATGGTCATCGCCTCTCCCGCTTCCTGGGCGATGCGCGGGCTGAAGCCGGCCTGTCGTGAGAGCGCCATCAGTTGGCTGTAGAGCCCCGTGCCATAGCTGCGCGGGAAGAATACGAAAGGCTCGTCTGCCAGTTCGGCGAACTCCAGGCCCTCCTGGCTGGCCTGCGCCAGCGGATGATCGGCGCGCAGCACAGCCACCAGCGGTTCGCTGAACAGCTCCACGGCCTCCAGGGTTTCCGGCAGCGGGATCGGACGAATCAGTCCCACCTGTACGCGCTCCTCCAGCAATGCCTGCACCGCCTGCCCGCTGCTCAGCTCCTGCAGGTCCAGATGCACGTCCGGATAGGCCTGGCGGAACGCCAGAATCGCGCGCGGGATGCTGGAGGTGAACGGCGCCGACGCGGTGAAGCCGACCTTCAGTTCACCGATCTCGCCCTGATGCGCGCGCCGGGCCAGTAGCACGGCGCGGTCCACCTGCTGCAGTACCTGCCGCGCCTCATCGAGAAACAGCTTGCCGGCCTCGGTGAGCGCCACACGGCGGTTGGTGCGCTCCAGCAGGCGCGCGCCGATCTCTTCCTCCAGCGCCTGGATCTGCTGACTCAGCGGCGGCTGGGAAATCCCCAGTTGCTCGGCCGCGCGGCCGAAGTGCAGCTCTTCCGCCACGGCGATGAAATAACGCAGGTGTCGCAGTTCCATTCCGCCTCCGCATAAGTGATTCGTAAAACGAATCAAACGTGTCGATTAATATATTGGAAATAATAAAGCCCGCTCCTTATCCTTTCCACACAAGCCCAATAACGACTACCAACCTGCTCCCTGCCTGGCCGCGCGGAACCCTGCCGTCATTCCAGGCCCTCTGCTGTCATCTACTTGAGGTGTGTCGTGAGTCAACCTGCCCTGCGGGCTTTGCGGGAAGAACATCCCATGGCGGCCGAACCGACCGTCGTACAAGAACCGGTAGCCGCCAACGATCCGGCGGAGGTGCTGGCGAATCTGCGCGAGAGCGCGCGTGAAGCCAACGGCGACGTGGTACGCGTCGTCGAGGAAATCGAAACCTACATAGAGAAAGGCACCCCGGCCTTCATGCGCACTTCGCTGGCGCTGTTCTCCGGTGGCTTCGCCACCTTCGCCCTGCTCTACTGCGTGCAGCCGATGATGCCGGTGCTGTCCAAGGCCTTTGGCCTGACCGCCGCGCAGAGCAGCCTGGTACTGTCGATCTCCACCGTCACCATGGCCTTCGGCCTGCTCGTCACCGGGCCGATCTCCGACGCCATCGGACGCAAGCCGATCATGGTTGCTTCGCTGGTCCTCGCCGCCCTGTTTACCATTGGCAGCTCGCTGATGCCGACCTGGCACGGCGTGCTGGCCATGCGCGCGCTGCTCGGCCTGTCCCTCAGCGGCCTGGCGGCGGTGGGCATGACCTACCTTTCCGAGGAAATCCACCCGCAACACATCGGGCTGTCCATGGGGCTGTACATCGGCGGCAACGCCATCGGCGGCATGAGCGGCCGCTTGATCAGCGGCGTGCTGGTGGACTACGTGAACTGGCACGTGGCGCTAGCCACCCTGGGTGTGCTCGCCCTGGCCGCGGCGCTGCTGTTCTGGCGCATCCTTCCCGAATCGAAGAACTTCCGTCCGGCACCGCTCAAGCCACGCCGGCTCATCGAGGGATTCACCGGACATTTCCGCGATGCCGGCCTGCCCTGGCTGTTTCTCGAAGCCTTCCTGCTGATGGGTGCCTTCGTCACCCTGTTCAACTACATCGGCTATCGCCTGCTGGCTGAGCCTTATCACCTGAGCCAGGCCATCGTCGGCGTGCTCTCGCTGGTCTACCTCTCGGGCATCTACAGCTCGGCGTGGGTCGGGTCGCTGGCCGACAAGCTGGGCCGGCGCAAAGTGCTCTGGGCGATGATCGCGCTGATGCTCGGCGGCGTGCTGATCACCCTGCTGCAACCGCTGGCCGTGGTCCTGGTCGGTCTGCTGATCTTCACCTTCGGCTTCTTCGGCGCGCATTCGGTGGCCAGCAGCTGGATCGGCCGCCGCGCTCTGAAGGCCAAAGGCCAGGCCTCCTCTCTGTACCTGTTCAGCTACTACGTCGGCTCCAGCGTCGCCGGCACCGCTGGCGGGCTGTTCTGGCACCAGTACGGTTGGAACGGCGTGGGCCTGTTCATCGCCAGCCTGCTGGGCATCGGCCTGCTGGTGGCCCTGCACCTGGCACGCCTGCCAGTGTTACCGCGCGACCTTCCTGCACTCAACAAAGCTGGGTAGTTTCTACACACACGACATCGTGCATTCCTGAAAACGACATGGAACTGTCGTGCAAAGACATTAATCTCATATCCGATAACGCCTGCCAGGCGGGCGTTGTAGGATAAATTCCCAACCTACGACTTAAGTCGTAACAAAGTGTGGCGCGATCCTTGCGTTCACAATGTCGAACGACTTGTTGGAATCCTGAAACGGACCTCGACTCCCGCAGTACGCAATTCCCTCCGTAGTTGTAGGTAAAGCATGAGCAGCACCCCAACCTCCGGGCTCTCCCAGGGCCTGCAAAATCGTCACGTCACGATGCTTTCGATCGCCGGCGCCATCGGCGCAGGCCTGTTCGTAGGCTCCGGCCACGCCATCGCCGAAGCCGGCCCGGCCGTCATGATTTCCTATCTGGTCGCCGGCCTGCTGGTGGTCCTGGTGATGCGCATGCTGGCCGAAATGGCCGTCGCGCAGCCGGACAGCGGCTCCTTCTCCACCTACGCCGACCGTGCCATCGGGCACTGGGCCGGTTTCACCATCGGCTGGTTGTACTGGTGGTTCTGGGTCCTGGTGATCCCGCTGGAGGCCAACGCCGCCGCGGCCATCATCCACGCGTGGTTCCCCGGCGCGCCGATCTGGGTGCTGGCCTTCCTGATCACCTCCGCGCTGACCGTGACCAACCTGTTCAGCGTGAAGAACTACGGTGAGTTCGAGTTCTGGCTGGCGCTGATCAAGGTCGTCTCGATCATCGCCTTCCTGGTGCTGGGCTGCGCGGCCATCTTCGGCTTCTCGCCCAACAGCGAAGTCTCCGGCATCGGCCACCTGACCAGCGAAGGCTTCCTGCCCAAGGGCTGGGGCGCCGTGCTCGCTGCGCTGCTGACCACCATGTTCTCCTTCATGGGCTCGGAAATCGTCACCATCGCCGCCACCGAGTCCAAGGACCCGGAGCAGCAGATCACCCGTGCCACCAACTCGGTAATCTGGCGTATCGCGCTGTTCTACCTGCTGTCGATCCTGATCGTGGTCTGCCTGGTGCCGTGGAACGACCCGCGCCTGGTGAGCATGGGTTCCTACCAGACCGTGCTGGAACACCTGCACATCCCGTACGCCAAGCTGATCGTCGACATCATCGTCCTCGTCTCGGTAACCAGCTGCCTGAACTCGGCGCTCTACACCGCTTCGCGCATGATGTACTCGCTGAGCAAGCGCGGCGATGCACCGAAGATCGCCCAGGTAACCAGCGTCAGCCGTACTCCGGTGTATGCCGTGCTGCTGTCCACCGCCATGGCCTTCCTCTGCACCTTCGCCAACTACCTCGCCCCGGCCGAAGTGTTCAACTTCCTGCTGGCCAGCTCCGGCGCCATCGCCCTGCTGGTGTACCTGGTGATCGCCCTGTCGCAGCTGCGCATGCGCAAGAAGCTGCTCGCCCAGGGCCACCAGCTGAAGCTGAAGATGTGGCTGTTCCCCTGGCTGACCTGGGCGGTGATTCTGTTCATCGTCGGCGCCCTGGTGATCATGCTGATCCGTCCGGATCACCGCATGGAAGTGGTCGCCACTACCCTGCTGACCGTCGTAGTGGTCTGCTCCGGCCTGCTGGTGTCCAACCGTCGCAAGGCCCAGCGCGCCGCCGGCCTGGTGGGCGATGCCGCGTGACGCGCTCTGATGGGGCCTGATGCTCCATGAGGGAACGAAAAGCCCCGCTGTGAAGCGGGGCTTTTTTTGTTGTCGGGGAAAGCCTCTGCTGTTCGGGCCGATCACGGACGGAGTACGCTCCCACACGCGGATTGGCTTTTGCCGGTGCGAGGTTGGTTCGCGATACGCCGGAAGGCCCGGTGCCGGGTCGCGAACCCCGGAGCCAGAAACGAAAAAGCCCCGCATCCGCGGGGCTTTTCAGTTCGGCATCAGGCTCAGTGGTACTGTGCCGACAGCTCGTGCACGGCCTCGAAGAAGGCACCGGCATGGGCCGGGTCGACTTCCGGGGTGATGCCGTGGCCGAGGTTGAACACGTGGCCGGTGCCATTGCCGAAAGCGCCGAGGATGCGCGCCACTTCGGCACGGATGGCTTCGGGCTTGGCATAGAGCACCGCCGGGTCCATGTTGCCCTGCAGGGCGACCTTGTCACCGACGCGGGCGCGGGCGCTGCCGATGTCGCAGGTCCAGTCCAGACCCAGGGCTTCGGCGCCGGTATTGGCCATGGACTCCAGCCACAGGCCGCCGCCCTTGGTGAAGAGGATCACCGGCACGCGGCGCCCTTCGTGTTCGCGGATCAGGCCGTCGACGATCTTCTGCATGTAGGCCAGGGAGAACTCCTGGTAGGCCGCCGCCGACAGCGCGCCGCCCCAGGAATCGAAGATCTGCACCGCCTGTGCACCGGCGAGGATCTGGCCATTGAGGTAACTGGTGACCGACTGGGCCAGCTTGTCCAGCAGCGCGTGCAGGGCCTGCGGGTTGTCGTAGAGCATCGCCTTGGTCTTGCGGAAGTCACGACTGGAGCCGCCTTCGACCATGTAGGTGGCCAGGGTCCAGGGGCTGCCGGAGAAGCCGATCAGCGGGACGCGGCCATTCAGCTCGCGGCGGATGGTGCGCACGGCGTCCATCACGTAGCCCAGGTCCTTCTCCGGATCGGGGATCGGCAGGGCGTCGATGTCGGCCTGGGTGCTGACGACCTTCTTGAAGCGCGGGCCTTCGCCGGTCTCGAAGTACAAACCCTGGCCCATGGCGTCGGGAATGGTGAGGATGTCGGAGAAGAGGATCGCGGCGTCCAGCTGCGGGTAGCGGTCCAGCGGCTGCAGGGTCACTTCGCAGGCCATCTGCGGGTTCATGCACAGGCTCATGAAGTCACCGGCCTTGGCGCGCGTGGCGCGGTACTCCGGCAGGTAGCGGCCGGCCTGGCGCATCATCCAGACAGGGGTGACATCGACGGGCTGCTT
This sequence comes from Pseudomonas sp. HS-18, assembly GCF_020401845.1. Classification (NCBI taxonomy): domain Bacteria; kingdom Pseudomonadati; phylum Pseudomonadota; class Gammaproteobacteria; order Pseudomonadales; family Pseudomonadaceae; genus Pseudomonas; species Pseudomonas sp. HS-18. The sequence goes on from NZ_CP084413.1 coordinate 5,872,847, forward strand.
GAGCAGGGCGCGGAGGAAGCGATCGTTCTTCAAGGCAGTCATAACGGCATCCGGCAAAAAAGTGCGGGTATTTTCGCAAAGCGCAAACGAAAAGGCACGGCGGGTGCCGTGCCTTTCGTCCATCGCGACAGTTTGTCGCTGCGCCATTCTCGTAGGGCGGATAAGGCATTCTGCCTCGCCCTACAGGGAACGCACTCAGACGCCCAGGTAGTCGAGGATACCTTCGGCTGCCGTGCGGCCTTCGAATATCGCCGTCACGACCAGGTCGGAACCACGGACCATGTCGCCGCCAGCGAAGATCTTCGGGTTGCTGGTCTGGTGCTTGAACTGCGCGGCGGCCGGGGCGATGACACGGCCCTGGCTGTCGATTTCCACCTGGTGCTGGTCGAACCACGGCGCCGGGCTCGGGCGGAAGCCGAAGGCGATCAGCACGGCTTCGGCCGGGATGATTTCCTCGGAGCCCGGGATCGGCTCGGGGCTGCGACGGCCACGGGCGTCCGGTTCACCGAGACGGGTCTCGACCACCTTCACGCCTTCCACCTTGTCCTCGCCGACGATGGCGATGGGCTGGCGGTTGAAGAGGAACTTCACGCCTTCTTCCTTGGCGTTCTTCACCTCTTTGCGCGAGCCGGGCATGTTCTCTTCGTCACGACGGTAGGCGCAGGTCACGCTCTTGGCGCCCTGGCGAATCGAGGTGCGGTTGCAGTCCATCGCGGTGTCGCCACCGCCCAGTACCACGACGCGCTTGCCCTTCATGTCGACGAAGTCTTCCGGCGACTTCTCGAAGCCCAGGTTGCGGTTCACGTTGGCGATCAGGAAGTCCAGCGCGTCGTGCACGCCGGGCAGGTCCTCGCCGGGGAAGCCGCCTTTCATGTAGGTGTAGGTGCCCATGCCCATGAACACGGCATCGTACTCATCGAGCAGTTGCGACAGGGTCACGTCCTTGCCGATCTCGGTGTTCAGGCGGAACTCGATGCCCATGCCGGTGAAGACTTCGCGACGGCGCGACAGCACCTGCTTCTCCAGCTTGAACTCGGGGATGCCGAAGGTCAGCAGGCCGCCGATTTCCGGGTTCTTGTCGAACACCACCGGAGTCACGCCGTTACGCACCAGCACGTCGGCGCAGCCCAGGCCCGCCGGGCCCGCACCGATCACGGCGACGCGCTTTCCGGTGGGCTTGACCTTGGACATGTCCGGGCGCCAGCCCATGGCGAAGGCGGTATCGGTGATGTACTTCTCCACCGAGCCGATAGTGACCGCGCCGAAGCCGTCGTTCAGGGTGCAGGCGCCTTCGCACAGGCGATCCTGCGGGCACACCCGGCCGCAGACTTCCGGCAGGGTGTTGGTCTGATGGGACAGTTCGGCGGCGGCGAGGATGTTGCCTTCGGAGACCAGCTTCAACCAGTTGGGGATGAAGTTGTGCACCGGGCACTTCCACTCGCAGTAGGGGTTGCCGCAGCCCAGGCAACGGTGGGCCTGGTCAGCCGCCTGTTGCGGCTTGAACAGGTCGTAGATTTCCACGAACTCGCGCTTGCGCTGGCGAAGAAGCTTCTTCTTCGGATCCTTGCGCCCGACTTCGATGAACTGGAAGTCGTTATTCAGGCGATCAGAACTCAGACGTTCAGACATTTAGAGACCTCATCAAACTTCAGGCGCTTATTGCGGGTTGGCACGGGTGCTGGTCAGCAGGGAACCGAGGCTGGCGGCCTTCGGTTTCACCAGCCAGAACCGACGCAGGTAGTCGTCGAGGTTCTCCAGCAGATGCGCGCCCCACTCGCTCGCGGTTTCCGCCACATACTCGACCAGCACCTTGCGCAGGTGGCTGCGCTGGGCTTCCATCGCCTCGCCGCTGATCCGCTGGATCTCCACCAGCTCATGGTTCACGCGGTCAACGAAGGTGTTGTCCAGGTCGAGGACATAAGCAAAGCCACCGGTCATACCGGAGCCGAAGTTGTAGCCGGTCTTGCCCAGAACACAGATGAAACCGCCGGTCATGTACTCGCAGCAGTGGTCACCGGTGCCTTCCACGACGGCATGGGCGCCGGAGTTACGCACGCCGAAACGCTCGCCCGCGGTACCGGCGGCGAACAGCTTGCCGCCAGTGGCGCCGTACAGGCAGGTGTTGCCGACGATGGCCGACTCCTGCGACTTGAACGGGCTGCCCTTGGGCGGGGTGACGACCAGCTTGCCGCCGGTCATGCCCTTGCCCACGTAGTCGTTGGCGTCACCTTCCAGATACAGGTGCAGGCCGCCGGCGTTCCATACGCCGAAGCTCTGGCCCGCAGTGCCCTTGAAGCGGAAGGTGATCGGCGCCTTGACCATGCCCTGGTTGCCATGGACCTTGGCGATCTCGCCGGAAATCCGCGCGCCGATGGAACGGTCGCAGTTGCAGATATCCAGTTCGTACTCGCCGCCCTTGGCACCTTCGATGGCGCCACGGGCCAGGTCGACCATCTTCTCGGCCAGCAGGCCCTGGTCGAACGGCGGGTTCTTCTCGACTTCGCAGAACTGCGGCTTCTCGGCCGGGATCAGGTCGCTGCCCAGCAGCGGCGTGAGGTCGAGGTTGCCCTGCTTGGGCGTCTCGCCCGGGAGGATTTCCAGCAGGTCGGTGCGGCCGATCAGCTCTTCCAGGCTGCGCACGCCGAGCTTGGCCAGCCACTCGCGGGTCTCGCTGGCGATGAAGGTGAAGAAGTTCACCACCATGTCCACGGTGCCAATGAAGTGGTCCTTGCGCAGCTTGTCATTCTGGGTGGCAACGCCGGTGGCGCAGTTGTTCAGGTGGCAGATGCGCAGGTACTTGCAGCCCAGGGCGATCATCGGCGCGGTACCGAAGCCGAAGCTCTCGGCGCCGAGGATGGCCGCCTTGATGACGTCCAGGCCGGTCTTCAGGCCGCCGTCGGTCTGCACGCGGACCTTACCGCGCAGGTCGTTGCCGCGCAGGGTCTGGTGCGCCTCGGCGAGGCCCAGCTCCCACGGCGAACCCGCGTACTTGATGGAGGTGATCGGCGAAGCGCCGGTACCGCCGTCGTAGCCGGAGATGGTGATCAGGTCGGCGTAGGCCTTGGCCACGCCGGCGGCAATGGTGCCCACGCCCGGTTCGGACACCAGCTTCACCGAGACCAGCGCCTGCGGGTTGACCTGTTTGAGGTCGAAGATCAGTTGGGCGAGGTCTTCGATGGAGTAGATGTCGTGGTGCGGCGGCGGCGAGATCAGGGTCACGCCGGGAACTGCGTAGCGCAGGCGGGCGATCAGACCGTTGACCTTGCCGCCCGGCAGTTGGCCGCCTTCGCCGGGCTTGGCGCCCTGGGCCACCTTGATCTGCAGGACTTCAGCGTTGACCAGGTACTCCGGGGTCACGCCAAAGCGGCCGGTGGCCACCTGCTTGATCTTCGAGCTCTTCAGCGTGCCGTAGCGCGCCGGGTCCTCACCGCCTTCACCGGAGTTGGAGCGGCCGCCGAGGCGGTTCATCGCTTCGGCCAGCGCCTCGTGGGCCTCCGGCGACAGCGCGCCGAGGGAAATGCCGGCGGCGTCGAAGCGCTTGAAGATGGCTTCCAGCGGCTCGATCTCGTCCAGGCTCAGCGGCTGCTCGGCAGGTTTCACCTTGAGCAGGTCGCGCAGCATGGACACCGGGCGGCTGTCCACCAGCGCGGTGTATTCCTTGAATTTGGCGTAGTCGCCCTGCTGCACGGCGGCCTGCAGGGTGTTCACCACGTCCGGGTTGTAGGCGTGGTACTCGCCGCCGTAGACGAACTTCAGCAGGCCGCCCTGCTGGATCGCCTTGCGGTTGTTCCAGGCTTCATTGGCCAGCAGCTTCTGCTCGTTCTCGATGTCGAGGAAGCGCGCGCCCTGGATACGGCTCGGGGTACCCGGGAAGCACAGGCCGGTGACTTCGTCGGCCAGGCCGATGGCTTCGAACAGCTGGGCGCCACGGTAGGAGGCGATGGTGGAGATGCCCATCTTCGAGAGGATCTTCAGCATCCCCTTGGAGATGCCCTTGCGGTAGTACTTGAAGACCTCGTAGAGGTCGCCCAGCACTTCGCCGGTGCGGATCAGGTCGGCCAGCACTTCGTAGGCGAGGTACGGGTAGACCGCGGACGCACCGAAGCCCACCAGCACCGCGAAGTGGTGCGGGTCACGGGCGGTGGCGGTTTCCACCAGGATGTTGGAGTCGCAGCGCAGGCCGGTCTGCACCAGACGGTGGTGCACGGCGCCGACGGCCAGGGCCGCGTGCACCGGCAGCTTGCCGGGGGCGATCTGACGGTCGGATAGCACCAGCAGCACCTTGCCGGCGCGTACGGCTTCCTCGGCCTGGTCGGCGATGTTGCGCACGGCCGCTTCGAGGCCGACGGATTCGTCGTAGTTCAGGTCGATGTGGTGCAGGTCGAAGCCCGGGCGCTCCAGATTCATCAGGGTCCGCCACTTGGCCGGGGAAATCACCGGGGTGGTCAGGATCGCCTGGTTGGCGTGGTGCGGGGACTCTTCGAAGATGTTCTGCTCGATGCCCAGACAGGTTTCCAGGGACATCACGATCGCTTCGCGCAGCGGGTCGATCGGCGGGTTGGTGACCTGCGCGAAGACCTGGCGGAAGTAGTCGTACGGCGAGCGGATGCGCTTGGACAGCACCGCCATCGGCGTGTCATCGCCCATCGAGCCGACCGCTTCCTGACCCTGCTCGGCGAGCGGGCGCAGCACCTGGTCACGCTCCTCGAAGGTGACCTGGAACATCTTCATGTACTGCTTGAGCTGGTCGCCGTCGTAGCTGGCCACGCCCTGGTCATCGTCCAGAGTCGCCTGGATACGCAGCGCGCTCTGGCGCAGCCACTGCTTGTACGGGTGGCGCGACTTCAGGCGGTTGTCGATGTCCTCGGTCTGCAGCAGCTGGCCAGTCTCGGTGTCCACCGCGAGGATCTGCCCCGGGCCGACACGGCCCTTGGCGATGACATCCTCGGGCTTGTAGTCCCACACGCCGATTTCCGAGGCGAGGGTGATGTAGCCGTTCTTGGTGGTGACCCAGCGCGACGGGCGCAGGCCGTTGCGGTCGAGCAGGCAGACGGCGTAGCGGCCGTCGGTCAGCACGACGCCGGCGGGACCGTCCCACGGCTCCATGTGCAGCGAGTTGAATTCGTAGAACGCGCGCAGATCGGCGTCCATGGTCTCGACGTTCTGCCAGGCCGGCGGAATGATCATGCGCAGGCCACGGAACATGTCCATGCCGCCGGTGACCATCAGCTCGAGCATGTTGTCCATGCTGGAGGAGTCCGAACCCACGCGGTTGACCAGCGGGCCGAGCTCGTCCAGGTCCGGCATCCACTCGTTGGCGAACTTGGCACGACGGGCCTGGGCCCAGTTGCGGTTGCCGGTGATGGTGTTGATCTCGCCGTTGTGCGCCAGCAGGCGGAACGGCTGGGCCAGCGGCCATTTCGGCAGGGTGTTGGTGGAGAAGCGCTGGTGGAAGACGCAGATGGCGGTCTTCAGGCGCTCGTCGGAGAGGTCCGGATAGAAGGCGGCGAGGTCCGCCGGCATCATCAGGCCCTTATAGATGATGGTCTTGTGCGAGAAGCTGCAGACGTAGTGGTCGGCGTCCTCCGCGTTGGCCACGGAGGAACGGCGACGGGAGCTGAACAGCTTGACCGCGAATTCCTGGTCGGACAGGCCTTCGCCGCCGATGAACACCTGCTCGATCTGCGGCAGGCGCTCCAGCGCCAGGCGACCCAGCACGCTGGTGTCGATCGGCACCTTGCGCCAGCCGACCAGCGTAAGGCCCGCACGCTCGATCTCGCGGTTCATGTTCGCGCGGGCGGCTTCGGCTTTCACCGGGTCCTGGTTGAAGAAGACCATGCCCACGGCGTACTGGGCGGGCAGCTCGGCGTTGAAGGATTCCTTGGCCACGGCGCGCAGGAACTGGTCGGGCTTCTGGATCAGCAGCCCACAACCGTCCCCGGTTTTTCCGTCCGCGTTGATCCCACCTCGGTGGGTCATGCAGGTCAGTGCTTCGATGGCGGTTTGCAGAAGTTCGTGGCTTGCCTCGCCCGTCATATGGGCGATCAGACCGAATCCGCAGTTATCCTTGAACGTCTCAGGATGGTACAGACCTGCTTTCATAGGGAACTCTCACCGGCAAAACTTTTATAAATTCCAGGGTCTGCTGACGTTTCGCCATCGCCCTGTTTCGCCGTGCAGGCTCGTTTCCCGCGCACCCTAAAGGCTCGGGCCGCCTCTATCGTGCAGCGCCGTTGTAGCCCCTGGTTCACCTGGAATGACCGTTCCGCGCGAGTTGCCACGTCTTACCCAACGCGGCGGCGGTTCCGGCCCTGGCCATGACGAAACGTCAGCAGACCCTCTTCAAGCACTTCGCCTGTCTACCCGCTCAAGCGGCGAGTTTCCGATAGGCAAAGGGAGGTCATTGTACACACGGGGAAAGCGACGTCACTTAATTTTTTTGACGCACTACTGACACCCGATGTCGCATTTTTATAAGAATGCGACAAAAGAAACAAGCCAATAAAAAAGCCGAGACCCAGGGTATGGGGCTCGGCTTTTTCAGTATTGCGACAGTGCAACCTTTCAGCGCGCCCCGGCGATGTCCTGCTGGATGCTGGAGAAGGGTCGGGCCCAGGGCTTGGAGGCCTGGATCTTCGCCGGCAGCTTCTTGATCGCAGCCTGGGCGGCATTACGGTCAGCGAAGTTGCCGTAGGTCACCACATAGAACGGCTTGCCCTGCAGGTTCTTGCGGAAGTAGCGGTACTCGCCGCCGCCCTGCTGGCTGATGAAGGCCTTGGCACTGGCTTCGGAACCGGTGCCCAGCACCTGCACGGAGTAGCGCGACCCGGCCTGGGACTGATACCAGCTGCTGCCGCCGGCACTGCCGACGGCTGCGACGGGCTTGCTGGCGGCGGTCGCCGGCTTGGCGCTGGCAACGGTGGTGGCAGGTTTGGACGCTGCCGGCTTGGCAGTCTGGACAGGCTTGGCCGGTGCGGTAGCGGCCGGCTTGACCGGCTCCGGGCGCGGCGTAGCCGCCGGAGTCGGCGTGGGCTGGATAGCGGCCTGCTGTTGGGCGGGGGCCGGCGGAACCGGGTTCAGCGGTTTAGGGCCGTTATTGGCCAGCGGAGTCACCGGCGGCGCGGTCGTGGTCACGGTCGGCGGAATGGCCGCGGACGGCATGGCGCCTTCGTCGGCATCCTCCTGGCCGCCGGCCTGGGCCATCGGCTCGCGGATCACCGGCTGGCTTTCGCCTACCAGCGGCAGCGGCAGCGGCTGGTTGGAACCGGCGAACTCCACCGACGGGCCATTACCCTGGGCATCAGGCTGCGGCTGAGCGTTCGGCTGCGGTGCAGCGCCATTCAGCGGCAGTTGCGACGAAGTCTGCGCAGCGGTGCTGCTCGCTGTCTCCGGCTTGGTGGTCTTGCCCTGCATGAACCAGGCAGCGATGACGCCAATCGCGACCACGCCCAGGATGGCCAGATGTTTCTTCGGCAGCTTGAAGCCGGCACCGGCCGCTTTGCGCTCGCCGCTACGATCCGCCAGCATCGCCTCGATCATCGCGTCGCGGGCGGTCTGGTTGATAGTGCCCGGCCAACCACCGGATTGTTCGTGAATGTCGGCCAGCAGGTCGGCGGAGATCAGCTCGATGCCCTGCCCCGCGCCTTCCAGGCGCTGCGCTAGGTACTCGCGGGTCTCTTCCTCGCTGTAGGGTTGCAGTTCGATGGCATGGAAGCGCTCCTCGCCTTCGGACAGCACTTCCAGGCGCGACAGCAACTCGGGCTCGCCGAACAGGAAGACGTGCAGGCGCGCTTCGGAGTTGCCGGCAGCCAGCAGCAGCAGGACTTCGAGGGCGTCGTCGCGCAGTTGCTCGGCGTCGTCCACCAGCAGATAAACGTCCTGCCCGGTGATCGCCAACTGGGCGACCTTGGCGAGGATCGCCTCGATGCTGGTCTGGGTGATACCCAGGCCTTGCGCGAGCTGTCGCAGCAGAGTGGCTTCGTCGGTCACTGAGCGACCGGAAATCACCACACTGGAGACGGCGTCCTTGTTGGTGCTGGCCACCAGCGCCTGGCGCAGCAGCGTCTTGCCGCTGCCCAGCGGGCCGGTGACGGCCAGCAGCAGGTGGCTGTAACGCGCCAGGTGGTGCAGCTGGCCCAGTACGGGCTTGCGCTGCGCCGGGAAGAACTTGAAGCCCGGGACCCGCGGTGCGAACGGATCGTGACTGAACTGGTAGTGGGCCAGGAAGGCCTCATCGGCATGCAAGCTGGACATGGGACCTCAGTGTTCTCCTGCCTGACCGACCAGTGCCTGGTAGTCAGCGCGCAGTGTTTCTTCCAGAATCTCACGGGGGAATTCGGCGGTCACGACCGCGCCCCCCAGCCCTTGGAGCAATACCAGACGCAAACGGCCATCGAGCACTTTCTTGTCGACAGCCATGTGCTCGAGAAAATGCTCGGCGTTCATTTCCTGCGGCGGGACCACCGGCAGTTTCGCCGCAGCAAGCAGGCGGATACCGCGGTCGAGTTCGGCCTTTGTCAGCCATCCCAGCCGATGCGACATCTCAAGTGCCATCACGGTTCCCGCCCCCACCGCCTCACCGTGCAACCAGACGCCATAACCCATGTGGGTCTCGATGGCGTGGCCGAAGGTGTGGCCCAGGTTGAGCGTGGCGCGGACGCCGGTTTCCTTCTCGTCGGCGCCGACCACTCGCGCCTTGGCGGCGCAGGAGCGCTCGATGGCCTCGGTCAGCGCGGTGGGCTCCAACGCCAGGAGGTCATCCATGTGCGCTTCCAGCCAAGTGAGGAAGGGCTCGTCGCAGATGAAGCCGTACTTGACCACTTCCGCCAAGCCCGCCGACAGCTCGCGCGGCGGCAGGGTCTTCAGGGTCGCGGTATCGATGACCACGGCCTGGGGCTGGTAGAAGGCCCCGACCATGTTCTTGCCCAGCGGGTGGTTGATGCCGGTCTTGCCGCCGACCGAGGAGTCCACCTGGGACAGCAGGGTGGTCGGCACCTGGATAAAGTCGACACCACGCTGGTAACAGGCCGCCGCGAAACCGGTCATGTCGCCGATGACGCCACCGCCCAGTGCGATCAGGGTGGTCTTGCGGTCATGGCGCGCGGTCAGCAGGCCATCGAAGATCAGTTGCAGGGTTTCCCACTGCTTGTAGGCCTCGCCGTCGGGGAGCACGACCGTGGTGACCTTGTAGCCGGCCAGGGTCTTCTGCAGTCGATCCAGGTACAGCGGCGCGATGGTTTCGTTGGTGACGATGGCTACCTGGCGGCCGCGAATATGCGGCTCGAAGTAGCGCGGATCGTCCAGCAGCCCTTCACCGATGTAGATCGGGTAGCTGCGATCGGCCAGATCGACGTTGAGTGTGCGCATGAAACCCCCAGGCAAGAAAGGGGACTAGGATACCGCAGATTGCAGCGCCGTTAATGGCGCTCAAGCTCACGCAACCGCTCCAGAATCTCCAGAACGACCAGGCGTGGAGGCCGCTCGTCGGTTTCGATGATCACGTCGGCGATTTCGCGATAGAGCGGGTCGCGCATCTGCATGAGATCACGAAGGATCTGGTCCGGATTGGGCTTCTGCAGCAGCGGGCGATTCTTGTCGCGCGCCGTGCGGGAAATCTGCTGCTCGACCGAGGCGTGCAGGTAGATCACCTTGCCGCCGGCCTTGAGGATGAGCCTATTGGCGTCGCGCATCACCGCGCCGCCACCGGTGGCAATGACCATGCCCCCTTCATCGCACAACTCGGCCAGCATCGCCTGCTCACGCTCACGGAAGCCCGCCTCGCCCTCGACATCGAATATCCAGGGGATGTTGGCTCCGCAGCGCTGCTCGATCTCTTTATCCGAATCTTTGAAGACGAGGTGAAGCTCTTTGGCGAGAAGACGCCCGATGGTGCTTTTACCAGCCCCCATCGGGCCTACCAGAATCAAATTGGACACGACATTGATCAACGGCCGACTGCAATGGCCTGATTATTCATGATCCGCGGGGTAAGGAAAACCAGTAGCTCGTTCTTGCTGTCGGTTACCGAATCCCGACGGAACAGTCGGCCCAGCACCGGAACGTCACCCAGGAACGGAACCTTGTCGGTCGCCTTAGTCTGCGTATTGGAGAATACACCACCGATCACGATGGTCTCGCCATCATTGACCAGCACCTTGGCATTCACTTCGTTCTTCTTGATCGGAGGAACACCATTGAGCGCATTGGCGTAGTCCGGCTCATCCTTGTTGACCTTCACTTCCATGATGATGCGGTTGTCCGGCGTGATCTGTGGGGTCACCTCCAAGGACAGTGCCGCCTCCTTGAAGGACACCGAGGTCGCGCCACTGGAGCTGGCTTCCTGGTACGGAATCTCCGAGCCCTTGAGGATCTTTGCGGTTTCCTTGTCGGAAGTAACGACTTTCGGCTGGGAAACGACCTCGCCGTTGCCGCCCTTCTCCATCGCAGAGAGTTGCAAGTCGAGAATTGCGTTGTTGGAAACGAAGCCGATACCGATACCAGAGGTGGCATTGGTTGCCCCGAGATCAACCGATGGAGTCGGGGAATTGCTTCCAGATGTCGGCAGAGTACATCCGTTGACAAATGGGCCACAGCCAGCACCGGCGGTACCACCAGTACCAATATTGCCATCCTTACCCCAACTGGCCCAGTTACCAAAGGTGAAAGCGCCACCCCAACGAACACCCAGGCTTTTGCTGTAATCCACCGAGGCCTCAACAATGCGCGCTTCGATCATGACTTGGCGCACCGGAATATCCAGCTGAGCAACAATCCGACGCAGCTCGTCCAGACGATCCTGAGTCTGGTACGCGATGATAGCATTGGTGCGATCATCGACAGTGATAGACCCGCGAGTATCGGGCTGAGCACCAGCGCCCGCGCCCCCCGTTACAGAGTTGAACAGTTTGGCAATGTCGGCAGCCTTGGCATAGTTCACCTGAATCAGCTCACGACGCAGCGGCGCCAGCTCGGAAATCTGCTTTTGCGCCTCCAACTCCTGACGCTCACGAGCCGCGATCTCATCGGCCGGCGCGACCAGCAGCACGTTGCCAACCTTACGCTTGTCCAGGCCCTTGGTCTTGAGCACCAGATCCAGAGCCTGATCCCACGGTACGTTCTGCAGACGCAGGGTGATATTGCCCTGCACTGTATCGGAAGCCACCAGGTTGAGGTCGGTGAAGTCAGCAATAAGCTGCAGCACCGACCGCACATCAATGTCTTGGAAGTTCAGCGACAGCTTCTCGCCGGAGTAGGCGAAGCTGTCCTTCTTGCGCTTCTCCGCATCGTCCTGGGTCAGAGGCTTGATGCTGACCGTCATGCGGTTATCGGTCTGATAGACCAAATAGTCGTATAGCCCGGTCGGCTCAATGGTGATGCTGGCCTTATCACCTACTGCCGATGCGTTGACGAACTGCACCGGAGTGGCGAAGTCCTTCACATCCAGGCGTACACGTAGGTTGTCCGGCAATTGGGTACGCGGGAAGTCCAGACGAATCTTGCCGCCCTGCTCCTGGATATCCGGGCTGACGGTCGGATCGGACAGATCGATCACGACATTGCCTTCGCCCTGCTCGCCCCGCTGGAAATCAACATTACGAATAGCCTTGCCCACCGGAATGTACGGCCTAGGTGCGGCCGGCCGCGTGATCGGGACAGATGTCGACGCCGCCGCAACGCTGGCCGTCGAGTTTTTGGCCGAACCACCTACTACGACATAAAGGTTGGAGCCGTCAGCACGGGTGCTGTAAGGGACCAGAGTGGTCAGGTTCACGATCAGACGCGTGCGATCTTTGGCCTCGACCACAGTCAGACTACGGGCATTACCGACACCCAACTCGCGATTCTTGCTACCCAGCTTGTTCTGCACGCCCGGCAGGTCCAATGCAATGCGCGCAGGCTGTTCGATGGTATAGCCACGCGGCGCGGCTACCGGCTCGTCGAAGCCCAGCTTGAGCTCCACACGGTCGCCCGGCAGGGCCGCCACGTCGACGCTCTGCAGGTTTGCAGCCAGCAGAGTCGGTGCAAATACGGCCAGGAGCACGGAAATGCCCAGGCGGGAAAGCGTTCTATTCATCGTCTGAATCCGTCGTGCAGACTGCTGTTTGTTATCCATGTTCATCCCCGCCCTTAGGAGCGTTCCTTGAGAGTCAGGCTGCGCGGACGCTCCAGCCAGCCACCCTCACCATCAGGAACGATTTCAATCACGTCGATCTTGGCTTCGCTGATCGCAACGATCTTGCCGTCGTTGCGCCCAAGGTAGTCACCCACTCGTACCCGGTGCACCCCTCCTGCACCTTTCACAAGGGCAAATACCTGACTGTCCTTGGCCAGAGTACCGACCATTTCGAAAGTCTCGATGTTGAAGCCTTCGAGGAACTGCCTGACCCGGGTTTCATCGGGCTTGATGACCCTATTACCCTTCTGCTTGACCGCAAGATCGATCTTCACCGGAGGCTGGAACGGACTGCGCAGGGACGAGGCGCTGTAGGTGAACGCCTCATACGCCTGGAACTTGGGCAGCGGCTCGATGGCGCCCTTCGGACGAGCGCGGACCTCATCCATGTAGGCTTGCAAATCGGCGAAATCGCTTCCCGAGCCACAGCCGTTCAAGGTCAGAAGCAGGAAACTGCAAATGATCAGGCGCACCCTCATTTATTCGCTCCTGCAGCCGGGACAGTAGCTTTCACGCCCTTGTCGTTGTACCGATAGGTCTTCGCCAGAATGCTCATGCGCAGCTTCGAGGTGCTGTCCGGGCTGGCCGGCTTGATGTCGAAATCATGCAGCGTCACGATCCGTGGCAGGCTGGCCACACCGCTGACGAAGGTAGCCAGGTCGTGATACCCCCCTACAACGCTGATCTGGATCGGCAGCTCGATGTAGAATTGCTGGGTAACTTCCGGCAGCAGCTTGATCTCTTCGAACTCCAGGCCACTGCCCAGACCGGTGCGGGTGATGTCTTCCAGCAGCCCAGGCACCTCGGTATCGCTCGGCAGTTGACGCAGCAAGGCACCGAAGGACTCTTCCATTTCCTTCATCTGTACCTTGTAGGCGTCCAGGTTTGCCGCCTGGAAGGCCTTGGTCGAGAACTGCTGCTTGAGGGTCTGCTCCTCGTCGCGATTGCGGTCCAGCTGATCCTGCAGATCCTTCAGGTGGAAGTTGTACCCGAGCACCAGTACCACAGCCATCACCAGTACGCAGGCGATGAACTTGACCGCTGCCGGCCAGGAGCCGAGGTTGTTCAGGTCAAGATCGTTGATATCGATCTTGCGCAAGCTCTCCAGAGAACTGGCCAGACTCATTTCTTGGCTCCTTGCGCGGCGCTGGTCTTGTTCTGATCCTCGCCGCCGGGCTGGGTCTGCTGCACGGTCAACTGGAAGACGTTCGCCTGATCCAGTGCGCCCTGAGTGACGGCCTTCACTTCGGTGAGGTTCGGCGACATCAGCCACTCCGATGCATCCAGGTTACGCATCAGGTTGGAGACGCGATTGTTGGATTCGGCCGCCCCCGCAATGGAAATCGACTTCCCGGACATCTTCAGCTCGGTGAAGAACACGCCATCGGGCAAGGTGCGGACCAGCTGATCGAACACCCGGCCAATGATCGGGCGGTTGCCCTGCAGGTCCTGGATGATCTTCATCCTTTCCAGCAACTGCTGGCGACGGGTCTTCAGCTCGCTGATCTCCTTGATCCGGGCATCCAGCACGGCGATTTCCTTGCGCAGGAAGTCATTGCGCGCACTCTGGTTCTCGATGGCCGAATTGAAGTACTGGTCCCCCAGGAAAATCAGGGCCCCGGAGGCCAGCAGCACAACACCGAGGATCACCAGGAAGCGTTGCTTGCGTTCCTCGCGCAGTTGCTCTCGCCAGGGCAATAAGTTGATGCGAGCCATCAGTCGAAACTCCTCATCGCCAGACCGCAGGCAATCATCAGCGCCGGCGCATCGCTGGCCAGCGCACCGGCGTTGACCTTGCCGCTCAGCACCATGTCGGCGAACGGGTTGGCCACCAGGGTCGGAGTACCGATCTTCTGCTGGATCAGGCGATCCAGGTCAGGGATGGACGCAGTGCCACCCGCCAGCAGGATGTAATCCACATCGTTGAACTGACCGGCGGCGAAAAAGAACTGCAAGGAACGGGACACCTGCTGGACCACGGCATCCTTGAACGGTTGCAGCACTTCGCTGTCGTAGTCATCCGGAAGACCGCCCTGCTTCTTGGCAAGGCCAGCTTCTTCGACCGACAGGCCATAGCGACGCTGGATTTCCTCGGTCAACTGACGCCCACCGAAGAGCTGTTCGCGCGTATAGATGGTGCGTCCGTGGTGCAGGACGCTCAGCGTGGTCATGGTGGCGCCGATATCGACCACCGCAACTGTGAGCTCGTCGGCATTGCCGCCCAGCTGGTCTCCCAGCAGACTGAATGCTCGCTCCAGCGCATAGGCTTCGACGTCGACGACCTTGGCTGTCAGACCCGCGAGCGCCAGCGCAGCTTCGCGCACCTCGACGTTTTCCTTGCGGCAAGCGGCAAGAAGAACATCGACGCGCTCTGCGTTGCGCGCGGACGTGCCTTGCACCTCGAAGTCGATGGCAACCTCTTCGAGGGGATAGGGGATGTACTGGTCGGCCTCGATCTTGAGCTGGTTTTCCAGCTCGTCGTCCGAGAGTCCGCCGTCCATCTCGATGGTTTTGGTGATGACCGCCGAGCCGGCAACCGCGACCGCAGACGTTTTCACAGCGGTCCGCGCCTTGGCGACCACACGTGACAACGCCTGGCCGACACCCTCCAGCTCAGCGATGTTCTTTTCTACCACTGCATTGGGCGGGAGCGGCTCGACAGCGTAGGCCTCTACCTTGTAGCGGCCTCCAGAGCGGCTCAATTCGAGAAGTTTGACCGAAGTCGAACTGATGTCTATCCCCAGCAGCGTGTTCGCTTTCTTATTGAAGAGCCCTAGCACGACTGATTTCCTATCAGCATCCGAGACTTACGGACGATTTATGTTTTTCCACATTAGATACCAGACTTGACAGCTTCGCAAATGGCTCGCCAGCAAAAAAACTGCTTATAATGTGATCAGCTTTTCCCTTTTTACCGCACCATCCGCTTAACTCTTTCTTTTCTCTGGAAATCCAAGACCTTCCGATGCGCCTGCTGAAGTTTCTGTGGTGGACTTGCGTCACCATTATTTGTGGAGTGCTGCTCAGTTTCAGCGGCGCCTATCTGTACCTCAGCCCGAACCTCCCTTCCGTGGAGGCCTTGCGCAACGTGCGATTGCAGATGCCGCTGCGGGTGTACAGTGCTGATAACAAATTGATAGCAGAGTTTGGCGAGATGCGCCGAACGCCGATTCGATTTGCTGAAATCCCCCCGGATTTCACCCACGCACTGTTATCGGCTGAAGATGACAATTTCGCCAACCATTATGGCGTGGACGTCAAAAGCCTGATGCGTGCTGCCGCGCAATTATTGAAGACTGGGCACATCCAGACCGGCGGCAGCACCATCACCATGCAGGTCGCGAAGAACTACTTCCTCACCAACGAGCGCAGTTTCTCCCGCAAGATCAACGAGATATTGCTCGCCCTGCAGATCGAACGTTCGCTCACCAAGGACGAGATCCTCGAGCTCTACGTGAACAAGATCTACCTGGGCAACCGCGCCTACGGCGTCGAGGCCGCGGCCCAGGTCTACTACGGCAAGTCCATCAAGGACTTGAGCCTGGCCCAGATGGCGATGATCGCCGGCCTGCCCAAGGCGCCTTCGCGCTACAACCCACTGGCGAATGCCGCGCGCAGCCTGGAACGTCGCAATTGGATCCTCGAGCGCATGCTCAAGCTCGGCTTCATCGACCAGCAACGCTACCAGGCAGCCATCCAGGAACCGGTCGGCGCTTCCTACCACGTCCAGACTCCGGAACTGGCTGCCCCCTACATCGCCGAGATGGCCCGCGCCGAGCTGGTCGGCCGCTTTGGCGGCGACGCCTATACCGAAGGCTATCGCGTCTACACCACCGTACGCAGCGATCTGCAGGAAGACGCCAATACCGCCCTGCGCGAAGGCCTGCAGGATTACGACCAGCGCCACGGCTACCGCGGCCCCGAAACCCGCCTGCCTGGCAAGACCCGCGACGCCTGGCGCCAGGCTATCGCACAGCAGCGCCCGCTGGGCGGCCTGGAACCGGCCATCGTTGTCCAGGTCGAGAAAAGCGGTGCCATGGTCATGACCCGCGACGGCAAGGAAGAGGCCCTGAGCTGGGACGGCATGAAGTGGGCCCGCCCGTACCTGAGCAACAACAGCATGGGCCGCATGCCCAGCCAGCCCAGCGATGTGGTGCAAGCCGGCGATGTAATTCGCGTGCAACGCAAGGACGACGGCTCGCTGCGCCTGACCCAGGTACCTGCCGCTCAGAGCGCCCTGGTGTCGCTGAACCCGCAGGACGGCGCGATCATGGCGCTGGTCGGTGGCTTCTCCTTCGAACAGAGCAACTACAACCGCGCCACCCAGGCCCGTCGCCAGCCCGGCTCTAGCTTCAAGCCGTTCATCTACAGCTGCGCACTGGACAACGGCTTCACTGCCGCCTCGCTGATCAACGATGCACCGGTGGTGTTCTACGACGAGTACCTGGACAAGGTCTGGCGCCCGAAGAACGACACCAATACTTTCCTCGGCCCGATTCCCATGCGTGAAGCGCTCTACAAGTCGCGCAACATGGTCTCGATCCGCATTCTCCAAGCCCTGGGCGTCAATCGCGCGCGCGACTGCATCAGCAAGTTCGGCCTGAACAAGGAGGACCTGCCGCCCAACCTGTCCATGGCCCTGGGAACCGCGACCCTGACCCCGATGGAGATCGCCAGCGCCTGGACCGTCTTCGCCAATGGCGGGTTCAAGGTTTCACCCTATATCGTCCAGCGCATCGAAAGCCGCGACGGCCAGGTGCTTTACCAGGCCAACCCACCCAGCATTCCCCACGACGGGGAGCAGGTACAGGCACAGCCGCAACCGGCCGCTACCGACGCCTTCGGCAATGACGACCCGAGCCAAGCCAGGACCACGATCGAACCGGCGGCAGCCGAACGCGTCCTCGACGCCCGTACCGCGTACATCATGACCAGCATGCTGCAGGACGTGATCAAGCGCGGCACCGGCCGCCGCGCGCTGGCGCTCAAGCGCGACGATCTGGCAGGCAAGACCGGCACCACCAACGAGTCGAAGGATGCCTGGTTCTCCGGCTTCAACGCCGATTTCATGACCACCGTGTGGGTGGGCTTCGATCAGCCGGAAAGCCTTGGCCGCGCCGAGTACGGCGGTAACGTGGCCCTGCCGATCTGGATGCGCTACATGGGCGCGGCGCTCAAGGACAAGCCTTCGCATCTGCTGCCCGAGCCGCCCGGCATGGTCAGCCTGCGCATCGACCCTTACACCGGACGCGCGGCACCACCGGGCACACCAGGAGCGTACTTCGAGCTATTCAAGAACGAGGATACCCCGCCATCAACGAGAGAGCTGGCTCCGGGAGGGAGCGCCCCCCAAAGCGGTATGCCGGCGGATGAAGAAGCACCGATAGACCTGTTCTGACAGAAAGGCCCCTCCCAGGAGGGGCCTTCTCATTTTCGGGAATCATTCCCGACAAAATCATGGCATTTAGCCAAAGCATTGATTAATCTGGGCTTTGCGGCGGTGAACAACCCCAGGCGACCGACCCCATCCGGCACGTCAGGGGCTTCCCGCAGCAACTTCATCAGGAGATTCGAATGCCGCGCCCTCTGACTGGCTGGCTGTTCTGCCTGATCGTCCTTCTGCTCGGCGCGCCCCTGTTGCGCCTGCTCGCACAGCCACGCTCACTCGAGCCGGCGCCTGACCTCGTCTACCTCGACCAGGCGTTCACCGTGCTGATTGCCAGCGCCGGCCTGGCCGGGCTGTTCATCGCCTTCCTGCTGCGCCTCGCAGGGCGAGTTCTGGTGGCACTGCTACTGCTCGTGCCGGCCATCATCCTTTGCGCGTGGCACCTGACCCACACCCATCTCGGCCCGGTTTCGCCCACAACGGAGCAATATGAGTGGCTGCTGGCGGGTCTGGCGGTCTATGCACTGATATTGGCGGGCATCCATTGGCTGAACCAGGGCGAGCGCGGCCCGCGCAAAGCGCTGCGTTACCTGGGCCTCGCCTTGCTGCTGCCGTGGTGCCTGGGGCTGTTCTACCTCGGGCGCCTCTACTACTGAGGCAAGTCGCGCCAGGTCAGGTAGACGCGCAGGTCGAACTCCAGCTGGTGATAACCGGGCAGCATGTGCTCGCAGAGCTGGTAGAAGGACTTGCTGTGATCGCGCTCCTTCAGGTGCGCCAACTCGTGGACGACGATCATCTGCAGGAACTCGGGAGCTGCCTCCTTGAACAACGAGGCAACACGGATCTCCTTCTTCGCCTTGAGCTTGCCGCCCTGCACTCGCGAGATCGCCGTATTCAGGCCAAGCGCCCGCTGCACCACGTCCAGCTTGTTGTCGTAGAGCACCTTGTCCACCGCGGGCGCAGTGCGCATGTACTGCTGCTTGAGGTCCATGGCATAGCTGTACAGCGCCTTGTCGCTCTGCACGTCGTGGCGACCGGGGTAGCGGCGCTCCAGATACTCGCCGAGGCGGTCCTGCTCGATGAGCTGGCGCACCTGGTCCTGGAGCTGTGGCGGATAGGCCTGGAGATAGCGAAGCGGCTGCATGGGAAACGACTGGCGGAGAAAACGTCCGCCAGTCTACCGCATTCGCCGTTCAGGCCAACGCGCGGGTGCTGTAGGCCTCGGTGCGGTATGGGAAGGCAATTTCGCTGCGCCCTTTCAGCGCCGGGTGCGTGGCGATCAGCTCGTGCAGCTGATCGGCGACACGCTGCTTCTGCTCGTCAGGCAGCGCCGCGATGAAGCTCACCGAGAGGGTGCGTGCGACTATGACCTGCTCCGGCGGGCCGAGGTGCTGGTAGCTGAACTCGCGCAACCGCAGTTCCTCGAAGCGCGACCCGGCAAAGGCGCGGCGCCATTGCCCGGTGTGGAAGCGCGGCGTGCTGCCTTCGTAGCGCTCGAGAATCCGCGTCACCTGGGCCACCCAATCGACCCGCTCGTCGCGCACGTTCCAGACCAGGCCAAGATGGCCGCCCGGCCGCAGGACGCGATGGATTTCCTCCAGCGCCCGCGCGTCGGCGAACCAGTGGAAGGCCTGTGCGCAAGTCAGTGCATCGATGCTCTCTGCCGCCAGAGGTATCGCCTGTGCCGTGCCATTCAGCGCCTTCACGGCAGGCAGCGCCGCACTGAGCTGCTCCCGCATCGCTGCCACCGGCTCGATGGCAGTGACCTGCGCCCCCGTGCGCAGCAGTAGCGTGGTGAACTTCCCGGTGCCTGCGCCAAGATCGACAACGCTCCTGCCCGCGCCGATCTCCAGCTCTTCGCCGAGCCAGCCGAGCAGCTCGTCGGGATAATCCGGACGCCCGTGGGCGTAGGTCTTAGCTTCGCGGGAGAACCCCTCCCGCGCACTGCCGTGTACATCCGTCATCGTGCCTCCAGAGCCCGTCCGGCCGGAGCACCAGCGCTCAGCGGAACCGGCAGGCTTTTCCGTCCAGATAACTACGGTAGCAGCTGAGCAGGCGCGATTCCTTGATAAGGCAGCGCTTCTGCCGGCATTCGCTGGAGAACTCGAAGCGACCGCCATCCGGATCGGCCAACTGGATGCGGATCGCCGGCCAGCCCTTCTTCGGCGCCTTTTCCGGGGTACTGAGCACGCGGTTTTCATTTTCCACCAGCGCGGCGCCCGCTTCGGCATAGTCGAAGACGAACAGCAGGGTGCGCGAGGTCTTCAGCGTGCACTCCTGGTGCGTCAGGCAGTTCTGCGCATCCACGGGCAGATCCACGGGCGGCTTGGGCGCTGGCGCGGGGGGCTGTGCCGGGGACAGCGAACAACCCGCGAGAAGCGCCAGCAGCAAGACGGAAAACAAGGCGCGCAACATCGGCGATTTCCTTCTGGCGGATACGAAAGAGCCCCGCAGGGCGGGGCTCTTCAACTCTTCAACTCTTCAGAAACAGAGCGAGAGCGGGAACCGGGCTCGAGATCAGTTGACCTTCGACACCAGCTCACCCTTGGCGTAACGCTGGAACATGCCTTCCAGGGAGATCGGCTTGATCTTCGAGGCATGGCCGGCGGTGCCGAAGGCTTCGTAGCGGGCGATGCAGATATCACGCATGGCGACGATGGTCTTGGCGAAGAACTTGCGCGGGTCGAACTCGCTCGGCTGCTCGGCCATCATGCGGCGGATGGCGCCGGTGGAAGCCAGGCGCAGGTCGGTGTCGATGTTGACCTTGCGCACACCGTGCTTGATACCTTCGACGATTTCCTCGACCGGCACCCCGTAGGTTTCCTTGATGTCGCCGCCGAACTCGTTGATCACCTTCAGCCACTCTTGCGGCACCGAGGAGGAGCCGTGCATCACCAGGTGGGTGTTGGGGATGCGCTTGTGGATTTCCTTGATGCGCTCGATGGAAAGCACGTCGCCGGTCGGCGGCTTGGTGAACTTGTAGGCGCCGTGGCTGGTGCCGATGGCGATGGCCAGGGCGTCGACCTGGGTCTTCTTGACGAAGTCCGCAGCCTCTTCCGGGTCGGTCAGCAACTGGCTGTGATCCAGCACGCCTTCGGCGCCAACGCCGTCTTCTTCGCCGGCCATGCCGGTTTCCAGGGAGCCCAGGCAGCCCAGCTCACCTTCCACGGACACGCCGCAGGCATGGGCGAAGGCAACGGTCTGCTGGGTCACGCGGACGTTGTACTCGTAGTCGGCCGGGGTCTTGCCGTCTTCCTTCAGCGAGCCGTCCATCATCACCGAGCTGAAGCCCAGCTGGATGGAACGCTGGCAGACGTCGGGGCTGGTGCCGTGGTCCTGGTGCATGCACACCGGGATGTGCGGGAATTCTTCAATGGCCGCGAGAATCAGGTGGCGCAGGAAAGGCGCACCGGCGTATTTGCGGGCACCGGCGGAGGCCTGCACGATCACCGGAGAATCGGTCTTGTCGGC
Source organism: Pseudomonas sp. HS-18 (assembly GCF_020401845.1). Lineage (NCBI taxonomy): Bacteria > Pseudomonadati > Pseudomonadota > Gammaproteobacteria > Pseudomonadales > Pseudomonadaceae > Pseudomonas > Pseudomonas sp. HS-18. Next base: position 5,893,876 of record NZ_CP084413.1, read on the forward strand.
CGCTTCCATGATGGCGCGCATCTGCTCCAGGTTATTGACGTTGAAAGCCGGAACGCCGTAGCCGAACTCGGCGGCGTGGTCCAGCATTTGGCGCATGCTGATGAGTGCCATGGTCTTCGCTTCTCCCAGAAGTCAGGCTCGGTTACACGAGCCCCTTAACTACATGTTTGGAAGCCTGCCGCAGGGACAGGCCGTGTTCAAGCCTTCCGGCGCACGCCGGACAATCGGCGCTCAGGGCGCCTTGCAACCACGGCCGATCAGGTCGTTGCTCTCGACCCAGTAGACCAGACCCTGGTCGCCTTTGATGCTCAAGCCGATCAGCCCGTCGCTATAGAAAGCGCCGGAACCGCCGGGTTCCTCTTCCAGGTGATGGACCACGTCGTCCTCACCCAGCTTCAGGTCGACCACCGACTTGCTGGGATCGACGTAGCGCCACTGCACCTCGGCCTTGCTGTCGCAGACCCAGTGGTTCCAGCCACTACCCGAAGCCGCCTTGCCGCCGGACGAATGGCTCGAGCAGCCCGCCACCAGCAATAGGGCCAGGGCCGGGACGATATAACGCAGCATCGGGCGACTCTCCTTCGGACGGACGCGCCGCCGGATATCCAATGCGCCAGATTGCCCGTCCCGCCGCAGGAACGCCAGTGCCGCCTACGCCAGGGCGCGGGCGGCACTGCCAGTTCGTGAACCCGACCGCCGGACGAGGCCTCAGGGGCAGTTCACCGGCTTCTGGTCAGGGGTCGGATCGCCGCTGCTCTGGCTTTCCACCCGCTCGCGGTTCTGGTCCGAAGGCACCATGACCGGGGGCGGGCTCATCACTTCACAGGTACTGGGCGTTCCGCCGCCACCGGCGCATCCCACCAGAACCAGGCAAAACGACAACAGAGGGGTGACAACTCGCATGACCATTCTCCTTGGCATCCATACAAGGCTTGTGACCCGAGGATGCCGCGGAGGTTTGCTTTACTGTCGCCCGGCAACGCCCCAGGTCAGGCCTTGGCGCGCTGTTCCAGCACTTCGACGGCCGGCAGGACCTTGCCCTCGACGAACTCAAGGAAGGCGCCACCACCGGTGGAAATGTAGGAAATCTGCTCGCCGATGCCGTACTTGTCGATGGCAGCCAGGGTGTCGCCACCGCCGGCGATGCTGAAGGCGGAACCTTCGGCGATGGCCTTGGCCAGGGTCTTGGTGCCTTCGCCGAACTGGTCGAACTCGAACACGCCGACCGGACCATTCCAGAGGATGGTCCTGGAAGTCTTCAGCAACTCGGCGAACTGGGCCGCCGTCTTCGGACCGATATCCAGGATCATGTCATCGTCGGCCACGTCAGCAATGTCCTTGACGGTAGCAACGGCAGTCTCGGCGAATTCCTTGGCAACCACCACGTCCACCGGCAGCGGTACGCTGACCTTGGCGGCAATGGCCTTGGCGGTATCGACCAGGTCGGCCTCGTACAGGGACTTGCCGACCTTGTGGCCTGCCGCGGCAAGGAAGGTGTTGGCGATACCGCCACCGACGATCAACTGGTCACAGATCTGCGCCAGGCTGTTCAGCACGTCGAGCTTGGTCGACACCTTGGAGCCGGCGACGATGGCCGCCATCGGGCGCGCTGGATTACCCAGCGCCTTGCCCAGGGCTTCCAGTTCGGCGGCCAGCAGCGGGCCAGCGGCAGCGACCTTGGCGAACTTGGCTACACCGTGGGTGGAACCCTCGGCGCGGTGGGCGGTGCCGAAGGCGTCCATGACGAACACGTCGCACAGGGCGGCGTATTGCTGGGCCAGCTCGTCGGCGTTCTTCTTCTCGCCCTTGTTGAAGCGCACGTTCTCGAACAGCACGACTTCACCCGGCTTCACCTCGACGCCGCCCAGGTAATCCCTGACCAGCGGCACGGTGCGGCCCAGGGCCTTGGACAGGTAGTCGGCGACCGGCTGCAGGCTGTTCTCTTCGGAGAATTCACCTTCGGTCGGGCGGCCCAGGTGCGAGCAGACCATTACCGCCGCGCCCTTCTCCAGGGCCAGCTTGATGGTCGGCAGCGAGGCCAGGATACGCGCGTCGCTCTTGACCACACCGTCCTTCACCGGAACGTTGAGGTCTTCGCGGATCAGTACGCGCTTACCTTGGAGGTCGAGGTCGGTCATCTTCAACACGGTCATGACAGTCAGTCCTGTAGGGGCTGTTTGATTAACGTTCAGTAGCGGCGACGTGCAGGAAGTGCCCTGCGGTGTCGAGCATGCGGTTGGCGAACCCCCACTCGTTGTCGAACCAGGCCAGCACGTTCACCAGGCGAGGGCCGGAAACGCGAGTCTGGCTGCCATCGACGATGGCCGAGTGCGGGTCATGATTGAAATCGCAGCTGGCGTGGGGCAGCTCGGTGTACGCCAGCAGGCCTTTCAGCGGGCCTTCGGCGGCAGCCTGGCGCAGCACGCGGTTGATCTCCTCGGCGGACGTATCGCGGGAGACCTGCAGGGTGATGTCCAGGGCCGAGACGTTCACCGTCGGCACCCGAATGGCTTTGGCCTGGATTCGCCCGGCGAGTTCCGGCAGCAGGCGCTCAATGCCGCGCGCCAGCCCCGTGGACACCGGGATCACCGACTGGAAGGCCGAACGCGTGCGGCGCAGATCTTCGTGGTGGTAGGCGTCGATCACCGGCTGGTCGTTCATCGCCGAGTGGATGGTGGTGATCGAGACGTACTCGATGCCCACGGCCTCGTTCAGCAGCTTGAGCAGCGGCACGCTGCAGTTGGTGGTGCAGGAGGCGTTGGACACCAGCGTCTCGGCGCCGGAGAGCTCTTGCTGGTTGATACCGAAGACCACGGTGGCGTCGATATCCGCCTCGCTGGCCATCGGCTGCGAGAAAAGCACCCGCGACGCACCCGCGGTGAGGAAGCGCTCGCCATCGGCGCGGGTGTTGTAGACGCCGGAGCATTCCAGCACCAGGTCGATGTCCAGGGCGCGCCAGTCGATCGCCTCGGGTTCGGCTTCGCGGAACACCTTCACGCAGTCGCCGCCTACATGCAGGCAGCCGTCGGCCACGCTCACCTCGCCGGGGAAGCGGCCGTGGGTGGAGTCAAAGCGGGTCAGGTATTCCAGGCTGGCCAGGTCCGCCAGGTCGTTCAGCGCGACGATGGAGAAACCGGCCTTGGCGCCGCGTTCGTGCAGGGCACGGAACACGCAGCGGCCAATACGGCCGTAGCCGTTGAGGGCAACTCGGTAAGGGCGCTTGGACATTGTTATCCCTTGGTGATCGCTGCCGGGGCGTAACGCACCCCGGCAGGCTCAGGCGCTCGTCAGGCTTCGAGCAGCTCGGCGGCGACTTCCAGCACGTTCTCGACGGTGAAGCCGAAGTGTTCGAACAGCGCCGGGGCCGGGGCCGACTCACCGAAGGTGGTCATGCCGATCACGCGGCCTTCCAGGCCCACATACTTGTACCAATAGTCGGCGTGGGCCGCTTCGATGGCAATGCGCGCACCGACCTGTACCGGCAGCACGGCCTGCTTGTAGCCGGCGTCCTGCTGGTCGAAGACGCTGGTGGACGGCATGGAGACCACGCGCACCTTGCGGCCTTCGGCGCTGAGCTTGTCGAACGCCTGCACGGCCAGCCCGACTTCGGAGCCGGTGGCGATCAGGATCAGTTCCGGCTCGCCGTCGCAGTCTTTCAGCACGTAGGCGCCACGGGCCACATCGGCCAGTTGGGCGGCGTCGCGCGGCTGGTGCGGCAGGTTCTGGCGGCTGAAGATCAGTGCGGACGGGCCGTCAGCGCGCTCGATGGCGTACTTCCAGGCCACCGCGGATTCCACGGCATCGGCCGGGCGCCAGGTGTCCAGGTTCGGGGTCAGGCGCAGGCTGGCCAGTTGCTCGATCGGCTGGTGGGTCGGGCCGTCTTCGCCCAGACCGATGGAGTCGTGGGTGAACACGTACAGCACGCGCTGCTTCATCAGGGCGGACATGCGCACCGCGTTGCGGGCGTATTCCATGAAGATCAGGAAGGTTGCGCCGTAGGGGATGAAGCCGCCGTGCAGGGCCACGCCGTTCATGATGGCGCTCATGCCGAACTCGCGCACGCCGTAGAACAGGTAGTTGCCGTTGGCATCGTCGGCGCTCACACCCTTACAGCCCTTCCACAGGGTCAGGTTGGAACCGGCGAGGTCGGCGGAGCCGCCCAGCAGTTCCGGCAGCAGCGGGCCGAAGGCGTTCAGGGCGTTCTGGCTGGCCTTGCGGCTGGCGATGGTCTCACCCTTCAGGGCGACGTCGGCGACGTAGGCAGCAGCCTTCTCGGCGAAGTCGGCGGGCAGCTCACCGGCCACACGGCGCTCGAACTCGGCGGCCAGTTCCGGGTGCGCGGCCTGGTAGGCAGCGAAGCGCTTGTTCCACTCGGCTTCGCGGGTGGCGCCGCTGTCCTTGGCGCTCCACTCGGCGTAGATGTCCGCCGGGATTTCGAACGGGCCGTGGTTCCAGCCCAGCGCAGCGCGGGTGGCGGCCACTTCGTCGACGCCCAGGGCGGCGCCGTGGCTTTCTTCCTTGCCCTGCTTGTTGGGCGAACCGAAGCCGATGATGGTCTTGCAGCAGATCAGGGTCGGCGCGTCGCTCTTGCGGGCGGTGTCGATGGCGGTCTTGATCTCGTCGGCGTCATGCCCGTCGACGTTGCGGATCACCTGCCAGCCGTAGGCTTCGAAGCGTTTCGGGGTGTCGTCGGTGAACCAGCCGTGGACTTCGCCATCGATGGAGATGCCGTTGTCGTCGTAGAAGGCGATCAGCTTGTTCAGGCGCAGGGTGCCGGCCAGCGAGGCGACTTCATGGGAGATGCCCTCCATCATGCAGCCGTCGCCCAGGAAGGCGTAGGTGTAGTGGTCGACGATGCTGTGGCCGTCGCGGTTGAACTGCGCAGCCAGTACTTTTTCGGCCAGCGCCATGCCCACGGCATTGGCGATGCCCTGGCCCAGCGGGCCGGTGGTGGTCTCGACGCCAGCGGTATAGCCGTACTCCGGGTGGCCCGGGGTACGCGAGTGCATCTGGCGGAAGTTCTTCAGGTCATCGACGGTGACGTCGTAGCCGGTGAGGTGCAGCAGCGAGTAGATCAGCATCGAGCCGTGGCCGTTGGACAGCACGAAGCGGTCGCGGTCGGCCCACTGCGGGTTGCTCGGGTTGTGCTTGAGGTAGTCGCGCCAGAGGACTTCGGCGATATCCGCCATGCCCATGGGGGCGCCAGGATGGCCGCTGTTGGCTTTCTGCACGGCATCCATGCTGAGTGCGCGGATGGCGTTGGCTCGCTCACGACGGCTGGGCATCGCTGAATCTCCTGCGGGGGCTGCTTCGAAAGATCGAAGGGAATGAAAAAAGGCCGGTATTTTCGCCCAGCCGGGCCCTGTGGGGCAATGACAGATCGGCAGATGCCTGACACAGGGCACCGGTTTATCGCCGTGGGCTGATCAAAAACCACTCATCCGGCAATATCAAAACTTTTTGATACAGCCCTTGCCGACCCCGAAGGCCATGACTAGACTGCGCAACCCATGAGTCTGCGCCTGCCCGAAATCCGCCACGACGATTGCGACCAGTTGGCTGCCCTGTGCAAGGCCGGCGGCGACCCGCTGCGGCTGAACGTGCTGCGGGTGCTGGCCAACGATTCGTTCGGCGTACTGGAACTGGCGCATATCTTCGGCGTACGTCAGTCGGGCATGAGCCATCACCTGAAGGTGCTGGCCCAGGCCGGCCTGGTCGCTACCCGTCGCGAAGGCAACGCGATCTTCTATCGCCGCGCCCTGCCCCAGGGTGAAAGCCTGGGCGGCACGCTGCACGGGGCGCTGCTCGAAGAAGTGGACGAACTGGCGCTGGCCGATGACGTCAGCGCCCGGGTCGACGGCGTACACGCCCAACGTGCCGCCGTGAGCCGCGACTACTTCGCCCGTAGTGCGGAGAAGTTCCAGGCGACCCAGGACCTGATCGCAGGACTGCCGCAATACCGCGAAAGCGTACTGGCGCTGCTCGATGCACTGAGCTTCGCCGCCGGCGCCACGGCGCTGGAAGTCGGCCCCGGCGACGGCGGGTTTCTCCCCGAGCTGGCCCGGCGTTTCGATCAGGTCACGGCGCTGGACAACAGCGAGACCATGCTTGCAATGGCGCGGCAACGTTGCGCCAGCGATGGATTGAACAACGTCCGGCTGCGGCTGGGCGACGCCCTGCAGGACGTCGACGACGCGGCGGACTGTGTGGTGCTGAACATGGTGCTGCATCACTTCGCCGCACCGGCGGAGGCCATGAAGCAGCTGGCACGCCTGGTGAAACCCGGTGGCAGCCTGCTGGTGACCGAACTCTGCAGCCACGACCAGAGCTGGGCCCGCGAGGCCTGTGGCGATCTCTGGCTGGGGTTCGAACAGGAAGACCTGGCCCGCTGGGCCGACGCCGCCGGGCTCGCGTCCGGCGAAAGTGTGTACATCGGTTTACGCAATGGCTTTCAGATCCAGGTGCGGCACTTCGCCAAACCGGATTCGCGAAGCGTCCTCACCCACCGGTAAATGATAGGAACCGTTAGATGAGCGAATACTCAGTTTTCACCTCCGAATCCGTCTCCGAAGGCCATCCGGACAAGATCGCGGACCAGATTTCCGATGCGGTGCTCGACGCCATCATCGCCAAGGACAAATACGCCCGCGTGGCCTGCGAAACCCTGGTGAAGACCGGTGTCGCGATCATCGCCGGTGAAGTCACCACTTCCGCCTGGGTCGACCTGGAAGAGCTGGTGCGCAAGGTCATCATCGACATCGGTTACAACAGCTCCGAAGTCGGCTTCGACGGCGCCACCTGCGGCGTGCTGAACATCATCGGCAAGCAGTCGGTGGACATCAACCAGGGCGTCGACCGCGCCAAGCCGGAAGACCAGGGCGCTGGCGACCAGGGCCTGATGTTCGGCTATGCCAGCAACGAAACCGACGTGCTGATGCCCGCGCCGATCTGCTTCTCCCACCGCCTGGTGGAGCGCCAGGCCGAGGCCCGCAAATCCGGCCTGCTGCCGTGGCTGCGCCCGGATGCCAAGTCCCAGGTCACCTGCCGCTACGAAGGCGGCAAGGTCGTCGGTATCGACGCCATCGTGCTGTCCACCCAGCACAACCCGGAAGTCAGCTACAAGGACCTGCGCGAAGGCGTGATGGAGCTGATCATCAAGCAGGTGCTGCCGGCCGAACTGCTGCACAAGGACACCCAGTTCCACATCAACCCGACCGGTAACTTCGTCATCGGTGGCCCGGTGGGCGACTGCGGCCTGACCGGCCGCAAGATCATCGTCGACTCCTACGGCGGCATGGCCCGTCACGGCGGCGGCGCGTTCTCCGGCAAGGACCCGTCCAAGGTCGACCGTTCCGCCGCCTACGCCGGCCGCTACGTGGCCAAGAACATCGTCGCCGCCGGCCTGGCCGAGCGTTGCGAGATCCAGGTGTCCTACGCCATCGGCGTGGCCCAGCCGACCTCCATCTCGATCAACACCTTCGGCACCGGCAAGATCAGCGATGACAAGATCATCCAACTGGTCCGCGAGCACTTCGACCTGCGTCCGTACGCGATCACCAAGATGCTCGACCTGCTGCACCCGATGTACCAGCCGACCGCAGCCTACGGCCACTTCGGTCGCAACCCGTTCGAAATGACCTACGACGGTGACACCTTCACCGCCTTCACCTGGGAGCGCACCGACAAGGCTGCCGCCCTGCGTGATGCCGCCGGCCTGTAAGGCCCGGTAGCAGGAAAAAGCCCCGCCTCGGCGGGGCTTTTTCGTTTCTGATCGCCCACAAGCCTTGGCGAAAAATCCACGCTCATTCCGGCATCAATCGCCGCTTTCGGCTCCTAGCCTTGCGGGTTTCCACTGCACGGTCTCTCGCCATGCTCCGCCTCGTCATCACCTTGCTGCTTTGCCTTCCTCTTACCGTTCGTGCCTGCCCCGACTGGCCGTCCGAGCAGGTGCCTCGACAGATCGAGGCACTCCGCGGGCAGCTGACGCAGTGGGATGACGCCTACCACCGGGACGGAAAGTCCCCCGTGGCCGATGAGCTTTACGACCAGGCACGCGAACGACTGGCGCAGTGGCGGGACTGCCTCCCTCAAGTCCGTGTTGCCCCCGAGTCACCGCTGGCCAGCAGCGCGGGGACGATTCGCCACCCCTTCCCCCACACCGGCCTCGACAAGCTTCCCGATGCCTCGGCCGTGCGCAGTTGGCTGGCCAACCGCTCCGATCTCTGGGCGCAACCTAAGGTCGACGGCGTAGCGGTCACGCTGATCTACCGCGACGGTCGCTTCATCCAGGCAATCAGCCGCGGCGACGGCAGCGCCGGGCAGGACTGGACCGCCAACGCGCAACGAATCGATGCTATCCCCAGGCAGTTACCCGGCGAACCAGGCGATCTAGTACTGCAAGGCGAGCTGTACTGGCGACTGCCACAGCATGTGCAAGCGTTGCAGGGCGGTTCGGGTGCCCGCGGCAAGGTCGCCGGCCTGATGGCCCGCAAGGATTTGGGCGACCAAGGCACACAGATCGGTCTGTTCGTCTGGGAGCTGCCGGAGGGTCCGGTGAAAATGCCGGATCGTTTGGCACGACTGCGCCAGCTGGGATTCGATGACAGCGCCGACCTGACCGTGCCGGTGGCAGGGCAATCTGAAATCGAGTCCTGGCGCGAACGCTGGTATCGCCAGCCGCTGCCCTTCGCCAGCGATGGCATTGTCATCCGCCAGGGCCGCCGGCCACCGGGCAAGGCCTGGAGTGCACAGGCGCCGGGCTGGGCGGTGGCGTGGAAGTATCCACATCAACAGGCACTGGCGGAGGTTCGTCGCGTGGCGTTCAAGGTCGGCCGCAGTGGCCGGGTGACACCTGTGCTGCATCTGGCCCCGGTAGAGCTGGATGGACGAACCATCCAGCGCGTCGGCGTCGGCTCGCTCAAGCGCTGGCGCAGCCTGGACATCCGCCCTGGCGACCAGGTCGCCATCGCCCTCGCCGGACTGACCATTCCTCGCCTGGACGGCGTGGTCTGGCGCTCGCCGAATCGCCCCAAAATAGCCGCGCCAGAAGACGGCCAGTTCAACGCCCTCTCCTGCTGGCAGCCCATCGAGGGCTGCGAGGAACAGTTCCTCGCCCGCCTGGAGTGGCTCAGCGGAAAGAGCGGGCTGGGGCTAGCCGGTGTCGGACCGGGCACCTGGAGCAAGCTGCACGAAGCCGGGCTGCTGACGGGAATACTCGCCTGGATGACGCTGACGCCAGAGCAACTGAGCCAGGTTCCCGGACTCGGTGAGCGAAGTGCAGCGAGTCTGCACCAGCAGTTCCAGCTCGCTCGCCGGCGATCGTTCGCTACCTGGCTGCGTGCCCTGGGTGCACCGTCCCCCAACGCCCATCCCGCGGGAGACGACTGGCCCGCGCTGGCCGCCCGCGACGCAGTGCAGTGGCAGATGCAACCAGGCATAGGCAAGGTGCGCGCGGCACAACTGGAAGCCTTCTTCAAAGCGCCGGCAGTCGTGCAATTGCGCGAGCAGTTGCACGACCTCGGCGTTGCCGGTTTCTGAGCGCCTCAGCGCATCTGGAAGGCTTCCTGGTGGAAGCGGTTGCCCGGCATGCCCTGGCGGCGCAGGTCACGGCGCAGCAGTTCGGCCAGCGCCTGCGGGCCGCAGAACCACACGCTCGGCCACCGCCCTCCTACACCGGGCTGCAGACCCAGATCGGCTGCCTGCAGGTAACCTTCGCTCTCGCTGTAATGCACACGCAGATCGATACGCGGCAATTTCGCACACAACTCACGCAGGCGGCCGGCATAGATGGCATCGGACGGCGAGCGCACGCAGTACAGCAGCGTCACCTCCGGGCTGTCATCCGGCCGCGCCTGCAGTGAGTCGAGCCACGCCAGGAAGGGTGTAATGCCGATACCACCGGCGATCCAGACCTGCCGCTCGCCCTTGTCGCGGCGGAAGTCGAAGCGGCCGTACGGCCCTTCCACCTTCACCGGGTCTCCCACCTTCAGTCCATCCTGAAGGCGCTGTGTGTAGTCCCCCAATGCCTTGATGCTGAAACGCACTTCGCCGTTGCCCAGGTCGCCGCTGGAAATGGTGAAGGGATGCTGGCCTTCCAGGCGATTGCAGGTGAGGAAGGCAAATTGCCCGGCACGGTGCTGCCAACGCCCCTGCAGCTTGCAGGTCACTTCCAGCATTCGCTCGCCTGGGCGGTCGACCGCCACCACGACACCCTCATGGGTGCGCCGGCGGCCGATCTGCCCGGTCAGCGACCAGAGCGCACACAGGCTGCCCACCGCGGCGCAGAGTGCCACCAGCCAGCCGACCGGTTGCGCCCAGTAGCCCGCCGGCGCCAGCACCACGCCATGGAAGGCGAGCACCAGATAGACCACGGCGAGGGTTTTGTGGACATAGCGCCACAAGTGATAGGGGAAGCGCTGCCAGAGCGTGATGACCAGCATCGCCGCCAGCAACCAGGCCGACCACTCGCCCAGGTCCTTGGCCGAGCCGCGGAATACGTCGAGGAAGGTTTCCACCCTCGGCCCCTTGGCCGGCTTGGCGATGAACTCGGCGAGCAGCGGCCCACCCAGCTCCATCAGGTAGTGCAGCAGGCCCAGCACGATGGCCAGGATGCCCGCCCACTTGTGCGCGCGGTACATGCGGTCGAGGCCGTCGAGGGGCTTCTCCAGCCACACCGGGCGCACCGCCAGCAGCATGATCAGCGACATCAGCGCGAATGACGCGACGCCAGTGAAGAGAATGGCCTGCTTGCGCACGACCCAGATATCCAGCGTCGCCGGCGGGTCGACGAACAGGGCGAGGCCAAAGGTGGCCGCCACGGCCAACAGTACGATCCAGATGAGTTTCATGACTTCTCCTTGGAGCACTGACTTAGTGCACCCACATGGAAGCTGAAGGGTTCCTCTGAATTATCCCTTAATTTCGAAGGGCCTTTAGGGTCGTACCGGTGATGCCATGATCCATGTCAAACGCATCATCCTTCGTTATGCTCGGCACTTTCCTACGGCAAATATAAAAACAACCATGCGCCTTCGCGTTCTTTCCGACCTCCATCACGAGCACTTTCCCAACGGTTATCGCCAATTGCCGCAGACTGTGTCGGACATCGTCGTACTTGCCGGAGATATCCACGAACACTTGCAGGGGCTGCACTGGGCGCGCGAGGAATTTCCTGATAGCGAGATCATCTACGTCGCCGGCAATCACGAGTTCTATCACTCAGACTTGCCCGAACTGACCCAGGCCATGCGCAATCTGGCGCAGGCATTGAATATTCACTTTCTGGAAAAGGACGCCGTGGTCCTGGGCGGCGTACGCTTCCTTGGCGCCACGCTGTGGACCGACTTTCAGCTCTATGGCGCGCATGCGTCGGAACTGGCCTACGAGCAGGCCCAGTTACTCATGCCGGACTTCCGTACGATCGACTACTTCGCCCAACCCTTCACCCCAGGCATGAGCGCCGATATCTGCGCGTCGACCTGTCGGTGGCTGGAGGCGGAACTGGCACAGCCCTTTGCCGGGCCCACGGTGGTGGTCACCCACCACGCACCCAGCGCGCGCTCGATTCCTCCGCATTACGTGGGCGATGCGCTGTCGCCGGCCTTCGCTTCCAACCTGGAATCACTGGTCGAGCGCTGTGACCTGTGGATCCACGGTCACGTTCACGAATGCCTGGACTACCACGTCGGCCGGGGTCGCATCGTCACCAACCCCGGCGCCTACCCCGGCGAGGACAGCGGTTTCGATCCCTGTCGGGTGATCGAACTCTAGAACGGCTGCCCGCTATGTGGCTGCTCGCCAGGTGATAGCTCGCTGAAGAACCGCCAGATTTCAGCCGGCCCATCCAGTTGCGGGTCGACCTGGCCAAGCATGCGCGGCGGCCGGTAAAGCGGCTGCGAAATCAGGTGCCCTCCACCAAACACCGTCACCAGCTCCACGGGCGGCCCGTCGCCGGCAGCCCAGCGCTGGCGCTGCGTCCACACCGGCCCCGGCAGGGTCAGCTTATCCACCTGCGGCTCGCCTCCCTGGCCGTTGCGCCGCGCCAGTGCAAGAGCAGAGTCCTCGGCAGAGAGCACGTTGCCGCGATCACCGAAGCCAAACAGCGTGACCCGGCCACCCGCGTAGGGATTGATGGGGTCCCGCGTGCCATTCATCAACAACGCCGCCCTGGGCTGCTCGGCGGGACGGCAGGCGTCGTTGTCGGCGCTCGGCAGGCTGGCAGCCACGGCGGCGACGCCAGCGACCTTGTCCGGCGCTTCCGCCGCCATCCGCAAGGCCATCTGCCCGCCATTGGAATAGCCCGTGACGAACACCCTCGCGGGATCGACGCCGCGCTCGCGCTGCAGGCGCGCGATCATGTCCGAGAGAAAGCCGACATCATCGATGTTCAGTTGCCGGGCGCTGTAGGAGGCGACCCGCCGGCAGTCGTTCCAATGGCCTTCGAAACCATCGGGGTAGAGCACCAGAAAACCGTCGCGATCTGCCAACGCGTCGAAACGGTAGCCGCTGTCGCGGCGCATGCGCTCGCCGTTGCTCTGCGAGCTGTGCAGCACCACCAGCAGCGCCGGGCGCTCGGCCAACTTCTGCGGCACGTAGAGCACGTAGCTGCGGCGTCGCTGACCCTGGCGCAGCGAGGCATCCTCACTGCTGCCGGTCAGCGTTGGTCGCTGCATCAGCTCGCCGGGCACGTACCACCAACCGCCCACCAGCAGCGCCAGTACCAGCAGCGCGATGAGCCCCTGCACGATCCGCATCGCCACCCGCATACCGCTTCTCCTTGCCCGCCCGGCGGGCCTTGCGAGTCCGGGCCAGATTCGGAGGCATTGCCCTGGGGCAGCCCCTGGCGCTCCCGTCCATGGCAAACTCTAGCCGTTGACTCCAACGTCATAGTGTTTGGTAACCAAGGACTCCGAAAATGTTCCGAAGCTCTGCCCTGATGGCCGCCGTTCTCGCCCTCGGCTGCGCCAGCCCGCTACTCGCCGCCGAGGCGTCCGGGCAACCGCTGACCGGCTGCGCCGCCAAGCGCGCCGCTCTCGAAACCCAGCTCGAACAGGCCAAGGCCCAAGGCAACGGCAACCGCATCGCCGGCCTGCAGACCGCCCTGGAGAAGGTGAAGACCTATTGCACCGACGCCAGCCTTACGCAGGAGCGCAAGCAGAATGTGCTGGACGCGGAGAAGGAAGTCGCCCAGCGCGAGAAGGACCTGCGCAAGGCGATGAACAAGGGTGACGCCGAGAAGATCGAGAAGCGCAAGGACAAGCTGGCCGAAGCCCGCGCCGAACTGGAGCAGGCCAAGCGCGAACTGGAGGAGTGAACCTGTAGGATCGAACTGGCTCGTTCGCGAGTCAGCTCGACCCTACAAGAAAGCGCCCGTCAGAGCGCGCGGAATTTCTTGTGGCAGGCTTCGCAGGCGTCTTCCACCGCGGCGAAGTCCTTGCGCACGCCTTCAGGCGTCGGCGCGGCATTGCGGGTGTTTTCGCCCAGGGCGCGGACGGCCTGTTCGAAGGTCTTGGCGTCGGCCTGGAACTCCAGTTGGCGCTGCCAGATTTCTGCCTTGGCGCGGGTGTCGTCGCTTTCCACCTTGTCAGCTGGCGGCTGGGTCGTGGGGAAGTACTGCCAGGGCTTGTCGGCCAGTTCGCCCAGCTTGGTCGAATTGCTCCGGAACTTGTCCGCGTCGAAGGGAATTCGCCCGCGCAACATGCCGCCCATGTCCTCGCTGGTCTTGAGCATCTCCTTGAACACCGCCTGGCGCTTGTACTCCGGCGAGTTGGGGTCCAGGCGATGGCAGCCGGCAAGCGCGGTACCGGCCAGCAGCAGAACGAGCAGGGTCTTCAACTTCATGGGGGACTCTTGTAGGACGGCCAGACACGGAAGCGCCGGATTATCCGCCCGGTTCCCCGAATGATCCAGACCGCGTGCCGGTCGCTGCGGCCATCCGCCGCAGCGCCGTGCCATTCGTTCAGCTGCCGTTCAGGCAGCCTCGGGTCAGGCGGAAACGACGAAGATCGCGATGATCAACGCCATGCCGAGGAACCATGCCAGCGAGCGCAGCATCGCCAGGTCGGCGATGTAGAAGATCAGGTAGAGCAGGCGGCTGGTGACCCAGGCGATGGCCAGGCGGTCGATGGTGGCGGGTTCGGCATTGTTCACCACGTAAGCTATGATTACTGCCGCGGCGAAGGCCGGGGTCACCTCGAAGCTGTTCATCTGGAAGGCGTTGGCGCGCTTGCGATAGCCCTCCAGGCTGGCGAGGAAGGTGCGCGGGTCGTGGTTCTGCCGGGGGCCGAAGCCGCCGCCAGTGAACTTGGCGATGCTGGTGCCGACGTAAGGCAGGAAGATCGCGATCAGGACGCACCAGAAGGCAATGGGCATGGCGGAACTCTCGTCGAGGGGAAAGGCCGCAGCTTAGGCCATGGCCGTGCGCCGCGTCCTTGACCGGCTTGGCGGGTTGCTCCGTAGCGCGAGCCAATCCTCAGAGTTTCATCACCAGCATGCCCGCCAACACCAGGCTGCACGCCGCCAGACGCGGCAGGCCGAAGGGTTCCTTGAGGAAGCGCATGCCGAACAGCACCACCAGCAGCACACTGGTCTCGCGCAGCGCGGCGGCCTCGGCGATGGAGCCCAGCTGCATGGCCCAGAGCACCAGCCCGTAGCTGAGCAGCACGCAGAAACCGACGCTCAGGCCGAGCTTCCAGTCGTTGATCCAGAACTTGGCGAAGGCTCGGGTGCGCCCGCACAGCGCCACCAGCGGAAATGGCAGGCCCGACAGCAGCGACAGCCAAACCAGGTAGTCCAGCGGCTTGGGCCAGAGCTTGAGCGCGTTGCCGTCGGTCCAGGTGTAACTGCCGATGCACAGGCCCATCAGCAGCACGGTGGGATAGGCGATCCACGGCAGCTTCGAGCCGCCGCCGCCCTTGAGCAGGAACAGCATGCCGACCGGGATCAGCAGGATACCGAGGATCTGCTTGCCGGTCAGGTGCTCGCCGCCGAAGTAGAGGGTCAGCGCCAGCACCACCAGCGGCGACAGCCCGCGCATCAGCGGATAGACCAAACCCAGGTCGCCGACCTTGTAGGCCTGGATCAGCAGCACGCGATAGACCAGTTGCAACGACACGGCGGCCAGCAGCCAGGGCCAGACTTCGGCAGGAGGAATCTCGATCCAGGGCAGCAGGAGCAGCGCGGCGGCGAGGCCGACCATGTCCATGCAGGCAACCACCAGCAGGCGGTCGTTGCTGAACTTGACGAGGGTGTTCCAGGTAGCGTGCAGCAGGGCGGCCAGCAGCACCAGGGTAGTGGCAAGCACGAAAACGAACTCCTGGTATAGACCAGATCAATTCTACCCTGAGCCACCCCATGCCGGGCAAGCGCTGGCTGTTTCGGACATTTCCACCTGCCTCCTCAGCCATAACTGGCCTAGACTGGGCCTTTTCGCCAGCACGAGCCTCTGCCATGCCACGCCTGATCAAGTTCCTGACCGCTTACATCCTCGTCACCCTGCTCTCCGGCTGCGGCTACAACGCCATGCAATCCGGCGACGAAGGCGTGAAGGCCGCCTGGTCGGAAGTGCTCAACCAGTACCAGCGCCGCGCCGACCTGATCCCCAACCTGGTCAGCACCGTGAAGGGCTACGCCGCCCATGAAGCCAGCGTGCTGACCCAGGTGACCGAGGCCCGCGCCAAGGTCGGCAGCACCACCCTGAATGCCGACCAGCTCGACGACCCGGAAGCGGTCAAGCGCTTCCAGCAGGCCCAGGGGCAGCTCAGCTCGGCGCTGTCACGCTTGCTGGTGGTCTCGGAAAACTACCCGCAGCTCAAGGCTGACGGCCTGTTCAAGGACCTGCTGACCCAGCTCGAAGGCACCGAGAACCGCATCACTGTCGCCCGTGGCCGCTATGTGAAGGCCGTGCAGGAATACAACGTGATGATTCGCCAGTTCCCGCAGGTGATCACCGCGAAGATCTTCGGCTACAAGCCCAAGGCCAACTTCAGCGTCGAGAACGAAGCCGCCATTTCCACCGCGCCTAAAGTGGACTTCGGCAACGCGCCGGCGCAGCCCGCACAATGACCTTGCCGCGCTGGCTGCTGGCCGCCCTGCTGCTGTGCTGGGCGGTCGTGCTGCAGGCGGCGCCGGTCGCCATTCCGCCGCTCAGCGCCCGCGTCACCGACCTCACCCAGACCCTCGATGCCGGGCAGCGCGCGCAGCTGGAAAGCCAACTCGCCGGCCTGGAGCAACGCAAGGGCGCGCAAATCGCCGTACTGCTGGTTCCCACCACTGGCGAGGACAGCATCGAGGACTACACGGTGCGTGCTTTCGAGCAATGGAAGCTGGGCCGCAAGGGTGTCGATGACGGCGTGCTGCTGGTGGTTGCGAAGAATGACCGTACGCTGCGCATCGAAGTCGGCTACGGGCTGGAAGGCACCATCACCGACGTGCAGGCCGGCCGGATCATCCGCGAACAGATCGTCCCCTTCTTTCAGAAAGGTGACTTCGCTGGCGGCATCCAGGCCGGCGTCGACAGTCTGATCGCGCTGATCGAGCCGCCCTCCGCCGCAACCACGCCGGACGGCAGCGAAGACGAATTGCCGCATACCGGCCCGGCGGAAAACTACAGCGACGCTTACTCGAACCGCAACGCGACGGCCGCCGAGGAAATCCCGCCCACCCGCCTGGCAGCGCTACTCGGCCTGCTGGTCGGCGTGCCGCTGCTGGGCATGCTGCTGCCGGTGTCCTGGATGCGCCAGCGCAGCATGGGCCGCTACCTGCTGTGCAGCGTGCTGGTGGGCGGCATCGCCGCTGGCGTGCTGCTGGTCAGCGAAGCCAATCCCGCCGCGCTGCAACAGCAGTTGATCGGCGCCTTCTCGATCCCGCTGGTGCTGTACATCTTCTTCCTGCCGCCGATGTGGCTGACCATGGGCGTGCTGCAACTGCTCATGACGATCATCAGCTCGATCGGCCGCGGCGGGCGTGGAGGTGTCGGCGGCGGTGGCGGGTTCCGTGGCGGCGGTGGTTCCAGCGGCGGTGGCGGAGCCTCCGGCCGCTGGTAATCCTGGGCCCTCAGAGGGCGGCGACGCCCTGCTCTTCCTCGCGGATCGAGCGCAGTACCTGGCGCTGCAGGTCGATGAACTCGGCGCTGGCAGCCATGTCCTCGTAGCGCGGACGCCCCAGCTTCACGTCGAAGGTGGCCTTGATCCGCCCCGGCCCGAGTCCCATCACCACGATGCGGTCGGACAGGTACACCGCCTCTTCCACGTCGTGGGTGACGAACATCACCGTCAGTCGATGGGTTTCCCAGATGCGCGTGAGCAGTTCCTGCATCTGGTGGCGAGTCATCGCATCCAGCGCGCCGAAGGGCTCGTCCATCAGCAGAATCTTTGGCCGGTAGGACAACGCGCGAGCGATCGCCACGCGCTGCTTCATCCCGCCGGACAACTCGTTCGGGTAGGCCTCGGCAAACTTCGTCAGCTTCACCAGCTCCAGGTGCTCGTCGGCGATTTCGCGGCACTGTGCACGGGACAGGCCGGCCGCCTTGAGAGCGAACTCGACGTTCTGCCGCGCGGTGAGCCAGGGCAGCAGGGTGTAGGACTGGAACACCACGCCACGATCCAGGCCGGGGCCGGTGATCGGCACGCCGTCGACCTTCACATTGCCGCTGTCGAAGTCTTCCAGGCCGGCGGCGATGGACAGCAGGGTGCTCTTGCCGCAACCCGACGTGCCGACGATGGAAACGAATTCGTTGTCCGCCAGCGTCAGGTCGATGTTGCGCAGCACCTCGCGGCGCGACTGGCCGACCGCGAAACTCTTGTTCAGGCCGGAGATTTCCAAAGTCGCCATCAGTTGCGCCTCCGGTTGTAGCGGAACAGGACCTTCTCGCCGGCGCGCATGGCCTGATCGGTGATCAGGCCGAGGAAGCCGAGCAGCAGGATGTAGCCGATAATGGTGTCGGTCTGGAAGAAGCGCTGGGACACGGTGATGCGGTAGCCCAGGCCCGAAGTCGCCGCCACCAGCTCAGCCAGCACCAGCCAGGTCCAGGCCCAGCCGAGGCTGATCCGCAGGGCGTCCCAGATACCCGGCAATGCGCTGGGCAGGACGATCTTCAGGAGGATGCGGCGATCCGGCATCCCCAGCGTGCGACCAAGGCCGACGAAGTCAGCCGGCACGCGCTTGATCGCGTCCATCACCATCAGCACCTGCTGGAAGAAGGTACCGATCCAGATGATGAGGAATTTCTGGAAGTCGCTGGTGCCGGCCCAGAGGATGGTCAGCGGGACGAAGGCGACCACCGGCATGTAGCGCACGAAGTCCACCAGCGGCTCGGTGGCGGCTTTCCAGAAGCCGTAGCAGCCGGCGAAGACGCCGATGACGATGGACATCGCCGAGGACACCAGGAAGGCCACGGCGATGCGGTACACGCTGACCTTCAGGTCCGACCACAGCGTGCCATCAGCGGCCAGCTTGAGCATGCGTGCCCAGACATCGCCGGGCGCCGGCAGGAAGATCTTCGGCACCGCGCCGCTGGCGCCGGCCAGCCACCAGAGCAGCGCCAGCAGGACGAACACGGCGCCGCCGATGAGCAGGAAATGGCGCTGCGCGATCGGCTTGCCGATGGTGAACAGCGGGTTGGATTTGCGGGCTTTCATGTCGGGCTCGTCGAACGGAGAAAGACGCGCGCCGGCTCGGGGCCGGCGCGCGTGGTGTTTCAGAGAGTCAGAGGGCCTCAACGAAGCGCGCGTCGATGGCCTGTGCCGGGGTGACCGGCTGCTGCAGGATGCCGGCTTCGCTGGCGGCCTTCTGGATGTGCTCGAACGAGCCTTTCTGGAAGGAGCCCTTCAGCTCGGCCTGGTTCTCCTTCACCGAGTAGAAGTGCACGCCGTCAAAGGCGCTACTCAGCTCGGACTCGTCGGCGCCCACGCCCTTGGCGATGGCGGCGCGGCCTTCGGCGCTCTTCTCGTTGTAGTGCTTGAGGCCCGCTTCCCAACTCTTGATCAGCGCCAGCACCTGGCCGGGACGCTCCTTCAGCACTTCGTCGCGCACCACGAACACGTCGCTGATGATGCCCGGGTCATCCGAGCCCTTGTACAGCAGGTTGACCTTGGGGTTCTGCTGCTTGGCGGCGGACAGGTACGGCTCATAGGTGACGGCGGCCGGGACCTGGCCGGCGATCAGCGCGCTACCGGCATTGGCGGCGGGCATCGGCACCGGCTGCACATCGGCGAGGGTCAGGCCGGCCTTGCGCAGGGCGCTGTGCAGGAGGATGTCGCTGGTGGTGCCTTCTTCATAGGCGACCTGCTTGCCCTTGAGGTCAGTCAGGGTCTTGATCGACGGGTCGACGATCAGCGCGTCGGCGCTGGTGCTCTGGTCCAGCAACAGGACGATCTTCACCGGCAGGCCGGCGGCGACCATGGCCATGGCGGTGTGGGTGGCGAGGTTGCCGCCGTCGATCTGGCCGCTGGCCAAGGCGGCGTTCATGTCCTTGTCTTCGGTGAAGTTGACCAGCTCGACCTGCTCCAGGCCGTTGGCCTTGAAGGCGCCAGCCTGCTCGGCGACGTACCACTGGCCGTAGCCCAGCCAGGGCTGCATGCCCATCTTGAAGGTGCCGGCCTCGGGCTTAGTGTCGGCCTTGATCGCGGCGGCGTGCGCGACGCTGGCCAGCAGCAGGCTGGCGCAGGTGGCCACGGCCAGTTGGCGCAGCGCGGATGCGAAAGTGGTGTGCATGGTCTCTCCCCGGTCATTGTTCTGCAGGAACATTCTGCTGAGTGCAGTACTGCTGGATCGGCGGGGAGCAGCGTCGGCCCATGCCCGCCGTGGGCGGGCACAGGCTCACATTCAATCGACGCAAATGCAAAGGTTTTCGCCGCGGTTCGGCTTGGCTCCGGGCACGCAGGCAATCACCTTGGCGAGCCAGCCATCAGGGCTGGGGAATGGCATCGTCCTTGAACTGGTCCTTGATGTACTTGATCTCGGTGCGGCCGTGCGGCGCCGGCTGGCCATCGGGGCCGATGTTGACGAAGACCATCTTGTCCACCGTGAGGATGCTCTTGCGGGTGATCTTGTTGCGCACTTCGCAGGTCAGGGTGATCGAGGTGCGGCCGAACTCGGTGGCGGTGATGCCCAGCTCGATGATGTCGCCCTGGCGCGCGGAACTGACGAAGTTGATCTCCGAGATGAACTTGGTGACCACGCGCTGGTTGCCCAGCTGGACGATGGCGTAGATCGCCGCTTCTTCGTCGATCCATTTCAGAAGGCTGCCGCCGAACAGGGTACCGTTCGGGTTGAGGTCTTCAGGCTTGACCCATTTGCGGGTGTGGAAATTCATGGAAGCTCCTTCTTGGGAGGTTGCGCCTCGTGAGCGCGATGACGGGGAAAGCCCCGCCGGCTATGCAAGTCTGGCTCGGAATGCCGCTGCCCACCCTGCCCCGGCTCAGCCAAGACCAGCTTCGGCGCGGTAGCGCGCGGCCTCATCCACCAGCCAGTCGCGGAAGGCGCCCAGGGTCGCCGACTCCACCTTGCGTTCGGGAATCATCAGGTAATAGGCATTTTCGCTCAAATAGGCATGTTGCATCGGCACGATAAGCCGCCCGTCGGCCAGCTCGTGCTGGATCAGCATCGGCGGGATCAGCGCCACGCCCATGCCGTGCATCGCCGCCTGGGCGAGCATGGAGAACAGCTCGTAGCGGGTGCCGCTCATGTCGTGCGCCACGCTCATGCCCAGCGAACCGAACCACTGGCGCCAGGCGTAGGGCCGGGTGGTCTGCTGCATCAAGGGCAATTCGGCGATCTGCGCGGCGGACAGTTCACGGCACCCACCCAGCAGCTCGGGACTGCACACCGGCACCGGGTTCTCGTGCATGAGGAAGTTGGCCACCGTGCCGGACCACACGCCGTCGCCGAAATACAGCGCCGCGTCGAACTCGGTGTCGGCGAAGAGGAAGGGCCGGGTGCGGTTGGTCATGTTCACCGTGACTTCCGGGTGCAGGCGCTTGAAGTCCTTCAGCCGTGGCAGCAGCCATTGCGTCGCAAAGGTCGGC
Organism: Pseudomonas sp. HS-18; assembly: GCF_020401845.1. Classification (NCBI taxonomy): domain Bacteria; kingdom Pseudomonadati; phylum Pseudomonadota; class Gammaproteobacteria; order Pseudomonadales; family Pseudomonadaceae; genus Pseudomonas; species Pseudomonas sp. HS-18. The sequence goes on from NZ_CP084413.1 coordinate 5,914,899, forward strand.
ACCACCGCCAGCTCCAGCGTACCGCCGCCCTGCTGCCCCATCACTGCCAGCGTGTCGCGCTCCACGGCGTCCAGGCGCTGGGCAACACGGCGGCTGTAGTTGAGCCCCGCTTCGGTCAGCTTCACCCCGCGCCGCGAACGGCGGAACAGCTCGACGCCGAGGAACCCCTCCAGCGTGGCGATCTGTCGGCAGATGGCGCTCTGGGTCAGCGACAGCTCGTCGGCGGCCTTGGTAAAGCTCTCATGGCGGGCGGCGGACTCGAAGGCGACCAGCGCCGCGGTGGTCGGGATCTTGCGTCGCATCGAATGCCTCTTCGGAATATCGTGATGCACAGGAATCGCCATGAACGCCTGAAATAGAGGCGAGCAGGCAAAATCCAGCAGCAGCCCAGCAATTACGGAGTGACAAAATAGCACAACAGCGTGCGAATTAATCGGTTGCCCCGCTTCCCGACGGCTGACTAGGATGGCCCACACCGAGCCCGCCTAGACTTGTGCGGGTCTTTCACTGTCTGCGTTCGAGGTTCTCCATGGCGACCAAAGCAAGCTTCAACTGGGAAGATCCGCTGCTGCTGGATCAGCAACTCACCGAAGAAGAGCGCATGGTGCGCGACAGCGCCCAGCAGTTCGCCCAGGACAAGCTGGCCCCGCGCGTACTGGAAGCCTTCCGCCACGAGCAGACCGACCCGGCGATCTTCCGCGAGATGGGCGAAACCGGCCTGCTCGGTGCGACCATCCCCGAACAGTACGGCGGCAGCGGCCTGAACTACGTGTGCTACGGCCTGATCGCCCGCGAAGTCGAGCGCATCGACTCCGGCTACCGCTCGATGATGAGCGTGCAGTCCTCCCTGGTGATGGTGCCGATCAACGAATTCGGCAACGAAGCCACCAAGCAGAAATACCTGCCGAAACTGGCCAGCGGCGAATACATCGGCTGCTTCGGCCTGACCGAGCCGGACCACGGCTCCGACCCGGGCTCGATGATCACCCGTGCCAAGAAAGTCGACGGCGGCTACCGTCTCACCGGCGCCAAGATGTGGATCACCAACAGCCCGATCGCCGACGTCTTCGTGGTCTGGGCCAAGGATGACGAAGGCCAGATCCGCGGCTTCGTCCTGGAAAAAGGCTGGGAAGGCCTGTCCGCCCCGGCGATCCACGGCAAGGTCGGCCTGCGCGCCTCGATCACCGGCGAGATCGTGATGAACAACGTGTTCTGCCCGGAAGAAAACGCCTTCCCGGACGTGCGCGGCCTGCGTGGTCCGTTCACCTGCCTGAACTCCGCCCGCTACGGCATCTCCTGGGGCGCCCTGGGTGCCGCCGAAGCCTGCTGGCACACCGCTCGCCAGTACACCCTGGACCGCAAGCAGTTTGGTCGCCCGCTGGCCGCCAACCAGCTGATCCAGAAGAAACTGGCCGACATGCAGACCGACATCACCCTCGCCCTGCAAGGCTGCCTGCGCCTGGGCCGGATGAAGGACGAAGGCACCGCCGCCGTCGAAATCACCTCGATCATGAAGCGCAACAGCTGCGGCAAGGCCCTGGACATCGCCCGCCTGGCCCGCGACATGCTTGGCGGCAACGGCATCTCCGACGAGTTCGGCGTCGCCCGCCACCTGGTCAACCTGGAAGTGGTGAACACCTACGAAGGTACCCACGACGTCCACGCGCTGATACTCGGCCGCGCCCAGACTGGCATCCAGGCGTTCTTCTAAGCAATGCCCCGCGCTGGCCCGCCTGGGCCAGCGCACGCTTTACCTCTCGCCCGAGAGGCCCCGGGGAGGACCGTGGAGTCCCCGCACCGCGTCCTCCCCGCCCCTATCCAAGCTGCAGGTGATTGCATGTCCGGCGCCCTTTCGCACATTCGTGTCCTCGACCTCTCCCGCGTTCTCGCCGGCCCCTGGGCCGGGCAGATCCTCGCCGACCTCGGCGCGGAAGTGATCAAGATCGAGCGTCCCGGCAGCGGCGACGACACTCGCGCCTGGGGCCCGCCGTTCCTCAAGGACGCCGACGGCCGCGACACCAGCGAAGCGGCGTATTACCTCTCGGCGAACCGCAACAAGAAATCCCTGACCATCGACTTCACCCAGCCCGAAGGCCAGCGCCTGGTGCGCGAACTCGCCGCCAAGGCCGACATCGTGCTGGAGAACTTCAAGGTCGGCGGGCTGAAGGCCTACGGCCTGGACTACGAGTCGCTGAAAGCGCTCAACCCGAAGCTGATCTACTGCTCGATCACCGGCTTCGGCCAGTTCGGCCCCTACGCCAAGCGCGCCGGCTACGACTTCATGATCCAGGGCCTGGGCGGCCTGATGAGCCTGACCGGGCGCTCCGACGCCGAGGAAGGCGCCGGCCCGGTGAAAGTGGGTGTAGCACTGACTGACATCCTCACTGGCCTCTACTCGTCCACCGCGATCCTCGCCGCGCTCGCCCACCGCGATGTCAGCGGCATCGGCCAGCACATCGACATGGCGCTGCTGGACGTGCAGGTCGCCTGCCTGGCCAACCAAACCCTGAACTACCTGACCACCGGCAACCCGCCGCGTCGCCTGGGCAACGCGCACCCGAACATCGTGCCGTACCAGGACTTCCCCACCGCCGACGGCGACCTGATCCTCACCGTCGGCAACGACGGCCAGTTCCGCAAGTTCGCCGAGCTGGCGGGCCACCCGGAGTGGGCCACCGACGAGCGCTTCGCCACCAACCAGGCGCGCGTGGCGCACCGCGAGGTGCTGATCCCGCTGATCCGCCAGGCCACCGTGATGCGCACCACCGCCGAGTGGATCGCCGTGCTGGAACACGCCAGCGTGCCGTGCGGGCCGATCAACGATCTGGCCCAGGTGTTCGCCGATCCGCAGGTCATCGCTCGCGGGCTGCGCGTGGACCTGCCGCACCCGCTGGCCGGCACGGTGCCGCAGGTCGCCAGCCCGATCCGCCTGTCCGAGACCCCGGTCGAATACCGCAACGCCCCGCCGACCCTCGGCCAGCACACACAGGAAATCCTCGAAGGCGTGCTCGGCCTGGACCAGGCAGCCATCGGCAAGCTGCGCGAGGACGGCGTGATCTGACGTCCCCGTAGGGCGAATAACGCCTCGAGCGTTATCCGCCGTCCGTCGGCTCTGAAGCCAGAAGCGGCAGATAAAGCGCACCGCTTTATACGCCCTACAACTGACCATCGGCGCCCGCTCCAGCGGACGCCACCGATCCCCGCAACGACGCCCGCGCCAGGGTTTTCACGGCCCCTGGCGCGGGCGCGACGGGGATCCCGGTCGCGATCCACTGCGCGAACACGACCAAAAGCCTTTGGCTTGTCATGCGCCATGGCTATAATCCGCGAGCTTGTGCGACACGCGTTGCGTGTCTCCGGTCACCTAGCTGTCAGGTCAGCTAGATGAGATTTCCTCGGAAATCGAATACTTGGGTATCCACCCCCAAGAAACAAAACCGGCCCGGAAGTCCAATGCCTTCAAGGACTTACCGCTGCGGCGGGCGGCATAACCCTTAGATCGTTTAGCTCTCGGCGGCACGATCACGGAGCCAGATAGACCGGTTTCGGAGAGCATCTTAAAACACCAACCCAAGCGGGGAGTTGACCCCCGCAGGGGTCTCCTCCTGCTAATTTTGTCAGGAGGCATCAACTTTTCCGACCAACGGTCATATGACTGTCTTGGCTCGGCTCTTCCACAGGAGACATGAGCGAAAGCTCTGTCTGTCATTGTCCAACCACACCCATCAGGGTGCGGTAGCGGACTCGTTGTGCGACCAACGGTAGCCTACGACGACGTGCATCGCTGGTAACGGCGTTGTGCGAAGCTCGTCCGACAACGTAGCCCCCTATCCAGGGTGCAGTCCTTCCGCGAGGCAGGCTGTAGATACTCGGAGCAGTACCGGGTTGAGGCGCCAGGCTGACTGGTACGGGCAACACATGTGAACCGCTGATAAACACCGTAAGGATTGACAAGCCAAAACTGCTGTTAGGCTTGAACCAAAAGGTACGTGGCCGGTTACTTCCGTGGGCTCTGGAAGTACGTCGCCATCATGGCCACCGGTGAAGAGGCGGGCTCTAACCCAGTCGTGTGACAGGCAGGGAACGTGGTAAGCCCGTATCGCCGCCCTCCGGGCAGGTGAACCGTAAGGGGATCTGTTGGCGATGCGGGTATGGGATCGCAGAGAAAGCGAATGCCGGACTGTAATGGTCCGGATAGGGGTTGAAACATCACCCCACGGGAAACCGGGCAGACTTCTGCGTGGTCTTCCGTCGCAACAGCTCTGACAGAGACCGTCTCAATCAACCCAGGGCCAGCTTCCATCGGCCCTTAACAAACCTACCCTGGCGGGTGCACCCACCCCGTCAGGGGCGGCGTGCACCTTCCGCTCGGGTATTCACTTGAGAGGAAAGCAGCATGAAAGAGCTCAGCCAACAGGCCGAGCCTGCGCTTTCCGGCGCTCCACAGCAATGGCACGACGTCGATTGGAGTCGTGTCCAGCGGAACGTCCGGGGAATGCAGGTGCGGATTGCGAAGGCTTGTCGGGAAGGCAAATGGCGCAGGGTGAAAGCCTTGCAACGGATGCTGACCCGCTCGAAGTCGGCCAGATACTTGGCCGTACGGAGAGTCACGGAAAATCAGGGGAGCCGCACGACGGGAGTCGATAAGCAACTCTGGGATACACCCAACGCGAAATGGGAAGCGGTTGGTCAGTTGAAGACGCGGGGATACAAGGCTCGACCTCTACGGCGCGTCTTTATCCCGAAATCGGATGGCCGGGAACGCCCTTTGGGTATCCCGACCATGACGGACAGAGCCATGCAGGCGCTGTATCTGCTGGCGCTGTCTCCTGTCGCAGAAACCCGGGGCGATCCGAACAGCTACGGCTTCCGGATCGAACGCTCCACGGCGGACGCGATGGCGCAGTTGTTCGTATGCCTGTCTCAGAAGGCCTCGGCCCAATGGGTGCTGGACGCGGACATCGAAGGGTTCTTCGACAACATCAACCATGATTGGCTGATAAGGAATGTCCCCACGGATACACGAGTACTCCGGCAATGGTTAAAGGCCGGGGTTGTACACCGAGGGCAGTTGCACGCAACGGATGCAGGTACGCCACAAGGGGGGATCATCTCCCCAACCTTGGCAAATCTGGCGCTGGATGGGCTGGAGTCACTCCTCAAGCAACATCTGGGGGTGACGAGGGCGAAGAAGCTGAAGATCAACGTGGTGCGTTACGCGGATGATTTCGTGATCACTGGCGCCTCCCCGGAGGTACTGGAAAACGAGGTCAAACCCTGGGTAGAGCAGTTCCTGGCGGTACGCGGGCTGCGGCTTTCTCCCAAGAAAACCCGCATCGTCCACATCGACGAAGGCTTCGACTTCCTTGGATGGAACTTCCGAAAGTACGACGGAACGTTGTTGATCAAGCCGAGCAAGAAGAACGTCAAGGCGTTCTACGGCAAGGTCAGAGAGGTGATCGACACCCACAAGACGAGTAAGCAGGAGGATTTGATCCGACTGCTGAATCCGATCCTGCGGGGGTGGGCGCTTTACCATCAGCCAGTAGTGGCCAAACAGGCGTATAGCCGGATGGATAACAGGGCGTTTGTTAAGCTCTGGCGCTGGGCCAAAAGGCGGCATCCAAACAAGTCCCTGGACTGGATACGGAAGAAGTATTTCCGACCACAAGGGGAACGCGGATGGGTGTTCGCCACCACGGTTCTGGAAGCGAACGGAACAAAACGGGAAGTCGAGTTGTACCAGCTTGCAGGGACACCGATCGAGCGGCACAAAAAGGTGAGCGGGGAATACAACCCCTACGACCCGACCATGGAGGCGGCAGGCGAAAAACTGCGCATGGAACGGATGCTGAACAAGCTGAAGTACCGGAAGCAAATCGCCAGTCTATTCACCAGCCAAAGTGGGTTATGCGCGCTATGCAAACAGCCGATATCCAGGGAAACCGGGTGGCACGATCACCACATTATCTACCGCTCACAAGGCGGTGGAGACTCCCTGGAGAACCGGGTACTATTGCACCCAACTTGTCACCATCAACTCCACACACGTGGCCTGACCGTGAACAAACCGGCCCCCTAAAGGGCTTTGCGAAGACTTGAGCCGTATGCGCCGAAAAGCGCACGTACGGTTCTTAGGGGGGGATCAGCCAGCGATGGCTGGTTCCCACCCGACCAATAACGGCCGGCGCTGTCCGGTCGTTCCCGCCACCTGTCCGAGGGGCGCTGCAGCAGGTCGATTCGCTTCGGCTTGTCAGGCTCGAACAGGGCGCGTCACGGTCGGCTGCCGCCGATCGCCAAACGCATCAACGGCGCCCATTCGCAGACAACGAATGGAGTTACACATGAGCGCTGCTTTTACTGACTACAAAGTCGCCGACATTTCCCTGGCCGCCTGGGGCCGCCGCGAGCTGATCATCGCCGAGTCCGAAATGCCGGCTCTGATGGGCCTGCGCCGCAAGTACGCCGCCAGCCAGCCGCTCAAGGGCGCGAAAATCCTCGGCTGCATCCACATGACCATCCAGACCGGCGTGCTGATCGAGACCCTGACTGCGCTGGGCGCCGAAGTGCGCTGGTCCTCCTGCAACATCTTCTCCACCCAGGATCAGGCCGCTGCCGCCATCGCTGCCGCCGGCATCCCGGTGTTCGCCTGGAAAGGCGAGACCGAGCAGGAGTACGAGTGGTGCATTGAGCAGACCATCCTCAAGGATGGCCAGCCGTGGGACGCCAACATGGTGCTGGACGACGGCGGTGACCTGACCGAGATCCTGCACAAGAAATACCCGCAGATGCTCGAGCGCATCCACGGTGTCACCGAAGAAACCACCACCGGTGTTCACCGCCTGCTCGACATGCTCAAGGCCGGCACCCTGAAAGTCCCGGCGATCAACGTCAACGACGCTGTGACCAAGAGCAAGAACGACAACAAGTACGGCTGCCGTCACAGCCTGAACGATGCCATCAAGCGCGGCACCGACCACCTGCTGTCGGGCAAGCAGGCCCTGGTGATCGGCTACGGCGACGTGGGCAAGGGCTCCGCCCAGTCGCTGCGTCAGGAAGGCATGATCGTGAAGGTTTCCGAAATCGACCCGATCTGCGCCATGCAGGCCTGCATGGACGGCTTCGAGCTGGTCTCCCCGTACAAGAACGGCCTGAACGACGGCACCGAAGCCAGCGTTGACGCCGCCCTGCTGGGCAAGATCGACCTGATCGTCACCACCACCGGCAACGTCAACGTCTGTGACGCGGGCATGCTGAAAGCGCTGAAGAAGCGCGCCGTGGTGTGCAACATCGGCCACTTCGACAACGAGATCGACACCGCCTTCATGCGCAAGACCTGGGCCTGGGAAGAGGTCAAGCCGCAGGTGCACAAGATCCACCGCACCGGCGCTGGCGATTTCGATCCGGCCAACGACGACTACCTGATCCTGCTGGCCGAAGGCCGTCTGGTGAACCTGGGCAACGCCACCGGCCACCCGAGCCGCATCATGGACGGCTCCTTCGCCAACCAGGTACTGGCGCAGATCTTCCTGTTCGAGCAGAAGTACGCCGACCTCTCCGCCGAGAAGAAGGCCCAGCGCCTGACCGTCGAAGTACTGCCGAAGAAGCTGGACGAAGAAGTGGCCCTGGAGATGGTGAAAGGCTTCGGTGGCGTCGTCACCCAGCTGACCCCGAAACAGGCCGAGTACATCGGCGTGACCGTGGAAGGCCCGTTCAAGCCGGACACCTACCGCTACTGATGTACCAGAGGGCAGACGAGCAATCGTCTGCCCTCTTTGCCATTGGAAACCTTGCATGGACCTGCAGGACAGCTACAACCAGGCCTGGATCTTCGCCGCCGGCGCGCACGCCGGGCAGACGCTGACCGCCTCGACGCTGCCCTACGCGGTCCACCTGGCGATGGTGGCCAACGAAGTGATGGCGGCCGACCGCGAAGCGCCCATCGAGCGCCTGGCGGAGACCGTCCAGATTGCACTGCTGCACGACGTACTCGAGGACACCCCGGTGCCCTTCGAGGAACTGCAGACGGATTTCGGCGAGTTCGTCGCCGAGGGCGCCCAACGCCTGAGCAAGGTGGTGAATGGCGAAAAGCTGTCATTCGATACCTACCTCGAAAGGCTGGCAACCGGCGCGCAGCAATATGCGATCGTCAAGCTGTGTGACCGGATCACCAACCTGCAGCCGCCACCCTCGACCTGGGCGCGGAGCAAGATCGCCGAATACCATGGGGAGTCGCAGCGTATCCTGGCCGTCCTCGGCCATGTGCACGAGCCCAGCGCCGAGCGACTGCGCACGAAGATAGACCATTATCGCCGTTACTTCTGAAGTCGACGGCACATGCCGGCAGCCGCGCAATGATGTGGCGCCGAAGGAACGACCATGAGTCAGAAAGATCGCCGTTTCAGCTTCGAGTTCTTCCCCGCCAAGACCGAAGCCGGCCATGAAAAACTGCTGGCCACCGCGCGCCAGCTGGCAGCGAAGAAGCCCGACTTCTTCTCCTGCACCTACGGTGCCGGCGGCTCCACCCGCGACCGCACCCTGACCACCGTGCTGCAGCTGGACGGCGACGTGCAGGTGCCGACGGCCCCGCACCTGTCGTGCGTCGGCGACACCAAGGCCGAGCTCTCCGCCCTGCTGGCCCATTACAAGGACGCCGGCATCCGTCGCATCGTCGCCCTGCGTGGCGACCTGCCCTCGGGCATGGGCATGGCCAGCGGCGAACTGCGTTTCGCCAACGAACTGGTGGAATTCATCCGCGCCGAAACCGGCGACCACTTCCACATCGAAGTTGCCGCCTATCCGGAAGTTCACCCGCAAGCGCGCAATTTCGAGGATGATCTGGCGAATTTCGTGCGCAAGGTCAAAGCCGGCGCCGACTCTGCCATCACACAATACTTCTTCAACGCCGACAGCTACTTCCATTTTGTCGAGCGTGCGGAGAAACTCGGTGTCAGCATTCCGGTCGTACCGGGTATCATGCCGATCACCAACTACACCAAACTGGCCCGCTTCTCCGACGCCTGTGGCGCGGAAATCCCCCGCTGGATTCGCAAGCAACTGGAAGCCTACGGCGACGACATCGCCAGCATCCAGGCCTTTGGTGAGCAGGTCATCACCGACATGTGCGAACGTCTCCTGGAAGGCGGCGCACCGGGTCTGCATTTCTACACCCTGAACCAGGCTGAACCCAGCCTGGCGCTCTGGAACAACCTCAAGCTCCCCCGCTGAGGATCATTGCTCCGGGCTTACCGTCCACGATCCCGGCCAGCGCAACGCCGGCGTATCGTGGGCGGAGTGCTTCCAGCCCAAGGCTGAGCGCTCGCCCCGAGCTTGAAATCACGCGCCCTCGAGCCGGCAGGTTGCCGGCCTACAGGAACCCCGCATGTCCTTTACTTCCCTCGGTCTCTCCGAGGCCCTGGCTGGCGCCGTTGAAGCCGCCGGCTACGCGCGCCCCACTCCCGTTCAGGAACGCGCCATCCCCGCCGTACTGCAAGGCCGCGACCTCATGGTTGCCGCACAGACCGGCACCGGCAAGACCGGCGGCTTCGCCCTCCCGGTGCTCGAACGCCTGTTCCCCGAAGGTCACCCGGACCGCGAACACCGCCATGGCCCACGCCAGGCCCGTGTCCTGGTACTGACTCCGACCCGCGAGCTGGCAGCCCAGGTGCACGACAGCTTCAAGGTCTACGCCCGCGACCTGCCGCTGAAAAGCGCCTGCATCTTCGGCGGCGTCGGCATGAATCCCCAGGTGCAGGCGATGTCCAAGGGCGTCGACGTCCTGGTCGCCTGCCCCGGCCGCCTGCTCGACCTGATCGGTCAGGGCAGCGTCGACCTGTCCCATGTGGAAATCCTCGTCCTCGACGAAGCCGACCGCATGCTCGACATGGGCTTCATCCATGACGTGAAAAAGGTCCTCGCCAAGCTGCCGGCCAAGCGCCAGAACCTGCTGTTCTCGGCGACCTTCTCCAAAGACATCATCGACCTCACCAACAAGCTCCTGCACAACCCGGAGCGCATCGAGGTCACCCCGCCGAACACCACCGTCGAGCGCATCGAACAACGCGTGTTCCGCATCCCGTCGGTGCAGAAGCGCGCCCTGCTGGCGCACCTGGTGACCGTGGGTGCCTGGGAACAGGTGCTGGTGTTCACCCGCACCAAGCACGGCGCCAACCGCCTCGCCGAATACCTGAGCAAGCATGGCCTGCCGGCTGCCGCGATCCACGGCAACAAGAGCCAGAATGCGCGCACCAAGGCCCTGGCTGATTTCAAGGCCAACGACGTGCGCATCCTGGTCGCCACCGACATCGCCGCCCGCGGCCTGGACATCGACCAACTGCCTCACGTGGTCAACTACGAGCTGCCCAACGTCGAGGAAGACTACGTTCACCGCATCGGCCGTACCGGCCGTGCCGGTCGCACCGGTGAAGCCATCTCGCTGGTGGCGCCGGACGAAGACAAACTGCTCAAGGCCATCGAACGCCTGACCAAGCAGCGCATCCCCGATGGCGACATGCAGGGCTTCGACCCCGATACCGTGCTGCCCGAGGTCCAGCAGCCCGAGGCCCGCGAAGTACCTCAGCGCCAGCCGCGCAAGGACAAGGCCAAGCGTGGCGAACGCAAAGACCGCAGCAAGGACAAGCCTCAGCAGCCCCAGGGTGAGGACCAGCAGAACGCTGCCCCCGCAGCTGAAGGCGAATTCGCCGACAGCGACAAGCCAGCCGGCAAGCGCCGTCGTCGTGGCGGCCGTGGCAAGAAGAAGGGTGACGGCCAGGGCAGCGACGCTCAGCCGAACGCCCACACCCAGGCTCGTGAGCCTCGCCAGCCCCGGCAGCAGGACCAGCAGGGTCAGGGCCGCCAGCAGCAGCCCAGGCAGGTCCGAGCACCGAAGGTCGACGGTAACCGCGATCCTGAAGAGTTCCTCGACGACGACTTCGACAACTTTGGCAACCGCGCCGACTACGTCAGCCCGTTCCCGGACAAGGACCAGCAGCGCAGCCAGCGCCGCCGTGGCGGCCAGGGGCAAGGCCAGAACCAGGGGCAGGGCCAGCAGCGCCCGCGCGGCCAGGGTGGCCAAGGTGCCGGCCAGGGCGGAAGCGGTCAGAACCGTGGCCAGGGGCAAGGCCAGGGCCGCGCCGCCAAGAAGCCTAACGGCGGCGGTCGCACCCAGGGCCAGGGCGGCAACGCTCAGGGCAAGGCCGGCCAGCGCAAGCGCGGCGGCAAGGCTCCGGCTTCGCGCATGAACGACGCCCCGCTGCGCGAGCCGAGCGAGTACGGCGCCGCCAAGCCGACCCGCCAACCGGTAGTGATCAACAAGCGCGACCTGGTCCGCACCGACCGCTTCCCGACACCGGAGCAGCTGGAAGAGCTGGAACCGCGCCGCAAGACCGAGCGTCCCGCGCTGCTGACCCGCAACCGCGACTGACGCTGCAGAAGAAACCGCCCTCCGGGGCGGTTTCTTTTTGTCCGGGATTTGTCGCCGGTGTTCCCTGTGATCGTAGGAGCGGACTTTGTCCGCGATGTTCCGAGCTCGCTGTGAGCTATCACGGACGGAGTTGCTCCTACCCGACAGTCCTGTACTCGGATCAGCCCTCACCCTAACCCTCTCCCAGAGGGAGAGGGGACCGTTCGGTGCAGGATGAAACCTTGGTGCCCGCCGGCACGGGCGGCTCCCTCTCCCTCTGGGAGAGGGCTGGGGTGAGGGAAGGCACTGGCACGGACTTACCTGAAGAAGACAGTTGCTCCTACCAAAGCCATCCCTCACCCCCGAGCAAACACCAAAAAGCCGCCCGAAGGCGGCTCTTTCACAGCGGCGAATACCTCACAGCACCTGCCGCAGGAAGCTCTGCGCGCGGGCATCCCTGGGCTGAGCGAAGAACTCCGCCGGGGCGGCGTCCTCCAGCAGCTTGCCATGATCGAAGAACAGCACGCGATCCGCCACTTCGCGGGCGAAGCCCATCTCGTGGGTCACGCAGACCATGGTCATGCCTTCCACGGCCAGGGTCTTCATCACGTCCAGCACCTCGCCGACCATTTCCGGGTCGAGCGCCGAGGTGGGTTCGTCGAACAGCATCACCTTCGGGTCCATGCACAGCGCGCGGGCAATGGCCACGCGCTGCTGCTGGCCGCCGGAGAGGCGCGACGGGTACTCATTGGCCTTCTGGCCGATGCCGACCTTATCCAGCAGCGCCCTGGCCTTGGCCTCGCGCTCCGCCTTGCCGCGCTTGCGCACGACTTTCTGCGCCAGGCACAGGTTTTCCAGCACGGTCATGTGCGGGAACAGGTTGAAGTGCTGGAAGACCATGCCGACTTCGCGACGGTAGGCGTTGACGTCGGTCTTCGGGTTGGCGAGATCGAGGCCGTCGATGCTCACCGAGCCGGAGTCGAACTCCTCCAGGCCATTCAGGCAACGCAGGAAGGTGGACTTGCCCGAGCCGGACGGGCCGATCACCACCACGACCTCACCCTTGGCCACACCGGTGGTGACGTCATCCACCGCGCGCACGACTTGCCCGCGGGTATCGAAGACCTTGGTCAGGTTACGGACTTCAATCACTTTGGCCGAGCCTCCGCTCCAGGCGCCCCGCCAGATGCGACAGCGGCAGGTTGATCACGAGGTAGAGGGCGGCGACGCAGAACCAGATCTCGAAGGTGGAGAACGAGGTGGTGATCGCCTCGCGGCCGCTCTTGGTCAGTTCAGTGATGGCGATCACCGAGACCAGGGAAGTGTCTTTCACCAGGCTGATGAACTGCCCGGCCAACGGCGGCAGCACGCGCTTGAAGGCCTGCGGCAGGATCACGTGGCGCATCGACTGCGCGGCATTCAGGCCCAGAGAGCGCGCCGCCTCGTCCTGGCCGCGAGCGATGGACTGCACGCCGGCACGGACGATCTCGGCCACATAGGCGCCGGTGAACAGCGCCAGCGCTGCCACGCCGGCGAACTCGCGGGACAGGTTCAGCACGGTGCCGATGAAGAAGTAGAAGATGAAGATCTGCACCAGCAGCGGCGTACCGCGCACCAGCTCGACGTAGAGGGTCGAGAGGTCGTGCAGCGTCGGGTTCTTCGACAGACGGCAGAGACCGGTGAACAGGCCGATGAACAGACCGAACGCGCCGGAAACGAAAGAGATCCACAGCGTGGTCCACAGGCCCCAGGCGAGCGGGCCGGCCGCCCAGTGGCGGGTTGCGCCGACCACATCGCCTTCGGCGACGTCGTCGTTCTCGGAGAACTGCAGGCTGTCCGACGCAACGGTCAGCACCTGCTGCTTGCCATCCTCGTCCACCAGCGTGACGCGGGCATCGCTGCCGTACGGCTCGATCTTCTCCACCCGCGAGATGCTGTCCGCACGCAGCGGTTCTTCGGCCTGGTAGGCGAAGTACTGCGGGACGCGGTTCCAGCGCCACTCGTAGGAGATCAGCGAAGTGGAGTACCAGATGGCCAGGCCGATCAACAGCAGGATCAGTCCGGTCAGCCCGTGCCAGGGCCAGGTTGCGCGTTTCGTTCTAGCCACGAATCTCTACCGTGAAAATGCGAACGCGCAGGCTCAGGGCCTGCGCGTCGGGTCGACCAGTGTCAGACGTGGATTATTCCATGTCCTTGAGCCAGTCGGTGTTCTTGAACCACTTGTCGTGAATGCGATCGTAGGTGCCGTCTTCACGAATCTGCTTGAGGAAGTTGTTGATGAAGTTGATCGAGTCGTAGTCGCCCTTCTTGAGACCGAAGGCCAGCGGCTCGTAGGTGAACGGCTGATCCAGGTGCACCAGCTTGCCGGCGCCGAACTTGCCGACGGCAACGACGTTGTACGGAGAGTCGTAGATGAAGGCGTCGGCCTTGCCGTTGACCACATCCATGACCGCTTCGGGCTCGTTGTCGAAGCCGTGGTACTGGGCCTTGGAGAGCTGCTTCTTGGCGACAAATTCGCCGGTGGTGCCGATCTTCGAGGTGATGCGGTACTTGGCGTCGTTCAGGTCCTTGTAGGACTTGATCTCGCCTTGCAGTTCCTTGCGAATCAGCAGGGTCTGGCCGACCACGATGAAGGGATCGGTGAAGTTCAGGCGCAGGTTGCGTTCCTGGGTCAGGGTCATGCCCGAGCCGATCATGTCGAACTTGTCGGTGAGCAGGGCCGGGATGATGCCGTCGTAGGCGGTGGAAACCAGTTCCAGCTTGACGTTCATGGACTTGGCCATGGCCTTGAGCAGGTCTACTTCGAAGCCGACGATCTGACCGCGCTTGTTGGTCATCTCGAACGGCATGTAGGTCGGGTCCATGCCCACGCGCAGGGTGCCGCGCTTGGCCGCTTCATCGATGGCGCCGGCCTGAGCCGCGCTCACGCTGACCAGGGCGCAGACGCCCATCACCAGCGATGCCAGGTACTTTTTCATCCCCATACTCCCAAGCAAGTGAAAGAACTTGTTGTTTTTCCCAGCGATCGAACCGGGCGCGCAAGAGCAAGCCTTGCGCGGAAGGGTGCGAAGCGTACCCCATGCGCCGGATATCTCAATCTTTTCTGGATAGCTGGCGAAGGTTACCAGCAGCGGTGCGCGGGGAAAACAGCGGAAACCGGCAGGTCGCCCCGTCCCGAACGAGACGGGGCGACCTGCGGTCAGGATTGCGCGGCGGGCAGCGCCAAGACGCCCTGTTCCGCAACCGGGGCCAAGGGGACGGCGGGAGCATGGGCATCGGCCTTCAGCGATTGCCGCCAGGGACCGATCCACTGTTCCCTGTCCCCCTGCCAGAGCGCCAGGTGCAGGCGCGACAGCGCCACCGGATCGCTCAGCAGCGCCAGCCGGCGGTTGCCGTCGAGCTGCTCGGGACCGGCTTCCAGCGCCTTCTCGACCAGCGCGGCGCGGGTCGATTCGATGGCGGCGGACTGGCCGTGGCGGGCAGTACCCATGGCACAGGCCAGGGCGTTCAGCACCGGGTCCACGGCAGAGCGGACGAAGCCGTCCTTCAGCGCCTGCCAGCGGTTCTGGTAGGTATACTCGTCGGTAGCGCGCAGCTCGCGCGGGGTGTCGTATTCCTCGGGGATGAGGAACAGCTTCTCGTCGCGCGAGGCCAGGCCCAGCTTGACCCGGCTGCTGATCACCGAGACCGGGATCGACAGCATCAGCGCGCCGACGATGGGCGACAGCCACCACAGGAACCGCGGGTTCAGCCACGCCACCAGCAGCGCCCAGCACAGGCCCAGCAGGGTCTGCAGGCCATGGCGACGAATCGCCTCGCTCCACGGGGTGTCGTCGTCGTCACGCTGCGGCGACTTCCACTGGGCTTCCCAGCCGAGGAAGGCGGCCAGCACGAAGCGGGTGTGGAAGAGCATGCGCACCGGCGCGAGCAGCACGGAGAAGAGCATTTCCAGCAGCATGCTCAGGGTCACCTTGATTACGCCGCCGTAGCCCTTGGCGCCCTTGGCCCAGATCAGCATGACGCTGAGCAGCTTGGGCAGGAACAGCAGGGTCAGGGTGGTGGAGAACAGGGCGATGGCCTTCTCCGGGTGCCACTGCGGCCAGATCGGGAACAGCTGGCGCGGCTCGAGGAAGTACTGCGGCTCCATCAACTGGTGCACCGCCAGCAGCGCGGTGGACAGTACCAGGAAGAAGAACCACAGGGGCGCCGACAGGTAGGACATCACGCCGGTGAGGAACACCGCGCGATGCACCGGATGCATGCCCTTGACCAGGAACAGGCGGAAGTTCATCAGGTTGCCGTGGCACCAGCGGCGGTCGCGCTTGAGCTCATCCAGCAGGTTGGGCGGCAACTCCTCGTAGCTGCCTTCCAGATCGTAGGCGATCCACACGCCCCAGCCGGCGCGGCGCATCAGCGCGGCTTCGACGAAGTCGTGGGAGAGGATCGCGCCGGCGAAGGAGCCCTTGCCCGGCAGCGGCGCCAGGGCGCAGTGCTCGATGAAGGGTTTCACTCGGATGATCGCGTTGTGGCCCCAGTAGTGGGATTCGCCCAGCTGCCAGAAGTGCAGGCCGGCGGTGAACAGCGGGCCGTACACGCGGGTGGCGAACTGCTGCATGCGCGCATAGAGCGTGTCCATGCCCGACGCCTTGGGCGCGGTCTGGATAATGCCGGCCTCGGGGTTGGCCTCCATCAGCCGCACCAGCTTGGTCAGGCAGTCGCCGCTCATCACGCTGTCGGCGTCCATGACGACCATGTACTTGTACTGGCCACCCCAGCGACGGCAGAAGTCGTCGATGTTGCCGCTCTTGCGCTTCACCCGGCGCCGGCGGCGACGGTAGAAGATACGACCGAAGCCCAGGGCTTCCTTGCACAGCTCGATCCAGGCCTTTTCTTCCGCCATGGCGATGTCGGGCTGATTGGTGTCGCTGAGCACGAAGAAGTCGAAGCGATCCAGCTCGCCGCTGGCCGCCACCGATTCATAGGTCGCCCGCAAGCCGGCGAAGACGCGCGGGACGTCTTCGTTGCAGATCGGCATGACGATGGCGGTGCGGGCGTCGGCGGCAATCGGCTCGCTACCCGCGCTGCTGCCGGAGATGCGGTAGCGGTCACGGCCGGTGAGCAGTTCCCAGAAGCCCATCAGGGCGGTCCAGAACCCGGCAGAAACCCAGCAGAAGAGGATGGCGAAGAGGGTCAGCACGCCGAACTGGATGGCGTAGGGCAGCACCTGCTCCAGGGTCTGCAGCCAGGTCTGGCGGTTGATCTCTTCCAGGTCGACGAAGGCCCAGCCCTGGTAGGGCAGGATGCCTTTCATGTAGTAGGTGGCGACGGTGGTCTGGCCGAGCATGAGCAGGACCAGGATGAACCGGCGCAGCGAACCGACTCGTTGCCAGCGCGCCTTGGGCAGGTCGCGGGCGGGCTTGGCCGGATTGCTGCGCCCGGTCAGGCGGCGCCAGCCGCGCATGATCGGGTTGGTGCGCCAGGGTTCGGGAATCACCTTGGTGCGCTGGATCGGCGGCGCGGCCTTGAGGTAGGTGCGGCCGTTGTCGTCCATGCCCAGCATCTGGGCATCGTCCAGGTCCTGCCCATAGCCGTGGCGCAGACGCGCGCCGACCGAAGCCAGCGCAGCGTCCTCGCCCTGGATATCGCCAGCGAGCTGCTGATGCAGCTCGCTGAAGGAACCGGCCTGGGCCAGCTGCTCACGCTCCTGCGCCGAAAGGGGCAGGTGCGCGAGGTAGTCGGCCACCGGCGCGGTGGTAGCGGTGGAGTTATTCATCGGCAGGCAGCTGGTAGCTCCAGGTTTCGGAAATGGTCTGGCCGCCGTTTACCAGCGCCGCACGCATTTCCGTCGGCTTTTTCGGGTCCTTGACCTTGATCCGCAGGGTCAGACGCCAGCCTTTGGTCACCGCGTTGTAGCGCAGGGCGTTTTCCTTCACCTCGGCATTGTCGTCGGTGCTCACCTGGGTGCTCACCGGAGCATCGCCGGCCAGCGCCTTCAGGGTCGGGCCGACAAAGTCGACGACCAGGGCGACGCTGCCATCAGGCTGGCGAATCAGGTTCTTCTGCTTCACGTCGCCGACCGAGCGCAGGGTCTGCATGACCCAGGCGTTCTTCGCGTCGTGCAGCGCGTCCTCATCCTTGGTCCAGCGCATGCGGTAGGCGAAGTCCAGCGGCTCGCCGGCTTCCGGGCGCTTCTCCGGATTCCAGAAGGCGACGATGTTGTCGTTGGTCTCATCCGGGGTCGGGATTTCCACCAGCTCGATGGTGCCCTTGCCCCAGTCGCCCTGCGGCTCGACCCAGGCGGACGGACGCAGGTCGTAGCGGTCGTCGAGGTCTTCGTAGCGGGAGAACTCGCGGCCGCGCTGCAGCAGGCCGAATCCTTTCGGGTTCTCGACGCTGTAGGCGCTGACGGACAGGTGTTTGGGGTTGTTCAGCGGACGCCAGATCCACTCGTCGTTGCCGGCGTGGATCTGCAGACCGGTGGAGTCATGCAGTTCCGGGCGGAAGTTGTGCTCGGCGGACGGCTGGTTGGAGCCGAACAGGAACATGCTGGTCAGGGGCGCCAGGCCCAGCTTGCTCACCTTGTCGCGCAAATACACGCGGGCCTTCACATCGACCACGGTGTCGTTGCCCGGACGAATGGTGAAGCGGTAAGCGCCGGTCGCGCGGGGCGAATCCAGCAGCGCGAAGATCACCAGGTGCTTGTCCTTGGGCTTGGGCTTCTCGATCCAGAACTCGCGGAAGCGCGGGAATTCCTCACCCGATGGCAGCGCGGTATCCAGCGCCAGGCCACGGGCGGAGAGGCCCCACCACTGGTCCTTGCCGATGATGCGGAAGTAGCTCGCCCCCAGGAAGGTGGCGATCTCGTCCTGCTTGTCCGGCGAGTTGATCGGGTACAGCAGGCGGAAGCCGGCGTAACCCAGATCCTTGGTCGCATTGGCGTCGAACTTCAGCGAACCGAAGTCGAAACGGGAGGGATCGTACTTGATCTCCTTGACGTCGGTCGCCGTGACTTCGTTGATCTTCACCGGGGTGTCGAAGTGCATGCCCTGGTGATAGAAGCTGATCTTGAAGGGGGTCTTCTCGTCGGCCCAGTAGGCCTTCTCGTTACGGAAGCGAATCTGCTGGTAATCGGCGAACTTCATTTCGCTGAATTCCGATGGCAGGTTGCTCGTCGGTGCGCTGTACTTCTCAGCAGCCAGCGCCTTGGCCTGTTCGCCAACGTCGTCGAGATTGAAGGCCCAGGCATGGGTAGCGCTCAACGCCAACAGGGCGGAGCCGACCAGTCCGCGAAGGATGTGGCGCGAAAGCGGTTGTTGAACGGAACGGAAAATCACGAGTCCCCCTCGTCCGTGAACACAAAACGATTAAAGCCAGCAAAGGCGATGCCAAATTGCCGGCGATTGAATTCCGACCCCGGTGAGCCTGAATGATTCCCCGCTTTTTTCCACGGGTACTTCCGGCTCCCGGAGGCGCATTGTTCTAGATGCATAAGCCCTAACCATCATCCCACGGCGATATGACAAGCTGCCGCGCGTTCAAGCCTCCAGTAGAAAGGTCACCGGCCCGTCATTGACCAGGTGGACCTGCATGTTGGCGCCAAAACGGCCAGTGGCGACCAGCGGATGACGCTCTCGCGCCTGTTCCACGAGTAGATCGAACAACGCGGCGCCCCTTGCAGGAGGCGCCGCGCTGGAAAAGCTCGGTCGCAGGCCCTTGCGGGTGTCTGCGGCCAGGGTGAACTGCGAAACCAGCAGCAGGCCGCCGCCGACATCGCTCAATGAAAGGTTCATTTTACCTTCATCGTCGCCAAACACTCGATAGTTAAGCAGCTTGTGCAGCAAACGGTTGACCGAGTCTTCGTCGTCCTGGGGTTCGACCCCTACCAGAGCCAGCAGCCCATGGTCGATAGCGCCGACGATTTCGCCGTCAACCTCGACGCGGGCGCCTCGCACCCGCTGGATCAAACCCTTCATTCAGCCTCCGGCGGCAGGTTCAGCAGGCGGCGGCCGATTTCATTGGTGGCGCGGATCAGCGCATCGGTGATGCCCGGCTCGCCGGCCACGTGGCCGGCGTCGCGGACGATCTGCAACTCGCTGTTGGGCCAGGCCTTGTGCAGCGCCCAGGCATTGTCGAGCGGGCAGACCACGTCGTAGCGGCCGTGAACGATCACCCCCGGCAGGTGGGCGATCTTGTGCATGTCGCGCAGCAGCTGGTCCGGCTCGAGGAAGCCGTCGTTGACGAAATAGTGGTTCTCGATGCGGGCGATGGACAGCGAGCGGTGCGGGTCGGCGAAGCGATCCACCACCGCCGGGTTCGGCCGCAGCGTGGCGGTCCGGCCTTCCCAGGTGGACCAGGCGCGCGCGGCGTGCATCTGGGCGATCTGGTCGGGGCCGGTCAGGCGGCGATGGAAGGCGTGCAGCAGGTCGTCGTGCTCGTCGGCGGGAATCGGCGCCAGGTAGTCTTCCCAGTAATCCGGGAACAGGCGGCTTGCGCCCTCCTGGTAGAACCAGCGGATTTCCTGCGGACGGCAGAGGAAGATGCCGCGTACGATCAGCGCCAGCACGCGCTCGGGATGGGTCTGGGCGTAGGCCAGCGAAAGGGTGGAGCCCCAGGAACCGCCGAACAGCACCCACTTGTCGATGCCCAGGTGCTCGCGGATGCGCTCGATGTCCTGCACCAGATGCCAGGTGGTGTTGTTCTCCAGGCTGGCGTAAGGCGTGGAGCGGCCGCAGCCGCGCTGGTCGAAGGTGACGATGCGGTAGATATTGGGGTCGAAGAAGCGCCGCGACATGGCATCGCAACCGGAGCCCGGGCCACCATGGATGAACAGAACCGGCAGTCCGTCGGGCGTACCGCTCTCGTCCACATAGAGGACGTGCGGCTCATCGACGGCCAGTTCATGGCGGGCGTAAGGCTTGATTTCCGGATACAAAGTTTGCATGGCTCGCTCCTGGATCAGTGCGTACGGTCGCTCCCGGACCAGTAACCATCCTAGGGCCTGTCGCCACCTTATAGAAAGTCGCGTTGCCGCAGCGCGACTTCCATCGAAAGTCTTCGGCCCCCACGGTGTCGGGCATGATACTCGGGCCAGCGAAAAACCCATAAGGGAGTTAGTGAGCCATGCCACGGAAGTTGTTTCTTTCTCTTTTCCTGCTGATGCTCGCCTTGGCCGGCTGTGATCGCGACGACCCGCGCGCACAGCTGGACGCCGCCGTGAAGCAGTTGCAGGACAACCTCGAAGCCAAGAATAGCGGGGCCGTGATCGATCAGCTGGCTGGCGACTTCCGCGCCAATGGCGAGTTCGATCGCGACTGGGCCAGGCGCACCATGACGCTGATGTTCCTGCGGCACCAGCAGGTCAAGGTGATCCTGCTCAGCAGCGAGAGCAGGATCGACCCGACCTACGCCAACCGCGGCCATACCGACGCGCAGGTCGCCCTCACCGGCGCCGAGAACCTCCTCCCTGATAGCGCCGGGCATTACTCGGTCAGGCTGGAGTGGTGGCGCGAAGGATCGGAATGGAAACTGGCGAGGCTCGACTGGCAATGACTTCCCCCTTGCAACACCGCATTCGCGCCGCCGGGCTGCTGGTCAGCAACGACGAAATCCTGCTGGTGCGTCATGCAGTCGCCGGCGACGAATACTGGATTCCACCGGGCGGTGGCTTCGAGTCGGACAAGGACGAGTGCACCCGCGACACCGTGCGCCGCGAGTGCCGGGAGGAAACCGGGCTGGCGGTGGAGGTCGGCCCGCTGGTCTACGTGCGCGAGTTCGCCGAGCCGCTGGCCGGGCGCTTCCACATGGAGCTGTTCTACCGCGTGGATGCCTGGGACGGCCGGGTCAACCTGGACAACCTGCGCGGCCTGGGTGGCGACGAGTTCGATATCCGCGAAGTCGCCTGGGTGCCGCGCCGCGAGCTGCCGCGCCTGCCCTCCTACTACCCCGCCGAATTGCTCGACGATGTCTGGGAGCGCCTGGCCGAGGCGCAACCGCTGATCCGCCACCTCGGCCTGCAGCGCTAGGATTACTGCACCGGTTCGCTGGTGGGCTTGGCAATGATCGCCTGCAGCTCGGCGGTCATGGGGAATTCCAGGTTGAGGTTCTTCGGCGGGATCGGCTGCTCGAACCAGCGCTGGTAGATGCCCTTGATCTCGCCGGAGGAATACAGCTCGGCCAGCGTCTGGTTGACCAGGGCGAGGAACTGCGGATCGTCGCGGCGCACCATGCAGGCGTAGATTTCTCGCGATTGCGGCTCGCCCACCACCACCCACTGGTGCGGGTCGCGGGCCTTGGCCTTCTCGCCGTAGAGCAGCGCATCATCCATGTAGAAGGCCACCGCGCGACCCGACTGCAGCATGAGGAAGGCTTCGCCGTGGTCCTTGGCGCTGACCACGTTCATGCCCAGCTTGTGCTCGGCGTTATAGGCCTTCAGGTAGCGCTCGTTGGTGGTGCCGGCGGTGGTCACCACGTTCTTGCCCTTGAGGTCGGCGAAGCCCTGGATGCCGCTGTCCTTGGCGGTCAGCAACTGGCCTTTCACATAGATGAAGCCGTAGGAGAAGGCGACCTGCTTCATGCGCTCGGCGGTGACACCGGTGGAACCGCACTCCAGGTCCACCGTGCCGTTCTGCACCAGCGGAATGCGCGTCTGCGAGGTCACCAGGTTGTACTTCACCTTGAGATCGGGCTTGCCGAGCTTCTGCCGGATGCGCTCGACCACCTTGCCGGCCAGGTCCACCGAGTAACCCATGGGCTGCCCGCTGTTATCGCCCAGGTAGGAGAACGGTACCGAGGCGTCGCGATAACCCAGGGTTATCGTGCCGCGCTCGGCGACTTTCTTCAGCGTGCCGTCCAGTGCCTCGTTGGCCTGCGCCAGCGCGCAGACCAGGCTGGACGCCGCCAGCATTCCCAGTGCAAGTCGTTTCATGGGTGCGATCCTTCTTGTTGTTGTGAGTCGGGTTAGGGGTCAGGGCCGCGCGGCAATCACGGTGATTTCCACCAGCACCTGCGGCCGCGCCAGCAGCGCCTGCACCGTGGTGCGGGTCGGTGCGCAGCCTTCCGGCAGCCAGCCGGACCAGATGCCGTTCATGGCCTCGAAATCGGCGGCGATGTCCTTGAGGTAGATGGTCGCGCTGAGGATGTCCGCCTTCCCGGTGCCGGCTTCGGCCAGCAGCGCGTCGATCTTCGCCAGCACTTCGCGGGTCTGGCCCTGGATGTCGGTGGCCTGCCCAGGTACCTGCCCGGACAGGAACACCAGCGAGCCGAAGACCATAGCGCCGGAAAGGCGATCGTTGGTGGCGATGCGTGTGAGTTGCATGGTGTGTCTCCCCATTCGAAGAAATCAGCCGGCCAGCCGCGCGGGCGTCAGGCCGGTCGTGTCGATATCCGGGTGACGCCCGGCGATCTGTGCGGCGATCAGTTGCGCACTGCCACAGGCGAGGGTGAAGCCCAGCGCGCCGTGGCCGAGATTCAGCCAGAGGCCACGCGGCCCGCAGGCCCCCACCAGCGGCACGCCGGTGGGCGTGGCCGGACGCATGCCGGCCCATTCGATGGCGGCGCTGTAGTCACAGGCGTCCGGCAGCGTATCCGCCGCCTGCTGCCGGATCAGCGCCAGTCGCCTGGGTTCCAGGCGCGGGTCGAAGCCGACGATATCGACCATGGCAGCGATGCGCAGACGTTCGCCGAGGCGTGCATAGACCACCTTGCGGTCGTAGTCGGTGAGGCTCACCTCCAGCGCGTGGTCCTCGGCGCGGATTGGCGCGGTCAGGCTGTAGCCCTTCAGCGGATAGAGCGGCAGGCGCGGTCTACCCGGCAGCAGCGCCGCGCTGCGGTAGCCGGCGGCGAGGACCACGTGATCGGCCTCGAAGGTCTCGCCGCCCGCCTCCACACCGATCACGACGCCATTGCGAATCATCAGCCGGGAAGCCGGGCGGGCATACACCAGCCGGCAACGTCCCGATGCCTGAAGTCGCTCGGCGAGCCGCTGGCAGAACAGGAAGCAATCGGCGACCTCCTCGTCCGGCGTATGGATGCCACCGACGAAGGGCGCACTCGCCAGCGCCGGGTCCAGCCCGCGGCACTGCTGCGCCGAGAGCACGAATTGCGCTGAAGGATCGGATAGGGTCTGCCGCGCACTGCGGAAGCTGCCTTCATCGCGGAAGGCCACCAGCTTGCCGTTGCGCCGCCAGTCGAAGCCGTCCAGCCCATCCTCCCGCCACTGCGCCAGCGTGCTCTGGCTGAACAGCGCGAGGCGCAGTAAATGTTTCGCATTGGCCTGGTTCACCGAGCGCCGACAGGCCGCCGTGAATTCCATCAGCCAGCGCCACTGCGCCGGATCCAGACGCGGGCGCAGGCGCAGCGGCGAGTCGCCGCGCAGCAGCCAGCCCAGTGCCTGCTGCGGTACGCCGGCATCGGCCAGGGGCGCCACGTAGCGGTAGGACAGCTGGCCGCCGTTGGCGAAACTGGTTTCCAGCCCGCCCGCATCCCGTGCTTCCAGCACAGTGACGTCGAAGCTCTCCTGGACCAGCGCCTGCGCCGTAGCCAGCCCGACCACGCCCGCGCCGATGATGCAAATCCGCTGTGCCATTGCCGTCTCACTGTCCATCCATTCCAGGCTCCGACCTTAGGACCGGATGACAGGCGGCGAACAATGAATAAACATGGGCAACCCATAAACCAGGGTTATACCTTGGCGAATCCGCTGACGGAGGCAAGCCATGCGCCTGCGCCATATCGAAGTGTTCCAGGCCATCCGCGAAACCGGCTCGGTCAGCGGCGCCGCGCAATTGCTGCACGTCTCCCAGCCGGCAGTGACCAAGGTGCTGCAGCACGCCGAGCAGCAGTTGGGCTTCCCGCTATTCCTGCGCGTGCGCGGCAAACTGCAGGCGACCCCCGAGGCGCTGGAGCTGGAGCGCGAAGTCGCCAAGGTCACGGAAAGCCTGCAGGGCGTGCGCCGCCTGGCGCAGAGCCTGCGCGGCCAGCCGGAGAACCGCCTGCGCGTGGGCGCCACGCCGGCCCTGGCGCTGTCGCTGCTGCCGCCGGTGATCCGCGAATGGACCGACCGCTACCCGCAAAGCAGTTGCGAACTGGCCACCCAGCATTCCCGCGAACTGATCCAGAACCTGCTGATGCGCGAGCTCGACCTCGCCCTCACCCTGCAGCAGACCGACCACCCCGGCCTGCGCTCGCAGGTCATCGCCAGCGGCCCGCTGGTAGCCCTGGCACCACGCGCGCACTGGCCGGAAGACCGTTTGGGCAAGGCGCTGACGCTGGACGAACTGGCCGGCGAGCCGATGATCGGGCTGTCCACCTCCGACCCGCTGTCGGCGCGGCTGGAAAGCTACCTGGCGAACGTCGAACCACCGCCGCGCGTGCGCATTTCAGTACAGACCTATGCACTGGCGCGCACGCTGGTGGAGGCAGGAACAGGATTGGCGCTGGTCGACCCCTTCACGGCACTGGGCGCGGACGAAAGACTCACCGCACTGCGCCCGCTGTCACCTCCGGTGAAGGTCACGCTCTACGCCCTGACCCGAGCCGACGAGACCCCGCCGCACACCCAGGCCCTGCTGCTGGAGATGCTGGTGCGACATGCCGAGATGCAGTTGGCCGATCTCCAGACCGAGGATTGAAGCAAGGTCCGCGAAGTCTGCTGCGCCTGATTGCTACGCGTCATTGTCAAACGAGGGGAAATACCCGAATCTTCCGCGCCCCGAAGGGATTGGTTTTGATCTGAAAGGACTCGTCATGACATTGCTTCGCCCACTTCTCCTTGCTCCGTTTCTGCTCTCGCTTGGCGCCTGCGCCACGCAAACCGCCACCGGAAAGAATCCCACGCAAGCCCTCGACAAGCTGGTGACCAATACCGCCAGCGCCGGCAACGTTGTGGAAAACAGCGTCCTGCGCGCCGGCAACGAAGCCGCCCTCGCCCTGCGCCTTCCACGCGGCCTGCTGCAGCTTCAGGTAAGTTGCTCGGCTGAGAGCGCCAACTGGTTATATGTCGACACTCCCGGTCGCATGTACGCTGTGGGCCAGTCGCAATATCGCGAACCCATCCCGCTGACGAGTGACACCGCCAGAACACTGCGTAGCTTGCCGCAGGTGGTTCAGGCCTGCGCTCAGAACCCGGACTGGCGCAAACTGGCGAACTTCGAAAGCGGCAACGACGGACATGTCCTGCTGGACATCGCCAGCCTGGAACCACAGCCCGACGGGAGCCTGAAGCTCTGGGCTGCATTCGACTACCCGTCGCTGGCCTACGATGCGCCCTACCAAGCGCCTTACGGCAGCAAGGTCGAGCAACTGCAAGTCAATTGCGGCCGTAACACTTACACCTGGCTGACTGGCTACGACCTGGATCCGCGCCAGCGAGTCACGGATGGCCGCATCGAGGCCTCCCCCAGCGCGCGCACCTTCAGCTCCGCCTCAGCCGACTACCTCGCCATCCTGCAAGCTGCCTGCAAGCCGCACGAACAACTGTCCGCGCTGGCGCGGGCGGAGAATCGCGACAAGCCCGCCCCTGATCTGGAAAACCAACCTGCGCTGGATGCCGGAGTCGCTCGCTACGTGACCTCCCTGGGCTTCGATGCGCCTCGAAAATCTCTGTCCTACCTACGCACCGAAGGCACCTCGACCTTCAAGGGAGAAACCAAGCCATTGATTGAGGAGTTCTGGTTCCAGCCGGGCGATACTCCCGGCCTGCTGCACATCAAGCGGCAGGGCACGGGCTACGTCTCGCAGGACACCAGTTTCATGGGCATGCTGGAGCTCAGCAGCGTGACCCACTACAGCAAGGCGCAGGGCACCTGTGAGGTAGAAAAGCTGGAATTGGAAGGCAACTGGAAACAGATGCCTGTGGGTGAAAAGCTCAGCTACCGGCTCACTCGAAAAGAGAACTTCAGCATCATCGGCCAGACCCGAGACACCCAGGAAACGCGCTGCGAGGTGATCCGCGAGTTGTCCGCAGCCGAGCTGAATCCCCAACTATCCGGCAGCGCCAAAGAGATTCATTGCTCGGTAGTCGACGACAAATACAAGCGCATCGATACCCGATACTTCCTGGAAGACTACGGCCTGGTATTCCGCCAGGGCGATAGCCGAAATGAATTCTATTACTCCGATTCGCGCATCGTTCGCTTTCGCTGAAGCAGTTTCGGGAAGAAAAGACAGCCCCCTGTCACACCGGGGAAGCGCCGCCGGGATGCGTGGTCCAGCGGCGCCGCGCCGACAAGCCCCGGCGCGGCAGGAGGCTGTGTAAAAACTTACCGGCCGTAGTGCTCGCGGCCCCAGGCGATGAAGGTTTCCAGCATGCGCCGGAGTACCTGGGCGGTCGGTGCGGCGAGGTCTTCGCGGTAGCCGAAGGGTGCGTGCTCATCCATGTAGTTGCACTGCGCGAGTTCCAGCTGCACCGCATGCACGTTGTCCTGCGGCTGGCCGTAGTGGCGGGTGATGTGGCCGCCCTTGAAGCGGCCGTTGAGGATGTGGCGATAGGCCGGCGCGTCGGCGCACACCGCCACCAGTCGCTCGGCCAGTTGCGCGTCGCAGCTGGCGCCGCTGTTGGTGCCGATGTTGAAGTCCGGCAACTTGCCGTCGAACAGGTGCGGGATGACCGAGGCGATCGAGTGGGCATCCCACAGCAGCGCGTAGCCGAATTCTGCCTTCAGCCGTGCGAGTTCGCCGGCCAGGGTCTGGTGATACGGCGTCCAGACTTCCTTGAGGTAACGCGCACGCTCTTCCGCGGAAGGCGCCTGCCCTTCCTTGAACAGCGGGCGGCCGTCGAACAGGGTGTCCGGGTAGAGGCCGGTGGTGGCCGTGCTGTACAGCGGCTTGTCGTCGGCCGGGCGATTGAGGTCGATGACATAGCGCGAGTAGCCGGCGGCCAGGGTGCTGGCACCCAGTTCTTCGGCGAAGGCATAAAGCTGCGGGATGTGCCAGTCGGTGTCGGCCAGCTCACGGGCCTCGTCGACCAGACCGGCTTCCACGGCCGGGGTCAGGCGCAGGCCGGGGTGCGGCATGCTGATGAGCAGTGGCACGCGGCCGCGTTTGAATTCGAGAACGTTATTCATGGGTAGTTATCTCCACACCCAGCGAGATGAGTTCATTTTCGTGCTGAAAGTCTGTGCCAATGCTTCCCCCTCACCCCAGCCCTCTCCCAGGGGGAGAGCGGGCCGTCCGTACCGGCCTACAGCAAAGCGTCATCCTGCACCGAACAGTCCCCTCTCCCGCTTGAGGAGCGGGGCGCGCAGCCAGGGTTAGGGTGAGGGGCTTTTGAACTTGCGGTTTCACAACTCTTCGCCGTGACGAATGATGCGCTTGGGCAGGTCGCCACCGAGCCAGTAGGCCAGTTCGGCGGGGCGCTGGATGTCCCAGGCGATGAAATCGGCGACCTTGCCCGCTTCCAGGCTGCCGTGGCTGTCGGCCATGCCCAGCGCCCGCGCGGCGTTGAGGGTGACACCGGCCAGCGCTTCCTCCGGGGTCAGGCGGAAAGCGGTGCAGGCCATATTCAGCATCAGGCGCAGCGACAGCGCTGGCGAGGTGCCGGGGTTGAGGTCGCTGGCGATGGCGATGTTCACGCCGTGCTTGCGCAGGGCGTCCATCGGCGGCAGCTGGGTTTCGCGCAGGACGAAGAAGGCGCCCGGCAGCAGCACGGCAACGGTGCCCGCTTCGGCCATGGCCATGGCGTCGCTCTCGTCCATGAATTCCAGGTGGTCGGCGGATAGCGCGCCGTAACGCGCCGCAAGACTGGAACCATGCAGCGAGGACAATTGCTCGGCGTGCAGTTTGACCGGCAGGCCCAGGCGCCGGGCGGCCTGGAACACCCGTTCGACTTGCGCCGGAGAGAATGCTAGGTGCTCACAGAAGGCATCCACCGCGTCCACCAGCCCCTCTTCGGCCAGCGCCGGGAGGATGCGGGTGCAGACCTGCTCGATGTACTCGTCGGCGCGCCCGGCATACTCCGGCGGCAGGGCGTGGGCGGACAGACAGGTGGTACGCACCGTCACTGGCAACTCCTGCTCCAGACGGCGGGCCACGCGCAGCATGCGCCGTTCGCTGTCCAGATCCAGGCCGTAGCCGGACTTCACTTCCAGCACGGTCACGCCGTCGGCCAACAGTGGGCGGGCACGCTTGATGGCGCTGGCCAGCAGTTCCTCCTCGCTGGCCTCGCGGGTGGCGCGCACGGTGCTGGCGATGCCGCCGCCGGCCGCCGCGATGTCCGCGTAGCTGACGCCGTTCAGGCGCTGCTCGAACTCGCCGCTGCGATCGCCGCCGAACACCAGGTGGGTGTGGCAGTCGATGAAGCCGGGCGTGACCCAGGCGCCGCCCAGGTCGGTGCTCTGTACCGGGCGCTCGGGCAGCTCGGCACGCGGACCGATCCAGCTGATGCGTTCACCCTCGGTGATGATCGCGGCGTCTTCGATGATGGCGTAGCGGCCATCTTTCATGGTTGCCGCGTGGCAGTGGTGCCAGAGGTGTTTCATTGCAGTCTCCCGATGCTCGCGCCGACGCTTTCCAGTGCTGCCGGGTCGGCCAGCAGTGCGGTGGCACGGTCGATGTCCGGCGCCAGCCAGCGGTCGCTGTCATAGGCCGGTACCTGCTCGCGCAGCAGGCTCCAGGCACAGTCGGTGCCGGCGCCGAAACGCTGCGGCTTGAGGAATTCAAAGGCCTGGGCAGCCAGCAGGTATTCGATGGCGAAGATGCGCCGGGTATTGTCGATGGCGCGGCCGAGCTTGAGCGCGGCGCTGGTGCCCAGGCTCAGGTGGTCTTCCTGCAGGCCGGAGGTGACGAAGTTGTCCACCACCGCCGGCTGCGCCAGCTGGCGGTTCTCGCCGGCCAGGGAGGCGGCGACGTATTGCACGATCATCATCCCCGAGTTGACGCCCGGCTGGCTGACCAGGAAAGCCGGCAGGCCGCTGACCAGCGGGTTGATCAGACGGTCCAGGCGGCGTTCGGATACCCCACCCAATTCAGCCACGGCAATCGCCAGCAGGTCGGCGGCCATGGCCACGGATTCGCCGTGGGGGTTGGCCTGGGACACCACGCGGTAATCGTCCGGCGTACCCAGCACCAGCGGGTTGTCGGTGGCGGAGTTGAGTTCGGTCTCGATCTGCTTCGCCGCGTGTTCCAGCTGATCGCGGCAGGCGCCGTGGATCTGCGGCATGGAACGGATGCTCAGCGCGTCCTGGGTGCGGACACCCTTGCTGCTGGCGATCACTTCGCTGCCTTCGAGCAGCGCGCGCAGGTTGGCACCGACCTTCTGCATGCCCGGGTGCGGCTTGAGCGCGATGATCTCGGCGTCGAAGGCGTCGATCTGCCCGCGCAGGGCTTCGAAGCTCATGGCGCCGATCACGTCGGCCCATTGCGTCAGGCGCGTCGCGTCGTCGAGGGCGAGGCAGCTCAGGCCGGTCATGCAGGGCGTGCCATTGACCAGACAGAGCCCGTCCTTGGCGCCCAGCTGCACCGGCTCCAGACCTTCGGCGGCCAGGGCCTGGAAGGCCGGGACGACTTCACCGCGATAGCTCACGTCACCAATGCCCAGCAGCGCCACGCCGACGTGGGCCATGTGGGTCAGGTAACCGACCGAACCCTGCGACGGCACGCGCGGGGTGATGCCATGGTTGAGCAGCGCGACCAGCGCTTCCACCACGCGGCGGTGCAGGCCGGATTTGCCGTGGCTGTAGTTGGTGATGGCCGCGCAAATAATCGCGCGGGTCTGCTCATCCTTCAGCGGTTCGCCGACACCGCAGGCATGGCTGAGCAATGTGTTGCGCGACAGCTGCGCCAGTTGCTCGCCCTGCAGCACCACGTTGCACAGCGCGCCCAGCCCGGTACTGATGCCATAGGCCCGTTCCCCCCGGCTGACGATGCGCTCGACGATACCGTGGGCGTTGTCGATGCGCGCCCAGGCGGCCGCCGACAGTTGCAGCCGCGCGCCGTGGCGCGCCACCGCGACCAGATCCTGCCAGCGCACTGGGCCGTTGCCGATGGTAATGGGGGAAGCGGACGACATGCGGAACTCCTGTAGGCGGGGAAGCCCCCTTCCCCGCCGGTGAATGACGTTAGATAGCAGCGACACGGCGCTGGACGAAGCGGTCGACGTATTCGTCGGCAGGCTTGTGCAGGATGTCGCTGGGCGCACCGACCTGGATCAGCTGGCCGTCCTTGAGGATGGCGATGCGGTTGCCGATGCGCACCGCTTCGTCGAGGTCGTGGGTGATGAAGACGATGGTCTTGTGCAGGGTTTTCTGCAGCTCCAGCAACTGGTCCTGCATGTCCGCGCGGATCAGCGGGTCGAGGGCGCTGAAGGCTTCGTCCATGAGGATGATGTCGGTGTCCGCCGCCAGGGCGCGGGCCAGGCCGACGCGCTGGCGCATGCCGCCGGAGAGCTGGTGCGGGTAGGACTTTTCATAGCCCTTCAGGCCCACGGTGTTGATCCAGTGCAGCGCGCGTTCCTGGCACAATGCCTTGCTCTCGCCACGGATCTTCAGGCCGTAGGCGACGTTGTCGAGCACGCTCTTGTGCGGCAGCAGACCGAAGCTCTGGAACACCATGCTGATCTTGCGCCGGCGGAAGTTTTCCAGCGCGGCAGCGTCGTAGCCGAGCACGTCCTCACCGTCGACCAGGATCTGCCCGCTGGTGGGGTCGATCAGACGGTTGAAGTGGCGCACCAGGGTCGACTTGCCGGAACCGGAGAGGCCCATGATGACGAAGATTTCCCCGGCCTCGATGGACAGCGACAGGTCGTTCACCCCGACCACGCAGTCGGTGGCGGCGAGGACTTCGGCCTTGCTCTTGCCCTGGCGGATCATCGCCAGGGCCGCATCGGCCTTGGCGCCGAAGATCTTGTAGACGTTCTTGACCTGGATCTTGCTCATTTGCTGGCCTCATGGTGGCGCGAGCGGCCGTAAGCCTGGGTGATGCGGTCGATGACCACGGCAAGGATGACGATGGCGAGACCCGCCTCCAGGCCCTTGCCGACGTTGAGGGTCTGGATGCCCACCAGCACGTCCTCGCCCAGACCACGGGCGCCGATCATCGAGGCGATGACCACCATCGACAGGGCCATCATGGTGGTCTGGTTGATGCCGGCCATGATGCTCGGCAGCGCCAGCGGCAGCTGCACGCCGAACAGTTGCTGGCGGCGGTTGGCGCCGAAGGCGGTGATGGCCTCCATCACTTCGCGGTCGACCTGGCGGATGCCCAGGTCGGTGAGGCGGATCAGCGGCGGCGCGGCGTAGATCACCGTGGCGAAGATCGCCGGCACCTTGCCCAGGCCGAACAGCATCAGCACCGGGATCAGGTACACGAAGCTGGGCATGGTCTGCATGATGTCCAGCAGCGGCAGCAGGATCGCCCGGAAGCGGTCGCTGCGTGCGGCAAGGATACCCAGCGGGATGCCGATCAGCACCGAGATGATCGTCGCAACCATCATCAGCGCCAGGGTCTGCATCAGCTTGTCCCACAGGCCCACGGCGCCCACCAGGAACAGCAGCCCGACGATCACCACGGTCGGCAGGATGCGCCGGGTGGCGTGCCAGGCGATGCCGGCGACGATGGCCAGCATCAGCCACCAGGGCGTCGCGCGCAGCACGCTCTCCAGGTTGACGATGGCCCACAGCAGGGTGTCGGAGATGTGGCGGAACACGTCGCCGTAATTGGTAACCAGGGCATCGACCCAACCGTTGACCCAGTCGGCGATGGAGAAGGTGAAGCGTTCGGGAAACATGGCACGTACTCGTCAGGAGTGGGCATCACCGGGGAAGCAGCGCCTCCCCGGATTCGGCGGCGTCAGAGCGCGGCCTGGACCTTCTTCGCAGCGTCCTCGCTGACCCAGGTGGTCCACACTTCCGGGTGTTCCTTGAGGAAGGCCTTGGCCAGTTGCTCGGAGGTGAGTTTCTCCTTGGCCATCTTCGCCAGGTTCTGGTTCAGCAGGTCGATGGGCAGGTTGACCTTTTCCAGCACGGCGACCAGTTCCGGGGCCTGGTCGTGGAAGGCCCTGGACAGGCCGACCTGGATCTTCACGTCCTTGTTTACGCCCGGCTCATCCAGCTTCACCAGGTCGGCCTGGCCCATCAGCGGCGTCGGCGACCAGTAGTAGAAGAGAATAGGCTCCTTGCGCTTGTAGCTCGACAATACGGCGGCATCCAGGGCCGGGCCGGTGCCGGGGCGGAAGTTGGTGAACTTGTCCTCGAGGCCGTACTTTTTCAGCATCTCGGAGTTTTCCAGCTCGCAGGTCCAGCCGGCCGGGCAGTTGTAGAAGCGGCCCTTGCCCGGCTCTTCCGGGTCGCGGAAGACCTCGGCGTACTGCGCCAGGTCAGTGACGGCCTTGAGATTCGGCGCCTTGGCTTCGATGTTGCGCGCCTTGTCGCCCTCGATCACGAAGCGCGGTACGTACCAGCCCTCGGTGGCGCCGACGATGGGCGCGCCCACGCCGACCACCTTGTTCGCGGCGGCGGCCTTGTTCCAGGCGTCGCTGCGGCCAATCCATTCCTCGCTGAAAATCTGGATGTCGTTGTTCGCCAGCGCCTGCTCCATGGTGATGGAGTTGCCCGGCAGGCTGTCGGTTTCGCAGCCGTAGCCGTTTTTCAGGATGATCTGCATGAGGTCGGTGAGCAGCATGCCGCTCTCCCAGTTCAGCCCTGCGAATTTCACCGGCTTGCCACTCTCGCACCAGCCGGCGGCCTGGGCCGAAGTCATGGTGCCGCCCAGCAGACCGGCGGACAGGAACAGGCCCAGCAGCGTCTTCTTGGTGTTGTTCATCTGATGCTCCTAAACGTGAATGAGGTTGGGCAGTGCAAGGGCCGCGCAGGCTTGTGGCCGCGCGGCCGGGCCGGTCTGTTCAGGTGCGGGCCGGCAGGATCAGCCGGTCCGGTACTGCCCGCGTGACGCGGCGGGCGACCAGGTAATAGAGAACGGCCGGAACCACGAGGCCGATGATCCAGGAGATATCCACGCCACCCAGGGCGTCCACCATCGGGCCGGTGTAGAACTTGGTGGAAATGAACGGCAACTGCACCAGCACGCCGATCACATAGACGCTGATGCCGGGGATGTTCCAGCGGCCGTAGCGGCCATCGGGGTCGGCCAGCGCCGGCACGTCGTAGTGCTCGCGGGTGATGCAGTAGTAGTCCACCAGGTTGACCGCGCTCCACGGGGTGAAGAAGGCCAGCAGGAAGAGGATGAAGGACTTGAACGCGCCAAGGAACGAATGCTGGCCGAGCAACGCGATCAGGGTCGCGGCGCCGACGATCAGCAGGACGAACACCAGGCGCTGCACACGGCTCACTTCCAGGTGGCCACGGAAGCCGCTGATCACGGTGGCGATGCACATGAAGCTGCCGTAGGAGTTCAGCGTCGAGATGGTGATCTTGCCGAAGGCGATGCTGAAGTACAGCAGCGCAGCAACGGCGCCACTGCCGCTCAGGCCGACGATATAGGCCACCTCATGGCCGGCGAACTGCCCGTTGGCCCCGGCCGCGGCGAACACGCCGAAGATCATCGCCACCTGGGCACCGATCACCGAGCCCGCGCCCACGGCGAGGAAGGTTTTCACCGAGGACGTCTTGCTCGGCAGGTAGCGCGAGTAGTCCGCGACATACGGCCCGAACGCAATCTGCCAGGAGGCGGCCAGGGACACCGCGAGCAGGAAGCTGCTCCAGCTGAAGTGGCGGATCTGCAGCAACGCGCTGACGTCGGTCTGGCTCATCAGGCGGCTGAACAGGTAGACGAAGGCGATCACCCCGATGACGCTGGCGATGCGACCGATGACGTGGATGACGCGGTAGCCGAGCACGGTCACCAGCACGATGACGCTGGCGAACATCAGGATGCCGGCGCTGTCGCTGACGCCGAACAGCTGGCCCAGCGCCTGGCCGGAAAGCACCGTGCCGGTGGCGGTGAAGCCCAGGTACATCAGGCACACCAGCACGATCGGGATGGCCGCGCCGTAGACGCCGAACTGCACGCGGCTGGAGATCATCTGCGGCAGGCCGAGCTTGGGCCCTTGGGCGGCGTGCAGCGCCATCACGCCGCCGCCCAGCAGTTGGCCGATGAGCAGGCCGATCAGCGACCAGAACACGTCGCCGCCCAGCACCACGGCCAGGGCGCCGGTGACGATGGCGGTGATCTGCAGGTTGGCGCCCAGCCATAGGGTGAACTGGCTGTAGAGCTTGCCGTGGCGCTCGGCCTCGGGGATGTAGTCGATCGAGCGCACCTCGATCAGGGGTTTGGAGCTATCACTGGCCTGGGACATCGTTATTGTTCTCCCGAAGGGAATTCTTGTCTGTCGATGTACTGCTGCTTTACGGACCTGGCCGCCGCACCACGCCGTGCGGCGGCCCTCTCCCTGGTCCTGGCTTGCTATCGCCGAATTACTTGCCGGTGATCATCGGCAGGTTCAGGCCCTGTTCCTTGGCGCAATCGATCGCGATCTGATAACCCGCGTCGGCATGGCGCATCACGCCGGTGCCTGGGTCGTTGGTCAGCACCCGGGCGATGCGCTCGGCAGCTTCGTCGGTGCCGTCGCAGACGATCACCATCCCCGAGTGCTGGGAGAAGCCCATGCCCACCCCGCCGCCATGGTGCAACGAGACCCAGGTGGCGCCGCTGGCGGTGTTCAGCAGGGCGTTGAGCAGCGGCCAGTCGGACACGGCGTCGGAGCCGTCGCGCATGGCTTCGGTCTCGCGGTTGGGGCTTGCCACCGAACCGGAGTCGAGGTGGTCGCGGCCGATCACGATCGGTGCCTTCAGCTCGCCGCGGCGGACCATTTCGTTGAACGCCAGGCCGAGCTTGGCGCGCTGGCCCAGGCCGACCCAGCAGATGCGCGCCGGCAGGCCCTGGAAGCTGATGCGCTGCTTGGCCATGTCCAGCCAGTTGTGCAGGTGGGCGTCGTCGGCGATCAGTTCCTTGACCTTGGCATCGGTCTTGTAGATGTCCTCGGCGTCGCCGGACAGCGCGGCCCAGCGGAACGGACCGACGCCACGGCAGAACAGCGGGCGGATGTAGGCCGGGACGAAGCCGGGGAAGTCGAAGGCGTTGGCGACGCCCTCTTCCTTGGCCATCTGGCGGATGTTGTTGCCGTAGTCGAAGGTCGGCACGCCCTGCTGCTGGAACGCCAGCATGGCTTTGACGTGCACGGCCATGGATTGCTTGGCGGCCTTGACCACGGCGGCCGGGTCGGTCTGCGCGCGGTCGCGGTACTGCTCCCAGGTCCAGCCGGCCGGCAGGTAGCCGTTGAGCGGGTCGTGGGCGGAGGTCTGGTCGGTCACCATGTCCGGGCGCACGCCGCGCTGGATCAGCTCCGGGAGGATTTCCGCGGCGTTGCCCAGCAGGGCGATGGAGATGGCCTTGCCTTCGGCGGTGTACTGGGCGATGCGCGCCAGGGCGTCGTCGAGGTCCTTGGCCTGCTCGTCGACGTAGCGGCTGGCGAGGCGGAAGTCGATGCGGCTCTGCTGGCATTCGATGTTCAGCGAGCAGGCGCCGGCCAGGGTCGCGGCCAGCGGCTGGGCGCCGCCCATGCCGCCGAGACCGGCGGTGAGCACCCACTTGCCTTTCAGGTTGCCGTCGTAATGCTGGCGGCCGGCTTCGACGAAGGTTTCGTAGGTGCCCTGGACGATGCCCTGGCTGCCGATATAGATCCACGAGCCGGCGGTCATCTGGCCGTACATGGCCAGGCCCTTGGCATCGAGCTCGTTGAAGTGCTCCCAGTTGGCCCAGTGCGGCACCAGGTTGGAGTTGGCGATCAGCACGCGCGGGGCATTGGCGTGGGTCTTGAAGACGCCGACCGGCTTGCCGGACTGAACCAGCAGGGTCTCGTCTTCATTCAGCTCTTTCAGGGTGGCGACGATCTTGTCGTAGCACTCCCAGTTGCGCGCGGCGCGACCGATGCCGCCGTACACCACCAGCTCCTTGGGGTTCTCGGCGACTTCCGGGTCGAGGTTGTTCATCAGCATGCGCAGCGGCGCTTCGGTCAGCCAGCTTTTGGCGTTCAGTTGGGTGCCGCGCGGGGCACGGATTTCGACGTCGCGGAATTTGGTCACGGAAGGCTCCTTCGCTTGCTCGGATCGTTCAGCCGGTGAGGGCTTTGGCGGTTCGTTGGACAGTTCCGAAAGTCTCGAAACCATCATGTCTATGCTTGTATGTACAAGTATAAGCAAAGCAAGGGCCAACCTTGTTTGGCGGTGCTGATCGCCCACCAGAACAATCAATTAAGCTATTGATTAATAAAAATAAAAATAGGAAAACATGAAACGAGCAGGAGCTGACAGAAAGCGCCGTCTGACAGACAGCCGCACCGGAAGAAGGCTTCCGTGCACCGTTTCGTAGCCTTCGGTAACACCGCTCGCTACGAAGAGACACAGGTTGTATAGACAAGCATGAGGACGAAGGAAAGTACGCCAGCGTCAGACCACGAGCACTGACAGGACAAGGGGAAGAAAAGCGTCCAG
The DNA here is from genome assembly GCF_020401845.1 of Pseudomonas sp. HS-18. Taxonomy (NCBI): domain Bacteria; kingdom Pseudomonadati; phylum Pseudomonadota; class Gammaproteobacteria; order Pseudomonadales; family Pseudomonadaceae; genus Pseudomonas; species Pseudomonas sp. HS-18. The sequence goes on from NZ_CP084413.1 coordinate 5,951,739, forward strand.
CACAATGACCACTCTTCAGGCACTCGCTCACTTCAACGCTGCATCGATCCTCCCCACCGCCTGGGGCGTCACCCATTTCGACCACAACGCCCGGTGCTCGCGGAAGAACTTTGCCCGCACGTCCGCCACGTTCCGATGATGCTGCGCCATGTCTGCGAGCAGCGCGTTGAATATCGGCAGCGGCAGCTCGACCTGCTCGAACACCTGCACCAGTTCCGGCGCCTTGTCGTGGAAGTCGCGCGACACGCCAATGCTGATCTTCGCCGGTAGCGAGCGAGAGCCCTCGGGATTGGGGTTGTTCGGGTCGGTCAAGGTCTTCCAGGCCTCCTCACTGAACGGTGGCTCCTCCAGCTGCACCAACTTGAAGCGCCCCAGCAGCGGCGTCGGCGCCCAGTAATAGAAGAGCACTGGCCGGCCCTGTGCGATGGCCGAGCTGATCGCCGCATCCAGCGCCGGGCCGGCGCCGGTACGGAAGTTCACGTAGCTGTCAGTCAGCCCGTAGGCCTTGAGCTTCTGTGTGTTGACGATCTCGCAGGTCCAGCCGGTGGGGCAGTTGTAGAAGCGGCCCTTGTCCGGCTCCTCGTCATCCTTGAACAACGCCTTGTAACGGGGCAGGTCGCTGACGGACTTCAGGCCCGGCGCGGAAGCCTTGATGCCGCGCTTGGCATCGCCGTGCACTACATAATCCGGCACCCACCAGCCTTCGCTGGCGCCCTTCACTGTCTCGCCCACGGAGAACACCTGGCCGGCCTGTTCGGCCTGCTGCCACACGGTACTGCGCCCGGCCCACTGCTCGCCGGTGACCTGGATGTCGTTCTGCTTCAGCGCGTTCTCCATGGTCACCGTGTTACCCGGCACGGCGTCGGTCTGACAGCCGTAGCCCTTCTCCAGGATGAAGCGCAGGACCTCGGTGGTGAACATCCCGCTCTCCCAGTTCAGCCCGGCGAATACCACGGGTTTCGGATAGGGACAGCCGGCAGCAAGGGTCTGGGCGCACAGGCCGAAGGCCAGTAGCAGCGCGAACAGGCAACGGGGGGCGGACATGGGCGACTCCGGACGCGTTGGTGTCCTTAGGGTTTAGCCGCCGCGGCGCGGTTTGCCCACAACCATCGGACTGGAAATGCCACCGGGGGTGACATTCACTTTCTCCCGAGCGGCCTCTCAGCGCGACCGGCGACGAAGGCATGGGCCCTGGCGCACCATGGCACAGAGATTGCTATACCTGTATATACAGGAACTATCCACGGTAACACTTCACCGAATCCAGGATGCCGACATGCCCGCAACCCTGATCCTGACGCCCGGCCAGTTCGACCTCGACCAACTGCGCGCCATCTACCAGCACCAGCCCGACCTGCAGCTTGCCGACGAATGCCGCGAAGCCATCCTGCACAGCGCGCAGACGGTCAGCCAGATCATCGCCGACCAGCGCACCGTGTACGGCATCAATACCGGTTTCGGCCTGCTGGCGCGCACCTCGATTCCCGAGGAGCAACTCGCCACCCTGCAGCGCAACCTGATCCTTTCCCATTGCACCGGCACCGGAGCGCTGCTGGACGACGCCAGCGTGGCGCTGATCATGGCGCTGAAGATCGGCTCGCTGGCGCGCGGCTTTTCCGGCGTCAGCCCGGCGGTGATCGAGACGCTGCTCAAGCTCTACCGCGCACGTGTCTACCCGTGTATTCCATCCCAGGGTTCGGTGGGCGCCTCCGGCGACCTCGCGCCGCTGGCGCACATGTCCGCGATCCTGCTGGGCGTCGGCCAGGTGCGCCATGAAGGGCGCATCCTCGAAGCCAGCGAAGGCCTCGCCATCGCCGGCGCCGAGCCGCTGGTGCTGGGCCCGAAGGAGGGCCTGGCGCTGATCAACGGCACCCAGGTTTCCACGGCTCTGGCCCTGCGCGGGCTGTTTGCGGCGGAGAAGCTGTTCATCTCCGCGGTGGTGGCCGGCAGCTTAAGCGTGGAAGCGCTGAAGGGCTCGTTCGTGCCCTTCGATGCGCGCATCCAGGCCGTGCGTGGCCAACCGGGACAGATCACGGTCGCCGCGTTGTACCGGGAACTGCTGCACGACAGCCCGATCAACCAGTCGCACATCGACTGCAAGCGTGTGCAGGACCCGTACTCGCTGCGCTGCCAGCCACAGGTGATGGGCGCATGCCTGGACCATCTGCGCTTCGCTGCTGGAGTTTTCCTGCGCGAGGCCAATGCGGTTTCCGACAACCCGCTGGTGTTCAGCGCTGACGGCGACGTTCTGTCAGGCGGTAACTTCCACGCCGAGCCGGTGGCCATGGCCTCCGACGTGCTGGCGCTGGCAATCTCCGAGATCGGCGCGCTGTCCGAGCGGCGCATCGCCCAACTGGTGGACCCGGCCATGTCCGGCCTGCCGGCGTTCCTGGTCAAGGAAGGCGGGCTCAACTCCGGCTTCATGATCGCCCAGGTCACCTCGGCGGCGCTGGCCTCGGAGAACAAGACCTGGGCGCACCCGGCCTCGGTGGACAGCCTGCCGACCTCGGCCAACCAGGAAGACCACGTCTCCATGGCCACCTTCGCCGCCCGCCGCCTGCAGGACATGGCCGCCAACAGCGCCGGTGTGGTCGCCATCGAACTGCTCGCCGCCGCGCAGGGCGTGGACTTCCACGCGCCGCTGCAAAGTTCGCCGCAGTTGCAGGAAGTCCGCACGCTGATCCGCAGCCAGGTGCCGCACTATGAGCAGGACCGCTACTTCGCTCCGGACATCGCCGCCGCGCGGGCGTGGGTCGAGGATGGGGTGATGAGCCGCTGGATTGGCTACGAGCGGTTGTATTCGTAACCCGCCCTACGGATCAACATCCCGCCAACAACAAGGGCGCCGAGGCGCCCTTGTTGTTCATCGCGGATCGAGTTCGATCACGCAGATATCTGCACTTCCCGCCATCGCCAGCCGCCACTCCCGCAGAACGCCCGCACCTTCGGCAATCAGCGTGTCATGCAGCCCCAGCACCCCGGCGGCCTCGCCGTTCAGACTGGGGTGAACCCCCTCGCCCGTACTGAACAACAGCACCGTGGAAGCGCTGCTGAAGAAATGCGCCTCGCGGTCCAACCGCAGCCACTGCAAGCGTGCCCGGTAGCGAGTGGGCGAATAGATCAGATTGAAGTCACGAATCGCGCCGCCCAGCAGCGTACAGTCCACCGCACTGGCGCCATCGAAGGCGAAGGCATCGAGTGCGCGCAGGTCGCGGGAATCGATGCCGTCCACGCTCAGCCGCATACCCTCGCCTTGCAACACGCTGATGACGCGCTGGTAACCGGTGAACGCAGAGAACGGCCCCGGCGCCCCTACGTCGGCGATGGACACGCGCCAGCCGAAGCCTTCCAGGCCATCGCCGGCATCGCGGACGATCTCGCGGGTCGTGCCCGCGCCGTTCTTCCAGGGCATCGCCGGGTAGTCGGCGGCGCGCAGAATTCGCACTTCACTCATGAACTGAATCGTCCTTCCAGGCGGTAGCGCGAACCCGGATAGAGCAGGCGCGCGCTGGTCACGGTATTGCGTCCCGACCAGGTGCGCCGGCGGATCAGCAGGCATGGCTCATGGCGGTCGACGGACAGCAGCTTGCATTCCTCGGGGCTGGGCAGCACCGCCTCGACCACGTGCTCGCCCTCGCTCAGCGGGGCGACCTGGGTGAGGTAGGCGAAGGGCGTCTGCCCGGTGAAATCCTGCTTGAGGTAATCCGGCGCCACGGCTGCGTTGACGTAGCGGTCCTCGATCTGCACCGGGATATCGTTTTCGTAGTGCACGATCACCGAGTGGAAGATGCGCTGGCCCTCGCGCACGTCCAGCGCCAGCGCGCGCTCGGCGCTGGCCAGCTCTTCCACCAGACTGATCACCACGAGGTGGTGCTTGTGCCCGCGGGCAGTGATTTCCTCGGCGATGTTCTGCACCTGGAACAGCGCCGACTGGCCCTTGGGCTCGGCGACGAAGGTGCCGACGCCCTGCATGCGCACCAGCAGGCCGTCGGCAGTCAGCTCGCGCAGCGCGCGGTTGATGGTCATGCGGCTGACACTCAGCTCGGCAACCAGCTCCGCCTCGGACGGCACGCGGTGGTGCGGCGGCCAGGTTCCGGACTGGATCTGCTGGATGATCATCTGCTTGACGCGAGCGTACAGCGGCGCGGGAATTTCCCCCATCTGCGCGGCGAGCGACGAACCCTCGGCGGGCGGGGTAGGCGTGGGCGATGCGGGCACGGGAAACTCCTTGTCGTGGCGACGGTGTTCTTTCTATGGAGGGCGACTGCGGTCTGACTCCGGCATGTACCGGATTCGACCCGTGCATACAAGTCCTCTGACGACCGCCGGGTTGCCTTGCAGTTTACGGCCCCGGCAAACGTCTGTATATGTATATACAAATTCCAAGAAACCTGCGAGGACCTCCCGCATGTCCGTTCTGTTCGCCGAAACTGCACTGCTGCCTTCTGGCTGGGCGCGCAACGTCCGCTTCGAAATCGATGCCGCGGGCCAGTTCACCGCGATCACCCCGGACGCCAGCGCAGAAGGCGCCGAGCGCATCGCCGGACCGGTCCTGGCGGGCATGCCGAACCTGCACTCCCACGCCTTCCAGCGCGCCATGGCGGGCCTGGCGGAAGTTGCCGGCAACCCCAACGACAGCTTCTGGACCTGGCGCGAGCTGATGTATCGCCTGGTCGGTCGCCTGTCGCCCGAGCAGGTCGGGGTGATCGCCCGCCAGCTGTACATCGAAATGCTCAAGGCCGGTTACACCGGCGTCGCCGAATTCCACTACGTGCACCACGACATCGACGGCCAGCCCTATGCCAACCCGGCGGAACTGGCGCTGCGCGTCAGCCAAGCCGCGGCGGATGCCGGCATCGGCCTGACCCTGCTGCCGGTGCTCTACTCCCACGCCGGTTTCGGCGGCCAGTCGCCGAGCGAAGGCCAGCGCCGTTTCATCAACAGCACGGACAGCTACCTGAAATTGATCGACGGGCTGCGCACGCACCTGGCAGACCAGCCGCAGCAGGGCCTCGGCCTGTGCTTCCACTCCCTGCGCGCGGTGACACCGCAGCAGATCACCGAGGTGCTGGGCGCTGATTCCAGCGGCTGCCCGGTGCACATCCACATCGCCGAGCAGCAGAAGGAAGTCGACGACTGCCTGGCCTGGAGCGGTCGCCGACCACTGCAGTGGCTGTACGAGAACGTCGCGGTGGACGAACGCTGGTGCCTGGTCCACGCCACCCACGCCGAACCCGACGAAGTCACCGCCATGGCCCGTAGTGGTGCGGTCGCCGGCCTCTGCCTGACCACCGAGGCGAACCTGGGCGACGGCATCTTCCCGGCGGTGGATTACCTCGCCCAAAACGGCCGCTTCGGCATCGGTTCGGACAGCCATGTATCACTGAGCGTGGTCGAGGAACTGCGCTGGCTGGAATATGGCCAGCGCCTGCGCGACCAGCGCCGCAACCGCCTCTACGGCAAGGACCAGCCCATGGTTGGCCGCACCCTGTTCGATGCCGCCCTCAGCGGCGGCGCACAGGCGCTTGGCCAGCCCACGGGGGAACTGGCTGTCGGCAAGCGCGCCGACCTGCTGGTACTCAACGGTGGCGACCCTTACCTGCAAACTGCCCGTGGCGACGCGATCCTCAACCGCTGGCTGTTCGCCGGCGGCGACCGCCAGGTACGCGATGTGATGGTTGCCGGGCAATGGCGTGTGCGCGAAGGCCGGCACGCGCTTGAAGAACAAAGCGCCCAGGCGTTCGGTGGCGTCCTTCGCGAGCTGCTGGACTGACAGCCCCTGTAGGAGCGAGCTTGCTCGCGAACAGCCTTCGCTGCGAGGCGAGTTCGCGAGCAAGCTCGCTCCTACGAAAAGCCCGCGCCGGCAATACCGCGCGAAATACCCGCCATGAAAAAACGCCCCGAGGGGCGTTTTTTATTGGGCCGCCGAACTGGAATCGGCTGCCCGCCAGATCAGGTCGTCGGTCTGGTAGCCGCGCTCATGGGCCAGCCCCAGCAGCTTCATGCGGGTGGCATCCGGCACCACCAGCTTGCGCGACAGCAGCCAGAGGTACTCGCGATTCGGGTTGCCCACCAGCGCGGTCTGGTAATCGTCGTCGACGTAGAGTACCCAATAGTCACCCTTGGCGAGCCCCGGGAAGATCCGCGTGAAGGTGTTGTCGAAACGCACCCAGAGCTTGTCGGTGCGGCCCGGCACCTGCGCTTCGGCGCGGCCGGTGGCCTGGTCCCATTCACCGTCGGTGGTCAGGCAGCGATTGGTCACCGCGATGCTGGAATCAGGCTGCAACCGATAGTGGGCTTCCGACTGCGCGCAGTGGCGCTGGAAAAACATCGGCTTGCGCGCCAACTCGTACCAGGTGCCCTCGTAGCGCTTGAGGTCGACCTGCACGGTCTGCGGCGGTTGCGGCGAGGAACCGGCACAACCGCTCAACGCGGCGAGGCAGGCCAACCAGATAAGGGATCGACGCATTGCGTTGCTCCTTGGCTGCCCGCCCCGTCCCCCAGGCCTACTTCAGGCCCTGGGCGGAGAACAGCAGCACTTTGTCGCCAGCGTACTGGATGCTGATGAAAGCCTTCTCGTCTCCCCAGGTGCAGCTGGAAACCCCCAGTGCGCCGGAGCATTCGGCAGGCTTGCCGAGCAGGCTTTCCACCTCGGCCTTGCTCATGCCGGTTTTGATCTTGGAATAGTTCTCCTGGTTCACTTTGCTGCAAGCGGCCAGGACGACACAGAACGCGACGAGCGCGAGGCGGCGGAAAGACATCGACAACTCCATTTTTTGGGGGCAGACCAACAAGCTTGGCACAGAGCGACCGGTTCGGCCGCCGGGTTGGAGTCAGAAACGTGAGCCAGGTTCCGTGAGGAACTGTACTTCTTCGACCGTGGATTCGCGGCCGAGAATGGCGTTGCGGTGGGGGAAGCGGCCGAAGCGCTTGATCACCACCTGGTGCTTGCGCGCATAGGCGAGGTAACCAGCGAACAGCACCTTCTCGCTCTCGCTGGATTCGCCCTGCAATTCCTCATACAGGCGCACTGCCTCGTTCTGGCTGGCCAGATTCTCGGCGTGCTCCAGCACGATGTAGACGAACACTCGCTCGATGCGCGGCAACTGGCGATCGAAACCGGCCTCCAGCCCCTGGCGCACCAGTTGCTGGGCGCGGGCATCGCCGGCGTAGGCGCGCGGGGAATCACGGAAGATCATCCGTGGCAGCTGGTCCAGCAGCAGGATCAGCGCCAGCCAGCTCTGCGGCTCGCGCTCCCACTCCTGCAGACCACCGTCCAGGGCCTGGCGCACCAGGCCACCGAAACGGTTTTCCGAGTCCACGTCCTGGCAGGCGCTCTTGCCGAACCACAGGGCGTTGCGCTGGGCGGCGACTTCGTTGGCGTCCAGCGCGTTGCCGAACCACCAGTCGAGCAGCGACTGCCAGGGCGCGGCGCTCATCAGCCTTCCTGGTGGTAGGCGGTGGCGCGTTCGACTTCTTCCTTGGAGCCCAGGAACACCGCGACGCGCTGGTGCAGGTTTTCCGGCTGGATGTCGAGGATGCGCTGGTGGCCGTTGGTGGCGGCGCCGCCAGCCTGCTCGATGATGAAGGACATCGGGTTGGCTTCGTACATCAGGCGCAGCTTGCCGGGCTTCTCCGGCTCGCGGGAGTCGCGCGGGTACATGAACACTCCACCGCGGGTCAGGATGCGGTGCACGTCGGCCACCATGGAGGCGATCCAGCGCATGTTGTAGTTCTTGCCCAGCGGGCCTTCCTTGCCGGCCAGCAGTTCGCTGACATAGCGCTTCACCGGAGCTTCCCAGTGGCGCTCGTTGGACATGTTGATGGCGAATTCGGCGGTGCTGGTGGGCACGGTGATGTTCTCGTGGGTCAGCACGAAGCTGCCCAGTTCGCGGTCCAGGGTGAAGCCCTTCACGCCATTGCCCAGGGTCAGGATCAGCATGGTCTGCGGGCCGTAGATGGCGTAGCCGGCGGCGACCTGGGTGGTACCCGGCTGCAGGAAGGCTTCCTCGCGCAGGCTGTCATTCTGGCTCAGGTACTCATGCGGACAGCGCAGCACGGAGAAGATGGTGCCGACCGAGACGTTGACGTCGATGTTGGAGGAGCCGTCCAGCGGATCGAAGACCAGCAGGTAGGCGCCCTTGGGGTACTTTCCCGGAATCTGGTAGGGATGGTCCATCTCCTCGGATGCCATGCCGGCCAGGTTGCCGGCCCACTCGTTGGCCTCCAGGAGGATCTCGTTGGAGATCACGTCCAGCTTCTTCTGCACTTCGCCCTGCACGTTCTCGGTGCCCATGCTGCCCAGCACGCCGCCCAGGGCGCCCTTGGAGACGGCATGGCTGATTTCCTTGCAGGCGCGCGCTACTACCTCGACGAGGAAGCGCAGGTCGGCCGGGGTATTGTGACTGCGGGTCTGCTCGATCAGGTAGCGGCTCAGGGTAACGCGGGACATGGAAGGCTCCAGGGGAGAAGAGGAAAAAAATCAGGGCGCATTCTAGCGTGGAAACGACCGCGATGCCTCCTTGCACAGCGGCTCACCGAATGCTTGGAGCCCGCCGCTCACGGGCAGTTCCCCAACGCCGGTCGGCCCCGCGACCTTCGGCCGCGCGGCGAGCGGCCCACGTGAAAGAAAACGGGGTGACGGCCGCATCCGCCCGTCACCCCGCTCATTCACCTCAGGCGATCAGAAGTCCAGGCTCAGCGCCAGGTTCACCCCCTGTGCCAGGTCGTCGCTGCTGCGGTGTGCGCTGTAGCCGCCGCGCAGGGTCAGCTCCGGGGTCAGCTTCTGGGCGACGCCAATGGTGGCGCGCTGCAGGTGACTCTGCGGGGTATAGCCCTGCAGGCTGAAGCCGATGTCCGGCAGGCTGGTGAAGTTCATGCCGACGTTCTGGGTGTCGTCGGCATATTCCCGCTCTACCGCGACTTCACCGAACAGCTGGGTCTGCGGCGATACGTCGAACTTGCCCTGCAGGCCCACCCCGAGGCGCCGGGAGTAGCGATTCTGCTCGTCATAGGCCAGCGCGGTGGAACGGCCGCTGCCCTCTTCGTAGCTGTCCACTTTCACCCGCGCCCAGTCCGCACTGACGAAGGGCGACAGGTGCCAGTTCTCGCCGCCCTGGGCAATGTCGTAGCCCAGGCGACCGCTGAAGGCCAGCAGGCTGCCGTCGGTGTCGGCCTTTTCCTCGACTTCGTGGTTGATGATGCTGAACTTGCGATTGGCATCGTCGAAGTCGAGCTTGCCGCCAGTGATAGAGGCGTCGGCCCACCAGCGGTTCTGCTGGAACTGCACGAACAGGCTGCCCAGGTAGCTGTTGAGCTTGTAGTCGGAGTCGTCGGAACCCAGCTCCAGTTTCTGCCGGTAGAAGCCCAGCGAGCCACCGACGCGCCAAGCGTCGTCGAGACGATAGCTGGTGCCCAGGGTCAGGTTGGCGCCGTAGCCGGAGCCGTCGGCCGCGCTGTCCTGGTCGTCGTAGTCCAGGTGCTGCGCGCCGCCGCTGACGAAGCCGCGCCACTGATTCACGCCCTGCCAGCTTTCCCAGTCCGCCAGCCACTGGCTGCGCAGTTGGTCCTGGTAGGCGTTGTACGTACCCAGGGCCATCTCCGGCAGCATGGTTGCTTCCCACGGGGCAGAGAGCACCGAGTAGGCATAGTCGGCAATCAGCGTCTGGCCGGCGATGGTCGGGTGCACGCCGTCGTTGAAGATCAGCTTGGTCGGATCGAGGCTGCTGCCGTGGCGACCATACACAGCGTTTTCGGGGCAGCTGTTGCCGCTGAAGCAGGTGCCGATCAGGTTCTGGTCGGTGGCCAGGCCATAGGCGCCCGGGTTGGCCAGGACTTCCTTGAACATCGCCGGGATGTTCAGCGGGATGACGTTGGCATTGGAGGCGGCCAGCTGCGCGGCCAGCTCCTCGTTGAAGATGCCCGACAGCTGGGTGCCAAAGGATTCCAGCACGGTGCCGTTGGTGGCCGGGGTCTGGCCGAGGTCGGGCAGCAGCCAGACCATGATGTAGCGCGCACCGGCGTTGTGCAGCGCATCGACGCTGTCCACCAGGCGGCCGGCGGCGGCGCGGGCCGTGGGGTCGTCGGTGATGCGGAACTGGAGGAAGTCGTTGCCGCCGCCGGTGAGGTAATACAGTGCGTTCGGGTCGGCGCGATTGTTCACCAGGTAGCCATCACGGGTACGGCTGTTGGAGCCGGAGGTGACGACAGAGCCACCGGGCGCGGTGATGGAATCGTAGATCTGGTCGGTGCGATAGCCGCCGACTGCCCAGTTGTTGCCGTCTACGGTGCCGGGGACCAGCGACGTGGAGGGGTTCAGGTCGGCGCCATTGATGCCCAGCTTGCCGCCCAGGATCATCGGCGCCGTGGGGCCGAAAATCTCGCCGCTGCCGTCCAGGTAGGTGGGGCCGACGCGGTTGGTGAAGCGGGTGCTGGCACCGGCAGGGCCGCCGGCGTCGGCGAACTGTCCGGAATCGCTCAGGCTGTCGCCGAAGACGACCATGGTGGAATACGGCGAAGGGGCTGCGGAGGCCTGTGCGGCAATGGCCATCGCGCACGCAGCCGCCAGCGGGGTGAGCGCCTTTCTGATCATTCTGCTACTCCATGCTTTGTTGTTATTCGGTAATCAGAACAACCAAGACAGTATCAGAATTTCTATAGGCGACACCCCTATCTTGCGGCGATCCGCGTCGATCAGCTGGCCTGGCGATTGCTCCGCAGCAGGCTCAGCGCCATCAGCGCGAGCAGGCCGACGCCCGCCAGCAGCAGCGCCCACAGGCCGTAGCGTTTCCAGTTTGTATCGGCCTTCGCCTCCTTGGCCGTCGCGGGTGTGGCAGGAGCCTGAAGAGTGCCCTTGAGCCGTGCCTCGCCCACGCCCGCCAGGCGCTTGGGCTCGTAGCCGGGCACCAGGGTGGTCAACGGCAGGCTGCCATCGGTGATCGAACCGTTGCCCACCGCCAGCTCATAGGGCGCACCGCCGCGGGCGAGGAACACCAGCTCGCTGGCGCGCACGCCCACGCTCAGGTGCGCTGTCGAGCCGCCGAGGCCACCACCGCGCGAATCCACTTGCAGGCGCAACTGGCCCAACGTGCTGCCAGGCAGCTCCAGCTCTTCCTGGGTAATCTCGCCACCCTGCCCCGGCAGGCGATACAGCACGCCGCGCGCCAGCGGGGTCCACTGCACGTTGCCGTCGTGGCGACCAGAGATGACCACCGGCGCCAGGGTGTTGTCCTGCTGCAGAGGAATCCGCACGCGCTCCACCGGCAGCGCCAGCGGCAGGCTCCAGTTGAAGTCACCATTAGTGTCGGCCTTGGCCGCCAGCGGTTCGGACCAGAGCATCGGCACCGGGCCGCTACTGCTGCGGCTGCCACTGAGCGTGGCGCCCACCAGTTGCGCGGCCTGCTCCGGCGACTCCCACCACAGGCGCAGGTAGCGCGCTGTTTCGCCCGGCAAGGCGATGTCGTTCTGCTCGATACGCTGGCCGTTGAAGTCCAGCCGCGCCAGTTGTCCCTCGCCCAGCGAGCGCCAGTGTTCGAGGTCGTCGCTGGCCTCGATGCGCAGGCGCTGGAAGCCGTCGCTGTCGGCCGTCCAGTCAAGCTGCAGGCGGTCCAGCGGCAGGTCGCCGGCACCGGTCTCCAGCAGCCAGCCGCGGAGCACCTGAGCCTTGTCCGGCGTCGGCGCATTCGGGGTGATTTCCAGGATGGTGCCGGTGGTGCTGCGGACGATCTTCAGGTTGTCGCCGGCCGCACTGCCGGAGGCTCCCCGCAGCGGGAAGATGCGCGCCTGCACTTCGCTGCGCACCTCTTTCTCGCTCGCCGCGCTGGTGCGCAGGCTGTAGGGCAGCGCCTCGCCCTCGGCGTTGAAAATGCGCACGTCGCGCAGGTCACCATGGCGGGCCGCGAACAGCACTTCGATGGGCAGTTGCACGCGGTACCAGGGGCCGTTGCCGGAAACCTCCAGCGGCACGCGACTGGCGAAATCCGCCGGCGCGGGCGCAGCACTGGCGTGATTACCCAGCAGGCACGCGCCGATGAAAAGTACGAGTGTCTTGAGCTTCATGCGGAGGGTTGCTCCTGTTGCGATGACTCTTCGGGCACAGGCCGGCGCGGCGGCAGCGGCGCGAAGTAGCCGACGATCAGCATCAGCACGCCGACACCGATGAAGGAAATGATGCGTTCCAGGCTGCCGCCACTGGCACGGTCGACCAGGAACAGCTTGATCACCACCACGACCAGCAGCACCGCGCCGACCAGCCAGAAATCACGCCGGCCACGCAGGTGCCCGGCGATCATCAGACCCAGCGCGATCAGCGCCCAGACGATGGACAGCCCGGCCTGCACCAGCATGGACTGGCTCAGGGCGTCGAACTCGAACGGCACGCCGCCCCAATGGTGCGCGGTACGGCACACGGCCATGGTCAGCAGGGCAAACAGCGAGGCGCCCAGCAGCGCCTGCACCGGCAGGCGCAGGGTGGATTCGGCCACGCCCAGTTGCGGCAGGCCCAGGCGCGTCCACTGGAAGATCGCCCCGAGCACGATGAGCATGCCCAGCTCCAGCGGGTTCAGCAGCGGCAGGTACGGCAGCGGGTCGGCCGCGCCGTTGCTGAACAGGTTGACCAGCCAGAACCAGCCCAGTAGCGCCAGGGCTACCGGAGCGGCGGCGATGGCGCGGTACTCGCGCTCGAAGGCGGCCACCGGCCACGGCAGGCGCGCCACACCGCCCATGAGGATCAGGAACAGGCTCGGTACCAGCGCCCAACCCAGCCAGCGCCAGGCGTTGTAGTGCTCGGCCAGGGCGAAGAACAGGTAGCGCAGCTCCAGCGCCAGCACGCCGAGGATCAGCCAGCAGCCCAGCACATGGGCCGTGCGCGCGGCCAGGCGCGGTAGCAGCGCATCGAGGCGACGCAGTATGAGGAAGTGCACCACGAACACCGCCAGCCAGCCAAGCCAGCCCAGCTCTGCCAGCGGGTGGTACTGCAGGTTCCAGGCACTGGCCAGGGCCACTAGCGACATCGGCACCAGCGCCAGGCACAGCAGCGCCAGCGCGCGCCATTGCTCGCGGCGCGCCAGCAGCGACCAGAAGCCCACGCTGATCGCAGCCACCAGCACTGCCACGTGCTCACGCATCTCGCCGGGCACGAAGCGGGCGATCTCCCACAGCGCGGTCAATGCCCACCAGCCGGCGCCCCAGACCAGCAGCAACTGCGAAAGCTGCTCCAGCCCAAGACCACCCAGCGCCAGGTTGCGCTCGCGCTCGCTGGCCCGGTGCAGGCGCCAGGCGCCGACCAGAGCGGCCAGCGCCAGCACCGCCGGAGTCCAGAAGCCCATGTGCGCCAGCGGCTTCAGGCCCTCGCTGGGCAGGTCGCCGAACAGCGCGGCGCCACCGAAGAGGAAGGCGCCCGCGCCAATCACCTGCAGCACCAGGCCGAAGACGAAAGCGGCGCGTTGCTGCAATTGCAGGCTCAACCAGAGGATCAGCAGGCCGCTGCCCGCCCACACCGCCGCCGCCGCTTGCCACGGCAGCACGAAAAGCACGGCGAGGTTGACGAAGGCCAGGCCCAGCAGCAGGACCACGCTCAATCCCAGCATCAGCCGGCGGTCGTCGCGGACCATGGCGTCTCTCGCAGCGACCAGCATGCCTGCGATCAGCGCGAGGCCAATCAGCGAGGCCGTGACCAGCCCGCGCCAGCCGGAGCCCAGCACCCCGCCGCCCTCCTGCGCGCCATGCAGATGCAGGAGGAACACCGCTCCGCCCAACAGCTGCACGGCAAATGCGCAGGCCAGGAAAGTGCGCGAGCGCAGGCGCAGCGCGGCGAACAGCGTGGCCAGCCCGGCGATGGCCCAGGTCATGGCCGTGCCGTCCGCGCCCAGCAGCAGGGGCGCGATCAGGTAGAGGAAGGCCAGGCCGAAAGCTGCCAGGACCGGACGCGCACTCGGCTCCCAGTTGCGCAGAATGTGTGGATCGGCATTGCGCAGGTTCCAGAAGCTGAACAGCAATGCCACACCGAGCATCAGCGCGCCCAGCGGTGCGCCTTCGAGCAGCGTCAGCGATTGCGGGTCGGCATGCAGCCCGGCGAGGAACGCCAGCGCTGCGCCCACTTGCAACAGCAGGGCAAAAATCCGCGCCAGCGGCCGCTGCTGGCGCAGCCCGAGCCAGAGGATACCGGCGCCTTCCACGGCCCAGGCGGCAGACGTCCAGCGCGCGTCCAGGCCCAGCGGAATCGCCAGGGTGCCGAATACCACGCCCAGCGCCAGGCAGGTTTCCACCAACAGCAGCGCGCGGCCGGCAGTGCGACCGGCCAGCACGCGGGCGAGCACCATGTAGAACAGGCCCAGCGCCAAGGCGCTGAACGCAGCGCCGAACGCCAGGTGCTGGATGATCCCGTACTGCAGGCCGAAGCCCACCAACGGCGTGCCGAACAGGATGGTGCCGTCGACGTAGTCGGTCTGCCGCGCCGACCAGCGCAGCAGCGCCTCGCGGGAGTCATCTTCCGGCGCGCCAGCCGCCTCGCGCAGGCGCCGGCGGGCGAACAGCAGGCCGATGGCGACGTAGGTGAGGAAGAACAGGACCAGGAACGGCTCGGTGGTGGCGAACAGTTCCGGCTTGTAGGAGCGCAGCCCCCAGGCGAGACCGATACCGAAGGTGCCGAAGAAGCCGATCAGGTTGAGCAGGCGCCAGGCCTTGAACCAGGCGATGGCGAAGATACCGGCGTTGAGCAGGGCGAAGTAGCTGAACAGCGCGACATGGCTGCCGCCGCCGGTGGAAGCCAGGATCGGCGCGGCGAAACCACCCAGCACGGCAGCAGCGGCGAGGCCCAGCGCATCCTGGAGGATGGCCAGGATCGCCGAGAACAGGGTGACCGCCACCAGCAGCACGAACCCGGCCTGCGGATCGATCAGCACTTCGCCGTGGTTCATCGCCGGGTACAGCTTGATACTGGCGAACACCGTCAAGTAGAGCACGGCGATACCGGTGCCCTGAAGGATCAGCGCATAGGCCGGGCGCCGATGACGCAGCCACCAACCCAGGCCGAGCAACGCCAGCGCGGCGGCGGCGGTGCCGATGTACGGCCCCTGCGGCGGCATGGTCATGCCCTCGGTGGCGTAGCGCAGCAGGAAGGCCAGGCCGAGGAACAACAGCAGCACGCCGACGCGCAGTACGGTGTTGCCGCCGAGCAGCCAGTCGCGGGCGGCCCCGAAGGCGCGGTCGAACAGGGAGGGAACTGGCGGTTGTGGTGGCACCGGCGGGGCGGCAGGAGCCGCGTGTGGCCGAACCTCGGGCTCTTCGACACGCACCTGGGTTGCTGGCTTGTCCAGGGGTTCGAGCACCAGGTCCGACCACTCGACAGCTGCTTCCTCCCGCGCAGCAGGCGCTAGGGCGGGCGCCAGCTCGTCGGCAGGCAGCTCGATACTCCACTCCAGCTCGGTGGCAACAGCTTCGCGGGTGGGTGCCTCGAATTCGGGCTCGCCGTCGGCGTCTGCCTCAGTCTTGGACGCAGCAACGGGCATCTCGGGCGCGGTGTACTCGACGCCGGCCGGCGGCACCTGCCCGGCCGCGCCGCGCTCCACCTGCAGCAGCCGCTCATAGAGAGCCTTGGTGCCCTGGTCGAAGCGCTCGCCAAAAGCCTTCAGCTCACCACGAAGGCTGGCGTTCTCCCGTTGCAGGCTGTGCAGCGCGAAGGTCTGCCCCAGCGCGAGGCCCATCACCGCGCCGAGTACCGCCCCGGTGATCGACTCGCCCGCAGCGGCGCCGATGACCAGGCCGACCAGCATGAAAATCCATTGCATGCTTTCGAATCCTTGAGGTTCTGTGCGAATCCATCCCGATCCGGACGCGTACGCCCGGACAGCTGAGTATATCGGCCCGGCTCCCTGGCCTGCGTCCACGATCTCACAGCTTCGAATACTCTGACGTCGGAAGGTGTCGTTCGGCCACGCCCCGTGAAAAAGTCAGAAATTTCCTAAAAGGTGACACTTAGCTGTAGGAGCGAGCTTGCTCGCGAACCGCCCAGCTCCGGCGTTACCGGGTAACTCGTTCGCGAGCAAGCTCGCTCCTACAAAGAACAAACCTCCAGCGCGGAAGACGGGCAAAAAAAAGCCGGGCATAAGCCCGGCTTTCTCGTACTGCTGGTCGACTTAGACCTTGGCGCGCTCGTAGCGCTTGCGGTCGTTCTCGTTCAGCATCTTCTTGCGCAGACGGATCGACTTCGGCGTCACTTCCACCAGCTCGTCATCGGCGATGAATTCCAGCGCCTGCTCGAGGGTGAAGCGGATCGGCGGAACCAGGGCGATGACTTCGTCCTTGCCCGAAGCGCGCATGTTGTCGAGCTTCTTGCCTTTGGTGGGGTTGATCACCAGGTCGTTGTCGCGGCTGTTGATGCCGGCCAGCTGGCCTTCGTAGATCTCGTCGCCTGGGCCGAGGAACAGCTTGCCGCGGCTCTGCAGGGTTTCCAGCGAGTAGGTCAGCGCGGTGCCGGTGGCCATGGAGACCAGTACGCCGTTCTGACGGTTGGTCACTTCGCCGGCCTTGATCGGGCCGTAGTGGCTGAAGGTCGAGGTCAGGATGCCGGTGCCCGATGTCAGGGTCAGGAAGTTGTTACGGAAGCCGATCAGGCCACGCGCCGGGATGGTGTATTCCAGGCGCACGCGACCCTTGCCGTCGGGGATCATGTTGGTCAGATCGCCCTTGCGCAGGCCCATCTGCTCCATCGCCGAGCCCTGGTGCTGCTCTTCGATGTCGATGGTGACGTTCTCGTAAGGCTCCTGCTTCTCGCCTTCGGCGGTCTCGATGATGACCACTTCCGGACGGCCTACGGCCAGCTCGAAGCCTTCACGACGCATGGTTTCGATCAGTACCGAGAGGTGCAGTTCGCCACGGCCGGAGACCTTGAACTTCTCCGGGGAGTCGCCTTGCTCGACGCGCAGGGCCACGTTGTGCAGCAGTTCCTTGTCCAGACGGTCCTTGATGTTGCGGCTGGTGACGAACTTGCCTTCCTTGCCGGCGAACGGCGAGTCGTTGACCTGGAAGGTCATGCTCACGGTCGGCTGGTCGACGGTCAGCGGCGGGCGCGCTTCGACGTTCTGCGGGTCGCACAGGGTGTCGGAGATGTACAGCTCGTCCATGCCCGAGACGCAGACGATGTCACCGGCCTCGGCTTCAGCGACTTCGATGCGCTGCAGGCCCGAGTGGCCCATGATCTTCAGGATACGGCCGTTGCGCTTGGTGCCGTCGTCGCTGATGGCCACGACCGGGGTGTTGGTCTTGACCTTGCCGCGAGCGATACGGCCGATGCCGATCACGCCGAGGAAGCTGTTGTAGTCCAGCTGGGAGATCTGCATCTGGAACGGACCGTCGACGTCGACTTTCGGCGCCGGGACGTGGTCGATGATCGCCTGGAACAGCGCGTCCATGTTGTCGTCCATCTTCTCGTGGTCCATGCCGGCGATGCCGTTCAGGGCACTGGCATAGACGATCGGGAAGTCCAGTTGCTCGTCGGTGGCGCCGAGGTTGTCGAACAGGTCGAAGATCTGGTCGATAACCCAGTCAGGACGCGCGCCCGGACGGTCGATCTTGTTCACCACAACGATCGGACGCAGGCCGGCCTTGAACGCCTTCTGGGTCACGAAGCGGGTCTGCGGCATGGGGCCGTCCTGGGCGTCGACCACCAGCAGTACGGAGTCGACCATGGACATCACGCGCTCAACCTCGCCACCGAAGTCGGCGTGGCCGGGGGTGTCGACGATGTTGATGCTGTAGTCGTTCCATTTCAGGGCGGTGTTCTTCGCCAGGATGGTAATGCCACGCTCTTTTTCCTGGTCGTTGGAGTCCATCACGCGCTCGTTTTCCGCTTCTTTGCGGTCGAGGGTGCCGGACAGGCGCAGGAGCTTGTCTACGAGGGTGGTCTTGCCATGGTCGACGTGGGCGATGATGGCGATGTTGCGCAGTTTTTCGATCACAGTGTCAGTCTCGATAGTGAATCTTCGGCTGCCGTTTTCGGCAGCGGGGGCCGGGCCGTGGCGCGGCGGTGCAAAAGGTCAGGGCGTGAGCCTACGCACCCAATGTGTCGGGAGGTCGGTGGCGGATACTGCCGCCGAACAGTCCGGGCTGGCGGCGTTGGTCCGCACCTTTATTGCGGACGGTAAACACGCACATTGGTGTGCCCTTCGTTGACCAGGTGGTGGGCGTGCAGGCGGCTCATGACGCCCTTGTCGCAATACAGGAGGTACTGGCGGTTGGGGTCCAGTTCCTTGAACTTGCTGTTGATGGCGTAGAACGGCATCGGCAGGACTTCGGTGCCCTCGATGGCCAGCGGTTCATCTTCCTGGGCATCCGGGTGACGGATGTCGATGACTATCTGGCCGGCCAACACTTCGTCGACCATCTCCACCGGCAGGTCCTTGCCGAGTTCGTCGATCACGCGGTCGACGGTCATCTGGGTGGAGCGTTCCAGGGCGCGGTCGAGCACGGCCATGTCGAACTTGGTTTCTTCGTAGTCGACGCGCTGCGGCTTGGCCTGGGTGGTCGGGTTCACCGAGATCACACCACAGTACTCGGGCATGTGCTTGGCGAACTCGGCGGTGCCGATCTTCGTCGCGGTATCGATGATGTCCTGCTTGTGGCTGACGATCAGCGGGCGCAGCACCAGGGTGTCGGTCACCCGGTCGATCACCGAGAGGTTCGGCAGAGTCTGGCTGGACACCTGGGAAATCGCCTCGCCGGTCACCAGCGCGTCGATCTCCAGGCGCTCGGCCACGCGGCTCGCGGCGCGCAGCATCATGCGCTTCAAGGTCACGCCCATGTAGCTGTCGTCGACCTTGGTGAGAATCTCGCCGACCACTTCCTCGAAAGGCACGCTGACGAACAGCACGCGCTGGGAGCTGCCGTACTTCTGCCACAGGTAGTGCGCGACTTCCATCACGCCCAGTTCGTGGGCACGGCCGCCGAGATTGAAGAACACGAAGTGGCTGATCATGCCGCGGCGCATCATCTGGTAGGCCGCCACGGTGGAGTCGAAGCCGCCGGACATCAGCACCAGCACCTGCTCCAGCGCGCCCAGCGGATAGCCGCCCAGGCCCTCGTGCTGAGCGTGGATGACATAGAGGCGGTCGTGGCGGATTTCCACGCGCACTTCCACTTCCGGGTTCTTCAGCGATACGCCCGCCGCACCGCAGTGCTGGCGCAGGCCGCCGCCGACATAACGCTCCACATCTATAGAGGTGAAGGGATGCTTGCCGGCGCGCTTGCAGCGCATGGAGAACACTTTGCCCAGCAGCTTGTCGCCGAAGTGCTGTTTGCACTTCTCGAGGATGTCGTCGAAATCGCCCAGCGGGTACTCATGCACTTCCAGGAAGTGGCCGATGCCCGGCGTGCAGGTCAGCCGCTCGATCATCTCGCGCAGGGCCTTGGGGTCGGTGACCCTGGTCTCGACCTCGAGGTTGTCCCACTCGCCTTCGACCATCAGCTCGGGGTCGAGGTCGCGGAGCACCGTGCGAATGTTCTTCGCCAGTTGCCGGATGAAGCGCTTGCGCACCGGCCGGCTCTTGATGGTGATTTCCTGGAAGACCTTGACGATGAGTTTCATGCGAATCGGGCGATTGCCATGGGACTGAAAAAAAGGGGCGGAATTATATCCGAAATTGCTCAAGACTTGAGCAGAAATCAGAGACTTTCTTTTTTGTGCACCAAAATGGACTTGTGCACCACCATGGAGCACCAAAGCAGTGCAGAGAAACGGCGCAGTTCGCCGCAACACCCGCCACAGCCCGCATTTTCAGGGGCCCTGCCCGTTTACGGGCACTGGCACGCAACTTGCTCTCTTGTGAGGCAGGTTGCCCTGGCGGAGTATTCCGGCCGGCATCACCCGATACTGGGGCACGAAAAAGCTCCCAGCTCTAATCCCTCCTGGAGGACAGCATGTCGTACAAGTCGCAACAACTGATCAAAGATCATGACGTGAAGTGGGTTGACCTGCGCTTCACCGATACCAAAGGCAAGCAGCAGCACGTCACCATGCCCGCCCGCGACGCCCTGGACGATGAATTCTTCGAAGCCGGCAAGATGTTCGACGGTTCCTCCATCGCTGGTTGGAAAGGCATCGAAGCCTCCGACATGATCCTGCTCCCGGACGACAGCACCGCCGTGCTCGACCCGTTCACCGAAGAGCCGACGCTGATCCTGGTCTGCGACATCATCGAGCCGAGCACCATGCAGGGCTATGAGCGCGACCCGCGCAACATCGCCAAGCGCGCCGAGGAATACCTGAAGTCCACCGGTATCGGCGACACCGTCTTCGTCGGCCCGGAGCCGGAGTTCTTCATCTTCGACGAAGTGAAGTTCAAGTCCGACATCTCCGGCTCGATGTTCAAGATCTTCTCCGAGCAGGCTTCCTGGAACACCGACGCCGACATCGAGACCGGCAACAAAGGTCACCGTCCGGGCGTTAAAGGCGGCTACTTCCCGGTACCGCCGGTCGACCACGACCACGAAATCCGTACCGCCATGTGCAACGCTCTGGAAGAAATGGGCCTGACCGTGGAAGTTCACCACCACGAAGTGGCCACCGCCGGCCAGAACGAGATCGGTGTGAAGTTCAACACCCTCGTTGCCAAGGCTGACGAAGTGCAGACCCTGAAGTACTGCATCCACAACGTGGCCGACGCCTACGGCAAGACCGTGACCTTCATGCCGAAGCCGCTGTACGGCGACAACGGCTCGGGCATGCACGTGCACATGTCCATCTCCAAGGATGGCAAGAACACCTTCGCGGGCGAAGGCTATGCCGGCCTGTCCGACACCGCCCTGTACTTCATCGGCGGCATCATCAAGCACGGCAAGGCCCTGAACGGCTTCACCAACCCGGCCACCAACTCCTACAAGCGTCTGGTTCCGGGCTTCGAAGCCCCGGTCATGCTGGCCTACTCGGCCCGTAACCGTTCCGCCTCGATCCGCATCCCGTACGTTTCCAGCCCGAAAGCCCGCCGCATCGAAGCGCGCTTCCCGGACCCGGCTGCCAACCCCTACCTGTGCTTCGCCGCTCTGCTGATGGCCGGCCTGGACGGCATCCAGAACAAGATTCACCCCGGCGATGCCGCCGACAAGAACCTGTACGACCTGCCGCCGGAAGAGGCGAAGGAAATCCCGCAGGTGTGCGGCAGCCTGAAAGAGGCGCTGGAAGAACTCGACAAGGGCCGTGCGTTCCTGACCAAGGGCGGCGTGTTCACCGACGAGTTCATCGATGCCTACATCGAGCTGAAGTCGGAAGAAGAAATCAAGGTGCGTACCTTCGTGCACCCGCTGGAATACGACCTGTACTACAGCGTCTGATCCACGAATACCTATAAATAGCGACAGCATTAAGGCCTCCTTCGGGAGGCCTTTTTTATGCCTGCAGAAAAACGCCGCAGCTCATCCCCGCAGGAGCGAGCCTGCTCGCGAACCGCCTGGCACTGATCTGATCGCGAGCAGGCCCCTTTCTGCAACGGGAGGCCGGGTCAGATACCACCGTCCGCCGGCACGCCCTGTTCCTCGTCGTCCTCGCGGCGCGATTTGCGCATGCGCGAAAGCTGCACGTTCAGGCGCGGCATGGAGAGCTCCAGCCCGGCCTTGTCGAGCTTCTGCCGCAGGCGCAGGTTGAACGCCCGCTGTACTTCCCACTGGCGGATCGGCGCGGTCTTGAAGCGGAAGCGCAGGATCGCCTGGCCGGCATCGAAGCTCTCGATACCCTGGATTTCCAGTGGCGACCAGATGGCGCGGTTGATGGTGCGGTCGGTGCGCAGCTCGCCGGAGACTTCCTTGACCAGCGCCAGCGCGTCGTCGATCGGCATGCTCGCCGGCACCGGCCAGCGGAACATGGCGTAGCCGAACTGGCGCGAGTAGTTCTTGATGCTCTTGATCTCGCTGAACGGGATGGTGTGCACCACGCCGTCCAGGTCGCGCAGGCGCACGGTGCGGATGGTCAGGCCCTCCACCGTGCCGAGGTGGCCGCCGACGTCGACGTAGTCGTCGATGGACAGCGAGTCCTCGATGATGATGAACAGGCCGGTGATCAAATCCGCCACCAGCGATTGCGCGCCGAAACCGATGGCCAGGCCGATCACACCGGCACCGGCGAGCAGCGGCGTGACGTTCATGCCCATGTTGGCCAGGGCGACGATCAGGGCGATCACCGCGATAGTCACGAACAGTACGTTGCGGATCAGCGGCAGCATGGTCAGGGCGCGGGCATTGGCGCTCTTCTTGCCGCCCAGTCCGAGGCTGTGCTGCACGGCGGTGTCCGTGAGGATCCAGACCAGCCAGGCGACCAGCAGGGTGGTGCCGAAGCTGAACAGCTTGAGGCTGATCTGCGAGCCGTCGCCCTCGGCGAAGCGGATCAGCGACATGCCCCAGACGCGCAGGCCGATCTCCAGGAAGAACAGCAGGCTGGCGATGTGCAGCAGCGTGTAGCCGAAGCTCTGCAATTGCTCGATGTAGGGCGCATGGCGACGCGCACCGCGCCGGGCAGAGCGCTGGTGCGCGCGACGGATCAGGCCGTTGACGGTCATCGCCACCACCGCCACGACGGCGCAGACCAGGGCCCGGCGCAGTGCGTAGCTGCTGTCGCCGGCAGTAACGATGGTGGCGAACAGCGAAATGCCCACCAGCACCAGCACCGGCAGGAACCAGATCGAGCCGATCAGCTCGACCAGGTCGCTCAGGCCGCGGCGCTTGAGCCGGCGTTCCAGCGGCTGGTTGCGGATCAGGTGTGCGATGGGGCGGCGGAACTGCAGGACGAACAGCGCGGTGAGCAGCGCCGCGCAGATGTTCGCCACCGAACCGACGAAGAGCGAGATGTTCATGCCAAGGCTCTCGATGACGCGCGGGTCGTGCATCACCTCGCCCAGTGCGGCGAGGCTGCCGATCAGCCAGAGCGGACGGAAGGCCCGACGGCGCAGGATATCCAGCGCGCGCATGCGGTGCGGACCGCTGAGCAGCGACAGGGAGATCACGCAAAGGGCGGAGAACAGCGTGCCGCACACCAGGGTGTAAGCGATCACCATCGCCACCAGTTTGCCGAGCGAGCTGGGCAGGACAACCGACAGGTAGACGGTAATCAGGAAGGCGACCAGCCAGGGGCCCAGTTTGCGCAAGGCGAACAGCAGCAGGTCGCGGGTCTTGGGATGCTGTGGCAGCTCGTCTTCCAGGCCGAAGCGCTTGCGCATGCGCCCGGCGATCCAGCGCAGGCCGAGGGCGACGCAGGCCCAGATGAGGATGACCAGGGCAAAATCGAGGATCATCCCCGGCCATTCCGCCAGCGACGGCGTACGCACTTCCAGCTCGTAACCCGCCCCCTGGAACAGCTCGGCCCAGCGCACCATCGGGCTGTTGGCGCCTTCGAACTGCTTCTCCAGGCTGCCCAGGGTATCGCCGATCAGGCCGAGCACGCCGCCCTGTTCCTGTGCACCCTTCTGCGTCGCATCGCGCAGCTGCTTGAGTTTCTTCAGCAGATCGCCGCGCTGCTGGTCATTCTCCAGGGTCTTGATCACCTGGTTCAGCGACTGCTCCAGCTGGGCATCGCTGACCTTGGCCTCGCCACCGCCCGTCACCCCGGCCAGCGGCCCGGGTAGCGCCGCCAGCACAGGACCGGCGGCGGACAAGCCGAGGCCAAGGCAGCACAGCAGCAGCCACTGACGAAGCAGGTAACGAATCGAAATCACAGGCACACCCCACACCGATGGAAAATGACGCTCGCCCGCATCATACAGACGCGGGCGCCAGGCTCGGACCCGTCCCGCGCGGGAAAGGTCCTTCGACGAGCAGCAGCGCACAACGCGCGGCACCCTGCTGAAAGACAATAGGCAACTTGCCAGCCGCCGTCGGCGGTGCAAGGCTTGGCACGACCATCCGGAGATTCTTCATGCGCCTGATCCTTACCGCCCTGCTGCTCGCCGCCGCATTGCCAGCCAGCGCGCAGATCTACAAGTACACCGACGCCAACGGCAAGACGGTGTTCACCAACCAGCCGCCGACCAACGTCGACGCCAAGCCCGTGGAATTGCCACCGACCAACACCGTCGGCCCGCAGGCTCCCATCGTCCCCGCCGTCAGCGGCAGCCAGAACCAGCCTGCCGGTGCCTATGCCATTCTCGCCCTGAGCAACCTGCCGAACGACGAAGCGCTGCGCCAGAACAACGGTACTTTCACGGTGAACGTCGTGGTGCAGCCGCCCCTGGCGCCGGATCATCAATTGCAGCTGTTGCTCGACGGCCAGCCCTACGGCGTCCCGACCAGCAGCACCAGCATCGGCCTGCAGAACATCGACCGTGGCGACCACACCCTGGCTGTCCAGGTGCTGCAGGGCAGCCGGGTGATCCAGGCCAGCAGTCCGGTGAGCTTCACCCTGCAACGCATCAGCACCAACAGCCCTGCGCGCAAGGCCAACTGACGATGCGTCATCTGCTGGTTTTCCTGCTCTCGGTACTGTTCTGCCTCTCGGCCAGCGCCGAGGTCTACACCTACATCGACAAGGACGGCAATCGCGTCTTCACCGACCAGCCACCGCGCGGCAACGCGCAGAAGCTGCAACTGGCGCCGACCAACTCCCAGCCCGGCTCGCCCAACGGCGTGCAGATGCCGCCGCCGCTCTACGCACCGGCCACTCCCGCGCTGCCGCCCGGCCCGCCGGCCTACCGGTTGCTGCGCATCATCGTGCCGGAGCCCGATGCCACCGTACGCGCCA
This sequence comes from Pseudomonas sp. HS-18, assembly GCF_020401845.1. Lineage (NCBI taxonomy): Bacteria > Pseudomonadati > Pseudomonadota > Gammaproteobacteria > Pseudomonadales > Pseudomonadaceae > Pseudomonas > Pseudomonas sp. HS-18. Next base: position 5,976,451 of record NZ_CP084413.1, read on the forward strand.
ATGACGGGGCCCTGATCGTTTCCGCCACCAGCGACCCAGCCCTGTTGCCCGGCCACCTCTACCGCCTGCTGCTGGACGGCAAGCCGGTCGGCGACCCTGGCCGCAGCCCGGTCTTCCCGCTGAACAACATCGATCGCGGCACTCACCAGCTGTCGGTGGAAATCATCGACACCCTCGGGCGCACCATCGAGCAGACGCCCAACCAGCCCTTCCATATGTTCCGCGTTTCCGTGGCCGACTCGCTCGACCTCGACCGCAGCCAACCGTTCAGCGCCGACCGTCGCTGACGGCGGCGTGCGACCAGCCACAAATGCACCATATCGGTGCATATGCCTGCACCACTTTCTATACTCTCCCCATTTCGGGTCACTCCCGCTGAGCGGATTGGCCGCCTGCGCACCGCAAATCAGCGCGATGCCGCGAAATACGCGTCTTTTCAGGGCCTGGTTTGCTTCTTGCATTTTCCCGCACAGTCTTGGGACATCTCCTACGCCATGCCTACAGAAACCCAGCTCCGCCTGTTGCTCGACAACCTCACCACGGCGGTGATCCTGCTCAACGCCGAGCTGCGCCTGGAGTACATGAACCCGGCAGCGGAAATGCTGCTGGCAGTCAGTGGCCAGCGCAGCCATGGGCAATTCATCAGCGAGCTGTTCACCGAATCGCCCGAGGCACTGCAGTCGCTGCGCCAGGCCGTGGAAGAGGCGCACCCCTTCACCAAGCGCGAAGCGACCCTGACCTCGCTGACCGGCCAGACCATCACCGTCGACTACGCGGTGACGCCGATTCTCGACCGTCGCGACACCCTGCTGCTACTCGAAGTCCACCCTCGCGACCGGCTGCTGCGGATCACCAAGGAAGAGGCGCAACTGTCCAAGCAGGAGACCACCAAGCTCCTGGTGCGCGGCCTGGCCCATGAGATCAAGAACCCGCTGGGTGGGATTCGTGGCGCGGCGCAGCTGCTTTCCCGCGAGCTGCCGGACGAGTCGCTCAAGGACTACACCAACGTCATCATCGAGGAAGCCGACCGGCTGAGGAACCTGGTGGACCGCATGCTCGGCTCCAACAAGCTCCCGCAGCTCTCGGTGACCAACGTCCACGAAGTGCTGGAGCGCGTCTGCAGCCTCGTCGAAGCCGAAACCCAGGGCACCATTCCGCTGGTACGCGACTACGACCCGAGCATCCCGGATCTGCTGATCGACCGCGAGCAGATGATCCAGGCGGTGCTCAACATCGTGCGCAACGCCATGCAGGCGATCGCCGCGCAGAACGAACTCAAGCTGGGGCGCATCACCCTGCGCACCCGCACCCTGCGTCAGTTCACCATCGGCCACACGCGCCATCGCCTCGTGTGCAAGGTCGAGATCATCGACAACGGCCCCGGCATTCCGGCTGAACTGCAGGACACCATCTTCTATCCCATGGTCAGCGGCCGCGCCGACGGCACCGGCCTGGGCCTCGCCATCACCCAGAACATCATCAGCCAGCACCAGGGCTTGATCGAATGCGAGAGCCATCCCGGCCACACCGTGTTCAGTCTGTTCCTGCCCCTGGAACAAGGAGTCCATTGACCATGAGCCGATCAGAGACCGTCTGGATCGTCGACGACGACCGCTCCATCCGCTGGGTGCTGGAAAAAGCCCTGCAGCAGGAAGGCATGACCACCGTCAGCTTCGACAGCGCCGACAGCGTGATGAGCCGCCTGGGCCGGCAACAACCGGACGTGATCATCTCCGACATCCGCATGCCCGGTTCCAGCGGCCTGGATTTGCTGGCGCAGATCCGCGAGGTGCACCCGCGCCTGCCGGTGATCATCATGACTGCGCATTCGGACCTGGACAGCGCCGTGGCCTCCTACCAGGGCGGCGCCTTCGAATACCTGCCCAAGCCGTTCGACGTCGACGAGGCCGTCTCCCTGGTCAAGCGCGCCAACCAGCACGCCCAGGAGCAACAGGGCCTGGAAGCCCCGGCCAACCAGACACGCACCCCGGAGATCATCGGCGAGGCGCCGGCGATGCAGGAAGTATTCCGCGCCATCGGCCGCCTCTCCCACTCCAACATCACCGTGCTGATCAACGGCGAGTCGGGCACCGGCAAGGAGCTGGTCGCCCACGCCCTGCACCGCCACAGCCCGCGCGCGGCTTCGCCGTTCATCGCGCTGAACATGGCGGCGATCCCCAAGGATCTGATGGAGTCCGAACTGTTCGGCCACGAGAAAGGCGCCTTTACCGGCGCAGCCAACCAGCGGCGCGGCCGCTTCGAACAGGCTGACGGCGGCTCGCTGTTCCTCGACGAGATCGGCGACATGCCGGCCGACACCCAGACCCGCCTGTTGCGCGTACTGGCCGACGGCGAGTTCTACCGGGTGGGTGGCCACACCCCGGTGAAAGTGGACGTGAGAATCATCGCCGCCACTCACCAGAACCTGGAAAACCTGGTGCGCGAAGGCAAGTTCCGCGAGGACCTGTTCCACCGCCTGAACGTCATCCGGGTGCACATTCCGCGCCTGGCCGACCGCCGCGAGGACATCCCGGCACTGGCCCGACACTTCCTTTCCCGCGCGGCGCAGGAGCTGGCAGTCGAGCCGAAGCTGCTCAAGCCGGAAACCGAGGAATACCTGAAGAACCTCGGCTGGCCGGGCAACGTGCGCCAGTTGGAGAACACCTGCCGCTGGATCACCGTCATGGCTTCGGGCCGTGAGGTGCATATCGACGACCTGCCGCCGGAGCTGATGACCCAGCCGCAGGACAGCGTGCCGGCCGCCAACTGGGAGCAGGCGTTGCGCCATTGGGCCGACCAGGCACTGGGACGCGGGCAGTCGAACCTGCTGGACACCGCCGTGCCGGCGTTCGAGCGGATCATGATCGAGACCGCGCTCAAGCACACCGCCGGCCGCCGCCGCGACGCCGCCGTGCTGCTGGGCTGGGGCCGTAATACCCTGACTCGCAAGATCAAGGAACTGGGCATGAAGATCGACGGCCCGGACGAGGACGGCGACGACTGAAGTCGTTCCACTGGAAAGGGGCCGAAGGCCCCTTTTTCTTGTGTTGCCGTGCCAAACCCCGCAGCGCGGTGCGGGGCTGACCGCTCGCGGACGAAGTCCGCTCCTTCACAGTTGGCGAGCGCGTCATTGGCTGTAAGCGGGGGCCACGGCCGCCATCAATGCCCATTAAACCAGGTCACATCCCGGTAGCATTTACCCCCAGAACCTGTGGATAACACTGTGCACGGAACGGGGAAGGAACGTGCTACAGCCCAGAGCATGCGCGGTCTGGGAGTTTGCTCGGTTTCTGTGCAGGAATTTGCGGGTTGCTCACATCGGCTGTGCGCCTGCCTGTGGATAAGCTTGGGGCAAGCCGCTGCGCTTCACGCCCGACGCGGGTTGGCGTGAGCCGTACAAAAAACGCTCAGTCCATGGCGAAGCCGTGTTGACGCCAGGCTTCATAGACGGTCACGGCGACGGTATTGGACAGGTTCAGGCTGCGGCAACCCGGACGCATCGGCAGGCGCACGCGCTGCTCCGGCGGCAGCGCGTCACGCACTTCCTCGGGCAGCCCACGGCTTTCCGGACCGAAGAGGAAAGCGTCGCCACGCTCGTAAGCCACTTCATGGAATGGCTGCGAACCCTTGGTGGTGAAGGCGAACAGGCGCGGGCGGCCGAGCTGTTCCAGGCATTGCTCGAGGCTCGCGTAGCGCCGCACGCTGGCGTACTCGTGGTAATCCAGCCCGGCGCGACGCAGGCGCTTGTCGTCCAGCTCGAAGCCCAGCGGCTCGATCAGGTGCAGGCTTGCGCCCGCGTTGGCGCACAGCCTGATAATGTTGCCGGTGTTGGGGGGAATTTCCGGTTGAAAAAGGATTACGTGGAACATGCAGCGCTCCGAGCCTGAGAACGGCGGGCATTCTACTCCCGCAAAGGAGCAAATGCGGCCCAGGCCCTGGCTGAAAGTGATGGTTTCGCTGTGTGTGCTGGGCCTGCTGCTGGGCCTGATGATAGGCCGCCTGGTCAATCCGCCGCACGAAGGGCCAACCCGGATCCTCGCCATAGAGCCTGCGACCGATGGCCTGGTACTCACCCTGGACGCGCAGCCGGCCGTTCGCGCCGGCCATCAGGACGGCGCACTGGTGCTGCAGATCGAAGCCGTTGCCACGGCACAGCAGGGGCAACTGCGGATCGGTGATGCGCCGGTGCGCTGGAGACTGGAGCCGCAAGGAGAAGGGCTTCTGCTGACGCTGCTGTCGACCCGGCGCCTGCAAGGTACCTGGGACAGCACCGAAGTCGAGGGCCGGTGGCGCCTGACCATCAGCGCGCGGCCCGAATAAAAGCGGGGTATTCCCGGCCTGCCTGGTCCGGGGCCCCGAAGTGTGAGGCGATGCCTTCGAGCGAAGGTTCGCGGGCATAAAAGAGGGGTTTCCCCGGCCTGCCTGTACCAGGACCCCTAACGGGTGCGCAGGGCGCCGTGGCACGCCTGCGGGCATAAAAAGGGGGCTTTCCCGGCCTGCCTGTACCAGGACCCCCGAACCGGCGGCGACGGCCGCCGCTTCGGGCTGCACGCTCGCAAGATGTAAAAGAGGGGTTCCCCAGCCTGCCTGTACCGAGGCCCCTGAAATCGCTGTTGTCAGGGGTATTGCAGAGGGCGTGCCAAAATCGGCCCAGGGCCTTGCCGGCGAGCGGAGGCACAACACGAAAAGACCCTACAGGCCTTGCCGCATAAGGCTTTCAGCGATTTCTACCCGATAACTGAAACGCGCTGACGGCAGCATTCCCCAGGCATTTCCCGGCGCGTCGAGTGTCGCTGCACCTGCGCCCTGCTAGTGCGCATGCACCAAACTTGAACGCTCAGCCCGCATTTCCTTTCTACAGGAGCGAGCTTGCTCGCGAACGCCGGACTCCCTCAGCTACCGCCAGACTGTTCGCAAGCAAGCGCGCTCCCACGAAGAGCAGCAGCGCTTACCCACAGCAACTCTGAGCAACCGACGGAACAGCCTGTGGATAACCATGCACAGGCCATGCGGCTCGTAGCTCGCACAATGTTGTGCAAATTTTGACCACACCAGATCGCAGGCAAAGAAAAAGGCGCCCGAAGGCGCCTTTCTCGTCGGGCGTCAGTGATTACTGAGCCGGGATCTCGCCGGAAGCCTGCATACGGGCAATTTCCTGCGCGTACAGCGCATCGAAGTTCACCGGGGACAGCATCAGCGCCGGGAAAGAACCGCGGACAACCAGGCTGTCCAGGGTTTCGCGAGCATACGGGAAGAGGATGTTCGGGCAGAAGGCACCCAGGGTGTGGCTCATGCTGGAAGCGTCCAGGCCCTTGATCAGGAAGATGCCGGCCTGCTGCACCTCAACGATGAAAGCGGTTTCCTCGTTGTTCTTCACGGTCACCGAAACGGTCAGGACCACTTCGTAGAAGTCGCCGTCCAGCTGCTTCTGACGGGTGTTCAGGTCCATCGAAATGGCCGGCTGCCACTCCTGGCGGAAGATTTCCGGAGCCTTGGGGGCCTCGAAGGAGAGGTCGCGTACGTAGATGCGCTGCAGCGAGAACTGCGGGTTGTTGTCTTGTTCGGCTGCGCCGTTGCTGGCTTGTTCAGTCATTTCGGGACCTTCTTGTGCATCGTTTCAGAATGAGGGATCACGCCGAGAGCAGCGTATCCAGCTTGCCCGCGCGTTCCAGCGCGTAAAGATCGTCGCAGCCGCCGATGTGGGTTCCGTCGATCCAGATCTGCGGCACCGAAGTGCGGCCCGCCTTGCTGGCCATCTCGGCGCGAACGCCAGGCTTGCCGTCCACGGAGATTTCCTCGTAGGCGACACCCTTCTTGTCCAGCAGGGCCTTGGCGCGGATGCAATAAGGGCACCACGCGCTGGTGTAGATCAAGGTCGACGGCATCTCACTTCACCAGGGGCAGGTTGTCGCCACGCCAGCTGCCGATACCGCCGGAGAGCTTGGCGGCGGTGTAGCCAGCCTTCTGCAGCACGCTGCACCAGGTGCCCGAGTGCTGCCCCATGCCATCGACCACGATGATGGTCTTGGCCTTGTGTTTGTCCAGCTCGCTCATGCGGGCGTTCAGCTTGTCCGCCGGGATATTCAGAGCACCGACGATATGACCGGTGGTGAACTCCTTGGTGGGACGGATATCCAGCACCACGGCCTGCTCGGCGTTGACCATGGCAGTCAGCTCGCGGGTGGACAGCGCGCGGCCGCCCTTGCGCATTTCGTGCAGGGCCAGCAGTACCAGCAGGATGACCAGGGCACCGACCAGCAGGTAGTGGTGGGTGGCGAATTCGATCAGACGAGGAAGAAACGAAGACATGCGCAGGACATCCAGACGTAAAAATGCCGGCCAGTATACACGCGCGTATCTGACGGCTGAACCCTAGGGATCATGGCGTCTGTCGGCACCAAAAGGTAAAATATGTGTCCTTTTCTGACCCCTATTCTCGGAAAGAGCCGTAACTATGACTGCAACGCCCAAACCGCTGGTCCTGATCATTCTGGACGGCTTCGGCCATAGCGAGAGCCCCGAATACAACGCCATCTATGCCGCGAAGAAGCCCAACTGGGACCGCCTGCTGGCCAGCCAGCCCAACGGCCTGATCTCAGGCTCCGGCATGGACGTCGGCCTGCCCGACGGCCAGATGGGCAACTCCGAGGTCGGCCACATGAACCTGGGCGCAGGCCGTGTCGTCTACCAGGACTTCACCCGCGTCACCAAGGCCATCCGCGATGGCGAGTTCTTCCAGAACCCCGTGCTGACTGGCGCCGTGGACAAGGCAGCGAATGCCGGAAAGGCCGTGCACATCCTCGGCCTGCTTTCCGACGGTGGCGTACACAGCCACCAGGACCACCTGATCGCCATGGCCGAGCTGGCCGCCCAGCGTGGCGCCGAGAAAATCTACCTGCACGCCTTCCTCGACGGTCGCGACACGCCGCCCAGGAGCGCCGAGCCGTCGCTGAAGCTGCTCGACGACGCCTTCGCCCGCATCGGCAAGGGCCGTACCGCCAGCATCATCGGCCGCTACTTCGCCATGGACCGCGACAATCGCTGGGACCGCGTCGAAGCCGCCTACAACCTGATCACCGACGGCACTGCCGAATTCACCGCCGAGACCGCCGTGGGCGCGCTGAACGCCGCCTACGAGCGCGGTGAGAGCGATGAATTCGTCAAGGCCACCCGCATCGGCGCACAGGTGCGCGTGGAAGATGGCGATGCAGTGGTCTTCATGAACTTCCGCGCCGACCGTGCCCGCGAGCTGTCGCGCGCCTTCGTCGAGCCGGGCTTCAAGGAATTCCCGCGCCAGCGCGAGCTGCACCTGGCCGAATACGTGATGCTGACCCAGTACGCGGCGAGCATTCCGGCACCCTGCGCGTTCAAGCCCGAATCCCTGGACAACGTCCTGGGCGAATACCTGGCCAAGAACGGCAAGACCCAACTGCGCATCGCCGAGACCGAGAAGTACGCCCACGTGACCTTCTTCTTCTCCGGCGGCCGTGAAGAGCCGTTCGAAGGCGAAGAACGCATCCTCATCCCCTCGCCCAAGGTCGCCACCTATGACCTGCAGCCGGAAATGAGCGCGCCGCAGGTCACCGACAAGATCGTCGACGCCATCGAGAACCAGCGCTTCGACGTGATCATCGTCAACTACGCCAACGGCGACATGGTCGGCCACACCGGCGTGTTCGAAGCCGCGGTGAAAGCCGTCGAGTGCCTGGATACCTGCGTCGGTCGCATCGTCGAGGCGCTGGACAAGGTCGGCGGCGAAGCGCTGATCACCGCCGACCACGGCAACGTCGAGCAGATGGAAGACGCCATGACCGGCCAGGCGCACACCGCGCACACCTGCGAGCCGGTGCCCTTCGTCTATGTCGGCAAGCGCAAGCTGAGCATCCGCGAGGGCGGCGTACTCGCCGATGTGGCCCCGACCCTGCTGAACCTGATGGGTCTGGAGCAGCCAAAAGAGATGACCGGGAAATCGATCGTCACCCTGCTTTAATGGCTGTCGATCTGGCGGGAACGTGAGCCACCTCCCGTCGGTCAGAGCAAACGCCCCACGCCATGCGGCCTGGGGCGTTTTTTTTAATGCCCGCCACGGGCATACTAGGCCGTCCAGACTTCAGGTCCCCGCCGCCCAATGCCTCGCGCCCTCCTCCCGCTGCTGCTGATCTGCCTCCTGAGCCCGCTCCCGGCCGTTGCCGACGAACGCGCCGACGCCCAGCGTCAGCTGGAGCAGACGCAGAAAGACATCAACGAGCTGAAGAAAAACCTGAAGAACATCCAGGACGAGAAGTCCGGGGTGCAGAAGCAGCTCAAGTCCACCGAGACCCAGATGGGCGACCTGGAGAAGCAGATCAAGCAGATCCAGGACGAGATGAAGAAGAACGAGGAAGAGCTGCAGCGCCTCGATTCAGAGAAAAAAAAACTCCAGGGCGCGCGCCTTGAGCAGCAGCGTCTGATCGCCATCCAGGCCCGTGCCGCCTACCAGAGCGGCCGCCAGGAATACCTCAAGCTGCTGCTGAACCAGGAGCACCCGGAGAAGTTCAGCCGCACCCTCACCTACTACGACTACATCAACAAGGCGCGCCTGGAGCAGCTCTCGGCCTTCAACGAGACCTTGCGCCAGCTGAGCAACGTCGAGCAGGAAATCACCTCGCAGAAGGACGAGCAGGTCGCCCAGCAGAGCGCCCTGGAAGCCCGTCGCCAGGAACTGGCCGACGCCCGCAAGGCGCGCCAGGAGACCCTGGCCAAGCTCAACAGCGATCTCAAGGACGGCAGCAGCAAGCTCAAGGACCGCGAACAGAGCCAGGAGGACCTCAACAAGGTACTCAAGACCATCGAGGAAACCCTCGCCCGCCAGGCCCGCGAAGCCGAGGAAGCGCGGCAGCGCGCCCTGGCCGCCGAGCGCGAGCGGGTCAAGCGCGAGCAGGAACTGGCGGCACGCGGCGAGAAGCCGGACACGCCCTCCAAGCGCCCCGATTACAGCGGCCCGCTGGTTTCCAGCGGCGCCGGTTTCGGCGGAGCCTTCGCCGCCACCAAGGGCAGGCTGCCCTGGCCGGTGGATGGCCGCGTGCTGGCGCGCTTCGGCAGCCCGCGTGGCGACGACCCCCGTGCCACCTGGGACGGCGTACTGATCGGCGCTTCTGCCGGCAGCACCGTGCGTGCCGTACATGGCGGCCGCGTGGTGTTCGCCGACTGGCTGCGCGGCTCCGGCCTACTGGTGATTCTCGACCACGGTGGTGGCTACCTGAGCCTTTATGGGCATAATCAAAGTCTTCTGAAGGACGCCGGCGATACCGTCAAAGCGGGCGATCCCATTGCAACCGTGGGAGCCAGCGGGGGTCAGAGTACCCCGGCGGTGTATTTTGCCATTCGCCATCAGGGCCGCCCGGCGGACCCTTCGACCTGGTGTCGCACGCAAGGATAAGCGGCGATCACGCATTAGGAGCCAAACATGTCGCAAGCTTTCCGTCTTACTACCCTGGCCCTGGCCTTGCTGCTCGGCGTCGGTGCGGTCCAGGCCGCCGACGCGCCGGCCGCATCTGCTGCGGCCAACGGCAAGGAGGCTCCGCTGCCGCTCGATGAGCTGCGCACCTTTGCCGAGGTCCTCGACCGGGTGAAGGCGGCCTATGTGGAACCGGTGGACGACAAGACGCTGCTGGAGAATGCCATCAAGGGCATGCTCAGCAACCTCGACCCGCACTCGGCGTACCTCGGCCCGGAAGAATTCGCCGAGCTGCAGGAAAGCACCAGCGGCGAATTCGGTGGCCTGGGCATCGAGGTCGGCAGCGAGGATGGCTTCGTCAAGGTGATCTCGCCGATCGACGACACCCCCGCCGCCAACGCCGGCATCCAGCCGGGCGACCTGATCGTCAAGATCGACGGCAAGCCGACCAAGGGCCAGTCGATGAACGAGGCGGTGGACAGCATGCGCGGCAAGGCTGGCTCGCCGATCACCCTGACCATCGTGCGCGGCGGCGGCAAGCCGTTCGACGTCACCCTCAAGCGCGCCATCATCAAGGTCAAGAGCGTGAAGAGCCAGATGCTCGAACCGGGCTATGGCTACCTGCGCATCACCCAGTTCCAGGTCAACACCGGCGAGGAGACCGTCAAGGCGCTGGCCAAGCTGCGCAACGACAACAAGGGTAAGCTCAAGGGCGTGATCCTGGACCTGCGCAACAACCCTGGCGGCGTGCTGCAGTCGGCGGTGGAAGTGGCGGACGCCTTCCTCACCAAGGGGCTGATCGTCTACACCAAGGGCCGCATCCCCAACTCCGAGCTGCGCTTCTCCGCCGATCCGGCCGACCCGAGCGACGGTGTGCCGTTGGTGGTACTGATCAACGGCGGCAGCGCCTCGGCGGCAGAAATCGTCGCCGGCGCTCTGCAGGACCAGAAGCGCGGCATCCTCATGGGCACCGACAGCTTCGGCAAGGGCTCGGTGCAGACCGTGCTGCCGCTGAACAACGACCGCGCCCTGAAGCTCACCACCGCGCTGTACTACACCCCCAACGGCCGCTCCATCCAGGCCCAGGGCATCACCCCGGACATTGAGGTGGAACGCGCCAAGGTGACCCGCGAGAAGAGCGAGTTCGACGGGTTCAAGGAAGCCGACCTGCAGGGTCACCTGGCCAACGGCAATGGTGGCCAGGATCGTCCGACCGCCTCCGGCAAGCCGCCGGAGGATCGCCCGCAGGATGGCGACTACCAGCTCAGCCAAGCCCTCAGCCTGCTGAAAGGACTCAGCGTCAGCCGCGGCAACAACTGACCGATGCGCCCGGCCCGGCTGCTACTGAGCCTGTGCCTGGGTGCGTTGCTGTGCCTGCCGGTGGCCGCCGCGCCCCGGCCGGATGGCAGCAAGCCGCTGGTCAGCATCGTCATCGACGACCTCGGGCAGAATCTGGCGCGCGACCGCCAGGTGCTCGACATATCCCCCGCCATCGCCCTGGCAATCATCCCCGACACGCCCCACGCCGCCGAGCTTGCGCGCGAGGCGCACCAGCGCGGGCGCACCGTGATGCTGCACATGCCTATGGACCCGGCCCGCGGTGACTTCGCCTGGAGCCCTGAGCTGACCCAGGACGAAAGAGCTCGGCGTCTGGACGCCGCGCTGGCAAAGGTCCCCTATGTGCAAGGCCTGAACAACCACGAAGGCAGCCGCATGACGGCCGACCGCCCGGCCATGGCCTGGCTGGCCGCGGAGCTGCAGCGCCGCCATCTGTTCCTCCTCGACAGCCGCACCAGCGCTGCCACCGTAGCCGCCGCCGAGGCGCAGAAGATCGGCCTCGCCAGCCTCTCGCGGGACGTATTCCTCGATGACGACCCGAGCGAAGCGGCGGTGATGGAGCAGATGCAGCGCGGCCTCGCACTGGCGCGCAAGCAGGGCACGGTGGTGATGATCGGCCACCCGAAGCCGGCGACCCTGGCGGTGCTCAAGCGTGTTTTGCCGACGCTGAAGGCCCAGGGCTTCGAACTGGTGAAACCGCCGTTGATGATCGCCGAGCGCGGCAACCGCGCCATGGCGGGGCATGGGCGGAATGGGATTTACCGCTGACTTTCCCGGCGAGCACTGCACCCGCCAAGCGCACGGATAGCTCCCTCTCCCTTCAGGGAGAGGGAGCCGACTGAGCGGAGTGCAGCCAAATCTTCAGCCGGTCATTCCGCACACCCGTCCCTGCTCACAGGTAGTTATTGGTCGCCTGCTCGATGAAGCCATCGGCGCGCATCTCGTCCAGCGCCTTCTGCAGCTTGTCCACCACCTCGTCCGGCGTGTCCTTGTTGATCGCCAGGTACAACTGCGCCTCATTGAAACGCAGCACGGTCTGCAGGCCGGACACGCCCTCCTGCTTGGCCAGGTAGCGACCCACGGGATCGGTGGTGGCCCAGAGGTCGATTTCGCCAGTGGTCAGCTTCTTCACGTTTTCCTGATCGCGCAGCGCGTTGAGCACCGGGATGCCCTGGCTCTCCAGGTTCTGGCTGACGGCGTCGTTCTTGTAGGCACCGAGCTTGTACTTGGCGGCGTCCTTGAGGTCCTTCACCTTGATCGAACTGCCCGGCGGCGCCAGCAGCACCCAGTGGGTCTTGGCGATCGGCCCGACCCACTTGAACAGCGGCACGCGCTCGGGCGTATAGGTGGTGGAGAACAGCCCGTAGTCGGGCTTGTCGAGGGCCAGTTTGTACAGGCGGTCCCAGGGGAAACGCAGGCTCAGGCTGTACTGGATGCCGGCGCGCTTGAACATCTCGCGAACGATATCGGCGCTGATGCCGTCGATACCCTCATCACGGGCGAAGTTCTTGTCGTCCACCGCCATGTTGAACGGCGGGAAGTTCTCGGTGAGCAGCACCATCTTGTAATCGGCGGGCAACTCGGCGCGGGCCGTGGCGGCCCCCAGCAACAGACCCAGGGTCAGGGTCTTGATCAGGACTTTCAGCATGGTCATACCGCTCGCTTGGTTATCGTTATTGGGCTTGCGGCATCCCTGCAGAGGGGACGGAATACTTCGCTCGTCTGCCTTCCGTGGCAAAACCGGCGCCGAGGGATGTCGGCGCCAAACACGAAGGCCGGCGAGTAGCCGGCCTTCGGGTGTCACAGGTAACTGTTGAGTACGTCGTCGACGAAACCTTCGGCGCGCATCTTGTCCAGCGCCGCCTGCAGCTTCTGCACCACGGCATCCGGGGTCTCGCGGTTCAGCGCGAGGAACAGCTGGTCGCTATTGAAACGCAGCACGGTCTTCAGGCCGGTGACGCCAACCTGCTTGGCCAGGTAGCGACCCGCCGGGTCACCGCTGGCCCAAAGGTCGATCTGGCCGTCGCGCAGCTTGGCGGCGTTCTCCTGGTCACGCAGCGCCAGCACCGGCTCGAAGCCGTGCTCGCTCAGGTACTGGGCCATGGCGTCGCCCTTGTAGGCGCCGACGCGATATTTCTTCGCTTCGTCCAGATTGTTCAGGCTGATCGGGCTGTCGGCCTTGGCCAGCAGCACCCAGTCGTCCGGACCGATCGGGCCGACCCACTTGAACTGGCTTTCGCGCTCGGGCAGGCGGGCGGTGACGAACACGCCGTAGCCGGGCTTCTCCAGCGCCAGCTTGTAGATGCGGTCCCAGGGGAAGCGCAGGGTCAGGCTGTACTGCACGCCGGCGCGCTTGAACATCTCCTTGACGATATCCACGGCGATGCCGTCGATGCTGTCTTCCTGGGCGAAGTTCTTGCCGTTGATGGCCATGTTGTAAGGAGGGAAGTTCTCGGTAAGCAGCACCACGCTGTAATCCGAAGAATCCGTTTCGGCCCTTGCCGCACCGGCCAGAAGCAGGCCGCAGCCTAGCCATGCGAGCAGAATGCGCTTCAGCATCGAGATATTTCCTGCGTATGACATTTCTGAGAAGGCGCAGAGCTTACTCGGAGAATTGACGCCAATAAACCCTATGAATATGGCAATGGGACATGGATACGCCATTACCTTGACTGAAGCCTTCGGCTAGCAAGCTTCGTGCGCAGGAAGGGGATGCGGCCACCGGACGCAGGAGGGGAAGGCTCGCGATAGAGCCATCGGGCCGGGAGAACCCCGGCCCGGAAGGGATCAGCGCACGACGATGCCGCGGCTGGCCAGGTAAGCCTTGGCTTCCGGCACACTGTACTCGCCGAAGTGGAAGATGCTCGCCGCCAGAACCGCGTCGGCCTTGCCTTCGATGATGCCGGCGGCCAGGTGCTCCAGGTTGCCGACACCGCCGGAAGCGATCACCGGAACGCCCACAGCCTCACTGATGGCGCGGGTCACGCCCAGGTCGTAGCCGCTCTTGACGCCGTCCTGATCCATGCTGGTCAGCAGGATTTCACCGGCGCCCAGGCCTTCCATCTTCTTCGCCCACTCCACGGCATCCAGCCCGGTAGGCTTGCGGCCGCCGTGGGTGAAGATTTCCCAGCGCGGGGTTTCGCCGGGGGCCGACACTTTCTTGGCGTCGATGGCGACCACGATGCACTGCGAGCCGAAGCGCGCGGCGGCTTCGCCGACGAATTCCGGGGTGAATACCGCGGCGGTGTTGATGGAGACCTTGTCCGCACCGGCATTGAGCAGGTTGCGGATGTCCTGCACTGTCCTGACGCCGCCGCCCACGGTCAGCGGGATGAACACCTGGCTGGCCATGCGCTCGACGGTATGCAGAGTGGTGTCGCGGCCATCGACGCTGGCGGTGATGTCGAGGAAGGTGATCTCGTCCGCGCCCTGCTCGTCGTAGCGACGGGCGATTTCCACCGGGTCGCCGGCATCGCGGATGTTCTCGAACTTGACGCCCTTCACCACGCGGCCGTTGTCCACGTCGAGGCAGGGAATGATGCGTTTAGCCAGTGCCATGTCAGGGTTCCCCGTGGTTCAGCTCAGCCCTTGAAGGCGTCGCACAGTGCCTGGGCCTCGGCGACGTCCAGGGTGCCTTCGTAGATCGCGCGACCGGTGATGGCGCCAACGATGCCCGGTGTGCGGGCGTCCAGCAGCTTCTGGATGTCACCCAGGTTGTGGATGCCGCCCGAAGCGATCACCGGGATGCGCGTGGCGTTGGCCAGGGCAGCAGTAGCTTCGACGTTGCAGCCCTGCATCATGCCGTCCTTCGCGATGTCGGTGTAGACGATCGCCGAGACGCCATCGGCCTCGAAACGCTTGGCCAGGTCGATGACCTGTACCGAGCTCACTTCCGCCCAGCCATCGGTGGCGACGAAGCCGTCTTTCGCGTCGAGGCCAACGATGACCTTGCCCGGGAATGCCTTGCAGGCTTCGGCGACAAATTCCGGCTGCTTCACTGCCTTGGTGCCGATGATCACGTAGCTGACGCCGGCGCGGACGTAGTGCTCGATGGTTTCCAGCGAACGGATGCCACCGCCGATCTGGATCGGCAGGTTCGGGTAGCGCTTGGCGATGGCGGTGACCACTTCACCGTTGACCGGCTTGCCTTCGAAGGCGCCGTTCAGGTCCACCAGGTGCAGACGACGGCATCCGCCCTCCACCCACTTGGCGGCCATGGATACCGGGTCGTCGGAGAAGACGGTGGCGTCTTCCATCAGGCCCTGGCGCAGGCGCACGCAGGCGCCGTCTTTCAGATCGATTGCGGGGATGATCAGCATGGGTTGAACCTGCTCGAATCCAAAGATGAATGGGGTCGGGTCAGCTCTTCTCGAGCGCCCACAAGTCGCTTTCGATGCTCTCGAACCGGTCTTTCAGGTGAGATTGCACGTCGAAGATCGCCTTGTTGTAGAACAGCGGGCCGAACTCGCGCATGAAGAAATCCAGCGCCTCCTCGGCCTCGAAGGAGCCGACGTCCAGCTCGAAACGGTCTTCAAGAAAACGCTGGATGGCCCGCGCCGCACTCTGGCGCTGGGCGCCATCGAGTTCGAGGATCGCGGGCTTGTCCTTCTGGCGGGCCATGGCTTACCAACGGCCATCCCAGGCAGCGAAGTTCTGCAACAACTGCAGGCCATGGGTATGGCTCTTCTCCG
This sequence comes from Pseudomonas sp. HS-18, assembly GCF_020401845.1. Classification (NCBI taxonomy): domain Bacteria; kingdom Pseudomonadati; phylum Pseudomonadota; class Gammaproteobacteria; order Pseudomonadales; family Pseudomonadaceae; genus Pseudomonas; species Pseudomonas sp. HS-18. Next base: position 5,991,916 of record NZ_CP084413.1, read on the forward strand.
GGTGGAACTGCACGGCGAAGCGCGAGCCATCGGCCAGCGCAGCGGCGAAATCACGCCCGTAATGGCCGCGGCCGACCACCTGGCGCGGGTTGCCCGCCTCGATGTAGTAGCTGTGCACGAAGTAGAAGCGCGCGTTGTTCGGGATGTCGTGCCACAGCGGGTGGTCGACGCCCTGCGCCACTTCGTTCCAGCCCATGTGCGGCACCTTCAGGTGCTCGCCGTCCTCGTGCAGGTCCTTGCCGAAGAAGCGCACCTGGCCGGGGAACAGACCGATGCAGTCGACACCGTCATTCTCTTCACTACGCTCCATCAGCGCCTGCATGCCGACGCAGATGCCGAGGAACGGACGGTCCTGGCTGACTTCACGCACCAGGCTGTCGAAGCCCAGGCGCTTGATCTCGGCCATGCAGTCGCGGATCGCGCCGACGCCGGGGAACACCACGCGGTCCGCCTCGCGGATCACATTGGCGTCGCTGGTCACCAGTACGCGCCCGGCGCCCACGCGCTCCAGTGCCTTGGACACCGAGTGCAGGTTGCCCATGCCGTAGTCGATGACGGCGACAGTCTGCATTACAGGCACCCTTTGGTGGACGGCATCTGGCCGGCCATGCGCTCGTCCAGTTCGATGGCCATGCGCAGCGCGCGGCCGAAGGCCTTGAACACGGTTTCGATCTGGTGGTGGGTGTTGTGCCCACGCAGGTTGTCGATGTGCAGGGTGACGTTGGCGTGGTTGACGAAGCCCTGGAAGAACTCCATGAACAGGTCCACGTCGAAGCCGCCGACGCTGGCGCGGGTGAACGGCACGTGCATCTGCAGGCCGGGGCGGCCGGAGAAGTCGATGACCACACGCGACAGCGCCTCGTCCAGCGGCACGTAGGCATGGCCGTAGCGGCGGATGCCCTTCTTGTCGCCGATAGCCTTGGCGAAGGCCTGGCCGAGGGTGATGCCGATGTCTTCGACGGTATGGTGGTCGTCGATATGCAGGTCGCCCTTGCACTCGATATCCAGGTCGATCAGGCCGTGGCGGGCGATCTGGTCCATCATGTGCTCGAGGAAGGGAACCCCGGTATCGAAGCGGGCCTTGCCCGTTCCATCCAGGTCGATGGAAACCTTGATCTGGGTTTCCAGGGTGTCGCGCGCGACGGATGCCTTGCGTTCGGCCATCACCAGCTCCACAGCTAACACTGCACGTAATTATAAGAAGGGCCGGCATTATAGGCGCGCCGGGCGCTGCGCCGCTACGGGCGGTGGTCGGCGCTGGCCGATGGCCCTACACTGCGCGGCCCGAATACGAGGATCGAGCATGCCCGTCGTCGTCCAGCACCTGACCCAGCCCAGCGACCAGGACCGCCAGGACCTGCTGAAGATCTACGCCGACGCGCCCGACTGGCTGCTGGCGCCCTTCCCAGACGCCGGCGAGCTGGTCGAACGTGGACTTGCTGACGGCCTGCTGTTCACCGGGCGCTTCAATGATCGCCTGCTGGGCGCCGCCTGGATCGAGCGCGATGGCGATACCTGGCGGCTTTCCCGCCTCTGCGTGCGCCAGGTCACCCGCGGACGCGGCGTGGCCCGCCGCCTGCTCGAAGAGGCGCAGCGCCTGGCTGTGCTGCAAGGGGCCGCGCTGCGGCTGACAGCACCTGACGGCAAACACGAAGCGGCTGTTTTCGCCGAGCATCTCGGCCTGACACTGGAAACGACCTGATCGCGTTCATGACGGGAACCGAGCGCCGCGTCCCCGTTCCAACTCCGCAATAACGCCACCCTGCCCTGCGGGCTGGGGTGCCGGCGCGTCATTGGTATACTCCTTCGCCATTCCATTCGCCGCCTGAACAAGGACCCGTCCATGAAAGCGTTCGGCAAACTCATCGGCATCATTGCCCTGGTCCTGCTGCTGCTCATCGTCGCCGCCGGCTTCGTGCTGACCCACTTCTTCGACCCGAACGACTACAAGGACGAGATCCGCCAGCTCGCCCGGGACAAGGCCAACCTCGAACTGAACCTCAAGGGCGATATCGGCTGGAGCCTGTTCCCCTGGCTCGGGCTGGAATTGCATGACACCAGCGTGGCGAGCCTGCAGACCCCGGACAAGCCGTTTGCCGACGCCCAGTTGCTGGCCATGTCCGTGCGCGTGCTGCCGCTGCTGCGCAAGGAAGTGCAGATGAGCGATATCCGCGTCGAAGGCCTGACCCTTTCCCTGAACAGGGACAAGGCCGGCGTCGGCAACTGGGAAAGCATCGGCAAGCCCGCCCAGCCCGCCGCCGGCACGCCGCCTGCCGCACAACCAGCGCCCGTACCGACCGAGCAGGCCAAGGCCGACGCCCAGCAATCCCACCAGGCGATGAAGCTGGACATCGACAGCCTCAACGTGAAGAACGCGCGTATCGACTACGCCGACGCCCAGAGCGGCAAGACCTACAGCGTCGAGGGTCTCGAGCTGACCACCGGGGCCATCCGCGAAGGCAGCAACATCCCGCTCAAGCTCAGCGCCTACCTGGGCACCAACCAGCCGGTGATCCGCGCCCGCACCGAACTGACCGGCAACCTGCGCTTCGACCGCGCGCTCAAGCGCTACCAGCTCGAAGACGCCAAGCTCTCCGGCGAAGTTTCCGGCGACCAGTTCCAGGGCAAGACCGCCAACTACAGTGCCCAGGGCCAGCTGGTACTCGACCAGGCAGCCCAGGTTGCCGAGTGGAATGGCCTGAAGGTCACCGTCAACCAGCTGCGCGCCCTCGGCGAGATCAAGGCCCGCGAGCTGGACAAGGAACCCAAGTTCGATGGCGGCCTGTCGCTGGCGCCGTTCAATCTGCGCGAATTCCTCGAAAGCATCGGCCAGACCCTGCCGGAAATGGCCGACGCCACCACCCTCACCAAGCTCGAACTGGCCACCCGCGTCAGCGGCACCCGCAACAGCCTGACCTTGAACGACCTCAAGCTGAAGCTGGACGACAGCAGCTTCAGCGGCAACCTCGGCATCGCCGACTTCGGCAAGCAGGCCATCCGCGCCCAGTTGTCCGGCGACAAGCTGAACCTCGACCGCTACCTGCCGGCCAAGGTCAAGCAGGCCCAGGACGCCACCAACAGCGCACGCAAGGCTGAAGTTGCCAGTACCGAGCAGAGCGCTATCAAAGGCGACACTCCGCTGCCCAACCAGCCGACCCAGCAGGCCTGGAGCGACGCGCCGCTGCTGCCTATCGCCCGCCTGCGTGCACTGGACCTGGACGCCAGCCTGACCCTCGGCCAGCTGATCCTGGACAAGCTGCCCATCGACAACGCCGTGCTCAAGCTGCGCGGCCAGGGTGGCCTGCTCAACCTCGACGACATGCGCGGCGAGCTCTACGACGGCAGGTTCAACGCCAGCGCCAGCCTCGACGTGCGCCAGGACGTACCGACGCTGAAGGCCAAGAAACACATCGCCGACATACCGGTGGAGCGCCTGCTCGAATCCCAGGGCCAGAAGCCGCCGGTGAAGGGCCTGCTCGATCTGGATGCCGACATCACCACCCAGGGCAACAGTCAAAAGGCCTGGATCGACAACCTCAACGGCACCGCGCGCTTTGTCATGACCCAGGGCGTGCTGCTCAACGCCAACCTCGAACAACAACTGTGCCAGGGCATCGCCACGCTCAACCGCAAGTCGCTGACCGCCGAGCACGGCGGCAAGGACACCCCGTTCCGCGAACTGCAGGGCAACCTCACCTTCCGCAACGGCGTGGCCAGCAACCCGGACCTCAAGGCCAGCATTCCCGGCCTGACCGTCAAGGCTGACGGCGACCTCGACCTGCGTGTACTGGGCATGGACTACCGCGTCGGCGTGACCATCGAAGGCGACAAGAGCGACATGCCCGATCCGGCCTGCGAAGTGAACAAGCGCTATGTCGGCATCGAGTGGCCGCTGCGCTGCCGCGGCCCGCTGGAGCTGGGCGCCAAGGCCTGTCGCCTGGACAAGGACGGCATCGGCAAGATCGCCGCACGGTTGGCCGGGGACCGGCTGAACCAGAAACTCGAAGAGAAGCTCGGCGACAAGGTCAGTCCCGAACTCAAAGACGCACTCAAAGGGCTGTTCAAGAAGTGACCCCGCAAAGCTTCAACTCGGCCGTGCTCGACTGGTTCGACACGCACGGCCGCCATGACCTGCCCTGGCAGCAGAACATAACGCCCTATCGGGTGTGGGTCTCGGAAATCATGCTGCAGCAGACCCAGGTCAGCACCGTGATGGGCTACTACGACCGCTTCATGACGGCGCTGCCCACCGTGGCCGATCTCGCGAATGCGCCGGAAGACGAAGTACTGCACCTGTGGACGGGCCTGGGCTACTACACCCGCGCCCGTAATCTGCACAAGACCGCCAAGCGGGTCATGGAGCAGCACGGCGGCGAATTCCCCCGTGACGTCGAGCAGCTCGCCGAGCTGCCTGGCATCGGCCGCTCCACCGCCGGCGCCATCGCCAGCATCTCCATGGGCCTGCGCGCGCCGATCCTCGACGGCAACGTCAAGCGCGTGCTGGCGCGCTACCTGGCCTGCGACGGCTATCCGGGCGAGCCGAAAGTGGCCAAGCAACTGTGGGACGCCGCCGAACGCTTCACGCCACAGGAGCGGGTCAACCACTACACCCAGGCGATGATGGACCTGGGCGCCACGCTCTGCACCCGCAGCAAGCCGAGCTGCCTGCTCTGCCCGCTGCGTGAGGGCTGCCGCGCGCACTTCCTCGGCCGCGAGACCGATTTCCCGGTGTCCAAGCCGCGCAAGGCGCTGCCGCAGAAGCGCACGCTGATGCCGATCCTCGCCAACCGCGAGGGCGACATCCTGCTCTATCGCCGTCCGTCGACCGGCCTCTGGGGCGGCCTGTGGAGCTTCCCCGAGTTGGACGACCTGGCCGCCCTCGACCCGCTGGCCCAGCGCCACGCCCTTCGCCTGGGCGAGCGCCGCGAACTGCCCGGCCTGACCCATACCTTCAGCCACTTCCAGCTGGCCATCGAGCCCTGGCTGGTGCGCGTCGAAGACGCAACCCCCGCCGTGGCCGAGGCCGACTGGCTCTGGTATAACCTCGCCACCCCGCCCCGGCTCGGCCTTGCCGCCCCGGTGAAGAAGCTGCTCAAACGAGCCGCCGACGTGTTGAACGCAGGAGAAATGTCATGACCCGACTGGTGATGTGCCGCAAATACAAAGAAGAGCTGCCCGGCCTCGATCGCGCGCCCTATCCCGGGGCCAAGGGCCAGGACATCTATGAGCACGTTTCGAAGAAAGCCTGGGAAGAATGGCAGAAGCACCAGACCATGCTGATCAACGAGCGTCGCCTGAACATGATGAACGCCGAGGATCGCAAGTTCCTCAGCACCGAAATGGACAAGTTCCTCAGCGGCGAGGAATACGCGCAGGCCGAAGGCTACGTCCCGCCCAGCGCGTAAGCTCCGGTATTATTTGAAAAATTTTTTCGCGGCACGCTTGACACCCTTTCCGAAAACCCTTTTAATGCGCGCCACGTTGCCCAGGTAGCTCAGTTGGTAGAGCAGGGGATTGAAAATCCCCGTGTCGGCGGTTCGATTCCGTCCCTGGGCACCACATACTGGTCCCGAGAGTTCTCTAGCAGTCTCGGAACCCCAAGAAAACCGGCCTCTGAGCCGGTTTTTTTGTTTCTACCGATCCCAAGCGATCCCTTGTAAGCCCAAAACTTTGTGAGTAGATTCGTGAGTAGACGCAGTTCGGTCATGAATTTCTACTCACACCCGGATGCCTATCCGGCGCCCGGCGTGGCTTTCCGGGGATATCCGTGCCTCTCACCGACTCCGCAGCCCGTACCGCCAAGCCCCGCGAGAGGCTCTATCGCCTCTCCGACACCCTGGGCCTGAGCCTCGAAATCCCTCCCACCGGCAGTAAGCTCTGGCGCTTCCGCTATCGCTTCGCCGGTAAGCCTAAGATGATCAGCCTGGGCTCCTACCCGGCCGTCACGCTCGCCAAGGCGCGAGAATTGCGCGACGTTGCACGATCACAGGTTGCCGCTGGGGTAGATCCATCCAAGCACAAACAGGCCGAGAAACGCGCCAGAGAGGCCGAGGCGTACACCTTCGAGAAACTGGCCAACGAGTGGTACGCCTACAGCGCCCCTCGATGGGCAGACGCCACCGCCTACAAGGCGCGCCTGTACTTGGACAACGACATCATCCCAGTGATCGGCAAGCGGCCGGCGTCGGAGATCACCAGACCGGAGGTGGTAGAGCTGGTCCGTAAGGTCGAAGCACGAGGAACCCTGAACGCGGCCGGCAAGATTCGCCAGTGGCTGAATCAGATTTTCCGCTTCGGCCTGGCCAAGGGAGTAGTCACCACCAACCCGGCTACCGATCTGGATGTGGTCGCCGCCCACGCACCCCGGGCGAAGCATCATCCCCATATCCCACTGAGTGAAATTCCCGAATTGCTGGAAAAGTTGGCTGGAGCTAGGTGCGACCAGACCACCAAGATTGCCATTCGCCTTTTACTGCTGACCGGCGTACGCCCCGGAGAACTACGTCAGGCTCCCTGGTCTGAGTTCGATCCTGATGCCGCTACCTGGACCATCCCAGCAGCCAGAATGAAGGCCAGGCGCCCGCACATCGTCCCCCTGCCAACCCAGGCCGTGGAACTGCTTCGTAACCTACAAGAAATCACCGGACGCTATGGCCTTGCTTTCGCTGGCAAGGCCAACCCTGGCCGGCCGCTATCCGAGAACACCGTCAACAAGGCGCTGCGCAATCTCGGCTACGAGGGACGGCAAACGGGCCACGGATTCCGTCACCTGCTGAGTACCGAGCTGAACAACCGCGGTTACAATCGTGATTGGATTGAGCGTCAGTTGGCCCACGGCGATGAAAACGAGATCCGCGACACCTACAACCACGCCAGCTACTTGGAGCAGCGCCGGGGAATGATGCAAGCCTGGGCGGACGAGATCGACGCACTATGCGCTGGCGCTAACGTAGTGAGCATCAGGCGCGCATGAGCGGGATAAAAGTGAAGGCTATTACCTTCCTGGCCCCCGCTGACTTTGCAGCGCCTGGCGCCCTGGATGGAGTTGTAGAAAACGCTCGACTACTCGCCGATACGCTTTACCTCGAGCGTGAAGGACTGCCCGGCAATCTCTCTGCCCTGTCGCAGCGGATAATCGCCCTCGCCCCTCTAGCCGCATCTGACACCCGCTCAGCAGCGGAGCTAATGGCCTGCATCGTAAACATCAACCGACTCCTTTTGGTCTGGCCCGCGCTGAAAACGGCTGAAGCATCGAAGCGCCATGGAGCCAATGGCGGTTGCCGACACAAAAAACGCAAATGGGCAAAAGCAGTCGCTAAAAGACTCGCCAGCACAAGACATGCCAGCGCGGAATCAGCCTGGCAGGCGTTACCCAGCGCCGATAACCCATGGCTGTTCGAGGCGGACGAATTCGACTTCGAGGTCTATATCGACGGCGACAGCGTGATTGCGGTTGACGACAACTCCAGGAAGGAACTTGGGTCACTCAAGAAAAGCACCTTTCTAAAAATTTATTACCGCCCTGCTCGCAAAGCTGGAAGGTAACCCCCCTTAGTTTCCAGCCTCAACCAACAGCATTTGCCCATCGCTCCCAACCAGCCCCAAGGAGGCTAGTGCGATGGCAGACAAAACTACCCAGCCCCGGCGCTTCATCCGCATCAAAGAAGTGCTCTCCATCACCTCGCTCAGCAAGTCCGATCTGTATCGCCGGATCGCTGCTGGCACCTTCCCCGCTCAGATCAATCTCGGCCCGATGACCGTCGTATGGGCCGAAGAAGAAGTTCGTGCCTGGATGGATTCCCGCATCGCTGAAGCTCGCGGGGTGGCAGCCTAATGGACAAAAAAAAGGCCGACCAACAGGCCAGCCCTCAAAATTCGCAACGTAATACTATCACAGTCGCCAACGCTCCCACCAAGCTGAGCCGCGTGCTCGCCTTCCTGGTGGCCGGCGGCTCCCTCAATCGCTTCGAAGCCGAGCGCATCGGCGACCACTGCCTTAACTCCACCATTAGCGCTCTGGCCCACAACTGGGGCATCGAGTTCCAGCGCCAGCCTGAGCGCGTGCCCACCCGCTGGGGCAAAGGCTGCGACGTCATCCGCTATAGCATCCCCGCATCCCAGCTCAAGCGTGCCCACCGTGCGCTGGCGATGATGGCCATCAACCGGAGGGCTGCCGCATGACTCTTGCGCTCAGCCCTTCCTCCCGCTATCGTGAGGTGGTCACGGTAAATCCCGTGACCGACCTTGGCCGGTCGAATATACACAGGCGCACCAGCGCCCAACACACCATTGCAGGCGCTTTTTTTGCGTCCGCAATGCCGTGTTATGGCAGCAGTGCGTGGGACACCTTCGGGTGTGCCGGGAGCCTGTGTACCCGGTCGGCCAACCCGCGTACTGCTGCCTCCCTCACTCGCTTGGCCGCGAGCGGTGGCAGCTCCAATTACACAGGAGTGTCATCCATGACCACCCGCAATCAGTCCAAAGCACGCGCCTCTGCCCACCGGGCAATGGCCCTTGCTGCTCTGCACAGCAATACCTCCCTCGCCGTTCGACTCAAACGCTACAACCACCACCGCGCTATCCAGCGCTCCCTTGAAGCCCAGCCCAACGCCTGCGATTGGCTGGAGAACCTGGAAGGGGATGCCTGGGCCGATGCCTGTGAAGAGATTGCCGCCGCTCTGGAAGCGCAAGGCGGTGCCAAATGAATACTCAATCTCAGAAGATTTCCTTGGTAGCGTTTGATGCAATCGAGCACGCCCGCTATTGCGTGGAGCAGGCTCGCTGGCTCAACGCGCTGGCTTGCGCCATCGACAACACACTGGAGGGTGGAAGTGCGTTGCTCGGTGCTCGCGTGTCGCATGCTCGCGATCTGGCTGGCCTCGCCTGCTATCTCGCCAACGAACTTTGCACCTACTCGGAAACTCGGGCAAGGGACATGCAAAACGAGCTCGACGTGGCGGAGAAGGAGGATGAGCAATGACTGTCTATCCCCTCGGCCATGAGTCGGCAAAGCTCATGCGCGACGCCGGTTACGCCATCGACACTATCGGCAAGCTGATCCTGGAAGACATCTGTCGCAAGTCCGATGACTCCAATCAAGCGTTCCTCCGCGAGTACGAGCTCGGCGGCCTGCTCTCTGCTCTGCAGGTCATTGCTGGCGGCCTGTGTGAAACCGGCGAGCGGTTCGAAGAGCATCTGAAGAAGGTCCAGCAGTACGAGGACGGTGCCAGTGGCCCGAACCCTCGCTAAGTCGAAGGGCCGCCGAGAATCCGGAACCTTCGCTGCCATTCCCCACGCGGTGATGGACAGCGAAGACTTCCGGACACTATCAGGTGGCGCGCTCAAGGTGCTGCTGGGCTTGCTCCGGCAGTACCGCGGCGCGAACAACGGCGACCTCAGCGCCACCTTCGCCAGCGCTAGCGAATGGGGTATCGGCAGCAAGGCCACCCTCGCCAAGGCCCTGGAAGAGCTCCAGGAGCGCGATCTGATCGTGCGCACCCGGGAAGGCAGGTTCATCAAGCCAGGTGGCTGCTGCGCGCTGTACGCGATCACCTGGCGCCCCATCGATCCGTGCGATGGAAAGATCGAGCTATCGCCGACCACCACCCCGCCGCGGAAATTCAGCCTCGAAAGAGCAAAACACCCGGTACAGAAACTGTACCGACAGGGTACAGAAACTGTACCGATGGAGGCCTGACGGACCATGAAAAACACGCTCATGGGTACAGAAACTGTACCGATGGAGGGGTTTCACTTGGTACAGAAACTGTACTCCTTCTTAGATATACCAGGGCGCAGCCATGGCCATCTCCAATCTACTGCCCTTGGAAAGGGCTCCAAAGAGGGCTCAGAAGTGCGCGCGGCCCGACGACTCGAAATTTCCGACCTCTGATTTTCGTCCGACCTGACTGCAGATTCCTGCGCGGGACAGGGTGTGGCGCAGGTTTACCCGTTCCTGGAACGTGTTCAGCGCCGGACCAGGCTTTCCGAGTGTGGCGATTTGGTCTCAGTGAGGGGCTCGCTTCCCTTTCAAAAGGAAGCGAGGGCCAACCGGCCGCCAGTCGTCCCAAAGGTCCGCGTTTCAAATGCTACCCTTCCGAACTGCCGTTTCAAACGAAACTTGGAACCCAGTGCTAACCGGCTGGGTTTCTTCCGGGTTTCCGCCCCGGATTGGAAAGTGGGCAGATCCTCCCCTTTTCCTAAAGGTCGGAATCCCGGCTTTACCAGCACGAAACGTGTACGCCTGGTGACGATGGCTGATACCGGAAAATCCGGTATCAAAAGTGACCCCACCTCACCTTTAAATCCCTCTGATCAGAGGGATTTAAATCCCCGGGATTCCGGGTATCTCGATCTGTTCAATGCTCGCCACCAATACCGTTCGTCGGATGAATCCAGGCTCTGAAACGGTACGGGACAGTACGGGACAAACACCAAAAACCACCAGTAGATCAGGGGATTGGCGCGCGCGTAGATTGGTTGCCATAGCCTCATGCTTGGCGCTGGGGCTCCGTCATGCTTGGCGCTGGCGGGACGGGTGAAAGCCCATCTCCCTATCTGACTGGAGTCCCTGATATGCCCACCCATGAGACCGTTGCTGCTCGAACCAGCCGACTGCGCGCCCATCTGAATGCTGGCGGCGCTGCCGATCCCCGCGTTCTGGCGGCCATTAGCGAAGAGGTCAGCGCCCTGGGGAATGACCTGAGCGAAACCCTCAAGGCCTTCACCGAAAGCAACCAAGCCATCAAGCAGCACGGCGCTGAAGTGAATTCCCGACTGCTGGCCCTGGAACAGTCCTTCCTGGCTGGTGGTGACGGCCAACAGCGTCAGCACGGCACCCTGCGCGACGTGTCCGGCGAGGTCGTCCGCTCCCTGGGTGAGTCCACCGCCTTCGCCGCGCTGAAGGAATGGAACCACGGCACCGCTCGTACCAAGCTCAGCGCCAGCATCCGCGCCATCGTCACCGAAGGCCGCGGCGATTCGAACAGCAGCACCATGCCGAGCAACCCGGAACGCTCCGGCATCGTCGGCCCGGTACTGCCGCCTCTGAGCCTGATCCAGGTGCTGCCGTCCCGCCCGACCACCAGCGATGCCGTTGAGCACGTCCGCCTGAACGTCACCGGCGATGCTGCCCAGCAGGTCAAGGAAGGCGACGAGAAATCTGAACTGGACTTCGAGGGCACCTTGGTCCGTGCCGACGTCATCACCGTGGCCGGCCACACCACCGCGTCCAAGCAGGTTCTGTCTGACAACGGCGCCCTGCAGAGCCAAATCGACTTGGTGATCCGCTCCAAGGTGATGAGCAAGCTGGAGGACCACACTGTCCTGGACCGTGAGGCCGCCAACGTGATGGTGAGCAACAGCCACAAGGACTACTTCACCCGCAATCTGGTGCTGATCCTGGGTGAACTGCGTGCCGGCCTGGAAGTCCTCGATGGCCAAGCCATCTACCTGGTGGACCTGGAAGACGCCACCAGCAGCTGATAGCAGACCGGGCCTGTCTCGCGACGGGCTCGGCGTGGATTAGCGGTGAGTGCCACGGTCAAGAAAACCGCCGCAGCCTGAGCTGTAAGGAGGATCGCAGTGATCAGGCACTAGGCCCGCGCCAGGCGGGCCTTTTACCAATACTCGGGAGAGAACCAATGACCACCACCAACGAACTGCCCAAGCACGTCCAGCGCGCACTCAATCATCTGGCCCACGCCCGCGCCCTGCTCCATGAGGTCACCCAGCGCGAGCGCCTGCGCCGTGAGATCGACGAGCTGTTGGCAAAAGGCATGAGCCCGACAGACGCCCTGGAGCATCTGCGGGCCAATCCGCCCGCGGTCAATCCGGGTTACTGACGGGGCGGGGAGAAAGTTCAGCTCTCCCCCCTCGGACACCGCGCCCGAACCCTTTTTTCCATTTCCACAGAATTCAGGTTTCTAGGAGGCCGCCATGGCCAGCAAGTCGTTGGGGGTGTTGACTCTTGATCTCGTAGCAAAAGTCAGCGGCTTCGTCCAGGGCATGGACGCGGCCGAGCGCAGCTCGGCGAAGTGGCGTAAGGAGGTTGAGAAGAACGCCAAGGCTGCAGGTGTGGCAATTGGTGCCGGCATCGCAGCCGGGGTAACTGCGCTGGGCGCGATTACCGTCGGCGCCATCAATTCGGCGAAAGAGATTTCGAATCTCTCCAGCGTGGCCAACACCAGCACCACCGAATTCCAGAAGTACGCGGCTGGTGCAAAGGTGGTGGGGATTGAGCAAGAGAAACTTGCCGACATCTTCAAGGACGTGAACGACAAGGTAGGTGACTTCCTAAACACTGGAGGCGGCGCGCTCGCCGACTTCTTCACCAACATTGCTCCGAAGGTCGGTGTCACCGCTGACGATTTCCGTAACCTTTCCGGCCCGCAGGCGCTCGGCCTTTACGTCCATAGCCTGGAGAAGGCGAACGTCAGTCAGGCCGACATGACCTTCTACATGGAGGCAATCGCCAGTGACGCAACTTCTCTGCTGCCGCTGCTCCGGAACAATTCAGAAGGTTTCACCATGCTCGGCGATGCGGCCGAAGCTGCCGGCGCGATCATGGATGAGAAGACGATCAAGTCGGCAAATGAACTGAAGGCCGCGACCTGGCTGATCGAGCAGAGTACAGCGGGCCTCAAAAACCAATTGGTTTCTCAGCTCCTGCCGGTACTGAGTGATTTTGCAGACGATCTCTTCGGAGTATCGAAGCAGGGAACCGTGATGGTCACCGTTGGCGAGACGGTGGTGACGACGATCAAGTGGATGGCGAAGGCCGCCGTAGGAGCCGTGGGTGCGTTCGACCTCATGGGAAAGGCAATCGGTGGTGCTGCCGCAGTGGCTGCTTCCGGCTTCAAGGATGCCGACTGGACTGATCTTGCTATGGGACCGGCGGCCCTCGGCGTTCGATTGGCCAAGAACTGGGATGGCATCAAATCTACGGCTGAGGGCGTTGGTGAAGACCTTCGGGCGGAAACCCTGAAGTGGGCTGGCTACATCGAAAATATCGACAAGGCCGGAACGGGCGGCACGAACGGATTCGTGAAGCAGATTGCCGGGGTGATGGATGAGCTGAATAAGCTCAGCAATAAGCCGGGTACCTTCCGTGCGACCACCCAAGAAGAGCAGGCCGCCGCGAAGGCGGCAGAGCAGGCCGCCAAGGCCTTGCAGAAGCGCTTCGACGATGCCGAGACCGGCTACGAGCGGCAGATCGCCCTGATCAACACCGAGGTCGATAAGCGCAAGGATGCCACCGAGGTCGCCAAGCTTCAGTTCGAGATCGAGTCGGGCAAACTGAAGGGCATCAATGCCCAGCAGCAGGAACGCCTCAATGGCCTGGCCGCCGAGCTCGACCGCCTGCAGAAGCTGAAAAAGGCGAACGAGGACGCTGCTAAGGCGGCTGCATTTGGGTCAAATCTTGATCAAGAGAACAGCACCGCAGCTGCTGGTCTGGATATAGACCTGGCCGGCGCCGGCATGGGGGAGAAGTACCGGAGCCGTCTGCAGGAAATGCTCCAGATCAAGCAGACCTACAACGAGAAGCTTGCTGACCTCAATGAGCAGTACAACTCCGGCGAGATTACGAAGGAACTGTACGACGAGGAAAACGAGATCATCCAGGCCGCGATGGAAAAGCGCCTGAAGATTCAGGAAGGCTATTACGAACGCGCTGACGAAGCCCAGGCCGACTGGATGAAAGGGGTAGATGAGGCCTTCCAGAACTACGTCGACAGCGCCGAGAACCACTACCAGATCGCCGCGGATGCGATCACTGGCATCTTGGGTGGCGCCACCAGCGCACTTAGCGACAGCATCTACGACGTTTTCACCGGCACCGAGACGTTGAGTGATTCGCTGGGCAACCTGGCGGTCACTATCGGGCAAACCATCGTCAAGGCAATTGCCGACATGGCTGCGCAGTGGTTGGTGGCTCAGGCCATCCAGCTCGTTTTTGGCCGCACCACGCAGATGAGCGCAGCAGCCACCATGGCGGCAAACGCACAGGCAACCTCCTTGCAGGCCGGACTTGCCGCATTCGCGTCCACAGCGGCTATCCCAATCGTGGGTCCGGCCCTGGCCCCTGGTGCAATGGCCGCCGCCCTTGCGATCACCGAGCCTGTCGCCATCGCCGTCGGCACGTCTGCCCTCGCAGGGATGGCCCACGACGGCATCGACAAGGTGCCCGTCTCCGGCACCTGGAACTTGGAGAAGGGCGAGCGCGTCACCACCGCTGAGACCAGTGCGAAGCTGGACAGAACCCTTGAACGAGTTCAGGCCGGTATGGCAAACGGCGGTGGTCGCAACTCCAGCATCACGAACAACTTCTACCAAACCACCACCGACGCCAGAAGCCAGCAAGCAGCGAACGCCAAGGCTGCCCGCCAAATCGCCAGAATTGTGAACAATTCGGAGAGATACACCTGATGAGTAATCCACCTGAAATAACCGACGAGAACGTTAACGGCTGCGTCATCTGGACATTCACGAACAACAATCCTGGCCCGCTAGAGATAGAGGTATGTGTGGCTAGTGGAACCAGGGTTATTTCAGTCGTCCCGGCTGGCGGCTTTGTGCGGATCATCGCCGCGAACTCCGACGATGTGAACATGAAATACCGCGAGGCCCATGTGCCAGGTGAGGACAGCATCAGCCAATGGATGCGCGAAGAGCTTGATCGCCGCCGGCTGGGTACTCAGTAATGGGCCGCCTTGCACCCCATGCAAGGTGTAACTTTCACAAATGTGAGTAGATTTGTGAGTAGATCACAGCGAATGAACAGCGAAGTCGTTGCAGCCCAACGCCTGTAGGGAAAAGTTCGATTCCGTCCCTGGCACCAAGCCTTCCGAAAAGCCCCTGAAATCGAGAGATTTCAGGGGCTTTTTCATTCCCGTCCGAACAAGTCACTCCCCCGCCCCGGCACGCTCCCACGATTCGTATCGAATGTTTGCTTAAGTTCAGTGTCTACTGGCACATAGCACACCGATCTTTCAGAATCATGACCATCCGGACGATTTCCACACTTTGAGTGGGATACCCTCCGGGATTCGATGTTTGGTAGCGGAGTCACTGTGCGCAAACTCATTAGCTGGTGGAATTCCCGGGGCAACCTGGTTTCTCTGTCTGCCCTTTTCCTGCTGATCCCGCTGATCGGCCGCTACAGCCTTGGCTGGAGCTCCGCCCTGGGCTACCTGTCGGACCTGGCACTCGGCACACTGCTGGTCGTCGCGCTGCACAATCGACGACTGTTCATCGCGATTCCGGTGATGCTGGTCTGGGCGCTCTCGGTGATCGGCACCGCCGAGCTGGTCAGCGCCGTGGGCCGCATGCCCGCGCCGGAAGACCTGCACTTCCTCGCCGACCCGACCTTCGTCGCCAACTCCACCGAGGGCGGCGGCCTCAACCACCTGCACCTGGCGATCCTGATCGGCGCCGGCATCCTGCTCAGCGCATTGCTCTGGCGCCGCCGCGAGAAGCCGCTGCCGCGCTACGCCTATGCCGTGCCGGCGGTCCTGCTGGCCAGCCATGCCGCCGTGCAGTACTTCCAGCCCAGCGATGCGGAAATGTGGAAGCAGTTCAACCTGCCGCACCAGCTTGTCTCCCGCGCTGTCACCAGCGGCGAGATGGCCTATCAGGACTGGCGCGACCGCGACCTTCCGGAAGTCCGCCCGGACGTCACCGGCCTGACCCAGCACGACCTCAACGGGACGCCGCTGCTGGCCGGTCGCGGCCAGGCGAAGAATGTGCTGATCATCGCCATGGAAGGTATTCCTGGCGCCTACGTGGCCACCAACCGGGCCGCGCTCAGCAGCAGCTACGAAGAATCGATGATGCCGCGCCTGAGCACCTGGGCCGAGCGCGCCATGACCACCCCGGACTACGTAGTGCATAGCCACCAGACCATCCGCGGTCTCTATGCCATGCTCTGCGGCGATTACAGCAAGCTGGACAACGGCACGCCCAAGGGCGTCGAGCTGCTGGGCAATCCGACCCGCGCCGCCGAATGCCTGCCGGCGCAGATGCACCAGGCCGGCTTCAGCACCCACTTCCTGCAGGGCGCCGGGCTGCGCTTCATGGCCAAGGACAAGGTCATGCCGGCCATGGGCTTCGACAAGACCCTGGGCCGCGATTGGTTCAAGAAGAAGCCCTACCTGGAGTTCGCCTGGGGCATGGATGACAAGGCCTTCTTCGAGGGTGCGCTGGACTATGTCGGCCAGCTGCGCCAGAAGAAACAGCCGTGGATGCTCACCCTGCTCACCGTCGGCACCCACCAGCCGTATTCGGCCACCCCGGAGTACCTGGCCAAGTACCCGACGCCGCGCCAGGCAGCGGTCGCCTACCTCGACGACGCGGTCGATGCCTTCCTCAAGGGCCTGGAAGAGAAAGGCGTGCTCAAGGACACCCTGGTGATCGTCACCTCCGACGAATCCCACGGCATCGACAACGTACGCCTTGCCTCGGCCTGGGGCCTGAACCTGATTCTTGCACCGGAACAGGCCGCGCTCCCGCCGGTGAAGGCTGGCGTCTACGGACACGTCGACATGGAATCCTCGGTGCTCGACTACTTCGCCATCAAGGCGCCGCAGGATATTGCCGGCCGCTCCCTGTTCCGCGAATACAGCAACGGGCGCGAGATGGTGACGTTCACCAACGGCATGCAGCGCTACCACGACGGCAAGGGCAACTTCACCGAGTGTGACTTCCAGCAGGTTTGCCGGCGCTACCAGAGTGACGGCTTCATCGCTGACAGCGCCAAGTTCGTCGGGCGCTTCAGTGGCCGCGATGCCCGTCTGATGACCGCTCGCGCGGACATCCTCGACCAGTCGGTGGTCAATGCGCAGTCGGCCCGCGAATACCAGTTCGCGACCAAGGAGCGCATCCGCCTGAAGCCGCAGATCGACAACGAGTACACCGACAACCTGATCGGCGCGCAGTACCTGGAATTCCCGGCCAACACCCACACCACGGTGAGCCTGAAGATCCGGGCGATCCAGATGGACGCCAAGGGTGCGAAAGTGACACTCAAGACGCGCTCGTTCGAGAAGCCGGTGCCGATCCAGATGCCGGACTTCCCGCTGGTGAAACGCAACCAGCCGCTGGAAGTGACCTTCGGCTTCGACAACGAGGAAGCGCGCAAGGCGTTCTCCTTCCACCTGCTGGCCGAGGGCAAGGGCGTCATCGAGATCACCGACTTCCACGTGCTGACCCAGCCACGCAAATCGACGATCAATGCCACCGAAGCCGGCGGTACCGGCCTGGCCGACGCCAAGCCGCTGCCGGTCCCGCGCCTGTCCGGCCACCCGAATCTGATGGCCAGCCAGCCGCCGGAGTCCCAGGACGACATTACGCCCGCCGAGGCGTTGGAAGATCCGAATCCGCAGCTGCGGCAGATGATGCAGTAACCCGAACCGGCGGCCCCAGTGGCCGCCGGACTTTTAACTGCCGGCCTAAACTGGCACTATCCCGCGCCCGCGCCACCATCGGACACCCTCCTCCGGCGCGGCTAGTTCAGCCCAGGCGACAACGCCGAGCGGCAATGCGACAACTTGCCACTACAGCCGACGACCGCGGCAGATGGGCGCTTGGCGCACCCTGGAGTGCATGTTAGGTTGCCCCTCGCCAGGATGGCCCCGATTCTGCAGTGACCTGCTGCGAAAGCGTCCGAATAACAACAGAGGAGCCCCCTATGGCCACGGCCATACCCGCACTGGAAATCCGTAACCTGCACAAGCGTTACGGTGACCTGGAAGTGCTCAAAGGCATTTCCCTGACCGCCCGCGACGGCGATGTGATTTCCATTCTCGGCTCCTCCGGTTCCGGTAAATCCACGTTCCTGCGCTGCATCAACCTGCTGGAGAACCCCCACCAGGGCCAGATCCTGGTTGCCGGTGAAGAACTCAAGCTGAAGAAATCCAAGGATGGCTCGCTGGTCGCCTCGGACGGCAAGCAGATCAATCGCCTGCGCAGCGAACTGGGCTTCGTCTTCCAGAACTTCAACCTCTGGCCGCACATGAGCATCCTCGACAACATCATCGAGGCGCCACGCCGTGTGCTGGGCAAGACCAAGGCCGAAGCCACCGAGATCGCCGAGGCCCTGCTGGCCAAGGTCGGCATCTCCGACAAGCGCCACAGCTTCCCCGCACAGCTTTCCGGCGGCCAGCAGCAGCGCGCCGCCATCGCCCGTACGCTGGCGATGCAACCCAAGGTCATCCTCTTCGACGAGCCGACTTCGGCACTGGACCCGGAAATGGTCCAGGAAGTGCTTAACGTAATCCGCGCGCTTGCCGAGGAGGGTCGCACCATGCTGCTGGTGACCCACGAAATGAACTTTGCCCGCCAGGTTTCCAGCGAGGTGGTGTTCCTCCACCAGGGCCTGGTAGAAGAGCAGGGACCGCCGCAGCAGGTATTTGACAACCCGCAATCGGCACGCTGTAAACAATTCATGTCCAGCCACCGCTAACGGAGCATCACTGCATGAACAACTATAAGAAGATCGTTCTGGCTATCGCGGCCACCTTTGCACTGGGGAGCCAGGCCATCGCCGCGGACAAACTGCGCATCGGTACCGAAGGCGCCTACCCGCCCTTCAACGGTATCGACGCCAGCGGCCAGGTCGTCGGTTTCGACCTCGACATCGGCAAGGCGCTGTGCGCCAAGATGAAGACCGAATGCGAAGTCGTCACTTCGGACTGGGACGGCATCATTCCGGCCCTGAACGCCAAGAAATTCGACTTCATCGTCGCTTCCATGTCGATCACCGACGAACGCAAGCAGGCCGTCGACTTCACCAACCCCTACTACACCAACAAGCTGCAGTTCGTGGCGCCCAAGTCCACCGACTTCAAGACCGACAAGGGCTACCTGAAAGGCAAGGTGATCGGTGCGCAGCGCGCGACCATCGCCGGTACCTGGCTCGAGGACAACATGTCCGACGTCGTCACCATCAAGCTGTACGACACCCAGGAAAACGCCTACCTCGACCTGTCCTCGGGCCGCCTCGACGGCGTACTGGCCGACAAGTTCGTGCAGTACGACTGGCTGAAGAGCGACGCCGGCAAGGACTTCGAGTTCAAGGGCGAGCCGGTATTCGACAACGACAAGATCGGCATCGCCGTGCGCAAGGGCGACCCGCTGCGCGAGAAGCTGAACGCCGCTCTGAAGGAAATCGTCGACGACGGTACCTACAAGAAGATCAACGACAAGTACTTCCCCTTCAGCATCTACTGATGCACGTGCCGCGCCGCCCTTGCCGGGCGGCGCGCGCCTTCAGGCGTGACTCCCCATGATTTTCGACCTGCACGGCTTTGGCGATCAGTTGATCGCCGGCACCTGGATGACGCTCAAGCTCTCGCTCGCCGCAGTCTGCGTGGGACTGATCCTCGGCCTGCTCGGCGCCGTCGCCAAGACCTCGAAGAATGGCTTCCTGCGCATGCTCGGCGGTTTCTACACCACCGTAGTGCGCGGCGTACCCGAGACGCTCTGGGTATTGATGATCTATTTCGGCACCGTGGCCGGCCTGAACGCCATCGGTGACCTGTTCGGCTACCCCGAATTCGCCCTGTCGCCCTTCGCCGCCGGCACCTGCGCCCTGGGCCTGTGCTTCGGCGCCTACGCCACCGAGGTGTTCCGTGGCGCGCTACTGGCGATTCCCAAGGGCCACCGCGAAGCCGGGCAGGCGCTGGGCCTCTCCGCTCCGCGCATCTTCTGGCGCATCGTCCTGCCGCAAGTGTGGCGCGTGGCGCTGCCGGGCCTGGGCAACCTCTACCTGATTCTGCTGAAGGACACCGCGCTGGTCTCGCTGATCACCCTCGACGAAATCATGCGCAAGGCCCAGGTCGCTTCCAACGCGACCAAGGAACCCTTCACCTTCTACATGACTGCGGCCTTCATCTACCTGGGCCTGACCGTCTTCATCATGGCCGCCCTGCACTTCCTTGAGCGACGCGCCGGCCGCGGCTTCGTGAGGAACGAGCTATGACCGATCTCGAGCTGATCCTCAAATGGCTGCCGAAGATGCTTCAGGGCGCCACCCTGACCCTGGAGCTGCTGGCCATCGCCGTGGTAGCCGGCCTGTGCCTCGCCGTACCGCTGGGCATCGCCCGCGCCTCGCGGCACTGGTACGTACGCGCCGTGCCCTACGCCTACATCTTCTTCTTCCGCGGCACACCGCTGCTGCTGCAGCTGTTCATCGTCTACTACGGCTTCGCCCAGTTCGAAAGCGTGCGCAAGGGGCCGCTCTGGCCATACCTGCGCGACCCGTACTGGTGCGCCCTGCTGACCATGACCCTACACACCGCAGCCTACATCGCGGAGATCCTGCGCGGCGCCATCCACGCCATCCCGGTCGGAGAAGTGGAAGCCGCCCGCGCGCTGGGCATGTCCCGCCGCCAGGCGCTGTTCCACATCATCCTGCCGCGCGCCGCGCGCATCGCCATGCCGGCCTACAGCAACGAGGTGATCCTCATGCTCAAGGCCAGCGCCGTGGTCTACACCGTGACCCTGTTCGACATCATGGGCATGACCCGCACCATCATCGCGCGCACCTACGAGGCCATGCTGTTCTTCTGCCTCGCCGGGGTGTTCTACCTGGTCATCACCCTCCTGCTTACCCGCATCTTCCGCCTGCTGGAACGCTGGCTGAAGGTCGACTCCATGCAGGGCCGCTGACCGGCGCGCCGTTCCCCCACGGGGTCGCTATAATGCGCGCCCCGTGGCTTTCTCCCGCTTCGCACCGTGCTCTCGAACGACACTCCCCTGACCGGCCCCGACCTGCTCCAGCGCTTCCTGGCACTGGACGGCTTCCTGCTGGACCATCAGGCGCTATGGCGGCCGAAACCCTTCACGGCGCTGGAGCTGGCCTGGGAGCGCGAACACCCCGAACTGGCCGCCTGGCTGCGAAGCCGCAGCCTCGATGACGCCGAGGCGGTGCACAACGCGCCCGAGCAGCTCGACGCCCCCGCGCCCTTCCCGGCATTGGCTGCCACGGCCGCAAAGCTGTCCGTCGTCGGCGAACTCCCGGCAACGCCGCTGGGCAAGTTGCCGAACCAGCTGACCGTCGATGTGCCTGGCCGCAAGTGGCAACAGATCGAAGCCTTCGCCAGCCGCCTGGATTTCGCCGAAGCACCGCAGCAATGGCTCGACTGGTGCGCCGGTAAAGGCCATCTGGGCCGTCTGCTGGCGCGTGACGGCAAGCCGCTGCTGAGCCTGGAGTTTAACCATGCCCTGGTGGAAGACGGCCAGCGCCTGAGCGACCGGCTTCAGCTTCACGCCCGGCATCACCAGCAGGACGTGCTCGCACCGGACGTCCGCGAGCACCTGCAGACCGAGCGCACCGCCGTCGCCCTGCACGCCTGCGGCAACCTGCACGTACGCTTGCTGCAACTGGCCAGCGCCCAGGGCTGCCGCCAGCTCGCCGTGGCGCCCTGCTGCTACAACCGCATCGATAGCGAGTATTACCAGCCGCTCTCGCACGCCGCGCAAAGCTCCACCCTGCTGCTCTCGCGGGACGACCTGCGCCTGCCGCTCGCGGAAACCGTCACCGCTGGCGCCCGCGTGCGCCGCCAGCGCGACGGTTCGATGGCGCGGCGGCTGGCTTTCGACCTGCTGCAACGGGAAGTCCGCGGCAGCAATGACTACCTGCCCACTCCCTCCGTGCCGCCGACCTGGCTGGACAAGCCCTTCGCCGACTATTGCCGCGACCTGGCCGCGCTCAGGGAGCTCGACCTGCCCACTGGCACCGACTGGCAGGAGCTGGAGGCCAGGGGCTGGCAACGCCTGGCCCAGGTTCGCAACCTGGAACTGGTGCGCGGACTGTTCCGCCGCCCCATGGAGCTGTGGCTGCTGCTCGATCGCGCGTTATTCCTCGAGGAACAGGGCTATCGCGCCACCCTGGGCGCCTTCTGCGCCACCCGGATGACCCCTCGCAACCTGCTATTACTGGCCGAACGCATCTGAGACGGGCGTTCCAGGGCTTCACCCACAGACCCTGTGGATAACTCTGTTCGTAACCCCGGAAAAAACTCCCCTTCCTTACTGCCCAGACCGCCTCGCTGCGATCTGGTCATTTTCTGTACATATAAATTTAATCTTTTAAAAACAGTGGGTTATGAGACTTCGTGATTGCTATCACATCTCATATGCGATTTGCGCCCTAAAGCTACCCCCCTTGTGCATAAAGGTCTTCGGCGGTGTAGGAAATCAGCCATTCCTGTTGCCATTCCTGCTCCAATAGCGCTTCGTCGAACGAATTGTTGCGTAATCGCGACAATCTAATCTTGTCAATCGCTGCCTAGGCAGTATCATTTCGAAACATTTCACTGCCTAAGCAGCTTTCTGTTTTGACATGAATCACTACGACGTCGCGGATTTTCCATTCAAAGGCTCCATCGGCCAGCTGCTGGGTGCCACCGCCATCCTCAAGGATCGCCTGCTGGACAAGCATCTGGCGCACCTGGACATCACCGCCGCGCAGTTCAAGGTGCTGTTCTTCATCGGCAACGACCGCGCCAACACCCCGGCCGAGCTGTGCCGCGAGCTGTCCATCGACAGCGGGTCCATGACCCGCATGCTCGACCGCCTGGCACGCAAGGACCTGCTGGTCCGCGAGCCCTGCCAGAACGACCGACGCAGCGTGCGCCTAAGCCTGAGCCCCGCCGGACAGGCCGTGAATGACGAAGCCCCGAGCATCGCCGCTGCAGCCATGAACGAGCTGGTCGGCGGCCTCTCCCGCGATGAACTGCAGACCCTCACCGGCCTGCTCGACAAGATCCTGCGCGCCCACGGCGCCGCGGCCCATTGCGCGGCGCAGGAGAAATGATCATGAACCATCTCCGTATCGCCCTGCTGCCGGCCGCCGTGTTCGTCGCCGCACTGGGCCTGTCCGGCTGCGTCAGCTACAAGGGCCTGGACATCAGTGGCAAGGCCGTCGACCCCGCCAGCCTGAAGGCTGGCGTCAGCCTCGATGGTACTCCGCTGTCCACCGCTGCCTGGCCCAGCGAGCACTGGTGGATCAGCCTGGGCGACCCGCAGCTGGACAGTCTGATCAGCGAGGCCCTGCAAGGCACGCCAGACCTGGACATCGCCAGCGCCCGCGCACGCCAGGCCATCGCCGCTGCGCAAGCGCAGGACGCCGCGCGCATGCCCAGCGTCAAGGGCACCGCCAGTTATGCCGGCATCCGCGCACCGGAAAGCGTGATTCCTGCGCCCATGGGCGGTCGCTACTCGGCGGTAAAATACCTGTCGCTCAGCTTCAGCTACGACCTCGATCTCTGGGGCGGCCAGCGCGACGCCTGGGAAGCCGCCCTCGGCCAGGCCAACGCTGCCGAAGTCGACCGCCAGGCCGCCTCGATCACGCTCTCCACCAATGTCGCCCGCGCCTACAGCAATCTGGCCCACGCCTTCGTTGCCCGCGACCTGGCCAAGGATGAACTGGATCGCTCGCAGCACCTCTTCCAGCTCAGCCAGAAACGCATGGACGCTGGTCTCGACAGCAAGGTCCAGCTGCAACAGACGCAGTCCCAGGTCGCCAGCGCCAAGCAGCAGCTGGCCGCCGCGGAACAGGAAATTGCCAGCGACCGCATCGCCCTCGCCGTCCTGCTCGGCCAGGGCCCGGACCGTGGCCAGGACCTGCAGCGTCCGCAGGTGCTAAAGCCCGGCGCGCTGAGCTTGCCGTCGAACCTGCCGGCCGAACTGCTGGGCCGTCGCCCGGACATCGTCGCCGCGCGCTGGCGGGTCGAAGCTGCATCAAAAAGCATCGACTCGGCGAAGACCGAGTTCTATCCCAACGTGAACCTGGGCGCGATGGTCGGCCTGGCCGCTCTGCACACCAGCGACGTGCTGAAAGCGCCGAGCCGGTTCTTCCAGATCGCGCCGGCCATCTCCCTGCCGATCTTCGACGGTGGCCGCCTGCGCACCAACCTGGCCGGGAAGGACGCCGACTACGACCTGGCCGTCGCCCAGTACAACAAGACCCTGGTCAGCGCTCTCGGCGAGGTCACCGACGATCTCGGCAAGCTGCGCTCGCTGGAGCAGCAGATCGACGACCAGCGCGATGCCCGCGATATCGCAAAGTCCAACTTCGACCTGGCCATGCGCCGTTACGGCGAAGGCGTCGGCAACTACCTCGACGCCCTCAGCGTGCAGCAGCAGCTGCTCCTCGCCGAACGTCAGCTGGCCAGTCTGGACGCCCAACGCATCGACCTTTCGGTGCAACTGGTCCAGGCCCTGGGCGGTGGCTACCAGCCCGACACCACTTCCATTCCTGCCCCGCTCGCCCAGGCGAACGCGGCCGCCGCGCACTGAACGAGGCACCCGACATGAGCACCGCCACCCAAGAAACCCAGAACGGCAACCCCAAGCGCAAGCGCTGGCTGCTGATCCTGCTCGCCGTCGTCATCATCGCCGGCCTCGCCAGCGTCGCCTGGGAAATCCTCTACGGCCGCTGGCACGAGGACACCGACGATGCCTACGTGAACGGCAACGTCGTGCAGATCACCCCGCAGATCACCGGCACCGTGGTCAGCATCGGCGCCGATGACGGCGATCTGGTGCGCAAGGGCCAGGTGCTGGTGAAGTTCGACCCCAGTGATGCCGACATCGCCCTGCAGCAGGCCGAAGCCAACCTCGCGCGCACCGTGCGCCAGGTGCGCGGGCTGTTCAGCAACGTCGACGGCTACAAGGCCGACGTCGCCACGAAGAAGGTCGCCCTGTCCAAGGCCGAGGCCGATTTCAAGCGCCGGCAGAACCTCGCCAACGACGGCGCCATCTCCCAGGAAGAACTGGCTCACGCTCGCGACGCCCTGGACACCGCGCGCAGCTCGCTGACCAACTCCGAGCAGCAACTGGACACCAACCGCGCGCTGGTGGACGACACCGTGATCGCCTCGCACCCGGACGTCAAAGCCGCCGCCGCCAAGCTGCGCCAGGCCTACCTGGACGACGCCCGCGCGGTGATCATCGCGCCGGTCACCGGCTACGTCGCCAAGCGCACCGTGCAAGTCGGCCAGCGCGTGCAGCCGGGTGCCGCACTGATGGCAGTGATCCCGCTTGACCAGGTGTGGATCGACGCCAACTTCAAGGAAACCCAGCTCAAGCACATGCGCATCGGCCAGCCGGTGGAAATCCGCTCCGACCTCTATGGCAGCGAAGTGAAGTACTCCGGCACCGTCGACAGCCTCGGCGTCGGCACCGGCAGCGCCTTCTCCCTGCTGCCGGCACAGAACGCGACCGGCAACTGGATCAAGATCGTCCAGCGCGTACCAGTGCGCATCCGCATCAACCCCGAGGAACTGGCGAAGAATCCGCTGCGCATCGGCCTGTCCATGGACGTCAACGTCAGCCTGCACGACCAGAGCGGACCCGCCCTCGCCCAGCAATCGCCGCACGAGGCGGTGTTCTCCACCGACGTCTACCAGGAGCAGCTGGCCTCGGCCGACCAACTGATCGAGAAGCTGATCCAGGCCAACCTGGCCGACGCCAACCACAGCACCGCGCAGCGCTGATCCTACTACCGTCATGAGCCAGCCCAACAGCAGCAGTTTCAGCCCCCCCAGCCTGGTTATGGCCACCATCGGCCTGTCGCTGGCGACCTTCATGCAGGTGCTCGATACCACCATCGCCAACGTCGCCCTGCCGACCATCTCCGGCAACCTCGGGGTGAGCTCCGAGCAGGGCACCTGGGTCATCACCTCCTTCGCGGTGAGCAACGCCATTGCCCTGCCGCTCACCGGCTGGCTGAGCCGCAAGGTCGGAGAGGTGCGGCTGTTCATTGCCGCCACCCTGCTCTTCGTGGTCGCCTCGTTTCTCTGTGGCGTCGCCCAGCAGATGGGCATGCTGGTGGGCTTTCGGGCCATCCAGGGCTTCGTCGCCGGGCCGCTCTACCCGATCACCCAGACCCTGCTGATCTCCATCTATCCGCCGGCGAAAAGGGGGATGGCACTGGCACTGCTGGCGATGGTGACGGTGGTCGCGCCCATCGCCGGGCCCATCCTCGGCGGCTGGATCACCGACAGCTACAGCTGGCCGTGGATTTTCTTCATCAACGTGCCCATCGGCCTGTTCGCCGCCATGGTCGTCTACCAGCAACTGCGCGCTCGTCCAGTTGTGATCAAGCACGCGCCCATGGACTACATGGGCCTGGCGATGCTGGTGATCGGCGTCGGCGCCCTGCAGATCGTCCTCGACAAGGGCAACGACCTGGACTGGTTCGAATCCGGCTTCATCATCGGCGGCACGGTGGTCGCGGTGATCGCCCTGGCCGTGTTCGTGATCTGGGAACTGACCGACCGCCACCCGATCGTCAATCTGCGACTGTTCGTGCACCGCAACTTCACCGTCGGAACCCTGGCCCTGGTCGGCGGCTACGCCGGATTCTTCGGCATGGGCCTGCTGCTGCCGCTGTGGTTGCAGACGCAGATGGGCTACACCGCCACCTGGGCGGGCCTGGCAGCCGCACCCATCGGCATCCTGCCGATCTTCCTCTCGCCGATCGTCGGACGCTACGCGCAAAGCTTCGACCTGCGCGTGGTCGCCAGCCTTGCGTTCCTGACGATGGCCGCAACCTGCTTCATGCGGGCAGGCTTCACCACCGAGGTCGATTACGCCCGCGTCGCCCTGGTGCAGATGTTCATGGGCTTCGGCGTGGCGTTCTTCTTCATGCCGATCCTCAGCATCCTGCTCTCGGACCTGCCGCCCGACCAGATCGCCGACGGCTCGGGCCTGGCCACCTTCCTGCGCACCCTGGCCGGCAGCTTCGCCGCGTCCCTGACCACCTGGCTGTGGAACCGCCGGGCGACCATGCACCATGCCTACCTGACCGAGAACCTCAGCGCCTACGACCCAGCCACCCGGGCGACCGTCGATCAGCTCGGCGGCCCCGGCCAACACAGCGCTTCGCTGCTGGAGCGCATGGTGGAAAGCCAGGCCTACATGATGTCGACCATCGACTACTTCACCCTGTTGGGTTGGCTGTTTCTCGCCATGCTGGTGGTCATCTGCCTGGCCAAGCCGCCCTTCGGCGCCAAACCCGGTGCGGCTACGGCTGGCGGACACTGAACAGGTACTGCATCACACTGCAAAATCAGTGGTTTACACCCCAGCCGGCGCCGCTATAATGGCGGCCCTCCTTGCCGGTATAGCTCAGCTGGTAGAGCAACTGACTTGTAATCAGTAGGTCCCGGGTTCGATTCCTGGTGCCGGCACCATGACTACCAAACACAAAGGCCCACCCCGCATGGGCCTTTTTGCACTTCTTGTTACCGTTCATCCGTAACTTTTCTCCCGGGCTAGCAACCCGAGGCTTCCGTCTGTTGCTGTGGAAATGGATTGTCATAGAGCCGACGCAAACCAGACAAGTTCGCATTGGTTACAAGAATGGCCGGTCGTCGGCTCTCAGCGTCAGGTCTCTTCCCCCCGAGACAGTGCTTTCCATGAGCAGACGGCTATCACGTCACGTAAGCATTTCCTTGACTGAGCCCATGGACAGACCGTTCGACGGCCCTGAAACTTTTCGCCTTGAGCTGTGTCCAATTTCATCTTATAGATGCGAGCCATGGGATTGCTAGGACACCAGAGTGATACCAAAGAGCCACACATCTGTGCGGACATAGATTTACTCAATCGACGTGATGCATATAATGGCCGCCCTAGTTTTTCCACCTGGTCCGGCTCGTGCGTGCGTCACGCTCATCTATCCCATTGACCATGGATGGTGTAAGGGTACCAACTGGATGGATCCGCGTGAGGCGTTGCGTTGATGTTCTCCCCCTCGACATCGGCCCCAAGAGGGCTTGTTTCCCAACAACCCTCCGATCTGGTTGCCATTTTACTGTCAACCTATAACGGAGAAGAGTTCCTGGCCGAACAACTGGACTCGCTGATCGCCCAGACGCACCCGCATTGGGTGGTCTATGCCTCGGACGACGGCTCCAGCGATAGCACGCGCAGCATTCTGGAGCAGTATCAGGCAAAGCTGGGAACCGATCGACTCGTCATAGTGCAGGGCCCCTGCCAGGGCTTTGCGGCAAATTTCCTCAGCCTTCTCCGCCACCCGGATATTCAGGCCCCCTACTTCGCCTTCTGCGACCAAGATGACCGCTGGCTGCCAGATCGCCTGACAACTGGCTTGTCGCAACTGATCGCATGCCCGCTGGAGCGGCCAGCCCTGTTCTGCTCCCGGACCCAATTGATCGACGCCAGTGGAAAGCCCTTCGGCATGTCTCCCCTGTTCGCACGACCGCCGTCCTTCGAGAACGCGCTGGTTCAGAGCATTGCTGGCGGCAACACCATGTTATTCAACGCAGTGGCCCGCGACCTGCTGAAGCAGACCCCGACCACGGCACGCATCATCTCCCATGACTGGTGGGCCTATCTGCTGGTTACCGGCTGTGGCGGTAACGTCATCTATGAGCAGCGGCCAACTGTTGCTTACCGACAGCACGAACAGAACCTGGTTGGCGCCAATTCCAGTCTGCGCGAGCGCGCAATTCGCGTAGGGAAAATGTTCAAAGGCACTTTCCGCGGCTGGATGGATGCGAATCTCCACGCGCTATCGTGCTTCCGCGAACGCCTCACTCCGGAGAACAGGGAGACCCTCCGTCTGTTCGAGCTAGCTCGCGAGTCACGCCTGCCCGAACGTCTCCGACTGATCAGGCAATCTGGTGTCCATCGCCAATCTTCAACCGGAACGCTGGGACTGGCAGCGGCTGCCGTTTTTCAAAGGATATGACCGACATGACTATCCTCGTGACCGGCAGTGCCGGATTCATTGGCTCGAATTTTGTTCTCGACTGGCTGGCTGAAAGCAATGAGAAAGTCATCAGTCTCGACAAGCTGACCTATGCAGGCAATCGCCAGAACCTGGTGAGCCTGGAGGGCGACGATCGACACGTCTTCGTCCAGGGCGACATTGGCGACAGCTCGCTGGTGTCGCAGCTGCTGGCCGAGCATAAGCCGCGCGCAATAATCAACTTTGCCGCTGAGTCCCACGTGGACCGCTCTATCCATGGACCGGAAGACTTCGTACAGACAAACGTCGTTGGCACTTTCCGCCTGCTTGAAGCCGCAAGGGCTTACTGGCGCGACCTCGCAGAGCCGCTGCAGGCCGATTTCCGCTTCCTCCACGTTTCCACGGACGAGGTCTATGGCTCGCTTAGCGATGATGCCCCGGCATTCCGTGAAGACAACAGGTACGAACCCAATAGCCCGTACTCGGCGTCCAAGGCTGCATCCGATCATCTGGTGCGCGCCTATCACCATACTTACGGACTTCCAGTACTTACGACAAACTGCTCCAACAACTATGGTCCTTATCACTTCCCCGAGAAGCTGATACCGCTGATCATCCACAACGCCCTCTCAGGGAAGGCTTTGCCGATATACGGCGACGGCCAGCAAATCCGTGACTGGCTCTACGTCAAGGATCATTGCGCAGCGATCCGGCGGGTATTGGAAGCAGGCCGGACTGGCGAGACTTACAACGTCGGCGGGTGGAACGAAAAAGCCAACCTCGAGGTAGTACATACCCTGTGCGACATCCTGGATGAGGAAAGACCTCTCTCGGCTGGCCGTAGCTACCGCGATCTCATAACTTTCGTGAAGGATCGGCCTGGCCACGATCGCCGCTACGCTATCGATGCAACTCGGCTCGAGCAGGAGCTGGGCTGGAAACCTGCAGAAACCTTCGAAACCGGGATCCGCAAAACTGTGCGCTGGTACCTGGATAATCAGGAGTGGGTGAATAACGTCACCAATGGCTCCTATCGCGACTGGGTAGGCAAGCAGTACGAATGAAAAAAATTCTCTTGCTCGGGGCCAATGGGCAGGTCGGCTGGGAGCTCCAGCGCTCCCTGGCCCCCATTGCGCAGCTCGTCGTTTGCGATCGTCAACGCGCTGATCTGGCCGATGTGGACAGCCTGTCCAGGCTCCTCACCGAGGAAAAGCCGGATGTCATCGTCAATGCCGGTGCATATACCGCGGTCGACAAGGCCGAAAGCGATTACGTGACTGCACACAAGATCAACGCAGAAGCGGTCGACATCCTTGCTCGCTACGCAAGAAAATCGAACTCCTGGCTAGTTCATTATTCCACTGACTATGTATTCGATGGCGGCAGCGACAAGCCATTCGACGAGGAAACCGAGCCGGCGCCAGTGAATGCCTATGGCCGCTCAAAACTCGAAGGCGAAATAGCGATTCGCGAGAGTGGCTGTCGCCATCTTATTTTCAGAACCAGTTGGGTATTTGCATTACGCGGAAACAACTTTGCCAAGACGATCCTGCGTCTTGCAAAAGAGCGAAATGAATTGCGCGTGATCGCCGATCAGTTTGGTGCACCAACCAGTGCAGAACTAATTGCTGACGTCACAGCACAGATACTGCAGCGACTTTCCAGCGACGTCGACCTGCAACAAACCGCTAGCGGCACTTACCATTTGGTTGCCAGCGGAGAAACTAGCTGGCATCAGTATGCACAACTGGTAGTCGCAGAAGCGCTCAACCTTGGCTGTTCGCTGCAGGCCTCTTCGGAGCGCGTCGTTCCAATCACTACCGCTGACTATCCATTGCCCGCGAAGCGACCACAGAACTCCCGCCTGGCCAATGCCAAGTTGCAGCGCACGTTTGGCCTGGTGCTCCCCGATTGGACCATACACCTTCGGCGCATGGTCCAGGAATTGGTAGAGCAGGAGAAGAAATGAAACGCAAAGGAATAATTCTCGCAGGTGGTTCCGGCACGCGGCTGCACCCTGCAACGCTGGCAATCTCAAAGCAACTACTGCCAGTTTACGATAAGCCAATGATCTACTACCCGCTGAGCACACTGATGCTCGCCGGGATTCGCGACATCCTTATTATTTCCACCCCCCAGGACACACCGCGCTTTCAGCAACTGCTCGCTGATGGCAGCCAATGGGGTCTGAACCTGCAGTACGCCGTACAACCCTCACCGGACGGCCTGGCTCAAGCCTTTCTAATTGGTGAGGATTTTATTGGCCAGGACGGCTGTGCTCTTGTCCTGGGCGACAACATCTATCATGGCCATGACTTCCAGGATCTGCTCCTCAACGCCACACAGCGCAAGGAAGGAGCAAGCGTCTTTGCCTATCACGTACAAGACCCTGAGCGCTATGGCGTCGTCGAGTTCGATGAAAATGGCAAAGCAATCAGCCTGGAAGAAAAGCCAACCAAACCAAAATCCAGCTATGCAGTAACTGGACTTTATTTTTACGACAACTCCGTCATTGATATTGCCAAGAGTATCTCCCCATCCGCCAGGGGTGAATTGGAGATTACCGACGTCAACTCCGTTTATCTCCAGCGCAACATGCTTTCCGTTGAGATAATGGGGCGCGGCTATGCCTGGCTGGACACCGGCACGCACGACTCATTACTGGAGGCGAGCCATTTTATCGCCACCCTGGAAAACCGCCAGGACCTCAAGGTGGCGTGCCCCGAAGAAATCGCCTTCCGCCAGAAGTGGATAAGCCCCGAGCAACTGGAAGAACTTGCCGACCCATTGCTCAAGAGTGGTTACGGGCAATACCTCAAGCGTCTGCTCGTCGAGAAAATTTACTGATGAAAGCCACTCCCCTATGCATTCCTGAGGTCATCCTGTTCGAACCCAAGGTATTTGGCGACGAGCGTGGCTTTTTCTTCGAGAGTTTCAATCTTCAGCAATTCGAAGAAGCCATAGGCAGGCCGGTCGAGTTTGTTCAGGACAATCACTCACGCTCGGCCAAGGGCGTACTGCGCGGCCTGCACTATCAAATCAAGCAGACACAGGGAAAGCTCGTCCGTGTCACTGCCGGTGAAGTTTTTGACGTTGCCGTGGATATCCGGAAGTCATCACCGAACTTTGGAAAATGGGTCGGCGCCTACCTGAGCGCAGAGAACAAGAGGCAACTCTGGGTTCCCGAAGGATTTGCCCACGGCTTTCTTGTACTGAGTGAGCATGCCGAGTTCCTGTACAAGACAACTGACTATTACGCCCCCGAATATGAGCGGTGCATTCGCTGGAATGATGCAGATCTAAATATAGACTGGCCGCTAGAAATTACTCCAATTCTGTCCCCAAAAGACTTGGCGGGCACTCCACTCTATGATTCGGATCATTTTTCCTGATGAAAAGCTTCAGCATGACTCCACTAGAGGCATTTGCCAGCTGCTGGAGGAACCGCAATCTTATCTTCTCCATGACTCGCCGAGAAGTAATTGGCCGATACAAAGGATCAACCCTGGGGCTGCTCTGGTCATTCTTCAACCCCATTCTGATGCTGTCAGTCTACACATTCATCTTCAGCACAGTATTCAAGGCACGCTGGGCCGGCGGAAGCGATTCGAAAACCGAGTTCGCGCTTGTCCTGTTTACCGGCCTACTTATATTCAATCTTTTTTCCGAATGCATAAATAGAGCCCCGAGCCTGATCCTGAGCAACGCGAATTACGTAAAGAAAGTAATCTTTCCACTTGAAATCCTTCCGTTGATAGCGTTCTGCTCTGCAGCATTCCACTTGTTGATCAGCCTCCTGGTCTGGCTGATCTTCTACCTATTCTTCTTTGGAGTTCCACACCTCACGATTCTGCTGCTCCCACTATCGCTGATTCCCACCATCATGCTGACGCTAGGACTTTCCTGGCTTCTTGCATCTTTGGGCGTTTACCTCAGGGACGTCAGTCAGATTGTGGGTGTCATCACTACGGTGTTGATGTTTCTCTCCCCTATTTTCTACCCCATTGATGTTCTTCCAAAGGAGTTCCGCTCCCTGCTTGGCCTGAATCCATTGGCCTTTGCCATCGAGCAGGCCAGGGACACGATGATCTGGGGCCACGGCATCAACTGGAATGAATGGGCCATCTACACCGCTGCCACGTCCGTCATCGCGTGGCTCGGGTTTGCATGGTTCCAGAAAACACGTAGGGGTTTCTCCGATGTCATCTGAAGCTGCTATCTGCGTAAAAGGACTCGGGAAGTCATATCAGATCTATGAAAAGCCTCATCATCGCCTGATGCAGATGATCCTCGGGGGTGGGGGCCGACGTCGCTACTTCAAGGAGCACTGGGCCCTGAAGGAGATCGACTTCGAAGTACCTCGCGGCAGCGTCGTGGGAGTCATGGGCAAAAATGGCGCGGGCAAATCCACCTTACTGCAGATCCTCTGCGGTACTCTGGCGCCCAGCCTGGGCTCCATTCAGATCAATGGACGAATTGCCGCCCTACTCGAACTAGGCGCTGGATTCAACCCCGAATTCACCGGGGTTGAAAACGTTTACATGAATGGTCAGCTCCTGGGCCTATCCAGAAGTGAAATCGATGAGAAACTCGATGCCATTTTAAAGTTCGCCGATATTGGCGATTTCGTATACCAACCGGTTAAAACCTACTCTAGCGGCATGTACGCCAGACTGGCATTTTCCGTGGCGGTACATGTTGACCCGGACATTTTAATTGTCGATGAAGCACTCAGCGTCGGCGATTCCTGGTTCCAGCACAAGTCGATTGCACGCATGCGGAAGCTGATGTCGAACGGCTGCACCGTTCTCTTCGTCAGTCACTCCATCGAGTCCATCCGGGCGCTCTGCGACACTGCAATCTGGATCGACGCCGGGCGCGTGCGAATGCAAGGTGACGTTACCGAGGTAACAAATGAATACATGAACGATGTATTCATTGAGCACAACCGCATAGCGCTTGAGTCACACGCAAAGGCAATCGAAGATAACAAAAGTGACGGGGCAGAACTCCCCCCAGATCTCGAGACCTCCAACATCGTCAATACACAGACCTCCGTCAGCGAATCCAGCATTCTAGAGGTTATATCTAGCAACCTCAGAAACAGCAAAGGCGAACTCACGGACCACTTGGAACAAGGTGAAAAATTCACCTTGGAATTCAAAGTTAAATTCATAGAATCCGTAAAAAACGTCAGTCTCGGATTCCTAATAAAAGACCAATTCGGCCAGGATCTTACTGGACAAAGTGTATTCAATACCTACCGCCGCAGCCTAGACTTCGAGAAGGGCGAAGTTGCTGCTTTCTCCTTCTCCTCGGAAATGATCCTCCGCGGCGGCCAAACCTACTCCGTCGCAGTGAGACTTAATCAAGTAACAAAGTGGGACCGTAGCGACAACATCACCATCTACGCCAACGAACTTGCTTTTGTATTCTCAGTAATTCACGACACCGACAATCCAATGTGGTTCAAATTCCGGCAGGACTTTTCACTAAGCATAGTCAAACAGTAAAGGCAGGCAGCCGTCAACGACTACTGGAAACCCTCGCCCCAATACAGATGCCCATGCTAAACACCTGCCCCAGAAATAACGGAACCTGACAATGAATCCGATCATCAAAGATGACCCTCTCATCAATTTCCTCATGGATCACGGGGGCAAAACTATCTACTACCTCCCGAATCCAGGGAATGCTGGAGACGGATTCATTGCCTACGCAACATACTTGCTGTTTGACCAATACAAAATCAAGACAGCACATATCAAAGCGGGAGAGGAAATTAGTGGTGAGACAATCTTCATTGGTGGCGGAGGAAATCTTGTAGAAGGCCGCTACCATGAGGTAGCTGACCTCATTTCGCGGTATGCTGATAAAAACAATGTAATTCTCTTGCCCCACACCATCGTGGGATACAAGGACATCCTTTCTGAAACCCACAGAAATCTAACGATATTCTGTCGGGAGCGCACCAGCTATAAAAATGCTTTAGAGAATGGCGCCAACCCCGAAAGAACACACCTCTCCCACGATCTAACATTATTCCTTAATAAAGAGTACTTCAAGAAGTACTTCCAGGATAGCGCTGGCGAGCTGCACGTACTGCGCACTGACGGTGAGTCGACACATGCTGTCGAAGTCCCCCCGCAGAATATCGATATATCGCTTAGCTGGAACGGTGACATCTGGACATCTCCAGACTTCTGCAGACATGTGACCCACAGCCTTGCCGCTTTCATAGCCCCCTACGAGAGCGTCGTCACTGATCGTCTGCACGTTTCTATTCTTTCTGCTTTCCTCGGCAAGAAAGTCACCCTCTTGTCCAATCAGTACTTCAAAAACCAGGCTATTTACGAACACTCGCTAAAGGAGAACTTCCCCAAAATGGAATTTAAACTTCTTGAGCCTGCCACTCAGGCAGCGCCGGAACCCGACCCCGTGACTGAGTCTGAAGTCGCCTCCACTGCCTGCGAGTTGGCCGTAAGCGCCGACGTGACCGAACCAGTACTCACCGAGTTACCGCCGAACACTGACAAGCTGTTTGAAGAAGTAATGGTGTTGTCTCCACTCGACAGCTGGGTCCTGGATGAAGAATTCATCCAGGAAACGCTTGCGCGCTCCGCAAATGCCAATGTCGTGTCGTTTGACATCTTCGATACCGCATTGACCCGGCTTCTTGATAGCCCGGTCGATGTCTTCGCAGAGGTAGAGCGTCGTTTGGTCGACTGCTTCGGCACCGCCGCTCGTGGATTTGCCCTGGCACGAGAGGACGCCGAGCGAAGCGCCAGGAAGCGTCTCTTCGACCTGAATGGCGCCGAAGAAATCGGTTTTTCAGATATCTATGAAGAACTCCCGGCTTTCCTTCCGGAGTTCAAGGAATGGCAACTCGCAGCAGAGCTCGAACTGTTCGTCGAGAAGGGCCTGCTTCACGCTGTACCCGATATTCTGGAAGTCACTCGAAGGCTAACGCAGCAAGGCAAGCCCTATATCTTTATTTCGGACATGTACCTGCCGAGCAGCTTCCTCGCCGAGGCGTTGACGAAAGCTGGGTACACTGGCTGGTCCGCCGTTCATGTCTCTGCCGAAGTTGGCCATACAAAAGCCACGGGCAAGATCTGGCCGGAGCTGCTTCCGGCTTATGGTCAGAAGGTCCTGCACATTGGCGATGACGAATGGTCCGATGAACTGGGTCCGCGCAAGCACGGGGTCGAAACACTGGCTTATGTTCGTGCGCGCTCCGAACGTAGAGTCGGTGCAAAACTTGACCCGAACCTGCTGCCATTTTCGGCTGCTAAACGCTACTTCGAACTCCAGTCCCGAAACACACTGAATCCGATTTCAACCGAAGACGCGCTGATAAATCTTGGGCGGTCCTTGGGCGGTATCGTTGTCGGGAACTTCATAAAATGGCTAGCCGACAAAGTTACTCAGCACAAAATCGACCGACTATATTTCTGTGCCCGCGATGGCTTCCTGATCAAGAATGCTTGGGAGATTGCCGGCCTGGCCGAAAAGCTGGATGTCAAATTCAGCTATCTCTATATCTCCCGTGCCGTACTCAATCTTGCTGCTGGCGTGCACAATAGCACTCCCCAGAAGCTCAGCCAGGAACTGCTCAACTTCCTGAGTAGCTCTGCAGGAAAGACAACCGTGCTTACCGCACTTGAGCGAGCAGGGCTCGCTGAACAGAAAGAGCTGGTTGCAAATGCCAAACAAGCCTTTGGCTCCCTGAATCAACTGCTGCTCTTCCCCGAACTGACATTGCGTTTCGAGCAGCTGCTGCAGCAACACTCGGCTATTGTCTATGAATGCTTGAAGCAGCGGAACGCCAGCTGCATAGAGTATCTCCGTCAGCAGGGAATGTTTGAGCCAGGGCGGCAGGCAATGGTCGACATTGGCTGGCACGGCACAATGCAGCGGAGTCTCCGCGGCCTGATTGGCACAGCGGGCGGCCCTGATGAATTCTTCGGTTTCTACTACGGCCTATGGCCGGCGGCGCTCGGCAATCGTTTCTCTGCGGGTTTGATGGAGTCCTGCCTCACGACAGAGTTCCTTCCCAACCATCAACAGTTGGAAGTGGAGCAAGGTGTCGCACTGCTGGAGCAGTTCCACAGTGCACCGCACGGCAGCGTAAAAGACTTCCAGATCGATGCAGCTGGAATTGCCCAGCCCGTCACCCAGGAAAATCAGTCGGAACTTCGTCAGTACGAAGAGAAAACCAAGTATTTCCAACTCGGGACTCTGGAGTCCATACAGAAGATCTTCGCCGGCGCCAACAACTACCCCATCACTGAGGCAGACCTGTCCCGTGAGAGCGCAGTGTCTGCACTTGGCGCTGTAATGCTTTCCCCCTCGAAGAATGAACTCGAACTGTTCTCCGGATTTGGCCACTGCGCCACGTTCGACCATAGCCTTCATGAACCTATACTCGATTCGGCCGTTCCTGAATCCCATCACCTCGCTTACCAGAAGTTCATTCATTCGGACTGGCGTGTAGGTCAACTCAGGCACTGGTGGCTGGCGGCCAACGATCACCAAAAAAACGTGCTACGCGATATCATGAGAGATCACATGTCGCATTTGAACGACCGTATCAAGCGCCAATTTTACTGAGTTTAAACCATGAATACTTTCTTCCCTAACAGCATGAGCAAGGTTCAACACGAACCATCCGATGGCAAAGTCATTATTGTCACGCGCACAAAGGACCGGCCGATATTGCTTGCCCGCGCCTTCGCCAGCGTACTCTCGCAGACTTACCAGAACTGGCACATTTCCGTAGTAAACGATGGCGGCGACCCCGAGCCCGTCGATAAACTTCTGAACCAATATATGACCTCGTTCAAGGGGCGTATTTCGGTGAAGCATCACCCTGCCAGCATGGGTATGGAGGCAGCGTCCAACTCTGCACTTGAGGGGATGGAGGGTGAATTCGTTGTCATCCATGATGACGATGATGCCTGGCAGCCTGATTTCCTGTCCGAAACAGTTGAATACCTCAAAAAGGAAGAGAATAAGAAGTTTGCTGCGGTTGCAACAAACTGCACAGTTGTGATGGAAGAAATCGCCGACAACAAAGTCATAGAGCACGAGCGCATGACTTGGAGCTACTGGAAGGAGCGCGTCGACCTCCTGGATCAGCTTCGAGGCAATAACTTCCCTCCAATCTGCCTGCTGATTCGCATGAGTGTCGTCAAGAGCATTGGCGGCTACAACGAATTCCTGCCTGTACTAGGCGACTGGGATTACAACCTGCGAATCCTCCTGGCCGGTGACATTGGAACCATCAATAAGCCGCTTGCCTACTACCATCACCGCCGCCCTACGAGCAACACCAGCGGCTATGGGAATTCGGTAATTGCAGGGCACAACAAGCATCTTGACTACCAGGTTCTCTATCGCAACGGCATGCTGCGGACTCTCCTGGCCAAGGAGCCCGGCTACGCGGGTCTGATTCACCTTTTGCTGGTCAGAATCGAATCGCTGGAGAACATGCTCAACAACAAACTCAATGCAATGCACTGGGATATCAATCACCAGGATGGGCTTGGCCAGGACGACCTCCGCGACCAACTGATCCCGCTAGTCAATACGATCAACAAGATGCTTCGGCCACTTCGCTGGGGCTGGCGAAAGCTGCTGCCTCTGCGAGTCCAGGTTGCCCGCCTGCGCCAAAGAATCTAAACCTGCGTCGCTGACTGCCCGTAACTCAACACTCAGGACATATTGAAGAAGCGAATGGCCAGAAAGATTACAATTCTCTGTAACGACTTCATCGGCCAGCGAATGGCCGGGACGGCCATTCGCTCGGTTGAGATTGCAAGATGTCTGTCAGAGCATTTCGACGTTACCGTCGCTGCACCTGACATTGGGGAAAGTCTCGACTTTCCGTTCCCCTGCATATCGACCGGCTCCAGCGAGTTCAGAGATTCGATCTCGTCCAGTGATGTAATTCTTCTCCAGGGCAGCGCGCTGAAGGAATATCCATTCCTTAAGGACTCCAGTGCCGCCCTGATTGCGGATTTGTATTGCCCAATACCGTTGGAGTATCACCAGGCATCGGTAGACAAAGACGTAGACGAGAGAAATACGACCATCGCCTATCTGGCAGGGATGCAGGCGGAACAACTGGCGTATTCGGACTATTTCCTGTGTGCCAACGAACGGCAACGCGACTTCTGGACCGGCGCGCTGATGCTTAGCAGCAGGATTAATGCCTTGCGCTGGCCAAACGCAAAGGACGCAAAGATCCCTGACCTGCTCTCCATGCTTCCTTTCGGCCTGCCTGAAGCCAAGCCCGTACAATCCCGAAAGGGAATCCGTGAGCTCTTCAATATCCCTGAGGACGACTTCGTGCTGGTTTGGGGGGGAGGCATCTACCAGTGGTTCGACCCCATAACAATCATTCGGGCGATTCAGAAAATTGTATCCGAAGGGTACCGGGCACACCTTGT
Organism: Pseudomonas sp. HS-18; assembly: GCF_020401845.1. NCBI lineage: Bacteria > Pseudomonadati > Pseudomonadota > Gammaproteobacteria > Pseudomonadales > Pseudomonadaceae > Pseudomonas > Pseudomonas sp. HS-18. The sequence goes on from NZ_CP084413.1 coordinate 6,031,093, forward strand.
TTTTATCGGTGTAAAGCACCCCAACTCCGGCATTGAGCAGCATAACGTTTGCGCAGAAGCTATAACTCTGGCGAAGGAATCCGGTCTACTGGGCGAATTTGTCCACTTCAACTTCAACTGGATTGATTATGCTGATCGGCATAACTACCTGCTTGATGCTGACATAGGTGTTTCGGCTCATTTCGATAATCCGGAAACCCGATTTTCCTTCAGAACTCGCATGCTCGATTACCTTTGGTGCGGACTTCCGATCGTATGCAGCAAGGGCGATCACTTCGCTGAAGTCGTCTCCGCAAACGGTCTGGGGTTGGTGGTGGACTTTGGCTCTACAGACGACTGGAGCACAGCGCTGAAGAGATTGATATCCGACAAGGCGTTCCGGGAGGAGTGTGCACAGGCCTCGGCCAAGTGCGCCGATGATTTCCGCTGGAGTAAAGTGACACAATCGCTAATTGACGTTTGTCATACCATTACTCCATCACCTGACCGGGCATACTCCAGAGCTGTGCTCAGGAACTTCAATCGACCCAACCTCACCATGCAACTACTACGCGCTATCAAGCGCAGACTACCAAAGTGGTTGCAGACCGAAATTTATCGAGTGCTGAAGGCGATCTCTTCGGCGACTATCAACTCTCGTCCATAACGCCTGGAGTATCATGAAAGTATTGGTAACCGGGGGCGCTGGATACATTGGCTCCCACACCTGCATCGAACTCCTGAACAAGGGGTATGAACTGGTCATCTACGACAACTTCTGCAATAGCCACCCGAATGCTGTCGATCGGATCAGGAAAATTACTAACAAGGACGTAACCCTGGTAGAAGGTGACGTTCTTGATCAGGACCTACTGGAAGAGACGCTGAAGCTTCATAAGTGCACAGCGGCCATCCACTTTGCCGGTCTGAAAGCCGTTGGCGACTCTGTGAAAGAGCCGCTTGCGTACTACGAAAACAATGTCGTCGGTACCTTAAGGCTGCTCGCTGCCATGCGCTCAGCCAATGTCAAGAAGCTGGTATTCAGTTCTTCTGCAACGGTATATGGCGATCCACAGGCCCTCCCCATTCCAGAAAGCCACCCGCTCGGTGCGACGAATCCCTATGGCCGCACAAAGCTCATGGTCGAAGAGATCCTGCGCGATTTCCATGCAGCCAATACAGACTTCAATGTCTCCATTCTTCGCTATTTCAACCCTGTTGGAGCTCACGAGAGTGGACTCATTGGTGAGGACCCACTGGGAACCCCGAACAACCTCATGCCCTTCGTTGCGCAAGTAGCAGTTGATCGGCGACCACAGCTCAGTGTCTGGGGCGGGGACTACGCAACTCACGATGGAACCGGCGTGCGTGACTACATTCATGTCATGGATCTTGCTGAAGGCCATGTGTGCGCCTTGCAACAACTCGACTCCTCTCCTTATTTCACGGTGAACCTTGGAACTGGCCGAGGCTACAGCGTCCTTGAAGTTGTTCGTGCTTTTGAAAAGGCGTCAGGCAAAACAATTCCCTACACGATTTGCCCTCGTCGCCCTGGGGATATTGCCGCGTGCTATGCCAACCCAGAGCTAGCCCAGGCGCTGCTGGGTTGGAAAGCTACCCGCAACCTTTCCGACATGTGTGTCGACACCTGGCGCTGGCAGAGCCTCAATCCGACGGGTTACGCAACTTAACTCATTGAGCCAGCCCCTGATTCCGGGACATCGCAAATCAAGCGTGTCCCGGGATACTCCTCGCGACACCGGCCGCCTACACTGGGCCTACCGACCGCAGCCCCCAAGCACATCCAAAACATGGACAGACCAACGCACTGGCGGCTACTGCTGATCACAACCGCTGCGGTGTTAGTACTGCTCTGGCCCCTCCACCACTTCGCCGAGCGCTACTACAGCCAGCAGATCGCCCAGCAGAACCAGCAGACCCTCGACCTCTACGTCGCCAACCTGCTCGGTACGTTGCGCCGCTATGAGGACCTGCCGCCGATCCTCGGCGAACTTCCGACGCTACGGGCCGCGCTCCAGTCTCCCGGCAACCTGCCCCTGCAGAACGCCGCCAATCTCGAACTGGCGCGCATCCGGGGGCGCACCGGCGCCGACGTCATCTACCTGATGCAGCCGGACGGCCTCACCCGCGCCGCCTCCAACTGGGACCAACCCGACAGCTTCGTCGGCCGCAACTTCTCGTTCCGTCCTTACTATAAGGAAGCGATGCAGGGGCGCCCCGCGCGCTTCTTCGGCCTGGGCACCACCTCCAAGCGTCGCGGCTACTTCTTCGCCAGCGAGGTGCGCGACGGGGATACGCTGCTGGGTGTGCTGGTGGTGAAGGTCGACCTGGAACACATGGAACAGCTGTGGGGCAATACGCCCGACCAGTTACTGGTGATGGACAGCGACGGCGTGGTCATCCTGTCGTCCAACAAGGCCTGGCGCTTCCATACCAGCCGGGAACTGTCGCCGGCCAAGCAGCGCGAAATCGCCGAGAACATCCCCTACCCCGTCCTGCATCCCGCACCGCTGAAGATCGACCAGCGCCGCTGGATCAGCCAGAGCCGCCAATTGCCGGAAACCGGCTGGACCGTCAGCATCTATACCCCGCGCACCCAGGTCGACGGTCCGGTGCGCAGCGTCGTGCTGATCGGCGCGGCCACCCTCGTCGCGCTGCTCCTGCTGCTGTCGCTGCTGACCATCAGCCGCCGCCATTACCTGGAACGCATCGAGCTCGAAGCACAGGCCAAGCACGAACTGGAACTGCGCGTGCAGGAACGCACCCAGGAACTGGAAGACACCAACAGCCGCTTGCAGGAGGAAGTCAGCAACCGCGAGCAGGCACAACGCGAGCTGATGCATGCCCAGGACGAAGTCGTGCAAGCCGGCAAGCTCACCGCCCTAGGCACAATGTCCGCCAGCATCAGCCACGAACTCAACCAGCCGCTGGCGGCGATCCGCAGCTACGCCGACAACGCCCGCGTACTGCTCGACCACGAGCGCTACGATGACGCCCGCGGCAACCTGCAGCAGATCGGCGAGCTGACCGGACGCATGGCCTCGATCATCGGCCACCTCAAGGCCTACGCCCGTGGCGCCCGGCGCGCGCCGGAAAACGTCGCCCTGCAGCCGGCGATCAACGATGCCCTGGCGCTCGTCGCGCCGCGCCGGCAGGCGATGAACGTGGAACTGCTGCGCGACCTGCCGGATGCAGCGATCTGGGTGCAGGCCGGCGAAACCCGGCTGCGGCAGATTCTCTCCAACCTGCTGTCCAACGCCCTCGACGCCCTTACCGAGAAGGCGCCACCGCGACGCATCTGGCTGACCGCCGAGCAGACGCCCGAGCGCATCATCCTGTCCCTGCGCGACAACGGCCCCGGCTTCTCCGAACAGGCGCTGGCCCATGCCCGCGAACCCTTCTTCACCACCAAGACCAGCGCCAAGGGCCTTGGCCTGGGCCTCGCCATCTGCGACACCCTGTTACGAACGCTCGGCGGTCATCTGGAATTGGGGAATCACCCCGAGGGCGGCGCTCTCGTACAATTGCATCTGTTGCCGGGCATCCCCGGCGTGACTTCGACGCCGCAGGAGGAAACCCGCGCATGAGTTTGGCCGAGCCGTTCGACTCCACCACCCAGGTGTTGCTGATCGATGACGACCCGCACCTGCGCCAGGCACTGTGCCAGACCCTCGACCTGGCCGGCTTCAAGGTCGTCGCCCTGGCCGATGCGCGCCAGCTCGATACGCAGCAGGCGCGGGACTGGCCCGGCGTGATCGTCAGCGATATCCGCATGCCCGGTATCGACGGTCTGCAGCTGCTGGAACAGTTGCACGGGCAGGATGCCGAACTTCCGGTGATCCTGGTCACCGGTCACGGCGACGTCCCGCTGGCGGTCAAGGCCATGCGCTCGGGCGCCTATGACTTCCTGGAAAAACCCTTCCCCAGCGATGCATTGCTCGACAGCGTACGCCGCGCCCTCGATGTACGCCGCCTGGTGCTGGAGAACCGCAGCCTGCGCCTGGCGCTGTCCGAGCAGAAGGAACTGCGCGGCCGCCTGGTTGGCCAATCCGCCCCCATGCAACGCCTGCAGCAGCAGGTCGCCTCGTTGGCGGCGATCCAGGCGGACGTGCTGATCCTCGGCGAGACCGGCTCGGGCAAGGAGGTGGTCGCCCGCGCCCTGCATGACCTGTCCAGTCGCCGCAACGGTCCCTTTGTCGCCATCAATGCCGGCGCGCTCGCCGAGTCGGTGGTGGAGAGCGAGCTGTTCGGCCATGAGCAAGGCGCGTTCACCGGCGCGCAGAAGCGACGCATCGGCAAGTTCGAATATGCCAATGGCGGCACGCTGTTCCTCGACGAGATCGAGAGCATGAGCCTGGACGTGCAGGTCAAGCTGCTGCGCCTGCTGCAGGAACGCACGGTTGAGCGCCTGGGCTCCAACCAGCTCATCCCGCTGGATATCCGCATCATCGCGGCCACCAAGGAAGACCTGCGCCTGGCCTCCGATGAAGGCCGCTTCCGCGCTGACCTCTACTACCGCCTGAATGTGGCCAGTCTGCGCATTCCACCATTGCGCGAACGGGGCGACGACATCCTGCTGCTGTTCCAGCACTTTGCCGAGCGCGGTGCGCAGCGCCATGGCCTGAACGCCCGCCCGCTGGACTCGGCGCAACGTGCGCAACTGCTGGCACACGACTGGCCGGGCAATGTCCGCGAGCTACAGAACGCCGCGGAGCGCTACGCCCTCGGCCTGGACCTGGGGCTGGACGACAGCCACGGGCAGGCCACCGCCGCCACTCCCGGCGCCGGGCTGAACGAGCAGGTGGAATCCTTCGAGCGCTCGCTGATCGCCGCCGAGATGGGCCGCTCGCACAACTCCCTGCGCAGCCTTGCCGAAGCGCTAGGCGTACCGCGCAAGACCCTGCACGACAAACTGCGCAAGCACGGCCTGCTGTTCTCCGGCAGTGGCGGAAATTCCGCCGACGACAACGACCTCTGAGCAGAAATCCGCCGATGGCCTGGACTGCGACCAAGGGCGAACAGCGCCACAGAGCGCTCTGACGTAGTCTTCAGCCCTGGCACACACCTTGCTCTGCGACACAGGTGCGATTGCCTTGTGCATCACATCTCGCGACGTGCCTGCCACGTCGCGCCCGCCGGGCCACGAACCCGGCGGTGTCCTTCGGGCTTCTTGCCATCTCGTGCCTTCGATTCGACAGGCGCATCGCCGGGTGCAGTGATCCTGCCCCGGCCAATTTTCCCCTCTCGCATCTTCGTTCAGGACTTTCCTACACAGCGGTCCTGCGCCTCTCTGCATCTGCGAATCAAGCGCAACGGCGCGCCCTGCGTGGGCCTGCGAAATCGACTGCCATTCTGCGGTCATGAAACCGCGCTCAAATCTTCACGAAATCCCCTCTAAATCGGGCGCTAATGCAAAACCTCTCCTATGGTTTATGCGGGGTGGGCAGAGCAGGAAGTACTGCCCAATACATTGGATAGCAAGCTATTGACCTGAATCAGGAGTGCCCCGCCAAGACGGGCGCTAAATAGCCTCACTCTCCAACTTCCTATAGGGAGATTCTTAAATGTCGCAAGAAAGCAGCCAAAAACTAAAGCTAGGCGCTTTGACGGCTCTTGTTGTCGGCTCGATGATTGGCGGGGGCATCTTCTCTCTCCCGCAAAACATGGCCGCCAGCGCTGACGTCGGCGCGATCCTCATCGGTTGGGCCATCACCGCGGTCGGCATGCTGACCCTGGCATTCGTCTTCCAGACCCTGGCCAACCGCAAACCCCAACTCGACGGCGGTGTGTACGCCTACGCGAAGGCCGGTTTCGGTGACTACATGGGCTTCTCCTCGGCCTGGGGTTACTGGATCAGCGCCTGGCTCGGCAACGTCGGTTACTTCCTCCTGCTGTTCAGCACCCTGGGCTACTTCTTCCCGATCTTCGGCAAGGGCGACACCGTCGCGGCGATCGTCTGCGCGTCGATCCTCTTGTGGGCCCTGCACTTCCTGGTACTGCGCGGGATCAAGGAAGCGGCGTTCATCAACACCATCACCACGGTGGCGAAGATCGTCCCGCTGTTCCTGTTCATCCTGATCTGCCTGTTCGCCTTCAAACTGGACATCTTCACCGCGGACATCTGGGGCAAGAGCAATCCTGACCTGGGCAGCGTGATGAACCAGGTGCGCAACATGATGCTGGTCACCGTGTGGGTGTTCATCGGCATCGAGGGCGCGAGCATCTTCTCCTCCCGTGCGGAAAAACGTTCGGACGTCGGCAAGGCCACCGTGATCGGCTTCATCACCGTCCTGCTGCTGCTGGTACTGGTGAACGTGCTGTCCATGGGCGTGATGACCCAGCCGGAACTGGCCAAGCTGCAGAACCCGTCTATGGCACTAGTGCTGGAGCATGTGGTCGGCCACTGGGGCGCGGTCCTGATCAGCGTCGGCCTGCTCATCTCCCTGCTGGGTGCCCTGCTCTCCTGGGTACTGCTGTGCGCCGAGATCATGTTCGCTGCCGCCAAGGACCACACCATGCCGGAGTTCCTCCGCAAGGAGAACGCCAACCAGGTGCCGGCCAACGCCCTCTGGCTGACCAACATCTGCGTGCAGGTCTTCCTGGTCATCGTGTTCTTCACCTCCGGCAGCGCCGACGGTGGCATGGACCCGTACACCAAGATGCTGCTGCTGGCCACCTCGATGATCCTGATCCCGTACTTCTGGTCCGCGGCCTACGGCCTGCTGCTGGCAGTCAAGGGCGAGACCTACGAGACCGACTCGGCCGACCGCACCAAAGACCTGATCATCGCCGGTATCTCGGTTCTCTACGCGGTGTGGCTGATCTACGCAGGTGGCCTGAAGTACCTGCTGCTGTCGGCGCTGCTGTACGCGCCCGGCGTCATCCTCTTCGCCAAAGCGAAACATGAAGTGGGCCAACCCATCTTCACCAATGTCGAGAAGCTCATTTTCGCGGCTGTCGTGATCGGTGCACTGGTCGCGGCGTATGGCCTCTATGACGGCTTCCTCACTCTGTAACTCTTGGAGACATCTCATGAGCACGGAAAAAACCAAACTAGGCGTCCATTCTGAAGCTGGCAAACTACGCAAAGTGATGGTCTGCTCGCCCGGACTCGCCCATCAACGCCTGACCCCGAGCAACTGCGACGAGTTGCTGTTCGACGACGTTATCTGGGTGAACCAGGCGAAGCGCGACCACTTCGACTTCGTCACCAAGATGCGCGAACGCGGCATCGATGTTCTGGAAATGCACAACCTGCTGACCGACATCGTGGCGAACCCCGAAGCCCTCAAGTGGATCCTCGACCGCAAGCTCACCGCCGACAGCGTGGGTGTGGGCCTGACCGAAGAACTGCGTGGCTGGCTGGAAAGCCTGGAACCGCGCAAGCTGGCCGAGTTCCTGATCGGTGGCGTGACCGCTGACGACATCCCGGAAAGCGAAGGCGCCAAGGCGCTGAAGATGTATCGCGACTACCTGGGCCACTCCAGCTTCCTGCTGCCGCCGCTACCCAATACCCAGTTCACCCGTGACACCACCTGCTGGATCTACGGTGGCGTGACCCTGAACCCGATGTACTGGCCGGCGCGACGTCAGGAAACCCTGCTGACCACCGCCATCTACAAGTTCCACCCGGAATTCACCAACGCCGAATTCGAAATCTGGTACGGCGATCCGGACAAGGACCATGGTTCCTCCACCCTCGAAGGTGGCGACGTAATGCCCATAGGCAACGGTGTCGTACTGATCGGCATGGGTGAGCGCACTTCCCGCCAGGCCATCGGCCAAGTCGCTCAGAATCTGTTCGCCAAGGGCGCCTGCGAAAAAGTCATCGTCGCCGGCCTGCCGAAGTCCCGCGCCGCAATGCACCTGGACACTGTGTTCAGCTTCTGCGACCGCGACCTGGTGACTGTCTTCCCGGAAGTGGTGAAAGAGATCGTCGCCTTCACCCTGCGCCCGGACGAGATGAGCCCCTACGGCATCAACGTCCAATGCGAAGACAAGGACTTCATGACCGTCGTCGCCGAGTCCCTGGGCCTGAAGAAACTGCGCGTCGTCGAAACCGGCGGCAACAGCTTCGCCGCCGAACGCGAGCAGTGGGACGACGGCAACAACGTGGTCTGCCTGGAACCGGGCGTGGTGGTGGGTTATGACCGCAACACCTACACCAACACCCTGCTGCGCAAGGCTGGCGTGGAAGTCATCACCATCAGCGCCGGCGAACTGGGCCGGGGCCGTGGCGGCGGTCACTGCATGACCTGCCCGATCATCCGCGACCCGATCGACTATTGATCGATCGGCACCCGATAAACGCGACTACCTCAACCAGAGCGCATTGACCTCACGAGGCGGCCCTTGCCAGGGCCGCCCGCCCCGCCAGCCACGAGCTGTACTGACGAGGGCCGAGATTGGATCCCACAAGGAGAAACACCATGGCTTTCAACATGCACAACCGCAACCTGCTCAGCCTGATGCACCACAGCACCCGCGAGTTGCGCTATCTGCTCGACCTGTCCCGCGACCTGAAGCGCGCCAAGTACACCGGTACCGAGCAGCAACACCTGAAAGGCAACAACATTGCGCTGATCTTCGAAAAGACCTCGACCCGCACCCGCTGCGCCTTCGAAGTCGCCGCCTATGACCAGGGCGCCAACGTCACCTACATCGACCCGAACTCCTCGCAGATCGGCCACAAGGAATCGATGAAGGACACCGCCCGCGTACTGGGCCGCATGTACGACGCCATCGAATACCGTGGCTTCAAGCAGGAAATCGTCGAAGAACTGGCCAAGTTCGCTGGCGTACCGGTGTTCAACGGCCTGACCGACGAGTACCACCCGACCCAGATGCTGGCCGACGTGCTGACCATGCGCGAGCACAGCGACAAGCCGCTGCACGACATCAGCTACGCCTACCTGGGCGACGCCCGCAACAACATGGGTAACTCCCTGCTGCTGATCGGCGCCAAGCTCGGCATGGACGTACGGATCGCAGCTCCCAAGGAGCTCTGGCCGACCGACGAACACGTCGCCGCCTGCAAGAAGTTCGCTGAAGAAAGCGGTGCCCGCATCACCATCACCGAAGACCCGAAAGAAGCCGTCAAGGGCGTGGACTTCATCCACACCGACGTCTGGGTATCCATGGGTGAGCCGGTCGAAGCCTGGGGCGAACGCATCAACGAGCTGCTGCCCTACCAGGTCAACATGGACATGATGAAGGCCGCCGGCAACCCGCGCGTGAAGTTCATGCACTGCCTGCCCGCCTTCCACAACAGCGAGACCAAGGTCGGCAAGGAAATCGCCGCCAAGTACCCGAACCTGAAGAACGGCATCGAAGTGACCGAAGACGTCTTCGAATCCCCGTACAACATTGCCTTCGAGCAGGCGGAAAACCGCATGCACACCATCAAGGCAATCCTCGTTTCGACCCTCGCCGACATGTAATGCCGGACAGCCCCGGACCGCGACAAGGTCGCCGGTCCGGGCGCTCCCACTCTTTCGGAGGAAATGAATATGCGTATCGTCGTCGCATTGGGCGGCAATGCCCTGCTGCGTCGTGGCGAGCCCATGACTGCCGACAACCAGCGCACCAACGTACGGATCGCTGCCGAACAGATCGCCAAGGTTGCCCCCGGCAACGAGCTGGTGATCGCCCACGGCAACGGCCCGCAGGTCGGCCTGCTGGCCCTGCAGGGCGCGGCCTACGAGAAGGTCAGCCCGTACCCGCTGGACGTTCTCGGCGCCGAGACCGAAGGCATGATCGGCTACATGATCGAACAGGAAATGGGCAACCTTCTGCCGTTCGAAGTACCGTTCGCCACCCTGCTCACCCAGGTCGAGGTCGACTCCAAGGACCCGGCCTTCAAGAACCCGACCAAGCCCATCGGCCCGGTCTACTCCAAGGAAGAGGCCGAAGCCCTCGCCAAGGAGAAAGGCTGGAGCATCGCCCCGGACGGTGACAAGTTCCGCCGCGTCGTGGCCAGCCCGCGTCCGAAGCGCATCTTCGAGATCCGCCCGGTCAAGTGGCTGCTGGAGAAAGGCACCATCGTCATCTGCGCTGGCGGCGGCGGCATCCCGACCATGTACGACGAATCCGGCAAGAAACTCTCCGGCGTCGAGGCGGTGATCGACAAGGACCTCTGCTCCTCGCTGCTGGCCCAGGAGCTGTCGGCTGACATCCTGATCATCGCCACCGACGTGGACGCGGCCTACATCGACTGGGGCAAACCGACCCAGAAAGGCATCGCCCAGGCCCACCCGGACGAACTGGAACGCTTAGGCTTCGCCGCCGGCTCCATGGGTCCGAAGGTCATGGCCGCCATCGAGTTCGCCCGCGCGACCGGCAAGGACGCAGTGATCGGCTCGCTGGAAAACATCGTCGCCATCACCGAAGGCAAGTCCGGTACTCGCGTCAGCACCAAGAAAGCTGGCATCGAATACCGCTGAGTTCTGCCGCGGTAAAAAACGGGAGCCCTTCGCGGCTCCCGTTTTCATTCATGAGCCCTGCAGGATTCGCTCGGGAACTCGTCGCCTTCTTCCGACAAATCCTGGCGCGAGCGTGACTCGGCGGTCATCATCCTCGTCAGCTAAAGCATTCCGAATCACTAGAAGCCACGCCTGGCTTTGTGCCACCGGGCCGCCCCGCCATGGGCCACCGTCGTCCGGCGCGCAAGATGCACTTGCTGAAGGAGTTTCCGAGAGATGTCTCGACTACCGGTCATCGTTGGTTTTGGTGGATATAACGCGGCTGGCCGCAGTTCCTTCCACCATGGGTTCCGCCGCACCGTCCTCGAATCCATGGAGTCCGCCGCCCGCCAGGAAACCCTCGCCGGTCTCGCGGTCATGATGAAACTGGTCAAGGCCGTCGACGGCCAGTACCAGGACGCCGACGGCAACAGCCTCGACCTGGCCGCCATCGAGCAGCGCTTCGAGCAGCAGATTCGCCAGTCCACCCTGATCCGCCGCATCGAGCTGCAATACCTCGACGTCGACGCCGCGCACTGCCACAAGAGCCTGACCGTCAGCGCCGCCGGCAGCCCGGTGACCTTTACCACCCTGCGCAAGCAACTGCCCGAGCCGCTGCCGGCCAACTGGTCGGTGGAAGAACTCGAAGGCGGCGAAGTCCGCGTCACCCTGCACGACAGCTGCGAATTCAAGGTCGACAGTTACCGCGCGCTGCCGGTGAAATCCGCCGGCCAGCTGCCCACCGGCTTCGAGCCGAGTGAGCTGTACAACTCGCGCTTCCACCCGCGCGGCCTGCAGATGTCCGTGGTCGCCGCCACCGACGCGGTGCGCTCCACCGGCCTCGACTGGCAGACCATCTGCAACGCCGTCCAGCCTGACGAAATCGCCGTGTTCTCCAGCAGCATCATGAGCCAGCTGGACGAGAACGGCTTCGGCGGCCTGCTGCAGTCGCGCCTGCGCGGCCACCGCGTGTCGGCCAAGCAGCTGCCGCTGGGCTTCAACAGCATGCCCACCGACTTCATCAACGCCTACGTGCTGGGCAGCGTCGGCATGACCGGTAGCGTCACCGGCGCCTGCGCCACCTTCCTGTACAACCTGCAGAAAGGCATCGACGTCATCACCACCGGCCAGGCCCGCGTGGCCATCGTCGGCAACGCCGAAGCGCCGATCACCTCCGAGATCATCGAGGGCTACGCCGCCATGGGCGCGCTGGCCACAGAGGAAGGCCTGCGCCACATCGAAGGCCGCGACGACGTCGACTTCCGCCGCGCCAGCCGCCCGTTCGGCGACAACTGCGGCTTCTCCCTGGCCGAGTCCGCGCAGTACGTGGTGCTGATGGACGACGCCCTGGCCCTGGAGCTGGGTGCCGACATCCACGGTTCGGTGTCGGACGTGTTCATCAACGCCGACGGCTTCAAGAAGTCCATCTCCGCTCCCGGTCCGGGCAACTACCTGACCATGGCCAAGGCCGTGGCCGCCGCCGCGCAGATCGTCGGCGAGAAGAGCGTGCGCCAGCACAGCTTCGTCCACGCCCACGGTTCCAGCACCCCGGCCAACCGCGTGACCGAATCGGAAATCCTCGACCGCGTCGCCACCGCCTTCGGCATCGAGGGCTGGCCGGTCACCGCGGTGAAAGCCTTCGTCGGCCACTCCCTGGCCACCGCCAGCGCCGACCAGATGATCTCCGCCCTGGGCACCTTCCGCTACGGCGTCATCCCCGGCATCAAGACCGTCGACAAGTTCGCCGACGACGTCTTCAAGGACCACATCGCCCTGTCCAGCAGCGACGTGCGCCGCGACGACCTGGAAGTCTGCTTCATCAATTCCAAGGGCTTCGGCGGCAACAACGCCACCGGCGTGCTGCTGTCCCCGGCCATCACCGAGAAGATGCTGCGCAAGCGCCACGGCGACGCCGCCTTCGCCGACTACCAGGGCCGCCGCGAAGCCACTCGCGCTGCCGCCCGGCAGTACGACGAAGCCGCGACCCAGGGCCGTTTCGACATCATTTACAACTTCGGCAACGACATGATCGACGAGCAGGCCATCGAGATCAGCGACCGTGGCATCCAGGTCCCCGGCTTCAGCCAGACCATTGCCTACAAGAAGGATGCACGTTTCAGCGACATGCTCGACTGATCGCCGACGTTGAACGAAAAAGCCGGGCAGATGCCCGGCTTTTTCATATCCAGCTCCAGTGCAGGAACCTGAGGTCAGTACGTCCCCTGCCCCACGCCCAACTCGAGAATGCTCGCCTTGAGGTTCTCGAAGTCGTACTCGCTGAGCCCGACGTAATCCAGCACCAGCGCGCGCACGCTCTCCCACTCGTGGTCCTCGTCCTGGTTGCCCAGCACGCGGTAGGAACCGCAGATGTGCTCGGCCATCTTGAGGATCGCCAGCAGGTTCTTCAGCTGGGTATCGCGGCAGTTGTCCTCGCTGAAGATAGACAGCGCATTGTGGTGGTTGGCGATGGCCTCGCAGACGTGCTCCGGCAGGCGCCAGGAGCGCGCGGTGAAGTAGCCGACCACCGCATGATTGGTGTTCAACACGCGGTTCTCGGTGTCCACCACGCGGCGCTCGTCGCTCGCGCTGGCATAGGCCTCCTCCAGCACCGCCATGTAGTGCGGGAAGCGCTTGAGCATCAGCGGAATGCCGCAGTTGTGGAACAGCCCCAGCGCGTAAGCCTCGTCCACCGACTCATAGCCGATGCGCTTGGCCAGCGTCAGGCAGCTCATGGCCACGTCCTGGGCGGGTGTCCCAGAAGCGATTGAGGGTGACGATGGTCGCGTCGCTCATCTCGCCCTTGATCGACTGGGCGTTGATCAGGTTGATCACCGAGCGGCTGCCCAGCAGGTTCACCGCGCGCTGGATCGAGGTGATGCGATTGGCCAGGCCGAAGAACGGCGAGTTCACCAGCTTCAGCAGCGCGCCGGACAGCCCCGGGTCCTGGCTGATCAGCTTGGCGATCGCCTTCAGGTCCGGGTTGGGCATGAACTGCTCCATCTGCAGGTCAACCATGATCTGCGGCTGCGGCGGCACGCTGATACCCTGCAGGGCCTGACGGATCTGTTCGGGCGGAGAGTTCTTGAGACATGGGCGCGCTGGGAAAAGTTGACGGGGCGCACAGTTTACCCAGAGCCGGGGCTTCTGGAAGTGCTGCTTTTGATTGAACTTTCATCGGCGGCTGTGTCGGAACCTTTACACCCAAGCGGACGAAATGGGAGACAGCCACATGAGCCAGACACTCAAAGGCAAGACCATCGCCATCCTGGTCACCGACGGTTTCGAGCAGGTGGAGCTGACTGGCCCCCGCGACGCCCTGAAGGAAGCCGGTGCCAAGGTGAAGATCCTCTCCGACAGCAAGGACAAGGTACGCGGCTGGAACCACGACCAGCCGGCGGACAGTTTCAAGGTCGACGGCACCTTCGAGACCCGCCCGCATCGAACGAGTACGAACGCGTGCTGCTGCCAGGCGGGGTGATCAACGCCGACCAGATCCGCAAGCCTGCCCAAGGCCCAGGAAATCGTGCAGAAGGCCGCCGAGGCCGACAACCCATCGCGGTGATCTGCCATGGCGCCTGGTTGCTGGTCTCAGCCGGCCTGGTGAAGGGCAAGACCCTGACCAGCTGGAACTCGCTCAAGGACGACATCAACAACGCTGGCGGCCACTGGGTCGACCGACAGGTGGTCAACGATGGCGGGCTGATCAGCAGTCGCAAGCCCGACGACATCCCCGCCTTCAGCAAGCAACTGATCGAACCCTCGCCGCCTGAGAGCCGCCGATCAAAAGCCCGTGCGCCGCGCTCCGGCGGCGCACGCTGCTGCGCTATAATCCCGCTCTTTTTGCCGGAGCCCTCCCCCATGACCCTGCCCAGCCTGCGTCTGAAAGCCAACGCCGAGCGCCGCCTGCGCGCCGGCCACCTGTGGGTCTACAGCAACGAGGTGGACGTCGCCGCCACCCCGCTCGGGCGCCGGCGAACAGGCCATCCTGGAAATGGCCAACGGCAAGCCGCTGGGCATCGTCGCGATGAGCCCGAACAACCTCATCTGCGCCCGCCTGATTTCTCGCGATACCAAGCACGTTCTCGACAAATCCCTGCTGGTTCACCGCCTGAACGTCGCCCTGAGCCTGCGCGACCGCCTGTTCGACAAGCCTTTCTACCGCCTGGTCTACGGCGACTCGGACCTGCTGCCGGGCCTGGTGGTGGACCGCTTCGGCGATGTACTGGTGGTCCAGCTCGCCTCGGCGACCATGGAAAAACACCGCGACGACGTGCTTGCCGCCCTGCTGCAGGTGCTCAAGCCCAGCGCCGTGCTGTGGAAGAACGATTCCAGCGCCCGTGACGCCGAAGGCCTGGAGCGCTATGTCGCCAACGCCTACGGCGAAGTCCCGGAATGGGTCGCCCTGGAAGAGAACGGCGTGAAGTTCGAAGCCCCAGTGCTGGCCGGCCAGAACCGGCTGGTTCTACGACCACCGCATGAACCGCGCCCGCCTGCAGCCCTATGTGCAGGGCAAGCGCGTGCTCGACCTGTTCAGCTACATCGGCGGCTGGGGCATCCAGGCCGCGGCCTTCGGCGCCAGCGAAGTGATGTGCGTCGATGCCTCCGGCTTCGCCCTCGACGGCGTCGAGCGCAACGCCACGCTGAACGGCCTCGCCGAGAAAGTCGCCTGCGTGGAAGGCGACGTATTCGACGCCCTGCGCGAGCTGAAGGCCGCTGACGAGCGCTTCGACGTGATCGTTGCCGACCCGCCCGCCTTCATCAAGCGCAAGAAGGACCTGAAGAACGGCGAGGCCGCCTACCGCCGCCTCAACGAACAGGCCATGCGCCTGCTGTCCAAGGACGGCGTGCTGGTCAGTGCCTCCTGCTCCATGCACCTGCCCGAGGACGACCTGCAGAACTTCCTGCTGGGCAGCGCCCGCCACCTGGACCGCAACATCCAGTTGCTCGAGCGCGGCGGTCAGGTCCGGACCACCCGGTGCACCTGGCGATCCCGGAAACCCGCTACATCAAGAGCCTGACCGTGCGCCTGCTGCCCAACGGCTAAGGCTTCACGTCACTCCAGAAACGGGGCGTTTCCGCAGGGGAACGCCCCGTTTTTCATGCAGCAATGGGATGGCGGATAACGCCGGGGGCGTTATGCGCCCTACGGTGTGCAGCCGCGTAGGGCGCATAAAGCGGGACGCTTTATCCGCCATCCCCTCCTGCGATTACTTCATCGGCATCAACGAATCCGCCTCGCTGATCACTGCGTTGCCGGTCTTGCGCTCGAACAGGCACAGCTCGAGGCCCGGTTTGCCCTTCATGTGCTTCTGAGCATTCTTTTTCTGAGGGTATTGCCCGCCGATCATCAGCGCCGTGTAGCCCACGCTGTCATCGAACAGCACCGGCGAGCCCAGCACCTTCTTGTTCTGCAGATGACTCAGCGCCAGGCAGGCTTCGCGCTGCTGCTTGTCCTGCGCCTGCCAGGCTTCGTCGGACGAGGCCTGCACACTGCCGGCAAACAGCGCGGCGAGCAGGGCGATGCGGGTGACTTTCATGGGGTTGCTCCTTCAACGAAACGGGACGGGAAAAGCGCCAGTGGCCATTCAGACCACGCCGGGGCGGCGAAAGTCTATGCCTTGTGCCGACCGCCAGCCTTTCCCTGGCGGCAAGGGCCGGCGTAGAATCCGGGGCATTCCTGCCATTTATCCCCCGGCGGGCCTGTGAGCCCCGCCGAGCAGGCGGTGACCCCGCCAAGCCCCGCGCCGACCTCGCCCATGCAAGGCCATCTGCTGTTTGCATCCGGTGCGTACCGCGCTCACGATACGACTTAGAGTTTGCTCAAGGTCTCGCCGGCCAGCCCTACCCGCTGTACGCGCCGCGCACAGAAGACCCGGATCGACTCCCACCGTGACCTGATGCGCAGGAACCTGTCATGCCCGATTACCGCTCGAAAACCTCCACCCACGGCCGCAACATGGCCGGCGCCCGTGCCCTCTGCGCCCCCGGGGATGAAGGACGACTTCAAGAAGCCGATCATCGCCATCGCCAACTCCTTCACCCAGTTCGTGCCCGGCCACGTGCACCTGAAGGACCTGGCCAGCTGGTCGCCCGCGAGATCGAAAAACACGGCGGCGTGGCCAAGGAATTCAACACCATCGCCGTGGACGACGGCATCGCCATGGGCCATGACGGCATGCTCTATTCCCTGCCGTCGCGCGAGATCATCGCCGACTCCGTGGAATACATGGTCAACGCCCACTGCGCCGACGCCATCGTCTGCATCTCCAACTGCGACAAGATCACCCCCGGCATGCTGATGGCCGCCCTGCGCCTGAACATCCCGGTGGTGTTCGTCTCCGGCGGCCCGATGGAAGCTGGCAAGACCAAGCTGGCCAGCCACGGCCTGGACCTGGTCGACGCCATGGTCGTTGCCGCAGACGACTCCTGCTCCGACGAAAAGGTCGCCGAGTACGAGCGCAGCGCCTGCCCGACCTGCGGCTCCTGCTCCGGCATGTTCACCGCCAACTCGATGAACTGCCTGACCGAAGCCTTAGGGCTTTCCCTGCCGGGCAACGGTTCCACCCTGGCCACCCACTCCGACCGCGAGCAGCTGTTCCTGCGCGCTGGCCGCCTGGCCGTCGAACTGTGCCAGCGCTACTACGGCGAAGGCGACGAGTCCGTACTGCCGCGCAATGTCGCCAGCTTCAAGGCGTTCGAGAACGCCATGACCCTGGACATCGCCATGGGCGGTTCGACCAACACCATCCTGCACCTGCTGGCCGCCGCCCAGGAGGCGGAGATCGCCTTCGACCTGCGCGACATCGATCGCCTGTCGCGCAAGGTGCCGCAGCTGTGCAAGGTCGCGCCGAACATCCAGAAGTACCACATGGAAGACGTGCACCGCGCCGGTGGCATCTTCTCCATCCTCGGCGAGCTGGCCCGTGGCGGCCTGCTGCACACCGACGTACCGACCGTGCACAGCCCGAGCATGGCCGACGCCATCGCCGAGTGGGACATCACCCAGACCCAGGACGAGAAGGTCCACACCTTCTTCAAGGCCGGCCCCGCCGGCATCCCGACCCAGGTCGCCTTCAGCCAGAGCACCCGCTGGGACACCCTCGACGCCGACCGCGCCGAAGGCTGCATCCGCAGTGTCGAGCACGCCTACTCCCAGGAAGGCGGTCTGGCCGTTCTTTACGGCAACATCGCCCTCGATGGTTGCGTGGTGAAGACCGCTGGCGTGGACGAATCCATCCATGTGTTCGAAGGCCGCGCGAAGATCTTCGAAAGCCAGGACGGCGCCGTGAAGGGCATCCTCGCCGACGAAGTGAAGCCGGGCGACATCGTGATCATCCGCTACGAAGGCCCGAAAGGCGGCCCGGGCATGCAGGAAATGCTGTACCCGACCAGCTACCTGAAGTCCAAGGGCCTGGGCAAGGACTGCGCCCTGCTCACCGACGGCCGCTTCTCCGGCGGCACCTCGGGCCTATCCATCGGCCACGCCTCGCCGGAAGCCGCCGCAGGTGGCGCCATCGGTCTGGTACAGGACGGCGACAAGGTGCTGATCGACATCCCCAACCGCAGTATCAACCTGCTGGTCAGCGATGAAGAACTGGCCGCCCGCCGCGCCGAGCAGGACAAGAAGGGCTGGAAGCCAGCTCAGCCCCGCGCGCGCAAGGTGAGCACCGCACTGAAAGCCTACGCCCTGCTGGCCACCAGCGCCGACAAGGGCGCGGTGCGCGACAAGGCGCTGCTGGACGGTTGAGTCTGGCGGTGACATGAAAAAGCCCGGCGAATGCCGGGCTTTTTTATTGATGTGGCCTGAAGGCTTATGACTTGGTTGCAGGCACCTTCGGGCAATCACCCGAACCCGGCTTGAGCCCACGATCCGCATTGCAGATGGATCCCTTCTCTTCCCAAGCGACCGAGCTCTCTCCCGTTGCCTTGGTAGGAGTCAGCTCAATCTTGAGCGCATTCCCATCCGCATCAGTGGCCGCAGTCGTAGCCTTAATCACGCCCTTCTCGACGGCATAGTCGCCAGTGATGTTGGACGTCGCAGCAAAGTTTTCCGGTATCCCGTAATCACCCGCCTTGCAATCATCTGCCTTGCCCGTTTCAGAGATACAAAGGCTCACAGCGGTTTTGACGGCGGACAGCTCTGCCTTGGCTGCCGCAGCTCTTGAGCGCGACGAATAGTCCGAATACATGGGAATGGAGACCGAAGCCAGAATCCCGATGATCGCCACCACGATCATCAGCTCGATCAGGGTGAAGCCTTGTTGTTTACCCATCGTCGTATCCCTCTGGATAGAGCCGGACGCCCGAATGGCTCCGGATGCATTCCAGTGAAGCCACGCCAGCGGGCCGACACACTCAGACGCTTCCGCGCACCCTGTTGAAATTTCGGCAGTTTTTTCCACGCCGAAAGCCTTCGGAGTGCCACCGCACTATGACGCCGTAGGAACCCAGGCTTCCCCATTCATCCCAACTTGCCTCATGGCACTGTGCGATCCCGCCGTGGGCCAGTAAAATCGCGCTCTTTTTTTCCCGGACCGCCGCCCATGAGCTCCCTCGAGAATCCGTCCGCCGCCAAGGACCAGCCCGATCTGGTCTACGGCCTGGAAGACCGCCCCGCCCTGCCCATCGCATGGCTTGCGGCACTGCAGCACCTGCTGGCGATCATCGTGCCCATCGTCACCCCCGGCCTGCTGATCTGCCAGGCGCTGGGCGTGTCGCCGCGCGACACCAACCTGATCGTGTCGATGTCGCTGGTGATCTCCGGCATCGCCACCTTCGTCCAGTGCAAGCGCTTCGGGCCATTCGGCGCGGGCCTGCTGATCGTCCAGGGCACCAGCTTCAACTTCGTCGGCCCGCTGATCGCCGGCGGCGCGCTGATGGTGAAGAACGGCACCCCGGTGGAAGCGGTGATGGCGGCGATCTTCGGCGTGGTCATGGCCGGCTCCTTCGTGGAGATGGGCGTGTCGCGCATCCTGCCCTTCGTGAAGCGCCTGATCACTCCGCTGGTCACCGGCATCGTGGTGCTGATGATCGGCCTGACCCTGATCAAGGTCGGACTGATCAGCATGGGCGGCGGCTTCTCCGCCATGTCCAACGGCACCTTCGCCAACGGCGAGAACCTGATGCTGTCGGGCCTGGTGCTGGCGATCATCGTCATCCTCAACCGCATCCCGGTGGTGTGGATGCGCAGCGGCGCCATCGTCATCGCCCTGGCCGTGGGCTACGCGCTGGCCGGCTACCTGGGCCGCCTGGACTTCACCGGCATGCACGAGGCGCCGGCCTTCCAGGTCCCGGTGCCGCTGCACTTCGGCCTGGGCTTCTCCTGGAGCCTGTTCATCCCGATGCTGGTGATCTACCTGGTGACCTCGCTGGAAGCCATCGGTGACGTCACCGCCACCAGCAAGATTTCCAAGCAGCCGGTCGAAGGCCCGCTGTGGATGCAGCGCATCAAGGGCGGCGTACTGGTGAACGGCGCCAACTCGCTGCTGGCCGGCCTGTTCAACACCTTCCCAAGCTCCGTGTTCGCGCAGAACAACGGTGTGATCCAGCTGACCGGCGTCGCCAGCCGCCACGTCGGCCTGTGGATTGCCGCGATGCTCATCGTGCTGGGCCTGTTCCCCAGCGTCGCCGGGGTGATCCAGGCCGTGCCCGAGCCGGTGCTCGGCGGCGCGGTGATGGTGATGTTCGGCGCGGTCGCCGCTTCCGGCATCAACATCCTCGCCGGCACCCACCTGGACCGCCGCGCGCTGCTGATCATCGCCGTCAGCCTGGCGCTGGGCCTGGGCATCTCCCAGGTGCCGGAGTTCCTCGCGCACATGCCCCACGCGATCCGCAACGTGCTGGAATCCGGCGTAGCCACCGGCGGCATCTGCGCCCTGCTGCTCAACTGGTTCCTGCCCGAGTCCGACGCCGCCAAGGCCTCGCACAACGGCTGAACCGCCACGACGCCACCTTCGGGTGGCGTCGTCGTTTATGCTTCCCGGATGACCACTTCCCTGCGCATCGGCGTCATCGCCGACACCCACGGTCTGCTGCGCCCCGAAGCGCTGGCGGCGCTGCAAGGCTGCGGGCGTATCCTGCACCTGGGCGACATCGGCCCCGCCTCATTGCTCGACCAGCTGCGCGCCCTGGCGCCGCTGGACGTGGTGCGCGGCAACAACGACACCGACGACTGGGCCGCCGCGCTGCCGGAAACGCTGCTGCTGGAACTGGGCGGACGGCGGCTCTACCTGATCCACGACCTCAAGCAGTTGGCCATCGATCCGTCGGCCGAAGGCATCGATGTCGTGCTGGCGGGCCATTCGCACAAACCGCTGAACGAGGCGCGCGATGGGGTGCTGTACCTGAATCCGGGCAGCGCTGGACCGCGGAGGTTCAAGTTGCCGATTGCCTTGGCGATTCTGGAGATCGCCGAAGGGCAGCCAAGGGTGGAGATGGTCACGCTCGTCTAAGAGCATTCGCGAGGCCGAAAACGGCATTCCCCACATCCAAGTGAGTCACAAGCTCGCTCCCACAGGTAAATTCAGCGCTCATGCTTGCCCTCACCCCAGCCCTCTCCCGGAGGGAAAGGGCTGGGGTGAGGGGGCGTCAGCCATGCCGATTTCGCAAATGGACGATGGGCTTATGGTTCGAGCAACTGCGAAGCCAACTGCGCCACCGCCTCCTGCCGCTCGGTCTTCTCGCTGCGCAAGCGACCGTTGAGGCCGGACCACTCCGGATGCGCACGCGCCTTGCGCAACGCCTCGGGCAGCTTGCCCTCGCGCCACTGCCTGTCTTCGGGCGACTGCACCTGGATCGCCTCCACCGCCGCATGCCCGCGCGTCTGCAGGGCCGCCAGCAGTTGCCGCTGCCGCAGCGCCAGCAGACGCAGCACGCTGTCGTCCACCGACAGTTCGCGGCTGCCCTTGAGCTTGCCCAGCAGGCGCTGGCCGTAATGGCCGACGGTCTGCCAGGCGCCGCCGGCGATGGCGCCCAGCGCGGTGGCCGCGCCGAGGGTCAGGCCGCCCACCAGCAGGTCGATCCCCGCCCCTGCCGCCGCACCGGCCGCAACGCCACCACCGAGGCGAATGCCCAGTTGGCGGAGGGTTTCCGGGTTGAACAGGTCATCGCCCCAGCGTCCGTCCAGCAACGGCAGGTCGGCGGCGCGGGCGTCGTCCTTGCGGAAGGCGTAGAGGCTGAGCAGCGCCTTCACGCAGATATCTTCGCGCTTGCGCACCTGATTGCGCAGCGTCTCGGTGGCTGCTCGAACAGCACTGTCGCCAGCGGGCACCAGTTGGCGGCAAGCGGCGACATCCACCAGCAGCTCGGCGATCAGCCGCGCCCCGGCCTCGCGGCGGGCGACGGCCTGGGCCTCGTGATCTGCGACCAGTCGATCCAGCTGCGGGCGCGCACGCTCCAGCAGCAGCGCCAGGCTTTCGTACAGGCGGCGCTCACCATCCAGCGGCGGCGCCACACTATCGAAACGCACCAGCGCATGCAGGCCGAGACGGGAAAGCGCCTCGCGCCACTGCTCCTCGCGGTGCTGTGGGCTGGCGACGAAGTTGAGTACCGGCAGCAACGGCCGCGCGCAGGCGGCGAGCACTGCCAGTTCGTCGCGGTACTTGGCCAGCACCGGTTCGCGGGCGTCGATCACGTAGAGGCCGGCGTCGGAGGCGAGCAATTGGCGCAGCACCTTGGCTTCCTGCTCGAAACGCCCGCGGGCTTCGCTGCCGTCGAGGAAGCGCCGTAGCTTCTCCGGGCCGTCCAGGCGCTCGCCGGGGCGCTCCAGCCCATCGAGGAAGTCGCGCAGGGCGATGGCATCTTCCAGGCCCGGCGTGTCGTACAGCTCCAGCAGCGGCTCGCCGTCCACCGACAGCCGCGCGCCTTCCACATGCCGCGTGGTGCTGGGGCGATGGGATACCTCGCCGAAGCCCACGTCACGGGTCAGGGTACGCAGCAGGGAGGTCTTGCCGACGTTGGTGTGGCCGACCACGGCCAGTTTCAGCGCATCAGTCATGCCCGGTCTCCAGCCAGCCCAGCGGCGATGCCGAGGTGTGCGGCAGTTGCAGGCGCTCGACGCCGGCGTGCCAGTCGCCCAGGCGCTCGGCGTCCAGCGCTTCGCCCGTCGGTGCCTGCAACAGCCAGACGCGGGTGGCGGCGGCGCAGCGCGAGAGTTCGGCGATCAGCGCCAGGGTGCCGCGATCCGGCGAGCGACGCGGGTCGCAGGCGATCACCAGGCGCGCCGGCGGGTAGCGGGTGAGTTGTTCCAGCAGTCGGCGACGCTGGGCACCGTCGTCGAGGTCGCCGGCATTGGCGATGCCTTCGGCCAGCTTCGGCGGCCAGTTGGGCCGGTCGAGCAGTTCGATGGACACCAGCACGGCGCCGTCGGCGGTGGTCGCCGGGGCCTGCGCCTGCGGCTCAATCAGTTCGTCCGGCGCGGCATCGCTGACGCCCAGCCGCTCGCTGGCCGGCATCAAACGCTCGCGCAGCAGGGCGTAGCCGGGCAGCGAGACATCCAGCGCCAGCTGCGCACGCCCGCGCTTCCAGCGCCACAGGCAGAGCAGCCACAACGCACCGCGCAGCAGCACGCCGTACACCAGCAGGATGCCCACCAGCCAGCCGGCCCAGGCGTGGCGCGCGTTTTCGCTGGCCACCAGGGCATCGCCGCTGGCGCGCACCAGCTCCGAGTCCGGCTGCGGGAAGCCGAGCAGCGACGGCAGCGCGCCGAGGCCGTGGGTGAGGGCGATGAAGGTATCGCCGGCGAGGATGGTGGTCTCCCAGACGAAGCCGTAGCGCCGCGTCGCCAGCAACGCCAGCATCACGCCCAGCGCGCTGCCCAGCGCCACCAGCCAGAGGCCATGAACCAGCAGGCCGAGCGCCCAGCGCGTGAGCTTCTGCCGGTCCAGCAGCACCAGCAGCGCGGGCGCCAATTGCGCAGCATGGGCGTCGCGGGCGAACTTGCCACTCAACCACAACCACAGGCGGCCGAGCGCACCGGCGGCCTCACCGCCAGCGAAGAAGGCCAGGGTCCAGCCGATCAGGGTAATCAGGTGCAGGCCGAGCAGGCTGGCCAGGGCCCAGAACACGTTGACCGGGCGCAGGCCGTCGCCGAGGGCGGCGAAGGCCAGCCCGCCGCCGGTGAACAGCGCCAGCGCCAGCAGCAGGTACAGCGCCAGGCGCGAGCCTTGCACCCAGGTGCGCAGGGCGGCGCGCTGACCATCGCGTTCGGCGAGCAGCAGCGCGCGGTGTTGCAGGCGGCGGACGAGGTCGCCGCCGCTGACGATGGCGCGGCGGTTGGCTTCGCTGTCTTCCAGCGGGCCGACCTGCTCCTCGCGCAGACGCACGGCCTCGCACAGCCACAGGGATTCGAGGGCGGAAGCGGGGGTTTCGCTCACGGGGTCTCCGACAATCGGTACTCGGCACCAAGGATAACCGCTGCTCGCCGCCGCGTCCCGGCACCGCCGGTAACACCCGGTGGCGTCAACCAAACCAAGGGGGGGCTCTCGCCGTGCCCGGCCAGCCTCACACTCGGAAAAAACAACAAGAATGAGGCCTCGCCATGCTGCGCTCGATGCTCAGTGCCTTGCCCCTGCTGCTGGCCGCCGCCACCGCGGTTGCCGTGGAAACACCGCCGGTGCGCCCCTCCGACTGGGGCCCGGACACCCCGCTGATGCAGGCGGTGCCGCCGCGCGTGCTGGACGCCAACGTCAGCGCCCGGCAGTCCGACAGCAACACCTCGCAACTGTGGATCAGCCACACCGACTTCCGCCTGCACGACGACATCGGCTTCTTCATCCGCAAGATGCTGATCCAGATGAGCCCGGTGGCGGGCGCCGGCACGCCGCTGATGCTCGACGACCCGAAGTCCATGGTCGCGCGCATCCAGGCCGGGGACATCTTCGTCGCTGACGCCACCCTCGCCAGCCTGCTCAACGAGGAGCTGCGCAACGCCAACGCGCCGGTGCGCAACCTCAAGCTCAGCACCCGCGCCGACGGCCAGGAAGTCCACGGCGAGCTGCTGCGCAAGGGCCGCTGGCGGCCGCTGCGGATGGTCACCGGGATCGAGCAGGCCGGGCCGCTGAAGGTGGCGCTGGTGCCGCAGCGAATCTTCGTCGACGGGGTGGACGTCACACCGTCGCTGACCGCTGCTTCCATCGAGATGTCCGAGGTGCTGCAACTGCACACCGCGCACATGCAGCTGATCGGCAACCGCATCCTGGTCGACCTCGACGGCCTGTTCCCGCCGCCGCGCCTGGACTTCACCGTCAGCCACCTGAAGCTCGCCGACGGCGGCATGGACCTGCTGCTGGGCAGCGACCTGGCCGAGCTCAAGTGGCCACAGCTCAAGGCGCCGCAGAGCTACATGTTCATCGAGGGCGGCGACATCAAGATGGCGCGGACCATCCTGGTGAAGGCCTACGCGCTCTTCACCAGCCTCAGCCCGGACGCGCCACTGCTGTTCAACCTCTACGACTACCGCCGCCAGCTGCAGTACGGCGAAATCCGCCTGCGCGAAGACGGCATGGTGCACATCGCCGTCTCGCCGGTTAAGGCGCCGGCCCCGGAGGAGAAAGCCCTATGAGAACCCTCCTTGCTTCCCTTCTTTGCCTCACGCTGGCCGGCCAGGCCGCGGCCGAGAGCGCCATCGACAAGCAACAGCGCGAACTGGGCGTGCTGCGCCAGGGCTGGTTCCAGCAGACGCCGCCGGCGGCGGACTTCAAGGCCAGCCGGCCGGGCGGCCTGCGCGATTCCGGCCAGGACGGCGTGGGCATCCTGCTCAACAAAGTGGACATGTACTTCCAGGGCGACATCGGCTTCCACAGCCCGCTGCTCAAGGGCTGGCTGGTGCCGCTCAGGGCCGGCGAGCCGATCGACTTCGACCGCCCGCAGGACATGCGCATCAACGTTTCCGAGGGCGAGGTGATCCTCAGCCCCGAACAGCTCGGCAACCTGTTCAACCAGCACATCCTTGCCTACCCGGAAACCATGCTGCGCGACTTCAAGCTGAGCATCGAAGGCGACCGCCTGCTGGTCTCCGGCGAAGTGCAGCCGCTGGGCGTCGGCCCCTGGCTGCCGCTGCGGCTCTCCGGCACGGTGAAGCTCGACGGCGACAACCTCGACTACCAGCCCGACAGCGTGAAGGTGCTCGGCGTGCCCAGCTACGGCGCCATGAGCCTGGTAGGCCTGCGCCTGGATTCGCTGGTGACCCTGGAGCGACCCGGCGCGGTGCTGCAGGACAACGTGATGCACCTGAACTACCACCAGGTCTTCCCGCTGGTGGGCATCGACGGCCGCGTCGAGTCCACCTGGCTGGACGCCAAGGGCCTGCACCTGAAATTCGCGCCCAGAGACGGCGCCGCCTCGCTGGCCTTCGAGCCTCCGCGCCAGGCCGGGCAGTCCTACATCTGGCTGCAGTCGGGCGACCTGAAGATCTTCGAAATCCTCATCACCTACTCGCAGGTGCTGCTCAAGGCCGAGCGCCCGGACCAGACCCTGGCCTTCAACCTCAAGGACTATCGCAAGGTGCTGGCCACCGGCATCACCCAGGTCAACGAGGACGGCACCTTCTTCATGCGCGTTCCGCCACCCGCCGGCCCCGCCGACGGCGAGCGGCTGGTATCCTCTGGCAACGGGAGTTCCCGCTGATGTTCACCACTGGAGTCGAGATGACCCAAGCACTGCCCCTGGCGATGATCGCCGCCCTTGCCGAGAACCGCGTGATCGGCGTCGACAACCGCCTGCCCTGGCACCTGCCGCAGGACCTCAAGCACTTCAAGGCCATGACCCTGGGCAAGCCGGTGATCATGGGCCGCAAGACCTGGGATTCGCTCGGCCGCCCACTGCCGGGCCGCCTGAACATCGTGGTCACCCGCCAGGCGGGCCTGACGCTCGAAGGCGCGGAAGTCTTCACCAGCCTCGACGCAGCCCTGGAGCGCGCCGAGCAATGGGCCAAGGAAGAGGAAGCCGACGAGCTGATGCTGATCGGCGGTGCGCAACTCTACGGTGAAGCCCTGGGCCGCGCCGAACGCCTCTACCTGACTCGCGTGGGCCTGAGCCCGGCGGGCGACGCGCACTTCCCCGAAGTGAACGAAAGCCAGTGGCACCTGGCGTCGAGCATCGAGCACGACGCGGAAGGCGAGACGCCGGCCTATGCGTTCGAGGTTTGGGAGCGGGCCTGATAGCCCTGCGTATCCGGAGCCCCTCACCCCAGCCCTCTCCCAGAGGGAGAGGGAGCCGTATGTGCCGAGATGAATCCTGCTCTCCCTGATCGACCGGCTGACGCCTGACTCCCAGAGCGCTCCGAACGGTCCCCTCTCCCTCAGGAGCGGGGCGCGCAGCCAGGGTTAGGGTGAGGGAACACCCAGCTCCGAACTACCAAAAGAAAACGCCGCCCCGATCACCCAGCGCGGCGTTTTTCATAGGGCGCTCTTTTGCGAAATCTCCGCTCACACTCCCAAGCCTTGACCCTGTAGCAACTACAGGCTGCCCAATGACTCCACCCCACGACGGGAAACTGGAGGTACATCATGGGTTGGCTCGAACGTTTGATGATGGGCGGTCACCACGGCCGCGGCGGTTATGGCGGGCACGGTGGCGGTTACGGCGCACCGGGCTATCCGCCGGCACCCGCACCACCACCGACAGCCAATGCGGCTCCCACCCAGCCCTGCCCGCAGTGCAGCGCGCAGAACCCGCAGGACAGTCGCTTCTGCAACAACTGCGGCGGGTCGCTACAGGCCACGCCATGCAAGGGCTGCGGCGCCGCTGTCGCGCCTCAGGCACGCTTCTGTGCGCAGTGCGGCCAGGAGCGCGGCAGCTGACGGGCCCGCGGCAAAACCTCGGGCCCTGGGCTCAGAAGGCGAAATGCTCCGCGTCCAGCGCCATCAGGCAATCCGCACCTCCCAGCAGCGCCTCGCGGTGCATGCTGGCGCGCGGCAGGATGCGCTTGACGTAGAACTCGGCGCTGGCGAGCTTGGCGCGGTAGAAGTCCGCATCGCCCTCGCCGGCCGCCAGCTTCGCCTGGGCCACGCCAGCGGCCTGCAGCCACAGGCCCGCCAGCAGCACATAGGAGCAGTACTGCAGGAAGTCCACCGAGGTGGCGCCGATTTCCTGCGGGTCGCGCTGGCAGGCGGCGATCACTTCGCTGGTGAGGCTGCGCCATTCCAGCAGGCGTTGGCGGACAGTTTCAGCCAAGCCGGCAAGCTCGGAGTGGGCACCTGCGGTCTCGCAGACCGCCGCCAGTTCGCCCATCAGCGCATTCAACTCCGTACCGCCGTCGCCCAGCAGCTTGCGACGGATCAGGTCGAGCGCCTGGATGCCGTTGGTGCCTTCGTAGATCTGAGTGATGCGGCTGTCGCGCATCAGCTGCTCCATGCCCCACTCGCGAATGTAGCCGTGACCGCCGTAGACCTGCACGCCGAGGCTGGAAACCTCCTGGCCGACGTCGGTGAAGAACGACTTCACGATGGGGATCAGCAATGCGGCGCGCTTGCCCGCGGCCTTGCGGCCGTCCGCCTCGGGATGGCCGTGCTCCAGGTCCAGCTCCCGTGCGCAGAGCGCCGACACCATCCGGCAGCCCTCGGTCAGGGTCTTCTGGGTCAGCAGCATGCGCCGCACGTCCGGGTGGACGATGATCGGGTCGGCGGCTTTCGACGGCTGGGCCGCGCCGGTCAGCGCGCGCGATTGCAGGCGCTCGCGGGCGTAGGCCAGCGCGCCCTGGCAGGAGCGCTCGGCGATACCCAGTCCCTGCAGGCCGACCTGGAAGCGCGCGTCGTTCATCATGGTGAACATGCAGGCCAGCCCCTGGTTGGCCTGGCCGATCAGCCAGCCGGTGGCGCCGTCGAAGTTCATCACGCAGGTGGACGCGCCCTTGATGCCCATCTTGTGCTCGATGGCACCGCAGCTCAGGGCGTTGCGCGCGCCCGGCGTGCCGTCGGGGTTGGCGATGAACTTGGGCACGAGGAACAGGCTGATGCCCTTCACCCCGGCCGGCGCATCCGGCAGGCGCGCCAGCACCAGGTGGACGATGTTCTCCGACAGGTCCTGTTCGCCGCCGCTGATGAAGATCTTGCTGCCGCTGACGCTGTAGGAGCCGTCAGCCTGCGGCTCGGCGCGGGTGCGCAGCAGCGCGAGGTCGGTACCGGCCTGCGGCTCGGTGAGGCACATGGTGCCGGTCCACACGCCACTGACCATCTTCGCCAGGTAGTCGCGCTGAAGCTCCGGCGCGCCGTGCTTGTACAGCGCCAGCACCGCGCCCTCGGTCAGCCCGGAATAGACGCGGAAGGACAGCGAGGCAGCCATCAGCATCTCGTGGAAGCTGGCCGAAACCATCTGCGGGAAGCCCTGGCCGCCGAACTCGGTCGGCCCGGTCATGCTCGCCCAGCCGTTGTCGCAGTACTGCTTGTACGCCTCGCGGAAACCGTCGGGGGTAGTGACTTCACCGTTCAGCAGGGTCGCGCCCTGCTCGTCGCTGTTGCGGTTCAACGGTGCAACCACCTCGCCGGTGTAACGCGCACCTTCTTCCAGCACGCCGTCGATCAGCTCGCGGTCGAGGCCGTTGCCCAGCAGCTCGCAGTGCGCGCTGACGTCGAACAGTTCGTGGAGGACGAAGCGCATGTCGCGCAAGGGTGCCTGGTAACTCATGTTCAATGCTCCTGTTTGACGTCGGCGAAGCGGCCATTGGCGGCGGCCAGGCGCTCGATCAGCGCGGCCGGCTGCCAGTGCGCGCCGTGCTCGCCAGCCAGGTCGCGCAGGCGCGCCAGCACGCTCTGCAGGCCCTGGGCATCGGCCCAGGCCATTGGGCCGGACTTGTCCTTGGGGAAGCCATAACCATTGAGGTAAACGGTGTCGATGTCGGCGCTGGTGGAGGCGATGCCTTCGTCGAGGATCTTCGCGCCTTCGTTGACCAGGGCCAGCAGGCAGCGCTCGAGGATTTCCTCGGCACCGATATCGCGGCGGGCGTAGCCCAGGCGCTCGGATTCGCGCACCACCAGGGCGTCGACTTCCGGGTCATGCTCGGCCTGGCGGCTGCCCGGCTCGTAGTGATAGAAGCCGTTGCCGCTCTTCTGGCCGAAACGGCCCATCTCGCACAGGCGGTTATCCACCTGCACGGTCGGCGCGTCCTGGCCCTTGCCGGCCAACTCGCGGGCGCGCCATTCGAGGTCGATACCGACCACGTCGAACATGCGGAACGGCCCCATGGCGAAACCGAAGCTTTGGATCGCCGCGTCCACCTGGTGCGGCAGCGAGCCTTCGAGGATCAACCGGCGCGACTCCTGGACGTACTTCTCCAGCATGCGGTTGCCGATGAAGCCGTGGCAGTTGCCGGCCACCACGCTGACCTTGCCCATGCGCTCGCCCAGTTCCAGCGCGGCTTCGAGCACGGCGGGCGCGGTCTTCGCACCGCGCACGATCTCCAGCAGCTTCATGATGTGCGCCGGGCTGAAGAAGTGCAGGCCGAGCACCTGGGACGGCCGCGAGGTCACGGCGGCGATGGCGTCGACGTCCAGGTAGGACGTGTTGGATGCCAGGATCGCCGAGGGTTTCAGCGCCGCGTCCAGCTCGCGGAAGATCGACTGCTTGAGCTCCAGGTTCTCGTATACCGCCTCGATCACCAGGTCCACTTCGCGGATCGCCGCGTAGTTCGCCACCTGGGAGATACGCGCGCGGCGGCGCGCCGCCTCGGCCTCGTCGATGCGGCCCTGGCGGACGTTGTGGGCGTAGGTGTCGGCCACGGCGCCGAGGGCCTGGGTCAGCATCTGCGGGTTGTTGTCCAGCCACAGGACCTGCACGCCGGCGTTCGCCAGGCACATGGCAATGCCCCGGCCCATGGTGCCGGCGCCAATGACGGCGGCGCTGGCGATGCGGATGTTCTGGCTCATGTTGATCCTCTTGTCAGCCTGAAACGCTCGTTTGAAGACCACTCACCTTAGGGAAGGCGGTACTATTTTTGAAATTTTGAGTTGTGATAAGTGGCATTCAGCCGATGAATATGAATACGTTCGACCTCAACCTGCTGCGGGTGCTGGACGCGCTGCTGCGCGAGCGCAACGTCTCGCGCGCGGCGGAGCGCCTGTCGCTGAGCCAGCCGGCGGTGAGCAACGCGCTGAACCGCCTGCGCGAGCTGCTCGATGATCCGCTGCTGGTGCGTGTCGGCCGGGCGATGCAGCCGACGCCCCGGGCGCTGGAGCTGGAAGCGCCGATCCGCGATGCGCTGCAGCGCATCGGCCAGAGCCTGGCCGGCGGCGACAGCTTCGACCCAGCGCGCAGCCGCCAGCGCTTCACCCTGGCACTGACCGACTATGTGGAAGCATTGTGCATGCCACACCTGCTCGAAAGTCTGGGCAGTACGGCGCCGGGCATGGGCCTGGCCATCCAGCACCTGACACCAACGCTACCGGCCGAGGCGCTGGACAAGGGCAATCTCGATCTCGTGCTGGGCCGCTTCGAAGACTTGCCAGCGCGCTTCCAGCGCCGCCCTTGGGTGAGCGAGACGCTGCGCCTGCTAGCCAGGCGCGGGCATTCGCAGGTGGATGGAGGGATCGATCTGGAGACGTTTCTCCAGCAAAGGCACCTGTGGGTTTCCGGCGGGCAGACCAAGGGCATGGTCGACCAGTGGCTGGCCAGCCAGGGACTCAAGCGGGAAATCGCCTACACCACGCCCAACTACCTGCAGGCGGCGCATCTGGTGGCAACCACGGATTTGCTGACGGTGCTGCCGACGCGGCTGGCGGCCTACTTCGCCGAGTTGCTGCCGTTGCAGGTGCTGGAGCTGCCGTTCGATGTGGGGCAGTTCCACCTGGAGCTGGTGTACCTCGCCCAGCGCGAGCGGGATGCGGCGTTGCAGTGGTTGGTCGAGCGGATCATCGAGGCGGCGCCGGATTGAGGGCGGGGCACGCAAATGTGAACCTTGCGCTCGAGGGCTACCCTCACCCCCGCCCTCTCCCAGAGGGAGAGGGAGCTGTCCGCACCGGCTGATGGCACGGTTACAGCCGGCACGCTCCAGTCCCCTCTCCCTCTGGGAGAGGGTTAGGGTGAGGGAAGACACAGGCTCGGAGGCGGGCGGTGTGCAGAAGAAAGCAGAAACGCGCCCGGAGGCGCGTTTCGTGGGGATCAGAAGCGATCGCGAACGATCGTCTCTTCCAGCGGCAGGCGACCAATGCGCGGCTTGGCTTCAACCGCCTGCTTGCCCACGGCGATCATCAGGCCGATGGCATGGTTGGCCGGCAGGTTGATCAGCTTGCCCACGGCGTCGAAATCGAAACCGACCATCGGCACGCTGTCCAGGCCACGACCACGGGCGGCGAGCATCAGGGTCTGGGCCACCAGGCCGCTGCTGCGCATGGCTTCGTCGCGCTGGGTCTGCGGTTTGCCTCTGTAGTAGCCGTCGATGGCGCCGACCATGTAGTTCTTCACTTCAACCGGGGCGCCGTCCCACACGCGTTCGGCATTCTTCTCCCAGCTGTCGACCTGCGCGCAGACGATCACCAGCATCGAAGCGTCGGTCATCTGCACCTGGTCCCAGCCGGCTTCGCGGATCTGCGCACGCAGCTGCGGGTCGCTGACTTCCACCAGGCGCACGTGCTGCAGGTTGAACGAGGTGGGCGCGAGCAGCGCCTGTTGCAGCAGGTCGTCCTTCTCCTCGCGGCTCATCACGTAGGAAGTGTCGAAACCACGGATGGAGCGGCGGCTGCGGATGGCGTCTTCGATCAGCATGGAAAATCCTCTGGCTGGCATGGGCGGGAATGGCGCGCATGGTAAGCCCAGAGGCAGCTCCGTGGCAGAGCGGCATATCGATAATGTCTATCCGCTGCCTCGATAGAACGAAGCCCGCCAGGACCGGCGGGCTCCGAATGCCCATCAGCTCTCCAGCGCTTCCACCGGCGCGGCCGTGGCCTGGCGCTGCTTGGGCGAGGTGAAGCTCAGGTAGCCATCCTCGACCTTGCCGAAGCGCAGCAGGGCCAGGTCCAGCGCGTAGTTCTGGTAGAGCTTCCACGGCGTGCGGTCGCCCTGCTTGGGCATGCGGTCGGCAGCGCGCTGGATATAGCCGGAGTTGAGGTTGAGGAAGGGCTCTTCCTTCACCGATCCATCGGTCTGACGCGGCGTGCACTGGCGCATGCCGATAGCATCGAGGTGGTTGATCAGGCGGCAGAAGTACTCGCTGGACAGGTCCGCCTTGAGCGTCCAGCTGGCGTTGGTGTAGCCGACGATGGCCGCCAGGTTGGGCAGATCGCGCAGCATGATACCCCGATAGCCCATGCTCTGGGTGACGTCGAACGGCTTGCCGTCGATGGCCAGTTCCGCGCCGCCGAACATCACCAGGTCGAGCCCGGTGGCGGTGACGATCACGTCCGCTTCGAGCAGTTGCCCGGACTTGAGCAGGATGCCTTTCTCGGTGAAGCGCTCGATGTGCTCGGTCACCACCGAGGCTCGCCCCTGGCGCAGTGCCTTGAACAGGTCGCCGTCCGGCACGCAGCACACGCGCTCGTCCCACGGCTTGTAGCGCGGGCTGAAGTGACGCATGTCGAAATCCTTGCCCAGCTGCAGGTTGGCCAGCTTGAGCATCAGCTTGCGCACCGCGCCGGGGAACGCCTTGGAAGCCATGAAGAAGATCATCTGCATGGTCACGTTGCGCGCCCGCGCCTGGCGGTACACCCACTTCTCCGGCAGGAAGTTGCGCAGGAAGTTGGAGATCGGGTCCTTCGCCGGCAGGGTGATCACGTAGGACGGCGAGCGCTGCAGCATGGTGACATGGGCGGCCTTGTCGGTCAGCGAGGGGATCAGCGTGACGGCGGTGGCGCCGCTGCCGATCACCACGATGCGCTTGCCGCTGTAGTCGAAATTCTCCGGCCACAGCTGCGGGTGGATGACCTGCCCGCCAAAGCTTTCGCGGCCCGGGAAGTCCGGGGTGTAGCCGGCGTCGTAGCGGTAGTAGCCGGTGCACATGAAGAGGAATTGCGCACTCATGCGCACGGGCTCCTCTTCATCGCCGCGCTGCACGCTGAGGTTCCAGCGTGCGGTGTTGCTGTCCCAGTCGGCCTTGAGCACGCGGTGGCGGTAGCGCACCTTGTCCTCGACGCGGTACTCGCGGGCGGTTTCGCGGATGTAGTTGAGGATCGACGGGCCGTCGGCGATGGCCTTGGGATCGGTCCAGGGCTTGAAGTTGTAGCCCAGGGTGTACATGTCCGAGTCGGAGCGGATGCCAGGGTAGCGGAACAGGTCCCAGGTGCCGCCCATGGCCTCGCGGCCTTCGAGGATGGCGTAGGACTTGCCGGGGCATTGCTTCTGCAGGTGACAGGCGGCGCCGATGCCGGACAGGCCGGCGCCGATGATCAGTACATCCAGGTGCTCGACGGACATGCTTGGGGCTCCTCGGCCGTTGGGCAGGCAGTGCCTGGTGAGTCTAGGAGGAATTTCCTCCCCTCACCCTACAAGCAGCCCGGGCGGCATCACGCCGACCTTTAGTCGTGCGTGGCACCGCCGAATTCAGCCGTTCAGAGCTGCGCCTGTACCCAGTCGCGCACCTGGGCGTAGGGGTAGTCTTCCAGCGTGGCGTAGCCCGGCAATCCACGCGCGCGCATGCGGGTGAAGGCCGGCACGCTGATGCCACAGAGGAAGCGCGTGATGCAGTCGGCGCTGGGCGCGGTGCCTCGGGCACTGCGGTACTTCTCCAGGAAGGCGTCGCATCGGTTGTGCAGCGACTGGCCATCCAGAGCCGGCAGTGCAGGCGGTTCCGGCAGGCGGGCGACATGGCCGGCGCATACCGAACAGTGACCACACTGGCGCGGCGCCTGCTGGTCGCCGAAGTACCGGGCGAGGCGCCAGCTCAGGCATTCGGAGCTGCCCAGCAGATCGAGCATGGCGCCGATGCGGGCGATCTCGCTTTCCTCGTGGCGCTTGAAGTAGCCGTGCAGCTCCTCGCTCAACTGATCCACAGCGAAGGAGGCGTCGCGCACCGAGTAGACCTCCGTCATCTGCTTGCTCTCCAGCTCCACCCAGCCGCGCTCCTGGAAGTAATCCAGCGCCTTCACCACCCGTGAGCGCTCGGCGCCATGGCGGCTGTAGAGTGTGTCGAAGTCCAGGGTCGCCCAGGTTCGCGCGCGGGCCGAAGTGGTGAGGATGGCTTCGACGAACTGCCGCCGCTCGCCCTCAAAGTGGCTCAGCAGCGCGGAGGAATCGATCAGCAGCTTGTAGCGATATTCGGCGAAATAGGCGAAGCGTGGCGCGATGATGCCGCGTAGCTCCAGCTGCACCAGCAGCGTCTTGAGTGGCAGCTGGCGGATGTTCGACTGGTCCGACAACGGCACCAGCATGGTCTCCCACTGGCCATTCGGCGCCTGGCGGATGTCCTCCATTACGCTGCGGATGCCTTCACGCTCGGGTGTGTCGCCGTAGACGAAGTTCTCCAGCACGTTGAGGCTGTCGCGGTTGGCCAGCACCAGGCATTCCGAGCGCTGGCCGTCGCGCCCGGCGCGGCCGATTTCCTGGCTGTAGTTCTCCAGCGACTTGGGCAGGTCGTAGTGCACTACCTGGCGGATGTCGCTCTTGTCGATGCCCATGCCGAAGGCGATGGTGGCGACGATGCAGTTCAGCCGGCCCTCCATGAAGCGGCGCTGGATACTCTCGCGCTCCGGGTGTTCCATCCCGGCGTGGTAGGCACAGGCGGGAATACCGCGCTCGGCCAGATGCGCGGCGATCTCCTCGGCGGTCTTCTGCTGGGTGACGTAGACGATGGCCGGCCTGCCCGGACGCTCGCGCAGCCACTCCACCAGCCGGGCACGGCGAGCGGCGCTGGAGATCGGCTCTACCTGCAGGTCGAGGTTGGCTCGGTAGAAACCGGTGGTGACCACGTCGCTCTCGGCGATGGCGAACTTGCTGCGCATGTCGGCGATCACCGCGGGCGTCGCCGTGGCGGTGAGCAGCAGCACCTGGGGAATGCGGAACTGCTTCTGATAGTCCGGCAACTTCAGGTAGTCGGGGCGGAAGTTGTGGCCCCACTCCGAGATGCAGTGCGCCTCGTCCACCACCAACAGGGAAATCGGCACCTCGCTGATGAAGTGGCGGAAGCGCTCGTTCTTCAGGCGTTCGACCGAAATCATCAGCACCTTCAGCTCGCCGCTACGCGCGCGGGCCATGGTCTGCGCGGTCTGCTCGCGGCTCTGCGCCGAATCGATGCTCGCGGCGGCGATGCCGTGGCGGGCGAGGAAGGCGAGCTGGTCCTGCATCAACGCCAGCAGCGGCGAGACCACCAGCGTCAGGTGCGGCAGCAGTAGCGCAGGCAACTGGTAGCACAACGACTTGCCCGAGCCGGTAGGAAAGATCGCGGCAGCCGAGCGCCCGGCCAGCACTGCGCTGACCGCCGCCTCCTGGCCGGGGCGGAACTGGCGGAAACCGAAGACGCGTTCGAGGGTGTCGTGCATGTGGATAACTCCCTTGCCTGTCATGGACGATGCCTTGAGCCTAAGGATGTCTGTTGTAGGAGCGAGCTTGCTCGCGAACAGCCAAACGCCGGTTGCCGAGGCCGAATCCATTCCTCATGGATAACGGCATTGCCCCACACCCTTGTTGGGCACAGGCTCGCTCGTACGCGGAGCACCAGGAGCATGACCGATCCCAGGCACCAATGAAAAAGCCGCCCGAAGGCGGCTCTTTCCAGAACAGGCTCGCTTACAGCTGCGGGCCGGCGTTCTTGATGGCGTCGCTCACGTCGAACTTCTTGAAGTTCTCGATGAACTTGCTGGCCAGGCCCTTGGCAGCTTCGTCGTAGGCAGCCTTGTCTTCCCAGGTGTTGCGCGGGTTGAGCAGGTTGGTCTCGACGCCCGGAACGACCTTCGGTACGTCCAGGTTGATGATGTCCAGGTGCTCGGTCTCGGCGCCGACCAGAGCGCCGCTCTGGATGGCGGCGATCACGCCACGGGTGGTCGGGATGTTGAAGCGCTTGCCGACGCCGTAGCCACCGCCGGTCCAGCCGGTGTTGACCAGGTAGACCTTGGAACCGAAGGCCTGGATGCGCTTGATCAGCAGCTCGGCGTAAACGCCAGCCGGACGCGGGAAGAACGGTGCGCCGAAGCAGGTGGAGAAGGTCGACTTGATGCCGCCGCCCGAACCCATTTCGGTGGAACCCACCAGCGCGGTGTAGCCGGACAGGAAGTGGTAGGCCGCCTGCTCGTTGTTCAGGATCGACACCGGCGGCAGAACGCCGGTCAGGTCGCAGGTCAGGAAGATCACGGCATTCGGCTCGCCGCCGAGGTTCTTCTCGGAACGCTTCTCGACGTTTTCCAGCGGGTAGGCCGCGCGGGAGTTCTGGGTCAGGCTGTCATCGGCGTAGTTCGGGGTGCGGTTTTCGTCGAGGACGACGTTTTCCAGCACGGCGCCGAACTTGATGGCTTTCCAGATGACCGGCTCGTTCTTCTCGGACAGGTCGATGCACTTGGCGTAGCAGCCGCCTTCGATGTTGAAGACAACGCCTTCGCCCCAGCCGTGCTCGTCGTCGCCGATCAGGTAGCGGCTTTCGTCGGCGGACAGGGTGGTCTTGCCGGTGCCGGACAGGCCGAAGAACAGGGTCACGTCGCCGGCTTCACCGATGTTGGCGGCGCAGTGCATCGGCAGCACGTCTTTTTCCGGCAGCAGGTAGTTCTGCACGCCGAACATGGCCTTCTTCATTTCACCGGCGTAGCGCATGCCGGCGATCAGCACTTTCTTCTGGGCGAAGTTGAGGATCACGCAGCCATCGGAGTTGGTGCCGTCACGCTCGGGCACGCACTCGAAGTTGGCGACGTTGAGCACCTGCCACTCTTCGCGGCCGGCCGGGTTGTACTGCTCGGGCTCGATGAACAGTGCGCGGCCGAACAGGTTCTGCCAGGCAGTGGCGGTGGTCATCTTGACGGCCAAGTAGTGATCCGCGGCGGAACCTACATGAACGTGGGAGACGAAGTGTTCCTGGGCGTTATTGAACGCCTGGACACGGTCCCACAGGGCATCGAACTTGTCGGCCGGGAACGGACGGTTGATGGCGCCCCATGCGATGGAATCCTTGCTGCCCGGCTCTTCGACGATGAAACGGTCGGCAGGCGAGCGGCCGGTGCGGTGGCCGGTTTTCACGACCAGCGAGCCGTTGTCGGCGAGTTCGCCTTCGCCGCGGCGAATGGCTTCTTCAACCAGTTGGGCAACGCTGATATCGGTGTAAACGGCTTTGTTGGCTTGCGTCATGTGGGTCCCCGTCGGCCGAAGCCGAGTCCTCCAAACATTGCGTAGTGACTTCTGATTCCCACTACCGCGGAAAAAAGTCGCGGGATTATGCCAGAAAAGAACTGTTCTCGTGCAGCCTCTGATCTGGCGAGAGCGCCATTGGTTCGGCTATCGGACAAATCGAAGCGGTCAATGGCGGGTTTCTGACGGCGTCTGGCTTCCGCCACCCGAGAACAGCTGGGCAACGTCGGAGCCGTCGAAACGGTAGCGCTGGTTGCAGAACTGGCAGTCGATGACGATTTCGCCGTCCTCTTCGGCCAGCAGACGCTCGGCGTCGTCCTGCCCAAGACTGACCAGCGCATTGGCCGAGCGTTCCCGGGAACAGCTGCAACGGAATACCAGCGGCTGCGGCTCGAACAGGCGCACATCGTCTTCGTGGTACAGGCGATGCAGCACGGTGGGATTGTCCAGGCCCAGCAGTTCCTCGGCGGTGAGGGTATCGGCCAGGGTGGTGACGTGCTGCCAGCTGGCTTCCCGCGACTCGATGTCGCGCTGGCGGTCCGCTGGCAATTGCTGCAACAGCAGGCCGCGGGCGCGGCGGCTGTCGGCGTTGAGCCAGAAGCGGGTCGGCAACTGCTCGGAGGTGGCGAAGTAGGTCGACAGGCACTCGGCCAGGGTCGCGCCCTCCAGCGGCACGATGCCCTGGTAGCGTTTGCCGTTCTTCGGATCGACGGTGAGCGTCAGCACGCCATGGGGCATCAGCTCGGCAAGGCCGGCGGCGTCACCGATGGCCTCGGCGTCATAGCG
This sequence comes from Pseudomonas sp. HS-18, assembly GCF_020401845.1. Lineage (NCBI taxonomy): Bacteria > Pseudomonadati > Pseudomonadota > Gammaproteobacteria > Pseudomonadales > Pseudomonadaceae > Pseudomonas > Pseudomonas sp. HS-18. The sequence goes on from NZ_CP084413.1 coordinate 6,069,525, forward strand.
GGCCAGGCCACGCACTTCACGAGCACTGGAACACTCCACCATCAGCAGCGGAACGGCGCCGGCGGAGCGCGCCTGCAGCACCAGCAGACCGTCGAATTTGAGAGTGCCGCAAAGTAGCGCGGCCGCGGCTAGCATTTCTCCCAGCAGTTGGGCGACCGGCTGCGGATAGGGGTGCTTGGCCAACACTTCGGCATAACTGCGGTCGAGCTCCACCAGCTCACCGCGAACATCGGTGTTGTCGAACAGGAAACGCTGACTTTGATCGATCTGAGACATGCTGGGCACAACGCTGCGATAGGCACAAATAAATGACAAGTTGATGGCAAAGGCCTATAAAGCGCGCTTTGTCGTATCCGGCAACCCGGAACCGTTGTCAGAAGGGGGAATCGATTTTATGGACAAAACCACGCCGTTCCAAGCCACCTGGTCCTGGAAGCCCTTCATCGCCTGTCACCTGATGGCCCTCGCCCTGCTTCTGCTGTGGCTCTGGGAGCCTACTCGCAGTGCGATGGACCTGTTCGATTTCAGCCTGTTCAGCCTGCTCAACCAACCGCTGGCGACCAACGAAGCCTGGCGCCTGACCTGGGCCGTGGCCAGCACCCGGCCGTTCGACCTGCTGGTCGGGGTGATCCTGCTGCTTCTGCTGATCCGTGGTGACTGGATCTTCAAGGCCAGCCAGGCCCGCGCCGCGACTTTCGGCTTTTTATGCGCAGCCGTGGTTCTGGTGGTGGTACGCATCCTTTACGCGAAGATCGCCCACAAGCTGGGCTGGCAGCATGCAAGCATTTCCAGCATTGCGCCGGATGCCGTGCGCCTGGAGCACTTCTTCCCGCAGTGGGAGGACACGCCCTTCGAGGTGAAGGACGAGTCGGCCCGCAGTTTCCCTGGCGACCACGCCTCGGTGTTGCTGATCTGGGCGCTGTTCCTCACCCTGTTCGCCCGCACCGCCCTGCAATGGGTGGTGATCTGGGGCCTCGCGCTGCTGTTCATGCTGCCGCGCCTGGTAGCCGGCGCCCACTGGGGCCAGGATGACTACATCGGCGGCGTGCAGATGGCGCTGGTGGCCCTGGCCTGGAGCTGCTTCACGCCCTTCGCCGCCGTGGCCAGCGCCGCGCTGGTTCGCTGGACCGATCCGCTGTTCCGCCTGGCGGCGAAAATACCGCTGCTCAAGCGCCTGAGCGTCGTCGCGGCCTGACGGCCGTTCGCCCCCGGCGAGGCGCCTGCGGCCCTCGCCGGCTGCTCACTCCTGATCGCGGAAGCTGAACAGCTGGCGACGCTGCTTCTTGGTCGGCCGCCCGTCGGTCTGCACGCCCAGCGCGCCGGCCTTGCGCATGGCAGAAGCATCCTCGCGGCGCTTCACGCTGTCGGCGGTCTCTTCGTAGAGCAACTGCGCCTCAGGTGCGCCACGACGCACCATCGACAGCGCCTTCACCACGACCGTGCGCTCGTCGAAGCCGGTGCGGATCACGTATTCGTCGCCAACCTTGGGTTCCTTACCCGGCTTGCAGCGCTCGCCCCGGCAATGCACCTTGCCACCGTCGATGGCCTCCTTGGCCAGGGAGCGGGTCTTGTAGAAGCGCGCCGCCCACAGCCACTTGTCCAGGCGGACCTTGTCGTCGTCTTTCTCGCTCACGTCACAACCTCGTCATGCGGGCCTGCGAGTGTACCGTGCACCCCGCTGGCGGGGCACAACCGGCCTGACTAGAATGCCGGCAAACGCCGGGGACGCCTGCCTTGAAGACTTTCGACCAGCTGTCGGTAATTGGTCTGCGCGAATGGATCGCCCTGCCCGAACTGGGCATGGTGGGCCTGCGCGCGAAGATCGATACCGGCGCCAGCACCTCCACCCTGCATGCCAGTGACATCGTGCCGTTCCAGCGTGGCGGCCAGGACTGGGTACGCTTCATCGCCCACCTGGGTACCCAGGTGCAGCGCCGCCACCGCTGCGAAGCGCCGGTGGTGACGATGAAGACCATCAAGAGCTCCAACGGCCAGGCCCAGACCCGCTACGTGATCCGCACGTTGCTGGCCCTCGGCGATCGCGCCTGGTCAGTGGAATTCACCCTGGCGTGCCGCAAGACCATGCGCTACCGCGTGCTGCTAGGCTCCAAGGCGCTGGTTCAGGGCCAGCTCGTGGTCAACCCCGGCCTCACCTACGTACAAGACAAACCCCTCATCATGGTTCCCGCCACCCTTCCAGGTGATCAATGAAAATTGCTGTGCTGTCGCGCAATCCGCGTCTGTATTCCACCCGTCGGCTGGTGGAGGCCGGGCAGCAACGCGGCCACGAGATGGTGGTGATCGACACCCTCCGCGCCTACATGAACATCGCCAGCCACAAGCCGCAGATCCACTACCGCGGCAAGCCGCTGGAAGGTTTCGACGCGGTGATCCCGCGCATCGGCGCCTCGGTGACCTTCTATGGCTGCGCCGTGCTGCGCCAATTCGAGATGATGGGGGTATTCCCGCTCAACGAATCGGTGGCCATCGCCCGCTCCCGCGACAAGCTGCGCTCGCTGCAACTGCTGTCGCGCAAGGGCATCGGCCTGCCGGTGACGGGCTTCGCCCATTCCCCCGATGACGTACCGGACCTGATCGAGATGGTCGGCGGCGCGCCGCTGGTGATCAAGCTGCTGGAAGGCACCCAGGGCATCGGCGTGGTGCTCTGCGAGACGGAGAAGGCCGCCGAATCCGTGCTTGAGGCGTTCATGGGGCTCAAGCACAACATCATGGTGCAGGAGTACATCAAGGAAGCCGGTGGCGCCGATATCCGCTGCTTCGTGGTCGGCGACAAGGTGATCGCATCGATGAAGCGCCAGGCCGCAGCCGGCGAGTTCCGCTCCAACCTGCACCGCGGCGGCAGCGCCAGCCTGATCAAGATCACCCCCGAGGAGCGCATGACCGCCATCCGCGCCGCCAAGGTGATGGGCCTGCACGTCGCCGGCGTCGACATCCTGCGCTCCAACCATGGGCCGTTGGTGATGGAAGTGAACTCCTCGCCGGGCCTGGAGGGCATCGAGACCACCACCGGCAAGGACATCGCCGGGGTGATCATCGAGTACCTGGAGAAGAACGGCGGGCCGCACCTGGCGCGGACCAAGGGCAAGGGGTGAGCCGGGGCGCATGCGTCATCCCGGCGAACGACTGGCCAGGGATGGCCAGGCCGGGGATTCCGACGGGCACAATGTCTCGGCAGGGATATCCACTCAGACGCCTCATAAAGCACTCCCACCCTCAAACTGAACCACTGCACGCCTTTGAATGCCCCTATGCCCAAATCACCGCGCTTCTCCGAACTCCAATGGTCGCCCATCGAACGCCGTGTCGCCCTGGTGGCGCCTGCCTCGGCCATCGCAGAAGAGGTGCTGGAAGCCACGCTGCGCCAACTTGAAGTGCTGGGCGTGGACTACCACCTGGGCACCCACGCCGACGCGCGCTATCGCTACCTGGCCGGCACGCCTGAGCAACGCCTGGAAGACTTCCACACCGCCTTCGAGCTGGACGGCGTCAGCGCCGTCTGGTGCCTGCGTGGCGGCTACGGCTGCGGACAACTCATCCCGCAACTGGACTGGCAACGCCTCAAGGCAGCCTCACCGCGCCCGCTGATCGGCTTCTCGGACATCTCCATTTTGCTCAGCGCTTTCCACCGCCAGAGCCTGCCAGCGATCCACGGCATGGTCGCCACCGGGCTGGGCCTGCAACCGCTGAGCGCGCCCAGCGAGCAGCGTGAGCGCCTGGCTTCCCTGGCCTCGATCAGCCACGTACTGGCCGGCGGCCCCGGCAAGCTGGCGACACAGCATCTGGCGGGGCCGAAGACAGCGGTGGAAGGCGAATTGATCGGCGGCAACCTCACCGCACTGGCCTGCATGGCCGGCACCGCCGGTGCGCTGTATGTGCCTGATGGCGCGATCCTGATCCTCGAGGACGTCGGCGAGCCCTACTACCGAATCGAACGCAGCCTCTGGCAGCTACTCAACAGCCTGAACGGCGCGCGCCTGGGCGCGATCTGCCTCGGCACCTTCACCGATTGCCCGCGCAAGGGCGTGGCCCACAGCCTGGAAGAAATCTTCGCCGAGTACGCTGCGCGGTTGGGCGCCCCGCTCTACCACGGCCTGCCCAGCGGCCACGGTGCGCACAACCGCGCCTGGCCCTACGGGCGCAGGGCGGTGCTGGAAGGAAAATCCCTGCGCTGGGATTAGAGTCTGTTTACGATCTCGCGAGCTAGAGCAGAACAAGGCGAGGACAGCTGAGAAAGCGGAGTTGACTGCAGTCAATGAGCACTTCTCGGATGGCCTCAACACAGTTATGCCGACGCGCAGCAGATCGCAAGCAGGCTCTCAATGCGCGTCGCGCGGCAGCAGCAGGCCCAGCGGCAGGCAGACGCGCGCTTCCACGCCACCACCCTCGCGGTTGCGCAGCTCGATGCTACCGCCGTGCTGTTCGGCGATACGCTTGACGATCGCCAGCCCCAGGCCGGTGCCCTTGCCGCCGCGCGCTTTGTCGCCACGGAAGAAGGGGTTGAAGATGTTGTCCAACTCCTGCGGATCGACGCCCGCGCCACGGTCCAGCACGCTGAGCACCACGTAGGGCGCACCGCCGCCACCGGCGACGTGGGCCGCCACTTCGACCTTGCCACCGCCGTGGTTGAGGCCGTTCTCGATCAGGTTGCCGAGTAGACGCTTGATCGATACGCGACGGAAGCGGAACAGCGGCAGCGTCTCCAGGCACAGGCGCACACGGTTGCCGGTCTGGTTGAAGGCGTCGGCGACTTCACGGATCAGGTCGGCGAGGTCGCCCTCCTCCACCGGCTCGTCGCGGCCATCGCGGATGAAGGCGAGGAACTGGTCGAGGATGGCATCCATGTCCTCGATGTCACGCACCATGTCCTCGACCATCTCGCGGTCGCTTTCGGGCATCAGCTCCAGCGACAGGCGCAGACGCGTCAACGGCGTGCGCAAGTCGTGAGAGACGCCGGCCAGCATCAGCTCGCGTTCACGCCCGGCCTGCTCGACATCGTCGGCCATCTGGTTGAAGGCGCGGTACACCTCGGCCATCTCGCTGGGCGTTTCCTGCCCCAGCGGCAGGCGCACGCTGCGCCCCTTGCCGAACTCGCGGGAGGCGAAGACCAGGCGCTTGAGCGGCTGGCTGAGCTGCCGCACGAAGATCCATGCCGCCGCGGTGGACAACAGGCCGATGCCGAGGAACCAGCCCAGCACGCTCCAGATCTGCTGGCCGCGCAGTGGGTGCGGGTAGAGCGGTACGCCGATCCAGCCATCGCCCAGGGTCGGCGCGCGCACCCAGAGCATCGACGGATGATGGATGCGCAGGCGCGTCTCGGTGTCGATGCCCAGCTCCATGCGCATCTGCCGCTGGAAGATTTCCGTGTATGGCCAGTGCACTTCCTCCGGCTGCCCCTGCTCGTGGGGTGCCCACTTCAGCCCGGCAGACTGGGCGATCGCTTCGCGCGACTTCTCGTCGGCCGCCCAGTAGGCGCGCACGGTCAGCGCTGCGCCGTGGCTGTACTGGCGGTCGACCAGCATGTCTTCGTTCATCAGCAGGTAGACCAGGGTCAGTGCCTTGGAGAACAGCACGACAATGAGCACCAGCCAGAGGGTGCGGGCGAAGAAGCTTTGCGGGAACCAGAGGGGTGTCTTCAAGAAGGCGTTACCAGGGAAACACAAACGGCCGGGGCGAAGGGCTTCGCCCCGGCGAGGTCGATCACTTGCGAGCGGCGCCGTCCGGTACGAATACGTAGCCCACGCCCCAGACAGTCTGGATGTAGCGCGGCTTCGACGGATCGGGCTCGATCAGCCGACGCAGGCGGGAAATCTGCACGTCGATGGAGCGTTCCAGGGCATCCCACTCGCGGCCGCGGGCCAGGTTCATCAGCTTGTCGCGGGTCAGTGGCTCGCGGGCGTGCTGTACCAGGGCCTTGAGCACGGCGAACTCACCGGTGGTGAGCATGTGCACTTCCTCGCCCTTCTTCAGTTCGCGGGTCGCCAGGTGCAGTTCATAGTCGCCGAAGGTGACGATCTCGTCTTCGCCCGCCGGCGCGCCCGGTACCAGCGGCGCCTGGCGGCGCAGCACGGCCTTGATCCGTGCCAGCAATTCGCGCGGATTGAAGGGTTTGGCCAGGTAGTCGTCAGCGCCCTGTTCCAGGCCGGAGATGCGGCTGGATTCGTCGCCCTTGGCGGTGAGCATGATGATCGGGATCTGGTTGTTCGACTCGCGCAGGCGCTTGCACGCCGAGAGACCATCCTCGCCGGGCATCATCAGGTCGAGCACCACCAGCTGGAACAGTTCGCGGGCCAGCAGGCGGTCCATCTGCTCGGTGTTTTCGACGGCGCGGACGCGATAACCCTGCTCGTCGAGGAAGCGTTCGAGCAGACGGCGCAGGCGCGCGTCGTCATCGACCACGAGGATCTTTTCGCCTTCGGGCAGGGTGGCAGCGTTGCTCATGGAAACTCCCAGAATCTGATTCGGCGGGCATTATCGCCCAGCAGCCGCGCATCACGGCTTGTCCATTGTTAGCAGATTTTTCCCCGACCAGCCGCCCACCCGGTGAAATTGTCGTGGGTATAATGCGGCGCTTTTGCGGCGGGGCGTTGTCACAGAGCCTGTCGTGAGGCCGGAACTCCGGTCCTGACGTCCCGTAATTCGATTGTTTTGTCAGGTGGATTCATGGACAGCATCAACACCCGTATCGCCGAAGAGCTTTCCGCACTGCCCTCCGGCCGCGTTCAACCGCAGCAAGTCGCCGCTGCCGTCGCCCTGCTCGACGAAGGCTCCACCGTCCCCTTCATCGCCCGCTACCGGAAAGAAGTCACCGGCAGCCTGGACGACACCCAGCTGCGCATGCTCGAAGAGCGCCTGCGCTACCTGCGCGAACTGGACGAGCGCCGCGGCGCGATTCTCGCCAGCATCGAGGAACAGGGCAAGCTGACCCCGGAACTGGCCCGTGAGATCAACCTGGCCGACACCAAGACCCGCCTCGAAGACCTCTACCTGCCCTATAAGCAGAAGCGCCGCACCAAGGGCCAGATCGCCCTGGAAGCCGGCCTGGGCGAACTGGCCGACGCGCTGTTCGCCGACCCGAGCCTGACCCCGGAAAGCGAAGCCGCGCGCTTCGTCGATGCCGAGAAGGGCTTCGCCGACACCAAGGCCGTGCTCGAAGGCGCCAAGTACATCCTCATGGAACGCTTCGCCGAGGACGCCACGCTGCTCGACCGCCTGCGCAGCTTCCTCAAGGACAACGCCACCCTCACCGCGCGCATGGTGCCGGGCAAGGAAACCGAAGGCGCCAAGTTCAGCGACTACTTCGAGCACGACGAACCGCTGAAGAACGCCCCATCGCACCGTGCACTGGCGATCTTCCGTGGGCGCAACGAGGGCATCCTCAGCGTCGCCCTGAAGGTCGGCGAAGAACTGCCGGGCACCTCGCACCCTTGCGAAATCATGATTGGCGAGCGCTTCGGCGTGAGTAACCAGGGCCGCGCCGCTGACAAGTGGCTCTCCGAAGTGGTGCGCTGGACCTGGAAGGTCAAGCTTTACACCCACCTGGAAACCGACCTGCTGGGCGAGCTGCGCGAAGGCGCCGACCTCGAGGCGATCAACGTATTCGCGCGCAACCTGCACGACCTGCTGCTGGCCGCTCCGGCCGGCCCGCGCGCCACCCTGGGCCTGGACCCAGGCCTGCGCACCGGCGTGAAGGTCGCCGTGGTCGATGCCACCGGCAAGCTGCTGGACACCGCCACCGTCTACCCGCACGCGCCGAAGAACCAGTGGGACCAGACCATCGCGGTGCTCGCCGCGCTGTGCGCCAAGCACCAGGTGGAGCTGATCGCCATCGGCAACGGCACCGCCAGCCGCGAGACCGACAAGCTGGCCGCCGAGCTGATCAAGAAATACCCGGCGCTCAAGTGCACCAAGATCATGGTCAGCGAGGCCGGCGCTTCGGTGTACTCGGCCTCCGAACTGGCCGCCAAGGAATTCCCGGAGCTGGACGTGTCGCTGCGCGGCGCCGTGTCCATCGCCCGTCGCCTGCAGGACCCGCTGGCCGAACTGGTGAAGATCGAGCCGAAATCCATCGGCGTCGGCCAGTACCAGCACGACGTGTCCCAGTTGCAGCTCGCCCGCAGCCTGGACGCGGTGGTGGAAGACTGCGTGAACGCCGTCGGCGTGGACGTCAACACCGCCTCCGCCGCCCTGCTGGCGCGCATCTCCGGCCTCAACAGCACCCTGGCGCAGAACATCGTCGCGCACCGCGACGTTAACGGCGCCTTCAAGACCCGCGACGAACTGAAGAAAGTCAGCCGCCTGGGCGAGAAGACCTTCGAACAGGCCGCCGGCTTCCTCCGCGTGATGAACGGCGACAACCCGCTGGACGCCTCCGCGGTGCACCCGGAAACCTACCCGCTGGTGCAGCGTATCGCCGCCGATACCGGCCGCGACGTGCGCTCGCTGATCGGCGATTCGGGCTTCCTCAAGCGCCTGGACCCGAAGAAGTTCACCGACGAGCAGTTCGGCCTGCCCACCGTCACCGACATCCTCAAGGAACTCGACAAACCCGGCCGCGACCCGCGCCCGGAGTTCAAGACTGCCGAGTTCCAGGAAGGCGTCGAGAGCCTGAAGGACTTGAAGCCCGGCATGGTGCTCGAGGGCGTGGTGACCAACGTCACCAACTTCGGCGCCTTCGTCGACATCGGCGTCCACCAGGACGGCCTGGTGCACATCTCCGCGCTGTCGGAGAAGTTCGTCAAGGACCCGTACGAAGTGGTCAAGGCCGGCGACATCGTCAAGGTCAAGGTCATGGAAGTGGACATCCCGCGCAACCGCGTCGGCCTGTCCATGCGCATGAGCGACACCCCCGGCGAGAAGGTCGACGGCCCGCGTGGCGGCGGCCGCCCCGGCAACGGCGCGCCGCGTGGCGAGCGCAGCGCTCCGCGCCAGCAGGAGAAGGCCCCGGCGAACAATGCCATGGCCTCGCTGTTCGCCAACGCCAAGCAACTGAAGAAGAAGTAAGGAAGGTCCATGAGCGAGATGCCCGCCCGCGAGCTGATGATCAGCCGCTTCAGCGACACCCTTGGCGTGCAGCCGATCCGTGTCGCCGACGGCGAAGCCGAGGTGCTGCTGCCGATGGCCGAGCACCTGCGCAATCGCGGCAACGTCATGCACGGCGGCGCGCTCTTCACGCTGATGGACATGACCATGGGCCTGGCCTGCTCCAGCGCCCATGGCTTCGACCGACAGAGCGTCACCCTGGAATGCAAGATCAACTACATCCGCGCGGTCGCCGAGGGCGAAGTGCGCTGTGTAGCGAAAGTCCTGCATGCCGGGCGGCGCTCGCTGGTGGTCGAGGCCGACATCCACCAGGGCGACAAGCTGGTCGCCAAGGGACAAGGCACCTTCGCCCAGCTGTAATTCGCGCCGTGACAACTGACCTATGCTGTACGCCGGAGCCCCGGATTTGCGGGCGCCGGCGCAGCGCCTCGATGAAGCCAGGCGACCACGCCGGTTGTGTTCTCCCCTTGTAGACCGCCCAGTCCACCCCCATAGTGGGGCGATTGCCGTGTGAAGGACTTCCAACTTGAGCGACCAACTTTCCCGCCGCCTGGCCCTGCTGGGCGATGCCGCCAACCTGTCCCTGCTCACCCAGTGCCTGCACGGTATCGAGCGCGAATGCCTGCGCGTCGACGGGCACGGCAAGCTTGCCCTGACCCCGCATCCGCGCGCCCTGGGCTCGGCACTGACCAACCCGCAGATCACCACCGACTACTCCGAGTCGCTGCTGGAGTTCATCACGCCGACTTCGACCAGCGTCGAGAAGACCCTGGAAGAACTGGATGAAATCCACCGCTTCGCCAGCGGCAAGCTCGACGGCGAATACCTGTGGAGCCCGTCCATGCCCTGCGAGTTGCCGGATGAAGAGACCATCCCGATCGCTCGCTACGGCAGTTCGCACATCGGCCGCCTGAAGTACGTCTACCGCAAGGGCCTGGCCCTGCGTTACGGCAAGACCATGCAGTGCATCGCCGGCATCCACTACAACTTCTCCCTGCCCGAAGGCATCTGGGAGCTGCTGCGCCAGGACGAAGGCAGCGAGAAGAGCGCGCGGGACTTCCAGTCGCACCGCTACATCGCGATGATCCGCAACTTCCGCCGCTACAGCTGGCTGCTGATGTATCTGTTCGGCGCCTCGCCGGCGCTGGACGCCGGCTTCCTGCGCGGCCGCCCGCACGGCCTGGAAGCCTTCGACGAACACACGCTCTACCTGCCCTACGCCACCAGCCTGCGCATGAGCGACCTGGGCTACCAGAACAACGCCCAGGCCGGCCTGACGCCCTGCTACAACGACCTGGACAGCTACATCGACAGCCTGCGCCGCGCGGTGAGCACGCCGTACGCGCCGTACGAGAAGGTCGGCACCAAGGTCGATGGCGAATGGGTGCAGCTCAACACCAACATCCTGCAGATCGAGAACGAGTACTACTCGAGCATCCGCCCGAAACGCGTCACCTACACCGGCGAGCGCCCGATCCAGGCGCTGATGGCCCGTGGCGTGCAGTACGTCGAGGCGCGCTGCCTGGACATCAACCCCTTCCTGCCGCTGGGCATCGACGTCACCGAGGCGCGCTTCCTCGACGCCTTCCTGCTCTACTGCGCGCTGTCCGACAGCCCGCCGCTGGGCGGTTGCGAGTGTGGCGCGGCCACCAGCAATTTCCTCAAGGTGGTCAAGGAAGGTCGTCGTCCCGGCCTGAAGCTGGAGCGCGCAGGCCAGCAGCTCGAGATGAAGGACTGGGCGAACGCCCTGCTCGACGGCATCGCGCCGATCATCGAACTGCTCGACCGCGCCAACGGTACGGGCCTGCACGCGCAGAGCCTGGCCGAGCAGCGCACCAAGGTTGCCGACGCCAGCCTGACGCCGTCGGCGAAGGTCCTGGCGGAGATGCGCGAGCGCGGCGAGAGCTTCGAGGCCTTCGCCCTGCGCTACAGCCGCCAGCATGCCGCCACCCTGCAGGGTGAGCCGCTGCCGGCCGAGGAGCAGGCGCGCTTCGAGAGCATGGCCAGCGAATCCCTGGCCGAACAGGCGGAGCTGGAGAAGCAGCCCGAAGGCGATTTCGACACCTTCGTCGCCGCGTATCAGGCGAGCATCCTGGGCCTGCTCAGCGTCTGACGGTGCAAGAAATCGCTGACATGCAGCTCATAGAGTTCTGATCGGCAACCTGCGGGTGCGGGGGGAGAATCCTCCCTCCCTGCGGATCGTCCGGCCCCGGCCGGCGCGATCCGCGCAAGACCTCGCAGGAAAGCGCGCATGTCCCCCCACTCTCCCTCCTGGACACTCCATCAGCTGGAAGTCGCCTACCGGCAAGGCTACCTGGAAGCGCTGCTCGGCCGCGCCCCGCGCTGTCCGCCACATGAGATTCTGGCGGCCAGCTGGGAAGCCGGCTGGCGCGACGGCGGCGAGCGACTGCGCCAGCAGCAGGAGGAACAGGCCAGGCCCTGCGCAGAGCCAGGCCCGGCGCCGCGGCTGAGCGTGCAGATCAGGCATTCGGTATCCGGTAAAGACCGGGTCTGATCAGAGCGTCTTCTCGAATACCTGGGAATTGCGCTGGTAGTTGTACAGCGACGCCCGCGCCGCCGGCAGGCGCTCGACGCTGCTGGGCTGGAAGCCACGCTCACGGAACCAGTGAGCCGTGCGGGTGGTGAGCACATAAAGGGTTTTCAGTCCCAGGTTGCGCGCGCGCTGTTCGATACGCTCCAGCAGGTCGTCGCCGCGTCCGCCGTGGCGGTACTCCGGATTCACCGCCAGGCATGCCAGTTCGCCCGCGTCGGAATCGGCGATGGGATAGAGCGCCGCGCAGGCGATGATCAGCCCTTCGCGCTCGACGATGCTGAACTGCTCGATCTCGCGCTCCAGCACCTCGCGGGAACGACGCACCAGGATGCCCTGCTCTTCCAGCGGGCGAATAAGCTCCAGCAGTCCACCAACGTCCTCGATGCCCGCTTCGCGCAGCTGTTCGAACTGCTCCTGCGCCACCAGGGTGCCGTTGCCGGTGCGGGTGAAGAGTTCCGACAGCAGCGAGCCATCCTCGGTGTAGCTGACGATATGGCTGCGCCGCACACCCGCGCGGCAGGCCTGGGCGGCGGCGTCGAGCAACTCGCCCTGATAACTCGGCCCGAGGCGCTCCAGGTGCGCCGGCACCTGCTGCGGGCGCAACTCGCGCACCAGCTTGCCGGCCTCGTCCATCAGGCCGCGCTCGGCCCCGTAGAGAATCAGTTTGTCCGCGCCCAGGTCGATGGCCGCGCGCATGGCCACGTCCTCGCAGGCGAGGTTGAAGATTTCCCCGGTGGGGGAATAACCCAGCGGCGAGAGCAGGACGATGCTGCGCTCGTCGAGCTGGCGATTGATGCCCTTGCGGTCGATCCGGCGGACTTCGCCGGTGTGGTGGTAGTCGATGCCATCGACTACGCCGATCGGCCGTGCGGTGACGAAGTTGCCCGAGGTCACGCGCATGCGCGAGCCCTGCATGGGCGAGGCGGCCATGTCCATCGACAGGCGTGCCTCGATGGTGATGCGCAGGCTGCCCACCGCGTCGATCACGCAGCCCAGGGTCGGCGCATCGGTCACCCGCAGGCCGCGATGGAAACGCGGCGCCAACCCGTGCTGGGCCAGACGCGCCTCGATCTGCGGACGCGAGCCGTGCACCAGCACCAGGCGCACACCCAGGCTGTGCAGCAGCACCAGGTCGTGGACGATATTGCCGAAATTGGGGTCTTCGACGCCCTCGCCGGGGAGCATCACCACGAAGGTGCAGTCCCGGTGCGAGTTGATGTAGGGGGAAGCGTGGCGCAGCCAGTTGACGTAGTCGTGCATTGCTTGAAAAGCCTGTCGTTCGAGTGGGCGGAAATCTGTCGGATGCGGCCGAAAGGCGGCCAGTGGCGGCGCGGTTATCGTCGTCGCAGGAACATCGACAGGTTTCTCCTCTTGGGTACGTTGGGCCCGCTTTCCGGGCGCTCTACAGGCAACTGCCTACACAGGGCTATTTATAGACAGTAATGACGGATCAATCCGCGTAGCAACGCTACGGTCGGCTCAATGCGGTCCAGTTCAAGGTGTTCATCGGGCTGGTGGGCACAGGCGATGTCGCCGGGGCCCAGCACCAGGGTCTGGCAGCCGAGCTGCTGAAGATACGGTGCTTCGGTGCCAAAGGCTACCGCTTCCGCCGTGTGCCCGGTCAGACTTTCGGCGAGTCGCACCAGCTCGCTCTGCGCCGGCTCCTCGAAGGGCGGCACGGCAGGGAAAAGCGGTGCGTAATCGATCTTCACGGCGTGGCGCTCGGCAACCGGCCGCAGCCGCTCGCGAATGCTCTGGCGCAGGGCTTCCGGGGCCATTCCCGGCAGCGGGCGCAGGTCGAATTCCAGGGCGCACTGGCCGCAGATGCGGTTGGGGTTGTCGCCGCCGTGGATGCAGCCCAGGTTGAGCGTCGGCTGCGGCACGCTGAACTGCGGGTTGTTGAACTCCTGCTGCCACTGGCTGCGCAGGCCCTGCAGTTCGCCCATCACCGCCTGCATGGCCTCCAACGCACTGCGTCCCAGGCTCGGGTCGGAGGAATGGCCGCTTTGCCCGAGGATGTCGATGCGCTCCATCATCACGCCCTTGTGCAGGCGGATCGGTTTGAGGTTGGTCGGCTCGCCGATCACCGCGGCGCGCCCCAACGGCCGCCCCGCGTCGGCCAGCGCACGGGCACCGGCCATGGAGCTTTCCTCGTCGCAGGTGGCGAGGATGATCAGCGGCTGCCTGAACGGCTGCTGCAGCAGCGGCAACAGCGCTTCGATGGCCAGGGCGAAGAAACCCTTCATGTCGCAGGAGCCCAGGCCGAACCAGCGCCCGTCGCGTTCATCCAGGCCCAGCGGGTCGCTTTTCCACAGGGCCTCGTCGTAGGGCACGGTATCGGTATGCCCCGCCAGTACCAGGCCGCCGGGGCCGCTGCCCAGGGTCGCGATCAGGTTGAACTTGCCCGGTGACACCGGCTGCATCTCGCAGGCGAAACCCAGGTCCACCAGCCAGTTGCCGAGCAACTCGACCACCGGGCGATTGGACTGGTCCAGCGCGGGCTGGGTACAGCTGACGGAAGGAACCGCGATCAGCTCGGCAAAGCGTTGTTTCAGGGGCGGCAACGGCATGGCGTCCTCCGAAGATGTGCTCCCACTATGGACCATGCCACGCTGCGGTAAAACCTCGCGGCACCCGGCAGGAACGCCGAAGTCCTGTAGACTGCATGACTTTGAAGTCTTTTTCGCGCCCGTCGTTCCGTCCTTCCTACAGCAGGTCGGGAATCCGGGCGCGGCCGCTCTGAACCGGACCCCCGCCATGCAGAAAGAAACCGAAATCAAATTGCGCGTCAGCCGCGAGACCCTCGAAGCCCTGCGCGATCACCCGGCGCTGAAGAAGCGCAACAAATCCGGCTGGGAGCCCCGCGAGCTGTTCAACCAGTACTACGACACCCCTGGCCGCGATCTGGCCCGCGCCCGTGTGGCGCTGCGCATGCGCAAGGATGGCGAGCAGTTCATCCAGACCCTGAAGACCCGCGGCCAGAGCATCGCCGGCCTGTCCGAGCGCAACGAATGGGACTGGTACCTGGAGAAGAACAAGCTCGACATCAAGAAGCTCGACGACCAGTGCTGGCCAGCCGCCCTGGCGGACCTGGACAAGAAGACCCTGAAGCCGATCTTCAGCACCGACTTCACCCGCCAGCGCGCCGAGATCGCCTGGGGCCGCGGCAAGACCAAGGTGGTGATCGAGGCCGCGCTCGACCTGGGCAAGGTCGTCGCCGGCAAACAGGAAGAGGATATCTGCGAACTGGAGCTGGAACTGCGCCAGGGCGAGCCCGAGGCGCTGCTGGACCTGGCCATCGAACTGGCCGCCGACCTCGCGCTGATGCCCTGCGACATCAGCAAGGCCGAGCGCGGCTACCGTCTGTTCGACCCGGCCAGCTACAGCATCCAGCCCGACACCCAGAAGCTGCTGCATGAGACCCCGCTGGACGGCGCCTTTGCCGCGCTGTCCTGGTCGCTGCTGGGCAGCAGCCAGCGCCTGGCCGAGCAATACCGCTTCAATGGCCACTGGAGCCTGCTGGAAAGCTGGCTGCAGCAACTGCTCGACCTGCGCGCTTTGCTCGGCAGTCTTGGCCAGGCCGTGCCGCGCGCCACCACCCGCGAACTGCGTACTGCTCTCGACGCGCTGATCGCCGACTGGCAACCGCGCATCGAACAGGCTCGCGATGACGAGGCGCTGCGCCAGCAGATGCCGGCAGTCTTCCGCGAGGAACTGGCGAATGTGCGCTGGGGTCAGTTCTCCCTGAGCACCTCGCGCTGGCTGCTGGGCAAGGCCTGGACCGCCGAGCGCAACGACCGTGCCAACCGGCTGGGCGGCTCCGCCGTCGGCAAGTGGCTGCAGCGCACCCTGGCCGAAGAGGCACAGGCCATGCCGCTGCAACGCGCCCAGCAGTTGCCCGAGGTACTCGCCGACCAGCTGCCGCGCCTGCAGCGCATGCTGGTCTGGCTGCGCCTGGCGCGCAGCGTACTGGAGCTGCCGGAAACCGACCGCCTCTACGGCGAACTGGCCAAGCTGCAGGAGCTGCTCGCCACTCCCGACGCCGAGGGGCGCCTGGATGCCCTCGCGGCCCAGGCCCATACTGTGCTGACCCTCAAGCCGTGGAAGGCGCTTTTGAAATAAGCTGGCCCGGCGACGTCGCTGGCCTGTCGACCCGCCATTGAAGTAGGGAGTCTGCATGTCCGTCTTTGCCCCTTCCGCCCAGGACCGTCCGCTCGACCTGGGCGACATCCTGCGCGAGCTGGTCACCCAGGGCCGCGTCGCCCAGGATGACGCCGAGCAGTGCCTGGCGATCCGCCGCAGCGCGGTGAAGAACCAGCAGCACCCGCTGGAGTTCCTCGCCGCGCAGCAGGTCGAGGATCGCCAGCGGCCGGGGCACAAGCTGGACCTGGATACGCTGGTGAGGTGGCTGGCGGACTACGCCGGGCAGCCCTACCTGCGCATCGACCCGCTGAAGATCGATGTCGCCGCGGTCACGCCGCTGATGTCCTACGCCTTCGCCCAGCGCCACCATATCCTCGCGGTCGCGGTAGCGCCGGACGAAGTCACCATCGCCAGTGCACAGCCCTTCGTGCACGCCTGGGAGAGCAACCTCACCCACGTTCTCAAGCGCCCGATCAAACGCGTGGTGGCCAACCCCGCGGACATTCAGCGCTTCACCGTCGAGTTCTACCGTCTCGCCAAGTCGGTGACCGGTGCCAGCTCGGCGGACCAGAAGATCAGCGGGGTCGGCAACTTCGAGCAGTTGCTCAACCTGGGCGCCAGCGATCAGGAACCCGATGCCAACGACGCGCACATCGTCACCATCGTCGACTGGCTGTTCCAGTACGCCTTCCAACAGCGCGCCAGCGATATCCATATCGAACCGCGCCGCGAGCAGGGCACGGTACGCTTCCGCATCGACGGCGTGCTGCACAACGTCTACCAGTTCCCGCCGCAGGTCAGCATGGCGGTGGTCAGCCGCCTGAAATCCCTGGGGCGCATGAACGTCGCCGAGAAGCGCAAGCCGCAGGACGGCCGGGTGAAGACCAAGACCCCGGAAGGCGCCGAGGTGGAGCTGCGCCTGTCCACCCTGCCCACGGCCTTCGGCGAGAAGATGGTGATGCGGATCTTCGATCCCGAGGTGCTGCTCAAGAGTTTCGACCAGCTCGGCTTCTCCCCCGACGACCTGCGCCGCTGGGAAAGCATGACCAGCCAGCCCAACGGCATCATCCTGGTCACCGGCCCCACCGGTTCGGGCAAGACCACCACGCTCTACACCACGCTCAAGCAGCTGGCGACCGATGAGGTGAACCTCTGCACCATCGAGGACCCGATCGAGATGATCGAGCCCTCGTTCAACCAGATGCAGGTCCAGCACAACATCGACCTGACCTTCGCCAGCGGCGTGCGCGCCCTGCTGCGGCAAGACCCGGACATCATCATGGTCGGCGAGATCCGTGACCTGGAAACCGCCGAAATGGCGATCCAGGCGGCACTCACCGGCCACCTGGTGCTCTCCACGCTGCACACCAACGACTCGCCCACCGCCATCACCCGTCTGCTGGAACTGGGCGTGCCCTACTACCTGATCCGCGCCACCGTGCTCGGCGTCATGGCCCAGCGCCTGGTGCGCACGCTCTGCCCGCACTGCAAGGCGCCGATGGAGCTGCACGAGGAAGACTGGCAGGAAGTCACCCGCCCCTGGAACGCCCCGCTGCCCACCGGTGCGCAGCAGGCCGTCGGCTGCCTGGAATGCCGCGACACCGGTTACCGCGGACGCGCCGGCGTGTACGAGATCATGCTGCTGACGGAGTCGCTGAAGGAGCTGATCACCGCCGACACCGACCTCATCCCGCTGCGCCGCCAGGCCTTCAAGGAAGGCATGCGCAGCCTGCGGCTGTCCGGCGCGCAGAAGGTTGCGGCGGGCCTGACGACCATCGAGGAAGTCATGCGGGTGACCCCGCAGAGCGAACAGAAGTAGCCCCTCTGGACGCCACGGCGGCGCAGGTCGCGCCGCCACCCAGCCTCAGCCTTGAGCCCGCGCAGGGTCCATGGCCATCTCCAGCAGACGACGATAGGCGCTGACCCCACTGCGGGTGTCAAAGCGTTGTGCAGTGAGACGGGCCATCTGACGCAGGCCGGCATGCGCCGACGGATTGTGCAGGACCTCGAGCACGCGCTCGGCCAGGTCGTCGACGGCGAAGAAGTCCACCAGATAGCCATTCTCTCGATCGCGAACCACCTCGCGGACCGGTGCCGTGTCGGAGGCGACCAGCAGGCAGCCGCACGCCATGGCCTCGAGCATCGACCACGACAGGACGAAGGGGTAGGTCAGGTAGACGTGTGCACAGGAAACCTGCAGCGCTTTCACGTAGGTGGCATAGGGAACCTTGCCAAGGAAGTGCACGCGTGAGCGGTCCAGCCTCACCTCCTCGAGCATGCGCGTGCGCCAGTTGGGCGCCCCCTGGGGAGGCATGCCGTAGCTCACCTCGTCGCCCCCCAGTATCAGGACCTGTGCCCGCGGATGGCGGTCGAGAATCTGCGGCAACGCGCGCATGAAGATGTGGAAGCCCCGATAGGGCTCCAGATTGCGCGCCACGTAAGTCACCACGGGATCGCCAGCCCTGAGCACCTGCCCGGAGGGTAGGCGCAAGGAACCTCGCGGGTCCGGGCGCAGCATATCGAGGGGAATACCTTCGTGAGCCACCTGGATTTTCTCCCGGTATGCCAGCGGATGCAGGCCGCGCTGCCACGGGGTGGGGCTGATGCCCAGGTCGCAATGCTCCAGGTTAAGCAGGTGCAGGGCATTGCGCGTCCGGCTGCGAGCACACTCGTCGAAACTCGACGGAAACTCCGGATCGAAATTGATATCCGACCCCTCCATGGCGCCGTAGTACTCGCAGAAATGCATCAGCGGAACATCCGGGTAGACGTCCTTGGCATACAAGGTTTCTCCCCAGCCCGGGTGCGCCAGGATCACGTCCGGGCGATAGCCAGTGCCGCGCAGTTGCAGCAACAGCCTGGCTACCTGCTGACCATGCAGGACGGCGTCCTCGACGGTGTACAGATAGTGGTGGATCTGCGGGGAAACCGCCCGGCTGGGGCTGTAGCGCAGCGTACGTACCCCCGGCACACCCCGTGCCGTATCACGGGCAATGGCCAGCAGCTGGCAGCGACTGTCCTTGAGCAGACCGTGTGCCAGGTGGAGGAACTGGCCAGGAAAGTTCTGGTGGATGAGCAACAATTTCACGACAACACCGGCTCCATGAGTCCCGCACGCCGCGCATCGACGGATAGATTGCGATGGAGCCGGGCGGGACCGACCTCCGCGCTGATAGGATGATCCGAAGGGTGTGCAGAGTCCGCTGTCCGTGCCGCCGCGCTCAATCAGAAGTCTGGAAGCAGGGGCACGGATATTTCTTAATGCGCCCTCTCACTGGCGAAATCCCGGGAAGTTGCGGGGACTATGCTTATCCAGTCGGCCGGCTCTGCAGCCTTATACTGATGCCCTGCAGCAAAACCGTCCGTCTTGCACCACAAGGAGTTCTTCACATGGAAATCGGCAGTGTTGCCCTGCTCTTCGTCATCCTCGCCATCGTCATCGTGCTCATGGGGTTCAAGGTCGTTCCCCAGGGCTTCGAATGGACCATCGAGCGCTTCGGTCGCTATACCGTCACGCTCAAGCCGGGCCTGAGCATCATCATTCCGGTGGTGGATCGCGTCGGCCAGAAGATCAACATGATGGAACGCGTGCTGGACATCCCGCCGCAGGAGGCGATCAGCGCCGACAACGCCATCGTCGAGATCGACGCGGTGTGCTTCTACCAGGTAGTGGACGCGGCACGCGCCGCTTATGAGGTCAGCGGGCTGGAAAATGCCGTGCGCAACCTGGTGATGACCAACATCCGCACCGTGCTCGGCTCCATGGAGCTGGACCATATGCTCAGCCAGCGCGACTCGATCAACGAGCGCCTGCTGCGTACCGTCGATGAAGCCACCGCGCCCTGGGGCCTGAAGGTCACCCGTATCGAGATCAAGGACATCAGCCCGCCGGCCGATCTGGTGGAAGCGATGAGCGGACAGATGCGTGCCGAGCGCCTCAAGCGCGCGCAGATTCTCGAAGCCGAAGGCAAGCGCGCCGCCGACATTCTTACCGCCGAAGGTGAGAAGCAGGCACAGATCCTCAAGGCCGAGGGCCAGCGCCAGGCCGCCTTCCTCGAAGCCGAGGCCCGCGAGCGCCAGGCCGAGGCCGAAGCCAAGGCGACCCAGGTGGTTTCCGAGGCCATCGCCACCGGCAACGTGCAGGCGATCAACTACTTCGTCGCGCAGAAGTACGTCGACGCGCTGGGCAAGCTGGCCAGCTCGAACAACAGCAAGATCGTGCTGATGCCGCTGGAAGCCAGCCAGGTGATCGGCTCGGTCGCCGGCATCGGCGAGATCGTCAAGGCCACCTTCGGCGACACCAAGGGCCGTAGCTGATGGCCGCCTTTCTCCAGAACCTCGGTTTCTGGGACTGGCTGGGCCTGGGCATCGTCCTGCTGATCCTGGAGATCTTCGGCGCCGGCGGCTACCTGCTGTGGATCGGCATCGCCGCCGCGCTAACCGGCGTGCTGTCCTTCCTCGTGCCGGGGCTCGACTGGGTCTGGCAGTGCCTGGCCTTCGGCGTGCTGGCGATCCTCACCGCGCTGTACTGGTGGAACCACCAGCGCATCAACAAGCGCACAGCCGAACCGTCCAGCCTGAATCGCCGCGGCAGCGAACTGGTGGGCCGGCAGTTCGCCCTGCATGACGCCATCGTCGGCGGGCGCGGCAAGGTCCGCGTCGGCGACAGCGTCTGGCTGGTCAGCGGGCCGGACCTGCCCGTGGGCGCGCAGGTGCGCGTGATCGGGCAGGACGGTGTCCTGCTTCTCATCGAACCGGTCTGAAGCACGACTTGTAAGAGCCAATGAAAAAGCCCGCCAATCGGCGGGCTTTTTCATTCAGGCAATGCTCAGCTCGCGGCCGGCTGCGCCGGGGCGCGACGATAGGCCCAGACCATCAGCGCGATGCCGCCCAGGACCATCGGCACGCACAGCACCTGGCCCATGGTCAGCCAGCCCCACGCCAGATAGCCCAACTGGGCATCGGGCACGCGGACGAACTCGACGATGAAGCGGAAGATGCCGTAGCACAGCACGAACAGGCCGGACACCGAGGCAGTCGGGCGCGGCTTGCGGGTGAACAGCCAGAGCACGACGAACAGTGCCACGCCTTCCAGCGCGAACTGGTACAGCTGCGACGGGTGGCGCGGCTCCGGGCCGCCGGTGGGGAAGATCATCGCCCAGGGCACGTCGGACACCTTGCCCCACAGCTCGCCGTTGATGAAGTTGCCGATACGTCCGGCGCCCAGTCCGATCGGCACCAACGGCGCGATGAAGTCCATCAGCTGGAAGAAGCTCTTGTTGTTGCGCTTGCCGAACCACCAGGTGGCCAGCATCACGCCGATCAGGCCGCCGTGGAACGACATGCCACCCTTCCACACCTCGAAGATCAGCGTCGGGTTGGCGATGTACTCGTCCAGGTTGTAGAACAACACGTAGCCCAGGCGACCGCCCAGGACCACGCCGCACGCCACCCAGAAAACCAGATCGGAGAGTTTCTCCTTGGTCCAGGTCGGGTCGAACTCCTTCAGCTTGCGCGAGGCCAGCAGCCAGGCGCCGCCGATGCCGATCAGGTACATCAGGCCGTACCAGTGGATTTTCAGCGGCCCGAGCGCTACGGCAACCGGGTCGATCTGTGGATAAGGCAGCATCCGCTTCTCCTAGCAGGAACTCAGATCAGGAAACTCAAACCCACGCTGAACAGCAGCAGGGCAAACAAACGCTTCAGGACCTTGGCCGGCAGGCGATGCCAGCCGCGCCCCGATGCGGGCGAAGAACATACTGGTAACGGCGATGCCCAGCAGCGCCGGCAGGTAGACGAAGCCCAGGCTCAGCTCCGGCAGCTTGGCGTTGTGCCAGCCGACGGCGATGAAGGATATCGCGCCGGCGATGGCGATCGGCAGGCCGCACGCCGAAGAAGTCGCAACCGCCTGTTGCATGGAGACGCCACGCCAGGACAGAAACGGCACAGTCAGCGAACCGCCGCCGATGCCGAAGATCGCCGAAGCCCAGCCCACCACGCCGCCCGCCACGCAAAGGCCGAAGCGGCCCGGCAGGTCGCGCCCGCCCTTGGGCTGGAGCCCGAGGGCCATCTGGATCGACACCAGAATGGCGAAGGTACCGATGATCTTCTGCAGCACCGGCCCCTGAATCTTCGACGCGGTCAATGCGCCCAGCGCGCTGCCGACCAGGATGCCGACGGTCATCCAGGCGAACACCCGCCAGCGCACGGCGCCACGGCGGTGGTGTTCGAGAATCGAATTGATCGACGTGAAGATGATGGTCGCCAGCGACGTCCCGACCGCCATCTGCGTCAGCACATCGGGCGAGAAGCCGTGGGCGGTGAAGCTGAACACCAGGGCCGGAACGATGATCAACCCACCGCCGACGCCGAACAGGCCGGCGAGCACGCCAGCACAGGCGCCAAGCACCAGGTAGAGCACGAACTCCATGGGCAACCTCGGGCAACAAAGCGGGCATGGTAGCCGAAGGCTCCCGGGCGCTCCAGCCACTCCGGGACATCGGCGGATGTTGATAGACTGCCGGCACACTACGGAGTTCGCCCCATGTGCCTGATCGTCTTCGCCTGGCGCCCCGAGCACGCCACGCCCCTGATCGTCGCGGCCAACCGCGATGAATTCTATGCCCGCCCGACCCTGCCGCTGGCGGCCTGGGAGGAGTATCCCGGCGTGTATGCCGGCCGCGACCTGGAGGCCGGCGGCACCTGGATGGGAGTGGCCGCGGGTGGGCGTTTCGCCGCCCTGACCAACGTGCGCGATCCCGGCCAGCCGATCGGCCCGCGTTCCCGTGGCGAGCTGGTAGCGGCTTTCCTGCAAGGCCAGCAGTCGCCGCTGGAATACCTGCAGCAGGTTGCCCGCCGCGCTTCGGACTACAGCGGCTTCAACCTGCTGGTCGGCGACGTTGCACAACTGTGCTACTTCAATCCCCGCGTCGGCGCGCCTGTGGCGGTGGCTCCGGGGGTGCACGGACTGTCCAATGCAGCGCTGAACACGCCCTGGCCCAAGCTTCTTACCGCGCGAGACGCTCTGGAGGCAGCGTTGGAGAAGCCTGATACCGGCTCCCTGGTCGCGCTACTGGCGGACAATCGTCAGCCCAGTGAAGCCGAGTTGCCGGACACCGGCGTCGGCCTGGCCACCGAGCGCCTGCTGTCCAGCGTGTTCATCGCCAGCCCGAACTACGGCACCCGTGCCAGCACCGCGCTGATCGTCCACGCGGACGGCCGTCGCGAGCTGCTCGAACACAGCTTTGGTCCCAGTGGCGCACGCCTGGGCGAGGTTTCCCTCATCGTCTAGCAGACAACGATACAGTCGCGCTGACGCTTGGCGCGGTAGAGCGCGTCATCCAGACGGCGCAGCATCGCCATCAGGTCCTCGCCGGGCTGCATCTGGGTCACGGCGAAGCTGGCGGTGAGCTGGGTCGGCAACGAAACATCCGCCCGGCGCAGGCTCAAGCGCAGGCGCTCGGCCAGCTCCCGTGCCGCCTCGGCTTCGGTCTCGGGCAGCAGCACGATGAACTCCTCGCCACCCCAGCGGGCAAAGCAATCCTCTTCACGCAGGCGCCGCCGCACCACCTCGGCCACCGCCACGAGCACGCGGTCGCCGGCCTGGTGGCCGAGGCTGTCGTTGATGCGCTTGAAGTGGTCGAGGTCGAACATCATCAGTGAGCAACCGTGATGGTGCCGCTGCAGGCGCTGCCATTCGGCGTGCAATTGCTGCTCGAAGCGCCGCCGGTTGGCGATCTGGGTCAGCGGATCGATCTCGGAAAGGCGCAGCGCGACCGCAGCCTGCTCGGCCAGTGCCTGGTTGGCCTGGCGCAAAGCTTCAGTACGCGTCTGCACCAGCAGCTCCAGGCTCAGGTTGAGCTGGTGCAGTTCGTGGTTCTTGTCCTGCAGCGCCAGTTCCGCCAGCTTGCGCTCATGAATGTTGCGGTGCGCGCCGATCATCCGCGTTGGCTTGCCGTCCCCGTCGAACTCGAAGAAGCGCCCGTGATCGCTGACCCACAGGTAGCTGCCGTCCAGGCAGCGGCAGCGATACTCCTCGCGGTAGACGCCGCTGCGACCCTCGACATAGGCATCGAAGGCGAACATGACCCGGCCGAAATCCTCGGGATGGATGATCTCGTGCCAGGTAGCGACGTTTTCCGGGAGGCTGTCGGGGTCGTAGCCGAGCATGGCGTACCAGCTCGGGCTACGGGTGACGTGGTTGCTGCGGATGTCCCAGTCCCAGATGCCGTCGCTGACGATGCTCAGGGCATAGCGCAGGGTGCGGGCGCTTCTATCGGCCTCCGTGCAAGGCGTGACGTCGAGCTCTTCCATAAGCATCGTCCTGGCCGGCGTGCCGGCCGAGTCATCGTCTGACCTTCCGGAAATGCACGGCTCCGGAAGGCGGCTTTCGCTGGCGTCAGGCCTGGATGGTCGCCGCCGGGTTGATCACGCGGCCCAGGCCGAGATTGCGCAGGGCCAGGTGCAGCGAGCTGTGGATAACCTGAGGGTTGTCGAAGGTCATCAGTTGGCCAAGCAGCTCGCGGGCCTTGGACAGGGTCATCTGGCGCAGCAGCCATTTCACCTTGGGCAGGTTGGTGGCGTTCATCGACAGGGAATCGAAGCCCATGGCCATCAGCAGTACGGCAGCCGCCGGATCGCCGGCCATTTCGCCGCAGATGCTCACCGGCTTGCCTTCGTCGTGCGCGCCGTTGACCACGATCCGCAGTGCTTGCAGCACGGCCGGGTGCAGGTAATCGTAAAGATCGGCGACCCGTGGGTTGTTGCGGTCGACCGCCAGCAGGTACTGGGTCAGGTCGTTGGAACCGACCGATACGAAGTCCACCTGACGCGCCAGCTCACGTATCTGGTACACCGCAGCTGGGATTTCAATCATCATGCCGATCGGCGGCATGGGGATATCCACGCCTTCGTCGCGCACTTCGCCCCAGGCGCGGTGGATCAGGTGCAGCGCCTCTTCCAGCTCATGGGTGCCGGAGATCATCGGCAGCAGGATGCGCAGGTTGTCCAGGCCCTCACTGGCCTTGAGCATGGCGCGGGTCTGCACCAGGAAGATTTCCGGGTGGTCGAGGGTGACGCGGATGCCGCGCCAGCCGAGGAAGGGGTTGTCTTCCTTGATCGGGAAGTAGGACAGCGCCTTGTCGCCGCCGATGTCCAGGGTGCGCATGGTCACCGGCAGCGGGTGGAAGGCGGAGAGCTGCTCGCGGTAGATGGCGAGCTGTTCCTTCTCGCTGGGGAAGCGGTCGTTGATCATGAACGGCACTTCGGTGCGGTACAGGCCGACGCCTTCTGCACCGCGCTCCTGGGCGCGCGCCACGTCCGCCAGCAGGCCGGTGTTGACCCACAGCGGCATGCGATGGCCGTCCAGGGTCTCGCAGGGCAGCTCGCGCAGCGCGGCCAGGCCCTTGCTCAGTTCCTTCTCTTCGGCGACCACTTCGCCGTACTGCTTGACCAGCTGCGGCGACGGGTTGGTGTAGATCTCGCCGTGGTAGCCGTCGACGATCAGGTCGATGCCGTCGACCTTGGAGTACGGCAGGTCGACCGCGCCCATGACCGTGGGAATGCCCATGGCGCGAGCGAGAATGGCCACGTGGGAGTTGCCCGAGCCGAGCACCGAGATCAGGCCCACCAGCTTGCCCTCGGGCACTTCGCCGAGCATCGCCGGCGACAGCTCTTCGCTGACGATGATGGTCTGGTCCGGATAGGTCAGCGTCTGCTTACGCTCTTCCTGCAGGTAGGCGAGGATGCGTCGGCCGATGTCCTTGACGTCGGAGGCGCGCTCGCGCAGGTAGGCGTCGTCCATCAGCTCGAAGCGCTGCACGTGCTCCATGACCACCTGGCGCAGAGCGCCCTGGGCCCATTGGCCGGTGCGGATGATGCGTTTGACTTCGAGGCCGATGGAGGCGTCGTCGAGCATCATCAGGTAGACGTCGAATAGCGCGCGCTCTTCCTTGCGCAGCTGGGTGGCCAGCTTGCTGGACAGGTTGCGCATGTCTTCGCGGACCGATTCCAGCGCCTGCTTGAAGCGCTCGATTTCGGCCTCGACGTCGTCGATGGGTTTGTCCGGGACGACTTCCAGGTCGGCAGGCGGCAGCACCACCACGGCCTTGCCCACGGCCACGCCGGGGGCGCCGGGAACACCGACGAACTTGGCTTCGCTGATGCCCTTGCCCATCTTGCCCAGGCCACGGATCGAACCGGTGGCCTCGGCGTGGGCGATGACGCCGGCGAGCTGCGCACTCATGGTGACGAGGAAGGCTTCCTCGCCTTCGTCGAACTGGCGCTTTTCCTTCTGCTGCACGACCAGAACGCCCATCACCCGACGGTGGTGAATGATCGGTGCGCCGAGGAAGGAGGCGTAGCGTTCCTCGCCGGTCTCGGCGAAGTAGCGGTAACGGGGGTGTTCGGAGGCGTTCTCGAGGTTCAGCGGCTCCTCGCGGGTGCCGACCAGGCCGACCAGGCCCTCGTTGGGCGCCATGCTGACCTTGCCGATGGAGCGCTTGTTCAGGCCTTCGGTGGCCATCAGCACGAAGCGGTTGCTCTCCGGGTCCAGCAGGTAGACCGAGCACACCTGGGTGCCCATCGCCTCCTTCACGCGCTGCACGATGATGCCCAGCGCCGCCTTGAGGTCCTTGGCGGAGTTCACTTCCTGGACGATCTTACGCAGCGTGTTGAGCATGGCTCGGGGTCTAACTCCTTGAACTTCGTGCTAGTCGCGCGCCAGCAGGCGCGGTGCCAATTCCTTCAGAGCCCGGCGGTAGACCTCGCGTTTGAAGGTCACGACCTGGCCCAGCGGGTACCAGTAGCTCACCCATTTCCAGCCGTCGAATTCAGGCTTGCCGGTCACGTCCATGCGTACCCGGCTTTCCTCTCCGGTCAGGCGCAGCAGGAACCACTTCTGTTTCTGCCCGATGCACAACGGCTGGCTGTTGGTACGCACCAGGCGTTGCGGCAGGCGGTAACGCAGCCAGCCCCGGGTACAGGCGAGGATCTTGACGTCCTGCTCTTCCAGGCCGACTTCTTCGTTCAGTTCGCGGTACAGCGCTTCCTCAGGGGTTTCGCGGGCGTTGATACCACCCTGGGGAAATTGCCAGGCTTCCTGGTTGATGCGCCGTGCCCACAGGACCTGTCCGACATCGTTGCAAAGGATGATGCCGACATTGGGGCGAAAACCATCGGGATCGATCACGGCGGTACATCCTCGAAATCGCGTGTGCCCGCATTGTTCCACAAAGCTTGTGACAGCGGCAACGCGGGCTGTGGCGTCCTGTGCTGGGTGGGCAAAAGCCGTTACTCTAGGCGACTTTTCGGTATTGGCAACTGGCGGTAATCCAACGTGCGACTGGCTCTCTTCGATCTCGACAACACCCTCCTGGCCGGCGACAGCGACCATAGCTGGGGCGAATGGCTGTGCCAGCGCGGACTGGTGGACGCTGGCGAGTACCAGGCGCGCAACGACGCCTTTTATGCCGACTACGTCGCCGGCACCCTCGACGTGTTCGCCTACCAGGCATTCACCCAGGCCATTCTCGGCCGCACCGACCTGGCGCAGCTGGCCGTCTGGCATCGCCAGTTCATGGAAGAGGTGATCGAGCCCATCATCCTGGCCAAGGGTGAAGCGCTGCTGGCCGAACACCGCGCTGCAGGCGACAAGCTGGTGATCATCACCGCTACCAATCGTTTCATCACCGCTCCCATCGCCGAGCGCCTGGGCGTGGAAACCCTGATCGCCACCGAGTGCGCGATGCAGGACGGCCGTTATACCGGCCAGACCTGCGGAGTGCCCTGCTTCCAGGGCGGCAAGGTGACACGCCTGAACAGCTGGCTCGAGGAATCCGGCCTGACACTGCACGACGCATACTTCTACAGCGACTCGCGCAACGACCTGCCGCTGCTCGAGCAGGTCGCCAACCCGGTGGCCGTCGACCCGGACGACACCCTGCGCGCCACCGCCATCGAACGCGGCTGGCCGGTGATCAGCCTGCGCGGCTGAGCCGTCAGTAGCCCTTGTTGACCATCAGGTGGAAGATCGCCAGGAAGGCCAGGAACGCCGGCCAGCCCAGGGCGAACCACCAGCGCATATAGAGGAAGGCTTGCGGCGGCAGCGCCGTGCCTTCCCGATGCGCCGCTTCGGCCATGTCGCGTACGCGGATCTGCAGCCAGACCACCGGCAGCCAGCAGGCGCCGGCGAACACATACAGGCCCAGGCTCCGCAGCAGCCAGCCCGAACCCAGCGGCCAACCGGCCATATGCGCCATAGCGATGCCGCTCAGCGGCTGGAAGACCGCCGTGGTGGCGATGAACAGCCAGTCGGCGGTGACCAGGTTGCGGAAGGTGATGCGGATCGCTTCCAGGTTGCCGCTGCGCCAGGCGCGCCAGCTGTAATAGGCCGAGCCCAGCCCGGTGCCGAACAGCAGTGTGGAGGACAGGATGTGCAGGGTCTTGAGCAGCAGGTAAAGGTTCACGCGGCGGGCATCACACCGGCTTGCTGATCATCAGCACCAGAATGGCGACCACGCTCAGCAGCGCCAGCGCGAAGAAGGCCAGGCCGAACGTCCACTGCCGTGCCGCACCCGCGGAGATCGGCTCGCCACTGCTCTGCGCCACCAGCGCCAGGTCGCGGATGCGCCACAGGCGGGTGGTGAACAGCAGCCAGAAGATCGTGGCCACGATCAGCAGGCAGGCACTGCCCAGCAGCCAGGTCTGCCCCAGCGGCCAGCCAACAGTCTGCACCATGCGATAACCGGTGACCGGCAGGCTGGCGACGCTGCCGGCGACCAGCACCCAGCCGATCAGGCCGATGCGCTGCAGCGCCTTGGCGATCAACCCGGCGTCGCCGCTCCGCCAGCTGCGCCAGCCGTACCAGGCCAGGCCGATGATGGCCAGGAACGGCAGCACTGCGGCGATGCCGTGGAGGATGCGGAAGGTCTGCAGGCTTTCCATTTCAAGTCCCTGTGATCGATGCGGCTTTCCGACAAGCCTAGCAGCAGTCGCGCCGCCTCTGCCTGACCTCAGCCGAGGAACAGGCGATAGGCCGGGTTGTCCGTTTCGTCCCAGTAGGGGTAGCCGATCTCTTCCAGTGCGGCCGACACCAGGTGGCGCTCATCCTCCGGCACCTGCAGGCCCGCCACCACGCGACCGTCGGCGGCACCGTGGTTGCGGTAGTGGAACAGGGTGATGTTCCAGCGGCCACCCAGGCGGTTGAGGAAGTTGAACAGCGCGCCGGGACGCTCGGGGAATTCGAAGCGGAACACCTGCTCGCCCGAAACCCGCGGCGAATGGCCGCCGACCATGTGGCGGATGTGCAGCTTGGCCAGTTCGTTGTCGGTCAGGTCCAGCACCGGGAAGCCCTGCTCCTGCAGTTGCTGCACCAGCGCCGCGCGCGGGTCGTTCTCCGGGTGCGTCTGCACGCCGACGAAGATGTGCGCTTCGCTGTCGGTGTTGTAGCGGTAGTTGAACTCGGTGATCTGGCGCTTGCCGATGGCCTCGCAGAAGGCCTTGAAGCTGCCCGGGCGCTCCGGGATGGTCACGGCGATGATCGCTTCGCGCTTCTCGCCCAGTTCGGCGCGCTCGGCCACGTGGCGCAGGCGGTCGAAGTTGATGTTGGCGCCCGAATCGATGGCGACCAGGGTCTCGCCCTTCACGCCTTCGCGCTCGACGTAGCGCTTGATCCCGGCCACCGCCAGCGCGCCGGCCGGTTCGGTGATGGAGCGGGTGTCGTCGTAGATGTCCTTGATCGCCGCGCAGATCTCGTCGGTGCTGACGGTGATGACTTCATCGACATGGTCCTTGCACAGCTCGAAGTTGTGCTTACCGATCTGCGCCACGGCGACCCCGTCGGCGAACAGCCCGACCTGGCCGAGCACCACGCGCTCGCCGGCGGCCATGGCAGCCTGCAGGCAATTGGAGTCGTCCGGCTCGACGCCGATGACCTTGATCTCCGGACGCAGGTATTTGACGTAGGCGGCGATGCCGGCGATCAGGCCGCCGCCGCCGACGGGCACGAAGATCGCGTCGATGCGGCCCGGGTTCTGGCGGAGGATTTCCATCGCCACGGTGCCCTGGCCGGCGATCACGTCCGGATCGTCGTAGGGATGGATGTAGACGTAACCCTTCTCTTCCACCAGCTTGAGCGAATGCGCCAGCGCATCGGGGAAGGCATCGCCATGCAGCACGGCCTTGCCGCCGCGGGCGCGTACGCCCTGGACCTTCAACTCCGGCGTGGTGCGCGGCATCACGATGGTCGCCTTGATGCCCAGCTCGCGGGCGGCCAGGGCCACGCCCTGGGCGTGGTTGCCGGCGGAGGCGGTGACGACGCCACGGGCGAGTTCTTCCGGGCTCAGCTGCGCCAGCTTGTTGTAGGCGCCGCGAATCTTGAAGGAGAACACCGGCTGCAGGTCTTCGCGCTTGAGCAGAATCTGGTTGCCCAGGCGCTCGGAGAGCTGGCGGGCGGGCTGCAGGGGCGTTTCCACGGCAACGTCGTAGACACGCGAGGTGAGGATCTTCTTGACGTAGTGTTCGAGCATCGGAAGGGCTATATCGGCGGCTTTTCGAGGAATCGCGAGTCTACTCCAGCCGGCGCGGCGCGGGCCACCGAACAATCCGTGCGGAAACGACCAGAACAGTTGCCCGGCGGCGCAACACCGGCGCGTCATCGGCCGCTATAATCCGCCCACTCGAACTTTCTCCGGCGCCGTTGCGCCCTTCCAGGTAAGAAGACCCTTCGCCATGAACCAGGATCAGCTCAAGCAGGCTGTGGCCCAGGCCGCCGTCGACCACATTCTTCCGCACCTCGACAGCAAGAGCATCGTTGGCGTCGGCACCGGCTCCACCGCCAACTTCTTCATCGACCTGCTGGCCCAGCACAAGGCCGAGTTCGACGGCGCCGTGGCCAGCTCCGAAGCCACCGCCCAGCGCCTGAAGGGCCATGGCATCCCGGTCTACGACCTGAACACGGTCAGCGAGCTGGAGTTCTATGTGGACGGCGCCGACGAGACCAACGAGCGCCTGGAGCTGATCAAGGGCGGCGGCGCCGCACTGACCCGCGAGAAGATCGTCGCGGCAGTGGCCCGCAAGTTCATCTGCATCGCCGACGGCAGCAAGCTGGTGCCGATCCTCGGCGAGTTCCCGCTGCCGGTGGAAGTCATCCCCATGGCCCGCAGCCACGTCGCCCGCCAACTGGTTAAGCTGGGCGGCGACCCGGTGTACCGCGAGGGCGTGCTGACCGACAACGGCAACATCATCCTCGACGTGCACAACCTGCGCATCGACAGCCCGGTGCAACTGGAAGAGGCGATCAACAACATCGTCGGCGTGGTCACCAACGGCCTGTTCGCCGCCCGCCCGGCCGACCTGCTGCTGCTGGGAACCACCGAAGGCGTGAAGACCCTCAAGGTTTGACACCCTCAGGCGCCATCCGCCGGATGGCGCCTTCCAGAGCCTCTGCTGCCGTCTACGCTGGGATGACCTCAAGCCCCAACGGAGACGCAGCATGGCCGCCAAATACCATCTGAAAAAGGCCAGCGATGGCCAGTTCCACTTCAACCTGCACGCCAGCAATGGCGAGATCGTCCTGACCAGCGAGCTGTACAAGGCCAAGACCTCGGCCATCGACGGCATCGAGTCGGTGCGCAAGAACTCGCAGCGCGAAGGTGCCTTCGAGGTCAAGGTCGCCACCAACGGCAAGCACTACTTCGTGCTCAAGGCCACCAACGGCCAGGTCGTCGGACAGAGCCAGATGTACGCCAGCAAGGCCACCGCCGATGCCGGCGTGGCGGCGGTCAAGCGTTACGCGGGGGATGCACCGATCAGCGACGACACCTGATCGCGCACCGTTTCGGTGAGCGTTCTCACACAGCCGCCTTGCACGGCCGGCACCGTCGCCGGCCGTGTATCAACATTGTTACAGTGGCGCGACACCCTCGGTCACTGACGCGTCAAATTCCGCCCATCTCCGGCGAACCGGCCTGCATCCTGCTTTCCTCCGGCGCACGCATCGAAGACCGATGCGATTCCAATCGACACAGAGGAAAGTGCCGTGTTCAAACCTTTAGCCGTTGCGGTCAGCCTGGGATGCGCCGCGTTTTCGATCGACGCCAGCGCCTATGAGTACGGGGATTACGCCGAGGACACCCTCGACACCCTGATCAACGATTACCCCGGCCGTTACCGTGGCACCGCCAGCTTCGCCGGCGCCACCGCGCTCATGCAGTCGCGCCTAGGCTTCGGCTACCAGACGCAGATCCAGGACTTCACCTGGGCCGGCAACCGCCGCTCGCAGAACGTCATCGCCAGTGCCCCAGGCAGCAGCGGCCAGTACGTGGTGCTGGGCGCGCACTATGACACCTACTACGGCCGCCCCACCCTGCAGGGCCTGGACGACAATGGCTCAGGCGCAGCCGTACTGACCGAGATCACCCGCAACCTGGGCGGTATCGAGCTGGAGAACGGTTTGGAAGTGGTCGGCTTTGGAGCCGAAGAGGAAGGTCTGCGCGGTTCGCGCGCCTACGTCGCCTCGCTCAGTGAGGAACAGCGCAGCAACCTGCTGGGCATGATCAACCTCGACAGCCTGATCACCGGCGACAAGATGTACGCCCACGCCGGCTTCAACAGCGTCGACAACCCTGCGCTGGGCGCCTACCGCGATCAGTTGCTGCGTATCGCCCAGGAGCTGAAGATCCCGCTGTTCACCAACCCTGGCCTGAACGAGGAATACCCCGCGGGTACCGGTTGCTGCAGCGACGGGGAAAGCTTCGAGGGCCTGAACGTCCCGGTGCTGTTCATCGAAGCCACCAACTGGGAACTGGGCGACCTGGACGGCTACGAACAGACCGACAACCCCGCCATCCCCGGCGGCGCCACCTGGCACAATCCGGCGCTGGACAACGAGCAGGTACTCACTGGCGCCTTTGGCCAGGAGCGCATCGACCAGCGCCTGCGGGACTTCTCGCGCCTGCTCACGCGCCTGGTGCTGGAATTGACCAACGCCGACCTGCTCGCCTCCACCGCCTCCGGCGGCGCCATGGCGCGGCAGATGGAAGACCAGTTGCAGCGCCAGCACCTGGCCCTGACCCGCCTGCATGACCGCCGTTGGCTGAGCCTGCTGGGCAGCTCGGGCCCGGTCGGCAGCTTCGACGGCGCCGTTGGCGTGGAAGGTGAAACCACCCCCGAGAGCGGTTTCGACATGCCCGGCGACCCGCGCTCGCACCGCGCCGGGGTGAACCTGCTGGGTGATTATCGCGCCAGCGAGGCACTGACCGTTGGCGGCAGCCTGAGCTTCCAGCGCAGCCGCGACAACCTCGACCATAGTGCACGACTGGAAGCGGAAACCTGGCAGCTCGGCCTCTACGGCCTGTTCAACGACGGCGGCCCGGCCTGGCTGGGTGGCGAGCTGAGCGCCGGCTACGCCGACTTCGACAGCAAGCGCGCGGTGTACCTGAAGGCGAAGAACGGCCCGGTGCTGCTCGACCAGCGCATCGACGGCGACACCAACGCCTGGTTCTGGGGCGCGCGGATCGACGGCGGTTACGACTTCGACATCGACGGCATCAAGACCGGGCCACAGGGCGGGCTGGACTATGTGCACTACAAGATCGACGATTTCAACGAGGATGACGACCTGCGCACCGCGCTGGGCTACGAGAAGCAGGATTATGACTCGGTCGAAGCCAGCCTTGGCTGGGGCCTGCGCGGCGAGCTGCCGCTGGGTAACCGCATGGCCGTGCAGCCGTACGCCAGCGTGCGCTGGGTGAGGGAATTGGCCGATGGCCGCCTGGACGACATCGCGCTGACCGCCCTGGGCGATGGCCGCACTCGCGTCGCCGACCTGGGCGGCGTGGACAAGGACTTCGGCCGTGCCCAGGCCGGTGCCCTGCTGGCGGTCACCGAGCAATTGGGCGTGTTCGCCGAGGCCAACTCGCGCTTCGCCCACAGCGAGGGCAGCCAGGCGTCCTATTCCCTCGGCGTGCAGTGGCAGTTCTGATCGCGGGACAGCGAGGCGCCCTCAGTGCGCCTCGCGTTTCTTGAATACGTAGAAGAGGTTGGGCTCGCTGACCAGGTACAGCGTGCCCTGGTCGTCCATGGCGATACCTTCGGCCTGCGGCACGCTGCGACGCAGGCCGCTCATGCCGCGCAGCAGCGACAGCGAACTGATCGGCTCACCATCGGCGCTCAGCTCCAGCACCAGCCGGGACTCGTCGGACAGCGCCAGCAGGTGACCACTGCGCTCGTCGTACTGCAGGCTGGAAAGATCGCGGACGAACAGGTTGCGATTGTGCTGGAGGTCTTCCACCACGTGGACGGCGATGGGCTGCTCGGACTGCTCGTAAGGGAAGCCGCGCACTTCGTAGATATGCACAGGCTTGCGCTCCTTGGCGACGAACAGCCGCTTGCCGACCGAGTCGTAGGCCAGCCCCTCGAAGCCACTGTTACCGCCACGGCCGAGGGCCAGGGCGAGTTGCTGGGCGTCTTCGATGCGCAACTCCCTGGTGTCGTCGCGCAGCTCAACACGGATCAGGCGCTGGTGGGTTTCGTCGGTGATCACATAGACGTTGCGACTGATGTATTCGATCGCCTCGGTATCGCCGAAACCGTGCAGCTCGATCCTGCGCAGCACCTCGCCTTCGAGCGACAGCTCGACGAGCTCGTTCTGCTTGTTGGTGACGGTGAAGAGGGTCTGCCGGTCCGGGTCGTAGGTCAGCGCCGAGACATTTTCCTCCAGCCCCTCGATCGGCTGCGCCTCCAGCACGACACGGTAGTCGGGCAGCCAAATGGATTTGTCCTGCCACAGCGCAGCATGGCGCCACTCGTTGAACTTGAACCAGGCGCGCTCGTAGACGCGGAAGCTCTGGCCCAGCGCGAGCAGCATGGCCAAGGCAAGCAGCGCCAGCAGCAGGAACAGACGACGGGGCTTGAGCAAACGACGCATGGAGGACTCTGGGCGGGGTTGGCATGGCAGATTGGCAGCAGCGCCTGAAGCCAAACTTAAAGGCCACCAGAGCTTGCGGGCAGGCTAGAGTCAGGTTAGCGCAAGTCTGTCCTGTGTTTCTTTTGCAAGAGGCTACAAGAGGCGTATCGATGGCCCAGCATCTGCTCCCCGAACAACGCCAGCAGGCGACCCTGCACACCGTGGTGCTGGCGACCGAGGTGCTGCACCACGCGGGCGTGCCGCGCCCGAAGCTGCTGGAAGGCAGCGGCATTGGCGAAGCGGACCTGCTGACACCGGAGAAGCTGATCACCCACGCCCAGGAGCTGCGGGTCTTCGCCAACGCCCTCAACTGCCACCACGACCCGGCGCTGGGCCTCTACCTGGGCCTGCGCATGCATGTCTCGGCTTACGGAATCCTGGGTTACAGCATGCTTGCCAGCCGCACCCTGCGCGATGCGCTGCAACTGGCGCTGTCCTTTCCCGAGCTGCTGGGCACCTACTTCCGCCTGGCGCTGACGCCGCAGGGCGATGAGGTGCACCTGACTGCCGACGGCTACCGCTACGCGCCGGAGCTGACGGTGTTCAACACCGAACTGTGCCTGACCTCGCTGCTGACGGTGATCCGCGACCTGCTCGGCGAATCGGTGCGCCCGCGCCGGCTGCTGCTCGCCTACCGTCCGCCGCTGCACGCGGAGACCTACACCGAGCGCCTCGGCTGCCCGGTGGATTTCGGCGCGCCAACCAGCGCGCTGTGCTTCAGCCCCGGCCTGCTGGACCGCCCGCTGCCACTGGCCGACCCGGTCAGCTGCCACAACGGCGTGCAGCAATGCCTGCGCATGAGCGCCACGCTCAGCAGCCGCGGCGACATGATCGACCAGTTGCGCGAGCACCTGGCCAGCCACCTGCAGGACACCGCCAGCCTGGACACCGTGGCGCGCCACCTGCACCGCTCCACCCGTACCCTGCGCCGCCACCTGCAGCAGCAGAACACCAGTTATCAACAGGTGCTCGACGAGGTGCGTTTCGACCGTGCGCGGCAGTTGCTCAAGGATACTGACCTGCCGATCTACCTGATCGCCGAGCAGTTAGGTTATAGCGAGACGGCCAGCTTCCGGCATGCCTTCCAGCGCTGGAGTGGGGCGAGTCCGAGCCTGTATCGGGGCTAGGTGCAGACCGGCGCCCCCTCTCCCTAACCCTCTCCCTGAACTTTCCGGAGCAAGCGGAAAGTCCCGCGCTCGCCGGCTGACTCCATTCCATCCAAAGAACTCCGCACGGCTCCCTCTCCCTTCAGGGAGAGGGCAAAGCCAGTCCACGCGCCAGAGCCGATCGGTTCGCGAGCAAGCTCGCTCCTACAAAAAGCCCGGCAGACGACACACCGCTGACGCCCGAAATCCAGCGTTCCAGGCGCCATTTTCAACTTGGCCTGATTTATCCCTTATTGGCCTGATCTATCGTTCTGCGCATCCCGGCGCTTGGTCATTATCAATCCGCAGCTAGGTGAAACGGCCCTAGAAACCGTAAAACCTCAACAATAACAACTGCTTAACTGCATGGTACGAGCATGACCAGCGCGATCACCATCGAGCGGATATGCATGGAGTTCGGTACACCCGGACAAGGCCTCAAGGCCCTGGACGACGTGTCACTGGAAATCCGCGCCAACGAATTCTTCACCCTCCTCGGCCCGTCGGGCTGCGGCAAGACCACCTTGCTGCGACTGATCGCAGGCTTCGAACAACCCTCCTCCGGCAGCATTCGCCTGTATGGCGACGCGATGGAAGGCCTTCCGCCCTTCAAGCGCCCGGTCAATACCGTCTTCCAGAGCTATGCCCTGTTCCCACACATGACCGTGGCGGAGAACATCGCCTTCGGCCTGGAAATGCAGGGCAAGCAACGCAGCGACATCGACGCCACCGTGCAGAAGATGCTCGACCTGGTGCGCCTGCCCGACGTCGGCAAGCGCCGCGCCGACCAGCTCTCCGGCGGCCAGCAACAGCGCATCGCTCTAGCTCGCGCGCTGGCCAGCAGGCCCAAGGTGCTGCTGCTCGACGAATCCCTCTCGGCACTCGACTTGAAGCTGCGCAAGGAAATGCAGATCGAGCTCAAGCGCCTGCAGCACGAGACCGGCATCACCTTCATCTTCGTCACCCACGACCAGGAAGAAGCGCTGACCATGTCCGACCGCATCGCGGTAATGAGCCGCGGCAAGGTCATGCAGATCGGCACGCCCACCGAGATCTACGAGGCACCGGTCAACCGCCTGGTGGCCGACTTCATCGGCGAGACCAATTTCCTCGAAGGCGAATCCAGCGGCGATAGCGTACGCCTGGCCGACGGCCAGACGCTGCCGGCCGCCACCACCCTGCCCGGCAAGGTGACCCTGGCGATCCGCCCGGAGCGCACCGAGCTGGCGCAGGACGGCCAGCTCGAAGGCGTAGTCGAGAACATCGTCTACGTCGGCACCGACACCGTGTACCACCTCAATGTCGCCGGTCAGGGCGGCTTCCGCGTACGTCAGCAGAACCGCGACGGCGCTCTTTCCACCCACGCGCCCGGCGCGCGGGTGCGGGTCCGTGTTCCCGCCACCGCCATCCGGGTGCTGGCCGAATGAGTACAACACTACGCGCGCAAGCGGAACGCCA
The DNA here is from genome assembly GCF_020401845.1 of Pseudomonas sp. HS-18. Taxonomy (NCBI): domain Bacteria; kingdom Pseudomonadati; phylum Pseudomonadota; class Gammaproteobacteria; order Pseudomonadales; family Pseudomonadaceae; genus Pseudomonas; species Pseudomonas sp. HS-18. Next base: position 6,106,849 of record NZ_CP084413.1, read on the forward strand.
ATCACTGTTCAAGCGCCTGGCCCTGACCAGCCCGGCGATGATCATGCTGGTGGTGTTCCTGGTCCTGCCGCTGGGCATCATGTTCGCCGTGTCGGTCCAGGCACCGGGGGACTATGGCGGCGTGAAATGGGGCCAGCACACCGTCGAGGCCTACATCAATTTCCTCTGGGAGCGCGACCTGGACGACAGCCTGTCGTTCAACGCCGACTACCTGGGCATCTTCCAGCGCTCGTTCTGGCTGTCGATCCTGACCACCCTGGGCTGCGTGCTCATCGGCTTCCCCACCGCGCTGTACCTGGCGCTGCAGGACGAACGCCGGCGCAACCTGCTGCTGTTCCTGGTCACCGTGCCGTTCTGGACCAACCTGCTGGTGCGGGTCTACGCCTGGATGCTGCTCCTGCGCAACGGCGGGCTGATCGACGAAGGGCTGCACGGGCTGGGCTTCTCCGACGCATCGCTGGGCATCCTCTACACCGACAACGCGGTGATCATCGGCCTGCTCTACACCTACCTGCCGTTCATGGTCCTGCCCATCTACACCAGCCTGGAGAAGATGGACTGGCGCCTGGTGGAAGCGGCCTTCGACCTGGGCGCCAACCGCTGGAAGGCGCTGAAGCGGATCATCATTCCGCTGGCCATGCCCGGCATCGTCGCCGGCTGCATCCTGGTATTCATTCCCTCGCTGGGCAGCTACATCATTCCCGAGCTGCTGGGGGGCGGTAAGTCGCTGATGATCGGCAACCTGATCCAGTTGCAGTTCGGCACGGCGCACAACTGGCCGTTCGGCGCGGCGCTGTCCTTCGCCCTGCTCGCCTTCGTGCTGCTGGCGATGCTGATCTACAGCATGCGGTTCAAACAGGGCGCATCGGGAGGTCATCCATGAAGTCGGCCAACCCGCTGTGGAAGTTCACCGGGGTCCGGCCCGCCGCCTGGCTGTTCTTCGCCTTCCTCTATATCCCGATCTTCGTGCTGGTGGTGCTGAGCTTCAACAGCGGCCAATCGGCCACGCTGTGGGAAAGTTTCAGCCTGAAATGGTACGCCGTGGTGGCGGACGATCCGGAAATCCTCCGCGCAGCGAAGAACTCGCTGATCGTCGCCACCCTGGCCACCGTCGTCGCCACCACCCTGGCCACGCTCGCCGCGCTAGGCATGCGCGGTCGCACATTCCGCGGGCAGACGCTGATGAGCGGCGTACTGGGCCTGCCGCTGCTGGTGCCGGAGATCGTCACCGCCGTGGCGACGCTGATGTTCTTCGCCTTCATCGGCCTGAAGCTGTCGCTGTTCACCATCCTGCTGGCGCACATCGTGTTCTGTATTCCCTTCGCCTACCTGCCGATCCGCGCCCGTCTCGAAGGCATGGACCCACGGCTGGCGGAAGCGGCGGCGGACCTCTATGCCTCGCCGTGGAAGACCTTCTGGAAGGTGACCTTCCCGCTGCTGACGCCGGGGATCGTGTCCGGGGCGATGCTGGCGTTCATCATCTCGATGGACGACTTCGTCATCACCTACTTCGTCGCCGGTGCCGGTGCCACTACCCTGCCGGTGTATATCTTCAGCTCCATCCGAATGGGGATTTCCCCGAAGATCAACGCCATATCATCAATAATACTGTTGATTTCCATCGCGTTCGTTGCGTTGTCGTACTACGTCGGCCAGCGTCGCCGCTGACCTCCTGCCGCCAATCAAAACAACATTGCAAGGAGCTTCACCGATGAAATTCCGCCGTACCCCCATCGCCCGCACGCTCGTCGCCGCCAGCCTGCTGCTGGCCGGCAGCGCCCATGCCGACGGCACCCTGCACTTCGCCAACTGGTCCGACTACTTCCCGCCGGAACTGTTGAAGAAGTTCGAGAAGGACACCGGCATCCACGCCACCCTGGACTCCTACGACAGCAACGAAACCCTGCTGGCCAAGCTGAAGGCCGGCGGCGGCGCGTACGACGTGGTCGTACCGTCGGACAGCTTCATCGAGATCTTCGTCAAGGAAGGCCTGCTGCAGAAGCTCGACAAGTCGCAGCTGCCGAACCTGGCCAACCTCAAGGACAAGTTCAAGACCCTGACCTACGACCCGGGCCACGACTACTCCGTGCCCTACCTGTGGGGCACCACCGGCTACAGCTACGACAGCGCCAAGGTGCCAGGCGGCAAGCTGGATGAAAGCTGGAAGCCGTTCTTCGAGCCGCCGGCGGAGCTGAAAGGCAAGGTGGTGGCGCTCAACTCCATCGAGGAGCTCTATGCCCCCGCGTCCTACTACCTGGGCGTCGACGAATGCACCGAGGACCCGAAAGAGGCGGCGAAGATCCAGGACCTGCTGCTCAAGCAGAAACCCATGCTGGCCATGTACAACAGCGACGGCACCATCGAGCGCATGGCCGCCGGCGAGGTTTCCATGCACCAGCAATGGAACGGCGCCTTCCACCGCGCCCACGCCCAGCGCGCCAGCCTGGTCTACGTCTATCCCAAGGAAGGCGTGCGCCTGTTCATCGACAACCTGACCATTCCCAAGGACGCCACCAACATCAAGGAGGCCCACGCCTTCCTGAACTGGATGATGCAGCCCGAGAACATCGCCCTGGCCTCCAACTTCGCCAAGTACAACAACGCGATCGAAGGCTCGGACAAGTTCATGGACAAGGAGCTGTTCGACGACCCGGCGATCAACACCCCGGCGGACAAGCTGGATCGCCTGAAGCCCTTCAAGCTCTGTTCGCCCAAGGCGCTGCAACTGCGTTCCAAGGTCTGGACCAAACTGAAGAAATGACCCACAGGTCACCCGGCGCGGCGGTTCGCGTCGGGTGATTCTGACAGCCATTTTGGCCATTTCGATCCCTTTTTGACCCTTTGCAGAGTTCTGCCCGGCACCCCTGGTTGCTAGAGTCGGGCGGCTCGCGCAGGGAGCGGCTGGAAAGGCGGCCAGCCCCTACACCATCGCAGATGGCGCAGGGATTTCCCGAGGGAACGCGAGCGCGTTATCCACAAGAACAAATGCCCCGAGAACGCCCATGACCAGCTTTTGCGTCACCCTGCAGCACACACCCTCATTCCTCGCGCGTCGTCATCGCTGCGGCTGAGCCGTAAACCGATGACTACAGGACGGCCACCGAACGCCGCCCGCCCGCAAGACAACAACAATCGCGAGGACTCCCCCATGGCCAGCCAACACAGCGCCAGCACAGCTCACACCCAACAGGGCACCCCGGCCAACGCCGACGCCCGCCTGAAACGCGTCCTGGGCCTGCCCGCCCTGGTCTTCTTCGGCCTGGTCTACATGGTCCCGCTGACCATGTTCACCACCTACGGCGTGGTCACCGAGATGACCGGCGGCCGCACTGCCAGCGCCTACCTGATCACCCTGCTGGCGATGCTGTTCACCGCCGCTTCCTACAGTTTCATGGTGCGCAAGTACCCGATCTCGGGTTCTGCGTATTCCTACACCAGCCTGAGCTTCGGCCCGGTGGTCGGCTTCCTGTCCGGCTGGTCGCTGCTGCTCGACTACCTGTTCCTGCCGATGATCAACTATCTGCTCATCGGCCTGTTCATGAACATCGCCTTCCCGGAAATCCCGGCCTGGGTGTTCGTGGTCGCCTCCATCGCCCTGGTGACCGTGCTCAACGTGGTCGGCATCAGCCAGGTGGCCGGCATGAGCAACGTCATTGTCGGCGCGCAACTGGTGTTCATCGTGGTGTTCGTGATCATGTCGATCAAGACACTGGCCGGCGGCGCGGCGATCGACTTCAGCCTGCCCTTCGTCGGTGACGGCACCCAGCCCGGCTTCGCCCCGCTGATGGCCGGCGCCGCGGTGTTGTGCCTGTCGTTCCTGGGCTTCGACGCGGTCTCGACCATGGCCGAGGAAACCCGCGACGCCCGCCGCGACATTCCCCGCGCGATCATCATCACCACCGTCATCGCCGGCCTGATGTTCACCCTGCTGGCGATCATCAGCCAGCTGGTGTTCCCCGGCAGCGTGTTCCAGAACGCCGACTCGGCGGCCAACGAAGTGATGCTCAAGGCCGGCGGCCAGTTCCTCGGCAACTTCTTCACCTCCGCCTATATCGCCGGTTGCATCGGCTCGGCGCTGGCATCCCAGGCCTCGGTATCGCGCATCATCTTCACCATGGGCCGCGACGGCATCCTGCCGCGCAGCCTGTTCGGCACCTTGCACGCGCGCTTCCAGACCCCGGTGGTGGCGATCCTGGTGGTCTCGGCGATCTCGTTGCTGGCCATCGTGCTGGACCTGACCACCCTCGCCTCGATGATCAGCTTCGGTGCGCTGGTGGCCTTCTCCGTGGTCAACCTGGCGGTGATCCGCACCTACCTGGGCGTGGAGCGCCGTCGCGGCGCGAAGAACGTCCTGCTGTACGGCGCCATCCCGTTCATCGGCCTGTGCCTGACCCTGTGGCTGTGGACCAGCCTCTCGCAGATGACCCTGATCGTGGGCCTGAGCTGGTTCGCCGTCGGCTTCGCCTACCTGGCGGTGCATACCGGCGGCTTCCGCCGCAAGGCACCGAGTGTGAATTTCGAGGAAAACGCCTGAAAGCCCGTTGACGATCTCGCGAGCTAGAGCAGAACAAGGCGAAATCGGTGGAGGGAGCGGAATTTACACGCAGTAAATGAGCATCCCGAGACCGATTTCAACGCAGTTATGCCGACGCGCAGCAGATCGTAGACAGGCCGAGATAACCGGAACCTAACCGGGCGCCTTGTGCGCCCTCAGGAGCGCGTGATGTTGACGATCTACACCGACGACCATCGCTTGCACCACGGTCAGCACGAGCTGATCGGCGGCCAGTTCACCCCCTGCTTCGAAAAGCCCAGCCGCGCCGACATGGTGCTGGACCGGGCCAAGGCGGTGAAACTGGGCGACATCCAGGCCCCACGCGACTTCGGCCTGGAACCCATCCTGAGGGTGCACAGCGAAGGCTTCGTGCGGTTCCTGCAACACGCCTGGCGTGACTGGCTGGCCACCGGCCGCACCCACGACATGCTGCCGATCTGCTGGCCGACCCGCCGCCTGCGGCAGAAGGAGCCGGACAGCATCGACGGCCGCCTGGGCTACTACAGCCTGGACGCGGGCGCACCGATCACCGCCGGCACCTGGCAGGCGGTGCTCAGCTCGGTGAACGTGGCGATGACCGGCCAGGCCGAACTGGCCAAGGGCGCGCGCTCGGTGTTCTCGCTCTGCCGTCCGCCGGGCCACCACGCCTCGGCGGACTTCATGGGCGGATACTGCTTCTTCAACAACGCCGCCATCGCTGCCCAGTCGATCCTCGACCAGGGCGCGAACCGCGTGGCCATCCTCGACGTCGACTACCACCACGGTAACGGCACCCAGGACATCTTCTACGACCGCGCCGACGTGCTGTTCACCTCGATCCACGGTGACCCGCGTTTCGAGTATCCCTACTTCCTCGGCTACGCCGACGAGAAGGGCCAAGGCGTTGGCGAAGGCTTCAACTTCAACTATCCGCTGGCCTCGGGCAGTGACTGGTCGGTCTGGAGCCTGGCATTGCAGGCGGCGATCCGGCAGATCTCGGCGTACAAGCCGGACGTGCTGATCGTGTCGCTGGGCGTGGACACTTACAAGGAAGACCCGATCTCCCAGTTCAAGCTGGACAGTCCGGACTACCTGCGCATGGGCGAGGCAATCGGCAAGCTCGGCCTGCCGACCCTGTTCGTCATGGAAGGGGGTTATGCGGTGGAAGAGATCGGTATCAATGCGATCAACGTATTGCAAGGCTTCGAAAGCATCGGCTGACGCACTCGAAAGCAAAAAAGCCGCGCCGGGGATGGGGTTCCCGGCGCGGCTTTTTTTATCGAGAGCGGATTACTGGAGGATTTCCACGCGATCCACATCGATATCGGTGGGCTTCTGCTTGTGGTGGTCAACCTCACCCGTCAGGCGCACCTTGGTGTTCTCGGAGACCGAAGTACCCGCTGGCCAATCGTCGTGGTCGATCTCGACCTGGATGCTGCCGGTGGCGTCCTTGAACTCGTAGTGCTCGCTGCTGATGCGCTTGGTGATGGTGCCTTCGAGCACGACCTTGGTGTCATCGGCGGCGGCCTGGGCCTGCTTCACCGTGGTGATCGGGCCGGCAGCGGCGGCGGCGGGCTGGGCATCGCTGCCCGGGCCGGTGTAACCGCCAGCGGCGAAGGTGACGGTGGAGAACAGGCCAGCGGCGGCGATCAGCGGGAGGTGAGTCAGTTTCATGGAAGTGCCTCCTTGGGCGTTTTCGATGGGCTCAGCCTAGTGCCGACGGCTGAAACCATCCTGAATCGGGACTTAATCCAAGCTTAAGACCGCAAACGCCCACATTGCTCCGATCTAAATCAGTTCCCCTCGCCGGACTGCGCCTCGCGCTTGAACACGTAGAAGAGGTCAGGCTCGCTGACCATGTAGATGGTGCCCTGCTCGTCGATGGCGACGCCCTCGGCACGCGGGATCCGATCATCCAGGCCGTTGAGTCCCCCGAGCAGGCTGATGAAGCTGATCGGCTCGCCCTTCTCGTCAAGCTCCAGCAGCAGGTGCGACTCCGCCGACAGCACCAGGGTATGGCCGGTGCGCGGGTCGATGCTCAGCGCCGAGACGTTGGTCATCAGCAGATCACTGGGCAGGGGCTGGAGCGCACCGTTCAAGCTGGCCCCGCCGTCGCTGGCGAGGCTGAACAGCGCCAGCGGGTCACGTTCCTGGCCCAGCACCAGGCGATGCTGCCGTGGGTCCCAGGCGATACCCTCGATGCCCTTGTTCTTCTTGCCGCGCGGGCCGAGATCGAAGCTGGACAACTTTGCGGTGCTCAGCTCGCGGGTCTGCGGGTCGACATGGAAGATGGTCAGGGAATTCTGGCGCTCGTCGGTCACGGCGATATTGCCGTTTTCCAGCACCGCCACGCCTTCCGGGTTCGACATGCCCAGCAACGGAATCACCCGCAGCACATCCCCGGTGAGCGACAGTTCGGCCAGCAGCGGCTTCTTGCCGGTCACGGTGAACAGGGTGCGGGTCACCGGGTTGTAGGCCAGGTCGGAGGTCTCCTGCCCCTCGATGCCGCCCTTGAGAGGTTTGGCCTGGATGACCGCCCGATAACCGGGCAACCAGATGCTTTCCGAGCGCGCCTGAGTGCTGGTGTCCTGCTCGCGCAACCAGAGACGCGCACGGTCATCCCAGTGGAAGCGGGATGTCAGGTAGCCGAGCACAATCAGGATGAACAGCAAGGCCAGCAACAGCCAGCGAGGACGAAGGACGGACATGGTCATGGCGACTCTTGTTGATCAGCACGGGCAAGGCATCCCGCAACAAGCGAAGGCCGCACAATCGGCGGCCTTCGGCGGGACAACGGAGTTAAAGCACGCGGCTTTCGAATCGGCTGGCGCCGGGAAGTTCCAGCACCACGTCACTGCCGCTCTTGAGCGGGCCGACACCGACCGGCGTGCCGGTGGACACCACGTCGCCCGGCTGCAGCGAGAAATGGCCGCAGATGTGCTGGATCAGCGGCACGATGGGGTTGAGCATGTCGCGGCTGTTGCCGTCCTGGCGGACTTCGCCGTCGATGGTCAGGCGGATGCCGATGTCCGTCGGGTCCGGGAAGTGGTCGGCGCTGACGAAGGGCGCCAGCACGAAGGCGCCGTCGAAGGACTTGGCCAGTTCCCACGGCAGGCCCTTTTCCTTCAGCTTGGCCTGCACGTCGCGCAGGGTCAGGTCCAGGGCCGGGGCGTAGCCGGAAATGGCGTCCAGCACTTCCTCGGCACTCGGCTTGCGCGACAGCGGCTTGCCGATCAGCACGGCGATTTCCGCCTCGTAATGCACCGAGCCGCGGTCCTCGGGAATGGAGAAACCGCCAGCCTGGGAAACCGTGCAGGAACCGGGCTTGATGAATAGCAGCGGCTCGGTCGGCACCGGGTTGTTCAGCTCCTTGGCGTGCTCCGCGTAATTGCGGCCGACGCACACCACCTTGCCCAGGGTGAAATGGATCGGGGTGCCATCGACGTACTGATGCTGGTAACTCATGACCGACTCCTGCAACGGATGGAAGAGATGATCCGCGCGGGGCTCGTGATCCCGCACAGTTGCCCGCATCCTGCCGGCGTACGCGCCACTTCCCGTGACGCTGACGTGCGAAGGGCCGGCCCCTCTATCCCAGAGAACCGGCCCTTCTGGATACCGCAGCTTATTCGGCGAAGATCTTGCCGGGGTTCATGATCCCGTTCGGGTCGAACACCGCCTTGACCGCCTTCATGTAGCCGATTTCAGCCTCGGAGCGAGAGTAACCCAGGTAATCGCGCTTGGTCATGCCCACGCCGTGCTCGGCGGAGATCGAGCCGTTGTACTTCTGCACGGTCTCGAACACCCACTTGTTGACGGTCGCGCACTTGGCGAAGAACTCGTCCTTGCTCAGGTTCTCGGGCTTGAGGATGTTCAGGTGCAGGTTGCCGTCGCCGATGTGGCCGAACCACACCACTTCGAAGTCGGGGTAGTTGGCTTCGACGATGGTATCGATGTCCTTGAGGAAGGCCGGGACCTTGCTCACGGTGACCGAGATGTCGTTCTTGTACGGCGTCCAGTGGGAGATGGTCTCGGAGATGTACTCGCGCAGCTTCCACAGGTTCTGCAGCTGCTGCTCGCTCTGGCTCATCACGCCGTCCAGCACCCAGCCCTGCTCTACACAATGTTCGAAAGTCGCCAGCGCCTCGTTGGCCACTTCCTCGGTGGTCGCTTCGAATTCCAGCAGCGCGTAGAACGGGCAATCGGTCTCGAAGGCCGGCGGTACGTCGCCACGGGCCATGATCTTGGCCAGGGCCTTGTCGGAGAAGAACTCGAAGGCGGTCAGGTCCAGCTTGCTCTGGAAGGCATGCAGCACCGGCATGATCGAATCGAAGTCCGGGGTGCCGAGGACCATCGCGGTGAGGTTCTTCGGCTGGCGCTCCAGGCGCATGGTGGCCTCGACCACGAAGCCCAGGGTGCCTTCGGCGCCGATGAACAGCTGGCGCAGGTCGTAGCCGGTGGCGTTCTTGATCAGATCCTTGTTCAGCTCCAGCAGGTCGCCCTTGCCGGTGACGACCTTCATGCCGGCCACCCAGTTGCGGGTCATGCCGTAGCGAATGACCTTGATCCCGCCGGCATTGGTGCCGATGTTGCCGCCGATCTGGCTGGAACCGGACGATGCGAAGTCCACCGGGTAATAGAGGCCGTGCTCTTCGGCGAAGGTCTGCAGCTGCTTGGTGATCACGCCCGGCTGGCAGACCGCGGTGCGGTCGAATTCGTTGAATTCGACGATCTTGTTCATGTAGTCGAAGGCCACGACCACTTCGCCATTGGCGGCGACGGCAGCGGCGGAGAGCCCGGTACGGCCACCCGAGGGAACCAGCGCGACCTTGTGCTCGTTGGCCCAGCGGACGATGGCCTGGACCTGCTCGGTGCTCTTGGGGAAGGCGATCGCCAGGGGCGCCGGGGCGAAATGCTTGGTCCAATCCTTGCCGTAGGTGTCGAGGGAATCGGCGTCTGTCAGCAGCTTCCCGGCATCCAGCAGGGGCTTGAGCGATTCGATCAGGGCGTCGCGGGTCATTGGAGGAACTCTCAAATGGTTCATGGTCGTCCTGAGAACAGCTCAGGTCGCAACCGGGCAAGGAAAAGGGAGAACATGCTAGCATACGCACCCCACGCAGATCGCCACCTGGCGCCAAGCTTGGCACCGGCCGGTCCGGCCTGAGCTGTTCAATTTCTCGCCACATCCCGGGACTACAGGTTCAAAGCAGATGAGCAAGACTTCTCTCGACAAGAGCAAGATCAAATTCCTTCTCCTTGAAGGCGTGCACCAGAACGCCGTCGACACCCTCAAGGCGGCCGGCTACTCCAACATCGAGTACCTCAAGACCGCACTGTCCGGTGACGAGCTGAAGGAAAAGATTGCCGATGCCCACTTCATCGGTATCCGCTCCCGCACCCAGCTGACCGAAGAAGTCTTCGACGCTGCCAAGAAGCTGATCGCCGTTGGTTGCTTCTGCATCGGCACCAACCAGGTCGACCTGAACGCGGCCCGCGAGCGCGGCATCGCCGTGTTCAACGCGCCCTACTCCAACACCCGCTCGGTCGCCGAACTGGTGCTGGCCGAAGCCATCCTGCTGCTGCGCGGCATCCCGGAAAAGAACGCCTCCTGCCACCGTGGCGGCTGGATCAAGTCCGCCGCCAACTCCTTCGAGATCCGCGGCAAGAAGCTGGGCATCGTCGGCTACGGCTCGATCGGCACCCAGCTCTCGGTCCTGGCCGAAGCCTTAGGGATGCAGGTGTACTTCTACGATGTCGTGACCAAGCTGCCGCTGGGTAATGCCCAGCAGGTCGGCAACCTGCACGAGCTGCTCGGCATGTCCGACATCGTCTCGCTGCACGTGCCGGAACTGCCGTCCACCCAGTGGATGATCGGTGAGAAGGAAATCCGCGCTATCAAGAAAGGCGGCATCCTGATCAACGCCGCCCGCGGCACCGTGGTCGAGCTGGACCACCTGGCCGCCGCGATCAAGGACGAGCACCTGATCGGCGCCGCCATCGACGTGTTCCCGGTCGAACCCAAGTCCAACGACGACGAGTTCGAAAGCCCGCTGCGCGGCCTGGATCGCGTGATCCTGACCCCGCACATCGGCGGCTCCACTGCCGAAGCCCAGGCCAACATCGGCCTGGAAGTGGCCGAGAAGCTGGTCAAGTACAGCGACAACGGTACCTCGGTATCTTCCGTCAACTTCCCGGAAGTCGCCCTGCCGTCGCACCCGGGCAAGCACCGCCTGCTGCACATCCACGAGAACATCCCGGGTGTGATGAGCGAGATCAACAAGGTGTTCGCCGACAACGGCATCAACATCTCCGGCCAGTACCTGCAGACCAACGACAAGGTCGGCTACGTGGTGATCGACGTCGACGCCGAATACTCGGACCTGGCGCTGGAGAAGCTGCAGCACGTCAACGGCACCATCCGCAGCCGCGTGCTGTTCTAAGCGCAGCCCGGTCAGAAAAAAGGAGGCTTCGGCCTCCTTTTTTCATGCCTGGAGAAAGATCACTTCACATTGACGGTGATCTGCTGCGACTCCACCGGCGGGTCGAACGGCACGTGGTTCTTGTCGCCTACCAGCAGTTGCAGGGTGTGCTTGCCCGGCGGCAGCGTCACCTGGGTCTCGGTCTGGCCCTTGCCGAAATGCTTGATCTGGTCGGTCATCGGCAGCGGCAGGTTCATCACCGGCTGCTCCTTGAGGTCGATCAGCAGGTGGTGGTGGCCGGTGGCTGGCGAGTCCACGCCCGCCGGCGCGACGCCCATGCCCTTGAGGCCGAATTTGACGGTGAAGGTCTTGTCCACCGTGGCACCGTCGACCGGCTCGATGAAGTACACCTTCGCGCCTTCCGGAGCCGGGGTACGCGGGATATCGGCGGCAACGGCAGAGGTGCCGGCGAGCAGCGCGGCAAGGCCCAGGCAAGGCAGCAGGGTTCTCATGTTCTTCTCCTTCTACATGGAAATCGAAAGGCGAAGGACCCGCTCAGGCCGGCCTTGCCTCACGCATGGAACGCACAAGCATAGGCGCCGCGGCGCGAGGCTCAAGCAAAATAGTGCATCTTCGAGTGACGCAGAGTGCTCTAGCCTCCGGCTTCCAGCCCGGCCAGGCAGACGGCGGCGGCATCCAGCTCTTCCTCGCTGAACACCAGAACGCCCATGCGCTTGAGCGCAGCGGCGGTCACACCTTCGCCAACGACCTTCCGCCCGCTGAAGCTGCCGTCGTAGTTCTCGCGGTTGCCGCAGGAGGGGCTGCGCGCCTTGAGCACCGCCAGTCGGATATCGTGGCGACGCACCAGTGCCATGGCTTCCTCGGCGCCGAGCAGGAAGGCGTCGCTGACGTCCTCGCCGTCCACTGTCACCACCGGCCGAACACGTTCCAGAACGGCCATGCCCTGGCCTCCGGGGATCTCTGCCGGAGCGCGGGGCGTCGGCAGGCCGCCGGCGACTTCCGGGCACAGCGCCACCACCCGCCCCTGGTCCAGCCAGCGCGATAGCAGGTCGAACGGCCCGTGCGCACCGCCGTCGTAACGGACGCGATGGCCAAGCAGGCAGCGGCTGACGAGAACCTTCTGCATGGGCGAATCACTCCCTTTGGGAAGGGGACAGACTAGCCGCTCGCCGTTTGGCGGTCACGCCGGGTAACGCAACTTTCATCGGACCGTGTGTCGCAACAGGTTTCCGCCCCGCCGAAAGTCGGGTTCTTGAGCGGCTCGCCGGCCGTCGGCACTGTGCTGAAACACAACCTTCGACGGGAACAGCCGCCCGGCACTGGCTGCCCCGCAGGCAGCCGCCCAGACTCGCGCATCGGCCAATCGCCATGGAGCCTCCCTCATGCCTCGCTTCTTGCTCTGCACCGCCACCTTCGCTGCGCTGTCCTACCTGCCCTTGGCTTTCGCCGAGCTCCAGGCGCTGGACAACGAACACTTGGGCGCCGTCACCGGCCAGGACGGCATCAGCATCCGCACCGACGTGCTGGCGCACATGGACAGCGTGGCCTGGAAGGACGACGGCGGCAGCGTCTCGCTGCGCAACGTGTTCATCGACAACGGTTGCGTGAATGCCGGCGACTGCCCGGACGGCCGCGGTGGCAACCTGCCCTACGGCCCCGCCCAACTGGGCCTGAGCCTGCCGATCTTCGGCATCGAGCAACCGACCCTGCAGGTGGATGTGGTGCAGGGCGCTGGCGGCCAGCAGCAACTGGCACTGACCCTGCCGGATCTCACCACCATCAACCAGCAGCTGAATGCGAGCGGCCTGCCGTCGCAGACCATCCGGATGCGGGTGACCGGCGATCTTTACGTGGGCGGAGGACGGCTGGGAACCATCGAAGTGCGCGATATCCAGGACATCAGCGGCACACTGAAGATCTGGGGGCACTGACCCCACACGGACGCCTCAGAGCGGAGCGTCACCGCGGCGGCGGAACCAGCCGGTGAGCGAGAGGCGCTCGTGACTGGCCGGCAGCACCTCATGGGGGAATTCGCCGGAGAGGAACACCACCAGCCGGCCGGCCAGTGGCGGCAGGTCCAGCGTCCGTTCGTCGGGGAAGTACATGCGTAGTTCGCCGCCCTGCTCCACCGACCAATCCCGATTCAGGTAGAACACCGCCGAGACAGTGCGACGATCGTCGTCGCGGAAGCGATCGAGATGCTTCTGATAAAAGGCGCCCGGCGGGTAGAGCGCGAAGTGCCCTTCGAAGTCTTCCAACCCCAGGTACAAGGAGCGATTGATCTGCCGGCGCAACTCGTCCAGCGCCCCCAGGTAAAGGTCGCAGGCCTTGGACTGGCCGGGCTCGAGCCACTGGATGCGGTCGCCGCGAATACCTTCGCGCACGGCCTGCCCATCGCCCCGGCCGATGGCCGCAGCGGCCAGCTTGCCGGCTGCGTCACGGGCACGGCATTCCGTCGCCAGCTCAGCGATCAGGGCATCGGGAAGGAAGGCGTCCTGCTGCGACCAGCCCTTCTCGGCGAGGTCGTCAACGATGTTTTTCAGGAGGGGGCCTTGCATGAATGGAGAAGGGGCGTCGAAATGCATCGCGTATTGTAACGTCCGGCGCCAGTGTCTCGACAAGCGGGGCAAGCCTTGCCGACAATAGCCCCCGGCGAGCGAACCCTGCCGCCCAAAAGGAGTTGCAATGCGCGTACTGCTGGCCCTCACCCTTCTTGTACTGGGCATGCCTGCCCTGGCCGACAACTACCAGCGCCTGTACCAGGCCGCCGGCTGGCCGGAACAGCGAGCGCACTTCAATGACGCCCTGCACGCCGCGCAGAAGCGTTACCAGGGCAATCTGCCGCCGGCGCTGTACCAGACGCTGGTGGACAACAGCAACCAGCGCTTCGCCCCCGCCGACATCGACCAGCGCGCCCTCAACGGCCTGCGCCAGAACCTACCGGACAGCTCCGCGGCGGTGAACTTCTTCGAATCCCCGCTGGGCCGCAAGGTCGCCGGCGCCGAGACCCTGGCCACTCGCAGCGATCAGTTGCAGAAGTACGCCAACGGCCTGCCACGCCAGCAGGCCAGCGATGCGCGCAAGCAGATCGCCCACCGCCTGAGCCAGGTGCTGCCGGCCCGCGAAGCCGGTGCCGAAGTGAGCCTGGCGCTGGCCAGCGTGGCCGCCGACAGCCTCAGCCAGATGCTCCCCGGCCTGCTCGGCGGCGGCACTACCCAGGGCATGCTCGAAGGCCAGCGGCAGAAGCTGATGGGGCAGATTGGCGCCGATCTCGACAACACCCTGCTGTACGTCTATCGCGGTCTGAGCGATGCCGAGCTGGGCCAGTTCGCCGATTTCAGCGAGTCGCCAGCCGGGCGCGAATATTACCGCGCCGCACTGGCCGCCCTTAAGGCCGGATTAAGCGTTTCCTCCAGCGGGCAATGATAGGAATAACCTTACCGTCCTAGCGGACCACTCCGAGAAGCGCTCCCCCTAGAATGGCGCCCGCTGTACAGAGGGTGGCGCCTGAGGATCATGGCGCATGGAGTGAAGGACACACCCTCGACTACAGCGACTTCGCCCCGCGTCCCCCCCCGGCTATGCCATCCGCTCACTGAGAAAATCGAAGTAACGTCTGCGCAGCGTCTCGCTCTCGTTCGCCAGGTGGTGACGCGCGCCGGTCAGCAGCAGGCATTCGATCTTCTCGAACTTGTCTTCCAGCACCTTCAGGTTGTAGCGCCAGTCCACCGTCTCGTCGGCGTCGCCCTGCACCACCAGCAGGCTCTGCGCGCCATGGCCGGCGGCCTCGATACGCGGAATCCAGCGCGCCAGTGCGCCCACCCAGGCCGTCGGCAGGATCTTCGGCTGCAGCGGATCGCGATCACGCAGGAAGGCGAGGAATTCGGCGTCGCTGGAGTTCTCGCTGAACCGTCGCGGAATCGAGTCCACGAACGGTCGCAGCAACTGATAGCTGAATTTCGACCAGCCCCAGGCCCGGGGCCGCACCAATGGCGCCAGCAGGATGGTCCGCCCGAGTTCCGGACGGAGCGCGCCGGTGAGCAGGTAATCCAGCAATATCGCCCCGCCGGTGCTCTGCCCACAGAGGTGCCAGGGTTGCGGCAGGTCCAGCGCCTGGGCCTGGTTGAGCAGTGCGCCCAGCACTATCTGGTACTCGGCGAAGTCGCCAATGCTGGCAGCCGCGCCACCGGACAGGCCGTGGCCCGGCAGGTCGCAGGCCAGCACCGCGAAGCCCATGTCCAGCGCCCAGTCGATCACGTGGCGGTACAGCCCCATGTGGTCGTAATAGCCATGCAGCAGCACCACCGTCCCCCGCGCCAGCACCGGCCGCCAGTACTGCGCGGCGATCTGGTAGCCCCCGGCCTCGAAGGTGCCCAGGCGGCTCTGCAGTCCCGGGTGGCGCCCATGCAGGTCCAGGCCGTAGAAATGCTGGTACAGCGCGATGCCGACTTCGTTCGCCTCTGCGGTCAGAGGTCGCAGCAGGGTGCGCAGCAGATCGGGCTGGAAGGCTTCAGGCATGGGCGTTTCGCTTCTGGCAGGCGGGTAACGGAAGGAGCGCGCGGAGCAGCCGGATATTCTGCCGCGCCCGCCCCCGTGGCAAGCTTGTCGGCTATCTTACCGACTCTGTCACTGGTCGCTGCCATGTCCTCACGTCAAAAGTCGCTGCTTACCTGGCTGATTGCCGCGCTCTGCCTGGGCACGCTGCTCGCCACCTACTGGTGGTACGAGAACCGCTTCATCCGCCCCTTCAGCCATCAGCCGCAGCTGTTCTCCGGCGACCACCTGATGCTGCCCGCGCAGCTGGCCGGTCCCGGAAAGATCCGCCTGGTGCATTTCTGGGACCCGGCCTGCCCGTGCAACGTCGGCAACCAGCAGCACCTCGCCGAGCTGATCCAGCGCTTCGGCCCGCAGGGCGTGGAATTCTTCGCCGTGCAGAAGCCAGGCACCCGCGGCCACCTGCCCGACACGCTCAGCGCCATGCGCGCGCTGGACTCACTGCCCGGCGCCGGGCAATTGCCGGCCAGCCCCGCCGTGGCGATCTGGAACGCCCAGGGCGAGCTGGCCTATTTCGGGCCCTACAGCGAAGGGGCGGTGTGCACCTCGGGCAACAGCTTCATCGAACCGATCCTCGACGCGCTGGTGCAGGGGCGCCAGGTCAACGCGACCCACACCCTGGCCGTGGGCTGCTATTGCCCGTGGGACGAAACGAAGCACTGAGCCGCATCAACGAAGACGATGGCCAATCCGTGACTACACTTGGTTCGCCGGCCCATGAAGGGCTGATCGTCACCAAGGAGCTTTTCGCATGCGTCTTCATTCCGCCTTCGCCTTCTGCGCCGCTCTCTCCACCGGGTTCGCCCTGCCCCTGGCCGCCCACGCCGAAGATACCCCCAGCAGCAGCCAAGTCATGGAGCAGCACAAGCAGGCCATCAACAACCGCATCGCCGACATCGACTACAAGCGCAAGCGCATCGTCGAAGCCAACATGAAGCTCACCCCGCAGGAGACTGAGAAGTTCTGGCCGATCTACAACAGCTACCGCACCGAGGCGGACAAGCTGAGCAAGCAGACGCTGGCGATCATCATCGACTACGCCAACAGCTATAACACCGGCTCGGTGAGCAACGACGAGGCAGCGAAACTGCAGAAACAGGTGCTGGAGCTGCAGGACGACCGCCAGGATCTCAAGGAGAAATACCTCAAGCGCATCGCCAAGGAAGTCTCGCCGCAGCGCGCGCTGCGCTTCCTGCAGATCGAAGACCAGCTGGACGCGATGGCGCTGCTGGAAGTCAGCCGCGAAATCCCGCTGGCCGAGTAGCCCTCAGCCTTCGGTGCCGCCTCGCAGGCGCTGGCGATAGCGCTCGGGCGGCACCGAATACCAGCGCCTGAAGGCACGATAGAACGGCGACACCTCGGCAAACCCGCAGGCCCGCGCCACCTCGCGAATCGCCACGCCCTGCTCCAGCAACTGCGCCGCACGCTGCCGGCGTACTTCCTCGCGCACCTCCCTGAACGTCTGCGCCCGGCTCGCCAGGTTGCGCTGCAGCAGCCCTGCGCGCACGCCCAGTTCGCGAGCACAACTTTGCAGGGTGCACTCCCCCTCCCCCAGGCGGATGCCAATCAGGTAGCGCAGGCGATTGAGCAGGTCGTTCTCGTCCAGCGTGCCCAGCTGTTCTCGCGCATGCTCGGTGAGCAGGCGGTGCAGCACCGGGTTGCCGGTACGCGAAGGCCTCGCCAGCAGGGCCCGGTCGAAGAGCAAGGCGTCATGGGGCTTGCCGAAGCTGGGCGTCAGGCCGAACAGCCGTCGGTGCTCGCTCAGGCGGCGTGGCTGGGGGTGGCGGAACTCCACGGCCTGGACACGGAACTCATCGTCGGTGATCAGCGCCAGCTGCTTGAGAAACAGCAGCATCAGGCACTCCATCTGCTGCCGCAGGTTGCTGATGCCCAGGTAGTTGAGGTCGAGGATCAGCCGTACCCGGTCGCCCTCTTCATGCATCTGTGCGGCGAAGCCACCGGAGAGGATGTGCTGGAAACGCAGGAAGCTCTGCAGCGCCTCGCGCAGGTCGCCGCTGGCCATCTGCAGGTAGCCGACCACATCGAGCAGACGCGGCCTCATCGCCTCGCCCAGGTGCAGGCCGATGTCGGGATCGCCGGTGATGTCGTCGAGGGTCGTCCAGAATAGCGGGGCATCGTCATGTACCAGCCGGCCACTCTGCGCCGGCGGCGGCAGGCGGACCTTCTGCAAGGCCTGGCGGTAGATGTCGGTCGGATCGAAGCCCAGCACGGACAGCGCCTCGTACAACTGGCGGCGCAGGGTGGCGGACTGAGTCATGGCTGGCGCTGCCGGGAAATTCAGCTCTGGGGCGGACATGCTTCCTCCTGGGATTGACCGAAGAGTTCCAGCCATGAGGCATTTGGTCAATGAACGCCATGCAACTTCCTTTGCAGAATCGCCGCATAACAACAAGGAGTTGCCCCATGAAACGCACTTTGACTGTCCTCGCTGTCGTTGTCGTCGCTGCCGCGGCGGGCGCTGGCTGGTACCTGCACGGCAAGCAGCCGGTACGCGACGGACAACTGCCGCTGGCCGGCCTCGCCAGCGAAGTCACGGTTCGCTACGACGAGCGTGGCGTGCCGCACATCAAGGCCGGCAGCGAGGAGGACATGTACCGGGCGATCGGTTACGTGCATGCCCAGGACCGGCTGTTCCAGATGGAAATACTGCGGCGCCTGTCCCGCGGCGAGCTGGCCGAAGTGCTCGGGCCCAAGCTGGTGGACACCGACCGCATGTTCCGTAGCCTGCGCATCCGCGACCACGCGGCGGAGTATGTGAAGACGCAGGACAAGAATTCCCCGGCCTGGAAGGCCCTGGTCGCCTACCTCGATGGCGTCAACCAGTTCCAGGACAGCCACCCGCGCCCGGTGGAGTTCGACATCCTCGGCATACCCAAGCGCCCCTTCACGCCCGAGGACACCGTCAGCGTCGCCGGCTACATGGCCTACAGCTTCGCCGCCGCCTTCCGTACCGAACCGGTGCTGACCTACGTGCGCGACCAACTGGGCGCGGATTACCTGAAAGTCTTCGACCTCGACTGGCACCCCAACGGCGTCCTCACGCCGTCCCCGTTGGCCGCCGCCGACTGGCAGGACATGAGCGCCATCGCCCAGCTCAGCCACGCGGCCCTGGAGAAGGCCGGCCTGCCGCAGTTCGAAGGCAGCAACGCCTGGGCCGTGTCCGGCAGCCGCACCAAGAGCGGCAAGCCGCTGCTGGCGGGTGACCCACACATCCGCTTCGCCGTGCCGGCAGTGTGGTACGAGATGCAGGCCAGCGCGCCGGGGTTCGAGCTGTACGGCCACTACCAGGCGCTCAACCCGTTCGCCTCGCTGGGCCATAACCTGCAGTTCGGCTGGAGCCTGACCATGTTCCAGAACGACGACGTCGACCTGGTCGCCGAGAAGGTCAACCCGGACAACCCCAACCAGGTCTGGTACCACGGCCAGTGGGTGGACCTGAAGAGCGAGGAGCAGAGCATCGCCGTGAAAGGCGAGGCGCCAGTGAAGATCACCCTGCGCAGCTCGCCCCACGGTCCGCTGGTCAATGACGCGCTGGGCACTGCCGCGGGCAAGACACCGGTGGCCATGTGGTGGGCCTTCCTGGAAACCCAGAACCCGATCCTCGATGCCTTCTACGAGCTGAACCGCGCCGATACCCTTGCCAAGGCCCGCACGGCGGCTTCGAAGATCCAGTCGCCGGGCCTCAACGTGGTATGGGCCAACGCCCGCGGCGACATCGGCTGGTGGGCATCGGCGCAATTGCCGGTACGCCCGGACGGGGTCAACCCGAACTTCCTGCTCGACGGCGCCAGCGGCCAGGCCGACAAGACCGGCTTCTACCCCTTCAGCGAGAACCCGCAGGAAGAAAACCCGGCGCGCGGCTACATCGTCTCGGCCAACTTCCAGCCGGTACCGGCCAACGGTCGCCCGGTGCCGGGCTACTACAACCTGCCCGACCGCGGTCAGCAACTGAACAAGCGCCTGTCCGACGATTCGGTGAAATGGGACCTGCAGAACAGCCAGGCGCTGCAACTGGACACCGCCACCGGCTATGGCCCGCGCTTCCTCAAGCCGCTGCTGCCGATCCTGCGTGAAGCCGCGGCAACCGACGAAGAGAAGGCGCTGGTGGAGAGCCTGGCCAACTGGCAGGGCGACCATCCGCTGGACTCCGTGACCGCCACGCTGTTCAACCAGCTCCTCTACCAGGTGGCAGACGGCGCCATGCGCGACGAGATGGGCGACGCCTTCTTCGACAACCTGCTGTCCACCCGCGTGCTCGACGTGGCCCTGCCGCGCCTGGCCGCCGACGAGGGCTCGCCCTGGTGGGACAACCGCAAGACGCCGCAGAAGGAAACTCGCGCGGATATCGTCAAGGCCGCCTGGAAAGGCAGCCTGGCGCATCTGCGCACCACCCTCGGCCAGGACTCGAAACAGTGGCTGTGGGGTAAGGCGCACACCCTGACCCACGGCCACCCGCTGGGCCAGCAGAAGCCGCTGGATCGCCTCTTCAATGTCGGCCCATTCGCCGCGCCGGGCGGCCACGAGGTACCGAACAACCTCTCCGCCCGCGTCGGCCCGGCACCCTGGCAGGTGGTCTACGGCCCGTCCACCCGTCGCCTGATCGACTTCGCCGACCCGGCCCACAGCCTGGGCATCAACCCGGTGGGCCAGAGCGGCGTGCCCTTCGACAAGCACTACGACGACCAGGCCGAAGCCTACATCGAAGGCCAGTACCTGCCGCAGCACTACGATGAAAACGAGGTGAAGGCCAACACCAAGGGCATCCTGCGGCTGATCCCCGTCCGTCGCTGAGTTGCCTGCCGAAAATGAAAAACCCCGCTCCTGCGGGGTTTTTCATGGGTGCATGTAGAGAGTGTTGCGGGAGATGCCGAAGCTCCCTGGCGCGTTATTTCCCCAAGGGATAACGATCGGGGTGTTGTATTGGGCGCCGTCTCCCGCACGGAGTGCCAAAAGGCGTCACTGGAAGTTTGCCGGCGGCGCGCCCCGGTCCTGGTTCGGGGGAGACCGGAAAGCGCAACCGAACGTTTAAAGCGTAGATCGCAATCCGCTGGGAGTTGCGCTTTCCTACCCACGGATTTTTCCGATAAACCCAAGTCTTCCAAGCACTTCGGAATAACGTGTGAGCAAAAAACACGGGCCACCCGAAGGTGGCCCGTGGTTCGACAATCGCCGGATACTACCGGCCGACAAGACGGCGTCAGGCGGTGGCTGTCGAACCCTTCTGCCAGTCGGTCGCGTTGGACTCCATGGCTTCCTGGATCGCGCGCTTGCGACGTTCCTCGGCCTGACGGGTGAAGTACCAGGCGAAGAAGGTGAACAGCGAAACGGTCAGCAGGATCAGGCTGGCGACGGCGTTGATCTCCGGCTTCACGCCCAGGCGCACGGCGGAGAACACTTCCATCGGCAGGGTGGTGGAGCCAGGACCGGAGACGAAGCTGGCCAGTACCAGATCATCCAGCGACAGGGCGAAGGACATCATGCCGCCCGCCGCCAGCGACGGGGCGATCATCGGGATGGTGATCAGCATGAACACTTTCCAGGGCTTGGCGCCCAGGTCCATGGCCGCTTCCTCGATGGACAGGTCCAGTTCGCGCAGGCGTGCCGACACCACCACCGCTACGTAGGACGAGCAGAAGCTGGTGTGGGCGATCCAGATGGTCACGATGCCGCGTTCCTGCGGCCAGCCGATCAGCTGGGCCATGGCGACGAACAGCAGCAGCAGCGACAGACCGGTGATGACCTCGGGCATGACCAGCGGCGCGGTCACCATGCCGCCGAACAGCGTACGGCCACGGAAGCGCGGGATGCGGGTCAGCACGAAGGCGGCCAGGGTACCCAGGGCTACCGAGGAGATCGCGGTGTAGCAGGCGATCTCCAGCGAGCGGAACACCGAGCCAACGAGCTGCTGGTTGTCCAGCAGGCCGACGTACCACTTCACCGACCAGCCGCCCCACACGGTCACCAGTTTGGAGCCGTTGAAGGAGTAGATGACCAGGATGATCATCGGCACGTAGATGAAGAGCAGGCCCAACACCAGCATGATGTTGGAGAACGACCAACGCTTGTTCATACCTTGCCCTCCAGCTCTTTAGCCAGGCTCGTGGGTAAAGAGTCTGTTAAAGAGAATGATGGGCAGATTGCCTTGAAGAAACTCATACCTTGCCCTCCAGCTCTTTAGCCTGGTTCTTGTTAAAGAGAATGATGGGGATGATCAGGATGGCCAGCATCACCACGGCAAGGGCAGACGCCACCGGCCAGTCACGGTTGTTGAAGAACTCCTGCCACAGCACCTTGCCGATCATCAGCGTCTCGGGGCCGCCGAGCAGTTCCGGAATCACGAACTCGCCCACCGCCGGGATGAACACCAGCATGCAGCCGGCGATGATGCCGTTCTTGGACAGCGGGACGGTGATCTTCCAGAAGCTGGTGAAGCTGCGCGCGCCGAGGTCGGACGCGGCTTCGAGCAGGCTCATGTCGTGCTTCACCAGGTTGGCGTAGAGCGGCATGACCATGAAGGGCAGGTACGAGTAGACGATGCCGATGTACACCGCGAAGTTGGTGTTCAGGATCGTCAGCGGCTCGTTGATGATACCCAGCCACATCAGGAAGCTGTTGAGCAGGCCGTTGTTGGACAGGATGCCCATCCAGGCGTACACGCGGATCAGGATCGCCGTCCAGGTCGGCATCATGATCAGCAGCAGCAGGACGGTCTGCATTTCCTTGCTGGCGCGGGCGATGGCGTAGGCCATCGGATAACCGATCACAAGGCAGAGGAATGTGCTGATCGCCGCCATCTTCAGCGAGCCCAGGTAGGCGTCGATGTAGAGCGGGTCGTCCGTCAGCATCAGGTAGTTGCCCAGGTTCATCACGACCTGGAGGGTCTGGTCGGCGTACTGGAACACTTCGGTGTACGGCGGAATGGCCACGTCTGCGGCTGCCAGACTGATCTTCAGCACGATGGCGAAGGGCAGCAGGAAGAACAGGAACAGCCAGAAGAACGGCACACCGATCACGGCATGCCGGCCGTTCGGCAGGCGTTTCATGAGCGATTTGCTGATGTTCATGATTGCAGTACCACACCGCTGTCGTCGTACCAGCTGATGTAAACCGGCTGGTCCCAGGTCGGACGCGCCACGTGGCGCTCGGCGTTGGCCATGAAGGCCTGGACGATGAAGCCCGAAGCCAGCTTGATGTAGTACACCGAGTGGCCGCCCAGGTAGGCGATGTCATGCACGGTGCCCTGGGCAACGTTGAAGCCTTCGTGCTCAAGGTCGGCGGGCTTCTGCGCGCTGACCATGACCTTTTCCGGGCGCAGCGCGTAGGTGATGCGCTTGTTCTCGGCACGGGTGCTGATGCCGTGGCCGATGTAGATCGGGTTTTCCAGCTGCGGGCAGGCGATCACCGCGTGGTCCTGCAGGTCTTCGACGATCTCGCCGTCGAACAGGTTGACGTTGCCGATAAACTCGCAGATCAGGCGGCTGGCCGGCGTCTCGTAGATGTCCATCGGGCTGCCGATCTGCTCGATGCAACCCAGGTGCATGATGGCGATGCGCTGGGCCATGGTCATGGCCTCTTCCTGGTCGTGGGTCACCATCACGCAGGTCACGCCTACGCGCTCGATGATCTCCACCAGTTCCAGCTGCATTTGCGAACGCAGCTTCTTGTCCAGCGCGCCCATGGGCTCGTCGAGCAGCAGCAGCTTCGGACGCTTGGCCAGGGAACGGGCCAGGGCCACGCGCTGGCGCTGGCCACCGGAGAGCTGGTGCGGCTTGCGCTTGGCGTACTGGGTCATCTGTACGAGCTTGAGCATCTCGTCGACGATCTTGTCGATCTCTGCCTTGGGCAGGCCGTCCTGCTTGAGGCCGAAAGCGATGTTCTGCGCCACGCTCATGTGGGGGAACAGGGCGTACGACTGGAACATCATGTTGATCGGCCGCTCATAGGGCGGCAGGTCGGTAATGTCCTGGCCATCGAGGAAGATGCGACCTTCAGTGGGACGCTCGAAACCAGCCAGCATGCGAAGCAGGGTCGACTTGCCCGAACCCGAACCACCCAGCAGGGCGAAGATCTCGCCCTTCTTGATGTCCAGGGTCACGCTGTCCACAGCCAGCGTTTCGTCGAACTGCTTGCTGACCCGGTCGATTTTTACCAGAACCTCTTTCGGTTTCTGGTCGCCACTCAAGGCTTTCTTGTAGGCACCGGAGGCTATTGCCATTACCACAACTCCCAAATCATAGAGGCCCGGCCCCCGCGGCCGGGCATGCTTGGTATTACTCAGGGCTGGCGCAGTTTACGTGCGTCGGAAAACCTTTCGAGGGGCTCTCCGACGCTCCGTGCCCGCGCGGACGGATTGGGGGAAATCCGCCTTACTTGCCTGACTTGATCTTGGTCCAGGAACGGGTCATGAGGCGCAGGGTCTTCGGCGGCAGCTCATGCTGCACGAAGAGTTTGTCGAGAACCTCCTGGGATGGGTACACCTCAGGATTGTTGCGCACGGACTCATCCATGAATTCGCCAGCCTTGGGGTTCGGGTTGGCGTAACCGACGTAATCGCTGACCTTGGCGATCACTTCGGGTTTGAGCAGGTAGTTGATGAACGCATGGGCTGCCTTCGGGTTGGAGGCATCCTTCGGAATGGCGAGGATGTCGAACCAGAGGTTGGCGCCTTCCTTGGGAATGGCGTAGGCGATGTTCACGCCCTTGCCGGCTTCCTTGGCGCGGTTGGCGGCCTGGAATACGTCACCGGAGAAACCGGCCGCCACGCAGATGTTGCCGTTGGCCAGGTCGGAAATGTACTTGGAGGAATGGAAGTAGGTGACGTATGGGCGCACCGCCATCAGCTTCTCTTCCACCTTCTTGTAGTCGTCCGGATTGGTGCTATTGGGGTCCAACCCCAGGTACTTGAGCACAGCCGGCATCATCTCGTCGCCCGAATCGAGGAAGGCGACGCCGCACTGGCTGAGCTTCTTCATGTTCTCGGGCTCGAACAGCACAGCCCACGAATCGATCTTGTCGACACCCAGCACGGCCTTGACCTTGTCGACGTTGTAGCCGATGCCGTTGGTGCCCCACAGGTACGGCACGCCGTACTCGTTGCCCGGGTCGTTGGCCTCGAGCTGTTTCATCAGGTGCGGGTCGAGGTTCGACCAGTTCGGCAGCTGGCTCTTGTCCAGCTTCTGGAACGCACCGGCCTTGATCTGGCGACCGAGGAAGTGGTTGGACGGCACGACCACGTCATAACCGGTGCGACCGGCCAGGAGCTTGCCTTCCAGGGTTTCGTTGGAGTCGAAGACGTCGTACACCGGCTTGATACCGGTTTCCTTCTCGAAATCGGCGAGGGTGGTTTCACCGATGTAGTCCGACCAGTTGTAGATGTGGACGGTCTCTTGCGCCTGCACCTGCGAAGTCAGGCCGAGGACGGAGACTGCAGCGATCAGGGTTCTGCGGAAGGGAATGCGCACACGTGAGTCCTCTCGTTGTTTTTTACTACTTCTGTCGGTTGCTGCCGGGGTTTCGACGGCCGGTCCGTGGATAGCGCCGAACCCTTCATCAGCACGAGAGCGCCAGGGCCTGCGCAGCCATTCCACCGATGGAAGCTGTTTGTTGCTGCCGGTAGCGGCGAGGAAGGGCACTCCCCCGCCGCGGTCCCGGACCATCCGCTGCCGCGTCAGGCGGCAGCGACTACCCGATTACTTGCCGGACTTGATGGTGGTCCAGCTGCGGGTCATCAGACGCTGGGTCTTCGCCGGCAGATCCGGGAAGGCGTACAGCTTCTTCATGGTTTCCGGAGTCGGATACACGCCCGGGTCGTTGCGGATCGCCTCGTTCACCATCGGGGTGGCCGCGGCGTTGCCGTTCGGGAACTGCACGACGTTGGTGATCTCGGACATGACAGCCGGCTCGAGCAGGAAGTTGATCCACTTCAGCGCAGCTTCCTGGTTCTCGGCATCCTTCGGAATGGCAACGGTGTCGAAGAACGCGCCAGCACCTTCCTTCGGAATGTTGTACTTCACAGTGACCTTGTTCTTGGCTTCTTCAGCGCGGGACTTGGCCTGGTACACGTCACCCGAGTAACCGATGGCCACGCAGATGTTGCCGTTGGCGATATCGGAAATGTACTTGGAGGAGTGGAAGTAGGAGATGTACGGACGAATCTTCAGGAACAGTGCCTCGGCTTCCTTGAGCTC
The DNA here is from genome assembly GCF_020401845.1 of Pseudomonas sp. HS-18. Classification (NCBI taxonomy): domain Bacteria; kingdom Pseudomonadati; phylum Pseudomonadota; class Gammaproteobacteria; order Pseudomonadales; family Pseudomonadaceae; genus Pseudomonas; species Pseudomonas sp. HS-18. The sequence goes on from NZ_CP084413.1 coordinate 6,132,585, forward strand.
TTTGGGGTCCTGACTATCGGGCTTGTAGCCCAGGTAGTGCAGGGCTGCCGGGATCATTTCGGTCGGCGAGTCGAGGAAGCTCACGCCGCAGGCCTTCAGCTTCTGAATGTTTTCCGGCTTGAACACCAGGTCCCAGGAGTCCACCGGGGCGTTGTCGCCCAGCGCGGCCTTGACCTTGTCCGGGTTGTAGCCGATGCCGATGGTGCCCCACATGTAGGGGATCGCGTACTGGTTGCCCGGGTCGCTGATCTCCAGGGTCTTCATGATGTCCGGATTCAGGTTCTTCCAGTTCGGCAGCTTGGACTTGTCCAGCGGCACATACACACCCGCCTTGATCTGCTTGGCCAGGAAGGAGTTGGACGGCACCACGATGTCGTAGCCCGACTTGCCGGCCAGCAGCTTGGCTTCCAGCACTTCGTTGCTGTCGTAGACGTCGTAGACGACCTTGATACCGGTTTCCTTGGTGAACTTGTCGACCGTGTCCGGCGCGATGTAGTCCGACCAGTTGTAGACGTGCAGCACCTTGTCATCAGCCTGCGCCATACCAGCCACAGCGCCTGCCAGCGTTACAGCGAGCAGGGATTTGCCGAAGGTCTTGAACATGCGGGTAGCTCCGTTTGTTTTTTTGATGTTCCGGGTGGCGTGGACATCTCCTTCCGTCACCACCCGGTGAGCCTGGCCAACGCACAGGCGCAGTCTGTCAAAGGTCTGGTGAAAGACTCAAGACAGAACGGCTGCGGCGGTTTGATCGAGGCACTTGCGCGCCAGGGTGATCAGGTCATCGATCTGCGATTTCTCGATCACCAGCGGCGGCGAGATAATCATAGTGTCTCCCACCGCGCGCATGATCAGACCGTTGCGGAAGCAGTGCTCGCGGCACAGCATCCCGACACCCTTGCCTTCGAAGCGCTCGCGGGTCTTCTTGTTCTTCACCAGCTCCAGTGCTGCCACCAGGCCTACCCCGCGGGCTTCGCCTACCAGGGGATGGTCGGCCAGCTCTTGCCAGCGTTGTTGCAAATACGGTGCCGTTTCGCTCTTCACTCGCTCGACGATCTTCTCTTCGCGCAGGATGCGGATGTTCTCCAGCGCCACCGCAGCGGCTACCGGGTGACCAGAGTAAGTGAAGCCGTGGTAGAACTCGCCACCCTCATTCAGGGTATGGACGATCTCGTCGCGAACGATCACACCGCCCATGGGGATGTAACCGCTGGTCAGGCCCTTGGCGATCGGCATCAGGTCCGGGGCGTTGCCGAAGTACTGGCTGCCGAACCATTCGCCGGTACGGCCGAAACCACAGATCACTTCGTCAGCGATGAACAGGATGTCGTACTTGGCGAGGATCTCGCGGATCTTCGGCCAGTAGGTTTTCGGCGGAACGATCACGCCACCCGCGCCCTGCAGGGGCTCGGCGATGAAGGCGGCGACCTTGTCTTCGCCGACTTCGAGAATCTTCTTCTCCAGCTGCTCGGCAGCCCAGACGCCGAACTCTTCCGGGTCCATGTCGCCGCCTTCGCCGAACCAGTAAGGCTGGGCGATGTGCTCGATACCCGGGATCGGCAGGTCACCCTGCTCGTGCAGCGCCTTCATGCCGCCCAGGCTGACGCCGGCGACGGTGGAGCCGTGGTAGCCGTTCCAGCGGCCGATGACCACCTTCTTCTGCGGCTGACCCTTGATCGACCAGTAGTGGCGGACCATGCGCAGCACGGTGTCGTTGGACTCCGAACCCGAGCCGGTGAAGAACACGTGGTTCATGCCTTCGGGAGCGATGTCGGCGATGGCCTTGGACAGCTCCAGTACCGGCGGGTGTGCGGTCTGGAAGAACAGGTTGTAGTAGGGCAGTTCCTGCATCTGCTTGTAGGCGGCTTCAGCAAGTTCCTTGCGACCGTAACCGACGTTCACGCACCACAGGCCAGCCATGCCGTCGAGGATCTTGTTGCCCTCGCTGTCCCACAGGTACACGCCTTCGGCCTTGGTGATGATGCGCGCACCCTTCTCGTTCAGCTGCTTGTAGTCGGTGAACGGAGCCAGGTGGTGATCGCGGCTGAGCGCCTGCCAGTGTTGGGTGTTGGCGCTGGTCTGGTTAGTCATCTTGATAAAACCTCTTCTCTAAGAAACACGGGGCCCGGCCACGCGCCGGACCCCACGCCGATCAGACAGAAAGCAGGAGGAACTCGCGCTCCCAGGAACTGATTACTCGCTTGAAGTTCTCGTGCTCGGCGCGCTTCACCGCGACATAGCCTCGAATGAACTTGTCACCCAGGTATTTCTCCAGGGTCTTGCTACCTTCCATGCACTCCAGTGCAGCCTCGATGGTCAGCGGCAGGCGCAGGTTACGCCGTTCATAGCCGCGGCCCTTGACCTGCGCACTGGGTTTGAGGCCTTCGACCATGCCGATGTAGCCGCACAGCAGGCTGGCGGCGAGGGCCAGGTAGGGGTTGGCATCGGCGCCGGCCAGGCGGTTTTCCACGCGCCGGTTGTCCGGGGTGGAATCCGGTACGCGCAGGCCCACGGTGCGGTTCTCTTCGCCCCATTCCACGTTCACCGGCGCCGAGGTGTCGGGCAGGAAGCGGCGGAACGAGTTGACGTTCGGCGCGAACAGCGGCAGCGCCTCGGGAATCAGCTTCTGCAGGCCGCCGATGTGATGCAGGAACAGCTCGCTCATGCTGCCGTCGGCGTTGGAGAAGATGTTCTTGCCGGTCTTGATGTCGACGATGCTCTGGTGCAGGTGCATGGCACTGCCCGGCTCGCCGGTCATCGGCTTGGCCATGAAGGTCGCGGCCACGTTGTGCTTGAGAGCGGCCTCGCGCATGGTGCGCTTGAACACCACGATCTGGTCGGCCAGGTCCAGGGCATCGCCGTGACGGAAGTTGATCTCCATCTGCGCGGTGCCTTCTTCATGGATCAGGGTGTCCAGATCCAGGCCCTGCAGTTCGCACCAGTCGTACATGTCCTCGAACAGCGGGTCGAATTCGTTCGCCGCGTCGATGGAGAAGGACTGGCGACCGGTCTCCTGGCGGCCGGAACGGCCCACCGGAGCCTGCAGCGGGTAGTCGGGGTCGTCGCTGCGCTTGGTCAGGTAGAACTCCATCTCCGGAGCCACGATCGGCCTCCAGCCCTTTTCGGCGTATAGCTGGAGGACGCGCTTGAGGACGTTGCGCGGCGACAGCTCGATGGGGTTGCCCAGCTTGTCGTAGGTATCGTGGATGACCATCGCGGTCGGCTCAATGGCCCAGGGGACGAGGAACACGGCATTCTCGTCCGGGCGGCAGACCATATCGATGTCGGCCGGGTCCAGCAGGTCGTAATAGATGTCATCCTCGACGTAGTCGCCGGTCACGGTCTGCAGGAGAACGCTCTCCGGCAGGCGCATGCCCTTCTCGTTGAGGAATTTCGCAGTCGGCGCGATCTTGCCCCGGGCGATCCCGGTCAGGTCGGCGATCATGCATTCCACTTCAGTGATCTTGCGTTCCTTCAACCAGCCACTGAGCTGGTCTAGCTTGCTAGTCATAAAGACCTCAGGGTTTGAGAGCCCGGCCCCAACGCCGGACTCAGCGGTTCCCCGCCCTCTTGCTGCAGGCTTTGCCGAATGCCTGGAAGATAGCGAGATAGTTGGGGTTCGTTTCGACCTGCCATTCCGGGTGCCACTGCACCCCGACGGCGAAGGCCGCACCTTCGACGGAGAAGGCTTCAACCAACCCGTCAGGCGCCAGAGCTTCTACACGAAGGCCGGGCGCCAGACGATCAACGCCCTGGCCGTGAATAGAATTGACCTGGAACTGCGAGGGTAGCCCGATACCGGCGAATACGCCGCCCGGCTGCACGTCGACGACATGCCGCAGACCATATTGGATTTCGATCGGCTCACCGGCAGGTTCGCGGTGGTCCATGAAGCCCTCGACTTCGTGCACCTTCTGGTGCAACGAACCGCCGAAGGCGACATTCATTTCCTGGAAGCCACGGCAGATGCCCAGCACCGGAATCCCGGCCGCGACGGCGCGGCGAATCAGCGGCAGCGTCGTGCTGTCGCGCTCGGGATCATGGGGGGTGCCTGCAACGCTGGCGGAGCCACTATAATGATGGGGTTCGACGTTCGACGCCGAGCCTGTGAAGAGCAGGCCGTCGAACGCGGCCAACATGCCTTCCTGGTCGATGGCATCGCCCAGGGAGGGAATGATCAAAGGAATGCCCGAGGCCCCGGAGATCAGCGCTCTGAGGTATTTGTCGCCAGCAACATGGTAGGGTTTGGAACCGATCTGCTTGAGGCAGGCGGACACGCCGATTAACGGCAGGCGAGACATGGGACACCCGTGTTTGTAAGTGTTATGGGCTTGAGGCCGAGCTTAGCCTTGTTCATTTTTTTACACAATAGTCATGTAAAAAATCAAACACGCCCCACTGAACAGCCCGCCAGCAAAGGCTCTCCGCGGATCAAAAGCGGCTCGAAACGCCCCAAAAACGGCCCATCAGGACTGATGCGCCCCACTTTGGTGCGACATTGACAACCCTTGCCAATTCGGATTGACTCACACCTCAGCTTTCGAATGATTGAAATTTTTAACAATAAAGGTGTGACATCATGTCGGTACCCCAGAGTGCCGTGTCGCTCGAAGAAGCGAGTGAGTTCCTGAAGGAACACCCCGAGGTCCAGTTCGTCGACCTCCTTATTGCAGACATGAATGGTGTGGTCCGCGGCAAGCGCATCGAACGCACCAACCTGCCCAAAGTCTATGAGAAGGGCATCAACCTCCCCGCCTCTCTCTTCGCTCTCGACATCACCGGCTCCACCGTGGAAAGCACCGGCCTCGGCCTGGACATTGGCGACGCGGACCGCGTCTGTTTCCCGATCCCCAATACCCTCTCCATGGAGCCCTGGCAGAAGCGCCCGACCGCGCAGCTGCTGATGACCATGCACGAGATGGAAGAACGCACGCCGTTCTTCGCCGACCCGCGTGAAGTACTGCGCCAGGTGGTACAGAAGTTCACCGACATCGGCCTGACCATCGTCGCGGCCTTCGAGCTCGAGTTCTACCTGATCGACCAGGAGAACGTGAACGGCCGGCCGCAGCCGCCGCGCTCGCCGATCTCCGGCAAGCGCCCGCAATCGGTCCAGGTCTACTCCATCGACGACCTCGACGAATACGCTGATTGCCTCCAGGACATCATCGACGGCGCCCGCGCCCAGGGCATCCCCGCCGACGCCATCGTCAAGGAAAGCGCACCGGCCCAGTTCGAAGTCAACATGCACCACGTTGACGACGCTCTGAAGGCCTGCGACTACGCAGTCCTGCTCAAGCGCCTGATCAAGAACGTCGCCTACGACCACGAGATGGACTCGACCTTCATGGCCAAGCCCTACCCGGGTCAGGCTGGCAACGGTCTGCACGTCCACGTCTCGCTGCTCGACAAGGACGGCAAGAACATCTTCACCAGCGAGGATCCCGAGCAGAACGCCGCATTGCGCCACGCGATCGGCGGTGTGCTCGAGACCCTGCCGGCGTCGATGGCGTTCCTCTGCCCGAACGTCAACTCGTACCGCCGTTTCGGTTCGGCCTTCTTCGTGCCGAACGCGCCGAGCTGGGGCCTGGACAACCGTACCGTCGCCCTGCGCGTGCCGACCGGAGCACCGGAAGCGGTGCGCCTGGAACACCGCGTCGCCGGTGCCGACGCCAACCCGTACCTGCTGCTCTCGGCTGTACTGGCTGGCGTCCACCACGGCCTGACCAACAAGGTCGAGCCGGGCGCGCCGATCGAAGGCAACGCCTACGAGCAGCTGGAACAGAGCCTGCCGAACAACTTGCGCGATGCCCTGCGCGAGCTGGACGACAGCGACGTGATGAACAAGTACATCAGCCCCGAGTACATCGACATCTTCGTCGCGTGCAAGGAGCATGAGATGCAGGAGTTCGAGTATTCGATTTCCGATCTCGAGTACAACTGGTACTTGCACACCGTATAAGTGGTAAACGAAACGCCGGCCCTCGTGCCGGCGTTTCCTTGTGCCTCTGGCACACCCGGGGAACTGCGACATCGCAACGGCGAGGAGGGGCGCCAGGGCGAGTCACATCCGTCGTTCCTTCCTGCTCGCGATGTCTCCATCCGCCCGCCCGGGCGCCATCGCGTCTGTCGTGTCTTTGCTGTCGCGCTATCGAGCGGCGAATGCCGCATCCGCTGATTACGTGGTTCATTCAGGGAGATCGCCAATGCCACGCCTGTACGCCGTGATTCTGATGCTGTTGTGCCCGCTGTCTGCCTGGGCCGAGCAGGTCATCCATGTCTACAACTGGAACGACTACATCGCCCCCGAAGTGCTCAAGGACTTCGAGAAGGACACCGGCATCCGTGTCGACTACAAAACCTACAGCACCGCCGAAGAGGTCAAGAAGGCCCTGGAGAGCGGTGAGAAGATCGACGTCGCCGTGCCTTCGCACAACGACCTGCCGGCGCTGATCCGCGACAAGCGCATCCAGGCATTGGATTTCTCCAAGCTGCCCAACCGCAGCCACCTCGACACCCAGTTGCTGAGCAAGCTGGCCGCCGTCGACCCCAACAACCAGCACGCCATCCCTTATCTGTGGGGTGCCGTGGGCCTGGCAATCAACGAACCCGAAGCGGAGAAGGCCTACGGCGGCAAGCTGCCCGACAGCTGGAGCGTGATGTTCGACCCGCAGCAGAGCCAGCGCCTGAAGGCCTGCGGCATGAGCCTGCTGGACGCTCCGGACGAGGCCTTCTCGGTGCTGATGAACTACCAGGGCCGCAACTTCGCCCGCAGCGCGCCGTCGCAGATCCGCCGTGCCGGCGAAGTGCTCGCACAGCTGCGCCCGAACCTGCGCTACATCGACAGCGAGCGCTACATCCAGGACCTCAACGCCGGCAAGCTGTGCGTCGCCATGGCCTGGGTCGGCGATGCCCTGGGCGCCGCCAACGCCGGCCAGCCGGTGCGCTTCGTGGTGCCGCAGGAAGGCTCGGTGCTGTTCATCGACAACCTGGTGATCCCCAGCGCCTCCGAGCATCCGGACCTGGCCCTGAAGTTCATCGACTACCTGATGCAACCCAAGGTCGCCGCGCAGATCACCGCCGCCACCCTCTACCCCAACGGCAACAAGGACTCCGCGCAGTTCCTCGATGCCGCCCTGCGCGACCAGCCGGGCCTGTACCCGGACCAGGAAACCAAGCGCCGCCTGTTTGCCCTGGAAACCGCACCGGAGAAGACCGCCCCGGTGATCACCGAAGTCTGGGCCAAGCTGCGCGACGGCGGCAGCTGACTTGCCGAGCGCACCGGAGCTGGCGTCCAATAGCCGCCCAGCTCCGGAGACAGCCATGCCCGCTCCCACCCGCAAACCTCGCGCCAGCAGCCAGGCAAGAATCGCCGTGATCCTCGACGCGGCCCGCGCCCTGCTGGCCGAAAGCGGCGCAGCGGGGCTATCGATCTACGCGGTGGCCGAACGCGCGGACATTCCTCCCTCTTCCGTCTATCACTTTTTCCCCAGCGTCCCGGCGTTGCTGCAAGGCCTGACCAATGACGTCCACGCCGCCTTCCGCGCCTGCCTGGAACAGCCCGTCGATCACGCTGCCCTACGCGACTGGCGCGACCTCGCACGACTGGTCGAACAACGCACCCTGGCCGTGTACGCCGAAGACGCCGCCGCACGCCAGCTGATCCTCGCCAGCCACGGCCTTGCCGAAGTCACCCAGGCCGACAGCCAGCATGACGTGCAACTCGGCCAGGCCATGCGCGCCCTGTTCGAGCGGCATTTCGAGCTGCCACCGTTGCCGCAGGATATCGAGGTATTCAGCCTCGCCATCGAACTGGGTGATCGCGTTTACGCCCTCTCCGTGCAGCGTCACGGGCTGATTACCGAACGCCTGGCTGAAGAAGGCATGCGGGTGATCGATGCCTACCTCTCGCTGTACCTGCCGCCCTGCCTGCCGAAGCGCCCCTCACCCCTTAAATAAATCGATTTATATCCGATTAAAATCCGGATATACGGGCATTTCCTGAGAATAATTCACTTCATAAATCGATTTTTATCGGATATAAAATCAGAAACTGCCCGCGGCGACCTATACTGGCCGCTCGTGACGCACTCTCGAATGACACAACCCAAAGCGCAGGATGGGGCGACGCGCATAGCGCCGTACGTCCCCAACTGAGCAGCCCCCAGGATCGCCCCATGACTACGTTGACCAGCACTCCCCGCGCCGATGGCTTCCGCATGCCGGCGGAATGGGAACCCCACACCCAGACCTGGATGGTCTGGCCCGAGCGGCCGGACAACTGGCGCCTGGGCGGCAAGCCGGCGCAGGCCGCCTTCAGCGCCGTGGCCCGCGCCATCGCCCGCTTCGAGCCGGTGACCATCGGCGTTTCCGCCGGCCAGTACGAAAACGCCCGCGCCCAGCTGGCCGACGCGGCCAACATCCGCGTGGTGGAAATCAGCAACGACGACGCCTGGGTGCGCGACACCGGCCCGACCTTCGTCACCAATAACGACGGCGAAGTACGCGGCGTGGACTGGACCTTCAATGCCTGGGGCGGCCTGGAAGGCGGCCTGTACTTCCCGTGGCACCGCGACGACCAGGTGGCGAGCAAGATCCTCGGCATCGAGCGTTGCGACGGCTACCGCACCGAAGGCTTCGTGCTGGAAGGCGGCTCGATCCATGTGGACGGCGAAGGCACGGTGATCACCACCGAGGAATGCCTGCTCAACCACAACCGCAACCCGCACATGAGCCGCGAAGAGATAGAGGCCGTGCTGCGCGAGCACCTGGCCATCGACAGCGTGATCTGGCTGCCGGACGGCCTGTTCAACGACGAGACCGACGGCCACGTCGACAACTTCTGCTGCTACGTGCGCCCCGCCGAAGTCCTGCTGGCCTGGACCGACGATCAGAACGACCCGAACTACGAGCGCTGCCAGGCCGCCATGCGCGTGCTGGAAACCGCCCGCGACGCCAAGGGCCGCCAGCTCACCGTGCACAAGATGGTCATCCCCGGCCCGATCCACGCGACCGAAGCCGAGTGCGAAGGCATCGACCTGGTGATCGGCACCCAGCCGCGCGATCCGTCGATCCGCCTGGCCGGCTCCTACGTCAACTTCCTGATCGTCAACGGCGGCATCATCGCGCCGCGCTTCGACGATCCGGCGGACGCAGAGGCCGAAGCCACCTTGAAGCGCATCTTCCCCGAACACGAAGTGGTGATGGTGCCGGGCCGCGAGATTCTCCTGGGCGGCGGCAACATCCACTGCATCACCCAGCAGCAGCCGGCGCCGCAGAAGCGCTGATTCGCTGAAGCTGATTTGCTGAAGAAAAGGGCCGTCGCTCCCACCGGAACGACGGCCTTTTCATTGGCAGAGGAATGCCTCTGTAGGAACGAGCTTGCGCGCGAACGACTTCGCGACGGGACTTGTTCGCGAGCAAGCTCGCTCCTGCGAAGAGCCCTCGTGCGCACCCATGAAAAAGCCGCCGGCCTCTTGCGAGGTCGGCGGCTTTTTCGTTATCCCGCGAGAATTACAGCAGCGGGATGGTGTAGCTGACGATCAGGCGGTTTTCGTCCTGGTCGCGCTGGCCGGCAGTACCGCTGCGGGAGTCCGCCGGCAGGCCGCTGCGCAGCGCGGCGTTCTTCCAGGTAAAGCCCAGGCCCTTGAAGGTGCCGTCCGGGATCACGTAGGCGAGGGAGATGTCACGCTCCCACTCGCTTTTGTCGCCGTAACGGGTGTCGATGTTGTCACCATGCAGGTACAGGGTCTGGAAGGTCAGGCCCGGCAGTCCGGCCTGAGCGAAATCGTAGCCGTAGCGAACCTGCCAGGTACGCTCGCCGGCGCGCAGGAACTTGCCGATCTGCACGTCGGTGATCAGGTAGGCGGTAGCGCCATCGCCGTTATTGATGAACGGGAAGTCGCTGTCGCCGCTGAGTTGCTGGTAGCCCGCGCCGAAGCTGTGGCCGCTGACGGTATAGGTGAACAGGCCGCTCCAGGCGCGGTTGTCGACCTCGCCCTTGGTCACGCCGTTGCCGTAGTAGCCGTTGGTGTAATAGGTCTTGTCGTGACCGTTCTTGCCATCGTCGCTGCTGTGGAAGTAGCGCAGGTCGCTCTTCAGCACGCCCGGGCCGATCGCCCAGTTGTGTTGCAGACCCAGGAAGTGCTGCTTGTAGAAGTCCTGCAGGTTGCCGTAGTAGTACTGCAGCGTCAGGTCCTTGGTGACCTTGTAGTCGCCGCCGCCGTAGTAGAACTTGTTGACGAACTGGCCGGTCTGGGCGTTGTTCGCGCCGGCAATCGACAGGCCTTCGTTGTTGCTCGAGTTACGGCCCTTGGCATGTTCCAGCTGGCCGCCGATGAGGGTCAGGTCCTTGAATTCGTTGGAGGTGACCTGGCCACCTTCAAAGGTCTGCGGCAGCAGGCGACCGTCGTTGTAGGTCACCACCGGCAGCTTGGGCAGCAGCGTGCCGTAGCGCAACTCGGTGCTGGAGACCTTCAGCTTGCCGGTGGCGCCCAGGTGGGAGAAGTCATCCACGGCGCGGCCATCACCGTCGGTAGGAAACACGGAGCCCGCATAGGCGGAGCTGCTCGGGTTGTAGTGGGTACCCTTGCCGCTGTCCAGTCGCACGCCCAGCAGGCCCAGCGCGTCGATGCCAAAGCCCACGGTGCCCTCGGTGAAACCGGAGGCGTAGTTGAGCAGGAAGCCCTGGCCCCACTCTTCAGACTTGTTCGGCTGGGTCCCCGTGACGTCGCCGTTGCGGTTGTCGGTGTTGATGTAGAAGTTGCGCAGGGTCAGGCTGGCCTTGCTGTCTTCGATGAACCCAGCGGCGACGGCGGATTGCGCGAGGCCTGCGGCAGCGATGGCGAGCGCGAGGCCCGATTGCGTGAGAGTGCGGCTTTTCATTGGAATTTCCCCATTTTATTGATCTTGGAAACACGCCATTCGCAACAACGACTGGCTCCCCCGGGAGTCCGACCGAATGGCAGGCAGCGGCCGCGGCGTGACGAGCACGACGGGCATGCAGGATTCGTTGGTTGTTTCGACGCCCCGCTAGGCGGGAGCGAAGCGCAGGCAGGCGGACAGGGATACGGCAGAAGATGGGAAGGGCATGGATCGATTCTCGTGTCTTGTTGTTGTGGCGATGCGCTGGGCATTCGCCACCTGACAAGGCAATCCCCAGGCCAACCGGCCTACCCTGTCCGACACTCCCGTCTTTCCGGCCTCCGGCTCGTTCGTCGAGCCACTCCCCAGGGCCGGATCAGCGGAAAACCGCCATCCCACCAACTCTGGCTGGCGGTAAACCGCCACCCTCTTCCGCTCTGTCCGAAACAGCTCGCGGCAGCGCAGGGCAACGATAAAAGAACCGTCATAAATCCAAAAAGAATTAATTATTAATATGTAATTTCTTTATGGAATATATGATACGCCTCTCAGCGGCGGTCGACTGCTCATCGCTGGAGGTACCTCCAAAGGCAACTCCGGCGTAGGAATCCATACACGGTGGAACGCCAGGCAAAAAAAACCCGCCGGCGCTGCAACGCGGGCGGGTTCGGGGCCTTGTGCTAGGGGAAGACCCCAAAGGAGAGCGGCGGAATCGCTTCCGCCAGTAGGAGTGGTGCTGCTCGGCACCGGATGGCGGCGATGATGGCCAGTCGGTGATGAAGAGTCGATTCCAAAGAACCGCCCACAGCCGTAGGAATATTCGTGACTGCTGTGGGCGGAAGCCTGGCATTCCCGCCGGTATCAGGCCTGGGCGTCAGTTGCCCACTGCCGCACTGGTGGCGACGATCGAGGCCGACGGCAGCAGCTGGCTGATGAAGCGGTTCCAGCGAGTGATGTTGGCCGGGCCGATGAACACTACGTCCTGCGGCTGCATGGCGAAGTCCTTGGCCAGGGCGTAGGCGGTCGGACGCTTGGCTTCCAGGTGGAAGACCTGCGCCTGGAAGGTACCCTGCCCCTTGCCATCGGCCTGCTGCGGGTTGCCGCGGATCACGTACACGGAGTCACCATCGGAGGTTTCCGGGGCCAGGCCGCCTGCGTTGCCCAGCACTTCCAGCAGTGACAGGCCGGTGGTGCGGTAGGTCACGACCTGCGGGCGTTCCACCTCGCCGACCACATAGACTTTCTTGCGGTCGTTGTAGGGCAGGTGAACCTGGTCGCCGTTCTTCAGGTAGATGCCGCTGAGCGTCGAGCCGGAGCGGTTCAGCGCGTCGACGTCGATCACGTATTCGCGGCCGTCACGCTTGAGCGTCAGTCCGGACAGGTCCGCCTCGCCGGCAATCACTCCCGCTTTGCTGACCGCCTGCACCAGGGTCGTGGGCGTGTTGTTCAGCTCGACCTGGCCGCCGTTCTGGAAGGCGCCGGAGAACACCACGTGCTGGCTGGCATAGCGCAGCACGGTGACATCCACCTGCGGGTCGACGATGCCCTTGTTCGCCAGCCGGCGGGCCAGGCTCGAACGCAATTGTGCCGGGGTCTGCCCTTCGGCTCGCACCACGCCAGCGTAGGGGAAGAAGATGTTGCCGTCGGCGCCGACCACGCGGCCGTTGGCTTCCATCTGTTGGGTCGAGCCGGGGCTGGTCAGTTCCGGGTGGTCCCAGACGGTCACCAGCAGTACGTCGCCGCCGCCGATCACGTAGTCCTGTTGCGGCGGGCGGTAGTTCAGCAGTTCCGCGGGCACACCGGGCCTGGCGGCGAACGCGGCCTCCTGGCGCTGCAGCACCTGTGGCGTGATAGGCACGAGGGTAATGTTCATCCCCTGCTTCTGCGCCTCGCGCTGGACATCGGAATCCGTCATGTACTGACCGGGGGAGAACACGCAGCCTTGTAGCGCCAGACTGCCGACTACAAAGCTGAAAGCGAGCAGGTTTTTCATGGCAATCCTTCCTTGAAACGAGTGTGAAAACTCAGTAGGCGTTGCGGTGTACGAAACCCTTGAACAGGGTCAGCAGGACGATCTTCAGGTCCCACCAGACGGACCAGTTCTCGATGTAGTCCAGATCGAACTCGATGCGTTTCTGCATCTTCTCCAGGGTGTCGGTTTCGCCGCGCCAGCCGTTCACCTGGGCCCAGCCGGTGATGCCCGGCTTGACCTTGTGACGCAGCATGTAGCGGCTGACCTGACGCCGGTATTGCTCGTTGTGCGCCACGGCGTGGGGGCGTGGGCCGACCACGGACATGTCGCCGAGCAAGACGTTGAAGAATTGTGGCAGTTCATCCAGCGAGGTGCGCCGCAGGAAGGCGCCCAGCGGGGTGATGCGGCAATCGTTGCGCGAGGCCTGGGTGACGGCGGCGCCGTCTTCCATCACCGTCATGCTGCGGAATTTCCAGACGCGGATCGGCCGGCCATCCATGCCGTAGCGGGTCTGGCGGAACAGCACCGGGCCGCGCGAGCTGAGCTTCACGGCCACCGCGATGAAGAGCATGGGCACGGCGATCAGCAACAGGATCAGCGAGGCCAGCACCACGTCCTCGATACGCTTGAGCACGGCGTTGGGGCCATCCATGGGCGTGTCGAAGATGCTGATGGTGGCCAGGCCGTTGATGCTTTCGCTGCGCGCGTGCAGCAGGTCGAACATGAACAGGTCGGGGATCAGGTACACCGACACCGTGGTATCGGACAGCTCGCGGATCAGCTCGTTGAGCAGCGGCTCGCGGGACAGGGGCAGGGTCAGGTAGACCTTGTCGATCTGCCCCGAGCGCGCGGCTTCGATCAGCGCCAGGCGATCCCCCTTTACCGGCACCCGCTCGCCCAGCTCCATCTGCTGCGGGCGGTCGTCATAGAAGCCGATCAGGCGCAGCCCCATCCACGGGGCATTGAGGATGGTTTCGGCGAGCCGAGCACCGACCTCTCCGGTGCCGTAGATGGCCACGTTGCGGCTGTTGAAGCCATGGCGCCGGGCGACGCGCAGCAACATGCGGATGGCCAGGCGATAGCCGCACATGATCAGCAGCGCGGCGGCGAACCACCCCAGCCGGCGCGGCTCCTCCAGCTCCACGTGGCGCAGCGAGATGTCCAGCAGCAGCACGGCGAAGAACGCCAGCGACCAGTACAGGGTGACACTCAGCGACTCGCGCAGCAGCGACTCGCCCCGCCAGGAGCCGTAGAGCTGGTTCAGCTCGCCGAGCCAGTGGAACAGCATGACGCAGAGCAGCACCGAGACCCAGATCTGTGCGTCCAGAACGCCATTGCCGGCGCTGAGCAGAATCACCCCGCTGAGCACGATCACCAGGATGTCGCTCAGGCGGTGCGCCAGCGAGATCAGTGACTGGTGCGCACGCAGAATTCCTTTTGTCTTGTTGGGCATGATGACCTCGCGATGTCCGGCATCGCTCCTTGTGCCGCTGCTTCGTTATCGCAGTCCGTTAACGGGCGCAGGGCCGGCGAACCCGCCTCGGGTTCGTCGGGTGCGAATTCACTGTCGCTTGTCCAGCAGCAACTGCTGCAGGTAACGGCCATAGCCGGTCTTGCTCAGCCGCTCGGCCTGCAGGGCCAGGTACGTTTCGCTGAGCCAGCCCTGCTGGAAGGCGATCTCCTCAAGGCAGGCCACCTTCAGTCCCTGGCGCTGCTCGATGGTCTGCACGAAATGGCCGGCTTCCATCAGCGATTCGTGGGTGCCGGTGTCCAGCCAGGCGAACCCGCGACCGAGCAGGCTCACGTGCAGTTCGCCCCGCTCCAGGTAGAGGTTGTTGATGTCGGTGATTTCCAGTTCGCCACGGGCCGAAGGGCGGATCTGGCGGGCCATCTCCACCACGCGGTTGTCGTAGAAGTACAGGCCGGTGACGGCGTAGTTCGAACGCGGCACGCGCGGTTTCTCTTCGATGGAGAGCACGCGCCCCTGGTCGTCGAACTCGACCACGCCGAAGCGCGCCGGGTCCGCCACCTGGTAGCCGAACACGGTGGCGCCCTGGGTGCGCGCCGCCGCTTCACGCAGGGTTTCGGTGAAGCCCTGGCCGTAGAAGATGTTGTCGCCCAGCACCAGGCATACCGAGTCATCGCCGATGAACTCGGCGCCGATCAGGAAGGCCTGGGCCAGGCCATCCGGCGAAGGCTGCACGGCGTACTGCAGCTGCACGCCGAACTGCTCGCCGTCACCCAGCAGGGCGCGGAAGTTCGGCAGGTCGGTGGGCGTGCAGATCAGCAGGATGTCGTCGATGCCGGCGAGCATCAGTACCGAGAGCGGGTAGTACACCATCGGCTTGTCGTAGATCGGCAGCAGCTGCTTGGACACGCCCAGGGTGATCGGGTGCAGGCGGGTGCCGGAGCCGCCGGCGAGGATGATGCCCTTCATGATCTGCCTCCTTGCTTGGCGATCTGTTTGGCGTCGAAGCGCGCCGGGTAGCCCGAGCGCTCCATCAGAAAGGTGTCGATCAGGCTCGACAGGCGCAGTGCGGAGATGTCCCAGGAGTAGCGCAGGACATTCTCCTGCCCCAGCCGGCAAAGGTCGGCGCGCAGCTGGTGGTCGAGCAGCACGCGACGCAGGGCGGCAGCGATGCCGGGCGGGTCGAGGGGGTCGAAATACAGCACCGAGTTGCCCAGCACTTCGGGAATCGAGGCGCTGCTGGCGGCCACCACCGGGCAGCCGCAGGCCTGCGCTTCCAGCGGTGGAATGCCGAAACCTTCATACAGCGACGGAAAGGCGAAGACGGCCGCGTGGCGGTACTGCTCGATCAGTTGGTCGTCGTCCAGCCGTCCCAGCCAGCGCACGCGATCGCCCTGCCCGCTCTGCTGCAGCTGCGCGTCGACGAAGCTGCGGTTGGCGGCGCCGACGATGCGCAACTCCACGTCCAGCTCACCCAGCAGGCGGAAGGCTTCGATCAGCCGCTGGAAGTTCTTGTGCGTGGCCGGCGAGGACACCGCCAGTACATAGGGCCGCTCGGGCGTCGCCGGTTCCAGGCCGGTACAGAACTCGGCGGACACCGCGTTGGCGATCACATGGATGCCCTTGGGGTCGACGCCATAGTGCGTGGCGATCTCCTGGCGGGAGAATTCGCTGACTGTGACCTGCGCCAGCGAGCGGCGCAGCAGCAGGGGAATCATCACGCGGTACAGGGCGCGGAACTTCCAGGAAAAACTTTCCGGGTGGCGCACGTAGGTGATGTCGTGGTGCGTCATCACCTGCCGCGAGTACGCCAGTGGCGCCGTGCTGCACAGCGAGACCAGCAGCGGCCGGCCGTGGTGCGCCAGCCATAGCGGCAGGTCGACCTGCTCCCAGAGGTGCCCGCCGTTGCGCCCGACCTGCTCGACGTTCAGTTGCCGGGCGATCTCCGGGCGGAGGATTTCCCCTGGCGGCGCCACGAAGTGCAGGTCGCTGCGCAGGCGTGCCAGCGACAGCGATATCTGCTCGGCGAAGCGCTGCACACCGCTCAACTGCTGGGTGAGGAAACGCGCGTTGATCACGATCATGAAGGGTTCTCCGCGAGGCGTCAGCGCAGCGACAGTTGCGGGGCCGACGCGCTGCGCACCAGGGTGGGCGACTCGTCGATGCGGATGCTGGCCTGGCAATCGCCGCCGCCTGCGGGGCATTGCCAGGGCACCGGCCGGCCCTCGCGGCGGGCGATGCCCTCCACGGCGTCGAGGCGCCAGAGGGTGTCGCTGCTGCCGGGCTTGCTGGTGATGTTCAGGGTCTGTTCGTGGCCCAGGGTCCAGGCCACCAGGATTTCCTCGCTGGCCTTGGCGAAGCGCAGCAGGTAGACGTTCGGGTCCTGGTTGGGCACGCGGCCGACGAAGCGGTAGCGACCGATGATGTCGGCGACGCTGGCCATGGCGTGGTAGGCCGGCTTGGGTTGGCCGCTGGCGGTGAGCAGGCCGAAGTTGTGTTCCATGTCCGTGCGGTCGATGCCGTCGTCCACCAGGTCATACCACCAGGCGCCCTTCACATTGGGCAGGCTGCGCACCAGCACATAGGCGCGGGCCAGGTACGCGGCCTGGCGTTCGCGGCTGATGCCGCAATCGCCTTCGTGGGCCGGCCAGCTGAATTCGGTGAAGTACAGCGGCACCGGCTTGCCGGCGGCGTTTTCCAGCTTCTGGTTGACGCCCTGGAACCAGTTGAGCCAGGCCTCGGGCGTGGACATCTCGCCCTCGCAATACACCGACGGGTGCAGCGAGATGCCATCGGCCACATCGAGCACGCCACCACCGGCGATGCGTTCGGCGAAGCCCTGGCGGATGCCCTTGAGGGTGACGGCGCCAGCGAGCACCTTGGCTTGCGGGTCTTCCTCGCGGATCACCTTGGCGGCGGCGCGCACCAGGGTCAGGTAATCGTCGCTGAAGTCCTTGTCGGTGGCGTTTTCCGAGTCCCACTCGTTCCACACTTCGTAGAAGGCGACCTGCCCCTTGAAGCTGCGGACCACATAGCGCACGTAGCGCAGGTAGCCCTCGCGGGAGGCGTCGTCGCGCGGCTTGGCATTGCCGTAGAACTGGTTCTCGTTGCCCAGGATCAGCAGCGTGCTGATACCCAGGCTGCGCGTGCTGCGCAGCTGTGCGCGCCACGCGGCATCGATGGCCAGCTTGCCGCGCTCGCGCTCGACGCTGGACCAGTAGGCGTCGTCGCGGAACGAGGTGATGCCGGCCTCGCGCCCGAGGCGATTGATGCCATCACGGTTGCCGGCGCGGATGTTCTGGTGGGTGCTGGCGCCGACGATGAATTCCGCTGCACCGGGGTTTTCCACCGGCGCCTGGTTGGCCAGGGTGCGCGGCGATTGCAGCAGGCCGCCGATCAGCAGCGCGCAGGCCAGCAGGCTGAGCATGCCGCCCTGCAGGCGCAGGGTGCGCGGCGCCGGTTGCGGCGCGGCCTCACCCGGCAGGCGCAGGGCGCGACCGATGGCCAGGCCGAGGAACAGGCTGGGTATGGGCGATTCGAGTACGTCGCTGGTCCAGCCGATCAGCAGGATGCAATAGGCGATCCCCAGCAGCGCGCGGGCTTCCTGGCCGGGCTGGCGCTGCAGGCGCATCAGCATCGGCACCCCGAGCAGGTAGAGGGCGACGCCGGCCACGCCGAACAGGCACCAGAGGTAGAGCAGCGAATTATCGGCCACTGCCAGCTGCTCGACACCGAAGATCGGGAAGGCGGCATAGGCGCTGCCGGTCATGCCCAGCCCGGCGCCGGTGTAGATCCAGCCGTTGTAGTCCATCACCTTGATCAGGTTCGGCCAGGTGTTGACCAGGCGATCCACCATCGAACCCATCAGGTTGTCGCCAGTGGCGCTGGCCAGGTAGGGGTCGACCTGCGCATACAGGCCGTACAGCGGCAGCAGCAGCGCGCCGAGCACCACCAGCAGCGCGGCGAACAGGAACAGCAGGCGCTGGCGGGCAATGCTCATCACCATCAGGGCGAGGAAGAAGGCGCCGGCGGAGGACTTGTTGGTGGTGAGCACGATGCCCACCAGCGCCACCGCGTAGAGCAGACCGCGCGCCAGCAGCGGCAGGCGGAACGACCCCAGGTAGAGGCTGAACACCGCCAGCATCATCGCCAGGCTGGAGGACATCCGCGAGAAGCCGGCGATGCGATCCAGGCCGTAAGCGCTCCAGGAGCGGTTGGCGCTGACCTCGACGCCGCCCATGGAGTAGGTGTAGCCCTTCCACGGCACATTGATCAGCAGGTCCAGCGCGATGCCGATGAGGGAGGCGACCAGGCAGAAGGCGATGATCCAGCCCACCGCCTTGCGATGCATTTCCAGGTAGGGGCCGCAGAGCAGGCCGAACAGCAGCGGCGCGTAAATGAAAACGGCGAAGAAGCCGCTCTTGAACTCGGCGCCATGCAGCCGCCCGAGGAGCAGCGAAGCCGCGGCGAGGATCAGCAACAGCCACAGCCCGCGCTGCTGCGGGCGGGTGATCAACTCCCAGGCCACGGCGATGATGCAGGCCACCTTGGGCAGGTAGACGATCGCCGACAGTCCGGCCTGGTCGGTATAGAAGCGCAACGCGCCGTTGAAGGTCTCCACCAGCAGCAATGCCACCAGCACCCCGAGCGCCAGCAACGAGCGGTCGAAGGTCACACGACGGTCGAGCTCAAAGCGTGGATACGGGGATTGCAGTTCCATGCTGGACTCCGCGGGTAAGCAGGGTGTGGCGCAGGATGGTTTCGTACTCGTCGAGCATCCGCTCCAGGCTGAGCATCGGCGCCACGTATTCATGGGCTCGCGAGGCGAGGCGCTGGCGCAGCGCCGGGTCCCGGGCCAGGCGCTGGATGGCATCACCGAGCGAGTCGGGTTGCTCGGGCGAGCAGAGCAGGCCGTTGATCTCGTCCTGGACGACTTCCACCAGCCCGCCCATGCGCGAGGCGATTACCGGCAGGTGATGCGCGCAGGCCTCCAGCGCCACCAGGCCGAAGGACTCCGGCGACAGGCTGGGGACCACGGCGACGTCGATCTCGGCAAAGAACTCGGAGGCCTTGCGGTAGCCGACGAAGTGCACGCTCTGGGGGTCGGCGGCGGACTTCAGCTGGTTCACGTAGGCCGCGTCGCCGCGTCCGGCGATCAGCAGCGAGGCATCGTCGCCGCGCGCCTGGAACTGCTCGATCAACCACTCCACGCCCTTGTTCGGCGTCAGCGCACCGATGAAGCCGAAGCGCAACGGGCGGCGCCCGGAAGCCGGCGGCACGACAGGCACTTCTGCCATCGGCGAGCCGTTGTACACCACGTGGGTCTGGCTGCCGGAGAAGTAACCGGCGTCGAGCAGCGTATTGAGCTGGTAGCGACTGACACCGACCACCGCGTCGACATCGCTCGAAGCTGCAGCATGGGAGCGCCGCAACAACGCACAGGGGGCGCATTGCTGCTCGCAATGGCGGCCCTTGTTGAAGCGCACACCGCGCGGGCAGGTCAGGTACTGGTCGTGCAGGACCTGCACGATGGGCAGGCCGGCGGCACGGATCGCATCCCAGGCGGAGATCGACCAGCCCGACAGGTTGTGGCAGATCACCACGTCCGGCTCGACCTCTTCGAGCACCTTCGCCAGCAGACTGCGCATGCCGCGGTTGTAGCGGTCCAGCCCGTGCCAGGCGAGGCGTTTCAGCGCGCCTTGGCTCTTGTCGTCGAAGGGCCAGTAAAGGTTACGCAGGCCGGCTCGAAGCACCGGCACGCCGTTCACCGTCTCGCGTTGCAGGCTGGCGTCCGGCCCGGTGCAGAGCACCTGCACCTCATGGCCGCGTGCGCGCAGGCCCTCGGCCATGTGCTGCAGCATGACCTCCGCCCCGCCGCCGATGTGCGGGGCGTAGAGGGTGTTGAGCAGCAGCAGTCTCATAGCGGGTAGGCCCGGTTCATGCCGAGCGCACCGGCTTCGCCATCGCGGATCGCCTGCAGCAGCAGGGCCAGGCGGCTTTCGCGCTGGTGGCGGCGGGCGAAGAAGTGCAGCAGGCGGATGAACACCCAGCGGTTGAAGCGGTACATCAGCGGCGAGGTCACCCACAGGTTCTTGTCGAACCACGCCTGGTTGCGCGCGGCGTAGTAGGCCCGCAGGTCGGAGCTGCCCAGCAGGTAGGTCTCGTAGATGTTCGAGGTGCGCGCCTTGATGTTCCAGGAGTTCTCCAGGTCATCCAGGCCCGCCTCGGGTACCAGGTAGAGGTGGCCACCCAGGTTGCCGATACGGAAGGTGTATTCGGTGTCGTCGGCGTAGAGCACCAGGTCGCGGCGCGGCAGGCCGATGCGGCGGAACAGATCGGCATGCCCGAGCAGGCCGCCGTAGTAGGCGAACGGCAGCTCCAGCAGCGGCTGCGCCGGGCGCGGCTTCGGCTTGCCCCAGGGCGTGCGGCGCCAGAGTTTGTAGGGCAGCTGGCGAACGTGGAAACCGAAGTAGCTGGAGCGCGGCGGCGTGATGAAACGGGTCGGCACTCCGGAAGCGACGTCGGCCTGGTGGGTCGGGCGGAAGCCCAGCACGGCCGTGTTGTCGGTGCCATGGCGCAGCGCGCAATCGATCAGGCGCTGCTTGAGCAGCGGGAACGAGCCCGGCGTCGGCGCGTTGTCGTCATCCATCAGCCAGATGAAGTCGCAGCCGCTCTTCAGCGCGGCCTCGATGCCCACGGCATAGCCATTGGCCGAGCCGGTGTTGCTGTCCAGCTCGATCACCTGCACGCGGTTGGGCCAGAGCATGAACAACTGGTCCAGTTCAGCCACCGAGGCATTGCTGACGACGATGGCGCGGGTGATGTCCTTCTCGCGGAAGGCGCGGGCCAGCAGCTCTTCCAAGTACTCGAGGCGGTCGCCATAGGTCAGCGTCACCAGCACGGTCGATCCATTCATCTCGCCACACCTCCTTGCAGTTGATCCTGTAAGAGTCGAGCGCCTCAGGCGCGCCAGCCGTCGTTGCCAACCACCGCCGAGAGCTGGCTGAGCGGGACCCGGATGCGTTGTTCGCGTTGCAGCAGGTTGAGCAGTATCAACCCGCGCTCGGTGCCGTCCTCGCAGAGGAAGATCGCATCCACTTCGCAATCGCCTGCGCACTTCACGCGCACCATCTGCCCTTCGTGGAAGCCGCTGGCACGGCGCTCCGGCATGGCGGCCAGGCGCTGGCGGATGCCTTCCACCAGGTCGTCGGCCACTGCCAGCGGCTGCGCGCCAAAGCTGACGAGGCGCGCCACGCCACGGGTGGAGCGGATCGGGAACCAGTTGTCGTGCTGCTGATCGAGGCGGATGAACAGGTAACCGGGGAACAGCGGCTGCGCCCGGCCGCCCTGCCCCACCACCGGGCGGTAGCAGGAAAAGCCCTGGCGGCCGAGGTTCTCCTCGGCGCGCAGCTCCTGGTGCGGCTTGGTCTGGATCAGGTACCAGCGGTATTGCCCGGCAGTGGAGATGGCGACGGCGCTCATGATTCGTACTCTCCGAGGATGTCCGAGGAGGGCGCGGGCCGCTCCACGGTGTAGCGGCCCAGCAGGCGCTGCAGTTCGTCTGGCGGGTTGAACATCAGCACGTCGATGATCGACAGGCTGGGGACGAAATCCGGGCCGAACTGCGGGTAGCTAACCGGCTCCATGCGCAGGAACTGCAACTCCAGGCCGTGGGCGTTGAACACGTCCGGCGAGTACAGGTGGCGGCCACCTTCGGGATTGAGGTAGACGTCGCCACCGGTCTGCTTCACCGCTTCGATCAGGCGCTGGTCGCGCCCGATGTCGTCGGCCAGGTCCAGCTCGGAGACACGCGTCATCGGCGTGTCGATCTTCATGTACTGGCAGATGCGGCGGATCGAGTGCTCGGCGAAGTGCGACAGGTTGCGCTCGGGGTGTTCGAGGATTTCCTCCAGCAGCGGCATCACCTGCTCGTAGCACGGCGCACGGTGGTAGGCATGGCGGATCGTGTGCAGCAAGCGCTGGTTGGTCAGCCGCATCTCGTCACTCAGGCGTCGTTCGTTGATCGCCTGGGTCTGCGAGCCCTGTTCCAGGGGAAAACTGAACTGCCAGATCTTGCCGCCGACCAGCACCCGATTGCGGTTGATCCAGCCGCGCCGGGTGTACTGCAGGCTGTCGCCGAGAATGAACAGACTGCTCGCGGCGATCAGCTGGAAGTACCCCAGGTAGGGGAACAGGTACGGCTGCATCAGGCTGACGATATGGACCATGTCGGTACTCCTTCCCTGCCTGCGGTTTCAGTCCTTGGCGTCGTAGCGATAGGCGTAGGCACCGTAGTCGTAGGCTGCGGTGGAGGCCTTGCGCTTCACGCCATTGAGGATCGCGCCCTGCAGGTGGATGCCGCTCTGCCCCAGGCGGCGGCGCGCGGTGTCGATCTCGCTGGCCGGGCTCTGGCCGAAGCGGGTCACCAGCAGGCAGATGCCGCACAGCCGGCCGACCAGCGCGGCGTCGGTCACCGCCAGCACCGGCGGGGTGTCGACTATCACCAGGTCGTACATCGACGAGGCATCGCGCAGCAGCTGGGCGAAGTTGTCGTGCATCAGCAGCTCGGACGGGTTCGGTGCGGCGAAGCCACAGGAAATGAAGTCCAGCTCCGGCACCTCGGTGGGCAGGATCACCTCGCTCAGTGGGCGGTGCGCGCTCAGCGCGTCGGACAGGCCGTGGCGCGGCGTCAGGCCGAACACCCGGTGCAGGTAGCCCTTGCGCATGTCGGCATCGATCAGCAGGGTGCGCAGGCCCGATTGCGCGACGATGGCCGCCAGGTTGCTGGAGACGAACGACTTGCCGGCTCCCGGCGCGGGGCTGGTGAGCATCACGACGTTGTTGCGCGCTTCGAGCAGGGCGAAATGCAGGTTGGTGCGCAGGCTGCGGATGGCCTCGTTGGCCAGGTCGCCGGGGGTGGAGGCGGCGAGCAGCTTGGGCGTATGGCCGAGGATGTCGCCCTTGCGTTCCTTCTCCAGGCGCTCCTGCTGCCGCGAGTAGGGAATCGCGGCGAGCACCGAGAGGCCGAGCTGTTCGATCGCCTCGGGATTCTCCACGCCACGGTAGAAGGCCTGGCGCAGGAACAGGATGCCCAGGGCGACACAGAAGCCGAGCAGGGTGGCGAGCAGCACGATGACCTTGCGCATGGGCTTGGCCGGCTGCTCGACGTTGGCCTGGGCGGTGTCGATCACCCGCACGTTGCCGATGGTCCCGGCGCGGATGATGTCCTGCTCCTGGGCCTTGTTCAGCAGGGTGGTGTAGGTCTGCCGGGTGACCTGCATGTCACGGGACAGGCGCAGCAGCTCCTGCTGGGTCGCCGGCAGGGTCTGGATGCGTTTCTGCAGTTGCGCCTTGCGGTCTTCCAGGCTGCTCATCTGCTTGAGCAGGGCCTGGTAGGTCGGGTGGGTCGGGGTGTAAAGGCGGTCGTACTCGGCGCGCTTGAGCTTGAGCTCGGAGAGCTGGTTGTCGATGCCCACCACCTGGTCCAGCACGCCACGGGTCTCGACGCTGATGTCGGCAGATTTGGCCGTGGTCTGGTAGGCGTTGTAGGCGGCTTCGGCCTTTTCCAGGTCCATGCGCACCACCGGCAGCTGCGAGCGCAGGAACTGCAGGCGCTGGGAGGCTTCGGCGGAACTGCGCTCGACGTTCTGCAGCACGTAGAGCTGGCTGATCTTGTCGAGGATGCGGTCAGCCTGCAGCGGGTTCGGGTCCTCCAGGGTCATGTAGATGATCCCCGAGTCCTTGCCCGCCTCGGCCACCTTGAGCAGCTTCTGGTAGTTCAGGGTGGTGGTCAGCAGGCGGTTCTTCGCCACAATGAACTCGGTACCGGGGCGTGCCACCAGTTCGTCCACCTCGATGCTGAAGCCTTTCTCCAGCACCGGTTTCTTCAGCTCGCCGCGCAGCAGCAGCTGGCCATCGGCGTTGAGCAGGTGATAGGCGTCGCCGCCGTCGGCCACCAGGGTCAGCGGCTCACCCAGGTATTCCTCCGGCACGTCGAGGGAGAACACCTTGATCTGCTCACCACCCCAACCGTAGGCGCCCATGCCCAGCCAGGGTGCAGCGAGGGTCTGGCCGGCTTCCGGCTGGTAGCGCCGCGCCAGGTAGTCACCAATCAGCGGCAGGCGCTTGGGCTTGGCGACGATGTCCAGCTTCAGCAGTTCGACCGCCTTGCCGAGCACCGCGCGGGATTTCAGCAGTTCGATCTCGGTGGAGGCGATCGACACCGAGTCGGGGCGATTGATCACCTCGGGCGTGCCGTTGAGGCCGTTCTTCTTCTGCTCGATCTGGATCATCGCGCCGGAGACATAGATGGGCGTGGCGACCACTGCATAGAAGAGCCCGAGTACGGCGAACAGGCCAGTGACGGCGAGGATCATCTTCTTGTGATCGAACAGCAGGCGCAGCAGGCCGGCGACATCGATGCGGGTGTCCTGGAGCGTTTCCAGGGACGAGCGGGGCATGACACTCATGGACTTCCATCCTCCATTGAGGTAGCGCGGCTCAGCGCGCCTGAATCGGGTTCAGCCGCTTGAGCAGGTTGACGCCGTGGTTGCCGATCAACATCAGGAACGCCTGCACCTTGCGCATGGGCGAAATGGCGGCCATGGACATCCGGCAGACCTGCATCAGGAAATACTCGTTGAGCTCCTGGTTCCCCAGGCGCTGGTAGTAGCGCGACAGGCAGTAGTAGGTGTGCAGGGTCATGTGCTGCTGCACACGGTCGGCCTGCATGGAGAAGATCCCGCCCTTGTGCACGCGGTAGGCGGCGGGACGGATTTCCTCCATGAAGCGCCCCTTGCCGTAGGCACCCAGCAGCGACCACCAGCAGAGGTCGACCATGCGCGTGGTGAGCAGCTCCTCGGGCATTTCGGTGAGCACGTTGCGGAACACCGTGGTCAGCGTGGAGATCGCCCGCGCCTGCTGCAGCTCCAGGCGGCTGGCGTCACGGCGGAACTTGCCGGTGAGCTGCATCGGCTTGATCACGCCGTCCTCGTTGAAGGTGTAGGCGTCGTGGTAGGTGATGACGTAGTCGGGATTCTTCTCGAGGAAATCGACCTGGATCTGCAGCTTGCGCGGGTCGGTCCAGTAGTCGTCGCCCTCGCAGTAGGCGATGTAGCGGCCGCGCGCCTTGCGGAAGACCGGCAGGCCGTGGGACAGGCCCTTGGAGTACTGGTTTTCCTTGTGGAAGATCGGCTTGATGATGTGCGGATAGCGCGCCGCGTAGTCGGCGATCACTTCGCTGGTGCCGTCGGTGGAGGCGTCATCGTTGACCAGCACTTCGATGCGGAAGTCGGTGACCTGCTCCAGGAAGCTGTCCAGCGTGCGGCCGATGTAGTTGACCTGGTTGTAGGCCAGGCAAACGACACTCAAGAGAGGCTTCGGGTCTTCCGGCCAGTTGGAGAGGATCTGCAGCTCGGAGCGGATATCCATGTCTAGACACTCGGCTTGTGGGACGGTTTGAACAGGCGCAGCAGAGCCGGGGCAGAGCCCGCGCCAACGAGGAACAGGGTGATCAGGCCGCACGCGGCGAGCGCCGCCAGCAGCCACAGGCGCTCACCCGAGCGGGCCAGCAGCGCGTAGAAGGGCTCGCTGAGCAGCAGGCCGGCGGCGCTGAGCGCGGCGATCTGCAGGGTGTCGCGCAGCCAGGTGCCGTGCAGTTCCGGAGCGAAGGTGCGGTGCACGATCAGCGGCCAGATCAGGAACGACACCAGGCGCAGGCCGAACCAGCACAGCGCCACGCCAACGACGCCGTACAGGTAGGCGCTGGCGATCACCAGCGGCACGCTCACCAGGGTGGAAACGACGCTGTACCAGACGTGCATGCGCAGCTGGCCATGGGCGTACTGCAGGTAGAACTGGAAGCTGGCGACTGCCAGCAGGCCTGCGCCCAGCACGTACCAGACGAGGATCGGCCGGCACCAACTGGCGGCCACGGCATCGCCGCTCCAGGCCAGGACCAGGTCATGACCATGAGCAGCGATCACCGCGACCATCGGGAACAGCAGCACACAGACGAAGCGGTTCGCCTTGAGATAGAGCTGCTGCATGTCGTCGTGGCGCCCTTCGGCGACCAGCATGGTCATGCGCGGCAGCAGCGACTGCGCCAGCGGGTTGACCAGGCTGAGAATGCCGCCGGAAATCAGCGCCACCAGGGAGAAATAACCGTACTGCTGCAGGGGCAGCAGGTTCGACAGCAGGACCTTGTCCAGCTGGGTGAGCACGATCCACAGGCAGGAGGTGAGCGACATGCCCAGGGCGAAGGGCAGCACCGGGCGCACCGTGTCCCAGCAGAAGCGGGTCAGCAGGCGCACGTCCATCCACAGGTAGGCCTTGCCGCCCAGCAGCAGCGCCTCGATCAGCGATACCGCAACCTGGAACTGGAAGAACACCAGCGGGTCCTGGCTGATGTGCGCCACCAGCAACAGGCCGCCGAAGTAACGCAGGGTGGTGATGAACACGTTCACGCCATTGATATACGCGTGCAGTTCCTGGCCCTGCAGTGCACTGCGGTACAGCGTGGCGTACAGACGCAGGGCGACCAGCAGCCCCATCAGGCTGATGCACTGCGCCACCAGTTCCGGCGACAACTGCTGCACGTTCAGCCACTGCCCGGCGATCCAGCCGCTGCCGCCGAACACGGCCAGGGTGCTGGCGGCCGTCAGCGGCAGCAGGATCAGCTCGAACGAACGCAGCAGGCGTGCCTGGTCCTGACCTTCGCCGCTCACGTTACGACCACGGGCGCCACGGCCGTGGGCCACCTGGCGCACCAGCGCCGGCGACAAGCCGACATCGAGCAGCAGCAACCAGGTCTGCAACACCGCGAAGAAGCCGATCAGGCCGTAGGCCTCGGCGCCCAGGTGGCCGAGGTAGAACGGCTGGATCAGGATGCCGATGACGATGGCGTACGCCTGCCCTGCATAGTTGAGCAGGGTGTTGCGGACCATCGACAGCGAGCGTGCGGTGCGCATCATCGTCCCCTTACACCGCGACCGCGACGCGGCCGCTTTCCAGCAGCAGCACTTCGATCACGGCGCGTTGGATTTCCTGCGGCAGGCCCGGGTACAGGGGCAGGCAGAGGATGCGCTGGCTCAGTTCGCGGGACTGCACCTGCGGCACCTGCGGGGCGAGGTAATCGAGGGTGTCCAGCGACGGGTAGAAGTAGCGCCGCGGGTTGACGCCGATCTCGTTCAGCGCAGTACGCACGCGCAGCACCTGGGCTTCGTCACGCAGCCCGATGGGGTAGTAGCTGTTGTTCAGCCGGGCATAACTCTCGCTGGCCTGCAGGTCGTAGTAGCCACTGAGCGACGCGGTGTAGCGGGCGGCAATTTCCTCGCGCTGGGCGAGGATGTCGTCGATCTCGTCGAGCACGCACAAGCCCATGGCCGCGGAGAACTCGTTGAGCTTGGCGTTGATCCCCAGGCCGACGATCTGGTCGACGCCGGCAATGCCGAAGTTGCACATCAGGCGGATCTGCTTCGCCAGCTCGTCATCGGAGGTGACGATGGCGCCGCCCTCGATGGTGTGGAACAGCTTGGTGGCGTGGAAGCTCAGGGTGGTCGCATCGCCCCAGGCCAGGACCGAGCGGTCGCGGTAGCGCGAACCGAAGGCGTGGGCGCCGTCGTAGATCACCTTCAACCGGTTGCGCTGGGCCACCGCCTGAATCTCCTCCACCGCACAGGGATTACCGAACACGTGGGTGGCGACGATGGCGGTGGTATCCGGCGCAAGGCTGGCTTCGATGCGCGCAGGGTCGAGGTTCCAGGTCCGCGCATCGATATCGGCGAAGCGCGGACGGATGCTCTCCCACTGCAGCGTGCTGCTGGTGGCAACGAAGCTGAAGGGGGTGGTGACGGCACTGCCGGTCACGCCCAGGGCACGATAGGCCACCTGCAGGGCGATGGTGCCGTTGTTGGTGAGAATCACATGGCGAACGCCGAAGTAATCCTGCAGGCGCTCTTCCAACTCCGTGACGAAGGGGCCGTGGTTGGTGATCCAGCCGGAGGCGTAGATCTGTTCCACATAGGCCTTGAACTTGTCCAGGTTGCCCAGGTAGGTCTTGGTCACATTGATCACGGTCGCATCCCTCTGTTGGATGGAAAATCCGTTAGCTCGCAGCCGGCGTGCGCGCCGCTCAGCCCAGCGCCGACAGCGCGAAAGGCGCGTCGTCGATGCCGCTTTCCATGGGTTGCACGGCTGACGTCGCGCGGCTGGCCAGGTGCTCCTGCAGGGCCTCGATGACCCGGCCGCTGGCGTCATGGTGGAACTGCCAGACGCCATAGATGCGGCTGTCGAAGGAGCGCTCGCTGCCCAGCATCGGATTGGCCGCGAGGCCCGAGCCGAGGCCGAAGCTGTAGAGGCCGGGGATCGGCCGGCCATTGAGATCGCGCAGGCAGCCGGCGGCGTCCGAATCCAGTCCGCCCTTGCTCTCGCGCACCTGCAGCGGCTCGCCATTGGCGCGGCGCAGCGCCGGCAGGCAGGGCTGGTAGCCGATGGCCTGGACGATCACGCCGTCTTCGCTGCAGACCTGCGCC
This sequence comes from Pseudomonas sp. HS-18, assembly GCF_020401845.1. Lineage (NCBI taxonomy): Bacteria > Pseudomonadati > Pseudomonadota > Gammaproteobacteria > Pseudomonadales > Pseudomonadaceae > Pseudomonas > Pseudomonas sp. HS-18. Next base: position 6,161,413 of record NZ_CP084413.1, read on the forward strand.
AGACGCTCGCGCACGGCGGGCGAGCGGTCCTCCAGACACAGCAGCTCGACCTTCACCCGCGTGCCGCTGACGATCCCGTTGGCCAGTACGTCGGTGCCGACCTGGTGGGCGCGGTAGCGCAGGCCGCCGGAACGGTTGACCCGGCCTGAGACCGGGCAGACATCCATGCCTTCGTCGACCACGTAGCCAGCCGCGCGGGCTTCCTCGACGCTCTCGAAGAACAGGCGGATCGGCGCGCGGTGCAGCAGGGTGATCTGCTCCAGCCCCAGGCAGTCCAGCGCGCACGCGAGGTTGTCGAGGATCGAGAAGGCACTGTGGGAACCGCCGACCACGGTAAAGCGGGTGCCCGGGGTGACCCGGTCGCCGAACAGCTCCACCAGCTCGGCAGGGTTCAGGCTGAGCAGCGCGTCGGAGGAGTAAACCGTCGGGCCGTCGTGGGCCAGGTGCAGGTCCTGCTCGGCCAGGCTCCAGTTCAGGTACTCGCGGTTCTGCCGCCCGCCGAGGTTCATCACCAGTGTGCCGGCGCCGATCTGCACGCCATGGGAGCCACTGCGCAGCGCCAGCTGGAAGCTGCCGTCGTCCTGCGCGGTGATCTTCTCGATGCGGGTACCCAGCGCCACTTCGACGCCCAGGTGCTCGGTGACGTAGCGCATGAACAGGGTCGAGGCATGGGCCAGCAACTCGCCCACCTGCGTGAGCATCGGCGCACCATGGGGATCGTTCTGCAGCGCGCGAAACGCGGGCGAATGCGCCAGCGGCGCGAAGATGGGCAACAACGCCGGATCGCGCAGGCAGTCGAGGAACACATCGCCCACCGAGTTCGCGGTGATGTGATAGTCCCCCAGGCGGCCACGGCCGACCGCCAGTGCAGCGTCCACGACCAGCAGGCCATCACGGGCGAGGCTCGCCAGCGCGCCGGTCTTGTAGGCGTTGAAGAGGAACCCCATGCCTGCCGGGCCGGCGCCGCCGACCACACAGGCATAGTTGGAACGAAGAGATTGCTCGGCCATCAGCCTTGACTCCCAGCGCGACGGGGCGCGCGGCTTTCGTGATACCGGCACTGTCGGCCGGCAGGGTGGCAGCGCTCGCGCCGGAATTCCGTCACTCGCGGCGCAGCCGCAAGCACGCGCACCCTCGTCGAGAAGGTGGCGGGAGAGTCTTCGGAATGGATGGCGGATGCCGGCGAGGTAACTTCGGGGATAAATGGAAGTGAGTGTTTCGACAATGAAACAGACACTGAATGACGCAGGGAAAGTTTCGACGAAAGTTCAGAATCGTTACACCATGGATACATGGCATAACTCATCGCCAAATTAACTAAGCGGGCGAAAGCATATTGCTCATGAATACCGCAAAGTTTGACGCCAGACTTTCGCAGCCCCGTGAAAGAAACACTTTCCGAGTGCAACGGGCGGTTCTTTCTGCCTGCTTCGAGGGAACGCAAAGTTCCGTCGTTATCCATTCTTCGAGCGGCCATCGTCACTGACTCCAATCCAGGAGAAGCTCTGTACCGGGCCTTTCACAAAATTCGAAGACAAGGCTACCGCCCGAGTTCGAACGACCCGATTCAAACAACGACAATCAACTGTTCGTCCCTGGAGTGGCCGCTAGTTTTCGCTGGGCAAAGCTACCGCCCTTCGGCCTGTTCCGAAAATCTGGAAAAACAACAGCAAAAAGCTATCGCGCTTCCGCAGCAAAGAAGGCTGGCGAAAGTTGTCAGGCAGCGATAGGAAAATGACAGGAAGAAGAGGGGGCAGAATCTTCCTTGACCTTACTGCTCTTGCGACTACTCCCTGAGGTGTCTCATCCGGACACCACACGATATTGCTATGTGGATAGTAATAGAGGGGGGAACAAAGGCATGTCAACGTAGGAAGCACCACTACGCCAGGAATCCGACAGAAGGCAAATCAGTCTCTGTAACTTATTGATTTATAAGGCGCCATAAACCCGACACAGGCGTTTTGACAGCATAAACGTACACCTTCGAATCTGCATTAAAAGTATTAGTCGGAAAGTATTAATGTATCCGCCGCGGACACGGCGGATGTGTTTCATCCCTGAACTATGCGGTCCTTGCCGGTGCGTTTCGCCTGGTACAGCGCCGCGTCGGAGCGGCTGTAGAGCGCGGAAAGATTCTGGTCATCGGGCTGCAACAGGGTGAGCCCCTGGCTGATGGTCACGCTGAAGAAATGCTCGGCCTCGTTGAAGCGCAGACGCTGCACTTCCCGCTGCAGGCGCTCGCCGATCTGCCGCGCCATGTTCTCGTCGCAGCCGGGCAGTAGCACGGCGAACTCCTCGCCACCGATACGCCCGAACAGGTCGCCACGGCGCAGCGCGCCAGCACCGCTCTGGGCGATGCGTTGCAGTACCACGTCGCCGACCTGGTGGCCGTAGACGTCGTTGATCTTCTTGAAGTCGTCCACGTCCAGTAGCAGGAAGGCCAGCGGCGTGGAGGTCGCCTTGCAGTCGCGGAAGGCCTGCTCGGCGCTGTCGAAGAAGTAGCGGCGGTTGCTGCTCTGGGTCAGCACGTCGGTGGTGGCCAGACGGTGCAGCTCGGTTTCCAGGTGCTTCTTGTCGGTGATGTCCTCGGCAATGCCGACGATCATCAGCGGCAGGCCGGCATCGCTGTGCTGGCTGACGAAGCATTTGTCGCTGAGCCAGCGCACCTCGCCGTCGGCCCGCAGGATGCGGTACTCGCGCTGCTCGATGGCGCCGCGCTCGAGTACTTCCTGCAGGGTGCTCTGGGCGTAATCCAGGTCATCGGGATAGATGCAGTTGCGCCACTCGTTGTAATCCGCCAGCAGCAGCGCCGCGGAGCGACCGAAGATGCGCTCGTACGCCGGGCTGACATAGACCATGCGCTGCGCCTGCCAGTCGAAGGCCCAGAGCACCGAGTTCACACTGGCCAGCAGTGCGCTGAAAAGCTGTTCGCGCTCCTTCAGGCGCGTCACCTCGGCGCGACTGTGCAGCAATGCCAGCAGGGCCTCTTCCTGATCGGCCGGCAATTTATTCTCATCCATGTATCAGCGTCCTCCCGTTCATTGACCGGGGCTATGACCGCAAACTACGCCAGGCTTCTGCAAATTAAACGAAAAGCCCGCCGAACGGCGGGCTTTTCTTGAGACGCATCTCTCAACGTCCTAGGACGCTTCCGCCATTCAGATGGCAGGGCGCAGGGAGTAGGTCTTCAGCTGCTCGGCGAATTCGCGCAGCGACTGGATGCCGCTGGCTTCCGCCTCGTGCACCCACTGCTTGATCGCGGCGAGCATGTCGTGGCCGTTGGCGCTGGTTTTCACCCAGATCTGTTGCAGCGCCAGGCGCTTCTCGTAGATCACCTGCAGGGACTGGCTCTGCGCGAGCAGGTCCTGGATGCGCGCGTGATGGCGCTCTTCCAGCAGGCTGGTTTCCCGCGAGAGCAGTCGCTTGGCGCGACGGAACAGGTGGCGCACCGACTCGTCGGCCTTGGCCAGTTCCTGCTTCACCAGCGGGCCGATCACCAATTTGCGGTACTGGGCCATGATCTGGAAGCGGTTGTTGAGGATCGCCATGGCGGTGTCCATGTCCAGGCTGCCCTTGCCTTCCACGCGGTGGGCGATGGGCGCCACGCGGGCCACCTTGGCCAGGCGCAGGAAGCTGAACAACTTGATCCAGGCCCAGCCCAGGTCGAACTCCCACTTCTTCACCGACAGCTTCGCCGAGTTCGGGTAGGTGTGGTGGTTGTTGTGCAGTTCTTCACCGCCGATCAGGATGCCCCAGGGCACCAGGTTGGTGGCGGCGTCGCGGCACTCGAAGTTGCGATAGCCGATGGCGTGGCCCAGGCCGTTGATCACGCCGGCGGCCCACACGGGGATCCACATCATCTGCACGGCCCAGACGGTCATGCCGAGTACGCCGAACAGGGCGAGGTCGATGATCGCCATCAGCACCACGCCGCCGATGGGGAAGCGCGAGTAGAGGTTGCGCTCGATCCAGTCTTCCGGGCAGTTCTTGCCGTAGATACGCAGGGTGTCGGCGTTCTCCGCCTCCTTGCGATAGAGCTCGGCGCCGGTACGCAGCACGGTGCCCAGGCCCTTGAACACCGGGCTGTGCGGGTCTTCGGCGGTCTCGCACTTGGCGTGGTGCTTGCGATGGATGGCAGTCCACTCGCGGGTGTTCATGGCCGTGGTCAGCCACAGCCAGAAGCGGAAGAAATGCTTCAGAGCCGGGTGCAGTTCGAGCGCCCGGTGCGCGGAATAGCGATGCAGGTAGACCGTGACACCGACGATGGTGATATGGGTCAGGATCAGGGTGACCGCCACCAATTGCCACGGCGACAGATCAAGGAAACCGTTGTACCACATAGGCGATACTGTACCTCGGAAGGGGTGTGGGCAACGCCTTGCTGGGCATGCGTTGCCGGGAAAAGCCAGCCCGCATTATCACTAAGCGGGTCCGGATTACCATCCGGTCTTTTAGATACGAACAAGGCCAAGTGGCCATCATTTATACTGCTCAGCCAATAATTCCAACCCACTACCGCATGAATCCACGCCTCAGCGCCCTGCGCATCAGCTTCCTGTACCTGATCGCCGCCACCCTATGGGTCTGGCTGGGTGACCAATGGTTACAAAATGTCCTGCGCGACCCGGCCTCGCTGGCGCGGGCATTGGAGCTGAAGAAGTACGTCTTCCTCGCGATTACCTTCCTGCTGCTGTTCTTTCTGCTCTGGCGGCACTTTCGCCGGCAGCACGCCGCCCTTGCCGCGCTGACCGACAGCGAACAGCGCCTGAGCCGCGCCTTCGCGGTGGTCGAGGACGGCATCTGGGACTGGGACCTGGAATCCCAGCGCGTCTACTACTCGCCCGGCTATGCCAACCTGATCGGCCTGCCCCTGGAGCACCTGAGCGATGACCTGCTGCTCTGGGAGAACCGCCTGCACCCGGACGACCGCGCGCGTATCCTGGCCCTCCACCAGGACTGCATCCAGGGCCTGCGCACCCACCTGGAGTGCGTCTACCGCATCCGCCACGGCGACGGCAGCTATCGCTGGGTCCGCAGCAGCGGCCGCCTGACCCGCGCCGAAGACGGCCGCCCCCTGCGCCTGACCGGCATCAACCGCGACATCACCCACCAGCGCAGCAACGAAGACCACCTGCGCCAGGCCGCCGCCGTGTTCGAGGCGACCCAGGAAGGCCTGCTGGTCACCGATGCTCGCGGCGTGATCGTGCACATCAACCCCTCCTTCTCGCGCATCACCGGCTACAGCGCCGAAGACGTGCTCGGCGGCCAGCCCTCGGTGCTCAAGTCCGGCCGCCAGGATGCCGCCTTCTACCAGCGCATGTGGACCGCCCTGCATGAACAGGGTGTCTGGAGCGGCGAAATCTGGAACCGCCGCAAGAGCGGCGAGGTATACCCGCAGTGGCAGCACATCCGCGCCGTGCGCAACGACGAAGGCGAACTGACGCATTATGTGGCGGTGTTCTCCGACCTCAGCAGCCTCAAGCGCTCCCAGCACGAGCTGGACTTCCTCGCCCACCACGACCCGCTCACCGGCCTGCCCAACCGCCTGCTGCTGCGCGAGCGCATCGAGCAGGCGCTGGCCCGCGCCGAACGTGAAGGCAGCGGCGGCGCGCTGCTGAGCATCGATCTGGACCACTTCAAGCACATCAACGACAGCCTCGGCCACAGCATCGGCGACCTGCTGATCCGCGCCGTGGCGGAGCGCCTGGAAGACTGCCTGGACGAGCGCTGCTCCCTGGCGCGCCTGGGCGGCGACGAGTTCGCCGTGGTCCTCGAAAGCCAGCAGCCGCATCACGCCAGCAGCCTCGCCCAGCGCCTGCTGGAGGCGATGAGCGCGCCCTTCGAGGTCAATGGCCAGCTCATCTATATGTCGGTGAGCCTGGGCGTCAGCCTGTTCCCCGAGGATGCACGCAACGTCGATCACCTGATGCAGCACGCCGACGCCGCGCTGTTCCAGGCCAAGGCCAGCGGACGCAACCTCTATGCCTTCTATACCCCCGAGCTGACCGCCCGCGCGCGCTCCCACGTGCAGGTGGAGTCGGCGCTGCGCCATGCGCTGGACCACGACGAACTGCGCCTGTATTTCCAGCCGGTACACGACCTCGCCAGCGGCCGCATGGTCGGCGTCGAGTCGCTGGTGCGCTGGCAGCACCCGCAACACGGCCTCATTGCCCCCAGCGAATTCATCCCGGTGGCCGAGGAAAGTGGCCTGATCACCGCCATCGACGCCTGGGTACTGGAGCGCGCCTGCCGGCAGATGCGCCAGTGGCTGGACGACGGAATCCACCTGGACTTCATCGCAGTGAACGTCTCCAGCCGACTGTTCGGCCGCGGCGGCCTGGAGGAACGCGTGGCCCTGGCCCTGGAACAGAGTGGCCTGGCGCCGCATCACCTGGAGCTGGAAGTCACCGAAAGCGCGGTGATGGAAAATTTCGACCAGGCGCTGGAACTGCTTTGCCAGTTGCGCCTGCTGGGCGTGCACCTGGCCATCGACGACTTCGGCACCGGGTATTCCTCGCTGATGCGCTTGAAGCGTATGCCGGTACACAAGCTGAAAATCGACCAGGGCTTCGTCGCTGGTCTGCCGGACGACTCCGAGGACGCCGCCATCGCCTGCGCAGTGATCGCCCTGGGCCAGAGCATGGGGCTGCAGGTGGTCGCCGAGGGCGTGGAACGCCCGGACCAGGCCGCCTTCCTCCTCACCCATGCCTGCAATTTCGGCCAGGGCTACTGGTACGGCGCCCCGCAGCCGGCCGAGCTCCTGCTGCCGCAATTGCCGCGCGACACGGCCTAAAACAGGCTAAAAACTTTCTGATATATAAAAATTCTTAAACAGTATTTTTAAGAATATCCAGCTCCTGCTTACTATGCGCTCACACCGCACGCGCCGTTGGTGAATCGGCCGGTGGTCAACCCATTAGGAGCAGATACCCATGAGCGCAACCCTCCGTAGCCTGGACGGCCAGGACGAAGCCAACATCCTGCGCGAAGTGCAGAGCGCCCTGCGTGGCCTGCGTTTCGGCGCCGTCGAGATCACCGTGCACAACGGCCAGGTCGTGCAGATCGAGCGCAAGGAAAAATTCCGCCTGCAACAGAGCCCGGGCAAGCCCGCCTGAGCCTTTCGTCCCTTTATCAAGGGGCATGACTGGACCACCGGAGCCTCGCCATGAGCAAACTGCCCCACCGGTACTGCAGCTGTCAGCCGCGAATGCGTGGCTGACAACGCCCCTCCCCCGAAAGACCCTGCCCAACAAACATAAAGAACTGCATTTTTTCAGGAGCTGCACATGTCCATCCGCCGTTTCGCCTTGGCCGCACTGGCCAGCGCCCTGATTGCCGGCCCGGTATCCGCCGCCACCCAACTGCTGAACGTTTCCTACGACCCGACCCGCGAGCTGTACCAAGCCTACAACGCCGCCTTCATCAAGCACTGGAAGGCCCAGGGCGGTGATGACCTGACCGTGCAGCAATCCCACGGTGGCTCGGGCAAGCAGGCCCGCGCCGTGATCGACGGCCTGAAGGCCGACGTGGTGACCCTGGCCCTGGCCGGCGACATCGACGAACTGAACAAGCTGGGCAAGCTGCTGCCCGCCGACTGGCAGGCACGCCTGCCCGACAACAGCACGCCCTACACCTCGACCATCGTGTTCCTGGTCCGCAAGGGCAACCCCAAGGGCATCAAGGACTGGGGCGACCTGACCAAGCAGGGCGTGGAAGTCATCACCCCGAACCCGAAGACCTCCGGCGGCGCCCGCTGGAACTTCCTGGCCGCCTGGGCCTGGGCCAAGAAGCAATACGGTAGCGACGAGAAAGCCCAGGAATACGTGCAGAACCTGTACAAGCACGTCCCGGTTCTGGACACTGGCGCCCGCGGTTCGACCATCACCTTCGTCAACAACAACATTGGCGACGTACTGCTGGCCTGGGAGAACGAAGCCTTCCTGGCCAAGAAGGAACAGGGTGGCGAGAACTTCGAGATCGTCGTTCCGTCCATCTCGATCCTGGCCGAACCGCCGGTGGCCGTGGTCGACAAGACCGTCGACAAGAAAGGCACCCGCAAGGTCGCCGAGGAATACCTGAAGTACCTGTACAGCGAAGAAGGCCAGCGCATCGCCGCGCAGAACTTCTACCGCCCGCGTGATGCCAAGGTCGCTGCCGAGTTCGCCAGCCAGTTCCCGAAACTGAACCTGGTGACCATCGACAAGGACTTCGGTGGCTGGAAATCCGCACAGCCAAAGTTCTTCAACGACGGCGGCATCTTCGACAAGATCTACCAGGCGCAGTGATGCGCCACCCGCCCGGCCCTGCGCCGGGCGGTCCGATCCGGCGGGCGGTGCACAGCCCGCCGGAACGAAAACCCCCGCCCCATGGCGGGGGCTTAACGCGTTCACGAGAAAGGACAGACAATGTCGCGACGCATCTCCCCGGTCATACCCGGCTTCGGGCTGACTCTGGGCTACACCCTGGTGTACCTCAGCCTGTTGGTGCTGATTCCGCTGGGGGCCATGTTCCTCAAGACGACCCAGCTTTCCTGGGATCAGTTCTGGACCATCATCACCGCGCCGCGCGTCATCGCCGCGCTCAAGCTGAGCTTCGGCACCGCGCTGATCGCCGCCCTGATCAACGGCGTGATCGGCACGCTGCTGGCCTGGGTGCTGGTGCGCTACCGCTTCCCCGGCCGCAAGATCATCGACGCGATGATCGACCTGCCTTTCGCCTTGCCCACCGCCGTGGCCGGCATCGCGCTCACCGCGCTGTATGCGCCCAACGGCCTGGTCGGGCGCTTCGCCACCGAGATCGGCCTGAAGATCGCCTATACCCCGCTGGGCATCACCCTGGCGCTGACCTTCGTGGTCCTGCCCTTCGTGGTGCGCACGGTGCAGCCGGTGCTGGCGGACATACCGCGTGAAGTGGAAGAAGCCGCCGCCTGCCTGGGCGCCAAGCCGCTGCAGGTATTCCGTCACGTGCTGCTGCCGGCGTTGCTCCCCGCCTGGTTGACCGGCTTCGCCCTGGCCTTCGCCCGCGGCGTCGGCGAGTACGGCTCGGTGATTTTCATCGCCGGCAACATGCCGATGAAGACCGAGATCCTGCCGCTGCTGATCATGGTCAAGCTGGACCAGTACGACTACACCGGCGCCACCGCCATCGGCGTGCTGATGCTGGTCGTCGCCTTCGTCCTGCTGCTGCTGATCAACCTGCTGCAGCGCCGCATCGAAACGCCCTGAGGAGCGCGCCATGAGTACCGCAAGCCTTTCCGCCGCGGCCGCTGCCAACGCTGCTCGCCGGGGTAATGTCTGGGGCCGCCGCGCCCTGATCGCGCTGGCCTGGCTGGCCTTCGCGCTGTTCCTGCTGCTACCGCTGTTCGTGGTGCTGAGCGAGGCGCTGAAGCAGGGCTTCGGCACCTTCTTCGAAGCCATCCTGGAGCCCGACGCACTGGCCGCGCTGAAGCTGACGTTGATCGCCGTGGGCATCTCGGTGCCGCTGAACCTGGTGTTCGGCGTCGCCGCCGCCTGGTGCGTGACCAAGTTCGAGTTCCCCGGCAAGAGCATCCTGGTCACCCTGATCGACCTGCCGTTCTCGGTTTCGCCGGTGATCGCCGGCCTGATCTACGTGCTGCTGTTCGGCGCCCAGGGCTACTTTGGCGAGTGGCTGAGCGAGCACGACATCCAGATCGTCTTCGCCGTGCCCGGCATCGTCCTGGCCACCATTTTCGTCACCTTCCCCTTCGTCGCCCGCGAACTGATCCCGCTGATGCAGGAACAGGGCACGCAGGAAGAGGAAGCCGCGCGCCTGCTCGGCGCCAACGGCTGGCAGATGTTCTGGCACGTGACCCTGCCGAACATCAAATGGGGTCTGATCTACGGCGTGGTGCTGTGCACCGCGCGTGCCATGGGCGAGTTCGGCGCCGTGTCGGTGGTCTCCGGGCACATCCGCGGCGTCACCAACACCCTGCCGCTGCACGTCGAAATCCTCTACAACGAGTACAACCACGTCGCCGCTTTCAGCGTTGCCACCCTGTTGCTGCTGATGGCCCTCGTCATCCTGCTGCTCAAGCAGTGGAGCGAGTCGCGCCTGTCCCGCACCAAAGTCAAAGCTGACGATGAATAAGTGAGAGCCCAGCCATGAGCATCGAGATCCGTAACGTCAGCAAGAACTTCAACGCCTTCAAGGCGCTGAACGACATCAACCTGGACATCCACAGCGGCGAGCTGGTCGCCCTGCTCGGCCCGTCCGGCTGCGGCAAGACCACCCTGCTGCGCATCATCGCCGGCCTGGAAACCCCGGACGCCGGCAAAATCGTCTTCCACGGCGAAGACGTTTCGCAGCACGACGTGCGCGATCGCAACGTCGGCTTCGTGTTCCAGCATTACGCGCTGTTCCGCCATATGACAGTGTTCGACAACGTCGCCTTCGGCCTGCGCATGAAACCGAAGAAGGAGCGCCCAAGCGAAGCGCGCATCGCCGAGAAAGTCCACGAACTGCTGAACATGGTGCAGCTGGACTGGCTCGCCGACCGCTACCCGGAGCAGCTCTCCGGCGGCCAGCGCCAGCGTATCGCCCTGGCCCGCGCCCTGGCGGTGGAGCCGAAGATCCTGCTGCTCGACGAACCTTTTGGCGCCCTCGACGCCAAGGTGCGCAAGGAGCTGCGCCGCTGGCTCGCACGCCTGCACGAGGAGATCAACCTGACCTCCGTGTTCGTCACCCACGACCAGGAAGAAGCGATGGAAGTCGCCGACCGCATCGTGGTGATGAACAAAGGCGTGATCGAGCAGATCGGCTCGCCGGGCGAGGTCTACGAGAACCCGGCCAGCGACTTCGTCTACCACTTCCTCGGCGACTCCAACCGCCTGCACCTCGGCGGGGACGAGCACGTGCTGTTCCGCCCGCACGAGATCTCGCTGTCGCGCTCCGAAGTGGCCGAGCACCGCGCCGCCGAGGTCCGCGACATCCGCCCGCTGGGCGCGATCACCCGCGTGACCCTCAAGGTCGACGGCCAGGACGAGCTGATCGAGGCCGAAGTGGTGAAGGACCACGACAGCCTGACTGGCCTGGCGCGTGGCGAGACGCTGTACTTCAAGCCGAAGGCGTATCAGCCGGTGGCCAACATCTGATCCGGCAAACCGCTTTTCTGTAGGAGCGAGCTTGCTCGCGAACAACTCCGCTACGGGGCCGGGTTCGCGAGCAAGAACTGAGCGTCCTCCTCGCTCCTACAGAGAGCCACCCGCGCTTTTCCCTGACTGCCAATCCCTCGTATCCTGCCGGCCTTGCTTTCAACAAGGCCCGGCCATGTTCGACGCCCTCCCGCAACACCTCGAACTGATCGTCCTCACCTTCCTCCTCGCCGGCCTGGTGAAGGGCGTGGTCGGGCTCGGCCTGCCCACGGTCGCCGTCGGGCTGCTCGGGCTGGTGATGCCGCCGATGCAGGCTGCCGCGATCCTGGTCGTCCCCTCCACCGTCACCAATATCTGGCAGCTGGCTGCCGGCCCGCGCTTCCTCGGGTTGTTCAAACGGTTGTGGGGGATGCTGCTCGGCATCGTCGTCGGAACGCTGGCGGTGGGTTGGCTCCTGGCGGGGGAAAACTGGCCGGCAGCCACGCCGCTGCTGGGCGTGGCGCTGATCCTCTATGCGTTGCTGGGACTGTCGAACCAACGCTTCAGCGTGGCGCCGCAGCACGAGCGCTGGCTATCGCCGGTGATCGGTCTGATCACCGGCGGCGTCACCGCCGTGACCGGCGTCTTCGTGATTCCCGCCGTGCCTTTCCTACAGGCCCTCGACCTGGAGAAGGACGATCTGGTGCAGGCACTGGGGCTGTCGTTCACCGTCTCGACGCTGGCCCTGGCGATCACCCTCAGCCAGCACGGCTCGCTGTTGCAGGCGGATGTGCTCGGCTTGTCCCTACTGGCCCTGCTGCCGGCGCTGGCAGGCATGTACCTGGGCACCTGGCTGCGTTCGCGGATCAGCCCGCTGGCGTTCCGCCGCTGCTTCTTCGGCGGGCTGTTGCTGCTGGGCGCGGACCTCGCAGTTCGCGGTATTTGATCTCGCGCCGGATTGCTTTTCTGTAGGAGCGAGCTTGTGACCCACAGGGATGTGGGGAATGCCGTTATCCGAAGGGAACGGATTCGGCCTCGCGAACCCGGCCCCGAGCGAGGGTTTGTTCGCGAGCAAGAACGAGGCGTCCCCTCGCTCCTGCAAGTGTTAATCCCGCACAGCTTCGTCCAGATGCTGTAGCAGGAAATCCCGGCTCGACTCGACGATCGCCTTCTGTGCCTGTTCGCTGGCCACCATGCGCGCCAGCACCAGCGCGCCGACGCACTGCGCCAGCAATGCCCAGGCGTCTTCCGCCGAACCCAGCACCTCAGCCCAGGCCTGCTGCAATTCCACCAGCGCATCCTCGGCGCTTTGTCGCACTGACTCGTCGGCGCGGGCAATCTCCGCGCCCAGCGCCGGAATCGCGCAACCGGCAGCCGAATCCTGCACATGGGTGACGTTCAGGTAGCGCTTCAACCCGCGCTCCAGGCGCGCGCGGTCGAGCACCTTGCCCTTCGCCGCGAGGCGCTCGACGCTCTGGCTCAGCTCGCGCTCGACGATGGCGGCGAACAGTTCGTCCTTCGAACCGAAGTGGTTGTAGAACGCCCCGCCGGACAGCCCCACGGCCTTCATCAGCCCGTCCACGCCGGTGGTGGCGAAACCGCCCTGCTTGGCGAGCGAGCCGCTGCTGTCGAGCAGGCGCTGGCGGGTTTCTTCCTTGTGGGTCGCTGAGTAGCGCATGGAGCGCCTCCGTCGAAGCGGTTGACGATGCGTCGAATATTAACATAACGTTCGTTTACCTAACGACCGTTTACCAAATTTCGCGCACCCCAGAGGAAACGAGAATGTCGAACAAGAAAGTCGTCCTGGTCATCGGCGCCGGCGATGCCACCGGCGGCGCCATCGCCCGCCGTTTCGCCCGCGAAGGCTACGTCGCCTGCGTCACCCGGCGCTCGGCGGACAAACTGCAGCCGCTGGTGGATGCCATCCGCGCCGAAGGCGGCGAGGCCCACGGCTTTGCCTCCGACGCCCGCAAGGAAGAAGCGGTGATCGAACTGGTGGAGACCATCGAGCGCGACATCGGCCCCATCGAAGCCTTCGTCTTCAATATCGGCGCCAACGTACCCTGCAGCATCCTCGAAGAGACCGCGCGCAAGTACTTCAAGATCTGGGAGATGGCCTGCTTCTCCGGCTTCCTCACCGGCCGCGAAGTGGCCAAGCGCATGGTCAAGCGCCAGCGCGGCACCATCCTGTTCACCGGCGCCACGGCCGGCCTGCGCGGCGCCTCGGGCTTCGCCGCCTTCGCCGGCGCCAAGCACGGCATCCGCGCCCTGGCCCAGAGCATGGCCCGCGAACTGGGGCCGATGGGCCTGCACGTCGGCCACGTGGTGGTGGACGGCGCCATCGACACCGAATTCATCCGCGAGAACTTCCCGCAGAAGTACGCGCAGAAGGACCAGGACGGCATCCTCGACCCCGAGCACATCGCCGACAGTTACTGGTATTTGCATTCGCAACCGCGCGATGCCTGGACCTTCGAACTCGATCTCCGCCCCTGGATCGAGCGCTGGTAATCCCCTCATAACGACAACAAGAAGAGAGCCACTCATGAGCAAATCCGTCGAGTTCTACTTCGACTTCGGCAGCCCGACGTCCTACCTGGCGTATACCCAACTGCCGGGCATCTGCGCCGAATCCGGCGCCGAGCTGGTCTACCGCCCAGTCCTGCTGGGCGGCGTGTTCCAGGCCACCGGCAACGCCTCGCCCATCGCCGTGCCGGCCAAGGGTCGCTACACGCTGATCGACATGAGCCGCTTCGCCCGCCGCTATGGCGTGCCGATGAAGATGAACCCGCACTTCCCGATCAACACCCTCACCCTGATGCGTGCCGCCACCGGCGTACAACTGCGCCAGCCGGAGCGTTTCGAGGCGCTGCTGGCCTGCGTGTTCAAGGGTATGTGGGTGGATGCGCTGAACCTGGGCGACCCGGCGGTGCTCGGCCCGTTGCTGGCCGAGGCGGGCTTCGACCCGCAGGCGATGCTGGCGCTGACCGCCGAGCAGGAAGTGAAGGATGCGCTGAAGGCCAACACCGAAGCGGCGATCAAGCGCGGCATGTTCGGAGCGCCGACCTTCTTCGTCGGCAACGAGATGTTCTTCGGCCAGGATCGTCTGGATTTCGTTCGCGAAGCGCTGGCGTAAAGCGGTTCTCGAGTACCGTAGGGCGCATAACCTGGAACAGGTTATCCGCCGGCAGGAAGCGGTTCGCGAGCAAGCTCGCTCCTACGAAAAGCGCACCGATGCAGCCCTGTAGGAGCGAGGGGGACGCCTAGTTCTTGCTCGCGAACATCACAGCGCCAGGACAGCCGAGCGACGCAGGCCGAAGAACTCCAGTTCGGCGAACAGCAGGACCACCAGCGCCTGGCCGATGACGAAGGCATAGCCCAGGGCGGTCGGCTGCACATAGCCGGTCACCAGCAGGGCAGCGCTCTCCACCACCCACAGCGCGTTCAGCGCGATCACGGCCCAGACTCCGGTGCGCGACAGCGCCGGCTGATTGGACATCCAGTAGAGCACCAGCGCCAGCGGCAACAGGACGATGCCGGCCACCAGCAACAGGACGAAGGGCAGGCCCAGCAGCTCGCCCAGCGGTTGTGCAGCCAAGGCCATCAGCAGGCCCATGGCGCCACCGGCCAGGGCGTCGACTTTCAGGGTGAGGCGAAGCAGCGGGGACGGTTGCAGCAGAGTCATGGCAAAGCTCCTTCAAGTGTCGCCACCGGTTGGCAGCGTGTGGCTGAAGAATCCGCCCCTGGCGTAAGCCCGTCGATTACCTGCCAGGTAATGGCCGCATCGAAGCGGGAGGTCTATCGTTGCCTCCCATGAACAGCCCAGCCCAACCTGTCGGCGCCCTGCTCCGCCAATGGCGCCAGCGCCGCCGACTCAGCCAGCTCGACCTCGCCTGCGACGCGGATATCTCCACGCGCCACCTGAGCTTCGTCGAAACCGGACGCGCCCTGCCCAGCCGCGAGATGCTCCTGCACCTGGCGGAGCAACTGGACATTCCGCTGCGCGAGCGCAACCGCCTGCTCAGCGCGGCGGGCTACGCCCCGGTGTATTCGGAGAAAGGCCTGGACGATCCGGCGCTGACCGTGGCGAAACAGGCCATCGACCAGTTGCTCAAGGCCCACGAGCCGAACCCGGCGATGGTTGTGGACCGCCACTGGAATCTGCTGGCGTCCAACCGCACGGTCGATATCTTCCTGCTCGGCGTCGCCCCGGAGCTGCTGCAGCCGCCGATCAACGTGCTGCGCATGAGCCTGCACCCCAAGGGCCTGGCGCCGCGCATCCTCAATCTCGGGCCGTGGAAGGCGCATGTAGTGGAGCGCTTGCAGCGCGACTACGAGGCCAGCGGCGACCCGGCATTGGCGGCGTTGCGCGACGAGGTGGCCGCCTATCCGGCGCCGCCCTACGACGAGACAGCCAGCGGCGACATGGTGCTGATCCCGGTGCAATTGCAGACGGAGCTGGGTGTCTGCAGCCTGATCGGCACCATCACGGTGTTCGGCACGCCGGTGGACGTGACGCTGTCGGAGCTGGCGCTGGAAACCTTCTTCCCGGCCGACCCCGACAGCGCCCGGATCCTGCGCCAGCTCAGCGGCACAGAATGAGCTGAATCAGGCGGTCGCCTTCTTCTCGCGGATGCAGGTGGGGCCGGCGCGCTCTTCCACGGCGTGGCGCACTTCGTCGCGCAGGCCAAGCAGGAAGGCCGCTTCGGCAGCGACGAACAGCGGGCCGACGATCAGCCCGGTGAGGTCATCGACGAACGCCGGCTTGCGCCCCTCATACCAGTGGCCGACGAACTGGATGATCCAGCCCACCACGAACAGGCCGATCCCCCAGGCAAGCCAGGATGCCGTGGTGCCGGCTGCGAATGCAGCGCCGATCCACAGCGACAGCGCCAGCAGCGCAGTCATCAGCAGGCCGAAGCGCAGGTCCAGGCGCAGGTAGAAAACGACAGAGGCAAGCGCCAGCAGCGTGGCCGGTGAGACCAGCAGGCCGCCCAGCTCGAAGCCGGGGCGCGACAGCAGGGTAGCGATGGACAGCACGATCATCGGGATGCCGATGAAATGGCTGACGATGTTCCGCCGGTCACGATGGTAGGCGGCATATTGGGCAAGGTGGTCGACGAGCGTTTTCATTGTTGTTCTCCCGCAAGGTACTGGCATCATGGCGATGTGCGCCTCGCCACTCTGTCAGCTAGCCGACATTACCCATGACCGACGCCAAGCCCTACCTCGCCCGCCTGCCGGAAGGCCGCTGGTTCCAGACCCTGCCGGAGGGTCTGCGCCAGGCCCTGTGCGAAGCCGCCCTGGTGCGCCGCCTGCCCGCCGGCCAGCGCCTGTTCGCCCGTGGCGACGCGCCGTGCGGCCTGTATTGCGTGGTGGATGGGGCGATGCGCGTCAGCGTGGTCGGCGAGAGCGGCAAGGAAGCGCTGCTGGCCCTGGTGGAAGCGCCCAACTGGTTCGGCGAGATCTGCCTGTTCGACGGCCAGCCGCGCACCCACGACGCCTACGCCGAAGGTGCCACCGTGCTGTTGCAGGTGCCCCTGGCGCCGCTGCAGGCGCTGCTGGCGCAGCACCCGGAATACTGGCGCGACTTCGCCCTGCTGATGAGCCACAAGCTGCGCATCACCTTCGCCGTACTGGAAGAGCTGTCGCTGCTGCCCGCCGCGCCGCGCCTGGCCCGGCGCCTGCTGATGATCGCCGAGGGCTACGGCGAGTCGGCCACTGCCAAGCGCGAGCTGCACCTGCCCCAGGAGCAGTTGGCGGCCATGCTCTCGCTGTCACGGCAGACCACCAACCAGATCCTCAAGGACCTGGAAGCCCAGGGCATCGTGCGCCTGAGCTACGGCGGCATCGAGATCCTCGACCGCGAACGCCTGCGCCAGGCGGCCCACGCCTGACCTCTGCCGGCCCGTCTAGAAAAAAAGCCAGGCGAGTCTCGACAACCTACGATGGTCGAGCCCGTCGCCCCCTCGTTCTAATGCACCCGCCGCCGCGCTGGCCCCCATCCGTCAGCGCCGAGCCGGCACCCGAACCTTCAGCATGACAGCAAGGCGGCCAGCGCCACGCGCCGGCCGCAAGGGAATCCTATGCGCCTTTCGAAACTCCTCTGCGCCCTCGCCCTGACCGCTCCGGCCCTGGCGATGGCCGACGACAGCGGCCTCTACGTCGGTGGCGGCGTGACCCGCCTCGAGATCGACGAGCGGTCCTTCGATGACCACGACAACAGCTACAAGCTGTACGCCGGCTACCGCTTCAACAATTACCTGTCCCTGGAAGGCGCGGTGGTCGACTTCGGCGACATGAGCGACGGCAAGAAGCACTTCGACGGCGAGTCGCTGCAAGCCAACGTCCACCTGGGCGTCCCCATCGGCCAGCGCATCCGCCTGTACGGCATCGCCGGCGTGCATGCCTGGCACGCTGATGACGATGCCGCCGGCAAATCCGACGACGTGGACGCGCTCTACGGTTTCGGCGGTGAAATGGACGTGATCGGCGGCCTGGGCGTGCGCCTGCAGCAGGAGTACCTGGACGTCGGCGACATCGACCTCGACCAGACCACCCTTTCGGCCTACTGGCGCTTCTGACGCCCGTCTGCCCCGCAACGCCCGGCGGAGGTTCGGCTCTCCCCAGAGCAGTCCTCCCCCTCCCGAACCCTCCGCCGGCACCGGTTCAGCTGCACAAATCACTCTTTCGGACGGTTGCAGCGGCAAGGTTCGCAGCTAGCCTAGGGATAGCTGCATTTCTGGCGCCAGAGAACACGCGCCCGGGCGAATCAGGCAGCTCACAATAACAAGAAGGACGCCTCCGCCATGTTCCGAAAGCTCGATGTCTATCGCGGTTTCCTGCTGTGCTGTTTCGGACTCCTCTCCCTCGCCGCCCAGGCCAACCTGCCCAGCGAGGAACTGCAATTGCAGACCCTGCAGGTCTACACCTGCCGCTCGATCAACAGCCTGTTGCTGCTGCGCGGCGAAGGCTTCCAGGAAACCCACGCCGCCCAGCTGGAGAAGGACCTGGCCACCCTGGACAAGGCGGTCAAGGGCTACCCCAAGGCCGACGACGCGCTCAAGAAGGCCCATGCGGAATTCGTAACGCAGATTCGCAATGGCGTTTCCTACGGCCCCAAGGAAGAAGACCTGCCCTGGCGCTACAACCAGGACCTGAGCCGCGCCCTGCGCGAGTTGCTCAACCAGGTCGAGCGCTTCGTGCCGGCTAGCGCCGACGCCAATCAGATTCCGCTGTGGGAACTGCCGGTGCGCGTCGAGTACCTGGCCACCCAGTACCTGGGCCGCGCGTACATCAGCGGCCTGGAGCTGGCCCGCGAGCAGCCGCAGGAATACCTCGGCCAGGACGAGAGCGTGCTGGTACCGCTGCTGACCCAGCGCATCGATCAGTTGCCCGATAGCGATGCGACCAAGAAACTGCGCACCCGCTGGGAATACCTGAGCAAGGCGCTGCTGGACATGAACAGCAAGAGCAACAGCGGCGTCAGCGCTTCCGGCCGTCCCTGGGCCCCGATCATCGTCGACCGCAACGCCCGCGCCGTTTCCGGCCAGCTCATGCTGATCAGCCAGCAGTAGCGCCTCAGGCCGGGATCGCCTCGGGTTCCGGCTCCGCCTCGGGTACCGCGGCAGCACTCTCCACCACAGGCGGCGCCTGCATCTCGTCACGGTCCAGGTCGGCGGCCCGGCCGACCAGCAGCGGGTCAGGCGCGTGGGCGATCTTCTCGTCCTTGCCGGGGTAATCCAGCGTGTGCAGGAAGTGCCGCAGGCAGTTGAGGCGCGCACGCTTCTTGTCGTCGGACTTGATCACCACCCAGGGCGCATCGGCGGTGTCGGTGTGGAAGAACATCGCTTCCTTGGCCTGGGTGTAGTCATCCCACTTGTCCAGCGACTGGATGTCGATGGGTGACAGCTTCCAGTGCTTGAGCGGGTCGTCGCGGCGCGAGACGAAACGGCGCAGTTGCTCCTCGCGGCTCACCGAGAACCAGTACTTGAAGACCAGGATGCCGTTGCGCACCAGCATGCGCTCCAGCTCCGGTGTCTGCTGCATGAACTCCAGGTACTGGCGCGGCGAGCAGAAGCCCATCACCCGCTCGACGCCGGCGCGGTTGTACCAGGAGCGGTCGAAGAAGACGATCTCCCCGGCCGTGGGCAGGTGCTGGATGTAGCGCTGGAAGTACCACTGGCCGCGCTCGGCGTCGCTGGGTTTCTCCAGGGCGATGACCCGCGCGCCACGCGGGTTGAGGTGCTCCATGAAGCGTTTGATCGTGCCGCCCTTGCCCGCGGCGTCACGGCCCTCGAACAGCACGACGACGCGCTGGCCGGTCTCCTTCACCCAGCTTTGCACCTTCAGCAGCTCGACCTGCAACTGCTCCTTGAGATGTTCGTATTCCCTGCGCTGCAGCCGCTTGCGGTAAGGGTAGAGGGCCGGCAGCTCGGCGGACGTGGAGTCCTCGTTGCTGCCGCGGGGCGCCATGGCCACTTTCAGCGCAACCGGGCCATGGCTCTGGGCACGGATTTCCTCCGCGCCATCGGTCATCGGTGGCTTGGCGGCGGCCGGCGCCCGGCTGGCAGTCTTGTTGGCACGGCGTACCGGGGCGGTTCTGCGGGTGACGGTCTCGGACATGGTCTCCTCCGGTGAGACATTGAGTGGTCAGGGGACTTCCCACTCTCTGCGCCAGCGGGGCAAGCCTTCTTGACCGGCATCAATCTCATCGAGCGAGCTCGCCTCAATCCACCCAGCAACCGGCTACAGCCAGCCTTTGTACTTGAACCAGTAGTAGGGAATGATCGCCGAGATCACCATCGCCACCAGCGCCATGGGGTAGCCGGCCAGCCACGCAAGCTCGGGCATGTGCGCGAAGTTCATGCCGTACACCGTACCCACCAGGGTCGGCGGCAGGAACAGTACCGCGGCGATGGAGAACACCTTGATGATGCTGTTCTGCTCGATGTTGATCAGGCCCAGGGTGGCATCGAGCAGGAAGGTGATTTCCCCGGCCATCTTCGTCTGGTACTCGCTGAGCGAGCGCACGTCGCGCTCCACCGACTTCATGCCCAGCTTCACTTCGTCGCTGATCCAGCCGTTGCTGCCCTGGCGGAAATAGCTCAGCGGCCGGCTGATGCTCAGCAGGCTCTCGTTGAGCTTGGACAGCAGCGAGTTCTTGCGCCCGAGCTGCTTGACCACTTCCTGCAGGTCGGCCTTCTCGTTGGCCGGGCCCTCGCGGAAGATGCTGGTGCCCAGGCTGTCGAGCTGCTTCTGGACGTTCTCCAGCACGTCGGCGATGCGGTCCACCACGCTGTCCATCAGGGTCACGAACAACTGGTCGCTGCGCCCCTCGCAGCCGCCGCGCTGGGTGCGCGACTCGAAGGTACGGAAGGCCAGCAGGTCGGTGTAGCGCACCGTCACCAGCCAGTGCGGTGTCAGTACGCAGGTGACCTCCGAGGTGCTCGGCTTGTGCTCGCGGATGCCACCGACCACGGTGGTGGTCATGTACAGCGCTCCCTTGCTCTCGTAGAAGCGCGAGGAGTCCTCGATCTCGGCCATCTCCTCCTGGGTCGGCACATCCACCTCGATGATCGACTCCAGCAGTTTTTCCTCTTCCGCCGTGGGCCGGAACAGGTCGATCCAGAGCGTGTCCTTGGGCATGCCATGGCACTCGCTGCCGTTGTGGCGAACCAGGCGGTCGCCGACGAGGGTGTAATAGGTGATCATGTCGCCCGACAATCCTTTTACGCACCTGAAGTTGTCCCGCAGGTTGGCCAACTTCAGGCGGCTTCACAAGTCCAGCGGAGAGCAATGTGATGACTGACCAGGACGATGCCGAAGAGTCCTTCGCCGAAGACACCCTGATCCAGGCGATCGAGAACCAGATTGAAAGCGAGAGCCCGGCAGCCGCCCGCGCGGTGTTCAACAAGCTGACGCTGGTCGGCTACGAGCGCGAGGATGCACTGCACCTGATGGCCCTCGTGCTCGCCCACGAGATCGAGTCGATGCTGGCCGAAGACCGCCCGTTCAACGGCGAATGGTACGAACAGGCCTTGCGCGCACTGCCGACCCTGCCCGACGGCACTGTTGCCGAATGAGGCAGCGGCATAAGACCGCTTGCCGAACCGGTCGGACTTGAGACTACACTGGAGCCTCAGTGACCATCGGGAGTTAGAAGAATGGCTTTCACCAAAGAAATGGTTGAGGAACTTGATCTGCTGGCGCTCTACGACCTGGAGAACAGCCAGGCCGGGTTGAAAGTGCATCACGACGCTTCCGCCGAGGCCGTGGCGGCCGCCGGCCGACTCCATGCCAAAGGCCTGATCGACCAGCAGGACGGCGGCTATCTGACCAGCCTGGGCCTCGACGCCGCCGAACACGCTCAGGTCCTGCTCGGCATCCTGCGCGGCTGACCTCAAGTTCCCCTGCGAGCGGGCGATAAACTGGCACACTTCCGAGCGCCGCATTCCCTGATGCGGCGCCGCTGGCCAGGCAGCAGTACGCCATGACGCTCACTCCCGAAATTCGCCCGGACATCGACGACGGCATCGACCGAAAGGTGCTGACGCAGCTGCGTCAGCGCTTCCTGAAGGTCAACTCCGCGCGCCTGCAACGGGCCAGTGAAGCGCTTTCCACGCGGCAGCAGCTTGTTCTCAAGCTGCTGCCGCTGCTGCTGGACGTGAACCACCCGCTGCTGCCCGGCTACGTATCGGCCAGCACCCCCGCAGGGCTGTCGAACTTCGTTCCGGAGGACGACGTCCTCGCCGAAGCCCAGCGCCTGACCCGCTCCTTCAGCTACAAGCCCCGTCGCGGCAACCCGCCACTGCCGATCCACGGGCTGTTCCTGATGGGCAGCCTGGGCACCGTCGCCCAGGCCGAACAGAGCGACCTGGACCTGTGGGTCTGCCACGCCCCCGACCTCTCCGAGCGGGAGCTGGCGGAACTGCGCCGCAAATGCGAGCTGCTCGAACAATGGGCCGCGACCCTGGGCGCCGAGGTGCACTGCTTCCTCGTCGACCCGCAGCACTACACCCAGGGCGCCCGCGAGGCGCGGCTGACCTCCGACGACTGCGGCACCAGCCAGCACTACCTGCTGCTCGACGAGTTCTACCGCACCGCCATCTGGCTTGGCGGCCGCACGCCGCTGTGGTGGCTGGTACCGGTCTATGAGGAGAATCGCTACGCAGAGTACTGCCAGACACTGCTGAGCAAACGCTTCATCCGCGCCGAGGACGTCCTCGATCTCGGGCACCTGGCGCGCATCCCGCCCGGCGAGTTCATCGGCGCCGGCATGTGGCAATTGTTCAAGGGCATCGAGTCGCCCTACAAATCGGTGCTCAAGCTGCTGCTCACCGAGGTCTACGCCAGCGAACACCCGCAGGTTTCCTGCCTGAGCCTGCGCTACAAGCAGGCGATCTACGCCGGCCGCCTGGACGTGGAGGATCTCGACCCCTACGTGATGCTCTACCGGCGCCTGGAGGAATACCTCAAGGCGCGCGGGGAAACCGAGCGCCTGGAACTGATCCGCCGCTGCCTCTACCTGAAGGTCGGCAAGAAACTCGGCCGGCCGCCGCGCCAGGGCCACAAGAGCTGGCAACGCAAGGTGATGGAGCGCGTCTCGGCGGAGTGGAAGTGGGACAACCGCGCCTTCGCCCAACTGGACAGCCGCAGCCAGTGGAAAGTACGCCAGGTGCTGCTGGAACGCCGCGCGCTGGTCAACGAGCTGACCCATAGCTACCGCTTCCTTTCTCAGTTCGCCCGCCTGCAGCAGGCCGCCAGCGGCATCAACCCGCGGGACATGGGCATCCTCGGACGACGCCTGTACGCCGCCTTCGAGCGCAAGGCCGGCAAGGTCGAATTCATCAACCCGGGTATCGCCCCGGACATGGCCGAAGACATCCTCACCCTCGCCCAGCTGCCGGGTGGCGACGCCGGCAAACCTCCGTTCTGGGCGCTGTATGGCGGCAACCTGTCGCTGCAGGAGATGGCCGACTTCGCCCCGCTACGTCGCGCCCGTGACCTCATGGACCTGCTCGCCTGGAGCCACCGCAACGGCGTGGTCGATGCAACCACGCGGCTGTCCCTGCAGCCGGGCGCCAGCGACCTGAGCGAGTTCGAACTGCAGAACCTGCTGGGCAGCCTGCAGCAGGCCGTCCCGCTGCCGCTCGACGAGGTGCCGGAAAGTGCCCTGCTGCGCAGCGCGGTGCCGTCGCAGGTGTTGCTGCTGGTGAACGTCGGCATCGACCCGCTGCGCCAGCACAGCCAGATGAACGTGCATATGACCACCGAGCGCACCGACTCGCTCGGCTACTCCGGGGTGCGCGACAACCTGGTGCTGACCCTCGACCAAATCACCCTCAACAGCTGGAACGAACTGCTGGTCAGCCGCTACTCGGGCCCCCACGCGCTGCTCGACTGCCTGCGCGAGTTCCTCAACACGCTGCCCACCGACGCCCCGCCGCCGCGTCTGCTGGTGCGCTGCTTCTGCCGCAACCGCGCCGCGGCCATCGCCCAGCGCGTGGAAGACCTGTTCCGCGATGCCCATGCGCAGCTCGCCAGCGGCAAGGGCGGGCGCTACCTGCTGCAGGTGCGCCAGCATTTCCACCTGCTGCACCTGGTGCCCGGCAGCGTCAGCCACCGGGTGATCGAAGGGCTGCCGGCGCTCGTCGAGCACCTGGGCGACACCCAGGACGACAGCGGCTTCCTGCAGCTGGACCGGCACGCGCTGGAAGGCGACGACCTCGCCATGATCCTGCCGCTGGGCCGGGCCAATACCGTGCAGGTGTTCTACCGCCTGGACGAAGGCAGCGCGGAAATCACCATCCTCGATGAGCGCAACGCCCTCTGGCGACGCCACCAGGAGTACGACACCGAGGAAGGCCTGCTGCTGCCGCTGCAGCGCTTCCTGCAGTCGGTGCAGTACCGCCGCAACGCCGTGATCTCGCTACTGGAAAGCCAGGGACCGGTGGGTGCGGACATCCTCTTCTACGAAGTGGTGACCAACGGTCACCAGCGTGCGCAACGCATCGAGCGGCGCAACGCGCCGCAGCCGCTGGAAGCGCTGCCGTTCTACAACGTGCAGGCGATCGTCGAACCCGGAGAAGGCCAGCGCGCGCGCACCACGCTGTTCTGCAACCACCGCGAGTTCTCGGAACTGGAGTTCGGTAACGAGCTGTTCCAGGCCGTGGCCAGGCACATCCTGGACCGGCGCCGGGGACAGGAGCGCTACCCCTGCTACATCACCGACCTGGACCTCTCGGCCATGCGCGAGGGCGGCGAGCTGCAGACGGTGCACTTCCTGCGCTACAAGCAGAGCCTGGAACAGGCGCTGAACCGGGCGCTGGCCGAGGCCTGAAGGCCGGACCGGACGCCCGGGGAGGGAAAGTCCCGGAAGGGAACTCAGCGATCGAAGTCGCCGGCCGCTTCGGGCTGGTATTCGACTTCCAGCAGGGTCAGCTTCAGCGTCTTGCCGCTGGGCGCCGGCCAGTCGATGCTCTGGCCGGTGGTCAGGCCGAGCAGCGCGGTGCCGACCGGCGCCAGGATCGACACCTTGCCTTCCCCGCCGACATTGGCCGGGTAGACCAGCGTCAGGTGGTACTCCTTGCCACTGCTTTCCTCGCGGCAGCGCACGGTGGAGTTCATCGTGACCACGCCCGGCGGTATCTCGTCGTGGCCGACGACCGTGGCACGGGCCAGCTCGGCCTCCAACGCCTCGGCAGCGGGGCCGTACTCATCCAGGCTGTCGAGCATGCGCTCCAGACGTTGCAGGTCGAGTCGGGTGACGGTGATGGGAGTCGTGGTCATGATGGTTGGCAGTCTCCTTACAGGAGAGCCCCGGACGCTCGCGCGCTCGGGGCCCTGGGTGTTCTGGCAGTAAAGACGTTCGGGAAACGAACGCGCAATGAATTCCGAAAAAAGAAAAACCCCGCCCAAGGCGGGGTTTTCCCGGACACTAACACAGCACAGAAAATAAGCAACACCGACCAGTCACCACTTCGGCGAGTGGTTGTTTCGGCGCTTTTCGCAGTCCGCCAGAATCGCCCGGCGACGCTCGCCGTCCGCCTCGTTCCACTCCAGTATCTCGCCCAGGGTGCGGCCGCAGCCGACGCAGACATCCGCGTCGTCCAGGCAGCAGCGCCGGCAGCAGGGCGAAGCGACGCTCGCCTGCCCCTCAGATGCCGGGGAAGTCGACATCCTCGCCAGCCTGTTCCAGCGTGGCGCGATTGAGCAGCGCGCCCAGCGGTTCGCGGGTGCTGTCGCAAATCCACAGCGAGCCGGATTCGTCGTAGTCGAAGTGGAAGCCGCCGGAGCGCGCCGCCACCCACAGCTGGCGCAGCGCCGGCTGGCGGCTGAGGATCAGCTGGGTGCCGTTCTCGAAGCGCACGGTCAGCACGCCGCTGGAGTTCTCCAGGTCCAGGTCCAGATCGCTGTCGTCGAAGGCGTCCTCCACCGTTACCTGTACGGCGTCCACCAGGTCATGGAAGCGGGCTTCGCTCAAAGTGCTCATGCATCGTCCTCGGAATCAGTCAAAGGCACCAGTTTACGCCGGTATTCGCCCAGACTCTGCCCCGTCCAGCGCCGGAATGCGCGGGCGAGCGAACTGGCTTCGCTGAAGCCCAGCAGATAGGCGATATCGGCGGTATCCAGTGCCGGGTCGCGCAAATAGTGGAGCACCAGCTGCTGGCGGGTTTCGTCCACCAGTTGGCTGAACGACAGGCCGGTATCGCGCAGGCGGCGTTGCAGGGTGCGGGGGCTCAGGGCGAGCGTCAGCGACAGGTGCTCCAGGTCGGCGCCCTGCTCCGGCAACTGGCGCGCCAGCTCCCGGCGCGCACGGTCGAGCACGCTGTCGCCCTTGTTGATCTCCACCAGCAGGCGTTCGGCGTAGGCATCCAGGGTGCGCTGCACCTGAGCGTCAGCCTGGCCGAGCGGCAGCGCCAGCAGGCGTTTGGGAAAGACCAGGGCATTGTCCGGCTGATCGAAGAGTACCGGGCAGCGGAAGATGCGGGCGTGTTCGCTGACGTCCGCCGGGGCGCTGTGCCTGAAGCGGACTTCGAACGGCGCCTCGTCCACGCCACTGACCCAATGGCCGAAGCTGACCCAGCCGGCCAGCGTCTCCTCGCTCATCTGCCGCTGCTGTTGCGGCAGCAGCGCCTCCCAGCAGTGTTTGACCAAGGGCTCGCAACCGTCGCGCGGCGGCTCGTCGGCCAGCTCGACGCGGCCCAGGTTGCCCACCAGCGCGGCATAGCGCGCCTGGCGATGCAGGGCGTCGGAAAGGGTCGCGCAGCTCATGATCAGGTAGCCGAGTACGCCGTAGTAGCCGGGGCGCACCGCCTCGCCCAGATGCAGGCCGAGGTTGTCGTCGCCACTCAGGCGCACGCCGGCGCCAACCAGTTCGAGGTAAGCACTGGCGGCGATACGCTGGTCACGCTGGGCGAGGATCGAGGGCTCCAGATGCACCGTCTCCAGCAACTGCGTCGGCTCCACGCCGTGGCGCTGCAGATGCCCCACAAGGCCCTGCAGGTAGGCCACCGACACCGAACTGGGCAGGGGATCGCGATAGTCCATCGAGCTTTCCATTTTTTGCCCACCATCATAGGGCCAGCGGCCCGCCGGGCGCGAGCCGAAAGCCCCGCCAGGCGGGAGCCGGCTCGCATAGGCAAGCCGGCGGGGGGCCGGTATACTCCGGCCCAATCGACGCTTTATTTAAAGGATTCCGCCATGAAGCGACTGCTGCTTCCCTTCGTCGCGATCGCCCTGCTGACCGCCGCCATTGCTGGCTGCGGGCAGAAAGGCCCGCTGTACCTGCCGGACGACGAAAAGGCCAAGAACGAACACAGCAAGGACCGCTACGGTCTCTGAGGGCGTTCCCATGGACGCCTTCGACGTCCGCGGCGGGCGACTGCTCGCGGCAGACGTGCCAGCGTCGGCGATTGCCGAGCGCTTTGGCACGCCGCCGGGCGAAACCGGCGACTTCCCCGCCCGGCTTCGCGCCCCCGCCCGGAAAGAAGGTGACCTGCTGGCCGTTCATCCGGCCGGCGCCTATGGTTTCGTCATGATTTCCAACGACAACACCCGGGGCCGCGCCGCCGAGGTGCTGGCGGATAGCTCGGCCGCGCACGGGGTGCGTTGCCGCAAGAGACAAGAGCTGTTCGCCGGCGAAAGCCTGCTGCCGGACTGAGGCCGAGACGACGATGCTTCTGCGCTTTACCAAGATGCACGGGCTGGGCAATGACTTCATGGTCCTGGACCTGGTCAGCCAGCACGCCCATGTGCAGCCACGCCACGTCAAACAGTGGGGCGACCGCAATTTCGGAGTCGGTTTCGATCAACTGCTGATCGTCGAGCCGCCGAGCACACCGGACGCGGACTTCCGCTACCGCATCTTCAACTGCGACGGTACCGAGGTCGAACAGTGCGGCAACGGCGCGCGCTGCTTCGCGCGCTTCGTGGTCGACAAGCGCCTGACCGCGAAGAAGACCATCCGCGTGGAAACCAAGGGCGGCATGATCGAGCTGACCATCGCCAACGATGGCCAGGTCACCGTCGACATGGGCCCGCCGCGCCTGGTGCCCGAGCAGGTGCCGTTCAAGGCCGAGAGCGAGGCGCTGAGCTATCCCCTGGAAGTGGACGGGCAGCGCTACGAGCTGGCCGCCATCTCCATGGGCAACCCGCACGGCGTGCTGCGCGTGGATGACGTCGACAGCGCACCGGTACGCACCCTGGGCCCGAAACTCGAAGTCCACGAAAGCTTCCCGCAGAAGGCCAACATCGGCTTCCTGCAGATCGTCAATCCGCACCAGGCACGCTTGCGCGTCTGGGAACGCGGCGCCGGCGAGACACTGGCCTGCGGCACCGGCGCCTGCGCCGCCGCCGTCGCCGGCATTCGCCAGGGCTGGCTGCAATCGCCGGTACAGATCGACCTTCCCGGCGGACGGTTGTCCATCGAGTGGGCAGGACCGGGTCAGCCCGTTATGATGACCGGGCCCGCCGTGCGGGTGTTCGAAGGCCAGGTACGTCTATAAGCCTGTTCAAGGTCTTGCCGAGCGCAGCTCAGACAAGGCGGAAACAGGCGAGAAAGCGCAGTTTACGAAGAGTAGATGAGCATTTTGAGCCTGTTTCCAACGCCGTATGAGCAAAGCGCAGGCAGACATTGGACAGGCGCTGAACCGGGACGCTTATGACCGATATCCCCCAGGACCCCACCGTTACGCTCGAAGCCGAACAGGTCGCCGACTATCTTCGCCGGCACCCTGAATTCTTCGTCGACCATGACGAGCTGATCCCGGAGATGCGCATTCCGCACCAGCCGGGCGATGCCGTGTCGCTGGTGGAACGCCAGGTGCGCCTGCTGCGTGAGCGCAACATCGAGATGCGCCATCGGCTGTCGCAACTGATGGACGTAGCCCGCGACAACGATCGCCTGTTCGACAAGACCCGCCGCCTGGTGCTCGATCTGCTCGACGCCACCAGCCTCGAGGAAATCGTCAGCACGGTGGAAGACAGCCTGCGCCACGAATTCCTCGTGCCCTACGTCAGCCTGATCCTGTTCAGCGACAACAATCTGCCGGTGGGCCGCTCGGTGAGCAGCGCCGAAGCGCACCAGGCCATCGGTGGCCTGCTGTCCGGCGGCAAGACCGTCTGCGGCGTGCTGCGCCCCCACGAGCTGGCCTTCCTGTTCTGCGAAAGCGAACGCGAGCAGGTCGGGTCCGCCGCCGTCGTGCCGCTGACCTTCCAGGGTCTGCACGGCGTGCTGGCGATCGGCAGCCCCGATCCGCAGCACTATAAGAGCTCGCTGGGCACCCTGTTCCTCGGCTACGTTGCCGAAGTCCTCGCGCGCACCCTGCCGCGCTTCTCCACGCCACTGCGCTCGGTACGCTGACCTTCGCAACGCGGTAAGCTGCCAGCCTGGCTGTATCACTGGGAGCTTTCCGCGTGTCGCTCGAAGCCGATCTGGAATCCTATCTGGAACACCTGCGCAGCGAGCGCCAGGTGTCCGTGCACACGCTCGACGGCTACCGCCGCGACCTGGCGCGGCTCGCCGCGCTGTGCGAGAAATCCTCGATCAACGAATGGTCGGCGCTGCAGGTGCGCGACCTGCGCCTGTTCGTCGCCCGCCTGCACCAGCAGGGCCTTGCCAGCCGCAGCCTGGCGCGCCTGCTGTCGGCCACGCGCGGGCTGTACCAGTACCTGATCCGCGAAGGCCGCTGCCGGCACGATCCCGCCGACGGCCTCGCCGCTCCGAAGGGCGCCCGTAAGCTGCCGCGCACGCTGGATACCGACCGCACTGCGCAACTGCTCGACGGCGGCGTCGAGGACGACTTCATCGCCCGTCGCGACCAGGCGTTGCTGGAGCTGTTCTATTCCTCCGGCCTGCGCCTCTCCGAGCTGGTCGGCCTCGACCTGGAATGGCTGGACCTGAAAGACGGCCTGGTACGCGTCCACGGCAAGGGTAACAAGGTTCGCGAACTCCCGGTCGGCCGCGCCGCGCGGCAGGCCATCGAAGCCTGGCTGCCACTACGGGCCAGCGTGTCGCCGCAGGACAACGCCGTCTTCATCGGCCGCAGCGGCAAGCGCCTGACGCCGCGCGCCATCCAGCTGCGGGTGCGCGAGGCCGGCGTGCGCGAGCTGGGCCAGCACCTGCACCCGCACATGCTGCGGCATTCGTTCGCCAGTCATATGCTCGAATCCTCCCAGGACCTGCGCGCGGTACAGGAGCTGCTCGGCCACGCCGACATCGCCACCACGCAGATCTATACCCACCTGGACTTCCAACACCTCGCCACGGTCTACGACCAGGCGCACCCGCGGGCACGCCGTAAACCCGGAGCAGAAGAATGAGTATCCGTCTGGTCACCTTCGATCTCGACGACACGCTGTGGGACGTCGCCCCGGTGATGAACAGCGCCGAAGCCACCCTGCGTGACTGGCTCGCGGTGCACGCTGCACAGCTCGGCCCGGTGCCCATCGAGCACCTGTGGGCAATCCGCTCACGACTGATGCAGCAGGACCCGATGCTCAAGCACCGCCTGAGTGAGCTGCGCCGGCGCATCCTGTTCCACGCGCTGCTCGACGCGGGTTATCCACAGCCCGAGGCGACGGAGTTGGCCGAGGCCGGCTTCCAGACCTTCCTCCAGGCGCGGCACCAGGTGGCACTGTTCCCCGAGGTGCATCCGACCCTGGAGCAACTGGCCAACCGCTTCATCCTCGGCGTGCTCACCAACGGCAACGCCGACGTGCGCCGGCTGGGCCTGGCGGACTACTTCCAGTTCGCCCTGTGCGCGGAAGAACTGGGCGTCGGCAAGCCCGATCCGCATCCGTTCCAGGAAGCGCTCAAGCGCGGCGGCGTCGCCGCCGAACAGGCCGTGCACATCGGCGACCACCCCAGCGATGACATCGCCGGCGCGCGCCGCGCGGGCATGAAGGCGATCTGGTTCAACCCCGCCCGCAAGCAATGGGACGGCGAAGAAGCGCCCAGCGCGATCATCCACAACCTGGCAGAGCTGCCGGGCGTCCTGGCGAAGCTCTGATACTCCTGCTCGCTCCTACAGCACGGCACGCCGCAATAATCGGACATGAAAAAGCCCCGCCGCTCCAGACGGAGCGACGGGGCTTTTCGTATTGCGTCAGATATCAGATAGGGCGGCTGCCGTATTTGCTATCCGGCTTCTTGGGCGGGTCGGCCACGACGTTGGGCTCGATCTCCTGCACCTTGCCACCGCGAGTGAGGAATTCCTCCATCGCGCGAGCCAGTGCATCACGATCCTTCTGCTTGGCTTCGACCGAGGGCAGTTCCTCTTCTTCCGCAGCGGCCTTGGCTTTCTTGCCACCGCCCTTGGAAGAAGGGGCTTCATCCCCATCGCCGCTGTCTGCTTCGGCGTCGCCGTCGTCGGCTGCGGCGAGCTCTTCGCCATCATCCTCGTCAGCGCCGTCCAGCTCGTCCTGTTCCAGTTCTTCGTCGCTCATCGTTCAACCTCTGTGGTGCTGCAAAGCACGTTAGTTATAGCCCAGCTGCGCGCTTTGACGAACGCCGCCGGAAAAAATTCATACAAGCTCGCCCTGCCAGGTCGCCACTATCCTGCGCGGGCCGCCGTGGTCACGGTGCTCGCCCAGATAGATACCCTGCCAGGTGCCCATTGCCAAGCCTCCCTGCTGTATCGGCAGCGTCAGCTGACAGCCCAGCAGGCTCGACTTGAAATGCGCCGGAAGGTCATCCGGCCCCTCGTAGTCATGCTCGTAGCCGCCTTCACCCTGGGGCACCAGGCGATTGAAGAACCGCTCGAAATCGCGACGCACCGAGGGATCGGCATTCTCGTTGACCGTCAGCGAGGCGGAGGTGTGCTGCAACAGCAGGTGCAGCAGGCCTACCCGGCACTTCGACAGCTCCGGCAACGCGGCCAGGATCTCGTCGGTGACCAGGTGGAAACCTCGCGGGCGAGGGCGCAGGGTGATGGACTTCTGCTGCCACATGGCGGGCACTTCTCCGTCGCTAACGGTGATGCGCGCGCATTCTAGCGTGCTGATCGAAAAAGCAAAGGGCGCCCGAGGGCGCCCTTCGTCGAACTTGCGCGAACCCTTACAGGTTGTAGCCGCGTTCGTTGTGCAGGGAGAGGTCCAGACCCACGGTTTCCTCTTCCTCGGTGACGCGCAGGCCCATGACCAGGTCCAGGACCTTGAGGATCACGAAGCTGACGATACCGGTGTAGACGATGGTGAAGGCCACGCCCTTGAACTGGGTGAACAGCTGCGCGCCGATGTCGGTCACGGTGCCGAAGCCGCCCAGGGCCGGCGCTGCGAACACGCCGGTGAGCAGGGCGCCGACGATACCGCCGACCGCATGCACGCCGAAGGCGTCCAGGGAGTCGTCATAGCCGACGGCGCGCTTGAGGCTGGTAGCGGCGAAGAAGCAGATCACGCCGGCCGCCAGGCCGATCACGATGGCGCCCATCGGGCCGCAGGTACCGGCGGCCGGGGTGATGGCCACCAGGCCGGCAACCACACCCGAAGCGATGCCCAGGGCGCTCGGCTTACCGTGGGTGATCCACTCGGCGAACATCCAGCCCAGGGCGGCGGCGGCGGTGGCGATCTGGGTGACCAGCATGGCCATGCCGGCAGTGCCGTTGGCAGCAGCGGCGGAACCGGCGTTGAAGCCGAACCAGCCCACCCACAGCAGCGCGGCGCCGATCAGGGTGTAGCCCAGGTTGTGCGGTGCCATGGCAGCGGTCGGGTAGCCCTTGCGCTTGCCCAGCACGATGCACGCCACCAGGCCGGCGATACCGGCGTTGATGTGCACCACGGTGCCACCGGCGAAGTCCAGCACGCCCCAGTCCCACAGCAGGCCGCCGTCACCACTCCAGACCATGTGGGCGATCGGTGCGTAGACCAGGGTGAACCACAGCGCGGTGAAGATCAGCATGGCCGAGAACTTCATGCGCTCGGCGAAGGCGCCGACGATCAGGGCCGGAGTGATGATCGCGAAGGTCATCTGGAACATCACGAAGATGCTTTCCGGGAACAGCGCCGCGGCAGAGGTCAGGCCGGTGCTGGTCAGGCCACTGAGGAAGGCCTTGTCCAGGCCGCCGACGAAGGAGGCGAAGTTGACCACGCCCTTCTCCATACCGACGGTATCGAAGGCCAGGCTGTAGCCGTAGACGACCCAGAGGATGCTGATCAGCGCGGTGATCGCGAAGCACTGCATCATGATCGACAGGACGTTCTTGGCGCGCACCATGCCGCCGTAGAACAGGGCCAGGCCGGGGATGGTCATCAGCAGCACCAGGGCACTGGAAATCAGCATCCAGGCGGTGTCACCGCTGTTCAGGACGGGGGCCGCAGCCTCGTCGGCCAAGGCCAGACCGGGCATTGCGAGGGGCAATAGGGCGCCTAGCCCTGCGTATTTGCGCAGAGTCATTGTTGTTTCTCCTGGGGCGTGGGGTTCGGTGTGGGCTTGGCTTAGATCGCGTCGGTGCCGGTTTCGCCGGTACGGATACGAATGGCCTGTTCCAGATTTACGACAAAGATCTTGCCGTCACCGATCTTCCCGGTGTTGGCGGCCTTGGTGATGGCTTCGATAACACGATCCAGCTGGTCATCGGCAATGGCGACATCGATCTTCACCTTCGGCAGGAAATCGACAACGTATTCCGCGCCACGGTACAGCTCGGTGTGGCCCTTCTGCCGGCCGAAGCCTTTGACTTCGGTCACAGTGATGCCCTGCACGCCGATCTCGGACAGCGACTCACGAACGTCGTCCAGCTTGAACGGCTTGATGATGGCTGTGACTAGCTTCATGTAACTCTCTCCCGTGTTTTGGTGGACCCGCCCCAGGAAGAACGAACCCGGAGACAAGTCTAAGCGCAGTGTCTGGCTTTTGTAATGCGCCGGCCGCCCTACCTCAGCACTCCGACTGCGTTGATCGAAGCGATCCCCTGCCTCGCCTGCCGCACCGGAACTGCATCGGTGCACGCCATGTATGCCCCAAAGCATGAAGCTTGCCAGTTCGTGGAAATGCCCGCGCCATCAGGCACTTGGCTTAAAAAAGGAGTTTCTGGCGATTCGCCAGTGCCGCCCGGGCGCACCGAAAGCGCGCACGGCGGGCGGGCACACTGCTCAAAAAGCGTGCAACCCCGCACGCCGCAGCCGGCGGCGGCTGCGTGATAGACTGCGCTCTGATTCAATCCGGAACCCATGAACCATGCTGCCGCCCAAAGCCTTCCTCGATGCCATCAGCCAACAAGCCGGACGTCTGTTCGGTGGCGAATCGCCCCTGCCGAAGGCCGAGCTGGAAGCCCAGTTCAAGGTTCTGATGCAGAGCGCCTTCAGCAAGCTCGACCTGGTCAGCCGCGACGAATTCGACAGCCAGATGGTCGTCCTCGCCCGTACCCGCGCGCGCCTCGAGGCGCTGGAAGCCAAGGTCGCGGAAATGGAAGCCAAGCTCTCGCCGCCCGCCGCCGAACCCGCCGAGTAATCCCCTCCTGGCGGGCGGCATGCGATCCAGGAGTGATCCATGTCCCTCGCCATCGTCCATAGCCGCGCCCAGGTCGGCGTGGAAGCGCCCGGCGTCATCGTCGAGGCACACCTGGCCAACGGCCTGCCTTCCCTGACCCTGGTCGGCCTGCCCGAAGGCGCCGTGAAAGAGAGCAAGGACCGCGTGCGCAGCGCCCTGCTCAACGCCGGCTTCGATTTCCCCAACCGACGCATCACCCTGAACCTCGCCCCGGCCGACCTGCCGAAGGATGGCGGGCGCTTCGACCTGGCCATTGCCCTGGGCATCCTCGCCGCCAGCGGCCAATTGGCCGACGCTGCCGGGCTGGATGAACTGGAATGCCTGGGCGAACTGGCGCTGTCCGGCACTTTGCGCCCGGTCCCCGGAGTACTACCCGCCGCCCTGGCTGCCCGCGCCGCCGGCCGCGCCCTGGTGGTGCCGAAGGAGAACGCCGAAGAGGCCAGCCTCGCCAGCGGCCTGACCGTCTATGCCGTCGGCCACCTGCTGGAACTGGCCGCGCACTTCAGCGGCCAGGAGCGACTGCGTCCTTATGAGGCGAACGGCCTGATGCGGGTGACGCCGCCCTATCCGGACCTGTCGGAAGTCCAGGGCCAGGCCGCCGCCAAGCGCGCGCTATTGGTCGCCGCTGCCGGGGCGCACAACCTGCTGTTCAGCGGTCCGCCCGGCACCGGCAAGACCCTGCTCGCCAGCCGCCTGCCCGGTCTGATGCCGCCGCTGAACGAAGACGAGGCATTGCAGGTTGCGGCGATCCATTCCGTGGCAGGTCGCGGGCCGCTGACTCACTGGCCACAGCGCCCCTTCAGACAACCGCACCACACCGCCTCCGCGCCGGCGCTGGTCGGCGGGGGAAGCCGCCCGCAGCCGGGCGAGATCACACTGGCGCACGAGGGTGTGTTGTTCCTGGATGAATTGCCGGAGTTCGATCGCAAGGTCCTGGAGGTTCTCCGCGAACCGCTGGAAGGGGGCGAAATTGTCATCGCCCGCGCCAGCGGCCGTGTGCGCTTCCCGGCACGCTTCCAGTTGGTGGCAGCGATGAACCCCTGCCCCTGCGGATATCTCGGCGACCCCAGCGGCCGTTGCCGCTGTTCGCCGGAACAGATCCAGCGCTACCGCGCCAAGCTCTCCGGGCCGCTGCTGGACCGCATCGACCTGCACCTCACCGTCAACCGTGAAAGCACCACCCTTGCCCCCAGCGGGCCCAGCACCAGCAGCGCGGAACTGGCCACTCAGGTCGCCGCTGCCCGCCAGCGCCAACTCGCCCGCCAGGGCTGCGCGAACGCGTTTCTTACGCTGAAGAAAATGCACCAATATTGTGCATTAAGCCCGGAAGACCAGGCCTGGCTGGAAAAGGCCGGCGAACGCCTGAACCTGTCACTGCGCGCCCTGCACCGGATTCTCAAGGTCGCCCGCACCCTTGCCGACCTGCAGCAGGAAGACCGCATCGCGCGCCCGCACCTGGCCGAAGCGCTGCAATACCGTGCGGGGCACTAGCGCGGCAGGCCCTCGGCGATGACGAGGAGATTCAGCTCGACCGTCGCATTCTTCGGCAACTGATAGACGCCGACCGACGTGCGCGTGTGCACACCGGCCACGCCCAGCACCTCATACAGGACTGCCGAGGCGCCGTCGGCCACCTCGCTGTGCTGGGTAAAGTGCTCCGCCGACTGCACGAACACATTGAGCTGCAGCACCTTGCGCACCCGCTCGAGATCCCCCAGCGCCTGTCGCAGCAGCGCCAGCGCCCGCATCACACAGACTTTGGCGGCCCGTTGGGCGTCGGCCAGCGACACCTCACTGCCCGCCCGACCGGTGACGACGATTTCATCGCCTACTCGCGGAATCTGCCCGCTCAGGTGCACCTGGTTTCCCTCGATGAGGAAAGGCACGTAGTTGCCACCGATCTTCATTTCACCGCTGAAGTCGTAGCCGAGCTCGGCGGCAATCCGTTCAAACGCAGCAGCGCGCGTCTCGCTCATAAGTGCTCCCTGATTGGTCTGGAGGTGATCAGCAGCGCCAGAATGGCCGCATCGCTTCCAGCTTCGCCTGCTCGCGGCTGATGCCGATGTCGCGCAATTGCTCGTCGGAGAGCTCCAGCAGTTGCTTGCGGGTGCGCACGCGGCGCCAGAACTGCTGCCAGCGGCTTTCGCCGTGCTCACGCGGCGCCACGCGGGTGCCGGGGATCTCCAGCAGTTCCTGTTGATAAAGGGTCAGCCGCACATCGCTCAGGCCGCTCATGTCGTCACTCCTCCAGTCGGGTTCCTCGGACGTGGGGCAAGCGTGACGAATCGGGGAAAATCATTACAGATTCAACACGACAAAGTTTTTTCCATACAGAACTGGGCGAAATCGGTCTGAATGGCGTATTTTTTCCCGATCTGTACTGCATCGAGCCGAACCAACCCGGCACGGGAGATCTGTCATGAAACGCTACGCGCAGTTGGCCGCCACCCTCGGCGAACGCATCGAGCAAGGCCTGTATCGCCCTGGCGACCGCCTGCCCTCGGTGCGCGCGCTAAGCGAAGAACATGGCGTCAGTATCAGCACCGTGCAGCAGGCCTATCGCGTACTGGAAGATGACGGCCTGGTGGAGCCGCGGCCCAAGTCCGGCTACTTCGTGCCGGAACGTCGCGAACTGCCGCCGATGCCGGCGATGACTCGCCCGGCACAGCGGCCGGTGGATGTGTCGCAGTGGGACCAGGTTCTGGAACAGGTGCGCCGCGCGCCGGGCGGCGATTTCGTCCAGCTCGGGCGCGGCACGCCGGATATCGCCAGCCCTTCGCTCAAGCCGCTGCAACGCGCGATGGTGCATGCCGCGCGGCGGACCGACCTGCAGAGCCTGGGCTACGAAGGCATCCAGGGCTCGCTGCCGCTGCGCGAGCAGATCGCCCGGCTGATGCTCGACTCCGGCTGCCAGGTGCCGCCCAGCGAGATCGTCATCACCACCGGGTGCCAGGAAGCGCTGGCCATCACCCTGCGCGCCATCTGCGAACCGGGGGACATCATCGCCATCGACTCGCCGAGCTTCCACGGCGCCATGCAGGCGCTCAAGGCGTATGGCCTGAAGGCGCTGGAAATTCCCACCGACCCCACCAATGGCATCAGCCTGGAAGCGCTGGAACTGGCGATGGAACAGTGGCCGGTGAAGCTGATCCTGCTCACCCCCAACTGCAACAATCCGCTGGGCTACATCATGCCCGACGCCCGTAAGCGCGCCCTGCTGACGCTGGCCGCGCGCTACGACGTGCCGATCCTCGAGGACGACGTCTACGGTGAACTGGCCTACGCCTTCCCGCGCCCACGCAGCATCAAGTCCTTCGACACCGACGACCGCGTCCTGCTGGCCAGCTCCTTCTCCAAGACGGTCGCGCCCGGCCTGCGCACCGGCTGGGTGGTACCGGGGCGCTACCTGGATCGCATCCTGCACTTCAAGTACATCGCCAGTGGCACCTGCGCGCCGCAGCCGCAGATGGCCCTGGCCGAGTTCGTCGGCGGCGGCCACTACGAGCCGCACATCCGCCGCATGCGCGCGCAGTACCAGCGCCACCGCGACCTGATGACCGAGTGGGTCGGCCGCTACTTCCCCGAAGGCGCGCGAGTCACCCGGCCGCGCGGCGGCTTCATGCTCTGGGTCGAGTTCGACTCGCAGTTCGACAGCGTGCGGCTGAACCACGAATTGCGCCGCGACAACGTACAGGTAGCGGCGGGCAACATCTTTTCCGCCTCGGGCAAATACCGCAACTGCATCCGCATGAACTACTCCAACCGCGACCTGCCGCTGATCGAAGCGGCCGTGCGCAAGGTCGGCGCCTGCGCCGGGCGGCTCACCGCCGAGTTGCGCGAGCAGCAGGCCGAGCCGCTGCCGGCCTGAGGCGAAACATTTATCCACAGCCCGGCGCTGCCGCATGGCCGCGCCCTGCTGTACCTTGGTTTCCTTTTGCCGGGCTCCTGCCTTGACCAGTCTGACCCTCGGCCCACTGGCCATTCCCCTGCCCCACGTCCTGCTCTACCTCGGCTTCTTCGGTGCGCTGCTGGCCGGCTGGCTGGCCGGGCGCAGGCGCGGCGCCAATCCCGAAGGTGCGCTGTTCGCCATGTTCCTCGGCGGCCTGCTGGTGGCACGGCTGGCATTCGTTGCGCGCTTTGCCGAGCAGTACGCGGCGACGCCCCTGAGCATTGTGGATATCCGCGATGGCGGGTTTCTCGCGCTACCGGGCGTGATCGCCGCTGCGCTGATCGGCTCCGTGCTGGCCTGGCGCAGGGCCGCACTGCGTCGCCCGCTGGCCGTCGCCGCCGTGGTCGGCGTATGCCTGTGGGGCGGCGGCAAGGCAGTGACTTCGGCGCTGGATCGCAGCCAGCAGCTTCCCGAACTCACGGTGATGGACTTGCGCGGGGCGGCCGTGGACCTGCGCGCGCGGGATGGCCGGCCCATGGTGGTGAACCTCTGGGCCACCTGGTGCCCACCGTGCCGGCGCGAAATGCCGGTGCTGGAGGCCGCCCAGAAGCAGCGCAGTGATGTGCGCTTCCTGCTGGTCAACCAGGGTGAGAACGCCGAAGCCGTGCAGCGTTTCCTGCGCGACCAGGGCCTGAGCGAAGCGGCAGTATTGCTCGACAGCGGCAACCGCCTGGGCCAGCTCACCGGTTCCTACGGCATGCCCACCACCCTGTTCTACGACGCCCAGGGGCGCCTGAAGCACAGCCAGATGGGCGAGCTTTCTGCTGCCAGCCTGGAGTACGGGCTGGGCCAGCTCAAGGACTGACCCACAGTAAAAGCCGCGAATTCGTAAGCGGCTGGGAGGCCAGAGCAGGGGAATGGCGCAAGAGTGGACTCCGTCCGCGATGGGGCCCGGCGCGATACGAGCCTATCGCGGACGAAGCCAACTCGTGCAAAAGCGCTAAGCGCTTACTGCTTACTGGATCTCCTCCGGCGTGACGATCACCCAGTTCTTGTCGGCGGTCACCGGCTGGCCGAGCTTGGCCTGAGCTTCGGCATTCTTCTTGATCATGCCGTTGAGCTGGTTCATGTACTTGGCCTTGCGGTTGATCCACAGGTGCACGCCGTTCTCGGCGGTTCCGTTGAACAGCATGTAGCCGTCGCTGCTGGGCGTATCGCCGCCGACCAGGATGGGCTTCTTCCACTGGTCGATATAGGTGAGGATCGCCGCCTGCTTGCCGGCCATCCAGGTCGCCGGAGTCCACAGGTAGGGGGTGATTTCCAGGTTCAGGTTGGCCTTGGGATCGTACTTGCCCTCGCTGATCTGCTTGCGCGCGGTGGTCAGCGCGCCACTCTGGCGGTCCTTGAGCAGGGTGGTGACGCCGATGACGTTCTCCGGCTTCACGTTGTAGCCGTACTTGGGATCGCTGGCGACCATGCGCACCAGTTCCTCATGGGCGGCGGTCATCACATA
Organism: Pseudomonas sp. HS-18; assembly: GCF_020401845.1. Classification (NCBI taxonomy): domain Bacteria; kingdom Pseudomonadati; phylum Pseudomonadota; class Gammaproteobacteria; order Pseudomonadales; family Pseudomonadaceae; genus Pseudomonas; species Pseudomonas sp. HS-18. The sequence continues at coordinate 6,200,898 of NZ_CP084413.1, forward strand.
GACCTCGATGCCGTTCTCCATCAGCTTGTTGTACAGCTCGGTCTGGCCGGTGAAGACCTTGGGCGGGTTGATCGAGAGGGTCTTGACCACATCGCCTTCGTAATAGGTGCTGGGCACCGGCTTGTCGTAGGCCATCAGCTCGTCGACATAGCCCTTGAGCTCCTTGAGGGTGAAGCCGGAGAACACCTGGGCGACCCAGGGGTAGCAGACCAGGTCGTCGACTTCGCAGAGGCGGTAGTAGTAGCTGTTGAGGCTTTCCTTGTGGCCGTTCACGTCCTTGAAGGGGATCAGCTTGAGCGAGGGATCGAGCTTCTCGCGGGTCAGCACACCTTTCATTTCCAGGAAGGGCAGCAGCGATTCCTCGAGGTCGTAGCGGTAGCTGGTGTTGTCCATGTCGAAGACCGCGAAGGCGCCCTTGTTGGCATTGGCAGCGATCAAGGCGTCGAGCTGCTTGGCGGCGGGCGCCGGCCAGTGCTTCAGCTCAGTGGCGGCAAACGTGGTGCTGGCGAGGCCGGCCAGGATCAGGCCGGCGAGCAAGGTGCGCATGGGCTTCATGGAATTCCCCCGAGTGGTGTTGTTGGAATGGGGAAGGCCCGAAACGGGCCCTCGCTGGACTAGTCCAGCAATGACCCTAGCAAAGCGCTGTTTCAGCTCTGCGACGGCAGCGACGCGAACCGTCGCGAAGGCGGCAGGACATATCCATACGCGCCACGCGGCTTTGCCGGCAGCGACGACTGGTCTAGTTCACCGCACGGCGCAGGCGGCCGGGGGCCTCGCCGTAGGTGTCCCTGAACTTCTTGGTGAAGGAGGCCTGGGACTGGTAGCCAACCTGGGCGGCAATGTCGCAGAGGCGCAGCTGCGAGGTGCTCAGCAGGCGGTAGGCCAGTTCCATGCGCACTGTGGTCAGCAGCGCCCAGGGCGACCGCCCGGCAACCTGGGTGAACAGGCGCGTGAAAGTGGCGCGGGACATGTTCGCCCGTTCGGCCAGGGCCTCGATGGTCCATTCGTGGGCAGGATCGTCGAGCATGGCCTGCCAGGCGCGGCTCAGGCGCCTGTCGGCGAGCAATGCCAGGGTGCCGCTGCTGGGGGTGTGCTCCTGCAGGTAGACGCGCAGGATCAGGGTGAACAGCGCCGAGGACAATGCATCGACCAGGAAGCGCGCACCGGCCTGGTTGCCGTCCGCCTCGGCGCGCAGCAGGCCGACCAGCGCGGCCACGGCATCGCCCAGTCCATTGTCCTGGCAGGACACCTTCAGGACGCTCGGCAAGGAGCCGATCAGCAGCGAGCCGCGCTGGTAATGGAAGCTGCCGCAAAGCATGTCCAGCTCGCCTTCGCCCGTGCCAAGGCGATGGACCGGCAACAGGCCCGCCTCGTGGACTTCCGGCGACTGCGCGGCCACCCGAGCGCCTTGGCTGCGCAACAGGTGGGCTGCACCGTCGGGAAGGACCAGTACGTCGCCTGCCTCGAGGTCCAGGGCCTGTCCGTCGGGCATTTCCGCCCGGCAGCTGCCGGACAGCACCACGTGGTACTGCGCCGTCCCCTCGGGCAAGGGCTCGTGGTCCAGCGCCCAGTCGCCGAGGAAGCGGCAACGCAGGTCGAGACTGCCGCGCAGGCCAGCGAGCTGGATGAGGTGGTCGATGGAGTTCATGGGATTCCCGGCGAAGGCAACGGCTGACAGATTATCCGCAGCGACAGGTCATTCGAAGTAGTCCACCGCTGGCATCTGCATCGCCTGCATCTCCGCCTGGAGGAATTCGCGCAGCCGCCGCAGGCGCCCCTGGTCTCGGCGTGCGCGGGGCCAGACCAGGTAGTAACTCTCGCCACTGGCGACGGCACTGGGCCAGGGCAGTGCCAGGCGGCCCTGATTGGCATCCTCGGCGACCATCACCAGGTCGCCGATGGAAACACCGTAGCCGCGGGTCGCAGCGACTATGCCCAGCTCGAGGGTATCGAATACCTGTCCGCCCTTGAGCGAGACCTGCTCCCCCAGGCCCATGCGCTGCAACCAGCGCCGCCAGTCGCGACGGTCGGGGGTGGGGTGCAGCAGTTCGGCGCCGGCCAGCCGCTCGGCGTCCCAGGGGCCATCCGCCAGCAGCGCGGGCGAGCCGACGGGAATCAGCCATTCGGGAAACAGCAAGGCGGCCTCCCAGTCCGGCGGGAAGTGCCCCGAGCTCAGCAGCACCGCGCAATCGAAGGGCTCATGCACGAAGTCGACGCGATCCACGTCCATCCAGGCACTGGTCAGCTGCACCTCGATATCGCTGTTCTGCATGCGGAACTTGCTCAGCCGCGCCAGCAACCAGCGCATGGTCAGGGTGGACGGCGCCTTCAGCCGCAGTACGCCTTCGTCCGCGCGCAGGCTTGCGCAGGCGCGCTCCAGCGCATCGAAGCCGTCGCGCAGGCCGGGCAGCAGCATCCGTGCGGTTTCGCTCAGCTCCAGCTGGCGGCCGCGGCGCTGGAACAGCCGGCAGGCGAAGTGTTCTTCCAGGGTCTTGATGTGCCGGCTCACCGCGCTCTGGGTGATCGCCAGTTCCTCGGCGGCGCGGGTGAAGGACGCGTGCCGCGCGGCAGCCTCGAAGGCGCGCAGGGCGTAAAGGGGCGGCAACTGGCGGTTCATGGCGGGCTCCGGCTGTCTTAAACATGAGTATGACTCATGGATGGCATCGCATTTTTCCTTTTGTGCCCGCGTCCATAACGGCCGGAGAATGGGCCATTCCTATCGATGCGGCGCCTGCCGCTTGCTGAGCCTGACTCATGAAACGCCCGTACCGTGACGAACTCGCCGCCATCCTGCGCCTGGCCGGCCCGCTGATTGCCGCCCAACTGGCCTACGTCGCCATGGTGTTCACCGACACCGTGATGATGGGCAAGCTCGGCCGCGAGGCGCTGGCCGCCGGTGGGTTGGGTGCATCTACTTATGCGCTGATCTCGACCTTCTGCGTAGGCGTGGTGGCGGCCACCGGCAACCTGGTGGCGATCCGGCATGGCGCAAAAGACGCCCGCGGCGTAGTCGAAGCCACCCAGGCCGGCCTGTGGATCGGCGCCGCGTTGGCGCTGCTGGCGGGCCTGTTGCTGTGGAACCTCGGGCCGATCCTGATCGCCTTCGGCCAGGCCCCGGAAACGGTCGCCGGCACCATGAGTTTTCTGCACAGCATCGTCTTCGCCCTGCCCGGCTACATGGCCTTCATGGTGCTGCGCGGCTTCACCAGCGCCATCGAGCGGCCCGGCCCGGTCATGGCCATCAGCCTGATCGGCGCGCTGGCCAACTTCGCCCTCAATTACGCCTTCATCGAAGGACTGTTCGGCCTGCCGCGCCTGGGGCTGGCGGGGATCGGCATGGTCACCGCGGTGGTGATGAATGCGTTGCCGGTGATCTTCGCCCTGTACCTGCGCTGGCACCGGGCGTACGCGCCCTACCCGCTGCTGAAGGGATTGTCGAAGCCGGACTTCAAGGTGATCGGCGAATCGCTACGGCTGGGCATTTCCATCGGCGGCACCTACGCCGTGGAGTCGGGCATGTTCACCGTGGCGACGCTGTGCATGGGCGTGATCGGCAGCACCGCGCTGGCGGCGCACCAGATCGCCATCCAGTCGGTGTATGTGGCCTTCATGGTGCCCATGGGGCTTTCCTACGCGGTGACCTTCCGCATCGGCCAGCATTACGGCGCGGGCCGGCTGTTCGAGGCGAGACGCGCCGGGCGGCTGGGCATCGGCTTCGGCGCCAGCTGCATGTTTGCCTTCGCCGCGCTGTTCTGGCTGGCCCCGGAGCTGGTCATCGGCCTGTTCATCGACCACAACGACCCAGCCAACCGCGACGTGGTGCAACTGGCCGTCGGCCTGCTGGCCATCGCCGCGTGGTTCGAGCTGTTCGACGGTACCCAATGCATCGCCATGGGGGCGATCCGTGGCTTGAAGGATGCGCGCACGACCTTCCTGGTCGGGCTGGCCGGCTACTGGCTGGTGGGCGTACCGATGGCGCTGCTGCTGGCCTTCCCTCTGGGCTGGGGACCGAGTGGCGTATGGTGGGGCCTGGCGTCGGGCCTGGCCTGCGCGGCCATCGGGCTGACGCTGGCCTTCGAGACGAAGACATCGCGATTGCTGCGTCCGAGCCTGCCGGCCGCGGAGCTGGTCGCTAGCTGACCGAGTCCTGCAGGCGCAGCGCACGGTTGGCGCCAAAGACCAGGAAACGCGCCAGCTCCGGCAAAGGCAGCGGGCGGCTGATCCAGTAACCCTGGACCTGGTCACAGCCGAACTGGCGCAACTCATCCTGCTGGGCGGCGGTCTCGACGCCTTCGGCGACCACTTCCAGGTTCAGGTTGTGCGCCAGGTTGATCATGGCCCGTACCAGTTGCAGGTTTTCCGGGCGCACGTGCATGCCGCCGACGAAACTCTTGTCGATCTTCAGCAGGGTGATCGGCAGGCTGTTGAGGTGCACGAAGGAGGAGAAGCCGGTACCGAAATCGTCCAGCGAGAAGCGCACGCCCAGCCGGCCGAGGGCCTGCATGGTCTGCAGGACCTGGTCGCTGCGGCGCATCACGGCGGTCTCGGTGAGTTCGAATTCCAGCCACTGGGCGTCGACGCCGCGCTCGCGGATCAGTCGCTCCAGGGTCGGCAGCAACTGGCTGTCCTGGAACTGGCGGAACGACAGGTTCACCGCCATGTGCAGCGGCGGCAGGCCGCGCCCGCGCAGCCACTGCATGTCGCGCAGGGCGCGGGAGATGACCCAGTAACCCAGCGGCACGATCAGCCCGCTTTCCTCGGCCAGCGGCACGAAGTCGCCCGGCGTCAGCAGGCCGCGCTCGGGATGGCGCCAGCGCACCAGGGCCTCGAGGCCGACGATCTGCCCGCTGTGCAGGTCCAGGCGCGGCTGGTAGTGCAGCTCCAGCTCGTCGCGACGCAGCGCCCGGCGCAGTTCGCTCTCCAGGTCGGCAAGGCTGCGGGCGCCACGGTTGATGCGCTCATCGAAGATGTGGAAGGTGCAGCCCTGGCGCGACTTGGCCTGTTGCATGGCGATGTGCGCGTGCCACAGCAACGGGTCGGCGGCTTCACCGGCGCGGGCGTGGGCCATGCCCAGGCTGCAGCCCAGCAGCAGGCTTTCGCCCTCGACCCAGTAGGGTTCGCCCAGGGACTCGACTATCAGTTCGGCGACCTTCTCCACCCGTGCCGGATCGCGGCGGGTGTCCAGCAGCAGGGCGAACTCGTCGCTGCCCAGGCGGGCGATGTGGTCGCCGTTGTCCAGGTGCGCCTTCAGCCGTGCCACCACCTGCAGGATCAGGCGGTCGCCGGCCTGGTGGCCGAGGGCGTCGTTGACGTGGCGGAAGTTGTCCAGGTCCAGGTGGCCCAGCGCCAGGCCGCGCCCTTCGCTCTCGCTCAGCCGGGCGGCGAGCAGGGTCTGGAAACCCTGGCGGTTGGCGATGCCGGTCAGCGGGTCCTGCTCGGCCAGGCTCTGCAGGGTGTTCTGCAGCGAAGTGCGCTCGCGCACGTAGCGCAGGGTACGGCGCAGGACTTCGACACCGAGGGATTCGGCCACCAGGTAGTCGGCGACGCCGACGGGCTCTTCCGCGGGCTCGCGCTCCAGCAGCAGGATCAGCGGCAGGTGGCACTGGTGGGCGGACGGCAACTTGGCGGGCGTGGCGAGCACCAGGCCGACCTGATCCTCGTCGAACAGGGCGCTGGCGGCTTGCCAGGACGGGGCCGTGATCAGCGAATAGCCCGGCCCCAACGCGGCCAGATGCCCGCGCAGTAGCTGGGCCCACTGCGGCGCTTCCGCCAGCAGGAGCAGGCGCGTTGGTTCGACCGACGCTGCCAAGCGACCCCCATGTATCTCTAGAAAGAGGGGAAACTCCAGGCACCATCCCTGCGCCCATTTCCCCCGGTTTTGAAGCGACGCCATCCGGACATCCAGTGGATGTAGACGAAACTTCAGAGAAACTCTTAAGAGTTTTCTTCAAGTAATGCTGTCACAAGCCTAATACATGTACAGATTTATCCAAAACACATAAGTACGATCGTGTCACAGATCGCCGCTATTCCGAGCGGCACCCCGACGCCCGGCAGGGCCTGCTAGAATATGCCCCCGCTTCACTAAAGACCCCCGCCTTCATGTCCCGACTCAATCCCCGGCAGCAAGAGGCCGTGAACTACGTCGGCGGCCCGCTCCTGGTGCTGGCCGGCGCCGGCTCCGGCAAGACCAGCGTGATCACCCGCAAGATCGCCTACCTCGTGCAGCAATGCGGCATCCGCGCCCAGTACATCGTCGCCGTGACCTTCACCAACAAGGCCGCACGCGAGATGAAGGAGCGCGTCAGCACCCTGCTGCGCCCGGGCGAAGGCAAGGGCCTGACCGTCTCGACCTTCCACAACCTGGGCCTGAACATCATCCGCAAGGAACACGCGGCCCTGGGCTACAAGCCCGGCTTCTCGATCTTCGACGAGAGCGATGTGAAGGCGCTGATGACCGACATCATGCAGAAGGAATATTCCGGCGATGACGGTCTGGACGAGATCAAGAACCTGATCGGCAGCTGGAAGAACGACCTGATCCTTCCGGAAGAGGCGCTGGAAAAGGCGCGCAACCCCAAGGAACAGACCGCGGCCATGGTCTACCTGCATTACCAGCGCACGCTCAAGGCGTACAACGCGGTGGACTTCGACGACCTCATCCTGCAGCCGGTGAAGCTGTTCCAGGAGCACCCGGAGATCCTCGACAAGTGGCGCAACCGCGTGCGCTACATGCTGGTGGACGAATACCAGGACACCAACGCCAGCCAGTACCTGCTGGTGAAGATGCTGGTGCAGCAGCGCGCGCACTTCACCGTGGTGGGTGACGACGACCAGTCGATCTACGCCTGGCGCGGCGCGCGCCCGGAAAACCTGATGCAGCTCAAGGATGACTTTCCCTCGCTGAAGGTGGTGATGCTGGAGCAGAACTACCGCTCCACCAGCCGTATCCTCAAATGCGCCAACATCCTCATCGCCAACAATCCCCACGTGTTCGAGAAGCAGCTGTGGAGCGAGATGGGCGAGGGCGACCCGATCCGCGTGATCCGTTGCCGCAACGAGGAGTCCGAGGCCGAGCGGGTGGCGATGGAAATCCTCACCATCCACCTGAAGACGCAGCGGCCCTACAGCGAATTCGCCATCCTCTACCGGGGCAACTATCAGGCGAAGCTGATCGAACTGAAACTCCAGCATCACCAGATTCCCTATCACCTGTCAGGCGGCACCAGTTTCTTCGGACGCCAGGAGGTGAAGGACCTGATGTCCTATTTCCGCCTGCTGGTGAACCCGGACGATGACAACGCCTTCCTCCGGGTGATCAACGTGCCGCGCCGCGAGATCGGCTCCACCACGCTGGAGAAGCTCGGCAACTACGCCACCGAGAGCGGATGCTCGATGTTCAACGCCTCCGGCGAACTCGGCCTGTCCGAACACCTGGACGCCCGCTACATCGAGCGCCTGCAGCGCTTCAAGCGCTTCATCGACAAGGTCCGCGAGCAATGCGCCGGCAGCGACCCGATCGGCGCGCTGCGGAGCATGGTGATGGACATCGACTACGAGAACTGGCTGCGGCAGAACGCCTCCAGCGACAAGGTCGCCGATTTCCGCATGGGCAACGTCTGGTTCCTCATCGAAGCGCTGAAGAACACCCTGGAGCGCGACGAAGAAGGCGACATGACCATCGAGCAGGCCATCGCCAAGCTGGTGCTGCGCGACATGCTCGAGCGCCAGCAGGAAGAGGAAGAGGGCGCCGACGGCGTGCAGATGATGACCCTGCACGCCTCAAAGGGCCTGGAATTCCCCTACGTGTTCATTCTCGGCGTGGAAGAAGAAATCCTCCCGCACCGCTCCAGCATCGAAGCCGACACCATCGAGGAAGAGCGGCGCCTGGCCTATGTGGGCATCACCCGGGCGAAGAAGAACCTGGCCATGACCTTCGCCGCCAAGCGCAAGCAGTACGGCGAAATCATCGACTGCTCGCCCAGCCGCTTCCTCGACGAACTGCCGCCCGAAGACCTGGTCTGGGAAGGCCAGGAGGACGCGCCGCAGGAGGTGAAGGTGGCCAAGGGCAATTCGGCGCTGGCGGATATCCGGGCGATGCTCAAGCGCTGATCTTGCCGGGTGTTACCGGTCGGTTTTGTGCCGGGCCCCCTCTCCCCTACCCTCTCCCTGAAGGGAGAGGGAGCTATCCGAGCCAGCTGACACCACCACTCCCCCCTGATGCCGAACTGTCCCCTCTCCCTTCGGAGCGGGGCGCGCAGCCAGGGTTAGGGAGAGGGCCAAGCCCCAGGACAGATTCCGCGGCAGGCAACCCCACGCTTCCCGCCCATCGAAAAACTGTCCACTCGATCAGCAATTGCATTGGTCGGAACGTCGCGCAGATGGCCACTAGCGTTGTAGAATTACGCGCTTCATCAGCGACAGCCGCTCCGGAAGCACCCCCGTGAACACTCTCAAAGACAAAATTCGCAGCGAAGGCATCGTTCTTTCCGAACAGGTCCTCAAGGTAGACGCCTTCCTCAACCACCAGATCGACCCGGCGCTGATGAAGCAGATCGGCCATGAATTCGCCGAACGCTTCAAGAACCAGGGCATCACCAAGATCGTCACCATCGAGGCCTCGGGCATCGCCCCGGCGATCATGGCCGGCCTCGAGCTGGGCATCCCGGTGATCTTCGCCCGCAAGTTCCAGTCGCTGACGCTGAAGAACGACCTGCTGATCTCCAAGGTGTTCTCCTTCACCAAGCAGACCGAAAGCACCATCGCCATCTCGGCCAAGCACCTGACCGCCGCCGACCACGTGCTGGTGGTGGACGACTTCCTCGCCAATGGCCACGCCGCCAAGGCGCTGATCGACCTGATCCAGCAGGCCGGCGCCAGCATCGCCGGGCTGGGCATCGTCATCGAGAAGTCCTTCCAGGAAGGCCGTTCCCTGCTGGAAAGCGAGGGTTACCGCGTGGAATCCCTGGCCCGGGTGAAATCCCTGGCCAACGGTCAGGTCGAATTCCTCGAAGACTGATCCTGCGCTGTAAAAAGGCGGGTGCCGACAGGGCCCGCTTTTTTCATGCCTGACAGTTCAGCGCGTCCTACAAGGTTTGTTCGTCGCTGGCTTTCAGGCCGGCCAGCACCAGACGCTGGTACAGCTCCTCGCGCAGCCCCTCCGGATTCGCCAGCCCCATGCGTTCCAGGTGCGCCGGGTAGGCCTCCGGCGCCGGCGCATCGAGGGTCGCCCTGCCCAGCTCGAGAATCTCGCTCAGCTTCAGCTTGCTCTTGAGCCAACCCAACGCGCGCAGCAACTCGCGCTCCTGTTCGGTGAAGTCGCAACCCAACGGGAACTCCGGCAGCAGATGACGATACTGTCGCGTCGCGTCCCGCAAGCGCTCCGGGGTATTGTCGCGATAGCGCTGGTCCAGCTCGAAGTCCTTCGGCAGCTTGCCGGCCTCCTGGGCCTGGGCGATCAGCGCATCCTGGAAGCGCGAGTCGGCGATGGACAGCATGGCGGCGATCACCTCGGCATCGTTGCGGCCGCGCAGGTCGGCGACGCCGTACTCGGTCACCACCATGTCACGCAGATGCCGGGGAATCGTCGTGTGGCCGTAGCTCCAGACGATGTTGGAGCTCAGCTCACCCTCGGACTCGCGCCAGCTGCGCAGCATCAGGATGGAGCGCCCGCCTTCCAGCTCATGGGCCTGGGCGACGAAGTTGTACTGCCCGCCGACACCGCTGAGTACCCGGCCGTCCTCCAGTTGGTCGGCCACGCCGGCGCCGAGCAGGGTGACGGTGAAGGCGCTGTTGATGAAGCGCGCATCCCGGCGCTGCTCGCGCTTGAGCTCCTCGTCGCGGTACAGGTTGTTGACGAAGCCGATGCCGGTCATGCCGATACCGGCCCGCTCCTCGCGGGGCATCTCGCGCAGGCGCCGGTAGAAGGCCTGCGGACCGAGGAAAAAGCCGCCGTGCAGCCAGACGCCCGGCTCGGTCGGTGCGGCGCCGGGGCGCGCCGCTACCCGGCGGTTGAGCACACCCGCCTCGGCCAGGGCCAGCAGGCCGGGTACGAACATTTCGCTGCAGCCATACAGCCCGTGCTGGAAAGCGCCCAGCCCGCCGTCGCGCTCGATCAGCCCGGCGTGACGGGCGGTGGAGTCGAGGCCGTCGAGCAGCGCACGATAGCCATCGTTGTCGCGCTGGCGGGTCAGCAGCGCCGAGGTGAGGGCATCGCCCATGGAGCCGATGCCGATCTGCAGGGTGCCGCCGTCGCGCACCAGGGCGCTGGCGTGCAGGCCGATACAGTGGTCCTGAAGGCCCACTGGCAGGTTGGGGGTGGAAAACAGCGTGCTGTTGTCGCCCGGTGAATCCACCAGCAGGTCGAAGAAATCCTCATCCACTTCGGCATCGCCAGGCATGTACGGCAACTGGTCGTGGACGACACCGATAATGACGATGGTTTCGCCCGCCGCGCGGCGACGCTGCAACATCGGCAGCAAGTCGAGGGTGATGTCCGGGTTGCACGCCAGGCTCAGCTTGCCCGGCCGCGCCGGGTCGCGCGCAACCAGTTGGGCAACGGCATTGACGCCCTTGGCATTGATGTCCCGCGCCACGTGGCTGTAGTTGCAGCTGATGTAGTTCTGCTGTGCCGGGGCGCTGTCCAGCAGGCTGCCGGGCTGCAGGTAGAACTCTTCGACGCGGATGTTTTCCGGCACGTTGCCGCTGCGCAGGTCGTGCAGGTAGTCCAGTTCGGGGTAGTCGCCGTAGATGCGCTCGACGAAGGGGTCGAGGAAGCGCCGCTGCAGTTCGCCGCCGGCCTGCGGGCGACCGAGGGACAGCGCCGTGTAGAACGTCAGTTGCCGGCGCGGGTTCTCGCGCATGTGCCGATACAACGCATTGGCCAGTCGGTTGGGCTTGCCCAGGCCCAGGGGAAGCCCGAGACGGATGTGCCCGTCCAGGCGGTGCAGCAGTTCTTCAACAGCGGTTTCGATCGAGCAGGATTGCACCGGGCATCCCTCCGGGTTCGTTGTCCACGACAGGAGTTTGGACCGGCTTTACGCAAAAGTTGCTCCCGCGACTCACGAGGTGACAAATCGCGGGCATGAAAAAGCCGCCCTTGGGCGGCTTTTTCGCACAGGTCGGCTGTTACAGGCCGGACATGTGTTGAATCGCAGCTTTCAGCTCGTCATCGGAGCAATCAGCACAAGTACCCTTGGGCGGCATGGCGTTGAAGCCGGAGATAGCTTTGGCCAGCAGGCCATCCAAACCACCCTGCTCTTTCGCCCGCTTGCTCCACTCGGCCTTGTCACCGATCTTCGGTGCATTCAGCAGGCCTGTACCATGACAGTTGGTGCAGACCTTGCCGACAATCTCTTCGCCCGAACGCGGGGCACCGCCACCACCGGCAGCAGCGACGGCGCCAACGCCTTCGCATTCCTTGCCCTGGACGCAGACTTTGCCGACAGGTTCGAGACGCTTGGCAATGGCGTCATCATTGGTCGCAGCCTGAACGCTCACTGCCCACAGGGCCAGCACGGCAGCTTGGGCTGCCAGGATTTTTCTAATCAGGTTCACCCTTTCACCCTCATCGTGGCTTATCACGCCCGGTCGCGGTGCAGTCACAGTCTCGGGCCGCGCGAGCGGGCGCAAGTATAACGGCAAAGCCGGGAAGCTCGAAACAATTGCGCCACCTTGCCGGCCTTTGCGGCATTAGGTCGCAGCTGATCTGGCCGGTCCTACCGGCTGTTCAAAAATTTGCCGGTGTGGTCGCGCTGATCAGTCGTGCCGGGGCTTCGAACGGATTACGGAAGCGGTGCGGCTTGGTGCTGTCGAAATAGTAGCTGTCGCCACATTCGAGGACGAAAGTCTCGTCGCCGACGGTCAGTTCCAGGCGGCCTTCGACCAGCACGCCGGTCTCTTCGCCTTCGTGGGCATACATGTCGTCACCGGTGTCGGAACCCGGCGGATAGGTCTCGTCGAGCAGGGTGATGGCGCGGCTGGGGTAGTCCTTGCCAATCAGCTTCATGATGATCGAGCCACTGGACAGGTCACTGAGCTCGTCCGCCTTGTAGACCACAGGAGTGTTGCTGCTCTGCTCAAGATCGAGGGAGAAGAACTCGACCAGGGACATCGGAATACCACCCAGCACTTTCTTCAGCGAACTGATGGAGGGGCTGACGCTGTTCTTCTCGATCATCGAGATTGTGCTGTTGGTCACACCCGCCCGTTTGGCGAGTTCGCGCTGGGACAAACCTTTGAGCTTACGGATGGCTTGCAGACGAGCACCGACGTCCAAGGGTGGGGTCCTCCTTATTCTTGTGATCAGGCAGGCTCTGAAAGGCAGAACCCGCAGCGGCTTGAGCCGAGCGGGTTCCAAGTGCCACGTATCATGGCAACACCGTTCAGTATTTACAACAGATCGCCCGACGATCCTGCGCAAACTTTACGGGCGGTATCCGTCACTCGCCGCTATAGACCCGCGGGACGCGCTTGAGGTTGCAGAACAGCTGGTAGGGAATGCTGCCGCACAGGGAAGCCAGCTGGCTGGCGGGGACGTTCGGGCCCCAGAGCTCGACGCGACTGCCCAGGCCTGCCTGCGGCAGGTCGGTCAGGTCCACGGTGAGCATGTCCATGGACACGCGACCGATGATGCGGCTGGGCTTGCCGTCGATGAACACCGGCGTGCCATCCGGCGCATGGCGCGGATAGCCATCGGCGTATCCCATGGCGACCACGCCGACGCGTACCGGGCGGTCGGCGATGAAGCGCGCGCCGTACCCCACCGGCTCGCCGGCCGGCAGCTCGCGGATGCTGATGATCTGGGATTCCAGGGTCATCACCGGACGCAGTTGGTCCGCCAGCGGATGGGCCTGCTCGAACGGAGTGGCGCCGTAGAGCATGATGCCGGGGCGCACCCAGTCGCTGGGCACTTCGGACCAGCCGAGGATGCCGGGGGAATTGCGCAGGCTGATCTCATGCCCCTGGCCTGCGGCTTCGCGCACGGTCTGGAAAGCGGCGACCTGCTCTTCGGTGCGGACGCAGTCCAGTTCGTCGGCGCGGGAGAAGTGGCTCATCAGCACGACCTTGGCCACGTGGGGCAGCGCCTTCAGGCGCGCCAGCGCGGCGGCGTAGTCCTGCGGGAAGAAGCCGACGCGGTGCATGCCCGAGTCCATCTTCAGCCAGACGGTCAGCGGCTTGCTGGGGTGGGCACGCTCGATGGCCTCCAGCTGCCAGGCCGAGTGCACCACGCACCAGAAATCATGGGCGTCGATCAGTTCCAGTTCGCTGGCCTCGAAGAAGCCTTCGAGCAGCAGGATCGGCGCACGGATGCCGGCTTCGCGCAGCTCCAGCGCTTCCTCGATGCACGCCACGGCGAAGCCGTCAGCCTCGCCTTCCAGGGCGCGGGCGCAGACCACTGCACCGTGGCCGTAGGCGTCGGCCTTGACCACGGCCAGCGCTCGCGCGCCGGTGACTTCACGGGCCAGGCGGTAGTTGTGGCGCAGGGCGGCGAGATCGATCAGGGCACGGGCGGGACGCATGGCGAGGCTCTCTTTTTATCAACGTGGTACGAAACTGCAGACGAAAAAAACCCGGCGCTCCGGCCGGGCCACGCAAAAACGATCAGGGCAGTGCGGCGACGATGGAGATCTCGACGAGGATCTCCGGGTAGCACAACGCCGCCTGGACGGTAGCGCGCGCCGGGGCGCAGCCCTGCGGGACCCACTGGTCCCAGACGCCGTTCATGCCGGCGAAGTCGGCGGCGACGTCCTTGAGGTAGATGGTTGCCGAGAGGACACGCGACTTGTCGGTGCCGGCCTCGTCGAGCAGGCGCTCGACGCTGGCGAGGACTTCGCGGGTCTGTTGCTCGACGTCGGCGGTGAGGTCGTCCGCCACCTGGCCGGCGAGGTACACCGTGCCGTTGTGGACGACGACCTGGCTCATCCGCTGATTAGTGTGCAGGCGCTGGATGGCCATTCTGGGCCTCCGAAGTGGAACCGTAGCGGGAGATGTCCAGACCTTCGGTGCTGATCTGCGGGCGCTTCTTGGCCATCAGGTCGGCGAGGTAACGGCCCGAGCCGCACGCCATGGTCCAGCCCAGGGTGCCGTGGCCGGTATTGAGGAACAGGTTGCGATAGCAGGTGGCACCGACGATCGGGGTGCCGTCCGGGGTAGCCGGGCGCAGGCCGGTCCAGAATTCCGCCTGGCTGACATCGCCGCCTTCCGGATAGAGGTCGGTGGTGATCATTTCCAGGGTAGCGCGGCGACGCGGGTTCAGCGACAGGTCGAAGCCGGCGATTTCCGCCATACCGCCGACGCGGATGCGCTGGTCGAAGCGGGTGATCGCGACCTTGTAGGTCTCGTCGAGAATGGTCGAGGTCGGCGCCATGTCCGGGTTGGTGATCGGCACGGTCAGCGAGTAACCCTTGAGCGGGTAGACCGGGGCGTCGATGCCCAGCGGCTTGAGCATCTGCGGCGAGTAGCTGCCCAGCGCCAGCACGTAGCGGTCGGCGGTGACCAGTTGGCCATCGACCCAGACGCCGTTGATGCGGTCACCGGCGAAGTCCAGGCGCTGAATGTCCTGGCCGAAGCGGAATTCCACGCCCAGGGCCTTGGCCATCTCGGCCAGCTTGGTGGTGAACATCTGGCAGTCGCCGGTCTGGTCATTGGGCAGGCGCAGGGCGCCGACCAGCTTGTCGGCCACCTTGGCCAGGGCCGGCTCGACGCGGGCAATGCCGGCGCGGTCCAGCACTTCATAAGGAACGCCGGTGCTTTCCAGGACGGCGATGTCCTTGGCGGCGGAATCCAGCTGCGCCTGGGTGCGGAACAACTGGGTGGTGCCCAGGGAGCGGCCTTCGTAGGTGATGCCGGTCTCGGCGCGCAGCTCATCGAGGCAATCGCGGCTGTACTCGGACAGGCGCACCATGCGCTCCTTGTTCACCGCGTAGCTCTTGGCGTTGCAGTTGCGCAGCATCTGCCACATCCAGCTGTACTGGCTGGGGTCACCGGTCAGCTTGATGGCCAGCGGGGCGTGGGTCTGCAGCAGCCATTTCATGGCCTTGAGCGGGATGCCCGGGGCGGCCCAGGGCGAGGCGTAGCCAGGCGACACCTGGCCGGCGTTGGCGAAGCTGGTTTCCAGGGCCGGGCCGGGCTGGCGGTCGACGACGACCACTTCGAAGCCGGCACGGGCGAGATAGTAAGCACTGGCGGTACCGATCACACCGCTGCCAAGCACCAGAACGCGCATCTTTGCCTCCTACGTCGCGCCAGGGGCGCAGACGTTTCTTATTCTGAACGTAGATGCGCGCAGTATAGGAAGTCGGGCTCAGCGATATTCACTGATTGCGATGCGGTATTTGACGAAAAATCCTGGCAAAAGTCGCTTTCACGGAGGGACATCCACCAGGATTACGGCATTTTCAGCCGAGACCGAATGGTCGATGATCTGGTGAAAATTTCACCAGATCCAGAGTAAATAGCGAACGAAATGGGATTGGCCAGAACTTCTCCCGCCGGACCATTCCCCGACGGGAATTACCTGCTCCCGCCGCCCGCCCCCGAACTCGCCGCCACAGGTGGCGGCGAGCAGGGAATTCCCCTTGGCGCGGCTACTTGCGTACCCACTGACCATTGACCTGCACGTACTGCCCCGATGGCGTACGTTCGATGGCCTTCTTGCCAGCCAGCGCTTCGACGTCAGCCAGCTTGGCGCCGCTCTGCCCGGCAACCTTCTGGTATTCGGCGCGGCGTGCCGCGTTGATCTGCGCGGCGATATCGGCGGCGTCACCGCCATTCTTCACGACGCCCAGGTAGCCGTCGGTCTGTTCACCGACCAGACCCTGGGACTTGGCGCCACCCAGGGCAGACATCGCCTGTTCCAGGCTCATGGCCATGACCGGCAGGCTCAGGCAGAGGGCGACCAGCGCGACGCCCAGTTTGCGGTGCAATCTCATGCAAAGGCTCCTTCTCAGAACAGGCCGCTGTTCTCGTTGATGATGCCGTCGAGCGCCTTGTCGACCTTGATATAGATCTCGTGCTCGATCTTCACGTTGAGGTTGATGTTGATCGGCTCCTTGGGCGCGGCCAACTGCACGGTAGGCGTGCAGCCCTGGACGACGCCTGCCAGGAGCAGGAAGGGTAAAACGGCGCGAAGGCGCATCGGGGTTCTCCTTGCGGTCATGGCGCGGCGGCCGGGTCGTTGCGCAGGCGTTCCTGCACGCGCTTGCGAATGGTGTCGCTGACCCGGTCGCTCAGTTGCAGGCTGGTGAGCAGCTTGGGCACGTTCTCCTCCAGGTTGACGTTGAGGTTGATCGGCCGGCCCTGCTCCAGCGCCGGGTTGCGCCCGCTCAGGCTCAGGGCGAGAAGCAGCTTGCCCGATTCATCATAATCCACGCGGCTGCTCAGTTTGTCGTAGCGGAAATCGTCGATGGCCGTGGCCACCAGTTGCATGGCCGGGTTGCTCTGGCCCAGGGAGCGGATCTTCTCCGAACGGAACTGCAGCACGCCCGGTTGCCGTGCGGCGACTTCCCCGCCGTGGATGACCAGCTTGCCTTCGCGCAGGCCCAGCGGCAGGTTGCCGTCGATGACGCCGTTGCCGGACAGCCCTTCCGCCGGGTAGGCCGCCAGGATCGCCTCCAGCGCCAACCCTTCCAGCTTCAGCGTCAGACCCTCGCGGCGCGCGGAAAGATCCACGGCCCCCGGCGGTAGCCATGCGCGACCGTTGAACATACCGAGCTCCGCCTGCTGCCAGTCGACCCGCCCGGCCAGCGGTGCGTCCAGCGAGCCCCTGTAGTTGCCCTGCAGCGACAGCGGCCCCAGTGTCACGCCGGGGTTGAGCGAGGCGACTTTCACCTGCGGCAACTGCAGCTCCATCTGCGAGCCGTTCAGCGCGAACTTCGCCTGCAGGTCGAGGCCATGGACCTCGCTGCGGTCGTACACGCCCTCCAGACCTTGCCCGCGCACGTTCAGGCCCAGGCTCTGCGGCGCGCTACCCGGTGGCAGGCGCCAGTTCAGGTCGAAGCTGGCCTTGCCGTTGTTCAGGCTGAGCAGCGCCGGCCAGTCGCCAAGGGACTTCTCCAGCGGGTTGCCGGTGCGCAGGAAGAACTCCGGCTGGCGCGCAACCAGCGCAACGCCCTGCCTGGCGGAATTGTTCAGATCGACTTCGGCATTCAGCCCGCCGCTGTTCAGCAGGCGGCCCTTGAACTGCTGGCTGTCGAGGCTCGCCGCCAGCGTCCCGAGGGCATTCCAGGAAAGCGGTTTGACGTGGGGCTGACGGAGTTCGCCCACGGCCAATTTCAGCGGCGCATTCAGTTGCAGGGTGGCCGGCGCATCGGCCGCATAGCCCAGGTCGAGTGCGCCCTTGCCGAGAACGGCGCTGAGCTTGCTCGCCTTGAGCGACTGCGGCCCGGCCAGGGTGCCGACCTGGAGTTGCGCGCCATCGGCGAAGGCGACGTTGGCGGACTGCTGGTCGATGCGCCCCTCGAAGCTCAGATCGAGACGGCTGCTGTCGCCACGCAAGCCGGCCAGTTCAAGGTGCGGGACCTTGCCTTCGAGCCGCGAATCCATCAGCTGCAGCGCCAGCGGCGTCGCTTCCAGCAATGCCACGCGGGAACGCAGGCGCAAGTCGGCGGCGCCCACGGCGTGCAGGTCGGCGCGAACACTACCGGCCTCTTCATCCACGCCGGGCTCCATGTGCAGCGTCAGGCGTGCCGGGCGCAGGCCCACTGGCAGCGCCTGCAGCCAGTCGCCGTAGAGGTCGGACAGGCGCAGATCGCCGCTGAGCACCGAGGGCCGCCAGCCAAGGTCGGTGCCGCTGGCGATCAGCCGCAGGTCGCCCTGCAGGTTGCCCAGGCCCGGCAGCGGCCAGGGTTGCGGCAATTGCAGGGAAAGATCGATGTTGCCGCGGCCATCGCGCAGGCCGGGCCAGTCCGGCCACGCGGCGTTGCCAGCCAGCTGCGTATTCCAGCTCAGGCGCAGGCGGCCGGCTTCGGGGATAGGCAGCGGCAGGTTCGGCGTTGGCAACCACATGCCCAGCCAGTTGCGCACCGCCTGCACCGGCGGCACGGCGGGGCTGGCAAGGCTGCCGCTGAGCTGGCGGGCGCCCGGCGCCCAGATCGAATCCAGCGACAGCAGCTGTTCGTTGTCGAGGAAGCTGTCCAGTTGCAGGCGCCACTGCCCGTCGCCGGGCTGCAACAGGCCATTGAAGGCGAGCTGCTGCCCGCCCTGGCGCAACTCGCCGCCCAGCGCCGCGGCGCCGCCCGGGATCTGCTGCCAGTGGGCGCTGCCGTTGAGGGTGCAACGCTGCTCGCGGGCACAGGGCAGCTCGAGGAAAACCTGTTCCAGCGCCAGCCGTCCGGGCAGCAACGCCAGCCAGCGATTGAGTTTGGCCAGGTCCGGCAGCGCGACGTCCTCGCCTTCCGCGCTCTCTCCCGGCCATTGGCGGACATCGATCCTGCCGGCGGCCAGCTCCTTCAAGCGCCAGCGGCCATCGGCATGTTCGGGCCAGCCGACACGGACCTTGCGCAACTGGATGGCCAACCGCGCACCATCGGGTGTCTGCCGCTGAAGAGCCATCTGTTCCAGGGTCAGCCCTTGTCGCGAAACGCTCAGGCCCTGCCACTGCTCGATGCTCACCCCGGCATTGGCCAGCAGTCGCGGAACCGCCAGCCACGCCGCGCCAACCGCCAGTGCCAGGAGCAGCAACAGCAGCAGGAGGGCGGTGCGCAGGCGGGGGAACGACATGCGAAGGCTCCGGAAAAAACAGGCGATTGCAGCCGGAAACGGCAGAACTCTGGCCTACAGGCTGGCCGCCCGGCGCGGGAAGTTCAAGGGTTGCCAGTGATATTCCCTACACAACCGACTATATTGCCGATATTCCCCCAAAGCTCATCCCAGAGTCTTTCCCATGAGAACCCAGCACCAAAGCCGCCGCGAACTGGACAAGATCGACCGCAATATCCTGCGCATCCTGCAGGAAGAGGGTCGCATCTCCTTCACCGAACTGGGCGAGCGCGTCGGCCTCTCCACCACGCCGTGCACCGAGCGCGTGCGCCGGCTGGAGCGCGAGGGGATCATCATGGGCTACAACGCCCGGCTGAACCCGCAATACCTGAAAGCAAGCCTGCTGGTGTTCGTCGAAATCAGCCTGGACTACAAATCCGGAGACACCTTCGAGGACTTCCGCCGCTCGGTGCTCAAGCTGCCCCACGTGCTGGAGTGCCACCTGGTGTCGGGCCACTTCGACTACCTGGTGAAGGCGCGTATCTCGGAGATGGCCTCCTACCGCAAGCTGCTGGGCGACATCCTGCTCAAGCTGCCCCATGTCCGCGAGTCCAAGAGCTACATCGTGATGGAAGAGGTGAAGGAAAGCCTCACCCTGCCTATCCCCGACTAAATAGCCGGACTAAAAAGCCCGACTGATTTCCCGCCGTTCGCGGCAGGCTCATCGAGTTTATTTACGACTTCCCGGCGTTTTTTGCGCCACTGCCTATTGGCTGGGCGGGAAGTCGGCGTTTATCCTGCGTAAAATTTTAACAACACAAAAATCAGGATATCGCACATGAACGCCCGCGTTCACCAGCCGGTACACACCGACCGCCACGCCCCGTCCTACTATGCCGCGAGCGTCAATCGGCGCCTCGAAGTACCGCCCCTGGCCGGCGAGGAAAGGGCCGACGTGTGCATCATCGGCGGAGGTTTCTCCGGGCTGAACACGGCCATCGAACTGGCCGAGCGCGGGTTCTCGGTGATCCTGCTGGAAGCCCACCAGATCGGCTGGGGCGCCAGCGGCCGCAACGGCGGCCAACTGATCCGCGGCGTCGGCCACGGCCTGGAGCAATTCGAGCCGGTGATTGGCGCCGATGGCGTCCATGCCATCAAGCTGATGGGCCTGGAGGCGGTGGAAATCGTCCGTCGCCGCGTCGAGCAGTACGCCATCGACTGCGACCTGACCTGGGGCTACTGCGATTTGGCCAACAAGCCTTCCGACGTCGAAGGTTTCCAGGAGGACTTCAACGAACTGAAGAGCCTCGGCTACCGCCATGAACTGCGCATGGTCCCGAAGGAGGAAATGCGCTCCATCGTCGGCTCCGACCTCTATGTCGGCGGCATGGTGGACATGGGCTCGGGCCACCTGCACCCGCTCAACCTCGCCTTGGGCGAAGCGGCCGCGGCGCAGAGCCTGGGCGTGAAGCTGTTCGAGAACTCCGCCGTCACCGGCATCGACTACGGCAGCGAAGTGCGCGTGCGTACCGCCCAGGGCAGTGTGCGCGCCAAGTCCCTGGTGATCGCCTGCAACGCCTACCAGAACCGCCTGAATGCCTACCTCGACGGCAAGGTGCTGCCTGCCGGCAGCTACGTCATCGCCACCGAGCCGCTGTCCGCTGAACAGGCGCATGCACTGCTGCCGCAGAACATGGCCGTGTGCGACCAGCGCGTGGCGCTGGACTACTACCGTCTTTCCGCCGACAACCGCCTGCTGTTCGGCGGCGCCTGCCATTACTCCGGGCGCGACCCGGCGGACATCGCCGCCTATATGCGACCGAAGATGCTCAAGGTCTTCCCGCACCTGGAAAACCTGCGCATCGACTACCAGTGGGGCGGCATGATCGGCATCGGCGCCAACCGCCTGCCGCAGATCGGCCGCCTGCCGGACCAGCCCAATGTGTACTTCGCCCAGGCCTATGCCGGCCACGGGGTGAACGCCACGCACCTGGCCGGCAAGCTGCTCGCCGAGGCCATTGCCGGCCAGCAGGGCAGCGGCTTCGAGCTGTTCGCCAAGGTGCCGCACATCACCTTCCCCGGCGGCAAGCTGCTGCGCTCGCCATTGCTGGCCCTGGGCATGGCCTGGTACCGCTTCAAGGAAACCCTCGGCGGCTGACCCCTGCGCGCTGCAGCGGCTAGAATCTTCCGCAGCCCGTCACCGGCGGGCTTGTCGGAGACTCCTCTTTGCTTCCACGCCTGCTCCTGCTGATCCTTCTGGCCCTGGGTGGCTGCGCCAGCGCGCCGCCGCCCGAGCCCTCGCACGTGCTGCCGGTGCAGGGCACGCGGCTGGACAATCAGATCAGCGAGCGCGCCGCCGCCCATCCCGGCCAGTCCGGCTTCCACCTGCTGGCGTCCAGCGTCGACGCCTTCCTCGCCCGCGCCGAACTGATCCGCAAGGCCCAGCGCAGCCTCGACGTCCAGTACTACATCGTCCACGACGGTCTCACCACCCGCGCGCTGATCCGCGAACTGCTGCACGCGGCAGATCGCGGCGTGCGCGTGCGCATCCTGATCGACGACACCAGCAGCGATGGCTGGGACTACGAACTGGGCGCCCTCGCCGCCCATCCGAACATTCAGGTGCGCCTGTTCAATCCGCTGCACCTGGGCCGCAGTACCGGCGTCACGCGCAACCTCGGTCGGCTGTTCAACCTCTCCGAGCAGCATCGGCGAATGCACAACAAGTTGCTGCTGGCGGACAACAGCGTGGCCATCGTCGGCGGCCGCAACCTGGGCGACGAGTACTTCGACGCCAAGGCCGAGATGAACTTCAGCGACCTCGACCTGATGGGTGTCGGCCCGGTAGCGCAATCGCTGGGGCAGAGCTTCGACCAGTACTGGAACAGCCGCATCAGCCGGCCCATCGAGGACTACCTGTGGGGCGAGCCGGATCTCGACGAGCTCAATCGCATGCGCCGCAAGCTGGATCACTACCTGGCGAAGGAGCGGGTGAAGAGCTCCAGCTATATCGCCCGGCTGAATCGCAACAGTGACCGCCCGCATCTGCAGAACTGGCTGGACGACCTGGTCTGGGCGCCGGGAAAGGCGGTCTGGGATACGCCACTGAAGGTACTCGACCAGGGCGATCCGAAAGGCGAGCAGTTGCTCAGCACCCAGTTGCAACCGCTGTTCGACGAAGTGTCGAAGGAGCTGATCCTGGTCTCGGCCTACTTCGTGCCGACCAGCGCCGGCGTCGACTACCTGACCCAGCGTGCCGAAAGCGGCGTCAGCGTGCGCCTGCTGACCAACTCGCTGGAAGCCACCGACGTGCCGGCCGTGCACGCCGGTTACGCGCCCTACCGCCTGGAGCTGCTGGAGCACGGGGTGAAGCTCTACGAGCTGCGCGCCGACCCGGACCAGCGCCTCTCCGGAGCGCCGTGGATGGTGCGCGGGTCGAGCAGTGCCAGCCTGCACAGCAAGGCGGCGGTGTTCGACCAGCAGAAGGTGTTCGTCGGCTCGCTGAACTTCGACCCGCGCTCGGTGCTGTGGAACACCGAGGTCGGCATTATAGTCGACAGCCCGGAACTGGCCGACCAGGTGCGCCGCCTGGCGCTGGCGAGCATGTCGCCCAGCGTCAGCTACCAGGTGAAGATAGCGCCGGGCAGCGAGCCGCCGAAGCTGATCTGGATCGAGGAGCGTGGCGGCAAGCGGGTGGCGCTGGACCGTGAGCCGGGCAACGTCTGGCGCCGGCTCAACGTATGGATCGCCGGCGCCATCGGGCTGGAGAAGATGCTCTAGGAGCGCTCCTGCTGCAGCTCGGCGTCGGTCGCGCGCATCACCGGCGGCAAACCGCGATAGGACACCAGCACCACGAACCCCGCAGCGCCCAGCGCCATCACCAGTGGCAGTGCATGGCCGCTGATCCACTGGCTGGCCGCGCCGGTCGCCAGGGGGCCGATCAGGCAGCCTATCCCCCACAGCTGAGCGACATGCGCGTTGGCGCGAACCAGCGCATCATCGCGATAACGCTCGCCAATCAGGATCAGCGACAGGGTGAACAGCCCGCCTGCACTGGCACCGAAAAGCACCAGGATCGGCCAGATGGCGATGTGCTGCAGCAGCAGAGGCATGGCCAGGCTGCTGAGGAACAGCACGATGCCGCAGCCCTTGAACAACGTCTGCCGGGAGATGCGGTCGGCCAGCCAGCCGATGGGCAGTTGCAGCAGTGCATCGCCGACCACCACGGTGCTCACCATCGCCAGTGCCACGGCCTGGGTGAAGCCCTGCTGGATGCCATACACCGGCAGCAAGGTGAGGATCATGGCCTCGAAGCCGGCGAACAGCACCACCGCCCAGGCAATCGCCGGAAGCTGGGCGCAGAAGCTGAACAGCCCGCGGCCGTTGGCACTGTGCGGGTCGACCTTGGGCGCGCCGGTGCGGCCGAGCAGCAACAGGGAACCACCCACCAGCAGGCAGACGCTGAACCAGAAACCACGGTCGTCGGCGGTGCCGATGAAGGTCAGCAGCACCGGGCCGGACAGCTGGCTCAGCGCATAGCCGGTGCCATAGAGGGCGACCAGGCGGCCGCGCCACTTCTCGATGGCCAGCTGGTTGATCCAGCTCTCCCCGAGGATGAACACGACGGTCAGCTGCACACCGATCAGCAGGCGCAGGATCAGCCAGACCGGATAGCTCTGCAGCAACGCCAGCAGGCCCACCGAGAAGGCCCCGGAAATCAGGCAGATGCGCATCAGTAGCGGTGTACCGACACGCGCGGCGAGGCGGCCGGCGATCATTGCGCCCAGCAGTACGCCCACCGCAGGCGTGGACGCCATGACGCCGATAGCGAAGTTGCCGTAACCCCAGCTCTCCAGGCGCAGAGAAACCAGCGGCATGGTCAGGCCCAGGGCCAGACCGATGCTGATCACGGCAGCACACACAGCAAAATAAGGACCCCAACGCATTGTCTTTCTCCCGTTCCATCCGGAGCGCACGCCAGGCGCGAGGGTGCCCGATGCGCAATGCACAGCGGCCGGGTTTCCCTGAGGGAAACCCGGCCGCGGGTGTGGCTCTTTGTCAGAGCCGGCCCCTGGATCGGGGCCGACCTGCTTCAGCCGAGGATCAGAGTTTGATCCAGGTGGCTTTCAGCTCGGTGTACTTGTCGAACGCGTGCAGCGACTTGTCGCGGCCGTTGCCGGACTGCTTGAAGCCGCCGAACGGAGCGGTCATGTCGCCGCCGTCGTACTGGTTCACCCACACGCTGCCGGCGCGCAGCGCCTTGGCGGTCAGGTGGGCCTTGGACAGGTCGCTGGTCCACACCGCGGCGGCCAGGCCGTACGGAGTGTCGTTGGCGATGCGCACGGCTTCTTCGGCATCGGTGAACTCGATGACCGACAGCACCGGGCCGAAGATCTCTTCACGGGCGATGCGCATGGCGTTGGTCACGCCGTCGAAGATGGTCGGCTCGACGTAGGTGCCGCCAGTCTCTTCCAGGGTGCGCTTGCCGCCGGCCACCAGCTTGGCGCCGTCGTCGTGGCCAGCCTGGATGTAGCTCAGCACGTTGTTCATCTGGGTGGTGTCGACCAGCGCACCGACGTTGGTTTCCGGGTCCAGCGGGTTGCCCGGCTTCCAGGCCTTGATGGCTTCGACGACCATCGGCACGAACTCGGCCTTGATCGACTTCTCTACCAGCAGGCGCGAGCCAGCGGTGCAGACTTCGCCCTGGTTGAAGGCGATGGCGCTGGCAGCGGCTTCGGCAGCGGCTTTCAGGTCCGGCGCGTCAGCGAAGACGATGTTCGGGCTCTTGCCGCCGGCTTCCAGCCAGACGCGCTTCATGTTGGATTCGCCCGCGTAGATCATCAGCTGCTTGGCGATCTTGGTCGAACCGGTGAACACCAGGGTGTCGACGTCCATGTGCAGGGCCAGGGCCTTGCCTACGGTGTGGCCGAAGCCCGGCAGGACGTTGAACACGCCTTTCGGGATGCCGGCCTCGATGGCCAGCTGGGCGATACGGATACCGGTCAGCGGGGACTTCTCGGAAGGCTTGAGGATCACCGAGTTACCGGTGGTCAGCGCCGGGCCGAGCTTCCAGCAGGTCATCAGCAGCGGGAAGTTCCACGGCACGATGGCGGCGACGACGCCGACCGGCTCGCGGGTGACCAGGCCCAGTTCGTTGTGGGCAGTGGCAGCGACTTCGTCGTAGATCTTGTCGATCGCCTCACCGCTCCAGCGCAGGCTGTTGGCGGCGCTGGATACGTCGATGCTCAGCGAGTCGCTGATCGGCTTGCCCATGTCGAGGGTTTCCAGCAGGGCCAGTTCCTCGGCGTTCTCCAGCAGCAGCTCGGAGAAGCGGATCATGACCTTCTTGCGCTTGGCCGGGGCCAGGCGCGACCACACGCCGGAGTCGAAGGCAGCACGGGCAACCTGCACGGCACTTTCGGCATCGGCCAGGTCGCAGCTGGCGACCTTGGCCAGGAAGCGGCCATCCACAGGGCTGATGCAGTCGAAGGTGGCGCCGGATGCGGCGTCGACGTATTCACCGTTGACGAAGGCGCGGCCTTCGATCTTCAGGTCCTTGGCGCGAGCTTCCCAATCGGCGCGAGTGAGGGTACCCATGACAACGTGTCCTCTTATTAATGTACTTATTCAGGTGCAGGCGCCCGGCGTGGGCGCGCTGTCAAATATTCCGCAAGGCGGAGCAAACGCATGCTGTTGGCAACCCTAAACCGGAGGCAGCCAATTTTCAATATTTTTTACACTAAGCGGCCAAATGGCCTTGTCACGTTCGTTTTATTAAACATAGACTGCCCTGATTCGTCGGCTGATGGTTTTCCGACAGCCGCTTCGGAGTAAATAACCAACAGCGCTGCGCGTGCCCGCACGCACTCTCGCCTACAACTCTAAAGAACCGAGACCGCCATGAACGTCGAGCAGATCGTCGATTTCGCCCAGGCCACCACCGCCCCCGAACACTACCGCCCCGCCCCGGACCGCATCATCAAGGGCGACCCGGCGCAGAACGTGCGCAACCACTACGCCAGCGACTGCGGCCAGTTCAACGTGGGCATCTGGGAAGGCGAGCCCGGCCACTGGAACGTCAGCTACACCGAGCACGAGTACTGCGAGATTCTCCAGGGAGTGTCGGTGATCCGTGACGCCAATGGCGGCGCCAAGACCGTGCGCGTCGGCGACCGCTTCGTCATCCCCGCCGGCTTCAGTGGCACCTGGGAAGTGCTGGAGCCGTGCCGCAAGGTCTACGTGATCTTCGAGCAGAAGGCCTGATCCACCGAACATGAAAAAGCCCGCCGATCGGCGGGCTTTTTTTTGCCTGCGGTTCCGTCAGAAACCGCGGGCAAGAAAAAACCCGCCACAAGGGGCGGGTTTCTTCACAAGGGCGAAGATCAATTACTTGATCTTGGCTTCCTTGTAGATCACGTGCTTGCGAACAACCGGATCGTATTTCTTGATCTCGATTTTCTCAGGCTTGGTACGCTTGTTCTTGTCGGTGGTGTAGAAGTGGCCGGTACCGGCGCTGGACACCAAACGGATCAGTTCGCGCATGACTGCAGCTCCTTAGAATTTTTCGCCGCGGGCGCGCAGGTCGTTCAGAACGGCCTCGATGCCACGCTTGTCGATGATACGCATGCCTTTGGCGGAAACGCGCAGACGCACGAAGCGCTTCTCGGATTCAACCCAGAAACGGTGATGCTGCAGGTTCGGCAGGAAACGGCGACGGGTTTTGTTGTGTGCGTGGGAAATGTTATTCCCGGTAACCGGACCCTTACCGGTCACTTGGCAAACTCTCGACATGGCTCAGCCCTCTGTAAACCACATGCCAAACCCGGCATGGGTTGGCTGCTTAACTCAATAGGATTCTCAGTTTCACCGGGGTCTTAACTGCCGCTTCGCCGCGATCGAGTCGCAGGATCAGGCAGGGCCCCAGAAAAGAGCGCAGCTTTATATCAGAAAGTCACTTCACGCTGCAAGGGAAAGCATGACTCGGAAAAGCCGACGCCAGCCCCCGCGGGCCGCGGCACTGGTGCCGTTCGTCGCCTGTCATCGTTGTGACGGGCAGCGGCTTGGTCTAGGGTAGCTCCTTCGAGGCTGCCAACAGCCTTGCATGACCCGCCCAGCCTCGCGGATGGGCATCTTGCCAGCTTACACGGAGTCCGTCATGCGTCTTGCCCTTCTCGCCCTCTTTCTTTCTCCCGCCCTCGCCAGTGCCGCCTCGCTGAGTGTCTGCACCGAAGCCAGCCCCGAAGGCTTCGACGTGGTCCAGTACAACTCGCTGACCACCACCAACGCCTCGGCCGACGTACTGATGAATCGCCTGGTGGACTTCGATGCTGCAAAGGGCGCCGTAGTACCGAGCCTGGCCGAAAGCTGGAAGGTATCCGATGACGGCCTGACCTACGACTTCCAGTTGCGCGACGGCGTAGCCTTCCATCACACCGACTACTTCAAGCCCAGCCGCACGCTGAGCGCCGACGACGTGGTGTTCAGCTTCCAGCGCATGCTCGACTCGGCCCAACCCTGGCACAAGGTCGCGCAGAGCGGCTTCCCCCATGCCCAGTCGATGCAGCTGCCGAGCCTGGTAAAAGCCGTGGAGAGGGTCGATGAGGGCCATGTGCGCTTCACCCTCAACCATCCGGACGCGACCTTCCTGGCAATGCTCAGCATGGGCTTCGCCTCAATCTATTCGGCCGAGTACGCCGACCAGCTGATGAAGGCCGGCACCCCGGAGAAGCTCAACTCCCAGCCGATCGGCACCGGCCCCTTCGTCTTCAAGCGCTTCCAGAAGGACGCCGTGGTGCGCTACAGCGCCAACGCCGAGTACTTCGGCGGCAAGCCGGCTGTGGATAACCTGGTGTTCGCCATCACCCCGGACGCCAGCGTGCGCCTGCAGAAGCTCAAGCGCGGCGAATGCCAGATCGCCCTGTCGCCCAAGCCCCTGGACGTCGAGGCGGCGACCAAGAGCGCCGACCTCAAGGTCGAGCAGACCCCGGCCTTCATGACCGCGTTCGTCGGCATCAACAGCCAGCACCCGCCGCTGGACAACCCCAAGGTGCGCCAGGCGATCAACCTTGCCTTCGACAAGGGCACCTACCTCAAGAGCGTGTTCGCCGGCAGTGCCACCGTCGCCGACGGCATCTACCCCCCCAACACCTGGAGCTACGCCAAGGACATCCCCCGCTACCCGCGCGACCTGGACAAGGCCCGCGCGCTGCTGGCCGAAGCCGGACACAAGGACGGCTTCAAGACCACCCTCTGGACCCGCCCCTCCGGCAGCCTGCTCAACCCCAATCCCAGTGTCGGCGCACAACTGCTGCAGGCGGACCTGGCGCAGATCGGCATCCAGGCCGAGATCCGCGTGATCGAATGGGGCGAGCTGATCCGCCGCGCCAAGGCCGGCGAGCATGACCTGCTGTTCATGGGCTGGGCCGGCGACAACGGCGACCCGGACAACTTCCTCACCCCGCAATTCTCCTGCGCCAGCGTGAAGTCCGGCCTCAACTTCGCCCGTTATTGCGACGAGAAGCTCGACGGCCTGATCAGCCAGGGCAAGGCAGTCGCCGACCAGACCAAGCGCAGCGCGCTGTACCACCAGGCCCAGCAGATCATCCACGACCAGGCGCTGTGGCTGCCGTTGGCACACCCGACCGCCTCGGCGCTCACCCGCCAGAACGTGAAGGGTTATTCAGTCAGCCCCTTCGGTCGCCAGGATTTCTCCAAGGTGCAGCTTTGAGCGACGTCCTGCTCAATCATCTGCTACCGGAGTTCCAGTTCTCCGAGCGGCACACGCTGAACATGCGGGCGTCACCCGGCCAGGTGCTGGACGCAGTGACCCAGCTCACCGCCGAACAGGACCCGCTGGTACAGCGTTTTCTGCAGATCCGCGAGGCACCGGCGCGGCTCGCCCTGCGCCTGGGGTTACGAAACGCGCTGGCTGATCGCCCGCGCTTCGGCCTGCACGAGTTCACCCTGCTGGGTCGCCACGCCGACCGGGAAATCGGCTATGGGCTGGTTGGACGCTTCTGGCGCAGCGACTTCGGCCTGCGTTCATGCGCGGACGGCGAAGCCTTCCGGCGCTTCGCCGAGCCCGGCACAGCCAGGCTGATGCTGCACTTTTCCTGCGAGCCAGCGGATCGGGACGGCTACACCCAGGTCCGAACGGAAACCCGCGTGCACTGCCCGGACCGCCGCAGCCGCCTGCTGTTCACACCTTACTGGTTGGCGATCCGCCCGGTCAGCGGGCTGATTCGCCGACGCCTGCTGCGCGACATCCAGCGGCGCATCTCAGACCATCCCCAACTCGGCCATTGATTGCGGCTCGCCGTCGCCGACAATGAAGTGATCCAGCACGCGTACGTCGATGAGCGCCAGCGCCTCGATGATGCGGCGGGTCAGCAGGCGGTCGGAGTGGCTCGGCTCGCAGATCCCCGAGGGATGGTTGTGCGCCAGGATCAGCGCGGCGGCGTTGTGCGCCAGGGCGCGCTTGACGATCTGCCGGGGGTAGACGCTGGCGCTGTCGATGGAGCCGTGGAACAGCACTTCGAAGTCCAGCACCCGGTGGCGATTGTCCATGAACAGGCAGGCGAACACCTCGTGGTGCTCATGCCGCAACCGCGCCTTGAGAAAGTCACGCACGGCCTGGGGGCTTTCCAGCGCCGAATCGCGACTGAGCTGTTCCGCCAGGTGGCGCCGGGCAATTTCCAGCACGGCCTGCAGTTGCACGAACTTGGCGACGCCCAGCCCCAGGTGACTGCAGAACGATTCCAGGTCGGCCTCCAGCAGGGCCCGCAGGCTGCCGAACTCGCTGAGCAGCCGCCGCGCCAGGTCGACGGCACTGCAGCCGACCACGCCGGTACGCAGGAAGATCGCCAGCAACTCGGCGTCGCTCAGGCTCGCCGCGCCCCGTTCGAGAAGCTTTTCCCGCGGGCGCTCCGCCGCAGGCCAGTCACGAATACTCAAGGAACCTCCCGGTCAGGCCGCCCGCTGTTCCCGCGCAGGCGCTGTGCTATCTTAGCCCCCTCGCTTCGCGCAGCCGGAGGCCTGGGGAGGCGTCGTCGGCTTCAGCGCGCGTCATCCATTTCCGTATTTAAGGCTGGCCTATGCAGCGGCTCTATCGTAAACGCATCGTTCTGGGCGTCGGCGGCGGCATCGCCGCCTACAAGAGCGCCGAACTGGTCCGCCGGTTGCGCGACCAGGGCGCCGAGGTGCGTGTCGTGATGACCCAGGGCGGCCGCGAGTTCATCACCCCGCTCACCCTTCAGGCCCTTTCCGGTCATCCAGTGCACCTGGACCTGCTCGACCCCGCCGCCGAAGCGGCCATGGGGCATATCGAGCTGGCCCGCTGGGCCGACCTGGTCCTGATCGCCCCCGCCACCGCCGACCTCATGGCGCGTCTGGCCCAGGGCGTGGCCAACGATCTGCTGACTACCCTGGTACTGGCCACCGATGCACAGGTTGCCCTCGCCCCGGCAATGAACCAGGCCATGTGGCGCGACCCGGCCACCCAGGTCAACGCCGAGTTGCTGCGCAGCCGTGGCCTGCACTTCTTCGGCCCCGCTGCCGGCAGCCAGGCCTGCGGCGACGTCGGCCCCGGGCGCATGCTCGAAGCCGAGGAGCTGGCGCAACTGGCCGCCGACTGCTTCGAGTTCAAGGCACTGACCGGCCAGCACATCCTGATCACCGCCGGGCCGACCCAGGAAAACATCGACCCGGTGCGCTACATCACCAACCACAGCTCCGGGAAGATGGGCTTCGCCCTGGCAGAGGCGGCCGCCGAGGCCGGCGCCCGCGTGACCCTGGTGACCGGCCCGGTGCACCTGCCGACTCCGGACCGGGTGAGCCGCGTCGACGTGGTCAGCGCCCGCGACATGCTCGCCGCCTGCGAAGCGGCGATGCCGGCGGACATCCTGATCGCCTCCGCCGCCGTGGCCGACTACCGCCCGGAACTGGTCGCAACGCAGAAGCTGAAGAAAGATCCCACCAAGGGTGATGGCCTGCTCTTGCAGCTGGTGCGCAATCCCGACATCCTCGCCACCCTCTCGCTGCGCGAGGACCGGCCCTTCAGCGTCGGCTTCGCGGCGGAGACCGAGAACCTGCTCGAGTACGCCTCGCGCAAGCTCAAGGACAAGAATCTCGACCTGATTGTCGCCAACGACGTGGCAAATCCGTCAATCGGCTTCAATAGTGAAGAGAACGCCATCACGGTCATCGACCGCGAATTGCACAAGACTGCATTCGCCCAGACCAGCAAGGGCAAGATCGCCCGCCAGCTGATCGCCTTCATCGCCGACCGCATCCATCAACACTGAGAACCCAATGCATTCCCTGCAAGCCAAGATCCTCGATCCCCGCCTGGGCAGCGACTTCCCGCTGCCGCAGTACGCCACCCCGGGTTCCGCCGGCCTCGACCTGCGCGCCATGCTCAAGGAAGACCTCATCCTCGAGCCGGGCCAGACCGTGCTGATCCCCACCGGCCTGTCCATCTACATCGCCGATCCGGGCCTGGCCGCGCTGATCCTTCCGCGCTCGGGCCTGGGCCACAAGCACGGCATCGTGCTGGGCAACCTGGTCGGGCTGATCGACTCGGACTACCAGGGCGAGCTGATGGTCTCCTGCTGGAACCGCGGCAATACCGCTTTCACGATCGCCATCGGCGAGCGCATCGCCCAGCTGGTGCTGGTGCCGGTAGTGCAGGCGCATTTCGAGTTGGTCGAGAGCTTCGACGAAAGCCAGCGCGGCGCCGGCGGCTTCGGGCACTCCGGCAGCCATTGACCCCTACCCATTTCAGGATGAATCGCCGAGGAGACGTTGCATGAAACTTTTCCAACGCACTGCCAAGGACAGCGCCGACCTGCCGGAACTCGTGCCGGCGGAGAAGCCCGTCAGGGGATCGCCCCCCAAGGTCGACCTCAAACCACTGCTGCCATCGCTCATCCTTACCGTGGGCGGCGTAGTGGCGGCCAGCGCGCTGCTGTGGTTCAGCCTGTTCGGCCAGGCCGACAAGGCTCACGTCACCCAGTTGAGCAACGCCTGGTCGGAAAGCCAGGCCGGCGCGCTGCGTCAGTCCCTGAATCTGCTGGCCGCCGACAGCCGCGCCATGGCAGGAGACCCGCAGTTGCTGCCGACCCTGCAGAGCAATGACCCGACGCGCATTGCCGCACTGGAGAAGGCGCTGACCCAGGGCCATCTGGATGGGCTGGTGGACGTCCACCTGAACGCCAACGGTCAGGCTGTGCAGGACACCGCCCGCCCCGGCCCGCTGAACTATGCCGCGCTGGATATGCTGCACCGTGTCGAAAGCGGCCAGGCCGTGGCGCCGGAGGCCTACAAGGTCGGGACCCGCTGGCTGGTCTACAACCCCATCGCCCTGCGCGCCGCGGATAACTCGATCCAGGGCTCCCTGCTGCTGGTCGTCGACCTGCAGCGCCTGCTCGGCAACCTGCCGCCGATGTCCGCCGATATCGGCCAGCTGCAGATTTCCCAGCAGTTCGGCAACTCGCCGGCCCAGTTGCTGCTGCAACGCGGGCAGGCCAGCGACGCCGCTGCGGTAGCGCTACCCAGTGGCAATCCGAACTGGAAGCTGAGCTTCACCCCCGGCCCGACCGTCACCGACCAGCTGTACTCGCCAACCCTGCTGGGTATCGCCGCCTTGCTGGCACTGGTGGGCAGTATCCTTGGCCTCTATCTTGCGCAAAGTGCGATGCAGCGCCGGGTAAGCAAGGATGCACAGGCCCTGGGGCAGTTCGTTCAGGAACTCGCCGGCCAACGCACTGCCAAAGCACCTGAGCTGAGCCTGCCGAGTCTGCAGGCGCTGGCTCAGGCGCTGGCCCGCCAGCCACGCCGCAAGACCGAAACACCCGGTGCCAGCGCACCCTCCGCGCCCGCAGCTCCCGCCCAGCCGATCCCGGCTGCCACCGCTGCCAGCGCCCCGGTCGCTGCCACCGAATCGCCATTGGTCGATCCGCTATTCCAGAACACCGACATTCTGGACATCGACATTCTTGATGAAGACCAGGATCTCCTGGGATTGGAGCAAACACCCGCTATGAGCACGCCAAAAGCCCCGCAACTGCCCGCCAGCATCTTCCGCGCCTACGACATCCGTGGCGTGGTCGGCGATACCCTGACCGCCGAGACCGCCTACTGGGTCGGCCGCGCGATCGGTTCCGAAAGCCTGGCGCGCGGCGAGCCGTGCGTCTCCGTCGGCCGCGACGGCCGCCTGTCCGGCCCCGAGTTGGTCCAGCAGTTGATCCAGGGCCTGGTCGATTGCGGTTGCCAGGTCACCGACATCGGCATGGTGCCCACCCCGGTCCTGTACTACGCCGCCAACGTCCTGGAAGGCAAATCCGGTGTGATGCTCACCGGCAGCCACAACCCGCCGGACTACAACGGCTTCAAGATCGTCGTCGCCGGCGAAACCCTGGCCAACGAACAGATCCAGGCCCTGCGCGAGCGCATCCAGAACGATGACCTCGCCTCTGGCGTCGGCAGCGTGCAGCAGGTCGACATCCTGCCGCGCTACTTCCAGCAGATTCGCGACGACATCGCCCTGGCCAAGCCGCTGAAAGTGGTGGTGGACTGCGGCAACGGCGTGGCCGGCGTGATCGCCCCGCAACTGATCGAAGCCCTGGGCTGCACCGTGATCCCGCTGTACTGCGATGTCGACGGCACCTTCCCCAACCATCACCCGGATCCGGGCAAGCCGGAGAACCTGGAAGACCTGATCGCCAAGGTGAAGGAGACCGGCGCCGACCTGGGCCTGGCCTTCGACGGCGACGGCGACCGCGTGGGCGTGGTGACCAACGAAGGCACCATCATCTACCCGGACCGCCTGCTGATGCTGTTCGCCAAGGACGTGGTCTCGCGCAACCCGGGCGCCGACATCATCTTCGACGTCAAGTGCACCCGTCGCCTGATCTCGCTGATCAGCGGCTACGGCGGTCGCCCGGTGATGTGGAAGACCGGCCACTCGCTGATCAAGAAGAAAATGAAGGAAACCGGCGCCCTGCTCGCCGGCGAGATGAGCGGCCACATCTTCTTCAAGGAGCGCTGGTACGGCTTCGACGACGGCATCTACAGCGCCGCGCGCCTGCTGGAAATCATCAGCCTGGACAAGCGCGATGCCGAGCGCGTGTTCTCCGCGTTCCCGATGGACATCTCCACCCCGGAAATCAACATCACCGTCACCGACGAGGGCAAGTTCGCCCTGATCGAGGCGCTGCAGGCCCGCGGCCAGTGGGGTGAAGCCAACCTCACCACCCTCGACGGCGTGCGTGTCGATTACCCCAAAGGCTGGGGCCTGGTTCGCGCG
Organism: Pseudomonas sp. HS-18; assembly: GCF_020401845.1. Classification (NCBI taxonomy): domain Bacteria; kingdom Pseudomonadati; phylum Pseudomonadota; class Gammaproteobacteria; order Pseudomonadales; family Pseudomonadaceae; genus Pseudomonas; species Pseudomonas sp. HS-18. The sequence continues at coordinate 6,234,901 of NZ_CP084413.1, forward strand.
TCCAACACCACTCCGGTGCTGGTGCTGCGCTTCGAGGCGGATTCCCAGGACGAACTGGAACGCATCAAGGACGTGTTCCGTACCCAGCTGAAAGCGGTCGACCCCGCCCTCAGCCTGCCATTTTGACCCCTATGCCGGAGCCCACCATGACCCAGAGCCGCGATGACGCCGCCCAGGTTGCCCGCGTCCTTGCCGAAGCCCTGCCCTATATCCGCCGGTTCGTCGGCAAGACGCTGGTGATCAAGTATGGCGGCAACGCCATGGAAACGGACGAGCTGAAGAACAGCTTCGCCCGCGACGTGGTGCTGATGAAGGCCGTCGGTATCAACCCGGTGGTGGTCCATGGTGGTGGTCCGCAGATCGGCGACCTGCTCAGCCGCCTGTCGATCGAAAGCCACTTCATCGATGGCATGCGCGTCACCGACGCGCAGACCATGGACGTGGTGGAGATGGTCCTCGGCGGCCAGGTGAACAAGGACATCGTCAATCTGATCAACCGTCATGGCGGCAGCGCCATCGGCCTGACCGGCAAGGACGCCGAGCTGATCCGCGCGAAGAAGCTCACCGTCACCCGCCAGACGCCGGAAATGACCAAGCCGGAAATCATCGACATCGGCCACGTGGGCGAAGTCACCGGGGTCAACGTCGACCTGCTGAACATGCTGGTGCAGGGCGACTTCATCCCGGTCATCGCGCCGATCGGCGTAGGCGCCAACGGCGAGTCCTACAACATCAACGCCGACCTGGTGGCCGGCAAGGTGGCCGAGGCGCTGAAGGCCGAGAAGCTGATGCTGCTCACCAACATCGCCGGCCTGATGGACAAGCAGGGCCAGGTGCTCACCGGCCTGACCACCGAGCAGGTCAACGAGCTGATCGCCGACGGCACCATCTACGGCGGCATGCTGCCGAAGATCCGCTGCGCCCTCGAGGCAGTCCAGGGCGGCGTGACCAGCGCGCACATCATCGATGGCCGCGTACCCAACGCCGTGCTGCTGGAGATCTTCACCGACAGCGGTGTCGGCACGCTGATCACCAACCGCAAGCAGCGCTGATCGCAACGACACCCGCCAGGAGCGATCCTCGCGGGTGTTTTTTTGCCTGTTCCAGGCCGCTTCAGCCCCATGGATGCCCGGCCTCGAACAGGTCTACAGGAGTCCTTCTGACATGGCCGCGTCTCCCGTTTCCCGCAATGACTTCAGCTTCTTCCACGGCCTGCGCGTGCGCTGGTCGGAAGTCGATCCACAGGGCATCGTCTTCAACGGCAATTACCTGACCTACGCCGACGTCGCCACCACCGAGTACTACCGCCACCTGGGCGTGAGCTACCCGGCCGACCTGCTGCGTGGCGGCGGCGACCTGTTCGCGGTGAAGACCACCCTGGAGTATCTGGCGCCGGCACGCTTCGACGACTGGCTGGAAATGGGCGTACGCGCCAGCCGCCTGGGCCGCAGCAGCCTGACCTTCCAGGTGTCGATCTGGTGTGACGAACAGTTGCTGACGCTGGGGGAACTGATCTACGCCTATGCCGGCGAGGACCGGACGAGCCAGCCCCTGCCGGACTGGCTGCGCGGGAAGATCAACGAATTCGAGCGCGTCTCGCCGCAGCAGTGAGCGCGGCGGACGGCGCGTCAATTACCGCCGGATATCTGGGCGAAGCGCGCCCGATCGGAGGCAAAGCTGCTTTGCGCCTGAATCCGCAACTGCTGGTAGCGGGCGATATCCTGCTGCAGGCGCTGTTCATCGTCGCGCAGGTTGCTCAGTTGCGCGACCAGGTCGTCCGGCACCTGGCGACCGGCGCGCTCCTGGTCGGCGGCACGGGCCTGCAGGTTGGCCTGCTGCATCTTCAGCGACTGCAGGTTGCCCTTGGCAACGCTGGCCAGCCCATCGAGCTCGGCCAGCTTGCGATCGCGGGCACGGTCGACGTCTTCCACGCTGGTATACATGCGCATCAACTGCTGATCGGAGCTGGCGCGGGCGGCGTCCGCCTTGCGCTGCTCGATCTCGGCGGCGGTCGGTGCCGGCGGAACCTCGCGGATGACCCGGCCCTGGTCGTTGAGCACCTGGTAGCCCTTGCCGATGTACTGCGGAGGGACACCCAGGCGGTCGATGACGGTGATGCCCTTGTCATTGACGTAACGGTACATCTCGACCTGGCTGGTCGGCTGCCCGGCAGCCGTCACCTGGCCTGCGAGCATGGCTCCCAGAAGCCCCATCAACACCCTGTAGCGGAAAGCACCCTGCTTGGCCATGCCCTACGTCCTGGTTGCGGTTAGATACCGTACTGCGCCCGATAAGCCTCGACAGCCGCGAGATGCTGCTTGAGCTGACCGTCACCGGCCAGATATTCCAATACCTGCTCCAGCGAGACAATGCTGACGACCGGAATCGAAAAGTCCCGTTCAACTTCCTGGATCGCCGACAGCTCACCCTTGCCGCGCTCCTGACGGTTCAGCGCGATCAGCACGCCGGCTGCCTGGGCACCCTGGGCGTCGATGATCTGCATGACCTCGCGGATCGCAGTGCCGGCGGTGATCACGTCATCGATGATCAGCGCGCGGCCGGCCAGCGGCGCGCCGACCAGCGTGCCGCCTTCGCCATGGTCCTTGGCTTCCTTGCGGTTGAAGCACCAGGGCAGGTCGCGGCCGTGCTGTTCGGCCAACGCAATCGCTGTAGCGGCCGCCAGCGGGATTCCTTTATAGGCCGGGCCGAACAACACGTCGAAAGGTATGCCGCTGTCGACCACCGCGCTGGCGTAGAAACGACCCAGCTGGGACAGTGCAACCCCGGTATTGAACAGACCGGCGTTGAAGAAGTACGGACTGGTGCGCCCGGACTTGAGGGTGAACTCGCCGAAGCGAAGAACGCCGCGCTCGATGGCGAAGCGGATGAAATCGCGTTGATATGCGTGCATGGGAGAGAACCGGCCGGTATGAATTTAGCTAAACCGTTTGAGCTCGGGTATCATACACACACGTGATTTTGGGGGCCATTTATGCGGATCATCAGTGTGAACGTGAATGGTATTCAGGCTGCAGCCGAGCGTGGTTTGCTCAGTTGGCTGCAAGCCCAGAATGCCGACGTGATCTGCTTGCAGGATACCCGCGCCTCCGCTTTCGATCTGGATGACCCGTCCTACCAACTGGATGGCTACTTCCTGTACGCCTGCGATGCCGAAGTGCCCAGTCAGGGTGGCGTCGCAATCTATAGTCGTCTGCAACCCAAGGCTGTCATAAGCGGCCTGGGTTTCGAGATGGCCGATCGTTACGGGCGCTACCTGCAAGCCGATTTCGATAAGGTGAGTATCGCCACTCTCCTGCTGCCTACCGGGCAGGAAGGGGACGAGAACCTGAACCACAAGTTCAAGTTCATGGACGATTTCGCCCAGTACATGAACAAGCAGCGCCGCAAGCGCCGCGAATACATCTATTGCGGCTCGCTCTACGTCGCGCACCAGAAGCTGGACGTGAAGAACTGGCGCGAATGCCAGCAATCGCCCGGCTTCATGGCGCCGGAGCGTGGCTGGATGGATGAGATCTTCGGCACCATGGGCTACGTCGACGCCCTGCGCGAGGTCAACCGCGAAGGCGACCAGTACAGCTGGTGGCCGGAAAGCGAACAGGCCGAGCTGCTCAACCTGGGCTGGCGCTTCGACTACCAGATCCTCACGCCGGGGCTGCGCCGCTTCGTGCGCGGCGCCAAGCTGCCGCGCCAGCCGCGTTTCTCCCAGCATGCGCCGCTGATCGTGGACTACGACTGGACCCTGAGCATCTGAGCCCCGTCGTGCCGCCGAGAGGCGGACAGAAAAAAGCCGGCTTCGAGCCGGCTTTTTCGTGCCTGGAGTTCAGCCCCTACTTGATCGGGCGCCAGGTGAAGGGATAGCGATAATCCAGCCCTTCGTTGGCCTTGATCCCGGCGATGATGGTGAGCACCAGCGCGCCGATACTCACCAGCCCCAGCAGGAAGAAGCCGATCACCACCAGCATCAGCAGGAAGCTGACCATCACCGCGAGGCTCACGGTGATCTGGAAGTTCAGCGCCTCTTTGCCCTGGCGGTCCACGAACGGGTCCGATTCACGCTTGATCTGCCAGACGATCAGCGGCCCGAGCAGGTTGCCGAAGGGAAAGATGAAGCCGAGAAAGGCGGCGAAGTGGCAGAACATCGCCCACTGGCGGGCTTCCTGGCTCGGTTGAACCTGCTGTACCGGTACTTCGTCGCTCATCCTTTCGCTCCTTGCCGTTGGGTATCGAGTGCGGATCAGTCCGCCAGCGCGGCGCGCTGCAGTTCGAACAGTTCGCGCAGGCCCTGCTGCGCCAGCTCCAGCATGGCATTCAGCTCGGCCGGCTGGAAGGGCGCACCCTCGGCGGTGCCCTGGACCTCGATGAAGCCGCCGGCATCGGTCATGACCACGTTCAGGTCGGTCTCGGCGGCGGAATCCTCCAGGTAGTCCAGGTCCAGCACCGGCTCGCCCTGGTACATGCCCACGGAAACGGCGGCAATCATCTGCTTGAGCGGGTTGCCCTTGAGGGCACCGCGCTTCTTCAGCACGGCCAGCGCGTCGATCACCGCCACGGTGGCGCCGGTGATGGACGCAGTGCGGGTGCCGCCGTCGGCCTGGATCACATCGCAGTCGATGTACAGGGTGTTCTCGCCCAGCTTGGTCAGGTCCAGCGCGGCGCGCAGGGAGCGGCCGATCAGGCGCTGGATTTCCAGGGTGCGGCCACCCTGCTTGCCGCGCGCGGCTTCACGCTGGTTACGCTCGCCGGTGGAGCGCGGCAGCATGCCGTACTCGGCGGTCAGCCAGCCCTGGCCCTGGCCCTTGAGGAAGCGCGGCACACCGGCTTCGGCGCTGACGGTGCAGATCACCTTGGTGTCGCCGAACTCGACCAGCACGGAGCCCTCGGCGTGCTTGGTGTAATGGCGGGTGATACGGATCGGGCGCAGTTGGTCGGCGGCGCGGCCACTGGGACGGTTCATGGAGGCATCCTGTACAGATTGCTGGCGGGGGAATGTCCGCCATTATAGAGGCCAGCGGACGGGCGCAACCACCGCCGGCGTGCGGCTGCGCGCCACGCTGGGGTACAATTGCCGGTTTCCGACGACCTGTCGGCCGTTTCCCACAGTCTTCAAGCGAGGTAATTCCATGGTCCACAGCATGACCGCCTTCGCCCGCGTCGAGCGCGCCGGCACCCATGGAACGCTCAGCTGGGAGCTGCGCTCGGTGAACCACCGCTACCTCGAGCCCAACCTGCGCCTGCCCGAAGCCTTCCGCGACCTCGAAGGCGCGGTGCGCGAGGCCCTGCGCCAGGGACTGTCGCGCGGCAAGGTGGAATGCACCCTGCGCTTCAACGAGGAGAACGCCGGCAAGCCGCTGCAGGTCGACCGCGAGCGCGCCGCGCAGCTGGTCGCCGCCGCCGAGACCGTTGCCGGCCTGATCCAGCAGCCGGCCCCGCTCGATCCGCTGGCCGTGCTGGCCTGGCCGGGCGTGCTGGTAGGCGACGCCGCTGACCCGCAGGCGCTCAACGCCAGCGCCCTGGCCGCGTTCAATCAGGCCCTGGACGAACTCAAGGCCGGCCGCGCCCGTGAAGGCGCCGAGCTGGCGAAGATCATCGACGAGCGCCTGAGCGCGATGCAGGACGAAGTGGTCAATCTGCGCGAACTCGTGCCACAGATGCTCGCCAACCAGCGCCAGAAGATCCTCGACCGCTTCACCGAGATGAAAGCCGAGCTCGACCCGCAGCGCCTGGAGCAGGAAATGGTCCTGCTGGCGCAGAAGAGCGATGTCGCCGAGGAACTGGACCGCCTGACCACCCACGTCACCGAAGTGCGCCGCGTGCTCAAGGCCGGCGGCGCCGCTGGCCGGCGCCTGGACTTCCTGATGCAGGAACTCAACCGCGAGGCCAACACGCTGGGTTCGAAGGCTTTCGATCCGCGCTCCACACAGGCCGCGGTCAACCTCAAGGTGCTGATCGAGCAGATGCGCGAACAGGTCCAGAATATCGAGTAAGCCGGACGCCTCCGGCCCCCATCCACCGCAACTCCAGGAAAGCGCCATGTCCGGCACCCTCTACATCGTTTCCGCTCCGTCCGGTGCCGGCAAGACCAGCCTGGTCAAGGCCCTGCTCGACGCCATGCCCAGCGTGCGCGTCTCCGTCTCGCACACCACCCGCGGCATGCGCCCGGGCGAAGTGGACGGGGTGAATTACCACTTCGTCGGCCACGACACCTTCCGCGCCATGCTCGAGCGCAACGAATTCCTCGAGCACGCGCAGGTCTTCGACAATCTCTACGGCACTTCCCAGCGCTGGGTGGAAAAGACCCTCGCCGAAGGCAACGACCTGATCCTGGAGATCGACTGGCAAGGCGCGCAGCAGGTACGCCGGCTGATGCCGCAGGCGCAATCGATCTTCATCCTGCCGCCGACCCAGGAAGCCCTGCGCCAGCGCCTGACCAACCGCGGCCAGGACAGCGACGAGGTGATCGAGCGGCGCATGCAGGAAGCCGTCAGCGAAATGAGCCACTATGTGGAATACGATCATTTGGTGATCAACGACGATTTCGCCCACGCGCTGGAAGACCTCAAGGCGATCTTCCGCGCCCGCCAGCTGCGCCAGGATGCCCAGCAGAAGCGTCACACCGAGCTGCTGCAACGCCTGCTGGCCTGAATCGGGCGAGCAAAGGCACTTCCATAAAGATTGGCGATTTTTTAGACTATCCAGTCCGCCCGGTATTTCTCCGGGTCTCCATTTGCGTAATGAGGAACACCATGGCCCGCGTCACCGTTGAAGACTGCCTGGACAACGTCGATAACCGTTTCGAGCTGGTCATGCTCGCCACCAAGCGTTCGCGCCAGCTGGCTACCGGCGGCAAAGAGCCCAAGGTACCGTGGGAAAACGACAAGCCCACCGTTGTCGCCCTGCGCGAAATCGCTTCGGGTCTGGTGGATGCTGACATCGTTCAGCAGGAGGACGTGGTTGAAGAAGAGCCGCTGTTCGCTGCTTTTGAAGACGAGGCCAACAACGAGGCCCTGTAAGTCGATGTCCGGCCGACGAATCGGCGCACCGCGATATGCCGCTCGGCAGGGGGTGAACCCATGCCGAGCATAGACGCCTTCGCCGACCGGCTTTCGAGCTACCTGGGCCCGGATCAGGTCAACCTGGTCCGCCGCGCCTACTACTACGCCGAGCAGGCCCATGACGGGCAGCGCCGCCGCAGCGGCGAAGCCTACGTCACGCATCCGCTCGCCGTCGCCAATATCCTCGCCGACATGCACATGGACCATCAGAGCCTGATGGCGGCCATGCTGCACGATGTGATCGAGGACACCGGCATCGCCAAGGAAGCGCTCACCGCGCAGTTTGGCGAGACCGTCTCGGAACTCGTGGACGGGGTCAGCAAGCTGACCCAGATGAACTTCGAGTCCAAGGCCGAGGCGCAGGCCGAGAACTTCCAGAAGATGGCCATGGCCATGGCACGCGACATCCGCGTGATCCTGGTGAAGCTGGCCGACCGCCTGCACAACATGCGCACGCTGGAAGTGCTGTCGGGCGAGAAACGCCGGCGCATCGCCAAGGAAACCCTGGAAATCTACGCGCCCATCGCCAACCGGCTGGGCATGCACAGCATGCGCGTGGAGTTCGAGGACCTGGGCTTCAAGGCCATGCACCCGATGCGCTCCGAGCGCATCCGCCAGGCGGTGAAGAAAGCCCGCGGCAACCGCCGCGAGATCGTCGGCAAGATCCAGGAATCGCTGGTCAACTGCCTCGCCCGCGAAGGCATGGAAGGCCAGGTCCTGGGCCGCGAGAAGCACCTGTTCAGCATCTACAAGAAGATGCGCGGCAAGCGCAAGGCGTTCAACGAGATCATGGACGTCTACGCCTTCCGCGTCATCGTCGACAAGGTCGACACCTGCTACCGCGTGCTCGGCGCCGTGCACAACCTGTACAAGCCGTTCCCCGGTCGCTTCAAGGACTACATCGCGATTCCCAAGGCCAACGGCTACCAGTCGTTGCACACCACGCTGTTCGGCATGCACGGCGTGCCCATCGAGATCCAGATCCGCACCCGCGAGATGGAAGAGATGGCCAACCACGGGATTGCCGCGCACTGGCTGTACAAGTCCAGCGAAGAGGAAGCCCAGAAGGGCACCCACGCCCGCGCCCGCCAGTGGGTGAAGGGCATCCTCGAACTGCAGCAGCGCGCGGGCAACTCGCTGGAATTCATCGAGAACGTGAAGATCGACCTGTTCCCGGACGAGGTCTACGTCTTCACGCCCAAGGGCCGCATCATGGAGCTGCCCAAGGGCTCCACGGCGGTCGACTTCGCCTACGCGGTGCACACCGACGTCGGCAACAGCTGCATCGCCTGCCGCATCAACCGCCGCCTGGCGCCGCTGTCCGAACCGCTGCAGAGCGGCGCGACGGTGGAAATCGTCACCGCGCCGGGCACCCGGCCGAACCCGGCCTGGCTCAACTTCGTGGTCACCGGCAAGGCGCGCACGCACATTCGCCACGCGCTCAAGCTGCAGCGCCGCTCCGAGTCGATCAACCTCGGCGAGCGCCTGCTGAACAAGACCCTGGCCGGCTTCGACAGCCACCTGGAGAAGATCCCGCAGGAACGCATCCAGGGCGTGCTCGCCGAATACCGCATGGAAGTCTTCGAGGACCTGCTCGAAGAGATCGGCCTGGGCAACCGCATGGCTTACGTAGTCGCGCGCCGCCTGCTGTCCAGCGAAGGCGAGGAAGCGCCCAGCGCCGAAGGTCCGCTGGCGATTCGCGGCACCGAGGGCCTGGTGCTCAGCTACGCCAAGTGCTGCACACCGATCCCGGGAGACCCGATCGTCGGCCACCTGTCCGCCGGCAAGGGCATGGTCGTGCATCTGGAGAACTGCCGGAACATCAGCGAGATTCGCCACAACCCGGAAAAATGCATCCAGCTCAGCTGGGCCAAGGATGTCACCGGCGAATTCAACGTCGAATTGCGCGTCGAACTGGAACACCAGCGCGGCCTGATCGCCCTGCTGGCGACCAGCGTCAACGCCGCCGACGGCAACATCGAGAAGATCAGCATGGACGAGCGCGACGGCCGCATCAGCGTGGTCCAGCTCGTCGTCAGCGTGCATGACCGTGTGCACCTGGCCCGCGTCATCAAGAAGCTGCGCGCGCTCAAGGGCGTGATCCGCATCACCCGCATGCGCAGCTGATCCCACCCTAAGGAGTCGACATGACCAAGACCGTTATCCACACCGACAAAGCTCCGGCCGCCATCGGTACCTACTCCCAGGCGATCAAGGCCGGCAACACCGTCTATGTCTCCGGTCAGATCCCGCTGGACCCGAAAACCATGGAACTGGTCGAGGGCTTCGAAGAGCAGACCGTCCAGGTCTTCGAGAACCTGAAAGCCGTCATCGAGGCTTCCGGCGGCTACCTGCACGACGTCGCCAAGCTGAACATCTTCCTCACCGACCTCTCGCACTTCGCCAAGGTCAACGAGATCATGGGCAAGTACTTCACCCAGCCCTACCCGGCCCGTGCCGCCATTGGCGTCGCCGCACTGCCCAAGGGCGCGCAGGTCGAGATGGACGCCATCGTCGTCCTGGAATAAGCGCTACGAAACACCTACGGGGCCCCGGAGGGTCTGATGTCGTTTCGACGTGGCCGCGACGGAGCCGCATTTTGCGCAGGGTGAGGCGCGAATCGTGTGGTTTGGTCACTCCAAATGAACGATGAGTAACGAAGCGCTGCGCAAAATGCGGCCCGCTCCTTCGGGTTGCGCGTCAAATCACGCCATGCGTCGTTGCGGGGCTAGGTAAGGGAGCGCCATTACCGTCGCCCCGCGTCTAGCCTGGCGTGATTTGACGCGGCAACGCGGTTCACGACGAAACGTCATCAGACCCTTTCCCCGTTCCTTTGTCTGCAAGGAGCAAACATGCGTCGCGCCCTGATCCTGAGCGCTCTGATCGGCCTGCTTACTGGCTGCGCCGGCACCCCGTCCGACCCTTCCGGCGTCTGGGTCAACCAGGCCGCCATCGATGCTGCCGGCAAAGGTGGCAAGCTGCGCGAGGCGCTGCTGGCCTACGGCCCGAACCTGGAATGGAAGCTGGACACCAAGGCCAGCCAGGCGACCTTCAGCAACGGCTTCGAGCTGGGCGAAGGGCAGCTTACCCAGACCGATCCCAAGCACTACCGCGTGGAGTTCTACGGCAGCAACCAGGAATCCCTGGAGCTGGACGGCAAGGAACTGGTGCAGGTAGGCAGCGACAACTGGCCCGAACAGCGCTTCCTGCGTCCCAAGGAGCAGCCCGCGACGCAGGCATCGGCCGGCAGCACCTTCGAGAACGCCCTGTATGCGGCCTACCTCAACGGCACCTGGATCATCGAGGAAGGCGAAGGCAAGGGCAGCAAGGTCAAGTTCCTCTCCAACGGCAGCCTCGAAGGCATGCCGGGCTTCGACCGCTACGCGCTGTGCCTGGCCGGCGACTGCGCGGCCATGAGCGGCGACAACGACAGCATCTGGCTGCAACAGGGCCAGCAAGGCCGCGAGTATCTGTTCGAGCGTGACGGCGACAAGCTGGAGCTGTTCGAGGCGGTAAATCGCGCCCAGGCCGATGAAATGCCCAGCTACGCGCCGGGCAACAAGGTCTGGACCCTGGAGCGCGACTGATCCGCAAGCGGACGGGCTGACAGCATCAGCGCAGCCCGCTCCACAGCAGCCAGCCGCCCAGCGCCAGCAGCAATCCCCCGCAGATCCTGTCCAGCGCCGTCACCCGACGCTTCAGCCAGCCGCGCCAGCGCGGGCGATCCAGCAGGCGCACCAGCGCCATGTCCCACAGCAGTACCACCGCGCCCATCCACAGCACGCAGGCCCCCAGTGCCCAGGCGGGCAGGTGGAACTGCCCGAGTACGCCGAACAGCCCGGCATAGAAGATCGGCAGCTTGGGATTCAGGCTGCTGGCCAGGAACCCCTCGCGCACTCCCCGCAGGAAGCCGCCCGCCTTGTGGTTGCCGCCGGCTGTGGGAATCTCCAGCTTCCGCCGCGCCAGCAGAGCCTGCGTACCGAGCCAGACGAAATAGCCACCTCCCAGCAATTGCACGACGCGCAGCCCATGGCTCGCCACCTCCGGCAGCAGGCCGAGGACGAACAACACCAGCAGCATGCTGGCCAGATTGGCCAGGGAGATGCCCGCTGCGCAGCCGTCTGCATGGCGCCTGCCGCGCAAAAGCGCAGCGCGAATCAGCAGGAAGAAATCCGGCCCCGGCGACAGCAGGGCGGCGAAGTGAGTGCTGGCAACCAGCGCGAAGGCGGCGAACATGGCGATCTCCCGAATGCGGCGTCGCGCAGTCTGAAAGGACCGACCTCGTGGAGTCTTGGAAGAAACTCAGGTGCGCGTGGCGCGCAGGAAACGTCCGGGAGTGACGCCAGTGAAGCGGCGGAAGGTGCCGGAAAGATGCGCCTGGTCGTAGAAGCCCAGGGTGAGCGCGACATCCAGCGGCTTCTCGCCAGCCACCAGCAGGCGCTTGGCCTCGCGGATGCGTCGCTGCAGCAGATAGGTATGCGGCGGCACGCCGTAGGCGTTGCGGAAGGCTTCGATCAGGTGGCGCGGATGGCGCTGCAACAGCGTGGCGAGTTCTTCGAGGCTGACTGCCTCGCGGTAATGCGCCTCCAGATAATCCCGCAGCTTTGTGGTGGCACTGCCATCGCGCGCGGCCGAGGCCGTCGGGCGCATGCCACCGTGGCGGACGAACACCAACTCCAGCAGCGCCAGCAGTTCGCTTTCCAGCGCCAGCGCATCGTTGCGTTCGAACTCGCTGGCCACACGCCGCAGCGCTTCCGCCACCTGCCCGTCATCGTTCGGATTGAGCGCCTGGAAGCCGCGCGGCAACTGCTTGCGGCCCAGCAGCGGGAGCAGGCGCGACTCCTCGATGTAGAGCATGCGGTAGACCAGACGCTCGGACTCGGCATTGCCGGTATGTGGCTCCTCCGGGTTCATCAGCGACAGGGTGCCGGCCGGCAGCACGTGGTGCGCGCCACGGCACTGGTAGCCGCCAGCGCCGTGCAGGATGGCGCCGATGGCGAAGGCATCGTGGCTATGACGCCCGAACGGCTGGCCGGAGAAGTCCGCGTGGAACAACTCCACCCCCGGCAACCAGGGGCGCACCAGCAGCCGGTTGGCGTCCATCAGTCCTGCTTGCCCGCGAGAATCGCCGCGTAGCCTTCGCGGAAGCTCGGGTAACGCGGCTCCCAGCCCAGCGCACGGGCGCGAGCATTGCTGCAGCGCTTGCTGCCGGCGCGGCGCACGGTCTGCTCGTCGGCCCAGTGGGTCACGCCAAGGTGCGAGCGCAGCCAGGCGACCACGTCATGCAATGCAGCGGGGTCGTTGTCGACGCCGAGGTAGCAGTCTTCCAGCGCAACACCTTGGCGATCGGCCTCCAGCAGATGCGCCAGCAGGCCGGCACAGTCCTCGGCGTGAATGCGGTTGGCGTACAGCGGCGGCTCGCTGGCTACGCGGTAGCCCTCGCGCACCTGCTTGAGCAGCCACTCGCGGCCGGGGCCGTAGATGCCGGTGAGACGCACGACGCTGGCGGGAATGCCGCTCTGCAGCGCCACCTGCTCGGCTTCGAGCATCACGCTGCCGGAATAGCTTTCGGCCTCGGCCGGCGAGGTCTCGTCGATCCACTCGCCATTGCGCTGGGCATACACGCCGCTGCTGGAAACGAACAGCAGGCGCTTGGGCGTCTGCCCGCGCTGCTTGAGCCAACCGAGGGTATTGCGCAGGCCTTCGACATAGGCGGCACGATAACCAGCCTCGTCATGCTGGGTCGCGGCGGCGCAGTACACCAGGTAATCCAGGCTGCCGACCGGCCAGGTATCGGGGCATTCGAGCTGGGCCAGGTCACCTGCCACCGGCAGCACTTCCAGCGGCAGCGCGGCGACGTTGCGACGCAGGCCATGGACGCGCCAGTCCTGCGCGGCCAGTTGACGCCCCAGGCGGCTGCCGACATCGCCGCAACCGACGATCATCAGGCTCGGGAAGGTGCTCTTGCTCATGCTTGGCTCCGCGAATCAAAGCTCGGCAGTTTAGCGCGGTTGGTTCGCGGCGGTGCAGCCGCTATGCTTGGGCCACCTCAACGGATTTAGTCGCCATGACCCTGACCGAACTGCGCTACATCGTCACGCTTGCCCAGGAGCAACACTTCGGCCGCGCCGCGGAGCGCTGCCATGTCAGCCAGCCGACCCTGTCGGTGGGCGTGAAGAAGCTGGAAGACGAGCTCGGCGTGCTGATCTTCGAGCGCAGCAAGAGTGCGGTGCGCCTGACCCCGGTCGGCGAAGGCATCGTGGCGCAGGCGCAGAAGGTGCTGGAACAGGCCCAGGGCATCCGCGAACTGGCCCAGGCCGGCAAGAACCAGTTGACCTCGCCGCTCAAGGTCGGCGCCATCTACACCATCGGCCCGTACCTGTTCCCGCACCTGATCCCGCAGCTGCATCGGGTCGCTCCGCAGATGCCGCTGTACATCGAGGAAAACTTCACCCACATCCTGCGCGACAAGCTGCGCACCGGCGAGCTGGACGCGATCATCATCGCCCTGCCGTTCCAGGAAGCCGACGTGCTGACCCTGCAGCTGTTCGACGAGCCCTTCTACGTGCTGATGCCGGCGGACCACCAATGGACCGCGAAGAAGACCATCGACCCGGAGCTGCTCAACGACAAGAGCCTGCTGCTGCTCGGCGAAGGCCACTGCTTCCGCGACCAGGTGCTCGAAGCCTGCCCGACGACCCACAAGGGCAGCGAGAACAAGCACACCACGGTGGAATCCAGCTCGCTGGAAACCATCCGCCACATGGTCGCCTCCGGCCTGGGCGTGTCGGTGCTGCCGTTCTCCGCCGTGGACAGCCACCACTACGCGCCGGGCGTGCTGGAAGTGCGTCCGTTCAGCGCGCCAGTGCCCTTCCGTACCGTCGCCATCGCCTGGCGCGCCAGCTTCCCGCGGCCGCGAGCGATAGAGGTGCTGGCCGACTCGATCCGCCTCTGTTCGGTCGCCAAGCCGACCGTCAAGGGTGAAGCCGAGCCGGCATGACCGATCTGTCTAACGTCCCGGTCACCGCGCTCAAGGGCGTAGGCGCCGCGCTGGAGGAGAAGCTGGCGAAGGTCGGCCTGGAGAACCTCCAGGACATCCTCTTCCACCTGCCGCTGCGCTACCAGGACCGCACCCGCATCACGCCCATCGGCGCGCTGCGCCCGGGGCAGGATGCGGTGGTCGAAGGCGTGGTCTCCGGCGCCGACGTGGTGATGGGCAAGCGTCGCAGTTTATTGGTGCGCCTGCAGGACGGCACCGGCACGCTGAGCCTGCGCTTCTATCACTTCAGCCAGGCGCAGAAGGAAAACCTCAAGCGCGGCACGCACCTGCGCTGCTACGGCGAGGCGCGCCCCGGCGCATCGGGCCTGGAGATCTACCACCCCGAATACCGCTCGCTCACCGACGCCGTCGCGGCGCCGGTGGAGCAGACGCTGACACCGATCTACCCGACCACCGAAGGCCTTACCCAGCAGCGTCTGCGCCAGCTGAGCGAGCAGACCCTGGCGCGCCTCGGCCCGTCGAGCCTGCCGGACTGGCTGCCGGCGGAGCTGGCCCGCGACTACCGCCTGGGCCCGCTGGACGAAGCCATCCGCTACCTGCATCGGCCGCCGCCGGACGCCGATCTGGAAGAGCTCGCCGAAGGCCGCCACTGGGCGCAGCACCGCCTGGCCTTCGAGGAACTGCTGACCCACCAGCTGTCGCTGCAACGCCTGCGCGAGAGCGTGCGCTCCCAGGCCGCGCCGCAGCTGCCACCGGCCAAGCGACTGCCGGCGCTGTACCTGAAGAACCTCGGCTTCAAGCCCACCGGCGCGCAGCAGCGGGTCGGTGCGGAGATCGCCTACGACCTCGCCCAGCCCGAGCCGATGCTGCGCCTGGTACAAGGCGACGTGGGTGCTGGCAAGACCGTGGTCGCCGCCCTCGCCGCCCTGCAAGCACTGGAGGCCGGCTACCAGGTGGCGCTGATGGCGCCCACCGAGATCCTTGCCGAGCAGCACTTCCTCAACTTCACCAAGTGGCTGCAGCCGCTGGGCATCGAAGTCGCCTGGCTGGCCGGCAAGCTCAAGGGCAAGGCCCGCGCCAGTGCGCTGGAGCAGATCGCCGGCGGCGCGCCGATGATCGTCGGCACCCACGCGCTGTTCCAGGACGAAGTGAAGTTCAAGCGCCTGGCCCTGGTGATCATCGACGAGCAGCACCGCTTCGGCGTGCAGCAGCGCCTCGCCCTGCGCCAGAAAGGCGTGGACGGACGGCTCTGCCCGCACCAGCTGATCATGACCGCCACACCGATCCCACGAACCCTGGCGATGAGCGCCTACGCCGACCTGGACACCTCGATCCTCGACGAGCTGCCGCCCGGCCGCACGCCGGTGAACACCGTGCTGGTGGCCGACAGCCGCCGCATCGAAGTGATCGAGCGGGTTCGCGCCGCCTGCGCTGAAGGTCGTCAGGCCTACTGGGTGTGCACGCTGATCGAAGAATCCGAAGAACTGACCTGCCAGGCCGCGGAAACCACCTACGAGGAACTCTCCTCGGCGCTGGGCGAATTGCGCGTGGGCCTGATCCACGGGCGCATGAAGCCGGCGGACAAGGCCGTGGTCATGGAAGCCTTCAAGGAAGGCCTGCTGCAGCTGCTGGTGGCGACCACGGTGATCGAGGTCGGCGTGGACGTGCCCAACGCCAGCCTGATGATCATCGAGAACCCCGAGCGCCTGGGCCTGGCCCAGCTGCACCAGCTGCGCGGGCGCGTCGGCCGGGGCAGTGCGGCGAGCCACTGCGTGCTGCTCTACCACCCGCCGCTGTCACAGATCGGCCGCGAGCGCCTGGGGATCATGCGCGAGACCTGCGACGGCTTCATCATCGCCGAGAAGGACCTGGAGCTGCGCGGCCCCGGCGAAATGCTCGGCACCCGCCAGACCGGCCTGCTGCAATTCAAGGTCGCCGACCTGATGCGCGACGCCGACCTGCTGCCCGCAGTACGCGATGCCGCCCAAGCCCTGCTGGCGCACTGGCCGCAATCGGTCAGCCCATTGCTGGCGCGCTGGCTGCGACACGGGCAGCAATACGGACAAGTGTGATGTATTTCACTCTCATCGGTCAGTTGACCGCTCGGTCACGCTGACTGCGTGGTTATACTCCGACCCAGCCGTTGATAACCGGATCACATTCATGAGCGATGCCGCACTCGCCCCATCCGACTCCTCGCAGGCCCCCGAGGTCATCCTGCAGCTGCTCGCCAAGCTGGGCATTCCCTCTCGCGAGGTGAACGACGGCAGCACGCTTTCCGCTGCGCGTCGGGTGCAGGCCAGCCTGCTGGAGGATGCGGTCGGCACCCTGCTGGTGCTGTTCCCCCAGAGCCAACTGCTGGACCTCAATCGCCTCGCCGAACTCACCGGGCGCAAGCTGGTGGCGGTCAAGCCCGATCGCTTGGAGCGCATGCTCGGCAAGCATCAGCTCGGCCGCCTGCCGGCATTGCCACCGCTGACCAGTTCGCCGTGCCTGTATGACGAGCGCCTGCTGCAGGAGCCCCAGCTGCTGATCGAATCCGGCACGCCGGGCACCCTGCTGGAGATTCCTACGGCGTCCTTCCGCAGCCTGCTGGAGAAAGCCAGCGCGGCGCGCTTCGGCGTGCTGCTGGACTCGATCCGGCCGAACCTGGACCGCCCGGACGACGACCGCAAGGAAATCACCCAGGCCGTGCAGGCGTTCACCGCCCGCCGCATCCAGCAGCGCCTGGAAGAAACCATCGAGATTCCGCCGCTGCCGGAAACCGCGCAGAAGATCATCAAGCTGCGCGTCGATCCCAACGCCACGGTGGACGACATCACCGGCGTGGTGGAAACCGACCCGGCACTCGCCGCGCAGGTGGTCAGTTGGGCGGCCTCGCCCTACTACGCCGCACCCGGCAAGATCCGCTCGGTGGAAGACGCCATCGTCCGCGTGCTGGGCTTCGACCTGGTGATCAACCTCGCCCTGGGCCTGGCCCTGGGCAAGACCCTGAGCCTGCCCAAGGACCAGCCGCAGCACGCCACGCCCTACTGGCACCAGGCGATCTACACCGCCGCGGTGATCGAGGGCCTGACCCGCGCCGTGCCCCGCGCAGAACGCCCGGAAGCCGGCCTGACCTACCTCGGCGGCCTGCTGCACAGCATCGGCTACCTGGTCCTGGCGCACATCTTCCCACCGCATTTCTCGCTGATCTGCCGGCACCTGGAAGTGAACCCGCACGTCGAGCACAACCTCGTCGAGCAGCACCTGCTGGGCATCACCCGCGAGCAGATCGGCGCCTGGCTGATGCGCACCTGGGACATGCCGGAAGAGATCTACACCGCGCTGCGCTTCCAGCACGACCCATCTTATGC
Source organism: Pseudomonas sp. HS-18 (assembly GCF_020401845.1). Classification (NCBI taxonomy): domain Bacteria; kingdom Pseudomonadati; phylum Pseudomonadota; class Gammaproteobacteria; order Pseudomonadales; family Pseudomonadaceae; genus Pseudomonas; species Pseudomonas sp. HS-18. The sequence continues at coordinate 6,252,330 of NZ_CP084413.1, forward strand.
CGGCGACTGCTCGGCCTACGCCAACCTGGTGTGCCTGGCGACCCGCCTGCTGCGCAACCACGGCATCGGCAGCGGCCCGGAGAGCGATATCCCGCAGGACCTGCTCGATCGCCTGGACATCCCGCGTGAAAAGGCCGAGGACGCCGTGCGCAAGGTACTCGATGCCGAAGCCGTTCTGCGCGAGCTGGCCAACCAGTTCAACCCGGGGCACTGAAAGCCGGCGCCAATGCAAAAGGCCCCATCAGGGGCCTTTTTTCTGTCCGCAAGAAAGCGCCTCAGGCGGCTTTCTTGTCGCTCGCCGGTGCGGCCTTCTTCTTCGGTTTCAGGTACTTCACCAGGCCCTGGAACCAGATCACCAGGCCGGGGTTGCCCTGGATCTGGATGTCCTTGTTCTGGATGCCCTGCATGAACGCCAACTGCGGGTTCTTCGAGGTCATGGTGGCGAAGCCGTAGGCGCCGTCCTTGAAACCGAGCGCGAAGGCAGGGCTGGGGTGCGTGCCGCGGCGGGCACTGACCTTGAGGTCCTTGACGATGTAGTGGCGGGCGACCTTGCCGTCGAGGGTGTGGAGCTGGAACACCAGGTCCTTGCCTTCGAGCTGCTTCTGGAATGCCGGGTTTTCGCGGCTGGCCTTGGCCATCAGGCGACCGAGCATCCACAGGAGAAGACGGAATTTCATGCACAAACCTCGACGTTCGAGACAAAAGTCTGCGCATTGTAGCCAGTTTCAAAACGGACTACATCCGGTCTTTTGGAGGGATTATGTAACCGCAGGAAGCAACCCGGAGCCGCTCTGGCTCCGGGCTTGAGACGATCAGTTGACTGCGTCTTTGAGCGCCTTGCCCGGTTTGAAGGCAACGGTATTGCTGGCTTTGATCTTGACCGGTTGGCCGGTCTGCGGGTTCTTGCCGGTACGGGCGCCACGGTGGCGCTGAACGAAGGTACCGAAACCGACAAGGGTAACGCTGTCCTTGCGGTTGAGCGCGCCAGTGATTTCATCCAGCAGCGCGTTCAGCACCTTGTTGGCTTGTTCTTTGGTGAGGTCGGCCTTCTCGGCGATCGCGGCGGCGAGTTCTGGTTTACGCATAAATGCCTCTTTGACGGTTTGTTGTTGTTGTGTCCGTGCTGTCTTCCCAACAGCGCCCAAGGCACCGCAGCCTTGCCGTACAGGCTCTAGGCTGCGGCAGACGGGGGGAGAATGGCACGCCGAAAGCTGGTACGCCAGTATCGTCTGACAATTTGCGAGCAGTTTCCCAAGGCAAAAACGCCATAGACGGCGCCTGTCACGCCAACAGGGCCGGCAACTCCTTGTTCAAAGAGAGTTTTTCACTCACGGCGGCGCCGGTAAGGGCGTAACCGAGCAATCGACCGGCGGTATCCCGGCACAGGACCTTGAGGTCCGGGCCAGAGCCTTCCACCTGCCATTCGCCCTCGCTTCCGCGCGGAGGCGGCGACACCACCAGCGGGCACACCGGCGTCTTCACCGTCACGGGCATGGCACCGTAGGTCACCGGCGTCGGCTTGCCGGCCAGGGTCTGGGCCAGCGCGCGGGCACAGGACATCAGCGGCATCACGTACAGCAGGTTGAGGCCATCGACCTCGGCGCAGTCGCCCAGGGCGTAGATATTGGCGTGGGAGGTGCGCAGCTCGCGATTGACCATCACGCCACGGTTGATATCCAGGCCGGCGGCGGCGGCCAGATCGACGCGCGGGCGCAGGCCCACGGCAGAAACCACCAGGTCGCAGGGGATCACCTGGCCATCGGAAAGATGAGCCTCCAGGCCATCTCCCGCGCGCACCAGGCTGTTCAGCACCGGGCCGAGGTGGAAGCGCACGCCGAGGCCTTCCAGCCCCTGCTGCACTGCCTGGGCGGCAGCCGGGTGGAGCAGGCCGGGCATGACCTGCTCGCACGGCGCCACCACGTCGAGCTGGTAGCCGCCGCTGGACAGGTCGTTGGCGAATTCGCAGCCGATCAGGCCGGCGCCCAGCAGCAACACGCGGCGCTTGCCGGCGGCGGCAGCGCGGAAGCGCGCGTAGTCCTCGAGATCGTTGATCGGGAAAATCAGCTCCTGGGCATCGCCCTCGACCGGCACGCGGATGGTTTCGGCGCCCCAGGCCAGCACCAGGTCGCGGTACTGGACCTCCTCTTCGCCGATCCAGATGCGCCGATGGCCCGGATCGATGCCGGTGACACGGGTGTGGGTGAGGATGCGCGCCTTGAGCTGGTCGGCCATGGCGCCGGCCCCGGCCATCGCCAGACCGTCAGCGTCCTTGTCCTTGGAGAAGCCGGTGGAGAGCATCGGCTTGGAGTAGGAGCGGCCGTCATCGGCAGTGATCAGCAGCAGCGGCGTCTCGCTGTCCAGCTTGCGCCACTCGCGAGCCAGGTTGTAACCGGCCAGGCCGGTGCCGATGATCACCAGCGGTGCGTTTTCGCTCATTGCTCTCTCCATATCCAAAAGACGGCACTTCGTAAAGACGGCGCGGCGGCCATCGGGCCGCCGCGTTGATTCGTTATCTCGGCAGGGTTCAGGAAATTTCGATCATTTCGAAATCGATCTTGCCGACACCGCAATCCGGGCAGACCCAATCCGCCGGGATGTCTTCCCACGGCGTGCCGGGAGCTATGCCCTCCTCGGGCAACCCCAGCGCCTCGTCGTAGATGAAGCCACAGACCACGCATTGCCATTTGCGCATCAGCCAAGCCCTCCAGCGATTGCGAAGTGAACCTAACCCACTTTGGCGGCGCCGGCCAACGGCGCCCGTGCCGCCGAGCTGCGTCAGCAAGGCCAACCCGGCGTCCGCCCAGTCTACCGCGCACGGCTGAGGCCTGCTGGCCGCACAAACGCAGACGGCGGCCCGAAGGCCGCCGTCGCGGGGATTCCATTGGCCGTGGATCAGCCGATCTCGATCATCTCGAAATCCAGCTTGCCGACGCCGCAATCCGGGCATAGCCAGTCTTCCGGCACATCTTCCCAACGGGTACCGGCGGCGATGCCCTCTTCCGGCCAGCCCTTGGTTTCGTCATAGATCAGGCCACAAACCACGCACTGCCACTTCTTCATCAGCTATCACCCTCATGTTCTTGTCGCTTGGACGTCAGTGCATCCAATGTTCGGCTTTTTACTGGCGATGGGCTTGTGGCGCAAGCCCCTGGAAAAATGCGGGTAGCCGGCCAAACCTTTGGTGGGGTTTTGCGCAAGGCACTGTTGCAGACAACGCAATCGGAGCCGCAAAGCCGCCATGTTAAGCTGCCGCGTCCCTGGCCAACCGCAGTCGAACCCGTGCCCGAAGCCGCCCTGATCCACCCGCCTCGCTGGCTCACCGCCGCCCAATTGCACCCTGCTCCCGCCGCCCAGGTGGTGGACTGGCTGTTCGACGAAGGTTCGCTGACGCGCCGCCTTACCGCGCTGTCCGACGGAGCCTTCGCTGTGCAGCCGCTGGCCGAGGGCTGGCATCGCCTGCGTACCGATGAGTGCGCAGCGCTGGGCGTGCCGGATGGCGGCCAGGGCTGGGTGCGCGAGGTGTACCTGAAGGGCCACGGCACGCCCTGGGTATTCGCCCGCAGCGTCGCTGCGCGCTCGGCGCTGGAGGGTTCGGGCTTCGACCTGCGCCTGCTCGGCACGCGCTCTCTGGGCGAACTGCTGTTCAGTGACCGCGCCTTCCTGCGCGGGCCCATCGAAGTGTGCCGCTATCCTGCCGCCAGCCTGCCCGCCGAGGTCCGCGCCGAACGCCTGTGGGGGCGCCGCTCCTGCTTCAGCCGCGATGGCCTGGGCGTGCTGGTTGCCGAAGTATTCCTGCCGACACTGTGGCAACGCGTGGAACAACAGCCCGTATAATTCCCGGATCGTTTTCCGGAGGCCGCCATGTTCGTCGCCCTGATCAAACCCCTCGCCCGCCTGCATCCCCGCGCCTGGGACTTCATCCAGCTGACGCGCATGGACAAGCCGATCGGCATCTACCTGCTGCTCTGGCCGACGCTGTGGGCGCTGTGGATGGCCAGCGGCGGCGTGCCGAGCGTGAAGAACCTGGTGATCTTCGTCCTCGGCACCGTGCTGATGCGCATGGCCGGCTGCGTGATCAACGACTTCGCCGACCGCAAGCTCGATGGCCACGTGGAACGCACCCAGTTGCGCCCGCTCGCAACCGGCAGGATCACCGTGCGCGAAGCCTGGATCGCCTTCTTCGTGCTGCTGGGCTTGAGCTTCCTGCTGGTGCTGTGCACCAACGCGCAGACCATCTGGCTGTCCTTCGGCGGGGCGGCCATCGCGGCGCTCTACCCGTTCATGAAGCGCTACACCTACTACCCGCAGGTGGTACTGGGCGCGGCCTTCTCCTGGGGCATCCCGATGGCCTTCACCGCGGCCAGCGGCACCCTGCCGGCGGTGGCCTGGCTGCTGTTCTTCGCCAACGTGCTGTGGACGGTCGCGTATGACACCTACTACGCGATGACCGACCGCGAGGACGACCTGAAGATGGGCATGAAGTCCACGGCGATCCTCTTCGGCGATGCCGACCGGGTGATCAACCTGAGCCTGCAGGGCCTGATGCTCCTGCTGCTGATCCTGGCCGGCAACAAGCTGGCGATGCACCTGTATTACTACCTGGGCCTGGCCGTGGCGGCGGGCTGCTTCGCCTGGCAGTTCCATTCGACCCGCGACCGCGAGCCGATGAAGTGCTTCAAGGCCTTCCTGCACAACCACTGGGCGGGGCTGGCGATCTTCCTCGGCACCGTGCTGGATTTCGCCCTGCGCTGATACAAACCCTGTAGGAGCGAGCTTGCTCGCGAATCGCCCCCCCCAGCGGAGCAGTTCGCGAGCAAGCTCGCTCCTACAAAGAGACGCTACGGTTTGGCCATGTGCCAGACGCCCATCTTGCCCTCACCGGCCATGTCGCCGGCCTTCTTGTCCTGCACGAAGGTGTACAGCGGCTTGCCCTTGTAGGCCCACTGGGCGCTGCCGTCGTCACGCTTGATCAGCGTCCAGTCACCCATGGCGCTGTCATCCGCAGCGGCCATCAGCGGAGGCCAGTTCTGCGCGCAGCCGCCGTTGCACATCGACTTGCCGCCGCTGTCCTTGTCGAAGGTGTAGAGCGTCATGCCCTTGGCATCGACCAGCATGCCGTTCTTCTCCATGCCGGGGCCGGCGGCCAGGGCGGACATCGCGGGCAGCATCAGACCCAGTGCCAGGGCCGGGAATAGCAGTTTCATGAGCGCTTCTCCTCTGGTGAGGTGGAAACGGCGCGAGCATCGGCGCAAAGGCAGGCAGGAATGCAGGCAGGGCCGGCCAGGGCGACGTCGACAACGCACTCACTACCGTCATCGCAAGACTCCGGCAGGGTCGCCTGCCGGGCACACCGCCGACCGGGCCGGTGCGTTCCGTGTGCCGCGCAAGCATCGCGCGGCGACTCGATCAGCATAGACGAGCGTGCTGCGACCAGGCTCGGCTACCATCGGCGTGTCACATTCATGAAATATTTCCGTTATCTAATGCGGCGCATTACAGAAATTCTGAGGCCTCAGCATGGTTGGCAAGACAATCCTCATCGTCGATGACGAAGCTCCGATCCGGGAAATGATCGCCGTGGCCCTGGAGATGGCCGGCTACGAGTGTCTGGAGGCCGACAGCGCCCAGACGGCTCACGCGGTGATCGTCGATCGCAAACCGGACCTGATCCTGCTCGACTGGATGCTGCCGGGCACCTCGGGCATCGAACTGGCCCGCCGGCTCAAGCGCGACGAGCTGACCTCGGCCATCCCGATCATCATGCTCACCGCCAAGGGTGAAGAGGACAACAAGATCCAGGGCCTGGAAGTCGGCGCCGACGACTACATCACCAAACCGTTCTCCCCGCGCGAACTGGTGGCCCGTTTGAAGGCCGTACTGCGTCGTACCGGCGCCGGTGACAGCGAAACGCCGATCGAGGTCGGCGGCCTGCTGCTGGACCCGATCAGCCACCGCGTGACCATCGACGGCAAGCCCGCCGAGATGGGCCCGACCGAATACCGCCTGCTGCAGTTCTTCATGACCCACCAGGAACGCGCCTACACCCGCGGCCAACTGCTGGACCAGGTCTGGGGCGGCAACGTCTACGTCGAGGAACGCACCGTCGACGTGCACATCCGTCGTCTGCGCAAGGCCCTGGGCGAGGTCTACGAAAATCTGGTTCAGACCGTGCGCGGCACCGGGTATCGTTTCTCGACCAAGAGCTGACCCGACTTCTCGTCTGACGGGTACAAGGAACGGAATTTCGTGACCCAGAACTGGAGAGGCGTGCTGATACGCCACCTGCTGTTGGTGGTGGCCGCCGGCTCGCTGCTCGGCCTGATCACCGGCCAGTACGGCTGGGCCATCGCCGTGGCGCTGGGCGCCTACCTCGGTTGGTCGACCTGGCAACTGCTGCGCCTGCACAAGTGGCTGAAGCATCACCAGCCCGATGAGGCTCCGCCCGATGGCTACGGCCTGTGGGGCGAGGTGTTCGACAGCATCTACCACCTGCAGCGGCGCAACCAGCGGGCCCGTGGGCGCCTGCAGGCGGTGATCGATCGCATGCAGGAATCCACGGCAGCCCTGCGCGACGGCATGATCCTGCTCGACCGCGATGGCAACCTGGAATGGTGGAACCAGTCCGCCGAGCGCCTGCTGGGCCTCAAGAGCCCGCAGGACGGCGGCCAGCCGGTGACCAACCTGGTGCGCCACCCGCGCTTCAAGGAATATTTCGAGAGCGAGGATTATCGCGAGCCCCTGGAGCTCTCCTCGCCGATCAACGACAACCTGCGCCTGCAGTTCCACATCACCCTCTACGGCGCCGGCGAACACCTGATGCTGGTGCGCGACGTGACCCGTGTCCATCAGCTGGAACAGATGCGCAAGGACTTCGTCGCCAACGTCTCCCACGAACTGCGTACGCCGCTGACAGTGATCGCCGGCTACCTGGAGACGCTGCTGGACAACGTCGAGGACGTGAACCCGCGCTGGACCCGCGCGCTGCAGCAGATGCAGCAGCAGGCCGGGCGCATGCAGAACCTGCTCAACGACCTGCTCCTGCTGGCCAAGCTGGAGGCCACCGACTACCCGGCGGACAACAAGCCGGTGGCAGTGGACCTGATGCTGCTGTCGATCCGCAACGACGCCCAGGCGCTGTCTGGCGCGCGCAACCATCGCATCAGCCTGGAGGCGGATTCGAAGGTGAAGCTCAAGGGCAGCGAGGCCGAACTGCGCAGCGCCTTCTCCAACCTGGTGTTCAACGCGGTGAAGTACACCCCCGACGAGGGCGAGATCCGCATTCGCTGGTGGGCGGACGAACAAGGCGCGCACCTGGCCGTGCAGGACAGCGGCATCGGCATCGATCCCAAGCACCTGCCACGCCTGACCGAGCGCTTCTACCGCGTCGACTCCAGCCGCAACGCCAGTACCGGCGGCACCGGCCTGGGCCTGGCCATCGTCAAGCACGTGTTGCTGCGCCACCGCGGCACCCTGGACATCAGCAGCGTGCCGGGCAAGGGCAGCAGTTTCACCTGCCACTTCCCGACGCAGCAGGTGGAGAGCCGCGCATAGCGGTGCCCGACTTCGACTCTGGTATAGACGGGCTTGCCAGCCAGGCCCCACGAACCGCATTCTTGTCCGTCCATTCCTAATCCAACAGAACCATGGACCCTTCCCCTAGTAGCAACTTCCTCACCTATTTCGCCGATTTCGGCCTGATCCTGTTCGCCCTGTTCCTCGTCGTGCTCAACGGCTTCTTCGTGGCCGCCGAGTTCGCCATGGTCAAGCTGCGCTCCACCCGCGTGGAGACGATCGCCAACCAGCACGGCTGGCGCGGCACCATCCTGCGCAAGGTGCACAACCAGCTCGACGCCTACCTTTCCGCCTGCCAGCTGGGCATCACCCTGGCCTCCCTTGGCCTGGGCTGGGTCGGCGAGCCGGCCTTCGCCGAGCTGCTCGAGCCGCTGCTGGCCGCCGTCGGCGTGCACTCCGAGGAAGTCATCCGCGGCGTGTCGTTCTTCACTGCGTTCTTCATCATTTCCTACCTGCACATCGTGGTCGGCGAGCTCGCGCCCAAGTCCTGGGCGATCCGCAAGCCGGAGCTGCTGTCGCTGTGGACGGCGGTACCGCTGTACCTGTTCTACTGGGCGATGTACCCGGCGATCTGGCTGCTCAACGCCAGCGCCAACGCCATCCTGAAGATTGCCGGACAAGGCGAGCCGGGGCCGCATCACGAACACCACTACAGCCGCGATGAGCTCAAGCTGATCCTGCACTCCAGCCGCGCCCACGACCCCAGCGACCAGGGCATGCGCGTATTGGCCTCGGCGGTGGAGCTGGGCGAGCTGGAAGTGGCCGACTGGGCCAACTCCCGCGAGGACCTGGTCTACCTTGAGCGCACTGCGCCGCTGGATGACATCCTCGCCACCATTCGCCGCCACAAGTACAGCCGCTACCCGGTGTACGACAGCGAGAAGAACGAGTTCATCGGCCTGCTGCACATCAAGGATCTGCTGCTGGCCCTGGCCACGCTGGATAGCCTGCCGGAGTCCTTCGATCTCGATGAGCTGACTCATCCGCTGGAAATGGTCACCAAGCACTTGCCGCTGGCGCGTCTGCTGGAGCAGTTCCGCCAGGGCGGCTCGCACTTCGCGCTGGTGGAGGAAGCCGATCACAAGGTGGTCGGCTATCTGACCATGGAGGACGTGCTGGAAGTGCTGGTCGGCGATATCCAGGACGAACACCGCAAGGCCGAGCGCGGCATCGTTGCCTACCAGCCCGGCAAACTGCTGGTGCGTGGCGATACCCCGCTGTTCAAGCTGGAGCGCCTGCTGGGCATCGACCTGGATCACATCGAGGCCGATACCCTCGCCGGCCTGGTCTACGACACGCTCAAGCGCGTGCCGGAAGAAGAGGAAGTGCTGGATACCGAAGGCCTGCGCATCATCGTGAAGAAGATGAAAGGCCCGAGGATCGTCCTCGCCAAGGTGGTGAAGCTGGATTGATTCTCCTGCGCGGAAATGAACAAGGCTGCCCCAGGGCAGCCTTTTTTGTCTGTTCGTAAGAGCGAGCTTGCCCGGCGCCGGCGCTGCTGGCAATTCTGCTCGCGAGCAGGATCGCTCCTGCAGGGAGTGGCCGTCAGTGCTCTCTGACCACCGCGAAATTGGGTAGCGTATCGACTGGCTGGGCAAAGTCGTAGGGAATCGAGACCAGATCCAGCCCGACGTTGCGCTGCACCACGAAATGCAAGTGCGGGCCGCTGCTGTTGCCGGTATTGCCCGATTTGGCCAGCGGCGAGCCGGTAGCTACGCGCTGCCCCTCGCGAACCAGCACCGAGCCCTGCATCAGGTGCAGGTAGACGCCCATGGTGCCGTCATCGTGGAGGATGCGCACGAAGTTGCCCGAGGGGTTCTTGCCGCGCCCGTTCTGCCCGTTCTCGATCTTCACTACCATGCCGCCGCGTGCCGCGACGATCGGCGTGCCCACCGGCATGGCGATATCCATGGCGTAGCGGCCCTTGGGCGTGAAATGGCTGTAGCGGCCGTTGGCACCCTGGGTCAGGCGGAACGGGCCGCCCACCCACGGCAGCGCGTACTGATAGGACAGCGGTACCGGCCGCGGATCACCCAGCGCGTAGCGCAGCTTGGGCTTGAAGCGCAGCGGCTGGTTGGGATCCAGCGCGCTGAGGGTGGCCAGGCGGATCGAACTGCGCGGCGGCAGCACCCAGCGAATCGGCTGCTTCGGAACCCCAACGGCGTTCTGCGCACCGGTCACGCTCAGCTCCACTTCCACCGGCGCGTACAGGTCGTTGCGCACCTGCAGCGTTTCGCCGCCGGCGTGCTTCCTGGTCTCCAACTTCACCTGCTGTTCCAGGTGCTCGACCATGCGATCGCGGAAGACGAAGACGGCCGCACCCGGCACGGCCTTGTCCGTGTAGGTGACCACGCCGTTGGCGTCGGTGTACTTGTAGATGGTCACGGCCGAAGCCGTCCCGGAGGCGGCCAATAGACCGCACAGGAGGATACTGCGCCCTAGCATGTCGACTCTGGTTATAGGTATGGCGACGGTGGCAAGACTAGCAGCGTCGCTCCTGCGTCGCGACCTGCCGCCGGTCGGCCTGTGAAGCAGTACTACCCGCCGGTCGGCGCATTTGTAGCCGGATCAGGCTCCGGGCACGTAGTGCTTCTGGGTGCTGCCTCGGGCGATCAGGCGCGACAGGTAGTCGAGTTTCTGCGGGTCACGGTCGACGAAGCGGAAGGTCAGCTGCAGCCACTCGCTGTCCGGCTTGGGCTCCAGCGCCGCCACGGCATGCAGGTAGCCGTTGAGGCGAGCGACATCGCTGTCTTCCTCCAGGTCCAGTACGGCGCTTTCCAGTACCTGTGGCAGCGGCGTTACGCGCTTCACCACCAACAGCGCCTCCTTGAGGCTCAACGCCTTGATGACGCAGGGCAGGTTCGCCGATGGCAGCCGCAGTTGCCCCTGCTGGCCCTTGGCGCCGCTGCGCGCGGCGGGGGCAGCTGCTGTCGGCGCCGCAGCAGCCGGACTTGGTGCAGCGGGTGCCGCCGCCGGGCGAACGACTTCGGCCTTGCCTCCGGTAAGGGCCGCGAGGGAGTCGTTGGGCAGCGAGCCAACCAGGCTGCGCTGCGGTGCCTGCGCCGCCAGGGCCTCCAGCTTGCCGGCGCGCGACAGCGCCTTCTTCACCTTGCTCACCAGCTGATCGTTGGAGAACGGCTTGCCGATGAAGTCGGAGACGCCGGCCTGGATCGCCTGCACCACATTGTCCTTGTCGCCACGGCTGGTGACCATGATGAAGGGCGTGGTCTTCAGGCTGTCCTGCTCGCGGCACCAGGTGAGCAACTCGATACCGGAGAGCTCGGGCATTTCCCAGTCGCAGAGGATCAGGTCGACCGCTTGGCGCGCAAGGAACTGCTGAGCCTTGCGGCCGTTGACCGCCTCTTCGATCTGCAGGCCAGGGAAATGGTCCCGTAGCCCCTTCTTCACCAGGTCACGGATGAACGGAGCGTCATCCACCACCAGCACACTGACTTTGCCCATCGGCATCTCCCGAAAACGATAGGGCGAAGAATAGCCTTGCCGGGTGGCTACATGCCATTGGTGAGGGACCGCTCGGCCATAAAATGACGAACCCGGCGCGGTGGCCGGGTTCGTTCTGGCACGGGCGTCCGGCTTATTCGGCCTTGTCTGCCTTGCCAGCGGTGCCCTGCACTTCTTCCTTCATGCGGGTCAGGCCCAGGTGGCGCACGTCGGTGCCACGCACCAGGTAGATCACCAGCTCGGCGATATTGCGCGCATGGTCGCCGATGCGCTCCAGCGAACGCAGGGCCCAGATGACGTTGAGCACGCGGGAGATGGCGCGCGGGTCTTCCATCATGTAGGTGACCAGCTCGCGCAGGGCGGTCTTGTATTCGCGGTCGACGGTCTTGTCGTACTGCGCCACCGACAGCGCAAGGTCGGCATCGAAGCGGGCGAAGGCGTCCAGCGCCTCCTGCACCATCTTGCGCACTTGGTTGCCAATGTGGCGTACCTCGACGTAGCCGCGCGGCGACTCGCCTTCCTCGCACAACTGGATGGCGCGACGAGCGATCTTCGAAGCTTCGTCACCGATGCGTTCCAGATCAATCACCGACTTGGAGATGCTGATGATCAGGCGCAGGTCGGAGGCGGCCGGCTGGCGGCGGGCGAGGATGCGCAGGCATTCCTCGTCGATGTTGCGCTCCATCTGGTTGATCTGGTCGTCGATCTCGCGCACCTGCTGGGCCAGGCCGGAATCGGCGTCGATCAGCGCGTTGACCGCATCGTTGACCTGCTTCTCCACCAGGCCACCCATGGCCAGCAGATGGCTGCGCACATCTTCCAGCTCGGCGTTGAACTGCTGCGAGATATGGTGGGTGAGGCTTTCTTTGTTGATCATGCTTTCGCTCCGCGAAATAGCTGCAAGCTGCAAGCTGCAAGCTTCAAGTCAGTCGTTTCCTGGTGTTCTTGCCGCTTGTAGCTTGCGGCTTGAAGCTGGCGCGCAGCGCTTAACCATAACGACCGGTGATGTAGTCTTCCGTCTGCTTCTTGGCCGGGTTGGTGAACAGGGTATCGGTGTCGCCGAACTCGATCAGCTTGCCCATGTACATGAACGCCGTGTAGTCGGAGACGCGCGCGGCCTGCTGCATGTTGTGGGTGACGATGACGATGGTGAACTTGGATTTCAGTTCGTAGATCAGCTCTTCGATCTTCAGGGTGGAGATCGGGTCCAGCGCCGAGCAGGGTTCGTCGAGCAACAGGACTTCCGGCTCCACGGCGATGGTACGGGCGATGACCAGGCGCTGCTGCTGGCCGCCGGAAAGGCCAAGGGCGGACTCGTGCAAGCGGTCCTTCACCTCGTCCCACAGCGCCGCGCCCTTGAGCGCCCACTCGACGGCCTCGTCGAGCACGCGCTTCTTGTTGATGCCCTGGATGCGCAGGCCGTACACCACGTTCTCGTAGATGCTCTTGGGGAACGGGTTGGGCTTCTGGAACACCATGCCGACGCGGCGGCGCAGCTCGGCGACATCGACGTTCTTGGCGAAGATGTTATGGCCGTCCAGGCGGATCTCGCCCTTCACGTTGCAGCCGTCGACCAGATCGTTCATGCGGTTGAAGCAGCGCAGCAGGGTGGACTTGCCGCAGCCGGAAGGGCCGATGAAGGCGGTCACGCGCTGCTTGGGGATGTTCATGCTGACGTCGAACAGCGCCTGTTTCTCGCCGTAGAACAGGCTCAGGCCGGGTACTTCCAGAGCGACGGTCTCGCTTTCCAGGTTCATGCCCTGGCGATCGCCACGGCCGAGTGCGCCGATGTCGATGCCATGGGTTGCGGTTTCATGTTGCATATCCAGTCTCCTTGGGAGGCTTGGCGGCGGGCCTTGCCCGCCGCCTGCAGAATCAGTTTTCCAGCGCCTTGTACTTTTCGCGCAGGCGGTTACGGATGGCGATGGCCGAGAAGTTCAGCAGGGCGATCACCATCACCAGCAGCAGCGCGGTGGCGTATACCAGCGGGCGTGCAGCCTCGACGTTGGGACTCTGGAAGCCGACGTCATAGATGTGGAAGCCCAGGTGCATGATCTTCTGGTCCAGGTGCACGTAGGGGTAGTTGCCGTCCACCGGCAGCGCCGGAGCCAGCTTCACCACGCCCACCAGCATCAGCGGCGCCACTTCGCCGGCGGCACGGGCCACGGCGAGAATCAGGCCGGTCATCATCGCCGGGCTGGCCATCGGCAGGACCACTTTCCACAGGGTCTCGGCCTTGGTCGCGCCCAGTGCCAGCGAGCCCTCACGGGTGGCCCGCGGGATGCGCGCCAGGCCCTCCTCGGTGGCCACGATTACCACTGGCACCGCGAGGATGGCCAGGGTCAGCGAGGCCCAGAACAGCCCCGGCGTGCCGAAGGTCGGCGCCGGCAACGCTTCGGGGAAGAACATCCGGTCGAGGGAACCGCCCAGCACGTAGACGAAGAAGCCCAGGCCGAACACGCCGTAGACGATCGCCGGAACGCCCGCGAGGTTGTTCACCGCGATACGGATGATCCGGGTCAGCAGGCCCTGGCGAGCGTACTCACGCAGGTAGACCGCGGCGATCACGCCGAACGGGGTGACGATCACGGCCATCACCAGGGTCATCATCACGGTGCCGAAGATGGCCGGGAAGATACCGCCCTCGGTGTTGGCTTCACGCGGGTCGTCGCTGAGGAATTCCCATAGTTTCTTGAAGTAGAAGCTCAGCTTGGTCGCGACGCCCATCTGGTTCGGCTGATAGGCATGCACCAGCTTGCCGACGCTGATTTCGGTCTGCTGCCCGGTGGCATCACGCATGACGATGCTGTCGCGGTTGAACTCCTGGTGCAGGCCGTTGAGCTGTTCTTCCAGCACCTTGTACTGGGCGTTCAGCTCGGCGCGGCCGGCAGCGATGTCAGCCTCGGCAGTGGCGTCCAGCTTGTTGTTCAGCTGCAAGCCACGCTCTTTCAGGCGTAGGCGCTCCAGGCCGTGGTTGATGCCGCCGATATCCTTCTTCTCCAGCTGATACAGCTTGGTGTAGAGCTCATCGACGCGCTTGAGACGGGTCTGCAGCTCGGCCATGGCGCCGGGACCTTCGGCGACCACCTTGCCGTTTTCTTTCACGCTCAGCAGGTAGCCATAGAAGTTGCCCCACTCGCGGCGCTCCAGGGTCACCAGCTCGGCGGGGTGGTGACGGTCGGTCAGCCACTCGCCGATCACCCAGGAGAAGTCGCTGCCATACAGGTCGCGGTTACCCAGCTTGAGCAGTTCGCGGGTCATGAACTCCGGGCCGTTGTCCGGCACCGGCAGGCCGGCGCCGCGCAGGCGCGCACGCGGCACCTGTTCGATCTGCACTTCTTCGCCGATCAGGGTCTTGGGGGCTTCACCGGGGACGCTGTACGTCGCCTCGATCACGTCCGCCGGCCAGAAGTGGCCAAGACCGCGCACGGCGATCACGGCGAGCAGGCCGATGGTCATGATCACGGCGATGGACACGGCCCCCGCGTTCATCCACACCCAGGGAGAACCGCTGGCAAACCACGCTTTGACGGATTCCTGTTTCTGTTTCACGGAACTAGCCTCGTCGGGCGGCGCTTAGAGCGACGCGTATTTCTTGCGCAGGCGCTGACGGATCAGCTCTGCCAGGGTGTTCATCACGAAGGTGAAGGTCAGCAGTACCAGTGCCGAAAGGAACAGCACGCGGTAGTGAGTCCCGCCCACCTCCGACTCGGGCATTTCCACCGCGACGTTCGCCGCCAGCGTGCGCATGCCCTGGAAGATGTTCACGTCCATGACCGGGGTGTTGCCGGTGGCCATGAGTACGATCATCGTCTCACCCACGGCGCGGCCCATGCCGATCATCAGCGCGGAGAAGATGCCCGGGCTGGCGGTCAGGATCACCACGCGGGTCAGCGTCTGCCAGGGCGTGGCGCCCAGGGCCAGGGAGCCGTAGGTCAGGCTGCGCGGCACGCTGAAGATGGCGTCTTCGGCGATGGAGAAGATGTTCGGAATCACCGCGAAGCCCATGGCCAGGCCGACTACCAGGGCGTTGCGCTGGTCGTAGGTGATGCCCAGGTCGTGGCTGATCCACAGGCGCATGTCGCCGCCGAAGAACAGCGTCTCCAGGTGCGGGCTCATCCACAGGGCGAAGGCGCCGGTGGCGAGGACCACGGGGATCAGGATCGCTGCTTCCCAGCCGGCCGGCAGGCTCAGGCGGATGCGCTCGGGCAGTCGGCTCCAGATCAGGCCGGCGGCGAGGATGCCCAAAGGCGTGAGCAGCAGCAGGCTGAAGATGCCCGGCAGGTGGCCTTCGACGTAGGGCGCGAGGAACAGGCCGGCGAAGAAGCCGAGGATCACGGTCGGCAACGCTTCCATCAACTCGATCACCGGCTTGACCTTGCGGCGCATGCCCGGCGCCATGAAGTAAGCGGTGTAGACGGCAGCGGCGATGGCCAGCGGCGCGGCGAGAATCATCGCGTAGAAGGCGGCCTTCAGGGTACCGAAGGTCAGCGGCGACAGGCTCAGCTTGGGCTCGAAGTCGGTGGTCGCGGCGGTGGACTGCCAGACGTAGGACGGCTTGTCGTAGCTCTCGTACCAGACCTTGCCCCACAGCGCGCTGAAGGACACTTCCGGGTGCGGGTTGCTCAGGCTGAAGCGGCGCAGTTCGCCACCCTGCTCGACGATCAGACGGTTGGCGCGCGGCGACAGGGCCATCGGGCCGGCGGACGGAGCGACGTTCTCCACCAACAGCGTGCGGTGCGCGGTGCTGTGGAAGATACCCAGGTTGCCTTGCTTGTCGAGGGCCAGGAAGCCCTTGCGGCGCTGCTCCGGGGCGATGCTGGAGATCGGCTGGTCGCCCAGCTTGAAGTCACGTACGTGAGACAGGCGCGGCTCGCCATCTTCACCACGAGCCATGAACCACTGGCCGATGCCACCCTTGGAGTCGCCGACCATCAGCGAGATGCCCCCCAGCAGCTGGCTGCTGGCAGTCACTTCGGCGGAGGCGTCATCCAGCAGCTTGTAGCGGCCGTTGAGCTGGTGGGTATTCAGGTTGAAGACGTCGGCCTGGGCACGGCCATTGAGCACATAGAGCCACTGCTTGCGCGGGTCCATGTAGATGGCTTTCACCGGGTCGGCGATTTGCGGCAGGTTGATGCGCTCTTCCTGCAGGGTGCTTTCGCCGGTCAGCATGTTTTCCTGCTGGGTCAGGCCGAGCAGGAGCATCTCGCTGCCGGTGGACGCGGCCAGCAACAGGCTGTCATCACCCGAGACGATCGCCACGTGCTCCAGCGGACGGCCCTGGGGATCCAGGTTCATCGGAGCTTCGCCATAGGGATAGTCGATCTGCGGGGTGATGGTCTTCTTGTTGTCCGGGTAGGTAACCTTGTAGTTGTGCTTGAACACCAGCACCTGACCGTTGGACAGGCCCAGCGCAACGGTCGGATGTCCCGGCTGGTCCTCGGCGATGGAGGTGACGCTGGTACCGGCAGGCAGCTTGAGCGCAACGCGATCCATCTCGTCGCCTTTCTTGGCGTCGAAGAACATCACCTCGCCGTTCGCGGCGACACGCATGCCCACCATGTTCTGCTCTTCGATGCTCAGCAGGAGCGGCGCCTGGGCCGTCTTCAGCCAGGCCGGAGCCAGGGGATCACGCGTCTCCAGTTCGGCGCCGCGGAACAGCGGCAGCACGACGTAGGCGAGGTAGAAGAAAATCAGGGTAATGGCAGCCAGCACGGCGAGACCGCCGACCAGGACGTACCAACGGGTCAGTCGATCCTTGAGCGCTCGGATACGGCGCTTGCGCTGCAGGGCAGGCGTATTGAAATCGATCCGCTCGGGGAGAGAAGAAGTCATCGGGGAGTTGGCCATGTCGTTCATGGGGTGACACCCTAGCGGCTCTGTATGACAGAAAGATGACATGGAAGTGACGCGACAAAGCCCACCAGCAGAGCCATGCTGGCGGGCTCGGTCGAGTAAGCGTCAGCCCATGCCGGGCGGGGATCTCCGCCCGGTTTGAAGGCTGATTACAGACCCAGGTCCTTGATCGCTTTTTCGGCGACTTTGGACGGCAGCGGGATGTAGCCGTCTTTCACGACAACCTGCTGGCCAGTCTTGGACAGCACCATCTTCAGGAACTGTGCTTCCAGCGGGTTCAGCGGCTTGTTCGGCGCCTTGTTGACGTAGACGTAGAGGAAGCGCGACAGCGGGTAGGTGCCGTTCAGGGCATTCGCCTCGTTGTCCTCGATGAATTCGCCGCCTTCTTTCTTGGCCAGGGCAACGGTCTTCACGCTAGCGGTCTTGTAACCGATACCGGAGTAGCCAACGCCGTTCAGGGACTGGCTGACCGACTGCACCACGGAAGCCGAACCCGGCTGCTCGTTCACGTTCGGTTTGTAGTCGCCTTTGCACAGGGCTTCTTCCTTGAAGTAACCGTAGGTGCCGGATACGGAGTTACGACCGAACAGCTGGACGGGCTTGTTGGCCCAGTCGCCGGTCAGGCCCAGGTCACCCCAGGTCTTCACTTCCGACTTGCCGCCGCACAGACGGGTGGAGGAGAAGATGGCGTCGACCTGTTGCATGGTCAGGCCTTTGATGGGGTTATCCTTGTGCACGAAGATCGCCAGGGCGTCCACGGCCACCGGAACAGCAGTCGGCTTGTAGCCGTACTTCTGCTCGAAAGCCTGCAGCTCGACGTCCTTCATCTTGCGGCTCATCGGGCCCAGGTTGGCGGTGCCTTCAGTCAGAGCCGGCGGCGCGGTGGAGGAGCCGGCGGCCTGGATCTGCACGTTCACGTTCGGGTACAGGCGCTTGTACTCTTCCGCCCACATGGTCATCAGGTTGGCCAGCGTGTCGGAACCGACGCTCGACAGGTTACCCGACACACCGCTGGCTTTCTGGTAGTCCGGCAGAGCCGGATCGATCGCGGCCACCGCACTGGCGGTGCCTACGCCTGCGGCGACAAAAGTCAGGGCCGCCATCAAACGCTTGAGTTTCATGCCTTGCTCCTTGAGGAGAATGGGGTTGGATGGAACGGGGGCCAGTATCGTCAGGCCGCATGAAGACTCTATGACGCGAATATGACATTTGGATGAAATGCCATCAGCGCTGCTGAAGAGGTTTTGTAACAGCAAGAATAGCGCCTCCCGAATAGGAGAAATCACGCTGAAATAGCTGTTCTAGAGCGCCTTCTGTTAAACCAACCTGCTCCTGCGCGCGCTGTTCGCAGACTCTTGGTGGGATTCATCCGGCCATGATCATGGCGGAGGTGAAGCACCCCATGCACACCAGATACGGCAGCAGGAGCCACTTATAGATGCCGTGGCGGCGACCGAGGAAGAAGCCAAAGCCTGGGATGATCAATGCAAGCAGCGCAGCTGGCCCCGCTCGCGAGAGCAACAGGAAGAAGGCAAGCAACTGGCCGACGCTGAGGCTCAGAACGCCCAGCAGAATGAGGGTTGAGATCAACGTTTCCATGCCGGGTGGAGTCCTTTTTCAGGCGCAAAAGCAAAACCCCCGGCCAGCGAAGCTGACCAGGGGTCTTGGGATAGGAGCTTGACGATGACCTACTCTCACATGGAGAAACTCCACACTACCATCGGCGATGCGTCGTTTCACTACTGAGTTCGGGATGGGATCAGGTGGTTCCAACGCTCTATGGTCGTCAAGCAATTCTTTACGGACGCTCGTGGCAGTTGCACACGCTCATCCAGATTCGGGTATGTGACAGGTAATTTGCGGTTCACACGAACTTTCGGTTCGTTACGTCTTCACCGTACAACACGCAAATTGTTTGGGTGTTATATGGTCAAGCCTCACGGGCAATTAGTATCGGTTAGCTCAACGCCTCACAGCGCTTACACACCCGACCTATCAACGTCGTAGTCTTCGACGGCCCTTTAGGGGAATCAAGTTCCCAGTGAGATCTCATCTTGAGGCTAGTTTCCCGCTTAGATGCTTTCAGCGGTTATCTATTCCGAACATAGCTACCCGGCAATGCCACTGGCGTGACAACCGGAACACCAGAGGTTCGTCCACTCCGGTCCTCTCGTACTAGGAGCAGCCCCTCTCAAATCTCAAACGTCCACGGCAGATAGGGACCGAACTGTCTCACGACGTTCTAAACCCAGCTCGCGTACCACTTTAAATGGCGAACAGCCATACCCTTGGGACCGGCTTCAGCCCCAGGATGTGATGAGCCGACATCGAGGTGCCAAACACCGCCGTCGATATGAACTCTTGGGCGGTATCAGCCTGTTATCCCCGGAGTACCTTTTATCCGTTGAGCGATGGCCCTTCCATACAGAACCACCGGATCACTAAGACCTACTTTCGTACCTGCTCGACGTGTCTGTCTCGCAGTCAAGCGCGCTTTTGCCTTTATACTCTACGACCGATTTCCGACCGGTCTGAGCGCACCTTCGTACTCCTCCGTTACTCTTTAGGAGGAGACCGCCCCAGTCAAACTGCCCACCATACACTGTCCTCGATCCGGATAACGGACCAGAGTTAGAACCTCAAGCATGCCAGGGTGGTATTTCAAGGATGGCTCCACGCAGACTGGCGTCCACGCTTCAAAGCCTCCCACCTATCCTACACAAGCAGGCTCAAAGTCCAGTGCAAAGCTACAGTAAAGGTTCACGGGGTCTTTCCGTCTAGCCGCGGATACACTGCATCTTCACAGCGATTTCAATTTCACTGAGTCTCGGGTGGAGACAGCGCCGCCATCGTTACGCCATTCGTGCAGGTCGGAACTTACCCGACAAGGAATTTCGCTACCTTAGGACCGTTATAGTTACGGCCGCCGTTTACCGGGGCTTCGATCAAGAGCTTCGCTTTCGCTAACCCCATCAATTAACCTTCCGGCACCGGGCAGGCGTCACACCCTATACGTCCACTTTCGTGTTTGCAGAGTGCTGTGTTTTTAATAAACAGTCGCAGCGGCCTGGTATCTTCGACCGGCATGGGCTTACGTAGTAAATACTTCACCCTCGCCGGCGCACCTTCTCCCGAAGTTACGGTGCCATTTTGCCTAGTTCCTTCACCCGAGTTCTCTCAAGCGCCTTGGTATTCTCTACCCAACCACCTGTGTCGGTTTGGGGTACGGTTCCTAGTTACCTGAAGCTTAGAAGCTTTTCCTGGAAGCATGGCATCAACCACTTCATCATCTGAAAGATGACTCGTCATCAGCTCTCGGCATTAAGACCCCGGATTTACCTAAGATCTCTGCCTACCACCTTAAACTTGGACAACCAACGCCAAGCTGGCCTAGCCTTCTCCGTCCCTCCATCGCAGTAACTAGAAGTACAGGAATATTAACCTGTTTCCCATCGACTACGCTCTTCAGCCTCGCCTTAGGGACCGACTAACCCTGCGTCGATTAACGTTGCGCAGGAACCCTTGGTCTTTCGGCGTGGGAGTTTTTCACTCCCATTGTCGTTACTCATGTCAGCATTCGCACTTCTGATACCTCCAGCAAGCTTCTCAACTCACCTTCACAGGCTTACAGAACGCTCCTCTACCGCGCATCTTGCGATGCACCCGTAGCTTCGGTGTATGGTTTGAGCCCCGTTACATCTTCCGCGCAGGCCGACTCGACTAGTGAGCTATTACGCTTTCTTTAAAGGGTGGCTGCTTCTAAGCCAACCTCCTAGCTGTCTAAGCCTTCCCACATCGTTTACCACTTAACCATAACTTTGGGACCTTAGCTGACGGTCTGGGTTGTTTCCCTTTTCACGACGGACGTTAGCACCCGCCGTGTGTCTCCCACGCTGACACTTCCAGGTATTCGGAGTTTGCATCGGTTTGGTAAGTCGGGATGACCCCCTAGCCGAAACAGTGCTCTACCCCCTGGAGTGATACGTGAGGCGCTACCTAAATAGCTTTCGAGGAGAACCAGCTATCTCCGAGCTTGATTAGCCTTTCACTCCGATCCACAAGTCATCCCCTACCTTTTCAACGGGAGTGGGTTCGGTCCTCCAGTCAGTGTTACCTAACCTTCAACCTGCTCATGGATAGATCGCCCGGTTTCGGGTCTATACCCAGCGACTAAAACGCCCTATTAAGACTCGCTTTCGCTACGCCTTCCCTATTCGGTTAAGCTCGCCACTGAATATAAGTCGCTGACCCATTATACAAAAGGTACGCAGTCACCTAACAAAGTAGGCTCCCACTGCTTGTACGCATACGGTTTCAGGTTCTATTTCACTCCCCTCTCCGGGGTTCTTTTCGCCTTTCCCTCACGGTACTGGTTCACTATCGGTCAGTCAGTAGTATTTAGCCTTGGAGGATGGTCCCCCCATATTCAGACAAAGTTTCTCGTGCTCCGTCCTACTCGATTTCACTTCAAAGAACCTTTCACATACGGGGCTATCACCCACTATGGCCGCACTTTCCAGAGCGTTCTGTTAGATTCAAAGAAGCTTAAGGGCTAGTCCCCGTTCGCTCGCCACTACTAAGGGAATCTCGGTTGATTTCTTTTCCTCAGGGTACTTAGATGTTTCAGTTCCCCTGGTTCGCCTCTTACACCTATGTATTCAGTGCAAGATACCTGGCTTATGCCAAGTGGGTTTCCCCATTCAGAGATCTCCGGATCAAAGTCTGTTTGCCGACTCCCCGAAGCTTATCGCAGGCTACCACGTCTTTCATCGCCTCTGACTGCCAAGGCATCCACCGTATGCGCTTCTTCACTTGACCATATAACCCCAAGCAATCTGGTTATTGTCTCTAACGTGAAGACGACATTCGCCGAAAATTCGCGCTTGAACTCGCAAATTTTACCTTGACTTGAATAATCACCAGTGAAAGAGATTATTCAGTCTACTTCTATCACATACCCAAATTTTTAAAGAACGGTTCTGGCACAAAGACCAGACATCAATGTTCGTTCAACTTGAACATTCATGTCTGAGCTTTCGACGATTAATGGTGGAGCCAAGGAGGATCGAACTCCTGACCTCCTGCGTGCAAAGCAGGCGCTCTCCCAGCTGAGCTATGGCCCCTTATCGGATCAGCAGCACACCACAACAATTGGTGGGTCTGGGCAGATTCGAACTGCCGACCTCACCCTTATCAGGGGTGCGCTCTAACCAACTGAGCTACAGACCCAATCGTCTAACCAGTGAATCAAGCAATTCGTGTGGGAGCTTATGAAGAAGCTGAGATCTTCGATTAAGGAGGTGATCCAGCCGCAGGTTCCCCTACGGCTACCTTGTTACGACTTCACCCCAGTCATGAATCACTCCGTGGTAACCGTCCCCCTTGCGGTTAGACTAGCTACTTCTGGAGCAACCCACTCCCATGGTGTGACGGGCGGTGTGTACAAGGCCCGGGAACGTATTCACCGTGACATTCTGATTCACGATTACTAGCGATTCCGACTTCACGCAGTCGAGTTGCAGACTGCGATCCGGACTACGATCGGTTTTATGGGATTAGCTCCACCTCGCGGCTTGGCAACCCTCTGTACCGACCATTGTAGCACGTGTGTAGCCCTGGCCGTAAGGGCCATGATGACTTGACGTCATCCCCACCTTCCTCCGGTTTGTCACCGGCAGTCTCCTTAGAGTGCCCACCATAACGTGCTGGTAACTAAGGACAAGGGTTGCGCTCGTTACGGGACTTAACCCAACATCTCACGACACGAGCTGACGACAGCCATGCAGCACCTGTGTTCCGATTCCCGAAGGCACCCTCGCATCTCTGCAAGGTTCCGGACATGTCAAGGCCAGGTAAGGTTCTTCGCGTTGCTTCGAATTAAACCACATGCTCCACCGCTTGTGCGGGCCCCCGTCAATTCATTTGAGTTTTAACCTTGCGGCCGTACTCCCCAGGCGGTCGACTTATCGCGTTAGCTGCGCCACTAAGATCTCAAGGATCCCAACGGCTAGTCGACATCGTTTACGGCGTGGACTACCAGGGTATCTAATCCTGTTTGCTCCCCACGCTTTCGCACCTCAGTGTCAGTATCAGTCCAGGTGGTCGCCTTCGCCACTGGTGTTCCTTCCTATATCTACGCATTTCACCGCTACACAGGAAATTCCACCACCCTCTACCGTACTCTAGTCAGGCAGTTATGGATGCAGTTCCCAGGTTGAGCCCGGGGATTTCACATCCATCTTACCAAACCACCTACGCGCGCTTTACGCCCAGTAATTCCGATTAACGCTTGCACCCTTCGTATTACCGCGGCTGCTGGCACGAAGTTAGCCGGTGCTTATTCTGTTGGTAACGTCAAAACAGCAAGGTATTAACTTACTGCCCTTCCTCCCAACTTAAAGTGCTTTACAATCCGAAGACCTTCTTCACACACGCGGCATGGCTGGATCAGGCTTTCGCCCATTGTCCAATATTCCCCACTGCTGCCTCCCGTAGGAGTCTGGACCGTGTCTCAGTTCCAGTGTGACTGATCATCCTCTCAGACCAGTTACGGATCGTCGCCTTGGTAGGCCTTTACCCCACCAACTAGCTAATCCGACCTAGGCTCATCTGATAGCGCAAGGCCCGAAGGTCCCCTGCTTTCTCCCGTAGGACGTATGCGGTATTAGCGTTCCTTTCGAAACGTTGTCCCCCACTACCAGGCAGATTCCTAGGCATTACTCACCCGTCCGCCGCTGAATCCGGGAGCAAGCTCCCATCATCCGCTCGACTTGCATGTGTTAGGCCTGCCGCCAGCGTTCAATCTGAGCCATGATCAAACTCTTCAGTTCAATACTGCTTGGGTTTTGAGAAAACCCTAAACTTGGCTCAGCAATCGCATGCTCAATTTAATGAGCTAAAACTCTCGAATTCACGAGTGTTACTTGCGCTGCTGATAATCAGTCGATCATCAGTCTTACATCACAAGCACCCACACGAATTGCTTGATTCAACTTGTTAAAGAGCAGTTGGTTAAGGCTTTCGTCTCAACCGAGGCGCGCATTCTACGCCAACCTCATCTTTCGTCAAGCTTTATTTTTCGAAAATTTCTTTTCTACTCAATCGCTTGGGCTTCCGAGAAGTCAAACCTCTCATCAGCGGGAGGCGAATTCTACAGCGATCAAACTCGCTGTCAAGCACCTCGGCGACCTTCTTTTCAGTTCGCTGCCGGAGCAGCTAATGAAGAGCGGCAAGTGAATCACCTGCCTGATCACCACTCTCAATCTCGAACATCTGTAAGTACTTGATTTTCAAGTTCTTTCAGCGCTTCATCGCTGGGAGTGGTGCGCATTATAGGGAGTTTAAATTGGCCGTCAACGACTAATTTAAACTTTCTGCAAAAAACTGTCCGGTCGATCAGTTTATCGCCATCGCCTGCCCTGGCAGACGGCGCTCTTGGCGCAGCAGGTAGACACCTACCAACAGGCCGACCAAGCACAGCGCCACCACATAATAAGCCGGGCCCAGCGGATCCTCCTTCATTAGTAGCGCGACGACCATCGGGGTTAGGCCACCGAAGATGGCGTACGCCAGGTTGTACGAGAAGGACAGACCGGTGAAACGGACCACCGGCGGGAAGGCGTTGACCATCACATAAGGCACTGCGCCAATGACGCCGACGCACAGACCGGTAATCGCATACAGCGGGAACAACCAGTCCGGATGCGCCTTCAAGCTGGTATAGAAGGCCCAGGACACTACGCCCAGCAGGATGCTTCCAACTATAAAGGTGCGCCCCGCGCCGAAACGGTCGGCAAGGCGACCGGCCAGGATGCAACCGACGCTCAGGCAGACGATGGCCACGCTGTTGGCCTTCAGCGCGGTCGCCGCATCGAAGCCGTAAATGGTCTGCAGTACCGACGGGGTCATCAGGATCACCACCACGATGCCGGCAGACAGCACCCAGGTCAGCAGCATGGACAGCACCACCGCCGGGCGATGTTCACGCACGACCACACCCAGCGGCACTTCCTCGGCCAGTTGCTTGCGCAGTTGCAGTTCGGCGAACACCGGCGTCTCGTGCAGCCAGCGGCGCAGGTAGACGGAAAAGAGACCGAAGATGCCGCCCAGCAGGAATGGAATCCGCCAAGCGTAGCCATGGACTTCTTCCGCGCTGAAGACACTGTTGATCAGGGTCGCAACCAGCGAACCGATAAGGATGCCCGCAGTCAGACCCGACGTGAGCGTGCCGCAGGCATAGCCGACATGGCGATGCGGTACGTGCTCGGCGACAAATACCCAGGCCCCCGGCACTTCACCACCAATGGCAGCGCCCTGGATGACGCGCAGCAGCAGAAGCGCCAGTGGCGCCCAGATGCCGATCTGCTCGTAGGTCGGCAGCAGGCCCATGATCAGTGTGGGCACGGCCATGAGGAAGATGCTGAGGGTGAACATCTTCTTGCGGCCCAGCAGGTCGCCGAAGTGCGCCATGACCACGCCGCCCAGCGGGCGGGCCAGGTAGCCGGCGGCGAACAGGCCGAAAGTCTGCAACTGGCGTAGCCACTCGGGCATGTCGGCGGGGAAGAACAGTTTGCCGACCACGGTGGCGAAGAAGACGAAGATGATGAAGTCGTAGAACTCCAGGGCGCCGCCCAGGGCGGACAAGGAGAGAGTCTTGTAGTCGCTGCGGGTCAACGGACGTGACGCGGGCGCGGCAGGAGCGTTCACAGAAGGCATGGTGCTTTTTATCTCTGCAGGCAAGGTGGCTGCGGCCGGCAGCCGCAGGTGCCGCACCATAGCAAATTGCGCGAAGACGACACAGCGGCCGCGCCCGCGGGAAAATCTCGAAGTCCTGCGGTCGTCGCACAGGGCCCTGCTTCTATATAATGCAGCCGGGCCGATCAAAAGCTGCCCCAAGGCCTTGCACCGGCAGGTGTCTTGGGAGAGTTTTTCCACAACCTCACCATGAGTACGCCGGGGGCACGAGGCCCTTACCTATGATCGAGCTTGAACAAGAAGACCCCATCCCGCAGGGCGACCTGGCCTTGCAGATCACCGCCCTGCCACGCGAAACCAACGGCTTCGGCGACATCTTCGGGGGCTGGCTGGTGGCGCAGATGGATCTCGCCGGTACCGCCATGTCCAGCCGCATTGCCGGTGGCCGCGTAGCCACGGTAGCCATCGACCGTATGGCGTTCCTGGTCCCGGTCGCTGTCGGCGCGCAGCTCTCCTTCTATACACAGACCCTGGAAGTGGGCCGCAGCTCGATCCGCATGCTGGTCGAGGTTTGGAGCGACGACCCGCTGTCCAGCGAGTGGCGCAAGGTCACCGAGGCGGTGTTCGTCTTCGTCGCCATCGACGGCAGCGGCCGTACCCGTCCGGTTCCTCCGCGTCGTGGCTGAAAACTGAAAACGCCGGCTCTCTCGCCGGCGTTTTCGTCTCCGCTTTACGGAATCAGCGTAGCGGTTTGCCGCGCACCGGAGCACCGTTGGCCTTGTAGTAGTCGGCGGTACTGCGGGGCAGTGCCGGACGGCCGCGCACCTTATCGGCGAGCTTCTCGGCCATCATGATGGTGGTGGCGTTGAGGTTGCCGGTAATGATCAGCGGCATGATCGACGCATCGATCACCCGCAACCCTTCCATGCCGTGCACGCGGCCTTCCCCATCGACCACCGCCATGTCGTCCTCGCCCATCTTGCAGGAACAGGACGGGTGGAACGCGGTTTCCGCATGCTCGCGAATGAAGGCATCCAGGTCGGCGTCGCTCTGCTTGTCCAGGCCCGGGCTGATTTCGCGGCCGCGATAAGGGTCGAGCGCCGGCTGGTTCATGATCTCGCGAGTGAGACGGATACCGTCGCGGAACTCCTGCCAATCCTGTTCGCAGGACATGTAGTTGAACAGGATGCTCGGGTGCTTGCGCGGGTCGCGCGAGGTCAGGTTGATTCGCCCGCGACTGGGCGAGCGCATGGAACCGACATGGGCCTGGAAGCCGTGCTCGCTCACCGCGTTGCTGCCGTTGTAGTTAATCGCCACCGGCAGGAAGTGGTACTGGATGTTCGGCCACTCGAATTCCGGACGGCTGCGGATGAAACCGCCGGCCTCGAACTGGTTGCTCGCGCCCAGCCCCGTACCGAGGAACATCCACTGCGCGCCGATCTGCGGCTGGTTCCACCATTGCAGCGCCGGGTACAGCGACACCGGCTGCTTGCAGGCGTACTGCAGGTACATCTCCAGATGGTCCTGGAGGTTCTGGCCGACGCCGGGCAGATCGTGCACGACCTCGATGCCCAGGTCGCGCAGCAAGGCGGACGGGCCGACGCCGGAGCGCTGCAGCAGTTGTGGGGAAGCGATGGCGCCAGAGCAGACCAGCACTTCGCGGCGTGCTCGGACTTCCTTCAGCGCGTTGTCATCGCCATGCAGATAGGTCGCGCCAATGGCGCGCTTGCCGCTAAACAGGATGCGGTCCGTCAGTGCATGGGTGACGATGGTCAGGTTGGGGCGCTCGCGAGCCTGGTCCAGGTAACCACGGGCGGTGCTGGCGCGCCGGCCCTGTGGGGTAACGGTACGGTCCATCGGACCGAAGCCTTCCTGCTGATAACCGTTGAGATCCTCGGTACGCGGGTAACCGGCCTGCACGCCGGCCTCGACCATGGCGTGGAACAGCGGATTGTTGCCAGCCTTGGGCGTGGTGACGCTCACCGGGCCGTTGCCGCCATGGTAGTCGTTGGGGCCGATGTCGCGGGTCTCGGCCTTGCGGAAATACGGAAGGCAGTCGAGGTAAGTCCAGTCTTCCAGGCCCTTCTCCTGTGCCCAGCCGTCGAAGTCCATGGCATTGCCGCGGATGTAGCACATGCCGTTGATCAGCGACGAGCCGCCCAGGCCCTTGCCGCGCCCGCATTCCATGCGGCGGTTGTTCATGTACGGTTCCGGATCGGTCAGGTACGCCCAGTTGTAGCGGCGGCCCTGCAGCGGGTAGGCCAGCGCGGCGGGCATCTGCGTGCGGAAGTCGGCGCGGTAGTCCGGGCCGCCGGCTTCGAGCAGCAGGACGCTGACGTCGGCGTCTTCGGTCAGGCGGGTGGCCAGTACGTTACCGGCAGAACCGGCGCCGATGATGATGTAGTCGTATTCCTGGGACATGCAGGCCTTCCTCTTTTTCAGGCATGACACCGCCCGCGACGCGTGCGCGCCGGTGTCTGCGTGTGGGGAATGGCCGGTGGTCAGGGAGTCATGCCTGCGACCGGCCTTTCATGGCTCGATCGCGGCGATCAGAACACCGAGGTGTAGTCGCCCAGCTCTACCTGTACGGATTTGATACGAGTGTAGTGAGCCAGGGTGGTCAGGCCGTTCTCACGACCGACCCCCGATTGCTTGTATCCGCCAACCGGCATCTCGGCCGGCGACTCGCCCCAGGTGTTGATCCAGCAGATGCCTGCTTCCAGGCGGTGAATCGCCCGGTGCGCGCGGGCCAGGTCCTGGGTGACGACGCCAGCGGCGAGGCCGTACTCGGTGTCGTTGGCGCGGCGGATGGCCTCGTCTTCGCTGTCGTAGACGAGGATGCTCATGACCGGCCCGAAGATTTCCTCGCGGACGATGGTCATGTCGTCACGGCAGTCGGTGAACACGGTCGGGGCGACATACGCGCCCTTGCCGAACTCGCCCTGGGTGACGCGCTCGCCACCGCACAGCAGGCGGGCCTTCTGTTCTTTGCCGGACTCTATATAGGAGAGCACGCTCTCCATGTGTGGAAAGCTCACCAACGGGCCGAAGTTGGTGTTTTCGTCCTGCGGGTTGCCCAGGCGAATGCGCTTCACGCGCTCCAGCACCTTCGCCTCGAAGCGCGCCTGCAGGTTGCGCGGGATGAACACCCGGGTACCGTTGGTGCACACCTGGCCGGAGCTGAAGAAGTTGGCCATGACGGCAATGTCGGCGGCGCGGTCGAGGTTCGCGTCCTCGAAGATGATCAGCGGCGACTTGCCGCCCAGCTCCATGGTGACTTCCTTGAGCGAGGAGCTGGAAGCGCTGGCCATGACCTTCTTGCCGGTGGCGGTACCGCCGGTGAAGGAAATCTTCTCGATGGCGGGATGCTCGGTCAGCCACTGGCCGACTTCGCGGCCGCTGCCGGTGAGCACGTTGAACACGCCATCGGGAAGGCCGGCCTCGGTGTAGATCTCGGCGAGCTTGAGCACGGAAAGCGGGGTGACTTCGCTGGGCTTGAAGATCATCGCGTTACCGGCGGCCAGGGCCGGCGCGGATTTCCACAGGGCGATCTGGATCGGGTAGTTCCAGGCGCCGATACCGGCGACCACGCCCAATGGCTCGCGGCGGGTGTAGACGAAGCTGGTCTCGCGCAGTGGGATCTGCTCGCCTTCGATGGCGGGCACCAGGCCGGCGTAGTACTCCAGCACGTCGGCGCCGGTGACGATGTCGACGAAGCGGGTCTCGGCCAGTGGCTTGCCAGTGTCGAGGGTCTCCAGTTCGGCCAACTCGTCGTTGCGTTCGCGGAGGATGTCAACGGCGCGGCGCAGGATGCGCGAGCGCTGCATGGTAGTCATCGCCGCCCAGACTTTCTGCCCTTCCACCGCGCTCTGCACGGCGCGCTCGACGTCTTCCTTCGAGGCGCGTTGTACCTGGGCGAGGACTTCACCGTTGGCCGGATTGATGGTTTCGAAGGTGGCGCCGCTGGTGGCTTCCACGTAGCGACCGCCAATGTAGAGCTTCTGTACTTCGAATCGAGCCATGGTGCGGTGGTCCTCTCTTGTCGGTGTCAGCGCAAGGCTGCGCCCGCTACCCGGGGCGCTTGGCCAGTTGTTGGTCGAGGTAGTCGTTGGCAATTGCCAACGCCTGCTCGGTGTCGAAGGCGTCGCCCGAAAGCGCGCCCCGCAGCCAGAGGCCGTCGATCAGCGCGGCCAGCCCGCGAGCGGCGCTGCGGGCCTGGGCCAGCGGCAATTCGCGGCGGAACTGGCTGCACAGGTTGGAATACAGCCGGTGGTCATTGATCCGTTGCAGGCGACGCAGCTGCGGCTGATGCATGCTGCTGGCCCAGAACGCCAACCAGGTCTTCATGGCCGGGCCGTTGACCTGGGAGCTGTCGAAGTTGCCCGCGATGATGGCGCGCAGATGCGAACGCGGTTCGTCGTTGCGCAAGGTAGCGCGGCGCTCGGCGACGGCCTTGCTCAATGCCGACATCAAATGTCGCATCGTCGCTTCCAGCAGCCCGTTCTTGTCCTGGAAGTAGTGGCTGATGATGCCGTTGGAAACCCCCGCCAGGCGGGCGATCAGGGCGATGCTGGCGTCGCTCATGCCCACCTGGTCCACCGCCTCGAGGGTCGCGTGGATCAGCTGGGAGCGGCGAATCGGCTGCATACCGACCTTGGGCATTTTTCAATCTCCTCTTCGCCGGGCGTACCTGTGCCGTCCGGCGATACTGTGGGCCAGTCTATTCGTTTTTTATTGAACGCTCAATCAACTAAGAATATGCTGCGTTGCATCAACACCCCCAGGCGCCCGCATGGCGGGGCCCGTACCGTTCATCGCTACGCCACACTCCAACCCGCAAGGATCGCAGAATCCGCACCGGATGTGTCGTAGCCGCTCTCCCCGGTGACGTCGCCTGACGGCACCTGCCCGTTGCGACGGGCCCTTCACAGCCCGGCCCCTGCCGGGCTTTCTTTTGCCCTACGTCAGGACCTGCGCCGGGCGCCAACGACTATGGTTTCACTCATACCCCTCGCGAGGAACGCCGCCATGCCGCAACACCCACTCTGGCAAGCCCTGGGCCGCCACTGGAAATGGATCGCCCTGCGCGGCGTCGCCGCCCTGCTGTTCGGCATCCTCGCCATGGTCTGGCCAGGCATCGTGCTGACGGTGATGGTGCTGTTCTTCGGCGCCTACGCCTTCGTCGACGGACTCTTCACCCTGATCGCCGCCGCGCAGATGCGCGAATCCGGCCGGCCCTTGTGGCCGCTAGTGCTGGTGGGAGTGCTGGGGATTGCTGCCGGGCTGGTCGCCTTCTTCTGGCCACAGCTGACCGCGCTGGGCCTGCTGATGCTGATCGCCGGCTGGGCACTGGTGATGGGCGTGCTGCAGATCATCGCGGCGATCCGCCTGCGCAAGGCGCTGCAGAACGAGTGGTGGCTGGGGCTTTCCGGCGCGGTATCAGTGCTGTTCGGCGTATTGATGATCGGTAACCCGGGGGCCGGGGCGATTGCAGTGGCCTGGGTGATCGGCGCCTATTCGGTGTTCTTTGGCGTCCTGCTGATCCTGCTCGCACTGCGCCTGCGCAAGACCTCGACTTTCGATGCCTGATGAGCGGGACTGGTGCCTGCTGCGCCTGGACGACAACGGCAACCGCTTCGTCATGCGCCGCCAGCTGACCCGCGCCGAGGCCGAAGCTCTGGCGCGGGACTACCAGGCGCGCGGCCACAGGCAGACCTACTGGGCAGAGCGCGAAACGCCCCGCCCGGCCTGACTCAGCAGCCGGTCAGGCGCTCTTCCACGCGCTCGGCGGGGAAGAAGATCGGCCGCAGGCGCACCCCCACGGTATTGCCGAAGAACGCCGCGACCAGCCACAACCAGCCATGCAGACTGCCGGAGGCGATGCCGCTGAAGTACGCGCCGATATTGCAGCCGTAGGCCAGGCGTGCGCCGTAGCCCAGCAGCAGGCCGCCGATCACTGCCGCGACCAGCGAGCGAGCGGGAATCTTCAGGCTCGGTGCGAAGCGACCGGCGAGGCCAGCGGCCAGCAATGCACCGATCATGATGCCGAAGTCCATGACGCTGGTGACGTCCTGCCAGACCGGCGCAGCCAGCGCCTTGGCGTTGGCGTCGGCCTGCCAGAACGCCCATTGGTCGACGGCTATCCCCAGGCTTTCGAACGCCTTCGCGCCCCACAGGGCGAAAGCCGAAGTGACGCCCCACGGACGCCCGGCCAGCGCCAGGGTCGCGAAGTTCAGCAAAGCCAGTGCCACGGCGCCCCACACCAGCGGCCAGGGACCGCGCAGGAAGCGACCGGCACCGTGCTCGCCATTGCTCGCTATCAGCTCCAGCACGCCATGGCGACGACGCTCCAGCACGACGCTGACGGCTGCAATGCCGGCAAACAGCGCCAGGCTCAGTATCAGCGCGGGGAACAGACCAAGGGACTGGACGATCGAGGTCGGCGGCAACGACGGCAGGGCGAACCACCAGCCGATATGGTGGGTGGCGATCACCGAACCGAGGATGAAGAACAGCAAGGTCACCAGCATCCGCGCATTGCCGCCGCCCACGGTGAACAGCGTGCCGGAAGCGCAGCCGCCGCCCAGCTGCATGCCGATACCGAAGATGAAGGCGCCGACGATCACCGATGTTCCGGCCGGTGATACCAGCCCCTTCACTGGCTCGCCGAACAGCGTACCGGCCGCAAGCGCCGGGAAGAACAGCAGCACCGCGATGGCCAGCATCACCATCTGTGCGCGCAAGCCGGCGCCACGCCGTTCACGGATGAACACGCGCCAGGCGGAGGTGAAACCAAACGCTGCGTGGTAAAGGGTCAGCCCCAGCGCACCGCCGACCAGGAACAACAGTGCCTGGCGCCCGCTTACCGCCTGGGCGAGGAACAGCGCGCCGGCCAGCAACAGAAGGAAGGCAATCCAGAGCGCGCTGGACTTGCGCTCGGGGACGGTGGACAAGGCGAGGCTCATGGCGGCTCCGGGTTTTTCGAGAGGGCGACAGTCTAGGGAGCGTAGTGCCTCCCGCCAACTTCGTAAGTCAGCTAAGGAAATAACCAGGTGTTAGGACACGACTTCGGGCGCATAACGCCTCAAGCGTTATCCGCCAAAACCGCCGTGCCAGGGGCCGGACGGCGGATAACCGTGAACGGTCATTCGCCCTACGCCCAGGCCTTGCGCAGGGCCTTGAGCGCCTCGGCGATCCGCGCCTCCGGCACCGCCGCGAAGCCCAGCACCAGTCCGGCACGCTGGTCTTCCGGCTCGGTGGACTCTGGCAGCCAGTAATCGCTCAGGGCATTTACCTCCACGCCGACGGACGCCGCGCGCCGCACCAATTCCAACTCTCGCTCGCGGCTATCGACCCGCACGCACAGGTGCAGGCCGGCGTCCACCGTCGGCATCGCTGCACAGCCGGCGACCTCCGGCCAGCCACGCAGCAGCGCGTCACGGCGGCTGCGAGCGGCCCGGCGCATACGACGGACATGCCGCTGGAAGTGCCCTTCGGCGATGAAGTCGGCCATCACCCGCTGGGTGCCGACCTCCGAGTGGCGTACGTCCAGCGCGCGGCGGCGGGCAAAGGCCTGCGCCAGCGCCGGCGGCACGACGAGATAGCCCAGACGCAGCGCGGGGAAGGCGATCTTGCAGAAGGTGCCGACGTAGAGCACGCGGTCGTGCCGGTCCAACGCCGCCAGCGGCATCAGTGGCGTGCCGCTGTAGCGGTACTCGCCGTCGTAGTCGTCTTCGACGATCCAGCCGTTGCTGCGCTCGGCCCATTCCAGCAACTCCAGACGGCGCGCCAGCGAGAGCGTTACGCCGGTGGGGTACTGGTGCGAAGGCGTGACGTAGACCAGCCGGCAATCCGGCAATTGCTCCAGTTGGTCGGTACGCAGACCGTCCGCGTCCACCGCAACGCCATGCAGATGCGCACCCGCTGTGGCGAACGCATGCCCGGCGGCGCGGTAGCCGGGGTTCTCGATGGCTGCGCCGTCACCCTCGGCCAGCAGTACCTGCGCGCACAGCGCGATGCCCTGCTGGGCACCGCTGGTGATGATGATCTGCCCGGCGTCGCAGTGCAGGCCGCGGGTACTGCGCAGGTAGGCGGCGACCAGTTCGCGCAGGCGCTGCTCGCCGGCCGGGTCGCCGTAGCCCAGGCAGTCCAGCGGCGGATCGCGCCAGAAGCGCGCCTGCAGACGCGCCCAGGTATCGAAGGGAAAGAGATCGAAGGCCGGCACACCGACCCGGAAAGCGCGCGGCGCACCGGTGGGCGGCAGCGGCAGATGATGGCGCGCGAGGCGCTCCAGCGACGGTGCGTCGGGGCTGCGCGTTTCGTTGCGCACCGTATCAACAGAGGGCTGCACCCGTTCGGCCACATAGGTTCCATCGCCAGTACGCCCCTCGATATAGCCCTCGGCGTAGAGCTGCTCATAGGCGCGCACCACGGTATTGCGGGAAACATTCAGCGACGCCGCCAGGTCGCGGCTGGCCGGCAATCGCGAACGCGCCGCGAGGCGGCCATCGAGAATCCGCTCACGCAGCGCCTGGAACAACTGCAGCCCCAGCGGGCGCGCGGGATCGAGGCGAATACCGGACGGGTTGAAAGGCAGCGGAACACTCATGGGGCAGCTTCCAGGGCAGCGGCAATGGTTCCTTTGATTTGATCACGAATGGCTCTTTAGCAGAACCAATTCAGCGCCTAGGCTGGAAGCATTCCAACGCACACAAGGCCGTCACCATGTCTTCCGCTGTCGAGATTCGCCCGATCACCACCGATGATCACGCCGCCTGGCTGCCGCTCTGGCAGGGCTACCAGCGCTTCTACAAGACCACCATCGATGAGGCCACCAGCGCGGTCACCTGGCAGCGTTTCCTCGATGCGGCCGAGCCGATGCACGCGGCCCTCGCCTGGCGCGACGGCGAGGCCATCGGCCTGGTGCACTTCATCTACCACCGCTCCTGCTGGACCCAGGGCGACTACGTCTACCTGCAGGACCTGTACGTCGCTGAAGGCCAGCGCGGCGGCGGCATCGGCGCGCAGTTGATCGAACACGTCTACGCCGACGCCCGCGCCAACGGCGCCTCGCGGGTGCACTGGCTGACCCACGAGAGCAACACCGACGCCATGTTCCTCTACGACCGGATCGCCGACCGCTCCGGGTTCGTCCAGTACCGCAAGATTCTCTGAGCCGGAGCGCCCATGAACGACCAACCCCTGCTGAACTGGCACCCCGCCGCCAGCCCCGAACGCCGCACCCTGACCGGCCGCAGCATCAACCTCGTGCCGCTGGACGTCGCCCTCCACGGCGATGACCTGTGGCTAGCGCTGCAAGGTCCGGATTCCGACCCGCTCCTGTGGGACTACCTGCCCTACGGGCCCTTCCCCGAACGCGCGCCGTTCGATGCCTGGCTGGCGGGCAACGCGGCGAGCAATGACCCGCTGTTCTTCGCCGTGATCGACCGTACGAACGGCCGCGCTGTCGGCCTGCTCAGCTACCTGCGGATCTTCCCCAAGGACGGCAGCATCGAAATCGGCCACATTGCCTACGGCCGCGTGATGCAGCGCTCGCCGGCCTCCACCGAGGCCGTGTACCTGCTGGCCAAGTGGGCCTTCGAGATGGGCTACCGCCGCCTGGAATGGAAGTGCAACGCGCTCAACGCCCGCTCCATGCGCGCCGCCGAGCGCCTGGGCTTCGTCTTCGAGGGCACTTTCCGCCAGGCTACGGTAGTCAAGGACCGCAACCGCGACACCGCCTGGTTCTCCATCATCGACAGCGAGTGGCCGCGCTGCGAGCAGGCCTTCGAGGCTTGGCTGGGTGCGTCCAACTTCGACGGCGAAGGGCGACAGCGCGCACACCTGGCAGAGCTGCGCCTGCGCTGATCTTTTCATTCTCCGGGAACTGCCTGCGCCGCGAAGGATCGGTGATACTGAAACTTTCCCAGCGCAGTCCCGGAGACCACCATGAGCAGCGACATCCAGACTCCCCGCGTCGAACAGGTGCAGATCGATGAGCTGCCCTGTTGGCGCATCCATACCGCTTATGGTGAAGCCCTGATTGCCCAGCAGGGCGCGCAACTGCTGAGCTACCAGCCCCACGAGCAACCGCCGCTGGTATGGCTGAGCGACACCGCGGAGTACCGCCATGGCCAGTCGCTGCGCGGCGGCGCGCCCGTCTGCTGGCCCTGGTTCGGCAACCTGGAGCGCAACCCGGTGGAAATCCGCACCGCCTACCAGGGCGACAAGCCCCCCGCCCACGGCCTGGTGCGAGCGCTGGACTGGCAGCTGGACGATATCGCCGACGAGCTGGGCCAGCTTTCCGTGCACTTCAGCTTCGACGCGCGCAACGGTCTGCCGGGCTGGGCCCACTCCGCACGGCTGGAGCTGGTGATGCGCTTCGACGAACACCTGACGCTGGAAATGACCACCCACAACCTGGGCACCGCGTCGTTGCCGATCAGCCAGGCCCTGCACACCTACTTCGCCGTAGGCGACGCGCGCCAGGCCAGCATCGAGGGGCTGCAGGGCTGCCGCTATGTCGAAACGCTGGAAAACTGGGAGCTACGCGAGCAACACGGCGTGGTGCGCATTGCCGGGGAAACCGACCGCATCTACCTGGACGTGGAGAAGCCGCTGGTGATCCGCGACCCGGCCTGGGAGCGCGACATCCACATCAAGGCCAGCGGTTCGCGCTCGGCGGTGGTGTGGAACCCCTGGATCGACAAGGCCGCGCGCCTGTCACAGTTCCCCGACGATGCCTGGCAGCAGATGCTGTGCATCGAAACCGCGCGGGTCTGGGACGACGTGATGAGCGTGGCGCCGGGACGCAGCGAAACGATGACGGTGGAAATCTGGGGCAAACCGCTGGAGGGCTGATGCCTCAGCGGTATGACAATACGTAGGAGCGGACTCCGTCTGCGATCGGTCCGCATCGGGCCGGACGCCAATCGCGGACGGAGTCTCCTACGAGATGCTTCTGCGCTTGGGGCGGCCCTCACCCCAGCCCTCTCCCAAAGGGAGAGGGCTGGGGTGAGGGAAGGCACTGGCACGGACTTATCTGAAGAAGAACGTTGCTCCTACGAGGGCAATACCCTACAGATCGCTCTCCTCCACCGGCCGCACCTTGGCGTCGTCGATGGCGTAGGCCGCATCGGCCAGGTCATTGCTGACCTTTTCGACCTTCAGCGTGCCGCTGACCCAGATCGGGTTGTAGATATCGTCGATCCGGATGCCCTTGGGGTAACGCACCAGCACGATCTGGTTCGGCGGCGGCGGCGGCACATGGATGCAGGCGCCTGGGTAAGGCACCAGGAAGAATTCGGTGACACGCCCCTTGGCGTCGTTCTCCAGCGGCACCGGGTAGCCGCCCAGACGCAGCGCCTTGCCATTGAGCGCGGCAACGGTTTTGGTCGAGTACATCACCTGCGGCAGCTTCTTGTCGGACTGCTTGAGCCCGCCCTTGTTGGTGAAGGTGCCATTGGCCTCGGGGCCGTTGTGGGTGATTTCCGGCATGTTTTCCAGCGCCTTGCGGTCACTGGGCGGCATCAGGGACAGCCAGTCGGTTTCCGGGAGTTCGGCGGCGGACGCCAGGGATGTCAGCAGAATCAGGCAGCAGGCGAGCAATGGTCGGCGCATCGTGGACTCGAGAGGCCCGGTCGGGCACAGGCGGGATATTCCTCCAGCGCCCTCCCCCTGGTGGGAGAGGGCCGGAATTCACCGTCAATTCTTCTTGATCAGGCCGTAAATGACCAGCAGCACGATGGCGCCGATCACCGCGCCGATGAAGCCTGCCGCCTGGCCGGCCGCGTAGATGCCCAGCGCCTGGCCGCCATAGGTGGCCAACAGCGAGCCGCCGATGCCGATCAGGATGGTCATGATCCAGCCCATGCTGTCATCGCCGGGCTTGAGGAAGCGTGCGATGAGTCCGACGATCAGGCCGATGACGATGGTTCCGATTAATCCCATGACAAACCCTCCTTGTGGGTTGAGCGCGGTGAGTACGCGCTTGTCATGGGACAGTGTAGGAAACGTCGGCGTTCCGTGTTTTGCCGCGCCCCAGAGCGACTGCCGGTGTTTCGCCAGCCTTACAGCGTTGTGGAAGACCGGCATGAAAAAAGCCGCGCCAGTGATTGACGCGCCTTCTTTCGGAGCACCGTAACGGTCAGCCCCTGGCGATCAACGCCTCGACCTCGGCGATACGCGCCTTCAGGGTCGGCAGGTCAGTGCTGCGCAGGGTGGCGTGGCCCACCTTGCGCCCGGCCTTGAAGGCCTTGCCGTAGTGGTGCAGGTGGCAGTCGGCGATGTTCAGCACCTCGGCCACCGGCGGCACTTCGCCGATGAAATTGAGCATGGCGCTCTCGCCCACTTTCGCCGTGGAGCCCAGCGGCAGGCCGGCGATGGCGCGCACGTGGTTCTCGAACTGGCTGCACTCGGAGCCTTCGATCGTCCAGTGCCCGGAGTTGTGCACGCGCGGAGCGATCTCGTTGGCCTTCAGGCCGCCGTCGACCTCGAAGAACTCGAATGCCATCACACCGACATAGGCCAGCTTGTCGAGCACGCGGCCGACGTAGTCCTCGGCCAGCTGCTGCAGCGGATGGTCGGTGCTCGCCACGGACAGGCGCAGGATGCCGTTCTCGTGGGTGTTGTGCACCAGCGGGTAGAAGCGCGTCTCGCCATCACGGGCACGCACCGCCACCAGCGACACTTCGCCGGTGAAGGGCACGAAGCCTTCGAGGATGCAGGGCACGCTGCCCAGTTCGGCGAAGGCGCCAGTGACGTCCTCGGCCTTGCGCAGGACCTTCTGGCCCTTGCCGTCGTAGCCCAGGGTGCGGGTCTTCATCACCGCCGGCAGGCCGATGCTGGCCACCGCGGCGTCGAGGTCGGCCTGGGACT
This sequence comes from Pseudomonas sp. HS-18, assembly GCF_020401845.1. NCBI lineage: Bacteria > Pseudomonadati > Pseudomonadota > Gammaproteobacteria > Pseudomonadales > Pseudomonadaceae > Pseudomonas > Pseudomonas sp. HS-18. Next base: position 6,290,790 of record NZ_CP084413.1, read on the forward strand.
GCACGTCGGCGAAGGCCGGGGTCGGAATCCCCAGGTCCTTGAACATGGACTTCTCGAACCAGCGGTCGCGGGCGATGCGCAGCGACTCGGCGTTCGGATAGACCGGCACGAACTGCGAGAGGAAGGCCACGGTCTCGGCCGGGACGCTCTCGAACTCGAAGGTCACCAGGTCGACCTGGTCGGCCAGTTGGCGCAGGTGGTCCTGGTCGCTGTAGTCAGCACGGATGTGCTCGCCCAGGGCTTGCGCGCAGGCGTCCGGCGCCGGGTCGAGGAAGGCGAAGTTCATGCCCAGCGGGGTGCCCGCCAGGGACAGCATGCGGCCCAGCTGGCCGCCACCGATGACACCGATCTTCATGGTTCTGCTCAGGCCTCGCGCGGATCGGGATTGTCCAGCACCGTCTCGGTCTGGGTGGCGCGGAACTGCTTCAGCGCCTCGTGGTATTTCGGGTACTTGGCGCCCAGGATGCTGGCGGACAGCAGGGCGGCATTGGTGGCGCCGGCCTTGCCGATGGCCAGGGTGGCGACCGGGACGCCCGCGGGCATCTGCACGATGGACAGCAGCGAATCGACGCCCGAGAGCATGGAGGACTGCACTGGCACGCCGAGCACCGGCAGGTGGGTCTTGGCGGCGCACATGCCCGGCAGGTGGGCGGCACCGCCGGCGCCGGCGATGATCACTTCGATGCCGCGGCCATCGGCCTCTTCGGCGTACTGGAACAGCAGGTCCGGAGTACGGTGGGCGGAAACCACCTTCACTTCGTACGGAATGCCGAGCTTGTCCAGCATGTCTGCGGTGTGGCTCAGGGTGCTCCAGTCGGATTTGGAACCCATGATCACGCCAACCAGTGCGCTCATCGTCGTGCCTCTCTCAAGTGCGCTCTTGGGCGCGTCAGAAACCAACAAGCCACGACTCCGTGAGGGCGTGGCTTGTACGTGGCCAAACCGGCGGGCAGTGCCGGCTTGAAGGCGGCGCAGTATACCGCAAAGGGCACGACGGAGTGCACTGGGCATGACCGTTGGTCCCGATTTCGTCATTCCTGCATCGAAGATGCCTGCAACGACCTCCGAAGAGACTTCGGAAAAGCTTGCCTCAGCTCAAGATGGCCTAGGCTCAGGGGCTCAGACTCTTCTGACACGTTCCTGTCCCGGACGGGGCAGGTCCCTCACCCTTCAAGGAGCGAGTGCAATGTCCACGACCCTGCCCACGACCATGAAAGCCGCTGTCGTCCACGCCTTTGGCGAGCCGCTGCGGATCGAGGAAGTCAAAGTCCCGCTGCCCGGCCCCGGGCAGATCCTGGTGAAGATCGAGGCCTCCGGCGTCTGCCACACCGACCTGCACGCCGCCGAAGGCGACTGGCCGGTGAAGCCGAGCCTGCCGTTCATCCCCGGCCATGAAGGCGTCGGCTACGTCGCCGCGGTCGGCGCTGGCGTCACCCGCGTGAAGGAAGGCGACCGCGTCGGCGTGCCCTGGCTGTACACCGCCTGCGGTTGCTGCGAGCACTGCCTGACCGGCTGGGAAACCCTTTGCGAAAGCCAGCAGAACACCGGCTACTCGGTAAACGGCGGCTACGCCGAATACGTGCTGGCGGACCCGAACTATGTCGGCATCCTGCCGAAGAATGTCGGCTTCACCGAGATTGCGCCGATCCTCTGCGCGGGCGTCACCGTGTACAAGGCGCTGAAGGAAACTGAAGCGCGCCCCGGCCAGTGGGTAGCCATTTCCGGCATCGGCGGCCTGGGCCACGTCGCCGTGCAGTACGCCAAGGCCATGGGCCTGCACGTGGTCGCCGTGGACGTGGATGACGCCAAGCTGGAGCTGGCGCGCAAGCTCGGCGCCAGCCTGACCGTCAATGCGAAGAAAGAGGACCCGGTCGAAGTGGTGCAGCGTGATATCGGCGGCGCCCACGGCGTAGTCGTCACCGCCGTGTCCAACAGCGCCTTCGGCCAGGGCATCGGCATGGCCCGCCGGGGCGGTACCGTGTCGCTGGTCGGCCTGCCGCCGGGCGACTTCCCCACGCCGATCTTCGACGTGGTGCTCAAGGGCCTGCACATCACCGGCTCCATCGTCGGCACCCGCGCGGACCTGCAGGAAGCCCTGGACTTCGCCGGCGAAGGCCTGGTGAAGGCCACCGTCGCCGCCGGCAAACTGGATGACATCAACGCCATCCTCGACCGCATGCGCGCCGGGCAGATCGAAGGGCGGATCGTGGTGGAGATGTAGGCCCCGCTCCAAACACCAAGCTCTGCGTAGGATGGCGTGGAGCGCAGCGATACCCATCGATTGCGCTGCAGACAGCATGGGTATCGCTGCGCTCCACCCCTCCTGCAGGAGCATCCGGGCTCAGCTTCAGAACTCCACAGTGGTCGAAACCTCGAACTGCCGCGGCTCGCCCACGGCGACGTAGAGGTTGTTCGCCGCCGACGGGTAGTACTCGCGGTCGAACAGGTTCTTCACGTTGAACTGGAAGCCGACGTTGTGGCCACCCAGCTTCGTGTCGTAGCTGGCGAAGGCATCGGTCACGGTGTAGGACGGCAATTCGAAGGAGTTGGACGGGTCGCCCGCACGCTTGCCCACGTAGCGCGGCCCGCCGCCCAGGCGCAGGTTGTCGCCGCCGAAGATCGACCCGGCGTCGTATACCGCCGCCAGCGAGGCGGTTTCCTTGGCCACGTTCTGCAGGCGGTTGCCCTCCAGCACCGGGTCTTCGGTGACCTCGGCATCCAGCCAGGCGTAGCTGCCGATCAGGTTCCAGTGCTCGCTCAGCTGGCCGGTGACATCCAGTTCCGCGCCATAGGAGCGCACCTTGCCGGCGGTGCTGACGCGGCTGTCGCCGTTGGCGTCGAGCTGGGTGACCATCACGTTGCGCTTGCGGATATCGAAGAAGGCCAGGTTGGCGGTGACGCGGCCGGGGATGTCGAGCTTGCCGCCGATCTCCCAGGAGGTCGCTTCTTCCGGCTGAATCGCCGAGTCGATCACCTCGCCCGTGGACAGCGGCGCGATGGTGGAGTTGGGCTTGAACGACTGGGTGTAGCTGCCATACAGCGACATCTCGTCGTTGATCTTGTAGATCACCCCGGCGCGCGGTACCCACTTCTGTCCGCTGATATCGGTGTTGGCCTTGAACGGCCGGCCGCGCCCGGCGTACTGGTCATACATCTGGTAGCGCCCGCCGGCGACCAGAATCCAGTGGTCGTCCAGGTGCCAGGAGTCCTGCAGGAACAGCGAGTCGCTGCGCAGCTTGTCGGTCTGGTCGCTGTCCGCCGGGCTGACGCGCGTGGCGGGTGAAATCTGCCCGTAGACCGGATCGAGGTAATTGAAGGTGGTGTTCTTCGTGTCGCGGATCAGGTCGGCGCGGTAGATCTTGCGCTTCTCACTGTCGATGCCGAAGGTGACTTCATGGCGGAAGCCGCCCAGTTGCAGGTCGCCGTTCAGCCCGGCGGTGGCGAAGCTGTCGCTGCTCACCGCGCCGCGGGTGGCGTCGGTGCGGCGGGTCAGGGTGCCGTTGCTGTTGACCCTGGTGACGCGGGCCTGGTTGTCGTCGTAGGTCTCGCGGGTCCAGCCGTAGGCGAAATGCGCCTTCCAGGCATCGTCGATGCGCTGCTCGACGTCCAGTCGAGTCAGGTCGGAGCGGCCTTCAGTGATGTTGAAGGGCTCGTCCAGGCGACGCGTACGGGGGATATCCAGCGGCTTGTTGGTGCGCGGGTCGATGGCGGTGCCACGGTCGAACGGCGTCTTGAACTCGCGGTGCTCGTAGCTGAGGTTCACCGTGGTGTCCTCGCCGAACCAGGCCAGCGAGGGCGCGACGAGGGTCTCGCGCTGCTGGCCGAAATTGCGCCAGTAGTTCTCGTCCTGGTGATCGACGATCAGCCGGTAGGCCAGGTTGGTCTCGCCCAGCGGGCCGGTGGTGTCGATCTGCGCGCCGCTGCCCTGTTTGCCGTGGGCGTAGGTCGAGCCACGCAGGGTGACGGCGTTGTACTGCTGCAGCTGCGGCTTCTTGCTCACCACGTTGACGATGCCGCCCGGGTCCTGGATGCCATACAGCAACGAGGCCGGCCCCTTGAGCACTTCGACGTGGTCGGCGGTGGCGGTGAGGTTGCGGCCCAGCACCGAGGGCAGGCCGTCGCGCATGATCGAACCGTCGCGGTTATCGCCGAAACCCCGCTTCATCACCGCGTCCTGGGTGCCGCCGAGGGTGTTGGCCTGGGTGATACCGCTGATGTTGCCAAGCGCGTCGTCAAGATTGCGCGGCTTCTGGTCGCGCAGCGCCTGGGCCGGGACAGTGACGATGCTTTGCGGGGTTTCCAACACCGGCGTGTCGGTGCGACCGATGGAGGCGACCGGTGCCGGTTGGTAGCTGGTCGACGCCGCCTGGCCGGTGACGGTGGTGTCGGTGAGGCTCAGGGTGTCGGTCGGTACGCGCTCCAGGGTCAGGGTGCGGCCATCGAGGGCGCGGAAGCGATAGCCGGAGCCCGCCAGCAGGCGATTCAGCGCGTCGTTGGCACTGAGCTGGCCGGAGACCGCCGGGGCTTTGAGGTCGTACGGCGCCTCGTCGGTGTAGATCACACTGAGGCCGGTCACCCGGCTGAACTCGCTCAGCGCCTGGGGCAAGGGTTGAGCCGCAATGGCGAAACCAAAGCGCGCCTGCAGGGCAGCGCCGGCGGCGGCATTCTCGGCCCACGCGGAGGGAGCCTGCGCGGCGACCAGGGCAGCGCCCAGCACGACGGCGGCAAGGGGTTTCAGGGACAGCTCGGGAACAGCGCGGCGCAGCGGGATCATCGGGGCTCTCTTGCTCGAAGGTCGGACTACACATGCGAATAAATCGCATTCATGACCACTACACGGAGCAGCCGCCGCAGTACCTCACCCCTTTTTCGAAAAAATCTTCGCCCTCAGCGGATCAGCACGAAGCGACCGAGCAGAGGCTGCTGATGGAAGCCCACCACCGCCTGCAGGGAATCCAGCGCCGCCTGAGGGTCGGTGCTGCGGAAACTGCCGCTGACCCGGCGCTGCGCCAGCTCGCTGTCCAGCAGCACGATGCGGCCCGGGTAGTAAGTGCCCAGGCGCTCCAGCACCTCGCCCAGCGGCGCGCGGTAGAAGGTCAGCCAGCCCTGGCGCCAGGCCGGCGCGGCCTGGGCATCGGCGGGCTGCGCATCACCGAGCCGCGTGCCGTCGATGCCGACCCGTTCGCCAGCGCCCAGCACCACTTCCGGCATGCCGGCGGCATGGCTGCCACGCACCGAGACGCGGCCTTCGGCGACCGTGACGCGGGTCTGCTCGCCCTGGCGACGGACTTCGAACTCGGTGCCCAGCACCCGCGCTTCACCCTCTCCGGCGCGCACCACGAAGGGTTTGGGCAGATGTTTCACGGCAAAGGACGCAGCACCGCGCAGCAGGTCGACGCGGCGTTGTTCACCGTCCAGGGAAACCGCGACGGCGCTGTCGGCGTCCAGGGTCAGGCGCGAGCCGTCGCCCAGGGTGATCTCCCGCACTTCGCCCGGCGCGCTGACGTAGTCGGCGGAGAGATCGGTCAACCAGTGCCCCGGCGACCACCAGCCACCGGCCCAGAGCATCAGCAACAGGCAGGCGGCGCTGGCCAGCGGGTAGGCCCAACGCCGGTGGTTGCTCTGCGCGCGGCGCGGCGCCGGGCGGTCCATCGCAGTGAGATAGGCGCCCAAAGCATCGCCCTCTTCCCCCGCCAGCCGCTGCGCCGGTAGGGCGCTGGCCTGCCAGAGCGCGTCCACTGCGGCGTAGGCACGGGCATGTTGCGGATCGGCCGCCAGCCACGCCTGGAAAGCCGCCAGCCATACGTCGCCGCCAGCGTCGTTCAGGCGCAGCAGCCACTGGCGCGCCTGCCGCTGGGCGTCCTCGGGCGAGGTGGCGATTTCAGGCTTCATCGGTCGGCGGCTCCACGGCGATCTGCCCGCGCGGCGGGCTCAAGGCTCGCCTTGCAGGCATCGAGGGCGCGCATCATATGTTTTTCCACCGCGCTCTGGGAAAGCCCCATGGCTGTGGCGATCTCCCCATAGGTGCGGCCATGCACACGACTGAGCAGGAAGATATGGCGGGTGCGCTCGGGCAACTGGCGCAGGGCGTCTTCGATGAGGTCCAGTTCGGCGCTGGCCTGCACCGCCTGCTCGGGGGAAGGCTGGGCATCGTCCTGGTCGGGCAGCAGCGCGCTCAGGGTTCGCCCGCGCGAATCTTCACCGCGCAGGTGATCGATGGCGAGGTTGCGCGCACTGCGCAGCAGGTAGCTGCCGAGTTCTTCCACTGGTGCCTGCGGGCGCTTCCAGAAGCGCAGGAACAGATCCTGGACCAGGTCCGCCGCGGTGGCCCGGCAACCAACGCGGCGTCGTACCAGGGCTTCCATGCGCGGACGCTGGGAAAGGAACACCCGCAGGAAATCCTCGCGCGGCAACGCCTCGGCGGGCGCCGGGGCGTCCGCGGTGCGGGAATCGGCCGGGCGGTCGGAATGGGACATCGGGGCTGCAGGCTCGCCAGCGGTCCGCACCGAAACCGGTGCGAGGGGGAGACCGTGGAAAGCCGCAAATGATAATGCTTATCAAATAAACAGAATAGCCCCGGCTGTCTGCCTCAGGGCGTTTCGTCCAGCCCCAGGCCGCCTTCGAGCTTGCGCCAGAGCAGGCGAATCTGCGCCTTGCGCACCAGCGCACAGCGGTACAGGCGGATTTCCTGCGGGACAATCCAGTGCGGGCCGCCGCACAGCGCCAGCTCACCACGCGCCAGCTCCGACTCCATGCTCAGGCGCGGCACCCAGGCCACACCCATACCTTGCAGCGCCATGCTTTTAAGGCTGTCGGCCATCGCCGTTTCATAGACCGTCGTGTAACGCAGGTTGCGCTGGCGCAGCAGCAGGTTCACGCCGCGACCGAGGAAGGCACCGGCACTGTAGGCCAGCAGCGGCACGCTCTGCCCGCTGTCGAGATCGAAGAGCGGCACGCCGGCGGAGTTCACCGCGCACACCGGCAGCATTTCGGTGCGCCCCAGGTGCAGCGAGGGGAATACTTCCGGGTCCATCTGCAAGGCGGCGTCCGGGTCGTAGAAGGCCATCATCAGGTCGCAGCCGCCTTCGCGCAGCAGGTGTACCGCCTCGCCGACGTTGGTCGCCACCAGGCGGCTGGCGATATTCAGGCCTTCCGAGCGCAGCCGGGAAATCCACGCGGGGAAGAAGCCCAGCGCCAGCGAGTGCGCGGCAGCGAACTGCAGCACCTCGCCCTGCCCGCCTTCCAGGTGGTGCAGGTGGCGCACCACCTGGCCGAGTTGCTCAACCACTGCGCGGGCGGTGACGAGGAACAGTTGCCCCGCTTCGGTCAGTTCGATGGGCGTGCGCTGGCGGTTCACCAGGGTCAGGCCGAGGGCATCTTCCAGGCTGCGGATGCGTCGGCTGAAGGCCGGCTGGGTGACGAAGCGCTTTTCGGCGGCCTGGGAAAAACTGCGGGTGGTGGCCAGGGTGCTGAAGTCTTCCAGCCATTTGGTCTCGAGGTTCACGTCAACTCCAACGCATTCACACGCTGATCGATTGGTCAGGAGCCGGGCGCGCGTAGCACAGTCGCACGCTCGCCGTCATCAATTCGTCACAGGGTACATTATGCCGTTCGTGCATGAGGCAGCCTTTAACAGCATTGGCCGACGAAAGGCGAAATCCCTAGTCTACCGGGCATCGCGGCACTGGCCGTGTTTCCCTGAGACAATCCCCGTCATGTCCCCTGTTGCATCGTTCCGCATCGAGAAAGACCTCCTCGGCACCCTCGAAGTACCTTCTGACGCCTACTTCGGCATCCAGACCCTGCGCGCTGTGAACAACTTCCGCCTCTCGGGCGTGCCGCTGTCGCACTACCCGAAACTGGTCGTCGGCCTGGCGATGGTCAAACAGGCGGCAGCCGATGCCAACCACCAGCTTGGCCACCTGTCGAACGAGAAGCACGCTGCCATCAGCGAAGCCTGTGCCCGCCTGATCCGCGGTGACTTCCACGACCAGTTCGTGGTGGACATGATCCAGGGTGGCGCCGGTACTTCCACCAACATGAACGCGAACGAAGTGATCGCGAACATCGCGCTGGAAGCCATGGGCCATACCAAGGGTGAGTACAAGTACCTGCACCCGAACAACGACGTGAACATGGCGCAGTCGACCAACGACGCTTACCCGACCGCCATCCGCCTGGGCCTGCTGCTCGGCCACGACACCCTGCTGGCCAGCCTCGACAGCCTGATCCAGGCCTTCGCCGCCAAGGGCGTCGAGTTCGCCGGCGTACTGAAGATGGGCCGTACCCAGCTGCAGGACGCGGTACCGATGACCCTCGGCCAGGAATTCCACGCCTTCGCCACCACCCTGGGCGAAGACCTCGACCGCCTGCGTCGCCTGGCGCCGGAACTGCTGACCGAAGTGAACCTCGGCGGCACCGCGATCGGCACCGGCATCAACGCCGACCCCGGCTACCAGAAGCTGGCTGTCCAGCGCCTGGCTGAAATCAGCGGCCACCCGGTCGTTCCGGCTGCCGACCTGATCGAAGCCACCTCCGACATGGGCGCCTTCGTGCTGTTCTCCGGCATGCTCAAGCGCACCGCGGTCAAGCTGTCGAAGATCTGCAACGACCTGCGCCTGCTGTCCAGCGGCCCGCGCACCGGCATCAACGAGATCAACCTGCCGCCGCGCCAGCCGGGCAGCTCGATCATGCCGGGCAAGGTCAACCCGGTGATCCCGGAGGCGGTGAACATGTGCGCCTTCGAAATCATGGGTAACGACCTGGCGCTGACCATCGCGGCCGAAGGCGGCCAGCTGCAGCTGAACGTGATGGAACCGCTGATCGCCTACAAGATCTTCGACTCGATCCGCCTGCTCCAGCGCGCCATGGACATGCTGCGCGAGCACTGCATCACCGGCATCACCGCCAACGTCGAGCGCTGCCACCAGCTGGTGGAGCACAGCATCGGCCTGGTCACCGCACTGAACCCGTACATCGGCTACGAAAACTCCACCCGTATCGCCAAGACTGCGCTGGAAACCGGCCGCGGCGTACTGGAGCTGGTTCGCGAGGAGAAGCTGCTGGACGAAGCCACCCTGGCCGACATCCTGCTGCCGGAAAACATGATCGCCCCGCGCCTGATTCCGCTGCGCGCCTGATCCTCCGCCCGGCGCGAGCCGGGCACGTCTCACCGGTTGAGGGGGAGTATTCCTCCCTCACCTTTCAGGGATTGGTTACCCCCAGTCCCTTCTTTTATACCCGGCGCCGCGGGTTTACCCGAGGCGCCACGTCTCACCGGTTGAGGGGCCTCTTGGCCCACTCTCCTTTAGAAGGGACACCGCTTACCCCGGTGTCCCTATTTTTTTGCCTGAAATCCGGGCGCGGCGGAAAACATGGCAGACGGAGTCCGCGCCTACGCCGGTTCAGGTTTCGTAGGAACGGACTCCGTCCGCGATTGGCATGAGTCGCACGGCACCGTAGGGCGCATAACCGCTTGCTGTGATCCGCCAGTTCCGTGCCAGGCACAGTGGCGGATAACGCTGCGCGTTATTCGCCCTACAAAACACTTTCCTGGAGTTCCGGTCGTGGCGGTGCGGCTTCTGTAGGAGAGAGGGGGACGCCATCGTCATTGCTCGCGAACACGATCTCCCTCCCGTCAATACCGGCGCAGGAGGGGTTCGCGAGCAAGCTCGCTCCTACAAAAAGCAGGGGCTGCGGGAGATCAATCCTGACGTTGCAGGTGATCGAGAATCCGCCGATTGAGAGCGGCGATACGCTCCACGGCGTCCGCCTCATCGCACTCGGTATCCGACGCACCGAGCTGGCGGGCGCAGAGGTTGAGCGCAGAGAGCACCATCAGCTCATTGCTGGTGACGTAGGGGAATTTCTTCTTGCTGGCGCTGATCTCCGCCTGCAGCAGCGCAGCCGCGTCCTGCAGCCGGCGCTCTTCACCGGCCGGCGCCCGGACGCTGTATTCGCGCCCGAGGATGCGCAGGACGCGGACGCCGTCGCCACTCATGCGCTGGCGCGGCTGTCGCTGACGCGGCGGATCAGCGCCTGCAGGCGAGTCGCGGTGGCGTTGTGCTTCTCTTCCTGCTCCATGAGCGACAGTTGCAGCGTGTCGTTTTCCTCACGGGCCTTGAGCAGCTCTTCACGCACCTGGGCGTTGTCCTGCACCAGTACTTCATTCTGCTGCAGCAGCTCGGCGACCAGCTGTTCAAGTTGTTCGAGGGTGGAATCGAGCATGGGAGCCTCCGCAAAGCCTTTCAAAGGGTGCGGAGGATAAAGAAAGGGGCGCGGCGGGGCCAGTAAAAACGCGGTTCTTCTGACAAGCCGTATGCTGTCAATTCAATGGCTTACGAGATAATTCTCGTGCTATTTCAATGATTTCCTACCACCAACGAAATTTGGACCGGGAATCAACCCACAAGGTTCGCCTACGGCGCCGGCTTCCGCTCCGATGGGGAAGGCATCCTGCAGGAGCGAGCTTGCTCGCGAACCAGGGCTCGCTGCGGGGATTGTTCGCGAGCAATATCGATGGCCCCTCGCTCCTACGAAGAGCCGGAACGTCAGATGCGAATCACGCCTTCCTCACGCAGCAGCTTGAAGATTGCCTCGGCGCCCGCCTCGGGAGAGACGTCCTTGAGGACCTGCCCGGTACCGCCAGAGGCCTTGGCGGTGGCGGCCTTCATGCGTTCGGCGCCGGTCTTCGCCTTGATCATCTTCAGCCGCTTGGGACGCGGGCGCGCGGGTTGCAGGTTGCCGTCGGCAAGCAGTGGATCGTCCACCACCTCCACTTCGTGGGCTTCCAGATAACCCCGGCGAGCCGGGCCGAAGGCGCTCTGGCGAGCCGCCGGCGCGGCATTGTCGACGCTGGCGACGAAGGGCAGGCGCACCTTCAAACGACGGCGCTGGCCGCGAGGCAAGGCCTGCAATACCTGGGCACTGCCGCCTTCGACCTTCTCCACTTCCGCCAGGCCGACCACCAACGGCCAGCCGAGGCGCTCGGCCAGCAGGAAGGGCAACATGCCGGAGCCTTCACCGGTTTCCGCCTGGGTGCCGGTGAGCACCAGTTGCGCATCGCTGTCGCCCAGGTAGGCGGCCAATGCTGGCAGTGCGTCGGCACCGGCAGGCTGTTCGAGCACGGCCAGCTCATCCAGGCCCATGCCGAGGTAACCGCGCAGCGCTTCTTCCCCGGCATCACCGGCATGCACGACGCGCAGGCGCTTACCGGCGAGGTTCATGCCCAGTTCCACCGCACGGGCATCCTGGTCGGCGCGCCGCGCACGGCCAGAGGCCGGGTGGGCGCCGATGGACACCAGGGCGACGATGTTCAGGTCGTTCATAAGCCACCTCGGGCTTTCAAGCTGGCGTAGGGCGAATAACGCGCAGCGTTATCCGCCGATGATGCGTTGGCGGCGGATAAAGCCGAAGGCTTTATCCGCCCTACCGAGGAACTCCTATCACGCTGCATCGCGCGCCGCTCCATTGCGATGGGCTTCGGCCAGGACCATCAGCGCCTTGAGGATCGCGGCGGAATCACCGATCACCGAGAGATCGGCGCGTTTGATCATGTCGCAGCCCGGGTCCATGTTGATCGCCACCACCTTGTCGCAGGAACCGATGCCCTGCAGGTGCTGGATCGCCCCGGAAATGCCGACGGCAAGGTAGACCCGCGCGGTGACCCAGGTACCGGTGGCGCCAACCTGACGGGCACGCGGCATGTGGCCGTCGTCCACTGCCACGCGCGAGGCGCCTTCGGTGGCGCCGAGCGCAACGGCGGCGCGATGGAACAGCTCCCAGTCCTTCACGCCGTTGCCACCGGAGAGGATGAACTCCGCCTCGGCCATGGGAATCTGCGCCGGGTCCACGGCCACCGGGCCGAGGTCCTCGATGCGCGGCAGGTTGCGCGCGACGCTGCTTTCCAGCTCCACGGCGCGGGCCTCGTGCCGGGTTTCGCTGACCGGCTCCGCACACTCGGCGGCAGCCAGAATCAGGCGCGGCAGGTCGCGGTGCAGGTCCTGCTGGCCGGCTCCGGCGCGACCGATGCAGCGCTCGCCTTCGGCCTGCCAGACGCGGGTGGCCGGGCGTTCGCCCAGGCTGGCGGCGAGACGGCGGCCGAGTTCGCCGCCACCGGTGCGGCTGTCGGGCAGCAACCAGTGACGCGGTGCGAACTGGCTGTTGGCCGAACGCAGCGCCAGCACCCTTTGTTCCGGGGCGTAACCGTCGTATTCGTTGCCCTCGATCTGCAACAGGCGGTCGACGCCGGCGGTGTCGAAGGCGGTTTCCTTGTGCTCGCCGAACACCACGGCCAGCACCGCACCGTCGCTGCCGGCCAGCTTGCGGGCCAGGCCCAGCAGGTCGCGGTCGTGGCTGGAGAGGCGGCCGCCCACCATGTCGGGCACCACGGCAATCAGGAAGGCCGGCTGCTCGATGATCACCAGCGGCAGCTGCATCACCTCCGGCGCGCTGCTGCGCTTGCCGCCTGCCGTACCTTGCTGGCCACCGGAACGGTCGATGCGCTTGACGCCATTGGCCCCGATGAAGCCGACGGCGTGGGGATTCTTGCGCACCACGCCGTTCGGCCCCATCCAGCGGCTCTCGCCACCCTGAGCCGATTGCATGGCCGCGTGCAGCGGGTGCAGGCGATTGCGGGCGATCCACTCGGCCCGCGGGTCGCGGCGGATGATGTCGCTCATGCTCGATGCTCCGGGCTGGAGTAGGGCGAATAACGCGCAGCGTCATCCGCCGAAGTGGCCGAGGCGGCGGATAAAGCCTTCGGCTTTATGCGCCCTACGGGGCTACGCAGGACGTTCACAGGTGCACCTCCACCGCTTCTTCACGGCGCGCCAGCGAGGGCTTTTTTGCCGGCACCTCGGTGGCCTCGATGAGGACCTCGGCGACCAGTTCGGCGATGTCCTTGATCTCCGGGCGCGGCGCGACCACGCCTTCGAGCATGGCGGTGCATTGCGGGCAGCCCACGGCAACCAGTTCGGCGCCGGTTTCCTTGATGTCGACCATGCGCATGTCGGGAATCCGCTGCTTGCCGGGGATGTCGGTGATCGGCGCGCCGCCGCCACCGCCGCAGCAGCGCGAGCGGAAGCCGGAGCGGGCCATTTCCTTGACCTCGATGCCGATGGCCTTGAGCACGGCGCGCGGCGCTTCGTACTCGCCGTTGTAGCGGCCGAGGTAGCACGGGTCGTGGTAGGTCACGCTGCCGGCCTTGCTCTGGCCGAGGTTCAGCGCGCCCTTGCGCACCAGTTCATCGATGAAGGTCGTGTGGTGCAGCACCTGGTAGTTGCCGCCCAGCGCGCCGTATTCGTTCTTCAGCACGTGGAAGCTGTGCGGGTCGCAGCTGACGATGCGCTTGAAACGGTACTTGGCCAGGGTGGCGATGTTGCGTTGGGCCAGGGTCTGGAAGGTGGCTTCGTCACCCAGGCGGCGTGCCACATCGCCGCTGTCGCGCTCCTCCAGGCCGAGCACGGCGAAGTCGACGTTGGCGGCCTTGAGGACCTTCACGAAGGCACGCAGGGTGCGCTGGTTGCGCATGTCGAAGGCGCCGTCGCCGACCCAGAACAGCACGTCGGCCTGCTGCTTGTCCGCCAGCAGCGGCAGGTTCAGGTCGGCCGCCCAGTTCAGCCGGCCGCCGGGGGCGAAGCCGCCGGGGTTGTCGGTGGCGATCAGGTTTTCCAGCACCTCGGCGCCCTTGTTCGGGGTCGCGCCCTTTTCCAGGGTGAGGTGGCGGCGCATGTCGACGATGGCGTCGACGTGCTCGATCATCATCGGGCATTCCTCGACGCAGGCGCGGCAGGTGGTGCAGGACCAGAGCGTCTCGGCATCCACCAGCGCCTTGCCGTCCAGCGCGACAATCGGCTGGTGCGGGCCGCCGCTGTGTTCGCCCAGCGGTTTACCGGGATACGGGCTGCCGGCAAAGTTGGCATCGCTGCCACCGGCAAGGCCGATGACCATGTCCTGGATGAGCTTCTTCGGGTTCAGCGGCTGGCCGGCGGCAAACGCCGGGCACATGGCTTCGCACTTGCCGCACTGCACGCAGGCGTCGAAGCCGAGCAACTGGTTCCAGGTGAAATCGGTGGGTTTCTCGACGCCCAGCGGCGCCATCGGGTCCTGCAGGTCCAGCGGCTTGAGGCCAGTGGAGCGGCCACCGCCGAAGCGTTCGGCGCGGCGGTGCCAGGCCAGGTGCAGGGCACCGGCGAAGGCGTGCTTCATCGGGCCGCTCCAGGTCATGCCGAAGAACAGCTCGGACACACCCCAGGCCACCCCGATGGCAAGAATGGCTGCGAGGAACCAGCCGCCGAAACCCTCCGGCAGGATGCCGGCCACCGGCAGGGTGGCGATGAAGAAGCTCGCCGAGAACATCAGCAGGCTTTTCGGCAGGCGCATCCACGGGCCTTTCGACAGGCGCGACGGCGGGTCGAGGCGGCGCTTGGCGACGAACAGCGCGCCACCAAACATCAGCGCGGTGGCCGCCAGCAGGGCGAAACCGAGAATGCGGCTGTGCAGGCCGAGACCGTGCACGAGGATGGCCAGCAGCGCGGCCAGCACGAAGCCGCCAGCGGTGGCGACGTGGGTCTTCGACATGTACTTGTCGCGCTCGACCACGTGGTGCAGGTCGACCAGGTAGCGACGCGGCATCTTCAGCAGGCCGCCGATCCAGTCGACCTGCGCGGGCCGGCCACGGCGCCACATCGCGAAGCGCTTCACGGCGCCCAGCACGGCGAGGCCGAGGGCGGCGAAGAGCAGGATGGGGAGGATGATGTTGAGCATTTCTGGTCTCCCTACGGGACCTCAGGGGCGCTGGACAAGCGCCCTCTCCCGCTTGCGGGAGAGGGCGGGGGGAGAGGGTGTTTCCGGTCGGCTCGGTCACTTGGCCCACCACCCTCTCGCCAACCCTCTCCCTGAAGGGAGAGGGGGTTGTCCGTGCTTGCCGGACATCACATGGCGTGTCTTAGAAGTCCTTGCACAGTCGCAGCGCGTCGTAGATCGCCGCATGGGTGTTGCGCTGGGCCACGCAGTCGCCGATGCGGAACAACAGGTAACCGTCACCCCCGCTGTTGTCATCAAGAGCACTGAGACACGGCTGCGGCTTGATCGCGAACAGCGCCTCGACGTCGATCTGGCCCTTGTTGCGGGAGCCCTGCTTGAGCGCGTAGTACAGGCTCTCGTCCGGGCGCACGCCATTCTCGACGACGATCTGGTCGACCACCCGCTCTTCCTTCGCGCCGGTGTATTCGTTCTCCAGCACCGCTACCAGCTTGTCGCCCTCGCGGTAGACCTTCTCCAGCATCAGGTCGCCGGTCATGATCACTTCCTTGGGGTACATGCTGCGGTAGTAGGTCGGGAAGGTGGTGCCGCCGATGGCCACGCCCGGCTTGATGTCGTCGGTGACGATCTCGACCTGGGCGCCCTTGTCGGCGAGGAAGTCCGCCACCGACATGCCGCTGAACTCGCAGATGGTGTCGTAGACCAGCACGTTCTTGCCCGGCGCGACCTTGCCGTCGAGTACGTCCCAGCTGCTGACCACCAGCCCGTCGGCGGCGCCCCAGTGTTCGTTCTGCTCGAGGAACGGATGGCCGCCGTTGGCCAGCACCACCACGTCGGGGCGCAGGTCGAGGATGGTGTCGGCATCCGCGCCGGTGCCCAGGCGCAGGTCGACGTTCAGCCGCGCCAGCTCCAACTGGTACCAGCGGGTGATGCCGGCGATCTGGTCGCGCTGCGGGGCTTTCGAGGCGGTGGTGATCTGTCCGCCGAGCTGCTCCTTCTTCTCGAACAGGGTGACGTCGTGGCCGCGCTCGGCGGCAACGCGCGCCGCCTCCATCCCTGCCGGGCCGCCACCGACGACCACCACCTTGCGCTTCACGCCGGTGGTCTTCTCGATGATGTGCGGCACGCCCATGTACTCACGGGACGTGGCGGCGTTCTGGATGCACAGCACGTCGAGCCCCTGGTACTGGCGGTCGATGCAGTAGTTGGCGCCGACGCACTGCTTGATCTGGTCGATCTGGCCCATCTTGATCTTGGCGATCAGGTGCGGGTCGGCGATGTGCGCGCGGGTCATGCCGACCATGTCCACGTAGCCGCCTTCGAGGATGCGCGTGGCCTGGTTCGGGTCCTTGATGTTCTGCGCGTGCAGCACCGGCACGTTGACCACTTCCTTGATGCCGGCGGCCAGGTGCAGGAACGGCTCCGGCGGGAAGGTCATGTTCGGGATGACGTTGGCCAGGGTGTTGTGGGTGTCGCAACCCGAGCCGACCACGCCGATGAAGTCGAGCATGCCGGTGTCGCTGTAGTACTTGGCGATCTGCTTCATGTCCTCGTGGGACAGCCCGTCCGGGTGGAACTCGTCGCCGCAGATGCGCATGCCGACACAGAAATCGTCGCCGACTTCGGCACGCACGGCCTTGAGCACTTCCAGGCCGAATTTCATGCGGCCCTCGAAGGTGCCGCCCCATTCGTCGGTGCGCTTGTTGACCCGCGGGCTCCAGAACTGGTCGATCATGTGCTGGTGCACGGCGGACAGCTCGACGCCGTCCAGGCCGCCGGCCTTGGCACGGCGAGCCGCTTGCGCGTAGTTGCCGATCACCCGCCAGATCTCTTCCGGCTCGATGGTCTTGCAGGTGGCGCGGTGCACCGGCTCGCGCACGCCGGAGGGCGACATCAGGGTCGGCCAGTTGAAGCCGTCCCAGCGCGAGCGGCGGCCCATGTGGGTAATCTGGATCATGATCTTGGCCCCATGCTTGTGCATGGCGTCGGCCAGGTTCTGGAAGTGCGGGATGATGCGGTCGGTGGAGAGGTTCACCGAGCTCCACCATTCCTGCGGGCTGTCGATGGCGACCACGGAGGAACCGCCGCAGATGGCCAGGCCGATGCCGCCCTTGGCCTTCTCCTCGTAGTACTTTACGTAGCGCTCGGTGGTCATGCCGCCGTCGGTGGCATACACCTCGGCGTGAGCGGTGGAGAGTACGCGGTTGCGGATGGTCAGCTTGCCGATCTGGATCGGCTGGAACATTGCCTCGAAAGCCATTGCGGCATCCTCACGGGATCAGAGGTTTCTTGTTGTCTGGCGGCCTTGCGGCTGCTTGTTCGCGAGCAAGCTCGCTCCTACAGGGGGCGAAAGATCAGAGGGGTTTGACGACGAACAGGCCGTCGTCGTGGCCTTCCTCGGCGCCGCTGTAGACCTGCTCGGCGACGGTGCGGATATCGCTGCCGCGTGCCTGGAGAATCTGGTCCATCGCGCCGGCGAACCAGCCGGTGAACATGTAGTCGACCTTGCGGTTGACCTTGCCGTAGACGTAGACGAAGGCCGAGTGCTTCAGGCGAACCTGGGCGGTGCCCTTGTCGAGGTCGATCTGCTCGATCTGGAACAGGCCCCAGCCGCGCTGGGACAGGCGCTTCATGTAGTGCTCGAAGACTTCCACGCCGACCAGGCCGTGGCACTCCGCTTCCTTCTCGCACCAGTGCCAGGCGGACTTGTAGCCGGCCTTGTAGAGGATTTGCGCGTAGCGCTCGGCGCCCAGCTCTTCCTCGATGCCCATGTGGTTGTTGACGAAGAAGTGCCGCGGTACGTAGAGCATCGGCAGGGCGTCGGTGGTCCAGACGCCGGTTTCGCTGTCGACTTCGATGGGCAGTTCGGGGGCGTGTTTGGCCATGTGTGCAGCTCCGATTCCGGGTAGGACCCGCTCGCTCTGGGAGAGGGTCGGGATGTAGAGGATCGCGGGTGAGCGCCGGCGGCCCTCACCCCTTGCCTCTCCCGCGAGCGGGAGAGTGGAAAGTCGGTGTTACTCGCCCCACACGTCTTTCAGGACGCGCACCCAGTTCTCGCCCATGACCTTGCGCACCACGCGCTCGGGCATGCCGCGCTTGAGCAGGGTTTCGGTGAGATTGGGGAACTCGCCCACGGTGCGGATGCCCAGCGGGTTGACGATCTTGCCGAAGTTGGTGAGGCGGCGGGCATAACCCTTGTCGTGGGTCAGCCACTCGAAGAAGTCCTGGCCGTGGCCCTGGGTGAAGTCGGTGCCGATGCCGATGGCGTCCTCGCCGACGAGGTTCATCACGTACTCGATGGCTTCGGCGTAGTCGTCGATGGTCGAGTCGATGCCCTTGGCGAGGAAGGGCGCGAACATGGTCACGCCGACGAAGCCGCCGTGGTCGGCGATGAACTTCAGCTCGGCGTCGGACTTGTTGCGCGGATGTTCCTTGAGGCCCGACGGCAGGCAGTGGGAATAGGTGACGGGCTTCTTCGACTCGAGGATGACTTCCTCGGAGGTCTTGGAGCCGACGTGGGACAGGTCGCACATGATGCCGACGCGGTTCATCTCCGCGACGATCTCGCGGCCGAAACCGGAGAGGCCGCCGTCGCGCTCGTAGCAGCCGGTGCCGACCAGGTTCTGGGTGTTGTAGCACATCTGCACGATGCCCACGCCCAGTTGCTTGAACACCTCGACGTAGCCGATCTGGTCCTCGAATGCATGGGCGTTCTGGAAGCCGAAGAGGATGCCGGTCTTGCCCTGCTCCTTGGCCTTGCGGATGTCCGCGGTGGTGCGCACCGGGATGACCAGGTCGCTGTTCTCGCGGATCAAATTGTTGCTCGTGACTATGTTGTTCACCGTGGCCTGGAAGCCTTCCCACACGGAGACGGTGCAGTTCGCGGCGGTCAGCCCGCCCTTGCGCATGTCCTCGAACAGCTCGCGGCTCCACTTGGCGATGATCAGGCCATCGATGACGATGCTGTCGGCGTGGACTTCGGCTGGGCTCATCTTGGCGTACCCCTTCTCAGGCTTGGCGCGCCGGGGCTTGTGCCGACGCTTTGCAGGCAGGATATCCCTGCCCCCCGAGGCGACCCGGTTCGAAAACGACCAGGGTCGACCCGAAAGCGTCAACCTCACGACATGGGCGACAGCGTTTGCGTCGCGCTGGGGAATGTGTGGTGCGGAACCCCATGTGCTGCAGGGTTCGCAGTACCTGTAGGAGCGAGCTTGCTCGCGAATGCTCTTCGTTGCGGGACGCGGCGTGAGAGCTGAAAACGCCCTCTCCCCAGCCCTCTCCCTGAAGGGAGAGGGAGCGGTCCTGATTTCGCGGAAAGACCAGCGTCAACCAGCGAGCACTTGATCTGCCCGCTGCACGAACAGTCCCCTCTCCCTTCAGGGGGAGGGTTAGGGAGGGGGTATTTCGTCGGCGGCACCGGGTCCGCCGGGGGACATTCGCGAGCAAGCTCGCTCCTACGAGTAACGCTGCGCCAGGGCGATTTCAGCGCTTGCGCCAGCAGGCGAAGAGGTTCCACGCCACCAGGCCGGTGACGAAGGCGGAGCTGCTGTAGAAGAGCAGGGCGTCCAAGGGGATTCCTCTTCAACGACAGCGCCCCCGCAGAGGGGGCGCTGGGTGGCGGGGGCTTACTTCTCGGCGACCAGGCGCGCGTGGGCGGATTCCTCGCCCAGGTTGTTCAACATCCGCTCGCTGTACCAGTCGAGGAAGTTGATCACACCGAACTCGTAGGTCTTGGAGTACGGCCCCGGTTGGTAGGCGGTGGAGTTGATACCACGCTGGTTCTCTTCGGCCAGGCGGCGGTCCTGGTCGTTGGTGGCGTCCCAGACTTCGCGCAGGCGCGCCACGTCGTAGTCGACACCTTCCACCGCATCCTTGTGCACCAGCCACTTGGTGGTGACCACGGTTTCCTGCGCGCTGATCGGCCAGACGGTGAAGACGATCAGGTGGTCGCCCATGCAGTGATTCCACGAGTGCGGCAGGTGCAGGATGCGCATCGAGCCCAGGTCCGGGTTCTGGATGCGGCCCATGAGCTTCTTGCTGCCCTGCTTGCCGTCCATGGTCATGGACACGGTGCCCTGCAGCAGCGGCATGCGCACGATGCGGTTGCGCAGGCCGAAGCTGGCGTGGGCGTACGGAATCTTCTCCGCTTCCCAGGCGGTGGTGCAGGCCGCCACCTGGTCCTTGAACGCCTGGCTGGCGCGCGGGTCGGTGACGTCGTCCCACTCCAGCAGGGTGTTCAGCAGCTCCGGGTGCGAGCCGTTGCAGTGGTAGCACTCGCGGTTGTTTTCCAGCACCAGCTTCCAGTTGGCCTTTTCCCGCAGCGTGGTCTGCACCGCCACCTTGGTGTTCTCCATGTCGTACGGCTCCATGTAGTGCTCGAGCGTACGCAGGAAGTCATCGATGGCCGGCGGGTTCTCCGACAGCGAGATGAAGATATAGCCGCCGGCGGTCTTCACGTTCACCGGCTTCAGGCTGTAGTCCTTCATGTCGAAGTCCGCGCCCATCTCGGTGCCGGCGAACAGCAGGCGGCCGTCCAGTTCGTAGGTCCACTGGTGGTACGGGCAGACCAGCTTGGCGACCTTGCCCTTGTCGCTGACGCACAGGCGCGAACCACGGTGGCGGCAGACGTTGTGGAAGGCGTGGATCTTGCCCTCGGCGCCGCGCAGCACGATGACCGGGTTGTCGCCGATCTGCAGGGTGAGGAAGTTGCCCTTGGCGGGGATCTCGCAGGTCATGCCGGCGATCAGCCACTCCTTGTGGAAGATCTCCTGCATGTCCAGCTGGAACAGGCGTTCGTCGTTGTAGAAGGGTTGCGGCAGCGAGAAGCTGTGGTCGCGAGTGCGCAGCATCTCGGCGGTGGCCTTGCGGGCCGGTTCCAGCGGATCGCCCAAACTCAGGGTAGTAGTGACGTCCATTGCTAGGTCCTCATGCCGCAGCCCGTTTGGCTGCCGGCGGAAATAAGTGGCTGATACGGTGTGCCACGCAGGGCATTTGCGGCAGGTGCCAGGCGCGCCGAGTGCGCCGTTTCCCGCCGTCTCGCTCAACCTGGGGGGTTGCTCGGCATGGAGCTGAGTGTGGGGCCGCGCCCTGTAGGAACCCTTATCCATGGGCGACACGGCCAGATCATTTCCCGACGCGCAACCGCACGTCCCAGGCGGCAGGTCGCGATAAGCATGCAAATGTCGCTGGCAGGTAAATGCACCGGTCATCCTCGTGCACACAATCCGCCCCATCAGGCATGCCGACAGGCCCCGTGCTTTCTACGCTCAAGCGACGTAGGCAACGGACCCCGGCGCTGCCCCCTCAGGCCCAGCACGGCCCGCGTGCGCGGAGAGACAGCATGTCGACGAACACCTTCCTCAACCCGGTGAACACCCAGACCTGGGCCAACGGCCGCCACCTGGTGCGCTGCGTGAAAGCCATCCAGGAAACCTGGGATGTGCGCACCTTCTGCTTCATGGCCGACGCGCCGATCATGTTCTTCTTCAAGCCCGGCCAGTTCGTCACCCTGGAACTGGAGATCGACGGCCAGCCGATCATGCGTTCCTACACCATCTCCAGCTCGCCCTCGGTGCCGTACAGCTTCTCCATCACCATCAAGCGGGTGCCCGGCGGCAAGGTCTCGAACTGGCTGCACGACAACCTGAAGGAAGGCGACCAGATCCCGGTGCACGGCCCGGTGGGCAACTTCAACGCCATCGATTTTCCCGCCGAGAAGGTGCTGTTCCTCTCCGGCGGCGTCGGCATCACCCCGGTGATGTCCATGTCGCGCTGGTTCTTCGACACCAACGCCAACGTCGACATGGTCTTCGTGCACAGCGCGCGCACGCCCAAGGACATCATCTACCACCGCGAGCTGGAGCACATGAACTCGCGGATCAACAACTTCAAGCTGTACCTGGTCTGCGAGAAGTACGAGATGGGCGAGTCCTGGGCCGGCTACCGGGGCTTCCTGAACAAGGCGATGCTGCAACTGATGGCGCCGGACTACCTCGAACGCGAAGTCTTCTGCTGCGGCCCGACGCCGTACATGCATGCGGTCAAGCGCCTGCTCGAAGCCGAAGGCTACGACATGTCGCGCTACCACGAGGAAGCCTTCGGCCCGACCCCACCGGAAGTGCGCGCCGACGTGAAGGAACTGGCCGCCGAGGCCGCCGAAGCGCCAGCCGTGCCGCTGGCCGAGCAGAACCTCGTGGAATTCTGCGAAACCGGCAAAAGCATCCGCGTGGCGCCGGGCGAGACCGTCCACGCCGCCGCTGCCCAACTCGGCCTGCACATTCCCAAGGCCTGCGGCATGGGCATCTGCGGCACCTGCAAAGTAATGAAGCGCTCCGGCGAGGTGGAGATGGAGCACAACGGCGGGATCACCGACGAAGATGTCGCCGAAGGCTACATCCTGTCCTGCTGCAGCGTGCCCAAGGGCGATGTGGTGATCGAGTACTGATCACAGGCTGCCCCCATCCGCCCCACACGTTACCCACCGAGTTATCCACAGGAAAGGGGTGTCCCGGCGCAAGGCTGGAGACACCTCCGGCCGACCCGAATGGCCGCCTCGATCCCGCCTGCAACCCGCATGCCACGTGGCTTACAGCAGACCGGCGAGGCCATTGTGGCGTCGCGTGAAAGCGCACAGGCACGGGCCTTTGCGGCGCCCGCCTGCGACAACTATCCACATTCGTTCAGTCTTCTTCCGGGGTTGCCTTGTAGCCACTGGACAGGCGCTGCTGCACGTCCTGTGGGACGGCGCTGTAATGGCTGGAGGAAAGGCTGTAGAGCCCCTGCCCGGCGGTAATGGATTTCAAGCGATTGGCGTAGCCGTCCATCTCCGCCAGCGGGACCTGGCCACGCACCAGCGCGACGCTGGCCGACAGCGACTCGGTACCCAGCACCTGGCCCCGGCGGCCGGTGAGATCGGCGGTGATATCGCCCAGATGCGACTCGGGCGTCGTCACCTCGATCTGCATCACCGGCTCCAGCACGATGCCCCCGGCATTGCGCAGCGCATCGAGCATCGCCTTGCGCCCGGCGGCCTGGAAGGCGATGTCCTTGGAATCCACCGAATGGCTCTTGCCGTCGAACACCGTGACCTTGACGTCTTCCACCGGGAAGCCGGCCAGCGGCCCGGCTGCCAGCGCCGAGCGCACGCCCTTTTCCACCGAGGGGATGAAGTTGCCGGGGATCACCCCGCCCTTGATCGCATCGACGAAGGCGAAGCCCTCGCCACGCGGCAGCGGCTCGATGCGCAGGAACACCTCGCCGAACTGCCCCGCTCCGCCCGTTTGCTTCTTGTGCCGGCTGTGGCCCTCTGCCGCTCGCGTGGCGGTCTCGCGGTAAGGGACGGCCGGCGCGCGGGTCTGCACCTCCAGCTTGTATTGACCGGCCATGCGTTCCAGCAGGTAGCGCAGGTGCATCTCACCCATGCCGCGCAGCACGGTCTGCTGGGTCGAGGCGTTGTAATCCAGACGCACACAGGGGTCTTCGGCCTGCAGGCGCTGGAGGATTTCCGCCAGGCGCTGCTCGTCGCCGCGGCGGCTCGCCTCGATGGCCAGGCCCTGCATCGGCTCGGGGAATTCCAGCGGCTTGAGGTGGATGTGGTCCTCATCGTGGGAATCGTGCAGCACCACCCCGTACTCCAGTTCGTCGACCTTGGTCAACGCGCCGAAGTCCCCCGGGATCAGCCACGGCGCCTCCTCATGCTTCTTCCCCTGCAGGCGCAACAGGTGTCCGACCTTGAACGGTTTGCGCCCGTCGCCGGCGAACAACTGCATTTCCCGGCGCACCGTGCCCTGATGCACGCGGAATACAGCCAGGCGGCCGACGAAGGGATCGATCACCACCTTGAACACGTGGGCCAGCACATGGGCCTTGGGGTCCGGCTGGCAGGTCACCGGGTGTTCCTTGCCCTTGTCGTCGGTGCGCAGGAACAGCGGCGGGTTGCCTTCGCCGGGGTTGGGCGCGAGGCGCGCGAGAATGTCGGCCAGCTCAGGGACGCCAGCACCGGTGCGGGCAGAAACGAAGCACAGGGGAATCAGGTGCCCTTCGCGCAGCGCACGCTCGAAGGGTTCATGCAGCGCCTCGGGCGCCACCTCGCCCTCCTCCAGGTAATGCGCCATCAGCGCCTCATCCACTTCCACCACCTGGTCCACCAGCGCCTGATGCGCCTCGGCCACGGAGGAGAAGTCAGCCTGCCCGTCAGGATTGAAGAAGCAATCCACAACCCGTGCGCCACCCTCGGCGGGCAGGTTGAGGGGCAGTACTTCCTTGCCGAACGACTCGCGCAAACCCGCCAACAGGGCCGGCAGGTCAACGCGCTCGGCGTCGATCTTATTCACCACCAGCATCCGGCACAGGCCGCGTTCGCCCGCCCAGTCCATCATCCGCCGCGTGGACAGCTCGATGCCGTTCTGCGCATTCACCACCACCAGCGCGGTTTCCACCGCAGCGAGCGCTGGCAACGCGTGGCCGATGAAGTCGGGATAACCGGGGGTGTCGACCAGGCGGATGTGTGCGCCCGCGTGCTCGAAGTGCGCCAGTGCGGCGGCCAGTGAGTGGTGGTACTCGCGCTCCATGGGGTCGGAATCGCAGAGGGTGTCGCCGCGCTCCAGCGAACCCATGCTGGGGATTGCGCCGGCGTGCTGCAGCAGCGCCTCGGCAAGCAGGGTCTTGCCGCTGTCACCGTGGCCGACCAGGGCCACGGTGCGGATCTGTTCCACCGAGTAACTGGACATGCTGGATCTCCCGCCACCAGGGTTTCTGCCCTCCGTGGCTAAATTATAGGCAGCCTCCCCCAGGGCCCTGGACAAATATTGATCAACCCCGCGAGAGCCATAGGGAGCGGGGCTCGCAGCGATCCATCCACAACCCGCCCACAAGTTCCTGGCAGAACGCTGCACAGCCGATGTGGAAAACTCGCCGGAAAATCCGCTGGAAGCCAGTAACGACGCCACTTTCGCCATTTGATCAAAAAATGTACTGAGACGAGGACGGCGCGCCGTGCGCGGCCTCCAGCGATCTGGGTACAGCTTGTCCACAGCTTCCTCGAGATTCGCCCCACAGCCATTGTGGAAAGTTTTACGCCGCTCCCGGCGCCGGGGAAAAGTCGCTGTGGATCAATTGCTTGCTCCCTTGCTGGTCAATCCTTGAGCAAGGCTGTAAAACCCACGGCAGGCGTGGCACAGAGGATGTTTTCCACAGGAGGCGCACAAGCGGGTCAACACAAACCGGGGATAGCGGAGAAAAGATCGTGCACAGACTCTTTGCCGAAATCGATACACAGACTCCCAAGTGGTTGAAAAGAAGGAGTTGATCAGAAAACAGCCAGATTCGGGCAAGCCAGGCACCACCAGCTCCGCAGGCACCTCCCAACAGGTTTTCCACAGGTTGGGCAAGCGTGCCTCCACAGCAGCTGTGGAGATCTCCCCAACGCTCACTTCTACCTCTGCAAGCCGCGAATAACGGGAACCTTGCGAAAATGAGCGACGATTTTCCAGCCGTCACGAAAGTGCCGCGGGAGTGTCATTTTCCACCAGGTTGTCCACAGCTTTATCACAAGGTTTCCCGGTATCTTCGCCAAACGCTGAAACACAGCCGGCGCGGCCTTCCCTGGGGTGCAGGGCTATGCTGGATTTCCCCAGCAGAGGAGCCGGTCCCATGATCCTGACCACCACACCCACCATCGAGGGCAAGACCATCCAGGAATACCGCGGCATCGTGGTCGGCGAGGCGATCCTCGGCGCCAACGTGTTCCGCGATCTGTTCGCCGGCCTGCGCGACATCATCGGCGGCCGTTCCGGAGCGTACGAGAAGGAGTTGGGGCGGGCGCGGGAGATCGCCTTCGAGGAGTTGCAGGAGCGCGCGCAGGAGCTGGGCGCCAACGCCGTGGTCGGCATCGACCTGGATTACGAGGTGGTGGGCCAGAACGGTAGCATGCTGATGGTCAGCGTGAGCGGGACGGCGGTGAAGATATAGAAATCCTGCTTGTGCTCCGGGAGGTCCGTGCCTTGCATTCCCCTCACCCCAGCCCTCTCCCTCAGGGAGAGGGGGCAATCCGTGCCGGCTGAGACCACCGTCTCATCCTGTGCCAATCGCTCCGTGGAGAGTGAGCCCCCTTGTAGGAGCGAGCTTGCTCGCGAACCGCAGTCCGCCTGATTCCACGGTGTGAAGCGAGGCTACGGATGTTCGCGAGCAAGCTCGCTCTTACCATCAACCCGCGCCGCTCAAATATTGACCAGACCTGTGCAGGCCAGTCCGCCCGCTGCCTGCAAGCATCCATCCACAGGTTGGCGACAGGTTGCCCGTGCAACCGTCCCCAGCGCCTGGGGACAACTCCGGCGCCCTTCAGCCTGCCGCCATGACCTTGCGAATGTCAGCGGCCAGTTCCTCGACCCGCTCGATCTCGGTGTCCCACGAACACATGAAGCGCGCGCCGCCGGCGCCGATGAAGGTGTAGAAGCGCCAGCCGAGCTGACGCAGGGCTTCCAGCGCCGGTTCGGACATCTGCAGGAACACGCCGTTGGCCTCCACCGGGAACATCAGCTGCACGCCCGGCACGTCGGCGACGCGCTCGGCCAGCAGTTGTGCACAGCGGTTGGCATGGCTGGCGTAATGCATCCAGGCGTCGTCCTGCAGCACGCCCACCCAGGGCGCGGCGAGGAAGCGCATCTTCGAGGCCAGTTGGCCGGCCTGCTTGCAGCGGTAGTCGAAGCCTTCGGCCAGCTCGCGGTTGAAGAACAGGATGGCCTCACCCACCGCCATGCCGTTCTTGGTACCGCCGAAGCACAACACCTCGACGCCGGCCTTCCAGGTCAGCTCGGCCGGGGTTGCGCCGAGGAAGGCGCAGGCATTGGAGAAGCGCGCGCCGTCCATGTGCAGGTGCAGGCCCAGCTCGCGGCAGGTGGCACTGAGCGCCTGCAGCTCATCCGGGCGGTAGACGGTGCCGACCTCGGTGGCCTGGGTGATGGTGACCACGCGCGGCTTGGGATAGTGGATGTCCTGGCGCTTGAGTGCGATCTCGCGGATCGCTGCCGGGGTCAGCTTGCCCTGGGCGTCGGTGCGCGCCAGCAGCAGCTTGGAGCCGTTGGAGAAGAACTCCGGCGCGCCGCACTCGTCGGTCTCGACGTGGGCGGTCTCGGCGCAGATCACGCTGTGGTAGCTCTGGCACAGGGCGGCCAGGGCCAGGGAGTTGGCCGCGGTGCCGTTGAAGGCGAAGAAGACTTCGCAGTCGGTCTCGAACAGCTCGCGGAGATAGTCGGAGGCACGGGCGGTCCACTGGTCGTCGCCGTAAGCGCGCTCGTGGCCGCGGTTGGCCTCGGCCATCGCCGCCCAGGCTTCGGGGCAGATGCCGGAATAGTTGTCGCTGGCGAACTGTTGGGTGTTGTCGGTCATGGGGCTGCCTCGGCACTGCGCAGAAATGTCAGTCAGCAGCGTAGCGAAAACCCCGCCTCTCGTGCAGCCGGACTCTTACAGCCGCTGGTTCACGTAGGCG
The DNA here is from genome assembly GCF_020401845.1 of Pseudomonas sp. HS-18. Taxonomy (NCBI): domain Bacteria; kingdom Pseudomonadati; phylum Pseudomonadota; class Gammaproteobacteria; order Pseudomonadales; family Pseudomonadaceae; genus Pseudomonas; species Pseudomonas sp. HS-18. The sequence goes on from NZ_CP084413.1 coordinate 6,318,037, forward strand.
CTGACGAACTGCTTGGCATCCTGGGTCGCCGACAACTGCTGGTCGTAGCAGACCTTCCGGGTATTGCTCTCGCCGGGGAGCATCACTTCACCGCAATCGCCCCGCAGTACCAGGGCGATAGGTTCCCTGTCCTGGGAATGCAGCTTGAACAGGGATTCGTCGAGCAGGCTGAGGCCATCCATCCGATGGATGCGCATGTTCCATGCGTGGGCCACCCCGCCGATGCGCACCAGGAACATATTGGCCTTGCGCGGGCCTATCTGTTCAAGCCAGACCTTGACGCCGTCCGCACCGCTGTAGGCCTTGACCTCGGGTGCGGGTTGCGCGGGTATCTGCGTCGCGTGGCCGGCCAGCGAAAACGCCGCTGCCAGCAGCAGGGGCAGGTTTCTCAATTTGAATTTCATGGTCCTCCACCTCGGCCTCTGGCGATCGGTAACGAACGATGCCGAGAATCTTCCTAAGAACTAGGTGAGATGGAGGATCAGAAACCGGAATGACTTCCTGTCAGATATATCTCTATCTGTCAGGGCAGCTTGGTCAGCGCCATCTGCTCGGAGATCGGCACGAACAGCTCGCGCAGGGACTGGGCGGTGCCGCCGTTGGGCTTGTCCGGCGAGGTCATGTTGAGCACGTAGCGGCCCTTGATCAGCCCCGTCAGGCTCGACTCGCCGGCCTTGTCGTCCGGGCCCGGCACGCTGATGGCCAGCGGGTCGCCCATACGGGTGCTGTCGATCACCGGCAGGTACTGCTCGCCGCCGAACTGCGCGGCGGTGCCGTTCTGCAGCGCGGCCTGGCGCGCCTGGTTGAGCAGCGAGACGTTCTTCGCGGTGGTGTCGCGCAGCTTGGCCTGGGCGGCCAGGTACTGCTTGGCGGCCTCACCCTGCTGGTCGGCGCCCGGCGCCGGCAGGCCGGTGTCGGTCAGGGTCACGACCAGTTGCTGGCTGCCATCGGCCTTGCCGTAGACGATGGTGGCACTGTCATAGCCGCATTCGCGGGACAGGTAGGGATAGCCGTAGACGGCCTTGGTCGGCGGCAATGCGCGCTCCAGTTCATGGCCGGAACAGCTGTCGCCAGCCGGGGTAGCGGCGGCGCTGCTGGCAGCCTGGGGCGCTTCGGCCTTGGCGGGTTTGCTGTCGTCACCACAGCCCTGCAGCGTCGCGGTGAGCAGCAGGGCGGAAAGCAGAGTCAGGGAACGGTTCATGGCGTCCTCGCATTTCGTGAGGGCCGCAGTTTAGTCCCTTGGCCGGGCGGTTCCTATCCGCAGCTTCATTGCGCGGGTTTGCAGAGCCAGCGACCGGCTCCCTCGTCGAAGCCCGCGTCAATGACTGCGAGCCCATCGCCGCGCGACTCCAGGCAGAAGGTCCTCATGAACGTCGCCCGTGCGCCGTCCCCGCGGCTGTCGTGCCCACCAACGGTGACGCTGTACAGGCCCGGCTCGAGGGGCCGGGCCGGAGTTTTCTCGGTGAAGCCGGGGATCGCCTGGCCGTAGGCGAAGCAGGTGTCGCTGCGCAGCGGCACGCCCTGGGCCGGCTCGATACTGGAAGATGCCCAGAACGGCTCGTAAGGCTCGCGGGAGACCTCGATGTCATGCACCGCTACCTGCCGCTCATCCACCTTCAGCGTGCGGTTGAAGAACAAACCGGGCGACTTGAACGCCGCGCCGCCGAAGCACAGCGTCCTGCCCTGCATCCAGACATTGGCGTCGCCGTCGAACAGGCGCGACATGCCCCAGGCCGACCCCGTCGACACCAGCAGGGCAAGGCCCAGCGACCCCCATAGAAAGCAGCGCTTCATCCGCATGACTCCACCGGCCACGCCGCCCTGGCGCAGGCATGTCGCATTCTGACCAGCCGTCGCGAGCAATTCCACGCACCCGGTCGCTTTTGCGCCTGTCGCGGCATGTCGCAAACGCACCTACCCGCGACGTGCGCAGGCATCTGGACCGGCTGGGCCAGTCATACCATCGCTGCCATGGGGACCACTCGGTCCCGTACCGGCCATGGCGCTTCCGGGCGCCGCAGGGAGACCAGCGATGTTCAGCAAGCACGACCAGATCCAGGGCTATGACGACGAACTGCTCGCGGCGATGGATGCCGAGGAAGCGCGCCAGGAGGACCACCTCGAGCTGATCGCTTCGGAAAACTACACCAGCAAGCGCGTCATGCAGGCTCAGGGCAGCGGGCTGACCAACAAGTACGCCGAAGGCTATCCGGGCAAGCGCTACTATGGTGGCTGCGAGCATGTGGACAAGGTCGAGCAGTTGGCCATCGACCGCGCCAAGCAGCTGTTCGGCGCCGACTACGCCAATGTGCAGCCGCACTCCGGCTCCTCGGCCAACTCCGCCGTGTACCTTGCCCTACTCAACGCCGGCGACACCCTCCTGGGCATGAGCCTGGCCCACGGCGGCCACCTGACCCACGGCGCCAAGGTGTCGTCCTCGGGCAAGCTGTACAACGCGGTGCAGTACGGCCTGAACACCGACACCGGGCTGATCGACTACGACGAGGTCGAGCGCCTGGCCGTTGAGCACCAGCCGAAGATGATCGTCGCCGGCTTCTCCGCCTACTCCAAGACCCTGGACTTCCCGCGCTTCCGCGCCATTGCCGACAAGGTCGGGGCGCTGCTGTTCGTCGACATGGCCCACGTTGCCGGCCTGGTCGCCGCCGGCCTCTACCCGAACCCGCTGCCCTACGCCGACGTGGTCACCACCACCACCCACAAGACCCTGCGCGGCCCGCGCGGCGGCCTGATCCTGGCGAAATCCAACGAAGAGATCGAGAAGAAGCTCAACTCGGCCGTCTTCCCCGGCGCCCAGGGTGGCCCGCTGATGCACGTGATCGCTGCCAAGGCGGTGTGCTTCAAGGAAGCGCTGGAGCCCGGCTTCAAGGACTACCAGGCCCAGGTGATCAAGAACGCCCAGGCCATGGCCAAGGTATTCATCGAACGCGGCTATGACGTGGTTTCCGGCGGCACCGACAACCACCTGATGCTGATCAGCCTGGTGAAGCAGGGCCTGACCGGCAAGGAAGCGGACGCCGCCCTCGGCCGCGTCGGCATCACGGTGAACAAGAACGCCGTGCCGAACGACCCGCAGAGCCCGTTCGTCACCTCCGGCATCCGCATCGGTACCCCGGCGGTCACCACCCGTGGGCTGAAGGAAGAACAGTGCCGCGAACTGGCCGGCTGGATCAGCGACGTGCTGGACCATCTGGGCGACGCCGACGTCGAGGCCAAGGTGGCGACCCAGGTCGCCGGGCTGTGCGCGGACTTCCCGGTCTACCGTTGACGAACTTCCTTCTCCCTCTGGGAGAAGGTGCCCGAAGGGCGGATGAGGGGGAGCAACCCCCTCACCCCAGCCCTCTCCCCAGGGGAGAGGGGGAAGAGATCAGGAGCACCCCATGCAACGCTACTCCGGCTTCGGCCTGTTCAAGCACTCCCTGAGCCACCACGAGAACTGGCAGCGCATGTGGCGCACGCCCACGCCCAAGCCGGTGTATGACGTGGTCATCGTCGGCGGTGGCGGGCACGGCCTGGCCACGGCCTACTACCTGGCCAAGGAGCACGGCATCACCAACGTCGCGGTGGTCGAGAAGGGCTGGCTGGGCGGCGGCAACACCGCGCGCAACACCACCATCGTGCGTTCCAACTACCTGTGGGACGAGTCGGCGCTGCTCTACGAACACGCGATGAAGCTGTGGGAAGGCCTGTCCCAGGACCTGAACTACAACGTCATGTTCTCCCAGCGCGGGGTCTACAACCTCTGCCACACCCTGCAGGACATGCGCGACGGCGAACGCCGCGTGAGCGCCAACCGCCTCAACGGCGTGGACGGCGAGTTGCTCAACGCCCAGCAGGTGGCCGAAGAGATTCCCTACCTGAACTGCACCAAGAGCGCCCGCTACCCGGTGATGGGCTCCACCGTGCAACGTCGTGGTGGCGTGGCCCGTCACGATGCCGTGGCCTGGGGCTTCGCCCGCGCGGCCGATGCCCTGGGCGTGGACCTGATCCAGCAGACCGAAGTGATCGGCTTCCGCAAGCAGGACGGCGCGGTCATCGGCGTCGAGACCAATCGCGGCTTCATCGGCGCCAAGCGCGTCGGCGTGGTCACCGCCGGCAACTCCGGGCACATGGCGATGCTCGCCGGCTTCCGCCTGCCGATCGAATCGCACCCGCTGCAGGCACTGGTTTCCGAGCCGCTGAAACCCATCATCGACAGCGTGATCATGTCCAACGCCGTGCACGGCTACATCAGCCAGTCGGACAAGGGCGACCTGGTCATCGGCGCCGGCATCGACGGCTACAACGGCTACGGCCAGCGCGGCTCCTACCCGGTGATCGAACACACCCTGCAGGCCATCGTCGAGATGTTCCCGGTGCTCTCGCGCGTACGCATGAACCGCCAGTGGGGCGGCATCGTCGACACCACCCCGGACGCCTGCCCGATCATCGGCAAGGCTCCGGTGAAGAACCTGTTCTTCAACTGCGGCTGGGGCACCGGCGGCTTCAAGGCCACGCCCGGTTCGGGCAACGTCTTCGCCGCCACCCTCGCCAAGGGCGAGCCGCATCCGCTGGCCGCGCCCTTCTCCATCGAACGCTTCCACACCGGCGCGCTGATCGACGAACACGGCGCCGCCGCCGTCGCTCACTAAAAGCCGCCCGAAGGGCGAAATCTGATGACCCTCTCCCTTCAGGGAGAGGGTGCCCGAAGGGCGGGAGAGGGTGCTGAAGGCGCGAGCCAACCCTCAACTGAAACGAAACAACGGGAGAGCGACCCTCTCCCCAACCCTCTCCCTGAAGGGAGAGGGAGCCGGTCAGCCGGCAAGATCAGTTTCCGGAGGCTACAAAATGCTAAACATCTTCTGCCCCCATTGCGGCGAGCTGCGTTCCGAAGAGGAATTCCACGCCAAGGGCCAGGCGCACATCCCGCGCCCGCTCGATCCGGCCGCCTGCACCGACGCCGAATGGGGCGACTACCTGTTCTTCCGCGACAACCCGCGCGGCATCCACCACGAGCTGTGGGTGCACGCCGCCGGCTGCCGCCAGTACTTCAACGTCACCCGCCACACGGTGACCTACGAGATTCTCGAAACCTACAAGATCGGCGAAAAACCCAGCGTCACCGCCGCCAACTCCGAGAAGAAATCCGCTGTCCAGCCCGCCGTGGAGAAGGCCTAATGAGCCAGATCAATCGCCTGTCCCGTGGCGGTCGCATCGACCGCAACAAGCCGCTGACCTTCAGCTTCAACGGCCAGAGCTACCAGGGCTTCGCCGGTGACACCCTGGCCGCCGCGCTGCTGGCCAACGGCGTCGACATCCTCGGCCGCAGCTTCAAGTACTCGCGCCCGCGCGGCATCGTCGCCGCCGGCGCCGAAGAGCCCAACGCCATCCTGCAGATCGGCTCGCGCGAATCCACCCAGGTGCCCAACGTGCGCGCCACCCAGCAGGCGCTGTACAGCGGCCTGGTGGCGACCGCCACCAACGGCTGGCCGAACGTGCAGAACGACCTCATGGGGATCTTCGGCAAGGTCGGCGGCAAGCTGATGCCGCCGGGCTTCTACTACAAGACCTTCATGTACCCGCAGTCCATGTGGCTGACCTACGAGAAGTACATCCGCAAGGCCGCAGGCCTCGGCCGCGCGCCCACCGAAGTGGACCCGGACAGCTACGACTGGATGAACCACCACGCCGACGTGCTGATCGTCGGCGCCGGCCCCGCCGGCCTCGCCGCCGCCCTGGCCGCCGCGCGCAGCGGTGCGCGGGTGATCCTCGCCGACGAACAGGAAGAGTTCGGCGGCAGCCTGCTGGATACCCGCGAAACCCTCGACGGCAAGCCGGCCGAGGAATGGGTGGCCAAGGTGATCGCCGAGCTGGAAGGCAACCCGGACGTGCTCCTGCTGCCGCGCTCCACGGTCAACGGCTACCACGACCACAACTTCCTCACCATCCACGAGCGCCGCACCGACCATCTCGGTGAGACCGCGCCGTTGGGTCAGGTGCGCATGCGTGTACATCGCGTGCGTGCCAACCGCGTGGTGCTCGCCGCCGGCGCCCACGAGCGCCCGCTGGTCTACGGCAACAACGACGTGCCGGGCAACATGCTCGCCGGCGCCGTCTCCACCTATGTGCGCCGCTATGGCGTGGCACCGGGCAAGAAACTGGTGCTGTCCACCAACAACGACTACGCCTACCGCGTCGCCCTGGACTGGCAGGAAGCCGGTCTGCAGGTGGTCGCCATCGCCGACGCCCGCCCCAATCCGCGTGGCGAGTGGGTCGAGGAAGCGCGCAAGCGCGGCATGCGGGTCATCACCGGCAGCGCGGTGATCGAGGCACGCGGCAGCAAGCGCGTGAGCGGCGCGAAGGTGGCGTCCATCGACACTTTCCGCCACAAGGTCAATGCGCCCGGTGAGTGGCTGGACTGCGACCTCATCGCCAGCTCCGGCGGCTACAGCCCGGTGGTGCACCTGGCCTCGCACCTGGGCGGCAAGCCGGAATGGCGCGAGGACATCCTCGCCTTCGTGCCCGGCCTGGCCTTCCAGAAACGCCTCTGTGCCGGCGCGGTGAACGGCGTGTTCCGCCTCGCCGATGCCCTGGCCGACGGCTACCAGGCCGGCAGCCAGGCCGCTGTCGACGGCGGCTTCAAGGCTGTCGACGGTGAGCTGCCGGTGGTCGCCGAGCGCGCCGAGGACGCCACCCTCGCGCTGTTCCAGGTGCCCCACGAGAAATCCACGGCGCGCGCGCCCAAGCAATTCGTCGATACCCAGAACGACGTCACCGCCGCCGCCATCGAACTGGCCTGCCGCGAGGGCTTCGAGTCCATTGAGCACGTCAAGCGCTACACCGCGCTGGGCTTCGGCACCGACCAGGGCAAGCTGGGCAACATCAACGGCCTGGCGATCGCCGCCCGCGCCCAGGGCAAGAGCATCGCCGACACCGGCACCACCATGTTCCGCCCCAATTACACCCCGGTGACCTTCGGCGCCGTCGCCGGCCGTCACTGCGGGCACCTGTTCGAGCCGGTGCGCTTCACCGCCCTGCACGCCTGGCACGTGAAGAACGGCGCCGAGTTCGAGGACGTCGGCCAGTGGAAGCGCCCGTGGTACTTCCCCAAGCGCGGCGAAGACATGCACGCCGCCGTGGCCCGCGAATGCCGCGCCGTGCGTGAGTCGGTCGGCCTGCTGGACGCCTCGACCCTGGGCAAGATCGACATCCAGGGCCCGGACGCCCGCGAGTTCCTCAACCGCGTCTACACCAACGCCTGGACCAAGCTGGACGTGGGCAAGGCCCGCTACGGCCTGATGTGCAAGGAAGACGGTATGGTCTTCGACGATGGCGTCACCGCCTGCCTGGCGGACAACCACTTCGTCATGACCACCACCACCGGCGGCGCGGCGCGCGTGCTGGAGTGGCTGGAGCTGTACCACCAGACCGAATGGCCGGAGCTGAAGGTGTACTTCACCTCGGTCACCGACCACTGGGCCACCCTGACCCTGTCCGGCCCCAACAGCCGCAAGCTGCTGGCCGAAGTCACCGACATCGACCTGGACAAGGACGCCTTCCCCTTCATGACCTGGAAGGAAGGCAAGGTCGCCGGCGTCCCGGCGCGGGTGTTCCGCATCTCCTTCACCGGCGAGCTGTCCTACGAGGTGAACATCCAGGCCAACTACGCCATGGGTGTGCTGGAGGCCATCGTCGCCGCCGGCGCCAAGTACAACCTGACGCCTTACGGCACCGAGACCATGCACGTCCTGCGCGCCGAGAAGGGCTTCATCATCGTCGGCCAGGACACCGATGCCTCGGTCACCCCGGACGACCTGAACATGGGTTGGGCGGTGGGCCGCACCAAGCCGTTCTCCTGGATCGGCTGGCGCGGCATGAACCGCGCCGACTGCCAGCGCGAAGACCGCAAGCAGCTGGTGGGCCTGAAGCCGACCAACCCGATGGACCTGCTGCCCGAAGGCGCGCAACTGCTGTTCACCCCGCAGCACAGCGTCCCGGCGACCATGGTCGGCCACGTCACCTCCAGCTACATGAGCAGCAGCCTGGGCTACAGCTTCGCTCTGGCGGTGGTGAAGGGCGGCCTCAAGCGCCTGGGCGAGAAGGTCTATGCCCCGCTGGCGGACGGCCGGGTGATCGAAGCGGAGATTTGCAGCTCGGTGTTCTACGACCCGAAAGGGGAGCGGCAGAACGTGGATTGATTCGGAGCGGCCGGTTGCCCTCACCCCCACCCTCTCCCGGAGGGAGAGGGTGTAGTTCGAGGCGGCCGGCGAGCACGACACTCACAGCATACTCAGCTCGGCCCCCTCTCCCTTCGGGAGAGGGCTGGGGTGAGGGGAAACAGGCGATAAGCGCCCCCAAGGTGAACAGAACATGAGCAAAGCCAACCTCTACCAGCAACGCCCCGCCGACGGCATCCAGGCCGAATCGCCCCTGCACCACGCCGAGCTGGACAAGCTCGCCGCGCGCAAGGTGGCCAACGCCGGCGTGACCCTGCGCGAGAAGAAATTCCTCGGCCACCTGACCCTGCGCGGCGACGCCCACGATCCGGCCTTCGCCGGTGGCGTGCACAAGGCCCTGGGCCTGGAGCTGCCGGTCGCCCTGGGCCTGGTGGCCAAGGGCGAAACCTCGCTGCAGTGGCTCGGCCCGGACGAGTGGCTGCTGATCGTTCCCGGCGGCGAGGAATTCGCCGTCGAGCAGCGCCTGCGAGAGGCGCTGGGCGAAGAGCTGCACTACTCGGTGATCAACGTCAGCGGCGGCCAGACCCTGCTGGAACTCGAAGGCGCCAAGGTCCGCGAAGTGCTGATGAAGTCCACCGGCTACGACGTGCACCCGAGCAACTTCCCGGTGGGCAAGGCGGTGGGTACGAACTTCGCCAAGTCCCAGCTGGTGATCCGCCATACCGGGGAGCACACCTGGGAGCTGGTGGTGCGCCGCAGCTTCTCCGACTACATCTGGCTGTGGCTGCAGGACGCCTGCGCCGAGTACGGCTTGCAGGTAGCGGCGTAAGAAACGCTCTTCCCCCTCTCCCCCTGGGAGAGGGCCGGGGTGAGGGAAACCCCACTCCAACCTCTGCAACCAGAGGAAAACTTCGGAGCCAGACCATGAGCCGCACCCCCGATACCTGGATCCTCACCGCCGACAGCCCGAGCCTGCTGGGCACGGTGGACGTGGTCACGCGCTACCTGTTCGAACAGCGCTGCTACGTCACCGAGCACCACTCCTTCGACGACCGCCTGGCGCAGCGCTTCTTCATCCGCATCGAATTCCGCGCCGGCGACGGCTTCGACGAGGCGGCCTTCCGCGCCGGCCTCGCCGACCGCGTCTCGCCCTTCCAGATGAACGTCGAACTGACCCCGCCGGGCTACCGCAGCAAGGTGGTGATCATGGTCTCCAAGGCCGACCACTGCCTGAACGACCTGCTCTACCGCCAGCGCATCGGCCAGTTGCCGATGGACGTGGCGGCGGTGATCTCCAACCACCCGGACCTGGAACCGCTGGCGCGCTGGCACGGCATTCCCTACCACCACTTCGCCCTCGACCCCAACGACAAGGGCGCGCAGGAGGCGAAGGTCTGGCAGGTGATCGAGGAAACCGGCGCCGAGCTGGTGATCCTCGCCCGCTACATGCAGGTGCTGTCCCCCGAGCTATGCCGGCGCCTGGACGGCTGGGCGATCAACATCCACCACTCGCTGCTGCCCGGCTTCAAGGGCGCCAAGCCCTACCACCAGGCCTACCAGAAGGGCGTGAAACTGGTCGGCGCCACCGCCCACTACATCAACAACGACCTCGACGAGGGCCCGATCATCGCCCAGGGCGTCGAGCCCGTGGACCACTCCCACTACCCCGAGGACCTGATCGCCAAGGGCCGCGACGTGGAGTGCCTGACCCTGGCCAAGGCCGTGGGCTACCACATCGAGAAGCGCGTGTTCCTGAATGCCAACCGGACGGTGGTGCTGTAGAGCAGCACCCGTAGGGCGCATAACGCCACAGGCGTTATCCGCCGTGCCGGCCTGAACGGCGGATGGATGGAGCTCATCCGCCCTACGCTTCTGGAGCCACCGGTGAAGCCGGTGACCAGACAGCGCACCGAACAAGCCCCCTCTCCCTCTGGGAGAGGGCTGGGGTGAGGGGCTCTTAGACCTCCTCCCACGCACCGAGCAACACCGACAGCCCAGCCGGCTGCCAGCTGTACCGACCGGCCCTGTCGCGCAACACACGACATCCCAGTGCAAAACCGCGAGCCGCAGGGCCCGCCTTTGTACCCACAAACACAATGAGGAATGCGTATGTCTGGCAATCGTGGTGTGGTTTATCTCGGCCCAGGAAAGGTCGAGGTCCAGAACATCCCCTATCCGAAGATGCAGGACCCGCAAGGCAAGCAGATCGACCACGGGGTAATCCTGCGCGTGGTCTCCACCAACATCTGCGGCTCCGACCAGCACATGGTCCGCGGCCGTACCACCGCGCCGGAGGGCCTGGTGCTGGGCCACGAGATCACCGGTGAAGTCGTCGAGATCGGCCGGGGCGTGGAGACCATGAAGATCGGCGACCTGGTTTCGGTCCCGTTCAACGTCGCCTGCGGCCACTGCCGCACCTGCAAGGAACAGCACACCGGCGTCTGCCTGACGGTCAACCCGGCTCGCGCCGGCGGCGCCTACGGCTACGTCGACATGGGCGGCTGGGTCGGCGGCCAGGCGGAATACGTACTGGTGCCCTACGCCGACTTCAACCTGCTGAAACTGCCCAACCGCGACGCGGCGATGGAGAAGATCCGCGACCTGACCTGCCTCTCCGATATCCTGCCCACCGGCTACCACGGCGCAGTGACTGCCGGCGTCGGTCCGGGCAGCACCGTCTACATCGCCGGCGCCGGTCCGGTGGGCCTTGCCGCCGCTGCTTCGGCCCGCCTGCTGGGCGCCGCCGTGGTCATCGTCGGTGACGTCAACCCGACCCGCCTGGCCCACGCCAAGGCGCAGGGCTTCGAGATCGCCGACCTGTCCAAGGACACTCCGCTGCACGAACAGATCGCCGATCTGCTGGGCGAGCCGGAAGTGGACTGCGCGGTCGACGCGGTGGGCTTCGAGGCCCGCGGCCATGGTCATTCCGGGTCGCAGCACGAGGCTCCGGCCACCGTGCTGAACTCGCTGATGGGCGTGGTGCGGGTGGCCGGCAAGATCGGCATTCCCGGCCTGTACGTCACCGAGGATCCGGGCGCCGTGGACGATGCCGCCAAGCACGGCAGCCTGAGCATCCGCTTCGGCCTGGGCTGGGCCAAGTCGCACAGCTTCCACACCGGCCAGACCCCGGTGATGAAGTACAACCGCCAGCTGATGCAGGCGATCATGTGGGACCGCATCAAGATCGCCGACATCGTCGGGGTGGAGGTCATCACCCTGGACGATGCGCCGAAAGGCTACGGCGAGTTCGATGCCGGGGTGCCGAAGAAATTCGTCATCGACCCGCACAACCTGTTCCGCGCCGCCTGACGGCGCACCCGCCCCCGGCCGCGAGCCACTTCCGCGGCCGTCTCTCCAGGGGAGCCGCAAGGCTCCCTTTTTTTGTCCGCACGGCAGGGACGTGCAGGAGCGAGGGGGACGCCTAGTTCTTGCTCGCGAACCTGCCCGGCACCGGCGCAACCGGGACATCTGTTCGCGAGCAAGCTCGCTCCTACAGAAAAGCCGTCAGTGCTTGGGAGCGGGGCAGTTGAAGTCGCCTTCCTGGCAGTCGGACAGCGTCTGCAGCTCCTTGATGCGCTGATCGGTCATGGCCTTCAGGCAGTTGCTGTAGGCCATCGGGTAACCCGAACCACCCTCGACGCTGGACGTCTCGAACTTGCAGCTCAGGTCGCGGTAGTTCAGCCAGGCCTTCTGCGCGGCGGTGAGCGCTTTCTTCTGTCCGGCATCCAGGCGCTGGCGGTACTGCCCGTAGAGGTCGTTGAGGCGCTTGTCGCTGGCTTTGTAAGCGGAGCCGATGCAGGCGTTGATATCCGCCTGGGTCTGGGCGTCGGCGCAGTCGGCAGCGGCCTGGGCGAGGGAGGAGAAGGCCAGCAGGCCGAGGGGAAGGAGCAGGAACTTCATGGGGACGCGATCCGTTGTTTTGGATGGAATCCCCACTCTAGCCGCTCGGGCAGGAAAGCGTTGTAGGACGCAGGCCCAGGTTCGACCCAGGACCGGCGGCGGATAACGCCTGGGGCGTTATTCGCCCTACCTGGGGCCGAACCCCTGTCGTAGGGCGGATAACCGCTCGCGGTTATCCGCCGTTTCGTCGCAGGTTCAGCCCAGCAGCTTCGCCGCCATCCGCTCCAGCGCCTGACGCTGGAAGGCGCGGAAGTCCGCGTCCGGCTGCTGGCCTTCAAGCATCGGCAGGAAGGGATCGACCACCTCGGTGCGCACGCCAACCATTTCCTCGATCACCGCGTGACCGCAGAACGGCACGTAGGCTTCCGCGTAGCCGCCCTCGTGCACCACCACCAGCTTGCCAGCGCACAGGCGCTCGGCGGCGTCACGCACGGCGGCAGTCATGAAGCGGAAGGTCTCGCTGTGGGCGAGCATCCGCGCCAGTGGGTCCACGCCGTTGGCGTCGAAGCCGCTGGCGACCACGATCAGCTCGGGCTGGAAGCGTTCCAGCGCCGGCACGATGAGGGTTTCCATGGCCGCGCGGTAGGCTTCGTCGCCGCTGCCCGGATAGAGCGGCACATTGAGGTTGTAGCCCTTGCCCGCGCCTTCGCCGATGTCGTCCACGGCGCCAGTCCCAGTGGGGTAGCAGTCGGCCTGGTGGATCGACAGGGTCAGCACGTCGTCACGGCCGTAGAAGATCGCCTCGGTGCCGTTGCCGTGGTGCACGTCCCAGTCGAGCACCGCCACGCGCTGGATACCGTGGCGCGCCTTGGCCGTCTCCACCGCCACGGCGATGTTGGCCAGGTAGCAGAAGCCCATGCCGCGATCGGGCAGGCAGTGGTGGCCCGGCGGGCGGGATAGCGCGTAGGCGTTGTCCAGTTCGCCGCGCAATACCGCGTCCACCGCGGCGATGGTCAGGCCTGCGGATTGCCGGGCGATGTCGTAGGTGCCATGGCTGACCATGGTTTCCTCGCCCATGTCGCCGTGGCCGGCTTCGCTGTACGCCTTGAAGCGCTCCAGGTAGCTGGCGGGGTGCACCCGCAGCAGGTCTTCCTCGCTGGCCAGCGGCGCGCTGGACAGGTGCAACTGGCTGCTCAGGCCGGAGACATCCATCAGGCTTTTCAGCCGGCGCTTGCTCTCCGGCGACTCGGCGTGGCCGGCGCCCACCGGCGGCTGCAGCCAGCCGCCGACCGGGAGGATCAGGGCATGCAGCCCGGTCGCGTGCCAGAAGCAGCGCTCGTCGAAGAAGAACCCGGTACGACGGCTCATGCGCGGGCCGCCTTCAGGGCGCGCTGGCGCTTGCGGCTGAACAGCCAGTAGACCGGCGAGACCACGCCCAGGCCGACGACCCAGGAGATGTCCGCGCCGTTCATGGCCTGCGCGGCGGCGCCGGTGTAGAGCGCGGTGGACATGAACGGCACCTGCACCAGGATGCCGAGGATGTAGCAGTTCACCGCGGTCCAGTTGAAGGTGCCGTAGATACCGCCGTCACGCCGGAAGAACGACAGCACGTCGTATTCGCCGTGGGCCACCAGGTAGTAGTCGACCAGGTTGATCGCGCTCCAGGGCACCAGCACGTAGAGCAGCAGCAGGATGAAGTTGGTGTAGTTGGCCATGAAGTTGTCCTGGCCGAGCAGGGCGATGGCCAGCGAGCCACCGAACAGCGCCAGGGCGATCACCGCGCGCCAGCCGGCCTGGGCCGACCAGGACGGCAGCAGGGTCTGGCCGACGGTGATGGCCGAGAGCGTGCCGCAGTAGAGGTTCATCGAGTTGGTCGCGGCGATGCCGATGGAGAACACCGCAACCATGATGGCGCTGAAGCCGCCGGTCATCTCGATCAGGCCGGCGATGACGTCGCCCTCGCCCACCGACAGGCCGACCAGCACACCCAGCAGCATTGGCAGGATGGAGCCCAGGCAGCAGCCCCAGTAGCTCGACCAGAACGCAGTGCGCGCACCGGTGCCCTGCGGCATGTAGCGCGAGTAGTCGGAAACGTAGGGGGCGTAGGCGAGTTGCCAGAGCGCGGCGATGGACAGCGCGCCGAGGAAGCCGGGGATGTTGTTCTCGTTGCGCTGCAGCAGGTCCGCCGGCAGGCCGTGGACGAACACCAGCCAGACGAAGCTGATCAGCAGCACCGCGCCGGACAGCCAGGACATCACGCGGGTGTAGCCGTGGATCAGGCGGTAGCCGAACACCGTGGCGATCACACTGATCGCACCCACCAGCAGGATGCCAGTGTTGGTGCCGATCACCTCGAAGCGCGCGTGCAACGCCTGGCCGCCGAGCACCAGGTTGGAAGCGAAGAAGCCCAGGTACATGATCACCACCAGGGCGACCACCAGCAGCGAGCCGAAGGAGCCAAACTGGCCGCGGGTCTGCACCATCTGCGGCACGCCCAGCTGTGGGCCCTGGGCCGAGTGCAGGGCCATGAACACGCCGCCCACCAGGTTGCCCAGCACCAGCGCCAGCACGGCGGCGAAGAATGGCAGCTTGAACACGGTGACCGCCAGGGCGCCGGTGACCACGGTCAGCAGCATGATGTTGCTGCCGAACCAGATGGTGAAGAGGTCGCGGGCGCGGCCGTGTCGTTCGTGCGCAGCGATGGGCTGGATGGTGCTCAGCTCCAGCGTCGTCGCCTGGTTTTGCGTCGTTGTCATGGTGTTTCTCACGCGTCGTTGGCAAGGCAGGCCCGGCGCAAGCGCCGGGCGCGGATCAGGAAAGGGAAATCAGCGAGCGGCCCAGGCGTTGAAGCGCTGTTCCAGCTCTTCGCCGTGGTCGACCCAGAAGGCCGCGTCCACCGAGCGGGCGCCTTCGAGGTTGGCCGGCGCGGTGGGCAGCGCGTCGCGCACGTCCGCCGGCAGCAGGTCGAGGGTGCCCTTGTGCACGGGGCCGTAGGGGATGTTCTCGGAGAAGGTCTTCTGGGTCTGCGGCTGACTGGCGAAGGCGATGAACTTCTCGGCCAGCGCCTTGTTCGGCGTGCCTTTCACCACGGCCCAGTATTCCGGGTCGTACAGGCTGCCCGGCCAGACGATGCCCAGCTTCACGCCTTCCTTCTGCGCGGCGGCGATGCGGCCGTTGTAGGCGGCGCTCATCACCACGTCACCGGCGGCCAGCCACTGCGGCGGTTGCGCGCCGGCTTCCCACCACTGGATGTTGCCCTTGAGCTGGTCGAGCTTGGCGAAGGCGCGGTCGACGCCTTCCTTCGTGCCGAGCACCTTGTAGATATCTTCCTGCTTCACGCCGTCTGCCAGCAGGGCGATTTCCAGGGTGTACTTGGCGCCCTTGCGCAGGCCGCGCTTGCCCGGATATTCGGCGGTGTTCCAGAAGTCGGCCCAGGACTGCGGGGCCTTGGCGACCTTGGCGCCGTTGTAGGCCATGACCATGGACCAGACGTAGGTGGCCACGCCGCACTCGCTGAGGGTGCCGGGGACGAAGTTCTTCTCGTCGCCGATGGCCGCCGGGTCGATGCGCTCGAACAGGCCTTCCTCGCAGCCGCGCAGCAGCTCGGGGCTTTCCACCTCGACCACGTCCCAGGTGACTTTGCCGACATCGACCATGGCCTTCACCTTGGCCATCTCGCCGTTGTATTCGCCGGCAACGATCTTGCCGGCGCCACTGGCCTCGAAGGGCTTGAAGTAGGCCTGCTCCTGGGCCGCCTTGGTGGCGCCGCCGAAGGAGATGACGGTGATGCTTTGGGACTGGGCGTTCACGCTGCCGACAGCGGCGGCGAGGGCACAGGTGATGGAGATGCGCGTGAGCAAGGACACTTTCATGGAACGACTCCCACAGCCGGATTGGCGTTGTTGTGTTGCTGGGCAGTACCCCCGGCCAGAAGCCGGGCAAAAGGGTTCCATCGCGCGGGCGTCTTTGCGCTCGCGGCGTTGTTGTTGGTGTTCTTTTTTGTAGGAGCGGGATTGCTCGTGAAACTTCGGCGCTAGCGGGTTCCCTCTCCCTAACCCTCTCCCTTCAGGGAGAGGGTTAGGGAGAGGGGCCCTCAGACCCAGCACAAAAGCTTCGCGAGCAAGGACTAGGCGTCCTCCTCGCTCCTACAAAAGTGCGTGCCTTACAGCACGCCGATTTCCTGGGCCGTGCGATCCACCGCGCGGCGGGTCTTGTCGACCAGTTCGTCGATCTCGGCACGACCGGCGACCAGCGCCGGGGCCATGATCATGCGGCCGAGGGTGGAACGGATGATCACGCCTTCCTCGAAGCCGATGGTGCGGCAGCGCCAGGCGATGTCGTTCTCGTTGTCGAAGCGCTTGCGGGTGGCCTTGTCCTCGACGAACTGCAGCGCGGCGACGAAGCCGGTGCCCTGGATGTCGCCCACCAGCGGGTGGTTGCCGAAGACCTCGCGCAGGCACTGCTGCAGGTACGGGCCGGTGTCGTTCTTCACCGCAGTCACCCAGCCCTCGTCACGCAGCGCGCGCAGGTTGGCGACGGCTACGGCGGCGGCCACCGGGTGGCCGGAGTAGGTCAGGCCGTGGGCGAACACGCCGCCCTCTTCCACCAGCGCCTTGGCGATGCGCTTGCTCAGCACCAGGCCGCCCATGGGGATGTAGCCGGAGGTCAGGCCCTTGGCGATGGACAGGGTGTCCGGCTGGAAGCCGAAGTGCTGGTGGGCGAACCACTCGCCGGTACGGCCGAAGCCACCGATCACTTCGTCGGCGCACAGCAGCACGTCGTACTGACGGCAGATGCGCTGGATTTCCGGCCAGTAGCTTTCCGGCGGGAAGATCATGCCGCCGGCGCCCTGGAACGGCTCGGCGATGAAGCCGGCGACGTTGTCGGCGCCCAGTTCGAGAATCTTCTCTTCCAGCTGCAGCGCGCAGCGACGGCCGAACTCGGCCGGGGTCAGGTCACCGCCGGCGGCGAAGAAGTAGGGTTCGTCGATGTGCGCGATGTCCGGGATCAGGCCGCCCATCTCGTGCATGAACTTCATGCCGCCCAGCGCGGTGGCCGCCAGGGTCGAGCCGTGGTAGCCGTTCCAGCGGCCGATCATGATCTTCTTCTGCGGCTTGCCTTCGATCTGCCAGAAGCGGCGCACGGTACGGATCAGCACCTCGTTGGCCTCGGAGCCGGAGTTGGTGTAGATCGCGTGGCTGTAGTGGTCGGGCAGCAGGCTGAAGAGCGTCTCGGAGAGTTCGATCACCGCCGGGTGGGTGGTGTGGAAGAACATGTTGTAGTACGGCAGCTCGTCCAGCTGGGCGGTGGCGGCGGCGGTCAGGTCCTTGCGGCCGTAGCCCAGGTTGGTGCACCACAGGCCGGACATGCCGTCGATGTACTTGTTGCCGTCGTTGTCCCACAGATGCAGGCCTTCGCCACGCACCATCACGCGCGGGCCCTCGGCGTTCAGCGCCTTCTGGTCGAGGAAGGCATGGATGTGGTGGGCCGCATCGGCTTTCTGGTATTCACGGGTGTCGCGCGGGGCGCGGGTGTTGTCGGTCATCGACTTTCTCCTCTATCCCTCGGCGGTGCTCCGGCAGCCGGCCTGAGGGGTCTTCAGGGGATCGAGGGCGACGGACTTACCTGGGCAGTCTCACCGGCCGTCTCGAACGGTTCGGTTAGAACCTGTTTACGATCTGCTGCGCGTCGGCATGGCGGCGTTAAAAACAGGCTCTTATGAATCGGGGTATTGCTCAGGCGCCGGGTTCGACCCCGGCGGCCTGTCTTGTCTTCAGTCGCGCAGCTGGAACCAGGTGGTTTTCAACTGGGTGTACTTGTCGAACGAGTGCAGCGAGAGGTCGCGGCCGAAGCCGGACTGCTTGCCGCCACCAAAGGGAATCGCCGGGTCCAGCGCGTCCACAGTGTTCACCGACACGGTGCCGGCATTGAGCTTGCGGGCCACGCGGTGAGCGCGGTGCAGGTCATCGCTCCACAGCGAAGCGGCGAGGCCGTAGATGCTGTCGTTGGCCAGACGCACGGCTTCCTCTTCGCTGTCGAAGGGGATGACTGCAAGCACCGGGCCGAACACTTCGTCGCGGGCCAGGGACTGTTCCGGGCGCACGCCGGTGAAGAGGGTCGGTTCGATGAAGTTGTCCGAGCCATTGAAGCTCAGCTGGCGGCCACCGCAGGCGAGCTGCGCGCCATCGCTCTGGGCGCGGTCGATGCAGGCCATGATGCCGGCGGTCTGCTTGTTGTCGACGATGGAGCCGGCGCGGCTGGCCGGGTCCAGCGGGTCGCCGGGCGCCCAGTCGCGGGCCTTGGCGATCAGGCGCTCGACGAACTCGTCGTGGATCGAACGCTCCACCAGCAGGCGCGAGTTGGCCGAGCAGACTTCGCCCTGGTTGAAGAAGATGCCGAAGGCGGCTTTTTCAGCGGCGAGGTCGAGGTCGCGGCAGTCGGCGAACACCAGGTTCGGGCTCTTGCCGCCGCACTCCAGCCAGACCTGCTTGAGGTTGGACTGCGCGGAATACTGCATGAAGTACTTGCCGACCTGGGTCGAGCCGGTGAACACCAGGGCGTCCACATCCGGGTGCAGGCCCAGCGCCTTGCCGGCGGTTTCGCCCAGGCCCGGCACGACGTTCAGCACGCCTTCGGGGATGCCGGCTTCGAGCGCCAGCTCGGCCAGGCGCAGGGCGGAGAACGGCGACTGCTCGGCGGGCTTGAGCACCACGGAGTTGCCGGCGGCCAGCGCGGGCGCCAGCTTCCAGGCGGCCATGTCGAGCGGGAAGTTCCACGGCACCACGGCGCCGATCACGCCCAGCGGCGTGCGGGTGATGGTGGCCAGGGCGTTCTGCGCGGTCGGGGCGACCTGATCGTAGAGCTTGTCGAGGCTTTCGGCGTACCAGGAGAACACGCCTGCGGCGCCGGGCACGTCGATATTCCAGGCGTCCATCACCGGCTTGCCCATGTTCAGGGTGTCGAGCAGGGCCAGTTCGTCGCGGTTGGCCATCATCAGCTCGGCGAGCTTCTGCAGCACGGCCTTGCGCTCACGCGGCGCCATGCGCGCCCAGGGGCCGGTCTCGAAGGCCTGGCGGGCAACCCGCACGGCGGCGTCGATCTCGGCCGCGCCACAGGCGGCGACATTGGCCAGCAGGCGATTGGTCGCCGGGTCGATGGACGCGAAGGTCGCGCCGTCCTGCGCAGCCACGCGGCGGCCGCCGATCAGCGCGCTGTCGATGAAGGTCTGCCGGGCAGCACGCTGCCGCCAATCGTTGAGCTCGTACACCAGGGCACTCCGTGGAGGATCGTTGTTGTTGGAATGTGGATTGGATGGTCGCCGAAGGCCTTGCCAAGGAAAATTATTAAATTTGTCTTCGGGGTATATGAAAAAGCTGGGCAGCCTCGCACCAGCCCGGAGCATGGCGCGCCATCGCGGGGCGTGCCTGCGCACCGCTGCAGGGCCCGTATTCAGCGGGTCAGCGCACCGTACAGCTCGGGGCGGCGGCACGCCAGGTAAGGGAAAGTGCCGGCCTGGCGGGCACGCTGCTGCGTGTCGAGATCGACGATCAGCAGACTCTCCGCGGGCCCGGCGGCAGCCAGGCGCTCGCCGTCCGGCGCGACGATGCAGGAGCCGCCGAGGAAGGCCAGTCCGTCCTCCACGCCGCAGTGGTTGCAGTAGGCGACGAACAACTGGTTCTCCACCGCCCGCGCCGGGACGATCACGCCCGGAACCGCGCCGTACTCCGGCGTCAGCGCGGTGGGGATGAGGATCAGCCCGGCGCCGTTCAGTGCGTGGGTGCGTACCGCCTCGGGATACTCCACGTCGAAGCAGATCAGCAGGCCGATACGCCAGCCGGCGTAGTCGAACGGGGCTTCCAGCACATCACCGGCGCTGAACACTTCGCGCTCCATGGCGCCGAACAGGTGCGCCTTGCGGTAGTGCCCGATGGCCTTCCCGGATGGGCCGATCACCTGCACCGAGTTGTACGGCTTGCCGCCCTGAGGGTGGCGTTCGGCGTAGCCGTAGGCGATAGCCAGCCCGAGGCGCTGCGCCAGCTCGCCGATACGCCGGGCGGATGGCCCGTCCGCCGCTTCGGCCAGCTCGTTCATCTGCTGCGGGACGTTGTAGCCGCCCAGCCAGAGTTCCGGGCAGAGCAGCAGCTGCGCGCCGGTTGCGGCGGCCGCGCTGGCCTGGCGCTCCAGTTGGTCGAGGTTGCCGGCAACGTCGCCGGGAAGTCCGCAGGTCTGCCACAGGGCCATGCGCATGGGCTTTACTCCAGTCCGCGTGTACGGGATTTGCAGGGTGCATTTAGGGTTTGGGCGGAGTATGCCCGCGCCCGGAGGGACGCAGCAGGCGGCCAAGGCCATGAAAAATGTGGTCCCCGGCGAGGAAAATCTTCGCCACGGGCCGCCCCCGCCGGCCGGCTCAACGCGGTATCTTGTATAAAAAAGCATCAACGAGGCGTGCAGTGGCTTCCTATACCTTGCGGCAACTGAAGTATTTCGTGACCACCGTGGAGTGCGGCAGCGTGGCTGAAGCCTCGCGCAAGCTGTACATCGCGCAACCGTCCATCTCCACGGCGATCAAGGGCCTGGAAGAGAGCTTCGGCGTGCAGTTGTTCATCCGCCACCACGCCCAGGGCGTGTCGCTCACTCCCAGCGGCGCGCGCTTCTACCGCAAGGCGCAGGAACTGCTGCGCATGGCCCACGAGTTCGAGCAGAACGCCCTGGCCGACAATGACGTGGTCGCCGGGCAGATCGACATCGGCTGCTTCGAGACCGTCGCCCCGCTCTACCTGCCGCGGCTGATCTCGGGCTTCCGCGAGCGCTACCCGGGCGTGGAAATCCGCATCAGCGACGGCGAGCAGCAGGAGCTGGTGCAGGGCCTCACCGCCGGCCGCTTCGACCTGGCGCTGCTCTACGAACACGACCTCGACGCGACCATCTCCACCGACCCGCTGATGCCCGCCCAGCGCCCCTACGCGCTGCTGCCGGAGAACCACCGCTTCGCCAAGCAGGACAAGGTGTCCCTGCGCGACCTGGTGCTGGAACCGATGATCCTGTTGGACGTGCAACCCAGCCGCACCTACTTCGTGCGCATCTTCGAGGAACTGGGGCTGAACCCGCACATCGCCTTCAGCTCGCCCTCCATCGAGATGGTGCGCGGCATGGTCGGCCAGGGTTTCGGCTTCTCGGTGCTGGTCACCCGCCCGCATTCGGAGTGCACCTACGACGGCAAGAAGGTGGTGATGGTGAACATCGCCGAGGACGTCAGCGCCTCCGGCCTGGTCGCCGCCTGGCTCAAGCGCGCCCAGCTGACCAAGCCGGCGCAGTTGTTCGTCGACTTCGCACGGGAGGAGTTGAGCGGGAAGCACTGAGGCCCGCTGTTGGTAGGAGCGAGCTCGCTCGCGAACAGACGTCGGCGCTGCGGCCTGCCCTCACCCTCTCCCGGAGGGAGAGGGGACTGGTCGGCATGCACTGAATACACAGCGCTCGCCGGCTAACTCCGAAAACAAGCCAACACTGCGAACGGCCCCCTCTCCCCCTGGGTGAGGGAAACACCCAGGCACCAAACTCCCCTCCCGTCACTCCCCGTGCCCCTCGCCGACATCCGGCGTTACAATCTCGCCCCCTTTCGTTTCCGTTGTCCCATCGTCCCCATGCTCATCTGGAAAGAGCGCGTGCAGCGCCTGATCACCCTCGTCCTCGGCCTGCTGCAGCGCTACCCGCGCCTGATCGCCCTCTTCGGTTTCTGCTCCGGAGTGTTCAGCTTCGTCATGGTCGACCGCCACCGCGCCGGTTTCGCCCGCGCCATGGCCATCGTCATGCTGGTCAGCTGGATCTGGCTGATGCTGGAGAACCTGCTCACCAAGCGCTTCAAGAGCCGCTTCGGCTGGGAAGTACCGCCGGGCCTGCTGCGCTACGCCACCCAGCTGATCCACCAGGAAAGCCTGTTCTTCTGCCTGCCGTTCTTCTTCGTCACCACCACCTGGAACAGCGGCCAGGCGCTGTTCACCGGCGTGCTGACGCTGGCGGGGCTTGCCGCGATCACCGACCCGATCTACTACAAGTGGCTGTCGGTGCGGCGCTGGACCTTCCTCGGCTATCACACCCTGACGCTGTTCGCGGTGCTGCTCACCGCGCTGCCGATCATCCTCCACCTGAGCACCCCGCAGAGTTACCAGGCGGCGCTGGGCATCGCCGTGCTGCTGTCCTTCCCGAGCCTCGCGGTGACGGTGAAGATCCACAAATGGTGGCGTTGGTTCGCCCTCGTCGGCCTGACCCTGTCCATCGGCGCGGTGGGCTGGTTCGCCCGCGCCTGGGTGCCGCCGTCGACCCTGTGGATGACCGAGATGGCGGTGACCGAGAGCTTCGACAACGCCCAGCGCACTCCCGGCGACAGCCTGGAGACGGTCAGCGTCGCGCAGATCAAGAGCCAGGGCCTTTACGCCTACACCGCGATCAACGCTCCGCGCGGGCTGAACGAGCGCATCTATCACGCCTGGCGCAAGGACGGCCAGGAAGTCGACCGCATCGCCCTGGACATCAAGGGCGGCCGCGAAGCCGGCTATCGCGCCTGGACACACAAGCAGAACTTCCCCAGCGACCCCAGCGGCAAGTGGCAGGTGCAGGTGCTCACCGAAGCCGGACAAGTCATCGGCACATTGCGCTTCGAGGTCACGCCCTGACCGCTCGGTATCCTTGACCCGCCTCGGCGCTTTCCTCTACATAGAGCCTCTCCCGAGAACAAAAAGCACCGAGAGAGTCATGACCGATACTGCCCTGCACCCGTTCGACCGCGCCGTGGCCCTGCAACCCGTAGCCGGCCAGCCCAACCTCTACGAAGGCCACACCAGCCAGGACTACTGGAACATGGTCGGCCCCTTCGGTGGCGTGACCGCCGCGGTCCTGCTGCAGGGCGCGCTGCGCCATCCGCAGCTGCTCGGCAGCCCGGTGTCATTGACGGTGAACTATGCCGCTGCCGTCGTGGCAGGCGCCTTCCAGGTCGAAGCCATCCCGGTGCGCACCAACCGCTCCACCCAGCACTGGCTGCTGCAACTGACCCAGCCCGATGACGCCGGCGAACAGCAGGTCACCACCACTGCCACCCTGGTCACCGCGCTGCGCCGCGAAACCTGGAGCCTGACCGATATCCCCGCGCCGAACGTCGCTCCGCCCAGCGACTTCGAGCCGATGAGCCCAGCCGCCAAGGGCGTGGCCTGGCCCAGGCAGTACGAGATGCGCCCGGTCTCCGGCGCCTTCCCGACGAAATGGGACGGCAGCGGCGAGACCAGCCGCAGCCAGCTCTGGATGCGCGATGCACAACCACGCCCGCTGGACTTCCTGTCCCTGGCGGCGCTGAGCGACATCTTCTACCCGCGCGTCTGGCTGCGCCGCGCCACGCCGGTACCGGCCGGCACCGTGTCGATCACCACCTACTTCCACACCGACGCGGCGCAACTGGCCGAGGTCGGCACCGGCCACCTGCTGGGCGACGCCCGCGCCCAGGAATTCCGCAATGGCTTCTTCGACCAGAGCGCGCAGCTGTGGAGCGAGTCCGGCGCGCTGCTGGCGACCAGCAACCAGATCGTTTACTACAAGGAATAAGTGCCTCAGACCCGTTTTCTGAGGGGCATGGGTCACCTGTAGGAGCAAGCCTGCTCGCGAACAGGGCTCCAGGCATGCACCGAAGCTGGGCGGTTCGCGAGCAAGCTCGCTCCTACAGAAAGCCGGAGGTATTGCGGCAGGCAGGCAACAAAAAGCCCGGCACTTGGCCGGGCTTTCTCATCGCTGTGCAGCAGGCTCAGACCTTGCGCACGAACTCCGACTTCAGCTTCATCGCGCCGATACCGTCGATCTTGCAGTCGATGTCGTGGTCGCCGTCGACGAGACGGATGTTCTTCACCTTGGTGCCGACCTTCACCACCAGGGACGAGCCCTTGACCTTGAGGTCCTTGATCACGGTGACGGTATCGCCGTCCTGCAGCAGGTTGCCCACCGAGTCCTTGATCACGCGCGCGTCGCCGTCAGCCTCGGCGGATGCATCGGCGGACCACTCATGGGCGCACTCGGGGCAGACCAGCTGGGCGCCGTCTTGGTAGGTGTATTCGGAATTGCATTTGGGGCAGGGCGGCAGCTGGCTCACGGCGGTTCTCACAGTGGAAACGGTAAAAAGACCGCAGAGTATATAAGGTTTCTCCCGTCCCTGCCCGGCAACAGCATTGACAATGAGCCAGCACCGTTACAAAAGCGTAAGAATCCATCGCTATAAAAGGCGGCCTCTTCGATAAGAAAAAGGACGCCACGCCATGCTGCACAAGCCCTCCCCGCTCGCGCTGAGCATCGCCGTCGTTCTGGCGAGCCTGGCCGCCGAAACCGCCCATGCCGTTCCGGTATCGCCCATCATCAGCGACGCGCAGACCAGCAGCCGGACCCTGGCCAACCAGGACACCCTGACGGTCACCCGCACCGGCAGCCTGGTCACCAGCGGCAAGAGCCTCGACCTCAAGGGCGCAGCTACCGGCAGCGGCGTGGTCATCGACAACAGCGGCCTGCTGCAGTCCACCACCGGCCGCGTGGTCGATACCTCCGGCAGCGACAGCACCACGCGCTTCTACCAGATCATCAACCGCGAAGGCGGCCGCATCGGCGGCTACGACGACGCCATCCGCATGAACAACCCGTTCAGCGCCGGCAGCCTGCTGATCGACAACGCCGGCAGCATCACCTCGGCCACCGGCCAGGCGCTGGACCTGGACAAGCTGCAGAGCGCCGCCGCCACCACGATCATCAACCGCGCCAGCGGGGTCATCCACAGCGACGGCAACGACGCGATTCGCCCCGGCGGCAACGCGAGCATCACCAACTACGGCGAGATCAGCAGCTCCGACATGGTCACCGCCGACACCAAGAACGACGGCATCGACTTCCAGGGTGCCGCGGGCGGCCAGGTGGAAAACCACGGCCTGATCAGCGGCGGCCGCCACGGCATCACCACCGATGTGGGCGCCACCCTGATCAACCATGCGGACGGCGTGATCATCGGCCGCAACGGCTCGGGCTTCGGCTCGGACGGCGACGGCAGCGTGATCAACTACGGGCGCATCAGCGGCGCCTACAACGGCCTGGTGCCGGACGGCGACGGCGATGGCGTGGACATCGACTACACCGGCCACATCGAGAACCACGGCATCATCGAAGGCCTCGGCGCAGCCGGCTCGAAGGACGGCTCGCCCAACGGCAGCGAAGGCATCGCCATGGGCGGCGGCACCATCATCAACTACGCCGGCGCCATCATCCGCAGCGTCGACCGCGGCATCCTGGTCGACGACGGCAACGGCAACAGCGGCTTCAGCTCCACCACACTGGAAAACCACGGCACGATTTCCGGCGAATCCTCCTCGGGCGTGACCCTCTCGGGCGACCTCGACGACACCGTGATCAACGACGGTCTGATCCACGGCGGCAACGGCATCGCATTGGAAATGGGCGGCGGCAACGACAGCCTGGCGCTGCTCTCCGGCAGCCGCTTCGAAGGCCTGGTGGACGGCGGCAGCGGCCGCGATAGCGTGACCCTCGACGACGCCGCCGGCGGCAGCTTCGGCAACAGCAGCAACTTCGAATGGCTGGACGTGAAACAGGGCAGTTGGGCCCTCTCCAGCGTGAACGACTTCAGCGAAGGCGGCGAAGTCTTCAGCGGCGCCAGCCTGAGCAACACCGGCAGCCTCCTCGGCACTCTGCAGGTCGACCAGGGCGCCACCTACTCGGGCAACGGCAGTGTCGGCGGACTGGACGTCGCCGGCACCCTGGTCGCCTCGCCGACCCTGGGCGCTGCCCACGTCACCGGCAACCTCAACCTGCAGAGCGGCTCGACGCTGTCCTTCGGCGTGGAGCCCAGCGGCGCCCACGCCATCGTGCAGGTAGACGGCACCGCCAGCATCGCAGGCTCGCACCTCGCCGTGCAGGCTGGCAGCGGCAACTGGCCGTGGCAGAGCAGTGTGCAGGTCATCGGCGCTACCGGCGGCGTCAGCGGGCAGTTCGCCGACGTGAAGAGCAACTTCGCCTTCCTCACCCCGACGCTCAGCTACAGCGCCAATAGCGTCGACCTGCAACTGATCCGCAACGACGTGCAGTTCGGCGACCTGGCCAGCAGCAGCAACGGCCGCAATGCCGGCGCCGCGCTGCAAAGCCAGAACGGCGGCGCGCTGTACAACGCACTGGTCACCAGCGATGCAAGCAACGCCAGCGCTGCCCTGGAGCAGTTGGCCGGCGCCAGTAACGCCAGCCTCGCCGCCGCGACCATCGTCGGCAGCCAGCAGGTCGGCAGCGCCATGCTCAACGCCGTACGCCAACTGGGCAGCAGCAGCTTGCTGGCTGCCACCGAGCGCAACGATACACCGATGCTCGCCGCCACCGGCGTGCCCAGCGAAGCGCGCAACCTGAACGACCCGAACGCCTCCGGCCGGCTGTGGGTACAGGGCATCGGCAGCCACGGCAAGCTCGACGAACACAACAAGAGTGGCGACCTGCAACAGAACACCGGCGGCACCCTGCTCGGTGCCGACTGGGCGGTGACTCCGGACTGGCGCCTGGGCGTGCTGGGCGGCTACTCGCACACTGACCTGGATGGCAGCGGCGGTGTTTCCGGCGATATCGAAAGCTGGCACCTGGGCGCCTACGCGCTGCACCAGAGCGGCCCGCTGGCCCTGCGACTGGGCGCGACCTACAGCAGCCACGACGGCGAGAGCAAACGCCGGGTCGAGTTCGACGGCGTCAGCGATCGCCCCAAAGGTGACTATGACGCCGACAGCTGGCAGGCCTTCGCCGAGACTGGCTACGCCATGGGCAGCGGCCGCCTGAGCGCCGAGCCCTACGCACGCCTGGACTACCAGCGCTACGAGCGCGATTCGTACGACGAGAAAGGCGGCGCCGCCGCACTGCACGTCGACTCCCAGGACCAGGACAACCTGAGCAGCACCCTGGGCCTGCGCATCGCCCGCCTGGATACCCTGAGCAACGGCATGAGTTTCACCCCGCGCCTGGGCCTGGGCTGGCGTCACACCTTCGGCGACATCGACAGCGAAACCCGCCAGTCCTTCATTGCCGGCGGTGATGCCTTCAGCGTCCAGGGCACCGCGTTGGACCGCAACAGCCTGCTGCTGGACGTCGGTTTCGACGTCGGCCTGTCCGCACGCAATAGCGTCGGCATCGGCTACAGCGGGCAGATGGGGAGCAATGCGCAGAACCACGCGCTGATCGCCCAGTGGCAGATGGCGTTCTGACCTGAACAACGTGCAACGAAAAAGCCCGGTACCCACCGGGCTTTTTCCTTTGAGTCTTTGACACGGATGAATCGGAAATTTCCCGGCCAATCTCGGAGCACGGCAAATGGCCTCACACCCCGGAGACGGCAAAGCTTGCGGCCCCGGTCAACCGACCGGCATTCGCCAACCCTCGATGAGTGAGCACCCTCATGAAAAAGCTTTGCCTCCTGATCGCCGCCTGCGCCGTCCTCGCCGCCTGCGACAAGAAACCCGAGCCGACCTCGCAGACCGCTGTGCCCGCAGCCGCCACCCAGCAAGCCAAGCCTGCGCCGCAACCTGAAGCCGCGCCGGCGGAGCAGCCCGCACCGGCTTCCACCGAGGAACAAGCCACTCCGGCAGAGCAGCCAGCCGCCGAACAGGCCGCACCGCAAGCGCAACCCGAGACCGCCGACAAGCCGGCCGAGAACAAGCAGCAGTAGGATTTCACCCGGCTTTACAGCGCATTCCAGCCAGCCGCCGCAGGGCGGCTGGTTGATTCAGGGGCGCAGTTGGCTGAGGTAAGCGGCCAGCGCCTTGATGTCGTCATCGCTGAGTAGCCCGGCTACCGCCAGCATCGGCGAGCCGGCCCGGCTCGGGTCCTTGTCACGGTAGCGCTGCAGCGCGTGGGTCAGGTAAGGCCTTGGCTGCCCGGCAATGCGCGGGAAGCCATCACGGCCCATCGCCTGGGCGCCATGGCAGGTCACGCAGACCGTGGCGAAACGCTGGGCACCCTGCTCGATCTCCGTCGCGTCAGGCACGGCTTCCGTGCGTGGCAGGACCTCCTGCTGGCTGAAGTAGTAAGCGATATTCACCCGCTCGTTGAGCGTCAGCAGCTTGGCCGCCTGGTTCATCACGAAGTCGGTGCGCTGGCCGTCGACGTACTTCTCGAAGGCATCGAACAGGTACTGCGGATTCTGCCCGGCCAGGTTGGGGATGTAATCGCGCTTGCTGTTGCCGTCCTTGCCGTGGCACTTGCTGCACAGCAGGATGCGCTCCTCGGCGGCCGCATAGGCCTGTTCGCGCTTGGCCGGGTCCTTCTCCAGGGCAGCAAGCCGATCCATCATTTCCGA
Source organism: Pseudomonas sp. HS-18 (assembly GCF_020401845.1). Taxonomy (NCBI): domain Bacteria; kingdom Pseudomonadati; phylum Pseudomonadota; class Gammaproteobacteria; order Pseudomonadales; family Pseudomonadaceae; genus Pseudomonas; species Pseudomonas sp. HS-18. The sequence continues at coordinate 6,346,405 of NZ_CP084413.1, forward strand.
TGACTGCGCCAATGCCTGGGCGCTCGCGCACAGCAGCACCCACCACAGAACGACTCTCCCCATCACCGCACCCTGGTCAGTTTTCCCAGCGTCGACGCTAATGGGTTTCTGAAGGAAGTTTCCGACGCAGATCAAGCAAACGCGCCGTCGGCTGAAAAACCTGCGGGCAAAAAAAGGGGGAGCATCGTGCTCCCCCGTGGGACTGAACCTTAAAGACCCGTCTGTCCTTGGTCAGCCTTCAATTTCAACCAGGATCTCACCGGGGTTGACCCGGTCGCCCTTGGCTACGTGGATGGCCTTCACGGTGCCGGCGATGCCCGCCTGCACTTCGGTCTCCATCTTCATGGCTTCGGTGATCAGCACGGCCTGGCCGGCCTTCACGCTGTCGCCTTCCTTCACCAGCACATCGACGATGTTGCCCGGCATGGTGGTGCTGACATGGCCCGGCTCGCTGGCGTGCTTGCGCTTGTTGCCGCCGCCGCCGACGAACTCGTTGAGCGGCTCGAACACCACTTCTTCGGGCATGCCATCCACCGACAGGTAGAAGTGGCGCTTGCCGTCGGTCTTCACACCGACGCCGGTGATGTCCACGCGGTAGCTCTCGCCGTGCACGTCGACCACGAATTCGGTCGGTACGCCCTCACCGCCGGCAGCGGCGACGCCCTTGCCGTTGGGGATCGGCAGCAGCTCTTCGGGTTTCAGGGTGCCGGCGGCACGCTCCTCGAGGAACTTGCGGCCGATGTCGGGGAACATGGCGAAGGTCAGCACGTCCTCTTCGGACTTGGCCAGGCTGCCAATCTCTTCGCGCAGCTTGTTCAGCTCCGGCTTGATGAGATCGGCCGGGCGCACGTCGATAACTTCTTCGTTGCCGATGGCCTGGCGGCGCAGCTGCTCGTTGATCTTGCCCGGCGCCTTGCCGTAACGGCCCTGCAGGTAGAGCTTCACCTCGTTGGTAATGGTCTTGTAGCGCTCGCCGGCCAGCACGTTGAAGAACGCCTGAGTGCCGACGATCTGCGAGGTCGGGGTGACCAGGGGCGGGAAACCGAGGTCTTCGCGCACGCGGGGGATTTCCGCGAGCACTTCGGGCATGCGGTTCAGCGCGCCCTGTTCCTTGAGCTGGTTGGCCAGGTTGGAAATCATCCCGCCCGGTACCTGGTTGACCTGCACGCGGGTATCCACGCCAGTGAACTCGCTCTCGAACTGGTGGTACTTCTTGCGCACGGCGTGGAAGTACATGCCGATTTCCTGGATCAGCTCCAGGTCCAGGCCGGTATCGAACGGGGTGTCGCGCAGGGCGGCGACCATGGATTCGGTGCCCGGGTGGCTGGTGCCCCAGGCCATGCTGGAGATCGCGGTGTCGATGCGGTCGGCGCCGTTTTCCACAGCCTTGAGCTGGCACATGCTGGCCACGCCGGCGGTGTCGTGGGAGTGCACCACCACGTCCAGCGGCAGCGCCTCTTTCAGCGCCTTGACCAGTTGGCCGGTGGCATACGGAGTCAGCAGGCCGGCCATGTCCTTGATGGCGATGGAGTCCACGCCCATGTCGGCCATGGCCTTGCCCTGAGCAACGAAGGCCTCGATGGTGTGCACCGGGCTGGTGGTATAGGCAATGGTGCCCTGGGCGTGCTTGCCAGCAGCCTTCACCGCTTCGATGGAGACGCGCAGGTTACGCACGTCGTTCATCGCGTCGAAGATGCGGAACACGTCGATGCCGTTGACCGCCGCCTTGGCAACGAAGGCACGGACCACGTCGTCGCTGTAGTGGCGGTAGCCCAGCAGGTTCTGCCCGCGCAGGAGCATCTGCAGGCGGGTGTTGGGCAGCGCGGCCTTGAGCTTGCGCAGGCGCTCCCACGGGTCTTCCTTGAGGAAGCGTACGCAGGCGTCGAAGGTGGCGCCGCCCCAGACTTCCAGCGACCAGTAGCCGACCTTGTCGAGCTTGTCGCAGATGGGCAGCATGTCCTCGGTGCGCATCCGGGTCGCCAGCAGCGACTGGTGGGCGTCGCGCAGGATGGTATCGGTGACGGTGACTTTCTTGGCAACGGTCATGTACGTGATCCTCACAGGCCAGCGTGGGCGGCAATGGCGGTAGCGATGGCGATGGCCAGGTGCGACGGGGTGCGTTTGATGGAGTACTGGGTCAGCTCCGGGTGGCTTTCGACGAAGCTGGTATTGAACTGGCCGTTACGGAATTCCGGGTTCTTGAGGATTTCCTGGTAGTAGGCGGCCGTGGTCTTCACGCCCTGCACGCGCATGTCGTCCAGCGCACGCAGGCCGCGGTCCAGCGCCTCTTCCCAGGTCAGTGCCCAGACCACCAGCTTCAGGCACATCGAGTCGTAGTACGGCGGGATGGTGTAGCCGGTGTAGATCGCCGTGTCGGTGCGCACGCCGGGGCCGCCGGGCGCGTAGTAGCGGGTGATCTTGCCGAAGGACGGCAGGAAGTTGTTCTTCGGGTCTTCGGCGTTGATGCGGAACTGCAACGCGAAGCCACGGTGGATGATGTCTTCCTGCTTCACGGACAGCGGCAGGCCCGACGCCACCCGAATCTGCTCGCGGACGATGTCGATGCCGGTGATTTCCTCGGTGATGGTGTGTTCCACCTGCACGCGGGTGTTCATCTCCATGAAGTACACCTCGCCATCGGCGAGCAGGAACTCCACGGTGCCGGCGTTCTCGTAGCCCACGGCCTTGGCCGCGCGCACGGACAGGTCGCCGATGTAGGCGCGCTGCTCGGGGGTCAGCTGCGGGCTGGGGGCGATCTCGATGAGCTTCTGGTTGCGGCGCTGGATCGAGCAGTCGCGCTCGAACAGGTGCACGGTGTTGCCGAAGGAGTCGGCGAGAATCTGTGCCTCGATGTGCTTCGGATTGACGATGCACTTCTCGAGGAAGACCTCCGCGCTGCCGAAGGCCTTGGTGGCCTCGGAGATCACCCGGGGGAAATTCTGCTCCAGCTCTTCGCGGCTGTTGCAGCGGCGGATACCGCGGCCGCCGCCACCGGAGGTGGCCTTGAGCATCACCGGGTAGCCGATGCGCTCGGCTTCGGACAGGGCTTCGGCCAGGTCGGCGACGTTGCCTTCGGTACCGGGAGTGCAGGGCACGCCGGCGGCGATCATGCTGCGGCGCGCCTCGGTCTTGTCGCCCATGCGGCGGATGACTTCGGCGGACGGGCCGATGAACTTGATCCCGCGCTCGGCGCAGATATCGGCCAGCTCGGCGTTCTCGGAGAGGAAGCCGTAACCGGGGTGCAGGGCGTCGCAACCGGTTTCCACGGCCAGGTTCACCAGCGCCCGCGGGTTGAGGTAACCCGCCAGCGGGTCGGCGCCCAGGCTGTGCGCTTCGTCGGCACGCTTCACATGCAGGGCGTGGCGGTCGGCGTCGGAATAGACGGCCACCGAACGAATGCCCATCTCGGCGCAGGCGCGCACGATCCGGACAGCGATCTCCCCACGGTTGGCGATCAGGATTTTCTTGATCACTGCGGCTTTCCCTCGGCCCGGGCCTTGTGGACCCCGGCGTAAAGACCAATCGGCAGCCCCGTTCAGGCAGCTGGATTCTCTTGTGGATATTCGTGGCCGGAGCGGGTTCCGGCGTGTTTTTACCCTAGCGCGGGAGGGAGGATTAACCAAAATCAATAATTATTGGGGTAGCCATAAAGAATGCTTTATAGTCGCTGAAAAATGTCGCCATCGAGTAGGCTTCTATGCGTAAGTCATTGATGCGTATGACCCTTCGCCAGCTGCAGGTTTTCCGCGCGGTGTGCGAAAGCCGTTCCTACAGCCGCGCCGCCGAAGAAATGGCCCTGACCCAGCCGGCGGTCAGCCTGCAGATCCGCCAGCTCGAAGAACTGGTCGGCCAGCCGCTGTTCGAGTACATCGGCAAGAAGCTCTACCAGACCGATGCCGCCGACGCCCTGCTGCGCGCCACCAACGACATCTTCCAGCGCCTGGAAGTGCTGGACATGAACCTCTCCGACCTCAAGGGCTCGCTGCAGGGCCAGTTGCGCCTGGCGGTGGAATCCAGCGCCAAGTACATCACTCCGCACCTGTTCGCCGCGTTCCACGCGCAGCACCCGGATGTCAGCCTGAACCTCACGGTGGTCAACCGCGCCCAGGTGATCAAGCGCCTCTCGGATAACCGCGACGACCTGGTGATCATGTCCCTGGTGCCGCAGGACATGGCGCTGGAGTTCCTGCCCTTCCTGAACAACCCGATCGTTGCCGTGGCACCGCCGGACCACCCGCTGTGCAACGCCGCGAAGCTTTCGCTGAAGGACCTGGAACCCTATCCGCTGCTGATCCGCGAACCCGGCTCGGGTACGCGCAAGGCCTGTGAGGAACACTTCCAGCAGAAACGCGCGCACTTCGCGCAGACACTGGAGTTCGCCTCGCTGGAGGGGTCACGGGAAGGGGTATTGGCGGGACTGGGACTGGCGCTGCTGCCACGCCATGCGGTGAGCCGCGAGCTGCAGTCCGGGCTGCTGCACGAACTGCCGGTGGAAGAGCTGCCGCTCTACCGCAGCTGGTGTCTGGTACATGCCCGCGGCAAGCGCCTGAGTCCGGTGGCCCAGGCGTTCGTCGCCTTCATCCGTGAAGAGCGGGCGCTGATCAGCCAGCTTGCCGAACGCTTCGCCGGCCCGCCTTCGCCGAAGTGAGGTAGGCGGCGGCGATCAGGTCAGGGTAATCGGAGGTTTCGAGGGCGAGGCGCTGGGCCTCCACGCGGTCCTCGATGGCGCGACGGAACTGCATGCGCCGCTGGTCTTCGAGCTTGCGGCGGGTCTTGCTGTCCACTTGGAGCTGGGTGTCGTCGATATGGCGGGGCATCTCGCATCTCCCAAGGCCGAAGGGCTGGAGACGCCAGCATGCTGGGGGCGGATGACGGTTTGACGACGCGGCAATGAAAGCGGCGGTGACGCCGACGAGCGGTCGGCGGCACCGTTACGGCCGAATCAGGACGCCTCTTCCGGCCGCTCTTCGTGGTTCTTCACCACCTTGGGCGACAGGCGCAGGCTGCGCAGACTGCGCTTCACGCTCTTGAGGTGGTTCACCAGGTCCGGGCCGCGGGCCATGGCCACGCCCATCGCCAGAACGTCGATCACCACCAGGTGGGCGATGCGCGAGGTCAGCGGGGTGTAGATGTCGGTGTCTTCATGCACGTCCACCGCGAGGTTCACGGTCGCCAGGTCCGCCAGCGGAGTCTGGCTGGGGCAGAGGGTGATCAGCGTGGCGCCGGCTTCGCGCACCAGATTGGCGGTCACCAGCAGGTCCTTGGAGCGGCCGGACTGGGAGATGCAGATCGCCACGTCCGAAGGCTTCAGAGTCACCGCCGACATGGCCTGCATGTGCGGGTCGGAATACGCCGCCGCCGACAGCAGCAGGCGGAAGAACTTGTGCTGGGCATCCGCCGCCACCGCGCCCGACGCGCCGAAGCCGTAGAACTCGACACGCTGGGCGTGGGCGATGGCCGCGATGGCGCGTTCCAGGGCGTGGGTGTCGAGGTGCTCGCGCACTTCCATCAGCGAGTGCAGGGTGGTGTCGAAGATCTTCAGGCTGAAGTCCGCCACCGAGTCGCTCTCGTTGATCGAGAACTGGCCGAAACTGGCGCCGGCGGCCAGGCTCTGCGCCAGCTTGAGCTTGAGGTCCTGGAAACCGCTGCAGCCGATGGCGCGGCAAAAACGCACGATGGTCGGCTCGCTGACGCCGACACCATGGGCGAGGTCCGCCATGGAGCTGTGCATGACCGATGCAGGGTCCTGCATCACGTGATCGGCAACCTTGAGCTCCGACTTGCGGAGCAGATGACGCGACTGGGCAATGTGCTGCAAAAGGTTCACAGGGATGGGCTCGGTGATAGTTGTCTGAAATTTATGTAGTCTTGTTGTAGTTATACTACAAAACTACTCGCCAAGCCCAGGGAATAAGTCGTTGAATATGCCCGCCAGCCTTAGTCTTCCCAGTTCCTGCGACATCCTGGTATTCGGCGGCAGTGGTGACCTGGCCCTGCACAAGCTGCTTCCGGCGCTCTATCACCTGCACCGGGAGAATCGCCTGCCGGCCGACACGCGGATCTTCGCCCTCGCCCGCAGCAACCGCGACAATGCCTCCTACCTTGCCCTTGCCGAGCGCAACTGCCGGGTGCAGGTGGCGCGCAGCGACTTCTCCGCCGAAGCCTGGCGCAGCTTCGCCCAGCGCCTGCAATACGTCGCCATGGACGCCTCGCAGAGCGCCGACTTCGGTCGCCTGGCCAAGGCCCTCAAGCGCAGCGAAGGTCGCGTGCTGGTGCACTATCTGGCCACCACACCGAGCCTGTTCGCGCCCATTGCACAGAACCTGAAGATCGCCGGCCTGGCCGGGCCGCTGGCGCGCATCGTGCTGGAGAAGCCGCTGGGCCATTCGCTGGAATCGGCGGTGGCGATCAACCAGGCCATCGGCGAGGTGTTCGACGAATCCCGCGTGTTCCGCATTGACCACTACCTGGGCAAGGAAACTGTGCAGAACCTGATGGCCCTGCGCTTCGCCAACACCCTGTTCGAGCCGGTATGGCGCAACGGTTTCATCGATCACGTGCAGATCACCGTCAGCGAAACCCTGGGCGTGGAAAACCGCGGCGGCTATTACGACCATGCCGGGGCCATGCGCGACATGGTGCAGAACCACCTGTTGCAGTTGCTCTGCCTGGTGACCATGGAAGCGCCGGTGCGCTTCGATGCCGAGGCGGTACGCAACGAGAAGGTAAAGATCCTCCAGGCGCTCAAGCCGATCACCGGGCAGGACGTGCAGGACAAGACCGTGCGCGGCCAGTACACCGCCGGACACATTGGCGGACAGGATGTTCCGGCCTACTGGTTCGAGAAGAACGTCGACAACGACAGCGATACGGAGACCTTCGTCGCCGTTCAGGCGGAGATCGATAACTGGCGCTGGTCTGGCGTGCCGTTCTACCTGCGCACCGGCAAGCGCATGGCGAAGAAGTGCTCGGAGATCGTCATTCAGTTCAGGCCGGTCCCCAACAGCCTGATCGGCAACGGTGCCGGCGCGGCCAACCGTCTGTGGATAAGACTGCAGCCCGAAGAACGCATCAGCGTGCAACTGATGGCCAAGGCCCCCGGCAAGGGCATGCAGCTGGAACCAGTGGAGCTGGACCTCAACCTCGCCCAGGCTTTCAGCATCAACAAGCGCCGCTGGGACGCCTACGAACGCCTGCTGCTGGACGTGATCGAGGGCGACTCGACGTTGTTCATGCGCCGCGACGAGGTGGAAGCGGCCTGGAGCTGGGTCGACCCGATCATCAAGGGCTGGCACGAGCACTACCAGAGCCCGCGCCCCTATCCGGCCGGCAGCAACGGGCCGGAGCAGGCGCAGACGCTGCTGGAGCTGCAGGGACGGCGCTGGCTGGAGTGATAGGGCTCCTACAGGATCAAAGGCCCCCTCACCCTAACCCTCTCCCGCAAGCGGGAGAGGGGACCGTTCGGTGGAGGATGAAGCCTTGGCGTCAGCCGGTACGGACGGCTCCCTCTCCTTGGGGAGAGGGCTGGAGCGAGGGGATGCGCTGGCACCGCGTGGCCGACAGAAGACCGTTACTCTTGCATACATCGGACGTACCGAATTCTGGCGCGATCCGTTGACCTCGCTCAGCACGCGCAGCCCGCGGACTTTCTAGAGTGGCAGCCTTTTTCCCACTACCCGCTGCATTGCCATGTCCCGCACTCCGTTTGCCCCCGAACTGCTCTGCCCCGCCGGCTCGCTGAAAAGCCTGCGCCACGCCTTCGCTTACGGCGCCGACGCCGTCTACGCCGGCCAACCGCGCTACAGCCTGCGGGTGCGCAACAACGAGTTCGACCACGCCAATCTCGCCACCGGCATCAACGAAGCCCATGCCCTGGGCAAGCGTTTGTACGTGGTGGTCAACATTGCCCCCCACAACGCCAAGCTGAAAACCTTCCTGCAGGACGTCGAGTCGGTGATCGCCCTGGGGCCGGATGCGCTGATCATGTCCGATCCCGGCCTGATCATGCTGGTTCGCCAGCATTTCCCCGAGGTTGATATACATCTCTCAGTGCAGGCCAACGCGGTGAACTGGGCCAGCGTGGAGTTCTGGCGCCAGCAGGGGCTCAAGCGGGTGATCCTCTCCCGCGAGCTGTCGCTCGAAGAGATCGGCGAGATTCGTGAGCGCGTGCCGGGCATGGAGCTGGAAGTCTTCGTCCATGGCGCGCTGTGCATGGCCTACTCCGGGCGCTGCCTGCTGTCGGGCTACATCAACCGCCGCGACCCCAACCAGGGCACCTGCACCAACGCCTGCCGCTGGGAATACCAGACCCACGCCGCCCACGAAGACGAACTGGGCCACGCCGTGCGCAACGTCGAACCGACCCTGGGCATCGGCGCACCGACCAAGGAGATCGTCCTGCTCGAAGAGGCCAACCGCCCCGGCGAGCTGATGGAAGCCTTTGAGGACGAGCACGGCACCTACATCATGAACTCCAAGGACCTGCGCGCCATCCAGCATGTGCAACGTTTGACGCAGATGGGCGTGCATTCGCTGAAAATCGAGGGCCGCACCAAGTCCCACTACTACGTCTCGCGCACGGCCCAGGCCTACCGCAAGGCCATCGACGACGCCGTCGCCGGGCGCGCCTTCGACCTCGGCCTGATGGACACCCTCGAATCCCTGGCCCATCGCGGCTATACCGAGGGCTTCCTGCGCCGCCACGTGCATGACGAGTACCAGAACTACCAGTACGGCCACTCCCTGTCCGAGCGCCAGCAGTTCGTCGGCGAGTTCACCGGCGAGCGCCGTCACGGGCTGGCCGAGGTGCGGGTGAAGAACCGCTTCGAAGTCGGCGACAGCGTCGAGCTGATGACCCCGGCCGGCAACCGCACCTTCCGCCTGAATGCCATGGAGAACGCCCGTGGCGAGTCAATCGGCGTCGCGCCGGGTGATGGCCATCTGGTGCATATCCCGGTGCCCGGGGAACTGGACCTGCAGTACGCCTTGCTGATGCGTAACCTGAATGGCGGAACCACACGGGATGCTCGCGAAGCGACGGCCGACGGATGCGCGAACGAGTGCGGCAAGTGTGGGTGTGGTGGCGGTTGATTTAGCTGCAGGAACCGCGAGCTTGGTTAGTCACCTGCACCACTCTCACGGGTTCTGCAGGAACACCACATACCCCCTGAACCACCGGCTCTGCGCCAGGTAATCCGGCGCCTGCCATTCCCCGTACTGCGCCAGCCCGATGCGGAAGGGCAGTTGCAGGCGCGCCACGCGCGGCAGGTAGGCCTGGTAGTTGGGAATGGTCGTGCGTCCCTGGTAGGTCTGCACCACCACCTCGTCCACTACGCCGGCCAGGCGATTGATGGTCTCCGGTGCGCCATTGCTGCCCCAGTCCATCAGCCCGGTGATGCTCAGCTTGCAGTCTTCCGGCAGACGTTTGCGCAGGTCCTGGAGGAAGTCGACGTACTCGTCCAGGTGACGCGTGCGGGCATCGAAATCGATCTGCACGCCCACCACCGGGTTGCCCGCCGCGCGCCAGCGGCGCAGCTGGGACAGCAGGGTGCGGTAGATGTCCTCGCTCCAGCGCAGGGTGTGGGCGCGGTAGACCACCCAGACCTCGCCCTGCTTCAGGCGCGGAATGGCGATGCCCTGGGCGATCAGGCGGGCCTGGCCTTCGCGCTGGCGCGGCGCGCTGACCTGCCCCTGCAGGACGTAGAGCGTGCGAGCCTGGGCCAGCACTGGCTGGGGCGCGACGCCGCTCCAGAGCCAGAAGGCATCGTGGTCCGCGGCGTCCACGCCGGCCGCCGAGGCGTTGCCAACGAGCAGCGCCAGCGCCAGCACCACGGCCCGGCGCACCAGGATTACCAGTAGTACTTCAGAGACTTCGCCCAGGGCGTGGCGGAGTACTGGCCCTTGAGCGTGCGGAACCACTGCTTGCGCTGCACCGGGGCAATGTCCTGGCTGCCGCAGCCATTGAAGCCGCTGGGCGCGAAGCAGTTGATGGCGCGGAACAGCGCGTACGCGCGGTCCTCTTCCACCGCCTGCTTGTCGGCGATGACCTTGAGGTAGCCGTCCATGCGCGAGTAGGGCGTGCCGGGGAACAGCGACTCGCCCCCGCCCAGTTCGCGCTCGCTGGGCTGGGTGTCGAGGGGGAAGCCGTCCAGGCCGTTGCGCAGGATGAATTCGCCCAGGCAGTTCAGCGCCTTGGGCGGCTGCGGAGATTGCAGCAGGTCGCGGGCGACGTCGACGATCGCCGGGCACTCGTAGCCGCTGTCGTTCTTGCCGCCGGGCCACTGGAACAGCGACAGCGGCATGCTGCCGTAGAGGTAGCCGATGCTGGCGCCCAGGGGCTTGCCACTGCCATCGGTGGGCAGCAGGGAGAGGTCGTCGATGTAGGCCTGGTACTGGCCATGCAGCAGGTCCTTGTAGAGCAGGGCGAACAGCGCGGTATCGCGCTCTTCCACGGAGACGCTGGTGGATTTCGCCTGCTGGCGCAGCAGTTCGGGCCCCGCGATGTGGCGCAGGAGGATTTCGCGGATGATCGGCGTGTGCACCGGCGAGCCTTCGGCGAACACCTTCACCAGGCGGTCGCTGCGCTCATAGTTGAAGGCCAGGGCCAGCTCCAGCTGGTCGCGCTGCAGCGGCTGTACCGCCTGCGGCAACAGGCGCAACCAGAGTTTCTCGGCGGCGATCCAGTCGTTGCCGGCCTCGAGGGCGAAACCGCGCAGGACCTGCTGGCTGAAGGCAAGGTAGTCGAGCTTGGCGGGCGGCTCTTCGGGCAGCGACTTCAGCGCCTCGACGGGCTTTTCCTCGACATAGAGCTGGTAGGCCGCCGTCAGGTAGTCGTGCAGGCCGGGGTTCTTCGCGAAGAGGTCCTTCTGCGCGGCCAGTCCCGCAGCGTCCAGGGCGCGGGGCTCGCTGGGCTCGTGGTGGCGCATCTGCATCAGATCGAGCACCGCCAGCAGACGCGCATCGCGCACGTCGGCCGGGTGCGCGGTGACCAGCAGCTTGTTGTCGACTTCCTGCACCAGTTGGGCGAGATCGTCGGCATCCTCGCGGGCGAACAGCTCGGCGTACTCGCCGGCCAGCCGGCCTTCATCGCTCATCAGCCAGTAGACACGCCGCGTCAGGCCCTTGGCCGAGGCGCCGTAGCGGCCTTGTGGATAAGCCTTGAGGTAGTCGCCCAGCGCGGATTCGGCCTGGACGAGGATCTTCTTGTCGACCTTGCGCAGATCCGGGTAGCCCATCTCGTCGAAGGCGTTCTGCTGCGCCTGGTTGAGCAGCGCACGGGCGACCATGTAGCGCGAGGTTTCCTTCAGCCAGGCCTGGTCGCTGTCCTGCAGGCTACGGAAGGATTTCAGCGCGTCGGCGAAGCGCCCGCTGTAGAAGTCCGCCGCACCCTTGAGGTAAGTACGGTAGGCCTTGGCCGGGGCGCTCTGCAGGTCGCCCGGCAGCAGCACGCTGAGCTGGGTTTCGTCCCACTGGCAGGCACCCAGCAGGGTCAAACGCGCCCGGGCCAGGCCCTGGCGCTCGCCGGCGGTGAGGCTGTCGGCCAGCAGCAGCTGGCTGAGGAAGTCCTGGGCGGTGAGCGGATTGTTGCTGCGGCAGCGGCTGCCTTCGCCGCTGGCGAAGCTGTCGGCGGAGGACTGCACGGTATCCGCCGGCAGGCCGATGCGCGCGGCAAGATCGGCCAGGGAAGCGGTGCTGGTGCTGTCGGTCGCGTCTTCCGGGGCCGCGCCGTCGAGCCAGCGGGCCAGCGGGAAAGGCACCTGGCCGTAACCCAGCTGCTGCTCGTCGTCGGTCAGCGCGCGGTTGGGGATGCTGGCCTGGCCGGCATCGGCCAGCAGCAGTTGCAGATTGACCCGGCTATCGTTGCCCGGACTCAGGAAAGGCAGGCTGTTGCACACGTCCAGCGTGTCGCGCTTGAGGTTCCAGCTCGGATAACAGGAGTCGTCGCTGCTCGCGCGCGCCTCCTGCACGCCGAGGCAGCCGGTGATCAGGGCCAGCAGGGTCAGTCCGTACAGACGCATGAATGATCCTTGTCCGTTGGAGCCCGCACGCCGGGCCGGAATTCAGAGCAGGAAGAATCTTACCTCGCCGCGCCTGGTCTTGCCCGCCTGCATGGGGGCAAGACTGTAAAAGCGATCTACCGCACAGCAGGGCCTGCGACACATTGTCCAGCTGATTCCTTCTTTGTTCCGGCTCAAAGAAGGAATTTGCCGACCGGGTATTTCTTCTCCCAACGACAGATCGTCGAATACGGAGAGTTACCCATGCTTGATCAGGAAGAGATTTCGCTTTCCCGCCGCACCCTGCTGGCCGGCGCCGTGGTCCTGGGCGTCACCGGCAGCATGCTTGGCAGCGGCACGGCAATGGCCGACGGGGAGGCAGCGCCGAAGAACATGGGGCCGGCCGTGGACCTCTCGAAGCTGGAGCACGTCCAGGTCGAGCTGGTTGCGCCACCCTTCGTCCATGCCCACGAGCAGCGCGCCAAGGGCAAGCCCAAGGTCGTGCAGTTCCGCATGGTGATCGAGGAGAAGAAGCAGGTCATCGACGACGACGGCACCGAGATCCACGCCATGACCTTCAATGGCTCGGTGCCCGGGCCGATGATGGTGGTGCACCAGGACGACTACCTGGAACTCACCCTGGTCAACCCGGCGAGCAACACCCTGACCCACAACATCGACTTCCATGCCTCCACCGGCGCCCTGGGCGGCGGCGCGCTGACCATCATCCAGCCCGGCGAGGAAGTGAAACTGCGCTTTCGCGCCACCCGCCCCGGCGTGTTCGTCTACCACTGCGCACCGGGCGGCGCGATGATCCCCTGGCATGTGGTCTCGGGCATGAACGGGGCGATCATGGTGCTGCCGCGCGACGGCCTGAAAGACCGCGACGGCAAGGCGCTGAAGTACGACAAGGTGGTCTATATCGGCGAGCAGGACTTCTACGTCCCGCGCGACAAGGACGGCAACTTCAAGCGCTATGGTACGCCCATGGAAAGCTACAACGATATGCAGCAGGTCATGAAGGGGCTGATTCCCAGTCACATCGTGTTCAACGGCAAGGTCGGCGCCCTGACCGGCAAGAATGCGCTCAAGGCCAATGTCGGCGAGACCCTGCTGATCGTCCACTCCCAGGCCAACCGCGATACCCGCCCGCACCTGATCGGCGGCCATGGCGATCACGTCTGGGCTACCGGCAAGTTCAACAATCCGCCGGAAGAGGACCTGGAAACCTGGTTCATCCCCGGCGGTGCGGCCGGCGCGGCGCTGTACACCTTCCTGCAGCCGGGCCTGTACACCTACCTCAACCACAACCTCATCGAAGCGGTGCTGCTGGGCGCTGCGGCGCATATCCAGGTCGAAGGCCAATGGAACAACGACCTGATGAGCCAGATCCAGCCGCCCACTGCGATCAAGTAGGCCCCGAGGCCGGCCCATCCGGGCCGGCCCCTTCCCAGCAAACGATAACGACGACCGGGCAGACCATGCGCAAGACCATCCTGATCGGCGTACCCGTCGCGCTGCTGCTGGGCGGGGCTTTCCTCCTGCTGCGGCCACAGCACGCAGCGGAACTCGCACCGCAAACCGTGAGACTCGAACCCCGCGACTTCGACTTCCGTCCGGCGGGCGACTACTGGCTGGAGAAACAGGCAGTGGACGCGCCTTCGCGGCGAGAACACCTCGCCCCGCGCTTCGAAGTCATGAAATTCCAGGTCAGCCAGGGCGAATACGCCCGCTGCGTGGCCGAAGGCGATTGCCTGCCGCTGGGCAACAGCGCTCCCCGCGACGACCTGCCTCTCACCGGCGCCAGCCTGCTGGATGCGCAGCTCTACGCCGACTGGCTGTCCAGACGCACTGGCCAGCAGTGGCGGCTGCCGACCGATCGCGAGTGGGCCTTCTTCGCCGGCTCGCGCTGGGCCGACGATGCCCTGCGCATCGACGACGACGACGACGATGGCAGCAACCCCGCCCGGCGCTGGCTGGCGCGCTACCGCCTGGAAGCACAGACCCGCACGAGTGCCTCGGCGCTGCCCCAGGTGCGCGGCAATCACGGGCTCAATGAATACGGCGTGGCCGACCTGGGCGGCAATGTCTGGGAATGGACCCAGAGCTGCCATCAGCGGGTCAACCTCGACGCCCGCGGCGCACAGACCGAACGCGCCGAATACTGCTCGATCCGCATCGCCGAAGGTCGCCACCGGGCGGCGATCAACGATTTCGTCCGCGATGCCCGCGGTGGCGGCTGCAGCGCCGGGCAACCACCGGACAACCTCGGCTTCCGCCTGGTCAGGGACATCCCTTGATTCCCCTCAAGTTCCGCCACGGCCCTTAGCCGGTATGCTGCGGCGAACTGACGGGAATCATCGCCGTGACCGCCAATCTCTCGCTCCACCGCGCCTGGCTGGGCAGTTTGCCGCCCTTCGCCAACAGCAGCCGCGAGGAACAGGACGACATCCTCCGCCAGGCCAGCATCCTGCGCCTGGTCAGCGGCGCGGCCGTGTTCGAGCAGGGCGCGCCGGCGAGCAACTTCTACCTGCTGGTGCACGGCCGCCTGAAGGCCACCCAGCTCACCGGCGATGGCCAGCGGGTGCTGGTGCGGGTGGTCAATCCGGGCGACCTGTTCGGCTTCGTGCGCGCCCTGGGCCTTAGCAGTTACCCCGCGACCGCCACCGCCAACCGGGACAGCCTCGTGCTGGCCTGGCCCACCAGCCAGTGGGAACCGCTGCTGGCCCGCCACCCCGGTTTCGCCCTGAACACCGTCCAGGCCATCGGCGAGCGCCTGCAGGAAGCCCACGTACGTTTCTGCGAGCTGGCCACCGAAGAGGTCGAACGGCGCGTCGCGCATACCGTGCTGCGCCTGGTGCAGCAGTCCGGCCGAGCGGAAGCCGACGGTATCCGCATCGATTTCCCGGTGACCCGCCAGGACATCGCCGAAATGACCGGCACCACCCTGCACACCGTCTCGCGCATTCTCAGCGCCTGGGAAGAGCGTGGTCTGGTGCGCGGTGGCCGGCAGAAGCTGCTGGTGTGCAACCCGCAGCAGCTGATGCGAGTGGCCGGTGGCGACGAGCGGGAAGTGCTGGTCGAGGACGCTTGACTGCAATCAAGGAGCGTGGTGCGCGCCCTTCCCTAGACTGACCGCCTCCCTGCCAAGATTGACGGCCACCACGACTGCGGCCGCCGTACCCCACTCCGCCCGAGGCCAGCCATGACCGATACCCTCATCGAACGCACCCTGAGCGACCTGGCCCTCAGCCTGCTGGGCAGCTGTGCGCTGTTCCACGACTACAAGCTCGACTTCTGCTGTGCCGGCCAACGCAGCCTGGGCGAGGCCGCCAGCGAGCAGGGCCTGGACGCCCGGCGCATCGCCGAAGAACTGCAGGCGCTGCCACCGGTCAATGAGCAGACCGACTGGCGTCTGACCAGCAACGACCAGCTCATCGACCACATCCTCGAGCGTTACCACAAGGTCCACCGCGAGCAATTGCCGGCGCTGATCCCGCTGGCCGAACGGGTCGAGAAGACCCACGCCGCGCACCCGCAGTGCCCCGCCGGCCTGACGGCGCACCTGAAGACCATCCAGGAAGAGCTGGAATGGCACATGTGCAAGGAGGAGAGCGTGCTCTTCCCCTGGCTGCGCCAGGGCATCCCGCTGTCCCACGTGCAGGGCCCGATCGGCGTGATGCGCCATGAGCACGACGAGCACTCGCAATCCCTCGCCGTGCTGGCCGACCTGACCGACGACCTCACCGTGCCAGCGGACGGCTGCAACAGCTGGCGGCGTCTCTACAGCGGCCTGGAAGAACTGCGTCGCGACCTGATGCAGCACATCCACCTGGAGAACAACCTGCTGTTCCTCGGCGCCAACCACCCGGCCTGAGCGCCGAACCGGGAGCCAGGAGGGCGACCAGTGACAGCTTGCCTCACCACGCTGCCCGGCGGCATCGCACATACTGGCGGGATTGTCCCCGCCCAGGAGCGCCCCGCCATGCAAGCGCATCGCGTCCACCACCAGATTCTGTGCGGCCACCACCTGTTCAACGTGCTCAACGAGGAACAGCTGGAGCAGTTGCTCGCCACCAGCACGCTGCTCAACCTGGAGAAGGGCGACAAGCTGTTCCTCCAGGGCGAGCCGGCCCATGCCTTCTACTTCGTGATTTCCGGGGCGGTGAAAATCTACCGCCTGACGCCGGAGGGACAGGAGAAGGTGCTGGAGGTGGTCGGCAGCCGGCAGACCTTCGCCGAAGCCATGATGCTGATGGACACCCCCGACTACGTGGCCTCGGCCCAGGCGCTGGAGCCCACGCAGGTCTACCGCTTCGCCAACCGCACCTACATGGAGCTGCTGCACAGCAACCCGCAGCTGCCCTTCTCCCTGCTCGCCACCCTCTGCGTACGCCTGCACCGGCGGATCAACGAGATCGAAACGCTGTCGCTGAAGAACTCCACCCACCGCGTGGTGCGCTACCTGATCACCCAGCTCAATCGCCAGGGCAGCGAAATCAACCGCTTCGAGCTGCCGATGGCCAAGCAACTGGTGGCCGGGCACCTGTCGATCCAGCCGGAGACCTTTTCCCGCGTGCTACGGCGGCTGATCGACGAAAAGATCATCGACCTCGACGGACGCAACGTGCAGGTACTCGACGTCGCGCGGCTGGAACAGTTCGAGTAGGTCCATGCGCCAGTGCCTGTATTGCCAGCACGAGAGCCCCGAGGACGCTGCCGATTGCCCGCAGTGCGGGATGCCTCTGCCGCTTGATCAGGAACTGGCAAAGCAGCGCCGGCTGAAGCGCTTCGCCTGGTACTGCGCGATGCTCGCGGTGTTCTGCGCGGCGATGATGGTCTGGCTGCCGCGCTGAGGCCCGCTCGCCTGCTTTTCGTAGGACCGCGGGGAGCGCCTAGCCCTTGCTCGCGAACCTGGCCCCGCTGCGGGATTCGGTTCGCGAGCAAGCTCGCTCCTACAGAATGTGCCATCAGCCCCGTAGCTTCGTAGGGCGCATAACGCCCAGGCGTTATCCGCCGTGGCGGATAAAGCGTTCCGCTTCATTCGCCCTACATTCCTTGCTGGTCATCCCTGGCGACGGGTGAGTTGCCGATACAGCTGCGGCAGTTGCACCGGCAGCTGCGCCGGGTCGTTGAGCAGCAGGTAGCCCTGGCTGCCGAACAGGTGCGGCAGGTAGTCCGCGGCCTCGCGGTCGATGGTGATGCAGAACGGCACCAGCCCGGCGCGACGGGCTTCCAGCACCGCCTGGCGGGTGTCCTCGACGCCGTAGCGTCCCTCATACAAATCCAGGTCGTTGGGCTTGCCGTCGGTGAGGATCAGCAGCACGCGCTGGCGTTCCTTGCGCTCCAGCAATAACTGCGTGGCCCGGCGGATCGCCGCGCCCATGCGTGTGTAATAGCCAGGACGCAGCGCGCGGATGCGCCCGCGCACGGTGTCGTTGTGGCGCTCGTCGAAGGTCTTCAGCTGGGTCAGGCGCACCTGCTGCCGGCGCAGCGAGGAGAACCCGTACAGGGCGAAACGATCGCCAACTGCCTGCAGTGCCTCGCCGAAGAGCAACAGGCTGTCGCTGATCAGGTCGATGACGCGGTGGTCGTTGTCGATATGCGCGTCGGTGGACATCGACAGGTCCGCCAGCAGCAGGCACGCCAGGTCGCGGCGGGTTTGCCGTCGCTCAAGAAACAACCCCGGCTCGCTGCAGGCGCCCAGGCGTCGTTCGACGCTGAAATCCAGCCAGGCCTCCAGGTCCAGTTCGGCGCCCTGGGGTTGCCGGCGCAGCCACTGCGGCTGCTGGCGCAGGCTTTCGAACTGCCGGCGCAGCCGCCGCGCGATGGGCGCCAGAGCGTCCGGCAGCGGCGCCGGCACGGCATCGCGAGGCAGCATCGGCTGCAGGCAGACGTGGTCTTCGATCAGTTGCCGGCGGCGGTAATCCCATTCCGGCAGGCGGATACCCTCGCCCAGCGGCACGTCGTCGAAGTCGGCGGCGGGCAAATCGAGATCGAGCTTCAACCCGCCGCCCTTCTTCTGCCGTTGCCGGGACAGGCTCAGGTGATCGAGGTCGTCGGCAACCTTCGCTGCATCGAGGTCTTCGCTGTCATCGCCGGCGCGATCCAGTTCGATGTGCTCGGACCAGCTGAACAGATTCTCCAGACGGAACAGCAGCAGACCGCCACGGCCGGGGTCCTGTTCGACACGCTCGGCACGCTTGCGCGCCAGGCCCTTGGCTTCGCTGTGGGGGGAGCGGCCCTGCTCGGCGCCATCGATCAGGTCGGTGTGCTGCGGCGCGGCCAGGCGCTGCGGCGGGTAGAGCCACAGCGGCACCGGCCAGGGCGCCTTTTCACTTCGGGGCAGACGTTCGATGCTGCCCGGATCGCGCAGCGCCTGTTGCAGCGCCAGCTCCAGCTCCGCCTCGGCAGGCGGCAGCGTGCCCGGGTCAGGCCTCAGGCTGAGCAGGGCGTTCACCATTCGGTGATAGCGCGGGCGCAGCAGTGGGTAACGCTCCAGCACCGTTCGCGTCCAGGCCTGGTTATCACGGGCCCAGTGGCGCATCGGCTGGCTGTGGGCGGCGAGCAGCGCCAGCCAGCGGTAGAGTTCGCAGTTCAAGTCGGCGTCAGGGAATACCGCCAGCTGTGCCGGCAGGCGCAGGGAGTCGGCATCGAACCAGGCTACCGGCAGTTGCTGGCAGGTACCGGCAACCTGTTGCAGCAGGCTGCGGCGTACCAGCAGCTCACGGGCACTGGCCGCCTCCACGCCGACCCCGGCTTCGCCGCCGGTGCCACGGAACAGCAGCAGCAGGCTGCGCCGCACCTCCTCCAGGGCCACTGCCGCCTCTTCGAACTCCGGGCTGGCGCGGCGGGTGATGAAACGGTGCCAGGCGCGGCCGAAGCCTTCTTCGATTTCGAGGTGGATGGTCATGGCGACTCCGGGAGAAAGAAGGCACAGGGAGGCGCGGCACCGGATGCCGCGCCGAACCAGTCCCCTATCCCCTCAGGGAGGGGGCGCTAGAAGCGCTGACGGTCATCTCGCAGTCATCCGACAGGCGCTGTAAACGTCGAAAGGCCCGCCGCAAAGCGGACGGGCCCGGGTTGACGAGATCGATCAGCCCACCTGTGCCACGCCGGAAGCGACAGCCATACGACCGCGCTGACGGAAGCTCAGCAGGTAGCAGATCAGCCCGATGAAGAAGCCCACACCGGAGTACAGGCGCAGCCAGAAGAAGATCTTCAGTTGCTCGACCGTGGCCATGAATGGCATGGCAGCGCCATCGGCCGGCATGCGCTGCAGCCAGACCTGGACGATGCCGGCGGCGGTGAGCATCAGGGTGATCAGCAGCATGGCGATGGTCATCAGCCAGAAGCCCCAGATCTCCAGGCTCTGCGCACGGGCGTCAGGCGCTTCGCCGATGCCCCGCAGGCGCGGCATGGCGTAGCTGATCATGGTCATCACGATCATCGCGTAGGCGCCGTAGAAGGCCAGGTGCCCGTGGGCGGCGGTGAGCTGCGAACCGTGGGTGTAGAAGTTCACCGGGGCCAGGGTGTGCAGGAAGCCCCACACGCCGGCGCCGAGGAAGGCGGTCACGGTGGTGCCCAGCGCCCACAGTGCGGCGGCCTTGTTCGGGTGCTCGCGGCGGCGGCGGTTCACCATGTTGAAGGCGAACAGCACCATGGCGAAGAACGGCAGCGGCTCCAGCGCCGAGAAGATCGAGCCCAGCCACAGCCAGACCTGCGGCGCGCCGATCCAGAAGAAGTGGTGGCCGGTGCCGATGATGCCGGTGATCAGAGCCATGGCGATGATCACGTAGAGCCATTTCTCCACGACTTCGCGGTCGACGCCGGTGATCTTGATCAGCACGAAGGCCAGCATCGCGCCCATGATCAGTTCCCACACGCCTTCCACCCACAGGTGCACGACCCACCACCAGTAGTACTTGTCGCGCGACAGGTTCTCCGGGTTGTAGAAGGAGAACAGGAAGAACACCGCCAGGCCCACCAGGCCGGTCATCATCACCACGCTGACGGCGGTCTTGCGGCCTTTGAGCATGGTCATGCCGATGTTGAAGAGGAAGCCCAGCGCCACGACCACGATGCCCATCTTGGTGATGGTCGGCTGTTCGAGGAACTCCCGACCCATGGTCGGCAGCAACTCGTTGTGGGTCAGCCTGGCGAGACCCGCGTACGGCACGAACAGATAGCCGAGGATGGTCAGCACGCCGGCGATGGCGAAGACCCAGAACAGCACGATGGCCAGTTTCGGGCTGTACAGCTCACGGTCGGCCTCTTCGGGGATCAGGTAGTAGGCCGCACCCATGAAGGCGAACAGCAGCCAGACGATCAGCAGGTTGGTGTGCACCATCCGTGCGACGTTGAACGGGATAGCGGGGAACAGGAAGTCACCGACCACGTACTGCAGGCCCATGATCAGGCCGAAGACGATCTGCCCGACAAAGAGCATCAGGGCGAACACGAAGTACGGCTTGGCCACCGACTGCGAGGCGAATTTCAGATAGGGATTGCCCGGGGTCATGCTCAACCCTCCTTGTTCGGCGGCCATTTGTTGGTGTCGATCTTCGAGGTCCACAGCAGGAACGCCGCGAGATCGGTGACCTCCTGGTCGCTCAGGTGGAACTGCGGCATCTGCCGGCGGCCGGGGACGCCCAGCGGCTGCATCTTCATCCAGGCCGCGAGGAAGGAGCCGAAGGCGGCGTCGCCACCGCGGCGGATCGCGACGTTGCCCAGCTCCGGCGCAAAGTAGGCGCCTTCACCGAGGATGGAGTGGCACCCCACGCAGTTGTTCTGTTCCCACACCAGCTTGCCGCGCACCACCGACTCGGTGAGCTCACTCTCGTTGGTGCGCTTGGGGAAGGTGGTTTCGGTGTGATAGGTCAGCGCGAGGAACACCAGGAAGAAGAAAACGCCTCCTCCCAGGTAGATGTTCCTCGCCATCCCTTTGGTAAATGTCTCTGACATGGGGCCCTCCTAGGTCACGGTCGGGGCCATTGTAGAAACCGTCCCTGGCCGCCTCGCTTGATGGCAATCAAGAAAGACCAATGCTTCTAGTCGGGTATTTTTCCTACATGAAATCAGTGAGTTGCATGTAGGACGAGGATCGCCCCGGTAACCACCAGCGGCCAGCCAAGGAGCAGCGATTGCCACAGCCGCGGGCCATGGCCGAGTTCCATGAAGCGCAGCACGATGAGCCATGCCTTGCCCAGGCCCAGCAGCAGGATCACCGCCACCGGCACCAGGGCATCGGGCGCGTGGTGACCGAGCCAGACGGCGGCAGCGGACATCGGCAGCATCAGCAGCCAGGCAAGCAGCAGCGTGTTCACGAGCCAGGCGCCAGCACGTAGACCAGCGGGAACAGCACCACCCAGACCAGGTCGACCATGTGCCAATAGAGCGCGCCGGACTCCAGCCCACCCAGGGCATCGCCGCGGTAGGCGCCGCGCAGGCAGCGCAACGTCATCCAGCCGAGGATCACCAGCCCCAGCAGCACATGCAGAAAGTGGAAGCCGGTGATCAGCCAGAACAGGGTGAAGAAGGTGCTGTATTCCAGGTCCAGCCCCTGCGCGGCGAGGTGATGGTATTCGCCGGACTTGAGCACTACGTGGACCAGCCCCAGCAACACGGCAACCCCCAGCAGTGCAGCCGCACGCCGCTGCCGGCCGTGGCGCACCTGCTCCACCGCCAGCGCTGCGCAGAACCCGGCGGTAAGCAGTGTCAGGGTCAGCGCCAGGGCGGTGGACAGGTCCAGTTGCGCGCGGCCGGCACGGAAGCCTTCGACGTCCAGGTACTGGGCCACGGCGAAGACAATGATGAGGATGGCGAAGACGGTCAGTTCGGCGAGGATGAACAACCACATCGCCAGGTCGCCCGGCAGGTGCCGGGCATCGAGTGTCGCGTCAGGCGAAGTGGACATCGACCAGGTCCATCAGCGCGGCGACCGTGGCCTCGTCGTCCGACAACGGCTCGGCGAGCCCGGCGCGGCAGGCATCGCGGGGTGCCACGCCGGCGTTGAACAGCCGCGCGGTAAGCACCAGCAAGCGTGTCGAGCAGACTTCCTCCAGCTCCTGCCGGCCCAGCCGGCGCAGGGCCACGCCCAGCTGCGTCAGGCGTTGCGCCAGTTCCGGCGCGACCCCGGCCTCGCGGACGATGATCGCAGCCTCCGCTTCCGGCGCCGGATAGTCGAAGCGCAGGGCGACGAAGCGCTGGCGGGTGCTGGGTTTCATGCCCTTGAGCAGGTTCTGGTAGCCGGGGTTGTAGGACACCACCAACATGAAGCCGGGGGGCGCCACCAGGGATTCACCGGTGCGCTCGATGAACAGTTCGCGGCGATCGTCCGCCAGCGGGTGCAGCACGACCACGGTGTCCTGCCGCGCCTCGACCACTTCGTCGAGGTAGCAGATGCCGCCTTCGCGCACCGCGCGGGTCAGCGGGCCGTCCTGCCACCAGGTGCCGTCGCTGCCGATCAGGTGGCGGCCGACCAGGTCCGCTGCCGACAGGTCGTCATGGCAGGCCACGGTGTACAGCGGCAGGTTCAGGCGCTGCGCCATGTGCTGGACGAAGCGGGTCTTGCCGCAGCCGGTCGGGCCCTTGATCAGTACCGGCACGCCCTGCGCGGACGCCTGCGTGAACAGCGCCACCTCGTTGCCGGTCGGCTGATAGAAGAGCGGCGGATCGTTCTGCGCGGGGGCGTTCATGGCGGGCGACTCTCGGTTGGCAGTTGTCGGCTCGCACGCTAGCCAGCGCGGCGCAATGCCTCAAGCACGGCGCGGGAACTTCTTGATTGGCATCAAGCGGAAGCCGCAGGGGCCGCTCCTAGAATCGCCACAGACGCCGGGCGGGAAGCCGGCGAAAACGATCGGCGCCTCGAAGCGCCAGCCTGTGAGGAGAAGCGTTCATGAACAAAGCCCTGGTAGCCCTGCTGTTCGGCGGCCTGCTGGTCCAGACAACCGCAATGGCCAGCACCGGCGAGGAGCTGTTCAAGGCGAAGGCTTGCGTGGCCTGCCATTCGGTCGACAAGAAGCTCGTCGGCCCCGCTTTCCATGACGTTGCCGCCAAGTACGGCCCACAGGCCGACGGCGTTGCCTACATCACCAACAGCATCAAGACCGGCAGCAAAGGCAACTGGGGCCCGATCCCGATGCCCGCCAACGCCGTGAGCCCGGAAGAAGCCAAGACCCTGGCCGAGTGGATCGTCACCCTCAAGTGACCCGTTGCGTGAGATCGGCGCCCACCGCCTTCTGACGCAGTTCCGCCCGACCGGGCGATGGAGGAAGGAGGCCCCATGGCGGGCGTTCGCGATCTGTACAGGGCGCTGCTCGGCTGCCTGTTACTGATGCTTGGCCTGGCGGCGCACAGCGCCGACCTCAGCGATCTGGAGCGAACGCGCATCCAGCAGGTGTTCCCCCAGGCCGACCACATTGGCGAGCCCGAGGGCGAGTACGGCGTGCGGCGTCTGTCCCACGGCGACAAACTCTTGGGCTACGCCTTCCAGAGCATTCGTGTCACCCGCATTCCCGCGTATTCCGGCAAGCCGATCAACGTCCAGGTGATCCTCGATCCGCAGGCAGTGATCCGCGACATCTACGTCCTCGAACACCACGAGCCGATCCTGCTGATCGGCATTCCTGAAGAAAAACTCCACGCCTTCACCGCCGGCTACAGCGGCCTGCGCGCCGACCAGCGCGTGGCCGTGGGGCGCTCCGGCGATCCGCAGACGGTGACCGTGGATGCTGTCGCCGGCGCCACCGTGACGGTCATGGTGGTCAACGAGATCATCATGCGTGCTGCCCGTACCGTGGCGGTGTCGCTCAAGCTGATCAAGGACGACGGCCAGGTGCGACCCAAGCCCGCTATCGTCCGCACCGACGTTTATCAGCCGGCGAGCTGGCGCGAGCTGCTGGGCAATGGCGCGATCCGCCAGCTGAAACTGACCCGCGGGCAGATCGACGACGCCTTCAAGGGCACCGCCGCCGAAAAGGTCAACCAGGCCCGCGATGCGCAACAGCGCGAAGACACCTTCATCGATCTCTACACCGCCCTGCTCAACCCGCCCAACGTCGGCCGCAACCTGCTCGGCGACAAGCAATACCGCGAGCTGATGGAGTCCTTGAAGCCCAATGAATATGCCGTCGTGGTACTGGGCAGCGGCGAGTACTCCTTCAAGGGCTCGGGTTATGTGCGCGGCGGCATTTTCGACCGGGTGCAGATTCGCCAGTTCGGCGGCATCCTCAGTTTCCGCGACCTCGATTACCAGCGCCTGTCGGATACCTACGCAGAGGGCATGCCGCATTTCGCCGAGATGGCGATCTTCATCGTCCGCGCCGCACAACGCTTCGACCCCGGCGCACCCTTCGACCTGGAACTGCTGGTGCGGCGCCAGACCGGCCCGGTGGACAGCCTGTTCACCACCTTCGACCTCGGCTACCAGACGCCGGAGGGCTACCTCGACCGGCCGCAGCCCAGCGCGGCGGAACTGGAGGCCCTGGAGGATGCCAAGCGGCCAATGTGGCTGCGCGTCTGGTACCAGAAAAGCTTCCAGATCGGCGTGCTGCTCGGCGCCCTGGGGCTACTGGCGGGGATCCTCTTCCTGCAGGACAACCTGGCCCGTCGGCCGCAGCTGCTGCACTGGCTGCGCCGCGGCTATCTGCTGTTCACCCTGACCTACATCGGCTGGTACTGCCTGGGCCAGCTCTCGGTGGTGAACGTGCTGACCTTCGTCCACTCGCTGTTCGAAGGCTTCCGCTGGGAACTGTTCCTCATCGACCCGGTGCTGTTCATCCTCTGGACTTTCACCGCCGCCAGCATCCTGCTCTGGGGACGTGGCGTGTTCTGCGGCTGGCTGTGCCCGTTCGGCGCCCTGCAGGAACTGCTCAACGAGGCCGCACGCAAGCTCAAGGTGCCGCAGTTCGAGCTGCCCTTTGCCGTCCATGAGCGGCTCTGGGCGATCAAGTACATCGTCCTGCTGGTGCTGTTCGGCCTCTCCCTGGAGTCACTGTCCACCGCCGAGCGCTTCGCCGAGGTCGAGCCGTTCAAGACCGCCATCACCCTGCACTTCGATCGCCAATGGTGGTTCGTCGCCTACGTGGTGGTGTTGCTGGTCATCAACCTGTTCACCCGCAAGGTCTATTGCCGCTACGTCTGCCCGCTCGGCGCGGCGTTGGCGATCCCCGGCAAGGCCCGCCTGTTCGACTGGCTCAAGCGGCGCAAGGAATGCGGCCAGCCGTGCCAGCTCTGCGCCAAGGAGTGCGAGATCCAGGCCATCCACCCCGATGGAAGGATCAACGCCAACGAGTGCCACTACTGCCTCGACTGCCAGATGACCTACCACAACGAGCACAAGTGCCCACCGCTGGTGAACAAGCGCAAGAAGCGCGGCAAGCGCACGGCCACCAGTGACGACGACCAGCTGATCGCGGTGCAACAGATTTGACCATTTGCCTTAAGGAAGGAGCAGGACATGACTGACAAGAAGCAGCAACAGGACGAGATTGCCGGGCTCAGCCGGCGGGGATTCCTCGGCGCCTCCGCGGTAACCGGTGCCGCAGCGCTGGTAACGGCGGGCTCGATGGGTGCTTTCACATCGCGCGAGGCCTGGGCGGACGCGGTGAAGTCGGCGCAGGACAAGATCAATGTCGCCCCCGGCGAGCTGGATGAGTACTACGGCTTCTGGAGCGGCGGCCACCAGGGCGAGGTGCGGGTACTGGGCATTCCCTCGATGCGCGAGCTGATGCGCATCCCGGTGTTCAACGTCGACTCGGCCACTGGCTGGGGGCTGACCAACGAGAGCAAGCGCGTCCTCGGCGACAGCGCACGGTTCCACAACGGCGACTGCCACCATCCGCACATCTCGATGACCGACGGCAAGTACGACGGCAAGTACCTGTTCATCAACGACAAGGCCAACAGCCGCGTCGCACGCATCCGCCTGGACATCATGAAGTGCGACAGGATCACCACCATTCCCAACGTCCAGGCCATCCACGGCCTGCGCCTGCAGAAGGTGCCGCACACCCAATACGTGTTCTGCAACGCCGAGTTCATCATCCCGCACCCCAATGACGGCTCGACCTTCGACATCACCGGCGACAACGCCTTCACCATGTACAACGCGCTGGATGCCGAAACCATGGAAGTGGCGTGGCAGGTCATTGTCGACGGCAACCTCGACAACAGCGACATGGACTACACCGGCCGCTTCGCCGCCTCCACCTGCTACAACTCGGAAAAAGCCACCGATCTTGCCGGCATGATGCGCAACGAGCGCGACTGGGTGGTCGTGTTCGACGTCCCCGCCATCGAGAAGGAGATCAAGGCCAAGCGCTTCATCACCCTGGGCGACAGCAAGGTACCGGTGGTCGATGGCCGCAAGAAGGATGGCAAGGACAGCGCAGTCACCCGCTACATTCCGCTGCCGAAGAACCCCCACGGCCTCAACACCTCGCCGGACGGCAAGTACTTCATCGCCAACGGCAAGCTCTCGCCCACCTGCAGCATCATCGCCATCGACAAGCTGCCCGACCTGTTCGCCGGCAAGCTCAAGGACCCGCGCGACGTCATCGTCGGCGAGCCGGAACTGGGCCTGGGCCCGCTGCACACCACCTTCGACGGGCGCGGCAACGCCTACACCACGCTGTTCATCGACAGCCAGCTGGTGAAGTGGAACATCGATGACGCGATTCGCGCCTACCAGGGCGAGAAGGTCGACTACATCCGCCAGAAGCTCGACGTGCATTACCAGCCTGGCCACAACCACGCGACACTGACCGAGACCAAGGAAGCCGACGGCAAGTGGATCGTCGTGCTCAGCAAGTTCTCCAAGGACCGCTTCCTGCCCACCGGCCCGCTGCACCCGGAGAACGACCAGCTGATCGACATCTCCGGCGACGAGATGAAACTGGTGCACGACGGCCCCACGTTCGCCGAGCCGCATGACTGCATCCTGGCCCGCCGCGACCAGATCAAGACCCGCAAGATCTGGACGCGCGACGATCCCTTCTTCGCCGAGACCGTGGCGATCGCCAAGCGCGACGGCATCGACCTGATGCAGGACAACAAGGTCATTCGCGACGGCAAGAAGGTTCGCGTGTACATGACCTCGTCCGCTCCCGCCTATGGCCTCACCGAGTTCACCGTGAAGCAGGGCGACGAAGTGACCGTCACCATCACCAACCTGGACGAGATCGAGGACGTCTCCCACGGCTTCGTCGTGGTCAACCACGGCGTCAGCATGGAGGTCAGCCCGCAACAGACCTCCTCCATCACCTTCACCGCCGACAAGCCCGGCCTGCACTGGTACTACTGCAGCTGGTTCTGCCATGCGCTGCACATGGAAATGGTCGGCCGCATGCTGGTGGAAAAGGCCTGATATCCGCGCCCCTGGCCCCGCCGGCAGCCGCCGGCGGGGCATCGACGAGAAGGTGTTGCATGGGACTCATCAGGCCTGGCCTTGCCCTGTCGCTGTTGCTCGCGACAAGCGCCCAGGCGCAACCACAAGCCATCGACCAGTTGCCGCTGCAGGGCGATGGCGACATCCGCACCCTGCCGGCCGGCACCTACACCGGCAACTTCACCATCGACCAGCCACTGCATCTGCGCTGTGCGCCCGGCGCCGTGATCGACGGCCAGGGTGCCGGCAGCACGCTGCATGTGCGCGTGCCCGGCGTGACCATCGAGAACTGCACCCTGCGCAACTGGGGGCGTGACCTGACGGCCCTGGACGCGGCGATCTTCGTCGACAAGGCCGCGCGCGGCACCGTGGTGCGTAGCAATGACCTGCAAGGCGCCGGCTTCGGCATCTGGCTGGATGCAACGGCCGACGTCCAGGTGCTCGACAACCGCATCCAGGGCGACCCCAGCGTGCGCTCCCAGGACCGCGGCAACGGCGTCCACCTCTACGCGGTGAAGAATGCCCTGGTGCGCGGCAACCAGGTCCGCCAGACCCGCGACGGCGTGTACATCGACACCTCCAACGACAGCACCATCGAAGGCAACCTCTTCGAAGACCTGCGCTACGGCGTGCACTACATGTTCACCCATAACAGCCGCGTCATCGGCAACACCACCCGGCACACCCGCACCGGCTACGCGCTGATGCAGAGCCGCAAGCTCACCGTGATCGGCAACCGTTCGGTGGATGACCAGAACTACGGCATCCTGATGAACTACATCACCTATTCCACCCTCACCGGCAATCGTGTCGAAGCCGTGCGCAGCGGCGATGGCGGCGGCGACGCAATGATCGCCGGGGCCGAGGGCAAGGCCCTGTTCATCTACAACTCGCTGTTCAACCGCATCGAGAACAACCGCTTCGAAAGCAGCGCCCTGGGCATCCACCTGACCGCCGGCTCCGAGGACAACCGCATCAGCGGCAATGCCTTCATCGGCAACCGCCAGCAGGTCAAGTACGTCGCCAGCCGCACCCAGGAATGGTCCGCCGACGGGCGCGGCAACTACTGGAGCGACTACCTGGGCTGGGACCGCAATGCCGACGGCGTCGGCGATGTTGCCTACGAACCCAACGACAAGGTCGATCAACTGCTGTGGATGTACCCACAAGTGCAGTTGCTGATGACCAGCCCCGCGATCGAACTGCTGCGCTGGGTCCAGCGCGCGTTTCCCGTCACCCGCCCACCCGGCGTGCGCGACAGCTTCCCGCTGATGCGCGCCCCTGATCTGGAGGCGCAACCATGAACCCCGTCGAGATCCAAGACGCAACCCTGGACTACGGCGGCTTCACCGCGCTGCATGGCCTCGACCTGCAACTGGGCGCCGGCGAAGTCCTCGGCCTGCTGGGGCATAACGGCGCCGGCAAGACCACCACGATCAAGCTGATCCTCGGCCTGCTGCGTCCGACACGAGGCAGCGTGCGCGTCCTCGGCCAATCGCCGGGAGACCCGGCGGTGCGTCGGCGCATCGGCTTCCTGCCGGAGAACGTGACCTTCTACCCTCAGCTCAGCGGCCGCGAGACGCTGCAGCACTTCGCCCGGCTCAAGGGCGCACGGCCCGCCGAGGTGGACGAACTGCTCGAGCAGGTCGGCCTCGGCCACGCCGCGCAGCGCCGGGTGAAAACCTACTCCAAGGGCATGCGCCAGCGCCTTGGCCTGGCCCAGGCGCTGCTCGGCCAGCCGCAACTGCTGCTGCTCGACGAACCCACCGTCGGCCTCGACCCGCTGGCCACCATCGAGCTTTACCAGTGGCTGGACCGCCTGCGCGCACAGGGCACCGGGATCATCCTCTGTTCCCATGTGCTGCCCGGAGTGGAGTCGCACATCGACCGCGCCGCGATCCTTGCCAAGGGCCGGCTGCTCACCGCCGGCAGCCTCGCTGACCTGCGCCGCGATGCCAGGCTGCCAGTGCGCATCCGCTACGCCGGCAGGCTCGACGGCGACTGGCCGCAACACTGGCGCGAGGCAGGTCATGGCGTTACCGCCCTGGATGGCCGGCGCGTGGAGGTGCGGGTCGGCGAAGCGCACCAGCACGAAGTGCTCAGCGTGCTGCTCGCCGAGCAAGCACAGGAGCTCGAGGTGTTGCCGCCGTCGCTGGAAGACCTCTATCGGCACCACATGCAAAGCGCGCACGCGGGAGTCCCGACATGACCATGATCTGGAACATCGCCCGCAAGGAGCTCGCCGACGGCCTGCGCAATCGCTGGCTGCTCGCCATCAGCCTGCTGTTCGCGCTGCTCGCAGTCGGTATCGCCTGGCTGGGTGCGGCCGCCAGCGGACAGGTGGGCTTCACTTCGCTACCGGCAACGCTGGCCAGCCTGACCAGCCTGGCGACCTTCCTGATGCCGCTGATCGCCCTGCTGCTGGCCTACGACGCCATCGTCGGCGAGGAGGAAGGCGGCACCCTGTTGCTACTGCTGACCTACCCGCTGGGCCGCGGGCAGCTTCTGGTCGGCAAGTTCCTCGGCCATGGCCTGATTCTCGGTCTCGCCACGTTGCTGGGCTTCTCCGCCGCCGCGTTGGCCATTGCCGTACTGGTGCCGGGCATCCCGCTGGGGCAACTGCTGGGCTCCTTCGCCCGCTTCATCCTCTCGTCCTGCCTGCTCGGCTGGACTTTCCTGGCCATGGCCTATGCGCTGAGCAGCCGGGTCAGCGAGAAGTCCACCGCCGCCGGGCTGGCGCTGGGCGTGTGGTTCTTCTTCGTGCTGCTGTTCGACCTCGCGCTGCTCGCCCTGCTGGTGATCGGCAAGGGCCAGCTCAGCGCCAACCTGCTGCCCTGGCTACTGCTGCTCAACCCGACCGACCTTTACCGGCTGATCAACCTGCCCGATTTCGGTGCCGAACTGGGCGGCGTGCTGACCCTCGGCCGGGATCTGGCCGTTCCCGTCGCGGCACTCTGGCTGGCGCTGTGCGCCTGGACCCTGGCCGCGCTGGCGCTGGCCTACGCGCTGTTCCGCCGGCGCCCGATCTGACTTGAGGAGTTTCACCATGCTGCTGTCCCGCTCCCTTCGCCTGGGTTTCACCGCCGGCATCCTCGCCCTGCTGCTCGGCGGCTGCGACGATGCCGCCCGGCAAAACGCCAATCTCGCTCCGGTGCCTTTCCAGAACGGCGAGGAATGCCACGTGTGCGGCATGAACATCGGCGACTTCGCCGGGCCGAAAGGCGAAGCCGTGGCCCCCGGCGCAGTGCGCAAGTTCTGCTCCACCGCCGAGCTGCTGGGCTGGTGGCTGCAGCCGGAAAACCAGCACAGCGGCGCGCGCCTGTACGTGCACGACATGGCCCGCAGCGACTGGAACCACCCCGATGACCGCCACCTGATCGACGCCACCAGCGCGTTCTACGTGGTCGGGGTGAAGCGCCCCGGCGCCATGGGCGCCACGCTGGCATCATTCGCCGACCGCGCGGACGCCGACCGCATGGCCACCGCCGAAGGCGGGCGAGTACTGCGCTTCAGCGAAATCGACCAGAGCGTGCTACAGGACGTGTCCGGCGACCACCAGCATCACTGAACCAGCCGGTCGCTTCTCTCCAGCAACGCCAGGCAGGCATCGGCCGGCACGGGCTGGCTGATCAGGTAACCCTGGATTTCGTCGCAGCCGTGGGCGCGCAGGAAGCGCAGCTGTTCGGCGTGCTCGACGCCCTCCGCCACCACTTTCAGTTCCAGGCTGTGCGCCATGGCGATGATCGCGCGGGTGATGGCCGCGTCCTCGCCGCGCTCCGACAGGTCGCGGATGAAGGTCTGGTCGATCTTCACATAGTCCACCGGGAAGCGCTTCAGGTAGCTGAGCGAGGAATAGCCGGTGCCGAAGTCGTCGATGGCCAGCTTCACGCCCATCTCGCGCAGCTGGCGGAAGGTCGCGGTGACGCTCTCGACGTTGTCCAGCAGTTGGCTTTCGGTCAATTCCAGCTCCAGCAGGTACGACGGCAGGCCGGTTTCCTCCAGCACGGTCCGCACCAGGTCGACCAGATTGCCGGTGCGCAACTGGTGCACCGACAGGTTGACCGACACCCGCAGCTCGCGCCCCTGGCGCTGCCACGCGCGGGCCTGCTGGCAGGCGCGGCGCAGGACGAACTCGCCGATGGCGCCGATCAGCCCGGTCTCCTCGGCCAAGCCGATGAAATCGCCCGGCGGCACCATGCCCATCTCCGGATGGCGCCAGCGCACCAGTGCCTCGGCGCTGTCCAGGCGCTCGTTGGCGAGGTTCAGCTTGGGCTGGTAGTGCACGTCCAGCTGCCCCTCGTCGATGGCCTTGCGCAACCGCGTCTCCAGCTGCAGGCGCTCCAGGGTGCAGGCCTGCAGGTTGTCGGTGAAGAACTGGAAGGTATTCCCGCCCAGGTGCTTGGCATGCTGCATGGCCATGTTCGCCTGGCTCATCAGCGCGGAGATTTCCCAGGCGTTGTCCGGCAGCAGGCTGATGCCGACCGAGGCACTGACCACCAGTTCGTGGCCGCCCACGGTCATCGGCGTGCGCAGCTTCGCCAGCAGCCGGCTGGACAGCCGCGCCAGCGCGGCAAGGCTGGCGTAGGAGTCGATCAGCACGGCGAACTCGTCGCCGGACAAGCGGGCGATGGTGTCGGCCTCGGGCACCGTCTGGGTCATGCGCCGCGACATCTGCCGCAGCAACTGGTCGGCGACCTCGTGGCCGAGGCTGTCGTTGAGCAGCTTGAAGCGGTCCAGGTCGATCAGCAGCAGCGCCGCCGTGCGGCCTTCCTGGCGCGCCCGCTGGCTGGCCTCGTGCAGGCGCTCCTTGAACAGCGTGCGGTTGGCCAGCCCGGTGAGTTCGTCGTAGTGCGACAGGTAGCGCAGGCGCTCCTCGGCATCGCGGCGGGCGGTGAGGTCGGCGAAGAAGCCGACCACATGGGCCACCGCTCCCCGGCTGTCACGCACCACGTTGAGCTGCAGCCACTGGGGGTACAACTCGCCGTTCTTGCGCGTCTCGATCAGCTCGCCCTGCCAGGTGCCCTGGCGCTCCAGCTCGGTGCGGATCGACTGGTAGCGCCGCAGGCTCTCCGCCGAGCCCATCAGCCGCGCGACGTTGTGCCCCAGCAACTCCTCGCGGCGGTAGCCGGTGAGTGAGGTGAAGGCCTCGTTGATGGCGATCAGGCGGTAATCGGGGTCGAGGATGATGATGCCTTCGCTGGCGGCCTCGAACACCGTGGCGGCCAGGCGCTGTTCCTCCTCGCGCAGCTTGCGCGGGGAGATGTCGGCGCGGGTGCCGACCATCCGCGTGACCTGCCCGCGACCATCGCGCTCCATCACCCGGCCACGGTCTTCCACCCAGACCCAGTGGCCGGCGGCGTGGCGCACGCGGTATTCGATGCGGTAGCCGTCGGTGCGGCCCTTGAGGTGCTCGACCAGTGCGCGGCGCAGCAGCGGTACGTCGTCGGGGTGCAGGCGCGGGCGCAGGTCGTTGCGCACGCTCTTCACCGATTCCTGGGTGATGCCGAAGATCTCCTCCAGGTGCGAGTGGTGCACTTCGTCGGTCAGCAGGTTCCAGTCCCACAGGCCCAGCTCGCTGGCCTCCAGCGCCAGGGCCAGGCGCGCCTCGGTGTGGCTGAGCTTGGCGCTGCCTGCCTCCACTCGCTCCTGCAGCGCGTCGCGGGCGCGGCACAGTTCGCGCTCG
Organism: Pseudomonas sp. HS-18; assembly: GCF_020401845.1. NCBI lineage: Bacteria > Pseudomonadati > Pseudomonadota > Gammaproteobacteria > Pseudomonadales > Pseudomonadaceae > Pseudomonas > Pseudomonas sp. HS-18. The sequence continues at coordinate 6,379,472 of NZ_CP084413.1, forward strand.
GCGCGGCGGCGCTGCTCGACTTCACGCTCCAGGTCCTGGTTCAGCGCCTCGGTCTGTGCGTTGGCGCGCTCCAGGTGCGCCACCAGCGCCTGGGCCTGGAAACGCCGCAGCAGGCCGACGTGGACGACCCGATGAATCTGCCAGGCCACCACCAGCAGCGCGGCCAGCAGGATCACCCCGAGCACGCCCCAGCCCTGCTGCAACGGGTTATCGCTGATCAATAAATAGGCAATGGACGGAAACAGGCAGGGCAAGGCGAAGGTGAGAAAGGCCGGCAGGCTGACCGCGTAGGCGACACTGGCGGACAGGATGGCCGCGGCGATCAGGCCGAACACCAGGGATTGCTGGAGGAAGGCATCCGGCGGGACCAGGGCGATCGCGGCAAAGGCCAGGGTCAGGCCCGAAGCCCCGGCGCCGAACAGGAAGGTGCGCTGCCAGTGCGGGCTGGCCTGGCGCTCGGCGGAAGCGGCATTGAAGGCGGAGACCTGGATCAGCCGCAGCACGGCCAGCAGCACCAGCCAGACCAGCCAGCCGGCCAGCAGCCCCGGCTGCACGTAGTCCCACAACAGCCCGGCGCAGGCCAGGCCATTGAGCAGCATGAGCAGGGTCGGCACCCGCGAGCCCTGGTAGAGCAGGCGCGTGCGTTCGACGGCAATTTCGTGAGCGTACTGCTGGCGGATCTCGGCATGGCTCACCGGGATCGCCGAAGGCTCTACATAAGCGGTCATAGGCGTTTTTCTTGTAGGTTCTGGCCTAGGCGTCGGCGGAGCATACCCGAGGAGCTAGCCCCACCCAAGCAGGATGATGGCAATTGGCTGCAAGCCCTCCCAACTTTCGTCGGGAAGACGCCGGACGGCGGCCCGGTTTGCCGGGGAAAACCGCCCGTCGGTAGAATGCCTCCCCATGAACGATGACATCTCCTACCTGCTCAACTCCCTTAATGACCCGCAGCGCCAGGCCGTAGCCGCGCCGCTGGGGCGCCAGCGCGTACTCGCCGGCGCCGGGTCCGGCAAGACCCGCGTGCTGGTGCACCGCATCGCCTGGCTGATCCAGGTCGAGAACGCCTCGCCGCACAGCATCCTGGCCGTGACCTTCACCAACAAGGCCGCCGCCGAAATGCGCGCGCGGATCGAGCAGTTGCTGGGGATCAACCCGGCGGGCATGTGGGTCGGCACCTTCCACGGCCTGGCGCATCGCCTGTTGCGCGCGCACTGGCAGGAAGCCGGCTTGCCGGAGAACTTCCAGATCCTCGACAGCGACGACCAGCTGCGCCTGGTCAAGCGCGTGGTGCGCGAGATGGGGCTGGACGAGCAGCGCTGGCCGCCGCGCCAGGCGCAGTGGTTCATCAACGGGCAGAAGGACGAGGGCAACCGCCCGCAGAACATCCAGGCCGGCGGCGACCTCTACCTGTCGACCATGGTCAGCGTCTACCAGGCCTACGAAGACGCCTGCGCCCGTGCCGGCGTCGTCGACTTCGCCGAACTGCTGTTGCGCTCGCTGGACCTCTGGCGCGACCGCCCGAGCCTGCTGGAGCACTATCAGCGGCGCTTCCGCCACATCCTGGTGGACGAGTTCCAGGACACCAACGCCGTGCAGTACGCCTGGCTGCGCTTCCTCGGCAAGGGCGGCGAGAGCCTGATGGTGGTGGGCGACGACGACCAGTCGATCTACGGCTGGCGCGGCGCGAAGATCGAGAACATCCAGCAGTTCGGTGACGATTTCGCCGGCACCGAGGACATCCGCCTGGAGCAGAACTACCGCTCCACCGGCACCATCCTGAAGGCCGCCAACGCGCTCATCGCCAACAACAGCGGGCGCCTGGGCAAGGAGCTGTGGACCGACGGCGTCGACGGCGAGCCGATCACCCTGTATTCGGGCTTCAACGAGCACGACGAGGCGCGCTACATCGTCGAGACCATCGAGGACGCCCTGCGCAAGGATGGTCTGAAGCGCAGCGAGATCGCCATCCTCTACCGCTCCAACGCCCAGTCCCGCGTCCTGGAAGAGGCGCTGCTGCGCGAGAAGATCCCCTACCGCATCTACGGCGGCCAGCGCTTCTTCGAACGCGCCGAGATCAAGAACGCCCTGGCCTACCTGCGGCTGATCCGTCTGCGCGACGACGACGCCGCGCTGGAGCGGGTGATCAACGTGCCGCCGCGCGGCATCGGCGAGAAGACCGTCGAGGCGATCCGCAACGCCGCGCGCCTGAACGGCACCTCGATGTGGCGCGCGATCAACGACGTGATCGCCGCCAAGGCCGTGGCCGGCCGCGCCGCCAGCGCGCTGAACGGCTTCCTGGAGACCGTCGACCTGCTCGCGGTGAAGGTCGAGGGCCTGCCGCTGCACCAGATGACCCAGATCGTCATCGAGCAGTCCGGCCTGGTCACCTACCACAAGGAAGAGAAGGGCGAGAAAGGCCAGGCCCGGGTGGAAAACCTGGAAGAACTGGTCAGCGCCGCCCGCGCCTTCGAGACCCCGGACGACGAGGACACCCCGCCGCTGGTGGCCTTCCTCGACCACACCGCGCTGGAATCCGGCGACACCCAGGCCGACGCCTTCGAAGACAGCGTGCAACTGATGACGCTGCACAGCGCCAAGGGCCTGGAGTTCCCGCTGGTGTTCCTCGCCGGCATGGAAGAAGGCCTGTTCCCGCACAAGATGAGCCTGGAAGAGCCCGGCCGCCTCGAAGAAGAACGCCGCCTGGCCTACGTGGGTATCACCCGTGCCATGCAGCGCCTGGTCATGACCTACGCGGAAACCCGCCGCCTGTACGGCAGCGAGACCTACAACAAGGTCTCGCGCTTCGTCCGCGAAATCCCGCCGAGCCTGATCCAGGAAGTGCGCCTGTCCAACTCGGTGAGCCGCCCGCTCTCGGGCAACCAGCGCAGCGGCAACCTGTTCAGCGGCGCCAGCGTGCCGGACACCCCGTTCAGCCTCGGTCAGTCCGTGCGCCACCCGCTGTTCGGCGACGGCGTGATCCTCAACTTCGAAGGCTCCGGCGCCCAGGCACGGGTGCAGGTGAACTTCGACAGCGAGGGCAGCAAGTGGCTGATGATGGGTTACGCGAAGCTGGAAGCGATCTGAGCCGCTAGCCCCCACCGCAAGAGAGCGTAGGGCGCATGACCTGGAACAGGTTATGCGCCGGCTCCTCGGCGGCGGATGACGCTGCCGCGTTATTCGCCCTACGACTGTGCTCCCTGGAGGCAATCCAGGGCTGAGACGGCGGGCTCAGTGATGCCCGCCGCCGTTCTGCTCGAAGGTCTCGATCAGCGCCACCTGCATCCGCGAATGCACGCGGATGAACCAGCGCCAGAACACCGCGATCACCAGCGCGGCGATCAGTGCCACCACCACCAGCAACTCACCCGGCGGCAGGATGCTCGAACTGAGCGCCGCCAGCAGCAGCATCATGCCGCCCAGCGACAGCAGCGGGATCAGCTCGGAAATCACCCGGCGCACGCGGGCCGTGTGGCGGCCGGCGCTTTCCGCCTTCACGCCCATTTCCGCCAGCAGCATCGCCAGCGCCTTGAGCTTGCGGTAGGCGGCGATCAGGAACGGCAGCGACAGCAACAGCGCGGCGCCCCAGATCAACGCCTTGTGCAGCGCCTCGGGCTCGACGAACTGCGCCAGCCACTGGCCGATCTGCCCGGCGAAGAACGCCAGGCCGAAGAAGATGCCGATCACCAGGGTCAGGTTGACCCCGACCTGCAGCAGGATGCGCCTGATCATTCCGGCGAGGATCGCCTTGTCGCCCCGCGGCTTGATGCTGCGCAGCCACTCGCCGTACAGGCTGAACACCCGCACCATGGGTGACGGCAGGCTGCGGCCCAGGTACAGCGCCAGCGGGTCGGCGGAGCGGATCAGGTAGGGCGTCAGCAGCGTGGTGATGGCCGACACGCCGACCACCACCGGGTAGAGGAAGTCACTGGTCACGCCCAGGCTCATGCCCAGCGCGGCGATGATGAAGGAGAACTCGCCGATCTGCGAAAGGCCCATGCCCACGCGCATCGAGGTGCGCCCGTCGTTGCCGGCAATGAAGGCGCCGGCGCCGCAGGAGATCAGTTTGCCGGCGACCACCACCAGGGTGATCACCAGGATCGGCGCGGCATAGTCCACCAGCACCTTGGGGTCGATGGTCAGGCCGATGGCGACGAAGAAGATCGCGCTGAACATGTCGCGCACCGGCTCCATCAGGCGCTCGATCTGGATCAGCTGGCGCGACTCGGCCATGATCGCGCCGATCAGGAAGGCGCCGAGGATCATGCTGTATTCCAGCTTCACCACCAGCAGGCAGAAGCCGAAGCACAGGCCGAGCACCGTCACCAGCAGCATCTCGTTGCTTTCGAATTTCGCCACGTAGGCCAACAGGCGCGGTACCAGCAGGATGCCGACGACCAGCGCGACGACCATGAACAGGCTCAGCTTGCCGACCGTGGAGAACACCTGGTCGGCCTCCACCGTGCCGCTCACGGCAATGCCGGAGAACAGGGCGATGATGCCGATGCCGAGGATGTCCTCGATGATCAGCACACCGAAGATCAGTTGGGCGAAGCGCTCGTTCTTCATCTTCAGATCGCCCAGGACCTTGATGATGATGGTGGTGGAAGACATCGCCAGGATCGCGCCGAGGAACAGCGAATCCATGGTGCTCCAGTCGAACAGGCGGCCGATCTCGAAGCCGGCCCAGATCATCAGGGTGATTTCCAGGAACGCGGCGATGAAGGCCGTGGCGCCGACCTGGAACAGCTTGCGCAGGCTGAATTCCAGCCCCAGGCAGAACATCAGGAAGATCACCCCCAGTTCGGCGAGGGTCTTGATCGTGTCCTCGTCGTGCACCAGCGCGAAGGGCGGGGTGTGCGGGCCGATGATCACCCCGGCGATGATGTAGCCCAGCACCACCGGCTGCTTGAAGCGGTGGCAGAGGATGGTGACGAAACCGGCGATCAGCATGATCACCGCGAGGTCCTGGATGAAGTCGATGGCATGCATGGTCGGCGGTCCTCGCGGCGTGGGGTCAGGGGATCGCGCGGCTGACGGCCTCGCTCAGCGAAGCCTACCATCCGAGCCTTCCGACAGGCGGCTCTGAAAGAATCAGTAACAGACTGATTTGGAAAGGGATTCAACCGCCCCCATATCAGGGGTCGGGCCCGAACAGGGCAACAGCACGAAACAAAATCCGGCTGGCCCTCACCGGCCCCGGCCTGCAACATGACGTGCGTCGTATACCAACCAAGAGAATGACAACGATGAAGCGCTTTCTCAGCCTTGCCATGGCCTTCTGTGTCGCCGTGACGCTCAGCCTCGACGTCAACGCCGCCAAACGTTTCGGTGGCGGCAAGAGCATGGGCTCTGCGCCGAGCCACCAGACCCGCCAGGCGCAACCCAACGCCGCGCCGAATTCCCCGACTGCCGCCGGCCCGGCCGCGACCGGTGCCGCCGCAGGCGCTGCCGGCGCCGCTGCCAAGAGCGGCGCTTCGCGCTGGCTCGGCCCGCTGGCCGGCCTCGCCGCCGGTGGCCTGCTCGCCTCCATGTTCATGGGCGACGGCTTCCAGGGCATGCAGTTCCTCGACATCCTGATCATCGCGCTGATCGCCTTCATCGCGTTCCGCTTCATCGCTTCGCGTCGCCGCCAGCAGCAGGGCCAGCAGCCCGCCATGGCCGGCGGCCACGCGCCGATGCAGCGTGAAATGCCGACTGCTCCGCCGTCGATCTTCGGTGGCGCGTCCCGCCCGGTGATGGACAGCCGTCCGGTGATCAACGCCCCGAGCTGGTTCGATGAGACCCGTTTCATCGGCGCCGCCCGCGAGCACTTCATGTCCCTGCAGCAGCACTGGGACGCCAACGAGATGGACAAGATCGCCGAATTCGTCACCCCGCAGATGCTGCAGTTCCTCAAGCAGGAGCGCGCGGACCTGGGCGACAGCTACCAGTCCACCTACATCGACAACCTCGACGTGCAGCTCGAGGGCGTGGACGACCAGGCCGACAAGACCATCGCCACCCTGACCTTCAGCGGCGTGTCGAAGTCCTCGCGCTTCGACCAGGGCGAACCCTTCAGCGAAAGCTGGCGCATGGAGCGCGCCCAGGGCGACAACCAGCCCTGGCTGGTGGCTGGCATCCGCCAGAACTGACCCTGCGCGTGAAGAAGAAGCCCGGCGATTGCCGGGCTTTTTCGTTTTTGCACATCGGCCACAGGCTTGCCCTGCCCCCGCCGCTCGTCCGGACGGCGCCCGCGCAGTGGTCTTGCGCGGAGGGCCGGCTACTACTGTATAAAGCGCGCCATTCGTCGAATATAGAGAGGCCCCGTCTGTGGAAGATGTGATCGAGAAACTGCGTGAAGCGAACGAGCCGGTTCCGGTACCGCTGGAACTGCCCGACGAAGAACTGCTGGTGGAGATCGAGGAAGCGCTGCTGATCGGCATTCCGTCGGAATTCCGCGAGTTCCTCCTGCTGGTCAGCGACGTCGTCTATGGCCGCCTGGAACCCGTCACGGCGACCGATCCACAGTCCCACACCTACCTGCCGGAAGTCGCGGCCGTGGCCTGGGCCAATGGCCTGCCGCGCGAGCTGATCCCGCTCTGCGCCGACGGTGACGACTACTACGCGGTCGCCGAGGACGGCGAGGTGATTCTCTGGGCCGACGGCGAGCTCACCGAGGAAACCTGGGACTCCGTCTGGACCTGGGCACGCGACGTATGGCTCGATACTTGAAGCCCCATGTCGGAATTTCCTGAAACTTCCATGGTCACACAGGCAACCCAGCGTACCTCCAGCCCTTGCTGCCCGGGCGGGTACGATGCCCCGTGGAGAAACTATGAAGTTGAAAGCCTTGTTCACCTGCCTGTTGCTGCTCGGCCTCGCCGGATGCGCCGACAAGGCCGTGGTGACGCTGCAGGACGGCAGCGAAATCCTGGTGAAGGATCACTCCGACTACGACAAATACAATGACTACTACGAATTCGAGCAGTTGAACGGCGAGACGATCCTGATCAAGAAGGACAACGTCCGCTTCATCAAGACCCCCTGAAGGGCGCCCTAGCGCGCCCCCAGCCTTCCCCCGCTTTCCAGCTCCAGCAGATTGAGCAGGTACTGGCCGCAGTAGCCCAGGTCCTGTTCGATGGCTTTGCGTGCGCCTGCGCCATCGCCACGCTCCAGCGCCTGCAGGGTGTCTTCGTGGAAGTCGTTGAGGCGCAGCGACAGGTCGGCCTCGGTGAACAGCCGGTTGAAGAACGGCCCCACCTGCAGCCACAGCGCCTCGATCATGCGCAGCAGCGTGGGGTTGCCACAGGCGCGGTAGAGCGTCAGGTGGAACAGGCTGTTGGCTTCCAGGTAGCCATGGACGTCACGGGCGTTCAGCGCGTCTTCCATGCGCTCGGTGCAATCACGCAGCACGGCCATGTCGGCGGGCCGCAGGTGCCGCGCCGCATCCTCCACCGCCAGCCCCTCCAGGGATTGCCGCACCTGCAGGATCTGCAGGTAGCGCTCGCGGGTCATCACCGGCACCCGTAGCGAGCGCTGCGGCTCACCTTCCAGCGCGCCCTCTGCCACCAGGCGTTGCAGGGCGGCGCGGACCGGCATCGGGCTGGTGCCCCATTCGTCAGCCAGGTCGCGGATCTTGAGTCGCTCGCCAGGCTGGAAGCGCCCGCTCAAAAGGGCCTGGCGCAGGTTCTGGTAGAGCTGTTCCTGAAGGTTGTCGGCCATGGTTTCACTCCCGCCCGGCCGGCGGCGCCGGCAGTTGGGCGAAGGTCAGGCTGCAGTCGTGCTTCATCTCGCTTATCCCTTGTTTTCGATCAGACAGTTGCCGCCATCCACCACCAGCACTTCGCCGGTGATGTAGCTGGCTTCGGGCGAGGCCAGGAAGGCAATGGCGGCGGCCACCTCCTCCGGTCGCCCGGAACGACCCAGCGGCGTGCGCCGCCCGGCCTGGATTTCTTCTTCGCTGCTGGAGCCGGTGGCAATCCAGCCCGGCGCCACGCTGTTCACCGTCACCCCGCGCTGCGCCACTTCCAGCGCCAGCCCCATGCTCATGCCGAGCATCCCGGCCTTGGCCGCGCTGTAGGCCGACTCGCCCGGATTGCTGGCCCGCGTGCCGGTGGTGGAGCTGACGTTGACGATGCGCCCGTAGCCGCGCTCCAGCATGCCCGGCAGCAGCGCACGGGTGAGCAGGAAGGCGCTGGTCAGGTTGCGCGCCAGCGACAGGTTCCAGGTTGCCAAGTCCATCGCCGCGAGTTCGGCGAAGGGTTCGGGGCTACCCTGCATGGCCATGCCGGCGTTGTTCACCAGCACGTCTACCCTTCCCCATTGCGCCTGCGCCCACTCGGCCAGGGCAAGGACGTCGCCTTCATCGGTCAGGTCGGCGGGCAGAGCGCGGGCCTCGAAGCCCTCGGCGCAAAGCTCCTGCGCCCGCTGCAGGACCCGCTCGCTGCTGGCGGTGAGCAGCAACTTCACACCGTTGCGCGCCAGCCGGCGGGCACTGGCGAAGCCGATGCCGGACTCGCTGCCGGCGCCGCTGACCAGAGCTACCTGGCCGGCCCAGGCGGACTCATTCGTGACATCTTTCATGGGCATCTTCTTGTTCTGTGATCACAAAATTCGTTACAGGGCAGATTATCAGGCAGTCGCTTCGCTGTATTGACATTTTTGTGATCACAAATGGAAGATGTGCGAAATAACAAACGAGGTGTGCAACATGACCGCCAGCGGAATCGCCCAACAGGCCGTGGATCTCTTCACCGCCCGCGAGCGCCAGCGCTTCCTGGAACAGAATCCCAAGTCCGTCGCCCTCGCCGAGCGTGCGCACCAGTCGCTGTACGCCGGCGTGCCGATGCACTGGATGGCCGACTGGTCCACGCCCTGCCCGCTGTTCGTCGAACGCGCCCAGGGCGCCCGCTTCTACGACGTGGACGGCCATGAATACGTGGACTTCTGCCTCGGCGATACCGGCAGCATGTTCGGCCACTCGCCGGCGCCGATCGCCCGCGCCCTTGCCGAACAGGGCGCGCGCGGCCTGACCACCATGCTCCCCGGCGAAGACGCGGTGGTCTGCGGCGAGCTGCTCGCCGCGCGCTTCGGCCTGCCCTACTGGCAGGTAACCGCTACCGCCACCGACTCCAACCGCTACGTGCTGCGCTGGGCCCGCGCGGTGACCCAGCGCAAGACCCTGCTGGTGTTCGACGGCTGCTACCACGGCACCGTCGACGACGTGATGGTGCGCTACCGCGACGGCGAAACCGTGCACCGCTCCGGCCTGGTCGGCCAGGCGTACGACCTGACCCAGCACAGCCGCTCCATCCCCTTCAACGACGTGCAAGCGCTGGAAGCCGCGCTGGCCCAGGGCGACGTCTGCGCCCTGCTGTGCGAGCCGGCGATGACCAACATCGGCATGGTCCTCCCCGATCCGGGCTTCATGCAGAAGTGCCGCGAACTGACGCGCAAGTACGGTTCGCTGCTGATCATCGACGAAACCCACACTATCTCCACCAATATCGGCGGCTGCACCCAGCTGTGGAACCTCGACCCGGACTTCTTCGTGGTCGGCAAGCCGATCGCCGGCGGCGTGCCCTGCGGCATCTTCGGCTGCAGCGCGGAGATGGCCGAACGCATGGCCGCCTCGCGCCAGAGCGCCCAGGAGGACAGCCACGGCCACGGCCACAGCGGCATGGGCACCACGCTCTCGGCCAACGCCCTGGCCATGCACTGCATGCGCGCCAACCTGGAACAGGTGATGACCCAGGCGGCCTACGACCACATGCTGCCGCTGGCCAAGCGCCTGGCAGACGGCTTCCGCACGCTGATCACCAAGCACGACCTGAAGTGGTCGGTGACCGAGCTGGGCGCGCGCAGCGAGTTCCAGTTCTGCCCCGTATCCCCGCGTACGGGCGCCGAGGCCGAAGCGGCCTTCCACGACGAGCTGCAGATGGCGCTGCACCTGTACCTGATCAACCGCGGCATCCTGATCACGCCGTTCCACAACATGACCCTGTGCTGCCCGGACACCACCGCCGCGGACGTGGATCGCCTGATCGAGACCCTCGATGCCGGCATCACCGAGCTGCTGGCGATCCCCGGCGCGCGCGAGGCCTGATCGAAACTCCCCCTGTAGGAGCGAGCTTGCTCGCGAACCCGCCCCGCAGCGGATTTACAAAAGAGCGTTCGCGAGCAAGCTCGCTCCTACGAAAAGCATTCTGCGGCGCGCCCCGCGCCCACCGAGGACCACCATGCAATTCGCCGATCGAAAGGAAGCCGAAGCCTTCCTCGCCGCCCACCCGGACGTGCGCAGCATCGAACTCTTCATCATCGACGCCAACGGCATCCCGCGCGGCAAGCTGCTGCACCGCGACGAGCTGCTGGCGATCTACGACAACGGCCGCCCGCTGCCCAGCTCGATCCTCGCGCTGACCGTGCAGGGCGAGGACGTCGAAGGCACCGGGCTGGTCTGGGAAGTGGCCGACGCCGACTGCTGGACCTACCCGCTGCCCGGCAGCCTGACCCTGCAACCCTGGCGCGCCAGCCCCACCGGCCAGCTGCAGGTGAGCATGCACCCGACCCAGGGCCTGCCCGCCACGCCCGCCGACCCGCGCCAGGCGCTGTCCCGCGTGGTCGACCGGCTGAAGGCCAACGGCTTCCACCCGGTGATGGCGGTGGAGCTGGAGTTCTACCTGCTGGACAAGCAGCGCGACGCCAACGGCCGCCCGCAGCCGGCGCTGCAGATGAACGGCATCCGTCCGGAAGCGCCGCAGGTCTACGGCGTCTATGAGCTCGAACAACTGCAGCCGTTCCTCGACGACCTCTACGCCGCCTGCGAAGTGCAGGGCCTGCCGGTACGCACGGCGATCTCCGAGTACGCGCCAGGCCAGGTCGAGCTGACCCTGGAGCACCGCTTCGACGTCATGCAGGCCATCGACGAAGGCGTGCGCTACAAGCGCCTGGTCAAGGGCGTGGCGAACAAGCACGGCCTGCAGGCCTGCTTCATGGCCAAGCCGTTCGGCGACCGCGCCGGTTCCGGCATGCACCTGCACGTCAGCCTGGCCGACGAACAGGGCAACAACCTCTACGCCAGCGAAGACATTCACGGCACTCCACTGCTGCGCCACTCCATCGGCGGCATGATGGCGCGCCTGCTGGATTCGCTGGCGATCTTCTGCCCCAACGCCAACTCCTTCCGCCGCTTCCAGGCCAACAGCTATGCGCCGCTGGCCAAGAGCTGGGGCGTGAACAACCGCACCGTGTCGTTCCGCGTGCCTGGCGGCCCGGCGAAGAGCCGGCACATCGAGCATCGCATCTGCGGCGCCGACGCCAACCCGTACCTCGCGGCGGCGGCGATCCTTGCGGCGATCCATGAAGGCATCCGCGAGCAGATCGACCCAGGCGCGCCCATCGTCGGCAACGGCTACGAGCAGGCCACCGAATTCCTCCCCACCGACTGGCTCACCGCGCTGCGCGCGCTGGAGTCCTCCACCTGGGCCCGCGACGCGCTGGGCGAGGAATTCCTCAAGGTGTTCCTGGCGATCAAGTGGGAAGAGTTCCGCCAGTTCATGGGCGAAGTCGGCGAGCAGGATTGGCGCTGGTATCTGCATCACGCCTGAACGACTGACCGAAACGGCGGATAACCGTGAACGGTTATTCGCCCTACGTAAGATGTCCCCTGGGCTCCCGTAGGGCGCATAACGCGAAGCGTTATCCGCCATTTTGCGCCCAGCAATCAGCTCACCCGCCGACACGCAAAAGACTTACGAAAAATTTACCCTGCCAGAGTGAAGATTCTGGTCTTTTCTTGGTCAGTAGTTCCACGGGGCGCGGCTGAGCGCTTCCGTGGTCAACGCGGCGCCGCCGGTCTGCCTGCCGGCCGCCGTCCTCTCTCAGGCAGGGAGAACCCGTAGACAATGAGCACTCCCGTCGTACTGATCACCGGCGCTGCCGGTGGCCTCGGAAAAGCCATCGCCAAACGTTTCGCCCAAAGCCACTGGCGCATCGCCGCCACCGATGTGGATAAAGCCGGCCTGCATGCGCTGAACGCGCAAGTACCGCTGGATGCCACCGCCGTCGGCGACCTGCGACGAGCGGACAACTGCCACAGCCTGATGTCCGACATCCTCGCCCGCACCGGCCGCCTCGATGCCCTGGTGAACGCCGCCGGCGTCTGGCGCGAAGGCCCGGTGGAAGACTTCAACGAGGACGACTTCGACCTGGTCCTGGGGGTCAACCTCAAGGCGGCGTTCTACATGTGCCAGGCCGCGACGCCCTACCTCAAGGAAAACCACGGCAGCATCGTCAATATTTCCAGCGACTCCGGCCGCCAGGCCTATCGCGGCTCCGCGGCCTACTGTGCGAGCAAGGCGGCGCTGACCATGCTCACCCGCACTCTGGCCCTGGAACTCGCCGAATCCGGCGTGCGGGTCAACGCCATCTCGCCGGCCGACATCGCCACGCCGATGCTCGACTACCAGGCCGAGCGCTACGGCCAGGGCAACCCGGCGGCCTACAAGCGCGAACTGCTGAAGGATTATCCACAGGGCAAGGTGGCGCGCTTCATCCGCCCGGAGGAAGTCGCCGAGCTGGTCTGGTACCTCTGCAAGCCGGAATCCGAAGCCATCACCGGTGCGGACCTGGCCATCGACTTCGGCCTCTCGGCCGGGCGCTGAAGCGCAGCGACGTGAACGGGCGGCCAGGGGTCGCCCGTTTTCGTTCAGGGCGTTGTTCGAACGGCAGATACACCGCTGGCGAAGGGTCCACTGGCGCCGCTGCTCAATCAGGGATATAGAAAAAACTGTGTCGCCAGCCGCGCTCGGGTTGTCCAGAGTGAGGCCCCTTTCCTTTTCCCCAGACAATTGCCCGAGAATTCCATGGAACCTGGCAACCACCAGCTCAGCATGACCGTCCTGATGACCCCCGACATGGCCAACTTCTCCGGCAATGTCCACGGTGGCACCCTGCTCAAGTACCTCGACGAGGTCGCCTACGCCTGCGCCAGCCGTTACGCCGGCTACTACGTGGTGACCCTGTCGGTGGACCAGGTGATCTTCCGTCAGCCGATCCACGTCGGCGAACTGGTCACCTTCCTTGCCTCGGTGAACTACACCGGCCGCACCTCCATGGAGATCGGCGTGAAAGTGGTCACCGAGAACATCCGCGAGAAGTCCGTGCGCCACACCAATAGCTGCTTCTTCACCATGGTGGCGCTGGACGACGAGCGCAAGCCGATCGTCGTGCCGCAACTCGATCCGCAGACCAAGGACGAGAAACGTCGCTTTGCCCAGGCCCAACAGCGTCGGCAAATTCGCCAGGAGCTGGAACAGCGCTACAAGGAGCTTCGCGACGAATGACGGACGTTCGCGACATTTCCTGAAAAGAAATCCCGCGTGTCGCGGAAATTTCCCAATGCGTCAACAGGTTACCCTTGCGTGAAAGCAAGGTAGGAATTGATTACTACGCCTAAACTTTTCACACGCGGGTTTGCCCCCGTGACCCACCGTCGAGCGACCCGGTGCTGATGCGCAGTCCGGTCGCTCCCTGAGTGCCCGGAGCCCAGACCATGCATCACACCCCGTTACTGACCACCCTCGCCGTCGGCTTCGTGCTGGCCTTCGTCCTCGGCGCCCTGGCCAACCGCCTGCGTATCTCGCCGCTGGTGGGCTACCTGCTCGCCGGTGTGCTGGCCGGGCCGTTCACCCCCGGCTACGTCGCCGACCAGGCGCTGTCCGTGGAGATCGCCGAACTGGGCGTGATCCTGCTGATGTTCGGCGTCGGCCTGCACTTCTCGCTCAAGGACCTGTTGTCGGTGAAAGCCATCGCCATCCCCGGTGCGGTGGTGCAGATCGGCGTCGCCACCCTGCTCGGCCTGGGCCTTGCGTGGATGATGGGCTGGAACTTCGGCGGCGGGCTGGTCTTCGGCCTGGCGCTGTCGGTGGCCAGTACCGTGGTTCTGCTGCGCGCGCTGGAGCAGCGCCAGCTGATCGATACCAAGCGCGGGCGCATTGCCATCGGCTGGCTGATCGTCGAGGACCTGGCGATGGTCCTCACCCTGGTCCTGTTGCCGGCCCTGGCCGGCTCCCTGGGCGGCACCTCCGACGGTGGCGACGGCGGCCTGCTGATGCCGATCCTGCTGACCCTGGGCAAGGTCGCGGCCTTCGTCGCGGTGATGATCGTCGGCGGTCGCCGCTTCGTGCCCTGGGTGCTGGAGCGCGTCGCCAAGACCGGCTCGCGCGAGCTGTTCACCCTCGCCGTGCTGGCCATCGCCCTGGGCATCGCCTACGGCTCGGCGGTGATCTTCGGCGTGTCCTTCGCCCTCGGCGCGTTCTTCGCCGGGATGATCCTCAACGAGTCCGAGCTGAGCCACGAGGCCGCCGAGAACTCGCTGCCGCTGCGTGACGCCTTCGCCGTGCTGTTCTTCGTCTCGGTGGGCATGCTGTTCAACCCGGCGATCCTGATCCAGGAGCCGCTGCCGGTGCTGGCGACCTTCCTGGTCATCGTCTTCGGCAAGTCGGTGGCGGCCTACGTCATCGTGCGCATGTTCGGCCACCCCAACAGCACCGCGCTGACCATCGCCGCCAGCCTGGCGCAGATCGGCGAGTTCTCCTTCATCCTGGTCGGCCTGGGCGTCACCCTGAACCTGCTGCCCGAAGCCGGTCGCGACCTGGTGCTGGCCGGCGCGATCCTGTCGATCCTGGTCAACCCGCTGCTGTTCATCGCCATCGACCGCCTGCAGGCGCGCCAGGAGCAGAAGGCCGAGAGCGAGCCCGGCGTGGTCCAGGTGGAGCCCCAGGACCTGCCGCCGCCGGTGCTGGAGCACAACCACGCGATCCTCATCGGCCACGGCCGCGTTGGCGCGCTGGTGAGCGAGCGGCTGCGCAAGGACAAGGTGCCGGTGGTGGTCATCGAGGACAAGCGCGAGAAGGCCGCCGAACTGCGCGAGCACGGCCTCTGCGTGGTGGTGGGCAATGCCGCCAATCCCGATGTGCTGACCCAGGCCAACATCACTTCGGCGCGCTGGCTGCTGATCGCCATTCCCAACGGTTTCGAGGCCGGGACCATCGCCAGCCACGCGCGGGCAATCAACCCGAACCTTGACATCATCGCCCGCGCCCACTTCGACGCCGAAGTGGATTACCTGGAGCAGAACGGCGCCAGCCTGGTGATCATGGGCGAGCGCGAAATCGCCCGCGGCATGGTCGAGCGAGTCGAACGCGAGGACGCCGCCGCGGCACCGGGCGACGACCACCTGCCGCAGTCGGCCTGACGCCATGCTGCGCCGGCTCTACGACTGGACCATGCGCCTGGCGGGCCATCCGCGGGCGGAGCTGGCGCTGGGCGGAGTGACCTTCGCCGAGAGTTCGTTCTTCCCCATCCCGCCGGATGCACTGCTGGTGCCGATGGTGCTGGCCAACCGCGCCAAGGCCTGGCGCTACGCGGCGATCTGCATTGTCAGCTCGGTGCTGGGCGGCATCGCCGGCTACTTCATCGGCCTGCTGCTGTTCGAGACGGTGGGCCAGGCGATCCTGGCCTTCTACGGGCTGCAGGAGAACTTCGCCGAGGTCGCCGAGCGCTACAACGAGCTCGGCTGGCTGATGGTGCTGTTGGGCGGCGGCTTCACCCCGCTGCCCTACAAGCTGATCACCCTCACCAGCGGGGTGACCCAGCTCGATCTGGTGCTGTTCATCGCCCTGAGCGTGGTGGCGCGTACCCTGCGTTTCGCGGCGACCTGCGCCCTGCTGTTCTGGGCCGGCCCGGCACTGCGCGAGGCCATCGAGAAACGCCTGGGGCTGGCGTTCGGCCTGCTCACCGCGATGGTGGTGGGCGGGTTGCTGCTGGGCAAGTACATGCTCTGAGGCGGCAGGCGGCAGGCGGCAGGCGGGATGGTGTAGGAGCGAGCTGGACATGCCCTCACCCCAACCCTCTCCCGGAGGGAGAGGGGGCCGATCAGCATTCTGTGGATAACTCGGCGTCAGCCGGAGAGCTTCACTCTGCCCACCCGCTCAGGACAGTCCCCTCTCCCCCGGGAGAGGGTTAGGGTGAGGGGCGCACCCAGCGCAGGATTCCCCCCTAAAACCCCGTTCAGATCCCCCCAACTTCACCGCCTCGAACTTCACCCGCGGATGGGCGATGCGGTCCTGGGCGCGCACCAGCTCCAGCTCGTAGCTGCCGCAGGCCTGGGTCTCCAGCAGCACTTCGTGCACGGCGGCGGCGCAGAATTCGAAGGCTGTGCGCAGGTCGTCGCCCAGCAGCAGACGGGCGAGGAACAGGCCCGAGGTCAGATCGCCCACGCCTACCGGCTGGCGCGGGAAGGCCAGCAGCGGGCGGCGCAGGTGCCAGGTCTCGTCGAGGGTCACCAGCAGCATCTCGAAGGCATCCGCCGGCTTGCCGGGGTAGTTCAGGTGCTTCACCAGGATCGCCTTCGGGCCGCGCACGAGGAGGCCACGGGCCATTGCCGCGCAGTCTTCCAGGGAGGTCGGCTGGCGGTCGCAGAAGCTGTCCAGCTCCAGCTGGTTCGGGCACAGGTAGTCGGCCACCGCGGCGGCCTCGTGGAGCAGGAACTCACCGACTTCCGGGGCGACGATGCAGCCCTTCTCCGGATGGCCCATCACCGGGTCGCACAGGTAGACCGCACGCGGGTTCACCTCGCGGATGCGGCGCACCACTTCGAGGATCGAACGGCCCTGCGCCGCACTGCCCAGGTAGCCCGACAGCACCGCGTCGCAATTGCCCAGCTCGCCAATGGCAGCGATGCCGTCCACCAGCGCCGGAATCTGCTCCGGCGGCAGCACCTGGCCCGTCCAGTGGCCATACTGGGTATGGTTGGAGAACTGCACGGTGTTCAGCGGCCAGACGTTCACCCCGACGCGTCGCATGGGGAACTCCGCGGCGCTGTTGCCGGCGTGGCCGAAGACGACGTGGGACTGGATGGCGAGAACGTGGGGAGTGCGCGGCATAACGGTGTCCTGCTACAGAATGGGGCAGTATGGGGCGCAATTCACACGCTGTGAACATCCCCCTCTCGCCGCCCGGCGGCGGAGTGAGTAAGCTGATGCGCCGATTCCGAGGAAGCCGAAGTGGACCTGGGCAATCTTTTCATTTTCATGCTGGTTGTCGCGGGCGCCGCCTGGTGGTGGCGCGCCCATGGCATCCGCGAGCGTGCACTGGTCCTGGCCAAGCAGCACTGCGCGCGCGAGGGCGTGGAACTGCTGGATGACGCCATGGCCCTGCAGCGCTTCCGCTTCCAGCGCGACGGCCGCGGCAACCTGCGCCTGGCCCGCGAATACGCCTTCGAGTTCACCGCCACCGGCCAGGAACGCTACGCCGGTAGCATCGCCATGTTCGGCCAGCACCTGGGCCGGGTCGAGCTGGCGCCGTTCCGCATGGAGCCGGAGCCGCGCATGCCGCTCTCGCCGGTCGCTACCTTCCATCCCACCGCCCAGCCGGTGGACGAAGAGATTATCGACGCGGTCTTCGACGACACCCCTGCAGCGCCGCGCGCCAAGGCAGAAGTGGTGCGCCTGGACGAATGGCGCCGCGCGCACCAGGGCAAGAAAGTCGGCGACTAGAGCCGCGCGCGGATCTTCCGCCAGTCCTCTTCCACCGCCGCAGTCATCGCCTTGCGCAGCAGCCGGCAGCGCCCGCGATGCCAGAGTGAATAGCGCCGCTTCTGGTTGCGCCGGCAGCCCTCGAACAGCCAGTCGGGATCGAAGCCGTCCCACACCCCCGCCGTTACCCAGCTATTGCTCCAGACCACCGGCGCCACTTCCAGGCGGAAGATCTTCTCCAGTTCGTCCAGTGGGTAGCCGCTGATCGCCAGGGTGCTCGCGATGGTAGCGAGATCGGCCTCGTCCAGCTCGGTATCCAGCCACAGCTCGGACAGGGCCAGCCAGACGGACTCGCGGGCCGGGTCGTTCATTCGTGGCCCAGCAGGAAGCGCGACACGCGCTCGGCGCTGTCTTCGGGAAACTCCTGCATGAAGCAGTGGCCACCGTCGACGCACTGGCCGCTCACCACCGTGTTCGAAGCGCACCAGCGTGCCACCGACTTGGGCACGAACGGGTAGGTGCGCTCGCCGAACAGCACCTGGGTCGGCGTCACCACCTTGCCCAGCGACGGCCACAGGCGCTTGGGAAAGGAACTGAAGATTTCCGCCTCGCGGCTGGGCCGGCATTTCAGTTCGACACCTGCTTCGGTGCGCTTCATCGCGTTCTCCACGTAGGCCCGGAGCGCGGCGTCGGCCCAGCCCTTGAAGATACCGCGGCCGTGCAGGCCGGCGTAGGCCGCCTCGCGGTCCGGCCACTGGCTGCGCCGCGAGCGCGCCTTCTGCACCATGGTGCGGCGCTTGTGCAGGCCGAGTACTTCGGAAAGCGCCATCACGCCGATCATCGCCGGGGTAAAGAGCACCGGGTCGAGCAGCACCGCGCGGCGGAACAGCTCGGGATGCCGGCCGAGGATCAGGCTGGTGAGCACGCCGCCAAAGCTGTGCCCGGCGGCGTAGTGCGGCACGTCGCCAAAGGCTTTGTTGCCGGCCTGGAAGGCCTCCACCGCCATCTCGGCATTGCGGTTCCAGCCATGGAAGCGCCCGCCGTGGTCACTGTCGCCGTGGCCCTGGACGTCGCACAGCCAGAGGTCGAAATCCTCCGCCAGGACTTTCAGCATCGGCTCGTAGGCACGCCCACAGAAGCCATTGCCATGCAGGAAGTGCAGCAGCGGCTTGCCACTGGGCTCGCTGCGCCAGCCGCGCAGGGTGAAACCGGCGGACCCTTCGTGGGTCCAGGACGACAACTGCATCGAAGCTCTCCATCGGGATGCGGCAGTTTAGCGAGGCAGCGGGGCGCCGGACCAGCGCGCGGTCATGCTATTGTCGCCGACCCTTGGTCGAACACCGTCGAACATGTCGCCTACCCGCCCCCTTCGCCTGCTGCTGATCTGCCTGCTCCTGCTGGCCGGGCTGGTGCTGTCGGTGTTCTGGGCAGGCGAGAAGGCGCGGCACCGCGCGCTGCTGGCCGAGGCGGAAACCGCCCAT
Source organism: Pseudomonas sp. HS-18 (assembly GCF_020401845.1). Lineage (NCBI taxonomy): Bacteria > Pseudomonadati > Pseudomonadota > Gammaproteobacteria > Pseudomonadales > Pseudomonadaceae > Pseudomonas > Pseudomonas sp. HS-18. Next base: position 6,398,469 of record NZ_CP084413.1, read on the forward strand.
GAGCAGCTGGGCCTCTACGCCAGTTCCCTGCATACCCTGATCGAGCGCTTCCGCAGCATTCCCTCCGTGCTGGCGCTGGACCCGGAACTGCGTGCGGCCATGCGTGGCCCGTTGACGGACGAGGTGCAGCACCGGCTCAACCTCAAGCTGCAGGAAATCAACGGCGCGGCACGCTCGTCGACGCTGGAGCTGCTGGACCGCAGCGGCCTCGCCGTGGCCGCCAGCAACTGGAACCTGCCGACCAGCTACGTCGGCCACAACTACAGCTTTCGGCCCTACTTTCGCCAGACCATCGCCCAGGGCGCCGGGCGCTTCTACGCAGTCGGCGTGACCACCGGCATTCCCGGTTACTTCCTGTCCAACGCACTGCGTGACGACGCGGGCACCTTCCTCGGCGCCATCGTGGTCAAGCTGGAGTTTCCCGACCTCGAACGGCAGTGGAGCCAGACCCCGGACGTGGTGCTGGTGAGCGACAGCAAGGGCGTGGTGTTCCTCGCCAACCACCCGCGCTGGCGCTACCGCGAGCTGATGCCGCTGGACGCGGTGGCCCGCGCGGAACTGGCCGATACCCGCCAGTACCACCGGCAGCCGCTCAGCGCGTTGCCGCACCGGACGCTGGAAAGCCTCGGCGAGCATGCGCGCATGGTGCGTGTCGACGGCCAGGAAATCAGCGGCGACTACCTCTGGCAATCGGTCGGCCTGCCGGAAGAAGACTGGACCCTGCACCTGCTGCGCGACACCCGCGGCGTACAGTCGGACGTCACCAGCGCCCGCCTGGCCGCCGCCGGTGCGTGGATGGCACTGGTATTCCTCGTCCTCTGGCTGCAGCAGCGACGGCGCCTGGCCCGCCTGCGCCAGCGCAACCAGGAAGAACTGGAGCGCCTGGTCGAGCAGCGCACCGCCGCCCTGCGCACTGCCCAGGACGGCCTGGTGCAAGCTGCCAAGCTGGCGGCTCTGGGGCAGATGTCCGCCGCGCTGGCCCACGAAATCAACCAGCCGCTCACCGCCCAGCGCATGCAGCTGGCCAGCGTGCGCCTGCTGCTCGATGCCGGCCGCCAGGACGACGCCCGCGCCGCGCTGGTGCGCGTGGACGAGCTGCTCGAACGCATGGCCGCGCTGACCGGCCACCTGAAGACCTTCGCCCGCAAGACCCCCGGCGGCCTGCGCGAGCGCATCGAACTGGGCCACGTGGTCGAGCAGGCGCTGCAACTGCTGGCCGTGCGCATCCGTACCGAAGGCGTGGACATCCGCCAGGCGCTGGAATCACCGGCCTGGGTGCTGGGCGACGCGATCCGCCTGGAGCAGGTGCTGGTCAACCTGATCCGCAACGCCCTGGACGCAGTGGCCAACAGCGCCCAGCCACGCATCGAGCTGACTCTGCGCCGCGACGGCGAGCACTGGTGCCTGGAAGTCGCCGACAACGGACCGGGCATCGATGAGGCGCACCTGGCCAGCGTCTTCGACCCCTTCTTCACCACCAAGCCGGTGGGCGAAGGACTGGGCCTGGGGCTGGCGGTATCCTACGGCATCGTCCACGAACTCGGCGGGCGCCTCGGCGCCGCCAACCAGCCCTCCGGCGGCGCCGTATTCCGGCTCAGCCTGCCGGCCGCCAGCGAAGAATCCAGACCATGAGCGAGACCATTCTCTTCGTCGACGACGAAGCCGCCATCCGCGACGCCGTGCAGCAATGGCTGCAACTCTCCGGTTTCGAAGTGCGCCTGTGCAGCAGCGCCGACGAGTGCCTGAAAGGCGTCGCCCGCGAGCTTCCCGGCGTGGTCATCAGCGATGTACGCATGCCCGGCACCGACGGCCTGGCCCTGCTCGACCGCCTGCAGCAGCTCGACCGCGACCTGCCGGTGATCATGGTCACCGGCCACGGCGACGTGCCCATGGCGGTGCAGGCGATGCGCCAGGGCGCCTATGACTTCATCGAGAAACCCTTCACCCCCGAACGCCTGCTCGACAGCCTGCGCCGCGCCCTGGAGAAACGCCGGCTGGTGCAGGAGAACCGCCAGCTGCGCGAGCAGGCGGCGCTCAAGGACCAGATCGAATCCCGCCTGCTGGGCGTCTCGCGACCGATGGAAACCCTGCGCCGGCAGATCATGGCGCTGGCCGGTACGCCGGTGAACGTGCTGATCCGTGGCGACACCGGTAGCGGCAAGGAGCTGGTCGCGCGCTGCCTGCACGACTTCGGCCCGCGCGCCGGCAAGCCCTTCGTCGCACTGAACTGCGCGGCGATCCCCGAGCAGTTGTTCGAGACCGAACTGTTCGGCCACGAAAGCGGCGCCTTCACCGGCGCCCAGGGCAAGCGCATCGGCAAGCTGGAGCACTCCAACGGCGGCAGCCTGTTCCTCGACGAGATCGAAAGCATGCCGCTGGCCCAACAGGTCAAGCTGCTGCGCGTGCTGCAGGAACAGCAGCTGGAACGCCTGGGTTCGAACCAGAGCATCAAGGTCGACCTGCGGGTGATCGCCGCCACCAAGCCGGACCTGCTGGAAGAGGCCCGCGCCGGGCGCTTCCGCGAGGACCTGGTGTATCGCCTGAATGTCGCCGAGCTGCGCCTGCCGCCCCTGCGCGAACGCCGCGAGGACATCCCGCTGCTGTTCGAGCACTACGCGCTGCTGGCCAGCGAGAAGTTCGGCCGCGAAGCTGCGCCGCTGTCGGCAACCCAACTGGCCCGCCTGCTCGCCCACGACTGGCCGGGCAACGTCCGCGAACTGGCCAACGCCGCCGAGCGCCACGTGCTCGGCCTGGACCGCGCCGAGCTACCGGAAGCGCCGGCCGGCAACGGCCTGTTCGAACGCATGGAAGCCTACGAGGCGCAGTGCATCCGCCAGGCGCTGGGCCAGTGCAAGGGCGACATCAAGGCGGTGATGGAGCTGCTCGGCCTGCCGCGCCGCACCCTCAACGAGAAGATGCAGCGCCACGGGCTGAGCCGTGGGGACTACCTGGGCGAGGACTGAGCCATCTGTTCGGCGAAGAACCAGCCGGAACACCAGCGCGCCAGCGGCCAGAGCAGCGCCAGCAGCAGGATCGCCGGCGGAAGCAGGTAGAGCGGCAGACTGCTGGAGTTCAGCGAGCTGTAGGCGGCGAAGGCCACCAGGACCGACGCCAGCACGATAGCGACCATCCACAGCGCCAGCAGGACCAGCGCGCAGGCCAGCACGCGGCCGGCGGCGAAGCGCGAGAGCCGGGCGGGCAGGCGAGTCCGCACGGCCGTCATGACGATGGCGAAAGGCAGTACGCAGCTTGACAGCATGAATACCGACTGCCAGCCGTCAGCGCCGCTGTACAGGTAGAGCACTCCGTAGCCCAGTGCCGTGACCAGCTTGTAGATCACCGCGGTGAAGCACAGCGCAACCGCCAGCGCCACATGCCAGGACGGCAGCGCGGCGGCCTGGCCCGGCGCCATCGGTTCACACCGTGAGCGCGCCAGGTGCAGGACCAGCCAGAGCGGCAGTAGGCAACCCAGGGCCAGATTGATCAGCGAATTGACCTGGCCATACAGGGCTATCCAGAGGGTCCGGGAGCCCTGCTCGAACGCCCACTGGTAGAAGGACACGCTCAGGTAGGACACGGCGGTGCTGACGACCATGGTGGCGATCAGATAGGCCACGCCGAAGCCTACCAACAGTCCGGTCAGCGGCTGGAAGCGTGCGATACCGTGGCGCTCGCGCTGGTAATGCACCAGCAGCAGGACTGCCGCGGCATAGAAAGCCAGCCCACCCAGCCAGTTCGCCAGCATGGTCGGCAAGTACTGAGGCAGGCGCTCGCGGTAGTTGCCCAGGTCGAAGATCCACTGCACGGCATTGCTGCCGAAGAACACCACGGCCGCGGCCACGATCATGGCGGCGACGAACTGCAGGGGTTCGCGGCCGACCGATGCCAAAGCGGCTTTCGATGCGGTGAGCGGTGCCTGGGGTGTCGCAAAGGGATTGTCACTGGTCATCTCGGCATCCTTGTCGAATCCGGCCTGCGGCGCGGAGTGTGCCCAGCCTACCAGCCCGCCGGCTCTTTTCCACCGCGCATAAAAAAAGGCCGCTGATAGCAGCGGCCTTGAGACGGACGTCGATCTGGAGCAATCAAGAATCGGCGTCGGGAAGCTTGCCGGCGGTGAGGCCGGTAACGGCGTTGCTCGAAAGCCGCGCTGTTGGGTCAAGTATATTGACCGATCAGACAGGAATACAGATCACGGACGGGGAAAGACTGTTACAGCATCTGTAACAGTCATCTGGAAACCATCTGAAACGCGGGCAAAAAAACGCCGCATATCGTATGCGGCGCAAGGTGTTGAGAAGCCCGGCTCACGCTCCGGACTTCCCGGGGGAAGCGGCCGATCAGGAATCGGCGTTGCTGCTGGCAGCGGCCTTGGCAGTCTGCTCGGCGGACTGGGCCTGCTGCTGGGCGATCACTGCTTCGTTGGCCTTGACCATCTTGTCGGTCATCAGGCGCGATTCTTCGGCGAAGCTCAGCTGAGTGAAGGACAGCGAGCAGACGGACAGCAGGGCAGCAACATAAAGCGAACGGGACATGACGGTGATCCTTTCTGAACACCCGATTGGTCGGGGTTGGAGAAAGGTTACGGCGCAACAGTGGGTAGAAAAATAGCTAGCTAACCAACAAAGCATTGCCTAAAAAGCAACAATCCGCGCCGATCGTCCGAGAACACCGATATAGAGCGGCTGCGACGATCTGCCGCGCCAGCGCCCAAGGTCCGAGATGGCCTTATGCCCAGTTGACGGGATCGTTGAGCGCTGCTTCGTCCTCTTCGAACATCTTCGGCAATTCCATCTTGAGGAACTCGACCCAGGTGCGGATCTTCGCGTCGAGGAAGCGTCGCGACGGGTACAGCGCGTAGATGTGCCTCACGTGCAGGCTGTGCCGGGGCAGTACGCGCACCAGCGAGCGACGCCGCAGGGCGGGCGCGGCGACATAGCTGGGCAGCAGGCAGATGCCCATGCCGGCGGCAGCTGCGCCGGTCAGCGCCTCGGCAACGTTGACCATGAAGGTGTCGCGCGGGCGGATCACGCTCTCTTCATTGCCCTCCTCGAAGGCCCAGCCCTCGGGGAAGGTCGGGTCCTGCAGGCGCAGGCACTGGTGCTGGTGCAGGTCGGCGACGCTGGTCGGGGTGCCGCGCCGCTTGAGGTATTCGGGGCTGGCACAGAGCACGCTGTAGATAGTGCCCAGGGTCTGGGCGACGAACTCGGAGTCGGGCAGTTCGCGGTCGCGGGTGATCACCACGTCCTGGCCTTCCTCGAGGATGTCCGGCTGGCGCTGGGCCAGGGTCAGCTCGATGTAGACCTCGGGAAAGGATTCGCAGTAGCGCGAGATCAGCGGGATCAGATGCTGCTGGCCAAGGCCGGTGAGCGAGTGCACGCGCAGCCGGCCGCGCGGCTTGAGGTGCGCGCCGCTGGCCTCGGCTTCCGCCTCTTCGACGTCGGCGAGGATTTCCCGGCAGCGCAGCAGGTAGCGCTCGCCGGTTTCGGTCAGCGCCAGGCGCCGTGTCGTGCGGTGCAGGAGGCGGGCTTCAAGTTGCGCTTCAAGGTCGGAAACCACGCGCGAGACCTGGGCGGTGGACAACCCCAGGGCGTTGGCGGCGGCGGTGAAACTGCCCGCATCCACCACCCGGACGAAAGCCCGCATCGCGTGAAGTACGTCCATCCTTCCCCCTGCTTATCCGTCTTGTAGGAGACGACGACAATTATTGTCCGCGCCGCAAAACTGAATCGCAGTATAGGGTCGTTTTTTAGCGATTGTTACCACGTATAGTGCCGGACAAGTCGCTGCAGCAACGTTGGGCATACCAGGCTCATCGTACGGCCGCCGATACACCAATCGACGGCCCTCTCCCCCGCGCATACCTGGCTGCAGCGGCTGACTCTTTCTCCAGGGGCGGCCTTCTTCGGATGGCCGCCCTTTTTCGTTTCTGGCCAGCTGATTGGCAGGCGCAAGCCATTACACCGGGCAGAAGGCAGAACTTGTAGAAAAGCGTCTAGCGCGGCAGCGGGTAGAGGCGCTCGTCGAACTGCTCCAGGCGCACGAACTCCAGCGGTTGGTCGTTCTCCAGATTCTGCAGACGGTCCTGATACTGACGCAGGAAGTCCTGGCGCGCGTCGTTGCTGATGTAGGGCACATGCCAGGCCACGAATGGCGGCAGCACGCTCATGCCGGTGTAGGCCAGGGTGCCGCGCAGGATCGGCCGCAGCATGTCTTCCAGCGGGCCGTGGATGGCGCCGTCGCCGAACATGTGGTCGCGCCCGCCGAGGGTCACGGTCACCAGCGCCTTCTTGCCGGCCAGGCCGCCCTGGTCGTAGAAGCGCTTGCCGCCGTAGCAGATGCCCGAGACCAGCACGCGGTCGAACCAGCCCTTGAGGATGGCCGGCGCGGAGAACCAGTAGATCGGGAAGTTGAAGATCACCAGGTCGGCCCAGAGCAGCTTGTCCAGTTCGGCCTGGATGTCGGCGGCGATGGTTTTCGCCTTGGCGCCTTCGCGCTGTTCCAGGGCGTAGACCAGGTACTCGGGGTTGGCGCGGGCGCCGAAGTCGGCGGCGCTGGCCACCGGGTTCCAGTTCATCGCGTAGAGGTCGGAGACCTGCACTTCGTGGCCCTGGCCGCGGAGGGTTTCCTCGGCGAGCTGGTACAGCGCGGTGCTGAAGGATTGCGGTTCGTTGTGGGCGTGGACGATCAGTACGTTCATGTGGATTCCTGGCCGGAAAGGCAATTCTTGGCGGATCGGTGTGTTGGCTCGGCACCCTCTCCCCAGCCCTCTCCCTGAAGGGCGAGGGAGTATTCGTATTCATGCACCGTCTCCCGCCGGTCGCGCCGAAGCGCTTTTGCGCCCCTCTCCCGCTTGCGGGAGACGACTGCATGGCTGCAGGAGGTAGAGCGCAAAGCCGAGGGCTGGGGAGAGGGCGCTGTTCAGGCGCTCAGAGTTGAATGGCCTTGAGCTCGACGAACTCGTGCAAGCCCTGCTCACCCCATTCGCGGCCGTTGCCGGACTGCTTGTAGCCGCCGAAAGGCGCACGGTAGTTGAAGGCACCGCCGTTGACGAAACATTGGCCGGCGCGCATCTGCCGCGCCAGGCGCAGGCCATCTTCGCGATCGCCCGCCCAGACGGCACTGGACAGACCAAACGGCGAGTCGTTGGCGATAGCGATAGCTTCTGCTTCATCGACATAGGGAATCAGGCACAGCACCGGGCCGAAGATTTCCTCGCGGGCGATGCGCATCTGGTTGTTCACCCCGGCGAAGATCGTCGGCTGCACATAGTGCCCGCGCTCCAGATGCGCCGGGCGTTCGGCGCCGCCGCAGACCAGCTGCGCGCCCTCTTCCTGGCCGACGCGAAGGTAGTCGAGCACGGTGCGGCGCTGGCCGCCCGAGCACATCGGGCCGAGGAAGCTGTCGGCGTCCAGCGGGTCGCCCATCTTCAGCGCAAGGGTTTCGGCGCGGGCGATTTCCACGGCTTCGGCATAGCGATGAGCCGGCAGCAGCATGCGCGTGAGTGCGGTGCAGGTCTGCCCGGAGTTGATCATCACGTCCTGCACGCCGTGGCGCACGGCGGCGGCGAGGTCGGCATCGGCGGTGATCAGGAACGGCGACTTGCCGCCCAGCTCCAGGCACACGCGCTTGACCGTCGGCGCCGCGGCTTCGGAGACCTTGACGCCCGCGCCGGTGGAGCCGGTGAACGAGACCATGTCCACGTCCGGATGCCGTGCCAGCGCTTCGCCGACCTTGGAGCCGGGGCCGCTGACCAGGTTGAACACGCCGGCTGGCAGGCCGATGGCGTGGACCATGTCGGCCAGCAGGAAGGCGTGCAGCGGGGTGTCCTGGCTCGGCTTGACCACCACGGTGCAGCCGGCGGCGAGCGCCGGGGCGAGCTTGCCGATGAGCTGGTGCAGCGGGTAGTTCCAGGGGTTGATGAAGGCGCAGACGCCCACCGCTTCCTTGACGATCAGCGAGTTGCCGACCTCGCGCACTTCGTCCATGTGCGCGGCCATCGCGGCGTAGCTTTCCAGGCCCTCGATCGGCCCGTCGACCTGCACCATACGGCACCACTGCACCGGCATGCCCAGCTCGGCGGTGATCAGCGCGGCCATTTCGTCGGCGCGGTTCTTCAGTTGTTCGGCGAGGGCGCGGATGTAGCCGGCGCGCACGTGGGACGGCGTTTGCGACCAGGCCGGGAAGGCACGGCGGGCTGCGTCCACCGCGCGGTTCACGTCACCTTCGCCGCCCAGCGGCACGCGACCGACGCAGTCCTCGGTGGCGGGGTTCTGCACCTCGGCCACGCCCTGCCCTTGCGGCGCCACCCAGGCGCCATCGATGTAAAGCTGAGAACGATCACGCATAACGTTTCTCCTGGAGCAGTTCGGCGGCGCACAGGGCGATGCGGCGGCAGGCTTCGCGCAGCGGTTCGGCACCGAGCACCAGGCCCAGGCGGATGTGCCCGGCGGCGCTGGGGCCGAAGGCTTCGCCGGCCAGCACGGAGACGCCGTGGCGGTCCAGCAGCACATCAGCGAAGTCCTGGGCGGAGAGCCCGGTGGCGCGGATATCCACCATCACGAACATGCCGCCGTCCGGGCGCAGGGCGCGCACGCCGACGCAATCGGCCAGGCAGTCGAGCACCAGGTCGCGGCGCTGGCGGTAGGCCTCGCGCATGGCTTCCAGTTCCGGCAGTTTGGCTTCCAGCGCGGTGCAGGCGGCGTCCTGGATGAAGTCCGGCGAGCCGTAGAGCATGCACAGGGCGAGGTTTTCCAGGTGCGCGCAGAGCTCGCGCGGGCCGACCACCCAGCCCACGCGCCAGCCGGTCATGGCGTGGGATTTCGACAGGCTGTTGAGGGTCGCGGTGCGCTCGGCCATGCCCGGCAGGCTGGCGGGGCTGATGTGTTCGCCGTCGAACAGCAGCTCGCTGTAGACCTCGTCGGAGATCATCCACAGGTCATTGTTCACGCACAGCTCGGCGAGCTTTTCCCAGGTGGCGCGCGGCAGGCTGGCGCCGGACGGGTTGTGCGGGCTGTTGATGGCCAGGGCGCGGGTGCGCGGGGTGATCAGCGTGGCGACGTCCTCGGCCTGCACGCGGAAGCCGTGCTCGGAGCGCACCGATACCGGGATGACCTTGGCGCCACAGGCACCGAATACCGCTTCGTAGGTGACGTACATCGGCTCGGCGACAATCACTTCGTCGCCGGGATTGAGCACGCACTGCGCCACGGCATACAGCGCGCACTGGGCGCCAGCCAACACCACCACGTCATCGGCGGTGACCGCCTGGCCACTGCGCTGGCTGTGGCGGCGGGCGATGGCTTCGCGCAGCGAGCGCTTGCCGCGCACGTCGGCGTAGTGGGTGTTGCCGGCCAGCAGGCTGTCGATGGCCGACTGCACGATGGGCACGGGAGTATCGAAATCGGGGTCGCCCACCGACAGCAGGAGGATGTCGTCGCCCTGCTCCATGCGCGCCAGGGCGCGGTAGTGGATGTCCCAGGCGGCGGCGCCGTCGCCAGCGATGCGTTGGGTGAAGTTCGAGTAGCGCATGGTGTTCATCCTTCAAGGCGCCAGGGCCCAGGGGCCCCGGCGGGTGCAACAGGTCCTACTGGGCGCAGGCGTGTTTCAGCTCGATCAGCGTCACGCCCGGATGGGCGAAGCCGCTGCGCAGGTCGCGCTCCAGTTCGTCCAGGCTCTGCGGCTGACGCATCTCGCAGCCGTAGGCGCGGCCGAGCAGGGCGAAGTCCGGGTTGCGCGGCAGAACGCCGATGGGCTCGATGTCCAGGCCGATCATGTCGTCGCGGATCTGCCCCAGCGCATCGTTGTTCCACAGCAGCACCACCAGCGGGCTGTCCAGTTCCTCGGTCGCGGTGGCCAGTTCCTGCGCGGTGTAGAGGAAGCCGCCGTCGCCCACCAGCACCAGGCCTGGGCGCTCAGGCGCACCGAACTTGGCGCCGATGCCGGCCGGCACGCCGTAGCCGAGGGTGCCGTAGCCGGTGGGATGCAGCCAGCCGCGCGGTGCCTTGCTCGGGAACAGGTAGTTGGCGGTGTAGGCCAGTTGGGTCATGTCGCTGGCGATGAAGGCGTTGTCCGGCAGGACCTTGGCAATGCGCTCCAGAATCGACTTGTGGATAAGTTGCAGTGGGGCGTGGCCGCCGTCGATCTGCGCGCGCAGTTCGGCGATCCGCGACTGCGCTTTCGCCGCATCACGGGCTGCGCTCGGCAGTGCAGCGAGCAGGGCTTCGGCGGTGGCTTTCGAATCGCCCAGCAGCGCCACGGCGCTCGGGTAGAAGTCATTGAACTTGCGCGAATCAACATCGACGCGGATCACCTCGCCGTTGACCGGCAGGCGGTCGCGCCAGAAGTCGGTGTCGGCCATCTCGGTGCCGATGGCGAGGACCACGTCGGCCTCGGCGATCATGTCCCAACCAGCCTGGGTGCACAGGGTGGCGCCAGCAGAGAGCGGCGCTTCCGGTGCCAGCAGGCCCTTGCCGGCGACGCTGGTGAACAGCGGCGCGGCCAGGCGCTCGCTCAGCGCAGCCAGGGCATCGGCGGCGTGCAGCGCGCCGCCGCCGGCGATGATCATCGGGCGCTGGGCCGCCTTGAGTTTATCCACAGCCTGCTGGAGCGCCTCGGCGCTGGGCTGGCCGCGGCCGGCGCGGCGCACGACTTCATGGGTCCAGTCGCGCGCGACGGGGTTGGCGAGCACGTCCAGCGGCACCGAGATGTGCACCGGGCGCGGGCGTTCGCTGTCGAACACGGCGAAGGCGCGGGCGATCAGTTCGGGCAAGTCTTCGGCGCTCAGGGCGACGGCGGAGAATGCGGTGATCGGCGCGGTCATGGCGCGCTGGTCCTGGGTCTCGTGCAGGCAGCCCCAGCCCTTGCCCAGGCTGGCGGTGTGGTTGACGCTGGAAATCACCAGCATCGGGATCGAGTCGGCGTAGGCCTGGCCGATGGCGGTGGCGGCGTTGGTCACGCCCGGCCCGGTGATGATGAAGGCCACGCCCGGCTTGCCGCTGACCCGCGCGTAGCCGTCGGCCATGAAGCCGGCGCCCTGCTCGTGGCGCGTCAGCACATGGCGGATGCCGCTGCCGGGCAGGCCGCGGTACAGCTCCAGGGTGTGCACGCCGGGAATGCCGAACACGGTGTCGACGCCATAGTTGGCCAGCAGGCGCACCAGGGCCTGGCCGCCGGTGAGTTTCTTGTCGTTCTGCATGTTCACTCCTCGAAGCGTTCTTCGTAGAAACACGCCTGCCCGCGAACGCTCCTCGGTGGATTCGTTCGCGGGCAGCCCGTGCCTACAGGCAGGTCATTCAACGGTGCGGATCAACGCATCCACCGCCACGGCGCCCTCGGCGTCCGCCAGCAGCGGGTTCACGTCCAGTTCCAGCAGGGTGTCCACGTGCTCGCAGGCGTAGTCGGCAACGGCGCGGATGGCTTCCACCAGCGTCTCCAGGTTCACCGCCGCGCGGCCACGGAAGCCGGTGAGCAGCGGCGCGCTACGCAGGCTGAGCAAGGCGTCGCGGATCGCCGCGTCGGTGGTCGGCAGCAGCAGGCTGCGGCTGTCCTTGAGCAGCTCGACGAGGATGCCGCCGGCGCCCAGCACCAGCGCCAGGCCGAAGCCGTTCTCGCGCTTGATGCCGACGATCAGCTCGGCCAGCGGTGGATTGGCCATGCGCTCCAGCAGCACCTGGTCGAAGGGCACGCCGGGTGCGTGGCGGGCGATGTTCTCGCGCATGTCGAACAACGCGGCTTCCAGCGCCGCCTCGTTGCGCAGGTTGAGCGCCACGCCGCCGGCCTCGGTCTTGTGCGGCAGTTGCGCGCTGACCACTTTCAGCGCCAGCGGGAAGCCGACATCGGTTGCCGCTTCGCGGGCCTGGGTCGGGGTGCTCAGCGCGGCGCGCGGCAACGGCAGGCCGAAAGGTTTCAGCGCCTGCTTGGACTGCCATTCGTCCAGCAGCCGGCCTTCGCCTTCCAGCGCCTGCGGGCAGAGCGGCACCAGCGCGGCTTCGCCACGGGTCAGCAGGGTTTCGCGACGCTGGCGATAATGGGCGATGCGGCCCCAGGCGGCGAGGCCGTCTTCCACGCCTTGCAGCGCGGCGACGCCGTGGGAGTGCAGCAGTTCGCGCGCATGTTTGGGCAGCAGCTCCGGCAGCGCGGAGGCGATGAAGCCGACTTTGCCGTGACGCTCCAGCGCGGCGCAGTAAAGCTCCAGCAGCAGGTCGCACTGCGGGCGCTCGCCGGTCTCTTCGCCGGGGTAGTCGAGCACCAGCAGGGCAGCGTCAGCTTCGGTCTGCAGCGCGCTGTCGAGCATGCGGTCGAGCGCCGGGCCGTCGCCCCAGATGGCGGTGGTGAAGTCCAGCGGGTTGGCGATGTTGGCGTAATCCGGCAGCACCTGCGCCAGCTCGGTACGCTGGGCGTCGACCAGCTTGGGCAGGCTCAGGCCATTGCATTCGGCGTAGTCAGCGATCAGCCCGGCGTCACCGCCAGAGCAGGCCAGCGCGGCCAGGCTCGGCCCGGCCGGCAGGTTGCCGCAGGCAGCCGCCTTGAGGGTTTCGATGAAGCTCACCGGGCCGCTGACGCGGATCACCCCGAGGCGGTCGAACAGAGCGTCGTACAACGCGTCAGAGCCTGCCAGGGAGCTGGTGTGGCTGAGCGCGAGCTCGGCACCGATCTCGGACACGCCGGTCTTCAGCGCGATCACCGGGATGCCTTTCTGCAGTGCCTTGAAGGCGGCGCGGGCGAAGCCGGGAACGTTCTTCAGGCCTTCCAGGTGCAGGCCGATGGCGGTGACTCGCGGCTCGTCGAGCAGCACGTCCATCAGTTCGGCCACGCCCAGTTGCGCCTGGTTGCCCACCGAGGCCATGTAGGCGATGGGCAGCGAGCGGTCGCTCATGGACAGGTTGTAGGCGAAGTTGCCGCTCTGCGTGAGAACGGCCACGCCCTTCTCGACGATGTGCCCGCCATGGGCCACCGGCCACAGCGCGGAGCCGTGCAGGTAGTCGAGCAGGCCGTAGCAGTTGGGGCCGAGCAGGGCCATGTCGCCGGCGGATTCGAGCAGCCGGCGCTGCAGCGCTTCACCCTCGGCGCCGGTTTCGGCGAAGCCGGAGGCGTAGCAGATGGCGCCGCCGGCATCCTTGGCGGCCAGCTCGGCGACGGCCTGCAGGGTCAGGTCGCGGTTGGTGGCAACGAACACCGCATCGGGGCCTTCGGGCAGGTCGGCGACGCTGCGCACGCAGGGCACGCCTTCGAGTTCGTCGTATTGCGGGTTGACCAGCCACATCGCACCCGCGAAGCCGCCTTCGGCGCAGCGCTTGAGTGCGCGCGCCATGCTGCGGCCACCGATGAAGGCGACGTGACGGGGGGCCAGCAGGCGCTGGAGGTTTTCGCGTTTCATGGCACGGGCCTCAGCGCAGCAGCGGACGCAGCAGTTCGCGGGAAATGATGTGGCGCTGGATTTCCGAGGTGCCTTCCCAAATGCGCTCGATGCGCGCGTTGCGCCAGATGCGCTCCACCGGGCCTTCGTCCATCAGGCCCATGCCGCCAAAGATCTGCACGGTCTCGTCGGCAACCTTGCCCAGCACTTCGCTGGCGAACAGCTTGGCCATGCCGGCTTCGCCGTCGGTCATGCTGCCGTGATCCATCTTCCAGGCGGTGTGCAGGGTCATCAGCTCGGCGGCGCGAATCTGCGTGGCCATGTCGGCGAGCTTGAAGGAGATGCCCTGGTAGCTGCCGATGGCCTGACCGAACTGCTTGCGGTCGGCCGACCATTGCAGCGCCAGGTCCAGCGCGCGCTGGGCCTGGCCCACGCAGTTGGCGGCGACCATCACACGGCCGGCGGTGAGCCAGGCGTTGGCCACTTCCCAGCCCTTGTCGACTTCGCCCAGGACCTGGGAGGCCGGCACGCGGCAGTCGTCGAAGAAGATTTCGTAGGTGTGGTAGCCCTTGTTGCTCACGCATTTCGGGCCGCGGCGCACGGTCATGCCGGCGGTGCCCTTGTCGACCAGGAAGGCGGTCACGGCGTTGCGCTTCTTGCCGTTGCGCTCGAAGGTGTCGGTCACCGCGAAGACGATGGCGAAGTCGGCGTGGCCGGCGTGGCTGATGAAGTGCTTGGAACCGTTGATCACGAAGTCCTCGCCGTCACGCACGGCGCGGGTCTTGATCGAGTTGGCGTCGGAGCCGGCGCCCGGCTCGGTGAGGGCGAAGCAGTCGATCTTCTCGCCCTGCACCACCGGCAGCAGGTAGTTCTGGATCTGCTCGCCCTTGCAGGCCATGAGGATCTTCGAGGGGCGCGCGACGAACACGTGCAGGGCCCAGGAGACCTTGGACAGTTCGCGCTCGACCAGCGCCTGGGACAGGTAGTCCAGGCCGCCGCCGCCGACTTCCTCGGGCATGTTGAAAGCGTAGAAGCCGGCCGCCAGGGCCTTGCCGCGAATCTTCGCGGCCAGTTCCGGGGACACCGCGTCGGCGCGGTCCACTTCTTCCTCGTAGGGCAGCAGCTCTTTCTCGACGAAAGCCTTGACCGCCTCGACGAGCATTTCCTGTTCTTGGGTCAGTTGGAAATCCATCACATCACCTGCAGCCGTCAGCGGCCTTTGAATTGGGGGGAGCGTTTCTCGGCCACGGCGCGCAGCGCCTCGGCGGCGTCTTCGCTGCGGCCGCAGAGCAAGCCGGCGGCCTGTTCGGCTTCCAGCTGCTGGGCCAGGGTGCGGCTGGCGCCTTCACGGATCAGGCGCTTGGTGTGGCCGAAGGCGTAGGTCGGGCCAGCGGCCAGGCGTGCGGCGAATTCGCCGACCTGAGCCTGCAATTGATCGTCAGCGACCACTTCGCCGACCAGGCCGGCGTTCAGCGCGCGCTCGGCGTTCCACAGTTCGTCGAGGAACAGCAGGCGCTTGGCCGCTTCGCCGCCGATCAGGCGCGGCAGGTGCCAACTGGCGCCGGCGTCCGGGCAGTAGGCCATGCCGGTGTAGCCGGCCTTGAAGCGGGCGGAGGCGCCGGCGATGCGGAAATCGCAGCACAGGGTCAGGTCCATCCCGGCGCCGACGGCGGTGCCGTTGACGGCGGCGATGGTCGGCTTGTCCAGGCTGTGCAGGCGGCGCATCAGGGCGTGGGCGGTTTCGGTCCAGCCGTAGGTTTCCAGCTCGCCGCGCGCCTCGGCCTCGGCCCATTCGGCGAGGTCGGCGCCGGCGCAGAAGCTGCGGCCTTCACCGCTGAGCACGATGACGCGCACGGCTTCGTCGGCCTCGTAAGCATCGAGCAGGGCCAGCAGGTTCTTGAGCGTGGGGACGTCGAGCGCGTTGCGTTGCTCGGGGCGGTTCAGGGTGATCCAGGCGATACCGTCCTGGACCCGGCTGAGCGGGGATGGCTGAGTCATGCTGCCCTCGTTCTTGTAGTCGTTGGCTGAGGCGGATGAAGCGTTGGAGGCAATACTAAACAAGTGTTCAGCAAGCTCGCAATCCACCCGAATGGGGGGCTTGTAACGTGCCGCCGAACGGCGGGAAGGCCGCGCGACGCGGGGGCTGAGGGGTTTCCACAGGGTTTTCCCCGAGAGCTTGTTACAACTTCGAACAAACGGCCCTGCGGGCCTTCGCGGACAGAGTCCACTCCTGCGCCTCCGGGAGCGGTGGAATCCTTGTAGGAGCGAGCTTGCTCGCGAACAGATTTTCCGGCGGTTCCGGAGTTGGGCGGGTTCGCGAGCAAGCTCGCTCCTACAAAGAGCCAAAGAAAAAGCCCCGCGAGGCGGGGCTTTTCCGATGCAGGAAGACTCAACCGATACCCGGCAGCGCCTCCTCGCTCAGCACCTGGCCACGCTTGCGCCTGAGCAGGTAGTAGGCGAGATAGCACGCGCCCATGAAGCCGAAGCCCCAGTACAGCGACGGGCGCTGGGTCGGGTCCATGGCGAGGAACACGAACAGCGAGCAGCAGATCACGATGCACGCCAGCGGGATCAACGGGAACAGCGGCGCTGCGTATTTCAGGTCGGCCACGGTGCCGCCCTTGGCCATGTGCTCGCGGCGGAAGCGGTACTGGGCGTAGGCGATGACGATCCAGGTGACGGTGCCGGCCATTCCGCTCACCGCCATCAGCACCATGAACAGGGTGTCGGCGGCGACCACGCTGGTGAGCAGCGACAGCAGGGCGAAGCCGAGGCTGATCAGCAACGCGTAGAGCGGCACGCCACGGGCACTGAGCTTGGACAGCTTGCGCGGCGCCATGCCGGTCTTGGACATGGCCCAGAGGATGCGGGTCGACGCGTAGAGGCCGGAGTTACCCACCGAGAGGATCGCGGTGAGGATCACGAAGTTCATCAGGTCGGCGGCGTAGGGAATGCCGACCCTGTCGAACACCTGCACGAAGGGGCTTTCCATCAGCCCGGCCTGCTTCCACGGCACGATGCAGGACAGCACGGCAATCGCCAGCACGTAGAAGATCAGCACGCGGAACACCACGTTGCGCACGGCGCGCGGGATGCTCTTTTCCGGCTGGTCGGTCTCGCCGGCGGCGACGCCCATGATCTCGCAGCCCTGGAAGGCGTAGACCACCGTCATCATCACCGCGAACACGGCGGACAGGCCGTTGGGGAACAGGCCGTCGCCGACCAGGTTGGACAGCCCCGGCGCGGCCTCGCCGCTGTTCAGCGGGATGGCACCGAAGATCACCAGCAGGCCGACCACGATGAAGCCGAGGATGGCCGCAACCTTGATCCCGGAGAACCAGTATTCGGCCTCGCCGAAGGCGCGGGTGGCCAGGGCATTGAGGGAGAACAGCACGACCACGAAGAAGCCCGACCACAGCCAGATCGGCACGTCGGGGAACCAGCGGGTCATCAGCATGCCGGCGGCGGTGAATTCCAGGCCGACGGTGGAGGCCCAGCTCATCCAGTAGACCCAGCCGATCATGAACCCGGTGGCCGGGCCGATGAAGCGCGTGGCGTGGGCCTGGAAGGAGCCGGAGACGGGCATCTGCACCGACAGCTCGCCCAGGCAGACCATCACCAGGTACATCAGCAGGCCCGCAACCAGGTAAGCCAGGATGGCGCCCATCGGGCCGCCCGAGCTGATGGTGACGCCCGAGCCCATGAACAGGCCGGTACCGATCACGCCGCCGAGGGACAGCATGAAGATGTGGCGGCTCTTGAGCGCGCGGGTGAGCTGCATCTTCTCGCCGCTACGGGCGTGATGGGACTCAGACATGGCGCACCTCCGGGAAACGGCGGGCGCGACGGAGCGGAACTCTACGTTGGATCATTATTGTTATCTCCAATCAATCAGAGGCCGTGGCTCGGGCACGGATGCCACCGGATTATTGGAAGGCGATGTAAGACCCGGTTGTTCCTACGGATCGAAGTTGTAGAAAGATGTAAGGATTTTGTGCGGGGCGCGTGGGGCTGGGCTTTCAGCGGGTTTCTTTTGTAAGAGCGCTCCCTGGCTGGCAAGACGCTGGGGCGATCCCCTCACCCTGGCCCTCTCCCAAAGGGAGAGGGGACTGTCCTGCGCAAGCTGCAAAATTGGTGCTCGCCGGCGAATGCCGAACGCGCCAACTACGCCGAACGGCCCCCTCTCCCCCTGGGAGAGGGCTGGGGTGAGGGCCGTCCGCCCGCGCCGAAACTACGTCCGGATGCTCTTAAAAAGCTCAGAAGCAACCACCCTCTCCCGCTCCAGCCGCTCCAGCCAATCACCGAGCAAAGCCCCCGCCAACGCCGCCTCCTCCAGCTCACCCAGGCAATCCCCCAACCCGCGCAACCCCATGGACCGGCAGCTCCCGGCCAGCCGATGTGCCAAGCTCGCAGCCTCGACGGCGTCATCCTGGCGCAGCGCATCCAGCAGCAGCGGCCATTGCTCATCGAGCAGCTTCCACAGGCTGGCGAGCAGCTCGTTCAGTTTGTGCTCGCCCAGCAAACGACGATGGGTCTCCAGGACCTGCCGATCCAGCGGGCCGTTATCCACAGCCTCCGGCAACAGCTCCCAGGTCACGCCGGACAGCGCACGGCGCAGGTCGTCCAGGCGCAGCGGCTTGCCCAGCACACCCTGCATGCCAGCCTCGAAATAGCGCTGGACCATGCCCGGCTGAACGCTGGCGGTGAAGGCGTGGATCGGTGTGGTCGCGTTGAGTCCGCTGGCCTGCGTGCGGATCGCCCGGCACAGGTCGAGGCCGTTCATCCCCGGCAGGTGCATGTCCAGCAGGATCAGATCGAAGCGCCGCGCGGCGGTGAGCGCCAGCGCCGGCGCCGCGTCCTCGGCGAGTTGCACGCGGTGACCGTCGCGCTCCAGCAGGGCCTGGGCGACCTCGCGGTTGAGGGCGACGTCCTCCACCACCAGCACGTCCAGCGCTGGCGCCTGTTCGACGGCCACGCTGGAGCGCGGGACTACGCCCGGCGCCAGCACGATCTCGAACCAGAAGGTGCTGCCCTCGCCTTCCAGGCTTTCCACGCCAATCTCGCCGCCCATGGCTTCCACCAGCCGCTTGCTGATCGCCAGCCCCAGCCCGGTGCCACCGTAGCGCCGCGCTACCTCGTCGCTGGCCTGGGTGAAGCGCTGGAAGATCTTTTCCTGCTGCTCGGCGGAGATGCCGATACCGTCGTCGGTCACGCTGAAGCGCAGACGCTGGCCGGCGTCGCCGGTCTCCAGCACAGCGACCTCCAGCAGCACCTCGCCCTCCTCGGTGAACTTCAGCGCATTGGCCAGCAGGTTACTCAGCACCTGGCGCAGGAACTGCTCGGCGCCCCGGCAACCGTCCTGTACCTGGGGTTCGATACGCAAGCGCAGGCAAGTGCCGTTGTCGTCGGCGCATGGCTCCAGCAGGGTCACCACGTCGTCCAGCAGGCGCCGCAGGGAGAAGTCCACCGGCTCCGGCTGGCTGGCGCCGTCCTCCAGCTTGGCGAAGTGCAGCACCTCGTTGAGGATCGCCAGCAGTCCTTCGCCTGCTGTGGATAACGCTTGAAGCCGGCGCCGGTCCTGCTCCCCCAGGGGCGCGGCGCGCAGCAGTTCGGCCATGCCGAGGATGCCGTTGAGCGGTGTGCGGATCTCGTGGCTCATGGTGGCAAGGAAGCGGCTCTTGGCGCGGTTGGCGGCCTCGGCCTCCTCCTTGGCGCGGCGCAGGCTGGCGGTGCGCCGCTCGACCCGCCGCTGCAATTCGTCACGCTTGCTCTGCAGCGCTTCGCGGTCAGCCTCGCGCCGCCGCAACTCGGCACGCAGGGCCCGGCGCAAACCGTCGAGGGCATCGGCGACGGTGTCGATCTCGTCCTCTTCGCCTGAGCGTTTTTTAGCCAGCGCCAGCTCGGTGCCCAGGTTGCCGCCAGTGAGCCCGCGGACGAATTCGGCCATGGCGCGCAGGTGGCGGGTAACCAGGCTGTGGAACAGCCAGCTCAGTGCCACCGCCAGGCCGCAGAGGAACACGCCCATCCACAACAGGCTGGTCAGCCCGCCGTGCAGCAGGCGCAGGTAGACGGCACCGAGATCGATGCTGACTTCCAGCTCGCCCAGGTCGCGGCGCTCGCCGTCCGGCGGCTGGAAGGCCAGGGCGTAGCGCTCGGTACGGAACGGCCCACGTGTGTCGTCGGCGTCCTGCACCAGGTTGAAGTCGGCGCTGCGCAGGCGCACCTGGGCGATGTCGGGGAAGTCGGCCAGGCCGTGCAACTGCACGTTGAGCTGCTCCTGGTTGAGGTCCCACAGGCTGCGCTCGAAGCTGGCGAGGTAGCCGACGCGGATCAGCTCCAGGCGCGCATCGATGTCACGCATCTCACGACGGTATTCGAAGTACAGTTGTGCGGCGCTGGCCAGCACGGTGAAGCACAGGCTGAACAGCAGCACCCGCAGCAGCAGGCGCCGGGCCAGGCCGCCGGGCAGCTTCAACGCGGCACCCCGTCGCCGGCGAGCATGGCGCGGTAACCGCGCTCGCTCTCGTCCAGCCAGCGGGCGATGCTGCCGTCGACCACGCGCCGTTTCAGCGCGGCGTCGATCTCGTCCATCCGCGCGGCCAGCGGCGAATGGCGCGAGACGGCGATGCGCAGGTAATCCACGGTGAGCGGCCGGGGCAGCGCGGCGATGTCCTGCCCGCCGGCCAGTTGCTCGGCGAACAGGGTGCCGGTGCGCCGCTCATGGGCGATGAAATCGATGCGCTGGCGGATCAGCTTGCCGAAGTTCTGGCGGCTGTCGGAGACCCATTCGACGTTGCCGTGCTCGGCGACGAAACGGTCGAACTCAGGTCCGTAGCTCTCGCCGAAGAGCAGCCCGCCGCGGTAATTCGCCAGATCGCTCAACTGGTCGAAACGCACCGGCTTGCGGCGGTTGTAGAAGATCGCCACTTCCTCGCGCAGCACCGGCACGCGGGAGAACAGCAGGCCGTCGTCGCGCTGCGGGGTCTGGTAGGCGAGCACCACGTCGACGCGGCCTTCGGCGGCGTCCAGCAGGCAGCGCTTCCAGTTGCCCAGCACCACGGTCTTCACCTCGTAGCCCAGTTCGCCAAGCACGCTGCGCACGGTTTGCGGCGCCAGGCCGCGCACTTCGTGGCCGTCGCTCCAGGAGATGGGCGGATAGACGGGGTAGTCGCAATAGCGAATGGGTTGGGCGGCGCCAGCAACACCGTCCGCAGTCGGCAAAGATAGCGCCAGGCACAGCAGGAACAGCCAGCGCATGTCTCAGGCGTCGGCAGGCGTGGCGGTGAACAGGTAGCCGGCGCCGTGGATGGTGATGATCAGCTCCGGCTCGGCCGGGTCGTCGCGCAGCTTGCGGCGCAGGCGGCCGACCAGCACGTCGATGGAGCGGTCGTTGGGCAGCCATTCGCGGTTGCGGATCTGGTCCATCAACTGGTCGCGGCTGAGGGTGTGGCCAGTGTTGCGCAGGAACACGCCGAGCAGCTGGAACTCGCCGTGGGTCAGCGGGGTTTCGCTGCCATCGCGGTCGATCAGGCGGCGGCGGTCCGGGTCCAGGGTCCACTGGGCGAAGCGCTTGTGGTGCTGACGATTGACTGGCGTGCAGGCGGCAGCGGGCTGGCGCGCGTGGCGCACGCGGCGGATCAGGTTCTTGGCGCGGGAGACCAGCTCGCGGGGGTTGAGCGGCTTGATCACGTAGTCATCGGCGCCGCACTCCAGGCCGACGATACGGTCGATGTCGTCGTTGCGGCCGGTGATCAGGATGATGCCGACCTCCGAGCGCACGCGCAGCTCGCGGGTCAGGGTCAGGCCGTCCTTGCCGGGCAAACGGATGTCGAGCATCACCAGGTCGATGGGCTGCCCGCCCTGTTCGGCTTCGGCCAGGCTCGCCTCGGCCTGTTCGGCGGTGCCGGCACAGAGCACGTCATAGCCCTCCTCGCCCAGGTAGGCCTGGAGGAGCTCGCGAACCACCGGATCGTCGTCGACGATCAGTACACGGGAAGTCATCGCAATACCCTGCTGACGCCACCGCTCGTGGCGGGGCAATTCTTGTTATACGTGGAGGTAGAGCTGTAGGAGCTGTCCTGCAGATGGCCGCAGGTTACCGCTCGCTGAACAATCGATCAACAGGCCGCCGGCGACCGGCTGAAACGCTGCCGGCCGCCATGCTGGAGGCCGTCTACCCAGGCCTCGCAGATCTGCACGCCCTGTTCCGGGGTGAAGGTATTGGGGTTCAGCCCGGATTCCAGCCACAAGCCATCGAGCAAGGCGCTGAGGGCAATGGCGGCGAGGTCGGCGTCGAAATCGGACCATGCCTGTTCCTGCGCCAGATCCTTCAGCGCCTGCGCCAGCAAGGTGCGGTACTCACCGTAGGAATGGTCATGCGCCTGGTTGATGGCTTCGGCGGTCTTCACCGCGCCCCAGAACGCGAGCCAGGCATCCAGCAGTTGCGGGTCGAGCAGTTCGGCACAGAACGACGCCCGGAAGAACGCCGACAGCCGAGCGCGTGCATCCGGCGCCGCCTCGGCGATGGCTTCGCGCAGCAACTGCATCACGCGCCCGGTGACGGTCAGGTAGGCCTCGGCCACCAGTTCGTCCTTGCCCGAATAGTGGTGGTTGATCAGCCCCACCGAGACGCCGGCTTCGGCGCAGATCTTGCGAATGGAAGCCCCCTGGAAGCCATGGCGCTTCAGGCACGCGAGGGTGGCCTCGATCAGCAGCGCCTTGCGCTGCTCCGGCTCCAGTCGGGTAAAGCGGACTTCCTCGTTCATGCCTGGCTCCTAAAGTGTCAGGTGGCCAATCTGAACGATTGTTCGATTAGGCGCCAGTACCTACCCGTTCGGGGAATGGTCCGGGTTGTGCCCCTGGTCGAGAGTGGCTTCATCCGCGATATCTCCAATCCATAACAAAATCAAAGGTGGGACTGACATGCAGAAAACGCTCGCAGCAGTGCTCAGCGCGGCGCTGGCGACCTTGCCGGCACTGGGTCACGGGGAGGATGCCGCCGGCGCGAAGACGCTGCGGCTGTACAACTGGACCGACTACATCGGCGAGCACACCGTTGCCGACTTCGAGAAGGAAACCGGGATCAAGGTGGTCTACGACACCTTCGATTCCTACGAGACCGTGCAGGGCAAGTTGCTGCCCGGCCGCTCGGGCTACGACCTGGTGGTGCTCAACGCCGCCCTGGTGCCGCCGCTGCTGAAAGCGGGCGTGTTCCAGCCGCTGGACAAGTCCAAGCTGCCCAGCTGGAACAACCTCGACCCCGACGTGCTCAAGCACCTGGACCACTACGATCCGGGCGTGAAGTACTCGGCGCCCTACACTTGGGGCAGCAACGGCATCACCTACAACATCGACAAGATCAAGCAGCGCATGCCCGATGCGCCCATCGGCTCGCTGGCAATGCTGTTCGATCCGAAGATCGTGTCGAAATTCGCCGATTGCGGGGTGACCATCATCGATTCCCCCACCGACGTGATCCCGCTGGCCCTGGCCTACCTCAAGCGCGACCCCAACAGCGCGCTGCCCGAGGATCTGAAGGCCGCCCAGGACCTGCTGCAATCGATCCGCCCGTATATCCGCAAGTTCGACTCCACCAGCTACCTCAACGGCCTGGCCAACGGCGACCAGTGCATGGCGATGACCTGGTCCGGCGACTACGCCACCGCCCAGGCCCGCGCCGACGAAGCCGGCGCCAAGGTCAAGCTGGGCTACTTCGTGCCCAAGGAAGGCTCGCTGATCTGGTTCGACGACTTCTACATCCCGGCCGACGCGCCGCACGTGGAAAACGCCCACAAGTTCATCGAGTACATGCTGCAGCCCAAGGTCGCTGCCGGTGTCGCCGACTACATCCGCTACGCCTCCAGCAACGCCGCCGCTACCCCGCTGCTGGCCGCCGAAGTGCGCAACGACCCGGCGATCTACCCCGACGCCGAGACCCGCGCCCGCCTGTTCACCCAGAAAGTGCAGACCCCCAAGGCCACCCGCCTGATCACCCGTACCTGGAACGCGGTGAAGACCGGGACCTGATAGCGCAAGACCACAGCCCCCTCTCCCCAGCCCTCTCCCTGAAGGGAGAGGGGGCAGCCCGCAGCCACGTTCAAGGAAGTCGTCTTCCTGTGATGTCGCTGACTGCGTGCCCGCAATGACCGTCGTAGTCACCGAGTACTCCGAACGGTCCCCTCTCCCTTCAGGGGGAGGGTCAGGGAGAGGGCAAGGACTCGCACGACGAACCGTAATTTCGAGGTACAGACAATGACCACCACCACCCCAGCCTTCTTCGCCCAGTTCAACGACGAGCAGCTGGTCGCCGCCGACAAAGCCCACTACATGCACGGCTACCACGTGTTCGACGATCACCGGGTCAACGGTGCGCTGAACATCGCCGCCGGCGAGGGCGCGTACATCTACGACACCAAGGGCAATCGCTACCTGGATGCCGTGGGCGGCATGTGGTGCACCAACATCGGCCTGGGCCGCGCGGAAATGGCCGACGCCATCGCCGAGCAGGTGCGCCAGCTGGCCTACTCCAACCCCTTCTGCGACATGGCCAACGTCACCGCCATCCAGCTCTGCGAAAAACTCGCGCAGCTCGCCCCTGGCGACCTGGACCACGTGTTCCTCACCACCGGCGGCTCCACCGCCGTGGACACCGCCTACCGGCTGATCCAGTACTACCAGAACTGCCGCGGCAAGCATGACAAGAAGCACATCATCAGCCGCGTCAACGCTTACCACGGCTCGACCTTCCTCACCATGTCGCTGGGCGGCAAGGTCGCCGACCACCCCGCCGAGTTCGACTTCCTCAAGGACGTCATCCACCACATTTCCTGCCCCAACCCCTACCGCGCGCCGGAAGGGATGACCGAAGGGGACTTCCTCGAATTCCTGGTGAAGGAATTCGAAGACAAGATCCTGGAACTGGGTGAAGACAAGGTCGCCGCCTTCTTCGCCGAGCCGATCATGGGCTCGGGCGGCGTGATCATCCCGCCCAAGGGCTACCACCAGCGCATGTGGCAGGTATGCCAGAAGTACGACGTGCTCTACGTCGCTGACGAAGTGGTGACCTCCTTCGGCCGCCTGGGCGCCTTCTTCGCCTCCGAGGACGTGTTCGGCATGCAGCCGGATATCATCACCACCGCCAAGGGCCTGACCTCCGGCTACCTGCCGCTGGGCGCGTGCATCTTCTCCGAGCGCATCTGGAAGGTGATCGGCGAGGCCGACAAGGGCCGCTGCTTCGCCCACGGCTTCACCTACAGCGGGCACCCGGTGAGCTGTGTCTCGGCGCTGAAGAACATCGAGATCATCGAGCGTGAGAATCTGCTGGAGCACGTGAAGGACGTCGGCGGCTACCTGGAGCAGCGTCTGCAGGAACTGGCCGACCTGCCGCTGGTGGGCAGCGTGCGTTGCCAGAAGCTGATGGCCTGCGTCGAGTTCGTCGCCGACAAGCGCAGCAAGGTGCTCTTCCCCGAGGAGCTGAACATCGGCGAGAAGATCCACCTGCGCGCCCAGGCCAAGGGCCTGCTGGTGCGGCCCATCGTGCATCTGAACGTGATGTCGCCGCCGCTGACCATCACCCGCGCGCAGGTCGACGAGATCGTCGACACCCTGCGCGAATCGATCCTGGAGGCCGCCGCTGACCTCCAGCGCAGCGGTGATTACGCGGGGCACTGATGATCGATCCGAGGATTTTGCCTACACCCCGGCAGCCCTTTATGCTGCCGGGCATGAGCGAATCTCAGGCACTGAGCGAAACGTCCGATGCACTGGCCCTGCATGCCTGGCATGCGGGGCTGGCGCGCGTCATGGCCAGTGTCGGCGAGGTCGTCTTCGTCGAACGCCTGGCCGACGCCCTGGGCTGCCTGGTACCACTGGAGTCGGTGATGCTCGGCCTGGAACAGCGTGGCCAGCCGCCGCAACCGCTATACCAGCGCGGCATCGACCCGGAGCACCACGAGGCGCTGATCGATCGCTACTACGCCCGCGGCTACCTGCTCGACCCCTTCTGCCTGGCCATGGAAGACGGCCTCACCGAAGGCTTCTACCCACTGGCCGATATCGCCCCGGACGATTTCTTCGCCAGCGAGTACTACAAGACCTACTACCTCAAGTTCGGCTGCACCGAGGACTGCCACTTCATCATCGACCTGGGCGAGTCGCGCAAGGTCTCGCTGTGCCTGTACCAGGGCAGGAGCGGCGCGCGCTTCAGCGAAACCCAGCTGGACCTGCTGGCTACCGTCCTGCCGCTGGTGCGCGAACTGATCCGCCAGTTCGAGCGCAACGGCGGGCTGGACCTGCTGCTGGCCGGGCGCGGTGTGAGTGTCAGCGACCCGGACGAGCAGGCGCCGCTGAACCGGCATATCCGCGCCGCCTTCATGAACTTCGGCGCCGACCGGCTGACCGAGCGCGAACGGGAAATCGCCCACCTGCTACTGCGCGGCCACTCGGTGAAATCCAGCGCGCGGGTGCTGGATATCTCACCGGAAACCGTGCGCATGCACCGCAAGCACCTCTACACCAAGCTGGAGATCAACTCCCAGGCGGAACTGTTCTCGCTGTTCATCGACTGGCTGACCGGCGGCGCCACCGCGGCCTGACGCCACTTCGGCGCTGGCCCAAACCTGTAGGAGCGAGGAGGGCGCCTAGCCCTTGCTCGCGAACGCCTAGGCCGCACCCACCCGGTTGGCGAGCACGCTCGCTCCTACAAAAAAGCGCTTCTCGCATTACCCGCCGATGCGGCATCCCGCCCGGAAATCTGCCAACCTATGGCCATTCCCGCTGTCTGACCCGTGCCCCACCACCAGGAGAGCTTCCCGATGCCCCGCCGCTGGCTTCCCGCCTTGCTGTTGGCCGCCGCCCTGCCGCTGCACGCCGCCGAATCCAAACCCACCTATGGCCCGGAACTGGAGCGTTTCAACTACGCCTACCCGGTCGGCCATTACAGCTTCGCGTCCCAGGGCCACCACATGCACATGGCCTATATCGACGTGAAGCCGAAGAAACAGCCCAACGGCCGCACCGTGGTGCTGCTGCACGGCAAGAATTTCTGCGCCGGTACCTGGGAAACCACCCTCGCCGCGCTGAGCGACGCCGGCTACCGCGTGGTGGCGCCGGACCAGATCGGCTTCTGCAAATCCACCAAGCCCGAGCGCTACCAGTACAGCTTCCAGCAGCTGGCGACCAACACCCACGCGCTGCTGGAGCACCTGAAAATCGGCAAGATCACCCTGCTGGGCCACTCCACCGGCGGCATGCTCGCCGCCCGCTACGCGCTGATGTACCCGCAGCAGGTGGAGCAGCTGGCCATGGTCAACCCCATCGGCCTGGAAGACTGGAAAGCCCTGGGCGTGCCCTACCGCACGCCGGACCAGTGGTACGAGCGCGAGTTGAAGACCAGCGCCGACAGCATCCGCCAGTACGAGCAGGCGACCTACTACGCCGGCCAGTGGAAGCCGGAGTACGACAAGTGGGTGAACATGCTCGCCGGCCTGTTCAACGGCGCCGGCCACGAGCGCGTGGCATGGAACTCGGCGCTGCTCTACGACATGATCTTCACCCAGCCGGTGGTCTACGAATTCGGCCAGCTGAGGATGCCGACCCTGCTGCTGATCGGCACCAAGGACAACACCGCCATCGGCAAGGACATCGCTCCGGCCGAGCTCAAGCCGAAGCTGGGCAACTACGCCGAACTGGGCAAGGCGACCGCCAAGGCGATCCCCAACGCCACCCTGGTGGAGTTCGACGACATGGGCCACGCGCCGCAGATCCAGGACCCGAAGCGCTTCCACGAGGCGCTGCTCAAGGGGTTGGCGGACCTGAAGCACTGATGCTTCTTCCGTGGTCTGTGCCGGCGTGGGGCTATCGCGAACAGAGTCCGCTCCCACGTTCCCCTGAAGCTCCGGTACGGGGAGAGCCCCTCACCCCAACCCTCTCCCAAAGGGAGAGGGAGCCGTTCGGTGTACTGGATCGGTAACGAAGATAGCCGGAAAGCTCCAAGCTTCCCGAGCGCAGAGGACAGTCCCCTCTCCCCCTGGGAGAGAGGGTTAGGGTGAGGGCCTGCCGAGGCACAGGGCACAAGTTGTAGGAGCGAGCTTGCTCGCGAACCGCGCAGCGCCAGCGCCGCCGGTAAATCCGTTCGCGAGCAAGGACTGGGCGTCCCCCTCGCTCCTACAGGCGAATACCGTCGACAGCGCCAACAAAAACGCCGGCTCCCCTCGCAGGGAGCCGGCGTTTTCATTCAGCTGAAAGAATCAGCCCAGGTTCTTGCCCAGCAACGCGTGGTAAAGCTCGCTATCGCCGAGCACGCCGACCACGCGGCTCTGCTCCTGCAGTACCAGCTTGTGGCCGGTCTGGTAGCGAATCTGCAGCGCGTCGCGCATGCGGATGTTGACGTCCACCAGGGTCGGCTCGTGCTTGAGCTTCTCCACCGGGTCGCCCGGGCGCCATTGCTGCAGGTCGATGATGTTGCTGCCCTGGCGCGCGGTCTTGATCTGGTTGGTCTCGGTCAGGCCCAGCCAGCAGTCGCGGCCCTGGTCGAAGCACACCTCGTCGGCCTGGCGGCGGCACTGGTCCAGGCCACGCATCAGGCTCGAACCACAGAGCACGTTGAGCGGATTGGTGTGGGCGACGAAGGTACGCACGTAGTCGTCCGCGGGGCTGAGCACGATTTCCTCGGGCTTGCCGTGCTGGATGATGCGGCCGTCCTTCATGATCGCGATGCGCGTACCGATCTTCAGCGCCTCGTCCAGGTCATGGCTGACGAAGACGATGGTCTTGTGCAACTGCCGTTGCAGCACCAGCAGTTCGTCCTGCAATTGCTGGCGGATCAGCGGGTCCAGCGCGGAGAAGGGTTCGTCCATCAGCAGGATGTCGCCATCCATGGCCAACGCACGGGCCAGGCCGACGCGCTGCTGCATGCCGCCGGAGAGCGAGTCCGGGCGCTTGTCGCGCCACTGCGACAGGCCGACCAGCTCCAGCTTCTCGTCGATCACCTTCTTCCGCTCGCTGGCCGGGCGGCCCTGCATCTCCAGGCCGAAGCCGATGTTCTCGGCCACGGTCAGCCAGGGCATCAGCGCGAACTTCTGGAACACCATGGCGATGCGCTTGGTGCGCATGGTCTTGAGCGTCGCCGGCGAGCAGTTGGCGATATCCACCTGCTGGCCCTCGTGCTCGATCAGCAGCTTGCCGCGGCTGACCCGGTTGAGGCCGTTGATGCAGCGCAGCAGGCTGGACTTGCCCGAGCCCGAGAGCCCCATCATCACGCAGATCTCGCCGCGATTGACGTCCAGGCAGGCATCCTCCACGCCCAGTACCTGGCCGGTGCGCTTGAGGATTTCCTCGCGGCCCAGGCCCTGGTCCAGCAGCTTGAGCGCTTCCTTGGTGTGGGTGCCGAAAATCACATCCACATGTTCGAATCGAATCGCCGACATAGTGCTTACCTCCCCCGCAGCGAACGTTGCTTGCACACCCGGTCGAGCAGGATGGCGAGCAGGACGATGGCCAGACCGGCCTCGAAGCCGAGGGAAATGTCCGCGGTGTTGAGCGCATTGACCACCGGCTTGCCGAGGCCATCAGCACCCACCAGCGCGGCGATAACCACCATCGACAGCGACAACATGATGCATTGGGTGATCCCCGCGCCGATGCTCGGCATGGCGTGCGGCAGCTCGATGCGCGTCAGCAGTTGCCAGCGCGAGCAGCCGAAGGCCTTGCCGGCGTCCATCAGTTCCGCCGGCACGTCCTGGATGCCCAGGCAGGTCAGGCGGATGGGCGCGGCGATGGCGAAGATCACCGTGGAGATCAGGCCCGGAACCACACCCAGGCCGAACAGGGTCAGGGTGGGGATCAGGTAGACGAAGGTGGGTACCGTCTGCATCAGGTCCAGCAGTGGCCTGAGCCCGGTGTAGAACCAGGGCTTGTGCGCCGCCAGGATGCCCAGCGGCACCCCGATGGCGATACACACCACCGTGGCGAAGATCACCTGCGCCAGGGTCTCCATGGTCTCCTGCCAGTATCCCAGGTTGAGGATCAGCAGCAGCGAGGCCAGGGCGAATACCGCAAGGCCCCAGCTGCGCTGGATGTAGAACACCAGGAAGACCATCAGCGCGATCAGCGCCAGCGGGTTGAACCAGAGCAGGCTGTTGGTGACGCCGTGGATGAGGAACTCGAGGGTGTCGGAAATCTTGTCGAACACCGACGCGCCATGTTGCGTGAGCCAGTCGACGAAGGCGGCGATATGCTCACCCAGCGGTAGCTTGTGGTCAGTCAGAAACATAATGCGGGCCCATCAGAAGCTTAGGGAATCGGCCAACGGCAATTACTTCGGCTCTTAGTTCGAGAATGCCACCTTGGCTGCCGCCAAGGCTGGTTTGCCGTCACGGGTGGTCACGCCGGCGAGCCAGGCGTCGAGCAGTTCCGGATGGTCCTTCAACCAGGCTTTGGCCGCCTCTTCGGGCTTCTTGCCCCCGTTGAGGACGGCGTCCATGAGTTTGTTCTCCATGTCCAGGGTAAAGGTCAGGTTGGTCAGCAGCTTGCCGACATTCGGACACTCCTGGGCGTAGCCCTTGCGCACGTTGGTGTAGATGGTCGCGCCGCCGTAGTTGGGGCCGAACACGTCATCGCCACCTTCGAGGTACTTCATCTTGAAGCGGGTGTTCATCGGGTGCGGTTCCCAGCCCAGGAACACGATCCACTGGTTGCGGCGGTCGGCGCGTCCGACCTGCGAAAGCATGCCGGCCTCGCTGGACTCCACCAGCTTGAACTTGCCCAGGCCGAACTGGTTCTTGTCGAGCATGCCCTGAACCAGGCGGTTGCCGTCGTTGCCCGGCTCGATGCCGTAGATCTTGTTGTCGAGCTTGTCGGCGAACTTGGCGATGTCGGCGAAGGACTTCAGGCCGCCGTCATAGGCCGCCTGGGTGACAGCCAGGGTGTACTTGGCGCCCTCGAGGTTGGCCTTCACCGTCTCCACCGACCCGTTGTCGGCGTAGGGCTTGATGTCGTTGGCCATGCTCGGCATCCAGTTGCCGAGGAAGACGTCCAGGTCCTTGTTCGCCAGCGACTTGTAGGTCACCGGGACGGAAAGCATGGTCACCTTGGTCTTGTAGCCAAGGGACTCCAGC
Organism: Pseudomonas sp. HS-18; assembly: GCF_020401845.1. Taxonomy (NCBI): domain Bacteria; kingdom Pseudomonadati; phylum Pseudomonadota; class Gammaproteobacteria; order Pseudomonadales; family Pseudomonadaceae; genus Pseudomonas; species Pseudomonas sp. HS-18. The sequence goes on from NZ_CP084413.1 coordinate 6,428,937, forward strand.
ACCTGTCGGGTAGTGGCGGTGGTCACGGTGATGTCGGTCCAGCCGACGTCGGAGAAACGTACCGTGCCGCACGAGTCAGGTTCAGCGGCCTGAACCGCCAGCGGCGCGCAAATGGACACAGCCAGCAGCAAAGACTTGAAACCATTCATGAGCGTACTCCTCTGCGGGGTGGGCGCCGGCGCTGCCCACGGTGGGGCGCGGCGGTCTGAATTATGGTTGGGGCCTGGGGCGGGCCCTTTTGTTGTCATTTCGTAAACGATCATGGAGCAGGAAAATTTCGTCGCATACCGGGTGGGTCGCATCCAGTGCAGGCGAAGTCGTATTCAGCACCAGCCATGTCGCATCCAGTGGAAAGGCCCGGTTCCAGCGACTTCCAGAAGCTCGGATCAATCCATGGCGGCGGTTTTCTGGCCCCCTGGCGCCGCACCCGATGAGCCGGGAGCGACACCCTGCAGCCAGCCATCGAGCACCTGCGGATTGGCTTTCAACCAACTCTTGGCGGCCTGGCGGGGATTGCGTCGCTCGTTGAGCACCGCATCCATCAACTGGTTCTCCATCGCCAGATCGAACTTCAGGTTCTTCAGCAGCCGCGCGACATTGGGGCACTCCTGAAGATAGCCTGCTCTGACGTTGGTGAAGACCGTTGCGCCGCCAAAGTTGGGACCGAAGTAGGAATCCCCTCCCTCCAGATAGTTCATTTGGATGCGGGTATTCATCGGGTGCGGCTCCCAGCCCAGGAACACGATGGGCTGTTTCAAGGCCCCGGCTCGCTTGACGTAGGCCAGCATGTCGGCCTCGCTGGATTCCACCAGCTTGAAGTCGCCCAGGCCGAAGGCCTTTTCCTTGATCATCTTCTGGATCAGCTGGTTGCCATCGTTGCCCGGCTCGATACCGTAGATGCGCCCACCCAGCTGCTCCCTGAATTTTGCGATATCGGCAAAAGTCTTCAGCCCGGCCTCGTACGCGTAGCGCGGCACCGCCAGGGTGTACTTGGCGCCTTCGAGGTTGGCGCCGACGGTTTCCACCTGGCCCTTGTCGGCGAAGGGCTTGATGTCGTTCGCCATGCTCGGCATCCAGTTGCCGAGGAACACGTCGATCTTCTTCTCCGCCATCGCCTTGTAGGTGTCCGGCACGGACAGCCGCACCACCTGGGTACGGTAACCCTGGTGGCTGAGCACCAGTCGCGTCACCGCGGTGGTCACGGTGATATCGGTCCAGCCCACGTCGGCGAAACGCACCACGGAGCAGGATTCGGGTTCGGCGGCGCGCACAGCGCCCGGTAGTACCACGGATAACGCCAACAGCGACGACACAAGACTCTTCATGAGGCCAGCCTCTGACTGCGGAGAAGGGGGGTGGACACGGGCGAACGCGGCCGTTCGTCGGTGGCGGATCATGGAACAGCGCGACCGTCCACGCCTATCGACCGGTCGTGGTTCGCGGCGATCGCGTCGTAAAGAGGCAAGCTTTCGTCGGCCCCGGAACAGGCGGCCCCATGCCCTGCTCCGGCAAGGTGTACAGGCGGCGTTATTGGATACGGCCGCGTCGTCGATGGACGTCGCCGGTGCCGGACTTGGGTCGATCATGACCGGGCATCGCGGGCACAGGGACGTGCCTATCCCACTCTCTTACGGATGCGCAGCTCGCTCGGAGTCCGGCATGGCAATCAGTGTGTTCGACCTGTTCAAGATCGGTATCGGCCCTTCCAGCTCGCACACGGTCGGCCCCATGCGCGCTGCCGCGCTGTTCGTCGGCGCCCTGCGCGAGCGGCAGATGCTCGAACGCACCACGCGCGTGGAAGTGCGCCTCTATGGCTCGCTGTCCGCCACTGGCGTCGGCCACGGCACCGACCGCGCGGTGATCATGGGCCTGATGGGCGAATGGCCGGACCGCATCGACCCGCGCCAGATCGAACCGCGCATGGCCACGCTGCGCGAGTCCGGCGAATTGCTGCTGGCCGGCAGTCGCGCGATCCCCTTCGACTGGATCCGCGACATGCGCCTGCTCGAAGAGAACCTGCCCTACCACCCCAACGCCATGCGCCTGACCGCCATCGAAGGCGACCAGGTGCTGCACAGCGACACCTACTACTCCATCGGTGGCGGCTTCGTGGTCGACGAGGAACAGGCCGCCTCCGGCAGCCTCGACACCGACAGCACCGTGCTGCCCTACGACTTCGCCAGCGCCGCCGAACTGCTCGTGCTCTGCCGCCGCCACAACCTGCGCGTGTCCGAGCTGATGATGGCCAACGAGCGCATGTGGCGCAGCGAAACCGACATCCGCGAAGGCCTCAAGGTCATCTGGCAGGCCATGCGCGACTGTGTGAACAACGGCTTGAGCCAGGAAGGCATCCTCCCCGGTGGCCTCAACGTGCAGCGGCGTGCCGCACGCCTGCACCGCAACCTGCAGGAAATCGGCAAACCCAACGTCATCGGCTCGACGCTCTCGGCCATGGAATGGGTCAACCTCTTCGCCCTCGCCGTGAACGAGGAAAACGCCGCCGGCGGGCGCATGGTCACCGCGCCCACCAACGGCGCGGCCGGCATCATCCCGGCGGTGCTGCACTACTACATGCGCTTCAACCCCGATGCCAGCGACGACGACGTCACCAACTACTTCCTGGCCGCTGCGGCCGTCGGCATTCTGTGCAAGAAGAACGCCTCCATCTCCGGTGCCGAGGTCGGTTGCCAGGGCGAAGTCGGTTCCGCCTGCGCCATGGCCGCCGCAGGCCTCGCCGAAGTGCTCGGCGCCAGCCCCGAGCAAGTCGAGAACGCCGCCGAGATAGGCCTGGAACACAACCTCGGCCTGACCTGCGACCCGGTCGGCGGCCTCGTCCAGGTGCCCTGCATCGAGCGCAACGCCATCGCCGCGGTGAAGGCCATCAACGCCGCGCAAATGGCCCTGCGCGGGGACGGCCAGCACTTCATCAGCCTCGACCAGGTGATCCGCACCATGCGCAACACCGGCGCCGACATGCACGACAAGTACAAGGAAACCTCGCGCGGCGGATTGGCCGTCAGCATCATCGAGTGCTGACCCGCAATCGACCACGCCAGGCCTGGCGCGCCCCCTGATGGCGCAAGCGGTACGCCCGTCCCGACGGCACCAGGGGCGTTACCGTTCCGGGCACAGCACCGCCGGTCGCGTGACCGGTGAGTGCTACCAAAAACCCCAGCCCAAGATCCATGCGTATTTGCGACCTTCGAGGCGTCGCAATCCGGGCCTGCAAAAGCGGCATTCCCATGCCGTTTTCTTTTTTAATTGAACGCCCATTCAACCTAGGCACGGCATTTGCCTTGCTAATAGGTAGAGAGAACAGAGGAGCAGTCCGGGCCGCGCCCGGGTCAGGTTCCCGAACAGAACAACAAGCATAAGAAACGCCTCCAGCGAGGCGACTGTGACTAGCGTGAGGTGATCGAATGAACGCGTTCAACCCCGGAGTTCCCCCGCAAAACCGAGCTCCGCAGTCCATCGGCTTCCTGCTGCTGGACAACTTCACCCTGATCTCCCTGGCCTCGGCGGTGGAACCGCTGCGCATGGCCAACCAGCTGTCCGGTCGTGAACTCTACCGCTGGCACACCCTGAGCCTCGACGGCCGCCAGGTCTGGGCCAGCGACGGCCTGCAGATCACTCCTGACGCAGCCTGCGACAGCGCTCCGCAGATGGACACGCTGATCGTGGTCGGTGGCGTCGGCATCCAGCGCAGCGTCACCCGCGAGCACACCACCTTCCTCCAGGCCCAGGCGCGCCTGGGTCGCAAGCTCGGCGCCGTGTGCACCGGCAGCTGGGCCCTGGCCCGCGCCGGCCTGCTCGACGGCTACGACTGCTCGGTGCACTGGGAATGCCTGGCCGCCATGCAGGAAGCCTTCCCCCGCGTGGCCATGAGCACCCGCCTGTTCTCCATCGACCGCAACCGCTTCACCTCCTCCGGCGGCACCGCGCCGATGGACATGATGCTGCACCTGATCGGCCGCGAGCACGGCCGCGAGCTGTCGGCGGCGATCTCCGAAATGTTCATCTACGAGCGCATCCGCAACGAGCAGGACCACCAGCGCGTGCCGCTCAAGCACATGCTCGGCACCAACCAGCCCAAGCTGCAGGAAATTGTCGCGCTGATGGAAGCCAACCTCGAGGAACCCATCGACCTCGACGAACTGGCCGTCTACGTCAATGTCTCGCGTCGCCAGCTCGAGCGCCTGTTCCAGAAGTACCTGCACTGCTCGCCGTCGCGCTACTACCTGAAGCTGCGCCTGATCCGCGCGCGCCAGTTGCTCAAGCAGACCTCCATGTCCATCATCGAAGTCGCCTCGGTCTGTGGCTTCGTCTCCACGCCGCACTTCTCCAAGTGCTACCGCGAGTACTTCGGCATCCCGCCGCGCGACGAGCGCCAGGGCCAGCCGATCGGCCAGCCGGTCATGGTCATGCCGATCCCGCAGGATCTCGCCCTCATGCCCAACTCCTCGGCCATCTCGGCCCTCAGTCAGGCCCAGGGCGAATCCACCTTCGCCAGCGTGCGGGTGCTCTGAATCCAGGGAGGCGGGAAACGAAAAGGGGAGGCCCATGGCCTCCCTTTTTTCATTCCTGTGACGCATTACGCCCCATCATTCAGATTCGTCTGAATCGCAAATCGCGCTGAATCTCGCAGTCTCCGAAGGGTTCGCCAGCATTCTTCGGAACCTCGGGACACATGGAAACCGCCCTCGAATACCTGGCCCAGCGAACGCGGGAGCTCTATCGCAAGGCCATCGAACAGGATCACGCAAGCCTGACCGGCATCCAGCTGCTGCGCCAACTCGAACGCCTGCGCCCGGAAATCTTCGACGTCAGCCGCCACCTCACCGACCTTTTCGGCGAGCACACCGGCGCGCTCGAACAGGCCAGGGCCGACAAGGCGGAAAAACTCATCGTCGCCCTCCACCGCCGGCTGCTCAGTGGCTACTGGCACCTGCTGCGCACCCGCCGCGCCGAGCGCAAGACCGCCGCCCTGCTGATGCAACGCATGGTCCGCAGCCTGCAGGAAATCCACTTCAACTGCCTGCAGAACCACCACCCCGCCCCGCCAGGGCTGTGGAGCCTGCTGCACCAGGTGTACGGGCGCGCCCTGCGAATCGAAGTCCAGCACCTGCCCATCGACGACGGCGAAGCCTTCGAGCCGCGCAGCCAGACCGTCGCCGGTGGCTATCTGCACTGCCTGCTCGTGGTTGGCTCCCGGCCGTTGGAGATTCCCACGCAATACCTGCCGGCATTGATCGAATCGACCCAGGTCTTCTCCTCCATCGTGCACATCCGACCGGAGCAACCTGGCAGCCATTGGCTGCTCGAACGCGAGTACGACCGGCCCTTCCGCGAACCCGACACGACCAGCCGTGAGCAGGGCCTCGCCCTGGCGCTCGACGAACTGCTGGACATGCTCAAGCGCTTCACCGACGCGAGTGCAGGCGACTCAGCCTTTGACCTGAATGCCCACCTGCTCGCTTGCTGGAACGAAACCGGCACCGAGCCCTGGCAGGTCTGCCGGGGCTTCCCGGCACTGCTCGCGCACCTGGGCGTCGCCGACGACACACGCCTGGATGCGAGCCACTTCGAGCGCCAGCAAGAAGTGAGCGATGTCTGGTCCCAGCAACGCGGCGGCCGTGGCGGGCTGGACGAGATGGTCGCGCACCCGCACGACATCGAATTCAACCGCCCGGTGTCCGAGGCCAGCCTCCCGCCTGCCTGGCCGCTGACGCAGCCTCGTAGCAGCGAACGGCACTTCAGCGGCCACTGGGAAGGCTCGCCGCCACCCACCGTCGGCGAGCTGCTTGGCATCCGCCAGTCGGCCAGCGGCTCCTGGTACCTGGCGCAGGTGGAAAGCCTCCGCCTGCTCGGCGGCGAACGCTACGAGTTGCGCGGCGCCTGGCTTTCCTCAGAGCCGCGCCCCTGCCGCCTCAGCCTGCGCAGCAAACTGCAGGAGAGCGCGCCGCGCCACGGCTTGCTGTTGCCTGAAGGGAATGGGTTGCGCGTGCTCTGCCCGACACTGCCGCTGGATGCCGGGCGAAAGGTCACGGTGGAGGACCAGGGCCGACGCTACCTGGCCCTGCTGGGCGATCCCATTGGCGACACCTTCCCGCTGTCACCGCTGGAAGTGGCCGCCGACCTGCCCTGAAGGCAGGGCCGGCGCCAGCGGCGATCACAACGCCTTGGGTACCAGCGCCGGCAGCAGCTGGCGGGAGATCGCCTCGCGTACGGCCGGCAGCAGGGTGGCGTTGCCGGCGAGCATTTCCTCCACCAGGCGACGCAGCGCCAGGGAGCGCTCCGGCGTCAGACCACGCACGGCGTATTCGCAGGCCTGCTCCGCGGTGACATCCGGCGGCACGGCGAAGCCCAGCGCTTGCAGGCGTTCGCGGAAATCGTCCTGGTCGATCAGGTCGGCGTGCATCATCACGGGTCTCCTTGGGAGCGGCAGGGTCTGCCTCGATTCTGGTAAGCCCGGCGGGGCGCGGCAAGCACCTGTCCGGCGGAATGTCCGCGGCGGGCAAGCGCAGGTCGTTTTCGGCTAACCGGGGCGGCAGCGCGGCGCGCAGACTGGCTTCCACACCCTGCGGCGGCACCAGCACCGGCTGCAGGGCCTCGCACACTGAGAGCCCGCATCGGCTCGATTTGTCCCCTGCCGCGCGTCGGGCGCCGCAGGGGATTTTTTTGGCTCAGCGCAAGTGGCGGCGCAGGAATGCCAGCAGAGCGACGCGCAACTGCACCACTTCCGCCACGTCGTGGGCGCGCAGGCAGCCGTGGACCAGGCCGGGCCCGGCGAAGTACTCCACGTCCACGCCAGCCGCGCGCAGACGGTCACGGTAGAGAGCACCGTCATCGCGCAGCGGGTCGAATTCGGCGACAGCGATGAAGGCCGGCGGCAGACCACGCAGGTCTTCGGCCATCAGCGGCAGCGCGAGGGGATCGCGACGGTCGGCGGGCCGCGACAGGTAGGCGTTCAAACAGTTATCCACCTCCTCGCTGGTCAGCAGGGGCGCGTTGGCGCACTGCGTGCGCGAGGGTGTCGGCTGGTCGCCCAGAGCAGGGTAGATCAGCGCCTGGGCCCCCGGCAGCGGCTCTCCCGTGTCGCGCAGGGCGAGGCAGAGCGCGGCGCTCAAATTGCCGCCGGCACTGTCGCCGGCCACCACCAGGCGGGCGATGTCCACCGGTTCGCCCAGGCTGCCGCTGCGCAGGCGCTGCCAGACGATCCGGCAGTCGTGCAGGGCGGCGGGATAGGGATGCTCCGGCGCCAGCCGGTAGCTGACGGCAACCACCAGGGCCTGGAGCCGGGCGGCCAGTTCCGCGCAGATGACGTCGTGGCTGCCGGCATTGCCCAGCGTCCAGCCGCCACCGTGCAGATAGAGCACCGTGGGCCAGCCGCTTTCCGGCGCGAGCGAGGCGGGCCGGTAAAGACGGATTTCCGGCAGGCCTTCCAGCAGCAGTTCGCTGATGCAAAGCCCAGCCGGGCGCCGCGGGCAGAAGGCCTCGGCCATGCGTAGATAACCTTCGCGCTGGGCGGCGAGGGTGGGACTGGCGACGGCCATCGATTGCGTGCGAACGACGAACGCCTGCATGGCATCGGACAGCGGATAGCGCCGCGTCATGGAGCGCTCAACCCGGCAGGCCGATGACACGGCCCACGTAGTCCGGACGCGGCAGCGGCCGATGGGCCTCGGCCAGCGCCAGCACGCGCTCCAGCACCACGCCTTCGAAGGGCGCTGAACGTGCCCCGCCTTCGAGGTTCACGTGCAGCAGCATCTGTTCGCTGGCGGCCAGGGCGAGATCTTCGCCGGCGCGGTGCAGGCTGTGGAAAACATGCAGGCGCTTGCGGTCGTGGGCGATCAGTTGGGTGCGCACTTCGACCTTTTCACCCTCCTTCACCTCGTGCAGGTAGTTCAGGTGTACTTCGAGGGTGAACAGGGAAGCGCTGGTGGCGGCGCGATGCTCCGCGTCGAGGCCCAGGTGATCCATCAGGGCGTCGGTGGCGTAGCTGAACAGCAGCAGGTAGAAGGCGTCGCGCAGGTGGCCGTTGTAGTCGGTCCATTCGGCGAGGATGGGGGTTTCCCAGGTTTTCAGGGCGTGCATGGCTGTGCGTCCGTGAGGCCCTCACCCAGCCCTCTCCCAGTAGGGAGAGGGGCGGTTCGGAGCGGGTGATGAACCGTGAGGTTAGTCGGCGAAGGCGAAGCCGTGTCTGGACTTGGTGTCCTTGATGGCGCCGAGTACCGCCAGCAGGCAGTCGTCGCGGTAGCGCTCCAGCTCGGCAATGCTCCGCGAGCCCTGCTGTTCACTGGTGCCTTCCACGACGCGGTCGATCAGCGTGTCGGTCAGCTCCGGGGCCGGCAGGTAGGTCCAGGGCAACTGCAGCGCCGGGCCGAACTGGGCCATGAAGTGACGCATCCCGGCGTTGCCGCCGGCCAGGGTGTAGGTGAGGAAGGTGCCCATGAACGACCAGCGCAGGCCGGCGCCGAAGCGGATGGCGTCATCGATCTCGCCGGTGCTGGCCACGCCATCGTTGACCAGGTGCAGCGCCTCGCGCCAGAGGGCTTCGAGCAGGCGGTCGGCGATGAAGCCCGGTACTTCCTTCCTCACGTGCAGTGGCCGCATGCCGAGCGATTCGTAGACCTTGATCGCGGCCTGGACGGCTTCGGGCGCGGTCTTCTCGCCGCCCACCACTTCCACCAGCGGCAGCAGGTACACCGGATTAAACGGATGGCCGACCACGCAGCGCTCGGGGTGTGTGGCGTCGGCGTAGAACTCGCTGGGCAGCAGGCCCGAGGTGCTGGAGCCGATCAGGGCGTTGGGCTTGGCGGCGGCGCTGATCCTGGCGTGCAGCTCGCACTTCAGGTCGAGGCGTTCGGGGGCGCTTTCCTGAATGAAGTCGGCGTCGCGCACGCACTCTTCGATGGTCGCGACAAAGCGCAGGCGGTCCTGCGAGGCGCCGGGGGCGAGGCCAGCCTTTTCCAGCGCCGGCCAGGCATTGGCGATGCGCGCGCGCAGAGCGGCTTCGGCGCCGGGAGCCGGGTCCCAGGCGACGACGTCGAGGCCGTGGGCCAGGGCGCGGGCGACCCAGCCACTGCCGATGACGCCGCTGCCGAGGGCGGCGAAGGTTTTGATGTCGGTGATGAAGGGCATGGTAGCTCCAGCAGGAATGAGGGATTACCTGTAGGAGCGAGCTTGCTCGCGAACAAAGTCCGCAGCGGGGCTGGTTCGCGAGCAAGCTCGCTCCTACGAAGAGCAGTTCGTACGCAGGGTGATTGGATCAGCGCGGCTTGAGATTCATCTTCCTGCGCCCCTCGGCCGGGGTCAGGGCGCGGCCGCCCAGGCGCTGGATGATCTCGATGGCGCGTTCGACCAGTTGGCCGTTCGTGGCGTGCACACCACGGTCCAGCCAGATGTTGTCTTCCAGGCCGACCCGCACGTTGCCGCCCAGCAGCATGGCCTGGGCGACCATGGGCATCTGCGAGCGGCCGATGCCGAAGCCGGCCCAGGTCAGGCCGTCGGGGATGTTGTCGGCCATGGCCTTCATGGTGGTGGTGTCCGCCGGTGCGCCCCACGGGATGCCGAGGCAGATCTGGATCAGCGGGTCTTCCAGCAGGCCTTCCTTGAGCATCTGCCTGGCGAACCAGAGGTGGCCGGTGTCGAAGATTTCCAGCTCGGCCTTCACGCCCAGTTCGGTGATGCGCTTGGCGCCGGCACGCAGTTGGGCCGGGGTGGAGACGTAGATGAAGTCGCCATCGCCGAAGTTCAGGGTGCCGCAGTCCAGGGTGCAGATTTCCGGCAACAGTTCCTCGACATGCTTCAGGCGCTCCAGCGGGCCGACCAGGTCGGTGCCGGCGCCGAACTCCAGCGGCTGTTCGCCCTGGCCGATCTGCAGGTCGCCGCCCATGCCGGCGGTGAGGTTGATGATGACGTCGGTGTCGCTTTCGCGGATGCGCTCGACCACTTCACGGTAGAGCTTCACGTCGCGGCTGGGCTTGCCGGTCTGCGGGTCGCGGACGTGGCAGTGGGCGACGGTGGCGCCGGCCTTGGCAGCCTCGATGGCGGCGGCGGCGATTTCCTTCGGGGTGACGGGAATGGCAGGGTGCTTGCCGACGGTGTCGCCGGCGCCGGTCACCGCACAGGTGACAATGACTTCGTAGTTCACGGTGGCTGTCCTTCTTGAGGTCGAACGAACCCACTGCGCGCCAGGCGACGCGCAGGGAGTTGCTGGTAGAGGGTTACTTGAGCGAGGCCTGTACGGCGGCGAGGCCGTCCTTGCCATCGAAGGTGGTCACGCCGTCGAGCCAGGCCCTGAGCGGCTCGGGGTTCTGCTTCAGCCAGGCCTTGGCGGCATCCACCGGCTGGCTGCGGTCGAGGATCGGTACCATCACCTGGCTCACCTGCTGGCTGCTGAACTTGAGGTTGTGCAGCAGCTTGGCGACGTTGCCGCACTGCGCCTGGTAGCCGCCGGCGGTCATGATCGAGACAGTGGCGGAGCCTTCGTTCGGGCCGAATACGTCGTCGCTGCCGGTGAGGTATTTCATGTCGATCTGCAGGTTCATCGGGTGCGGCTTCCAGCCGAAGAAGACCACCCACTGCTTGCGCTTGATGGCGCGCTTGACCGCGGTGAGCATGCCGGCCTCGCTGGATTCGACGATCTGGAAGCCCTTCAGGCCGAACTTGTCGTCGGCGATCATCTTCGCGGTGATGCGGTTGGAGCCGCTGCCGGGCTCGATCAGGTAGATCTTGTTGCCCAGCTTGTCCTTGAACTTGGCGATGTCGGCGAAGGTCTTCAGACCGCCGTCGTAGACGTAGGTCGGCACGGCGTAGGTGGACTGCGCATCGGGCAGGGTCGGCGGGGTGATCACGTCGAGTTGCTGCTTGTCGAGGTAGGGCTTGGCCACCGGCTGCATGGTCGGCTGCCAGTAACCGAGGAAGACATCGAGCTGCTTGTCGGCCATGCCGGCCAGGATGATCTGCTGCGAGGCGCTGGTCTGCTTGACCTTGTAGCCCAGGCCGTCGAGCACGGCTTCGGCCACGGCGCTGCTGGCCACCACGTCGGTCCAGTTCACCGTGCCCATGCGCACGTTCTGGCACTGGGCGGGCTCGGCGGCCCAGGTGGTGCTGGCGGCGAGCATGAGCGCGGCACAGCCGAACGCTCGGATCGATAGCTTCATGACTTCTCCCTCAAGGCCTTTGCGGCGTTGGTTATCGTTGTTGTACGTCATGCGGCCCTCACGGGGGCTGGAGAACAAATTACGCACGCGCCGCCCCGGTGAGTCGCACAGTGGCGACCAGCTCTTGCACAGCAGCGACCTCCCCGATTGCCAGGGCGACGTCCATGGTCCATAAGCATGGGCAGGCTGCCACTACGCCGCCCTCCAATCGCACGGTACCCGCCATGTCCCAAGACTTCTGGTTCCTGCTGTTGCCCGGTTTTTCGGTGATGGGTTTCGTTTCCGCCGTCGAGCCGCTGCGGGTGGCCAACCGCTTCCGCGGCGAGCTGTACCGCTGGCACCTGATGAGCCTGGACGGCGGCCCGGTGCTGGCCAGCAACGGCATGTCGATGAACGCCGACAGCGGCCTGGAAGCGCTGCGCGAAGGCGATACGCTGCTGGTGGTGGCCGGTTTCGACCCGCTGCGCGCCTGCACGCCGGCGCTGCTGCATTGGCTCAAACGGCTGGATCGTGACGGCGTGACGCTGGGTGGCATCGACACCGGCAGCTTCGCGCTGGCCGAGGCCGGATTGCTGCAGCGCCAGCGCTGCACGGTGCACTGGGAAGCGCTGGACGCCTTCCGGGAGACTTATCCACAGGTGCAGGCGACCCAGGAGCTGTTCGAGATCGACGGCCCGCGCATCACCTCCGCCGGCGGCACCGCGTCCATCGACCTGATGCTCGACCTGATCGCCCAGGACCATGGGCCGGAGTTGGCCGTGCAGGTGTCGGAGCAGTTCGTGGTCGGGCGCATCCGCCCCCGCCAGGACCACCAGCGCCTGCAGGTCGCCAGCCGTTATGGCGTCTCCAACCGCAAGCTGGTGCAGGTGATCGGCGAGATGGAGCGCCACACCGAGCCACCGCTGACGACGCTGGAGCTGGCCGAACGCATCCAGGTCACCCGGCGCCAGCTGGAGCGCCTGTTCCGCCTGCACCTCAACGACACGCCATCGAACTTCTACCTCGGCCTGCGCCTGGACAAGGCGCGCCAGTTGCTGCGCCAGACCGACATGAGCGTGCTGGAGATCGGCGTGGCCTGCGGGTTCGAGACGCCTTCCTACCTGTCGCGCAGTTACCGGGCAAAGTTCGGCGTGTGCCCGAGCCAGGATCGGGTGGGGTTGCGCAAGGCGGTGGCCAAGGCCTGAAAACCCGTAGGAGCGAGCTTGCTCGCGAACCGCCCAACCAAAGCGCCGCCGGTTGACGCTGTTCGCGAGCAAGCTCGCTCCTACAAAGAGCAAAAGCGATTGGCAATATCTGTGGGATTACCGTCATTTACCCCATGGCAGCTCGGGCGGAGTATGGAGACCAGGCTCCAAACCCCACTGCCTTTCGGAGGCCACCATGAGCGAAGCCCGTCCCCCTCTTCCGCCCTTCACCCGCGAAACCGCCATCCAGAAAGTCCGCCTCGCCGAGGACGGCTGGAACAGCCGCGATCCGCACCGCGTGTCGCTGGCCTACACAGCGGACAGCCGCTGGCGCAACCGCGCGACCTTCGTCCAGGGCCGCGAGCAGATCGTCCAGTTCCTCACCGCCAAATGGGTGCGCGAGCAGCAGTACCGGCTGATCAAGGAACTCTGGGCGTTTACCGAGAACCGCATCGCCGTGCGTTTCGCCTACGAATGGCACGACGATTCGGGCAACTGGTTCCGCTCCTATGGCAACGAGAACTGGGCCTTCGACGAGAACGGCCTGATGTTCGAGCGCCACGCCAGCATCAATGACCTGCCGATCAGCGAGGACGAACGCCTGTTCCGCTGGCCGCAAGGGCGCCGGCCGGATGAGCATCCGTCGCTGAGCGAGCTGGGGCTGTAGGAAACGCTATCCATAGGCACAACCGACGGCACTCGTAGGATGGCGTGGAGCGAAGCGATACCAATCGATTACCGGTAAGTCCGCTGATGGGTATCGCAAGCTCCACCCATCCTACGATCGAGCAAGCAGGAACTGTAGGAGCGAGCTTGCTCGCGAACGGATTCAGCCGGCGACTCCATGAGCCGCGCTGGTTCGCGAGCAAGGGCTAGGCGCCCCCCTCGCTCCTACAAAGTGCCGTCAGGCGGGGACGGCGCGGGCGGGAACGGTGGAGGAGATGCGGCTGTCTTCCAGGATCATCGCCGCCGCGCGCTCGCCGAGCATGATGCACGGTGCGTTGGTGTTGCCACTGATCAGCGTCGGCATGATCGACGCGTCCACCACGCGCAGGCCCTTCAGGCCGTGCACGCGCAGGCGCAGGTCGACCACCGCCATCGCGTCCTCACCCATCTTGCAGGTGCCCACTGGGTGGAACACGGTGGCGGCGTATTCGCGCAGGTGCTCGAGCAGTTGCTCATCGGTCTGCACCTGCGGGCCGGGGAGCATTTCGGCGCCGCGGATGTTGTCGAACTCCGGCTGGGCGAGAATCTTGCGCGCCAGCTTCACGCCTTCCACCAGCACGCGGCCGTCCTCCTCGTTGGCGAGGAAGTTGTAGTCGATCTCGATGTCGCCGCCGGGCTTCACGCGCAGCTCGCCGATGCTCTTCGGACGCAATACGCAGGTGTGCACGGCGTAGCCATGGCCCCACTCGAACAGGCGGCCACGGTGGCTGCGGTAACCGGGGACGAAGTGGAACTGCACATCGGCCAGCGAATCGGCCAATGGTGTGCGGGCGAAGCCACCGGCCTCGACGTAGTTGGTGGTCAGCCAGCCCTTCTTCGCCAGCAGGTACTTGAACGGCGACAGCAGGATCTGCGGCAGCGAGCCGAGGGAGAAGCCCAGGCTCAGCGGGCTGGGCGAGCGCACGGTGACCAGGCCGTCGAGGTGGTCCTGGAGGTTCTTGCCAACGCCCGGCAGGTCGTGCTTGACCGCGATGCCGGCAGCTTTCAATTCCTCACCCGGACCGATGCCCGAAGCCAGGAGAATCTGCGGCGAGCCGAGGGAGCCGGCCGACAGAATCACTTCGCGGCGCGCCAGCAGGCGCTCGCCGCTGCGCAGTTCGATGCCGGTGACGCGCTCGCCTTCCAGCAGCAGGCGACCCACCTGGCGGCCAGTCAGCACGGTGAGGTTCGGCCGCTGCAGCGGCGCGACGAAGGCGCGGTAGCTGCTCAGGCGCTTGGCGTCCTTCTGGGTCACGTTGTAGATGCCCACGCCCTCGAATTCGCGGCCGTTGAAGTCATCGTTGCGGCGCAGGCCGAGGTGTTCGGCAGCCTTGATGAACAGGTTCGACAACGGGTTGGGGTCACGCGGCTTGTCCACCACCAGCTCACCGAGGGTGCCATGCAGCGCCGGGTCCTGGCCGAGCAGGTTGCGCTCGGACTTCTTGAAGAACGGCAGCACGTCCTTCCAGCCCCAGCCGGGACAGCCGTCCTGCTCCCAGCGGTCGTAGTCGGAGGCGTGGCCACGGATGTAGATCATGCTGTTCATCGAGCTGGAGCCGCCCAGGGCCTTGCCACGCGGGCAGTGCAGCGAGCGGTTGTTCAGGCGCTTCTGCGGCGCGGAATAGAAGTTCCAGCTGAAGATCTTGCTCTTGTACAGCGTGATGGTGCCGGCCGGGGTCTGCACGCGCGGGCTGGCATCGCTGCCGCCGGCTTCCAGGAGGCAGACGCGCACGGACGGGTCGGCGCTCAGGCGGTTGGCCAGCACGCAGCCGGCAGAACCGGCGCCGACGATGAGGTAGTCGTAGGTGGAATCGTTGGAGGAGGACATGGGGGCTCCCTTTGGAGTCGTGCGTGAATGGCAGAACCCCTCACCCCAACCCTCTCCCGAGGGAGAGGGGGCCGAACGGTGCTGCAGCGAATCACCGCATCGGCCGGCGCCCTGCAGGGGGCGCCAGCCGGCGGCAGGTCAGTGCGCTTCTTCCAGGTCGTCGTGCAGCAGCCCGAGGATCTCGCGCTTCATCTCGATGAACTGGCGGTCCATGACCATGTCCAGCGAGCGCGGGCGCTCGATGGGCACGTCGAGGATGCGCTTGATGCGGCCGGGGCGTGCGCCCATGACGTAGACGCGATCGCCCAGCAGGATGGCCTCGTCGATGTCGTGGGTGACGAACACCACGGTCTTCTTGCTGTGGTCCCACACGCGCAGCAGCAGTTGCTGCATCTGCATACGGGTCTGGCTGTCGAGGGCGCCGAAGGGCTCGTCCATCAGCAGGATCTGCGGGTCGTTGGCCAGCGCGCGGGCGATCGCCACGCGCTGCATCATTCCGCCGGAGAGCTGCTTGGGATAGTTGTTCTCGAAGCGGCGCAGGCCGACTTCGTCGAGGTAGTAGTCGACGATCTCGCGGCGCTCGGCCGCCGGCATGCCGCGACGCTTGAGGCCGAACTCGACGTTCTGGCGCACGGTCAGCCAGGGGAACAGGGTGTAGCTCTGGAACACCATGCCGCGGTCGGCGCCCGGGCCGTCGACCAGTTGGCCGCCGACATAGATGTCGCCTTCGGTGGGCTCGGCCAGGCCGGCAGTGAGGTAGAGCAGGCTCGACTTGCCGCAGCCGGACGGGCCGACGATGACCGCGAACTGCTGGTCCGGCACTTCGAAGGAGACGCTCTCCAGCGCGCTGAAGGTGCCGCCCTCGGGCGTGCGGTAGCGCAGGCTGACGTTCTCCACCCGCAGGCGCGGTGGCCTGGCTTGTTCCTGACCGGTCACGGCCGCTTCTTCCTGCTTGATCGCTACTGCGCCCATGACGCCACCTTCAGTCGGATGAATCGGAAGAGTTGGTCGGTGATCAGGCCCAGCAGGCCAATGATGGCGATGGCCAGGAAGATCACGTCGACCTGGAAGCCGCGCATGGCCTTGAGGCTGATGTAGCCCAGGCCGCTGGAGGCGGCGACCAGTTCGGCCACGACCAGGTAGGTCCAGGCCCAGCCCATGGTCACGCGCAGGGTGTCGAGCACGCCCGGCAGCGACGCCGGGCCGAGCACGTGAAGGACCACGTCGCGGCGGTTGCAGCCCAGGGTGTAGGACGCATTGACCAGGTCCTTGGCGACGCCGCGGGAAACGTCCGCGATCATCACCAGTTGCTGGAAGAACACGCCGAAGATGATCACGGTGACGCGCTGTTCCAGGCCGATGCCGATCCACAGGATGAACAGCGGCACGAAGGAGGTCACCGGCAGGTAGCGAATGAAGTTCACCAGCGGTTCGAGGAAGGCCTGGACGATGCGGAAGCTGCCCATCAACAGGCCCAGCGGCACCGCCACCAGCGAGGAGATGATGAAGCCGATCATCACCACCTTGACGCTGGCCATCACGTGGGTGGCGAGGGTGCCGTCACTGGCCAGGCGCACGCCGGCCGCGAGCACCGCGTCCGGGGTGGGCAGGAACATCGCCGGCACCACGCCGCCATAGGAGAGCCCGGCCCACAGACCGAACACGAGCAGCCAGCACAGGGTGCCGGCGGACCAGACCAGCTTCAGCGGCAGGTCGACCTTGGGCGTCAGGCAACGGCTGAGCCAGGATTGCGAACGACGAGGCATCGCGGATTCCTCCAGGCGAGCGGCACGGCGCCGCCCGCGGGGACAAGAGTGAGACGGTTACTCGGAGACGAAGCGCGGGTCGACCAGGTCGTCGTAGCTGACTTCCAGGCGCTTGCCCTGCAGGCCGCTCCAGGTTTCGTTGGCGAGGCGGATCAAGCCCTTGATGTCGCCGGGCTTGCCGGGAGTGCCAATGAGTTGCTCGCTCATGGCCTTGTCGTAGAAGCGCACGCCCTTGGCGGCATCGGCCAGGGCCTTGGGATCGGAGAGGTAACCGCCGACGCCCTTGGCCATGATGGCGTAGGCCTCGTCCGGGTGCTCCTTGGTGTACTGCACGGCCTTGTACAGGCCTTTCACCAGGGCCTTGACGTCCTCGGGCTGCTTCTCGATCACGTCGCAGTTGAGGGCGACCACGTCGACGATCACGCCGGGGGTGGTGGAGCTGTCTACCAGCACCTTGCCCTGCTGCTTCTCGCGTACCAGCGAAAGGTGCGGTTCCCAGGTCACGGCGGCGGGTACGCGGCCGGCGATGAAGGCGCTGGCGGCATCGTCGGCGGTCATGTTCTGCACCTTGATGTCGCTCATGCTCATGCCGGCGTGCTTGAGCAGGTAGGCCAACCAGAACTGCGAGACAGAGCCTTCGTTGACCGCCACTTCCTGGCCCTTCAGCTGGGCCAGGGAGGTGACGTCCTTGCCCACCAGCACGCCGTCGCCGCCATGGCTGTCGTCCAGCGCAGCCACGGCCTTGAAGCAGAACTTCGGCCGGTACTTGAGGATTTCGTCGATGGTGGAAGCGGAGCCGGAGAGCTGGCCGGAGGCCTGGGCCGCCATGTACATCGAGGCTTCCTCGATGGTGGTCAGCTGCAAGTCGAGGCCCTGCTCCTTGAAGTAGCCCAGGTCGCGGGCGAGATAGAGGGTGCCGTAGCCGACCCAGGTGGTATGGCCGATGGACAGGGTACCGGCCTGCGCGCCAGAAGCGGCGGCGAGAGCCAGGGCGGAACACGCGATGGAACGCACGAGCAAGGACTTGATCATGAAGCACTCCCACAGCCGTTTGGCTTTGTTGTTGATTTACTGCGGCAGTGGCCAGGAGGCCGGTAGAACCGGGACATGGGCGGCATCGGGCTCTATGGCCCAGCGTCTGAAGGCTTTGTCTCGCGACATGTCTGACAGGCCGATGGTGGCCGAAGCGGGAGGCTCGGAAAATTATTAAATATGTCGTTGCGCCATAAGAAAAAGCTGCCTTGCCGGCGAAATTGCACCAGCATGGCGCAGGGGAGAGCTCGGCCGCGCGCGGGTTGTTCTGCGCTGCACTATGGTTGAACGCAGCTCTCCTCAAGGAAGGTTTCCAGCATGGCCCCCCGCCCCATTCTCTCGGCCCTGGCGCTCGTCGCCGGGCTGTCGTTGCATCCCGCTGCTGCCGTTGCCGCCCAGGGCCAACCACAGGTCAGTGCGCCCGCTTCGCCGGCAATGGCCGAAGAACTGAAATGGCCCCGGGATTTCGCCCTGGGCGACCAGCATGTGCAGATCTTCCAGCCGCAGATCGAAGACTGGGACGGCACCCGCATGGGCGGCCGGGCGGCCATCGCCATCGGCGCCGCCAATGCCGCGCCCACCTACGGGGTGGCGCAGTTCTCCGCCGCCGCCGCCATCGACAAGGCCAGCGGCCTGGTGCAACTCACCGACCTGCGCATCGAAAAGGTCGAAGTCCCCACCGCACCAGACAGCGCCGACAAGGTGCGCGATGCCCTGGTGGCGCGGCTGCCCAAAGAAGGCCTGACAGTCTCCCTCGACCAGTTGCAGGCCAGCTACGCGGTGAACCAGCAACTGGACAAGCTGCGCCACGTGGAAGTGAAGAACGACGCGCCGCAGATCATTTTCGCCAGCACCCCGACCGTGCTGGTGATCATCGACGGCCAGCCGAAGTGGCAAGCCCTGACGGGCAGCGACTTCGAGCGGGTTATCAACAGCCGCGTGCTGCTCCTGCGCGACGCCCAGGGCAACAACTACCTGAACGCCGCCGGTAACTGGTACACGGCGCAGGCGCTGGACGGCACCTGGCTGGTGCTCAGCCAACCGCCCAAGGTGCTGCTCAGCGCCCAGCAGGCGGCGGAGAAGGCCGGCCCGGTGGACGCTCTGCTGCCCAAGAACGGCAAGAAGCCGGGCAAGGCGCCGGCCGTGCGGGTGGCCACGCAGCCCACCGAACTGATCGTCAGCGACGGCACCGCGCAGATGGCGCCGGTGGACGGCGTCAGCCTGCTGAGCCTGAACAATGCCGATCACGCGGTGTTCGTCGATCCGACCCACAACACCTGGTACGTGCTGGTATCCGGCCGCTGGTTCAGCGGCCCGGGTGAGAAAGGCCCGTGGACCTATGTGCCCGGCAAGGACCTGCCCGCCGACTTCGCGAAGATCTCCGCCAAGGACCCGAAAGCCAACGTCCTCGTGTCGGTTCCCGGTACGCCCCAGGCCAAGGAAGCCGCCATCTCCGCGAGCATTCCGCAGACTGCCAGCGTCTCGCGCAGCAAGGCCACGCTGAAGGTGACCTATGACGGCGCGCCGAATTTCCAGTCGATCACCGGCACCAGCCTGAACTACGCGGTGAACACGCCGACGCCAGTGATCGAAGTGACGGCCAACCAGTTCTTCGCCGTGAGCAACGGCGTCTGGTTCACCGCGCCCAGCCCGAGCGGGCCGTGGCAAGTGGCCACCGAAGTGCCCGCGGCGATCTACGGCATCCCGCCCAGTTCGCCGGTGTACTACGTGACGTATGTGCACATCTACTCGGTGACCCCGCAGACCGTGGTTGTCGGCTACACGCCGGGATACCTGGGCGTGGTGGTCAACAGCGACGGCACGGTGGTGTACGGCACGGGCTACGCCTATCCCGCCTATGTCAGCAGCACGGTGTACTACGGTTATCCACCGACCTATGGCTATGGCGCGGGCTTTGCCGTCGGCGCGCTGACCGGCTTCGCCTTCGGCTACGCCGCCGGGGCCTGGTGGGGCACGCCGGAGCCTTACTGGGGCCCGTACTGGGGACCTTATCCACAGGGCGGCTGGAGTTATACCAACATCAACCAGGCCAACTTCTACGGGCGCTGGGGCCAGGGCACCGTCACCCACGCCTATGGCTACAACGCCTGGACCGGCACCCAGTGGCAGGGCAGCTCGGCGGCCGGCTACAACCCGCGCACCGGCACCCGTTTCGCCGGTAGCCAGGGCGCGGCGTTCAACCCCTATACCGACCAGGGAGTGGCCGGGCGGCGCGGTGCCTATTCCAATGCTTCCACCGGTATCTCCGCCGCAGGGCGCAGTGGCGTGGCCTACGATGCCGATAGCGGCGACTTCAAGGCCGGCCAGCAGGGCGTGAAGCACAACGCCCAGACCGGTCGCACCACCATCGCCGAGCGCGGGGTATCCGGCGATGTGGATGACGGCCGCGACAGCTACGACCACGACAACCGCGGCGTGACCTACAACCGCCGCACCGGCAACGCCGTGGCCTGGAAGAATGGCGACGTCTACGCCGGGCACGATGGCAACGTCTACCAGCACACCGACAACGGCTGGCAGCAACACACCAGCAATGGCTGGCAGCCCGTCCAGCCGAACCAGGCCAACATGCGTGGGCAACTGGAGCAGCAGTACCAGTCGCGGCAGGTCGGCCAGCAGCGCTTCAATCAGACGCAGCGGCAGTGGGGCGGTGGAGGGCATTTCGGCGGCGGCCACATTGGCGGCGGCGGTTTCCGCCGCTGAGGGTGTGGACAAGGTTTTCCACACCGCCTGAGCCTGTGGAAAACCACTTCGGGCAAGGATCGGCACTTATCCACACACCTTGCCCTTGCCCCCTCACCCTCGGCAAGATGCCCGCTCCCACCACCCTCTTGGGGTTGCCGTGACCGCTCTGTTCCAGGCCCTGTGGCCATTGTTCGCGTTGATCGTCGGCGGCTTCGTGCTGCGCCGCAAAGGTTTCCCCGGCGAGGCCTTCTGGCCGGCAGCCGAGCGGCTCAACTACTTCATCCTGTTTCCTGCGCTACTGGCCAGCAGCCTGGCCAGCGCGCCGCTGAACGACCCCGGCCTCGCCCGCCAGGCGCTGGCAGTGGTGCTCGGGCTGGGTATCGCCTGGATTGCCCTGCTCATCGCCAAACGCCTGCGTGGCTGGAATGCCGCGCGCTTCGGCGCCATCGCCCAGGGCGTGCTGCGCTTCAACACCTACCTGGGGCTGGCGGCCGTGGGCAGCCTCTATGGCAAACCGGGCCTGACCCTGGCCGCGCTGATGCTGGCGCTGATGGTGCCGACAGTGAACGTGATGTCGGTCTGGGCGCTGACTGCCGAACGCGGCATCAGCCCGCGTTCGCTACTGCTGCCGATTGTCAGGAACCCGCTGATCCTCGCCTGCGTGGCGGGCGCGTTGCTGAATGTGAGCGGCATCGGCCTGCCCGGCGGTACGGACCGGCTGTTCAACCTGCTGGCCGTAGCGAGCCTGCCGCTGGGCCTGCTCTGCGTGGGTGCAGCACTACAGCCGCAGGAGCTGCGCGCGGAGGTCTCGGCACTGGGCTGGAACTGCGCAATCCGCCTGCTGGCCATGCCTTTGCTGGCCTTCGCCATCGCTCGCCTGCTGGCACTGCCGCCGCTGGAGAGCGCACTGCTGGTGATGTTCTTCGCGCTCCCCACAGCCCCGACCGCCTATGTACTGACCCGCCAGCTGGGCGGCGAAAGCGGACTGATGGCGGGGATCATCACCCTGCAGACACTGCTGGCCGGCGCCAGCCTGCTGCTGGTGATGGGTGCGATCCAGGCGCTGGGCTCCTGAAATTTGTCCACTGCATCTGGATTGAACCTGCGCAAATCCCCACCGATCTGTGGAAATATTCTGCGAAAGCCTGCTGAAAGCTTGACCCCCTAGCATCGCCGCCTCGGTCCTCCCGGCCGGACCTGCGTTCGCGCAGCGTACAAAAACAACAATCGGTGATCGCTCATGCCCCGTTTCCTGTCCGCCCCCGCTCCCACTCCGTCCGTACCACTCGTGCTTATCCACAGCCGCTGCTGAACCTCGGCGCCGAGACGGAGTTATCCCCATGCTGACTTTCCTCGCCTTCGCCATGGTGGCGACCTTCATGTTCCTGATCATGACCAAGCGGCTTTCGGCACTGATCGCGCTGATCCTGGTCCCGATCGCCTTCGCCCTGCTCGGCGGCTTCGCCAAGGGCCTGGGACCGATGATGCTGGACGGCATCCGCACCCTCGCGCCAACCGGCGTGATGCTGATGTTCGCCATCCTCTACTTCGCCATCATGATCGACTCCGGGCTGTTCGACCCGGCGGTGCGGCGCATCCTCAAACTGGTGAAGGGCGATCCGCTGAAGGTATCGATGGGCACCGCCGCGCTGGCGATGATCGTCTCGCTGGATGGCGACGGCTCGACCACCTACATGATCTGCGTGGCCGCCGTGCTGCCGCTGTACAGCCGCCTGGGCATGAGCCCGCTGCTGATGGCCTGCCTGATCATGCTCTCCAGCGGCGTGCTGAACATGACGCCCTGGGGCGGCCCCACTGCCCGCGCAGCCAGCGCCCTTCACGTCGACCCGGCGGACATCTTCGTGCCGATGATCCCGGCCATGCTCGCCGGCATCGCGGCGATCTTCGCCCTCGCCTGGGCCTACGGCAAACGCGAGCGCGCCCGCCTGGGCGAGTTGCACCTGCCGACCGACCACGAAGCGATGGCGGAAGTGAGTGTGTCGCAATACCCCGAGGCGCGTCGGCCGAAGCTGTTGTGGTTCAACGCCGTGCTGACCGTTGTGCTGATGGGCACCCTGATCGCCGGCCTGCTGCCGATGCCGGTGCTGTTCATGATCGCCTTCGGGATCGCGATGATCGTCAACTATCCCTGCATCCTGGAGCAGAAGAAGCGCATCGGCGCCCACGCCGAGAACGTCCTCGCGGTGGTCTCGCTGATTTTCGCCGCGGGCGTATTCACCGGGATCCTCTCCGGAACGGGCATGGTCGAAGCCATGTCCAAGAGCCTGCTGGCGGTGATCCCGCCGGCGCTGGGGCCGTATCTGGCGACCATCACGGCGCTGGTGAGCATGCCGTTCACCTTCTTCATGTCCAACGACGCTTTCTACTACGGCGTGCTCCCGGTACTCTCCCAGGCCGCCGCGCAGTACGGCATCACGCCGGTGGAAATGGCCCGTGCCTCCATCGTCGGCCAGCCTGTGCACCTGCTCAGCCCGCTGGTGCCCTCGACCTACCTGCTGGTAGGCCTGGCCAAGATCGACTTCGGCGACCATCAGCGCTTCACCCTCAAATGGGCCGTGCTGGTGTGCCTGGCGATCCTCGCCGCCGCGCTGCTGCTGGGCCTGTTCCCGCTGTTCAATGACTGACCGATCAACGACCGACTTCGAGTACCGCGACAATGGAATGGCTGACCAGCCCTGAAATCTGGATTGCGTTCTTCACCCTGACTGCCCTGGAAATCGTCCTGGGCATCGACAACATCATCATGATCTCCATCCTGGTCGGCCGCATGCCCAAGCACATGCAGCCGCGCACGCGCTTCTTCGGACTGGCGCTGGCGATGGTCACGCGCATCCTGCTGCTGCTCTCGATCACCTGGGTCATGCGCCTGACCGCCGACCTGTTCCACGTGTTCGGCCAGGGCATCTCCGGGCGCGATCTGATCCTGTTCTTCGGCGGCCTGTTCCTGCTGTGGAAAAGCAGCAGCGAAATCTTCCACGGCCTGGAGGGCGAGGATGAAACCGAGGGAGAACCCAAGAGCGTGATGGGTGGATTCATCGGCACCATCATCCAGATCGCCATCATCGACATCGTGTTCTCGCTGGACTCGGTGATCACCGCCGTGGGCATGGTTTCCAACGTGCCGGTGATGGTCGCGGCCATCGTCGTGGCGGTCATGGTGATGATGCTGGCGGCGGGCGCCATCAGCGACTTCATCGACAAGCACCCGTCGCTGAAGATGCTCGCGCTGTCCTTCCTTATCGTGGTCGGCACCGTGCTCATCGCCGAAGCCTTCGAAGTCCACGTGCCCAAGGGCTACGTCTACTTCGCCATGGCCTTCTCGCTGGCGGTGGAAGCGCTGAACATCCGCATGCGCACCGCGCGTGGGAAGAAGGAAGTGGATCCGGTGAAGCTGCGCAAGGACATCCCAGGCCAGTAGCCCACGGCAGGCAATAAAAAACCGGGCTATCCACAGCCCGGTTTATCCACAGCAACGTACCTCAAGGACGTGCAACCGGCTCCGGCCAGTTCAGCACGCCCTTGTCGTTGAAGCGCACCGTACCGAACAACCCACCGGCCAGTTTGCCGCTGATTTCGTAGGGCATGCCCTGGCGCGGTGGACCGCCGGACAGGCCCCAGGCCTGGCGGAGCGCAGAGAAAGCCGAGATGCTCACCGGCACACTGATCACCGTTTCGCCGAATCGCGGCACCTGCCCGCTGGCGTCGCTCACCCCGCTGGCCAGCGGCTGGCCGTTCACCGAAAGGTCCAGGGCGATACCGTCGTAGTCGATGGCCTGGTCATTGGGGTTCTGCACCCGCAGCTTGACCGTGAAGCGCGCTTCCATGCCCTGCCCGGTCGCCGGCTCCAGGCCGACCAGGTCGATGCGCAGCGGATCGCGCGTGCCGAACAGACTGCTGCACGCGCCCAGCGTCAGTAGCGCGGCCATCAGGATCAGGCGATGTAGCTTGGCCATGCGGCCTCCTCGTCGATTCACTTCAGGGTAGCCGGGCGCAACCGCCATACGGTGTTACCCACATCATCGGCCACCAGCAGGCCGCCAAACTTATCCACAGCGACGCCGACCGGACGGCCCATGGCTTCCTCCTTGTCGTTGACGAAACCATCCAGCACCGTCACCGGCTGGCCGTTGGGCTTGCCGCCGCCGAAGGGGATGAACACCACCTGGTAACCGCTGCGCGGCTTGCGGTTCCACGAGCCGTGCTGGCCGATGAACACGCCGCCACGATAGCGCTCCGGCAGCAGGCTGCCTTGATAGAAGGCAAGGCCGAGGGAGGCGGTGTGCGAACCCAGGGCGTAGTCGGGCACCAGGGCCTTCTGCACCATGTCCGGGCGCGGCGGTTCGACGCGTTTATCCACATGCTGGCCGAAGTAGCTCCAGGGCCAGCCGTAGAAGCCGCCGTCCTTCACCGAGGTCATGTAGTCCGGCACCAGGTCGTTGCCCAGTTCGTCGCGCTCGTTGACGGCTGTCCACAGGGCGCCGCTGTTGGGCTCCCAGCCCAGCCCGTTGGGGTTGCGCAGGCCGGAGGCGAATACCCGCACGTTACGGCTGGAAAGGTCGATCTGCAGGATCGCCGCGCGGTACTTCTCCGCGTCCAGCCCGTTCTCGCCGACGTTGCTGTTGGAGCCGACGGTGGCGTAGAGGTAGCGGCCGTCGGGGCTGGCGAGGATGTTCTTGGTCCAGTGGTGGTTGATCGGCCCGCCCGGCAGGTCGACGACCTTTTCCGCCGGTGCGCTGATCGCCGTCTCACCGGTCTTGTACGGGAAGCGCACCACGGCATCGGCGTTGGCGACATACAGCCAGTTATCCACAAGCGCCATGCCGAAGGGCGAGAACAGGCCCTCCAGCAGCACGCTGCGCTGTTCCGGCACGCCATCGCCATCGGCGTCGCGCAGCAGGGTGATGCGGTTGGCGCTGGGTACCGAGGCCCCGGCCTTGGCCATGACCTTGCCGGCGACCCAGTCCTTCAATCCGCCGGACTCTTCCTTGGGCGGTGCCGAGCTTTCCGCCACCAGCACATCGCCGTTGGGCAGAACGTAAAGCCAACGCGGGTGTTCCAGCTTGTCGGCGAAGCGCTGCACCTCCAGGCCTTCGGCAGCACGGGGCATCTGCCCGGCGGGCCAGCCGGTGGCGGTGGCGATGTTGACGGTGGGCAGCACGCTGCTCTGGGGTTCGGGCAATTGCGGTTGAGGTCCGGTGCCGGCGGTGAACGGCAGCGCCGACTTGTCGCCGCAACCGGCCAACGCCAGTACGATCAGGAGGGGGAACGACCTACGCATGCGACTTCTCCTCGGCCTGTGGCGCATCCATGTCGATGAGCACTTCTGTCAGCAAATGGTTAGGCAGTCTAGACATATCCGCCCGCCGATCCGTGCGAAATAACCGATGCAAAGCCTCTCGCACCCGTGTTTGATCGGCTTTACTGACAGACAGGAATCCCGGCAAATCAGAGATTTGGCGAACCCTCAGGGAAGAACGAGGGTCTACCATGACAGTCTTGTGACAATCGCCTGAATGCTGCCGTGTCCTTCTCGGCCCTCCGCGCTGTCTGTACGGAGCCGCGGGCGAGGTCGTTACAGGGTCCGTCGACGGACGCTCCGCCCGCGGGCCCATTTGCGTGCAAGGGGGCCCGACATGCTCAAACTGCTCGATCTGCTCTCTGCCGTCGCCCTGTTGGTGTGGGGCACTCACATCGTCCGCACCGGCATCCTCAGGGTCTACGGCAGTAACCTGCGAAAAATCCTCAGCCGCAGCGTGGAAAAGCGCCCGCTGGCCTTCGCCGCCGGCATCGGTGTCACCGCGCTGGTGCAGAGCAGCAACGCCACGGCGCTGCTGGCGACCTCCTTCGTCGCCACCGGACTGATGGCCCTGGCGCCAGCGCTGGCGATCATGCTCGGCGCGGACGTCGGCACGGCGCTGATGGCACGGGTGCTGACCCTGGACCTGTCGTGGCTGTCGCCGCTGTTGATCTTCTTCGGGGTGATCTTCTTCCTCGGCCGACAGAAGTCGCGCCTGGGCCAGCTCGGCCGGGTGTTCATCGGCCTGGGGCTGATCATCCTGGCGCTGCAGCTGATCGTCGCGGCAGCGGAGCCGATGACCCAGGCCAAGGGCGTCAAGGTGCTGTTCTCCAGCCTGACCGGCGACGTGATGCTGGATGCGCTCACCGGCGCGCTGTTCGCGATGATTTCCTATTCCAGCCTGGCGGCCGTGCTGCTTACCGCGACGCTGGCCGCCTCCAAGGTGATCTCGCTGAAAGTGGCGCTGTGCCTGGTGATCGGCGCCAACCTGGGCAGCGGAATCCTGGCGATGATCAGTGCCTCCTCGCAGAACGCCGCCGGCCGCCGCGTGGCGCTGGGCAGCCTGCTGTTCAAGGTCGCCGGCTGCGCCCTGGTGCTGCCGCTGGTGGGCCCGCTGGCAGACTGGATCGACCACTGGCAGTTCAGCACCGCCGAACTGGTGATCGCCTTCCACGTGCTCTACAACACCACCCGCTGCCTCGCCTGCCTGCCGCTGACCGGACAAATGGCGGCCTTCTGTACGCGCCTCATGCCCGACCGCCATTCGCCGGAAGATATCGTCCGCCCGCGCCACCTCGACCCCGGTGCACTGGACACGCCAAGCCTGGCGCTGGTCAACGCGGTGCGCGAAACCCTGCGCATGGGCGATATCGTCGAACAGATGCTGAACAACCTGATGCAGGTTATCCACAGCGGCGACCCGCTGCTGGGCAAGGAAATCCGCAAGCAGGACGACGACGTCGACGCCCTCTACACCGCGATCAAGCTGTACCTGGCGCGCATGCCCCGCGAAGACCTGAGCGAAGCCGACAGCCGTCGCTGGGCGGAGATCATCGAGCTGGCGATCAACCTCGAGCAGGCGGGCGACATCATCGAACACATGCTCGGCGCCGTGCAGGACAAGAAGACCTCGCGCAGCCGATCCTTCTCCGACAACGGCCTGGAGGAGATCACCGTGCTGCACGGTCAGTTGGTGGCCAACCTGCGCCTGTCCCTGTCGGTGTTCCTCAATGGTGACCAGGAAGGCGCCAAGCGCCTGCGCCGTGCCAAGCAGCGCTTCCGCCTGCAGGAACGGCGCTTCGCCCACTCGCATGTCGACCGCCTGCGTCAGCAGGTGGTACAGAGCATCGAGACCAGCTCGCTGCACCTGGACCTGATCAGCGACATGAAGCGCTTGAACTCGCTGTTCTGCGCCATCGCCTATGCTGTTCTGGACAACCCGGATGCCAGCAGTTCGGCAACCACTGAACCTGGGGAAGACGATGACTTCGTCGAGCGCGAAGTCGAAGCGGTACAGGATCAGCAGCGCCCGGCTCCGCCCGGCTCCAGCGCGACGGGTTGACGGCCAGGGACTGGGCGAGCGCTTCGACGGAGCGTTCGCCAGCCCCTACAAAGTCCTGATATCACGACGCCCAGGGTTCGGGCAGAATCCGCCGCCATGGAAGCATGCACTCAATCCCAACGCCCTCCCTCGGTCAGCGCCAGCCTGACCCAGGCCATTCTGCTGGCGGCCGTACGTCTCGGTATGAACCGCGATGCGCTGCTCGCTGCCAGCGGCATTCAGCAATCCCAGCTCAGCGACCCGGATGCGCGTATCGACTTCGCGCTGCAGGAGCGCATGTGGCAGGTGATCCAGACCGACCTGAAGCACGATGAGCCCGGCCTGGCCATGGGCCGCGCCCTGTCGCCGGCATCCTTCAGCGCGCTGGGCTATCTGCTGCAGTCGAGCACCACGCTGGGCGACGCCCTCGAATCGGCCATGCGCTACCAGCGCCTGGTAGGCGAAGGCGGCCAGGTGGCCATCGAGGCGCAAGCCGAGATCATCTGGGTGACCTACCGCCCGCTGAGCCCCGAAACGCCGGCGACCCGCGCCCGCGCCCTGGCGCTGCTGGGGTTCTGGGCGCGCCAGCTGCGCGCCCTGCTCAGCGGCCTGCAATTGGCCGGCTGCCGCTTCATGCACAGCCAGCCGGAGAATCTCGAAGAATATGAAAAGGCCTTCGGCTGCCCTCTGCAGTTTGAAGCGCCTGACTACGCCATGGGCCTACCCAGGGCACTCATCGACGCACCACTGCCCCAGGCCAATCCGCCGCTGCGCGATCTGCTGCGCCAGCACGCCGAAGGCCTGCTCGCCCGGCTGCCCAGCGCCAGCATCAGCGGCCGTGTCGTCGCCCTCCTGGGTGAGCAACTGGCCCGCGGCGAACCGGGCCGCGCTTCGGTTGCCAGCGAACTGGGCCTGAGCGAGCGCACGCTGCAGCGCCGACTGGCGGAGGAAGGCAGCAGTTATCAACAGCTGCTCGCCGACACCCGCCGGCAACTGGCGGAACGCTACCTGGGCGAAGGCAACCTGCCGGCCACGGATATCGCCGCCCTGCTCGGCTATTCCGAACCCAGCGTGTTCTTCCGTGCCTTCCGTCATTGGACGGGGCTGACACCGGGCGAATATCGCCAGCGGAGGCGACAGTCAGGCAATTAGCCGGCAGCGACAAGTAACCGCCAGTAAGCTTTTCAACAGACTTGCCTACAGGATATCCACAGCCTGCGACTCAGCCGTTCGGTCCCCGCGCCGCGAGATAGGCCAGGAAGGCCTCGCGGCTGGAATAGCGCGGCTCGTAGCCGAACTCTTCCTTCAACCGGCGATTGTCCAGCACTGGCCGATAGCGCAGGTAGTCCACCTGCTCCGGGCCGAAGCGCGACAAACCCAGCGGCTTGAGCAGCCCCAGCCCCATGCGCAGCAGGCCTGCGGGCATGGACCGATAGGGTTTGTTGAGCAGGCCGGCGATTTCGCGCAAGGACAACGCACCATCGCCGGCGAGGTTGTAGATGCCCTCGCTGCCGCGTTCCAGCCCCTGGCGGATCACATTCACGACATCCTGGTCCCAGATGAACACGAAGCGGCTGCGGTGCCCCAGCACGCCCACCATGGTGGGCCGGGCAAAAAGTTCGCTCAGCGGGTTATGCACACGTCGGCCGAGAATGGTGCCGGGACGCAGGATCAACTGCTTGAGCTGTGGATAACGTTTCCGCGCATCCGCCAGCAGTTGTTCGATCTCCTGCTTGCAACGCGCCTGGAGCAGGTGGGGGTGTCCGCGCAGCGGATGGGATTCGTCGATCCACTCGGCATTGTCGCGGTGGAAGCCATAAGCGACGCCGGAACTGGTGACTATCAGTTGCTTAACGCCGGTCTGCCGCGCCGCCTCGATCAGCGCGCGAGTGCCGCCGACTTCGATGGCGTGCAGCTTCTGCGGGGTCATTTCCCGCGGCGGGTTGACCACGGCGGCGAGATGGACGATGGCGTCCGGTCGCCATTGTTCTACGCAGGCATTCACCTGCGCAGCCACACCCAGGTCCAGCGCAACCGGCTCGATGTTCGGTCGCAGGCCCTGGGTATTGATGCGCCTGACGTCTCCGGCGATCAGCGTCCAATCCAGGTGCTGCACGGCCAGTTCATTGAGCAGGCTCTGCCCCAGAAAGCCAGCGGCGCCGGTGATCAATACGCGCATGAAACCTCCAGATCGCTCGGGAACGCGGCGAACTTTGGGCTATTGAAGGGTGCGTGCTTGCAGCGTAGTTCCACTGCGCCAGCACCGACAGTGACCGCACAAGCCAGCCCCATGACCAAAGATGCCACCCGACAAAGGTTGAACGCGGTGGGTTCGCGTCGGTCAATCCGCTATCCTCACGGCTTTGCGTCCAGGCTCACCGCTCATGCGTTGGTTGTTCGTCCCCCTGCTGTCCCTGCTGCTCACCACCTGGTCCCTTGCCGACCAGCGACAGACGGTCGAGGCCTATCAGCTGGAGAACGGCATGGGCGTACTGTTCAAGCCCACCCACGAGAAGGGCCACGTGTCGATCCGCCTGATCGTCGGCGTCGGCTTCAGTGATTTCAGTTGCCGCGACCGGCAGCTTCCGCACCTGATGGAGCACCTGTTCTTCAGCGGCCTGGATGGCGGCGACGAGGCCGACCTGGAAGCGCGCATGCAGGCCCTGGGCGGCCAATGGAACGCCTACACCAGCGAGGGCGACACCGCTTTCGTCGTCGAATCCCCCGCCGCCACCCAGCGCCAGGTGCTGGACCTGCTGCTGGAAATCATCACCCGCACCCAGCTCGACCAGCGCAAGATCGACTCCGCCAAACAGGTACTGGTGCGCGAGGACGGCGGCCATTATTCGCACCTGCAGCGCTGGCTGGACCACCAGAACGTCAGCCGCGCCGGCCAGGAACAGCTGGCCGTGGAACTGGGGCTGTCGTGCGACGAGCGCGCGCCTGTGGATAACCTGACCCGGACCCAGCTGGAGCAGTTGCGCAAGGACTGGTATGTCCCCAGCAACATGACCCTGATCATCGTCGGCGACCTCGACCCGCGCCTGCCGGTCTACCTGGGCCGTACCTACGGCGCCCTGGTCGATCACGACACCCCGGAGCGCCGCGACCTGCCGCAGATGAAAAAGGGGGCCGAGCGCCAGCGCAGCCTGACCACCGGGCTGTTCGGCGAAAGCGCGGTACTGCACTGGATTTTCCCCGAGCCGGCGGAAGCCGACGGCGCCACGCTGGACCTGCTGCAGGCCTACCTGAACGATGCGCTCTACACCGAACTGCGTGTACGCCGGGAGCTCTCCTATGGCCCCTGGAGCGAACGCACCGCCTGGGCCAACCAGGGCTTCATGAGCCTGAACGCCGATGTCGAGCGCGATCAGGAGAAGGTGACCCAGCAGGCCCTGAAGGACCTGGTGGACAAGATCCGCCACGACGGCCTCGACCCACAGCGCTTTGCCCGCATCCAGCGCGTGGCGCGCGCGCAACTGGCCTGGAGCACGCCGGGCAACTCGACGCTGGCGGATTACTACTGGGGCGCGCTGGCGGACTTCGACGACGGCAAGTTCCCCGACGAGGACAAGCGCCTGGCAAGGGTCAGCCTCACGCAAGCCAACGACGTGGCGCAGCAGCTGTTCAAGGACGAGGGGTATCTGCGTATCGAGAAACCGCTGCTGGACGACGATAGGGTCTATCCACTTTCAGCGCTGGGCGCGCTGCTGTTGGCGGTACTGGTCGGGCTGGCGCTCCGGCGCCGGCGGGGCTGATTGCCCGCCGGGCCGGATAAGCCTCAGAGGGCGAGGCGGCGGATGACCTGGCAGGAATCGTCCGGGTCGACCTGGGCGCGGAAGCCCAGCTCGCGGGCCATGTCGCGCATGTCCCGGTCCATGGACGAGTCGATCGAATACATCTGGTGGAAGCCATTGCGCTTGGCCACGTCGATCAGGTGGCGCATCAGTGCAAGGCCAAGGCCCAGTTGCTTGAACTCGTCGGCGATGGTCACCGCGCATTCGCATTGCTGGTTGTCCACAGCCGCGTAACGGCTGATGCCGACTTCGCGCAGCTCGCCGTCCACATGGGTCAGTGCGATGAAGGCCATGGTGGTCTGGTAGTCCACGTCCATCAGGCGATCGAGCAGCTTGTCGTCGATCTTCACTTCGCCGTGGAAGCGGAATTTGCGGGTCATGGGGGATAGGCGCTCGAGGAACAGGCGCTCGCGCTCACGGTCTTCGGCGCGCAACGGCCGGATCAGCACATGGCTGCCGTCTTCGAGAGTTTCTATCCAGTGATCGGCGCCAACAGCCCCGAGGGCTGCGAGCTCGGCGGTGGGGTGGGTGATCATGACGCGTTCTCCGCTGGAGAAGAGGGATTGGGTTGACCCTATCCTTCTCCTGCGCGGTCCGGGCAAGCCTGACTTGAGTCAATGCCGCCCGAAACCGCGCTGGGGCAGAACGTCGCAGAGGGTCTCAGACCCCAGCGGCCAGCGCCCCTTCCCGCGCACGGGCGCCCTTGCGGAACAGCACCAGGGTGGCGAGCAGGCCCAGGGCCGCCGCACCACTGAGCCAGATTCCCGGCGCGGCCTTGTTGTCGAGGGTGTGGATAAGCCAGGTGCAGACCGCCGGGGTGAAGCCGCCGAAGGTCGCAGTCGCCAGGCTGTAGGCCAGGGAGAAGCCGGTGGTGCGTACGTCGGCCGGCATGATCTCGGTGAGCGCGACAACCATCGCACCGTTGTAGCTGCCATAGAGGAAGGACAGCCATAGCTCCACCTCCAGCAGGCGAGCGAAACTGGGCTCCGCCACCAACCAGGACAACATTGGGTAGGCGGTGACCAGTGCCAGCACGGTGGCGGCCAGCAACAGCGGCTTGCGGCCGATGCGATCGGACACCGCCCCCATCAGCGGCAGCCAGATGAAGTTGGACAGGCCCACGCACATGGTCACCAGCAGGCTGTCGAAGTCCGACAGGTGCAGCTCGTTCCTGCCGAAGGTCGGGGTGTAGGCGGTGATCAGGTAGAACGACACGGTGGTCATTACCACCATGGCAGTGCCGGCCAGCACCAGGCCGAAGTTCTGGCCGATGGAGCGCAGCACCTGGCCCAGGGTCGGACGATGCTTGCGCTGCTGGAACTCCGGGGTTTCCTCCAGCGAGCGACGGATGATGAACAGCGCGGGGACGATCAGGCAGCCGATGAAGAAGGGCACGCGCCAGCCCCACTCGCCCATGTCCTGCGGGCTCAGCCAGTGGTTGAGGATCACGCCCAGCAGGCCGGCAAACACCACGGCGACCTGCTGGCTGGCCGACTGCCAACTGACGAAGAAGCCGCGCTTGCCCGGGGTGGCGATTTCCGCGAGGTAGACCGACACGCCGCCCAGCTCCACGCCGGCGGAAAAGCCCTGCAGCAACCGGCCGAACAGCACCAGCAAAGGTGCTGCGACACCCAGGGTGGCGTATCCCGGAACAAAAGCGATCAGCAGGGTGCCCAAGGCCATCAGGCCAAGGGTAATGATCAGGCCCTGGCGGCGACCGTGGCGGTCGATATACGCGCCAAGGAAGATGGCGCCCAGCGGGCGCATCAGGAAGCCGGCGCCGAAGGTCGCCAGCGACAGCATTAGGGAGGCGAAGGGGTCGTCGCCGGGGAAGAAGGTCTTGGCAATGGCGGTGGCGTAGAAGCCATACAC
Organism: Pseudomonas sp. HS-18; assembly: GCF_020401845.1. Taxonomy (NCBI): domain Bacteria; kingdom Pseudomonadati; phylum Pseudomonadota; class Gammaproteobacteria; order Pseudomonadales; family Pseudomonadaceae; genus Pseudomonas; species Pseudomonas sp. HS-18. Next base: position 6,462,350 of record NZ_CP084413.1, read on the forward strand.
CATGAAGTCGTACATCTCGAGGAAGTTGCCACTCACCACGCGGAAGACGGCTTTGGCTTTGGAATTGTTCGAGGCCATGGGGACATCACTCAGGCTGACACACGGGAAATTTCCACGAGGGAAATCGACAGTCGCCATCCGGGTGGATCGGGGCAGTGGAGGGCCGACTTATTTGTAACCCTATGTGTAATGACCGCCATCAGACAATCGAAAAATGGCTGAAAGGTGTGAATTACATGGGTTTGAAAGCTTCGTGAAAGCTTCGATGCTGTTCGTCGGCAAAAACAAGTAACGTCTTGACAGTTATAAATTGGTACTTGGTTTTTTTGACAAATAAGTTTATTCCTGAAATTTTATATCAACTTCCTTCAGAAACTTCCTAGGAAACTTTCGCCATACAAGATTATTAACAAGCTATTTTACTGCGTAATAAATTCTAATTTTATATAGGAATTTTCTTTCAATAATCATTAACTTTTCCCACAAATTAAACGGAAAAGGCTAATGATATGAAATGGAGTTTCCTACTCATCCTGTCGTTGACAGGATGCAATGGCTGGGTATCGCCGGAAACCGACAGTCGCTTGACCGAGCGGTACTTCCAGGTCCTGTCAGGCCCGCCACTGCCCGGCCTGCTGGTTGCTTCCGCGGTGCAGTGGAACGCCGACTACGCAGTAACCGCCGCCCACACTCCTTTTCTGATGAATCAGGCGTACCGCTGCAGCACCGGTTGCGACCTGCTGTTCATCGCTCACAAGGCTGCGGGTGAAGTTCCGCACTGGCGGGATTTCCGCCCAGGTGAACAGGTGACCGCCATCGGCAGCAGCACGCTGATGATCCCGGTGAGTTCCCAGGGTCGGGTCTGGCCGGTCCCGTTCATCAACTCCGGATCGCAAAGTACCGAGCGCTACGGCGTGCACGATGCCGCGATGGCCAAGGGCATGTCCGGCGGCCCGCTGCTGGCCGGAGATGGCAGCGTGCTCGGGATCAACATCGGCTTCCACGCCGGCTGGACGCCACCGGCGAACCGACCGGAACTGGCCGGAATGGAGCGGCTCAGTGTCTTCGTGCCCTACCAGGTGATCCAGCGCGAATGGCTGCTGTTCCAGGAGCAGACGAAGCGCGGGGCGGCCCGCCAGTTTCAGGCGAAGAACCAGTAGCACACGCCGATGGACGCCAGCACGCCGGCCAGGTCTGCCAGCAGCGCGCAACCCACGGCATGGCGGGCACGCTGGATACCGACGGCGCCGAAGTACACGGCCAGCACATAGAAGGTGGTCTCGGTGCTGCCCTGCACGGTGGCGGCTACCAGGGCCGGGAAGCTGTCCACGCCGTGGGATTGCATGGTCTCCAGCAGCATCGCCCGCGCGGCGCTGCCGGAGAACGGCTTGACCAGCGCGGTGGGCAGTGCATCGACGAAACGGGTATCCCAGCCCACGCCCTCGACCACCCAGCGAATGCCGTCCAGTGCCATCTCCAGCGCACCTGAGGCGCGCAACACGCCAACGGCGCAGAGCATCGCCACCAGGTACGGCAGCAGGCTCCTGGCAACGTCGAAGCCTTCCTTCGCGCCTTCGACGAAGGTTTCGTACACCGGCACCTTTTTCAGCCAGCCGACGATGAGGAACAGCATGATGATGCCGAACAGCGTCAGGTTGCCCAGCAACGAGGACAGTTGCGCCAGCGCGGTGGCGGACAGCCCCGCCAGCAGCGCCATGAAGGCACCCAGCGCCAGCGCGCCGGGAATCAGGTAGGCCAGCACGACCGGGTCCCACAGTCTCAGGCGCTGCATGACGGCAACGCTGAGCAACCCGACCAGGCTGGAGGCGCTGGTGGCCAGGAGGATCGGCAGGAACACCAAGGTCGGGTCCACCGCGCCCTGCTGGGCGCGGTACATGAAGATGGTCACCGGCAGCAACGTCAGGGAGGAAGCGTTGAGCACCAGGAAGAGGATCTGCGCATTACTCGCAGTGGTGCTGCTGGGGTTGAGCTCCTGCAGCGCCTTCATGGCTTTCAGGCCGATGGGCGTGGCGGCGTTGTCCAGGCCCAGGCCGTTGGCGGCGAAGTTCAGGGTGATCAGGCCGATGGCCGGGTGGCCGGCGGGCACTTCCGGCATCAGGCGGCGGAACAGCGGGCCAAGGACGACCGCGAGCTTTTCCACCAGCCCGGCCTTTTCGGCGATGCGCAGGAAGCCGAGCCAAAGGGTCAGGGTGCCGAACAGCAACACCATGACTTCCACCGACAGCTTGGCCATGGCGAACAGGCTTTCCACCATGGCGGCGAAGACGGTGGCTTCTCCCCCCAGCAGCCAGCGGGAAAGCGCGGTGACCGCCGCCACCATGAAAAAGCTCAGCCACAGGCCGTTGAGCATGAATCGTCCCCCTTGGAATGGCCCGGATGATAGCGGCACGGCCCCCTCCGACGCCAGAAACGACAAGGCCCCGGACGCTGCCGGGGCCTTGTGGATAACCCTTGCGGGTCAGCGAGCGGCGGGGCTTTCCTTGCCATCCGCGCCCTCGCCTTCGAGGAAGGCTTCAACGCGACCGTTCTGCATGGCCTGCCAGTAGCGGGCACCTTTCTGCGCGTCGTACACGCCTTCCCACTTGGAGATGACCAGCACCGCCAGGGCGTTGCCGATTACGTTCAGTGCGGTGCGCGCCATGTCCATGATGCGGTCGACGCCGGCGATAAAGGCCAGGCCTTCCAGCGGAATGCCCACGCTGCCGAGGGTCGCCAGCAGCACCACGAAGGAAACGCCCGGCACGCCAGCGATGCCCTTGGAGGTGACCATCAGGGTCAGCACCAGCATCAACTGCTGGCCGATGGACAGGTCGATGCCGTAGAGCTGGGCGATGAAGATCGCTGCGATGCTCTGGTACAGGGTCGAGCCATCGAGGTTGAACGAGTAGCCGGTGGGCACCACGAAGCTGCTGACCGCCTTCGGCGCGCCGTAGGCTTCCATCTTCTCGATGATGCGCGGCAGCACGGTCTCGGAGCTGGCGGTGGAATAGGCCAGGACCAGCTCGTCCTTGAAGATGCGCATCAGCTTGATGATGGAGAAGCCGAACAGGCGTGCGGCCAGGCCCAGCACCATGAAGGCGAAGAAGGCGATGGCGAAGTACACCAGTACCACCAGCTTGGCCAGCGGCAGCAGCGAGGCGAAGCCGAAGTTGGCCACCGTCACGGCGATCAGCGCGAACACACCGATGGGGGCGTAGCGCATGATCATGTGGGTGACGCGGAACATGGCCTCGGCCACGCCCTGGAACATCTTCACCAGCGGCTCGCGAGTCGGCGCCGGCAGCGAAGACAGACCCAGGCCGAACATCACCGAGAAGAAGATGATCGGCAGCATTTCGCCACGGGCCATCGCCGCGAAGATGTTCGACGGGATCAGGTTGAGGATGGTCTCGATGAACGCGTGGTGGTGTTCGACTTCCTTGGCGGTCTGCGCGTACTGGGAGATATCCACAGTGCCCAGGGTGCTCATGTCGATGCCGGCGCCGGGCTGGAAGATGTTCGCCAGCAGCAGACCAACCACGATGGCGACCGTGGTGATGATCTCGAAGTAGATGATGGTCTTCAGGCCGATCCGCCCGAGCTTCTTAGCATCCCCCATGCCGGCGATGCCGACGATGAGCGAGGAGATGACGATCGGAACAACGATCATCTTGATCAGGCGGATGAAGATATCGCCCGCCGGCTGGAGGATGTTGCTGATCCACCAGGCCTTTTCCGCGCTGAAATGGTTGAGCGCGGCGCCCAGTGCAATTCCGAGTACCAGGCCGATGAGGATCTGCCAGGCGAGGCTGAGCTTGGCTTTGCCCATAGTGAGTCACCCTTGATTCTTGTGGAAGTCGGGGTCGCCAAACCATCGGGATGCCGACGGCCAGCGAAAAAAGGGGCGCATGATTCCGACCCACCCCTTTCCCGTCTAATGCCGGAAACGCCTACCCCATGCACAATCGGCATAGGAAAAGGCATCTGAAACCTTGGTTCCAGGTCGTAAGACCCTTGATTTTCTGCATGATCCAGGTTCCTCGATGCCTGTCACGCAGCGCTCTGCAAAGCCGTCTAGGCTTGGTGCTGATTGGCCATCAATGGCCCGGATTGTTCGGATAAGAAGTCCGCGCGCGCTCACGGGCGGGTTCTTGTTACCGGATGTACGGTCGCCGCCAGGGGACCGTCATGGATGGCCGAGGGCGAGGAAAAGGGCCCTTCGACTGCGAGGCTGGCGGGAAAGCAGGCACTGTGGATAAGTGTCGGATTCCGCTCTTCATTATTGGGATGCCGGAGGGCCGTCGATTCGGCCGACGGGGATCGGCGAGGCATTGTAGGACGGATCCTTCGGAGTGCGGATTGACCGACATCAGTGAAGTTCGAGCGGTTTCGAGCAAGGGCGCGGATACCCTGCCGCCGCGACAGCCGGGTAAGCAATGGGTTGTTCGATGTGATGAAAACACAACGCGGTGACACTCTGAATAAGGACGCTCCATGACGCGACGCTCTGTAGTACCTACCCTGCTTTTTGCCGGTGCACTCGCGCTGGCCGGTTGTTCCAGCCAGAAACCGGACGCCTCGCAGTACTCGGGCTTCCTCGGCGACTACTCGCAACTCAAGCCCGCCACTTCGCCCAGTGGCCAGCCGGTGCTGCGCTGGGTCGACCCGAACCTGAAGCTCGCGAACTACAGCTCGGTGCTGGTCGAGCGGCCGGTCTACTACCCGCCGCCCAAGCCGAACGAAAACCTCGATCAGACAACCCTCAACGAAATTCCCGACTACCTGAAGAAGCAGGTCGAACTGCAGTTGGGCAGCCGCTACCGCATCGTCCAGCAGGCTGACCGCGACACGCTGGTGCTGCGCACCGCGATCAGCGGTGTGGACGTATCGAACGAAGGCCTGCACGCCTATGAAGTCATCCCGATCGCTCTGGTGGTAGCGGCAACATCGACCGCCATCGGCACACGTGACCAGGACACCGAGGTTTTCGTGGAATTCGAGGCATTGGATGGCGCGACCAGCAAGCCGGTCGCCAAGGTGGTGCGCAAGGGTGCAGGCAAGACGCTGGAGAACTCCAGCACTCACCTCACCCTCGACGACCTGAAGCCGGTGCTCGATGGCTGGGCGCGCGACGCGGCCAACTTCAAGCCCTGACCTGTGTGGCGCTCCGGAACCGGTGCGAGCGCGTCGCCCCGGTTCCGTACGCCTTGCCTGACCCAGCCCGCTGACGCGGAGGTACTCCCTGTACCCCTAGGTCGCTCAAGACATGGCGCATCCCGAACGTCCCGGCCCCCTGGCCATGCGTACGCCGTAATGGCGACGCGGTATTCGAAATCGGTGCATCAATACCAGTTGGGATCGCTCTTGAGCTGGTCGTCGAGGATCCGTTTCACCGAATCGTCCGGCTCGCCGAGCCAGCGGAAACTGGCGTGCTTGCTCGGCGACTTGTCCGCCGGCAGGTTCTCGGGAACCTTCACATACAGCGCGTAGGCCTTGTCCTTGTCCCAGGTGAAGGCCACGTACAACCGTTCGGCGGCGCAGTTGTGCTGCTCGCACAGCTGACCCACCAGATACTTGTCGCCCTGCTCGTCCACCGCCTGCATCGGCGTGGCGGTGCCGCTGAGGTTCATCACCCAGTCCGGCAGGCGGCTCTCCTCCTTGACTACCGATTGCCAGGTTTCACGGTACTGCTCGTCGGTGGCGATCAGCTCGTTGAGGCGGTACTGCGCGTCCTTGTCCGCCTCGGCGGCCAGGGCATTCGCCCCGGCGCCGGCAAGCAGAAGGGACAGCAGGAGGCTGCGGGTAAAACTCATCGGTAAGCTCCTTGCTCGTCTTCAGCCTGGTCCGTGGGCATCAACCTCGACGACGACCCATGAAGAACGACACGATGAACAGCACCAGGAAAATCACGAACAGGATCTTGGCGATACTGGTGGCTGCGCCTGCGATACCACCGAAGCCGAGGACTGCGGCGATGATGGCGATGATCAGGAATGTCAGTGCCCAGCTAAGCATGGGGTCTCTCCTCTTCTCGTTGTCGGTTCGGCACCCACTCCAGGTGCCTGCTCCAGTGAAAGCCCGCGGAGTATTCGCAAGGCAGCCTCCGGAAGGCTTTGTCCGCCCGGGCGCTTCCGGGCACTGCGGACGTATCGGGCAGGCCCTCGGCCCGCCGGCGATTCATGAATTCGGTCAGAACACCCAGCCGCCCTGCGGTCGCGCCATCGGCTGCACCTGCGCCTGGGTCTGTGCCTGCGGGGCAGGCAGCACCTGGGGCTGGTTGCGAGCCGGCGCGGTCTGTGGATAACGCGAAGCTTCGCGGTACAGGCCAGGCGTGCTGGAGGTGGTCGGCACGTAAGCGGCCGTAACGCTGGCGGCCTGAGTGCGGGAGACCTGCATCTGCAGCTGCACCTGATTGATCAGCAGCAGCACAAGGGCACCGGCGAAGAAGATCCGGCTCCAGACATCGATTCGTGCGACGTGCACCTGGCTGTTCATTGCGCTGTTCATCCCGTTTCTCCTGCCCGCCTCCGGTCTTCTTGTTCGAGCTTCGGTCCGTTTTCTATCGGACTTTTCGCTCTCGCCGCCGCGGGTGGTTTGTTGACTGGCTTATCAGAGAAATTGCACGCCGCGTGCCAGTCTTGAATTTTCTATTTTTACCTTATAAATCAATAACTTGAATCTCGTACTAAGGTCCCTTTGAGCTGCATCCTGCACGATGGGGGAGGATTGGTCGTGCGTTTTGCAACCCCGCTTCCAGGGCGCGTCCCTGCGCCCTGTGAACCACGTCACTTCAGCGAGTGCTTGAGCTGGCTCATCTGGTCATGGCAGGCCCGCACCTTGGGCAGTTCGGCACGCAGCAACGCCTGGGTTTCCGGCGTGCCTTTCTGCATGGCGTCCTCGAAGGCATGGAGGATGCGATCCTCGGTTTCCTCCAACTGGGCGACGTAGGTGGCGCCTTCGTCGCTCGCCAGGGTGGCACGGGTGTCGGCGTAGACCTGGCGCAGCTTGCCCAACAGGGTGCCGCCGGCGGCGGGCTCCTCATGGTTGGCGGCAACCTTGCCGGCGAGAGCATTGATCACGTCGGTCTTGGCCTGCGCCATGGACTGGAACAGCCTCTGCAGACGCGCGTCCTTCACTTCCTGGATGGCGTGCTGGTAGAAGCGCTGGCCGTCGCGGGTGATCTCGATAAGTTCGTTGAGCTGACTGGTCATGCGGGACATGGGAGTTACTCCTGCAAGGAAGGGTGGAAGCGTTAGGCGGCCTGGCCGGCCACCTTCAGCGCGGTGGCATCCACCTCACGCACACCGCGGGTCTTGCGCGCGGAATCGATCAATTGCTGGCGCTCGTCAGCGCTCGGTACCTGGCCACTGAGGGTCACCACGCCATCGCGGGTGGACACACCGATGGACAGGCCATCCAGCGCGTGGGCTGAGAGGATGCCGGCCTTGATCTGGCTGGTTATCCAGGCATCGCTGACAGCCGCCTGGGCGTCGCCGACGGATTTCTCCAGCTTCTGCGTCGACGCGGCATCCGGGTCGACCTTGAGGCGGTTATCCACAGAGGTGACGCCTTCGGTCTGCGCGGCGAGATGAGCAGCCTGCTGGCTGGCGTCCTCGCTGGCAGCCGTGCCCTCCAGCGTGACGGCGCCAGAGCGACTGGTGACCTTGATATCCAGGCCATCGGCACGTTTTTCCAGCAACAGCTTGGATTTCACCTTGGCAGCGAGAGTCGCGTCGTCCCAGCGCTGCACAACGCCATCGTCCTTGGCGGCATCGCCTTTCTGCGCATCCGCCAGGGAGGCATCGACGGCCAGTTGGTTATCCACAGCGCTGATACCTTCGACACTGCCGGCAATCTGCCCGGCCAGTGCCTTCTGCTCCTCACTGGCGACAGCGCCGGTCAGTTGTGCGCGTCCGTTCTCGACGTCCACCTTGATGGCGTAAGGCTTGAGTTCGCGATTGAGATTGATGGCCGTCCAGATCGAGCCCTCCTGGCGGGCTTCGGCCAACTGCGCGGCGATTCCGGCTTCGGCAGCGTGGCTGGCGAGAGGCTGCAGGGCGAGCAGCGCGGAACCCAGGGCCAGGGCAAGGATCTTCGGGTTAGGCATGGCGGTCTCCGTCCAACGATGTTTCGCTATTGGATTCGCAAGCCCCATGCCAGTGCGCTTATTAGAATAAAAATCTTTTAATTCAATGTGTTGAGTAATTCATACAGCCCCCCTGACTGTGCACCCTGCCCGAGGGGAGCGAAAGATTCTTGCAACTTGCACGAAAATCCCTGGACTAAGCAAAATCCCACACTTAACAACAACGATTCATACGAGGAAAACGCTGAATGGACGCAACGCCTGAACAGCAGGGCCGCATCCTTCTGGTCGATGACGAGTCCGCCATCCTGCGCTCGTTCCGCTATTGCCTGGAGGACGAAGGCTATAGCGTGGCGACCGCCAGCAGCGCACAGCAGGCCGAGAACCTGCTGCAACGTCAGGTATTCGATCTTTGCTTCCTCGACCTGCGTCTGGGCGATGACAACGGCCTGGACGTTCTGGCGCAGATGCGGGTGCAGGCGCCCTGGATGCGGGTGGTGATAGTCACCGCGCATTCGGCTGTGGACACCGCCGTGGACGCCATGCAGGCCGGCGCCGCCGACTACCTGGTGAAACCCTGCAGCCCCGACCAGTTGCGCCTGGCCGCCGCCAAGCAACTGGAAGTGCGCCAGCTCACCGCGCGCATCGAGGCGCTGGAAGGAGAGATGCGCAAACAGGGCGACGTGCTGGAATCCCACAGCCCGGCCATGGCCGCTGTGCTGGAAACCGCCCGCCAGGTCGCCGCCACCGACGCCAATATTCTCATCCTCGGCGAGTCCGGCTCGGGCAAGGGCGAATTGGCGCGGGCGATCCACAACTGGAGCAAGCGCGCGAAGAAATCCTGCGTAACGATCAACTGCCCTTCCCTGACCGCCGAACTGATGGAAAGCGAGCTGTTCGGCCACAGCCGCGGTGCCTTCACCGGCGCCACCGAAAACACCCTGGGGCGCATCAGCCAAGCAGATGGCGGCACGCTGTTCCTCGACGAGATCGGCGATTTTCCCCTCACTTTGCAGCCCAAGTTACTGCGATTCATCCAGGACAAGGAGTATGAGCGCGTCGGTGACCCGGTGACCCGCAACGCCGATGTGCGCATCCTCGCCGCCACCAACCGGGATCTGGCCGGCATGGTCGCCCAGGGCGCGTTCCGCGAAGACCTGCTCTACCGTCTGAACGTCATCGTGCTGAACCTGCCGCCGCTGCGCGAACGCGCCGAGGACATCATCGGCCTGGCCGAACGCTTCCTGGCGCGCTTCGTGAAGGACTACGGCCGCCCTGCCCGCGGCTTCACCGACGAGGCCCGCGCGCTGCTGCGCCGCTACGCCTGGCCGGGGAACGTGCGAGAGCTGCGCAACGTAATTGAACGGGCGAGCATCATCTGCAATCTTGATCTCATTGGCGTGGAACAGCTCGCCATCGGGGAACAGACTTCCAACTCCGCGCCGCGCATCGGCGAGGCAATGAGCCTGGAGGAACTGGAGAAAGCCCACATCGCCGCCGTGATGGCCTCCAGCGCTACCCTTGACCAGGCGGCCAAGACTCTGGGGATCGACGCTTCCACCCTCTATCGCAAGCGCAAGCAGTACAGCCTGTGAACCTGCCTATCCCGATGACGCTGCGCACGAGGCTGTTTCTCAGCATCTCCGCACTCATCACGGTAGCCCTGCTGGGCCTGCTGCTGGGCCTGTTCAGCGTGGTGCTGACCGGCCGTCAGCAGGCCCAGCTGATCCAGCGCAACTTCGAAGCCATCGAGGTCAGTCAGCGCCTGCGCCAGGCGCTGGGCGACGAACTGGTGCAGGTTCTCAGCGCGCGACCGAGCGCTGAACATCTGGAACTGGCCCGCACGCATTTCTCCCAGGCGCTCGAGCGTGGCCGCGCGCTCGCGCGCAACAGCGGCGAACGCCAGGCCATGACGGAGATCGCCGACGCCCACCGACTGTTCGTCGAGGCGACCGATACGCCTGGACCGGGGCGCCCGGAACTGCTGGAAGACAGCGACCTCAGCCGCACCCTGGACGTCTTGCGCAACCGTTTGCTGGCGCTGCACCAGGTGGCGATGGAAAACATCAGCAACGACGAACGCTCGGCCCGTGACCGAACCTTGCTGATCAGCGGCCTGCTCGGGCTGATCGGCATCGCCATCCTGGTCGTCGGCTTTATCACCGCCCATAGCATCGCCCGGCGCTTCGGCGCCCCGATCGAGACGCTGGCCAAGGCGGCGGACAAGATAGGCCAGGGGGATTTCGACGTGACCTTGCCGGTCTCCGGCGTCGCCGAGATGTCTTCCCTGAGCCGCCGCTTCGGCCTGATGGCCGAAGCGCTGCGCCTCTATCGGGCGAGCAACACCGAAGCCCTGGGCTCAGGGCGCAAGCGCCTGCTGGCAGTGCTGGACAGCATCGATGACGGCCTGGTGATCCTTGATCGGCATGGCCGCATCGAGCACGCCAATCCGGTCGCCACGCGCCAGTTGTTCTCCCATGGCGATCCCCAGGGCCAGGACCTCGGCACGATGCTGAACAACCCGGCGCTGACCCAGGCAGTGCAGCGCGTGCTAAGTGGCAACCTTCTGGAGGAGACCCCGCAGGACCTGGTGGTGGAAGTGAGTGGCGAAAGCCGGCTGCTGACCTGGGGCATTTCGCCGGTCAGCCATGACGACGGCCGCAACATCGGCGCGGTGATGGTGGTGCGCGATGTCACCGAGCAGCGCGCCTTCGAGCGCGTGCGCAACGACTTCGTACTGCGAGCCTCACACGAACTGCGCACCCCCATGACCGGCATGCACATGGCCTTCGGCCTGCTCGCCGAGCGCCTGAAATTCCCCGCGGAATCCCGCGAGCGAGACCTGGTGCGTACGGTGGACGAGGAAATGCATCGTCTGGTGCGGCTGATCAACGATCTGCTGAACTTCTCCCGCTACCAGAGCGGCACTCAGAAGCTGGAGTTGCAGCCCTGCGACGTTGCCGACCTGCTTCGTCAGGCGAACCACCGCTTCATCGGGCCCGCAGCGGAGAAGCACATCGAGTTGGACCTGGAGATCGCCGAGGGACTGCCGCCCATCAACATCGACCGCACGCAGATCGAACGGGTGCTGGACAACCTGATCGGCAATGCCCTGCGCCACACTCCCGAGGGCGGCACTATCCGCCTGCAGGCGCGTTGCCAGGACGAGCGCGTGGCGATTGCCGTGGAAGATAGCGGCGACGGCATACCGCTCAGCCAGCAGGGACGTATCTTCGAGCCTTTCGTGCAGGTGGGTCGCAAGAAAGGCGGCGTCGGACTCGGCCTGGCCCTGTGCCGGGAAATCGTGCAATTGCACGGTGGACGCATTGCCCTGCGCTCGCAACAGGGCAAGGGCTCGCGCTTCTACCTGCTGTTGCCGGTTTAAGACGTCGGTACGGCCAGCAGCAGCGCGGCGGTTTCCAGATCCGGTTCGCCGTCGAAGCGCGCCGGGCGGAAACGCATCTGGAACGCCGCGATCACATTGCGGGTTTCCTCATCCATCACACCACCGAGCGGCACCGCGTAACCGTGGCGTGCCAGCTGCTGCTGGAACCAGACCGGTGCCGGCAATTGCCCATTCAGCTCGGCCAGCCGGCGCGACAGCTCGCCCGGCTTCGGCCAGGGAATCAGGCCCGCGTCGGCCAGCTTCTTCCAGGGAAACAGCGGGCCCGGGTCGACCTTGCGCTGCGGGGCGATGTCGCTGTGCCCGAGGATGTGTTCCGGGGTGATGCCCTGGCGCTTGGTGATGTCCTTGAGCAAGGCGATCAATGCGTCGATCTGAGCATCCGGATAGGGATACCAGATCTTGCCGCTGGGGGTGTCGCGGTAGCCGGGGTTCACCAGTTCGATGCCGATGGACGTGGAATTCAGCCAGGTCCGGCCCTGCCATTCGCTGGCGCCGGCGTGCCAGGCGCGACGGTTTTCGTCCACCAACTGGTAGATGGTCGCCGGGTTGTCGCCGATCAGGTAGTGCGCACTCACCTCGCCGTGGGTCAACAGCGCCAGCGAACGCGGCAGGTCGGCCGAGGTGTAGTGGACGATGACGTACTGGATGCGGCTGTCCTGGTTCTTCGACACGTGCTCGCGATCGATCTGCAGCCCCTTGTCGGCACAGCCGGCGAGCAGTGTGGTGAGAAGCACGAAGGTCAGGACACGCAGGGTCATGGCAGTTCTCAAGGGGACAGCATCAGGCGGCGATGTGCAGGAAGCTGCGCACGTTCTGCAGGAGCATGTTGACGCTGAGCATGATCAGCAGCATGCCGGCCAGACGCTCCACCGCCATCAGCCCGCGCGGGCCGAGGAAGCGCTGGAGGAATGCCGCCTGCATCAGGATGAAGGCGGTCGCGGCCCAGGCCAGGATCACCGCCAGATACAGCTCCCACAAGGGACCAGTGTAGGTGCTGCGCAGGGTGATCAGCATCGCCAGCGCTGACGGCCCCGCCACCGCCGGGGTAGCCAGCGGCACGAACAGCGGCTCGTTGTCCGGCATGTCGCCCAGCACGCCCTGGGGCGTGGGGAAGATCAGGCGCATGGCGACCACGAACAGGATTATGCCGCCAGCGATACCGGTGGCTTCCTTGGACAAGCCGAGTCCGGTGAGGATGTGCTCGCCCAGGGTGAGGAACAGCAGCAGCAGACCCAGCGCGAAGAGCAGTTCACGCAACGCTACCTTCAGACGGCGTTCAGCCGGTACGGATTTGAGGGCGGCGAGGAACACCGCGATATTGCCGAATGGATCGGTGATCAGAAAGATCAGGATGGCGACGCCGAGCATGACCGGGAAAACTCCAGCAAGAACGAGCCACTGCACAGCAAGGCTTTGTGAATAACAGAAAAAATCGCCCTGTGGATAACGACTTACCCACAGGGCGATGCGTTGTGAATCAGGATTTCTTGATCTTTTCCGGGCGCTTCCAGCCTTCGATCACCCGCTGCTTGACGCGACCGACGCCCAGGGTGCCGGCCGGGACTTCGGCGGTAATGGTGGAACCCGCGCCAGTCGTGGCCCCGGTGCCGATATCCACAGGCGCCACCAGCGAATTGTTGGAGCCGATGAAAACGTCTTCGCCGATAGTGGTACGCCACTTGTTGGCGCCATCGTAGTTGCAGGTGATGGTGCCGGCACCGATGTTGGAGCGCGCACCGACTTCGCTGTCACCCAGGTAGGTCAGGTGGCCGACCTTCACGCCATCCTGCAGGTGTGCATTCTTCAGCTCGACGAAGTTACCCACATGCACCTTGCGCTCCAGCACGCTGCCCGGACGCAGGCGGGCAAACGGGCCGACATCGCTGTCGGGGCCGACATGGGCGCCTTCCAGGTGCGAATTGGCCTTGATGATCGCACCGCGACGCAGCGTGCTGTCCTTGATGTAGCAGTTCGGGCCGATCTGCACGTCATCCTCGATCTCCACCTGACCCTCGAGAATCACGTTGATGTCGATGCTGACGTCGCGGCCGACGCTGACTTCGCCACGAACGTCGAAACGCGCCGGGTCGATCAGGGTCACGCCTTGAGCCATCAGGCGGCGCGCCACGCGCTGCTGGAAGAAGCGCTCCAGCTCGGAAAGCTGCAGGCGGTCATTGGCGCCCTGGGTTTCCATCGCCACCTGCGGCTGGGCAGTGGCCACGCGCAGGCCGTCCCCCACCGCCATGGCGATGACGTCGGTGAGGTAGTACTCGCCCTGGGCGTTGGAGTTGGACAACCGCGACAACCAGCCCAGCAAGCGCTCACGGGGCGCAGCGAGGATGCCGGTGTTGCCTTCGCGGATGGCACGCTGCTCGGGGGTAGCGTCCTTCTGCTCGACGATCGCCCGAACCTCGCCATCGGCGCCGCGGATGATGCGGCCGTAGCCAGTCGGATCGTCCAGCTCGACCGTCAGCAGTGCCAGCTGTTCCGGCGTGGCCTGGGCCATCAGGCGTTCCAGGGTCGGTTGCTCGATCAGCGGCACATCGCCGTAGAGGATCAGCACATTGTCTGCACTCAGGAACGGGGCTGCCTGCGCCACAGCATGGCCGGTACCCAGCTGCTGTTCCTGGATAACGAAATTCAGGTCATCCGCCTGCAGGCGCTCACGCACCAGGTCGGCGCCATGGCCAATCACCACATGGATGCGCGACGGGCCAAGGCCTCGGGCGGTATCGATCACGTGGGCAAGCATCGGTTTGCCAGCGACCGGATGCAGGACTTTCGGCAGTGCCGAGCGCATGCGGGTGCCCTGGCCGGCAGCAAGAATGACGATTTCGAGAGACATGGGTGGGAGACCGTCCTGGTGAGCGGGATTATCCGCGAGTGGAAAAAGAAAAAGGGTAGCCAAGGCTACCCTTTTCCCATTTGACGCTGAAGTCCCTGAGGACTTCGCGGCTTAGCCGCCGTACTTCTTGCGAACCTGCTGGACCGTGCGCAGTTGCGCTGCGGCTTCGGCCAGGCGGGCTGCGGCGGAGCTGTAGTCGAACTCTGCACCTTTACCTTGCAGAGCCTTCTCAGCTTCCTTCAGTGCGGTCTGGGCAGCCGCTTCGTCGAGGTCGCCTGCGCGAATCACGGTGTCGGCGAGAACCTTGACCATGTTCGGCTGTACTTCGAGGAAGCCGCCGGAGATGTAGTACACCTCCTGCTCGCCACCCTGCTTCACCAGGCGGATCGGACCCGGCTTGAGCTCGGTGATCAGCGGCGCGTGGCCCGGAGCGATACCCAGATCGCCCAGGGAGCCGTGCGCTACGACCAGCTCGACCAGACCGGAGAAGATCTCCGCTTCGGCGCTGACGATGTCGCAGTGGACTGTAATAGCCATACCCTTGCCTCACGTAATTAGGCTGTCGATGCGCTACTGCGCTAGGCCAGGCGGCGTTGGAATCGATCTCAGAATGCTCGTTTACCAACGTAAACTGCGCTTCTTCGATCAATTCCGCCTTGCCTGACCGTCGCTCGCAACGCTCCTCGACGGCCTGGGCGCCCGTTGCCGGGCGCACGGATTACAGCTTCTTCGCTTTCTCGATGGCTTCTTCGATGCCGCCGACCATGTAGAACGCCTGCTCGGGCAGGTGATCGTAGTCGCCGTTGAGGATGCCTTTGAAGCCAGCGATGGTGTCCTTCAGGGAGACGTATTTGCCCGGCGAGCCGGTGAATACTTCAGCCACGAAGAACGGCTGGGACAGGAAGCGCTGGATCTTACGAGCACGGGCCACCAGCAGCTTGTCGGCTTCGGACAGTTCGTCCATGCCGAGGATCGCGATGATGTCCTTCAGCTCCTTGTAGCGCTGCAGAACGTACTGCACGCCACGAGCGGTGTCGTAGTGATCCTGGCCGATGACCAGCGGGTCCAGCTGACGGGAAGTCGAGTCCAGCGGATCCACGGCCGGGTAGATACCCAGGGAGGCGATGTCACGGGACAGTACGACGGTGGCGTCCAAGTGGGCGAAGGTGGTCGCCGGGCTCGGGTCGGTCAGGTCATCCGCGGGAACGTAGACGGCCTGGATCGAGGTGATCGAGCCTTTCTTGGTGGAGGTGATGCGCTCTTGCAGAACGCCCATCTCTTCGGCCAGGGTCGGCTGGTAACCTACTGCGGAAGGCATACGGCCCAGCAGTGCGGATACTTCGGTACCGGCGAGGGTGTAACGGTAGATGTTGTCGATGAACAGCAGTACGTCACGGCCTTCGTCACGGAACTTCTCGGCCATGGTCAGGCCGGTCAGCGCAACGCGCAGACGGTTGCCCGGCGGCTCGTTCATCTGGCCGTAAACCAGGGCTACCTTGTCCAGTACGCCGGAATCCTTCATCTCGTGGTAGAAGTCGTTACCCTCACGAGTACGCTCGCCCACACCTGCGAACACAGAGTAACCGCTGTGCTCCATGGCGATGTTACGGATCAGTTCCATCATGTTGACGGTCTTGCCGACACCGGCACCACCGAACAGACCGACTTTACCGCCCTTGGCGAACGGGCAGACCAGGTCGATTACCTTGATGCCGGTTTCCAGCAGGTCGTTGCCGCCAGCCTGGTCAGCGTAGGACGGAGCGTCGCGGTGAATACCCCAGCGCTCTTCTTCGCCGATCGGGCCCGCTTCGTCGATCGGGTTGCCCAGCACGTCCATGATACGGCCCAGGGTCTTGGTGCCGACCGGGACGGAGATGGCTGCGCCGGTGCTTTCCACGTTCAGGCCACGCTTGAGGCCTTCGGTGGAACCCATCGCAATGGAACGAACCACGCCGTCGCCCAGCTGCTGCTGAACTTCCAGAGTGGTTTCGACGCCCTGAACCTTCAGGGCCTCGTAGATGCTCGGCACGGCATCGCGCGGGAATTCCACGTCGATCACGGCGCCGATGATTTGAACGATACGTCCGCTACTCATGTCTGGTTCCTCTGAATTTTGAACCTGTTCTTACACCGCGGCAGCGCCGCCGACGATTTCCGAGATTTCCTGGGTGATCGCCGCCTGACGCGCCTTGTTGTAGATCAGTTGCAGACCACTGATCAGATCACCGGCGTTGTCGGTAGCGTTCTTCATTGCAATCATCCGGGCCGCCTGCTCACAGGCGTTGTTCTCAACCACGGCCTGGTACACCTGGGATTCCACGTAGCGCACCAGCAGGCCGTCGAGGAGGGCCTTGGCGTCGGGTTCGTAGAGGTAGTCCCAGTGGTGCTTCAGCTCGGCATTGTCCTCGGCCACCAGCGGAATCAGCTGTTCCACGGTCGGCTTCTGGGTCATGGTGTTGACGAACTTGTTGGAAACCACGTACAGGCGATCGATACGACCTTCCAGGTAGGCATCCAGCATGACCTTGACGCTGCCGATCAGATCGTTGATCGACGGCTCTTCGCCCAGGTGGCTGATAGCTGCAACCACGTTGCCGCCATAGCTCTTGAAGAAGGATGCACCCTTGGAGCCGATCACGCAGAGATCAATCTCCGCGCCACGATCGCGCTGCCCGCTCATGTCCTTGACGAGCGCCTTGAACAGGTTGATGTTCAGGCCGCCAGCCAGGCCACGGTCGGAGCTCACCACGATGTAGCCGACGCGTTTTACTTCACGCTCGACCATGAACGGGTGACGGTATTCCGGGTTGGCGTTGGCCAGATGGCCGATCACCTGGCGAATGCGCTCCGCGTAGGGACGGCCGGCCGCCATGCGCATTTGTGCCTTGCGCATCTTGCTCACCGCCACCTTTTCCATGGCATTGGTGATTTTTTGCGTGCTTTTGATGCTCGCAATCTTGCTGCGAATCTCTTTTGCGCCTGCCATTT
Organism: Pseudomonas sp. HS-18; assembly: GCF_020401845.1. Taxonomy (NCBI): domain Bacteria; kingdom Pseudomonadati; phylum Pseudomonadota; class Gammaproteobacteria; order Pseudomonadales; family Pseudomonadaceae; genus Pseudomonas; species Pseudomonas sp. HS-18. The sequence continues at coordinate 6,479,675 of NZ_CP084413.1, forward strand.
CACACCTATCGGTTTAGCAGGCGGGGGCCGTCACCGACCCCCGCTGCGGCTTACCAGGTTTGGGTGGCCTTGAACTTCTCGATGCCGGCCTTGATGCCTGCGTCGATTTCGTCGTTGAAGTCACCCTTCTCGTTGATCTTCGCCAGCAGAGCGGCGTTCTCACGTTGGAAGTAGGCGATCAGTGCTTGTTCGAAGGCGCCCACCTTGGCGATCTCGACGTCCTGCAGGAAGCCACGCTCGGCGGCATACAGGGACAGCGACATCTCGGCGATGGACATCGGCGCGTACTGCTTCTGCTTCATCAGCTCGGTAACGCGCTGACCATGTTCCAGCTGCTTGCGGGTCGCGTCGTCCAGGTCCGAGGCGAACTGGGCGAAGGCCGCCAGTTCACGGTACTGGGCCAGGGCGGTACGAATGCCACCGGAGAGCTTCTTGATGATCTTGGTCTGGGCCGCGCCACCGACACGGGATACCGAGATACCGGCGTTGACGGCCGGACGGATACCCGAGTTGAACATGGCGGATTCCAGGAAGATCTGGCCGTCGGTGATCGAGATCACGTTGGTCGGAACGAACGCGGAAACGTCGCCGGCCTGGGTCTCGATGATCGGCAGGGCGGTCAGGGAACCGGTCTTGCCTTTCACTTCGCCGTTGGTGAACTTCTCTACGTACTCTTCGGAAACGCGGGAAGCGCGCTCCAGCAGACGGCTGTGGAGATAGAACACGTCACCCGGGTAAGCTTCGCGGCCCGGCGGACGGCGCAGCAGCAGGGAGATCTGGCGGTAGGCAACAGCTTGCTTGGACAGATCGTCATAAACGATCAGAGCGTCTTCGCCGCGGTCACGGAAGTACTCGCCCATGGTGCAGCCGGAGTACGGAGCCAGGTATTGCAGAGCGGCGGATTCGGAAGCGCTGGCAACCACCACGATGGTGTTGGCCAGGGCGCCGTTTTCTTCCAGCTTGCGAACGACGTTGGCGATGGTCGATTGCTTCTGACCGATGGCAACGTAGACGCAGCGGATGCCGCTGTTCTTCTGGTTGATGATGGCGTCGATGGCCAGAGCGGTTTTACCGATCTGACGGTCACCGATGATCAGCTCGCGCTGGCCACGGCCAACCGGGATCATGGCGTCGACCGACTTGTAACCGGTCTGAACCGGCTGGTCTACCGACTTACGCCAGATCACGCCCGGTGCCACTTTCTCGACAGCGTCGGTCAGTTTGGCATCGATCGGGCCTTTGCCATCGATCGGGTTACCCAGGGCGTCGACAACGCGACCCAGCAGTTCCGGACCAACCGGGACTTCCAGGATGCGGCCGGTGCACTTGGCGTTCATGCCTTCTTTGAGGTCCTGGTATTCACCCAGTACCACAGCACCGACGGAGTCTTGCTCCAGGTTCAGCGCCATACCGTAGACGCCGCCCGGGAATTCGATCATCTCGCCGTACATGACGTCGGCCAGACCGAAGATGCGCACGATGCCATCGGAAACACTGACGATGGTGCCTTCGTTGCGCGCTTGCGAGGCGACGTCGAGTTTCTCGATGCGCCCCTTGATGATTTCACTAATTTCGGAAGGATTGAGTTGCTGCATGCCGCTGCCCCTTCAAACTCAAGATTTCAACGCTTCGGCCAGTTTCGCGATTTTGCCGCGCACCGAGCCATCGATTACCAAGTCGCCGGCGCGAATAACCACGCCGCCGATCAGGCTCGCGTCTTCCGACGCATGAAGTCGCACTTCGCGACTGAGCCGGGCGCTGAGAGCCTTGGCGAGTTTGTCCTGCTGTTGCTGGTCCAGGGCGAAGGCACTGGTGACCTCGACCTCGACCAATTTTTCCTGCTCGGCCTTGAGTTGCTCGAACATCACGAAGATGGTCGGCAGCAGGTCGAGCCGCTTGTTTTCAGCCACAGTCCGGACGAAGTTCTGGGCCGGAGCATTGAGCTTGTCGCCACACACGTCGATCAGCGCGTCAGCCTTGGCGGCTGCGGTCAGCTGAGGCTCCTTGAGCAGCTGGCGCACGGTGTCGTCCTGCGACACTGCAGCCAGCACACCCAGAGCAGCAGACCAATCGGCCAATTGCTGATGAGCCTGGGCGTACTCGAAAGCCGCCTTCGCGTAAGGACGAGCCAATGTGGTCAGTTCTGCCATATCGCCCTCTGCTTAGATCTCGGCGGCCAGTTGATCAACCAGCTGCTTTTGCGCGTTGGCATCGATCGAAGCACCCAGGATCTTCTCGGCGCCGGAGACAGCCAGGGCACCCACTTGGGCACGCAGGGCGTCTTTGACGCTGTTGAGTTCCTGTTCGATCTGGGCTTTGGCCTGGGCGATCATGCGATCACCTTCGGCACGGGCCTGATCACGGGCTTCGTCAACGATCTGGTTAGCGCTCTTCTTCGCCTGCTCGATGATTTCGGCTGCCTGAGCCTTGGCTTCGCGCAGTTGCTGACCCGCTTTCTCGTGGGCCAGTTCCAGGTCACGAGCCGCGCGGTTGGCAGCGTCCAGGCCGTCGGCGATCTTCTTCTGACGCTCGTGCAGAGCCGCAATGACCGGAGGCCACACGAACTTCATGCAGAACAGGACGAAGATGGCGAACGCGATGGCCTGGCCGATCAGAGTTGCATTAATGTTCACGCCAATACCTCGCTCGTTCGTTGTTCAGTCACAGATTTCCGCGTTGCGGAAATTACTGGGCAACCTGAGCAATGAACGGGTTAGCGAAGGTGAAGAACAGAGCGATACCAACACCGATCATGGTCACGGCGTCGAGCAGGCCGGCGACGATGAACATTTTGACCTGCAGCATCGGAACCATTTCCGGCTGACGAGCAGCGCCTTCCAGGAACTTGCCGCCCAGCAGGCCGAAGCCGATGGCGGTACCCAGAGCGCCCAGACCGATCAGCAGTGCAACGGCGATAGCAGTGAGTCCAACTACAGTTTCCATTTTTCCTCCCGACTTTTTTGTCGTGTTGGTTAAAGGTTGAAGCAAGTTAAGGTGGTGAAGCTCTTCTTACGCCCACTCCCGCGAGGGAATGGGCGCATAGAATCTTTGGATCAGTGGCTGTCTTCGTGGGCCATCGACAGGTAGACGATGGTCAGCATCATGAAGATGAAGGCCTGCAGGGTGATGATCAGGATGTGGAACACGGCCCACGCCCAGTTCAGCACCACGCCCATGCCGCCCAGCCAGAGGATGCCGGAACCGAACATCACGGCGATCAGGATGAAGATCAGCTCGCCGGCGTACATGTTGCCGAACAGACGCAGTGCCAGGGATACGGGCTTGGCGATCAGGGTCACGAACTCCAGCAGGAAGTTCACGGGGATCAGGATGATCTGAACCACCATGTTGCTGCTGTGGAACGGGTGCAGGGTCAGCTCGCCGAGGAAGCCGCCGATGCCCTTGACCTTGATGCTGTAGAAGATGATCAGCGCGAACACGGCGATCGACATGCCGAAGGTAGCATTCGGGTCGGTAGTGGCCACGGCGCGGAAGAACAGGTGCTCGTTGCCGGTGACCGCCTGAGCCGCCAGCGGCAGGAAGTCCACGGGCACCAGGTCGATCAGGTTCATCAGGAAGATCCAGACGAACACGGTCAACGCCAGCGGTGCGATGAGCGGATTACGGCCGTGGAAGGTGTCCTTCACGCTGCCGTCGACGAACTCCACGAGAACTTCGACGAAGTTCTGCAGGCCGCCAGGTTGACCGCTGGTGGCCTTCTTGGCTGCCATGCGGAAGATCAGGATGAACACCAGGCCGAGGAATACGGACCAGCCCAGGGTATCAACGTGGAATGCCCAGAAGCCCATTTCCTTGGCTTGTTCGGCGGTGTGGGCGAACCCCCAGGAACCATCCGGCAGACGACCCAGGGTCAGGTTCTGCAAGTGGTGCTGGATGTAACCCGAAGCGCTTTCTGCTGCCATGTTTGCCTCAATCGCTCTAAGGTCTTGTAAATGTGTTTCGCATCAGCAGGGGTGCAAACCAGCTGACCGCGAGGGTCAGCAGGTAGAGGCCGAACAGCGCCAGGGGCGCCAGCGGCTTCACACCTGCGAACGTCAGTGCGAAGAGCACTGCCGTCAGAATCAGTTTTCCCGCCTCACCGGCATAAAAGGACCGGACTATCAGCTGGGCAGAACGCGCGCCGCTATAACGGAACGCCTTGCGAGCAAAGTACAGATTCGGCAACCACGCAATCAGGCCTCCGAGCAATCCGGAATAACCTGCGACCGATCCCCGGGCAAACCACAGGGTTGCTGCACCGATAAGCAGCACCACCAGTTGGACGAGCAACAGGCGAAACGCCGGTTGACGATGGAAGGGCAAACGATTGGGCTTGCGGGGTTCCATCTGAGCTCACAGTCCTCTGGCGTCGGCTTCACAAATCAACAACTTGGCATACTTTGTGCCGACAAAATTGCGCGCAGAGTATAGGGGGCGCCGCATACCCGTTCAACCGTCAGGTAGTGATTTCCGACGACCCCCTACATAGCCTTTCGTATCAGCGTATGTGGGCGAGCACACCCTGCAGCTCGTCGAGGGAGTTGTAGCGGATCACCAACTGGCCCTTGCCCTTCTGGCCATGGCGAATCTGCACGGGAGCGCCCAGGCGCTCGGCCAGGCGCTGTTCGAGGCGGCTGATGTCCGGGTCGGTCCTGACCGTTTTGACAGGTTCCTCGGATGTATTGAGCCACTGGCGCACTAGTGCTTCGGTCTGACGCACAGTGAAACCGCGTGCGACAACATGTCGCGCACCCTCAACCTGCCGATTCTCCGGCAGTCCGAGCAAGGCGCGGGCATGGCCCATTTCCAGGTCGCCATGGGAGAGCAGGGTCTTGATCTCCTCCGGCAGAGCGATCAGCCGCAACAGATTGGCCACGGTGACGCGGGATTTGCCCACGGCGTCGGCGACCTGTTGCTGGGTCAGCTGGAATTCCTGCTGCAGGCGCTGCAGGGCAGCCGCTTCCTCGATGGGATTGAGGTCTTCGCGCTGGATGTTCTCGATCAGTGCCATGGCGATGGCAGCTTCGTCGGGCACTTCGCGGACCATCGCCGGGATCTTGTCCAGGCCGGCCTGCTGGGTGGCGCGCCAGCGGCGCTCGCCAGCGATGATCTCGTAGCGACCGTTGCCAATGGGGCGCACCACGATCGGCTGCATCACACCCTGGGCCTTGATCGACTGGGCGAGTTCCTCGAGGGCCTGTGGGTCCATGTCGCGGCGGGGCTGGTACTTGCCGCGCTGGATCAGGTCCAGCGGCAGGTGTTGCAGCTCCTTGCTGTCCACCTGAACGGCTTCTTCCTGCAGCGTAGCGGCGCTGGAGCCACTGAGCAGGGCGTCCAGCCCGCGTCCGAGACCTCGTTTCTTGGCGGCCATGCGGGTTCCTTAATCTCTTAGGCGGGTGCGGTGGTGCGAGCGGCGCGCTGACGGCGCACCAGCTCGCCGGCCAGCGCCAGGTAGGCGAGGGCACCGCGCGATTGCTTGTCGTAGACCAGCGCCGGCATGCCGAAGCTGGGGGCTTCAGCGAGTCGCACGTTGCGCGGGATCACGGTGGTGTAGAGCTTGTCGCCGAAGTGTTCCTGCAACTGCGCGCTGACGTCGTTGGTCAGGCTGATGCGCGGGTCGTACATGGTGCGCAGGAGGCCTTCGATCTTCAGCGCCGGATTCAGGCGCTCGGCGATGCGCTGGATGCTGTTCATCAGGTCGGTCAGCCCTTCCAGTGCGTAGTACTCGCACTGCATGGGGATGATCACGCCGTCCGAGGCGGACAGGGCGTTGACCGTCAGCATCGACAGCGACGGCGGGCAGTCGATGAGGATGAAGTCGTAGTTCTCGCGGATCGGCGCCAGCGCGTGGCGCAGACGATGCTCCTTCATATCCATTTCCAGCAGCACCACTTCCGCCGCGGTGAGGTCGCGGTTGGCGGGCAGCAGCTGGTAACCGCCGTGCTCGGAGAACTGCATGGCCTGGGCCAGGTCGCATTCGCCGGTGAGCACGTCGTAGATGGAATGGTCCAGGGACAACTTATCCACACCGCTGCCGGTGGTGGCATTGCCCTGTGGATCGAGGTCGATCAGCAGCACGCGTCGCTTGGTGGCGACCAGCGATGCCGCGAGGTTGATACAGGTCGTGGTCTTGCCGACGCCGCCCTTCTGGTTGGCGATCGCGAATACCTTAGCCATGGTTTTCCCCACTCCCCGTCATGCAGTGCGGCGCAGTATCAGCAGATGGCGCTGGCCTTGGCAACCCGGCACCGCCAGAGCGTGTTCGGCTTCGACCCGGAAATCTTCCGGGAGTGCCGCGAGCTCGTCGCTGGGGTGCACGCCTTTCATGGCCAGCCAGTTGGTTCGAGTGTCACCCAGGTGACGCGTCCAGTTCGTGAAGTCTTCGAGGCTGCTGAAAGCCCGCGAGACGATCCCGTCGAACGGCTGCTCGGGCTGGAAGGCTTCCACACGGCTGTGGATAACCTGCAGGTTGTCGAGCTTGAGCTCCAGCCTCACCTGGGTCAGGAAGCGGGTCTTCTTGCCGTTGCTGTCCAGCAGGGTCAGGGACTTTGCGGGGAACAGTATGGCCAGCGGGATACCAGGCATGCCTCCACCGCTGCCGACATCCAGCCAGCGCTCACCGCCGGCGGCTTCGAATTGCGCGACGATGCTCAGACTGTCGAGCAGGTGGCGCGAGACCATTTCATCCACATCGCGCACGGCGGTGAGGTTGTAGGCCTTGTTCCACTTGGCCAGCAGGGCCAGGTAGTCCAGCAGTCGTTGCTGGGCAGCGGCGTCGATATCCAGGCCGAGCGTCTGGATGCCACGCGCGAGTTCGTCGGCGTGACGGGCAGTGACCACGGACATCAGGCGCTCTGCTCCAGCTGACGACCGGACGAGCGTTTCTTCAGATGGATCAGCAACAGGGAAATCGCCGCCGGTGTCACGCCCGGGATGCGGCCGGCCTGACCGAGGGTTTCCGGTCGGGCATTACCCAGCTTGAGCTGAATCTCCTTCGACAGCCCGGAAATGGACTGGTAGTCGATATCCACAGGCAGGCGGGTGTCCTCGCTGGCACGCAGGCGAGCGATCTCTTCCTGCTGGCGATCGATATAGCCGGCGTACTTGGTGCGGATCTCCACCTGTTCGGCGACCTGCGGGTCTTCTGCGCCAGCGCCGGTCACTTCGGCCAGGCTTGCGTAGTCGATTTCCGGACGGGCCAGCAGGTTGAGCAGGTTGTATTCGTGAGCCAGCGGAGTGCCGAAGCGATCGGCGATGGCATCGCCCTGCGCAGTGTTGGGGCGAACCCAGGTGCTCTTCAGCCGCTGTTCTTCACGCTCGATACCTTCGCGCTTGGCTTCGAATACAGCCCAGCGCTCGTCGTCGATGAGACCCAGCTCGCGGCCCTTTTCGGTCAGGCGCAGATCGGCATTGTCCTCGCGCAGGATCAGCCGGTATTCGGCGCGCGAGGTGAACATGCGGTACGGCTCCTGGGTACCGAGGGTGATCAGGTCGTCGACCAGTACGCCGATGTAGGCCTCGTCACGACGCGGGCACCAGCTGTCGCGGCCTTGCGAACGCAGTGCGGCGTTGGTGCCGGCGAGCAGGCCCTGGGCGCCGGCTTCTTCGTAGCCAGTGGTGCCATTGATCTGGCCAGCAAAGAACAGGCCGTCGATCACCTTGGTTTCCAGGCTGTACTTGAGGTCACGCGGGTCGAAGTAGTCGTACTCGATGGCGTAGCCCGGGCGAACGATATGCGCGTTCTCCATGCCGCGGATCGACCGGACGATATCCAGCTGCACATCGAAGGGCAGCGACGTGGAGATGCCGTTCGGATACAGCTCGTGCGTGGTCAGGCCCTCGGGTTCGAGGAAAACCTGATGGCTGTCCTTGTCGGCGAAGCGATGGATCTTGTCTTCGATCGACGGGCAGTAACGCGGACCGACACCTTCGATCACACCGGAGTACATGGGCGAGCGATCGAGGTTGGACGCGATGATCTCGTGGGTCCGCGAGTTGGTGTGGGTGATCCAGCAACTGACCTGGCGCGGATGCATTTCCCTGGAACCGAGGAAGGACATCACGGGAATCGGGGTATCGCCCGGTTGTTCGGTCATCACGCTGAAATCGACGCTGCGACCATCGATGCGCGGAGGCGTCCCGGTCTTCAGGCGACCGACACGCAGCGGCAGCTCGCGAAGGCGCTTGGCCAGGGCGATGGAGGGCGGATCGCCTGCGCGGCCGCCGGAGTAATTCTGCAGACCGATGTGGATAAGTCCGCCGAGGAAGGTGCCGGCGGTAAGCACGACGTTATCCGCATGGAATTTCAGACCCATCTGGGTCACCACGCCGCGCACCTGATCCTGCTCGACGATCAGGTCATCGCAGGACTGCTGGAATATCCAGAGGTTGGGCTGGTTCTCGAGGATTTCCCGCACCGCTGCCTTGTAGAGGATGCGGTCTGCCTGTGCACGCGTAGCGCGTACGGCCGGGCCCTTGCGGCTGTTCAGGACGCGGAACTGGATGCCGCCTTTATCGGTGGCCAGCGCCATGGCGCCGCCCAGGGCATCGATTTCCTTGACCAGATGGCTCTTGCCGATCCCACCGATGGCGGGGTTGCAGCTCATCTGGCCGAGGGTTTCCACATTGTGGGTGAGCAGCAGCGTCTTCACGCCCATGCGTGCAGCCGCTAATGCGGCCTCTGTGCCGGCATGGCCGCCGCCGATCACGATCACGTCAAAACGGGAAGGGAAATCCACCACGCACCTCGTGCCTGTTGATCAAGGAGAAAGAAGAGAGCCGGACAGTATAGGGGTTAAGGGCTTTCGATTGAAGGCGCTGAACAAAAAATAGCCAATCGGTTTTGTTCGACGCTATAGAAAATAAAAGAGAGGAACTTTTTTAAATCTTTTTAGAGCTTGTGTTTATGTATGGTGAAGCGGTTTTCTGTGGATAAGCCGATGCAGGCCTTGAACCATAAAGGTTTCAGCCGATAACAACCCTGTGTCGATGCTGTCAGGTTGCAGGGGATCTCCCGTGTTCAGCCTGTGGATGAAGTAGCATGTTATCAACAGGTGGATTTACCCACAGGATGGTGCAGGGGTTGTCTACTAATCTGTACGGTACTTTTCCACAGGGTTCACGAATGCCTGTGGAAGGATCCTTTTATTCTCTGAAAGCCACGCATCACTAGGCTTCAGCTGTATTCATGGCTGTGGATAGATGTTCCAGAGGGAAAACGGGGACGGCAGGATGCGCGGTGACGGAATGGCTCCGTCACCGGTGGGGAAAGGCTGGGTTGTGGATTACTTGCCGATGCAGAAGCTGGAGAAGATTCGGCCTAAAAGGTCGTCCGGCGTGAAGGCGCCGGTAATCTCGCCAAGTGCCTGCTGGGCCTGGCGCAGGTCCTCGGCCAGCAGTTCACCTGCGCCGCTCAGGGTGAGCTGTGCGCGGCCATGCTCGAGGCTATCTCCTGCCTGGCGCAAGGCCTCCAGGTGCCGGCGGCGGGCGCTGAAGCTGCTCTCTGCTGTTTGCTCGAAGCCCATGCAGGCCTTCAGGTGCTCGCGCAACAGGTCCAGCCCATTCCCCGAGCGGGCGGACAAGGCGATGGTGACGTGACCGTCAGCGCTCTCCTGCAGCCCGACTGACTCTGTGGATAAATCCGCCTTGTTGCGGATTAGGGTCACGTGCGCCGGATCGGGTCGGCTGTCCAGGAACTCAGGCCACAAGGCGAAGGGGTCGCTGGCTTCCGGCGCGGTGGAGTCCACTACCAAAAGCACGCGGTCGGCTTCGCTGATTGCCTTCAGCGCGCGTTCCACGCCGATCTTTTCCACATGATCATCAGTGCTGCGCAGACCGGCGGTGTCGATAATGTGCAGCGGCATACCGTCGATGTGGATATGTTCGCGCAACACGTCGCGGGTGGTGCCGGCGATATCGGTGACGATGGCGGCTTCGCGGCCGGCCAGGGCGTTCAGCAGGCTCGATTTGCCGGCATTGGGACGCCCGGCGATCACTACGGTCATGCCATCGCGCAGCAGCGCGCCCTGGCCAGCCTCGCGCAATACCGAGGCAAGCTCTGCGCGCACCGCATCCAGTTGCGACAGCACATGGCCATCGGCGAGGAAGTCGATTTCCTCTTCCGGGAAGTCGATGGCGGCCTCGACATACATGCGCAGGCCGATCAATTGATCGGTCAGGCTGTGCACGCGGCGGGAGAACTCTCCTTGCAGTGAACGCACGGCATTGCGCGCAGCCTGGGCTGAGCTGGCCTCGATAAGGTCGGCGATGGCTTCAGCCTGGGCCAGGTCGAGCTTGTCGTTGAGGAAGGCGCGTTCGCTGAACTCACCCGGACGGGCCTGGCGCGCTCCCAGCTCCAGGCAACGTTGCAGCAGCATATCCATCACCACCGGGCCGCCGTGGCCCTGCAGTTCGAGCACATCCTCGCCGGTGAAGGAATTCGGGCCGGGGAAGAAGAGCAGCAGGCCTTCGTCGATAACGTCGCCATCATCGGCATGGAACGGCCCGTAGTGCGCATGGCGAGGCTGCGGCTCGCGCCCGCTCAGGGTAATGGCCATGGTGCGGGCACGGGGACCGGAGACGCGGACAATGCCCACCCCGCCACGGCCCTGAGCGGTGGCAACGGCGGCGATGGTTTCACGGGCTGTATTCATGTCGGCGGTCTCGCGGTTGTGTTCGTGGCGCGCGGGAAAGCAACGTTATCCACATAGCAAAACGCCCCACTAGGGGGCGTCTTGTCGATCGGTTTGAGGCTGCGATATCAGGCGGGAGCCTTCTTCGCGGAAGCCTCGATCCGACGGGTAATGTACCACTGCTGCGCGATGGACAGGCAGTTGTTCACAACCCAGTACAGAACCAGACCAGCCGGGAACCACAGGAAGAAGAAGGTGAAGATGATCGGCATCAGCTTCATGACCTTGGCCTGCATGGGGTCCGGCGGAGTCGGGTTGAGCATCTGCTGAACCAGCATGGTAGCGCCCATGATGATCGGCAGGATGAAGAACGGATCCTTCACCGACAGGTCGACGATCCAGCCCAGCCACGGAGCCTGGCGCATCTCGACGCTTTCAAGCAGTACCCAGTACAGGGAGAGGAAGACCGGCATCTGCACCAGGATCGGCAGGCAGCCGCCCAGCGGATTGATCTTCTCTTTTTTGTACAGCTCCATCATCGCCTGGGACATCTTCTGGCGATCGTCGCCGTGCTGTTCCTTCAGGGCGGCCAGTTTCGGCGACACGGCGCGCATGCGGGCCATGGAGCGGTAGCTGGCGGCGGACAGCGGGAAGAAGGCCAGTTTGATGACGATGGTCAGGAAGATGATCGACCAGCCCCAGTTACCCACCAGGTTGTGGATATGTTGCAGCAGCCAGAAGATCGGCTGGGCGATGAACCACAGCGGACCGTAGTCGACGGTCAGTTCCAGGCCCGGGGACAGTTCCTTCAGGTACGCCTGCAGTTTGGGGCCGGCGTACAGGGTCATGCTGGTTTCGCCCTTGGCACCCGGCGCAACCGTCAGGTTGGGGCCGGTGTAGCCGACGATGTAGTTGCCCTGAGCGTCCTTGCGGGTCATCACGCTGTGGGTATCGCCCTTGGCGGGAACCCAGGCGGTGACGAAGTAGTGCTGCAGCCAGGCTACCCAGCCTCCCTGGACGGTTTCCTTGAACTGCTCCTTGTCCATGTCCTTCATGGACACTTTTACGTAGGGCTTTTCAGGGGTCCAGACCGCGGCGCCGAGGTAGGTCGACACACCGGTCGCGGTGGTAGAGGACGGGTCGACGCTGGCGTCACGCTTGAGCTGGGCGAACAGCGAGGCGCTCCACGGTTTGTCGCTCTGGTTGTCGATCAGGTAGCTCACGCCGACCTGATAGGCATTGGGGTTGATGCACTCGAGCTTCTTCTGCGCCTTTTCTTTCTCGGTGCAGTCGCTTTTCAGGCCGCGGTGGAAGGTGAAGCGCTTGATGTAGCTGACGCCGTCCTGTGCATAAGTCAGGTCGACGACCATCTGGTCCTGGCCGTCCGCCAGTTCGTAGACAGGTTTAGCCGAAGCGTAGAGCGGGCGCCCGCTGGCAGCGGCGTCCGGACCATTGGCACCGGTCAGGCCGCTCTGGGCCAGGTAGGTACGCTGGTTGTCACGCTCGAACAGCGGGAACGGCACATCCGGGCGGTCCTGGCGCAGCGGGTACTGGGTCAGACCAAGCTTGATCACGTCGCCGCCGCGCGGGTCGATGGTCAGGTCCAGGACATCAGTCTTCACGCGGATCAGCTGTTCGCTGGCTGCTGCCGGCTTCTGCTCGTTAGGCAGGCTGGCCTGGGCGTTCTGCGTGGTGGGTACGTCAGCGTTGGCCGCGTTGCCGGCAGGCACGGAAGTGTCCGGCAGGCCTTCAGTCTGATTGAAGGTCGCGGTCTGCGCCGGCAGTTCGGGCTGGCCGTAGTCCTTGTTCCACTGGAGAACCAGCGCGTAGGACACGATTGCCAGGGCGACGAATAGGATTGAACGTTTGATGTCCATGGTTACTCGGCCGTCGAGGAAGGGGCGGGCTTGGAAGGATCTGGCGGTACCGGGTCGTAGCCACCGGGGTGCCAGGGATGGCAGCGGCCTAGGCGACGAGCGGCCAGCCAGCCACCACGCAGGAAGCCATGGATTTCAATGGCCTCCTGCGCGTAGCAGGAACAGCTGGGGTAGAAACGACAGTGCCTGCCCATCATGGGACTGATGGCGTAGCGGTAAAACTGGATCAGTAACAGCGCCAGTCTACGCATGGGAACTGTCGGCCACTCCCGGAGATTCTGTCGCGGGTTCCGGACTTGGCCGATTGCGCAACAGGCGCTCCCAGAGTTTGCCGAACTGCTGGTGCAGCTCCGGATTCTCCAGATCGCCAAGACCTTTGCGCGCGATCACCACGATATCCAGACCAGCCAGCTTCTGCTGGTTGAGGCGGAAGGAATCGCGGAGAAGGCGTTTAAGGCGGTTACGCTCGACGGCGAGCTTGACGTTCTTTTTGCCGATCACCAGGCCGAGGCGGGGATGATCGAGACCGTTTTCGCGCGCCAGCAGCAGAATGTGCTTGCCGGGAACCTTGGAGGTGGGGGAGTCGAAGACTGCTGTGAATTGCCGGGCTGTCAGAAGACGTTTTTCCCGGCTGAAATCTTGACTCACCACCTGTGTCGGACAAATCAGACGGTCAGACGCTTGCGGCCCTTGGCGCGACGACGCGACAGAACCTGACGACCGTTCTTGGTTGCCATGCGAGCGCGGAAGCCGTGAACGCGAGCGCGCTTGAGGGTGCTGGGTTGGAAAGTACGTTTCATGATTCGGTACCTGGGTTTGACGACATGAGGTCGCAGTGACCCCGTTTAAAGAGACCGGCGATTCTAGTGAAATCATGCGGTCAGGTCAATTTCCAACCAGCATCGGAAACAAAATCTATAGAAAGGAAGGAAATCTCTTTCTTTAAAGATTGAATCGATGATTATGTTTATGCAGGTATCTGCCTGTGCATAACTCCTCAAAGGGAACAGGGTGCGCGGGGTACAGCCAATGATAACCCTGTCGGGAAGTCGTGCGCGGGTTGTGTGGGGCCGGTTGGAAAGCTGGGTATGGAATGCGGTTTTTTCCACAGAAGTTTTTTCCACAGATTGATCCCCTGCGTCGTCCCCTGCCCCATCAAGCTGTTATCCACAAGGTTCAAGGCGCCATTACCCGACCACCGGTAAAATCATTAACACCTTGATTTTGCTTGTGTCCTGGCACGCTTAACTGTGGATAAGTTGGTCTGGCGCGGATACAATGGCGGTCTGTTTCGCTTTGCGACTTCTTTTGGGGGATATCC
>NZ_CP084414.1:0-101450 GCF_020401845.1 Pseudomonas sp. HS-18
TCGATAACGATCCTCAAGGGGACACGTCGAGTATGTTTGACTACGACGCTGACCTCAGTTACGAGGATCTTGAGGCCTTTGGGATTCCCAAGGACCGAATTGTCGATGGCCATTTGGGCAACCTAATCGCTCCCCTCCTCCGCATGAAGCCGTTTGAGACCAAAACCCTCGAACAGGTAGTCAAAATGCCCTTCGGCGCCGATGGTCCTCACATCATTCCTGCTGACAACTCGCTCGGATCTGAGCATCGCACTGGATGCAGCAAATAACCCCGATTTTTGGTACTCGGAATGGATCAAGGCTGGTAACTCGGGAAGCTTCCAAACTGCGATCTGTCGGTGTACGACGTGATCATTTTCGACAATGCACCGGCAGCGTCGAGGCTGACGAAGAACTCAGTAGCTGCTTGTGACCTGCAGCTCTGCCCCATTCGTATGGATAAGCTTTCGTTCCGCGCACTGAATCGCCTGAATGACTGGCTGCTGCGCTTTGCTGAGGATTACAAACGAAGTCCCGCTCTGGCCGTTATTCCAACAATGTTCATCCGTAATCGGCCGCGAATCCTTCAGCACCTCGCCCTGCTCAACGAGTACTTCCCTGGTCGAGTTACTCAGGAAAATCTGTATTTCTCAGAAGACTATTCGAAGGCCATGGATCAAGGATTTCCTTTGCTCCTCTGGAGGAACGCTAAGTCCGATACCTTGGAAGCAGCTCGCAAGGTGTACCAGGAGATCCTTCAAGTCGTTCAGAAGATCGGCCAAGCCTTGAGATGGGTGTTGCTACTAGCAACACAGCGGTCATGTGGCAAACACGAAGGAACAGTGTTGCTAGTAGCAACACTGGCCACGGCGGACATCAGGAGAACCGAAAATCCGCCCTCGCCTCCGGCTGTTGCTGGTAGCAACACTGAAGCAGAAAGCGTGGTCAGACGAAGTGTTGCTAGTAGCAACACTCACCAGCATTAGGCAGCTGAGGAATGACGAACTGCGCAGAATCCAACGGCTGTTGCTAGTAGCAACACCCCTAAGGAGATGAAGATGAAGTCAAGCGGACTATCCAGGTCGAGCAAAACCAGGTGGCATGGTAGGGGTACGAAAACCAGCTCGGGTAGTTGGTGATGGCGAGAGTCCAGCACAAGCACCAACACCAAGCCCCATTACACCTATACAAGAAAGTGCCTTGATCCAACCTATGGAAGGCGAGTTCATCCTCGCAGTGAGGCTGCGCTCCAAGATGTCGGGGTGGACCAGATCGTCCGATCGCCGTACCAGCCGCGCCTCACTTTTAATGAACAAGCCCTAGAGGAGCTCGCAAACTCGATCCAAGCCATGGGCCTCGCGAAGCCCATCCTGGTCAGACCTCTCCCAAACGGCATGTACGAGTTAGTCGGAGGGGAACGCAGATGGCGCGCAACGAAGCTGTTGGGTCTCTCGAAAATCTCAGCAATAGTTCGTCCGATGACCGATACGGTCGCAATGGTCCTAGCCCTTACTGACAATGAGCAAGAGGACCTGACCGACTATGAGCGGGGGAGGGCGTACCAAAACGCTCTGGAAAGCGGAGATACGTCACAACGCGCACTCGCACGCCAACTCGGCATCAACGTCTCGTCTGTAAGCCGCTGCGTTGCAATGATGTCTCTCCCGGATTCAGTTAAGGCCATCCTTGATGATAAGCCATGGCTGATCACCCTTAACTACGCTCCGAAGTTCGTCGCCTTTGGTGAGCAAGATCCTCAAAAGCTTAGCGACGTGGTGAAGAAAATGGCGGAGGAGGGCATGCAGCAAGAAGCTGCGCTGCGCTACCTGGCAAAGCCGGAATCCCCCCAGTCACCAAGACACAGAACTCAAGTTCAAACCATTCAAGGCATTGGGAAACTGAAGGTTGCAGGTGAGAAGCTGGAGCTCACTATCGAAAAAAGCATCAATCCCGAGAAGCTAAACTCCAAACTACAGGAGTTTCTTGCTTCGCTCGATGCCACTGAGCTTCAGGCTGGAGATTGAAAATGGGACTGATTAAGATCCGGCACGATAACGGAGCAGAGGAGGTTTTGAGTGCGCAAGCGCTCAAGACCAATGCGATCCTGTCGATAAGCAATGGCCGATTCGTCATTGCGTTTGAAAGCATGTCAGGGGTGTCGATTCTGGTGGACCCAGAGTCGCCGGAGCGCTTCGTGATGACGCTTCCTTCAGACAAACAGGAAAGTAGCCCTACAATAACTGGGGACATATCAGAAATTGATGGCCTTGAAGATGTCATCATTTCCATCACAAATCGCTTCAAAGCAGGGGAGGGGAGGAAGCTCTTCTGCATTAGTTCAGTTACATGCTATTTCGAACGTAAAAGTTGCAGGAAATAAACCGACAAGTATTTGACGATATTTTAACGTCGGTCGTTAGATCCTTTTTACAGGAAGTGAGATTCGAATCGCGGTAATGGCAATTGGTCATTACCTGAAGTTTTGTAATATATTGTCTTAGCGTCACAAGGAGCGACGCATGAAACTGCCATACGCTCGAGGAACCGGCCGAGACAAACCATGAACAGCTCGAAAACGCCACACGTCGTACGGAGGATGCCGTACTGGGAAAACCCGCCGGAGCCAGGCCAGGACTTGCGTGAGCTCCAATGGGGCGTGTTGGAAGTACTTTCCGACAACTCCGTGCAATTCGTCAAAACTGAACCTGATCCACAGGCGCTGCAGGCCCTCATCGACGAAATAGAGTCGATGTCAAACCAAGAGTAGAGTCGGACCAATTTCCTGCAATATTGTTGCTGAAAAAGACTCAAAATTTATCCGGCGACAACATAGGCTGCATCGAAGACCAACCATGGGAGCCTTCGATGCAGACCTCGGTCCTTGAGTACCACCCATTCGCTAATATCTTCCCGCTCCTATCGGGGGCTGACTACGACGGCTTTAAGGCCGATGTCCAGGAGCAAGGTCAGCTCGAACCCATCATCCTGCTCGAAGGCAAGATTCTCGACGGCCGCAATCGCTACCGGGTCTGCTTAGAGTTAGGAATGGATCCGATAACCAAGGATTTTGAAGGGGATGATCCGCTCGCCTTTGTAGCCGCTCTAAATCTCCGCCGGAGGCACCTGACGACAGCACAGCGGGCTTTGATAGCTGTTGAGCTGGCCAAAACCCCGAAAGGCGATAGCGATGCAACAGAGCAATCTGAGCGCATCCTCCTTCCAAACGCCGCAAAGACGATGAATGTCTCCCCGAGATCCGTCTCATCCGCAAAGCGAGTTATGCGGGATGGAACTCCTAAGCTCGTTAGTGCGGTAAAAAACGGTGAGGTGAGCATCTCGATCGCTGAGCAGTTGGCGAAGCTCCCCATCCAACAGCAGGACGAACTGTGTGATCGAGGCGCCAAGGCGTTGCGCTTAGCTGCACAGCGTATGAAGCAGCCGAAGAACGACTCGGTAGATAGTTTCTCCCAAGCCGCTCCAGAAACCCGAGAAGACCCCCAACCAGAAAAACTTGCGTTGCTACCTTCTGTCGACACGAGCGCAAAGCCAGACTTTTCGAAAAAGCCATCTGCACTGCTCCTATTCGAACTTGCTGATTCTGGAATGCAGGAGGGGCGGGAAGCAGCAAGTGTGGTCGAGGAGATTCTCGACGCAGTCGACGAAGGTCTAGACCTGCAGCTGCTGGCATTCACAACTGAGGTAGCAGTGCTACTCAGAGATAAAATTAGGAGCCGGGTCTACCGGCGATAATCTTTTGTTGGGATTCATCCTTGGTGTGATTGGATAAAGGTGACGGTGGAATGAAGTCACTGACATCACAACGGATGTAACCGAAAAGGCATAGCAAAGGAATAATGAGGTGTCGCATGATTCAGCAGATTCAAGCTACAGTTAAGTACCCTGCATACATCGCTTTCGGCATCCTCTTTGGTTACAGCGTAGCCATCTGGATCGGAGCAATCTGAACAAAGTCGTGGCGCACCATAATCGTTTTATATAAGATCGAAAGAATTTAAGGAGGATTCCATGTCTATCGTTCACGAATATCGCAATACCGAATCTGAGATTGAACGTCTTCAACAGCACCTGGAGAAGCTCAAAGGAAGTGAGCAGCTGCAGAAGGAGCTCGAGTTCGAGAAGAAGCTTCGTGATCTCATGGAGAAACATCAGAAATCGCTGCGCGATGTGATCAGCCTTCTCGATCCGGATAGCAAGCTGAAAGGTCAGGTGACCAGCGGCCAGGCTGACTCCCGTCGCAAACCCCGTCAGCTGAAAACCTATAAGAACCCCCATAACGGGGAAGTCATCGAAACTAAGGGTGGCAATCACACTGGCCTGAAAGCCTGGAAGGCAGAGTACGGTGCAGAAGTCGTAGACAGTTGGCTTCAGTAACAGTATCGAATCGACAAAAGGCCGAAAGGCCTTTTGTCGTTTATAGGGGTTGAGAAATGCAACCTGGAAAATCGAAACAGATCCTGGTGATCAACGGTCCTGCAGCAGGCCAGCTGTGGCACCGCGGCCGGTCACCATCGCAGCTATATGAGGGTGATGGTGACATTTTCAGGTACTGCATCTCACTGGATACGGCTGGTAATGAACGATGGTCCTGCGTGAAAATCGACCAAGATAACGATAAGTAGGTGTAGCATGTCATTCAACCTCTCTGAGGTATCACGCGTCAGCCGGCGCCACCAGCAGGAGTTCACGCAATGACCGATCGACCTCAACTTTCAGGCCGTGACCAACACAACATGAGCGCTTTCCTGGGGCATGTACTGGATGATTATTCGGCCGGCACCCTGAGCAAAGAACAGGTTGTTTCTGGTCTTGCCCATGTACTGACAGCCTTGGACAAGGGCAATTATGCGGAAGTACTGAACTGGTTAGAGCAGGGCCGCCGACTAATACGTGGACTGGCCCTGGACGAATAAGCCGACTTCGCATAACGAATCGATTAGGCCCCGCCCCTATGACTTGCTCGCTCTGCCCGGACACCCCCCCTGCCTACCTTGAGGCGTTCTGTCATGACTGGTTCATGCGCGTGGCGCGTGGCGAACCAGAGCCATATGGCTGGCTGGTTGGGGACACCTGGCTGTGGCTCCACGCCGGTAAGTGGACGGAGGCAGGAAATCTGCCGATTGATCTGCCTGAAATCCGCGCACTGCTCCAGCAAAACGGCGGCAGTTTCAGCCGGTACCCGCTTAAGCCGTAGCAAGCCGACTTTGCGTAACGGGCTGATTGTTAGATTGCCCCCAAATGAGCCCGCCACCCGGCGGGCTTTTGGCT
Organism: Pseudomonas sp. HS-18; assembly: GCF_020401845.1. Taxonomy (NCBI): domain Bacteria; kingdom Pseudomonadati; phylum Pseudomonadota; class Gammaproteobacteria; order Pseudomonadales; family Pseudomonadaceae; genus Pseudomonas; species Pseudomonas sp. HS-18. The sequence goes on from NZ_CP084414.1 coordinate 5,266, forward strand.
GACCACATGCAAAGTCCAGTGCCACTACAGGCGGCAGGGCAGAGCGGGCTATTATCCGGGCCAAACCCCTCGCCCTGGAGCCGGCCCGTGAACGCCATCGGTTACTACCCCGATCACTGCTACCAGTTGCGTCGCCTGCTGGGCGACGGCGGCCTCGATCCGTTCCCGGCCTTCTACCTGGTTGAGCGTGACCTGTACCCAGTGCAGCAGCTGATGCCCAACTGCCGACTACACGGTGATCCGCTGGGCCGGGTACAGCTCAATAACCGCCTGGAGGCATACCGGATCCTTGCCGGCGCCGACGAACTCGGGCAGATCGACCTGGCCAGCGCGGTCTACACCGCTGCTGATGGCCAGCGCTACCAGCTGCAGCGCGTCCCTTGCCCCCATGCGTAAACGGCCCTACAGCCCCTATGCCCACTATCAGTTGCGTGACCCGGCCGGCGCCGACGCCGGGCAGATCCGCGACGGTGTGTACAAGGGAGCCGATTTCCAAGTGACGCCGCTGACGCCGTGGGATGGCGTGGTGCGCTCGGTGGACGTGGACCCGCCCGAGCTGTTCCAGCGCTCCAGTCGGGTCGGGGTGATCCTCGGAACGAGGTTGGTGTTCAATTCCGGCGAGGTGGTGCGCCTGGTGCCGCTGCCGCGTGGCGACGATCAGCACCGCGCGCCGAGGATCGAGGACGTCGACCAGTTCCGCGCCCAGCTGACCGCCTAGGAGCTGGCCGAGGATGCCGGCGACGTGGACCGCGCCACCGGCATCGGCCAGCGACTGGACCTGGCGGCGTTCTATGAGTGCCCACGCTGCCACAACGACGTCACCGGTCGGGAGACCTGCGCGCTATGTCAGGGCGATGGATTCGTCTGGGAAGGGATTGACGAATCCTCGAGCTGAAAACTGCCGGCATCGCCACTCAGGAAGCTGTGCCACATATCCATCAGCGACCGACGCTTTTCTAAGAAATCACTTCGGTTGTAGGCCGCTTCAACTTTTCCTGCGACCCGGTGCGCCAGTGCCATCTCGCAGACTTCCCTGGGAACGCTCGTATCTTCTGCTGCCCATGTCCGGAAGGTTGATCGGAAGCCGTGAGGAACTCCTTTTGGTGCCTTTAGCTTCGTGAGTGCGCGCCCGATAGCATTGCTCGGTAACGGCCCCTTTCCGCGTGCATTGGGGAACAACCATACGGTGTGCTTCCCTACCACCTGGTTGATGACTTCAAGCATCCGATCGGTAATTGGGACCCTGTGGGTGCGGTTGTTCTTCATTCGCTCAGGTGGAATCGTCCAGATGCGCGTTTCGAAATCAAACTCTGCCCACTGTGCACCGCATACCTCTCCGTTACGAAGAACCGACAGGATTACTAGTTCAGCTGCCCGTGCAGCTGGTCCATCGATGCCGTCGAGCTGGCTAAGCGAAGCCCTTGCCTCTAATGGAGTGGCAGCAAGGAAGGGGACACTTGTACGGATCTGCTTTGGTAGCAGCTTGTCGAGATGTCCTCTCCAGCGCGCAGGGTTCTCTCCATCGCGCAGCTTGCGAGCTTTAGCTGCGTCCAAAACGAGCTCGATTCGATTTCGTACCCTTCGGGCGGTCACCGGAATTTTCATCCAGATCGGCTCGAGGACCTCAAGAACGCCCTCGGTGTCGACATCTGCTGGGCGCATGGTGCCGATCACAGGCAGAACATACTCTGCGAGAGAATTCTCCCACTGCTGTCGGTGTTTCTTGCTCCAAGCCTGAGCGTGGGTCGCGATGTAGCGGCCGGCTTCATCCTCGAACGTTACGCGATTACGGTTGGCCTCTTCCGCCTGCAGCCGCTGTTGTCGTTTCTCAGCCTGAGGGTTTGTCCCCTTAGCGATCTGCAGGCGGTACTGATCCGCAGCAAGGCGTGCTTCCTTCAAGCCGACATTGGGAAAGGCGCCTATAGTTAAATCTACTCGATCACCGCCGAAACTGTAGCGAAAAATCCAAGTCTTGGTTCCATTCTGTCGAATCTTCAGAATTAGCCCGCGACCATCTCCGTATGAGCCCGGACTGGTTTGATCCTTGACGAATGCGGCAGTTAGCTTTGACACACGAGGCCTTTGGTTCTGCTGGTGAAGTTGTTGCTAGTAGCAACAGTCAAGATTTCATCTCATCGCACGCAAGAGCGGCCGTAGCAGCCATGCGTGCCTGGTACCCAACCTGTTTCTCGTCCGTCCAGTCTTGAGGGGGAAGGAGGGGAGGGGGGGAACGGCAGCGTGCATATCAGCCAGCGACCATCCCGCGGCAAAGTCATCGGAGCAGCTTTCTGGCAACGGGATGGTAAGTCGCCCGGTGTGGACGCTCGTTCGTTGGGGCATCGCATTTCCCTCGTCTACGGTCGAGAAAAGTATCAGATTTATTAGAAATGTACGGGGATAAATTATCCCCGTACTTCATGGCTAGAGGCAACGCCACTGCTGAGCTCAGATAAATAGCTCCAGTTATAAACCACAGTTTGTCCCACACATGAACTGTGTTGCGAGTGATGGGCGGCGCCGTCTGCTTACTCAGGCGAGATGAGTTTCCTGAGATGCTCAGATGCCCATGCCCAGTACCCTTCGAGGTATGTTCCGGCGGCGACCTGGTTGATCCAGGTGGCTTGGTTGAAAAGGGGATGCTCGAAACTGTACTTGGCCTTCAACTCATCCGGTGACAGGCGCAAGTCACTTGCGTACTGGCCACGCGCGATCTCCACTGACGGCAATTCTGCTTCGCCCTGGCCGAAAGCGAGCCATGCCGGCGAGAGGTCGATGGCAGATGCGATAGTTGCGAGCTGAAGGAGCGTCGGACACTGGGCTCCGGTGAGGAAATCATCCAGAAGATCGCTGGGGATATGAGTCACAGCGCTCAATGCATTCAGCGTTCCTACTCTGCTATTAACCTCATTAGAAAGGCGCGTCGCCAGAACGGAAAAGTTAAAGTATTGGATTCGAAGGGTCTTCATAGATAAGACTCCAGTTGATTGGAGTCTCCTTTTTATGTCTGTTGAAAAGAATCCCAAGTATTTTTTGGTTACTCTCGTATAACGCTCCAGTCACCGCTCCATGAGGCGATCGGGCACGTTTCGGTCGGTATCGAAGAGTTAGGATCTTGAACACCGACAACGGTGGATTGATCGTGACCATTCTGGCCAAATGACACTCTTCCGCAAGCTTCGAAGTCCACTTGGATAAGTGAGATCCGGCCGATAGGGCCACGTGGAATCCCCTTCGCAGAGCCTTCTGCGACCTGTTTCTTACCCCCCGAGACCACCGCCGCCATGACGTAGAGTGTGTCTCCAGTTTCGCCGAAGAAGAACTGTACATACTTGCCATCTTGGCTGGGAATGTCTTGTGCCTTAGTTGGAGTTTCGAGAAATTCGCATCCGGTGAGGAGAGTTAAAAGTATCGCAGACCCGCCGCCAGTATGCAGTGTCGAAGTTGTTTCATGTGATCCCCTACGGACGAAATTGTCCGGCGTGCGAATGATTAAACGCAAACGGGGATGCGTCAAGGAAAATATATATGTTCCGCGCAAAAAAACGATTTAGGGAAGTAATGTGACTTTTGAAATGTTCGATATAATAATATTATATGATGTATTAGGGCTCGGGGCGCTCTGAGTTACAGCCTTAGAGCATGGACAGTTGCGCCAATTGGTCGATATTTCTAACCGGTACAATAATACTTTGTCGTGTTTCAGCAGGCTCCTGCTGATCCTGATCCAGGTCGCTGCCAAGGGTAAGTGCGGTCAGCTACCCGAGATAGTCATCCAATAGGTGGTCTGTCCCGGGCTGAGTGGACACTGACTTAAGGTGGATAATGTCCACCGCAAGGAGTGTTCATGACCCAGACCAGACGATGTTTTCCCGAATCCTCCAAACGCGAGGCGGTAGATCAGGTACTTGCCGGCACGCCGCTTCGTCATGTCGCCGAGACGCTTGGCGTCGCTGAAAGCCTGTTGGGCAAATGGAAGCGCCAGTGCGAGCAGCAAGGTGACGATGCCTTTCCGGGCAGCGGTAAGCAGCGTGGTGAGAGCGCGGAGTTGCGTCGCCTACGCCAGCAACTGGCTCAGGTCACCATGGAGCGCGATGTACTAAACACGAAGTGAAGTTTCGCGCCATCGAGGCGTTGGCTGGTCGCTATCCCGTAGCGCGGATGTGCCGGCTGCTGCGGGTATCCCGCAGCGGTTTCTATGCCTGGCAGCAGCGGCCTCCCTCGGCGAGAGAGATGGCGAATCGGCGTCTGAGCAAGGAGATCCGCACCATCCACCATGAGGTGAATGGGATCTATGGCCATCGCCGAATCTAGGCCGAGTTGGCGGCCATGGGGCATGCGTGTGGTCGACACCGGGTTGCTCGACTGATGCGCGAAGCAGGGCTGCGCGTTCGCTCGCACAAGCGCTGGCGGCTGGTTTCCAGCAGTCGCCATGCTCTTCCGATTGCCCCGAACCATCTGGATCGTCAGTTCGCCTCGGATCGCGCCAATCGGCACTGGGTCTCGGACATGACCTACGTGCGGACGGCCCAAGGCTGGCTGTATCTGGCCGTCGTGCTCGATCTCTATTCACGCGCTGTCGTCGGCTGGGCGATGCACCATCGGATGCAGCAGGCCCTGGTGCATGCTGCTCTGGAGATGGCCGTTGCACGCCGACAGCCGAAAGAAGAAGTGCTGCTGCACTCGGATCGTGGCAGCCAATACTGCGCGTACGACTACCAGGCCTTGCTTCGGCGACATCGAATCGTGCCCAGCCATTCACGTCCGGGGAACTGCTGGGACAACGCCGCGATGGAAAGCTTCTTCCGTTCGCTGAAGGCCGAGCGGGTGTACCTGACGCGCTACACCAGCTACCAGGAGGCGAAGGCTGACCTGTTCGACTACATCCGCTTTTACAATCACCGCCGTCGCCACTCGACGTTGGGCTATCTCAGTCCGATGGAGTTTGAGCGGCGCTATGCGAGCAGTAACTCTTAACTACCTGTCCACCAGCTCCGGGACAGACCACACCTCGCCTTTCCCAATACAGCCGCTCAATTTCTAGCATTTCAAGAAGTCGGTCCTGTTCAGCTTTTGGAACACTTTCAATCTCTTTTAAATACTTCATGGACCGTGCGACCAACCTCTCCTTGCCCATACCGTCGGCCTGGGTGATGAGGGAATCGGTTGTCAGCACTTGAGGAACAGTCGTCCCGGGGTACAACGGCGGTCGGATGCGGGGGCTTGAAGCAGTCGCGTGGGTTTCCGCGGCTGGGTGCAGTGGGAACTGCTCGCGGATATCGATGATGGATCGATCATGCTCAAGTAACACGTGATAGTGGTATTCCGCATTCGAAAGCAGGTGGTGCGCTCTGTGAACCTTTACCCCTGGAACGATGTGCGAGGTACCGCGAGAGGGAAATGAGCGTATTTTGATCCACGGCACGTAGTCCTCTCTGACTCCTTGGCCGTCTCCAGCTGCTATCCGTTTATCAATCTTTTCCTGGGTGACGAGCTTCGAACGCACTGGCTTTCGGGGTGACGACTGGACCTGGTTCATCTGGTAACAGGCTTACTCAAGCAGGTAGCTCCGCTCTAGAAGGAGCGTTGCCAAAGAGAAGGGAAGCCACCGCGCCACGGGCTCGCAACGCGAGGGGCAGCAGTGCACCGTCACAACCTGAGAGAGGTATTGTGACCGAGAAAAGGGGCTGCGGCTGCTTACCCGACGTAGGGAAGCAGCCGTGACATCATTTATATCGCTGTGACAGCCTTTATTTATCACAGACAGCGATCGCTATAAGCGAGCGCGCGGGCACTGCGATCACCAATAGCGGTTTAGTAGCATCTCTCCATGATCCCCGAACCAAGTCGGTGATCCCGGGCATCAGCAGCTGCGGCGGGCCAGTACCGGCTCGCCGGGTGTACGACCAAATCAAGCGAGAGAGGCAACTTGATCCCGACGATAAGGCTTTCGCTCTGATCGGAGACTTGGGAGCATCTAGTGGCTACTACATCGATTGTTCGGGGGAAGAACGTTTTCCCGACTATTCCAAACTGGCTTGATCGATCAGCGTAACACCTATGTGGGACTTGTAAGGGGTGCTGCCATAACGTGGAGGATGCATGGGCCCGAGCAGCAACCCACGTGCTCGGTTCTAGGCTTTAAGCGCAAAAACATCATGTAGAGCAGTCGGCGTATCTTGGGAGGCGCCGTTTTGAGTCGCAACATTACAAAAATGTAATCTGGCTGCGGCCGTCCTGTTAGACACCGCTGGTTAGTCTCAAGCTTTCTCAATTTTCAGCTCTCCACTCCGCTAGGAGCCGAGCCTCTTTGCGATGCTTGAACAAAATCCAATAGACCGCCAACTGGCACAGACCTTCCTGACTTGTGCACGCTGCGGCTGCTTCCGACAAGCGGCCCGTGTCCTAAATCAACATATTGTCCCAATGCGTAAAAAACTGAAGAAGCTTGAGGTTGGCATTGGCAGCCCGTTGTTCCGTTATGAGAACCGATCACTGCACTTGACCGCAGCTGGCGAGGCATTGCGTGAGTATTTGATAGGGTGCTTTAGCGAAATTGATTTGGAGGTACCTCAATCACATAGGCGGCAAATTCGGCTTGCAGTTCCAACTGACTTGCTAGATGACATCCTTGCAAGAGATTTGATCTCCTGGGCTCGTAAGGATGCGGGAATGCATCTGCTTATCGTTCCCCAAGATGGAATGCCTGAGACCCCTGCAGACGTTACTATATGGATGTCCGATCTAGATAGTCCTCGTCCTGACCCAGGCTTTGCCCTTACACGTCCTCGCTTGTTGGCGCAGATAGACTACCGAGTTCACATTGCTACTCGATATGCAGGGAGTAAAGCGCCGACGACACTTCAGGAACTTGATGACTTTATGCTCGTTCAGAGATCTATGAACAGCTCAATCGCGGCCTTTGAACCTTGGAATCGCCTTTTGGATCAACGAAAAAGTGCAGTGACCCGGGTGCACTCTCAAAGTTGGGTGCGCGAACTCATAAGGAACGCGGGCGGCATCGGCTTGCTTCCTTCTTATACAGTGCATTTGGAAAAAAATTTGAGGGCAATTCCGCAGGTTTTTTCGCGCCCAATAGAGCGGTCAGCCTGGATATCGCTCTCTCCTTTGGTTGCTCAAGAAGCTGATGTTGATGCTCTCGCATCTGTCGTTCTTCAGGCATTCAAGCAGCGCAGTGAATGGTTCGTTTAGACAAAATGAGGGCAGTTAAGAGTGACTGGAGCCTCATTTGTTTTTTTATTTTAATCGATTTGAAATAAACCAATATAGCTTTCAGCCTCGCGGAGCCCGCTGTCCATGGGGCACTCCGTGGAAAAAACAGCGGTGCAATAAAAACGTAACAGAAATTGCACAGAAGTTTCATCAGCTTCTCTGACCTTCGCCTCGCCAATCACTACAAAGTGCAACGAGGAGAAGTTCATGTTCGGTCAACCTAACGCTCACTGGCTTAATCGAATCTCTATGGGCCTGTTGTTGAGCGCGGCATCTGTGACAGTGCACGCTGGCACGGTCACCACTGATGGCGCCGACCTGGTTGTAAAAACCAAGGGTGGGCTTGAGGTGGCAACGACGGATAAAGAGTTTAGTTTCAAAATTGGCGGTCGCTTGCAGGCGGACTATGCCCGCTTTGACGATTATTATACTCGCAATGGAAATACCGGTGATGCCGCGTACCTGCGCCGGGCGTTTTTGGAGTTTGGTGGTACCGCTTACAAAGACTGGAAGTACCAGATTAACTACGACTTCTCTCATAATACAGGTAACGATAGCTCCGGGTATTTTGATGAGGCCAGCATCGCCTACACCGGATACGCTCCAGTAAGTCTAAAATTCGGCAGATTTTATACCGATTTTGGTTTGGAGAAAGCTACCAGTTCCAAGTGGGTTACAGCTTTGGAGCGAAATCTCACCTATGATATCGCAGAGTGGGTCAATGACAACTCTGGCATGGGTGTACAGGCGAGTAGCACTGTCGCAAATATGGCGTTCGTTTCAGGTAGCGTTTTTAGCGAGAACAACAACGATACCGATGGCGATAGCGTAAAACGCTACAACCTTCGCGGCGTCTTCGCTCCCATGAGCGAGCCTGGCAAGGTCCTGCATTTTGGTCTTCAGTATGCATACCGCGATCTGAAGGATAGCGCAGTCGATACACGTATCCGTTCTCGCATGGGCATGCGTGGCGTTGATACTAATGGCGGAAATAGTGCTGGCTCCAATGGAAACCGAGGTTTGTTCGGCGGCATGACTGCCACCGAGGGGCTTTGGAAAGATGATTCTGTTTGGGGCGTTGAAGGTGCCTGGGCGATGGACGCCCTATCTGTTCAAGGTGAGTACCTGCGTCGTCAGGTGAAGGCTGATTCAGCGCGAAGTGATATCGATGCTTCCGGTTACTACGCGCAAGTAGCCTATACGCTTACCGGAGAACCGAGAATATATAAACTTGACGGCGCAAAATTCGACGCCATCAAGCCTGCGAATAAGCAGTTTGGTGCTTGGGAAGTCTTCTACCGCTATGACTCCATCAATGTCGAGGACGACAATGTTACGGCAAGCACTGCCACTCGCCAGGTCGGTGATGCTGAAGGTAAAACACATACCTTGGGCGTCAACTGGTACGCGAACGAAGCAGTTAAGGTCAGTGCCAACTACGTCAAAGCTAGTGCTGATAAAGTTACTAACGCCAACGGAGACGACTCCGGTGACGGTATTGTGATGCGTATGCAATATGTTTTCTAGTCAGTGAAATTATTTAACTGGGGCACTTAGGTGCCCCTTTTTGTTCTGATTGTCTGATTGAGTCAGGAGTTTTTATGAGTGTCGATTTCTATATTTCTGCTAACCGCAGCGTGACGGTTTAATTACAAATCTGAAAAATAACCAGATGGAACTGTTAGTCTCAATTCTAATCTGATATTAGGAATATATTTGGTTCTCAAAGTCTCGCTGTTTTCTAACCGTTGAGATTTCTGAACCTGAGGCAGTACAAATCTCCGAAAACCTAGCTACCCTTAAGGCTGGATTTGATACGAGTGGCTTCAGCAGGCCACTGCCCCGATTCGTACTGTTCAACTCAAGGCCGGATGCTCTATGACCGAGAAATTGCGCTTGGATATCCCTTTAGTCCTTCCACAAATTCCCTCCCCCCAGGACGGAGTAGTCGGACGCTTAGTCGAAGAGCTAAGGATCCGAGAGGGTATTAGCGATGTTCATGTACGAGATGAAGCCGGGGCCTCAGAAGTACAGCTCTGCGTGCATTTCGATCCGGATGTATTACCTCTATCTAGACTGCGTGAGCTTGTGGATGCTACGGGTGCTCAAATCGCAGAACGCTACGGCCATCGGTTATGGCAGATGAATGGCATTAATCACGCACGCCGTGCTCGGACTGTAACCGACATCCTGTGTGCAATGCAGGGGGTTTTGGATGCAGACGCGAGTGCCACTGGTCAAGTACATGTTGATTTCGATACTCGGCTTACGAGTGAGGCGGCGATTCTGGCAGCCCTTGCCGAATTAGGTGTTAGCCACAGCAGCGGAGGGGGGAATTCCTCGCTGCTAGAAGGGAAAACGACCGATCACGATCATGAGCCAAGCGAACAGCACGAGCATCGTGGCATCTTAGGTGCTAATTCTGAGCTGATCTTTGCCTTGGCGTGCGGTGTTTTTTTGGGCGTCGGAGTTGGCATCGAAAGGCTTTCCAGTGTGGCTACCTGGATTTCTACTAGTTGCTTTGTTCTGGCCTATGTCTTCGGGGGGTTCTTTACCCTGAGGGAGGCTATCGATAACTTAACTCTTAAACGCTTTGAGATCGACACGCTGATGCTAGTGGCTGCTGCGGGAGCTGCAGCCCTGGGGTCTTGGGCCGAAGGGGCACTTCTACTTTTCCTTTTCAGCCTTGGACACGCCTTGGAACATTACGCGATGGGGCGAGCAAAGCGCGCCATCGAAGCGTTGGCGAAACTAGCACCGGAAAACGCCACCGTTCGTAGAGATGGCAAGCTAAGGGAGGTCCCTGTTGATCAGTTGATTGTCGGAGATGTCGTTCTGGTTCGCCCAAACGAGCGATTGCCCGCCGACGGTTTCATCGTTCAGGGGAGTTCGGCAATTAACCAGTCTCCAGTGACTGGGGAAAGTATCCCCGTTGATAAGCGCGCCGTTGAAGATGTTGCCGCGGCGCGATCACGCCCAGATAGTGTAAATGCGAGTTCGCGAGTATTCGCGGGCACCATCAACGGTGCTGGTGGCCTTGAGGTCGAAGTCACTAGACGTTCTTCTGACTCGGCTCTGGCCCGAGTAGTGAAGATGGTAAGTGAAGCAGAAACGCGAAAATCACCTACTCAGCGCTTCACTGACAAGTTCGAACGGGTTTTCGTGCCTGTCATATTGATGTTAGTGCTCCTTTTGCTATTTGCGTGGGTGCTCATTGATGAGCCTTTCCGCGATAGCTTCTACCGCGCCATGGCGGTTCTCGTTGCTGCGAGTCCGTGTGCTCTGGCGATCGCTACGCCGAGTGCTGTGCTCTCTGGCATTGCCCGGGCAGCCAGGGGGGGCGTACTGGTTAAGGGCGGTGCACCGCTAGAAGAGTTGGGCTCCTTGAGCGCCATCGCATTCGACAAGACTGGCACTCTGACAGAGGGGCAGCCACGCATAACTGACGTAGTTCCAGTTAATGGTTTCAGTGAGGATGAGTTGCTTGTGGTAGCTGTATCGGTTGAGTCGCTAAGTGACCACCCATTGGCCGCAGCTATTGTTCGTGATGGAAAGCAGCGTTTGGGAGCGCGCCAGATTGATCCTGCAACAGACCTGCAGAACCTGATCGGCCGAGGAGTTAACGCCAAGTTAGCTGGAAACGACGTGTGGATCGGCAAAGCAGAAATGTTTGGTGTGGATGGAGTACCCTCGCTGGGGAGTGCAGCGCGGATTGCTATTGATCAACTTCGGGAAAAAGGCCGTACGACCATGATTGTACGGAGTGGCGATCGCGATCTGGGCGCCATAGGTTTGCTGGATACACCTCGTGCTGGAGCTAAAGAGGCGCTGCAGCAGCTCAGGCAACTAGGAATCCAGAGAATGATAATGATTTCAGGTGACCATCAAAAGGTGGCCCAAGCTATCGCTAGTGACGTTGGGCTAGACGAAGCCTGGGGTGATCTCATGCCCGAGGACAAGGTTGAAGCGATTCGGAAGTTAAAGCAGCAGACTAAGGTCGCTATGGTTGGCGATGGCGTCAACGATGCTCCCGCTATGGCTAATGCGAGCGTAGGAATCGCCATGGGGGCGGCGGGATCTGATGTTGCACTGGAAACTGCTGACGTGGCTCTCATGGCGGATGACTTACGGCACCTGCCTTTTGCTGTGGGACTGAGCCGCCATACTCGCTCGGTAATCCGTCAGAACGTATTCGTCAGCCTGGGCATCGTAGCTGTATTGGTGCCTGCGACTCTATTCGGTTTAGGAATTGGCGCGGCGGTAGCAGTCCACGAAGGTTCCACGTTGTTGGTGGTATTCAATGCACTTCGGTTACTGGCCTATCGCGACTCATCCAGAGGATGAGGAGGAGTGGTCTGTCCCGGAATTGGTGGACAGGTAGTTAAGATCTACTGCTCGCATTTCGCTGTCGAGTGGCGACGACGGTGATTGTAAAAGCGGATGTAATCGAACAGGTCGGTTTTCGCCTCCTAGTAGCTGGCGTAACTCGTCAGGTATACCCGCTCGGCCTTCAGCGAGCGGAAGAAACTCTCCATCGCCGCATTGTCCCAGCAGTTCCCAGGTCGCGAATGGCTAGGCACGATGCGATGTCGCCGAAGCAAGGCCTGGTAGTCGTAGGCGCAGTATTGGCTACCACGATCCGAGTGCAGCAGCACCTCCGCCTGAGGTTGGCGGCGTGCCACAGCCATCTCCAGCGCGGCGTGTACTAGGGCCTGCTGCATCCGGTGGTGCATCGCCCAGCCGACGACGGCGCGTGAATAGAGATCGAGCACAACGGCCAGATACAGCCAGCCTTGGGCCGTCCGCACATAGGTCATATCCGAGACCCAGTGCCGATTGGCGCGATCCGAGGCGAACTGGCGATCTAGGCGATTCGGTGCAATCGGCAGATCATGGCGGCTGCTGGAAACCAGCCGCCAGCGCTTGCGCGAGCGAACGCGCAGACCGGCTTCGCGCATCAGTAGAGCAACCCGGTGCCGGCCACACGCCTGCCCCGTGGCTGTCAATTCAGCCTTGATGCGGCGATGGCCATAGATCCCATTCACCTCATGGTGGATGGTGCAGATCTCCATGCTCAGACGCCGATTCGCCATCTCCCTCGCTGAAGGCGGTCGCTGTTGCCAGGCATAGAAACCGCTGCGCGACACCTGCAACAACCGACACATCGGTGCTACGGGGTAACGACTAGCCAACGCCTCGATGGCGCGAAACTTCACTTCGTGGGCTGCGAGAAGATGGCGAGCGCCTTTTTTAGTACATCGCGCTCCATGGTGACCTGGGCCAGTTGCTGGCGTAGGCGACGCAGCTCCGCGCTCTCACCACGCTGCTTGCCGTTGCCCGGAAAGGCATCGTCACCTTGCTGCTCGTACTGGCGCTTCCATTTGCCCAGCAGGCTTTCAGCGATGCCGAGCGCCTCGGCTACATGACGAAGTGGAGTACCAGCAAGCACCTGGTCTACCGCTTCGCGTTTGAAGGATTCGGGAAAACGTCGTCTGGTCTGGGTCATGAACACTCCTTGTGGTGGACATTATCCACCTTAAGTCAGTCTCCACTCAGCCCGGGACAGACCAGAGGGTAGAGCCACGAGCGCGCATTACGAGCGCAGAATCAGAGCATAAAAAAAGGCGCCCGTAAGGGCGCCTAATAAATTCACCTCTTCCAAAGGAGCAATTCAGCTTCCAAGGTGAACTCTAGGATCGAACCCGACATTTCTGTCGAGGAAAATCAATGCCGACACACATTAGCCATAGATCACATCGCACAGAGACTATATAACGTCATCGCTAACACGAAGATGGATGAAGCATTAAGAATCTGTAATGTTTAACATGGGCTGGCTTGTCACAGCACAGAAAGTGGGTACTCGACAATTAGGCGAGTCTCATCCAAATCGGACTCGAACTGGGTTGCGCGGGTAGTTGCTTGGCGCAGGCGGAACGAAAGATCCTTGAATTGTCCGGACTGGACCACGTACTTGGCCTCTACGTCACGCTCCCAGCGTTTCTGGTTGGTGAGAGGGTTTCCGTCAGAATCGCGGCGCATATAGATTGCGTTAGCGTTCGAGTAGTCGATATCGCTGCCACGTCCATAGCGCGTCATGAAGGTCAGGCCTGGGACGCCGTAGGTTTTCATGTCGAGATCGTAGCGAACCATCCAGGACTTCTCTTTGGGTGAGTTGAAGTCACTATATTGGATTGAGTTGTCTAGGAAGATCGAGTCCGATTGACGAAGGTAATCGAAGTCGTTGTTCCCATTGTTGCGCTGGTGAGACACAGATACGGTGTGAGCTCCGAACTGAAGCCCGACCTTGCCCGACCAGATATTGTTGTTGAACTCTCCTAGCAGCTTTTTGCCTTCATCAACTGCTTTGTAGTAGTTGAGATCGCCGATCAGCATTAGTTGATCCGACAACGGATAGGCCAAGTAAGCGCCAAAGTAGTGTTGATTCCAGGCGTCTTTCAGGCGGCTAGTGTACAGACTCACACTAACATTTTTGTTGATCTCGTAGTCTCCGCCCCCATAGGCCAGCCACGGTGAGTCGACGGGCCCTGCGTAGAATGTAGTGAACTGGTCACGTAGATTACTGGAGGTCGGCTGACTCATTGAGTGCAAACGGCCACCCTGAAGGGTGAGGCCTTCAAAGCTGGTGTTGCTCAGCGTCAGGCCACGGAATGACTCGGGCAAAAGACGCGAGTCACCGTAGGCCACTACAGGGGTAGCTGGGAACACGTCGCCCACTTTCACCTCAGTGTCGAATGCGCGAGCCTTCACAGCTCCTCCTACCTTGGTGAACTCGTCACGAGCTTTACCCTCACCGTCCACCGGCATCATGTCAAAGGAGCTCCGTCGACCATTACGACCATCGCCGGTATCCAACTTTAGCGCGATCATCGCGAAGGCATCGACGCCCACCCCGACAGTCCCTTGGGTGTACCCAGATTCAAATTTTCCGATGATGGCGTGAGCCCAGGTTTCGGAGTAGCCGGCTCCCCCTGGTGCAGATTCGCCGTTGCGGTTGTCACGATTGAAGTACATGTTCCGGTTAAGGATCGAAAGCTTACTGCCCTCTACGAACCCTTCCTCCGCGTCGGCTGCACTAGCCAGTGGGCTGATGCAAGCAACTGCGGATAGGGCTGCGAGGGATAGGTACGGAATGCGGGACATAATTGCTCCATGGTCAATGGCAGTTCTTGTTGGTCTAGCAACACCGATGGTTTTTATTCAGAGAAAGCACTCTGGTGTGCGCGACCTATGCTTACTGGCCATGTCTAACCGTAGGATTAGCGAATAATTACAATTCTGAAAGAATCTGGCTTTGGAGTAGTCTTAATTTTCGCGGTACCTGCAGTTGTCATTTAAGTGATGCGAAAATTACAAATTTGTAGGATTTATCTAGCTTCTTCCCTTTCACGCTAGAATCTGGTGACAATCCATTCATGGAACTCAGTGTCAGGCCAGAATATATAATGGATTTTAGTTATTTAAACTGGGGCTGAGATATTAGCAGTATTTTCTGCGTTTAGTCTCGTGTTCTGCCTAAAGGATCTAGAGTGTCGCTCATGCGAATACTTGTTGTTGAAGATGAAGATAAAACCGCCTCGTATATAAAGCAGGGCCTCACCGAAAGTGGCTATATAGTTGATCGTGCTGCTAACGGTGTAGATGCTTTGCACTTGTTTGGCCATAACAACTACGCATTGATTCTATTGGATGTAAATATTCCTAGTATCGACGGTTGGGGGGTTCTTGAATTCATCAGGAAAACTAGTCGAGTCCGTGTTTTAATGCTGACTGGGCGTAGTCGTTTGGGGGATCGAATAAAGGGCTTGGATGCTGGTGCAGATGATTATCTGACGAAACCATTCGAGTTCCCGGAGCTTCTGGCGCGTGTGCGAGCTCTTATGCGACGCGGCGACACGCTAGTAGAAAATCCAACCTTAAGAGTTGCTGATCTCGAGCTTGATCCAGGGCGACACCGAGCATTCCGTGGCGATCATCGAATTGACCTAACCACGAAAGAGTTTGCATTACTACAACTACTGATGAGTCGGGCGGGAGAGGTGCTCAGTAGGACGCAGATTATTTCATTAGTCTGGGATATGAACTTTGACTGCGATACCAATGTGATCGATGTTTCTATACGTCGACTTCGCGCAAAAATTGATGATCCGTTTGAGTCAAAGTTGATACATACTATTCGTGGCGTCGGGTATGTTCTAGAGGATCGTAAATGAGCCTAGCTACGCGACTGGGTGTCAACGTCGGACTAATGACAGCCATCTTGGTGGCCGCTCTGGCGGTTGTTTGCTACTTCCTTGTCGCGCAAGGTCTGGAACGGTCGGTTAAATCTTCACTCCGTGCGAAAATGGTAAGCGTTGCTCATAGCGTCTCGGAGGTGAGGGAGATTGAGGAGATAAGCACTGCGCCGCACATTCTGATGGATCTTGCATTGGGACACACAAATATGTTTCTCAATATATACTCTCCTGTCGACCGTCAGGATCCGCTACTGACCATAGGTGCGATGAAAGTTGCGTTTGTGCCACCGTCACTCAGCCTCGGGCGCGATTTGAATTTTTACGAGTGGCTAGATGATCGCGGTCGGCCAATGCTTAGTGTTGCGCAGGAGCTAAGTATCAAAGATGGTAGTCCAGTGGTAGTCTATCTGACGATCGACAGGACATCCGACCGAGAGTTACTTTACTCTATTTCTCGTACCGCCCTAATTGCCTATCCCTCAGTACTGCTACTGATTCTTTTGCTTGCCTGGTGGACTGTAAAACAAGGGTTAAAGCCGCTGAATAGCTTCGTGCGCGTTGCTTCTAAGGTTTCCACTGAGAATCTCGATCACCGATTGCCAACAGAACGCTTGCCCGCAGAGTTGGGGAATCTTGCTGTGGGAATTAATGTCATGCTTAATCGACTAGATGACGGTGTGCAGCAACTATCGCAATTTTCTGATGACCTGGCTCATGAGTTGCGCGCTCCCATCACTAATTTAATGGGTAAGGCTCAAGTTGCACTAACACGAACCCGTTCTTCTGATGAGTACCGTGAGGTGTTAGAATGCTGTACGGAAGAGCTAGATCGTTTGACGCGAATTGTCGCCGATATGTTGTTCCTTGCTCATGTAAGCCATCCGCTTGAACTTGTGCATTTCGAGCGAGTGAGTTTGAGAGATGAGTCAGAGAGAGTGGCAGATCTTTTTAGTCTGTCCGCTGAAGAGTGTGGTGTGGAAATATTGATAGAAGGTCAAGGAAACGCCTATGGCAATCGCCTCATGATTCAACGAGCCATTTCTAACCTACTTTCTAATTCTATTCGTTACTGCACAAAGAGTGCTGCTGTCACAATACGTATAAGCTCGCATGGCTCTAACACACGTGTGAGTGTTAGTAACCCGGGAAATGGAATTCCGACTGAGCACCTTCCTCGAATATTTGAGCGTTTCTACCGGGTAGATAAGAGTCGCGCTCGCAGTGAGGGTGGTACCGGGCTTGGGCTGGCTATCGTGCGGTCTATCATGTCGTTGCATCAAGGGGCGGCCGACGTTGAGGTGGCCTCGGACTTGGTTACAACCTTCCATCTTGACTTCCCAGCATTCCGCTAGAAATGTCCGTGTAGGGGGGGGCAGTTTATGGAACTGAAATAATATAAACTGAACTCACATGCTAGCTGGAACTTATGCCCTACGTTTGATTGAGTGAGTATGCTCGGTTTAATTCTTATCGAGCTGGGTCGGAATTTCTTTTACTATTTTAGCCAGGTTTTTGAATTTTCCTGACCTACTCTCAGCTTTAGTAGTGCTACTTTGTACTAGGTCATGGATTTTATATAAAATTTTCCTGCTTGATTTTCTGCTGGCTGGCTCGCCATATCGAATTAAACTCTGCCGTGGCGATATTACCAATGATACTTGTGTGGATGATACTCTTTCTAACCCGTCGTCAGGCCGTATCACGGCTTCTAGCTTCTATCAGCGAGCAGAACTAGTGCCCACTTAGGCGCTCATCTAGAAACTTGCCGTTGAAGGAATCGATTAAGGCATTCTGTTTGGGTTTTCCATTAACTTAATCTCTCGCATGTAAACCCATTTGGCGAACCCCTTGCCGGTGAATTCGGGCGCCTGGTCGGTGCGGCCCACCTGTTGGTAGTCGTGAAACCGAGCTATCTCGTCCAAAGCCCTGGTGACACAAACTCAACTGACGCCGTGTTCGACTAGGATGCCAACCGTCTCCTGGGTGAAGTCATCGGCCACTGTCAGGCACTTAATCCGCGTCCTGTGCAAATGGCATCTAAGACGCAGTCCATCGGCCAGACCTGATTCGGGATACTTAGCAGGCTCAGGCGCTCGGGCGTGGCAACGGGGGCGCCTCCGACGCTTCACATGCAAGTCGATGGTGCGTACAGGTGATAGATCCGCTTGTGGTTGACGTGCACGCCGGCTCGTCGCAACAAGAGGGGCAGGCGTCGATATCCGAAGTGCCGTCGTTAGCTCCACCAGCAGCGCTGCAGCTCGGCATGTTGCTCGATGGTATGCGGCTGCCAGTGCGGCACCTCGCGGGATAGTTCGCTCACCTGCCAGGAGCAGCGCTCGAAGCATCCGCTTCGCGCCTGTATCTCTTGCACCGCCACCCGCCGTGCCGTTTGGCGCGAGGTCGACGACCTTGAGCGCCTCGATGTAGATGTCTGCTACGGCGTGTAGCTTCTTTAGCCGTTTGTAGTCTGGCATGGTCGTGCCGCCGAACTTGCCACGCCAGGTGTAGAACGAGGCACCACTGAAACCACGCCTCCGGCACAACTCCTTCAACGACAAACCGGCTTTTGCTTAAGAAAGTCGAGGATCTGCTCCTGGGTAAAGATCTTTTCACTGCTATCGCTTGCCCGCAAAACGGACTCTACTAAATTCTTCGGCGGTACTGAAATCGGGGGCAAGTCATACCGAAGCTAATTATGTGTTTCTGAGCTACATAGATGTCTTGGGGGGGGCGAATAGAGAGATACAGTTTGCGGACCTCCTAATGATGAAAATGTCGAAATTGTAACCGGATCCTCACTGGTGCGTCAGGGGAAAGGAGGTATAAGTGTAGGTGCCGCTTGACCCTAGGCGGTTGATTTCCCTATCTGTTTTCCTTTCCAGTGCTCCAGATTTTCTGGGGAAAGGAGAACCCTATACAGCGCCCTCCCGGGCGCTTTTTTTTCGCCGACCACCACGGCTGGCTACTAACGATCTCTCGTTCATTACTGAATCGTCATTTTTCTCTCAGGATGCCGTTATTCATGAAGTCGTAAAGTGTTTCCATCCACGGACAACAGCCCAGAGGCATTCCATGAAAGTCAAAAGTGTTCTTCTGCTCGTAGCTCTGCTCGGTTCATCCTCGATCGCCCTTGCCGATGGCGGCGGCGATATTACTTTTGCTCGTATGGAGCAGGCTCGCCAGCAGGCTATGAAGTCTGTACAAAAGGAGCCGGCTCAGGTAGAGACTGCAAAGAACTAAGAGCTTGCTTGCACAGAAGTTTGCCTTGGATCGGTGGCTTTCAGGTTAGCCGGTTTCGCCACAGAGCACTCAACGGTCGCCCTTAAAATGGGGCGGCCGTTTTCCGTTTCCAAGTCATGTAAAAAACTCGGATCCTGACAGTAATGTCAGATCTTGTGCTCATGTTTCATTAATGTAAGCCGCCCGCCATGCTCTGGTTATATCCTGAGACTTATCGTATTGGAAATACGTAAGGAGACAGGCAATGAGCAAGTACAAACTATCAAGGGCGGCCTCTGCTACTGCGATTTTCTTGTTGATTAAAGCTTCGCTAGCTTATGCCGAAGTCGTTCCAGAAGAGTATACCCAGAGAATGGAAGCGCTTAACTACCAAGCGGTTAGTATATATGCGGGGCGGACAGGTAAGACCATTCCAACAGTAGAGGATTACCGTTATGGAATGAAGATGGATGTTGAGAAGGTCATACATGTTACTCCTACTGCGACGGCGAACCTCTGCGGTAATGTTCCTAGGCTGATGACCTATGAGAATAGTGGAGGCGAGCTCAAGACTATTCGCTACAGTGTGAGTGGTAATTGTCGTAATGAGCGCTAAGGGGTAGTTGAGAGCGATGCGCAGCATTACTGAATCGTCATGAACCGCTCAGACTGTTGTTAGGAAGCAGGTCGTAAGGTGGAGTTAATGCACAGAACAGACTTCACCGAGGCGTTCCCAATGAGAATTCAGAAGCCATTTCTTTTTACCATTCTGCTTGGTGTTTCTTCGCTCGCCGCTGCTGATGGTGGCGGCGACATCACCTTCTCTCGTATGCAGGAGGCGCGTCAGAATGCCATGATGGCGCGTCAACCCACCTCGGCTGAGATAGCGCAGGCAAAAAAGTATACCTACGACATGGACCTTGATATCGCCGAAGTAATTTCAGTTACACCGATGAGCCGTGAATGCGGGGTGGTGCCAGTGCAGATGCGCTACAAGGATTCCTTCGGCGACGAGCAACTCGTTGAATATCGCCAGGAGCGCTTTGCTTGTCGGGCCACCCGCTGAATTAGGGCGCGATTCGAGGGAAGCGGAGTTGGAATGTAGTGGGACCTATCTCTGAACTGTGGACTGTGGCCGTTCCCTCATGCAGATCCATGATGGTCTTAACGATAGCTAGGCCGAGCCCGGTTCCTCCAGCTGACCGGGCTCGACTCTGATCTACTCTGTAAAAGCGTTCGAATAAATGTACAAGGTGTTCCGCACTAATGCCGGGGCCCGGGTTCTCTACCGCCAAAGCCACGCCTGACTCATCTTCTCGAATATCAATACTTACAATGCTACTCTTCGGGGCGTGACGTATAGCGTTGGAAATAAGGTTTGATATTGCTCTCTGAATCATAAGTCGATCGCCTGTAATATTCCCTTTTCCAGTTACTCTTATCTTTAAGTCTTTTTCTTCGGCGCTAATCTCGAAAAGCTCGATTACTTTTTCAGCCTCCAAGCGTAACTGCACTGAATCAGTAGGCAAGAGTACCTTCGGATGGCTGACTTGGGCGAGGAAAAGCATTTCACTAACAATGCGGGCGACTCGCTCCAACTCTTCAACATTAGATTCCAGCACGCTTTGATAAGCTTTGGCATCTCGAGGGCGCGAGAGGGCGACCTGCGTTTTACCCAATATATTATTTATTGGAGACCGTAATTCGTGAGATAGGTCATCAGAGAATTGTGTAAGTTGGCTGACCCCTTCGTCTAGGCGGCCAAGCATTGTGTTGAGGGCATTCGCGGCGTCTTTGAGTTCATCGGGTAAGCGTTTGACTGGGATGCGATGGCTCATGTCATCCGTGGAAACTAGAGAGGCGACCTTACCAAATCGTCTTAGTGGCTGCAGGCCTCGCTGCGCAGCTAGTCGTGCGCCCAAGGCGATGAGCACTAACAAGAAAGGCGACGCAACCAACGAAGATCTTAGGAACGCACCGAGCAAGGCTGCGTCAGCATGGCGGTCCAGCGTTAGGTAGGCGCGTACGGATTCGCCATTCTTAAGTTCGATTATTTTTCTGGTGGTGAGTAAATTATGCCCATTGCTCGCTGTCCATTCTGGGCTCCCGCTGTTGAAGTCCAACTGATCAAGGGCCTGCCAATCAACGAAGGACTCTGTCTCCATCAGTGGTGGTTGACCAGGCTCTGCTGGCAAGAGTGCTAGGCTGAGATAATCATGGCCAATTATCAGGTCTCTGAGCGCATGGCTTCCTTCAGGCAGTACACCCGGTCCCATGTCCTCGCTAAGCCGGTGACGGATCTGATCCATTTTGCTATCGAGAGAAAGACGGGCTCTGATGTCGAGCTGATGCTCGAGAACGAAGTATGTAAAAATTATTAGCAGAATCAGTAGAACCGAGCCTAGTAGCCCGACTCCTAACCCAATTCGTAGGGAGAGGCTTGCTGGTTTCAATCGCGTGACTCCAATACGTAGCCTACTCCTCTCAAGGTATGTATAAGCTTAGTGGGAAATGGGTCGTCAACTTTTGCGCGTAGTCGCCGAATGGTTACATCTACCACATTGGTGTCACAATCGAAATTCATATCCCATACCAGCGAGATGATCTGGGTTCGCGATAAAACCTCGCCGCTTCGGCTCATCAGTAGTTGCAGCAGGGTAAATTCCTTGCTGGTCAAATCAACCCTCTGCCCATTTCTAAACGCGCGATGTCTCCCAGGATCAAGCTCGAGGTCGGCCACCTCAATTACCTGGGAAGCTTGGGGTCGCTCGCCACGCCGATGTAGAGAACGTATGCGAGCCAGTAGTTCAGGAAACTCAAATGGTTTGACTAGGTAGTCGTCGGCCCCTAGGTCCAACCCTTTGACTCTCTCATTCAGGCGACCACGTGCTGTAAGCATCATGACTCGAATATCTGACTTGCTGCGCAAGCGAGTCAGCATCTCCCAGCCATCCATCTTTGGCAGGTTCACATCCAGCACTACCAGGTCGTAAGGGAAATGCTGTGCTAGGTGCAGCCCGTCCAGCCCATTGTTGGCATGATCTACAACGTAGCCGCTCTCGCTCAGGCCTTGGCGTAGGTACTCAGCAGTCTTGAGTTCATCTTCGACTAGAAGAATTTTCATCTCTTAGCTTCCGCTCTGGTTGATGCAGCAGTACGCCCCATCAGGGGACAGGCAGATCAGTCTAAAGGCTGTAGTTACTACGGGGTCAAGACTGCCCGGGGATGGAGGTTGTGTCCTGTCATTTCGCGAAGAACACGCCGTAGTTCGCTCTGGTCCGGGCTCTTCAATTACATCTTTGTAATTCGACAGTCACCTTGTCGCTAGTGGCTCCCCTTTAGATTGGCGCAGCAAATGGCGGCAGAGCCGTCGAATCTTGAGCCAGTGGGTGAGATCTATGGTGCGTGCGAGTCTTTTCGGGGAGGTTGTCCGTAGCGGGAGTCGAGGGCGATGGGCAATTAGTGTTGTGTTGGTCTGGGGGCTCTCTACTAGCGCAGTAGCGCGTGAGCTGGGTATTGAAGAAGCGATGCAAGCCGCTGTTTCCAGCAATCCGACGTATACCGCAGGATCCCGAGAAATTGGTATCGCTCAAGGACTCCGCCAACAGGCGGGTCTGCTGCGCAACCCCACTCTGTCTTGGCAACAGGAGGGCACTGAGTCACGTAACCGAACCACCACAATTGGGCTGACGCAGCCATTCGAACTGGGTGGTAAGCGCGGTGCACGAGTTGAGTTGGCCGAGCGGGGACAGGACGTGGCGGCTCTGAGTGTCGAAGAGCAACGCAACGCACTCCGTGGCGATGTTATTGCCGGTTTCTACTCCGCGTTGCGTGCGCAAGAGCGTGAGCGCCTTGCTCTGCAGTCGGTCGAATTGGCTGAGCGAGGGGTGAAAGCAGCACAAGGTCGTGTGCATGCGGGAAAGGCCCCCCCCTTGGAGGCTAACCGTGCACAGGTGCAACTTGCGGAAGTGAAACTGGAGCAGGAGCGGGCTGCACGTGATCGAGCAGATGCTTACCAAAACCTTGCCGTGCTCATGGGCCTTCCGCGTCCGGACTTCACAAGTGTGCTCAGCGAAACCGGCAAGTCCCTGCCTGAGTTGCCTTCTGACACTGCGTTGCTTGGCCGGATTGGCGATAGCGCTTCGTTACGCCTCGCGCAGAGTCGCATTGATCAGAGTGAGGCAGCTCTTCGCCTGGCTCGTACCCAACGGATCCCAGACCTAGATGTAACTGTCGGCACCCAAGAGGCTGTTGAGCAAGGTACTCGAGATCGGATCGCCGTAGTAGGTGTGAGTCTGCCGCTGCCGCTGTTTGATCGTAACCAAGGCAACATTCTCGCGGAATCCCGTCGCGCTGATCAGGCCCGTGACCTCCGTAATGCCACTGAACTACGACTGCGCCAAGAAACTCAGCAAGCGCTTCAGCAATGGGGCACGGCCCAGATGGAAGTCAATGCATTTCGCCAGACGATCCTCCCGACTGCGCAAACAGCTGTTGAAAGCGCAACTCGTGGCTTTGAGATGGGTAAGTTCGGATTCCTGGAAGTACTCGATGCTCAGCGTACGTTGATCACTGCTCGCGATCAGTACCTTCAAGCGCTGGCCCAGGTCAGCGACGCCTGGGGACGTATCGAGCGGGTTTACGGTGATGTCAACTCGACGGCGCGTTAAGGGCCTGCGGGCTCACATTTTGGTGGGGTTGGCGCTGTTGGTAATACCAGCATCTGCATCAGCCCCGAACTTCGTCCGGGATTTGGGGCTGGCGCACTGGTGCGTCCACGACCTCTTTCAGGATCTGCATCAATTATTTTCTAGTCCCGACGTCTGACGCCTTACTCGCGCGGTCGGGCTCATTCCGGAGTCCTCATGGTCAAGAGAGTCCACATAGTAGGGGCCGTTGTTCTGGCATCCGTCCTGGGCACCAGCGCCTTCACATTGTTGGGTGGGGGAGACAAGCCTGGTACGCATATGGACGACGCAGCTCATGCCGATAATGAGCATCACGGTAAAACCGACGCGCCTGCCCACGCCGAAGCGAAAGGTCATGCTGACGGTGAGCATCACAACGCCAAAGAGGAGGAGGGCGGGGAAGAAGAGGGGCTGCATCTGAGTGCAGAACAGATCAGCGCTGCTGGTATCAAAGTGGTGGCTGCCGGTCCTCGAGCCTTAGCCGAGGCCGTCAGCCTGCCTGGCGAGATCGGCTTCGATCAGGATCGCACCGCGCATATCGTGCCACGCACACAGGGCGTCGTGGAGTCGGTATCGGTTGATCTTGGGCAGAGCGTGAAAAAGGGAGATTTGCTGGCGATCATCTCTAGCCAGCAAATCTCCGAACTACGCAGTGAACTGGCAGCAGCCCAACGACGAGTGGCCTTGGCTAACACTACTTTCGCGCGTGAGCGTGAGTTGTGGCGAGAGAAGATTTCTGCAGAGCAGGATTACCTCCAGGCGCGTCAGGTGCTTGAGGAGGCGCAGATTGCTCTGGCAAATGCAAAGCAGAAAACCAATGCACTCAGCGGCGTGTCTGCCAGTGGAGGTGGTAATCGCTACGAACTACGCGCGCCCTTTGACGGAGTGGTTGTCGAGAAGCATCTCGTGCCCGGTGAGGTGGTCAGTGAAACAACGGCCGCATTCACCCTGTCCGATCTCGCCAGAGTCTGGGCTACTTTCAGCGTTGCACCGCAAGATCTATCCCGAATCCAAGTCGGGAAACCTGCGCGCATTGAAGCGCCTGATCTAGGCATGCAAGTGGAAGGGAAGGTGGCTTACGTTGGCAATTTACTCGGCGAGCAGACTCGTAGCGCCGTTGCTCGCGTCACATTGAACAATCCCGATGGCGCGTGGCGTCCAGGGCTTTTTGTGAATGTCCGAGTCAGCGCTCAGGCCCGCCAAGTAGCGGTGGCGATCCCTGAACAAGCAGTTCAAACAGTGGAGGATAAGGCCAGCGTTTTTGTTCGTAACGCAGAAGGCTTTGAGGCACGTGCGGTTACCCTCGGCTTGCGCAACGACGGTCAAGTTGAGGTCCTCGAAGGTCTGGCGGTGGGTGATCAGGTTGCCAGTGACGGCAGCTTCATTCTCAAGTCGGAGCTGGGCAAGAGCTCAGCGTCTCACGCTCATTGATAAGGCGCTGACATGTTCGAACGCATAATTCGATTCGCCATCGAGCAGCGCTATCTAGTGTTGCTTGCGGTTTTTGGCATGGCTGCCCTCGGAGTGGCCAGCTATCAAAAGTTGCCGATTGACGCGGTCCCTGACATTACAAACGTTCAGGTGCAGATCAATACCTCTGCTCCTGGCTTTTCGCCGCTTGAAACTGAGCAACGCGTGACATTCCCGGTAGAGACGGCAATGGCCGGCTTGCCTGACCTGCAGCAGACTCGCTCGATCTCGCGTTCGGGACTGTCTCAGGTGACAGTTATCTTCAAGGATGGAACCGATTTGTTCTTCGCCCGACAACTGGTCAACGAGCGCCTACAGCAAGCTCGTGAACAGTTGCCTGAGGGTGTTGAATCAGCCATGGGGCCAATATCAACCGGGCTGGGAGAGATCTTTCTCTGGACGATTGAGGCTGAAGATAGCGCCAGGAAAGAAGACGGTACTCCCTATACCCCAACTGATCTTCGGGTGATCCAGGACTGGGTTGTCAAACCGCAATTGCGCAACGTGCCTGGTGTCGCCGAGGTAAACACCATCGGCGGCTTCTCCAAGCAGTTCCAGGTTGCTCCGGATACTCGCCGATTGGCAGCCTATGGCTTGACGTTCGCCGACATAATCACTGCCCTCGAACGCAATAACGCGAACGTCGGTGCGGGTTATATCGAACGTAGCGGCGAGCAGTTGCTGGTGCGTGCGCCAGGCCAGGTTAAGAATCTAGATGACATAGCTAATATCGTTGTCGCTAACGTCGATGGCACGCCGATTCGCATGCGCGACATTGCAGAAGTCGATTTGGGTAAAGAACTGCGCACAGGTGCGGCGACGGAGAACGGTCGAGAAGTCGTTCTGGGTACGGTATTCATGCTGATCGGCGAGAATAGCCGAACGGTCGCCAAGGCTGCCGCAGCCAAGTTGGAGGAAATCAACCGTACCCTGCCTGCTGGGGTGAAAGCGGTGACTGTCTATGACCGCACAAAGCTGGTGGACAAAGCTATTGCTACGGTCAAGCGCAATCTAACAGAGGGTGCGATCCTCGTAATCGCAGTGCTATTCCTTTTCCTGGGCAACATCCGTGCGGCGCTGATCACCGCCATGGTGATCCCGCTGGCGATGCTGTTCACTTTCACGGGCATGTTTAGCAACCGCATCAGCGCCAACCTGATGAGTCTCGGTGCACTGGACTTCGGCATCATCGTCGACGGTGCGGTGGTGATCGTCGAGAACGCTATCCGCCGCCTGGCTCATGCTCAGCAGCATCATGGTCGAATGCTCACCCGCAGCGAACGCCTTCACGAGGTCTTCGCCGCGTCGAAGGAAGCGCGGCGCGCGCTGATCTATGGGCAACTGATCATCATGGTGGTGTACCTGCCGATCTTCGCCCTCACCGGCGTCGAGGGAAAAATGTTCCATCCCATGGCCTTCACCGTGGTGCTGGCGCTGCTGGGGGCGATGATCCTCTCGGTGACCTTTGTCCCGGCGGCCATCGCGCTTTTCATCACCGGAAAGGTGAAGGAAGAGGAAAACCTGCTGATGCGCAGCGCGCGCCGCGCCTACGAGCCTGTGCTGGACTGGGTGATGGCGCGCCGTGGACTAGTCTTCGCTGTCGCCGCCGTACTGGTGGTGCTTTCCGGGGTGCTCGCCAGTCGCATGGGCAGTGAATTCGTACCAAGTCTGGGCGAAGGCGATTTCGCTCTTCAGTCGCTGCGTACACCCGGCACAAGTCTGTCGTTGTCGGTGTCAATGCAGGAGAGCCTGGAGCGCCAGATCTTGGCCAAAGTACCCGAGGTGGAGCGCATGTTTAGCCGCACCGGTACCGCGGAAATTGCATCGGATCCGATGCCACCGAACATTTCTGATGCTTATGTGATGCTCAAGCCTAAAGATCAGTGGCCGGACCCGAAGAAGTCCCGGGCGGAACTTGAAGCGGAGATCCAGGAGGCTGCCAATGGTGTACCAGGAAGCGCCTACGAACTATCGCAGCCGATCCAACTTCGCTTCAACGAGCTCATTTCCGGCGTACGTAGCGACGTGGCGGTAAAGGTCTTTGGTGACGACATGGCGGTCCTGAACAATACTGCTGAGCAGATTGCCGGTGTGCTTCGCCAAGTGCAGGGATCTTCAGAAGTGAAGGTTGAGCAGACCAGTGGTTTGCCAGTGTTGACGGTGAATATCGACCGCCAGCGTGCCGCGCGTTATGGATTGAATGTTGGAGATATCCAAGACACCGTTGCAGTGGCTATTGGCGGACGTGAGGCCGGTACTTTGTTCGAAGGTGACCGCCGCTTCGACATGATCGTGCGGCTTCCAGAGCGCCTGCGCAGCGATATCGATGCTTTGTCACGTATGTTAATTCCAGTGCCTGCAACCAGCACAGAGGCCCGCATCGGATTTATCACCTTAGGTGAGGTTGCCCGACTCGATCTGGTTCAAGGACCGAACCAAGTTAGCCGTGAAAACGGAAAGCGTCTGGTTGTGGTGAGTGCTAACGTGCGGGGACGGGATATTGGCTCTTTCGTTTCCGAAGCTAGCCAGAGTATTGAGCAGAAGGTGAAGCTCCAGCCCGGATATTGGACGACTTGGGGTGGCCAGTTCGAGCAACTGCAATCTGCCGCGCAACGCCTGCAAATTGTGGTTCCGGTAGCGCTTCTTCTGGTGTTCACCTTGTTGATCATGATGTTCAATAACGTCCGCGACGGACTGTTGGTGTTCACCGGTATTCCTTTTGCGCTGACCGGTGGCGTAGTGGCGCTTTGGCTACGAGATATTCCGCTATCGATCTCTGCGGGCGTTGGGTTCATCGCGCTTTCGGGTGTGGCGGTGCTCAACGGCTTGGTGATGATCTCGTTCATCCGTAGTCTGCGGGAAGAGGGTCGTAGCCTCGATACAGCGATCCGTGAGGGTGCGTTGACCCGATTGCGTCCAGTTCTGATGACCGCTCTGGTAGCATCGCTGGGCTTCGTGCCTATGGCCCTGGCTACCGGCACGGGCGCGGAGGTTCAGCGGCCTCTGGCGACGGTGGTGATTGGAGGCATCCTGTCCTCGACCACTCTGACGTTGCTGGTCTTACCGGCGCTGTATCGATGGATGCACCGTAAGGACGAGGACGCAGAGCCTAGTGAGGCATCAGTGGCTACGCACTGATCGTGGCATGCTACTAAAGAAGGCGGCACCTGTAGGTGCTGCCTTTTTTTGACGGATCTACTGCGTCTCATCCTAGTTGGTAAATCGGTGGAACGGCTTAAGGGTAGCTGCTCCGTTGTAAACTCCGAAGATAGGTTGTAGTTCTTGTTGTGGATTGAGTCTTTGAGGGCGCCAAGCACCTGTTGATAGTGCGTCGCAGGGACATCAGCTCGCTGATATTGGCCAGGTAAGAGGTGTAGTCAATCAGCGCGGGTCTTCTCGCCTCGGGCATGTTCTCGCTTTTCACTACACGCTGAATGCCTAGGGCTGGTTTTGGCCAGGTGGTGCACCGGTGTGACTTCCAGCGACTTATTCACTGTTACGCCCTCACTAGGGCGCAGTTGAGTGTTGGACAGTTAGTCGGTCATGCCCGGCCGGTGATGGCAAAATGTACGTGATCGCCTGAAGAGTGGTAATCAGCGTCTTCAGGTGCGCCAGTACCTACCTGGAGTAGGTGGCGAAAACCTTGCCTCCATCCTGGTGCGCGCGGAGCGATGCGCTGAACGGATACGCCCCGAATTCGCCCTGGAACTTCTCCCACCTTTGTCCAACTTAACGTTTTAGCTCTAGCGGAGGTCGTTCTCCATGGCCTGCGAGTCGCCCAGTTCGGCGTCGCGAGCATGCAGCTGTGCAGGATTACCGTCGGGCTTCTTGTCGATCAGGTGGACGATGGCGTGGCGAATTGGCATGTCTTTTCCTTGGTTGGGGTTAGGCGACAGCAGGGCAGGCGTCCGCCCGGCGAATATCTGCTCGAGCGTTCTTCAAACCGCGCTGGTCGCTGCCGGTGCAGGACACGAACACCGACCGCCGGCGGGCTTTGGAAAGCTTGATGTGGCCGCCAGAGGTGCGGCTGGCTGCCCAGCCCTGGCTGATTGCGTCCTGGACCAGGTGCTTTAACTCTGCAGCTGCGCCGCGGAGGAACGAGAGATTGGTTTTTTGCATGGGACTGCTCGGCGATTGGATGAGATCAACCTTGCAGGTCTGAGAAAGATCCCAAGCGTTCTTTTCTGCCGTCTCGTGGCAAGAAAGCGTTCTGCGGCTGGGCCATGGGCAGCGAATGCAGGAGATTATTTCTGCTGGAATTTGCCGGCAGGCGGAGCGCTGCAATGGCTGTCGGTCGGAGGCGATCTTCACCTCATCGGGGGGACGGCCCTATACTGGTTATATGTACAGTGTTGGTGATCCCATGCCCCTTTCGCTCGTTGCTTCCGTAAGCCCCAGCGCTTCTCCCCGCAAGCTGCCTTTGTGCGGCCAGGCGAGTTGCGGCTTCCCATCGCCGGCAGCGGACTACCAGACTCCGGATCTTTCCCTCGATGATCTCGTGGGTATTCGGCCGACGTCGTCGATTTTTCTTCTGCGCGCCTGGGGCGATTCGATGCGGGAGATTGGAATTTTTGATGGCGATGTCCTGGTCGTCGATAAAGCGCGAGAAGCCCAACCAGGGGACGTGGTGGTGGCGGTAGTCGGCGCCGAGTTTGTTGTGAAGACGCTCGTTCGGGATCCCGAAGGCAAGATCATGCTCGCGCCGGCTAACCCGGCGTACCGGCCGCTGCGGCTGGGGGATGGTGAGGTGTTGGAGGTGTGGGGAGTCTGCTGCTGGGTTCTCCACGGCCTCCTGCAGCGGTAACGGCGCCATGACCATTGCACTGATTGATGCCAACGCGTTCTACGTCAGCTGTGAGTTGCTCTTCCAGCCGTGGTTACGAGGACGGGCAGCGGTTGCGGCCTCCAACAACGACGGCTGTGTGGTCAGCAGGAACGACGAAGCCAAACGTTTAGGCATCAAGATGGGTACGCCAGTGTTTGAGCTGCGTGAGCTCGTGCGCCGCGGCGAGGTGACGGTTTTCTCCTCGAACTACGAGCTCTACCAGAGCTTGAGTAATCGTGTGATGGCCATCTTGCAGGAACAGGCCCCCAGAGTTTTCGTCTACAGCATCGACGAGGCCTTTGTGGATCTCGCGGGTGTGAGCGATCCGGAGGGCTGGTCCCGGATGATTCAGCAGCAGATATTGCGCAGCGTGGGCCTTCCCGTTGGTGTAGGGATCGGGCCGACAAAAACATTGGCGAAGTTGGCCAACTGGGCTGCTAAGCGCTGGAAATCCCGTACCGGTTGCGTCGTTGACCTTCGGGACCCTGGGCGGCAGGAGAAGCTTCTTCGATACGCGCCGGCGGGAGAGGTTTGGGGGATTGGCCCGCGACTGTCGAAACGACTCGCCGAGGACCTCAAGATTGACACCGCCTGGCAGCTGGCGAGCGCCGATCCCAAGCACTTGCGGCGTCACTTCAACGTAAACGTGGAGCGGACAGCGCGTGAGCTGCTCGGCACTGCCTGCTTTCCGTTCCAGGATGCCGGCCCTGAGCGAAAGCAGATGATCATCTCGAGCCGTTCCTTCGGGAACAAGGTGCACGCGTTGGAGGATCTGCAGGAGGCGGTTGCTGGTTTCGTGAGCACCGCTGCCGGCAAGCTTCGAAGCCAAGGCAGCCTGGCCAACTGCATTCAGGTCTTTGCTAAGACCAGTCCGTTCTCTGCCGGCGAGCAGTACAGTGGGTCTCGTATCCTGGCCATGCCGTATCCTGCAGATGACACGCGCGACCTGCTTCGGGCCGCTCTGACGGGTCTTAAGGCGCTGTACCGCCCAGGCTACGCTTACGCCAAGGCTGGTGTGATCCTTTCCCAGTTCGCGGAGCGCGGCACAATCACAGGCGATCTTTTCGCCCCTCGGCCACGACCCAACAGCGAACGGCTGATGGCGGTGATGGATGCAATCAATCTGCGGGAAGGACGCGGTACCGTGCGCTTTGCCCGTGAGCGGCCGGTCGGTGCCTGGTCAATGAAGCGAGAGTTGCTGACGCCGGCGTACACCACCAGTTGGCAGGGTTTGGCGAAGGTGTCGTGTCAGCCAGCGAGATCCGCCTAATAATCTGGCCTGCAGGCCTTGGAGGTCAGGATGTGTAGCCGTTTTGAGTCCCCGACAGCAGCTGAGCTTGCTGCAGCGTTCGGCGTCGACATGGGGGATTATGCCCAGCAGGATATTTTCCCTGGGTACAGCGCGCCGTTCCTACGCCTGGCGTCTCCAGAAGCGGCGGAGGAGGGCGTTTCCTTCGAAGCCGAGATGGGAGTGTTTGGGCTGCTGCCGCCCTGGGCGAAGGACATGAAGCTGACACGCAACACCTTCAACGCCCGTAGCGAAACGATCGCTGAGAAACCCTCATTCAGGAGCGCCTGGCGCCGGGCACAGCACTGCATCATTCCTGCTCGCGCCATCTACGAACCGGACTGGAGGAGCGGGAAGGCCGTAGCCACCAGGATCTGCCGTGCCGACGGCGAACTCATGGGGATCGCAGGCCTATGGGAGCGATGGAAATCGCCGGACGCCGGCACCGTGCATAGTTTCACGATGATCACGATCAATGCGGATCAGCATTCTCTGATGCGGAATTTCCATCGTCCCGGGCAGGAGAAGCGCATGGTGGTGATTCTGCCAAAGGGAGCGTACAAGGATTGGTTGCAAGCGTCGGTGGAAGGAAGCATGGAGTTTTTTCGTCAATATCCTGCCAGTCAGATGAAACCAGTCGAAAGGTAGAGACCGTACAGTACGGCCTCTCAAGTTCAGAGTATTTCGCGCTTATTTCTTGGACTTAGGCGGGATCAGCGGATCAGCGTTTAAGATTCCAGAGATGTTGTGTTCACCCATGGGAATAAAACCGCCCATACTGGGCGTTGTTGTGTAGGAGCAGAACGCATCTTCACTAGGACGTTTAGCTAACGGTTCTGACTTGTTGTAAATCATAACGCTTGCTCTGGTAAGAGTGCTCACAAATATTACCCTTTCGAAGGGGAAGGACTCGGAGCTAAGGAGGTAATCGGTCCAGAGTAGTAGTCCAGGATTTACTTCTGGATTCCGAAGATCGATGTAATCGCTAAAGCATAAAAGAATGATCTCGTCGAACTCGCCTTCTTTCTCATACTCTTTAAAGCGCGCAGACTTCTTCTTCACACCTTCAAAAATGTATTCTTTCTCTATAGTAATATCGGCTCTTTTTGTAGGGCGAGAACTGGGAGTATTTGACTCTATGCACTTCAGAAGATCTTCTTGAACTAAGTCTTTGCCGTGCTTCTCATCATTGAAATACTGAAGGTCTTTACCTTTGTCAACAGTGGTGATTTCTATGCCGATTCTGAGTTTCTTGCCTGCTCCATTATTTTTATCTAATAGAATGGCAGCATCGGGTTTATCGGTTTGCGATAGGTCATCCTCGAAATTACCGTAAATTATTTTGAGAGCCGGTCTTGCTATTTCCAAAATGCTACGTTCAAAATCGATCTTTTCCATAATTCTGCAGTTGCTCCTTTGAAGTATAGTTCGATTCTCATTCAGGTGAATAGTTGATGGTTTCGCTCGGTCTATGGTGGCTGTCGTTGAAGCCCTATGAGTTGAAACATTTGCGTCGGCAAAGTCAACTGGGGTATTTAACGTATAGCTCGAAGGTGCGATATCTATTGTGCCGGCAGCCATTTGGCGCCGCCTGTTTGAGGAGTGTCGTGTGATCTACAAGCAAATCATCCCCGCCCAAGATTGGTATTTCGTTCATGCGTCGGCCCAAGTGGGCGGTGCCCCGGTCGTTTACCAACTGGTGTGTTGGGCAGTAGTTACGGCGGGAGAGAAGGACGAAGTCATTGGGCTGATCGCCCCTGGACTCAGCGATGGCAAAGGAATCACAACTGTGCCCCCTGTGCCCGGGCGCTACCTACACCGTGAGCAGCTTTCCGATGCGGAGCTCAAGGTGGTGAGCAAGCGGTAGCGACTGGACACCCGCACCTTTCGGTGCGGGTGCATCATCTGGAGGCCGCTGAAGTTTTATAACCAGAATCCCGCCTGAAAAAAGCTTCTCGACGTCGATGCCACTGCGAGCATATCCAGAATCGCTAACTGGAGATGCTGAGTGCAGAAGCTACCCGTTGATCCAACTTCCAGCAGAAGTTCACTTCTGGATTGCCTCGCCACCTTGGCCTGGCATAGCTGGGCCATTCTTCGTTTCAAGCACAAGGGCGAGGGCCTGGGCAAGCTTACGCGCCGCCAGCATGCGTGGTTGATCATTGTGGCCACGTTGGTTGTGGTTGCAGCCACCTACCTGGCGCCGGGCATCAAGGACGCCAAGCACCTCGTGTTAATTGGTCTGTGGTTCGTGGCGCTGACCATGCTGGTCAAGGCAAGTGGTCCGCGTGCCCTTGGTGTTGCTGGACAAGGTCTGCTCCGCAGTCTTGGGCCAGGGTGAACTGAGCTTGGTACGCGCAGCGTTGGTCGGGAACAACCTCAGTCAGGTGTTCTCACTCCTGCGCCCGCGAGCTCACGATCTCGGCCGTGTAGATCACGCTGGCATCTACTGGGAATGGATCGACGCCTACGGCTTCTTCCAGGATGCAGTGGACACCAGCTGGCGCTACATGACGATAGAGCGCCGCGCGCAGGCACTTGCCTGGGCTTCCCAGAAAACGACTGCAATCAACAGCTACTGCAAGCAATAGCAACAGCAGGACCGCCGGCGTAGCCGGCGACATGCACAACCCATACGGGGCGTCACTCCGTATGGGGGGCCGCTCCGTCAACTCGGAGTGAGCAGCATGAATCCAATCCTCGCTGCAGCGCAGATGACTGCCGGTACCACCGTGAAGAGAAAGGCCTGGGCCTCCCGTGGCGACACCAAAGTCCATTTATGGGAGTTGGAGTCTGGGGGCGTGCTGATGTTGCAGCACGTTAAGGGTGAAGGCTTTAAACAACCGGTGATATTGGAAAGTGAAATGGAAGTGGTCGTAGACCGATTCCGGCACAAAAGAGGCCAGCGGGTATTTTCTCCGCAAGGTGCGTAAATAAAAAAGGGCGTCTGTAGGCGCCTTTTCTTATTTTCATACCTTGTTCAGATGGAGCAGTTTGGTATCATCTCCATCAAGCAACCAAAGGTTGAATTACGAATAGCCCCATGGGGCACCAAAACTTTGCGATGTGCAGTGCTGCACTCGCCAAGCGCCTATACCACCTATGTGGTTGGGCAACTCCTGAAGCATCTATGTGCGGATGGAAAGCGGAGCCAGGCTTTAAAACTGGCTTAAAAACAAAGCATTGATTCTGGATTTCCGGATAGATGCTTTCACAAACCCACAGCGGGAGAAATCCCGCATGGGGTATCTCCGTCTGCTGTTTGCAAATGGAGATACACAAATGAAAACTCTGGCCGTTATTGTCGCACTGACCGTTGGTGGCATCCATGTTGGTTGTGGCCTGTTCGACCGAACTCTCGAGACTGCCAAACAGTCTCAAACAGCAAGTCTGGTAAAGGCTCGCCAGAACATTACGTTCTGAATAAAACCCTGAGGGGCTCCCCCTCACGGGAAGCCTCTCACTCTACGTGGGTGGCAATAATGCACTTCGACGATTCCCTTGCAGCTGTCCGTAAGGCTGAAAGCCTTGCACTCGACAGAAAACTTCCGCATGCGATTTATGCAGAAGGAACTGGATTCGCTGTAAGCGTAGTAACTCAGCCCAATGGGTCAGAGTTGGAAATAATTAACCCTGTGCGGGAGCCTCCCGCAAGGGCTACCTCTGCGCATTGATTGAGAGGTAGTAAATGAAAAAAACGAAATTGAAAGATTGGTTCATCAACTTCTTTCTAGCCATGGGTGCCGGCTTTATCGTGCCTGGTTTGCTGCTGCTTGGCTTGCCGCCGGACGAACGAGTCGACAACCTCGAGTGGGGAGCTTGGCTACTTGTGGTAGGATTTATCTGCCTGGTAGTCAGTCTCATCATGGCTGTACTGGAAGATCTGAAAGGAGAAGGCGAATGAGTCCTCTTGGCATTGGTGTGATTGCGGTCGTTTCGTTCACGGTCACGTTGGGTGTGACCGCGCTTCTGCTCGATCGCGTCATTCAACGGCACAAGAAGGAGCGTCAAGCTCACCGCCACGGATGAACCTACCTGGACGCCTCTGGCGGCTGGTACCTAAAACCTAGAGCCTAGCCTTCGGGCTAGGCTCCGCTGCGATCACCCCTGGTGGGTGATCCCCGGAACCCTCTCATCGCTGAGGGCTGCGGGGATCACCTACCAGGAGTACGAATCGTGACCGCAGCCAACGCAATTTACTGTCGAGAACTGGGTGAGTTGATGGTCGACTCCGGCAGGCGCTTTCTGGTGCCACCGAAGATCGCCGATACCGTCAAGGACAGGAATCCCGACCCCCGCTACGTCAAGCGCTGGGCAGTGATTCACAAGCTCATCTCCTCCGACGACGAGGTGATTGTCCACGTTCCGACGTAACCCCTACGGACCCCGGTCAGCACGTGCTGGCCGGGGTTTCGTTTTTCTGCACATTCTTCACTGGAAAAGGCCTTTCGGCTCTATCCAGCTTCCATAGCATCGAGGCACTTCAACCTCGAGCACTCGCCCATGCCAAACCCATTCCGCGCCCGCCAATCGCTGATCCGTGCGGTCAGTACGGTTGTGGTGGGGCTTTACCTCAACATGACTGCCTTCAGCGCCTGGGCCGACGCTGTTTCAGCAGGGTCCAGTGCTGGCCAGGATGTTGGAAAGCAGGGCATCAGCGTCTTCAGCGGATCCACCGGATCGGCAACACTGAAGGATATCTTCTCCGGCTACCAGGATGGGAACACCCAGTCCCTGGAAGGCGTTTATGGGAGTGATGCGCACACGATCGATCTCGGCCAGAAGGCGAATACTCAGCTCGCCAGTGACTCCGGCACCACAGGGGATGCCTATCGCCTACTTCAGGACTCGTCACGTAGGGTTCAACCCGACCTTTCGAAAGACCCGATCTACTCGAATGCTGACTCTGTCCGATCGAGCGATTACATGCAGGCATTCCAACAGAACTTTGCCGATTGCAAAAAAACCGATCAGTTTGCTGATACAACGATTAAGTCTCACATTGCAAGCTATAAGACTTGCGAGCGCTTGGTAAAGCCTCAAGGAAACTGCGATATCAGCCATGAGGTTAAAGTGAAAGCCGGTCCAGTTGACTTGGTGTTCCTTGTCGATAACTCTGGCTCAATGGGTGGAGTCATCTCAGAGCTTCGCAGCTCAATCAGTAACCTGGCAATTTTGCTCGGATCAACTAATTCAGGTGATCTTAGAATTGGTGGGGCACTTACCAGAGGTACTGACTATGTTTCGCGGCATATCGATTTGACCGACGATACAAATTCCTTCCAGTCATGGATAAATGGAGTGGGGACCACCTCCGGTGACACCTACAACGTAGCCGCTGCAAACTATGTCTTGGACACTTTCACTTGGCGAAGTGACGTTCAGAAAGTAATAGTATTTATCGGCAACAAAGATGGTGCTGGCGGTGGGGGCGCTGAGCTTATTCAAAAAATGGCGTCGTTAGGCGTTACGTCGTATGTTTTCCACGACAACGGAAGTGTGAAAGCACTCGGCATCTGGATTGCCAATAGTTTCTCAGCAACCGGGCTCTACAAAATGGCCCAGTTCCTGGTTGTTGTCGAAGACTATTGGACACCACAAGATTGCCTTGCCGCGGCTACTGCAACGCTTGAGGAGTTCTGTACGGGGTCCTATAGCACAACCGCCGGCAGCAGCGGCGATTCGAATAGCTGTGTGAACCTATCCGGCTTCGACGTCTGC
Source organism: Pseudomonas sp. HS-18 (assembly GCF_020401845.1). Classification (NCBI taxonomy): domain Bacteria; kingdom Pseudomonadati; phylum Pseudomonadota; class Gammaproteobacteria; order Pseudomonadales; family Pseudomonadaceae; genus Pseudomonas; species Pseudomonas sp. HS-18. Next base: position 41,965 of record NZ_CP084414.1, read on the forward strand.
CCTGGCGATCCGATTTACCAGAAGCTGCAGTCGCCTCCCATTCCGAATGTTGATCGCTTGGCAACTAAGGTCCACGTATCTGCCCTGCAGTGTGATTACAACGTAGGCCAAATGGACTGCTATGTGGACGCGCAGGGTAAGACCCAATGCCCGTACAACGATGGATCGAGTTTGGATAGTTGCACCAGCTTCGAGCAGAACAGTTCCTGCGGCTTTGTTAGCCAATCGTGTGTTCAAGGCGCTAGTGGTTCGAAAGGGACATGTTACGTCTACAACGAAACCTGGGACTGCGGTTACGACGTTTCGGTACCGACTGTGGTGAACACCGGCCAAAAGATCGAGTGCCCGGGGGGAGCTCGCTGCATGGGAAGCGAATGCTTCGATACGTCGAATACCAAGAGTGGTGATTTCGCCTATGCAGTTGCAATGCTGCAAGTCACCCAGTTCGCGGAGCAGGACATGACTTGTGCTTCCCCCGATAGCCTTGATTGCAAAATCTTTGGTGGCGAAGCCATGGAGTGCAAGAAAGCATTGGGCGGCTACGTGGACTGCTGTGAAGCCCCCAGCGGCGTGAGCCTCATGGACTATGTGAACCTCACCATGGCATCGCTGAAAATGGCTTCATCTGTGGAGGCTTTGAACCGCACTGGAAGCCTGTTTGCGCCTGGCTACTGGCAGGCCGGTGGAGCTGCTCTTGAGGCTGGAGCTGGTGCGCTGATCAAGGGCCAGTGGGGGAGCATCGTTGACTCAGCGACCGGTGCATTCAGTAGCGAGATGGCCGGCAACGCGACGATTGGTGTCCTGCAGCAGCAGCTGATGCAATGGGCCTACGATGGCATGGTACAGATGGGCGCCGCCAACGCAGCGAGCGCGGTTTTCCAAACAGGTTCGGACGGAGCTGTTTCTGGGCTGACCAGCCAAGCAGCAATGGTCGTAAACATCATCGGTTGGATTTACACCGTTTATGTGATCACGGACATGTTGATTCATATTATTTGGGAGTGCGAGCCGAAAGAATTCGAACTTGGCGCTAAGAATGAGACTAGACAATGCACATTCGTAGGAAGCTATTGTGCAAGCAAGTCGATTGGGGGGTGCATCGAAAAGCGTGATGCATATTGCTGTTTTGGATCGGTAGTGGGACGAATTATCCAAGAGCAAGGGCGCAAGCAGCTAGGTTTGAATTTTGGCGAGGCTGAGAGTCCAAGTTGCGAAGGCCTAACTCCTGCGCAGCTTCAGCAACTCGATTGGTCTAAAATAGACCTCTCTGAATGGATCGGAATGCTGAGCATCACTGGGAACCTTCCCACAGTAAACTCAGTGACCCTCACGAACTTGACAGGTAATGGAAGTGAGTTGAACGGTATCTTCAATGAAGGCGCGGGGCGCGCTGATACGGTTGAGCGCAACGTAGAGCGGTTGAAAGATGTGGATGTTGATTCGGTGAAGAAGAATGCAGCTCAACAAATGCAGCCGGTAAAGTAAAAAAAGCCCCGCAGAGCGGGGCTTTTTTCATTCACTTGCTCACGAACCGTAAGGTCTGTGTGCCATTGAAAACGCCAGCTGGCAGTACTTCTTTGGAATACTTGGAACCGGGATAGTAAAGGTAGAACCAGTCCGGGAGATTCTTTGCAAGCTCAGCCATAGCTTGTGGCGCCGTAAGATTGTGCCGGCCTTCATCCACAGGAAGCTGCGTCGGGAAAACGAACACCGGACCGTAGACCTGTCGGTTTTTCATGAATGCTGGGCCTGGAACCGGGCCCTTATCAAGCTGCAGAGGCTGTCCCAGGTAGTATTCCTTCATGCTTGCATAAGCGATCTTGGCGCTCCAGCCATAGGGATATTTCGCCGTAGTGGTCGGGATCGAGGCCAGGTCAGTTTTAAAGACGCGCTGGCGAGCCTGCTCCCACTCTTTGGCCACAAGTGCTGTTGCTGCTTCTGGTGTCGACGCAAGCTCTGCAGGGACCCAGGCAGCGATCTGGGGAAGGCCTTCTGCGGGCGAGCCGCCGCCACCCAGGAGGAATAGCCCGAGCCCAAGGCCGGCCGATGGGCCCACAGCCAGATCACCTGCGCCGGCGCTGACGTTCACTGCTTGGCTTTGTCCTTGGGCTTGGTCCACCATCTCTTTAGGAATGTCTCGTTGGCCCCTGAGCCCCATGCCATCGAATATGGTGAGAGCATCAGACCATTGCTGCCGTGGGACCGTCTGGGGATCTGGCAGAGGTGGTTGACTAGGCGCTGACGCGCAGCCCGCTAAGGCTGCAAGGATGCCGGCGATGATTAGACGCTGAGCCATTGAGAATACTCCTTGATCTTGGACTCCATGGAGACCGGCAGAATACCGGTGATGTGAGTCGCTGTGTAGCTTCGAGACTTCTCCTCCACATCCCAAGTAGCAAGGTAAATCTTCTATACTGTCCGAGATAAAATATCTTTGTTGTGCTCGTAAGAGTCCACGTGGTCAGAGGCGTGAGGTATTTCGCTTGGCATAGGACCGAATTCTCTTTCGTATTCCCTTTTGCGAGCTTCTACTTGTTTCCTCTGCTCTTCAGCCTCTCTCTCCATGAAATACACAATAGTTTCTATAACTGGCTTTATCATTGCATATAGTCGGTAGGCGCCTACGATTACAAGTATGGCTACCTCGGTTGTCCTCCCAGCTACGAGTCTCTCATCTGTTGTTGGCTTCTCTAAAAGTACTTTTAAGTTGGCGCTCAGCTTTTCTTTAGCGGCGTTAGCCCAGTCTGAGATATCTCCTGGTTCATCTCCAACACCATCTGGAGTGACATCGTTTGGTAGTTGTGCGGAGAGCTTGAAGATCGCAATTCTTAATGCGTCTGTTATCTTTATTAATGTTGGCAGTGAGCCGGCCGGAAAATCTGCAGCTTGTATTTGGCTAGGGTGGAGGTCGATTATTCGCGGAACCAATTCGATAACTAATGGTAGGTCTTCGTCTAGTGGCCTGACGATATCTCCAATAATGTAATTCCATGCGCCACCATTTGCATAGAAGTGAGCTACATCGAAGCACCTTTGATAGCGCTCTTCACGATTTTTTCTTATCCATTCTATTGGATTGTCCAAGTCGGTTAGATCAGCGATACTTGGTAGTTGTGAAGTGGCGCCGTAGAAGTTCTCAAATGCTCCGTACTTACCTTCTCGATTCAAAAGTGTTTTAATTGCATTTTCGAGCTTGTATATCTTCCCTTCAATTCTTTCCCCAACCTCTGTGAGTGCTACAGACATAAATGGTTTTATCTTTTCCTCATCAAAATTTACACCAAAGGCTGAAAGGCTTGTTAGCTTTGTCTGGATGTCCATGAGTTTCTCCGTGCTGTTGTAATTGCCCTTGTCGGAGTAATTAAAGCTGGGAAGCAGCTGATGGTTATCAGATTTTGCTATTTTGCTTAAAATATATAAGAGCGATTAGAATGAAAAACGCCGCATATGCGGCGTTTTTCTAACGTCAAGATTATTTTAGTTGGAGTATGGGCCCAGCCTTTCCTCGAAGACTTGCATGTTGTGCCCGCAGTCAGCCAGAGCGAAGAACTCACGTCGCTCGAAGTTCACCGCGAACAGTTCGCCATCGTTCCCGATCACGCTGAGACCGTATTGCTGGAGGATATCCCCTACGGCCCACCAGCTTTCCGCCGCCCGCAGGCGGGCAAACACTCGCTCACGCTCAGTGCCCTGCTCCAAAAGGTCTGCCAGGCGGCGAATCGAGGCATCTTCGAGAGGGGCGTGGCTACTGCTCATGCGCACCTCCGAGGTCCAAGGGCTTGATCGGGGCTGGCATGGTTGCGGGGGATTGTTCCGGTGGCGGCAGACCTTCCTGGTCGGGAGCTTCGTTGCGCATAGCGACCAGCTGCGCGATCGCGGCGCGGAACGATTGCGCCGGCTGCGCCCCCTTCACGATCAGGTGCTTGCCAGTGGTGTTGTCCACCACCACCGTCGCCGGCGTGCCAGTGACACCCAGTGAAGTACCGCGGCTGATTTGCTTCTGGATCTTCTCGTCGTACTTGCCGCTGCTCATGCAGCTACGCAGCGGGTCCGGCTGAGCGCCGACCGACAGCGCTATCTTCTCGAGGTCTTCGGGGCCTTGGCCGTTCAGCTGGGTATGGCTGAAGTACTCGCCGGTGAATGCCCAGAAAGCCTGGTTTCCGACCTGCTCGCCTATGCACTCGGCTGCTACGGCGGCTGCATTAGCTGCCGGATCGTGGAACTGCAGAGGGTAGTGCTGCCATTCCCAGTTGATCTGGCCGTTGGAGCCGTCGGCGATTCGCTTGGGGGTGTCATGGAAACGCTGACAGAAAGGGCACTCCAAATCGCTGAATTCGACCAGCGTGAACTCGGCCTGGGGGTTGCCGTAAACGTGGCGGCCATCCTTCATGTCGGCGTTCTTGGCGGCGGTCCAGCCCGCAAGGATTCGATCGCGCTGCGCCGCCATGACCTTCGACTCCCGTAACTCCAAGGTTTTATCGACTTGGCCTGGAAGCTTCTCTACCAGTTGAGTGGCGACATAGGCGTCTGTGTAACGCGCGTTCAGCATGAAGGACACGCCGACCGCTACTGCCACACCAAGCACAGTGATCGCGATATGGCCGGTCAGGTTCGAATTGGACATCGTTTCACTTCCATTGAGGGGTAGATGGGCGGGAGGGAGCCTGCAGGCGCACCGGCAAGTCCTTGGGTGTGCCGTTTACCAGGATCAGCCATTCGTCATAGGTGAGCCGTTCGGTGCCGCGGCAGAGCTTGTTGCGGACCTGCACGTACTCGTTGACGGTGCCTTTTCCGTTGGCCAGCGTGGTGATGAACTTCCCCCCTGCTGGTGTGCCTAGAGCGAAGGTCTGGGCGACACCGTTGTTCTCGGCGCAGTTGGCTGCCACCAGGCCGGGGGGCACGGCCACCATCGGCTGGTGGGATGCTTTCGGCTGCGGCTGAAGCTCCGGATAGAGTTTGCCGTTCCGGGTGTCGAGCACGTCCTTGCTTCCCAGGACTGGCTGGTAGGTAGGTTCTCGAAGCGCGGCGCCACCGCGGCCCGCATGACCCCAGCTGGTGTAGTGATCGCGAAAGTCAGGGCCGTAGCTTTCGACTACATACGGAACGCCGAGCGGCAATTGCTCGGCTTTGTCAGCCGGTGGCTGGTGCGTACAGGACGCGGAAAGGAGCAGTCCCGCGTAGAGGCCAAATCGGCCGGTGAACTTCCAGTTGGGCATGGTGGATCCTCGGGATCAATTTGTTGAAATTGTCCGAGCCGCTGACGGTGAGGGTTCGCTTTTTCACGCAACAAATTGGCCGGAAAAAAAGATGCCGACCCCGCTATCTTGCAGATCGATACCGGCTGTTGCAGACTTGCGGCACGCCTGCATGGCGTTAAAAGCATCTTCGGCCTTCCTGGCCACCCTCTGCGGCACACCAAGTGCTCGCCGCATGACCAGCAGAATTCTCTAATTAAATCTAATCGCTTGAGCGTTTAGGTTTAGTCATGTGCTCTTTGCACATGGTCGGCTTGTTGGCCGATTTACAAATACAACCAAAAACCTCTCAAAAACCCCCTAGGGGCGACATGCCCTTACGGGATCATGCCGCCCTTAGTTCTCTTGATATGGAGAAAACTATGGCTCGCGGAGTAAATAAGGTAATTCTGGTTGGCAACATTGGCGCCGATCCAGAAATTCGCTACATGCCCAATGGCAATGCAGTTGCCAATGTAACGCTCGCCACCAGTGAAAGCTGGAAGGACAAGCAAACTGGGCAACAGCAGGAGCGCACCGAATGGCACCGAGTGGTGTTTTTCGGTCGACTTGCTGATGTCGTAGCGGAATACGTAAAAAAAGGCTCTCAGATCTACGTTGAAGGATCGATGAGAACTCGTAAGTGGCAAGCGCAAGACGGCCAGGATCGCTACACCACGGAAGTGGTTGTGGACATCAACGGCGAAATGCAACTGCTTGGTGGTAACCGAAATCGTCAAGACGATGGGCAGCAACAAGCTCAGAGTCAGCAACGACCAGCGAGCCACGCCACGCAGCGCCCGCCACAGCGACCGCAACAATCGGCACCGCAGCCGGCACCGCAGCCAGCTCCGGATTACGACTCGTTCGATGACGACATTCCGTTCTGAACCGCAGCCGCTGCTTGCTGTTGATTAGCTGAATTCGGAACTGTTCAGGAAAGACGCACCTTCGGGTGCGTTATTTTTATAAAAGGAAATCTCATGAGCGAACAACTTCAAAACGCTTTGGCTGTAATTGCAAAGCAGGAAGATAAGTTTAAGTCGATTGCCAAGCTGAGCAATTCGGATGTCGTATTTCAGAATGAGTTGCTTTATGCAGCTCAAGCAATGATGAATAACGATTATCTCTGCAATGCTGCAATCCAAAACAAGCTGTCACTTCGTAACGCGTTTGCGCAAGTTGCTGCGTCGGGATTGACACTGGATCCTTCACGGCAACTGGCCTATCTGGTTCCTCGTGATGGGCAAGTCGTCCTCGATGTTTCCTGGCGAGGCATGATTAAGGTCGCCGTGAATGATGGCGCAATTAAAGATGCTAATGTCGAGCTGGTGTATTCGAACGATGTGTTCGAATACCTCGGTAAGCGCAAACAGCCGATATTTAAGTGCAAACCATTTGCCCCCCTGGAGGAGCGAGGAGAACTCTTGGGTTGCTATGTCGAAGCGGAACTCCCTGATGGTCGGTTCCACGTCGAAGTTGTGACCCTCAAGGAGATCCACGCTGCAAGAGAGGCCTCAGACCTGTGGCGGAGAAAAAAGAAAGGTCCATGGGTGAACTATGAAAGCTCGATGCAGAAGAAATCGGCGATCAAGATTGCCCGCAAGTATTGGCCGTTCGCTGGTGGGAAGCTGGACAAGGTAATTGAGTACCTCAACACCGATGGTGGCGAGGGATTCGCTACCACCGGCGTGTCTGTGTCGGCGATCGAGCGCTTCATGGGGAATGCGCAGGTTGTCGATCCGATTGAGCCGCTACCTACCTCGAAAGAGGAAGGTCTGCAGCCTGGCCGGGTGGACACCGAGCCGGCCGCCGTACTTGCAGCTGAGCTTCAGCCGGCACCGGAAGCTGTGTTGGTTGAGGGGGAGTTGCTAGCGGCTGATAGCGAAGCCGTGCCCGCACCTAACTTCCCGGAAAGAACGCTCAAGAAAGTTGCTGAACTGGTCCGCCGCGCGGGCCTTTCAGGGGCCTGGAATGCAGCGTTGGAGTATGTGTCGACCTGGCCGGTAGATGCTCGCAATTACGCGGAGACGCAAATCAACGCAGCGCGAGCTGAAGCCTATGCCGTCGCCTCCCAGTGCGAATAACTCATCCTCGACCGCCTCCGGGCACGCCGAGTCAACCAACCCGCCAGGGAGCTCCCTAGCGGGCGACTCTGGCAAAACTGAGGAAGCATCATGCTCGACATCATCAAGCTGATCCTGACCCTGCTGCTGCCGTAAGGCGCCAGGAAAAACCCACCCTGAGGGGGCATTCGCCCCCTTCGGGAGCGCTGCCTTTTCAGGTGTTGAACTTCTGAAAAGGAAATCCCATGCGCACCTAGGGGTCCGTGCCGGGGCACTAGGTGTCAGCCATATCTGGAGGCATCAGCCATAAGCAGGTGTTTTAACCCATGCTGCTATGCGAAATGAAAGCCCAGACTTCCATAGATAAGAGATGGAATTCTGACTGTGACTGACACCGTGTCGCGAAGCGAAGAACAACTTGAGGCCGGTTTTCCTTCGAACCACGACCCACGCTTTCGGGCTTGGGTTTCGGATACGCAGCGGATAATTGGTGTGGGGCTGCCAGTGCTCAGGACTCATGCGCCAGGTAGGAATGTGATGCGTCGGCTTACCTCCTCTGGCTCCCACTGGGGGGCGAGGGAAAGCAATTCAACCGGAGTAAGGATTTGGAGTTCCGCAAGCTGAAAGGGGGGAAGTACTTTCCCCCGATACTACCCAACGGGGAGTTCTTCTCTCTGGTGCCACAAACTGGTCGGGTGATGAGGATGTTCAGCGTCACCGCCGAGGGTCTGTTCGCTGAAGGCATTCATCTGCTGTGGTCTGAGATTGAGGGCGCGAGCTTCGTGGGCACCACCTGCCGCATCAACTCGCAGAAATATTCTTCCGCAGGATTTTCATTCAACGTCGAAGCTTGCATGATCCAGAGCGAATCAGGATTGAAGTCTGATTTCGTTCAAGGCTACCCAGCTGGGTACTGCCTCTTGAACAGGATCACTTTCGAAGCTCAGCGGATGAGGTTTGTCTAACCCGTGTCGCGCAGCGAAGTACGTTAGGAGAAGGGATGTATCATCATTACAAACCGCTGCGCAATTTAATGCAGAAACTTGAAATTCAAAGATCGCTAATCGCGCTGTGGCATTACAGCGAAAACATTGATCATGGGCGGGCGCTTTCTTATGAGTTCAGCAAAATAAATCCTACGGGGCGTGCATCTTTGGAAGGAGTTGTTCATCCGTGGGAATTGGATATTCTCGCTCGTGAGGTTGTCCTGAATGCTGGAGATGTCTCAAGGGACGGAAAAGATCTATATAAAATTGGAAGTGTTGCCGCAGCTGTAAACCTGATTCGATCTATTCATGGTAAACAGACTTCCATTGCCCCTGGTAATGACCTCTTGCATGAGCTGCATAGATTGGCTCAGCAGCAATTTCCGTGGCAGGCTCCGGTTCAAATTAAGCTGTCTCGGTTGCTTCGAATTTTCAGGGACGAAGATCTTAATAAATTGTTGGTTCTAAGAACTGGTCTTTCGGTGTCGCATTACTATCTAATGGGTATCGCTATGGCGGGAACATTAATGAGGCAGCCGTATCTTGACCTGAAGCAAAGTTATGCTTCAGTAGGAGTTGGCGATACTCTCCGAGATATATTCTTTGCTAAGGTAATGTATCCATTAGATAGCCTCCGCGAGAGAACGCGGGAGGTACAAGAGTATAATGGCAACTGGTCTTATACAATAAATCCGCTTCGAAAAACACCAATGGTAATTTTGCCTAACAATCCGAACATAGCATTTTGCCCAATTCCTCGTTTTCTGTTGGAGAGAATATCGGATGGGCTTTATTATGACATTACGGAAGTTCCAGGTTTCGAGAATATTTATGGATCAGCGTATGAAAACTATGTGGGTGAGATTGCCTCTGAGCTGAGTTCGAAACGCCTGGTAGTCGAAAAGCTTGCTCCATACAAAGTAGGGAAGTCACGGAAAGACGGTTCGGATTGGGCAGTTTCTGATAGTGATGCCGTGTTGCTAGTTGAGTCCAAAGCAAAGAGATTAAATCTTCGCGCGAAGTATGAATTGGATACTACAGCAGTCGACGAAGAGATGTCGAAGCTTGCTAAATTCATTGTTCAAAACTATAAGAATCTGCTGGATATTAAATCAGGGTTAACTGGTTACAGTGTTAATGGGAGAAAAATATTCCCGGTGATTGTGACTTTGACTGAGTGGCATCTTTGCAATCCCAACGCACGGGGAGTCTTGGAGCAGAAGGTAATACAGCGTCTGATTGATGCAGCGTTGCCAGAATATTTATTGACAGAACATCCGTTCACCGTCATGTCAATTGATGAGTTCGAGACCGCAATTCAAGTGATGAGCGAAGTAGGTATTGTCCAGGTCATGGGCAAGAAATGTGATTCTGAACATATCGACTGGCAGATGGCGCCATTCCTTTTTTCCAAATACAAAGAGCAGACCGACCGGGCGAGTGGCACGTATCTCAACAGCGAACTCGATCGTGTGATCTCTGATGCAGAACGTTATGTGAGCAGTACCCAAGCCTAGGTCTTTACTAAATGTGAAAGCCGGAATCTGTAGTCGATCTAGCTATTTCGACTACAGATTCCGGTACGACTTGATCGCTTGGGATTCCAGTCCTCCTCGATAGATTGAACTCTCATCCCTATCGAGTCGTACCAATGAAAATCAGTGCACTCCATCTCCCCGGCCTGCTGTTGGCCCTTGAGCAACTTGCAACGGCAGGTATCCCGCGATCACACATCGCTCACACCTCGCTCATGGCCTTGATCGGCAATGCCGAGGAAGCGTGGGGTCAACATTTCGCTGGAGGAATTTCCAGCAACCCCGTATCCCACGTGTTGTTCCAGGCAGAGCACTTCGTTGCCGGCTTTGATGGCGATGAGTGGCAACACGGCGTGGCGAGCCTGCTGGCAGACTTGCGTGGCAGCGCTGTTGTGGCCGAGCAATGGCGGACGTTCATCGGGCAGTGCTTAGGTCTGGCCGGGAGAATGGTCAACGGCAACCAGCTCTCTCTTCGTGCCGCTGAGCTGCTGGCACTTCCTGGATGTCCAGAGGTTGGGAAGCATGGCTGAGGTCGACTTCGTTGGCCGGCTGTACACCCAACATGGCGGGTACCGGGCCTGCTCCGTTCGCTTCAAGGGGATGGAGAACACTGCGGGCGGCGGTGTGGCCACCACCACCTACTGCTACAGCATGTCCCCGGAGCAGCGGCACGCAATGGCGAGGCGCATCACCGCGGCACTGAACCTAACCAGTCACCTGACGGTTGAGCAGATAGAGCAACTCGCTATCGACGTGGCGACTTGAAGTCTCTGGCCGACGTCCATCGGCGGGGACCATTCTTTTGGTGTATCGATAACGACTCGGCTCGCGGGGGATAACCTTCGGCGGTTTTGGGGAAGGAGTTTTCCAGCAATAAACGAGCAGGAAAAAGCCACGCCCTCACATTTGCTCACCCTACGATCTGCAGACCGCCGTCCTAAACAGTTGGTCGATCATCGTCCTCCATCGCGGCAACTCAACATGTCGGCATCTTCGATTACAGCAGGCGCATTCCCCGTTAGGAGTAGAGCTGTAATGAAAACCCTTTCAATTGGTGTGAGTCTCATCCTTGCATTGTTCAGCGCCGCCCCTGAAGCCTCTGAGCAAATTACTGATAGTGACGTCCTGCGCTCTTTGAATGCTGACGCAGCTCCAGTTAGTGACGGAAGGCTTTTGATTTGCCCCCCTGGTACGAGTTACCACAAGGGACTATGTGCAGGTGAGCCAGAATGGACTGGGGAGCGACCGTTCGCCGATGGAATTTCCCCACAGAGCTACCTCCAGTTGGTTTGCCCTGGCGCCCGACTACTGTCGGTATCTGCGAATTATCTATTCCCGAACAATGGACGTAGTTTCTTAGCGGCTAAGAGTTTCTCTCCAGGCGGGACTCTATCAATGACCAAGTTACCCCGCTCGATCTCGATCACTTATGTAGGGCGCTGCAAGAGTGACTGACTGTTTCCGCCACAAATCCAGTCGAGAAACTGCTTCTCACGGATTTATATCTCCCTACGCTGGCACCAGCCCGTCCGTCAGGCCGGTTTTGCAGGCCAACGCCATTGCGGCGGCATAACTCACCGAGGTATTCGAGATGCACAACGAGGACAATCGACCACTGGACCTCGATCCCTTCACCGAGCAGGCCTGGGGCAGCTACCAAATCTGGTTTGACGCCGAAGAGCCCAGTCTTTCCGTCGGCGCGCCGTTACCGCGTGTAGGGGCGTTCTTTCTTCGCTTGCTGGGCCCGTATGTCGTCACGCGTATGCACACACCAACACCTGGTCGTGTGCGCTCGCTGATCGTCGATACCGTAGGGGGACCGTTGTCTCCTCTGGCCCGGCGGAACCCACTCCCCGATTGGGATGAGTTTCAGGACCTGGTCCGTGACCTTCCTGGGATGCACGTCATCATTCGCCCGATCTTGTCCGATCCGGCGAGTTGGAATGTTTCCTCCAACGACGGGCGCTACTACCTGAACGCTCAGCCGTCGAACCAGGAGTTGCCTCATGCTCAGCGCAGCCATTGATCTGTACAAAGGAGTGGATCGTGCGGATCCGCCAGTCCACGCTCAGCTGCTGCCAGGCTGGCGCCGGCCGGAGCCCCCTGAGGGTTATCGCCACATGGTTGCGCTGGGTTATCTCGCCGGCGCTGACGGCTCACGGCGCTACGTCTGGGAAATCGACTACCTGGATGTCACGACTGGCGTCTTTGCTTCGGAAGAGGTGGAGTTGAACGTTACGTGGCCATGGGTGGGAGGTTTTTCTCCAAGCGCTGCAGACTGGGACGCCATTGGTATTCCGCATCTGTGTTGATACCTGAAGCGTCGGGCCCAGCGCTAGCCGCGTAGAAGGGATTTGAGGCAAGGTGTTAGCGGCACCCGCGGCCTGAGGGGCGAACCAGCCATTTCATGGAGTGACAATGTCGAAGAAGGTCTATGAGGTGCGAGTGAACAGCACCGAGCAGGTTTACTCAGTGGAGTTCCAGACCCAGGCGCAGTATCTGGAGCGATGGAAGTCGGCCTTGCAACGAGCGTACGGGACAGCTGTTACGTGCCTCTGCCCGGGCAAAGGCGATCGCCAACTCTCGGTCAAGCACCGCGAGGACAGCGACAGCTACCACCTTGCTCGGTACGCCAAGACGGGATGGGAGCACGCCAACGACTGCCGGTTTTACGCTCCAGCTGCAGATAGATCGGGCCTGCAGGGCTACGACGTCGGCGTGGTTGAGGAGGCGGAGGACAACACTCTGAGGATTCGTTTGGCCCATGGCCTGCGGATCAGCGATACGGCACCTGCAGGCGACGGGCAAGATCAATCTCCTCGTGCACCGGGAACAAAAAAGCCTTCGATGAAGCTCCTTGGCCTGCTGCAGCTTCTGTGGGTGGAGGCAGGCCTGGCCAACTGGTACCCCCTGATGGAAGGCAGGCGAACTTCGGGCGCGGTGTCGTATTGGGTGTCGGAAGCAGCGAAGCGGATTCGGGCTAGCCGAATGACTGTTCACGACGTGTTGGTGGTGTCGGCCAGCAAGGGCACTGCCCGCGCTGCCCAGAATGCCGATGTAGTCGCGGCCGCGCGCGCGCACAAGCGACGACTGATCGCTGTAGCGCCTCTTGCCCGGTACGACTCGGCTCGCCACGATCTACGGCAACTGCCGCTGGCGGGTCCCTTCGGGATGCCCACGATGGACATTCGCGCTGAGGTCCGGCGCCGCGTTGAACGTAGCTTCGCCGCAGAGATTGCAGCCTGGAAGGCTGGGCATAGGGTGATCGCGATTGCCCAGTTGAACCTGAAGGAAGGGCGTTATTCGGATGTCCTGGATCTGGCGTTCATGCGTGTGAGCGATCGGATGATTCCCCTCGATTCCGGCTACGAGGCCATGATCGAGGCAAAGCTTCATGCCGAAGGCCGCGCTTTCTTCAAGCCGCCGCGGTTTGAAGCTGAGGACGAATTTTTCCCTGATTTCTGGCTGCTGGACATGGGGCGAAACACGCAGTTTCCCTTGGAAGTGTTCGGCATGGACACTGCTGAGTACCGTACTCGCCGGCAGCGGAAGATTCGCGCGTACAACGGTGAGTATGGTCCAGCTGGGTGGTGGCACTGGAACGCATTCCAGGATCCGCAGGGAAAGTCGATAGCTCCCTTCCCAGAGCGGGTAAACAATTACCGGGATAAGAACGCGGCGGTAACCGAGTATGAAGTGCCGGAATCTGTAGTCGATATCGAGTAATCCGCAGTAATGCCCGCGAAAGCGGGCATTTTCTTGTCCGGCGGCATCGCCCGCGCCCGCGGCCCTGGGTGTATTCTTCCGGCCAGTACAGGTCAACCTATCCAGCCCATCCTCAGAAAGGACACCAACGATGAGCGGAAAACCCTACATCTCCATCTCAGTTGCCCTGGTCGGCGAAACTTCCGTGGGCCACGCTGGCGCCGGCAGCTGGGATGCCGATGAAGCAAAGGCTCTCGGTTCGCTGCTTTCCCAGCTGGGATACGAAGAGTGCGGCAGATTCGCCGGCAGCCCCGGTGAGGCCCACCTGATGGTTGCTGCCCTGGATAAATTGCGGACAAAGCTAGCGGCGCTGAACGGTTTGCCCCTTCCCGAGAGGTCTACCAAAGCATGATTTTCAGGGCTATGTGCAGTGCACACTCGCGCGAGCACCCCGATCGCTCCCAAGACGAGCGGGTGGTTTTCGTCGACGCGGATAACCGTGACCATGCGCGCCAGTCGATTCCGCAGCTTCTGGCGGCGATGTGGAGAGTGCTGCCCGAGGAGGTCGAGGTCTGGAATCTGGAAAGCGAGTTCCAGCTGCAGGGCGACCCGTACGCGGCCTCGCTGACGCCGGAGCAGGCGCTGTTCGTAGTGGGGGGAGGGGGAGGCCAGGGGCCCTCTTTCATTCGAAAGGAGATTGGCCACCCGCTGTTCCTGCTTTCGCGGTCGCTTGATCGGGTCACCGAGGCATACATCGCGCTGCAGGGCAGTCGTGATTAAAGAACCAGATTCGATAGGTTCCCGATGAGAGATACACCTCCCTTCGACGATGAGTTTGTACGCCTGCAGGCCCGACCAGGTGAGGAGTGGGCAGCCGCGCGTATGCGGCTTGAGCGCCAGTATCAGCGGCGCATCACCCCTGCACCAGGCTGCAAGGCTTGCGAGGCCCGGCTGGAGCACCTGAAGCGCCTCGCTGACTCCACGCGCAAGCAAGCACAGGCGCTGCTCGACAAAATCAATGAGGCTTCGGCGCCAGTAGATCGGCTCAGCTACGCGATCGAGGCGCAGGCCTACCTCAGGGTTTGCAGAACCCTGAAGCTGTTGCGAGAAGAGGAGTTGGTTGCGCTCGAATCCAAGGCCCACATCAGCAGGTCCAAGGCCGAAGTCGACATCGAGCATCTGCTCAAACGGCCCACGTCGTAGGGTAGGTCTGGCGGCAACTGCATCACCCTAATCTCCAAGCCCGCGTCAGCGGGCTTCTTCGTTCACAGTGGCCACCGGCAATCGAACGGCGTTTCCTGGAGATGCTGGCAGCTCAGATCGAACAGATCCTTCTGCTCACCGGCGAAGCTCAGCGCTGCGTCAAGCCGCGGTAGCGTGTTCGCGAATCGCGTGACGCTGGTGCCGTCGAAGCTGCTGGCGCCGGCGGCCGAGCACATTGCGATTCGGCGCGCGCTATTCACTCGCCCCACGTGGAAGTAGCAGTTGCGGCGGCGAGCCAGGACACCCCATGCCTCCATCGTCTGCAGCTTCCACTCGGTGGACCCACCCAGGAATATGCCAACTGCTGGGCTCAGAAGATCGCGCACATCATCGGGGGTCATGCCGTCCTGTACCGCGAGCAGCAGCGTTTGGGGAAACCTCCAGGTTAGTTACCCCAGGGGCATCCTGGAAATCCTAAATAATCATGTATTAATCTGATTTGTAAGACAATTTCAGATCAATGATATTTGGGGTTGTCATAAATTCTGAGTCCTAAATGTGCGGGGTGCGCCTGTTTCAGTGCCGTCAGCTCAGGAGATCGTCTAGCTCTTGTATCACGCGCTGCAGTGTCCTCTCTCGGCTTTCCAAGGTGCCTTCCTTGATGAGGTAAGTGATGGCGAACAGCGTGGCTGGGTGAACGGCGAGTACGTTGCATAGATCCTCGATCTTGTCGATCGTTGGAGCGGTGGCTCCTCGCTCCAGCAAGCTCACGAAGGTACGGCTGCTAACCACAGAGAAATCTTCTTGAGTCAGCCCCCGTTTAATTCGTGCCAGTCGCAACGCTTTGCCGAATGCCTCTCTGACTTCCATTTTGTGATTCCACAAAAAGGAAGGATGAAGCGGCATTGAACAATATATGACTACAAAATATATTGTTCATTGACGTCTTCTCATTAAGGTTAGGAGGGTCCTGCTGTGTTCCTGACGAACCGCAAATCGGAATTTTTCGGCGGGCTACTTCGAGGCTCTAATGGGGACCAGCTCTGGTCTCTCGTGGAGCAGGACCTGATCCTGCCCTGGTTCTATCTCCAAATAGTTCGAGCGCATGGCAAGGCGTCGTACCGCAGCATGATGCTCATCCCTACCGTCCAAGAGCTCCAGGATTTCGTGGCGAAGATCGGCAAAAGGCTTTGGATTGAGGAGGCCTTGGTCGTCACCCCTGCTGCTGTGAACTCAGCAGGCCACTGGCTCATGGAGCCTCTGCTTGAAGTTAGTGAAGTTGTGGACAGGCATGGCGAGATGGCCGGATACAGCATTCGCGTCGAAGGAGGGCAGAGCTATCTAACGGCGACGTCTGAGCGCCCCGAGTTTTGCACTCCGACAGCAATGGTGTTCGATGCCGAGGTTCATCTCCAGCGCGCTTCGTAATCTGCCCGCTGACTGACAAGGCCCCTGAAATGCCCTTCAGAACCGGACAGGCACTCTTCTTTTCCTGCCAACGAGCGATCACCTTCGTTGTCGATCAGAAGTTCAACGTACGCGATTGCGTCCTGGAGGACCTGGTAGCTGAATGCTTGCGGCACCTCGGGAGCCTTCCGCCGAGCAGGCGTCAAGACGCAGCGAACGTAGTGCCGCCGGAGGTTCTAGCTTTCATTGAGCGTTCGACCAAGCTCTGCCTCTTCGGAGCCTATTCCGCAGTAGAAGGCTGGTCAGCACGTATTCCAGGGTGGCGGTGCGAATACCTTGATGCATCTGTACCGAGCAGCACTATGGAGTTCATGGAGTCGATCGCGCATACAGAGGGACTTGGCCTTTGGCGATTCATGTGTTGGTTCAGCCTTGATTTGTTTACTATCGCCAGGCTTACCAAGGTCGATCCCGAGGCACTTAGCTGTCAGCCATTGCCACGCCAGCTCGAAGCATTTGTGCGTGATGCGTTGGGAGCATTAGGAAGCTGCGGGGTAGTATGTAGCTGGCGTGGAAGGCGATTTGATTCGAAATGACCGAGGCCCCTCTGATGCAACCGCATCAAAAAAACCGCTCTGAGAACTGCCAATGTCCAAGAAAAAGCGGAAAGCAAATTCACAACTCATTGCCGAGTACCAAGCTGAAGCTAGACACCTGGCCGGAAGCATGACTGAGTTTGAAGAGCGTCTTATCAGAGTCGGACTGTCGAAGGGGCGGGAGCTAGAGCCCACCGGCAGGTTAGCCGGTGCAGTGGGCGTCGAAGGAAAGGTTCCGGACAAAAGCTAGGTACATGTCGGGTGCGTTCATCTGCCGAATCGACGATTCCAGACGGCCCTTTTCGAGCCTTGTGCTTAGTTAGATAGCTGCGTTTTGCCGGTTGAGACCTCTGATCCCTTCGGGATAAGAGGTTTCAGACCGCCACCCATTTTTGCTCCATTTTTTCTCGGAGATAGGCTGCCAACTCTTTATTTCTTCCATGCCCATCAAGCAGATCGAGGTACTGGATGAATGGGCTGGCGAAGTAGGCGGGATACGCGGAATGGGTCTCTCTAAACTGTAGACCGGCGCCTCCACGCTCGACGATCGTGACGTTGCTGCCTTTTGACGCGGGTTTCATCTTTAAGGCCATCCCCAGAATTCCCGCATACCCTAGTGGAACGATGATTTCAGCGGAATTAACACTAGTGAGCAATGGGGCATAGATATTGGCTGCCGCTGCTCCAGTAAAAGCCCAAGGAAAGTCCACTCCAGACTCCGTCACTAGGTAGGCAAGCTGATCGATCAACAGATGAGGGTTTTCGACGAAGACGTAACCGCGGCATCTGTTTACGCTTCTCTTTTGCCAATCTGCAGCCCAGTCGTCGAGGAGCTGTCCTGGCTGAATGAGTCTGCGCCGCTTGGTTCTGCTGGCGCCTTGGGCTTCGCACCACATTCGGCGCTCTAGCTCCTGTAGAACAACAGAGCAGGTGTAGGTGGAGGTCTGTGATAGCTCTGCGAGGTCCGCACCTGCCATCCACTGAAAGGCGTTCCTGAGCAGTCCATGTACTGCCCCTTCTCGGGCTTCTGTGAATAAGTCAGTAGCCTGTGCTCGGGGTGGAAATTTCGCTGGGCGCTCGATGTTGACGAACATTTTTTTCATGCGCAGAAAAAGACTGCCGCTGCGCTCAAAGAAGGCGTAGCCGTTATCTTTGAGTATCGACTTCGCACCAGGGCTGAGGTGCTCCGCTGCGATCAACTTGATGAGAGCTCCTGGCTTTGCTTTTTCCCGGCGTAGTACCAGTGCATCGAGGTGCCACATCACTCCAGGGATATCCCGGGGATAGGCGGTTCGAATGACCTCTATCGCCACGAACACAGGTTCTCCGTCCCAGTCGAACTTGAGCAAGCCATCTGGTCGCCCTGAGAGGGTGATCGTCGATCTGGTGGCTACTCGGACATCTCTGTCGATAGCCTCTGTCAGGGCCTGCCTGACCAGGCCAAGCATCTCTCGCTCGAAGGGGGATTGCTGGTGCTTGTCCGAGGAATGTGCCATCGCAGATGCGGTCACCCAGGTTGATTGGCTGGCCAGAAGGCCAGGACAAATTAGCTAAAATCGTGTGATTAGCTGTACAGCTAATCAGTGAAGAATAGCTAATCAAAGCGAGATAGAAATCTGCAGACTCACAGCGCATCAGACGCCTACTCTTGCTATCCCATCTCCCCCTTAGGCATAGTGAACTCGCAGTAGCCCTGTTTGCGTCAAAGTGCTGACGCTAAGAGAATGGCGAAGACTAGAGTCACTAGCAGCGTTACTGATCAAGGACGAATAAAGGGAGACCGCAAGGATGCCGTTCGCTATCAACCGCGCACTCGCAGCGCCCGCCCCTCGCCCCCTTGTCCTTATTTTTCAGTTTCCTTGGCCCGCCTACGCCAACGATTTCGGCTGCATTTAAATTGCTGGCCGTATTGGCCGAAAAGAGCTGAAATCAACCGAATCATGACAGCCAAGCCAGGGCGTAACACTAAATGCAAGGAAGGCTTATGACGGCTTTTGAATTAATAGCAGCCCTTCAGGCACGTGACATTTCGTTTATTAGCTTTCGAAATGCACTGAAGGCAAATGAACTGCCAGTGTCTACTGGCTGGGCCGCCACGGTAAAAAAGCTAGAGCCGTATGTTAAAGATCCGGCCAAGAAAGATGAGTTTCTGGATACAATCCAGACCATCCACGACGAGCTCACGCTCTACACCGATAAAGCAGTTGTAATCTACGATCTTGGCAAGTCCCTGACTGCGGACTTGCTTATCGCTCTATCCACAGACTTTATTGACTCCGAGTCGCCATATCTCGAGTCCTTCCCAGTACCACTCTCTCGCGATGAGCTTCTGGAAGCGCCACTTGAAGTGACCTGCGTTGATCAATGGGACTTTGTGGGAGGCTCTAACTTCATTTTCTGCTCTCGCCAAAATCTTACCGAACGTGCCGAGCTCCCTGCAGAGCTGATGGACGAGGAGGCGCGGGAGAATTACGGAAGTTTCGATGAGCTAATCGGCATCCGTCGGACTCCTGTCCAGCTCTTTGACTCTGTCTCTATCTCTAAAGTCCATAATACGCTTGAAATCAGGGTAGATGGCATCAAGAAATTCAATAGCGATGATGTACAAAAAAGGCTTCATCGCATAAGGCTGGTAATTCAAAATAAATACAAGGATGTATTTTCGAGCAAGTTGCAGTGGCCGGCCCCCGTCAATTTCTATGACGCACTCGACAGGCTCTATGCTGACAAAGATGGAATAGTGGGTGAACTCGGTCACCTGACTGACGCCTCAGGAATGTACCACGAAAGGATGCGCCACAAGACCATGGACGTTCGATCCGACCCTTACCACAACGGTGGCGCCGATGCGGTTAAAGGGTTGAATATTCACCAGATTTCCAAGCACTGGCTGTCCCCCTCAGGATATGGGCATCCCGAAGTGAGCATTCCGTCGAATTTTATTATTGCCAGCGAGTCAGAGCCCGCCGTCAATATCATTCATGTGCTAAACTGCGCGTCCGAAGACGATTATAACTTCGTGCTAAACAAGGTTCTGTAATTGTGGAAAAGGCGTACTTGCTCGAGTTAATTGCTGACGATTGCGGCGGGCAGCCAATTGCCGACGCATCCGCAATTATCGTCGAATTCCTGTACGCCACCCCCTCTGTGAAGCACCTAACCTTTTCTAGAATCTGTAAGATTCTTGAGGCGCAAGATCCAGGTTTTGTACTGCGTGTAATTCAGTATCTTTCTGGTGCGCGATTGCAAGCTCTAGAAGTTAAATATGAGCTCATCATTGGGGATGAAACGATTCTGCTAGAGGATGAATACCTAGAGCAGATGCAGGCAGAAGGTGTTCTGTACAACCCAGAGACTGGCGAGCCTGTCCCTGATTTCAAAAGTAAAGTCTATCCATTTTTCGCTCCGGGGAAGGCCATTCTAGGAGATGTTGCGTAATGGCTGCTGAGCTTAAAGACTTTACTCTTGAAGATCTTGAGAAGCTATCCGGATACATTCCGGAACTCGCCAACTTTCCTCGGCGCTTGCTTGCAAATACATATCAAGATTTTGTTGATGTCTTATATGAGGATTTGGAGTCAATTATCGCTGAAATGCAACTCAATCCGGAGTTGATGAAGGACGATGGTGAGGATCGTATCTCGTTGGAGTTGAAGCGTACACTCAATGTATTAGGCTATAAAGCCACTCACGATGAGAAGATTGGCGGGCACTCTGATATTGCGGTGAGACACCGCAGGAATTTTTTATGGATCGGCGAAGCAAAGATTCATAGCGGCTACGACTACTTGTTCCAAGGTTTTCAACAACTTTGTACTAGGTACTCGACTGGGGACGAGGGGCAAGATTGCGGCGGCCTGTTAATTTATATCAAGACTAACAACGCTGCAGATGTCATCAAGAACTGGCGAGCAGATCTGCAAGGTCGGGGCCTTCAAGATTACTCTGACCATGATAACGCGACTCGCAGCACATTCGTCTTCAATTCGACACACAAGCATGATCGTTCAGGAACACCCTTCAAAGTTCGGCATATTGGAGTGATTCTTGGGTTTGAACCGAAGGACAAAGATGTTCGGCAGAGGAAAAAGAAGGCGGCTGACGCGACAGCAAAGCCTGTGAAAGAGCGTAAGCCACGCGCCCCTAGGAAGGCGTCCGCAGCCTGAGATTGTATTCTTCTGCTTGTAGCCAGCCCTGCTTCTCTGCTTTAGAATTGGGGGACTTTATTGTTCTTGAGTTGGAGTGGTATATGTCCAGGCTTGCTGAGTTCCGTGCAGCTGAAAAGGCTTTGGCCGATCAGTTGGCTTATCTTGAGTCTCTGAAGAATGATGCTGGCCTGAAGAAAGAGATTGAGTTCGAAGAGAAACTCAAGAATCTCCTCAGTAGCTATGGCAAGTCGCTCAAGGACATCATCGCGATTCTCGATCCTGACTCCCAGCGCGGCCTGCGTACCCGCCCCGCCAAACCTGGCCGTCGCGCTCGTACGATCAAGGTCTACAAGAATCCACACACCAACGAGGTCGTTGAGACCAAGGGGGGGAATCACAAGGTTCTTAAGGCCTGGAAAGCAGAGTTTGGCAATGACGCTGTCGAGTCTTGGCTGCAGCCCTAAGTGGCGTCGAAGACCACTGCACTGAAAGCGCCGTTGGCCCTCTTGCCCTCGGCGCTTTTTCATTTGAGGCGTCTGCTTATGCCTGCCGACAAGCCCAGCAGCGCTGTCTGATTGGACTTAATTCTGCTTGAATTAATCTGGCATCTTCGTGATCTGACTAATTCAATCGGCCCCCTATTGCTGCACTTTATTTGAATCCGCGTGCCATGAGCAGGTGGGGCTAATGCAAGAGACCAAGATTCTATTTGGCGAGCGTGACGGGAGTATGGAGCGCGCCCTTGAGGTCAAGAATGGGGTGGTCATGTAATCAGATCGTGAGGTCCCAGCTTCCGACCCAAGGCGGAGGCCCATGTCGGTATCTAGACTGTTGTGAAACCAGCAGCTTTGTTTGATCCGAATCAAGTGTCGCAGAGCTGCCAGCGGTAATGTCTAACTTACTTTTGCTACGGGCTGAGCAGATGACCTGGTTCCGGAACCATCAACGCACGCTGCTACGCATAGCCTTGGTGCTGTGGGTGCTGGCGTTCGGGGTTGCGGCAAGCCATGGCTGTCTGTCGTACCCGGCGCATGACCCCGCACTCGTCCATGCAGACGTCTCGGCCAGCCTGGACGGTCCAGCGCACCAGCTTCATGCCAGTGGCTGCCTGCAATTCTGCGACGACAGCGCATCTGCGCTCAATCTGGCACCGGGGTATCTTCTCTTCGACCAGGCTCTCTGGGTGCTCCTGCTCACGCTTCCCGTCCTTTTCCTGCCCTCCGTCATCCCTCCGCGCTTTGGCGCACTCGCCATGCACCTGCCTGCGCCGCCCCGGCCGCCGGCACGCCTGAGCTTCGTCCGCTTCAACGATTGACCTACCTTCCGTGCACCCGGACCACCGGGCGCACAGTCTTGCTGCGCCTGCACGACTAGGCGCGGCTGCGCTTCATTTCACCCGTGGAAACACCTGGAGATCGCCATGAACATCACCCTCAAATCGCTTGTCGCCGCCGTACTGATTGGCAGCCCTCTGCTTGCCGTGGCTGTCGACGAACATCACCCCGATCAGGCGCCGACGAAAGCCGAGAACACATCGGCGCCGACTCAGGGCCAGGAAAAGGCCATGGCCGAACAGATGCAGAAGATGCAGGTCATTCACGACAGGCTCGCTGCCGCTAAAACCCCAGAGGAGCGCCAGGCGGCCATGCATGACGGCATGCAAGCAATGAAAGAAGGCCTGGGCATGATGCAGAACGGCTGCGCCGGCAAAGGCATGGGCCAGCACATGAAGATGATGGATTCGAAGATGATGGGAATGATGATGCAAATGATGGATCAGCAGGCCGGCATGATGGGCTCGCAGTCGGACATGAAGGGCATGCCCATGCAGCACTCCATGGACCAGCCAGCCCAGAAACCAGCCCAGTAATCACATGGCGCGGCTCCAGCCTTGGTCTGCAGGACGGAAGCATCCTCAGGCCAAGACGGAGCACCCCCACTTTCGCCCTGGAGAATACTCATGAACACTTCGCCTTCATCCCATCAGCCTCCGCCGTCCTTTTGGCGCAGTAAGCCCGGTATTGCCCTGGGTATGTTGCTGGTCATTGCCTTGTTCTACCTGGCTCGTGAGCACTACGGTCATATCCCGCTGCTGTTGCCATACGCGATCTTGCTGCTGTGTCCCCTGATGCACCTGTTTGGCCATCACCACGGCGGCCACGGCCATCATAGCGGAACAGACAATGCCCCCAAGGACGACGAAAGAGGCTGACTCATGCACGGTCATGAACATGCACACTCATTACCCGGAAACAAAACCTCCTCCGGCGAAGTGAAAGATCCTGTCTGCGGGATGACGGTCAAAATAGACAGTCCGCATCAGCTGCAGTACGCCGGGAAGGCCTACCGGTTCTGCAGCGAAAAGTGCCTGTCGAAGTTCAAGGCGGCACCGGATCTCTATGGCCCTGCTGCGCATGGGGAGACGACTAAGCTTCCGACAACTGCAGGTGACACGTGGTACACCTGCCCAATGCACCCCGAGATACGTCAGCTCGGCCCAGGCACCTGCCCAAAGTGCGGCATGACTCTGGAGCCGGTGCTGCCGGAACTGGAGCAGGAGGATAACCCCGAGCTCCGGGATTTCTCCCGGCGCTTCTGGTGGACTTTGCCACTGACTATCGTTGTCACGCTCCTGGCCATGGGCGGGCATGCCTTGAACCTATTCCATGGTGCCACGCAGAACTGGGTCGAGCTGGTGATCGCTAGCCCGGTAGTGCTTTGGGCGGGGTGGCCGTTCTACGTGCGCGGAGTGCGCTCGGTGCTCCAGCGCAGCCCCAACATGTGGACGCTGATTGGTCTGGGGACTGCCGCCGCCTATCTCTATAGCCTCGTGGCCACTCTGGCGCCGGCGGTCTTTCCGGCGAACTTCATGATGGAGGGCCGCATCGGCGTCTACTTCGAGGCGGCAGCTGTCATCATCTCGCTCACCCTGCTGGGTCAAATGCTCGAGCTCAAGGCGCGCTCGCAGACCTCGGCAGCCATCAAGTCGCTACTTGGCTTAGCACCGAAGACAGCCCGACGGATCAATGCCGATGGCAGTGAAGAGGACATCCCGCAGAGCCATGTGCACCCAGGCGATCGATTGCGCGTCCGCCCCGGAGAGAAGGTTCCGGTCGATGGCCTGGTCGTACAGGGAGAAAGCGCTGTCGATGAGTCCATGCTGACTGGCGAACCTCTGCCGGTGCTCAAGCAAGTGGGCGGCACGCTCATCGGTGCTACTTTAAATACCCATGGCAGCCTGGTGATGCAGGCGCAAAAGGTCGGTTCGGAAACCATGCTTGCGCAGATCGTGCAGATGGTTGTGCAGGCGCAACGCTCGAAGGCGCCGATGCAGCGCCTGGCCGACGTCATTGCCGGCTACTTCGTGATGGTCGTCATCGCCATCGCGGCTCTGACTCTGATTGGTTGGGGAGTCTGGGGGCCGCAGCCCAGTTGGGTGTTTGGTCTGATCAACGCCGTGGCGGTGCTGATCATCGCCTGCCCCTGCGCCCTCGGCCTGGCGACCCCGATGTCCGTAATGGTCGCTACGGGCAAGGCTGCTGGCAGCGGGGTGCTGTTCCGCGATGCGGCGGCCATCGAGAACCTGCGCAAGATCGATACGCTGATCGTCGACAAAACTGGCACCCTCACCGAAGGGCGCCCGGCCTTCCAGAGTGTCGAAGCTGCGTCCGGCTTCCGTGCTGAAGAGGTTCTGCGGCTGGCCGCCAGCCTTGACCAAGGCAGTGAGCATCCACTGGCGCATGCCATTGTCGATCAGGCCAGGGTGCAGGGGCTGGCGTTGAGCGAAACGGATGAGTTCGAGAGCGCCTCGGGGATTGGAGTGCGAGGCCGGGTCGATGGGAGGCGCCTGCTGCTGGGCAACACTGCCTTGCTGGCCGATGCGGGCGTGTCCTGCGAGGCCCTGCAAGCACGTGCCGAACAACTGCGTAGAGAAGGCGCAAGCATCATGTACCTGGCGGTAGACGGTACCTTGGCCGGCTTGCTGGCGGTAGCTGACCCAATCAAGCCGACCTCCAGGCAGGCCGTGCAATACCTTCAGGATGCTGGCGTCAGGGTCATTATGGCCACTGGCGACGGTCCGACCACGGCGCGTGCGGTGGCCCGCCAATTGGGTATCGAAGAAGTGCATGGCGAGGTCAAGCCACAGGATAAGGAGCGCCTGACCGCCAACCTCCAGGCGGCTGGGCATCGTGTCGCTATGGCCGGCGACGGCATCAACGATGCGCCTGCCCTGGCGCGCGCCGATGTTGGTATTGCCATGGGTACCGGTACCGACGTTGCGATGAATAGTGCCCAAGTTACCCTGGTCAAAGGCGACCTGCTCGGCATTCTCCGCGCCCGTAACCTATCCATGGCGACGGTGCGCAACATGCACCAGAACCTGGCCTTCGCCTTCGCCTACAACGCCATGGGCATCCCCCTGGCTGCTGGGTTGTTCTACCCCCTGACGGGGCACCTACTGTCCCCAATTATCGCTGCGTTGGCCATGAGCGTGAGTTCGGCATCGGTCGTCTTCAATGCCGTGCGCCTGCGTAAGGTCTCGATCGAAGGCTAAGTGCTGGAGGCTTGACCTTGCCACTATGGCAAGGTCGAGGATAGCTCCATATCCCGGATATGTTCTGCCGGTGTTCCGGACGATAAGGTTACTTGTTGAGGAGTCACCACGATGAAAAGTATTGATCTGCACGTTGAAGGCATGAGTTGCGCTTCGTGCGTTCGCCACGTGAATGATGCATTGACACCAGTCGCAGGGGTTGCCGAGGTGTCGGTCGACCTCGCCGCAGGTCGGGTGCGCGTCAGTGGGGATGTCGATGCCCAAGCACTGATGGCCGCGCTGCAGGATGCCGGTTATCCCGCCAAGCTCGAAGCATCGGCCCAGGCCCCGGAAGGTGGCAAGGCGCGCGGCTGCGGTGGCAGTTCCTGCTGCTGCCACTAAGGGAGGACGCATCATGCACAAGGCACTTCGCTTGACCGCAATGGCCGGGCTGTTCATGGCCTCCATCGCCCAGGCGGCCACAACTATCGACGTCTACCGCGACCCCAACTGCGGTTGCTGCAAGAGCTGGATCAAGTACCTGGAGGCCAATGGCTTCAGCGTGAACGACCATGTCGAGCCGAATATGAGTGCGGTCAAGCAGCGCGTAGGCGTTGCTCCGCGTCTGTCCTCCTGCCACACCGCAGTGATCGGTGGAAAATTCGTCGAAGGGCATGTTCCGGTGGCGCAGATCCACGAGCTGGAGAAGCGTCCGGAACTGCTTGGGATCGCGGCTCCAGGCATGCCCGTCGGCTCGCCTGGCATGGAAATGGGGCAGACCAAGCAGGCTTACCAGATCATTGGGCTTACCCGCGACGGCACCGACGAGGTTGTCGCCAACTATCCGGCAGCCCAATAGCCGAATGGGCTTTCCCGCCGGGGGCTTTCAAGTAGCGTGTTTTGAACTCAACAAGACGCGCCGCTAGCCCGGACATCGCACCATCAAGGGCGATGTGGAAATTCCAGGTGGAATGCTGTCATTCCGTCTGATGAGGTGCACCAGATGCGGCCATGGTGCGCCTCGACAATTGAACGTGAAATCGCGAGGCCAAGGCCTGCATTATGCGATTCCCCCTCTCGACGCGCGGGGTCGGCACGATAGAAGCGATCGAAGAGCTTCTTCAGGTGCTCGGAAGGAATTGTCTCTCCAGGATTGACGACCGAGAGAGTCACGGTATTGGCGTTACTCTC
The DNA here is from genome assembly GCF_020401845.1 of Pseudomonas sp. HS-18. Lineage (NCBI taxonomy): Bacteria > Pseudomonadati > Pseudomonadota > Gammaproteobacteria > Pseudomonadales > Pseudomonadaceae > Pseudomonas > Pseudomonas sp. HS-18. Next base: position 68,570 of record NZ_CP084414.1, read on the forward strand.
AATAAAAACTTCGATTGTTGCACCCGCTGGGGTGTAACGAACCGCATTCGATAGCAAGTTGGAAATGGCTCGATGCAGCATCAGGCTATCGCCCTGGATACAAGACGAACCATTGAGGCGAAGCTCAATGCCGCGCTCCTCTGCCAGCAGGCTGTAGTACTCGAAGAGCCTCCGCACAATCTCCTCAAGATTGATCTTGGCCGAGCCAGGAGTGATAAGTCCATTGTCAGACTTTGCCAAGAAGAGCATGTCATCAATCATTCTTGACATATGATGCAAACTATCAAGATTGGAGTAGAGATTTTCCTCGTAGTCATCAATGCTGCGCTTTTTTCCGAGGATCACCTCGGTGTGCGTGAGTAGTGTTGTAATGGGGGTGCGGAGCTCATGGGCAATATCCGCTGAAAAATTGGAGAGGCGCATAAACGAATCGTCTAGCCTGGCCAGCATCTCATTAAAGGAGCTTACTAATTCTTGAAGTTCAGAGGGTACGGGGTCCAGTGGGATACGCTCTTTCAAGGACTTTGCTGACATCGATGCCGCCACTGCGGTAACTTGTCGTATCGGTCGCAAGCCACTTCTGACAACCACGACGCCCAAGGCGCCGCTTGCAATGGCGCTGATCGCCAAGCCTATCCAAAACCAACGTTCTAGCGTCACGAAAAAGTGAGAGTGGCTGGTGACATCCAATATCAGGACGGCGGTTGCCGAGCTAGGCCCCGACTGTGGGCCAACCCGAGCAGTCATACCCCTATACAGCCGACCATGATTCCCCCACTCCCACATGCTGGCACTTTCCTGCGAAAATTGAGCCGGCAAATTAGTAATGGTTGAATTCGAGAAAAGTACATTGCCATCCGTCGTGGTAATGATCGATTCGAGCTCATGGTGAGCGCCAAGTAAAGCATTAAGCTCCAAACGAATGTGACTGCTCTCTAGATTGGCATTCGCAGACATGAGGATTTGTTGAATAGAGTCGAGCTTTTCGGTGATCGTCTGCTGATCCTGCATCCAGAAGTGCCGACGACTGAACTCACTGAAGCTCACTCCAGCAACGGTCAGGACGGACACCACAGCAAGCATGAACATCAGGCTCATGCGAGCAGTTAGGGATAGTCGCTTCATTTCTGCTCGGGCTCTTCGAGCATGTACCCCATTCCCCTAATCGTATGGATCAGCTTGGGCTCGAAGTCATCGTCGATCTTGGCCCTCAACCGCCGTACCGCCACCTCGATAACATTCGTATCGCTATCAAAGTTCATGTCCCATACCTGGGAGGCAATCAGCGATTTCGGCAAAACCTCCCCGCGCCTCCGCATCAACAGCTCGAGCAGCGAGAATTCCTTTGCTGTCAGGTCGATGCGAACCCCGCCACGAACCGCCCTACGCTTGAGCAGATCCACTTCGAGATTCGCAATTTTCAGGGTCACCAGAGTTGGAGTGGCTGTCGCGCGCCGTAACAGCGTGCGTACGCGCGCCAGGAGCTCGGCAAATGCGAAAGGTTTGACCAGATAATCATCTGCACCCAACTCAAGCCCTTTGACGCGATCATCCACGCCGTCACGTGCGGTTAGGAACAACACCGGAACGTCTTTGCCGGCGGCTCGCACCATGCGTAGCACTTCCCACCCGGTCAGCCCAGGCATCATCACATCCAATATGAGCAGGTCATACGATTCGCTGAGTGCATGTTGGAGCGCTTCGGTACCCGAATTAACCAAGTCGACATTGAAGCTGGCCTCGCTCAATCCCTGCTGCAGGTACAGGCCGATCTTGGGTTCGTCTTCCGCGATAAGAAGTCTCATTTTTCTGACCCATAGCTGAACAGTGCTTTGAGTGTGCCGCTACTAGCTGTCACCAACCAGATCCTTACAGAAATGTAATCTTGGCATAAGCCGAAGGTAAGGCGCGTAGCGCTATGGTTGAGATGACTTCTAAAGCGGGTACGTCGCCTGGACGACCTGAGCACACGAGGTGTGATGATTTGCGCGATCCCCTTAAGGCCTTACCAATGCTCCTTTGGCCAATCGGCGCCGCCTTGGCGCCGATTTTTTAGCAATCAGTACGCCGCTCAAGAACTGGTGCCAAGAGCATGATTTTTTAACTGTGCGGGCCTGGGATTAATACTTCTATTAAGAGGTGTTCTATGAATGCTAAATTTTCGAACTTCCTAGTTGCTGGGGTTTTGTTTGCCCTCTCTGCAGTTTCGATGGCTAGTGAAAAGGCGGTGAATTTCGATTTTGGAAGTCGTAGCGTGCCGGAGAAAGCAGATCGGACAATTGAGATTAAGATTGGGGATCTCTACTTCGAGCCTTCTCGTATAGATGTAAAAAATGGCGAGACTATTCGGTTTATATTGAAAAACGAAGGGCTGGTTCTTCATGAGTTCAATCTGGGCAAGGCAGCGGCGCACGTGCAGCACCAGAAAGAAATGGTGGAGATGTTCAAGAGTGGCTATCTCACGGCAATGAAAGTTAACGACGCCGAGCACGATATGGCAGGTATGGAAGGTGACATGCACGGCATGAGCATGCCCAGCATGAATCACAGTGACGCCAACAGTGTTTTGATTGAGCCAGGCCAAACCAAGGAGTTGGTTTGGACATTTAGTAAAACAGCAGGGCTGCAATTTGCGTGTAACGTTCCAGGACATTACCAGAAAGGGATGGTAGGGCAGATTGCCATAAACTAGTGGATGGCAAGGCTTGCCGTTTTGGCTGCGCTACAGGCTTGTGGGTAGGGAGAGAAGCTTCCGCCCGCCGCTCACAGCAATGATGGCAGTGTGCGTCTACGCCCTGCGGGCCCCGGCAGGTAGCGAAAAGGCTGATCCTTACAGAAATGTAATCATCGCGACTGCCTAAATATGGCAAATTTTTTCAAGGACATCTGAGCCTCTAATCGCGAGGCTCGATACAAAGTCTACTTCAATAATGGCTCGAAAATGGCCCCATAAATTGGTTCCTAAGAGCTCTCTTCAAGCAGGGTCGTAGCGGAATGCAGAACAAAACGTCAAGACGGACTTTCGTTAAGGGCCTTGCTGCGACAGGCATTCTCGGTGGTCTCGGTTTGTGGCGCACCCCCGTCTGGGCTCTTACCAGTCCAACTCAACCGACCGTGCTTGCGGGTACCGAGTTCGACCTATTCATTGGTGAAACTTCAGTCAACCTGACCGGTGCTGTTCGTACAGCGATGACCATCAATGGCTCGCTTCCGGGGCCAACTTTGCGTTGGCGTGAAGGTGACACGATTACGCTCCGCGTTCGTAACCGCTTGAAGGAAGATACCTCCATTCATTGGCATGGAATTATTCTCCCAGCCAACATGGATGGTGTGCCGGGTTTAAGTTTTCAGGGAATCGCTCCCGATGGCATGTACGAATATAAATTCAAGGTCAATCAGCATGGTACCTACTGGTACCACAGCCACTCTGGCTTCCAGGAGCAGCTTGGCGTTTTCGGGCCGTTAATTATCGACCCCAAAGAGCCAGAGAAAATTTCTTGTGACCGCGATTATGTCGTCATGCTGAGCGATTGGTCGGATGAGAATCCCAGTCGTGTCCTTGCCAAGCTGAAGAAAGACTCTGGTTATTATAACTTCCATAAACGCACGGTCGGGGATTTCATTGATGATGTAAGCGAGAAGGGTTGGTCGAAAACTGTCGCCGACCGAAAAATGTGGGCTGAAATGAAGATGAGCCCAACCGATCTCGCCGACGTCAGTGGTTATACCTACACCTATCTCGTCAATGGTCACGCACCTGATACCAATTGGACTGGCATTTTCAAGCCCGGGGAAAAGGTCCGACTGCGCTTCATCAACGCCTCTGCAATGACCTACTTCGATGTTCGGATTCCCGGACTGAAGATGACAGTAGTGGCTGCAGATGGGCAGCCAGTCCAGCCGGTAAGTGTTGATGAGTTCCGCATTGCCGTTGCTGAAACCTATGACGTCATTGTCGAGCCGACAGACCAGGCCGCTTACACCATCTTTGCTCAATCGATGGACCGTACCGGCTACGCCCGAGGCACGCTTGCGGTAAAGGAAGGAATCAGTGCACCAGTTCCGGCGCTAGATCCCCGCCCACAAATCACCATGGACGATATGGGGATGGGAGGCATGGACCATGGGAGCATGGCGGGCATGGATATGTCCGGGATGGATCATGGCGACATGGCCGGCATGGATATGTCCGGGATGGATCATGGCGACATGGCGGGCATGGATATGTCCAGCATGGACCATGGCAGCATGGCTGGCATGGACCACAGCCAGATGCAGGGAATGGGGGCACAAATGCAATCCCACCCTGCGTCCGAAGCCAATAACCCCTTGGTCGACATGCAGACTATGAGCCCTACAGCAAAGCTCAACGACCCAGGTATTGGCTTGCGCAACAATGGCCGGCGCGTGCTGACCTATGCCGATCTAAAGAGCACATTCGATGACCCTGACGGACGAATCCCATCCCGAACCATCGAGCTTCACCTGACCGGCCACATGGAGAAGTTCTCCTGGTCGTTCGATGGCATTGAGTTCGCTGATGCCAAGCCGCTACTCCTCAAGTATGGCGAGCGTGTTCGTATCACCCTGGTTAACGACACCATGATGACGCATCCCATCCATTTACATGGCATGTGGAGTGATTTGGAGGATGAACAGGGCAACTTCATGGTGAGAAAGCACACTATCGACATGCCGCCGGGGTCGAAGCGCAGCTATCGCGTAACGGCCGACGCGCTCGGTCGCTGGGCCTATCACTGCCACCTGATGTATCACATGGAACTGGGCATGTTCCGTGAAGTGCGCGTGCAGGAATAGGAGAACAGCATGGACCTCGAACTGACCCGCAAACCCGTTTTGGCCGGCATTGCGATTCTTGGGATGAGTTTGCTCCCTTTGGCAGGTGCCCAAGCTGAAGAGCCGATGCAAGGCATGGACGGCTCCCAGATGCAGGGCATGGACCACTCCCAGATGCAAGGGATGGATCATTCCCAGATGCAGGATACGGATGACTCCGATATGCAAGGGATGCAGCCCGCGGCCCCAACGGAAAGCCGTACGCCAATTCCTGTGCTAACCGATGCTGATCGCGCCGCTGTGTACAAAGGCAGCATGGACCACCATATGGGACAAGCACTTAACGCCCTGTTCGTCATAGATAAATTGGAGTGGCAGGACGCCGATCAAGGTAGTGCTCTCAGTTGGGAAGCCAACGGTTGGGTCGGCGGCAATATCGATCGCCTATGGCTGCGCTCCGAAGGAGAGCGAGTAAATGGGATTACCGAGAATGCCGAACTGCAGGCCCTGTGGGGACACTCCATCGGCCCTTGGTGGGATGTGGTCGGCGGCGTGCGGCAGGACTTCAAACCTGGTTCGCCACAAACCTGGGCAGCTGTTGGTATCCAGGGGTTGGCCCTGTATGACTTCGAAACCCAGGCAACGGCGTTCCTGGGGGAAGGTGGCCAAAGCGCTCTGAGGCTCGAAGGGGATTACGACATCCTCTTGACCAATCGCTTGATCCTTCAGCCGACAGCCGAAGTGAACCTCTACGGCCGGAATGACCCGCAACGCGGTAACGGTTCCGGTATTTCTGACTCAGAAATCGGACTGCGGCTTCGTTATGAGGTCGTCCGGGAGTTCGCGCCATACATAGGCGTCACCTGGAACCACCTCTACGGAAAAACAGCAGACTATGCCCGCGAAGAGGGGGATGACTCCAGTGAAGCGCGCTTGGTCCTCGGCGTACGTATGTGGTTCTAAAGGCTATTCAACCTTTCTTCGTCTCTTCCGAAATAAACAAACATAGCGGTTGTAAGCCGCGAGGAGTCTTGCATGCAAAATCTGAAAACGTTCGCCGCCATGGCTGCGCTCGGTGCGGGAATGCTGCTGAGTGCGGTAGCCCAGGCACATCCCAAGTTGCTTTCCTCCTCGCCTGCTGAGGGAAGCGTCGTCGAGGCTCCAGCCAAGATCGAATTGCACTTCTCAGAAACGCTGCTGACTCAACTCTCTGGCGCCAAGCTCGTCATGACTGAAATGCCAGGCATGTCTCACTCCTCCCCCATGGGCGTGAAAGCAGCTGTCTCGGGCAGCACCGATCCGAAAGTGATGCTCATCACGCCGGCAGCTCCTCTCACCACCGGTACTTATAAGGTCCAATGGCGGGCCGTTTCTTCTGATACGCACCCGATTACTGGCGCTGTAACCTTCAAGGTGAAGTAAGTCATGGGCGACCCCGTCACTATCGCTCTACGCTTCGCCCTGTATGTTGACCTGATTATGCTTTTCGGTTTGGCGTTGTTCGGCCTGTACAGCCTTAAGGGACAAGAGCGGGTCAGCGGGGCGGTATTCAACTTCGAGTCGATATTGGTGTGGGCCGCCTTGATCGGTACCTTGCTATCTGTAGCTGCAATGCTACAGATGGCTAAGGTGATGAGCGGTGTTTCCAATTTCTCCGAAATACATCGCCATATTTTAGAGATGATCTTAACGGGTACCGATGTCGGCCTGACTTGGATAGTCAGGGTCGCGGCCTTGGTATTGGCTGCGATTGCTGCCCTGTTCAACAGGCGTGCGCCAACATTGAGTCTGCTGGCAGTATCCGCACTAGGTGCTATCGCCCTTGCTAGTTTGGCCTGGACAGGGCACGGCGCTATGGATGAAGGTATCTTGCGCTATGTGCATTTTACCAGCGACATTGCCCACCTTCTCGGTGCAGGGGGATGGCTGGGCGCCTTGGTAGCCTTCGTATTGCTACTCCGCTCCAAGAAGCTTGAAGGTGAGCAGCATCTTCGTTTGTTGTCTCGCACGCTGACAGGTTTCGAGACGGCAGGAGCTCTGATCGTTATTAGCTTGACAGTTACTGGCATCGCTAATTACGTGCTAATAATTGGTCCGGAAATTGGTGGATTGGTAAAGAGCACCTACGGTTTTCTGTTAACAATCAAGGTCGCGCTATTTTTTGCGATGTTGGTGCTTGCTGCAGCAAACCGCTATCACCTCAGCCCTTTGCTAGATCGGTCGTTGCAGACTGGTAGTTATGCTCCTGCAATTAATGCGCTACAGCGCAGTATAATTCTTGAGTTCGCGGTGGCGATTGTCATCGTCAGTCTCGTAGCCTGGTTCGGAACACTGAGCCCTGAAATGGACATGGCTGTCGAATGATATTGAGGTTAACTTTATGAAGGCGTGACTCAGCGATTCCGCGAGACTCGCGCTGATCGTCTGAGTGGGTTGAAAATTGCCAAAATGTAATTTTGGCCTCAGCTTCCCAACAGTATGACCTGGCTACTATGTCCTTGAGCATAATGCTCAAGCCGTCAAATGACGGATGAATATTAGCAAGGACCAATATATGAACTCGCTCAAAACTCTTTTGGCAATTGTTGCTTTTGCTGCTTCTTCTCTTGCAATGGCCGAGAGTGGTGGTGATCGTACGTTTGCCAAGATGGAGCAGATCCGCCAATCCTTCGTTGGAGGCGCTCAAATTTCTCAAGAGCAGAAGGTCACTTCTCCCGTAGCGGAGTCAAACTTAAAGGGAGATGAACACAGCAAGTGCTAAGGCACTTCGCTGTCTCGCTGCGCCGTCACGCCCGTCGAGCACTGATGGGCAAATGTGTCCATGTGCCGATGAGGGCGTGAGGGCGAGCTATTCCCCTGTTCAAGGTGACTGCGGATTACCGCAAACGCTGAGCAAGGTGAGAGTGGTCCGAAGTCCAAGTGGCAACGCTCGGCGTGATGTTGGTTTCAATTGCATTGTCCGTCCCCCTCAATCGTTGCCCGGTGGGTAACCCAAAGAATCGCCTTCTTCAGACGCCTTGAATCAGCCTCAATTCAACGGCTGGCATACACATCACCTACGCCAAGGGAAATACCTCCATAGCCACCGGCGTGTCGGCGCGAGATTCCCTACGGAACCTAGCGCCGACCTCTCCTGCTGTTACCGACGCAAAGGCTGGATCGACACAATAGTGGTGTCCGCGCCTTCGGTTCGGAACTCGAAGGTCACCGTGTCGCCGACCTGCAGGCCGTTCAACTGGCCCGGTGCGGTCTTGAACGCCATGGTCATGGGGGGCCAGTGCAGCGCCGTCACTGCGCCGTGTGCGAGGGTGACGGTGTGGCGCTCGGCATCGATAGCCTTGATGGTGCCTTCCGCGCTGGCGGTGGGTGCGGCCTGGGTGCTTTCCATGGTCATGCCGTCCATCTTCATGCCAGGCATGTTTTCGGCGGTGGCGGTGAAGGACAAAGCGAGCAGCAGGGCGCCGGCGCCAATCAGTAGGCGATTCATGTGATTTCTCCTGGATAGGGTTGAGTTGCCGCATCGGCCTGACGACGACGCATCAGCCAGTAGGCGGCGGGGATGACGAACAGGGAAAGCAGCGGGGCGGTGATCATGCCGCCGACCATGGGTACGGCGATGCGGCTCATCACCTCGCTGCCGGTTCCGCTGCTCCAGAGGATCGGCAGCAAGCCGGCGACGATGACGGCTACAGTCATCGCCTTGGGGCGCACGCGTTGCACCGCGCCCTCGCGGATGGCGGCGAGAAGCGCCGTGGGGTCGCCGGGCCCTTGGCGCTCGGCCCAGGCGTTCTTCAGGTAGATCAGCATGATCACCCCGAACTCCGCCGCAACCCCGGCCAGGGCGATGAAGCCGACCCCGGTGGCGACCGACAGGTTAAAGCCCATCAGGTACAGCAGCCACACGCCGCCGGTGAGGGCGAAGGGCAGGGTCGCCATGATCAGCAACGCTTCGTCGAAACGGCCGAAGGTCAGGTAGAGCAGCACGAAGATGATCGCCAGGGTCGCCGGCACCACCAGCTTGAGGCGGGCGTTGGCGCGTTCCAGATACTCGAACTGGCCGGAGTAGCTCAGGCTCATGCCCGGCGCGAGTTTCACGTCGCGCTCCACCGCCTGGCGCAGGTCCGCCACCACCGAGGCCAGGTCACGGCCGCGCACGTCGACATAGACCCAGCCGGAGAGGCGCGCATTCTCGCTCTTGAGCATCGGCGGCCCTTCGCTGATGCGCACCCGTGCCACGCTGCCGAGGGTGATCTGGCCGCCCTGGGCGGTGTAGATCGGCAACTGTTGCAGGGCATCGACCGAATCGCGCCACTCGCGCGGGTAGCGCACGTTGATCGGGTAGCGGGCGAGGCCTTCCACCGTCTCGCCGACGTTCTCGCCGCCGATGGCGCTGCTGACAATGGCCTGTACGTCGGCGATGTTCATGCCGTAGCGGGCCGCCGCCTGGCGGTCGATGTCGACGTCGATGTAGCGCCCGCCGGTGAGGCGCTCGGCCAGCGCCGAGGTCACGCCGGGGACGCCCTTGGCCACCCGCTCCACCGCCTGGGTGGCGCGGTCGATCTCGGCGAGGTCGGTGCCGGCTACCTTCACCCCGATGGGGCTCTTGATGCCGGTGGCGAGCATGTCGATGCGGTTGCGGATCGGCGGAATCCAGATGTTGGTCAGGCCTGGCACCTTCACCACGCGGTCCAGTTCCTCCACCAGCTTCTCGCTGGTCATGCCCGGCCGCCACTGGTCCCTCGGCTTGAAGCGGAGGGTGGTCTCAAACATCTCCAGCGGCGCCGGGTCGGTAGCCGACTCGGCACGCCCGGCCTTGCCGAACACGCTTTCCACCTCCGGCACGCTCCTGATCAGGCGGTCGGTACTCTGCAGCAACTCCGAGGCTTTCTGCGCGGAGAGGCCGGGCAGGGCCGAGGGCATGTACAGCAAGTCGCCCTCATCCAGCGGCGGTAAGAACTCCCCACCCAGATGGGACAGCGGCCACAGTGTGGTGAGGAAGACCAGCGCGGCCGCCACCAGCGTCGTCCGTGGCCGACGCAGTACCGCGTCCAGCGCCGGCTGGTAGAGGCGGATCAGCCAGCGGTTGAGCGGGTTGCGTTGCTCAGAGGGTAGGCGGCCGCGAATCCAGTAGCCCATCAATACCGGCACCAGGGTCACCGACAGCCCGGCGGCGCCGGCCATGGCGTAGGTCTTGGTGAAGGCCAGCGGGCCGAACAGGCGGCCTTCCTGGGCTTGCAGGGTGAACACCGGGATAAACGACAGGGTGATGATCAGCAGACTGAAGAACAGGGCCGGCCCGACTTCCGCGGCGGCCTCGGTCATCACCCGCCAGTGCTGCTCGCCCGCAAGCGGCGTGCCGGGGTGCTTTTCGTGCCAGGCCTCGACGCGTTTGTGCGCGTTCTCGATCATCACCACCGCCGCATCGACCATCGCACCGATGGCAATGGCGATGCCGCCCAGGGACATGATGTTGGCGTTGATCCCCTGGTGGCGCATCACGATCAGCGCGATGAGCACACCCACCGGCAGCGAGACGATGGCCACCAGCGACGAGCGCAGGTGCCAGAGGAACGCGGCGCAGACCAGCGCGACCACGATGAATTCCTCGATCAGCTTGTGGCTAAGGTTGGACACCGCGCGGTCGATCAGCTGGCTGCGGTCGTAGGTCGTGACGATCTCCACGCCCTCGGGCAGGCTCTTTTTCAGCGCTTCCAGCTTGTCCTTCACCCGGAGGATGGCTTCGCGGGCGTTCTTGCCGCTGCGCAGGACGATTACTCCGCCCACCGCTTCGCCTTCGCCGTCGAGCTCGCCGATGCCCCGGCGCGTTTCCGGACCGAGTTGGATACTGGCGACATCGCCTAGGGTAACCGGGCTGCCGTTGGCGGCCAGGCGCAGCGGAATCGCGCGGAAGTCAGCCAGGGTCTTCAGGTAGCCCGAAGCGCGCACCATGAACTCCGCCTCGCCCAGTTCGAGTACGCCGCCGCCGGTCTCCTGGTTGGCCTTGCCGATGGCCTCGATTACCTGGCCTTGGGTAATGCCCAGGCTCGCCAGCCGCACCGGGTCGAGCAGTACCTGGTACTGGCGGACCATGCCGCCCACGGTGGCGACCTCGGCCACGTCCGGCACCGTCTTCAGCTCGAACTTGAGGAACCAGTCCTGCAGGGCGCGCAGCTGAGCGAGGTCATGCCGGCCCGTTCGGTCGACCAGGGCGTATTGGTAGATCCAGCCCACGCCGGTGGCGTCCGGGCCGAGCGCGGTCTTCGCGCTGGCGGGCAGGCGCGACTGCACCTGGTTGAGGTACTCCAGCACCCGCGAGCGCGCCCAGTAGAGATCGGTGCCGTCCTCGAACAGCACATAGACGAAGCTGTCGCCGAACGAAGAAAAGCCGCGCACGGTTTTCGCGCCGGGCACCGACAGCATGGTGGTCGCCAGCGGGTAGGTGACCTGGTTCTCGACGATCTGCGGCGCCTGTCCCGGGTAGCTGGTACGGATGATCACCTGCACGTCGGAGAGGTCCGGCAGGGCATCGATCGGCGTGCTGCGCAGCGACCACAGGCCCCAGGCGACGATGAACAGGGTGGCCAGTAGCACCAGAAAGCGATTGGCAACCGACCAGTGTATGAGTCGGGCAATCATGGCTGCTCCTCCTGCTTGCTGACCTGCTGGATGACCAGCCCCGCATCGCCCTGGCTGACGCCGAAGCGGATGTGGTCGCCGGCCTTCAGGCCCGTAGCGAGCTCGGGCCGAGCGAGGGCGAAAGTCATGGTCATGCCGGGCATGCCCAGGGTGTTAAACGGGCCATGGCTGATGGTCAGGCCTTGGGCGCCTATCGCGACGATGCGGCCGTCGGCTTCATGCACGGTGGGTGCCGTCGCTGCAGGCTCGGTGGTTCGTGCTTCGATGCCTTTCAGGCTGGCTTCCGAGTCGATCAGGAACTGCCCGGAAGCGACAACCCGCTGGCCTTCCTCCAACCCTTGCAGGACCGCCACCAGGCCGTCGTTCTCCTGGCCCAGGCGAATCTCTATCGGGCGGAAGCGCCCCTGATCTTCGGCCAGCATCACTAGGTTGCGCTTGCCAGTGCGGATCACCGCTTCGCTGGGAATCTGCAGCACGGTGGTTTGGCCGGCGAGGTCGAGGCTGACCTGGGCGGTCATGCCGGGACGCAGCTGGCCGTCGGGGTTGGGCAGCTCGATACGGAGGCGCAGCGTGCGGCTCTGCTGGTCGTTCTCTGGCAGGATGCTGGCCAGGGTGCCGGTCACCGGCCGATCCGGGAACGCCGGCAGGCGCGCATCGACGCTCTGGCCGACCTTGAGTCCACCGGCTTGGCTCTCCGGGACCGCCGCTTCCAGCCAGACCTGTCCCAGGCCATTGATGCGAGCCAGGGGCGCGCCGGCCGACAGGCTCATGCCGGGGCGCACATCCAGTTCACGGATCACCCCGGCGATCGGCGAGGTCAGGGTGATCACCGGCCGGGCCTTGCCGCTGCGGGCGACTTGCTCGACCAGCGCGGCCGGCATCCCCGCCAGCAGCAGGCGTTGCCGCGCTGCCGCCAGCAGGGCCGGTTCCGAGGCGCCGCGCAGGGCGAGGAACTCCTCCTGCAAGCCGGCCCATTCCGGCACCAGGATGTCGGCGATGGGCGCGCCGGCCTTCACCACATCGCCCGGCGCCAGGGCGTAGGTGCGCTCGACGAAACCACCGGCGCGCGCCTGCAACAGGGCCACGTCGCGGTCATTGAAGGTCAGCAGACCAGTCACCTGCAGCGTGCGGTCGAGCTTGCCACGGCTGGCTGTGGCCAGGCGCACACCGAGGTTCTGCTGGATGCCCGGCTCGATGCGTACCGCCGGCACGCTGCCGGCGCTGGCCTCGTCGGCATACTTGGGCACCAGCTGCATGTCCATGAACGGCGACTTGCCCGGCGCGTCGAAATGCTGCTGCGGGACCATCGGGTCGTACCAGTAGAGCGGTTTGCGCTCCGTGGTGGCGGCAGGCGTGCTCTCAGGGGCGTGGGCTTGCCGGGCGAACCAGTAGCCGCCAGCGCCACCAGCGGATAGCGCGAGGATCAGCGCGGCGGGAGTCTTCCACGGAAATCGGCTCATGCGCGGTTTTCCTCATAGGTGAAATAAATACGAGCCGCAACCAGCGCCAGGGCGCCCTGTAGGTCGATCTGCCGCAGCCGTGCCTCGACCTGTTGCTGGCGGGCGCTGACCACCTCGTCCAGTGCGGTCTTGCCGGCGCGGTAGCCGGCCAGGGCCAGGCGTACCTTCTCCTCGGCCAACGGCACCAAGGTTGCGCTGCTGCGCTCGACGGCGCGTTGCAGGCGCCGGTATTCGGCCAGGTCGTCCTCCAGTGCCTGCTCGTGCTCGCGGGTCAGCGCCTCGCGCTCGGCTTCCAGCTGTCGGACCTGGGCGCGCCGCGCGGCGATCTTTGGGTCCTGGCGGGTGCCGGCGAACAGCGGCAGGTCGAAGCTGACCTGCAACGTCATCATGTCGCCGAACTCACGGCCACGGCGCTGGTAGTCCACCTCCCAGCTCCAGTCCGGTTTCTTCTCGGCCACCGCCTCGCGCACCAGGGCTTCGGCCTCGCGGGTCATCGGGCCGTAGGCGGCGAGTTCCGGGTGCTGGTGCAGCGCCTGCAGCGAGCGGGAGGCGTCGATCGACCAATGCGGGAAGTCGCCGCTCAATTCCGGCGGCGCATCCTGGCCGATCCAGCGCTTGAGCGCCGCCCGCGCCTGGGCGGCCTGACGCAACAGGTCGTCCTTCTGCTCATCCAGCAGGGCGGCTTCCTGACGCGGCGCCACCGAGTCGACCGTGCTCGCGCCGCCGCCGGCCAGTCGTGCGCGGACCGCGGCATCGAGCAGGCGGTTCTCGCGATAGAAGTCATCGAACATGGCCAGCTTGCGTTGCAGCGTATAGGCCGCGATCCAGGCCTGCGCCGAGGCGCTACGGACCTTCAGGCGCTCGACGCCGGCTTCGGCGTCGGCGCGCTCCACGGCGGCCTGCGCGCTCTCGATGCGGGCCTTGCGCTTGTCGCGGTTGGGCACTTCCTGCATCAGGCCGACCACCTGCATGGACATGTTGTCGCGCTGGGTGGTCCAGCGCTCGTCGCCCTCGATGGGGACGTTCTGCAGGCCCAGGTTCAGCTTGGGGTCGGGCAATTCACCGGCGGGGATGGCGGAGCTTTTCGCCGCGGAGATTTTTTCGCTCTGCGCGAGCAGGGACGGGGCATTGCGTTCGGCCAGCAACAGGGCGTCGTCCAGCGACAGGGATGCACCCCGAGCAGACAGGCTGGATAGCAGGGCGAACAGCATCCAGCCCGGATGGAGTCGGATGGGAGTCACAGTAATGATTCCTCTGGAATACCAGCGCATAGGCGCAAGCCACCCGGCAGCCACCAGGGGCGCGGGCGGGGTTCAGATCGAGAGAGGAATCAGGCGCAGGGAGGTCGCCAGAGGTCGGCAGGCGCCTGGCTGAGGACTACTTCGGTATAGGGCGCTGAGCGCTGAAGCGTAGCGGCGGGAGGCGCGGTCTTCAGGACGCTGACCTGCAACAGGCTGCCGGTCTTGCATTCCTGCCCGCTCTTGCAGTCCTTCTTGCCGTGCTGGGTCATCTTGCCCATGTCCTGGCAGCAGTCCTGGTCCATGCCCGCCATCTGGCCCATGCCCATGCTCTGCATCGGGCAGGGTTCAGTCGGCGTCTCAATGCCCGCCATCCCGGTCAGAGGAAGCGCAAAGCTGAGCAACAGGACGATCAACAACCGCAGGCGACGGATCATGGTGGGCAGTTTATTCGCCCCCTATGTAGGCAGCAACTGAATCCCAAACGGTGTGTATCAATTTGTATCAGTAACCTTGAGGTCCGCTTCTAGCATATGAGCTAGCGATGGGTCCAATTCTGGAGCGGCATGCCGAGGCGATCTGGCGCCAAAAACCGACCTGACGCCCAGAGAGAGTGGTCAATGGCTTCGTACCCCAGAAGCAGATCGCACTCATTAACCTGTTCCGGCCGCTTGGTGGGGGATAGACTGATGATAAATACAATGTCAGTGAGAAAACGATCTTATGAATAACTGGTCTGCTCTAAAGTAGGTCTTGAGATCTTCGGCCTATAGTTAAGTTGCGGGCAGAGATAGTATTTTCTCAATAGCCATCTGGAATCCTGGCTTAAATACAACTCGACCGGCTGAGTCTATAATTTCGCCCCTCATCCCAATCGAGAGGCCTATTAATTTTAAATGCATCGGGTTAATGGAATTCCTTAAGGCGGATATTTCTGCGTCGTTTAACCTGAGTTGTGGTGAAATCATTTTTCCAGATAGCTCTCCAATTATAATTGGTGCATTTATGATCTTGCTTTTTCTGGACTCCTTGGCTTTAAAGGAGCGTAATTCTTCGGCCATGATCGAGGCCGCCATACGCACAGCAGGCTCTTTGATTTTTGATATCCAGCTGTCCGATTTTAACGAGGTATTTGGCTGTTCACAAAAGGAGATTTTTCGCCAAGCTGAAATCAATATCCGATAGTGTTCGCCAGTAGGGTTAAGGATTGACTTCTCACTGGGCGGATTAAGTCCCCGATCTCGCCCCAGATGGACAACAGCTCTATAGGAGAAATCTTTAGATTTCCTCTCGTGGAGGATTCTGCATGCCTCATGTACTGCTTGTAAGCTGCGCTTTCGGCGAATGTCTTTAGCATTTTTAAGTAAGTGTTCGTATAAAGCATCTGGAGTATCGTCTTCAATTGTCATCAGTGCGTCCTGAAAGGTCAATTGCCTTGCTTGAGGCGAAGGTTAAGATGTTGTTAATCTGAATCGTGATCTTTTCTAAATGCGGGTCGCAAGCATCAATATCAAGCAGCATAATGTTTCCAGAAAATAGGTCATCAATACGCTCCCATGACCCCAGTCGCTGCAGCAATAATTTATTAAGTTCGTTCGCGACAATTAACTTTTGAGCGTCTGTCAACCTGAACATGGCAGGCTTCATTCCATTGTTCTCTGCCATTCTATCAATGGCCTGGGAAATAAGGGGTAGGGCCCTAGAAGGGTTGGAAGAGCTGTATATTGTGGAGTTTTCGCATATTTCTGCCAGCAAATGATAATTCGTCTTTGCGTCCTCAAATGCAACCTCTACATTCCTCCAGGATGAGTTCGATATCAACCTTATATCATCACTATCTGAAGAAGACGAAACACCATCATTTATGATTTTAAGGCATGCGTTGACGTAATGAGCAATCGAAGTGTAGTCATTGAGCAGACTGTCAAGCTTAGAGCCAGACTGCTGCATATTAGCTATAGCCAGCTTGCGAGGAGTAGCATTGAGATCGGGGATGTTGGCTATACATGCATCGTAGTGTTCCCTCTCGAGCCGGTCTACTTCAGACGAGTAGTGCTGGTAACGCTCACTTTCGGTATAGATTTCTAATGAGATTTCATTTGCAATTGAAATGAGTCCGCCCAAAAAAGGAACTCCAGTGACGAAGAATCTACAGCGCGGGCAGTTTTTTTGACCGAGATATCCAGGAGGCACGGGTGAATAAATTGTGTCATATACCCATTCTTTAATTGCTTCCCCTCCTATATGGCACGAGGCGCCCGACATAGGGCAGATTCCGTAATCAAATACCACGCAGGCAGAGTTTGGATGCTCAGAGTTAACTAAATGGCGATTTCCATCAGTAATGATGAGATTAGGTGAGAGAAACTCCATGCCTGATTTTCTAACCTCCTCCGCCTGCTGCTCTAGTGAGGCTTGTTCGGTTCTTTTTTCAATCTCGCCCATAAGGCGACGCATTTTATTTGATCCGACACGTATATAGTATATGGTCATCACTAGTGCGGCATGCCCCACAAGCTTCGATATTAGATGAATAGGGGCTCCACCATCGGTGATAAAGGCTGTAATTAAGCTGACTCGAAGGCTGTGTGGTGTATATTGGGAGGCGTATCTGTTGTGTTCTTTGAGTTCAGCAAGTCCCTCGCCATCCCGCTGGATCTCATAAAGCAATTTTGGAAGTATTTTCTCATATACGGAATTTGGGCCCAGAGGGTATCCATTAGAGTCGCGGAAAAGAAAAAACTGCGAACCTCTTGCCTTCAATATTTTTTTATTGATTCGTACGTGAGATACGGCATTCAGCCAAAGCGTTGGTTCATTTAGTGGATTATATTTGTTCTGCCAATCTCGAAGGAGTAGAAGCCAGTAGCATAGATCGTCCGGCCCCACTCGATTTCATAACCCCCCTCGCCAATACCTGTCTTGTTCGTTGTCACATAAAACATGGGTGAGTCATCGAGCCCTTTTTGTATGGCACCTTGATGTCGGCGCTTTTTAGGTGCCCATGCACGACAGTAAAGATTGTTTTTTTGCCATTTAACACCGTTTTCTTCGGGGTCTAAGTAGGCAATTTCGGAATCCCCTTCTCCACTGTCAAGCCACATAATTTGTTGGCCTCTGAGTGGATAGCGCAAAAGAGTGTACATCGCGATGAATCGAACCGGTGACCAGATTTTAAAGATGGTCGAATTCCTTTGTTTTCCGTCGACAAGTCGTTTAACAGTCTCAATACGCCATACACAATTTGGATCTTCTCGATCGACTAGGGATTGGTCAATCTCCACCCAGTCAAGGCGAGAATTATAAAATTCATGTAGATGAGAGAGTTCGTTTAAAGCCGGCCTATTGATCATGGATAAGTCACTATTTGGCACAAGGAAGTTTCTTGCGCGCAAAATGTATTCGTATCCCAGAGGCGGCTTTGTTGTTTGGTTGGGACGAAAACTGGTTAGACTTTCTTGAAATCCAGCAAGAACAGTCTCAAACGGGTTTCTGCAGCCTGGTAATATGATCAGCTCATCAGCATCTTCGTCCGCGCAATACTTAATTAGTGCCCAGCGGAAGAAATAAAGTATGCTCCTGTGCAATCTTGATTTTGTGCTGTTTGTTTGGCTTTCTATTAGATTTCTGTAAGCTTCAGCATCAAATGGGTTTGTCCTGATTAATAAATACCTAGGATCGTCTGGAAGGTTTAATGGTGCAAAGAAACCATTAATTAGAATCTTTAGACTTTGTCGCTTTCCAGGCAGATCGGTTTCATCCTCGAGCCACTCGCTATAATCTGCACATATATTAGGGTAAGAAGGTGTTGCATCAAATACATAAGTTCCTAAAAAGGTCGGGAAGTCAATCCAGCCTGATTGCGCGTACATCTTGTCGGGGGCTGAAGGCAGAAGAGGATCTTCACGATACCGATGCTTGTACTGGTTAACGCTTTTAATTCCTAAAGATTGCACCGCAGCTTGAGCGTCTGCGTATTCAGAGTAGAACTCTTTTTGCTCCCCTGTGAAATGTTTCCAACCCTTCCAGCCAATGTTTTTATAATATTGGATAGGACTGGCAACCAGTCGTGGATCAGACTTATATAGCCGTAAATAGCTATCTTTTCCTGTCGCGCCAAGTGCTTTCGCTGCTGTTCTCGCCTGATCGTATGTTTTGTAAGGAGGGTGGTTTTTAATTCCAAGGAACTCATGCCAGGATGTCCATCCTGATTTTGCATAAAATTTGTTTGGGCTTGAGTATAGGAGCGGATCTTCCTTGTATCGCCTGAGGTACTCTGCTTGAGTTTTGATCCCTAACTTAATCGCAGCCGCACTTGCTTCTTCATAAGTTCCATAGAATAATTTCGGTTTCACCCCTAAGGCGTCTATCCATCCTGACCATCCAAGGTCTTTATAGGTCTCTTCGGGCTTGCTCGGCAGCTCGGGGTGCTCTTTATATCGAGCGCGATATTCCGCAGCGCATTTTATGCCAAGCATCTGTACTGTTGCTTTGAACTCAGGAAAGTTTGCAAAGCATTTCTTTGTTTTGGTAAATTCAGGAAATGTAGTAAAGCCTTTTTTGGCGTAGAAGACATCTGGAGATGCCGGGAGGTGCGGATCCTCTTTGTGGCGCACTCGGTATTCCACCATTGTCCTAATACCTAGAGCTGCAGTGGCTGCTGATGCTTCTTCGAGGGTCTCATACCTACTTTGGACATTCCTTCCGCAATAGTCTGGCCAGTTTGTCCACCCCTTTTCTTTATACATCTGGTTAGGGTTTGAGGGTAATTTCGGATCTAGGTGTCTACACTCCATATACTCTTTGCGAGTTTTAATCCCGAGCTTACGGGTTGCCTTTTTTGCCTTTTCATAGCTTGGATAGAACGCATTATTCTTTTGACCCGTAAAAACTATCCAATTCACCCATCCGCGATTTAAGTAAGTCTGGTCGGGATGACTAGGCATTCCAGGAATTGTCTTGTACCACTTTTTATATTCGACATTTTTTGTAATGCCGTATTTCTGAACTACCTTTGATGCCTCATTGTATGATAAAAAAACATCTGGTTTTGGGGTGAATTCTGCCCATGTCGTCCATCCGCACTTTGCGTACAGTACGTATGGATGGCTTGGGAGCATTGGATCCTCTTTGTATCTGGAAATATATTCGTCTTTGCTTGTTATCCCTAGCCTGTTTACGGCATTTATTGCATCGTTGATATTGCGATATAGTTGTTTTCTAGGCTTCGCCATCAGCGCTTTCCTCTGAGTCGAAGACATCTTCGCCGTATCGGTTAAGTAAACGCTCCTCCATCTCTTTAATGCAATTGCGGACCTGCTTCGCGGTTGGTTGCGTATAAATCGCTGCGGATTCTATTGACTTATGGTGCATAGAGATTTTAATAAGCAGAGCACTAGCGCCATCTTGAGCTAACCTCTGGCCATATGCGTGCCGATGCCCATGTGGCGTTGTGCCCTGCAATTTTCCATACTCTAGTCCTATACGAAGAATCGCCTTCTTATGTGCCTTTCTGAACATTCTATGCGAGTATGGCTGGCCATATTTATTTGTGAAAGCATAAGGGTGGTCATGTCCCTCCTTCGGAGCCGTCCGCTGCAGTAATTGATAATCCAGCCATAGCTTGGAGAAATATTTCCCCATGATTTGCGGATAAAATATAACTTCGAAGCAGTTTCGTTCTGGGTCAGTGATTAGGCAATTTTTCCAGCCTAAGAATAGCGGGTCTGTAGACTTGACTAACGAGTTTCTCGGCTGTAGCCCGTATCGCTCCATTAGATATGCAGACCTGAGTCGGCCATCTTCAGTTGTTCCATGTTCAGGATGATAAATACGGACAACAGTTTCCCCATTTTCGAAAGTTACATCCTGAACCCACAGCGAAAGTGCCTCAGAAAGCCTTAGCCCACCGTAGTGCATTAAAATTGTGATCAATACGTTACGCAACTGCGCGCAGTCGTAGTGATTGAGTGAGCTTTTAAAGAATCCGGTCTGCAACAAATCTTTGAACTTGGAATCTTGAAACGTTTTGGCAGGAGTTAAACGCTCGATCGGCAGAGTGATTGACCTAACTGTACGTGATTCTTGTTGCCTACGATTTTGGCCCCAGAGGTGCGAAAGAAATGCATTGTCTCTGCGGTGGGAATATGCTGCCCAATTCATGCGCTCCTCATGATAAGTGGCTTTCCTCCATGGATTCAGTTGAGCTCCTTCATCTTCACGGATGCGGCCAAGCCAGTCTGAAAAATTTGTTAAATGATTAATTATTCTGCTTGCATCTTCTGGGCGCCTAGGGCTCCACCATAAATTTGATGGGTCGGTGAACTCGTTTATAGTTCCACTAAATAGCGATTCTGCAAACTCTTTAAATAAAATTGAGGGCTTGCTGAATGAATTATGATGCACTGCAGCAAACTCAAGTAGGAGTTGGACCGACAAAGTCGCAGCATCTTGCCAGGTGCGGCTTTTACGTCTGTGCAAATACATGTAGTGGGCGAAGCTTTCCAAAACTCCGTCATCAGTGACCACTACCGGCAGCGTCGCTTTAACGCCGGTGCCATTGCCCACGAATTGCCTGTATTCGCGATGCGACAGCTTTAGAATTGAGTTCATTTTAAATGACCTCAGACACTGACAGGGGAATTGATGGCACTTCAGGCTAGACAGGCGCTATGAGACTTCAAGCTTAGATTTCTATCGATTCTTCATAAGAAAACTAATTTTAGGACTTTAATCTGGGGTAACTAACCTGCAGGCGCTCAAGCCACTGGAGACTGAAATCCAAGGACTCCATGCCGCCGGCCACAATATCGGGTAGGACCACCCAGTCCGCCTTCTCGCCGACCTTCTCCAGCGCCCGGCCGAAAGCTGTTTCATCGAACTTCGTTTGTTGCTGGAACGCGCTCCAGGCACCGTTATCAAGGGCATACCGCTCGAAACCTTCCGTTCGGAGCGCGCCGGCGGCGGAAACTAACAGCCGCCAACCGGCTTCGCGCATTGCCGCCAGGGTAGTGCGTGTTCCTGTTCGGCTTGCGTAGGCAGTCATGGCTGGCGCTGAGTAGCCAAGGCGCTCCTCGATCTCCGGATCGGTGTCTGCGGATCCATCGATGCAGTAGTAATCGGCATACGACATCACGGCTTGGGCTCGGCCGAGGCGCTCGCCGCTTTGATAGCGCGATAGCCAGCTGGGAACACTGATGCTCATGCCTTGGAAATCCTTCGGGGGGAGGGATTGCCAGGCTATGGGGGACTGCTGGGAACCCAAGCTGGCCAGCAAGCTATGAGTTTCGTTTTCCTGCACGAAAAGCGACGGAAATAGACTCTGACAGGGTTGTAGCCCAGGAATCATGGGACCTCTCACTCAGGAGGTGCCATAGATGACGCAACAAGTGATCACGGTCGATCACCTCAAGCACCAGGTGCTCCCCGACCTGTTCCGTGATCCATCCCGCATCAGTGAATACGGGAACACCGAGGGCGCCGGGAAAAGCATCGACCAGTTGGGCGCGCTCATGCAGCGCGGTTCGATGGGCGCGCTCACCAAGCAGCTCTCCCAGATCCTCACCAAGATGGCCGACGCCTCGCCCGAGCGAGTTAGCAAAGAGCCCAATTTCTGGGAACGCATGTTTGGTGGCGGCTTGGAAAAGCAGGTGCGCTACCAGGTGGCCCGTAAAACACTGGACGAGATGATCGCCACTGCCGAGGGCCAGGCGCAGGCAGTTCGAGGCACGATCTCCAAGCTGTCCGAGCTCATCGAATCGCATGCCACCGACGTTCAGGCGATCCAGACCTACATCCGCGCCGGACGCGAGTTCCTGGAGGAAAACCCCACCGTCGGCGAACCGCAAGGCGCCGGCATGGAGTTCGATCGGCCGCGCGAACGCCTCGCTCGCAAAATTGCGAATTTGACGGCGCTGCTGGCCTCCCACGAACTCAGCATCAACCAGATGAAGCTCACCCGTGCCCAGGCCATCGACATGCTCGATCGCGTCAATGAGACGGTTGACGTCCTCGTGCCCGTGTGGCGCCAACACAGCCTCACCCTGATCACCACGAAGCACATGAGCCCATCGCTCGTTGCCGAGGCCAGCCGGGCGCACAAAGCGTTGATGGCGAGCCTCTCCAGCAGCCTCGAGGGCATCACCCAGGACTGATCCAGCAGACATAGGAGTGTCGACATGAGCAAAAGCACCTACAGGTTCCGCAACACCCTGCAGCTGGCCAAGGAAGTTGCTTTGGTGTGCCTGCTGTCGTTCGTCGTGATCCCGATGGCAACAGCGACGCTATTGATCGCGGCCGCCAGCGGCTGGTCCGCGAGCGGCGCCACCAACGGGCTCGTCCAACTGCTGGTCGACGTGCAACGAGTTGGCCCCGCGGCTCAGGACGGGAGCTGTCCGACCTGGATGGGTTGATCGCCAACCTCAACAAGCGCGTCGGCGATCTGATGGCGCTGCAGCAATCGGCGATGCAATCACTGCCGGCGATCCGCATCATCCAAGCCAACAACCAGATGCTGATCGACAAGTTCTACACGATCCGCGAGACGACAGTTCCTACCTGGAAGCGGCAGTTCATGCTGGCGCTGGCGCTGAACGAGCAGCGCAATGCCGTTGAGCTGGCTGACACTATCGACGACACCACCAACGAACTGCTCCGTCGCAATGCCCACCCGTGCCGACGGCCAGTGGATCTATGCGATGGAGATGGCAGCTGATGCCCGGTACGAAACCCCAGAGGCTGTGAGTTACAAGGCGGATGCGGTGCGCGCGGGACAGGCATGGCGCAAGGCAGCAAGCTTTGCTCAGTACGTTTTCCTGGCCATTGTGCTGATCAGTATGCCGATCAGCGGCATCACCATTTTCTTGCGGCGCCGGATTGAGCGAATCACACATCTGCTTGAGCAACTGGAATGAGCAGGCTCAGCGTCTACCCGCGGGCTGGGTCCGCTCAAGTCGTGCAGAGAGCATCGCTCGCAGGCTGGGTTGCCGGCGTGCTATCGAACCCTGACTGTCCTCTTGTTCGCCTTGGCCACCAGATCGACCAAGCCAGCAATGAGGCATGGTTCCGGTGGGGATGCTTACCTGCAGATTCATGCCGGATTACTGGCGACATGCCAGGTGAAGATTTCTCCCGTGAGCTGCCGAGCAGGGGAGAGGTCCTGGAGCGCATCGCGCTTCTGGGCAGACAGCCAGGCTCGTATGAGATGGATGCATGGGTACTGGCGGCGCTGGGCATTGCGCACCTGGACCTCATGCCCACTCGCTCCTACGGAGACTCCGCGCAGCTGTTGCTGGTCCGGCGCGGGGGAGCAAACTCCGAACTGGGATGGTCGGTGCGAACTCACAGAGAGGTCGACTCCGACTCTGTGGTTGCGCTTGTGGCGTGCCGGCCGATGGGAGGAGTGATGGGACGGTGGGCGCGTTGTTCAGTTGGACGCGGCACCGATGAGGCCTCCGCAGTGGCGGTTGCAGTGCTTCGATCAGCCGCTCCTGATGATGCTGACCACTGAAGTAGGGCACCACACTACCCGATTTCACCTGCCCGGCGAGTAGGGCTCCAACAAGGCTCGCTACGAGGCGCTAACCCGCCGGTTCGACCCACGCGCATCGGTAAACGACCCCCAGGACCTGGCAGCTTGGCGCCAAACGCAAGACGGCTGGCGCTTTCGGCTCATCGTTGGAGAGCTGGCGCGGCTCAACGGCCTGGCAGCCTTGAAGACCGATCAGCAAAAGGGCGATGACGCGGATGTTCATGGGCGGATTCCGCATTTGGATGACAAGCCCACGCTACTGGTCCCCGGCCTGATCCCAAGCGGGCTTCGAGGTGTGCTACGAGAGCATTCAAAGCCACGCTAAAATATTGCGCGCTAAGCGATTTAACATAATGCTTATTATGCGAAGGAATAAACAATTTTATTAATATTCCCCAATGCGCGCTGGAAGCTATTCCAAGGCGGCGTATTCGGTTGAAAATTGACCAAATGTCAGAAATCTTGATAGAGTTATGACATTGCATCAAATCACCGAGTGGTGGCGATATGAAGAAGCTTCCCGAACTCATCCTGGAGCGCAGTCGGACCTTGCCGGAAGGTGGCGTGCTTGCACCGAAAGAATTTCTGGGCGTGGGATCACGTGCTGCCATTGACCAAGCGTTCTCTCGTTTGGCGAAGGCCGGGAAGCTTTTGCGCATCTGCCGCGGTACGTATGTGGTGCCTGTGAAAAGTCGATTCGGTACCCGCGCGCCGGCTGCGGAGAAAATCGTCCAGGCCCTCGCCGAGATGAACAATGAAACTGTGACCTCGACTGGCGCCCGAGCGGCCAACACACTCGGTCTAACGCAACAGGTGCCTGTTCGCGAGATATTCCTCACGAGTGGCCGGCCGCGGACCCTGAAGCTGGGTAAAACCGAAATTCAGGTGAAGCATGCGCCTCGTTGGATGTTGGGGGTGTCGGCCGCCGGCGAAGCAATTCGTGCTCTGGCCTGGTTGGGTGAGCATCACGCTTATTCGGCAATCAAGCAGCTGCATAGCAAGCTGCCTGCCTCCGAATGGACCATGTTGCTCGCGCGCCGCTCTACCCTGCCCTCATGGATGGCCACACTCCTCGGCAAGGAGGCTATGAATGCCTGATTTCTTCGAACTCAGCGCAAATGACCAGGCCGAGGTTCTGGAAACAGCGGCGCAGATGCTTGGCCGGCCAGCCTATGTCCTGGAGAAGGACATCTACGTCGTGTGGACACTGGGGAGGATTTTCTCTGCCCCGGTTGGTGACCATCTCACCTTCAAGGGCGGCACCTCTTTGTCGAAGGTATATCGGCTGATCGATCGCTTCTCGGAGGATATTGATCTGACCTACGACGTCCGTCAGATGCTTCCTGCAGCGGAGACCGAAAATCCGAAGAGCCGCGCTCAGGCCGGTCGCTGGACTGAGGAAGTACGCAAGCAGTTACCAATTTGGATCGAGCAGGTCGTTGTTCCTCTGCTTGGGGAAGCGATCGCTAGCGCCGGCATCCAACTGGATCTGCAGCTGGAAGGTGACAAGCTCTACCTCCACTACCCTCCCCGCAAAACCGCGAGCTCTTACATCCAGCCACGAGTCCTGCTTGAGTTCGGGGCCAGGTCCACCGGGGAGCCACATGCACGTCGCATCGTAACCTGCGATCTGGCCCGGGCGGAGATGGAGGGTGTCAGCTTCCCCGTTGCTAACCCTGTCGTGATGGATGTTGCGCGCACCTTCTGGGAGAAGGCTACGGCTGCCCATGTTTACTGCGTGCAAGAGCGCCTGAAATCTGAGCGGTTCGCCCGCCACTGGCACGACTTGGCCATGATCGCCAGCAACTCAGAGTTCGCCGACGTAATTTCCCAGCGTGACATCGCAAGGAAAGTCGCTGCGCACAAGTCCTGGTTCTTCAGGGAAAAAGCTGCAGATGACTCGGTTGTGGACTACCAGCACGCCGTAGAAGGAAATCTGCAGCTCGTACCTACCGGCGGCGCCCTTTCAAGCCTGGAGGAGGACTACCTCAGCATGATTGCTGGAGGTATGTTCGAGTCGACGCCCCCCTCCTTCGCCGAGCTGATGTCGGCATGCTCCGAGCTGGAAAAGCGCCTGAACGCGGCGGTAGCCGGAGGGGGATGAAACAGGCGCCGATGGTGGCCGGTCAGTCATCTACAGCGTAGGGATGCATGCCGGCGTGGTTGTGGAGGAAGGGATCGGCTTCGTCATCGAACAGGTTCGAGTCTGTCTCCAGAAGGAAAGGGACACCGTTGTCGACGGGGCGTGCCGGTCTCGTGCGGCTCCTGACCATGGTCACCGCGTTCTTGATGAACATGCCCAGCGATACGAGCAGCAATGCAGCCATCAGCAGAGTTTCATTACCCAACACAATGATTCCCGCGCCGGCAACGAGGGCGAGCGGACAGCCAATGAAGAACGCTGCAGTTGAGTTCTTGAAGTGCGTCAGGCCCAGCGCCAGTGAAACGTATCCGGCGATCAATGCCGTGTAGCTGATGGCCATCGGAAGGCCGTGCATAGCGGGTGAGACGAAACCAACTCCCAGGAAGATCAGCAGAATGACCAGCGCGTGGCGAACGAACATGAGGCCGGCGCCGGTGGACAAGGACTCCTCAAGCTCCCACATGGCCATCAACGGCTGACGCAGGCGCGGCACCTTAACTAATTCGCCCAGGGCGGCCACCAGGATCATCATTTTCTTGGCGGCGATCCTGCTCGGCGGGGCTGCAACCAGGTCCTGGATCATCAGCGCGCAGCGCTTGAAGTCCGCGGAAACGCCATCCAGGGCAGAGATGTCCAGCTCGGCCAAGTCAAGGTTGCCCGGACGAAGTCCAAGATACTTGCCAATCAGCGCTTCTGCGCGATGCGCCCCTGCTCGTATGACTCGGTCGAAGTCCATTTCACGTGCCCTTGTAGATCGATTCCGTAGAGAGTACCCGAGTGCGGGAAAGTGCAAACCAGCCCTAATGACTTACCGGCCAAAACTGCATGCGCTTTCCCGGGCGGCTATTCGCGCCGTCGCGGATTCAGCGATTCGGCGTAGGTAGATTCTACGCCCTCGATGATGCCGGCAGCGGGGGCGCCTGCTGCCGGTGAGGAATCTTCCGCGACGAAGAATCGGCCACCTGGTAGCGCAGGCTCTCTCGATTTACTGTCCGGCCGCTTGGCGGTTCGCGCTGCGCTATCAAAGTCCTTGAGCCCCACGACCTTCGGCCGGCGATCTCCACGTACAACGAAAAACGGTAAATTTGCATGCAGCATTGCGTCGTAGCGACTGCTCTCGGAGAACCAAAGCATGCAGCGAGGATGAGGTGCGACCAGCTTGGGGACATCGAGGAGGTCATCCTCAGCCATGTTCGAGAGCCCTCGGAGATCCAGCCACTGGGGCGTTTGCTCCAGCTGGATCCCTCCAGTGGAAACTCGCTCGTTTGCATCGGCCAGCAGCAGTTCCCGCACCTGGGCAACGCGGATTTTTTCCTTGCCGGAAGTGTGGCCAGCCCATGTAAACGTGATCTGTCTTGGCGAGGCGTCGAACACTTGGATCGTTCGCTTGAGCTGATTGAGGGAAAAATTTCTCCCTAGAGCCTGTCGCATGATGTGCGACCGCCGGCTGACGGAGACATTGCGGAACTGGCGCTCTGCTTCAATCGCCCTTTCCAACTCCGCCTTGCGCCGATTCACCGCCCTCCCCTCTGCCAGGATTGACGATGACAAGATGAAGTAACCCGGTAGCCGCATGACCGTACCTGGCGCTTGGCCAAGGTCACGTTCGAACTCTTTGAATGCAGCCAGAGCTGCACCAATCGCCTCCTCGCCTGTTAGATGCTTCACCGGGATTTGCTTCGGAGTCTTCTGCTCCTGCAGAAGAGGCAACTCCCAAACTGCCCCCTCCTCCACCAGGCTGGGCCAGCGTTCATTGAAGGTCGCTACTGCGTGCAGTAATTCGGCGTAAGCGTCGGCGATCGTCTGTGTCATTCTCTCATTCCAATAATACCACCCCTTCACATATTGTAGCGGACGCTCCCTGGAACTTCCTGCCCTCCCCTGTTAACAGGCCGGGGGGGAGTCAGCAGCGTCCATGCCTCAAGTGAGGGGGTGGTATTAATCAGTCAAGCGACCTTATTTCGCGATGCCATTCGCGTGTTCTGCGTGCAGCCTCTTTCCAGTTAGATGCATGAGAGGAATGTATGGCTCGTTTGAGTTCTGCTTTGGTTGCCCCGGCGGCGATGACATCTTCAAATCCGTGTCGAACCACAACGTAAGGCATTCGCCCTCTCCTCTCTGTCAGCATTTTCAGAGCAGCAATTCGTACTGCCAGCAAGAAGCTGTCCGTGCGATCGGTGGGCTTCAAACGACGAATGAACATGCACCCTCTTCGGTATTTGCTCATCAATCGGTCGCCGGCAGCGGGTTGTGCAAGCGGTCGAACCGCTCCAAAGCCGCGAGACTGGTAGCCGCGGCCATTACCAGATTCTGCCGTTGGTGCTTGAACTTGAGGCTGGCCTGGTCCCTGGGCCAGAATGGGCGGATTGTCCGTATCAAGTCCGCAGCTCCCATCGCATAGCACCCAGCTGCCCGGGCCAACTCAGCAACTGACAAGCGATCGTCGTGCGCAGAAGTGAATCCTTCCTCATCCTGCTGGCGCCGGCGCTCACGGATAACGTCCAGCAGCGCGGCCGTCATCTCCTGGCCCGAGGTGCCTGCGATGATTCGCAGCATCCCCAGTACTCCACTCTTCCTGGGCATCATTGAGGGCTGACGCCCGATGGCTGCCCAGATTTCTGCCAACGTCACCACTCCTTCGTCTTCCACCAGGGGCGCTCGTTCTTCATCTGTGTCTGCCTGCAGTGCTGCAGACAACATTTCCGCACAGCGCATCCCAAGGCCAGGACTCTCGTCCTGCGTCCTGAGCATCCATGCAGCCGCTTTAACTACCCCTGCCAAAGTCAGATTCGCGGTCCAGCCCCCCTTCTGCACGTTTTCAGCTTCTGACTGCTGTGCGAGCAGATCAGGAAGTGAATCGCCAATTCTGCCCATCAGTTCGTCGAGCTTTGCATGCCAGCGCGGGTCCACCGCGTTCTCCTTGCATTGGGCAACCTCCCACAAGAGCTGGATTGCCTGGTGCAGCAGGACAACCTCTGGTTGGGGAACTTCCGATGGTGTTGACAGGGAAGCAGTCGAGGTCGGAACACCAGGTCTTGAAGCGAGGGCTTGGTACATAGGCGTTATCCTTCGAGCCAATTTCAGATCGCCGAACGGCTGACTACTCATCAGGCTAAATATCGCTTTGGAAATCCCAAGGGCGGGACAGCACCAAGCTTCCGGGATCACCGCGATCGCAGGTCAGCTTTTCCTCCCTAAAATTGGCTGGAAATCAGATTGCCAGGAGCCGGTAAGAGATTTCTCAGCAGTGCAACGCGTCTGCTGCATTCACGCTTGGGTTGCTCAACATTCGCGATAGTCTCGGTCTACAACTGGATGCAGCAACGAGGATGAAATGGGAAATACTGATCCGGAAATTGAATTCGCTGGACCAGCAACTCTGCCAAGCGGATTGGTTGCTCTTTGCGAGCAAGGCATCGTCTCGTCGCTCTCAAGATTTCTTGCTGAGGGTGTCGACGTCGGGGGTGTTCACCTGGTGAGAACTATTGCAGTTGTTTCCTTGGACCTTGGGACTGCCGGCGCCTTCCCTATCGTAATGATTGATCATCATGACGATGACGACGAAGCGATGAGATTTTCTGTTGCCGTATTTTCTGCCCTCAAGAACCAGGGTAAAGCGAGTTCCGAGCAGGTCGCTCGATGGCGACGTGCGCTGTTCGCGGTTGTCCCGAACTACTAGCATTGGCCTTAGAATGACAACGGATGACGGCAGCTAGTTGAACAGACACTCGGCGGCTGCTCCTGCCTGACGACAAAACGACTACAGATTACGGCACCTATTCATTTCGGTTGCCTGCCTGGATTGTCAAACGACAGCCCTACAACGAATGACGGCCAGATGCCGGGCATAAAAAAACCCGGCTACGCCGGGTTTTGATGTTGCTACTAGCAACACTTCTCAATGCATTTCAGCGTCCGCCATCTCATGATCCTCATTCAGCAGTTCGCCAAATGCGTCAGATAGCGGCGTGTCGCTGTCCCAGCTCCCAGGAATGAATTCGGGTTGGTCAGGCAGAACCAATGGCATCTGCACTGCGTCCTTGAAGGCAAATTTGATTGCCTTCACCTTGCGCCCTGCCTTCTGCAACTCGTAGGTCACGATCAGACCACTCTTGGCCTCCAACTCCTTAACCGCAGGATCAATTACCCGCTGCCGCAGGTTGTTGAACCGCTCGTAGGCTCCGTCTAACCCAAGGGCCTCGCGCAGTCGATCTACTTCGATGTGCGCCCAGCCTGTACTCCGGAACTGCATCAGCATTTCGAACAGTCGATAGCTGTTGGTCGACTCAAGCTGGGCGACTCGGCGAAGATCGTAGGTGGTTACCCGTTTGGTCAGGTGCGAGAGGTATGGCATCACGTGAACGGTGAAGTACAGATCCACCCGCCCTTCCCCCGTCACGTACTTCGCACGATCAACCCAGCGCTTCCGGTCCATTCCTTTGTTGTCGTAGGTCTTGATGTCCCGCTCGTAAAGGGAGTCCGCGGCTTCCTTCATGTACTCGTAGCAGTGACGGAGTGGGATGCCGTAGATCTTGGCAAAGTCGGAGGCATAAACACTGATCACCTTCTCCATCGGCTTGCGCGGATCCTGCTTACAGATGGCAGCCAGTACCAAGCGCTGCTCTTGCAAGGTCAGTTTGTACGAAGCCTGGATGAGGTCATTGGACTTGGAAACACGTAGCGGCCGCTGGTCCTTATCCTTCGATTTAGAACCAGGTTGTTCTTGCTCGATGTTCGCGGTCATTTGGGCTCCCCCCGTATGCCGCATAGACTACCGGCACTTAGCTTTGTAGTCGATAGACCGCATGTGAGGTCGGGCTGGATATTTCAACAGCCGGAAATCGTAGTCGCTGGCTCAATGGATTCGACTTCAGATTCCGGCTATTGAAGTACAAGCATCTGATTTCCCTATCAGTTTCTTCCTCCGCGAGCCCTAACCACGTCTTCAATGCCAGGATACGTACCGGAATTTGTAGTCGATGCGATCCATCGAGGCTCCCAAACCTCTTGGTGGCGCCACCGCTACCGGGATCTGTAGTCGTGACTGGGTCAGTACTCACTGAAAGTCACAGCCGGTTTCTGTAGTCGCTTAGCAACGAGCCGGAATCTGTAGTCGATTGCCGCTGAGGGATTCCACCAGTTCCAATACCGGAATCTGTAGTCGAGTCAGGTAGCCATCCATTTTCCGGCCGCGATCCCATACCTACACACAGCCGGAATCCGTAGTCGATTAGATATTATCCTTATAAAACAGGTAGTTATGCATTGGAGACTGGGCGCCAAAGCTGTACTCGCTGCTTTCCTGCAAAAATTCGGTTAGAAATGAACCCACGCTTTGGTCTGATCGTGCAGCTGATAGTGATCCTGGCCTAGTTCAACACCTAGCTATACCCGGAATGTGTAGTCGTAAGAGCTCCGTGAATGCGCAGCCGGAATTCGTAGTCGATTCAGCCAATCCCTAGTGTCGCTTGGGTTACGCCCATTTCAGATCGGGGACTCCATGCGCGGGCCGGAATCTGTAGTCGATGAACACAGGTACAGGGTCGCCCCTGCCGGAATCTGTAGTCGTAATTTCGTTTCAGAGGCACATCGGCCCGGAATCTGTAGTCGTTACGACCTCAAAGTAGCCAAAGTTCACTCACCATGAAACGCCTAACGCCCTATCAGTCATAATTTGCTCGTCCAACCTTCGCTAAGGGCCCGTTTCAGTCACTCGCGCTGCTCAAAATTGGTGCATGGCCTGTGGATAACAGCCGGTAGATGTAGCTTTTCGCGCCGGATACTGTAGTCGTGAACCCGCGATCCGTAGTCGTAAGCAGGGAATCTGTAGTCGTAATACCGGTTCTTGTAGTCGATACCCTTCTGAAAGCCCCGCCCCACAAGGCCTCCAGCCTGCTAAAAACAAGAGAAAAACAAGAAAAAACAAGAGAAAAACAAGCTCTAAAAAGGTTTCTGAGGATTGGCGGTTTCGCGCTTGAGCAAGATTTTTCAATTCAGGCCGAAATTCGGTCAGAAAAGGCCGCTACCGCCCTACCCCACTCCACAGAATTGTCCGGAACACCCCAATCCGGAGCACCTGGATGTCTGCAGAAGAAAAACAGCCACTAGAGCGATTCCTGGAAGCGCTCACTTTGATAACGCCTCACAAAGCAGAGGCGCAGCACGGCGCCAATCATCTTCATCATTGCGTTCAAGTCGGCGGTACCACAGCTTCGGATGTACAGAAAGCTATGAAGATCATCGATGAAATCGGTATTTCCTACACCGGTGGCCCTGTCTACGGTCTGAACGACTGGGAGCTCAAGACGGAAGGACTCCATGATGTACAGCTGTCCTTCAATTCGCGGGGAATCCTCGACGTAGCCTTAGCGAAAATCGACACACCCTACTTTGAACCCATCCTGGAACGGCTCAATGAGCAGCTGGATGTGGTGACTGAGATTGAAGGCCAGGCCGGTTTCACCTCAGTAACCTATCGACAGGGCGATCTCGAGGTAACCCTCGAGAATGATGGTCTGAGCGATCGCTTCTCCATCACGGTCTCAACCTTCGGCTACAGAGCTGATCGGGCTCTGCTTCCACGTTATGCCTAGTAATCTGAGTTCAGTTCAGGTTTTCGCGCATAAATCAGACGAAAGCCTGAACTGAAAGCTTTGGGTTTTGGAAATCCGGAACTATGATCTCCTTCGATGCACAACTTGATGCCGAAGGTGGATGATGAATACGCACGTCGAACACGAAGAAGAGATGCAAAACTACGTCGACTGGGAGCAGGTCTACTACACACCGCAGTTCGCAGCGGATTGCTTTGGGTTGACCACCAGAAGGCTTAAGGATATCGAGGAAGAAAACGGCATCGATATTCCTCGTGTCCCCCGCGGTACGGTGACTACACGCGCGTATCGTCCTTCTGATCTCTTCAAGATTGCAGCGGTTCGTCGCCAACGGGGTTACACGAAGCCTCTGCAGAAGCAGGTCGTAATTTCTGTATTCATCCATAAGGGCGGAACAGCCAAGTCGACCAATGCCACCAACCTGGCTATTCAACTTCAGCTTTCCGGGCAACGTGTCTTAGTCA